>CAWAZG010000001.1:0-139668 GCA_963786585.1 uncultured Actinomycetota bacterium
GCTGGAGCTCACCTTCGACTGGTTCGACGCCGCCGTGCTCTCTCATCAACTCGGCCAGCATTTGGCAAAAGAATTGAAGGGGTATTTGCCGAAAAAAGCAGCATGAGGTTATCGGGTTAACCCAAGCCCGACGACGCTCCGACGCTGAAAGACGAATCCGATCGCTGCGCGAGGATCGCGCACGAAGCGAATCGGTCCCCCGGAAATCGCCGGCCGGTGGCCGGCGGACGATGCGGAAGATGTTTCCGTCTGTCCGGCGGACGACTGTACGTCCGCACTCAGGAGTTCATTGCTCGCCACCCGAACCGGTGCTTATGCAAACCGTCGACCGCCACAATCCGCCGCCTCGACCGACGTCCGCAGGCCAAGAAGCTTCTCGCCGCTGGTCCAGCAGTTCCTCGACTACCTGCAGCTGGAGAAGCACTTCAGCGACTACACCGTCAAGAGCTACGGCGCCGACCTGATCCAGTTCGGCCAGTTCCTCGCCGGCGAGATCGGCCAGCCGACGCCGGCCGCCGCCGACGCCGAGCCCCGAGATCGCCGCCGAGCAGCTCGACGAGAAGCAGGTCAAGTGCGAGCCGCTGACGATCCGCGAGTTCCTCGCGTACCTCTACGGCCAGAACTACACCAAGAGCACGACCGCCCGGAAGCTGGCGACGCTGCGCAGCTTCTACAAGTTCCTGATCCGCCGCGGCATCGGTCAGCGTCAACCCGCTGACGCACGATCCGCACGCCCAAGCAGGAAAAGCGCCTGCCCAAGTGCCTGGACCTCGAGCAGGTGCAGAAGCTGCTCGAAGCCCCCGGCGACGCCGACCTGCTCGCCGCCCGCGACAAGGCGATGCTCGAAGTGCTCTACTCTCCGGCATCCGCGTCAGCGAACTGGTCGAGCTGGAGATGGCCGACATCGACCTGCAGCGAAGGCGTGCTCCGCGTCACGCGGCAAGGGCCGCAAGGACCGCCTCACGCCGATCGGCAGCCAGGCGATCAAGGCGCGTGCAGCGCTACTTCGAGCTGCGCGACGCCGACACCCAAGCTGCCAGGGCCGCACGCGCAGCCGCGTCTTCCTCAACAAGCACGGCGAGTCGCTGAGCACCCGCTCGGTCCGCCGCAAGCTCGACAAGTATCTCGTGCAGGCCGGCCTCGATCCCGGGATCAGCCCGCACACGCTGCGTCACAGCTTCGCGACGCACCTGCTGAACAACGGCGCCGACCTGCGCAGCGTGCAGGAGCTGCTCGGCCACCAGAGCCTGAGCACGACGCAGATCTACACGCACCTGACGACGAGCCGGATGAAGGAAGTCTACGACGCCGCCCACCCGCGGGCGGACATGGCGACGATCCCGCATCCGGCGTCGAATCAGCTCAACCGAGCCGGCTGAAAACGGACCGCAACATCAGTGCAAGCGTCCCCGCGCGACTGGATCGCGCGGGGACACTTCGTTGTTATGCTGAGCGGCCGTGACCGGAAAAGACCTCATCAAGCTCGGCTTCAAGCCCGGCCCATCGCTGGGCGTTGCGCTGAAACTCATCGGCGAGATTCACAAGAAGGACAAGCTCGCCAAGCGCGTCATCGAGAGCGATCTGCCGCCATTCTCACCGAGCCCAACGCGTACAAAGAGCACCCCACTTGGCCGATGCTTGCCGAGGCGCTGATCGACGAGACGGCGCAAGCGAAGCAGACCTACGTCGAACGCGAGCACGCCCGCGCCGTATCGCATCTGGGGCGAAGGGCTCGAAGGCGGCGCGCTCGATCAGATGAAAAACGCCGCCCGCCTGCCCGTGGCGGTGCCGGGCGCCCTCATGCCCGATGCGCACCAGGGCTACGGCCTGCCGATCGGCGGCGTGCTGGCGACCGAGAACGCCGTCATCCCCTACGCCGTCGGCGTCGACATCGCCTGCCGGATGAAGCTGTCCGTCTTCGACATCCCCGCCGAGCGACATGAAGCGGCTCAACGACTCGCTCGTCAACGCGCTGCGGCGCGAGACGCTGTTCGGCACCGGCGGCGAGCTTCAAGAAGCCGCTCGAGCACGATGTGCTGGAAGAGGACTGGACGGTCACGCCGGTCACGCAGCGCGTCTTCGACAAGGCCGCGCAGCCAGCTCGGCACCAGCGGCAGCGGCAATCACTTCGTCGAGTTCGGCATCGCTCACGCATCGGATCGAGAGCCCAGCAGCTCCTGCGGCAGCGTTTCGAATGCCGGGCGAGTATCTCGCGCTGCTCTCCCACAGCGGCTCCCGCGGCACCGGCGCGACCGTCGCCGACTTCTACTCGAAGCTCGCGATGGACCTGCATCCCGAGCTGCCCGCCGGAGCTGCGCCGTCTCGCCTGGCTCGATCTCGATTCAGCAGGCCGGGCCAGGAATACTGGGCCGCGATGAACCTGATGGGCAAGTACGCCGCCGCCAACCACGCGCTGATCCACAGCGCATCGCGACGCAACCTCGGCGCGAAGATCCTCGCCGGCGTCGAGAACCACCACAACTTCGCGTGGAAGGAGACGCACGGCGGAAAATGAAGTGCTGTGGTACATGAAGATCGGCACCGTGGTGGCCCGCACGCCGGGTGAGTTCTCCTTGAGCAACGACGTGAACGGCTCGACCGTCCCCGGGTCGCCGCTGAGGAACAGGTTCGGGTCCTGGCCGGCGATGGCGTCGATCGTCTCGCTGCCGCACTGGTCGCCCGCCTCGCCGGCGGCGGCCACGCCCGTGGGCGTGAGGACCGTACTCAGGTCCATGTCGGGGTACGCCGCCTGGAAGCCCGCCGCGGCCATGAAGATGTAGCCGAAGTACGGGCTCGTCCGCAGCGCCGTGCCGAGCAGCTTCAGCTCGGCGGCCGCGCGCCCGGCGACCGCGCCGGCGAGGTTCGTGTCGGGTGCGTAGGTGGGCGCCAACTCGGCCGTCATCAAGGCGGCCCCGCCACCCTGCGAGTGACCCCACAGGCCGACGGGGGCTACTCGGCGAGTCCCGAGCCGGGCAGCCTCTGGCCGCGCGGTGATGTCGAGGAGTGGCGGCCCTCGGAGAGCCCGACGAGGTAGGTGTGGTCGCCCGGGGTGCCGAGGCCCTCGTAGTCGGTCGCCAGAGACGTAGCGGGCCGAGACGTCGGCTGGCACCTGGCCGGCTTCGACTGACCTCGCCCTCGGTACCGATGGCCAGCGGGTACGACGGCGCGCACCGGTCGGCGAGCCCGGTGGTGCCGTGGGCGATCGCGAGGATCGGCAGGGGCTCGTCCGCGGTCGGCAGCGGGTCGGCGTGAGACCAGGCCCGACACCGCGATCGGGTCGCCCTGCACCGACTCCGACAGGTACAGGATCTTCCAGCCCTGGCGCCCGGCGCTCGCCTCGATGGGCGTCGACCAGATCACGTCGCCCGCCTCGCCCGCCGGCAGCGGATCAGGGGGCACGTAGAAGGCGTCGCCCGACGGCGCTTCGACCGGGTCGGTGTCGGGCGCCGCGGTCGTTGTCGTCGACTCGTCGGCGGCCTCGACGATCGGCGCCGTCCCCGACACCGCCACCGGCGGCGCGTCGTCGTCACCGCACGCGACCACACCCGCGGCAAGAAGCACCGCTCCGACCACTCGACAGAACCTCGTCACCTGAACCCCCGGTTGCTCGCTCGGTCACGCTACGCCAGCGCCTGCCGACCCGCCCCGACCTACCGTTCACGGGCGCGACAGTCGCACGCACCGTGGTGAGTCGCAGTACTCGCGGCCGGCTGCCTCGCCCGGCGCCTCCCCGGACCACCTCCGCCACCGCCGTTCCAGTCGTACGTGCGAACGATCACCGCCGTGGAGTCGGGCGTGTCGTGGCCGCCCGGAGGCTCCGTCGCCCCCGACCGGTTGCGGGCCGTCGACCTGTCGCACTTCGACTTCGACAACCGCGTGCAGTACGGGCACCCTCGTCGTGCACGTCGACCACGTCGGGCACCGTCGTCGCGGCCTTCCACGATATGTTCGACAACCAGTTCGCGATCAACGCATGGAGCCGGTCTCGGTGTTCGGGGGAGACGACGACGCGTCGATGGCGGCCAACAACACCAGCGCCTTCAACTGCCGGCACGGTCACCGGCGGCACGACCTGGTCCCAGCACTCCTACGGCTGGGCGATCGACATCAACCCCATCCAGAACCCATACGTCAAGGGCGGCGCGGTCCTCCCGCCGGCGGGCCGCGGCTACACCGACCGCACCCGTCCGCCAGGGGATGATCGTCAACGGCGACCCCACGGTGGCGGCCTTCGCGCCATCGGCTGGGGGTGGGGCGGCGACTGGACAAACTCCAAGGACTACCAGCACTTCAGCCTCACGGGCCGCTAGGAGACTGCTGAGCAAAGGGTCGGCGGGGCTCAGGGTCGTAGCGTGTGGCGGGGTCCTCGGGTCATGTCCGACCGAAGAGCCGGTGTATCGAGAGTGGAAGCCGGTCACCCTGGTGGCTTCGGCCATTGAGTGGTCTCTCGTTGACAGACCCGAGGGCCTCGTTCAGGCGATGGCCCAGCCTTGGTCGTCTCGGTGGAGGCCGAGGTTGAGGAGGCGGCGGAGGTTGAGCGCGGCGACCCGGGTGGACGAGCCAGAGCTGGTTGCGGTCGACGCCGCGGTAGCGGACTTTGCGGTGGCCGCGGGCGACGAGCCAGGCGATGGTCCGTTCGACCATCGGCCGGTGCGCCGGTAGTGGTCAACGAGGATCGGGTCGCGCCAGGCTTGGCGGGCGTAGACGAGCTCGTCGTCGTGGTCGCTCGATCTTGAGGGTCTTGCCGTGCTCGGCGGTGGTGCAGCGTGGACGGAGCGGGCAGCCGCGGCAGCGGGCGCTCGAAGGTTGCGTTGCCCGAGCGGTGATCGCGGACGGTGTGGCCGGCGGGGCAGGTGACGGTGCGGGCGTGGTGATCGACGACGAAGTCGTCGCGGTCGAAGCCGCCGGGGATGCCGCGCAGCGGGATCGGTTTGATGACCGAGTCGTGGCCTAGCGGCGCGTAGCTCAGCGCGGGTGGCGCCCGAGCCGTAGGCGGAGTCGGCGTAGATCTCGAGGCCGGGTTCTTCGCCGGCGAGCAGCCCGACGCCGGCGGCGCCGTCGGTGACGTCGCCGGGGGTGAGCGCGCAGTCGGTGACGAGGCCGGTGTCGGGTTCGACCGCGATGTGGGCCTTGTAGCCGTCGCGGTAGCTCGTGGACGGTCTTGTGCACGTGCCGGGACTCGGGATCGACGGTCGACACGATCCGGTCCGGGGCGGGTGCCGCGGACGATCCGCCACGTGCCGTCGTCGTCGCCCGGTTCGACGTCTTGGCCGGCGACCAGTGCGAGCAGCCCGACCGCCTCGGCGGCTGCGCCGGATCCAGGTCGAGCCCGGCGACAGCGTCGAGGACAGCCGAGGCGTCGGTGACCAGCGCGGTGATGAGCACGTCGAGGGCGTCGGGGTCGTCCCAGGCGCACGCGGGCTTGCCCGGATCGTTGTCGTAGTCGTGGGCGGCGAGCCGCCACGCCTTGGCCTCCGGGACCAGGCGGCGGACCCGGCGGATCGCCGACGACGAGCTGATGACCGCGTCCTGGGTGGTCACCGCGTCGTCGAGGACCGTGGAGTCCAGCACCCGGCGGGTCTTGCCCTTGATCACGCCAGTCGCGTCGACCACCGCCCGCACCGCGTCGAAGATCCGCTCGGGCGATCCGCTGGCCCGGAGCTTGTTCCGCCACAACGTCAACACCGTCGGGTGGAACCCCTCGTCGGTCAAGCGTCAGACCGGCCGCGACCTTCCAAGTGATGTTCGTCGCGCAGCTCCCGGACCGCGTCCCGGTCCGATGGGCCCTTCCGAGCGCCTGGAGCACCATCACCGTCGCGATCACATCCGCCGGGCACCGACGGCCGGCCCCGCCCCGACGGGAACAGGTCCGCGAACAACTCGTCGCGGGAACAGCGCCCGACGGTGCTCGGCCAGGAACCCGGCCACCGACCCGCCGGAACCAGATGCCCGCACACCGCGGCCGCGTCCAACAACTCAACGTTCGGATCGCTCTTGCCCTGCACCCTGCCAGCGTGACCGAATCACCTCAACAACGCGAGCACCCCGACACCACAAACACGCTGGTCACAGACATGTTTGCCAGAACACCGAATTGCTCAGCAGTCTCCTAGCGGGGAGGGCGCGCGAATCGAGCGAAGCATGGCCCCGCTTCTCGCAGCAGGACGACCGCTCGCCGAGCCGTGCTGTGAGGTCGTCACCCCGGTCGGGCGGACGAAGCCGTTCTCGGCGTTCATCCTCGTGCCGACCGAAACGTGTCCAACGTCTCAGGTTCCCGCCCAGAGAGATCTAGGACGAACTGCTCAAGGCCGTCTCCGGGCCGTACGCTCCGCCCACTGGAACCGGGGAGGCGACCATGGCCCAAGTCGAAGGCACCTGCGACGACCGCTTCGCCGCCGTGCGCGACGCCTTCGCCGCCAACTTCGACCAGGGCCTCGACGTCGGCGCGTCGGTCGCGGTCGTGCTCGACGGCGAGCTGGTCGTCGACCTGTGGGGTGGCTACGCCGACGCGCGAGCGGCACCACGCCGTGGGAGCGCGACACGATCATCAACGTCTGGTCGACGACCAAGACGATGACGCGCCTGTCGCGCGCTGGTGCTGGCCGACCGCGGCGAGCTCGACCTCGACGCGCCCGGTCGCGACGCTACTGGCCCGAGTTCGCGGCCAACGGCAAGGAGGGCGTGCTCGGTCCGCCACCTGCTCGCGCACACCGCCGGGCTGTCGGGCTGGGAGCGAGCCGATGGACGCCGACGGACCTCTACGACTGGGAGAAGGTGCACGTCGCTGCTCGCCGCCCAGGCGCCGTGGTGGGAGCCGGGCACGCGCCTCGGGCTACCACGCGATCACCCAGGGCTACCTCGTCGGCGAGGTCGTCCGCCGGATCGACCGGCCAGTCGCTCGGCACGTTCTTCGCCGAGGAGATCGCCGAGCCGCTCGGCGCCGACTTCCACATCGGCACCGGCCGCCGAGCACGACGCACCGGGTCGCCTCGGTCATCCCGCCGCCGCCGCCGGAGCAGATGGCCGAGCGGCCGGACGGCTCGGGCCCGACAACGTCGCCGTCCAGACGCTCACCAACCCGCCGCTCGACGCCGAGCAGTCCGTGGGACGATGCCGTGGCGCCGGGCCGAGATCCCCGCCGCCGGCGGTCACGGCAACGCCCGCTCGGTCGGCGCGGTGCAGTCGGTGCTCGCGTGCGGCGGCGAGGTCGGCGGGCGCCGCTCCTGCTCCGAGGCCGGGTGCCGGGCGGTGTTCGAGGAGCAGGCGGCCGGCACCGACCTCGTGCTCGGCGTCGCCGGTCGGTTCGGCATCGGCTACGGCCTCGACTCGCCCGGAGACGCCGATCGGCCCCAACGCCAGCAGCGTGCTTCTGGGGTGGCTGGGGCGGCTCGCTGGTCGTCAACGACCTCGACGCCCGCCTGACATCGCCTACGTGATGAACAAGATGGGCGAGGGCACCGTCGGCGACGTGCGCGGCGCCGGCATCGTCGTCGCCGCCTACGCGTCACTCGCCGGGTAGCGAGCCCGCCGGCGCCCCCAAGGCCAACGGCCCTGACCTCAACTCCCCGGCGGTGAGCCCGCAGCGCGAGGACAGGCCTGCGGGGGGCACGGGGGGCACGTTGAAGCCGTCGGCGGGCAGCCACAGGATGGCGGCCATCGTGCTCAGCCGCGCCTCGACCTCTTCGAAGACGTCGTGGGTCGCGTCGAACAGCGGTACCCGAGCAGGGGCGAGCCGGCGGCCTCGAGCGCCCCGAGGTAGGTGATGCCCTGCCCGGCGGCGCCGGTGCGGTCGCGGTCGCCCCACACGAAGCTGAAGCGGGTGGTCGGGAAGTGCGTGCGGCCCGCCGGCACGAGGCTGCTGGCGTTCCACGCGGGGAAGTAGCCTCGTCGGCCGGCACCATCGAACAGGGCCCGAAGCCGGCGGCACCGCCGTCGTAGGAGTCGTCGATGCGCGACCGCATGGCGTTGGCTCGCGGCTTGAGGAACTGGAGGACCGACCCGTCGCGGCGGCACCCGGCGGCGATGTCGGCGATCGGCGGGCCCGAGACCAAGATGGGTCGTCGATGTTGTCGCCGACGTCGTAGAGCTTAGCGCGGCTGCCGCCTGGGCCGTGCCGATGCTGTAGCCGAGCACGCACACGCCGCACACGCCGTCGCCGGCCGGCGGCACGGTCCCGGCCGCGGCATCACGGTCGATCGCCCAGTCGACGACGGCGGCGACCCGGCATGCGAGCGCGGCAGGTCCCTGCGTGCCCAGGTTCCAGTCGGCGTCCCACGCGACCGACACCGCTTCGATGCCGGCGTGTGCGATCTGTTTCCAGAACGGCCGCCCGCCGTTGCCGCCGAACCACAGGCTCTGACCGCCGCCGCCGCCGAAGCCGACCAGAATGCCGCGCCGGGGCTCGCCGTGGCGCCCGATGGCGAACCGGCCGGTGAGCGGCGGCACCTCCGCTGGCGTCGCGCACGACGCCCGGAACGCCAGGCACGTGAACGAAGTCGGGCAGTCGCCTTCGGCCGGCCCGAGAATCTCGACGCCGGGCTCGTCGGGAGCGGCCGCGGCGGCCCCCGCGGGTACGGCCGGCGTGGCCACGGACACGATCAGGGCCGACCACACGGTCGCCGCCCGCACGACACGGCGCACCCCCATCTGGCGGAAGGTAGTCCGCCAGCCACCGAGGTGAGCAGTTAGTCTCGTCGAACCCCCAGGGAGAGGCTTTCGATGAGACCTCGCAACACCTTCGCCGTGATCGGACTGACGGCGGCGATCGCTGCAGTGGGCGGAACCCAGAGCGCGACATCGGCGCCCGCCGCACCGGCCTATGGCGGCGCGTCCCGACCCCGATCGAGAACGTGGTGCTCATCTACCAGGAGAACCACAGCTTCGACAACATGCTCGGGAAGTTCTGCGTCGACACCGGTCGTTGCGACGGCGCACTCACGGGTGAGCTGGGAGAACGGCGACACCATCGACCTGCCCCGCATGAGCGACATCGTGCCGCCCGCACCGCACGGCCGTGACAGCCAGATGCGGGCCGTCAACGGCGGCCTGATGAACGGCTTCAGCACCTTCCGCGGTGCGGGCCGTTCAGCAACTTCAGCTGCTACGGCATCTACCACCCCGAAGACATCCCGAACTTCTCGGCGCTCGCCGACCAGTTCGTCATCTCCGACCGCACGTTCGAGCTCGACTACGTGCCGACCTTCGGCGCCCACATCGAGATCGTCACCGCCACGCTCAACGGCTTCGAGGGCGAGATCCCGGTTCCGTCCCGCACCGGCTAACTGCTCGGTCCCGGACGCGGCTGCGACAGCAACCGCGACGCACTGTGGAGCCCCGACCCCGGTGTGATCCACTCGTTCTACGTTCCTGCCTGCGTCCCGAAGATCGACGGCACCGGCCCGTACCGGCCCTCACCCGTGCAGAACGTGCCGACGATCATGGACCGGCTGTTCGAGTACGACCGCACGTTCCGGCTCTACTCGTTCCGTGGCCCCCGCAGCACGGCTGGCTACAACTATGCGATCTGCCCGCTGTTCGCCAACTGCCTCTACGACAAGCGCCAGTCGAAGATGGTGCAGTTCCCGCTGCGGGTCATCGACGATGCCGCCCGGGGCAAGCTCGCCAACCTGTCGATCATGACGCCCGACGGCGCCATCGGAGCCACCAGCCAGCACAACTAAACACGTCGATGCTCGTCGGCGACAACTGGATCGGCCGGGAAGTGGTCGAAGCGCTGGATGAATGGCCCGCAGTGGCAGAGGCTACTGGCGATCCTCATCACCTACGACGACTGCGGGTGCTTCGACCACCACGTGCTCGCCACCCGAGGAACCCCTCGGGATCCGGGTGCCGATGGTGATCATCAGCCCGTGGGCGAAGCCTCAGTTCACCGACTCTCAACGTGGGCCTCGCCGGCGTCGTTCCTGTCGTTCACCGAGTGGGTGCTCGACGTCCCGCCGCTCAATGAAGAGGACGCGAACGCTTACAACTACAGCGAGAGCTTCGACTTCACGCAGGAGCCGATCGCGCCGATCGACATGGTGCAGACGCCCATCTCCGACGAGTACCTCCGGTACCTCGAGGAGCATCCACCGCCGCCTGACGACACCTGAACCGCTCCTCTCGTGGCCGGCGCAACGCGCTGGCCGTCGGGGCCACCCGGTGCGAGCCTGGCCGGGTGGGGTTCCTGAGCGTCTCCAACCTGGCGTACGCGCACCCCGGCGGTCAGCTGCTGCTGGCCCACGTGTCGTTCCGTGTCGGCGCGGGCGACCACGCCGGGCTCATCGGCGGTATGAACCTGCATCGGCAAGACCACGTTGCTGCGGGTCCTGGCCGGCGAGCTCGACCCGCTCGAGGGCGGGGTGCAGGTGGGCGGCGAGCTCGTGTTCATGCCCCAGGACGTGGGGCTCGACGACGAACGCCAGACCGTGCGAGACCTCTTGGTGCACTTGCGGCCCACTGTCCTTCGCAACGCGGGGCGGGCGTTGCTCGACGCCGAGCGCCGCCTCGCCGCCGGCGACGCCGAGGCGGGCGCCGACCTCGGGCACCTGATCGGCGAGTGGTCCGACCTCGGCGGCTACCAGCTTGAGGGCCGGTGGGACGCGTCCACCCGGCGTGCGTCGCGCCAGCCGCTGGCGGTTGCCGGGGACCGTCTTACCCGCGAGCTGTCGGGCGGCGAGCGCAAGCAACTCGTCCTCGACGTCGTCTTCAGCTCCGACGCCGACGTCGTGTTGCTCGACGAGCCCGACAACTTCCTCGACATCCCCGCCAAGAGCTGGCTGGAGGGATGCTGCGACGCATCGACCAAGACGTTCTGCATGGTCACTCACGATCGCGAGCTGCTCGCACGCGACCACGCAACCCGTCGTCACCATCGAAGACGAACGGGGCACTGGGTGCATGGGAAGTCGTACCGCCAGCTACTACGAGCCCGCGAGCACCGCCAAGCGGACCTGGCTCAGGACGACCTGCAAGCGCTGGCAAGAGGAGGAACGCCGCCTCTTCCAGTCACAAGCGGACTGAAGCAGCGGGCCGCGATCAGCGACGGCAACGCCGCCAAGGCCGATGCCGCCGAGACGCGCTGGAAGAGTTTCGTCGACGCCGGCCCGCCCGGCGGCACCCGCCCGCAAGCAGCACATAAGATGCGCCTGCCGGGCGGCGACTCGGCCGGCCGGGCGTGGCCCGGACCGGCCGTGGGACTCGGCGAGCTCGTCGACCCGATCGACCGCTAAGTGCGTTCGGCGAACGGGTCGCCTCGTTGGATCGAACGGCCCGGGAAGTCGCACTGCTCCGCATCCTGGCCGGCGTCGAGCAGCCCACCGCCGGCGAACTCGTCACCGGCAACCGGGTGTCGGCGGGGTTCTTCACGCAGTTCAACCGGCGCCTCGACATCGCCGGTCGCACGCCCCTCGACGTGATCCTGAGCCGGCTCACCGAAGAGCAGCGCTCGATGGCGGCCCTGGCGCGGTACGAGCCTGCCCGGCGCGGGCGCGTCGCCCGTACGAGACCCTGTCGGGCGGGCAGAAGGCACGGCTCGAGATCCTCACGCTCGAGGTGGAGGGCCACAACCTGCTCCTGCTCGACGAGCCGACGCAACAACCTCGACATCGACTCCGCGGAGGCGCTCGAGTCGGCGCTCGACCAGTTCGACGGCACCATCGTGGCCGTGTCGCACGACCGCGCCTTCTTGCGTTCGATGACCCGGTTCTGGCTCCTTGAGATCGGCGGCGCCAGCTTTGAGATCGCCGACTTCGCGACGGCGATCGAGGCGATCGTGACGTCGGCCGGCGGCGTCGGCCGCCGGGCGAAACCGCTGTCGAGCCCGGCGCCTCAGGCGCAGACCATCGTCGCGGGGTCCTAACCCCGCAGCGCCAGGACGCGGCTGACGGCTTCGTCGAGCCGCGCCTCGGCGAGCCGGCCGTCGCCCACGGCGGCCACGATGGCGTCGCGGGAGGCCGGCGCCTGCGAGCCGTCGTTCGGCAAGCACAGTGGCCCCGGCGGTCAGTGCCGCGACGGCGGCATCGGGGATCGACCAGCGCCCGACGATCGCCGACATGCCGAGGGAGTCGGTAAGGCGACGCCGTCAAAGCCGAGCGAGCGGAGCAGCCCGTACGCGTTCGGGCTCGAGGCGGCCGGCAGCGTGCGAGGGGTGAACGTGACGTGCAACATCATCGCCGCCCCGGCGCCGGCGTCGAACACCGGGCCGAACGCCGAGGCGGCGCTGGCGCGGAGGTCGGCGAGCGGCACGTCGGACACCACGGTGCCGTCGTGGCTGTCGGCGAGGCCACCCTGGCCCGGGAAGTGCTTCGCGGAGGGGGTGATGCCCGCGGCGCCGAGGCCGGCCGCGAAGGCGCCGGCGGCGCACCCGCCTCGGCGGCCGTCGCCGCGAACGACCGGTCGCCGATCGCGCCCGTGACGGGCCGCCGTCGGCATCGACGACAGGCGCCCAACTGAGATCGAAGCCGAGTTCGCGCAGCGTCGCACCCCGGGCGGTGGCGACGGCGGAGATCTCCGGGAGCGGCCGCTGCCCGAGCGTCCGCGCCGACTCGGTGGTGCCGTAGATGGAACGCAGCCGCGACACCCGCCCGCCCTCTTCGTCGACGGTGACGAGCAGCTCGCCGGGCGCGGCCAGGAAGCGCATGCCGTCGATGAGCGCCTGCACTTGGGCGGTGTCGACGACGTTGGCACCCAGCAGGATGACGCCGCCGATGCCCATCGTCGCCAGCTGGGCGGGCAACGGGGCATCGGCCGCGGTCGCGTTGCCGATGCCGGCGACGAGGACCGTCGCCGCCCGGCGCTCGAGTGGCGCGGGCACACAGGGAACCGTGGTCGACGTCGGGACGGTGGCGGCGGCCGTCGCCGGCGCGGTGGGCGCCCGTGTGCCGGCCGCCGCTTCCTCGGCCGCGACGGGCTGTCCGCTTGCGCCGCTCGACGGGTCGGCCCCGCCGCACGCTCCGGCCAGGATGGCGACGGCCGCGAGACCCCACAGCATCTTGGTCCGCACGTCGACGATGGTAAGGCGAGCGCTCGACCCTCGGGTCGACCCGGGCCGCCCGGGTTTGACGGACTGCGGATTCTCGACTATTTCCGCGATGGCGGCGCGGGGTCGCCGTGCATCGTTTCCGTCCACTCCCAAGGGGGGCCTCATGGCCTATCGCATCAAACGTCTCACTCTCGCTCTGGTCGCCTGCACGGCGCTGATCGGCGGAACGGTGGCGACTGAAGCCGCCTCGGCCGCGCCGCAACGGGGAGGTACGAGTACGACGTGCAACGCAAGCGGCACCGCCACGATCACGCCCGGGCTCACCGGTGTGCTCAAGCCGCAGGCGATCTCCGGCAAGGGCAAGCTCAAGCAGTGCACGGGCGGCGTCGTGACCGCCGGCAAGATGAAGGCCGTCCTCAGCTCGCCGTCGGCGAGCTGCACCGAAGGCGACCCGGCTACCGGCACCATCGTGAAGTGGAACACGGGCGCCCAGTCGCGTGCCTCCGTCTCACTCGAGCGGACCGCTGCCAACGAGTTCGAGGTCACCGGTACCGTCACCACCGGGCTGTTCGCCGGTGACGCCGTGGGCGGAACGTTCACCTTGACGCCAACGCAGGGCAACTGCATCCTGACGCCCGTCACCGAGGCGTCGTTCGCCGGAACCTTCAGCGCCTAGTGCGCTGACCTCGATGCTTCGGGGCGAGCACCGAACTGTGTGTGGGGGAACGGCCGGAAGCCGTTCCCCCACACCTCTTCGACGTGGCGATCATCGTCCCGACGGGTGGCGCGGCACGTGGACTGTACAGGGCTGACCCCGACGATGCCGGTGGTCGCCTTGGTGGCCACCGGCATCGTCGGGAAACCAGCCGCGTGGCGGTGACAGACTCGGCGCCGTCACTCAGCTGCGCACTCTGATCGCCGGCGTGGCGGCCGTCGCCGCCGTGTTGGGCGTGGCCCCCGGCGCCACCCGTCGCGGCGGCGCCGCCGGCGGCGTGGAGCACCTTTCACTTCGGTCCCCACCGCGCCGTTGACCCGACCCGACGCTTGAGTCCCGCCGTCGTCGCCGACCTCGACGTGGCGTGGTCGGTGCCGACCGTGGGCACGGTGGCATCGTCGCCGGCCGTCGTCGACGGCACGGTGTTCCCCATCCTCGAGTAGGGTTCATCGGGGCGATCGCCGCCTACAAGATGGATGCGCAACTGCTGCTGGACGTCTTTCGTGCTCATCCGGAATGGCAGCTGGTGCTCGTGGGACCTCGGGAGGACCACGACGAGAGGATCAGCGCGGTCCTCGAGATGGCGAACTCCCATCATGTCGAGGCCGTGAGCTTCGAGGAGGTTCCCAAGTACATGCAGGCACTAGATGTTGGAATCATCCCAGCTGTTGAATCTGACTACACTAAAGCTATGTTTCCGATGAAGTTCTTCGAGTACTTGGCAAGTGGACTGCCAGTGGTGTCTACGATGCTGCCCGCACTTGCAGAGTACAAATCTTCAGCGAAGATTGTCGCAAGGGGCTTGTTTGAGGCCGCACTCTCTGCGACCTTGAGTGGTGACGTGGAGAATCCGCTTGCAAGGAAGGAAGCCTACGCGGAGAACTCTTACGACAAGCGAACCGTGAGAATGATCGAGAAGCTGGGCGAGCTGGACCTGTTGACGTGAGCGCGACGATGGAACCCGTCGGGGCGGTGAGGTCCGGGGCCCAGAGGCACCTGAGCTGCAGGGAGGCCTTCCTCGGGGCACCATCGTGGCTCTGATGGCGATTCCGGTCCTACCAGGCTTGTTGAATAAGCTGGGCGGTGCCGGCGGTCAGCAGGCCGCGAACGCAACGGCGGTGATGACGCCAGTCGCGAAGGTTGCGCAGCTTGGGCTGAGTGGTGTTCTACTGTTGCTCTGCGCCGCCCTTATTGTGCGGAGCGCGCCGCTGCTCTGGGGCAGGAATTAACCTCCCGGACGTTGTTCTTGGGCCTTGGTGTGTGGTTGTATCTAGGTGCCGTTACATACTTTACTGGCCAAGAGTTGTCTACTCTAATTGCGGTTTTTCCTGTCCTACTGTTTGCGCTATGGTCGTATAGACCCTCCTTTAACGTGCTGGACACGGTTGGAATCATGGGCTCCGCGGTGGCCGCAGTGTCGCTGACGATGGGCATCGTCTGGCCGGAGGTCGGCCTTTACGTCAACGACACCGGAGAACTGTCAGTCTCTGACAAGGGTTTGGTGAGCGGGAACCTCCTCGCTGGTCCGTTCACCTCGACGAACAACCTAGGCCAGTACGTCATTCTGACGATCCCTTTCCTGCTCATTCTCCGGAGGCGGCTGCTTCCATTTCTTATTCTACTGATTCCTTCGATCGTCTGCGTGTTCTGGAGTGGCTCGCGGTCGTCGCTCCTCGCGTTGGGAATCGGTGGCATTGTGGCTTTGGCTCTCCGCTCTCGGGCGCCAGGTAGGGCTGGTTGGTGGATTGTCTGCCTCGGTGCCGTGACTTGCTTCCTACTCCCGATCTTCGCGAGTGATGACCCGGACTCCTTCTCCGGACGTGGCAATCTGTGGCGCGTTAGCTTGGACAATTGGACGCGAGGCGACTGGTTCACAGGCTTAGGGGATAAGTGGTACTCCGAGTTGGCTGGCCGAAGAACTAGCCTGGGGGATCGCGCGGACTTCCTCGCGTTCCACGGGCATAACCAGTTCTTTCACCTTATGGTGACGGCTGGCATTTGTGGATTAGTCCTCTTTGTGGCGTGGCTATGCGTTAGCGCAAAGCCGATCGTTAACCTCGGATGGCCCGAGGGAAGCATTATGTTCACCTGGGCAATCATGTGGCTCGTCAGCGGTGCGCTCGAGCTCAATTTCGATCCGTTCGATCGGGTGCAGTTCTTTGGTCAATCGTTCGTGCCGCTACTTGTGGCTAGTGTCAGCGCGCGACAGGCAACGAGGTAAGGGAAGCGGGATGTCACAGTGAGTACCGACCGAGACAGGCTTGCTCTTCTACGGAAGGTAGTAGGCGCGATTCCAGTCGGGATTGGAGTTGGTGGGAGGAAGCGTGAGTTGGCCTTCAAACCACTCGATGCGCTCTTCCGCAAGCGCGTAGGCCGATCGATCTCGACCTCCGTCGGGCCAATCGAGATTAATGAAGAACATGC
This sequence comes from uncultured Actinomycetota bacterium, assembly GCA_963786585.1. Taxonomy (GTDB): domain Bacteria; phylum Actinomycetota; class Actinomycetes; order Mycobacteriales; family Pseudonocardiaceae; genus Actinomycetospora. The sequence goes on from CAWAZG010000001.1 coordinate 16,122, forward strand.
ACCGGAGCGCTTGCTTGCTTACGCTTTTGAGAACGTTTACCGACACTACCGCGGGAGTCCGCTAGGTAGGTTCCTGGCAGCGGAACGTCCTGAGCTCTTTATCGATATTGGATCGAACCTTGGTCTTTATGCGATGATTGCTAAATCTTTGGGGTGTAGGACCGCTTGTTTTGAGCCAGAGCCGTCGCACGCTGATTTTCTGGCTCGCAACTATATGGCGGTCGGAGTCGTGCATCAAGTAGCGCTCTCCGACACTGTTGGGTCTCTTCCTCTCTACTACAACGGTTCAAATCCTGGGGCGACGTCTTTGGTTACCGCCGACAACTATGAGCCCAGTGTCGAAGAGGTGCGGGTTGACTTGTTCGATCACGTTTGGGCCGAGGAGCTGGAGCATGCAGTGGATGAGCATGTCGTGATCAAGATCGATGTTGAGGGTCACGAGGCCAGTGTCGTGAGAGGCATGGCTGCTGCTCTCAGCTCTGGTTTCCGCCCGGTCCTATGGATCGAGGTTCGCGGGAATGGTTCTTCGCGGGCGGCGGGTAGTTGGCGTTCAGTACGAGACGTTCTCTCGAGTTTCGAATATCGCATGCTCGACCCCGTAACGGGTTCCGCGTTTCAGTCGGATGTCGTCCTGGACGGTCGGGCAGTGTTTGACGCCTTGTTTCTGCCTCAGGCCGCCGTCGCGAGTGTTTAGCCACGGCGCGTGTATTCGTTGGAGTGCCCCGACCTAGCCGTGGCCACGCTGGGGACGTAACCGCCGATCGACGCCGGCGCTCGTGCGACGGGCGCGTGGTGTGTGCGGGTGGCTTCGCCGTACTGACGTTGCGGTCCCTGACCAAGCCCGACGGGTTGCAGACCATCTACGAGGTCGGCCCGCCCGTGCGCTTCCGCAACGCCGGCACGGGCCCGATCTGCAGCGACGGCACCGAGGACGAGGGAGTGGTGGTCCCGCGCGCGGCGGGCCGGCGGCTCGGCTGCCTCACCGGCATCGACGCCTCGGCGGAGAGCTTTTCGGCCGCGGGCGGCGACGCCGCGCCGCCGGGCGACGACCCTTCGGCTGCCTCGCCGAGCGGGCGGCCCAGGAACGGTCCTACGACACCGACGCCCCGATGTCGAACGCCGAACTGCGCTGCAACCACAACTACGGCCCGACGTTGCCGAGCACCCGCCAGCAGGTCTGGCTCGCCGCCTACGACCGTGACTAGCGGCCGCCCGAGCCAGCCTCGTGCCGAGCTGCGGGTCGAGGATACCGGCCTCGGCCAGCCGCCGGAAGGCGTCGCCGTAGGTCGGTGGGCTCCCGAGACCGAGACGGACGCAGGTCGCCGTGGCCAGATCGATCACGACCTGGATCGCCTGCCAGAGATGCAGGACGACGGTGTCGGTCGGGGAGGACATCGGCCGCAGGTCCGCCGGGTCGGCCGGGAGATGTGCGGCGACCCGGTCGAGGTGCGCGAGGACGGTCGCGGTGCGTTCGGCGAGGAGCTCGCCGTCGACGGCACGGCTCATCCGAGGGAGGCCAGGACGTCGGCCTGGGCGGCGCGGATGACCGGCCCGGCGTCGCACCAGAACCGCACGGCCTCGAGGCGGAAATCGAGGAACGCCTCCGGACGTGCCTCGAGCAACAGCACCCCGTCGCGAGCGGCACGGAACCGCAACAGCGCGCTGGCAGTGGCGAGGTCGACGAGGTCGACGTCGTCGGTCCCGAGGACCCTGGTCAGCGCGACCACGAGGGCGACCGGGTCCGGCGAGGGCGCGTCCTCGCGGTCATCGGCGAGGTAGGCGAGGTCCCAGTCCGAGGTGGGCGCGGCGTCGCCGCGGGCGCGGGAGCCGTGGAGCGCCAGGACGCCGACGCCGGCGACGGCCGGGTCGTCGGCGAGGGCCGCGGAGAGCTCGGCGGGCTCCATGCGCCGCACGGTACCGCCTTCCACCCCGGATCCCCGGGCGGCGCGGAGCCGGCGTCAGCCGCGCGCCGCGTCCGCCGAGCTCGGCGGCGGCGCGGTCGGCCATGGCCTGCTCGCCGAGGGCGTTGGGGTGGACGACGACGGGGTTGGTGCCGCCGACGGCGGGCTCGACCCAGCGGGTGCCGATCGGCCGGCACGCGTCGTGGCCCTGGGAGGCCTCGGTGACGTCGACGTAGGTGACGTCGGTGGCCTCGGCGGCGCGGCGGACGGCGTCGTTGAGGGTGGCCTGGATGTCGTTGATGTACGGGACGTCGCCGGAGGCGACCGGCATGATCGGGTAGCAGCCCCGCTCGGCGGGGAGGATCTGCAGGTAGCCGGCGATCGCGATGCGGGCGTTCGGGGCGGCGGCCTTGACGGTCTCGAGCGCGTCGACCAGGTCCGGGTAGGTGACGTTCTCGATGGTGTCGGTGAACCGGTCGCCGTTCTGCTGCTCGCAGGGGTTGCCGGTGCCGGCGGTGAGTCGCCGCAGCGGTCGCGCAGGCCTGGATGGTGCCGATGAACACGCCGCTGTCGTTGCCGCCGATGGTCATCGTGACGACGTCGGTCTCGTCGGAGAGGGCCTCGACCTGCGGCGGGACGCCGGGGTACTGCGCCTCGGTGTAGTGGCGGGTCTCGGCGGCGCCGCAGGAGACGTCGGTGAGGTCGTAACCCCACCGGTCGGCGAGCACGTGGCCCCAGTTGCGAGCCGACTGCAGGCACTGGGGCGGCGCGCCGGGCGCGGGCGGCAGGACACCGCTGGCCGCGCTGTAGCTGTCGCCCATGTTGACGTACTCGACGGCGCCCGTCTCCGTCGTGGCCGTCGTCCTCGCCGAGCGCGGCCGGCACGCCCAGGGCCGCCAACCCGACCGCGGCGATCACCGTCACGAGCCCGCGCCGCAGGAGTCCGATCGGTGCCACGGTGCGCCCTCCCACCGGCCCGATCCCCGTCGACGCGGCGCAGGTCGCGCCGCCGGAGGGCCGCACCCGCACAACGAGGCCGTGAGCCGCAGGTCACGGCGGCGCGCTCGTGCCGCACCCGCCACCGTGAGTACGTGATCGACTGGATGCCGACCTCGAGCCGGCGGGCAGGGGCGTGCGTCGACGACTCCTCGTTGTCGGGGGTCGACTCTAGAATCGAACACATGAGCGAACGAGGGCTGGGGGTGGTCGAGCGAGAGGCGCTCGAGCGCGCCCGGCTCGGCGAGATCGCCCGCCGGCGGGAGGCGTTCGCCCGTCTCGAGCAGGTCGCCGAGCTCGAGCAGCTGGGAGTGGCGGAGCGGTCGGGAGATCGCACGACGGCACGGCTGCTGCAGGAGATGTGGCAGCTCGCGCCGTTCGTGGCGAAGCGGCTGGTCGACGGAGGCAGCGGACCTCTGTCCACGCACGTCGATCGCGGGGGAGGAACTGCCGGCGCGGTTGCCGTGCACGTCCGCCGTGGCGGCCGCGGGCGAGATCGGCGAGGCCCACATCTCGATCATCCGCAAGACGATGGCCCGGCTGGACCGGGTGGAGAGCCTGCCCGTCGCCGAATGGGAGGCGGCGGAGCAGACGCTGGCGCAGGAGGCGACCGTGTGCGGCCCGAGGGGACTGCAGGCGGTCGCGGATCGATTGCTGGCCCACCTCGACCCCGACGGCGAGGAGCCGCCCGAGGAGGACGCGGGCCGCGACGACGAGCTGCTGATCGTGCGCCGCAAGAACGGCACGATCCTCTATCGCGGCCGGATGTCCGACCCGGTCGACGGGGAGACCTTCCTCGAGGTGATCGACGATCTGTCCGCGCCCTCCGGGCCGGACGACCAGCGCGAGCTCAAGCGCCGCCGCGCCGACGGGCTCAAGGATCTCGTCGAGGACGCCCGTGGCCCCCACGGTGTCGCCACCGACGCGCGGCGCGACTCCGCCACCGAACCCGAGGACGGGACAGGAGCGGAGGACGCGTCGATCCCCGCGCCGCGCCGCTCCGATGCGGGTGACCAGGCTTCGCGGCGGGCCGACCGCCCCGGTCGCGCGCTGCTCACGATCACGATGGATCACCGGTGGCTGTGTCGGGCCCTTGCCGACCACGGTCGCTACGGCCTGCTCGATTCCGGCGCCCGAGTACACCCGCGCACCCTGCGCCGCTGGGCCTGCGACGCGGAGATCGTGCCGATGGTCCTCGGGTCGAGGTCCGAGCCCCTCGACGTCGGCCGAGGGCAGCGCACCGCCTCCGACGCCATCCGCCGGGCGCTCAACGTCCGCGACGGAGGCTGTGCGTTCCCCGGGTGCTCGCGAAGGCCCCGTCGCTGCCAGGCGCATCACGTCGATCACTGGCTCGACGGCGGCGACACTGCGCTGGACAACATGTGCCTGCTCTGTCGCTTCCACCACCAACTGATCCACCACGGTCACTGGTCCGTGCAGATCGTCGACGGTCGGCCGTGGTTCACCCCGCCCGAGTTCATCGATCCCGAGCGACAACCCCGACCCGGCGGGCGGCCCCGCGTCCCACTCTGACGCTCAGGACCCCCGAGGGTGCCCTCGGCACGGCTTGTCGTCGCCGCGGGCGTCGTCGCCGTCCTCGGAGGCGGCGCGTGGCTGGCCGTCGTGGCAGGAGGAATCGTCCCAGCTCGGATCAGATCAGATCGGCGGGGCGACGTCGAGAATCTTCTCGATGGTGAACTCGCGTTCGTCGTCGCGGAGGTGGCACCAGGCGACGAGCCAGCGGTGCATCACCTGCTCCGGGGTGACGACGCGGTGGGAGATCGTTCCGTTGCGGTCGGAGTAGGTGATGCGGACGTCGCGCCGGTGGTCGACGGCGTCGGCGAGGAGGTCGAGCTCGGCGGGATCGAGGCGGCGGTTGAGCGAGCCGAGCAGGGCGGCGGTCGGGGAGTCGGCCATGTGGTGGCCGAGGCCGGCCGCGAGCAGCCGGCCGGCGAGGGCGTCCGGGTCGACGAGGTCGCGGGAGTGTCCGGGCTCGGTGGGGGTGTCGGCGACGCGGGTCTCGCGGCGTTCGACGACGAGCGCGCCCGTGTCGTCCTCGCGGGTCGGGAAGTAGCCGGCGGAGCGCAGGGCGCGCAGGACGGCGTCGGGGTCCGCCGGGCTGGTCAGGACGGTGGGGGCCAGGCGGGCGAGACGGAGGGTCCGCAGGGCACGGGCCCGCAGCACCTCCTCGCTGAGCGTCTCGTCCAGCACGAGGCAGGCGCCCGCGGGACGGACCCGGACGTGCCCGTGGCGACGGGCGACGTCGCCGACGAGGTACTCCAGCGGCTGGGGCAGCGGCCGGTCGGAGAGCCCGCGCAGGGCCGCGAGGAGCTCGTCGGCGGTCCACCCGGCGTCGAGGGCGGCGCGGACGCTCGCGGGGGAGAACCGGTAGGTGGTGGCGGCGCCGCGCGACTCGGGCGTGGCGGCGTCGGCGAGCAGGCGGCTGACCGCGACGCCGGGCCGTCCGGAGACCAGCGCGGTCAGGTCGGACTGCAGGACGACCTCGCAGGCGGCGTCGACGAGGTGCCCGCCGACCGCGGCCACGATCGCCTCCGTGCTCCCGTTCCCGCCGGCCAGCGCCCGTCCCAGCGGGGCTGACGGTGTCGCCGACGACGACCCCGAGCAGCTCGGCCTCGCGGCGGGTCACCGCCACGGTGTCGGCGAGGCCGGCCTCGTCGAGACCGTGTGCGGGGCAGAACCACGCCAGGTGCTCCTCGGTGGCGCACACGGAACGGTCGCCGGCCGCGATGAGCAGGGTGCGCCGCAGGTCGCCGGCCGTGCTGCTCAGCGGCGTGGGCGGGGCGACCTCCTTCCCGTCGACCTCGCGGCGACCGGGCGCGTACTCCAGCCCGAACCACGCCCGGGCGAGCCGTGTCCAGCGGGGCGCAGCGTCCTCCTCGCGCCACGCGGCGTAGCCGGCGGTGGGCGCGTAGCCGGCGTCGGTGAGACCGAGCAGACCGGCATGGGCGGCGAGGTCGAGCACGAGACAGGCGAGATGGTCGTCCTCGAGGTCGAGGCGCTTGAGGAGCCGAGCACGTTCGCGTTTGCCGATCCCGCCGCTCTTCAGCGCCGCGATCGGGCTGTCCGTGGCGTCGTCGAGGACGGTGGTGACGGTGTCGAGCAGGCCCCGGGCGGCCGCGACGGCACCGTCGGCGACCCGCACGGCGTCGTCGGCCGGGACGGGTAGGGCGGGGACGCCCTGCAGGGAGGCCTCGATCGCCCACGCCGCCACGGCGATCTCCCGCGGGATGCGGGCGACGTGCCCTTCGAGCACGAGCATGCCCGCGTCGAGCAGGCGGTGGTCGTCGGTGCTCGGGCGCAGGCCGTCGAACTCGTGACGGCACAGCGTGCCGAGCCGTCGCTGCGCGGAGGCGGGGAGCGCCACGATGCGGCCGCGGAGGAAGCCGGGCTCGGCCCAGGCGTCGTGGATCGCCTGGACCACCTCGGCCTTCCGGGTGGACACCGGGAGGTGGTGGGCGGCGGCGACGCGGCGCAGCTCGTCGGCGACGACGTGGCGGGCCATCCGCGCGAGCGGCTCATCGGCACCGATCTCGGCGAGCCAGTGCTCGGCCAGCGGCTCGGGCAGTCGCACCGTGTCGCCGTCGGGCCACGCCATGGCGGCGCCGGTCAGGACGTCGAGGGCCCGCGCGACCAGGGACTTCTCGGTGTCGAGGAGCCCCGCGACCGTGTCCGGGGCCGCCCGGTTCCCCAGAGCGGCCACCGCCCGGCCGACCTCGAGGACGTCGCGGTCGAGGCGCCGCAGCGCCGCGGCGAGGGACGCCCGGCCGGTGAGGCGCTGGGCGAGGCGACCCAGGTCGCGGGGAACGGGCTCGGCGCACGCGTCCGGGCGGCGCCGCAGGACCGCGGCCACCGACGTTTCGTCCAGAGCGGCGAGGTGGTCGGCGAGAACGGAGCCCACGAGGGCCAGTGTGGTCCCCGGTCCACGGCGACCGGGACCGGGGGCGGCGTCGCCGGGAGGGCGGCCACGGGCTGCTCGACTCGGACCGATCGAGGCCGCCGAGGGCATGACCGTCGCGGTCGAGCACTCGAGGCTGACCGATAACACCACCGGCGTTCGTGCGCCTCGGGGGCGCGCGACCTCCCCGCCGGCGGACGTGTGGTGTGGCCCTAGAAAGGGGGCTCGTCGTCGTAGCGTCCGCACGGCCGGGGTGCCGGCGGCGCGGGACTGCGGGGCACGGCGGCGAGCTTCGCGGTGGTCGCCCGGGCGCCGAGGTCGTCGTCCGGGTCGATCCCACTGTCGTGCCACCTGTCGTGCCACCCGTCGTCGGGCAGAGGTCGCGGCGTGCTCGCCGGGCATGGAGCGGGGAGCGGCTCGAGAACCCGCTCGGGGTGGGTGACGTGGGTAATGCCCGCGCGGGTGCGGATGACGACGCCGCCGTGGCACGTCGTCGACGGCTGGACGCGCCGAGAGCGGTCGGAGCGCCACGAGATCCCCCCTGCGCCATTCGGAGTACTTCACTCCTTCGTGTGACGCGCTGAGACGTATCAATCGGAGGCCGTGGTGACGATGAGTGGTTGATCGGGCTTCACGAGGAAGCCCCGCCGGCCGCCGGTCGGTGACACGGGGGGTCAGCCATGAACGGTGCGGAGTCAGGACGAGAGACCGCGGAGCGGTCGCCGGTCTTCGTCGACGCGAGCGGTCGCCGGCGTCGCGGCGTCACAGTGCTCGGCTACCTCGGCGCCTCGGCCTGCACCGCCTATCTCGCGGCCTTCGGCATCACGGTCAGCACGCACGCCGGCGTCATCGACGCGGCCGGCGTCGCCCTCGCGCCGTCGCCGTCGATCGACGAGGAGGGTGGCGACGAGTTCGACGCCGTCCCCGCGGACGTCGTCGTCCCGGCCGGACCCCACGCCGTCACCGACGCCGCGGTCACCACGCGCACGTCGCAGAAGAGCGCATCGCGGCACGCGTCGGCAGCCGGCGGGCGCCACGCGGCCGCTCCGCACGTCGCGACCCCGACCCGCCGCGCGTCGGCACCACTGGTGCCCGTCCGGGTCGTCCGCGGACCTGCCTCGGCCGGTGGCGGAGCCGCGCACGCGACCTCCCCGCGACCCGCGACCCCGCACGGCGGCAGCGTGCCGGGGACCCCCCAGTCCACGCCCGACACGTCACCGACCACCGGTGGCTCGGGCGGGAGCTCTTCGTCGGGCGGCGCGGGCCCGACGACGGGTACCGGGACGTCGGGGAACAGCGGGACGGGGACGGCCGGCGGGAGCCGCGGCACCGGGACCGGCACCGGCACCGGGACAGAGACCGGGACCGACACCACGACCGGCACGACGACCCCGACCGGCTCCGGCGGAACGACGCCCGCCGTGCTGGACATCGGCCTCCTCACGACCTCGATCGGAGTCTGACGTGGCGAGCCACCGCTCCTCGGCGCCCCGCTCCCGGGACCTCCCGCCGGCCCGCCACCCGCACCGCGCGGTGGCCACCGGCCGCGGCTGGAAGCGCCTCGCGCCCCGGCCCGGCGTGCTGTTCATCGTGGTCGCGCTGCTCATGTTCAGCTGCCTGCTGCTGGTCCACGGGCTGGCCCGCTCGCAGGTCGGCGTCGACGCCACCGGCGCGGTGCCGACCGAGGAGGCCCACGACGAGGTCCCGGCGGCGATCACCGACGGCGGGCCGGTCGTCGACGCCCGTGGCGCCACCCCGGTGAGCGCGCGCATGCCGGCGAAGACGATCTCGCTGACCTTCGACGACGGGCCGGACCCGGTCTGGACCCCGCAGGTCCTCGAGGTGCTGCGCCGCCACCAGGTCCCCGCGACGTTCTTCGTCGTCGGATCGATGGCCGCCCAGCACCCGCAGCTGCTCCGCGACATCCGCGACGCCGGCTCGGAGGTCGGGCTCCACACGTTCACCCACCCCGACCTCTCCGCGGCGTCGGACGTGCGCATCGACCGCGAGCTCACCGAGACCCAGCTCGTGCTGGCCGGGGCCCTGGGCGAGTCGAGCTACCTGCTGCGCCCGCCCTACTCCTCGACCGCCGACGCGGTGGACAACGACGCCCTGCGCTCCTTCCGGACCGCCGGCACCGACGGCTACGTCACCGTGCTCTCCGACACCGACAGCGAGGACTGGCAGCGCCCGGGCGTCGACGCGATCGTCGCCAACTCGATCCCCGCGAACGGCGCGGGCGGCGTCGTCCTGCTGCACGACGCCGGCGGCGACCGGTCCCAGACCGTCGCGGCCCTCGACCGGCTCATCCCGCAGCTGCAGGCGCAGGGCTACCGCTTCACCACCCCGGAGACCGCGGTGGGGCTGCCCGCCGACAACCGTCCCGTGTCGACGGTCCACCACCTGCTGGGCGCGACGCTGATCGGCCTGGTCGCGGTGGCCGGCGTCGTCGTGGACGCGCTGACCTGGCTGCTGCTCGTCGTCGGCGTGCTCGTCGTGCTCCGGCTGGTGCTCATGCTCGTGGTCGCCGTCCGGCACCACCGCCAGCGGCACCGTCCCGACTTCTCGTGGGGGCCTCGCGTAACGGAACCGGTCTCGGTGATCGTCCCGGCCTACAACGAGAAGGAGAACATCGCGGCCACCGTGCGCTCGCTCGTGGCGAGCGAGCACCCCGTCGAGGTGCTGGTCGTCGACGACGGCAGCACCGACGGGACCGCCGAGATCGTCGAGGCGCTGCGCCTGCCGAACGTGCGGGTCATCCGGCAGGCCAACGGTGGGAAGCCCGCCGCGCTCAACGCCGGCATCGCCCACGCCCGTCACCAGCTGATCGTCATGATCGACGGCGACACGGTGTTCGAGCCGACGACGGTCGGGCGCCTGGCGGCGCCGTTCGCGGACCCGTCGGTCGGGGCGGTGGCCGGCAACGCGAAGGTGGCCAGCCGGCGCGGGCTGATCTCGCGCTGGCAGCACATCGAGTACGTCATGGGCTTCAACGTCGACCGCCGCGTCTACGACGTCCTGCGCTGCATGCCGACCATCCCCGGGGCCGTCGGCGCGTTCCGGCGCTCGGTGCTGCTGCAGGTCGGCGGGGTCAGCGACGACACGCTCGCCGAGGACACCGACCTCACGATGGCGATCTGCCGGTCCGGGTGGCGCGTCGTCTACGAGGAGTCCGCCCGGGCCTGGACCGAGGCGCCGGCGACCCTCGGTCAGCTCTGGCGCCAGCGTTACCGCTGGAGCTACGGGACGATGCAGTCGATGTGGAAGCACCGCCGCGCGGTGCTGGAGTCCGGACCGTCGGGCCGCTTCGGCCGGGCGGGGTTGGGGCACCTCGCGGTGTTCCAGGTGCTGCTGCCGCTGCTGGCGCCGCTGGTCGACATCTTCCTGATCTACGGGCTTCTGTTCCTCGACCCGGTGACGACGCTGATCGCGTGGTCGTCGGTGCAGGCGATCCAGCTCGTCGCCGCGGTGATCGCCTTCCGGCTCGAGCGCGAACCGCTGGGCGTGCTCTGGCTCCTGCCGCTGCAGCAGATCGTCTACCGGCAGCTGATGTACGCGGTGCTGATCCGGTCGATGGTCACGGCCGCCGGCGGCATCCGGCTGGGGTGGCAGAAGCTGCGCCGCGTCGGTGGGCTGGAGGACCTGCTGCCGGCGGCGCCGGAGCCGGGGACGACGGAGATCCCGCGCGAGAAGCTCGTAGCGCTCAGCCGGCGCTGACCAGGCCCTACGCCGGGATGTCGAACCGCCCGCCGGCGAACGTCCAGGCGATCGGCGTGGCCAGGTCGAACCGCTGCTGCTGGAGCAGGGTCTCCAGGGTGTCGACGCGGGGGATCGACTCCCGCCAGACCTCGGTGGTCTCCTCGTCGACCGGGTTCTCCAGGTCGGCGCGGCGGACCTCGAGGAACGTCGCCAGCCACGCGGCGTCGTCGGTGGCCCGGCCCCGCTTCCTCTCGGTCTGCGCGAGCAGCGCGTCGAGACCGTCCGGGGACCCGAGGCCGTGCTGGACGGCGGTGTCGAGGATGACGAGCTGGCCCAGCGCGCTGGTCAGGCCGACCCGTCCGGCCCGATCCATGGCGGGGCGGAAGTACAGCTCGTCGTAGACGGCGTCCTGCGCGGCGTTGAGCCGCGGGTCGGTGCGTGACGTCGTGCTCCAGGCGTCCTCGAAGCCGTTGAGGCCCTTGGTGCTGGAGCCGTCGCCACCGTCCTGCACCTTCGCGTCGATGGCCCGCAGCGCGGGGAGGTACCGGCCCACGGGTGTCGAGTTACCCGCGGTCGCGGCGTAGCGCTGCACCACGAGCAGGAGGTCGTGGGTGCCGCTGGTGAACCCGGCCCGGCCTGCGGTGATGCCGCGACCGTCGTCGAGGCGGTGGGCCGCGGCGTAGGGCAGCTCGATCGTCGAGTTCTCGAACGTGCTGATGACCGCCTCGGCGACGCGCCGGCGATCAGGGTCGGCGAGGCCCGGGAGGCGCTCGGGGTGGCCGGCGGCGGCGTCCGGTGCCCCGCACCCGCTGGTGACGGCCCACCCGGTCAGCCCCGCGAGGACAAGGAAATGGCGTCGGTTCATCGTCGCCCCGCACCCGCCTCCGTCACCGGCGTGACGGTAGGCCATCCCCCGCAGGGGTCAGTCCATCGGACCTCGGCGCGCTAGAAGGGTGGCTCGTCGTCGTAGGAGCTGCGGGTCGGGATGGTCGCCGTGGGGCGGGTCTTCTGGGTGAGCTTCTGGAACCAGTCGGGGTCGATGTCGTCGCGGGTGTCGGTGCGGTCGTCGTCGGCCCAGCCGTCGTCGGGCAGGGGCCGCGGGCGCGGCGGCCGGCTGCGGGGCGGGAGTGGCTCGGTGATCCTTTTGGGGTGGCTGGTGTGGGTGGTGCCGGCGCGGGTGCGGATGACGAACCGCCCGGGGCTGGGTTGGCGCACCGTCCATGGGGCGTGGTGTTTGGCGCGGTGGTCGTGGGTGCACCAGGCGCCGAGGTTCCACGACGAGGTGGGTCCGCCCCGGGCGTGGGCGAGGGTGTGGTCGAGGTCAGCCTGGTGGGCGGGGCGTCGGCACCAGGGCGCGACGCAGCGCCGGTCGCGGACCCGGATCCAGCGGTCGAGTTCGGCGCCGGGACGCCGCCGGGCCCAGTCCTGGGGGCCGGCGTTCTCGTCCGGTGGTGCGCCGGGGCGCCCGAGCTCGGAGAGCCGTTGCTGCAGCTCGCGCAGCAGCGGTCCCCAGTCGGGGTGATCGTCCGGGTCGAGGGCGGCCAGGACCGTCGTCGGGACCTGGAGCTCGACGATCGATGCCGTGCGTCCCCGCGTCCGATGCCGGCCGCGGGGACCGGGTGGTCGGTGGGGTCGGCGGCGGGCGAGCAGGACGTGCTGGAGGCGGCCCTGGTCGTCGGTGAGCACGACGCGCCATTCGCCGTCACGGTGGCGCAGGGCGAGCGAGCGGGCGTCACCGGCGAGGACGGTGCCGTAGCCGGGGACGCTGCCGGGGTACTGGTCGAGCCCCAGCGCGGTGGTCAGCCGCAGCCGGACCTCGACGCAGCCCTCCCGGATCCGGCCCGGCCCGGTGTCGGGCGGGTCCAGCGGCACCACGGGATCAGACACATCAGGCAGGTCGGGGACGTCGGGGAGGTCGAGGACGCCCTGCTCCGACGGTGACCGCGGCGCGGGCACGGTCGAGACGGGGTCGTCGTCAGCCGGCCCGCGATCGTCGGGGCCACCGTCGTCGGGCGCGCCGTCACCGGGGCCGCCGTCACCAGGGCCGTCGCCAGGGCCGTCGCCAGGGCCGTCGCCAGGGCCGTCGCCAGGGCCGTCGTCATCGGGCCCGTCGTCCGCGGGGCCGTCGTCCGTCGGGGCCGTCGTCGGGCCGTCGTCACCGGTGTCGTCGGGCCTGTCGTCGGGGTCGTCGGGGGTGTTCTGGGCGTGGTGCTCGGCGGCGAGCAGCAGGGCGATGGTGCGGTCGTCCATGCCGGCGGTGGACCCGTCGAGCAGCCGCATCCCGACCTGCAGGCGCAGCACCCCGATCGGCGTCAGCACCCCGAGGTGGCGCACCGCGGCGGCGAGCGCATCGATACGGGCCTGGGAAGCGAGCCCGTCAGGGACCGGGGCGTCGCAGAACGACAGATTCGCAGTACCCGACGGGTTCGGCGACAAGATCACCCGCGCCCGAGCCTCCGCACGCCGGCGGCGCCGCTCGGCCCAGTCGGGGTCCAGCGCCGTCGCGACCTGCTCGATGCGCTCGATCAACGCCCCCACCGGCAGCTCCGGCGCCTCGGGCAGCACGATCCGGCACACCTCGTGGGCGTGGTCGTCGACGAGGTCGCGGGTCTGCTCACACAGGGTGCGGGCCTTCGGCTCGTCGATCCATCCCTGGTAGAGCGCGTCGCCGACCTCGGGCAGCCGCTGCTGAAGGTCGTCAGCCAGATCGAGCTTGCGCGCCGACATGGGGCGCGACCACCCCAGCTGCGCGGAGACCTCGTCACCGGAGTACTCGTCGCGAAGACGCCAGCCGCTCGGTGCGGCCGTCCTGGGCGCGCCCCAGGTGGTGGATGCCCTCGAGCAGCTCCGCGGTCGCCCGGTTCTGCAACCGCCACCGGCCCCGCACATACGCGGCCAGAATCCTCACCCGTCAACGCGGCCGGCGACAGGCCCTCCAGAGCAGCGGCCAGCTCCGCGCCCGGCGCGAGAGCGTCCAGCCCGGCCACCAGGCCGACCCGGACACCGTGGTCGATGCTCACACCAAGAACGCTAGCCCCGACCCCCGACAACGACGGCCCACCGAAGGCTCTCCCGAGCCCGACCGAGCATCACGGAAAGATAACGATCCCCTGCTCGAACGGGGTGTCGGCGACGGCCGGCTCCAGGGCCGGATCCGAGCGTCCGCCCCTGGCGTCGACACGGAGCGCCACCGGTGTTGGCTGTGCCATACACCGAGGACAGGAGAGAGCGATGCGCCGGAACCGAAGCGTCTCGTTGGGCACCGTCGTCTATCTGATCATCGGTCTGGTGGTCGCGCTGTCGAACGGCTACGGGATCACCGATCTGTCGTCGCTGGTGTCCTTCGTCCTCGCGCTGTTCCTGTGGCCGCTGGTGCTGCTGGGCATCGATCTGCACCTCAGCCTCGGGATGTGACGTCCAGGGGCGCGGTCGCGCGGAGTGTCAGCGACGTCCGGCGCCGCTCGCGCGGGCCGTCGACGGCGTGCAGCGGGCGCCCGTCGGAGATCCCGGCCAGACCGGGACCGCGCAGCAGGACGAGGCTGCCGGCGTCGGCCTCCCACGCCTGCGCGGTCGTGCCCTCGCGGTCGGTGCAGTGGCGCAGCGTCGCCGACCCCTCGAGCGTGAGGATCGCGACGAGGTAGCGGTGGCGTCGCCCGTCGAGGTGCGTCGAGATGCCCGAGCTCCCGGGCGCGTAGCGCTGGACGGTCACCTCGTCGGGGTGCCACTCGGGCACGTGCGGAGCGGTCGCCGCGACCACGGCCCGGTGCAGGGCGTGCACGGCGGGACGGGCGGTGATCTCGTCGCCGAGCAGGACGAGGTGCTCGCCCTGCTGGCGCACGCGGTGCGGTCCTTCCACCGACGGCAGGGCGACGTACTGCTCGGCGTCGAGCTCGGCGAGGACGTCCCGGCGCAGTGCCTCGGGGATCACGCCGGGCTCGTGGGCCACGCCCTCGCGGACAACGCGGTGCAGCGCCGGGCCGAGGTCCCGGGCGAGCGAGTCGGTCATGCCCTCGGATACCCGTCGGCGTGCGCGGAGCCGTGCCCGGCTCCGGCGGCGCCCCCCTCGCCGCCGGAGCCTGGGAACACGGAGCCCGGTGCCACGACGCCCCCCCGACGTCGAGCCCCCCACACGTCCCCCCGAACGTGCGCACCGCGCTCCGCGGCCCTGCTGGACGTCACCCCGCCACGTGCACCAGCACCAGCGGGACGTCGTCCGGATCGTGGAACACGAGGTAGGCGTAGGGCGCCGGGGTGCCGACGTCGACGACGCCCCCGTGGGTCACCCCGAGCCCGTCGAGCCAGCCCGCCCAGGTGTCGAGCTGCGACCGCGACGCCACCGAGAAGGCGGTGTGCGCCGGCGGTCGCCCCTGGCCGGCGCGCTGCAGCCGGATCGCGACCCCGGAGTCGGGATCCGACAGCAGCACGCCGTCGGTCTCCTCGTCCTCCGGGCACCGCGTCCCGGCGTGGGTCAGCCCGAGCACGCGCTCGTACCACGCCGCGCTGACGTCGAGGTCGCGCACGAGAGGGGCGTGGTGGTGGAAGCCCGTGAACGCCGGTCGTTCGGTCGCCGACGCGCTCATCGCCACCCCCTCCTCTGTGCACTCCCCGTGTTCGGAGTTGATCCTGTCGAGTGATGGTTGAGCGCGGTACTAGGGAGGTCCCTCGGTGTCCCGACGGCGGGTGAACTCCGCCGCCAGCTCGGTGCGCGAGCGGACGCCGAGCTTGCGGTAGACCCTGGTCAGGTGGGCCTCGACCGTCTTCCGGGAGACGAAGAGGGCGGCGGACACCTCGACGTTGCTGAGACCCTCGGCGACGCCGCGGGCGATCTGGAACTCCTGCGGGGTCAGGACCTCGAGGGAGACCGTGTCGTCGGCGGTCTCGACGGACGCCCGGTGCCCCGCGGCCGCGAGCTCGTTGCGGGTCCGCTCGGTCCACGGGTGCGCGCCCAGCCCGGCGAACGCCGCCTCGGCCTCGAGCAGCAGCGGGCGCGCCGCGCCCGGACGTCGCCACCGGCGGCGCACCTCGGCGTGCGCGAGCGTGGTCCGGGCCTTCTCGTACGGGGCCGTGAACCGCTCGTGCGCCCGGTGGGCCGCAGCGAAGGAGCCCTCGGCGGCGTCGGGGTCGTCGGCGAGCAGCCCGCGTCCGCGCGCCGCGATCGCCTCCGCGTAGGCCGACCCGGTGCGCTCGGCGTTCGCGGCCACCCACGCCACCGCCGCCTCGGCCGCCGTCCGGTCGCCGGCGCGTGCCGTCGCGTCGACGAGGTCGCCGGCGAAGGGGACCGCGGGTAGGCACCGTGCGCCGTGCTCGTCGAACTGGCGGCGCGCGCGCTCGAGGTGGGCCACCGCGGCGGCGACGTCGCCGGCGGCGAGGGCACCGGCGCCCAGGGCGCCGGTCGCGTAGCTGAGGAGGCTCTCGACACCGAGCGGCGCCGCCAGCCGCATCGCCTCGTCGGCGTGCGCACGGCACGACTCGGCGTCGCCGCGGACGGCCTCGATCCGCGCCTGGAGGGACAGGCCGAAGGCCTTGCTGCTCGCCTGCCCCAGCTCGTCGGCCCACGCGACGCACTCCGTGACGTCCGCGTAGGCACCCGGCCACCGACCCGCCCACCAGTCGACCTCGGCCCGCACCGCGAGGGAGTACGCGAGGACCAACGGCGCCCCGGCCTGCCGGGCCGTCATCGCCACGGGCTCGACGAGACGTCGGCCCTCGTCGAAGCGTTCGAGGTACACGGCGGACTGCGCGCCGGTGGCGAGGGCCGGGGCGTCCCACAGGAGGTCGGCCCCGTCGGCGCGTCGGAGCAGCTCGTCGAGCAGGGGGTGCGCCTCGTCCCGACGCCCGACCAGGACGTAGGTGTGGCAGAGGTCGGCGAGGGTCACGAGGTCGCCGAGGTCGAGCGCCCGCGCCTGGTCGGCCACGGTCTCGGTCTCGCGCAGGCGCGCCATCATCGTCAGGGGCATCACCGTCTCGCCGTAGAGGCGGGCGGCGCGCCGCGGGTCGTGCGGCAGGACCGCGTCCGCCGTCCGGAGGGCCTGGTCCACCGCGCGGGCCGGGTCCAGCCAGCTCAACGTCCGGGTGCGGACGACCTCGACGTCGGCGGCGAAGAGGATGTCGCCCCGCTCGGCCAGCGCCCGCTCGCACCAGCGGACCGCCTCCGGCCCGCCTCCCGACATCGCCGCGTCGGTGGCGGCGGCGAGCAGGCGCTCGGCGCGCAGCCCCGGGTCGGCGGTGAAATCCGCGGCGCGCGCCCAGGTCCGGGCGGCGGCGAGCAGGCCGGCGCGCTGCCGGGCCGCGTGGGCGGCCTCCACGAGGCGTCCGGCGAGCTCGTCGTCCGGCGGCTCGCCCGCCTCGGCGAGGTACCAGACGGCGAGGTCCGGCGGGGCGTGGCGGGCGAGACCGTCCAGCACCCTGCGCCGCAGGGCCTGGGACGTCCGCGCGGCGATCACGGGCCGGAGCAGGCCGTGGCGCAGGCTCACCTCCTCGCCGTCGCGCTGGACGAGCCGGCGGCGCTCGGCGGGCGCCAGGTCCTCACCGCCGATGCCCAGGTCGCGGAAGACCGGCTCGAGCTGCACCCGGCACGGCGTCCGGCTGTGCGCGAGCACCGCGAGCGCGGTCCGGCTCGCCTCCGGCAGGGCGTCGATCGCCGCCGACCACGTGCGCTCGAGCGCCGAGCCGGGGGGCAGGGCGGGCGCCGCGGCGTCGTCGGGCACGAGGAGGTCGGGGCCGGCGGCGCGGGCGATCTCGACGACCGCGAGCGGGTTGCCGGCGCACCGCTCCACGATCGTCTCCACCACCCGCGACGACGCCCGCACGGGCAGCGCCTCCACCAGCGCGCGGCTCTCGTCGGCGGAGAGGGGGCCGAGCTCGATCGTCGGCAGCCGCCAGATCGCGGGGTCGACGGGCACCTCGGAGCGCACCGACAGGAGCAGCGCGATCCGCTCCGGCCCGAGACGCCGGGCCACGAACATCAGGACCTGCTGCGAGGGTGCGTCGATCCACGGGAAGTCGTCGACGACGAGCAGCAGCGGCTCGGTGTCGGCGGCCGAGGCGAAGGTGGTCAGGGCGGCCGCGCACACGGCGAGCGGGCTGCCGACGGTGCCGGCGCGCAGCGCGAGGGCGATCTCGAGCGCCTCGCGCTGCACGTCCGGGAGGCCCTCGATGTGCTTGCGCAGCGGCATCAGCAGGTCGGCGACCGCGGCGAACGGGAGCACCGCCTCGCTCTCGACCCCCGCGGTGCGCAGGACCCGCCGCGACGACGCTGCGACGACCTCGTCGAGCAGCGTGGACTTCCCGCTACCCGGTTCGCCGGCGAGGACGGTGACCGTGCCGTCGGTGCGCCGCGGGTCGGCCGCGGCGGCGAGCAGTGCCCGCTCGCGGAGACGCCCGACGGGCGTGAACGGTGTGGGCGGCGGTCGGTCGGTCACGCGCGCTCCCCCCCGATGTCGTGGGGCCATTCTCCCGCGTGGACGGGCCATCAGGCAGTGCCGTTCGGTCCCCCAACTATCCGGCGAAGTGGAACGGCTGGCCGGCGAACGTCCAGTCGAGGGGCGTGGCCAGGTCGAAGCGCTCCTCGGCGAGCAGTGTCTCGAGGGTGTCCACGCGCGGGACCGACCTCCGCCAGACCTCGGCGGTCTCCGCGTCGGCCGGGTCGAGCAGGTGGGCCCGGCGCACCTCCAGGAACTCCTCCAGCCACCCGGACCGGTCCGGCTGCTCCGCGCCGCCGTGCTCCTCGGTGGTCTCGTCGATCATCGTGGCGAGGCCGTCCGGATCGGTCCCGGTGCCGTGCTGGACCGCCGAGTCGAGGAGGACCAGCTGTCCGAGGGCGGAGGTCATGCCGATCCTGCGCGCCTGCGCCATGGCCGGGTCGTAGTACAGCCGTCGGTAGACGTCGTCCTGGGCCCGGTTGAGCCGGGGGTCGGTCTGCGACGCCTGCCGCCACGCGGCGGGGAACCCCTCGAGCCCCGTCGTGTCGCCCCCGTCGCCTCCGGCCGTCACGGCGGCGTCGATGGCGGTCAGGGCCGGCAGGTACGCGGTCAACGGGGTCGGCTCCCCGCCTGCGGACTCCTCGTACCGGCGCACGACCAGCAGCAGGTCGTGCGTGCCGCTGGTGAAGCCCGCCCGTCCCGCCGTGATGCCCCGTCCGTCGCCGATGTCCTGGGCCGACGCGTAGGGCAGCTCCGTGGAGGAGTTCTCGAAGGAGCTGGTGACGGCCTCCGCGGTGCGGAGGCGGCCCGGGTCGGCGAGATCGGTGACGCCGGCGACGTCCGTCGAGGCCTCTCCCGCCGGTGCACCCCCCGTCTGTGCACCCCCCGCCGGCCCGGGCTGCTGACACCCCGCCAGGACCGCGCCGCCGACCAGCCCGCCGCCGACCAGCCCGCCGCCGACCAGTCCGCTGAGGACGAGGAAACTGCGCCGGTTCATCGCTTCATCGTCGCTGCAGGACCGCCCCGTCGGTCAACGGCTGCGGGTCCTCGACGACCGATCCGGGGGCGGCCGGCGCCTGCTCCGCCGGCTCGGTCTCCTCGGCGTTGCGCGCCAGGAGGGTGTCGAGCCCGCCGAGCCTGCGCAGCTTCTGCCAGCCCAGCCGGATGCCCGCCAGCGCGGTGATCGTCGACCGGATGAGGACCGCGTACATGACCTGCCGGTAGACGATCTGCTGCAGCGGCAGCGCCCACAGCACCCCCACCGGCTCGCGCTCGAGACGGAAGGCAATGAGTGCCGCGACGAACTGGACGGCGAGCACCGCGCCCCAGAGCGCGAGCGTGGTCCACGGGTCGAGGAAGACCAGTCCGTAGATCAGGAAGACGTCGATCAGCGGCGAGAGCAGCGGGAGCAGCACCTGGAAGATCGCGAGGTGGCCGAGCCCGCGCCGTCCGAACCGGCCGGCGGCGCCCCGCTCGATCACCGCGTGGCGGTGCTTCCACATCGACTGCATCGTCCCGTAGCTCCAGCGGTAGCGCTGGCGCCACAGCTGGCCCAGGCTCGCCGGCGCCTCGGTCCAGGCCCGGGCGTGCTCCTGGTAGACGACCCACCACCCGCGACGGCAGACCGCCATGGTCAGGTCGGTGTCCTCGGCCAGCGTGTCCTCGCTGACCCCGCCGACCTCGAGCAGGATCGTGCGCCGGAACGCCCCGACCGCGCCCGGGATCGTCGGCATGCAGTGCCCGAGGTCGAAGACGCGGCGGTCGACGTTGAACCCCATGACGTACTCGATGTGCTGCCAGCGCCCGAGGAGACCTCGCCGATTGGCGACCTTCGCGTTGCCGGCCACCGCACCGACCGTCGGGTCCGCGAACGGCTCGACGAGGCGGGCGATGGTGTCAGGAGCGAAGATCGTGTCCCCGTCGATCATCACCACGAGCTCGTGGCGGGCGTGCGCGATGCCGTTGTTGAGCGCGGAGGCCTTGCCACCGTTGATCTGGCGCAGCACGCGGACCCCGGGGAGCCCGAGCGCCTCGACGATGTCCGCGGTCCCGTCCGTCGAACCGTCGTCGACGACGATCACCTCGACCGGGTGCGTCGAGGCCACGAGCGATCGCACCGTCGACGCGATGTTCGCGCTCTCGTTGTAGGCGGGCACGATCACCGACGCCGGCTCGGTGACGGGCGGACCCCACGAGAAGCCGCGCCGATGACGCCGGCGCTTGTGCCGGACGGCGATGACGAGCATCAGGGCGAGCCGGAGGAGGATCAGCACCCCGACGATCACCAACGCCCACGTGAGCACCTGCACGACGGTGCCGGCGGCGCCCACCGCCGCGAGGACCGTCTGCCCCAGCACCCGGTCCGCGAGGGGTGCGGGCTGGTTGTTGGGCGGGAGGCCGAGCGCGACCGTCGGCGTCGTGAACCGGAATCCCTGCTGCTGCAGCGAGGGGATGAGCCGATCGAGAGCGGCCACCGTCTGGCTGCGGTCACCGCCGGCGTCGTGCATGAGCACCACGCCGCCGACGCCCGGAGCCGGTGTGCTGTTCCGGACGATGGCGTCGACCCCCGGCCGCTGCCAGTCCCGGCTGTCCACGTCGGACAGCACCGTCATGTAGCCCATCGACTCGGTGAGCTGGAACGAGGCGAGGTCGAGGTCGTCGACCGCGCCCGCCGTCGAGGAGAACGGCGGCCGGATCAGGTAGCTCGTCTCGCCGGTCGCCCCGTTGACGACGAGCTGCGTCTCGGTGAGCTCACGGTCGACGCGCATCCGCGACGAGGTGGACAGGTCGGGGTGGGTGAAGGTGTGCAGGCCGACCTCCGACCCGGCCGCCCGGATGTCCTGGAGCAGCCACGGATAGCGGGCCGCTTCCGACCCGACCACGAAGAACGTGGCCGGGACGTTGTGCCGGCGCAGGACCTCGAGGACGGCCGGTGTCCACCGGGGGTCGGGGCCGTCGTCGAACGTCAGCACGACGGCGTTCGCCGGGATGTGGACGCTGTGCGGGGTGCGCGAGGACGCGTCCATCACGGGCCCGCCCTCGGAGACCGTCGCCGGGACGTGCGTCGAGGTGTTCGATCCCTCGTGCGCGTGCGGGAACGCGTCGTTCTCGATCTGCCCGTTCACCATGCCGTTGACCATCAGCAGGCAGATGAACGTGATGAGGGCCGGGACCG
Source organism: uncultured Actinomycetota bacterium (assembly GCA_963786585.1). Taxonomy (GTDB): domain Bacteria; phylum Actinomycetota; class Actinomycetes; order Mycobacteriales; family Pseudonocardiaceae; genus Actinomycetospora. The sequence continues at coordinate 37,230 of CAWAZG010000001.1, forward strand.
CCAGGAAGAGGCCGAGACGGGGGAGCGGCAGGTGGACGCGCCGCCGATCTCCCCGCCTCGTGGGACGACGCGGGAAGCGGAGGCTCACGACGAACCGCTGCCCGTGCTCACCGTGTCATCGGGCTGCTCCTCGGAGCTCGACCCGCTGTTGTCCGACCCGCTGCTGTTGTCCGACCCGCTGTCATTCGAACCGGAGGAGCCCTCGCCGGTCGACGCCTCGGGCTCGGCCGCGCCGCTGCCGCCGCTGGTGTTGCCGGAGCCGCTGCCGGACCCGCCAGTGCTCCCGGAGTCGCTGGGCTCGGTGGGGCCCGGGTCGGTGGGGCCCGGGTCGGTGGGGCCCGGGTCGGTGGGGCCCGGGTCGGGGTCGGTCGGGCCGCCCGGGTCCGGCGTGTCGGTGGGCACGGGGGTGATCGGGCCGGGGTCGATGCCGCCCGGGTCGGTGATGCCGCCCGGGTCGGTGATGCCGCCCGGGTCGGTGATGCCGCCCGGGTCGGTGGGCGTCGTGTCCGTGGGCACGGGGGTGATCGGGCCGGGGTCGGTCGGGGACACCGGGGTCTCGCCCACCGGGTCGGTGGGCGCCGCGGGGCCGGGGTCGGGCTGGGTGGGGGTCCCGGTCGCCGGGGTGGTCGGGGCGGGAACGACCTCGCCGGCCGCCGGGGGCGTCACCGGCGCGGCGGGGGACGTCCCGGGCTCCGCGACGGCCGCGGCCGCCGGCGGGGCGAGCGTCCCGGGGACGGGCGCGACGAGCGACGCGGCGGGGGCGGTGACCGACGCCGCCGGCGGGATCGTCAGGGCCGCCGTCGCGCCCGGGATCGCCGCCGGGATCGCGGGCGCCGCCGGCAGCGCCACCAGGACGGGCCCGGACGCCGGGACCGCATCCGGCCACAGGTCGAGGAGCTCCGCGGCGCCGTCGCGGAGCTGCTCGAAGACATCCATCGGGGCGTCCGTGATCATCTCCAGCACGGTGTCCGAGCCGACGCCGGTCCGTTCGGCCGACAAGGTCATCCCGACGGCGGCGACGTAGGCGGTGCACGCGGTGGCGGCGAGGACGCCGATCGCACGCATGCCCCGTCGCCGACGTCCGGTGAGGTCGACGAAGACCGGGCGCGGCTCCCCGGCGACGGGGACGAGCGGGTGCTGCGACTCCGTGGGCACCGGGCGCGCGTCCGTCTCGGTCATCCGGTCGATCACGTCAGTCATGGTGGTTCCCCCATTGCTTGCCATCGGAAGTCACGCCCGGAAACCGCCGAGCGTCTCGGTGTACGCGTGGGGCGCCTGCTCGACGCCGCTGCAGTCGCTGCGCGCCTCCGGCGCGCCGGGGCAGCCCCCGTTGTCCCGGGCCGCCGACCAGAAGCCGAGGAAGCCGAGCCCCCGCGTCTCGGCGTGGTCGCGGATCGCAGCGGCGTCGTCGAGCGTCGTGGTCATGCCCATGTCGTTGCGGCCGATCATGACCGTGGCGCCGAACCGTCCGGCGACGTCGGCCGGGTCGCTCCCCGGCTCGAGGGCGCCGACCTGTCCCAGGGCGACGTCGAGCGCCCCGGTCATCGCCGAGAGCCAGGACCCCTCCGGCGAGAAGTTCATGAGCATGACGTTCACCCGCGCCTCCAGACCGGCCTCGCGACCCGCCTGCACGATCGCCATGCCCTCGGGGGTGATCCCGGTGACCTGGTCCTCCACCTGCACCGTGAGCGTGATCTCGGTGCCCCGGCTGCGCTGCAGGTCCGCGAGGGCCGCGGCCACGGTGGCCTCCGGGATGTCGCCCTCGACGTCGACGTCCAGGCGGTTCGTGCCGACGGCGTCGAGCGCCGAGGCGTAGGCCGCCGCGAGCGCGCCGGCGTCGGGGCACGCGGTCTCCAGGTAGGGCCCGATCGCCCCGCCCGAGGCGAGGGTCAGGGCGCCGCCCCGGGCCCTCAGGCCGTCGACGACCCCGGTGACGGCCGGGTCGTCGAGCGGGACCGCGCCGCCCCAGGAGGGCGTGCACCCCCCGTCGCCCGCGAGGACGAAGGCGAGGACGGCGTCACCCGGGCCGCTCGGGCCCACGAGGGAACCCGGGTCGGCGGGGAGCGCCCCGGTGACGTCCACGTACGGCGCGACCTGGCGCGGTGCGGGACTCCACGGCGCGGCGGCCGTCGGACCGGACGACATCACGAACGCGGCCACGAGGGCGGCCGCGAGCACCACTCCGCCCACGAGCAGGGACCACCGCCCGCGTCTCCCGCTCAGGACCGCCGTCATTCGACGGTCACCGACTTGGCGAGGTTCCGCGGCCGGTCGACGTCGTAGCCCAGGAGACGGGTGAGCCCGCGCGCGAAGTGCTGGAGCGCGACCACGGACTCGAGCGGACCCCACGGCGGTTCGACGGCGGGGGCGTTCACGGGGAGGTCGGCGTCCTCACCGGGGCCGACGGTGATCAGGCGGGCGCCACGGGTGGTCATCTCCCGCGTGTTGACCGCCAGGCGATCGTGCGGACGGGCCTGCACCGCGATCACCGGGGTCCCCTCCTGGATCAGCGCGAGGGGGCCGTGCTTGAGCTCGCCCGCGGGCAGGGCCTCGACCCAGCGGTACGCGAGCTCTTTGAGCTTGAGGGCGCCCTCGAGGGCGTAGGGCACCCCGGTGCCCCGCGAGACGTAGATGAAGGCGGGCTCGCCGGCGAGGTCGCGGGTGAGCCGCTCGGCGGCCGGCGCCGCGAGCCGGTCGGTCGCGGCCATGTGCTCCGGTGCGGCCCGGAGCTGGGCCTCGAGCCCGGCGACGTCCTCCGCCGACAGCCGCCCGAGCGCGGCCCCCAGCGCCACGGCCAGCGCCGCGCCCGCGAGGACCTGGTTGGTGAACGACTTCGTGGCGGCGACCCCGCGCTCGGGACCGCACGCGAGATCGAGCACCGAGTCCGCCCGGCGCGCGAGCGTCGACCGCGGGTTGTTGGTGACGGCGAGCACGGGGTCGGTCCAGTGCTCGAGGGCCGTGAGGACGTCCGCCGTCTCGCCGGACTGCGAGAACGCCACGGTGAGGACGTCGGGGTCCTCGACGGGAGGCGGGGGCTCGCTGGCCACGACGACGTACGCCGGGATGCGCGCGACCGATCCGAGCACCGCGGCGGTGACGTGCGCGGCGTACGACGAGCTGCCGCAGGCGACGAGGCGGAGCCGGGTCCGCGCCGGGACCCCGAGCTCCCGGAGCAGGAGCCCACCGGCGAGCCTCCCCGAGATGCTGTCGACGAGGCGGGCGGCGGCCGCCGGCTGGTCGTCGATCTCCTTGGCGGTGAAGTCCTCCGCGTCGCCCATGTCGGCCAGCGGCTCGACGGGAGCGGCCGGACGGCCGGCCCGGGGCGTGGCGAGGGCCTGCCCGCGGTGGAACCAGGCCTGCTCCGCCCCGAGGACGACCACGTCGCCGTCGTCGAGCTCCCGCACCGTGTGGGTCCCGACGGCGAACCCCAGCAGGTCCGACGACGCCATGGCGAACCGCTCGGCCTCGCCGACGAGCAGCGGGCTGCGGTGGCGGGTCAGGACGACCGCGTCGAGCCCGCGGACGGTAACGCCGAGCGCCCAGCTGCCGCGCAGCCGGGCGGTGGCCTGCTCGACGGCCCGCACCACGTCGTCCGCGGACGGGGCGGTGACGCCCTCGGCGAGGAAGGGCGGATGTGGCAGGAACTGCTCGACGAGGTGGGCGATCACCTCGGTGTCCACCTCGGTGGTGAGCACGTGACCCGCCGCGACCAGCTCTGCCTGCAGTTCCGAGACGTTGTCCAGGGTGCCGTTGTGCACCACCGCGACAGAGCCCGAGCAGTCGACGTGCGGGTGGGCGTTGAGCGCCGTGGGCGCGCCGTGCGTGGCCCAGCGTGTGTGCCCCACTCCCGTGGTGCTGCGTTCGCCGGGCGGGACGAGCCCAGTCAGGGCCGGGATGCGGCCGCTCGTGCGGTGCACGGCGAGCGTGCGGCCGTCCCCGGGATTGAGCGCGATCCCGACCGAGTCGTATCCCCGGTACTCCATCTTCGCGAGACCGTCGAGCAGTGCTGGCAAAGCCGGCTCGAGGCCGCGAAAAGCAACGATTCCACACATGTGACGATCCCCCCAGATCATCGATCGAGACGCGAGCGCGCACGCCGAGGAAACGCAGGGCGTCCCGTTCTCAGGACGTGCCGGTGCGCTTGTTCGGTACGCTCAGAAAGATCGTTCGGAGATGAACGGCGCAGCGTGGTCCCGGCTGCAGGTCTTCCCGGTCATCGCGTCTCTGGTGTCGGCGTCGCAGCATCGGTGCAACGCCTGTTTGTCGTGGTCCGGACCGTGTGAACTCCCACGCGGCGCGTGGATGTCAGTCCGACTGATCGACGAATAACCCCCGCATGCGATCCCCCCGAATGGCAGCAGTGCCGGTGGTGTTCCGGCCATCGCTTCCTACCAGGGTGTTCGGGAGGTTGCCCACCAGGAGTGACCGAAGTTGCGCTTTCTGGCCTAGTGAAGGTGCTCCAATGATGCCGCACGGGTGAACCGGTGACCACATATCGTGGATTAGGAGGTGTGCGGATGATCCGGCGACGAGATCGTGAAACCCGGAGCGAGAGCGCTCGACGATCTCCGCGAAATGACCCGCTGTCACCCGCTCGTCGCGCAGAGGTGCTCGAGAAGTCGATCTGCGCGGTATTCGTCGCAGTATCGTGACAACGGTTTCCGCGAACGAGTCCGGCGTCCACCTATTCTCGGTCCACCGGTCACCTCGCGTGATCGGGTGGGGGCGGTGCTCTCGCGTCGTCCCAGGACAGGCGTGGGGGCCGCCGTGTCGATGCTGGGGTGGGTCGTGGTCGGGCTGGCCGTCTGGCTGCTCGTCTCCGTGCCGGCCGCCCTCGTCCTCGCCCGCCTCGTGCGCTCGAACTGTGTCACCGTCCTCGACGTGCTCCCCGACCGGCACCGGCGCGAGCCGGACCCGTTGACGGTGCCGTCGGAGGACGGGGACCCGGCTGAGGAGTCCGGCGACCTGCCCGCCCCCCGGTCCGGCGCCCACGACGAGGCCGAGGCGGCCGAGCGCCGCCGGCCGTCGGAGTAGCGGCTACTCGATCACCAGCCGCACGATCGCCACGAGCCCGACGACGACGATCACGGCACGCAGGACGGTGGGGGAGAGGCGCCGGCCGATCCTCGCGCCGAGCAGGCCGCCGATCGTCGAGCTCACCGCGAGGATCGCGACGACGGGCCAGCTGATCGGGGCGACGACGGCGTAGACGGCGCCCGCGACGACGTTGACCACGGCCGCGAGCACGTTCTTGTAGCCGTTCAGGCGCTGCAGCGGCTCGGTGAGCATCAGACCCATGACGCCGACGAGCAGGATCCCCTGGGCCGCCGTGAAGTACCCGCCGTAGACGCCGACGAGGAAGATCAGCGGGTAGAGCGGCCAGGTGCGGCGGGTGGCGGCGGGCTTCTCCTTGAGGCGCCGGGTCAGCAGCGGCTGGAGCACGACGAGCACCAGTGCGAGCCCGACGAGGAACGGCACGATCGTCTCGAACGCGTCCTCGGGCAACGAGAGCAGCAGGGCCGTGCCGCCGATCGCCCCGAGCGCCGACATCACCGACCACAGGATCAGCTGCCGCCGGGCCCCGACGATCTCGCCGCGGTAGCCGTACGCCCCGGTGATGCTGCCCGGGATCAGGCCGATCGCGTTCGACGTCGTCGCCGTGACGGGCGGATAGCCCAGGGCGACGAGGACCGGGAACGTCACGAGCGTCCCGGACCCGACGACCGTGTTGATCGTGCCCGCCCACACGCCGGCGACGGCGATGAGCACGGCCGTGCCACCAGGTCACCCGCGGACCTTAGGACCGACGCGCGGGTGGCGCCGGGTCGGTGACGATCCTGTGAGGGTCCCGGTCCCGGTCCCGGTCCCGGTCCCGGTCCCGGCCTTGACGCGACGGCGCGGCCGGCCACTCTCTCAGGGCGCTTCCCTCCGGCCTCATGGCTCGGGTCGGCGCCGTCCGAGAGCGTGCACGGTGAACCCGGCGCGGCCGAGGACGTCGGCGTCGAGGATGTTGCGGGTGTCGACGACGACCGGCTGCGCCACGAGCTGGGCCAGGTCGGACCAGGCGAGCGTGCGGAACTCCGGCCACTCGGTGAGCACCACGAGGGCATCGGCGTTCTTCGCGAGGACGGCCGGATCGTCGACGACCTCGATGCCGGACAGCTCCGGTGCCTCCGAGTCCGGCGAGACCGCCGGGTCGTACCCGACCAGCTCGGCCCCGGCCTGCCGCAGCAGGGCGGCGACGGCGATGGCGGGGGAGTCGCGCAGGTCGTCGGTCCCCGCCTTGAAGGTGAGGCCGAGCAGGCCGACGCGGGTGTGCGACAGCGAGCCCGTTCGTGACCCGGTTACGGCCAGCCGGACCTTGTCGACCATCCGCTGGCGCTGCCGGAGGTTGGTCTCGATCGACGCGCGCAGCAGGCGGAACTCGAAGTCGAAGACGTCGGCGACCTGGAGCAACGCGTGGGTGTCCTTGGGCAGCCACGATCCGCCCCACCCGGGGCCGGGGGTGAGGAAGGACTGGCCGATGCGGTGGTCGTAGCCCATTCCCTCGGTGACGTCGTCGATGTCGGCGGCGACCCGCTCACAGAGCTCGGCGAGCGCGTTGACGTAGGACAGTTTCACGGCGAGGAAGCAGTTGGCCGCGTACTTCACGAGTTCGGCGCTCACCGCGTCCGTCAGCACCGTCGGTGCTCCGAGCCGGGCGTAGAGCGCCGCAACCCGTTCCGCTGCATCCTGGGTGTCGCTCCCGACGACGATCCGGTCGGGGTTGAGGAAGTCGCGCACGGCCGAGCCCTCGCGCAGGAACTCCGGGTTGCTCACCACCGCGACGTCGTCGCGGTCGATGAGTTCGGCGGTCCGACGTGCGGTGCCGACCGGCACCGTCGACTTGTTGACCACGACGGTGCCGGGCGGGAGCTGGTCCCGGACATCCTCGACGACGCTCTCGACGGCGGTGAGGTCGGCGACCCCGCCCACCCCCATCGGCGTGGGCAGGCACAGGAACATCAGCTCGACGGGGCCGGCCGGGCTGGTGAGCGCCGCGTCGGCACTCACCACGAACGACAGCCGTCCCGCGGCGAGGCCGGCCGTGACGAGGTCCGCGAGATCCGGCTCCAGCAGGTCGACCTCGCCCCGGCGCAGCGCCTCGACCTTGGCCACGTCGATGTCCGCGCACACCACCGTGTGGCCGAGGGAGGCCAGGCAGGCGCCGGTGGTCAGACCGACATAGCCGGTGCCGACGACAGCCACACGTCGAGCGAACATCCCTCACTCCTGGGTCCGCTGTTCAAGACAGTGACATGGTCGCAGCGGGAGCGTCCCGTGTCGGTCGTCAAGAGTGACGATTGTCGTGGGCGCGCAGCTGGGGCGATCGGCAAGCCCTCAATTCTGACGATTCACGTGCCCTGCACCACCTGAGACCGTGGTGCGGTTCACGACTTGATGGGCTGCCTGGAGGTCTTTCCATGACAAGCCCCGTCCTTTCGCTTGTCATGCCCACTCGGAACCGTCCTGAGCTGCTCGAACGGGCGTTGCGCTCGCTCGTCACCGCGATGGCCCCGGTGGCCGAACACGTCGAGGTCACGGTCTCCGACGGCTCGGACACCGACGCGAGCGCGCGCGTGGTGGAGCGTCTGCTCACGGGCTGGCCGGGCGGGCACACCTACGTCTGGAACCGTCCGGCTCTGACGATGATCGAGAACATGAACCTCGCGGCTGAGCTGGCCAGCGGCGAGTGGGTCCAGCAGCTCGACGACGACGATCTCATGCTGCCCACGTCCGGACAGCTCATGATCGACAACCTCCGCGGCGTGCCTCCCCGGGAGCAGGTCGTGGTCTTCGGGGCTCACATCGTGGACGTCGACGGCGTCAAACGGCGCGAGCAGACCTTCGAACGCGAGCAGTACCTGCCGCCCGGAGCGGCGCTGCGACGGCTCCTCCGCAACTCGTCCTTCGTGCGAGAACCGATGGTCGTCGTACGCAGAACCGCACTCGCCGAGGCGGGCATGTTCGAGCCTGAGGTGGGCGATGCGGCCGACACGGACATGTGGGTCAGGCTGTCGTCCCGCTACGGCGCGCGGTGCATGCCCGTTGCCACCTGCGCATACACGATCCACGAGGCCGCGGCAACCATGGACATGTGGAACCCGCGCACGATCGATGTGCTCGACGGCATCTTCGACCGGGCAGTCGCCACCGGTGTCGTCCCCGAGCGCGAGGTGCGTCGCTGGGAGGCCGACTTCATGCATCAGTTCATCCTGGCCGGTGCCTATCGCCGGCTGCGGAAGGGGCGGCTCGCCGACGCCAGAGACGTGCTTCGGCTGTTCCGGCTCCCGAGGGTCAGGGCGCTCGGCCCGTCGCCCAAGTGGCTGCCGGTCCGGCTGGCGTTCGCGACTGCGGCCGCCATCCCGCTCCGGACAATCTAGCGTCGCTCGGTGACGAGGGAGGAGCGCTACAGGTGCTGTCGGACGTGCGGGAGCTCGACAACGACCAGCAGGTCGAGGTGGACGTCTGCATCGTCGGGGCCGGTCCGGCAGGGATCACCATCGCCCGCGAGCTGATCGGCGACGACGCCGAGGTCTGGCTGCTGGAGAGTGGCGGCAGGGACGCGGAACGCCGCGTGCAGCGGTTGAACCGAGGCCAGAGCGCAGGCCATCCCATCCATCGGCTGCACCAGTCGCGGGTGCGGGCGTTCGGCGGGACGAGCAGGCACTGGTTCCGGCCCGACGACGACAGCTGGGCCGCGCGGCCACTCGACCCGGTCGACTTCGAGGTCCGCCCGGGGATCCGCTACTCCGGCTGGCCGTTCGACCGCGCGCACCTGGAGCTGTACTACGTCCAGGCTCAGGAGCTGTGCCGGCTCGGCACGTTCGACTACGACGTCCGTCGCTGGGCCGATCAGGACCGGACGCCGCCCCTGCCACTCCTCCCCGGCACGGTCGAGAGCACGGTGTTCCAGCGCGGCGTCGACGATTTCGACGGGTACTACGAAGAGCTCGTCCGCGCTCCGAACGTGACGCTGCTGCTCCACGCCTCGGTGGTCGACCTGGCCAGCGACGGTGATCCCGGCCGGGTGGACCGGGTCGAGCTGCGGCGCGAGGACGGCTCACGGTGCTTCGTGCAGGCCCGGCTGGTCGTGCTGGCAGCGGGCGGGATCGAGAACCCGCGCCTGCTGCTGCAGAGCCGCAGCGTCCATCGCGACGGGCTCGGCAACGATCACGACCTGGTCGGGCGGTTCTTCGCCGAACGCATGTCGGCCCGCACCGGGTACATCCTCCCGGCGTCTCCGGAGCTGCTGGGTCATGCCGGCCTCTACGCCGTCCACGAGCCGGCGCCCGGGGTACGGGTGCAAGGGGCGTTGCGGGTCACGGACGCCGTGCAGCGGAAACGGCAGCTCCTCAACTGCGCGTTCTTCCCGCTGCCCCGCGACCTCTCCATGATGAACGAGGCGGTCCGATCGCTCGCGACCCTGGCCAAAGCCCGGCGCCGCCGCCCGCTGCCCGCGGGACTCGGTGGTCACCTCCGCAACGTCGTCGCCGGTCTCGGGGACCTCGGCGCCTTCGCCCGGGAGCGCCTGCGTACGCCCGATGACGCCCGCGGCGTCCTCGCTCTGCGCGCCCAGGGCGAGCAGGCACCCGATCCGGACTCCCGGGTGACCCTCGGCACCCGGCGCGACCGGTTCGGCCTGCCCGTCGCTCGGGTCGACTGGCGTCCGGCCGACTCGGATCGCGCCTCGATCCGAGCGTCGCAGGAAGTCGTCGACGAGGCGTTGCGGGGAGCGGGGCTCGGCCAGATCGAGCTCATGTTGGGTGACGAGCATCCACCGACCCTGCTCGAGGGCAACTTCCACCACCTCGGCGCGACACGGATGCACACCGACCCTGCTCAGGGGGTGGTCGACGCCGATTGCCGGGTGCACGGCATCCGGAACCTCTATGTCGCGGGCAGTTCGGTGTTTCCGACCTACGGATGCTCCAATCCGACCCTCACGATCGTGGCGTTGGCTCTGCGTTTGGCCGACCACCTGAAGAAGCGGCTGGCCGAGACACGCGGTCACCCCGATGCATCTCGATGACCCCGCCACCCTCAGGTCGGGTCGTGACCGGAGGCGGCGGCGGGCGGTGGTCGCGGGGAGCCTGGTACTCGGCCTGGTCGCCGTCGTCACGATCACGGCCAGCTCGCTCAGCACGTCGCCACGTCCCCCCCACGCGCCCCCGGCTGCGCCGGCACCGCCGTCCGCGTCCTCGTGCCTCACCGGAGGCGGTGTGGCGATCGGCGTCGGGGACGTCGCCCAGAGCGTCGTGCACGCGCACGGGCCCGGCACCACCTACGTCGTCAAGGCAGGGGTACACCTCCGGAACTTCAGCATCCGGCCGCAGTCCGGTGACAGGTACTGCGGGGAGCCGGGCGCGGTGCTGGACGGCGGGCGGAGCCTCCCGTCGGCGTTCTCGGGCGGGGCGACCGACGTGACCCTGGACTCGATCACGGTACGTGACTACCAGAGCAGCAGGCAGGGCGCAGCCATCCAGCCGGATTCCCGTGCCAGCGGCTGGCTCGTCCGCAACGTGTCGGCCCTGCACAACTCTTGGGCGGGTCTCCTGGTCGCCGACGGCATGAGAATCCTCGGTGGCCACTATAACGACAACGACCAGCTGGGAATCGCCGGCAACGAAGCCACCGGGATCGTCCTGGACGGGCTCGACAGCGATCCGACCACCCTGGACGGGCCCGAGCTGGCGCGCAACCACGCGCTCCGGGCCCCCTGCGAGTTCGAGGGCGGGGGCATGAAGTGGGACGTCGGGCAGGTCACCATTCGCAATGCTTATGTCCACGACAACGACTGCAAAGGGATCTGGGCCGACATCAACGCCCACGACGTGCTCATCGAGAACAACCTGGTCGAGGGCAACCGGGCGGAGGGGATCCTCTACGAGATCAGCCGGGACGCGACCATCCGCAACAACCGGATCCACCGCAACGGATTCGGCTCCTCAGGGTGGTACTGGGGCGGCGGCATCACGGTGGCCTCCAGCTCCGACGTGGAGGTCTACGGCAACCGCCTCTCGGGCAACTACAACGGGATCACCGGAAGCCAGCAGGACCGGCCCGACTCGACCCCACCGGCGCACCTTCTGACCGGCTTCCACGTCAACGACAACACGATATGCGGCACCGGGGACGGGGGGCACCCCACGGGCGTGGCGGCCGACAACGGCGCCGACCTCGCCGCCCGGGATGTCAGTTTCAGCGGCAACACCATCCAGTCGGCCCCCTGCGAGGCCTAGCGAGGGCCGGCACGGTCCCGGGCCGGGCCTTGGAGTCGATCACTGAGCTGCCGCCTCACGCCGCGCTGCGCGCGATGCCTCGTGGTGGGGATCGGCGCTCGGGCCTGTCCGGTGATCGACACGATGTTCGTGCATCGTTCCCGCTAACACGGCGCCACCACCGCCCCCACAGACCATGCGCCGATCATGGGGCACAACGAACATCAGCGGCCGCAGGCTATAGCCGTTTCGTCTGCTCCGGCCGTCGGCTTCGGGCCTGCTGGCCCGCGCATCTGATCGGTCGTGCAGTCGGTCAGCGAAGCCGCTCCGTGAGAGCGGCGACGCGGACGACGAGAGCAGCCGCGCGGTGCACGGCCGCGCGCACCCGGTCACGGGCGCGTGGCGGCAACGTGGCGACCACTCGCCGTCCGAGCGGGAAGCGGTTCTCGAACAACGCCCGTTCGAACCTGCTGTCCGGGGTCGTCGACGGCGGATGCCGCAGGGGCCAATCGATCGGGTGGGTAGGCACGGCGCTCTCGCCACGCGACGGGCGTCTGGTGTGGGTGGCGTCCTGGTCGAAACCGATGTTGGCGACGAGGTTGGCGCCCGGGACCACCGAGACGCCGCGGTTGATCAGGATCGCGAACGCCCAGCCGAAGTCCCAGGTGTCGACCCGGCCTTCGTGGACGCTGTTGAACCTCTGGCGCGTGATGTGGTACTCCGTGAACGGCATCCTCGACCGGACCAGGGCACGCGCCTTCGGTTCCGTCCACCTCGTCAGCGCCGGGTCGTACCGACTCCACGCCCTTCGCCACGTCGCCCATCCCCATATCGGGGCCGTGCGGCTGAAGGCGTAGCTGCCCTCGGTCGAGTCCCACATCCCGAGCGGGTTGTGCCCGCCGATCATCATGACCTCGGGATCGTCGCGATAGCGCTCGAGCAGCTCGGCGCAGAACGGGAAGAAGTCGAGGGTGGGCATGCAGTCGTCCTCGAGGATGACTCCGCTCTCCTCGTGGGTGAGGAACCAGTCGATCGCGGCGCCGACGCCACGCTTGCAGCCCAGGTTTTCCGTCTGGTACAGCCGCTGCACCTCGCAGGGCCAGGTGACGTCTTCGAGCACGTGGCGGGTGCGGTCGCAGCGATCCACGTCGGAAGGGACGTCGACGCGGGGCCCGTCGGCGGCGACGTACAGCCGCTTGGGGGCCGCCGCCCGGACGGCGTCGAACACCCGCCGAGTCTTCTCCGGACGATTGAACGCGATCATCAGTAGCGGAGTGTCGGCGGCCGGCGTACGCGGAGCGGATGCGCTTCTGGGGGATGGAGGTTCCGAGACCCCGCGGCCGTCCGAGTGGTACATCAGCACGAACGGGAACGCCGTCACGCCATTCCGCCTCTCCGCCGTGTCCATGCCGGGCAAGCCGCGCCTGTGCCGGCCAGCCGGTTGCACACGTGACGCTGCTCGTCAGAGCCGTTCGATGAGATCAACCGAGCTCGGAGCGGCGCGCCCTCAATTCTGACGATTCGCTCGCTGGGCCGGACTGCGAGCATGGCGCGCGCCAGACAACGGGGCATCCGTGCTAGGTAACGCGAGGTCACAGTGTCCGAAACACCGTGGACGCCGGACGAGGCCAGCACCTGGGCCGGCGGGCCGGGCCTCGCCGGGTCCCTGTGGCGGTACCGGCGCGTCGTCGTGCTCGTGGCCGTGCTCGCCGCCGGCGTGGGGTTTGCCGCAGCGCTGCTGCTCCCGTACGAGGCACAGGCCAACCTGTACCTCCGGGATCCCGGCAGCCCCGCGGTCCAGCCGCTGGACGGGTCCATCCAGTCCCAGGCGGGCGACCACGCCATCTTCATGGCCACGCAGGCCCGGCTCGCCGGCTCGGAGGAGGTCTATAAGCGGGCGCAGGACTCGCTTGGGGGTCGAGGGACACCTGACGTCAGGAGCTCGGTCGCGGTTGAGCCCTCGGCCGACCTCACCGTCCTCACGATCACCGGCACCTCCAGCGACCCGGTCGAGGCCGCGAACCTGGCCAACGCGGTCGGCGCCGCCTACCAACAAGTGGCCCGCGAGCGGATCGCCGCGGACGCCGAGGACGCGATCACGCAGCTGCGGCGGGTCACGGCCGGGCGTGATGCCGAGTTCGACGCCCTCCGGACCCAGGCCGCGCAGTCGAGGGGCCCGAGCCAGGCAGCGCTGGAGCGCAAGGCGGTGCACATCGCCGATCTGATCAGCGAACTGCAGGTCCGTCAGGACGACATCGCTACCAGGGCCGCGATGTACGGATCGGGCATCGTGACGTTCGAGCGCGCGGCTCCGCCGGCTTCGCGGTCCGGACCCGCCCCGCTGCTGCTCGCGCTGCTGGGTGCCGCGGTCGGGCTGATCGTGGCGGGCGGCTGGGCGTGGTGGGAAGCCGGGCGGAACCGCCGCGTGGAGGCCGAGGGCGATGCCGGGGCGATCCTCGGGGTCCCGCTGCTCGGCGAGTCGCCGCAGCTGAGTTCGACGCTGCGTGGTGCGCGTGGACCACAGTCGCAGCAGAACGGCCCGGATCCGGTGGCTGCGGAGGCCTACCACTTCATGTTGGCCTCGCTGGAGCACGCGCTGTCCCGGATGGGCGGCGGCAAGGTCGTGGCCGTGGTCAGCGCCGGGCAGGGCGACGGGAAGACCGTGACGGTCCTCAACCTCGGGCTCGCAGCCAAGCGGGAAGGGCGCAGGGTGCGCCTGATCGACGCTGACGAGCGAACGCGGGAGCTGTCGCAGCTGTGTCGCGACGGTGAACAGTTCACCGTGAGTGGCCTCGGGGGCGACGGCGAGGAGACGCACGCGGTCGCCGTCGCCGTCGCCGGAGCCTCGCCGCGGGACGGGGCGCGCGAGCGCAACGGGCGCCACCCGGCCGTTCTCTTCCGCTCGACGGCGTTCGGTGAGCTGGTCGACCCCTCGGACGAGGCCGACCTCGTCCTGATCGACACCCCGGCGCTGCTGGGCGTGTCGGAGGCCGTGACGATCGCCGACAAGGCCGACGCCGTTCTCCTGGTGGTCAACTGCGGGACCTCCTTGACCGACCTGCGGCGCGCCCGCGAGCGGCTCGCCTTCACCGACACCCCGCTGATTGGCTACCTGCTCAACCGGGGGGCGGCGCGGCGTGGCTACGCCGGCTACGGCAGCACCGGCCGGGGTGTGCAGTCCTGCGGCCGGTGGCGGAGGAAGGGCGCCGAACCTCCACGACAGCCGCTGTCCGACTGACCGCCGCGTGGGCACCCCGCGGCACCGGCTCGACAAGGGGGGGAGCGGATGGCCGGCATTCGTATCGCCGCCGTCATGGCGGTCCACAACCGCAAGGCTCTGACGCTGGCGTGCCTGGAATCCCTGCGCGCCCAGCAGGTGCCGGAGGGCACCCTCGACGTGTTCGTCCTGGACGACGCCAGCACCGATGGCACGGCCGAGGCCGTGAGACACCGCCATCCCGATGTCCGGTTGATCGACGGCGACGGCCACCAGTACTGGAACGGCGGTATGCGCCGCGCCCTGGGCGCGGCCATGGCGCGCGACTACGACTACTACCTCTGGATGAACGACGACACGACACTCGTCGACGACGGCGTTCTCGACCTGCTCCTGCGGACCGAGCAGCAGCTCCGTCAGAGGGGCCGCGGCCCGGTCATCGTGGTCGGGTCGACCCGGCACCCGGAGACCGGCGAGCTCACCTACGGCGGTCAGACCCGGCTCTCCCGTCGACATCGGCTGAGCTGGGCCCTGGTTCCGCCGGGCGACGAACCACGACAGTCCGAGACGATGAACGGGAACATCGTTCTGGTCCAGCGGGCGGTGGTCCGGCGGATCGGCAACATCGACCCCGCGTACATCCAGCAGATGGGCGACCTCGACTACGGGCTGCGAGCCCGCGGCGCCGGCTGCGAGGTCTGGCTCGCTCCCGGGACGGCCGGGCTCTGCGCCTCGCATCCGCCGCGCCGGACCGACCTGCAGCCGTTGCGGCGCGAACTGGCCCGCCTGTGGTCGGTGAAGGAGCTGGCGCCCCGGCCCTGGCTCGTCTTCGCCCAACGCTGGGCGGGCCCGCTGTGGTTCTGCTACTGGCTGAGCCCCTACACGCGTAGAGGGCTCGGGTTGATCCTGCAGCGCACGCGCGTCCTCTCCACCGTCTCGGGCGTTCGGTAGGGCGAGCGGGTGGAGGAACCACGAGCCGACGCGAAGAGCGGCAGCGTCCCCGGTGCCACGGGCACCGAGAACATGACCGCTTCGGCCGCGTCCGGTCTGAGCTGGTCCGTGCTGTCCATCGTGGCCCTTGTGGTCGCCAACCTCGCCTACACGGCGACGGTCTCGCGGCTGCTCGACCCGGCGGACTTCGGACTCATCGCGATGGCGAACCTCGTCGTGCTGTTCGGGCAGTACTTCGCACGCATGGGGCTGGCGTCCGCGTTGGTGCAGAAGCCCGAACTGACCGACGAGGAGGTCCGGGCCGCGTCGACCGCGGGCATCGTGATCGGCCTGGTCTGCTTCGGGCTGGTGTGGCTCCTGGCCCCGGCCGTCGCCGTCCTGTTCCACACGCCGGAGGTGACCCCCGTCCTGCGCGGCCTGGGGGTGTCCTTCCTCTTCATCGGCTGGTCGATGACCGGGCTGGGCCTGCTCCGCCGCGAGCTGCGCTTCCGGGCGTTGTCGGTGATCTCGCTCGGTGCCTACGTGGTCGGCTACCTCGTCGTCGGCATCGGGCTGGCTCTGCTGGGGGCGGGGGTCTGGAGTCTGGTGGCGGCCACCGTCGCCTCGACGCTGATCCAGGCGGTGTGGCAATTCGCCATCCGGCCCCATCCGCTGCGGCCGGTGCTGCACTGGCGGTACTACCAGGCGGTGTGCGGGTACGGCACGCGGCTCTCGATCGCCCACGTCCTGGACTACATCGGGGGCAACCTCGACACCTTCACCGTCGCCCGCATCGCCAGCACTGCCACGCTCGGCCAGTACAGCCGGGCCTACTACCTGGTGTTCCAGCCGCTCGGCAATTACATGTCCGCGGCGCTGACGAACGTGGTGTTCACGACCCTGAGCAAGGTTCAGGGGAACGTCGAACGGTTGCGCCGTGGCTTCCTCAGCGTCATGTCGCTCGGTGCACTCCTGATCTTCCCGCTCGGCGCGGGCATGGCGGTGGCGGCTCCGGAGCTGGTCGAGGCGGTGCTCGGACCGCAGTGGGGAGCGGCCGTCGGGCTGGTGCCGTGGTTCGCGCTCGCCGGCGCGTGCCACGTCGCCTCCCAGCTGTCGCAGTCGTTGGCCGAGGCCCGGGCGGAGCTGAACCGCTCGGTCGCCGTGCAGGTCGGGTACCTCGTCGTGCTCGCCGCGCTCATCCTGCTCGCGCTGCAGTTCGCCACCCGCGGGGTGTGGCTCGTCAGCGCGGCGGTGGCGGTCGCCGAGCTGCTGCGCTACCTGGGCTATCTCGTCCTGGCGCGCGCGGTGCTCGACCTTAGGGCGGCGCAGGTCTTCCGGGCCCACGTCCCGGCGATCTTCGCCGGGGTGGGCGTGGCGCTGGCGGTCGCGGCAGCCGGCTGGGTGTTCACCGGTGCCCCCGCCCTCGCTGTGCTCGCGGCCGAGATCGTGGTCGGTGCGCTCGCGCTCGTGCTGTGCATCCGCGTGTGTCCCGCGCCGGTCGTCCGTGCTGAGCTGTGGTTCCGGCTGGAGTCGGCCGGCCTGCTCGGTTCGCCGGACGGCCGACGACGGCGCGTGGCGTCCCTGGTCGTCGGCCCGCCCGACCGAGCCGTCAGCGAGGTCCGGCGGTGACCATCGTGCTGCTCGGCATCGGCGCTGTGATCGTCGCGGCGTTCGGCGTCGCCCTGCTCGACGTGACGATCCGACGAGCAGAGGTCGGCGCTGCGCTCGTCTTCCTCTCGGCAGTCGTCCAGGCGATGTTCATCTACGAGGTGCCGTCGGTGAGGCTGGGCGGAGCGAGGGTGGGCGTCACCGACCTGGTGGCCGTCATCGTGCTCGCGGCGGCGACGGCCAGGTGCCTGCGACTTCGCGACTTCAGCAGACACCTGCACTGGCTGATCCTGCTGGCCACGCTGCTGCTGGTGTCGCTGATCTTCGGCATCGCTGGCCACGGGGTCCAGGCGAGCGTCGGTGACGCCCGCCAGTACTTCTTCTTCGTCGGGGCCGCCCTCTACATGGCGACGTTCCGGCCCACCCTCGAGCTCTACGAGCGGATCGGCCGGGTCTGGCTGATCATGGCCGGCCTGATGGTGCTGCTGGCTTGCGCCCGCTGGCTGCAGGTGTTCGCCGGAGTCAACCTCAGGGTGCCGGCCGAGCGTTACGGCGTGGACACCGCGACCCGGGTCCTGGACGGGCCGTACGCGTTCTTCCTCGCCGGCGCGTTGCTTCTGACGGTTCCCTTCTGGTTCCGGCACGGCCAGGCGCCGTGGGTTCGATGGATGGGAGCGCTACTGGTGGTCGTCGTGGTCGTGCTCGACCGCCGGACCGTCTGGCTGGCGCTGCTCGTCGGCGTCGCGGTGCTCCTGCTGCGTGGGCGCCGGCTCGGGGGGCGGGCGATCGCGTTCGTCGTCGCCGCGTCCGTCATCACCGTCCTGGCCTTCGCCGGGGACGTGCTGGCGCGCGACCAGGCCCCGGCCGGGACGGTCACGAGCACCGGGACGCTCGACTGGCGGATCGCGGGATGGTCGGAGCTCGTCACCGAATGGTCGGAGAACCCGGCGAACTGGCTCGTGGGCATGCCGTTCGGCAGCGGGTTCACCCGCGTGGTGGAGGGCTCCGACGTCACCGCCCACCCGCACAACTTCATCATCGAGACGATGATCAGGGCAGGTGTGGGAGGTCTGATCGCCCTGATCGCGCTCAGCCTCGGCTTGCTGCGCCGGTTGTGGAGGGTCCGGGTCGGGGGCGTCGGGTTGTTCGACCCGGGCATGCTGGCCCCGCTGCTGGCCATGCAGGTGGTCTGGTACCTCACATGGGTCCCGGGTCTGGAACAGGGGATCGTCACCGGCATGGCCGTCGCCGTCGCCGGCGTAGGGGACAGGGCAGCAGCGGTTCGGCGCATGCCGAGGCCTACCGACCCGCCGGAACCACTTCGGAAGGACCGGGTTCGCGGCGCCGCACCCGCCGAGGCGCCGCGACCGCATCCGGCGCCCCGGGGTACTGCCGCCACTTCGACCGGCGTCGCGTGACGTCGCCGTCGACGACGGGCTCGCGGCCGCCGTCCCGGCCGAGCCTGACTGAGCCACCGACGTGATCCGCGCAAGGCTCGGACCTTCAACCTGATCGGTGCTATCGCACGCAACTGAATCGGCCGACGGCGAGCTGGTCAACACGGATCTGTGCATCGTGGGCGCCGGTCCCGCGGGCATCGGCATCACCATCGCCAGGAGTTCCTGAACTCGGACACCCGGGTGTGCCTGCTGGAGAGCGGCGGGCGCGGCGCCGAGATCAGCTTCCGGTGACGCCGGAAGCCAGCAGGGGTACCTGGCTCCGCTGCGGGACCACGACCGACTCGGGGGTGAGGGTCAGCTCGCAGAACCACTCGATGGTCCGCCGCAGTCCGTCCCGGACGTCCACCTGGGGCTCCCAGCCGAGGGCGCTCCGCGCGAGGGTGATGTCGGGGCGGCGGACGGTGGGATCGTCCTGCGGTCGCTCGACGAACACGATCTCCGAACGCGAGCCGGACAGGTCGAGAATCAGGCGGGCGAGCTCCAGCACGCTCATCTCCCCGCAGTTGCCGATGTTCACCGGCCCCTCCAGGTCGGAGTGCAGCAGCCTGACGAGCCCCTCGATGAGATCGTCGACGAAGCACACCGAACGGGTCTGGCTCCCGTTGCCGGCGACCGTCAGCGGGTCGCCGCGCAACGCCTGCCCGATGAAGGTCGGAATGGCGCGGCCGTCCCGGGGACGCATCCGGGGCCCGAAGGTGTTGAAGATGCGGGCGATCGCCGTGTTCACCCCCCGCGCGTTGCGGTAGGCCATGGTCGTCGCCTCCGCGAACCGCTTGGCCTCGTCGTACACGCCGCGGGGGCCGACCGGGTTGACGTTGCCCCAGTACGACTCGGGCTGCGGATGGACCAGCGGGTCGCCGTACGACTCCGAGGTTGAGGCCAGCAGGAACCGGGCCCGCTTGTCCCTGGCCAGGCCCAGGGAGTGCAACGTGCCGATCGAGCCCACCTTGAGGGTCTGCAGCGGCAGCTGCAGGTAGTCGATGGGCGAGGCCGGGGATGCCAGGTGCAGCACCACGTCGACATTCCCGGACACGTGGATGTAGTCGGTGACGTCAGCCCGGACGAGCCGGAACCGGCTGTCCTCGAGGAGGTGCTCCACGTTGGCCGAGCTCCCGGTGCAGAAGTCGTCGAGGCAGACGACCTCGTAGCCCTCCTGCAGGAGTCGCTGGCACAGGTGCGAGCCCAGGAATCCCGCACCTCCGGTGACGACCGCGCGTCGAAGTCTCATGGGTTGTCTCCTGCTGCTCGTGATGCGGTCAGGGGTGCCGGGACCCGCTCCAGCCAGAATCTCCCGCCAGTAGGCGTAGACGCCTCGCGGGCAGCTGCGGTGGTAGTCGGCGGCGCAGACGACGTCGGCCAGGACGATGCAGGGTGTCTTCATGGTCTGCATCCGGCCGGTCGACTCGTCGATGATGTGCTCGACCCGGCGCAGCACCTGGGCCGTTCGGCCGCAGTACCTGAGCATCTCCCGGTCGAAGGACAACCCCCGGTTGAGGTTGTCCGCGTTGAGGGTCGCGCTGATCTCCTCGATGAACTTGACCCTGACCCACTCGCCGGGCTGGAGGCCGAGGCTCTCGACGGGCGTCCGGTCCGCCGTACCCCGGACGAAGGGGTAGCGCTGCCCGCCGCGGATCCGGAACCTCTCGGGCAACCTGTGGCGCGTCAGGTCCTGCATCCGGTTGAACGCGCCGATGGCGACGCCACGGAGAACCTGACGGGCGGGCGCGTTGCCGGAACGGACGTCCTGCACGTACTGCGTCAGGTCCCACAGTGGGATGCCGACCGGCGCCGCGCGGGTCAGTTCGGTGGCCTGGCACGAGTAGACGGGCTCGTCGGAGCCGGTTTCCCGCGGGCGGCACGCGCCGTGGGCCACCTCGGTGAGCCGCTCCCGGGTGCAGCGGGAGCACCCCGACGACGCTCGGCCGTCCGTGTCGGCCCCGGATTGCGCGGACGGCTCCCGGGGTGTCGATGAATCCGGCGCGCGCAGCCCCAACTCGAGCCGCGTCGATGCTCGCCGGTCCTGCGTCGGCCCGGAGACGCGGGCGAGCCAGGCGGTCTTCCAGAAGATGAGGCAACCCGCCTGGCAGCCGCCGTGTGCCTCGCCGTCGCAACGGACGCCCGCGAGATGCACGGTGTCCGTCAACCGGCGCAGGCCCGTCCAGGTGGCGGTGTCGCACGTCTTGAACGCGATCTTGTCGACGACGAACCGCCTGCCGCAGAATCGCAGCATCTCCGGCATGAAGGGCAGCGAGTCGAGCTCGCCCCGATCGTCGAGCCCGGCGAGGATCTCCTCGGCCGGCCTCACCTCGACGATGTCGCCGATGGACAAGGTCGGCCGGACGTCCTTCCGCTCGGTCGTCACGCTCATATCCGTGCTCCCGCCGTGGTGGCGGACGACCGTGCCGGACGGTCCTGGGTGGACTTGGCCGGCCTCGGTGGGCGGGCCAGGATGTTAAGGACGAAGGCCGGGTTGTTCCTCATGTAGCGGCGCCACAGCCGCCGCGGTTCCCGGCCGAGCCGGTAGGCCCATTCCAGCCCGCTGCGCTGCATCCAGCGGGGTGCCTGCGGGACGGTTCCCGCGTGCAGGTCGAAGGCCGCTCCGACTCCGAGGAGCGCGTTGGCCCGCAGCTTCCCCACGTGGTCGGCCATCCAGCGCTCCTGCTTCGGCGTGCTCAGGCCCACCCACACCAGCCGGGTTCCCGAGTCGTTGATCATCCGGACGACCTCGGCGTCCTCGTCCGGGCTGAGCGGCCGGAACGGCGGCGTCCACGTGCCGGCGACCCGCAGCCCGGGGAACCGCGCGGTGAGCCGCTCTGCGAGCAGCTCGGCGGTCCCGGGGCCGCCGCCGTAGAAGAAGGACGACCAGCCGCGCTCGGCCGCGCGGGCGAGGACGGCCGCCATCAGGTCCGGGCCGTAGACGCGGCTGACCTCGCGCCGGCCGGCCCAGCGGGCCGACCACACCATCGGCATGCCGTCCGGTGTCGTCAGGCCCGAGCGGTTGTGAATCTGAAGCAACTGCTGGTCATGCCGGCACTCCATCACGCCGTGCACGCCGGTGACACAGACGTACCTGTGCTCACCGCGGTCGACCCAGCCCGACACCTCCTCGACCGCAGAGTCGAGCGTCAGACAGCTGATACCCACGCCGAGCACGTCGACCCGCGGGGGGCCGTCCGCCGCCGTCCGGCGAGGCTGATCAGACTGCGCTCACCGCTGGTCAGCCTCTTCTCGATCCACTGGTAGGTGGGGTGGAGCCCGTCGTGGAGGGACGTCGTCGGCTCCCACCCGAGGACCTCGCGCAGCAGCGAGTTGTCGGAGTTGCGTCCCCGCACCCCCTGCGGGCCCGGCCACGTGCTTCAGCCCGATGTCCCGCTTGCCGGCCACCTCGGCGACGACGTGCGCGAGCTCCTTGATCGACACCATCTCGTCCGTGCCGAGGTTGAGCGGCTCGGCGAAGTCCGACTGCATGATCCGGTAGATGCCCTCGACGCAGTCGTCGATGTAGCAGAACGAGCGCGTCTGCTCCCCGTCGCCCCAGATCTCGATGCTGCCGCCGTCCTCGGCGCGCGCGACCTTGCGGCAGATCGCCGCCGGGGCCTTCTCCCGGCCGCCGTCGTACGTGCCGTACGGGCCGTAGATGTTGTGGAACCGGACGATCCGGGTCTCCATCGGGTACTCGCCGGCGTAGTAGGAGCACAGGAGCTCGGTGAACAGCTTCTCCCAGCCGTAGGCGTCCTGCGGCTGGGCCGGGTAGGCGTCGCTCTCCTTGAGCGGCACCACGTCGGCTTCGGTCTGCCGGTACTCGGGGTAGATGCAGGCCGACGAGCTGTACAGGTATCGCCACTACGCCGTGGATCCGCGCGGCCTCGAGCGTGTGCAGGTTGATGAGCGAGTTGCTGTGCAGGATCTCCGCGTGGTGCGAGGAGATGTAGCCCATCCCGCCCATGTCCGCGGCCAGCGCGTACACCTCGGTCGACGCCGCGCGTGGCCTGCAGCGCGGCGTCCCACCGGCGCAGGTCCAGGATCTCGAACTCGTCGGCGTCCACGTCGGTGTACTCGGGGTACTTCAGGTCGACGCCGCGGACCCAGTAGCCCCTCTCCTTCAGGAAGGTCACGAGGTGGTGTCCGATGAACCCCCCCGCTCCCGTGACACACACTCGCTTCACTCGCAGCCACCTCCCGGTGCGCGTGCCGTGCTTCGGAGTTCCTGGTCGGCCGCCTGGTGCTAAAGGCGCCACGGCCCTTCACCACCGCGAACACGGTCTTCCAGATGATCAGAGCGTCGAGCGCGAGCGACCACTGCTCGACGTAGCGCAGGTCGAGACGGACCGACTCATCCCAGTCCAGGTCGGAGCGGCCGTTGATCTGCCAGAGGCCGGTCAGGCCGGGCTTCACGAACAACCGCCGCCGTGCCTCGCCCTCGTAGCGCCGGTCGGTGACCGGCAGCGGACGGGGGCCGACGAGCGACATCTGACCGCGCAGCACGTTGACCAGCTGAGGGAGCTCGTCGAGCGACGTGCGGCGCAGCCACCGCCCGACCCGCGTGATCCGCGGATCGGCGGAGATCTTGAACAGTTCCCCGGTCCCGTGCCGGTTCAGCGCGTCGAGACCGGGCCGCAGCGCCTCGGCGCCGCGGACCATCGTGCGGAACTTCCACATCCTGAACTCGCGCCCGTGCCACCCGGCCCGGGCCTGGCGGAAGATCGCCGGCCCGGGGCTGGTGAACCGGATGGCCAGCCAGATAGTGATCAGCAGCGGCAAGAGGGCGATCAGTGCGACGAGTGCCGCAAGCCGGTCGAAGAGCGCCTTCGCCACGCGCCGCCCGCCGGCCAGTTGCGGCTCGTCGACGTGCAGCAACGGCAGCCCGCAGACCGACCGGATCGCGATCCGGGGGCCCGCGACGTCGATCAACGCCGAGGCCACCAGCAGGTCGATCCCCGACCTGGCGAGGCTCCAGGACAACATCCGCAGGGCGGACCCGTCCATCTCCGGACACGCCAGGACGGCGACGGCGTCGGCGGAGGTCATCCGGAGCGCGAGGTCGACGTCCTCGAAGCCGCCCAGTACCGGCACGCCCAGCGCGGCCAGGTCGGTGGAGTCCCCCCGCCCGGGACGCACGCCCCCACGATCCGCATCCCGTGGTGGGGATCGTGGCGCATCTGCCGGACCAGCTCGGCACCCGTGCGCGCATGGCCCACGAGGAGGACGTCGCTCATGTAGAACCCGCGGCGACGCTCGCGGTGCACCCACTTGCGGAGCAGGTAGCGCCCCAGCAGCGTCAGGGCCGTCGCCAACGGCAGGGCGATGAGGACGTAGCCGCGCGCGATCTCCGCCTTCGTCGCCCAGGAGGCAGTGGCGACCGACGCGATCACGATGACCGCGGCGGCGAGGACGCGACGGAACTCCTCGAACCCGACCGACAGGAAGCGGGCCTCGTAGGCACGAGCGGCCGACATCGCCGCCAGCCAGCAGCAGCGGCAGACCCGCGCTGAGCGCCACGTACTCCCACTGCGGCTCCGGCACCGAGGACTCGGCCCAGCGGACGTCGTAGGCGGCCATCCCGGCCACCAGGGCGGCGACGGCGTCGATCCCGACGACGGTCCGGACGTAGCGGCGCTCCCACGCCCTCCGGGACGAGCGGACCACCAGTGGCTGGTCCGGCGCCGCCCGGCCCGTGTCCGCCTTGGCGATGCCCACGCCCGGACCCCCTCCTGCCGCTCGATGAAGATTTGAGGATCGTCGCAGCTGACGGGCGGAAGTCGGTCGTCAAGAATGACGATTGGAACCGGCGCGGCCCGGGCCTGCGACGTTTGTCTCAGGGCATTTCGAGGGCAGCCGGTTCGGGCTCATCCGGGCCGTGGAGCCGGCCATACGGCATCGCCCGAACAATGGCGACGGAGGAAAGCTTCCGGGCTATCGCGAGGCCGATGTTGCCTGCGCGCCGACGCCGGGACAGGTTCGACGGACGGCGGGCGGAGCTCGGCCCGCCGTGGGCAGTGCAGGTCGGTGTCGCCGTGGTCGTGCTCGTCGCCGAGGTCGTCTGGCGCATCCGCCGACCCGATCCGGCCGACGCTGAGCTGATGCACTGGCATGAAGTGGCGAGCGTCCGCGGGATTCCCGGACACCACCGGCCGACTTCGTTGGGCGATCACGCGGACGACCTCCTGCACGCTGGGCGGATTCGGGGTACGTCGGCGATGTTGGTTGCCTCGTTGCGGGCCGGGATCACCAGGCTGACCGACGGATGCTGCTGGGTGGTCTCGTCGGTGCGGGCGTCGGTCAATCTCGCGACGGTGATCGTTGCCCCCGCGGGCTCAACGATCGTGCTCTGAGACATCTCCCTTCCCTCTCGGGGACTTCTGCTGGGGGAATACCGTGCCGCCGCCGACAACAACGGCGCATCGTGAAGATTGACGAAGCGGCCCGACGCCGTTGCGCCTTGTGCGAGTGCTCCTTCTCGACAGTGGCGATCATTACTGTCCGCCTAGTCGGAATTTCGTGACCTTGGTAGGTGGTGCTCGTCTCGGCGGCTCGGCGGCAGGACCGCATCGGTCGGTCAGCCGGGTCGGGCGAGGACCCCGGTGATCGGGGGCGCGGCCGGTGAGCACGAGCTGGGTCCAACGGCGGCGAGGTGGGCGACGAGCCGTGGGCGTAGGCGGCGAGCTGGCAGAAGATGCCCATCTCTGCCGCGTCCTTCGGGCCGCTTACCCGGTGCGCTCGATCAGCTCCGCGCTGAGCTTCCGAACTCACACCAGTCGGCACATCGTCATCACACACCCGACGTCGGCATCGACTGCTCCGCGCACAGCGGGCCGGGTCAACGGAACCGCGATTCACTCAGTTCTGTGCTCGTCGACGCCTTTCCTCGCCCAGGGTCTCCTGCGGGGCCGCTTCGTCTCGAGCGCTCGGGAGGGTCGGGCAGCTGGCGCAGCAGAGCAACAGCTTCCAGCTGCGAGCTCACCTCCAGCTTCGTCAGGAGTGACCGGATTCTGGGTGCGGACCGTCGGCATGCTCACCACGAAGTGCTCGGCGATCGCCGCGGCACGCATTCCTGCGGCGAGCAGCTCGAGCACCTCCCGCTCTCGGTGGCTGAGCCGCGCCAGGCGTCGGGAGAGCTCACGCTCCTGCTCTTGGTAGTGCCGGTGGCGCTCGAGCCACTGGTGGTGTTCAGCTGCTGACATCACCGGCGTCCCACCCGCAGCGGTGATCACCGTCCTGAGGAGCTCGGCGAACGAGCGCGACTTGGTGACCGCGCCGATCGCGCCGGCGGCGATCGCGGAGGCGGTCCCGGGCTCGTCCACACTGCCGCTGACCACCAGGACCTTCCACAGCGCCGCTCTCAGGCCGCCCACCAGGCCGGCGCCGTGGATGTAACGTCCGTGGGCGTCCCGGGCGAGGTCGAGATCCAATACGACGAGCCCGGCCCGGTCGGTGGTGGGCCGCCTCACGAAGTCGGCGACGTCGGCGACCGGGAGCGACCGCGCGTCGAAGCCTTCGCTGCGCAGCGCCATGGTGAGGGTGGTGGTGAACAGCTCATGATCGTCGATGATCCGCACGGGGTACGGCTGGTTCGATGCGGGGTCTTCCTCGACGAGTTGGTGCATCACGACACGTTCTGGAGAAGGGGTGGGTCGAGGACAGGCGGCGCCGGAACCGGTGCCGCCGGGAGTTCGACGACGACGACGCACCCCGGCGCGTCCGGGTCTGCCGGGAGCACGGTGATGGTGCCGTTCTCGGCAGCGAGCAGCTGACGACTGACGTAGAGACCGACACCGAGTCCCCCGCGGGCCCCGTCGCGCACGCCGGGCTCGAACACGGCGTCCTCGGTCCCGTAGCACAGACCTGGTCCCCGATCGCGGACCTGGATGACGACGCGGTCCTCGCGCCGTTCCGCCGTGACCCGCACCGGGCTCCCCGGTGCGTGCCGGCTCGCGTTCTCGAAGAGGTTGATGAGGACCTGCGCGAGCCTCGCAGACGAGCCGAGGGCCTGTAGTCCGAGCTGCAGCTCCTGGTCGACGACCATCCCGGCCGAGCATCGAAGCGTGATCAATCCGTGGAGGACCGGGGCCACGGCGAAGGAGCTCGTCAGGGCCTCGGCCTCGCGACCCACCGGTGTCTGCAGCAACTCGTCGAGCCGATCGAGTTCCGAGGCCACGACCGTGCTCAGCTGAACGGGGTCCGGGCAGCCGCTGCCGAGCAAAGTCGTCGCACCGGCCAGGCCGGCCAAGCCGTTGCGCAGCTCGTGATCGCGCTCGGCGGCCCGGGCGAGCCGAGTCTCCGCCAGGCGGAGTTCCTCTTCCAACGAGTCGTGCTGGTCCTCCAGCGAGCTGAGCGCCTGCCGCGCCAGGCGAAGGGACCCGTACAGCACGAGAGCGATCGCGGCCAGATGGAGACCGGTCGAGGCCGCGGCGACGTCGACCCCCGGCCAGTCGAACGCCGCCGCGTTCACGACGCGCGCCGCACCGAGCAGGGCCAGGCCTGTACCAGCCACCGCGAGCCCCTGGTCCTGCCGATGCGCTCCTCGGCTCGCGATCACGGCGCCCGCTCCGGTCCACACCAGCCCGAACCCCAACGGCACCGGTACGAACCCGGCCACCGACGAGACGAAGGAGGAAGAGGCCGCGGCCACCGCGGCGCCACCGAGGACCGTCAGAGCGCCACCGATCAGCACGATTCGGACCCGCGGGCGGGTCAGCGGAGGAGCGGCGGCGGCGGTCACGAGCAGCCCCGCCATGATGCCGTCGATGAGCACCCGTGCCGCGGTAGCGGCCGGAGTGGGATTCAGGGTTGCGACCATGGACGCCGGGACGGCGAGCAGCCCGTAGGCCCCCAGGGCCAGGCTGACCCACCCGACGTGGGGATCTGCGGTGAGGCGCGCGGCGAACACCGCGAGCATCGTGGCGGCGCCGTTGGAGCACGCCGCGAGCACGGCGAACGCCAGTGTCGCCCCGGCCGACGGCAGCCCGTGTTCCAGGATCCAGCCCGCCAGCAGGAGGGCCACGGCGCCCGTGCCGAGGACCAGACCTCGAGGCATCCGGAGACCGGGGCCTCCGAGAAGGACCGCCGAGGGTGTTCTGCCCATAGCGTCCTCGCCGCTGGGCCACCACCTCTCATCGCGTCTCTTCATCGCTTTTCCCCAGAACGGCGACGTCGGGCAGAGTGACCCTCGCCCGACCTCAGTGACCACAACCCCCCAGACGCTCTGGAGGACTCCGGCCCGATGGCCGAGCCAGTACTCCGAGCGTGGCTTCAAGAGTTCGCACGCTAGCAGCGCTGAGTGATCGAAAACGAGATGCAGATGCACTTGATGTTCGTATCGATGGTATCGAATGAACCAGAGGTCACACTTTGTTAGCGCCCACTTGGCCTAACTGGGGACCCACCCGCGCCAGTGACGAATGGACGGACGCTGAAATGTGTCGCCGGGACGGTCCCGCTATCTGATCATCGGTCTCGTCGTGGTCTTGTCGAACGGCTACGTGACCGCCGAGTGCTCGTGCTGTTCCCGTGGCCGTCCGTGCTGCCGGGCACCGAATTCACGCGTATCCCGACGCCTGAAGAGACGAGTGATCAGGTCCCGGCGAGCGGGCGCGCCAGGCGGGTCAGCGAGGCGATCAGCGACGGGGAGGCGTCGTCGGAGAGCAGGCGGCGTTCGGCATCCACGACGGCCGGGGCGAGGCGTTCGTGCACCGTCCGCCCGCGGGCACTGATGGCGACGCGCACACGCCGGCGGTCGGTCGGGTCGGCCTCGCGGAAGACCAGGCCCAGGGCCGCCAGCCGGTCGACGACGCGGGTGAGCGTCGAGTCGTTGAGCCGCGTCCCGGCCACGAGGTCGCGCATGGCCTGGTCGCCCGCCACGGCGACGCGGTGCAGCACGAGCCACTGGTCGAGGGAGAGCCCCTCACCGGTGGTGATCTCCTCGACGCGCCGCGTGACCTCGTCGAGGGCGTGGACGAGCGCCACGGTCAGCGAGTCGTCCTCCTGCGCCATCCGGCCCACCTCCGCCGCGTCATCGCGGGCTGTTGAGAAATTCCCAGATGGTGTGACCATAAGGGTTCTGGCCGTTCCTGCCGTCCCTCCACCTCCGGGGGCCTGATGCCGCACGACGAGTGGCGCGTCGCGATGGTCGTCCCGTTGCGGGGGCCGGCGGGCCTGTTCGCCCCCTCCTGCGAGGCGGTCATCGAGCTCGCGGTCGACGAGGTGAACGCGCACGGCGGCATCCTCGGCCGCGAGGTCGTCGCGGAGATCGTCGACGGCGGCGACCGGCCGGAGCAGGTGGCCGCCGACGTCCGGGGCCGCGTCGACGCCGGTGTGCAGGCCGTGAGCGGCTGGCACATCTCGTCGGTGCGCGAGGCCCTCGTGCCCGTCCTGGCCGGGCGGGTGCCGTACGCCTACCCCTCGCTCTACGAGGGCGGGGAGTCGCGGCGCGGCGTCTTCTGCAGCGGCGAGACCCCGGACGTGCAGATCGCGCCCGCGCTGCGCTGGATGCGCGACGAGCTCGGCGCGCGGCGGTGGTTCGTCGTCGGCGACGACTACGTCTGGCCGCACCTCTCGGCCCGCGCCGTCCGCGGCTTCGCCCACGAGCTGGACCTCGACATCGTCGGCGAGGCCTTCGTCGCGCTCGGCGCCATGGACGTCGAGCGGCTCGTGGACCGCGTGGAGCGCGCACCGTGCGACGGGGTGCTGATGCTGCTCGTCGGGCAGGACGCCGTCGACGTCAACCGAGAGTTCGCCCGTCGCGGACTCGACGACCGCCTCGTGCGCTTCAGTCCGCTGATGGAGGAGAACATGCTCCTGGCGAGCGGCGCGGACGCGACGGCGAACCTCTTCGTCGCCTCGTCCTACTTCCGCTCGATGGCCACGGCCGGCGCGCTCGACCTGCTCGGCGGCTACCTGCGCAAGCACGGGCCCGAGGCGCCGGCGCTGTCGAGCGCCGCCGAGAGCTGTTACGAGGGGCTGCACACCCTCGCCGCGATCGCACACCGCGCGGCGACCGACCGCCTCGAGGCGTGGGACGCCGCCGTCGACGGGACGGCCTACGAGGGGCCGCGCGGCACCGTCGAGTTCCGCGGGCGCCAGGCCCGCCAGCCCGTGCACCTCGCGGTCGCGGACGGCGTCGACTTCGACGTGCTCACGGCCCTCCCCGCGGTCGCCCCTTGACGTCGCCGGGCGGAAGTACTCTCATGTGGGAACTTCTCGCTTGGTGATGATCGGAGTGCTCATGCCCGAGACCGTGTTCCGCGTGGACCAGTCCAAGTCGATGCGCGACCAGGAGGTCCCGGGGCACAACCGGTGGCACCCGGACATCCCCGCCGCCTCCTCGGTGCGGCCCGGCGACGTGTTCCGGATCGAGTGCAAGGACTGGACCGACGGCCAGGTCCGCAACGACGACTCGGCCAACGACATCCGCGACATGGTCCTCGACCACAACCACATGCTCTCCGGTCCGATCCACGTCGAGGGCGCCGAGCCGGGCGACCTGCTCGTCGTCGACTACCTCGACCTCGGCCCCGCGCACTCCGGCACGGTCTCGGTGGGAAGCCAGCCGGGGGAGGGCTGGGGCTACACCGGCATCTTCGACATCAACAACGGTGGCGGCTTCCTCACCGACCACTTCCCGCGGGCGGGCAAGGTCATCTGGGACTTCCAGGGCATGTACGCGACGTCGCGCCACCTGCCCGGGATCCGGATCGCCTCCAACGTGCACGCCGGGCTCGCCGGGTGCGCGCCGTCGGCCGACCTGCTCGGCACCTGGAACCGCCGCGAGCAGCGCCTCATCGACACCGACCCGAACCGCGTGCCGCCGCTCGCCCTGCCCCCGCTGCCGAAGGACGCCCTGCTGGGGACGATGGGCGGCGCCGACCTCGAGCGCGCCTCCGCGGAGGCCGCGCGCACCGTCCCGCCGCGCGAGCACGGCGGCAACGTCGACATCAAGAACCTCTCGATCGGCTCCCGCGTCCTCTACCCCGTCTACGTCCCCGGCGCGAAGTTCTCGATCGGCGACCTGCACTTCGCCCAGGGCGACGGCGAGATCAGCTTCTGCGGCGCCATGGAGATGGGCGGCTACGCCGACGTGCACGTCGACCTGATCAAGGACGGCGTGAACAAGTACAAGGTCGACACGCCGATCTTCCAGCCGGGACGCCACGAGCCGCGCTACACCGAGTTCGTCTCGTTCATCGGCATCTCGGTGGACGAGGCCGGCGACCAGCACTACATGGACGCCACGATCGCCTACCGGCGCGCCTGCCTGAACGCCATCGAGTACCTCAAGGCCTTCGGCTACACCGGCGAGCAGGCCTACCTGATCCTCTGCGCCGCGCCGATCGAGGGCCGCGTCAGCGGGATCGTCGACATCCCCAACGCGTGCTGCTCGCTCTACCTGCCGACGGGGATCTTCGACTTCGACATCCGCCCGAACGGCGACGGCCCCACGCTCGTCGACCGGGGACAGTGCGCCACGGCGAGCTAGCCGGGGCTTCACGTCGCGTCCGGTGTGTCGCGCCTAGGGTGCGCGGTATGCGCGGAATGTCCGTCCGTCGCGGCGTTGCCGCCGTCCTGCTCGCGTTCGCGGTCGTCGGCAGCGCGTCCGCCTGCACCGAGACCGAGGAGCCCGACGACGACGCACCCAGCCAGCAGGTGCCGGGCCAGCAGGTGCCGGGGCAGCCCGAGCAGGAGGACGACGACTGATCCGCTCACCCGGTCGGGCGCACCCCATGCGCCCGGCCGGTGGTCAGCGGGGAGACTGCCGCGCGTGACCGAGACCGAGGCCGTCGACACCTCCCTCGTGCGGTGGGGTCCGCTGCGCCTGGACGTCGAGCCCGGCGTCTACGGGACGGTCGTGCTGATGACCGTGCTGGTCGTCGCGCTCGACGACGGCATCGAGGACTTCGCCGAGGCCGCGCAGGTGATCCTGGGCCCGCTCCTGGCGACGTTCGCCGCGCACCTGTTCGCGTCGGTGCTCGCCCGTGTCGCCCGGCAGTCGGCCCCGCCGACGCGCGCGGAGCTCCGGCACCTCACGGGGCACGCGGCGCAGTACCTGGTGCTGGCCGTCGTCCCGCTGCTCGTCGTCGTGGTCGGCGCGCTGACCGGCCTCTACGACCCCGAGGACGCCGTCGACCTCGTCTGCTGGCTGGGGCTGGCGTACCTCGTCGTGCTCGGCGGCGTCGGCGGGTGGCGGGCGAGGCGGGGCCTGCCGGGCGCGCTCGTCGGGGCGGTCGCCGCGGGCGTGCTGGGGTTCTTCGTCCTCATCCTCCGGGTGGTGCTGGAGCACTGACAGGTCACATCGGTGACCGCCGGGGAACGATGTGCGTCCCGTGGACGTCCTCTCTACATGGTGTTCTCGGCGCGGCGTCTCATGCTGGCGGCCCTGCTCGTGGTCGCCGCGGTGATCTGGGTGCTGATCAACAAGCCCGTCGAGGGTGAGGTGCTGCTCGAGCTGAGCCGTCGGCACGGCGTCACCACGGCCGACCTGCTGTCCGCCGTCATGCTCGCGATGGCGGTCGTGATCGCCTGGCCCTCGCGGCGTCGCGAGCGTCCCGCGCCGTTCGCCGCCCCGCGGGCGCCGCGGCCGTCGGCCGACCCCCAGGGCGCGCCGGCCCCGTACCGGGGTGCGCCGCAGTGGACGCCCCCGGCCGCGCCGACGCGCCGGAGCTGAGCGGCTGGATTCGGCCTAGATTCGTGGCGTCACCGAGCATCGGGAGGGGACGGCGATGTCGTCGGCGCAGGTCTGG
Source organism: uncultured Actinomycetota bacterium (assembly GCA_963786585.1). GTDB lineage: Bacteria > Actinomycetota > Actinomycetes > Mycobacteriales > Pseudonocardiaceae > Actinomycetospora. The sequence goes on from CAWAZG010000001.1 coordinate 69,439, forward strand.
TTGATCACCGGCACGAGCAGCGGGTTCGGGCGCGCGATCGCCCGGGAGGCGCTGGCGCGCGGTCACCGGGTGGTCGCCACCGCCCGCCGGGTCGAGGACGTCGACGACCTCGCAGCGCTCGACCCGGAGCGGGTGCGCACCGCGCCGCTGGACGTCACCGACCCGGCGGCCGTGCGGGCGGCGGTCGAGCTGGCGGTGGCCGCGTTCGGGCGCATCGACGTCGTCGTCAACAACGCGGGCTACGGCAGCCGCGGGGCGTTCGAGGAGTTCAGCGAGCAGCAGATCCGCGACCAGTTCGAGGTCAACGTCTTCGGCGCGCTCGCCGTCACGCGGGCGGTGCTGCCGGTCATGCGCGCCCAGGGGTCGGGTCACGTGATCCAGATGTCGTCGCTCGCGGGGGTGCGCTCGGCGCTCGGGGGATCGGCGTACTCGGGCTCGAAGTTCGCGCTCGAGGGGGCGTCCGAGGGGCTCGCGGTGGAGGTCGCGCCGCTGGGCATCAAGGTCACGATGATCGAGCCGGGCCCGTTCCGCACCGACTTCGCGGGCCGCTCACCGGCGCGCGCGGAGCCGATGGAGGCCTACGCCGAGATCCTCGACGAGTCGCGCGCCCGGTTCGCCGCACTCCACGGCACCCAGCCCGGCGACCCCGAGCGCGCCGCCCGGGCCGTCCTCGACGTCACCGAGCTCGACGACCCGCCCCTGCGCCTCCCGCTCGGCCCGTCGGCGTTCGACTCCATCCGCGCAACCCTCAACGCCCGCCTCGCCGAGCTCGACGCCGTCGAGGAGCTGGGGCGTCACACGGACTTCCCGGTGGAGACCGTGTCCTGAGGACACGGTTCCGCCCGGAACCACCGACCCGACCGCGTCCCCTCGAGGCGGACGAGGCCGGCGTCGGGGAACCACGGCCGCATCCGCTCCGCGGTGACGACGACCCACCGCCGCGCGACGGCGCGCGCCAGCGCGACCCACTCCGGGGTCAGCGGGGTGCCGACGGTGTGGTCGCGGGCGAGGGCGAAGCCGTGGTCGGAGGCACGCGGGTCGGTGAACATCGGGTCGAGCAGGACGACGTCGACGTGCTCGCCGCGCTGCGCCAGGTCCGCGAGCACCTGCCGGGAGTCGCCGTGGCGGACCTGCACCAGGGCCGAGCCGGGTCGGGGGATCGCGCCGGCGAACCCCTCGGTGGCGAGGACGGCGAGGACGAGGTCGGCCTCGACGCCGAGCACCGCGCCCTCGGGTCCGAGGGCCCAGGCGGCGACGAGCGCGTCGCGGCCGAGGCCGAGGGTCGCGTCGAGCACCTGGTCGCCGGGGCGGAGCTCGCCGGCGCGGATCAGCGGGTCGCTGTCGCCGTGACGCAGCGCCCGCAGGCGCTTGGCCGCCGTGCCCTGGTGGAACGTCAGGCGCCCGCGCGCGGACTCGGCGACCCAGCCCTCCGCGGTGCACACCAGCGCGGTCGCGGCGTCCCCGCGCGCGGTCGCGACCGAGCGCCGGTTGCGGTCGACGAGGGGCAGACCCCAGGCGTCGGCCAGCCGTCGGGCCTCGGCGCACACCGCGTCCGACGGCGACTTGCTCGTCGTGACGACGACCCCGGCACCCACGTCCGGTGAGCCTGCCTCCTGCCTCGGCCGGGCTGGGAGGCTGGGGTGGTGACGACGCGGCGGCGGTGGACCCTGGCGGGTGTGTTGACGGTGGCCGCGGTGGCGTGGTTGCCGCTGAACAAGTCCGTGGAGGGTCCGAAGCTGCTGGTGCTCTCGCGCAACCACGCGATCGTCACCGCCGACCTGCTCTCGGTGCTGCTCGTGCTGGTCGCCGCCGCGCTGGTCCTGCCGCATCGGACGTGGCGCGTCGGTCTTGGCGCGCCGGACCGGGCCGCGCGTGACACCGTGATGCGGTGACGGCGACGGGGCGGGGAGCACGGGTCGCGGTGACGGCGGCGCTGGCGCTCCTGGTCTTGTGCGGCTGCTCGAGCGAGTACGCCCAGGGCACCTCGTCACCGGCCGCCCGGCCGAACACCTCGCTCGAGGCGGCGCGCACCAAGCTCGGCCTCGTCCAGCAGGACCCCTGCTACACCTCGCGCGACCTGCTGCGGCAGTGGCCGGTGTGCGGTCGCTGGGAGGAGGAGGTCCGCAACGTCGCGAACGCGGCGGCGGGGGCCCGGCCCGACGACCGCGAGATCACCGACCCGTCCGCCGCGGTGGAGACCGGCCACGAGCACTTCCTCCGCGCGGGGTGCCCCACCGGCGTCGCCCCGGCCGACCCCGCGACGTGCGTGGCCGCCGTCGGCGAGACCCGGGTCGCCGTGACACGCCTCGCGACCGGCATCGCCGCTGCCCGCTGATCGCCGGCCCGGTAGGGCAGGGTGCACGGCGTGGCGGAGGAGGAGCGGGCGAACGCGGCGCGTGTCTACGACGACATGCTCGGGGGCGCGCACAACCTCGGCTCCGACCGCGAGACCGCGCGGGCGCTGGCCTACTCGCGGACCCGCCGGGAGCTCGCCGAGCTCTTCGCCGACGACCCCGGCCTCGAGCTCCACCCGCCCGGGTGCCGTGAGCGATGTTCACGGCTATCGCCGTGAACATCGCTCACGTGGGCCGGTCGGAGGAACGCGGCGAGGGTGATCGGCAGCGGCCAGGGCGCACGCCGGCGCCCGCGCACGCCGGTGGCGGACCACCCGCGCGGGGGACCGGTCGACGGGACCGGCTCCTCGGCGCACGATGGAGGCATGGCAGAGGTCGAGATCGCCGGGGTGGGCCAGGAACAGGGCAGCGAGGACCCCGTGCTCCTGCTGCGCGAGCAGGGCGGTGCGCGCCGCTACCTCGCGATCTGGATCGGCGCGCCCGAGGCCACGGCGCTGGCGGCCGCCGAGGTCGCGGCCACCCTGCCGCGGCCGCTGACGCACCGCCTGCTCCTCGACGCGGTCGAGGCGTTCGGCGCCCGGCTCGTGCGGGTCCGGCTCACCGAGCTGGTCGAGGGGCAGTTCCACGCCGAGCTGGACATCACCACGTCCGACGGCGGCACCCGCGCGGTGTCGGCGCGCGCCAGCGACGCGGTGACGCTCGCCGTGCACCAGGGCTGCCCGATCGAGGTGTCCGAGGCGGTCCTCGACGAGGCCGCCCTGCCCGCGAGCGCGGTGGCGACGGTCGGCGGCACCGAGGACGAGCCCGGCGAGGCGGACCCGATCCCCGGCGTGGCCTCCCCTGACGTCGAGGACGAGGTGGAACGCCTGCGTCGCGCCCTCGCCGAGGCCACGCCCGACGACTTCAAGGCCGACGAGGACTAGGCGGCTCTACCGGGAGGCGCCGGCCGGTCGAACGCACCGGGCCCCGGCGAGCAGTTCGGGGACCGACTCAGGCCCACCAGCGGCCGTCGGGGCCGCGGAACGCGATGGGCCCGGTGGGCGGGTCGATCTCCGCGGTCGGCCGCGTCGAGGTACTGGTCGGGACGCCGACCGTCGAGTAGGCGAGCAGCAGCAGCGCGCTGACCCCGGCGACCGCGACCCAGGCCCACGAGCCGACCAGCCAGTTGCTCACGCCGTGCAGCACCGCGGCGATCGCGAGCCCCAGGCCCGCGAGGGGCGCCCACTGCGCCGGGTCCCGACGGACGGCGAGCCCGGAGAAGAAGGCGGCGATGCCGGCCCACGCGCCGTGGATGGCGGGGTTCGCGACGAGCCGCCACACCGTGGTGAGGGGCCCGCTCGGCACATCGAGCACGTAGTGCACCGCCTCGGCCGTGCACGTAGTGCACCGCCTCGGCCGCGCCGAACACGATGCCGCTGATGACGCCGAGGAACAGGACGTCGCGCGGCTCGAGCAGCCGGCCCCGCGAGCGCAGGGCGAGGACGACCGCCGCCACCGGCAGCGCCTTCACGAACTCCTCGGGAACGCCGACGCCGAGGATGCCGGCGAAGAGGTTCTCGGTGTCCGCGTCGAGGAGCCCCTCGAGCAGGACGGCGATCGGGACCTGGGTGAACAACGCCAGGAGGACGAGCCCGGTCGTCACCGCCGCACCCGGCGACACCGGGCGGAGCACGGTGCGCAGGAGCAGCCACCACGCCGCGGCGAAGTAGGCGGCGAAGAGGACGACGAGCGCGAGCACGACGGCGACCGACCCGGTGCGATGCCTGCCGGTTCGACTACAGCGTCGCCGGGGTCGCGGCCTCGGATTCCTACCGCGTCGTCGTGGGCCAGCGGAACGGCGTCGTCTTCACGTCCGCGCAGGCCGAGGGCCACGCCGACATCTCGGTCGGACGCTGAACGGACGTTGCTCTAGCACCTGTTTCCGGGTGAGGCACGTACATCCTTTGGCGTGTCGCGACGATCCAGGTAACACTCCGTATGTGACATGGGGGCGCGCGCATCGATCGGGGTCACCGTTCGGGGACGGCGCGGTACGGATGGCGCACGTGGGCCCGGAGCTCGTCGGGGTGCACGACGCCGAGGCGACGGCGCCGTACGTGTCGCGCGCGGCCGACGACCGGCTCGAGAACGTGCTCGGTGCGGACCGCCCGCTCGTGGTGGTCACCGGCGATCGGCTCGCCGGGACGTCACGGGCCGTGCACCGCGGGCTGCGCCGGATGCTCGGGGACACCCGGCTCCTGGCGATCGCCGACCCGCACACCGTCGACCTCGCGCGGGCGCTCACGTCGGCCGCGGAGACGGCCTCGCGTTCCGGGCCGGTGGTCGTGCTCGCCGACGACGCCCCGCCCGCGCTGCTCGACCAGGTCGTCCCCGACGTCGTCGGACGGCTGTCCACCGACGTCCGGCTGGTGCTCACCACCCGGCGGACGTCCCTCGACGCCTTCGTCGCCGGCCCCGCCCGTGCGGTCATCGACGAGGCCCTGGTGACGATGCCCGCGGACGGGACGCCGGCGGGGGAGCAGGTGCGTCCGGTGCTGCGGGCGCGCGCGATCCTCGATCCCGTCGGGTGGTCGTCGCTCCTGCCGCTGGCCCTGCTGCGCACGGCGGTGGACTGGGAGCGCCTCGACGTCCCGGCCCCCCTCACGCCGCGGCTGCTCGCCGAGGTCGCGCCGGTGCACCTCGCCGCGCTGGGCGTGCCCGCGCCGGAGCCCGAGGAGCTGCGACGGGTGGCCCGCGATCTCGTCCGGGCCGACCACGGCGGGATGCGGCTGCTGCGCGCGACCCGCCGCGACGGGCGCGTGCACCTCGCCGCCGACCGTCTCTTCTCCCACCTCGCCGACCGCGACGCCGCGGGCTGGGCCGTGCCCGAGGAGCTGGCCCGCGACCTGTGGGGCCGCCTCGGCCCGGAGGAGCGCGCCCGCACCGCGCGCGCCGCGCTGGCCCGGGGCGACGACCAGGTCGCGCTGTGGCTGGCGACGCAGGTCGCGCCCGACGACCTCGAGCCCGAGGCGCTGTACCGGCTCGGCGTCACGCTCGCGCGGCGCTCGGCCGCGCACATCCCCGAGCCCGGCCGGTGGGACCGCGGCGCGATCAACTGGCTGACCGCGGCGCTCGACCGCGCCGAGGGCGACCTCGTGGGCCGCGCCCACCGGATGATCCTGGCGATCGAGTCGCGGCGCGACGGCGTCGTCGACGTCCCCGCCGCCCGCACACCGGCGGACGAGCCCACGGACGATCGCCAGGCCTCCGCGCCCCGCGTCCGGCTGATCCAGATGCGCGAGGTCGCGCGGGCCTGAGCCGGGTCAGGCGGCTCAGGCGACCACGCGACGCAGGGAACGGTCGGCGACCGTCAGGACGGCGAACAGCACGGACGCGGCGAGCATGACGAGCGCGAGCTCGTGCATGCCCGCGGTGCCGGCGCCGTCGCGGAACACGATGCCGTTGGTCGCCGACGCCGTGATGGCGCCGAGGTAGAAGAACGTCCGCATGAGGCCGGCCGACGAGCCGAGGCGCGCCGGGTCGGCCTGGTGGTAGACGGCGTTCTGGTTGGCGAGGTTGTTCAGGCCCTGCGGGATGCCGGCGAGCACGGCGACGGCGAGCAGGAACCAGAGGGCGCTCTGGGCGTCGACGAACAGCAGCAGGACGGCGAGCGCCACCTGCGCGAGCGCCCCGACCAGCAGCTTGCCGCGGATCCGCGGCGACCGTCCGGTGATCGACGAGACCACGATCCCGGCCGCGAACACCGGCAGCAGCACGAGCCCCGCGATCTGCGGGGAGAGCCCGCGCCCCTCCTCGAGCCACTGCGTGAAGCCGTAGAGCAGGGCGTACGACGTGATCGCCGCGAGCAGCGACCGGGCGTAGGTGGCGAGCAGCGGGAGGTTGCCGCCGAGCAGGCGCAGGTCGAGGAACGGGGCCGGCGCGCGCAGCTCCCACCACGTCAGCCCGGCCCCCGCGGCGACGCTGAGCACGGGCAGCCACCACAGGTCGGCGCGCAGGTGCGTCAGGAACACCAGCAGCGTCACGAGGGTGGCGACGAACAGGACGATGCCGAGCGGGTCGATCGCGCGGAGGGCGTCGCCGGGACGCCCCGCCCCGTCCGGAGCACGTCGCGGCAGGTAGAGCGCGCCGAGGACCAGACAGGCCAGGGCGAGCGGGACGTTGACCGTGAACGTCGCCCGCCAGCCGCCGACGCCGATGAGGAACCCGCCGAGCGTCGGACCGATCACCGCGACGGTCTGGGTCGACACCGCGAGCACCGTCAGGATGGTGGCCGGGCTGTCCTGCCCGGTGCGGTCGGCCTCGCCGCGGATCAGCGTCATCGCGGCCGGATAGCCCGCGCACGTCCCGAGCCCGAGCAGGACCCGGGAGAGCACGAGGACGCCGATCGACGGGGCCAGCGCGCCGACGAGGCCGCCGACGCCGATGAGCACCGCGCCGGCGAGGAAGAGCCGTCGTGCGCCGTAGAGGTCGACGAGGCGCCCGACCACGGGCTGCCCGATCGCCGTCGCGAGGTAGAGCCCCGAGACCAGCCAGGCGGTCTGCGCCGGTCCCGCCCCCAGCGCCGCGCCGATGGGGACGAGCGCGACCGCGATCATCGACGAGTTGATCGGGTTGAGGATCGCCCCGAGCACCATGGGCGCGACGAGCCGGCGGTCGAAGTGGTCGGGTGCTGGGTCCGAACCGGGATGCGGCTGGTGGACGGTCGTCGTCATCAGCGGGCGGTCACCACCCGGTCGAGCAGGCCCATGGCGGCGATGACGGTGGCGCGCTCGTCCTCGGTGAGCTCGTCGTGCAGCGTGCGCGCCAGCCACTCCTCGCCCGCGGCGCGGGTGCTGTCGAGCAGCGCCCGGCCCGCGGGGGCGACCGAGATCGTCTGCCGGCGCCCGTCGTCGGGGTCGGGCCGGCGCTCCACCAGGCCGCGCTCGGCGAGCGCGCCCACCGAGACCGCCACGGACTGCGGGCGCACCCCCTCGACGGCCGCGAGCTCGCTGGCCGTGCGCGGGCCCTCGCGGTCCAGGCGGCTCAGCAGCGACGTCTGCGTCGGCGTGAGCTCGTCGGGATCGCGCGACTCGCGCAGGCGCCGCCGCAGCCGCCCCACGGCGACGCGCACCTCGTGCGCCGCCTGCACCGCCGACGTGCTCAGCTCCCCGGTCTCCGCCACGGGGTCCAGGCTAGGTCGACAGTCTCAACTGTTCAATGTGAGCTGTTCAGTTCATCCTGTCGATCGCCGTCCATGTCGGCATGTCCGGCGATCCGGTCGGCGAACGCCGCCGCGTCGAGGGCCACGGGCGGGTGCTCGGCGAGGAAGCGCAGCAGGCGCTCGGCGAAGGCCTCGGGCTGGTCGGCGTGCGGGAAGTGGCCCGCGCCCTCGAAGAGCGCGAGCTCGCTGCCGGGCACCAGCTCGTGCGCCCGGTGGCCGTGCGCGACCGGGATCAGCGTGTCGGCGGTGCCCCAGGCGATGAGCAGCGGCAGGTCCGCGGCCAGGTCGAGGCGCGAGGTGGCGCGCACCCGCTGGCCACCGCTGTCGATCACGCTGCGCGCGGTGTGCACGAAGGCGCGGCGGTGGACGGGGTCGGCGAGCGAGGCGTACGCGCGCCCGGACTCCCACGTGGAGGGGGAGAAGCGGTGCGAGAAGCGGCCCGCCACGCCGGCGATCTTGCGCGCCGCCGACACCACGCCGGTGCCCGCGATGACGGGTAGGACCCACTCGGCGGCCGGAAGGGTCGCCGCGCGCAGGGCCGGGCTGACCTCGCGGCCCAGCCCGCCCGAGTCGATGAGCACCAGACGGCTCGTGTGCTGGGGGAACTGGAACGCGAACTGCTGGGCCACCCCGCCGCCGAGGGAATGGCCGACGATCGTGGCGCGCTCGTAGCCGAGCGAGACCAGCAGGTCGCGCAGGCCCGTCGCGTAGCCGCCGAGCGAGTAGTCCGCCCAGGGTGCCGACGACGACCCGTGCCCCAGCAGATCGGGCGCGATGAAGCGCCGGCGGTCGTGGCGCCGGGCCATCTGGGCCAGCAGCGGGCTCCAGGTGTGGGCGGAGCCGGCGATGCCGTGGATGAGCAGGACGAGCTCGCCGTCGCGCTCGTCGACGCCGTCGGCGGGACCGGAGTCCCAGAAGGCGATCTGGTCGCCGTGCAGGGTGGCGCGGCGGCGCAGGGTGCGGCGCCGCAGCGGCCGGTCGTTCGGGGCCGTGTCGGTCACGCGGGACCTCCCTCGATTCAGGAAGAGGGTTCCCCTCCCGGGCTGCGGCGACCCGGATGGCGGGGGTGAGCCAGGTCAAGCTCGGGGATGTGCTCCGACCGGCGTTTGGACGGAACTCCAAAGGCGGGCCGGGACCGTCTCGCGCGGGCACGTGGGGCTCCCTACCGTCCGGCGGGCCACACCACGAGGGGAGACGGATGGCCTGGGACTTCTCGACCGAGCCGGCCTTCGCGGCCGAGCTCGACTGGGCACGCGGCTTCCTGGAGGAGGAGATCTACCCGCTCGAGGTGCTCGACCTCGACCACGGGACCTTCCGCAGGCTCGCCGCGCCCCTGCAGGAACGCGTGAAGGAGCGCGGCCTGTGGGCGGCGCATCTCGACCCGGAGCTCGGGGGCCGGGGGTTCGGCCAGCTCAAGCTCGGCCTGCTCCACGAGGTCCTCGGCCGCAGTGAGCTCGCGCCGTTCGTGTTCGGCTGCCAGGCCCCCGACTCCGGCAACGCCGAGCTCATCGCCCTCGCCGGCACCGAGGAGCAGAAGCGGCGCTGGCTCGATCCGCTGCTCGACGGTCGCATCCTCTCGGCGTTCGCGATGACCGAGCAGGGCACCGGCTCCGATCCCCGCCAGTTCACCACCCGTGCCGAGCGCGACGGGGACGAGTGGGTGCTCACGGGCCGGAAGTGGATGGTGGGCAACGCCTCGCGTGGCGACCTGCACATCGTCCTCGCCGTCACCGAGCCCGACGCCGACGCGCACCACCGCATGTCGATGCTGCTCGTCCCGGGTGACGCGCCGGGCATCCGCGTGCGCGACCTGGGCCTGATGAACGATCCCGGCGGCGAGAACCCCGTGTGGGCGCACGGCGAGGTCGACTACGACGGCGTGCGGGTCCCCGCGGAGAACCTCCTCGGCGGGCGCGGCGAGGCGTTCACCCTCGCCCAGCGCCGCCTCGGACCCGGGCGCATCCACCACTGCATGCGCTGGATCGGCGTCTGCCGGCGCGCGTTCGACATGCTCGCCGAGCGGGCGGTGTCGATCGCGGTGCACGGCGGGCCACTGGCCGACAAGCAGACGGTGCAGAACTGGGTGGCCGACAGCGCCGCGGCGATCGAGGCGGCCCGCCTGCTCACCCTGCAGACCGCGTGGCGCATCGACCAGGTCGGCGCGCCTGCCGCCCGCACCGAGATCGCCATGATCAAGTACTACGGAGCGGCGGTGCTGCACGACGTGCTCGACCGCGCGGTGCAGGTCCACGGCTCGCTGGGGTTCACCACCGACATGCCGCTCGAGCAGATGTACCGCTGGGCGCGGGCCGCGCGGATCTACGACGGCCCGGACGAGGTGCACCGCGTGAGCGTTGCCCGGCGCCTCCTGCGCGACTACGACCCCGACCGCGACCCCGACCGAGCACGTGCCGACCCGCCGGGAGGCGGCCCTCACCCGCTTCGCCGAGGTCCTCGAGCACCCGCTGGAGACGGTCTCGTGACCACCGCGACCCTCGCCGTGCCCGCCGGTCTGGCGTCCTGGCTCGACGACCATCTCGACGGCGCCGGGCCGTGGCGTCTCGAGCGCCTGACCGGCGGGAACTCCAACGAGACCTGCCTGCTGACCGATGCCGACGGCGCGCAGTGGGTCCTGCGTCGTCCGCCGGCGCACGCGCTGTCGGCGTCGGCGCACAACGTCGGCCGCGAGCACCGGGTGCTCACCGCGCTCGCGATCGCCGGTGCTCCCGCCCCGCGACCCGCCGCGTGCTGTGAGGACCCGGACGTCCCCGGGGGCCCGTTCCTCGTCATGGAGCACCTCGCCGACGCCCTGTCGATCACCGACACGCTGCCGGACGCCTGGCCGTCGGGCGGCGTCGCGACCCTCGCCGACGAGGTCGTCGACGCCCTCGCCGCCGTGCACCGGGTGCCGTGGGACGAGGTGGGCCTCGACGGGTTCGGACGCCCTGACGGATTCCTCGAGCGCCAGGTGCGCCGGTGGCACGGGCAGTGGGAGCTGATCGCGCGCCGCCCGCTGCCGCGCATGGACGACCTCGCCGCCTGGCTGGAGCACCGGCGCCCGGCGACGTTCCGGCCCGGCCTCGTGCACGGCGACTTCCACGTCGACAACTGCCTGTTCGCCCGTACCGCGCCCCGCCTGCTCGCGGTGATCGACTGGGAGATGGCCACGATCGGCGATCCGCTGCTCGACCTGGGGCTCCTCCTCGCGTTCTGGGGCCCGCGCCCGGTGGAGAGCCCCGCGATGCCCGCCCTGCAGGCGGTCTCCCGCGCGCCCGGTGCGCCGCCGGTCGAGCACCTGGTGGCGCGCTACGAGGCCCAGGTCGGCCACCCGGTCGGCGACGTGGCGTACTACCGGGTGCTCGCGCTGTTCAAGCTCGCCGCGATCGTCGAGGCCGCCTGGTCCCAGCACCTCGCCGGCGACCTCGACACCCCGTACGCCGCGGCGCTCGAGCACGACGTCCCCACGCTGCTCGAGGAGGCGTGGGCCCTCACGGGCACTTAGAGAGGTCCACAACGCCTCGCCACCGCGGTGGTCCCGCCCGGGGCGACGTCCCGGTCAGCATCGGGACATGGACCACGAGGTGGCGTTCGGGCTCTGGTACGACTTCCGCAACCCCGTGCCGGACCGGCCGTTCAGTACGTTCTACCGGGAGGTGCTCGACCAGATCGCCTGGGCCGAGGACCTCGGGCTGGACTCGGTCTGGCTCACCGAGCACCACTTCTGCGAGGACGGGTACACGCCCTCGCCGTTCACCCTGGCCGCCGCGATCGGCGAGCGCACCCGTCGGATCCGGGTGGGGACCAACCTCATCGTCTCGCCCCTGCACGACCCGATCCGCCTCGCCGAGGACGCGGCGACGGTCTCGCTGCTCACCGGCGGCCGCTTCGACCTCGGGGTCGGCCAGGGCTACTGGGTCCGCGAGTTCGAGGCGTTCGGACGGAACATCCGGAACCGCCCGAGCCTGCTCACCGAGGGTGTCGAGCTGATCCGCCGGGCGTGGTCGGGGTCGCAGGAGCCGTACGAGGGCGCGCGCTATCGCTTCCCGGGGCTGCCGGTGACGCCGGTGCCCGAGCAGGTCCCGCAGCTGCTGGTCGGGGCGCTCGCCGAGCCCGCGATCGAGCGGGTCGCGCGCATCGCCGACGGGTTCCTCTCCACGCAGAACCACCACCACGAGGCCTACCTCGACGCGCTCGAGCGCCACGGACGGTCCCGGTCCGACGGTCGTATCTACGCGGGGCAGTGGGCGTTGATCGCCGAGGACCCCGAGCGGGAGTGGGCCGAGATCGGGCCGCTGGTGCTCGCCCAGCTCAACGCCTACATCTCCTGGGGCGCGTTCGGCCCGCCGGAGTCGACACCCCGCTTCGCCGACCCGGACCAGATCGTGGCCGCCGGTGCGTTCACGCTGTGGGACCCGGCGACGGCGGTGGAGGAGCTCACCGCGATGCTCTCCGCCCGTCCCCAGATACGTGACGTGCACTTCTGGGCGCAGCTGCCCGGGGAGTCCGTCGACCACGGGTCGCGGCGCGTGGAGCTGCTCGCGACGCACGTCGCCCCGGCCGTCCGCGCCCGTCTCGCGGCCGCCGACAGCCGGGCGACGGTGTGAGCGGCGAGCCGCTGCTGGTCACCACCTTCCTCGACCGCGCCCGCGACCACGCGCCCGAGCGGGAGGTCGTCGACTACGTCGACGGCACCTGCGTGCGGCGCAGCACGTACCGCGAGTACGACGCCCGCGTGCGACGGCTCGCGGGCGCCCTGGTGGCCCTGGGCGTGCGCCCGGGCGACCGGGTGGCGACGCTCGCGGGCAACCACCACCGCCACCTCGAGCTCTACCTCGCGATCCCGCTGGCCGGGGCGGTGCTGCACACGGTCAACCTGCGCCTCGGACCGGACGAGATCGCCTACGTCGTCGACCACGCGCAGGACTCCGTCCTCCTGCTCGACGCCGCCCTCCGCCCCGCTGCGGCGCCGGCGCGGGCCGCCCGGCCGAACATGCGGGTGGTCGTCCTCGACGGCGAGCCCGGGCCGGGCGAGCTCGCCTACGAGGAGCTGGTGGCGGGTGGTGACCCCCTCGACGGCCCGCCGCCGCGCGGCGAGAACGACCTCGCCGCGCTCTGCTACACGACGGGCACCACCGGCGCGCCGAAGGGCGTCGGGTACAGCCACAAGGCGCTCTACCTGCACACGATGGCCGCGGGCCTCGCCGACGGGCACGCGATCAGCCGCCGCGACCGCGTGGTCCACCTCGTGGCGATGTTCCACGCGAACGCCTGGGGCATCCCGCTGGCCGCACTCATGGTCGGCGCCGACCAGATCCTCCCCGGTCCCGCGCCGCGCGTCGCCGACGTCGCGACGATCATCGAGCGCGAGCGCGCCACCTACCTCGGGATGGTCCCCACGCTGGCGGTCGACCTCGTCGCCCACGTCCGCCGGACCGGCGCCGACCTGCGCAGCCTGCGTGCCCTGGTACTCGGCGGTTCCACGCCCGGCGGGGAGCTGATCCGGGCGATCGAGGAGGACCTCGGGGTGCCCGCGTTCCAGGGCTGGGGAATGACGGAGACGTCACCGATGGCCACGTTCTCCCGTCCGGCGCCCGACGCCGCCCCCGAGGAGCGGTACGCGGAGATCCGGACCCAGGGCCGGCTGCTCCCCGGGTTGGCCTGGCGGCTCGTCGCCGAGGACGGCTCGCCGGTGCCGCACGACGGCGTGTCCCGCGGGGAGCTCCTCCTGCGCGGGCCGTGGGTCGCGAGCAGCTACTACCGCGGCGACCGGCCCGAGGCGTTCACCGACGGCTGGCTGCACACCGGGGACGTCGCGACCATCGACCCGGCCGGGCGGCTGCGGATCGTCGACCGGGTCAAGGACCTCATCAAGAGCGGTGGGGAGTGGATCAGCTCGCTGGCCCTCGAGGCGGCCCTGCTCGAGGCGCCCGGCGTCGCGGACGTCGCCGTGGTCGGCGTCCCGCACGAGCGGTGGCAGGAGCGACCCGTCGCCGTCGTGGTGCCGGACCCCGACATCCCGGGCGACGTCGACCCGGACGCGGTGCTCGCGGCGCTCGAGGGTCGGGTGCCGAGGTGGTGGCACCCCGACCGAGTGGAGATCGTCGACGCCCTGCCCCGCACCAGCGTCGGGAAGGTCGACAAGCGCGGGCTGCGCGAACGGCTTGGAGGAACCCACAACGTCGCGGACGCCGACGGCTCCCGAGTGCCCGCGACCCCTTCCTAGGTTCCACCGAGCACATGGGTTCCACCGAGCACACGACCAGCAGCAGGAGGACGACGTGGGACAGCTCGAGGTCGAGGACGGTCGGCGGATTTACTTCGAGCACCACGCGGGCGCGCGCCAGCCGGTGGTGCTGGTGCACGGGTGGGGGGTGACGGCGCGCTCGTGGGACACGGTGGCGCCGGCCCTGCGCGCGGACGGGCACGAGGTCGTCCTGCTCGACCTGCGCGCGTGCGGGCGCTCCGACAAGGACTTCGCCGACGTCTCGATCGCCGCGATGGGCGCCGACGTGGCGCGTCTGTGCGAGCACCTCGGGCTGCAGCGCCCCGTGGTCAACGGGTGGTCGCTCGGCGGCGCGGTGGCGGTCGACGCCGTCGCCCGGCTGGGCTCGGCCGCGGGCGGGCTCGTCCTCACCGGCGGTGCGACCCCGCGCTACACCTCGGCGTCGGACTGGCCGCACGGCGGCACCCCCGACGACGTCGAGGCGGTGCTCGCGGGCGCCGCCGCCGACCGCGCGACGACGTTCAAGGGCGTGGCCCAGGCGGTGTGCGCGGTGCCGGTGAGCAGCGACCTCGTCGACTGGATGTGGGGGATGTTCCTCGAGATGGGCCCGCGCGGCGACGACTCCATCCGCGACCTCGCGTCCCTCGACCAGCGCAAGACGATCGGCACGCTCGAGGTGCCGGTCCTGATCCTGCACGGCCGGAACGACGGCTTCGTCGCGTTCTCCGGGGCCGAGGCCGCGGTCGATCTCTACCCCGACGCCCGGCTCGTCCCGTTCGACGTGAGTGGCCACGCCCCGCACCTGGAGGAGCGCGACGCCTACCTCTCCGAGCTCCGCGCGTTCCTGGACCGGACGGGGTGACGGTGGGCCAGGGCTGGCTCGTCACCGGCGGCACGCGGGGCATCGGGCGGGCGGTCGTCGACCACGTCGCCAAGGCGGGTGGGTCCGTCGCGGTCCTCGCCCGCGCCCCCGGCGACGAGGCCTATGCCTCCGACGCCGTCCTGGAGATCCCCACCGACGTCACCGACGGCGGGGCGGTCGCCGACGCGCTCGACCGGGCCCGGGCCCACCTCGGCGGCGTCGACGTCGTCGTCAACTGCGCCGGGGTGCACCGGGGCGGGCGCATCGGCGAGCTGGACCGCGGCCGCTGGGACGAGGTGCTGGCCTCCAACCTGACCGGCGCGTACGAGGTGTGCCACTCCGCCGCGCCCCACCTCGCGGAGGGCGCCGCGATCGTCAACGTCGGGGCGGTCGTCGGCTTCCGCGGCTTCCCCGGCGACAGTGCCTACGCGTCGGCGAAGGCGGGGCTCGCGGGCCTGACGCGGTCGCTGGCCGTGGAGCTCGCACCGGCGGGCGTGCGGGTCAACCTCGTCGTCCCTGGCTTCGTCGACACCGCGATGACCGCGGGGCTGTCCGCCGCCGCGCGCCGGCGGATCGTGGCCGCGATCCCGGCCGGGCGCACCGGCACCGCCGAGGAGATCGCGGAGGTCGTCGTGGCCGTGGCGGGAGCGAGCTACATGACCGGCGCCGTCGTGCCCGTCGACGGCGGCCTCATGGCGACCTTCGGCGGCACGGGGTGAGGGCGGGTGTCACCGTGGAGCCTCCCCGGGTTGTGCGGACCTCCAACGGTGACCACACGGCGACGTTACGTCGCCGCCGCGTCCGTTCCTAGCGTCCGTCCCCAGCGTTCGCCCCGCCGACCGGAGGAGGCCACCGATGAGCACCGACACCGCGCCCCAGCGTACGGAGGAGACCAACAAGGCCGTCGTCACGGAGTTCATGGAGGTGTTCTCCCGAGGTGACGTCGAGGCGATCCTCGCGTTCCTCACCGACGACGCGACCTGGTGGGTCGCCGGCACGATCGACGGGATCTCGGGGGAGAAGGACAAGGCCGCGTTCGGCGAGATGCTGGCCGGCCTCTCGACGCTCTCGACGACGGGCGCCATCGCCCTGACACCGAAGGCCCTCACGGCAGAGGGCGACCGGGTCGCCGCGGAGACCGAGTCGTACGCCGAGCTCAGCAACGGCCGTGTCTACAACAACCACTACCACTTCGTCTTCGAGCTCTCCGACGGGCGGATCCGCCGCGTCAAGGAGTACCTCGACACCGAGCACACCCGCGCAGTCTTCCTGGGCTGACCAGCCCTTCTTCCCCATCAGGAGGTACTTCCATGGACGTCGGCGTCCTGCTCGTCTTCCAGAACTGGTTCTCCGACAAGACCGACGAAGAGGTGTTCCGCGGCGACGCCGAGCTCGGGGTGCTCGCCGAGCAGTACGGGTTCGACTCGGTGTGGTCGGCCGAGCACCACTTCGACGACTACTCGATGTGCCCGGACAACCTGCAGCTCATGTCGTACCTGGCCGGCCGCACCGAGCGGATCAAGCTCGGCACGGGGGCGGTGATCCTGCCGTGGAACGACCCGCTGCGGGTCGTCGAGAAGGTGATCATGCTCGACCACCTCTCCGACGGGCGCGTGCTGTTCGGGATGGGCCGAGGGCTGGCCAAGATGGAGTACGAGGCCTTCCGGGTCGACATGGGTGAGGCCCGCCAGCGCTTCGACGAGGCCGCTCCGATGATCATCAAGGGGCTTGCGGAGGGCATCGTCGACCACGACGGCCCGATGTACCACCAGCCGCGCGCCGCCGTCCGGCCCGGTCCGAGCCGATCGCTGGAGGGACGGCTGTTCGGGGTAGCGATGTCCCCCGACTCCATCCCGGCGATCGCCTCGCTGCCCGTGCAGATGATGACGTTCATGCAGTACGACATCGCGACCCACGCCCAGGCGATCGACCGCTGGCGCGGCCTGCATCGCGAGCACCACGGCACCGAGCCCGGGCCGCCGCTGCTGCAGGACTTCACCTACTGCCACGAGGACGCCGACGAGGCCAAGGCGATCGCGCACGAGTACATCTCGCGCTACTTCCTGTCGGTGATCAAGCACTACGACTTCGCCGGCTCGCACTGGCGCGAGACCCCGGGCTACGAGGCGTACCAGGTCGGGGCGGACATGATCCGAGAGGCCGGCATGGAGACCGCGGCGAGCGCCTACGTCGACGCCAACGTCTACGGCACGCCCGAGCAGATCATCGGCCGGTACGAGGAGCGTCGCGACGCCGTCGGCGACTTCATGGCCAACCTGGCGTTCTCCTACGCGGGCCTGCCCTACGAGAAGGTGCACGCGAGCATGAAGCTCTTCGGAGAGAAGGTCGTGCCCGAGCTCCACAAGATGCGCACCAAGACACCGGCCGCCGTCTGAGGCGTGACCCCTCCCGTCCGACGCGGTCCGCAGGGCAGACTCGGCCTGCGGACGCGTCGACGGGGAGGCGGTGCCGGCATGGGTGCGACTTTCGCCGCCGCGCGACCGGACCTGCCCGGCGATGGTCCGCGGGAGCGGGAGGTCATCGCCGCGTTCGCGGAGATCACCACGGAGGCCATCACCGCGACCCGGCTCGAGAATCTGCTCGCCCTCGTCGGGCAGAAGCTCTGCCACCTCCTCGGCGTGAGCCGGTGCTCGGTCTACCTCCGCGAGGACGACGGTCGTTTCCGTGGGGGCGCGGGCTGGTGCGGTCAGGCCGGCAACATCAGCGCCGCGGTCCAGGCGCAGGAGGCCGGGATCTCCGGGGACGCCTTCAGCCGGGAGGTGATCCGCAACGCGGCGCCCGTCCTCATCAGCGACGTCCGCAACGACCCTCGTCCGCACCGCCGCACGATGGAGCACTGGGGCGTGCGCGCCATGCTCGGCGTCCCGCTCGTCTTCGACGACGAGGTCATCGGGCTGATCTTCGTCGACAACGTCGCGCAGGAGCACGTCTACACCGACGACGAGGTTTCGCTCGCCGAGCTGTTCGGGCGCCTCGCGGCCCTGTTCATCCGTCAGGCCCTACAGGCGGCCCGCCTCGCGGCGCAGGCCGAGGAGCTCGACCGCCAGAAGCGCACCCTCGAGTTCCTCGCCGACGTCCACGCGACGCTCACCGGCGCGGTGCTCGGCGGCGCGGACATCCGGGCCGTCGTGGGCCTGCTCTCCGGCCTCGCGGGCGCGCCGGTCGCCCTGCTCGACGAGGATCTCGCTGTGCTGACCTGGACCGCGCCCGCGGCGCTGCGCGCGGCGCCCCCGGTGCTGGGCGAACGCGCCCGCCACCGACCGGCCCTGCGGGCCGCCCTCGCCGAGCTCTCCGCGGCGCGCCCGAGCACGGTGCTCGAGCCGTCGTCGGTCTCCGGTCTCGGCCGGCGCCACGTCGTCTGCCGGCTGCTCGTGGAGGGCCGCCCCAGCGGATACCTCGCCGTCGTCGAGGCGGGGCGAGCGCTCGGCGACCTCGACACGAAGCTCGCCGAGCGCGGCGCCACGGTCCTCGCGTTGCAGGTGCTCTCCGAGCGCCGCCAGATCGAGGCCGAGGGGCAGGCGCGTGACGACTTCCTCTCCGACCTGCTGAACAGCCACCGCGACGTCGCCCAGCTCGCCCGTCGCGGCCTGCCGTTCGGGGTCGACCTGGGCGAGCCGCACGTCCTGGTCCGGCTGGCGGTCGAGAGCGGGGAGGGGCACCCGCACGCGTCGGTCGCCCGCCGGCACATCGTCACCGACCTCGCCGCACGCCTCGGGACCGACGAGCCGCCGGCGACGACCCTGCCCGGCGCCGTGGTCGTGCTCGTCCGACTCGGCGCCGTCGCGGGCGTCTCGGACCCTGACGGCGTCCGTGCCCACGTCGCGGCGGTCGCCGACGCCGTGGTGCCCCGGGTACGGGTGCGCGGCGGCGTGGTGTCCGCGACCTGTCGCGAACCCGAGGACTTCCCCCGCGCCCATCGCGAGCTCCGTGAGGTCGAGGAGCTGGCCCGGTCGTTCGGCTGGTCGCGTCGTGTCGTCACCGTCGACGAGCTCGGCCTGTTCCGCGTCGTGGTCTCCAGCGGGCGGGTCAAGGAGGCCGTCCGGTTCGCCGATGACCTGCTGCGACCCGTGCGCGACCACGAAGGTGCCGACGGTCCGCTGCTCACCACGTGGCGGGCGTTCCTCGCCGCCGAGGCCCGCGTCCAGCGCGCGGCGGTCGACCTGCGCGTGCACGAGAACACCGTGCGCTACCGCCTCGGGCGCATCCGCGAGATCACGGGCAAGGACCCGGCCGCGCTGGAGACGCTGCTCACCGCCCGGGTGGCCTTCCAGATCCTCGAGCTCGCCGGGTGGTTCCGCGACGACGCCTGAGGGAGCCGTTTCGCGTTGTGCCGGCCGACAACCCCTGGTCGCGCCGGGCCTGTCGCAGGGTCGGGGACGGGGGTCGACTGGTCACGTCGTGCCCCACCGAACCGCGGAGGTATCCGTGACCGTCGAGAGCCCCGTCCCCGACCCGCGCACCGCGTCCCTCGCCGGCTCGGTCGCCCTGGTGACCGGTGCCGCCCAGGGCATCGGGCGCGCCACCGCCCTGCGACTCGCCGACGAGGGTGCACACGTCGCCTGCGCGGACATCCAGGACAGCGCCGGCACCGTGAAGCAGATCGAGGCGGACGGAGGATCGGGGCGCGCGGTGTGGGTGGACGTGCGCCGCGGGGACGCCTGGCGCGCGGCCGTCGAGGACGTCGAGGGCGCGTTCGGTGGTGTCGACCTGCTCGCGAACGTGGCAGGCGTCGTGAACCTCCAGAGCGAGGACACCGTCACCGGGCTCACGGAGGAGGCCTGGGACGAGGTCATCGCGACCGACCTCAAGGGACCGTGGCTCGGGATGCGAGCGGTGATCCCCGGCATGATCGAGCGCGAAGGCGGGCGGATCGTCAACATCTCGTCGCTCGCCGCGCTGCGCGGCCTGCCGAACCTGGCGTCCTATTCGGCGGCGAAGGGTGGGGTCGCAGCGCTGACCCGGCAGGCGGCGTTCGAGTACGCGAGCCGGAACGTGCTGATCAACGCGATTGCGCCGGGGACGATCGACACCCCGATCCTCGCCGACATCACGCCCGAGATGAAGCAGGCCAACGCCGACGCGCACATCGTCCGCCGGCTCGGGCGCCCGGAGGAGATCGCGTCGATGGTGGCGTACTTCTTCCGTGAGGGCGCCTTCCTCACCGGTCTGACCTACCCGGTGGACGGCGGGTGGTCGGTGAAGGGCAACTTCTAGCCCTGGGTCAGCTGTGCCGACGGCCCGACCTGGCGCTCCCAGCGGTTCAGCGCCTCGACGAAGTAGTAGTCGCCGAACATGATCCCCGAGTCCTGCTGGCCCTCGGGCAGGTTCTGCGTGCCGTGGATGAGGATCGAGCGGAACGGGGTGTTCCGCGACAGGTACTCCGGCGACGACAGCGAGCTGAGCATCCCGCGCGCGGCGTCGACGTCCCCGGTGACGCGTGCGGGGTCGAGCTGGCTGAGCTCGAGCAGCGCGCTCGAAGCGATGGCGGCCGCCGAGGTGTCGCGCGGCTGCGGCGGCGCCTGGGGGACGTCGAAGTCCCAGTAGGGCACGCGGTCGGGCGGCAGGTGCCCGGTGAACCAGTCGGCGGTGCGGTGGGCGGTCTCGAGGTAGCGCGGGTCCTGGGTGTAGCGGAACGCCGTCGTGAACCCGTAGATCGCCCACGCCTGGCCGCGGGCCCACGTGGAGTCGTCCTTGAAGCCCTGCATCGTGTAGGTGCGCTGCAGCGCGCCGGTGCGCTGGTCGTAGCCGCCGAACATCGACGTGCTGCCGTCGGGGCGCACGAGGTCGGTCATGGTGCGCTGCGCGTGCCGGTTCGCGATGTCGGTGTACTGCGGTCGCCCGTTCTGCCCGGCCCAGTACAGGAGCTCGAGGTTCATCATCGCGTCGACGTTGACCTGGTACTGGGTGGTGTCGTCGCGGTCGTCCCAGACGCGGATCAGCCCGACGGTCGGGTTGAAGCGTGCGGCGAGGGTGTCGGCCGCGGCCAGGGCCGTCTGCTTGGCGGACTCGTCGCCGGTGAGCTGGTGGTCGACCGCGAAGGTCATGAACATCTTGAAGCCGAGGTCGGTGTCGTCGTGCGTCGTCTCCGACGCCAGCGGCGCCTGCCAGCGCTCGGCGCGGTCGCGCCACACCGGGTCCTGGGTGCGCTCGAAGACCCGCCAGAGCGTGGCCGGCAGGAACCCGGCGGTCCAGTCCTCGGCGTCTTTCGTCAGCCAGGTGCCGTCCGGGTTGGTGCGCACCGGGTAGGCGGGCGGCGCCAGCCCGTCGGCCGTCGCGGCCAGGCGCGCGTCCGCGAAGGTGAGGACGGGGCCGGCCGGGTCGGCGGCGGCGGACGCGTCGCGTGCCGTGGCGACCGGTGTCTCGCTCGGTGCGGGCGGGGCAGTGGGCGCCGGCGGCGCGCTGCACCCGGTGACGGCGACCGCCGCCAGCGCGGCGGCCACCAACCCCTGCCGCACGGTCTTCCGGCCTGCTCCCATCGCGAACCCCCCGGGTCGCCGGCCGCCGCGGACGTCGCGGCGGCCGTACGGGCGCAGGACGCTAACAGCCGCCCCCACCAGCGCGGACGGGCGACTCAGCCGGCGAGCGTCGAGCGGAGCTGGTCGTGCGCGGCGCTCCGCGGTGCCGGGATGCTTGCGACGACCGCGGCGCGGCGACGGGCGCGGACCACCGCGGCCGCGCGGTCGGCCTCGACGCGCCAGCCCTCCACCGTCTGCTGGTCCTTGGTGCCCTTGCGGGTCATCGACACGAGCGGCGTGACCATCCACGCACCAGCCCCCGCACCCGCGGCACCGACGACACCCACGATGGCCAGAACGCCCACGACATCCCCCGATGTATCCCCGACGCTCCCCCGATGGAACGTTCTGGATGGTTCTCGTAGCGCAGTGGTCCGTCGTTAACGGGCGTGTGCCACACCACCCGTTCGGTTGACTGTCGAACATCCGGGCGAGCGCACATCACCGCCTCAGCGCCGCGTGCCCGGTCATGAGAATGCTTCGGAAATCGAAGGATCGCCGCGAGGGCGGTGCGGTCCCGCCGGTCAGCTCTCGCTCTCGTACTTGAAGGACAGGGACAGCCGCACGCGGTAGTGCGTGATCTGCCCGTTCTCGATCACGAGGTCGGACTTCTCGAGCTCCGCGATCCGGAGGTCGCGCACGGAGCTCGCCGCGGTCTGGATCGCGTTCTGCGCGGCCTTCTCCCACGACTCGGTGCTGGTCCCGATGAGCTGGGTGACGCGGTAGACGCTGTCGGACATGGGGATGGGTCCTCCTCGGTCGGGTTCTCGCTGACACCGATGGAGTGCCCGTTGTGACACAGGCCACACCTCACGCGGCGAAGCGGTACCGACTGCCGACGGAGCCGGGCACGAAGGCGCCCGGGAGCTCGGTGGCGAGGCGCATCTGCGCGCGCCAGCCCGTGCAGTGGGCCGGGACGACGGCGTCGGGGCCGATCTCGGCGAGGGCGGCGACGGTGGGTTCGATGACGCGCTCGAAGCCCGGGCCGGTGAGATGCAGCCCTCCGAGGAGGGCGTGCAGGTGCTCGACTCCGGTGAGGCGCAGGGCGTGGCGGGCGATGTTGACGGCGCCCGCGTGCCCGCAGCCGGTGATGACGACCAGGCCGCGGTCGCGGACGTTCACGACGAGGGCCTGGTCGTCGACGATCCACGGGTCCGGCCGCCAGACGCCGTCGGCCAGGGCTTCGTGGTGCGGCATGCCCGTCTCGAAGTCGGTGACGCGGTCGACCTCGCCCGTGACCAGCACGCACCCGTCGAGCAGGACCGACGGCACCCGGCGCTCCACGAGGGAGAAACCCTCGCCCTCGAGGGCGCGCCGGGACAGGGTCGGTATGACGAACGGCGGCGCGGCGGGCGGGGCGAGACGGCGCGGGGTGAAGGCGTCGGGGTGCAGTACGAGCGGGAGGTCGTGGCGGCCGAGCCACCGCACGAGGCCCGGGAAGCCGCCGGTGTGGTCGCCGTGACCGTGGCTCAGGACGACCGCCGCGAACGCCGAGGGGTCGACGTCGAGGCGACGTCCGTTCGACGCCATGCCCTCGGGTGAGACGCCGGTGTCGAAGAGCAGGGTGTGCTCGTGGTCGCCGCGGCGCACGGTGACGACGGCGGCGAAGCCGTGCTCGGCGACGAGACCCGGCGCCGCTTCACCGTCGACGTACTGCTCGCCGGGCACGCGACCACCGGTGCCGAGCCTGGCGCGGGTGCCCACGGCGTCGTCGGCGAGCAGCGCATCGAAGACGTTGTCGGTCAGCACCGTGACGCTGACGTCGTCCACCGGGGCGAGCGCGATCGGGTCGACGGCGAGGCCCGGCGCGGGACGCGGCGCCGCGAGGCGGATGTCCTCGGCACTGGCGGGCTCCCGGCACACACGGGGGAGCGTAGGCGCGGTCACGCCGCGAGCGCGCGTCTCCTGCTCGCCGCGGGCGCGAGGACCGCGCCGAGGACGGCGAGGTCGTCGGCGAGCCAGCCCAGCCGGCCCCAGGCGTACACGAGCCAGAGCGCCTCGCGCGGGTGCTCGCGCCGTCCCGGGGCGTCGGTGATCGCCATCAGGGCGTGGTCGAGGAAGTCCGCCGGCAGTCCGAGGAGGGCGGCCGGGTCGGTGGCCGGGTCGCGGTCCGCCTGCAGAGCCCGCGCCACCCCGCGGTACCCGTCGGCCAGCACGGCGGCGTCGCGGCGGAGCGCCTCGACGAGATCGGGCCAGGGGGACACGGTGTCGGGCTCGGCGGGGTCGTCGAGCGCGGAGCGCGCCGCGCGGACGGCCCGGTGCACCACACCGAGCACCGTGAACCAGTCGACGTCGTTCCCGTCGCGCCCGCGGCGCTCGGCCCGGTACTGCAGGAACGTCGCCTCGAAGAGCAGCATCCGGTGGTCGGCGGACGCGAGGCGCCTCGTCACCTCGTCCCGCGCGCCCACCCCGGAGAGCCAGGCCGCCATCGCCGTGATGAGGTCCGCGCTCGCGAGCAGGCACCGGGCGGCGTCCCGGCGCATCTCGCCGTGGCCGCCCGCCGGCCACACCGCCGCGCCCACCCCGATCCCGATCACCGCCCCCACGACGACGTCGAGCAGGCGCGCCCCCGCCAGCGACGGGCCCGCGGGCGCGAGCTGGGCGAACAGGACCGCGACGAGCAGCGTGAACGACGCCTGCCCCGCGATCACCCCGAGCACCTGGCCCGCCCCCACGGCGGCGACGCACAGGACGGGGAAGAGCACCGCGTAGACCACGGTCTGCTGCCCGACGAGCGCGAGCAGGCCGGCCGCGAGCACCGCGCCGACCGTCGTCCCGACGATGGCGGGGAGCAGCGTCGCGCGCGTCGTCATCACCGACGTCCGCATCAGCGTGAGCGTCGCCAGCAGGACCCAGAGCCCGTGCGAGAGGTCGAGCTCGCCCGCCACGAACCGGGCGAGCGCGAGCCCGAGACCGAGGCGCACCGCGTTCTGCAGGTACACCGACCGCGGCGAGAGGTGGGCGCGGATCCGTCGCCACCACAGCAGCGGGGTGGAGGCGGTCGTCCACCACGCGAGGTCGCCCGGGGCCGGCGTCCGGGTGCGTCCCCGCGGGTCGACGACGATGCGCGCGGCCTGCACGGCGACCCGTGTCGACGACAGGATCTGCCCCACCGCGACGGCCGCCCGGGCGCGGGCGATGGCCTCCTCGCCGTCGCCGACCGTGGCGAGTGCGGCCAGGCGGCGGGCGGTGTACGACGCGCGGGCGGCGTCGACGTCCGCGACCTCGGGCGGCGGACCGTGGCCGAGCAGGGCGTCGGCCGTGCGTCGCAGGGACGCCGCGGCGGCGGCCAGCGGCGCCCGGACGTCGGGGTTGACGCACTCGGCGGGCGCGTCGCCGGCGCTCTCGGTGTCGCCGGCGATGAGCACCTCGACGCGGCCTCGCACGGCCCGCAGCGCGGCCCCGAGGTGGGCGAGCCCGCGGTCCTCGGCGCCCGGACCGGTCGGGCGCTCCTCCCACGGCGTCGCGGTCAGCCTGAGACGCCCGTCGGCGTGCTCCGCGACGGCCCGGCGGGCGGGGAGGTCGCCGACGCCGGTGGTCGCCGCCTCCACGAGGTCCGCGATCGCCCGGGCGGCGGCGGCCGCGCGGCAGGCGTAGCTCTCGACCGGCCGGGGCGGCCAGAGGACGCGGTCGGCGATCGCGAGGAGTCCCATCCCGATCGCCAGCCCGAGCAGGCGCCCGGGCAGGGTCTCCGGGGCGTAGGGCGGGAACGACGGCAGGATGTAGAGCAGCTGCAGACCGCTGGCCACACCGGCCGCGCGCGGTCCGCCGATGGGCAGGAACGCGACGACGACGCCGACCACCAGCATCCCGGCCGTCGCGGCCGCCGTGCTGCCGGCGAGCAGCGTGCCGAGCGCCACCAGCACCGACCCGGCGGCGAAGCAGGCCACGAGGGTGCGCGTGCGCTCCCGCGGCGTGCCCACCACCTGGGAGAGCACGCCGAACCCGATCGCCCCGAACACGGCGTAGACCGCGATCGTCGGGCTCCCGAGGCCGTAGCGGGTCAGCATGAAGGCGGCCGTCGCGACGACGGCGACGCGGGCCGCGCGCCGGCTCGCGGCGAGGCCCGGGTCGTGGCGCAGGAGCCATCGCAAGCCCCGCCGTCCGGCCATGGGGCGAGTCTGCCGTCCGCCGGGCGCGAGCACGAGGGACAGCGGCGGGGCCGATGCGCCGGCAGTGAAATCCGGATGAAGCCGGGGCTGGACGAGGGGCCGGTCTCGGACAAGGCTCGTCGCGTCACCGACGATCAAAGGGAGCCCGACGTGCCGACCTACCTCGTGCGTGCGCGCACCGAGACGCTGGGACCGGGACGGCGAGCGCGGCTCGCCGAGCAGCTGACCGACACGCACACCCGGCTGACGGGCGGATCCTCGTCCTCGGTCCAGGTGATCATCGAGGATCTGCAGGGTCGCGACCACTTCGTCGGGGGCCGCACGGCACCGGTGGGGTCGGTGTTCGTCCGCGGGCACCTGCCCGCCGGCGTCGAGGAGGCCACGACGAAGGCCCTCGCGACCGCGGTACGCGAGGCGGTGGTCGCGGCGACGGACGTCTCCGCGGACGTGGTGTGGGTCTACCTCTCGGAGCTCGCCGCCGAGGGGATGGTCGAGCCGTGACCTGAGCTCACGGGCGCAGCGCGCAGAGGTCGGCCAGCACCGACCTGTGGTGGTCCGCCGATCCCAGGAGCAGGGCGTCGGCGCGGGCGCGCTTGAGGAACAGGTGCGCCGGGTGCTCCCACGTGAAGCCGATCCCGCCGTGGAGCTGCAGGCCCTCCTCGGCGGCGAGCAGGGCCACGTCGGAGCAGTGCGCCGCGGCGACGGCGGCCGCGATCGGGAGGTCGGGGGAGTCGTCGGCGGCGCACCGGGCGGCGTAGCGGGCCGTCGCGCGCGCCTGGGTGATCGCCACCCAGAGGTCGGCGAGACGGTGCTTGAGGGCCTGGTACGACGCCAGCTGGCGACCGAACTGGTGGCGATCGCGCAGGTAGGCGACGGTGTCGGCGAGGCAGCGCTCGGCGAGCCCGAGCTGCTCGGAGGCGAGGATCGCGGCCCCGATCCGGAGCGCGCGGTCGACGGCTCCGTCGACTCCAGGCCCTGTGACGATCCGCGCCGGCGCCCCGTCGAACGTGACGTCGGTGAGCCGACGGGTCATGTCGAGCGACTCGGCCGTCGTGCGCGTGACCCCGTCGCCGTCGGCGTCCACGACCGCGAGGGCCTCCGAGACCGGCACGATCAGCACGTCCGCGGTGACCGCGTCGATCACGGCGGTGACGGTGCCCTGCAGGAGGTCACCGGCCCCCTGGCGCTCGACCGTCACCGGCACCGGGCGTCCCGCCCCCCGCGTGGCGCCGACGGCCAGGGCGGCGGTGCGCTCCCCGGCGGCGACGGCGGCGAGGATCTCGTCGGTCCCCTCGGTGCCCAGCAGCAGGGCCGTCGCGACGGCGGTACCGAGGAACGGGACGGGCGCCACGGCACGGCCCAGCTCCTCGGCGACGACCGCGACCTCACGCCACGAGGCGCCCGCGCCGCCGCGCTCCTCGGGCACCGGCAGGCCCGCCACGCCGATCTCCTGCGTGAGTCGCTTCCAGAGGTCGGTGTCGACCGGGTCGTCGGTGTCGGTGCGGGCGAGGACGGTGTCCCAGGGTGCCTGCTTGTCGACGAGCGCGCGGACGCTCGCCCGCAGGTCGTCCTCGATGTCGGAGTAGAGGAGGTCGCCGGTGGTGGGCGTGCCTCCGGGAAGGGCGGCGCTCATCGGGGCAGGTCCTTCCACGGGACGTCCTTGTCGGCACGGGCCTCGGCGGGCAGGCCGAGCACACGCTCGGCGATGACGTTGCGCAGGATCTCCGACGTGCCGCCCTCGATGGAGTTGGCGCGGAAGCGCAGGTAACGCCAGCCGGCGCCGCGGGACGCGTAGTCCTCGACCTCGGGGCGGCGCTCGGTGTAGTCGGCGTAGCGCAGGCCGTCCTCGCCCTGCAGCTCGAGCTCCAGGCTCGAGCACTCCTGGTTCAGGCGGGCGTAGGTGACCTTGACGCCGGAGCCCTCGGGCCCCGGCTGGCCCGCGGCCTGCTGCTGGCCGAGGCGCTCCGCGGTGAGGCGGGCGGCCTCGGTCTCGACCCACAGCCGCAGCATCCGGTCGTGCAGGCCGGGGGTGTGCGCCTCGGGATGCTCGCGCCACCGCGCGGCCAGGGAACCGACGGCGCCGCTCTCGCGCGGCAGCGTGCCGCCGCCGATCGCGACGCGCTCGTTCATCAGCGTGTACTGCGCGACGGCCCAGCCCTGCCCGACCTCGCCGAGGCGCTGGTCGTCGGGGATGCGGACGTCGGTCAGGAAGACCTCGTTGAACTCGGCCTCGCCGGTGATCTGCCGCAGCCCGCGGACCTCGACCCCCGGCGCGGTCATGTCGATCACGAAGTAGGACAGGCCCCGGTGCTTGACCGCCTCGGGGTCGGTGCGGGCGAGCAGGATGCCCCAGCGGGCGTGGTGGGCCATCGAGGTCCACACCTTCTGCCCGTTGAGCACCCACGCGTCGCCGTCCCACGCCGCGCCGGTGCCGACGCCCGCCAGGTCGGACCCCGCGCCGGGCTCGCTGAAGAGCTGGCACCAGATGTCCTCGCCCGTCCACAGCGACGGGAGCCAGCGCTCCTTCTGGGCGTCGTCGCCGAAGCGCAGGATCGTCGGCGCGGCCATGCCCAGGCCGATGACGTTGAGGCGCGGCCGGTTCTCGGGTGACCCGGCCGCGGCGAACGCGGTGTCGACGGCGGCCTGCAGGCCGTTCTCGGCGCCGAGACCGCCCAGGCCCGCGGGGTAGTGCACCCACGCGAGGCCGGCGGCGAAGCGTTCGCGCAGGAACTCGCCGGGCTCGGTGGTCGACGGGTCGTAAGCGGCGAGGAACTCCTCGACGCGGGCGGCCAGGGCCGTCGCGTCCAGGGAGCCCGCGTCCGGGGGGCTGTCATCAGGAGACTTGGCGGTCGCAGTCACCCCTGCACCCTGCGTCGCCGGCCGGGCCGTGTCGACCCCTCCCCGGAACGCCGGCGAGCACCCGTGTCGATCGTCGACCGCCGTCACCCGGCCGGGTGTTCCGCGACGGCCGCTGCGGCTGCCGTGGTCCCGGCTCCCGTGGCCCTCGCGCTGTCGGCGTGACGGTGCCTGCCAGGGTGCACGCCGTGACCGACACCGAGGTGACGCAGTGGCTCGCCGCGCACGCGCGACCGATCGCGGTGCCGGACGACCTCGACGACGGGGCGGCCGTCGAGGACGGCGTCGCGGCCTGGATCGACGCCGCCGCCGACGCCCGGGTCCTCGCGCTCGGCCCCGCGGTGGTCGGCACCCGTGAGCTGGCGCAGCTCGCCCACCGGTTGATCGAGGGCCTCGTGACCGACGCCGGCGTCCGGACCCTCGCGCTGCAGGCGAGCGACGCGGGCACCACGGTGCTCGACGACCACCTCCGTGAGGGGACGGGCTCGGCCGGCGAGGCGCTCGAGTCGCTCGGCTCCTGGAGCTGGAACACCCGCGAGGTGCTCGAGCTCGTGCGCGGGCTCGCTCCTCCCGCGCCGCGCGTCCGGGTCGTCGGCGTCGATCCCCGCCGGCCGGCGACGGCCGTCCGCGTCGTCGGTGCCTTCCTGCGCACCGTCGACCCGGACCTGCTCGCGACCGTCGCCGACGCCCTCGCCGACCTCGCGCTCGGGCACGCCGACGGCACCGCGCGCGCCGCGGTCGACCGGGTGCGGGCGCGGCTCGACCAGGACGTGCCGGCGCTCGTCGCCGCCACGTCGCCCGGGCAGCACGCCGAGGCCGTGCGGCACGCCGGGTTCCTCGCCCGCGCCGCCGAGCTGGCCGCCGCGCCGCCCGAGGGTGCGGATGCCGTCGCCGAGCGGCTGATGGCCGAGGGGGTGCTCGAGGCCCTCGACACGGCGGGCCCGGACGGGCGGGTGGTCCTCTGGGCGCAGGCCGACCACGTCGTCGCCCGCGAGGATCCGCCGAGCGCCGGCTTCCACCTGCGTGCACGCCTCGGCGACGCCTACCGGCCGCTGGTGCTCTCGGCGGGCGAGGGGAGGACGCGTGCGCTGCGCCGGCGGCTGCTCGGGGTGTCGCGCACGTCCACGGTCCAGCGCCTGCCCGCCGCGCCTGCCGGGTCGCTCGAGGCCGCGGTGCTCGACGCCAGCCCGCGGGACCCGGTGGTCGACCTGCGCTCTCTCGACGGTGCCCCGCCGGCGGTGGCGACGTGGGCCTCGGACGGGGTCACCCGGCGGTCGGTCGGCGACGAGATCTCGTCGTCGTCACCCGCCGGGGCGGTGGTGCCGTGCCGACCGGGCACCGACCTCGACGGCATCGCCGTCGTGCGCACGGTGCACCCGGCGTGGGCGCGTTGAGGTCCGGTCAGCCGCGGGAATCGAGCAGGGCCCGGCCGCGCGGGGAGAGCTCGTAGCCGACGGGCAGCGAGTGCGTCAGGCCGAGTGCCTTGAGCCGCCGGACGTCGGCCTTGAACGGCGCGGTCTCGCGGCCGAAGGACGCCGCGAGGTCGGGGGCGCGCACGGCGGGGCGCTCGGCGATCGCCGCGAGCGTCGCCCAGGCCCACGGCCCGTGCGCGCTGCGGGCGTCCATGGCGTCGAGGCGGCGGCGAACTGCGGCGAGGTCGTCGGCGTCGGGCACGCTCGCCGCGAGCTCCGAGCGCGGGTCGGGCTCGTCGAGCGTGTGGAAGCGGATGCGGTAGAGCTCGGCGTCCGGCGCGGCGTGCTTGTCGGCCTCGGCCAGCATCGCCTCGACCGAGTCGAACCCGGCGCGCCGGGCGTCGGCGTCTCGCAGGTCGCTCGGTGACACGACGTCGACCTCGTCGACCTGCAGCCGGCCGATCGGCGTGCGGTAGGGCCGCCCGGGCCGGACCTGCGCGCGCTTCCAGCGCCGGAACGTCAGGTCCACCTCGCCGCGCGCGATCGGCTCGGCGAAGCGCAGGGCGAAGAGCACGGGATCGGCCGGTTCAGACGGTGGCGACGCTGCCGACGAGGATCAGCCAGAACAGGGCCCACCCGAGGATCTGCAGGTAGCCCAGCGCGAGACCCGCGATCGCCATCCCGTGGCCGGAGTGGGTGCCGCTGCTCGTCTCGCGCCACGCCATGTGCCCGCAGATGACGGCCGGGATGGAGGCGAGGCCGGCGGTGAAGAACCCGACGATGCCGCAGACCAGCGCCGCGATCGCCAGCCCGGACACCGGCCGGGTCGGGGGATAGGCCTGGGCGTAGGGGCCGGCGCCGTAGGGCTGGGCGTACTGGTTCTGCCCGTACTGGCTGTACTGCCCGTACTGGTTCTGGCTGTACGGAGCCTGGCCGTAGGGAGCCTGGCCCTGGTTGCCGGAGGGGTACGGCGTGGACGGCCCGTACGGGCTGGGGCCGTAGGCGCTCGAGGAGTACGGCTCGGAGCCGGAGGAGTACGGGTCCGACTGGTACGGGTCGCTGTAGGGCGCCAGCCCGAGGGAGTCGGGCGCCGACGGCTCCGGGTAGGGCGTCGGCGGGGAGTACGGCATCGGGCCGTCCTGCGACCCCGACGCGGAGGGCGGCCCGTTGCCGGGCTCGGACGACCGGTCGCGGTGCGATTCCCACGGCGAGCTCACACCCCGCATCCTAGAGGCGACGAGGGATGACGTGATCGTTCCGACCCGATCGGCGCCGATCCGGCGTTCTCCTTCAAACGGCCCCGCGTTGTCGGGGGTCGGTTCTAGAATCGAACACATGAGCGAAGGTGGTGTCGGGCTGGTCGAGCGGGAGGCGCTCGATGCTGCCCGCGCGGAGCAGGCCGCGGCCCATCAGGCCTACTACCGGCGTCTGGAGCGGATCGCGCACCTCGACCGGCTCGGCGTGGCTCACGTGACCGGGGACCGCAGCACCGCGCGGCTGCTGCAGGAGAACTGGCGGGTCGATCCGGCGACGGCGGGCCGGTGGTGTGACGAGGCGGAGGACCTGGCTCCGCGGTTGACGCTGCAGGGCCAGCCACTTCCGCCGCGTCTGCCGTGTACCGCGACGGTGCTGGCGTCGGGGGAGATTTCCCCGGAGCACGTGGCGATCATCCGCCGCACCATGACCAAGATCGACAGGATGGAGCACGTCGACCCCGCGGAGGTCCCGGCGGCGGATGCGTATCTGGCGGCGAAGGCGACGCTGTTCCCGCCCGCGACGCTGCGGCGGCTCGCGGACGCGTTGCTGCGCAAGCTCGATCCCGATGGTGCGGCGCCGGATGAGGACGCGGACCTGTTCGACGACCTGAAGATGACGGCGGGCCAGGACGGCACGCTGGAGATGCGGATCCGGATCCACGACGCGGTGGACGCCGAGGCGATCCGTGAAGGCATCGGGGTGCTGGCCACCCCGACCGGTGCTGATGACCACCGGTCGTTGGGGAACCGGCAGGCGTGCGCGTTCAAAGAGGTGTTCGCCGACGCTCTGGGCCCGAACGGGCTGGTCACCGACACCCGCCAGAACGAGAACCAGACCGACGAGTCAGACGCCGACGACAGACGCCGAGTCAGACGCCGATGAGCCCGCGGGCGAGCCTGACCTCGAGGACGCGCTGATCCCCGAGCCCCGCCGCCCCGAGCCCGCTGCTGCGCCAGCGCCGGCATTGGAGACCATCCGAGGGCCGGGGCGGGCGCTGCTGACGATCACGATGGATCACCGCTGGCTGCAGCTCGCGACCGGGCACGGCACGCTGGACTCCGGGGCCCTGTCCGACCCGGCCACCGTGCGCCGCTGGGCCTGCGACGCCGAGATCGTGCCGATGGTGCTCGGCTCGAAGTCCGAGCCGCTGGACATCGGGCGCCGCTCGCGCCTGGTCCCCGACGCGATGCGCCGGGCGCTGAACTTCCGCGACGGTGGCTGCGCGTTCCCCGGCTGCACACGCCGACCGCGCCGTTGCCACGCCCATCACATCGAACACTGGGCCGACCTCGGCCCGACGTGCTTCGACAACCTGACCCTGCTGTGTCGACATCACCACCAGGTCATCCACCACGGCCACTGGACGATCGACATGATCGACGGCCTCCCGTGGTTCACCCCCCCATCCTGGATCGACCCCGAACGACAACCCAGACCCGGCGGCCGGTCGGCTGTTCCCGCCTGACCCGGGCCGCGTCAGTGGGCGATCCGGGTGCCTGGCAGGAACCGGATCGCGGCGAACACCGTGTCGCCTGGCGCTCGGGTGTCGGTGCCGAACGTGGACGCGTGGTCGTCGTTGACGCGCGTGGTGATCACCTGGCGTTCGCCCGCGGTCCCCGGGGCGGCCCCGGGCGCCGCGTGGGAGATCAGCACGACCAGCGTCACCACGCCGGCGAGCACCAGGGCCGCGATCCCCGCGAGCACGGCTGAGGGCAGGTCGCGACCCCGTGGCGGAGGCGCGCCGGGGTCGCGGGCGGGGTACGGCACCGGGTACGGCGCGGTGCCGGGGTACGGGCTCCCGAACCGCGCCATGCGCTGCGGGGGCACGCAGGGAGGCGGCCCGTACGGGTACGGCGAGCGGGCGGAGGCCCCGGGGGCGCCCGTGGGCGGGACGCCGTACGGCGGCGCCCCGAACGGCGGCTCGGCGTGGGGGCCACCCGGGAGCCCGCCGCTCCCGTCGGGTGCGTACGACTGGTGCCTGAGCTCGTCCATGATCGTTCCCCGGGAACGCGGAGCGCCGGTGTCAGAGGCCCGGGACCTCGGCGAGGCTGCGCAGGGTGTGCATGACGGACTTGTCGAGGCCGGGGTCGATGCCGCTGGTGGGTTCGTCGAGGAAGAGCAGCGACGGTGGCGTGAGGAGCTCAAGAGCGACGGAGGTGCGCTTGCGCTGCCCGCCGGACAGGGAGTCGATGCGTTGCTCGGCCTGGCCGGTGAGGCCGAGCTCGCCGATCACCTCGTCGATCCGTCGGTCCCGGTCGGCGGGGGGACACGTCGGTAGGGAAGCGCAGCCGCGCGGCGTACGCGAGCGCGGTCCGCACGGTGAGCTGCGGATGCAGGATGTCGTCCTGGGGGACGAGGCCGATGCGCTGGCGCAGCTCGTCGTACTCGGCGTAGAGATCGCGCCCCGCGTACTCGACGACACCTCGTCGGCGGGCCGGAACCCGGTGAGCGCGCGCAGCAGGGTCGACTTCCCGGCGCCCGACGGGCCGACCACCGCGAGCAGGCTGCGCCGGGCCAGCGAGAACCCGACGCCGGAGTGCCGTTCGGGCTGCCGAAGTCGACGATGTCCCACCCGCCGTCGGCGCGGCGCACCAGCTCGGCGTGGTGCCGCGAGACCAGCAGGTCGCTGACGACGACGTCGTTGTCCTCCGAGCGCCCGATGCGGACCCGTGGCACCGGGGCCGGCGCGTGACCGGAGCCGCGCGGGACGCCGGCCGTTGCGGACAGCTGGTGCACCGCGGAGAGTCGGCCCTGGGCGGAGGAGCGCGCGGCGGCGGGGACGGAGACCGTGGCGTCGGAGGCCCGCGGCGTCGTCGGCCGGGGGACGGGTGGCGAGGGCATCGATGGTGACGGCACGGGTGGTGACGGCCGGGCCCCGCCTGGGCGTCCCCGAGCCGCACGGTGACCGGCGCGCCGACCGTCAGCTCGCGGAACGGGCGCCCGCCGGCGAACGACCCGTTGCGGCTGCGGTCCACGAGCAGCCAGCCGTCCGGCGTGGACCGGATCAGCAGGTGCTCGCGCGAGACCCGGGGCCCGACGAGCTGCAGGTCCGACGCCTCGTCGCGGCCGACGACCAGCGCCGGTCCGGACATGCCGGGACGGGCGCCCGCGCGCACGGGGTCGTACGCCATGGACGCGACCTTCTTCGTTCAGCTGTGCTGGGCTACGGCGTCGGACCGGTGATCAGGGCAGCAGCAGGAAGCCCATCCGGCCCTGGGCGTCCACGCCGACGACGGCGCCGCCGGCCGTGTAGCGGTAGATGCCGGAGCGGCGCTGCGGGGGCTCGCGCAGGGCGGCGAGGAGCGCCTCGCGGTTGGCCGGCTCGGCCAGCAGCGGCGCCACCCGCGCCCAGGGGGCGGCGTCGAACGCGACCGACGGGCGGTATCGGGCCTGGACGGCCGGGAGGTCGCCGGCGCCGAGCGCCGTGTAGAGCTCCCCGGTCCCCGTCGCGACGGCGGCGGGCAGCGCGCGCCCGGCAGTGTCGGCGGTGGCCGGGGCACCGGCGGGCGGCGGGACGGCGGCCGGCGACGCCGGAGCGGCCGCCGCCGGGGCGGGCG
This sequence comes from uncultured Actinomycetota bacterium, assembly GCA_963786585.1. Classification (GTDB taxonomy): domain Bacteria; phylum Actinomycetota; class Actinomycetes; order Mycobacteriales; family Pseudonocardiaceae; genus Actinomycetospora. The sequence goes on from CAWAZG010000001.1 coordinate 103,808, forward strand.
CCACGGCCTCGGACTGCGACGCGGTCGACGACGGGGCGGACACCAGGGTCAGGACCGCCAGCCCGGCGGCGACGACGATCGCGACGGCGAGGGCGGCGCTGGCGATCCAGGGTCCGCGCCCGGCGCCGACGGCGGGAGCGGTCATCGCCATGACGCCGCGCTCCGCGGGTGGGTCGGGTGGGCGCTGGTCATGTCGGCCTCCTCGATCGGCCTCGGGATCGTGATGCCCCATGTCGTGACGCCGCAGTATCGGGATGATCGCGGGCGGGCGTTACCGCCGGCCGGGGCAGTGTCGGACATCCCACGCGGAGACGCATCCCCTCGCCCGGCCCTCCTGGGACGGATCACAGAACAGATCACAGGACAGCTCACGGCGGGGGCAGACGGGGCACGGTGGCGGCGGCGAGGCGGGTCGCGTCGGCGCAGAGGGCGTCGGCGGGTCGTGGCCCGAACACCGTCACCTCGAGGAGCTCGACGCGCGGAGTCCCGTCCGTGGCGGTGTAGGCGCGCTGGGCGAGGGCGACGTCGCACGAGGACCGCTGCGGGGTGATCGCGGCCTGCCGGCCGGCGACGTCGGCGGTCGGCGCGACGGCACGGCGGCGTTCGACACCCACGTCGACGACGTTGCCCGCGCCGGTGCCCCACCGGCACGACCAGCCGCCCACACCGGGGGCGACCGAGGCCGGGTCGAGGCCCGGCACCGCGCCGAGGTCGGACCGCGTGAGGAGGCTGCAGGCGTCGACGGAGGTCAGGGCCGTCGGCGGGTCCCCGGTCGCCCGGCGCGGCAACGTCGTGCCCTGCTGGAGCACCCGCAGCGTCGAGTCGGTCGCGGTGTCGGCCGCGGCGCAGGGGTCGGCACCCGAGTCGGCGGGGGTGATCGCGTCGAGCGCGACCTGGACGCCCTCGGTGGTCACCACGGTGCGGGTGCAGGAGCCGGCCTCCGGCGCCACGCGGCGGACGAGCAGCGCCCCGACCCGCTCCTCCTGCGCGGCGCTCACGGTGGTGGCGACGGGCTCGAGGGTCGCGATCACCGCGGTGTCCCCGCCCGGCGCGGCGACGTCGACGACGCACGCGGCGGGGCCGCCGAGGTCGGGGACGACCCGGGCCTCGCCGCCGGTGCGTGCCGCGAGGGCAGCAGGGTCGACGAGGCCGCAGGGGTCGACGGTGCGCGGGTCGCCGATCGCCGCGGGCACGACGCGGTCGCTCGGCCCGGCCGGTGCCGCGTCGGACCCCAGGACGAGCACCGCGGCGACGGCCCCGGCGAGCAGGAGCACGACGACCGCGACGGCCAGGACGACGAGCCCCGCTCGGGTCGGGGGACGCCCGGGGCCCGAGGGGTCGCCGCCCGGACCCGGCCGCTGCGGCGCCGCCCCGGGACCGGCGGGACGAGCCGGCATCGGGCCCGAGGGGTGGGGCGGGGCCACCGCGACGGGTCGCCGTGCGGGACTCCCCGGCGCCGGGCGCGGGAGGACCGGCGCCCCCGGACGCGGCCCGTGCGGCGACACCAGGACGGGGGTCGTGGTGCGCTCGCGCGCTGGCCCCGGGCCCGTCGGGGGCTCGACGGCCATCGGGCGGGTGGGCGACCAGGCGCCGGCTGCCGTCGCCGTCGGGATCACCTCGGTGAGCCGGACCGGCGGGGCTTCCTCCGGCCCGCCGAGCTCGCCGAGCTCGCGGCGCAGGGTTGCACCGAGGTCTCCGGGCACGTCGGCGGTCGTGTGCGCCGCACGCTCGAGGACTGCGGACAGGCGCGCAGCGAGCTCCGGCTCGCTGCCGTCCGTGCCTGCGCCCAGGAGCGTCGCGGCGAGGGTGCGGGTGTCGTCGTCCTCGGCGCCCGGCCGGTCCGATGGGCGCACCCCCGAGGGCGCGCCGAGCAGCCACACGGCGTCGTCCCCGCCGACCAGGACGACGTCCGCGCCGACCCGGCCGTGCACCACCCGCGCCCCGTGGGCCGCCCCCAGTGCCCCGGCCAGCACCACGGCGCGCCGCAGCGCCACCGCCGGTGCGACGGGGCCGTCGTCGGCGAGACCACGCACGCCGGCGGGCAGGTCGTGCACCAGCCACAGCCTGCGGTCCGCGCCCGCCGCGACGTCGTCCGCCGGCGCGAGGCCGGCGTGCGGCGCCGCGGCGAGACGGCGGATGTCGCGCGCGACGCGGGTCAGCGCGTCGGGCGCGGGAGGCCCGTCCGCACCGTCCGGTGCGAGACCGTCCGGCGCGAGCGCCACCGCCACCACGTCGCGGTCGCCCCACTCGTCTCGGGCCGCCCGGACCGTGACCCGACCCGCTCCGTCGCCCGTCAGCGACGAACCGAGCCGGTAGTGCCCACCCGAGAGCGTCTCGCCGTCGGTCACTCGTCCGTCCAGTCCTCGCCGATCCAGTTCGTGGCCGGGCCCGTCGTGTCGGGAGGGGCGTCAGCCGCCGAAGGTCGACTTGGCGCGGAAGCGCAGCGCCTGGAACACCTGGTTGGACTGCTCGAGGTTGCTGGTGCGGATCTCCCAGCTGTAGTTCAGGCCCTGGTAGATGCCGGTGGAGATCACGCCGGTGCTGGACTGCGCCGTGTACAGCGGGCCCTGCTCGACGCCGCCGGCCTGCCAGACGTCGAAGTTCTCGATGCGCGGGCCGAGCGCGGCGGTGTCGTCGTACCAGGCCCGGGCGCCCGCCGCGTCCGACCACCGTGCGAAGTACACGGTGGCGCCCGGGACGACGCTCGAGTAGTCGCACGTGTAGGACTCGATGGACGTCGCGCCGCTCTGGGCGCGCAGGGGAGCCGTGGCCGGGTCCATCAGCTGGCAGTTGGAGCTCGTCACGTCCGGGAAGACCTGCGAGAGCACGGGCTGGCCGGCCGGCGGCGTGGGCGTCGTCGGCGAGGTGGGTCCGGTCTGCGACGACGGGCCCGCGGTCGTCCCCGGGGTCGGCTGGGCGACCGGGGGCGCCGAGCTCTGGTTGAGCAGCACGACCGCGCCCACCGCGACGAGCAGCAGGACCGCGGCGATGCCGGCGACGATCGCGATGACCTTGCCCTTGCCGCTCTTGGGCGGCTGCGGGGGCTGGCCGTACCACCCGGTCTGCGGGCCGCCCGGGGGCGGCGGGTACGGGCCGGTGCCGTAGCCCGGCTGCCCGTATCCCTGCGTGCCGCCGGGGAACCCGGGCTGGCCGCCGGTGTAGCCCTGCGTGCCGTAGCCGGGCTGCGGGCCAGAGCCGACGCCGGGCTGGGGTCCCGATCCCTGCGGCATGCCGAACGGCGAGGGTCCCTGCGCCGGGCCGCCCGGCGTCCACGGCTGGGCCTGCGGGCCGGAGCTCGGGCGCGGTCCCGGCACGTACGTCGGGTTGACGCTCTGGGGGCCGGACGACCCCGGGCCCGAGGCGGCCGCGGCACCGAAGCCGGCCGCACCGGCCGCGAACGCGCCGCCGGCACCGTGGCGGGCGGTGCCGTCGCCCGGTGCGCTGGTCTCGCCCGTGCGCGCCTCGCCGCCGACGGCCTGCAGGGCGGCGTCGGCGAAGTCGCCCGCGGTCGCGTAGCGCTGCGCCGGGTCCTTGGCCATGGCCGTCGCCAGCACCGCGTCGAGCGCGGGCGGCGACCCGGGCGCGACCTCGGAGAGCCGCGGCGGGGTCTCGTTGAGGTGGTCGTACATCAGCCCGGGGCCCTCGGAGAGGAACGGCGGGCGCCCCGCGATGGCCTCGAACAGCAGGCAGCCGAGCGCGTAGACGTCGACGCGGCGGTCCATCTCGCGGCCGAGGAACAGCTCCGGGGCCATGTAGGCGAGCGTGCCGATCGCCGAGCCGGTGCCGGTGAGCGAGCTCTTGGTGTCGCCGCCCATCGCGCGGACGATGCCGAAGTCGACGAGGTAGACGAAGTCGCGGCCGCGGTGCTGGGTGATCAGCACGTTGGACGGCTTGACGTCGCGGTGGATGAGGCCGTCGTCGTGCGCGGCGTCGAGGGCGTCGGCGGTCTGGCGGACGATCTCCGCCGCGCGACGCGGGTCGAGCCGGCCGTGGCGCTCGATCTCGTCGGCCAGGTCGAGGCCGGAGACGAGCCGCATGTCGATGTAGAGACGGCCGTCGATGGTGCCGAAGTCGTGGATCGGGATGACGTGCGGCGACGAGAGGCGGGCGGCGGTGCGCGACTCGCGCCGGAAGCGCTCCTGGTAGTCGCCGTCGTCGGCGAGCCCGCCGTGCAGCCGCTTGACGGCGACGGTGCGCTGGCGGGAGGTGTCGAACGCGCGGTACACCTCGCCCATCCCGCCGCGCCCGATGCGCTCCTCGAGACGGTAGGGCCCGAACATCTCCACCGGGTCGCCGGCGGACGGCGAGGGCGAGTGGCCCGGGGCCTCGGTGCTCATGGGGCGCTCTCCTGCGTCGGGGAATCCAGGGAGTCCATCCCCCGGATGAAAGTCACCGAGAGTATGTGCGATTGCCCCCGGACAGGCCAGTGGCCTCACACTTTTCGCAGAGTTTCCTTACTCGACGTGAGGACAGTGCCCGTCCGGCGAAGGCACTGGCCCCCGGACGAGGGCTCGTCAGGCCGGGACCTGCGCGGCGGGCAGGAGGCGCATCGCCGGGAACATGCGGTGCGATCCCTCCAGCGTTCGGGTGACGACGTCGAAGCTGTAGGGCCGTTCGGCGTACGCGGCGGTGGCGTAGACGGTGCCGTCCGGCGAGGCGTGGGTGTGGAGCGGGCCCTGCGGCGCGCCGGCACCGTCGTGCCACTGCGTGACACCGTCGAGCGCCGGACCCCGGCTCGCCTGGTCCGCCTGCCACCGCCCGGCGTCGGCCGCGGTCGGCCACTCCGTGTAGTAGGCGTACCCGCCCGGCACGGCCGCGCCGTAGTCACAGCGGATCACCGACAGGGCCCGCGCGCCGGTGGACGTCACGTACTCGCCGTCGCCGGCCGGGTAGGACGCGCAGGTGCTGCCAGGTGCGGCGATGTCCGGGAACGCGGCCGCGAGCCGGCTCGTGACGGGGGCCTCGACGGGCGGCGCGGGGGCGGGTGCCGAGCCGCCGGCGAGCAGGGCCCACGACGCGAGCAGCGCGACGAGCACCACCAGCACGGCGCCGAGCGCGAGCCACCACAGCCGGCGGGACCGGGTCGGTGCCGCGGGGGACGGGGCGGGCGCAGCGGGGCCCGTCGAGGGCAGGGCGTGCTCGGGGGCCCGCGCCGGCGAGGCGGCCTCCCGCGGGGCGGGCACCGTGGTGAGGGGCCAGGCCGGTGCCGCCGCCGCTGTCGCTGACGCAGTCGCCGCCGGTGCCGGGACGTAGCGCACGGCCGGCGTACCGCCCGTCTGCCCACCGCCCGACCGCCGCCCGCCGGTCGGTGCGGTCGCGGGGCCGGTGGTCCCGCGACCGGGGTCGGGGCGGGAGCCCGCCGTCCGGTACCCCGCGGTCCGGTACCCGGTCAGCGCGGTGTGCGTCGCGTCGGCGAGCTCGCCGGCCGAGGCGTAGCGGTCCGCGGGCGACGGGGCCAGCGCGCGGGCGACCACCGCGTCCACGGCGGCCGGGAGCCCCCGACGCCGGTCGGTGACCCGCGGCGGCTCGTCGTACCGGCGCCCCGCCGTGGCCCACGGGTCCTCGTCGGGGAACGCCGGGCGCCCGGTGAGGGCCTCGACGAGCAGGCACCCGAGCGCGTGGACGTCGTCGGCGCGCGCGCCGCCGGGGCCGGCGACGCCGAAGTCGGCGAGGTGGACGACGTCGCGCCCGCAATGGTGCGAGAGCAGGACGTTCGACGCCGTGACGGCGCCGTGCACGAGGCCGTCGGCGTGCGCGTCGTCCAGCGCGTCCGCGACACGGCGCACGACGGCGGCGGCGCGTGCCGTGCCGAGCGGGCCGCGCTCGGCGAGCTCTCGGCCGAGGTCGACCCCCGCCGCCAGCGCCATGTCGACGAACAGCGCGCCGTCGATCGTGCCGACGTCGTGGATCGGGATCACGTGCGGCGACGCGAGCCGGGCGGCCACGCGCGTGGTGCGTCGGACGTGCTCGGCGTACCCCTCGTCGTCGGAGAGGTCGGGGCGCAGGCGCTTGAGGGCGACGGTGCGCTCGCGGACCGTGTCGTAGGCGCGGAACACCTCGCCCGTGCTGCCGCCGCCGAGGCGCTCCTCGAGCCGGTACGGGCCGAAGCACTCGACGTCGGTGGCGGCCGTCGTGGATCCGGAGTGCCGCGGCGGCAGGGTGATGCTCATCCGACCCTCCGGGAGCGCGGGTCGAGGCGGCGCAGCAGCAGCGCGGTGACGACGACGAACAGCACGGTGACGCCGGCCAGGGCAGCGAGGTCGAACAGCCAGGTGGCGGCGTCGTGGTCCCACAGGGGCTCGGCCGCGGTGTAGGGCGGCGGGACGCCCGGGCCGCTGCGCACGCCGATGGTCGAGGCGCCGAGCGCGAAGCCCCAGCGGGCGGGCACGAGCCACGACAGCTGGGCGAGCACGGGGCTGTCCTGGATCTGCAGCAGCGCGCTGGACAGGATGAACTGCAGCATCGCGAGCAGCACCAGCAGCGGCATGCCGCGGTCGGCGTTGTCGATCCACGCCGACACGGCGAGCCCGACGGCCATGCTGGCGATCGTGGTGGCGGCGATCGCGACGAGGATCTCCACGCGAGGGTCGCCGAGGACGACGGCCTCGTCGGGACCCGGCCGGCCCAGCGTGCCGAGAACCCCGAGCACGAGGCCCTGCAGGCCGGTGATCACCCCGAGCACGACGACCTTGGAGAGCAGGTACGCGGCGCGCGAGAGCCCGATCGCGCGCTCGCGGCGGTAGATCTCCCGTTCCTTGACCAGCTCGCGGATCGACGCCGCCGACCCCATCAGCGCGGCGCCGACGATGAAGACCATGAGCAGGCTCTGCGGCGCGCCCGGGACGCCGCGCAGCTGCTCGGCCAGCGACAGGCCGGTGTCGACGGGCAGGGCGTGCGACAGCGCCGCCAGCAGCAGCGGCAGGGCCACCATGAAGATCGTGTACTGGCGGTCGGCGCCGATCACCGCCAGGTAGCGGCGGGCGAGGACGGCGAACTGCGCGAGCGCCGACTGCTGACGCGGCGGCGCGGCCGGGGCCGTCGTGGGGGCCGGGGTCGGGACGCCGTACGGGCCGGGGGCCCGCGTCGGCGGGGGCGTGCCGATGTAGCGCTCGGCCACGGCCGAGCGGCGGAACCGCTCGCCCCAGTCGGCGCCGGCCTCCCGCTCGAGGAGCAGGAAGAGGTCCGCGAAGTCGGCCACACCGAAGTAGGCGAGGGCCTCCTGGGGCGGTCCGAAGTAGGCGACGGTGCCGCCGGGGGCGAGGAGCAGGAGGCGGTCGCAGACGTCGAGGTTGGCGACGTTGTGGGTGACGACGACGACGGTGCGGCCGTCGTCGGCGAGGCCGCGCAGGGTGCGCATGACGGACTTGTCGAGTCCCGGGTCGAGCCCGGAGGTGGGTTCGTCGAGGAAGAGCAGCGAGGGACGGGTGAGCAGCTCGAGCGCGACGGAGGTGCGTTTGCGCTGGCCGCCCGACAGCGAGTTGATGCGCTGCTCGGTCTGGCCGGTGAGGCCGAGCTCGCCGATCACCTCGTCGATGCGGTGGTCGCGCTCGGCCTCCGTGGTGTCCGACGGGAAGCGCAGCCGCGCGGCGTAGGCCAGCGCCCGTCGCACCGTCAGCTGCGGGTGCAGGATGTCGTCCTGCGGGACGAGGCCGATGCGCTGGCGCAGCTCGTCGTAGTCGGCGTAGAGGTCGCGGTCGGCGTAGGTCACGGTGCCCTCGTCGGCGGGCCGGAACCCGGTGAGCGCGCGGAGCAGCGTCGACTTCCCGGCGCCCGACGGGCCGACGACGGCGAGCAGGCTCTTCTCCTCGAGCGCGAACCCGACGCGATCGAGCAGCGTCCGACCCTTCGGGGTGCGGACCACCAGGTCCTCGGCGCGGAACGCGATCGCGCCGGCGTCCTCGCGCTCGACGAGCACGCCGCCCTCGGCGCCGTCGAGGTGGAACAGCGCGTGCCCGATGCCCACGAGCATCCCGGGGCGCAGCGGCACGCGGTGGATGCGCCGGCCGTCGACGTAGGTGCCGTTGGGGCTGCCGAGGTCGATCAGCTCCCAGCCGCCGGCGCCGTCGGAGCGCAGCTCGGCGTGGTGGCGCGAGACCAGGAGATCGCTGACGACGACGTCGTTGTCGGTCTCGCGGCCGATCCGGATGCGGGTGGCGGGGTTTCCGGGCGCTGCTGGGGTGGCGGTCGAGATGCGCGCGGTGGGCGCCGGCTCGGGGTCGACGGCGGGGGACGGAGCAGCGGCCGGACCGGCCGACGGCAGCCGGTGCACCGCGGAGAGGCGCCCCTGGCGGCTCGGTCCGTCGGCACCGGGGCCGACGGGGGACGGGCCGGCGAGCGGGTCGTGCCGGGGGCGGGGAGGGGAGCCGGGCTGGGCGGGGGCCGGACGGGCGTCGGGCCCGGCGGGGCGGGCCGCGGGCGGGACCAGGGGCGCGGCCATCGCGACCGGCGGGGCGCCGGGGTCGGCGCCGACCGCCCGGAGCGCGACCTGCACCTCGGGCCCGCCGTGCCCGAGCGCGAGCGTGAGCCGCGGCGTCGCCCCGGGCGAGAGCCGCAGCTGCTGGAGACGCTCCCCGGCGACGAACACCCCGTTGCGGCTGTGGTCGATCAGCTCCCAGCCGGTCGGCAGCGGCCGCAGTTCGACGTGGACGCGGGAGACGAGGGGATGCACCACCTGGAACCCGGCCGCCTCGTCGCGGCCGATCGTCACCGGCTGACCCGGCGGGACCACGAGCCGGCGGTCACCGTGCGTGAGCTCGAGCTGCGGAGCCGTGAGCGGCCGGCCGCGGGCGGGTCGCCGTCCCGCCGCCGGCCGGGGCACGGGTTCCACGGGGTGCACGGCCGACCTCCTCGCGAGCCGGCCCGAGACCCGACCCCTCACACGACACTGTCACCTTCCCGGCGCAGTCGTCGGCCGAGACGGTGACAGTGTGTGTTCGCGAGCGGAGTGTCTGCCAGGGGGTTCGCGATAATCGCGCCGCGGTATCACTCATTGTGATGAACGCGGGGCGGCTCGATCCGCGAGCCTCTCAGGCGGGGCGCGCCATCTCCGCGGTGTCGACCCGGCGCGGCAGCACCGGGCCGTCGACGGGGGCCGAGAACGGGCGCGTCAGCGGGTCGCGGCGGGCGGTGTCGCTGTCGATCCCCTGGGCACGCGCAGTGACCTGGATGGAGCTGACCTCGGCGAGCCGGCGGTTCATCCTGTCCAGGCGCGCGCGCAGGGCGGAGTCGTCGATGACCTCGCGCTGACGGGCCCGTCGGACGGCGCGGCGACGGTGGGACCCGCCGACAGCAGAGCTGGTGGTGGAGGTGCTCGAGGAGCGGCGGAACATCGTGGATCACGTCCCTGGGTGACGGGCCGACGTACTGTCACCCTTGTCATCGAGCGCCACACGGCGGTTCTTGATGCGCCGTCCGGTGGATCACGGACGGAGTACACCGCCGTGTGCCGCCGCTCAGAACAGGTCGAAGAACCCGTCGTCGCCCTCGGACCCGCCGGTGCCGTCCTCGGTGCCGTCGCCGCCGTCCGTGGTCCCGCCCGAGTCGCCGGTCTCCGAGCCGCCCGAACCACTGCCCGTCTCCCCGGAGGGCGCCCCGGAGGTCGGCGCCGAACCCGAGCCCCGGGCGACCTCGACGGTGACCGTGCTGCCCCGGGGGACCGCCGTGCCGGCGCTCGGGCGCATCCCGACGACCGTGCCCGCCACGGTCCCCGCCGCGCCGCCGTCGACCTCGCGGAACGAGACCTCGAGGCCGATGCCCTCGAGCGTCGACTCCGCCGACTGGCGGGAGCGGCCCGCGAGGTCGGGGACCTGCAGGGTGGCCCGTCGCTGGCCCACGATGAGCTCGATCGCGCCGCCCGCGGGACGCAGCGAGCCGGGCACCGGGTCCTGGCCGACGACCTGGCCGATCTCCGTGGGGTCGGAGGTCTCGCGCTGGCGCGGCACCGGGGTGAGCACGAGGCCCGCCGCCTCGGCGGCGACGCGGGCGGCCTCGGGGCTTCGGCCCACGAGCAACGGGACCTGGACCAGCCCCGGCCCGCGCCCGATGCGCAGCGTCACGGCCGACTCCTCGTCGACGCGCACCCCGACGTCCGGGGACGAGCCGACCACCCGGTCCACCTGCTCGGGCGGCGACGCCGTCGGCACGACGATCGGGGAGAGCCCGGCGTCGGCGAGCGCGCGGACGGCCTCGTCGCGCGACAGGCCCACCAGGCGCGGCACCTCGCTGTCCGACGGGTTCGCGACCCAGACGACGCCGAGCACGAGCAGGGCCACGAGGCCGATCACCGCCGCCACGAGGCGCCACCGTGAGCCGGAGGTCCGCGCCGCCGCGTGCGCGCCGGTGCGGGGCCCGTGGTCGAGCTCGACGGCGCCGCGCCGCCGGCTCCCGCGGGTGACCTCCTGGGTCAGGCTCATCTCGCCGGTGGTCTCGACGGCCGCACCGTGGCGTCCGGGGTCGGTCGGGTCCTCGGGGCCGGTGACGCGGTCGTACTCGGCGAGGACGGCGGGCGCGTCCGGGCGCTCGCCGGCCAGCACGCGCAGCAGGTCGGCGCGCATCTCGGCGGCGGTGGCGTAGCGGTTGTCCGGGTTCTTGGCCATCGCCTGCCGGACGACCGCCTCGAGCGAGGGGTCGATCACCACGCCGGGCGGCGCGAGCGTCGCCAGCATCGGCGGGTCCTCGCGGACGTGCTGGTAGACGATCGCGACCGGGCTGTCGGCGCTGAAGGGCGGCTCGCCGGTGAGGAGCTCGAAGAGCACGCAGCCCGCGGCGTACACGTCGGCGCGGGCGTCCACGTCCTGACCGAGCCCCTGCTCGGGGGAGAGGTACTGGGCGGTGCCGATGACCATGTCTCCGGTGAGGCCCGGCCCGGTCTCGGTGAGGGCCCGGGCGATGCCGAAGTCCATCACCTTCACGACGTCGCCCGGCGTGATCATGATGTTCGCCGGCTTGACGTCGCGGTGGACGACGCCGTGCTCGTGGCTGTAGCCCAGCGCCGCGCACACGTCCGCCATCACCGCGCAGGCGTGCTCGGGCGGCATCGGGCCGTGGGCGCGCAGCAGGTCGCGCAGCGTCGACCCGCTGACGTACTCCATGACGATGTACGGCAGCCCGACCTGCTCGCCGGGCACCTCGCCGGTGTCGTAGACCGCGACGATCCCGGGGTGGTTGAGCCCGGCCACGTTCTGCGCCTCGCGCTCGAACCGCAGCCGGAACGAGGGGTCCCGCGCGAGGTCCGAGCGCAGCACCTTGATCGCGACCTCGCGACCCAGGCGCACGTCGAGGCCCGAGTGCACGTCGGCCATCCCGCCGCGGCCCAGGGTCGGGCCGAGCTGGTAGCGGCCGGCCACCACCGTCGCCTGCGACATGCGCTCCGTGCCTCCGCTCTGTCACCCGCTGTTGGCTCGTGGCCCCGCCGCGACGACGGGGTCGCGACGACGGGGTCGCGACGACGGGCCGCCGCGATCCGCGCCAGCATCACCCGGTCGGGTCCAACGGGTCGGGACCGGGTGGGGAACGGCGTTTCGCCCCTTCGGCGCGCGAGTTCGCCCGTTCGTCGGGACGTGTGCTCTCAGTCGCCGCAGCCGCAGCCGTCGCAACAGCAGCCGTCGGAGCCGCAGCAGTCGCAGCGGTCGCAGCTGCACTCGGTGCAGTCGCAGCAGTTCGCGCAGGGGTTGCTGCGCGGCCGGCCGCTCCACGGACCGTGGAACTCGTCCGCGCAGCAGAGCTGGCCGGTGCAGCAGAGCCCGGCGGCCGCCGCGCAGCCCGCGACGACGCGACGGGGCGGGCGTCCCCGCGCCCCGTCGCCAGGGTGCGGCGGCTGGTCGGTGGGCGGCTGCTCCGTTCGGACGCGCGTGCGTTGCCACGCCCGCTCGGTCTCGTGGATCAGGAGGCGGTGGGCGAGGCGCGCGTCGAGGTCGGGGCCCGCGAGCTCGACGGTGGGCAGGGTCGCGGCGAGGGTCGCGACCTGAAGCAGCGCGGGCGAGTGCGCCGGTGGCCCCGCCGCCGGCCCCGGTCGCGTCGACGGGGTTCCAGCGGCCGGCGCGGCGGTCGTCCTCGAGGTCGTCGAGCGCGTCGAGGAGGTTTGCGAGGCGACCGAAGGCTGCGCCCGTGACGGCCGGCGGCGCGGCGTTGTCCGGCCGCCCGGCGAGGGACCGCGGTGTGCGCGAACGCCGCTGCCACGGCGTCGGCGGTCGGGGCCGTGGCCTCCTCGAGGGTCGCCGTCCCGCCGCGCTCGATCGCGTGCTGGCGCGCCGGGACCGCGAGCAGCGCCGCCGGGTCGAAGCCCTCGGGTGCGGTGACGCGCGCCCGGTCGCTCCAGCGGTCGGCCAGCCGGCGACCGACCGCCGCGACCGGCGCGTGTCGGAACGCGCCCTGGCGGTCGTCGGCGTGGTCGGCGACGTGGCCGGCCGCCAGCAGCAGCGCGGCGTGCGCCGCCAGCCGGGCGCCGTCGCCGGTGGCCACGGTGGCGGTGCGCATCCCGCGGGCGGGGCAGGGGCCGGCGAGGCGGTCGCCGGACGTACCCGTGACCCGGGTCTGCGCCGAGGTGAGCACCGAGACGAGCAGCGCGTCGACGTTGGTCGCGGCCCGCGCGAGCTGGCCGTGATCGTCGCGCAGGGCGAGGCAGGTGCCGCACAGGTGCGCCGCCCAGCGGCGGGCAGCGCGGGGGACAGGTGGTGACGACAGGGCCGCACGATGCCGAGCACGCGGGAACGCTGGTGCGCGCGGCGATGTCGATCACGACGGCCGTTCGCCGCCCGGGGTGAGGCCGTTCGTCGCAACGGGTTGCATCGATCGCGTGTCACCGGTGGGAGGTCAGGGAACGGTGTCGGGGACCGCGCCACGTCCTGACGGGCGGGTGTGCAGACGACGATCGGGGAGAACGCGTGATCTCGAGCAACAGGGCACGTCGGCTCGCGGCGCCGGCGGTGGCGGGCGCCATCGGACTCGGCATCCTGACGGGGTGCTCGCAGGCGCCGGAGCCGCAGGGACCGCCGCCGCCGGCGCCCGGCCAGGGACAGCCGAGCAACGCCGCGGGTCAGCCGGGCGCCCCGGGTCAGCCGGGTGCCGGCGCGCCGGGCCAGCCCGGTGCCGGCGGCGAGGCGGGCACGCAGCCCGGGGGTGGCGGCGCCGGGGGCACCGGTGCGCCCGGCGGGTCGGCCTCCGACGGCTCCGGGAGTGAGGGCGGTGCCGGTGATGCGGGTGCCGGCGGCTCGGGCTCGGGCGGCGGCGCCAGCCAGACCCCGTCCGGCGGTGTCGCCACCGGGGGCGGCTCGACCTCGGGCGTCGAGCACGCCGGCCTGATCGGCGTCGGCGCACTCGCGCTGGCGGGTGCCGGCGCGCTGGGCGCGACCGCGGCCCGGCGTCGTCGCGAGGACTGAAACCAGGCAAGTACCGACGACCCCGCAGGCCGCGCGGTGTGCGGGGTCGTCGGCTGCCGGGGGCACCGCGTCCTCGCGAGGGGCACGTTCGGCAGGCGCGCGGACCCGTCGATCATGCGCACCGTGCCCCTCGCGGTCGGACGACGGCCGCGTCGTGCGCCGGGTAGAACGGCAGTCGGCGCACCCGCGTGGAGGCGGCCGTCACGGGCAGGCGAGCAGTGGTCGAGCGGCAGGAGGGGGCACGGTGAGCAGCGGGCAGGACGACGCCGAGACCGCCGACGACGCGGACCCCGGGACCGCCGACTCGGAGACCGCCGCCCCTCACAACACCGACCCCGAGCCCCCTGCCCGCCCCGACCCGATCCGCCGGGCCTTCGTCGCCGGCGCCGTGGTGCTCGCGGTGCTGGGCGTCGCGCTGCTGGGGTACGCGCTCGTGGACCAGACGGGCACGCCGCCCGCCCCGTCGCCGGCATCCTCGAACGCGGCCGCCGCCGGTCCGCCGCCCCCGCCCGGCCGGGCCGCCGAGGTGGGGCCGATCGCGACGTCGTCGCCCCCGGCGACCTTGCGGATCCCGGCGATCCGGGTGGACTCGCCGGTCGACCAGGTCGGCCTGAACCCTGACCGCACGATGGAGGTGCCCGCCGAGGGGACGCCCGGCTACGACCACGCCGCCTGGTTCCGCTACTCGGTCACCCCGGGCCGGCAGGGACCGTCGGTGATCATCGGGCACGTGGACTCGGCGGAGGCCGGGCCCTCGGTGTTCTTCGAACTCGGGCGCCTGCGGCCGGGCGAGCGCGCGGAGGTGCTGCGCGCCGACGGCGTGACGGTGACGTTCGAGGTCACCGAGGTGGCCGTCTACCCGAAGGACGCGTTCCCCACCGACCGTGTCTACGGCGCGACGGCGGGCCCGGAGCTGCGGCTGATCACCTGTGGCGGCAGCTTCGACTCCGGCGCCGGCTCGTACCGCGACAACACCGTCGTGTTCGCGCGGGAGGTGTCCGCGTGAGGTGTCCCCGTCAGACGGCGATACGGGCGCGGAAGTGCATCGCCCGGTACGGCCAGTTCTCGTTCGTGTGCCACTGGCTGACGACGAGGTGCATCTCCTGGGACGTGGAGCCGGGCAGGATGTAGCCGCCGTAGAGCTGGGCCACGCGCCCGCAGACGTGGTCCTCCTCGCCCCACCCGCAGCCCGAGACGACCGTGAGGCGCTCGGCGGTGGTGAGGTCGGTCGTCGGTCCACCGGGCATCGGGATGAGGTCGATGCGGTAGTTCCCGGCGTCGAACGCGCAGAGCCACCACATGTCCGCCGACCCGGCGCAGCGACAGCTCGCCGAACGCCCCGGGCAGCACGGGCGTCGGCGGGTTCCCCCAGCCCCAGGCGCCGTCCGCGAACCCCCAGCCCTCCCAGGCGGCGGCGTCGAGCAGGTGGTCGGCGTGCACGCGCTGCAGCAGCAGTCCCTTGTCCCGCTGGAACCCCGTCGACAGCGCGTAGACGTAGCCGTCGGGACCGAGCTCCCAGGTCAGCATCTGGAACATCCCGCCGAGGTGCCCGCCCGGCCAGGACAGTCCCGTCGACTCCCAGCTCACGCCGTTGTCGCGGGAGCGGTGGATCTCCGTCCAGTGCACGTTGCCGAGGCCTTCACAGGCCATGACGTGCAGGTACATCGTGTCGCCGACGGTGAGCAGGTCGGTGGGGAGCTGGGTCGTGATCCTGGTGCCGCCGATCAGCCCACCGAGTCGGCCACCGATCCGCGCGTTGTGCCGGTAGCTGACGACCTGGTCCGCGTAGCCCCGTGACGGCCCGGCGGTGCCGTTCCACATCAGGCCGGAGCGCACCGATCCCGGGTCGCCGAAGAGGATCACCGGTGAGCGCCAGCCCGGGCCACCGGCCTCCCTGCTCTCGAAGGTGTCGCCGAAGACGGCGACGATCCGCCCGTCGGGCGCGGTCGTCGCCGCACCCAGATCGGTGCCACCGACCCCGTACTCGTCGGTGATCCCCGGGCCGGTCAGGTCCCGCAGCTTCGTGACATCGAGCGTGCGCATGCGGGGTGTATACCGCGAACGGGCGGCACCGGAACGGACGCGTCGCTTTTCCGTAACGAGCAGGTCTCGATGGACGACTCCACCGGCATCCCGCCACTGATACATCCCGATCCTGGCAATCCGTCACCAGGGCGGCTCGAGGGAGGTCCTCGTCGTGGAAACCGTGCTCGGCACCGTCGCCCTGCTCGTCGTCTTCGCCTCCACGGTCGTGGCGGCGCTGCGCCACCGGCCCGGGGTCACCCCCGGCCCGCGGCTCTCGCCCGACCTCGCGGAGGTGATCCTCGCCCGCGCCGGCTTCCCGACGACGCTGCACAACGTCCTCGCGGTGAGCGAGCACCTCGGCACGATGTACCTCGAGCAGGGTCGCGGTGACGTCGACGCCGCGCGGTGGAGCGCGGTCGTCACGGCCTGCGAGGCCGGTCGCGGGAACCTCACCGGCTGGCCGCAGCACGTGCTCGACCAGATCGCCGCGGCCCGTGGTGTGAGCGACGGGGCGGCCGTGGCCCGGCTCGCCCGGCGCTGCCAGGACGCGCTGCTCGCGAGCGTCGGCACCGGCCGCGGGGTCTTCGGGGGCTCGCTGTTCGAGCCGCTGCCGCGGCCCGTGGTCGCGGCCTGAGGACCGGCCCCGTCGCGCAGGTCAGGTCGGAAACGCAGGTCAGGCCGAGACGCGGTCGTCCAGGTCGCCGCGGCGCGGGGCCGGGATCGTCGCCAGGGAGCGCGGCGCGGGCACCGGGGCGAGGGCCCGCCAGCCGGCACAGGCCCGCTGGTCGAGGGTGCCGCGGGCGGTCATCGCGACCGTCGGCGCGGCCAGCCAGGCGGCGGTGAGGCCGCCGAGGGCGAGCGCGATCGTCTTCATGTGGTTCCCCCCTGGGTGGCCCGCTTCGCCCGGGCCCGTGCTGTCCGATCGGTGACCGGAACGTGCTCACCGTAGAGCGACGGTCCGGACGTTCACTGAGTCGTACGGGTGACGGGCGCTCAGGTTGCTCTCATCGTGAAGTGACCTGCGTCACTCAGCGAGCCGCGTGATCGAGGGAGACTCCCGGCCCGTGACCGACCCCCACGCCGACCGTCCGGTCCGCGTCGCAACTGCGCCGGCTGGCTCTGGGACCGGTTCTCCGGTCTGCGCGACGCCCTCGCGGGACCCGTCGACGTCGTCACCGGCGACTACCTCGCCGAGCCGACGCTGCGCCAGCTCGCCCTCGAGCGCGCCCAGGATCCCGCGCTGGGCTACGCGCGCAGCTTCCTGGCCCAGTTCACCGACGCGATGGGCCTGCTGGCCGAGCGCGGCGCGCGCCTGGTGGTCGACGCGGGCGGGCTCAACCCCGCCGGCCTGGCGGACGAGGTGCGCCGGGTGATCGCCGAGGCGGGCCTCGCGCTCGTCGTCGCGCACGTCGAGGGCGACGACCTGTCCGCCCGGCTCGACACCCTCGGCGCGCTCGAGCACCTGGACACCGGCGTGCCGCTCGCCGACTCCGGCCTGGAGCCGACCACCGCGAACGCCTACCTCGGCGGCTGGGGCATCGCGGCCGCGCTCGCCGGCGGCGCCGACGTCGTCATCTGCCCACGGGTCACCGACGCCTCGCTCACCGTCGGCGCGGCGGCGTGGTGGCACCGCTGGAGTACCGAGGACTGGGGTCCGCTGGCCGGCGCGGTGGCTGCGGCGCACGTCATCGAGTGCGGCCCGCAGGCGACCGGCGGCAACTTCTCGGGCTTCACGACGGTCCCGCGCGTCGACGACCTCGGCTACCCGATCGCCGAGATCGCCGCCGACGGGACGGCGGTGATCACCAAGCACGAGGTCGCGGGCGGCACGGTCACCACCGACACCGTCACCGCGCAGCTGCTCTACGAGATCCAGGGCCCCACCTACCTCAACCCCGACGTCACCGTGCACCTCGACGACGTCGTGCTCACCCCCCTCGCCCCGGACCGCGTCGAGATCACCGGGGTCACCGGCTCGCCGCCGCCCCCCACGACCAAGCTCGCGATGACCGCGCCCGGCGGCTTCTTCGGGCGCGCGTTCGCCCTGCACGGCGCCGACGTCCTCAACCTGTGGCGTCCCGGCGAGACCGAGCACGAGACGACGTACGCGTCGGCGAACGTCGGCATGCGCTCGGCGTTCCTCGACCCGCGCCGCGACCGCGCCGAGCTCACCCGGCTGCTCGCCGGCGCCGACGTCCTCTTCCACAACCGGCGCCTGGCGTTCCTCGACGAGATCGGGCTCGCGCCGGGGCAGGCGGTGGCGGAGCGGCCGGGGCTCGTGTCGGTGACGGTGTCGCTGCACGGCCTCGAGGGGCCCTGGGCGGGCCGGCCCGGCTTCGACCAGACCGCCGGCTCGGTGACCGGGATGATGATGCTCGAGGGCGGCGGGCACGCGCCCCGTCTGCCCCCGATCCTCGTCGTCAACGACTACATCGTCCCGTGGCTCGCGCAGGCCGGGGTCGTGTCCGCGCTGCGCCGCCGGGCGGTCGAGGGCGGCTCGTACCACGTCCACGTGTCGCTGACCCGCGTCGCGCTGTGGATCCTCTCGCTCGGGCTGTTCGACCACGGGTGGGCGCACGCGACGGCCGGCAGCACCGAGGAGCACCGCTACCTCGACCCCGAGACGTTCACCGCCGAGACGGGGCTCGGCGCCTACCAGGGCGTCACCGACCAGGTGGCGATGTCGGCGACGCCCGGGCACTACGACCCGGTGCTCGTGGCGCGCGGCTCCTCGGAGCGCGCATGGCGATGATCGGCCGCGCGGTCATGGTCCTCCTGCTGGCCCTGCTCGCCGCGTGCGGCACGCCTCCGCCCCCGCCCACGACGGCGGCGCCGTCCCGGGCACCGGCGCAGGTGCCCTCCCCGGCGCCGGGCGCGCCCCCGCTGACGCGGGCGGGCGGCCCGGACGCGCGGGCCCGGGCGGCACCGGGGGACGCGCCCGTCGTCGTCCTCGACCCGGGCCACAACGGCGGCAACGCCGGGGCCGCGGACGAGATCGCGCGCGAGGTGCCCGACGGGCGCGGCGGCACGAAGCCCTGCAACACCACCGGCACCGGCACAGCGACCGGCTACGCCGAGCACGCCTTCGCCTTCGACGTCGCCCAGCGGGTCACGCGCGTGCTCACCGAGCGCGGGGTGGTCGTGCGCTCCACCCGCTCCGACGACGCCGGCGTCGGCCCCTGCGTCGACCAGCGGGCCGCGACCGCGAACGAGGCCCGGGCCGCGCTGACGGTGTCGATCCACGCCGACTCCGCGCCCGCCGCGGACGACCGCGGGTTCCACGTCGCCGTCGCGGACCCCGCGCTCGCCCCCTCGCAGCGCGGGCCGTCGCTCGACCTCGCCCGCGCGCTGGCGGCGGGCCTCGAGGGCCGGGGGTTCACGCCGTCGACCTATCGGGGCGAGGGCGGGCTCGACCCGCGCCCCGATCTCGCGGGGCTCAACCTCGCGCGCGTGCCGGCCGCGCTCGTCGAGTGCGCGAACATGCGCAACCCCGGCGAGACCGCCGTGCTCGCCGATCCCGCGGGTCGCCAGCGCTACGCCGACGGCATCGCCGCGGGCATCCTGGCGACGCTGGGCCGCTGAGACTTCGGGCCACTGAGATTCTTGCCGCTGAGATTCTGGCCTGTGCTGAGATTCAGGCCGCTGAGATTCAGGCCGCGCCCGTCGACTCCTGGTGCCAGCGCACGACGCGCACGACGACGTCGTCGAGCTCCTCGCGGTCGAGGGTCCTGCGGAGCGACTCCGCGACCTCCAGGGCGTCGAACCCGGGGTACGGGCCGTGCGCGTCGACCTCGCCGGTCTGCGGGTCGACGGCGAGCACGATGTAGCCGTCGCACTCGTCGAGCTCCGCCTGCGCGGCCAGCCAGTCCACCTGCGGTACCCGGCCGATCGGGGCGGCCTGCGCGGGGTCGGCGTCGGCACGGCCACCGGTCGGGAGGGCGGTCGGCTCAGTACTCGGCTCGACAGTCGGCTCGGCGGTGGGCGCCGCGGGGTCCAGGCGTGCGGGGCACCGGGCCTCGTTCTCCATCGGTCTCTTCTCCTCCACGTTCCGGCACGAGGGTGTGCATGCCGTCCCGGTCCGGCCCCGACGGCCGACGCCACCGTCGGGGGACGGGAGGCGTCGGCATGGAGCCGCTGTCACGAGTGGTGACGGGAGAGTGCCCAAATCCTGATTCAAGTTTTCAACTATTCACTCGGGTGGGTGGACCGCTCGGCGACTCGCCCCCCGGCTCAGCGGCAGAGCGTGACATTCGGTGTTCGAACCGTCACTCCTCGTTGCATACAAGCGATCTCAGATAGATTGTTAGGCGAACTAACGTCTACCACGGAGGTTCTCTCGTGAACCGGTACGAGCAGTGGGACATCGTGTCGAGCGTCGGTCTGACGGCCCTCGTCGTGGCGGCCGGACGCTCCGTCGACACCCACCGTCGGGACGGCCTGATCTCCGATCCCTACGCCGAGCGCTTCGTCGCGGCCGCCGAGCCCCCGACGCCGTTGCCCACGCGCCCCGTCACGCCGCGCAGCGACTCCGAGGACGAGCTCTGGCAGATGATGTCGGGCTACATGGGCGTGCGGACCCGCTTCTTCGACGAGTTCTTCGACACCGCGGGGCGGGCCGGGGTCCGCCAGGCGATCGTCCTCGCCGCCGGGCTCGACGCGCGGGCCCAGCGCCTGGACTGGGCGCCGGGCACCACGCTCTTCGAGGTCGACCAGCCCGCGGTGCTGGCGTTCAAGGACGAGGTGCTGGGCGAGGCGCCCGGCGGCGGCCGGCCGCGGTGCGACCGGCGCACCGTCGCGGTCGACCTGCGCGACGACTGGGCCGGCGCCCTCGACGGTGCCGGCTTCGACCCGTCCGCGCCCACCGCCTGGCTCGCCGAGGGCCTGCTTCCGTACCTGCCCGCGGAGGCGCAGGAGGCGCTTCTCGGGGCCGTCGACGAGCGCTCCGCCCCGGGCTCGCGGGTCGCGCTCGAGGACTTCACCGACATCGCGAGGCAGCTGCAGGACCCGGCGTTCCGGCGGGTGGCCGACGGGATCGGCGTCGACATGTCGGAGCTGCTCCACAGCGACGACCGCCCCGACCCGGGGGAGCAGCTCGCGGCGCGCGGCTGGACGGTTCACCGCGACAACGCCACGGACGTCGCGGCATGCTGGGGGCGGACGTTCGACCCCCTGACCCAGCGGCTCAACGGGCGGGCGGACTTCGTCACCGCGACCCGCTGAGGGCTCCCCGTCCCGATCAGCAGGGGTGGTCGTCCGGCCACGGGCAGGGCGCGATGCCGTCCGTCGGACGGTTCCCGTGGGGCGCCCGGGGTGCCTATGGTCGTCGGGTCCCGCCCCCCGAGCGACCCGGAGACCACGACCATGAGCGACGCCGCCGACGGCACCGCCCGGCTCCACGTGCCCGACAGCGTCAGCTGGTCCGCCGTGACGGGCCGGGTGCGCGACCTCGTCGGGGAGGCCTTCGCCGACGACGGGCCCGCGAACCTCATCGACGGCGAGTGGAAGGCGGTCGGGACGCCGAGCGAGCAGACGAGCCCCGTCGACGGCTCGTCGCTGGGCACGATGCTCAAGGTCGACGCGGCCACCGCCTCCGACGCGGTGCAGCGGGCGGCCGCGACGCACCGCTCCTGGGGCGACGTCGACCTGGACGAGCGCAGGCGCCGGGTGTCGGCGTCCCTCGACGCGATGGAGAGCGCCCGCGACGACCTCGCGCTGCTGCTGGCCTGGGAGATCGGCAAGCCGTGGGCGATGGCGTGCGCCGACGTCGACCGGTGCATCTCGGGCGTGCGCTGGTACGTCGAGGAGATCGAGGGGATGCTCTCCCGCGACGTCCAGGGGGCGCCGGCGAAGCGCGCGCCGCTCGAGGGCCCGGTCTCGAACATCGCGAGCTGGAACTACCCGATGAGCGTGCAGGTGCACGCCGAGCTGGTGCAGCTGCTGGCCGGCAACGGCGTCGTCGCGAAGACGCCCACCCAGGGCGGCTGGATGACGCTGACCGTCGCCCACGCGCTCATGGCCCGCGAGGGACTGCCCGTGACGCTGCTGGCCGGCGACGGCTCGGAGCTCTCGGACGCGCTGATCCGCTCGCCCGAGATCGGGGCGCTGGCGTTCGTCGGCGGGCGGTCCAACGGCGGCCGGGTCGCCGCGCAGCTCGCCGACACCGGCAAGCGGCACATGCTCGAGCAGGAGGGCCTCAACACCTGGGGCGTCTGGGAGTTCTCCGACTGGGAGACGTTCTCGGGGATCCTCAAGAAGGGCTTCGAGTACGCCAAGCAGCGCTGCACCGCCTACCCGCGCTTCGTCGTGCAGCGCAGGCTCGTCGACCAGTTCCTCGCGACGTACCTGCCGGTGCTCGAGGGTGTCCGCTTCGGGCACCCGCTCGCCGTCGAGGAGGGCCGTGACGGGGTCGACGCCCTGCCCGCCCTCGACTTCGGCCCGCTGATCTCCGCGGCGAAGGCCGCCGAGCTCGACGAGAGCGTCGAGGAGGCCCTGCGCCACGGGGCCGTGCCGCTCTTCCGCGGCGACAAGGCGGGCGGGCGCTTCCTGCCCGGTCAGGACACCTCCGCCTACCACGCCCCGGTCTCGATGCTCGCCCCTCCGGGGGCGTCGCGGCTGATGCACGAGGAGCCGTTCGGGCCCGTCGACTCGATCATCGTCGTCGACACCGAGGCCGAGCTGCTCGCGCAGATGAACGCGTCCAACGGCGCGCTCGTGGCGAGCATCGCGAGCGACGACACCGCGAAGGCGGAGCGGCTCGCCGAGCAGGTCCAGGCGTTCAAGGTCGGGATCAACAAGCTGCGCTCCCGCGGCGACAAGGACGAGGCGTTCGGCGGGCGCGGCGAGTCGTGGAAGGGCGCGTTCGTGGGCGGCGAGTACCTCGTGCACGCCGTCACCGAGGGCCCGCCCGGGGAGAACATCTTCGGCAACTTCCCGGGCTACCAGCGCACCCCGCCCACCTAGCGCCCCGGTAACCTCGCCGTGGCGCGCGCCCCAGGCGGCCCGCCGTCGTGAACGACGAGCCGCGGGAGGGGCCGGGAGATGGTCCTGCGAGGCCGCGTGTCGCGGGACGCCTCACCGGCGCGCATCGAGGGCGGCGCCTCGGTGCAGATGCCCGAGACCGGGGTCGGGCCCATCGTCGCGCTGCTGCGGCGCCTGTTCCTGGCCCTCGGCGCGCTCACCGCCGCCGCGCTGATCGTCTACTTCCAGCGCGACGGCTACGTCGACAACAACAACACCGACGGCATCGGCCTGATCGACGCCTTCTACTACGCGACGGTCTCGCTCTCCACCACCGGCTACGGCGACGTGGTGCCGGTGACCGAGTCCGCGCGGCTGTGGACGATCCTCGTCATCACGCCCCTGCGGCTGCTGTTCCTCATCGTCCTGGTCGGCACCACGGTCGAGCTGCTCACCGAACGGTCCCGTCAGGCGTTCCGCATCAACCGCTGGAGGTCCCGCGTGCGCAACCACGTCGTGGTCGTGGGCTACGGGACGAAGGGCCAGGCCGCGGTCACCACGCTGCGCGGGGACGGGCACGACGTCGACCACATCGTCGTCGTCGACACCGACCGCGGACGGCTCGATGCCGCGTCCGCGCTCGGGCTGGTGACGGTGCGCGGCGACGCGACCCAGTCGTCGGTCCTGCGCACGTCGGGCCTGCCGCACGCGACGGCCCTGGTCGTCGCCACCAACCGCGACGACACGGCGGTGATGGTCACCCTGACGGCCCGCGAGATGGCACCGAAGATCACGATCACCGCGGCGGTGCGCGAGGCCGAGAACGTGCACCTGTTGCGCCAGTCCGGCGCCGACTCGGTGGTCGTCTCCGCCGAGACCGCGGGCCGCCTGCTCGGGATGGCCACCACGACGCCGGCCGTCGTGTCGGTCGTCGAGGACCTCATCTCGCCCGAGTCGGGTCTGAGCCTGGGCGAGCGGGCGGTCACCGAGAACGAGATCGGCGGCTCGCCGCGGCACCTGCGCGACATCGTGCTGGGCGTCGTGCGCGACGGGACCGTGCACGCCATCGACGCCGCGGAGGTCGACGCGCTCGAGCGCGGTGACCGCCTGCTGTGCGTGCGGCGGGCCGGACCCGACGACTGACTAGCGGTGCACCGAGAGCAGGCATCCGGGACAGTCCGCCTGCTCCGCGCGCAGGCCCGGGACGACCTGCTCGACGGCCGCGCCGCACCGCGCACGCAGCCCCGTCGGGTCGCCGAGCTCGCCGGAGACCACGTCGACGACGTGCTTGCGGCGGTCGTCGCGACCGGCGGCGACGAGCTCGAGGCGCCCGTCCGGCGCCGGGTCGCCCGGCGTGGGCCGTCGGGGCGTGTCGGTGTCCGGCCGGTCGCCCAGCGGGGGTGGGGGCACCGAGGACGGCATGGGGTCCATGCCGCTGCTCGGTCGCCGGCCTCCGGGCCGGGCGTCGGGGTGGCCGGGGTCGGGAACGGTCATCGCTGGAGCCTCCTCCCGTCGGCGGCGCGTCGGCGCCGGCGTCGGTGCGTGCCGACCACGGTAGGCCCGCCCGCCTTGTCGTGTCGGCCCGTTCGCGCAGGGCGCAGCCGGGGGCCGATCCGGTGATCACCAGGCTGCTGGGCACGCGTGGCGGGCCTTTCCGGGTGTGTTTCGGTCTGCTGATCGCCGGTGACGGCTTGCCGGAGGGTCAGAGGTCGACCGGCTCCACGTGCCCGCCGGGGTGGTGGACGGCCGCGGCGAGCACGAGGTCGGCGGCGTCGGGGACGGCGTGCTCGACGGTGATCTCGGCGACGGTCCGCCCGCGGGGCCACGCCGCGAGCGGGCGGGCGGTGTCGGGGCCGCGGCGGGGCGGGTTGATCAGCGTCGCCCCCATGTTGACGGGGGACAGGCGCACCGCCGCGGCGTGCCGGTCCAGCAGGGCGGCGGTGTCCAGCTCGAGCACGAGGTGGGCGCGGTGGCGGTAGGCGCGCGCCGCCAGGAGCCCGGCGACGCGCCTGCGCGTCGGCCACAGGTACACCCGCGCGTTGAGCATCCGGTAGAAGTTCGCGACGTCCATGCCCTCGAGGCAGCGTGCGAGCTGGCCGTCGTGCAGCACGCCGTTGTCGCGCAGGACGACCGGGTCGCGCCCCGGGAGGTGCAGCGTGACGGCTGCCGGGCGGCGTCCGGCGACCAGCTCCGGCGCGGCCCCGAAGCGCTCGACCAGCGCGGCGGCGCTCGCCAGGCCCTCGGCGCGGATCGACGGCCACGCGCCGGGCTCGGTCATGTGGAACAGCCGGGGGTGGCGGGAGGCGAGCTCGTCGGGCGTCAGCCCCGTCGTGCCCGGGGTGCTCAGAAGCGGCGGCGCGGCAGCGGCAGCCCGGGGTCCCCGCCCTCGCCGGACGTGCCGTCGCGCGGGGGGTGCACGGCCGGGGGCAGGTCCCGGAGGCCCTCGAGCACCCGCTCGAGGAGCTCGGGTCGCGGGGCGGGGACGGGGCCCAGGGCCACGTGGGCGGCCTCCCGCTCCAGGACGGCGTCGCCGGTGTCTCGATCGGGCGTCACCCGTCCGAGGGTAGGGCGCCGGTCCATCCGGCGGGCCGGGGCCCGGCATTCGCTCGGGCGACGGCAGGTGCGCCGCGACGAGCCGCCCGGAACCGCCCGTGAACGGGCTGTCACGCTGGGCGCCACGGTGACGGCGGACACCGCATGTCGCGTAACGGCAGCCGCTCGTCGTCCGAGGAGAACGGGAGTGAGGTCGCCACCGACGGAGGTGGCGACCCGGGAGCAGGGATGGTCGGGGAATGAGCATCGGCAGCGTGATGGGTCCCGGAGGCCCGGGCGGCGGTCCGGACCAGGACGAGGAGCCCGCCCGGAAGCGGCGGGGGCTGCGCGCGCTGCTCTACGGCCTCATCGCCCTGCTCGTGCTGGTGCTCCTGGCCGCGGCCGGGGTCGTGCTGATCACCCAGCACCTCGGCTCGCAGGTCGGCCGCTATCCCTCGGTGTTCGCCCCGATCGACCCGTCGTCGCGGCCGTCGGACGCCGCCGGGCAGACGTTCCTGCTGATGGGCACGGACACCCGCTCGCCCGAGGCGACCACCGGCACCGACGCCGCGCCCGACGCGGTCTTCGGCTCCACGCGCAGCGACGTGATCATGGTGGCCACCATCGCGGAGGACGGCCAGAGCGCGAGCATCATCTCGATCCCCCGTGACTCCTGGGTCGACGTCCCGGGACGCGGCAAGAACAAGATCAACGCGGCCTACGCCTTCGGCGGGCCGCCGCTGCTCATCCAGACCGTCGAGCAGCTCTCGCGCGTGCACATCGACCACTTCGCCGTCATCGACTTCGCGGGCTTCGCGCAGATGACCGACGCCGTCGGCGGCATCGACGTCAACGTCGGCCAGGAGACCGAGCGCGACGGCGTCGTCGTCCCCGCCGGTCCGCAGCACCTCAACGGGGAGCAGGCCCTCGTCTACGTCCGCGAGCGCAAGAGCCTGCCCGGCGGCGACCTCGACCGCGTCCGCCGCCAGCAGGCCGCCCTGCGCGCGTTCGTGCAGAAGACCCTCTCGTCCGGGACGCTCTCCAGCCCGCCGACCGCGTACGCGGCGGTCGACACGGTCACGCGCCACGTCGGCGTGGACGACTCGCTGTCGAACACCGGCCTCGCCCAGCTCGCGTTCGGCATGCGCGACCTGCGCAACTCGTCGATCTCGTTCCTCACCGTGCCCGTCACCGGGACCGGCGACGAGGGCGGGCAGTCGGTCGTCTACCTCGACGACGGAGCCGGCCGCGACCTGTGGTTCGCGGTCAACACCGACTCCGTGCCGCAGTGGGCCGCCGCCCGCCCGCAGGAACAGCTCTCGGACACCCCGCGCTGACGTTCCCAGTGGCAGCGAACGGGTATCTCGCTGCTTCTAGGCGCACGAAGTCCGCGTTGATCACCGGGGTCCGGCGCGTGACGGGCGCGGGGGTGGGCGGTTCGTGAGCTGGGACGTGGTGATCGTCGGCGGGGGTTCGGCCGGCTGTGCGCTGGCCGGACGCCTGAGCGAGGACCCGGCCCGCCGGGTGCTGTTGCTCGAGTCGGGCGCGGCGATCACCGACCCCGCCGCGTTCCCGGCCGAGGTCCGTGACTGCGCCTCGCTCGTCGCGGCCGACCCCGACGGCCCGCACACCTGGGACGTCGGCGTCGACCTGACGCCGGGGCGCTCCACGCGGATCGGCCGGGGCCGCCTCCTGGGCGGGTCGAGCGCGGTCAACGGGGCCAACCACGTCCGCGCGACGCGGGCCGACCTCGACTCCTGGCCGGGCTGGTCGTACGACGAGACGCTGCCGTACTACATCCGCGGCGAGCACGACCACGACGTGCGTGGGCCCCTGCACGGCGACGCGGGACCGGTGCCGGTCGTGCG
This sequence comes from uncultured Actinomycetota bacterium, assembly GCA_963786585.1. Taxonomy (GTDB): domain Bacteria; phylum Actinomycetota; class Actinomycetes; order Mycobacteriales; family Pseudonocardiaceae; genus Actinomycetospora. The sequence goes on from CAWAZG010000001.1 coordinate 130,566, forward strand.
GCCGGCCGGGGAGATGCTCGCGCCCGTCACCGAGCGCTTCCTCGCGGCGGCCGCCCGGATCGGCGTGTCCTCCGAGCCGGACAAGAACGGCGACCAGCCGCCCGGCGCGGGCCTGGTGCCCGGCAACGTCCGCCGCGGCGTGCGGGTCAACGCAGCGATGGCGTACGTGATCCCGCACCTCGCGCGGCCCAACCTCACCGTGCGCGGCGACGTCACCGTCGCCCGGGTGCTGCTCGACGGCGACCGGGCCGTCGGCGTCGAGGGCGTGGGCGGCGAGCGCATCGAGGCCGGCGAGGTGGTGCTCTCGGCCGGCTCGGTGCTCACCCCGCAGCTGCTGGCGATCTCGGGCATCGGCCCGCCCGACGCCCTGCGCGCCGCCGGTCTGCCGGTGCACCACGAGCGCCCGGGCGTCGGGCAGGGCTACACCGACCACCCGAACGTCTACCTGCCCTTCACCGGCGTCACCGACGACGGCGGCCTGCACCCCGAGGCGCCCACCGCCCAGGCCGCGGTCCACCTCGACGGGGGCGACGACCCGGCAGGCGACCTCGAGATCCTGCTGTTCGCCCGCCCCTTCGCCCCGGGCGGCGTGTGCCACCTCATGTGTGCGCTCCAGGCCCCCGAGAGCCGGGGGACGATGACGTTCGGGTCCGACCCCGCCACGCCACCACGCCTCGAGCACCACTACCTCGCCTCGGAGCACGACCGCGCCCGGATGCGCTGCGCGGTGCGCCGCGGGAGCGACCTGCTCGCGGCCGCCGGGTTCACGCTCGGCGCGGAGCGCGGGCTCGACGACCGGGGGCTCGACGCCTGGATCCGCGCGCACCTGGGGACGTCGGCGCACCTGTGCGGCAGCGCCCGGCTCGGCCTCGCCGACGACCCCGGCGCCGTCGTCGACCCCGAGCTGCGGGTGCACGGACTGGCGGGCCTGCGGGTGGTCGACACCTCGGTGCTGCCGACCGTGCCCCGCCGCGGACCGGCCGCCACGGCGCTGATGCTGGGCGAGCGCGCGGCCGACCTCATCGCGGGATCGAGTGCCTGACGGACGGTGTCACGAGGGCCTGACCACGCACCGAGATGACCGGTTCGTGCCGGTCAGGGCGGGTACATCCTGATCTTTCACCGGACACGGTCACGGCTGCGACACGATGGAGTGGAACAGTGTCACGTCCTGCGTGGCCGCGACGACACTTCCTGCGAGACCTCCCTCCGAGGTGATCGAGGAGAACCCGATGTCGTTCCTGCGCCGCCGTGTCGACGCCCCCGCCGCAGGCCCGGACGCCGCTCCCGCCGCCGCTCCCGCCGGACCGGCACCGCGCCTCTCGCGCTCCGAGCGCAAGGCGCACAAGGTCGAGCAGGCCGCAGCCGCCGAGCTCGCCGCCCGCATCTCCCGCGCCCAGCGCCGCCTCGCCCAGGCCACCGGCCCGCTGCCCGTGGCGGCCCCGCGCCGCTCGTCGGAGGACGCGGTCCCGAGCGAGTAGTCCGCCGCCGGGGTGTGCCGGGGCCGCCCCCGCCGGCGCATGACACGCTGCCGCCGTGTCCCTCCGGCGCCGCCTGTTCGCGACGGCGGCCGGGACCCTCGCGGCCGCCCTGCTCCTCGCGGCATGCAGTGACCCCGACGCCGGCGGCAGCGCCCCACCACCGGCCTTCGATCCACCTCTCGGGTTCGCGGCGCCCACCGGGACGCTGTTCGGCGGCTCGGGCTCGCGGGTGTTCGGCCGCGACGCCGACGACCTGCCGGCGGCGCTGGTCGGCACCACGATCTGGGCGACCGACGGCGGGCGCCTCGTGCACGCCGACTCCACCGGCGCCGCCATCCCGGGGCCGGCCGCGCCGCCCGACCGCGTCGTCGCGGGCCGTCCCGTCGCCACCGCGGACGGGGCCGTGCTCGTCGGCGGGGCGAGCGTGGTGCCCGGCTCCGGCACCACGCCGCCCGGCCTCTCGGTGGATCTCCTCGCGTTCGACGCGGGCACGGGCGCGCTGCGGTGGAACGCGGCGACGGTCCTGCCGTGGACGGAGCGTCCGCCGGCCGTCGCGATGACCGTCGCGGGCGTCGTCGCCGGCGTCGCCGTCCTGACCGCGAGCACCGACAGCCAGCGGACCGCGCTGGGCGTCGACCTCACCACGCAGCGCGTGCTGTGGAGCGCCGACGGGGTCGCGGTCGACGCCGTGCTCGCCGACGGTCCCGCCGGGGGCACCGCGCTCGGGGTGGCGACCGCGCCGGGCGCGAGCCGCGCCTACGCCGACTCGGCCGTCGTCGCCCTCGACGCCGTCACGGGCCTGCGCCGCCCCGACGTCGCCGGCGGCCTCGGGGGCGAGGTCCTGCGCGCCCCGGAGATCACCCCCGCCGGCCCGGGGCTCGCCGTCGTCTCCGGGCGCACGGCGGCGACGACGCTCGCCGCGCCGTCGGCCTCGTTGCGCTTCGTCGACGCGCGGGGCGCCGAGGTGCGCACCGTGGACGTCGGGAGCTCCTACACGCCGCCGCGCTGCGTGTGGGACGAGGCGGCCACGACCGTCTGCGGCGGCGCCGCCCGCGTGTTCGCCGTCGACGCCACGACCGCCGCCCCGCTGTGGGAGCTGCCCGACACCGGCGCCAACCGCGTCGCCCCGCGCCTGACGACGGCCTGGCACGGCGCGGTCTACGGCACGACGGTGAACGGCCCGGTCGTGCTGGACGCGCGCACGGGCGCCGACCGCGACACCCGCCCCGGCGCCGCCCCGGTGCTGGTCAACGCCTACCTCGGCCTCGGGGCAGAGGCCTCCGGGGTGGCCGGGTTCGGCGGCGGCGCGACGATCACCCCCGCGGTGCGATGAGGGGCCCAGGGCTGAGAGGTGGCAGAGCGGGGTAGCCCCGCCCATGGGTGACTACGAGCACAGCGCCGACGTCCGCCGTCCTCCCGAGGAGGTCTTCGTCTACCTCGCCGACGTCTCGCACCTCCCCGAGTACTTCAGCGGCCTCGAGAAGGCCTCGAGCACGGGGCCCGAGGAGGTCGCCGTCGTCGCGAACGTCGAGGGCGAGCGCTACGAGGGCACGGCCTGGATGCACGCCGACGCCGACGCGCGCAGCCTGCGCTGGGGCGCCGAGCACACCAGCGGCTACCACGGCGAGCTGTTCGTGACCGGGATCGGCGACGTCGAGTCGCGGGTGACGGTCACGCTGCACACCGAGCGCGCCGACGGCCCGGGCATCCGCGCCGGCCTCGAACAGACGCTCGCCGATCTCAAGCGCATCCTCGACGGCTCGGGCACCGAGCCCGCGCGTTAGGCGAGACGGGTGACGTCCGCGACTGAATCGTGCGACGTGGCGACCGTCACCCTCCTCTGGCATCCTTGGAGGCTCCCGACCTCAAGGGAGCGGAACGCCCGTGCGCATCCCGTTCGTCCGTCGTCGAGCCACCACCACGCGCAGGACCACCACCTCGCCGGCCTCCACCACGACCCCCGGACTCGCGGCGGGCACCACCCGCCGGCAGGTCCCCGGGCCGGAGGTCATGGCGGGGATGGAGTACCTGGACACCCCCGCCCGTGAGGCGGTCCGGGCGCCGGCGCCCGAGGTCGCGGTCTGCGGCATCGACCCCCAGGTCCCGGGCAGCCCGGCCGTCCCGCGGCTGCACCTCGTCGTCCCCGACGAGGGGCCCCAGGGCACGCGGCCCGACTCCGTCGAGCAGCTGCTCGCCCGGGACGGGGACGTTCGGGTGCGGCGCCTGACCGTCGACGTGCGCGGGCTGCGCGACGTCCTCGAGAGCCGCGGGGGCTGGAACCTGCTGGCCGCGCTCGTGCGCGAGCCGTCCGACAGCGTCACGAACGCCGTGTTCCGGGCGGCCATGTCGGCGCCCGACAGCGCCGGGCCCGCCGGTGCCGTGCTCGAGCCGGGTGACGTCGACGTCGAGGTGTGCGTGGTCGGCGAGGGCGACACCGTCGCGGGGCGCTGCCGCCGCGAGCTCGGCCGCGGACGCCTCTCGCTGACCGGCTTCCTCGCCGACTCCGAGCGGCTCACCCGCCGTCTCGCCGAGGCGCTGGCCCGGCCCCGTGACCGGGGCACCCGCCGCTGCTTCGAGCACGCGCTGGCCGACGTCCTCGCCGACGCCCCGCTGTCCGAGCTGCTCGGCCGCCACGGCGCCGCGCCGTACTGCACGGTGCCCGGGACGTGGGCCACCCCGCCGACGGCCGCCACCCCGGTGCCGCGGCGCTCGTCGCCGTCCGTGCAGGCAGGCGCCGCCCCGGTCCTCGAGGAGGCCGCGCCGGCGCGCTAGGTCGTGTGCACGATCAGCACGTCGGTGGGGGACCGGCGGGAGACCTCGGCGGGCACCGACCCGAGCAGGCGCCCCGCGAAGCTCGCCAGGCCCTTGTTGCCCACGACGACGAGGTCGGCGTGGTGCAGCTCGACCTTGTCGCAGATGGCCTGCACCGGCTCGCCCTCGACGGCGACGGTGTTGACCTCCTCGGCGCCGGCGCGCCGTGCGACGTCGCGGGCGTCGCGCAGCTTCTCCTCGGCGGGGTTCGCCCCGATGATCTTGTAGGCCTCGTCGCCGAGCGCGCGCTCGGCCTCGGCCCGGTCGCGGTCGTTGCTGCGAGCCGACCTCTCGTACGCGCAGACGATGAGGAGCTTGGCGCCCGCGTCCGCGGCGATCTGCGCGGCCCGCGTGACCGCCGACGTGGCCGAGGAGGAGCCGTCCGTGCCCACCGCCACCAGCTTGTAGTCACCCACGGCGGCACCCTAGGACGCCCACGAGCGTGTGCGCCGCGCGACCCGGGGTCGCCTCCCCGGAAGAGATCGGACAGACTGTGCGCGAGCGCCCGACCGGCGGACCCCGTCGGCGCGTGGTGCCGTGACCTCCGACGACCCCCGACGACGACCGACAGGCGGTGCAGCCGACGATGACCATGGCGAGCGGCTACTTCGTGCTCACCCCGATCTGGCACGAGGTCGTGATCGGGCTGATCGCGTTCGGCGCGCTGTTCCTCGTCATGAGCAAGGTGCTGCTGCCCCGCCTCGAGAAGGTCTACGCCGAGCGGCACGACCGCATCGAGGGAGGCTTCGAGCGCGCCGAGCAGGCCCGTGCCGAGGCCCGCCGCGTGCAGTCGGAGTACCGGACCCGCATCGGCGAGGCCCGCGACGAGGCCGCCCGCATCCGCGACACCGCGCGCGAGGAGGGCCAGCGCCGCAACGACGAGGTGCTCGCGAACGCCCGCGACGAGGCCGCCCGCCTCGTCGCGCAGGGTCGCGAGGAGCTGGCCACCCAGCGCTCGTCGGTCAGCTCGGACCTCCAGCCCGACGTCGCGCGCCTCTCGCGTCGCCTCGCCGGCAGCCTGCTCGGCCGCGAGATCGGCGACGACGAGTACCGCCAGACCGTCGACGACTACCTCGGCGAGCGGGTCTGAGCCGCGCGATCGTCACTCGCGGCTCGCTGAGCTGCGGAAACCGGACGAACGGGACGCTTCGGGCCTCCTGGATCACGCTCAGATCACGATTGTGGCGTGTCGCACACGAACCGGCTTCGTGTCGGTAACGACCCCGTCGCACCGCCCCGATGTCCGCCCGAGGGCACACCGGGCGGACGGGGCGGCACATGGGCGAGCGAGCAGGGCATGACAGCCGTACCGAGACGGCGCGTCCCCGCCATCGTCCCGGCAGTCGTCGCGGCGCCGCACTGCTCCTGACCCTGGGCGTCCTCGCTCTGGCGTTCCTCGCCGGGGGTCTCCTGCTGGGGGCGCCGTCCGCGTCCGCCGCGGACCCCGTCCCCGCGGTGCCGGGCCCCTACGGCGGCCAGCTCGACGCGCCCGACCCGGGCGGGACGTTCGACGACGAGCACATGCTCGAGGTCGCGATGCTCGGCCTCGGTTCGCTGAACGGCCTGGCCGTCGCCGGCGTCCTCTTCGTCAACCGCCGCGGGAGCGCGAGCTCCGCGCTCGAGACCCGTCGTGCGCTGATGGCTCGCACCGACCGCGGCGTCCCGTCGGGGCCGCGCAGCCCCGCGCGACGACTTGGATGATCCACTCGCCGTGAGTCGTCGGCGTCCGGACGGACCAGTCGATGGCCCCTTTCGGCGTCCGTTCGTGCTGGTCGGACGCCTATAGGGTGAAGGAGATCCCCCGAACGGGCTGTTCCGTCGCCGGTCCGCAACGAGTCACCCTGGCGAGGACGATCCACCGGGTGACCCCTGTGTCATCGATCGACGCTCTCGGGCGCCCGACGGTGACATGTCCACGCCCCTGAAGGAGCGCAGTTGTCCACCGACGCCGCGACCCCCGCGTCCCCCGCCGACGACGGCCCGGCCCCCGAGGCCCGGCCCGTCGTGGGACCGACGGCCGTGCCCGTCGACTCCTCCGGGGGACGCCTGACCGCCCGCCTGCGCGAGGCCCGCGCGCGCCTCGAGCCCGAGCGCCCGTCGATCCCGGCGCCCCGCAGCCCCGAGGGCGTCGTCCCCCCGCCGGTCTTCGGGCGCGGCGCCGGTGCGCCGTCGGCCGACCTCGTCAAGGCCGTGGAGAAGCTGCTCAGCGAGCTGGCCGCCCTCGAGGACGACACCCGGGCCCCGGAACGACGCACGCTCGTGCGCGCCGTCGAGCTCGCCGCGGCCGGGATCCCCGACGAGGGCTGGTCCGCCGAGCTGCGTGTCGGCGACGAAGCGCTCACCGGGGCGTCCGAGCTCGCCGGGACGCACCTCACGGCGGCGGAGGCGCTGCTCGAGCGCCTCGACCGCGAGGACCGCGGCGGCCCCGCGGTGGAGGTCGACGGTGTCGTCACCTCGCTGCGTGTCGCGAAGATGGTGCTGGACCTGGAGTCGTTCACCCGCCGTCGCTGACCGGGCGCCCCGTCCCGCCGGGGATGATCGGGACGTGGCGGGCGTGGCGGTGGTCGGAGCAGGGGGCATCGGCGGTGCGTTGGCGGCGCTGACCGCCGAGCGGGGCCACGACGTGACGGTCTGCGTGCGGACGCCGTTCGACGTCCTCACGGTCACCCGCGACGGCGTCGAGCGCACGGTGCCGGCGACCCTCGCCGTCGACCCCGCCGCGGTCGGGCCCACCGGCTGGGTCCTGCTCGCCACCAAGGCCCAGGACACCGCGTCGGCCGCGGCGTGGCTCGCGGCGCTGACCGGTCCGGACACCGTCGTCGTGGTGGCCCAGAACGGCATCGACCAGGCCGACCGCGTCGACGGCCTGGTCCACCCCGGCGCCACCGTGCTCCCGGCGTCCGTCGTGCTCGGCGCGGAGGCCGTCGCCCCGGGGCGGGTGGTGCACCACGGCTACGGGCGGCTGACCGTGCCCGCGGGCGAGGCGGCGGACGGCCTCGCGGCGCTCTTCGAGGGCTCCGACCTCGAGATCGCGCCCACGGACGACTTCACGACGGTCGTGTGGCGCAAGCTCCTGAGCAACGCCGTCGCCAACCCGGTCACCGCGCTCACCGGCCGGCGCAACGACGTGCTGGCCGAGCCGGCCACCCGGGACCTCGTGGCGGGGCTCGCCCGCGAGGTGATGGCGGTGGGCCGCTCGGTCGGCGCCGCGCTCACCGACGCCGACATCGACGCACTCGTCCGCCACTACGACGGGATGCCGCCGGGACTGGGCACCTCGATGCTCTACGACCGCCTCGCGGGACGCCCGCTCGAGCACGAGTACCTCACCGGTGCGGTGGTCGCGACCGGCCGCCGGACGGGGGTGCCCACACCCCTGAACGACGCCGTCCTCGCCCTCCTCAGGGGTGTGCGCACCGGAAACGACGCGACACACGACACGGGGGACACGGACGTCGCTTGATCTGACGGCTCGCGCGGACGGCCACCGACTGCAACGATCGGACGTATGGACGGTCGGGGTGACGGGGCACCGCGGCGTTTCCGGCTCCTGTTCGTCTGCACCGGGAACATCTGCCGGTCGCCGTTCGCGCGCTTCCACACCCGCGCGCTGCTGGAGATGCGGCTCGGGCCGCGGTGGGCGTCGTGGTTCGACGTCGCCAGCGGCGGCACCGGCGCCGTCGTCGGCTCCGAGATGCACCCGCTCTCCCGCGCCCAGCTCGGGCCCCTGGCCACGCACCCCGACGTCGCCGCCTTCCGCGCCCGCCAGCTGCCGGCCCGGGACGTCGAGCTCGCCGACCTCGTCCTGACCGTCAGCCGCTCGCACCGCTCGGCCGTGCTCGAGCTGGAGCCGCGGGCGCTGCGCAGCACGTTCACCGTGCGCGAGTTCGCCCGCCTGCTCGGCAGCATCGACCCCGCCGACCACGCCGCCCTGCCCGCCGACCCCCGCGAGCGCGCCCACGCCCTCGTCGCCGCGGCGCTGGCCGAGCGCGGCCAGGGCGCGCCGGTCGACTCCGAGGACGACGCGATCCCGGACCCGATCCAGGGCGCGGCGGCCGAGCACGCCGAGTCCGCGCGCCTCGTGCACGAGGCGGTGCGGCCGCTGGTCGACGCCATCGGCGCGGGCGTCCCGTGGCCGGTCCGCCGTCGTCCCGGGCCGCCTCCCGGCCAGCACCCCGGCATGGCACCCCGCCGGCCCGGCCCGCCGCCGCCGATGCCCGGGGGCCCGTTCGGTCCTCCGCCGAGCGTGCCGGCCGGTCCCTTGCCGACCGGTCAGGGTCCTGGTGGCGTGCCACCCGGGGGACCGCCGCCGAACGGGGCCCCCGTGGGCCGACCTCCCGGTCAGCCCCCCGGCGTGCCCTCGGTGCTGCCGCCGGGCGCGCGGGTGCCGCGTCCGCCCGGGCCGGTGGACCCGCTCCCACCCGATCCCCTCGCGGCCGGACCGCCCGCGAACGGCACCGCGGGCGGCGGGCACCACCGGGACGGCCGGCCGTCGGAGGGCCGGTCGCTCCAGGTCCCGTCCCAGGTCCCGTCCCAGGTCCCGTCGTCCCAGGTCCCGGCGGCGCAGGAAGGGTCATCCCGGGACGGCGACGCCGCGCCGGCCCCGGTGGGTCGACGTCGGCGGCACGGCTGGGCCGACGACGACGAGGACCTCGACGGCGGCGGTCAGGGCGCCGAGAGCCTCGAGAGCCTCGAGAGCCTCGAGAGCCTCGAGAGCACCGACGGCACTGACGCCGCCCCGGCACCGGCGCACTCGAGCACCCGCGCCGGGCGGTAGGGCCGGCGGCGCCCGTTCGTTCCGCCGCTCAGGA
>CAWAZG010000002.1:0-278890 GCA_963786585.1 uncultured Actinomycetota bacterium
CGACGTTAGAGGGCAGTGGTCATCCGGGCGCGGGCACGGCGGTGGCACGCGAATGGCTCACGCGCACGTACTCGGGGTGGCGCCACTTCACCTCCAGGGGGATCGGGCCGCTGGGCAGCCACGGCTGCTCCTCCACGGCGTCCCCGACGGCCCAGGTGCCGCGCTCGACGATGCCACCGCGGCGTCCATGACCCAGTACTGCTGGCGGCCTTCCGGATCGGCTCGGACTCCGCGCACACCACGATGAACTCGCCCGGGGCGAACTGGCAGCGCTTCTGGATTGCCTCGATCAGGGTCTCGTCGTGCAGGTGTCCGTCGCCGAAGTTCCAGCCGATGACCGCGTTGCAGATCGATCTCCGCCTCGCGCGCTCGTAGTGTCGATGTCGTCGCCCAGCTGGCTCATCATCACCGAGTTCAGCCCCCGCCCCTGGCTGTGCATCGCCCGCCAGCCAGGTACTGGTGCAGGTCACGTCGGCGGTGTCCGCGTCGAACATGGCGGTGAGCTGGTCCTCTGACGGCGCCGGCTTGACGATGTGGTCGTCGAGCTTCTCCTCGCACGCCGGGGGCGAACGCCCACATGCGCTCGCCCAGTTCCCCGAGTACTGGCGCAGGGACGGGCAGGAACGACACGAGGTGGGGCCGCAGCTCGCCAAGCACGGGGAAGAACAGCAGCGCGGCCACGGTGACGCGAGCAGCACCGGGTCCATGTCTCCGACCCGTAGCCCTCGTTGCCGGATACCCCAGGAACAGGAACGCGGTGATGAACATGAACATCACGTTCCACTCCATCGGCACCGCGAGCGGGAACGTCGAGTTGATGAACGCGTGGTAGAGATCATGAACACCGCTGCGGCCGCGGTCAGCCGTCGCGTTGTGCGAGAACAGCAGGATCAACGGCGGGATCAGCTCTCCCACCGCGCCGCCGATATGCGACAGGCGCTTGGCCCCCTTCGACGGCCGCAGATCCTCCGGGAAGTCGGCGTAGTGCATCCGCTTGATCCACTTGAGCGGCAGCCACGGCGTGTTGCTCACCATCGGCGGGATGACCAGCTCGAAGTGCCGGTTGAGCTTCGAGACCCCGCCCCGAACCAGACGATGACGATCAGCAGCTTGGCCGCGATGATCATGTCCACGAAGGGGAAGAACGCGAAGAACACCAGCGCCGGGAGCCACTGCTCGCTGCGGGCGGCGAGGAAGACGATCTTGTCGCGCAGACCGAGAGCCCGAGGAGCGCGAGGACGGGATGATCGCGGCCGGCGGGACGAGCCCCTTGTTCGAGCCGATCGCTCGGTCAGACGAGTCATCCGTGCCCGGCAGCGCGATCGCCACCACAGGCCGAGCAGGAGCGAGGTAAAGCCCCACGTCGAAGATCGTGCGGGTGTCGCCGCGGTGAGCGGGACCTTGCCCGGCCACGGCGGGACCCGGATCGTCCCGGCCGCGGCCAGTAGCGCACGCCGCCGGTCATCGGCTTGAAGTGCCCGGCCAGCGGTCCCCACGCGCCGCCGATCCCGAGCACCTCGACCAGCACGATCCACACCACGAGCTTCTGGTAGACGATCGGCTCGTCCCACCACGCGGCCGGGTCCAGCGGGTCGAGGCCCGACGTCAGCGTCGCCGCCAGCACGCCGCCGACCGCGTAGAACACCAGCATCTTCGCGATGTAGATCAACATGATGAACTTCGGCAGCCCGCGCCGTAGTCCACCCAGTGCCGAGTCAGCACCTTGATGCGTTCGCGATACGGCGTCTGCATGAACGTCGCCGGATCAACCGGCGGAGGGGTCCCCTCGATCAGACCCATCGCGCGAACCTATCCCGCCACCGGGTACGCGGTATAGGGCCAGACGCAGAACACCCGCCCGGCTTTGTGAGGCGACACAAGGCCGGGCGTGCGGTTTGGGTGATGGGCCAGGGCCGCGCCGCTCCCGTTCGCCGTAACGCTCCGCGGCCACACGCGGAGCGCGGTCATGATCGTGCCGCCTATAGCCGGCAGGATGATGACCGCGGCGGTGTGACCCCGCCTTACCCAGCCGCCGTTCGCCCCGTCAACCGCAGCGGCCGACAGACCCATGCCGCCTAGCCGGGCTCCTCCACCAGCACCTCGGTACCGAGCGCGGCCGCCAGCGCAGCGCGCACGTCAGCTCCACGGCATCGTCGGTGACCTTGCGGCCCAGCAGCTCCTCGGCGCGCTTGATCCGGTAGGCGACCGTGTTCTGGTGCACGTGCAACTCGCGCGCGACGCGCGAGCTGCTGCCGCCGGCGGCCAGGAAGGCGAAGACGGTCTCGCGTAGCCGCGCGACCGGCTCGGCGGTGGAGGCCAGGGGCCCGAGGCGGCCGGCCACGAACACCCGCGCTCGCGGTAGGTCCGCGGCCAGGAGCGAGGCCAGCTCCACGTGGCCGTAGGCGGTGACTTCCCGCGCCGCGGTGCCCTGCGCGAGCTCGGCGATACGCGCGGCGTGCACGGCTTCGGCGTGCGAGCGGCGGAAGCCCTCGACGCCTTCCCCGGGGGTTCCGATCGCCAGCCGGGTTCCGGTTGGCGGCTCGTAGGAGGCCAGCCGGTCCGCGTCCGGCCGCTCGAAGGCCCCGCACCAGACGTCGAGGCTGGCCACTCCGGAGGGGATCACCAGCGGCTCGCCCGCCCCGAGCACCGCGGCGGCGTCGGCCGCGGCGCGCTCCAGCCCGCCCGCGCCGCGGTCACTGCTCCAGACCCGCAGCGCCAGGTGATGGCGCCGTAGCTCGTACCCCAGCCGGCCGGCGGCCACTTCCTCGTCGAGCGTGTCACCGGCCAGGATCGCCCGCACGGTCTCCGCGCGGAGCTGGGCCGCGCTGCGCATGGACCGCTCGCGCTCGGTGGCGTATTCGGTGACCAGGGCGTCCGAGATCTGGTCGACGTAGGCGAACATGAACGCCGAGCTCTGCTCCTGCGCGTGGCGCAGCTCCTGGATGTCGGTGACCCGCTCCTGCAGCGCCGTGCTCCAGCGCTCCCAGAGCCACGCGTGGCCGAGCCGGTACGTGCGCAGCAGCGGCGGCAGGGTGATCCCGCGCCGGACCAGGCCCAGCACGTACTCGGCCGCCTCGGGCGGCAGGACGAGGCTGTCGGCGCGCCCGCCGACCTTGAACAGGCGCATCACCTGGTCGACGTTCGCCTCGGTGCTGGCCAGCGTCTCCGCGTACAGCCCCTCGTCGCCGACCGCGTCCAGCTCGGGCACGGTCGCGAACAGGTGGTCGGTCAGGTCGCGTGCCAGCTGGGGCACACGAGGGAGCCATTCGGCCGCCAGCTCGCGGACCGCTGCCGGCATCCGGTCCTGCGGTACCGGCGTCGGCTGCGCTGCTCCGGGCACTCCCATCCCGCGCGATCGTACTGCGGCAGCGCCCGGGGCATCGACGTTTGTCGCATCCCCTGGGTTTGGGCTTGCGCGTGCCCCGGGGATGCTCAATCCATGCGAAGGACCGCTGCCGTCATCACCGTCACGCTCGGAGGCCTTGCGGCGCCCTCGGGCGCCCACGCGATGCTGCCCGCCGACGCCGGTGGCGGCGCGCCGCCGGCGCCCGACGAGGACGCCGACGCGCCCGACGCGGCCACGGACGACACGCCGGCGAAGCCCGTCAAGCGCGAGCCCGCGCCGCCACCCCAGAGCCACCCGGTCACCCAGCAGCGGCCGGACCCGCCGGTGGCGCCCGTGCGCCAGCGCCAGGAGAAGCCCGCGGCCCCGCAGCAGGAGCCCGTGCGCCAGGAGCGCCAGGAGCACCCCGTGCGCCAGGAGCACCCCGTGCGCCAGGAGCACCCCGTGCGCCAGGTGCAGCCCGTGCGCCGGCAGCAGCCCGCCGAGCCCGTGCGCACCCCCGCCGAGCCCGTGCGCACCCCGGCTACACCCGTCGCGGACCGGCCGGAGCGCGAGCGTACGCCCGAGCCTCCCCGCCCGGACGGCGAGCAGCTGCGCTCGGAGGCGCAGCGTTACGCCAACGCCCTGGACCAGATCGAGGCCGACGACGGCGCCCTGCGGATGGGCACCTCCCAGGCAATGCAGCTGGGCGACGACCCGCGGGTCGTCAGCCGCGCCAAGCAGATCCGCGAGAACGAGGCCGCCGCGCTCGAGGTCCGGCAGGAGCGCCAGCGCCGGCAGGACGAAAAGGCCGCCGAGGACGCCCGGGTGCTGCGCGAGAGCCGGGCGTACATGAACGCCCAGGAGCAGATCAAGGACAACGGCGGCGCGCTGAACATGGGCCTCTCGCGCTCACTGGCCTACGGGGACGACCCGAAGGTGAAGGCGTTCGTGACGGAGTTCCAGCGCCAGATGGCCGGGCGCGAGGAGGACGCACGCGAGCGCGAGGAACAGGCAGCGGTGCGCCGCAAGGCGCAGACCTACCTGAACACCCTCGACCAGATCGAGAGCAACGGCGGCGCCCTGAGCATGGGCCTGAGCCACAACCTGGAGCTCGGCCGGGACCCCGAGGTCAAGAAGGCCGCCGGCCGAATCGCCGCCCGCCGCGAGGCGGCCGAGGAGCGTGAGCGCGTCCTGGACAGCGCCCGCGACTACCTCGACCGCGACACCGGCGGGCCCCCGCCCGAGGACCCCGCCGTGCGCCAGGCGGTCCGCGAGCTCGAGGAGAAGCGCCAGACGCGCAGCGACGCCGAGCGCTACGCCGGCGCGCTCGACCAGATCGACCGCAACGGCGGGGCCCTGAACATGGGCCTGTCCCGCACGCTGCAGGAGTTCGCCGACGACGACGAGGTACGGCGCCTGGCCGAGCAGATGCGCGCCGAGCGCGACAACGAGTACAAGGAGGAGCTGTTCGGCCCGATGGACGGGCCCACGCTGCGCGACCCGACCCTTGGGCGGCGATGCCCTTGCCCGGCGAGGGGGAGACGGTGGGCCTGACCCTGGAGCAGAAGTGCATGCTCCAGACCACCCCGAACGCCGCGCTGGCCTGCGCGCAGGGGCCGAAAAAGCCGCCGGTCTCGGTGGAGCTGACCGGCAAGCTCACCGGGGAGGTCAGCCGCGGCGACCCGGAGCTGGCAGACAACGGCAAGACCTACGAGACCCTGAGCCTGTCCGTCGACCTACGCGGCGGCGTGAAGGGCGAGGCGGAGCTGCCCAAGGGCCTCGGCATCACGCTCGAGCACTACAACGGCAAGACGATGACCTACAAGTTGCGGGTGACGTCCGAGCGCGCCGAGCAGATCGCCGACGGCGACGGTGCGCCCGCCCAACCCGATCGACCCCGACTCGCTGCGCTCGGGCGAGAGCATCACCATGGACAAGGAGGCCTACGAGGGCAACTCCCAGAGCGCGAGCTACCGCCTCCTGACCGGGACGCTCGGCTTCGAGGACGGGCGCCGCCTGAGCAGCGCGGTCGAGCGGCTGGACAACGGGCGCATGCGCATCCTGGTCGGCGACGAGGAGTTCGTGCCGCAACGCCGTGGAGCTGCGGCTGGGCACCGAGGACCTCAGCGTGGCGGCGGGGATGTCGAACGAGTTCGCCTACGGCGACCTGCGCACGGTCGAGGTCAACCCCGACCGCGAGCCGGGCTGGGACGCCTACCAGCACTTCGTGACCACCGGGCGAGCTGCCCGACACCGAGGGCCCCGGGCGTGCAGGACGCCACCTCGGTCGAGAAGGCCAGCTGGTCCGGCAGCACCACGCTGAAGCTGGACCTCGGGCCGCTGCACCTGGGCGGCAGTCCACCCCGTTCGCCGGCGACGTGACCGAGACCCACCACGCCGACGGCAGCGTGGACTACGCGATGACCGACCGCCAGGGCAGCGTGACCTACATCGAGCAGGCCAAGAAGGAGCTCGGCGACGAGGAGTACGGGCCGTCCGAGTACTCCCTACTGCTCCAGGGCGCGGACTCGAACCTGTCCGAGGCCCTGACCGAGCTGCACGGCGAGCGACGACGAGGCGTGGACGGCGACAACCAGAACATGCGGCTGCGCTTCAGCGAAGGCGGACCTCGAGCAGCATCCGCCAGGACGCGATCGAGCAGATCTCCTACTACACCAACCAGGGCGACGAGGACGAGGGCATGACCCCGGCCGAGGTCGAGCAGGAGGCCAAGAAGGGCTACTACGACGCCCAGTTCGACGGGACTCCCGGCGGGCAGCACAGGACCTACCTGAAGGGGCTGGCCACGGCCCGCTAGCCGGGCGAGGTCCTGGCGTTCATGCAGAGCTCCAGCCACGGCAACTCCTCGGCCCTGGTCGACGAGCTGATGCGGCTTCCAGATGCTCGCGTCGGCGAGGACGGCCGCCGGAGCCCAGGACCGGGCTCGCCTCCCGGCTCGGTCGACGTCTACGCCGACTGACTCAGCCCAGCGCGCGCAGGCCGCCGGTGACCGCGGCGGCCAGCAGCAGGCAGATCGTCGAGGGCACGCGGAACCAGCCGGCGATCCCGGCCACGGCCACACCGGCGGTCTCGGCGTCCAGCTTGAGCTCGTCGCCCTCGGCCATCGCCTGGGTGACCACCAGCGCCGCCAGCAGCGGCGCGGCCACCAGGAACACCACCGCGCGCAGGCGCTCGGGCAGCGGCCGGCCGCCGAACACGACCGGCCCCAGCGCCTTGATCACGAAGGCCATGACCGCGCAGCCGGCCACCAGCGCGGCCCACTGGCCGCTCACTGCTCGCCCCAGTCCGGCGCGGCCTCGTGCGGCCCCCGGCGGAGCCCGACCAGGGCGGCCGAGCTGGCCACCAGCACGGGCACGCCGATCGGGGTGATGGGCACCAGCACCAGCGCGATCAGCGCGCCCATCAGCGCGACGCTGCGCATGCCGGGCCGGCGGAGCTCGTCCAGCAGCAGGATCAGGAAGAAGGCCGGGAAGATGGCGTCCACGCCCAGGCTGTCGGGGTCGATGTCGCCGGTGCCCACGAAGGCGCCCAGCACGGTCCCGCTGATCCACGTCACGTACTGCGCGGCGCTGGCGCCGAACATCACGTGGCGGTCGAACGCGCCGTCGGTGTCGCGGGCCAGGATCCACGACGGGTCCACCAGCGGCTGGCCCTGCAGCGCGCGCTTGAGCGGGCCGCCGGGCAGGTAGGGCGCCAGCGCGACCCCCATGGGCAGGAAGCGCGAGTTCACCAGCGTCGCCGCCAGCAGCGCGGTGCCCAGGCTGCCGCCGGTGGACAGGATGCCCACCGAGGCGAACTGCGCGGAGCCGCCGAACACCACGGCGGACATCAGGATCGCGCCCCACGCGCCCAGGCCGGTGTCGTGGGCCAGCACGCCGAACGAGATGGCCAGCAGCCCGCCGGCCACGGCGAACGGGATGCCCTCCTTGACCCCCCGCCGGAACGAGGCGTTCACAGGCCCGCGAGCAGGGTCTTGTCGTGCTCGTAGCGAGAGCAGGTCCGCGGCGTCGCCCGGGTCATCCAGCGCAGCTCGTCGACCTCGTCGTTGGGCTCGAAGCCCGGGTCCTCGACCACCGTCCATGCGCCAGTAGCGCACGATCTTCGGCCGGCCCTTGCGGTCGTGGTACTCGGTCGCGGCCAGCTCCTCCCCCAGGCTGCAGACCAGCCCGGTCTCCTCCTCGACCTCGCGCAGCGCGGCCTGCTCGAAGCTCTCGCCGGCGTCGAGCTTGCCCTTGGGCAGCGACCAGTCGTCGTAGCGGGGCCGGTGCACCAGGCAGACCTGGCCGTCGCGCGACGACCACGCCGCCGGCGGCCTCGACGCGCTTGCTCACAGCTCCCTCACGTCGGCGCCGCCGGGCGCGAAGTTCACCCGGCGCACGTCGCAGTCGGGCGCCTCGGCGCTGCAGCGCCGCCAGCACGTCGCCGGTCTGCTGCCACTGGCACCAGAACAGGACGGCCGGCCCCGCGCCGGAGACGGTGGCGCCGATGGCGCCCAGGGCGCGCGCCTTGTGCAGCAGCTCCACCGAGCGCGGGTACAGCGCCGCCCGGCGCGGCTGGTGCAGGCGGTCGTCCAGGCCGCGGCCGATCAGCGAGAAGTCCGACCGCGCCAGGCCCAGCGTCAGCAGCGTGGCGTGCGCGATGTTGAACGACGGCCTCCGTCATCGGCACCTCGGCGGGCAGCGCCGCGCGCGCCTGCGCGGTGGACACCGGCACGGGCGGCATGGCCACGATGCCCTCCAGGCCCTCGGCCGGCTCGATCCGCACGGGGTCGCCGGGGCCGCAGATCACGAAGCCGCCGTACAGCGCGGCGGCGATGTTGTCGGGGTGGCCCTCCAGCTCGCGCGCGTGCTCGTACAGCGGCGCGTCCAGCTCGAACATGTGGTCGGCGGCGGCCAGCCCGGCCACGATGCACGGCGGCGCTGGAGCCCAGGCCGCCCGACGGCGGGATCTGCGACCGGATGTCGAACGACAGGCCGTCGGCGGGGTGCAGCTTCTCGAAGGCGCGCACGCACAGGTTGGTGCGGTCCAGCGGCACGCCCGGCGTGTCGGAGGTCACCGAGAACTCGCCCGTCTCTCGCACCTCCAGCTCGAGCTCGATCGACAGCGCGGCCGCCAGCACGTCGTACCCGGGCCCGAGGTTGGCCGAGGACGCCGGCACGCTTCACGATCCGGTGCCGGTTCACGCGCTCCAGCACCGCGGCCTCCACGCTGGCGATGTCGGGCTCGCAGGGGATCACCGACGACGCGCGGTTCATGGCGGTCTGCGGGTCCTTGAGGCCGTGGCCGGTGAGCACGCACACCACGCGGCCCTCGGCGCCGTGGGCCAGCAGGCCCGCCACCGACGCCGCGGAGGCGGGCTCGCAGAACACGCCCTCGCGCGCGGCCAGCAGGTCGTAGGCGTCCAGGATCTGCTCGTCGCTGACCGCGCGCACCTGGCCGCGCGAGCCGGTGAACGCGCCCATCGCCTCCTCCCACCGGGCCGGGTTGCCGATCCGGATGGCCGAGGCCACCGTCTCGGGCGCCTCGACCGGCGCGCCGTGCACCAGCGGCGCCGCGCCCTCGGCCTGGAAGCCGTACAGCCGCGGGCGCACGCCGTACTCCTCGAAGCCGCGCCAGTAGGCGGTCACGTTGCCCGCGTTGCCGACCGGGATGCACAGCGCGTCGGGCGCCTCGCCCAGCTCGTCGCAGATCTCGAACGCCGACGTCTTCTGGCCCTCGATCCGGTACTCGTTGACCGAGTTGACCAGCGCGATCGGGTGCTTGTCGGCCAGCTGGCGCACCAGCGCCAGCGCCTCGTCGAAGTTGCCGCTGCAGCGCGATCACGCGCGCGCCGTGCATCAGCGCCTGGGCCAGCTTGCCGGTGGCGATCTTGCCCTCGGGCACGATCACGGCGCCGCGCAGGCCGGCGCGCGCCGCGTACGCGGCCGGGCTGGCCGCCGTGTTGCCGGTCGACGCGCAGATCACCGCCTCGGCCCCCTCGCCGATCGCGGCCGACACGGCCACGGTCATGCCGCGGTCCTTGAAGCTGCCGGTGGGGTTGGCGCCCTCGACCTTCAGGTACACGTCGCAGCCGGTCAGCTCGCTCAGGTGCGGCGCGGGCACCAGCGGCGTGTCGCCCTCGTCCAGCGTGACCAGCGGCTCCACGGGCAGGCGGTCGGCGTAGCGCCAGAGGCTCATTCGAACGTCTCGCCGATGACCCGGATCACCCGCGGGCGCGAGCGCACGAAGTCCAGCCGGCCGATCATCTCCACGGCCGCGCGGAACCTCGACTCCAGGACGGGGTGCATGACCATCGCCAGCCGCGCGTCCTCGCCGATGCCCTTCTGGACCACCGACCGGATCGACGCGCCCTGCATGCCCAGGATCTCGGCCACCTGGGCCAGCACGCCGGGGGTGTCGGCCACCTCCACGTGCACGTAGAACGCCGACTCGCGGTCGGTGACCAGCGTGGCCGGCTCGGCCGGCGGCGGGTTGAACGGCGGCGGGATCATGGCGCTGATCACGTCGCCCAGCACCGCGGAGGCGGTCTGCGAGCCGCCCGCGCCGGGGCCCGACAGCGTGATCTCGGTGATGGCCGGCGACTCGATCGTGACCGCGTTGAACGAGCCGTGCACCGCGGCCAGCGGATGGTCGGCGAACAGGAACGCGGGGTAGACCTGCACCGACAGGCCGCCGTCCACGCGCTCGGCGCTGCCGATGAGCTTGAGCGACAGGTCCAGCTCGCGCGCGTAGGCGATGTCGTCGGGCGTGATGTGCTCGATGCCCTCGTGCGGCACGTCGTCGATGTGCACGGGCGCGCCGAAGGCCAGCCGGGCGATGATCGCCATCTTGGCCGCGGCGTCGGCGCCGGTCACGTCGTCGGTGGGGTCGGCCTCCGCGTAGCCCAGCCGCTGGGCCTCGGCCAGCGCGTCCTCGTAGGAGGCGCCGGTGCGCTCCATCGCGGTCAGGATGAAGTTGGTGGTGCCGTTGACGATGCCGTGCACGCGCTCGATGTGGGCGGCGGCCAGCGTCTCGGAGATCACGCGGATGGCGGGCACCACGCCGCCGACCGCGGCCTCGAAGCGCAGCTGCACCCCCTTCCGGTGCGGCCACCTCGAACAGCTGCTCGCCGTGGCGCGAGACCAGCTGCTTGTTGGCGGTCACGAAGTGCTTGCCGGCCTCCATCGCGCGCAGCGCGTAGTCCAGCGCCGGCTCGGTGCCGCCGATCAGCTCCACGATCAGGTCGCGAGCGCTCGAGGATGTCGTCGAAGTCGCCCCGGCTGGTGGTCAGCACGCCGGAGATCTCGGGCCGGAAGCCCACCTCGGCGGCGATGGCCTCGGTGCGCTCGGCCACCAGCTCCTCGAAGGCCGCGCCCACGGTGCCGTGGCCCAGCAGGCCGATCCGGAACGGCTGCGGCTCAGACATCGCGGCGGGTCAGGTCGTCGTAGGTCTCGCGCCGGACCACCAGGCGCGCGTCGCCGTCCTTGCAGAACACCACCGGCGGCCGCGGGACCGCGTTGTAGTTGCTGGCCATCGCGTGACCGTACGCGCCGGTGGCCGGCACGGCCACGACGTCGCCCGGGCGCGGGTCCTCCAGCGCGCCCTCGTCGATCAGGATGTCGCCCGACTCGCAGTGCATGCCCACGATCCGGCAGGGCGGTGGAGTCGCCGAAGCGGTCGACCACGTCGGCCTCGTACACCGCGCCGTAGAGCATCGGCCTGATGTTGTCGGCCATGCCGCCGTCCACGGCCACGTAGGTGCGCACGCCGGGGACCTCCTTGACGGTGCCCACCGTGTACAGCGACACGCCGGCGTTGCCCACCAGCGAGCGGCCGGGCTCGCACAGCACGGTCACGCCCGTCGGGCGCGTGGGCCAGCATCGCCTCGGCGTACTCCTCGGCCGGCGGCGGGCGGTCCTCGCGCGTGTAGGCGATGGCGAAGCCGCCGCCCAGGTTCAGCAGCGGGAAGTCGCCGATCTGGCGCAGCACGTCGGCCAGCGACTCGTACACGTCCAGGTCGAACACCTGCGAGCCGATGTGCGCGTGCAGCCCGCGCAGCTCCAGGCCCGAGCGCCCGATCCGCTCCAGCGCCCGCTCCACGTCGCGCATGGGGATGCCGAACTTGGAGTCCTCCTGGCCGGTGCGGATGGCCTTGTGGGTCTCGGGCTCGATGCCGGGCGTGACGCGCATCAGGATCCGCTGGCCGCGGCCGGCCGCGACCCGCTCCAGCCGCTCGATCTCGTCGAAGGAGTCCACGATCACGTGGCCGACGCCGGCCTCGACCGCCTGCTCCAGCTCGGCCTCGGACTTGTTGTTGCCGTGCAGGTAGATCCGCTCGGGGTCGAAGCCCCGCGTTCAGCGCCAGGTGCAGCTCGCCGCCCGAGGCGCAGTCCACCGACAGGCCCTCCTCGGCGAAGATCCGCAGCGCGGCGGTGGCGGGGAACGCCTTGGACGCGTAGAGCACCTCGAACCGGTCGGTGCGGGCGGCGAACGCGTCGCGCGTGGCGCGCGCCCGGGCGCGCAGGTCGTCCTCGGCGTACACGTAGGCGGGGGTGCCGAACTCGCGCGCCAGCTCGCGCGCGTCACAGCCGGCGATGCGCAGGGCGCCGCCGGGCCCCAGGTCGGAGCCCATCGGGTACACGCGCTCCAGCCCGGAGGGCAGCGCGCTCCCGCGGTCGGCCACGGTGCGGTCGGTGCTCATAGGGTCCGCGAGTATGAAGCACCACGAGCCGCCCGCACCGCCCGAGCTCGGCGAGCACGACGGGCTCTCGTACGCGCTGTTCCTGCCGGACGGCGGCCCGCGGCCGGAGGCGTGGTGATCCTGCACGGCGCCGGGTCGCGCAAGGAGAGCCACTTCGACTTCGGCCGCGTCTGCCGTGACCGCGGCCTGGCCGCGCTGGCCTTCGACGCCCGCGGCCACGGGCGCTCGGCGGGCGCTTCGGGCCCGCCGCGGTGGGCGACGTGCTGGCCATGCGCGACGTGCTGCGCCGAGCACGCGCCCGCGGTCGGCGCTCCGCGGGTCGAGCATGGGCGGCTTCCTGGCCATCCAGGCCGCGGCGGCCGAGCCGTCGATCGCCGCCGTGGCCGCCATCTGCCCCGCGCCGCCCGCTGCTGGCGCGCGGGATCGCCTCCGGCGACCTGGTGGACTTCGCGGTGGACGCCGACGGCCACGGTGCAGTGGCTGGGCACGCTGGACCTGCGCGCGGCCGCCCGCCTGTCGCCGCGCACCGCGCTGCTGCTGCTGCACGCCCAGGGCGACGAGCGCGTGCCCTACACGGCCAGCCAGGAGCTCCACGAGGCGGCGCGGCGAGCCCAAGCGCCTGATCGTGTTCCCCGGCGGGCACCACCGCTCGCTCCAGCACGACCTGGAGGTGCAGAACCTGACCGCGCGGTTCCTGGAGCGGGCGCTTTCTAGGGCGGCGGCGCGCCGCCGAGCCCGCGCGTCAGCTCGGTCGTAGCCGCGTGGAGGGTGCCCACCACCCGGCGGCCAACTCCTGGACCGGCCCCGGACGGCGCCCAGCCGGGGGCGGGCCGGGCGGCGGAGGCGGCGGCGCGGCGGGCTGGGGCACCGGTGGCGGGTCCGCCGCCGGCGGAGGGTTCTCCGGGGGCGTACCCGGCGGTTCGGGGGCCGGCCGGCGCCGGGGCGGCGCGGCCTCGGGGCGAGGGGCGCGCGGCTTGTCGGCACGGGTGCCGCGGCGACGGCGCGACGGCGCGCGGGAGCACCCGGCTCTTGGGGCCGCCGGGGTCCGCGCGGCGCGAGCCGGCGGCACGGGCGGGCGCCGGGGACGCGTAGCGCGGCGGGCCGGAGCTCACGCCGCGCGCGGGAAGCCGCCTGGTGCGCTATCGCCCTCGGCCTGGGCGCCGCCGCCGCGGTCCCAGTCGACGAACGACAACCGTCCCCGGCCACGACGAACAGCACGCCGATCGCGGCCAGGAGCAGGCCGGCGGTGAGCGCGGTGGAGATGTAGGCGTTGAGGCGGTGCATCGGGGCGGGGCACTCATCGGGGTCGGACGCCCGGTGTACCGACTTGAGCACCCGCGCGACCGGAAAGTCGCTATTTCCGGGCACGGTGTATTCGAGAATCACTCTCATTTAGACTGGGGCGGTGGCACTGGACCCGCTCCCGGATCCCCTGTACCTGCTCGAGCTGCGCTCGACCCGGGTCGCCGCGGCCGAGCTCCTGCTCCTGGCCGTGGCCGGCGGGACCCTCGGCGCGTTCGTGGTGCTCCGCCGGCTGGCCTTCTACACCCACGCCGTGGGCACGGCCACGTTCCCAGGAGTCGTGGTGGCCGAAGCCGCCCGCTTCTCCCCCCGCGTGGCCGCACTTGGGCGTGGCCGTGGCCTACGCCGGCGGGGTCGAGCGCGCCGGCCGCGCCGGTCGCGATCCCGGCGGGCGCGGCCACCGGGCTCATCCTGGTGCTGGCCCTGGCCGGCGGAACGATCCTGGCCAGCGACGTGTTCGAGTCCGGCGCCGGCGTGGACCGGCCGCGGTCAGCAACTTGTAGCCATCAAGAGGAGCCAAAATTCTTCGAAACATGGTACACCTCCTCGCGTAGTTGATTATTCCTTTCAAAGAACACTTAGCGTATGGGGTAAATCGGGGACAATCCATTGCAGGCCATCAAGCTCGGCCAGCTACGGATAGTATACAGGTAAATCAGAGGGATGCAACGTTGATTTTTGCAGAGACCCAGCGCAAGACATCCATGCAGAATCTCCGTGCGCAGGCAACAGCGACATCTCAGCTACTTTTCTGCCACTTCGATGAATACATAGATGTATACGTAGCAAGCCACTATCGCTGACAACAGGAGTAATCAGTGAGGATTTACTTTGAATGAAGGTCCGATAAATCGTGGGAGAGGAAAGATACTCCATCCCGGCCTAAGTGAGTGGCTAGGGATGGAGCGGAGAGACTTAGGGTTTTGCAGCCCCAACTTGCGAAGAGTCTAAGATCGCTGCAAGTGTGTTATCAACTATCCTTCAACGAGCGCCGCTTAGGGTACCCGCAGACAAAGGCAGATAACGTTTCAATGCTTGAGCCAAATCTTCGAGACGAGCAGGTTTGGCAAGGAAGTCATCCATCCCCGCCTCAAGACATTTCTCTCGGTTTAACTGCATTGCAGCCGCCGTCATGGCAATAATATAAGGTTGGTTGGTTGCTGCCAAGCCCGTGCGGATCTGGCGTGTCGCTTCCAAACCGTCCATCTCGGGCATTTGAATATCCATCAGAATGACATCGTAATGTTGCTGGTGGGCTGCACTGACCGCTTCCAGGCCATTGATCACCACATCAGCCTCATATCCAAGCCGATTGAGCATACGCAACGCTACCTTCTGGTTGGTGAGGTTGTCCTCCGCCAGTAGGATGTGCAGAGGATGGCGACGGCCCATCTCCGAATCGATGCTTTCATGTGACTTATGCGACTCCTCCGCAATGTCAGCTACGCTGATAGACGGGATTCTATCAAAATGCTCCAGAAGCGCTGCGCGCAGGAAGGAAGGCTTCACTGGCTTGAAGACAATGTTGGTGACGCCGAGTTGGCGCACCGCCTCGCGCTGCTCGTTTGTGCCCGACGCCGGGGACATTACAACTGGCAGGTCATGCAGGCGGCGATTGTCCCCCACTGCATACATGGGCACACCAAGCGCCGAAGTCATCACAATCGGCAGCTCTCCAACCAGCTTGCGCAACTCCTTGGCGAGAATCAACCCAGACATTCCCGGCATCTGCATGTCAATTATGACGATGTCGAAGCGAGGCTGATCTTGCAGGAGAGCCAGGGCTTCTGCACCGGAAGCCGCAAGCGTGGGGAGCATGCCCCATTGGCTCAACGTTCGCTTGAGAATCTGGCAGTGCGCCAGACTGTCGTCAACCACCAGAACGGTGCGCCATTCAAGTGCGGGATGAACCTCATATACGTCGTCGTTCCCTGTCACTTCGACAATGGGCACGACGATTGTGAAATGGAATGTAGAGCCAACATGCTGTTCGCTTTCGACCCAGATGCTCCCTCCCATCAACTCACACAGCCGCTTGCTGATCGCCAGACCAAGACCGGTGCCTCCATAGCTACGTGTGTTCGAAGCGTCTGCCTGGCTAAAAGGCTCGAATAAGCGCTGAATTTGATCCATCGCCATGCCAATGCCCGTATCGCGAATGGCGAAGTGAAGTTCCACCCGTTGGTCGTTTACCGGTTTGGCATCCACCAAAACTGAGATGTCGCCTTGCGCTGTAAACTTAAGCGCGTTGGAGACTATATTGATCAAAACCTGGCGCAGCCGCGTGGCATCGCCCAGCACCATGACAGGCACAGTGCGGTCAATGTTGTAGACAAGTTCCAAATCCTTCTCCGCAGCCTTAGGCGCGAGGAGATCCAAAACTTCCTCAACAGAACGATACACGTCCAATGGCAGGCGTTCGATGCCAAGCCGGCCAGACTCGGCCTTTGAGAGGTCGAGGATGTCGTTGATGATCGTCAATAGCGTGTCGCTGCTGTGACGGATCGTGTTCACATAGAAACGCTGCTCCTCGTTTAGTTCGGTCGCATGGAGCAGACTGGTCATGGCAACAACACCGTTCATCGGCGTGCGGATCTCGTGGCTCATGTTAGCCAGAAATTCGCTCTTGGATCGTGTCGCAGCTTCGGCGCTCTCTGTGGCTAGACGGAGTGTCTCTTCATAATTCATATGCTCCGTGATCATATTTAAGCAAATTAGGATCTGTGCAGGATTGCCGTTGTCGTCAAGTGAAAGCGCCCGCTCGCGCACATGCAACCATTCGCCATTGGCATGGCGCAGCCGGTACTCCAGTTGTACCTCTTGGCTTCCTTTACCAGAATTCAACCAACGCTCTTTAACCCGATGGTAGTCATCGGGGTGGATATGTTGAAGGAAGGAGGGATAGTCTATGAGAGCCGAATCCGTGTCATCAAGCAACAGCGGGCGGTTGCAGTAGGACCAACTGCGAGAGGTGACGTCCCAAATACAAATAAAATCGTGGGAATTCGCCGCCAAACTGCGAAAGCGATGCTCACTTAGCTGGCGCTCCCAGATTTCGAGCATCAGTTGCTGGTTGACTTGAGTGAGTTTTGTTGTGTGTTCGACAACACTCTGTTCAGTGTAGGCGAAGCCAATCCGCATGAGTACCCATGCGCCGCCGAACACCACGATCAACGAGAGGTGAATAGCAAGAGATTGCTGATTTGATCCGCCTGTAACCGGACTAAATAGTAGAAATAGAATCAGTATGACCAAAATGCCTAGGGCCAGCAGCAGAGAGAGATTGAGCCATTTGGCCACGCGTGTACTCTCTTTGTTGGAAAATTTCGGCGATGAAAGCAACTGAGCAATAATATTCAAGTTTAGCCGGCCTAACCTAACATGACCATAATCCAAGAGCGTTTGTACTCTGCGTCTGATTACCTTCCAAAACGGGATATTCATCTCTAAGTAGAAGAATCTTTATGCTTCCTCCCAGGTTGTCATACTGCTAGCTATTGTGTAGCGACCTCTGCATAGCGAAAATCGGCTTGAGTTTCGCGGGTATAATGGGAATCCTCTGCGCTGGGGTGCTGAAACATATTCAGCAGTTGGGCAGCGAAATCGCGTACCGAGCTGACACTTAATGACGTCACGGCATTATATTCTGTGGGCGTCAATTGAAAATTCTCACCGTTGCAGCCCGCCGCCAGCGCAGCGACCGGGTCCGACAGCAGAAGGCGCTGGAAACGAGGGCTGGTTACAGCCGCGCAAACCAAGCGGTTCAGGTTCTTACTCAATGACGCAGGTGAGTGCGAAACAGGCGAACGCATTGCCGGTGCTGTGACCAGCGCCGGCCCCAGACCGCGGCGACCAGCCGGTCGCGGGTGCAGACCGCGCCGCCGCGTCGGCGAGCAGGGCGAGCACCGCGAACTCCTTGCGGCTGAGCGCCACCGGCCCCGTCGACGGTGACCACGCGGCGGGCGAGGTCGAGACGACGCGCGCCCAGCGTCGCACCGGGCCCGGGACGGCGTGCGGACTTGGTGGGCGGCGACGGCGCCGCACGGCGTGGATGCGGGCGACGAGCTCGCCGGCGTCGTAGGGGTCGACCAGGTAGTCGTCGGCGCCGGAGTGCAGGCCCAGGATGCGGTCCTCGACCTCGCCGCGGGCGCTGACCACGATCACCGGGACGTCGCCGGCGTCGCGGAGCGCACGGCACACGTCGAGCCCGTCGACGTCGGGCAGCCCGAGGTCGAGCAGGACGACGTCGACGCCCGCGAGGTGGGCCACGACGTCGCGCCCCCCGGCGAGCCGGACCACCTCGATGCGTGGCGGTGGAGGGCGGCGCGCAGCGCGGCGGCGACGCGGTCGTCGTCCTCCACCAGCAGGATGCGCACGGCCCCGCCAACCCTAAGTCTTCCCCAAGAGCGTGGAATCCCTCGTCCACGCTGGCACCTTCCGCAGCACCGGGTCGACGGAGGGCCCATGGAGCCGGGGGATCGGGCGACCCGGCCGTCGGGGAGCCACGGCGCCGCCGATGGTGCGCTGGCCGGGGTGGAGAAGCACTTCGGCGACCTGCACGTGCTGCGCCACATCGACCTCGAGGTCGCCCGCGGCGAGGTGCGTCGTCGTCTTCGGGCCGTCGGGCTCGGGCAAGTCGACGCTGTGCCGGGCGATCAACCGGCTGGAGCCGATCGAGCGGGCGGCATCGAGGTCGACGGCGACGAGCTGCCCGCGAGGGCAAGGCGCTCGCGCGGCTGCGCGCGCGACGTCGGCATGGTGTTCCAGCAGTTCAACCTGTTCCCGCACATGACGGTGCTGGAGAACGTCACGCTCGCGCCGGTCCAGGTGCGCGGCGTGCCGAAGGCGGAGGCCGAGGAGCGCGCGCAGCGAGCTGCTGGAGCGCGTGGGCATCGCCGAGAAGGCCGGCAAGTACCCGGCGCAGCTCTCGGGCGGCCAGCAGCAGCGCGTGGCCATCGCCCGCGCGCTGGCGATGGAGCCCGAAGGTGATGCTGTTCGACGAGCCCACCTCGGCGCTCGACCCGGAGATGGTCGGCGAGGTGCTCGACGTCATGGTCGGGCTCGCGCAGCGAGGGCATGACGATGGTCGTGGTCACCCACGAGATGGGCTTCGCCCGCGCGGCCGCCGACCGCGTGGTGTTCATGGCCGACGGCGAGATCGTCGAGGACTCCACGCCCGACGACTTCTTCACCGCCCCTCCTCCGCCCGGGCGCGCGATTTCCTCGGCAAGATCCTCACCCACTAAGGAGCGTTGACGATCATGAGACACGCACGCGTGGTCGGCGTGGTCCTGGCCCTCGCGGCCCTGCTCTCGGCGCCGCCTGCGGCCGCGAGGGCGCCCCGGGGGCGGCCCCGAGCGAGCAGTTGTCCTACCCGGTCGCCCGAACGTGACGGTCCCCGGCTCGGCGACCTTCGCGAAGATGCAGCAGACCGGCCGGGTCCGGATGGCGTCAAGAACGACCAGCCCGGCCTCGGCGTCCAGGACCCGACGACCGGCCAGTACAGCGGGTTCGACATCGAGATCGGCCGGATGGTCGCCGCGGGTCTCGGGTTCGGCCCGGACAAGATCGACTACATGGTCGGTCCCGTCGGCCGCCCGCGAGGACGCGATCTCCCGCGGCGACGTCGACTACTACGTCGGCACCTACACGATCAACGACAACCGCAAGCAGCGCGTCGGGTTCGCCGGCCCGTACTTCGTGGCCGGCCAGGACCTGCTGGTCCGCGCGTCCGACACTCGATCACCGGCCCGACCACGCTGCAGGGCAAGCGGGTCTGCTCGGTCACCGGCTCCACGCCCATCCAGGGGTGCGCCAGCAGAACCTGACCCGAACGTCGTCGAGTTCCAGAACTACTCGCAGTGCGTGGACCAGCTGATCGCCAATCAGGTCGACGCCGTGACCACCGACAACGCGATCTCAAGGGCTTCGCGGCCCAGACCCGCAGCGCCTCAAGGTCGTCGGCCAGGTCTTCTCCTCCGAGCCCTACGGCGTCGGCGTGCCCCGTCGACGACGTGGCCTTCCGGAACAAGGTCAACGACCTCATCCAGCAGGCCGAGACCGACGGCACCTGGCAGCGCATCTACGCGGCGACGCTCGGCAAGTCGGGCTCGCCGGCCTCCCCGCCCGCCATCCAGCGCTACTAGGCCTGCGGCCTCGTCGTGCCCTGTCGGCGTGCTGTGCGGCCAGGCCGTGCCGAAGGCGCGCACGGGCCCGACCGGAGGGAGCTCACGGTGAACGTGCTGATCGACGACCTCGGCGAGTTCGTGTCCGGTTCCTCGGCACCATCGAGCTGTTCGTCCTCTCCTCGATCGCGTCGCTGGTCCTCGGGACCGTGCTTGGCGGCCATGCGCGTAGCCCGGTGCCGGCGCTGCGGGTGACGGGCACGGCGTACGTGACGCTGCTGCGCAACACCCCGCTGACCCTGGTGATGTTCTTCTTCGCGTTCGGCTTCCCGCGCCTGGAGATCGTCGACCTCGACTACTTCACCCTCGCCGTCGTCGGCCCTCGCTCTACACCGCCGCGTTCGTGTGCGAGACGGTCCGCGCCGGGATCAGCACCGTGCCGCGGGCCAGGCCGAGGCCGCCCGCGCCCTCGGGCTCGGGTTCACCCAGACCCTCGCGCTCGTCGTGCTGCCCGCAGGCGGTGCGCGCCGTCATGCCGCCGCTGACCAGCGTGCAGATCGCCCTGCTCAAGAACACCACCGTCGCGGCCGGCTTCTCGGTGGTCGAGGCCGGCGGGTTCTACCGCGCGCTCAACGAGCGGGGCGGCTCGACGCTCGTCGCCCTGCTGCTGGGTCGCGCTGGGCTTCGTCGTCCTCGTCATCCCCCTGACGGTGCTGCAGCGCCGGCTCGAGAAGCGCTGGAGCGTGACGCCGATGAGCGCCCCCACCGCCGTCCTCTTCGACGTCCCCGGGCCCCGGGCCCGGGCCCGCAACACCCTGGCCGGCGTCGTCACGCTGGCCGTCGTCCTGGCGCTGCTCGCGGTGCTCGTCTGGCGGCTGGCCGCCACCGGGCAGCTCGACGCCCGGGTGTGGGCGTGGCTCCTCTACGAGAACATCAGCTGGCGCTCCTCGACGGGCTGTTGAACACACTGCGGGCCTTCGGCGTCGGAGCGGTGCTGGCGCTGGCGCTCGGCGCGCTGCTCGCGCTGGGCCGGCTCTCCGACCACCGCGTCCGCGGTCGGTGTCGAGCGGGGTCGTCGAGCTGTTCCGGGCCGTGCCGCTGGTCGTGCTGATGTTCCTCTACTACGGCCTGCCCTCGGCCGGCGTGACCGTCTCGACGTTCACGGCCGTGGTGCTGGGCCTGACCCTCTACAACGGGGCGGTCCTCGCCGAGATTTCCGGGCCGGGGTGCTGGCCGTCCCGCGGGGCAGTCCGAGGCCGCCTACGCCCTCGGGATGCGCAAGTCCGGCGTCATGCGGTTCGTGCTGCTCCCCCAGGCCGTGCGCTCATGCTGCCCTCGATCGTCAGCCAGCTCGTGGTCCTGCTCAAGGACACCGCGCTCGGGTTCCTCATCACCTACCCCGAGCTGCTGTTCCAGGCCCAGTACCTGGGCTCGAACGCCACGCTCAACTCGCCGCTGATCCCGGTGGCGCTCGTCGTCGCGGCGATCTACATCGGCCTGTGCCTGCTGCTCTCGGCCATCGCGACCTGGCTCGAGCGCGGTCGCGCCGGAACCCGGCCGTCATCGCCGTCGCTACCGGCGGCCTCGACGGACGTGACCGGCGGGACGATCCGGCCGGCGCGCGCCGACGAGCTCGAGGCGCCTCTCGGGCGATCGAGGTCGCGGCCGGCGCACCGTTCCGCGACTCGGGATGGACCCGATCGCCGACGACACCCCGCCCTCGACGGTCGTCCTGCGACGGCGCGCTCGACCGCGGCGGGCCTGTGGGTGCTGGAGGCCGCCGGCACCGTCGCCGCGCTACCTCATGGACGACGTCGTCGACGGCGACGCCCCACCTCGAGCAGGTCTCGGTGGACCCGCGCTGGCGCGCGCCGGGGCCTCGGCGCCCGGCTCGTCGAGGACCTCGGTGCAGCGCGCCGCCGCCGCGGGCACGGCCGGCGGTCACGCTGACCACGTTCGTCGACGTCCCGTGGAACGGGCCGTACTACGCGCGGCTGGGCTTCCGGCCGCTCGCCGACGACGAGCTCGGGCCGGGCCTGCGGGCGGTCCGCCGCGCCGAGATCGCGCGGGGGCTGGACCGGCTGGCCGCGGGACGGCGATGCGCCGGGACCTGAACCTCACCGCGCTGAACGCGGCTCCACCGCAGGCTCGCCGAGCTGGAGGTCGCCTCCAGCTCCCGCTCATGATCGACGACTCCCGCACCCGTCGAGGATAGTCAACCACGGCAACGAGGCGGCCGCGTCGCGCCCGGGTCCCGCATCCACGGGTCCGCGACTTCTCGCTCCTCGGCTCCTCCTTCATTTCGAGGCGACCTGCGCCGCGGCTCACCGTCGGCACGGCGCGATGGGACCGCGACGATCCTGCTCGTCCGCGAGACCATGCTCGGCGATCGTGGTCGCGGTCGATCAACGATGGACAGGCTCGCGGATGGACGACGTCGACGTCCGCGACCGCCGCCTCTACGGCGGTCCAGGCGGAACATGGAGACTACGCGCGAGGACCTCGAGGCCGACGCCGGCTTCGCGACCGTCGTCGGGAGTCCCCGCCGACGCCGAGCCGCGCCGCCCTCGAGGAGGACGGCTGGCCGTGGCGCACGACGTTGACGCTGCTCCTGGTGCCCGTGCTGGCACTCGCCGGCCTGTTCCCCCTCGGCCTGGCGGCGTCGGAGTGCACGTGGGACGGGGCGGGGGCACAGGCGGCCGGGGCTCTGACGCGCGCGGCCCGGGACCGCCGCAGCGGACCCGGGCCGAGGGTGACAGGGTGGGCCTCAGGCCTGCGCCCCGCCGCGCTGCTCGACGTGCCCGATCTGGTCGGCGTCGAGCGTCGAGCCGTTGTCCGGCCCCGGGTCGTCCAGCGAGCGGTCGCCGGTGGCGTCGCGCTGCTCGAGCTCCTGCCGCTTGAAGATCTTCTTGCCGAGCCACACCAGCGGGTCGTACTTGCGGTCGACCACGCGCTCCTTCATGGGGATCAGCGCGTTGTCGGTGATCTTGATGTGCTCGGGGCAGACCTCGGTGCAGCACTTGGTGATGTTGCAGTACCCGAGGCCGTGCTCCTCCTGCGCGTCCTCCTTGCGGTTGCGCACGTCGAGCGGGTGCATGTCGAGCTCGGCGATCCGCATGAGGTAGCGAGGGCCGGCGAACTCCTGCTTGTTCTCCTCGTGGTCACGCACGACGTGGCAGGCGTTCTGGCACAGGTAGCACTCGATGCACTTGCGGAACTCCTGCGAGCGCTCGACGTCGACCTGGCCATCCGGTACTCACCCGGCGCGAGGTCCTCGGGCGGCGCGAACGACGGGACCTCGCGGGCCTTGACGTAGTTGAAGTCGACGTCGGTGACGAGGTCGCGGATGACGGGGAAGGTCCGGATCGGCGACACCGTGATCGTGTCGGTCTCCTCGAACGTCGACATCCGCGTCATGCACATCAGCCGCGGCCGGCCGTTGATCTCGGCGCTGCACGACCCGCACTTGCCGGCCTTGCAGTTCCAGCGCACCGCCATGTCGCCGGCCTGGGTGGCCTGCAGCGGTGCATGATGTCGAGGACGACCTCGCCCTCCTCGACGTCGACGCCGTAGTCGACGAAGTCGCCGCCCTCGGCGTCGCCCCGCCAGACCTTGAAATGTGCCTGGTAGCCCATGCCTACGCTCCCCCTCCGGTGAGCTCGTCGCCCGGGTCGCCGCCGGTCTCACGTCGATCCGCCGCGTCCTCGGTGCCCCGCGACTGCCGCGGCGGCACGTCCGAGCGGTGTCCGCCCAGCTCGTCGCCGGTGTAGTACTTCTTCAGCTCGTCGAGCTCGAAGAGGTCGAACAGGTCGGAGCGCATCGCCGGCTGGCCCTGGTGCTCGAGCTGCACCTCGACCGTCGTCGCGCAGCGAGCAGACCAGCAGCTCCTGGCGCCAGTCCTCGTCCATCGTCGGGTAGTCGTCGCGGGTGTGCCCGCCACGGCTCTCCTGCCGCTCGAGCGCCGCCATGGCGATGCACTCGCTGACCATGAGCATGTTGCGCAGGTCGAGCGCGAGGTGCCAGCCCGGGTTGTAGGCCCGGCGGCCGTCGACCGCGACCCGCGGGATCCGGTCCTTGAGCTCGTGGAGCTTCTTGAGCGCCAGCTCCATCTCGTCGGCCTTGCGGATGATGCCGACGAGGTCGTTCATCGTCTGCTGCAGTTCCTGGTGGACCGTGTAGGCGTTCTCGCCACCCGAGTTGTGGATCGGGCGCTCGACGTCCTCGCGGGCCGTGGTGATCGACTGCTCGCTGACCGCCGGCACCTCGCCGAGCCCGTCGAGGTAGGCCGCGGCACCGGCACCGGCGCGGCAGCCGAACACGAGCAGGTCGGACAGCGAGTTGCCGCCGAGGCGGTTCGAGCCGTGCATCCCGCCCGCGACCTCGCCCGCGGCGAAGAGCCCCGGCACCGCCGACGCGGCCGTGTCGGGGTCGACCTCGACGCCGCCCATGACGTAGTGGCAGGTCGGCCCGACCTCCATCGGCCCCGCCGTGATGTCGACGTCCGCCAGCTCCTTGAACTGGTGGTACATCGACGGCAGGCGCCGGGTGATCTCCGCGGCGGGCATGCGGCTGGAGACGTCGAGGTAGACGCCGCCGGCCGGGGAGCCGCGGCCCTCCTTGACCTCGTTGTTGATCGCGCGGGCGACCTCGTCACGCGGGAGCAGCTCCGGCGGGCGACGGTTGTTGTCCGCGTCGGTGTACCAGCGGTCGCCCTCGTCCTCGCTCGTGGCGTACTGCTCGCGGAACACCTCGGGGATGTAGTTGAACATGAAGCGCTCGCCCTCGGAGTTCTTGAGGACGCCGCCGTCTCCCCGCACCGACTCGGTGACGAGGATGCCCTTGACGCTGGGCGGCCAGACCATCCCCGTGGGGTGGAACTGGACGAACTCCATGTTCAGCAGCTTCGCGCCGGCGCGCATGGCGAGCGCGTGCCCGTCGCCGGTGTACTCCCAGGAGTTGCTGGTGACCTTGAACGACTTGCCGACGCCGCCGGTGGCGAGCACGACCGCGGCGGAGTGGAAGCAGACCAGCTCGCCGGTGGGACGCCGGTAGCCGAAGGCGCCGGCGATCCGGTCGCCGTCCTTGAGCAGCTCGGTGACCGTGTACTCGTGGTAGACCGCGAGGTCGGACTCGTAGTCGCCGGTGCGGGCGAAGTCCTCCTGCTGCAGCGAGACGATCTTCTGCTGCAGGGTGCGGATCAGCTCGAGCCCCGTGCGGTCGCCGACGTGGGCGAGCCGCGGGAACTGGTGCCCGCCGAAGTTCCGCTGGCTGATCTTGCCCTCGGGCGTGCGGTCGAACAGGGCCCCGTAGGTCTCGAGCTCCCACACCCGCTGCGGCGCCTCCTTGGCGTGCAGCTCGGCCATGCGCCAGTTGTTGAGGAACTTGCCCCCGCGCATGGTGTCGCGGAAGTGGACCTCCCAGTTGTCGCGGGGGTTCGCGTTGCCCATCGACGCGGCGATCCCGCCCTCGGCCATGACCGTGTGGGCCTTGCCGAACAGCGACTTCGAGATGATCGCGACCCGCTTGCCGCGCAGGCGGGCCTCGATCGCGGCCCGCAGGCCTGCCCCGCCGGCGCCGATGACGACGACGTCGTAGGTGTGGTGGGTGACGGGGGCATGGCCGTCGGGGCCCGTGCTGGGCGCGCCGGCCGCCTCGAACGCGGTGGTGGTTCCCGGGTCGGTCATCAGTTCACGATCCGCAGGTCGGAGATGGTGCCGCTCGCCACGAGCATCACGTAGAAGTCGGCCAGGATCAGCGTCCCGATCGTCAGCCAGGCGAACAGCATGTGGCGGGTGTTGAGCTTCGAGAGCGTGGTCCAGAGCTTGTAGCGCACCGGGTGCTTCGAGAAGTGCTTCAGCCGTCCGCCGGTGATGTGGCGGCAGGAGTGGCACGACAGCGTGTAGAGCCAGAGCCCGATCACGTTGATCAGCAGGATGAGCGTGCCCAGCCCCAGCCCGAACGACGTCTGCCCGGTGGCCGGGTCGGTGCTCTGGAACCCGAGCACCATGTCGTAGGTGTTGAGGATCGAGATCGCGAACGCGACGTAGAAGAAGTAGCGGTGCGCGTTCTGCAGGATCAGCGGGAACCGCGTCTCACCGGAGTACTTCGCGTGCGGCTCGGCGACCGCGCACGCCGGCGGCGACGACCAGAACGCCCGGTAGTACGACTTCCGGTAGTAGTAGCAGGTCAGCCGGAAGCCGAGCAGGAACGGCAGCGACACGAGCGCGTAGGGCAGGAACCACGGCATCTCGCCGAACCACTGGCCCAGGTGGCTCGCCTCGGGGATGCACGAGGCGCTCACGCAGGGCGAGTAGAACGGCGAGAGGTAGTGGTACTGCTCCACGTAGTACGCGGAGCCCCACAGCGACCGGATCGTCGCGTAGACGACGAACGTGGTCAGGCCCAGCGCGTTCGCCAGTGGCGGCAGCCACCAGCGGTCGGTGCGCAGGGTTCGCTGTCGGATGTCGGGTCGTCCCGGCGCCGGCGGCCGGTACGTCCCGGAGTCGTGTGTGGTGGTCACGGCACCCCGGTCCTCGTCTGCGATGACGTTCCGCGTCGCCGGGACCGCCGCGGTACGGGGCGGAGAGCCGCAGGGAACCACGGCGCGGCGACGCTCTGTGGTGGGCCGCACACTACGACGCGTCAAACCTCGGTGTCGCCCGGGCCACCCCCGTCTCGCGGCGTGACGATGGCCACGTCGGGTGATCGGGGCCGTCGCGACGGGCGTCAGCGGTGGTCGGCGTCCGGATCGGACAGCAGGTCGTCGAGCGCCTCGTCCCCCGTCTCGTCCGGGGACGGCCGCTCCGCGAGCGCCTCGCGGACGACCCCGTACGCCACGCCCGCGTCGTAGCCCTTGCGCGCGAGCATCCCGACCAGCCGGCGGGCCGCCACAGCGTGCTCGAAGCGGGCGAGCGAGGGCAGCCGCCGGTCGACCAGCGCCCGGGCGCGGGCGCGCTCGTCGTCGCGGCCGATCTCCTCGACCGCCGCCGTGGCCGTCTCGCGGTCGACGCCCTTGCGGTGCAGCTCCCCGGCCAGCGCCCGCTTGCCGAGGCCCTGGTGCCGGTGCCGCGAGGACACCCACTGCTCGGCGAACGCGGCGTCGTCGACCAGCCCGGCGGCGCCCAGACGGTCGAGCACGCGGCCGGCGACGTCGTCGTCGACGTCCTTGCGGGCGAGGGCATCGGCCAGCTCGGCGCGCGAGCGGGCCCGGGTGGTGAGCAGGTTCAGGCAGATCGTGCGCGCCACCGACTCGGGGTCGGCGGGCGGATCGGCCGCGTGATCGGGACGGTCGGCCTCGGGTGGTTCCGGCGCACGTCCCCGCGACGACCGGCGCCGCCCGACCCCCTGACCGAGACCCATCCGACTCAGAAGTCGACGGGCGCCGCGGCGGGCGCCTCGGCGTCGAGCTTCGGCCCGATGCCGAGCTTCTCCTTGATGCGCTTCTCGATCTCGTCGGCGACGTCGGGGTTGTCGCGCAGGAACTTGCGGGCGTTCTCCTTGCCCTGCCCCAGCTGGTCGCCCTCGTACGTGTACCAGGCGCCCGACTTGCGCACGATGGCCTGCTCGACGCCCATGTCGATCAGCGAGCCCTCCTTGGAGATGCCGGTGCCGTAGATCATGTCGAACTCGGCCTGCTTGAACGGCGGGGCCACCTTGTTCTTCACGACCTTGACCCGCGTCCGGTTGCCGACCGCGTCGGCGCCGTCCTTGAGCGTCTCGATGCGGCGGATGTCGAGCCGGACCGAGGCGTAGAACTTCAGCGCCTTGCCACCCGTGGTGGTCTCCGGCGAGCCGAACATGACGCCGACCTTCTCGCGCAGCTGGTTGATGAAGATCGCCGTGGTGCCCGAGGCGTGCAGCGCACCGGTGATCTTGCGCAGCGCCTGGCTCATGAGGCGGGCCTGGAGGCCGACGTGGCTGTCGCCCATGTCGCCCTCGATCTCGGCGCGCGGCACGAGCGCGGCCACCGAGTCGACGACGATGACGTCCAGCGCGTTCGACCGGATCAGCATGTCCATGATCTCGAGCGCCTGCTCACCGGTGTCGGGCTGCGAGACCAGCAGCGCGTCGGTGTCGACCCCGAGGGCCTTGGCGTACTCCGGGTCGAGCGCGTGCTCGGCGTCGATGAACGCCGCGATGCCGCCCTGGGCCTGCGCGTTGGCCACCGCGTGCAGCGTGACCGTCGTCTTGCCCGAGGACTCCGGGCCGTAGATCTCCACCACGCGGCCGCGGGGCAGCCCGCCGACGCCGAGCGCCACGTCGAGGGCGATCGATCCGGTCGGGATGACGTTGACCGGCGCCCGGCCGTCGTCGCCCAGCCGCATGATCGAGCCCTTGCCGAACTGCTTGTCGATCTGGGCGAGGGCGAGCTCGAGCGCCTTGTCGCGATCCGGTGCCTGTGCCATGGAATGCCACCTTGCGTCGAAGGTCGTGGGTGTCAGGGGTCGACTCTCTGGCGCCGACGCTAGGCGGGGGGTCCGACAACGGTGGAGCCGGACCGGCCGCCCTGTGGAGGAACGGAACGGTTGTGGACGGACGGCGGCGACGCTGACGCCGCACGGCGGCCGTACGGAGGAGGGTAGACGAACACCTGTTCGATACCGAGTCCCGGTCGCCGACCGGCGTGTCGGGTTTCCCCGGGTCTGCCCCGGGTCTGCTCAGCGCCTCTCGGCGGGCACCTCGAACTCGGCGCACACCGCCCGCCACACGTCGCGG
The DNA here is from genome assembly GCA_963786585.1 of uncultured Actinomycetota bacterium. Classification (GTDB taxonomy): domain Bacteria; phylum Actinomycetota; class Actinomycetes; order Mycobacteriales; family Pseudonocardiaceae; genus Actinomycetospora. Next base: position 28,170 of record CAWAZG010000002.1, read on the forward strand.
GGCTCGTGGCCGTCCTCGAGGGCCTGCTCGACGGTGCGCCCGCGGAGCGCGCCGAAGACGTGGTCGCGGGCGATCGATCCGGCACGCACGGCCCCGAACTCGTCGTCCATGAGCCGGCGGAAATGGGTCAGCCGCACGGGCCCCACGATAGCCTCGGGGGCGTGGACCTCCTGCTCACCACCACGGCGTTCGACTCCCTCGGGGGCACCGTCGGCGCGGTCGTGGCGCTGCTCGGGATGCTCGCGGCGCTGGTCGTCCTCCTGCGCTGGTGGTTCCAGAACCGCAGGCGCTGACCAGCGCATCCTCACTGGACGTCGAGGTGGCGCAGGCTCGGCCAGACGGCGTCCCACGGGGCGAGCCGGCCGGTGGCCAGCCAGACCTGCGCGTCGCTCCCGACCTCCCCGACCGGCCGGACCTCGGCGAACCACGGCCGCAGCTCGTCGGCGGTCGACCCGACGTAGAGGACCGAGTCCACGTCGTCCCCGGGCGGCGGGAACCACCCGTAGCTGCGATTGCTGCTCATCGCGGGCGGGAGCGTCCCCTCCGGGGCCTGGGCGTCGAGGAGGGCGGCGTAGATGTAGGACTCGGCCATCACCCCGGTGTGCGCGCGCCGGTCGGGCGGGAGCGCGTCGTACGCCCGCGTCGTCGCCTGCGTGACCTGCTCGCCGACCGCGGGCGCGGCCGCCGCCACCGACCCCGGCAGCACCGCGACCGCCGCCGCGGCGCTCAGCACGGTCGCCGGCCAGGCCACCCAGCGCAGGCGGCGGTGCCCGGCCTCGCGGCGGCGCTGCAGGCCGACCGCGCCCACCGCCGCGAGCAGCCCGTAGAGCCCCGCCAGGTAGTACGGGCGGCCGAGGGTGACCGAGAAGAACACGTAGAGGACCAGCGTCGTGAGCGCGAGGGAGCGCAGGTCGTGCAGCGCCGGGTCGCGCGCCAGGCGCCACAGCCCGAACAGAACCAGCGGCACGCCCATCACCCCGGCCGCTGCGAGCAGGGAGATCATGATCCCGGGGCGTCCCTGGTAGAGGGACGCGGCCTCCGAGGCCACGATCGGTCCCATCCGCAGCTGGGGCCATCCGTGGAGGGCCTGCCAGATCAGCGTGGGCGCGGCGATCGCCGCCGCGATGCCGGCCCCGGCCCACAGCTGCGGGCGGCGCAGCAACGCCCGCGGTCCGAGCACCGCGACCGACGCCAGCATCACGGCGGCCAGGAGCAGCACCTGGAACTTCGTCTGGGCCGCCACGCCGAGGGCGACGCCGAGGGCGAGCAGCAGGCGGTCGTCCCGCACCCGCCACCACCGCACGAGCAGCCACCCGATCACCAGCCAGGTCACCGGCTCCAGCGTGTACGGCGTGAGCCAGTGGCCGCTGAGCGTGAGCCAGAGCCCGGTGCCCTGGGCGATCGCGGTGAGGGTCTGCGCCCGCGTGTCCCCGCCGAGCTCGCGCGCGATCATCGCGGCGAGCACCACGGTCGCGGCGGTGGCGGCGACGGCCGGCAGCCGCAGCACCAGCACGTTGCCGGGCGCGACCATGTCCATCAGGGCTGCGACGAGCGGGGCCATCGGCGGCTGGTCGACCGAGCCCCAGTCGAGGTGGTGGCGCCCGATCGCCAGCATGAGTGCCTCGTCGAACCACCAGCCGGGAAGCCACGCGACGGCCAGGTGCGCGGCGGCGACGGCTGCGGCGACGGCGCCGACGGGCCACCGCGCGAGACGCGGCACCGAGGCGGGCGCGGACGGGCCTGCGGTCGTGGGCGGAGCCGTGAGCGTCATGCCGACGAGCGTCGCGGCGCGGCGGGGCCGGCGACCACGGCGCACCGGCCGGAGATCACCGTCGAAGGGACCGACCGCGGTCGACCTTCGGCCGGGGCGGCGTGTCGGACGGCGGCGCTAGCGTGACCTCCGTGCCGCCCACCGCGCTCGTCGCGCGCCTCTACGACGCCGGCGCGCTCGCCGTCGCCCTGCTCGGGGTCTACCTCGCGCAGTGGCCCGAGCGTCCGGTGCAGGGCGGCGAGGCGCCGGCGTGGTGGTGGATCGACCTGGTCGGCGGCGTCCTGTCCGCCCTCGTGCTGCTCGCCCGCCGCCGCGCCCCGGTCGGCTCGGCACTGGTCGTCTTCGCCCTCACGGTGCTGTGCACGTCGGCCTGGCTCGCGGGTGCGGTGGCCACCTTCTCCCTCGCCGTGCGCCGGCCGTGGCCGACGGCGGTGGCGCTCGCCGCCCTCTCGCTGGCGATCGGTCCCCTGCAGGGCCTGTTCCGCGCGCAGTCCGACGAGGCCGCGTCCTGGGAGACCTTCGGGTACGCCGTCATCATCACCGCGGCCGTCGTGGCCGTCGGCGCCGCCGTCCGCGCCCGCCACGAGCTGCTCGACTCGCTGGTCGAGCGGGCCGAACGGGCCGAGACCGAGGCGGCGCTGCGGGCCGAGGCGGCCCGGACGGCCGAGCGCACCCGGATCGCCCGCGAGATGCACGACGTCCTCGCCCACCGTCTGTCGATGGTCTCCCTGCACGCCGGGGCGCTGGCCCACCGCCGGTCCGCCTCGCCCGAGGAGATCCGCGACGCGCTCGAGGTCATCCGGGCGGGGGCCCGCGACGCGCTGGTCGACCTGCGGGCGATCCTCGGCGTCCTGCGCGACCCGGACACCGACGACGAGGCCGACGCCGGGGTCGATCCCGCCCAGCGGCCGCCGCAGCCGACCCTGGCCGACCTGGACCGCCTCCTCGACGGCGTGCGCGCCGCGGGCACACCGGTGACCCTCCGCGACGAGCTGGCCGAGGGTGCGCTGCCCGACGAGTGCGGGCGCACGCTCTACCGCATCACCCAGGAGGCGCTCACCAACGCCGCCCGCCACGCCCCGGGCCAGCCCGTCGAGGTCGTGCTGCGGGGTGCTCCGGGCGGCGAGGCCGAGCTCGAGGTCTCCAACCCGCTGCCCGCCCCCGGCCCCGTCCGGCCGCCCGGCAACGGGCTGCTCGGCATCACCGAGCGCGTCGATCTCGCGGGCGGTCACGTGCTCTCCCGCGGCCCCGACCACGACCGCTTCCGCGTCGCGGTGCGGGTGCCCTGGCCGGTCATGGAGCCGCGATGACCGACCCGACCCCGGTCCGCGTGCTCCTCGTCGACGACGACGCGCTCGTGCGCTCCGGACTGCGGCTGATGCTCGGCGAGGCCGACGACATCGCGATCGTCGGGGAGGCCGCCGACGGCGACGAGGTGCCCGCAGCGGTCGCCGAGCACCGTCCCGACGTCGTGCTGATGGACCTCCGCATGCCCCGGGTCGACGGCGTCCGGGCGACCACCGAGCTCCTCGCGCGCCCCGAGCCGCCCGCCGTCCTCGTCCTCACCACCTTCGACTCCGACCAGGACGTCCTCGCGGCCCTGCGCGCGGGCGCCACGGGCTACCTGGTCAAGGACACCCCGCCCGCCGACATCGAGGACGCGATCCGCCGTGTCGCGGCCGGCGGCACGTCGCTGTCGCCCTCGGTGACCCGCCGGCTGATCGCGGCGGCCACCGGGCGGGGCTCGGGACGGCCGGACGCCGGGGCCCGCCTGGCCGCCCTCTCCGACCAGGAGCGCTCGGTGGCGGCGGCCGTCGGGCGGGGCTGGAGCAACGCGCGCATCAGCCGCGAGCTGCTGCTCTCGCTCTCGACGGTCAAGACCTACCTGTCGAGCGCGCTGTCCAAGCTCGACCTGGACAACCGCACCCAGCTCGCGCTCCTGGCCCACGACGCCGGGCTGTCCTCGGGCGAGGACCGGGACGAGGGCTGATCAGCCCAGCAGCCCCAGGAGGGCCTTGCCGGTGAGGTAGATCCCGACCCCGCCGACGACGAGCACCAGCAGGACCGTGGCGTGCCGGCGTCCCCAGGCGTGCACCGCACGCACGAGCTCGAGGGTCCGGTCCGGGCGCACGATCACCAGCACGAGCACCGCGGCCGGCACCGCGAAGCGCAGGAGGTTGTAGACGAGCACCTGCGCGATCCCGCCCACGGCGCTCGGGTGGGTCTGGAGGACCGCCACCAGCGCCGCGATGTAGTAGAGCCCGGGGAGGTTGGTCACCAGGCCCGCCCCGGCCATCGCGGTCGGCGTCGGGGACTTCAGGCGCGTCGCGAGCGCGTCGGGGAGCACCGACGAGCGCTCCCGGTCGGGCCGCCTGCGCGGGCGCGGCAGTCGTCCCGTCGCGCGGGCGGCGGCCCAGACGATCGCCACGACGCCGAGGACGAGGTCGACGATCAGGCGCCCGGCGGTGTGCTCCGAGCTGCGGGTGCTCGCGCCGAACGCGGTGACGACCAGGACGCCGACCACGACGCTGATCGCCGCGCCGGCCAGCAGGTACGCGCTCAGCAGGCGCCGCGGGCTCTCGGTGAGCAGCACCGCGTAGACGATCGCCAGGGGCACGGCGCGCACGGCACTGAGGAGACCGAGGACGAGTGCCTCGGGGCTCACGGAGCACTCACCGCTCGTCCTCCGGCACCGGCCCGAGGTGCAGCGAGACGAGCCGCTCGCCGGCGAAGGCCACGGTGAGCACGCCGGGCGTCCCGGATGCCTCCACCCGCCAGACGACCTCCTCGCCGACGAGCTCCTTGCGCGTGACGTCGCGGGTGACGGCGGTGGCGAGCAGGACCGCGACGTCGTCGGTGGCGCGCCCGAACGGGGGCTCGACCTCGAGGCGCGCGCCGGCCAGCAGCCTCCGGAGGCGCTCGACGTCACCCCCGGTCCAGGCCTCCTCGAACCGCAGCGAGGTCAGGAAGACGTCGGCCTGCTCGGCGCCGCGCCGGCGCAGGTCGCGCAGGAACACCACGTCGCGGTTGACCTTCGACGCGGCGCCGAGCAGGCCGCTGACGATCGAGCGGTCGAGCTCCAGCACGCGCACGGCGACCTGGCGGTACCCGCTGGCCGCGGTGAGCGTGCCGGCGGCGAGGAGCTGGTCGATCTTCTCGATCGACGCGAGCTCCTGGTAGAGCGAGAGGTTGCCCGCGAGCTCGTTGCGGCGGTCGGCGATGTCGAGGGTCGTGCGCGGCTCGTCGTCGCGCCGCGTCGGGTTGATCTGCACGACCCAGAGCTCGTCGGGGTCGTCGTCGAGCAGCGGGGCCACCGGCGGGTTCTGCGAGAACAGCCCGTCCCAGTAGGCGCCGCCGTCGACGTGGATCGCCCGGAACAGGGTCGGGATCGCCGCGGAGGCGAGCACGGTGTCCGGGATGATCCGGTCGCGGCGGCTGTCGAACGCACGGAACGCGCCGCTGCGGACGTCGACGGCGCCGAGGACGAGGCGCGGGTGGCGGGCGTCGGTGTCCGGGACGTCCAGCGCGTCGAAGTCGACGTGGCGGCGCAGGAGCCGGCGGAACTCCTCGCGGCCGTCGAACGCCGGCGGCACGAGGTAGGGGTTCAGCGGCGGCGCGAGGCCGAGGCTCTGGGCGACGCCGGCGCCCACCGCGACGGCGTTGCCGAGGCGCTCGAACAGCCCGCTCGCGGCGTTGTCCTCCCAGAAGCCCTCGAGGTCGGCCGGGATGCGGTCGCGCCGGCCGTCGCGCAGCGCCGCGTACGTCAGCAGCGCGTTGATCGCCCCGCCCGAGGTGCCGCTGACCGCGACGACCTCGTGGCCGTCGAACGCCCCGCGCTCGACGAGCCGGGACACCACCCCCGCGGTGAAGGCGGTGTGGCTGCCGCCGCCCTGGAAGGCCAGCGCGATTCTCACCCGGCCACGCTAGTGCTCCCGGCGTGTGTTCACAGGGTCGTTGTCGGGGGTGCGGGGCACCATGGAGCCGTGTCCCCTTCCGACGGCTCGGCTCCGCGGCGGCCCGCGGCCGTCCTCGACCGCTTCTCCCCCGCCACCCGCGACTGGTTCACGGGCGCGTTCGAGGGAGCCACCCCCGCGCAGGAGGGCGCATGGGACGCGGTCGCCGACGGGCAGCACGCGCTGGTCGTGGCGCCCACCGGCTCGGGCAAGACGCTGGCGGCGTTCCTCTGGGCGCTCGACCGGCTGGCCACCACCCCGCCGCCCGAGGAGGCCACGCGCCGCTGCCGGGTCCTCTACGTCTCGCCGATGAAGGCGCTCACCGTCGACGTGCAGCGCAACCTGCGCTCACCGCTGGCCGGGCTGCGCCAGGCCGCGCACCGCCTCGGGATGACCGAGCCCGACGTCACGGTCGGCTCGCGCACCGGCGACACCCCCGCCGACGAGCGGCGCAGCTTCAACCGCACGCCGCCGGACATCCTCGTCACCACGCCCGAGTCGCTGTTCCTGCTGCTCACCTCGGCGGCGCGGGAGTCGCTGCGCGGGGTCGACACGGTGATCGTCGACGAGGTGCACGCCGTGCTCGCCTCCAAGCGCGGGGCGCACCTCGCGCTCAGCCTCGAGCGCCTCGACGCCCTGCTCGACGCCCCGGCACAGCGCATCGGGCTCTCGGCCACCGTGCGCCCGGTGGACGAGGTCGCGTCCTTCCTCGGCGGCGGACGCCCGGTGCGGATCGTCAACCCGGAGACGGCGAAGACCGTGCAGGTCCGCGTCGAGGTGCCGGTCGAGGACATGGCCGCGCTCGACGGCGGCGGAAACGCCTCGGGCCCCGGCGTCGAGGAGGAGGTCGAGGGCTCGGCCGCCGGCGCGGCGCAGAAGGCCTCGATCTGGCCTGCGGTGCAGGAGCGCGTGCTCGACCTCGTCGGCGAGCACCGCTCGACCATCGTGTTCGCCAACTCCCGCCGGCTCGCCGAGCGGCTCACCGCGCGGATCAACGAGCTCGCCACCGAGCGGGCGCACGCCGCGGAGGACGAGCGGCCGCCCGTGGAGCTTGACACCGACGACGAGGCGGACGAGGTCGCGCCGGTCGTCGGCACCGCGTTCCCCGCCGAGGCCGTCGGGCAGTCGGGCACGGCCGAGCCCGCCGAGGTGATCGTCGCCCGCGCCCACCACGGCTCGATGAGCCGCACCCAGCGCACCCTGGTCGAGGAGGCGCTGAAGTCCGGGCACCTCCCGTGCGTCGTGGCCACGTCGAGCCTCGAGCTGGGCATCGACATGGGCGCGGTGGACCTCGTGATCCAGGTCGAGGCGCCGCCGTCGGTGGCCAGCGGGCTGCAGCGGGTCGGGCGCGCGGGCCACCAGGTCGGCGCCGTGAGCGAGGGCGTGGTGTTCCCGAAGTACCGGGGCGACCTCGTCTCCTGCGCCGTGGTGGCCGAGCGCATGGCCGGCGGCCAGATCGAGGCCATGCGCTACCCCCGCAACCCGCTCGACGTCCTCGCGCAGCACGTCGTGGCGATGACGGCGATGGAGCCGTGGTCGGTCGACGACCTCACCACGCTGGTCCGGCGCGCCGCGCCCTTCGCCGGGCTGCCGGACTCCGCGCTGCAGGCCGTGCTCGACATGCTCGCCGGGCGCTACCCCAGCGACGACTTCGGCGAGCTGCGCCCGCGCATCACCTGGGACCGCGTCACCGATCAGCTGGCCGGGCGCCCCGGCGCGCAGCGCCTCGCGGTCACCAGCGGCGGCACGATCCCCGACCGCGGGCTCTACACGGTGGTCACGCCCGGCTCCGGCGAGGGCGGCACCGGCGGGTCCCGGGTGGGCGAGCTCGACGAGGAGATGGTCTACGAGTCCCGGGTGGGCGACACCTTCCTGCTCGGGTCCACCAGCTGGCGCGTCCTCGACATCACGCGCGACCGCGTCGTCGCCGAGCCCGCGCCGGGCGTACCGGCGCGGATGCCGTTCTGGAAGGGCGACGCCCCCGGCCGCCCGCTCGAGCTGGGCCGCGCGCTCGGGGCGTTCGTGCGCGAGGTCGCCGCGGCCGACGACGAGGCGGCCCACGCCCGCACCGAGGCCGCCGGGCTGGACGCCAACGCCTCGACCAACCTCCTCACCTACCTGCGCGAGCAGAAGGAGTCGACGCGCCACGTCCCCAGCGACCGCACCATCGTCGTCGAGCGCTTCCGCGACGAGCTGGGCGATTGGCGGCTCGTGGTGCACTCCCCCTTCGGCGCGCAGGTCAACGCGCCGTGGGCGCTGGCGATCGCCGCGCGGTTCCGCGAGACGCGGGGTCTCGAGGTGTCCGCGGCGAGTGCGGACGACGGCATCGTCCTGCGGCTGCCCGAGGCCCTCGACGACGCCGGCGAGGAGATCATGCCGGGCGCCGAGGACGTGCTGCTCGACCCGGACGAGGTCGAGCAGGTGGTCACGGCCGAGGTCAGCAACTCCGCGCTGTTCGCCGCCCGGTTCCGCGAGTGCGCGGCCCGCTCTCTGCTGCTGCCCCGGCGCGACCCGACCCGCCGCACCCCGCTGTGGCAGCAGCGCCAGAAGGCCGCCCAGCTGCTCAGCGTCGCGAGTCGGTTCGAGCAGTTCCCGGTGGTGCTCGAGACGATGCGCGAGGTCCTGCAGGACGTCTACGACGTCCCGGGCCTCGCCGAGCTCATGCGCGACGTGCGCTCGCGGGCGGTGCAGGTGGTCGACGTGGCCACCACCAGCGCGTCGCCCTTCGCGCGCACGCTGATGTTCGGCTACGTCGGGATGTTCCTCTACGAGCTGGACGCCCCGCTGGCCGAACGTCGCGCCGCCGCTCTCTCGCTCGACTCCACGCTCCTCGCCGAGCTCCTGGGGTCGGAGGCCATCCGCGAGCTGCTCGACGGCGACGTCCTCGCCGAGATCGAGGGGCAGCTGCAGCGCACCGACCCGGAGCGCCACGTCCGCGACGCCGAGGGCACCGCCGACCTGCTGCGCTTCGTCGGCGATCTCACCACCGCCGAAGCAGGCGCCCGCGGCGTGCAGGAGCAGTGGCTCACCGAGCTGGAGTCCGCGCGCCGGGTGATCCGGGTGCGGGTGGCCGGCGAGGAGCGCTGGATCGCGATCGAGGACGCGGGCCGCTTCCGCGACGCCCTCGGCGCCGGCCTGCCGGTCGGCGTGCCCGAGGCGTTCACCGAGCCCGTGGCCGATCCGCTGGGCGACCTCATCGCCCGCTTCGCCCGCACCCGCGGGCCGTTCCCGGTGGCCGCGGCGGCCCACCGCTTCGCGCTCGGCACGGCCGTCGTCGGCGGGGTGGTCGACCGCCTGGTGTCTTCCGGCCGGCTCATGCGCGGCGAGCTGCGTCCCGAGGGCGCGCCGCCGCTGCCCGGCGTGCCGGCCGACCTGCCCGCCACCGGCCCGGACGTGTGCGACGCCGAGGTGCTGCGCCGGCTGCGGCGTGGCTCGCTGGCCCGGCTGCGCGCCGAGGTCGAGCCCGTCGAGCCGGCGGCGCTGGGTCGCTTCCTGCCGTCATGGCACGGGATCGGGCCCAAGCGGATGCGCCGCTCGCCCGGTCCCGACGACGTCCTGGGCGTCGTCGAGCAGCTCGCCGGCGCGCCGATCCCGGCCAGCGCGCTCGAGAGCCTCGTGCTCCCGGCCCGGCTGCCCGGCTACTCCCCCGCGCTGCTCGACGAGCTCACCAGCGCCGGGGAGGTCACGTGGACCGGGTGCGGTTCGCTGGCCGGCGGCGACGGGTGGCTGGCGGTCGCACCCACCGACCTCGCCGACCTGCTGCTGCCCGACCCCGACGACGAGCACGTCGACACCCCCCTGCACCGCGCGCTGCGCGAGACGCTCGACGCGGGCGGGGCGCTGTTCTTCCGGCAGCTCACCGAGCGCACGCAGGCGGTGCTGCGCGAGGGCGGCGAGGCCGAGACGGCGCTGCCCGACGACGCGACGCTCGTCGCCGCGCTGTGGGACCTCGTGTGGGCGGGTCTCGCCACCAACGACACGCTCGCGCCGGTCCGGGCGCTCGTGTCCGGCGGCGGGTCACGCGGCAGCGGGGGCTCGCGGGGCGGGGCGCACAAGCAGCGCCGCTCGCCGTCGCGGGGCCGCTACGCCCGGCTCGGGCGCGCGCCCATGCCCTCGCGCACCGGCCCGCCGACGGCCCAGGGTCGCTGGTCGGGCGTGCCCGTCCGCGAGGCGGAGCCGACCCGGCGGGCCCAGGCGCGCACCGAGGCCTTCCTCGAGCGCCACGGCGTGCTCACCCGCGGCGCGCTCGACACCGAGCGCGTCACCGGCGGGTTCGCCGGCATCTACCCGGTGCTGCGGGCGATGGAGGAGTCGGGCCGTGCGCGGCGCGGCTACGTCATCGAGGGCCTCGGCGCGGCGCAGTTCGCGGTGCCCGGCGCGATCGACCGGCTGCGGGCCGAGTCGCGCCTCGAGGACGACGGCAGCGCACCGTCCGCCCTCGTCCTCGCCGCCACCGACCCCGCCCAGCCGTGGGGCGCGGCGCTGGAGTGGCCGCCCACGACGGGGGACAACTCCCACCGTCCCGGACGCAAGGCGGGTGCCCTCGTCGTGCTCGCGAACGGGGAGCCGGCGATCTACGTCGAGCGCGGCGGCAAGTCGCTGCTGAGCTTCACCGGCGAGCGCGACGCCCTCGCCGCGGCCGCGTCCGCCCTGGCCACGGCCGTGCACGAGGGCTGGCTCGGCGGCATCGCCGTCGAGAAGGCCGACGGGTCGGGAGCCCTCGACGGAATCCTGGCCGAGGTGCTCACCGACGCCGGGTTCCGGCACAGCCCGAAGGGCCTGCGCCTGCGGGCCTAGGCTGGGCGCCGACACCGAGCAGGCGAACATCAGGGAGCGGTATGGCGCTGGCGTGCCCCACGTGCGAACGATCCGCGGCCGAGTACCTCGGGATGGCCGACGACGGGCGCAACATGATGCGTTGCACCAGCTGCGGGCACGAGTGGGTGCTCGGCGCCAAGCCGATCTCCCCGCGGGCGATCAGCCAGACGACGCGGTCGCGCAGCACGACCACCCGCAGCACGACGACCCGCAGCGCGACGACCCGCACCACCACGCCCGGCTCGACCACCCCCGGCGCGACCACGCCCCGGGCCCGGACGTCGGTCCCGGGAAGCTCGCGGCCGGCCCGCGGCGCCCGCCCCGTCGAGGGCGTCGACATGGCCCGTCGTCGCTTCCCGACGGTCGACGACGTCGCGCCGGGCGCCCTGGTGCGTCTGGAGAGCCTGCGCAAGGAGTTCCTCGCCGACTTCCCGCGCCCCGATCCCGAGGCCGGGCTCTACCGCGACGTCTACCGGCAGGCGTTCGAGGCCGACGCCCTGCCGTACACCACGCCGGTGGCGCTCAAGGACTTCGCCAACAGCAAGGTCGTGGCGAGGCCCGGCAACATGAGCCGCTTCAACGACGAGTGGAAGACCCTCGGCAACCAGCAGGCGGCCGAGGCGTTCCGCGGGGTGATCGAGTACCTGCTCCGCGGCGAGGAGCCGGCGTCGCAGGAGGACCGGCTCACGACGCTCATCACCTCGGACGAGCCGCCGTCCATGCCGGGCTTCCGCGAGTCGATGCTGACCCGGGTGCTCTGCATCGCCGAGCCCGAGCGGTTCCTGCCGATCCTGGTCTACTCGAGCCCGGCCGGGGGCAAGCGCGAGATCGCCCGCAAGGTGTTCGGGCTCGAGCTCCCGGCTCCCGCGACCACGGGGCAGACGATCGGTCGGCTCGTGCACTGGAGCAACGATCTGCTCGTCGAGCTGGTCGGCCACCGCTTTGTCGACCTCGACCACGCCCGCCAGTTCCTCTGGTGGGTCAAGGACCACCCGGACCTGGGCTGACCTCGTTCCCCGGGGCCAGCTTCGAGCGACGGCGGCCGTAGACGAGGTAGATCACGAGCCCGATCACGAACCAGACCGCGAAGCGCAGCCACGTCTGCGGGTCGAGGAACGTGATCAGCCAGAGCGAGAAGATCACGCCGATGATGGGCACCACCGGCGTCCCGGGGCAGCGGAACGAGCGTCCGCCCTCATCGCCGGGTTCCTGCCGATCGGCGAGGCCGCCGAGCTGACCAACATCGGCATCCTGCTGGCCTTCGTCGTCGTCTGCATCGCCGTGGTCGTGCTGCGCTACCGGCGTCCCGAAACAGCACGGTGAGGATGCCGAGGATCGCGCCGACGGCGACGATGAGCCCCACCAGCGGGAGCCCGACGTCGGCGAACGCCTGCGAGAACGCCGCCTCGCCGTCGATGCGCGTGTCGTCGACCATGCCGGTCAGCACGAGGCAGGCGAGCACGTAGAGCACCATCGAGATCGCCAGCGAGTAGAGGATCGCCTTCGGCATGTGCTTCTGGGAGTCCTGCGACCTCCTCCGCGGCGGTGCGCATCGCGTCGTAGCCGAAGGCCGCGAAGAACACCGTCGCGGCGCCGGTGAAGATGCCCGCGAGCCCGAACGGCGCGGGCGGCGTTGCGCATCCCGCGGTTGAGCACGAGCAGGCAGAGCAGCATCGCGGACAGGTCGACCTTGTGCGTGCCCGGCGGCAGACCGTCCGACTCGGTGCCCGGCGCCCCGAGCATCCACTCGGGCAGCGAGAGGCCGAGGAAACCGAGCAGGTCGTTGAAGTAGCCGGAGATCCCGATCGCCACCACGGCGACGATCGCGGTGTACTCGAGGGGGAGATCCCAGCCGATCAGCCACCCGACGAGCTCGCCGAGCACCACGTACCCGTAGGTGTACGCCGACCGGCGCGCGGGATGAGCCCGGCGAACTCGGCGTACGAGAACGCCGCGGCCGCGCTCGCGACGCCGGCGACCAGGAACGACAGGAGCACCGCGGGCCCGGCCGTCTCGTTGGCCACCTGCCCGGCCAGCGAGAAGATGCCGGCGCCGGTGATCCCGCCGACGCCGATCGCCGTGAGCTGGCGCAGCGTGAGCGTCCTGCTCAGGCCCGTCGTGCCCGCGTCGGGACCCGTCTCGATCTCCTCGACGGGCTTGCGACGGAACAGGGCCGCGATCCCCCCGCGGGGCGACGTTGTCGTCATCCGCCCATGGCGCGGTCTCGATCCCGCCGAGGCCACACGTGGACTTCACATCGCCGGGACCACGTCAGGACGAGGTGCCGACCCATCCCAGCCGGGTCGAGAGCTCCCCGGCCGCCGACCGGAGGTCCGGGACGATCGCGCGGGCACGACGGCGCGGCAGGCGGTAGGCCGGGCCGGCGGCGCTCAGCGCGGCGACGACGACGTCGCTCGCACCCCACACGGGCACGGCCACCGCGTGCAGGCCCACCTCGAGCTCCTCGAAGGACCGTGCGTTCCCTTCGTCGACCACCCGGGCCAGCTCGGTCCGCAGCGCGGCCGCCTCGGTGATCGTCGACTCGGTGTAGCGGGGCAGGCGTCGGCGCAGGAAGGCGCGGCGGTCGGCGTCGCTCATGTACGCGAGCAGGACCTTGCCCGCCGAGGTCGCGTGCAGCGGCGTGCGTCGCCCGACCCAGTTGCGGGTGGTCACCGACGACGTCCCGAACTCCTGGGCGACGTTGATGGCCGCCTCACCGTCGTGCACCGCGAGGTTGACGGTCTCCCCCACCACCTCGGCGAGCTGCTGGCAGGTCGGCTGACCGAGACGGGCGAGGTCCATGCTCCCGGTGGCCGCCGCCGCGAGGCGGACGACGCCGAAGCCCAGGGCGATCCGCCCCCGGTCGCCCTTCTGCTCGAGCAGCCCGCGACGCGCCAGGGCGGCCACCAGCCGCGAGGCCGTCGACTTGTGCACCCCGAGCTCCTCGGCCAGCTCGGTGATGCCGATCTCGCCACGGGCCGCCACGATCTCGAGCACGGTGACCGCGCGATCGACCGAACGGACGAGCGCCGGCTCCTTGCTGTCGCCGTCGCTGTCGGTGCGTGCCATCGAAGGACATCCTCTCCGACCGGACGGGGGCGACCGGGCGGCGGGGTGCGGCGCGAGGGCGGAGCCACCTCGGGTTGCGGGATGCGCAACCGTAGCGTGTCGTCAGCGTGTCTGCCGCTGCTCCCGGGCCGGGACGCCGTTCGGCCCGCCGAGGTCGACAGCGTAGGTGCCCAGCGACACCGCGAGGGCGTCGAGCATGCGGTCGAGGGCGACGCGGTCGATGTTGGCGACGGTGTCGCAGGCCTGGTGGTAGCACCGGTCGAACGGTGCACCGGCCTGGCCGCCCCATAGCGCGGCGTCCTCCGGGGTCTTGACCTCCTCGGCCCCGGTGAACAGCCCGCCCGACGGGATGCCCGCCTCCACGAAGGGTCCGTAGTCCGAGCGGCCGTCGAAGTCGGTGCCGCGCGGCTGCACGCCGGTGGCGGTGAGCGCGGCGGCGAGGGTCCGCTCGATGCCGTCCGACCCGGTCGGGCCGGGGGGCGCGCCCTCACGGTCGGAGTCGTCGCCGTCGTAGATCAGGTACGCGGGGTTCGGCGAGCCGAGCATGTCCGAGTTGAGCAGCACCGCGATGTCGCGGCGCGCCTCGGGCGTCAGCCCCTGCACGTAGGCCGTCGACCCGAGCAGGCCGTTCTCCTCGGCGCCCCACCACGCGAAGCGCACCGCGTTGGTGACCGGCGGGGCACCGCCCATCCGCATCGCCAGCTCGAGCTGGGCGGCCGACCCGGAGCCGTTGTCGTTGATCCCGGGGCCCTGCGGGACGGAGTCGAGGTGGGCGCCGCTCATGACCACCTCGTCGGGGCGCCCGGTGGTGGTCTGCGCGATCACGTTGCGGGTGGTCACCGTGGCCGTGCGCGTGGCCAGGGTCAGGCCGACCGGGGTGCCGCCGCGGGCGACGAGCCCGTCGAAGTCGGCCTGCAGGAGCCCGCCGGTGGGCAGGCGGCCCTCGGCGACGGAGCCGAGCGTGCCGCCGAGGGGGCCCGGCGCGTTGTTGCCGACGAGCACGGCCGCCGCCCCGATCTCCGCCGCGACCTGCTGCTTCTGCGTGAACGTGCACGAGCCGCGCCGCACGAGCACCACGGCGCCGCGGGCGGGGAGGTTCGCGTAGTCGGTCGCCTCGCAGCCCGGCGTCGGGTCGGCCGGCGCGTCCGGGGCCACCACGAGCGGCGCGGTGACGCCGCCGGGTGGCGTCGCGGGCGAGTAGGTCAGCGCGGTGACCGCCGGACCGGGCGCCCCGCCGACGGTGAGCGTCTCGGCGTCCACGGCGAAGGTGTCGAACGGGAAGCTCGGCGTCTCCACCTGGAACCCCGCCCGGCGCAGCTCGCCCGCGACGTACTCGACGCTCGCGTCGTAGCCCGGCGAGCCGGCCGCTCGGTTGCCGGCGTTCGCGTCCGCGATCCGCTGCAGCTCCTCCAGCCGCGCGAACGCCGCGTCCCCGGTGCTCTGCTCGGCGAGCCGGCGCGGCAGTCCGGGATCCCCGGTGGGCGCGGCTGCCGGGCTCGGCGCGGGCGGGGTCGTCCCGGGCGGGGTCGTCGTCCCCGCGCCTCCGCTCCCCCCGTTGCCGCAGGCCCCGAGGGCGAGGGCGGCCACGATGACCAGCGCCGCGGCGCTCCGTCGAGACGCGATCATGCTCACGGACCGTAGCGGATCGGTGCGGTCGCGGTGACGGCAACCGCCCGGACCGGACGCGGGGGCGCGACACACGACACGTGCCCTGGGGAATGCCCGCCGTCTACAGTTGGTTGGCACAGCCAATTACCCCTCACGTCCTCCGGGAGGATGCGTGCCGAACACCGGCGCTCCGGGGTCGGTGGACTCGGTATCGGGCAGCGGGGCCCCCAGCCCGGCGCTCGTGGTCTCGGTCCTGTCGTCGGTCGGGCTCGTCGCCTCGCTGTGCATGACGCTGGTCGTGCCGCTGGTGCCGCAGCTCCCCCAGCTGCTCTCGACGACGCCCGCCACCGCGTCCTGGGTGATCACCGCGACGCTCCTCGCGGGTGCGGTGGCCACGCCCATCGCCGGCCGGCTCGGCGACATGATCGGCAAGCGCCGTATCCTGCTCGCCACGCTCGGGCTGCTCGTCGTCGGCTCGGTGCTGTGCGCGGTGACCTCGGACCTCGTGCCCGTCCTCGTCGGCCGCGCCCTGCAGGGCGTCGCGGTGAGCGCGGTGCCGCTGGGCATCAGCCTCATGCGCGACACCCTCCCGCCCGAGCGCCTCGGGTCCGGGATCGCGCTGATGAGCGCGACGCTGGGCATCGGCGGCGGCCTGGGCCTCCCGCTGGCCGCCGTGATCGTCGAGATCGCCGACTGGCACGCCCTGTTCTGGGTGGCGGGCGCCCTGGGGCTCGCGGGCCTCGCGCTCGTCGCCGTGATCATCCCCGAGTCGACCACCCGCTCCGGCGGGCGCTTCGACACCGGCGGCGCGGTCGGCCTCTCGATCGGCCTCATCGGCCTGCTGCTCGCCGTCTCCAAGGGCGCCGAGTGGGGCTGGGGCAGCGCCGCGACCCTGAGCTCGGCGGGCGTCGCCGCCGTCGCCCTCGTCGGGTGGGCGCTCTACGAGTTGCGCGTGCGCGACCCGCTGGTGGACCTGCGCCTCAACGTCCAGCGCGCGGTGCTGCTGCCGAACCTGATCTCGATCCCGGTCGGCGTCGCGATGTTCACGGGCATGGTCGTCTTCCCGCAGCTGCTCTCCGCGCCGCTCGCCTCCGGCCACGGCCTCGGGCTGAGCCTGCTCGTCGCCGGTCTCACCCTGGCCCCGAACGGCATCGTCATGATGGCGATGTCGCCGGTGACCGCCCGCATCTCGACGATCTGGGGCCCGCGGACGTCGCTGCAGATCGGCCTGGTCATCATCGCCGTGGCCTACGGCGCGGGCACCATGCTGCTCTCCGCGGCCTGGCAGGTTTCGCTGGTCATCGCCGTGATCGGCGCCGGCGTCGCGCTGGCCTACGGTGCGCTCCCCGCGCTGATCATGCGGGCGGTGCCGACCACGCGGACCGCCGCCGCCAACGGCCTCAACACCCTGATGCGCTCGATCGGCACGTCGACGGCCTCGGCCGTCGCGGCGGTGGTGCTCTCGGCGTCGACCGTGCCGGTCCAGGGCACGCTCGTGCCCTCGCTGGGGGCGCTGCGCACCACGCTGATCATCGCTGCGGGCTGCGCCGTCCTCGCCCTGCTCGTCAGCCTCGCCGTGCCCTCCCTTCCCGACCCGGCCCGGCGCGTGGAGTCCTTCGGGGACGATGCGCCCGACGGCTCGGTGGCGGACGAGCCCGCCGCGCCGGCGCCGGTCCGCGGCCGGGTCCTGCACGACCACGGCGCCCCGGCGACCGGGGCCCGCGTGACGCTCGTGGGTCACGACGGCCGGCAGCTCGCGGTCATCCCCGTCGATCCCGACGGCGGGTTCGCCGCGGACCCCGGCACGGAGCGCCCCGCCCTGCTCATCGCGGGCCTCGCGGGCGCCCGCCCCACGGCCGTCCACGTCGTCCCGGGCCAGGACACCCTCGACCGACCGCTCGTGCTGGCGACGCCCGGGGAGTTGATCAGGGAGGGCTGAGCCACGGGTTTGTGGCGCGCCCCACGCGTGGCACCCTGCCGCCCAAGACCCCGACGACGTGTCCGGGAGGGCTCCATGTCGAGCGACAACACCCCGGTGGTGGCGGTCCGCCAGGCCACCGCCGCGCTGCGAGCAGGCACCGTCACGCGTGCCCTCGACGGCGACGACCTCGGGCTGCTGGGCGCGGAGGCCCGCGGCCTGGTCGAGCAGCTGGTCGACGTGCTGCAGAGCGTCGACCGGGCGACCACCGACCCGCGCGAACCGCACACCCGCGACCTGAACTCGCTGCGCGAGCGGCTCGCGAGCGCACTCCGCCCCATCGACGTGGCCGGCGACCCGCGCGACCGCGTCGAGGCCCAGGAGGTCGGCGTCGGTCGGCCCGACGACTGACCTGGTGGGACGATGGCGACGTGCCCGAGGGTGACACCGTCTTCCTCGCCGGCAAGCGCCTGCACGACGCGCTGGCCGGCGCGACGCTGACGCGCGGGGAGCTGCGGCACCCGCGTCTCGTGCAGCACGACCTCGCCGGGCGCACGGTGCTCGAGGTGGTCAGCGTCGGCAAGCACCTGTTCACCCGCTTCGACGACGCCACCAGCCTGCACAGCCACTTCCGCATGGACGGCACGTGGCACCTCTACCGGCCGGGCCGTCCCTGGCGAGGGGGCGGCGACCACCAGATCCGGGCGATCCTCGAGGTGCCCGAGCGCGTCGCCGTCGGCTACCGGCTGCACGACCTCGACCTGTTGCCCACCGCGCACGAGGACACCTGGGTCGGCCACCTCGGACCCGACCTGCTCGGTGACGACTGGGGCCCCGACGCGGCCGCCGAGATCGCACGGCGCCTGCGCGCCGACCCGGCCCGCGAGGTCGGCGCCGCCCTGCTCGACCAGCGGGTGGCCTGCGGGGTCGGCAACCTCTACAAGGCCGAGATCTGCTTCCTGGTCGGGATCTCGCCGTGGACGACGGTCGGCGACCTGTCCGACCAGCAGGTCCACGACGCCGTCGCCTGGGCCCGCAAGCTGCTCGAACGCAACGCCTGGCGCCCCGAGCAGTCGACGACCGGCGACCTCGGCGGGAACGCCCAGCACTGGGTGTTCGAGCGCGGCGGGCGCGGGTGCCGCCGGTGCCGCGACGTCGTGCGGACCGCGGGACAGGCAGAGACACAGCACGCCGATAGGGGTTCGCCGGACCGCGAGGACCGCATCGCCTACTTCTGCCCCACCTGCCAGCCCGGCCCGCACCCCCCGCTCGAGCGGCGACGGGGCCGGCGGCCCCAGCAGCAGTCGGGTCGTCAGGCCCGCTACTAGCGAGCAGCATCGACGGCTCGGGGGACGACGCCGCGGCCGCCGACGCCCGGTCCCGCCACCGACCCACCCCACCACCACCACGGTAAAGCTTTGGAAATCGAAGCAACGCCACGATGTCGACGACGACCTCACGGGTGCATCCGCGCGCCCTTCACGATCTTGTCGACCGCGTTGCGGGGTCCGTGCACCGCGATGCCGACCAGGTCGAGGTCGTCGCGGCCGACCTTGGCCACCGCGGCGCGGTTGTCGGCGTCGTTACCCGTCGCGAAGAGGTCGGCGGTGAACACGGCGATGCGCAGCCCGCGCCCGAGGGCGCGCCCGTGGGCGGCGCGCACCACCCCGGCGTCGCCGGCGAAGACCATCACCGGCTGGCCGAGCATCGGCAGGTAGGCGGTGCCGTCGGCGTCGGCGTAGGGCTCGCCGACCAGCTCGGGGGTCGCCGCGGTGATCCCGCTGACGAGGAACGCGGTGACGTTGAGGGCCTGCCAGCCCGCGAGGTCGTCCCGCAGGACGACGGCGATCTTGGTGTCGAATGCGCTGCTCACCGGGTCAGCGTCGCCGAGGCGCACGGCGCCGGTCCTGTACGTTCCTGGCATGGCGGGCCCGGCCGAGCACGTCCGCGCCTGGCGCCCGGCGGTGCCGGGAGTCACCGAGGTGTTCCACGCCCGGTTCACCGAGCACGCCTACCCGTCGCACACCCACGACGCCTGGACCCTGCTGATCGTCGACGACGGCGCCGTCCGCTACGACCTCGACCGCCACGAGCACGGCGCACTGCCGACGTCGGTGACGCTGCTGCCGCCCCACGTCGCGCACGACGGGCGCTCGGCCGTGCCCGGTGGGTTCCGCAAGCGCGTCGTCTACCTCGACGACACCGCCCTGCACGGCCCCTCGCTCACCGGGCGCGCCGTGGACCGGCCGGCGTTCGACGACCCGGTGCTGCGCCGGCGGATCGACCAGCTGCACCACGCGCTCGCCCACCCCGGTGAGGAGCTGGCGGCGCAGAGCCGGCTCGCGTTCATCACCGAGCGGCTCGCGGCCCACCTCGGCGACGAGCGCGCCGCAATGCCGCGCGACCCGGGACTCGCCCACCGACCTGCGGGATCTCTCGACGCCCGGTTCCCCGAGGCCTCGGCCTGGACGAGGCCGCGCGGGTGCTCCACGCCCACGCGACGCACCTCGTGCGGGCGTTCGGCGCCGAGTTCGGGCTCCCGCCGCACCGCTACCTCACGGGACGACGGGTGGACCTCGCCCGCCGCCTCGTGCTCGGCGGGATGCCGCCGGCCGAGGTGGCGACGGCCGCGGGGTTCCACGACCAGCCGCACCTGACCCGGCACTTCCGCCGCGTCACCGGCACCACGCCGGGCCGCTTCACAGCGGCCCGGCGCGGATAACCTCCGGGACCGGAGCTTTGAGTACTGGCGGACTCAGTACTGGCGCGGGGCCTGCGTGTTCTGGGTGGGCTGCTGCGTCGGCGCGGGCTGGGCCTGCGTCGGCTGCGCCGGCTGGACCTGCGGCTGGGCCGCCTGCCCGGCCGGGATCTGCGCGCCGCCGCCCATCGAGGCGCGGATCTGGTCGAGGCGGCTCTTGCCCGCGAAGTCGCGGGTGGACTCCTCCACCTCGAGCATCCGGCCCTGCACGCTGTTCTGCGCCAGCTCGGCCTGACCGAGCGCGGTGGAATACCGCTTCTCGATCTTGTCGCGCACCTCGTCGAGCGACGGCGTGTTGCCCGGCGCCGCGACCTCGCTCATCGAGCGCAGCGACGCGGAGACCTGCTCCTGCATCTTGGCCTGCTCGAGCTGGCTGAGGAGCTTGGTGCGCTCGGCGATCTTCTGCTGCAGCATGTTGGCGTTGCGCTCGACGGCCTGCTTGGCCTGCTGCGCCGCGCCGATCGACTGGTCGTGCAGCGTCTTGAGGTCCTCGACGTTCTGCTCCGCGGTGACCAGCTGCGAGGCGAACTGCTCGGCGCTCTGCTCGTAGCGACGCGCCGACTCCTCGTCGCCCTTGGAGCGCGCGTCGTCGGACATCACCAGCGCCTGCCGCGCCGAGGCCTGCAGCTTCTCGATGTCGGCCAGCTGACGGTTCAGCTTCATCTCCAGCTGGCGCTGGTTGCCGATCACCGACGCGGCCTGTTGCGACAGCGTCTGGTGCTGACGCTGTGCGTCCTCGATGGCCTGCTGGATCTGGACCTTCGGGTCCGCGTTCTCGTCGATCTTCGAGGAGAATGCGGCCAGGAAGTACCGCCAGGCCTTGACGAAGGGGTTGGCCATCTGCTCCCGCCCAACTCGTGACGTCGATACGGCTCAGGCCGCGACAGCCGCGCCTGGTCTCACGACCATCGTCTCACCTCCTCGCGGAGGCTTCCACCGACCCGCCCATCGGCGACGATCACACGGGTCGGACGCTCACGCCGATCACACGGCTCAGGCCGCGACACGCACCACGGGCGACCGCGGACCGCTGGTCACACCGCCCGCCAGACCCACCAGGCGCACCGTCGTCGCCCCCTCCACCGGCGCCACGACCTCCTCGTCGGAGTCCTGACGCGGGAGGCCCTCGGGCTCGGGCAGCGCGACCGTGCGCGGCGCGGCGGGCTCCTCGGGCTCCGGCGGGGCCGCGAGGGTGGCGGACATACCGGCCGACATGCTGGCCGAGGCGTCGTCCGTGGAGGCCGCAGGCTCGAAGGCCTCCTCGACCGCGGAACGCAGCGCGGCGTCCACACCCGGCGCGTCCCCGAAGCCCCGCCCAGCACCGGCACGAGCACCGGCACCGATCCCCGCGGGCACCGGGCGCGGCACCGGACGCAGGACGTCGGCCACCTCGTCGAGCAGCTCGGGCAGCGGCAGGGACAGCGCCTCGCAGATCGCGGCGAGCAGCTCGCTCGACGGCTCCTTGCGCCCACGCTCGATCTCGGAGAGGTAGCCCAGGCTCACGCGCGCCTCCTTCGAGACGTCACGCAGCGTGCGACGACGCTCGGTCCGGGCGCGACGGATGCTCCCGCCGATGGCCTCCCGCAACAGCAGCGACATGCCACACCTCCCACCACCGGCCGTGCGGGGTTCCCCTGACGGCACCCCGGAGGAGGGCCGTCGACGACCGTGTCCGTCCACCGTACCGACGCGCGACGATCAGGGAGCGCGTCGCGAGCCCCGCCGCGTTCGCCGAGGGCGAACGCCGTCCGACCCCGCCGTCCGACCCCGCCGTCAGACCCTGCCGTCAGACCTTGCCGTCAGACCGCGGTGCGGGCCTTGGCCCGTGAGCGAAGGCGCAGCGCGCGGAAGAGGTAGTCGATGCCGGTGACGACCGTGACCACCACGGCGGCGACCATCAGCACCGCGACCGCGGGCTCGAGCACCCCGGGCAACGGCATGATCGCGAGGCCCAGCGCGAGCGTCTGGACCACCGTCTTGATCTTCCCGCCGCGGCTCGCCGGGATCACGCCGTGGCGCAGCACCCAGAAGCGCAGCAGCGTGACCCCCAGCTCGCGGACCGCGATGGTGATCGTCACCCACCACGCGAGCTCCCCCAGCATCGACAGCCCGACCAGGGCGGCGCCGGTGAGGGCCTTGTCGGCGATCGGGTCGGCGATCTTGCCGAAGTCGGTGACGAGCCCCCAGCGGCGGGCGAGGTCGCCGTCGAAGGTGTCGGTCAGCGACGCGATGGCGAACACCGCGAACGCCGCCCACCGCCAGGCGGAGCTCTGGCCGTGGTCGACGAACAGCACGACGAGGAAGACCGGCACGAGGAGCAGGCGCGCCACGGTCAGCCCGTTCGCGATGTTGACCAGTGGCACCGGGGCGACCACGCCCGTCGGGGCGGTCGGTCCGCCCGGGCCGGCGTCGGTCACCACGCTCCGGCACCGACGGGCGCACCGGTGGCGGGGTCGGACGCGAGCGCGGTGCCGGCACCGTCGGTCACGACGGCCAGCGCCTCGACCACCAGGTCGATCCCCTCGGCGTCGGTCACCGGCCCCCGCACCACGACGCCCGGGACGAGCCCGTCGAGCAGCTCGGGATCGCCCTCCAGACGGCACTCGCCGTCGACGTCCGGGCCCTGGTGCTGGGCGCGGCCCACCCAGCAGTCGTCGTCGGCGTCGTACCGCTCGACCAGCACCTCCACGATGGTGCCGACCCGGCGCGCGGCCCGGTCCTCCGCGACGTGCTCGGCGAGCTGGGTGATCCGCTCGACGCGGGCGGCGATCTCCGTCGGGTCGACCTTGTCGGGCAGGCCGAGCGCCTCGGTGCCGTCCTCGTCGGAGTAGCCGAACACCCCGACCGCGTCGAGCTCGGCCTCGGAGAGGAACGCCTCGAGCTCGGCGAGGTCCTCCTCGGTCTCGCCCGGGAAGCCGACGATCACGTTCGACCGGATGCCCGCCTCGGGATCGAGCGCGCGGATCTCGCGGCAGAGCGCGAGGAACGTCTCGCGCGACCCGAAGCGCCGCATCCGGCGCAGCACCGCGGCGCTGGCGTGCTGGAACGAGAGGTCGAAGTAGGGCGCGACCCGGGGCGTGCGGGCGATGGCGGCGAGCAGCGGCGGGCGCACCTCGGCCGGCTGGAGGTACGACACGCGCACGCGCCGCAGCCCGGGCACGGCGGCCAGCTCGCCGAGCAGGCGCTCGAGCGCGCCCCCGGCGGCCCCGCGGGCGTCGATGTCCTTGCCGTAGGACGTGGAGTTCTCGCTGACCAGCAGGACCTCCGCGACGCCGTGGTCGGCCAGCCAGGCGGCCTCGGCGACGACGTCGCGGGGGTCGCGGGAGACGAAGGCGCCGCGGAACGACGGGATCGCGCAGAAGCTGCAGCGCCGGTCGCACCCCGAGGCGAGCTTGAGCGGGGCCACGGGGGCGTCGTCGAGGCGCTGCCGCGGCACCGTCGGCACCCACTCGTGGCCGGGGATGCTCTGATCGCGCACGGCCTCGGGCCGCTGCACCGGGCTGATCGGCAGCAGCGTGCGCCGGTCGCTGGGCGTGTGGGACGCGAGGGGCCGCCCGGCGAGGACGTCGTCGAGCCGGGAGGGCAGGTCGCCGTAGTGGTCGAACCCGAGCACCGCGGCCGCCTCGGGCAGCGCCTCGGCGAGCTCGGCGCCGTAGCGCTCCGCCATGCAGCCGACCGCGACGACCCGGGCGCTGCCGCCGCCCGCGGCCAGGACGGCGTCGACGGAGTCCTTCTTCGCCTGCTCGACGAACGTGCAGGTGTTGACGACGACGACGTCAGCGTCCCCGGATCCATCGGGCGAGGCGCTGACGTCCCACCCCTCCGCGGCCAGCCGACCGGCCAGCTCCTCGGAGTCGACGTCGTTGCGGGCGCACCCCAGGGTCACGAGCGAGACCCGTGGGGGACGCTCATCGGTACCGGGGGAGCTCTCGACCACCTGCCCAGCCTATCGGCCCGGGGGCTGGCCTACCCTCCGCCGGTGTGAGCGTCCGGTGAGCCCCTCGCCCGAGACGGCCGCGCCGGTCCTGCTGAGGCGGGCCCGCACGGCCGACGTCCGCGGCATCAAGAGCCTGGTCGACTCGTTCGCCGACGACAACATCCTGCTGCGCAAGCCCCTGGTCACCCTGTACGAGACCGTCCAGGAGTTCCGGGTCGCGGTGCGCGGGCGGGAGGTCGTCGGGTGCGGGGCGCTGCACGTGCTCTGGGAGGACCTCGCCGAGATCCGCACCATCGCCGTCGACCCGCGCATGCAGGGCGCGGGCATCGGCCACGCGCTCGTGGAGGAGCTCGTGGCGCAGGCGCGGGCCCTCGGGCTGCGCAGCCTGTTCGTGCTCACCTTCGAGCTCCCCTTCTTCCAGCAACACGGTTTCCGCGAGATCGAGGGCTCGCCGGTGGCCCCCGAGGTCTACGCCGAGATGCTCCACTCGGCCGACGAGGGCGTGGCCGAGTTCCTCGACCTCGCCTACGTCAAGCCGAACACCCTCGGCAACAGCCGGATGCTCCTCGACCTGTAGGACGGGCCTGGAGAGCGTCAGAGCAGGATCGCCGTCAGTCCGAAGCTCGTCGTCGACGACCAGGCGATGGTCCGCGAGGGCTTCGGCGCGCTGCTGGCCGCGCAGGAGGGCATCGAGGTCGTCGGACACGCCGCGGACGGCGAGGACCCCGCCGAGCAGACGGTGAAGACCCACGTCGGGCACATCCTCACCAAGCTCGACCTGCGCGACCGCGTCCAGGCCGTCGTGCTGGCCTACGAGACGGGGGTCGTGAACGCCCGGCTCGACCAGCACCAGGACGGCCGCTCGCGATGAGTCCACGCGCGGACGCTTCGATGATCCGAGCCGCTCCCGGTAAGTCCCCCCACAGACGCTTCGATTTCCGAAGCATCCGCCGGCTCAGGCGACGGCGCCGCGGCGTGGCGGACCCGGACGACCCCGGGCGCACCCGGGGGCTCAGATGTCGTCGTCCGGCACCCGGGTGTCCTCCGGGTCCTCGCCCTCGCCCCCACCCGCCGACGGCGCCGGCTCGCCACGCAGGGAGGCCAGCAGGTCGGGCAGCTCGTCGGGCTTGAACAGCACGTCGCGGGCCTTCGAGCCCTCGGACGGCCCGACGACGGCGCGGGTCTCGAGCAGGTCCATGAGCCGTCCGGCCTTCGCGAACCCGACGCGCAGCTTGCGCTGGAGCATCGAGGTCGACCCGAACTGGCTGGTGACGATGAGCTCCGCCGCGGCCACGAGCAGCTCGAGGTCGTCGCCGATGTCGGCGTCGATCTCCTTCTTCTCGCCGGCGGCCTCGGTGGTGACGCCCTCGGTGTAGTCCGGGTCGGCCTGTTCCTTGCAGTGCTCGACGACGGCGCTGATCTCGTCGTCGGCGATGAACGCGCCCTGCAGACGGTTGGTCTTGCCCGCACCCATGGGCAGGAACAGGGCGTCACCCATCCCGATGAGCTTCTCGGCGCCGGGCTGGTCGAGGATGACGCGCGAGTCCGTCAGCGACGACGTGGCGAACGCCAGCCGCGACGGCACGTTGGTCTTGATCAGGCCGGTGACGACGTCGACGGACGGGCGCTGCGTCGCGAGCACCAGGTGGATGCCGGCGGCGCGGGCCTTCTGGGTGATCCGGACGATCGCGTCCTCGACGTCGCGCGGGGCGGTCATCATGAGGTCGGCGAGCTCGTCGACGATGCACATGATGTAGGGGTAGGGCCGGTAGATGCGCTCGGAGCCGAGCGGCGCGGTGATCTCCCCGGAGCGCACCTTGCGGTTGAAGTCGTCGATGTGCCGCACACGGTTGGCCTGCATGTCCGTGTAGCGCTGCTCCATCTCCTCGACCAGCCACGCCAGCGCGGTGGCGGCCTTCTTCGGCGAGGTGATGATCGGCGTGATCAGGTGCGGGATGCCCTCGTAGGGCGTCAGCTCCACCATCTTCGGGTCGATGAGGATCATCCGGACCTCGTCCGGCGTCGACCGCGTGAGCAGCGAGACCAGCATCGAGTTGACGAAGCTCGACTTACCGGAGCCGGTGGAGCCGGCGACCAGCAGGTGGGGCATCTTCGCCAGGTTGGCCGTGACCATCCGGCCCTCGATGTCCTTGCCGAGTCCGATCACCATCGGGTGGGTCTCGGCGCGGGCGGTCGGCGAGTTCAGGACGTCGGCCAGGCGCACCATCTCGCGGTCGGCGTTGGGCACCTCGATGCCCACCGCGGACTTCCCCGGGATGGGGGCGAGCAGCAGGATGCGGTCGGTCGCGGCGGCGTAGGCCAGGTTGCGGTGCAGCGCGGTGATCTTCTCGACCTTCACGCCGTGCCCGAGCTCGACCTCGTACCGCGTGACGGTGGGGCCCCGGGTGAAGCCGGTGACCTCCGCGTCGACCTTGAACTGCTCGAGGACCCCGGTGATCGCCTCGATCATCGCGTCGTTCGCGGCGCTGCGGGCCTTGGGCGGGTCGCCCGGGATCAGCAGGTCGGGCGGCGGCAGGCGGTAGTCGTCGTCCGCGCCGGGCTCACGCTGGGAGCTGAACGACGCCGCGGCCCGCGGGTCGGGCTCGGTCTCCGGCGGCGCGGTCACGTCGGGCACGACGGCGGGTGCCGCCGCAGCCGGCTTGCGCTTCTTCGCGGGCGGCGCGGGGGCGGCCGCGGGCTCGGCGACGACGGCCGCGGCGCCCTCGGGGGGCGTCGTGAGGTCGGGCACCGCGCCCGGGGTGCGCTCGCGGTGGCGGGCCGGGTGCGCGGCGGCGTCCGCATCCGGGTCGTCGTCGGCCTCCTCCCCCCGGCGTCGACGGCGGATGCGCGTGGTCGGCGCCGTGCCGTCGTCGTCGGCGACCCCGTCGACGTCGACGTCCTCGGGGCCGCCCCACTCGTCGTCGGGGTGCTCGCCGGTCACGAGGGCGCGCAGGCGCTCGCCGACCTCGCGCACCGGGGTGCCCGTGAGCACGAGCAGGCCGTAGAGCCCGACGAGCACGAGCACGATGCCGGCGATCCAGGTGGTGACGCCGCGGGCCAGCGGGTCGGCGACGACGGCACCGATCAGGCCCCCGGCGCCGCGGCGGCCGCCGAGGTCGCGGGGTGCGCCGGTGACCAGGTGCCAGACCGCGAGCACGGCGACGCCCAGCAGGAGCGCGCCCACCACGCTGCGCGGACGGGTCTCGGGCGCCGGGTCCGTGCGCAGGAGGATGACCGCGACGCCCAGCAGGACGACGGGCAGGACGAGGGCGGCCGCGCCGATGATCGTCCGCAGGCCGATGTCCAGGCCCGCACCGACCGGGCCGCCGGCCCCCCACCACACGCCGGCGGCGGTGAGGACGGCGAGCACCACGAGCCCGAGCGCCACGCCGTCGCGGCGGTGGGCGGCGTCGACGTCCCGGGCGCGACCCAGGGTGCGGACGAGGGACCCGAGGCCGCGCGCGGTGAGCACCCAGCCGCCGCGCAGGGTGCGCACGATCGGCCCGGGTCCGCCGCGTCGTGCGGGCGCACGACCCTTCGTCGTCCGCCCCTTCGACCCGCCGGCGGGGCGCCGCCCGCCCTTCGACGGCGGGCGCTGCTGGGGCGACCGGGTCGGGGCCTCCGGGCCGGCGCCACTGCGGCGCGGCGTCCGGCCGCCGGTCAACGGACGGCTACGGGACGCGCGCTTGTCTGGTGTCTCGGTCCGCCCGGCCATGCCGTCACGGTATCCCGGGCGCACCACGAGCCCCGGTAGCCACACGCGCCACCACCCGGCCGGTCCCCGTTCGAGGACCGGAGCCCCCGAGGGTCAGCAGCCCGGAGAATCACCAGCCCGGAGAATCAACGACCGGCGTGGTAGCCGACCTCGTCGGCCCACACCGAGGTCTTCTGGACGTACTCCCCCGCGCAGGTCACGTCGCGCTCGGAGATCAGCCGCTCGAACGCCGCCGCGGTCGCGACCACGTCCGGCGGGCAGCACCGGGTGGAGAGCTCGAGGAGCTCCCGTCCACTGGGGAACCGGAAGTGCTCGAGGTCGGCCCGGCTCAGCCCCTCGGCCGCCGCGACCTTGACCCGCCGGACCACCAGCGGGCCGTGGACGAGGAGCTCCTTGAACAGGTCGTCGTCGACGGCCTCGCTGCCGCCGCCGCACGCCCACGCCTTCTGGGCCGGCGAGAGCAGCAGCCGTGACTCGGCCGAGCCGGCGATCACCGCGGCGGCCGCGGCGCGATCGATCTCGCGGCGCACCTCGATGTCCTGCCACACGCCCCCGGGCACGACGTCGTACTCCACGCGCGCACCCCGGGGGATCTCCGGCGCCCGCGTGGTGCCGCTGCGACGTGTGGACACGCAGAGGTCGAAGCGACCGCGGGCCCGGCGGCGCAGGCGAATCTCGACGCCGGCGCGGATCAGGTCCAGCGA
The DNA here is from genome assembly GCA_963786585.1 of uncultured Actinomycetota bacterium. Classification (GTDB taxonomy): domain Bacteria; phylum Actinomycetota; class Actinomycetes; order Mycobacteriales; family Pseudonocardiaceae; genus Actinomycetospora. Next base: position 56,421 of record CAWAZG010000002.1, read on the forward strand.
GGGGGTGTCGACGAGGTAGGACTCGCGCACGCTCCACGTCGGGGACGGACGTCCCGTGAGGGCCTCGGCCGCCGCGCCTGCCGGGGGCACGAGCAGCGACTTCATCTCGACGCTGGCGGTGTCGTCCCCAGGGCCGTGCAGCTGGGCGAGTGCCTCGGCCGCCACGAAACTGCCCACCGATGGACCTCCTGCCGGACCCCAATGTCGGTCCCCGTCGCCGGCATCGCCCTGGCGCCGACCATAGCTCTGCGCGGTGAGCCGGGACACCTCGGGGACAGGAACCTGGCGGGTTGGCCAGGTGCCCCGAGCGTGTCGCGACGAGCCGTGATCGTCCCGCGGTGCTTCCGGAAATCGGAACGATTCCGGGATTCGTCGCGCACCGCCGTTTCCCCTGGCAGGCCCGGTCGGCACGGCCGGATGGCCGTGATCGAATGCGCCGACGGACCGATCGCACCCTTGCCGATCACGGACCGCATCCCTATGGTCACCTGTGGCTCAGCACACACCGCCGATCGGCCGACCTGCTCCGCTCGTCGCCGAGAAGCTCGTGTCCTGCCGCCCAGCGGTCGAGACCCTCGGCCAGACGGTCCTCCGGGATCGTGGCGGCATCTGCTGTACGCCGTCTCCGAGGTCTCCCCGGGACGGCGACGGCCAGGAGGAGCACATGGGAGTGCCCGAGAACGCGTCCACGGACGCGCTCGCGTCGGGGCGCATCAGCCCCGGCAGCACGCACTCCTCCTCCCCGCACGTCGATCCCGCCGTCCGCCGGGTCGATCGCATGCGGTTCGTCCGGCCGGGAGAGCGCACAGCTCACGGTCGTCCCGAGCCTGCATGACCGTCGACGACGGAAGGGACGGGCAGGTTCACGTGGTGGCCATGCCACCGCGCGCAGAGAGTCCGGCAGTGACGAGGAGGTACGGCCGATGACGGCCACGGATAGCGATCGCGAGTCCGAGCTGCATGCAGCGGGACTGGACGGACAGAACAGGACGGCCCTGGGCCGACTGCTCGGTACCGGCGGCATCGGTTACGCCGAGGAGGGATCGGACGGGGTCATGCGGGCCACGGTCCGCATCCCCGAGGACCAGCTCATCTTCGAGCCCTCGATCCTCGTCTTCCCGCACGGCGGCGAGATCGAGCTCACCCTGATCAACGACGACAAGAACACGCACTGCGCGGTGCTGCCCAACAACGGTGACCCCAAGATCATCTGGCTGGTCAACCACGCCAAGGGCACGGCGCGGCTCAACCTGGGCGGACCGGGCACGTACTACTACGGCTCCACCACCGGCAACGACGAGGGCCGCGGGCTGACCGCCGCGCTCGTGTTCGGTGGCGAGGTGCCGGACTCGGCGAAGCTCGACCGTCCCCCGCAGCCGCGCCCGTAGAGAGGAACTCGTCAATGACTGACTACGTGGACGCCGGCGAGGCCGTCCCGCACAAGACCCTGAGTGCCGTCAAGGGCAATGCCCCTCAGGTCAGCAACGTCGACTACGAGCGCATCAAGAACGCGACCTCGGAGCCGCACAACTGGATCACCTACTACGGCACCTACGACGCCCAGCGTCACAGCCGGCTCGACCAGATCAACAAGGACACCGTCAAGCGCCTGACCCCCGCGTGGGTGTTCCAGGCCGGCTCGACGGGTCTGCACTCGGGCTCCTCGACGTACTCGTTCGAGGCCTCCCCGCTCGTGGTGGACGGCGTCATGTTCATCTCCGGGCCCGAGGGCAAGGTCTGGGCCATCGACGGCAAGACCGGCGAGGAGCTGTGGCGCTACAAGCACGCCTCCCCGTACGACGTCTCGCTGTGCTGCGGCAACGTCAACCGCGGCGTCGCCGTGGGCCACGGGAAGGTGTACCTCTACACCCTCAACGCCCACCTGATCGCGCTCGACGCGGAGACCGGTGACCTGGTCTGGGACGTCACCAACGGCGACGTGCGCGCGGGCGAGTCCGGCTCGGTCGCCCCGCTGATCGTCAAGGACAAGGTCATCGTCGGCAGCGCAGGCGGCGAGTTCGGCGTCCGCGGCCACCTGGACGCGTTCGACGCCCAGACCGGTGAGCGCCAGTGGCGCTGCTACACGGTCCCGAAGCCGGGCGAGCCCGGCTCGGAGACCTGGCCGGACGACGGCGAGGCCTGGCAGCGCGGCGGAGCGAACTGCTGGATCACCCCCTCCTACGACCCGGAGCTCGAGCTCCTGTTCCAGGGGACGGGCAACCCGGCGCCCGACTTCGACGGCGGTGTGCGCGAGGGCGACAACCTCTACACCGACTCGACCGTCGCGATCGACGTGAACACCGGCGAGATCCGCTGGCACTACCAGTTCACGCCCCACGACCTGTGGGACTACGACTCGACGATGGAGAACGTCCTCTTCGACGCTCCGGACGGGCGCAAGCTGCTCGCCCACGCGGACAAGAACGGCTACTTCTTCGTCCTCGACCGCACGAACGGCGAGCTCGTCCGCGTGTTCCCGTTCGTCGACCGCATCACCTGGGGCGACATCAGCCCCGACGGCAAGGTCACGCCGAAGGTGTACCCGGACGAGGAAGGTGTTCCGGTGCACTTCTGGCCGGGCCCGGCCGGCGGCAAGGAATGGACGCACATGGCGTACAGCCCCAACACGGGGCTGATCTACGTGCCGGTGCAGGAAGTCGGCGCGACGGCCACCCGCCGTCGCCGCGAATTCAAGGAGAGCATCCCCTACTGGGGTGCCGGTGTGGCCGTCGACCTCGACGACCACTACGGATTCGTGGCCGCCATCGACCCGCTCACGGGCGAGGAGAAGTGGCGCTGGCGCAACGAGTACCCGATGTGCGCCTCGACGCTGACCACCGCCGGTGGTCTGGTCTTCCAGGGCACGCCGACCGGTGAGTTCGTCGCCCTCGACGAGCAGACCGGCGAGAAGCTCTGGTCGTTCCAGTGCGGCAGCGGGCACCACAGCAGCCCGATGTCGTACAGCATCGACGGCCGGCAGTACATCGCGGTGCCGACCGGCTGGGGCGGCTGGATCGAGGGCTTCCTGCCCGGGCTGCTCGGCGCGGCCGCGGGCGACGCCCTGTTCGTCTTCGCCCTGCCCGAGAACTGATCCACCGCAGCCGCGGAGATCGAGAACGCCGAGAGGAGGTCACGAGATGGAGCTCCACATGTGGGAGGCCCCGCAGTTCGAGGAGATCGGGGTCGCTCCTGAGGTGACGATGTACGTCGCCCAGATGGACGACTGACCGACTGACGCCGGGAGGGGCGTCGGACCTCACAGGTCCGGCGCCCCTCTCCGGTGTTTCGGGCCCGGCCGGGCAGGAGAACCGTGGAGAGAGGGTATGACCGTCGAGGACACGCTGGCGCCGCCCGAGGCCCCACGATGGCTCTGCGAACTGTGCGGATTCATCTATGATCCCGAGGAGGGCGACCCCGACAGCGGCATCCCGCCCGGGACGCCCTTCGAAGACATCCCGGACGACTGGATGTGCCCGATCTGCGGAGCCGAGAAGTCGGACTTCCGCATGCTGGAACCGGGAGAGCACCTCCCGGGGATGTGAGGATGTTGATCAATGATCACCGGGTACGGCCACTTCGTCCAGCTCGCGGAATCACTGCAGTGGGACGAGACCACCATCGACCTCTCCACGGACATCGAGTCCTGGACGAAGCTCGAGGACAGCGAGTACGACCAGATCCTCGGGCTGCTCGCCGGCTTCTGCGTCGGTGAGACGTCGGTGGCCCTGCACCTCGGGTCGTTCCAGTCGAAGGCCACCGTCGACGACGCGATGGCCGGCTGCTTCGAGTCGCAGGCCCGCGACGAGGCCCGGCACGCCCGCTTCTTCGACCGCGTGATCAGCGAGGTCGTCGGCGTCCCGGGGAAGAACCTCAACGAGCGGCTCGAGGTGCTGCGCGAGCGTGTGAGCCCGGATCTCCTCGAGCTGTTCGAGGAGCGCCTGCCGGCCATCGCCCGCGGCCTCGCCGACTCCGACGAGGAGCTGACCACCGCGGTCGGGCTCTATCACATGATCCTCGAGGGCGTGGTCCTCACGGCCGGGCAGCACGCGCTGCTCGACGCCCTCGAGAAGCTGTCGGTGCCGATGCCGGGGATGCGCAAGGGCATGGAACTGGTGCTGCGCGACGAACGCTGGCACATCGGTTTCGGCTCGCGGGTCATCCAGAGCGCCGACCTCGTCGACAACGACCTCGAGAGAATCCTCAATGAGGGGTCGAACGCGGCGTGGGCCTGGGGAGACCTCATCTCCTCCAAGGACATCGAGAAGGTGGACCAGCTGCACAAGCGCCGCCTCAAGTCCGTCGGGATCAAGTTCTGGTGATCCCCGAGAACACTGCTGCGGTCCGCCGTAGCAGGTAGGTTGGACCGACCGTTGAGAAAGGAGGTGGCATCAGACATGGAGACGCTCGCCGTGTGGGAGACCCCGCAGTTCGAGGAGTTCGGCGTCGCCCCCGAGGTGACGATGTACATCGCTCAGCTCGACGACTGATCAACGTCACCGCGAGGGGCGCCGGAATTGCTCTCGGCGTCCCTCGCGTGCGTTGTACCGAGAATGTCCAGGAGGAGGCGTCACACGATGTGGGTGCGGGTGCTGGGAGCCGGTGCCGGTGGCGGCTTTCCCCAGTGGAACTGCGGGTGTCCGGGATGCCGGGCCGTCCGTGACGGTTCCCGCCCGACCCGGGCGCGCACCCAGTCGTCGATCGCCGTCAGCGCCGACCGGACCACCTGGTTCCTGGTCAACGCCTCCCCCGACCTCCGCACCCAGATCGAGGCCACGCCCGCGCTGCACCCCCGCTCGGGACGCGAGAGCCCGATCGCCGCGGTGCTGCTCACCGACGCCGAGCTCGACCACACCATGGGTCTGCTGCTCCTGCGCGAGGGTCCGGGCATCGAGCTGCACGCCTCCGACCCCAGCGTCGAGACCCTCACCGGGGGCACCGGCTTCCTACCGACCCTGGAGCGCTACACGAAGGTCGACCGGCGGCGCGTCGTCCCCGGTGAGACCGTCGCGCTCGGCGAGGGCCTGTCCTACCGCGCGTTCGACGTGCCCACGGTGAAGAAGAAGCGGTTCGCGGACGACGCCGGGCGGAGCCCGTCCACGGACGGGCCGGCCTCGGACGTCGGCCGGGTGGTGGGCTACCGCCTCACCGACACCGTGAGCGGGCGCGTCGCGGTGTACCTGCCGGGCGTCCAGGAGATCACCCCTGCGGTGCACGACGAGCTCGCGGCCGCGGACGTCGTCCTGGTCGACGGCACGACGTGGACCGACGACGAGATGATCCGCCTGGACCTGGCGTCCAAGACCGCCCGCGACATGGGGCACATGGCCGTCGACGGTCCGGACGGGAGCCTCGCGGTCCTGGCCGGCCTCCCGGCCGAACGGAAGATCTACGTACACATCAACAACACGAACCCCATGCTGCTCGAGGACTCCCCCGAGTACGCGACGGTGGTCGCCCGCGGCGCGGAGATCGCGACCGACGGGCTCGAGGTGGAGGTCTAGAGCGGATGACCGCGACGCACGAGGTGACCCACGAGGTGGCGGGGACGAACGGCGCCGGACACGGCGACGCCGTGGGCCCGGACGCGCTCGTCGAACGCCTGCGGTCCCAGGCCACCCGCTACCACAGCGAGCACGACTTCCACGTCCGCATGAACGCGGGCGAGCTCTCCCCCGCCCAGATCCGGGGCTGGGTGGCCAACCGCTTCTGCTACCAGGAGGCGATCCCCCGCAAGGACGCCGCGATCCTGGGCAACTGCCCCGACCGCGAGATCCGGCAGCGGTGGATCCGGCGCATCACCGACCACGACGGCACGGTCGGTGAGTCAGGGACCACCGAAGGCGGCATCGAGGCCTGGCTGCGCCTCGGCGAGGCCGTGGGGCTCGACCGTGCCGAGCTGCTCGACGGGCGGCACATCGTGCCCGGCGTCCGCTTCTCGGTCGACGCCTACGTCGTGTTCGCCCGGACCCGGCCCTGGCTCGAGGCCGTCGCGTCGTCGCTCACCGAGCTCTTCGCGCCGGGCCTCATGGCCGAGCGCCTCGCGGCGTTCGAGAAGCACTACACCTGGATCGACCGCGACGGCCTGGACTACTTCCGCAACCGGCTGCACCAGGCCCCGCGCGACTCCGAGCACGCCCTGGAGATCGTCACCGCGCGCTGCCGCACGGCCGAGCAGCAGGACGCCGCCGTCGCCGCGCTCGCGTTCAAGAACGACGTGCTCTGGGCGATGATGGACGCCATTGACCGGGCCTACCCGGCATGACCGGCACCGTCCCGCTCACCGGCCGTCCCGCGCTCGCCCGGTTCGTCAAGATGCGCTACGACAAGGCGCGGGACCGTCAGGTGCTGCTCGGTCCGGAGACGGTCGTGACGCTCAACCCCACCGGCGCCGACATCCTCGGCCTCTGCGACGGGACGCGTAGCGTCGCCGACATCGTCGACGAGCTCGGCCGGCGGTACGACCGCGTCGTCGACGACGAGGTGACGCAGTTCCTCGCCCAGCTCGTCGCCCGGCGCTGGATCGCCATCGAGGAGGACACCCGTGCCTGAGACGACGGTGGACGGCCCGCTCGGTCTGCTCGCGGAGCTGACGCACGCCTGCCCGCTGTCGTGCTCGTACTGCTCGAACCCCCTGGAGCTCACCAAGCGCTCCGAGGAGCTGGCCACCGCCGACTGGCACCGCGTGCTCGACGAGGCCGCGGACCTCGGCGTGCTGCAGAGCCACTTCTCCGGCGGAGAGCCGCTGCTGCGTCGCGACCTCGTCGAGCTCGTCGGGCACGCGAGCTCGCTCGGGATGTACACGAACCTCGTCACCAGCGCGATCGGGCTGTCCCGCCCGCGTGCGCACGCGCTGCGCGAGGCCGGCCTCGACCACGTGCAGGTCAGCATCCAGGCCGACGAGCCGGTGCTCTCCGACCGTCTCGCGGGCATCTCGTCGTTCGACAAGAAGATCGAGGCCGCCCGGCTGGTCAAGGAGCTGGGCTGGCCGCTGACCCTCAACGTCGTGCTGCACCGCCAGAACATCGACCGCGTCGAGGCCATCCTCGGCTGGGTCGAGGAGCTCGGGGCCGACCGCGTCGAGCTCGCCAACACCCAGTACTACGGCTGGGCACTGGCCAACCGGTCCGCGCTGCTGCCGAGCCGTGAGCAGCTCGAGAACGCGGAGAGGGTCACCCGCGCGTTCCGCGAGCGGCTGCGGGACCGCACCGACGTCATCTACGTCATCCCCGACTACTACAGCCGCTACCCCAAGCCCTGCATGGGCGGCTGGGGCGACCGCCAGCTCGTCATCGGGCCCGAGGGGAACGCCTGGCCCTGCCTGTCCGCCCACGAGCTGCCGCTGCCGAAGGCGAACGTCCGGGAGCACCCCCTGGAGTGGATCTGGCGCTCGTCGCCGATGTTCACCGCGTTCCGCGGCACCGACTGGATGCCCGACCCGTGCCGCAGCTGCGACCGCCGCGAGATCGACCTCGGCGGGTGCCGCTGCCAGGCCTTCCAGCTCACCGGCGACATGACCCGCACCGACCCGGTCTGCGTGCTCTCGCCCGACCGCCACATCATCGATGAGGCCGTCGCGGCGGCGAACGACCCCGCCGCCGCCGAGCAGGTCGGCGCCGTTTCGGTCGGGTCCGGTCCCGTGGGGCTGGGGATGCCGGAACTCGCGGTCCGGCCGCACCGCGCTGACTGATCCGGGCCGGCCTGATCTGGGCTGGGCTGATCACTCCTCGCAACGGAACGAGTGAGCTGGGCTACACAGCCGAGTGACCCTGTCAACCCGTTGAAACACGGGCCCGTGACGATCACCATATGGCGGCCACCTCACCAGGCGTCGGTTGAGCAAGGAGCCGTTCGTGATCCCCATCCTCCAGTTCGTCCTGGGCATCGCGGTGCTCGTGTACAGCGCCGAGAAGCTCATCGGATATCTGGTCGGCGTCTCGAGTCGATGGGCGATCTCGCTCTTCCTCATCGCCGTCGTCTTCACCGGTATCGAGTTCGACGACCTCGCCTTCGGCATCGTCCTGAACCTCGAGGACCTCAGCGAGGTCGCCCTCGGCACGGTCGTGGGGACGACGACCGCGATGACCGGCCTCGTGCTCGCCCTCGCGGCGATCATCGCGCCGACCCCGGCGGACGTCCCCAAGGACTACCTCGCCCTGTTCGTCCTCGCGCCGGTCATCATGTACGCGCTCGCGCTCACCGGGGCCCTGACGGTCGTCACGGGCGCGGTGCTGCTCCTGCTGTTCGTGGCGTTCGTCGGCTGGGTGGCCTACCGCGAGTACACCGCCCGGCGCCCGGTGTGGCGCAACGCCGAGGTGTACGAGCAGCTCGAGAAGGCCGGGGTGACCTCCGGCGGCGGCACGGCGACCCTGACCCGCGAAGGCGGGGGCGGTGACGGCCCGAGCGCCGACACCGGCGGCGGTGGCACGGGCGGTGGTACCGGCGGTGGTACCGGCGGTGGCACCGGCCCCGGCGGACACGGCGGCTTCGAGCTGCCGGCCGACCTGCGCATCGACCAGGGCTTCCTCAAGGCACGCCAGACCTCGCCGGTCGGCACCATCGTGCTCGCCGTGCTCGCCCTGGTCGGTCTCGTCGTCGGCGCCGTGGTCGCCGGCGCGGGCACCGAGGGGATCCTCGAGGAGTTCGCCATCGAGGGCACCGTCTTCGGCGTCACGATCGCGACCCTGGCGCTCTCCCTCGAGGACATCTTCCTCACCGTGGAGCCCGCGCGGCGCGGTGCGCCTGAGATCGGCATCGCCAACGTCATCGGCAGCGTCGTGTTCTCCGTGACCGGCAAGCTCGGCATCATCCTGCTCATCGGCGGTGCGATCACGGTCGACGACGACACCCTCGCCTGGCACATGCCGGTCCTGCTGGTCATGACGGTGATCGCCGCGGTCTTCCTGGCCACCGGTCGCCTGCGCCGCTGGCACGGCTTCGTGCTGCTCGGCCTCTACGCCGCCTACTTCGTGATCAGCCTGGTGGTCTTCGGTGAAGTCCCCGTCGACGACTGAGCCGGACCGACCGAGGACACACCGACCGGAGAGGACGACGTGACGTGACGAAGGATCGAGTCGGGGCCGGCCTCGCCGTCCTTGCCGCCATCATCGGGCTGTGGCTGGTGTTCCAGTTCCCCCAGTCCCCGGGTGACGACGACGACGGCGACGCCCCCACCGGCCCGGAGACCAGCCAGATCGAGCCGGCGCCCGGCGGTGTGCTGCCGCCCGGCCAGGTGCAGCAGCCCGCCCCGGGTGGCCAGGTGCAGCAGCCGCAGGCCCCCGCGCAGCCGGACACCGACGGCGATGACGACGACGGCTAGGACCGGCGAGACGTCCTGACCGTCCCGAGGTGATCGTGCGGCCGCGCTCCCCCGACGGGGGAGCGCGGCCGCACGTCGTCGACGGTCGGGTCAGTGGGCGATCATCCCGTGCGGGTCGATGACGAACTTCTTCGCGACGCCCGAGTCGAACTGGGCGTACCCCTGCGGGGCCTCGTCGAGGGAGATGACGGTGGCGTTGACCGCCTTCGCGATCTGCACCTTGTCGCGCAGGATCGCGTTCATCAGCTTCCGGTGGTAGCGCATCACCGGGCACTGCCCGGTGGTGAACGAGTGCGACTTCGCCCAGCCCAGGCCGATGCGGATCGAGAGGCTGCCCTCCTTGGCCGCCTCGTCCGGGGCGCCCGGGTCGCCGGTGACGTACAGGCCCGGGATGCCCAGCTGCCCGGCCGCCCGTGTGACCTCCATGATGGAGTTCAGCACCGTGGCCGGGGCCTCGCCGGCATCCTTGCCGTGGCCGCGGGCCTCGAAGCCGACGGCGTCGACCGAGGCGTCGACCACGGGCTCCCCGACGATCTGCTCGATCTTGTCCGGCAGCGTGCCGCTCTCGGTGAGGTCGACGGTCTCGCAGCCGAAGGACCGGGCGTGGGCGAGCCGCTCGGCGTTCATGTCCCCGACGATCACGGCGGCCGCACCGAGCAGGTGCGCCGACGCGGCGGCCGCGAGCCCGACCGGTCCCGCACCGGCGATGTAGACCGTCGAGCCCGTCGTGACCCCGGCCGTCACGCAGCCGTGGTAGCCGGTCGGGAAGATGTCCGACAGCATCGTCAGGTCGAGGATCTTCTCCAGCGCCTGCTCGCGGTCGGGGAACGGCAGCAGGTTCCAGTCGGCGTAGGGGACCATCACGTACTCGGCCTGGCCGCCCTGCCAGCCACCCATGTCGACGTAGCCGTAGGCGGAGCCCGGGCGGTCGGGGTTGACGTTGAGGCAGACCCCGGTGTGCCCCTCCTTGCACATCCGGCAGCGTCCGCAGGCGATGTTGAACGGCACGGAGCACAGGTCGCCCTGCTTGATGAACTCGACGTCGCGGCCGACCTCGACGACCTCGCCGGTGATCTCGTGGCCGAGGATCAGGCCGGGCGGCGCCGTGGTGCGGCCGCGCACCATGTGCTGGTCGGAGCCGCAGATGTTGGTGGCGACCAGCCGGAGGATCACGCCGTGCGGGCACTGCCGGCCGACGTTGGCGGGGTTCACCCCCGGTCCGTCCTTGAGCTCCAGGCCCGGGTACTCGATGTCCTGGATCTCGACCTTCATGGGCTCGATGTAGGCGACAGCCTTCATGGGCGCTCCTCAGGGGGTCGTCTCGCGGGCTCGGACGGCCCCGGCCGGGGCCGCCGCGGCGGGCTGACTCCTTGATCCTCCGCCGTGTGGTGGCGCGTGTCACTCGCGCGGCCGCACCAGGACGGACCCCTGGACGTTCCAGCGGTCAACGCTCTCCGCAGTCGTCCGACTCTCGTTCGTGATCGGCGAGGTGGACGCGCTCCCCCGGCAGCTCCAGGTGGTGGTCGATGGCGGCCAGGAGCAGGGCGGGGTCGGCGTCGAGACCCGCCGTGGGCAGCACGAGGGTGCGCACGCCGCCGGGCCGTCCCGACGGCGCCGCGGCGAGGCGGTCGAACAGCCTGCTCGGGCTCGGGCTCGGGCCCGTGACGTCGAGAGCGATGCGCCGGGGCCGCCCGTCGGCGTGCTCGGGCCCGTGGGACCGCACCGCCCGCACGTGACCCCACGGGAGCGCGATGCGCCGGCGTCCGGCGCCGATCTCGACCGCCTCCTCGGTGAGCGCGACCTCCCGGTGGGCGAGGCCGCGCGCGAGCAGGCACCCGCGACGGCCCCGCCGTCCCACCCGTGAGTCACCCCACCCCGGCGAGCAGCAGGACCGCGGTGGTCACCCCGGCACCGACGACGGCACCGGCGACGACCTGCGCCGCGGTGTGGGCGCGCAGCACGAGACGCGCCCATCCGACGAGGGGCACGGCGAGCCAGGAGAGCGCCCACCACGGCCCGCCGAGCAGGGTCAGCACCGCCGCCGCGGCGGCCACGACGGCGGTGTGGAAGCTGATCTTCCAGACGAGGGTGATCGCCGTGGCCACGGCGACCGTGACCAGCACGGCGATCTGCAGCGCCGTGATCGCCCGCGGCGCGCCGGCGACGAGCAGCACCACCACGCCCGTCGCGACCGAGAGCGCGGCCAGGCCGAGCGGCACGGCCCGCTGCTCGCGCTCGCGCAGGTGGTGGTCGGTGTACCGTCCGCTCCGCACACCGCGGTCGACGATGAACGCCGGGATCGCGACGGTGAACAGCATCCCGACCAGCGACCACGCCACGCCCAGCACCCCGACGGCCAGGGCACCGACCACGGGGTAGAGCACGGCGAGCAGCAGGGTCGGCGACGTCAGCGTGGTGACGCGCGAGGCGACGCGCCGGGCGGAGACGGTGGCGCTCACCCGCGGGAGCCTAGGCCGAGGTCGACCACCGCCGAGCAGAGGAGAGACGCGTGGGCCGCGAGGCACAGCTCGTGCTGGCCGTGGTGACGGCACCCCCGGGCCGGGTGCTGCTCGTGCACCGGCCCGGCGAGTGGCCGCCGGCGATCCTCCCCGGCGGGCGCCCGCAGGCCCGCGAGTCCCCCGGGGCCACCGCCGAGCGCGGGTGCCTGGAGGAGGCGGGCGTCGAGATCCGCGCCGGACGCCAGCTCGGGCGGCTCCTCAACGACGGGATCGCGACGATCTACGTCGCCGCGCGCCCGGTGCACGAGGTCGACCCCGAGGAGATCCCGATCAGCGTGCGCGCCGGCTGGTACACGCTCGACCAGGTCGACCTCGTGCTCCCCGACCTGTGGGCACCGGTGCGCCACCACCTGTCGAAGACGATCCGCCGGTGACCTCTCAGACCGGCAGGACCGTCGGGACGATCATCGGGCGGCGGCGGTAGGTCTCCCCCACCCACTTGCCGACGACCCGTCGCACCGACTGCGCGATGCGGTGGGTGTCGGTGATGCCCTCGGCCTCGGTGCGCGAGAGCTCCATCTCCACGAGGGAGACGACGTTCTCGAGCGCCTTCGGGTCGTCGGAGAACCCGCGCCCGGAGATGCGCGGGGGTGCCACCGCACGTCCCGTGGCCGCCTCGACTGCCACGGTGATCGAGATGAAGCCACCCTCGCCGAGCACGAGGCGGTCCGACAACGTCGACTCGCCGACGTCGCCGACCTGGTTGCCGTCGACGTAGACGTGGCCGACCTCGACGCGCCCGGAGATCGCGGCGCGCCCGTCGACCACGTCGACGACCACCCCGTCCTCGGCGATCACCACGTTCTCGACACCGGTGCGCCGGGCGATCTCGGCGTTGGCGCGCAGGTGGCGCCACTCGCCGTGCACGGGCATGACGTTGCGCGGGCGCAGCGCGTTGTAGAGGAACATCAGCTCGCCGGCGCTCGCGTGGCCCGAGACGTGGACCTTGGCCACGCCGGAGTGCACGACCTCGGCGCCCAGGCGGGTCAGCCCGTTGATCACCCCGAACACCGCGGTCTCGTTGCCCGGGATGAGGCTCGAGAGCAGCACCACGGTGTCGCCCGGGGTGATCGTGATCTGGCGGTGGTCGCCGCGCGCCATGCGCCCGAGGGCACTCAGCGGCTCGCCCTGCGAGCCCGTCGACACGAGGACGACGTCCTTCTCCGGCATGGCGAGGGCGTCGTCGAGCTCGACGAGCAGGCCGTCGGGCACGTGGAGCAGGCCGAGGTCGGTGGCGATGCCCATGTTGCGAACCATCGAGCGCCCGGTGAAGCAGACCTTGCGCTCGTGCGTCGCCGCGGCGTCGAGCACCTGCTGGACGCGGTGCACGTGGCTGGCGAAGCAGGCGACGATCAGGCGGCTCGGTGCGTCGCGGAACACCCCGTCGATCACCGGGGAGATGTCCCGCTCGGGGGTGACGAAGCCGGGCACCTCGGCGTTGGTGGAGTCGACCAGCAGGAGGTCGACGCCCTCGTCGCCGAGACGGGAGAAGCCGGCCAGGTCGGTGAGCCGCCCGTCGAGGGGCAGCTGGTCGAGCTTGATGTCGCCCGTGTGGAGGACGGTGCCGCCCGGCGTGCGGACGGCGACGGCCAGGGCGTCGGGGATCGAGTGGTTGACCGCGAAGAACTCGCAGTCGAACGTGCCGTAGTGGCTCCGCTCGCCCTCGCGCACCTCGAGCAGGCGCGGGGTGAGCTGGTGCTCCTTGCACTTCGCGGCGACCAGAGCGAGCGTGAAGCGCGACCCGACGACGAGCAGGTCGGGGCGCTGGCGCAGCAGGAACGGCACGGCGCCGATGTGGTCCTCGTGACCATGGGTCAGGACCAGGGCGTCGACGTCGGAGAGGCGGTCCTCGACGGCCCGGAAGTCGGGGAGGATCAGGTCGACGCCGGGGGCCTCCTCCGACGGGAAGAGCACCCCGCAGTCGACGATGAGCAGCCGTCCGCCGTACTCGAGGACGGTCATGTTCCGCCCGATCTCCCCGATGCCGCCGAGGGCGACGACGCGCAGCGCGCCCTCCGGCGTGGGGGGCGGAGCGCCCTCCGCGCCCGGGGCGGACGAGGTGGGCACGCCGGAGCCGCGCGCGCAGTCGTGGGTGGGCGGCGTCGGGCCGTGTCCCTGTGGAGGGCCTCCGCGGGGCGGCTCGGGGCGGCGAGCGGTCGATCGGCTCATCGGGCGCCTCCGTGGGCGCGGCGCGGCGAACGGGTGGTGATCAGGTCCTCCTGGTGCGGGGGGCCGGGCGGGGGTCCCGTCCGGCCGTCGTGGGTGGGTCCTGGCGGGACCCGTCGCGATGTCGGGGCGTGATGTCGGTGACGCGCCTCTACAGGCCGCGCTCGAGGGCCATCACCGTGGCGACGTCGGCCGGCTCGCCCTCGGGGTGCACGACGCACTCCTCGCGGCCGGCCGCGTGCAGCAGCAGCTCCCCGGGCTCGCCGGTGAGGATCACCGTGCGCGGGCCCGACTTCACGGCGTGCTCGGCGCCGTCCGGGCGGCGCAGCGTCACGGCCACGGGGCTGGAGCGGTAGGTCAGGCGGCCGAGGAGGCCGGCCATGCGCCAGAGCTGGTGGTCGCGCGCCTCGTCGGGCGGACGGGGCGACCAGCCGGCCTGGGCGCGGCGGACGTCCTCGTGGTGGATGAAGAACTCCTGGACGTCGACGGCGCGCAGCGGGGGCAGCGCCAGCGGGCTCCAGTACGGCGGGCCCGAGCGCAGGGTGCCGACCAGCTCGCCGAAGTCGCCGTGGGCCACCGAGTCCTGCACGCGCTCGGTCCACCACGCCAGCGGCGGGATGAGGATGCCGGGCGCGGCGTCGAGGCGGCGCTCACGGGTGATGAGGTGGGCGAGCAGGTCGCGCGTGGTCCAGTCGCCGCAGAGCGTGCTCTCGTCGGGGCCGAGCTTCAGGAACAGGTCGGCGAGATCGCGACGCTCGGCGTCGGCGATCTGTGCGGCACTCATGGACTACTCCTACCCGGGGGAACCCGGGGCTCACCCCTCGGCGACGAAGGGGCTGGTGGCGACCTCGGACCCGCTGGGCAGCCGGGTGATCTCGAAGTCGGCGAAGACGTTGGGGACCTCGGCCTGCAGGACCTTCAGGCACGCGATGGCGAGGTCGCGGATCTCGACGTCGGCGTGCTCGCTGGCCCGCATGGCGATGAAGTGCCGCCAGGCGCGGTAGTTGCCGGTGACGACGATCCGCGTCTCGGTGGCGTTCGGGAGCACGGCGCGGGCGGCCTGGCGGGCCTGCTTGCGGCGCAGCGTGCGGTTGGGCTCGTCGGCGAAGCGCTCCTCGAGGCCCGCCAGGAGCTTCTCGTAGGAGGCCAGCGCGGCGGCGCTGGCCTCGGCGAAGAGCTGGTGGAGCTCGGGATCGTCGGCGATGACGTCGGGCTCCACCATCGCGGCGTCCCGCTCGGGCACGTAGCGCTGGGAGAGTTGCGAGTAGGAGAAGTGGCGGTGCCGGATCAGCTCGTGGGTCAGGCTGCGCGACATCCCGGTCAGGTAGAAACTCACCGACCCGTGCTCGAGCACGGAGAGGTGGCCGACCTCGAGGATGTGGCGCAGGTACCCCGCGTTGCTCGCCGTCGCGGGGTTCGGCTTGCTCCACGACTGGTAGCAGGCGCGGCCCGCGAACTCCGCGAGCGCCTGCCCGCCGTCCGCGTCGGTCTCCCAGGGGACCCCGGGCGGCGCGTGGAACTCGGTCTTCGCGATCAGCGTCACCTGGGGAGTCACGGTGTCGGCCACCCGCTCACGGTACGACACGCGGATCCGGCGTTCGCCCACGGCGGACGTGACACCACGATGGTGGCGCTCCTGCCGGTGTGGTGTCACAGTGGTGTCATGGACCTGACACCGTACGTCGCCTCCCTGCGCGACGACCTCGCCGCGGCCGCCGCGGTCGGCGACGAGGCCACCACCCGGGCGGGCAGCTCGCTCGCCGCCGCCCTCGAGCCCGCCGTCCGGCTGGCGCTCATGAACGCCCTGTCCGACCTCGCGGGCGAGGTCACCGAGGCCCTCGGCGACCGCACCGTCTCGCTGCGCCTGTCCGGGCGAGACGTCAGCGTGGTCGTCGACCGGGGCTCCTCCGGCGACGGCGCGGACGGCTTCTTCGCCGGGCCGACGTCGTCGCCGTTCGCCGGCACCCCCGGCGGCGGGCCGACCGGGCCGCAGCGCCCCACCCCTCCCCCGCCGCCCGGGCCGGGCTTCTCGGGCGCCGACGCGTTCAACGCCGCCTTCGGGGGCGGCCAGGGGTTCGGCGGCCGGGGGGGCCGGACGTCGGCGACATCTCGCGGATGACGCTGCGCCTCGTCGACCAGATCAAGGGCCAGGCCGAGCGCGCTGCGGCGTCGCAGGGCATGAGCCTGAACTCCTGGATCGCCCAGGCCGTCCAGGGCGCCCTGCACGACAAGCAGCGCGGCGGCTGGGGCGGCGGCTGGGGCGGCCGGGACGGCGGCTGGGGCGGCGGAAGCTGGGGCGGCGGCCAGGAGGGCGGCAGCGGCTGGACCGACGGGCGCCCGAACGACGAGCCGGCGCCGGAGAAGCCCGCCGACAACCCCGCGGACAAGCCCGCCGACTCCACCGACACCCCCAAGGGCGGCCCCGACGACGGGGGCGTCGACGGGTGGGTGAAGGGATGAGCCCGGCGCGCGAGGTCACCGGCACCGGCCCCGAGCCGGTGACCCTGGACGTCGCGCTCGACGCGGGCCGGGTGCGGGTGAACCTGGCGCCGCCCGCCGAGAACGGCGCCTCCCTGCGCGTCCGGCTCGAGGCCGACCCGGACGCCCCGCCCGGCTGGTTGCGGGGCCTGGGCACGGTGCTCGGCTTCCTGGGCGTCGACCGCGACGGGCCGTCCTCGCCGGAGGAACGGGCCGAGGCGGCCGTCGCGGGCGCGACGCTGGAGTGGGACGCGGAGACCCGCCGGGTCACCGTCCGCGGTCCACGCGACTTCGGCCTGCGCGGCGTCCCGCTCGCGGTGACCGTGCGGGCGCCGCAGGACTCGGAGCTCCGGGTGCGCGCGGGCGCCGCCCGGGTTGCCGTCGAGGGCCGCGCGGGCGAGGTCTCGGTGCACGGCACCGGCGAGGTCCGCCTCGACGAGGTGGCCGGGCGCACCGACCTGCGCTGCGGCGCCGGGGAGGTGCGCATCGGGCGCCTTGGCGCCCCGCTGCGCCTCACCGGGGGCGCCGGCGAGATCCGCGTCGACCACGTGCACGCGCCGGTCGAGATCACCACCGGCGCCGGGCGGGTGCGTCTGGGCGACGTGCACGCCGACGTGGCGATCCGCGCCGCGGCCGGCGACATCGAGGTGGCCGACGCGGTCGCCGGCGACGTCGAGATCGGCACCGGCGTGGGCTCGCTGTGGGTGGGCGTGCACGCCGGCGTCGACGCGAAGGTCGTGCTGAACGCCGCCGCGGGCCGCGTGCGCAGCGAGCTCCCGGTGCGCGCCGACCGTCCCGACCAGCCCGACGGCGGGCCCCTGCGCGTGCGGGCGAGGACCGGCGCGGGCGACGTCACCGTCGCCACGGCCCGTCCCCGCCCGGCGCTCACGACGTCGTGACTGACGCTGGGAACGCACGAAGGGCACCATCAGCCGGATAGAGCGGCTGATGGTGCCCTTCGCGCGGAATCACGCTAGTCCGAGCGCGCCCCACTGAGGGTCGCGCCGAGGACGTCGTGGTTGAGCTGGGCGATCGAGGCCAGCGGGATGCCCTTCGGGCACACCTCGTGGCAGGCACCGACGTTGGTGCAGCCACCGAAGTCCAGCTCGTCCTGCTTGGCGAGCATGTTGATCGCCCGGGTCGCCCGCTCCGGCTGCCCCTGCGGGAGCAGGCCGAGGTGGGTGACCTTGGCCGAGGTGAACAGCATCGAGCTGCCGTTGGGGCAGGCCGCGACGCAGGCACCGCAGCCGATGCAGGTGGCGGCGTCGAACGCGTCGTCGGCCGAGACCTTGTCCACCGGGATCGCGTGGGCCTCGGGCGCCGAGCCGGTGTTGACCGAGATGTAGCCGCCGGCCTTGATGATCTCGTCGAACGCGCTGCGGTCGGTGACGAGGTCCTTGATCACCGGGAACGCCTTGGCCCGCCACGGCTCGATGTCGATCGTGTCGCCGTCGGCGAAGTGCCGCATGTGCAGCTGGCAGGTGGTGGTGTTCTTCTGCGGGCCGTGCGCCGTGCCGTTGATGACCATGGCGCACGAGCCGCAGATGCCCTCGCGGCAGTCGTGGTCGAACGAGACCGGGTCCTGGTCGTCGAGCACGAGCTTCTCGTTGAGCACGTCGAGCATCTCGAGGAACGACATGTCGGGCTCGACGTCGTCCAGCACGTACTTCTTCATCTTGCCCTTGGCGTCGGCCGAGGCCTGGCGCCAGATACGCAGGGTGAGCTTCACGTCGGTACTCCGCTACTTGTAGCTGCGCTGGCTCGGGTGCACGTAGGAGAAGTCGAGATCCTCCTTGTGCAGCACCGGCCGCTGGTTGTCGCCGCCGTACTCCCAGGCCGCCACGTACGAGAAGTTCTCGTCGTCGCGCTGGGCCTCGCCGTCCTCGGTCTGGTGCTCGACGCGGAAGTGGCCGCCGCAGGACTCCTCGCGGTGCAGCGCGTCCATGCACATGAGCTCGGCGAGCTCCATGAAGTCGGCGACGCGGCCGGCCTTCTCCAGCGACTGGTTGAACCCGTCGCCGGTGCCGACGATCTTGACGTCGCGCCAGAACTCCTCGCGCAGCGAGGGGATCCGGTCGAGTGCCTTCTCCAGGCCCTCCTTGCTGCGCGCCATGCCGCACTGGTCCCAGACCAGCTGGCCCAGCTCACGGTGGAACGAGTCGACGGTGCGGTGCCCGTTGGCCGAGAGCAGCTTGTCGATGCGCTCGCGGGTCGCCTCGACGGCCTCCGCGACGTCCGGGTGGTCGTCGGGGACGGCCTCGAACGGGGCGTCGGCGAGGTAGTCGGCCACCGTCGTCGGGAGCACGAAGTACCCGTCCGACAGGCCCTGCATCAGCGCGGACGCGCCGAGACGGTTGGCGCCGTGGTCGGAGAAGTTGGCCTCGCCGCCCACGAACAGCCCCGGGATCGTCGAGCGCAGGTCGTAGTCGACCCACAGCCCGCCCATCGTGTAGTGGATCGCGGGGTAGATGCGCATCGGGACCTCGTACGGGTCGTCCCCGGTGATGCGCTGGTACATCTCGAACAGGTTCCCGTACTTGGCCTCGACGGCCGGACGCCCGAGACGCTCGATGGCGTCCTTGAAGTCCAGGTACACGCCCAGGCCGCCCGGTCCGACGCCGTGCTCGGCGTCGCACATGTTCTTCGCGGCGCGCGAGGCGATGTCGCGCGGGACCAGGTTGCCGAACGCCGGGTACTGGCGCTCGAGGTAGTAGTCCCGCTCGTCCTCGGGGATGTCGTTGGGCGGGCGGTCGTCGCCGCGCTCCTTCGGCACCCACACGCGGCCGTCGTTGCGCAGCGACTCCGACATCAGCGTCAGCTTCGACTGGTACTCGCCGGACACCGGGATGCAGGTCGGGTGGATCTGCGTGTAGCAGGGGTTGGCGAACAGCGCGCCGCGCTTGTGCGCCCGCCATGCCGCCGTGACGTTGGAGCCCTTGGCGTTCGTCGACAGGTAGTAGACGTTGCCGTAGCCGCCCGACGCGAGGATCACGGCGTCGGCCAGGTGCGTCTCGATCTGCCCGTTGAACAGGTTGCGGGTGACGATCCCGCGGGCCTTCCCGTCGACGACGATCAGGTCGAGCATCTCCGTGCGCGGGTGCATCTCGACCGTGCCGGCGCCGATCTGGCGCTCGAGGGCCTGGTACGCGCCGAGCAGCAGCTGCTGGCCCGTCTGCCCGCGGGCGTAGAAGGTGCGCGACACCTGCGTGCCGCCGAACGACCGGGTGTCGAGCAGGCCCGAGTACTCGCGGGCGAAGGGCACGCCCTGCGCGACGCACTGGTCGATGATGTTGAGGCTGACCTCGGCCAGGCGGTGCACGTTCGACTCGCGCGAGCGGAAGTCGCCGCCCTTGACCGTGTCGTAGAACAGCCGGTGCACCGAGTCGCCGTCGTAGCGGTAGTTCTTCGCGGCGTTGATGCCGCCCTGGGCCGCGATGGAGTGCGCGCGCCGCGGGCTGTCCTGGTAGCAGAACGACTTCACGTGGTAGCCGGCCTCGCCCAGCGTCGCCGCCGCGGCGCCGCCGGCCAGGCCGGTGCCGACGATGATGACGCTCATCTTGCGGCGGTTGGCCGGGTTCACGAGGCGCGCGGAGAACTTGCGGTCGGCCCACCGGTCGCCGATCGGGCTGTCCGGGGCGCGGGTGTCGGCGATCGGGTCGCCGACGATGTAGCGGCCCTCGCCCTGGGTCGCCGTGGGTTCCTGCTGGAGTTCGGACATCTGCTACCTCACCAGACCGGTCATCACGGCGAGCGGGACGATCGCGAAACCGACCGTGACCACCGCCGCCACGACGAAGCTGAAGGTCTTGAGTGCGTTCTGCTTCAGCGCGCTGTTGGCGCCGAACGTCTGGATGGCCGACCAGAGGCCGTGCCGGATGTGGAAGCCGAGCGCGAGCACGGCGAGGATGTAGAAGATCGCCACCACCGGCCGGTCGAAGCTCGCGACGAGCTTCTCGTAGGCCCCGGAGCCGGCGGGCGCCGGATTCACCGTGCCGGTCGTGAGGTCGAGGATGTGCCAGACCACGAACAGCGCGATGATCACCCCGCCCCAGCGCATCGTCCGCGCCGCGTAGCTGCCCTGCCAGGTCGAGCGGTGCTGGTAGCCCACGGGACGCGCCTTCTTCGCCCGGTACCAGAGCGAGAACGCCGCCCACATGTGCAGCACGACGCTGCCGAGCAGGACCACGCGGAAGATCCAAAGCACGCCGGAGTAGCCGACGATCTCGGCGCCGAGCGTGCGGAGGTGCTCCGAGTACTCGTCGAACGCCGTGACGCCGAAGAAGATCTTCAGGTTGCCGAGCATGTGGGCGATGACGAACAGCAGGAAGACGATGCCGGTCACGGCCATGACCGACTTCTTGCCGACGGAGGTGCCCCACGTCCTCGACACGATGTTGCGCTGCGGGGTGATGACCACGTGAAAACGGTAAGTCGCGGTCTCCCGGAGAGCCAATGCATGGACGGGTGACTTCGCATAGCTTGGAGCTATGGCCATGACCATCAAACAGCTCAGCTACTTCCTCGCTGTGGTGGACACCGGCCGATTCACGCAGGCCGCAGCCCTGTGCCGCGTCGCGCAACCAACGCTGAGCAAACAGATCCGCAGCCTCGAGGAGGACCTGGGCGAGACGCTCCTCACGCGCGGTCACGACAACGTCACACCCACTCCGGCGGGCGAGGCCCTCCTGCCCCTCGCCCGGCGGATCGTCGCCGACTCCGAGACGGCACGGATGGAGATCACCGAGCTCGCCGGGCTGCGCAAGGGACGGCTGCGCCTCGGGGCCACCCCGAGCCTGTGCGTCAGCGTCGTCGCCGACGTCCTCGAGGTCTTCCACGGCCGCTACCCGGGCATCGCCCTGCAAATCTCGGAGGGCGGGTCGCAGGACCTCGTGTCCGACCTGCAGCGCGGTCAGCTCGACGTCGCCCTGGTGATCGACCGCGGTGTCACCGTCGCGGACCTCGCGCTGACCCCCGTCCTGCGCGAGGAGCTCGTCGTCGTCTCGGCGCCGGGGTGGCCCGACCTCGGCGACCACATCGGCGTCGCCGAGCTGGCTGCGCACCCGCTGGTGGTCAACCGCCCCGGCTACGAGCTGCGCGAGGTGACGCTCGCGGCGTGCGCCGCCGCGGGCGTGACACCCCGGATCGCGGTGGAGGGCGGCGAGATGGACGCCGTGCTGCGCATGGTGGAGCGCGGCCTCGGCGTCGCGATCGTGCCGAGCCTCGTGCTCGCCGGGCACCCGACGCTGCGCGCGACCCGCCTCGACGGCGGGGCGTGGAGCCACCGGACGATCTCGCTGGCGCACCGCACCGACGTCGCGCCGACGCGCGCCGCCCAGGCGTTCCGCGAGGATCTGCTGGCCGTGCTCGCGCGCACCTCGCGCACCGGGCACCTGCCCCCCGGCGTGCGCTACGTCCACCCTCCCGCGCTGATCGCCTGATCGAGCGCCGGCGCGAGGTCGCCGCCACCGTCGATGGCGACCCCGTCGAGCCCGAGCCACCCGGCCATCGTCGCGAGCTCCGCGGCGAGCTCGGCCGCGACCCGCGCCCCGTCCCGACCGCCCTCGACCCCGTCCTCGGCGAACGCGCCCGGCACGTGCAGGACGCCGCCCACGCGGTCGGCCTTCAGGTCCACCCGCGCGACGAGGCGCCCGTCGAGCAGGAACGGGAAGACGTAGTAGCCGTGCGTGCGCTGCTCGGCCGGGGTGTAGATGCCGATGCGGTAGTGGAAGTCGAAGATGCGCAGCGTGCGGGCCCGGAACCAGATGAGCGGGTCGAACGGCGCCAGCAGGGCCCGTCCGGTGACGCGGCGCGGCAGCCGGGCCTCGGGCGGGCGGTAGGCCGGCGCCGGCCAGCCCTCGACGTCGACCCGCACCAGCTCGCCGGCGTCGACCAGCTCCGCGACCGCCGCCTGGCTCTCGGCCGGCGGCAGGCGGTGGTGGTCGCGCAGGTCGGGCTCGGTGGCGACGCCCAGCGTCGTGGCGGCGCGTCGGATCAGGGCGCGCATCGACTCGTCGCGCTCCGGCCGGAGGGCGTGGATCTCCGGCGGGAGCACGCGCTCGGAGAGCTCGTAGGCCCGGCGGAAGCCGCGGCGCGTGCCCGTGGTGAGCGCCCCGGTGGCGAAGAGGTGCTCGCAGGCCACCTTGACGTCCGAGCGCTGCCACCAGCCGCCGTGGGCGCGGGCCACGCGGTCGCCGGGGTCGCCGAGCACCTGCGCGACCTCGCTCGCCTCGAGCGGGCCGTGGGCCTCGATCGCCTCGTGGACGGCGTCGAGGATGTCCGGCCGGTGGCCGAGCGCGTTGCCGAGCCAGCGGCTCTGCCGCTTCTCGTTGTCGTGCATCCGCCAGCGGAACAGCGGCCAGTCCTGCAGCGGCAGCAGGCTCGCCTCGTGGACCCAGTACTCGACCAGCGTGCGGCGCCGCCGCTGCGCGGCGGTCTGCGGCCAGGCCAGCGCGTCGAGGGAGTCGCGGTCGTACGGGCCGAGCCGGGCGAACAGCGGCGCGTAGTGCGCGCGCACGGCGACGTTGACCGAGTCGAGCTGCAGCAGGCCGAGGTGGCGCGCCGTCGCCGCGAGCGTGGCGCGGCTCGGCGAGCCCTTGCGGGCGGCGCCGCCGAAGCCCTGGGCGGCGACGGCCGCGCGGCGGGCCTGGGCGGCCGACATCTGCTCCACGTTCCCGATCCTGCCCCAGACCCCCGACAGAGCCCCCCGACAACCCCGGAATCAACCCGGCCGCACGGGCGTTGACCTGGGAAAAGAGTTCTGAGGAGGACCCATGGTCGGGGACCGTGTGGAGATCGTCGTCGACGCCGGTGGCACGACGAGGACGTGGGACGTGGAGGCGACGAGGGCGGGGCGGCGCGTGGAGATCGCGCACGGCCGCGGCGTGGTCGAGGTCAGCGAGGTGACCCGCGGCGGCACGCCGGTGCGCACCGCCCGCTTCATGTCCTCGCGGGTGCTCGCTCTCGTCGAGCACCCGGCGCGGCAGGTGCGGCTGGTCGACGACGAGCCGCCGGCGCTGCCGTTGCCGCGCCCGGCCTGACGCACCCCGCCTGACGCACCTGGCCTGACGCACCCGGCCTGGCGCACCCGGTGTGATCGGCCGGTGCCGGACGGCGATGGTGCTGGTCAGGGCCGCCGCGGGGGCCCAGGATCTCCCCCGTGGCCTCCGTGACCGAGATGATCGCCGCCGCGCGGCGCCCCGCCGACGCCGTCTTCGAGCACGTCGGACCGGGCTCGCAGATCGTCGTCAACGGGTACAACGGCGAGCCGGCGACGGTGCTCGACGCCCTCGAGGCGGGCGGCGACCGGCTGACCGACGTCCGCCTGCACCAGATGCTCGCGCCCCGGTCACGGCCGTCGATCGAGGGCAGGATTCCGGGACTGCGCCACGTCTCGTGGTTCCTGTCCCCCGCGACGCGCGAGGCGTTCCACGCCGGGCACTGCGATCTGGTGCCCAACAACTTCAGCGACGTGCCGCGCCTGCTGCGCCGCTCGGTGCGCCCGGACCTGGTCGTCGCGGCCGTGTCGCCGCCCGACCGGCACGGCTACTTCTCGCTGGGCACCGTGGCCACCCACACCGCGTCGTTCATCGGTGAGCTCCCGTTCTTCGTCGAGGTCAACGCGCAGATGCCGCGCACCTACGGCGGCAACCAGCTCCACATCAGCGACATCGCCGGCTGGTGCGAGGCCGACCGGCCCCTCGTCCTGGCCCCGCCCCCCGAGCCCACCCCGCGCGACCGCACGATCGCCGGGCTCGTCGCCGAGCGCATCCCGGACGGCGCCACACTGCAGGCCGGGATCGGCGCGGTGCCGGACATGGTGCTCGCCGCCCTCCGCGACCACCGCGAGCTGGGCGTGCACAGCGAGGTGTTCGGCACCGGCTTCGTCGACCTCGTGGAGCGGGGCGTCCTCACCGGCACCCGGAAGGCCACGCACCGCGGGAAGATCATCACCACGTCGGCGATGGGCGACGCGTCCCTCCACGACTTCGTCGCCGACAACCCCGGGGTCGAGTTCCACCCCGTGGACTACACCAACGACCCGTGGAACATCGCCCGCGAACCGCTGTTCCGTGCGGTGAACGCGGCGCTCGAGGTCGACTTCCTCGGGCAGTGCGCCTCGGAGTCGCTGGGCAGCCAGCAGTTCTCGTCGTCCGGTGGCCAGCCCGACTTCGCGCGCGGCGCGATCATGTCCGAGCACGGCGCGGCGTTCATCGTCCTGCACTCGGCCACCCACGACGACACCGTCTCGCGGATCGTCCCGCAGCTGCAGCCGGGCGCCGCGGTCACCACGTTCAAGAACATCGTCGACAACGTCGTCACCGAGTACGGGGTCGCCGAGCTGCGCGGCGCGACGATCGCGGAGCGCACCCGGCGCCTCATCGCGATCGCCCACCCGAATTTCCGCGACGAGCTCACCGCCGAGGCACGGAAGCTCGGCTACCAGTGAGCGCCCCGCCCGAACCCGCGTCCGTGCCCCTGGGCGACGAGGACCGCGCCATCCTCGACCTCGAGTGCGCCACCGTCGTCGGCCACGTCCTGCACATGTCCGTGCTCGACGGACCCGCGGTGACCGCCGACGCGCTGCGGGAGCAGATCGCGCGCCGCCTCCCCGTCGCCCCGGAGCTGCGCTACCGCCTCGCCGGCACCCCCGACCGCCCCGTCTGGGTCCCCGACGGCGAGCTCGACCTGGACCACCACGTCGTCGAGGCCCCGGGCGGGCCCTACGACCACGCCGGCCTCTGTGCGTTGGTGGCCGAGCGGTTCGCCCAGCACCTCGTGCGCACGCGGCCCCTGTGGACCATCGACGTGGCGCCCCTGGCCGACGGCGGCACGGCGCTGCTCTGGCGCGTGCACCACGCCCTGGCCGACGGCACGACGATGACCCGGCTGTCGAACACCGTGCTCTACGACGAGGGACCGGCCGACGCCGCGGGCCGCCCCGTCACCGGACCGTCGGTGTCCCCACCCGCCACCGTGCGGGCCGACCACCAGCGCCGGCGTGAGCACCTCATGGGCGTGATCCGGCGCGAGTTCACCGTCGGCCCGTCCCGCTCGCCCTTCGACGGCGAGATCTCCACCCACCGGGCCGTCGCGTTCCTGGACACCGACCTCCCCGCCCTGCACGCCGCCGCGCACTCGGCCGGGGCGACCGTGAACGACGCCTTCCTCGCCGTGCTGGCGGGCGGGCTCCGGCGCTGGGTCGACCACCACGCGGGCACGGTCACCGACCTGCGAGTCCGCGTGCCGGTGAGCCTGCCCCGCGAGGACCCGTCCGCCGGCAACCGCGACTCGGCCTTCGACCTGCCGCTGCCGGTGCACGTCACCGACCCCCTCGAGCGCCTGCGCGCCGTGCACGAGCTCACGACCTGCCGCAAGGACGCCGCCGACGCTGCTCTGCTCGACGACCTCCTGCACCGCCTGGCCGAGGTCTCGCCGCCGCTGCGCCGCGTCGTCGACCGGCTGCGGGCCACCGCCCGCGCGTTCACGGTCAGCGTCTCGGACGTGCCCGGGCCCCGCACGCCCGTGGCGGTCCTGGGTCGTCGCGTCCGCGCGACCTGGCCGCTGGCCGAGATCGGGTTCCACCACGCGCTGCGGGTCACCGCGGCATCGATGGTCGACGTCCTGTCGTTCGGGGTGTGCGTCGACCCGGGCCTCGTCCCGGACGTCGACGTGCTCGCCGACGGCATGCGCGTCGAGGCCGACCTGCTGGTGGGGTGCGCTCCGCCTCCGGGCGGTGGTCGAGCTCGGCCGTGACGTCCGGCGTCAGGACACCTCGGTCAGCGACCCGGTGTCGACGTCGTAGACGAACCCGCGGACGGCGTCGGTGTGCACGAGGAACGGGCAGTCGCGCACGGCGGCGAGGGAGTCGCGGACGTCCTGCTCGGTGTCGGGGAACGTGCCGGGGACCCAGGTGGGCCTCTGCCCGGTGTCGGCCTCGAGCTCCGCGACGAAGTCGTCGTCGGTGAACGTCGCCATCCCGCACTTCGTGTGGTGGATCAGCACGACCTCGCGGGTGGAGAGCTTGCGCTGGCTGACCGCGAGCGAGCGCAGCACGTCGTCGGTGACCACGCCGCCGGCGTTGCGGATGACGTGGGCCTCGCCGTCGCCGAGACCGAGCACCCGGTAGACGTCCAGCCGGGCGTCCATGCAGGCCACGACGGCCACGCCGCGCGAGGGCGGGCCGGGCAGACCGGGCCTCGAGAACCCCTCGGCGAAGGACGTGTTCGCGGCCAGCAGCTCGTCGGTCGTGCTCATGCGTCCTCCTGGGTGTCGCGGCAAGGCGACGCTGCCGTCCGTCCTGTCCGGATGTCCGCCCGCATCCTGGCGGTCGCGCGCCTGCGGTGCACCGCGTGGTGATCGGCACGACAGCGGGTCTCTAGGGTCGAGGGCATGGCGCTCGCCTCCGTCCGCCCCGCCACCGCCGCCGACGCGGCCGCGGTGGCGCAGGTCCAACGCACGGTGTGGACCTCGGCGTACGCCGAGCTCCTCCCGCCGGGGGCGGTGGACGGGTTCGACGCCGACGCCGTCGCGCGCGCCTGGGCGGACCCGATCGCCGCGGGGGCGGTGCGGATCGCCGTCGAGGGCGACGCGGTGGTCGGCTTCTGCGCGGCGGGGCATGCGTCGACCGACGACCTCGCGGACGCCGCAGGCGCCGTGCCCGACGACGCGCCCTCGGTGGGCCTGGTCGCCGCGCTGCTCGTCGAACCGCGCTGGGGGCGCCGCGGGCATGCCGGGCGCCTGCTCGTCGAGACCGCGGCCGCCCTGCGCGCCGGGGGCGCGACGCGGGCGATCGCCTGGGTGCCCGAGCGGGACGTCGCCTCGCGCCGCTTCTACGAGCGCGCCGGCTGGGACCCCGACGGCACGGTGCGCACCCTCGACGCCGGCGGGCGCCCGCTGCGCGAGATCCGCGTCGGCGGCACCCTGGACCTGGAGTTCCGGCCCGAGCCGTCCCTCGACGACCTGGACCTGCCCCTGCTGCCCTGACACCTCTCACCGGAGGAGCGCCCGTGCTGGTGGTGTACGGCTTCACCCGCGTCGCCGTGGTGGTGCGGCGCTGGTTCGAGATCTCCCCCGAGGCGGTCATGGAGCACGGCGCCCGCGTCGAGCTGCGTCTGCTCACCCCGCAGGAGCACCGCGGGAGCGAGTCGGCCGCGCAGCCGACGGTGGTCGACGAGGCCTTCTGGCGCGCCGACCTGTTCGACCGCCTCGACCGTCCCGCCGGGGAGTTCTCGGCCGCGCACCTCCACCCGTTCTTCGAGGGCGACGAGCCGTCGGACCGCGTGTGGTCCGCCGAGCTCACCGCCGACCCGTGGGGCTGGCTGGCCGCGCAGCTCGCCGACGTCGCCGCCCTGCTCGAGGGCGCCGGCCTCGACCCGGCCCTCGCGTCCGACGACGCCGACGACGTGCGCGCGGCGGTCCCGCAGATCGTGGCGACGACCCGCACCTTCGGCCCGGAGGACCGGATGTCGCGCGACGAGGACTTCCGCCTCACCAGGGACGCCGCGGAGCGGGTCCGGCGCATGGTCGCGCTGATCCCGGAGCTCACGCCGGAGGACCGGGAGTACCTGCGCCCCTGGCTCGAGCAGCGCTAGTCGAGATCGCCAGTCGAGGTCGCTAGTCGAGATCGAGGAGGGCGTCGAGGCCGACGGTGAGACCGGGGTGGTCGGCGACGCCGCGGACCGCGAGCAGGACGCCCGGCATGAACGAGCTGCGGTGCAGGGAGTCGTGGCGGATCGTGAGGGTCTCGCCCTCGGAACCCAGCAGGACCTCCTGGTGGGCGACGAGCCCCGCCATCCGCACCGCGTGCACGGGGATGCCGTCCACCGTCGCGCCGCGGGCGCCGTCGGGATCGTGCGTGGTGGCGTCCGGACCCGGTCCGACGCCGGCCTCCGCCCGGGCGGCGGCGATCATCTGCGCGGTCCGGGTGGCGGTGCCCGACGGGGCGTCGGCCTTGCGCGGGTGGTGCAGCTCGACGACCTCGACGGAGTCGTAGAAGCGGGCCGCCTGCGCGGCGAAGCGCATCATGAGCACCGCGCCGATGCCGAAGTTCGGGACGACGAGCACGCCCTGCCCGGGCTTCAGACGGCCGCGGACGTCGTCGAGGAGCTCCTCGCCGACGCCGCTCGTGCCGACCACGACGTGCAGGCCGGCGTCGACGCACCAGAGCAGGTTGTCGGCCACCGCGGAGGGGTGCGTGAAGTCGACGACGACGTCGGCGGCCTGCAGGGCGGTGCGGTCGTCGCCGACGTCCACGCGGGCGACGAGCTCGAGGTCGTCGGCCCCCTCGACGGTGGCGCAGGCCTCGGAGCCCATGCGCCCCGCGGCACCCAGCACGCCCACCTTGATCACGTCGACACCATCTCCCGCACCTCGACCGGCAGCTCGTCGGCGTCACCGTAGGGGCCGACGACCGCCGCCGCGCGGGGCCCGGTGAGCAGCTCGGACGCGAGCGCGGCGACGTCGTCGGCGCCGACCCCGTCGATCCGGTCAAGGGTCGACGCGAGGTCGGTGGCGCGGTCGAGACCGCCGTGGTCGAGCTCGCGACGCCCCAGGCGGGTCATGCGCGACGAGGTCTCCTCGAGCCCGAGCACCAGCTCGCCGCGCAGCTGCCCGCGTGCCCGCGTCAGCTCCGCGTCGGTGATGCCGTGGGCCGCGAGGTCGCCGAGCTCGTCGCGGACGACCGACGCCGCGGCGCCGAGACGCTCGGGCGCGCAGCCGACGTAGACCGCGAGCGTGCCGGCGTCGGTGTAGCCCGTCGTCGACGAGTAGACGGAGTACGCGAGACCCCGCTGCTCGCGGACCTGCTGGAACAGCCGCGAGCTCATGCCGCCGCCGAGCACGGTGGACAGCACCTGCAGCGCCGGCCACCGGGGGTCCGCGCGGCGCAGCGAGGGCACGCCGAGCATCAGGTGGGCCTGCTCGGTGTCCTCGTCGCGCACCGCGAGCCGCTCGGCAGAGGTCGCGGGCGTCTCGCCTGCGGTCCGGTGCCAGGGCTGCGCCGGACCATCGAGGCGCGACCCGTAGGCCGCCTCGACCGCGACGAGCACGTCCGCGTGCGCCACGTTCCCGGCGACCGCGAGCACGGAGCGCGCCGGGACGTAGTGGCGGGCGTGGAAGTCCGCGAGACGGTCGCGGGTCATGCCCGTGACCGTCTCCTCGGTGCCGATCACCGGCAGGCCGAGCGGGTGAGCGCCGAAGAGCAGCGCGTCGAAGTCGTCGGCCAGCAGGTCCTCGGGGTCCTCGTCGCGGCCGGCGATCTCGGAGAGCACGACGTCCCGCTCGAGCTCGACGTCGGGCGCCGCCATGACGGCGTCGAGCACCACGTCACCGAGCACGTCGACCGCGAGCGGCATGTCGCGGTCGAGGACGTGCGCGTAGAAGCAGGTGCTCTCCTTGCCGGTGAACGCGTTGAGGTCGCCGCCGACGGCGTCGATCTCCTCAGCGATCGCCCGCGCCGAGCGGCGCCGCGTCCCCTTGAACAGCAGGTGCTCGAGGAAGTGCGCGGCGCCGTGTGCGCCGGTGCCGACGGCGGGCTCGTCGCGCGAGCCCACGTCGACCCAGAGCCCGACCGAGGCCGATCGGGCCCCGGCCACGTGCTCGGTGACCACCCGAAGGCCCCCGGGCAGCACGGTGCGTGCTACTCCGGGGGCCGGGTGTTCGGTCGCACCGGTTCCCGTCTGGGAGGTACCGAGAGCCGTCACTCCTGCGACGAACCCCCGATGGCGCCGGTCACGGCGCCGGAGGTCGCGGCGGCCGGGGCCGTCTCGGCCTCGGCCGGGGCGTCGGAGGCTGGGGCGTCGGAGGCTGGGGCGTCGGAGGCGGCGTCGGACCCGCCGTCGCCGTTGGTGGCGGCGGCCGCGTCCTCCTCCTTGACCGGGATCAGGCTGATCTTGCCGCGGTTGTCGATGTCGGTGATCTCGACCCGCATCTTGTCGCCGACGTTGGCGACGTCCTCGACCTTGCCGATGCGCTTCCCGCCGCCGAGCTTCGAGATGTGCACCAGGCCGTCGCGGCCGGGCAGCAGCGAGACGAACGCGCCGAACGCGGCGGTCTTGACCACCGTGCCGAGGAAGCGCTCGCCGATCTTCGGCAGCTGCGGGTTGGCGATCGCGTTGATCCGGTCGATCGCGGCCTGGGCGCTGGGCCCGTCGGCGGCACCGACGTAGATCGTGCCGTCGTCCTCGATGGAGATGTCGGCGCCGGTCTCCTCGGTGATCGAGTTGATCATCTTGCCCTTCGGGCCGATGACCTCGCCGATCTTGTCGACGGGCACCTTCACCGTGGTGATGCGCGGGGCGAACTCGCTCATCTCGTCGGGCGCGTCGATGGCCTCGGCCATGACGTCGAGGATCGCCAGCCGGGCGCCGCGGGCCTGCGTGAGGGCCTTGGCGAGCACGTCGGAGGGGATGCCGTCGAGCTTGGTGTCGAGCTGGAGCGCGGTCACGAAATCCTTCGTGCCGGCGACCTTGAAGTCCATGTCACCGAACGCGTCCTCGGCACCGAGGATGTCGGTCAGCGCGACGAACTTCTGCGCGCCGTCGACCTCGCCCGAGACGAGGCCCATCGCGATACCCGCGACCGGGGCCTTCAGCGGCACACCGGCGTTGAGCAGCGACATCGTCGAGGCGCAGACCGAGCCCATCGAGGTGGACCCGTTGGAGCCCAGGGCCTCGGAGACCTGCCGGATCGCGTAGGGGAACTCCTCGCGGGTGGGCAGCACCGGCACGAGCGCCCGCTCGGCGAGCGCGCCGTGGCCGATCTCGCGGCGCTTGGGCGAGCCCACGCGGCCGGTCTCGCCGGTGGAGAACGGCGGGAAGTTGTAGTGGTGCATGTACCGCTTGGTGGTCTCCGGGCCGAGCGAGTCGATGTTCTGCTCGAGCCGGAGCATGTTCAGCGTGGTGACACCCAGGATCTGGGTCTCCCCGCGCTCGAACAGCGCCGAGCCGTGGGCCCGCGGGATCACCTCGACCTCGGCGGCCAGCGGACGGATGTCCGTGGTGCCGCGGCCGTCGATGCGGAAGCCGTCGGAGAGGATCCGCTTGCGGACCGTCGACTTGTTCAGCGAGCGGAAGGCCTCGCCGATCTCCTTCTCGCGGCCCTCGAACTTCGGCCCGAGCTCGGTGACCAGGCGGTCCTTGATGGCGTCCTGGGCGTCGTCACGCTCGTGCTTGCCGGCGATGGACATCGTCTTGTCCAGCTCGTCGCCGACCGCGGACGTGACGGCGGAGAGGACGTCGTCCTGGTACGCCGGGAAGGTCGGGTAGTCCTTCGTCGTCGTCCCGGTGGCGCGGTAGAGCTCCTTCTGCGCCTCGCACAGGGTGCGGATGAACGGCTTGGCCGCCTCCATGCCCTGGGCGACGATCTCCTCGGTGGGCGCCTGGGCGCCCTCGCCGATGAGGCCGATGGCGTGGTCGGTGGCCTCGGCCTCGACCATCGCGATGGCGACGTCGCCGCCGTCGGCCGTGATCGACCCGGCGATGACCATGTCGAACACGGCGCTCTTGAGCTGCTCCCACGTCGGGAACGCGACCCACTGGCCGTTGATCAGCGCGACCCGCGTCGCCCCGATCGGGCCGTCGAAGGGCAGGCCCGAGATCTGGGTGGACGCCGACGCGGCGTTGATCGCCAGGACGTCGTAGGGGTCCTTCGGGTCCAGGCTCTGGACCGTGATGACGACCTGGACCTCGTTGCGCAGGTTGCCGACGAAGGTCGGGCGCAAGGGGCGGTCGATGAGCCGGCAGGTGAGGATCGCGTCCGTGGACGGGCGGCCCTCGCGGCGGAAGAACGAGCCGGGGATCCGGCCCGCGGCGTACATGCGCTCCTCGACGTCGACCGTCAGCGGGAAGAAGTCGAAGTTGTCCTTCGGCCGCTTCGAGGCGGTCGTCGCGGAGAGCAGCATCGTGTCGTCGTCGAGATAGGCGACGACGGCGCCGGCCGCCTGGCGGGCCAGGCGGCCCGTCTCGAAGCGGACGGTGCGGGTGCCGTAGGCACCGTTGTCCAGCACCGCGGTGGTCTCGTGGACACCGTCGGTGGATGTGGCGGTCGTGGATGTTGCGGACTGGGTCATGAGGGTTCCTCCTCGTGGCCCCACCACATCCCGCCCCCGGCTCTCTCCGCGACGCGGTCGGCGAGCGAGCGGTCATCGATCGAAGCCCCCGGGCTCCGCCCCAGCACTGATGACTGAGGACGATTCCGGGAGCCACTACCGAGGACCGGCCGACGCGCGGGCGTCGCGGATTGGCGGGCGGTGGTGGTCGGGCCGATGTGTGGTGCGCACGCCTCCGCGCCGACGGGCATCGTGGCCGGTCGGCGCGGAGCGGGCGCGGGATTCAGGGCAGCCTCGTCAGCGACGCAGCCCCAGCCGCTCGATCAGCGAGCGGTAGCGGGCGACGTCGACGGAGGCGACGTACTTGAGCAGGCGCCGGCGGCGGCCGACCAGCAGCAGCAGCCCGCGACGCGAGTGATGGTCGTGCTTGTGCATCTTGAGGTGCTCGGTGAGCCGCACGATGCGCTGCGTCAGCAGCGCGACCTGCGCTTCGGGCGACCCGGTGTCGGTCTCGTGCACGCCGTACTCGGCGAGCGTCGACTTCTTCTGCTCGGTGGTCAGTGCCACGGGGGCGGTACTCCTTCTGTGCCATCGGTGCCGTGACGATCGGCGGCACCCGCCACGACGAGCTCGTCGGGGGATGTCGCGCGCTCTCGGGGGACGGGCACGCCCGGTCCACCCGCCGCCCGGCCACCACGGACCGCAGCCAGGCGATTCGTCACCCAGTGTACCGACGACCCCGACACCGGCTGCTGCGGGCCCGCCGCACCCGTCGACCCGGCCCGGCTCATCCCCCGGCGGCGGCCCGGCGGAGCAGCCCGGCCAGCGACGGGAACCCGGGATCGAGCGTCGCCGCGGCCGCGGCGAGCTCCTCCGGTCCGGCGACGGTGCGCAGGAGGTCGTAGTCGTTGCGGAGCTCCGCGTCCCGGACCTCGGTGAGCAGGCGGGCGACCGCCTCCGGGCCGCTCCCCGCGTCGCCGGCGGCGACCCGCTGCTCGAGCAGGAGGAGCCGGCCCAGGACCGCGGGCGACCCGATCTTGACCCGCCGGCCGCTCATGAGCTGGGAGAGCATCGGGGAGCTCACCCCCAGCGCCACGGCCAGCACCGTCTGCGAGACGTCGAGGGCGCCCAGGAGACGACGCAGGCGGTCGCCCAACGGCTCGCCGTAGAAGCGGCGCTGCAGCTCCCGGTTGCGCCGCACGGCATCGGCCCTGCCCACCTGCCCACCCACCAGCCACCCTCCGGCTCTCCCCGCGCGGCGATCGTGACAGCCGTGCCGCGGCGGTGGGTGCCGTTCTGGGAAACCCGCTCGGCGGAGCTCAGACGCCCAGGACCTCGCGGGTACGCACGACGTCGCGGTCCATCGTGGAGACGAGCTCGTCGATCGAGTCGAAGCGGTCCATCCCCCGGATCCGCTCGACGAAGTCGACGGCGACCCGCGCGCCGTAGAGGTCCTCGTCGGTGTCGAGCACGAACGCCTCGACGGTGCGCTCGCGCCCCGAGAACGTCGGGTTGGTGCCCACCGACGTCGCCGCGGCGCGCTTCTGCCCGCGGTGGTGGAACCAGCACGCGTACACCCCGTCCGCGGGGATCGCGGCGTGCTCGCCGCAGTCGACGTTCGCGGTCGGGTAGCCCAGCTCGCGGCCCCGCTGGTCGCCGCGTACGACGACGCCCTCGAGGCGGTGCGGCCGGCCGAGCGCCTCGGCGGCGGCCCGGACGTCGCCGGCGCTGATGCAGGCGCGCACGTAGGTCGACGAGAAGGTCACCGGCGATCCGGTGAGCGCGACCGAGGGGTCGGCGACGAGGTCGACGCCCTCGGCGGCGAAGCCGAACCGCTGACCCAGGCGCTCGAGCTCGGTGACGTCCCCGGCGGCGCGGTACCCGTAGGTGAAGTTGCGGCCGACGACCACCATCGCCGCGTGCAGCCGGTCGACGAGCAGCTCGTGCACGAACTCGTCCGGCGCCACGCGGGCCAGGTCCGGCGTGAACGGCAGCACCCAGAAGGCGTCGATCCCGAGCTCGGCGACCAGCTCCGCGCGCCGGGCCAACGACGTCAGCCGGGCCGGGTGGGTGCCGGGGCGCAGCACCGAGGCGGGGTGCGGGTCGAACGTGATCAGCACGGTCGGCAGGCCCAGCTCGCGGCCATGGGCGACCGCGCGGGCGATGAGCTGCTGGTGGCCGCGGTGCACGCCGTCGAAGACGCCGATGGTCACCACGCATCGACCCCAGCCCGACGGCACACCGTCGAGTCCCCGCCAGCGTTGCACGGCGGCGAGCCTACGGGCGGGGCCCGCACCGGCGCCGTGTCGGGCACGCGTCGGTGATCACGGTCCGGGGAGCACGGTCGAGACCAGCCCGGTGATCACGTCCCGGCCGGCGCGAGCACCAGGACGGGGCGGGCGGCGCCGCGGTCGTCGGCGACGAGCCCGACGACGTGCCCGTCGGGCCCGAAGACCCCCACCGTCCCGGGCCGGCCCGCGGCCGCGAGCGGGCGGCCGTGCGCGAGGCCCTCGGCCTCCTCGGCGTCCGCGTCGCGGCGAGGGAAGGCCGTGGCGACGGCGGCGTCGAGGTCCAGCGACAGGGCCGCACGCCCCTGCTGCTCCTCCTCGCCGGCCAGGGTCTCGAGGGTGCGGGCGTGGGCGAGGGTGAACGGTCCGACCCGCGTGCGGCGCAGCGCCGTGAGGTGCCCGCCGACGCCGAGCCCGGCGCCGAGGTCGCGGGCCAGGGCGCGGACGTAGGTGCCCGACGAGCAGTCGACGAGGACGTCGAGGTCGCGGAACGGGCCCTCGGTGCGCGCCGCGAGCACGTCGAAGCGTCCGACCGTCACCGGCCGGGCGTCGAGGCGGACCTCCTCGCCGGCGCGGGCGCGCTCGTAGGCCCGGCGGCCGTCGACCTTGATCGCCGACACGCTGCTCGGCACCTGCTGGATCTCGCCCGTCAGGGCCGCCACGCCCTCGGCCACCGCGTCGTCGCCGATCCCGGCGGCGTCGACCGGGTCGCCGATCGGCTCGCCCTCGGCGTCGTCGGTGTCGGTCGCGAGGCCCAGACGGATCGTCGCGAGGTAGGTCTTGGTGTCCAGCGCGAGGTGCCCGAGGAGCTTGGTGGCCCTCTCGATGCCCAGCACCAGGACGCCGGTGGCCATGGGGTCGAGCGTGCCCGCGTGCCCGACCTTGCGCGTGCCCACCAGGCGCCGCGCCCGTCCCACCACGTCGTGCGAGGTCCAGCCCGCCGGCTTGTCCACCACGAGCAGCCCCGGCGCCGGGGGCTCACGGCGTTCTCGGGGTGCTCCCCCGCCTCGTCCCCCACCACGTCCCGACACGGCGGGCCACTATGCCCGCCCTCACCGATCCGGCCGACCGCGGGATCAGCAGGCATCCTGGAGTGGTGAGCACCCCGACGCGTACCGACGTCCTCGTCGTGGGCGCCGGCCCCGCCGGCTCGGCCGCCGCGGCCTGGGCGGCCGACGCCGGCCACGACGTCGTCCTCGCCGACGCCGCGGTCTTCCCGCGCGACAAGGCGTGCGGCGACGGCCTGACCCCGCGGGCCATCGCTGAGCTGGAGCACCTGGGCCTGGGCGAGTGGGTGCGCGGGCGGGGCCAGAACCGCGGCCTGCGCGCGGCCGGGTTCGGACAGCTGCTGACCCTGCCGTGGCCGGGCGGCTCGCTGCCGGCGCACGGCGGCGCCGTGGCGCGCACCGAGCTCGACGCCCGCATCCGGTCCGTGGCCCTGGAGCGGGGCGCGCAGCCGGTGGAGGGCGCCCGCGCGGTGGACGTCGAGCGCGACGGCGACCGGGTGTCCGGCGTGGTCTTCGACACCGCCGAGGGCCCGCGGACCATCGCGTGCCGCCGCCTCGTGGTGGCCGACGGCGCGCGGTCGACCCTCGGGCGGGTGCTCGGGCGGGTGTGGCACCGCGACACGGCCTACGGCGTCGCCGCCCGCGCCTACGTCCGCTCCGGCCGCCACGACGACGAGTGGATCTCGTCGCACCTGGAGCTGCGCGGCACCGACGACGAGGTGCTCTCCGGCTACGGCTGGGTGTTCCCGCTGCACGACGGGCACGTGAACATCGGCGTCGGGACCCTCGCCACCGAGGCCCGCCCCGCCAACGTGCGACTGCGCTCGCTGATCGCGCACTACGCCGAGCAGCGCCGCGAGGACTGGCAGCTCGAGGGCGAGGTGCGCGACGTCGCGTCGGCCCTGCTGCCGATGGGTGGCGCCGTCTCCGGCGTCTCCGGCCCCAACTGGGCGTTGGTGGGCGACGCCGCCGGGCTGGTGAACCCGCTCAATGGCGAGGGCATCGACTACGGCCTGGAGAGCGGCCGGACGATCGCGGGCCTGCTCTCCGACGACGACGACCTCTCCCTCGCCTGGCCGGCGACGCTGCGCCGCCAGTACGGCTCGGCGTTCTCGATCGCCCGGCGCCTCGCCGGCCTGCTGACCGTGCCGCGCCTGCTCCCGCTCGCGGGGCCGGTGGGCATGCGCTCCCGGATGCTGATGACCGTGGCCCTGCGCGTCATGGGCAACCTCGTCACCGAGGAGGACGCCGACCTTGTCGCCCGCGCCTGGCGCGGCGCCGGCCGGGCGTCCCTGCGTGCCGACGAGCTGCCGCCCTTCCCCGCCGCCGACCTCCGCACCCCGCTCGCGGCGAGCTGACCCGCACGATCCGGCGTCAGGCACGGCCGGCTCCCGCCCGCGGGACCGCGACGATCGGCTCGCGAGGGCGCGGGACGTCACCGGGCCCGTGGTGCCAGACCGGCGTGATCGCGAGCCACGGCGGCGTGCCGGGCGGGCCCGCGTAGGGCACGCCCAGCCGAGCCGCCGCCTCGCTCGCGGTGATCGCCGGGCACGAGGGCGGCTCGGACTCCTGCTCAGATGTCCGGGTTCGTGCGCTCGACCCCTGGTCACGACGTCGACGCCCGACCGTGAGGACCGAGGCGAAGAGGTGGGGCGTGAGGCGCGAGTTGAGGCTGGGTATCGATGTGGCCTGCCGGGAGGCTCACCGGGCGGCGCTGGCCGACGAGTCCGGCGTCCTGCTGTGGTCCAACATTTCACCGAACTCGCCCGCGACATCGGCGCCGAAGCACGCCTGCTGCGCGCCCTGAGCGGCGAGATCGACCAGCTCGACGGCCGGATCGCCGCGCACTACCGGGCCGCCGACCCCGCCGGCATCGTGGCTTCTGCTCCCGGGCTGGGTCCGGTGTTGGCCGCGACGATCCTGGGTCGCCTCGGCGACCCCACACGCTTCCGCGACCTGGCTGCAGTCCGCAGCTACACCGGCCTCGTCCCCAAGATCAACCAATCCGGCACCGTCGACCGCCACGACGGGCCGACCAAGGCCGGCGACCACGTTCTGCGCCATGCGTTGTTCCTCGCCGCCGACCACGCCCGCAAGACGGACCCCACCCTCGCCGCCCGCCACCAGCGCCTGCGCGACGCAGCCAAGCACCACAACAGCGCCCTCTGCACTCTCGCCGCCGTCCTGGTCACCCGCATCGCGGCCTGCTGCCGCCGCGGCGAGCACTACGTCCTGCGCGACCTCGACGGCCGCGAGATCACCACCGCCGAAGGCCGTGAACTCTGCAGCAACATCAACACTGAGGCGCAGGCAGCCCGCGGGACCAAGGGGACGGGGCCGGCGAAGCAAGGAGTCGCACAGCGCTCCATCGACCGGCCCGTCCACCACCAAGACTAGAAGCCGCCACGCGGCTTGACCTTCGTGAGGAACTCAGTGCTCCCAGAGAAGGCTCCTGACAGTGCTCCCCACCATCTTCCGGGATCATTCGGCGATCCTGTGTCGAGAACCGGGCGGCGGCTCCGTCCAAGGGGTACGAGCGGCCGACGAGGGTCGCCACGACGAAGGAGAACGACCGTGAAGTACCTGATGCTGAAGCACTACCGCGGCGGCCCGGCCCCGGCCGTGGACTTCACGCCCATGGACCAGTGGACGCCGGAGGAGGTCGACGCCCACATGACGTACATGAGCGACTTCGCGAAGCGCCTCGTCGAGACCGGCGAGTTCGTCGACAGCCAGGCCCTCTCGGCCGAGGGCGCGTTCGTCCGCCACGACGGCCAGGGGCGCCCGCCGATCACCGACGGCCCGTTCGCGGAGACCAAGGACCTCATCGCCGGCTGGATGATCATCGACGTGGAGTCCTGGGAGCGGGCGCTCGAGCTCGCCGGCGAGCTGTCCGCCGCGCCCGGAGCCGGTGGTGAGCCGATCCACGAGTGGCTCGAGGTCCGGCCGTTCCTCACCGGCGTGCCGGGGAACACCGAGTGATCACGGACGGGCTCCGGGAGCTCGTCCCCGCGGTGATCGGGGTCCTTGTCCGGCGCGGAGCGGACTTCGCGTCGGCCGAGGACGCCGTGCAGGAGGCTCTGATCCGGGCGCTCGAGACCTGGCCGGACGACCCGCCGCGCGACCCCAAGGCGTGGCTCGTGGCGGCGGCGTGGCGCAAGTTCCTCGACGCGGTCCGGTCGGAGTCGTCGCGCCAGGGCCGGGAGCTCGCGGTCGACCTCGAGCCGCCCGCCGGCCCGGTGGCCGGCGCCGACGACACGCTGCGCCTGTACTTCCTGTGCGCCCACCCGACGCTGCCGCCGGCGTCGGCCGTCGCATTGACGCTGCGTGCGGTCGGCGGCCTGACGACGCGGCAGATCGCGACGGCCTATCTGGTCCCCGAGGCGACCATGGCGCAGCGGATCAGCCGGGCGAAGAAGCGGATCGAGGGTCTGCCGCTCGACCAGCCGGGCGACCTCGGCACCGTGCTCCGGGTGCTCTACCTCGTGTTCAACGAGGGATACGGCGCCGACAGCACCGAGCACACCGACCTGGCGGGCGAGGCGATCCGCATCGCCCGACAGCTGGCCGCGCTCACCGACGACCCGGAGGTCGCGGGGCTGCTCGCGCTCATGCTGCTGCACCACGCGCGGCGCGCCACCCGCACGGGATCAGGCGGGCGCCTGATCCCCCTCGCCGAGCAGGACCGGTCGCGCTGGGACACCGGCATGATCGCCGAGGGCGTCGTCGTCCTCCAGGCCGCGCTGGCCCGCGACCGTCTCGGCGACTACCAGGCCCAGGCGGCGATCGCGGCGCTGCACGCGGACGCTTCGAGCACCGCGGAGACGGACTGGGTGCAGATCGTGGAGTGGTACGACGAGCTGCTGGCGCTCACGGACAGCCCGGTGGTGCGGCTCAACCGCGCGGTGGCGGTCGGCGAGGCCGACGGCGCCCAGGCCGGCCTCGCGGCGCTGGCCGACCTCGATCCCGACCTGCCCCGCCACGCGGCGGTGGCCGCGCACCTCCACGAGCGGGCCGGCGACCTCGGGCGCGCCGCCGAGCTCTACGCCGAGGCTTCCCGCGCCGCGACCAGCGTGCCCGAGCGCGACCACCTCACCCGCGAGACCGCGCGGGTGCGGCAGATGCTGAGGCCGTGACCTGCGGCGACCAGGTGCGGGCCGCGCCCGCCGGGTGGTGTCCTAGCGTCGGCCCGGCTGCTGTGCCGGACCTCGAGGGAGCGGCAGCGACGCGAGCGTCAGAACGGCGGGGGCGGGTCGATGAGGGCCTCGCCGCGGCGGTGTGCGGTGTCTGCTGTGGACGTGGCTGCCTCGGGCGGGAGCGACGGTGCGAGGTGGTCGTCCAGGTCGTCGTCGTGCAGGTCGTCCTCGGGGTGGAGGTCTTCGGGGGCGGGCAGGGGCCGGGGCCCGTCGCCGGGGCGGGGTGCGGGGAGCGGTTCGGTGATGCGGGGTGGCTCGACGATGTGGCGGGCGCCGGCGCGGGTGGTGATGTGGAAGCGGCCCGGAGACGGCTGGCTGACCCGCCAGCCACCCTCGTGCTTGGTGCGGTGGTGGTGGCGGCACCACACCCCGCAGTTCCAGGACAGGCTGGGCCCGCCGAGGGCGTGGTCGATGGTGTGGTCGAGGTCGCTGGCGTAGGCCGGGCGCCGGCAGCCGGGCGCCACGCAGTGGCGGTCGCGGACCCGTACCCACCGGTCCACCTCGGCGCTGGGACGTCGCCGCCGCGCCTGCTCCGGCATCACCGCGTGGTCGGGCGGACAGGCGGGTGGCTGGTCGGGTGGCTGGTCGGGGGCGAGTCGGCGTTGCAGTTCGTGCACCATCGGGGCCCAGGGGCCGTGGTCGTCGGGGGTGAGGGCGGCCAGCAGCGTTGTCGGAGCCTGGAGCTCGACAATGGCGTTGCTGCCTGTCCCCCGCCGGTCTCCGGGCCGGTGGGGGCCGGCTGGTCGATCCGCCGAGCGTGG
Source organism: uncultured Actinomycetota bacterium (assembly GCA_963786585.1). Lineage (GTDB taxonomy): Bacteria > Actinomycetota > Actinomycetes > Mycobacteriales > Pseudonocardiaceae > Actinomycetospora. The sequence continues at coordinate 97,197 of CAWAZG010000002.1, forward strand.
CGGGCGGCGTCGTGGGAGCAGCACCCGGAGCAGTCGGCCGTCGTCGTCGGTGAGGACGACCCGCCACTCGCTGTGGCGGTGGCGATCGAGCAGCTCGCGGGCCGTGGCGGCGAGCACTGTGCCCCACCCCGGGACCTGTGCGGGCATGTCGTCGAGCCCCAGGGCGGTCGAGAGCCGCAGCCGGACCTCGACGATCCCTTCCCGCACGACACCCGCCCGCGGGTCCGGGACCGTGAGCTCCTCGCCGCCACCGGTGTCGCCGTCGCCGTCGCGGCCGCCGTGCTCGGGGCCGTCCTCGGCTGCGGCTGCGGTCGGATCGTCACCCGCGGTGCGGCTGTCACGCGCGTCGTCGGTGGCCGCCTCGTCGGTGGCCGCGTCGTCGGTGGCCGCATCGTCGGTGGGCGCCTCGTCGGTGGGCCCACGCTCATCCGACCCGCTGTCGTGATCGGAGCCGCCGCCGTCGTCGTCGGGGCCATCGTCGTCGGGGCCACCACCGTCATTGGGGCCATCGGGGTCGCCGTCGCCATCGGGCCCACCGTCGCCATCGGGCCCACCGTCGCCATCGGGCCCACCGTCGCCATCGGGCCCACCGTCGCCATCGGGCCCAGCGCCGTCGTCGGGACCACCGCCGCCATCGGAGCCACCAGCGGGGGCGTCGTCGTCGGGCTCGGCTCCGAGCTCGGCGATCAGCAGCGGCACCAGCTGCTCGTCGGTCAACCCTGCCGCGAAACCGTCCAGCAACCGCTCGAACACCCTGCCCCGCACCCACGCCATCCGCCGCGTCACACCACCGCGGCGCACCGCCAACGCCAGCGCGTCGACCCGCGCCATGATCGCCACACCGCTGGTCATCGGCAGGTCACAGCCCGACACATTCGCCGTGCCCGACGGATTCCGTGACGCCACCACCCGCAGCCGCTTCTCCGCTGCCCGCTCCCGCCGCGCCGCCCACTCCGGATCCAGCGCCCCCGCCACCTCCTGCAGCCGCGCGATCAACGCCCCCACCGGCAACCCCGGCGCCTCCGGCAACAGGGCCTCACACACCAGGTGGGCATGGTCGTCGGCCAGGTCGCGGGTCCACTCCGAGAACACCCGCGCCTTGGGCTCGTCGAGCTCCCCCGACGCCATCGCCGCGTGCACCTCCACCAGCCGCCGGTGCAGATCGTCGGCGAACTCCAGCCACCGTCCCGCCATCGACAGCGACCACCCCAGCGTGGTGGACACCTCGTCACCGGAGAACTCGTCCACCGACCCCCGCCGCGTCTTCGTGCCGTCCTCCGCCCGGCCGGCCTCGTGCACCGCGGTCAGGAACCGCGCCGCCGCCCGGTTCCGCACCCGCGCGCACCCCCGCAGATACGCGACCGACTCCGCGCCCTCCAGACACGTCGGATCGATCCCCTCCAACGCGTCGACCAGCACCGATCCCGGCGCGAGACCCTCCAACCCGGCGACACCGCCGGGCATCGGATCGAGGTCGATGCTCACACCACGAACGCTAGACCCGACCCCCGACAATGAAGTCGATCATGCAGCTGCTGCGGCCGCGAGCCGGTCGACCGTGACGGCCCGCGCCGCGACGGTGCGATCACGACCGCCGAGACGGAGGTGCGCGGTGGCGCCCTCGAGGACGAGGAACAGCTCCTCGGTCACGGTCGGGTCGGCGTCCGGCACGGCGTCGGCCACCAGCTCGGCGAGGCGCGCGAGGACGGCGTCCTTGTGCTTCCGCACCACGGTCATCCCGGGGTGGTCGGCGGGCAGTTCGGCGGCGGCGTTGAGGAACGCGCAGCCGTGGCTGACGTCGAGATCCGGGTGGTCGAGGTAGGCGTCGAAGAGCACCAGCGGTCCCGGCTCGGGCGCCTGCGCCAGGCGCTGCTCGAGATGTGACCACCACCGGTCGTGGCGGCGCCGCAGGTAGCTGACGATCAGGTTCGCCTTGGAGCCGAAGCAGTCGTAGAGGGTCTTCTTGGTGACACCGGCGGTGTCGGCGATCAGCGCGACGCCGACGGTGTTGATGCCGTCGCGGTAGAACAGCTCGCTCGCCACGTCCAGCACCCGGGTGCCCGCCGGTGTCAGCGCCTTCTCGTCCCGCACCACGCCGACTATACCGACCGGTGGGTTGACATTCCAGTCCGCCGGGCACACGGTAGCTATACCGGTCGGGTTACTAGAGAGGTGCGGACATGACGTGCGTGGAGGCGGTTCGCCTACGGCCTGTTCGTGCCGGTGTTCCGGACGGAGTTCGCGCTCGACGCTGCGACCGTCGGCGCCATCGCCTCGAGCAGTTACGTCGGCTACTGCGTCGCGATCGTCGCCTCGACCGTTGCGGCCGCCCGGTGGGGCGCGCGGGCGGTGGCGGTGTCCGCGGGTCTGTGCGCCGCGATCGGTTCCGGGCTCATCGCGCTCGCCCCGAGCACCGCTGTGCTCACCGCCGGCGTCGTGGTCGCCGGGTCGAGCACCGGTCTGGCGTCGCCGCCCCTGGCCCAGGCCATCGCCCACCGGGTCCCGTCCGGGCGGGCAGATCGGGTGCAGACGGTGGTCAACGCCGGCACCGGGCTCGGGGTCCTCGTGTCCGGACCGGTCGCGCTGCTGCTGGCCGACACCTGGCGATGGGCCTGGGCGGCGTTCAGCCTCGCCGCCGTCACCGTCACCGTCACCGTCGCGGTCGCGGTCGCGGTCGCGGTCACGGTGCCGCGGGCGATCGCCCCCGGGCCCGCCGGAGGTGCGACCCCGCTCGACCGCCCTCGTGCGTGGCGACGGCGGCTCGGCACCGCACGGCTGCTCGCGGCCGCCCTGGTCTTCGGTGCCGGCAGCTCGGCGGTGTGGACCTTCGGCCGCGACGTCGTCAGCAGCGCCGGCGCGAGCGAGCTCGTCTCCACCGGCTCCTCGATCGTGCTCGGCGCGGCCGGTCTGCTCGGCGCCCTCGCCGGCGACGTCGTCGCCCGCCTCGGGCTCGCGCGGGCCTGGACCGCGGCGATGCTGCTGGTCGCCGCGGCGACCCTCGCGCTGGGCCTGGCCGCCTCCACGACCGTCGCGGTCTTCACCGGCGCGGCGGTCTTCGGCGGGGTCTACATCGCCCTGAGCGGCATGCTGCTGCTGTGGGGGACGCGCGTGTTCCCGGACACCGCCCGGTGCTCGGGGTCGGCGCCGCCTTCCTGCTCCTGGCCCTCGGCCAGGCCCTCGGCGCTCCGCTGCTCGGCCTGCTGGCCGACCACCTCACCCTGGCGGGCGCGTTCCTGGCCGCGACGGTCCTCCTCGTCCTCGGCGCGACCGTGCGTCCCCGACTCGAGCACCGATGAGCCCGAGCACCGATGAGCCCGGGGGTCGTCACGTCCCCGTCACCGCCCAGGCCTCGCCGCGGACCCGCAGCCCGACGGCCACGGCGCGGGCGAGGATGAACAGCGACAGGCCCGCCCAGATGCCGGCGAGGCCCCAGTCGAACACCAGCGAGAGCCAGATCGTCGGCAGGAATGCGCCGAGCGCGGAGCCGACGGTGATCCGGCGCAGGTAGGCCGCGTCGCCGGCGCCGAGCAGCACCCCGTCGAGCGCGAAGACGTAGGCCGCGATCGGCTGCAGGGCGACGAAGAACCACCAGGCCTGCGGCACGACCTCCCGGACCGCGGGGTCGGGGGTGAACACGCCCGGCAGCACCCCCGCGGTCGCCGCGAACACCAGGCCCGCGACGACGCCCAGGACCAGGCCGTACCGGGTGACCCGCCCGCTCACGCGCCGCGCGACCCCCACCGACGCCGCCCCGAGCGCCGCCCCCACCAGCGACTGCGCCGCGATGGCCAGCGCGTCGAGGACGGTGACCATGAAGATCCAGAGCTGCAGCACGATCTGGTGCGCCGCCACCGACGGTGCCCCGAAACGCGCCGCCACGGCCGTCGCCGACAGGAAGCAGGCCTGGAACGCCGCGCTGCGCAGCAGCAGGTCCCGACCGAGCCCGAACTGCGCCCGCATGTCGGCGACGCGGGGGCGCAGCGAGACGCGTTCGAGGACCAGCGCGCCGACGAACAACAGGCCCACCGTCGCCTGCGCCCCGACGTTCGCCCACGCCGACCCCTCGAGCCCCAGGGCCGGGAACGGGCCGATCCCGTAGACCAGCAGCGGGCACATCACCGCCGAGAGCCCGTTGCCGGCGAGCACCACGACGATCGGGCGGCGGGTGTACTGCACCCCGCGCATCCACCCGTGGCCGGCGAGCGCGACGAGGATGCCCGGCGCGCCCCACACCGCGATTCGCAGCCAGCCGGTGGCGGCCTCGCTCACCGCTCCCCCGCCGCCGAGCAGGTCGGCCACCCAGGGCGCCGCGAGCCAGACGACCGCCACCACGAGCAGCCCGACGAGCACCGCGATCCAGGTCGCCGCCACCCCCTCGGCGACGGCGGCGGCCCGGTTCCCGGCGCCGTGGTGGCGCGCGGCGCGCGCGGTGGTGCCGTAGGCGAGGAACGTGCCCAGGCTCGCCACCTGAGCGAGCACGACCCCGCCCACGGCGAGACCCGCGAGCGGGACCGCGCCCAGGTGCCCGACGACGGCCGTGTCGACGAGCAGGTAGAGCGGCTCGGCGACCAGGACCACCAGCGCCGACGACGCCAGCGCGAGGACCCGCCGCGCCCCCGGGTCGGTGTCGGGAGGAGCCGTGCTCATCCCAGCGAGGGGGCGTCGGCGAGCGCACGCCGGACACGCTCGAGGATCGCGGGGGCGTCGCCGTCGAGGGTGAAGCCCGACGCCACGCGGTGCCCGCCGCCCCCCAGCGCGGAGGCCGCGGCGGCGACGTCGATGCCGCCCTTGGAGCGCATGCTGGCCGTCCACCGCCGCTCACCGACCTGCTTGAGCACGACGGCGACCTCGGCCTCGGCGGTGGTGCGCAGGACGTCGATGACGCTCTCGACCTCCTCCTGCCGGCCGCTGTCGACGTGCTCGCGCTCGACCAGGGCATGGACGAGCCCGAGCCCGCGCGCCTCCCCGGCCTCGAGGCGGGCGGTGGCCAGGACCGCCGAGAGCATCGCGAGCCAGGAGAACGGGTGGGTGTCGAGCAGGGGGCGCGTCACGGCCTCGGCGTCGACGCCCGCGACGAGCAGGCGGGCGGCCATCGCGTGGGTGTCCGGCGAGGCGGCCCGGAAGTTGCGGGTGTCGGTGACCAGGCCCGCGTAGAGGCAGCGGGCGGTCGGCAGGTCGACGGGCGCGTCCATGGCGTCGAGCAGGTGCAGCACCATGACGGCGGTCGCCTCGGCCCGCGGGTCGACGTAGTAGTGGGTGCCGAAGCCGGTGTTGGACTCGTGGTGGTCGATCACCAGGGTCGTGCCCGCCGTGGTGGCGCGGTCGGCCAGCGGGCCGACACGGTCGACGCTGCCGGTGTCGAGGACGACGAGCAGCTCGGGCGCGGCCACGACCTCGTCGGCGGTGACCACGAGCCCGTCCACGTCGAGGTCGCGCAACGACTCGGCGGGACGCGCGGGCGCGCCGAACGACACCTGGACCTCGGCGCCGCGACGATGCAGCGCGAGCCCGAGGGCCAGCGCGCTGCCGAGCGCGTCGGCATCCGGGTTGACGTGCGCGAGCAGCACCACCTGGCGGGCGGCGGTGAGCACGCCCACCGCCTCCTCGAGACGGACGGGCCGGCTCGCGCCGCCCTCGCGCGCGTCGTCGACGGCCGCCATCGCCGGTGTACCCCTTCGCGTGCTGCCCGTCGCGTGCCCGCTCAGCCCGTCGGGCGGGACGGCTCCTCGTCGCCGACCGGGACGTCGTCGAGGTCGTCCTCGTCGTCGCCGTCCTCGCGGGGCTTGCGGTACGGGTCGGCCTCGCCGGCGTAGGAGGCGCCGACGGCGAGCGTCGCGACCTCGGCATCGGCCTGGCGGACGCCCTCGAGCACCTCGTCGAGGCGGGCGGCGCCCTCGGGGATCACGTCGGGGACGAACTCCACGGTCGGCGTGAACCGCACCCCGGTCTGGCGCCCGACGGCGCTGCGCACGACGCCCTTGGCACTGGCCAGGGCGGCGGCCGACCCGGTGCGCTCCTGCTCGCCGCCGTAGACGGTGTAGTACACCGTGGCGTCGCGGAGGTCCGGGGTGATGCGGGTGTCGGTGATCGTCACCATCGCCAGGCGCGGGTCCTTGACCTCGTGCTCCAGCGTGGAGGCGACGATCTGGGAGATCCGCTTGGCGAGCCTGCGGGCCCGTGGCGCGTCGGCCATGGCGTCCTCCAGGGGGTGTCGTCGGGGGTTCACGGGGGCGGAGCCCCCGTGGGTGGGTCAGTCGTCGTGCGGGCCCAGCCAGCGGGTCCGCGCGGAGAGCACCTGGAACTCGGGGTGGGCGGCCACCAGGCGCTCGCAGTGGTCGAGGACGTCGGTGACATGCCCGGGATCGGCCGCCACCGCCGCGACCCCGATGAGGGCGCGGCGGTGCAGGTCGAGATGGCCGGCCTCGGCGACCGAGACGGCGTACCGGCGCTTGAGCTCCGCCACGACGGGCCGGACCACCGAGCGCTTCTGCTTGATCGAGCCGACCTCCCCGAGGAGCAGGTCGAGCTCGAGCGCACCCACGTACACCTTGGCCTCCGGCCTTGGTGAGTGGTTGTCCGTGCCCCCGGGGCACGGACAACCACTCACGAGCGCTCAGCGCACCTACTCGCGGGGCTTCTCCCGCATCTCGTAGGTCATGATCTTGTCGTCGACCTTGATGTCGTTGAACGACCCGAGCGTGAGACCACACTCGTAGCCGTCGCGGACCTCGGTCGCGTCGTCCTTGAACCTCTTCAGCGAGCTGATGGTGAGGCTCTCGGCGATCACGGCACCGTCGCGCACCAGGCGTGCCTTGGCGTTGCGGCGGATGATCCCGTCGGTCACGAGGCAACCGGCGATCGTGCCCACCTTCGAGGAGCGGAAGACATCGCGGATCTCCGCGGTGCCGAGCTCGACCTCCTCGTAGATCGGCTTGAGCATGCCCTTGAGGGCCTGCTCGATCTCGTCGATGGCCTGGTAGATGACCGAGTAGTAGCGGATGTCGACGCCCTCGCGGGTCGCCAGCTCCGTGGCCTTGCCCTCGGCCCTGACGTTGAAGCCCAGGACGATGACGTCGGAGGCGATCGCGAGGTTGATGTCGCCCTCGGTGATCGCACCGACACCGCGGTGCAGCACCCGCAGCTGGACCTCCTCGCCCACGTCGATCTTCATGAGCGCGTCCTCGAGAGCCTCGACGGTTCCCGAGTTGTCACCCTTGATGATCAGGTTGAGCTCGTTGGTCTCCTTCAGCGCCGCATCGAGGTCCTCGAGGCTGACGCGCTTGCGACGGCTCGCCAGCTGCGCGTTGCGCTCGCGGGCACGACGGCGGTCGGCGATCTGGCGTGCCACGCGGTCCTCGTCGACGACGAGGAACGTGTCGCCCGCGCCCGGCACCGACGTGAAGCCGATGACCTGCACCGGGCGGGAGGGCAGCGCCTCCTTCACGTCCGCGCCGAACTCGTCGAGCATCCGCCGCACGCGGCCCGAGGCGTCGCCGGCGACGACGGAGTCGCCGACGTGCAGCGTGCCGCGCTGGACCAGCACCGTGGCCACCGGGCCGCGGCCGCGGTCGAGGTGGGCCTCGATCGCGACACCCTGGGCCTCCATGTCCGGGTTGGCCCGGAGGTCCAGCGAGGCGTCCGCGGTGAGCAGCACGGCCTCGAGGAGGCCGTCGATGTTGATGTTCTGCCGCGCGGAGATGTCGACGAACATCGTGTCGCCACCGAACTCCTCGGCGACGAGGTTGTACTCGGTGAGCTGCTGCCGGATCTTGGCCGGGTTCGCGCCCTCCTTGTCGATCTTGTTGACCGCCACCACGATCGGCACGTCGGCCGCCTGCGCGTGGTTGATCGCCTCGATCGTCTGGGGCATGACGCCGTCGTCGGCCGCGACCACGATCACCGCGATGTCCGTGGACTTCGCGCCCCGGGCACGCATGGCGGTGAACGCCTCGTGACCCGGGGTGTCGATGAAGGTGATCTTCCGCTCGACGCCCTCGAGCTCGGTGTCGACCTGGTACGCGCCGATGTGCTGGGTGATGCCACCCGCCTCGCCCTCAGCGACCTTCGTCTTGCGGATGGTGTCGAGGAGGCGCGTCTTGCCGTGGTCGACGTGACCCATGACCGTGACGACCGGCGGGCGGGCCTCGAGGTCCTCGTCGCCGCCGTCGTCCGACCCGTAGGTCAGCGAGAACGACTCGAGCAGCTCGCGGTCCTCCTCCTCCGGCGAGACGACCTGGACGTCGTAGTTCATCTCGCCGCCGAGCAGCTCGAGGACGTCGTCGGACACCGACTGGGTGGCCGTGACCATCTCACCGAGGTGGAACAGCACCTGCACGAGCGACGCCGGGTTCGCGTCGATCTTCTCCGCGAAGTCGGTCAGCGAGGCACCACGCGGGAGCCGGACCGTCTCGCCCTTGCCCTTCGGCAGGCGGACGCCGCCGACCGAGGGGGCCTGCATGTTGTCGAATTCCTGACGCTTCTGACGCTTCGACTTGCGTCCACGACGGACCGGACCACCGGCGCGCCCGAAGGCACCCGCGGCACCGCCGCCACGACCACGGCCACCGGGACCACCCGGACGGCCACCGCCGCCACCGGGGCGGAAACCGCCACCGGCCGGGGCACCACCGCCGCCGCCACCGGGACGGAAGCCACCGCCGCCGCCACCGGGACCGCCGCGACCGGGCGGGCCACCGCGACCGGCGCCGGGGCCACCCGGACGGGCGCCACCGGGGCCGCCACGACCGGGAGGACCGGCCGGACGGGCCGGCATCATGCCGGGGTTGGGACGCGGGGGCATGTTGCCGGGCGTCGCGCTGCCGCCACCGGGACGGGGCGGACGGTCGGCCGCGGCCGGACGCTCGCCGTCACGCGGCGGGCGCGGCGCGGGGGCCCCGCCGGACTCGCCGTCACGCGGCGGACGCGGCCCCTGACCCGGCGCCTGGCCGGGTGCCTGACCCGGGGCCTGGCCGGGCTGCTGCTGACGCTGCGGCCGCGGCGGGGCACCGGAGCCCACGCCGAAGGGGTTGTTGCCGACGCGCGGCGACTTCGGGCCGGGCTTCGGCGCCGCCGGACGGGGCGGCACGGTCGACGCGTCGCCGCCGGCCTGGACGTCGGCCGCCGCCGCGGCGGGGCGCGGCGAGGAGCCGGGACGGTTGCCGCCCTGACGCTGGTCGCCGCCGCCGCCCTGACGGTCCGCACCGGGACGCGGGATGCCGCCCGGACGCGGGCGGTCGCCGCCCGTGGAACGGGGCGCGCTCTGCTCCGAGGTGCCGGCCGTGCCGGCCGTGCCGGTCGTGCCGGTCGTGCCCGTGCTCGCCGCCGCGGCCGGAGCCTCGGGAGCGGCGGGCGCCGGCGTCTCGGCGGCCGCCGGAGCGGCGTCGGGCCGCGGGCCGGGGGTCGCGCCGGGGCGCGGAGCGGGGGGTCCGGGGCGCGGGCCGCCGCCGTTGCCGCCGCCCGAGGACCCGGCGCCGGGGCGCGGGCCGGGCGTGGCACCGGTGCGAGGTGCGCCGCCGGTCGACCCCGAGGAGTCGCCGGAGGGGCCGGGACGCGGTCCACCGCCGGGGCGGGGGCCGGGCGCGGCGCCCGGTCGGGGCCGACGGCTACCGCCGCCGCTGCCACCACCGGACATGGAGTCGCGCAGCTTGCGCGCGACCGGGGCCTCGACCGTCGAGGACGCCGACTTGACGAACTCTCCGAGAGACTCGAGCTGTGTGAGTACCTGCTTGCTGGTGACGCCGAGCTCCTTCGCGAGCTCGTGCACCCGGGCCTTGCCTGCCACTGATCTCCTCATTCTCGAGGTCAGCGGGGGCCCGCGACCTCGTGTCTACGCCTGTGCCTTCATCGGAAGGGCTTCACGGCTGGCTCATGGGGGTCGACCTGCTTCCTCATCCGCACGCGACGGTCGTCGCGGTGGTCGTGCAACCCGGTGGGAGTGGCGCCGGGGTCCGGGTCGAGCAGTGCGTGCAGGGCCCCGGTGTCGAGCGGCCCCGGGACGCGCAGCGCCCTGGGGAACGCCGACCGGCGCTCCGCGCGGTGCAGGCAGCTCGTCTCGGGGTGCACCCACGCACCTCGACCGGGCTTCCGACGCCGTGGATCGGGATCGACGATCCCGGCCGCGGCCACCACTCGTAGGAGTTCCGACGCCGAGACCCGCTGACGACATCCGAGACAGGTACGCACCGGGCCGAGATCATCACCCCGACGATCACGATCCGGCGCCACCCCACGGCTGGGCTCGCGGGTTCGGGCCACCGGTCACTCTACCGCGCCACTCGAGGAGGACTCGACCCCGCCACCGGGGACACCGAGGGCGTCCCGCGGATCACCGGTCGGAGCAGCGTCGGGGATGTCCACCGAGCCGGGCGTCCCGTCGGTCGACTCCTCCGGGGCCGTCAGCTCCGGGGCCGGCTCCGGGGGCGGCTCCGCGTCGGACCGGATGTCGATCCGCCATCCGGTGAGTCGCGCGGCCAGGCGGGCGTTCTGCCCCTCCTTGCCGATGGCGAGGGAGAGCTGGAAGTCCGGGACGACGACCCGCGCGGTGCGCGCCTTCAGGTCGACCACCGTCACCGACACGACCTTCGACGGGGAGAGCGCGTTGCCGACGTACTCGGCCGGGTCCTCCGCCCAGTCGATGATGTCGATCTTCTCGCCGTTGAGCTCGCTCATCACGCCGCGCACCCGCGCGCCCATCGGGCCGATGCACGCGCCCTTCGCGCCGAGGCCCGGCACGGTCGACCGCACGGCGATCTTGGAGCGGTGCCCGGCCTCCCGGGCCACCGAGACGATCTCGACGTGGCCGGCGGCGATCTCGGGCACCTCGAAGGCGAAGAGCCGGCGCACGAGGTTCGGGTGGGTACGCGAGAGCGTCACCTGCACACCCCGCGCCCCGCGGACGACGCCGACGACGTAGCACCGGAGGCGCGCACCGTGCTCGTAGCGCTCGCCGGGCACCTGCTCGGCGGCGGGCAGCACACCCTCGATGGAGCCGATCTCGACGACGACGACGCCGCGGGCGTTGGCCCGCGCGTCACGCTGGACGACGCCGGCGACGACCTCGCCCTCCTTGGCGGAGAACTCGCCGAACGTCCGCTCGTGCTCCGCGTCGCGCAGCCGCTGGACCACGACCTGGCGTGCGGTCGCCGCGGCGATCCGGCCGAAGCCCTCGGGGGTGTCGTCGTACTCGCCGAGCGTCTCGCCGTCCTCGCCGGTCTCCGGGACGAGCACGCTCACCTCGCCGCTCTTGCGGTCCACCTCGACCCGGGCCTTCGGGTGCTCGCCGCCGTTCTGCTTGTAGGCGGTCAGCAGGGCGGTCTCGATCGCGGAGAGCACGGTCTCGAACGGGATCTCCTTGTCCCGCTCGATGGCGCGCAGCGCGGCGATGTCGACCTTCACGGCCGTCCTCCCTGTCCGTGCGTCTCCGCACCCTGTCCCGAACCCTGCTCCAGAGCGGCCGCCACCAGGGCGTCCACCTCGGACGACGGCGCCGGCTTGAACTCGACCTCCACGACGGCCTGCCGGACCTCGGCCAGCGGGAGCCGGTGCAGGACCGGCCCGCGCGGCGTGCCCTCCGCCAGGGTCACCGTCGCGGCGGCCGCGTCGCCCTCGTCCTCGCCGTCGGTCCCGTCGACCGGACCCACGCGCGCGGTGAGCGTGCCGCCGTCGGTGCGGGTCAGCGCCACCCGGCGCAGCCAGGCCCGCCGCCAGTGGTGCGGGCGGGTGAGCGGTCGGTCGGTGCCCGGCGTCGTCACCTCGAGCGTGTACTCGCCGTCGGGGGCCGTGATCGTGCCGCTGCTCTCCGATTCGTCCAGGACCCGCGACAGCTCGCGGCTGACGCCGGCGACGGCGTCGAGGTCCGGGCCGGGGGCCGGCGGGTCGTGCGGACCGGGCACCTCGGCGGTGTCCACCACGACGCGCACGACCTGGCGCCGCCCGGCCGGGCGCACCTCCAGGTCGTCGAGCACGAAGCCGGCGGCCTCGACCACGTCGACGACGGCCGGGCGCAGGCGCTCGGCGGCCTGCGCGGGGGACGTCCCAGGGGACAACGGAGCTCCTCACGGGCGGGGCCCGCCGCGGGCGCCGGTGACACTCGTGCGCGGCGTGGGCGGGCGGGAACGGGACGGCGCCCGGGAGGCGGGCGCGCAGTGGTCCAGCCTAGCGCTCACCCTCCGGGCCTCCCCCGGCCGCGGCGGCGCGGCGGGACCCGCGACGCGGGGCGGCTGGCAGACTCGCCCGTCGTGGTCGTCCCCGTCGTCACCGCCGCCCGAGCCCGCACCGGGACACCCCGTCGTGCGGTGCTCCGGGGTGCGGGCGCGCTCGCCGGGCTCGCTGCCGCGGGAACCCTCGCCGCCGGGTGCGCCCGGCCGGAGGGCCCGGACCCCCTCGAGGAGCCGCTCGCGGCGGCCCACGACGACGCCGTCACCGCCGCCGCGGCCGCCGCCGCGTACCCCGAGCTCGCCGGCCGCCTCACCCCGTTGTCCGGGGCCCGCCGCGCTCACGCCGACGCCCTGGCCGCCGAGATCCGCCGCGCGCGCCCCGACCGGACGGCGACGGTCGACGTCGTCGTCAACGCCACCCCCGCGCCGGCCCGCCCGGCCGCGAGCGCGGCCGCCGCGGTGACCGCGCTGCGGCGCTCGCTGGGCACCGCCCGCGACGGCGCAGGCGCCCTGGCCCTGACCGCGGAGCCGTCCCGCTGCGGCCTCCTGACCTCCGTCGCGGCGAGCTGCGCGGGCTACGTGACGGTGCTGGGATGACTCAGCCCCTCGACGACGGCGACCTCCGGGAGACGCTGCTCACCGCGCTGGGCACCGAGCACGCCGCGATCTGGGTGTACGGGCTGGTGTCGGCGTTCCTGCCCGCCTCGACGGCGACGGGCCTGTCCGCCGCCTCGCTGGCCCACCGGGAACGCCGCGACGCGGTGGTCGCCCTGCTCGCCCGCGACGGGATCGCCGCCCCGCCCGCGGCCGCGGCCTACCGCCCGCCCGCGCCGGTCACCGACGCCGCGTCCGCGGCCGCGCTCGCGGCCGTGGCCGAGGACGACGTCGCGGCGGCCTGGCGGGCCGTTGCCGAGCGCACGGAGGCCGCGACGGGTGGCGAGCTGCGCCGGCTCGCGCTCGAGGCGGTGACCGCGGCCGCGACGGTGTCGGTCACCTGGCGCGGCCTGGCCGGGCGCACCCCGCTCGTCACCCCGTTCCCCGGGGACGGTTCGGAGACCTGAGCCTGCCCCGCTGAAGACGGTCAGCGCAGGGCGAGGCCCGCGCGGGAGATGCGGTCGAGGGCGTCGCCGTCGGTGAAGTCGGGGTCGATGCCGTCGGCCTCGGCCACCGCCACGCGGTCGCCGAGCTGCGCCGACGCGTAGCCCTGGCCGGTGAGCTGCTCGGGCGCGCCGGGGTAGCCGCGCTGCTCGCGCAGGAGGTCGCTGATGTTGCCCGTCCCGTTGCTGTCGACCAGCGAGCGGAACGCGCCCGCCGTGGTCGTGTCGGGCATCTGGACCGTCGCCACCGCGACGACGACGTCGCGGCCCTCGGCGTTCGCCGACCACAGGGAGCGGTCGAGGTGCAGGCAGCCGCGCTCGCGCAGGAACGCCGCGGCCTGGCCGTAGGCGTGGCCCTCGCAGGAGGTGTCGGTGGTCGCGACCTGACGGGTGAAGGTGATGCCGTCCACGGTGCGCGTGGCGGCGGGGTCGGGCGCGCCGCCCCCGGTCGCCGCGCGGCCCACGAGGAACGCGAGCCCGAGCGCGACCAGGAAGGCCGCGACCGCGGCGAGGGTGAGGCCGCGCCAGCCCCAGACCCAGTCGGGCAGCGCGCCGCCGTAGCGCCCGCGCGCCGCGCGGCCGGCGCGACGCGGTCCGGCGAGCAGCCCGCCGATCGCCCCGCCCGGGCGCGGCCCGGAGGACCTGGCGACCGAGGACGCGGGGACCGGGGACCCGGAGGCCGGGGACCCAGGAACCGAAGACTCCGAGGGGGCGACGGACGTGGCCGGTGATGACGGGAGCCGTCCGGTGGCCGGCAGCGGCGTCCGTGCCGCCGGGACCGGCGAGGGCCCCTCGGAGGGGACGGGCACGGGAGTGGTCTCGGGCGAGGCGCCCGCCTGCAGGGCCGGCGTCTCGGGAGCGAGGAAGCCCGCCTCGGCGAGGCGCGCGGTGTCGGGGACGTGGTCGCCCAGCCGGAACGCGAGGAGTAGGCGGCGCAGGTCCTCGACGTCGATCACCCGGAACGAGCCGACCGGCGCCTTGAGCGCGGCGCGGGCGGCGCCGGCGCCGGCGTCCACGTCGTCCTCGCCGAGCGTGCCGAGGACACGGCGCGGCGCGGTGCACGGCGGGTCGGGCAGGCCCAGGAGGCGGTCGAGCTCGTCGGCGGCCTGCCGGGCCGAGGGCCCCGAGCCGACGTCGATCGACGGCGCCGAGGCGGTGGGGTCGGCGCCGCGCGGTGCGCGCCCGCCGCCGGCCGCGACGGCCTCGCGGGCGTTCTCGCGCTCGCCCGCGCTCAGCGGGGCGAGGCCCAGCACGCCGTCGGGACGCACGACCACGGCGTCGAGCACGCCGTCGGCCCCGCCGGGCAGCGCCACGACGAGACCGGGCACCCGCGCGCCCGGTGAGCCCTCCTCGAGCAGGGCGCGCACACGCGAGACCCGCTCCGGAGCGATACCGAGGCGCGGATCGGGGGCCAGCACCAGCATCCGATCCTCCACGTTCGGGGGACATGGACCGCGCTCAACGTAGCCGAGAGGGTCACGTTCCGATCACGACCCCTAGGTCGGCGCGTCGCTCACTGAGACGAGCGGCCGTCAACGCGACAGACGGCGCCGCTCTCCCAGCCGAGCCACGAAGGGGACAGCGACGCGCGCCATCCCCGGCAGCGCCGCCGAGGAACGCTGCAGGGCAGCGCGCCAGGCGGGAACGGTACGCAACGCCCGCCGGCCCCCGAGCATCCCCATCGCCGCGTCGACGACCTCGTCGACGGACAGCAGGCGGGTGCCGGTGAACAGCAGCGCCGAGCTCGGCCGGTGCGCGACCTTGCTGACCAGCGAGGTGTCGACGACGTCGGGGCACAGCGCCCGCACCCGGACCGGTCGACGCGCGGCGGCCAGCTCGATGTCGAGGGCCTGCGTGTAGCTCAGCGCCGCAGCCTTGCTCGCACCGTAGGTGGCGAAGCCCGGCGTCGGCCCGAGCCCCGAGAGCGAGACGATGTTGAGGATGTCGCCGCGGCGCATGACGTCGACCGCCGCCCGCGAGCCGTGCACCGTGCCGAGGGTGTTGACCTCGAAGGTCGAGGTGACCTCGTCGTCGGTCGCCTCCCAGGCCGGCGCGGTCGACAGCACGCCGGCGTTGTTCACCCAGACCGTGACGTCGCCCAGCCCCGCCGCCGCGAGGGCCACGGCGCGGTGGGCCGAGGCGTCGCGGACGTCGAGGGGCATCGCCGTTGCCGGGCCGTCGAGGGCCTCGGCGGTCGCCTGCGCCGCGGCCGCATCCACGTCGGTGACGACGAGGTGGTGACCGCGCGCCGAGAGCGCCGCGGCGATCCCCGCCCCGATCCCGCGGCCCGCGCCGGTCACGACCGCGACGGCCACTCGTCCTTGTCCGGAATCGGGGTGCACGGCGGGCATTCTGGACCCTGCGCACGCGCGGCCGGCGGCCCCTACCCTCGCCCGGGTGTACAGCGAGGAGATCGAGGTCCGGACCGGCGAGCGGGAGACCGTCCGCGACATCACCGGGGAGTGCCGCAGGTTCGTGGAGGGCGCCGGCTC
Organism: uncultured Actinomycetota bacterium; assembly: GCA_963786585.1. Classification (GTDB taxonomy): domain Bacteria; phylum Actinomycetota; class Actinomycetes; order Mycobacteriales; family Pseudonocardiaceae; genus Actinomycetospora. Next base: position 112,941 of record CAWAZG010000002.1, read on the forward strand.
GCCGGACGGTCTGCTGCACGTCTTCGTCCCCCACGCGACGGCCGGGGTGGCGATCATCGAGACCGGCGCGGGCAGCGACGGCGACCTCCTGACCCAGCTCCGGGAGCTCCTGCCCGCCGACGACCGCTGGTCGCACCGCCACGGCTCGCCCGGCCACGGCCGCGACCACGTGCTGCCCGCCCTGGTCGCGCCCTCGATGTCCGTGCCCGTGCTCGGCGGCGCGCTGACCCTGGGCACGTGGCAGTCGGTGTGCCTCGTCGACACCAACACCGACAACCCCACCCGCAAGGTTCGCCTGAGCCTGCTGGCGGGCTAGTACTGATGTCAGCGGCGTGGCGCCGCAGACGTTGAGTGTCCGTATCGCCACGCACTCGCCGGGGTCACGCCTCGCAGAACTCCGCCAGGCCCTCCGGGCTCGTGGCGTGGTCGAGCGCCAGCGCCGCGGCCCCGCGCAGGGCCCCGTCGTCGCCGTGCACCGCGTCCAGCACGGGCACCGGGTCGGCGCGCCGGAAGGCCATGAGCGCCCGCGTGTAGGCCTCGTGGAACCCCGGTGCGGCGCGCAGGCCGCGCGCCAGCCCGCCGAGCACGACGACGTCCGGGTCGTGGACGTGCACCAGGCCGGCCACGCCCCGGGCCAGGCACGAGGCCGCGGCACCGACGGCGGCCACCGCGTCCTCCTCGCCGCTCGCGGCCCGCGTGAGCACCGCCTCGGCGTAGGAGCGGGGGTCCTCCGGCGCCGGCGCGCCCAGGCGGCGGGCGAGCGCCCGGCCGTCGACCTCCGGGCCCCAGCACCCCGTCGCCCCGCACGGGCAGGGGCGCGCCGGGTCGCCGAAGGGGAGGTGGCCGTACTCCCCCGCCGCGCCGCGCGCCCCCAGGTGCGGGCGGCCGTCGAGCAGCAGCGCCCCGCCGAGCCCGACCTCGACGGTGAGGTAGAGCGCGGTGCCCGCGCCCGCGGCCGCGCCGGTGCGGGCCTCGGCCACCCCGGCGAAGGTCGCGTCGTTGCCCACGTGCAGCGAGACCGGATCGGAGCCGAGGCAGGCCGTGACCGAGCGCAGGTCGACGGCGTCCCACGCCAGCTCGGTCGCCCGCACGAGGCCGTCGTCGGACACGGGCGCGGGGGCGGCGAGGCCGACGGCCACGACACGGTGTCCTCGCGCGACCTCGGCGACGGCGGCCCGCAGGATGTCCGCGACGGCCGAGGGCTCGCGGCCGTGCCGGGCGCCGACGACGCCGGTGACCTCGCCGTCGAGCCCCGCGAGGCCCACCCGCCAGTCCTCGTGGCGCACGTCCACCGCGACCACGCGCGGGCCGTCGGGGCAGGCGTCGAGGCAGGTGGTGGGACGCCCGCGACCCTGCACGGGCGCGCGGCACTCGGTGATCCAGCCGGCCTCGCGCAGCCGCGTGACGGTCTCTGTCACCGACGCGCTGGACAGCGAGAGGCGGCGCGCGAGCTCGACACGGGTCAGGCCCGGCGAGCGCCGGACCTCGCCCAGGACCTCGGACTTCGTGCGCCAGCGGTCGACGCGGGCGCGACCGGGCTCACGTCCCGTCTCCGTTGACGTACTCATGAACCTGATTATGCTCGGACACCGAGGATAATCAACCCGCAGGAAGGACCCGCCTTGTCGCTGCTCTCCGCGGTGCTCGACCGTCCGGTCGCCGAGGCCTTCTCGGCCGTGCTCCTGGACATGGACGGCACCCTGGTCGACTCCGACGCCGCCGTCGAGCGCTCCTGGCGCACGTGGGCGCGTCGCTGGGGCGTCGACCCCGCCGCAGTGCTGGCTGTGATGACCGGTAACCCCGCCGAGACCACGGTCCGGCGCGTCCGCCCCGACCTCGACGAGGCCCAGGTCGCCGCCGCCACCCGCGACCAGCTCGAGCTCGAGTGCACCGACCTCGACGACGTCGTCGCCGCGCCGGGCGCGCACGAACTCGTCGCCCACCTCGAGAGCACGTTCACGCCGTACGCGGTCGTGACCAGCGCCGACACCCGGCTTGCGCGGGCCCGCCTCGGCGCCGCCGGCCTCGCGCTCCCGCTGCTCGTCCCCCGCGACATGGTGGCGAAGGGCAAGCCGGACCCCGAGGGCTACCTGCTGGCCGCCGACTTCCTGGGCGCCGACGTCGAGGACTGCCTCGTCGTCGAGGACTCCTCCGTGGGTGTCGCCGCCGGCCGCGCCGCGGGCGCGACCGTCGCCGGCCTGCGCGGCGTGGACGCCGACCTCGCCGTCGACTCCCTGCACGACGTCGTCACGACCCTGCGCGCCCGGGGGGTGGACGCGTGACCCCGCCGACCGCGACCGAGACGTCCACGATCGTCCCGCAGGAGGAGCGCCCCACGCGCCTCTCGCGCGTCCCCGCGGGCGTCAGCCTGGCCGCGCTCGCGCTGGGCGGGCTCGCGATCGGCACCACCGAGTTCGCCAGCATGGGCGTGCTGCCCGGCTTCGCGTCCGACCTCGGGGTCTCGGTGCCCACCGCCGGCATCGCCATCAGCGCCTACGCGCTCGGCGTCGTCGTCGGCGCCCCGCTCATCACGCTCATCGGGGCCCGCTGGCCGCGCAAGCAGATGGTGGTCGTGCTGGCGGTCGCCCTCGTCGTCTTCAACGCCCTGTCGGCGATCGCGCCGTCCTTCCTGCCCTTCGTGGGTCTGCGCTTCCTCTCCGGGCTGCCGCACGGCGCCTACTTCGGCGCCGCCGCCGTCCTCGGGTCGGCCCTCGTGCCCCCGGCGAAGCGCGCCCGGGCCCTCGCGACCGTGATGCTCGGGCTGACCATCGCGAACATCATCGGCGTGCCCGCCGCGACCTGGCTGGGCGAGATGTTCGGCTGGCGCAGCGCGTACGTCGCCGTCACTGTCGTCGCCCTGATCACCGTGCTCGCCGTCGTCACCCTCGTGCCGAGCCCGGCCGGCGACCACGGGGGCAGCCTGGGCGGCGAGCTCACCGCCCTGCGGAGGCCCCAGGTCTGGCTGACCCTCGGCGTCATCTCCGCCGGCTTCGGCGGCCTGTTCGCGGTGTACAGCTACATCAGCCCGATCCTGACCAACCAGGCCGGGGTCTCGCCGACGACCATCCCGCTGCTGCTCGGCGCCCTCGGCGTCGGCATGACGATCGGCAACATCGCCGGCGGCCGCTTCGCCGAGAAGGCCCCGCGGGCGACGATCGCGATCGCCCTCGTGGCCTACGCGATCGTGCTGGTGGCCTTCACGGTGGCCGCGCACAACGCGGTGACCGCGACGATCGGGCTCTTCGCGCTGGGCTTCGTCGGGATGTCGGCCGGGCCGGCCCTCATGGGGCGCCTCATCGACTTCGCCGCCGAGGGCCCGTCGCTGGCGGCCGCGAGCTTCCACTCGGCGTTCAACGTCGCCAACGCGGTGGGCGCGGCGCTGGGCGGCGTCGTGCTCGCGGCCGGCCTGGGCTACGACGCCCCGGCCGCGGTGGGCGCGGCGCTGCCGCTGATCGGCCTCGGCGTGCTCGCGATCTCCGTCGCGCTGGAGCGGCGCACGGCCGCCCCGTCGCCGGCCTGATCAGCGGGTCAGCTCTCCGACGACGTCGTCGACCGGGACCTCGCGGCGCTCGCCCGAGGCCCGGTCGGTGACCTCGACGACCCCGTTCGCCAGGCCCCGCCCGACGGTCAGGGTGGTCGGCATGCCGAGCAGCTCGGCGTCGGCGAACTTCACGCCCGGCGAGGCCTTGCGGTCGTCGAGCAGCACCTCGAGGCCCGCGTCGGCGAGCCCGCTCGCGATCCGGTCGGCCGCCTCGGCCTGGGCCGGGTCCTTGCCCGCGATGACGAGGTGCACGGCGTAGGGCGCCACCTCCGCGGGCCACACCAGGCCCTTGTCGTCGGCGTGCTGCTCGGTGATCGCCGCGACCGCGCGGGTCACGCCGACGCCGTAGGACCCCATCGTGATCGTGGTCGGTTTGCCGTCCGCGCCCTGCACGGCCAGCCCGAGCGCCTCGGCGTACTTGCGGCCGAGCTGGAAGATGTGGCCCATCTCGATGCCGCGGGCCGCGACCAGCGGGCCGCCGCCGTCGGGCGAGGGGTCGCCCTCGCGCACCTCGGCGGCCTCGATCGTGCCGTCGGGGGTGAAGTCGCGGCCGGCGACGAGGTCGACGACGTGGCGCCCGGGCTCGTCGGCACCCGTCACCCACGCGGTGCCGGTGACGATCCGGGGGTCGACGAGGTAGCGCACGCCGTTCTTCGCGAGCCCCACCGGCCCGATGTAGCCCTTGGTGAGGAAGCGGTTCGCGGCGAAGTCCGCGTCCTCGAGCAGCGCGACCTCCGCCGGCGAGACCGACGCCTCGAGGCGCTTCATGTCCACCTCGCGGTCGCCGGGGACGCCGACGCCGAGCAGCGACCACTCCGTCGCGCCGGGCAGCCGGGTCTTGACCATGACGTTCTTGAGGGTGTCGGCGGCGGTGAAGGTGCGCCCCAGCCCGAGCGTGTTCACATGGGCGACCAGCGTCTCGATGGTCGGCGTGTCCGGGGTGTCGTGGACGACGGCCTCGGGCTTGTCGTCGGTCGACTGCTCCGGCGGCGCGGGCGTCGTCACGGCCTCGACGTTGGCGGCGTAGCCCGTGGCGGGGGCGCGCACGTAGGTGTCCTCGCCCGACGCGCAGGGAGCGAGAAACTCCTCGGACGCCGAGCCGCCCATGGCCCCCGACATCGCCGAGACGATCTGCACCTCGAGCCCGAGCCGGGCGAAGATCCGCTGGTAGGCCTCGCGGTGCGCGTCGTAGGACGCCTGCAGGGCCTCGTCGGAGAGGTCGAACGAGTACGAGTCCTTCATCGTGAACTCGCGCCCGCGCAGGATGCCCGCGCGCGGGCGCTCCTCGTCGCGGTACTTGGTCTGGACCTGGTAGAGGATCACCGGGAAGTCGCGGTAGGAGCTCGTCTCCCCCTTGACCATGAGGGTGAACATCTCCTCGTGCGTGGGGCCGAGGAGGTAGTCGGCCTTCTTGCGGTCCTTGAGGCGGAAGAGCGCGTCGCCGTACTCGGTCCAGCGCCCGGTGGCCTCGTAGGGCTCCTTCGGCAGCAGCGCCGGGAAGTGCACCTCCTGGCCGCCGATCCCGTCCATCTCCTCGCGGATGATCGCCTCGACCCGGGCCAGCACCTTCATGCCCAGCGGCAACCACGAGTAGATGCCGGGCGCGACACGACGGACGTACCCGGCGCGCACGAGCAGCTTGTGGCTGATGACCTCGGCGTCGGCCGGGTCCTCGCGCAGCGTGTGCAGGAAGAGACCCGACATTCGTGTGACGCCTCGTGCCATGGACCGAGGGTAACGACGGCCGGGAAGAGGGTTGCGCCCGGCGCTGACGGTCGCGGGACGATCACGGCGTGGACCACGAGGCCGCTCGGGCGCTGATCGCCGACGAGCCCCGGTACGAGATCGCCTTCGGCGAGGGACGGGCGTGCTCGCTGTGCGGGGCGGACGTCCTGGGCCCGGACCGGGACCGCCAGACCCGCTGGCACCGGGCGCTCGCCGAGGTGCTGGGTCTGGGGTGGTCGGACATGTCCACGCGACCCGTCGACCCCGCCCTGGCCGACGCCGTCGACGCCGTCGTGCACCCGAGGGGCTGGGCGAAGGTCTCGCGGTTCGTCGCGGCCCAGCCGGGCTGGCGGGTGGTGCCCGAGGTGCCGGTCGGCGGCGCAGCGACCCTGCTGCTCGGCGCCGCAGGCGGACGTACGGGCCGGTGTCCTGCGCGTCGACGGCCACCTCACCGACCACGTCGACGAGCTGCGCGCGGCCGTCGGGCGGGTGCGCGCTGTGCTCGGTGATCGCGGCGGGCTCCCCGTGACCGGCGTGCTCGTGGCGCTCGGGACCCTCGAGGGCGGCGACCCCGACCCGCCTGAGGTCCTCGCCGCCGCGACGTCCGCCCTGCCCGAGCGGCTCGCGCTGCTGCCGGCGACGCTCGAGTTCGGAGAGGTCGACGGGCTCTGGGACCGCGCCCGGCGTTCGACGACCTGGCGGGCGTGAGCTCGGGGGTCGCAACTCTTCTCTGGCGACGCTTCGATTTTCGAAGCGTCTTGCTGCCGCGACGCCGTGCCGCGGGGCCGCGCGACGACCGGGGCGTGATCAGCGGTAGAGCACGACGTCCGGGGCCGGGTCGGCAGCGAGCAGCTCGGTGGGCGACGGGCCGCCCGGCGGGAGGACCACCGCGCGGGGCGCGGACGCCTGCGTCCCGTCGGTGGCGACGACGGCGAGCTCGGACGGCGCGCCGGTCGCGGTGCCCGGGACGACGAGGAGCTTCTGCGGCAGGTTGCCGGTGCGCACCACGTCGGCGAGCCAGCCGATGACGGCGCCGAGCTCCTCGGGCGCGAGCGGTGGGGAATCGAGGGCGAGGCCGACGTCGGGCTCGCGCAGCAGACGCTCCCAGGGCTCGAGGGCGTCGCGGACAGCGGTCGGTCCGGTGGGCACGGCCAGCACCAGGAGCTGGCGGTGGGCCCGCGTGAGCGCGAGCCGCTGCCACGCCGCCGGGGCGTCGGCGACGTCGCGCACCGGCAGTTCCAGGGCCGGCAGGACCTCGCGGTCGGTGGTGCCGAACGGGACGGCGACGGCGTCGAGACGGTCCGCGCTCGCCTCGCTCGGGCCGCTGTCCGGGGCCTCGCGCAGAGCGACGACCCTCTGAGCGGGCAGGATTGTCGACCCGCCCCGGGGGAGCTCCGCCGGCGGACCGGCCACCGCCGCCACCGGCGCGGCCGCGACGATCGGCGGGGGCTCCGGCGCCGGCCCGACCCCCAGTGCGGTGACGAGCGCGAGCACCAGGGCGATGAGCCGCGGGATGATCCACACGGCCGCCACCGCGAGCGCCGCCACCAGGAAGATCGCGAGCACCCGCCGGCGGCGACGCTTCCGGTTCGCCTTCGTCGCCTCACGCGCCGCGGCCTCACGGGCCGCCGCCTCGCGAGCCAGGGGCGGCGGGACCGTCTCGGCGCCGGGCAGCGTCGACACGAGGTCCTGCGCCTCGGTCTCCTCGCGCTCGCGGCGCTCGCGTTCGGCCTGCTCACGGGCCTCGCGTTCGGCGGTCTCGCGCGCCTCGCGCTCGCGGGCTTCACGTTCGCGGTCCTCGCGTTCAGCCTGCTCGCGGGCCCGACGCTCGGCGGTCTCGCGCGCTTCGCGCTCGGCTTGTTCGCGGGCTTGGCGCTCGGCGGTCTCGCGCGCTTCGCGCTCGGCTTGTTCGCGGGCCTGGCGCTCGGCGGTCTCGCGCGCTTCGCGCTCGGAGGTCTCGCGGGCTTCGCGTTCGGCTTGTTCGCGGGCCTGGCGCTCGGCGGTCTCCCGCGCCTCACGCTCGGCGGTCTCCCGCGCCTCACGCTCGGCGGTCTCCCGCGCTTGACGCTCGGCGGTCTCCCGAGCCTCGCGCTCGGCGGTCTCGCGCGCCTCACGCTCCGCGGCCTCCCGCGCCTCGCGGTGGTCGTCCTCGATCGAGGTGCGCGGGTCGGGGGCGACGGTCACGTCGTCCGGGCCACCCCACGCGTCGTTGTCCTCCTCGGACTCGACACGCCGCCACCATCGGGTGCCGACACCCATGAGGCCACCTCCCCTCCGCCGCCGGGGCCTCACGAGGCCCCCACCGGCACGCGGCCCACGTTAGGTGGACACCCGGCCGGAGACGGCGCGCCGCGCCCGGACACGCGGGAGGTGTTCGCCGGGACACGCTGGGCCGATCAGGCCAGGCCGAGCACCACGAGGGCCGCGCGGGCGGCCTCCCCGCCCTCGTTCTCGGCCACTGCGAGCGCGCCGGGCACGTCGAGGTCGTCGAGCAGGCGCTCCATCACGGCGTCCGCGGCCGCGATGCCCCGCCCGGGTCGGGCGGCCGCGGAGTAGAGCCGCTCGAGGCGGGCCGCGGCGGCGTCGAGCGCCCCCGGCTCGATGTCCCAGGCGCTCGCCCACGGCCGGTCGAGCAGCAGCAGTCGGACCGCCGTGGCCGGGTGGGTCTCGAGCAGCTCACCGACGAGCAGCAGGTTCCCGGCCGACTTCGCCATCTTCTCCCCGTCGACGCGCACCGTCCCGACGTGCAGGCACGCGCGGGCGAAGGGCCGCACGGCGGTGACGGCCTCGACCATCGCCGCCTGGTGGGTGTGGTGGGGGTGGCGCAGGTCGGCGCCGCCGATGTGGAGGTCGACGGCCGGCCCGAGCATCGTCAGCGCCATCGCCGCGCACTCCGCGTGCCAGCCCGGCCGACCATCGCCCCAGGGGCTGGGCCACGCCGCCTCGCCGGCCGACGCCGGCCGCCAGACCAGCGCGTCGGCGGGGTCGTCGGCACCCGGCCAGGGCGCCTCGCTCGACGTCTCGTCCGGGTCGGCGGGGACCTCGGGCGCCGGCACCTGCCCGGCACGGAACAGCACGGCGCCGTCGCGCTCGTAGGCCGCACCGCGCTCGAGGAGCGCGGCGGCGAGGGCGACGACCCCGTCGACGTGGTTGTGGGCGCGCGGCTCGTGGGTCGGCGGGCGCACCCCGAGGGCGGCCATGTCGCGATCGAAGCGGAACTGGCCGACCGCCGCGAAGCTGTCGAAGCGCGCCCCCGCCCGCTCGGCGGCGGCGTCGAGGACGTCGTCGACGTCGGTGACGTTGCGGCAGGTGACGAGCTCGACCCCGGTGCGACGCAGCACCCGGGACGCGACGTCGGCCCAGACGAACGTCGCTGCGTGCCCGAGGTGCGTCGTGTCGTACGGGGTGATGCCGCAGACGTAGGCGCGGGCGCGGCCGACGAGCGGCAGCGGTGCCCCGGCGAGGCTGAGTGTGACCGGTGGCGTCATGAGCGGACCCTTCCCGTGCGCTTGGCCGCGCGACGCCACTGCACCATCCGCCCGAGACCGGGGATCGCGAGCAGCAGCACCCCGGCGATCGCGGCGAAGAGCAGCCAGATCCCCAGCGGCAGGGTGGCCTCGAACCCCAGGAACGCCACGCGGGCGGGATCGAGGTTCTGGAGGATGAACACGAGGAGGAACACCAGGACGACGGCGCCGAGGATCAGCCCGATCCAGGCCCCGCCGACCCGCGTGCGTCCGGGGCTCGTCTGCACGCGCGGCCGTGCGGCGGCGGCGCCGTCCGGGATGGTGAGGGGCTCCGACGGCGGGGTCCGGCCCGCCGAGCCCGGATCAGCCGAGCTCCGATCGACGGTGTCCGACCCGGCCACCTCGGCCCGCGAGATGGCGCTCGTGCCCGGGGTGGTGGGCCCGTCGGCGGGCGACGGCGCGCCGTACCGGGGCTGCTCGCTCATGGTCGTCATCCTCCCCCGTCACACGCCCCCGCGTCAGACCCGGTCGGCCGCGTCACTCCGCCCGGCCGACCTCAGCAGGCGGCCAGGACCACGTCGACCTCCGCCGCCGAGGCCACCTGCGCCTCCGCCTCGTCCACGCGGCGACGCAGCGACGCGCTGACCAGCGCCTGGGCGTCGGACCCGAGCAGCACGCGCCGCGGCACGCCTGTCGGGGCGAGGGGCGCGTCGGCGGCCCGGATCATGCCCGCGACGTTGCGGGCCTGGTCGCCCTGCATGTCCTCGCGGCGACCCGCGGGCCGTGCAGGTGCTCGTAGGCCGGGTGCTCGGCGGCGTGGCCCGCGGCGTCGAAGAACGTCGTGCGGATCATGCCGGGCTCGGGGAGCACGACGTCGATGCCGAACGGTGCGACCTCCGCGGCCACGGTCTCGGCGAAGCCCTCGAGTCCCCACTTGCTCGCGTGGTGGAGCGAGAACGCGGGGAACGTGACGTGCGCGCCCATGCTCGAGACCGGCATGAGCCGCCCGCCACCCTGCGCGCGCAGGTGCGGCAGCACGGCCCGGGTCAGCTGGATGACGGCGGTCAGGTTGGTGGCGAGCAGGGCGTCGACGTCGGCGTCGGCGTCCTCGAGCTCCTCGGCGGCCCCGAACACCCCGAAGCCCGCGTTGGCGACGACGACGTCGATGCGGCCGAGATCGGCGAACGCGGCATCGACGACGGCACGTACGTCCTCGCGGTCGCGGAGGAACGGCACTTCGGGCGCGCCGCGGAGCGCCTGCACGTGCGGCAGCAGTCGGTGAGCGAGCAGATCCGCCGCCTCGAGCGCGAGCTCGGCGCCCCGCTGTTCGCCCGCACCAGCCGGCGGGTGGCGCTCACCGAGGTCGGCGAGGCCTTCCTCCCCGAGGCCCGGCGCACCGTGCTCGCCGCCCGCACCGCCGTCGAGGTCGCCCGCCGGACGGCCGCCGCGGGCGGGGGTGAGGTCCGCGTGGGCTACGCCGAGGACCTCGGCACGCGGCTGTTCGAGCTCGCCGCACCGCGCCTCGCGCACCGGGACCCGCCGGTGCGCCCCGTGCCGGTGCCGATGGGCACGCGCGAGCAGCTGCGCGCGCTCGCCGCGCGGCGCCTCGACGTCGGGCACACGTGGCAGCCCGAGCCGACCGGGGAGCTGACGTCGCTGAGCACGGCCCGCGAGCGGCTGGTCGTCGTGGTCGCGGCCGGCGACCCGCTGGCCGACGAGGTCGCCGTCGACCCGGTCGCGCTCTCGGGGCGCCCGCTGGCCCTCGTCCCGCGCGCGACGAACCCGTGGGTGCACGACCACTACGTCCGCGAGCTCACCGCACGCGGGACCCGCGTCACCGTCGCCCGCCAACACGCCGTCCGCCTCGACCGGCTCCTCCCCCTGGTCCTCGCCGGCACCGCCATCGGTCTCACCACCGAGCGCGCCGCCGCGTGGGTCGCGGGGACCGGGGCCGTGTCCCGTCCGCTCGCCGGTCCCCCGCTGCTCGTCGAGCACCGCCTCGTCTGGCGCGCCGACACCACCGACACCGCGGTGCTCGCGCTGGTCGACGTCGTGCGGGAGCTGGTCGACGGGGGCGCGCTCGGGGTCAGCGCGCCACCGCCACCGTGACGCCCCGGCCGCGCTGCTTGCCGACGACGAGCTCGCCCCCGCCCCGCTCGCGGGCGGCCAGGAGGGCGGCGGCCTCGGCGACGCTCCCCGTGCCGGTCAGCCGGCGCACGACCGGCGAGGGGTGCGGGACCTCGACGGAGTCGAGGACCTCGGCAGGGTAGGTGCGCAGGGTCCGGCCCGCCGCCAGCGTCGTCACCGCGGGCTCGCCCGCGCGGGTCTCGATGGTGGCGACGACGGCGACGTCCTCGACGAGCCCGAGGGCCGCCACCGCGTCGAGCAGGTGCTCCGGCGGCGTGCCCGGCTCGACGCCGACCCCGAGGACGAGCACGCCTACGGGGTCACCAGCGCGTCGAGGACCTCGGCGACGTGGTCCTGGATCGACAGGTGCCCGACGCCCGGCAGCCGGTGGATCCGCGCGGTCCCGGCGGGCAGGCGGGAGGCGATGTCCTCGGCGTGGTGCATCGGGACCATCTTGTCGTCCTCGCCCTGGAAGATCTCGACGGGCGCGGTGACCGCGTCCCAGTCGAGGTGCCAAGGGTGCGCCCAGAGCCGGTACTCGTCCATCACCCCGTGCGGTCCCTGGCGCAGCGACTCGACGAAGAAGGACATCTCCTCCTTGGCGGGGCGCCGGGCGAGGAAGTCCTGGTCGGGCTGCGCGAGCTCCGCGGAGATCTGGCCGACCGCGGCGCCCGGCACCAGCTGCGTCGCCCACTTCTGCACGCGCAGCGACATCGCCTCGCGGCGCGGGTTCGTCTCGATGAGCTCGAGCATCTCGAGGTCGGACTTCGCGAGGCCCTCGCGGGCGCCGGGGCGGTCGTCGATCGGGCCGGCGCCGGCCATGAGCGCGGTACCGGTGACGCGCGGGCCGCACCCCGCCGCGCAGGACAGCGCGAAGGGACCGCCTGCGGAGTAGCCGATCGTGGCGAACCGGTCGATGCCGAGCACGTCGGCCAGCGCGAGCACCTCGCCCGCGTAGCCCCTGATCGTCCGTCCCGGGAGTGGGTCGGAGCCGCCGATCCCGCCGCGGTCGGGGCAGAGGACGCGCAGCCCGCGCTCGCGCGCCGGGGCGTCGGTGAACTCCTTGCCCAGGCGGCTGTCCGGGGTGCCGTGGAAGAGGAACACCGGGGCGCCGTCCGGGTCGCCGTGATCGGCCAGGGCGACGGTGCGCCCGTCGACGGTGACGTTCATGAGGGCCTCCGGCCACGTGAGGGATTTGGGTCGTCGGGGCAACCCGTACCACTCACGTGGCGCAGCCATCGTGCGATGCCACCCGGACGGCTGACGGGGTGGGTGTGCAGGTAGGAGGCGTGGACGCCGCCGATCACGAAGCCCTCGGGCTCGGCGCCGTCCCACCGCCAGGCCGCGGACGTGCCGGCGCGCGGGGTCGCCACGGTGCGGTGGAACTCGTGCCCCGTCACCGTCTCGCCTGCGGCAGCGAGCGGGGAGTCCGCGCAGGCGGTGGCGGTGCGGTAGCCCAGGGCCAGGCGCGGGCCCATCGCGGCGTCGGCGTCGAGCACCCCGCACATCGGCGCGCCGTCCAGCGAGCGGGCGAGGTAGAGCAGCCCGCCGCACTCGGCGTGCACCGGGGCCCCGGACGCCGCGAACGCCCGGATCGCCGTGCGCAGCGGGGCGTTGGCGCTGAGGGTCTCCGCGTGCTCCTCGGGGAAGCCGCCGGGCAGCACGAGGCCGGCCGTCCCGGGCGGCAGCGCCTCGTCGTGCGCGGGGTCGACGGTGACGACGTCGGCACCCCCGGCCGCCAGCATCTCGGCGTGCTCGGGGTAGCCGAACGTGAACGCGGCCCCGCCGGCGACGGCGACCACCGGCGCGCCGGCGACGGGCTCGCCGACCGCCGGGTCCCACGGCGTCGTCGGCGTCGCGGGCGCCGAGCGCGCGAGGGCCACGACGGCGTCGAGGTCGACGTGCCCGGCGACCAGCGCGGCCATCGCGTCGACCGCCGCGCGCGCCGCGCTCCCGTGCTCGGCGGCCGTCACCAGACCCAGGTGCCGCGAGGGGACCGCCAGCTCCGCCCGGCGTGGCAGCACCCCGAGCACCGGGAGCCCGACCTCGGCGCACGCCGCGCGCAGGACCTCCTCGTGGCGGTTCGACCCGACCCGGTTGAGGATCACGCCGCCGAGGCGCAGTCGCGGGTCGAAGTCCCGGAACCCCGCCAGCAGCGCGGCGACCGAGCGGGACTGACCGCGCGCGTCGACCACCAGCACCACAGGCGCCTCGAGCAACCGGGCGACGTGGGCGGTCGAGCCGTCGGCGTCCGGGTCGGCGGCGATCCGGCCGTCGAAGAGGCCCATGACGCCCTCGACCACGGCCAGCTCCGCGCCGCGCGCCCCGTGCGCGAGGAGCCCCGGCAGCGTCGCGGGGTCGACGAGCACCCCGTCGAGGTTGCGGCCGGGGCGCCCGGCCGCGAGGGCGTGGTAGCCGGGGTCGACGTAGTCGGGGCCGACCTTCGCCGGGGCCACGGCCGTGCCGCGGGCGGCGAGGGCGCCGAGCAGGCCGGTGGCGACGGTGGTCTTGCCGCTGCCGGACGAGGGCGCCGCGACGACGACCCGGGGCGGCAGCGCTACCACTCGATCCCCTTCTGCCCCTTCTGACCGGCGTCCATCGGGTGCTTGATCTTGGTCATCTCGGTGACGAGGTCCGCGGCGTCGGTCAGCGCAGGCGGAGCGTCCCGGCCGGTGACGACGATGTGCTGGTAGCCGGGTCGCTGGGTGAAGACCTCGACGACCTCCTCGACGTCGATCCACCCCCACTTCAGCGGGTAGGTGAACTCGTCGAGCACGTAGAAGTCGTGCGCGCCCGCCTCGAGCCGGCGCCGGATCTCCGCCCAGCCCTCCCGCGCGGCCTCGGCGTGGTCCTCCTCGGTGCCCGCCTTGCGCGACCACGACCAGCCCTCGCCCATCTTGTGCCACTCGACGGGTCCGCCCTGCCCGGTGTCGCGGTGCACGTCGCCGAGGGCGCGCAGCGCGGTCTCCTCGCCGACCCGCCACTTCGCCGACTTCACGAACTGGAACACCGCGATCGACGACCCGGCCGTCCACTGGCGCAGCGCGAGCCCGAACGCCGCCGTCGACTTCCCCTTGTTCGGCCCGGTGTGCACGAGCAGCAGCGGACGACGCCGGCGCTGGCGCGTCGTCAGCCCGTCGGCGGGGACGGTGCTCGGGACCCCCTGCGGCACCTTGTGCCTCCTTCCGTATGTGAGTGAAATTCACGGCTATAGCCGTGAATTTCACTCACGAGGCTCGGAACTGCTCCACGACACCGGCGACGGACTCGCCGGTCAGCTCGTCCAGGGTGACGGTGGTGCCGCCGGCGACGCGAGCGAGGCGCCCGGCGAGCCCCAGGCGCACCGGCCCCGACTCGCAGTCGACGACGACCGTGCTCACGCTCGCGCCCCGCCCGCCGGCCCCGGCGTCGCGCGCGAGCCCCCGGGCCGCCTCCAGCGCGGCGTCGAGCCCGCCGGACGCCGTCGCGCGCCCGTCGGTGAGCACCACGAGCAGCCCGCGGCGTCGGGCGTCCCGGGTCCGCTCGGTGCGCAGGACCGCCCGCGCGGTGCGCAGTCCCTCGGCCAGCGGGGTCCGGCCGCCGGTGCGCAGGTCGTGCAGGCGGGCGTGCGCGGCGTGCACCGAGGTGGTCGGCGGCAGGGCGACCGTCGGCGGCGCTCCCCCGGAAGGTCACCACGCCGACCCGGTCGCGGCGCTGGTAGGCGTCGCGCAGGAGGGCGGCGACGGCCCCGGTCACCGCGCTCATCCGCTTGCGCGCCGCCATCGATCCCGAGGCGTCCACGCAGAAGAGCACGAGGTTGCCCTCGCGGCCCTCGCGCACCGCGTGCCGCAGGTCGGTCCGCCCGACACCGGCGGCGCCCCGTCCGGCCGCCGCCAGCACCGTGGCGGGCACGTGCAGCGTGGTGTCGTCGCCGGCGTCGGGCACCGCCCGCACCACGCGACCCTGCTTGCCCCGCGCCCGCGAGCGCCGCCCCGGCGCGCCCTCGCCCGTGCCGCGCACCTCGAACCGGCGCGCCCGCAACTTCGTGGACGCCGGCGCGCCGACCGGGACACCGGCCGGTTCCTCCGCGGGCTGCGACGCCGGTGGCGTTCCCGAGGAGCTCCCGTTCGACGGTGCCGCCGGCGGTTCCGACGCCCCGTTGGTCGGCGGCGGCGCGCCACCCCCGGGTCCGCCGCCGGGGCCCCCGCCGTCGTCGTCGGGACCGTCACCATCGGGGCCGTCGTCGTCCGGCCCGCTGTCGTCGGGGCCGGAGTCATCGGAGGAGCCGCCGCCCTCGGGAGGCGGCTCGCTCTCGTCCGCCGCCTCGTCCGCCTTCTGCATCGCCTCGTCGAGCTCGTCCTCGCCGAGGTGCGGCTCGTCGAACGGGTCGCGCCGACGCCGGTGCGGCAGGGCCAGGCGGGCGGCGACGCGCACGTCGGAGGCATCGACGGCCTCCACCCCGCGCCACGCGGCGTGGGCCACGGCGGTGCGGGCGAGGACGACGTCGGCGCGCATGCCGTCGACCTCCACCTCGGCGCACAGCGCGGAGATCCGCACGAGCTCGGCGTCGGGCAGGGCGACCGACGCCAGCCGCCCGCGGGCCTCGACGAGCCGGGCCCGCAGGGCGTCCTCGTCGCCGGCGAAGCGCGCGGCGAAGGCCTCGGGGTCGGCGTCGTGGGCGAGGCGCCGGCGCACGACCTCGGTGCGCTCGGCGACGTCCCGGGACGCGGCGACCCGCACAGTGAGCCCGAAGCGGTCGAGCAGCTGCGGACGCAGCTCGCCCTCCTCCGGGTTCATGGTGCCGACCAGCAGGAACGCCGCCGGGTGGGTCAGCGAGACACCGTCGCGCTCGACGTGCGCGCGCCCGGTGGCGGCGGCGTCGAGCAGGAGGTCGACGAGGTGGTCGTGGAGCAGGTTGACCTCGTCGACGTAGAGCACCCCGCGGTGCGCGGCGGCGAGCAGGCCCGGGCGCACGGAGGTCCGCCCGTGGGCGAGCACCTCCTCGAGGTCGAGCGACCCGGTGACGCGGTCCTCCGAGGCGCCGACCGGCAGCTCCACGAGACGCACGTCCCGGCGCTCGCGCGGCGCCTCGGACGGGAACGGGCCGTCGGGGCTCTGCTCCCCGGCGTCGACGTCGACCGAGAACCGGTCCCCCGCGACGACCTCGACCGGCGGCAGCAGCGTGGCCAGCGCGCGCACGATCGTCGTCTTCGCGGTGCCCTTCTCCCCGCGCACCAGCACGCCGCCGATCCCCGGGTCGACCGCGGTGAGCATCAGGGCGAGACGCAGGTCCTCGTGGCCGACGACGGCCGAGAACGGGAAGCCCAAGGGGTGTCCTCACGGATCGGGAGTCGAGGTTCGACGGACCCTAACCCACAACATCTGAGCGATCGCTGAGATGAGTGTGACTCCGCGGAGCGGGACCCGGACCGGGGGCTGTGGTCCGGGTCCCGTCTCCGTCTCGCCGGACCGGCCTGCCCGCCGGTCCGTCGTCTCTCCCCGTGAGCGGAATTCACGGCTATAGCCGTGAATTCCGCTCACGTGAGCTGGGAACGCAGCGCGTCGCGCAGGGCCGCGACGCGCACGTAGTAGCCGGGGCGCCCGGCGCGGGCGCAGCCGTCGCCGAAGGACGTGACCCCGATGAGCTTGCCGGCGGCGACGAGCGGGCCGCCCGAGTCGCCCTGGCACGAGTCGACGCCGCCCTGGTCGAAGCCCGCGCAGGTGAGCCGGCGGGCGTCGAAGGTGCGGTCGCCGGCGCGGCAGTAGTCGTCGCCGCGCACCGGCACCGTCGCGGTCAGCAGGTAGCGCGAGGGCGTGGCGCTCTCGGAGGTCGCGCCCCAGCCGAGCACCTGGGCGGCGCGGCCGTCCTGGTAGAGCGCCTCGTCGCCCGGCCCGGCGAGGGGCAGCGGCGTGCGGGTGCTGGGGGTCGCGAGCGTCAGGACCGCGAGGTCGGCGCCCTTGCCGACGCCCTCGAACTCGGGGCTGACCCACGCCGAGGTGACCGCCGAGGTGTCGCCGGTCGTCGACTGCTTGTCGTCGCGGCCCGCGACCACCATCACCTGCTTCGGCGTCGTGGTGGCCATGCAGTGCGCGGCGGTGAGGACCTTGGTGGGGGCGACGAGCGTGCCCCCGCAGAACTGGAACCCCGCGCCGTCGGTGAGGAACACCGCCCACGGGTGCTCCTCGGTGGTCGCGCGCGCCCCGCCGACGACCCGGACGCCGGCGTCGACGACCACGCCCGAGCCGCCGTCCCCGGAGTCGTCCCCACCGGAGGTCGCGCCCTCGGAGGCCCACGCGCCCGCCGCCCCGGCGAGGACGATCAGGAGGGACGTCCCGGCGAGCACGAGGATCCTGCCGACCGTGGTGATCCCGTCCCGCACGCCGTTCGACATCCGTACTGCCCCTCCCGCTCAGGTCCGCTCGGCGCTCTCCCGGGGGCCGTTCGGCGCAGCGGTTGGGTGCCTTCGGAGGAAGAGACCAGCAGTCGGGCCGACCCCGGACAAGGCCGGACGGGCATAGTTCGCTCCGCCGAGCGACGACGAACGGTCGATTTCCGTCGACAAACGTCACCATGGAGTGGTCGCAGCGCGATGAACGGTCAGCGACGACCGATGAACGGCGATCTTGGGACCGCTCGCCGGGGGACGGCGGGGCCGCGTCCGGTTCGGTCGCGCACTACCGTGGACTCGTGCCCCACCACGACCTCGTCATCATCGGCACCGGCTCCGGCAACACGATCCCGGACGAACGGTTCGCGGACATGGACGTGGCCATCGTCGAGCACGGGGTGTTCGGCGGGACCTGCCTGAACGTCGGCTGCATCCCGACCAAGATGTACGTCTACGCCGCCGACGTCGCCGACACGATCCGCCGGTCGGGTGTCTACGGCGTGGACGCGAGCATCGACAAGATCCGCTGGACCGACATCCGCGACCGGGTGTTCTCCCGGATCGACCCGATCGCGGCCGGCGGGCAGCGCTACCGCCAGTACGAGGCACCGAACTCGACGGTCTACCTCGGCCACGCCCGCTTCACCGGCGAGCGGGCGCTCGAGGTGGCCCCGACCGACGGTGGCTCGATCGATGGGGCAGAGCCGGTCACCCTCACCGGCGACCGCATCGTCGTCGCCGCCGGCGCGCGTCCTGCGATCCCTCAGCTGATCGCCTCGAGCGGGGTCGCGTTCCACACCTCCGACGACGTCATGCGCATCGACGAGGTCCCGCGTCGCCTGACGATCGTCGGCGGCGGCTACATCGCCGCGGAGTTCGCCCACGTGTTCTCGGCGCTGGGTTCCGAGGTCACCGTCGCCACCCGCGGCCCGGCGCTGCTGCGCGAGCAGGACGAGGACATCTCGAGCCGCTTCACCTCGCTGGCCGCCCAGCGCTGGACCCTCTACTGCGACGCCGCGCCCACCGCCCCGCCCGAGCAGCGCGCCGACGGCACGATCGTCGTGCACTGCCAGCACGGCGCCATCGAGAGCGACGCCCTGCTCGTCGCCGCCGGGCGCATCCCCAACTCCGACCTGCTCGACGCGGCGGCGGGCGGGCTCGCGCTGCACTCCGACGGCCGCATCGTCGTCGACGAGCAGCAGCGGACCTCGGTGCCCGGCGTCTACGCGCTCGGCGACATCAGCTCGGAGTTCCAGCTCAAGCACGTCGCCA
This sequence comes from uncultured Actinomycetota bacterium, assembly GCA_963786585.1. Classification (GTDB taxonomy): domain Bacteria; phylum Actinomycetota; class Actinomycetes; order Mycobacteriales; family Pseudonocardiaceae; genus Actinomycetospora. The sequence continues at coordinate 131,441 of CAWAZG010000002.1, forward strand.
ACCACGAGGCCGCGATCGTGCGCCACAACCTGCTCCACCCCGACGACCCGCGGGAGACGAACAACCGGCACGTGCCGGCCGCGGTGTTCACCGACCCGCAGATCGCCTCGATCGGGCTCCGCGAGCAGGACTGCCGCGACCGCGGCATCCCCTACGTCACCAAGATCCAGAACTACGGGGACGTCGCCTTCGGCTGGGCGATGGAGGACACCACCGGCGTCGTCAAGCTCGTCGCCTCGCCGGACGGCACCCTGCTCGGCGCCCACCTCATGGGCCCGGAGGCGTCCTCGCTCATCCAGCCGATGATCCAGGCGATCACGTTCGGCCTGGACGCCCGCACGATGGCCGAGAAGCAGTACTGGATCCACCCCGCGCTGCCCGAGGTGCTGGAGAACGCCCTGCTCGGGCTCCCGCTCGACCCCGAGGTGTGAGGCTTCATTCCGTCCGCCGGAACCGCCACACCGCCAGGCCCAGCAGCAGGACGCAGAACCCGATGGTCATGAGGATCTGCACGCCCACGGGCACCACCCAGCTCCCCCAGACGATGCCCGGGTCGAAGCGCGCACGGGTCGCGGCGTCGACGTCGAGGTGGTCGAACACCACCGAGCGCAGCGGCTCGACGGCGTAGGTCATGGGGTTGATGTGCGTGAGCACGGCGAGCCACGTCGGCAGCCCCGAGAGCGGGAAGAGCGCCCCGGACAGGAACATCAGGGGCGTGATGACGAGCTGGACCAGCGGCATCGCCGTCTGGATCTGCTTCACGCGCGCCGCCAGCAGGAGGCCGAGCGACGTGATCATGAAGCCCATCAGGAAGATCAGTCCGACCATCGCCAGCAGCATCAGCGGGTCGTAGGGCACACCGACCAGGCCGGCGAGGGCCAGGAGCACGAAGCACTGCATCGTCGCCACGGTCGCGCCGCCGAGGGCCTTCCCGATGAGGATCGAGGCGGTCGACACCGGCGCGACGAGCATCTCGCGCAGGAACCCGAACTCCCGGTCCCAGACGATCGAGATGCCCGCGAAGGCCGCGGTGAAGAGCACCGAGATCGCCATGACGCCCGGGAACAGGAACGTCGTGAACGCGACGGACCCGGCGCCCTCGCTGCTCCCCAGCAGCGAGCCCAGCCCGGTGCCCAGCACGAACAGGAACAGCAGCGGCTGGGCCAGCGACGACAGGATGCGCGAGCGGTCCTTGACGAAGCGGATCATCTCCCGCTGCCACACGACCGCCGCGGCGCGCGCCTCGGTGACGAGACTGCTCACGGGGACCCGCACGGCCTCCGGGGTCATCGTGGTGGTCATCAGCGTCCCCTCATCCGCATCGCCATGGGATGCATGCTCGGCCCGGCCTCCGCGTCGCGGATCGTCGTGCCGGTGTGGGCCAGGAAGACGTCGTCGAGGCTGGGCCGGGTCACGGTGACCGAGCGGATGGTCACGCGGTGGCTGCCGAGACGGTCGAACAGGCGCGGCACGAAGCCCGCGCCGTCGGCCACGGCGATCGACACGGAGCCCTCGCGCACGGCGCCCTCGAGCCCGAACTCGGTGCGCAGCGCGCGCAGGGCGGCCTCGTCGTCGTCCGTGGTGATCGTGACGCGATCGGCGCCCACCTGGGCCTTGAGCGCGTCCGGGGTGTCGAGGGCGACGATCCGGCCCTCATTCATGATCGCGATCCGGTCGCAGTGCTCGGCCTCGTCCATGTAGTGGGTGGTGACGAAGACGGTGATCTCCTCAGTGCGGTGCAGCTCCGCCACGTAGTCCCAGATGGTGCCGCGGGTCTGCGGGTCGAGGCCGATCGTCGGCTCGTCGAGGAAGAGCACCTGGGGCGAGTGCAGGAGGCCGCGCGCGATCTCGAGCCGCCGCCGCATGCCCCCGGAGTAGGTGGCGACGGGGTCGGCCCGGCGGTCCCAGAGGCCGACCATGCGCATCACCTCCTCGCGCCGGGCCGGCGCGCGACGGCGGTCGACGCCGTAGAGCTCCTGGTGGAACCGCAGGTTCTGCTCGCCCGACATCGGGGCGTCGAGCGTCGGGTCCTGGAACACCAGCCCGATGCGCCGGCGCACGGCGGCGCGCTCGCGCACGACGTCGAGCCCGACGACCTCGGCCTCGCCGTCGGTCGGCTCGACCAGGGTGCACAAGATGTTGATCGTGGTGGACTTCCCGGCCCCGTTGGGTCCGAGGAAGCCGAACGTCTCGCCGCGCGCCACCTCGAGGTCGATGCCGCGCACCGCCTCGATCGCGCCGTAGCGCTTGACCAGGCCGCGGACCGCGACCGCCGGTGTGTTCATGGCCCCCTCCTCTAACAGCGTTAGGGACGCTACCCTCACACCGTTCGAGGGGGCAAGTTCGAGGAGGCACGGAGGACACATGACGCTGACCCGCGACGCCGTCGTCGACGCCGCGGTGGACCTGCTCGGCGAGGTGGGGCTCGAGGGCCTGTCGCTGCGGCGGCTGGCCCGCGACCTCGGGGTCAGCGCGCCGACGCTCTACTGGCACGTCGCCGACAAGCGCACGCTGCTCGACCACGTCGCCGAGCGCCTGCTCGCCGACCAGTGGCAGGTGACGCCCCCCGCGCCGGGCGAGGACTGGGCGGACTGGCTGCGCGAGCGCGCCGTCGTGCAGTACCGGGCCCTCGTCGCCCACCGCGACGCCGCGCGGGTGGTGGCCGGCAACCGTCCGACGGAGGCGTCGATGCCCGCGGTCGAGGTGGTGCTCGGCACCCTCATCGACGCGGGCCTCTCCCCCGTCGACGCCTTCTCGACCGTCCAGGCGATCGGCAACCTCGTGATCGGCTCGGCGATCGAGTACCACGCCGAGCGCGAGCGGCTGCCGTCCGACCACGGACGCCCGGCGCCGCCCGACCCCGAGGTCTATCCACACCTCGCCGCGCTCCGGCCGGCGCTCGCGGCGCACACGGGCACCCCCGACCCCCACGAGGCCCTGTTCCGCCACGGGCTCGACCTGATGATCGCCGGCCTGCGCGTCTCCCTCGCGACGCGCTGACCGGCGAGGTCAGTCCTCCCGCTTGCGGTACTCCTCGCCGGGGATGGACGGGTTCTCGGCCCGCGCCTGCTCGGCGTCGGCGTCGCGCGCCGCCGCGCGCTCGCGCTGCTCGGCCTCGGGCAGCGAGTCGTCGCCGGACTCCGGCGTCGCGTGCCGGCCGCGGCGCTCGGTGCTCGCGATGGAGGTGGCGGAGTCGGCGTCGGCGTCCTCCTCGTTCGCGCGCTCGCGCGCCACGGTCTCGGGGAGTGACGGCGGTTCCTCGCGGTGATCCTGGTCGGCCATCTGGTGCTCCCTTTCGACGACGTCGGCGCGGTCACCGTCCGCGCACAGGGCACCCGGCGTCAAGCAGCCGGACGGTGTCATCCGCCGGCAGGGCTCACCGGGACGGGAGACCGACCGACGACGCCGTGGCGTCGGCGACGGCGTCGAGGTAGGCCGCGCGGTCGACGACGACGTTCTCGTACTGGCCGAAGACCTCGAAGCCGACGGTGCCGAAGAGCTGGGTCCAGGCCGCGATCGCCGGGAGGACGAGCGGCGGGGCCACGCCGGGGAGCAGGCCGTCGAGGAGCACCCCGTCACCGTCCGCGGCGCCGTCCCCGGGCGGCGCGACGCCGTGCTCGCCGACAATCGCGGCCAGGAGCAGGCCCACGCGGCCGGCCGCCGGGATCGTCTCGGCGGGCGCGGCGTAGCCGGGCACGGGCGAGCCGTAGATGAGCGCGTACTCCGCGGGGTGCTCGAGGCCCCAGGAGCGCACCGCCCGCCACACGGCGCGCCACTGGTCGCGCGGCGGTGCCTCCGGGTCCCGGGCCGCCTCGGCGCGCTCCCCGACGGCGTCGTAGGCCTCGACGATCAGGCGCGTGAGCAGCTCGTCCCGGCTGGCGACGTACCGGTAGACCGCCGAGGACACCATGCCGACCTCGCGGGCCACCGAGCGCAGCGAGAGCGCCGCCGCGCCCTGCTCGGCGAGCTGGCGGCGGGCCTCGTCGAGGATCGCTCTGGTGGTCTCGGCACGCGCCCGTGCGCGGGTCCCGGGGGGCATGCGGCGCATCCTGCCACATAACGAGAGCAGTGCTCTTGACAAGGGAGTCCGCGCGGAGAACAGTGGTCCCTATCGAGAGCAGTGCTCTCACAACTCGAGGAGACATCATGGCCACCGCCCACTACCAGGCCCCCGGACGCATCACCCGCAGCCTGATGAACCCCCTCGTCGCCGGCCTGACCCGGCTCGGGCTCCCGCTCGCCGGCTCCGCCGTCCTCGGCGTCCGTGGCCGCACGAGCGGCGAGGTCCGCACGACGCCGGTGAACCCGCTGCGCCTCGACGGCCGGCGCTACCTCGTCGCCGCCCGTGGGCACACGCAGTGGGTGCGCAACCTGCGCGTGGCGGGCGAGGCCGAGCTGCGCGTGGGCCGGCGCTCCGAGACCGTGCGCGCCACCGAGCTCGCCGACGCCGACAAGGCGCCGGTGCTGCGCGCCTACCTGCGCGCCTGGGCCTGGGAGGTCGGCGCGTTCTTCGACGGCGTCGACGCCGACTCGTCCGACGACGAGCTCGCCGCGATCGCCGACCGCCACCCGATCTTCGTGATCACTCCCATGTGAGCGAAGTTCCCGGCCATAGCCGTGAACATCACGCACGGGGACGGAGCTGCCGGTGCACGGGACCGCGGTTATCGTGCGGCCATGTCCGGTGATCGCGAGCACGAGCTGGTCCTGTTCGGCGCCACGAGCTTCGTCGGCGAGCTGACCGCCGCCCACCTCGCACGCCACGCGCCCGCCGGCATCCGGATCGCGCTGGCGGGCCGCTCGCGCGAGCGTCTGGAGAAGGTCCGCGACCGCCTGCCCTCGCCCGGCGGGGACTGGCCCCTGATCGTCGCCGACACCACCGACCCCGACACCCTCGCGCGCATGGCCGCCTCGGCGACGGCGCTCCTGACCACCGTCGGCCCCTACGCGAAGTACGGCATGCCCGTGGTCGAGGCGTGCGCCACGGCCGGCACGCACTACGCCGACCTCACCGGCGAGGTCCAGTTCGCCCGCGAGGCGATCGACCGCTTCGACGAGCCCGCCCGCGCGAGCGGCGCGCGGATCGTGCACTCCTGCGGCTACGACTCGATCCCCTCCGACCTCTCGGTGCTGCTGCTCCACAGCCGCGTCCAGGCCGACGGCGAGGGCGAGCTCACCGACGTCACCACCGTCGCCCGCATCCGCGGCGGCGTCTCGGGCGGCACGGTCGACTCCATGCGCGGGCTGGCCGACGGGGCGCGGGCCGACCGGTCGCTCGGGCGGCTGATGCGCGATCCCTACGGCCTGAGCCCGGAGCGCGACGCCGAGCCCGACACCCGCCAGCCCAGCGACAACCCGGCGCCGCACCGCGTCGACGGCCGCTGGGTCGCGCCGTTCGTCATGGCGTCGTACAACACCCGCATCGTCCGGCGCTCGAACGCCATCGCGGGCTACGCGTACGGCAAGGGCCTGCGCTACGGCGAGGTGATGGGCACCGGCAAGGGCCCGATCGGCGCGATCACCGCAGGCGTGGTCACGGGCGGGCTGGGCGCCCTGCTCGCCGGGTTCGTCACCCCCGGCGTCCGGCAGGTGCTCGACCGCGTCCTGCCCCAGCCGGGCGAGGGGCCGAGCGAGAAGACCCGCAACGCCGGGTGGTTCCGCCACGACATCGACGCGACGACCACCACCGGCGCCCGCTACACCGGGCGCGTCTCGGGCTCCGGCGACCCGGGCTACGCCGCCACCGCCGTCATGTTCGGCGAGACGGGGCTCTGCCTCGCCCTCGACGGCGACCGCCTGCCCGACCGCGCCGGCTCGCTCACCCCCGCCACGGCGATGGGCCCGGCGCTCGTGGAGCGCCTGCGCACCGCCGGCCACGTGTACGACGTCAGCAAGGCCTGAATGCAAGCCCTGCGTCCACGCTTGCAACCCGCGCCCGGAAATCCGCTTCGATCATGAGCGGGACGACACCTCGACCGTCGGCAGACCTGGTGGCGCGCCCTTCTCGATGAGCGCCTCCAACGCCTCGGTGTCGAGGTGGGTCTCGACGAGGTCGCCGAGCAGGTCGAGCTGGGCGGCGCGCGTCGCCGCGTAGGACGTGGCGGGCGCCGGGGTGAAGTCACGGCCCGCGGCCGCCGCGGCCCGCACGAGCAGGCGTCGGCGCAGCCCGTCGTTCTCGAGCAGCCCGTGCGCGTGGCTGCCGAGCACGTGCCCGCCGTCCACCCCCTCGGGCGCGCCGTCGGCCAGCGTCACCAGCGGGCCGGCGTCCGAGCGCAGCTCCCGCCCGTGATGGATCTCGTAGAACGCCACCGGCTCCCCCAGCGCCGTGCCCGTCGGCGTCCCGAGGTGCTTGGCGACGTCGAAGGTCACCTCGACGTCGAGCAGGCCGAGGCCCTCGACGGTGCCCGGCGCGGCCTCGACCCCGTGCGGGTCGTGGATGCGCCGGGAGAGCATCTGGTAGCCGCCGCAGACCCCGAGCACCGGCCGCCCGGCCCGGGCGTGGGCGAGGACCCCGTCGGCGAGGCCCTGGGCGCGCAGCCACGCGAGGTCGGCCACCGTCGCCTTGGAGCCGGGCAGGACGACGAGGTCGGCGTCGGCGAGGCGCGAGGGCTCGGTGACGTAGCGGACGGCGACCCCGGGCTCGGCGGCCAGCGCGTCGACGTCCGTGCCGTTGGACACCCGCGGCAGGCGCACCACCGCCACCCGCAGCCAGTCGCGCCCGACCGGCGGCGCGGGCCGTCCCACGACCCCGTCGGCGACGTGGCCCAGCGAGTCCTCGGCGTCGAGCCACAGCTCCGGGCTCCACGGCACGACGCCCAGGGTCGGGCGGCCCGTCAGCGCCCGGAGCTGCTCGAGGCCGGGCTCGAGCAGCGCCGGGTCGCCGCGGAACTTGTTCACCACCCAGCCCGCGACCAGCGCCTGGTCGGCGGGCTCGAGGACGGCCAAGGTGCCGAACAGGTGGGCCAGCACCCCGCCGCGGTCGATGTCGCCGACGACGATCACCGGCAGGTCGGCGGCACGCGCGAGGCCCATGTTGGCGATGTCGGTCGCCCGCAGGTTGATCTCCGCCGGCGAGCCGGCGCCCTCGCAGATCACGACCTCGTGCTGCTCCCGCAGCGACGCCAGCGACGACGTGACCACCTCGAGCAGCGCTGCCTTGCGCTCGCGGTAGCTCGCCGCGGAGACCGTCCCGTCGACGACGCCGCGCACCACGACCTGCGAGGTCCGGTCGCTGCCCGGCTTGAGCAGCACGGGGTTGAACCCGACGCTGGGCGCCAGCCCGCATGCGGCGGCCTGCAACGCCTGGGCGCGCCCGATCTCCCCGCCGTCGGCGCAGACGACGCTGTTGTTGCTCATGTTCTGCGCCTTGAACGGCGCTACATCGACGCCGCGGCGGTGCAGCCACCGGCAGATCCCGGCGACCAGCACGCTCTTGCCGGCGTCGGACGTCGTCCCCGCGACGAGCAGCGCGCCGGCCGTCACCATCCCGGCAGCCCTGCGAGCCCGGGCAGGCCCTCGAGCGAGTGCTGGTTCTTCTCCGTGCGGTAGTTCCGCAGCCACTCGGGGCTGCGCCGCTCCGCCCACGAGTCGAGCAGCTCGCGGTCGGACTCGAGGGTCATCCGCGGCACCGCGTAGCCGCAGGCGTCGGCGACCCGGGTGACGTCGACGGTGATCACGCCGCGGGCCTCGGTGCGCCGCGACGCGAGCCCCATCGCGAACGGCGCGAGCGCCTCGTCGAACCCCTCCTCGCCGTGGGTGACGACGCGGCCCCGGCCGTGCAGCCGCACGACGTTGGGCGTGCCGTCGAAGGAGCAGAACATCACGCAGATCCGCCCGTTCTCGCGCAGGTGGGCGGTGGTCTCGATGCCGCTCGCGGTCATGTCGACGTAGGCGAACGTGTGGTCGTCGAGGACGCCGAAGGTGCCGCGCAGGCCCTTCGGCGAGACGTTGACCAGCCCGTCGCCCGACAGCGGGGCGGTGCCGACGAAGAACACCGGCTGCTCGCCGATCCACCGGGCGAGCCGGGGTTCGATGCGCTCGTAGACCTTGGCCACGCCCGGCAATCTCGCACGTCGGGGCCGCCGGGCGCAGCAGTGCGGATCACGCGGCGCCGAGCTCCACGTCGACCAGGACGCCCGTCGCGGCGTCGTCGACGGCCTTCGGCACCGCCGAGAGGTCGCGGGCGGCCAGGGCGACGTGCTCGTCGCGGACCGTCTCGGTGAGCAGGCGCAGGCGGTGGATGCGCCCGGTGGTCGGCAGCCCGTCGAGCGGGTCGACGACGAGGTCGCCGCGCAGCCGCACCGGGCCGGACACGTGCCGCGGGGCGTCCCAGAGCGCACGGAAGCCGTCGCCGGCGAGCTCGGTGGACCAGGCGGTCGACCCCGGCCGTCCGACCGCGGGCACGGCCACCGCGTCGACGACGTCGGACCAGCCGCGCGGCCGGTCGCCGGTCCCGGTGGCGTGCTCGACGAACCGGAGGCGCCAGGTGCGGAATCTGACGGATCGAGGCGAGCGGGCAGGCACGGGCGCGGATCACCGCGGCGGGCAGCAGGATCGGCAACGAGCGCACGACCACCACGATGACCGACGCGGGCGTGATCGGCTCAGCGGTGGAGGTTGGGGCGGCGCGCGAGCTCCACGAACTCCGGGCGCTCGACCACCTCGACGCCCGCCTCGGCGAGCCGTGCCGCTCCCGAGGGCGTCCCGACGAACAGCGGGGGCTCGCGCCAGGCCATGACGACACGACCGACGCCGGCGTCGAGGATGTGCTGGGTGCAGGTCGTCGGACGCGAGGCGCGCTGGCCGCAGGGTTCGAGCGAGGTGTAGATCGTGGCGCCGGGCAGCCGCGGGTCGGCGTGGTCGAGGTCGCGCAGGGCGACCTCCTCGGCGTGGTCGAGCACGTCGTCGCGGCGGCTGTGCCCGGTCGCGAGCACGGTCCCGTCGGCGGCGACCACCACGCAGCCCACCGAGAACGCCGACGCCGACGGCGGGCAGCGCTCGGCCAGCGAGCACGCCTCGGCGAGCCAGCGGGTGTCCGCGTCACCGAACCGGTAGCGCAGCAGCACGTCCTGCTCCACCGGGCGAGTCTCCACCAGGTGGCCCTGCGCGGGCACACCGGTGAACCGCGGCCCGGCGCCGACCAGCCGCGGCGCGATCGCCAGCTGCAGCTCGTCGACGGCGTGGGCGCCGAGGAAGTCGCGGTGGACGCGCGCGCCGCCCTCGATCATGAGGCGCGCGACGCCGCGGCCGGCGAGGTCGTCGAGCACCTCGTCGGGCGTCCCGCACAGGACGACGGTGTCGGCGAGCTCGCGGCCCTCGGTCAGCACGCAGGCGCCCGGGTCGACGGGACGCGACGAGAGCACGACCCGCAGCGGCGACGGCCCCAGCCCGCGCGCGATCCGGTCGGCGCGGCGCTGCGGGGAGCGCACGAGCAGGCGCGGGTCGTCGGCGCGCACGGTGTCGCCGCCGACGAGGATCGCGTCGACGCCCGCACGCTCGGCGTCGACGCGGTCGAGGTCGGCGGGCCCGGAGAGGATCAGCCGCTCGGGGGTGTCGTCGTCGAGGAAGCCGTCGATCGACACCGCGGCGGAGGCGAGCACGTGCGGGAGCCTCATCGGCGTGTCGCGATGTCGACGATGTGGCGATCCTGGCGTCGAGTGCAAGCGAGGACCCTATCGGCGTGCTGGTCTTGACGCCTGCACCGGCAGGTGCTCACGGCAGCGTGAGGATCTCGCTGCCGGTGTCGGTGACGAGGATCGTGTGCTCGAACTGCGCGGTGCGCGACTTGTCCTTGGTCGTCACCGTCCACCCGTCGTCCCAGAGGTCGTAGTCGGCGGTGCCGCGGGTGATCATCGGTTCGATCGTGAACGTCATCCCCGGCTCGAGCATCTCGTGGCGGTCCGGGTCGTCGTAGTGGACGACCACGAGTCCCGAGTGGAACGCGCGCCCGATGCCGTGGCCGGTGAAGTCGCGCACGACGCCGTAGCCGAACCGGTTCGCGTAGGACTCGATCACCCGGCCGACGACGTTGAGCTCACGCCCCGGCTTGACCGCCTTGATCGCCCGCTTCGTCGCCTCGAGGGTGCGCTCGACGAGCAGGCGGTCCTCCTCGTCGACGTCCCCGGCGAGGAACGTCGCGTTCGTGTCGCCGTGCACGCCGCCGATGTAGGCGGTGACGTCGATGTTGACGATGTCGCCATCGCTGATCATCGTCGAGTCCGGGATGCCGTGACAGATGACCTCGTTGAGCGAGGTGCAGCACGACTTCGGGAAGCCGCGGTAGCCCAGCGTCGACGGGTAGGCGTCGTGGTCGACGAGGAACTCGTGCACGACGCGGTCGACCTCGTCGGTGGTGACGCCCGGGCGGACGGCCGCGCCGCCGGCCTGCAGCGCCTGCGCTGCGATCCTGCTGGCGACCCGCATCGCCGACAGGACCTCGGGCGGCTGCACCCAGGGATCGGTGCTGCGCGAGGGCGCGGGCTTGCCGACGTACTCGGGGCGGGTGATGTGCGGGGGCACCGGGCGCAGCGGGGTCTGCTGCCCGGGCCGCAACGGGGCGCGGACCGGCATGCCCCCACCCTAGGCGTCCCGCTCACGCGCCGCCGTCGCCTCGTGTCGTGGACAGATCGGGGCCGGTGTCTCCACCGGTGGAGCAGCCCAGAGCCGTCGGCACCGAGGGATCGGCACACGATCCGGTGAGACGGACTCGCTACTCCTGGCGACGCTCCGTGAACGAATCCATAGTCCTGTCGTCGACAGTTCGCGACGAAATGATCGAATTCACGACCGGAAACGATCGTGCGTGAGCAGAATGATCGATCCACTCGGGGGAAGATCGTGAGAACGAAGATCGCCGCCGCCATCGTCTCCACCGTCGCGGCCGGAGCGATCGCTGTCACGGGCGCCACGGCCCGTGCGGACGACGTCCCCCCGCCGCCGGTCGGGACGGCCGGCCCCGCCGTTCCGGTGGGCGCTCCGGGCTGCTCGACCAGCGAGGACGGCGCCGCCGACGGGATCGGGGCGCCCGCGGACGCCGGTGTGGAGGCCACGACCCGCCCGGCCGCCGACGCGGGCGTCGGCACGAGCCTCGGCGCGGGCTGACCGGCCGCACGACACCACCTCGACGCCGGCAGTCCGATCACCGGGACCCCGCACCGAGAGGCGAACTCTGGAGATCGTCCCGTCCATCGACCGGCCCACCGGATCGGGGCCGCCGCCCCCCCGACGAGGCTCAGTGGTGACGGCGTGTCACCGACCGGCGGAGCAGGCGGACGACGCCGCGCCACCCCAGCACCAGTACGCCGAGCGCGACGGTGGCCACCATCGCGAACGACAGGGGCAGACGTCCGGTGGCCGCGGCGCGCAACGGCAGCCCGATCATGACCGCCCCCGCCCACACGGCGAGGCCCGCGCGCCAGGCGAGCGGGTCGCGCCACGTGCGCGCCGCCAGCGCCCCCACGGCGGCGCCGACGACGAAGGGCGCGGCGGTGAGCAGCATGCCCGCGAGGTCCTCGGTGTGGCTCGCCCGGCCGATCGCCGCGAAGGCCAGCACCGCCGCGGCGTCGAGCGCGATCCAGGAGGCGTGGCGGGTCGGCGTCGCGGTGGTCACGACCCGAGGTTAATCAGGACCAGGGATCAGAACAGCACGGTGGCGAACGAGCCGACCTGCTCGAACCCGATGCGCTCGTAGGCGAGCCGGGCGGGGGTGTTGAACGCGTTGACGTAGAGGCTCGCAACGCGGCGTGCGCGCACGAGATGGGCGACGACGGCCGCCGTCCCCGACTGTCCGAGCCCCCGGCCCCGCCACTCGGGGTGCACCCAGACGCCCTGGATTTGCCCGACCCGCGACGACAGGGCGCCGATCTCAGCTTTGAACACGACCTCGCCCTGCTCGAAGCGCACGAACGCGCGCCCGGCGCCGATCAGCTCCGCCACCCGCGCCCGGTAGCCCGCGCCGCCGTCGCCGAGGCGCGGGTCGACGCCGACCTCCTCGAGGAACATCGCGATCGCGGCGGGCAGGTAGCGCTCGATCTCGTCCGGGCGGGTCTGGCGCACCGCGGGGTCGGGGGTGACCGTCGGGGCGACCGCGGTGGCCATCAGCGGCTGGTCGGGACGCACCTCGCGGGCGCTGTCCCAGTGCTCGGAGAGCTCCTCCCACAGCGGGAGCACCAGCTCGCGGCGCCCGACCAGGGACGAGCACGAGCGCCGCTGGCGCCGGGCCCGGTCGGCGAAGTGGCGGACCTCCGTGCGATCGCCGCGCAGGGGTACGAGGTTGGCCCCCGAGAAGCACAGCCCGTCGAGCCGGCCTCCGACGCCCCACAGCTCGCCGCCCAGGCGCCACGGCTCGACCCCGACCGTCTCGACGCGCGAGGCGACCATGCAGGCGGCGACGGGATCGGCGTCGAGGGCGCTCCGCACCTTCGACCGATCCCGGTCGTCGAGCAGCCGCGCACCGGCGGTACGGAGCACCTCCCAAGCGTGCCACGTCCTCGGTCCGCTGGGGAGATCGCGTCCCTCCGTCAGACGAGGGCCGGTCGCTCCCAGGGACGGTGCAGGACGTGGTGATCGAGGAACGCCCACACCGTGCGGTACCAGAGCTTCGCGTCGCCGGGCTGGAGCACCCAGTGGTTCTCGTCGGGGAAGTACAGGAACTGCGACTCCACCCCGGAGCGCTGCAGGTCGTACCAGAGCCGCAGGCCCTCGGAGATCGGCACGCGGTAGTCCTTGTCGCCGTGGATCACCAGCATCGGCGTGGAGATCGACCCCACGTGGCGGTGGGGCGAGTGGGCGTCGTAGCGCTCGCGCTCGTCGAGCGGGTCGCCCCACTCCCGGCGCCAGTGGAACGAGGCGTCGGTGGTGCCGACGAAGCCGTCGAGGTGCCAGATGCTGGCGTGCGTGACGATCGCGGCGAACCGGTCGGTGTGCCCGGCCATCCAGTTGGCCATGTAGCCGCCGAAGGACCCGCCCATCGCGGCGACGCGCGTGGCGTCGATGTCCTCGCGCGCCACCGTGGCCTCGGTGGCCGTCATGAGGTCGGTGTAGGGCAGCTCGCCCCAGGCCCCGGTGGCGGGGTCGAGGAACTCCTGGCCGTAGCCGGTGGACAGGCGCGGGTCGGGCAGCAGCACCGCCCAGCCGCGCGCGGCCATCAGCCACGGGTTCCACCGCCACGACCAGGCGTTCCAGCTCGACAGCGGCCCGCCGTGGATCCAGAGGAGCAACGGGGCGGGGGTCGCCGCCGACGCGCCCCCGGGCAGCACGAGCCACGAGCGCAGCGCCGTGCCGTCCGCGGCGGTGGCGTGCACCTCGGTGAGCGTCCCGGGCAGCGGGTCGAGCTCCGTCACCCCGCGCAGCGCCGTCGGCTCCTGGTCGGCGGCCTCGGGGTCGAGGCGCACCGGCGTCGGGGGTGCGTCCACGCCCGAGCGCAGCGCGTAGAGCGCCGAGCCGTCCTGCGCGGCGACGACGTCGGTGTAGGCCCCGGAGCGGGTCAGGCGGGTGACGGTGCCGTCGGTGATCGACGCCCGCAGCACCGGCCCGTGCCCGGCCTCGTCGACGACGACGTACACGACGTCGCCGCCCGGTGCCCCGGTGACACCCCGGACCTGGACGGCCTCCTCGGGAAGGACGTCGACCTCGCGGCCGTCCTCGAGGGACCGGGCCTTCAGCGTGTGCGCCATCCCGCGCCCCGGGCGCGGGTGCCGCTCCCGCACCCACAGCAGCCACCGGCCGTCCGGGGTGATGGTGGGCGCCTCGTGGTCGGCCCCCGCCTCGTCGCCGACGACGACGCGCCCGTCCTCGGTGTGCAGCTCCAGACGGCGGCGCCACGACGCAGGGTCGTTCACGTCCGGCACCTCCGCGACCACCGCGACGGTCCGCCCGTCGGGGCTGATCGCGCTCCCGCTGAAGCGGTGGTCGGCCCCGGGGGCGACGTGCTCGGGCTCGCCGTAGCCGGCGTCGGGGTCGGCCGGGTCCGGGGGCGCGCACCGCTGCAGGTGCGCGCGGCCGGGGCCGAGGTCGTGGTCCCAGAAGCGCACCGGGAACTGGGTGTGCAGCCGCGCCGCGACCCCCGCGGTCTCGCGCGCCTCCCGCTGCTCGGCGGCGTCCCCCTCCACCGGCTTGGGGGTGACCAGCGCGAGCGTGCCGGCGTCGCGCGCGACGGCGACGCCGCTGACGCCGCCGGGCCGCTCGGCCACCGGCCGGGCCTCGCCACCCCGGGCGGGCAGGAGCCACAGGCCGGTGCGGTCCTCGGTCGGCTTCTCCGCCGTGGGGTCCGCGCGCCGGGACGTGAAGAGCAGGTCGCCGTCCGGGGTGAACGTCGCCGACGACTCGCCCGTCGACGACCGCGTCAGGCGCCGCGGCGCGCGCTCACCAGCCGGGTCGAGCTCCCACAGCGAGGTGCCGTACTTCTTCCCGTCCGCGGAGAGCTCCGAGACGGTGGTGACGAGGCGCGTGCCGTCCGGGGACAGTGCGAGCCCGGCACAGCGGCGGGTAGCGACGAAGGCGTCGAGGTCGTCGAACGTGCTCACGCCCCCATCCGATCACGGCGTGCCGTTGCGAGCCCGTCCAGGATGAGGTCGAGGACGAACGCGAAGCTGTTCCCGCCCGGCCGCCCGGCCAGGTGCTCGTGGACGTGGGCCACGAAGTGCGGGTACGCGCCGGGCGGCAGCCCGTCGATGAACGCCCGGGCACCGTTCTGCCGGCCCCCCTGGCCGCGCGCCACACCCGGCTCCTGCAGGGCGAACCCGACGACGTGGTTGCTCAGCGCGTGGAAGCCCCGGTGGGCGGTCTCCGGGTCGAGTCCCGAGCGGCCGAGAGTGGCGAGCCACGCGTCCATGAGCGCCAGCAGCGCGGGGCCGGGGAGGCCGCCCGCCCAGAGCGGCGCGGCCCACGGGTGCCGGGAGAGCACCTCGTGGGTCGACATCACCGACCGCCGCATCGCCGCGCGCCACTCGTCCTCGGCGGCCGGCAGCGCGGCCTCGGCGACGACCAGATCGACCATGCCGGCGAGCAGGTCGTTCTTGTTGGCGACGTGGTTGTACAGCGACATGACCTCGAAGCCGAGCTCGGCCGCGAGCCCTCGCATGGTCAGGGCGCCGAGGCCGTTCGCGTCGGCGACGGCCACCGCCGCGCGCAGGACCCGCGGACGGTTCAGCGGCGGGCGGAACGTCTCCTGCTCGTCGGCCGCGGACACGGGGTCACGGTAGCGCGGCGTGGTCCTGGACGTACAAGGTACGTAGAACGTACATTGTACGTACCGCCCTCGAGAGGAGCTACCGTGCGCGCCGTCGTCTGTCCCCGGTACGGACCCCCGGAGGTGCTCGAGGTCCGCGAGGTCCCGGCACCCGAGCCCCGCGACGGGGAGGTCCTCGTGGCCGTGCGCGCCGCGGGCCTCAACGCCGCCGACCGGCGCCTCATGCGCGCCGACCCCTGGCTCGTGCGCCTGACCCGCGGGCTCCGCGTCCCCCGGGTCACCGCGGTGGGCTGCGAGGTCGCCGGCACCGTCGCGGCCCTGGGCCCGGGCACCGAGCGGTTCCGGGTCGGCGACCCCGTCATGGCGGACGTGTCGTCGAGCGGCTGGGGTGCGTTCGCCGACTACGTCCGCGTCCCCGAACGCCTCGCCGCGCCCCTCCCACGCAGGGCGTCGTTCGAGGAGGCGGCGACGCTCCCGCTCGCCGGCGGCACGGCGCTGGGCGCCCTGCGCGCCGCGAGGGTCGCCGACGGCGAGCGGGTGCTGGTCGACGGCGCCTCGGGCGGCGTCGGCACGTTCGCCGTGCAGACCGCCCGGGCCCTCGGTGCCCACGTCACCGCGACGTGTCGTCCGCACCACGTCGAGCTGGTCCGTTCGCTCGGTGCCGACGAGGTCGTCGAGTTCCCAGGCTCCGGGCTCTTCGACGTCGTCCTCGGCGTCAACGGCGACCGGCCGTTGAGCCGCTACCGGGAGCTGCTCGCCCCGGGTGGCCGCTACCTCATGGTCGGCGGCACGACCCGCCAGATGCTCGAGGCCCTGGTGTTCGCCAGGCTCCGCTCGTCACCCGACCGGCGGCTGGCGGCGTTCGCCGCGGCCCCGGACGCGGAGCTGCTGACCACCCTGGCGCAGTGGTTCGACGAGGGACGCCTGCGCACGGTCGTGGACCGGCGCTTCGCGCTCGAGGACGTCGTCGCCGCGATGCACCACCTCGAGCAGGGCCCCGCCGCGGGCAAGTCCGTCCTGACGACGGGCGCGCGGCCGTCGGTCACCCGCGATCAGCGAGCGGCGGAGGCCCCCCGATGAGCCCGCGCGCGACGGACCGGGCGTGAGGCCGGGTCAGCCCACCGTGACGGTCGGCGCGTTGCCGGCCTGGCCGCCCGCGAGCTCGTCCTCGCCGGCCTCCTCGGCGAGGCGCAGGGCCTCCTCGATGAGGGTCTCGACGATCTGCGCCTCGGGCACGGTCTTGATGACCTCGCCCTTGACGAAGATCTGGCCCTTGCCGTTGCCCGACGCCACGCCGAGGTCGGCGTCGCGGGCCTCGCCGGGGCCGTTGACGACGCAGCCCATGACGGCGACGCGCAGCGGGACCTCCATGCCCTCGAGCCCGGCGGTCACCTCGTCGGCGAGCTTGTAGACGTCGACCTGGGCGCGCCCGCAGGACGGGCAGGAGACGATCTCGAGCTTGCGCGGGCGCAGGTTCATCGACTCGAGGATCGAGAGCCCGACCCGGACCTCCTCGATCGGCGGGGCCGAGAGCGAGACGCGGATGGTGTCGCCGATGCCGCGGCTGAGCAGGGCGCCGAACGCCGTGGCGGACTTGATCGTCCCCTGGAACGTCGGCCCGGCCTCGGTGACGCCGAGGTGCAGCGGGTAGTCGCACTGCTCGGCGAGCAGCTCGTAGGCGCGCACCATCGTCACCGGGTCGTGGTGCTTCACCGAGATCTTGATGTCGTGGAAGTCGTGCTCGGCGAAGAGGCTCGCCTCCCACAGTGCCGACTCGACGAGCGCCTCGGGCGTCGCCTTGCCGTACTTCGCCATGATCCCGGGCTCGAGCGAGCCGGCGTTGACACCGATGCGGATCGGGGTGCCCGCGTCCTTGGCGGCGCGCGCGATCTCGCCGACCTTGTCGTCGAACTTCTTGATGTTGCCCGGGTTCACGCGGACGGCGGCGCAGCCGGCGTCGATCGCCGCGAACACGTACTTCGGCTGGAAGTGGATGTCGGCGATCACCGGGATGTTCGACTTCTTCGCGATGGCCGGCAGCGCCTCGGCGTCGTCGGCCGAGGGCACGGCGACGCGGACGATGTCGCAGCCGGCCGCGGTGAGCTCGGCGATCTGCTGGAGGGTGGCGTTGACGTCGGAGGTCAGCGTGGTGGTCATCGACTGGACCGACACCGGGTGGTCGCTGCCCACACCGACGCCGCCCACGTCGAGCTGGCGGGTCCTGCGCCGGGGCGCGAGCACCGCGGGGGCTTCGGGCAGGCCGAGATCGATGGTCATCTCTCTCCCGTGCTGGAGGACCTGACCCCTCCAGTGTCCTACAGCCGCGGGGCCCTCGCCGGTGGGCCCTGACACGTCCGGGAGTGAGCTACAACCCCAGGTCGATCGGGTTGACGATGTCGGCCACGATCACCAGCAGGCCGTAGGCCATGATCACCGCCGCGAACCCGACGCCGATCGGCATCAGGCGGGCGAGGTCGACCGGGCCGGGGTCGGGGCGCCCCCGCAGCCGCGCGATGCGCTTCTTGACCGCCTCCCACAGCGCCGGCAGCACGTGCCCGCCGTCGAGCGGCAGGATCGGCAGCAGGTTGAGCAGGCACAGCGACAGGTTCACCGCGGCGAGCAGGTTGAGGAAGATCGAGATCTCGACCGCCACCGGGCGCTCCTGCTCGAGCACCTGGCCACCCATGACCGACACGCCGACGAGGCTCACCGGGCCGTTGACCTCGCGCTCCTCGCCGAGGAACACCGCCCCGAACAGCGCAGGCACCTTCTCGGGCAGACGCGCGATCGCGTAGACGGAGCCCTCGAGCATCTCCCCCATGCGCTCGGTGACCTGCCCCACGCTCTGGCGCATCACCGGCTGGATGGGCTCGAGGCCGAGGAACGACGCGGTGATGTAGCGCGGGTCGGCGCCGAGCGGCGTGTCCAGGTCGGGCACCTGGTTCTCGATCAGCGTCGGGTAGAGCGTGAGCTCGGTGCCGTTCCGGTCGATGACCACGGGCACGGTGCCGCGCGCGTCACGGATGGCGCGCTGCAGGCTCGGCCAGTCCGGGTAGGTCTGGCCGGCGAAGCTCACGATGCGGTCGCCGGGCAGGAAGCCGGCCTGCGCGGCGGGCGTCGGCGGGGCGCCCGGCGGGCAGCCGGGACCGGTCTGCGACGAGGCCGGGACGACGCACTCGCTCACGGCGTTGACCACCGGCTGCGGGGTCGCGACACCGAAGCCCATGAGCACGATCGCGAACAGGACGATCGCCAGGATCAGGTTCATCAACGGCCCGGCGAGCATGACGATGATCCGCTGCCAGGGCTTGCGGGTCCAGAACTGGCGGTCCTCGTCGCCGGGCTCGAAGTCGCGGACCGAGTCGGCGCGGACGTCGTCGACCATCCCCTGGAACGGCCCCGAGCGACGGCTGCGGCCGACGCGCTCGCCGGGGGCGGGCGGGATCATCCCGATCATCCGGATGTAGCCGCCGAGCGGGACGGCCTTCAGACCGAAGCGGGTCTCGCCCTTCTTGACCGAGAGCACCGTCGGCCCGAACCCGACCATGAACTCGGGCACGCGGATGCCGAACCGCCGGGCCGCCGTGTAGTGGCCGAGCTCGTGCCACGCGATGGAGAGCAGCAGACCCAGCGCGAAGAGCACGATCCCCAGGACGAGCATCACGGGTCAGGACGGTAGACGGCCGGGGATGTGGCCTCCGTGGGCGCCCCGGTCAGGACACCGCTCAGGACACCGGCACGAGCCGCTCGCGGGCCCGGGCGCGGGCCCAGTCCTCCGCGGCGAGGACGTCGGCGACGGTGCCCGGGTCGGCCACCCACTCTCCCGCGTCGTCGAGCACCGCGGCGAGCGTCTCGTCGATGCCGGTCCAGGCGCAGCGACCGGCGAGGAAGGCGGCGACGGCCTCCTCGTTCGCGGCGTTGTAGACCGCGGGCAGGCATCCCCCGGCGCTGCCGGCGGCGCGGGCGAGGTCGAGGGCGGGGAACGCCTGGGCGTCGACGGGCTCGAAGGTCCAGCTCGTCGGGTCGGCGAACGTCTCGGGACGGCTCGCCCCGGCGAGGCGTTCGGGCCAGGCGAGCGCGAGCGCGATCGGCATGTGCATGTCGGGCGGGCTGACCTGGGCGATCGTCGCGCCGTCCACGAAGGTGACCATCGAGTGGATCATCGACTGCGGGTGGACGACGACGTCGATGCGCTCGTAGGGCACGCCGAACAGCAGGTGGGCCTCGATCAGCTCGAGCCCCTTGTTCACCAGCGTCGATGAGTTCAGCGTCACCACCGGCCCCATCGCCCACGTGGGGTGGGCCAGTGCCTGATCGACGGTGACGCCGGCGAGCTCGCGGCGCGATCGTCCGCGGAAGGGGCCACCGGAGGCCGTCAGCACGAGGCGCCCGACCTCCTCCGCGCGGCCTCCCCGCAGGCACTGCGCGAGCGCGGAGTGCTCGGAGTCCACCGGGACGAGCTGGCCGGGGGTCGCCGTGCGCGTCACCAGCGGCCCGCCGGCCACCAGCGACTCCTTGTTGGCCAGCGCCAGGGTCGAGCCCGCGGCGAGCGCGGCGAGTGTCGGGGCGAGGCCGCGCGAGCCGTCCATGGCGTTGAGCACGACGTCGGCACAGGAGCCGGCCAGCTCCGCCGCCGCCTCCGGACCGGCGAGGACGTCGGCACCCGTGCGCTCCCGCAGGTCCGGTGCGGCCGCCGGGTCGGCGACGGCGAGCGTCGGCACCCCGAATTCGGCGGCCTGCTGGGCGAGGAGGTCGGGACGGCCGCCCCCGGCCGCCAGCCCGGTGACGACGAAGCGATCGGGGTGGGCGCGCACGATGTCGAGGGCCTGGGTGCCGATCGACCCGGTGGAGCCCAGGAGGACGACGCGGCGCGGCGCGGAGGGGGACCCGGACGGTGTGCTCATCGCGGCTCATCATCACGGGCGCGGGCCCGGGACGGTAGGTTGGGCGCGCCCGGACGAGCGAGACGACAGGAGTGCCCCGTGGCCTCGAACAGCCCTGCCAAGCAGGAGCGCGGCGGCGGAGTCGCGCACCACGACCACGAGGCCGTGGTGGTCAACGGTGTGTCCTCGGACGACGAGCCCTCGGTGGAGTGGGGCTGGCACGGGCACTACCCGAAGCTGGCCCGGTTCTCGGGCTTCCTGGTCGCGGCGATCCTGCTGATCATGCTCTGGGGCAACCATGTGGGCGCCCAGGAGGACATCTGGCTGGTCGTCCTCGCGATCGGCTTCTTCGCGCTGTCCCTCGGCTCGATCATCCGCGCCCGGACGTCCTGGCGTCGGTGACCGCCCCGCCGGCGCCGCCCGCGCAGCGCCGGGAGCCGTCGGCCCTGCGGCGGTGGCTGCTCGACGGCCTGGCCGACCGCAGTTCCCAGTACTCCGGGCCCCACGCGAGGCCGCGGGAGACGTCCCCCGGCAAGCCGTGGTGGCGCGTCATGTGCCCACGGGCGTCGACTACTTCTCGACGCTGGGCTACCAGCCCGCCGTCGCCGTCGTCGCCGCCGGCCTGATCTCACCGATCGCGACGCTCGTCCTCGTGGTGGTCACGCTCGCGGGTGCCCTGCCGGTCTACCGGCGCGTGGCCCGCGAGAGCCCGCACGACGAGGGCTCGGTAGCCATGCTCGAGCGGCTGCTGTCGTACTGGTGGTCGAAGCTCCTGGTGCTCGTGCTGCTGGGCTTCGCGGTCACCGACTTCCTCATCACGATCACCCTGTCCACCGCCGACGCCACCGCGCACATCGTCGAGAACCCCCTGGTCGGCAGCGCACTGCACGGGTGGGAGGTGCCGCTGACCTGCGCGCTCGTGGTGCTGCTCGGCGTCGTCTTCCTCATGGGCTTCGCCGAGGCCGTCAACATCGCGGTGGTCGTGGTGGCGACGTTCCTGCTGCTCAACCTCGTGGTCGTGACCGGCGCGCTGTACCGGGTGTTCACCGAGCCGGTGGTCATCGCCGACTGGAGCGACGCCCTGCTCACGCAGCACGGCAACCCGCTGATCGTCGTCGCGATCGCCCTCGTGGTGTTCCCCAAGCTCGCGCTGGGCCTGTCCGGGTTCGAGACCGGGGTCGCGGTCATGCCGCTGGTCAAGGGCGCCGAGGGCGACACGGAGAAGCACCCCGAGGGCCGCATCGCCGGCGCCCGCAAGCTGCTCACCACCGCTGCCCTGATCATGAGCGGTTTCCTCATCGCGTGCCACCGGCGTCCTGGTGCTCATCACGTCGGCGTCGATCGCGGTGACCCTCTCGGCCCGGCACAAGGGCCAGAAGGCGGCGACGGTCGGGTTCGGGGCCATTGCCGTCGTCTTCGTCTACACGACCGTGGCGAACATGATCGAGCGCCCGGAGGGCCTCAAGATCGGCCTGCTCTTCGTGGCGGCGATCTTCATCGTGTCGTTCGCCTCGCGGGCGCTGCGCAGCACCGAGCTGCGGATCTCCGCCGTGCACCTCGACAAGACCGCCCGCCGGATCGTCCGTGAGGCCCCCGAGGAGGACCCGGAGGCGACGATCCGGCTGGTGGCCAACGAGCCGGGCCGACGCGACAAGCGGGAGTACGAGGAGAAGGAGCTCGAGGAGCGCGCCCACCACCACATCCCGTCCGGCGACGTGGTGATCTTCGTCGAGATCACCGTGGACGACCCCTCGAACTTCGAGTCCGAGCTGTACGTGCTCGGCGAGGAGCGCCACGGCTACCGGATCCTGCGCGCCCGCAGCGCGACGGTGCCCAAGATCGCCGCGCTCCTGCTGTACCTGCGCGACCTCACCGGGCGCGTGCCGCACGTCTACTTCGAGTGGGACGAGGGCAGCCCGGCCACCAACATCGCCCGCTACCTGCTCTTCGGCGTCGGCGAGGTGGCCCCGGTGACGCGCGAGGTGATCCGCGAGGCCGAGCCCGATCGCAACCGCCGCCCGGCGGTCCACGTGGGCTGACCCGTGAGCGAAGTTCCCGGCTATAGCCGGGAACTTCGCTCACATGGGCTAGACCGGGGAGGCCGGGACGGCGGCCTGGACCTCCTTGGCGGCCTTGCGTGCGGCGACGAGGACGGCGTCCCAGACCGGCGAGAACGGCGGGGCGTAGGAGAGGTCCATGAACGTCATCTCCTCGACGGTCATGCCGTTCCAGATCGCCGTGGCGAAGACGTCGATCCGCTTCGCCGACCCCGCGCGTCCGACGATCTGGGCGCCCAGGAGCCGGCCGGTGCGCTGCTCGGCGAGCACCTTGACCGTCATCATCTCGGCCCCCGGCCAGTACCCGGCGGTCGTCGTCGACTCGACGGTGGCGGTGACGTAGCCGAAGCCCGCGCCGTCCGCCTCGGACTCGCCGAGTCCCGTGCGCCCGATCTCCAGCGAGCAGACCTTGCTGATCGCCGTGCCGATCACGCCCGGGAACGCACCGTAGCCGCCGGCGACGTTGGTGCCGATGATCCGGCCGTGCTTGTTGGCATGGGTGCCGAGCGCGATGTGGACGGGCTTGCCGGAGAGGCGGTGGTGGACCTCGACGCAGTCCCCACCCGCCCACACGCCGGGCGCGGCCTGCATCCGCACGTCGGTGGTGATGCCGCCCGACGCGCCGATCGTCAGGCCCGCGTCGGCCGCGAGGGACGCGTTCGGCTTCACCCCGAGACCGATGATCACGATGTCGGCGGGGAGCACGGTGTCGCCGGCGCGCACCGCGCGCACCCGCCCGTCCTCGCCGACGTCGAAGCCGTCGACCGAGACGCCGGTGAGCACCGTGATGCCCATGCCCTCCATGGCCTCGTGGATCAGCGCGCCCATATCGGGGTCGACCTGGGTGAACGGCTCGGGCGCCTGGTCGATGATCGTGGTCTCGAGCCCGCGGGTGACCATGGCCTCGGCCATCTCGACGCCGATGTAGCCCGCACCCACGACCACGGCGCGCCGTCGGTCCCCGTTGCCCAGATCCTTGACGATCTGCTCGCCCTGCTCCAGGGACTGCACGCCGAAGATGCCTTCGGCCTCCGAGCCCTCCAGCGGCGGCACCGTCGGCACCGCGCCGGTGGCGATGACCAGCTCGTCGTACCCGAGCTCGTAGGTGTCGCCGTCGTCGACGCCGCGCACACCCACCGACCGCTTCTCGAGGTCGATCGCCGTCGCCTCCGTGCGCATCCGCAGGTCGATCCCGGCCTCGCGGTGCTGCTCGGGAGTGCGGGCGATGAGCTCGTCGCGGCTGCCGACGTCCCCGGCGATCCAGTACGGGATGCC
This sequence comes from uncultured Actinomycetota bacterium, assembly GCA_963786585.1. Taxonomy (GTDB): domain Bacteria; phylum Actinomycetota; class Actinomycetes; order Mycobacteriales; family Pseudonocardiaceae; genus Actinomycetospora. The sequence continues at coordinate 154,843 of CAWAZG010000002.1, forward strand.
GCATGCCGAGTACGACGTGTAGTGACCCCGCTCGAGCACGACGACCTCGAGGGCGCCCTCCTCGGCGTGGCGCAGCGCCGTCGACGCCGCCGACATGCCGGTGGCGTCCCCGCCGATCACCACGATGCGCTTGGTCATGAGCCTCCGTCCTCTCCGGGAGTATCGTGCCGCCGTGACCGAGGCCGCGGAGATCGAGGTCGACGGACGGACCGTGCGCCTGTCGAACCCCGACAGGGTGTACTTCTCGGCGCGCGGAGAAACGAAACTCGATCTCGCCCGGTACTACCTCGCCGTCTCCGACGGCATCGTCCGGGCGCTGCGGGAACGGCCCTGCATGATGCACCGCTTCCCCACCGGCACCGACGGCGAGAAGGTCCACCAGAAGCGTCTCCCCAAGGGCGCCCCGGACTGGGTGCGCACCGTGCGCGTGCACTTCCCGCGCTACAACCGCACCGCCGACGAGCTGTGCGTCACCAGCCCCGCCGACGTGATCTGGGCCGTGCAGATGTCGACCGTGGAGTTCCACCCGTGGAACAGCCGCGCCGCCGACGTCGAGACCCCCGACGAGTGGCGCATCGACCTCGACCCCATGCCCGACGTCGAGTTCCCGACCGTGCGCCGGGTGGCCGCGGTCGCGCAGGAGGTGCTCGACGACCTCGGCGCCATCGGGTTCCCGAAGACCTCGGGCGGCAAGGGCCTGCACATCTACGTGCGCATCCGCCCCGAGCACTCCTTCACCGAGGTGCGCCGGGCGGCGCTCGCGTTCGCCCGCGAGGTCGAGCGCCGCGCCCCCGACCTCGTGAGCACTGCGTGGTGGCGCAAGGACCGCGAGCCCGGGACGGTCTTCCTCGACTGGAACCAGAACACCCGCGACCACACGATCGCCTCGGCCTACTCGGTGCGCGGGACGCCGGAGGCGCGGGTGTCGGCGCCGCTGCGCTGGGACGAGGTCCCCGACGCCGAGCCGGGCGACTTCACGATCGCGACGATGCCCGCCCGCTACGCCGAGGTCGGCGACCTCACGGCCGGCATCGACGAGTCGGTGTTCGACCTGCGCGCCCTGCTCGAGTGGGCCGAGCGCGACGAGGGCGTGCCCGACGAGCCGCCCGAGGTCTGAGCTCCCCCGGGGAGACGTTCAGCCCCGCGTGAGATCCCCCGTCGCGACGACCTGGTCGCCGGCGAGGGTCTCGTAGGTGAAGCGGTCCGGCCCGGCCTCGGTGGCGCGCACGACGCCCTCGGAGCACGGGCCCGCGATCGGCCGGGCCGCCATGTCGGTGGTGCCCTGGACGCTGGTGAGGACCAGGTCGAACCGGCAGTCGAAGACGGAGAACGACATCTCCCCCACGCGCTCGCCGACCGCGCCCGACGTCAGGTCGACACGGACCCCGAAGTCGCGCCCCGAGGCGGGCTCGTTCTGGGTGCCGTTCCACGTCCCGACGAGGCCGTCGGGCAGCCGGGCGGCGGCCGGGCCGGGAGGGGCGGCCTGCCCGCCGGGTAGGTAGTCCCGGGCGAGCAGGTAGGCCGTGCCGCCGAGCACGACCAGCGCCAGCAGCACCGCGGCGACCAGCCACAGCCGGGGGCGCCGGGACGGCGCCGAGGACGGTGGCGGCGCCTGCGTGCCCGCGGCCGCCCCGGGCCTCGTGCCCGGCTTCGTGCCCGAGAGGGCCGGGCGCGCGAACTCGTCGGTCGAGTCCGAGCGGCCGGGCGGCGCAGCCGATCCAGCCGCCCCGACCGCCCCACTCGGCCCACCCGCCCCCGGCATCGTGGGCGAGCTCGGCGACCCCGGCACCACCGCCCCGGCACCCGAGAGCGCCGCGCGCGCGGCGGCCGCGAGCTCGCCCGCGCGCTGGTAGCGCTGGTCGGGGTCCTTCGCCATCGCGGTGGCGACGACCTCGTCGAGCGCCTGCGGCAGGCCGGCCCGCAGGCTGCCAGGCCGGGGCGCCGGCTCGTGGACGTGGGCGTGCATCAGCTGGTGGATGCTCCCGGACGGGAAGGGCTGCTTGCCCACCAGCGTCTCGTGCAGCACGCAGCCCAGGGCGTAGATGTCGACGCGGTGGTCGCCGCCCGCTCCGGGCATGAACCGCTCGGGCGCCATGTAGGCGGCGGTGCCGATCAGCGTGCTCTGCTCGGTGAGGCGGGAGTCGCGCAGGCTCGCCGCGATCCCGAAGTCGATGAGGTAGGCGAACTCGGGCCCCGACCCCTCCGGCTGCGCCAGCAGGATGTTCGAGGGCTTGACGTCGCGGTGGATGAGCGCGGCGCGGTGGGCGGCGTCGAGGGCCGCCGCGACCTGCTCGACGACCGCGACCGCCCGCTGCGGGTCCAGCGGTCCGGAGGCGGCGATCGCGCCGCTGAGGTCGATGCCCTCGACGAGGCGCATGTCCAGGTAGAGCTGCCCGTCGATCTCGCCGTAGTCGTGGATCGGGATGACGTGGGGCTCGTGCAGCCGGGCGGTCATCTCGGCCTCGCGCCGGAAGCGCGTGGCGAACCCCTCGTCGCCGCTGTGGGCGACGGAGAGGCGCTTGAGCGCGACCGTGCGCTCCTTGCGCAGGTCGGTGGCCCGGTGCACCTCGCCCATCGAGCCTCGCCCGATCATCCCCTCGATCCGGTACGGGCCGAAGCGTTCGCTCGCCACACCGGCGATCGTAGTCAGAAGCGGATGCCGTTCCAGGGCACGCCGGGGGCGGCGAAGAGCCGGGCGAGGCGGCCGGCGGCGCCGGGGCTGTGCTCGGAGAGCCGCCCGGCACGGGCGAGGACCCGGGGATCGACGCCCCCGAGGTAGAGCGATCCGAGCGCCGCGGCGTCCATCTCGACGTCGGGCGTGTCGGTCGTGGCGGTCACGGCCGGGGTGACCGGGTCGGTCGTGTCGAGCGCCCAGCCGCCCGCCGCGTGACGGTCGGGGTCGTGCACGCGCAGCACGATCCGGTCGGTGACGGGGTAGCGGCGGGCACCCAGCGCGGCCGGGACGTCGAGGACGCGCAGCCAGAGCATGTCGCGCGGGCCTCCCGAGCTCACCGCGCGGTGGTCGGTGAGCAGCCACGGGAGCGGTTCGTCGAGCGAGGCGTTCGCCCACCCCACCTCGCCGACGAGGTCGAGCGAAGCCAGGTGCCGCCACAGCTCGCGGTAGGACTCCGGGGTCGTCGCCTGCAGGTCGTGGACGGCGAGCTTCGCGGAACCGGTGCCCCACCAGGACTCGGCGACCCCGTAGACGACGTAGCCGGCGGGCCGGCCGGTCGCGTCGGCCCAGGCGATCGCGGAGCGGGGCGAGCTGTCGTGGACGCCCCCGGTGATCAGCGTGTGCCACGACGCGGCCGACCGGTCCATCGAGCCCGGGTGCCGGCGCCGAGCGCGGTCCTGGATCGGCCCCGCGACCGGGGCGAAGCCCGCCGGGTCGAGTGTCCGGAGGCGGCCGGTGGGCCCCGCGTCCCGGAACCGGGCCGCGCGGGTGTCCAGCGTCAGCGACCGCGTCCAGGCCGCCAGCCCGAACCCGAAGCGCTCGTAGAGCGAGCCCTGCGTGGACGTGAGCGCCGCGACCGGGGTGCCGGCGCGCACCGCCTCGGCGAGGTCGTCGACGAGCAGCGCCCGCAGCAGGCCACGGCGGCGGTGCGTGGCCCGGACGCCGATCGAGGAGATCGCGTCGGCGGCCACCTCGCCGCCCGGCACGGTCATCGCCGTGTCCCACGAGCGCAGGGTGGCCACCGGGGACGTGTCGGCGGTCTCGTACACCCCGCGCAGGCGCTGCCCGGCGAAGGACGCCGCCATCGCCGCGATCTCCTCGGGCCCCGGCCGGGGCCCCAGGAAGGCCGCCATCATGGCCCGGATCCAGGTCGCGGTGTCCGCGTCCGGGGCGCCCTCCGCGAGCGAGGGCGCGAGCCGGTGGACCTGCCAGGTCACGCCGGACTCACGGCCGGACTCACGGCCGGGCGGAGGCCGCGAGCTGTCCGCAGGCGGCGGCGATCTCGCGGCCGCGGGTGTCGCGCACCGTGCACGCCACACCGCCCTCGCGCACGCGCCGCAGGAAGACCGCCTGCACCGGCGCGGGGCTCGCGTCCCACTTGCTGCCGGGCGTCGGGTTGAGCGGGATGAGGTTGACGTGCACCAGCCGACCCAGGTGCTTCGAGGCCAGCTTGGCCAGAAGGTCGGCGCGCCACGGCTGGTCGTTGACGTCGCGGATCAGCGCGTACTCGATGGAGACGCGGCGCCCGGTGACGTCGGCGTAGTGCCGTGCGGCGGCGAACACGTCGGCCACCGGCCAGCGGGTGTTGACCGGCACCAGGGTGTCGCGCAGCTCGTCGTCCGGGGTGTGCAGCGACACCGCGAGGGTCACCTGCAGGTTCTCCTCGGCGAGGCGGTGGATCGCCGGCACGAGACCCACCGTCGAGACGGTGACCGAGCGCTGCGAGAGCCCGAGCCCGGCGGGCGGGGCGTCGCAGAGGCGGTGCACGGCGTCGACGACGCGCCGGTAGTTCGCCAGGGGCTCGCCCATGCCCATGAAGACGACGTTCGACAGCCGGCTGAGGTTCGCGCCCAGCCCGCCGTCGCGCACGACGGCGGCCGCGGAACGGACCTGCTCGACGATCTCGGCGGTCGACAGGTTGCGCTCGAGCCCGTTCTGACCGGTGGCGCAGAACGGGCACGCCATGCCGCACCCGGCCTGGCTCGAGATGCAGACGGTGGCGCGGTCCGTGTAGCCCATGAGCACGCTCTCGACGAGCGCCCCGTCGTTGGCGCGCCACAGCGTCTTGCGGGTGGTGCCGCCGTCGCACTCCTGCTCCCAGGTGGGGGTGAGCAGTGAGGGCAGCAGCGCCGGCCCGAGCGTCTCGCGCGCCGCGGCGGGCAGGTCGGTCATCGTCGCCGGGTCGCTCTCCAGGCGCGTGAAGTAGTGACGCGAGAGCTGGTCGGCCCGGAAGGCCGGCAACCCCAGCTCGGCGACCGCGGCGCGGCGGCCCTCGGTGTCGAGGTCGGCGAGGTGCTGCACGGGCCGGGTGCGGCGGGAGCCGCGCGGCGAGAGCGTGAGCACCGGCCCCGGAGCGCTCCCGGAATCCGGGGTTTCCGGGGTCACGGCGGGCTCGGTCATCGGTCCCTCAACATCTCCACGAGGCCCACGCGGTCGGCCGCGGAGAGCAGGATGACGACGCCCGCGAGCAGCCCGAGCAGGCCCTGCGAGACGAAGCCGCCGGCCGCCATCGTGGAGACCAGCGCCGAGAGCAGGCCCGCGCCGACGAGCAGGAAGCCCAGCCAGCGCGTCGGCCGCTGCCCGGTGGAGCGGCTGAGCAGCACGAACGCGGCGCCGGTGAGCAGCAGCGCCAGGCCGGGCAGGAGGTCCGAGGCGCTGAGCAGGCCCAGCACGATGGACGCGACGATCGCGATGACGACCACGCCGGCGACGAGGCGCAGCACCTCGGTGGAGCGCGAGGTGTCGAACGGACGCGGGCCCCGGCGGCGGTTCTCCACCCCGATGCCGATGGCGACGGCGATGCCGATCGCGAGGATCAGCGTGCCGACCCCGTCGGCACCGAGGCCCAGGGTGCCGACCGCGAGCCACACGAGCCCGGCCGCGATCTCGACGAGCACGGGGTCGACGCGGACGGCCCGGCCGCCGCGTCGCGGCGGCGGAGAGCCCTGGAAGCCACGCCCTGGCGGGCGGGGAGGGGGGTACGCGGACACGACCTCCACGGTAACCCCGCCGACACCCCCGCCTCGCGAGCGGCCCCGACCGTCGTCAGCGCCCGGATCGCCGCCGGATTCTCGTCCACCACGGCCGGCAGCACCTCGTGCACGTCGCCGATCACCGCCCACGTCGCGCGCGTGACCATCGGCGCCTCGGGATCGGTGTTCACCGCGAGGATCGCCCGCGCGTTCATGCAGCCGACCCAGTGCTGGGTCGCGCCGCTGATCCCGCAGGCGACGTAGAGGTCCGGGCTGATGCGGGTGCCGGTGAGCCCGACCTGGTCGGCGTGCGGACGCCAGCCGTTGTTGGTGGCGACCCGCGAGCACCCGACGGCGCCGCCGACGAGACCGGCCAGCTCCTCGAGCACGGCGTAGCCCTCGGAGCTGCCGACCCCGCGCCCGCCCGCGACCACCACCGGGGCGGTGGTCAGCGTCATCCCGGCGGCGCGCTCCCGGCGCTCGACCAGCCGGGCCCGCGGCACCGAGGCCCGCAGTTCCGGGACGACGACGTGCACCGTCATCTCGTCGGCCGCGGCCGTCTCGCTCGGCGACGGGGTCCCGGGGCGCAGGGTGCACAGCCGGATCGGCGCGGTCAGGGCCGCGTCCTCGAGCAGGATCCCGCCCGCCCGTTCCCGGGTGACCTCCCACACGTCCCCTGGGCGAATCTCCGTGCACGCCGTGGCCAGCGGCATCCCCAGCTCCGCGGCGGCCCACGCCATCGCCTCGGTGCTCCGGTCGGTGCTCGGGGCGAGCACGGCCGCCGGGCGCAGATCGGCCACGAGCCCGGCGAGCGCCTCGCCCAGGCACGACGGCGACCCGTCGGCGAGCAGCTCGTGCGCCAGCAGGTGGAGGCTCCCGACGCCCCGTTTGACGAGGTCGTCGGGGAGGTCCCCGGGCTCCCCCACCGCGACGGCCCCGACCGGGACGCCGAGGGACTCGGCCAGGTCCCGCGCGGCGGCGAGGACCTCGGCGGACCCCTCGGACAGCGCCCCGTCGCCGTCCCTCTCGACCACGACCAGCACCATCAGCGCACCATCCCCAGCTCGGCGAGCACGTCCACGACCGCCGGGGCGGCCGCGGCCCCGCGGCCCAGCACGACGGTCCGCGCCCGCGCCTCGGGCCGGTGACGCAGCCGCACGGTCCGGAGGCCACCGGTCGCTCCCGGGCCGTCCAGGACGCGGATCGGCGCCTTCTTCGCCCGCAACCGGCCCTTGATCGTCGGATAACGGGGCAGGTTGAGGCCCTCCAGCACGGCCGCGACGGCGGGGAGCGGCGCCTCGTGCAGCTCCACCCCGTCGGGCGTCGAGCGGCGCAGAATCACCGTCCCGTCCTCGCTGTCGAGGTCGATCCCCTTCACCCCGCCCACGACCGGCCGCCGCAGCGCGCAGGCGACCCGGAACCCGACCTGCGCGTGCCCGGCGTCGGCCGAGGCCTCTCCGAACAGGACGAGGTCGTAGGGCGGCAGCTCGCCGAGCGCGCCCGTCACGGCCGCGGCAGTGGCCTCGGGGTCCGGGTCCGTCGCGGGGGTGTCGACCCGGACGGCGTGGTCGGCGCCCATCGACAGCGCGTAGCGCAGCTGCTCCTCGGTCTCGGGCGGCCCGACGGTGAGCACGCCCGCGGAGCCGCCGGTGCGCTCGGCGATGCGCACCGCCTCCTCGACCGCGCACTCCTCGTGCGGCCCGATGGTGAAGCCGAGGTGGCGGGTGTCGATCGCCGTCGCGTCGGCGGTCAGCAGGATCTCCGCGCCCACCGCCGGGACGCGCTTGACGCAGACCAGGACGTCCATCCCGCCCGTCACCTCATCCGCGTGTCGTCGGGGTCGAACAGGGGCGTCCGGCCGGCCCGCGCGACCGTCACCGGGTAGCGCTCCCCCAGGTACTCGACGAGCAGCCCGGTGCCCTCGACGGCGTGCCAGGGCGGCAGGTAGGCCATCAGCAGGTAGGTCCCGAGCGACGGGCCCGCGCCCGCGCTGGTGACGAACGACGGCCGGCCCCGGCGATCGGTGATCCGGGCGCCGTCGGGCGTCAGGACCGGCTCGCCGCCCTGCGGGAAGCGCGCCACGTCGTCGAGCGTCAGCGTGCACAGCGTCGCCTCGGGCTCGCCCTCGCGGGCCTTGGTGTACGCGGCCTTGCCGACGAAGTCCTGGGACTTCAGCCCGGGCAGCGCGAGCCCCGCCTCCACCGGGCCGTGCTCGGCGTCGAGCTCGTGGCCGACGAGCCGGTAGCCCTTCTCCATGCGCGCGGTGGTGCCGTAGACGCCGATACCGGCGGGCACGAGGCCGTGCGGCGCGCCCGCCTCCGCGACCGCGTCCCACAGACGCAGGCCGCACTCGGCGGGCGCGTGCAGCTCCCACCCGAGCTCGCCGACGTAGGACAGGCGCAGCGCGAGGACCGGGACCGAGCCGACGGTGATCGTGCGCCCTGTGGCGAACGGGAAGGCCGCGTCGGAGACGTCCTCGTCGGTGACCGCCGCGAGGACGTCGCGGGCACGCGGTCCCCAGAGCCCGAGGGTGCAGACCGCCGAGGTCATGTCGGTGAGCGCCACCGAGCCGTCGCGCGGCAGGTGGCGGGTGAACCACGCCAGGTCCCGCGCGCCGTCGGAGCCACCGGTGACCACCCGGAAGTGCCGGTCGCCCTGCCGCACGACGGTCAGGTCGCTGCGGAAGCCGCCGTCCGGGCCGAGGACCGGCGTGTAGATCACGCGCCCGACGGGCCGGTCCATCTGCGCCACCGTGAGGTGTTGGACGTACGCGAGCGCCCCGCGGCCGCGGACGTCGAACTGGGAGAACGCGCTGAGGTCGATCATCGCCGCGCCCCGGCGCATCGCCAGGTGCTCGGCGTTGATGATCGGCGACCACCAGCGCGCGTCCCACTCGTGCGGGCGGTCCGGGACGCCGAGCTCCGCCACCAGCGGCGCGTTCGACGCGTACCACTGCGGGCGCTCCCAGCCCGCCACCTCGAAGAACTCCGCGCCCAGGGCCACCTCGCGCTCGTGGAAGGGCGAGCGGCGCACCCCGCGGTCGGAGCTCCACTGCTCGCGCGGGTGCGTGATCCCGTAGGTCTTGTTGAAGCCCTCGGACGCGCGGGCGCGCACGTGGTGGCGGGTGCGCTCGTGCGGGGCGAAGCGGGCGATGTCGGAGGCCGCCGCGTCGATCTCGGGGGCGCCCTCGGTCATCCACTCGGCGATCAGCCGGCCGACACCGGGCCCCTCCTTGATCCACACCGCGGCGGCGGACCAGAGGCCGCGCACCTCCGGGGTCTCCCCGAGCAGCGGGTGCCCGTCGGGCGTGAGGGAGAGCAGCCCGTTGATGGCGTGGCGGATGCCGGCGTCGGGGCGGTCGAGGACGGGGTGGAACAGCTCGAGCGCCGCCTCCATCTGTGGATCGAAGTCGTCGGGGGTGAACGGCAGCTGGGTCGGCGAGAGCGCCGCGGCGGCCATGGACGGGATGTCGTCGGGCTCGCAGAGGATCGGGCGGTGGGCGTACGACCCGATCTCCAGGTCGGCGCCGCTCTGCCGCTCGTACATCAGCGGGTCCATGTCGCGCACGATCGGGAACGCGATCTCCCGCCCGGTGGCCGCGAGCCCGGCGATCGGGCCGACGTCGATCATCTGGTGCACGGCGGGCGTGAGCGGGATCGCCGCGCCCGCCAGGGCCGCGATGCGCGGGCTCCACACGCCGCACGCGACGACGACGTACTCGGTGTCGACGTCGCCGCGGTCGGTGCGGACCCGGGTCACGCGCCCGTCCTCGGTGTCGACGGCCAGCACCTCGGTCGTCGCCGAGACCGTGAGCGCGCCCGCGGCCGTGGCCCGCTCGCGCATCAGCTCGCCGGCACGCAGCGGGTCCACGACCGCCACCGACGGCGTCCAGAATCCCCGGAGCACGACCGTGGGGTCGAGGAACGGGACCTTCTCCGCCACCTCGGCCGCCGTGATCAGCTCCGCGTCGATGCCCCACGCGCGCGCCGACGACATGCGCCGGTGCAGCTCCTGGACGCGCTCCGGGGTGCGGGCGATCTCGATGCCGCCGCACGTGGTCAGCGTCCCGAGCTCGGCGTACTGCCGCGACGAGTCCGCGGTGAGCTGCGTGATCTCGCGCGAGTGGTCGACGGGGAACACGAAGTTCGACGCGTGGCCGGTGGAGCCGCCCGGGTCGGGCAGCGGCCCCTTGTCCACCAGCAGGATGTCGCGCCACCCCAGGCGCGCGAGGTGGTGCACCACGGAGTTGCCGACGATGCCGGCCCCGATCACGACGACCTGAGCACGGTCAGGGAACGGTGCCATGGCTGCTCCTCCCCGGAGCTTCAGGCGGCCGCGCGGCGGGCCTCGGTCAGCCACCGCACGGTCGGCTCGATCTGGTTGAACGTGAAGACGTGCAGCCCCGCGAGGTCGCTCCCGCAGGCGGCGAGGCCCTCGACGAGGTCGTCGGGACGGTGCCCCCGCGACCGCAGCAGGGAGCCCGCGGTCCCGCGGTGCGAGCGGGCGAAGCGCACCGCGTCGGCGACGCCGATGCGGACGCTGATGCGCACCAGACGCGCGGCGTCGACGACGCCGGGGACGCCCGCGATCACGGGCAGGCGGATCCCCCGCCCGCGGGCCTCGTCGACGAACGCGCCGACGACATCGGCGTCGAAGCACAGCTGCGTGACGGTGTAGTCGGCCTGCTGCGCCTTGGCCGCCAGGTCGGTCCAGAGGACGTCGGTGGGGATCCGGTGGTGGCCGTCCGGGTACGACGGCACGCCCACGCGCGGCGGCCGCCGGCCCATGTCCTCCATCGCCCGGAGCAGCGCGAGCCCGTCGGGGAGCTCCCCGGCCGGCTCCCGGGCGTCGCCACCCACGACGAACACGTCGCGGACGCCGACCCCGGCGAGCCGGTCGAGGTACCCGGCGACCTCGCCGCGGTCGCGCAGGCTGCGCGCCGCGAGGTGCGGCACCGGGGCGAACCCGAGGCCGGCGAGCCCCTCGGCGACCGCCACCGTCGCCTCCGGGCCCCGGGTCGGCGACGCGGTGACGGCCACCGTCGCCCCCTCGGGGAGATCGGCGGCCGCCTCGAGCACGCCCGCCACCGGCGCCACCTCGTAGCGCAGGTGGTCGAGCAGCGCGGCGAGGGTTCCCGGCTCCATGACGGCGCCGCTCAGCCCTTGGGGGTCTGCTTGCGCGGGTCGACGAAGGGCTTCTCGACCACGACGGCCTCGCGGACGTCGCGCCCCAGCGTCGAGCTCCGCTCCGCGCCGGTGTCGACCACCAGCAGCGTCCCCAGCGGGGTACTCGGCGTGGCGACCATGGCGAGCCCGATGTTGCGCTCGAGCCGCGGCGACCAGCAGGCGCTGGTCACCGACCCGACCACGGAGCCCGCGCCGTCCCGCACGGTGAACGGCTCGATCATCGACCCGTCGTTGAAGGTGCCCAGCCGCGCCCCGCCGATCTCCACACCGACCAGCGAGCGGTCCAGGCCCCGCTGCTTGGCCCGGATCAGGGCGTCCTTGCCGACGAAGTCGGCCTCCTGGTCGAGGTCGACCATCCACGTGTAGTCGTAGCCGACCTCGAGCGGGTTGGTGTCGAGGGTGATGTCGCAGCCGTAGGCGAGCATCCCGCCCTCGATGCGCCGGATGTGGCACGGACCGATCGGGCGCAGGCCGTGCGGCCGGCCCGCCTCCCACACCCGGTCCCACAGCTTCCCCGCGTCGCGGGTGGCGTGGTGCAGGTAGATCTCGTACCCGATCTCCGCGCTGTAGCCGGTGCGGCTGATGACGACCTCCATGTCGTCCAGCACGGCGTGGCGCAGGTGGTAGTAGGGCATCTCGGCGACGTCGGCCCCGAAGAGGTCGGTGACGAGCGTCTTGGCCTTCGGGCCCTGGACCTGCACGGGAGCGACGTCGATCTCCCGGACCGACACGTCCCAGCCGCCGGCGTGAGCCAGCCCCGTCGCCCAGAGGCCGACGTCGGAGTCGGCGAGCGAGAGCCAGAAGCGGTCGGCCTCGACACGCAGCAGGACCGGGTCGTTGATGATCCCGCCGTCCGGGGCGGTGATGAACACGTACTTGCACTGCCCGACGGCGCACTTCGTCAGGTCGCGGGGCACGAGCATGTTCGTGAACGCGAAGGCGTCCGGCCCGGTGATCTCGATCTGGCGCTCGACGCCGACGTCCCAGAGGGTCACGCCCTCGAGCAGCGCCCAGTACTCGGCGACCGGGTCGCCGTAGTGCCGGGGATGATAGGTGTGGTTGTAGACGCTGTACATCGCCACGCCGTGCGCCCGGGACTTCCAGAAGTAGGGCGACTTCCGCAGGCGGGGATACAGCAGGACCGCCGGATCGGTGACCACCGTCGAGGCCGGCCCCGGGGCGATGTCGACCGCGGCCCGGCTGGGCAGGACGTCCGTCATCGGCACTCCACTTCGTCGTGCGTCCGGGGCACCTCCGATGAACCGCTCGGACGATGTTGCGAGTTACGCAACGGGTTGTCGCTGACGCAACGAGTCTGCGACCGTGACCGAGATCACGTCAAGGGGTCGGAGAGGACTGATATATCCGAACGCGCGTCAGGGCCGCAGGAGCCCGGCGGGCTCGCGGCGCGTGTGCACGCGGTAGCCCACCGAGAGGGCGAGCCCGGGGGTGCCGTCGATGGCCTTCTGCGCGACGGCGGGGGTGAACTCGATGCGCAGGACGTCCTCGAGCGTCGTGCGGTCGGGGAAGCGCCACTGCGTGTCGACACGGCGGACCGCGAAGCCCTCGCCGGCGAAGAAGCGCTCGGCGGCCGCGGGGTCGTAGCGGGGCGCCGACGCGCGCATCCACGCGCCGTAGGAGTGGCGGGTGGCGTCGAGGTCGACGATCACGAGCATCCCGCCCGGCCGCAGCACGCGCGAGGCCTCGGCGAGCCCCGGCTCGCACCCGGGGCCGAAGAAGTAGGCGGTGCGCGCGTGGACGACGTCGGCGGAGTCGTCGGCCAGCGGCAGGGCGGCGGCGCTCCCCTGCTCGACCCGGCATGCGGGGTGGCCGGTGACGCGCTCACGGGCCCGCGCCACGAGCGGGGCGTGCGGCTCGACGCCGACGACGGTGCGCGCGCGCTCGGCGAAGCGCGGCAGGTGGTACCCGTCGCCGCACCCGACGTCCACGACGTCCGCGCCGTCGTGCGGGGCCAGCTCGCACACCGCGTCCCACAGCGCGCCCGTGGCGTCCTGCGCGGCGTTCTCGCGTTCGTAGACCTCGGGCCAGCGCCAGATGTTGGGGGACTCGACGACGTCCCCGCGACGGAACCGGGTCACCCGTGGACGGGTACCAGGACGAGCAGGAGGAGCCAGGCCATCGGCGCCGAGGTGACCAGCGAGTCGAGGCGCTCCATGAGGCCGCCGTGGCCCGGGAGCACCGAGCCCATGTCCTTGATGCCGAGGTCGCGCTTGATCAGCGACTCGACGAGATCGCCCGTGACCGCCGTCGCGACGAGCAGCGGGCCGATGATCAGGCCGTACCACCAGCGGTCGTCGAGCAGGAACGCGACGGACAGGCAGGCGCCCGCCGAGCCCGCGACGATCGACCCGACGAAGCCCTCCCAGGACTTCTTGGGGCTGATCTTCGGCGCCATCGGGTGCTTGCCGAGCAGGGCGCCCGCGGCGTACCCGCCGGTGTCCGAGCAGATCACGACGATGAGGAACGTCAGCACCCGCGCGGCGCCGTCCGTGGGGACGACGAGCATGGTCGCGAAGGCCATGCACAGCGGGATCCAGCAGAGCACGAGCATCGAGGCGCCGACATCGCGGACGTATCCGCCCGCGCCGAGACGCATGCGCCACAGGAAGCACCCGAGCACCGTGACCAGCAGCGCGCCGAGGATGCCCTCGGTGCCGAACGGCCACGCCAGCCAGATCATCGCCTGGCCCCCGATGAGCACCGGGACGCGCGAGAGGCGGATTCCGGCCCCCCGGTGCAGGGCACCGAAGAGCTCCCACGTCCCGATGACGGCGGCCACGGCGAGGATCCCGATCCAGGTCTGGCGCACCGTCAGCAGCGCGGTGAGGGCGACGGCGCCCATCGCGAGCCCGACGCCGATGGCGACGGGCAGGTTGCGGCCGGCGCGGGAGCTGCGCTTCGGGGCGTCCTCGGGCGGGACGTCGGCGGGCTGGACGTCTTCGGGCGGGACGTTGTCGGGCGGGACGTCGTCCTGGGGCTCGACGGCGCCGGTCGGGGTCGCGTCCGCCGGGGATGCCGGGGACTCGGTGGGGGCGGGCCGTCGGGGCCGCGACGCGGAGGAGGGCACGTCAGACCTCGAGGAGCTCGGCTTCCTTGTTCTTCACCAGGTCGTCCACCGCCGCGACGTAGCGGGACGTGACGGTCTCGAGCTCCTTCTCCGCCCGGCCGGTCTCGTCCTCGCCGGCCTCGCCGTCCTTCACGATGCGCTGCAGCTCGGTCATCGCCGTGCGGCGCACGCTACGGATGGAGACCTTGGCGTCCTCGCCCTTGCTGCGCGCGACCTTGACCATGTCCTTGCGCCGCTCCTCGGAGAGCTGCGGGAACACGACGCGGATGAGCTGGCCGTCGTTGCTGGGGTTGACACCGAGGTCGGAGTCGCGGATCGCGCGCTCCATGCTCTGCAGCTGGCTGGCGTCGTAGGGCTTGATGACGGCCATGCGGGCCTCGGGGACCTGCACGGAGGCGAGCTGGTTGAGCGGGGTCCACGAGCCGTAGTACTCGACCTGGATGCGGTTGAACATCGCCGGGCTCGCCCGGCCGGTGCGCACACCGCCGAGGTCGTCCTTGGCGACGCTGACCGCCTTCTCCATCTTCTCCTCGGCGTCGAGGAGCGTCTCGTCGATCATGTGGGGCTCTCCTCAGGGGCCGGAGGGGGTGTGGACCAGCGTCCCGATCCTCTCACCCCGCACCGCACGGGCGATGTTCCCCTCGACGAGCAGGTTGAACACCATGATCGGCATGTTGTTGTCCATGCAAAGGCTGAAGGCGGTGGCGTCGGCGACCTTCAGGCCCTTCTCCAGCACCTCGCGGTGGGAGATCTCCTGGAACATCGTCGCCGTCGGGTCGATCTTCGGGTCGGCGGTGAACACGCCGTCGACGCCCTTGGCCAGCAGGACGACCTCGCACTCGATCTCGAGGGCTCGCTGCGCCGCGGTGGTGTCGGTCGAGAAGTAGGGCATGCCCACGCCGGCGCCGAAGATGACGACGCGGCCCTTCTCGAGGTGGCGCATCGCGCGCCGCGGGATGTAGGACTCGGCGACCTGGCCCATGGTGATGGCCGTCTGCACCCGGGTGTCGATGTGGTGCTCGCGCTCGAGGAAGTCCTGCAGGGCCAGGCAGTTCATGACCGTGCCGAGCATGCCCATGTAGTCGGCACGCTGGCGCTGCATCCCGTAGCGGTGCAGCTCCTCGCCGCGGAAGAAGTTGCCGCCACCGATGACGACGGCGATCTCGACGCCGGAGGCCACGACATCGGCGATCTGGCGGGCGACGGTCCGCACGACCACGGGGTCGACGCCGACGGCGCCGCCGCCGAACATCTCACCGCCGAGCTTGAGCAGGACCCGGCGATGACCGGGGCGGGCCTCCGGATCGGCGTCGGACACGGTCTGGGGACTCGCCACGCTCTCCTCCACCACGGGTTCCGGCGGTGCCGCCGTCACGGCGCCGGCGCCCGGTCTCCCGGGCACCGGCGCCGTGAGCGGTTCGTCAGGGCTGGCCGACCTCGAAGCGCGCGAAGGTGCGGACGCTGATGCCCGCCTCCTCCAGCACCTTGCCGACCGATTTCTTGTCCACCGACACCGAGTCCTGCTCGAGGAGCACGGTGTCCTTGTAGTAGCCGTTGAGGCGACCCTCGACGATCTTCTCGAGGATCTTCTCGGGCTTGCCCTCCTCGCGGGCGGTGGCCTCGGCGATGCGCTTCTCGTTGTCCACCACGTCCGAGGGGACCTCGTCGCGGGTGGTGTAGAGCGGGCGCGCCGCCGCGACCTGCATGGCCGCGCCGCGGGCCGCCTCCGACGCGTCAGCGTCATTGGAGCCGTCGCCGTCGTAGGCGACGACCACGCCGATGGCCGGGGGCAGGTCCGAGGACCGCCGGTGCAGGTACGTCGCGGTGGGGCCGTCGAGCACGGCCACGCGACGCAGCTCGAGCTTCTCGCCGATGCGCGCCGAGAGCTCCTGGACCTTCTCGTCGACCGTGCCCTGCCCGAGGGTGGCGGCCTTGAGGGACTCCAGGTCCTTGGTGCTGTTCTCCAGCGCGGCACCGAGGATGTCCTCGGCGAGCTGCACGAAGTCGGCGTTCTTGGCCACGAAGTCGGTCTCGGAGTTGAGCTCGATCATCGCGCCGTCACGGGCCGCCACGATGCCGTTGGCGGTGGTGCGGCCGGCCCGCTTGCCCACGTCCTTCGCGCCCTTGATGCGCAGCGCCTCGACGGCCGCGTCGAGGTCGCCCTCGGACTGCTCGAGGGCCTTCTTGCAGTCCATCATCCCGGACCCGGTGAGGTCCCGGAGCTTCTTCACGTCCGCAGCGGTGTAGTTCGCCATGGTGCGGCTCTCGTCCGTCCTCGTCGTCGTTGTCGTGTCGCCTGCGGGGCCTGTCAGCCCTGCGGCGTGCCGTTGACCTGACCGGCCTCCGGCGCCGCGGCGATCGCGTTGTCGTCGCTCTCCGAGTTGGCGTCGACCGTGCCGGCCGTCCGCTCGGGGCGGCTCACCGGCGTGGTGTCGTCCCCGGCGGCCTCGGCGGTGGCCTCGGCCTCGGGCGTGGCGACCGGTGCGTCACCGGGCGCGTCCACCGCGGAGCTGGTGCTGCCCTGCTCCAGGCCGGTCGGCGCGCTCGCGCCGTCCCCGCCGGACGCTCCACCGATCCCTGCGGCGAGCTCCTGCTCCCACTCGGCCAGCGGCTCGTCCTCGCCGCGCTCGCCGTCGCCGCCACCGTTGCGCTGGCCGCGGGCCTGGAGGCCGTCGGCGCAGGCCTGGGCCACCACGCGGGTCAGCAGGGCCGCGGACCGGATCGCGTCGTCGTTGCCCGGGATCGGGTAGTCGACCTCGTCCGGGTCGCAGTTGGTGTCGAGGATGGCGACGACCGGGATGTTGAGCTTCCGGGCCTCGCCGACCGCGATGTGCTCCTTCTTGGTGTCCACGATCCACACCGCGCTCGGCACGCGGCCCATGTCGCGGATACCGCCGAGGGTCTTCTCGAGCTTGTCGTGCTCGCGGGTGAGCATGAGGATCTCCTTCTTGGTGCGACCCTCGAAGCCCCCGCTCTGCTCCATGGCCTCCAGCTCCTTGAGGCGCTGGAGGCGCTTGTGCACGGTCTGGAAGTTGGTGAGCATGCCGCCCAGCCAGCGCTGGTTGACGAACGGCATGCCGACGCGCCGCGCCTGCTCGTCGATGGCCTCCTGGGCCTGCTTCTTCGTGCCGACGAAGAGCACCGTGCCGCCGTGGGCGACGGTCTGCTTCACGAACTCGTAGGCGCGATCGACGTAGGACAGCGTCTGCTGCAGGTCGATGATGTAGATGCCGTTGCGCTCCGTGAAGATGAAGCGGCGCATCTTGGGGTTCCAGCGGCGGGTCTGGTGTCCGAAGTGGACACCCGAGTCCAGCAGCTGGCGCATCGTGACGACGGCCATGCGGTGGAACTACCTCTCTCGGTGGCCCGACACGTGCTCGGGCCCGGCGGTTTGCTGCGACGGTCCCGGGTCGGGCCGCCGCCCTGGTGTCCTCATGACCGCTCCGGAACCCGCCTGTGGCGGGACCGCCCGGATGCGGCTCTGGCAGCGCTCGGCGTGCGGGCGCTTGAGAGGACACGCGAAGTCGGCCCGATCTGCTCCCCGCGGACGGGGAGAGGGCGGACCGCTGGTCACGAGTCTACTCCCGGCCCACCCGCGCCCTCTGCGCGCCCTGCTCCGGACGGGCACCTGCGGTGCAGGCCCTGCGTCCACGCTGGCACTGGGTGCGCGGAAATCCGCTTCGTCGCGCGCCGAGGGAGCCGGGACGGGGCCCGCTGCGTCGAACCAAGCGTGACGACGTTCCTCGTGCTCCGCGTGCTGGCCCTGTCCGTGCTGGCGGCCGCGCTCCTGGCCGGCGGCTCCCCCGCGGCCGGCGCGCCTGCTCCCCCACCGGTCGTCCCCGTCGGGGCTTACGGCTGGCCGCTGGCGGGGGTGGACGGCGACGGCGCGCCCGTCCGGGCCGGCGTGCCGGGCGCCGCGACGCGCCTGTTCGACCCGCCGCCGCACTACTACGGACGCGGGCACCGGGGCGCCGACCTCGCCGGGCGTCCCGGGCTCGCGGTGCTCGCCGCCGGCGACGGCGTCGTCGTCCACGCCGCCCGCCTGGCCGGGCGCGGCGTGGTGTCCGTGCAGCACGGCGACGGGCTGCGCACGACCTACGAGCCGCTCACCGTCACCGTCGCGCCGGGCACGCCGGTGCGACGCGGCGACCCGCTGGGCCTCCTCGACCCCGGGCACCGCGGCTGCCCCGTCGCGGCGTGCCTGCACTGGGGCCTGCGCCGGCCGTCGACCACCGGCGCGGTGGGCGCCCTCGAGTACCTCGACCCCCTGCTGCTCCTGGGCCTCGGGCGCGTGCGGCTGCTGCCGACCGACCCGTGAGAGGCGCTCAGGCGTGCTGCAGTTCCGCGAGACGCCCGCGCAGGCGCATCACGGCACGCGTGTGCAGCTGGCACACGCGGGACTCGGTGACCCCGAGGACCCGCCCGATCTCGGCGAGCGTGAGGTTCTCGAAGTAGTAGAGGCCCACGACGGTGCGGTCGCGCTCGGCGAGCTGCCCGACCGCCTCGGCGAGCAGGCGCCGCGTCTCACGGTCCTCCATCGCGGCGAGGGGGTCCTCGGCGTCGGTGTCGGGCAGCGAATCGGCCAGCGACGGCGCGGAACCGCCGTCGCCCCCGCCGGCGCGGCCCGCGGCGACGAGCTCGTCGAGGGCGGCGACGCTGGTCATCGCGATCTGCCCGAACGTCGAGCGCAGGTCCTCGGTCGACGTGTCGAGCTCCTGGGCGAGCTCGGAGTCGCTGCAGGACCGCTGCTCGCGGCCCTCGAGGCGCTCGATCGCCCGCTCGATCTCCCGGGCCCGCGAGCGCACCGAGCGCGGCACCCAGTCCTGGGAGCGGAGCTCGTCGAGGATCGCGCCGCGGATGCGCTGCATCGCGTAGACCTCGAACTTGCGCCCGCGGTCGGGCTCGAAACGCTCGATGGCATCGACCAGCCCGAAGATCCCGCACTGGATGAGGTCGGCGACGTCGACGTGGGACGGCAGGCCGGTGCCCACCCGTCCCGCGACGTACTTGACCAGCGGCGCGTAGTGCAGGACCAGCCGGTCCTTGGTCGACTTGCGCGGGTCGGCCTCGAACGCCGCCCAGAGCTCGGCGATGCCGGCCTCGACCAGCGCCTCCTCGTCGGGGGCGCCGGCCGCGACGCGTCCGAGCGTGGCGGGCAGGGCGTGCACGGCGGCCTGCGGGGCGTCGCGCGACCCGTCGGCGGGCGCGGGCACCGGCGCGAGAGCGGTGGCGCCGTCGGTCAGCGGGCCTCCGGGCTCGCGTCGGGGAGCCCGGCGTGGGGTGCGGGCAGCCGCGCCTGCGGCGCGAACGGCGGCGTCGGAGTCGATGCCCGGCAGGGCCGGCAGCGGGCCGGTGGGCGGGGCCTCCGTGGTCGCCACCGACGCGCCGTCGCGCCGCGGCTCAGGCGCGGGGGTGGGCGGTGTCATGGATGGCCCTCAGTCGCTCGGCGGACACGTGGGTGTAGAGCTGGGTCGTCGCGGGCGACGCATGACCCAGCAGTTCCTGAACGCTCCTCAAATCCGCTCCCCCCTCGAGCAAGTGCGTGGCCGCCGAGTGCCGGAGACCGTGCGGCGCGATGTCGGGTGCCCCCGGCACCGCCCCCGCCGCGTCGTGCACGACCGTGCGCGCGATGCGCGGGTCGAGTCGTCCCCCGCGGGCGCCGAGCAGCAGCGCCGGCGGGGACGTCGGGACCGCGAGTGCGGGCCTCCCTTCACGTCGCCAGGCGTCGAGGGCCGCGGCCGCGGGCGCGCCGTAGACGACGGTGCGCTCCTTGCCCCCCTTGCCCAGGACGCGCAGCGTACGACGGCCGTCGTCGACGTCGTCGACATCGAGGCCGCAGAGCTCGGAGACGCGCACGCCGGTGGCGTAGAGCAGCTCGAGCAGCAGGTGGTCCCGCAGCGCCACCGGGTCGCCCTCCGCCGCCCCCGACGCCGCGGCGCGCAGGGCGTCGGCCGCCTGGTCGGCGCGCAGCACCTCGGGCAGCCGCCGGTGCGCGCGGGGCGAGGCGAGACGGGCGCCGGCGTCGGTGGGCGCCCGCCCGGTGCGCACCGCCCACGCGGTGAACGTGCGGGCCGCCGCCGCGCGACGCGCCAGCGTGGTCCGGCTCGCGCCGCGCGTTCGGCCCGCGGCGAGCCAGGAGCGGAGCCCGGGGAGGTCGAGACCGGCGAGGTCGAGCGTGGTGTCACCCGCGGCGTCGGGCCCGTCGACCTGGACGCGGAGATGGTCGAGCAGCGTGGTGACGTCGCCCAGGTAGGCCCGGACCGTGTGCGGGGAGAGCGCACGCTCGTACCGCAGGTGCGCCTCGTACGCCTCGAGGTGCGCGGCGGCGGAGCACAGCGGCGGGAACGGCCGGAGCCTCGACCACCGATCCACCGACGCGGGGCCCGGGGACCACCGACTGATCGTGACCGGCGGCGTCCGTCGGGGCCCGACGCGCGGGGTCCGACGCGCCGTCGGCGTCCGTCTCGGTGAATGCGGAGCGTGACGACGTGACCGGGTCGAAGGGGAACCCACGAGAGCCCCCTCGACCGGGTGACCGGCGCGGCCCACGAGGGCCTCCGGTGGAGTCGTCGGGAGAGAACGTGCCGGTCATCGCGGTGAAGACTCTCGATACGGCAGGCCATGGTCAAGCACCGACGCGTGTCGTGCGGTGACCGTGGGCCACCATCGAGGAGCGGTTCCATTCGTCGCGCTCTGCAACCGCTCGTCGCTCTGTGCCTGTTCACCCGGGTCGACTCCGTAGCCGTCGACAGCCCTCACCGAGGAGTCGGCGCCCCGGAGATCATTCGAGCGGGTGATGAGGCCCGGGAGATCCGCGCGGTGACCATGGGCCGGACGTACCGCTGGGCGCGCCGTCCGGACCGGACCGCGTGCGGCGACCCGGAGGCGCCCGGGGCCCGACCGTTGGTCGTGGCCGGCGCCACACACGGTGGAGGGTCGGGGTGTCCCCCACAGGACCCCCAGGCCACGAGGGGCTCAGCCGGGTCGTCAGCCGGGTCGCCGACGCCATCGCCCGTTCTCCTCGACGACGAGCCCCCGGGCCGCGAGCACCCACAGATGACCGACGACCTCCGCGGGATCCACGCCGCTGTCGTGGGCGAGGCGTTCCGGGGTGCGGGCCGCGCGCAGCGGCAGGGCCTCGCGCACGCGCAGGGCGCCGGCGTCGAGACCGTCCGTCGGGCGGTGCGGCGTTCCCGGCGGTGGGGCCAGGGCGTCCCCCACGGGCCCCACCTCCTCGAGGACGTGCGCGGCCCGGCCGGCGAGCGACACCGCTGGGCGCCGGGCGAGCTCGTGGCACCCGAGGGACAGCGCCGAGGTGACCGGCCCCGGCACCACCATGACGGCCCGTCCCAGCGCCTCGGCCACGAGCGCCGTGCGCATCGCCCCGGACCGGGCAGCCGCCTCGACGACGAGCGTGCCGGCGCTCAGGGCCGCGACCAGACGATTGCGCACCAGGAAGCGGTGCCGCGCGGGCGTCGCGCCCGGTGGGTACTCGGTGAGCACCAGGCCGGTGCGGGCGATGTGGTCGATCAGCGTGGCGTGGGTGGGCGGGTACGACCGGTCGATGCCGCACGCCAGGACCGCCACGGTGCGCCCGCCGACGGCCAGGGCCCCGCGGTGCGCGGCGCCGTCCACCCCGAGCGCGGCCCCCGAGACCACCGTGACGCCGCGGTCGGCGAGCTCCGCCGACCAGTCCCGCGCGACCCACAGGCCGTACTCGCTGGCCGCGCGGGCCCCGACCATGCCGACCCAGCGCCGGGGCGCGTCGTCGAGCCGCCGCGGGCCACAGGCCCACAGCGCCAGAGGTACGGCCAGCCCGTCGCGCACCGGGGCGCCCTCGAGCCCGACCGTCCCGTCCGGACCGGCGGCGACCCCGAGGCCAGCGAGCGCCGCCCCGGGCCACTCCGGGTCTTCAGGGACGATCAGCCGCCCGCCGCGGGCGGCGAGCAGCGCGAGGTCGGCCGCGGCGCGGTCGGTGCCCCGCCGGGCCGCGGTCTCGGCGGCCACCGCCGGGGGCAGCGCGTGGGGTCCGTGCACGGTGCCCTCGCGGACCAGCTGCGCCGTGTCGACCGGCCCGATCTCCTCGACGAGGGCGCCGAGGGCCGGTGCGGGCGGCTCCGCGACCCGTGACAGGTACGCGCGGGCCCGCAGGACCTCGGGCGGCACCGGGGAGGCCACCGCGGCGTCCGTGGCCGTCGTCGTGCTCATGCGACGGCCCACCCGTCCGGCTCGCCGTCGGGGTCGTTCACGAAGCCCTTGAAGCCGATCGCCTCGACGACGTCTGACCTCTCCGGCCCGGCCGCGCCGCGCAGGTCGCTGATCGTCCAGGCGACCCGGAGCGCGCGGTCCGCCCCGCGGGCGGTCATCGCCCCGGACCGCAGCTGGCGCTCGAGGACCGCGGTGGCGTCGTGCGGGAGCCGCCCGCGCCGGCGCAGCTCGGGTCCGGGCACCTCGGCATTGGTGGGCCACCCCGCGTCGCGCCACCGTTCGCGGGCCGCCGCCCGGGCCGCGAGGACCCGCGCCCGGACGGCCGCGGTGTCCTCCGGCACCTCCTCGAGCCCCTCGGTCGGCCCGCCGGCCCAGGACAGCCCCTCGACCGCCCGCAACGACACCCGCAGGTCGACGCGGTCGAGCATCGGGCCCGACAGCCGAGCGACATAGCGGCGCTTCGTGAGGCTCGAGCAGGTGCAGTCGGTGTCCCGGGGTGGTGCGCACGGGCACGGGTTGGCCGCCATCACCAGCTGGAAGCGGGCGGGGTAGCGGACGACGCCGTCGGTGCGCGCCAGGCGGACCTCGCCGTCCTCGAGCGGGGTGCGCAGCATCTCCAATACGTGCGGGGCGAACTCGTAGATCTCGTCCAGGAAGAGGACGCCGCGGTGGGCCAGCGACACGGCGCCCGGCCGCGCCAGGCCGCTGCCCCCGCCGACGAGCGCGGCCGACGACACCGAGTGGTGCGGGGCGACGAAGGGCGGCGCGGCGGGCAGGGCCTCCTGGGGATCGAGTGCCCCCGCCAGCGAGCGCACCGCCGCCACCTGGAGCGCGGCGTCCACGTCGAGGTCGGGCAGGAGCCCCGTCATCCGGCGCGCCAGCATCGTCTTGCCCGAGCCGGGCGGACCGACCATCAGCAGGTGGTGGCCCCCGGCCGCCGCGACCTCCACCGCCCGGCGGGCCGCGAGCTGCCCGACGACGTCGGCGAGGTCGTCCGGCGGGGCGCCGCCGCGGGGACGTGCGCCGGCGCGGACCGCGCCGAGCGTCCCGTGCTTCCCGCGCAGCCAGGCCAGCACGTCGGACAGGTGCTCGGCCCCGAACACCTCCAGGCCCTCCACGAGGCCCGCCTCGACGGCCGCGGCCGCGGGCACCACCACACGCTCCACCCCGAGCCGCCGGGCCGCGAGCAGCGCCGGCAGGACCCCGCGCACGCCGCGCACCCGCCCGTCGAGCGCCAGCTCGCCGAGCAGCACCACCCCGCGCAGTCGGGCGAGCGGCACCGCGCCCGCCGCCGCGAGCACCGAGCAGGCCAGGGCCAGGTCGTACCCGCTGCCCTGCTTCGGCAGCGTCGCCGGGGACAGGGCCAGCGTGATGCGGCGTGCCGGCCAGGTCTCCCCGGAGTTGACGACCGCCGCCCGCACCCGGTCGCGCGACTCCGCCAGCGCCGCGTCCGGTAGCCCCACCAGCGACACCCCGGGCAGCCCCTGGCCGATGTCCGCCTCGATCTCGACGACCTCGCCGTCGACCCCGCGCAGTCCGATCGACCACGCGCACGCGAGCGCCACGTCAGAACGCCCCCTCGTAGTGCTCGAGCTGCGGGGCCGCGCCGGGAGCCAGCAGCACCGCGAGGACGTCGAAGCGCACCTCGGCGAACCCGGAGCCGCCGGCGGCGTGCCTCTCGGCCAGCCAGCGCTGCGCGAGGCGCCGGATGCGGGCGGCCTTGGCGTGCGTGACCGCCTCGGCCGTGCCGTAGCCCGTGCCCGAGCGCGTCTTCACCTCGGCGACGACGAGGCGGTCACCCGCCGCGGCGACGAGGTCGAGCTCGCCCTCGCGGCAGCGCCAGTTGCGGTCGAGCACCACCAGCCCGCGGGCCGCGAGGTGGTCGGCCGCGAGGTCCTCCCCGCGCCGCCCCAGCGTCTCCCGGTCCGGTCTCCCGCGCGTGGTGGCCATGGCCGGCTCCCTCGTCCACGCCGTCCGGGCGCTCCGGCGGCGGGATCGAGAGTGCTGGGCGCGACCGTGCGGGCGGGAGCCTCGGCGTCGCGCCTGGGGACGCCCGGCGGGGGTGTGGACGGACCTCTACGGCGCTGAGGCCGGTCAGCGCCCGGGCAGAGCAGCGTCAGCCGCTGAACGGCCCCTCGTCGAGGCGGAGGTCGGGCTTCTCCAGCTCCTCGACGTTGACGTCCTTGAACGTCACCACGCGCACGTTCTTGACGAAGCGCGCGGGCCGGTACATGTCCCACACCCAGGCGTCGGACATCGTGACCTCGAAGTACACCTCGCCGTCGGCGTTGCGCACCGCGACGTCGACCGTGTTCGCCAGGTAGAAGCGGCGCTCGGTCTCCACGACGTAGGAGAACTGCGCGACGATGTCGCGGTACTCGCGGTAGAGCGAGAGCTCCATGTCGGTCTCGTACTTCTCGAGATCCTCCGCGCTCATCGCGGCTCTCCCCCCTCCGGCGTGGCCTCGTCCGTGACGTCCGGCTCGTCGTCCAGCCCGGTTCCCGGCCCGCTGTCGAACTCCACGAGCTCGTCGGCCTCCCCGTTCTCGGCGGACGTCTCGTCCACGGTCACGGCCCCATTGTGTCGCACGCCGGCCGGGAGTCCGCCCGGGCTCCGGCCCCGCGCGGCGGCGGCGACGTTGACAAAGCTGAAGCGGTGATCGTCGCTGGGCCCGTGCTCGGCCAGCGCTGCGCTGTGCGTCGGCGTGCAGTAGCCCTTGTGCAGGTCGAAGCGGTACTCCGGACGGCGCTCGTGGAGGTCGGCCATCAGCCGGTCCCGCGTCACCTTGGCGAGCACCGAGGCCGCCGCCACGCACGCGGCCGCGAGGTCACCCTTGGGCACGGCGAGCGCCGGCACGCCGAAGCCGGACACGGGGAACCCGTCGGTCAGCACGTAGCCGGGCCGCGTCTCGAGCCGGGCGACGGCGCGTCGCATCCCGTCGATGTTGGCGACGTGGACGCCCCGGCGGTCCACCTCCGGCGGGTCGATGAGCACCACGTGCCAGTCGACTGCGCGCCGCTTGATCACCCGGGCGAAGTGCTCGCGCTCCTCGTGGGTCAGGAGCTTCGAGTCGGTGAGCCCCTCGAACTTCCGCGCGTCGCCGGGACGCAGGATGCACGCGGCCACCGCCAGGGGGCCGGCGCACGCACCGCGTCCGGCCTCGTCGACCCCGACGACCGGGCCGAGCCCGTGACGCTCCAGCGCCGACTGCAGCGCCCAGCTCTCGGTGCTGCGGCGCACGATCGCGCGCGGCGGCTGCACACCGGTCCGCGGGGGCAGCGCCACCCGCCGGCGGGCGGGACGCCGGCCGGTGCCCGCCGCGCGTCGACGGCCCGCGTCGTACCCCGCGGTCACCGGTCCGGGAGGCGGGGCGGTGTCGCCCGCCCCGGGGCGTCGAGGGGTGGATCGTCGGGATCGGCCTGCCGGGAGCTCGACCGCCATCGACGGGACACCCACACCAGCGGGACCGCACCGAGCACGCCGGCCGCCAGGGGAGCCCCGGACGTCCAGGTCGGGGCGCCGAGGGCGGAGACCTGCGCCTGCGGATCGGTGTCCGGCACGCCGCCCCAGCGGCCGACGGGCAGGACGATGACCCGGGCCTTGCCGATGACGTCGGCGACGCCGATCGGGCCGTGCACGCGGGCGTCCGCCGAGTTGTTGCGGTTGTCGCCCATGACCCACAGCTGCCCCTGGGGCACCTGCACGGGCGCGAAGTCGGCCTGGGTGCGGCCGAGGTTCGGCTGGTAGTAGATGTACGGCTCGTCGAGCGGCTGTCCGTCGACGGTGACGCGGTTCTGCGGGTCGCAGCAGGCCACGGTCTGACCGCCGGTGGCGACGACGCGCTTGACGAAGTCCTTCTCGTCCGGCGGAGCCAGCCCGACCAGCGAGAGCCCGCTCTGCAGCCCCCGGACGAGGACGTTCTCGGAGCGCTGGCCCCCGCCGCTCCCGGACTCGCCGTTGTCGCCCCAGGTCGGCGGCCCGCGGAACACGACGACGTCGCCGGGCGACGGCTCGGAGAACCGGTAGGTGATCTTGTCGACGGCGACGCGGTCGTTGTTGCAGCCGTTGCAGCCGTGCAGCGTGCGCTCCATCGACGCCGACGGGATGACGTAGATGCGGGCCAGGAACGTCTGGATGACGAACGTCAGCACCACCGCGACGACGATCAGCAGCGGCAGCTCGCGCCAGAATGAGCCCTTGCGCTTGGGCTTCTTGCCCTTGCCCTTCTTGGCTCCGGTGTCCGCCGCACGGCGGCCGGGACCGCTGCCCGCGCCGTCGTCGCCGTCCTCGGGCTCGTCGCCGTCCCGACCGGGGCCCGTGCTCGCACGCCGGTGGCGGCCGGGGCTCGCGCCGGCGCCACGGGTGACCTCCGTCGTCGCCGTCGTGCTGCCGGTGTCGCGCGATGACGGGCGGGGCGCGCGGGAGGCGAAGCCGTCGGCACCCGCGAGGCCGGTGTCGGCACCGGCGAGGCCGCTGTCAGAGGGCGACGAGGAGGTGGCCGGCGCGGCCTCGGGGGGCGCGGACGGCGTGGGCTCGGCGCCCGGCGAGGGGACGCCCCGGGACGGCGCGGCCGGCGACGGCGCGCCCTGGGAAGGCGCGCCCGGTGCGGGCGCGGGCCGGGGCGCGCCGGGGGGCGGCGACACCGGGCGGGCACCGAAACCGGGGGGCGGGGGCGCTCCTCCTGCGGAGGGCCCCGGCGGGCCCGGGGGGCGACCGTCGGGGGGCGGCGAGCCGTACGGCGCTTGCGGGGGCGACGAGCCCCAGGAGGGGCCCGCCGGCCCCGGGGGCAGGGGCGCGCCCTGACCGGGAGCACCGTGGGACCCGTTGCCGTAGGTGCCGTACGTGCCGTTGCCGTACGAGCCGTTGGTCCCGGTCCCGTAGGCCCCGTTCCCGTTCGCCACTGACGGGCCGAGGGCGTCGCCGTTGCCCGAGGAGTTGCCGTACCCGTACGACACCGACGACCCGTTGCCGCCGTAGCCGGGGTAGCCCTCCGGCCGGGGACCGAGCCCGTCGGCGCCGGAGAAGCCGGAGGGACCGGACGAGTAGGTGTCCGACCCGCTCCACCCCGAGGAGCCGTAGGGCGCCTGGACGCCGGACCCGGAGGACGCGGGCGGCGCCGGGACGTCGCCGTACGGGTCCTCGTGGTCGGCGGCGTCGTCACGCCCGGCGTGCCGTCCGGCGCGGTTCGTCTCG
The DNA here is from genome assembly GCA_963786585.1 of uncultured Actinomycetota bacterium. GTDB lineage: Bacteria > Actinomycetota > Actinomycetes > Mycobacteriales > Pseudonocardiaceae > Actinomycetospora. Next base: position 182,164 of record CAWAZG010000002.1, read on the forward strand.
CCACCCGTGCCGGTGTTCCGGTACGGCGGGAGGGAGGGCTCCTGGGGGCGCACGCGACTCAGATTAGGAGACCGAAGCGGCCGGCTCAGCCGGCCGGCGTCGTCTCGCGCTTCTCGCGGATCTTCGCGGCCTTGCCCCGGAGATCACGGAGGTAGTAGAGCTTCGCCCGGCGGACGTCACCGCGGGTGACGACCTCGATGTGATCGATGTTCGGGGTGTGCACCGGGAAGGTGCGCTCCACCCCGACGCCGAAGGAGACCTTGCGGACGGTGAACGTCTCGCGCAGCCCGCCACCGTGGCGGCGGATGACGACACCCTGGAAGACCTGTACACGAGAGCGTGAACCCTCGATGACCCGGACGTGCACCTTCACGGTGTCCCCGGCGCGGAAGTCCGGGATGTCGGAGCGCAGCGACTTGGCGTCGAGTTCGTCCAGGGCGTTCATCGTCAGCGTCCTCGCGGTCGTCTCACAGGCGGGCGCCGGAACCCGTGGGGCGGGTGTCCGTGCAGCCGAGGTGGATCGGTTCTCGGGCCGACGGCCGGCGGCTCACCGACCTCGATCAGGTCGTGCGCCGTCCGTGGCAACCTCCCCAGTCTGCCATGCCGATGGTCGCGCGCCGTGGACCGGGTCGTAGCCGCAGGCCGTCAGCACCTCGCGGTCCCGCGCGTCGAACGCCGCGGCTCCGTTGCGGGCCAGCAGCGCGTCCAGCAGATCGGGTCGCGTCGCCGCCGTGCGCTCGAGCGAGCGGTCGCGGCGCCACCGGGCCACCGCGCCGTGGTCGCCGCTGCGCAGCACCGGCGGGATCGGCAGGTCGCGCCAGTTCTCGGGGCGGGTGTAGGCGGGGGCCTCGAGGAGGCCATCGGAGAAGCTGTCCAGCTCCGCCGACGCCGGGTTGCCGAGCACGCCGGGCACCAGCCGGGACACGGCCTCGACGACGACCAGGGCCGCGACCTCCCCGCCGGCGAGCACGTAGTCGCCCAGCGAGACCTCCTCGACGGGCATCCGCCGGGCGGCGTCGGAGAGCACGCGGGCGTCGATCCCCTCGTACCGACCGCAGGCGATGACGAGCCACGGCTCGGCGGCCCACCCGGCGGCGCGGCGCTGGGTCAGGGGCTCGCCGGCCGGGGTCGGCACGAGCAGCCGTGGCACGCCGTCCCCGGACGTGGCGACCTCGTCGAGCGCCGCCCCCCAGACCGGCGCGGTCATGAGCATCCCCGGCCCCCCGCCGTACGGGGAGTCGTCGACGGCCTGGTGCACGCCCGTGGCCCACCGGCGCAGGTCGTGCACCCGGACGTCGAGAAGGCCCGCACGACGCGCCCGGCCGACGAGCGCCTCGTCGAGCGGGGCGAGGTAGCCCGGGAAGATCGTGACGACGTCGATGCGCATCGGGCACGATCCTGCCCCTGCCGGTCGCGAAGGGGGTCCCGAGGGGTGGAGCAGTTCCTGTCGTATCCCGACCAGTGGCGCCTGCTCGCCCCGCTGGGGCTGGCCGTCGTGCTCTGCACGCTCATCGGCCTGGAGCGCGAGCTGGCGGCGAAGAGCGCCGGGCTGCGCACGCACACGCTGGTCGGGGTCGGGTCGGCCGCCTTCATGCTGATCTCGAAGTACGGCTTCGACGACCTGCTCTCCTCCCCCGACATCGACCTGGACCCCTCGCGGGTCGCGGCCCAGATCGTCTCCGGGATCGGGTTCATCGGCGGCGGCCTGATCTTCGTGCGCCGCGACGCCGTCCGCGGCCTGACGACGGCCGCGACGGTCTGGGCGGCGGCCGCGGTGGGCACCGCGTGCGGCGCAGGCCTGCCGGTGCTCGCGGTGGCGGGCACGGCCGTGCACTACCTCGTGACCCGCGGCTACCGGCCGCTGGCGCGGCTGATCACGCGCTCGTCGACCGTGCCGCGGGACCTGCACCTCTCCTACGCCGACGGGCGCGGGGTGCTGCGCGCGGTGCTGTCGATCTGCACCGAGCGGGGGTTCTCGGTGGCGGGGATGCACGTCGATCGGGAGGACTCCACCGACGGCGTCGAGGGCACCACCCGCGTCGCCTCGGTGACCCTGTCGCTCGCGGGGCGGGGCTCGCTCGCACCGCTGTCCGGCGAGCTCTCCGAGCTCCCGGGCGTGCTCGCCGTCGGGGTGCCGACCGAGGAGGAGTGAGCCTCCCCGGATCGTGCAGCTCAGTCCTCGAGGAGGCCCTCGGGCGGATCGAGGACCAGCCGGCCACCCGGCACGTCGACCTGGGTGACGATCGCGGCGACGAACGGGATCAGCACCTCGCCGCCCTCGGGCCGCCGCACGGCCAGCAGCTCGCCGCCCGCGCCGTGGAGCACGTCGGTGACGGTGCCGACGGGTGTGTCGTCGGCGAGCACCACGGCGAGGCCCTCGAGCTGGTGGTCGTGGAACTCGTCGGGGTCGTCGGGCTCCTCGGCCAACGGCGGCGCGGTGAGCTCCGCGGTCCGCAGGGCCTCGGCGGTGTCGCGGTCGGTGATCTCCTCGACCGTGACCAGCAGCCGTTCCCCGTGGCGGCGGGCGGCGATCACCGTCAGCTGGCCGGCCCCGGACACGCGTCGGCCCCGCACCGTGAGCACGACGCCGGGGGTGAACCGGGCGTCGACGTGATCGGTGCGGGGCTCGATGACGAGCTCTCCGCGCAGGCCGTGGGCCTTGACGACCCGGCCGACGACGCGGTCGTCGGACGCGGAGTCCGTCATCGTCGGCGCGTCAGCGATCGGTGTCGACCACGTCGACCCGCACACCGCGGCCGCCGATGCCGCTCACGACGGTGCGCAGAGCGGTGGCGGTCCGGCCGTTGCGGCCGATCACCTTGCCGAGGTCGTCGGGGTGGACCCGGACCTCGAGGGTGCGGCCGCGGCGGTTGGTGACGAGGTCGACGGCGACGTCATCGGGGTGGGCGACGATCCCGCGCACGAGGTGCTCGAGCGCCTCGGCGAGCTCGCTCACTCCGCGGAGCCGGAAACCTTGGCCAGCTCCTCGTTGAAGCGGGCCTGCTTGTCGACCTTCTGCGGCTGCGGCTTCAGCTTGCCCTCGGCACCGGGGAGGCCCTTGAACTTCTGCCAGTCGCCGGTGACCTTCAGCAGGCCGTGCACCGGCTCGGTGGGGATGGCGCCGACCCCGAGCCAGTACTGCGCGCGCTCGGAGTCGATCTTGATGTCGCTCGGCTCGCTCTTCGGGTGGTACTCACCGATCTGCTCGATGACGCGACCGTCCCGGCGGTTCTTGGCGTCCGCGACCACGACGCGGTAGTGGGGCTCGCGGATCTTGCCCATGCGGGCCAGCTTGATCTTGACAGCCACTGCTCTGAGTGCTCCTCGGTCGATGATGCTCGGGGCCGCCCGGCCGGGGGTGAGGATCCTCGGGGACGGCGTGCCCGCTCGTGCATGAAAAGTGACCGCCTGCGCGAGGCGGCCACGGTGACCTGTGAATTGTGCCAGACGGCCTCTCAGGCGAACGGCGCGAGGGTGACCCCGGCCTCGCGCAGGGCGTCGGCGACGCGGCGGGCCGAGGCGACGGCGCCGGGGCTGTCCCCGTGCAGGCACAGCGACGCCGCGGCGGTGGGCAGCTCGGTGCCGTCGACGGCGACGATCACGCCGTCGACCGCCAGGCGCCTGGCGCGCTCGACGACGGCGTCGGTGTCGGGCAGCAGCGCGCCGGGCTCGGAGCGGGGCACCAGCGTCCCCTCGGGGGTGTAGCCGCGGTCGCCGAACGCCTCGGCGTGCGTGGTGAGGCCCGCTTCCGCCGCCCGCGCGAGCAGCCGCGACCCGGGCAGGCCCAGTACCGGCAGGCCGGCCTGCCGTGCCGCCTCGACGACGGCACGGGCCTGGGCGTCGTGGTGCACGACCGCGTTGTAGAGCGCGCCGTGCGGCTTGAGGTAGGCGACCTCTCCTCCGGCGATGCGGGCGAACTCCCGGAGCGCGCCGACCTGGTAGAGCAGGTCGGCGGTCAGCTCCGCGGGGTCGGCGTCGACGAAGCGGCGCCCGAATCCCGCGAGGTCGCGGTAGGAGACCTGGGCGCCGATCACCACGCCTCGTTCCACCGCCCGCGCGCAGACCCGTCGCATGGTCGCGGGGTCGCCGGCGTGGAACCCGCAGGCCACGTTCGCCGAGGTCACGACGTCGAGCAGGGCGTCGTCGTCGGTCAGCGACCAGATCCCGAAGCCCTCGGCGAGGTCGGCGTTGAGGTCGAGGGTCGCGCTCACGCCCCGCAGCCTAGGACGGACCGTCCCTTGACCTGGAGCGTGATCGAGGGCGCAGGCTGTGCCCATGACCGATCAACGGCCGGCGACGGTCGAGCCCTCCCCGCCCGAGGGTGAGGACCCGCCGGTCCGCGTCGGCCTCCTGCTCGGGGTGCTGCTGGTCTCGGTCGCGGTGGCCGTGCTCGCCAACAGCATGGTGCTCGTGCTGGTGCCCGAGATCGGCCGGGACTTCGCGGCCTCCCCCGGCGGCCTCGCCTGGGTCGTGACGGCGTTCTCGCTGACGTTCGCGGTGACGACGCCGCTCTACGGCCGGGTGGCCGACGTCTTCGGGGTCCGCCGGGTGTTCGCCTTCGGGCTCGCGGTGTTCATCGCCGGCTCGCTGCTCGCCGGGCTCGCGCCCGACATCGGCTGGCACCTCGTGGGCCGCGTGCTGCAGGGCGGGGGCAGCGCGGCGGTGCCGGCGCTGGGCTCGGTGGCCATCGCCCGGGCGCTGCCGCCGGGACGCCGCGGGTTCGGCTTCGGGATCGTGGGCACCGGCGTCGGCGCAGGTCAGGCGCTGGGCCCGCCGCTCGCGGGGTTCGTCGCCGAGGTCGGCGGGTGGCGGTGGCCGTTCATCGGGGCGGCCCTGCTGATCGTGCCGGTGCTGATCGTCGCCCCGCGGGTGCTGCCCGACGGGCGCCCGGACGCCGACGCCACGTGGCGTCAGATCGACCTGGTCGGCGGCGTCCTGCTCGGGGCCGCCGTGGGCCTCGGGCTGTTCGGGCTCACGCGCGGCCAGCAGGTGGGCTTCGGCGCGGTGTCGTCCTGGGGCGCCGCGCTCGCGGCGGTGCTGCTCGCGGCCGGGTTCATCGTCCGCATCCGCCGGACGCCGCAGCCGTTCGTGCCGCCGTCCCTGCTCACCCACGGTCCGTTCGTCAACGCCGTGGGTGTCGGGTTCCTCGCGATGTTCGGCTACCTCGGCACGATCCTGCTGGTGCCGCTGCTCATCGCGACGGTCAACGGGCTCGGGGTCGGGCAGGTGGGCCTCGTGCTGCTGCCCGGCGCGCTCGCCGTCGCCCTGCTCTCCTCGCCCGCCGGGCGGCTCTCCGACCGTCTCGGCCCGCGCCGGCTGGTGGGCATCGGCCTGGGCATCCTCGCCGCGGCCGCGCTGACGCTCTCGACGGCGGCCGGCGGGTCGGCGGTGGCCCTCTCCGCGGTGACGTTCGCGCTCGGCGTGGGGCTCGCGTCGATCACCTCGCCGCTGATCAACGCCGTGGCCGCCGCCGTGCCCTCCGAGCACGCGGGCGTCGGCCTCGGCCTCTACCAGGGCGCGTTCTTCCTCGGCGGCGGGACGGGCGCCGCGGTGCTCGGCACGGTGCTCGCGGCCCGCACCGGCGCGGGCGGCTCGTGGAACCCGTGGCACGACGGCGCGGGCGGGGCGTTCTCCGACGCGCTGCTCGTCGTCGGCGGCGTCCTCGTCGTCGCGATCCTGCTGTCCCGCCGGCTGCCCGGACGCACCTGAGTCAGGACAGCCGGACCCCCGCCCGCAGCACCAGGGACGGGGTGCGCAGGACGTCGGTGTCGATGCGCGGGTCGCGGTCGACGACGACGAGGTCGGCGGGCGCGCCGTCCACGAGGCCGGGACGACGCAGCCAGTCGCGCGCCGCGCCGCAGGCCGCCTCGAGCGCGCGGGCGGGCCCGAGACCCACCTGCGCGAGGGCCGCGATCTCGTCGACGATGCGGCCGTGCACGATCCCGCCGCCGGCGTCGGTGCCCGCGAAGACGGGCACGCCGGCCTCGATCGCCGACGCGACGGTGGCCGAGGCGCGGGCGTGCAGCTCGCGCATGTGGGTGCCGTAGCGCGGGAACTTCTCGCCGGCCGCCTCGGCGAAGGCCGGGAAGTTCTCGACGTTGATCAGCGTCGGGACCAGCACCGTCCCGCGCTCGACCATCATCGCGATCGTCGTGTCGTCCAGGCCGGTGCCGTGCTCGATGCCGTCGATGCCGGCCCCGATCAGGCCGGGCAGCGCGTCCTCGCCGAACACGTGGGCCGTGACCCGCGCGCCCTCGGCGTGCGCGGCGTCCATGGCCGCCTTGAGCACGTCGTCGGGCCACAGCGGTGCGAGGTCGCCCGCCTCGCGCTCGATCCAGTCGCCGACGAGCTTCACCCACGGGTTGGTGCGGGCCTGCTCGGCGACCAGCGCCGGCAGCTCCTCCGGGGAGTCCGCCTCGATCGGCAGGCCACGGATGTAGCGCTTGGGCCGGGCGAGGTGGCGCCCGGCCCGGACGATCTCGGGCATCCGCGGGTCGTGGTCCAGCGGGCGGGTGTCGACCGGGGTGCCGCAGTCGCGCAGGAGCAGCGCCCCGGACGCGGCGTCGGTGTGCCCCTGCTCGCGGGCCTCCTCGAGGTCGACGGGGCCGTCGGGCCCGATGCCGACGTGGCAGTGGGCGTCGACGAGGCCCGGCAGGATCCAGGCCCCGTCGGCCACCGTCGGCGCGTCGGGCACCGGGTCGAGGCTGATCCGGCCCTCGGCGGTGACCCACAGCTCGCCGACCCGCTCACCCTCGGCGGTGCCGTCGAGCAGCACACCGCGCAGGTGCAGGGGTCCCGGAGAGGTCGGCGACGACATGCCGGGGAGGGTAGCGACGCTCGGACCGCCGCGTGGGTCGGCAGGTCGAGGGCGGTGTGCAGCGCCGTGTCGGGGGACGACCTCACGGCGCGCGCTGGGCACCATGGACGCCGTGACCGACTCCCCCGGCGTCGACGACGTGCACGCCCTGGCGCTCGGCATGCCCCACGTGACGGTGGTCGAGGGACCGAAGGGCAACGCCGTCTACCAGGTCGGCGGGAAGTCGTTCGTGTTCTTCCGGACGCCCCGGCCCGACGCCGCCGACCCCGTGACCGGCGAGAAGTACACCGACGTGATCATGTTCTGGGTCGAGTCGGAGGAGGACAAGGACGCCCTCGTGCGCGACCCGTCCAGCCCGTTCTTCACCACTCCCCACTTCGACGGGCACCTCTCGGTGCTCCTGCGAGCGGTGGACCTGCCGCGGCTCTCGCGCGAGGAGCTCACCGAGATCGTCCAGGACGCCTGGCTCTCCCGGGCCTCGAACCGCCGCCGCGAGACATGGCTCGCCCAGCAGCGCTGACTACTTGCGCTTCTTCTTGTTGCCCTTCTTCGAGCTGCGCGAGCCCTCGCCGCCATTGCCGCCGGGGAAGCTCAGCGCGCCGGGGTCGAAGCCGGGCGGGAGCTCGCTCATGCCCGCGAGGGCCGGCGGGAGCTGGTTGAGACCCGGGGTCTGGTAGCTGCCGACGGAGCGCTCGCCGCGATCCCCTGCCTGACCAGCGCTCTCCGAGGCGATCCCGGCGATGGCGGGCATCGACTTCGGGCCCTTGCGGACCTGCTTGCCCGCCTTCGCCGCCTGCCGCTTGCCCTTGCGGCCACCGCCCATGCCGGGCAGGCCGAACTGGCCGGCCATGTTCTTCATCATCTTGCGGGCATCGAAGAACCGCTCCACGAGCTGGTTGACGTCGGTGACGCCCACCCCGGAGCCGTTGGCGATGCGCAGCCTTCGCGAGCCGTTGATGATCTTCGGGTCGGCCCGCTCGGCCGGGGTCATGCCGCGGATGATCGCCTGGACGCGGTCGAGGTGCTTCTCGTCGAGCCCGGAGAGCTGGTCCTTCATCTGCGCGGCGCCGGGGAGCATCCCCAGGACGTTCGCGATCGGGCCCATCTTGCGGACGGCCATCATCTGCTCGAGGAAGTCCTCGAGGGTGAGCTCGCCGGAGCCCATCTTCGCGGCGGCGGCCTCGGCCTGGCCCTCCTCGAAGGCCTGCTCGGCCTGCTCGATGAGGGTGAGCACGTCGCCCATGCCGAGGATGCGCGAGGCCATCCGGTCGGGGTGGAAGACGTCGAACTCGTCGAGCTTCTCGCCGTTGGAGGCGAAGAGGATCGGCTGGCCGGTGACCTCGCGGACCGAGAGCGCGGCGCCGCCGCGGGCGTCGCCGTCGAGCTTGGTGAGCACGACGCCGGAGAAGCCGACCCCGTCGCGGAAGGACTCGGCGGTCGTGACCGCGTCCTGGCCGACCATCGCGTCGAGCACGAACAGCGTCTCGTCCGGGGTGACGGCGTCGCGGATGTCCGCGGCCTGGCGCATCAGCTCCTCGTCGACACCCAGGCGGCCCGCGGTGTCGACGACGAGCACGTCGTACTGGCGGCTCGTCGCGTCGGCGACGGCACGGCGGGCGACGTCCACGGGGTCGCCGATGCCGTTGCCGGGCTCGGGGGCGAAGACCTCGACGCCTGCGCGCTCGCCGACGATCTGGAGCTGGGTGACCGCGTTCGGGCGCTGGAGGTCGCAGGCCGCGAGCATCGGGGTGTGGCCCTGGCCCTTGAGCCAGTGCGCGAGCTTGCCGGCCAGCGTCGTCTTTCCGGAGCCCTGCAGGCCGGCGAGCATGATCACCGTCGGCGGGTTCTTGGCGAACCGCAGCCGGCGGGTCTCGCCGCCGAGGATGTCGACGAGCTCCTCGTTGACGATCTTGACGACCTGCTGCGCGGGGTTCAGCGCCTCGGAGACCTCCGCACCGAGCGCCCGCTCCTTGACCTTCCGGACGAACGCGCGCACCACCGGCAGCGCGACGTCGGCCTCGAGCAGCGCGATGCGGATCTCGCGTGACGTGGTGTCGATGTCGTTCTCGGTGAGCCGGCCCTTGCCGCGCAGGTCGGACAGGACCGACGTGAGACGGTCGGACAGGGTGTCGAACACGGTTGGACCCACTCCCGGAATCGCGCGCCGCGGCCCGTTGTGCGCCCCGGCGTCCTCGTCACAACCCTAACCGGCGGCTCGTGACGGTCCGACCGCTGCCAGCAGATGTCGGGCTCAGCCCGCGGGCGGCGCGGCGGTCGACGGCCCGGTCGCGGCGGCGGCCAGCACGACCTCCTCGACCGTGCGGCGGCGGTCCGTGTCGAGGCCCTGGTGCTCCGCGGTCTCGAGGCAGAACGCGTCCAGTACCGAGCTGCCCAGCGTCGACACCCGCGCCCACCGGACGTCGAGCTCCTGCTCCTCGAGCGCCGCGGCCACGCGGTGCAGCAGGCCGATGCGGTCGCTGGTGCGCAGCTCGAGCACCACCGCCCCCGTCGCCTCGTCGTCGAACCACACGACCCGGCTCGGCGCGGGCGCGGGGCCCGGCCGGTCGTAGTCGCGCTCCTTGGCCTCGAGACGGGCGGGCAGGTCGAGCGAGCCCCGCAGCACGCGGACGAGGTCCTCGCGCAGCAGCGACGCCTCCGGCAGGCGCCCGAAGCGCGGCGAGACGGTGAACGCGTCGACCGCGACCCCGTCGTGCTCCCCGAGGTCGGCGGTGTGCACCTGCAGGGAGTGCAGCGCCAGCACGCCGGCGGCCCGGGAGAGCAGGCCCGGGCGGTCGGGGGCGGCGACGGTCATGGTGATCGTCGTCAGCTCGCCCTCCCCGGAGATCGAGACCTCCGGGCGCCCGCTCTCGGACACCGCGTGGGCCAGGGCGATCGCCTCGTCGGACAGCGGCGACGGGCCGGGCACCGGTCCCCCGGACATGACGACACGGCAGCGGCGCACCAGGTCGCCCATCAGCGTCGCCCGCCACGACGTCCAGACCCCCGGCCCGGTGCCGAGCGAGTCGGCCTCGGCGAGGGCGTGCAGCAGCTCGAGCAGGACCGGGTCGGCGCCGAGGGTCTCGACGACGCGCTCGACGGTCGCCGGGTCCTCCGGGTCACGCCGCGACGCGGTGTGCGGCAGCAGCAGGTGGTGACGCACCATCCCGGCGAGCGTCTCCACGTCCGCGGGCCAGAGCCCGAGGCGCCGCCCGATGTGGCGGGCGAGGCGCTCGCCGACCTCGGAGTGGTCCTCGTCGCGGCCCTTGCCGATGTCGTGCACCAGCGCGCCGAGCAGCAGGAGGTCGGGTCGCGACACCTGCGTCGTCAGCTCCGCGGCGCGGCGGGTGACCTCGACGAGGTGGCGGTCGACGGTCCAGACGTGCGAGCGGTCCCGCGGGGGGAGGTCGCGCACCGCGCCCCACTCGGGGAACAGCCGGCCCCACAGGCCGGTGCGGTCCAGCGCCTCGATGACGTCGACGGTGCCCTCGCCCGCGCCGAGCAGGGCCAGGAGCTCGCTGAGCGCGGCGCGCGGCCACGGCTCGCGCAGCTCCGGCGCGGCGTCCGCGAGGCGGTGCAGGGTGCCCGCGGCGATCGGCAGCTGGGTGCGGGCCGCCGTCGCGGCGAGGCGCAGCACCAGGGCCGGGTCGCGCGAGACCTGTGCGTCGCGGGCGAGGACCACCTCGCCCGCGTGCTCGACCACCCCGTCGTCGAGCGGCCGGCGCGCCGGCGGGCGGCGCAGCGCGGCCAGGCCCCGGCGCGGCAGGGCGGAGCGCGCCGAGCGCAGGGCGGTGTCCGTGGCGAAGACGACGGTGCGCGCCGCCCCCGACAGGGCGCGCGCGAGGTCGAAGCGGTCGGTGACGCCGAGATCGGCCGCGGCGGCCGCCACGACCTCGTGGGCGTCCTCCGCCTGCATCACGTCGCGGGCCCGGCCGGCCCGGCGGTGCAGCTCCACGCGCAGGTCGAGCATCAGGCGCCGCGCGTCCTGGACGTCGACGGTGGGCCGGTCGACCAGCTGCGCCGCGGAGAGCGCGTCGAGCAGCTGGATGTCGCGCAGGCCCCCGTGGCCGTTCTTGAGGTCGGGCTCGATGCGGTGCGCGACCTCGCCCGAGCGCTCCCAGCGCGTCGCCGTCGTGGCGACGAGGTCGTCGAAGCGGTTCCGCATGCCCGCGCGCCACGCCTGACGGGCCGTGGCGGCCAGGCGCTCGGCGAGGTCCGGGTCGCCGGCGAGGTGGCGGACCTCGAGCAGGCCCAGCGCCACCCGCAGGTCGGTGGTGGCGACCTCGATGGCCTCGCCCACCGTGCGCACCGAGTGGTCCAGCCCGATCCCGGCGTCCCACAGCGGGTACCAGAGCGCGTCCGCGACGCGGGAGATGCGCTCCTTGTCCCCCCGCCGGCCGCGCCCGTCGTGCACGAGCACGAGGTCGAGATCGGAGTGCGGCGCGAGCTCCCGGCGCCCGAGGGCACCGACCGCCACGAGCGCCGAGCCCTCCCCCACGCCCACCGACGCGGCGCGGGAGGAGAGCCAGAAGTCGTGCAGTTCCACGAACGCCTCGCGCAGCGCGCCCGGTCCCAGCCGCCGCGCGCCGGGTGGCGGGTCGAGCAGCGCGTCCCGCGCCCGGACCAGGTCCGACGCGTCGCCGTGCCCGCTCGGGGCGCCCGTCCGCGCGTCGATTCCCGAGGGTCCGGTCCCGCTCCGCTGCGCGTCCGTCGCCATGCGCCCCCACGTCCTCTCCGGCGCGCTCGACGGCGCCCTTCGTTCGTGCCCCGCACCGGGAACGGGGCGGGTCCCACCGAGCGCGCGGTCACGACGGCGCCGGGTCCCCGTGGAAGGGGGGCCCGGCGCCGTCGTCGTCTCCCGCGATTACAGGGCGTCGGCCCCGCGCTCGCCGGTGCGCACGCGCACCACGGTCTCGACCGGGGTCACCCAGACCTTCCCGTCACCGATCTTGCCGGTGCGGGCGGTCTCGGCGATCGCGTCGACGACCTTCTCCGCGGCGGTGTCGTCGGTGACGACCTCGATGCGGACCTTCGGGACGAAGTCCACGGAGTACTCGGCACCCCGGTAGACCTCGGTGTGGCCCTTCTGGCGGCCGTAGCCCTGGACCTCGCTGACGGTCATGCCCAGGACCCCGAGCTGCTCGAGGGCGCCCTTGACGTCCTCCAGCACGAACGGCTTGATGATCGCCGTCACCATCTTCATCTCGTTCAGCCCTCCTTACCGGCAGTCGCGGTGACCTGCGTCGGGGCGGACAGTGTGGAGTGCGACGAACCGAAGCCGCCACCGCTGCGCAGGCTCGAGAAGTCGTAGCCCGACTCGGCGTGCTCGCCCTCGTCGACGCCCGCGGCCTCGCTGTCGTCCTCGACTCGAAGGCCCATGACCGCCTTGATGATCAGGGCGATGATCGCTGTGGCGATACCCGAGTAGGCGATCACGGCGACCGCAGCGATGGCCTGGATGCCGAGCTGGCTCCAGCCCCCGCCGTAGAAGACGCCGGACGCCGCGGACGGCGCGCCGTCCCAGGCGAAGAAGCCGATGAGCAGCGTGCCGAGGAGACCACCGACGAGGTGGACGCCCACGACGTCGAACGAGTCGTCGAAGCCCAGCTTGTACTTCAGGCCCACGGCGTAGGCGCAGCCGATGCCGGCGATGAAGCCGATGGCCATGGCGCCGAGCGGGGTCACCGCGGCACAGGCCGGGGTGATCGCGACGAGGCCGGCGACGATGCCCGAGGCGGCGCCGAGCGAGGTGGCCTTGCCGTCGCGAATCTGCTCGATGATCAGCCAGCCGCAGATCGCGGTGCAGGTGGCGACCACGGTGTTCAGGAAGGCGTACGCGGCCGAGTAGTTCGCCACGGCGGCCGAGCCGGCGTTGAAGCCGAACCAGCCGAACCACAGCAGACCGGCACCGAGCATGACCATCGTCAGGTTGTGCGGACGCATGGCCTCACGCGGCCAGCCACGGCGCCGGCCCAGCACGATGCAGAGCACGAGAGCCGCGGTACCGGCGTTGATGTGGACGGCCGTACCACCGGCGAAGTCCACCGCGCCGATGCCGTTGGCGATCCAGCCGGCGTCGAGGTCGAACACCCAGTGGGCGATCGGGAAGTAGACGATCGTCGCCCAGAGGATGGAGAAGACCATCCACGAGTTGAACTTCATGCGGTCCGCGGCGGCACCGGCGATGAGGCCGACCGTCAGGATCGCGAACATGGCCTGGAAGGCCACGAAGGCGATGTCGGGCAGGCCGTCGGTCTGCACCGTCTCGGAGAGCAGGCTCGAGAGCATGAAGTACTGGCCCGGGTTGCCGAGCAGGCCGCCACCCACGTCGTCGCCGAACGACATCGAGTAGCCGAAGATGACCCACAGCACGCCCACGGTGGCGGTCGTGCTGAACACCATCATCATCATGTTGAGGACGCTCTTCGAGCGAGCCTGGCCGCCGTAGAACAGCGCCAGGCCCGGCGTCATGAGCAGGACCAGCGCTGTGCTGGTCAACATCCAGGCGATCGTTCCGCTGTCGAGTTCCACGGCCAGCAGATTCCCTTCGTCGCGGTGAGACCGGTTCCGAAGAGCGAGAATGAAGAGCGCGTGTTTCGCGCAGCTGCGCGTTCCGTTTCACCGCAGTTAACACGGGTCCGTTCGATGTGACGTTCATGTTTCCCCAGGGACGGTACGGGTCTCGGTGAGACCTCGGTCATGACGCTGAGCGATCACGACCGTCCGACCGGGCTACTGAGCGCTCCGGACGAGGCAGAACGGGTTGCCCTCGGGGTCGAGGAAGACCCGGAACGATTCCCCCGGCTGGTGCTCGTGCTTCGTCGCACCCGCCTCCAGCACGGCCGCCTCCCCGGCGTCGAGATCGTCGACCTCGAGGTCGAGGTGGATCTGGAGCGCGCCCTCCTGCGGCCACGCCGGGGCCGTCTTCGCCGGGGCCAGCTGGAAGGCGAGGGACGGCCCGCCGCCACCGTCGAGCTCCACCCAGTCGTGGTCGGTCTCGGACTCGGCCACCGGGAGCCCCACGAGCCGCGAGTAGAAGCGCGCGAGCGTCATCGGCTCGGGGGTGTCGAGGACGGTCAGCTGCAGGCGTGCGATGCCGGTCATGGCCCCGGAGGTTAGGGGCGGGGACCGTCAGCGCAGGAGCGCATCCACGAACGCCTCGGGCTCGAAGGGCGCGAGGTCGTCCGGGCCCTCGCCCAGGCCGACGAGTTTCACCGGGACGCCCAGCTCGCGCTGCACCTGGAACACGATGCCGCCCTTGGCCGTGCCGTCGAGCTTGGTCAGCACGACGCCGGTGACGTCGACGACCTCGCCGAACACCCGCGCCTGGGTCAGGCCGTTCTGGCCGGTGGTCGCGTCGAGGACGAGCAGGACCTCGTCGACCTCGGCCTGGCGCTCGACGACCCGCTTGACCTTGCCCAGCTCGTCCATCAGCCCGGTCTTGGTGTGCAGCCGGCCCGCGGTGTCCAGCAGGACGGCGTCGACGCCGGCGTCGGTGCCGCGCTTGACGGCGTCGAAGGCGACGCTGGCGGGGTCGGCGCCCTCCTTGCCGCGCACGGTCTCGGCGCCGGCGCGCTCGCCCCATGTCGCGAGCTGCTCGGCCGCGGCGGCGCGGAACGTGTCGGCGGCGCCGAGGAGCACGACGTGCCCGCTGCCGACGAGGACCCGGGCGAGCTTGCCGGTCGTCGTGGTCTTCCCGGTGCCGTTGACCCCGGCCACGAGCACCACGGCGGGCCGCCCGTCGTGGGACAGCGCGCGCACCGAGCGCTCCATGTCGGGACCCAGGGACTCGATGAGGACCTCGCGGAGCAGCTCGCGGGCCTGGTCGGGGGTCCGGACGCCCCGCGACGCGATGCGCTCGCGCAGCTTGGCGACGATCTCCTGCGTGGTCGACGAGCCGAGGTCGGCCATGAGCAGCGTGTCCTCGACCTCCTCCCACGAGTCCTCGTCCAGGTCGCCCGCCCCGAGCAGACCGAGCAGGCCCTGCCCGAGCGTCGAGCGCGAACGGCCCAGCCGTCCACGCAGGCGCTCCAGCCGGCCCTCGGCCGAGGGGATCTCCTCGGTCGGCGCTGCCGGGGTCGCACCGGTGGGAGGCGCGACGGTCTCGGTCGCGTCCGTGGTGGTGGGGGCCGGCTCGACGGTCTCCGGCTCGGCGGCCGCGGGCTCGGCGGCCTCCGGGGGCGCGGTGGCCTGGGGGCCGGCGACGCCGGGCTCGACGGCGACGCCCGGGCCCGTGGTGCCGGTGCCGGTGTCCGTGTCGAGGTCCGTGTCGAGGTCCGCGTCGAGGTCCGCGTCGAGGTCCGTGCCGGTGTCCGGGGCGGCCTCCGGCGCCGTGGCCTGGGGACCGGCGGTGTCGAGGCGCTCCGCCGGTTCCGGCGTCGGTTCCGGCGTCGGTTCGGGGGTCGGTTCGGGACGGGGCGGGGCGAGGGTGGACGTGCCGCTGCGCGCGCTGAAGTCGAACCCGCCGCCGGCCTGGTAGGTGCCCTTGCTCGGCTTGGCGGCCTCCTCCTCCTGCTCAGCGAGGGAGACCCGCCGGCGACGGCGCAGGTAGAGGCCGATGCCCAGGACGATGAGCAGGAGCACGACCACGGCCGCGGCCACGATCGCGGCGAGCACGCCCGGCGGCAGCGTCCCGGTCCCGGCCGCGAGCACCGCCTGCGACACCGGGTCGGACGAGGTCGGGTCGGGCGGGGAGGTCAGCGGCGAGCTCCGGAACGACACGACGGCCAGTCTCCCAGCCGGGCGTGGTGACGGCGCGCCACCGGGTCACCCGGGCCCGACGCCGGCCTCTCGGCGGCCCGGGGGTCGTCGCCCTCGCTGAGGATGCTTCGAAATCGAAGCGTCCTGAGCACGGGATCACCCGGCCGCGGGGCCGACCGGCCGGTCGTCTCCGGCCCCGAGAACGCTTCCAAAATCGAAGCATCTCGAGCGCGGGACCGACCCGCCGCGACTCCCCGCGGAGCGGTCAGGCCACGAGCAGGACGAGCGCGGCGACGAGCAGCGCGAGCACCGCCAGGCCCCCGAGGGCGAGGAGCACCGCGCACACGGGGAAGCCGGCGGTGCGCTGGCGGGCCGGCCCGAGCGAGCCCGCGAGCCGCGGCAGCGCAGGCGCGCGGTAGAACACCTCGACGGTGTGGCCGGCGGCGACCGGGACGGCATCGGCGACGTGGCCCCAGCCGTGGCGCCCGCCCTCGACCTCGATCTCCACGAGGTGGCGTCCCGCCGGCAGGTCGATCGGGGTGCGTCCCCAGGCGAACCGCCAGGGCAGGCCGTCGACGCTCACCGCGACCTTGCGGGCGCCGAGGTGCGGGCTCAGCCGGCAGTACGAGCTGTCGATCACCAGGCGGCCGCTGGGCTCCGGCGTCGGCTCGGGCGCCGGGACGACCGTCCGCAGGCGCACGAGCGGACCGGACGGGACGCCGGACCCGACGCGGGCGTGCCGGCCGGTGCTGTGCCCGTCCGGCACGGGCCCCGGGACGGGCGAGAGCGCCGGGGAGCCGGCGGGGGCGGCGTGGGCCGGGTGGGTTGGACCGTGTCGTACCGCCGTCATGTCCGCCCCCCGTCGTCAGCCCTCTGACCTGCACGGTAGAGGCGCCTTGCGCCCGCGGGGAGCCCACGAGGGCGTCGTCCCGCTCGCCCGAACCGGGCGTCTTCGACTACGCAGCGCGACCTTGAGGCACGGAACGTGGTCAGGTCGGGGTGGGAGTCTCCGCGAACGGGCCGGGAGCATCGGCCCCGCGCAGGCGCTGCGAGATGACCGCGGTGATGCCGTCGCCGCGCATGCTCACCCCGTACAGGGCGTCGGCGATCTCCATCGTCGGCTTCTGGTGCGTGATGATCACGAGCTGGGAGCTACGGCGCAGCTCGGCCAGCAGGCCGATGAGCCGGCGGAGGTTGGCGTCGTCGAGCGCGGCCTCGACCTCGTCGAGGACGTAGAACGGCGAGGGCCGGGCGCGGAAGATCGCGACGAGCATCGCGACCGCCGTCAGGGACTTCTCCCCGCCGGAGAGCAGCGAGAGCCGCTTGACCTTCTTGCCGGGCGGGCGGGCCTCCACCTCGACGCCGGTGGCCAGCAGGTCGTCGGGGTCGGTCAGCACGAGCCGGCCGTCGCCACCCGGGAACAGCACCGGGAACACGGCCTCGAACTCGCGGGCGACGTCGGCGAACGCGCCCGCGAAGACGTCGAGGATCGTGGCGTCGACCTGCGAGACGACCTCGAGGAGGTCGCGGCGGCTGTTCTTGACGTCCTCCAGCTGCGTCGACAGGAAGCGGTAGCGCTCCTCGAGCGCCGCGTACTCCTCCAGCGCGAGCGGGTTGACCTTCCCGAGCGTGCTCAGCTCCTTCTCCGCACGGGTGGCCCGGCGCTGCTGCGTGGCGCGGTCGAAGGGCTCGGACGGCGGCATGACGACCTGCTCACCGCGCTCGCGGGCCGCCTCGACCTCGGCCACCTCGCCCGCGGGTGGCGGGATCGGCACGTCCGGGCCGTACTCGCCGACGAGGTCGTCGAGCCCGATGCCGAAGCGCTCGCCGATCCCGGCCTCCATCTGCTGCAGCCGGGTCCGCTGCTCGGCGCGGACCACCTCGTCGCGGTGCACCGCGTTCGTCAGGCGTTCGAGACCCGCCTGGAGCTCCCGCTGCTGCTCGCGGGCGGTCTCGAGCTCGCCCGCACGGGCCGTGCGCACCGACGCCGCCGCGTCGCGGGCCGCCGCCGCACGGGCGAGCGAGCCCCCGAGCCGTTCCAGGGCGTCGCGCCCGTGCCGCACCGCCTCCTCGGTGAGCGCCGCGGCCCGGGCCCGGGCGCGGGCGCGCTCCTGCGCCCGCGCGCGCTGCTCGCGCTCCCCCGACGCGCGGCGGCGCAGGCCCTCGGCGCGCCCGGTGACCGCGCGCAGCCGCTCCTCGGCGGTGCGCAGGGCGAGCCGGGCGTCGACCTCGGCCGACCGGGCCGCCGTCAGGGCGACGGACGCCGCGTCGCGCTCGGCGGCGTGGTCGTCGGCGTCGGCGCCTGCCGCGTCGTCGGCGGCCTCGTCCTGGGCCATCGCCAGGCGCTCGGTGAGCTCGTCGAGCTCGACGCGCCGCTCGTCGCGGGCGTTCTCGACGGCCGCCTGCCGCTCGGTGAGGCGCTGGGCCTCGGCCTCTGCGCCGCGCACGGTCTCGGTGAGCCGGCCCAGGCGCCGGGCGGCATCGGCACGCGCGGCGTCGTCGGCGGCGCGGCGGGCGTCGGCGGCCCTGCGGGCCTCGGTGTCGGCGCGACGACGGTCGTCGCGGACCTGGCGGGCGACACCGACCTCGGCGCGCGCGGCCGACTCGGCCTCCTTGGCGGCCTCGAGCCCGGCGTCGACCTCGCGGATGCGGCGGTCGGCGGCGGCGAGCCGGTCGCCCGCCTCGTCCGCGGCCGCCTGCATCTCCAGCAGGCTCTGGTTGCCCGAGGGGCCGCCCTCCGCCCAGTCGGCGCCGAGGAGGTCGCCGGCGCGTGTCACCGCCCGCAGGTGCGGGTGGTCGCGGACGACCGTGCGGGCGGCCGCGAGGTCGTCGACGACCACCGTGCCGGCGAGGACGCGGGCGACGGCGCCGGCGAGGTCGTCGGGCGCGCGGACGAGGTCGACGGCCCAGCGGGCCCCGGTGGGCGGATCGCCCGGGGACGCCTCGGCCGCCCCACCCCCGCCGACGAGCAGCCCCGCGCGCCCGCCCTCCGCGGCGTGCAGCTCGGCGAGCGCATCGGCGGCGGCGTCGGTGCCCGTCACCGCCACCGCGTCCGCGGCCGGGCCGAGCGCCGCGGTGACCGCGTCCTCGTGGCCCGGCGTCACCCGCAGCAGCGCGGCGACCGACCCCAGCACCCCGGGCACGCGGTCGGACGCGCCGAGCAGCGCGCCGGCCCCGTCGCGCCGGGTGAGACCGAGCGCGAGGGCGTCGGTGCGGGCCTGCCAGTGGGCGCGGTCGCGCTCGGCGTCGCGGTGGGCCGCGCCGGCGCGGTCGACCTCGGCCCGCGCCGCCTCGTGGCGCTCGACCGCGGCGTCGAGCGCGGCCTCGGGGTCGGGGGCGTTCGGGTCCTCCACCACGGCTCCGGGGGCGTCGTCGTCCCGGGGCTCCGTCGCCGGACCGGACTCCTCCTCGGCCGCGGCGAGCTCCTCGCGGGCGGCGCCGGCGCGCTCGTGGGCCTCGGTGAGCGACGCCGCGATCTGGGTGAGCTCCTCGGTGGACGAGGCCAGGCGCCCGCGCAGCGTCTCGACCTGACCGGACAGGCGCGCCACGCCCTCGCGGCGGTCGGCGGCGGCGCGGGTGGCCGCGGCGAGGCGGCGCTCGGCGGTGGTGAGCGCGTCCTCGGCGGTCTCGCGCTGCTCCGCGTGCCCCTCGAGCGTGGCGCGGGCCTCGGCGACCTCCTCCTCGAGCGTCGCCTCGTGCCCCGCGGCCTCGTCGGCCTGGCGCTCGAGGTCGTCGGGGTCCGGGCCGGTGGGCGTGTCCTGCGCCGTCGCGACGTGACGGTGCCGCTCGGCGGCGAGCGCGACGGTGCCGCGCAGGCGCTCCTGCAGCGCCGAGAGGCGGTACCAGCCCTCCTGCGCTCGGGTGTGCGCCGGCGTCGCGGCCTCGACGGCGGCCTCGAGCCCCGTCACCCGCTCGCCCACCTCGGCCAGCGCCCGCTCGGTCTCGTCGCGGCGGGCCCGGGCGGCGTCCTCGTCGGCCTGCTCGCGTTCGATCTGGCCGCGCAGGGTCACCAGGTCGTCGGCGGCCAGGCGCAGCCGCGCATCGCGCAGGTCGGCCTGGATGGTCTGGGCGCGCCGGGCGATCTCGGCCTGCCGGCCCAGCGGCTTGAGCTGGCGGCGGAGCTCGGAGGTGAGGTCGGACAGGCGCGTGAGGTTCGCCTGCATCGCCTCGAGCTTGCGGAGCGCCTTCTCCTTGCGCTTGCGGTGCTTGAGGACGCCCGCGGCCTCCTCGATGAACGCCCGCCGCTCCTCGGGCCGGGACTGCAGGATCGCGTCGAGCTGCCCCTGGCCGACGAGCACGTGCAGCTCGCGCCCGATGCCGGAGTCCGAGAGGAGCTCCTGGACGTCGAGCAGGCGGCAGCTGCTGCCGTTGATCTCGTACTCGCCGGCGCCGGAGCGGAACACCCGCCGGGTGATCGACACCTCGGCGTAGGAGATGGGGAGCGCCCCGTCGGAGTTGTCGATGGTCAACGTGACCTCGGCGCGGCCCAGCGGGGCGCGCCCCGTCGTGCCGGCGAAGATGACGTCCTCCATCTTTCCGCCGCGCAGCGCCTTGGCCCCCTGCTCGCCGAGGACCCAGCTGATCGCGTCGACGACGTTGGACTTGCCCGAGCCGTTGGGCCCGACCACGCACGTGATGCCCGGCTCGAAGCGCAGCGTCGTCGAGGACGCGAAGGACTTGAAGCCCTTGAGCGTCAGGCTCTTCAGGTGCACGCGGACGTCCCTCCCCCGCCGGTGTCCCGGGACGCTACCCGCGGGCCCCGACAGGGGGACGGACCGGCCGAAACCTGAACGTCGGTGCGGTCACCCACCGTTTACCGGCGAGGACCATCGGTGACCCGAGAGTCATGGCAACCGCAACGCACTACCTCGAGATCAACGCCCCGGCTGCCCAGTGCTACCAGTGGTGGCGTCCACTGACCAACCTGCCGCAGATCATGGACGACGTGAAGTCGGTCGACCCCAAGGACGGCTCGGCGGACGTGACGCACTGGGTCGTCGACGGCCCGCTCGGCAAGACGATCGAGTGGGACGCCAAGATCATCGACGAGGAGATCGACCGCAAGATCGCGTGGAAGTCGCTCGAGGAGAGCAACAACCACGTCGAGACCGGCGGCGCGGTGCGCTTCGACCCGCACGGTGACTCCACCGGGGTCGAGGTCAGCCTCCACGTGGAGACCCCCGGCGGTGCCGCGGGCGACGCGGCCGCGAAGCTCTTCGCCGACCCGCAGAAGAAGATCGAGAAGGCGCTCGAGGAGTTCAAGCAGCTCATGGAGCGCTCCTCGCAGAACATCTCCTCGCAGAACTGAGCCTCCCCGCTCCGTCGTCCGGGCCCCGCGTCGCGCTGCGATGCGGGGCCCGACGTGTCTCCGCCCGAGGTCTGCGGGAGCTACGCTCGACGACGTGACCGAGCCGGGATACACCGAGGACGGCGTCCCCACGTTCGAGCACGTCCGCGAGACGATCGAGCGCCGCTCGACCACGGCCGCGGGTTACGAGGAGCTGGTCTCCGAGAGCCCCGAGGGGCAGGCGCGGGCCGAGCGCGAGGCCGACCACGAGAGCGCCGCCCGCGAGAAGCTCGACGAGATACGCCGCTCGCTGCGCGGCGACGGCTGAATCAGGGACTTCCCTCCCCCAGCAGGAGCGCGGCCGAGGTGCGGTCGTGCACGCCCAGAGCCGCGTAGACGTTCTCGAGATGCTTGCCGACGGTCCGGCGGCTGATACCGAGATCGTGGGCGATCGCGCGGTCCGTGGCACCCCGTGCGACCCCGGCGAGGACCGCGCGCTGGCGGGCTGTGAGCGGGCACGGCTCCGGCTCGTGGGCGGCACGCCAGAGCGCCTCCGCGAGGTGCGGGCGGACGAGGCCGACCAGGGCGAGGTCGCGGTCGGTGAACGCCCGGTCCGTGCGGCGGAGCGCGACGCGGGCATCGGCCCCGGCCCGCGCGACGGCGATGACCACCTCGTAGCCACCCCGGACCTCGACCCTGCCGGGTGGCCACCACAGCCGGCACCCGCCGAACCCGATCGCCGCCAGGCTCTCGGCCCCGACCAGCACCGCGAGCTGGGGCCACACCGCCCGGTCGAGCTCGCCGGCGGTACGGACGACGGCGGCTCCCGCGGCGAGGTCGAGGGCCGCGCCCAGGAGGCGCTCGCAGGTCATGGCCACGCTCCGGAGGGCGGGTCACCGAGTGTCGACCCACGCGCCCGTCTCCACCAGATCTGCGCGAGGACACGTCCCTCGAACGGCCTACGGAATTCTCCGTATCGATCACGGCGTCGTGACACGCCTTCACTGGTCCTGCCGCCGTTCGTGTCCAGCCGAGGAGAAACCGTCATGCCGCGCAAGATGCTCGATTGCCGCGAGATGCCCAGCGAGAGCGGATGCTCGCTCACCCTGACCGGCGAGGCGGACGAGGTCCTCGAGGCCGGCGCCGCCCACGCCGTCGCCGTGCACGGCCACACCGACGGCGAGGAGCTGCGCGCCGGGCTCCGCAGCGGCCTGCGCGACGCGCCGCAGGCCACCGGACCGGGCGCCTTCGTGCAGCTCATCGAGTTCCAGACCCAGCAGTACGACCAGATGGATGCCCTCATCGACGGCTGGAAGGCCGAGATCGGCGCCGATCGGACCGCCGAGTGGATGGTCATGGGCCGCGACCGCGACCGCGACGACACCTACATGGAGGTCGTCGAGTTCCCCAGCGCGGAGGCCGCCCAACGCAACTCCGACAGCCCGGCGACCACGGCCTTCGCCGGCAAGATGATGGCCCTCTGCGACGGTCCGGTGACCTTCCACAACCTCGAGGTCGTGCGCGCGGAAACCCCGTGATCAGGGGTGGCGCCTCCGCGGCCGCGGCTGGCAGGTCGGGCACCAGTACGACGACCGGTTCATGAACGGCGCCCGCGCCACCGGAGTCCCGCATCGGGGGCACGGGCGGTCGGCCTGCCCGTAGACGGCCAGCGCGCGGTCGAAGTAGCCGGAGTCGCCGTGCACGTCGACGTAGAGCGCGTCGAAGGAGGTGCCGCCGGCCGCCAGCGCCTCGTCCATCACCTCGCGCGCCGCCGTCAGCACGCGCCGGCCCTCGGGGCGCGTCAGCGTCGCGGTGGGGCGCTCGTAGTGCAGCTTCGCGCGCCACAGAGACTCGTCGGCGTAGATGTTGCCGATCCCCGACACCAGGGTCTGGTCGAGCAGTGCGCGCTTGAGGCCGGTGCGACGGCGGCGCAGGCCCCCGACCGCCGCCTCGGCGTCGAACGCCGGGTCCATCGGGTCGCGCCCGATGTGCGCCACGGGCACGGGCAGGTCCTCGGGGCCCGTGACGTCGGTGACGGTGAGGCCGCCGAAGGTCCGCTGGTCGACGAAGCGCAGCTCGGGCCCGTCGTCGTCGAAGCGCACCCGGATGCGCAGGTGCTTCTCGTCGGCTCGCTCGGCGGGCTGGACCAGCATCTGGCCGCTCATGCCGAGGTGCGCGAGGAGGGCCGCCTCGGCGTCACCGAGCTCGATCCACAGGTACTTGCCGCGCCGCCGCACCGCGTTCAGGCGGCGGTCCTTCAGCCGGTCGACCAGCTCCGCGGCGCCGCCGGCCTGCCGGCGCACCGAGCGGGGATGGAAGACCTCGACGTCGATCACCCGCCGACCGGTCAGGTGATCGGCGAGACCCCGCCGGACGACCTCCACCTCGGGGAGCTCAGGCACCGCTGGAAGGCTCGCCCCCGCCGTCGAGGTGCTGGTAGGCGGTGCGCGCGGCCTTCTGCTCGGCGTCCTTCTTCGTCCGCCCGATCCCGCTGCCCAGCTCCTCGCCCGCCACGACGACCGTCGCGGTGAACTCCTTGAGGTGGTCGGGACCCTCGTCGGTCATCCGGTACTCGGGCACGCCGAGGTCCCGGGCCGCGGTGAGCTCCTGGAGGCTGGTCTTCCAGTCGAGCCCGGCGCCCAGCAGCGGCGCCGTGCGCAGCAGCTCACCGAACAGGCGCTCGACGAGGGTGCGCGAGGTCTCGATGCCGTACTGGAGGTGCACCGCGCCCAGCACGGCCTCGACGGCGTCGCCGAGGATGCTCGGTTTGTCGCGGCCGCCGGTGAGCTCCTCGCCGCGACCCAGGTAGAGGCGTTCGCCGAGGCCCAGCTCGCGGGCCACGCCGGCGAGCGCGTGCATGTTGACGACACTGGCCCGCAGCTTCGCGAGCTGGCCCTCGGGCAGATCGGGGTGCTCGCGGTAGAGCCGCTCGGTGACGATGATGCCCAGCACGGCGTCACCCAGGAACTCGAGACGCTCGTTGGTGGGCAGCCCACCGTGCTCGTAGGCGTACGAGCGGTGGGTCAGGGCCAGCTCGACCAGCTCGGGGCTGAGATCGACCTGCAGGACCTCACCGAGCGTCGACCCGTCCTGCTCGACCTGGGTTTCCACCGGCTCCGCGCTCATCGCCGTCACCGCGTTCGCGGCCCTCAGGCCGGGGTGACGGCCCGGCGACCGGCGTACTGGCCGCAGTTCGGGCACGCCACGTGCGGCGGCTTCGGCTTCGCGCACGCCTTGTTCTGGCACGCCACCAGCTGCGGCACGGACGCCTTCCACTGCGAGCGGCGGGCGTGGGTGTTCGCGCGGGACATCCGGCGCTTCGGGACGGCCACGGTGGTCAGCTCTCCTCTAGTTCTCGGTACTACGGCCGGCGCCACCGTACTTCTCCTGCAGCGCGGCCCAGCGAGGATCGATTGTCTCACGAGCCTCTCCGGCCGGGACGAAGGCCCACGCGTCAGGGTCCGACGACTCGACGCCGGGGCAGTCCTCGCGGCAGAGCGGGGTCACCGGCAGCTCGAGCAGGACCGCGTCGCGGACCGCCGGCTCGAGGTCGATGCGCTCGTCGACGATCCGGCTGACCTCGTCCTCGTCGGCCGTGTCGTCGGTGACCGAGGCCGGGTAGGCGTAGAGCTCGGTGAGGTCGACGTCGACGTGGTCGGTGAACGACTCGAGGCACCGCGAGCACTCGCCGGTGACGTCGGCCTGCACCGTCCCGGAGACGAGCACGCCCTCCATCACCGACTCCAGGCGCAGGTCGAGGTGGATCGGCTCGCCCACGGGCACGCCGATCATCTCGAGCCCGAACCCCTTCGGCGCCGCGACGTCCCGGCGCAGCGGCTTCATCTGGCCTGGCCGGCGCATGAGCTCGCGCGCGACGTCGACCACCCACGGGCTCGCGGCGTCGACGGTGGGTTCGGGGTGTTTCTTCTCGCCTGTCATCTCGACCGACGAGTCTACGCGAGGGCGATCAGGCGCCCAGACGCTCACTCCACCGGAAGCGCCGGCCCTCGCGGGGCTCGTCGCGCACCTCGGGCTCGTCCTCCTCGCGACCGCGGGCCGGGCCCGTCCCGGCCGAGCCTGCGGGGGCGCTCGTGCGCAGCTGGTGGCGGTGGCGCCCGACGGTGTCGAGGACCGACTCGAGCGTCTCGGAGAAGTCGGCGAGCGTGCCGTCGACGTAGTGGTCGCACTCGGAGCGACGGCGGTCGGCCTCCTCGGTCGCCGCGTCGACGAGGCGCTCGGCCTCGACGTGCGCGGCGCGGGTGACCTCGTGGGCGTCGACGAGACGCGCCTGCTCGGTACGGCCCTCGGCCACCGCGCGCTCGTAGTTCAGGCGCCCGGCCTCGCTCATGCGCTCGGCCTCGGCCTCGGCACGCTCGGTCAGCTCGGCGTACTCGCGGCGCCCCCGTGCGACGGTGCGCTCGGCCTCGTGCTCGGCCTCGGCGATCATCTGCTGGGCCTGCTCGCGCGCCTCGGCCAGCATCTGGTCGGCTTCGGTGCGGGCGTCGGCCCGCGCCGTCTCGGCCTCCTCGGTCGCCTGCGCGATGATCTTGTCGCGGTGGTCGAGGACGTCCTGCGCGTCGTCGAGCTCGCCGGGGATGGCCTCACGGACGTCGTCGAGCAGCTCGAGCACGTCGCCGCGGGGCACCACGCAGCTGGTGGTCATGGGCAGCCCGCGCGCCTCCTCGCAGAGGGTCACGAGCTCGTCGAGAGCTTCGAACACGCGGTACACGTCGTGGAGTCTGCCGCCACGGGGGCCTGCGACCCGGAATTCGGCCGCCTGCCCGGCGTGTCGTCGCGGCCCAGACCCTGCTCGGCCCCGGCTCAGCCCAGGCGCTCGAGCAGGCGGCGGTGAACCTCGGGGTGCAGGAACGCGCTGATGTCGCCGCCCCCGCGTGCGACCTCCTTGACCAGCGAGCTGGAGACGAAGGAGTGGGCGGGGTCGGTGATGAGGAAGACCGAGTCGACGCCGGTGAGGTGTCGGTTCATCTGCGCCATCGGCTCCTCGAACCCGAGGTCGGTGGCCGATCGCAGGCCCTTGACCATCGTCGCGGCCCCGATGCTGCGGCAGTAGTCGACGACGAGCCCTTCGAACGCGTCGGTGCGCACGTTGTCCAGGCCGTCCAGGGCCGTGGCCAGCAGGTCACGCCGCTCGTCGACGCTGAACAGGCCCTTCTTCGCAGGGTTGATCGCCACGGCGACGACGACCTCGTCGAACAGCGCAGCCGCACGCGTCACCACGTCGGCGTGCCCGAGGGTGACCGGGTCGAACGAGCCGGGGCAGACCGCGATCGCCATGGGCGCGGATCATGGCAGAACCGGCAGGATCGGGTGCGTGGACGACGAGATGCTCCGCGCGGACCTCGCGGCGGTGTACCCGCAGTTCGGCCTGCGGCTGGCGCACGCGGGCCTCGTGCTCGTCCCGCCCACCGACGTCGAGCTCTTCGAGCTGGCCGCGATCGTCGGCGAGCCGGGCGGGGTGGTCGACGACGGCGAGGAGCATTTCCTCACCTGGCCCACCGGCGACGTGGACGCCGTCGACCGCTTCCTGCGCTTCCACTGGTCGCTGCGCGTGCGCCCGTCGGCCGCGGGCTGGGTCGTGCCCTTCGCCGTGGTGTCGGGCGGCCGCGCGGTCGGCGTCGTCGGGCTGGGCGCGCCGCGGTGGCCCGGCGAGCGGGTGGTCGACACCCGGGCGTGGATCGCGCGCACCGACCAGGGCCACGGGCTCGGGCGGCGGTGCCGGGGGATGCTGCTCGAGCTCGCCTTCGCGCATCTCGGCGTCCGGCGGGCGGTGACGGCCGCGGCCCGCGAGAACGCCGCGTCCCGCGCGGTGTCGAAGCGGCTGGGCTACCGGGAGACCGAGGAGATCCGCGGGGCCGACGGCGTCGCTCGAGGTGCACGCCTCGCTCACCCCGGCGACCTGGCGACGCCGGCGCCTATCCGACGTGGACGTCGACGGTGTGGAGCCGTTCCTCGCGGCGCTGGAGGGCTGACCCGCCCGGGCGGCCGGCGAACCGGCCGTCCGGATCAGGTGACGGTCAGCTGCTCGCGTCGCTCGAGCGGCGGCGGCGCGGGGACCGCGACGAGGACTTCCGCGACGGGGCCGACTCGGCCTCGGCCTCGGCCTCGGCGGGCGCGTCCTCGTCCAGGTCGTCGGCGACGTCCTCGGTCTCGGCGACGTCCTCGGCGGGCCCGTCGGCGTCCTCGGCGTCCTCGGCGTCGTCCTCGACGTCCTCGACGTCCTCGACGTCCTCGACGTCCTCGAGCAGGTCGTCGTCACTCTCCTCCTCGCCGAGCTCCTCGTCGGCGTCCAGGAGCTCGTCGGTGTCGTCCTCGAACTCGTCGGTCGTGATGTCGATCCGGACGGTCCGGCCGCCGATGACGAGGGTGCCGTGCAGGTCGATCGATTCGATGAGCGATTCGGTCATGGGTGTGGTGGTCCTTCCCGGGGTGCCAGGGCGCGGGTCGAGGGGGGCGGCCCGTCGCGTGGGAGGCCGGTGTCCCCCGGCGGGAGGTGCGCGATGCGGGGTCGGCGGCCTTCGGACCGAAGTGACTCCGGGCGGTGCAGTCGGTACGCCCCACCACCGCGCGGCGGTGCGCCGAGGATCGCGTCGTCGTTGCGCCGAGGTGCGCTCGCACCGCCCGCTCAGGTCGTGAACGCCCGGACCGTGACGTCGGTGCCGGCGACGGTGGCCGTCCGGTAGATGACCGCGCCGTCGGGGTTGGCGATCCGCTGCTGGGCGCCGAGCGCCGACACGCCCGAGGCCTGCAGCCAGGGCGCCACGGCCGCCACCGGGAGTCGCACGGTGAGCGTGACGAGCGTGTCGATCCCGCCCTGCGACTCCAGCCGCACGACCGACCCCTCCGCCGGCAGCGGGGCGAGGGCGGCGAAGCGCAGCGCCTGCCCGAGGTCCGGAGCGGGCGACGCCGTGCGCTCGGGCGTGACCGTGCACCCCGCCAGCAGCGCGAGCACGACCACCAGGAGGAGCTTCACGTCCTGGTGGCGACGTGCAGCGTCGTCTCGCCGTAGACCCGCGGCTCCTCGGGCTCGAGACGCTCGGGCCAGGTCGGGGCCGGGGACCGCCCGTCGCGCTCGACCACCACCACCGCGTCGGTGCGCGTCCAGCGCGGCAGGAGGGCGACGATGTCGTCGACGGCGTCGGTGTAGGGCGGGTCGACGAAGACCAGGTCCACGGGCCCCGGGGTCCGCCTCAGGTAGGCGAGCACCGCGCTGCGACGCACGAGCGCACCCTGCACGCCGGCGACGCCCACGTTGCTGGTGATCACCGCGCAGGCGCGGGGGTCGCGCTCGACGAGGACCGCGGTGGACGCCCCGCGTGAGAGCGCCTCGATCCCCAGCGCGCCGGAGCCCGCGAAGAGGTCGAGGACCTCGGCGTCCTCGAGCGCCCCGCGCGCCTCGAGCATCGAGAACAGGGCCTCGCGCACCCGGTCGGACGTGGGCCGCGTGCCGGTCGGCGGGACGGCGATCCGCCGGCCGCCCGCGACGCCGCCGATCAGCCGCGTCACGCGAGGACCACCACGAGGTCACCGCCCTCGACCTGCTGGACCGACCCGATGGCCACGCGCTCGACGGTGCCGCCCTTCTGGGCGGTGATGGACGCCTCCATCTTCATGGCCTCGATGGTCGCGACGGTGGCGCCGGCGGCGACCTCGTCGCCCTCGGAGACCTGCAGCGTCACGACACCGGCGAACGGTGCGGCGACGTGGCCCGGCTCGTTCTTGTCCGCCTTCTCGACCGCCTTGACGTCGGTGTCCACCGAGCGGTCGCGCACCTGGACGGGCCGCAGCTGCCCGTTGAGCGACATCAGGACGGTGCGCAGGGCGCGCTCGTCGGGCTCGCTGATCGCCTCGAGCTCGATGAGCAGCTGGACACCGGTGTCGATGTCGACGGCGTACTCGAGCTCGGGCTCCAGGCCGTAGAAGAACTCCTGGCTGCGCAGCACCGAGGTGTCGCCGTAGGCGGTGCGGTGCTCGCGGAACTCCTTGGTCGGGCCGGGGAAGAGCAGCTCGTTGAGCGTGGCCGCGCGGTCGGACTCGAGGCCCTTGCGGTCGTCGTCGGTGAGCTCGGCGAGACCCGGCCTCTCGGCCCGGCCCTCCAGGGCCTTGGACCGCAGCGGCTCGGGCCATCCGCCGGGCGGGTCGCCGAGCTCCCCGCGCAGGAAGCCGATGACCGAGTCGGGGATGTCGAACTTCGTGGGATCGGCCTCGAAGTCCGCGGGGTCGACCCCGGCGCCGACGAAGTGCAGCGCGAGGTCGCCGACGACCTTGGACGACGGCGTCACCTTGACCAGGTGCCCGAGCATCCGGTCGGCGGCGGCGTAGGCGTCCTCGATCTGCTCGAAGCGGTCCCCCAGCCCGAGCGCGACGGCCTGCTGGCGCAGGTTGGAGAGCTGCCCGCCGGGGATCTCGTGGTGGTAGACGCGGCCGGTCGGCGAGGTGAGCCCGGCCTCGAACGGCGCGTAGACCTTGCGGACGACCTCCCAGTAGGGCTCGAGCGCGTTGACGGCGTCGAGGGACAGGCCGGTCTCGCGCTCGGAGTGGTCGGTCGCGGCGACCAGGGCCGAGAGCGACGGCTGCGAGGTCGTGCCGGCCATCGACGCGACGGCGCCGTCGACGGCGTCGACCCCGGCGTCGATCGCCGCGGTCAGCGTCGCGAGCTGGCCGCCTGCGGTGTCGTGGGTGTGCAGGTGCACGGGCAGGTCGAAGCGCTCGCGCAGCGCGGTGACGAGCTTGCGCGCGGCCGGGGGACGGAGCAGCCCGGCCATGTCCTTGATGGCCAGGACGTGCGCCCCGGCCTCGACGATCTGCTCGGCCAGACCGAGGTAGTAGTCCAGCGTGTAGAGCTTCTCGCCGGGGTTCATGAGGTCGCTGGTGTAGCAGAGGGCGACCTCGGCGACGGCCCCGCCGGACTGGCGCACCGCGTCGATCGCCGGCCGCATCTGGCTGATGTCGTTGAGCGCGTCGAAGATCCGGAAGATGTCGATGCCGGTGCGGGCGGCCTCGGCGACGAACGCGTCGGTGACCTCGGTCGGGTAGGGCGTGTAGCCGACGGTGTTGCGCCCGCGCAGCAGCATCTGCAGGCAGATGTTCGGGACCGCCTCGCGCAGGCGGCCCAGGCGCTCCCACGGGTCCTCGGCGAGGAAGCGCAGCGCGACGTCGTAGGTCGCGCCGCCCCAGCACTCCAGCGACAGCAGCTCCGGGGCGGTGCGCGCGACGTGCGGGGCGACCTCGAGCAGGTCGCGGGTGCGCACGCGGGTGGCGAGCAGCGACTGGTGGGCGTCGCGGAAGGTCGTGTCGGTGACCCCGACGGTGGTCTGCTCGCGCAGCCAGGCGGCGAAGCCCTCCGGCCCGAGCTCGCCCAGGCGCTGCTTGGACCCGTCGGGCGGCGCCACGTCCAGGTCCACCACCGGCAGCTTCTCGCGCGGGTCGGCGAGGTGCGGCTTGTCGCCGTTGGGCTTGTTGACGGTGACGTCGGCGAGGTAGCTCATCAGGCGCGTCCCGCGGTCGGCGGGGGCGCGCGCGGAGAGCAGGTGCGGGTGCTCGGCGATGAACGACGTCGTCACCCGGCCCTCGCGGAAGTCCGGCTCGTCGAGCAGGGCCATGAGGAACGGGATGTTGGTCGAGACGCCGCGGACCCGGAACTCGGCCAGGGCGCGGCGTGCCCGGCGCACCGCGGTGGTGAAGTCGCGCCCGCGGCAGGTGACCTTGACCAGCAGCGAGTCGAAGTGGGCGCTGATCTGCGCGCCGGCGTAGGCCGTGCCGCCGTCGAGCCGCACGCCCGAGCCCGACGCCGAGCGGTAGGCCGAGATCATCCCGATGTCGGGGCGGAACTCGTTGGACGGGTCCTCGGTGGTGATCCGGCACTGCAGCGCGAAGCCGTGCAGCGCGACCGAGTCCTGCGACAGGCCCAGGTCGTCCAGGGTCTCCCCCGACGCGATGCGCATCTGACACGCCACGAGGTCGACGTCGGCGACCTCCTCGGTGACGGTGTGCTCCACCTGGATGCGGGGGTTCATCTCGATGAAGTGGTGGTTGCCGTCGCCGTCGAGCAGAAACTCCACGGTGCCGGCGTTGACGTAGCCGATCTGCTCGGCGAACTTCACGGCGTCCGCGCAGATCGCCTCGCGGGTCTCCGCCGACAGGTGCGGGGCCGGCGCGATCTCGACGACCTTCTGGTGCCGGCGCTGCACCGAGCAGTCGCGCTCGAACAGGTGCATGACGTGGCCCGCGCCGTCGGCGAGGATCTGCACCTCGATGTGCCGCGGGTCGATCACGGCCTGCTCGAGGATCACCGTCGCGTCGCCGAAGGCACTCGACGCCTCGTTCATGGCCGCCTGCAGCGACTCCCGGAGCGCCGCGGGCTCCTTCACCAGGCGCATCCCGCGCCCGCCGCCACCGGCGACGGCCTTGACGAAGATCGGGTAGGTCATCTCCTCGGCCGCGGCGAGGAGCGTGTCCATGTCGTCGGAGGGATCGGTCGAGTCGAGGACCGGGACGCCGGCCTCGCGGGCCGCCGAGACGGCCTTGTGCTTGTTGCCGGCCATCGCCAGCACCCGCGGGGGCGGCCCGATGAACGTGATGCCTGCCTGCTCGCAGGCGGTGGCGAGCCCCGGGTTCTCCGACATGAAGCCGTAGCCGGGGTAGATCGCGTCCGCCCCGGAGCGGCGGGCCGCGTCGATGACCGCCTCGATCGAGAGGTAGGCGCGGACGGGGTGGCCGACCTCGCCGATCTGGTACGCCTCGTCGGCCTTGAGCCGGTGCTCGGAGTTGCGGTCCTCCTGCGGGAACACGGCCACCGTGGCAGCGCCGAGCTCGTAGGCGGCGCGGAACGCCCGGATGGCGATCTCGCCGCGATTCGCCACGAGGACCTTGCGGAACATCGAACCCCCACACTCGGGCGACCGGGACGGCGCAGGTTACCGCGCTGATCGACGGTGTCGGGAGCGTCGAGGACGCGACGGACGTCGTCGGTGTGCGGTATCAAGGAGGAGAGTCCGGAGGAGGACACCGTGGACCGACAGAAGCGCTCGGCGGCCCCCTGGCTGTTCGGCCTGGCCGCGCTGCTCGCGCTGCTCTCGCCGGTGATCTTCCTGGCCGTCTGGGTCGCCGCGGGCGACCTCGAGGGCATCGGTGTCGCCCTCCTCGCCGGGGTGGCCGACCTCGTCCTCGCGGCGATCGCCGCCATCACGGCGACCGTCCTCGCGGTCCGCCGGGGTGTCACACGCGTGCGCACGGTCGTCCACGGCCACCCGCAGGGCCGGGTGGGCCGGATGGCCGAGCACGACGCGGCACGGTGGCACCTCGCGCGCCGGCGCTTCGGGGAGCTGCAGGCCGAGTACGCCGCCTTCGAGGCCGACCGCGGTGCCGTGGCCGCTCGCCCGGCGCTCGCCGACGTCACGGTGCCGGCCACCGCCCGCTTCGTGCAGGCCCTGGGCGACGCCGAGTTCCTGGCCACCGAGACCGAGCCCGCCCCTCCCCGTCGCGCCGAGTTCACCGCCGCCGTCGACCGCGCCTCCGCGGCGTGGG
The DNA here is from genome assembly GCA_963786585.1 of uncultured Actinomycetota bacterium. Classification (GTDB taxonomy): domain Bacteria; phylum Actinomycetota; class Actinomycetes; order Mycobacteriales; family Pseudonocardiaceae; genus Actinomycetospora. The sequence goes on from CAWAZG010000002.1 coordinate 214,509, forward strand.
AAGACGCCCAGCGGGTCGCGGAGGGTCTGGCCGAGGCCCGACGGGCCGGGTATCCCGGCGACGCGGGGCCGGCAGGCCCCTCCGGCCCCTCGGCCCACGAGACCCGCGCCGTCGACCCGGCGCCCCCGCGGGTCGCCCCTCCCGGGTCCGAGTACACCCAGGCCGCCGACGCCGTGCGCCGCGCCGCCGCACGCGGGGCGCGCGATCTGCGCGACCGCCTGCGCGCCTGACCTTCCCGGCGCGAACGGCCTGTTCGCTGCCCCTGGGCGCACGAAGTCCCCGTGGATCCGGGGGGCGCCGAGGCGGGGTCGGACGAGGGGCACGTTCGGCAGGCGCGCCCACCTGATGATCATGTGCAACGTGCCCCTCGCGGAGTGCCGGACGGGAGGCGCGGGCGACGCCGCAGCGAACGGGCGGTTCGCTGCTTCTACGCGCGCGAACTCCCCGTTGATCAGCCGGCGGCGCGCACCGCGTCAGCGAACGCCGCCAGCCTCTCGACGAGCACGTAGTGCCCGGCTTCCGGGACGACGACGCGGCGGTCCGGGCGCAGCGCCGTGACCGTGTCGGCCGCCAGGTCCGGCGCCCCACCGGCAACCACGAGCACCGGCATCGCCAGCGGGCGCGGGTCGGCGCGCTGGGCGACGGCGTCGCGGTCGAGCGCCCGATACCGGCCCATCGCCGCATCGAGACGGCCGGGCGGGGCGTAGGCGGCGACGGCCTCGTCCAGCGGGAAGGCCGGCGAGCCGGTGAACCCGGCGAGGAACTCCCGCACCCGGCCCCGCTGCGCCGCCTCGACGGCGCCGGGCGGCGCGCCGCCGAAGGACCGCAGATGGGGCGGCCCGCGTTCGGCGAGCCCGAAGCCCGGCACCCCGCCGCCGGAGAGCACCAGCGAGGCAACCTGCTGCGGGCGGGCGCGGGCCCAGGCCACGGCCGTCATGGCGCCCAGGTCGTGGCCCACGACCGTGGCGGGCGGGAGGTCCAGGGCGACGGCCAGGTCCGCGAGGTCCGCGGCGAGGTCGGCCGTGGCGTAGGCGTCGGTGCCCGGCGGGGCGAACCCGGAGCACCCGGCCCCGCGCAGGTCGGGGACCACGACGCGGTGGTGGGCGGCCAGATCGGTCGCGACCGCCCGCCACGTCGACGCGGTCTCCGGGAAGCCGTGCACCAGCACGACGGCCTGCCCGCCGACCGGGCCGGCGACCGTCACGTGCAGGGAGGTCCCGGCGACGTCCCGGGTGAGCACGTCCCCGCCGGGCACCGCCGGAGCGCACGGATCGCCGGCCGCGTCCGGGCGGACGGGCGCACAGCCGACAACCAGGAGCACCAAGGCCGTGACGACCGTTCGGCGCAGGCCGAGCGGACGGAGGTGCGGGGCCACGACGTCGAGGATGACCGGTCGACCCGGGAAACCGACCGATCACCCCGGGATCGGGGTTTGCCAGACGGTCGACGGGGCATCCGACGCGCGCAGGCCTGGTGAGTGGGAGCTGGGGAGCCTCCGCACACCGCATGGTCCGGGTCCGCCGTTCGGGGCGGCGGGCCCGGACTTTTTTCTACCTCGCGGTCAGGTCCGGCCTCAGGCGAGACGACGGATGGTGTTCAGGTCGTCCATGCGCCGCTGGACATCCGAGATCTTGACGTCGGAGCCCGAGTTCGGTGCCTCGATCATCTTGCCGCCGCCGATGTAGATGCCGACGTGGCTGACCGGGCTGTTGAAGAAGATCAGGTCGCCCGGCTTCATGCTGCCGGCGTCGACCTCCTGGCCCTCCTGGGCCTGGGCGCGCGAGGTGCGCGGCAGCTCGATGCCTGCCTTCTCGAACGCGAACTGCGTGAGGCCGGAGCAGTCGAAGCCGTCCGGGCTCGTGCCGCCCCACACGTACGGGACGCCCAGCTGTCCGCGCGCAGCGGCGATGGCCTGCCGCGCGACGGACGACCCGGCCGACGAGGCCGAGGCCTGCTCGTCGGAGGACGCCGACTGCTCGCCCCGCTGCGCCACCGACTGGCGCTCCGTCGTCTGCTGCGCCGTGCGCTGGGCGGCGGCGCGGGAGTCGGGCGAGTCGTGCTTGATCGACGAGGCGCCGGAGGCGGCGCCCGAGTTGACGACCGGCAGCACCGAGGACGTCGCGGCGTCGGTGGGGTGCGCCGCGGGGGCGACGGCGAGGTTCGCCGAGGCCAGCTGCGGGGAGAGCGCGGTCTCGCCGGTGGCCGGCGGCTCCTGGTCGCCGATCAGGCCGTGCGTGGCCATGCCGCCGGCGGTCGCGACGGCGCCGAGGGCGGCCAGCGACAGCCCGGCGGTCTTCGCGGCCCGCGAGAACGGGTGGGCACCGGTGTTCGTGACCGGGCGGCCGCCGTGGCGACCGTGGGCCGAACGGGCGCGACGGTCCTCGGGGACGATGTCCATCGAGCCGGTCGTCGCGTCCTCGGGGGCACGGTGACGTCCTGCCGGACGCGTGGTGGGGGCGTCCGCGATCTCGGGGAGCACAGCCGTCATGCGCGATCTCCATCGCCCGCCGGGCGGCGCTCGACGGACCGGGGTTCGTGGGGACGACCCCGGGTCCGCGGACGGCGGGCCGCTGGGGAGCTGCGGCTCGACGTCGGTCACCCGCCCCGTCCTGGGACGTCGTGCGCTCCGGGGAGGCCGCCGGACGGGGAGTCGGACGTTGCGGCCGAGCGCGCCGCTGGGCTGATGCTCAGCGACCACCGAAACGTAACCGATCCGTGACCCCACGACGCCACACCACGCCGTCACAGCGCGCTCTGCGGTCGTTGCACCGCGCTCATCGGTTCGCGCCCGAAACCCGGGACCACTCGCCGCGACGTTCACCCGAAACGGTGACGACGAACGGCCCTCCTCACCCCCGGTCGCCGGAAAGCGGCCGGTCAGGGCTGGTGCGGACGGGGGTCACAGCCGGTCGAGGAACGCCGCCGAGGCCTCGTCGACCACCGAGCGCACGAGCCCGGCGAGACCCGGGTGACGGGCGAGCGTGGGGTCGGCGCCGACCACCTCGCGGGCCTCGTCACGGGCCTCCGCGACGAGATCGGCGTGCTTGAGCACCGAGAGCATGTGCAGCCCCGAGCGACGCCCCGACTGCTGCGCTCCGAGCACGTCGCCCTCGTCGCGCACCTCGAGGTCGAGCCGCGAGACCTCGAAGCCGTCGGGCGTCGCCGCGAGGCGCTCGAGGCGCGTCAGGGCCGGCGAGCCCTCGAGGGCCTCGGTGACGAACAGGCAGGACGAGGAGGCCGACCCGCGGCCGACCCGCCCCCGCAACTGGTGGAGCTGCGAGACGCCGAACCGGTCGGCGTCCAGGATGATCATCATCGTGGCGTTCGGGACGTCCACGCCGACCTCGATGACCGTCGTCGCCACCAGCACGTCGACCCGGCCCTCCGAGAACGCGCGCATCACGGCGTCCTTCTCGTCGGTGGGCATCCGGCCGTGCAGCACCTCGAGTCGCAGCCCGGCGAGCGGGCCGGCGGCGAGCATCGGCGCGACCTCGGCCACCGCGAGCGGCGGGCGCGCCTCGGGGCCGGGCTCCTCGTCGGCGTCCGCCTCCGGGTCGAGCAGGTCGTCGGCGGCGCGGGTCGGCTCGTCGTCCTCGGTGCCCGGCTCGCCGCCCTCCTCGCCGATGCGCGGGCAGACGACGTACACCTGGTGGCCCGCCGCGACCTCCTCGTGCACGCGCTCCCACGCCCGCTCGAGCCAGCGGGGCTTCACGCCGGCCGGCACCGCGGTGGTGGCGATCGGCTGGCGGCCGGCCGGGAGCTCGTCGAGCACCGAGGTGTCGAGGTCGCCGTAGAGGGTCAGCGCGACGGTGCGCGGGATCGGCGTCGCCGTCATCACCAGCACGTGGGGCGTCGTGGTGCCCGGGCGTGAGCGCAGCTCGTCGCGCTGGTGCACCCCGAAACGGTGCTGCTCGTCGACGACGACGAGGCCGAGATCGGCGAAGCCGACGCCCTGCTGGATCACCGCGTGGGTGCCGACGACGATGCCCGCGGCCCCGGACTGGGCGTCGAGCAGGGCCTCGCGCCGGGCCTTGGCGCCCAGCGACCCGGTGAGCAGCGTGACCCGCGTGGCGTGGCCGTCGGGATCGGCACCGAGCTCGCCCGCCCGTGCGAGCGACCCGAGCATCGCGCGCAGTGACCGGGCGTGCTGCGCGGCGAGCACCTCCGTCGGCGCGAGCAGCACGGCCTGCCGTCCGGAGTCGACGACCTGGAGCATCGCCCGCAGCGCGACGATCGTCTTGCCCGAGCCGACGTCGCCCTGCAGCAGGCGGTTGAGCGGCTCCGTGCCGGCGAGCACCTCGGCGAGCGACTCGCCGACCGTGGTCTGGGCGCCGGTGAGAGCGAACGGGAGGCGGGCGTCGAACGCCGCGGCCAGGCCGTCCTCGCGGCGGGGGCACGCGGGCGCCGGGCGGCTGGTGGCGCTCGCCCGGCGTCCGGCCATCGCGAGCTGCAGGCCGAACGCCTCGTCCCACACCAGCCGCCGCCGGGCCGCCCTCTGTTCCTCCCAGGTGTCGGGCAGGTGCACCCGGCGCAGGGCGTCGCCGAGCGTCGCGAGCCCGTGGGCAGCGCGCAGCACCTCGGGCAGCGGGTCCTCGGGGTCGTCGAGGAGGTCGAGCACCTGGCGTACGGCCATCATCACCACCCAGGAGCGCAGCTTCTTGGTGGCCGGGTAGATCGGGATCAGCCCGGGGAGGTCGGCGCTGACACCGGCGCCGAGCACGATGAACTCGGGGGCGGCGAGCTGCCAGCCGCCCTTGTAGCGGCTGAGGTCGCCGGAGAACAGGGCGCGCGTGCCGGGTTGCAGGTCGCGCTCGCGGAAGGGCTGGTTGAAGAAGGTGCACGTGAGGCGCTGGGCGCCGATCACCACCGTCGCCTCGGTGATGTGGCCCTTGCGGTGGCGCATCCGTCGCCCGGTGACGCTGTGGACGGTGCCGAGCAGCGTGACGTGCTCCTTGTCGCGGAACCGCTGGTCCTCGCGGTCGGAGGAGTGCGTCACCTGGGTGTGCGCGATGTAGCGACGGGGGTAGTGGCGCAGCAGGTCGCCCACCGTGTGCAGCTCGAGCTGGCGGGCGAGCGGCTTCGCGGTCTTGTCGCCCAGGGCCGTGGGCAGCGGCGTCTCCATCCCCACCACGGGGTCCACGATGTCATCCCACCCCGACAGCGACGCCGCGCGACCCACGCTCCGCGCGGGCGCACCCCGCCGGGATCGCGGCCGTCACGCCTCGGCTACCCTGGTGACAGGAGCGCACCGCCCTCCGCGGTGGAGTGCGCCGGATCGCGAGAACGACTATCGCCAGTACGAATGAGGAGTTCAGCCGTGAGTGCCGTCTGTGACGTGTGCGCGAAGGGCCCGGGGTTCGGGAAGTCGGTGTCGCACTCGCACGTGCGGACGAACCGTCGCTGGAACCCGAACGTGCAGACCGTGCACGCCCGCGTGGCCGGTGGCAACCGCAAGCGGATGAACGTCTGCACCTCGTGCCTCAAGGCCGGCAAGGTCAGCCGGGGCTGAGTCCCGGTTCGTCCCCGGGCTCGTCCTCCGCTAGCCCCCGAGGTCGTCCCGCAGCGCGACCAGGGCGTCGCGCGTCGCGTGCGGCGAGAGGGCCTGGACGCAGAGCAGCTCCATCGTCGCGAGGTAGTCGTCGACGTCGCTGCGCTTGTCGAGGTACAGCGCACTCGTGAGCTGCTCGAGGTACACCACGTCGGGCACCTCGGACTCGCGCGCGAACCGCAGGATGCTGAACGGACCGCCGGCGCCCGCGTGGCCGCCGAGGTGGAACGGCACCATCTGCACCACGACGTGGCGTCGGCCGGAGACCTCCAGCAGGTGGTCGACCTGGGCACGCATCACCTCGGCGCCGCCGGTCAGCCGGCGCAGTGCCGCCTCGTCGACCACCGCCCACAGCGTCGGGGGTTCCTCGGCGTCCAGCACCCGCTGGCGACGGAGACGGAGCTCGACGCGACGCTCCAGCTCCTCGTCGGACATCGACCCGTGCCCGAGGGCGGTCACGTGCCGCACCATCGCCTCGGTCTGCAGCAGGCCCGGGACGAACTGGGGCTCGTAGGTGCGGATCTGGGCGGCCGCCTGCTCGAGGCCCACGTAGGTCTCGAACCAGGGCGGGAGCAGGTCGGAGTACCGGTGCCACCACCCCGGGGCGTTCGCGCGGTGCGTCAGCGCGAACATCTGCGCGCGCTCGTCGACGTCGTGGACGCCGTACAGGCTGAGCAGGTCGGCGACGTCGCGCTCCTTGAACCCGGTGCGCCCGTTCTCCAGCCGGCTGATCTTCGCGTGCGAGCCCCGGATGCGGTCGCCCGCGGCCTCGCGCGTGACCCCGGCCCGCTCGCGCAGGGCACGCAGCTGCTGGCCGAGCACGATGCGCAGGACCGTCGGGCCGCCGCCGGGGACGTCACGGATGTTCCGGACCACCGCAGGCGCCGGGTCCGACGCCGCGGGCTCCCCCTCCGGTGCCACGGCGGGACCTCCATCTCCCCTGGCGTCGGCAGCACGCCGGAGCGCGCCCGAACCGGGCACGACCGTAGCAGCAGGCCGTGGCCCGGACGGCGCATCAGGGCCAGCCGGTGAGGCTAGGCGCCTTCGGCCAAGAGGTCGTCGAAGTCGCCGTCCTTCGCCCCGAGGATGAAGGCCGTCATCTCCGCGCGCGTGTAGACCAGCACGGGTCCCTCCCGGTGGCGCGAGTGGCGCACGGCGACGCCCCCGTCGGGCAGCGGCGCCACCTCGACGCAGTTCCCCTTCGGGTTGCTGCGACGGCTCTTGCGCCACGTGACGTCGTCCTCGGCCACGGCGTGCGCGTCGACGAACTCGGGCATGCGACCTCCCCCCGGTCCTGCAACAGCGCTCTGCAGTGCAGATCCGCGGTGCAGATGTTCTTGCATCTGCACAGTACGTCGGTCAGGGTGGGGGTCGTCGCCGACGTCGGGTGGAGCGACGAACGGAGGTCCGCGTGAGCCAGCCGGGATACCGGAACGCTCCCGGACAGACCCCTGCCCCGCTCCGTGTCACCTCCGAGCGGCTCACGGACGACGAGGCCCGCGCCGCCTCCGCGGCGAGGGCCGCCGCCACGATCGCGCCCACGGGGCCGGTCCCCGTGCCCCCCCCTGCTCCCGACCGCCCTGCTCCCGCCCAGCGGACGGCGTCAGCCGCGCCGGTCGTCGCCCGCCATTCCCTGCCGGTGGTCGCCCCGCGCCCGCGCCGCCGGTTCGGCGAGCTCTGGCGCCTCGTGTTCGCCCGCCGCCGCGCCGGACGTCACCGTCCGGAGACCACCCCGCCGCAGGGGTGGAGCATGTTCGCCCCGCAGCGCCCCCCGGGCCGCCGCACCACGCGGCGCTGGGGACGTCGCTGACGCACCGACCCCTCGGGGTCTAGGGCAGTCGCCAGTCCAGCGGGTCGTCACCGAGCTCGGTGAGGTACTCGTCGACGCGGCTGAACGGCTTCGACCCGAAGAACCCGCGGTCGGCCGACATGGGGCTCGGGTGTGCCGACTCGACGGTGGGCACCTCGTCCCCGAGCAGCGGCTTCACCGTCTGCGCGTCCTTGCCCCACAGCACCGCGACCAGGGGCTGGTCCGGGCGCAGCACGAGCGCCTGCACGGCGGCCTCGGTGACCTTCTCCCAGCCCTTGTTCCGGTGCGACCCGGGCGCGCCGGGCTCCACGGTGAGCACCCTGTTGAGCATCAGGACGCCCGCGTCCGCCCACGGCGTGAGGTCGCCGGTGCTCGGCGCGGGATGGCCGAGGTCGCTCTGGTACTCGCGGAAGATGTTCTGCAGGCTCTTCGGCAGCGGACGCACGTCCGGGGCCACCGAGAACGACAGCCCGACGGCGTGGCCGGGCGTCGGATACGGGTCCTGGCCCATCACCAGCACGCGCACGTCGGCGAAGGGCTGCTGGAACGCCCGCAGCACGTTCGCGCCCGCCGGCAGGTACTTGCGGCCCGCGGCGACCTCGGCGCGCAGGAAGTCGCCCATCGCCGCGACGGTGTCGGCGACCGGCTCGAGTGCCTCGGCCCACCCGGCCTCGACGGATTCGGAGAGGGATCGGGCCACGCGGGGAGCCTCCGGAACGGGCGAGCGGACGGTCGCCCGACGCTAACGCCCGACCGCCGCCGTCCCGCACCCACCCGGGGCCCTGGCCGTGATCACCAGGCGGAGAGGCACGCCGAACAGGTCGCTCGACGTGCCTTCCGGTCTGCTGATCAAGGACGAGCGAGCACGCGCGCGGAGCAGAGACTGTTCGCCTCGTCGCGGTGGACGCCGAACCGCGGGAACGCGCCGGTCCCGGTAGAACTGCGTGGCCGCGGCCGCGCGCCTGGGCGACGAGCTGGCCGGACCGCCCGACGAGGAGCTGCGATGACCCCGCCCGACGTGGCCGTCTGCTGGGACGTCGACGGGACGCTGCTGCGCGGCGGCGTCGTGGGCCGCGAGGTCCTCGAGCAGGCGTTCACCACCGTCACCGGACACCCGGCCCCCGAGGAGCAGGTCCTGATGCCGGGGCGCACCGACTGGCTGATCGGCGAGGCGCTGCGCGACGCCCTGCCCGACGAGCACGCCACGCCCCTGCGCGGGCGCGGCGACGCCTTCGGCCACGACATGATCGCCGAGGTCGGCGCCGAGTGGGGACGCCGCGAGCCCGACCTCGCGGACGTCGCGCACACCCTGCCCGGCATCCCCGAGACGATCGCCGCGCTCGCCGCCGAGCCGGGCGTCGTGCAGACGCTCACGACCGGCAACGTCCGCGCCGGCGCCCGGGCCAAGCTCGCCGCCGTCGGGCTGACCGACGGCCCGATCGACCTCGCGCTCGGCGGGTACGGCGAGGGACCGGGCGAGCGGGTCCGGGTCGTCACCGCCGCCAGAGACGCGCTGGTCGCCCGCTACGGCACGGCGCCCGCGCTGGTCGTCGTCGGCGACACCCCGCTCGACGTCGAGGCCGCGCACAGGGCGGGCGCGATCGCGGTAGGAGTGGCCACGGGCGGGGCAACCCTCGCGGAGCTGCACGCGTCCGGCGCCGAGCACGTCTTCACCGACCTCGCCGACCCCGGCCGTCTGGTGGCGGTCGTGCGATCGGCGCGCGAGGATCGTCACGCAGCGAGTCGGGGAGGTGGCTGATGGTCGACGCCCAGATGGTCCGGGAGTTCACCGATCTGTTGTCGGAGAACGGCGTGATCACCGACGAGGTGGGTCTGCGCAGCTACGAGTGCGACGGCCTCACCGGGTTCCGGCAGGTGCCTGCGCTCGTCGTGCTCCCCCGCGACGCCGAGGAGGTCGCGGGCGCGGTCCGGCTCTGCGCGAAGTACGGGATGCCGTTCGTGGCGCGCGGGGCGGGCACCGGCCTGTCGGGCGGTGCGATGCCCGTCGCGGACGGCGTCGTGATCTCGGTGCAGAAGCTGCGCCGCATCCTCGAGATCGACGTCGAGAACCGGCGCGCGGTGCTCGAGCCCGGCGTCTACAACCTCGAGATCTCCAAGGCCGCCGCACCGCACGGGCTCTACTACGCGCCCGACCCGTCCAGCCAGCAGGTCTGCACCATCGGCGGCAACGTCGCGGAGAACTCCGGCGGCGCGCACTGCCTGAAGTACGGCTTCACCACCAACCACGTGCTGGAGATGGAGGTCGTGCTCGCCGACGGCTCGGTGGTGACGCTCGGGGGCCCGACCGGCGAGCAGGCCGGCCCGGATCTGCGCGGGGTGTTCATCGGCTCGGAGGGCACGCTCGGCGTCTGCACGAAGGTCACCGTGCGCCTGCTGCAGACCCCGCAGGCGGTACGCACCGTGCTCGCCGACTTCCCGTCGATCGAGGCCGCCGGTGACACCGTGGGCGACATCGTCGACGCCGCGATCATCCCGGCGGCCGTCGAGATGATGGACTCGCTCGCGATGGAGGCCGCCGAGGCCGCCACCGGCGCCGGCCTGACCGTCGACGCCCCCGCGGCGCTGATCATCGAGCTGGACGGGCCGTCCGACGAGGTCGAGGCCGAGTTCGAGCAGCTCACGGCCATCTGCGAGCGCCACGGCGCCACGCGGCTGCACGTGCCCCAGGAGGCCGAGGAGCGACAGAAGGTGTGGAAGGGGCGCAAGGCCGCGTTCGCCGCGGTCGGGCGGATCAGCCCCGACTACATCGTCCAGGACGGCGTCGTCCCCCGGACGCGTCTTGCCGAGGTGCTCACGCGCATCGCTGACATGGGCCGCGACGCCGGCCTGCGCGTCGCCAACGTCTTCCACGCGGGCGACGGCAACCTCCATCCGCTGGTGCTCTACTCGGAGGCCGCGGGCGAGCACGACGCCGCCGAGAAGCTCTCCACCGACATCGCCGAGCTGTGCGTCGAGCTCGGCGGGTCGCTCTCGGGCGAGCACGGCATCGGCACCGACAAGGCGTGCTCGATGCCGGCGATGTTCTCCGAGGACGACCTCGCCGTCATGCACCGCGTGCGCCTCGCGTTCGACCCGGACTCCCGCTGCAACCCCGGCAAGCTCTTCCCGACACCCCGGCTGTGCGGCGAGCGTCCGGGCAAGTACCAGCCCCACCCCCTCGAGGAGGCCGGAGTGATCGAGCGACTGTGAGCACCCCAGCGGTCAAGACCGTCACGCCCACCACCGTTGACGAGCTCCGCGACGCCGTCCTCGACCACCCCGGCACGCTCCGGGTCGCCGGCGCCGGCACCGCCGCCGACTGGGCGGGCACGCCCGCGCCCGCCGACACCGTCCTCGACGTCACCGCGCTGAGCGGGATCGTCACCCACAACCCCGGCGACATGACCGTCGAGGTCCGGGCCGGCACGCCGTTCGCCGCGCTGCAGGACGAGCTCGCGCAGCACCACCAGCGCGTCGCCGTCGACCCCGCGCGCGCGGCCGAGGGCGCGACGCTCGGCGGCCTGTTCGCCACGGCGGACTCCGGCCCGCGGTCGCTGCAGTACGGCTCGCTGCGCGACCTCGTCATCGGCGCGACGGTCGTCCTGCCCGACGGGACCACCGCCCACTCCGGCGGGCATGTCATCAAGAACGTCGCGGGCTACGACCTCACCAAGGTCCTGCACGGCGCGCACGGCACCCTCGCGGTGATCGCCGGGCTCGTCCTGCGTCTGCACCCGACCCCGCGGTCCACGCCCACCGTGGGCGTGCCGACCGACCGGGCGGGGATGGCCGACCTCGCCCGCCGGGTCGCGGACAGCCCCGTCGAGGCCGTGGCGGTGCAGTGGCACGCCGATCGGCTGCTCTGTCTGTTCGAGGGCTCGGAGGACGGCGCCGACACACGGGCGCGCAAGCTCGTGGAGACGGTCGGGGGCGAGGTGCTCTCCCCCGACGACGCCACCGCCGCCTGGGACGCGCACGGTGCCGCGGTGCGCGCGCGGCCCGAGGGCCGCGCGGTGCTGCGCCTGGGCGTCATCCCGTCGGCGCTGCCCGGTGTGCTGGACGGGCTCGACGCCGACGCCGGCGGCCTCACGGAGGTGACCGTGTCGCCCCGCACCGGGATCGCGACGGTGGGGCTGCCCGCCGACGCCGACCTCGTGGCCGCCGCGCACCGGCGCGTCGCCGAGGCCGGCGGCACCTCGACCCTGCGCCAGCGCCCCGACGGGGCGTCCCTGCCGGCGTTCGGGCCCGCGCCCGCCTCGGCCGTCCTGCTGCGCGCCGTCGCGGCGTCCCTCGACCCCGACCAGCGTCTGGGGCGCGGGCGCCTCGCCCCCTGGATCCCCGAGCCCACCGGAGTGAGCGCATGACCACGCACCCCACCGCAGGCCCGGGGCCCGACTTCTCCTCCGAGCGCGGCGAGAAGGCCGCCCCGGAGCGCGCCGACGTCCTCGGCACTGACTTCAGTTCCTTCGACGACCACCACCCGCCGGCGCAGGAGCTGCTCGACGACTGCGTGCACTGCGGCTTCTGCCTGCCGACGTGCCCGACGTACGCGCTCTGGGGCGAGGAGATGGACTCCCCGCGCGGGCGCATCTACCTCATGGAGATGGCGAAGAAGGGCGAGATCCCGATCGAGGGCGCCTTCACCACCCACATCGACCGCTGCCTGGGCTGTATGGCGTGCGTGACCGCGTGCCCGTCGGGCGTGCAGTACGACCGGCTGCTCGAGGCCACCCGGCCGCAGATCGAGCGCCACGTGACGCGCACGCGGGCCGACCGGTGGTTCCGCGAGGCGATCTTCACGCTCTTCCCCTACAAGCGACGGCTGCGGGCGGCCTCGATCGGCGGCGCGCTCTACCAGAAGCTGCGGCCGAAGAGCATGGACAAGCTCATGGCCCGGGTCCCGCAGCGCTTCGAGCGACTCGTGGCCATGGAGTCGCTGCTGCCGCCGGTGCGCGTGCGCGACGCCTTCGCCCGCATCGCGCCCCGCACCCCCGCGGTCGGGCCGCGCCGGGGCCGCGTCGGCCTGCTCACCGGCTGCGTGCAGGACGTCTTCTTCCACCCCGTCAACGAGGCCACCGTGCGGGTGCTGGCCGCCGAGGGCTGGGACGTCATCGCCCCGCGCGAGCAGGCGTGCTGCGGGGCGCTGGGCCTGCACGCGGGTCGCGAGGCGGAGGCCGCGGAGCGCGCGAAGAAGCTGATCGCGACGTTCGAGCGCGCCGAGGTCGACACGATCGCCACCAACGTCGCCGGCTGCGGGTCGTCGATGAAGGAGTACGGCGAGCTGCTCGCCGACGACCCGGAGTGGGCGGAGCGGGCGTCCGCGTTCGCCGCCAAGGTCCGCGACATCTCCGAGATCGTCGACGAGACGCTCGCCGACCCCCGCGCGCGCCGGCACCCGATCGAGGCGAAGGTCGTCTACCACGACGCCTGCCACCTCGGGCACGCCCAGAAGATCCGCACCGAGCCCCGGCGCGTGCTGCGCGCCATCCCGGGCGTGGAGCTCACCGAGCTGCCGGAGTCGGAGATCTGCTGCGGGTCGGCGGGGATCTACAACATGCTCCAGCCCGAGGCCGCGGGCGATCTCGGGCGGCGCAAGGCGGACAACATCCGCGGCACCGGGGCCGACGTGCTCGTCACCGCCAACCCCGGCTGCCTGCTGCAGATCCGCAAGTACCTCGACGGCGAGCTCCCGATGCTCCACCCGATCCAGCTGATCGACGCCTCCATCCGCGGCGTCCGGCCGCCGGAGATGGGCTGACGACCCCTACGTGAGCGAAGTTCCCGGCTATAGCCGGGAACTTCGCTCACGTGGGGTCAGCGCCAGTGCCGCCAGCCCGGGTCGCCGGCGCCGCCCCAGCGGTCGGCGTCGACGGTGACCCCGGTGCCCGAGCGGACCTCGCCGCAGACGACCCAGTCGGACGGCACCGCGTCCTCGCTCGGGAAGGTGGCCGCCAGCGCGTGGTCCTCGCCGCCGGTGAGCGCCCAGGTCAGCGGGTCGCCGCCGAGGGCCGAGGCGACGTCGCGCAGCTTGTCGGCCACCGGCACCAGGCGCGAGGAGAGGTCGATGTGCACGCGGGAGGCCCGGGCGACGTGCCCGAGGTCGGCGAGCAGGCCGTCCGACGTGTCGATCATCGAGGTGGCCCCGGCCCGCGCGGCGACCGGACCGGCGCGCCAGGGCGGGCGGGGCGTGCGGTGCGCGGCGACCATGGCCACCGGCGAGCGGAAGCCCCGGCGCAGCACCGCCATCCCGGCCGCCGACCAGCCCAGCTGCCCGCAGACCGCGACCACGTCGCCGGCGCGTGCGCCCGACCGGGTCACCGCCTCCCGGCCCTCCAGGGACCCGAGCGCCGTGATCGAGACCACGATGGTGTCGGAGGACACCGTGTCGCCGCCGACGACGCCGATGCCCGCGTCCGCCGCCGCGTCCCACACGCCCGACGCGAGACCGTCGAGCACCTCGGTGCTCGTCGTGCCGGGGCAGGCGAGCGAGAGCAGCAGTGCCGTCGGGACCGCGCCCATCGCCGCCACGTCGGACAGGTTCGCGGCCACGGCCTTCTGCCCCACCTGCTCGGGCGCGGACCAGTCGAGACGGAAGTGCACGCCCTCGACCAGCGTGTCCACGGTCGCCACGACCCGGCCGTCGGGCGCCGCGATCACCGCGGCGTCGTCGCCGGGCCCCAGCAGGGTCTGCTCGGGCTGGAAGCGCCCCTCGGTCAGGCGGTCGATCAGCCCGAACTCGCCGAGCTCCCCGACCGTCGCCGCGGCAGACGGCGTCGCCCGATCGGGCGCCGACCCACCGGGCGTGCCGCCGATGCGTCGGACAGACCCCTCGGGTCGTCCGTGTCCCCCGCGCCCGTTCGCCGTCCGGCTCACCCCTCGACTCCCTGCGGTACCTTGCCTGCCACCTGAGTGCCGACGCTCCCACCACCCGTCGGCCCGTTCCCCGAGGAGGCATGTCCGTGGTCCAGGCCTACATCCTGATCCAGACCGAGGTGGGTCGTGCCTCCGCGGTCGCCTCGGACGTGGCCGGGATCAACGGGGTGACCCGGGCGCAGGACGTCACCGGACCCTACGACGTCATCGTCTGCGCGGAGGCCGACGACGTCGACTCGCTCGGGCGTGATGTCGTCGGAGCCGTCCAGAAGGTCCCGGGCATCACCCGGACGCTCACCTGCCCCGTCGTGTCCACCGACTGAACGGTGGTTCCCTGGCGCGCGCCGGACGTGGCGCGCCGGCTCCCCCGCGTGCTCGTCGGGATCGTCCTGTCGCTGCCCGTGCTGCTCGTCGGCGGCGTCCTGCTGGCCTCCGTGGTGTTCGTGCGGGACCCGGTGCCCGACACCGACACCGTGCGGCTGACCGTGCGGGCCGTGCCCACCCCGGCCGCGGCGAGCGCCGACTGCTCCCGCCTGCTCTCCGGGCTGCCCGGCGAGATCCGGACGGACACCGGGATGCTGCCGCAGCGGATCCTGGCCGACCCGGCCCCGGCGGCCACCGTCGCGTGGGGCGGCGAGGACGGGGCGACGCCGATCGTCCTGCGCTGCGGTCTCCCGCGTCCCCCGGAGGGCGCGAACGGGCCGCTGCGCGACGTCGTCGGTGTCGACTGGGTCGCGGTCGCGGGCGACACGCCCGGCAGCACCACCTGGGTGACCGTCGACCGTGCCGTGCACATCGGCCTCACGGTGCCGGACGTGTTCGGCGAGGCCCCGCTGCTCGACGTCTCGCGCGGGGTCAAGATCGCGCTGGTGAGCCGCTGACCCGCCTCAGCGCGGCCCGACCCCGCGGGCGAGCGCGGTCTCGACGAGGGTCTCCAGCAGCGTCGGGTAGTCGACGCCCGCGGTGTCCCACATGCGCGGGTACAGCGACGTCGCCGTGAACCCGGGCATCGTGTTGAGCTCGTTGACGAGCAGCCGCCCGTCGCCGGTGAGGAAGAAGTCGACGCGCGCGAGGCCCTCGACGTCCATGACGCGGAACACCTCGACGGCCGTGGCGCGCACCGCCTCGGCCACCTCGTCGTCGAGCTTCGCGGGCACATCGAGCTCGCAGGCGTCATCGAGGTACTTGGTGTCGAAGTCGTACCAACCCGCATCTCCGCCGACGACGCGGACCTCGGCGGGGACGCTCGCCTCGACGCGGCCGTCGGTGCGCTCGAGCACCCCGCACTCGATCTCGCGCCCGACGATCGCGGCCTCGACCAGCACCTTCGGGTCCTCGGCGCGGGCCTTCGCGACGGCGGCGCCGAGGTCGGCCCAGTCGGTGACCCGGCTGATGCCCACCGACGAGCCGGCGCGGGCGGGCTTGACGAACACCGGCAGTCCCAGCCGGTCCTTCTCGGCGTCCGTGAGCGTCGAGCGACCCCGGCGGAGCACCACGGCGTCGCCGACCGAGAGCCCGGCGTCGCGCAGCAGGCGCTTGGTGACGTCCTTGTCCATCGACGCCGCGCTCGCGCAGACCCCGGCGCCGACGTAGGGCACGCCGGCCATCTCGAGCAGCCCCTGGACGGTGCCGTCCTCGCCGCCGGGGCCGTGCAGGACGGGGACGACGACGTCGACGCGGCCGAGCGAGCTGCCGTCGTCGAGCGCGATGAGCTCGCGGCGCGTCGGGTCGGCGGGCAGCGCGACGGGCCGCCCGGACGTGACCTCGGGCAGCTCGCGGCCGTGCAGCCGCAGCACCTCGGGGTCCGTGGGGCCGAGCACCCAGGCGCCGTCCGGAGTGATCGCGACGGGCAGCACGTCGTAGCGGGCGGGGTCGAGGTGCGCAAGCACGCTGCCGGCCGAGAGGCACGAGATGCGGTGCTCGCTGCTGCGCCCGCCGAAGAGGACGACGACGCGGGGACGGTCCTGCGGCTCGCCTGCTCCCCGGTGTGCGCCCTGACCTGCCCCCCGGCCTGCTTCCTGGCCCGTCATGGCGGCGGAGCCTACGCGGGGCTCAGAGGGCGGTCCGGACCGCGTACAGCTCGGGGAAGAACGACAGGTCGAGGACGCGGCGCAGGAAGGACGCGCCGCTCGTCCCGCCGGTGCCGGTGCGCAGACCGATCGTGCGCTCGACGGTCTTGAGGTGGCGGAAGCGCCAGAGCTGCAGGTTGTCCTCGATGTCGACGAGCTCCTCGCAGGTCTCGTAGACGTCCCAGTGCTCCTCCGGGGCGTCGTAGATCGCGCGGAACACCTCGACCAGGCGCGGGTCCTCCCGGTGGGGCTCGCGGACCTCGCGGCGCAGCACGTCGTCGGGCACCGGCAGGCCCCGCCGCGCGAGCAGGCGGAGGAACTCGTCGTAGAGGCTGCGCCGGTCCAGCGCCGCGGTGAGCACCGCGAGCGCCGCCTCGTCGTCGGCGAACACCTCGAGCATCGCCGGGTCCTTGGCGCCCAGCACGAACTCGACGGCCCGGTACTGGTAGCTCTGGAAGCCCGACGACGACCCGAGGAACCCGCGGAAGCGCTGGTACTCGCTCGGCGTGAGGGTCGCCAGCACCGTCCACTGCTCGATCAGCTGCTTCTGCACGTGCTTCACGCGGGCGAGGCGCTTGAGCGCGAGCGGGAGGTCGTCCCGCGCCAGGTCGTCGCAGGCGCCGGTGAGCTCGTGGAGGGCCAGCTTGAGCCACAGCTCCGAGGTCTGGTGCTGGATGATGAACAGCAGCTCGTCGTGGGCCTCGGGGCGCGAGAGCGGGGTCTGCGCCGTGAGCAGCGCGTCGAGGTGCAGGTATCGCCCGTACGTCAGGGGCTCGGTCACGGGGACGATCCTGGACGCCCGGCGAGCACGTCCGCCAGTCGCACCAGGGCGTCGTCCAGCTCCGCCGCCGACGGCCCGGCCCACCCGACGAGCACGCCGCACGCCACGCCCGGTACGTCGGGGTCCAGGTGGTGCTCGCCGATCCCGCCGATCTGCAGGCCCACGCGGGCGGCCGCGTCGACGGTCGCCCGCTCGGCGGCCCGGTCGGGCAGCGGGACCAGCAGGTGCGCGCCCGCCCGGTCGCCGCGCACGGCGTGCCCGGAGGCGGTCACGGCGTCGACGACCCGTGCCCGGCGGGCAGCCAGCTCGCGGCGCAGCCGGGCCAGGTGACGGGCGAGGGCGCCGTCGGCGTGCAGGGCGGCCACCACCTGCTGGCCGGCCGGGGCGGGCCGCACCCCGGTGCGTCGCCGGCGGTCCAGGACGGCGTCGCGCACCGCGGGCGGCGCCACCATCCACCCCGCGCCCAGGGTCGGCGAGACGATCTTGCTGGTGGTGCCGAGGTGCACGGTGACGTCGGGCGCCAGGCCGGCGAGCAGCGGCAGCGGGGCGACGTCGAATCGCAGCTCGCCGTCGTAGTCGTCCTCGACGAGCAGGAGGCCCTCGTCCCGGGCTCGTTCCGCGAGCGCCGTCCGCCGGGCCACGGGCAGGCGGGCGCCGAGCGGGTACTGGTGGGCGGGCGTGAGGTACACGGCGTCGAGGCCCGTCGGGAGGTCGTCGACCCGCAGGCCCTCGTCGTCGACACCCACCCCGACCACGGTGGCGCCGGCGTCGCGCAGCACCTCGGTGGCCCGGACGTAGCCGGGGTCCTCGACGGCGACCCGCGGGGCACGCCCGGTGCGGGCCCGGAGCACGGCGACGACCTCGGCGAACCCGTCGGTGGTGCCGGCGGTGGCCAGCACGTCCCCGGGCGTCGCGGCGAGCCCGCGGTGGTGCAGGAGCAGGCGCGCGACGGCGTCGCGGAAGGCTGGCACGCCGGCGTGCTCGGGGCGGGGCGCGGGCTCGCGGTCGCCCGCGTGCCGCCAGGCCCGCCGCCACGCCTGCCGGTCGAGCACCGCGAGGCACGGGGCCCCGGGCCGCAGGTCGAGCAGCTCAGTCCCCCGTGAGTGAAGTTCCCGGCTATAGCCGGGAACTTCACTCACGTGGGAGGTCGCCAGCACGTAGGTGCCGGCGCCGCGGCGGGGGCCGAGCCAGCCCTCGGCGACGAGCTGGTCGTAGGCGGCGGCGGTCACCGTGCGGCTGACGCCCAGCTCGCCGGCCAGGACACGCGTCGAGGGCACCCGCTCGCCGACGCGCAGCGCGCCCGAGGCCGCGGCGGCGCGCAGGCCGTCGGCCAGCTGGGTCGCGAGCGGGGTCGGTGTCGCCCGGTCGAGCGGGAGCGCCAGCTCGGGAGGTAGGCCGCGCACGAGTGGCCTCCTGAAGTCGGACAGAAGTGGCCGTTCGAGCATGCCACTGTCTCGCCGACGATGGATGGCGTGACCGCACCGCCGCTCTCCCCCACCGACCGCTCCACCGTCCGCCGCCACCGCGACCGCCAGCGCGACGACCGCGCCGAGCTCCACGCCGTGCTCGACGAGGCGCTCGTCGCGCACGTCGGGCGGGTCGTCGACGGCGAACCCGTCGTGCTACCCACGCTGCACGCGCGGATCGGCGGGACGCTCTACCTGCACGGCTCCAGCGGCGCGGCGAGCCTGCGGGGCGACGAGCCGGTGTGCGTCACCGTCACGATCATCGACGGGCTGGTCTACGCGCGGCGCTGGTTCACCCAGTCCGCGAACTACCGCAGCGCCGTGGTCCGCGGGCACGCCCGCAGGGTCACCGACCCCGACGAGGCGCTGGCCGCGATGCGGGCGCTCGTCCGCCAGGTCGCGCCGGGCCAGGAGGACCACGCCGACCCGCCGAGCCGCAAGGAGATGGCCGCGACGTCGCTGGTGGCGCTCGACCTCACGGAGGCCAGCGTCAAGGCGCGCACCGGGCCGCCGGGTGACGGCGACGCCGTCGCGGCGGGCGACGGCCGGTGGGCGGGCGTCGTCGGCCTCGAGATGCGCGTGACCGGCGTGACGACGTGCCCGGCGCTGCCGGAGGGCACGCCGGTGCCCCCGCACGTGCCGCGCCGAGGAGACCGGACGAGCTAGACCAGCGCCACCGAGCGGTCGTCGGTGGTCCGGATGCGCCGGCGGAGCTGCACGGTGGTGCCGTGGTCCCCGCGGAGCACGGCGGTGGCGTGCGTGAGCTCGCGCATCAGCGGCAGCCCACGACCGCGCCAGCCGGGCCCGCTGCTCGGGCGCCAGGCCCCCTCGTCGGTGACGGTGACGACGAGGTCGCGGCCGGTCAGCAGCGGGCAGGAGACGGCGGCCCAGAGCGTCATGAGGCCCGGGGTGCCGCGCCCGACGTAGGCGTGGTCGACGACGTTGGCGAGCGCCTCGTACACCGCGAGCGCGAGGTCGTCGGCGGTGTCCAGGTCGGTGAGCGGGTCGACCCAGGCGCGGAAGCGGCGGCGGAGGATGCCGGCGTTCCCGGTGTCGGCCAGCGCGCACAGTTCCAGCGGCGCCACCGCCGTCCCCGGCACCGTTCGCGGGCCCATCCGCTGCAGCACGTCCATCGCCGCCAGTGTTCCCGGGCCCCGGCCCCGCAAACGTGACGGCGACCCCGGGAGTTCATTCGACCTTGAGCTCCCGGTTGATCAGCTCGTCGCCGACCTCCTTGGCCGTCACCTCACCGGCGCACACACGGCGCACAGCGTCGACGATCGGGGCGTCGACGCCGTGGCGGCGGGCGAGCTCGCCGATCGCGTCGCAGGACTTCACGCCCTCGGCGACCTGACCGTGGTTGGCCTCCTCCGCCTCGGCCATGCTCAGGCCGCGGCCCAGGGCCTCGCCGAAGCGCCGGTTGCGCGAGAGCGGCGACGAGCAGGTGGCGACGAGGTCGCCCAGCCCGGCGAGTCCCGCGAGCGTCAGCTGCTCGGCGCCCAGGGCCACCGCGAGCCGCGAGAATCTCCGCCAGGCCCCGGGTGATGAGCGAGGCCGTGGTGTTGTCGCCGTAGCCGAGGCCCGCCGCGGTGCCGCAGGCCAATGCGATGACGTTCTTGCACGCGCCGCCGAGCTCGCAGCCGACGACGTCGGCGTTCGTGTACGGCTTGAAGTAGCCGGTCGAGCAGGCGTGCTGAACCGCCACGGCGCGCGCGTGGTCGGAGCAGGCGACGACGGTGGCGGTGGGCTGCTCGAGGGCGATCTCCCCGGCGAGGTTGGGCCCGGACACCACCGCGACCTCGTCCGCCGCGGCTCCGGTGACCTCACGGATCACCTCGCTCATGCGCAGCAGCGAGCCGCGCTCCACGCCCTTGGCCAGGCTGACGAGGGTGACACCGCGCGGCAGGTGGCCGGTCCAGCGCTCGAGGTTCTCACGCAGCCGCTGGGCGGGCAGGGCCAGCACGACGGCGTCGGCACCGTCGAGGGCCTCGTCGGCGTCGGCGGTCGCGGCGAGCGCGGCGGGCAGCGTCACGTCGGGCAGGTACTCGTGGTTGCACCGGTCCCGGGCGACGTCCGCGGCGACCTCGGCGCGCCGGGCCCACAGCGTCACGGGGGTCCCGGCGTCGGCGAGGACCTTGGCGAACGTCGTCCCCCACGTGCCCGCCCCGAGCACCGCCACGCGCCGCAGCCGCACGGGGGCGCGGCTCACGTGCCGGAGCCCCGCGGCCGGCGGGTGGGCTCCGGCGCCGGTTCGCCGCGCACGTCGGCGAGCAGGTCGCGCACCGCGGACATCATCCGGTCGGTCGTCTCGCGCAGCAGGGCCACCTCCGTGGACCGGTCACGGTCGGGGCCGGCCTCCCGGGCGCGGGCGCGCACGGCGTCGAGCGGCACGGGGTCGCCCGCCCGCACGGTGATCGTGGTGCGCCACGACGGCCGGAAGCGGCGCTTGTAGTGGTCGTAGACCGACAACGTGCCCCAGTGCACGACCGGGATGACGGGCACGTCGCTGTCGAGGGCGAGGCGGGCGGCCCCGGAGCGGGCGTTCATCGGCCAGCCCTCCGGGTCGCGCGTGATCGTGCCCTCCGGGTAGATGACGACGACGCCGTCGTCCGCGAACGACGTGCGGGCCGCGTCGAGGCTCGCGCCGGCCTCGACCGAGCCGCGGCTGACGGGGATCTGGCGGCTCCCGCTCAGGGTCCTGCCGAGCACGGGGACGTCCCAGAGCGACGCCTTGGCGAGGAACCGCGGCACCCGCTTCGAGCGGTGCACGAACACCGCCGTGTACACCGGGTCGAGGTAGGAGATGTGGTTGCACACCAGCATCGCCGGGCCGCGCTCCGGCACCTTCTCGAGGCCCTCCATGCGGCGCTTCGCCAGCAGGAGGGTCAGCGGGTAGAAGACCGCCGCGGCGAGAGCCACCCACGGCCCGCCCTTCTCGCGCGCCCGTGCCACCGGCTCGCCCACCTCCACGTTCCGCGCTCGTACGGGTCCGGACCACCCGTCCCGTCGCGGGAAGTCTCTCCCGGCCGGGGAGACCGGTCCAGCGGGGCCCACCGGGCCCGATCACCTGCCCCCGGTGGTCGCCGAGGGGCAGACTGGAGCCGTGGACGTGCTGGTCGACCTCGTGGTGCCGGTCAAGGAGCTTCGGCGCGCGAAGTCGCGACTCGCCCCGGCCGTCGCGGACCTCCCGGGTGACGACGCGTCCCGTGAGCAGGCCCACCGCGCCCTGGCCCTCGCCCTGGCCCGCGACACGCTGCGCGCCGCCCGCGCCGCGGAGCGCACGGGGCGGCTGGTCGTCGTCACCACCGAGCCCGCCGAGCAGCTGGGAGCGGGCGGGCCGTGGGAGACCGTGCGCGACACCGGCGGCGGCCTCAACGCGGCGCTGCGCCGTGGTGCGGATCACCTGCGCCGCACCGGCTCCCGCGAGCACGCCCTGGCGGTCCTGCAGGCCGACCTGCCCGCCCTGCGTGCCGACGAGCTCGACGACGCCCTGGCCCGCGCGGCGGCCCGGTTCGCCGAGGGCGCGACGTCGGCCTTCGTCGCCGACCACGCCGGCACCGGCACGACGCTGCTGGTCGCCGCGCCGGGCTACCCACTGCGCCCGCGCTTCGGACCGGGGTCGGCGGCCGCGCACGCCGCGTCCGGGGCCGTGGCCCTCGACGGCGCGTGGCCGGGCCTGCGCGGCGACGTCGACACCCCCGATGACCTGGTCCGGGCCCGCGACCTCGGCGCCGGCCCGGAGACCCGGGCCTGGCCCGACCCCCCGACCGCCGCCTCCGTCGGGGTCCCGGCGCGCGAGACGGCCTGCTGAACGACGTCCGTCGACCGGACGGACAGGGGTGGTCCGCGTCGCGGGTCCCTCGCGGTGCCCGGGCACCTCGGGCACCATCGGGCGACGTGAGCCCCTCCACGTCGTCCACGTCCGCCGAGACCGGATCGAGCGACGGGATCGCGGCCCCAGCGGACACACCTGCGGACACACCTGCGGACACACCAGCCGACCCACCGGCCGAGACCCCCGTCGAGGAGCTGACCGGCCCCCGTCCTCCCGCCGCCGCCGACGAGAACGGCCGCGGGGCGCGGGGGCGCACGCCCGGAGCGCCCGCCGCGCCGACGGCCCGCCCCGCGGCGCCCGCCGACCTGCCGCCGGACCGCTACGACAGCCGCGAGCTGTCGTGGCTGGAGTTCAACGCCCGGGTGCTCGCGCTGGCCGAGGACCCGAGCCAGCCGCTGCTCGAACGGGCGAAGTTCCTGTCGATCTTCGCGTCGAACCTCGACGAGTTCTACATGGTCCGCGTCGCGGGGCTGAAGCGCCGCGACCAGGCCGGGCTCGCCGTGCGCGGCGCCGACGGCCTGACCCCGCGCGAGCAGCTCACCCGGATCTCCGCACGCACCCAGGAGCTGGCCCACAAGCACGCCCGCGTCTTCCTCGACGAGATCGCCCCGGCGCTCGACGCGGCCGGCGTGCACCTCATCGACTGGTCGCAGGTCACCGAGTCGGCCCGGCCCCGGCTCTCGGACTGGTTCGCCCGCCAGGTCTTCCCGGTGCTCACGCCGCTGGCCGTCGACCCGGCGCACCCGTTCCCCTACATCTCCAACCAGTCGCTCAACCTCGCCGTCGCCGTGCACGACCCGCAGACCGGCACCGAGCACTTCGCCCGCGTCAAGGTGCCCAACAACGTGCCGCGTCTCGTGCGCGTCGGCCCCGAGCCCGACGAGGACTCCCCCGCCGACAGCGACCGGCAGGCGTGGTTCCTGCCCATCGAGGACCTCATCGCCGAGAACCTCGACCAGCTCTTCGAGGGCATGAACGTCGTCGAGCACCACGTGTTCCGGGTGACGCGCAACGCCGACCTCGAGGTGGAGGAGGACCGCGACGAGGACCTCCTGCAGGCCCTCGAGCGGGAGCTCGCGCGACGGCGCTTCGGCCCGCCGGTGCGTCTGGAGATCACCGACACGATGAGCGAGCACATGCTCGAGCTGCTGCTGCGCGAGCTCGACGTGGACCCGCACGACGTCGTGCAGGTGCCGGGGCGCCTCGACCTCTCGGCGCTCATGGAGCTGCTGCGCCTGAATCGGCCGGACCTCAAGGACCCCGTGTTCGTCCCGGCGAAGCACTCGGCGTTCAGCGAGGGCGAGACCCCGAAGAGCGTGTTCGCCACGCTGCGCGAGGGCGACGTGCTGGTGCACCACCCCTACGACTCGTTCTCCACGAGCGTGCACCGCTTCATCGAGCAGGCCGCGGCGGACCCGAAGGTGCTGGCGATCAAGCAGACGCTCTACCGCACCTCGGGTGACTCCCCGATCGTCGAGTCACTGATCGACGCCGCCGAGGCCGGCAAGCAGGTCGTCGCGGTCGTGGAGATCAAGGCCCGCTTCGACGAGCGCGCCAACATCGGGTGGGCCCGTGCCCTGGAGCGCGCGGGCGTCCACGTCGTCTACGGCCTCGTGGGCCTCAAGACCCACTGCAAGGCCGTGCTCGTCGTGCGCCAGGAGGGCTCGGCGATCAAGCGGTACTGCCACCTCGGGACCGGCAACTACAACCCCAAGACCGCCCGCCTCTACGAGGACATCGGCGTCTTCACCGCCGACGAGACGATCGCCGCCGACCTCACCGACCTGTTCAACGTGCTCACCGGCTACGCCCGGCGCACCTCGTACCGCAAGCTCCTGGTCGCCCCGTACGGGCTGCGGCGCGGCATCGTCGAGCGCATCGACCACGAGCGGGAGCGCGCCGAGCGCGGCGAGACCACCGGCATCCGGATCAAGGTCAACGGTCTCGTCGACGAGCAGGTGATCGACGCCCTCTACCGCGCGTCGGGCGCCGGCGTGCCCGTCGACCTCATCGTCCGCGGGCTCTGCTCCCTGCGGGCGGGCGTGCCGGGCCTCTCGGAGAACATCCGGGTGCGCTCGATCCTCGGGCGCTTCCTCGAGCACTCGCGGATCTTCCACTTCGTCGGCGCCGACGAGTACTGGATCGGCAGCGCGGACATGATGCACCGCAACCTCGACCGCCGGGTCGAGGCGCTCGTGCCCGTCACCGACCCGCGTCTGTCCGCCGAGCTCGCCTCGATCCTCGACTCGGCGACCGACCCGGGCACCCGCAGCTGGATTCTCGAACCCGACGGGTCCTGGGATCCGTGGCCGGTCGCCGCAGGCGAGGGCCACGAGGGCCTGTCCGTGCACGACCACCAGCTCCGGTTGCTTCAGCAGCGGCAGAGCCGGAAGTGACGGTCCAGGGAGACGGAGCGGAGCGGGAGTCGACCCGATGACGGTTCACGCCGCGGGAGCGGTCCTCTGGCGCCCGGACGGCTCCGGGCACGACGTCGAGGTCGCGGTCGTGCACCGCCCGCACCACCAGGACTGGAGCCTGCCCAAGGGCAAGGTCGACCCGGGCGAGACGCGTGTCGACGCGGCCGTGCGGGAGCTGGCCGAGGAGACGGGGTTCGCCGCCGTGCTCGGCCGGCACCTGCGGACGGTGCGCTACATGGTCGGCGCCGAGGACAAGGTCGTCGAGTTCTGGTCGGCCCGCGCCGGCGAGGGCCGCTTCTCGTCCGGCGACGAGACCGACGAGCTCCGCTGGCTCTCCCCGCCCGACGCCGCGGCGCTGCTGACCTACGAGTCCGACCGCGACGTCGTCGACGCCTTCACCGCGCGGTCGCCTGCGCTACGGACCCTCCTGCTCGTGCGGCACGCGCTCGCGGGCAAGCGCTCGGACTGGGACGGCGCGGACGCCGACCGCCCGCTGGTCGAGGAGGGGTACGAGCAGGCGCAACGCCTGGCCCGGTTCCTCTCCCGGTTCGGGGTGACCGCGCTGCACGCGGTGCCCAAGGCCCGCTGCCGGCAGACGCTGGCGCCGTACGCGGAGGCGGCGGGCGCGACGATCCACGAGGCGCCGGAGCTGGGCGACGGCGCGGTCGCGCGCGACGACGGACCCGCGCTCGCGCTCCTGGAGAAGCTCACCGAGGCCGGGACCGGCGGCGTGGTGGCCGCCGTCTGCGCGCAGGGCGACGGGATTCCGCACCTGGTGCGGGTCCTGGCGTCCGCCGCGACGCGGGCCGGGTGCGCGCCGCTCTCGGACCGCGACCTGGCGGACCCGCCGTCCCGCAAGGGCAGCGTGTGGATCCTGTCGTTCGGCCCGGACGGCACCCTCGCAGCGGCCGACTACCACCGCGACGCCGCCTTCTGAGGATCCGTCCCACAGGACGAATCGCCCGCGGCGGGACACCCGGGCACGGATCGGGGCGCGTTCAGAGGGCCCGCTGACCGGGGCTAACGTCGCGGCCGGCCCCGTCGTCGACCCGCCAGGAGCCCAGCCCGGTGCGTGTGGCGAACACCCGTCGCGTCCGCCAGATCGTCCTCGTCGTCCTCGGCGCGGTCGTCCTGCTGGGCGTCAACGTGCCCCCGGCGTTCTCCTACATCAACGAGTGGCGTCACGAGCAGTTGATCAACAGCCCGGACTACGAGCGCGCGTTCGGGCACTGGGACACGATCGACGTGCCGGACGACCGCCGGGTCAACGCGATCCACGCCGCGCTGCTCTCCTCGGGCAAGGTCCTGCTCATCGCGGGGTCGGGCAACAAGGAGGACATGTTCGCGACGCGGGCGCTCAAGAGCTTGCTCTACGACCCCACCACCGGGCAGTCGCGGATGATCCCGGTCCCCGACGACATGTTCTGCGGCGGGCAGACGACGCTGCCGGACGGGCGGCTCCTCGTGGCGGGCGGCACCCAGCGCTACGAGCGGCTCGACGGCGCGGTCACGAACGCGGCCGGCACGATGACCGTGAAGAACGAGGACCCGAACGCCCCGATGGTGCTGCCGGCGGGCACGGTGTTCGTCTCCCCCACCGGCGTGCGCTACCGCGCCGACGCCGAGACGCGGCTCCCGCCGGCGCAGAAGAACGGCCAGGGTCGCCGCACGCAGGTGGTCGCGTCGGAGGAGCCGGTCTTCGTCGAGGCCGTCGACCCCGGTCCCGGTGCCCTGACCACCGCACCGGCGCAGTACCAGGTCGAGGGCCTCGCGCCCGACCTCGCGCGCAACGTCTACGGCCAGGGCCAGCAGATGACCCTGCGCAAGCAGGACTACCAGGGCACCAACAAGGCCTACACG
Source organism: uncultured Actinomycetota bacterium (assembly GCA_963786585.1). Lineage (GTDB taxonomy): Bacteria > Actinomycetota > Actinomycetes > Mycobacteriales > Pseudonocardiaceae > Actinomycetospora. The sequence goes on from CAWAZG010000002.1 coordinate 241,168, forward strand.
TTCGACCCCGTCAGCGAGACCTGGTCGCAGGTCTCCGACATGGCGTTCCACCGCTGGTACGCGACGCTCACGCCGATGTCGGACGGCCGCGTGCTGACGGTGGCCGGCCTCGACGGCGCCGGCGAGGTCCTCAACGGCCAGACCGAGATCTTCGATCCGACGACGAACGCCTTCTCCGAGCGCAAGGACCTCACGCGCTACTTCCCGACCTACCCCGCGGTCTTCGAGACCGCGCAGGCCGGGCGGATGGTCTACACCGGGGCCAACGCCGGCTACGGGCCTGCCGACAAGGGACGCGAGCCGGGGTTCTGGGACACCGACACCGGGGCGTTCGCCGCGATCCCCGGCATGCGCGACCCCGACCTGCTCGAGACGGCCGGCTCCGCCTGGATCGGGCCCGTGAACGACCAGCGCCTCGCCGTCGTCGGTGGCGGCGGGGTCGGCGAGAGCACGCGGTCCACCGGGCGCATCGACTACCTCGACCTGCGCGACCCGGCGCCGCACTTCACGGCCGGACCGAGCCTGCCCGAGGGCGTGCGGTACCCGAACCTCGTCAACCTGCCCGACGACACGATGCTGATCTCGGGCGGTTCGCGGGACTACCGCGGCAAGGGCGGGACCAACAACCACATCGCCCGCCTGCTGCACCCCGACACAGGTCAGATCACCGCCGCCGCCGACCCTGCGGTCGGGCGCGATTACCACACCGAAGCGCTGCTGCTCCCCGACGGACGCGTGCTCACGGCCGGCTCGGACCCACTGTTCGACGACCAGCAGAACCTCGTCCCGGGCACCTTCGAGCAGCGCATCGAGATCTACAACCCGCCCTACCTCTTCCAGGGCGGCGCGCGACCGACGATCACGAACGCGCCCCCGACGCTGGCCCGCGGGCAGACGGCGACGATCCCGACACCGGACCCCGAGCACATCCGCAGCGCGCGCCTGATCAAGGCCTCGACCGCCACCCACGTCACCACCACCGACATGCGCTCGGTGGCCCTCGACACCGCGCCGACCGCCGGCGGTCTCTCGGTGACCGTCCCCGAGGATCCCGGGCTCACCCCGCCGGGCCCGTACCTGCTCTTCCTCGTCGACGACCGTGGCGTGCCGTCGGTGGGCTCGATGCTCACCGTCGGCCCTGAGGGCCTGCGGCCACGTGAGTGATTCGGGTCGTCTTGACGACCCGGATCACTCACGTGGCGAAGCCTTCTTCTCCGCCTGGAACGTGTCCTCGTCGGCGCCGCGGCGCCAGTAGCCGGAGATCGAGAGCCAGGCGCGGTCGAGGCCCCGCTCCTCGAGCAGGTGGGAGCGCAGGGCCTTCACGTCGCCGGTCTCGCCGTGGACGAAGGCGTGCACGGTGCCCGCGGGCCACGCGGCGGCGCGGACGGTCTCGACGAGGTCCTCGCCGGCGTCGCGGTGCAGCCAGCGCAGGGTCACGGCCTCGGACGTCGCGAGGGCGATCTCGTCGTCCGGCCCGTCGACCTGGACGAACGCGTGCACGGGCACCCCGGAGGTGACGTTCTCGAGCGCCGCGGCGATGGCCGGGAGGGCCGCCTCGTCGCCCACCAGGACGTGCGCGTCGGCCTCGGGCGACGGCGCGTAGGCCCCGCCGGGCCCCATCATCGTGAGCTCGTCGCCCGGGGCCGCCGCCAGCGCCCAGGGGCCCGCGACGCCGGTGTCGCCGTGCACGACGAAGTCGATCGCCAGCTCGCCGGCGGCATGGTCGAGGGCGCGCACGGTGTAGGTCCGCACGATCGGCCAGGCCTCGCGCGGCATCGACTCGCGGATCGCGGGGACGTCGAACGGCTCGGGGTACTCGACGCCGGGCCGCGGGAAGGCGAGCTTGACGTACTTGTCGGTGAAGCCGTTGTCGGCGACGCCGTCGAGCGCCGGTCCCCCGAACACCACGCGCAGCAGGTGCGGCGTCAGTCGCTCGCAGCGCAGCACTCGCAGGCGGTGGCCCGCGCCGCCCTTCCGGGTCCGTGGGGACGGGGCCGGGGTGGACGGTGCCGGCGCGGCGGGGGCCTGGGTGTCGGGAGCAGCCATGCCCAGACCCTACCCCCCGAAATTAGGGCAGCCTAAGTTCAGAGCCGCGACGCCACGCGGGCCAGGTCGGCGAGGCCCCGCACCCGGCTCCAGGGCGGCCAGGCCAGCAGGGTCGTCACGCGGGCCGCGTCGACCACCGGGACCGCGACGATGCCCTCGGGCAGGCCGGCGCGCACGGAGTCGGGCAGCACCGCGACCGCGCGGCCGAGCATGACCAGCTGCTGGAGCTGGGCGCTGTCGTGGACCTGCGGGCCCTCCCCGGGGAGAACCCGCCGTCGGGACGGGGCCAGCGCGGCAGCGGCAGTACGTCCGGGAGCTCGAGGGCACGAACATCAAGATCAACCTGGCGTGCCCGGGCTACGTCGCGACCGACCTCAATGGCCACCAGGGACACCGCACCACGCAGCAGGGCGCGGCGACGCCCATCCGCCTGGCCACCCTGCCCGACGACGGCCCCACCGGCGGCTTCTACGAGGACGCCGGCGAGGTCCCCTGGTGACGCGTCAGACGGTGGTCGGCTTGTGGGCCGGCCGCGTCGCCTCGTAGGCCTCGATGGCGTCGACGGAGCGCAGCGTGATGTCGACGTCGTCGAGGCCCTCGAGCAGGCGCCAGCGGGCGTACTCGTCGACGGTGAACCGCACGACGAGGTCGTCGGCGGTGATCGTGAGCGCCTCGAGGTCGACGGTGAGCTCGAGGCCCGGTCGCTCCTCGATCTTCTTCCAGAGCAGCTCGACGTCGGACTGATCGACGGTGGCGGCCAGCAGCCCCGCCTTCGACGAGTTGCCCTTGAAGATCTCACCGAAGCGCGACGAGATCACGACGCGGAACCCGTAGTCCATGAGCGCCCAGACGGCGTGCTCACGGGACGAGCCGGTGCCGAAGTCGGAGCCGGCGACGAGCACGCTGCCGCGGTCGAAGGGCTGCTGGTTCAGGACGAACGAGGGGTCCCCACGCCAGGAGGCGAACAGCCCGTCCTCGAAGCCCGTGCGCGTCACGCGCTTGAGGTAGACGGCCGGGATGATCTGGTCGGTGTCGACGTTCGACACGCGCAGCGGCGTGGCGATGCCGGTGTGGATGGTGAAGGCGTCCATGTCCGGGCCTCCTCAGGCGAACGTCAGGGTGGTGGGCGAGAGGTCCTCGGGCGAGGAGAGCGTGCCGCGCACGGCCGTGGCCGCCGCGACCAGCGGCGACACGAGGTGCGTGCGACCGCCCTTGCCCTGACGGCCCTCGAAGTTTCGGTTCGACGTCGACGCGCAGCGCTGGCCGGGCGCGAGCTGGTCGGGATTCATGCCCAGGCACATCGAGCAGCCCGCGGAGCGCCACTCGGCGCCGGCCTCGGTGAACACGGCGTCGAGACCCTCGGCCTCGGCCTGCGCCTTGACCTTCATCGAGCCGGGGACGACGAGCATCTGCACGTCGTCGGCGACGTGGTGGCCCTTGAGGACGTCGGCGGCGGCGCGCAGGTCCTCGATGCGCGCGTTGGTGCACGACCCGAGGAACACGACGTCCACGGCGATGTCGCGGAGCTTGGTGCCGGGCTCGAGGGCCATGTAGGCGAGCGCCTTGCGCACGGCGGCCGCGTCGTCGTCGGACATCCCCTCGGGGTCCGGCACGGCCTCGGACAGCGGCAGGCCCTGGCCCGGGTTGGTGCCCCAGGTGACGAACGGCGTGAGCGCGTCGGCGTCGATGTGCACGACCTCGTCGAACTCGGCGTCGTCGTCGGTGCGCAGCTCGCGCCACGCCGCCACGGCCTCGTCCCACAGCTCGCCCTGCGGGGCGTGCGGGCGGCCCGTCAGGTACTCGATCGTCGTGTCGTCCGGGGCGACCATGCCGGCGCGTCCCCCGGCCTCGATCGACATGTTGCACATGGTCATGCGGGCTTCCATCGACATGTCCCGCACGGCCTCACCGCGGTACTCGAGCACGTAGCCGGCGCCGCCGCCGGTGCCGATCTGGGCGATCACCGCGAGGATGACGTCCTTGCTGGTGACACCGGGGCGCAGGCGGCCGGAGATCTCGATCGCCATCGTCTTGAACGGCCGCAGCGGCAGCGTCTGGGTGGCCATGACGTGCTCGACCTCGGACGTGCCGATGCCGAACGCGAGCGCACCGAACGCGCCGTGGGTGGAGGTGTGCGAGTCGCCGCAGACGACCGTCGTCCCCGGCTGCGTCAGCCCCAGCTCCGGGCCGATCATGTGGACGATGCCCTGGTTGGCGTCGCCCATCGGGTAGAGCTTGACGCCGAACTCCTCGACGTTGCGCCGCAGCGTCTCGACCTGCGTGCGGGAGACCTCATCGGCGATGGGCGCGAGGATGTCGAGCGTCGGGACGTTGTGGTCCTCGGTGGCGATGGTCAGGTCGGGACGCCGCACGGGCCGTCCGGCCAGGCGCAGCCCGTCGAAGGCCTGCGGGCTGGTGACCTCGTGCACGAGGTGGAGGTCGATGTAGAGGAGGTCGGGCTCCTGGCCCTCGCCGTGACGGACCACGTGCTGGTCCCAGACCTTCTCCGCGAGCGTGCGTCCCACTTGTCTGCCTCTTTCCTCACCCACGAATCCCACACAGTGGGACTATGGTGTCGTCCTGTGGGACAGGGTAGCGGTATCGGCGTGCTCGACAAGGCGGTGGTCGTCCTCCGGGCGGCCGCGGCGGCGCCCTGCACGCTCGGCGAGCTCTGCGAGCGCACCGGGCTGCCGCGCGCGACGGCCCACCGGCTCGCGGTAGGCCTCGAGGCGCACCGCCTGCTGGTGCGCGAGCCCGACGGTCGCTGGCGTCCCGGCCCCGCGCTCGGGGAGCTCGCCCACGGTCACGGCGACCCGTTGCTCACCGCGGCCGAGGACGTTCTCCCCGGGCTGCGCGACCTCACCGGCGAGAGCATCCAGCTCTACCGCCGCGACGGCTCGGACCCCACGGTGCGCGTGTGCGTGGCCGCCGCGGAGCCGGCGAGCGGGCTGCGCGACACCGTCCCGGTCGGCGTGCGCGTGTCGATGGCCGCCGGCTCGGGGGCGAAGGTGCTCGCCGCGTGGTCGGCGGAGCCGTCCGCGTTCGCCGACCGCGTGCTCGAGGAGGTCCGCCGACGCGGCTGGGCGCAGAGCGTCGCCGAGCGCGAGGCGGGCGTGGCCAGCGTGTCCGCCCCGGTCCGGGCCGCCGACGGCGCCGTGGTCGCCGCGGTGTCGGTGTCCGGCCCCGTCGACAGGATCGGTCGCCGTCCCGGTGCCCGCTGGGCGGAGCCGCTGCTCGCCGCCGCGCGCCGCCTGGAGAGCCGGGTCGGCGAGGCGGGGTAGAACGCCACCATGGAGCGCGACCTCGTCGGCCACGGCCTGTCCGCCCCGTTCGAGCGCTGGCCGAACGGTGCGCGCGTCGCCGTGAACATCGTCGTCAATGTCGAGGAGGGCGCCGAAGCTGCGTGGCCCGACGGCGAGGGCAACGACAGCTGGGGCGAGTACGCGATCCCGATCGACCCGGCGATCCGCGACATCGGCACCGAGGGCCACTTCGAGTTCGGCAGCCGCGTCGGCATCTGGCGGCTGGTGCGCCTGTTCGAGCGGTTCGACGCCGACGTGACGTTCGGCGTGTGCGCCCGGGCGCTCGAGCGCAACCCGCCCTTCGCCGCATGGCTGCGCGCGAGCCGGCACGACGTCCTCGGCCACGGCTACCGCTGGGCCGAGGTGACGACGATGAGCGAGGACGAGGAGCGCGCCGACCTCGAGCACGCGATGCGCGTGCTGCCCGATCTCGTCGGCCGCCCGGTGCGCGGCTGGTACGTCCGCTCGTTCCCGAGCGAGCGGACCCGGCGCCTCGCCGCCGCGCACCCCGACCTGGTCTACGACAGCGACGCCGTCAACGACGAGCTGCCGTACTGGACGGAGGTCGAGGGCCGCCGCTGGCTCGTCGTCCCCTACTCCAAGGTGCACAACGACACCCGCTACTTCCTCGCGCCCACCTACGCGACCCCGCGGCACTTCGCCGAGACGTTGATCTCCGCCGCGGACTTCCTGCTCGACGAGGCCCGCCACGGCGCCGGGGCCCGGCTGATGACCGTCGGCCTGCACCCGCGCTGGAGCGGTCAGGCCGCGCGGGCGAGCGCCGTGCGCGACTTCCTGGCGTACGTCGCCGGGCAGCCGGAGATCGCGCTGGTCCATCGCTGGCAGGTCGTGCACTGGTGGAGCGAGCTCGACAGCTGAATCAGGCGGGCCGGGACTCCGGCCCGCGCACGCGCGCGAGCAGGTCGGCGACGGCGTGCGGGAGGTCCGGCGGGTCCACGAGGGCTCCCGTCGTCGGAGGGTCCCAGCGTGGCGTCCGGCCGGTTACTGCGTCGATGACGTCGTGGGTCATGGCGTCGGCCCCGGAGCGCCCTCCCGCGCAGACGCTTCGATTTTCGAAGCGTTGGTGAGGGACACATCCGCCGCCCGGAGCATCCGACCGTCCGGAGAACGCTTCGATTTTCGAAGCATCTGTGTCAGGTCGGGCCGTGCGCGCCGAGCCCCTCAGCGGGCTCCCGACTCCGGAGGTCGACTCAGCTGCTGCGCGTCGACGCCGACGGCTCCTCCACCCGCGGGACCGGGATCGAGGGGTGGGTCGGCAGCGGCCCCGTCCAGCCGAACTGCTCGCTGTGGATGCGCCCCGGCGGGACGCCCAGCTGGTCGAGAGCCGCGAGCGCGGTGGACCGACGAGCACGAGGATCGCGACCGCCGACCAGAGGGCCCGTTTCGCGCGCTTCGACACGACGGCGACGCTAGGGGCGGCGTCCGGGAGATCCGTCGTGCCTGAGAGCGACTGATCAACTCCCGAGACCAGCGGCCGTCCGCGCACGGCCGACTGCCGATTCGCTGGGCCGATCGGGCGACCTGCGTCCGCTCGTCCTCTCAGGACGGAGGCCCGCCCTCGACCCGAAGCGCGTACAGTCCGGATCACCCATTCGAGTGAGATCCGGGCCACCCACTCCCGTGGCCGGGGCGAACGGAAGGTGTGGTCCGCCCATGCACATCGGCGAGCCCGTCCGCATGCTGACCGTCGAGCCGGTGGTCGACCCCGTGCCCCGCGGCGACTACCCCGAGCGGTTCGCCGAGGTCGCACCCCGGGTCCCGCGCCCGACGCCGCGCTCGGGTGTCGGACGCACGCCGCAGCAGGAGATCCCGGCACCCGTCAGCACGTGACGGAGGCGCCCGACCTCGCCACACCGATCGTGGGGTGGCGGGTCTGGCTGACGGGGTGGGACGAGGACGGCCCGACGCTCGTCTCCCCCGTCGCACCCTTCACGTGGCTCCCCCGGGTGGCGACGACGGCGGGCTGCCGGGTCGGCTGCACGCAGGCGCCCACGTGGGACTGCCACTGCGGCCTGTACGCGACCGCCGACCTGCGGCTCGTGGCGCCCATGGTCGTCAGCGCCGGCGCGATCCTCGGGTGCGCGGCGCTCTGGGGACGTGTCGTCGAGGCGACCGACGGGTGGCGCGGCGAGCGGGGCTATCCCCTCGTCCTCTTCGCACCGACCACCGACGGCGGTGACCGGCGCCGTCGCGACCCGTCCCTCGCGCTCGCGCGGGTCCGGTCCTCGCGGCTCCCGGGCTCACGTCCCGTCGGCCTCCCGGTCGCCGCCACCACCGCGGCGCTGGGCCGCCGCTACGCCGTGCCCGCCCATCCCCTGCCCGCGGTGCCGAGGCTGGCCGTGTGGGAGTCGGACGTGGCGGGCCGCGCCGCCGCGGTGCGCGACGAGGCGGCCCGGGGACTGGGCGCCCGACGCCTCGGCGACCGGGACGCGGACGCCCGCTTCTCTCGCACGGTCGAGGACATGCTCGCGGCGCTGCAGGGTCGCTGATCATCCACTCATCAGAAGGACCGTGCGGGCGCAGACGGGCCCGCACGAACGCGCGGTCGTCCTCGGTGCGGAGCCCCCAGCCGTCCATGGCCACCTCGCGGTCGAGGACGATCCGGCCGCCGTCGTCGACCAGCCGCGCGAGCCGGTCGGACGCCCGCTGCGCGACCCCGGTGATCACGGCACCACCCGAGCTGTGGCCGACGAGCACGACCTCGCGCAGGTCGTCGATCTCCAGGACGGCGAGGACGTCCTCGACGTGCGTCGCGAGACCCGTGTCCGGGGTGCCGAGGTGGGCGCGGTCGCCGACGCCGGTGAGCGTCGGCGTGTGGACCTCGTGCCCGGCCGCCCGCAGCCGCGAAGCGACGCGCCGCCAGCACCACCCGCCGTGCCAGCCGCCGTGGACCAGCGCGAACACGGTCATCGGCCCTCCCTGCGCCTACGACGCAGTATGGAGGCCCGTCGGGCGTGTTCCTACCCGCGCCGTTCCTGGACCTGGGCGGACTGCAGCGGGCTCGTCGTCCCGGGCCGCCGCCAGTGCCACACACCCATGGGCACGGCCCCGAGCGCGATCAGCGTGAGGCCGGCACCGACCGGACCCAGCGCGGCGAGCGCGACGCCGAGGACGACGCCCACGACGAGCGACGCGATCGACAGCCAGTAGGTCCGGTGGCCCTGCTCCCGACGCGCGAGCCGCGCGAGCTTCGGGTCGCTGGCCTCGATGTGGCGCTGGATGTCGCGCAGGATGTACTGCTCACGGTCGTCGAGCACCGGAGTGCCTCCTCGACGTAGGTCGGTCGAGAACCTCCGGAGCGTGCACGGGGCCAGACCGATCGTTGGGCGTCCTCCTCACAGTTCCCCTGCTCCAGACGCCGAAACTCGCTACGGGTGAGCGGTTCGTCGCCAGCGGTCACCGGTTCGTGGGACGGGACGGGCGCCACCGGCCGTGCCGCGGGCGGCGCCTCAGCGACGGTGCCAGCGCACCAGCTCGACGAACACCTCGTCGAACTCCCGCAGGGAGAACTCCTCGCGGAAGCGCATGACCTCCTGGCCGGCCTCGGTCACCTCGACGAACGGTCCGTAGCAGTCGGACTCGCCCGTGACCGGATCGAGCACCAGGACCACGTACCCGTCGCAGCGGTCCAGGTCGGGATCGCCACCGCTCACGGCGATCACCCCGGTCCACCCCCTGGGTGGTGGACCCGGAGCCACCCGGCGAGCGGCCGGGGGGAGGACGCTCGCAGACGGTGGCCCCGGGCAGGCGGGAGTCCCGCCCGGGCCGAACAGGCGCTGCCGATCCGGGCGCCCGCCGTCGCGCACCGTACTGGCCCTTCGGTGAGCGGACAACGTCCTGTCACGAGGTGAGGGCCTGCTCGAGGTGATGGTGCAGCGCGGAGCGAGCCAGCCCCACGTCGAACTGACCGAAGACGACCCCGACCCCGAGGCCGGTGGCCAGCCCGATCAGCGCCGCCGCCTCGCGCTCGACGACGTCCGCGTCGATCCCCAGCTCGGTGAGCGTGCCGACCATCGTGGTGAGCAGGTCGCGGTTGACCGCGCTGAACGGCGACGCGGGGATCGTCGGATCGGTCAGGGCGAGCGCGCCGAAGGCGTGGTGCACGACGGTGAGGTCCCGCCCGTCCTCGTCGACCGGCAGGAGCCCCTCGAGCACGACGGTCAGGCGCGCGCGGACGTCGGTCGGGTCCGGGAGCTCGTCGAGGCGCTCGTCGATGCGCGTGGTGATCCGCCGCCGCACGTGCTCGAGCCCCGCGAGCAGGAGCTCGTTCCTGCTCGGGAAGTAGTACTGCACGAGGCGCACCGACACCCCCGCCTCCGCGGCGACGTCGCGGTACCCGAGGTCGTGCACCCCCGTGCGGAGCGCGCAGCGGACGAGCGCGGTGAGCACCTGGAGACGGCGGGCGTCGTGGTCGGCGCGGCGCGGCACGTGCTCTCCCTCCCACCGTGACGATCGTTGTGGTACGAGTGTACCCAAACCTCGGAGCAGGGAGATCGCATGCCGACGCTGTCCGACGACGGGACCCTCTTCGGTGGCGTCGACCCGGCGCACCGGGTCCGCACCGACCGCCTCGACGTCTATACGTCTCCCCGTGCCGACGGGCCGCGGCCGGCGATCGTCCTCGTCCACGGCGGTCCCGTCGCCCCCGAGGCGCAGCCCCGCGACTGGCCGGGCGCGGTCGGTTACGCGACGCTGGCCGCCGCGTCGGGGCTCACCGGCATCGTGATCGAGCACCGGCTCCACAGCGGTGAGCACTACCCCGTCGCCGCCGACGACCTCGTCGCGGCCGTGGACGAGACGCGCGCCCTCGAGGCCGTCGACCCGGAGCGGGTGGGCCTGTGGTTCTTCTCCGGTGGCGGACCGCTGGCCGTCGACTGGATGCGCGACTCCCCGCCCTGGGTGCGCTGTCTCGTGTGGACCTACCCGGTACTCGCGCCCCCGCCGGACTGGGACGGCGACATCCCGCGCTTCGACGCCATCGCCGCCCTGGGCGCCTCCCGGGACCTGCCGAAGCTGCTGATGCGCGTCGAGCACGAGATCCCCCCGCTCGTCCCGGACCAGGACGCCTTCGTGGCCGCGGCACGGGAGCAGGGCGCGTCGCTCGAGGTCGTCGACGTCCCCGGCGCGGTCCACGGCTTCGAGGGTCACGCCGACGCGACGGAGCCGTCCCGCGTCGCGGTCCGCCGGGTTATGGACTGGACGGCGAACGCGTTGCGCTGACCGATGGACCTCGACCGGTCAGCCGATCCCGCCGCGCCCCCCGAGGTGCTCGGCGAAATGCCGCTCGATCGCGCGGTACAGCCGGAACCGGTTCTCGGGGTTCGCGAACCCGTGGCCCTCGTCCTGCGCGACGAGGTACTCCACCGGGACCCCGCGCTCGCGCAGCGACGCGACGATGTTGTCGGACTCCGCCTGCACGACGCGGGCGTCGTTGGCGCCCTGGGCCACCAGCAGCGGGGTTCGGATGCGGTCGACCATGGTGATCGGCGAGCGCGCCAGCATGTCCGCCTCCTGCTCGGGAACCGCGGGGTCGCCGACGTAGCGGTACCAGTTGGCCACCATGTAGGGCTTCACGAACGGCGGCAGCGTGCGCATGAAGTTCGCGAGGTCCGAGACGCCCACGTAGTCCACCGCGGCGGCGAAGCGGTCGGGCGTCACCGTCACGCCGACGAGCGCGGCGTACCCGCCGTAGGACCCGCCGTAGATGCCGACGCGGTCCGGGTCGGCGTAGCCCTCCCCCACGGCCCAGTCGACGGCGTCGAGGAGGTCGTCGTGCATCGCGCCGGCGAGCTCGCCGATCGCGGCGAGGCTGTGTCGCCGTCCGTACCCCGAGGAGCCGCGGAAGTTGACCTGCAGCACCGCATAGCCCCGGTTGGCGAGGAACTGCGCCTCCGGGTCGTAGGACCACGAGTCGTTCGCCCATGGCCCGCCGTGCACGACGAGGACCAGCGGCAGGCCCGCCGGCTCGACACCGGCCGGCAGCGTCAGGAACCCGTGCAGCGGCAGCCCGTCGCGGGCCGGGAAGCCGACCGCCGTCCGGGACGCCAGGTCGGCCGGGTCGAGGTCCGGGAGCGGCCGGAACAGCAGGCGGCTCTCCCCGGAGCTGTGGTCGTAGAGCCAGGTCAGGCCAGGCTCGCGGTCGTGGATGAACGACGCGACCCAGCGCTGCCCGCTCTCGTCCGACGACACCGTGCCCAGCACACCGTCGGAGAGCTGCGAGAGCGCGGCGTACACCTCGGCGAAGTGCGGGTCCAGCACCTCGATGATGGGCCGGTCGCCGACGAAGCGGGCCGCCAGGACCTCACCGGTGGCACGGTCGGTGAAGACGGTGGGCGGCATGCCGGGGGCGGCGGTGCCCATGATGTCCAGGCTGTGACCCTCGACGGCCGCGACCACGGTCTCCTCGCCGGTCTCCCGGTCGATCCGGACGAGCCGCAGGTCGTCGGAGTCCTGGTAGATGCCCACCAACAGGCCCGTCCCGTCGGGCGTCACCCTCTGCGGCTGGACACCCATCGGGTGCTCCGGCCCGCCGACCCGACGCAGGAAGCGCTTCTCCCCGGTCTCGGCGTCCACCGCGGAGAACTCCTGGGTGCCGTCGTCGGCGAGGTACGAGTAGAAGACCGCCCGGCCGTCGCGGTCGACCAGGAAGTCGCCCCGCGGCTCGGGCTGCTCGAGGTGCAGCGTCGTCTCGCCGGTGGCGACCTCGACCCAGAACAGGTCGAGGAACATCGGCCTGCGGTTCATCGAGACGAGCACGTACCCGGGCGCCGACCGGACCGGCTCGAAGCCGACCACGCGTGACCCCGTCGGCAGGGGCGTCAGGTCGACGGCGGGTGTGTCCGGCGCCTCGAGATCCACCCGGTGGAGGTGCCAGTCCTCGTTGCCGTCGGTGTCCTGGAGGTAGAGGAGCCAGCGCGGGTCGTCGGTCCAGGAGAAGGTCTTGATCCCGCGCCGGGCGTCGTGGGTCACGCACACCGCCTGCGCGTGCTCCTCGTCGATCCCCCGCACCCACACCTGGGTGCGGCCGTACCGCGGCGCCAGGTAGGCCAGGCGCGTCCCGTCCGGAGAGATCGACGGGTGGGAGAATGCGGGGTCGGCGAAGAACTCCTCCACCTCGATCAGCCTCGGCAGGGTGGCGACACGAGCGGTGTCGGTCATCGGGCGCTCCGTTCTCTCGGTGCATGTTCTCTCGGTGCATGGCGAGCAGGTCCGAGAACGACGGAACACCGTGCCGTCGCGGCACACTCAAGGCGCACCGGTGTGCCCCACACCCGTGCGACCGATCCGGTGCGACGATCGCCTCACCGGGTGGCGTGCGCAGGGACGGAGCGTGTCTTGACTGCTGGAACGGGCGACAAGGACCGTTGGCCGGAGCCCGAACGAGCGCTGCAGGCCGGCATCGACTTCGACCGCGCCAACGCCGCCCGGATTTACGACTACATGCTGGGCGGGGCGTACAACTTCGCCGTCGACCGCGAGCAGGCCGCGAAGATCCTCGCCCGGAACCCGGACATGGACTACGTCTGCCGCGCGAACCGCAACTTCCTGCGCCGGGCCGTGGAGTGGTGCCTCGCGCAGGGCATCGCACAGTTCCTCGACCTCGGCTCCGGGGTGCCGACGGTCGGCAACGTCCACGAGATCGCCCTCGCCCAGCGTCCCGACGCGCGGGTGGCCTACGTCGACTTCGAGCCCGTCGCCGTCGCCCACGCCCGCGAGCTGATCGCGGGGTACGACCAGGTCAGCGTCACCCGCGCCGACATGCGCGAGATCGACGGGGTGCTCGGCGCCCCGGGCGTGCGGGATCTCCTCGACCTGACCCGGCCGGTCGCGCTGCTCACGGTCGCGGTGCTGCACTTCGTGCCCGACCCCGCCCTCCCCGCGATCCTGGGCCGCTACCGCGACGCGCTGGCGCCCGGCAGCGTGCACGTGATGTCGCACGGCAGCGCGGACCACGACGACCCCGATCTCGCCGCCCGGACGCGCGCCATCCAGGACGGCTACCGCGGCAGCGCCACCGAGGTCGTCCTGCGCTCGCGCCCGGAGATCACCGACCTCCTCGGCGGGCTCGACCTGGTCCCGCCCGGCATGGTCGACATCGTCGACTGGCCCACCGCCAGCCCCGGCGAACGCCCCACCGGGGGCTACGCCGCGATCGCCCGCGTGGTCTGAGCGGTCCGGCGATGACGGCGCCCACCCCCTGGTCCCTGCGCGACGCGGGCCCCGACGACCTCGACGACGTGCTCCGCGTGTGGCGGCGCGCCGTCGAGGCCACGCACGACTTCCTCGGCACCGCCGACGTCGACGGGTTCGAGGTGCAGCTGCGCCGGGAGCTCCCGCGCCTCGTCCTCCGGCTCGCGACCGATCCCGGCGACGGGTCGGTCGTCGGCTTCCTCACCGCGCGCGGCGGCGAGGTCGACGGGCTGTTCGTCGACCCCTCCGTGCACGGTCGGGGTGCCGGGACGGCGTTGCTCGAGGAGGTGGCCGCCCACCACCCGATCCTCACCCTGGACGTCAACGAGCAGAACCCCGCGGCCCGCGAGTGGTACCGCCGGCGGGGCTTCGTCGAGGTCGGGCGCTCCGCCACCGACGCCGACGGCAAGCCGTTCCCGATCATCCACCTGCGCCGCTCCGGGTGAGCCCGGAACGACGAACGCGGTGCACCGGAGAGCCGGTGCACCGCGTCGGTGTGATGTAGCCCCGAGGGGATTCGAACCCCCGCTACCGCCTTGAGAGGGCGGCGTCCTAGGCCGCTAGACGACGGGGCCCTAGGAGATCAGTGACGACCCTAGATCACGGTCCGACACTGCTCGCAGCTGGGGTACCAGGACTCGAACCTAGAACAACTGAACCAGAATCAGCCGTGTTGCCAATTACACCATACCCCATGGTGATCACCGAGCGTGACGAAGCGCCCGCTGACGACGCCGACAAGTCTAAGACATCGGCCCCAGCGGGTTCGACACCCCCCGCGGCCTCGCCGGGCCCGCAGGTCAGAACCGCCTCGGACCCCCCGGTAGGCTGGCTGAGTTGGGCTGCCGCACCACCAGGAAGATCGAGACGTGAGTTCTCCGCCGTCCCCCGCCACCGGCAAGGCCGCGTTCGCCGCCCTGCCCGCGAGCGTGGATCTGCCCGCCGTCGAGCGCGAGGTGTTGGCCCGCTGGGCCGACCGCGACGTGTTCCGTCGCAGCCTCGAGCGCACCGCGGGCGGTGAGCCGTGGATCTCTACGAGGGACCGCCGACGGCGAACGGCCGGCCCGGCACCCACCACGTCGAGGCCCGGGCGTTCAAGGACCTCTTCCCGCGGTTCAAGACGATGCGGGGCTACAGCGTCCCGCGTCGCGCCGGCTGGGACTGCCACGGCCTCCCGGTCGAGCTCGCGGTGGAGAAGGAGCTCGGCTTCACGAGCAAGGGCGACATCGAGAAGTACGGCATCGCGGAGTTCAACGCAGCGTGCAAGGAATCGGCACTGCGCAACGTCTCGGCGTTCGCCGCGATGACCGAGCGCATGGGCTACTGGGTGGACCTCGACGAGGCCTACCTCACCATGGCCCCGCGCTACGTCGAGAGCGTCTGGTGGTCGCTCAAGACCATCTTCGACAAGGGCCTGCTCGTCGAGGACCACCGCGTCACGCCGTACTGCCCGCGCGACGAGACGCCGCTGTCCGACCACGAGGTCGCCCTCGGGTACGAGGACGACGTCGACCCCTCGGTCTACGTGCGCTTCCCGCTCACCGACGGTCCCTGGGCCGGCGCCGACCTCCTGGTCTGGACGACGACGCCCTGGACGCTGCCGTCGAACACCGCCGTCGCCGTCGCCCGCGACATCCCCTACGTGCGCGCCACCGCCGGCGACGGTGACGACCTCGTCGTCGCCGAGGACCTGCTGGCGGTGCTGGGCGAGGACGCCCGGGTGACCGACCGCCTCGCGGGCTCCGACCTGCTCGGCAGCCACTACCGCCGCCCGCTCGACCTCATCTCCGACGAGCGCTTCGGAGACGCACACCGCGTCGTGCACGGCGACCACGTGACCACCGACGCCGGCACCGGCCTGGTGCACATGGCGCCCGCGTTCGGCGCCGAGGACCACCTCGTCGCCAAGGCCGAGGGCCTCGAGATGGTCAATCCGATCGGCCCGGACGGGCACTTCTACGCCGACGTCCCGCTGGTCGGCGGGATGTTCTTCAAGGGCGCGGACCCGACGCTGGTCGACGAGCTCCGCGCGCGCGGCGTGCTGTGGCGCTCCGAGTCCTACGAGCACTCGTACCCGCACTGCTGGCGCTGCCACACGCCGCTGATCTACTACGCGCTGCCCTCGTGGTTCATCCGCACCACCGAGATCCGCGACCGCCTGGTCGAGGAGAACGAGCGGACGAACTGGTACCCGCCGCACATCAAGCACGGCCGCTACGGCGGGTGGCTCGAGAACAACGTCGACTGGGCGCTCTCGCGCAACCGTTACTGGGGCACCCCGCTGCCGATCTGGCGCAACGACTCCGACCCCACCGAGATGGTCTGCGTCGGCTCGCTCGCCGAACTCGGCTCCTGGGCGGGGACCGACCTCAGCGAACTCGACCCGCACCGTCCCTTCGTCGACGACGTGACGTTCCCGGCGCCGTCGGGCAGCGGCACGATGCGACGGGTCACCGACGTCATCGACGTCTGGTACGACTCGGGCGCGATGCCGTTCGCCCAGTGGGGCGCGCCGCACCACCACGAGGCCGACTTCGAGCAGGCCTACCCCGCGCAGTACATCTGCGAGGCCATCGACCAGACGCGCGGCTGGTTCTACTCGCTGATGGCCGTGGGCACGCTGGTGTTCGACCGGTCGTCCTACGAGAACGTCGTCTGCCTGGGCCTGCTGCTCGACGAGCAGGGCCGCAAGATGTCGAAGCACCTCGGCAACGTGCTCGACCCGTTCGAGCTGTTCGACTCCCACGGCGCCGACGCCGTGCGCTGGCTGATGCTGGCGCAGGGCTCGCCGTGGGTCGACCGCCGCGTCGGGCACGAGGCGCTGCGCGAGATCGTCCGCAAGGTCCTGCTGACCTACTGGAACACGGCGTCGTTCCTGGTCACCTACGCCAACGCGTCGGGCTGGCGGCCCACCGGAGAGCCGGTGGAGAGCACGCACCCGATGGACCGCTGGGTGCTCGGCGAGCTCGCGGGCTGCGTCCGCGAGGTCACCCGCGCGCTCGACGACTTCGACTCCTCGAGCGCCGGGCGCGCGATCACGTCGTTCGTCGACGGCCTGTCGAACTGGTACGTCCGCCGCTCGCGCCGCCGCTTCTGGGCGGGCGAGCCCGAGGCCCTCGCCACGTTGCACCACTGCGTCGAGACGCTCTCGCGGCTCATGGCACCGTTCACCCCGTTCACCACCGACCACCTCTGGACGCTGCTCCAGGGCGACGTGGTCGAGGGCGCGCCCGACTCGGTGCACCTCACCGACTGGCCCGACTCGACGAGGCCACCGACCGCGGCTGGCCAACCAGATCCCGGGGGACCTGGACGCGGCCCACAGCTGGACGTACACCGGCGACGTGGCGGCGACACTGGTGGCGGTGGCGCGGTCGGGGGCGGCGTGGGGTCGGGCGTGGCACACCCCGCAGACGACGGACATCTCGATCCGGGAGATCACGAGCGGTTCGCCGAGGTGGCGGGACTGCCGACGCCGCCGATTCGGGAGATGACACCGGAGGAGCTGCACACAGCCGTGAGGCGGACCCGGTGATGGCCGAGAGCGCGGAGATGCAGTACCTGTACCTGCGGCCGTCGGTCCTGGACTGGTCCCGGACGGCGGCCGAGTTCGGGCCTGAAACCGACCCCACTGGACGACGTACTGCGCGGAACTGGTTTAGCGCAGGGCGTCGGCCACCGCGGCGGCGGCGGTGAGGACCTGCGGGCCCACGATGTCGCCGTCCAGGGGCTGGAAGCTGATCACGCCGACGCTGGCCCGCAGGCCTGGGACGCCGCGGACCGGGGCTGCGATGCCGGAGGCGCCGGACTGGAGTTCGCCGGTGGTGGCCAGCCAGCCCGGGTTCTCCTCGCGTAGGCCGATCGCCTTGCCGGCGGCGCCTCGGGACAACGGGTGACGGGTGCCTACGCGGTAGGCCACGTGGTACGTCGTCCACGACGGCTCGATTACCGCTATGGCCTGGGCTTCTTCGCCGTCGGCCACCGTCAGGTGCGCGGTGGCGCCCGACGGACTCCGCCAGCTCGCGTAGCGCCGGCAGTGCCGCCAACCGCAGCTGCGGGGTCACTCGCGCTGCCAGGCGCAGCAAGCCCAGGCCCAGGCGGACCTTCGAGCCGTCGCGGCGCACCAGGCCACGCTCCTGCAGCGGCACCAGCAGCCGGTAGACCGCCGCCCGCGACGCGCCTATCGCCGTGGCCAGGTCGCTGATCGTCGGGGCCTCCGACTCCGAGTCCGCCACCGCCTGCAGCAGGGCCAGGCCCCGTTCCAGCGTCAGGGAGCTTTCCCGGCCGCGCCGCCGGCGGGCGGGCGGCCGGCTGGATGGGGCGGATCGGGCTGGCCATGTCACAGGTCCGCTGCCGGGAGGACCGTGCCCGCGACCGGGGCGATGCCGACCACCGAGCCGTCCTCGCCCGGGGCGGTCGCCGTGATCACCACCGTGTCGCCGTCCTCCAGGAAGGTTCGTTCCGACGCCGTCGGCCAGGGTGATCGGCTCGCGGCCGCCCCAGGACAGCTCCAGGAAGCAGCCGCGCTGGGACTTCTCCGGGCCGGAGACCGTGCCTGACGCGAACAGGTCGCCAGGCCGCACGGTCGCGCCGTTGACGGTCATGTGGGCCAGCTGCTGCGCGCACGAGTACGACATGTCCGAGAACTGCGGCCGGGACACCACCGTGCCGTTCCACTCGATCGCCAGCCGCAGGTCCAGGCCCCACGGGGGGTCCTCGCGCAGGTACGGCAGCCGCGGGTGGCCCGACGTCCGGCGCCGGGACCCGGGCCATGGCCAGCGCGTCCAGCGGGGTGATCCACGCCGAGACCGACGTCGCGAACGACTTGCCGAGGAACGGGCCGAGTGGCTGGTACTCCCAGCCCTGGATGTCCCGCGCCGACCAGTCGTTCACCAGCACCACGCCGAAGATGTGCTCGGCCGCCGCGGACGGTCGGCACCCGGCGGGCCACCGGGCCGCCGCACACGAAGCCGACCTCCGCCTCCACGTCCAGCCGGCCGGTCGGGCCGAACTGCGGCCCGCTGCGAGCCCCTGCGCTGGCCGTGCGGGCGTTCGACGTCGGTGCCGGACACCACGACCGTGCCGGAGCGGCCGTGGTAGCCGACCGGCAGGTGGGTCCAGTTCGGCAGCAGCGGGTCGGTGTCCGGGCGCATGATCCGGCCGACGTTCTCCGCGTGGTAGCCGGGAGCAGTAGAAGTCCACGTAGTCGCCGACCGTGAACGGCAGCGGCATCCGGACGTCCGACAGCGGCACCAGCGACGCGCCGGCCGGCGGCCGCGGTCTGCGTCACCAGTGTCCACCAGCCGGGCCCGCAGTGCGCTCCACTCGACCCGGGTCGCGGCCAGCAGCGGGTCCAGGGACGGGCCTGCCACCAGCGGCGCCAGGTCGCCCAGGTCGTGCGCGACCGACGCCAGCGAGCAGTGCGTGGTCGCCCACCCGGACCGCGACCCGCGGGCCGTCGCCCGTGTCGACCACGCCGTAGGGCAGGGTCTGCGGGCCGAACGGCTGGTCGCGGGCGAACGCGGGATCACGCACCCAGGAGGTCACAGCAGTCCCAGCTCCTCGAGGTCGTTCACCGGGTCGGTCAGCGAGCAGGAGCCGTAGGAGGCGAACACGCCGCGCACCGACAGCGCCTCGTGCTCGGTCAGGTTCTGGGCCTCCTCGGCCAGCGCCTTGCCGTCGGTCGACAGCAGCGCCGCGCGCACGTCCTCTGGCTCCGCGCCGGCCAGCAGGCGGGCGGTGGCCAGCAGCAGGTTCAGGAAGCCGTGGTGGGTGAAGCCGGTGTCCTCGTCGGTGTGCCGGACCGCGTTGTGCAGGCCGGCGGTGGCCTTGAACGACGCGCCGCCGTCGTTGATCACCGCGAGGAAGTCGGCCACCTCCTCGATGCTCGGGAAGTTCTGCCGTGGACACCCCGCCGCAGCGGAGCTTCGGCCAGCTGCCGTGCTCGATCACGCGCTGGATGCCGTCCAGCCAGTCGGCGCCGCCGCGCCGCGGCTCGATGACCCGGATCACGTCCTCCGGCACGAACTCGGAGACGCGTTCGAGCCACACCTCGTCGACGTCCGACGGGCGCCGGCATCTCCACCATCCGCAGCGCGAGCAGCTCGGCCCGCGACTCGACGATCGACAGCGCCTTCGGCACGCCGCCGAGACCGGTGTCGATCACGAGCGAAAGCTCCACCGGCTTGGCCGGCTTCACCTTGATCAACTCGGTGATCAGCTCAGGCAGACGGGAGGCCGGGCAGAGGAAAAGTCCCACTACATCGGCGTATTCGCTCGATCTGCCCGCGAGGTGCAACCGGACCGCGTCGGGCACGGTCGCGTTGCCTGGCGGGAACAACGCGGCGTCGTCGACGAGGCGAGCGAGCAGGGAGGGCACATCCCGCTGATCTGACGCGGGCTGTGGGTGCGGCGCTTGACACGGCTGACACGCTAGTAGCGTATCGGCAACTGAACAAAGATGTCCGACTATCGGACACGGAGAGTGGTCATGCCTTACTACCGCCGCGTCGGGGAGATCCCCCGAAAGAGGCACACGCAGTTCCGCTCTCCGGAGGGCGGGCTTTACGCCGAGGAGCTCATGGGCGTCGAGGGTTTCTCGTCCGACTCCGCCCTGCTCTACCACCGGTTCCTGCCGACCGCGATCGTGAACGCGGAGGTCGTCGAGGACCACCGAGGCACGCTCACGCCCAACCACCCGCTGATGCCCCGGCACTTCCGCACCCAGGACCTCAAGTCCGAGGAGCAGCACGAGGTCGACGCGGTCACCGGCCGGCGCACCCTGTTCGGCAACAGCGACCTGACGATCGCGTTCGCCATCGCCACCGCGCCCGAGCCCGCTGTACCGCAACGCGGCCGGCGACGAGCTGCTCTACGTCCAGACCGGCGCGCGCGACCATCGAGACGATCTACGGCGTGCTCGAGGTGGCCGACGGCGACTACGTCGTGCTGCCGACGTCGACGACCTACCGCGTGCTCCCCCACGGCGAGGCGCGCCTGTACGTCATCGAGGCGACCGGCCACATCGGGCCGCCGAAGCGGTACCTGTCGACCAAGGGCCAGTTCCTGGAGCACGCGCCGTACTGCGAGCGCGACCAGCGCGGCCCGGCCGAGCCGTTCCTGCGTCGACGGCACCGACGTGCCGGTGCTCGTCCGGCACCGGGCCGGGCTCACCCGGTTCACCTACGCCAACCACCCGTTCGATGTCGTCGGCTGGGACGGGTGCCTGTACCCGTGGGCGTTCAACATCCGCGACTTCGAGCCGATCACCGGGCGCGTGCACCAGCCGCCGCCCGTGCACCAGACGTTCGAGGGCCCGAACTTCGTGGTCTGCTCGTTCTGCCCGCGCAAGGTCGACTATCACCCGCTGGCGATCCCGGTGCCGTACAACCACGCGAACGTGGACTCCGACGAGCTGATGTTCTACGTCGGCGGTAACTACGAGGCACGAAAGGGCTCCGGCATCGGGCTCGGGTCGCTGTCGCTGCACCCGTCCGGCTTCACGCACGGGCCGCAGCCGGGTGCGGCGGAGGCCGCGATCGGCGTGGACTACTTCGACGAGACCGCGGTCATGGTCGACACGTTCCGCCCGCTGGAGCTGGGCGAGGCGGCCGCGACGTGCGAGGACCCCGCTTACGCGTGGTCCTGGTCAGGCCGAGGCCCCAACAGTGACAAACGTCAGGTGAAACGGACCACTGACCTGGACCGACTCTCCTGACGAGTCACCCGAAAGTGGCACGGGGGCCACGACTGGCCTTCGGGTGAGGTCAGGATTGGGGTCCTCTCGTGAGTGGTCGCCGTGGTTTCGCACGCCCAAAAACAGGTCTTCTGCTTGCCGCGCGTCCTGTGGCCGGCGCGCTGACCAGCGTCACCGTCGCCACCGGTCGCCAGCCGCGGCCGTGCCGACCGGCTTCACCGACACCGCGGTGATCAGCGGGCTCGACCTCGCCGACCAACGCGGTGTTCGCGCCGGACGGGCGGGTGTTCATCAGCGAGAAGAGCGGGCTGGTCAAGACGTTCGACTCGCTGGCCGACACCACCGCGACCGTCACCGCCGACCTGCGCACGCAGATCCAGGACTTCTGGGACCGCGGCCTGCTCGGCATGACGCTCGACCCGCAGTTCCCCACCCGGCCGTACCTGTACGTGCTGTACACCTACGACGCCGTGCCGGGTGGCACCGCGCCCCGATGGGGTGACACGTGCCCGACCCCGCCCGGCGCGACCGAGGACGGCTGCCTGGTCACCGGCCGGCTGTCGCGGCTGACGATCGGCGCCAACGGCGTCGCCACCGGCGGCGAGCAGGTGCTGCTCACCGACTGGTGCCAGCAGTACCCGTCGCACTCGATCGGCTCGGTGACGTTCGGGCCGGACGGCGCGCTCTACGTCGGCGGCGGCGACGGCGCGAGCTTCAACTTCGCCGACTGGGGCCAGCGCGGCAACCCGTGCGCCGACCCGCCGGCGCGGCCGGGACGAACCTCTCCCCGCCGACCGCGCGGGGCGGCGCGCTGCGGTCGCAGTCGGTGCGGCGCCCGGCCGGTGAGCCGGTGACGCTGGACGGCACGATCATCGCGGATCAACCCGGACACCGGCGCCGCCGATGCCGGGCAACCCGTTCGCGAGCAACCCGAACGTCAACGCGCAGCGGATCATCGCGTACGGCCTGCGCAACCAGTTCCGGTTCGCGTTCCGGCCCGGCACCAACGAGCTGTGGGCCGGTGACGTCGGCTGGAACACGTGGGAGGAGATCAACCGGATCCCCAACGCCACCGACAACGTGGCGGAGAACTTCGGCTGGCCCTGCTACGAGGGCGCCGCGCGGCAGTCCGGCTACGACGGCGCGAACCTGACGCTGTGCGAGACGCTGTACGGCACCGGGCAGACCGCGCCGTACTACACGTACAACCACAGCGCGTCGGTCGCGACCGGCGACGGCTGCCCGACCGGCGGCTCGTCGGTCAGCGGCATCGCGTTCGAGACGACCAGCAACTACCCGGCCGCCTACGACGGCGCGCTGTTCTTCTCCGACAGCTCGCGTGGCTGCATCTGGGCCATGCGCAGGGGCGCGAACGGGCTGCCCGAACCCGGCGAACATCGCGCCGTTCGTGACCGGCGCGAACGTCCCGGTGCAGGTGCTGACCGGCCCCGGCGGCGACCTGTTCTACGTCGCGCTCGGCGCCGGCCAGCTGCGGCGGGTGAGCTACCCGGCGGCCGAACCAGCCGCCGACCGCGGTCGCCACCGCGACCCCGCCGTCCGGTGCCGCGCCGCTGACCGTGCAGTTCAACGGCGCCGGCTCGACCGACCCGGAAGGTGGCGCGCTGACCTACGCGTGGGACCTCGACGCCGACGGCGCGTACGACGACTCGACGGTCGTGAACCCGACGTACACGTACGTGACGCAGGCCGTGGTGCACGTCGGGCTGCGGGTGACCGATCCCGGCGGGCTGTCCGGCACGACCACGGTGACGGTGACGGTCGGCAACCCGCCGAGCAACGCGCCGGTGGTGACCATCGACAACCCGACCGCGTCGACGCAGTGGAGCGTCGGCCAGACCATCCCGTTCGCGGGCCGGGCGGCCGACGCGCAGGACGGCCCGCTGCCGGCGTCGGCGCTGCGGTGGCAGCTGACGCTGCAGCACTGCACGACGCCGACGAACTGCCACGCGCACAACGTGCAGTCGCTGGAACGGCATCGCGTCCGGCAGCTTCATCGCGCCGGACCACGAGTACCCGTCGTTCCTGGACCTGACGCTGACGGCGACCGACTCGGACGGCAACGCGACGTCGCAGACCGTGCGGCTCAACCCGCGCACGGTGGTGCTGACGTTCACGTCGAACCCGAGCGGTGCGCGGCTGGTGGTCGGCACGGTCGAGCAGGTCGCGCCGTTCACGCGGACCGTGATCGTGGGGTCGAACAACTCGGTCAGCGCACCGAGCCCGCAGAACCTGACGCTCGGCCTGCGGTTCCGGTTCACGAGCTGGTCGGACGGCGGCGCGCAGAGCCACAACATCACGGCCCCGGCGACGCCGACGACCTACCGCGCGAACTTCCAGGTCTGTCCTGCTGACCTGCTGAGGCCCGTCACTGGCTGACGGCGATCGCGGACGCCGATGCCGACCAGCAGGGTGCCCATCACCGCGTCGATCGCCCGGCGGACCTTCGCCGCGGTGAGGAACCTGCGCAGCGCGGTGACCACGTTCGGCGAGGACGAGGAACCAGACCAGGCTGGTGACCGGCCGCGACGCCGGCCAGCACGGCGGTGTCGAACGCGGTCGCGTCGTGCGGCAGGAACTGCGGCCACAGCGCGAGGAAGAAGACCGCGACCTTCGGGTTGAACAGGTTGGTCAGCAGGCCCTGGCGGTAGGCGGCGAGCGCGCTCTTCTTGGTGCGCTCGGCGCCGGTCGGCGGCCTGCTCGTAGCCACCGCGGCGGGCGGCCAGCAGGGCCTGCACGCCGAGCAGCACGAGGTAGGCCGCGCCGGCCAGCTTGACCACGGTGAACGCGACCGCGGACGCGGCGAGCAGCCCGGCGATGCCGAGCGAGGTGACGGCGGCCCACGCGAGCACACCGGACGCGATGCCCGCGGCACACGCCATGCCGGCGCGGCGGCCGCCGGTCAGCGATGCTGCGGAGCACGATGACGAAGTCGGGGCCGGGCGACATGGCGGCGAGGAGGATGACGCCGGCTAGGGTGAGTGCCTGGGTCACGTTCACCCGGTCAGGCTACCGACCGCGTGACTGTCGCGATCGCCGTAGTTAGGTTAGCCTAACTCGCGGAGGTGCCGCCTTGACCGATCGACCCCCGACCCCCAGCCCGGGCGAACGCGCCAGGACGGTGGCCGCACGTGGGCCGGCCACGCTGCTGCCGCCCATGCCGTCGCTGCCGCCGGCCGAGCGCGCCCGCAGGACCGGGTGGCGCCGCTGCTGCACCACGTGCACGACGACGGCGTGGTGTCGGTGCTGCTGCCCGACGACCACGAGCTGCCGGCGTCGCTGCACGACGGCGTGCTGACGTCGATGGTCGAGGTGGTCGACATGGCGCCGGTGCCGCTGCGGGAGTCGGTGCGCGGGCTGCTGTGGATCACCGGCAGCTGTCCGCCCTGCCGCTGCCCGCGGCCCGTGCGGTCGCGCTGGACGATCGCCACCGAGCGGCCGGACCCGCGCCTGCTCGACCTCGGCCACGGCGCCACGATGCTGCGGCTCACGCCGGTGTCGATGGTGATCGCCGACGCCGACGGCACGCACCCGGTGACCCCGGCGCGTTCGCGGCGGCCGACGCCCGGACCCGTTCTGCCACGAGGAGGCCGGCTGGCTGCGGCACCTCGAGCTGTCGCACACGGAGGTCGTGCACACGCTGCGCCGGCACCTGCCCGACCGGCTGCAGGGCGGTCACCTGCGGCCGCTCGGGACTCGACCGGTACGGCCTGCGGCTGCGGGTCGAGGGCATCGAGGGCGACCACGACGTGCGGCTGGCGTTCTCGCGGCCGATCGCGACGCTGCGAGGAGCTGTCGGAGGAGCTGCGGCGGATGGTCGGGTGCCCGTTCCTGGCGCTCCAACACGGCGGCTAGGCGCGTGCTCGTGGAGGTCGCGTCGGACGCGGATGCCGGCGAGATCCTGACGGTGCAGCGGGCGGGCTGTACCGGAAGCTGGGTTACGAGCAGGTGCGTGAGGAGCGGGTGGCGCCGACGCTCACGCTCGTCCATCTGGAGAAGCCGCGCGGGTGAACACCTCGTAGGCGTGGTCGTCGAAGAGGACGAAGCGGATCAGCTCGATCCGGCTGTCCCGCACCGCCGCCAGGGCGATCTCCGCCGCCGACTCCAGCGGCCAGCGATAGACGCCGGTGGAGATGGCCGGGAACGCCACCGAGGCGGCACCCAACTCGGCCGCGACCGCCAGCGAGTTGCGGTGGCAGTCGGTCAGTAACCCGGACCGGTCCTCCGAGTCCGACCACACGGGCCCGACGGTGTGGATCACCCAGCGAGCGGGCAGGTTCCCAGCGGATGTGGCGACCGCCTTGCCGGTGGGGAGGCCTCGGCCGTACTGGCTCGCACGCAGCTTCCGGCACTCCGCGAGGATCTCCGGGCCGCCCTTGCGGTGGATGGCGCCGTCCACCCCGCCGCCGCCCAGCAACGACGAGTTGGCCGCGTTCACCACCGCGTCCACCTGCTGCTGGATGATGTCACCGCGCACTATCTCGATCATCACTGCTCCGGATATTCGTTTGGCTGGGTGCCCTAGCGTCGATCACATGAATCTACCAACATCCGTTGGCCTACCTGCTCGACCCGCGTGAGCACGGTCGACGGCTACCGGTTGTGGGCGCGGACGTACGACGCTCCCGGCAACGTGGCGTTCGACAGCTGTCCTACAGCTCCGGGAGCTGCGGGCGTTTCTTCACCAGCAACGGTTTCAGCAGGTCGCCGTGTTCTTCCAGGCGGGTCAGGACTTCTGGGGCCGTGAACGTCAGGTCGTTGGGGTGGCGGCACTTCGCCACCTCGTCCCACGTGACCGGGGTCGACACCGTCGGGGTGGCGCGGCCGCGGAGGGAGTACGGGGCGATCGTCGTCTTGTACTGGTTGTTCTGGCTCCAGTCGATGAAGATCTTGCCTGGGCGTAGGTCCTTCGCCATGCGGGCCACTATCAGCTTGGGGTTCTCGCGGGCCAGGTGTTCCGCCACCGCTTTCGCGTACTCCGACGTTCGTCTCCACCGCTGTCGTTCTCATCGGGGCGTACAGCTGCATTCCCTTGTTGCCGCTCGTTTTCGCCAGATTTCAGGCCGTGGGTGGCCAGCACCTCGCGTAGCTTCAGTGCCACCTCGGCGCATTCCACCACGGTCGCGGGGCGCCCGGGTCGAGGTCGAACACCAGCAGGTCCGGGGTCAGCCGTCGCCCTCCGGTCCACTTTCCACTGGGGGATGTGCAGTTCCAGTGCCGCCATGTGGCCGCCCACACCAGGCTCGGCAGGTCCTCCATCACCACGAAGTCGAGGGACTCGTTGCCCCTCGTGCTGCCTGGGGTCTCGATGCGTACCGTGCGGATCCATTCCGGCGCGTGCCGGGACACGTTCTTCTCGAAGAACGGCTGTCCGTCACGCCGTCGGGAACCGCCGCAGGGTCACCGGACGGTCTTTCAGGTGCGGCAACAGTACCGGCGCGACCCGGCTGTAGTAGTCGATTACCTGGCCTTGGTGAAGCCCGCGTCCGGGTAAAGGACCTTGTCCAGATTGGACAGTCAATTCGGCGGCCTTCCACCTCCACCAGCAGTTCGACGCACGGGTTCCGCCCGTCCTCCTCTGAGGGCCCGGGGTGGACAGCCGCGGCGCGGCCTCCGGCTCCAGGTCCGCCGCGTCCTTGTCCGAGCGCAGGCCCCGCCACGACGGCGCCCGCAGCCGGCCGTCCGGGGTCCAGTTGCGGAACACGACCTCGCCCACCAGCTCCGGGCGCACCCAGGTCGCGCCCCGCGCGCGTTCGCGCGGCACCTCGTTGATGAACGGGTTCTCTTCGTATCAACGGCTTCAGGCGTTCGTTCAGTGCCGCCAGCGCCTCGTCGGTGAAGCCGGTGCCCACCGGCCGACGAACGCGAAGACCCGCTTCCGTCGGGACGCCCAGCATCAGCGAGCCCATCGCTCCTTCTCTCCTGCCCTCCCCCGGGCGCCAGCCGCCGATCAGGACCTCATGCGTCAGGACCTCGGTGATCTTCAGCCAGCGGCGGGCCTCCTGCCGGGGTAGTACCGGGACGACGCCGTTTGGCGATCACGCCTTCCAGACCTTGTTCGCGGCTGGCCGCCACCACCGCCGCGCCGCGCCGTCGAAGGACGGGGAGACGTGCCAGTGACGGCCGTTCAGGTCCGATTTCTCCAACAGCGCGCGGCGTTCGGCGAACGGGAGGTCCAGACAGGAGCGGCCGTCGAGGTGCAGCACGTCGAAGATCAGGTACGTCACCGGCACCGAGTCGCCAAACTCCGGGCCTGCGCGGCGTGGCTGGACGTGCATGCGTTCTGCAGCGCGGGGAAGCTCGGCTTGCCGCCGGCGCAACGCGACGATCTCGCCGTCCAGCCAGGCCTGCGCGAGCCGAGCTCCTCGCCCAGCTCGCCGAGCTCCGGGTAGGTCGACGGTGACCTCGTTGCCGGCTCGGCTGAAGATCTGCAGCCGGCCGCCCTCGACCCGGGCCAGGGCCCGGACGCCGTCCCATTTGAACTCGTACGCCCATTCGTCGTGCTGTCGGCGGGCAGGGGCCGATGGTGACGCCAGCATCGGGGTCAGCTGCTCGGGCAACGGCTGCCAGGCCGGGTCCTGCGGGGCGCCGCGCCTGCGCACGATCCAGTTCTTGTCCTGGCCCTTGCGCAGGAACGTGAAGTGGCCTTCGACCCGCTCGCCGTGCAGGACGACGTCGACCTCGTAGTCCTCCCACTTGAGGGTCTCGTACGTGCCGCGGTCCCAGATGGTCATCTTCCCGCGCGCCGTACTCACCCTTGGGGATCACGCCCTCGAAGGTGGCGTACTCCATCGGATGGTCCTCGGTGTGCACGGCCATCCGGACGGTCTCCGGATCCGGCGGCAGGCCCTTGGGCACCGCCCACGACACGAGCACACCGCCACGTTCCAGCCGCACGTCCCAGTGCAGCTGCCGGGCGTGATGCTCCTGGATCACGAACGTGTCGTCGTCTCCAGTGGGCAGGGGGCCTTCGGCAGGCACCGGCTCCGGGGTCCGCGCCGGATCCCGCTTCTTCCGGTACTCTTCGAGACCTGCCATGACCTCATCAAACAGGTATCAGGGCAGCCAGGCCACACGTCCGCGCAAAATCGCGTACCCGACGAAAGCGACGAAGTCGATGAAGAAGTGGGCGAGCACCAGCGGCCACAACCGGTTGGTGCGCTGCCACACCCGGCCGAACAACAACCCCATGATCACGTTGCCGACGAACCCGCCGAAGCCCTGGTACAGGTGGTAGGAACCACGCAGCACCGCCGAGACCAGCAGCGACGAGTTCTCCCCGCAGCCCGAGCTGGCGCAGCCGCGGTGATCAGGTACCCGACGACCAGCACCTCCTCGGCCCAGGCGTTGCCGAACGCCGACAGCGGGGAGCGTGGAGGAACTGCCACCAGTGAGGGTCCAGGGGCGGTCGGCACCACGGTCAGGTTGGCGCCGACCGCACGCGCGACCAAGGTAGAACACGAGGCCGGGCACCCCGATCAGCGCGGCGAGGCCGGCGGCCCGGGCCGTCGTCACCGCCTGAGGCCGCGTTCGGTCGATGCCAAACCTGGCGCAGCTTGATGCCGGCCCGCCACAGCAGGTAGAGGCCGAGCGCGCCCCAGGCGAACAGCTGGGTCGCGCTGAGCAGCTTGGCCGAGGAAGTCGAGCACCTGGTTGGTGGCCTGGGAGACGTTCAGCGCGACCCGCTGGTCGGCGAGCGCGGCCTCGGCCAGCAGCGAGTCGACCAACGAGAGGAGGCTACGCAGGCCGGAGATCCCCAGCGTGATCATGAAGACCAGCACGATCTCGACGATCACCATGCGCCGGTTCTCGACCGGCGGGGTTTCCGGGCGTGGCGGGCTCAGCCAGGTGCGGATCACGGCCGCACGTTACCCGCGGCCGCCTGCGTGTCCGACACTGTGCGGGTTGCCCCGCAACAAATCCGGCGGCTCACCGCGTTTCAGGGTCGGCCTATTCGACCTGTCACAGGAGTGCCCGTGACCTTCGAGGCGTTCGTCACTGTACGACTCGGCGCGTTGATCCGGTACGCCACCGTCGTGACGTGGGATCCACACCTGGCGGAGGACATCACCCAGGACGTCCTCGTCCGGGCCCAGGCACGGTGGGCCCGGATCGGGCAGCTCGACGCGCCCGAGCAGTACGTGAAGCGGATGGTGCTGAACGAGTTCCTGTCGTGGCGCCGGCGCAAGGCGGCGCACCTGGTGTTCATGCCGACGCTCGAGGACGTGACACCACACGAGCCCGACCGCACCACGCGGTGGACGACCTCGACCTCACCCGCCGGTTGATCGCCGGGCTGCCACCGAAACAGCGTGCGGCGATCTCGTTGCGGTACTACGAGGACCTGACCGACGAGCAGATCGCCGAGCTCCTCGGCTGTCGAACCGGCACCGTCCGCAGTTACCTCTCGCGAGGCCTGGCCGCGCTACGCGGGCGCTGCCGACCCAGCGGGATCAGAACACGAGGAGTGCGTGTGAACAATTCGACGACCTCATCCGGGACACAGTGCGGAGCCAGGAGCGACTGGCCGTCGATCCGGACCGCATCCGGGCCGGGTTGCCGGCCCGCGCCGCCCGCCGGCAACGAGCCGGACGCGGGCCCTGCGGCCACCGTGCTGGCGGGCGACGCGCGGCGCGGCGGTCCCGTCGTCATCCTGCGGACAGCAACGACACCGTCGTGACGGCCACCGTGCCACAGGCGACGATTCCGCTGGGCTACCGGATCACCTGGCTGCCGGACGGCATGGGCGAGGAGATCCGTGACATCTCGTTCCTCGCCCGGGCACGGGCCCGGGGGTGGGATACCGCGCCCGACTCGGTTGACCATTCGAACCCCGGCGTGCACCTGTTCGTCACCCCCACGGCACCGGACAACGTTGACCGTGCCCCCAACGTCGACATCAACGGCGTTCCCGGCTACTACGGCGGAGGATCCGTGATCTGGGAGGTCGGGGACACGAGTTTCCTGGTCTGGCGCCGGAAGTCTTCTTCACCCAGGAGGAGGCGCTCCGGATCGCCCGCTCGGTGGAGCCGGACCCCACTCCGATGCGGCTACCGCTGCAGTTCGGCTGGCTGCCCGACGGCAGTGCCGAGTGCGACACGCAAAAGCGAAGAGCCGGGCGTGAGGGTGGTGGGCAACTCACCCACCAGGTGGGAGGCGACCGTCCTCGTGTACGACTCCCAAGCGTTACGCGCGGTGTCCTTGACCACGAACGAGTACATGCGCCTTCTCCCCGAGCCCAACGGCGAGGAGGTCATCATCAACGGCCGCACCGCCCAGCTGTCACAGTCCGCCGAGGCAAGGGGGCCCGGGCACCGGGACTACCAGGCCAGCTGGTTGCTGACGATGGACCTCGGCGATGGCCGCCACCTCACCGTGCAGAGCGGCACAGCCAAAAACTCGCTGGCGACCCCACCCCTGTCCCGGGAAGACATGATCCGGATCGTGGAGCACATCCAGCTCGACGCCAACCCCGACATCGGGTGGCTCGGGCAGCCCTGACCTAGGCTGGTGGCCGTGCCGAAGATCGCAACGGCCGACCAGGTTGACCGCACCGTACTGAACGACTTCATCCGGCCCCGTCACCAGGGCTGTTCTGGTGACGGGCGGGGGCGACGGCAGCCCTCAGATGTCGCCCGTGTCCTGTGGGCTCGACGCGGAGGGCCGGATCGTGACTCCAGCTACCCGCGAGCGGGTCAAGTCCCGCAACGCCCGCCGCAACCCCCGGGTGTCGGTGCTGGTGCTGTCCGACGAGTTCAACGACGCCTACGTCCAGGTCGACGGCACCGCCGAGGTGCTGGAACTGCCGGACGGGGCTCGAGCCGCTCGTCGAGTACTTCCGGGTCATCTCCGGCGAGCACCCGGACTGGGACGAGTACCGGGCGGCCATGGTCCGGCAGGGCAAGTCGCCTCATCCGGGTGACCATCGACCGCTGGGGACCGGTCGCGACAGGCGGTTTCCCACCGGAGCTCGGCGGAGCGCGGCTGACCCGAACGCGACGTTGAAGCGGTCGCACCAGATGACGGCGCTGCGGAAGTCCGGTGAGGTCGGTGCCGGCGGGGATCGCGTAGTTGTGGTTGCCGTCGGTGGCCTTGATCTCGCCGAGCGCCACGTAGCGGCCGTCGTCGTAGGCGTGCCAGTCGCCGCCCGCGGGTGCGTCGGAGAGCCAGACGTGGACGTCCGGGCCGTCGGAGGTCGAGAAGCCCTCCACGCGGAGGACCCTCGAGCCGTCGGGCAGCTCCAGTACGCGGGCCGCGCCGGTCGTGTCGTGCTCCTGGCTGACGAACGTGCCTTCAGCAAAGCACCTCATTCTAGACCCGACGCCGAGGAACCGGCTGCTGGTCCAGATTCTGGGCTGCTCGTGGAACTACTGCGGCCACGCGGGCTCGTAACCAGGGCTACAAGGAGCCCCGCCACGAGCCCGACCTGGCCAACCAGCGCCAGTGGGCCACGCGTGGTCACCGGTTTTCCTCAGCAGGCTCCGCACTCTTCGACATCGCCTCAATCGTGGCCCAGGCGGAGTGGGACAACCTACTTACCGAATCATTACGCTCGGCTAGCGTGACCAGCCCCTGATCTCGACGTGCACGAACAGCCCCGGGTGGACAGCGAGGTCGGGCCGCTTCGCGCGGTGCTGCTGCACCGGCCGGGCGACGAGCTCAAGCGGCTCACCCCGCGCAACAACGACCAGCTGCTGTTCGACGGGATCCCGTGGGTGGACCGCGCGCAGGAGGAGCACGACGCGTTCGCCGCCGTGCTCGAGTCGCGCGGCGTCGAGGTGTTGCTGCTCGCCGACGTGCTGGTCGAGGCGCTCGACGGACGAGCGGCGCGCACGCGGCCGGCGTGCCGACACCGCGGTTGACCGGCGGCGGGTCGGGCACGAGCTGGCCGACGCGTTGCGCTCGCATCTGTCCGGCGCTGACGCCGGCCGGGCTCGCCGACGTGCTGATGGCCGGCATGACGTTCGAGGAGCTGCCCGCCGCCGAGGGCGCTTCGCTGGTGCGGAAGATGCACCACCCGCACGACTTCGTCGTCGACCCGCTGCCGAACCTGCTGTTCACCAGGGACTCGTCGGTGTGGATCGGCGACCGGGTGGCCATCGCCTCGCTGGCGATGCCCGCGCGTAACCGGGAGACCGCGCTGCTGGACCTGATCTACGCGTACCACCCGCGGTTCCGGTCGGCGGGGCGCGCGTACGGCGCGCATTCGGCCCCGGTCGAGGGCGGCGACGTGCTACTGCTGGCGCCCGGGCGTGCTCGCCATCGGCGTCGGCGAGCGGACGACCCCGCGGGCGCGGAGTCGCTGGCGCGGTCGGTGTTCGCCGACGGCCTCGCGCACACCGTGCTGGCCGTGCCGATCGCGCAGGACCGGGCGACCATGCACCTGGACACGGTGTGCACGATGGTCGACCGCGACGCGGTGGTGATGTACCCGGCGGTGCGGGACACGCTGTCGGCGTACACCCTGCGCCCGGACGGCGCCAGGCGGCGTGCCGGTCGACGGGCCGGTGCCGTTCCTGGCGGCGGCCGCCAAGGCCATGGGCATCGACCGGCTGCGCGTGATCGACACCGGCCTCGACCCGGTGACGGCCGAACGCGAGCAGTGGGACGACGGCAACAACACGCTCGCGCTGGCGCCGGGGGTGGTCGTCGCCTACGAGCGGAACGTCGAGACGAACGCGCGGCTGGAGGACGCGGGCATCGAGGTGCTGCGGATAGGCGGCTCGGAACTGGGGTCCGGCCGCGGCGGGCCGCGCTGCATGTCGTGCCCAATCTCCCGCGACCCGCTCTGAGCCCCGCTCTGAGCCGGCGATGCCCTGAAAGGCGCGTAGGGGACGTTGAGCGTCCCGAACGCGCCGTTCAGGACACCGACGATGTCCCGAACGCGCCTTTCGCGGCATGATGGTGGTGCGGGCGGTGGTGCGGCTACCCGGTGAGGGCGTGGGCCAGGTGGGCTCGTGCCTCCGCGGTTCGGCCGTTGCCGTAGGTGCGCAGGACCGTCGCCAGCTCGGGGAAGTCGGCATCCAGCAAGGCCGCGGCCGACTCGATCTCCGTGGCCGACGCGGCCGCTCGCAGCAGTGCCTGGATCACGACCACGGGGTCGGCTGGCGCCGGCGTGATCGGGATGCGGGTGGTCGTCGATGCCGGAGCGGCGTCCTGGCGGATGGCGTCCAGGCGGTCCCGTACCTCGCGGGCCGGCAGTAGCTCGAACTCCGGGCCGGTGACCAGTGTCTCGACCGCCAGCAGACGGGACAGGACCGCCGGGTTGCTGATCTTGGCGCGGTGACCGGACATCAGCTGCGACAGCATGGGCGCGGACAGGCCCAGGATGTCCGCGAACGCGGTCTGCGACAGGTCGAGCCGCTCCACGAGTCTTCTGACGCGCTCGCCGAGGGGCTCGCCGTACCACTCGGTCTGCTGGCGTCTGTTCCTGGCGACGACCTCGTCGGTCTGCCCCATGCCCACCCCTGCAACTAAGTCATTTACAGTTGGAACCGATCTGTTTGCACATGCGTCTGCGCTGTTAACGAACCGGTTCATGCCATCGTATTGACTGTCAGGGGGACAGGAGTGGACGTTGCATCAGCCCAAGAGACTGACTTTCACGGTGTTAGCAGGTGTTACTGGCCTCCTAATTTCCGCAACCCCGGCGATCGCGGACGTGAACGCCCCGGCACCCGAGTTCGCGCCGACCATGCTCGTGCTCGACGCGTCTGGCTCGATGGCCGCGGCGGATCCGGGTGGCGGGACGAAGATGGACGCCGCCAAGCGGGCCACCCGCACCCTCGTCGACTCGGTGGCCGACGGTGCCCCGGTGGGGTTGGCCGTCTACGGCACCAACACCGGCTCCTCGGACGCGGAGAAGCAGGCCGGCTGCACCGACGTCACCGTCCTGCGTGGACCGGAGCCGGTTCGACCGGGCAGCGCTGACCAGCGCCGTGGACGGGTTGCGCCCACGCGGCTACACGCCGATCGGCGAGGCGTTACGCAAGGCGGACGACGCGCTCCCCGACGATGGCCCACGCTCGATCGTGCTGGTGTCGGACGGCGTCGACACGTGCTCCCCACCCGACCCGTGCGAGGTGGCGAAGGAGCTGTCCTTGAACGGCACCGACCTGATCGTGCACACCGTCGGCTTCGGTGTGGACGAGGCGGCACGCGAACAGCTGACCTGCATCGCTCAGCAAACTGGTGGTACCTACACCGATGCGCCGGATGCCGGTTCGCTCGAGCACGTGCTGCCTCGGGTCACCGGCGCCGCGCTGCGTAACTACCAGCCGGGCGGCACCCCGGTCACCGGGGCCACGTCGGTCGCCGACGCGCCGGCGCTGGCGCCCGGCCAGTACCTTGACGTGCTCGCCAAGGACCAGCGGAAGTACTACGCCGTTGACGTGCCGGCCGGGACACCGTCTACTTCACCGCGACCACCGCCTACGCGCGCGTCGACTCGGGCATGACCGACGTCGCCAGGTTCGAGGTCGAGATGTACGCGCCCGACGGCTCCGAGTGCGGCGTGCGTGACAGGGCGGTCACCACCTTCGCCGCGGACGGTGAGGTCGTCACCGTGTCGGTCGCCTGGGACGGCACCGGCAACCAGATCTGCGAGGAGCCCGGCAGGTACATGTTCAGCGTGCACCAGGGTGTCAACGACCAGCAGCCGGCCCAGCTGCCGGTGGAGCTTCTGGTCGGGCTGGAACCCGCGGTGACCGGTGACAAGGGGCCGCCCGCGACCGACGAGCCCGTGGTCCCCACCGAGCAGACCGGTCCTGGGCAGCCGGTGGTCGGTGGCGGTTCGTTCACCACCGCCGCGACCCTGGACGGCACCGGCGTCTACACGACACGCTGCGGCTGCGGGAGTTCGTGTTCTACCGCGTCCGGCTCGAATGGGGCCAGGCGGTCGCCTACCGGATCCAGTACGGCGAGTCCTCTTTCGACTCGTCGGTGAACGTCTCGACCTCGCTGTACTCGCCGTTCCGCACGGAGGTCGACTCGAAGACCACCGGGTACCACGGCGGAAACCAGCTGCTGGGGCCACTCGCGACGCCGCCCGTCAACTACCTCAACCGGAAAGAGGTCAACAACGAGGGCGTCAGCGTGGCCGGCTGGTTCTACATCGCGGTCAAGGTCGGCCGGGACCTCGCCGACGACTACCGCGACGACCTGAACGTCCCGGTCCGGCTGGAGGTGTCGATCACCGGCGCGGCCGAGGACGGCCCGGACTACGCGGGGTCGGACGGCTCCGGCACGTTCGGCCAGGAAGCGCCGCGGAGCGAGCCACGGGCGACCGGCGTCACCCGGACCAAGATGTTCCCGCTCGGCTGGGTGCTGGGCGGCGGGGGCGCCGCACTGGTGCTGGTGGCGATAGTCGGCACGGTGCTGGCCATCCGCCGCCGAGCCGCCGCCTCCCAGGTAGCTCCCGTCCGGTGACCGCACGCACCGGACGGGCAGCTCCGTCCGCCGTGGTCTCGGTGGCGGCGACGTCCTGCCACTCGCACGGCGCACCGACCTCGGCACTCGGCCGCTGCGGCGTGGTGGGGCCGGGCGCGGCGGGCTCCTGCGGCTCGGGGGCGAGCACGAAGCCGAGGACGGCGCCGGCAGCGACGACGAGCGCACCCGCCGCGGCCATCCACCACCGCACGCGAGGACGCGGTGGCCTGACCCGTTCCGGGTCCGCCCCCAGCACGTCGAACACCTCGATCGGCTCACCGTCGGCGGACGTGGCCGCAGACGCAGCGGCTCCTGACCGGCGCGAGTAGCCGACGCGCGGTGACGGCGTCCCTGGGCCTGGCCAACGGATCCGGCGACAGCAACGCACGCACGACCGTCCACACCGGACCCGGCACACCCGGCGGCGGCATGTCGCCGAAGGTGCTCCGGCCGTTCCGCACCGGTCAGCAGCTGTCCCGCGACCACGCCGGCGGCGAACAGGTCCTGCCCGGGATGCGGCGCACGGCCGGCGAGGACCTCTGGTCCAAGGTAGCCCGGCGAGCCGACGACGAACCGCTCTCGGTCAGCCGGGGACCGTCCCGCAGGTAGGCGATGCCGAAGTCCGCGAGCCGAACGTGCGGCCTCCCCTGCCCGGTCGTCTCCAGCAGCACGTTCGCCGGTTTCAGGTCGCGGTGCACCAGCCCGACCGAGTGCACGTGGGCCAGCGCGTCGAGCAGCTGACCGAGGATCTCGACGGCATAGCGCCACGGCAGGGCACCGTGGTCGCGGATCAGGCCGGCGAGCGAACCGCCGCGAACGAGATCACTCGCCGCCACCACGACCTTGCCCTCGGCCGCCCAGGCATAGGGGGTGAGCACATACGGATGCGTAAGGCGAAGGCTCTGCTCACGCAGGACCCGCAGCGCCGCCTCGGGCTCCTGGCGCCGGACCAGCTCGGCCGCGCAGTACCGCTTGGCCCCGCGGTCGTAGGCACGCCACACCGACCCCACACCACCCGAGCCGATCCGGTCGTACAGCTCGAATCGCCCGGCCACGAGTTCACCCACGCGCTACTCCCGTAACTTGTCACGAAGCGTACGGGCGACCTGCGCCATCAGTGCTTCCGCGCCGGGTTGGGCCACGGCCGGCACCTGGGACTCGGTGAGCGCGACCACGGCGAACGTCTGGCCGTCGGCGTGTTCGACGACGCCGGCCTCGTGGCGGAGGTTGAGCAGCGTGCCGGTCTTGGACGACCAGCGGGTCAGGTCGGAGATGAAGTCGGGGGTCAGCCGCTGCCGCATCATGTTGAGGCCCATCAGCTCGCGGACCTTCGCCGCCACCGACGGCTCGATCGTCGACGGGCGCCACAACCCCGCCATCAGGTCCGCGAAGGCCCTGGCGGTGCCCGTGTTCGCGCGGCTGATGTCGAGCTGGGGCACCGGGTGCCCCGGCCTTCGGTCGCCGCCTTGATGGCCAGGGCGTGGGCGAGGTGGCCCTCCTCCGGGGCGAACCGCTCCGCCGGGGTCTGGACCAGGTCCCCCATGAGGTGGCGGACCGCGATGCCCTCGTAACCCAGCCGCCGCAGCTCGGCCATGACGGCGTTCGGGCGGGGTCAGGGCGAACAGCTCGTCCGCCGCCGTGTTGTCGCTGATCGACATGCCGAGGTACAGCAGGTCCTCGATCGCCACCGTGGCCGGGCGCCGGAACCGGCTCAGGCCGGTTGGGCCCGGCACGGCGGCGCGGCCGGGCAGCACGTTGACCGGGGTGGCAACGTCCAGCCGCCTTGCGCGGCCCGTCCAGCGTCGCGAGCGCCAGCGGCACCTTGACCAGTGACGCGATCGGGTACTTCGCGCCGGGGTCCAGGCCCAGCTCGTCGCCGGTGTCGAAGGTCACGCACGAGGAACGAGCCACGCAGGCCGCCGTCCCGCAGTGCTTCGCGCAGCTCACGCAGGACCTTCGCCACCCCGACCATCAGGCCTCCCCTTCCGACGTACCGAGGCAGTGCCCTATCACCGCAGGCGGC
>CAWAZG010000003.1:0-2879221 GCA_963786585.1 uncultured Actinomycetota bacterium
GGCTTCTGCCGGCGCAGACGGCGTTCGCAGCGATGACGCTGCTCTCCTCGGCCATCGTGTCGTCGCTCGTGGTGGAGGCGGCGAAGGACGAGGAGCAGGCCCCCCGCTACGCGGCGGCGATGCTGCGGCGGATCGCCGTGACCGTGTGGCCCGCCGCGGCGGTGGTCGCCGTCGGTGCGCCGTGGCTGCTCATGCTGTTCGGGGCGGAGTACCGGGAGAACGCGACCGTCCTGCTGCAGCTGCTCATGCTCACCGTCTTCCCCAAGGTGGTGACCTCGCTGTTCAACACGCGGAGCCGCCTGCAGAACCGCACCGGCCGGATCGCGGTCCTGCAGTCGCTGCAGGCCGTGGTGCTCGTGGGCGGGACGGCGCTGCTGGCCGGCCCCGTCGGGCTCACCGCGGTGGGCTGGTCGGCGCTCGTGGCGGAGGGGCTACCGGCGCTGCTGCTCGGGCCGTCCGTCGTCCGTTGGCTTCGCAGCGGGCGTGCCGCGACAGGGTCACCGTGACCAGTACGCTACTGTGTCGTTGTTCAAACGTGATGTCGCACACGATCCAGTTCACGATCGAGTGCCGGTGCCGCACAGTAACCGTCAATCACCGCGTCGGGCACGGCGCACACGCGCAGGAGCGCGCCCGACCCCGACGGCGCGGCTCCACGAGGCAACCCGGATCCCCGGACCGGGTGCGAAGGAGACCACCGTGGTGCTCGCCGACCTCATCCTGATCGTCCCCGCAGCGCTTCGCCGGTATCGGCGGCGTCATGCTCGGCGACCGCGTCGGCCTGCGGCATCAAGACGGTTCTCGCGGAGCGCCGGCGGGGCTGATCGACTCCCGGGTCGCGTACACCGCGATACTCCTGCGGTGACGCGCACGGTCGGGGTCGAAGAGGAGTACCTGCTGGTCGACCCGGACACCGGGCACCCGCGGGCCGTTTCCCACGTGGTGCTGGCCGCCGGACCCGCGGCCGAATGACCGGTGAGCTGCAACGCGAGCAGGTGGAGAGCGCGACACGGCCGTGCACGACCCTCGCCGAGGTCGACCGCGAGCTGCGTCGGGCCCGCTCGGTGGCGGCGCAGGCGGCGCTGGCCGCCGGTTCGCGGCGGCGGCGCTGGGCACCTCCCCGCTGGCCGTCGAGCCGACGCTGTCGCGAGCGAGCGTACCGCGAGATGGGGCGGCGGTTCGGCGCTGACGGTGTCCGAGGAGCTCACCTGCGGGTGCCACGTGCACGTCGCGGTCGACTCCGACGAGGAGGGTGTCGGCGCGCTCGACCGGATCCGGCCGTGGCTCGCGCCCCTGCTCGCGCTGACCGCGAACTCGCCCTTCTGGCAGGGCGTCGACTCCGGGTACGCGAGCTACCACACCCAGGTGGGTCGCGGTGGCATGTCGGCGGGACGTACGCGCCCTTCGGCTCGCCGGCCGTCTACCACGACACTGTGCAAGCGATGATCGACACGGAGACCCTGCTCGACCGCGGGA
Organism: uncultured Actinomycetota bacterium; assembly: GCA_963786585.1. GTDB lineage: Bacteria > Actinomycetota > Actinomycetes > Mycobacteriales > Pseudonocardiaceae > Actinomycetospora. Next base: position 1,477 of record CAWAZG010000003.1, read on the forward strand.
TGGTCTACTTCGACGCCCGGCTCTCGGTGCAGCACCCCACGCTGGAGGTCCGCGTCGGCGACGTGTGCCTCGACGTCGACGACGCGGTGCTGCTCGCTGCCCTGGTCCGGGGGCTGGTCGAGACGGCTGCCGGGCCTGGCGGACAGGGTGCGCCCGCAGATCCCGTGCGGCTGGAGCTGCTGCGGCTGGCGGCGTGGCGAGCGGCCCGTTCGGGCGTCGACGAGATGCTGCTCGACCCCTGCACGTGGCGTCCCGCGCCGGCCGCGGACGTGCTCGGGCGGCTGGTCACGCACGTCACCCCGGCGCTGGAGGACGCGGGCGACCTCACGAGGTGCGCGAGCGGCTCGCTGCGGTACTGCGCCGCGGCACGGGGGCGCGGGCGCAGCGCGGGGCGGCGGACCCGCAGGAGGCGGTGGTCGTGGCCGTACGCCGGACCTCAGCGGACGTGGGCTGAGCTCTGCCTTGCCGGACCGTTCGCGCATCTTGCGGACCGCGAGCCAGATCAGCCCGACGACGACGAGCCCGAGCACCACGTAGCTCACCGGGCCGAGCCAACCCTGCACGCGGTCCCAGTTGTCGCCGAGGATCCAGCCCAGCGCGATGAAGATCGCGTTCCAGACGCCGCTGCCGATCGCCGTGAGCAACAGGAAACGGGGCATCGGCATGCGGTCGATGCCGGCGGGGATCGAGACGACGCTGCGGATCAGCGGGACGCAGCGGCCGAACAGCACCATCTTGCCGCCGTGCCGGGTGAAGATCTTCTCACCGCGGTCGAGGTCCTTCTGGCTCGTGATGAAGAACCAGCGCTTGCCCGCGAGCGTGTGGAGCCGGTCGTAGCCGAGCCAGGCGCCGACCCGTAGAGCACGAGCGCGCCGAGTACGGATCCGAGCGTCGCCGCAGGCCAGACCAGCCAGACGTTGAGGGCGCCGGTGCGGGCGCGGAAGCCGGCCAGAGGCAGGATCGCCTCGGACGGGATGGGGGGAATCAGGTTCTCCAGGAAGATCAGGAGACCGACACCGATCTCGCCCAGCTTGTCGACGATCGAGAACACCCACTCGCCACCACTCTCCAGGGTGCCGATTCGTCCGAAGATCCACCCAGCGGCCTCAGGCGGCGGCGCGGGAACGCAGTGACGGGGGAACGCGGAACCGCTCGCCGTACCGTTCCGCGAGGGCGTCTGCCCGGGCGCGAACCGGCCGGCCGTCTGAGAACCGTCGACGTACTGGATGACCCCGCCCGTCCAGGCGGGAAGCCGATGCCGAGGACGGAGCCCACGTTCGCGTCGCCACGCCGATGAGCACGCCCTCGTCCAGGCAGCGCTAGCGCCTCGATGGCCTCGACGAACAGCATGCGCTCGGCCAGCTCGTGCAGGGGGACGTCGTGGTCGTCGCGCCCAGCTCCGTGCGCAGGCCCGGCCAGAGCCGGTCCGGCGGCCGTCCTCGTAGTCGTAGAACCCGGCCCGCGCTGCGGCCGCTGCCGGCCGAACTCCTCGACCACCGGTCCATCACGGCCTCCGCCGGATGCGTGACGTACGCCGTCGCCTCGACGCCGCCGCGGGTTTCCTCGTCGCGGATCTTGACGGGGCAGCGTCAGGGTCAGCTCGTCCATCAATGCAGGACCGGCGCCGGATATCCGGCCTGCGCGGCCGCCTGCTCGACGGTGCCGCCGGCGATGCCTTCGGCGAGCATCGCGACGCCTTCTCGAGGAAGGTGCCGATCACCCGGCTGGTGAAGAAGCCTCGGCTGTCGTTGACGACGATCGGGGTCTTCCGATTCGGCGGGCGAAGTCGAATGCGCGGGCGAGGTCTGGTCGGAGGTCTGCTCCCCGCCAATGATCTCCAGCAGCGCCATTTTGTCGACCGGGGAGAAGAAGTGCAGGCCGATGAAGTCGGCCGGGCCGGTCACGCCCTCGGCGAGCTCGGTGATCGGCAGGGTGGAGGTGTTCGAGCGCGAGCATCGCGTCGCGCCGCGCCCACCGGGTCGAGCTCGGCGAAGACGTTCGCTTCAGCGCGGGATCCTCGAACACGGCCTCGATCACCAGCTCGCAGCCGGCAACTCGTCATGTCGACGGTCGGCCTGATTCGGTCGAGCGTGCTCGTCGCGCTCCGCCGGCGTCTACCGCCCGCGTCGCACAGCCCTCCGCCAGCAGCCCTCGGAGTAGGCCTTGCCGCGCGCGGCGGCCTCGGCGGTGACGTCCTTCAGCATGACCTTCAGGCCGGCCAGGCGCAGAGTAGGCGATTCCGGCGCCCATCATCCCGGCGCCCACCACGGTCACTTGCTCGACCGCGCGGGCTCGGACTCCACCGCGCGGGCCGCTCCGCGCGTGAAGGCCTGCATATCGAAGAACACGGCCTTGGATCATGTTGGTGGCAATCTGACCGGTGGTCAGCTCGACCAAGTACGTCGTCTCGATCGTGCCCGCGGTGTCGAGGTCGACCTGAGCACCTTCGACCGCGGCCGCCACGATGTTCCGCGGGGCCGGGACGGTGCGCCCTTGAGCTCTTGCGCACCATTGGCCGGACGCGGGCACACGGCGCGAGCGGCGGGCGTGCACGGGCCGCCCGGAATGCGGTAGCCTTCGGTATCCCAGGCTGCTCGGCATCCGGGTTGCCACGATCCACGCCCTGGCCCCTCGGCGAGCCTCGCGGCTCGCCGACCATCTCGTCCACGAGACCGTCGTCCAGCGCTCGGCCGCGGTGAACTTGCGCGCCGGTGAGCAGCACGTCCTGCAGCGCCGCTGGAGGCCGAGCATGCGCGCGGTACGCGTTACGCCGCCGGCGCCGGGGAGCAGCCCGAGCGTCACCTCCGGCAGCCCGAACCGGACCCTGCGCCGTCCACGGCGATGCGGTGGTGGCAGGCCAGAGCGATCTCGCAAGCCGCCGCCGAGCGCAGTGCCGGCCAGGGCGGCCACGACCGGGCGGCCGAGAGTCTCCAGCCGGCGCAACTGCGGCCTTGACAGGAGTGCAGCGTGTCCGCGATGACCGGCGCCTCCGCCGGGCCGGCGCCATCAGCGTCCGCAGGTCGCCGCCGGCGAAGAAAGTCTTCTTCGCCGAGGTGACGATGACACCGTGTGCTCGCTCGGCCTCGGCCGTCGACCAGCGCGTCCAGCCACCACGGCCATCCATGGCGCTGGCAGGGCCGGTCGTCCATCGTGTCCGCACTGCGGGTCGTCGATGGTCCAAGGAGACGACGGCGATTGTGAGTCGTCCCCGTGCTGCGGCCGGTCACAGCTGAGGTCGTTCTAGGTGCGGTCAGACCCGTTCGACGACGGTGGCGATTCCCATGCCGCCGCCGACGCAGAGCGTGGCCAGGCCGCAGCCAGCTCGCGGCGCTCCAGTTCGTCGACGGCGGTGCCGAGGATCATCGCCCCGGTGGCGCCCAGCGGATGGCCCATAGCGATGGCGCCGCCGTTGACGTTGACCTTCTCGTGCGGGCACGCCCAGTTCGCCCATGAACCGGAGCGGAACGGCGGCGAACGCCTCGTTGATCTCGAAGAGGTCGATGTCGTCGAGTCGAGGCCGGCCTTGGCCAGTGCCTTGCGGGTGGCCGGGCGCCGGCCCGGTGAGCATCATCGTCGGGTCCGCGCCGACGAGCGCCGCTGGATGATCCGGGCGCGTGGCCGCAGGCCCACGGCCGTCCCGGCCGTTTCGTGCCGACGAGCACGAGCGCCGCGCCGTCGACGATGCCCGACGAGTTGCCGGCGGTGTGGACGTGCTCGATGCGCTCGATCCGGTGGTAGCTGCTGCAACGCGACGGCGTCGAACCCGGCCTGGGCGCCGATGCTGGCGAAGGAGGGCGTCAGCGCGGCGAAGCCCTCGAGCGTCGTGTCCGGGCGCAGGTGCTCGTCGCGATCGAGCAGGACGATGCCGTTGCGGTCGCGACCGGGACAACCGAATTGGCGAAGCAGCCGTTCGCCCAGGCCTTGGCGGCGCGCTCTGCTGCGACTGACCGCGTAGGCGTCGACGTCCTCCCGGGTGAAACCGCCCAGGGTGGCGATCAGGTCGGCGCTGATTCCCTGGGGGACAAAATGCGTGTCGTAGGCGGTCTCCGGGTCCATCGCCCAGGCGCCGCCGTCTGACCCCATCGGCACCCGTGACATGCGACTCGACGCCGCCGGCGAGGACCAGGTCCTCCCAGCCCGAGCGGACCTTCTGCGCCGCGATGTTACCGCCTCCAGGCCGGAGGCGCAGAACCGGTTGAGCTGCACGCCGGCGACGGTGTCCGGCAGACCGGCCGCGAGTGCCGCGGTCCGCGGCGATCCGCCGCCCTGGTCGCCGACCGGGGTGACGACGCCGAGCACCAGGTCGTCGATCGCCGCCGGGTCGAGGTCGGGAACCGTCGGCGCAGCTCGCGGATCAGGCCGACGACCAGGGCGATCGGCTTGACTTCGTACAGCGCGCCGGAGGCCTTGCCCCGCCCGCGCGGTGTGCGGATCGCCTCGTAGATGTAGGCCTCGGGAATCGGTGTCGTGGATGCCGCCATGGCCGCCCTCCGTCGCTCCGCTCCTTCATACCCCAGCCGCCCGACGATTTCGGCACGTCACCCACCGTCCTGCCGACGACGACTGTCGGGGTGCATGGCAGGCTGCGCATGAGTCGAGAACGAGGAGGCGAGCAGCCATGCCGCAGCAGGTCCGCGGAGTCGTCGCCCCGAGCAAGGGCGAGCCCGGTCGTCGGTCGAGACGATCATCGTTCCCGATCCGGGGCCGGGCGAGGCGGTGGTCGAGGTCCAGGCCTGCGGGGTCTGCCACACCGACCTGCACTACCGCGAGGGCGGCATCAACGACGACTTCCCGTTCCTGCTCGGCCACGAGGCCGCCGGCGTCGTCGAGGCGGTCGGCGAGGGCGTCACCGACGTCGCGCCCGGCGACTTCGTCATCCTCAACTGGCGCGCGGTCTGCGGGCAGTGCCGCGCCTGCGGCGCGGCCGGCCCTGGTACTGCTTCGCCACCCACAACGCCACGCAGAAGATGACCCTGGCCGACGGCACCGAGCTGTCCCCGGCGCTGGGCATCGGCGCGTTCGCGGAGAAGACCCTGGTCGCCGCCGGGCAGTGCACCAAGGTCGACCCCGGCGCCGCGCCCGCCGTCGCCGGCCTGCTCGGCTGCGGCGTCATGGCCGGCCTCGGCGCGGCGATCAACACCGGCGGCGTCGGCCGCGGCGACTCGGTCGCGGTCATCGGCTGCGGCGGCGTCGGCGACGCCGCGATCGCCGGCGCCGCGCCTGGCCGGCGCGGCGACGATCATCGCCGTCGACGTCGACGACCGGAAGCTGGAGTGGGCCAGGGACTTCGGCGCCACCCACACGGTCAACTCCCGCGAGACCGACGCGGTCGAGGCGATCCGGCGCTCACCGACGGCAACGGCGCCGACGTCGTCATCGACGCGGTCGGCCGCCCGGAGACCTACAAGCAGGCCTTCTACGCCCGCGACCTGGCCGGCACCGTCGTGCTGGTCGGCGTGCCGACCCCGGACATGAAGCTCGAGCTGCCGCTGATCGACGTCTTCGGCCGCGGCGGCGCGCTGAAGTCGTCCTGGTACGGCGACTGCCTGCCCCGCCGCGACTTCCCGATGCTCGATCGACCTGCTACCTGCAGGGCCGGCTGCCGCTGGACGAAGTTCGTCTCCGAGACGATCGGCCTCGACGACGTCGAGGAGGCGTTCGACAAGATGCACCGCGGCGAGGTGCTGCGCTCGGTGGTGGTGCTCTGATGGCCGTCCGCGATCGAGCAGGTGGTCACCTCCGGCACGTTCTCCCTCGACGGCGGCACCTGGGACGTCGACAACAACGTCTGGCTGGTCGGCGACGAGAGCGAGGTGCTCGTCATCGACGCCGCGCACGACGCCGGACGCGATCGCGGCGGCCGTCGGCGGCCGGCGGCTGGTCGCGATCGTGTGCACGCACGCGCACGACGACCACATCGACGCGGCGCCCGCGCTGGCCGACCGCTTCGGCGCCCCGATCCTGCTGCACCCGGCCGAGGCGTGCTGTGGGAGATGACCCATCCGGACCGCGAGCCGGACCGCGAGCTGCGCCGACGGCGACGTGCTCACCGTGGGCGGGATCGAGCTGCGCGTGCTGCACACGCCCGGGCACTCGCCGGGCGCGATCTGCCTGTACGCGCCGGAGCTGGGCACGGTGTTCACCGGCGACACCCTGTTCCAGGGCGGCCCGGGCGCGACCGGCCGGTCGTTCTCGAGCTTCGAGACGATCATCGACTCGATCCGCGCACCGGCTGCTGACGCTGCCCGGCGACACCGACGGTCCGCACCGGCCACGGCGACGGCACGACGATCGGCGACGGAGGCGCCGCACCTGGAGGAGTGGATCGCCCGGGGCCACTGAGGCCCAGCCGAGAGTAGCACTTCAGGTGCTACTCTGGCTCCGTGGAGGACGCGGAGAAGATCGGGATACGCGAGCTGCGCCAGCACGCCTCGCGGTACGTCGCCATGGCCAAGGCAGGAAAGCGCGTTGCGGTGACGGATCGGGGGAAGTTGGTGGCCTACCTGGTACCCGCCGACAAACCGACATCGGTGTTCGAGCAACTGGTCGCGGCCGGGCAGGTGGAACGGGCGACCGGCAAGGGATTCTCGGATCTCCTTCCCGTTCCTCCCGGCCCACCAGGAGAAGGATCGCTCTCAGAGGCGCTCCAGGAGATGCGCGACGAGGAGCGCTATTGATCTACCTCGACACGTCGGCGTTCCTCAAGCTCGTCAAGCCCGAGCCGGAGACCGCACGCCTTCGAGGCCTTCGTCGACGGCCGGGGCGGACTTCGTGGCGAGCGCACTCCTGGCCGTCGAGGCACGGCGGGAGCTCTGCGCAGGGCTCCCCGCTCGCTCCCACGGGTCGACTCTCCTGCTCAGGGGATGTCGAACTGGTGGCGATGTCGCCCGCCATCGTCGAGTCGGCGAGCAGGTTGCCCGACCGCATGTTGCGCTCCCTCGATGCGATCCACCTCGCGACCGCGATCCTCCTGCGGTCCGACCTCGAGCTGTTCGTCACCTACGACAGCCGCTTGGCCGACGCGGCCGCCGCATACGGCATCCCCACGGCCGGCCCGGCCTGAGCCGTCGCGACGGTGCCGACGCCTACCGTGAGGGCGTGCCGTGCCGCGCCCACCCGGACGCCGAGTTCCCCGCCGACCCCTACCCCGGCGCCGTCCCGCCCTTCTCCTTCGTCCACCTCGACGACGTCCAGTCGGTGGACACAGCCACCCGCTGACCTTCGACGTCTGCTGGCGCGTCGGTGGAGCGGGCGGCGCCGAGCTGGATCTGTGGCTGGCCGGGCACGGGGCTCCCCCGCTCGCGGCGCGCATCCCCGTGCTCTCCTACGGCTCGAACCGCAACCCGAGCAAGATCACCTGGCTGCGCCGGTCGCTGGGGCTGACCGGGCCGGTCGTGGTGCTGCGGGCCCGCACCGAGGATCTGGCGGCGGTGTGGGCCAGCGGGTTCCGGGCCCGCGACGGACAGCGGACCTCCGTGCTCGGCGCCGCACCGGGGGCGACCGAGGAGCACGCCGTCTGGCTGGCCACGCCCGCGCAGGTCGCCGTGCTCGACCGCTGCGAGGGCCGCGACGACCGCTACCGGCTGGCCCGGCTGGGTACCGGCGCGGTCCACACCGACGACGGCCTGCGCATCGAGGCGCCGTGGTGCTACCTCGGGCTGTCGGCCATCCGCCGCCCGCTGCTGGTGAACGGGAGCCCGGTGCGCTGCGCCGACCTCGACCAGGCCGCGGCCTTCGCGCTCGACGGCGTGCCGGCCCCCGACGACGGGCTGTCGGCCACCACCGTGCGTGGTGCGCCGGACCCCGACGAGTGGCCGTCGGCGGTGTTCGTCTACGGGACGCTGCAGCCGGGCCACCGGGCCTGGCCGTTGCTGGCGGAGCACGCCGTCGGACAGCCGCGGCGCGCCACCGTGGCCGGGCAGGTGTGGGACACCGGCTTCGGCTACCCGGCGCTGCTTCCCGACGGGTCGTCGCGGGCGCCCGGATGGGTCGTCACCGTCCGTGATCCCGTCTCCGCGCTCGACCATCTCGATCGTTACGAGGGCTCGGAGTACCGGCGTATCCGCGTGGCGGCCGCCCCGGACAACGGGCCGTGAATCGCCTGCTGGACGTACGCGTGGGCAGCGGACGAGGGATCGCTGACAAGCGCTGCCCGGCCGGGTGGACAAGATGATCGAAGTGTCTCAACATGAGACTCCGGTCACCATGGGCGCTACGTAGCGTCGGATCGGTTGACCGCGGAATCGACGAGGAGGTCACTGCGTGAAGGCCGTACGTGTGCACGAGTACCACAGCGATCCGCGGATCGACGACATACCGGAGCCCACGCTCCAGGGTCCGCTCGACGTGATCGTCAAGGTCGGTGGCGCCGGGGTCTGCCGGACGGACCTGCACATCGTCAACGGCGACTGGCAGCAGGCGATGAACCCCGACCTGCCCTACGTCATCGGGCACGAGAACGCCGGTTGGGTGCACGAGATCGGCGAGGGCGTCACGAACGTCGCCGTCGGCGACACGGTGATCCTCCACCCGCAGCCGTCGTGCGGCCTGTGCCTGGCCTGCCGGGCCGGCAACGACATGCACTGCGTCAACGCCTTCTTCCCCGGCCTGAGCAACAACGACGGCGGGATGGCCGAGTACCTGCGGACCACGGCCCGGGCCTGCGTCAAGCTCGACCCCTCCACCAACCCGGCCGACGTCGCCGCGCTGGCGGACGCCGGCATCACGGCGTACCACGCGGTGCGTAAGGCCGTGCCGCGCCTGTGGCCGGGGACGACCGCCGTCGTCCAGGGCGCGGGCGGGCTGGGCCACATCGGCATCCAGGCCCTCGCGGCGCTGTGCGCGACGCGGATCGTCGTGGTCGACAAGAACCCCGACGCGCTCGCCCTCGCCAAGGAGATCGGCGCGGACGAGACGGTGGTCGCCGACGGCAGCCACATCGACGCCGTCAAGGACCTGACCAACGGTCAGGGTGCGGACGTGGTGTTCGACTTCGTCGCCGAGCAGGGCGCCGAACTCGACGCGTGGGCGATGACCGCGCCGGACGGGTTCCAGTACATCATCGGCTACGGCGGCGAGTTCAGGGCTCCGACGCTCGACTTCGTCGGCGGCGAGAAGAGCATCATCGGCAACATCGTCGGCACCTACAACGACCTGGCCGAACTCATGGTCCTCGCCCAGGCGGGCAAGGTCACCCTGCACACCAAGCAGTACCCGCTCGACGCAGCTCTGGACGCGCTGCACGACCTCGACGCCGGACGGGTCCGGGGCCGGGCGATCCTCGTCCCCTGACCCGTTCTTCTTGCCCGGATCCTTTCCACACCGCCCGAACTGACGCGCCCACCACCACAGACGCGAAGGACCACCACCATGTACGAGAAGGACGGCGAGAAGTACTTCATCGTCGACGAGCACCAGCACTTCTGGAACGCCCGGCCCGACAACTGGGTCGAGGGACGCGAGAACCTCGCCAAGGGCTGGATCGACTGCTTCTACGGCTACCACACGCTCGGCCCGCCCGAGACCCACTGGGAGATGGAGAAGTACCAGCGCTGGACCATCGAGGACTACGGGCACGACGTCTTCGACGAGGGTCACGTCGACTTCGCCGTGCTGCAGTCGACGTACCTGAAGCACTGGTACACCGAGGGCTTCAACACCACCGAGCGCAACATGCAGGTGGCCGAGGCGTACCCCGGCAAGGTCATCGTCAACGGCCGCTGGGACCCGCGTGAGGGCGAGGAGGGCTGGCGCCAGTTCGAGGCGGACCACAAGAAGTACAACTTCAAGGGCGTCAAGCTCTACACCGCCGAGTGGATCGGCGACTCGCGCGGCTACAAGATCGACCAGCCCGAGGCCCGCGAGTTCCTGAAGCGGACCCAGGCGCTGGGTATCAAGAACGTCCACCTGCACAAGGGCCCGACGATCTGGCCGTTGGACAAGGACGCGTTCAACATCGACGACGTCGACCACGCCGCCACCGACTTCCCCGAGCTGAACTTCATCGTGGAGCACGTCGGCCTGCCGCGGATCGAGGACTTCTGCTACACCGCCGTACAGGAGCCCAACGTGTACGCGGGCCTGTCCGTCGTGATCGGCGCCCACATGTACGCCCGCCCGAAGTTCTTCGCGAAGGTCATGGGCGAGCTGCTGTTCTGGGTCGGTGAAGACCGCATCGTCTTCGGCAGCGACTACGGCATCTGGGAGCCGAAGTGGCAGGTCGAGGGCTTCATCGACTGGCAGATGCCGGACGACGAGGCGTTCAGCGACTACCCGCGGCTCACCACCACCGCCAAGAAGAAGATCATGGGCCTGAACTCGGCGAAGCTCTACGACCTCGAGGTGCCGGCCGAGTGCCAGCTGCCCGCGCCGGGGACCACTGCGGACGAGCAGAAGCAGCCGGGCGAGGACCTGGCGACCGACCTCGCGGGGGCGCAGGCATGAGTGGTGTCCTCCGGGACGCCGTCTGGGCAGCGCTGGACACGGTGCTCGACCCCGAGCTCGACGAGCCGATCACCTCGCTCGAGTTCGTGAAGTCGTGCACCGTGTCTGCGGATGGTGTGGCAACCGTCCGGCTGCGCCTGCCGACGTTCTTCTGCTCGCCGAACTTCTCGTGGCTGATGGTCGCCGACGCGCACGACGCGGTGTCGGCGGTCCCGGGGGTCACGCGGGTGGACGTCGCGCTGGAAGACCACTTCGTCTCCGAGGTGATCAACCAGGGCGTCGCGGCGCGGGCGGGATTCGTCGCCGCGTTCCCGGGTGAGGCCGTCGCGGAGCTCGACGACCTGCGCGCCACGTTCTTCCGCAAGGCGGCGCTGGCCGGCCAGGAGCGGGTGGCGCGGCCGCTGGTCAACTCCGGTGTCGGTCCCGACGAGCTGGCTGCGCTGCGGCTCGGGCAGGTCCCGCCGTCGCAGGACCTCGACCGGCTGCGGGCGCGGCGGGCCGAGGTCGGGCTGCCGTGCGGCGACGACGCGCCGTTGCTGCTGCATCCGGAGGGCGAGCCCGTCACGGCCGCGCAGGTCCCGCTGCATCTGCGGCGGGCCCGGCTCACGGGCGTGAGCATCGAGGCGAACGGCGGCACGTGCCGCGACCTGCTCGCCCAGCGGTACGCCGCCACGTCCTGAAGAGTCGGTCCACGGCCCCGCCGGCAGCGTCGCCGGCGGGGCCGTGGCATGTCCGTCTCGCGATGAGACAGCCGCCGCTGGTGTGCGCTCCTAGGTTCGGGGTATTAGGCCGCTCTAACACTGGTGTGAGAGGTTGCTCGATGGAGGATCTGCGCTCGTCACGAGCCTGCTGCGGGCTCGTGCCCACCGCCCCGACCGAAGACGCGCTGCGGACGATCTTCGTGCTGACGGGCCGCGGCGACGAGGTGAGCACGTCGGTCCTGGCCCGGCACCTGGGCGTCGCCCCACCCACCGTGTCGATCATGCTCAAGCGGCTCGCCGAGCACGGGCTCGTCGAGCGCACCGACCACCGCGCCACGCTGACGCCGCACGGCGCCGGGCACGCCCGGCACGTCGTCCGCAGGCACCGGCTGCTCGAGACCTTCCTCGTCCGCGTCGTCGGGCTCGCGCCGCACGAGGTGCACGACGAGGCGGACGCCCTGGAGCACGCCGTGTCGGACCGGCTGCTCGACCGCATCGACGCCCTGCTCGACCGCCCCACGCACGACCCGCACGGCGACCCGATCCCGCGGTCCGGCGACGCCCACGTCGAGGGCTGGGGCACCCGGCTCGCCGACGCCGCGGTCGGCGGGGAGTTCCGGGTCGAGCGGGTGCAGGACTGGGACGCCGCCGCGCTGGCGCACCTCGACGACCTCGGCGTCGTCCCCGGCCTGACCCTGGTCGTGCTCGAACGCGGGCCCGGCGGCCCGCTCTGGGTGCGGTTCGACGGTCGTGACCACGCCCTGGGCGAATCGCTGACCCGCCTGGTGCACGGGCGCGAGGTGCACGTGGACATGGACGTGGACCTGGACGTGCTCGCATGATGAGCGCCATGCGCACCGCCGCCGCCCGCCCGGCCCGGATGCTGCGCACCGCCCCCCTTCTCGGGCCGGCGTTCGTCGCCGCGATCGCCTACGTCGACCCCGGCAACTTCGCCACCAACTTCGCCGCGGGCTCCGAGTACGGCTACCTGCTGCTCTGGGTGATCGTCGCGGCCAACATCACCGCGATGCTGATCCAGTCGCTGTCGGCCAAGCTCGGCCTCGCGACGGGCCGCAACCTGCCCGAGGTCTGCCGCGACACCTTCCCGCGCCGGGTCAACATCGGGCTCTGGGTGCAGGCGGAGTTCGTCGCGATCGCCACCGACCTGGCCGAGGTCATCGGCGGCGCGGTGGCGCTCTACCTGCTCTTCGGGCTCCCCCTGCCGATCGGCGGCCTGGTGACGGGCGTGGTCGCGTTCGGGCTGCTGGCGCTGCAGGAACGCGGGCACCGGCCGTTCGAGCGCGCGGTCGCGGGCCTCTTCGCCGTGATCGTCGTCGGCTTCGTCGTCACGCTGCTGCGCGTTCCGGTCGAGGTCGGGCCGCTGGCCGCGCGGCCTCGTGCCGGCCTTCGCCGGCTCCGAGAGCCTGCTGCTGGCGGTCGGCATCCTGGGCGCGACGGTGATGCCGCACGTGATCTACCTGCACTCGGCGCTGACGAGCCGAGCGCGACCCCCGGCACACGGCCAAGCTGCGCCACCGCCTGCTGCGGGCGCACCGGCGGGGCGTGCTGGTGGCGATGGGGCTGGCCGGGGTGGTCAACGCGGCCATGCTCGTGGTCGCGGCGGCGCTGTTCCACGGGTCCTCGATCCCGGACACGAACACGCTCGAGGGCGTGCACGCCGGCCTGGCCCGGGCCCTCGACGCCCCGGCGGCGACCATGTTCGCGCTGGCCCTGCTGGCGTCGGGCTTCGCGTCGTCGGGCGTGGGGACCTACGCGGGGCAGGTGGTGATGCAGGGCTTCGTGCAGCGGCGGATCCCCCTGCTCGCGCGCCGCGCCCTGACCCTGGCGCCGGCGCTGGTGGTGCTCTCGCTGGGCGTCGACCCGACCGCGGCCCTGGTGTTCTCGCAGGTGGTGCTGGCGTTCGGCATCCCGTTCGCCCTGGTGCCGCTGGTGCTGCTCACCCGCAGGCGCGGGCTGATGGGCGAGCTGGTGAACCGGAAGGTCACGACGGCGGTGGCCTCGCTGGCGGCGGCGGTGATCATCGCGCTGAACGCCGTGCTCCTCTGGCACACGTTCGCCTGACCCGCCCCGCCCCGCGGCCCGCCCGCGACCGAGCGAACGCGGCTTTCGGTGCGTTGAGTCACCGAACGCCGCGTTCGCTACAGGCGTTCTCCGGAACGGCCCCATGGACCACCGCCGGCAGGTCACCATCCGGGCCATGCGACGTGGAAGTTGGGCCACGACCCCGAGGCGTTGCGCCGCACCGCCCGAGACCGCGTGATCACGATGGCGGCGCTGCGTCGGGCTCGGCGTCCCCGGGGCCCACCGTCGCCCACCGATGTCCGGACGGCGGGCCGTGGACGAGGCCTCCTACCCGGCGTCATCCTGCTCGGCAGCGGGCCGGCCGACCCGGCAGCCAGGAGATCAGCGCCGCACTGATCTACGGCGGCCCGGACGCGCTCGTGACCGGCCTGGAGGCGTGCCGACGGTACGGGGTGCGCCGCGGCCCCGAGCCCCGCGGAAGGTGCACTCCTCGTGCCCGAGGAGCGGCAGCTCAAGGGGTCGGAGTTCGTGGTCGTCGAGCGGACCACGCGGCTTCCGCCGGCGATCGTGCGGGAGGGCGTACCGCTGGCCCCCGTGGTTCGCGCCTGCCTGGACGGGCACGGCGCCTCCGGTCCGCCGCCGAGATCACCGAACTGATCGCGACACGGTCCAGCGCCAGCTGTGCACACCGGCGCAGCTCGCGGCCGAATTGCGAGAGGGCAGCCAGCGCGGGTCCGCGACGCCACGACGGGTTCTCGCCGATGTCGCCGAGGGGTCCGGTCGACGGCCGAACGCGACGCCAAGCGCCTGGTGGCGCGCAGCACCCTGCCCGAGCCATGGTGGAACGTGCCGGTGACGACCCGCGGCCGCCTGCTCGGGATAGCGGACGCCTGGTTCGACGAGGTCGCGCTGGCCTGGGAGATCAACTCCTACGCCTGGCACCTGAACCCCGAGTACTACGCGAGGGAGGTCACGCGCACGGCAGGGCTGACGGCCGAGAGCGTCACCGTGCTTCCCGTCCTCCCGACCGCGTCCGCGCGACCCGGCGCGGTCGCTGGCGAACTCGTCGCCGCCTACACGGCGGCGGACGGCGACCGCGGCCCCCGGTCGGGCCATCCGCGCCGTCGATGAGCGTCCCACATGAGCGAAAGCGGCGTTCGGTGAGTTCAGTTACCCAACGCCGCGTTCGCTCGGTTCCGGGCGGGCGAGATCAGCCCATCGACGGCCCCAGGCCCATGGACTGCGGCGTCGAGGAGTCCGGGCTCGGCTGCGGGATCCCCTCGTCCAGCTGCCCGAACTCCGTCATCAGCGACTTGTTCCAGGGCGTGACCTCCTCCGCCACCAACGAGTTCGTGGTGAGGATCAGCCCCGCCACCGACGCCCCGTTCTGCAGCGCGGAGCGCACCACCCGCAGCGGGTCGATGATCCCCATCTCGACCATGTTGCCGAAGCGGCCCTCCAGCGCGTCGAAGCCCTCGTCCACCCCCGCGGCGGTGACCTGCTTGACCACGTCGTCGCCGTCGTAGCCCGCGTTGGCCGCGATGAGGTGCACCGGCTCGCTCAACGCCGAGCGGACGATCTCGACGCCGATCCGGTAGTCGCCGGCGACGTCGAGCGCGTCCAGCGACACCTCCGCGTGCAGCAGCGCGGCGCCCCCACCTGCGACGATGCCCTCGGCGATCGCGGCCCGGGTGGCCTGCAGCGAGTCGTCGACGCGGTGGCGGATCTCCTTGGACTCGGCGTTGGTCGGCGACCCCACCCCGATGATCGCGGCCTTGCCGGAGAGGCGGGCGATGCGGTCGCCGAAGAAGTCTTCATCCGTGCCGATGGTGGCCGCGGTTGAGCTCGGCGCGGAGCTGGGTGAGCCGCAGCTCCAGCGCCTCGCGGTCCCCGCCGCCGCCGATGATCGTCGTGTTGTCGCCGGTCACCCGGACCTGCCGGGCGCGGCCGAGGTGCTCGGTCGTCATCTGCTCCAGCGCGAACGACGAGCTCTTGCTGTGCACCTTGCCGCCGCACAGCGCCGCCATGTCCTCCAGCAGGTGGATGCGCTTCTGCCCGAAGCCGGGCGCCTTGATCGCGACGGTCTGGAAGACCCGGTTGACGTGGTTGTGCACGAGCATCTGCAGCGCGGTGCCCTCGACGGTCTCCGCGACGATCACCAGCGGGCGCCGGTCACCACGCATGATCTTGTCGAGCACCGGCATGAGCTGCTGCACGTCCTTGATCTTCTCCGCGGAGAAGAGGAGGTACGGGTCGTCGAGGACGGCCTCGAGCCGGCCGGGGTCGGTGACCATGTAGGGGGTCAGGTAGCCGTTGTCGAACTCGAAGTCCTCGACGAAGCCGAGCGAGATCCCGAGCTGCGAGGAGTCCTCCACGGTCACGGTGCCGTCGTCGCCGACGGTGTGCAGGGCCTTGGCCACCACGCGCCCGATCGCGTAGTCGTCGTTGGCCGAGATCGCCGCGACGCGCGCGTAGTCCTCCTCGGACGACACGGGGTGCGCGACGCTCGCGAGGTGCTCGACGACCGTGTTCACGGCGATGTCGATGCCGCGCTTGACCAGCACGGGGTTGCCGCCCGAGTGCACGGCGAGCATGCCCTGGTTGACGATCGCCTGGGCCAGCACGGTGGCGGTGGTGGTCCCGTCGCCGACGGTGTCGTTGGTCTTGACCGCCGCTTCCTTGACGAGCTGGGCACCCATGTTCTCGAAGGGATCACGGAGGTGGATCTCCCGGGCGATGGTCACGCCGTCGTTGGTCACCTCGGGCGACCCGGTGATCTTCTCCAGGATGACGTTGCGACCCTTCGGGCCGAGAGTGCTCTTCACGGCTTCGGCGAGCTGGTCGACGCCGGCCTGGAGCAGCCGGCGGCCCGGGGACTGGGCGCCCGACGCCTCGGCGACCGGGACGCGGACGCCCGCTTCTCTCGCACGGTCGAGGACATGCTCGCGGCGCTGCAGGGTCGCTGATCATCCACTCATCAGAAGGACCGTGCGGGCGCAGACGGGCCCGCACGAACGCGCGGTCGTCCTCGGTGCGGAGCCCCCAGCCGTCCATGGCCACCTCGCGGTCGAGGACAATCCGGCCGCCGTCTTCGACCAGCCGCGCGAGCCGGTCGGACGCCCGCTGCGCGACCCCGGTGATCACGGCACCACCCGAGCTGTGGCCGACGAGCACGACCTCGCGCAGGTCGTCGATCTCCAGGACGGCGAGGACGTCCTCGACATCGTCGCGAGACCCCCGTCCGGGGTGCCGAGGTGGGCGCGGTCGCCGACGCCGGTGAGCGTCGGCGTGTGGACCTCGTGCCCGGCCGCCCGCAGCCGCGAAGCGACGCGCCGCCAGCACCACCCGCCGTGCCAGCCGCCGTGGACCAGCGCGAACACGGTCATCGGCCCTCCCTGCGCCTACGACGCAGTATGGAGGCCCGTCGGGCGTGTTCCTACCCGCGCCGTTCCTGGACCTGGGCGGACTGCAGCGGGCTCGTCGTCCCGGGCCGCCGCCAGTGCCACACACCCATGGGCACGGCCCCGAGCGCGATCAGCGTGAGGCCGGCACCGACCGGACCCAGCGCGGCGAGCGCGACGCCGAGGACGACGCCCACGACGAGCGACGCGATCGACAGCCAGTAGGTCCGGTGGCCCTGCTCCCGACGCGCGAGCCGCGCGAGCTTCGGGTCGCTGGCCTCGATGTGGCGCTGGATGTCGCGCAGGATGTACTGCTCACGGTCGTCGAGCACCGGAGTGCCTCCTCGACGTAGGTCGGTCGAGAACCTCCGGAGCGTGCACGGGGCCAGACCGATCGTTGGGCGTCCTCCTCACAGTTCCCCTGCTCCAGACGCCGAAACTCGCTACGGGTGAGCGGTTCGTCGCCAGCGGTCACCGGTTCGTGGGACGGGACGGGCGCCACCGGCCGTGCCGCGGGCGGCGCCTCAGCGACGGTGCCAGCGCACCAGCTCGACGAAGACCTCGTCGAACTCCCGCAGGGAGAACTCCTCGCGGAAGCGCATGACCTCCTGGCCGGCCTCGGTCACCTCGACGAACGGTCCGTAGCAGTCGGACTCGCCCGTGACCGGATCGAGCACCAGGACCACGTACCCGTCGCAGCGGTCCAGGTCGGGATCGCCACCGCTCACGGCGATCACCCCGGTCCACCCCCTGGGTGGTGGACCCGGAGCCACCCGGCGAGCGGCCGGGGGAGGACGCTCGCAGACGGTGGCCCCGGGCAGGCGGGAGTCCCGCCCGGGCCGAACAGGCGCTGCCGATCCGGGCGCCCGCCGTCGCGCACCGTACTGGCCCTTCGGTGAGCGGACAACGTCCTGTCACGAGGTGAGGGCCTGCTCGAGGTGATGGTGCAGCGCGGAGCGAGCCAGCCCCACGTCGAACTGACCGAAGACGACCCCGACCCCGAGGCCGGTGGCCAGCCCGATCAGCGCCGCCGCCTCGCGCTCGACGACGTCCGCGTCGATCCCCAGCTCGGTGAGCGTGCCGACCATCGTGGTGAGCAGGTCGCGGTTGACCGCGCTGAACGGCGACGCGGGGATCGTCGGATCGGTCAGGGCGAGCGCGCCGAAGGCGTGGTGCACGACGGTGAGGTCCCGCCCGTCCTCGTCGACCGGCAGGAGCCCCTCGAGCACGACGGTCAGGCGCGCGCGGACGTCGGTCGGGTCCGGGAGCTCGTCGAGGCGCTCGTCGATGCGCGTGGTGATCCGCCGCCGCACGTGCTCGAGCCCCGCGAGCAGGAGCTCGTTCCTGCTCGGGAAGTAGTACTGCACGAGGCGCACCGACACCCCCGCCTCCGCGGCGACGTCGCGGTACCCGAGGTCGTGCACCCCCGTGCGGAGCGCGCAGCGGACGAGCGCGGTGAGCACCTGGAGACGGCGGGCGTCGTGGTCGGCGCGGCGCGGCACGTGCTCTCCCTCCCACCGTGACGATCGTTGTGGTACGAGTGTACCCAAACCTCGGAGCAGGGAGATCGCATGCCGACGCTGTCCGACGACGGGACCCTCTTCGGTGGCGTCGACCCGGCGCACCGGGTCCGCACCGACCGCCTCGACGTCTATACGTCTCCCCGTGCCGACGGGCCGCGGCCGGCGATCGTCCTCGTCCACGGCGGTCCCGTCGCCCCCGAGGCGCAGCCCCGCGACTGGCCGGGCGCGGTCGGTTACGCGACGCTGGCCGCCGCGTCGGGGCTCACCGGCATCGTGATCGAGCACCGGCTCCACAGCGGTGAGCACTACCCCGTCGCCGCCGACGACCTCGTCGCGGCCGTGGACGAGACGCGCGCCCTCGAGGCCGTCGACCCGGAGCGGGTGGGCCTGTGGTTCTTCTCCGGTGGCGGACCGCTGGCCGTCGACTGGATGCGCGACTCCCCGCCCTGGGTGCGCTGTCTCGTGTGGACCTACCCGGTACTCGCGCCCCCGCCGGACTGGGACGGCGACATCCCGCGCTTCGACGCCATCGCCGCCCTGGGCGCCTCCCGGGACCTGCCGAAGCTGCTGATGCGCGTCGAGCACGAGATCCCCCCGCTCGTCCCGGACCAGGACGCCTTCGTGGCCGCGGCACGGGAGCAGGGCGCGTCGCTCGAGGTCGTCGACGTCCCCGGCGCGGTCCACGGCTTCGAGGGTCACGCCGACGCGACGGAGCCGTCCCGCGTCGCGGTCCGCCGGGTTATGGACTGGACGGCGAACGCGTTGCGCTGACCGATGGACCTCGACCGGTCAGCCGATCCCGCGGCGCCCCCCGAGGTGCTCGGCGAAATGCCGCTCGATCGCGCGGTACAGCCGGAACCGGTTCTCGGGGTTCGCGAACCCGTGGCCCTCGTCCTGCGCGACGAGGTACTCCACCGGGACCCCGCGCTCGCGCAGCGACGCGACGATGTTGTCGGACTCCGCCTGCACGACGCGGGCGTCGTTGGCGCCCTGGGCCACCAGCAGCGGGGTTCGGATGCGGTCGACCATGGTGATCGGCGAGCGCGCCAGCATGTCCGCCTCCTGCTCGGGAACCGCGGGGTCGCCGACGTAGCGGTACCAGTTGGCCACCATGTAGGGCTTCACGAACGGCGGCAGCGTGCGCATGAAGTTCGCGAGGTCCGAGACGCCCACGTAGTCCACCGCGGCGGCGAAGCGGTCGGGCGTCACCGTCACGCCGACGAGCGCGGCGTACCCGCCGTAGGACCCGCCGTAGATGCCGACGCGGTCCGGGTCGGCGTAGCCCTCCCCCACGGCCCAGTCGACGGCGTCGAGGAGGTCGTCGTGCATCGCGCCGGCGAGCTCGCCGATCGCGGCGAGGCTGTGTCGCCGTCCGTACCCCGAGGAGCCGCGGAAGTTGACCTGCAGCACCGCATAGCCCCGGTTGGCGAGGAACTGCGCCTCCGGGTCGTAGGACCACGCGTCGTTCGCCCATGGCCCGCCGTGCACGACGAGGACCAGCGGCAGGCCCGCCGGCTCGACACCGGCCGGCAGCGTCAGGAACCCGTGCAGCGGCAGCCCGTCGCGGGCCGGGAAGCCGACCGCCGTCCGGGACGCCAGGTCGGCCGGGTCGAGGTCCGGGAGCGGCCGGAACAGCAGGCGGCTCTCCCCGGAGCTGTGGTCGTAGAGCCAGGTCAGGCCAGGCTCGCGGTCGTGGATGAACGACGCGACCCAGCGCTGCCCGCTCTCGTCCGACGACACCGTGCCCAGCACACCGTCGGAGAGCTGCGAGAGCGCGGCGTACACCTCGGCGAAGTGCGGGTCCAGCACCTCGATGATGGGCCGGTCGCCGACGAAGCGGGCCGCCAGGACCTCACCGGTGGCACGGTCGGTGAAGACGGTGGGCGGCATGCCGGGGGCGGCGGTGCCCATGATGTCCAGGCTGTGACCCTCGACGGCCGCGACCACGGTCTCCTCGCCGGTCTCCCGGTCGATCCGGACGAGCCGCAGGTCGTCGGAGTCCTGGTAGATGCCCACCAACAGGCCCGTCCCGTCGGGCGTCACCCTCTGCGGCTGGACACCCATCGGGTGCTCCGGCCCGCCGACCCGACGCAGGAAGCGCTTCTCCCCGGTCTCGGCGTCCACCGCGGAGAACTCCTGGGTGCCGTCGTCGGCGAGGTACGAGTAGAAGACCGCCCGGCCGTCGCGGTCGACCAGGAAGTCGCCCCGCGGCTCGGGCTGCTCGAGGTGCAGCGTCGTCTCGCCGGTGGCGACCTCGACCCAGAACAGGTCGAGGAACATCGGCCTGCGGTTCATCGAGACGAGCACGTACCCGGGCGCCGACCGGACCGGCTCGAAGCCGACCACGCGTGACCCCGTCGGCAGGGGCGTCAGGTCGACGGCGGGTGTGTCCGGCGCCTCGAGATCGACCCGGTGGAGGTGCCAGTCCTCGTTGCCGTCGGTGTCCTGGAGGTAGAGGAGCCAGCGCGGGTCGTCGGTCCAGGAGAAGGTCTTGATCCCGCGCCGGGCGTCGTGGGTCACGCACACCGCCTGCGCGTGCTCCTCGTCGATCCCCCGCACCCACACCTGGGTGCGGCCGTACCGCGGCGCCAGGTAGGCCAGGCGCGTCCCGTCCGGAGAGATCGACGGGTGGGAGAACGCGGGGTCGGCGAAGAACTCCTCCACCTCGATCAGCCTCGGCAGGGTGGCGACACGAGCGGTGTCGGTCATCGGGCGCTCCGTTCTCTCGGTGCATGTTCTCTCGGTGCATGGCGAGCAGGTCCGAGAACGACGGAACACCGTGCCGTCGCGGCACACTCAAGGCGCACCGGTGTGCCCCACACCCGTGCGACCGATCCGGTGCGACGATCGCCTCACCGGGTGGCGTGCGCAGGGACGGAGCGTGTCTTGACTGCTGGAACGGGCGACAAGGACCGTTGGCCGGAGCCCGAACGAGCGCTGCAGGCCGGCATCGACTTCGACCGCGCCAACGCCGCCCGGATCTACGACTACATGCTGGGCGGGGCGTACAACTTCGCCGTCGACCGCGAGCAGGCCGCGAAGATCCTCGCCCGGAACCCGGACATGGACTACGTCTGCCGCGCGAACCGCAACTTCCTGCGCCGGGCCGTGGAGTGGTGCCTCGCGCAGGGCATCGCACAGTTCCTCGACCTCGGCTCCGGGGTGCCGACGGTCGGCAACGTCCACGAGATCGCCCTCGCCCAGCGTCCCGACGCGCGGGTGGCCTACGTCGACTTCGAGCCCGTCGCCGTCGCCCACGCCCGCGAGCTGATCGCGGGGTACGACCAGGTCAGCGTCACCCGCGCCGACATGCGCGAGATCGACGGGGTGCTCGGCGCCCCGGGCGTGCGGGATCTCCTCGACCTGACCCGGCCGGTCGCGCTGCTCACGGTCGCGGTGCTGCACTTCGTGCCCGACCCCGCCCTCCCCGCGATCCTGGGCCGCTACCGCGACGCGCTGGCGCCCGGCAGCGTGCACGTGATGTCGCACGGCAGCGCGGACCACGACGACCCCGATCTCGCCGCCCGGACGCGCGCCATCCAGGACGGCTACCGCGGCAGCGCCACCGAGGTCGTCCTGCGCTCGCGCCCGGAGATCACCGACCTCCTCGGCGGGCTCGACCTGGTCCCGCCCGGCATGGTCGACATCGTCGACTGGCCCACCGCCAGCCCCGGCGAACGCCCCACCGGGGGCTACGCCGCGATCGCCCGCGTGGTCTGAGCGGTCCGGCGATGACGGCGCCCACCCCCTGGTCCCTGCGCGACGCGGGCCCCGACGACCTCGACGACGTGCTCCGCGTGTGGCGGCGCGCCGTCGAGGCCACGCACGACTTCCTCGGCACCGCCGACGTCGACGGGTTCGAGGTGCAGCTGCGCCGGGAGCTCCCGCGCCTCGTCCTCCGGCTCGCGACCGATCCCGGCGACGGGTCGGTCGTCGGCTTCCTCACCGCGCGCGGCGGCGAGGTCGACGGGCTGTTCGTCGACCCCTCCGTGCACGGTCGGGGTGCCGGGACGGCGCTGCTCGAGGAGGTGGCCGCCCACCACCCGATCCTCACCCTGGACGTCAACGAGCAGAACCCCGCGGCCCGCGAGTGGTACCGCCGGCGGGGCTTCGTCGAGGTCGGGCGCTCCGCCACCGACGCCGACGGCAAGCCGTTCCCGATCATCCACCTGCGCCGCTCCGGGTGAGCCCGGAACGACGAACGCGGTGCACCGGAGAGCCGGTGCACCGCGTCGGTGTGATGTAGCCCCGAGGGGATTCGAACCCCCGCTACCGCCTTGAGAGGGCGGCGTCCTAGGCCGCTAGACGACGGGGCCCTAGGAGATCAGTGACGACCCTAGATCACGGTCCGACACTGCTCGCAGCTGGGGTACCAGGACTCGAACCTAGAACAACTGAACCAGAATCAGCCGTGTTGCCAATTACACCATACCCCATGGTGATCACCGAGCGTGACGAAGCGCCCGCTGACGACGCCGAGAAGTCTAAGACATCGGCCCCAGCGGGTTCGACACCCCCCGCGGCCTCGCCGGGCCCGCAGGTCAGAACCGCCTCGGACCCCCCGGTAGGCTGGCTGAGTTGGGCTGCCGCACCACCAGGAAGATCGAGACGTGAGTTCTCCGCCGTCCCCCGCCACCGGCAAGGCCGCGTTCGCCGCCCTGCCCGCGAGCGTGGATCTGCCCGCCGTCGAGCGCGAGGTGTTGGCCCGCTGGGCCGACCGCGACGTGTTCCGTCGCAGCCTCGAGCGCACCGCGGGCGGTGAGCCGTGGATCTTCTACGAGGGACCGCCGACGGCGAACGGCCGGCCCGGCACCCACCACGTCGAGGCCCGGGCGTTCAAGGACCTCTTCCCGCGGTTCAAGACGATGCGGGGCTACAGCGTCCCGCGTCGCGCCGGCTGGGACTGCCACGGCCTCCCGGTCGAGCTCGCGGTGGAGAAGGAGCTCGGCTTCACGAGCAAGGGCGACATCGAGAAGTACGGCATCGCGGAGTTCAACGCAGCGTGCAAGGAATCGGCACTGCGCAACGTCTCGGCGTTCGCCGCGATGACCGAGCGCATGGGCTACTGGGTGGACCTCGACGAGGCCTACCTCACCATGGCCCCGCGCTACGTCGAGAGCGTCTGGTGGTCGCTCAAGACCATCTTCGACAAGGGCCTGCTCGTCGAGGACCACCGCGTCACGCCGTACTGCCCGCGCGACGAGACGCCGCTGTCCGACCACGAGGTCGCCCTCGGGTACGAGGACGACGTCGACCCCTCGGTCTACGTGCGCTTCCCGCTCACCGACGGTCCCTGGGCCGGCGCCGACCTCCTGGTCTGGACGACGACGCCCTGGACGCTGCCGTCGAACACCGCCGTCGCCGTCGCCCGCGACATCCCCTACGTGCGCGCCACCGCCGGCGACGGTGACGACCTCGTCGTCGCCGAGGACCTGCTGGCAGTGCTGGGCGAGGACGCCCGGGTGACCGACCGCCTCGCGGGCTCCGACCTGCTCGGCAGCCACTACCGCCGCCCGCTCGACCTCATCTCCGACGAGCGCTTCGGAGACGCACACCGCGTCGTGCACGGCGACCACGTGACCACCGACGCCGGCACCGGCCTCGTGCACATGGCGCCCGCGTTCGGCGCCGAGGACCACCTCGTCGCCAAGGCCGAGGGCCTCGAGATGGTCAACCCGATCGGCCCGGACGGGCACTTCTACGCCGACGTCCCGCTGGTCGGCGGGATGTTCTTCAAGGGCGCAGACCCGACGCTGGTCGACGAGCTCCGCGCGCGCGGCGTGCTGTGGCGCTCCGAGTCCTACGAGCACTCGTACCCGCACTGCTGGCGCTGCCACACGCCGCTGATCTACTACGCGCTGCCCTCGTGGTTCATCCGCACCACCGAGATCCGCGACCGCCTGGTCGAGGAGAACGAGCGGACGAACTGGTACCCGCCGCACATCAAGCACGGCCGCTACGGCGGGTGGCTCGAGAACAACGTCGACTGGGCGCTCTCGCGCAACCGTTACTGGGGCACCCCGCTGCCGATCTGGCGCAACGACTCCGACCCCACCGAGATGGTCTGCGTCGGCTCGCTCGCCGAACTCGGCTCCTGGGCGGGGACCGACCTCAGCGAACTCGACCCGCACCGTCCCTTCGTCGACGACGTGACGTTCCCGGCGCCGTCGGGCAGCGGCACGATGCGACGGGTCACCGACGTCATCGACGTCTGGTACGACTCGGGCGCGATGCCGTTCGCCCAGTGGGGCGCGCCGCACCACCACGAGGCCGACTTCGAGCAGGCCTACCCCGCGCAGTACATCTGCGAGGCCATCGACCAGACGCGCGGCTGGTTCTACTCGCTGATGGCCGTGGGCACGCTGGTGTTCGACCGGTCGTCCTACGAGAACGTCGTCTGCCTGGGCCTGCTGCTCGACGAGCAGGGCCGCAAGATGTCGAAGCACCTCGGCAACGTGCTCGACCCGTTCGAGCTGTTCGACTCCCACGGCGCCGACGCCGTGCGCTGGCTGATGCTGGCGCAGGGCTCGCCGTGGGTCGACCGCCGCGTCGGGCACGAGGCGCTGCGCGAGATCGTCCGCAAGGTCCTGCTGACCTACTGGAACACGGCGTCGTTCCTGGTCACCTACGCGAACGCCTCGGGCTGGCGGCCCACCGGCGAACCGGTGGAGAGCACGCACCCGATGGACCGCTGGGTGCTCGGCGAGCTCGCGGGCTGCGTCCGCGAGGTCACGCGCGCGCTCGACGACTTCGACTCCTCGAGCGCCGGGCGCGCGATCACGTCGTTCGTCGACGGCCTGTCGAACTGGTACGTGCGCCGCTCGCGCCGCCGCTTCTGGGCGGGCGAGCCCGAGGCCCTCGCCACGTTGCACCACTGCGTCGAGACGCTCTCGCGGCTCATGGCGCCGTTCACCCCGTTCACCACCGACCACCTCTGGACGCTGCTCCAGGGCGACGTGGTCGAGGGCGCGCCCGACTCGGTGCACCTCACCGACTGGCCCGTCCTCGACGAGGCCGCGATCGACCGCGGGCTGGCCGACCGGATGGCGCTCGTGCGCCGGATCGTCGAGCTCGGCCGGTCGACGCGTGCCGCCAGCGGCGTGCGCACCCGCCAGCCCCTGGCCCGCGCCGTCGTGGCTGCGAACGGGTTCGGCGCCCTCGAGGACGGCCTGCTCGCCGAGATCGCCGAGGAGCTCAACGTCGCGCGCGTCGAGGCGGCCGGCGCGGACCTCGTCGAGGTGACGGTCAAACCGAACTTCCGGGCGCTGGGCAAGCGGTTCGCGAAGCGGACCCCGGTCGTGGCGGAGGCGGTCAAGGCCTCCACCGACACCCCGGTGGACGGCACGCTCACCGTCGTCGTCGACGGCGAGGAGATCACGCTGTCCGGCGACGAGATCCTGGTCGAGGAGAGCCCGCGCGAGGGCTGGGCGGTCCGCTCCGAGGGCGGCCTGTCGGTCGGTCTCGACACCGAGCTCACCGACGAGCTCCGCGCCGCCGGGCTCGCCCGCGACGTCGTGCGCGTGGTGCAGGAGGCCCGCAAGACCCGCGGGCTCGAGGTGTCCGACCGGATCGCCCTCACCTGGACCGCCGGGCGCGCCGACGTGGCCGACGCGGTGCGCGCGCACGCGGGCACCATCGCGGAGGAGGTGCTGGCGGTGTCGATGACCGAGGGCACCGTGAACGGGGACGCCGCGGCACACTCCGACGACCTCGCGCTCGCCGTCGCGATCACTCCGACGGAGGTCTGACCTCTACCGCGCCGGGACCTGCTCGGCGGATCGCGCGGACCCCTCCCGCAGCCCGAAGACCGCGACGAGGCTCAGCAGCGAGAGGGCCGTGACGTAGAGCGCGATCGGCGTCGACGAGCCGGTGGCGCCGAACAGCGCGGTGGCGACGAGCGGGGTGATGGCCCCGCCGACCATTCCGCCGACCTGGTAGGCGATCGAGATGCCGCTGTACCGCACGCGCACCGGGAAGATCTCGCTGAACAGCCCGCCCTGGGCGCCGGCCATGATGCCCTGGACGACCGCGGCCACCGCGAAGGCGAGGCCCGCGAGCCCGGCCGACCCCGTGTTGACCAGCGCGAACATCGGGACCGGCCAGATCACGGCCGTCACGGCACCGATCACGAAGACACGCTTCGAGCCGAAGCGGTCGGACAGGAGCGCCGCGACGACGATCGTCGCCACCCACACCACCGTCGAGAGCATGATCAGCGTGAGCAGGGTGGTGCGCTCGTAGTCCAGCGCGGTCGTGCCGTAGCTGAGCATGTAGACGATCACGGTGTAGCCGACGGCCGGCGGTGCGATCGAGGCGAGGCTCGCCAGGGCGAGCACCCGGGGGTGGCGGCGCAGGAGCTCGGTGAACGGCACCGTGCTCGTCTCCCGCTTCGCCTTGACCTGCTCGAACTCCGGCGCGTCCTGCAGGCGGCTGCGCACGACGAAGCCGACCACGACGAGCACGACGGACAGCAGGAACGGGATGCGCCAGCCCCACGACAGGAACGCCTCGTCGGACAGACTCGCCACGGCGAGGAAGGCGAGGTTGGAGGTCAGCACGCCGATCGGCACGCCGAACTGCGCGAAGCTGCCGTAGACCGCGCGCCGCCGGGGTGTGGCGTGCTCGGTGGCGATGAGGACCGCGCCGCCCCACTCCCCGCCGACGCCGAAGCCCTGCAGGAGACGCAGGAGAACGAGCAGCAGCGGGGCGCCGACGCCGATCGCCGCGTAGGTCGGCAGCAGGCCGATGAGCGCCGTCGCGCCGCCGGTGAGCAGCAGGGTCAGGACGAGCATCGCCTTGCGGCCGATGCGATCGCCGTAGTGCCCGATCACCGCGGCGCCCAACGGCCGGGCGATGAACCCGACCGCGAACGTGCCGAAGGCGGCCAGCGTTCCGGCGACGGAGGAGAACTGCGGGAAGAAGAGCGTCCCGAACACCAGCGCCGCGGCGGTGCCGAAGATGTAGTAGTCGTACCACTCGATCGACGTGCCGATGAAGCTCGCCGCGAAGATGCTCCGGCGGGACGGTGCGCTCGGCGAGCCGGCCACGGGCGTCCTCCTCGACTCCGGGTCCCGGGTTGGACGGGATGGAAACGCACCCGCACGGGTGAGGGCAACCGTCCGCGCCGACCCGGATGCGACGGGGCGGACGGGTGACCACAGCCGGGCACGGGAGACGACCCATGGGCGCACGAGCGCTCCTACGAGGACAACGTCGTCGTCTTCGCGTCCCCCGCGGGCGTTCCGTTGACGCCTCGTGTTCGGCGGCGGAATGATTTCCGCCGGATGCTCCCCCAGCGAGCACTCCATGTCACGCAAGGTCACGAGGAGCCCCGATGCGCAGCAACCTGTTCGCCCCGGAGAACCAGGAGCAGGAGTCCGCGCAACCGGGTCTGCGGCTCCAGAACGGGAAGATGCTCAAGGTCGAGCTCAACGGCGACTGCCTCGCGCGCCAGGGCTCGATGATCGCGTTCCAGGGGCAGGTGCACTACGAGGCCCTCGGCTCGGGCGGGATCGGCAACTTCCTCAAGCAGCAGTTCACCGGGGAGGGCGTGCCGCTGATGAAGATCAGCGGGCGCGGCGACGTCTTCCTGGCCGATGCGGCCTCGGACGTGCACCTCATCGACCTCGAGGGCCCGGACGACGCGCTGACGATCAACGGGAAGAACGTGCTGGCGTTCGAGCCGTCGCTCTCCTACGACATCGCGATGGTGCAGGGCGCCGGGTCGATGTCCGGGGCCGGACTCTTCAACTGCGTGTTCCGTGGACGCGGCCGGCTCGCGATCACGTGCAAGGGGGCGCCGGTGGTCCTCAACGTCGACCAGCCGACCTATGCCGACCCACAGGCCGCCATCGCGTGGTCGGCCGGCCTGCAGGTCGGGGTGCACCGCGCCGACCAGCTCGGCCTCGGCACGCTGCTCGGCCGCACGACGGGCGAGGCCTTCACCATGGGCTTCGCCGGCCGCGGCTTCGTCATCGTCCAGCCGTCCGAGGAGGTGCCGGTGAGCGGCGTCGCCGGCCAGGGCAGCGGCCAGCAGGCCGGCCAGAGCGGCGTCGGCGGCGTGCTCGGGAGCTTCCTGCGCTGACGAACCCTCGATACCCCTGAGGACGGACCGCGTAGCGGTCGCCCGCCCTGGAGATGCTTCGATTTTCGAAGCATCTGCTGGTGGTCAGCGGCCCTCGCCGCAGTACCCGTCATTGTCACCGTCGCGTTCGCCGCGACCCGGGCGCGATGTCGCACCGGGTTGTTCGTGCGGTTTCGCCCGGTTGGGAGGTTGCCGTCAGCCGCCCAGCAGGTGCCGCACCCGCTCCGGGCCGGCGGCGAGGAGCAGGGTGGGCAGGCGCGGGCCGGTGTCGGCGCCGACCAGCAACCGGTAGACCGTGACGAAGAAGTGGCGCTGGGCGGCCTTGAGCTCGTCGGTGGGCTTGACGTCGAGCGGGAGCCCCGCCTGCTTCTTGGGCACGCCGTAGACCAGGGTCGTCAGGCCGTCGAGCGACCAGTCGTCGGTGAGGTGGTCGCGCAGCATCGCGACGGCCTCGCGGTCCTGCTCGTCGAGCTCGGCGAGCAGACCGGCGTCCGGCTCCTCGCGCAGGCGGGTGTGCGCGTCCTCGGGCATGTAGGACGCCACCCAGGCGGCGGCGCGGTCGAGGCGCGGGCGGGCGCCGTCGGGCGTCGCGTCCAGCCCGGCGAGGATGCGTTCGAGCTGGGCGAGGTCACCCGCGGTGATGTCGACGACCGACGTGAGCGTCCGGTAGGCCACCGGCTCCGGGGTCGTCGGCAGCGCGCGCTCGGCCGTCGTCACGGCGCGGAGGTGGCCGGTGGTCTCGATCCCGCCGGCCGTCCCGGCCGCCACCTTCCGTCCGAGGGCGTCCCACTCGTCGTAGAGACGGTGGATCTCCTGGTCGAACGCCACCTTGATCGCCTGGTTGGGGCGGCGGCGGGCGAACAGCCACCGCAGCACCGGCACCTCGAGGATCTCGAGGGCGTCGCCGGGCGTCGGCACCGACCCGCGCGAGCTCGACATCTTCGCCTGCCCGGTGATGCCGACGAACGCGTACATCGGGCCGATCGGGGCCTCGCCGCCGAAGACCTCGTCCACGATCAGGCCGCCGACCTGGAACGACGAGCCGGGCGAGGAGTGGTCGACGCCCGAGGGCTCGAAGTGCACGCCCTCGTAGGCCCAGCGCATCGGCCAGTCGACCTTCCACACGAGCTTGCCGCGCGTGAACTCGCGCAGCAGCACCGTCTCGGAGGACCCGCACGCGCACGTGTAGGTCATCTCCGTGGTGGCGTCGTCGTAGGCGGTGACCGTGGTGTCGTCGCGCCCGCAGGCGCCGCAGTAGGGCTTGAACGGGAAGTACTCGGCGCCGGTGACGACGTCGCCGTCGTCGTCGGGGTCGTCGTTCTTCTTCTTCGTGCGGAAGCGCCCGAGGATGCCGTCGATCCGGGCGCGCTCGCGCATCGCGAGCAGCACCTGGTCGCGGTAGGCGCCCGACGTGTACTGCTCGGTCTGGCTGATCCCGCGGTAGGGCACGCCCAGCTCGTCGAGCGCGGCGATCATCGGCGCCTTGAAGTGCTCGGCCCAGTTCGGGTGCTCGCTGCCCGCCGGTGCCGGCACTGCGGAGAGCGGCTTGCCGATGTGCTCCTCCCACGCGGGGTCGATCCCGGCGGGGACGCGGCGGAAGCGGTCGTAGTCGTCCCACGAGATCAGGTGCTCGCAGTCGTGACCGCGGCGGCGGATCTCGTCGGCGACGAGGTGCGGGGTCATGACCTCGCGCAGGTTGCCCAGGTGGATGGGGCCAGAGGGGCTCAGGCCGGAGGCGCAGACGATCCTCTGGTGCGGATGGCGCCGCGTGGCGGCCTCGATCACCTCGTCGGCCATCGTCGACACCCAGTCCGGCTCCGGTGTCCCGGCCGTCTCCACCACCTGCGCGCGCCCCTTCGGTCCCGAGGAATCGATCCCGTCCAGGGTACGGGGCGGCCTATCTCGCCTGGACGGGGTTGGTCAGGGTGCCGATGCCCTCGACGGTGACGCTGACCTGCTGGCCCGACGACATCGGCCCGACGCCCGCCGGGGTTCCGGTGAGGATCACGTCGCCCGGCAGCAGGGTCATCACCCGCGAGATGTAGGCGATGAGCTCCTCGACGGGGTGCAGCAGCAGGTGCGTGCGGGAGTCCTGGCGGACCTCGCCGTCGAGCTCGGTGCGGATCGCGAGGTCACCGGGGTCGATGGTCGTCTCGATCCAGGGCCCGAGGGGGCAGAACGAGTCGTAGCCCTTCGCCCGCGTCCACTGCCCGTCGGCCTGCTGAAGATCGCGGGCGGTGACGTCGTTGGCCACCGTGTAGCCGAGGACGACGTCGCGGGCGCGGGCCTCGGGGACGTCGCGGCACGGCCGGCCGATGACGATCGCGAGCTCGCCCTCGTAGTCGACGCGCTGCGAGTCCGGCGGCATCTGGATCGCGACGCCCGGGCCGATGACCGTGGTCGACGGCTTCATGAAGATCAGCGGCGCAGGCGGGGCCTCGCCGCCCATCTCGCTGACGTGGTCCGCGTAGTTCTTGCCGATGCACACGACCTTGGTGGGCAGGATCGGCGCGAGCAGCCGGACGTCGGCCAGCGGCCAGGTCCGTCCGGTGAAGGTCGGGTCGCCGAACGGGTGCTCGGCGATCTCCGCGCAGATGTCTCCGCCGTCGGGCTCACCGCCCGCGGTGGTGGGCGACTGCAGAGCGGCGAACGAGACACCGTCCGCGTGGGTGATCCGGGCGAGACGCACGGGCGCGGACCCTATCCCGACCGCGGTCTCACGGCTCGCCCGCGGCCGTCGGGGCCTGCTCGTCGACCCACTCCCAGGGCTCGCTGCCGGCCAGCTCCGCGTCGAGCGCCTCGACCGTCGTCCCGCCGCGCAGCGCCGTGATCCAGACGCCCTGGTCGACCCAGAGCCAGGCGAGGCGGACGGTCGGCGCACGGGGTGTGCCAGCCTGGGGGCCACGCTGACGTTCAACGTCAGGAAAGCCCCCACGATATGGCCCGGGGAACGCGGGCGAGGTCCGGGCGCGCCGCACGCTGCGCCATGCCATCGTGCCGAGCACCGCCAGCCCCAGGGCGGCGAGCAGGAACGGGAGCGGTCGAGCCCCGACCGGTCCGGGGCGCCGTCCGCGGTGAGCCCCAGAATGACGAAGTACGCCGCGACCCCGATGCCGCACGCCAGCTCCACCCCGGCGACGACGAGGTCCCACCGTCGCGCACTCAAGATCGTGGTGGATTCTCTGACGTTGAACGTCAGCATGGCCCCCAGGCTGATACGGGGACGGGCCTACGCCGGGGTGCGGGTCCCGGCGGCGGAGGAGACCAGGGCGGCGAGGCGGTCGCCGACCGCGTGGGTGCCGCCCGGGTTGGTGTGGTCGCGGGTGGCGAGGTCGAACGCCACGGCGGCCTCGATCCGGCGGGCCAGCTCGGGCTCGCCGAGGTGGTCGAGCAGCAGGGCCACCGAGAGGATCGCGGCCGTGGGGTCGGCGATGCCCTTGCCGGAGATGTCGGGCGCGGACCCGTGGACCGGCTCGAACATGCTCGGGTTGGCGCGCGAGACGTCGAGGTTGCCCGACGCCGCGATGCCGATGCCGCCGGTGACCGCCGCCGCGAGGTCGGTGAGGATGTCGCCGAACAGGTTGTCGGTGACGATCACGTCGTAGCGGCCCGGGTCGGTGACCATGTGGATCGTCGTCGCGTCCACGTGCTGGTAGTCGACCGCGACGTCCGGGTGCTCGAGCGAGACCTCCTCGACCACGCGCGACCACAGCGAGCCGGCGTGGGTGAGCACGTTGGTCTTGTGCACCAGCGTCAGCTTGCGGCGCGGGCGCAGCGAGGCGCGGGTGAAGGCATCCCGCACGACGCGCTCGACACCGAACGCGGTGTTGATGCTGACCTCGGTCGCGATCTCCTGCGGGGTGTCCTTGCGCAGCAGGCCGCCGGTGCCCGCGTACGGGCCCTCGGTGCCCTCGCGGACGACGACGAGGTCGATCTCCTGGGCCGCCGAGAGCGGCCCGCGCACCCCGGGGTACAGCCGGGCGGGGCGCAGGTTGACGTGGTGGTCGAGCTCGAAGCGCAGGCGCAGCAGCAGCCCGCGCTCGAGGATGCCGCTGGGCACCGACGGGTCGCCGACGGCGCCGAGCAGGATCGCGTCGTGCTCCCGCAGCTCGGAGAGCACCGATTCGGGCAGCAGCTCACCCGTCGAGTGCCAGCGCGCCGCACCGAGGTCGTACTGCGTGGTCTCCACCGACGGAGCCACCTCGTCGAGGACCTTGAGCGCTTCGCCGACGACCTCGGGACCGATGCCGTCGCCGGGCACCACCGCGAGTCGCATCCGCAACAACCTCCACGAGCGGGTCGCCCCGCGACGGGGTGACCGGGGCTGACTCGCGGAGACTACTAGGCGTGTCGGTCGATCACGCAGCCGGATCGCCAGATCGTGGGAGTTCGTTGTCCGACCGGGTTGCTGCGCCCGGCGGGGTTTGGGCCACGGGCCCTCACCCCGCCGGACGAAACGGTCACCCGAAGCTGATCAGCCGCGTCGTCCGCGCGCCGAGGGTCGCCCCGATGGGCTCGAGGACCTCCGTCGCGACGGGCTGGTCGACACGCAGCAGCATGATCGACGACGACTTGTCCCGCGTCTGCGACAGCTGCGCGGCCTCGATGTTGACGTCGGACTCGCCGAGCATCGTCCCGACGACGCCCATGGCCCCGGGGCGGTCCGAGTACTCGAAGAGCAGGACGTCGCCCTCGGCGCGAAGGTCGAAGCTGCGGCCGTTGATCTCGACGAGCTTCTCGACCTCGTCCTCGCCGGTCAGGGTGCCCGACACCGAGACCCCGTCGCCGTCCTCACGCACCGCGCGCAGGGTGACCATGCTGCGGTGGTTGGGGCTCTCGCTCTCGGTCTCGACCGCGACGCTGACGCCGCGCTCCTCGGCCAGGGCCGGGGCGTTGACGAAGGTGACCGGCTCGTCGACGACCTCGCCGAACACCCCGCGCAGGGCGGCGAGCGAGAGCACCGAGACGTCCTCGTGGGCGAGCTCGCCGCGCACCAGCACCTGCAGCTCGCGGGGGGCGCCGACCAGGTCGGAGAGCAGCACGCCCAACTTCTGGGTGATGCCCAGCCACGGCCGGACCTCCTCGCCCACCGCGCCGCCGGAGACGTTGACGGCGTCGGGCACGAAGTCGCCGCGCAGCCCGGCGAGCACCGAGTACGCGACGTCCGTGCCGGCGCGGTCCTGGGCCTCCGCGGTCGAGGCGCCGAGGTGCGGGGTCACCGTGACCCGGGGGAGCTCGAAGAGGGGGCTCGAAGTGGTCGGCTCGGTGACGTAGACGTCGACACCCGCGCCCGCGACGTGTCCGGAGCGCACGGCCTCGGCCAGCGCCTCCTCGTCGACGAGCCCGCCGCGCGCGGCGTTGATGATGATGACGCCGGGCTTGGTCTTGGCGAGCGCCTCCTTGCCGATGAGGCCCTGCGTCTCGGGGGTCTTCGGCAGGTGGATCGTCATCATGTCCGCGCGGCCCAGGAGCTCGTCGAGCTCGACGAGCTCGATGCCGAGCTGGGTGGCACGGCTCTGCGGCAGGTACGGGTCGTAGGCAATGACGTGGGTGCCGAACGACGCGATGCGGCTGGCGAACAGCTGCCCGATCTTGCCGAGGCCGATGACACCGACGGTCTTGCCCTGGATCTCGACGCCGGAGAGCTTGCTGCGCTCCCACTTGCCGGCCCGCAGGCTCGCGTCGGCCTCGGGGATGCGCCGGGCGGTGGCCAGCAGCAGCGCGAGCGCGTGCTCGGCGGCGGAGACGATGTTCGAGGTCGGCGCGTTGACGACCATGACGCCGTGCCCCGTCGCGGCCGGGACCTCGACGTTGTCGAGGCCGACCCCGGCGCGGCCGACGATCTTCAGCTGCTTCGCGGCGTCGAAGACCTCGGCGTCCACCTGGGTGGCCGAGCGGACGAGCAGGGCGTCGGCGGTCGCCACGGCCTCGAGCAGCGCCGGACGGTCGGTGCCGTCGACGGTGCGGATCTCGACCTCGTCGCCGAACACCTCCAACGTCGACGGCGCGAGCTTCTCGGCCATCAGGACGACGGGCTTCGTGGCGGCGGTGGTCATCGGTGGGTTCGCTCCCGGGGTCGGCGGTGGGTCGCTGATCGGACACGCCGACGAGCCCTGCGGTACCGATGTCAACACACGCCGACGTGCTGCGGGGCATCGTCCCGCACTCACCGGGACCCTACCGACCCGGCGTGAACCGATTCACATGATCGGCGCGGAGCTCGCCGGGAACGAGCGAAGGGCACCATCCGCCGCTGGAACCGGCTGATGGTGCCCTTCGCGCGGGAAGAAACGGAGCCGCGACTCAGGTGGTCGGGCGGGCCATCCAGGGCATGAGGCCGCGGAGCTTGGCGCCGACCTGCTCGATCTGGTGGGCCTTGCCCTCCTCCTCGAGCTTGGTGAAGTTCGGGCGGCCGTTGTCGTCCTCGGCCACCCACTCGCGGGCGAAGGTGCCGTCCTGGATCTCGCCCAGGATCTTGCGCATCTCCTCCTTGACCGCGTTGTTGACGATGCGCGGGCCGCGGGTGAGGTCGCCGTACTCGGCGGTGTCGCTGATCGAGTACCGCTGGCCGTAGATGCCGTTCTCGTACATGAGGTCCACGATCAGCTTGAGCTCGTGGAGGCACTCGAAGTAGGCGATCTCGGGCTGGTAGCCGGCATCGACGAGAGTCTCGAACCCGGCCTGGACCAGCGCGGACGTGCCGCCGCAGAGCACGGCCTGCTCGCCGAACAGGTCGGTCTCGGTCTCCTCGGTGAACGTCGTCTTGATGACGCCGGCGCGGGCGCCGCCGATGGCCGCGGCGTAGGACAGCGCGAGCGCCTGGGCCCCGCCCGTCGCGTCCTGCTCGACGGCGATGAGGCACGGCACGCCCTTGCCGTCGACGAACTGGCGGCGCACGAGGTGGCCGGGCCCCTTCGGGGCGACCATCGCGACGTCGATGTCCTTCGGCGGCTGGATGAGGTCGTAGCGGATGTTGAAGCCGTGGCCGAAGAAGATCGCGTTGCCCGACTCGAGGTTCGGGGCGATGTCGTCGGCGTAGATCGTGCGCTGCTTGGTGTCCGGCGCCAGGATCATGATCACGTCGGCTTCGGCGGAGGCCTCGGCCGGCGTGACGACGCGCAGCCCCTCCTCCTGGGCGGCCGCGCGGGACTTGGACGCCTCCGGCAGGCCGACCCGCACGTCGACACCCGAGTCGCGCAGGGACAGCGCGTGGGCGTGGCCCTGGCTGCCGTAGCCGATGACGGCGACCTTGCGTCCCTGGATGATCGAGAGGTCGGCGTCGGAGTCGTAGAAGACCTCGGCGTTGCCGGTGGTCGGGGCACTCATGAGCGGTACTACTTCCTTCCGGGAATGACGACAAATCACATCTTGGCTGGGTCGAACTTAACGGTGGTGTGCGGCGATGCTGCGCGGCCCACGGGACAGCGCCACCATCCCGGACTGCACGATCTCGCGGATGCCGTAGGGCTCGAGCATGCGACGCAGGGCGTTGAGCTTGTCCTCGGTGCCGGTGGCCTCGACGGTGACCGCCTCGGGGGCGACGTCGACGACCTTGGCCCGGAACATCTGCGTGACCTCGAGGACCTGCGAGCGCACGCTCGCGTCCGCGCGGATCTTCATCATCACCAGCTCGCGCTGCACCGAGGTCGTCGGCTCCAGCTCCACGATCTTGATGACGTGGATGAGCTTGTTGAGCTGCTTCGTCACCTGCTCGAGGGGGAAGTCGTCGACGGTGACGCAGATCGTCATGCGCGAGATCCCCTCCTCCTCGGTGGGGCCCACGGCGAGCGACTGGATGTTGTAGCCGCGCCGCGAGAACAGGCCGGAGATGCGTGCGAGCACGCCGGGCTTGTCCTCGACGAGGACGGACAGGGTGTGTGTGGTGGTCATGCTGTCCCCCTCTCCTTATTGGCAACCTCGTCCGCTCCGCCGGCCTCGGGGTCGTCGAACAGCGGCCGGATGTCGCGGGCCGCCATGATCTTGTCGTTGCCGGTCCCGGCCGCGACCATCGGCCAGACCTGCGCGTCGGCGCCGACGGTGAAGTCGACGACCACCGGGCGGTCGTCGATGGCCATGGCCTCCGCGATCACCCGGTCGACGTCGTCCTTGGACTCGCAGCGCAGACCCACGCACCCGAGCGCCTCGGCGAGCAGGACGAAGTCGGGCACGCGGTGCTTGTGCGTGCCGAGCTCGGTGTTCGAGTAGCGCTCCTCGTAGAACAGGGTCTGCCACTGGCGGACCATGCCGAGGTTGCCGTTGTTGATGACCGCGACCTTGATCGGGATGCCCTCGATCGCGCAGGTCGCGAGCTCCTGGTTGGTCATCTGGAAGCAGCCGTCGCCGTCGATGCACCACACCGTGGTGTCCGGCCGGCCGACCTTCGCCCCCATGGCGGCGGGCACGCCGTAGCCCATGGTCCCGGCGCCGCCGGAGTTGAGCCACGTGCGCGGCTTCTCGTAGCGGATGAACTGCGCCGCCCACATCTGGTGCTGCCCCACGCCCGCCGCGTAGATCGCGTCCGGCCCGGCGATCGCCCCGATCCGCTCGATGACGTACTCGGGCGACAGCGTGCCGTCGGGCGGGTCGTCATAGCCCAGCGGGAACGTCGACCGCCAGCGCTCGAGCTGGTCCCACCAGTCGCGCTGCTGCTCGTGACGACCGCTGCGGGCGTCCTCCCCCGCGGCCCGCAGGGCGCTCGTGAGCTCGACGATGACCTCGCGGGCGTCGCCCACGATCGGCACGTCCGCCGGGCGGTTCTTGCCGATCTCGGCGGGGTCGATGTCGGCGTGGACGATCTTCGCCTCGGGGGCGAAGGTCGAGAGGTCGCCGGTGACGCGGTCGTCGAACCGCGCCCCGAGGGCGATCAGCAGATCGGACTTCTGCATCGCCGCGACGGCGGCGACGGTGCCGTGCATGCCCGGCATCCCCAGGTTCTGGCGGTGGCCATCGGGGAACGCGCCACGGGCCATGAGGGTGGTGACCACGGGCGCGCCGGTCTCGTCGGCGAGGTCGAGGAGCTCGGTGGAGGCCTCGGCCTTGATCACACCGCCGCCGACGTAGAGCACCGGGCGACGCGCCTCGCCGATCAGGCGGGCGGCCTCCCGGATCTGCTTGGAGTGCGGCCGGGTGGTCGGCCGGTAGCCGGGCAGCCGGGTCTCGACCGGCCAGCTGAAGGTGGTCTGCGCCTGCAGGACGTCCTTGGGCAGGTCGACCAGGACCGGGCCGGGACGCCCGGTGGAGGCGATGTGGAACGCCTCGGTGATCGCCCGCGGGATGTCCGCCGGGTCGGTGACCAGCATGTTGTGCTTGGTGATCGGCAGCGTGATGCCGCAGATGTCGGCTTCCTGGAACGCGTCGGTGCCGATGAGCTTGCGGCCCACCTGCCCCGTGATCGCGACGATCGGCACCGAGTCGAGCATCGCGTCCGCCAGTGGCGTGACGAGGTTCGTCGCCCCCGGGCCGGAGGTCGCGATGCAGACGCCGACGCGGCCGGTGGCCTGCGCGTAGCCGGTGGCGGCGTGGCCCGCCCCCTGCTCGTGGCGCACGAGGATGTGGCGCACGAGCGTGGAGTCGTAGAGCGGGTCGTAGGCCGGGAGGATCGCGCCGCCGGGAATGCCGAAGACGACGTCGCAGCCGACGGCCTCGAGCGAGCGCACGAGGGACTGGGCCCCCGTCGCCGGGGAGGGGTCGACGCGGGCCG
Source organism: uncultured Actinomycetota bacterium (assembly GCA_963786585.1). Lineage (GTDB taxonomy): Bacteria > Actinomycetota > Actinomycetes > Mycobacteriales > Pseudonocardiaceae > Actinomycetospora. The sequence goes on from CAWAZG010000003.1 coordinate 39,372, forward strand.
GACGAGGAGCGGCCGGACGGGTCGCGGGTTGCGCGGCCTGGTCCTGCTGCTCGGTCGGCACGCCGGAGCGCGGCGCCGGGCGCGGTCTGGCTGTGGTCATCGGTGATCAGCCTCTGGGGGATCAGGTACGAGTGTGTGAACGAGCCCCGGACACGAAAAAGCCCTCGCCGCCAGGAGGCGGAGAGGGCCGGCGCGTCAGCGAACTAGGCAGCGAGCACGAGGCTCGTCAGGCGCTGACGCGCCCGGCGAGTACGAGAATTCGCTGCATGCCAGGACGGTAGCACGGCCCGTCCCCGACCCCGCCACCGTGGCGCAGTGATCCACCCCGCTCCCCGGTGGCACGACGGCGGCACCACGGATAGCGCGACACCGCCCTCGGCGGCCCCCGTCCGCTCGTACAGCCGGACCCCGGGCCGAGCGCGCCGGTGACCTCCGGCGGCACATCGCGCCCGAGCACCGGCCTGCTGGCACCATCGCGGGAGTGAGCGACGAGCGGGGGACGACGGCAGGTACGACCGGGGCGACGGCCGGGGCGACCGACGAGGTGCCGGCCCGCCCGGCGACGTTCCGGGTCGTCCCGATGCCGGCGCTGATCGCCGTCGGCTTCCTCGCGATCTGCATCTCCCCGATCGCGTTCCTCGGCGGCCCCTGGTTCCTGGTGTTCCTCCTCCCCCTCGCCCTCGGCTGGTGGGTGGTGCGCACGCGCACGACCGTCGACGTCGAGGCCCTGCAGGTGCGCTCGGCCTGGGGCTCGCAGCGGCTCGCGTGGGACGACCTCGCCACCCTGCGCGTCGTCGAGCGCGGGTGGGTCCGCGCGGTCCGGGGCGACGAGAGCGAGCTGGCGCTGGTCGGGGTCCGCACCCGCGACCTCGGCCGCGTCGCGCAGGCCAGCGGCGGGCGCATCACGATGCCGACGCCCGAGGAGGTCGAGGACGCCGCCGCGCACCAGCGCGAGCTCGAGGCCACCCGGATGCGGATCGCGAGGCTCCGCGAGGCCGAGCAGGAGCCCGACCAGGAGAACGACGAGAAGACCGACCAGCAGACCGACGGGGACGCCGCCGACGCGACCCCGGGCGAGGGACCCGAGCGGGCGTAACCTCGGGCGGTCGTCCACCACTGATCGTCCTGTGAGGTCACCTGTGCCGCCGCTCCGCTCGCGCGTCACCACCCAGGGCCGCAACGCCGCCGGGGCGCGTGCCCTCTGGCGCGCCACCGGTCTCACCGACTCCGACTTCGGCAAGCCGCTGGTTGCGATCGCCAACTCCTACACGCAGTTCGTGCCCGGTCACGTGCACCTCAAGGAGATGGGCGAGCTGGTGGCGGGCGCGGTGCGCGAGGCGGGCGGGATCGCGCGCGAGTTCCACACGATCGCCGTGGACGACGGCATCGCCATGGGCCACGGCGGGATGCTGCACTCGCTGCCGTCCCGCGAGGTGATCGCCGACGGCGTCGAGCACATGGTGCAGGGCCACGCCGTGGACGCCCTGGTGTGCATCTCGAACTGCGACAAGATCACCCCGGGCATGCTCAACGCCGCGCTGCGGCTCAACATCCCCACGGTGTTCGTGTCCGGCGGGCCGATGGAGGCCGGCAAGGCCGTCGTCGTCGAGGGCGTCGCCCAGGCCCCGACAGACCTCATCACCGCGATCTCCGCGTCCGCGTCGTCGGAGGTCAGCGACGACGACCTCACCGAGGTCGAGCGCTCCGCCTGCCCCACCTGCGGGTCGTGCTCGGGGATGTTCACCGCGAACTCGATGAACTGCCTCACCGAGGCGCTCGGGCTCTCGCTGCCCGGCAACGGCTCCACGCTGGCGACGCATGCGGCGCGCCGCGAGCTGTTCCTCGACGCGGGCCGCACGGTCGTCGACCTGGCGCGGCGCTACTACGCCGAGGACGACGACTCGGTGCTGCCGCGGAACGTCGCGTCGCGGCACGCGTTCGAGAATGCGATGGCCCTCGACGTCGCGATGGGCGGCTCGACGAACACCGTGCTGCACATCCTCGCCGCCGCCCACGAGGCCGACCTCGAGTTCTCGCTCGCCGACATCGACGCCGTCAGCCGGCGGGTGCCGTGCGTCTCGAAGGTCGCGCCGAACTCCTCGCACCACATGGAGGACGTGCACCGCGCCGGCGGCATCCCCGCGATCCTCGGCGAGCTCGACCGCGGCGGACTGCTGCACCGCGACGTGCACACGGTCCACGCCCCCTCGATCGACGCGTGGCTCGGCGCCTGGGACATCCGGGGCGGCTCGCCGTCCGAGGAGGCCCTCGAGCTGTTCCACGCCGCGCCCGGCGGGGTGCGCACCGTCGAGCCGTTCTCGACGACCAACCGCTGGTCCTCGCTCGACACCGACGGCGCCGACGGGGTCATCCACGACGTCGCGCACGCGTTCTCCGCCGACGGCGGGCTCGCCGTGCTGAGCGGCAACCTCTCCCCCGACGGCGCCGTCATCAAGAGCGCCGGTCTGCCCGAGGACGGGCGGTACTTCCGCGGCCCCGCGCGGGTGGTCGAGAGCCAGGAGGAAGCCGTCTCGATCATCCTCGGGAAGCAGGTGCAGCCCGGCGACGTGATCGTCGTGCGCTACGAGGGCCCGGCCGGCGGCCCCGGCATGCAGGAGATGCTGCACCCGACCGCGTTCCTCAAGGGCGCGGGCCTCGGTGCGGTGTGCGCGCTGGTCACCGACGGCCGGTTCTCCGGCGGCTCGAGCGGCATCTCCGTCGGGCACGTCTCCCCCGAGGCGGCGGCCGGCGGCACGATCGGGCTGGTGCAGGAAGGCGACGAGATCCTCCTCGACGTCGACGCCCGCCGCATCGAGCTGCTCGTCGACGACGACGTGCTCGCCGAGCGCCGCGCCAAGATGGAGGCCTCGGAACGTCCGTGGCAGCCCGCCGTGGAGCGGAACCGCCACCTCACCAGCGCCCTGCGCGCCTACGCGAAGCTCGTGACCTCGGGGGCGACGGGCGCGGTCCGCTCGGTCTAGTCGTCTCTTCGGTGGCGAATCCCGCGCTGAGCGCGGGGTTCGCCACCGAGGTCCCGTCAGCGGGCCGGAGACCGGTGCGACGCCGCGCGCAGCGCGTCGGCGATCCGGCGGCACTCGTCGCGCGTGAGCACGACGGTGTGCCGGCCCAGGGCCATCACCGCGAACGGGTCGCCGTCCTCGACCTCGACCCGCACGATCTCCTCGCCCGCCCCTGTGCTGACGCTCGTCCACGCAGTCATCGCCCGCTCCACTCCGACGTCGTCCACGTCTCGGCGCGCGGGCGTGACACCTTTCTACGTACTTGTCAGCCGCATAGCAAGTAAACGCTGGATGCGAATCCTCCCCCGATGACCACCGGACCGGTCGTACGCTCCCCTCATGGCCATGCCGTCGTCCGAGCGACCACCGGTGACGCCGGGGTCCGATCCACGGGTGATCCGTCGGGCCCTGCCACCGCTCCTGGCCGCCGAGTTCGACCGCGAATGGGACCTCGTGGTCGAACGGACCAAGAAGTCAATGGACCTCGACGAGGTCTACGCGCTCCTAAACAAATGGGCCCACGCCGCTCATCTGGAGCAGGCTGAGCCGGGCGGTTACCAGCACCTGCTCGACAAGGCTGAGGACATCCGCGCCCGAGGAGGTAATCCCCGGGCGGTCGACGCCGAGGAGATGCACTCGATGATCGGCCGGCGCTTGGGGCGATAGGTGTACCGCCTCGTCCCGGACCCGGCTGTCCTCGACCAGATCGTCGCACTCCCGGACGAGGCCGTGGCGCCTTATGCCGATCTGCTCGACGCGCTGGTGCTCGCGCCGTGGGACGGTCGACCGCAACACGAGGCCAACCCAGCCGGCCCTCTGCGACGGTGGGCGTTCGGCCCCGGTCGCGCAGGCCAGGTCGTCTACCTGATCCTCGAAGCCGAGCACGAGGTGCACCTCCTCCTCGTGCAGTGGTTGAGCTGACCACTCAGTACCCGTTGATCACCAGGTTCGGCGGGTCCTCGCCGCGGGCCACGGCCTCGAGCTGGGCGTGCACGACGCGGTAGGCCCGCTCGAGGTGCCCGGGGACGCTGCCGCCGACGTGCGGGGTGATCAGCAGGTTCGGCGCTGACCACAGCGGGTGGTCGGCGGGCAGGGGCTCGGGGTCGACGACGTCGACCACGGCGCGCAGGCGCTCGGACCTCAGCTCGGCGAGCAGGGCGTCGGTGTCGACCACCGGGCCGCGGGCGGCGTTGACCAGCAGCGCGCCGTCGGGCATCCCGGCGAGGAACGCGGCGTCCACGAGGCCGCGGGTCTCGTCGGTGAGCGGGACGAGGAGCACGACGACGTCGTGGTCTCCCAGCAGGTCGGGCAGCTCCGAGGTGGCGTGCACGCCCTCGCGGGCCCGTCGCCCGACGCGGGTGATGGTGGCGACGTCGAAGGTCTCCATCCGGCGCGCGGTCTGGTCGGCGAGGTCGCCCGCGCCGACGAGCAGGACGCGCTTGCCGGTGAGCGTGTCGGTGATGTGCTGGTCCCAGCGGCCCTCGTCCTGGGCGCGCACGAACGGCGGGATCTCGCGCAGCACGGCGAGGGTCGCGGCGAGGACCCACTCGGCGGTGACCCCGCCGTGCGCGCCCTGGCAGTCGGAGAGCTGCACGCCGTCGGACAGCCGGCCCACCCACATCTCCGCGCCGGCCGAGAGGAGCTGCACCAGACGCAGGTTCGGGCAGCGCTCGACCAGCTTCAGCGCGTCGGTCGTCGCGAGGAAGCCGGGGATCAGCACCGCCGCGCGCTCCGCGGCGTCGGGCAGGGAGTCTGCCTGCTCGTCGTAGCGGACGAGCTCGAGGCCGTCGATGTCGGCGAGCGCGGCCTCCCCCTCGTCGTGGGGCACCAGCACGGTCACGGGTTCGGCGCTCACGGGGCGGGAGGGTAGTCGCCGGCGTCAGTCCTGCAGGCCGGACACCCGCAGCGTGATGTTGATGCGGCCCTCGGTCAGGCCGATGTCCTCGACCGCGAAGGACGGCACCATCCGCGGCACCCCGTGGTACGCCAACCGGTTCTCCCGGCCGAAAACCACGAGGTCCCCGGAGTCGAGCACCAGGTCGGTGTACGGGCGCCCCCGGTTCTCGGTGTTGCCGATGCGGAAGACACAGGCCGCCCCGAGGCTCAGCGACACCACCGGGTCGTCGGCGGCCTCGTCGCGGTCCTGGTGCATGCCCATGCGCGAGTCCGCGCCGTAGAAGTTGACCACGGCGATGTCCGGGCGGTAGCCGGCCCCGGCCTCCGGGTCGTCGTAGGCGGCGGCCACGGCCTCGCGCCCCAGGTCGGCGAGCCACGACGGGAACGGCAGGACGGCGGAACCGTCCTGGTCGTCGCGGGTGCGCGAGTAGCGGTAGGGAATCCAGTGCCAGCCCAGGCACACCGTCTCGACGCTCATCTGCCCGCCCCGGGGCAGCCGGGCGGCGCGCGCCCCGGGTCCGTGGGCGGCCCAGCGGCGGCACGCCGCGACGAGACCGCGCCGTCGCTCGACGTCGAGCCAGCCGGGCACGTGCACCACCCCGGGTGCCACCTCGGTCATCGTGATCGACCTCCTCACCCCGGAGAACACCGTTGCCCACGGCTCGGTGGCAGCCCCCGTCTCACGGCCGGCACAGCAGGGGACGCCTAGTGTGTCGAGCCGTGTCCGGTCCGTCGCGGTACGTGCTGCTGCTCGCCGCGCTGACCACGCTCGCGGCGCTGCTCGCCGGATGCGCGCAGTTCCCCGACGCCGGGCAGCAGCCCTGGCGCGAGCGCCCCGATCTCTCGGCCGAACGGGCGCCGCAGCCGCAACTGCCCGAGACCGGCGAGCCCACGCCCGCACCGAACTCGGACGGGCCGTCGGTGCCCCCACCGTGCGTCGACCCCGACCCCCAGGTCGTCGCCACCTGCCTCGCGCCGATGTCCGCCGTCGTGACGCTGCCGGGCGGGGCCGCCGCCCTGGTGGCCGAGCGCACCACCGGCCGCATCCTGCGCGTCGCCCCCGAGGAGACCCCGGAGACCGTGGCGACGGTGCCCGTCGACGCTGCGGGCGACGGGGGGCTCACCTCGCTGGCGCTCTCCCCCTCCTACGCGGAGGACCAGCTCCTCTACGCCTACGCCACCACCCCGGGCGGCAACGCCGTCCTGCGGATCGCGCCCGGGGACGTGCCCAAGACCGTGCTGGGCGGCATCCCCCGCGGGGCGTCGGGCAACAGCGGCGCGGTCGGGGTCGAGCCGGACGGCACCCTGCTGGTGGCCACGGGCGACGGCGGCGACCGGGCGGCCGCGGCCTCGCCCACCTCCCTGGCCGGCAAGCTGCTGCGCATCGACCCGTTCGGCCGGCCCGCCCCGGGCACGCCCGACCCGGCCTCGCCGGTGGTGGGCAGCGGCCTGCACGCCCCCGGGGACGTCTGTGCGGACGCGGCGACCGGCGTCAGCTGGGTCACCGACCGGGCCGGCCCGCGCGACGTCCTGCTGGCCGTGCGGCCCGGGGTCGCGCCGGGCCCGAACGCGGCCGCCGCCCCGGCCTGGACGTGGCCCGAGCGACCCGGGGTGGCCGGGTGCGCGGCGCTGCCCGGCACGCTCGTCGTCGGGCTCCGGGGCTCGAGCGCGATGTTCGTCCTGCGCCCCACGCCCCAGGGCGGGTTCGTCGGCACGCCGCAGGCGGTGCTGGCGGGCACCTACGGGCGGATCACCGGCACCGACGTCGCCTCCGACGGCCTGATCTGGTTCACCACGGCCAACAAGGACGGCGGCGGCCCCGTCACACCGACCGACGATCGCGTCGTGCGCATCCGTCCGCCGTCGGGCGGAGCCAGCGGGGCCGACTAGCGGCCCTCGGACGCACCGCGGCCCCGGTCCTCCCCCGGGCAGGGAGGAGGCCGGGGCCGCGGGTCCGTCCTGATCTGGGGAGCAGATCAGGAGAACGAGAGCATGCTGGAGCCGCTCGAGATCGCGTCGTCGACCTGCTCGGCGCCGGAGCCGGTGGCGTCGTGGACGTGACCGGAGACCTCGTTGACCGAGCCGGAGATCTCCTGCTCGGTGTCGGTGGCCTGGCTGCCGACCGGGATGCCGTTGTCGTTCGCGGCGGTCTGCAGGTCCGAGGTCACCGCCGAGGTGATGCGGTTGACGTCGTGCTGGGCCGCCGAGGCGTGGCCGCCGACGAACTCCTCGCCGCCCTTGACGGTCGTGGGCACGTCCGTCTCGGGGAGCTCCTGCAGGCCCTCGGCGTTGCTGGACGCCACGTCCTCGAGGGTGGACGTCGTGTTGTCGAGGTTCGGCGCCTCGGCGGCGAACGCGAACGACGCAGTGCCGCCCGTCAGCGCGAGCGCGGCGGCGGCGGTCAGTGCGCCCCGGCCGGCGATCTTGCCGACCGTGCTCGCCTGGCGGGCACTGTGTGCACCCATTCGACCCTCCTGGGGTAGTTCATCTGGCTTCGGGGGATGAACTGGACGGTCGCACGTCGACGATCGACGGTGACGCCCAGTTCAGAAGCCGCTACACGCTGCTTCCTGAATCACCCAACGGAGGGATCTCGTTCGAGTTACGGGGAGGTCTCGAAAAAAGATGCTGCCCGGACGAATCCGGGTCACTTGACAGCGCTCGAGCACCAGCTCCTGGACACGCGCGGCGTCCGCCTGCCCCCGGGTGGCCTTCATCACCGCGCCGACGATCGCCCCGGCCGCCTTGGTCTTGCCCGCGCGGATCTTCTCGGCCACGGCGGGCTGGGCCGCGAGCGCCTCGTCCACCGCGGCGGTCAGTGCGCTCTCGTCGCTGACCACGGCCAGACCCCGCCCGGAGACGACGTCGTCGGGCTCGCCCTCCCCCGCGAGGACGCCGTCGACGACCTGGCGCGCCAGCTTGTTGGTCAGCGTGGCGTCCTCGACGAGCGCGATGACCCGGGCGAGCTGTGCCGGCGTGATCGCGAGCTCGGCGAGGGCGATGCCGGCCGTGTTGGCCTGCTGGGACAGGTACGAGACCCACCACGAGCGGGCGGCCTCCGGCGGGGCGCCGGCGTCGACGGTGTCGGCGACGAGGTCGAGCGCCTCGGCGTTGACCAGGTCGCGCAGCTCCTCGTCCGAGAGGCCCCAGTCGGTCTGGATGCGCGCGCGGCGCTCCCAGGGGCGCTCGGGCAGGGCGGCGCGCAGCGTCTCCACCCAGTCGCGCGAGGGCTCCAGCGGCGGGAGGTCGGGCTCCGGGAAGAAGCGGTAGTCGGCGAAGGTCTCCTTCGGCCGGCCCGGCGAGGTGGTGCCCGACTGCTCGTCGAAGTGCCGGGTCTCCTGCCGGATGGTGCCGCCGGAGAGCAGCACGCCGGCGTGGCGGCCCATCTCGTAGCGCACCGCGCGCTCCACCGACCGCAGCGAGTTGACGTTCTTGGTCTCGGTGCGGGTGCCGAACTCCGTCGCGCCCTTCGGCATGAGGGACACGTTGGCGTCGCAGCGCATCGAGCCCTGGTCCATCCGGACGTCGGAGACGCCGAGGCCGCGCAGGACGTCGCGCAGCGCCGTGACGTAGGCGCGCGCCACCTCGGGGGCCCGGACGCCGGCCCCGATGATCGGCTTGGTGACGATCTCGATCAGCGGCACGCCGGAACGGTTGTAGTCCAGCAGCGAGTAGTCCGCGCCGTGGATGCGCCCGGTGGCCCCGCCGACGTGCAGAGACTTGCCGGTGTCCTCCTCCATGTGCGCGCGCTCGATCTCCACACGCCAGGTGGTGCCGTCGTCGAGCGGCACGTCGAGGTAGCCGTCGAAGACGATCGGGTCCTCGTACTGGGAGATCTGGAAATTCTTCGGCATGTCCGGGTAGAAGTAGTTCTTCCGGGCGAAGCCGGAGCGCTCCCGGACCTGGCAGTTCAGCGCCAGGCCGATCTTGATCGCGGACTCGACGGCAGTGCCGTTCAGCCGCGGCAGCGAGCCGGGCAGGCCCAGGCACACCGGGCAGACGTGGGTGTTGGGCTCCGCACCGAAGGCGTTCGCGCAGCCGCAGAACATCTTCGTCTCGGTGTTGAGCTCCACGTGCACCTCGAGCCCCATGACGGGGTCGAACTGCTCGCAGACCTCCTCGACGGTGTAGGGCGCGGACTCCACCCCAGGGGTCGACACGGCCGTCATCGGGAGCCCTCCAGAGCACGGAGTTCGGGGATGCGGGGGGCGGCGTCGGCGGACGAGGCCCGGGCCGTCTCGTACGCCGCGGCGACCCGGTAGGCACGGTCGTCGGCGAGGGTGGGCGCCATGATCTGCAGGCCGACCGGCAGCTGGTCGTCGGCGGCGAGGCCGCAGGGCACCGAGAGCGCGGCGTTTCCTGCGAGGTTCGACGGGATCGTGCAGAGGTCGGCGAGGTACATCGCCAGCGGGTCGTCGGTGCGCTCGCCGATCGGGAACGCCGTGGTGGGCGTCGTCGGCGACACCAGCACGTCGCACGTCTCGAACGCGGCGGTGAAGTCGCGGACGATCAGCGTCCGTGCCTTGAGCGCCTTGCCGTAGAGCGCGTCGTACGAGCCGGCGGACAGGGCGTGCGTCCCGATCATGATGCGGCGCTTGACCTCGGCGCCGAACCCCTTCTCGCGCGTCTGCGACATCACCTCGTCGGTGGACTGCGAGCCGTCGTCGCCGACGCGCAGGCCGTAGCGCATGGCGTCGAAGCGGGCCAGGTTGCTCGAGGCCTCGCTCGGCGCGATGAGGTAGTAGGCCGGCAGGGCGTAGGAGAACGACGGGCACGAGACCTCGACGACGTCCGCGCCGAGCTCACCGAGCACGCGCACGGCGTCGGTGAACGCGGCGAGCACGCCGGGCTGGTAGCCCTCGCCGGAGAACTCGCTGACGATGCCGACGCGCACGCCCGCGAGGTCACCACGGGCGCCGGCCAGCGCGGCCTCGACCACCGGCGGCAGCGGGCCGTCGACCGACGTCTGGTCGCGCCGGTCGTGCCCGCCGATCACCTCGTGGAGCAGCGCGGCGTCGAGCACGGACCGCGCGCACGGCCCGATCTGGTCCAGCGACGACGAGAACGCGACGAGCCCGTAGCGCGAGACCGTGCCGTAAGTGGGCTTGACCCCGACGGTGCCGGTGACCGCGCCGGGCTGGCGGATCGAGCCGCCGGTGTCCGACCCGAGGGCCAGCGGCGCCTCGCCCGCGGCGACCGCCGCCGACGACCCGCCCCCGGAGCCCCCGGGGATGCGCGAGAGGTCCCAGGGGTTGCGGGTGGTGCCGAACGCCGAGTTCTCGGTCGAGCTGCCCATCGCGAACTCGTCGAGGTTGGTCTTGCCCAGCGGGATCAGGCCGGCCGCCCGCAGCCGGGCGACCACGGTCGCGTCGTAGGGCGGGCGCCAGCCGTCGAGGATCGCCGACCCGCAGGTGGTCGGCATGTCGGTGGTGGTCATGTTGTCCTTGACCGCCACCGGCACCCCGGCCAGGGGCGAGACGGGCCCGCCCTCGGCCAGCGCGCGGTCGACGGCCTCAGCCGCCGCGAGGGCGCCCTCGGCATCGACGTGCAGGAAGGCGTGGACCCCGTCGGGGCCGTCGACGGCCTCGATGCGCTCCAGGTGGGCCCGGGTGACCTCGACCGACGAGACCTCGCGGGCGTGGATGCGCCGGGCCAGCTCACCGGCGTCGAGGGAGATCAGCTCGCTCTGTCCTCCCGTCGCTGCGCTCGCCCCTCTCACAGCTCCTCCCCCAGGATCCGCGGCACGCGGAAGCGGCCCTCCTCGGCGGCGGGCGCGCCCGCCAGAGCGGCCTCGCGCGGCAGCGAGGGCTCCGTGGTGTCGGGGCGCAGCACGTTCGTCTGCGGCACCACCTGCGCCGTCGGCGGGATGTCGTCCGGGATGTCGCCCACCGCCGAGACCGTGTCCACGATCGCGTCGATCTGGCGCGAGAACGTGTCCAGCTCGGCGTCGGTCACCGCGAGGCGGGCCAGGCGGGCGAGGTGGGCGACGTCGTCGCGGGTGATGTCGGACATGTCCCTCCGGGGTCGTGCACGATGGTCGGGTCGAGCTCCGCGCGGCGTCTCCCGGGAGGTCGTCTCCCGGGACGTCGGGCAGAGCTCCGTTGCGTCTCCCGCACGCGAAACACCCAGTCTAGGACCGCGCCGACCCGGGCCTCGACGAGGTTTGCCGGAGGGTGGCGTGTGATCGTCCCTCGCCCCCGCGGGGGTCGGCCTGGGAGGATGCGCCGGGTCCGCGGCGGGTACCAGGCCGCACGCGGGGTCCACGTCGGTGTCGGGAGACTCGAGGGAGTCTCGGGGGGTCGAGGAGGGCCGTGACCTACTTGCTGCGCGTGGTGCTGCCCGACAGGCCCGGCACCCTCGGGGCCCTGGCCTCGGCGCTCGGTACCGAGGGCGCGGACATCCTCTCCGTCGACGTCGTCGAGCGCGGCGCCGGGACGGCCGTGGACGACCTCGTCGTGGACATGCCCAGCTCGCGTCCCCCCGACGTGCTCATCACCGCCGCGGAATCCGTGCACGGCGTGGTGGTCGAGTCGGTGCGGCCGTTCGCGGGGGCCCTGGACACCACCCGCGAACTGGAGCTGGTCGAGGCCGTCGCCGCCCATCCCGAGAGGGGCGTGACGCTGCTGGCCGAGGGCGTGCCGGGACTGTTCCGCTCGGCCTGGGCCCTGATCACCGAAGCCACAGGCAACGGGTCCGGGGTGCGTCGCGTCGCCTCGAGTGCCGCCGCACCGGAGACCGAGGCCGCCGAGCTCGCCTGGCTGCCGCTGGACAAGGCGACCGTGCTCGACCCCGCCGGCGGGCACGTCGTGCCCGAGGCCTGGACCGCCCTCGACACGGAGCTCGCCGCCGCGCCCGTCGGCCGCCCCGAGCGGGCGCTCGTCGTCGGCCGCCCCGGCGGGCCCGCGTTCCGGCCCTCCGAGCTCGCCCGCCTGTCCCACCTCGCCGGGATCGTGGCGACGATCGTGGGCTGACGAATGTCAGGGTGCGGGGAGAATGTTCGTGTTCCGGTGGAACACGTTGTCCGGGTCGTAGGTGGCCTTGATGCGCTGTAGCCGGGCGTACTTCGAGCCGTAGGCGCTCGGCACACGGTGGGCGTCGTCGCTGCCCATCCCGTTGACGTACGTGCCCGTACCCATGGCGTGGGGCGAGAGGGCGTCGAAGAAGGACCGCACCCATGCGCGCTCGACGGGCAGCGCCCCGGCCTCCGGCGCCATCCCGATGATGAACGTGCACAGCCGCGGCGAGCGGCCCCCGCTGAACGCCGTACTCGCGTCGTCGGCCGCGCTGAAGGCGCCGCTGAGCACGTAGAAGTGCGCGACCGACATCGGCGAGACCATGCGCGCGACCTGGTCGACGATCACGTCGATGGCTCCGTCGGTGAAGCTCTCGAGGTAGAGGGACTTCTCGTAGGCGTGGGCGCCCCAGGCGTACGCCTCGTCGAACATCTGCTGCAGCGCGGTGAAGGGCATCGGCGCAACCATCTCGAAGAGCGGCGTCAGAGCGCCCCGGACGCGGTCCACCACGCCCCGGTGGCTCTCCTCGGAGCCGGTGCCCACGGCGACGAGGGCGATTCCGAGCCGGAGGTGGTGCTCGGCGGGGACGAACGGTTCGGGGGGCGCGGGCATGGCCACCACCTGGAAGCTCACGTCGGGCGGGAGATCGGGGATGACCTCACGCGCCACCCTCAGAGCGTCGGCCGCCTGGTCCATGCCGTAGAAGAGCATGCCGAGCTCGATCTGTGGCCCCACCTCGTGCAGGGCGAACTCGAACTCGGTGACGATCCCGAAGTTCCCGCCACCGCCCCGGATCGCCCACAACAGATCGGGGTCCTCGTCCGCCGTCGTGCGCACGATCCGACCGTCGGCGAGCACGACCCGAGCCGACAGGAGGTTGTCGATGGTGAGCCCGTGCTGACGGGTCAGCCAGCCCATCCCCCCGCCGAGGGTGATCCCGGCGATCCCGGTGTGGCCGATCTCGCCGGACGGCACCGCCAGGCCGTGGATCTGGGTGGCGGCGTCGAGGTCCTTGAGCAGCGCACCGCCCCCGACCGTGGCGCGCCGGGCCTCCGGATTCACCTCGACGTCGTTCATCCGGCTCACGTCGATCACAATCCCGGCGTCGCCGACGCACATGCCCGACGTCGAGTGGGCTCCGCCGCGCACCGACATCTCGAGCGGGACGTCGCGGGCGAAGGACACCGCCCGGGCGACGTCCTCGGTGGTGGCGCAGTAGACGACGGCGGCCGGTCTCCGGTCGATGTCGGCGTTCCACACCCGCCGGGCCTCGTCGTACCCCGGGTCCTCCGGGGTGACGACGATGCCGGACAGCGATGTCCGCAGATCGTCGAACCGTGAAACGACGTGGGTCATGGCCGTGCTCCGTCCCCGTGGATCACGCGTCAGCGGAGCGATCTGGGTCCGGGGCTCCTGGCGTCCCGACGGACTCCGGCCGCGCGACTCTCCGTATGGTCGCGCTGGGCCGGGCGAGGCCCCATACGTAGAACTACGAAGGGCCTGCGTCCGCGTGGTGACGCACCGTGAGAATCCAGCGCCGACCTATGGGTCAGCGGCGGTGCTCGGCCCGGGATCCGGGCCAAAGCGGCGAGGACCGCAGGCCGCCCGCGCGGGTGCCGTTGCGGCGGCGCTCATAGCGCCCGGCCACGTCCTTGCCCAGGGCGTAGCGCACGAGCTCCTCGTTGCCCGTGGCGAGCCAGGTGCCGTCGGGGCCCTTGAGGGTGTCCTCGAAGCCGATACGGGTGTCGAGGTTGTTGCGCTTGGCGTACTCGAGCACCGGCCAGGCGCCGGCCTCCTCGCCGTGCAGCAGGATCGGCGCGGGCACGGGACCGAGCGCCTTGAGGATGCGGACGGCCTCGGCCACCGCGGTGTCGGGGTCGGTGACCGTCACCTCTGCGAGGACGCGGGTGGTGCCCCGCGGGAGGCCGGCCTGCTTGAGCTGCACGGCGTCACCGGTGGTCCAGACGCCAAGCTCGATGCCGATGTCGACGGCGTCGAGCGCCTCGCAGACCCGCTGCCAGCCACGCTCGTGCACATTGACGGCGGCGACGTCGGGGCGGGCCTGCTCCGGCAGGCGCCCCCACTGGGCGATGATCTCGGTGCGCCGCATCGGGTCCGGCTCGACCCACCGTGCGGTGGTGACCCCGATCTCGATCTCCGGGGCCTCCCGGCGGATGGCGTCGACGACCGTGCCGATCACCCGCGGGTCGAGGCTCTCCTGCCCGTCGCGGTCACGCGGGTGGACGTGCAGGCTCGTGACGCCGAGGGCGGCCACGGCGCGGGCGTCCCGGGCGAGGTGGCGCGGGCTCATGGGGACCGCCGGGTACACGTCGGCCGGTCGGGCACCGTTGAGACAGCACTGCAGCACCGCGGCGACCCTCCCTCCACCTGCGACCCAGGGCCCTGAGTTCCAGCTGGTGTCCAGCTTCGACGCTCCCGGCGACGAGGGCAACGCCGAGCCGCGAGCCGTCGCGCCGTGAGCGCCCCGAATCGCGACTGCCACCCGGACGGTCGCATGCCTCGTCACCCGTCGGTGTGAGTGTGCCGCACGCGGCCACGAATGCCCCGGCGCCCTCGGACCTCGGGTGATCTCCGGCCGCTCTCAGGCGCCCGCGTCGTCCTCCGTCGGTGCCTCACCGCCCCCGGCCGCCCCGTCGGCCTCGTCCGTCCCGTCCGTACCCGTGACCAACGCGACACCGGTGGCCGCGTCCGGCCCCTGCTCCAGGAGCACCCGGAAGCCGTCCTCGTCGAGGATCGGCACCTTGGCGGCGACGGCCTTGTCGTACTTCGAGCCCGGCTCGTCGCCGACCACCACGAACGCCGTCTTCTTCGACACCGAGCCGGCCGCACGCCCGCCGTGGGCGAGGATCGCCTCCTTCGCCTCGTCACGCGAGAGCGTGGGCAGCGACCCGGTGACCACGATCGACAGGCCCTCGAGGTTGCGAGGCACCGACTCGTCGGCCTCCTCCTCGAGCTCGACGCCCGCGGCGCGCCACTTCTCCACGACCTCGCGGTGCCAGTCGACCGAGAACCACTCGCGCACCGCGTGCGCGATGGTCGGGCCGACCCCGTCGACCGCGGCCAGCTCCTCCTCGCTCGCGGTGTCGATGGCGTCGACCGACTGGAAGTGCCGGGCCAGGGCCTGCGCGGCGGTGGGCCCGACGTGGCGGATCGACAGGCCCACGAGCACCTTCCACAGGGGACGGTGCCTCGCGGTCTCGAGGTTGGTGAGCAGCTTGCGCCCGTTGGCCGAGACGTTGCCGGCCTTGGTGGTGAACAGCTCGACCTGGATCAGGTCGTCCTCGGTGAGGCGGAAGACGTCGCCCTCGTCCTGCACCACGCCGGCGTCGAGCAGCGCGGTGGCCGCCTCGTACCCCAGCACCTCGATGTCGAACGCCCCGCGGCCGGCGACGTGGAACAGCCGCTCCCGCAGCTGCGCGGGACACGAGCGGGCGTTGGGGCAGCGCAGATCCTTGTCGCCCTCACGCATCTGCCGCAGCTCGGTGCCGCACTCGGGGCAGTGCGTCGGCATGACGAACGCGTACTCGTCGCCCGTGCGGGCCTCGACGACCGGGCCGAGCACCTCGGGAATGACGTCGCCCGCCTTCCGGATGATCACGCGGTCGCCGATGAGGACGCCCTTGCGCTCGACCTCGCCCGCGTTGTGCAGCGTCGCCAGCGAGACCGTCGAACCGGCGACCAGCACCGGCTCCATCTCGGCGAACGGCGTCACGCGCCCGGTGCGTCCGACGTTGACGCTGATGCCCTTGAGCGTCGTCGTCGCCTGCTCCGGCGGGTACTTGTAGGCGATCGCCCAGCGCGGGGCCCGCGACGTCGAACCGAGCCGGCGCTGCAGGGCGACGTCGTCGACCTTGACGACCACGCCGTCGATCTCGTGCTCAGCGTCGTGGCGGTGCTCGCCCCAGTACCCGACGTGCTCGATGACCGCGTCGACGCCGTGCAGCACCCGGGTGTGCGTGGACACCGGCAGCCCCCACGCCGCCAGCGCGTCGTAGGCCTGCGACTGGCGCACGGGGGTGAAGCCGCGCCGCTTGCCCAGGCCGTGGCAGATCAGCCGCAGCGGGCGCGTCGCGGTGACCCGCGGGTCCTTCTGGCGCAGCGAGCCTGCGGCGGAGTTCCGCGGGTTGGCGAACGGCTGCTTGCCCGCCGCGACGAGGCCTGCGTTGAGCTCCTCGAAGTCCGCGAGACGGAAGAACACCTCGCCGCGGACCTCCATCAGCTCGGGCACCGGGAACTCGTCGGTGCCCGTCAGCTCGGTGGGCACGTCCGCCAGCGTGCGCATGTTGAGCGTGATGTCCTCGCCCGTGCGCCCGTCGCCCCGGGTGAGCGCGCGCGTGAGGTGGCCATCCTCGTAGAGGAGGTTCACCGCCAGCCCGTCGATCTTGAGCTCGCAGAGGTAGAGCAGCTCCTCGGTCGGGTGGTCGAGCTCGCGCTGCACCCGCAGCACCCACTCGCGCAGCTCCTCGGGCGCGAAGGCGTTGTCGAGCGAGAGCATCCGCTCGAGGTGGTCCACCGCGACGAAGTCGGTGGAGAAGCCGCCGCCCACCCGCTGCGTGGGCGAGGCCGGCGTGACCAGCGACGGGTGCTGCTCCTCGAGACCCTGCAGCTCGCCGAGGAGCTCGTCGAACTCCCCGTCGGTGACGATCGGGGCGTCGAGGACGTAGTAGCGGAACTGGTGGTCGGCCACGACCTCGGACAGCTCGCGGTGGCGCTGCGCGGCCTCCGCGGGCACGTCGGTCTGCCCCGTCCCGGCTGGCGCGATCGGTGCGGTCTCGCTGGTCACGGGGGCGAGATTAGCCGTCACCCCCGACAACGAACCGTCCTCGACGCTCTAGAGATCCCGTCCGAGGTGGCGCTCCACCGACGCCACGAAACCGCGCGCGATCCCGGCATAGGACGTCTCGGTGACGCCGCCGACGTGCGGGGTGACCGCGACGTTCTCGGCGAGCAGCTCCTCGTCGGGATCGATCGGCTCCACCCAGGTGACGTCCAGGCCCGCGCCGGCCACCCGTCCCGCGCGCAGCGCGGCGAGCAGGGCGTCGCGGTCGACCACCGGACCGCGCGCCACGTTGACCACGTGCCCCCGGGGGCCGAGGGCCTCCAGCGCGTCGGCGCCGACGATCCCCCGCGTCTCGTCGGTGAGCGGGCAGGCCACGACGAGGTCGTCGCAGCGGGCGAGGGCGGCGGGGAGGTCGCCGATGCGGTGGTAGTGCTCGTCGTCGAGCAGGGCGGCGGCCCGGGGCGTCTCGGTCCGCGGGCGGCGCCCGATGCCGACGGGCACGGCGTCGAAGGCGCGCAGCCGCACGATCACCTCGGCGCCGATGTCGCCGACCCCGAGGACGCCGACCGTGCGGCCCGCCAGCGTGATGCCCGACGGCTCCCCGACGACGCGGCGCGCGATGTTCGCCTGCGCCTCGGTGAACCGGCGCAGCAGGGCGAGCAGGTGCAGCAGCGCGATCTCCGCGACGGCGACGGCGTTGCCCGACTCGGCGCCCGAGACGTTGTCGACGGGGAGCCCCCGCTCGGCGGCCGCCGGCAAGTCCACCCCGGACAGGCCCACGCCGAACTGCTGGATCATGCGCGGTGTCGTCGCGTCCATCAGCGCGCCGGAGATCGAGCTGCCCATCGGGCACAGCACGTCGACCCGCTCGAGCCCGCCCGGGGGCACGTCCACGGGGACGTCGACGATCTCGATTCCCGACCACCCGACGTCCTCGAGCGCCGTGGCGAGGGCTCCGCTCAGGGCGGCGAACCCGCCGCCCACCAGTCCGATCCGCACGCCGGTCAGTGGATCACCGCCCGCGCTGTCACCAGCTCGCGGGTGGGTCGACGAACGCGCGGGCGAGCTCGACGGTCGTGCCCGTCGCCGTCCGGGCCCATCTCGGGCTCGCGCCGGCCAGCCCGCACGCCGGGGTGACGACGGCCCGGTCGGCGAGGCGCGCGCGGTCGAAACCGAGGCGGTCGGCCAGCCCGAGCGCGGGCGTCGCGAGGTCGTGCAGGGCCGGCGGCGCGTCGGGGTCGGTCGACGGGACGATGCCGAGCCAGAGCTCGGTGCCGGCCTCCCAGAGCTCACCCAGGGCGTCGAGGACGTCCTTCGGAGCGTCGGCGCCGCCCAGCGCCCCCAGATCGACGGCCACGGCGCCGGCGCCGACCGCCCCGAGCAGCGCCATAGGCGGCGTGGGGTGGCAGCAGTGCACGACCACCTGCGTCGCGCCCGCGTCCCGGGCCGCGGCGACCAGGTCGGCCAGCAGGGCGCGGGCCTCGGCCCCCGGCACCGCGCCGACGGTGCCGTAGCCCGACGGGGTCCTCAGCGAGCCCGCGAGGACGGCGGGCAGCGTCGGCTCGTCGATCTGGACGACGACGGGGGCGTTCGCCCGCCGGCCGAGCTCCGCGATGTGGACCCGGAGGCCCTCGGCCAGGCTCGCGGCGAACTCGGTGACGGCGCCGCGGTCGGTGAGCACGCGGTGTCCGGAGTGCAGCTCGACGCCGGCGGTGAGCGTCCACGGGCCCGCGACCTGGCACTTCACGGCGGCCGGGGTCGCACCCGCCTCGCCGAGCGCCTCGTCGAGGGCGTCGACGTCGCGGGCGAGCAGCTCGACCCCGCGCCGGTGATCGCCGCCGGGCCTGCGCACGACGCGGTAGCCCGACGGCCAGACCTCGGTGGCGATGTCGACCAGCAGGCCCGCGGTGCGCCCGATCATGTCGGCGCCGACGCCGCGGGCGGGCAGCTCGGGCACGTGGGGCAGGCCGGGGAGCTCGCCGACCACCGTCCGCGCGACCTCCCGGGGGTCGGTGCCGGGCCACGAGCCCAGCCCGGTCGCGCGGTCGCCGGGCTGCGGCTCGCGGGGGGCCGTGGTGACCACGGTGTCGGTCGGCTCGATCGTCTCGCTCACGTCCCCAGCGTCCTCCCCTGCCGGCGACCGTGTGCCGCGCGGGCCGGGCCGGTTCCGCGCGAAGGGCACCTTCCGCCGACTAGAGGGGCGAGGGGCGCCCTTCGCCAGGCGCTCAGCGTCGGCCACCTCCGGCTGGGGTCAGTGCCGCGGCCGGCGGCGGCCAGCCGACACCGAGGCTCGCCGCCAGCCCGGCCACGCCGTCGTCGGTGACCCGCAGCGCCCGGTGGCCGGGGGTGGAGCGCAGCCAGCCGTCCGCGTCGAAGCGCGCCAGGAGCGCCACGGCGAGCGGTCCGGCGAGGTGGTGACGCTGCTCGGTCCAGTCGACGCAGCAGCGCACGGCGGTCAGGCCCGCGGGCACCGGGACGCCGAGCCCCGCGAGCCCGTCACGGCCGGCGTCGGTGAGTCGGTAGGCGCCGTCCTCGGGGAGGCGACCGGGCAGCTGGTGTCCGGGTCGCGCCGTCGGGTCGACGGTGCCGTCGGAGCCCTCGATCCAGGCTCGGTCGCGCAGGGCGTCGGTGACGGCGACGCCGAGACGCCCCGCGAGGTGGTCGTAGCAGCGGCGCGCCATCCGCAGGGCGTGCGCGCGCGTGCCCTCGCGCAGCGACCGGACGGGGCCGGCCGGGGCGATCCGTCCCAGGACCTCCACGAGGCGGGCGACCTCGGGACCGGCGAGCCGGTAGTAGCGGTACTTGCCGGTGGCGACGACCTCGGTCAGCCCGCGCCCGGTCAGCCGCGCGAGGTGCCCACTGGCGGTCGACGGGGCGACTCCCGCCTCGGAGGCCAGGACGCTCGCGGGCAGCGCCCGGCCGTCCGCGAGCGCCAGCAGCATGCGGCAGCGGCTGCGGTCGGCGAGCAGCTCGCCGACCGCAGCCATGTCGACGTCTCCCGCGGTGTCGGTGCGACCGGTCATGTCCCGACCGTAGGAGCGGGACGTTGCGGCGGACGCCGAAGCGACGCCGGTGTCAGCGCTCGTCGTCCTCCACGAGGTGGTCGACCTCGCGCGCCTTCCCGCCGGGCAGGACCTCGGAGGGGTGCGGCAGGTCGGGGTCCACGGGCGTGCCCCTCAGCGGGGCGGCGTCCCGGACGACGGTGGAGCGGTCGGTGGGCTGGTCGGTCATCGGTGACCTCCTGTGCTGGCGGACCTCTGTGGGTTACCCACGTCACACCCTCTCGACCGCCTGGATCGATGCGGTGACGCGCGCTGGCAGCATGGGACGTGTGGTCGAGGTGCTGGCGGAGCGGGCGTGGCGGGCGCGGGCGGACGCCCACGCCGCACGGGCCGACGACCTGACCGCCGGTCACCGGGCGCGCAAGGCCCGGGGCGAGAGCCACCCCGTCGAGGACTTCCTCTACACCTACTACCCGACCCGACCGTCACGGCTGCGCCGCTGGCACCCGGGCGTCGGGATCGCGCTCTCGGGCGCCGACGAGCGCGCCGGCTGGCGGCACTACATCGCGGACGACGACGGCGTGCGCGTCGACCACGAGGCCCTGCTCCGCGAGCGCGCCGCCACCGTCGACTTCGTCGCGGGCCTGCTCCGGGCCACCGCGGACCGGGCGCCGCAGCTCGGGTGCTTCGGGCTGCACGAGTGGGCGATGGTGCACCGCGACGACGCCACCCGGCACCCCGTCCCGCTGCGGCTCGGTGCGGCGGGCACCGACGAGGTGGTCGAGACCCACCGGATCCGCTGCTCCCACTTCGACGCCTACCGCTTCTTCACGCCCACGGCCGCGCCGCGGAACACCCTGCGCCCGACGCGGGAACGGCAGGTCGAGCTCGAGCAGCCGGGGTGCCTGCACGCCGGGATGGACCTCTACAAGTGGGCGGACAAGCTCGGCCCGCTCGTGCCCGGCGAGCTCCTGCTCGACGCGTTCACCCTCGCCCGCGACATCCGCGAGCTCGACATGCGCGCCTCGCCGTACGACCTCGCCGACCTCGGGTACACGCCGGTGCGCATCGAGACGCCCGAGGGCAAGGCCGCCTACGTCGACGCCCAGCGCGCCTTCGCCGACCGGGGTGGTCAGCTGCGCACGCGCCTGCTCGACGCCGTCACCACACGCGTGGGCTGACCGCGTCGAGGTGCGGCGGCAGCGGGTCGGCCGCGCCTGCGGCGAGCCAGGAGCACAGGTCGTCGACGTCGGCCGGCTCGTGGAGCGGACCGGCCATCACCGCCGGGCGCGTGGGCGTGCGCTCGTGGTCGCAGGGCTGCACCAGGACGAGGGCGCCTGCGCCCACGGGCGCGGTGCCGTGACCGCACGCCATCGCGGTGAGGCAGGACGCGCGCACGAGCACCCCGTGCGGGCAGCGGCGCACCGCGCCACGGAGGGCGTCGCCGACGGCCTCGGCACCCGGCGCGGGACGCTGGTGGTGGGGACAGCCCGCCGCGCCGCAGTGCACGGCGGTGAAGCCGACGGTGTCGCTCATCCCCACTCCTCGCCCCGACGACTCTCGGCGCCGGTGTCGAGGTCGGCGTCGAGGTCGGGGCACGGGTCGGTATGCCGGTGCTCGAACGGGTCGGGGAGGCGACGCCAGGCGACCTCGCCGAGGGCGAGCTCCTCGTCGGTGAGCAGCGCGGCGTCGAGGGCCTCGACGATCCTCGCCGGGTCGGCGTCGTGGACGAGGGCCACGAGCTGCTGCTCGCGGTCGCCCCAGCGCTCGTGCCAGGACAGGGACGCGGCCGCGCGACGCTCGTCGTCGGCGTCGTCCCACGCCGTCGGGTCGGCGGCGAACCAGGTGCCCGCGACGCCGATCTGCAGAGCCCCGCCTGCGGACTCGAGCCACAGCACGTGCTCGGGCTGCGAGGCCACCCACACCCGGCCGCGGACCCGGATCGTGCCGTGCAGGAGGACGTCGAACGCCGTGTGCAGGCGTTCGGGGTGGAACGGACGCCGGTGGCCGACGTGCAGCAACGAGACCCCGGCGTCGCGCGCGAGGGGCGGCTGCCCGCGCAGGAGCGACACGTACGCCTCGTCGGGGACGCCCCGACGGGCCTCGCCGGGCAGGGCGTCGAGCAGCTCGTCGAGCCGGGCGGCGATCTCGGCATCGCGCTGCGCCCACGATCCGTCGACCACCGTGACCTGATGTGCCCGCGGCGCGAGCCGGGCGAGAACGGCGTCGAGCCGGACGCGGTCCCAGGCGCCGGCACACCGTCCGCCGACCACCAGGACGTCGGCGAACTCGGCCTGTCCCACCACGATCTGCGCGACCGTGCGCTCGTCCTCAGCCGTGTGGGCGAGCCCGCGCTCGACCAGCGCGTTGTCGCTGCCCGCGTCGTCGAGCCAGGTCGCGGCGTCGAGCACGGCGACCACACCGCGCAGCGCGAACAGGTCGGTGACCGGGCGGCCGAGCCCCTCGGGGACGAGGCCGTGCAGCGCCTCGCACGTCGCCTCGACCTCCACGCCGGGGTCGAGCAGCAGCACCACGTGCGCCACGTCCGGGTCGCGGGCGAACCGGACCAGCAGCGGCAGCAGGTCCTCGCGCAGCGTGCAGGACACGCAGGCGTGGGCCAGCTCGAGCACCGCGTCGTGCTCGCCGTCGTCCTCCACGACCCGGCGGCGCACCACGCCCTCGCCCAGCGCCCGCATGTCGTGGGTGACGAGCACGGCGGTCCTCGTGTGCCGGGCGCGCAGTGCCGCCGCGACGCCGGCCGCCGCCGACCGATCCACGCCGCACACCACGGTCAGCTCGGTCAGCTCGGTCTCCGGACCCTCGGGCATAGAGCTCCCTCCGTCTGCGTTAACGTGAACGATAATCATTCTCAAATAGGAGGCAAGCGGTGGCCCGCAACGACATCCGTCCGATCGTCAAGCTCCGCTCGACGGCCGGGACGGGGACGACCTACGTGACCCGCAAGAACCGCCGGAACGACCCCGACCGCCTGGTGCTCAGCAAGTACGACCCGCGCGTCCGACGGCACGTCGACTTCCGCGAGGAGCGATGACCCCCCGCAGCTTCGGGGAGCGCGTCTGATGGCGAAGAAGTCGAAGATCGCCGCGAACGACCGGCGCCGGGCGGTCGTCGCCCGGTACGCGCCGCGACGGGCCGAGCTCGTCGCGACGATCAAGCACCCGGCGACGTCCGACCAGGAGCGCGCGTCGGCCCGGCGCGAGCTCGACGCCCAGCCGCGCGACGCGAGCGCCACGCGCATCCGGAACCGCGACGCGGTGGACGGCCGCCCGCGCGGGTACCTGCGCGCGTTCGGGCTCTCCCGGGTGCGGATGCGCGAGTACGCCCACGCCGGCTACCTGCCGGGCGTGACGAAGTCCAGCTGGTGACCAGGAGGTCGACATGAAGGTCCGCGCATCACTGCAGGCCCTCAAGCAGAAGCAGGGATCGAGCGTCGTGCGACGGCACGGACGGGTCCTGGTGATCAACAAGAAGAACCCGCGGTGGAAGGCCCGTCAGGGCTGATCTGCTTCTCCGGAGTCGGTGACCCGCAGCAGCAGGGCGATCAGCGCGTCCGCGTGCAGGTGTCCGCCGCTGCGGGGCCGCACGCCCCGTCGCTCGTCGTCGGCGCGCAGCTCGTCCGCGACGCTCTCGAGCGCGCGGACGAGCGGGTCCGAGAGCTCGGGCGGCACCTCGCCGACGAGCTCGAGCGATCCGTCGTCGTGGCGGTGCGTGCTCATGTGCGCGAGCGCCTCGCGCAGCACGGAACGCGGCTCGCCGGCCACCAGGTCGGCGTGGGGAGTCGTCATGACGGCCTCTCTCTGCAGGGGGAGAGCGACCAGGCGGGCCCGGGTGCGGTCGAGCGCCTCCCGCTCGACCACCCCAGCACCCGTTCGCTCATGTGTTCGATCCTAGAGCCGACCCCCGACAACCAGGGCCGGAACGGCGAGACCGCCGGCAAGAGTTCCGCGAAGGGCACGTTCGGCAGCCCCGCCGGTCCGACGATCATGTGCAACGTGCCCGTCGCCGTCGGATCCGTCGCCGTCGCAGCCGTTCCGCCACGGCTCGGGCGCTGGGTACCGTCCACGGGGAGCCCGTCGCGCCGGATCGAGCCGCCGCGCGGGGTCGCCACGAGGGATGGTGGGTCGTGGGCGTCTGGGACATCGCGGCGCTGCCCGAGCGGGAGCAGTTCAGCTACTGGCACGAGGTCATCTGCCAGGCCTTCGTGCCGCTGACGCCCCACCGCACACTGGACGAGGAGGGCTTCGCCGCGAAGGTCGAGACCCGTCGCCTCGCGGGGATGAACCGGGCCCGCCTGCGCTCCCGCCCGCAGCGCACCGACCACGGCCCGCGCGAGGTGGCACGGACCGACGGTGCGTACTACTTCGTCAACCTCCAGCTCGCGGGCCGCTGCATCACCACCGTCGAGGGCCGCACCACCGTCGTCCGGCGCGGCGAGCTCGTCGTCGTCGACACCGCCGAGCCCTACTTCTTCCACCTCGACCGGCCCTGGCAGATGCTCTCCTTCCGGGTCCCGCACGCCGCCCTCGACGCCGCCCTGCGCGGACGGCGGCCCGACCTCGGCCGACCCGTGACCGCCGTCGGAGCCGGCGCGGCGGTGCGCGCCCTGATGCCCGCCCTCTGGTCGCTCGACGCCGCCACACCCGGCGCCGGCGAGCTCGTCGACTCCTTCGCCACCGCCGTCGCCGCCGCCACGAGCACCACGACCGCCGAGGCGAGTACCGGCGTCACCCGCGCCGCGGTCCTCGCCCACGTCGAGCGCCATCTCGGCGACCGCGACCTCACCGTCACGGGCGTCTGCCGGCGCTTCGCGATCTCCCCGCGGACGCTGCACAACCTGTTCGCCGACGCGGACACGTCGTTCGCCGCGACGGTGCGGAACCTCCGTCTCGAGCGGGCCGCGGCGGCGCTGGCGGACCCGGGCACCCCGGCGACAGTGCTCGAGATCGCCGCCGCGCACGGCTTCGACGACCCCACGGCCTTCAGCCGCGCGTTCCGCCGCCGTTTCGGCGTCTCACCACGGGAGATGCGCCCCTGAGAGCCCGTGCACGAACGGCACGGCACCGCTGCACGGACGACCGAGACGGCGACGTCCCGCGAGCCCAGGCTGGAGACCCCGCACACGAGGAGTCCCCATGGCCGTGTCGTTCCTGCTGAGCCCCGAGCAAGAGCAGCTCAAGGCCGCGGCGCGCGGCTTCGCCGAGGAGCACCTGCGCGACCTCGCCGCCGCCGTGCGCGCCGAGCCGGACCCACTGACCCGGGCGATGCTGGCCCGCCCCGTGATCGAGAAGGCGGTCGGGCAGGGCTTCCTCAAGGGCCTCATCCCGGCACCGTTCGGCGGCGCGGCGTCCAGCGGCGTCGATGCGGCGATCTTCATCGAGGAGTGGGCGGTGCACAGCCCCGACCTCACGATCTCCATGGCCGGCCCCCTCATCGCACTCGCGCCCGTCTACGAGGCCGGGACGCCGGAGCAGATCCGGCGCTTCGTCGCGCCGTTCCTCGCCGACTCCGGCGCGCCGCTGGCGGCGATGGCCTTCAGCGAGCCCGAGGGCAGCGCCAACTTCGACGCGCCCACCGGCACGCGCACGACCGCGACGCCCGACGGCGACGACTACGTGATCAACGGCCGCAAGGCCTGGGCGTCCCACCTCTCGGGCTGGGACGGCGACGGCCCCGACCTCATGACCATCGTCTGCCGGGCGCCGGGCGGCGTCTCGCTGATCGTCGCCGAGCGCGAGCACCTGGCCGGGCACGTCGAGGTCGAGGGGCACTACGACCTCCCGGGCCTGCGCGGGTGCCTGACGTCCCGGGTCCGCCTGCACGACGTGCGGGTGCCGCGCGCGAACCTCCTCGGCGCCGAGGGACAGGGCGTCGCCCTGACCCGCAACGCCTTCCTGCCCAGCGGCGCGTCCATCGGCATCTTCGCCGTCGCCGCCATGCGCGGGGCCTTCGACATCGCCCTGCGCTTCGCGACCACCGAGACCCGCGGCGGCTCCGTCCCGATCATCGACCACCAGGCGGTGTCCGACGTCCTCGCCGACGCCAAGGGGAAGATCGAGGCCGTCCGCCTCCTGACCTGGCGCGCGCTCGACGCCGTGATGTCCCAGCACCCCGCGGCGCCCGAGCTGGCCCTGCACGCCAAGGTCTTCGGCTCCGAGACCGGCGTCGAGGTGCTCAATGACCTCGTCAAGCTGGTCGGCGTCACGGCGTACGACGCGACGAACCCGATCGTCGAGTACCTCCACGAGGCGCTCGCCTACCCGGTGATCGAGGGCAGCAACATCGGTGTGCGACGTCGTCAGCTCCAGGACCTTCTGCGCACCCCGGGCTACGACCCGCTCGCCGCGTCCGGGATGAGTTAGGAGCCGACCTCGTCGAGGAGCGCCGACCAGAAGCGCAGGGCGGCATGCTCCATCTCGAGCCCGAGCCGCAGGGTGATCATGCGCTTGGCGACGGCGTCGAGGTCGGCGTAGCGCGCCTGCATGTCCTCGTAGACCGCGATCCGCTCGCGGTGCGCGGCCACCTGCTCGCGCGCGAGCCGGGCGACGTCGCCCGGGTCGCCCACCTCGTTGAAGAACAGCTTGAGCTCGGCGATGTCGCGCATCTGGAAGTGCTCGGGCGTCGGCTCGGCGAGCCACGCGCGCAGCTCGTCGCGCCCGGTATCCGTGAGACGGAACGTGCGGCGCCGGCGACCCTGCGCCTCGGTCTCGGCGTCGAGGAGGCCGAGCTCGACCAGCCGCTGCGGCTCGGAGTAGAGCTGCGCGTGCGGGAAGTGCCAGAAGTAGCCGATGGACCGCCCGACGGCCCGCTTGAGGTCGTAGGACGTCGACGGGCCGCGGAGCGCGATCGTGCCGAGCACGACGTACGAGGTCGGGGACAGCCGGTCGGCCACGAGCACGGAGCGTACCGATCCTTGCCCTCTCAGCATACGTGCCATACCGTCCGAAACGGATCGTATGCGCCGGAGCATGATCGGGAGGCGAGCTCCGATGGACCTCGCGACGGCCTGGGCCTGGGCGGTCGAGCGCCATCCGACGCGTCGCGCCGTCGGCGGGCCGCGACCGATGACCTACGCCGAGTGGGACGCCCGTACCGCCCGCCTGGCGCACGCGCTGATCGACCTCGGGGTGCGCCCCGGCGACCGGGTCGCCCTGGTGCTGATCGGCGGCGAGCCCGCGGCGTCGCTGCACCTCGCGCTCCAGCGGCTCGGGGCGATCGCGGCGCCCCTGTCCCACCGGTTCGGCCCGCCGGAGCTGGCGCACTGCCTGGCCGACGCCGCCCCCGCGCTCGTCGTCAGCGAACCCGCCACCGCCGAGGCGACATCGACGGCCCTCGCCGACGAGCGCATCCGTCCCGTGACCCACCTCGACCTCGACGAGCTCGAACGCCGCGCCGCCGACCGGTCCGACGCCGCCCCGCTCGCCGCGCCGGGCCCCGACGACCTCAGCGTCATGCTCTTCACGTCCGGCACCACCGGCCGACCGAAGGGCGTGCCGCGCACCCATCGGGCCGAGCACGCCGCGGCCGTCGCGCACCTCGTGCAGACCGGTCAGCGGTCCGGTGACGTGGCGCTCGGCGTCATGCCGCTGTTCCACACCATGGGTCTGCGGACGCTGCTCGCCACCGTCCTGGCGGGCGGCACGTGGGTGCCCCAGGCCCGGTTCGACGCCGGCGAGGCCGCCGAGCTCATCGTCCGCGAGCGGATCAGCTCGCTCTACCTCGTCCCGACGATGTACTGGTCGCTGCTGCGCGACGCCGACCCGGCCGGGCTCGCCGGCGTCCGGCGGCTCGCCTACGCAGGCGCGGCGATGGCGCCGGTGCTGGCCGCGCAGCTCACCGAGGCGGTGGCCCCGGAGACGTTCGTCAACCACTTCGGCTCCACCGAGATCTACACGTTCACCATCGGCCCGGACGTCGCGGCGAAGCCGGGCTGCGCGGGCCGGCCGGGGATGTTCAGCCGGGTCCGCCTCGTCGACCCGTCGCCCGGGGCCTCCCCCGACGCCGAGGTCGCCGCTGGTGAGCCGGGGCAGGTGGTGGTGTCGATGGCGAGCCCGGAGGCCTTCGCCGGCTACTGGATGCGGCCGGACGCCACCGCGCGGGCGGTCCGCGACGGCTGGTACTTCACCGGCGACCTCGCCGTGGCCGACGACGACGGGGACCTGTGGGTCTCCGGTCGCGTCGACGACATGATCAACACGGGCGGGGAGAACGTGTACCCCGACGAGATCGAGGCGGCGCTCGTGTGCTGCCCGGCGGTCGCCGACGTCGTCGTGGTCGGGCTCCCCGACGAGCGGTGGGGCCAGGCGGTCACCGCGTTCGTGGTCCCGGCTGCCGACGTCGCCCCCGGCGAGGCCGTCGCCGCGACCGACGCCTGGGCCCGCCGGATCCTGCCCTCGCTGCGACGCCCCAAGCGCGTGGTCGCCGTCGACGCCGTGCCCCGCTCCGCGGTCGGCAAGACGCTGCGCCGCGTGCTCGTCGACGGGGACTTCGTCCCCCTCGCGGACACCGCCGGAGCCGCGTGATGACCTGGACACCTGCCCGCGACGAGGACGCCGCCCTGGTCAGCGGCGCCGGCCGTTTCGTCGACGACCTCGACCCGCTGCCCGGGACCCTGGTGGCGGCGATCGTGCGCAGCCCGCACCCGCACGCCCGCATCCGGGGCGTCGACCTCGCACGGGCCCGCGCGCACCCCGGCGTCGCCGCGGTGATCGGGCCCGAGGAGATCGGCGCGGCGGTGCGCCCGTTCCCGCTGTCGACGTCGACGCCCATGCCGTACCTGCCCAGCGCCGTCGACACCGCGCGCTACGTCGGCGAGCCCGTCGCGGTGGTCGTGGCGGGCGACCGCTACGTCGCCGAGGACGCCGCCGAGCTCGTCGAGGTCGACTACGAGCCGCTCGACGTCGTCGTCGACACCCGCGCGGCGCTGGAGCCCGGGGCCGTCCTGCTGCACCCGGAGGCGGGCACCAACGTCGCCACCGACCGCACGTTCTCGTTCGGGCCGGTCGACGACGCCTTCGCGCGCGCCGACCACGTCGTGCACGGCGAGTACGGGTTCCCGCGCTACTCCTCGGTGCCGATGGAGTGCTACGGCGTCGTGGCGCAGTGGCGCGACGAGTCCGAGGGCCCCGCCGTCGAGTGCTGGGCGAACTTCCACGGGCCGTTCACGATGGTGCCGGTGGCGGCCGGGTCGCTCGGCGTGCCGGTCTCGCGGTTCCGGCTGCACGTGCCGGCCGACATCGGCGGCAGCTTCGGCATCAAGTCGGGCATCTACCCCTACGTCGTGCTGATGGCGCTCGCGTCGAAGCACGCCGGGCGCCCGGTGCGCTGGACCGAGGACCGGACCGAGCACCTTCTCGCCAGCTCGTCGGGCGCGGGGCGGGCGATGGCGTTCTCCGCCGCCGTGTCCCGCGACGGAGCCGTCGAGGCGTTGCGCGTGGACCTCGTCGACGACGTCGGCGCCTACCTGCGCCCGCCGGAGCCGAGCACGCTCTACCGCTGCTTCGGCAACATCACCGGCGCGTACGACGTCCCGGCGGTGGCGATCCGGGCGCGCGCCGCCGTCACCAACCGGGCGCCGACGGGACTCAACCGCGGCTTCGGCGGCCAGCAGCTCTACTTCGGGCTCGAGCGCCTGATGGACGCGGTCGCCGCGCGGACCGGGCTCGACGTCGCCGAGGTGCGGCGCCGCAACCTCGTGCGCGCGTTCCCGCACCGCACACCCACCGGCGGGCTCTACGACTCGGGCGACTACCCGGCCGCGCTCGACCTGCTGCTCGCCAAGGGGGGGTACGACGAGCTGCGCGCGCGCCAGGAGAGCGCCCGCGCCGAGGGCGCCCACTACGGGGTCGGCCTGGCGCTGGTCGTCGACCCGTCGGGCACCAACATCGGCTACGTCGGGCTCGCGACGCCCGCGTCCGAGCGGAAGCCGGGGCGGGACAAGTCCGGCTCGACCGAGATCGTGCGCGCTTCAGTGGACCTGCAGGGCGTCGTGACGGTGCTGCTCGGCTCGGTCCCCCAGGGCCAGGGGCACGCCACGGTGGCCCGACGGGTGGCGGCGCGGCGACTGGGCCTGCCGGTCGAGCAGGTGCGCGCGATCGTCGACATGGACACCGCCTCGACGCCGTGGACGGTGACCTCGGGCAGCTACTCCTCCCGGTTCGCGCCGCTGGTCACGAGCGCCGTGGTCGCCGCGGTGGACCGGCTGGCGGAGACGGTGCGCGCGGGGGCCTCGGTCCTGCTCGGCGTCGACCCGGCCGGGCTGGAGCTGGCGGACGGCGGCGTGCGCGACCCGTCGACCGGGGCGTCGTGCCTCTTCCGGCACGCGGCCGGGGTCGTGCACTGGGACCCGGGGTCGCTGCCGGAGGGCGCACCCGCGCGACTGTCGACCGAGGGGGAGTTCGTGCCGCCCGAGGCCGTCGCGGCCACCGCGGAGGACACGATCAACTCGTCGCTCTGCTACGGCTTCGTCGCGGAGATGGTCGGCGTGCGCATCGACCCCGACACCCTGCTCGTCACCCTGGACCGGGTCGCGACGGTGCACGACGCGGGCACCGTGCTCGACCCGGTGCTGATCGAGGGCCAGGTGCTCGGCGCGCTCGTCCACGGGCTCGGCGGGGCCGCGTACGAGGAGTTCCGCTACTCCCCCGCCGGCCAGCCGACCTCGGCCACGTTCCTGGACTACCTCTGCCCGACCAGCGCCGAGACGGCGTTCGAGCTGGTCTCCGATCACATCTCGTCCCCCTCACCGCTCACACCGCTGGGCGCCAAGGGGTGCGGGGAAGGGAGCTCGATGAGCCTGCCCGTGGCCTACGCCAACGCCGTCGCCGACGCCCTCGCGCCCGTCGGCGTCACGATCGACTCGCTGCCCCTGCACGGCGAGGTCGTCCACCAACTCCTGAGGGGAGACGTCTCATGGCGCTGACCGGTGGCGAGGTGCGGCTCGAGCGGTCGCACGACGGACGGGTCGCGGAGGTGACCCTGTCCCACGGGCGCTACACGGTGATCACGTGGGAGATGCGCCAGCTGATGGCCGAGCGCTTCGCCGAGATCGACCGTGACCACGACGTGCGCGTGGTGGTCATCCGCTCCGACGGACAGCACTTCTCGTCCGGCGGCGACATCGCAGGGTTCATGGAGGTCGACCCCGTCGACTTCACCGACCTCGGGCACAACGTGACGGCCCCGGCGCGCAGCACGAAGCCGGTGGTCGTCGCGGTCGACGGCTACTGCTTCGGCGTCGGTCTCGAGCTCGCGCTGTCCTGCGACATCCGCCTGGCGACCGAGCGCAGCCGATTCGCCCTGCCCGAGATGAACCTCGGCATGATCCCCGGCTCCGGCGGCACGCAGCGCCTGTCCCGGCTGATCGGGCTCTCGCGCGCCAAGCACCACATCATGACCGCTCGACGCATGACGGGGCAGGAGGCCGCCGACTGGGGCGTCGTCGCCGAGCTGCACCCCGACCGCGCGGCGCTGGACGAGGCCACCGAGGCCCTGGTCACGACGCTGCTGGGCTTCTCGCCGATGGCGCTGCGCTCGGCCAAGGAGGTGCTCGACCGCGGGATCGACGCGCCGCTCTACTCGGGCATCGAGCTCGAGCGCAAGGCCTACGCGATGCTGCGCGCGAGCCACGACTTCGCCGAGGGCGTAGCGGCGTTCGGCGAGAAGCGCACGCCGTCGTTCACCGGGCGCTGAGATGAAGGCCGCACCGTTCGCCTACCACCGGCCGGACTCGGTGGACGAGGCCGTGGACGCCCTGGCCGGCGGGGACGCCAAGGTGCTCGCCGGCGGGCAGTCGCTGGTCCCGGTGCTCGCGATGCGCCTCGGCAGGCCCGGGACGCTCGTCGACATCACCCGGCTGCCGGGGCTGGACGACCTGGAGGTCACGGGCGGGGTCCTGCGGATCGGCGCGGCCGTGCGCCAGCGCACGGTGGAACGGTCCGAGGCCGCGCGGGCGGTGCCGCTGATCGGGCGCGCGATGCCCTTCGTCGGCCACCGCGAGCTGCGCAGCCGCGGCACCGTCTGCGGCAGCCTCGCCCACGCCGACCCGGCCGCCGAGCTCCCCGCCGTCGCCGCCTGCCTCGACGCCACCGTCGTGCTCCGCGGGCCGCGCGGCACGCGGGAGGTCCCGGCGCGCGAGCTCGTCGTCGGCGCCATGACCACGACGACCCGCCCGGACGAGCTCATCACCGAGGTGCGCTTCCCGGCGGCGGTGCCCGGGGACGGGTTCGGCTTCGCCGAGATCGCGCGGCGGCACGGCGACTTCGCGCTCGCAGGGGTGGCCGTGCACGTGCGCCGCGGCGGCGGAGCGACGCTCGCCGCGTTCGGGGTCTCCGACCGCGCGGTGGTGCGCGACGTGACGGACCTGCTCGGGGCCGACCCGACCGAGGCCGGCCTGCGCCCGGCGACCGACGCCCTGGCCGACGAGATCGTCGACACCGCCGGGGACTCCCACGGCTCGCGCGGCTACCGGGCCCGCCTGCTGGGCGTGCTCGCCGCCCGCGAACTGGTCCGCGCGTACCGGGAGGCGCACGCATGAGGGTCGAGGCGGACGGCACCGTCGACGTGACCGTGACCGTCAACGGGCGCGCGGTGACGCTCGCCGTGGCGCCGCGCACGACGCTCTCCGACGTCCTGCGCGACCGGCTGGGGCTCACCGGCACGCACGTCGGGTGCGAGCACGGGGTGTGCGGGATGTGCACGGTGCTGCTCGACGGCGAGGCGGTGCGCGCCTGCCTGCTGTTCGCCGTGCAGTGCGACGGCGCGTCGCTGACCACCGTGGAGGGCCTGGGCTCCGCCGACGACCAGCACCCCCTGCAGCAGGCGTTCTCCCACCACCACGCGTTGCAGTGCGGCTTCTGCACGCCCGGGATGCTCATGAGCTCCTACGACCTGCTCGCGGGCGGCACCTACTCCCCCGACACACTGGCCGAGGACATGTCCGGCGTCCTCTGCCGCTGCACCGGCTACCGCGGCATCCTCGCCGCAGTCGCCGACGTCGCGGAGACCCACCCCGACGGCGTCCCGCCACCCCGCGCCGCCGTGCCGCCGGCGCTGGTCGGGCGCACCGGGAACGTCAGCGGCGTGGCGCCGCAGACACCCAGTGTCCGCAACGCCACGCAGACGACCGAGGAGATCAGGGTCCCCTCGGGCACACCCACGGCCACGGTCTCGGTCCGCAATGACCTCGCGTCCGGGGTGGACGACGTGTGGGCCGTGCTCGCCGACTTCGACCGCCTCGCGGCCTGCCTGCCCGGCGCGGAGATGACCGCCGACCTCGGCGACGACCGCTACCGGGGCCGCGCGACCGTCGGCCTCGGGCCCGTGTCGCTGCGCTTCGAGGGGCTCGCGCACGTCGTCGAGCACGACGCGTCGACGCGCCGGATGCGGGTGCTCGCCCAGGGCACCGACCGCGGAGGCTCGAGCACGCAGGCCGTCATCCGGCTGGCCGCGGACCCGGCGGAGGGCGGCGGCACGGTGCTCTGGGCCGACGCCGACGTCCACCTGTCCGGCCGGGTCGCGCAGTTCGGCCGCGCGCTCGCGGGCGACGTCTCCCGGCGCCTGTTCGAGCAGTTCGCCGAGGCCGTCGACGAGGCCGCCCGCACCGGCGAGGCGCCCACCACGACGACGAGCCCGCTGCGCCTCGCCCTCGGCGCCCTGCTCGCACGGATCCGCCGTCTGGTTCAGCGCCCCCGGTAGCGCGGCGGCCGCTTCTCGGTGAAGGCGGCCGGGCCCTCGAGGGCGTCGTCGGTGCGCAGGACCCGCAGGAACGCCTCGTGCTCGCGCGCCATGGCCTCGTCGTGCTCCAGACCCAGCCCGTCCAGCACCCGCGCGCGGGCCTCGCGGACGGCGAGCGGCCCGCGGTCGGCGATGCCCCGGGCGATCCCCAGGGCCGTCGGGAGCAGCTCGGGCCGCGGGACGACCCGGTTGACCAGCCCGACGCGGTGCGCCTCCGCGGCGTCGATCGGCTCGCCCGAGAGGATCATTTCCATCGCGAGGCCCAGCGGCACCGCCCGCGGCAACCGCACGGTCCCGCCGGCGCCCGGGATGATCGCCCACTTCGTCTCGGCGAGCCCGAACGTGGCGTTGTCCGAGCACACCCGGATGTCGGGATGAGGCGCTTGAGGTCCGCGCCGGCCGAGAACGTCGTGTCGCCGGCACCCGTGAGCACCGCGACGAGCACCTCGTCGTCCGCCTCGAACGCGGCCACGGCGTCGCCGAGCGCCTCCTGGTGCTCGGGGTCGAGCGCGTTGCGCGCCTGCGGCCGGTCGATGATCAGCACCGCCACCCGGGGGTCGGCGGGATCGGTCTCCACACGGATCGCCACGGGGACATCATCACCGGAGGTGGACGCTGTAGGGCACGTAGCTGAAGCCGAACGGCGTCGGGCTGGGTTCGCGGCGCAGCACGTGCAGGCAGTCGGCGCAGCGCGCGACGAGGCACCAGCCGGCCACCTCGAGCAGCGGGTAGCCCTGCACCGCCGTGGCCCCGCACGACGGGCACGTCTCGTCGAGGTCGGTCCGGACGACGGTGAGCTCCGGCTCCTCGGGCCGACCGAACAGCATCGTCACGAGTCGTCCTCCGTCGTCGGACTCCGTCGTGCGGCGTCTCCCCGCAGCACCTCCGTCGCCTCGCGGTCCACGGTCAGCTCGTCGGGCCCCTCGTCGACGTCTCCCAGGATCACCACGCCGTAGTCGACGCGGGCGCCGTCGAGCGTCACGAAGCCGTCGCGCACGTCGCGCAGGACCGCCTCCGGGTCGCGCCCGAACGCCGCCCCCCAGCCCCCGGCCCCCGGCGTGCGCACCCGCAGGAGCGTCCCCGGGACGGCGGCGATGTCCGCGTTCCCGGAGTGCCACCGTCCCTCGTACGGCGCCGCGGCCGCCCCCGAGTCGGTGAAGTACCCGCCCAGCGGGCGGACGTCCTCGTCGGACGAGCGCAGCCACCGTGCGGCGGCGGAGCCCCCGTCCGGCTCCCCGATCCAGGCCCCGCCGGGGCGCCCGGCACCCCCACCGTCCGTACCCCAGGGAAGGATCCGCAGGTGCAGGAGCATCGGGTAGACGTCGGCCTCACCGACGAGCATCCGGTCGTAGACGACGCCCACACCGCCGCGGTGCGCGCCGGGCCCGGCGGTGTCTGCGACGAACTCCTTGCGCAGGACGACGATGGGGTGGTCCTCCTCGATCGACTCGATCGACATGTCCATGAGGTTCTGCTGGCTCATCGACACGAAGTTCTCGCCGTCGCCCTCCGCGGACGCCCCGAAGCCCCCGAGCGCCAGCATCGGCGCGACGAACAGCTTGCGCCCCGACCCCGTGGGGTCCTCCAGCACGACCGGGATCGACTGGGTGGCCGCGGCGAGCCGTTCCGCGACGCCGTCGCCCGCGTTGCGCCGGGGCCCGGACGGCGGGGCCGCGGTGCTGCCGGTCATCAACAGGCCCATGTTCGACCCGTAGTGCCCGCCGAAGCCGGACCCCGGCGGAGCACCGGACATGATCGCCTTGGTGACGGCGTTGAACACCGCCTCGGCCGCGTCGAAGTACATCGTGGTCGCCGCCGGCGGCCGCGCGGTGATGAACGTGCCCTCGGGCGCGACCACGGTGATGCACCGGAACGCCCCGGCGTTGTTCGGGTTGTGCGGGTCGCAGAGGAACTTCAGCGCGGTGTAGACGCCGTTCGCGGCGTCGAACACCGAGCAGTTCACCGACGACGCCGCCTCCCGCGTGGAGCCCGAGAAGTCGACCTCGACCTCGTCGCCGCGCTTGCGGACGGTCGTGCGCACGACGTACGGCGTGTCGTGGAACGCGTCGGCGTCGATGCCGTCCTCGCCGACGAAGTCGCCGTCGGGCAGCGCGCGCAGGCCCTCCCGCATCGAGCGGTCGGCGTAGTCGAGCGTGTAGGCCATCGCGTCGTGCACGGCGTCGACGCCGTGGGTCTCCGCGAGGGCGTGCAGGCGCTCCTCGGCGAACGTGCAGGCACTGTGCATGGCCTGCAGGTCGGCGATCATGTTGTCGGGCAGCCGGGAGTTGTCGAAGTACAGGTTGAAGCCCGGCGTCCAGGGACGGTCGTCCTTGTAGACGGGCACGCCCGCGATGACGACGCCCTCCTCGAACAGCGACCGCTTGCGCGTCGAGTAGCCGCCCGCGGTGACTCCGCCCATGTCCATCAGGTGCGCCTTGACCGCCACCCCGCCGATGAGCCGGTCGCCGACGAAGACGGGCTTGTAGAACCCGTTGTCGTAGACGTGGTTGCCACCCTTGAACGGGTTGTTCATCGCGATCATGTCGCCGGGGCGCAGGTTCTCGACGCCGTACTCCCAGAGCAGGTTGCGCACCATGAACGGCATGACGCCGGAGAAGTGCGCGAGGCTCTCGTTCATCGCGACGACGTCGTGCGCGAGACCGCGCTCGAGGTCCTCGGGGCCGATCAGCGTCACGCAGAAGTCGAACGCGTCGCGGATGATCGGCGAGAAGCTCGACCGCAGGATGATCCGGCCGGCCTGGCGGACGGTCGCGAAGAAGGCGCTGCGGATGATCTCGAGCGCGACCTGGTCGCTCATGCCCGCCCCCACGTGATGATCATGTGGCCGGTCTCGTCGACGGTCAGCACGTCGCCCGCCTCGAGCACCGTCGTCGCCGTCGGCTGGACGACCAGCGCCGGGCCCTCGACCCCCGCCCCCGCCGCGAGCCCGTCGCGCGCCACCACCGGGACCTCCTGCCATCGCCCGTCGAGGTGCACGCGCGCGCTCCGGGGCGTGGCGACCCCGTCGACCACCGCAGGCGCCGGCGGATCGGGCGTCCCGAGCTCGACGGTCGCGGTGACCCGGGCCATCGTCGCCTTCACGTCCGCGCGCGGGACGGCGTAGCCCCAGGTGCGGCGGTGGGTGGCGTCGAAGTTCGTGCGCAGCTCGTCGATGGCGGCGTCGTCGAGGGGGCGCTCGGGCACCGGGACGCCGTTGGTCTCCCAGGTCTGGCCCTGGTAGCGGCCGTCGAGCCAGCGGGTGTAGGAGATGTCCCGCTCGCCGTACCCGGCCCCCGGCGCCGCGGCTCCGCTGCGCTCGGTGCGGCCCAGCGTCCGCGCCGCGTCGTCGCGCAGGCGCGTGTAGGCCGCCTCCAGCTCGTCCGGCGCGAGCGCGCCCAGGGCCCGGACGACCGGCTCGCCGACGTCCATGCGCAGGTCGGCGAGCGCGAGCCCGTAGGCGCTGAGCTCCCCGGGCTGCGGGGGGACGATGACCGACTCGCTGCCCAGCGCCCGCCCGATCCGCGCGCCGAACACCGGGCCCGCCGAGCCGTAGACGTAGAGCCCGTAGTGGCGCGGATCGATGCCGTTGTAGACCGACACCTCGCGGGCCGCCTCGACCATCGCCGCGGTCGCGATGTCCAGGACGGCCCGAGCCGCGGACTCGGTGCTCAGGCCCGTGGCCTGCGCGATCGCCGCGAACGCTGCGCGCGCCGCGTCGGTGTCGAAGGTCGACGCCCCGCCCATGAACCGCGCCGGGTCGAGGATGCCCAGGACGGCCAGCGCGTCGGTCACCGTGGGCTCGGTGCCGCCGCGCCCGTAGCAGGCCGGGCCGGGGACCGCGCCCGCACTGCCCGGGCCGACCCGCAGCGCCCCGCGCCGGTCGACCCAGGCCAGCGAGCCGCCGCCCGCGCCGATCGAGTGCACGGCCATCGCCGGCAGCGCGATGATCACGTCGTGCTCGATCTCGAGCTCGGTGGTCACGATCGGCTCGCCGCCGACCACGACCGCGCAGTCCGCGCTCGTCCCGCCGATGTCGAGCGTGATGAGGTCCGGCGCCCCGAGGCGCTGCCCGCCGCGCTGGGCGCCCGTGACGCCCCCGGTCGGCCCGGACTGCAGCGTGTACGCCGGACGCTCGCGGGCGGTGACCACGGGGAGCACGCCGCCGTTGGACTGCATCACCATGAGCGGACCCGCGTAGCCGGCCTCGGCGAGGCGGCGCTCGGCGCGGTCGAGGTAGCGCTGCACCGGCGGCCCGACGTAGGTGTTGACCACGGCCGTCGAGAAGCGCGGGTACTCCTTGAAACACGGGTGCACGCCGGTCGACGTCCAGATCGGCACCTCGGCCAGCTCGGCGGCGATCGACGCCGCGCGTCGTTCGTGCTTGTCGTCGGCGTAGGCGTTGAGGAAGCAGACCAGGATCGCCTCGACCCCGCGTCCGACGAGGAACCGGACCTCGTCGGCCAGCGCCTCCTCGTCCAGCTCGACGACCTCGCGCCCGGTGCGGTCGATCCGCCCGGGCACCGTGCGGCGCAGCCAGCGCGGACAGAACGGCTCGCGGGCGTCGCCGAACGCCCGCTGCCAGCGCGGGTTGAACTGGTCGCCGCTGGGGCGCTGTCCCCGGCCCATGGCCAGGACGTCGCGGAACCCCTCGGTCGTGATCACGCCGATCGTCGCGCCGGTGCGCGTGAGCACGGCGTTGAGACCGACCGTGCAGCCGTGCAGGATCAACGAGATCTCCGCCATCGGGATCCCGAGCGCGTCGACGCCGGCGAGGAACCCCTCGGACTGGTCGTGAGGGGTGGTGGGCACCTTGCACGTCGTCACCGCGCCGGTGACCTCGTCCACCGCCACGCAGTCGGTGAAGGTTCCCCCGACGTCGATCCCGACCCGGTACACCAGGGCGCCCCCTCCGTCGACGAGTGACCCGGGACACAGGGTCGTCCGGACGGCGCGACTACGCTATGGCTCGCTGACCAACGCGAACGGGGGTTGGTTGTGCCTGCGACGCACGCGGAATGGATGACGGCGGCCGCAGACATCCTGCGCGCGCTCAACGCCGACGAACCCCGCGAGGCCCTGCTGAGCCGGATCGCCCGGCACACCTGCGCGCTCGTGCGCACCGACTCGTGCTCGGTGATGCTGCTCGACGCCGCCGGCGAGCGTCTCGTGCTGACGGCCGGTCACGCGCTGACCGAGCGATACCGCCGCGACCTCGAGCAGCAGGCTCCTCTGCTGGTGCACCCCAGCGGGCGCGAGTCCGACCTGCCCGCCGCCCGGGCCGTCCGCGAGCGGCGCACCGTCGTGCTCCGCGACGTGGGTGCCACCGACGCCACCTGGCCGTGGCGCGACCTCGCCCTGGCCGAGGGCATCCGTTCCCTGCTCGCCGTGCCACTCGGCGGTCTCGACGGCCGGGACCTGGCCGGCGTGCTCGTCGGCTACACCGGGCACGTGCGCGACCTCGCGCCGGACGAGCTCGCCGCCGCCGAGCTGATGGCCCAGTACGCCGGGACCGTCCTGCGCACCGCGGAGCTGCGCGCCGCCGAGCAGGCCACCATCCGGCGCCTGGAGCGGGCCGAGCAGCAGGACCGCGAGCTGATGCGGCTGCTGCTCGACGACGCCGGGCTCGACGGCGTCCTCCACGCCCTCGCCGCCGCGCTCGACGCGTCGGTGACCCTGGAGACCCCGGCGGGCTCCCCGCTCGGCCGGGCGGGCCCGGAGGTGGCCGGGGTGCCGCCGGTCGCCCGGTCCCGGGCGCTGCGCCGGGCGCTGGCCGCCGCGGACGGCCACCGGACGATGGTGCAGGCGCCGCTGGGCAGGTCGGCGTGCGCCTGGGTGGTCCCGATCGCCGTTGCCGGCGAGCTGGTCGCGCGCCTCTGGGTGGCCCGGGCCGACGGCTGGGCCGACCGACCGGTGATCGAGCGCTTCTCGCTGCTCGTCGCGCTGGAGATGCTCAGGCGCCGCCAGGCCGTCGAGACCGAGCTGCGGCTCACGCGCGACCTGGCGGTGGAGCTGGTCAGCGGCACCGGCGACGAGCGCAGCCTGCTCGACCGCTCCGACGCCCTGCACCACGACCTGCGCCGCCCGCACACCGTCGTGCTGGCCCCGACCGGCACCGCCCCCGCCGCCCTGCTCGGCGGGTCGCCCCTGATCGGCGAGCACGAGGGCGTCCTGATCGTCCTGGTCCCGGAGGCCGACCGGGCCCGGCTCGCGGCGGCGTTCGCCGGGGTCGGCGGTCCGGTGGTGATCGGTGCGACGGTGACCGCCACCGACGGCTATCCGCCGGCCTGGCGGGTGGTCCGCACGGCCCACGCGCTGGCCGCCGAGGCCGGGACGACCGGCGTGCTCGACCTCGGCGACCTCGGTGTCGCCGCGCTCCTGCTCGAGACCGGCACCCCCGACGGGCTGCGCCGTCTGGCCACCCACCGGCTGGGCGCCCTCGAGGAGCACGACCGCACCCGGGGCACCGACCTCGTCGCGACCCTGCGGGTCTGGGTGCGCAGCGGGTGCTCCACCGCCGACACCGCCCGCACGCTGCACGTGCACCCGCACACGATCAGCTACCGCCTGCGCCGCGTCGCCGAGCTCGCCGGCACCGACCCGCGGCGTCAGGAGGGGCTGTTCGAGCTCCAGGTCGCGCTCATGGTGCGCGCGGTCCAGGTCTGCGCGGCCCGGCCGTGACCGAGCGGGGGCAGCCGCAGCTCGAACCGATGCGCAGGGTGTGGGGCACGGTCTCGACCAGCGCCGTGCCCCCGTGCCCATCGATGCGCCGGATGAGCTGCTCCACCGCGGACTGGGCCATGGTGCGCCGGGCGAGCGTGATGGTCGTGAGCTCGGCCAGCATCGAGGCACCGGGGAAGACACCGTCGATGCCGGTGACGGCGACGTCGTCGGGCACGCGGATGTCGTGCTCTCGGAGCGTCCCGATGACCCCGGAGGCGATCGCGTCGGACCCGCACGCGATCGCGCGCGGGACGTCGTCGGCGTCGATGAGGTGCTGCGCGACGCGCCGTCCGCCCTCGGCGTTGAGGAAGGCGATGAACCGCCGGTGCGGGGGCAGCGGGACCCCGAGCTCGGCGGCGGTGGCGACGAAGGTCCGGGCCCGCTCCGCCGACGACGACGAGCTCTGCGAGCCGGTGATGATCGCGAGATCGGTGTACCCGTGGCCCAGGAGGTGGCGCAGGATGTCGGAGGAGAGCGCCGTCTCGTCCACTCCGATGAAGTCGGCCCGCAGCCCCGGGATCCGGCGGCTCACCTGCACGAACGGCATCTCGGCGCGGCGCAGCGTGCGGATGGCGTCGCCGTCGTCGGTGTGGAGCGAGGTCAGGATCATCCCGTCCACGCGGCGGGCGATCATCGTCCGGACCACCGTGTCCAGCGTCGGCGAGCTCTCCTGGGTGTGGGCGACGAAGACCTCGTAGCCCTGGGCGCGGGCGATGTCGATCGTCCCGGCCGAGAACTCGGAGTAGAACGGGTTGCTGATGTCGGTGAGCACCAGCCCGAGCACCCGGGAGGGCTCGGGCTCGAGCGTCCGCTCGTAGCGGTCGAGCGGATGACCGAGCTCGGCCGCCGTCGCGAGCACGCGGGCCCGCACCTCCGGCGAGACGCCGGGTCGGCCGTTGAGCGCGTAGGAGACGGTCGCCGCCGACACCCCGGCCCGGCGGGCGACGTCGGCCGCGGACACACGCAGCGCGCGGATGCCCGTGCGGGGCCGCGCGTCGCCGGTCACCCGGGACAGCCTGCCGTCAGAAGCCGACCGCGTCACGACCCTTCAGCCCGAGGACGGCCCGGGCCTCGTCCGGGGTGGCGATCTCGAGGCCCAGGGAGTCGAGGATGCCCCGCACGAGGGTCACCTGCTCGGCGTTGCTCTCGGCGAGCCGCCCCGGACCGATCCACAGCGAGTCCTCGAGACCGACGCGGACGTGCGAGCCCGCCGCCGCCCCGATGGACGCCAACGGCATCTGGTGGCGGCCGGCGCCCAGGACCGACCACTCGTGGCCCTCGCCGAACAGGCGGTTCGCGGTGCGGCGCAGGTGCATGAGGTCCTCGGGGTGCGGCCCGATCCCGCCGAGCAACCCCATCACGGTCTGGACGAACAGCGGGCCCTGCGTCAGGCCCCGGTCCCGGAACTGCGCGAGGTTGTAGAGGTGGGAGGTGTCGTAGCACTCGAACTCGAACCGGGTGCCGCCCGCCCGTCCGATCTCGAGGACGGTCTCGATGTCGGCGAAGGTGTTCTTGAAGACGAGGTCCCGGCTCTTCTCCAGGTGCTCGCGCTCCCAGGCGTGCTCGAACTCGGTGAACCGGCCCAGCATCGGGTAGAGGCCGAGGTTCATCGACCCCATGTTCAGCGAGGCGAGCTCCGGCGCGAACTCCCGGGCCGGTCGCATCCGCTCGTCCACCGTCATGTGCGGGGAGCCGCCGGTGGTCAGGTTGACGACGGCGTCGGTGTGGCGCTTGAGCTCCTCGAGGATCGGCACGAAATGCGCCGGGTCCTGGGACGGGCGGCCGTCATGCGGGTCGCGCGCGTGGAGATGGACGATCGCGGCGCCCGCCTCCGCGGCACCCAGGGCGGCCTCGGCGATCTCGCCCGGCGACACCGGCAGGTACTTCGACATCGACGGCGTGTGGATCGCGCCGGTCACGGCACAGGTGATGATCACTTTGCGCGGTGCGGGCATGGCGACCGCCTTCGGGCTCGAGTCGGGGCCGCGCCAGCGTTGGCCCGCCCCGGACCGTTAAGCAACGTTAAGGCTGCTCGTTGCAGCGGCGAGGGCCATTCGGACGCCGTGGGGCGAACCGGCCCGACTTAACGTTGCTTAAGTCCGGACCGACCAGCGAGCATCGGCGGGCGCTGTGACCTGAGGCACACACCCGCAGCGCGATCCGCCGACATTCGACCACCACCCGTCGGCCTTCCCCCACGACCCGGCCATCCGACGTCGGTCGCGCACACCAGCACCCCGGAGGTGCCCATGAAGCCTGCGCCGTTCGAGTACGCGGCACCCCGAGAACTCGACGAGGCGCTCGACCTCCTCGCCGAGCACGGCGACGAGGCGCGCGTGCTGGCGGGCGGGCAGAGCCTCGTGCGGATGATGAACGCGCGCCAGGTCAGCCCGGCCGTCGTGATCGACATCAACCGGGTGCCGGGGCTGGACACGCTCGGCCTCTTCGGCGACAACGGGTCGTCCACGCTGCGTCTGGGGGCCACGGTCCGCCAGCGCACCAGCGAGCTCTCCGGTGAGGTCGCCGCGTACGCCCCGCTCCTGGCCGAGGCCGGCGCGCAGGTCGCCCACGCGCCGGTGCGCGCCCGCGGCACCGTCGTCGGCAGCGTCGCCTTCGCCGACCCGTCCGCCGAGCTCCCGACCGCCCTGCTCGCGCTCGACGGGCTCGTCAAGGTCCGCAGCCGCGCCGCCGAACGGACCGTCGCCGCCGACGACTTCTTCACCGGCCCGTTCCGCACCTCGCTCGCGCCCGACGAGATGGTGGTGGCGGTCGACGTGCCCGCCGCGCACGGCCGCACGGGGAGCGCCTTCGTCGAGCTCACGCGCCGCCACGGTGACCTGCCGGTCTGCGGGGCGGCCGCCGTCGTCGGCGTCGGCGACGACGGCCGGGTCTCCCACGTGCGGGTCGCGCTCTGCGGCGCCGACGAACGACCGATCCGTGTCCCCGCCGTCGAGGCGGCGATCCTCGGTGCCGACGGCCCGGCCGGGTTCACCGAGGCCGCGGCGGTCGCCGCCGACGGCACGAACCCGGTCCCGAGCTGCCACGGCTCGGCCGACTTCCGCCGACACCTCGCCCGCGTGCTGACAGCCCGCGCCCTGCGCACCGCCTTCGCCCGTGCGGCCTCGCCGAAGGAG
Organism: uncultured Actinomycetota bacterium; assembly: GCA_963786585.1. GTDB lineage: Bacteria > Actinomycetota > Actinomycetes > Mycobacteriales > Pseudonocardiaceae > Actinomycetospora. The sequence goes on from CAWAZG010000003.1 coordinate 82,710, forward strand.
ACGATCGATGCCTGACAAGGTCCGCGTCCGGATCACCGTGAACGGCACCCACCACGACCTCCTCGTCGAGCCACGCACCCTGCTGGCCGACCTGCTGCGCAACGACCTGGCCCTCGCCGGCACGCACCTGGGGTGCGAGCAGGGCGTCTGCGGCGCGTGCACGGTGATCGTCGACGACACCGCGACCCGCTCCTGCCTGGTCTTCGCGGCGCAGCTCGACGGCTCGTCGGTGCGCACCGTGGAGTCGCTGGCCGCGGCCGACGGCACCCTGCACCCCATCCAGCGGGCGTTCACCCAGGAGCACGGCCTGCAGTGCGGCTTCTGCACCCCCGGGATGCTGATGGGCGCCTGTGAGCTGCTCGAACGCGTCCCCGAACCCGATCGCGAGGACGTCGAGGAGGCGCTGGGCGGCAATCTGTGCCGCTGCACCGGATACCAGAACATCGTGCGGTCGGTGTGCGCCGCCGGGCGATTGATGGCCGAGCAGACCAGCAGCGAGCAGAGCGAGGTCCGCGCATGAGCACCATCGAGGAGCCCGCCACCGAGACCCGCCGCTGGGTCGGGCAGAGCGTCCCCCGCAAGGAGGACCCGAAGCTGCTGACCGGGCGGGCCGGCTTCATCGGCGACGTCGTCCTGCCCGGGATGCTGCACGGCGCGGTGCTGCGCAGCCCGCACGCCCACGCCCGGATCCTCTCGATCGACACGTCGGAGGCCGAGGCGCTGCCCGGCGTCGTCGTGGTGCTGACGGGCGCGACGGCCACCGAGTACGTCGACCCGATGCCGGCGTTCTGCGCCGAACCGGTGGAGCAGCGCGCGATCGCCGTCGAGCGCGTGCGCTACCCCGGCGAGGCCGTCGCCGCCGTCGCGGCCACCGACCGCTACATCGCCGAGGACGCCTGCGCCCGGATCCGCGTGGAGTACGAGGTCCTGCCCGCCCTCGTCGACCCGGTCGCGGCGATGGACCCGGGGGCGACACGGGTGCACGAGACCCTCGACTCGAACGTCGTCTTCCACCGCAGCCTGGACTGGGGCGAGGTGGACGCCGACCTGGCCCGGGCGCACACGATCGTGCGGTCGAGCGCGCGGTGGCACCGGATGGGGGCGCACCCGATCGAGACGGCCGGGGCGGTGGCCCACTGGGACCCGTTCGGCCAGTCGATGACGGTGTACTCCAACAGCAACTTCATCAACTTCCTGCCGTGGGCGTTCGCCGGGATCCTGCGGGTGTCGACGAACCGGCTGCGCATGATCCCGTGCACGGTGGGCGGCAGCTTCGGCAGCAAGCACCTGATCACCAAGGTCATCTCGATCACCGGGGCTCTCAGCAAGGCCTGCGGTCGTCCCGTGCAGTACCTCGAGGACCGCGCCGACAACGTCGCGGCGAACGACAACGTCGGCTGTGACCGGATCTACGACGCGGAGCTCGCGCTGGCCGAGGACGGCGAGATGCTCGGCCTGGTCCTGCGGATCATCGACGACTACGGCGCCTACTTCCAGTTCGCCCACGGCCAGCACGGCAACGCGGTGGCCCAGCCCGTCGGGCCCTACCGGATCGGCAGCCTGCGCTACGACGTCTCGTGCGTGCTGACCAACAAGGTCCAGCAGGGCTTCTTCCGCGGCGCTGGCGCCGACCCGGGCAACTTCATCCTGGAACGCCTGGTCGACAAGGCCGCCCTCGAGATGGGCATCGACCGCGTCGAGCTGCGCCGGCGGAACTTCATCCAGCCCGACCAGTTCCCGTACAAGATCCCCACGGGCAACATCTACGACAGCGGCGACTACGAGGCCGTCCTCGACCGCGCGCTCGAGATCGCCGGTCTCGACGAGTGGCGCACCGAGCAGGAGCGCCTGCGCGGCGAGGGCCGCTACCTCGGCATCGGCCTGGCCACCTGCCAGGAGCGCTCGGGCTACAACGCCTCGGAGTGGTGGTTCCTCTACGGCGACGAGGCGCCGCTCCCGGCGACCAGCACCCCGGAGAGCTGCAAGATCGACGTCGACGCCATGGGCGGCGTCCGCGCGACGATCGGCTGCCCGCTGTGGGGCAACAGCCCCGAGACCGTCGTCGGCCAGGTCGTCGCCGAGGAGTTCGGCATCGACCCGTCCACCGTCTCGGTCGCCTACGCCGACTCCACGAGCGGCGCGATCTCGGCCGGACCCGGCGGCAGCCGCGTCACGATCATGCTCTCGGGCGCGACCCGCGGCGCCGCGCGGACCGTCAAGGACAAGATGATCCGGGTCGCGGCGAGCGCCATGGAGATGGACGCCGAGGACGTCGAGTGCATCGAGGGCGTGTTCCGCGCGAAGGGGGCGCCGGGCACGTCGATGACCATGGCCGAGGTCGGGATGCGGGCCCACCTGTTCAACGACGGCACGAGCAAGGCCGAGAGCAGCGGTCTCGTCGCGGTGCACACCTACGACCACCCGTACTTCACGCCGCCCACCGACGACCGCAGCGACCTGGGCGCCTTCTACCCGATGGTCTCCCACGCCTGCCACATCCCGATCGTCGAGGTCGACCCGGAGACCGGCGAGGTGACGCTGCGCGCCTACTACGTCGTGAACGACTGCGGCACCGTGATGAACCCGGCCCTGGTCGAGGGGCAGGTCGTCGGCGGCATCGTGCAGGGCATCGGGGCGGCGCTGATGGAGGAGTACCGCTACGGCGACTCCGACGGGGCGCTGGAGACCCCGACGTTGCGGGAGTACCTGCTGCCGAGCATGCACGAGGTCCCCGAGATCGTTCTCGAGCACCTGGAGACGCCCTCGCCGTTCACCACCTACGGGGTGAAGGGCGCCGGGGAGGGTGGCCGGCTGGTGGCCCCGACGGCGATCGCGAGCGCCGTCGACGACGCGCTGCGCCCCCTCGGGGTGTGGGTGGACGAGCTGCCCATGACGCCCGAGCGCGTGGTCGGGATGGTCGCCGACGCCCGGGAGGGCCGGCGGTGAGCGTGGCCGACCCGGAACGCGGGCCGGCGGCCTTCCGAAGCCCCGAGGAGATCCTCGCCGCGCTGGCGCTGCCCACGCGGGGCGAGGTCTTCTCGCTGGCGGTGCCGCGGTTCACCGACATGCCGCTGTTCGGCGCGCACCCGCCGTTCCGGGTGAGCATGGCGCGCACCCCCGGCGGGCTGCGCGCCGAGGGCGCCCAGCCGTGGGGTCCGCGCAACGGCGTCGGCTACGGGTACATGGCCGAGCTGCTCAGCGCGACGTCGCACAGCGGCGCCCACGTGGATGCGCTGGCCCACGTCACGATCGGCGACGACGACCACTGGTACGGGGGCGGCAACCCGCGCGAGCACCTCGGTGACAGCGGCCCGCGCCAGGGCGACGCCTCGAAGCTGCCGCCCTTCGTCTCCCGCGGCGTCCTGCTCGACGTCCCGGGCCACCGCGGGGTGGACGCCCTGCCACGGTCGTCGGTGGTGGACGCCGACGAGCTGGCGGCGGTCGCGGCGCACCAGGGCGTCGAGGTACGGGCCGGCGACGTCGTGCTCATCCGCACCGGGTACCTCGGGCACTGGCCGGACACCGAGGCGATGACGCGCCACGCCACCGCCGGCCCCGACCTCTCCGCCGCCCGCTGGCTGCTCGAGCGCGGGGTCGTGGCCGCGGGCAGCGACACCGAGACCTTCGAGGTCCAGCCACCCCCCGAGTACGGCGACCCCGCCAACCCGCAGCCGGTGCACAGCCTGCTGCTCATCGAGCACGCGATCTACCTCTTCGAGTCCATCTACCTGGAGGAGCTCGCGAGGGCCGGGGCGTACGAGTTCCTCTTCGTCGCGTTGCCCCTGAAGATCCAGGGTGCGACCGGCTCGATGCTGGATCCGGTCGCGATCGTGTGATCGCTCATCGCCGGGCCAGGCGGCGTGCGGCGCCGACCGACGCGGTCGGCAGGCCGTAGTGCTCGAACACCGCCGGCTCGTCCTCGGCGGCGAGCTCGCCGTCGGTGTCGATCGACGGCGCGTGCTTGGCGAGGTCCTTGGCCACCGTCACGCGCACGTGGTCCGGGGCGACCGTCGCCCCGGTGAGCGGGACGAACGCCAGCCGGCGGCGCCCGACCATGCCGACCACGACCGTCGCGAAGACGGGCTCGTCGGACACCGTGTCGACGTAGATCGCCTCCAGGCTACCGATCTTGCCGCCCGTGGGGTCGACGACGGACCTGCCCTGCCAGTCGCGGATGTTCTCCGCCTCGAAGCCCATGGCCGCGCAGCCTAGGGCGAGCGCCGCGCCGAGGAGAGGATGCGCACCGCGAGGGTCTCGGTGACGCCCAGCCGTGGCGTGTTCTGCCGGGCCCGCTCGACGATCTGGCGGGGCGAGAGACCCATGTCGGCGTAGAGCCGGACGATGTTCTCCTGGGCGCGGGTCCAGGCCGGCTTCACGGCGCGGACCGGTCGCGCCTGCCGGGGCCGGCGGGGTGCCGGGATGTGAGGAGTCGTCTCGTGCACGGTCCCCAGACCGGTGTTCTTCGTGGCGAACTCGCCCGCGGCGGCGCGCGCGGCGATCTCGTCGGGCTCGGCGACGCGGAAGGCGTCGCCGCTCTTGTTGACGGCCACGGCGGTGACGGTCGGGCCTCGGCGGTACTCGGCCTGACAGGCCGGGGCGGTGCAGTAGGTGTATCCGAGTTCGGCGCGCTCCGCGTCGAGGACGACGCCGCAGCCGATGCAGTGCGTGCTCATGCTGACCCGATTATACTCCTGACGCTAGACGGCCGGCCCCGGCGAGGATCAGCAGGTCGAAAGGCACCCTGATCGCGCCTCCCGACGTGTCCCTCCGCCTGGTGATCACCGGGACGGGGCGAGGCGACCCGTCAGCGCGAGGTAGCGGCGATCGTGGCGCTGCCGAGCACGACGTCCCCGTCGGCGTCCGGCCGGTAGAACACGGCGGCCTGGCCGGGCGCGACCCCGCGCAGGGGCTGCTCGAGCACCACGTCGACGCCCTCGTCGCCCACCCGCACCGTCGCCGCGACGAGACCGCCGTGTGCGCGGACCTGGACGGCGCAGACGAGCGGACCGACCGGCGGCTCGACGAGCCACACCGGTTCGGACGCGGTCAGCTCCGTGACGTCGAGCTCCTCGGCCGGGCCGACGCGCACCGTCCGGCTGACCGGCTCGAGACCCAGCACGTAGCGCGGCCGCCCGTCCGGCGCGGGCCGGGAGATGCCGAGGCCGTGGCGCTGGCCGACGGTGAAGTCGTGGACGCCGCGGTGGTGCCCGACGACCGCGCCGGACGGGTCGACCAATTCCCCCGGCGCCTCCTCGATGCGCTCGGCGAGGAACGCCTGGGTGTCGCCGGAGGGGATGAAGCAGATGTCGTGGCTGTCGGGCTTCTCCGCGACGACGAGCCCTCGCTCCGCGGCCTCCGCGCGCACCTGCGCCTTCGGGCTGTCGCCGAGAGGGAAGAGCGCGCCCTCGAGCTGGTCGGGGCGCAGCACGCCGAGGACGTAGGACTGGTCCTTGTCGGGGTCGACGGCCCGGCGGAGCATGCCGTCGTCGAGCCGCGCATAGTGGCCCGTCCCGACGGCGTCGAAGCCCAGCGCCCGGGCCCGCTTCAGCACCGCCGAGAACTTGATCTTCTCGTTGCACCGCAGGCACGGGTTGGGCGTGCGCCCGGCCGCGTACTCGGCGACGAAGGGCTCGACGACGTCGTCGCGGAAGCGGGTCGCGAGGTCCCAGACGTAGAACGGGATGTCGAGGACGTCCGCGCAGCGCCGGGCGTCGCGGGAGTCCTCCACCGAGCAGCAGCCCCGCGCGCCCTCGCGCATCGTCGCGGGCTTCGCCGAGAGCGCGAGGTGGACGCCGGTGACCTCGTGGCCCGCGTCGCGCAGCCGCGCCGCGGCGACCGCCGAGTCGACGCCGCCGCTCATGGCCGCGAGGACTCTCATGACCGCGCCAGCGCGTCCCCGGCGCGGCGGGCGCGCTCGACGACGGGGCCGATCGCCTCGACGACGGCGTCGACGTCCGCGGCCGTGGAATTGTGGCCGAGCGAGAAGCGCAGCGAGCCGCGGGCGAGGTCGTCGTCGAGGCCCATGGCCAGCAGGACGTGGCTGGGGCGGGCGACGCCGGCGGTGCAGGCCGAGCCGGTGGAGCACTCGATGCCCCGGGCGTCGAGCAGCATGAGCAGGCTGTCGCCCTCGCAGCCGGGGAACGACAGGTGCGCGTTGCCGGGCAGGCGCTCGCCCGGCCGGTCGAGCGGGACGCCGTTCAGGCGCGCGTCGGGCACCTCGGCGATCACGCGCGCCACGAGGTCGTCGCGCAGGGCGGTGAGGGTCGCGGTGCGCCGCTCGATGTCGCCGACGGCGGCCCGCACGGCCGTCGCCAGGCTCATCACGCCGGGCACGTCGAGGGTGCCGGAACGGACGTCGCGCTCCTGTCCGCCGCCGTGCAGCAGCGGGGTGCAGGCGGCGTCGCGGCGCAGCAGCAGGGCGCCGGCGCCGACGGGTCCGCCGAGCTTGTGCCCGGTCAGCGACAGCGCGTCGATGCCGCTCGCGGCGAAGTCGACCGGCAGGGCGCCGACCGCCTGGACGGCGTCGGTGTGGAACGGGACCCCGAACTCGTGCGCGACCTCGGCCAGCGCCCGGACGTCGTTGACGGTGCCGACCTCGTTGTTGGCCCACATGATGCTGACCACGGCGACCTCGCCGGGGTGGGCGGCGAGCGCCTCCCGCAGGGTCGCGACGTCGACGCGGCCCGTCGCGTCGACGGCCAGCACGTCGAGGGTGGCGCCCTCGTGCTCGGCGAGCCACTCCCCCGCGTCGAGCACCGCGTGGTGCTCCGCGGCCGAGACGAGCACGCGGGTGCGGCGGGGGTCGGCGGCGCGGCGGGCCCAGTAGAGGCCCTTGACGGCGAGGTTGTCGGCCTCGGTACCCCCCGTGGCCAGCACGACCTCGGACGGCAGGGCGCCGACGGCCTCGGCGATCGACTCGCGCGACTCCTCGATGGCACGCCGCGCCCGGCGTCCCGCCGAGTGCAGGGACGACGCATTGCCGACGCGCCCGAGCGCCTCGGTGAGGGTGGCCGCCGCCTCCGGCAGCATCGGCGTGGTCGCCGCGTGGTCGAGATAGGTCATCGACCGGCCAGCGTAATCCCCTCGTGCACGATCGGCTCCCCCGCTCCGGGGTTCGGTCCCGCGCGGTGACGAGTCAGCGACGAGCGAAGGGCACCTTCGCCCGTTCTGTCCGAGCGAAGGTGCCCTTCGGTCACGAAATTCCGCGCGCCTACGAGCTGCGCTTGCCGACCTCCTCGGTCAGCTGCGGGCTGATCGCGAAGAGGTCGCCCACGACGCCGAAGTCGGCGATCTCGAAGATCGGGGCCTCGGGGTCCTTGTTGACCGCGACGATCGTCTTCGAGGTCTGCATGCCGGCGCGGTGCTGGATCGCGCCGGAGATGCCGAGCGCGATGTAGAGCTGCGGCGAGACCGTCTTGCCGGTCTGCCCCACCTGGAACTGGTTGGGGTAGTAGCCGGAGTCGACGGCGGCGCGCGAGGCGCCGACCGCGGCGTGCAGCGAGTCCGCGAGGGTCTCGACGACGTTGAAGTTGTCCGCCGAGCCGACGCCGCGGCCACCGGCCACGACGACGTTCGCCTCGGTGAGCTCGGGGCGGTCGCCGCCGACGATCGGCGCGCGGTTCGACACCTTGGCCGACTTCGCCTCGTCGACCGCCGGGAGCTCGATGTTCTCCTGCGTGCCCGCCCCGGCGTTCTCCTCGACCTCGATCGAGCCCGCACGCCACGAGATCACCGCGGTGTCGGTGGTCGCGCGCGACTGCACGGTGAAGGCGCCACCGAAGATCGAGTGGGTGCCTTCGCGCTGGCCGTCGACCTCGACGAGGTCGTTGAGCCAGCCGGAGTTGGTGCGGACGGCCAGGCGGCCGGCGACCTCGCGGCCGTCGGCGCCGGCGGCGATGAGCACGGCCGGGGGGGAGACCCGCTCGACCAGCGCCGCCAGGGCGTCGACCTGCGGGGTCGACAGGTAGTTCACGACGTCGCCGGACTCGGCGACGTAGACCTTCTCGGCGCCGTGCGCCGCGAGGCCCTCGGCCAGCTTGGCCGCGGTGCCGGGGGTGCCGACGACGACGGCCGACGGCTCGCCCAGGCGGCGGGCCGCCGTGAGCATCTCGTACGTGTTCTTCTTGATCTCCCCGTCGACGTGGTCGACGAGGACCAGGACCTCAGCCATGGTTCTCCTCTGCGGTGTCGGTGGGGCGGATCAGATGAGCTTCTGGCCCACGAGGAACTCGGCGATCTTCTGGCCGCCGTCGCCCTCGTCGGAGACCTTCTGACCACCGGACTTGGGCGGGCGCGGGGCGAACGAGTCGACCTGCACGAGCGAGCCGGCCAGGCCGACCTCGCCGGCCTGGAGCCCGAGGTCGGAGATGCCGAGCGCGCTCACCGGCTTCTTCTTCGCGGCCATGATCCCCTTGAAGGAGGGGTAGCGCGGCTCGTTGATCTTCTCGCCGACGCTGACGACGGCGGGCAGCGACGCGGTGACGTCGCAGGTGCCCTCGTCGGTCTCGCGCTTCACGCTCGCGGTGCCGTTCTCGACGGTCAGGGCGTTGGCGTGGGTCAGCGACGGCCAGCCCAGGATCTCGCCGAGCATCCCGGCCATCGCGCCGCTGCGGCCGTCGGTGGCCTCGTTGCCGGCCAGCACGAGGTCGACGTCGCCGACCGTGCCGACGGCCTTGGCCAGCACCTTGGCGGTGGTCACGGCGTCCGACCCGTGGAGGGCCTCGTCGTTGACGTGCACGGCCTTGTCCGCGCCCATCGAGAGGGCCTTGCGGATGGCGTCGGTGGCGCGGTCGGGGCCGACGGTGAGGATCGTGACCTCCGCGTCGCCGGCCTCCTTGATCTTGAGCGCCTCCTCGACGGCGCGCTCGTTGATCTCGTCGAGCACGGCGTCGGACGACGCGCGGTCGAGGGTCTTGTCGGAGTCGGAGAGGGTGCGCTCCGACCAGGTGTCGGGCACCTGCTTGATCAGCACGACGATGTTCATGGGCCTCCTGCGACCTCCTGTGCTCGCATCCGTCCTGCGGACGAGTGGCTACCGACGGGTAGCTTACTTGTCGGTAACTTGCGTTCTGCCCCGACTCTCCCACGCCTGCGCGCGCAGGGCAGCGTGGCATATCCCTCTCATGTTACCGGTGAGTAGGGTGTAGAGGCTTACTGGCGGGTAACTTGGGCGCGTCCGAATTGGGGATATCCTGGCCCCACGCCGGGGCGGACAGGACCGCCCCGACACCCCCAGGGAGTCGTCGTGCCCGGTCTGTTCTCGAAGGTCCAGGAGTTCCTGCGCAGCCCGCAGGGCCGCAAGTACACCGACCAGGCGAAGCGCTACGCGTCGGACCCCAAGAACCGCGAGAAGGCTCAGGGGATGCTCAACAAGTTCCGCGGCAAGGGCGGCCAGGGCGGCGGCGGCCACCACTGACGCCCCTGCGCTGACGATCTCCGTGCCGCGGGTGCTCCCTCAGACCCGCGGCACGATCGTCTCGAGGTGGCTCTGCACGGCGGCAGGCGATTCACCGCGTCGGCGGTCCGGAGAGCCCGCTCGCCCCAGCTGCCCGGGTTCGCCGCCGCCAGGAGCAGGAGCGTCGGCCCGATCCCGGACAGCTGGTCGCCGAGGTCCGCGGGCAGCGACGGCACCAGGGTGCCGAGGATGAGGTCGGGCGACTGCGCCGCGATCGCCTCGAGATGAGCGCGCCCGCGGCGCCCAGGGCCACCCCGACGGCCAGCCCGAGCAGGGTCCGGGGCAGCCGCTGGTCGAGCGCGATGACGGCGTCGGTGTCGGTGGGCGAGGCGGGCCCGTGCAGGAGCGCCTCGAGGACCGCGGCGGGCGGGACGCCGCGGCTGCCGACGACGAGGCTCGGCACCAGGGCCGCGAGCAGCAGGACGGCCGCGAGGACCAGTCCGCCCGCGCGGGTGCCGGTCCGCCGGGCGGGCGGGGTGCGCGGGAGCGGTGCGCCGGGCGCCGGTGGTGTCGGCGTCCGGCAGCGTCACGCCGGCGCCTCCCGCTCGGCGCCCGTGGTCGCCACGGCGTCGGGCCCGCGCCCCAGCGCGTCGAGCACCCGGTCGGTCGAGGTGACGACGCCGCAGCGCTGCGCGGTCCAGGTGATCGCCTGCTCGTGGTGGGCGCGGGAGAAGTCGGCCGTCGCGTCGGCCACCAGGAACGGCTGCACGTCGCGCATGAACGCCTCCACGGCCGTCACCATGCAGCCGATGTGCGCATAGATGCCCGTGATCAGCAGCTGGTCGCGGCCCGCGTCGGCGATCAGCTCGGCGAAGTTGCTGCGCTGGAAGGCGCTGTAGCGCCACTTGGTCAGCACCTCGTCGCCGGGCTCGGGCGCGAGCTCGTCGAGGATCGCCACGACTCCGGGGTCCTCGGCGTAGGCGGCGGCCGGGCCGCGGCCCCAGAAGTCGTCGAGCAGACCGCGCTCCGCGGGGGGCTGCTCGCCGGGCTGCGCGGTGTAGACGACGGGGACGCCGAGGACCCGGGCGCGGGCCGCGAGCGCGGCGATGTGCTCGACGCAGCGGCTCACCGGCTCCTCGGTGCGGGAGAACGGGGCCACGAAGTAGCGCTGCATGTCGTGGACGAGCAGCACCGCCCGCGCGGGGTCGGGCGACCAGTCCGGGCGGCTCTCCGGCAGCTCGTGGGCCTGCGGCAGGGCGTAGGGGGCGATGGTCGGCAGGCTCACGACGGGATCTCCTCGTCGGGGTCGGGGGCTCCGGATGTCGGGCGGCGCGCGTGGTCGGCCAGCGCGGCCCGCAGCGCTCGGCGGCTGGTCTTGCCCACGCCGGTCGCGGGGAAGGCGTCGACCACCTCGACGGTGTCGGGCACCTTGTAGGCGGCGACCCCGCGGTCGCGCACGAAGCGGCGCAGCGCCGCGGGGCGCGGGGGCTCCCGGTCGGGCACCGGGATGACGTAGGCGTGGGTGCGCTCGCCGAGGAAGTCGTCCGGCACGCCGACGATGGCGGCGTCGACGACGTCGGGGTGGGCCAGCAGGTGGTTCTCCACCTCCTCGGCCGCGATCTTCTCGCCGCCGCGGTTGATCTGCTCCTTCACCCGGCCCGAGACGATGATGTTCCCGGCCGGGTCGAGCCGGACCAGGTCGCCGGTGCGGTAGAAGCCGTCGGCCGTGAACGCCGTCGCGTTGTGCTCCTCCGCGCGGTAGTAGCCGCGGATCGTGTAGGGCCCGCGCGTCAGCAGCGCGCCCACATCGCCCGGGGCGACGTCGCGCTCCTCGGGGTCGTCGGGCACGACCACGCGGACCTCGTCGTCCGGGGAGATGGGGCGACCCTGGGTCTCGACGACGACGTCGTCCGGGTCGTCGGCGCGGGTGTAGTTGACCAGCCCCTCGGCCATCCCGAAGACCTGCTGCAGGCGGGCCCCCAGTACGGGCCCGATCTTCCGGGCGAGCTCCGCGGCGCACTTGGCCCCGCCGACCTGCAGCTCCTGCAGGCTCGAGAGGTCCCGCGACGTCGACGACGCGGCCTGCACCCACGCCGCCGCCAGCGGCGGGACGACGGCGGCCAGCGTCACGCCTTCGCTCTCGATGAGCCCGAAGCACGTGTCGGCGTCCGGCGAGGGCGCGAGCACCGAGGTGCCGCCGCCGTGGACCACGCCGAGCAGGCCAGGCGAGCTCATCGTGAAGTTGTGCGAGGCGGGCAGCGCCGCGAGGTACACCGTCTCCGGCGTCAGCCCGCAGATCTCCGCGCTGGCCCGGACGCTGTAGAGGTAGTCGTCGTGGGTGCGCGGGATCAGCTTCGGCAGGCCCGTGGTCCCGCCCGAGAGCTGCAGGAACGCGATCGACGACGGGTCGGCGTCGTCGCCGGGCAGGGCGCCGGGCGGGGTGCGGCGCAGCGAGCCGAGGGTGACGACGCCCGAGAGCACGTCACCGGCGGACGGCGCGGCGACCACCACGTGGCGCACCGCGTCGACGTCCGCGGCCACCTCGAGCGCCGCCGCGGCGTGATCGAAGCGGTCGTGCCGCCCGACGGTGACGATCGCGGTCGCCTCGGCGTGCTCGGCGAAGTAGCGGATCTCGCTGGCGCGGTGCGCGGGCAGCGCGAACACCGGCAGGGCGCCCAGGCGGAACAGCGCGAAGACGACCTCGAGGTACTCGGGCACGTTCGGCAGCCACACGACGACGCGGTCGCCCGGGGCCACGCCGAGCTCGCCCAGCCCGGCGGCCAGCCCGCGGGCACGGGCGTCGAGCTCGTCGTAGGTCCAGCGCTGCGGTCCCGACGGGCCGGTACCGACGACGGCCGTGCGCGGGCCGTGCGCGGCGACGGCGGCGTCGAGCAGCCGGGCGAAGGTCTGCCCGGTCCAGTAGCCCGCGGCCCGGTAGCGCTCCGCGGCCTCCGGGGGGTACGGGACGACGCCCTCCTCGACGGGCCGGGCGGTGGTCGTCACGGCGTCGCCTCCAGCCCCAACGCGGAGAGCAGTGTGCGGAACTTGGCGCTCGTCTCCGCCAGCTCCGCCTCGGGACGGGAGCCCTCGACGACCCCGGCCCCCGCGTAGACGCGCACCGCGCGCCCCGCGACCTCGGCGCAGCGGATCGTGACCGCCCACTCGCCGTCACCGTCGGCGCCGCACCAGCCGACGAGGCCGGAGTAGAAGCCGCGGGGGAACTCCTCGAGCTCCTCGATGGCGGCGCGGGCGGCGTCGGTCGGCTCCCCGCACACGGCCGGCGTGGGGTGCAGCGCCTCGGCGAGCTGCAGCGAGGTGGGCGCGGGGTCGCGCAGCGTGCCCTCGATGCGGGTGCCGAGGTGCCACAAGGACGCGGTCCGGGTGACGCTCGGCGCGGCGGGGACGTCCAGCGACGTGCAGTACGGCGCCAGCCGCTCGGCGACCCGGTCGACCACGAGCGCGTGCTCGCGCAGGTCCTTGGCCGACGACGCGAGCTCCTCACCGCGGCGCGCGTCCTCGTCGGGATCGGGGCTGCGCGGGGCCGTGCCGGCGAGCGGGTGGGACACGACGAGGTCGCCGCGCCGGGCCGCGAGCAGCTCCGGACTGTTGCCGACGAGGGTGCGGGCGAGCGCATTCTCCCCCGGGTCGGTGACGTCCGCGGCGAACACGTAGCCCGTGGGGTTGCGGGCGGCGAGGCGCTCGAGGATCACGGCGAGGTCGAGGGGGGCGGGCGCGGTGAGCGTCGCCGCGCGGGCGAGCACGACCTTCTCCAGGTCGCCCTCGGCGATCAACTCCAGCGCCCGGCGCACGGCGGCGGCGTAGCGCGGCGGCGGCGGCTCGGCCCGGAAGTCCCACCGGGTGCCCACCGAGGCGGGCGCCGACGGCGGCGCGTTCAGCGGCGGCGCGGGCGGGGCGTCGCCCTCCTGACGCGCGATGGTCGGCGTCCGGTGGACGTGCCCCGGGACCACCAGGCGGGCCTCGCCGGGCGCGAACCCGACCGCCCCCACCACCAGCGGGTCGGGGTTGCCGGCCGCACGCTCGGCCGCGAGCGTCGCGGCGGCCATCGCACCGACCGAGCCGGGCGAGGCGTCCGGGACGCGCGTCCGCACCCCGGTGGTCCGCAGCGTCACCTCCCGGGTGGAGAACAGGAACGCCCCCGGACCGGAACCGGGGCCGGGCGGGACGTCGACCGACACGTCCTCCCCCACGGGCTCGAGCTCCGGACCGGCGCTGGTCGGGGTGCGGGTCATCGGGGTCCTCTCACGATGCGGGCCGAGGGCGGTGGTCGGGCGTGCGGGGACGGCAGCGGTGGAGGTGGTGGAGGGTCGGCTCAGGGCCCGAGGGAGGCCCCGCCGTCGACGTAGACGGTCTGGAGGGTGACGTGACGGGCGGCGTCGGAGGCGAGGAACGCGACGACCTCGGCCACGTCCTGCGGGTCGGCGATCCGCCCGAGGGGGATGCCGAGCTTGAACGTCTCGGCCGAGCCGCGGACGAGGGCGGCGTGGTCGGCGGGCAGATCGCCCATCGCGTCGAGCATCCCGGTGTCGGTCGATCCCGGGCACACGATGTTGGCCCGCACGCCGTGCCCGGCGAGCTCGAGACCCAGGACGCGCGTGAGGGCCACCGCGGCCGCCTTCGACGCGGCGTACGCGGCCATCCCCGTGCGCGGGACGCCGGCGGCGTTGGACGCGACGGTGACGACGGAGCCGCGTCCGCGGTCGGCGAGCCGCGCGCCGACGGCACGGCAGGCGTGCATGACCCCGGTGGCGTTGACGTCGAGGCAGTGCCGCCAGTCGGCGTCGTCGAGCTCGGTGACCCGGCCGACGTGCAGGACGCCGGCGACGTTGACCAGCGTGTCCAGCGGCCCCAGCGCCTCCTCGGCGGCGTCCGCCGCCTTCTCGACGGCGGCGGCGTCGGTGACGTCGGCTGGCACCGCGACCGCGGTGCCGCCGTGCTCGCGCACCGTCGCGGTAGCCGCCTCGACGGCCTCGGCATCGCGGTCGAGCAGAGCGACCGGCGCGCCGGCGTCGGCGAGGCGCCGGCAGACCGCGAGCCCGATGCCGCCGGCGGCGCCCGTCACCAGGGCCGTCACGACGTCACCACCCCCGGGTCGCCCCACCGCTGCCCGACGGTCGCGGGCTCGCCGCTCTCGTGGGCGAGCGGCAGGTCGGGCTCCGGACGCCGGTGCCCGAGCACCGAGTCGAGGATCTCGCCCGCCCGCACGGCCGTGGTCGAGAGCAGCGTGGAGCTGATGCCGTGGGTGTGCTCGGTGGGTCCCTGCAAATAGACGCCCGCCGTGAGCGGCTCGACGGTGTGCAGCCGGTAGTCACGGTCCACCAGCAGCTCGCCGTCCTCGGCCCGCCGGCACCAGGCCCCGACGTCGCCGAGCAGCCCGCTCGGGTCGATCGGCCGGTAGCCGGTGGCGTAGACGACGACGTCGGCGGTGATCGTGCGGTGGTGGCCGGTGGTCAGGACCTCGACGTCGACCTCGATGTCGGGGCCGTCGGCACCCGCCCCGGGCCCGTCGCCGTCGACGTCGGGGTCCGGTGAGCGCACGCTCGACACCCGCGACGCCCCGTGCACGTGCAGGCGCCGCGGCCCGCGGACCTGCTCCTGGTAGGCGCGCCGGTAGAGCTCGGCGATCAGCTCCGGGTCGACCACCGAGTAGTTCGTGTTGGCGTGGTAGTCGAGCAGCATCTGCTTGACCTCGCCGGAGGCCGCGAAGAAGTGGTCGACCGCCTCGGGATCGAAGATGCGGTTGGCGAACGACGTGTCGTCGGCCGGGCTGTAGCCGTAGCGGGAGAACACCGAGTGCACCTCGGCCGCGTCCTCGCGGTCGTGCAGGTGCGCCGTCGTCTCCGCCGCGCTCTGCCCGGCGCCGATGACGACGTACCGGCGCTGGCGCGGACCGACGGGCGCGAGCTCGCCGAGGCGGGAGAGCAGCTCGCTGTTGTGCCAGATCCGGGTGCCGCGCTGGACGCCCTCGGGCAGCCACGGCACCAGGCCTGTGGCGACCACGAGGTTGCGGGTGCGCACGACCCGGGAGCCGTCGGCGTCGTTGCCCTGGGCGTTGCGCAACACGACGTCGATCTGGTCGATCTCGCCGTCGGGCCCGGTCACGGGGTGCACCGCGACCGCCCGTGTCCCGTAGGAGACGAGGTGGCGGACGTCGGCGGCGCACCACTCGAGGTAGTCGTGGAACTCGACCCGCGAGGGGAACAGCGACTTGTTGTTGATGAAGTCGGCCAGCCGGCCCTGGCCCTGCAGGTAGTTCAGGTAGGACCGCGGGCTCCTCGGGTCCCGCATCGTCACGAGGTCCTTGAGGAAGGACACCTGCATGGTGGCCCCGTCGAGGAGCATCCCGCGGTGCCACCCGAAGGCGGCCTGCTGCTCGACGAACGACGCGCGGATCCGCGAGGAGTCCGGCGCGCGTTCGTTGTGCTCCTGGACCGCCAGGGCCAGTGCGAGGTTCGAGGGCCCGAACCCCACCCCGAGGATGTCGACGACATCCACGGGCGATCCCGGATCGCGATTCATCGTTCTCCCCGACGTCGGCTCAAGATCGTTAGGGCACCCTAACCTAACCGGGCAGATGCGGCGACGACCGTGTCGGCCCTCGCACATCGCGTAGTCGGACGCTCACGCGGCGTTGTAGACGCGAGCCGGCTCCAGGGTGAGCAACTGGTCGTGGACCGCGGGAGCGACGCTCAGAGCACGCTGATGGCGATGGCGAACCTCGGGGAGGAGCCGCGGTCAGCGGTGGCGCACTCCCGGGAGCAGGCCGCCGGCGTGCAGCGCCGTCGCCCACAGCGCCGGCTCGATGAGCAGGCGCACGAGCCGCTTGCCGTCGGTGTCGAGCCCGAGACCGTCGACCTGGTGGCGGTACTGCGCGATGTTGCCGGGGAAGACGGCGACGAGGAACGCGGTCGCGAGCGCCGACATCCGCCGGCGCTCCTTCGGCAGCGCCAGCAGCCCGAGGCCGAGCGAGATCTCCACCGCGCCGCTCAGCAGCACGACGTCGTCGGCGTCGATCGGCACCCAGGGCGGCACTTGCGACCGGAACTCCTCGCGGACGACCGTGAGGTGGCCGGTGCCGGCGAGGATGAGGCCGGCGCCCCACCCCCACCGGGCCAGCTGCTGGGTGAGCGGCGGGGTCGTGCTGGCGGTCATGGTTCTCGGACCTTCCTGAGGGGGACGTCGGGGGAGGTACCCCGTGAGCGCCGGCCGAGACCGTGAGCCGGGGCCCGCGGTCGGGTCCGGGCCCGCGCGTCGGACACTGTGACGCGATGAGCGACCTCGCGCGGGGGCCGGCGCTCCCCCTCACCGGCGAACGCACGGTGCCCGGGCTCGACGTCGAGAACTACTGGTTCCGGCGCCACGAGGCCGTCTACCTGGCGCTGGCGCCCGCGTGCGCCGGGGCGGTCGTGCTCGACGCCGGGGTCGGCGAGGGGTACGGGGCAGCGCTGCTGGCCTCGTCGGCCCGCCGGGTGATCGGTGTCGAGCTGGACCCGGCCGTCGCCGGCCACGTCGCCGCGCGCTACCCGGCCGTCGGCGTGACGCGGGCCGACCTGCAGGCCCTGCCGGTGGCCGACGGGACGGTCGACGCGCTGGTGACGCTGCAGGTGATCGAGCACCTGTGGGACCAGCCGGGCTTCCTCGCCGAGTGCGCGCGCGTCCTGCGCCCCGGCGGGCGGCTCTTCTGCGCGACGCCGAACCGGCTGACCTTCTCCCCCGGCGCCGGGCCCGCCGACCGCCCGCTCAACCCGTTCCACACCCGCGAGCTGACCGGGACCGAGCTCGCCGGGCTCGTCGCCGACGCCGGCCTGGCCGTGGAGTCGTTGAGCGGCCTGCACCACGGCCCGTCGCTGCGTTCACTCGACGCGCGGCACGGCGGCTCGCTCATCGACGCGCAGATCGCGCTCGCGCTGTCCGGGGAACCGTGGCCGGATCAGCTCGCCACGGACGTGGCCTCGGTGTCGGCCGACGACTTCGAGCTGCACGCCGATGACGTCGACGCCTCGCTGGACCTGCTGGTCAGCGCCGTCCGACGGCCGTGAGTGCCGGGTCGGCGACCTCCTCGGGCAGCGCCTGACGCATCGCACCCGCCGCGGCCTCGCCCACCACCACGTCACCCGTGTCGCCGCCGCCGGTGCACGTCAGGCCGCCTCCGGTGAGCTCCCCGCCGCCGCCCGTGCACTGCTCGGCGGTGGTCACCGGGACGCCCGGGACGGGCGAGGCGACGGCCGTGCCGGCGAGCCCGAGGAGGGCACCGCCCGCCGAGACGGTGGCGAGTGCTCCGGCGACGATCCGAGACGTGCTCCGCATGGGGTCCCTTCCGGGGTCGGGGGTGACGCTCACGGTCCAACGAGGCGCGCCGGGCCCCGTGATGGCCCCGGCGGCCGCTCCGCCGTTCGGGACGGTGGGAAACTCCTGCCGCCGGGATCGAACGGGCGGGTCGGACGACGGGAGGGACGTGGGTGTCGAGGGAACCGGTCGGCACGTTCTGCCTGGTCCTGCACTCCCACCTGCCGTGGCTGCTGCGCCACGGTGCCTGGCCGGTGGGCGAGGAGTGGCTCTACCAGGCGTGGGCGCACGCGTACCTGCCCGTCGTCGAGACGCTCCAACGCCTGGCGGCCCGGGGCCAGCGTGACGTGCTGACCCTCGGCGTGACGCCGGTGCTCGCCGCCCAGCTCGACCACCCGGCGGCGCTGCGGTCGATGCACACGTGGCTCGCGGACTGGCAGCTGCGCGCGCACGAGGCGCGGGACCCCGCGCTGTCCACTCGCGAGCACCGCGCCGCCGCCCACGCCCTCGAGGTCTTCGAGCGCGACTGGCGCCACGGCGCCTCGCCCGTGCTGGGGCGCCTCGCCGACGCCGGGGTCGTCGAACTGCTCGGCGGGCCCGCCACGCACCCGTTCGCGCCGCTGCTGCCGGGGCGCGTGCGCCGGTTCCTGCTCGACGCGGGCCTGCGTGACTCCGCCCTGCGCCTGGGTCGTCGACCGGCGGGGATCTGGGCGCCCGAGTGCGGCTACACCCCCGGGCTCGAGCACGACTACGCGGCGGCGGGCGTCGAGCGCTTCCTCGTCGACGGCCCGGCGCTGCGCGGCGACACCGCGGCCGCGCACCCCGTCGACGGCACCGACGTCGTGGCCTTCGCGCGCGACCTCGAGGTCACCTACCGGGTGTGGTCGCCGCGCGCGAGCTACCCAGGCGGCCCCGACTACCGCGACTTCCACACCTACGACCACGACACCGGCCTCAAGCCCGCGCGGGTCACGGGCCGGCGGGTCACGACCGGGGACAAGAAGCCCTACGACCCCGCGCGCGCCGCCGCGGCCGTGGCGCGCGACGCGCAGGACTTCGTGGGCGTGGTCCGGGCGCGGCTCGAGGCGCTGCGGGCGCAGCGGGGGCGGCCGGGGCTCGTCGTCAGCGCGTTCGACACCGAGCTCTTCGGGCACTGGTGGCACGAGGGCCCCGCGTGGCTCGAGGCGGTGCTCGCGGCGCTGCCCGAGGCCGGGGTCCGGGTGACGACCCTGCGCGGCGCGGTCGAGGCCGGCCACGTCGAGGAGCCGGTGGTGCTGCCCGCGTCGTCCTGGGGGTCGGGGAAGGACTGGCGGGTGTGGGACGGGCTCGCCGTGCGCGACCTCGTGGCCGACAACGAGGACGTCGCGCGCCGCCTGCTCGCGGCGATCGACGGTGCGCCGCCGTCGGCGGGCCGCGACGCCACCCTCGACACCCTCGCGACCCAGGCCGCGCTGGCGCTCTCGAGCGACTGGGCGTTCATGGTCACCAAGGACTCCGCGGCGCACTACGCCCGTCGTCGCGCGGCGCAGCACCGCGACCGCGTCCGCGAGCTGACCGACCTGCTCCCCGCCGGCCGCCACGACCTCGCGGCGTCCCGGGCCGCCGAGTTCGCCGCCCAGGACGACGTCTTCGGGCGCCTCGACGCCCGCGCCCTGCGCCGCCGGCCCACCGACGACCGCCGCGCCGCCCCTACCTACTCCGGAGTAGGGTCGCTCGCCTGAATGTCAGCGGCGTGGCGTCGCAGACACTGGACGTCCGTAACGCCACGCACTCGAATCGCTGGGAGGAGCTCAGGCGTGCGGGTGCTGATGCTCTCCTGGGAGTTCCCGCCGGTGGTGGTCGGCGGGCTGGGGCGCCACGTGCACGCGCTCGCGACGGCCCTGGGCGCCGCGGGGCACGACGTGGTCGTCGTCTCCCGCCACCCGGCCGGCACCGACGCCGAGACGCACCCGACGGCGATCGAGCGCGTCGACGGCGTGCGCGTCCTGCGCGTGGCCGAGGACCCGCCGCACCTCGAGTTCGTCCGCGACCTCGTCGCCTGGACCCTCGGGCTGGGCCACGCCATGCTGCGCGCGACGGCCGGCCTCCTGCGGGACTGGACGCCCGACGTCGTCCACGCCCACGACTGGCTCGTCGCCCACGCGGCGATCGCGCTCGCGGACCTCACCGGCGCGCCGCTGGTCGCGACCCTGCACGCCACCGAGGCCGGCCGGCACGGCGGCTGGCTCTCGCAGCCGCTCAATCAGCAGGTGCACTCCGCGGAGTGGTGGCTCGCCCGCCGCGCCGACACCGTCGTCACCTGCTCGCAGGCCATGCGCGCCGAGGTCTCGGGGCTCTTCGACCTCGTCCCGGACGACGTCGCCGTCGTGCACAACGGCATCGACCCCTCGGGGTGGGCGGGCCGCGCCGCGCCGGATCGCGACGGCCCACCGCGCCTCGTCTACATCGGGCGCCTGGAGTGGGAGAAGGGCGTGCACGACCTCGTTGCCGCCCTCCCCACGGTCCGCCGCGCCCACCCCGGCACGCAGCTGCTCGTCGCGGGCACCGGCTCGTGCTCGGACTGGCTCGCCGAGCGGGCGCGGAGCGCGCGGGTGCGACGGGCGGTGCGGCTGCTCGGCCACGTCGACGACGCCACGCTGCTCGATCTCCTCGCCGGCGCTGACGCGGCCGTGCTGCCCAGCCGCTACGAGCCCTTCGGCATCACCGCACTCGAGGCCGCCGCGGCGGGCGCGCCGCTGGTCGCGTCCCGCGCGGGCGGGCTCGGCGAGGTGGTCGTCGACGGCGTCACGGGCCTGTCCTTCGCGCCCGGTGACGTGCCGGGGCTGGCGGCGGCGGTGATCCGCTGCCTCGACGACCCCGTGGCCGCCCGTGCGCGCGCCGGCGCGGCCCGCCGGCGCCTCGACACCGACTTCGCCTGGCCGTCCATCGCCGCCGAGACGGCGGACCTCTACGCCGCCGCCCGCCCCGGTCCCCCGCGGGTGCTCGGCCGCCCCAAGATCCCGACGGGCAACGTCTTCGGCACCCCGTGAGCGATGTTCCCGGCTATAGCCGTGAAAATCACTCACGTACGGCCGGCCCGCCCGCCGACGTGCCCGGCGCCCCGTTCGGGGAGGCCACCGCCTGCCCCGCGGCCAGAGCCGTCTTGCGTGCGATGTCCGCGAGAGCGGCGCGGTCGGCGGCCGCGGCCTCGTAGTCGGCCATCCGATCGCGGACCACGCGGGCCGGCGCGCCCACGGCGACGGAGTAATCGGGCACGTCGCCCCGCACCACGGCGTGCGCTCCGAGCACGCAGCCACGCCCGACCCGCGCGCCGCGCAGCACCGTCACCTTGGTCCCGATCCAGGTCTCCGGCCCGACGCGCACCGGCGACTTGACGATGCCCTGGTCCTTGATCGGCATGTGCACGTCGGCGTAGCGGTGGTCGAAGTCGCAGACGTAGATCCAGTCGGAGAGCAGCGTGGCCTCGCCGAACTCGATGTCGAGGTAGCAGTTGATCGTGTTCTCGTTGCCGAACACCGCCTTGTCCCCGATGCGCAGGGAGCCCTCGTGGCAGCGCAGGCGGGTGTTGTCGCCGATGTGCACGAACCGGCCGATCTCGAGACGCCCGAACCCCTCCCGGGCCTCGAGCCGCACGCCCTTGCCCAGGAACACCAGCCCGTGCAGCACGATGTGCGGCTGGCGGACCCGCACCTTGATCATCCGCCAGTACCGGACCAGGTAGAACCGCGACCACGCGCGGTGGCGCACGATCCACCGCAGCGACGCCCAGGTGAGCAGTCGCGGTTGGCGCGGGTCCGACCTCACGGGTGTGACCCTACGATCGCGCCGTGGCGTCCCCCCGATCCGGCCCGACCGTCGCCGTGGTCGGCAGCGTCAACCTCGACCTGGTCGCCCGTGTCGAGCAGCTGCCGGCACCCGGGGAGACCCTCAGCGCGCGCAGCGTCACCCGCGTCCCCGGCGGGAAGGGCGCCAACCAGGCCCTCGCCGCGGCCCGGCTCGGCGCCCGCGTGCGGCTGTTCGCCGCCGTCGGCACCGACCCGCTCGCCGGGGAGGCGCTGACGCTGCTGCGCGCCGGTGGGGTCGACCTCGGCTCCGTCCGGCGCGTCCGGGACGCCCCCACGGGCACCGCGATGATCCAGGTCGACGACGACGGCGAGACCACGATCGTCGTCGACCCCGGCGCCAACGCCTCCCTGACCGTCGACCCCGCCGCCCTCGACGCCGACGTCGTGCTCACCGTGCTCGAGGTGCCCGACGAGCCCGTCGCGACGGCGATGGCGGCCTCCGGGTTCACGGTCCTCAACGCCGCGCCGGCACGGGCCGTCGCCGGCGACGTGCTCGCCGGGCTCGACCTGCTCTGCGTCAACGCCGGCGAGTACGGCGCCCTCGCCGCTCACGCCGACCTCGAGGACGTCGTCGCCGTCGCGATCACCCACGGCGCCGCGGGGGCCGAGCTGCGCCGCCGAGGGCGGGTCGTCGCCCACGTCGCGTCGCCGCCGGTCGACGCCGTCGACGGCACCGCCGCCGGGGACGCGTTCACCGCCGCGCTCGCGATCGCGCTGGCCACCGGCGTCGACGACGAGACCGCCCTGACGCGGGCCTGCCGGGCGGGCGCGCTGACCGCGACACGTCCCGGGGCCCAGCCCGCGCTGCCGACCTTCGAGGAGATCGACGTCCCGTGGCCCCGCTGATCGTCGACACCGACCCCGGCGTCGACGACGCCTACGCGCTCGCGCTCGCCGCGCACGCCCCCGAGGTCGACCTGCGTGCCGTCACCGCCGTCTTCGGCAACGTCGACCTGCCGACCACGACGACCAACGCGCGCCGCCTGCTCGGGATGCTCGGGCGCGGGGACGTGCCGCTCGGGGTGGGCGCCGACCGTCCGTTGATCCACCCCACGACCCGGAGGGCCGCCGACGTCCACGGCGACGACGGGCTGGGCGGGGTCGCCGAACGCTTCGGACCGCTCGGCCCCGAGCCGGCCGGACGGGCGCTCGACGTGATCGCCCGCGTGCTCGAGACCAGCGCCGAACCCGTCGTCCTCGCCGCGATCGGCCCGCTGACCGACGTCGCCCTGCTGCTCGCGACCCGCCCCGACCTCGCCGAGCGCATCGGCCGGCTCGTCGTCATGGGCGGCTCGGTCGGGGTCGGCGGGAACGTCAGCCCGGCCGCGGAGTTCAACGTCTGGTCCGACCCCGAGGCCGCGCGTCGCGTGCTGGTCGAGGAACGGGTGCCGACGACGCTGGTGCCGCTGGACCTCACCCACGCGGTGACCGTCGACCGCGCGTGGCTCGACGCCCTCGCCGCGTCCGGACCGGTGGGCGAGGCCCTGGCCGCGACCCGCGACGTCTACGCGCGCGGCGAGGCGCTGGGCGAGGACCGCGTCCCGATCCACGACGCGGTGGCGCTGCTCGAGGCGATCGTGCCCGGGACGCTCGCGACGGTGCCGCTGGAGGTCGAGGTCGACACGTCGCTCGGACCCGGTCGCGGGACGGTGCACGCCGACCGCCGCGGGCGGACCGCCGACGGCCGGACGGTCGACGTCGCGCTGCCCGAGGGCACCGACGTCGACGCGGTCCGCGCCGCCCTCCTGGAGCGCCTGAGCACTCACATGTGATCGCGGCAGGTCGTCGCCTCCGGGCGGGCCTCGAGGCGTTCGTCGTCGATCGCCTTCCCGCACACCTCGCAGACGCCCCACGTGCCGTCGTCGATCCGGGCGAGCGCGGCGTCGATCCCGGCGATCTGGCGCTCGACGTCGTCGGCGAGACCCTTGTCCTCCATGCGGGTCTCGACCTCGGTGGCGACGTCGGCCGACCGCTGGCCCAGCGCACCCTCGGTGTCGTCGGACGGGTCCGGCGCCTCCTGCTCGACGGACCGTCCCACCTCAGCCAGCCGCTCCCGCTCCTGGGTCATCTGCGTCCGCGCCTGCTGTGCATCCATGGGCACGGGACTGCCCGCGAGTCAGGGTCCGTACGCCTCGCACACGTAGGCCTCCGGCCCTGTCCTGAGGCGGGCGAGGACCACGGTGGCCTCCCGGGAGCCGGCGAGCTTGAGACGGGGACGCAGGGCGTTCGGGTCGACGTCGAGCCCGCGGACGAGGATCTCGACGCGGCCCACCTCGCGGCGGCGCAGGGTGGTGCGCAGGGTCTTCTCGCTGTAGCGACCGTGCTCGAGCACCCGGAACGCCCGGATGCCCGGCGGCGGGGCGTCGCCGGTGAGGTAGGCGAGGTGCTCGTCGACCCGCCACAGCCCGTGCCGCGCGCCGTACTGCCGCACGAGCCCGGCGCGGACGACGGCGCCGTCGGGGTCGACGATCCACTCCCCTGCCGGGCCCACCGGGCAGTCGTCGTCGTCGGCGTCGGTGACCTCCCAGTCCGGGCCCCGCGTCGAGAGCACGGTGGCCCGGCGATGGGTCGTCGCGAGCCCCGCGGACCACAGCACCGCCTCGCGGACCCGGCCGTCGAGGCTGACGAGCTCGACCTCGGCCGCCCAGGGCACGAGCGCGGGATCGAGGCCCGGGGCCGTCGAGACCACCAGTTCGTGTGCGTGGCGATACGGACGCTCAACGTCAGCGGCGCCACGCCGCTGACATATCCCGGCCGCAGCGACTAGGCCATCCAGCGGCGGCACGAAGTCGGCGGGGCGCCAGGTGCGGCGGCCGGAGGCCGTCCGGCGCGCCGGGTCGGCGACCAGCACCGTGCCCCGGGTGACCGGGGCGAGGGCGTCGGCGCGCACCAGGGGCACGCCGGGCACGTTGACGCGTGCCATCGCCAGGCGCACCGGGTCGAGGTCGGAGCCCACGAGCCGCGAGGCCGTGTGCCGCAGGGCGTCCAGCTCGGCGCCCACCGAGCAGGTGACGTCGTGCACGTCGCGACCCGCGAGCCGGGACGCCCGGTGCGCGGCGACCGGCGCGGCCGTGGCCTGCTCGGCGGCGTCCGCGGTCAGCAGCCAGCCGTCGGGGACGCGCCCGCGGACGCGCGCCTGCAGCAGCGCGGTCTCGAGCACGGGTGCGGCACGGTCGCCGAGACGCTCGCGCAGCACCGTGACCGCCCGCAGACGGTCGTCGCCGACCAGCTCCGACGCCCGGAGCACGGCCTCACGCCCCGCCGACGACGCCAGGTACGCGACGTCGTCGAGGGTGAAGGCGTACGTCAGAGCGACACCGGGTTTTCCGGCCGCACCCCGGTGACCAGCGCGTTGTAGAACAGCGAGCGGGGGACGACGCGCGAGAGCACGTGCTCGTCGACCCACGAGAGCCGCTGCCAGGTGCGGTAGGCGAACATCGCCCACCCCATGCCCAGCTTCTCGGGCGGCACCGCGGCCTCGAAGGTCCGCACCGGCCAGCCGAAGACCGCCGCCGAGAGCTCCTCGGTGACCACCCGAACGTCGACGGCACCTGCGGCGTGGGCGTAGCGCTCGAGGCGGCCGGGGTCGAAGACGTGCTGGTCGACCACCGACTCGAGCGCCGCCGCCCGGGACGACTCGTCGAGCTCGGCCTGCGGCTTGAGCCACGACGACGGCGCCAGGCGCGTCGTCGCCCACCACGTCGCCTGCCCGAGCTTGCGGGCGTAGAGGTCGCCGAGCCGCGTCGGCTCGCCCGCGAAGACGAACCGCCCGCCCGGCCTGAGCACTCGCAGGATCTCGCGGAACGCCGTGTCGAGGTCGGGGATGTGGTGCAGCACCGCGTGGCCGACGACGAGGTCGACGGACGCGTCGGGCACCGGGATCGTCTCGGCGTCGGCGACCCGGCCCTGGACGTCGAGGCCCAGGTTCGCCGCGTTGCGCGTCGCCACCTCGACCATCCCCGGCGAGAGGTCCGTGACCGTGCCCCGGCGCGCGATCCCGCCCTGCATCAGGTTGAGCAGGAAGAACCCGGTGCCACAGCCCAGTTCGAGGGCGTGGTCCCAGGTCTCGTCACCCGGGACGACGTGCCCAGAGGGAACAACAGCTCTGAAGCGGTCCACCGCGAACGTCGTGCAGCGCTCGTCGAACGAGATCGACCACTTCTCGTCGTACGAGACCGACTCCCAGTCGTGGTACAGGACGTTCGCGAGCTTGGGATCGTCGCGGGCCGCGTCGACCTCGGCCTGCGACGGGTGGGACACGCTCATCGGCCCAGGAACTGGGCCTTGCCGGGCCCGTTCTCGGCGAACGACCGCATGCCGATCGTCTGGTCCTCGGTGCCGAACAGCGCCGCGAACATCTCGCTCTCGAGGTTCAGGCCGGTGCGCAGGTCGGTGTCGAGCCCGCGGTCGATGGCGGCCTTGGCGGCGGCGATCGCGCGCGTCGGGCCGTTGACGAACTGGGTCGCCCACGCGTGCGCCCGGCTGTAGACCTCGTCGGGGGCGACGACCTCGTCGACCATCCCGAGGGCCAGCGCCTCCTCGGCCTTGTACATCCGGCCGGTGAAGATCACGTCCTTGGCCTTCGACGGGCCGATGAGCCGCGCGAGGCGCTGCGTCCCGCCGCCGCCGGGGATGATCCCGAGCAGGATCTCGGGCTGGCCGACCTTGGCGTTGTCGCCGGCGATACGGCGGTCGCACGACAGCGCCAGCTCGAAGCCGCCACCGAGGGCGTAGCCGGTGATCGCGGCGACCACCGGCTTGGGGATCGTCGAGACCGCGCCGAACCCGAACGACAGCTCGTGGGCGCGGTCGGCCATCTCGGAGTAGGTGAGGTCGGCCATCTCCTTGACGTCCGCCCCGGCCGCCAGCACCTTCTCGCCGCCGTAGACCACGACCGCCCGGACGTCGGTGCGTCCCGCGGCCTCGGCCGAGATCTCGGCCAGCTCCAGGTTCAGCTGCCGGTTCACCGCGTTCATCGGGGGGCGGTCCAGGCGGATGGTGCCCACCCCGCCCTCGACCTCGAGCCGCACGAACTCCGTCACCGATGAGCCTCCTCGATCTGGGTGAACTAGGCCGCGACCCTATCTGCGGATCGCGGTGAAGCGACCGCGGCGGCTCGCGAGCTCGAGCGGCTGGCCGAAGGTCGCCGACAGGTTCTCCGACGTCATCACGTCGTCGAGCAGGCCCTGGGCGACCACCCGGCCGTCGCGCAGGAGCAGCGCATGGCTGCAGCCGGGCGGGATCTCCTCGACGTGGTGGGTGACCATGACCGTCGCCGGGCCCTCGGGGTCGGCGGCCAGTCGCGTGAGACGCGCCACCAGGTCCTCGCGCCCGCCGAGGTCGAGGCCCGCGGCGGGCTCGTCGAGCAGCAGGAGCTCGGGGTCGGTCATGAGCGCGCGGGCCAGGAGCACGCGCTGGCGCTCGCCGGTCGAGAACGTCCCGTACGCGCGCCCGGACAGCGCCGCCGCGCCCATGACGTCGAGCAGGCCCGCGGCGCGCGCGTCGTCCTCGGGGTCGTACTGCTCACGCCAGCTGCCCAGGACGCCGTAGCCGGCGCTGCGAACGATGTCGTGGGCGGTCTCGTCGGTCGGGATGCGGCCGGCGAGGCTCGCGCTGGCCAGCCCGATCCGCGGCCGCAGCTCGAAGACGTCGACACGCCCGAGCCGCTCCCCGAGCAGCTCGACGGTGCCCGTCGTCGGGTGCATCTCGGCCGCGGCGAGCCGCAGGAGCGTCGTCTTGCCGGCCCCGTTGGGGCCCAGCACCACCCAGCGCTCGTCGAGCTCGACGGTCCAGTCGAGGTCGGCGAGCAGGTCGTTGCCGCTGCGGCGCACGCCCACGCCGGCCATGCGGATCACGGTGTCCGGATCGGGCACGTGCTCGGTCACTCGCTGGGTCACCCCGTGGATTCGCGCCGGTGTCCACCCCGGTCACCGACCATCCTGTCGGATCACACTCCGCTTCGGGCGACGGCCCGCCCGCGATCGGGCACGATCCCCTCCGATGTCCACCACCGCTCCCCAGCCCGGCGCCCATCTCGACGGTGAGGTGCTGCACGCCTGCATCCCCGCCGGGCCCAGCGTCGAGGCGGTGGAGCTCTGCCTCCCCGGCCCGGGCGGCGAGCGGCGCATCGAGCTGGGCCGTTCCGGCGACGGGTGGTGGCGCGGCACCGCCGACGGCGTCACCGCGGGCGACCCCTACGGCCTGCGGGTCCACGGCCCGTGGGAGCCGGGGCGCGGGGTGCGCACGAACCCCGCGAAGCTCCTCCTCGACCCCTGGACGCGGCGCGTCGAGGGCTCGGTCACCTCCCTGGCGGCCGCGCGCGCCTTCGAGGGCACCGACCCGTTCTCCGCCCGCCCCGACGACCACGACTCGGCGCGCTCGGTGCCGCACGGGATCGTCACCGCGCCGCTGGAGCCCGTCCCGGGCGCGCGTCCCGGGGTGCCGTGGCCGGACACGGTGATCTACGAGACCCACGTCCGCGACCTCACGATGCGCCACCCGGCCGTCCCCGAGCACCTCCGCGGCACCTACGCAGGGCTCGCCCACCCCGCGGTGGTCGACCACCTCGTCGGGCTCGGGGTGACGACGCTCGAGCTGCTGCCGGTGTTCGCCCACGCCGACGAGCCGGGGCTGCTCTCCCGCGGGCGCACCAACCACTGGGGCTACTCGACGCTCGCCTACCTCGCCCCGCAGCCGCGCTACGCCTCGACGCCCGGCCGCGAGGTCGAGGAGTTCCGGGCGATGGCGGCGACCCTGCACGCTGCGGGTCTCGAGGTCGTGCTCGACGTCGTGTTCAACCACACCTGCGAGGGCGGCGCCGACGGCCCGTCGCTGTCGTGGCGCGGCCTGGACGCCGCCGGCTGGTACGCCCTCGACGCGCGGGGCCGCGACATCGACCTCACCGGCTGCGGCAACACCCTCGACGCCGCGTCGCCGCTGGTCCGGAGCCTGGTCGTCGACTCCCTGCGCCACTGGGTGACGACGATGGGCGTCGACGGCTTCCGCTTCGACCTCGCCTCGACCCTGGGACGACCTCGCGGCGGCGGCTTCGACCCGGCCGCGCCGCTGCTCACCGACATCACCTCGGACCCGGTGCTCTCGGCGGTCAAGCTGATCGCCGAGCCCTGGGACGCCACCGGCGAGGGCTACCAGGTGGGCGGCTTCGGGCCCGCGTGGGCGGAGTGGAACGGGCGGTTCCGCGACGACGTGCGCGACTTCTGGCGCGGCCACGGACCGCTCTCGGGGATCGTCACCCGCATCGCCGGCTCCTCGGACCTCTACTGGCCCGCCCGCACCCCGGCCGCGTCGGTCAACTTCGTCACCGCGCACGACGGCTTCACCCTCGCCGATCTCGTGTCCTACGAGCGCAAGCACAACGAGGCCAACGGCGAGCAGGGCCGCGACGGCACCGACGACAACCGGTCGGCCAACCACGGCGTCGAGGGACCGACGTCCGACCCGGCGATCCTGGCGCTGCGGGCCCGGCAGGCGCGCAACCTGCTCACCACGCTGCTGCTCTCGGCGGGCACCCCGATGCTCCTGGGTGGCGACGAGCTCGGCCACACCCAGCACGGCAACAACAACGTCTACTCGCTCGACGACGAGACGTCCTGGCGCGCGTGGGACTCCCCGGAGCTCGTCGACTTCATCGCCCGCGCGCTCTCTCTCCGGCGCGCCACCCCGGCGCTGCGGCGCACCGACTTCTTCTACGGCCGCGAGGACACCGACCCCGACGACGCCGCCCCGGACATCGCGTGGCTGCACCCCGACGGCCGCGAGTTCACCGAGCCCGATTTCCACGCCCACGGCCGGACGCTCGTGGTCCGCGTCGACGCGGCGCCCTCGCTGCTGCTGGTGCTCCACGCCGGCGACGCCCCCGTCGACGTCCTCCTGCCCGCCGCCTTCGGCGACACCGCCTGGACCCCGGTGCTCGACGCCGGCACGCCCGGCGGTGCCCCGCCCGCGACCGACCCCCTGCCCGCCGGCGAGCCCCTCGCCGTCCCGGCCCAGACGGCCCTGGTGCTGCGGTCGGCGCCGGTCTAAATCTCGGTTCGAGGAGCGATCGTTCCGCTGAGCGGAGCGTTCGCTCCATGAATCAGGATCTTGCCCGCAACGTCCTCCGGAGACGGGCGAAGAACGTCGCCGAGTCCTCGCGCAGCTCGTACCAGTGGGTGCGCAGGACCACCCAACCCTCGGCGGCCAGCGCCGACTGTCGGGGCCCGTCGACGAGGAACGCCCGCAGGCCGCGGTGGTAGGCCCAGCCGTCGACCTCGACGATCACCTTCTCCTTCTCGAACACCACGTCGCCGAGTGCTCGGCCGTAGCCGGGCAGGACGATCTCGGTGTTCGCCGACCACCCGGTGATGCCCGCCCGGGCGAGCCCGCCGTGCAGCGCCCGCTCCGCCCACGAGCGCGCACCGCCGTCCGCGAGAGCGATGAGTTCGGCGCCGAGCACCGCTCCGCGGCGTCCCGCGGTCCTCGTGTGCGTGCCCCGCAGGCTCTCGAGGCTCACCGCGCCCCGCTGCAGGGCGCGATCCGCTACGCGCGCCCCGTCCTCGATGCCGAGGATCGTCGCGGCGTCGAGCACCGTGCGCGCCCTCGTCGTCACCGCGACGCCCGCGACCCGGGTGCGGTCGACCGGGTCGATCACCCGGCGCGACACGGCGACGTCGTCTCGGGGACGTGGACGGCGGTCGGGCGGCACCGCGGCACGAGGTCGGCCGGGCGCCGCGTCGTGCAGCCCCCACCACCACGCGGCCGAGGTGTCGACCAGCGTGGCGTCCGGGCCCAGCGACAACAGGGCCGCGACGGCCCGGGATCGAGGCGTCTCGTCGTGCTCGGCCACCTGGTACACCCGCGGGCCGGCCGGGAACCACGCCTTCGCCGCGACCTTCCGGGCGACGGCCTGCCGCGAGTACCCCGCCGTCCTCGCCTGGTCGAGGCTGACCACCCCGTACTGGCGTCGGATCAGGGTGCGGAGCTTGATGAGTTGCGCGTCGGTGGTCACGTGTCGTTCGACGCAGCCGCGCGGGCCCCGGATCCATGCCGATTCCCGGCAAGATCCGGGATCGTGGAGCGATCGTTCCGCTGAGCGGAGCGTTCGCTCCACGATTCCGAGATCTACGCCGGCAGGACCACGCGCCCCAGCTCCGCGGGGGCGGCGAGGAGGTCGTGACGGGGCAGCACGCGCACGGTGTAGCCCAGGACGCCGGCGTGGGGCAGGGCGACGACGGCCTCGAAGCGGTGCGAGCCGTCGTGGCCCGGGCCGATCGAGGTCATCGGCTGGACGGTCGACTCCGAGAGCTCGTCGGCCTCGTCGGCGCGGCCCACGACGGCCTGGACGAGCACCTCGGAGGGGTCGAGGCCCCCGAGCACGACCTCGGCGCGCACGGTCATCGGGGCCCCGAGCACCGGGGTGTCCGCGCCGCCCGAGGCGTCGACCTCGGCGACGGTCACCGACTGCCAGGCGGCGTCGAGGCGCGCGCGGTAGGTCGCGAGCTCCTTGGCCCCGGCCCACCCGTCGGCCACGACGCGCGCGGCGGACCGGGCGGCGGGGGCGTACCACTGTTCGACGTAGTCGGTGACCATCCGCGTCGCCTGCACCTTCGGCGAGAGCGTCGCGAGGGTGTGGCGCACGAGCGCCGTCCAGCGGTCGGGCACGCCGTCGGCGCCGCGGTCGTAGAACAGCGGGGCGACCTGCGTCGAGAGCAGGTCGTAGAGCGCGTTGGCCTCGATGTCGTCGCGGCGGTCGGGGTCGTCGACGCCGTCGGCGGTCGGGATCGCCCAGCCGTTGCGCCCGTCGTAGAGCTCGTCCCACCAGCCGTCGCGCACCGACAGGTTGAGCCCGCCGTTGAGCGCCGACTTCATCCC
Organism: uncultured Actinomycetota bacterium; assembly: GCA_963786585.1. GTDB lineage: Bacteria > Actinomycetota > Actinomycetes > Mycobacteriales > Pseudonocardiaceae > Actinomycetospora. The sequence goes on from CAWAZG010000003.1 coordinate 114,123, forward strand.
CGACGTGCCGCACGCCTCGAGCGGGCGCAGCGGGTTGTTCAGCCAGACGTCGCAGCCCCAGTACAGGTAGCGCGCCATCGACATGTCGTAGTCGGGCAGGAACGCGATCCGGTGGCGCACGCCGTTGTCGTCGGCGAAGCGGACCATCTGCTGGATCAGGGCCTTGCCCGACTCGTCGGCCGGGTGCGACTTGCCCGCGATCACGAGCTGCACGGGGCGCTCGGGGTCGAGCAGGATCGACCTGAGCCGCTCGGGGTCGCGCAGCATGAGCGTCAGCCGCTTGTAGGTCGGGACGCGGCGCGCGAAGCCGATGGTGAGCACGTCGGGGTCGAAGATGCGCTCGGTCCACGCCAGCTCCGGCTCGGATGCGCCGCGCTGCAGCCACGACGCCCGCACCCGCCGGCGGACCTCCTCGACGAGACGCCGGCGCAGCGTCCCGCGCAGCTCCCAGAGCAGCGAGTCGGAGACGCCGAACAGCTCCGGGCTGCCCGAGGCCTCGACGCCGGCGGTGAGCCCGCCGATCTCGCGGGCGGTCCAGGTGGGGCCGTGGACGCCGTTGGTCACCGAGCCGATCGGCACCTCGGGGGCGTCGAACCCGCCCCACAGGGACTGGAACATCCCGCGCGAGACCTCGCCGTGCAGCTGCGAGACACCGTTCGAGCGCTGCGCGAGGCGCAGGCCCATGTGCGCCATGTTGAACATGTCGCCGGCCGGCTCGCGGCCCAGCGAGAGCACCCGCGACGGCTCGATGCCCGGCAGCATGTCGGCGGTGAAGTAGTGCTCGACCAGGCCGACCGGGAAGCGGTCGATGCCCGCGGGCACCGGGGTGTGGGTGGTGAAGACGGTGCCGGCGCGGACGGTGGCGAGCGCCTGCTCGAAGTCGAGGCCGGCGTCGGCGACGAGCTCGCGAATCCGCTCGAGCCCGAGGAAGCCCGCGTGACCCTCGTTGGTGTGGAACACCTCGGGCGCCGGGTGCCCGGTCAGCCCGCAGAACGCGCGGACCGCGCGCACGCCGCCGATGCCGACGAGGATCTCCTGGCGGATGCGGTGCTCCGCGTCGCCGCCGTAGAGGCGGTCGGTGATCTGGCGCAGGTCGGGGTCGTTCTCCTCGATGTCGGCGTCGAGCAGCAGCAGCGGCACGCGGCCGACCGACGCCACCCACACCCGCGCGCGCAGGGTCCGGCCGCCGGGCATCGCGACACCGACCAGGACCTGCTCACCCGATGAGTCCGCGAGCAGGTGCAGCGGCAGGCCCTGGGGGTCGAGCGCCGGGTACTGCTCCTGCTGCCAGCCGTCGAGCGAGAGCGACTGGCGGAAGTAGCCCGAGCGGTAGAGCAGCCCGACCGCGACCAGCGGCACGCCGAGGTCGCTCGCCGCCTTGAGGTGGTCGCCGGCGAGGATGCCGAGCCCGCCCGAGTAGTTCGGCAGGACCTCGCTGACCCCGAACTCCATCGAGAAGTAGCCGATCGCCGACGGCAGCCCCTCCGAGGCGCGGCCCTGGTACCAGCGCGGCTCGCGGAGGTAGGCGCGCAGGTCCTCGGCGCGCTCCTGAACGCGGCCGACGAACCCGGCGTCCTCGGCCAGCTCGGCCAGGCGCTGGGGACGGACCTCGCCGAGCATCCGGACGGGATCGCCGCCGCACGAGCGCCAGACCGCCTCGTCGACGCCCGCGAACAGGTCCTGCGTGGGCCCGTGCCACGTCCAGCGCAGGTTCATCGCGAGCTCCTGGAGGGGCGCGAGAGCGGCCGGGAGCTGGGCACGGACGGAGAAGCGACGCAGAGCCTTCACGTGGCCGGAGCCTACGGCTCGACCCGCGACGCGCCGTGCGGCCCCACCTTCCCTGGATCGATCCCATGACTACGCTGCGTGGCGTGAGTGCGTTGGGGAGATGGTGGCGGTCCGGGCGACGTTCCGAGGAGGCGCAGGGCCGGGACGAGGCCCCGCCCGAACCCTCGACGGAGGCGCCCGGCGACGTCACCGGGGAGCAGGCCACCGTCGGGTCCGACGAGGCCAGTAGCCCGCCCTTCCTCGGTGGCTTCGCGACGGAGACCGGCGAGGTCGAGACCGGCCCGCCGTCGGGCTCCTGGCGCCGCAGGCGACGGGGCTGGGGCTCCGCCGAGGACGTCGAGGTCGGGCCTCCCCCGCCGCCCGACGCCCGCCCCCACGGACCCACCACCGGCCCGTTCCCGATGCCCGGGCGCACCACCGGCCCGCCGTCCGGCGGCAGCCCGATGCCCGGCCGCCCGGCCGGCCCCCCGTCGGGAGGCTTCCCGTCGCCGGTCGAGCGATCGGAGCGGCCCACCGAGCGCCCCGTCGTCCCCCCGTTCGGGACGTTCGGCCCGACGCGCACGACGTCGGACGACCCGGTGACGCCCGCCAACGGCTTCCACGCGGTCGGCGGGGACATGCCCGGCATGCCGACCGGGACGGAGAACGGCGGCTCCCCCACCCCGACGCTCCCGCCGTGGCGCCGGCCCGCGACCCCGCCCTGGGGCGTCGCCACCGGTCGGCCCGCCACGCGCCCCTCGTCGACCCCCGACCGACCCTCCGCATCGATTCCGCCGGTTGCGGGTAGCGGACCAGGCATGACCTCGTCGTCGGACCGCGATCCCGACCAGACGACCGGACGCGTGACCCCGCCGGTCGGGGATCGTCCCGCCCCGGACCGTCCCCTGACGGACCGAACCGAGCCCCCCGCCGACGACGCGTCCTGGTTCATGCCCCGGACGCCCTACGCGCCCGTCGGCTCCGCGGCCCCCACGAACGACGAGCCCGGGACGACGACCGTGAGCACGGGTGACGCCCCGACGGACCGCCCGACCGACCCCGGCCCGGGCTGGCGCACCGCCGCCGCGGGCGCCGCAGGCCTCGGCGTCGCCGGGCTCGCGGCCGGCGCGGCGTCGCGGTCCGACGACCGCCCCGAGGAGCCGGCGAGCGCCTCGGAGAACACCACGGCGCCCCGCGCGCGGCCGTGGCCCGACACCTCGGGACCCGGGTCCTCCACGCCGAGCACCTCCGACCCCGTCGACCCGCCGGCGACGACCGTGTCCCCGGGACACGGTGCCGACCCGACCCCCTCGTCGAGCACCCCCGACCCCGTCGACCCGCCGGCCGCGACCGTGTCCCCGGGACACGGTCGTGACGTCGTCCCGGACGACGACGACCCCCTCGGCATCGGGCCGCTGCCGGTCGATCCCGACGACGACCCCGCCGACGACCCCGCCGACGACCCCGCCGACCGCCCGCGCGACGAGGTCCCGGCCGCGGACACCGCGGCGTCCGCCGACATCGACCTCCGCGGCGGCGACGCCCCCGGCGACCTGACGGTGACGGACCCCGACGGCGCGGACGTCCCGGCCGAGGAGCCGGCCGGCGCCCCCGCGACGGACGCCGCCGCGGTCTCGCCCACGGCCGCCGCGCCCGCCACCAGCCCCGACACGACCACCACCGCGTCCACCGGCACGGCGGACACGACCACCACCCCGGCTCCGGCACCCCGCGCCGGCATCCCCGCCGATGCGATCGACCGGCACGCCCTGCCGCAGGGCCGGCTCGGCATCGACGAGGTCACGCCGGAGGTCTCCGGCGGGCGGTTCCCGTCCAAGGCCGTCGTCGGCGAGGTCGTCCCGGTCGAGGCGACGGTCTGGCGCGAGGGTCACGACGCCGTCGCGGCGACCGTGGTCTGGCAGCGCTGCGGCGCACAGAGCCACGGGCAGAACCCCGACGCCACGATCCCGTGCGGCGACGAGGCCCCGCGGAGCACCCGCATGGTGCCGACGGGCCCGCTGACCGACCGGTTCGCCGGCCAGGTGGTCCCCGACGTCGAGGGCCTGTGGAGCTTCCGCGTCGACGCGTGGAGCGACCCGTGGGCGACGTGGCGCCACGCCGTCGACGTCAAGACGCGGGCCGGTCAGGGTGCCGCCGAGCTGTCCAACGACCTCGAGTCCGGGGCCCGCCTGCTCGAGCGGGCGGCCGACGGCATCGAGCAGCGCCTGCGCGACACCCCCCGCGTCACGGACGACGACCCCGCGAGCGAGCGCACGGGCGGCATCGCGATGCCCCCGGTGCTCGACCTCGCCCGCACGCTGACGAAGGCCGCGGCGGAACTGCGCGACACCGGGCTCGAGCTGCCCCAGCGCCTCGGGCTCGCGCTGTCGGTGCCCGTGCACCGCACCATGACCGAGTACCCGGTGCGGGAGCTCGTGACCGAGGGCGAGACCCACCACGTCCAGGTCGAGCGCTCGCTCGCGCTCAGCGGCGCCTGGTACGAGTTCTTCCCCCGCTCCACGGGCGGCTGGGACGCCGAGGGCCGGCCGGTGCACGGCACGTTCGCCACCGCCACCCGCGAGCTGGACCGCGCGGCCGCGATGGGCTTCGACATCGCCTACCTGCCGCCGATCCACCCGGTGGGCACGGTCAACCGCAAGGGGCCGAACAACACCCTGACCCCGGGGCCGGAGGACGTCGGCTCGCCGTGGGCCATCGGCTCGGCCGAGGGCGGTCACGACGCGATCGACCCGAACCTGGGCACGATCGAGGACTTCGACGCCTTCGTCGCCCACGCCCAGGAGCTGGGCCTGGAGGTGGCCCTGGACCTGGCGCTGCAGTGCGCGCCGGACCACCCCTGGGCCCTCGAGCACCCGGAGTGGTTCACGATCCGCCCCGACGGGACGATCGCCTACGCCGAGAACCCGCCGAAGAAGTACCAGGACATCTACCCGGTCAACTTCGACACCGACCCCGAGGGCATCTACGCCGAGGTCCTGCGGATCGTCCTGTACTGGATGGAGCACGGCGTCCGCGTGTTCCGCGTGGACAACCCGCACACCAAGCCGCCGTCGTTCTGGAACTGGCTGATCGCCGAGGTGCACCGCCGGGACCCGGGCGTGATCTTCCTGGCCGAGGCGTTCACCCGTCCCGCGCGGCTGTTCGGGCTGGCCAAGGCCGGCTTCAGCCAGAGCTACACGTACTTCACGTGGCGCACCGGCCGCGACGAGCTGCGCGAGTTCTTCGAACTGCACCGCGACCGGCTCGACGAGTGCCGACCGAACTGCTTCGTCAACACCCCGGACATCCTCCACGAGTCGCTGCAGGTCGGCGGCCCGGGCATGTTCGCGATCCGGGCGGCGCTCGCGGCCACCCTGAGCCCGAGCTGGGGCGTCTACGCGGGCTTCGAGCTCTTCGAGCACCAGCCGGTGCGCCCGGGCAGCGAGGAGTACCTGGACTCGGAGAAGTACCAGCTGCGCCCCCGCGACTTCGCCGGCGCGCTCGCCGAGGGCCGCAGCCTCGAGCCGTGGATCACGCGCCTGAACCAGCTGCGCCGCGACCACCCCGCGCTGCGCCAGTTGCGGACGGTGCGGTTCCACGACACCGACAACGAGGCGCTGCTCGCCTACTCGAAGACCGACCCCCTCACCGGGGACACGGTGCTGTGCGTCGTGACGCTCAACCCGTTCGGCATCGAGGAGGGCAACCTGCACCTCGACATGTCGGCCCTGGGCCTCGAGCGCCACGACCGGTTCGGCGCGTACGACGAGGTCAGCGGGCAGACGTTCGAGTGGGGCGAGACGAACTACGTGCGCCTCGAGCCGTGGCGGGACGTCGCGCACGTCATCTCGGTCCTGCGCCGGTAGGCCCCCCACCCTGTGCGCCCGCTGAGAACCGGGCGCATCGGGCACGATCCGGGGGCGCCGGGCGTTGGACCGGACGAGAGCCCTGGGAGGTCAACCGTGCGCGTACTCGTCGCCCTGGCGGTCAGTCTGGCCGTCGAGATCACCGTCCTCGTCCTGGTCGGGCAGGCCATCGGGTTCTGGGGGCTGCTCGGGGTCCTGGTGCTGTCGGCGGTCGTCGGCTTCTGGGCGCTGCGCCACGAGGGCCGGCGCTCGCTCGTCGACCTCGGCCGCGCCGCGCGCTCCGGGCGGCCCGCCGAGGCCGAGGTCGCCGACGGCATGTACGTGGCGCTCGCGGGCGTCCTGCTGGTGGTGCCCGGACTGCTGTCCACGCTCGCCGCGCTCGTGCTGCTGGTCCCGCCGGTGCGCCGGGCGCTCGCGCGCCGCGCCGCCGACCGCGCGGTGCGCGCCGGCAGCGCGCGGATGGGCCCGACGATCACCGTCGCCGGCGTAGGCCCCCCCGCCGGTGCCGGGGCTCCGACCGGGGGAGCGCGTCCGGACCCGGCGGGCACGCGCTCGTTCCGCGGCACGGTCATCGAGGCCCGACCCGCCGACGACCCCGACTCCTGACGGTCGTCGAGCCGCTGTCCGCCCGGTGCCCCGCGTAGCCGGGCTGGACCACTAGCGTGACGCCTGATGAACGAGGGAGTCAGCACCGAGGCGGGCACGGTGGCGAACGAGGAGCCGGCCCACGTCCGGGACCACACCGAGGACAAGGGCGCCCACGCCGTCGAGGAGCCGAGCGCCGCGGAGTTCCGGCACGCGCGGACGCTGCCCGTCGACGAGGACTGGTACAAGCGCGCCGTCTTCTACGAGGTGCTGGTCCGGGCGTTCGCCGACTCCAACCGCGACGGGTTCGGCGACCTGCGTGGGCTGATCGACAAGCTCGACTACCTGGCCTGGCTGGGCGTCGACTGCCTGTGGCTGCCGCCGTTCTACGACTCGCCGCTGCGTGACGGCGGCTACGACATCCGCGACTTCCGCAAGGTGCTCGGCGAGTTCGGCACCGTCGAGGACTTCGTCGAGTTCCTCGACCAGGCGCACGCGCGGGGTATCCGCGTCATCACCGACCTCGTCATGAACCACACCTCGGACCAGCACCACTGGTTCCAGGAGTCCCGCCGCGACCCCGGGGGGCCGTACGGCGACTTCTACGTCTGGTCGGACGACGACACGCGCTGGTCCGAGGCCCGGATCATCTTCGTCGACACCGAGGCGTCGAACTGGACCTACGACTCCCGGCGCGGGCAGTTCTACTGGCACCGGTTCTTCTCCCACCAGCCCGACCTCAACTTCGACAACCCCGCAGTGTGCGAGGCGATGCTCGACACGCTGCGGTTCTGGCTGGACCTCGGGATCGACGGGTTCCGCCTCGACGCGGTGCCCTACCTCTTCGAGCGCGACGGCACGAACGGCGAGAACCTCCCCGAGACTCACGCATTCCTCAAACGGGTGCGCAAGGTGGTCGACGACGAGTACCCGGGCCGCGTCCTGCTGGCCGAGGCCAACCAGTGGCCCTCGGACGTCGTCGAGTACTTCGGCGACGCAGAGATCGGCGGCGACGAGTGCCACATGGCGTTCCACTTCCCGCTGATGCCGCGCATCTTCATGGCGGTGCGGCGGGAGTCGCGCTTCCCGATCTCGGAGATCCTGGCGCAGACGCCGGAGATCCCGTCGAACGCGCAGTGGGGCATCTTCCTGCGCAACCACGACGAGCTGACGCTCGAGATGGTCACCGACGACGAGCGCGACTACATGTACGCGGAGTACGCGAAGGACCCGCGGATGAAGGCCAACATCGGCATCCGCCGGCGCCTGGCCCCGCTGCTCGACAACGACCGCAACCAGCTCGAGCTCTTCACCGCCCTGCTCCTGAGCCTGCCCGGCAGCCCCGTCCTCTACTACGGCGACGAGATCGGGATGGGCGACAACATCTGGCTCGGCGACCGCGACGGGGTCCGCAGCCCGATGCAGTGGACGCCCGACCGCAACGCCGGCTTCTCCACGTGCGACCCGGGCCGGCTCAACCTGCCGGTGATCATGGACCCGGTCTACGGGTACCAGGCGGTGAACGTCGAGGCGCAGTCCAACTCGACGGCGAGCCTGCTGCACTGGAACCGCCGCATGATCGACATCCGCAAGCAGCACCCGGCGTTCGCCCTCGGCTCGTTCCACGAGCTCGGCGGCACGAACCCGAGCGTCCTCGCCTACCTGCGTGAGTACACCGACGCAGAGGGCACCCGGGACGTCGTGCTGTGTGTGAACAACATGTCGCGCTTCCCGCAACCGGTGGAGCTCGACCTCATCGCCTGGAAGGGCATGGTCCCCACGGAACTCACCGGCGGAGTGCCCTTCCCGCCGATCGGTGAGCTCTCCTACCTGTTGACGCTGCCCGGCCACGGCTTCTACTGGTTCGCGATCCACCCGGCCGAGGAGCGCTGATGTCCGCAGTGACACCCGACGGGTCCCCCGACCCGCTCGCCGGACTCCACGACGCCCTCATCGCCTGGCTGCCCTCGCAGCGCTGGTTCCCCGCGAAGGGCCGCCAGGTCGCCGGCGTGCGCACCGCGTCCCATTCAGTGATCTCGCAGCCCGGTGAGACGCCGACCGTGGAGCACGCGGTGATCACCGTGTCGTTCGCCGACGGGGCCGCCGAGGAGCGCTACCAGCTGGTCCTCGGGGCGCAGCACCAGCCGCCCGGCGACCTCGAGCACGCCGTGATCGGCCGGCGCGGCGACGACGTGGTCTACGACGGCCTCGCCGACGGGCGGATCAGCCGGCTGTTCCTGCAGCTCATCACCGACAACGCGACCCGCGAGCCCCTGCGCTTCGTCGCCGAGCCCGACACCGAGCCGGTGATCGTGGGCCCCGGGCGCCCGCTGCAGGGCGAGCAGTCGAACAGCTCGGTGATCTACGGCGAGCGCGCCATCCTCAAGCTCTTCCGCCGCGCGACCACCGGGCTCAACCCGGACCTCGAGCTGCACAGGGCGCTGCGCCGCCAGGGCAGCGCCGAGGTGGCGCCCCTGCTCGGGGCGATCGAGGGCTCGCTAGACGGCGAGCCCATGACCGTCGCGATGCTGCAGGAGTACGCGGCGAACTCGGCCGACGGCTGGTCGATGGCCCTGGCCAGCGTGCGCGACCTGCTCGCCGAGGCCGACCTGCGCGCCGACGAGGTCGGCGGCGACTTCGCCGGCGAGGCCCACCGCATCGGCAAGACGGTGGGCGCGGTGCACCGCGAGCTCGCCGCGGCGCTCGGCACCCGCCCGCTCGACGCGGACGTGGCCACCGAGGTCGAGGCCTGGATGCTCGAGCGGCTCGACCGCGCCGCGGCCGCCGTCGAGGGCGTCGCCGAGCAGCGCGACGCCATCGCCGCCGTGTTCCGCGGGGTGAGCGACGAGGGTCCGACGACGATCCAGCGCATCCACGGCGACCTGCACCTCGGCCAGGAGCTGCGCACGCCCACCGGCTGGCTGGTCATCGACTTCGAGGGCGAGCCGTCGAAGTCGCTGGCCGACCGGGTGCGTCCCGACTCCCCGCTGCGCGACGTCGCCGCGATGCTGCGCTCGTTCGACTACGCCGCGTTCCACCAGCTCTCAGAGCGGGAACAGGCCACCGACGATCCCGATCCGCAGCTCGAGCGCCGCGCGCAGGAGTGGGCCGACCGCAACCGGTCGGCGTTCTGCGACGGCTACGCCGAGGTCGCGGGGACAGATCCCCGGGACACGCCCGAGCTGCTGCGGGCCTACGAGCTGGACAAGGCGGTGTACGAGGTGCTGTACGAGACCCGGAACCGGCCGGGATGGGTGTCGATCCCGCTCCGGTCGATGCGCCGGCTACTCACGCCCGCGGGACGGAGCGAGCGATGACCCGGTCCCGTCCGCTGACCCCCGCGCCCTCGGAGCTCGACGTCCACCTGCTCATGGAGGGCTCGCACCGCGACCCCCACTCGGTGCTCGGCCCGCACCGTGACCCCGAGTCGCCGGGCACCGTGATCGTGCGTGCCCTGCGCCCCGGCGCCGACGCCGTCGACGTCGTGATCGACGACGGCCCGACGGCCGGGCGCTACCCGCTCGCCGCCGTGCACGCGGCCGGGGTGTTCGCCGCCGGTGTGCCCGGGCCGCTGCCGCGCTACCGCCTCGCGACCCGGCGCACCGACGAGACCACCGGCGAGACCGTCGAGACGATCGCCGACGACCCGTACCGGTTCTCCCCGGTGCTCGGGCCCGTCGACCTGCACCTCATCGGCGAGGGCCGTCACGAGCGGCTCTGGGACGCGCTCGGGGCGCACTTCCGCCGCTGGCCCACGCCCGCGGGCCCCGTCGAGGGCACGTCGTTCGCCGTCTGGGCTCCCCACGCCCGCGGCGTGCGCGTGGCCGGCGACTGGGACGGCTGGGACGGCACGGCGACGCCGATGCGCGCGCTCGGCTCCGGCGTCTGGGAGCTGTTCATCCCGGGCATCGGGGACGGTGCCCGGTACGGCTTCCGCATCCTCACCCCGGACGGCAACTGGCTCGACAAGGCCGACCCGATGGCCTACGCCGCCGATCTGCCGCCCACGCCGGCGTCCGTGGTCACCACGTCGACGCACGAGTGGACCGACCAGGCGTGGATGACCGCGCGGGACGCCTCGGCCCCGCACAGCGAGCCGATGAGCATCTACGAGCTGCACCCGGCCTCCTGGCGCCAGGGTCTCAGCTACCGCGAGCTCGCCGAGGAGCTCGCCGAGTACCTCACCGAGACCGGCTTCACCCACGTCGAGCTGCTGCCCGTCGCCGAGCACCCGTTCGGCGGCTCGTGGGGCTACCAGGTCAGCTCGTACTACGCGCCGACCTCGCGCTTCGGCACCCCCGACGACTTCCGGTACTTCGTCGACCGCCTGCACCGGGCGGGCATCGGCGTGATCGTCGACTGGGTCCCCGCCCACTTCCCCAAGGACGAGTGGGCGCTCGCGCGCTTCGACGGCACGCCCTGCTACGAGCACGGCGACCCGCGCCGCGGCGAGCAGCTCGACTGGGGCACGCTCGTGTTCGACTTCGGGCGCTCCCAGGTGCGGAACTTCCTCGTCGCGAACGCCCTGTACTGGCTCGACGAGTTCCACATCGACGGCCTGCGCGTCGACGCCGTCGCCTCGATGCTCTACCTGGACTACTCCCGCACCGAGTGGACCCCCAACCGCTACGGCGGCCGCGAGAACCTCGAGGCGGTGTCGTTCCTCCAGGAGGTCAACGCCACCGTCTACAAGCACCACCCGAGCGTCGTGACGATCGCCGAGGAGTCGACGGCGTGGCCGGGTGTCACGCGCCCGACCCACCTCGGCGGGCTCGGCTTCGGCTTCAAGTGGAACATGGGCTGGATGCACGACACGCTCGACTACGTCGGGCGCGATCCCGTGCACCGCGGCTTCCACCACAACCAGATGACGTTCTCGATGACGTACGCGTACAGCGAGAACTACGTGCTGCCGCTGTCCCACGACGAGGTCGTGCACGGCAAGGGCTCGCTGTGGACGCGGCAGCCCGGTGACGACGACCGCAAGGCCGCGGGCGTGCGCGCACTGTTCGGCTACATGTGGGCGCACCCGGGCAAGCAGCTGGTGTTCATGGGCGGCGAGTTCGGCCAGGTCCGCGAGTGGTCCGAGGAGCGCTCGCTGGACTGGGAGCTGCTCGACGACCCCCGCCACGGGGGCCTGCGCCGGCTGGTGGGCGACCTCAACGCGGCCTACCGGTCGCTGCCGGCGATGTACCAGCTCGACTCCGACCCCGCGGGCTTCTCGTGGATCGACGCCAACGACGCCACGGGCAACGTGCTGTCGTTCCTGCGCCACGACCGCGAGGGCAACGCCGTGGCGTGCCTGGTGAACTTCGCCGGCGTCGACCACCCGAACTACCGGGTGGGCCTGCCGCAGGCGGGTCGCTGGCGCGAGGTCGTCAACACCGACGCCGACGTCTACGGCGGGCGCGGGGTCGGCAACTACGGGTCCGTCATCGCCTCGTCGAGCCCGTGGCACGGACGTCCGGCGTCGGCGGAGGTCACCCTCCCGGCGTCCGCGGTGATCTGGCTGGCCCTCGACCGCAGTTCCCCGGCGCTCTGACCCGGATCCGCACGCACGGCGCCGACGGGCCGGGCATGATGTCGGCCGTGGGGGGATCGCTCGGGCGAGCGCTGGTCGTGACGTGTTCGGTGCTGGCCGTGCTGCTGACGTCGGCGTGCGCGTTCCCCGTCGACGGGCGGGCGATCCCCAGCCGTGAGGTGACGGTCGGCGCCGACCCCTCGTTCATCTCGGGCACGAACGGCAGCGAGGAGGACCGCCTCGCCGCCGCGACGATGCGCGACCTCGAGGGCTTCTGGGGCGAGGAGTTCCCGTCGCTGGCCGGCGGGCGGGCATTCCCGCCGCTGGCCGGCTACTTCTCGGTGGACCCGCAGGGACGCGGCGAGCGCCCGGTGCCGTGCCTGCCGAACCCCCGCGAGATCGAGGGCACCGCGTTCTACTGCCCGCGCTCCGACGTCATCGCGTGGGACCGGACGAACCTGCTGCCGCAGCTGCGCCGCGAGTTCGGGGACGCGGCCGTGGTCGTCGTGCTCTCCCACGAGTTCGGGCACAGCGTGCAGGGCCGGCTCGACCAGGACGGCGCCCTCGCCGCCGCGCCGACGATCCTGCTCGAGGCGCAGGCCGACTGCTATGCGGGCGTGTTCCTGCGCCGCGTGCGCGACGGCGCGCTCCCCGACCTGCGCACGGGCGCGAACGGCATCGACGGGGCCATGGGCGCGCTGATCACCTTCCGCGACCCGGTGGGCACCTCGCCGCGCAACGCCGACGCCCACGGCAACGCCTTCGACCGGGTCTCGTCGTTCCAGGACGGGTTCGACGGCGATGCCGCGGCCTGCGCGTCGATGGGCCGCGAGCGGGTGTTCACCCAGCAGTCGTTCCGCTCCCCCGCGGACGAGAGCTCCGGGGGCAACCTCGGCGTCGAGGAGCTGATCCGGGCGATGGTCCCCGACCTCGACCGCTGGTTCGGCGACGAGGTCCGCCGCCGCGGCGGGCAGTGGACCGCCCCGGGCTCCGAGCGCGGCGACCCGACCTGCCCGGGGACCGACGGCGACGTCCAGGGCCCCGTGGCCTGGTGCGGCGGTGACGCCGGGCCGCCGGCGGTGCGCATCGAGACCGGCGGCACGCTCGCGGCCGACCACGCCCGCATCGGCGACTTCTCGACGGGCACCCTGCTCGCCTCGCGCTACGGCTCCGCCGCGCTCGCCGCGCTGGGGCGGCCCACCACGGGGCCCGAGGGCGGGCGCGCCGCGCTCTGCCTCGCCGGCGCCTACAGCGCCGCCGTCGGCACCGGCGACAGCGGCTTCGGCCTGTCCCCCGGCGACCTCGACGAGTCGGTGACCCTGCTGCTCGGCGAGGACACCGCCTCGCGCGGCACCGACGGCGTCGCCGCCGCGGCCACGGGCTACGAGCGCATCCGCGTCTTCCGCGCCGGCGTCACCGGCGGCGCGGATGCGTGCCTGCGCGGGGTCTGAACGGCGGAGCCCCGATGTCAGCGGCGTGGCGCCGCAGACGTTGAGTGTCCGTAACGCCACGCAGATAACAGCGGCGGGGACCTAGTAGAGGGCGCGGGCCAAGGCCCGGCGGGCGGTGGTGACGCGCTCGTCCTCGGTGCCGAAGAGCTCGAACAGCTCGACGAGGTGGGTGCGCGCGCGGTCGCGGTCGTCGCCCGCGGTGCGCGCAACCGTCTGCACGAGCCGGTCGAACGCGCCGGTCACGTCCTGGGCGGCCACCTGGGCGTCCGCCGCGGCGATCTGGGCGTCGACGTCGTCGGGCGCGGCGTCCGCGCGGCCAATGGCCGACGGGTCCGCCGACTCGGCGCGCTCGAGGAACTTCACCTGCGCCAGCGCGGCCGCCGCCTCGGCGTGGGCCGGCTCGCTCGCGATGATCTGCTCGTAGGCCTCGGCGGCCGCGGCGTAGTCGCCGCGCTCCAGGGCCTCCTCGGCCGCGACGATGCGCGGGTCCTCGGGCTCCTCGACGGGCTCGGCGTCGACCTCGCCGCCGGCGCGGGCCTCGGCCTCCGTGATGCCGGGCATCTGCTCGCGCAGCGCCTCGAGCAGTTGGGTGATCCACTCGCGCAGCTGGGGCTCGGGCTGGGCGCCGTTGAAGGACGTCACCGGCTGGCCGCCGGCCACGACGACGACGTGCGGGATCGACTGCACCTGGAAGGCCTGCGAGATGCGCGGGTTCGCGTCGACGTCGATCTTCGCGAGGATCCACGCGCCGCGACCCTCGGCGGCGAGCTTCTCCAGCACCGGCGAGAGCTGCTTGCAGGGCCCGCACCACTCGGCCCAGAGGTCGACGACGACCGGCACCTGCATCGAGCGCTCGATGACCTCGGCCTGGAACGTCTCCTCGGTGACGTCCAGGACGGTGGCCGGCGCGGGGCCGCCGCCCCCGACGGGCGGACCACCGCCGCCCGCGGGATCGGCGGGACGCTGCTGCGGGGCGCCACCGGAGGGCGGGCGCTGCTCGGCGCGGGCCTTGAGGCCGGACAGATCGACGGCTCCGGCCATCGCGGACGAGAGCGCTGCGGCCTGGGCCGCCTGGCGGGAATCGGGACGTGCCACGAGGTCGAGTCTGCCAGGTGCGGCGAGCCCTCGCGGTCAGCCCTGCAGGCGTTCCTCGACGCGCGCGATCTTCGCCTGCATCTGCCCGGTGTGGCCGGGGCGGATGTCCGCCTTGAGCACGAGCGAGACGCGCGACCCGTAGCGCCCGGCCGCCTCGGTGGCGCGGCGCACGACGTCCATCACCTCGTCCCACTCCCCCTCGACCGACGTGAACATCGACGAGGTCTCGTGCGGGAGGCCCGACTCGCGCACGACGCGCACCGCCGCCGCGACGGCCTCGGAGACCGACCCGTCCTCACTCGGCGAGCCGTCGACGCCGACACCGGACGGGGAGACGCTGAACGCCACGATCACGCGTCCAGCCTGCCACGTCGCCCGCGCTGATAAATTCGCGGACGCCATGACCGCGTCCGCACCGCTGCCGTTCGACCCGATCGCGCGGGCCGCGTCCCTCTGGAACGAGCGGATCGGCGAGCCGCGCGCGATGGCGGCGGTCACGAGCGTCATGCGCGTCCAGCAGATCCTCCAGCAGGCGGTCGACGCGGCGCTGCGCCCGCACGGCCTGACCTTCGCCCGCTACGAGGCGCTGGTGCTCCTGCGGTTCTCGCGGGCCGGGGCGCTGCCGATGCGGATCATGGGCGAGCGGCTGCAGCTGCACCCCACGTCGATCACGAACATCGTCGACCGCCTCCAGGGCTCCGGCCTCGTCGTCCGCCGGCCCCACCCGACGGACGGGCGCACCACGCTCGTGGAGATCACCGACGCCGGGCGCGAGCTGTGCGCCGCGGCGACGGCGTCGGTCACGGCCGTCGACTTCGGACTGGTCGGGCTCGACGAGGGCCAGACCGAGATGCTGACGAGCCTGCTCGCGAGCGTGCGTCACGCCGCGGGCGACTTCGCCTGAAGCTCAGGGCGCAGCACGCCGCCCTCGAGGTGACGGACCTCGTCGACGAACTCGAGGCCCTCGCCTCGGTGGGCGAGCAGGACGACCGTGCGGCCCGTCGCCCCGTCGACAAGGTCGGCGACGAGGGCGCGGGCGGTGGCCGGGTCGAGGCCCTCGGTGGGCTCGTCGAGCACGAGCACGGCGGGGTCGGCGAGCAGCGCCCGGGCGGCGGCCAGGCGACGGCGCTCGCCGCCCGAGACCGAGCCGGTGTCCAGCCAGGTGTCGAGGCCCTCGGGCAGGCCGTTCAGCCAGGTAGCGAGGCGGACGCGGTGCAGCGCGGCAACGAGGTCGGAGTCGGTGGCCGTCGGGGCGGCGAAGCGGAGGTTCTCGCGCAGGGTCGTCGCGAAGACGTGGTCGTGCTCGCCGACGAGGGCGACCGCGCGGCGCCAGCCGTCGCCGGGGACGTCGGCCGCGTCCACCCCGCCGAGCGTCATGCTCCCGGCCGCCGGGTCGAGCAGGCGCGTCAGCACCGCGGCGAGCGTCGACTTGCCCGACCCCGAGGCCCCCGTGACGCCGAGGCGGTGGCCGGCGGGGAGGTCGAGGTCGAGGTGGCGCAGGGCCGGCACGGGTCCCCAGCCTGCGGTGACGTCGTGCAGCACCAGGCGTCCCCGTCGCGGGGCGTCCGCCGGGTGCTCGGGCTCCGCCGCCGGCGGGACGGGCGTCGCGAGCGCGGCGAGCCGCGCCCGGGCGCGCCGTCCGCGGACCACGGCGGCGGCCGCGGCGGGCAGCGCGAGGACGGTCTCGCCGAGCGCGAGCGGGGCGAGCACCGCGACCGCGGCGAGCTCCGGCGACACCGCCGCCGGGGCGGCGAGGGCCGCGCCGATCGCGGCGGCGCCGAGGCCGAGCTGCGCGAGCGCGGCGGCGACGGCACCACCGCCTGCGTCGCCACGGCGGGCCCGGGCGAGCGCAGCGGCCCGCACACGGGGCACGGCGCGCAGCGCCTCGGGGCCGCGGGCGGCGAGCTCGTCGCGGGCGGCATGGGTCTCGACGACCGCGGCGCGCAGGTCGTCGGTGCCGCGCTCGACCGCGGGTCCGTGACGGCGCGCCAGCACCGCCGCGACCAGGGGTGCGCCGATCACCGCGAGCGCCAGCCCCGGCAGGAGCGCGCCGGCGACACCGGGCCCGATCAGCGTCGCCGCGCCGAGGAGCACGGGCAGGGCGAGGACCGCGACGGCGAGCGGCAGCACACCGCGCACGAGACCGTCGAGGCGCAGGTCGACGTCGTCGGTGACCCGGGCGAGCAGGTGGCCCCGACGGCCGGCGACCGCGCCGGGCACGCGCTCGGCGAGCGCGGCGACGACGTCCCGCCGCCAGCGCACCATCCGGCCGAGGCCGTCGGCGTGCGCCGCGACCCGCTCGAGGTGGCGCAGCAGCGGGCGCGCGATCGCGAATCCCCGGACGGCGACGACCGCGATCGACAGCGTGAGGATCGGCGGCTGGTCCGCGGCCCGCGCGATCAGCCAGGCCGCCGACGCCGTCAGCGCCACCCCCGCCAGTGCCGCGCCCGTCCCGAGCGCGATGGCTCGCGGTATCCCGCCGCGCCGGGTTGTCGCAGCGAACGGGCGGTTCGCTGCTTCTAGGCGTACGAACTCCCCGTTCGCGTCGTCAGCCGGCGCGCCCTGCGATGCAACGAACGCGTCGTTCGCACGCATAGAAGCAGCGAACGGCGCGTTCGCTGCAACAACGTCCGAGGCGAGGTCGACGACGTGGTCGGCGGCGTGGCGCAGGGCGTCGCGGTGCGCGACGGCGAGCACGAGCGCGCCAGCCCCGGCCAGCGCGCGGAGCTCGGCGACGACGGCCTGCTCGCTCGTGGCGTCGAGGTGCGCCGTGGGCTCGTCGAGCAGGACGACGGTGCCGGCGGGGTCGGTGGCGGCCTCGCCGAGCACCCGGGCGAGGGCGAGGCGGCGCCGCTGGCCCGAGGACAGCGAGCGGCCGGCCTCGGCGAGGGGCGCCGCGGGGTCGAGGTCGAGGTGCAGGCGCCGCAGCAGGGCCGGTGACCCGTCGCCCAGCGCCTCGCCCACCGTCGCGGCGTGCGGGAGCGCAGGGTGCTGGCCGAGCACGACCAGCCGCCCGCGCACCTCGACCCGGCCCTGGACCGAGGCGGCGTCGTCGAGCGTCCCGGCGAGCGCGCGCAGCAGCGTCGTCTTGCCGACCCCCGAGGGCCCGGCGACGACGAGCAGCTCGCCGCCGACCCCGTCGAGGGCGGCCAGGCGGGGACTCGCCGACCGCCGTCCCGGGTGCCGGACCACCAGGTCCCGCACGACCACCCGCGCACGACCCGCCGACACCGACCGCTCGAGCGCCGACCCTGCGGGCGCCGACGGGGACGACGCGAGCACCGCGTCCCGCTCGTCGAGCACCGCCGTGGCCCGCGCGGTGTCGTGGAAGCGCGCGCCGGCCTCGCGCACGGGGCGGTGGGCCTCGCCGGCGAGCAGGATCGCGACGAGGGCGGGGTAGAGCGCCATCGTGCCCTCGACCAGGCGCACGCCGGCCCCGACCGCGACGAGCCCGACCGACAGCGTCCCGAGCAGCTCCAGAGCCGTCGACGACAGGAACGCCACGCGCAGCACGCGGACCGACGCCTCGCGGTACCGCTCGCCGAGCGCGGCGACGGAGTCGACGGCCCGCCGCCCGCGCCCGAACAGGCGCAGCGTGGCGAGGCCCGAGACGGTGTCGAGGAAGTGCCCGGCCAGCCGCTCGCCGGCCGCCCACTCGCGGCGCGCCCGGGCCCGCGCGGCCCACCCGAGCAGCACCGCGAACACCGGCACCAGCGGCAGCGTCGCCGCCACGACCAGC
Organism: uncultured Actinomycetota bacterium; assembly: GCA_963786585.1. Lineage (GTDB taxonomy): Bacteria > Actinomycetota > Actinomycetes > Mycobacteriales > Pseudonocardiaceae > Actinomycetospora. The sequence continues at coordinate 132,147 of CAWAZG010000003.1, forward strand.
GCCGACGTCGGGTCGTTGAGCGCGAGCACCACCACTACCGCCGGCGGCAGCACCACCGCGAGCACGAGCGCGGGCAGGGTCGCGGTGAACCACCCGCGCAGCGCGTCGACGCCGTGCCCGGCGAGCCCCACGACGGCGGTCGCGTCGTCGTGGCCGAGGCGGTCGAGCAGCCGCTCACGCTCGCGCTCGACCACCTGCTCCCCGGTGCGCGCCGCGAGCCACGGCTCGAGCCACGCCAGGAGCGCCCGCGCGACCACCACGAGCGCGAGCACGACGATCGCGCCGCGCGGGACGCCCTCGGTGCCCGTCACCAGCGCGGTGACGAGGGTCGCCGCCGCCAGCGCCGCCACCACGGTCCCGGCCGCCTGCGCGACCCCCACGAGAACGAGCCCCGTCACGCCGGGCCACGCCCCGCGGGCGAGCGTCAACAGCCGCGGATCCACAGGGCCCCTCACGTCGCCACCCGCTCACTGGCCACGCGCCGGCGGAACACCCAGTACGAGAACGCCTGGTAGGCCACGACGCCGGGCAGCACGAGCACCGCGGCGATCGTGATCAGCCGCAGCGCGCCGGGGCTCGCGGCCGCCCCGGCGACGGTCAGCGAGAACGCCGGGTCCAGGGTGCTCGGCAGGACGACGGGCAGGTGCGCGGCGAGCACCGCGACGACGCTGCCGGCCACGGCCACCGAGGTCGCCGCGAACGCCAGCACCTCGCGCCGGGCCGCCACCAGGACGGCCACCACCAGGACAGCCAGCACCCCGACGGCCACCAGCCCGGGCGGCGCGACCACCGCGACCAGCACCGCCACGGGCACCAGCGCCCCGAGCGCCGCCACCCGCGCCCGGGCCCGCAGCGGGCCCGTGGTGCGCAGGGCCAGGAACGTCGCCCCCTGCACCAGCGCGACGCCGAGCCCCAGTGCCGCCCCCAGCAGCGCGGGCGTCGACACCAGCGGCGCCACCGAGCGCCCGAGGCCTGACCCGGCGACCTCCCCGTCCGCACCCAGCGCCAGTCCGGTTGCGAGCACCCCGAGCACCGCGCCCCACAGGGCCGCGACCAGCAGCGACGAGCCCGCGAGCACGGCGTCGCAGACGGCGCGCCAGCGCGCGGTGCCGCCCTTGGACCGGAACTCCAGCGCCACCCCGCGCGCGGCCAGCGCGAGCAGGATCAGCACGAACGGCAGGTAGAGCCCGCTCATGAGCGCGGCGTACCAGTCGGGGAAGGCGGCGAACGTGACACCGACCGCGGCCACGAGCCACACCTCGTTGCCGTCCCAGACCGGGCCGATCGTCGTCACCCCCGCGCCGCGCTCGTGGTCGTCGCGACCCAGCGCGCCCGCGAGCACCCCGACGCCGAAGTCGAAGCCCTCGAGCACGAAGAACAGCACCCAGCAGGTGACCGCCAGGGCGAACCACAGGGTGGGGAGGTCCATCGTGGGCTCCTAGTACGACGGGACGAGGGGACGGTCGGGGGTGTCGGCGGCCTCGGGGACCGGATCGTCGCCCGAGGTGCGGGCCACCCGGAGCACGAGCCGCACCCAGACCACGGCCAGCAGGCCGTAGACCGCGGCGAACCCGGCCAGCGAGGCGACGATCTCGACGGGTGTCAGCCCGGGCGAGACCCCGTCGGCGGTGCGGAACAGGCCGAAGACGAGCCAGGGCTGGCGGGCGGTCTCGGTGAACAGCCAACCGGCGGTCGCGGCGAGCGCGGGCAGGACCGGCACGACCCAGAGCCCGCGCAGCAGCCAGCGGTCCACCAGCGCGAACAACCCACGGTCACCGGGCAAGAGGTCCCGCCCCCGGCGCATCCGCCACAGCACCCAGGCCGCGACGATCGTCGCCACCACCCCGAACCCGATCATGAAGCGGAAGCTCCAGTAGGCCATCGGCACGACCGGGACGTAGTCGCCCGGCCCGAACTGCGCGACGTACTGGGCCTGCAGGTCGTCGATGCCCTGGACGGTCGCCGTCGGGTCGCCCGTCGCGAGGAACGAGAGCAGCCACGGCACGTCGAGCGTGAAGAACGGCTCCTTGTCCCCGGGCGCACCCACGGCGAAGAGCGAGAACGGAGCCCCCGCCTGCGTGGCGTAGAGCGCCTCGGCGGCCGCCATCTTCATCGGCTGCACGCTGGTCATGACCTTGCCCAGCAGGTCGCCGGTGAGCGCGACGGCCGTCCCCGACACCAGCGTCGTCCACGCCCCGACGCGCACGAGCAGGCGCCACTGCCCGGTGGCGTCGCCGCCGGCCGAGCGCCAGCGCCGGGATCCCCCGATCGCCAGCAGCAGCGCCCCGCCGCCGAGGAAGGCGCCGGCGATCGTGTGCGGGAAGGCGGCGAGGACGACCTCGTTGGTCAGCAGGTCGGTGAAGTCGCCGAGGCGCGCCCGGCCGGTGACCGGGTCGAGCGTGTAGGCCACCGGGTTCTGCATGAACGCGTTGGCCGCGAGGATCACGTACGCCGAGATCAGGGTGCCGACGGCGACGATCCAGATCGTCGCCAGGTGCAGCGCGGGGCGCAGCCGGTCGGCCCCGAACCACCACAGCCCCAGGAACGTGGCCTCGAGGAAGAACGCGAGCATCCCCTCGATCGCCAGCGTCGGACCGAAGACGTCGCCGTAGAAACGGGCGAAGTCCGACCACGAGAGCCCGAACTGGAACTCCTGCACCAGCCCGGTGACGATCCCGACGGCGAAGGTGATCATGAGCAGCTTGCCCGCGACCAGCGTCAACCGCTGCCAGCGCGGGTCACCGCTGCGGTACGCGAACGTCTGCAGCAGCGCCGTCAACGTCGCCAGCGAGATCGACAGCGGGACGAACAGGTAGTGGTACACGGTCACGACCGCGAACTGCAGTCGGGCCAGCTCCAGTGCGGTCACGACGACCTCCCACCTACGACACGACGTCGTATCTACGACTAAGCGTAGTACGACGGGTTGCGTTGGCAAGGGGATCCACGGCTAGGATGCGTGGCGTGGCCCTCGGTGAGCTGGAGCGCGCAGTGATGGGGCAGTTGTGGGCCGCTCCCGGCCCCCTGACCGTGCGCGAGGTGCACGACAGGCTCGAACGGGAGCTCGCCTACACGACGGTGATGACGGTGCTCGGGCGCCTCGCGAAGAAGGGCGTCGTCCGGCAGGAGCGCGACGGCAAGGCCTACCGCTACGCCGCGGCGTCCACCCGTGAGCAGCTGACGGCCTCGCTGATGCTCGACGCCCTGGGCGACGTCGGCGACGACCGCACCGCCGCCCTCGTGGCCTTCGTCGACCGCGTGGGCCCGGAGGAGGCTGCCGCCCTGCGCGCGGCCCTGCAGACCGGGCCGGCGCCGGCGGCCGAGATGCCGCAGGTGCCCCAGCCACGTGTCGACGGGGACGAACGCGCCTCCGACTCGTGATCACCGCACGCAATTCGGTGGTCCAGCTCCGCTGCGCTTCGTGTCCTGCGGCACCAGACTGACCCACCATGGCCTCGGTGTGGCTGGCCGTGCTGGCCCTCGTGCTGGCCGGCCCCGTCCCCTCCGCGCTGGCCCGCGCCCGCTGGCCCGCGCGGGTGCCGCGCGCCGCGATCGTGCTGTGGCAGGCCGTCGCGCTCGCGGCCGTGCTCGCCGCCGTGGGCAGCGCGCTCGCCGCGCCCGAGGAGCTGCTGCGCGCCCTCGGCCCGCAGCAGCGCACCGGCACCCCGCTGCTGATCGCCGTCGCCGTCGCCGCGACGATCGCCGGGCTGATCGTCCTGCGCCTGGCCGTCGTCCTCGTCCTGCTGGGCGTGCGCACCCGCAGGCGCCGCGCCCGGCACCGCGACATGGTCGACCTGCTCGACCGCGCCGAGCGCAGCGCCACGGTCGGCAGCCCCGGGGCCCGCGCCGTGCTGCGCGTCCTCGACGGCGCCGTGCCCTTCGCCTACTGCGTGCCCGGGCGCGCCCCCCGCGTGGTGGTCACCGAGGCGGCGCTCGACACCCTCGCGCCCGACGAGCTGCGCGCCGTCCTCGCCCACGAGCAGGCCCACCTCGACGCCCGCCACGACCTCGTCCGCGAGAGCTTCGTGGCCCTCCACCAGGCGTTCCCCGTGCTCGTGCGCAGCCGGCAGGCCCGCGACGCCGTGGGCCTGCTGCTCGAGATGCTCGCCGACGACGCCGCCCGCACGAGGTCCTCGGACACCGCGATGGCCGGAGCGCTCGAGTCGTTCGTCGTCACCGGCGACACCGAGATCGCCGCCCGGCTCGAGCGCGTGCGGACCCTGTGCTGCGGCGACCGCCGTCTCGCCACCGGCGTCTACCTCACGGCGGCCGCGGTGGTCGTCGTGCCGACGGTCGCCGTCGTCATCCCCTGGCTCTCCGCGGCGCTGCCGGCCGCGGGCCTGCCGTGACGGGTCCTGCCGTGACGGGCCCTGCAGTGACGGGCCCTGCCGTGACGGGCCCTGCCGTGACGGGCCCTGCCGTGACGGGCCCTGCAGTGACGGGCCCTCAGGTCCGCACCGAGGCGACGACCTCGTCGGCGGCGGCATAGGGATCGAGCTCGCCGGCCACCACACGCTCGGCGAGGGCCGGCAGCGTCGCCGAGCCCGACATGTCCCGGATACGGGCACGCAGGTCGGCCAGAGCGATGGCCTCGATCTCGGCGCGGGCGCGGCGGAGGGGCCCCTCGGCGAGGAGATCGTGATCGGCCGCCCAGGTGCGGTGCCGGTCGAGCGCGGCGACGAGCTCGTCGATCCCCTGCCCGGCGGCGGCCACGGTGCGCACCACGGGCGGGCGCCAGGACGGACCGCCGACCTCGCGGCGGTTCAGCGAGATGATGTGCTGGAGCTCCTGCACGGTGGCGTCCGCGCCGTCCCGGTCGGCCTTGTTGACCACGAAGACGTCGGCCACCTCGAGGATCCCGGCCTTGGCCGCCTGGACGGAGTCCCCCATCCCGGGGGCCAGGAGCACGACCGTCGTGTCGGCCAGGGCCACGACCTCCACCTCCGACTGGCCCACCCCCACCGTCTCGACCAGGATCACGTCGCACCCCGCGGCGTCGAGGACGCGCAGGGCCTGCGGCGTCGCGGCCGCCAGACCACCCAGATGGCCGCGGGTGGCCATCGAGCGGATGAACACACCCGGGTCCGTCGCGTGGTCACCCATCCGGACCCGATCGCCGAGCAGCGCGCCGCCCGAGAACGGCGAGCTGGGGTCGACCGCGAGCACGCCGACGCGCCGGTCGTCGGCCCGCAGGGCGGAGACCAGCGCGGACGTCGTCGTCGACTTCCCGACGCCCGGAGAGCCGGTCAGGCCCACCACACGGGCCCGCCCGGTGTGCGGGGCGAGGGCCGCGGCCAGGTTCCGCAGCTGGGGACTGCCGTCCTCGACCAGCGAGATCAGCCGCCCCACCGCCCGCGGCGTGCCCTCGCGTGCGTCGGCCACCAGACGGTCCAGATCCACGGCGCGCCACGTTACCCACCGCGACCGGACCGCAGCGCCGGGCGCAGCTTGGGAAATCAAGCGTGCGCTGCGTCACGGGGTCGGCAGTTCGATTCAGATGGTTAGGGTGCGCGCCATGCCCTCCGACGACCTGAGCGCGAGCGGGATCACGACGATCGACCACGTGGGGATCGCCGTGCCCGACCTCGACGCCGCGATCGCCTGGTACGCCGAGAACCTCGGCCTTGTCGCGACCCACCAGGAGGTCAACCAGGAACAGGGGGTGCGCGAGGCGATGCTCCACGCACCCGGCGACGACGCGGGCCCGGCGGTGCAGCTGCTGGCGCCGGCGAACGAGTCGTCGACGATCGCGAAGTTCCTGGACCGCAACGGCCCCGGGCTCCAGCAGGTGGCCTACCGCGTCACGGACGTCGAGGCGAGCGCTGCGGCGCTGCGGGAGAAGGGGCTGCGCCTGCTCTACGACGCCCCGCGCCGTGGCACGGCGGGCTCCCGCGTCAACTTCGTCCACCCCAAGGACGCCGGGGGCGTCCTCGTCGAGCTCGTCGAGCCCGCAGCCGAGCACTGAGCAGCAGTGCACTGAGCCGCGCCCACCGACCCGCTCACACCCCGGTCCCCAGAAACGTTACCCACCGGTAGCGTGCGGCGACCGCACACATCCGGAGGCAAGAACCGTGCAGGACATCCGCGACGCCATCCTCGCCGACGACACCGCCGCTCTCGCTGGTCTGTCGGTCCCCGAGTCCTACCGGGGCATCACCGTCCACGCCGACGAGGCCGACATGTTCGAGGGGATGGCCTCGCGTGAGAAGGATCCGCGCAAGTCGTTGCACCTCGACGAGGTGCCGACGCCCGAGGTCGCACCCGGCGAGGCGATCGTCGCCGTCATGGCGAGCGCCATCAACTACAACACCGTGTGGACCTCGATCTTCGAGCCGGTGTCCACCTTCGGCTTCCTCAAGCGCTACGGCCGCATCTCCGAGCTGGCCAAGCGCCACGACCTGCCCTACCACGTGGTGGGCTCCGACCTCTCTGGCGTCGTGCTCAAGGTCGGCGCGGGCGTGCAGATGTGGAAGCCGGGCGACAAGGTCGTCGCGCACTGCCTCTCGGTGGAGCTCGAGAGCCCCGCCGGCCACGACGACACGATGATGGACCCGGAGCAGCGCATCTGGGGCTTCGAGACCAACTTCGGCGGCCTGGCCGACATGGCCCTGGTGAAGACCAACCAGCTGATGCCGAAGCCGGAGCACCTCACCTGGGAGGAGGCCGCGTCCCCCGGCCTCGTCAACTCCACCGCCTACCGCCAGCTGGTCAGCCCCCACGGCGCGAACATGACCCAGGGCGACGTCGTCCTGATCTGGGGCGCGTCGGGCGGTCTCGGCTCCTACGCCACCCAGTTCGCCCTCAACGGCGGCGCGACGCCGGTCTGCGTCGTCTCCTCGCCCCAGAAGGCCGAGCTCTGCCGCAAGATGGGCGCCGAGCTGATCATCGACCGCTCCGCCGAGGGCTACAAGTTCTGGTCCGACCCCGAGAACCAGGACCCCCGCGAGTGGAAGCGCTTCGGCTCGAAGATCCGCGAGCTGACCGGCGGCGACGACCCCGACATCGTCTTCGAGCACCCGGGCCGCGAGACCTTCGGCGCCTCGGTCTACGTCGCCAAGCGCGGCGGCACGATCGTCACCTGCGCCTCCACGTCGGGCTTCATGCACCAGTACGACAACCGCTACCTGTGGATGAACCTCAAGCGGATCATCGGGTCGCACTTCGCGAACTACAAGGAGGCCTACCTGGCGAACCGCCTGGTGGCCCAGGGGAAGGTCCACCCCACGGTGTCGAAGACGTACGCGCTGGAAGAGACCGGCGAGGCGGCCAACGACGTCCACCACAACAACCACCAGGGCAAGGTCGGTGTGCTCTGCCTCGCCCCGGAGGAGGGCCTCGGCGTCACGAACACCGAGAAGCGCGCGCAGCACGAGTCCTCGATCAACCGCTTCCGCGGGGAGTGAGGACCATCCGTTCGCGCTCACCCGTACGTGGAACGGCCCCCGCGCCGCCGGTACCGTGACCCGCATGCCGTCCGACGAGCACGAGCTGTTGCCGCTGGGGACCGGCTTCGACGTCGTGCGCCGCGGATACGACCGCGGCCAGGTCGAGGAGCATCTCGACCGCGTCGAGGCCGACCTGCGGATCCTCACCGCCGACCGCGACGCCGCGGTGGCCCAGGCCACCGAGCTCGCCCGCGCGCTGGACCACCACCGCGCGTACGTGGAGGACCTGCGGGCCCAGGTCGACCGGCTCTCCGCGCCGCCGGACACCATGGAGGGGCTCTCGGAGCGCCTCCAGCGCATGCTGCGCCTGGCCCAGGACGAGACCCGCGCGATGCGCGACGACGCCGCCGAGGCGGCACGCAGCGTCCGCGCGGACGCCGACGAGTACGCCCGGCGCAAGACCGGCGAGGCGGACGAGCACGCGCGCACCGTCGTCGCCGGTGCCGAGGACCGCGCCCGCCGCACGGTCGAGCACGCCGAGGAGCAGGCCCGCGCCACGGTCCAGGAGGCCGAGGAGCACGCCCGCGGCACGCTCGACGAGGCCCGCCGGCAGGCCCGTGAGCTGCACGAGCGCGCCGAGGCGGACGCCGAGCAGGCGCGCACCCGCTACGACGAGGGCCTCGCCGACAACGACCGGCGCCGCCGGGCGATGGAGGACGAGCACCGCGGGCTCATGGACGGGGCGCGGGCCGAGGCTTCGCGTCTGCGCACCGAGTCCGAGCAGGAGCGCGACCGCCTTGACGCCGAGGGCCGGGCGACCCGCGACCAGGTCGAGACCGACTTCTCGGTGGCCATGGCCGCCCGGCGCCGCGAGGCGATGCGCCAGCTCGAGGCCGACGAGCAGGCCTCGAAGGAGCGCGCTGAGAAGCACGTGCAGGACGCCTCCGAGGAGGCCCGCCGCCGGCTGCGTGAGGCCGACGCCGAGGTCGCCGAGATGCGGCGCCTGCGTGACCGCGTGGGCGGGCAGCTGAACACGCTGCGCGCGGCGCTGGGCGCCCTGCCCACCGTCGACGCGTTCCCCGACGAGGGCGGCGCCGAGCAGCGCCCGGTCCTGCCCGACCCGCCGGCGTCCGCCGCGCGTCCCTCACCGACCCCGCACGCCGCGGCCGGGAACGGGCACAGCGGCGACCTCGGCGGGGCCCAGGCGCCCGAGCAGCGCACCGGCGCGCGCTCGCTCTAGCTGATATGGAGGGCACTTCTGTCAAGTAGGCAGGGGTGGTGGGCCCTCGATGGGATGCATCGTGGCTGGTTAGGGCGTTGTGGGTCCGGCGGGGCCGGGTGGGGTGGAGGCGTGCTGGCTCGACGCGCGGTCAGGCTGATATGCGCGGGTTGGTTACCGCATGACCGGGTGTTCGTCGGGAGCGTTCCGCGGATCTAGGGGCGAGCGTCGCCCCGCTCGATGAGGGTCGGGCGGAGCTGCTCATAGCTAACTCGCGGGTCGCTCCTCGCGCTGCCTGCGTCCGCACCCGGCGCCCGCCGGGGCCTGTGGGGGCGGCCGCGTGTCAGGCGGCCGCGTGATGCTGGTGCTCGTCGAGCGGGTCCTGGTCGAGCACTGCGAGGCTCCAGCACCAGCCGGCGAGCTCACGAGCGACGGCGACCACCGACACCGTCGGGCGCTTGCGGCGCTGCTCGAGACGGCACCAGCGTTGGTGCAGGCGGCGGTTGCCGGCCTCGGCGCGCGCCCGCACCCCGGCGGGCTGACCGTCGGCGCGCCGGGCTCGTTCCCGGCTGGGACGCAGCGGGCGACGGTGGTGCCAGGCGGCTTCGACCAGCAGCCGGCGGGCGTGGGCGTTGCCGGTCTTGGTGATCGGGCCCTGGACCCGTCGGGCCCCGGAGGAGAACTCCGAGGGCACGAGCCCGAGGTAGGAGCCGATGGTCGAGCCGGTGAAGCGGTGCCAGTCGGCGACCTCGACGCAGAGCCCGACCGCGGTCAGCGTGGAGACCCCACGCAGGCAGCGCAGCCGTCCCACCGGCCCGGCCAGCGGCTCGGTCCCGGCCATCTCTTCGATCGCGGTGTCGAGCCGGTCGCGGCGGGCGTGCACGCTGAACACCGTGTCGAGGGCTTCGTCGAAGGCCAGCTGCACCCCGCGCCGGTCGAAGTGCTGGCGGCGCAGCCAGTCGGTGTGCTCGCCGGTCCACGCGCTGCGGTCCCAGACGATGCCCTGGCGCAGCAGCAGCTTGGAGAGCCGGTGCCGCGCACGCATCAGGTCCCCGCGGGCGTCTTCGCGGGCGCGCACCAGGTCCCGGGCGGCTTCCTCGGCCTCACTGGGGACCCGCACCGCGGGCAGCTCCCCGATACGCAGCAGCCGCGCCAGGCGTTCGGCGTCGCGGCGATCGGTCTTGACCTTGTCCCCGGCCGGGCGTTCCAGCTTCGAGGGCGCGACCACCTCGCAGCGCACCCCGGCCGCGGCCAGCGCCCGGGCCAGGCCGAAGCCGGTCGGGCCGGCCTCATAGGTCACCGCCACCGGCCCCGGCAGTGCCATGACCCAATCGACGATCGCTTCGGTCTGCGGTGCCACCCGCTGGGTGCGGATCTCGCATGCCTCGTCGTCGATCGCGCACCCCACGACCGAACGAGCATGGACGTCCAGACCGACCCACGTACGCTCTGCCAACACCCGGCGCCTCCCGTAATTGCGGCACCGTCACTGAGTGCGACGGCGACCCGCGCCAACTTACGAGCGGGGCGCCGGGCCTCCATACGGTCTAGCCGGACCGCCCGCGCTCCCGGCGCCAGCAGCCGGTGTGCCAGTGCCGGCGCTCGCTGTTGTCGTCGTCCTCGACCTCGTCGGCAGGCCACGCCACCACGTGCGGCGTCCCGGGCACGATCTCCTGGTGGCAGCCCGGACAGCGGTAGGTCTTGGTCGCGGCCGTCCCGCTGATCGAGCGCACGGTCCAGCCGCCCTCCTCGCGCACCCAGCCGCCCCGCAGCGGCGGAGGGGCCGGTGCGGGGCGGGCGGGGTGGCGACGCGAGCGGCGGGCCATCGGGCGCGGGAGACCTACTTCTTCTGGTAGTCCCGGAAGCCCTGGCCGGTCTTGCGGCCCAGGCGCCCGGCGGTGACGAGGTGCTCGAGCAGCGGCGCCGGGGCGAACCCTGGCACGCGGAACTCCAGGTAGAGCGACCGCTCGATGGCGAGCGACACGTCGAGGCCCACGACGTCGAGCAGCGCGAACGGGCCCATCGGCAGGCCACAGCCGTTCTTCATGGCCGAGTCGATGTCGTCGGCGGTGGCGTAGTTCGCCTCGAGCATCGCCGTCGCGTCGTTGAGGTACGGGAAGAGCAGCGCGTTGACGATGAAGCCGGCACGGTCACCGCACAGCACCGGGTGCTTGCCGATCCTCGCGGTGACCGCGCGCACGGTCGACGTCACGTCCGGCGAGGTCGTGATCGGGCTGACGATCTCGACCAGCTTCATCACCGACGCCGGGTTGAAGAAGTGCATCCCGATGACGTCGTCGGGGCGCTGCGTCGCCGCGGCGCACTCGACCACGGGCAGCGACGACGTGGTGGTGGCGAGGATCGCACCGGGCTTGCAGACGTCGTCGAGCGCCCCGAAGACGGCCTGCTTGACCTCGAGGTCCTCCGCGACGGCCTCCACGACGAGGTCGGCGCCGGCGAGGTCGTCGAACCTCGTCGTCGGGCGGACGCGGGCGAGGGTCTCGTCACGGGCGGACTCGGTGAGCTTGCCCTTGACCACGGCCTTGTCCAGCGATTTGCGGATGCCGGCGACGACGCCCTCGCCCTTGGCCTCGGTGCGCGCGCGGACGACGACGTCGTACCCGGCCTTGGCGAACACCTCGGCGATGCCGGTGGCCATCGTGCCGGTGCCGACGACGCCGACGGTCGAGATCGGGCGGTGGTCACTGCCCTCCTCGCCCGGGGGCGGCGGGGTCAGCGAGTCGGCGACGACCTCGGGCGACCCGGGGGCGGCGTAGGTGTAGAAGCCGCGCCCGGACTTCCGGCCCAACAGGCCGGCGGTGATCATCTGCTTGAGGATCGGGGCCGGCGCGTGGCGCTGGTTGCGCGACTGCTTGTACATCGTGTCGAGGATCTCGTAGGCCGTGTCGAGGCCGATGAGGTCCATCAGCGCGAGCGGGCCCATCGGGTAGCCGCAGCCGAAGCGCATGGCCGCGTCCAGGTCCTCGCGCCCGGCGTAGTGGGCCTCGAACATGCCCACGGCCTGGTTGAGATAGGTGAAGAGCAGGTTGTTGGCGATGAACCCGGCGCGGTCGCCGCACACCACCGGGCTCTTGCCGAGCGTCACGGCCAGGTCGGTGACGTCGGAGAGCACCTCGGGGTCGGTGACGACCGTGCGCACGACCTCGACCAGGGCCTGCACGGGCGCGGGGTTGAAGAAGTGCATGCCGACGACCTGGTGCGGCCGCTCGGTGCGCACCGACAGCTCGGTGATCGACAACGACGAGGTGTTGGACGCGAAGATCGTCTCCGGGCCGCACACCTTGTCCAGGGCGCCGAACACCTCGGCCTTGAGCTCGAGGCGCTCGGGGACGGCCTCGACCACGAGGTCGGCGTCGGCGAGGTCGTCGAGGTTGGTGGTGACGCGCACGCGGGAGAGCAGCGCCTCGCGGTCCTCGACGGCGAGCTTGGAGCGGTCCACGGCCCGCTGGGTCGAGGCCTCGAGGGTCTCGCGGCCGCGGTCCGCGGCGGCGGCATCGACCTCGACGGCGACCACCTCGATCCCCGCGCGGGCGAACACCTCGACGATGCCCGCCCCCATGGTACCGAGACCGACCACTCCCACCCGGGCGAATTCGCGCGCCACGTCAGACCTTCCTGCCGACGACCGATGTCCGGGCGCGATCCTGCCATGCGTGGCGGCGTCTCACCCCGACCCGAGGGATGGGTCTCTACTCGCGGGTAGCTTGACCGTTCCGGTAAGGACGGGCGTGTCGCGCCGCGCGAGCAGGACGGCCCCGACCAGCGCGGCGAGCGCGAACGCGACCGCCGCGACCCAGAACCCGGCGGCGATCCCACCCGGCGCGGCGGTCCCTCCCGGCGTCTCCCCGTCCGCGGCGATCACCACGGCACCGATGACGGCGACGCCGAGCGTGCCGCCGAGCTGCCGGACGGTCTGCACGACACCCGAGGCCTGGGTGCGCTCCGAGACGCCGACACGGGAGAGCGCGTCGGTGTTGGTCGGCGACAGCGTCAGCCCGAGGCCCACGCCGACCAGGGCCATCCCGGGCGTCTGGAGGGCGTAGTCCAGGCCCGGCAGCGCGAGCAGCCAGAGGACGGTCCCGGCCGCGCAGAGGACCAACCCGGTGATCACCGGACCGCGGACGCCCGCGCTGTCGAACCAGCGTCCACCGAGCTGGGCGGCCACGGTCAGCGGCAGGATCAGCGGCAGGACGGCGAGCCCGGCCTGCATGGGCCCGAAGCCGAGCAGTTCCTGCAGGTAGATCGAGCTGTAGAGCACGAGTCCGAGCAGCCCGAACTGCACGAACCCCATGACGGCGGTGTCACCGGTGAAGGCCCGGTCGGTGAACAGCCGCACGTGGATCAGCGGGTCGCTCGCCCGCACCTGGCGCACGACGAACCAGCCCGTCATCGCGAGACCGCCGACGAGCAGGGCCAGGACCAGCGGCGACGAGAGTCCGTCGGTGCCCGCGAGCTGGATGCCGAACGTCGTCGCCGCGAGGCCCGCCACGACGAGCACCACGTCGAGGGGTCGGATGCGGGTGCCGGGGACACGGGCGGCGGGGACCGGGGCGATCGCGACGAGCACGAGTGTCGTGACGCCGACCGGGACGTTGAGGAAGAACACCGCGCGCCAGGACACGTACTCGGTGAGCAGCCCGCCGATGAGCGGCCCGAGCGCCACGAAGATCTGGCTGATGCCGGCGAAGATCGCCATGGCCCGCCCGCGCTCCCCCGGGCCGAACGAGGCGATGACGATGGCGCCGGAGACCGGCACCATCAGCGCCGCGCCGGCCCCCTGCAGCGTCCGGCAGGCGAGGATCGTCGCCTCGCCGAACTCCCCCGCCGGGGCCAGCCCGCAGCCCACCGAGGCGAGGAAGAACAGGCTCACCCCGGAGCGGAACGCCCGCCGCGGACCGAGCAGGTCCGCGGCCTTGCCCCCGAGGGCCACCAGGGCCGCGAGCGCCAGGACGTAGGCGTTGACCACCCACTGCTGGCCGGCCGGCGAGAGCGACAGGTCGCGGCCCATCGTGGGCAGGGCGACCGACACCACCGTCTGGTCGAGCATGATCATCGACAGCGAGCCGGTCATCGCGACGAGGACCAGCCACCGCTTGGGCGATACCTCGCCCCCGGGTGCGCTCACTTGTCCCGTCCCCGCAGCTTCCAGCCGACCATCGCCGCGGCCGCGGGCAGGAGGGCGAGCCCGTGGGGCATCCCGGCGACCGGCGCGGGGTCGGTCCGGTGGGGGCGTGACCAGGGCTGGTCGTCGCGACCGCGGTCGGGCCGCAGACCGATCTCGGCGAGCACGTTCACCGCCATCATCCCGGTGAAGACCGGGTTCGGGTTCGGCCCGCCGCCGCCGACCTCGGAGATCTTCCGGGTGAAGTCGTCGAGGAACCGGTGCGGGTCGACCGGTTCGTGGCCTGCGGTGACGTCCAGCGCGGCGTCCTGCAGGGCGACGCCCTGGTCGACGAGCTCGTCGAGGTGGGCCACGGCCTCGTCACCGCGCCGGACGGCGGCGTCGTGGGCCTGGGTCACGGTCGTCACCGCGCCCTCGGCGACGGCGGTGGCGACGGCGCCGAGCACCGTGTGCAGCTTGAGCTGGTCGGCGTCGGGCATCGCCCCGCAGCCGCCGTTGGCCTCGTCGCCGAGGTGGACGAGCCCCCGCCGGCACCGTCGCGCAGGTGGACGACGACGTGGCCCGCGGTGTGTCCCTGGCTGCGCAGCACCCGCACGGCGCCGTCGGCGAACGACCAGCCCGTCATCCGCGCCGACCCGAGCCGCAGGCGCTCGAGCGGGCGCTCCTCGTAGGCCCGGGTCGTCGTGCCGAACGGGTGCAGCGGCTGGAACAACGAGACGATCTTGCTCGCCGACAGGGCCGGCGGCGCCGGGAGCGGGGCGACGCCCGCGATGCGCTCGAAGGCGTGCTCCCAGTAGCCGAGCGGGTCGCGCATCTGCTCGAGGTCCCGTGCCGAGACCCAGTGCTCCGCCGGCACGCCGCGCTCGGCGGCGAGCTCGTCGACCAGGTCGTTGTTGCCGACGTGGTCGGTGTGGCCGTGGGTGGTGAGCAGCAGCAGCCGCGACCACGGGCCGACCCGGTCGACCGCGGTGCGCAGGGCGGCCCGGAAGGCCTCCGTCACGCCGGTGTCGACGAGGACCAGGTACTCCCCTGCCCGGTGCACGAGCGCGTGGCCGACGTCCGGCTGCTCGTGGGCGACGTCGAGCGCCTGCCCGATCACGAGGACGGTGCGGTCGTCGATCTCGACGAGGTCGCCGAGGGTGTGCTCGCCGGGCATCGCGGTCCTCTCCGGGCGGCCGTCCGACCGTCTCCGGACAAGCATCGCTACTCGGGCACCCGGTGTTCCAGTCCTGCCCCCGTTCGTGGAGCGAGCAGGATCCGCGCGACCTCCTCGGGTCGCTGCAGCGGGACGAGGTGCCGGGCCCCGGCGAGGACGTGGAGGACGCCGGACGGCACCGCGTCGGCGATCAGGGTCATGTGCTCCGGCGGGGACACACCGTCGCGGCGGCCACGACGTCGACCGGCACCGGGATTCGCGCCAGCTCTCCGAGGTTGTCGAACACCGCGATCTGGTCGAGCGCCTCGGCCCAGCGCTCTGGGTCGGCGGCGTGCAGCGCCCGGCGCACGGAGACGGCGACACCGTCGGGCTCCGCGCGCTCGGCGTCGGTGAACCACCGACCGAGCATGGTCTCGAGGTCCGCCCCGCCCGAGCGCACCGTGGCGGCGAGGGCGGTGAACGGCGGGAACGGCGAGGCCCGCGTGCACAGCAGCGACAGCCGGGCGACGCGGTCCGGGTGGTCGACCGCGACCCGCTGCGCGGTCTCGCCACCCCAGGAGTGGCCGACGACGTGCGCCTCCCTGATGTCGAGGTGGTCGAGCACCGCGACGACGTCCGTGGCAAGACGGCGGTATTCGGGGACCGGCACCGCCGCGGCGACCCCGTGGCCGCGGGCGTCGAAGCGCACGACGCGCGGGCCGGCGAGCAGGGGCACGAGCGGATCCGACGCGTCGGCGTCGAACGGCGTGCCGTGCAGGAGGACGAGGGCCGGGCCGTCGTCCCCGCTCGCCGCGCCGTCGTCCAGGACCCGCGTCCGGAAGCCCGGCGCGAGGTCGGTCAGGTTCTCCACGGCGGGAGCATCCCCCTCAGCGCCGCCGGCCGTACAGCACGCTGACCAGCCCGGCGAGGACCTTCACGACCCAGCCCGGACGGTCGAAGGTCATGACGTTGACGCTGCGGAAGCGGCGCTCGGAGATCGCCAGCGGCCGGGTGAACTCGCGTAGCCCGTCGACGCCGTGGATGCGGCCGAAGCCGGAGTCGCCGACGCCGCCGAAGGGCAGCGACGGGATGCCCGCGAAGGCGATGACCCCGTTCACCGACACCATGCCGGCGCGCAGCCCGCGGGCGACCTCGTGGCCGCGGGACTTGGCGAACACCGAGGCGCCCAGGCCGTAGCGCGAGGCGTTGGCGCGGTCGACGGCCTCGTCGATGTCCCGGACGCGGTTGACCACCACGGTGGGCCCGAAGGTCTCGTCGGTGACCGCGGAGCTGTCCTCGGGGACGTCGGCGAGCACCACGGGCTCGACGTACGGCGCGCGAACGGAGTCGCGCCCGCCGACCACGGCCCGCCCGCCTCGGGACAGCGCGTCGTCGATCTGGGCGGAGATGATGCCGAGCTGCGAGGGCATGGTGATCGGCCCGTAGTGGGCGTCGGGTGCCCCGCCGGGTGCGATGGTGGCGGCGCGGGCGGCGACCCGGTCGAGGAGGTCCTCGGCCACCGCGTCGACGACGTAGACCCGCTCGACGCCGACGCAGGTCTGGCCGGCGTTGGACATCGCGCCCCACACGACGGCCGCGGCCGCGTCGTCGAGGTCGGCGTCGGCGTCCACGAGCAGGGCGTCCTTGCCGCCGCACTCGACGAGCACCGGCGTCAGCGTCTCGGCGCAGGTGGCCATGACCTTCTTCGCGGTGGCCGTCGACCCGGTGAACGCGAGCTTGTCGACGCCGGCACGGCACAGCGCGGCCCCGGTCTCGCCCTCGCCGGTGATCAGCTGGAACACCGCGTTCTCGCCGACGGCCTCGGCGAAGCTGTCGACCAGCCACTTCCCGACGCCCGGGGTGAGCTCGCTGGGCTTGAACACCACGGTGTTGCCCGCGGCCAGTGCGTAGACGATCGAGCCCATCGGCGTGAAGACGGGGTAGTTCCAGGGCCCGAGCACGCCGACGACACCCATCGGCGGGTACTCGACGCTGGCCTTGTGGTTGACCATCAGCAGGCCGGCCGCCGCGTTGCGCGGACCGAGCACCTTCGCGGCGTTCTTGGCCGCCCAGTGCAGGTGGTCGAGCGCGAGGATGCCCTCGATCCGGGCGTCGTCGAGCGGCTTGCCGGTCTCCCGGCTGACCACGGCGGCGAGCTCGTCGCGCCGGCGGTCGAGCAGCTGCCGCCAGGCCGCGAGCTTGCGGGCCCGGCCGTCGAACCCGAGGTCGTTCCACCACCGCGACGCCCGCCGCGCCCGCGCGACGACCTCGCCGACCTGCTCGGGCGTGTGGCGCGGGTAGCTGGCGATCACCTGGCCGTCGCGCGGATCCAGGGAGTCGAAGGTGTCCGGCCGCTCGCTCGCGGGGACCGATACCGCGTCGCGGGTGCTCGTCATGGCGCGAATCTACGCACCGGTAGCCGTCAGGCGCGACCGTTCTGAGATGTCAGCGGCGTGGCGTCGCAGACACTGAACGTCCGTATCGCCACGCACTCGATCCGGGCTCAGGTCAGGGCGGCGCGGATCTGCTCGGCCGTGGCGTCGAGGCGCGCCCGCTCCGGGCGGGTCCAGGCGGCGAGGAGGCGCAGCCCGTCACCGCGCCGGCGCGGGATCACGTGCAGGTGGACGTGCCACACCGTCTGCCAGGCGACCGCGCCGTCGGCGAGCAGGAGGTTGACGCCGTCGGCGAGGCCCGCCGCGCGCAGTCCCGCGGCCACCCGCGCCGCGAGCGACCACACCGCCGCGCCGTCGACGTCCTCGACGTCGGCGAGGTGCGCGGCGTGCGCCCGGGGCACGACGAGCACGTGGCCCGGGACGAGAGGCTGCAGGTCCAGGAACGCGACGGCACGGTCGGACGACGCCACCACGCTCGCCTCGCCGCGCCCGTCGACGATGCGGCAGAAGACGCACGCGCCGTCGACCTCGGCGGGCAGGTGCTCGCGCAGACGACCGCGTCCCAGGCGACGCGCGAGCGCCCGTGAAAGGCGCCCACCCATCAGAACAGCCGGAACTCATCCACGACGGCGCCGCGCAGGGCGTCGTAGTCGAGCGTGACGCAGCGGATGCCGCGGTCGTTCGCGAGGACCTTGGCCTGCGGCTTGATCTGCTGCGCCGCGAAGATGCCGGCCACGGGCGCGAGCAGCGGGTCGCGGTTGAGCAGCTCGAGGTAGCGGGTCAGCTGCTCCACGCCGTCGATCTCGCCGCGGCGCTTGATCTCCACGGCGACGGACCCCCCGGCGGCGTCGCGGCAGAGCAGGTCGACCGGCCCGATCGCGGTGGGGTACTCGCGCCGGACCAACGTCCACCCGTCCCCCAGCGTCGTGACGTGCTGGGCGAGCAGCTGCTGGAGGTGCGCCTCGACGCCGTCCTTCACCAGCCCCGGGTCGACGCCGAGCTCGTGGGACGAGTCGTGCTGGATCTCCTCGAGGGTGATCGTCAGCGTCTCGTCGGCCTTGTTCTTGACCGTCCACACGCTGTCGATCCCCGTCGCTCCGCTCGCCCCGCCGGGAGCCTCCGTGAGCCAGCACGGCGGGCTCATCCAGTTCAGCGGCTTATAGGCGCGGTCGTCGGCGTGGACGCTGACCGACCCGTCCGCCTTGACCAGCAGCAGCCGCAGCGCGCTCGGCAGGTGGGCGGTGAGGCGGCCGTCGTAGTCGACCGTGCATCGGGCGATGACGAGGCGCACGACCCGAACACTAGGAGACGGCCGACGTGGATCATCCCGGGGTGTGGAGCACCCCGTCACGACGAGCACCCGCGCGGTCTACGCCAACCCCTGGATGACCCTGCGCGAGGACACCTTCCGCCGCCCGGACGGGGCCGAGGGCGTCTACGGGGTGGTCGACAAGCCCGACTACGCGCTGGTCGTGGCCCTGGACGGGGACCGGCTGGCCATGGTCGAGCAGTACCGCTACCCGCTGGGCCTGCGGCGCTGGGAGTTCCCGCAGGGCACCGCCCCCGACCGCGCGGAGATGCCCGCGCCGGAGCTCGCCGCCCGCGAGCTCCGCGAGGAGACCGGCCTGACCGCGGCCACCTGGACCTACCTGGGCCTGCTCGACGTCGCCCCCGGGCTGTCCTCCCAGCGCGGGCGGGCCTACCTCGCCACCGACCTCACCGCCGGCGAGCCGGCCCGCGAGGACACCGAGGCCGACATGCGCTTCGCCTGGGTCCCGCGCGCCGAGTTCGAGCGCCGGGCCCGCGACGGCGAGATCACCGACGCCCAGACCCTCGCCGCCTACGCGCTCCTGCTGCTCCGTTCGCTCTAGCCCGCCGTGCCAGCCTGGGGGCCACGCTGACGTTCAACGTCAGGAAATCCCCCATCTCGGCACGGCGCGGGCGCGTGGCATGCCGATCTCGCGGGCAATGTGGGGACATGGCGTTGGTGCGGTTCGGTCCGCTGGCGGTGCCCTCCCCGGGCGAGGTGGTGGACACCGGGCGGTCGGTGCTCGGCTGGGTCGGCGAGGTCGTCGACGTCGGCGCGCGGCTGCCCGGGCGGGTGGACGCGCTGCTCGAGGAGGTGACGCGGCTGGTGGGCGTGCTCGGCACGCTGGCCGACCGCGTCGACGGGCTGGTCGATCGCGCCGACGGCATCGTGGTCCGGGTCGACGGCGTCATGGAGCGCGTCGACGGCGTCCTCGGCGAGGCCCGGCGGATCACCGAGGGCGCGAACGAGGTGGTCGGGAGCGCCCGGTCGATCACCTCCGGCGCCGAGGAGGTCGTCGGCTCCGCGCGCTCGATCACCGCGGGCGCGGAGGAGGTCGTGGGCAGCGCCCGGACGATCACCTCCGGGGCCGAGGAGGTCGTCGGTAGCGTCCGCAAGATCACGCTGGGCGCCGACGACGTGGTCGAGTCGGCTCGTCGCATCACCGGCGGCGCCGAGGAGGTCGTCGGCTCCGCCCGCTCCATCACCTCCGGTGCCGAGGAGGTCGTCGGCTCCGCCCGCTCCATCACCAGCGGCGCGAACGAGGTCGTCGAGTCCGCCCGGTCCATCACGTCCGGCGCCGAGGGCGTCGTCGGCGACGCGAAGCAGATCACCGAGGGCGCCCGCGGGATCGTCGAGGGCGCCGGGGAGACGAGCCGGTCCGCGCAGGAGCTGCTCGGCCTCTACCAGCCGATGCTCGAGCGCGCGGCACCACTGGCCGGCAAGTTCGTCGACGAGCTGAGCCAGGAGGAGGTCGATGCGGTGATCAAGCTCGTGGACGAGATGCCCCAGTTCACCGAGCACATGGTCGCCGACATCATGCCGATCCTCGGGACCCTCGACCGCGTCGGACCGGACCTCCACGAGCTGCTCGACGTCACCAAGGACCTCCGTCAGGCCATCGACGGCATCCCCGGCTTCGGCTTCCTCAAGAAGCGCGGCGCCGCCAGGGACGACGACGAGGAGAGCTGACGGCGGCTCAGGACGCCGCGCCGCGCACCACCGACGCCACCTCCTGCGGGCGCGACACCGCCGCGGAGTGCCCGGCGTCGAGGTGCACGACGGTCCCGGCCCGCTGGGCCATCGCCTCCTGCGCGAACGACGGGATCGCCGCGTCGCGGTCGCAGACGACGTAGGTGCTCGGGATGTCGTGCCAGGCGGCCCGGGTCAGGGGCGTCTCGGTGGCGGCCCGGCTCAGCAGCCCGAGCCTGGCGGCGGCCGACGCCGCGGTGGCGGGGTCCAGGTCGTTGTAGAAGACGGCTTCGGGGGTCCTCGCGACGATGTGCCGCTCGTGCACCTCCCACCACGGCGGCGGGGTGCCGCCGGCCGCGGCCAGCAACGACTCCCCCGCGTCCAACATGAAGGCGCAGAGGTAGACGAGGTGTACGACCTGCGCACCGGCCGCCTCCGACACCGGCAGCCCGCCGTAGGAGTGCGCGACCACGACGACCGGGCCGTCGATCGCCTCGACCGCCGCCCGCACCGTCGCCGCGTCGTCCTCCAGGCCGCCCAGCTCGTCCGGGCCCCCGGTGCAGCTGGGTAGGTCGACGGTGCGCACGTCGAACTCCCCGAGCTCGGCGATCAGCGGCTCCCAGAACCAGGACCCGTGCCAGGCGCCGTGGACGAGGAGCAGGGTGGGGCGCGGCATCGGATCCTCCGAGATCGCCGGGATCGGGTCGCCGCGGATCGTGGCCCGGGCCACACCACGTGCAGGGCACCGTTTCCGGTCCCCGGAAGGCCGAGGTCAGGCCGGCAGCACGGCCTGCGTCTGCGTCGTCCGCGCGACGAGGCGGCCCCGGTCGTCGATGACGTCGGTCTGCACGACGATCTGGGTGCGCCCGGAGTGCACGGGACGGGCCGTCGCCCGGACCTCGGAGCCCGACGAGCCCGACACCGCGCGCAGCAGATGCGTGCCCGACTGCGTCGTCGCCGTCCGCGCCCCTGCCGGCAGCCCGAGGAAGGCGCAGACGGCGCCCGCCGTGTCGGCGAGGGTCATCAGCGCACCGCCGTGCAGCAGGCCGCCGGCCGTGGTGTGCGCGTCGGACCAGGGCAGGACGGCGACGGTCTCGTCGGGGCCTGCGGTCTCCAGCCGGATCCCGAGCCCGGCGGCGAAGGGCATGGACGCGATCAGGTCGTCGCTCATGGCGCCCAGCCTCGCGAGCCGGGGCGCTGATCGTCCATGACCCACGAGGTCATCGACCCGCCTACCGCCCCGCGGTCAGGGTTCTCCCCGTCAGCACGACGCACCGAGGAGGACCCCATGACCGACACCGCCACCCTCGTCCAGCGCTACCTCGCCGCCTGGAACACGACCGACCCCGCCGCGCGCCGCGAGGCGATCGCCGCGGCGTTCACGCCCGACGCCCGCTACGTCGACCCGATGGCCGACGTCCGGGGCCACGACGGCGTCGACGCCCTGATCGCGGGCGCCCAGGAGCAGTTCGCCGGGCTGACCTTCTCCCCCGGCGAGGTGCTCGACGCCCACCACGACGTCGTCCGCTTCACCTGGCACCTGGGCCCGGCGGGCGCCGAACCCGTGGTGATCGGGTTCGACGTCGCGGAGGTCGCCGAGGACGGGCGACTCGAGCGCGTCCACGGCTTCCTCGACCGGGTGCCGGGCTGAGGCACGAGCCCGAGGCTCACACGGCGGCCGGCGCGTCCAGCCCGTGCGCCTCGCGGATCACGTCGACGAATTCGCCCATGATCCCGGTCAGCGAGTAGGACTTCGGCGTCACCACGCGGTGCACGCCGAGGCGCTGGAGCTGCTCGGCGTCCTTCGGCGGGATGATGCCGCCGACGACCACCGGGATGTCCTCGGCGCCCGCGCGGGCGAGCCCGTCGAGCACGGCGGGGACGACCTCGAGGTGCGAGCCCGACAGCACCGACAGGCCCACGACGTGCACGCCCTCCTGCACGGCCGCCGCGACGATCTCGGCGGGCGTGAGGCGGATGCCCTGGTAGATCACCTCGAAGCCGGCGTCGCGGGCCCGCACGGCGATCTGCTCGGCGCCGTTGGAGTGCCCGTCGAGGCCCGGCTTGCCGACGAGCATGCGCAGCGACGCCGTGCCCATCTCCTCGGCGGTCGCCCGGACCCGGGCGCGCACGGCGGTCAGGTCCTCGGGTGCCTCTCCGGCACCCGAGGACGCGGCGGACACCCCGGTCGGCGCCCGGTAGGAACCGAAGACGTCGCGCAGCGCCCCGGCCCACTCGCCGGTGGTGACCCCGGCGCGGGCGCACGCGAGCGTCGCCTCCATGAGGTTCTCGTCGGTGGTCGCGGCCTCGCGCAGGCGGTCGAGCGCCGCGTCGGCGTCGGCCTGGTCGCGGCCCGAGCGCCACTCCTGCACGGCCTTCGCGGCCTCGTCCTCCACCGACTTGTCGACGGTGAAGATCGCCTCGGCGCCCTCGGCCTGCAGCGGGCTGGGCTCGGTGGAGGTGAACCTGTTGACGCCCACCACCACGTCCTCGCCGGACTCCAGGCGCATCCGCCGCCGCGCGAGCGACGAGACGAGCTGCGACTTCATGTAGCCGGAATCGACGGCGGGCACGGCGCCGCCCATCTCGGCGACCTTCGCCATCTCGGCGCGCGCCCCCTCGGCGATGGAGGCGACCTTGGCCTCCATGACGTGCGAGCCCGCGAAGATGTCGTCGTGGTCGAGCAGGTCGGTCTCGTAGGCCAGCACCTGCTGCATCCGCAGCGCCCACTGCTGGTCCCAGGGCCGCGGCAGGCCCAGCGCCTCGTTCCACGCCGGCAGCTGCACGGCGCGGGCCCGGGCGTCCTTCGACAGCGTCACCGCGAGCATCTCCAGCACGATGCGCTGGACGTTGTTCTCCGGCTGGGCCTCGGTGAGCCCCAGCGAGTTCACCTGCACGCCGTAGCGGAAGCGCCGCATCTTGGCGTCCTCGACGCCGTAGCGCTCGCGGCACAGTTCGTCCCAGAGCTGCGAGAACGCCCGCAGCTTCGCGATCTCCTCGATGAAGTGCAGGCCCGCGTTGACGAAGAACGAGATGCGCCCGACGACCTGGCCGAAGTCGTCCTCGGGCACCTGGCCCGAGTCGCGCACGGCGTCGAGCACCGCGATCGCCGTCGACAGCGTGTAGGCGACCTCCTGCGTCGGCGTCGCCCCGGCCTCCTGCAGGTGGTAGCTGCAGATGTTGATCGGGTTCCACTTGGGGACGTTCGTGTACGTCCAGGCGATCATGTCGGTGATCAGCCGGACGCTCGGCCCGGGCGGGAACGCGTAGGTCCCGCGCGAGAGGTACTCCTTGACGATGTCGTTCTGGGTGGTGCCCGCGAGTTGCGCGCGGTCGGCGCCCTGCTCGTCGGCGACGGTGACGTAGAGCGCGAGCATCCACATCGCCGTCGCGTTGATCGTCATCGAGGTGTTGGCCTCGTCGAGCGGGATCCGGTCGAAGAGCGCTCGCATGTCCCCGATGTGCGACACGGGCACGCCGACCTTGCCGACCTCGC
Source organism: uncultured Actinomycetota bacterium (assembly GCA_963786585.1). GTDB lineage: Bacteria > Actinomycetota > Actinomycetes > Mycobacteriales > Pseudonocardiaceae > Actinomycetospora. The sequence continues at coordinate 155,916 of CAWAZG010000003.1, forward strand.
CCTTGGCCAGCTCGGCGTCGGGGTCGTACCCGGTCTGCGTGGGCAGGTCGAACGCGACCGACAGGCCCGTCTGCCCCTTCTCCAGGTTGCGCCGGTAGAGCTCGTTCGACGCGCGCGCCGACGAGTGGCCGGCGTAGGTCCGCATGACCCAGGGCCGGTCGCGGGCGTCGTCGCTGGGGTAGGGCACGTGGGACCTCCGCATCGCGTCACCTGGCGGATGACCCGCTGATGTTACCGACGGGTCCGGCCCAAGGGGCGGTGCACGGGATGCCGTCAGCCACAGGATCGGTCAGGATGGTCGGGTCCGGAGGAGAACCACATGATCGGGTCGATCGGCGAGATCCTGATGGCGATCTCGCTCATGATCTTCATTGCCGGGCTGCTGCGCTGGACGTTCGGCCGTGGCCCGCAGGGCGCGCTGCCCGACGAGAACGGCGACCTCGGCCTGCTCGAGACCGTCGCCGTGGTGCCGACCCGCGAGGCCGCCGACGTGCTCGTCGGCAAGCTGGCCCGCGAGAAGGTGCGGGTGACGGTCAGCCACCGCGAGGACGGCTGGGCGCTGCTGGCGTTCCCCCGCGACGCGAACGACGCCCGCCTGGTGCTGCACGCCCAGTGAGCGAACTTCGGGGCTATAGCCACGAATTTCGCTCACGAGGGAATCAGCGCACCGGCGGTGCGACCACCCGGTGGATGCCGCCGCCGAGGGCGGCGAGGTTCTCGACGAACAGCGGGTAGCCGCGGTCGATGTGGGCGACGTCCCAGACCTCGGTCTCCCCGTCGGCGCACAGCCCGGCGAGCACGAGCCCGGCGCCGGCGCGGATGTCGGACGCCCAGACCGGCGCCGACGACAGCCGCCGCACGCCGCGGACGACGGCGTGGTGGCCGTCGGTGCGGGCGTCGGCGCCGAGCCGGACCATCTCCTCGACGAACCGGAACCGGCCCTCGAACACGTTCTCGGTGATCATCGAGGTGCCCTCGGAGATGGCGGAGAGCGCGATCGCCATGGGCTGGAGGTCGGTGGCGAAGCCCGGGTAGGGCAGCGTCACCCAGTCGACCGAGCGCGGACGGCTCCCCATGACGACCCGGAAGCCCTCGTCCTGCGCGCTGACCTCGGCGCCCGCCTGCGCGAGGCGGTCGAGCACGAGGTCGAGGTGGTGGGGGTCGACGCCGCGCACGGTGACGTCCCCGCCGGCCATGGCCGCGGCGAAGCCCCAGGTGGCGCCGACGATGCGGTCGCCGAGCACCCGGTGGTTCGTGGGCGTGAGCGCCCCGCCGCCGTGGACGGACAGCGTCGACGTGCCGCCGCCCTCGATCTTGGCGCCCATCTGCTGGAGCATCGTCACGAGGTCCACGATCTCGGGCTCGCGCGCGGCGTTGTCGATCACCGTCGTGCCCTCGGCGAAGACGGCGGCCATGAGGATGTTCTCGGTGGCCCCGACGCTGGGGAAGTCGAGCCAGATCTGGGCGCCACGCAGCGTCTCGGCGTCCGCGACCACGCAGCCGTGGGAGATCTCGCTCGACGCCCCGAGCAGGCGCAGGCCCGCCTGGTGCATGTCGAGGGGCCGCGAGCCGATGGCGTCGCCACCCGGCAGGGGCACCACCGCACGACGGCAGCGGGCGACGAGCGGCCCGAGGACACACACCGAGGCCCGCAGCCGCGACACCGAGCGGTAGTCGGCCTCGGAGGTCAGGTCGGCCGGCACGTCGATCGTCACCGTGGCGCCGGCGACGTCCACCGTGCAGCCGAGGCTGCGCAGGACGTCGGCCATCAGCGGAACGTCGAGGATCTCGGGGCAGTTGGTCAGGACCGTCCGGCCCTCGGCCAGCAACGCCGCCGCCATGAGCTTGAGCACGCTGTTCTTGGCGCCGACGACGTCGACGGCCCCGGACAGCGGGCCCGAGCCGCGCACCACGAAGTGCTCGTTCATCGCAGCGGGACGCTACCCGTCGGCCCGGAGGGCACCGTCGGCGGCGCCGCTGCGGGCCCCCTCTCCGACGCGGGGCCGCGCAGCGGACGCCGCGGGACGACCATCGGGGTGCCGGTCTCCGGGTCCGGCACCACCCGGCACGCGAGGCCGTAGACGTCGGTGGCGAGCTCCTCGGTCAGGACCTCGGCCGGCGGCCCGCTCGCGGCCACCGCCCCGCCCGGGCCCAGCGCGATCAGGTGGGTGGCGTCGCGGGCGGCCTGGTTGAGGCCGTGGAGCACGGCGACGGCGGTGCGCCCGGACTCGTCGTGCAGGCGGGCGCAGAGCTCCAGCACGTCGACCTGGTGGGAGATGTCGAGGTAGGTCGTCGGCTCGTCGAGCAGCAGGATCGGCGTGTCCTGGGCCAGCGCCATCGCGAGCCAGACGCGCTGGCGCTGGCCGCCGGAGAGCTCATCGACGGCGCGCCGGCCACCCGCGTCCCGCTGCGCGACCTCGTCGCCGTCCAGGCCGCGTCGGTGCTCGGAGCCGCCGCGCACCTCGCCGCGTCCCTAGACTGACGTCGTGGCCGTACACCTGACCCGGATCTACACGCGCACCGGCGACGACGGGACGACGGGCTTGTCGGACTTCTCGCGCGTGCCCAAGACCGACCCGAGGCTCTCGGCCTACGCCGACTCCGAGGAGGCGAACGCCGCGATCGGCGTCGCGCTCTCCGTCGGGTCGCCGCCGGAGACGATCGTCGCCCCGCTGCGCCAGATCCAGAACGACCTCTTCGACGTCGGCGCCGACCTCGCCACCCCGGTGATCGAGAACCCGGAGTACCCGCCGCTGCGCGTCACCGAGCGCCAGATCGAGCGGCTCGAGGGCTGGTGCGACGAGTTCAACGAGGACCTGCCCAAGCTCGACTCGTTCATCCTGCCCGGCGGCACCCCCGCGGCCGCCTACCTGAACATCGCGCGCGTGGTCACCCGCCGCGCCGAGCGCAGCACCTGGGCCGTCATCGCCGCGGATCCCGACCGGACGAGCACGCTGCCCGCGCACTACCTCAACCGGCTCTCGGACCTCCTGTTCATCCTCGGGCGCGTGGCCAACCCGGGCGGCGACGTCCTCTGGGTGCCGGGCGGGCCGCAGGAGCAGCGCTAGCCGGCACTAACCGAACGCCTGCCCCTCACCGCGGTAGGTGCGCGCGGTGAGCACGATCCGGTCGCCCCGGATCCCGTGGTACTCGGTGACGTGCTCGGCGAGCTCGCCGGCCTTGGCGTGCCGCATCCACACGCGGTCGCCGAGCGCCGGGAGCCGGCGTCCCGTCACCGGCGTCTGCACCTCGCCGGCCCCCTCGGTACCGGTCAGCACCAGGTCGCCGGGGCCGAACGGCGTCGGGAGCCGCGACGCGGCCGCGGGACCCGAGGCCACCCAGCCGCCGCCGGCCAGGGTGGCGTGCCGGCCGTCGGGCCTGCGCACCACCGGGAGCGCGTAGGCGACCGCGGGCCGCGGATGCATGCGGGTGTAGCCGTCGAAGAGTGTCGAGCCGATCAGCGCCGAGCCCGCCGCGATCTCGGTGACCGACGGGTCGGCGCGGGTGGTCTCGACGCTGCCGCTGCCGCCCCCGTTGACGAACTCCAGGTCGGCGATCTCCCGCACCGCGCGCACCACCGCTCCCCGGCGCTCCGCGAGCTCGGCGGCGGACCGGCGCTGCATCCAGCGCACCGCCGCGTCACGGGCCCGCGAGCCGGTGGCGTCCGGCACCCCGGCGATCTGCCCCTCGTAGGCCATGAGCCCGGCGAGCCGGAAGCCCGGGCGCTCCGCGATCGCCCGCGCGAGCCGGGCGGCGGCGTCGGCCGTGTGCACCGGTGACCGGCGGGCGCCGACGTGCACGCCGCGCACGGGACGCCAGGCGGCGTCGAGGTCGAGGCACACCCGCAGCTCGGGGTGCCGGGCGCCCACGGCGTCGTCCACCAGGTCGAGGTGCTCGACGGAGTCGACCATGAGCGTCACCTCGGCGCGGGCGTCCTCATCGGCGGCGAGACGGCAGAGCGCCGCGCGGTCGACGGTCGGGTAGCCGACGAGGACGTCGTCGGCCGTGCTGTTCCCGACGTGCCAGAGCGCCTCGCGCAGCGCGTAGCACATCAGCCCCGTGACGCCCGGACGGTCGACCGCGCGCTCGATGAGGGCGCGGCACCGCAGGGACTTGGTGGCCAGCCGGATCGGGAGCCCCGCCGCCCGCGCGCCGAGGTCGTCGAGGTTGGCGTCGAAGGCGTCGAGATCGACGATCGCGAACGGCGGGTCGAGGTCGGCGGTGGCGCGATCCCAGCGGTCGATCACAGCGGCGACGCTACGGTGCCGAGGTGACTCGCGGTACGTGGCGGAACTGGGCGGGGACGGTGGTCGCCACCCCGTCCCACGTGCACCTCCCCCGGTCCGTCGACGACGTCGTCACCGCGGTGCACGCCGCCGGCGGCTCGCACCTGCGGCCCCGCGGCAGCGGCCACTCGTTCACCGCGCTCGCCGCCACCGACGACCACGCGATCGACCTGCGGCACTGGGCGGGCATCGAGTCGCTGGACACCACGACCCGGCGCGTCCGGGTCCGCGCGGGCACCACGCTGCGCGCCCTCAACGCCGCGCTCGACGCGCACGGCCTTGCGCTGGCGAACCTCGGGGACATCGACGCCCAGACCGTCGCCGGGGCCGTCGCCACCGGCACGCACGGCACCGGCGCCCGGCTCGGCGGGCTGGCCACGCAGATCACGGCGCTCGACCTCGTGCTCGCCGACGGCACACCCGTGCACGCCGACGCCGCCGAGCGCCCCGAGCTGTTCGCCGCCGCCCGCGTCGGGCTCGGCGCGCTGGGCGTCGTCACGCACGTGACCCTGCAGGCCGTGCCCGCCTTCACCCTGCGGGCGAGCGAGCGCCCGGAGCCGCTGGACGACGTGCTCGGCGACCTCGACGGCCTGCTCACCGGCGCCGACCACGTCGAGTTCTACTGGTTCCCCTACGGCGACCACGCCCTGGTCAAGCGCAATCACCGCGTGCCGGCCGCCGAGGCGCCGCCGCCCCTGCACCCGGTGCGGCGCTTCGTGGAGTACGACCTCGTCGAGAACGCCGCCTTCGGGGCCCTGTGCCGGGTCGGTCGCGCGCTGCCCCGCACCGCCGTCCCGCTGGGCCGCGTCGCCGGCGCGGTGCTCTCGGCCCGCGAGTACGGCGACCGCTCGGACCGGGTGTTCACGACGACCCGCCGTGTCCGGTTCGTGGAGTCGGAGTGGGCGCTCCCGCGGGCGCGCCTCGGTGAGGTGCTCGCCGAGCTCCGCACCCTCGTGTCCCGCCTGGAGCACCCCGTGCTCTTCCCCGTCGAGGTGCGCGTCGCCGCCGCCGACGACGTCTGGCTCTCGACCGCCCACGGCCGCGACACCGCCTACGTCGCGATCCACCAGTACGTCGGCGCGCCGTACCGGGCGTACTTCGCGGCGTTCGGCGACGTCGCCGCGGCCGCCGGCGGGCGCCCCCACTGGGGCAAGGAGCACCACTTCGACGCCACCGACCTCGCCGGGCGCTACCCGCGCTTCGACGACTTCCGCCGCGTGCGCCGCGACGTCGACCCCGGCGGCCTGTTCAGCAACGACCACCTCGACCGCATCCTGGGGCCGGTCTGAGCGCCGCGCCGGCGAGGGGCACGTCCGGCAGGTCGGCGCGCCCGACGATCATGCGCAACGTGCCTCTCGCGAAGAGTGGGCTGCTCACCCCGGCATCCGCGCCGCCGACCTGTCCTCGTTCATGAGGATGCTTCGATTTCCGAAGCATTCCTGCTGGGGCGGCTCCGCCTCCGCGCGGGCGTCCTCGCTACAGAGGGTCCGACTCACCCCAGGCGGATCGCGTCCGCCATCCCGACGACCACCTCGCGGTCGCCCTGGTAGGGCTCGCGGCCGTGGGCGGTGCGGATGTTGTCGACGACCATGACGTCGCCCGCCTGCCACGGCTCGCTCACCGTGTGGGCGGCGTACGCGTTGTTGATCAGGTTCACCACGTCCTCGCCGATCGGCTCGCCGTTGCCGAAGCGCGTGGTGAACGGCAGGCCGTCGGGGCCGTAGGACTCCACGAGGTACTCGCGGATGTCGGGGTCGAGCGTCCACTCGTTGAGGAATGCCACCTGGTTGAACCAGCAGGGTCGTCCGTCGACGGGGTGACGCACCACGGCGCGGCGGCGCTGGCGGGTGCTCAGGCTGTCGCCGTTCCAGCTGAACTCGATGCCCTGGCTCCGGCAGTAGTGCTCGACGGCGCCGCGGTCGCTCGTGCCGAAGGCCTCGGCCCACGACGCGCCGATCTCGTCGTTGTAGTTGCGGACCAGCAGCCAGCCCTCGTGCTCGAGCCGCGCCACCAGCGCCGGCGGCAGCGCCTGGAGGACCGCGGAGGCGTCGCCGATCGGCGTGGCGCCGCCGCCGGCGGGCGGGGTCAGGCAGGCGAAGAACATGAAGGCGGGCGGGTCGGGCAGGTAGCTCAGCTCGTTGTGCAGGCACATCTGCTGGGTCGCCGGCCATTGGGTGGACGAGTACAGCCCGTTCCCGAGGGGCGTGCGGGGCGCGAAGGCCTCGCGCTCGGCCAGCAGGCCGGTCGCCGAGAGCCGGGCGAACACAGCGGCCGTCTGCGCGTGGTCACGCACCCCGAGGCCCCTGATCATGACCGCGCCGTGGCGGGCCACGATCTGGCGCACGTCGTTGCGGAAGTGCGCCGCCCAGCCGACAGCGTCGGGGCCGGGGTTGACCCACAGGATCGGGGGACGGCCGGGGCGCAGGTCGAGGTTGCCGGCGGCGGGCTGCTGCATCGTGGACGACATGGTGACTCCGGTCGGGATCGAACGGGCGGGCTGTGGGGCTTAGGGGCGAGATCAGGCGGTGGACGCCGGCGGGGCGGTGGGCAGGTTGTCGGGCATGACGTGACGGCCGGTCAGACGGGCGCGGGCGCCGTAGTGCTCCTCGCGCCAGAGCGGGGCGTAGACGGTCTCGAGGTAGCGCTCGCCGGAGTCGGGCGCGAGCGTCACGGCGGTCATACCGGGCCAGCCGTTCCGGCCCATCCAGTCGGCGGCACCCGCGACGACGGTGCCGGTGGAACCGCCGAACAGGAACCCGCGCATCGCGAGGCGCTGGCACATCCGCAGGGTCTCGGTCTCGGGGACGATGACGACGTCGTCGATCATCGAGCGGTCGAGCGCCGGCGGGGTCATGCCCATGCCCAGCCCCGGGATGCGGCGGGACGCGGCCGGGCCGCCGAAGCTCACGGAGCCCTCGACGTCGATCGCGACGATCTTGACGTCGGGCCGGTGCTGCTTGAACCAGCGGGCGGTGCCCATCAGCGTCCCGCAGGTGCCCGCGCCGACGAACACGACGTTGACGTGGGGGAACGTCCGGGCGATCGCGGGCCCGGTCTGGGCGTAGTGGGCGCCAGCGTTGGCCGGGTTCTCGTACTGGTTGAGCCACACGGCGTCGGGGTTCTCCGCGCAGATCGAGTCCAGGTGCTCGAGGCGGGCGCCGAGCAGGCCGGTCTCGGGGTGGGGCTTGTCGACGACGTGGACCTCGCCGCCGAACGCCTCGATGAGCTTGCGCGTCTGCATGTTGCAGCGGTCGTCGGTGACGCAGATGAAGCGGTAGCCGTAGTTCGCGCAGACCATCGCGAGAGCGACGCCGAGGTTGCCCGACGACGACTCGACGACGATCGACCAGGGGTTGAGCCTGCCCTCGGCCTGGGCCGCCCCGATCATCGAGGCCGCGGCCTTCAGCTTCACGGAGCCCGCGAAGTTCATGCCCTCGACCTTGAGGAAGAGGCGGCGCTCGACGATCGCGTTGAGGTCCACGAAGAGGTCGTCGGTGTTGTACTGCTGGGGCGCGGAGATGATGGTCATCACGACCTCCTCGGTTTCGCTGTCGTCGTTCCGGTGTGACTCCAAGGATGGGCCGGGCCGCCCGGCGTCGACATCGCCGCGCGGCCACCCTTCCCGCTAGTCGGGGTCAGGGTTCTGTCACCGCGGGGCAAGGGTGGGCGTGGCGTCGGGACGTCGTCCATGGCGGGACCTCCGTTCAGCCGGCGGCGGGCGTGAGGAGTACCGCGACGTACACGGCACCCGCGACGACCAGCGCCACGAGGAGGACGGACAGGACGATCCACAGCGCCTTGCGCAGGGTGTGTCGGCGGTCGGGCGACACCGACGGGGCCGGGTCGGCGGACGGCGCCGGATCAGGGGCCGGACTCGCCACCGACACGGCCCGGGGCTGGTGGACCCGCAGGTCGGACGTGGGGTCCGCGGCAGCGGGCGTCCGCGTCGGCGGCGCGCCCGCCCCGCCCGGCCGGCCGGTCGGCGGCACCCCGCCCGTCGGGCGCCGGGCCCCGCTCCCCGCCGGCGGCTGCCCCGGGGTCCAGCCCGGGCGCATCGCCGCCCGGGGCGGACCGCCGGGACCCCGGGTTGGGTTGGGGGCGTGGGCGCCACCCGTCGTCGACGACCGCGCCGCGGGCCGCAGGACCGTCGTGGCGTCGGCCGGGACCGCGTGGCCCGCGCTCGCGGCGGGCACGACCGTGGTGGGCACCTCGATCGGTGCGGAGGCGGCGGACTGCTGGGTGCCGCCACGGCGGGGCACCGCGGCGCTCCCGGGCTCCGCCTCGCTCCGGCGCCACTGCGCCGTGGTGGGGGTGGACGGCACCGCCCGGCCGGCGCCGGCGTCGAGCGCCGCCCGGGCCGCGGCGGCGAGCTCGCCCGCGCTCGTGGGCCGCTTCCCGGGATCCTTGGCCAGGCCCGAGGCGATCAGGGCGTCGAAGGCCGGGTCCAGGCCGGGCACCGAGCGCGACGGCGTGGGCGGGGTCCAGGTGAGGTGCGCGGTCATCAGCTCGACGGGCTCGTCGATCGGGAAGGGCCTGCTCCCGGTGAGGCACTCGAAGAGGAGACACGCCAGCGCGTAGACGTCGATCCCGAGGTCGCCCTCGCCCGAGAAGCGCTCGGGGGCCATGTAGTCGAGGCTCCCGATCAGGACGCGGGTGCCGGTCAGCGGCGCGCTCTCGTCGCCCCCCACCGAGCGGGTGATCCCGAAGTCGACGAGGTAGACGAAGTCGTGGGCGCCGACGCCGTCGTCAATGAGGACGTTCGACGGCTTCACGTCGCGGTGGATCAGGCCCGCGTGGTGGGCGGCGTCCAGCGCGGACGCGACCTGCTCCACGATCGCCACCGCGCGCGCGGGCGGGAGCCGGCCCTCGGTCTGCAGGACCTGTTCGAGATCGGCGCCCCCGACGAGACGCATGTCGAGGAACAGCTGCCCGTCGATCTCGCCGTACGAGTGGATCGGGATGACGTGCGGGCTGCGCAGGCGCGCGACCAGCCGGGCCTCGCGGCGGAAGCGCCGCTGGTACTCGTCGTCGCCGGCGGCCTCGGTCGCGAGGCGCTTGAGGGCGACGACCCGGTCGTGCTCGGTGTCGTGGGCCTCGAACACCTCACCCATCCCGCCTCGGCCGACCACGCGGAGTAGCTCGTACGGCCCGAAACGCTCGGTCACACGGGTCACCCCCTCCCCTCGATCGACCCTGATGACACTATGTCGCACACGCCCTCGAACGTGATAGACCGTCTGGCGTACTCTCACTCGAATGTGACGGTCGGTGACTGTCGTCGGGGACCGCGGCGGTGTTACCGGTTCGTGTCGAGGAGGCGAGGGTGACCAGCGACGGGGCGCGCGCGCCGAGCTTCCTCGAGGTGTGGCGGCCCGGCGGCGTCGAGGTGGTCCTCCTCGACGGGCCGACGATGACCATCGGGCGGGACGAGGGCAGCGGGGTCGTGCTCGACCACGACGGCCAGGTGTCGTCCCTGCACGCCGTGCTGCAGTCCTACGGGGCGAGCTGGGCGATCCGCGACCTCGGCAGCACGAACGGGACCGTCGTGGCGGGCGAGCGGCTCATCGCCGAGCGCGCCCTGCGTCACGGCGACGCGATCCAGGTCGGGTCGACGCGGCTGGTGTTCCGGGGTCCGGCGGGACGCTCGGCGCCCACGACCGCACCGCACAGGCCCCCGGAGCTCACCCGCCGGGAACGCGACGTCCTCATCGCGCTGTGCCGGCCGCTGTTCTCGGGTGCGATGTTCACCGAGCCCGCCACGGCCCGCGCCGTCGCCACGGAGCTCGTCGTCTCCGAGGCCGCGGTCAAGCAGCACCTGCTGCGCCTCTACGACAAGTTCGACCTGGACCCGGCGAGCACCCGGCGTCGCGTCGAGCTCGCCAACGCGGCCCTGGAGCGGGGTGCGGTCACCCCCGGCGAGCTCACCTGAGCCCACCCGGGGTCCCTAGCCGTACCGCTTGAGCTCGTGGAAGAAGTCGTCGACCACGTGGAGGCCGCCGGTCTTCCGGACGTGGTCGTACACGTCCTTGCCCAGCGCGAGGTCCAGGATGCCGAGGCCGAACGGCGAGAACACGACGGTCCGGTCGGTCGGCAGCGTGATCCGGTCGGAGAGGACGTCGCCCAACGTGCCGTCGATGTGGTCGCGGTTCCCGGTCTCCTGCTCCACCAGGTGCACCGAGGTGTTGGCGCGCAGGCAGTGGTCGACGTCGTCGACGATGTTCGTCGACGCCTGCACCACCTCGGGCGCGAGGTCGCGCAGCGAGACGTGGAGCACCAGCGGGTGGTGGTCGAACCACGCCGGGTCGTGCACGTGGGGCGTCCCGGCGACCGTGGCGAAGACGACCAGGTCGCTGCCCCGGATCAGCGACTCGGCGTCGTCGTGGACGGTGATCGTGCCCGTGCCCTCCTGCGTCTCGAGGTAGCCGCGGAACCCCTCGGCGCTCTCGGTCTTCAGGTCGAACACACCGGTCTCGTCGAACGTCCACCCGGTCGCGGCCAGGTACTTGTGCAGGTAGCGGGCGATGAGCCCCACCCCGAAGAAGCCGACGCGGCGCGGCCGCTCCCGGCCGCGGGTCAGCCGGTCGGCGGCCAGCGCCGCCGAGGCCGAGGTGCGGCTCGCGTTGATGATCGACGCCTCGAGGCAGGCGAAGGGATAGCCCGTGTCGTGGTCGTTGAGGATCAGCACGGCCGAGGCGCGGGGCACCCCCGCCGCCACGTTCTCCGGGAAGCTCGAGACCCACTTGATCCCGTCGACGTTCACGTCCCCGCCGACGGACGCCGGGAGCGCGATGATCCGCGACGTGGGGCGGTCCTCGAAGGTCAGGAAGTACGACGGCGGGTTGTGGGTCTTGCCGGCGTCGTGGAGCCGGTAGGTCTCCTCCATGAGGGCGACGACCTCGGGCTCCCGTCCCTGCAGCGCCTCCCCCACCTGTGCACCCGGGATCACCGCGAACGGCGGCACCGTCACCGACATGAGTGGCTCCTTCGCAGTGGTCTTCTCTGTGGTCACGACGAGGGGGTGAGGCCGGAGGGCTGCAAGCGGACGGTCGGCGGCTCGTCCTCGACCTTGCTGTCGATGAGCGCGGCGAGGTCGGCGAGCACGGGGTTGCGCACGATGTCCGGCAGGCTCACGGCCTTCTTCAGCCCGACGGCCATCTTCACCGCGAGCAGCGAGGAGCCGCCGCGGTCGAAGAAGTGGGTGTCACGGCCGATCGCCGACGCGTCGACGCCCAGCAGCGGCGCCCAGACCGCGGCCACCCGCGCCTCGGTGGGCGTGAGGGGGGCGCGTCGGCGTCGGCGGCGGGGGCCTCCGGCTCGTCGAGGGCGAGCGCCAGCGCCGTCAGCGCCTTGCGGTCGATCTTGCCGTTCGGGGTGAGCGGCAGGGTCTCCTGGTGGTGCAGCACCGGCGGCACCATGTAGGCGGGCAGCGCCGCGCCGAGGGTCGCGCGCAGCACCTCGGTCTCCACCGGCGCGGCGGCGCCGTAGAAGCCGACCAGCTGCTTGCCGCGCCCCGGCCGCTCGGCGACGACCACCGACGCGTCGCGCACGCCGGGCGCGCGCAGCAGGGTGTTCTCGACCTCGCCGATCTCGATGCGGAAGCCGGAGATCTTCACCTGGTGGTCGCGGCGCCCGAGGAAGTCGAGCTTCCCGTCGGGGAGCCAGCGCCCGTGGTCGCCGCTGCGGTAGAGCCGCTCGCCCGGGCGCAGCGGGTCGGACACGAAGGCCTTCGCGGTGCGGTCGGGGTCGTTGACGTAGCCGCGGCCGACGCACACCCCGGAGAACACGATCTCCCCGGGCGCGCCGAGCGGGACCGGGTTCAGCGCCTCGTCGACGACGTAGACGCGGACGTTGGGAACGGCGGGCCCCAGCGGCACGCGCTCGCCGGCGGGCACCTCGGTGAGGATCTCGTGGTTGGTGTCGTCGCAGGTCTCGGTCAGCCCGTAGGCGTTGACCACCGCGACGTCGGGACGCACGGAGAACCAGCGCGCCACGAGCTCCTTCTTGACGGCCTCGCCGGTGACCGCGATGCGCTTCAGGGCGGGCAGCACCTCGGCCGCCGGGACGTCCTGCTGCTCGAGGTAGGACACGACGACGTCGAGGTAGGACGGCACGAGCTGGGCGACCTCGACCCGGCGGCGGGCCAGGAGGTCGACGAACGACGGGACGTCGAGGATCGTCTCCTGCTCGACGAGGACGGTGGTGCCGCCCACCAGCCACGGCGCCACGAGCTGCCAGAGCGAGATGTCGAAGCACTGCGGGGCGGTCTCGGTGACCACCGTGCCCTCGGTGATCCCGAGGTCCTCGATCTTCGCGTAGAGGTGGTTGACCATCCCCGCGTGCTCGCACATGGCGCCCTTCGGCTCGCCGGTGGAGCCGGAGGTGAAGTACAGGTAGGCGAGCCGGTCGCCGGCGATCTCGACCCGCGGGACCGTGTCGCCGTGCTCCTCCGCGACGGCGTCGTCGACGAGCAGGCGCTCGGGGGCCGACGCGCCGAGGCTCTCCAGGGCCTGGTCGAGCGTCGTGGTGCTGCCCCGCTCGCCGAGCACCAGCCGGGCCTGGGCCCGCGTCAGCACGGTGGCGATGCGGTCGGGCGGGAAGTGCGGCTCCAGGGGCAGGTACGCGGCGCCCGCCTTGAGGATGCCGAGCACGCTCGCCGCCCAGTCGAGCGTCCGCTCGGCGACCACCGCGACGATGCCCTCAGGGGGCAGGCCGCGGGCCAGCAGGGCGCGCGCGATCCGGTCGGTGACCTCGTCGAGCTCGCGGTAGGTCCACGCCCGGTCGCCGTGCACCACGGCGACGCGGTCGGGGTGGGCGGCGGCCCGCGCCCGGATGATTTCGTGCGCGGGGAGGTCGGGACGCTCGCGCTCCGGGCCCGCGAGGCCGTCGACCTGGTAGGCCAGCTCCCCGGGACCGACGAGTCCCGCCGCGTCCGGCGCCGCGTCCGGGTCGGCGCACAGCTGCCCGAGGGCGGTGAGGTGGTAGCCCGCGACCCGCTCGGCGGCCTCGGCGTCCAGGTCGCCCGGGCGGTGCACGACCCGCAGCAGGTCGCCCGCGGGGCGGTCCACCCGGAACACGGTGTCCTCGGTGAGGGGGGCGTTCTCCCCGGGGCCGAGCCCCAGGACGGTCTCGGGCCAGAGCCCCGCCAGGTCACGTCGCGCCCGGGCCAGCGCGGCCGCCTCGTCGGCGTGGTCCGCGGCCGTCAGCGAGGTCACCGCCGCGGCGGAGTCCGCGACCAGGGCCCGCCACGACGCGACACCCGTGTCGAGGCGGCACGGCAGCGTCCGGTCGGTGACCGCGACCCCGGCGAGCACCTCGGGCTCGGCGGTGAGTGCCGCGAGGACCCGGGCGTGCGCCGCGAGCAGCAGGGCCTCGGGGCCGACGCCGAGGGCCTCGGCCTGCGCGGACACCGCGGCGGCCAGCTCGCCCGGGACGGCGACGGTGGTCGCGATGGCTCCGCCGTCGGACGTCCCGGAGGTGCGGCTCCACCGCGGCACGGCGGTGGCGCCGCTCGCCAGGACCGCACGCCAGCGGGTGTCGTCGGTGACTGCGCACGTGGTCGTGGCCTGGGTCATGGGTCCGTCCGTCCTCGGGATTCGGGTCAGTCGCTGCCGCGGGCGGGGTTGCCGCCCCAGGACTCCCCTGGCGGCACCTCCTCGCCCTTCATCAGGAAGGTGTCGGGCGCGAGGATCGCGTCGTCGCCGATGTTCGTGCCGTAGTGCACGAAGGAGGAGACGCCGAGCGTGACGCGGTTCCCGATCGCCACGTGGTCGGACTTGAACCCGCCGTCCTCCTGCGAGTGGCACTGGACGACGCAGCCCTCACCGAGGGTGGCGTCGTCGCCGATCGTCGTGAACCCCTTCTCGGTGAGGTTGACGCCGTCGTCGAACACCCGCGCACCGATGTGCACCCCGAGCAGCCGCCAGACCAGGGGCTTGAACGGCGTGCCGTTGAACAGCTGCACCCAGTCGGGCGCGGGGACCTTCCAGTAGCGCTCGTGGCGCAGGAACGCGGGGTCGTAGATCGAGCAGCCCTGCGGCGCGAGCGACTTCAGGGGCGAGAGGACGCGCTCCACCAGCGCGAACCAGCCGACCAGCAGGACGAGGCCGACCAGCTCGGCGAGGACGACCTCGCCTGGCCCCGCCTCGATCGGCAGCGAGGCGACCACCGCGACGCCCAGGAGCGTCAGGTAGAGGAAGAGCCACCGCACGAGCAGGTGCAGCGCCATCGAGACGCCGTTGTGCCGGTTCTTGCGGCGCAGCGACGCGGCCAGCTCCTGCGGGTCGGCGACGTCGAGGGCGCTGTCGCGCGCGACCGTCCGCGGGATCTCGAAGCTCGGGGAGCCGAGCAGGCCGACGCCCTGCCGCACGGGTCCGTGCAGCGGGACCGCCACCTTCGTCGCGAGCAGGCAGTCGTCGCCGGTACGGCCCTGGGGCGGGTAGGCGATCTTGTTGCCGAGGAAGTTGTTCGCCCCGATCGCCGTGCGCGAGACGCGGAAGGACGTCGGGGAGTACTCGGCGTTCATCACCGACAGCCCGTCGGCGACGACGGTGCCGCGCCCCACGCTGGTGAGGAAGGGGTTCTCGTGCGCGACCGCCATCCCGAAGTTCGAGCCGGTCTGCTCGATCGGACGGAGCCGGTAGCCGATGAGCCCGAGGTAGTGGGCAATCGCGGAGCTGTCCCCGAACAGCTCGACGAAGGGCTTGACGTTGGTCAGGGCCCCGATCGAGCGGTGCAGCCAGTAGTGGACCCCGTAGAGGGGGTAGACGACGTCGGGGCGGACCCCGAGCGCGAACAGCCGCGGCACCGTCGTGCTCACGATCAGACCGAGCACCAGCGCACCGAAGTAGAGCAGGGCGCTGAGCGCGAGCAGGTCGAGGTAGAATCCCGCGGTGAGGAGCGCGCCGGGAGCGGGGGCGAGCAGGGCGGCGAACTGCGGCACGAGGGCGTACAGCGCGCCGGCGATCACGAGGGCGGCGGGCGAGGCCACCGCGAGGACGAACACGCCCAGCACCGTCGAGTAGATCGCCCGCCGCGAGCGGCTGCCGGGGGCTGGCGGCACCGCGGGCAGCGGGCCGTCGGCGCGGCGTCCCGGCGAGCCGTGCCAGACCTCGCCCGCGGGGATCGCCTGCCCGGCGTGCAACGACGAGCTGTGGGCGAGCGAGGCCCCGTCGCCGACGGCGGTCCGCACGTCGAGCACGGTCGCCTCGCCGACGAAGGCGCCCGCGCCGATGCTGACCCCGCCGATCTCGATCCGGCCGTCGTGCGCGCGGTAGCACGCGACGACGCTCTCCTTCCGGACGAGGCTGCCGTCGCCGATGCTGAACAGGTCGGTGCACACCGGCACCTGGCTGCTGAGGTAGACGACGTCGCGGCCGACCTTCGCCCCCAGCGCGCGGAGGTAGAGCGTGAACGCGGGCGTCCCGGTGAACAGCACCATCGGGCTGGAGCGGACCAGCGTCTTGACCACCCAGAACCGCAGGTAGGCGGGGCTCCACACACGGATCGAGCCGGGCTGCCAGCGTCCGATCAACGCCCACTTCGCGGCGATCGGCACCACGCTGAGCGTCACGAACCCGACGACCCCGATGAGGAGAGCGGCGAGGTACCCCTCCACGACCCCGGTCGCCGCCGTCACCGCCTGGAAGCCCCACGTGAGGATGAGCGCGGCGATGTAGCTGTAGGCCAGCACGCAGGCCAGCTGCGCCGCGCCGCACAGGACGAACGCGGCCGTGGTCGCGCGCGGACCGGTGGGCTCCTCGGTCTCGGTCGCCGGGGGG
Organism: uncultured Actinomycetota bacterium; assembly: GCA_963786585.1. Taxonomy (GTDB): domain Bacteria; phylum Actinomycetota; class Actinomycetes; order Mycobacteriales; family Pseudonocardiaceae; genus Actinomycetospora. Next base: position 171,979 of record CAWAZG010000003.1, read on the forward strand.
CCCGCGGGCCCGGAGCGGATCCGGTCGGGGTCCGCGCCGCCGTCGAGCGCGGCGGTCAGGCTCGCGATGGTCGGGTTCCGGTAGACGTCGGGCATCCCCACCGACGGGAGGTCGTCGCGCTTGCGCGTGCGGGCGCAGAAGCGGGCCATCAGCAGCGAGTCCGCGCCGAGCTCCTCGAAGAAGTTCGCGTGGGGCGGCACGTCGGGGCGCTCGAGGACCTCGGCGAGCACCGCGCCGAGCCCGGAGGTCGTGCGCGCCGCGCCGGAGGCGTCGGGCTTCTTCTGGGTGGGCGCGAGGGCCACGGAGAGCTTCGCCAGCGTGGGGTGCTGGTAGATGTCCTGCATCGCCGCCGACGGCAGGTCGGGGTGCTTGCGGATCCGGGCGCAGAACCGCGCCATGAGCAGGGAGTCGGCGCCCAGGTCGTCGAAGAAGTTGCCGTCCTTCGGCACGTCGGGGCGACCCAGGATCTCGACGAGGATCTCCCGCAGGAGTGCCTCGGTGGCGCCGGGAGCCCCACTCGGAGCCGCAGCCGGAGCCTTGCTCGGAGCCGCAGCCGGAGCGGACGGCGCGAGTGGTCCCGGGACCGGCGGGCTGCCGGGACGGCCCGTCGCCGGCGGCCTGACGGCCGGTCCGGCGGGACCCGGCCCGTTCGGACCCTGTCGCCCGGGCGCACCGGGGCGGGCGGGCGCACCCGGGGGGACGGTCCCGCCCTGTCGCACGGGCGGGCCCCAGCGCGGGGCCCCGGCCGGCCCGCCGGTGCGGCGAATCCCCGGTCCGGGTGTCGGGGGCCCGGGAGTCGTGGGCCTGGGAGTCGTGGGCCTGGGCCCGGGCGGGGCCGGGGACCGGAACCCTTGGGGGGCGGCCGGGGGCGGCGTGGCCCGGACCGCGGTCGTCGGCGCGTCGACCGCGTTCGGCGGAGCGGGTGCGGGTGTGGCAGCGGCCGTGGGACGCCGGTGCGGCGTCGTTCCCTGTCCGGCATCGTCGGCCGCGTCCGGTGCAGCAGGTGCGGGATGCGGCGCCGTCCCCTCGGGCGCGACGTCGTCGACCGCTGGCTGGGCATCGATGACCGGGGCGTCGACAGCCGGAGCATCGACAGCCGGAGCATCGACAGCCGGAGCATCGACAGCCGGAGCATCGACAGCCGGAGCATCGACGGCCGCGGCGTCCGCCGCCGGCTCGGCCTCGTCGACGGACGGGGACGGCAGGGTCATCACGGTGGTGCGGTTCGACCGCCGGGGCGCCGACCGCGGCGGCGGTCGCACCCCGGACGGCGGGATCCGCTCCCCCCGTCCGCCGGCGCCGTCCAGCCGCGCGATGCGCTCGACGTCGCCCGCGGGCGTGATCCGGCCGAGGTCGCCGGTGCGGAACATCAGGGCCGGACCCCGGCCGGGAGTGGAGGGGCCGGGAGCGGGGACGAACGCCTCCGCGGTGAGGTCCCGGCGCCCGACGTAGCCGCGCGCCACGCCGGGACCGGTGATGGCGATCTCGCCGATTCCCCCGGCGGGCAGCACGCGACGCGGGTCGGCGGGGTCGGCGATGACGACGCCGTAGCCGGGCAGCGGGCGCCCGAGGGTCGCCGGACGGTCGGGACGGAGCTCGGTGCCCAGGGAGGCGACCGTGGTCTCGGGGGCACCGTGCAGGCCGACGATCCGGCGGCCGGTCCGCTGCCACCGGGCGAGGAGCGCCTGCGGGCGGTCGGTGCCGGACAGCAGGAGCAGGCGCAGGTCGGGCAGCGTCTCCTCCACGCCGTCGAGATCCTCGGCGCTCGCGCGCAGGACCGTGACGCGCTGGTCGCGCAGGTGGCGGCCGAGCTCGGCGCCGTGCAACCGCGGCCCCGCCGGTGCGGTGACGACGGTGGCCCCGCACGACCAGGCCAGCCACGTCTCGAGGACGGCGAGGTCGGAGCCCGCACGTGGGTCGTGGTGGACGCGGTCCTGGGCACCGATCTGGAGGAGCCCGGCCGCACCGCGCAGGAAGGCGGCCACCGCCTCGTGCCCGACGGCCGTGGCACGCAGGCCGCCGTGGGCGCCGCCCGAGCGGTCGGTGGCGTGGACCACGACGTAGGCGGGCTTGTCGGCGACCGAGCCGCGCTCGTCCGCGGTCAGGCGCTGCGCGTCCTCCGTGTCGACCCGGGCGCGGACGCGGTCGAGATAGATGGCGTCGACATCGGACCTGTCGAGCCGTGCCGACGCCGCGGTCGTGGTGAGCACGACGCCGGCCCCGGCCGCCTCGAGCACGGCCGCGAGCGCCACGTCGGGGAGCCGGGCGTCGAGCGGGACCCAGGCGGCACCGATCCGTGCGACCGCGAGCTGGGCGACGAGCGCGTCCTCGGGACGATCGAGCAGGAGCGCGACCCGGTCACCGGCGGCGATCCGGCGCCGCCGCAGGTAGCGCGCCAGCCGCACGGCGGCGGTCTCGAGCGCCACGTAGGACATCGGGCCGTCGGCGGTCTCCACGGCGTTGCTGGTCGCCCGGCCGTGGCGGCGGAGCTCGTCACAGGTCCGCTCGACGAGCCGGTCGATCCGCTCGTCGGTGGGTGCCGGCGGCGGCCCACCGCCGGGGCCCAGCCCGGGACCGGGACGGCGTCGCGACCCGGTCCACCGGCGCCGCGTCGCCGACGGCACGGGGTGCGCCGAGGCGACGCCGTGCGTTGCGCCGGCGACCATCGCGACCCCCACGTTCGTCCCGTGACTCTCTGCGCAGGCGCGCACCAGACCTCGGCATCGTCACGTACAGGAGTCTCGTCGCACACCGTCATCACTCGAATGAAGTAGTGCAGGTTCCCACTTTCCTCCGGTCGACCGCAACGAGCGCCGAGGCGGACACCGTCGGTGAGCCTTACCCGACGGTGACAAAGCTGTGGCCCCGAGCACCCGGAACGCTGACCGCGCGGCGATGGTCCCTGCCCTCCGCCCGGCGGACGCTGGTCCTCACAGACAGCTCGCTGAGCTCCGAGGAGTCACCCGATGGCCAGGACCGCCGCACTGCCCCGTGTCGAGGGCCTGGCGCCGCAAGTGGCGACACGAGGGGCGACGCCGAGCACGGTGCATCTCCGCCGTCCCGTCGCCGACCCGCGGACGGGTCACGGCGACCGCAGGACCACCTTCTCGGGGCCGTCCGACGCTCCGACCGTCCGCCTGCCCGCGGTCCGTGACGCCGGCGCCTCCCGGTCCCGTGTCCGGGGCATCGACGCGGCCCGCGGGCTGGCCCTCCTGGGGATGATCGCGGTCCACACCCTGCCCACCTCCGAGAACGGCGAGCTCACCACCGTCGGCCTCCTCGCCGGCGGCACGTCGGCGGCGCTCTTCGGTCTCCTCGTCGGGGTGTCGGTCGCCCTCCTGACCGGGCGTCGGCAGGTCACCGTCGGGGCCGGGTCGTTCGGGACCCACGCCCTGCGCCTGGCGGTGCGGGGCCTGACGGTCGGCGTGCTCGGCCTGGCGCTCGGCGAGGCGGCGCTCGGGGACGTCGACATCATCCTGACCTACTACGGCGTGCTGTTCCTGCTGGCCATCCCCTTGATCCTGCTGCCGACGCGCGCCCTGTTCGCGCTCGGCGCGGTGCTCGCCGTGGTCGCCCCGATCACGAGCCATCTCGTCCGCACCGGCCTGCCCCCGGCCGAGCTGATCGACCCGTCGTTCACCTCGCTGGTCACCGACCCGACGGGCCTCCTCACCACCCTCTTCCTCACCGGCGCCTACCCGATCTGGCCGTGGTTGACCTACCTCTGCGTCGGCATGGCGGTGGGACGCTGCTCGCTCGCCACCACGCGCACCGCCGCCGTGCTCGCAGTCTGCGGTGTCGCGCTCGTCGCCGCGGCCGCGGCCGTGTCCCACCTCGCGCTGGTCACCGCCGGCGGCATGGGCCGGATCCTCGCCGACCCGGGTCTGCCCGCCGAGGAGCTGCGGGCCGCGCTCACCGAGGGACCGAACGGCGTCACCCCGGCCACCACCTGGTGGTGGCTCGCGGTCGACAACGCTCACTCCTCGACTCCGCTCGACCTGGCGCGCACCGTGGGGACGTCGCTGGCGGTGCTCGGCGCCATGCTGCTCCTCGACCGGGCCCTCGCCCGGGGAAGCTCGTCCTCGTGGGCCCGGATCGTCGACGCGGCGCGGTCCCCGCTGGCGGCGGCCGGCTCGATGACGCTGACCTTCTACTCCCTCCACGTCGTCGTCGCGGGACTCGCCGCCGAGGCCGCGGCGCCCTGGGCGCTCTACCTCGGCCAGGTCATGGTCGCGCTGGCCGTCGGCCTGCTCTGGCAGCGCTTCGTCGGGCGCGGTCCCCTCGAGGCCGGGGTCAGCACGCTCACCGACGTCGTCGCCCCCTCACCCTCGAGCCGGGCGGCCGGTCGACCCGCGCCGACCCGCCCGTGGCGGGCGGGCCTCGTCGCCGCGCTCGTGCTCGCCGCCATCGTCGCCGGAGCCTTCGCGGTCGCCGGGGACCCGACGTCCGAGACGTCCTCGTCGACGGCCACGAGCGAGCAGGTCGACGGCCAGGAGTCCGACGTGGCCGGGGAGACCGACCAGCAGGTCCCCTCCGACGAGGAGGACGCGACCGCCCCGCAGGATGAGGGATCGTCCGGACCCACGGACGAGGACGACTGAGCTTCACCTCGGCGACAGGCCCTGACGCCGGCCGGCGTCAGGGCGTCCAGGTGCGCAGCCACACGGTGTGCGGTGAGCGGCGCAGCTCGGCGAGCGCGTCGTCCGGGACGGGGCTGTCGGTGTCGGTGAGCACGTAGCCGCGTTCGCCACGCGTGGAGAGCGCCTGGCTCACCACGTTCGCCCCGCAGTCGAGCAGGACCTGGTTGATCCCGGCCAGCACGCCCGGGGTGTTGATGTGCAGGTAGCCCATGCGCGACGCCGTCGGCGCCGCGGGCAGGGCGACCTCGGGGAGGTTCACCGAGAGCGCGGTCCGGCCTGTGCCGAGGAACTGCAGCAGCTTGGTGGAGACGAACCCGCCGATCTCGTCCTGCGCCTCCTGCGTGGACCCGCCGACGTGCGGGGTCAGGATGACGTTGTCCAGACCCCGCAGCGGAGACTCGAACACGTCGCCCTGGGCCTTGGGCTCGATCGGGAACACATCGATCGCCGCGCCGGCGATGTGGCCCGAGAGCAGGTTCTCCCGCAGCGACTCGTCATCGATCACCATGCCCCGCGAGGCGTTGATGAAGATCGACCGCGGCTTCATCAACGCGAACTGCTCGGCGCCGAACAGGCCCGCGTTCCCCGGCCGCCCGTCCACGTGCAAGCTCACCACGTCGGCCTCGGCCAGCAGCGCCTCCAGCGACTCGACCTTGCGGGCGTTGCCGTGCGCCAACCGGTCCGCAGTGTCGAAGAAGATCACCCGAAGCCCGACCGCCTCGGCGATGTTCGACAGCTGGGTGCCGATGTTGCCGTACCCGACGATCCCCAGGGTCCGGCGACGGAACTCGTGGCTGCCGCGCGCCGACTTGTCCCACACACCCTCGTGCATCCGCGCGTTCTTCTCCGGCAGCCGCCGGACCAGCGCAATGATCTCCCCGAGCACCAGCTCCACCACGCTGCGGGTGTTGGAGAACGGGGCGTTGAACACCGCCACCCCGCGCTCGGCCGCCGCGGTCAGGTCGACCTGGTTGGTGCCGATGCAGAAGCAACCCACCGCCAGCAGGTCCTTGCCGGCCTCGAGCACCTCGGGGGTGATCGTGGTGTTCGACCGGATCCCCAGCACCGACACCCCCGACAGGGCATCGGCCAGCTCGGGCCCGCTCATCGCGCCCGAACGCGCGTCGACCTCGACACCCTGGGCACGGAACGCATCCGCGGCGACAGGGTGGATGTTCTCCAGGAGCAGCGCCTTCACACTCCGAGAGTAAAACAGCCGTGAAGGCTGTCACATACTGCAGCCCGGTTCATCGCGTCCGGCAGATCGGTGAACGGCACCCGGCTGCTCGCGGACGGTCCGGCGTTGACCACCGCCCCCGGCTGCACCACCGTGACGCCGTGGCCGCCCGCAACCTGACGCCCCGGCCCCTCGCGGTCGAGGAGCTCCCGCGCGCCATGGCGGCGTTCATCCGCACCCAGGCCGAGCTCCGGGGGCTGGACCGCGACCCGCTCCCCGAGACGACGCACGGGCTGCGCACCGACGAGGAAACGCTGTGCCCGCGCCCCGGCGGGCGGGGCCTGCAGACGGAACGCCACACGGTGGAGATGCTCCTGACCCACGAGCTGCTGATCATCTCCTACCGCGAGGGCGGCGACGACAGCGGCGAGAGGATCGGGCCCACGGCGCGCGTCAGCTTCCACCGGCTCGCCGAGCTCGAGGTCGCCACACCGCCGGCCGGGATGCAGCGACGGAAGCACGGCGACCGGCCGGCGCCGCCGAAGGACGCCCTGACGGTGACGAGCACACCGCTCGGCACCACCCGGCGCACGACCCGTCACGTCCCCACCGGAAGCGGCCCCGACGTCACGCGGTTCCGCGAGGCGGTGCTGGCGGCGCAGGAACGCGCCTGAGCCGTACCCCCGGTGACGGACCCCGCGGGGGGCACGGGATCCGCCACCGGAGCCCTAGCCGAGCAGGGGCTTCACGCGCGTGCCGAAATCGTGCACGCCCTGCTCGAAGTCGTCGAAGGTGAACATCATCCCCTGGACGCCGGGCATCTTGGCGACCTCGTCGACCTGCCGCGCGACCGACTCGTACGAGCCGACGAGGGTGGCCATGTTGAAGTTGACCGCGCCCTCGGGGAGGTTGATCGTCCGCGCGGTGCCCGAACCGTCGGCGGTCGTATCAGCGCTGCCCTCGTCGGCCATGTAGCCGAGCGCACCGGCGTCGGCGCCCTCGTTGTAGGAGCGCCACTTCGCGTGGGCCTCCTCGTCCGTCTCGGCCATGATCGCCATGAACAGCGGCAGCGAGCGGACGTCGCGGCCGGTCTCCTTGGCGAAGGAGGCGAGGCGCTCGGTGGGCTCCCGGTAGACCTCCGGGTTGTTCACCCCGGGCGAGAGGATGAAGTTGTAGTCGCCGTACTCGGCGCAGAACCTCATCCCGCGCTCCGACTGCCCGGCGCAGACGATGTCGACCTTGCCCGAGGGCTGCGGGGAGAGCACGCAGTCGTCCATCTGGAAGTACTGACCGTCGAGGTCGCAGCGCCCGGTCTCCCACAGGTCGCGCAGGACCTTGACGTACTCGGTGGAGTAGTCGTAGCGGTAGCCGAAGTAGTCGTCGCCGGGCCAGAGGCCCATCTGCTCGTACTCGCCCTTGGCCCAGCCGGAGACGATGTTGACCCCGAAGCGGCCGGGGGCGATCTGGTCGATCGTCGACGCCATCCGCGCGACGAGGGCCGGCGGCAGCGTCAGCACCGCGGTCGAGGCGTAGAGCTTGATCCGGTCGGTGACCGCCGCGAGGCCCGCCATCAGCGTGAACGACTCGAGGTTGTGGTCCCAGAACTCGGTCTTCCCGCCGAACCCGCGCAGCTTGATCATCGAGAGCGCGAACGCGAAGCCCTGGCGCTCGGCCTCCTGGACCACGTTCTTGTTGAGCTCCCAGGTCGGCATGTACTGCGGGGAGTTCTCCGAGATGAGCCAGCCGTTGTTGCCGATCGGGATGAAGACGCCGAAATCCACGAGGAGCTCTCTTTCCTGCGGGGGTCAGGGGACCGGGAGGGGGAGCGCGCGCAGCGCCGGGACCACCTCGCGGGCGAGGAGGTCGAGGGAGGTCCGCGCCGCCTCGACCGGCATGCCGGCCCAGTCGGTGCGGAACACGAAGTGGTCGACGCCGAGCTCGTCGCGCCACGGGAGGAGTGCCGCGGTGCAGTCCTCCGGAGACCCCACCACGAAACGATCGCGGGAGAGGTCGTCGTAACCGACCCGGAACGACTCCGTCCCGGGCATGACACGGTCCTGGCCCCAGTCGGCGTAGACCTCGTACTTCCGCGCCAGGTACGGCATGGCCTGCTCGAGGGCCTGCTCGCGCGTGGGGGCGCAGAACACCTCCCGGATCAGCGGGAGCTCGCCGACCGGGTCGCGCCCGGCGGCCTCCCGCTCGGCCCGGAACAGCTCCAGCTGCCGGGCGACGGTGGCCCGGGTGGCGTGCGGATTGATCATCCACGTGTCGGCGAGACGGGCCGCCCGCCGCACCGCGCCGTCGGAGTTGGCCGCCATCCAGATCGGCGGCCTCATCGGTGGGGACTGCCGGGCCGCGGGACGGAACGTCGTGCGCACGCCGTCGAGACGCGTCCAGGGCAGGTCGGCCGACACGGCCTCGCCGCGCCAGAGCGCCTCGACGATCCGGAGGTTCTCGGTGAACCGCCGCACCTTCTGGTCGGGCGGGACGCCGAAGGCGTCGTACTCGACCTGGCGGTAGCCGAGCCCGACCCCGAGCACCGACCGGCCGCCGCAGACGACGTCGAGGCCCGCGTAGGCCTCGGCGGTGTCCACGGGGTTGTGCAGGGCGAGCAGGTGGATCCCGGTGCCGACGGTCATGTCGCCCGCCTCGGCGGCCAGCCGCGCGAGCCACGGCAGCGGCTGGATGTGCGCCATCGACTCGGCGAGGTGGTGCTGGCCGGCGAAGACCGAGTCCATCCCCGCATCGCGGGCGGTGCGCACCAGGCTCAGCTGCTCGTCGAGGGCCACGAGGGGATCGCGTCCCGGCGGCTGCTGGTGGGTGAGGAAGACCCCCGCCCGCACACGCCGCGCCCCCAAGGAAAGATCCTCAGCCACGGCACGCCTCGGCGAACTCGGCGGCGGGACGGTCGTCTCCGAGCGACAGCACCGCGGCGCGCACGCGCCCGGCCGTCGCGGCGCCGGCGACCCGCCCGATCGTCCCCTCGAACTTCTCGACGATCTCGGCGTTGGTCAGCGGACGCTGGTCGTGCCCGCGGTTGACCTGCTCGCGGTGCGCGACGACGCGGCCGCCGGCGAGCTCGATCTCCACGCGCCCGGAGTAGGCGTCGGGGAACAGGCCCTCGTGGTCGTCGACCACCTCGACCTTCCGCGCCAGCGCGAGGATCTCGGGGTCGGCGAGGGCCTCGTCCTCGAGCTCGGCGAGCGTGAACCGCCCGCGCGCGAGCGCCGCCGACACGGCGAACGGCAGGCTGAACTTGGCGTCGTACTCGTCGCGCGGCACCCACTTGTTCTCCGGGGGCTGGCAGACGACCTTGCCCGGCACGGGGTGGATCGCGCAGCGGATCGCGCGGACGTCGGCGACGTCGAAGTCGTGCTCGGCGCGCAGCAGCAGGGCCGCGTCGGCGAACGCGTGGTTGAAGTGGCAGATCGGGTACGGCTTCACCGCGGTGCGCATCAGCTCCCAGCGGGTGCCGAGGTCCTCCCCCACCGCCTCCGGGTGGCTCGGCCGGCCGGCGAGGTGGGTGGCGTAGAGCCCGAAGCGGCCCTCGTACACGGCGGCCGGGCCGGTCCAGCCCGCGCGGGCGAACGCGGCGGCGGTCAGCCCGCACATCGCAGCCCACCCGGGGTGCAGGCGCTTGGTCCACGACCCGTCCTCGAGGAACTCCAGCAGGCCCGCCGACATCGACCCGACGACACCCTGCGCGGCGACGAGGCCGGCGGCGTCCAGCCCGGTCAGCCGGCCCGCCGCGACCGCGGCCCCGAACGCCCCGGCGACGGCCGTCGGGTGGAAGCCGACGTCGTGGAAGCCGCCGGCACCGCCGATCCCGACCCGGGCCGAGACCTCGACGCCCAGGACGTAGGCCAGCAGCATCTCGCGGGTGCTCGCCCCGGCGACCGTCGCCGCGGAGAGCGCGGCCGGGAGCGCGGCGGCGGAGACGTGGGTGACGGCGGGGATGTGGGTGTCGTCGAAGTCCATCCCGTGCACGAGCACGCCGTTGAGCACGGCGGCGTCGCGCGGGGAGAGCCGGTCGGGCATGCCGAGCACCGGGTGGTCACCGCCGCCGAACGTCGCGAGCGCGTCGCGCGCCACGCCGGAGAAGCGGTAGGCGGTGGAGGCGTACGCCAGGCCGACCGCGTCGAGCACCAGGTGACGGGCGCGCTCGAGGACCTCGTCCGGGATGTCGGCCGGGTCGAGCGCGGCGGCGAACTCCGCGACCCGACCGGCGAGCGCGGTCCGGGTGGGGCTCTCCAACGACATCGAGCCGCTCCAGGTGGGTGCGGTGACCGGGGCCACAGCAACATACGTCAGACGTTTAGGTGGCGGAAGGGGGTCGCGTCATCGGGGGCTGGGCGAGGTGGTGGCTCGTGCGCTCCTGGAACACGCGCCCCGCCCATAGCGCCGTGGCCTCCCGGTGCGGGGCGGCCACGAGCTGGACGGAGACCGGGCAGCCGTCGGGCGCGAGCCCGGTCGGCACGGCGAGCCCGGGGGCGCCGGTGAGGTTGCCGAGCATCGTCGAGCGCGACTGGGCGGCGTAGAGCGGGAACTCCTCGCCGTCGACGAGAACGGTGCCGTCGGGCAGCCGGGGCGCGGTGGACGGGCAGGTCGGCACCACGAGGAGGTCGGCGCCGGCGAACACCGCGTCGAGCTCGCGCTGCAGCTCGACGCGGAACTGCAGGGCACGCAGGTAGTCGACCGCCGGGGTGACGATCCCCTGGCTGATCCGCCGCACCACGACCGGGTCGTAGTGGTCCCAGCGGTCGGCGTCGACGCGGTGCAGCGTCGCGGCCTCGGTGAACACGACCTGGTACCCGATCGGCAGGGCCTCGGCCGCCGACGGGACCTCGCCCGGCACGACCTCGGCACCGGCCGCGACGAGCACGTCGACGAGGTGCGCGACCCCGGCCCGCACGGCGGCGTCGCAGAGCTCGGTGAACGCGCCGCCGGGCACGGCGATCCGCAGGCCGGTGAGGTCGCCACCCTCGGGGACCTCCCACGGGGGCAGCGGCACGCTGCGCGGATCGGCGCCGTCGGGCCCGCGCAGCACCGCGAACAGCCGCTCGGCATCCCGGGCGCTGCGGGCGATCGGCCCGACCGTCTCGGTGGTCCACGACAGCGGGAAGACCCCGGTGCGCGGGATCGCGCCCGCGGTGGGCTTGAGCCCGGTGAGCCCGCACCACGCCGAGGGCAGGCGCACCGACCCGCCGACGTCCGTGCCGAGCGCGCACGGGACGGCACGCGCGGCGACCGCGGCCGCCGAACCGGTCGACGACCCGCCCGCCCAGCGCTCGCGGTCCCACGGGTTGCGCACGGCGCCGAAGCGCGGGGGGTGCGGCCCGCCGACGGCGAACTCGGTGGTCGCGTCCTTGCTGAGCGCGATGGCCCCGGCATCCTCGAGGCGCCGGACGACGGTCGCCGACGCCGTCGCGGGCGCGTCGCCGTGGCACCACGAGCCGGCCGTGGTCGGCACCCCCGCCACGTCGATGACGTCCTTGACCCCGAACGGCACGCCCTCCAGGGGCCGCGGGGTGCCGGACGCCCAGCGGCGCGCCGACTCCTGCGCCGCGGCGCGGGCACGGTCGTCGAGGAACCGGATGGTGCAGTTCAGCGCCTCGTGCGCCACGGCGAGCCGCGCGAGTGCGTCGTCGACGGCCTCGACGGGCGTGGTGTTGCCGGCGGTGTACGCCTCGAGCAATCCGACGGCGTCCAGGTCGCTCACGGACGCAACCACGCGTCGCCGTGCGCCGGGTCCGCGGCGCCGTCGGCCGGCAGCGGGCGGGCCCGCAGCCTCGCGACGGCGTCCTCGGCGCCGACCACCGCGGCCCGCAGCGCGAGGACGACCTCGTCGTCGACCCGATAGCCGAGGCGGGCCGCGAGGGCGGCCAGCTCCGCCGGATCGGGCACGCTCACCGGATCCCCAGTCATCCGATCGAGGCCTTCCCGGCCAGCAGAGACTTCGCGACGACGGTGCCCAGCATGTCGTTCGTGCCCTCGCCGATCGACATCAGCGGGGCGTCGCGGTAGAGCCGCTCGACCTCGAACTCCGTCGAGTAGCCGTAGCCGCCGTGGATGCGCATCGCGTCGGTGGCGCACTCCAGCGCCGCGTCCGACGCGAAGATCTTCGCCATGCCCGACTCGGTGTCCATCCGCACGCCCTCGTCCATGCGCGACGCCGCCCAGTAGGTCATCAGGCGGGCGGCCTGCAGGCGCACCGCGATGGCCGACAGGCGCAGCTGCACGGCCTGGAAGTCGCCGATCGCCTGCCCGAACGCCTGGCGTTCGCGGGCGTAGGACAGCGACTCGTCGTAGGCGCGCTGGGCGATGCCCACCGAGCGGGCGGCGATGTTGATGCGCCCGGTCTCCAGCGACGAGAGCGCCTGCTGGAGCCCGCGGCCCTCGACGCCGCCGAGGAGCTGCGTCGCCGGCACCCGCACGTCGTCGAGCACGACCTCGCAGGACTCGGTGCCCTTGTAGCCGAGCTTGCCCATGTCCTTGGTGATCTCGAGCCCGGGCGCGCCCGCGTCGACGAGCAGCATGCTCATCCCGCGGTGGGCCGGCTCGGCGCTGGGATCAGTCTTCACGAGCACCGGCAGCGGGTCGGCGTGGCGGGCGTTCGTGATCCACATCTTGGTGCCGCGGACGACGTAGTCGGCGTCGGGTCCTGGGCCGTCCTTCTTCGCGGTCGTCGTGATGCTCTGCAGGTCGGTACCCGCGCCCGGCTCGGTGAGTGCGATCGCGGTGCGCCGCTCCCCCGTCGCGAGCTCGGGGAGGTAGCGCTGCTTCTGCTCCTCGGTGCCATGGCGGGCGATCATCCAGCAGGTCACCGAGTGGCTGCCGAGGATGCCGGCGATGCCCATCCAGCCGCGCGAGATCTCCTCGAAGGTCAGCGCGAACGACACGGTGTCCGCCTCGAGCCCGCCGTAGGCCTCGGGCACGGCGAGCCCGAAGAGCCCGAGCCCGCGCATGCTCTCGACGATCTCGGTCGGGTAGCGGCCCTCGTGCTCCCAGTCGCGCGCGACCGGGACGATCTCGCGGTCGACGAACGAGCGCAGGGTGTCGCGGAAGAGCCGCTGTTCGTCGCTCAGCCGGAAGTCCATCAGCGGTCCTCCCCGAACCCGATGTCGTGGGTGCCGAACGCGCCCGCGTCGCGCAGCGCGGCCAGGCGCTCGTCGTCGTAGCCGATCCCGCGCAGCACCGACCGGGTGTGCTCGCCCATCGCGGGCCCGCCGCGGGCCGGCCGTGTGTCGTCCCCGGGCGGGCCGACGCGCACCGGTGAGCGCAGCGACCGCACGGTGCCCCAGTGCGCGTGCCCGGTCTCGGCCACGAGCCCGCGCGCGGTGGTGTGGGGGTCGGTGAGGGCCTCGCCGACGTCGTGGATCGGCGCGCACGGGATGCCCGCCGCGCCCATCGCCGCGATCCAGACGTCCACGGCGCGCGCCGCGAACAGCTCCTCGAGCAGCGGGACGAGGACGTCGCGGTGCACGTCGCGGTCGCGGAACGTCGCGAAGCGGCGGTCCTCGGCGAGGTCGGGGCGCTCGAGCACGACGGTGAGCCGCTGCCAGAACTTCTCCTTGGCGCACCCCACGACGAGCCAGCCGTCGGCCGCCTCGAACGCCTGGAACGGCACGAGCGACGGGTGGGCCGAGTGGTGCGTGCGCGCCGGCGTGTAGCCCTCGGTGAGGTGCCACGTCGCGGGGTAGGTCAGCAGGCTCACCGCGGTGTCGTAGAGGGACAGGTCGCAGTCGGTGCCGACGCCGTCGCGGCGGGCGGCGTGGATGCCGGCGAGCAGGGCGATCGCGGCGACGAACCCGCCGCTGTAGTCCACGAGCGACAGGCCCGCCTTCTGCGGTGCGCCGCCGGGCTCCCCGGTGAGCGACATCCAGCCGCCGAGCGCCTGCAGCACGTAGTCGTAGCCGGGCTCGCCGGAGCGCGGACCGGTCATGCCGAAGCCGGTCAGCGAGCAGCAGACGATCCGCGGGTTGACGTCGGCCAGGTCGGCGTACCGGATGCCGAGCTTCGCCGGCACGTCGCCGCGCAGGTTGGAGTAGACGGCGTCGGCGCTGCGGACGAGGTCGTGGAACACCTCGCGCCCGGCGTCGGCGCGGATGTCGAGCAGCACCGACGACTTGTTCTTGTTGAACGACTCGAAGAACAGCGAGTCGCCGTCCTGCGCGTACGGCGGGACGTAGCGCCCCACGTCGCCGCCCGACGACGGGTCCTCGATCTTGATGACCTCGGCCCCGAGCTCGGCGAGGTGCATCGACCCGAACGGCCCGGCGCCGTACTGCTCGAGCGAGACGATCCGGATGTCCTCCAGCGGCTTCACCGGTGCGCCTCGTTCTCCAGGCTCAGCGGCGTCGCGGCCTGCGGGAACGGCGCCGCCGCGCGCGGGGCGTCGCGCCGGTGCACGTAGAAGGCGCGCTTGAACGTCAGGACCTCGACGCCGTCCTGGTTGAGCCCACGGGTGCGCACGCCGACGATGCCGGCGTCCGGGCGGCTGCCCGAGCCGCGCGCGGAGAGCACGAGCGACTCGGCGTAGAGCGTGTCGCCCGCGAACACCGGCGCGCTGAGGCGCAGCTCGTCGATCCCGAGGTTCGCGAACGCGTTCTGGCTGGTGTCCGAGACCGACTGCCCCATGACGATCGAGATCGTCAGGGGCGACGCGACGAGCATCCGGCCGAACTCGGACTCCGCGCCGACCTGGGCGTTGAAGTGCGCCTGGTTCGTGTTCATCGTCAGCAACGTGAACCATGTGTTGTCGGTCTCGGTGATCGTGCGGCCCAGCGGGTGCTGGTAGACGTCACCCACCACGAAGTCCTCGAAGAACCGGCCCTGCCACCCCGCCACGACGGCCATGCCCGGGGACGCTAAACGTCTGACGTATCTGCCACAAGCGTCGGCGACCGTCTACGCTCCTTCCGTGCCCCCGCAGCCGCCTGCTCCGGTCGCACACCTGCGCGTGCAGCGCGTCCGTCCCGCCTATCGCCAGGTCGCCGACGAGCTGCGCACCCAGATCCTCGCGGGCACCCTGCCGTCCGGCACCCGGCTGCCGAACGAGGCCGAGCTCGGCCGGGCGTTCGGGGTCAGCCGCAGCACGGCGCGCGAGGCGCTGCGGGTGCTGTCCAGCCAGCACCTCGTCGAGACCCACCGCGGCGTCCAGGGCGGCACGTTCGTCAGCGAGCCCGATCCCGCACGCGTCGTCGAGGACGTCGGCAGCGCGCTCGGGGTGCTCGTGATGACCCCGCAGCTGCACGTCAGCGACCTGCTCGAGGCCCGCCTGCTCCTGGAGCCCGCCGCCGCGCGGCTGGCCGCCCAGCGGGCCGACCCCGAGACCGTCGAGGCCGTGCGCACGGCGGCCGCCGCGCGGCGTGACGACCGGGACCCGAGCGGCTTCGTCGGGCACCTCGACTTCCACACGACGCTGCTCATGGCCACGGGCAACCTGATGCTGACGCTCATGGGCCAGCCGGTGAACGACGTGCTGCGCACCCGCCTGCGCCGTTCCGGCGTCGAGCCCGGCGAGTGGGACAAGGTCGACGCCTGCCACCGCGAGATCGCGGAGCACGTCGCGCAGGGGCGGGCGGGCGAGGCCGAGGAGGCGATGCGCGACCACATCGTCGAGCTCCGGCGCCTCTACGAGCGCGACGGCTTCTGGACCTGATCGCTGTCCCGGTGACGAAACCGTGCAGATCTGTGAGGTTCCGTCACCGAGATCGTGATCATGCTCGAGTTCGGGTGGATCCGAGCGACGTTCTGCTGCGTCGGATCCGGTATGAGCACCCGCGCACAGCTGTCCACACTCCGTCGTCTCGCCCAGCACGGCGTCCTGAGCCTCGCGCAGGTCCGGGACGCCGGGCTGAGCGACGCCACCGTCCGCCGCCGCCTCGCCTCCGGGGCGTGGCGTCGCTGCGGCGTGCGCGTCTTCCAGGTCGCCGAGCACGAGGAGACCCACGCGTCCCGCACGGTCGCAACGATGCTCTCGATCGGCGACGCCGCGGTCCTCGTCGGGCTGTCGGCGGCGTGGTGGTGGGACCTGCGCGATCGGGCTCCGGCGCTGGTGGAGGTAGCCGTCGGTCGCGATCACCAGGTCCGTCCCCGCGACGGGGTCGACGTGAGTCGCCGTGACGTCGCGCCGGTCGACCGGGAGCGCCACCACCGGCGCGGAGCTCATGGACCGGGCCCTGCTGCGACGTCGCGTCGATCTCGAGGAGCTGCAGGCGGCGCACCACCGCACCGTGGGCTCCCGAGGTGCGCCGGTGGCCGGCGCGCTGCTCGTGCTCGCGGCTGGCGGGGCCCGGTCCGAGGCCGAACGGCGCGCGCATCGCCTCGTGCGCGGCGCCGGGCTGCGGGGATGGACGGCGAACACCGAGATCGTCCTGCCCGGCTACGGCCGTGTCCTCGGCGACGTGGTGTTCGAGCAGGAGAAGGTGGTCGTCGAGGTCGACGGCTGGGCCTACCACCGGGACCTGCGCGCCTTCCTCATCGACGGACCCCGTCAGTCCGCGCTGGCCGCTGAGGGGTGGGTCGTCCTGCGCACCCACTGGCACGAGCTCACGGGCGACCCGGACTCGTTCCTGGGCCGCCTGCGACGCACTCTGACCTCGAGATCACGATCCAGGTGACGAAACCCTGCAGATCTGACGGGCTGCGTCACCCGGACAGCGATCAGCTGGCCTGGCGGTAGCCCGTCGACCGTCCCGGCGGGGTGGACTCGAGCCACGACGAGAAGCCGGTGAGCGCGTCGGCGTTGATCGCCAGCTCCCACACGTCGGCACCGTTGCGGCAGGTCAGCACCGTCGAGCCGGCGGGGTGCATCTCGCCGTCGATGGGGGCGCGCCGGTCGGTGATCTCGAGGCGGGTGCGGTCGAGGACCACGTTCGCCCCGGAGCTCAGGCCGCTGATGCGGTACCAGCGGAACTCGTTGCCCCGGTAGCGCCCGAGCCCGGAGTGCCAGCCTCGGAGGTCCTCGGTGGCCCGCGCCGGGCGCAGGGCGACGTCGACGCCACCCCGGCGCAGGAGCCGGATGCGGCGCAGGACCAGCAGGGCGACGACGAGCAGCACCGCGAGCACGACGATGGCCGCCAACTCGGCGATCATCGTCACGCCCACGGGTGCTGCTCGCCGTCCCTCAGCGGTCCGGGGACTCGCCGGCGGCCCGGAGGCGCGCTCGCGCCCTGGCCGAGGCGGCTGCCGCGTCGTCGAAGTCGTCCCCGCCGCCCTCGGCGCGCTGGAGCTCGTCCCGCGCCGACGCGACGTCGATCTCCTCGGCCATCTCGGCCAGCTCGGCGAGGATGGTCACCGACTCCGCGGTGACCGAGAGGAACCCGCCGAACACCGCGGCGTGGAACGACTCGCCCTCGCTGGGGTCGATCCGCACCACGCCGGCCTCGTCGAGAGCGGCGATCATCGGCTGGTGCCCGGGCAGCAGACCGATGTCGCCTTCGACCGTGCGGGCGGAGACGAAGCTCGCCTCCCCCGACCACAGCCGCTTCTCGACGCCGACGATGGCGACCTCCATGGTCGCCATCAGGAGGAATACTTCTTCGCGTTGGCCTCGACGTCGTCGAGACCGCCGGACATCGCGAAGGCCTGCTCCGGGTAGTCGTCGTACTCGCCCTTGGCGATCTTGTCGAACGCCTCGACGGTGTCCTTGACGTCGACGAACGAGCCCGGCTCGCCGGTGAACTGCTCGGCGGCGTACATGTTCTGACCGAGGAAGCGCTCGATGCGCCGCGCGCGGGCGACGGTGAGGCGGTCCTCCTCGGAGAGCTCGTCGATGCCGAGGATGGCGATGATGTCCTGCAGGTCGTTGTAGCGCTGCAGGATCCGGATGACCTCACGGGCGACCCGGTAGTGGTCCTCGCCGACGTACTGCGCGTCGAGGATCGTCGAGGTCGAGGTCAGCGGGTCCACCGCCGGGAAGATGCCCTTGGCGAACACGCCACGGGAGAGCTCCGTGGTCGCGTCGAGGTGGGCGAACGTGGTGGCCGGCGCCGGGTCGGTGTAGTCGTCGGCGGGCACGTAGATCGCCTGCATCGAGGTGATCGAGCGGCCGCGGGTCGAGGTGATCCGCTCCTGCAGCTCGCCCATCTCGTCGGCCAGCGTCGGCTGGTAACCGACGGCCGAGGGCATGCGGCCCAGCAGGGTCGAGACCTCCTGGCCGGCCTGGGTGAAGCGGAAGATGTTGTCGATGAACAGGAGGACGTCCTGCTCCTGCACGTCGCGGAAGTACTCGGCCATCGTCAGGGCCGAGAGGGCGACGCGCATGCGGGTGCCCGGCGGCTCGTCCATCTGACCGAAGACGAGCGCGGTGTCCTTGAGGACGTCGGCCTCGCCGAGCTCGACCCAGAGGTCGTTGCCCTCACGGGTCCGCTCGCCCACGCCGGCGAACACCGAGGTGCCACCGAAGTTGCGGGCGATGCGCTGGATCATCTCCTGGATGAGCACGGTCTTGCCGACGCCCGCACCGCCGAAGAGGCCGATCTTGCCGCCCTCGACGTACGGGGTGAGCAGGTCGACGACCTTCAGGCCGGTCCAGAGCACCGAGGTCTTGCCCTCGAGCTGGTCGAACGGCGGCGGGTCGCGGTGGATGCTCCAGCGCTCGGCGTCCGAGGCGTAGCCCGGTTCGTCGAGGCAGTCGCCGAGGGTGTTGAACAGATGGCCCTTGACGACGTCGCCGACCGGCACCGTGATCGGGCGGCCGAGGTCCTGCACGTCGTGGCCACGCACGACACCGTCGGTCGGCTGCATGGAGATCGTGCGGACCTGGTTGTCGCCGAGGTGCTGGGCGACCTCGAGCGTCAGCGTCTTGGTGTTCTCGCCGAGCGTGACCTCGGTGGTCAGCGCGTTGAAGAGCTCGGGCACCTCGCCGCGCGGGAACTCCACGTCGACGACCGGGCCGAGGATGCGGGTGATGCGGCCGACGGCACCCTGTGAGCCGTTCTGCTCGGTGCCCTCGGCCGTGGCGGTGGACTGGGTCATCGTCAGCTCCCCTACTCGGCGAGGGCGTTGGCGCCGCCAACGATCTCGCTGATCTCCTGCGTGATCTGGGCCTGGCGGGCCTGGTTCGCCTCCCGGGTCAGGTTGTCGACCAGGTCGTTGGCGTTGTCCGTCGCCGCCTTCATGGCGCGCTGCCGGGCCGCCGACTCGGACGCCGCGGCGTCGAGCAGGGCCGCGAACACGCGCGCGCGGAGGTACTTGGGCATGAGCCGGTCGAAGAGCACCTCGGGCTCCGGCTCGAACTCGTACTCGGCCTGCCGCTCCTGCGAGTCCCCCGAACCGGACCCGTCGGACTCGCCGTCGGAGGACTCGTCGTCCTCCTCCAGCTCCAGCGGGGCGATCTGCGAGGAGGTGACCCGCTGGCTCGCGAGGGAGTTGAACGCGGTGTAGACCACGTGCAGCTCGTCGACCCCGTCGAGGCCCTCGGCCTCGTCCGGCGGGACGAACGAGGAGGACCGCGAGGAACCGCCCTCGCCACCCTCGCCGGAGCCCTCGCCCGAGCCACTGCCCGACCCCTGCTGCTCGTCCTCGGACTCGCCCTGGACCGTCTCGGCGCTCCCGGCGAGGAAGCAGGCGGTCATGGTGTCCGCGGCACGGGTGGCGTTCGGGTAGTCGGGGACCTCGGAGAAGCCCGTCCACTGCCCGGCCACGGCCCGCTTGCGGAAGCGGAAGTAGGCGGTGCCCTTGCCGCCGATGACGAACAGCTGGGGCTCCTTGCCCGCGCTGTTCAGCTCGCGCATGAGCCGCTCGGACTCGCGCAGCACGTTGGCGTTGTAGCCGCCGCACAGGCCGCGGTCGCTCGTGACGACCAGGACGCCTGTCCGGCCCGGCTCCTCGCGCGGCACGAGAAGCGGGTGGTCGCTGGCGCCGGCCTTCGCGGCCGTCGTCAGGACGTGGGTGAACTCGTCGGAGTACGGCCGCGCGGCGTGGACGCGGTTCTGCGCCTTCACGATGCGCGACGCCGCGACCATCTCCATCGCCTTGGTGATCTGGGCGATGTTCTTGGTCGACCGGATGCGCCGTCGCAGGACGCGGAGGGATGCGGCCATGCCGTCTAGCTCCTCGCGCCCGAGTCGGCGTTCTCGTCCGAGCCCTCGGACCCGTCCGACTTCTCGTTCGAGCTGTCGTCCGACCCGTCCGAGCTCTCGTCCGAGTTCCCGTCCGAGCTCTGCGCCGACTCCGACGACTCCTCGGAGGAGCCCTCCGACGACTCGTCGGACGAGTCGTCGCCGGTGGCGAGCTCGCCGGTGCCGCCGTCGTCCTCGACGCCGTCGCCGGACTCCGTGGCGAACTGCTGCTTGAACTCGGAGACGGTCTTGTTCAGACGCTCCTCGTCCTCGTCGGAGAGCTTGCCGGTGTCGCGGATCGCGGCGAGCACGCTGCCGTCACGACGCACGTGCTCGAGGAACTCGGTCTCGAAGCGGCTGACGTCCTCGACCGGCACCGAGTCGAGGTGACCACGGGTGCCGAGGAAGATGCCGACGACCTCCTCCTCGACCGGGTACGGCTCGCCCTGGCCCTGCTTGAGCAGCTCCATGAGGCGGGCACCGCGGTCGAGCTGCGCCTGCGAGGTGGCGTCGAGGTCGGAGCCGAAGGCCGCGAAGGACTCCAGCTCGCGGTACTGCGCCAGCTCCACGCGCAGACGGCCGGCGACGGACTTCATCGCCTTGATCTGGGCGTCACCGCCGACGCGCGACACCGAGTTCCCGACGTTCAGCGCGGGCCGCTGGCCCTGGTTGAACAGGTCGGCCTCGAGGAAGCACTGACCGTCGGTGATCGAGATGACGTTCGTCGGGATGTAGGCCGCGATGTCGCCGCCCTTGGTCTCGACGATCGGCAGCCCGGTCAGCGAGCCGGCGCCGAGCTCGTCGTTGAGCTTGGCGCACCGCTCGAGCAGCCGGGAGTGCAGGTAGAAGACGTCGCCCGGGTAGGCCTCGCGGCCCGGCGGGCGGCGCAGCAGCAGCGAGATCGCGCGGTAGGCCTCGGCCTGCTTCGACAGGTCGTCGAAGACGATCAGGCAGTGCTTGCCCTGGAACATCCAGTGCTGGGCGATGGCCGAGCCGGCGTACGGGGCGATGTACTTGAAGCCGGCCGGGTCGGAGGCCGGGGCGGCGACGATGGTCGTGTACTCCATCGCGCCGGCGTCCTCGAGGGCCTGGCGGACACCGGCGATCGTGGTGCCCTTCTGGCCGACGGCGACGTAGACGCAGCGGACCTGCTGCTCCGGGTCGCCGGTCTCCCAGGCCTCGCGCTGATTGATGATCGTGTCGGTGCAGACCGCGGTCTTGCCGGTCTTACGGTCGCCGATGATCAGCTGGCGCTGCCCGCGGCCGACCGGGGTCATGGCGTCGATCGCCTTGATGCCGGTCTGCAGGGGCTCGGTGACGCCCTGGCGCTGGACGACCGTGGCCGCCTGCAGCTCCATCTCCCGCTCGCCCTCGGACTCGATGTCGCCGAGCCCGTCCAGGGGCTGGCCGAGGGGGTTGACCACCCGGCCGAGGAAGTTGTCGCCGACCGGCACCGACAGCACGCGACCGGTGCGGGTGACCTGCTGGCCCTGCTCGATGGTCTCGTACTCACCGAGGATGACGACGCCGATCTCGCGCTCCTCGAGGTTCTGGGCCAGGCCCAGCACGCCTCCGGGGAACTCGAGGAGCTCGTTGGTCATGGTCGAGGGAAGGCCCTCGACGTATGCGATGCCGTCGCCTGTCGAGGCGACGATGCCGACCTCCTGACGGGTCGAGTCCGCGGAGTAGGAGGACACATAGTCCTCGATCGCGCTACGGACCTCGTCGGAGGAGATGGTCAACTCGGCCATGGCTTCCGCTCTCGCTAGTCGTTAGGGGGATTCGTTGGTCGACTCAGCCGAGCCGGCGGCCCAGTTCGTCGAGCCGTCCGGCAACGCTGCCGTCGATGACCTCGTCCCCCACCTGGATCACGAGACCGCCGACGATGCCGGGGTCGACCTCGAGGTGCAGGGTGATGTCCCGACGGTAGATGCGCGTCAGGGCGTCGGCCAGCCGCTGCTGCTGCTGGTCCGAGAGGGCGATGGGCGAGCGCACCGTGGCCACCGACCGCTCGCGGCGCTCGGCCGCGAGCTCGGCCAGCCGCTCGAGGCCCTGGGCGACGCCGCGACCCACCGGGTGGGCCACGAGCTGGGCGGCGAGCTTGCGGGTGACGGGCTCGGCCCGGTCCGCGAGCAGCTGGTCGAGGACCCGCTGCTTGCCGTCGGCGTCGGCAGCGGGGTCGGCCAGCAGCCGCTCGAGGTCGGGCGAGCCGCCGACGATGCGACCGAGCCGGAACAGCTCGTCCTCGACGGCGTCGAGCCGGCCGTCACGCTCGGCCGACACGAGGAGGGCCTCACGGGCGACGGTGCGCAGACCCGTGACGAGGTCCTCGGGCCGCGACCACGACGACGACACCGCGGTCTTCACGATGTCCCCGGTGATCGAGGTGACCTGCCGGCTGATCAGCCGGTCGGCGAGGCCCTCACGGTCCTCCGCGGTGCGCGACGCGTCGGCGAGCGTGCGCCGCAGCTCGCCCTCGCGACCGAGGAGGTCGGCCAGGGAGTCGAGCTGCTCGGCGGCGGTGTCGAGGTCGCCCGAGGTCGCCTGCTCCGTGACCTCGGAGAGGCGACGGCGCGTGGCCTCGAGCGCGTCACGGCTCGCGGCGTGGAAGTCGGCGAGGACGCCGGCGGTGGAGGCACTCATGCCTGGCCCCCGTTCCCGCGGGCCCCGTTGCCGGTCCCGCCTGCGGATCCGCCCATGGCCTCGAGCTCGGCGAGGAAGCGGTCGACGCTCTCCCCGCGGCTCCGGTCGTCGGACAGCGAGGACTCGACCATGCGCCGGGCCAGCTCCACCGAGCGGTGCCCGGTCTCGGCGCGCAGGTCCGAGATCGTGCGCGAGCGCGACGCGTCCAGGGACTGCTGACCCTGGGCCTTGATGCGCTCGGCCTCGTCGCTCGCCCTGGCGTCCATGTCCTGGCCGATGCGCTCGGCGTCGGCCCGTGCGTCGTCACGGATGCGCGCGGTCTCGTCGTCGACACCGGCGAGCCGCTGACGACTGCGTGCGAGCTCCGCCTTGGCGTCGGCCTCCATGGCCTCGGCCCGGGCCATGCCGCCCTCGATCTGCTTCTTCGTGTCCTCGTGCGAGGTCACGACGTTCGGCCACGCGAATCGCCCGATCACGTAGACGAGCAACGAGAAGGCGATCAGGCCGACGATGATCTCCGCGACGTGCGGGAACGCGGCGTACGGCTCGCCCGCCGGCTGCTCGGCGAGCACCTCGATGGCGCTCATGTGTTCACCTCCCGCCCCTCCGGCGACCGGTCAGGGGGAATCAGATGGCGAACGCGAGGACCAGACCGATGATCGCCAGCGCCTCGGAGAGGGCGAAGCCGATGAACGCGATGGTCTGCAGCTGGCCGCGGGCCTCGGGCTGACGCGCCACGCCGTTGATGAACGCGGCGAAGACGATGCCGACGCCGATACCGGGGCCGATGGCGGAGAGGCCGTAGCCGACCATGTTGAGGCTGCCCTGAACCATGAGGGGTTCCTTTCCGGTGTTCGTGCTGTGAATCGGGGAGGGACGGCGCCGGTGGTTTCGGCGACCCGGTGGATCAGTGACGACTCAGTGCTCGTCGGCCAGCGACGCACCGATGTACGACGCGGTGAGGACCGTGAAGATGTAGGCCTGCACCACCTGGATGAAGGCCTCGAAGAACGTCATGACGATCGCGAAGAGGAACGCGAACGGGGAGAGGACGTTGAGGACGAGGTCGTCCGCGACGGTGAGCATGTACTCGCCGCCGAAGATGAAGACCAGCAGCAGCAGGTGGCCCGCCAGCATGTTGCCGAAGAGCCGGAGCGAGAGCGTGACCGGCCGCAGGATGAAGTTCGAGAGGAACTCGATCGGGGTCAGGATGACCCGGACCCAGGCCGGTACGCCGGGCGGCCAGGTCATCAGCTGCACGTAGCCGCCGAAGCCCTGCTTCTTGATGCCGACGTAGTTGTAGATCAGCCACGTGATGGCGGCGAGCGCGTAGGCCATGCCCGGGTGCGAGAACGACGGGAACTGCACGAAGGGCATGATCCCGAAGACGTTGTTCACCAGGATGAACGCGAAGAGTGCCACCAGGTAGGGCACGTACTTGCGGAACTCGGGACCGATGTTGTCCCGGGCGATCTGGTCCCGGACGATCCCCTGGAACTTCTCCGCGAGGAACTGCAGCCGCCCGGGGACCACCTTCGGGTCCTTCGTCGCGAGCGCGAAGAAGAGCCACACGAAGAGGGCGGCGACGATGAACTGGATCGAGACCTTGTCGACCCACTCGAGGACCGGGATGCCCTCGAAGATCGGGGGGAGGTTGAAGTCCTCGACGCCGGGGGCCTTGAAGCCCTCGGCAGGCATCGGAGGCGGGACCGGTGGCGCCGGTACCTGCGTCAACGACGAGATCACCCGTGCTGCTCCTTCCGGTCCTCCGGGCCGGCGGGTTCACCGGGTCGAGGGAGGGGCTCAGGGGGGATGTAAAGGTATCGGATGTAGATCAAGCTGAAGGACGCGGCCCCACCGAGCAGGAGCCCGACCAGCAGGAACCAGCGCGTCGAGAGCAGGGAGTCGATTCCCCATCCGGCCAGTCCGAACACCAGGATGCCGGTGATCAGATGGGAGAGGACCGTCCAGGCCTCCGACGGAGAGTGGTCCGCGGGCCCCTTCGGGGGGGTGCGTCCCGCGTCACCGCGGAGGCTGTCCTGCGCCATCGGGCGCACCATATCAGCAGGTTCGTCCCCGTCCACTACGGGCCGTCGGAGGCCACACCGCCGAGTAGGCGACGGCCGTTCGGGGGACGGTCACACCGCGATCGTCGGCGTCTTCAGCCGCGCGAACGCGATCACCTCGCCGACGATGAACGCCAGCGCCGTGGGGCCGAGCGCGAGTGCTGCGATGCGCGTGTCGACCACGCCGAGGGCCTGGAGCACGAGGAAGACGACCAGCAGCAGGCCGAGCTTGCCCATCATCGACACGAGCGCGGCGGCCATGACCACCATCGGGTCGGCGGCGGCGGTCCAGCGCATCACCAGCGGGCCGAGCGAGCAGACCGCGATGACGACGACGGCGCCGACGATCGCCGCGACGACCCCGGTCGTGCCCGCGAGCAGCCCGGCGACCACCGCGGCGAGCACCGCGACGGCGATCGCCGGCCACAGGCCGCCGAACAGCATCGCCCGGCTGGCCTCGAGGACCTGGGCGGTGTTCGCGGGCGTCGCCGACGGGTTGAGCGGGTTGGCCGTGGTGCCGTCGGGTGTGCCGGACGGCGGGGTCACGGGGGGTGTGGGGTCCGGCTCGGGGCTGGTCATCGGGTCTGTCATCGGGTTCCTCGGGGGAGGTCTCGGGGAGTCAGGCGCGGGGGCGCAGGCGGGGGACGGCGGAGGCCAGCACGGCGACCAGCACGCCCACGGTGACGATCCAGACCACCACGAACGCGTTGTCGATCAGTGCCAGGGCGACGGCCCCGAACGCGAGCACCCCGGCCCACAGGTAGATCAGGAGCACGGCGCGGCGCTGGGAGTGTCCGATCTCCAGCAGCCGGTGGTGCAGGTGCATCTTGTCCGGCGCGAAGGGGCTGGTGCCCGCCCGGGTGCGGCGCACCACGGCCATCAGCAGGTCGAGCAGCGGCACGAAGACGACGGCCGCGACGACGATCAGGGGCGTGACCAGGGCGAGCGCGCCGGTGGCACCGGTGGTCGAGTAGTTGGTGCGCCCCGACGCGGTGGTGGTGGCCGCGGCGAGCGTCAGCCCGATGAACATCGAGCCCGAGTCGCCCATGAACAGCCGCGCGGGCTGGAAGTTGTGCGGCAGGAAGCCGGCGCACGCCCCGGCGAGGACCGCGGCGATGAGGGCGGGCGGGTAGGCGTTGACGTCGCCGTTCTGCTGGCCGAGCAGCCCGAGCGCGAACGCGCAGGTGGCGGTGGCCGCGATCGTGCCGATGCCCGCGGCCAGGCCGTCGAGGCCGTCGACGAAGTTCATCGCGTTGACCAGCAGAATGCACAGGAACACGGTGATGAGCACGCCCTGGTCCTGCCCGAGCAGCAGCACCGAGCCGGTGCTCCCGCCGGTGCCGCCCCAGGGTAGGTACACCGCCGTCCACTGCACGCCCATGAGCACGAGGACGCCCGCGGCGGTGGCCTGACCGGCGAGCTTGGTCAGCGCGTCGAGGCCGTAGCGGTCGTCGAGGGCTCCCACGGTGACGATGAGCCCGCCGGCGACGAGCACCGCGACCGTCTCGTTCGAGTAGTCGAAGGCGCGCCGCAGGACCGGGAGCTGGCTGGCCACGAACACCCCGGCCACCACGCCGAGGTAGATCGCGATGCCACCCAGGCGCGGGATCGGCACCGTGTGCACGTCGCGCCCGCGGGGCACCGCGATCGCGCCGGCCCGGATGGCGAGGCGGCGGACCAGCCCCGTGAGCAGGTAGGTGACGACCGCCGCGCAGAGCCCGACCAGGAGGTACTCCCGGATCGGGAGCCCCATCGGGGCGAAATCCGCTGACGGGCCCACGGAGCCCGAGGGTAGACCCGCTCTCGTCTAGCGGGGGTACGCGGGGAAGCGCGACACGAGGGCCGTCACCTCGTCGCGCACGTCGGCGAGGGCCTTCTTGCCCACCTCGCTGGTCTCGTCGGCCGTCACGGCGGACGCGATCAGCCGCGCGACGTCGCCCATCTCGGACTCCGTCATGCCCTGCGTGGTGATCGACGGGGACCCGACGCGGATGCCCGAGGCCGTCATCGGCGGCTGCGGGTCGTACGGGATCGCGTTCTTGTTCAGCGTGATGCCGGCGAGCCCGCTGCGGGCCTCGGCCTCCTTGCCCGTGACCCCGAGCGGCTGCAGGTCGAGCAGCGCGAGGTGGGTGTCGGTGCCGCCGGAGATCGCGCGCATGCCCTGTGTCTCGAGGCTCGAGGTCAGGGCCTGGGCGTTGGCGATGACCTGGCGGGCGTAGGTCTGGTACTCCGGGGTCGCCGCCTCGGCCAGCGCGACGGCCTTGCCGGCCACCGCGTGCATGAGCGGGCCGCCCTGCAAAAACGGGAAGACGGCCTTGTCCAGGGCCTTGGCGTGCTCCGCCTTCGAGACGAGCATGCCGCCGCGCGGCCCGCGCAGGACCTTGTGCGTCGTGAAGGTGACGACGTCGGCGTAGGGCACCGGGCTGGGGATGGCCTGGCCGGCGACGAGGCCGATGAAGTGGGCGGCGTCGACCCAGAGCTTCGCGCCGACCTCGTCGGCGATCTCGCGGAACTTCGCGAAGTCGATGAGGCGCGGGTAGGCGGTGGCGCCGGCGACGATCATCTTCGGCCGGTGCTCGAGCGCGAGGTCGCGCACCTGGTCGTAGTCGATGCGCCCGTCGTCCTCGCGGACCGTGTAGGGCACCGGCTCGAACCACTTGCCCGAGAAGCTGACCTTGGCGCCGTGCGTGAGGTGCCCGCCGTGCGGCAGGGACATCGCCAGCACCTTGTCGCCGGGCTGGCAGAACGCCGCGTACACCGCGAGGTTCGCGTTGGCGCCGGAGTGCGGCTGGAGGTTGGCGTGCTCGGCGCCGAACAGCGCCTTCGCGCGCTCGATGCCGATCTCCTCGGCACGGTCGACGACCTCGCAGCCGCCGTAGTAGCGCCGGCCGGGGTAGCCCTCGGCGTACTTGTTCGACAGCGTCGAGCCCAGCGCCGCGAGCACGGCCGGGCTGGTGAGGTTCTCGCTGGCGATGAGCTGCAGTCCGCCGCGCAGCCGGGTGAGCTCGTCGTCGACGACCTGGGCGATCTCGGGGTCGACGGCCCGCAGAGCGTCGTAGTCCGGTCCCCAGAAGTGCTGCGCGTCGGCTGCCATGACGCCTCACGTTACCGGTCATTCACGGGAGCGCGCCCCGCCCCTGGAACCTGGGTCACATCCCCACGTGAGAACTTTCCGCCCCTATAGAGGCGGAAAGTTCTCACAAGGAGACGGGGGTGCCGATGACCTCGGAGACCTGGTCGGCCGTGACGGCGCCCTCGCGGCGCAGGCGCGGGACGTCGCCGGTGAGGTCGACGATCGTCGAGGCCACGCCCGTCGCGCACACCCCGCCGTCGAGGTAGACCTCGACGCTCTCGCCCAGCTGCTCGCGGGCGTCGGTGACCGTGGTCGCGGGCTCGCGGCCGGAGACGTTCGCGCTGCTCACCGCCATGGGACCGACCTCGCGCAGCAGCTCGAGGGCCACCGGGTGCAGGGGCATGCGCAGCATCACGGTGCCGCGGGTGCGCCCGAGGTCCCAGGCCAGGCTCGGGGCGTGCGGCAGGACGATCGAGAGCCCACCGGGCCAGAACGCCTCGACGAGGTCGCGCGCGACACGTGGCACGGCGCGGACCAGCCCGTCGATCGTCGACCAGCTGCCCACCAGCACCGGGACGGGCATGTCCGGCCCGCGCTGCTTGGCGGCCAGCAGGTCGGCCACCGCGCGCGCCGAGAAGGCGTCCGCCCCGATCCCGTAGAGGGTGTCGGTGGGGACGACGACCAGCCGTCCCGCCCGCACCGCCGCGGCGGCCGCCGCCAGCCCGGTGGGTCGGGTCGCGGGATCCTCGCAGTCGTACGTCGTGCTCACGGCGGGCCAGCCTAGGGCCCCTGAATCCGGCGCAGCGCTGTCGCCACGCGGGGGCGCCCGGTGAGGTCGTCGTGCGTGGTGACGTCGGCGAACCCGGCCGCGGCGAGCACCTCGCGCACCGCGGCCGGGTGGGAGTCGTCGTGCTCGAGCGCCACCGCTCCCCCGGGCCGCAGCAGTCGGTGGGCCAGCGCGGCGACGGGACGGATCACGTCCAGGCCGTCGGGCCCGGCGAACACCGCGCCGTGCGGGTCGGCGTGCACCTCGGGCGGCACGGCCAGCCCCTCGGGCACGTAGGGCGGGTTGCAGGTCACGAGGCAGGCGGTGCCCTCCAGCGCCGGAAGCACCCCGGGCTGCGTCACGTCGGCGTCGTGCAGCGTGACGCCCGAGCCGGCGAGGTTGCTCCCCGCCCAGGTCAGGGCCTCGGGCGCGGTCTCGACGGCGTGCACCACGGCGTCCGGGCGGGCGCGGGCCAGCGCGAGGGCGAGCGCCCCGGTGCCCGTGCAGAGGTCGACGACGACCGGCCGGTCGGCATCGAGCATCGCGAGCGCGAGCTCCAGCAGCACCTCGGTCTCGGGGCGCGGCACGAAGACGCCGGGACCCACGGCCACCTCGACCGGACCGAGCACGGCGGTGCCGAGCAGGTGCTGCAGGGGCTCACGGGCCGCACGGCGGGCGACGAGGGCCTCGAGTACCGTGCGCTGCGCCTCGTCCGGCGGGTCGGCGAGCAGCAGACGCCCGCGCGGGACTCCCAGGACGTGGGCGACGAGCAGCTCGGCGTCGACGCGCGGGGAGGCCACGCCGGCCTCGGCGAGCCGAGCGGCCGCCCGGGCGACGGTGTCCACGGAGCTCAGGAGCGCGGCTCGTCCGCCGTCCGCGCCATCCGCTCGGCGCGGTCGGCGGAGCGCAGGGCGTCGAGCACCGCGTCGAGGTCGCCGTCGAGCACCCGGTCGAGGTCGTGCGACTTGTAGCCGACGCGGTGGTCGGAGATCCGGTTCTCCGGGTAGTTGTAGGTGCGCACGCGCTCGGAGCGGTCGACGGTGCGTACCTGGCTGCGGCGGTCGGCCGACGCCTGGGCCGCCTCGGCCTCGTCGGCGATCGCCTGCAGGCGGCTGCGCAGCACGTCCATCGCGCGGGCCTTGTTCTGCAGCTGCGAGCGCTCGTTCTGGCAGGACACGACCACGCCGGTGGGCAGGTGGGTGATCCGGACCGCGGAGTCGGTGGTGTTGACGCCCTGCCCGCCCTTGCCCGACGACCGGAAGACGTCGACGCGCAGGTCCTTCTCGTCGATCTCGACGTCCGCGGCGGCGTCCACCTCGGGGTAGACGAGCACGCCGGCCGCCGAGGTGTGGATGCGGCCCTGGGACTCGGTGACCGGGACGCGCTGCACCCTGTGCACCCCGCCCTCGTACTTCAGCCAGGCCCAGACGCCCTCGGGCTCGTTGCCGGGCGCGGTGACGGCGACGGTGACGTCCTTGTAGCCGCCGAGGTCGGACTCCGTCGCCGAGAGCACCTCGACCTTCCAGCCCCGGCGCTCGGCGTAGCGGGAGTACATGCGCAGCAGGTCGCCGGCGAACAGCGCCGACTCCTCGCCGCCCTCCCCCGACTTCACCTCGACCACCACGTCGTTCGCGTCCGCCGCGTCCCGGGGCACGAGGTGCTCGGACAGACGCTCGCGCAGCGTCCCGACCTGCGCCTCGAGCTCGGTGGCCTCGGCGGCGAACGCGGAGTCCTCCCGGGCGAGCTCGCGGGCGTCGGCGAGGTCCGCCTCGGCCCCGCGCAGCTCCTCCACGGTGGCGACCACCGGGGCGAGCGCGGCGTAGCGCCGGCCCAGGGAGCGCGCGAGCGCCTGGTCGGCGTGCACGTCGGGGTCGGCGAGGCGCGCCTCGAGCCCCGCGTGCTCCTCGAGCAGGGCCGTGACGCCGGGCGACGACGTCATCGAGTCCGCCGGTGCCTGCGATGCCATCGCGCGCCTCCTCTCGTGAGTGAACCTGCCCCGTACACGCAGAACGCCCGCCGCCCCGCGCGCGTGGCGCAGGGGCGACGGGCGTCGCGGGAGCTACTTCTTGGTCGGGGTGCGCTTGCCGTAGCGCGCCTCGAAGCGGGCCACACGGCCGCCGGTGTCCATGATCCGCTGCTTGCCCGTGTAGAACGGGTGGCACGCGGCGCAGATCTCGACGGTGATGTTGCCACCGGGCTTCGTGCTGCGGGTGGTGAACGAGTTCCCGCAGCTGCAGAGCACCGAGGTCTCGTGGTAATCGGGGTGGATGCCGCTCTTCACGGTCTGGTCCTCTCGCGTCGTGGTCGCCGGGTCCCCGTTCGTGCTGGGGTGAACCGGTACCTGATGTGCGGGCCATTCTCGCAGGACCGCCCGCTGAGCTGCACAACCACCTCGGGGGTCCTGTTGTTCCCGGCCCCTCACGCCGTGCGGGCCGCCACGACCTGCTCGTCGAGGCCCGCCGTCTCGGCCTCCGCGGCGTCGAGGACCCACACGTACTCGTTCTTGAGCCGGCCCCCGTCGCCGGCGAAGACGCCGGTCCGGAAGGGGTAGACGCCGACCGTGGGCTCGGTGCCCGGCGAGCTCGTGCGGATCGCGTTGTCCAGGTCGCGGTTGGCACGCCGCATCGCCGCGAGCAGCCGGTGGGCGGCCGCCGTGGGGTCGGCCAGCGTGCGGCCGTCGGCGAGCTGGAGGGCCAGGTGCAGGCGCCGGTCGCCGGCGCGGTCCTCGAACGAGACGACCCGGTGGTTCTCGACGGCCTCCACCAGCTCGGCGTCGCCGGCCACGGCGTCGCGGACCCCGTCGGGGGGCACGACCGCGCCGTTGTAGTCCACCGAGTGGTCGCTGCGCCCGTACTGCAGCAGCAGGGGCAGGTCGAGCATCCGTTCGTCGAGCACCTCGGTGAGCCCGAAGCGGCGCAGCACCGGCAGCACGTCGCGCATCCGCAGCACGTCCCCGCGGTCGTGGATGTTGTAGCGGATGCGGGGGTCGACGTTCTGCGGGCGGGTGATGGTGACGATCAGCTCGCCCTCGTCGTTCTCCTCGATCAGGTAGGCGTACGGGTTGAACTGGAAGATGTTCGGGAGCACGCCGTACTCGTCCTGCCTGGTCAGGGCGGTGGCGAGGGCCGGGTCGGCGGCGATGGCCCGGCGCAGCGCGATCGTGAACTCGGTCTCGACGGCGATGCTGATCTCGAGGTCGCTGGCCCCGTAGGCGCCGACGACCTTCCGCGCGCGGCGCAGGATGTGGTCGCGCATGCCCTCGCTGATCCCCTCGCCCCCGAAGGCGCAGACCACGTCGTAGGCCGACCAGTCGAGACGGTCGTCCTCGAGCAGGCCCTTGAGGAAGGGTGGGTAGCTGGTGATCACGTAGGTGTAGCCGGTGCCGAACTCCCGCATGGTGTTGATGATCTTGTCGCGGTCGGGCCCGCAGGACTTGATCGTCGAGACCCGGGTCAGCGCGGCGGTCACGTTCATCCCCGTGGCCCACGCCCCGAGGGAGAAGGCGTTGATGACGAACACCGGACGGTCCGGGGTGGCGTGGCGCAGGAAGCCGACGCGCAGCACCTCGCGCGACGCCCGCCGCTCCACCGGGCCCCGCACCCAGCTGGTCGGGGTGCCGGTCGAGCCCGAGGACTCGTCGACGACGACCCCGCGGCGCGGGAGCCGGCCGCCCACGCACCGCTCGGGGATGGAGTACCGGGTGATGTAGCTGCTCTTGTCCGTCTCCGGCAGGTCGGCGAGCGCGCGTGACGAGACGCCCCGCTCGGCCAGGAAGGCCCGGTAGGCCGGCACCCGGCGGACGGTGCGGGCGACGGTGCGCTGGGCGCGACGGCGGCCGAGCCACCAGCGCAGCCGCTCGAACCCGGGGGCGAGCAGCAGGGCGTGGGTCGTCGGGAACCTCCCGAGGAGGTCGACGAGCATCTCCTGGCACCACCAGAACAGCCTCATGACGTCGCTCCCGTCGGGACGTTGTTCCCACCGTCGATCAGCATCGCGTCGAGCGTGCGTCGCCAGGCCCGCGGCGGCGGCTTGCCGGTGCCGTAGCGGAAGAGCATCCAGGCCACCCGGCCGCCGGACTCGTCGATCCCGGTGCGCTCGATGAACGCGGCGTGCGAGCGCGGGTTGGTGATGACGGTGCCGAAGGGGTGCAGGTCGACGCCGTGGCGGGTGAAGGCGAGCCAGAGGCGCAGGAAGCAGCGGCCGGCCTCGACGTGGTCGCCCGGTGTCTCGAAGGGGCCGGTCAGCCAGCCCAGCTCGCGGACCCCGCGCATTGTCGACAGGTAGACCCGGCGGAAGGCAGCCCCGACCACGGGCATGTCCCACAGCCACCGGTGGCGCATCGCGGTCCGGAGCAGGGGGCCGGGCATCAGCATGGTCTCGGCGGAGAGCCCGTCACGGGTGGCGGCCGCCTGCCGCTTCGACGTGCGGATCCAGGTGAGGATCTCCTCGTGGACCGCGTCGTCGCGCAGGTCGTCGAACAGCGTCTCCTGGTTGATCCGGATGAGGTCGTCGACGAGGACCTGCTCGTCGGTGCACCCGAACCGCTGACCCATCCCGCCCGCGATCGCCGCGACCTCCTCCAGGACGGCCCGGTCGACGAGACGGCGGTCGTACGGGCGGCGCGAGGTCCGGCGCCTGCGGAACGCCGCCATCTGCTCGCGGGCCGCGTCGGTGACCGGGACGGGCGTGAGCTCGAGGCCGCCGAGCAGGTGCTGGCGCTGCGGGGACGAGAAGTCCATCTCGGCGAGGCGCAGGGTCTCGCGGACCGCCCAGCCGTGCGCCGCCGCCACCGTCGCGAGGGACTCGAGGAACACCCCGGCGCAGACGTGCGCGAACGGGATGCCGAAGTTCTCGGCGGGCAGGCCGCGGTCGAGGTCGTAGAAGAACTCCGCCCGGCGGTCGTCGTGCACGCGCACGGTGATCGGCTGGGAGTTGTGCGGCGAGGGGTAGCGGCGCGCCTCGTCGAGGATCGCCGTCCAGGGGCCGGGGAGGGCGGGGAGGCCGGCGCCGGGCTGCTCTGTCATGTCGTGAAGCCTCGCGCCCGACCCCGCCCCGGGTCTCCGGGGGAACTACTCAACCCGTGCCGCGAGCCGTTCCAGCGACGCCGCCAGCCGGTCGGACGTCGTCGCGCGCGCCCGGGCGAAGCGGCCCTCGTCGGTGAGCTGTGTCCAGTCGTAGGTGTGGGTGACCGCGGTGCGGCCCGGGCCGAGGGGCTCGAGCTCCCACCGCCACCGGTGGCCGGCCGGCGGCGAGCCCTGGTCCGACGGCTGCCACGCCAGCACCCGGCCCTCCTCGAACTCCACCACGTGGTTGTCGCGGAGGCCGCCGTTGGTCAGCCGCACGGTGAAGACGTCGCCGACGGCGCGCACGCGCTGTCCCGGCTCGGCCTCTGCGAGGTTGTCGTTGCCGTCCCACTCCGGCTGACGTGCCGGGTCGGCGATGAACTCGAAGATCACCTCGGCCCCGGCGTCGATCTCGCGGCGGGCGCTCACCACCTGGTCCTCGTCCATGGTGGCCATCATCGCGCGGCGGGCCCGGACGAACGAACGGCGCTCCCGTTGCCTCAGAGGCAGCGAGAGCGCCGATCGTTCTCGGGAGTCGTGCGCAGACGGGTCAGCGCCTGCGACCGGTCGTCCTACTCGTCGTCCTTGCCGGGCGTCGTCTTGGCGACCTGCATGAGGAACTCGATGTTCGTCCGCGACTTGCGCAGGCGGTCGAGGACCAGCTCGATGGCCTGCTGGGAGTCCAGCGCGGCCAGGACGCGCCGCAGCCGGTGCGTCACCGCCATCTCGTCCGGCGAGAGCAGCAGCTCCTCCTTGCGCGTGCCCGACGGGTCGGGGTCGATCGCGGGGAAGATGCGCTTGTCGGCGAGCTTGCGGTCGAGCTTGAGCTCCGCGTTGCCGGTGCCCTTGAACTCCTCGAAGATCACCGTGTCCATCGTCGACCCGGTCTCGACCAGGGCCGTCGCGAAGATGGTCAGCGATCCGCCGTCCTCGATGTTGCGCGCCGCACCCAGGAACCGCTTGGGCGGGTAGAGCGCCGTCGAGTCGACACCACCGGACAGGATGCGTCCGGACGCCGGGGCCGCCAGGTTGTAGGCGCGGCCGAGGCGGGTGATGGAGTCCAGCAGGACCACGACGTCGTGACCCATCTCGACGAGGCGCTTCGCCCGCTCGATGGCGAGCTCCGAGAGCGAGGTGTGGTCCGACGGCGGCCGGTCGAAGGTCGAGGCGATGACCTCGCCCTTCACCGATCGCTGCATGTCGGTGACCTCCTCCGGCCGCTCGTCGACGAGCACGACCATGAGGTGGACCTCGGGGTTGTTCGTGGTGATCGCGTTGGCGATCGCCTGCAGCACCATCGTCTTGCCGGCCTTCGGCGGCGAGACGATCAGCGCGCGCTGGCCCTTGCCGACCGGCATGACCAGGTCGATCACGCGTGTGGTCAGCAGGTGCGACTCGGTCTCGAGGCGCAGCCGCTCGTTCGGGTAGAGCGGGGTGAGCTTGGTGAACTCGGGGCGCTTGCGCGCCGCCTCCGGGTCGAGCCCGTTGATCGAGTCGATACGGACCAGCGGGTTGAACTTCTGCCGGTTCTGCTCGCCCTCGCGCTGCTGGCGGACCTGGCCGGTGACGGCGTCGCCGCGGCGCAGGCCGTGCTTGCGCACCAGCGACATCGAGACGTAGACGTCGTTCGGCCCCGACGCGTAGCCCGAGGTGCGGACGAACGCGTAGTTGTCGAGCACGTCGAGGATGCCGGCGACCGGGATGAGGACGTCGTCGTCGCGGACCTCCGGCTCGCCCCCGCCGCCGCCCTGACCGCGGTCGTTGCGCTCGGGGCGCTCCCCGCGCTCGTTGCGGTTGCGGCGACGGTCGCGGAAGCGACGGCCGCGGCGACGGCCACCGCCGTCCTCGTCATCGTCGTCGTCGTCGCGCTGGTTCGTCTGCTGCTGGCCACCCTGCTGCTGGTTGCCGCCGCCCTGCTGCTGGCCGCCCTGCTGCTGGTTGCCGCCACCCTGCTGCTGGTTGCCGCCACCCTGCTGCTGGCCGCGGCCGCCGCCCTGCTGGCCGTTCTGGTCGGGCCGGCCGCCCTGCTGGCGGTCGCGGTCGCGCTGGCGACGGGACTGGCCGCCGCCCTGCCCGTCACCGTCGGTGTCGGGGGTCGTGGTCGGCGCGGAGGCCTGCTCGGTCGAGGTCGCCGCGGCGGCCTCGACATCCGCGGAGGTGTCGGCGGGGGTCTCGGCGGGAGCGCTGCCGGACTCGGCGTCGCCGACGCCAGGACCCGCCTCGCGGCGCGCGCCGCGACGGCCGCGCCGGGACGAGCCGGGGCTCTCCGACGAGCCGGACGAGCCGGCCGAGCTGTTGGAGGACGGCGCCTCGGTGGCGGCGGCCGCGGCGGCCTCGGCGCCGGGCAGCGCGTCGGAGGCGGCGGTCACGGCGGAGGCCTCGGGGGCGTCGGGGGTCTCGGCCGCAGCCGGCGCGGAGACCACGGGCGCGTCGCCACTGCTCGTGGCGGCCGCGTCGTCGGCCGGCGGGGGGCCGGAGGCGGCGGTGGCGCGACGGCGGGTGCCACGACGGCGCGTGGGGGCGCCCTCGGTCGCCGGCTCGTCGGCCGGGGCCGGGCTCTCGGCAGGGCTCTGGGCGGGGGCGCTCGAGCCGTTCGATCCCTCGGCGGCGTCCTCGGCGAGGGGAAGCTGATCTCCGCTGCCGGACTGCCGCCGCTTGATCTCGGAGATGAGGTCGTTGCGTCGCATTCCGGTGGTGTCGGAGACGCCGAGCGAGGTCGCGAGCTCGCGCAGTTCGGCCAGCACCATGCCGGAGACACCTCCCCGACGGCGCCGCTCGGGCGCGGAGGCCGAGGAACCCTCGGCGTCGGTGGAGATGACGTCGGTTTCGGTCACGCAGGTCCTTCCTGACCGGCCCGGGGACCACCCTGACCAGCGGATGTGTCCGCCCCGCACGGAGCGGGACGTCTCGCGGGTCCGGGCCGGTCCGGCGGTCCGATGAGGATCATCGGCCCCGGGCGGGAGGACCCGCGGAGTTGTCGTACAGCGATCATGAGTGTCCGGCCGCCGGGCATCCCGGCGACTGAAGGAGAGATTGGCCCCGAACGATGACGGAACCAGGGCACCGACGCGCCACACGCGTGGTCGCTGTGACCGTCAATGTAGACCCCGTCGTGAGCACCGGCAACAACCACCCCCCGCGCGGCGGCGTCGGGAGACGACGCACCGATCAGCCCGTCTCGACCCGCGCGCCCTCGGTGTCCACCGCGAGCGGGCGGACGGCGAAGCCGGTGGTGTCGAGGTCGTCGGGCAGCCGTCCGTCGAGGGTCAGCGCGAGCACCGTCGGCCCCGCCCCGGAGACCACCGCGGGGATGCCGGCCGCCCGCAGGTGATCGACCGCCGCCGCGGTCTCGGGGTACGCGGGACGCCGGTAGGGCTGGTGCAGCCGGTCCTCGGTGGCAGCGAGCAGCAG
Source organism: uncultured Actinomycetota bacterium (assembly GCA_963786585.1). Lineage (GTDB taxonomy): Bacteria > Actinomycetota > Actinomycetes > Mycobacteriales > Pseudonocardiaceae > Actinomycetospora. The sequence goes on from CAWAZG010000003.1 coordinate 208,884, forward strand.
CTCGGGCTCGTTGGTCAGGGCGTGGACGATCAGCGCCGACCGTGCCGCCGTGAACGCCGCGTCGGCGTGCGGGACACGGTCGGGCAAGAGCCCGCGCGTGGCCTCGGTGGAGCTCGAGCGGTCGGCGACCAGCGCCACCGGTCGCAGCGCCGGGTGGGGCGTCAGGTGGGCGGCGTGCCACGAGCCCTCGTGGCCCCAGCTGACGACGAGCCCGCCGTACAGGCAGGCCGCGACGTTGTCGGCGTGGCCGTCGAACCCGGCCGCGAGGTCGAGCACTGCGGCGTCGTCCAGCGGGTGGCTGTCGGCGAGCAGCGCGCGCGCCGCCACGATCCCCGCGACGGCCGCGGCCGCCGACGACCCCAGGCCCCGGCTGTGCGGGATCGCGTTGCGACATCGCAGGTGGAGCGAGGCGCGCGGCGCGCCGGCCCGGTCGAAGGTGGCGTGCGCCGCCCGCAGCACGAGGTGCCGGCCGTCGCGCGGCACCCGGCCCGCGCCCTCGCCCTCGACGTCGACGGTGCAGGACGGGGCGTCGACGACACCGAGCTCGACCTCGTCCCACAGACCCAGCGCCAGCCCGAGCGTGTCGAAGCCGGGGCCGAGGTTGGCCGACGTCGCCGGCACCCGGACGCGCGCGGTGGCGCGGGCCGGCACCGCCGGCTCCTGCGCGACCTGCGCCCCGGCGCTCAGCGCAGGCCCAGGGCGTCGGCCACCGCGTCCACGTGCGGGGGGAGCACGACGGGCTCGGCGGCGTCCGCGAGCGCGGTGGCGGGGTCCTTCAGTCCGTGCCCGGTCACCGTCGCGACGATCAGCTGGCCCGTGTCGAGGCGCCCGGCCCGCGACTTCGCGAGCAGGCCCGCCACCGAGGCGGCCGAGGCCGGCTCGACGAAGACGCCCTCGCGGGCCGCCAGCAGGCGGTAGGCCTCGAGGATGGCGTCGTCGTCCACCGCGGTGATCTCGCCGGCGGACTCGTCGCGCGCCGCGATCGCCCCGTCCCACGACGCGGGCGAGCCGATGCGGATGGCGGTGGCCAGGGTCTCCGGGTCGGTCACGGGCGCGCCGTGCACGAGCGGTGCGGCGCCCGCGGCCTGCACGCCCAGCATGCGCGGGGTGCCGGCCACGACGCCGTCGCCGGCGTACTCGGTGTAGCCGCGCCAGTAGGCCGTGATGTTGCCGGCGTTGCCGACGGGCAGCGCGTGGATGTCCGGCGCGCGGCCCATCTGGTCGCAGATCTCGAACGACCCGGTCTTCTGCCCTTCGATGCGCGCCGGGTTCACCGAGTTGACCAGCGCGATCGGGTACTGCTCGGCGGCCCGGCGCGCGAGCTCCAGGCAGGCGTCGAAGTTGCCCTCGAGCTGCAGGATCCGCGCCCCGTGCACCGTCGCCTGGGCGAGCTTGCCGAGCGCGATCTTGCCCTGGGGCACGAGGACGGCGCAGGTCATCCCAGCGCGCGTCGCGTAGGCGGCCGCCGACGCCGAGGTGTTGCCCGTCGACGCGCAGATCACGGCCTTCGCGCCGCCCGCGAGCGCCTCGGTCATGGCCACGGTCATGCCGCGGTCCTTGAACGAGCCCGTGGGGTTCGCGCCCTCGATCTTGAGGTGGACCTCGCACCCGGTCAGCTCGGAGAGATGCGGCGCGGGCAGCAGCGGTGTCCCGCCCTCGCGCAGCGTCACGACCTCCCAGCCGTCCTGGACCCGGGGCAGGCGGTCGCGGTAGGCGGGGATGATCCCGGGCCACTCGACGCGGGCGCCCAGCGCCACGGCCGGACCTCCGACAAAGGCCCCACCGACCACACCGGTCATGACGCACCCCCCAGCTCGGTCACGGGACGACCCAGGCCCTCGACCCGCAGCACCCCGGCGACGCCGCGCACGGCGTCGAGGCCGGTGAGCGCCTCGACGGTGCTCGCGAGGGCCGCGTCCGTCGCCGAGTGGGTCACGATCACCAGTGTGGCGTCCCGGGTGTTCGCGACGCCATCACCCGCGTCACCCCCGTTCTGGCCCCGGCCCTCCTGACGCACGGTCGCGATGCTCACGTCGTGGTCGGCGAACACGCCCGCGACCTGGGCCAGCACGCCCGCGCGGTCGGTGACGTCGAGCGCGACGTGGTAGCGGGTGCGGGTCTCGCCCATGGTCAGGACGGGCAGGTCGGCATGGGCGGAGTCGCGCGGCCCGCGCCCGCCGATGACGCGGTTGCGCGCCGCCGCGACGAGGTCGCCCAGCACGGCGCTCGCGGTCTCCGGGCCGCCGGCGCCCTGGCCGTAGAACATCAGCTGGCCCGCGGCGGCGGCCTCGATGAACACCGCGTTGTAGGCGCCGGAGACCGAGGCCAGCGGGTGCGACCGCGGGATCATCGCCGGGTGCACGCGTGCCGTCACGGCGCCGTCCACCTGCTCGCAGATCGCGAGGAGCTTCACCGTGCAGCCCAACGCCTTCGCCGCGGCGATGTCAGCGGCGGAGACGTCGCGGATGCCCTCGCGGTAGACGTCGTCGGCGGTCACCCGGGTGTGGAAGGCGAGGCTGGCGAGGATCGCGGCCTTGGACGCCGCGTCGTAGCCGTCGACGTCGGCGGTCGGGTCGGCCTCGGCGTAGCCCAGCCGGCCGGCCTCCTCGAGCGCCTCGGTGTAGTTCGCACCGGAGGTCGCCATCGCCGAGAGGATGAAGTTGGTGGTGCCGTTGACGATGCCGGCGACCCGCCGGATGCGGTCGCCGGCCAGCGACTGCTGGATCGGCCGCAGCAGCGGGATCGCGCCGGCGACGGAGGCCTCGTAGTAGAGGTCCGCGCCGGACTCGTCCGCGGCGGCCGCGAGGGCCGCGCCGTCCTCGGCGAGCAGCGCCTTGTTCGCCGAGACCACCGACTTGCCGTTCTTCAGCGCCGTGAGCAGCAGCCCGCGCACCGGCTCGATGCCCCCGACCAGCTCGACCACGATGTCGACGTCGTCGCGGGCGACCAGCCCGGCCGCGTCGGTGGTCAGCAGGTCCGCCGGCACGTCGGCGTGCCGCTGGGGTCGCCGGACCGCGATGCCCACGAGGTTCAGCGGCGCCCCGACACGGGCGGCCAGCTCGTCGGCCTGCTCGGTGAGCAGCCGAACCACCTGCGACCCGACGACGCCACAGCCCAGGAGCGCGACGTTGATCGCTCGCCCCTCGTTGCCGACCATTCATCCCACCTCCAGTCGCGCCAGGTCGTCGAGGGTCTCGCGCCGCAGCAGCGTGCGCGACGTGCCGTCCGCCACCGCGACGACCGCGGGGCGCGGGACCTTGTTGTACGCGCTCGACATCGCGTAGCAGTAGGCCCCGGTCGCGGCGACCGCGACGAGGTCGCCGGGCGCGACGTCCGCGGGCAGCCAGCAGTCGCGCACGACGACGTCGCCGGACTCGCAGTGCTTGCCCACCACCCGGGAGCGCACCGGCGGCGCCCCGGTGGCGTGCCGGGAGACCAGCCGGCAGTCGTAGTGGGCGTCGTAGAGCGCGGTGCGGATGTTGTCGCTCATCCCGCCGTCGACGCTGACGTAGCGGCGCCGCGCGCCCCCGCCGAGCTCGACGTCCTTGACGGTGCCGACCTCGTAGAGCGTCACGGTGCCCGGGCCGGCGATCGCGCGCCCGGGCTCGACCGCGATCCGCGGGGGCACCAGGTCCACCCGCGCGGACTCGCGCTCGACGATCGCCCGCAGCTCCCCGGCCAGCCATGCGGGCGAGCGGGGCTTGTCGGCGACCGTGTACGCGATGCCCATGCCGCCGCCGAGGTCGACGGTGGTCAGCGCGTCGGCGACGGCCTCGCCGTGCTCGTCGCGCATCTCGGCGAGCAGGCCGATCACCCGGCGGGCGGCGAGCTCGAAGCCGTCGGCGTCGAAGATCTGCGAGCCGATGTGGCTGTGGAGCCCGACGAGGTGCAGCCCCGGCGACTTCAGCACGCGGCGCACGGCCTCGGCGGCGTCGCCCGCGGCCAGCGAGAAGCCGAACTTCTGGTCCTCGTGCGCGGTGGCGATGAACTCGTGGGTGTGCGCCTCGACGCCGACCGTCACGCGCACCATGACCTGGGCGCGGACGTCGCGGTCGCGGGCGATCTCGTCGAGGCGGCCGATCTCGACGTAGGAGTCGAGCACGATCGCGCCGACCCCGGCGTCCAGCGCGGCGGTGAGCTCGTGGCGGCTCTTGTTGTTGCCGTGCACCGTGATCCGCTCGGGCGGGAAGTCCGCGCGCAGGGCCGTGAGCAGCTCGCCCTCGGTGCAGACGTCGAGCCCCAGGCCCTCGGCGGCCACCCAGCGGGCGATCTCCGTGGTCAGGAACGCCTTGCTCGCGTAGTGCACGAGCGCGGGGTCGCCGTACGCGGCGGCGTGCTCGGCGCACCGGGAGCGGAAGTCGGCCTCGTCGACGGCGAACAGCGGGGTGCCGTGCTCGCGGGCGAGGGTGGTGACGTCGACGCCGGCGAGGCGGACGACGCCGTCGGCCTCGCGGGCGGCGTGGCGGGGCCACACGGCGGCCGGCAGGGCGTCGAGGGCGGCCTCGGGCGGCGGCCCGCCGGCGTCCTCGTGCTGCGGGATCACGTCGGCGTGGCGGGGCCCGGCAGGGTGGGCGCGGGTCATCGTGGGTTCAACCAGACCTGGTGGGTGGGCGGGTGGGTCACATGCGCTCGGGCGCGCTCACACCGAGCAGGCCGAGACCGTTGGCGAGCACCTGGCGCGCGGCGGAGCAGAGCGCGAGGCGGGCGGTGTGCAGGGCCGACGGCTCCTCGTCGCCCTGCGGCAGGACGCGGCAGGTGTCGTAGAACCGGTGGTAGGCGCCCGCCAGCTCCTCGAGGTAGCGCGCGACGCGGTGCGGCTCGCGCAGGTTCGCGGCCGACGACAGCACGCGCGGGAACTCCCCCAGCGTGCGGATGAGGTCGCCCTCGCGGGGGTGGGTCAGCAGCGCGAGGTCCGGGCTCTCCGCGGAGACGCCCAGGTCGGCGGCGTTGCGGGCCAGCGACGCGAGCCGGGCGTGCGCGTACTGCACGTAGAACACGGGGTTCTCGTTCGTGCGACTCGAGATCAGGTCGAGGTCGATCTCGAGCACCTGGTCGACCGACGAGCGCGCCAACGTGTAGCGCGCCGCGTCCACGCCGACGGCGTCGACGAGGTCCTCCAGCGTGATGATCGTGCCGGCGCGCTTGGACATCTTCACCGGCTGCCCGTCGCGCACGAGGCTCACGAGCTGGCCGATCAGCACCTCGACGCATGCCGGGTCGTCGCCGAAGGCCGCGGCCACGGCCTTGAGGCGGTGGATGTAGCCGTGGTGGTCGGCGCCCAGCATGTAGATCGCGAGGTCGGCGCCGCGGGCGCGCTTGTCGCGGTAGTAGGCGATGTCGCCCGCGATGTACGCCGGACGCCCGTCGCTCTTGATGACGACGCGGTCCTTGTCGTCACCGTGGTCCGAGGAGCGCAGCCACCACGCGCCGTCGGCGAAGTACAGGGCGTCGCCGTCCTTGAGCTCCTGCACCGACCGCTCGACCGCGCCGGAGCTGTGCAGCGCCTGCTCGGAGGACCAGACGTCGAAGTGGGTGCCGAACGATTCCAGGCTCGCGCGCATCTCCTCGAGCATCGCCTCGACGCCGAGGCGCTTGAACGCGGCGAACTTCTCGGCCTCGGGCTGGTCGAGCAGGCCGTCGGAATCCTTCAGGACCTTCTGCGCGACCTCGGCGACGTACGCCCCGCCGTAGCCGTTCTCGGGCACCGGGCGTCCCTCGGCCGCCGCGAGCAGCGACTCGGCGAACCGGTCGATCTGCGCGCCCGCGTCGTTGACGTAGTACTCGCGGGTGACCGCGGCGCCCTGCGACGCGAGGACCCGGCCCAGCGCGTCGCCGACCGCGGCCCAGCGCGTGCCCCCGAGGTGGATGGGGCCGGTGGGGTTCGCCGAGACGAACTCGAGGTTGATCGCCTGGCCGGTGAGGACGTCCGTGTGGCCGTAGGCCTCGCCCGCAGTGAGCACCGCGTCGACGATCCCGGCCTGGGCGTCGGCGGCGAGGCGCAGGTTGAGGAAGCCGGGGCCCGCGACCTCGGCGGTGGCGATGGCGTCGGTGCCCTCGAGGCGCGTCGCCAGCCAGCCCGCCAGCTCGGCAGGCGCCACCCCGGCCTTCTTCGCCGAGCGCAGCGCGAGGTTGGTGGCGTAGTCGCCGTGCTCCGGGTTGCGCGGGCGCTCCACCGTGACCGTGTCCGGCAGCACCGCCGTGTCGAGGCCGTGCTCGGTGAGCACGTCCACGGCGACGGCGTGCAGCAGGTCGGCCAGGGCAGCGGGGGTCACTCCTCTGATTCTAGGGACCGGGGCACGGCTGACCTCCGGGCCCAGGCGGCACACGGGTCGCACGCTGCGGTGATGGCCGCGTGAAGCACGAGCGGCGATCACCGCGGGTGTGCACCCGTCCCTCGAGCGTCACCGCGTGCTCCGTAGACTCCGCGCCATGGCGAGTGGTGGATCCGGTCGTCGATCCGGGTCGGCCGGGTCGGGAACGCCGTCCTCGGGGCGGTCGTCCTCGGGCGGGCAGCGCAGGAAGAACGGCCAGGGCGGCGCGAAGAACGGCCAGCGTCCCGCCGCGAAGCGGGGCCCCAACCCCGTCACCCGGGGCAAGCGGCCCGCCCCCGGCACCCGCCGCCAGGTCCCGTGGGCGGTCCTCGGCGCGGTCACCGTCGTGGTCCTGCTCGCCGTCGGCGTCATCGGGTTCGCGCTCATGCGCGAGGGCGAGGTCAGCGCGTGGCGCCCGAGCGACGACAACCGCGACCCGTCGCTCGCGATCCCGGGCATCGTCACCGGCCAGTACGCGGGCCAGCAGCACGTCACCGCCCAACAGCGCGTGGCCTACGACCGCTCGCCCCCGTTCGGCGGCCCGCACGACGCCTACTGGGCGGCCTGCACCGGCGTGGTCTACCCGACCCCGGTGCGCACCGAGAACATGGTCCACTCCCTCGAGCACGGCGCGGTGTGGATCGCCTACGACCCGGCGCGCGTGCAGGGTCCGGGAGTGCAGGCGCTGGCCGGGCGGGTGCAGGGTCAGGACTACACGATGATGTCGCCGTACCCGGGCCTCGACCAGCCGATCGCGCTGCAGTCGTGGGGCCACGAGCTCAAGGTCTCGGACCCCAACGACCCGCGGATCGACCAGTTCATCCAGTCGCTGCGCCAGAACCAGTACATGTACCCCGAGGTCGGGGCGAGCTGCGACGCCCTCGGCCCGGGCTACTTCGAGCCGGACAACCCGCCCCCGTTCGACCCCTCGCCCCCGCCCCCGGACGCGGTGACGATGGACGGTCGCGGCGCGGCCGCGGGCAACGGCGGATGAGTGCCACCCCCACCGACATGACCGACTCCCCGGTGAGCGAGACCGACCGCACCGACCCGCCGCCGCCCCCGGTCGACGACGACGGCGCGGACGACGGCGGCTCCGGCGGCGGCTGGTGGTCGGCGAGCCCGACCTGGGCCAAGGCGTTCGTCGCCGGCGGCCTCGCGCTGGTGCTGGTGCTCGTCGGCGTCATCGGCGGCATCGCCCTGGGGCGCTCCACCGCGACGACCTACGGGCCGGCCGAGGGCTCGATCGACGTCGGCTTCCTGCAGGACATGCTCGTGCACCACAGCCAGGCCGTGGAGATGGCCGTGTGGGCGCGGAACAACACCGCCGACCCCGCGGTGCGCCAGATCGCCTTCGACATCGAGTCGACCCAGACCTCGCAGGTCGGGCGCATGGAGGGCTGGCTGACCCTGTGGGGCGAGCCGCTGACCCCGCCGTCCGGGCAGTTCATGGGCTGGATGGGCATGCCGACGGCGGCGATGCCCGGCATGGCGTCCCCCGAGGACCTCGTCCGGCTGCGCGCGTCGACGGGCCGCGAGCTGGACGTGGTGTTCCTCCAGCTCATGCTGCGCCACCACCAGGGCGGGCTGCCGATGATGGAGGCGGCCGCCGCCGAGGCCTCGGTGCCGGCGGTCCGCGCGCTCGCGCAGAGCATGGTGACGTCCCAGACCTCCGAGGTGGCGGTGATGACGCAGATGCTCGCCGAGCGCGGCGCCGCTCCCCTGCCCGCCCCGGCGGACATGCACGCCGGCATGCACACGATGCCCAACTGACCTGGATGAGCAGCGCCCCGGTGTCAGCCTGGGGGCCATGCTGACGTTGACCGTCAGGAAATCCACCCGCTCGGTCCGTCGGGCCCCGTCGGGTAGCAAGATCGCGATCTCGGTGACGAGACCGCTCAGATCTGAGCGGCTTCGTCACCAGGACGGTGATCTACGAGTCCAGCCGAGCGCGGACCTCGGCCTCGGCGGTCGCGAGCCGCGTGGCCCCGACCTCGTCGCGCATCGCGTCCAGCCGCTCCCCCGCCTCGGGACGGCTCCACTCCTGCGCGAAGGCCCCGGACAGGATGTCGTCGTGCATCACGCGCCGGAAGCGGTCGGCCAGCTCGCCGCCCTCGTCGAGCGCCGACAGCGACCGCAACTGCCCGTACTGCGAGGTCCGCGAGTGCAGTCCGAGCTGGCCGAACAGCCCCTCGCGGGCCATGTGCGCGAACACCTCGGCGGGCTCGGCGGACAGGTAGAGCTCGTTGAGCACCGCCTCCTCGGTGAACCCGGCCTCCACGGCGACCCGGTGGGCGGTGCGCACCACGTCGAGGATCGCGGGCCAGATCGCCTGCTCGCTGAACAGGTCCAGCGCCGCCTCCTCGCGGGCGCTCGAGACGATCGCGCCACCGAGCGTGCCCCCGATGGCGCGGGCGATCGCCATCGTCGTCTCCCACGCGTGGCCGCTGGCGTCGCGCTCGACGGAGACGAAGCAGGGGAAGCCGTGCCGGTCGACGTAGCGGTCGCGCACCGCCGCGCCGATCATCCGCGGCGCGACCATGACCACGTCGACGCCCTCGGGCACCTCGAGCAGGCCGAAGTGCCAGTTGTAGCCGCTGGCGACGACGAGCGTGTCGCCCGCGCGCAGGCCGGGCGCGACCTCGCTGCGCACGAGCTCGGGCTGTTCCTCGTCGGGGACCAGCAGCAGCGCAATGTCGGCGGCGGCCGCCGCGTCGGCGATCGGGCGTAGGTCGAAGCCCTCCTCCGCGGCCGACGTCGCGTACTCGTCGTCCCGGTTGCCGACCAGCGGCGCGAACCCCGAGTCGCGCAGGTTCGCCGCCTGCGCGGCGCCCTGGTTGCCGAATCCGATCACCCCGAGCGTGCGTCCGGACAGGGCGGCGAGGTCCGCCGCATCGATGCGACGGTCCCGATGGATCTCTGCGTGTGCCATCACCCGAGCGTCGGTCCTCGGCGGCGCGTGCGCTAGGCTCGCGATCGGTCCGCCCCCGTAGCTCAGGGGATAGAGCACCGCCCTCCGGAGGCGGTGGCGCAGGTTCGAATCCTGCCGGGGGCACCACGGCTGACCTGCGAAGATGCCGCAAGGAATCGCCCCCTCTGAGCCGTCGTGGGACGAGTGTGGGACGGATTGCTCCTCCTTGCGCGGCAACGTCGACACGCAAACACCCGACAACGTTCTCCTGGCCGGACTCTGGTTTCGATCGGCCGGCGTGTGGCCGACGCGTCCCATCAGCGCCACCAGCCCACAGAGTCGGCGGACCGGGCGGGACATGTGCGTGGTCCGCCTCCACCTGAGCAGGCCCTCGATCTCCCTGCGCTCGAGAGCACGTCCCGCTACGGAATGTCTCGTCGTTGTACGGGTCCAGACCGGCGAGGCGACCGCCGACGGGGCACTTCAGCCGGCTGGCGCGAGTGCTGCTGCAGGTCGGTGCTCGGTGAGGATGGTGTGCCCCGATTCGGCTCGAGTCGGGTCATTCGGCTGCCGGGGGCACCGTTTCCGACCTGCGACGACGTGACGATCGCGCCCGACCGCACGTCGCTACCGAGGGCTCGCGCGTCGGGGATCGATCGGCCGACCGTCGAGGTCCGTCGGGTGGACGACGTGGAGCAGCCCTTCCACACCCCGGCGCAGGACGACCCCGACGTCCGCGGCACCGTCGATCTGGGCGCCGGCCACGGCGCCGTCGCGCATGACGATGAAGTGCTGGGCGGCCTCGCGGGGGTCGGGGCGCTCGACGTCGGTGTCGAAGATCCGGGCGAACAGCTCGGTGATCGCGGCGGCGTACCACGCCCGGTGCTCGAGCACGGCCCGGTGGATCGGGTCGTCGGGGTCGGGGAACTCGGTGGCGGCCTTGAGGAAGGCACAACCACGGAAGCCGGGGGTCGCCAGGCTCTCGGCGACCGAGTCGCCGATGGCCCGTAGCGCCTCGGTCGGCGTAGCCGCGCCGTCGATGTCGGCCTGCACCCCGGCGCGGGTCCGGGCGTCGACGCCTCGCAGGTAGGCCACGACGAGGTCGTCCTTGGACGGGAAGTGGCGGTAGAAGGTGGCCCGCGTCGTCGGGACCTCGGCGAGGATCCGCTCCACGCCGACCGCGCGGATGCCCTCGCCGTAGAAGAGGCCACTGGCGACGGACAGCAAGCGCTCGCGAGCCGGCGAACGGCCGGCGTCTCCCCTACCGGCCAGGGCGCTGACCTGGTCCTTCGGATCGCCTTCGCGGCTGACGGTCATGCCCCACGATAGCAGAAAGAACGATCGGTCTTGCGTTTCGGGCTCAAGGGGTCGATGCTGTCGAAGAGAGAGAACGGTCGTTCTCTCCAGCGTGCGTGGGTCGGTCCACGCTGATCGTGAGGAACTCGCCATGACCACCGCTACAAGGCCCGCCCCCGTCACGGTCGGGCAACCCGTCCGACCCTGCGTCCCCTGTATCTCAGCCGCTTCGGCTTCGCCCTCGTCTGGGCTCTGCTGATGTTCCTGGTCGGGGCCCACATCAGCCCGCTGACCGCGGTACTCCTCGTGCTCTACCCGCTCGTCGATGTGGCCGCCGCCGTGGTCGACGCTCGTTCGTCGCGAGCCGCGGGGACCAGGACGCCCCGGGCCTCGACGTCACCATGATCATCAGTGCCCTCGCCGCGATCGGGCTGCTCGTCGCCCTCTCCTCGGGCGTCCCGGCCGTCCTGCGCGTCTGGGGTGCGTGGGCCGTCGTCGCCGGCCTCGTGCAGCTCGTCGTCGCGATCCGTCGTCGCTCACTCGGAGGACAGGGGGCGATGATCGCGAGCGGGTCGATCTCCGTGGTGGCCGGGGTCGCCTTCATTCTCATGGCGTCGGCCACCGGGGCGTCACTCGTCAGCCTCGCCGGCTACGCCCTGCTGGGGGGCATCTTCTTCCTCGTCTCTGCGCTGCGCCTCGGGCGCGCGCGCAGATGAACAGAAGACGGCTCGACGTCCCCGATCAGCGGTGGAGCGGTCCTACGACGCCCCGCCCCGCGCCGCCCGCTCCTGCGAGCCGTTGACCACCTGCACCTTGTCGCCGTTCTGCAGGTCGTCGAACACGGCCTCGGCGTCGGCAGCCTTCATCCGGATGCAGCCGGCCGACGAGCGCGAGGGGTCACCCCCGTGGAAGGCGATCCCGCCGTCGGCGAAGAACGTCGAGAAGGGCATCGGGGCGGGGCGGCCCTCGGCGGTCCGCGACTCGCCGCTGACGTGGTCCTTGTCCTTCCGGTAGACGCGGAACGAGTGGCCCACCGGCGTGGCCCGTCCCTCGCCGCCGGAGGAGATCGTCATCGGCCCGCGGGTGACCTTCCCGTCGCGGATCAGCCAGGCCTGCTGGGACTCCAGGTCGACGCATGCCCGCGCCGACACCGAGCACGGGGTGCCGGGCACCAGCGCCTCGGCGTGCGCCTCCCGGGCGACCTGGCTCGTCTCGGGACTCTCCGACGCGGCGTCGGCCAGCGCCGGTCCGGCGAGGAGACCGAAGGTCGTGGTCACGGCCGCGCCCGCGAGCGCGATCGTCAGGCCCCGGCGCGGGCGACGACCCGGGGACCGGGTGCTCTCCCACCGATGACGTCCGCTGCCCGACGTTGCTCCGATACCGATGACTGGACCTCCCGAGATCGCGGGGCGGGTGCCCTGCGCGTGCCGCTTCCCCGTCCCCATCGACCCGGACGGGTCGGCCCCGGAGCCTCCGAACGGGTGACGCCGCGTCGACGCAGGGTCAGAGCAGCGTCGAGCTCGGCACGACCTGGACGGTGCGCTGGGTCGACGTCGACATGCCGCCCACCGCCCAGTCGGTCGGCGGGACCAGCGCGATCCGCCCGCGCACCCGGACCCGGGTCGCGCCGAGCACGTCGCAGATCGTGTCGGTGACCTGGCCGAGCAGCCGCTGGCGCCGGGCGGGCGGGGTGCCCTCCAGGACGGTGGCGACGAAGTAGGGCGAGGGATCGCCGTCGAAGGCGGCCGGCACGCCGCCGGACGCCCACATCTCGGGCGCGTGGGTCGTGATGAACACGCAGGTGCGCGCGATCGGGATGTCGAGCACGGCCGCGTAGCGCTCGCTGACGCGACGCAGGAGCTCCTCGATCCGGGTGGGCGTGTGCTGCCCGTCCACGAGGTGGATCTCGACGATCGGCATCTAGGTCGCGCTCCGGGATGCCGTCCGCCCCTGATCACCCATGTGGGCCATGGTGCCAGGCACGACGTCCTCCTGGACGAGGATGAGCGCGTGCCGTCACCGGACATCGCCGTGGGCCGGGTCTACGACCCGCGGGAGCCCGACCGCCTGCGGGTCCTGGTGGATCGGCTGTGGCCCCGGGGCCTGCGCAAGGACGCGGCCGACCTCGACCGGTGGGCCAAGGACGTCGCACCGTCGAACGAGCTGCGGTCCTGGTACGGGCACGCCCCCGAACGCCTCGACGAGTTCGCGCGCCGCTACCGCGCCGAGCTCGCCGAGCCGGAACGGGCGCAGGCTCTCGACGACCTGCGGGCCTGGCAGGACGGGCGCGGCCTGACCCTGCTCACCGCCACCAGGGACTTGTCGACGAGCCACGCGCCCGTCCTCGCCGAGGTCCTCTCGGCCCGGTCTCCACGGCCATGACCCTCGTCGGGCGCGGTCCGGCGGAGGAGGATGGCCGGTTCCCCGGAGGACGGAGCACCGAGATGTCGAAGGACGAGATCGAGCAGAAGGCGACCCTGTCGCGACAGGAGGTCGCGCGGTGGCTGGCGGATCTGGCGAAGGCGATCGAGGACGGCGGCACCATGCAGGTCTCGCTGGCCGGCCCGCCCGTGACGCTGGAGCTGCCCGAGGAGTTCCGCTGCGAGCTGGAGATCGAGCCGTACGGCGAGACGATCGAGCTGGAGATCGAGCTGACGTGGCCGAGGACCCGCTCGCGGACCCGTCACGAGGGCCCCGTCGCCGCTACCCTCCCCGGGCCGGAGTGAGATCGAAGGTCCCAGGAGAGGAGCTACCCCGTGTCGGGTGGAAAGATCGAGCAGAGGGTCATCCTGTCGCGCCTGGAGGCCGCCAAGTGGCTCCACTCCCTCGCGACCGCCCTCGAGAACGGCGGCACGACAGAGGTGGCCCTGGTCGGACCGGGCGTGGCGCTGAACCTGCCCGAGGAGTTCGAGGTCGAGCTGGAGCTGGAGCCCTACGGCGAGAAGATCGAGCTGGAGTTCGAGCTCATGTGGCCGAACTCCGGCGCCGAGCCGGCGGCCGAGGAGAAGCGCTCGCGAGTCGCGGCCGCCGACGGTCTGCGCTGATCAGCTCGTCTCGGCGCTCAGGGCCTCGTCGAGGATCGCGACCCCGCGGTCGATCTCGGCATCGGAGGCCGTGAGCGGCGGGGCGATGCGGAAGATCCCGCCCATGCCCGGCAGCTGCACGATGTTCATGTGCAGGCCGAGGTCGGCGCAGCGCCGGGTGACGGCGCCGCCGAGCGCGTCGGCGTCGCCGGATCTCCCGTCGCCCCGACCCACATCGACCAGCTCGAGCCCCACCAGCAGCCCGCGCCCACGGACGTCGCCGATCACCTTGTGCTGCTCGGCGAGCTCGAGCAGCCCACCCTGCAGGCGGTCGCCGAGCTCGCGGGCGCGCGCGTCGAGGCGGTCGCGGATCAGGACGTCCAGCACGGTGTTGCCGACGGCAGCGGGCAGCGGGTCGTTGACGTGGGTGGTGAAGAACAGGAACCCGCGGTCGTGGGCCTCCTGCTCGATCGCCTCGCTGGTCAGCACCGCGGCCAGCGGCAGCCCGGCGCCGAGGGTCTTCGAGAGAGTGAGGATGTCGGGGACGACACCATCCCGCTCGAACGCATACCAGTCCCCGGTGCGGCAGAGGCCCGTCTGCGCCTCGTCGACGATCAGCAGCATGCCGCGCTCGTGGCACTTGTCCCGCAGCGCGGCGAGGTAGCCGGGCGGGAGGTCGACGACGCCGCCGGAGCTCAGGATCGGCTCGACCAGGCAGGCCGCGAGGCTGCCGACCGACTGCGCGTCGATCAGGTCGAACCCGAGGTCGAGCTGGCGTCGCCAGTCCAGCTCCCCGTCCGCGTCGACGAGGTCGGGCCGGAACCGGTCGGGCACCGGCAGGGCGAAGTTGCCGGGCGCGGCAGGTCCGTACCCCGTGCGTCCGGCGACGTAGGTCGCGTTCGCGGCCGCCCCCGTCATGCCGTGCCACGACCGGGCGAACGAGACGATCTCGTGGCGGCCGGTGACGAGCTTGGCCATCCGCAGCGCCGCCTCGTTGGACTCGGCGCCCGTGGTCAGCAGCATCGCCTTCTCCAGCGGCGCCGGGAGGGTCTCCGCCAGCCGCCGGGCGAGGTCGAGGACCGGGCGGCTCAACATCCCGCTGTAGAGGTGGTCGAGGCGGCCGACCTGCTCGCGCACGGTCGCCACGATCTCCGGGTGACCGTGCCCGAGGATCGCGCTCATCTGACCGGACGTGAAGTCCAGGAGCTCGCGCCCGTCCTCGGTGATCACCGTGCTGCCGCTGGCCCGGTCCGCGATGCCGGGACTGAATCCGCCCCGGCCGGAGTACCGGATCAGGTGCCGCTCACGGTCGGGGGACGGGGACTCCGGCATGGTCGGCGACGCTACGGCCCGGACGTCGCCTCCGTCAGGTCCTCGTCGCCGTGCCGCCACCGGAGACGCCGTCACGCGAGGCTTGACCGTGCCGCAGCGGCACGGTCTCCACTGTCGTCGGCACCCCGATTCCGCGGTCCGTCGACAGGAGGAGCAGACCCATGGCGTGGAGCACCCGGCAGCTCGCCGAGCTCACCGGCACCACCCTGCGGACGGTGCGGCATTACCACGAGGTCGGTCTGCTCGAGGAGCCGAAGCGGCGCGCCAACGGCTACAAGCAGTACGGCGTGGCCCACCTCGTGCGCGTGCTGCGCGTCAAGCGCCTGACCGATCTCGGGCTCTCGCTCTCCGAGATCGCCGAGATGGGCGACGCCGACGAGCACCCCGAGGCGGCGCTGCGGAAGCTGGACGCGGAGCTCGCCGAGACCATCGAGCGGCTGCAGCGGATCCGCGCCGAGCTCGCCCTCATCCTGCGCGAGGCGGCGCCGACCGACCTGCCGCCCGAGATCGCCCCGGCCGCCGCCCGCGCCGATCTCTCGGACGCCGATCGCTCCTACATGGTCGTCCTCTCCCGGGTCCTCGGGCCGAAGGGCATCAAGGCCTACGCGGACCTGATGGCGAACTACCAGCACGAACCCCTGATGACCGAGTTCGACGAGCTCTCCCCCGAGGCCGACGAGCAGGCCCGCCAGGACCTGGCCGAACGGATGCTCCCCCACGTCCGCGCCCTGCGGGCCGAGCACCCCGAGCTGCGGACCGCGGACGAGGACGCTCCGCACGGCGCGAGGTTCGCCGCCCGCACCATGAGCCAGGCGATGACCGAGCTCTACACCCCGGCGCAGCTCGACGTCCTGGCACGGGTGGGGCGGCTCGCCGCCGGGACGCCGGGCGAGGGGGACTGATGCTGGGCCGGGTGCTTCGGAAACCGAAGCACTTCGGGTCACGGGTGGCGCTCGCCCACGGTGGTCGCGCCGGCTGCGCGTGGTGGGGCTCACCGTCCGGTTCCGTCCCCGCGACGACGGGAAGCCAGCGGCGTCGATCCCCTGAGTCCGCGACGCCCGCACCCCCTCGCCACGACCCCCTCGAGGCACCCGCTCATGACCATCCGCCCTGCCGGCCCCACCCTCCACAGCGCCCTGCGCGGCCGCCCGGTGCTCGTCACCGGCGCCACCGGCTTCTTGGGCCGCCACCTCGCGCGCCGTCTGCTGCGCGACGGGGCGGAGGTCCACGCCCTGACCCGCGACGCCGGTGCCCCTCGCCCCGACCTGCCCGGCGTCACCTGGCACGAGGGCGACCTCACCGACACGGCCGCCGCCGAGGGCCTTGTGCGCCGTGTCGCCCCCGCCGCGGTGTTCCACCTGGCCAGCCAGGTCCAGGGTCAGCGCGACACCGCGCTCGCCCTGCCGATGCTCGAGGCCAACACCCGCGCCGCGGTCGCGGTGATGACCGCCGCCCACGAGCTGCCCGGCTGCCGCGTCGTGCTCGCCGGCTCCGTCGAGGAGCCCCGCGGGGAGGACGCCCCGGTGTCCCCGTACGCCGCCGCGAAGTCCGCGGCGACCGGCTACGCGCGTCTGTTCCACACGCAGTGGGACCTGCCCGTCACCGTGCTGCGCATCGCCATGGTCTACGGCCCCGACCAGCCCGACGACCACAAGCTCGTCCCTTACGTCTGCACCTGCGTGCTCGACGGCGTCGCGCCCGCCCTGAGCAGCGGCACCCGTCCCGTCGACTGGGTCTACGTCCACGACGTGTGCGACGCCCTGGTCCGGGCCGCCACCGCCGAGGGGGCGCCGGGGCGCGTGGTCGACATCGGCTCCGGGCGCACCGCCACCGTCGCCGAGGTCGCCACCGAGCTCGCCGACCTGGCGCACTACCGGGGCCCGCTCGGCTTCGGTGATGTCTCCGACCGCCGCCACGACGTCGCGCACGTCGCCGACACCGGACCGGCCGTCGAGCACCTCGGCTGGCGGGCGACCACGTCCCTGCGCGAGGGCCTCGCCCGCACCCTCGCCTGGCACGCCGACCGCCGGCGGACGCCGCCCGCGCTCAGCGCGTGATCCGAGCCCTCACCGGGCGTTGTGGAAGATGATGCCGAGCACGTGGCGCTCACCGGTGTGCACCGCGGAGACGCCGTGACGCATCTGCACCCGGTGATAGCCGCGAGAGCCCTGCTTCGGACGGTGGCGCACCGGGAAGACCACGGCCTGGCCCAGTCCGGGGCGCACCACCATCGGGCGCGACTGCTGTCGGGGCCGCTGCTCGACGAACACGCTCTCCCCGCCGGTGAAGTCGACGTCGGGCGTATTGAGCATGACGAGGACCTGCAGCGGGAAGGTCAGGTCGCCGTAGACGTCCTGGTGCAGGCAGTTGTAGCCGGTGGGGCCGTAGCGCAGCACGAGCGGCGTGGGCTTGTGCTGACCGGCGGCCGCGCACGCCTCGACGAGACCCTCGTGGCGCTCGGGGAAGGTGTCCTCGCCGAGCAGCCCGGCCCAGCGGTTCGCGATCTGCGCGAGCGGCGGGTACAGCCGGGTCCGCAACGTCTGCACCAGCGACGGGAGCGGGTCGGCGAAGTAGCGGTAGCGGCCCTCGCCGAACGAGAGCCGCGCCATGTCGATCGTGGACCGGAACGCGTCCGGGTCGTCGAAGACGTCGATCATCTGCCGGCACTGGTCGGGGTCCAGTAGCGGCGCGGTCATCGCGAACCCGTCGCGGTCGAGGCGGGCGGCGAGGGCGTCCCGGTCGATGCCGTCGAGGGCGGGGAGCTCGTCGGTCGTGGTGGCGCTCGTCGTCATCGGTCCTCCTGGAGGGTCGTCCACTGGTCGTACTCGCGGGGCAGGCACACCGCACAGGGCCGGTAGCCCGCGGCGCGGGCGGCCGTCTCGTCGGCGAAGAACACCCGGTGGGCGGCGTAGTGGCCGCGGGTGAGCCATCGCCGTGCGCTCGGGCAGTCGAGCCGGCCGTAGATCCGCAGGCGGCGGTGCCCGCCGAGGGTGCCGGGCGCCGCCGAGGCGCAGGACCGGCCGTCGGCCCCGACGAGTCGATAGCGCCTGGTCACACGAGGGAGAACCCCGATCGGGTCGCGGGCGTGGCACGTTCGGGCCCGGGTGTCGGAGCGCCGTGGTTCATGAGGCACCGTGCGGACAGGCATTCCGCTGCGGAAACGGCGCCCGCCGAAGCGTCCTGGGAGGAATCAGAAGTATGTCCGACACGACTCGCACCGAGACCGTGGCGACGGACGATCCGCCGGCCGGGGACGGCGAGGCCGGCACCGGGGCCGACAGCACCACCGCGACGGAGAGCACCACCCCGGCGGACGGCACGACCGGGAGCACTCCGGACGATGAGGCCGACATCCCGGCCGACGAGGCGGACACCCCGGCCGACGAGGACGCCGACACCACGGCCGACGACGAGCCGGCCGCGGCGAACGACACAGACGACACCGACGTCACCGATGACGACGACGACCTCACCGACGAGGACGACGACGAGCCCGCGGGACGTCCGATGGGCCTCGTCATCGCCCTCGGCGCCGTCGCCGCGATCGCGGTGATCGCGCTGGCGGTGACCGCGCTGCTCTACCCCGGCTTCCTGGTCAACCCGGGCTCCCCCGACGACCGCGCCGCGCAGATCACCACCGCGCTCGCGACGAAGGACGGGGCGGCCCTCGACGCGGCGTCGTGCCGCACCCCGAACGGCCAGCCACTGAACCCGCTGACGCCGGACGCGCTCACGCTGATCCAGTCGGCGGTCCCGGCCGGGCCTGCGCAGCTCATGCTCGACACCCAGGCCCGGGCGCCGATCGACCTCACGCTGAGCGCGCAGGGGCAGACGCAGACCCTGCCCGCCGACCTGGTGCTCGGCGTGACCGACGGGGAGTGGTGCATGACGGGGCTCACCCAGCGTCAGTGAGGGTGATGGACGACGGGGAGCCGGGCGGGGAAGGATCGGCTCCGTGGACATTCCGGACACCCACCGCCTGCGTGAGCTCGCGCGGCTGCGCCGTGTCCGCGACCGGATAGACCGCGAGTACGCGCAGCCGCTCGACGTCGAGGCGCTCGCGCGCGGCGCGGCCATGTCGGCGGGACATCTGAGCCGGGAGTTCCGCCGCGGCTTCGGCGAATCGCCCTACAGCTATCTGATGACGCGGCGCATCGAGCGCGCGATGGCCCTGCTGCGCCGGGGCGACCTCAGCGTCACGGAGGTCTGCTTCGCGGTGGGCGGCTCGTCGCTGGGCACCTTCAGCACCCGCTTCACCGAGCTCGTCGGCATGTCGCCGAGCGCCTACCGGAAGCAGGCGGCGGGCCCCGGTCCGGGGATGTCGCCGTGCGTGTCGAAGCAGGTGACACGACCGGTCAGGAATCGAGAAGCACGGGTCTCCGGGGCGCCCCTAGCGTGACCGCCATGGACCTCACCATTCACAACACCTTCCTCCCCCACACCGACAACGACGCCTCGCTCGCGTTCTACCGCGACACCCTCGGCTTCGAGGTGCGCAACGACGTCGAGTGGAACGGGCTGCACTGGCTCACCGTCGGCCCCGTCGACCAGCCCGCGACCTCGATCGTGCTGTACCCCCCGACGGCCCAGCCCGGGATGACCGAGGAGGAGCAGCGCACCGTGGCCGAGATGATGGCCAAGGGCACGTTCGCGGCGATCAACCTCGCCACCAAGAACCTCGACGGCACCTTCGAGCGCCTGCAGTCCGGCGACGCCGAGGTCGTCCAGGAGCCCACCGAGCAGCCGTGGGGCATCCGCGACGCCGCCTTCCGCGACCCCGCGGGAAGCATGATCCGGATCTTCGAGGTGAAGTGACGCATCCACCCGCAGGAACGGAGCCCCCGATGAGCACGGCCACCAGCACGGCCACCAGCACGGACGCGCCGGCCCAGGCCGCGGCCGACGGCCACGACCTGATCCGCGTCCACGGCGCGCGCGAGAACAACCTGCGCGACGTGAGCGTCGAGCTGCCCAAGCGCCGGCTCACGGTCTTCACCGGCGTCTCCGGCTCGGGCAAGAGCTCGCTGGTGTTCTCGACGATCGCCGCGGAGTCCCAGCGGATGATCAACGAGACGTACAGCGCGTTCCTGCAGGGGCTGATGCCCACCCTCAACCGGCCGGACGTCGACGTCCTCGACGGGCTGACCACCGCGATCGTCGTCGGCCAAGAGCGGATGGGCGGGGACGTCCGCTCCACCGTCGGCACCGCCACCGACACCGGCGCGATGCTGCGCATCCTGTTCAGCCGGCTCGGCGAGCCGCACATCGGCGGGCCGCAGGCGTTCTCGTTCAACGTGGCGTCGATCAGCGGGGCGGGGGCGGTCACCCTCGAGAAGGGCGGCCGCGAGATCAAGGAGCGCCGCGAGTTCAGCATCACCGGCGGCATGTGCCCCCGTTGCGAGGGCCGGGGCACGGCGTCGGACTTCGACCTCACCGCGCTCTACGACGACTCCAAGTCGATCGACGAGGGTGCGATCACGATCCCCGGCATGAGCATGGACGGCTGGTTCGGCCGGATCCTGCGCGGCTGCGGGTTCTTCCCGGCCGACAAGCCGATCGCGCAGTTCACGAAGCGGGAGCTGAACGATCTGCTCTACAAGGAGCCGACGAAGCTCAAGATCGAGGGCATCAACCTCACCTATACCGGCCTGATCCTGCAGATCCAGAAGTCGTTCCTGTCCAAGGACCGGGAGGCGATGCAGCCCTACGTCCGCGCGTTCGTGGACCGGGCGGTCGTCTTCGCGGAGTGCCCCGAGTGCGGCGGCACCCGGCTGTCCGAGGCCGCGCGCTCGTCGAAGATCGCGGGCGTCCACATCGGCGAGGTCAGCGCGTGGCAGATCAGCGACGTGGCCGAGTGGATCCACGGCCTCGACGCCCCGTCGGTGGGGCCGCTCCTGTCGTCGCTCTCGGAGACCCTGGACTCGTTCGTCGAGATCGGGCTCGGCTACCTGTCCCTCGACCGCCCGGCGGGCACGCTGTCCGGCGGCGAGGCGCAGCGCACCAAGATGATCCGGCACCTCGGGTCGGCGCTCACCGACGTCACCTACGTCTTCGACGAGCCCACCATCGGGCTGCACCCGCACGACATCGACCGGATGAACACACTCCTGCTGCGCCTGCGCGACAAGGGCAACACCGTGCTCGTCGTCGAGCACAAGCCGGAGACGATCGCGATCGCCGACCAGGTCGTCGACCTCGGCCCGGGCGCAGGCACCGCCGGCGGGGAGATCGTCTACCAGGGCAGCCTCGACGGGCTGCGGGCCAGCGGCACCCTGACCGGGCGGCACCTCGACGACCGCGCCCGGATCAAGACGTCGGTGCGCACGCCGGACGGCGCGATGGAGGTGCGCGGCGCGGACTCCCACAACCTGCGCAAGGTCGACGTCGACATCCCGCTGGGCGTGCTCGTCGCCGTCACCGGGGTGGCCGGCTCGGGCAAGACCTCGCTGATCCACGGCTCGGTGGCGAAACGCGACGGTGTGGTGATCGTCGACCAGACCGCGATCAAGGGCTCGCGACGCAGCAACCCGGCGACCTACACCGGCGTGCTCGAGCCGATCCGCAAGGCGTTCGCCAAGGCCAACGGCGTGAAGCCGGCCCTGTTCAGCGCGAACTCCGAGGGCGCCTGCCCGAACTGCAACGGCGCCGGCGTGATCTACACCGACCTCGGGATCATGGCGGGCATCTCGACCCTCTGCGAGGTGTGCGAGGGGAAGCGCTTCGACGCCTCGGTCCTCGACTACACCCTCGGCGGCAAGGACATCGCCGAGGTGCTCGCGATGCCGGTCGCCGAGGCCTCGGAGTTCTTCGCCAGCGGCGACGCGAAGACCCCCGCCGCCCACAAGATCCTCGTCCGGCTCGCGGACGTCGGGCTCGGCTACCTCACGCTCGGCCAGCCGTTGACGACGCTCTCGGGCGGCGAGCGCCAGCGGCTCAAGCTGGCCACGCAGATGGGCGAGCAGGGCGGCGTCTACGTGCTCGACGAGCCCACCACCGGTCTGCACCTCGCCGACGTGGAGCAGCTACTGGGCCTGCTGGACCGCCTCGTCGACTCCGGCAAGTCGGTGATCGTCATCGAGCACCACCAGGCGGTCATGGCCCACGCCGACTGGATCATCGACCTCGGGCCGGGGGCGGGGCACGACGGCGGCCGGGTGGTGTTCGAGGGGACGCCCACCGACCTCGTCGCCGGCCGCTCCACCCTCACGGGCGAGCACCTGGCGGCCTACGTACAGAGCTGAGTGCAGAGCTGAGTGCAGAGCTGAGTCCGGACTGAGTCGGGGCTGACGAAATCGGACACGGCCCCTACCCTCGGACCGCATGCCACCCGGCGATCGGTCCTGGCCGTTGGTGCTCGCCGACGAGACCACGGTCGAGCTGCGGCCTGTCGAACCGGACGACGCCGACGCCCTCGCCAGCGGATACCAGCAGCTCAGCGTTCGGTCGGCCTACAGCCGCTTCCACACGCTCTACTCCGAGCTGTCCCCGACGCAGCTGCGGTACTTCACGCAGCTCGACCACCACGACCACGAGGCGCTCGGGGCCGTCCTGCCGGACACGGGCGAGGGCCTGGGCATCGCCCGCTACGTCCGCGACACCGACGACCCGTCCCACGCCGAGATGGCCCTGACCGTGCTCGACGCGTGGCAGGGGCGGGGCCTCGGGCGCGGGCTCCTCGACGCCCTCGCCGGACGGGCGCGCGAGGAGGGGATCACCTGCTTCACCGCGGACGTGCTCAGCGAGAACCGCTCGATGCTCGAGCTCATGCGCCGTGCGGGTCCGGTGGAGATGGTGCACGACGGTGACACGACCATCGCCCATCTCGAGCTCTGACGAGACCTCGTCATTGTTGACGACGTACAGCGCCGATCGGGTGATACCTACAGACGACTCCTCGGCGTCGCTGTCACCGTGGGTGACCTCGCTCTGTCGTAGGAGGTCCTCGTGTCACTGAGCACCCTGCCCCGGCCCATGACCGCGCCGTCCGAGCCCCGTCACGAGCACACCCGCACCTGTTACTGGGACCACCTCGCGTGCCGGTGGGCCTGCGCGCCCCGGGTGCCCGCGCCGCGTCGGGCCCCACAGACCCTTGATCGCCTTCTGGGTGACGTTCCCCCACAGAATCTGACGGGGATCGTCACCGACTCCGCGATCATCGTCGGACGTCAGGTCCTCGTCCGGCCCTCACCCTCGGTCTCCGACTCGGCGGCCGCGGTCCTGGTGCCGGCGCCTGACGCGGAGGGCGGCTCCGCCGACGAGCGGCGGGGCAGCCTCGTCGCCCCGATGACGGCGACGAGGCAGAAGGCGAGCGTCCACCAGAAGGTGTCGGCGAAGGCCAGCGCCAGCCCCGGCTCCCCCAGGGGTGCGCGCGCCTCGAGCCGGGTCTGCAGGACCACGGCGAGGACCGCCGTACCGATCGAACCGCCCAGGACGTTGAGCAGGTTCAGCGCGCTGGAGGCCCGCGGGAGCTGGGCGTGCGGCATCGACGAGTAGACGATGTTCATCACCGGCGCCCCGATCATGCCGAGGCCGATCCCGCGCACGAGCAGGGACGCGATGATGAGCGGGTTGGACGGCACGCTGCCGAGCTGGGTGAACAGCACCGTGCCGGCGGCGATCAGCCCGATCCCGGTGAGCACGAGGGTGCGCGGGGCGACCTTGTCGATCGTCCGGTTCACCACCACCGATCCGACGGCCGCCCCGAGGCCCTGCGGGACGAGCAGCAGGCCGGCGGCGAACGGCGTCAGGCCCAGCCCGACCTGGAAGTACAGCGGCAGCAGGAACACGGCGCCGTACACCGAGGCGCCCAGGATGATCAGGGCGCTCGCCGCGGCCGCGAACGGTGGGCGCGTGAACAACCTCAGGTCGATGAGCGGGACGCCGCGCATCCGCAGCGCGTGCACCACGTAGCCCGTCAGCAGGGCGACGCCGCCGACCAGGCCGACGAGCACCGGCAGGGAACCGAGGGAGCGTCCGTTGCCGACCTCCGTGAGCCCGAAGACGAGCGCCGCCACCCCCGGCGGGAGCAGGGCGGCACCCAGGACGTCGAACGGCGCGCCCTGTGCCGCGGGCGGATGGGGCGCGACGAACCGCAGGGCCAGCAGCACGGCGACGAGGCCGATCGGCAGGTTGACGTAGAACAGCCACGGCCAGCTGGCGACGCCGAGGATCGTGCCGCCCACGATCGGTCCGATCACCGGCGACAGCAGCGGGATGACCCCGACGATGCTGATGATCCGGCCGATGCGCTTCGGCCCGGCCTCGCGGGCGACCAGGGCCTGGCCGACGGGCGGGAGGAGCCCGCCCCCGAGCCCCTGGATCACCCGGAACACGACCAGGCTCTCCACCGACCACGCCAGGGCACAGAGCAGCGAGCCCACGAGGAACAGGACGACCGCGGAGATCCAGGTGCGGCGGCCCCCGAACCGGTCGACGATCCAGCCCGAGGAGGGCACGGCGAGCAGGAGCGCGAGCAGGTACGCCGTCGTGACCCATTGGATCTCGGTCACCGACGCCTGGAACTCCTGCGCCAGGGTGTCGATGCCGACGTTGACGATCGTCGCGTCCAGCGTCGCCATGAAGGTGCCGAGGACGAGGACGAACGCCGTGCGCAGGAGTCGTCCGTCGATCTCGGTGGGCGCAGGGGGCGGCTCGGGTGCCTCGGGCGGGGAACCGGCGGCGGTCACGGGGTCGGGGTCCTCCGGGGTGTGGGAGACGGGACGGGAGACGGGCTCGCCGGAGGATAGGGTGCCCTAACAACCGGCGCCCGGCGCGGCACCCGGCGTGACGACCCAGGAGGGACCGACCCATGGACCGCGAACGACCCCGCGAGCGCGTCGCGGAGGCCCGACTCGGCGCCGGGGGCGCGAAGGTGCCCTACCCCATCCGCATCCGCTGTCTCGAGGTCGTCGGCCGGCAGACGATCAGCCCGACGATGCTGCGCCTGACCCTCGGCGGCCAGGACCTCGTGGGCTTCGAGAGCCACTCGGTCGTCGACGAGCACGTCAAGATCGTCTTCCCGGACCCGGACGGCGGGCTGCGCGTCCCCGAACCGAACGGGTCGATGGTCCGCTGGCCCCAACCCATGCCCCCGACCCGCGACTACACGGTGCGCCGGTACGACCCGGCGGCCGGCGAGCTCGACCTCGACGTCGTGCTGCACGCCGGAGGGCTCGCGTCGGAGTGGGCCGCGCGCGTGGGCCCCGGCGAGCCGGTGTGGGTCGCCGGGCCGCCCGCCGGGCTGGCCGTGCCGGAGCACTACGACCGCTACCTGCTCGCCGGCGACACCACCGCGCTGCCCGCGATCGCGCGCTGGGTCGAGAGCATGCCGGCGGCCGCCCGCGGGTGGGTGTTCGTCGAGGTCGCCGACGCCTCGGAGGAGGTCGACCTCGCCGCACCCGAGGGCGTCACCGTCACCTGGCTGCACCGAAATGGCGTCGCGGCCGGGCGGAGCGACGTCCTGGCCCGCGCGGTCCGCGGGGTCGACCTCCCCACCGGGGAGTCCGTGTACGTGTGGGTCGCCGGCGAGGCGGGGTCGATCAAGCCGATGCGTCGCTGGGTGCGCGACCTCGGCCTCCCGCCTGCGGACTGCTCCATCACCGGCTACTGGAAGGTGGGCCTCGCGATGTTCGACGAGGACCACAACCCCGGCGACGGGGAGGACCACGGGCACGGTCACGGGCACGGGCACGACGAGGCCGCCGCGGGTTAGCGGGCGGCGGCGTCGGCGAGGGCGTCGGCGACGATCGGCCCGATCACTGCCCACCCGCGGGGCGCCACCATGGCCGCGTGACCGCCCTCGACGGGGTGGGCGACGAGGCGGTCGGGGCCGACGAGGTCCCGCCAGGCGTCGGCCAGCCGCTCGGCGTCGGCGCCGGACGTGCCCGCCGCGGCGAACAGCGTCAGGCGGCCGTCGTAGACCGGGGCGTGAGAGTTCGTCCGGATGGCGACGGTCCGTTCGACCGCGGACCGCACCGCCGCGAGCAGCTCCGGCGCGTCCTCGGCGGCGCCCGGGGGCAGCGCGGCGCGCAGCTCGCGCTCCACGACGTCCACGGACGGTCCCCGCCCGTCGGCCCGCTCGGCGGCCAGCGGTCCCGAGTCGATCATCCCGGTGAAGGCGACCTCCTCGCCGTCGTCGGCGAGCAGGGCCGCGACGGCGTGCACGACGTTCCCACCGAACGAGTACCCGAGCAGGTGGTACGGGCCCTTCGGCTGGATCCCGCGGATCATCTCGAGGTAGCTCGCGGCGAGCTCGTCGATCGTCGTCGCGGGCACCGGGGACCCCTCCAGCAACGGCAGCTGCAGCCCGATCACCGGCCGGTCGGACGGGAGCTCGCGCACCAGCCCGGTGAAGACCGTCGCGAAGCCGCCGGCGGGGTGGACGCAGAACAGCGGCGCCGGCCCGGTGCCGTCGGTCCCCCGCAGGGTCAGGACGTGGTCACGCGGCAGGTCGATCCCCGGCGCCCCGGGGTCGATGTCGCCGCCGACGGTGGCGAGCGCCGCGATCCCGGCGACGGTGCCGCCCTCGAGCACGTCGCGCACGGACAGGGCCACGCCCTGGCGCCCGGCCCGCGAGACGAGCGCGAGGGAGACGATGCTGTCTCCGCCGACGTCGATGAACTCGTCGTCGAGCTCGATCGCATCGTTCCCCAGCACCTCGCGCAGCACGCCCAGCAGCACGGACTCGGCCGGGGTGGCCGGGGCCCGCGACGGCGTCGACACGTGATCGGGCGCCGGCAGCGCGCCGCGGTCGAGCTTCCCGCTCGGGCCCAGCGGCAGGCGGTCGAGCGGCACGAGGGCGGTGGGCACCATCGCGGTCGGCAGGACCGCCGCGAGGTCCGCACGGAGCGCGGCGGGCTCGATCCGCGCGCCGTCGACCGGGACGACGTAGCCGACGAGGCGCCGTTCGCCGGGACGGTCCTCACGGACCTCGACGACGCCGGCCCGCACGTCGGGGTGGCGCGCGAGCGCGGCCTCGATCTCGGCCGGCTCGATGCGCACCCCGCGGACCTTCACCTGGTCGTCGGTGCGGCCCAGGTAGATGAGCTGGCCGTCGGCGCGCCAGCGCACGCGGTCGCCGGTGCGGTACATCCGCTCGCCGGCCCGGCCGGAAGAGTCAGCACCGAAGGGGTCGGCCACGAACGCCTGCGCGGTCTGCCCGCGCAGGCCGAGGTAGCCGCGGGCGAGGCCGGGCCCGGCCAGGTAGAGCTCGCCCACCATGCCGACGCCGACGGGCAGCAGGCCGCTGTCGAGGACGTAGGCGCGGACGTCGGGATCCGGCCGCCCGATCGGCAGGGCGGCGTCCTCGGCGTCCGGGCCGTCGGCGCCCCGGAGCTCGGCGGGGTCGTAGCGCCAGGTCACCGAGTTGATCGTGACCTCGGTGGGGCCGTAGGCGTTGAAGAGCGCCCGCCGCCCGTCGCCCCACCGCCGCGCCAGCGCCGGGTCGAGGCGCTCGGCGCCGACGACGAAGAAGACGTCCGGGTCGACCTGCGCGTCGTCGGGCATGGCAGCCAGGAACGACGGGAGCAGGTTGATCCCGGTGACGCGGTGCGCGGCGGCGTAGTCGAGCAGCTCGTGGCCGGGCAGCCGGACCTCCTCCGGCGCGATCACCGAGGTCCCGCCCGAGAGCAGGGGCAGCATCATCTGCCATACCGCGACGTCGAAGCTCGTCGAGGCGAAGTGCAGGTAGCGCTCCCGTTCGGTGGCGCCGACGACGTCCTCCTGCAGCGCGATGAGGCCCGCGAACCCGGTGTGGCTCACCGCGACGCCCTTCGGGCGGCCCGTCGTGCCCGAGGTGTAGATGACGTAGGCGAGCGCGTCGAGCGTGAGACCGCGGCGCGCGTCGGCGGGGTCGTCGTCCCAGGTGGGGGGCTGCTCCCCCACCAGCTCCGCGTCGTCGAGGCGCAGCACGCCCACCGCGTCGGCGAAGGGCAGGCCCCCGAGGTCGTCCAGGACTCCCCCGGTGGTCACCGCCGCGACCGCGGCGGCGTCGCCGACCATGTACTCGAGCCGGTCACGCGGGTAGCTCGGGTCCATCGGCACGTAGACCGCGCCGGCCTTGAAGATCCCGAAGACGGCCACGACCATCTCGACGTCGCGCTCGAGCAGCACCGCGACCGGCTGCTCGGGCCGGACGCCGTGAGAGATCAGGGCGTGGGCGAGGCGGTTGGCCCGCCGGTCGAGCTCCGCGTACGTCAGCGCGCGGTCGCGACACTCGACGGCCGTCTTGTCGGGGCGCCTGCGCACCTGGGCGGCGAACTCCTCCAGGCAGCCCCCGCGGACGCGGTGCCCGGCCACGTGGTCGGTGCCCGCCGCGAGGACCCGGGCCTCCTCGGCCGGCTCCAGCAGCCGCAGGCGGGACACCGCACGGTCCGGGTGACTGATCATCTCGCGCAGCAGCGTCCGCAGCCGGTCGCTGTGGTCGCGCACGGTGGCGGCGTCGAAGGCGCTCGGCTGGTAGCCGAAGCGGATCAGGATCCGCCCGGCCTCGTCCCCCGTCGCTTCGCTCGCCCCGTCTCCGGGGAGCACCACCACGTTCATCGGGTACTGCGTGCCGTCGTCGGTGTCGACCCCGGCCAGCTCGATCCCCGGCGCGAGCGTCACGCCGGTGCGGGCCGACATCGGCAGGTTCTCGGTGACCATGAGCGTGTCGAAGAGGTCGCCGACGCCGACCGTCCGCTGCACGTCGGCCAGGCCGACGTGGTGGTGGTCGGTCATGGCCATCGACTGCTCGTGCATCGCGCCGAGGACCTCCAGCACGGTGTCCCGGTCGGAGTACGCGAGCCGGACGACGACGGTGTTGCCGAGCTGGCCGATCATCGTCTCGATGCCGTCGACCTGGCCGGAGCGCCCCGACACCGGGCTCGCGAACACCACGTCGTGCCGGCCGGTGAGCCGGGCGAGCAGCAGGCCCCACGCGGTCTGCACGACCGTCGCGAGCGTGAGCCCGTGCGCCCGCGCGAAGGCCCGGATGCCCTCGCTGAGTTCGGCGTCGAGCGCGGTGTGCAGCCGCTCGGGCCGCTCGAGGGCGGCCCCCCGCGCGGCGGGCGCCAGCCGGGTGCCCTCGTCGATCCCGGCGAGCAGCTCGCGCCACGCCGCCAGCGACGCACTGCGGTCCTGGCGGGCGAGCCAGCGCAGGAAGTCGGTGACGGGGGCGGTGCGCGGGGCGGGGGCGCCGCCGCCGATCTCGTCGTAGATCGCGAACAGCTGGCGGCAGACCAGGGGCATCGACCAGCCGTCGAGCAGCGCGTGGTGGTTGGTGAGCACCAGCCGGTGCTCGGTCGCGCCCAGTGTGACGAGCACGAACCGGATCAGCGGCGGGCGGGCGGGGTGCCAGGGGCGGTCCAGCTCGGCCCGGGCCGCCGCGGCCACCT
Organism: uncultured Actinomycetota bacterium; assembly: GCA_963786585.1. Taxonomy (GTDB): domain Bacteria; phylum Actinomycetota; class Actinomycetes; order Mycobacteriales; family Pseudonocardiaceae; genus Actinomycetospora. Next base: position 238,129 of record CAWAZG010000003.1, read on the forward strand.
CCCGCTCCTGCTCGACGCGCGGGCGGGACGACACGTCGACGTGCTGCCAGCCGAGGACGACCTCCCCGGGCACCACCGCGACGACGGCACCGGTGGCCGCGGTGGTCAGGACGCTGCGCAGCGCGGGGCTGCGGGCCAGCAGCTCCTCGGCGGCGTCGCGCAGGCGTCCCGGGTCGAGGGCGCCGACGAGGTGGTGCACGCCCTGGACGAGGTAGACCTCGGCCTCGCGCTCGTCGCGGGCCAGGCTGTGCACGACGAGCCCGGCCTGCAGGTCGGTGGCGGGGAGGGCCTCGCGGATGCGCAGCCCGTCCTCCAGCGGGTCCACGTCGGCCGGGTCGACGAGGACCTCGGGCGCCTCCTCCTCGTCGTCCGCCCCCTCGTTCGACTGCCGCGCGAGGGCGGCCAGGGACGCGACGTCGGGCGCCGCCAGCAGCTCGCGGGGACGGAGTTCGAGGCCGTGCACCCGCAGGCGCGAGCACACGGAGATCGCGGTGATGCTGTCGCCGCCGATCCCGACGAAGTCGTCGTCCACCCCGACCCCGTCCAGCCCGAGGACGTCGGCGAGGACCTCGCACAGGACCCGCTCCTGCGCGGTGCCCGGGGCCCGTCCCGTCCGGGTCGTCGGGGGCGCCGGGAGGGCGAGGCGGTCGAGCTTGCCGCTGGTGGTGGTCGGTAGCCCGTCGAGCACCACGATCGTCGACGGGACCATGTGCTCGGGCACGCGCGTCGAGAGCGCGCGCCGCACCTCGTCCGACACCGGCGCCCCGCCCGGGTCCGGCACCACGTAGCCCACCAGCTGGGGACGGCCGGTGTCGGTGCGGATCGCCGCGGCCGCCGCGCGCACGCCGGGCAGCTCGGCCAGCTGCCCCTCGACCTCGCCGATCTCCACCCGGAAGCCACGGATCTTCACCTGGCCGTCGCCGCGGCCGAGGTAGTCCAGCCCGCGCCCGGGGACCCAGCGGGCGAGGTCACCGGTGCGGTACATCCGCGCGCCGACCGGGCCGAACGGGTCCGCGACGAACCGCTCGGCGGTCGTCCCGGGGTGCCCCAGGTAGCCCCGCGCCAGGTGCGGCCCGGCCAGGTAGAGCTCGCCGACGGCACCGTGCGGCACCGGCTGCAGGGCGACGTCGAGCACGTAGATGCGCGTGCCGGGCAGGGCGTGGCCGATGGTCGGATCGCCCGTGGTGACCGGGGCGACCGTGGCGTCGACCGCGGCCTCGGTCGGGCCGTACATGTTGCGGGCGGCGACGCCGGAGTCGGCGACGCGCTGCCACAGCGCGGGCGGGGTGGCCTCGCCGCCGAGGATCAGCAGCGACGGCGGGTGCTCGCCGGTGAGCAGGCCCGCCTCCACCAGCTGCGCGGCCATCGACGGCGTGATGTCGACGACGTCGATGCGGTCGCGGGCGTACGCCGCGAGCAGCTCTTCGGCGTCCTTGGTCAGCTCGGTGTCGTAGAGGTGCAGCTCGTGCCCGCCGAGCAGCCAGAGCAGCTGGTCGATCGAGGCGTCGAACGCGAACGAGTAGGTGTGCGCGACGCGCAGGACGCCGTCGGGCCGCCGATCGGCCACCTCGGCGGCGGTCTCCCGGTGGTGCGCCAGCAGGCCGGCGAGACCTCCGGCCCGGCCGAGCACCCCCTTGGGACGCCCGGTCGAGCCGGACGTGTAGATCACGTAGGCGAGGCGGTCCGGGGACTCGTCCCCCCGCACGAGCGGCCCGGCCTCCTGGGCGTCGGCCTCCGCACGCAGGTCGGCGACGTCCATGGCGCCGAGCTCGTCGACAGCCGTGTCGCTCCCCAGGACCAGCGCCGGACAGGCGTCGTCGAGCAGCTCCTGCCGGCGCCGGGTCGGGTGGGCGAGATCCAGGGGCAGGTAGGCGGCGCCCGCGTCCATCACCGCGAGGAGCGTGACGACGAGGTCCACGCCGCGCGGGAGCGCGAGCGCGACGACGTCATCGGTGCCGATGCCGCGCTCCCGCAGGGCCCGCGCCGTCCGGTGCACGCGGTCGACGAGCTCGACGCCCGTGAGCCGGTCCGGGCCGCAGACCAGGGCGGTGCGGTCCCCGACCTCCTCGCGCAACCGCTCGAGTGCCGTCGGCACATCATCGGGCGCGCCGGTCGGCGCCGGCCCCGTCCACTCCCGCACCAGCCGGTCCTGCTCGTCGGCCGGGATCACGTCCACGCGGCCGATCGGCGGCGCCTCCGCCGATGTCAGCGCGTCGATCACCCGGAGCAGGGCGTGCGCGCGCCACTCGACGCCGGCCTGGTCGGTGAGCCGGTCGTCGACCTCGAAGCCGAGCCGGATCCCGCCGTCCGCGGTCGGGGTGGCCGTCAGTTCGAAGTCCTGGGGCGGGCCGCCCGCGACGTTGCGCATGACGCCGGCCGACCCGGCGAAGTCGATCGTGTAGTCGAAGGCCTTGAGGTTGATGCCGCCGATCAGCATCGCGCCCAGCCCGGGCACCCCGAGCTCCCGCGGGAGGTCGGCACCCCGGAACCGCTGGTGGGAGCGCATCTCCTTCATGAGGCCCGCGACGCGAGGGGCGAGGTCGTCGAGGCGGTCGTCCCCGCGCACGGTGACCCGCAGCGGCAGCAGGTTGACGGCCATCGCCGGGGTGCGCAGCGCCGCCTTCCCGACGCGGCACATCAGCGGCATGCCGATGACGACGTCGGTCTCGCCGTGGGCGCGGTGCAGGAAGGCCGCGAAGCAGCCGATGAGGACGTCGGCCCAGGTCGTCGAGGTCTCGTCCCCGACGGCGCGCAGCCGGGCGAGGGTGTCCGGCGGCACGACGACCGACGCGGCGACCGTGCGCTCCGGCGCCCCGGACGCCGTGCGCGCGGCACTCGTCGGGTCGGGCAGCGGGGAGAGACGGTCGCGCCAGTAGGCCCGGTCCTTCTCGTAGCGCTCGCCCGCCCGGTACTCCTGGTCGGCCGCGACGAGGTCGGCGATCGCGCCGAACTCGGGCGGCGGCCGCTCGGTGCCCCGCACCAGCGCCGTGTGGTGCGCGGCCGCCCGCCGGGCCATCATCGCCGCGGAGTACCCGTCGATGATCACGTGGTGGTAGAGCTGCACCCACCACACGGCGCGGTCGGAGAGCCGCAGCAGCGTCTGGCTGTCCAGCCGGCGGTCCACCAGCCCGCGGCACGCCTCGGCCGCCCGGGCCCGGATGGACGCCACGGCCGCGTGGGCCGCCGCGACGGGGTCGGCCTCGGCGCGGAGGTCGACGATCTCGGGGGGCTGCGCCGGGTCGTCGGACAGCGACTGACGCGGACCGTCCGGGGTGTCGTGGAAGCGCAGGTGCAGCGTCTCGGCCTCGTCGATCGTGGCGCGGACGGCCTCCGCGAGGGACGCGAGGTCGAGCGGCTCCGTCCCGTCGATCTCCACGACGTCGCCCACGAGGTAGTGCGGGGAGTCCGGCTCCAGCCACTGCGCGTTCCAGATCCCGAGCTGGGCGCCGGTCAGCTCCAGCAGCGTGTCTGCGGGGGTCCGCGTCCGGACAGCAGTACTCAACCCGTCCTCCGTCTCGCCGGCCGGCCGAGCTCCGAGCCCTGGAATTTCATGTCGGTGAGGCTTGCCTAACTCACCACTTCGCGTCCCTCCGGCGCAAGCGGCTCGGGCCGTCGTCCGGGTCACGGGCGGTGTCGGCCCCATCACGTCGGGCGATCATCCGGCTGGTGCGGTCATGGAAGGCTGTCCTAACCTCGCCCCCGACACGGTCGACGTCATCACGCTGAGCACACCCGGGTCGCACACGGCCGTGGGTGGACGACGAGAGGAGTGACCCGTGGGCCCTGTGGGCTCTGTAGGCCGCTCGATAGGTCAGGACGCCTCGGCGGTCCGGCGAGAGCCCCTGAGGGGCTCCCGGCGGTCCTCACCGGGTGGGCGGGTCCGTCTCCTGGTCGCCGGGCTCGCGGCCCTCCTGGTGCTGGCCGGCTGCGGCGGCGGCGAGTCCGGCGGCGGCGCGGCACCGTCGGGGCCCACGCGCACCGTCGACTCCGAGCGCGGCCCGGTGCAGGTCCCGGCCACGCCGCAGCGGATCGCCGTGCTGTCCGGCAGCCTCGCGGGCGACCTGTTCACCCTCGAGGCGCCGGTCGCCGTCGCGGAGCCCCGCGTGCTGGGCGTGCAGCCGGACGCCACCGGCTTCCCGCCGAGCTGGTCGGCGCAGGCGACGGCGCAGGGCACCCAGCGGCTCGCGAGCGAGGGGGCCGGGCTGTCGATCGAGCAGATCGCCGCCGCCCGCCCCGACCTGATCATCGGCGGCGGGCAGGGCTTCACGGCCGCGCAGGCCGCGAACGCCTACCCGCAGCTGCAGCAGATCGCGCCGACGGTGCTGCTGCCGGCCTTCACCCAGTGGCAGGACCAGCTGACGCGGATCGCCGACGTCGTCGGGCGCTCGGACCGCGTGCCCGGCCTCCTGCAGGCCTACCAGGACAGGGCCGCCCAGGTCCGTGGCGCCCTGCGGCTGCCCCCGCAGCCGACGGTGTTCCTCTACCAGGCCCGCGACGGCAAGCCCTACGTGATCACCCCGACCTCGGCGCTCCCGCGCATCGCGAGCGACCTGGGCTTCGTCCCCGACGACGTCCTGGCCAAGGCGAACAACCCGCCGCTGTTCGGCACCGGCGACTCGTTCGAGACCAGCCCGGAGCTGCTCCCCCGGATCGCCGACGCGCCGACCGCGATCGTGCTCCCGATCGGCCAGCGCCCCCTCGCCCAGCTCCAGGCGGACCCGGTCTACGCGCGGCTGCCCGCGTTCAGCAGCGGCCAGGTCCACGAGCTGCCCTCCACGAGCTTCCGTCCGGACTACGCGGGCGCGATGAGCACGCTCGACGCCTTCGCCGCCCAGTTCCGCTGACCAGACCCCGAGGAGCCCATCGATGCGCGTCGTCCTGTTCGGCTACCAGAAGTGGGGTGCGCGGCTGCTGGCCGCGCTGCTGGAGTCCCGCCACGAGGTGGTGCTCACCGTCAGCCACCCCGAGGAGGGCGAGTGGGCGCCCGCGATCTTCGAGGAGTCGATGGGCGACCTCGCCCGCGCCCACGACATCCCCGTGATCTACCGCGAGAAGGCGGTCGACGACGAGCTCGTCGCAGCGATCAAGGAGTCCGGGGCGGAGATCGGGCTGGCGTGCAACTGGCGCACGTGGATCAGCCCAGAGGTCTTCTCCGCGCCCACCCGCGGCACGGTCAACACCCACGACTCGCTGCTGCCGACGTACGCGGGCTTCTCCCCGCTGAACTGGGCGCTGATCAACGGTGAGAGCCAGGTGGGCATCACCGCGCACTGGATGGACGCCGACCTCGACCGCGGCGACATCATCACCCAGCGCACGGTGCCGGTGACGCCCACCGACACCACCGAGGACCTGTTCCACCGGACGGTCGGGCTGTTCGGGGAGCTCTCGCTCGACGCCTTCGACCGGATCGAGCACGGCCCGCACGACTGGCTGCGCCAGGACCCCGAGCACGCGTCGTTCTTCCACAAGCGCGCCGACCCGGACAACAAGATCCACTGGGACCGGCCTGCCCGCGACCTCGTCAACCTCGTGCGCGCCCAGACCGGGCCGTACCCGAACGCGTGGTGCCTGCACGAGGGCCGGCGGCTGCGGGTGCTCGAGGCGTCGGTGTCGAAGGAGAAGGCCGGCGGCACCCTCGGGCGTGTGTTCGCCCGGGAGGGCCGGGGCGTCATCGTCGTCGCCGGGCCGGAGGCCTGGCGGGGCGGGCAGCACGGGCTGGTGCTGCAGCGGGTCCTCGACGACGAAGGCGTCGAGCACGTCGCCGGCGACTGGTTCCGGCGCATGGGGGACTACCTCGAATGAGCGTCTCGCCGCCGACCGCCCCGGAGGCCGACGAGCGCGGGACGCCCCCGCTCGCCGGCGGGGCGTCGCGCGCGGCGGGCCTGCTGGTCGGGGTGGGACTGCTGGTCCTCGCCACCCTGCTGTCGCTGGCGGTGGGCGCGCTGCCGGTCTCGCTGCCCCAGGTGATCACCGCGTTCACCGACTTCGCGGGCACCGACGCCCACGTCGCCGTGCGGGAGCTCCGGCTGCCGCGGACGCTGGTCGGGATCGCGGTCGGCGCGGCGCTGGGCGTGGCGGGCACCGTGATCCAGGGCGTGACGCGGAATCCGCTCGCCGATCCCGGCATCCTCGGCATCGAGGCCGGCGCGGCGTTCGCGGTGGTGACGTCGATCTACGTCCTGGGCATCACGAGCGTGTCCGGGTACGCGTGGTTCGCCCTGCTCGGTGCGGCGGTGGCGGCGGTGGTCGTCTACACCCTGGGGGCGTCGGGCCGGGCGGCGGCCAGCCCGGTGACGCTGGCGCTGGCCGGGGCGGCGGTGGCCGCGCTGCTCACCGCGCTGACCTCCGCGATGGCGCTGCTCGACTCCGGCACCCTGGACGCCTTCCGGTTCTGGGTGGTCGGCTCGCTCGCGGGCCGCGACCTGGAGATGCTGGCCGGGGCGGCGCCGTTCCTGGTGGTCGGCGTGGTGCTCGCCCTCCTCTCCGGACGCGCGCTCAACGCGCTGGCCCTCGGCGAGGACGTGGCCCGGGCGCTCGGCCAGCGGGTGGCCCTCTCGCGGGGTCTCGCCGCGGTGGGCATCGTGTGCTGCGCCGGCGGGGCGGTGGCGGTCGCCGGGCCGATCGGGTTCGTCGGGCTGACCGTGCCGCACGCCGCCCGCGCGCTGGTCGGCCCGGACTACCGCTGGGTGCTCCCCTACTCGATGCTCATGGGCCCGATCCTGCTGCTCGTCGCGGACGTGATCGGCCGGGTGCTGGTGCGGCCGGGCGAGCTGCAGGTCGGCATCGTCATGGCCGCGATCGGCGCACCGGTGTTCATCGCGCTGATCCGGCGCGGACGGCTGGTGCAGCTGTGACCCGGGCCGACCCGCGACCGACCTCGCGCCGCGTGCCGGTCCGCGCCGGCGGGTTCTCCCGGCTGCTCGACCTGCGGCTGCTCGCGGTGTGCGCCGGCACGCTCCTCGTCGGCGTCCTCGCGATCGCCCTGTCGGTGAGCGTCGGGGAGTTCCCGATCCCGCTGGGCGACGTGGCCGCGACCCTGGTCGGCTCGGGGACGTTCAGCGACGAGTTCATCATCGTCGGCCTGCGGCTCCCGCGGGCGCTCGTCGGCCTCGGCTGCGGGATGGCGCTCGGCGTCTCCGGGCTGATCTTCCAGACGCTGGTGCGCAACCCCCTGGCGGCGCCGGACATCATCGGCGTCACCGGGGGCGCGAGCCTGACCGGCGTCGCCATCCTCATCCTGGGCGCCCCGCCCGCCCTGCTGCCCCTCGGGGCGTTCGCCGGCGCCGTCGCGTCGGCGACGCTGGTCTACGCCCTGGCCTGGCGTGGCGGGCTCTCCCCGTACCGGCTGGTGCTCATCGGCATCGCGCTCGCCGCGGTCTCCGTGGCGGGCACGCAGTACCTGCTGGTGATCGGCGACCTCATCGACGTCCAGCGCGCCGCGGTGTGGCTCGTCGGCAGCCTCAACGGCGTCACGTGGGCGGAGTTCTGGCCCCTGCTCGTGGGGCTGGTGCTGCTCTTCCCGGCCACCGCGGCCCTCGCGCGCGCCCTCGACGCGCTCTCGCTCAGCGAGGAGTCCGCCACCGCGCTCGGGGTGCGCGTGTCACGCTCCCGCCTCGGTCTCGTGGTCGTCGGCGCGGCGCTGGCGGCGTTCGCGGTGGCCGCGGCCGGGCCGATCGGGTTCGTCGCCTTCATCGCCCCGCACCTCGCCCGCCGGCTGACCGGGCTCACCGGCGCGGCCGTGCTGCCCGCGACCGCCCTGGTCGGCGGGGTGCTGGTGATGGTCTGCGACCTCGTCGCCCGCCTGGTGCTCGCGCCGGTCGAGCTGCCGGTCGGCGTCGTCACGGCCGTCGTGGGCGCGCCCTTCTTCCTCTACCTGCTCTACCGCGCCAACCGACCCGTCCGTGGAGGGTGACCCCATGAGCCTGCGCGCCCATGAACTGACCCTGGGCTACGGCGGCACCCCGGTGGTCGCCGACCTCTCGCTCGAGCTGCCGCCCGGCGCCGTCACCGCGATCGTCGGCGCCAACGCCTGCGGCAAGTCCACCCTGCTGCGCGGCCTGATCCGGCTCCTGGCGCCGAGCTCCGGCGCGGTGCTGCTCGACGGCACCGAGCTGGCCCGCCTCGGCACCCGGGAGGTCGCCCGGCGCCTCGGGCTCCTGCCGCAGTCGCCGTCCGCGCCCGAGGGGCTCACCGTCGAGGACCTCGTCGCCCGGGGCCGCTACCCGCACCAGAGCTGGCTGCAGCAGTTCTCCCGCGACGACCAGCACCACATCGACTGGGCCCTCGAGGTCACCGACACCGCCGCTCTGCGGCGCCGCCCGCTCGACGCGCTGTCCGGGGGTCAGCGCCAGCGGGCCTGGATCGCGATGGCCCTGGCGCAGGACACCGAGACCCTGCTGCTCGACGAGCCCACGACGTTCCTCGACATGGCCCACCAGGTCGAGGTGCTCGACCTGCTCGCCGACCTCAACCGCGAGCAGGGCCGCACGATCGTCATGGTCCTGCACGACCTCAACCAGGCGTGCCGCTACGCCGACCACATCGTCGCGATGCACGAGGGCCGGATCCACGTGCAGGGCCCGCCGGCGGAGGTCGTCGACGCGGAGATGGTGCGCACGGTGTTCGGCCTCGACGTCCGCGTCGTCCCGGACCCCGAGGAGCACACCCCGATGTGCGTCCCGGCCAAACGGCGACGGCGTCGCCTCGACGCCCCCGAGCAGCAGCCCACCGCGACGTGACGCTGCCGCCACCCGACGGCAGCACGAGGGAGAGGACCGCCATGGCAGAGCAGACCCCGATGACGGGGACCGGGACGACGGGCAGCGTCGACCGCGACCGCATCCGGACCGACGTCGCCGCGGCGCTCGGCGAGGAGCCCCAGGACGTCGGCGACGACGACGACCTCTTCGACCTCGGCCTCGACTCCATCCGGCTCATGAGCCTCGTCGAGCAGTGGCGCGGCGAGACCGGAACCGACATCGGCTTCGTCGACCTCGCCGAGGAACCCACCGTCGCGGCCTGGAGCCGCCTGTTCACCGGAGCGTGACGACGTGCCCAACCCCTTCGACGACCCCGACGGCCGCTTCCTCGTCCTCGTGAACGACGAGGGGCAGCACAGCCTCTGGCCGGTCTTCGCCGACGTGCCGGCCGGCTGGACGGTCGTGTTCGGTCAGGACTCCCCGGGCGCCGACCGGGCCTCCGCGCTCGAGTACGTCGAGCAGCACTGGACCGACATGCGCCCGCGCAGCCTCGTCGAGGAGATGGAGCGGGCGGAGAGCTGAGGCCCCCCGGGGTCAGCGGGGGTCGCGCCGCATGCTCAGGGCGAGGCCGATGTCGCCGGCGCCGCGGAAGATGAAAGCCAGCCCCACCAGGATCCCGATCCAGACGATGGCGGTGAACGGCGACACGAGCAGGACGAACGCCGCGATCAGGCTGAGCACTCCGAGGAAGATGTTCCACCCGCGGTGCTCGGCCTGCGAGAACCCGACGAGCAGATCGTGGACGCCCGCGATCACGAACCACAGGATGAGCCCCCAGACCAGCGCGACGACCCCGCCGCCCGGGTTGAAGAGCACGAGGATGCCGGCCACGAGGACCAGCACCCCGAACGCGGCGAGCCAGCCGCGGCCCGTCGAGCCGGTCTCGGCACGCCAGGCGACGCTGATCTCCAGCGCGCCCTGCACGATCAGAGCGATCCCGAGGAAGATGGCGGCGACGAGAGTCGTGGCCAGGGGATTGATCAGCGCGATCACCCCGACCAGCACGCCGAGGATCCCGGACGCCAGGATCCAGCCCCATCCGCTCGACGTCCGGCGCACGCCGGGTCCACCCACCGCGCTGGTCATGAGCGTTCTCCTCTCAGGGAACAGATCCGTCGGCCACATAGAAGCCCTGTTCACGCTCCGTGTCGAGAGGGCGCGCTTGACCGGTCTGCTGCGATGAGCGACGTGAGCGGAGCCTTGCTCGACCCCGCCGTCGCCGTCGACGCCCACGCCGGGGAGCGTCTGACCTCGGAACCCGTCATCTGGCTGGGCACGGTGGCGCCGGGCCGCCGCCCGCACACGGTGCCGGTGTGGTTCGCCTTCGACGACCCGATCGTGACGATCTTCAGCCGTCCGGACACCGTGAAGATCGGCCACCTCCGGGCGAACGGGGCCGTCAGCCTCGCCCTCGACACGGCCGGCCAGGGCGCCGACGTCGTGACCGGCGGGGGCGACGCCGTCCTCTCCGAGCTCGCGCTGGTCGAGGACGCCCTCGACGCCTTCGGGCGCAAGTACGCCCCGATGCTCGGCGACCAGCCCCTGGACGCCTGGCTCATGACGTTCTCGCAGCCGATCGTCGTCACCCTCGACCGGCTCGTGGCGTGGCGCAGCACGGCGAACGGGCTCGAGTACCGGTCGCTACCCTCCCGCGGGTGATCACTTCGACCCGCCGGGCGGTGCTCCTCGGTGGTGTCGCGGCGGTGCTCGCGGGGTGCTCGACCGGTGGCCCCTCTCCCGTTCGGGCACGGCCCGGCATGACCGTCCTCGACCCGGCGGCCCTCGACGAGCTGGAGCGCCGGTCCGGCCGGCGGATCGGCCTCGTCGTGCTGGACACCGGCACCGGGCAGGCGGTGCGGCACCGCGCCGACACCCGGGTGCTGATGTGCTCGACGGCCAAGGTGCTCATCGTCGCGGCGATCCTGCGCCGGCGCCTCGACGACCCCGGCCTGCTCGAGCGCACCGTCCGCTACACCCGCGCCGACCTGCTCTCCTACGCGCCGACGACCACGCGCTTCGTCGACACCGGCATGACCGTGGCGGCGCTGTGCGAGGCCGCGATCGTCGTCAGCGACAACACCGCCGCCAACCTGCTCACCGGCCTGCTCGGCGGACCCGCGGCGACGACGGCGTTCGTGCGCACCCTCGACGACCCGGTGACGCGGCTGGACCGCCTCGAGCCGGAGCTCAACGAGACCGGGCCCGGCGACGAGCGCGACACCAGCACGCCCGACGCCATGGCCGCGGACCTGCGCGCCCTCGTGCTGGGAGACGCCCTCGACCCCGCGGGCCGCGACCTCCTCACCGGGTGGATGGACGGCGCGACCACCGGCACCCAGCAGATCCGCGCGGGCGTGCCCGGCGACTGGCGCGTCGGCGACAAGACCGGCTCCGGGGCGCAGGGCGAGAGCCACGACATCGCCGTCGCCCGGCCGCCGGGACGGGCGCCGCTGGTGATCGCGGTCTACACGACCCCGGACGACCCGGCGAGCACGAACGGCAGGCAGACCATCGCCGAGACGACGCGGATCGCGGTCGCAGCCCTCCCGCCGGGCGGCCCGGCACGGTAGGACGGGAGCCGTGGAGTACACGGTCAGCCGGGATGTGGACGCCGACTCCGGGACGGTGTGGGCGGTGATCGCCGACGTGGAGCGCATGCCCACGTGGACGTCGACGATGACGCGCGTCCGCGTGCTCGACGGCGGGGAGCTGCGCGTCGGCTCCCGCGTCCGGGTCGAGCAGCCGCGGCTGCCCACCGCGACGTGGGAGGTCACCGAGCTGGAGCCCGGCCGTTCCTACACGTGGGCCGCGCCCGCCCCCGGCCTGCAGAGCGTCGCGTGGCACGCGGTCGAACCCACCGGCGCAGGCCGGAGCCGGGTCACCCTCGGCATCCGGCAGACCGGGCCGCTCGGGGTCGTCGCGACGCTGATGGGCCCGCTGACCAGGCGCTACGTCGACACCGAGATCGCCGGGATCGTGGCGGAGGCAGCGCGACCTACGTGAGGACCAGCGTGAGGTGCACGCTGTGGTGGTCCTCGGGATAGTCGGCGAACGGGGCGCACGGCACGAAACCGTGGCGCGCGTAGAGCCGGCGGGCCGGGGCGAAGTACTCCTCCGCGCCTGTCTCCAGGCTCAGCCGCCGGTACCCGCGGCGCCGCGCCTCGGCGACGACGTGCTCGACGAGCCGCGTCGCGGTCCCGCGACCCCGGTGCCCCGATGCCGTGCGCATCGACTTGATCTCGCCGTGGGACGGGTCGAGCTCGCGCAGGGCGCCGCAGCCCAGGAGCGCGCCGTCGTCCGTGTCGTCCCAGACCGTCCAGAACGTCACGTCCGGGGCGCGCAGGCCCTCGAGGTCGAGGGCGTGCTTGCTCTCCGGCGGCGACACCGCGCGCATCTCCTCGAGGTGCTCGTCGAGCAGGGCGGCGATCCCCGGGCCGGTGAGGTCGTCGGTCACGATCCGCGCGCTCACGGGAGGCGGGCGAGCTGCGGACGCTTCGGCGGGCGGTGGTCGCCGGTGCTGCGGCCCTGCGCGCGCCGCTGGACCCACGGCCAGAGGTGCTCGCGGGCCCACCGGGCGTCCTCGCTGCGGCGCGCGGTCCATGTCGTGGGCGCCTCGGGCGGCCAGGGCTCGCGCCAGTCCTGCTCCGGCGGGAGGCCGAGGACCTCGCAGACGCGGGCGGCGACCTTCGCGTGACCGGCCGCGTTGAGGTGCAGCCGGTCGTCGGTGCGGGCCCGGGCGTCGGCCAGCGGCGCCATCGCCCACAGGTCGACGAGGTAGGCGTCCTGCCGCGCGGCGATGTCGCGGATGTGCTGGTTCATCGCGGCGAGCCGCCGGGCGATGAGGTTGAGCAGCGGGCTCTCGCGGGTGTTGAACCCCGTGAAGACCAGCACGTCGGCACCCGTGGCGCGCAGCGTCGCGACGGCGCCCTCGAGCCGCTCGGCCAGGGCGTCCGGGTCGGCCGACGGGCGCAGCAGGTCGTTGCCGGCGGCGCAGACGCTCACGAGGTCGGGAGCCAGGCGCACGGCTTCCGGGACCTGGGTGGCGACGACGCGGTCGAGCAGGAGCCCCCGGATCGCGAGGTTGGCGTACTCGACGTCCGGCCGCCCGCGGGCCAGGGCGGCGGCCACGCGATCGGCCCAGCCGCGCTCGATCCCCGTCACGGGATCGGGGTCGCCGACGCCCTCGGTGAAGCTGTCCCCGAGTGCCACGTAGCTGCGCCAGGCCCCACGCGCGGGCCGCCGGCCCGGCGCGTCGAGTGACGCCTCGTTCCTCGTCACCCGCGCGATTCTGCTCCGCGGGCCCGACGGCGCGCGCCGCGACCCCGATCTTGTCCGGTTCCTACCGGCCGCCCGCGACGTCGAGGACGCTGCCGGTGCAGGAGGACGCCTCGTCGGAGAGCAGCCACATCACCGCTGCGGCGACCTCGTCGGCCGTGCCGGCGCGACCCACGGGCGCCGAGGGACCGAGGCGGTCCACGCGGTCGGGCTGCCCGCCGGACGCGTGGATCTCCGTGTCGATGATCCCGGGGCGCACGATGTTGACCCGCACGCCCTCGCCCGCGACCTCCTTGGCCAGCCCGGTGCCCAGGGTGTCGACGGCGGCCTTCGAGGCGGCGTAGTCGACGTACTCCCCCGGCGAGCCCAGCCGCGCCGCGGCCGAGGACACGAGCACGATCGACCCGCCCGGGCCGCCGTGCGCGGTGGAGAGCCGCCGCACGGCCTCCCGGCAGGTGACGAGCGCGCCGACGACGTTGATCGCGAGCATCGCGGTGACGCGCTCGGCGGACATCGCGTCCACCCGGGCCTTCGGGGCCACCACCCCGGCGTTGACCACGACCCCGGCGAGCGGGCCCATGGCGTCCGCGGCGGTGAACGCGGCCTCGACGTCGGCCTCGACCGCGACGTCGGCCCGGACCGCCTGCGCGTCGACGCCGGCCGCGCGGGCTGCGGTGACCACCTCCTGCGCCGCCTCGGCGTCCCCGCGGTAGGTCAGGCACACCGCCCACCCGGCGGCCGCGGCCCGCGCGACCACCGCGGCCCCGATGCCGCGGCTGCCGCCGGTGACGAGGAGGACGGGGCTCATACGGTGAACCCGAGGCTCGACTCGCGACCGGCGGCACGGGCGGCGCGGTGCTCGGCGATCGTGGTCTGGTCGGCGAGCGAGCGGCCCTCGCCGAGCCCCTTCAGGACCGCCGCCTCGGCGCGCTCGATCTCCTCGGCGCCGGTCAGGGCGGCGCGCAGCTGGTCGGGGGAGGCGACGGCGAGCCCGTCGTCGTCACCCAGCACGATGTCGCCCGGCCGCACGGCGACCCCTCCGAGGGCGACGGTGCCCTCGTCGAACCCGCGTGGATCGCGCGCAGTGCCCGACGCCGGCGTCGAGCCGCGGGCGAACACCGGCAGCCCGAGCCCCCGCAGACCCGCGACGTCGCGGCACCAGCCGTCGATGACGATCCCGGCCAGGCCGCGGCGGCGCGCCTCGGCGGCGACGAGCTCGCCCGCGATCGCGCGCGAGCCGCGGGGGTTGGCGACGACCAGCACCGAGCCCGGCGCCGCCTCGCCCGCGGCGAGGAGCACCGGCAGGTGGTCGTCGGGGGCCACGACGGTGACCGCGGGCCCGGCCATCCGCACGTCGGGCACCATCGCCCGGATCGCGGGGTCGGGCAGGGCGAGGGTCTTGTCGGCGTCGCACAGCGAGGAGGTCGCGAGGGCGAGGGTGCGTGCGAGCTCGTCCGCGGTCAGAGGATCCACGGGCGGCCATGATGCTCGACGCGGCGCCGTGTGGCGACGATCCTTCTGCGGCGTGACGTCTCCCGTGATCCTCGAGGTCGCCGTCAACGGGGCGACGCCCCGCTCGGTGAACCCGCACGTGCCGCTGACCCCCGCCGAGGTCGCCGACGAGATGCTCGCGTGCGTGGCCCGCGGGGCGAGCATCGCGCACGACCACCACGAGGCGATGTTCGTCGCCGACGGCGTGCACCCCGTCGAGCCCTACGTCGAGGCGTGGACGCCGGTGCTCGCGCAGTACCCCGACCTGCTGCTCTACGCGACGATGGCCGCCGGGGCGCGGGGCATTCCGATCGAGCGGCGCTGGGCGCATCACGAGGAGCTCGCCCGCCGCGGGATGGGCGGGCTCTCGCTCGTCGACCCCGGGTCGGTGAACCTGGGGCTGACCAGCGACGGCGTCGTCGCCGAGGCCGCCGCGCCGGGCCCGTACCAGAACAGCGTGGCCGACACCGAGCACATGTTCGCCCGCTGCGCGGCGCACGGGACCGGGCCGTCGATCTCGATCTTCGATCCGAGCTTCCTGCGGGTGGCGCTCACGCTGAACCGCCACGGGCGCGTGCCGCCCGGCGCGATCGTGAAGCTGTACTTCGGGGGCGCGCTGGAGTTCGGGCTGCCGCCGACCACCACGGCGCTGGAGGCCTACCTCGAGATGCTGGAGCCGTCGGGGCTGCCGTGGTCGGTGGCGGTGCTGGGCGGCGACGTCGTCGCGTGCGGGCTCGCCGAGACCGCGGTGCGCCGGGGCGGGCACGTGCGGGTGGGGCTGGAGGACTTCGCGGGGTCGTCGACACCGACGAACACCGAGCTCGTCGACGGCGCCGTCGCCCTGCTCGCGGACCTCGGGCACCGGCCGGCGACCATTGCCGAGACCCGCGGGATCCTGGGGCTGTGAACGCCGTGGTCGACCGCCTGCGAGCGGCTGGTTGCGTGTTCGCCGAGGAGGAGGCGGCGTTGTTGCTCGCCGCCACCGGGGACGTCGAGGCGCTGGTGGCGCGGCGTGTGGCGGGCGAGCCACTGGAGCAGGTGCTCGGGTGGGCGGAGTTCGCGGGCCTGCGCGTGCGCGTCGCGCCCGGGGTGTTCGTGCCGCGGCGGCGCAGCGAGTTCCTCGTGGCGCAGGCGCTGGCGGTGCCCGGGGAGGTCGTGGTCGACGCCTGCTGCGGGAGCGGGGCGATCGGGGCGGCGCTGCTGGCGGCGCGGCCGTCGCTCGTGCTGCACGCCACCGACGTCGACCCGGCGGCGGTGGCGTGCGCGCGGGAGAACCTGCCCGGGGCCGCGGGCGTGCACGTCGGCGATCTCCTGGACGCCCTGCCGGTCGCGCTCGCCGGGCGGGTCGACGTGATCGTCGCGAGCACGCCGTACGTGCCCACCGACGCGCTCGCCGACATGCCCCCCGAGGCCCGCGACCACGAACCCCGCGCCGCGCTCGACGGCGGCGGCGACGGGATCGACGTGGTGCGCCGGCTCGCGCTCGGGGCGCCGGCGTGGCTGCGGCCGGGGGGTCACCTGCTCGTCGAGTGCGCCGAGCACCAGGCCGGCGCGGCCTGCGAGGCGCTCGTCGCGGCCGGCTTCGACGCCGTCGCGCACCACGACGACGACCGCGACGCCACGGTGATCGCCGGCGTTCTCGTCATCGCTGCGTGACCGAGGTGCGATCGAGTGCGTGGCGTTACGGACATCCAGTGTCTGCGACGGTCCGCCGCTGACCTGAACCTCGAGCCGAACCGACTACTCGTCGGACTTCTCCGCGGCCCGCTTGCGGCGCTTGCCCTCGTGCATGGCCTGGACGCGGGCGACGGGGATGGTCCGGCCCTCGGCGACGAGCTCCTCCGGCAGCGCCTGGGGCGCCGGGTGGGACGTCTCGTCGGACCACGGATCGGGGCGGTCGGGAGCCGTGCGGACGGTGATCTCCGAGGGCACCACGGTGTCGAGCTCGTCCCAGGTCACCGGGAACGAGACCGGCAGGCCCGGGCGCACGCGCGGGCTGTAGACGGCGGCGATCGTCGAGCCGCCGGCGCGGGTGGGGTCGACGAACACCTTGCCGCCGCGGTCGGCGCGGATGAACGCCGTGGTCGCGACGGACGGGTCGAGCCGCTCGGTGTGCACCGCGAGCGCGCGGGTGGCGCCCGCGACGTCCTCGTGGGTCGGCCCGGGCGCCAGCGGCACGAGGATGTGCACGCCCTTGGACCCCGTGGTCTTCACGACGCCGGCGAGCCCCACGTCGTCGAGCGCGCGGCGCACGAGGTGGGCGGCGGCCACGACCGCGTCGAACCCGGCGTCCTCGGGCGGATCGAGGTCGAGGACGAGGTGCTCGGGTGTGCCCATCGCGTCCGCGCGGGTGAGCGTGGGGTGGTACTCGATGGCGCGCTGGTTGGCGAACCACAGCAGCGTCGGGCGGTCGTCGCACAGGGCGTAGGCCACCTCGCGGTGCGACGACTCGGCCCAGAACGACACCGTGCGCACGAAGTCCGGCGCGTACCTGGGGACGTTCTTCTGCATGAACGGCTTCTGGCCACGCAGGGCCCGCACCACCGACAGCGGCCGTTCGGCGAGCGCGGGCAGCAGCCGCGGCGCCATCGCGTCGAGGTAGTCGACGAGCTCGCGCTTGGTCACCCCCGACCCGGTGAACAGCTCCTGGTCGAGGTTCGTGAGCGCGACGCCGTCGCGCTCCTCGCCCTTGCTGTCGGACCCGCGCCCGCGGGATCCCGTTGCGGCCACGGCGTCACTTTCCTGCTCAGGGGCACATCGGGCAAGCGCCACACGCGGGGCGGGGGGTCCCGGCGGAGGCCGTCGCGGATGAGAGAGTCCCCGCCCGGCAGCCGAGATCGGCACGGAGAGCGACGGGACGGTCACCGCGAGGGACCACCCGGACAGACCACTCGTCCGTGTCGACCCCGGTGCCGTTGAGAGGGAGGCGCCGCGCAGCGGTGCCCCGTCGAGAGGAGCAGGGTGGGTCGGCACACGTGGATGGACGTCCGGACCGAGGCGCGTGAGGGCGCCCGTCGGGTCGGACGTCGGGTCGGTAGGCGCGCCGCGGCCCTGGGACTCGGACTGACCGCCCTCGCCGGCATCGGCGGTGTCGGGGCGGTCGCGATGGCGGTGCCGGTCGCGGCCATGCCGTGCGAGGACAACGTCAAGGCCTGCGCGCGCCTGTCCACCAACGAGGCGTGGCTCTCCGACGGCAAGGGGACGATCCTGCGCGGCCCGGTACGGATGAACCACGGCGCCCCGGGCAGCGAGACCCCGGTCGGCATGTTCGCCGTGCAGCGCAAGGAAGAGGTCCACCTCTCCAAGGAGTACAACAACGCGCGCATGCCGTGGTCGGTGTTCTTCGACAACAACGGCCGCGCGTTCCACGGCGGCGACCCCAACCGCCAGTCCGCGGGCTGCGTGCGCATGGCCGACCCCGACGCCCAGGCCTTCTTCAACGGCCTCAACGTCTACGACCGGGTCCAGATCGTCCCCTGACCCATGTGAGAACTTTCCGCCCCTATGAGGGCGGAAAGTTCTCACGTACGGAGGCGCAAGGAGCGGAGGCGGTTGAGGGCGGCGGCCACCTCGTGGCGGCGGGGGCGGGCGAGGTCCTCGGACCGGCCGTCGAGCAGCGCCTCGGTGCCACGGCGGTCGAGCTCGGCGTCGAGCAGGTCCAGGCCCTCGGCCAGCGTGATCGTCCCGTCGAGCACGCCGTCGGAGAGCAGCGCGAGCGCGCGGCCGATGCCGGCGACCTGCGAGCGGTCGGCGATCTGCTCCACCGCCGACAGGTCGATGTCGTCCTCGCCGAAGCTCAGCCGGTCGCGCCCCCGAGCGGTCACCCGCCGCTTGCCCTTGGCCGTCGGGTCCAGCGAGGCCGGGTCGACGACGCGCGGCGTCACCGCCGGGAAGCCGGTGTGCTCCACGGTGCGCGACGGCCCGGACGCGGCGATCTCGTGGGCACGCGCGGTCACGTCGGACGCCCGGTAGGCGTCCATCATGATCACTGTGTCGGCGACGCCGAGGTAGTCGCCGGACCCGCCCATCACCAGGACCGTCGACACCCCGTGCTCGGCGTGCAGGGGACGGACCCGCTCGACGAACGGCACCAGCGGCTCGGTCGCGATCAGCTGCTGCATCCGCGCGTCGCGGATCATCATGTTGGTCGCCGACGTGTCCTCGTCGATGAGCAGGACGTCGGCGCCCGCCTCCACCGCCTCGACGGTCGACGCGGCCTGGCTCGTCGAGCCCGAGGCGTTGGTCGTCGAGAAGTCGTCGGTCGGTTCACCGGACGGCAGGTGCGCGACGAACGCGGACACGTCGTCGTGGGTCACCGCGCGCCCGTCCTCGGCGCGCAGCTTCACCGCGTCCGGCCGGGTGACCACCTGCTCGCGCCCGTCGCCTGGCACGTGGTCGTAGACGCCGGCCTCCAGCGCGCGCAGCAGCGTCGACTTCCCGTGGTACCCGCCGCCGACGATCAGCGTGACGCCCTCGGGCACCCCCATCCCGCGCACCGGCCCGGCGTTCGGCGCCTCGAGCGTCACCGACCGCTCGTCCGGACCGGAGAACGGCGTCGCCCCGTCGAGCGGCCGGTCGTCGACGCCGCTGCGCCGCGGCAGCACGGCCCCGTCCGCGACGAACCCGACGAGCCTGCGGTCGGCGAGCGCCGCCCGCAGCGCCACGGCGTCCTCGACGGTCTCGGCGAACGTCCGCGCCGCCTCGTGGTCGGCGGAGTGGACCGCCTCGCGCACCGCGGCCGGGAGCGTCTCGCCCAGCAGCGTCGCCGCCTCGCGCCCGAGGATCCGCCGCTTCGGCCCGGGGAACGGGACGCCGACCTCGAGGACCACGACGCCGTCGTCGCGGACCGTGCCCGCGCTCCGCTCGAGGACCTCGGGGCCGCCCGCGTCGACGTTCACCGGCGTGCCGCGCAGCGAGCGGCGCAGGCCACGGAGCAGGAACGACGCGAGGGCGCGGCGTCGGTCGGCGGTCGACCACAGGTCCGCGGGCAGGCCGGCGTCGTGGACGGTCACCCGCACCCGGCTCGGCGGCGCGAACGGGTCGGCCTGGACGCGCAGGACCTCGAGATCAAGGGAGTCCACCGTCCATCGCCCGGACAGCGACGTGTACCGGCCGTAACTGGCGCCGTCCATCGAGCGCAGGGACGCGGCGAGATCGTCGCGGGGAGCCATGGGCGGAGGTGTGCCCGTCCCGCACGCCCTCACGCCCGCCTCACGCCCGGCCTCACGCCCGGCCTCACGCCCGTCCGACCGGCGGCGGGGCACCGTGGGCGCCGTGCGCAGACCGTCACACCGAGCGGGTGATCCCTCGCCCGGAGGGCGTCCGGTCCGTCCCGTCCGGTCACGAAGCGCGGCCCATGACCGTTCCCCGGGCCACCCCCCGGGCACAGGGGGTCCGACCCCCACGCGATAGTGGAGGCCGCGCACGACGTCGTGTCCGCAGACCGAGGGGAAGCTCCGTTGATCGTCCTGGGTCTTTCCGGCCTGCCGCACGCGCAGGAGCACCTGCGCCGCAGCCACCCCGACCGCTCGCCGCTCGACGAGCGGATCGTCCAGGGCCTCGACAGCGCCGCGGCCCTCGTCGTCGACGGGCGTCTGGTCGCGGCCGCGTCCGAGGAGCGATTCACCGGCGAGAAGGGCACCGGGCGCCTGCCCGAGCAGGCCATCGCGTGGTGCCTGCACGAGGCCGGGGTCACGCCGGACGACGTCGACCTGATCGCCCACGGCTTCGACTACGACCGCCACCGGCGCGCCTTCGAGATCACCGGCGCGCCGTTCGACGAGGTGTACTCGAGCGCCACCGTGATCGACGGGCTCACCGGCCTGGGCTGGACCCGCGTGGCCGAGCGATTCCGCCCCGTGCGCCACCACGACGCGCACGCCGAGTCCGCGCTGGTGCCGAGCGGTTTCGACCGCGCGCTGTGCATCGTCAGCGACGGCATGGGCGAGACCGAGTCGCTGTCGGTGTTCCGGGCCGTCGACGGGACCCTCGAGCGGCTGCACACCACGCCGATCGCGTCGTCGCTGGGCATCCTCTACTCGATCGCGACCCGGTTCCTCGGCTTCCAGTTCAACAACGACGAGTACAAGGTCATGGGGCTCGCCCCCTACGGCGACCCCGAGCGCTTCCGCCCGGTGTTCGAGAAGCTCGCCCGCGTCGACGCCGACCGCGGCACGGTGACCATCGACTGGCCCACGAACGGCCTCGCCGACGCCGAGCAGGGCTACCCGCACGCCCGCGCGTTCCTGGCCGAGGCCTCGTTCACCCCGCGGACGCCGGACGGCGACATCCACCGCGACGAGGCCGACTTCGCCGCCGCCCTGCAGGAGCGGCTGACGACGCTGCTCGTCGAGCTCACCTCCGTCTGGCTCGAGCGCACCGGCGAGCGGAACCTGTGCCTCGCCGGCGGGACCTTCCTCAACTGCAAGTCCAACCAGTCGATCGCCGCGCTGCCGGGCGTGGACGCGATGTTCGTCCAGCCCGCCTCCGGCGACGACGGCACCGCGCTCGGCGCGGCCTGGCACGTCGCCCGCGGCGAGGGCGGCGGGCTCGCCCCGGTCACCGGCGCGTTCGACCCCTACCTCGGCCCGCGCTACGACCCCGAGGAGGTGCGCGCGGCCCTCGAGGCGCGCCCCGACCTGCGGTGGACCCACGTCGGCGAGACCGCGGAGTACTTCGCCGCTGCCGCCGCGGACATCGCGGCCGACCGGATCGTCGCCTGGTTCTCCGGGCGCATGGAGTTCGGGCCCCGGGCGCTGGGGAACCGCTCGATCCTCGCCCGGCCCGACGGCGACCGGATCAAGGAGCGGATCAACGGGGCGGTGAAGTTCCGCGAGGCGTTCCGCCCGTTCGCCCCCGCGGTGCTCGACGAGGACGTCGACCGTCTCTTCGTCACCCGCGGATTCGAGCCCGACCGCTACATGCTCTGCACCGCACAGGTCCGGCCCGAGGCGCGCACCGTGGTCGAGGGCATCGTGCACGCCGACGACTCGGCGCGGATCCAGACCGTGCGCGACGACCTCGCCCCCGGCTTCACCCGATTGCTGCGCGAGGTCAAGGCCCGCACGGGGGCCGGCGTCGTCGTCAACACGTCGTTCAACGTCAAGGGCCAGCCGCTGATCATGGACCCGGGCACCGCCCTCGACACCTTCGCCGGCATCGCCCTCGACCGCCTCTACATCGAGGGGTACGTCGTCGAGGGCACGGCCACCGGGGTCGCATGAGCTCGATCCGCCCCCTGACGCGCGAGGACCTGCCCGCCGTCGCCTCGCTCTACGAGCGCGTCGCGCGGTCGGGCCGGGCCACGCCGGCCGCGCCGCTCGCCGGCTACCTCGAGCGCCTGTGCCTGGACGCCGTGTGGACCGACCCGGACATCCCGCCGCTGGTCGCCGAGGGCGGCGACGGCGCGATCATCGGCTTCCTCGGCTCGTACCCGCGCCGGATGCGGCTCGACGGCCGGGTGTTGCGTGTGGGCTGCTCGGGTCACCTCGTCGCCGAGCCGTCGAACCCCGGCATCGGGGCGCTGCTGACCCGCACGTACATGCAGGGCCCGCAGGACCTCACGATCACCGACGGGGCCACCGACTACATGCGCCAGATCTGGCGCACGCTGCGCGGCCGGGTCCGGACGGCGCCGTCGTTCGGCTGGTACCGCGTGCTGCGCCCGACGTCGACGGTCGCGTCGCTGCTCGGCGACCGCGGCCGGCCCGTCCCCGGTCCACTGCGCAGCGTCGGCGGAGGGCTGGACGCGCTCGCCCGGCGGATCCCCCGCATCGGCGCCCGCCCGGCCCCGGCGCCGGACCCGGACGTCACCGCCGAGCCCCTGACCGTCGAGGCACTGCTCGAGCAGACGTCCTCGGCGCCGCGGCACTGGCGGCTGCACCCGGACTACGACGAGCGGTACCTGACCGGCCTGTTCGCCGAGCTCGACGCGGTCGTCCCGGTCCGCGGCGAGGTGCTGCGCCGCCTCGTGCGTGGACGGAACGGCCGGGTGCTCGGCTGGTACGTGGCCTTCGTTCCCGCGGGCGGGATCGCCCAGGTCCAGCAGCTCGCGGCCACCGGTCCCGACCCGGGCCCGGTGCTCGACCACCTCATCGCGGAGGCCGACGCCCGCGGCGCGGCCGCGGTGGCGGGACGGCTCGAGCCGTCGCTCGCCGACGCGGTGCGCCGCCGCCGCTGCGTGGTCCGGTCGAGCGCCTGGGCGCTGGTGGACTCCGACGACACCGGCGTGCTCGCGGCGCTCGACGCCGACGACACGCTGCTGACCAGGCTCGACGGCGAGTGGTGGATGGGCCACCACCTGCTCTGGCGTGAGAGGGAAGCCGCATGACCCCGACCGGACTCACGGTCTACTCGACGTGCCCGCAGTCCAAGGACGTGCCGACGGCCGACTACCTCGACGCGGTGGCCGCCACCGCCCGCTGGAGCGAGGAGGCCGGCTGCGCGGGGATGCTCGTCTACACCGACAACGGCATCGCCGACCCGTGGCTGGTCTCGCAGACGGCGATCGCGGCGACGCAGCGGCTCGCCCCCCTCGTCGCGGTCCAGCCGGTGTACATGCACCCGTACACCGCGGCGTCGATGGTGTCGTCGCTCGCGTACCTGCACGGCCGCTCGGTGCACCTGAACATGCTGGCGGGCGGGTTCAAGAACGACCTCGTCGCGCTCGGCGACCAGACCGAGCACGACGACCGCTACGCCCGGACCGTCGAGTACACGCAGATCCTCACGGCCCTGCTGCGCGGGGAGACGGTGACGGTCGACGGGCGGTGGCACCAGGTGCACAACCTGCGCCTGGCCCCGGCGCTGCCGCCCGAGCTCATGCCCGAGGTGCTGATCTCCGGCTCGTCCCCCGCCGGCCGGGCCGCGGCCGAGGCGATCGGCGCGACGCCCATCCGCTACCCCGAGCCGCTCGGCGCGGACTCCGTCACCGACGCCGACGCGCCCACCGGCGGCGGCGTCCGGATGGGCATCATCGCCCGCGACGACGCCGACGAGGCCTGGCGCGTGGCCCACGAGCGCTTCCCGGTCGACCGCGCGGGCCAGGTCGCCCACGCCATGGCGATGCGCGTCTCCGACTCGCAGTGGCACCACCAGCTCGCCGCGGCCCGGGATGCCGCCCCGACGCCGCAGGCCGACCTCGGCGCCGAGCCGGAGCCCTACTGGCTCGGCCCGTTCGAGAACTACCAGTCGTTCTGCCCCTACCTGGTGGGCTCGCACGATCGCGTCGCCGCCGAGGTCGCGCGCTACGTCGAGCGGGGCACCGAGGTGTTCGTGCTCGACATCCCGCCGGCGGCCGAGGACCTCGGCCACGCGGGCGAGGTGTTCGCCCGCGCCGGGGCGGCGGCCCGCGCATGACCCGCCACCTCCAGGACCTGCTCGCGGCGTCCGCCGACCGGCACGCCGACCGGCCCGCGCTCGTGGGCGTCGACGAGACCCTGACCTACGCCGAGCTCGACGCCGCGGTGAACCGGGTCGCCCACGTGCTGCTCGCTCACGGCCTGACCCCGGGCGCACGGGTGTGCGTGCTCGCGGAGAAGGCGCCGTGGACGGTCGCGGCGCTGATCGGGACGCTGCGCGCGGGCGGCGCCTACGTGCCCGTCGACCCGGCCGGGCCGGCCTCGCGGGTCGCGCGGATCGTCGGCGCCGCGGAGCCCGAGGTGGTGCTGGTCGACGCCGGGTCGCGCGCCCTGCTCGACGAGGTGCTCGCCGAGCTGCCCGGTCCGCCGCCGGTGGTCGGCGCGATCGACGACGCCCCGGCCGCCTTCACGCGCGCCGACCTGCTCGCGGCGCCCGCCGACGCCCCCGCGGCGGCGCCCGCGGATCTCGCCCACCTGCTCTTCACGTCCGGGTCCACCGGCGCGCCCAAGGGCGTGATGATCACCCACGACACGGTGCTCGCGTTCGTGGACTGGGCGCTGCGCCACTTCGGCGCGAAGCCCGGTGACCGGATCTCGGGGCACCCGCCGCTGCACTTCGACCTGTCGACGTTCGACATCTACGCGACGCTCGCCGCGGGCGCCGAGCTGCACCTCGTCTCGGCGTCGCTGGGGATCGACCCGCGTGGCACGGCGTCCTTCATCCGCGACCGCGCGCTCACCCAGTGGTTCTCGGTGCCGAGCGTGCTGACCTACCTCGCGCGGTTCGACGCGGTCGCGCAGGACGACTTCCCGGCCCTCGAGCGGCTGCTGTGGTGCGGCGAGGTGCTGCCGACGCCGGTGCTCGCGCACTGGATGCGCCGGCTGCCCCACGTGCGGTTCACCAACCTCTACGGCCCCACCGAGGCCACGATCGCGTCGAGCTTCTTCGACGTGCCCGAGGTCCCCGCCGACGAGACGCTGCCCGTGCCGATCGGACGGGCGTGCGAGGGCGAGGAGCTGCGCGTCCTCGACGAGGCGATGGCTCCGGTGCCCGCGGGCGAGACGGGCGAGCTCTGGATCGGCGGCGCCGGGCTCTCGCCCGGGTACTGGCGCGACCCGGAGAAGACCGCGGCCGCGTTCCGCGCCGACCCCCTCGCGGGCGAGCGGCTCTACCGCACCGGCGACCTGGCGCGCGCCGACGTCGACGGCGTCGTGCACTTCCTCGGGCGCGCCGACTCGCAGATCAAGAGCCGCGGCTACCGCATCGAGCTCGGGGAGATCGAGGCCGCGCTGGCCACCGTCGCCGGCATCCGGGAGTGCGCCGTGGTCGGCGTCGACACCGGCGGCTTCGAGGGCACGACGATCTGCTGCGCCTACTCGGTCGCGGAGGGCCACGAGCTCCCGCCCACCGAGCTGCGCACGGCCGTCGCCGAGCTCGTGCCGCGCTACATGGTGCCCGCGCGGTGGGCCGAGCTCGACGACCTGCCCCACAACGTGAACGGGAAGATCGACCGCCCGGCGCTGCGGGAGCGCTTCACCCCCGCGGCCGCCGCGACAGGAGGACGTTGACCATGCCGGACGCCAGCACCGGAGCGGTGAACGACCAGCTGATCGACCTGGTGCGTGACCGCCTCGGCGTCGAGGTGCCCTCGTCCGACACCGACCTCGTCGCCGACGGCCTGATCGACTCGCTGGCGCTGGTGACGCTGATCGTCGGGATCGAGGACACCTTCGGGTGCCGGTTGCCGCTCGACGACTTCGACATCGAGCGATTCCGCAGCGTCGACGCGATGGCGGCGTTCCTCGCCGAGGTCGGGGTCACGGGCTGAGTGCCGGATGACCGGCTCGTAGGCTGCCGCGCGTGATCGTCGGCCTCACCTTCGCGGTGCTCGCCCTCGCGCTGGCGTGGGCGCTGTGGTGCGCGGTGTCCGCGGCCGTCGGCCAGGCCCCGACCAAGGCCCACCGCCTCGGTCTCGTGGCGCTCGAGGCCGTCGCGCTCGTGCAGGCGCTCGTGCTCGTGGTCGGGCTCGTCGTGCTGGGCGGGCGCTCGGCGGGCGCCGTCGTCGAGATCGTCGGCTATCTGATCGCGACGCTGGTCGTGCTGCCCATCGGCGCGGCGCTGGCCCACGGCGAGCGCACCCGCTACGGCTCGGTGGTGCTCGCGGTCGCGGGCGTCACGCTCGCGGTGCTGTCGCTGCGCACGGGGCAGGTCTGGACGGTGACCGGTGCCTGAGACCCGGTCCCTGTCGGCCGGCCCCGGCCGGGTGCTGCTCGTCGTCTACGTGGTGTTCGCGATCTCGGCGGGCGCCCGGGCGATCTACCAGATCGCGGTGCAGTTCGAGCGCGCGCCGGAGGCGTACCTGCTCTCGGCGTTCGCGGCGGCCGTCTACCTCGTGGCGGCCGTGGCCCTCGGCCGCGGGGCCCGGCGCGTGGCGCTCGTCGCGGTCGTGGTCGAGCTCGTCGGCGTCCTCGGGATCGGCACGCTGTCGCTGTTGCGGCCCGAGGACTTCCCCGACCCGACGGTCTGGTCGGACTTCGGCATCGGTTACGGCTTCGTCCCCGTCATCCTGCCGATCCTGGGCCTGCTCTGGATCGGTCGCGTACGTGAGTGAAATTCACGGCTATAGCCGTGAATTTCACTCACATAGCCCGGTCAGCCCAGCCCCGTGCCCGCCACGCCGCGGCGCCAGTAGCCGTCGAGGTCGACCGCGGCGGTCGCCAGGATCGCGCGCAGGCGCCGGCGGACCGGGCGCAGCTCGCCCGCCTCGGCCCCCATCCACGCGAAGCCTTCGCCGGGCGGTGGCGTGAAGCCCGCGACGACGTCGTCGAGCAGGCCGGAGGCGCCCGCGGCAACGCCGTCGCGGTGGCGCCAGTGCACGGTGACGTGCGACGGGACGTCGGCGAGGTAGGCCTCCTCGGCGGCGTCGGCGACGTCGACCGCGACGGTGACCGGCACCGGGGGCAGCTGGTCGAGCCAGCGGGCGAGGGCGGGCAGGGCCGTCTCGTCGCCCCCGAGCAGGTACCAGTCCCGCGCCGCGACCGAGGCGCTCGAGCGGGGACCGTAGAGCCACAGGGCCCCGCGCGGGTCCTCCGCCCACGTCCCGGCGAGCCCGCCGCCGTGGCGCACGAAGTCGACGTCGACGGTGCCCGCGGCGGGGTCGTGACGGCGCAGCGTGTACTCCCGGTAGGGCCGGGACGTGCCCGCCGGCGGGGCGGCGAGCCCGCGCGCGGTCAGCTGGGGCTCCGGCGGCTCCTCCCCCGACGCCGGCGGGAAGAAGAGCTTGGCGTGGTCGGTGGGGCCCGTCACCGGCAGGTCCTGAAGGTCGCCGGCGAGGCGCACGCGGCGCATCCGCGGGGTCACGTCGAGCACCTCGACCACCTCGACGCGCCGCGGCCGCCGGGCGTGCTCGGAGTGCTCGACGTGCGAGACGACCGGGGCGTCGCGGACCACCATGGCCCGAGACGTTAACGAGTCCGGTAGCGCAGGTGGACCGCCCCGCTGTCGAAGCGCCGTTCCTCGACGAGCTCGAGGTCGAGGCGGACGCCGTCGGGGAGGAAGCGCGTCCCGCCGCCGACCACCACGGGCAGGACGATCGGCCCGATCTCGTCGACCACCCCGGCGGCGAGCGCCGAGGCGGCCAGGCCCGGGCCGTCGACGGTGAGGTCGCCGGCCTCCTTGAGCCCCCGGATCGCGTCGGGGTCGAGGTCGCGGGCGATCGTGGTCCGGGCGCTGGACACGGTCTCCAGCGTCTTCGAGAACACGATCTTGTCGGCCGCCTGCCAGGTCCGTGCGAACTCGGCCATCTCGGGCGGCTCGTCGGGCAGCTCGTGCGCGGTCTCCCAGAAGACCATCGTCTCGTACATCCGGCGGCCGTAGAGGAAGGTGCGGACGGGCTGCATCAGCTCCTCGAAGTAGCGGTGCAGCTCCATGTCCTGCTCGATGCCCCAGCCGAAGTCGCCGTCGGCGTCCGCGGTGTAGCCGTCGAGCGTCGTCATCATCGAGTACATCAACCGGCCCACGTGACGCCTCCTCGTTCTGATTGCATTTCGCAACCGGTTCGGAGCGTAGCGGATCGTGCTAGGACACGGGGATGTTCCAGGCGCTCGCCGACGCCGTCGGCGCCGAGCACGTGATCGCGGGCGACGACCCGTCGGTGGCCGACCTGTGCGCCGACGAGGCGCTCGGGGTGCCGGCGGGCAAGCCCGCGTACGTCGTGTGGCCCGCGGATCGGGACGAGGTCGTCGCCGTGGTGACCGCGGCCCGGGCCGCCGGCGCGTCCGTCACCGCCCGGGGCGCGGGCACCGGCCTCTCGGGCGCCGCGATCCCCGACGACGGCGCGGTGCTCCTCTCGTTCGCCCGCATGGACCGGATCCTGGAGATCGACCCCGTCGACGCCGTCGCCGTGGTGCAGCCCGGCGTGGCGCTCGACGTCCTCGACGCCGCGGCGGGCGAGCACGGCCTGACCTACCCCGTGCACCCCGGCGAGCAGTCGGCGTCGCTCGGCGGGACCGTCGCCACCAACGCCGGCGGCATGCGCGCGGTGCGCTACGGCGTCACCCGCGCGCACGTGCTGGGCCTCGAGGCGGTGCTCGCCGACGGGACGGTGGTGCGCACCGGCGGGCGGCTCGCGAAGATCTCCTCGGGGTACGACCTCACCCAGCTGCTCATCGGCTCGGAGGGCACGCTCGCGCTGGTCACCGAGGTGATCGTGCGCCTGCACCCGCACCTGCCCGCCCGGCGCACCGTGCTGGCGCCGTTCACGGGTGGAGCCGACGCCGTCACCGCTGCGGTCGGTCGCATCGTCGGCGCGGGGCTCGCGCCGACGGTGTGCGAGTACCTCGACGGCCCGACGATGCGCGCGGTCTGCGCTGCCGCCGACCTGACCCTCGGCCTGCCCGAGGACCTCGTGGACGCCGACCACCTGCTCGTCGAGCTCGCGGGGCGCCGCGCGGAACGGGTCGACGAGGACGCCGAGGAGCTCGCCGACACCCTGTCCGCGCTCGGCGCCGCGGAGGTGTTCGACCTGCCCGCGGGCTCGGCGCGGCGGCTGGTCGAGGCGCGGGAGAAGGCGTTCTGGGCGGTCAAGGCGGCCGGCGCCGACGAGATCGTCGACCTCGTCGTGCCGCGCTCGGCGATGGCGGCGTTCCTCGGGCGGGCCCGCGCCGTCGGCGACGCCCACGGCTCGCGGGTGCTGGGCTGCGGCCACGCCGGGGACGGGAACGTGCACCTCGCGGTGTTCCAGCCCGATCCGGAGCAGCTGGCGGGGACGCTGCGCGGGGTGTTCGCGGCCGGGATCGCGCTGGGGGGCGCGGTGTCGGGCGAGCACGGGGTCGGGCGCGCCAAGGCCCACCACCTCGCCGAGCTCGGCGACCCCGGCGCGCTGGACGTCCTGCGGCGCGTGCGGGCCGCGCTGGACCCGGAGGGCACGCTGAACCCGGGCTGCTCGCTGCGCTGAGGTTGTCCCGCGCGGCGTGGCCATCGAGACTCGTGAGCGTGGCCAACGATCCCGACGTCGTCGTCATCGGGGCCGGCTTCGCCGGGCTCTACGCGATCCACCGCCTGCGCGAGCGCGGCATCCCGGTCCACGGGCTCGAGGCCGCCGAGGGCGTCGGCGGCACCTGGTACTGGAACCGGTATCCGGGCGCACGGTGCGACTCCGAGAGCTACTACTACTGCTACGCCTTCTCCTCCGAGCTCGAGCAGGAGTGGGACTGGAGCGAGCGCTACCCCGGCCAGGCGGAGATCCTGTCCTACCTCGAGCACGTGGCCGACCGCTTCGACCTGCGGCGCGACATCTCGTTCTCGACGACGGTCGTGTCGGCCGCCCACGACGGCGAGCGCTGGGTGATCGACACCGAGGACGGCGGCCGCTGGACGTGTCGCTGGCTGGTCACCGCCGTCGGCTGCCTGTCGTCGGCGAACGTGCCCGACATCCCGGGCCTGGAGTCCTTCGCCGGCGATCGGCACCACACGGGGCAGTGGCCGCACGAGGGCGTGGACGTCGCCGGCCGACGGGTCGGGGTGGTCGGCACCGGGTCCACCGGCATCCAGGCCATCCCGGTGCTCGCGGAGTCGGCCGGGCACCTCACCGTCTTCCAGCGCACCGCGAACTACTCGATCCCCGCCCGCAACGCCCCGCTCGCCCCGGAGGAGGCCGCGGGCTACAAGGCCGACTACGCCGCCATCCGCGAGCTCCAGCAGGCGTCCACCAACGGGCATCCCTTCGTCGTCAGCGACGTCGACACCCTCGCCCTGCCCGACGACGAGCGGCGCGCCCTCCTCGAGCGGGCCTGGGAGCGGGGCGGCCTGCGCTTCCGGGCGGCCGTGCGCGACGTGCTCACCGACCCCGCGGTCAACGAGGAGACCTCCGACTTCCTCCGCTCGAAGATCCACGAGACGGTGGACGACGCCGCCGTCGCCGAGGCGCTGACGCCCCGCGACCACCCCTTCGCCACGAAGCGCCCGCCGATCGACACGGAGTACTTCGAGACCTACAACCGGGCGAACGTGTCCCTGGTCGACGTCCGCGCCGACCCGATCGCGCTGATCACCCCGCAGGGCGTGCGCCTGGAGTCCGGCGCCGAGCACCCCCTCGACGTCCTGGTGTTCGCCACGGGCTTCGACGCCCTCTCCGGGCCGCTGCTCCGGCTCGGGCATCCGGGGCACCGGAGGGCAGCCCCTCGCCGACGCGTGGGACGAGGGCGCCACCACCTACCTCGGGCTCGGCGTCGCGGGCTTCCCGGACCTCTTCACGATCACCGGGCCGGGCAGCCCGTCGGTGCTCACCAACATGCCGACCTCGATCGAGCAGCACGTCGACTGGATCGCGGACCTCGTCGCGCACCTGCGCGACCACGACCTCGAGGCCGAGCCGACGCCCGAGGCGCAGGCCCGCTGGGCGGAGCACGTGCGCGAGGCGGCCGACGCGACGCTGCTGCCGCAGGCGGCCAGCTCCTGGTACCTCGGCGCGAACGTGCCGGGCAAGCCCCGGGTGTTCCTGCCCTACGCCGGCGGCTTCGCGCGCTACCGCGAGATGTGCGACGCCGAGGCGGAGGCCGGCTACCCGGGGTTCGCGCTGCGGGCGCGGCGTCGGGCCGCCTGACGTCAGGTCTGCGAGGGCACGCGGAACCCGGGGTGCTCGCGGCGTTGATGGCTTCCGGCCCGCGCTAGGGTCTTGTCCGTGGCGGACCTCGTCATCGCCCGCAATCCCGATCCGGGATCCTCGCTGGGCTTCCTCGTCTGGATACCGCTGGGCGACGGTCTGCTGTTCCGCACGTCGGACACCTGGCCGCGGACCAAGGCGCTGTACTGCCACCCCATTGATCTCGAGGAATGGCCCGCCGGCGACGCCGCCGAGATCGTCGAGCGCGTCGCGCTGCGGTCGTGCGCCCGACGCGGTGCGGCCATCGACGTCGTGCTCGACCGCGCCCGGGAGAACCGGTCCCAGATCGTCTACACCCGCGGTCGCGGGCGGGACATGGTCTTCTGGCAGTCGCCCCGGACCCGCAAGCAGGCCCGTCCGCAGGTCCGGACGCCGACCGCCCGGCCGGCCACTCTCGACGGGACGGGGACCGACGAGATCGAGATCGTCGTCGACGCCCACGAGCGCTACCCCTACCGGTTCGCGTCCCAGCAGGCGCGCACCGTGCGGCGCGCCCTCCCGGCCGGCGACTACGGCGTCGTCCTCGGGGAGTCGCTGGCAGCGTCGGTGGAGCGCAAGTCGCTTCCCGACCTGATCTCGAGCGTCGCCAACGGCCGTCTGCGCTTCGCGCTGGGCGAGCTGTCCGCGCTCCCCCGGGCGGCAGTGGTGATCGAGGACCGCTGGTCACAGGTGTTCGCCCAACGCCATGTGCGCCCGGCCCAGGTGGCCGACTCGCTGGCCGAGCTGCAGGTCCGCTGGCCGGACGTCCCGATCGTCTTCGCCGAGACGAGGCCGCTGGCCGAGGAGTGGACCTTCCGCTACCTCGCCGCCGCCCTCGCGTGGGCGCACGACGAGCACGCCATCGGGGCCCGGCTGCCGGGCGCCACCACGGAGCTGACGACGACCACGGCACCCGAGGCCTCCACCGCCGAGGTCCGCGCCTGGGCCCGCGCCGCCGGGATCGACGTCCCCGACCGCGGGCGGCTCCGTCCCGAGGTCTGGGCGCGGTTCCGCGAGGCGACGCAGACCGGGTGATCGAAGCGGATTTTCTGGCGCTGAGTGCCGGCGAGGACGCAGGGCTTGCACGCGCAGAGGGTCTTTCAGGTGTCAGGTCTGCAGGGCCGGGCGGTCGGGGTGGTCGGCGCGGACGACGAGGTCGGCGACGGCGAGGGGGTCGACCTCGTCGTCGTAGCGGGCGTAGGCGGGCAGGGTCCAGGCCTCGTCGGCCGGGGTGCGGCGCTCGAGCACGGTGGCCGAGAGCGCGAGGTGGACCGCCAGCTCCGCCGGGAGGCCGCGTCCGAGGAGCAGGGGCCCGTCGACGACCACGACGCCCGACGGCGGCAACGCCACCCGCTCCGCGCGGGCGGCCCGGTCGACGTCGACGTCCCAGAGGCGCGGGAGAACCTGGCCGCTCCCGCCGGGACCCATCGGCGCGAGCACCTCGCGGACCAGCGCGCCGGCGTCGAGCCAGTCGTCGTAGAACGAGTCCGGATCGGTGCGCCCGCGCTCGAGACGCACCGAGGCGGGGCGCAGGAAGTCCCAGGCCGACACGCGCACCACGGGACGCGAGCGCACGCGCAACGGGTCGACGAGGGCGTCCGCGAGCACCTCCGTCCGGGCCGGCGGGGCACCGTCGACGAGCACCCGGACCCGGCCGGGTCCGGCGCGCTCGATCGCCGCGACGAGCTCGTCGGTGAGGGCGTCAGGAGTCAGCGGGCGGATCGGCATCCGCCCCATCATCCCGGCCCGGGGCCCTCAGGTGGCCGTCCGCTCCGACCACGCGGCGTCCATGCCGGCCTGGTCCTCCGACGCCAAGTCCGCCTCGTCCGCCTCCGGCGGGCGCGGGTGCATCATGAGCAGCGCGACCATCGAGATCACGGCGCAGATGATGATGTAGATCGAGATCCAGGTCGTCGACCCCGTCCCCGCGAGGATGGCGGTCGCGATCAGCGGCGCCGGACCGCCCGCGGTGATCGAGGCGAGCT
Source organism: uncultured Actinomycetota bacterium (assembly GCA_963786585.1). GTDB lineage: Bacteria > Actinomycetota > Actinomycetes > Mycobacteriales > Pseudonocardiaceae > Actinomycetospora. The sequence goes on from CAWAZG010000003.1 coordinate 271,143, forward strand.
GGTAGCCCAGCCCGGCACCGGTGTAGCGGATGCCGGTGCCGAAGCTCTCCGAGATGAGCGCCGCCTGCGGGCCGTACATCATGTCGTGGAAGATCAGACCGAGGACGATCCCGAGCAGGATCAGGGCCCCGGTGGCGGTATTGAGCAGGGCGAAGTACGGGAAGGCGTACAGCCCGGTCAGCACGACCCCGATCCCGTACACCAGGCGTCTGCCGATGATGTCGGACAACCAGCCGAAGAAGGGCACGCTGACGATGCCGAGGCACGCCGCGACGATCAGGTACCCGAGAAGCTGCTGACGGTCCAGATCGAGCTGCCGGGTTCCGTAGGCCAGGACGAACGAGGTGAAGATGTAGAACGGCGCCTGCTCGGCCGTGCGCACGAACATCGCCTTGAGCACGTCGCGCCACTGCGTCTTCAGCGTCTCGACGAGGGGCAGCTTCGCGACCTTGCCCGACGTCTTGATCTGGGCGAAGGCCGGGGACTCGAGCACAGACAGGCGGACCCAGAGACCCACCCCGATGAGGACGATGCTGGCGAGGAACGGCACCCGCCAGCCGCCCGCGAGGAAGCCTTCCCCTGCGAAGAAGTAGACCACCGCCGTGCCCGAGGCCAGCCCCAGCGGGACGCCGACCTGCGGCCACGACGCCATCAGCCCGCGCTGCTTGCGGTGGCCCCACTCCATGGCCATGAGCACCGATCCGCCCCACTCGCCGCCGACGCCGATGCCCTGGAGCACTCGGAGCAGGGTGAGCAGGATCGGGGCCCACACGCCGATGGTCGCGTAGGTGGGCAGGACACCGATCAGCACCGTGGCGCCGCCCATGAGCAACAACGTGGCGACCAGGCTGTACTTGCGCCCGATCCGGTCGCCGTAGTGCCCGAAGATGGCGGCACCGATCGGCCGGGCCGCGAAGCCGACGAACTGCGTCGAGAAGGCGGCCAGCACCCCGCCGGGGCCCGCGGAGTCGAAGAACAGCGGCCCGAAGACCAGCGCGGCCGCGGTGTTGTAGAGGAAGAAGTCGTACCACTCGATGGTGGTGCCGACCGTGCTCGCGACGACGGCCCGACGCTTGAGCGTCCGGCGGCTCGTCACGGGTGGGGTGCTCATGGGCGCCCATGTTCGCCATCACACCCACACGGGGCAATACCTCACCCGGACCTGACCGACTGGGCCGATCAGATCACGGAGAAGCGATCGGTCAGTGGCTCACCGTCAGCACGAGAGATGACGCAGCTGACCTGACGGGCCCCGGAGGACGACGCCCCCGACGTGCGCGGCGCGTCGAAGGCCGCCTCGGAGGGGATCACCGCGGTGATCCGCAGGTCGGCGCGGTCGACGCCCCCCGAGGTGGGCACGAGCAGCTCCGAGTCGGCGAACAGCGCGCAGTAGGCCCGACCGAAGTCCGCCAGCGCGGCCTCGCCCGGGTAGGCCACCGGGCGGCCCTCGTCGATCGGGGCCCGGGAGGCCACCACCTCGACGTCGTGGGGCGTGCCGCACTGGGCGTCGGCCGCGTCGCCGAAGTCCCCGCCGCTCGCGAGCTCCCCGCGGGCGCACTGCCCGTCGAAGAGAACGAACTGCTCGAGGTCGCCGCCGGGCCCGAACGTCAGCACGTCGGGCGCGGCGGTGAAGGGTCGCCAGCCGCCCATGAGGGCCCCGACGAGCACGAGCAGCAGCGCGATCCCCACCGCACCCGCGGCCAGCACGACCCGTCGCGGTACCTCGGGGCGCGCGACCCCCCGCGCGCTCAGTTCTCCTGCTCCACGTGCATGGCCTGCTCCTCCGCGGTGCCCGGCTCGTTGTCGAGGGCCGCGACCTCGCCGATCGCGTCGTCCGCGGGCAGGCCGGTGGCCTCGACGGCGCCCGCGGCGGACGAGACGCCGAGCTCGATCTCGGTCGCGTCCTCGGCCAGGAGCTCGCCCTCGGTCGCCCCGTCGGCGCCGGTGGCGTCGAGCACCACGGCGCCGCCGACCCCGTCGATCGCGTTCTCCGGGTCGTCGATCGACTCGTCCAGCTCGTCGATCGGCTGCGCCGCGAGCGGGCGGTCGGGGACCTCCTCGTCGACGCCGGCCTCGGGCTGCTCCTGGGGCAGCCGCCGGTCGATGGTGGCCGGCTCGGTCTCCCACTCCTGGGTGCCGCCGAGCCGGACGTCCCGGCTGTAGCCGTCGGCGCCGTCCATGCCGTCCTCGAGCGGGTCGGCGTCCAGGCGGTCCTCGTCCAGGATCTCGGACGGCTCGGCGTCCAGGGCACTCGTGTCGTTGTCGACGACGGTCTCGGCCTGGTCCACGAACTGCTCGCTCACGCGCCCTCGCTCCTCGCTGCCACTCGACGGACATCCTCCGTCGTCCGTCTGCGGTTCCCGCCACCGCCCCCTCCCATGCGTGGCACCCGGGTCGGCGGGCGAGTGCGTGGCGTGACGGACACTCAATGTCCGCGACGCCACGCCGCTGACATCTCTCAGCCGCGGATGCGCGTCGTGGCGTCGCCCCACTCCTTGGCGCGGAGCTCGAACTTCTGAATCTTGCCGGTGGAGGTCTTCGGGAGCTCCTCGACGATCTCGACGTCGCGGGGCGCCTTGTAGCGCGCGATCTCGCCCTTGACGTGCTCGATGATCGCGTCGGGCTCGGCGTCCTGGCCCTGGCGCAGGACGACGAACGCCTTGGGGCGCTCGCCCCACCGCTCGTCGGGCACCCCGACCACGGCCGCCTCCAGCACGGCGGGGTGGGAGAGCACGGCCTGCTCGACCTCGACGGTCGAGATGTTCTCGCCACCGGAGATGACGACGTCCTTGGCGCGGTCGCGCAGCTCGACGTAGCCGTCGGGGTGCATGACCCCCAGGTCGCCCGAGTGGTACCAGCCGCCGGCGAAGGCCTTGGCCGTCGCGTCGTCGTCGCGGTAGTAGCCCGACATGACGTTGTTGCCGCGCATGACGATCTCGCCCATCGTCGTGGCGTCGGCGGGGACGTCGACGAGCTCCACCGAGGCCCAGTCACTGACGTCCTCGTCCAGGGTCTCGACCACCCGCAGGGGCTCGGCCTGCAGCATCCCGACGCCCTGGCGGGCCTGCAGCCGCGCCCGCTCGTGCTCCTCGTAGCCGCGCCAGTGCTCCTGCCACTGGCACACCGAGTACGGGCCGTAGGTCTCGGTCAGCCCGTAGACGTGGACGATCCGGAAGCCCATCTTCTCCATCTCGAGGATGGTCGTCGGGCTCGGCGGAGCGCCCGCGGTGGTGACCACCAGCGCGTAGTCCAACGTGCGGGCCTCGGCGGCGTTCATGATCGTGGTGACGACCGTCGGTGCGCCGTTGAGGTGCGTGACGCGGTGCTCGCCGATGAGCGCCCAGATCAGGTCGCCGCGGACCTCGCGCAGGCACACGTGCGTGCCGCCGATCGCGGTGATCGCCCAGGGCGTGCACCAGCCGTTGCAGTGGAACATCGGCAGTGTCCACAGGTAGACGCTGTCCGGATCGTGGTACGAGTGCGCGATCTCGCCGAACGAGTTCAGGTACGCCCCGCGGTGGTGGTACTGGACGCCCTTCGGCCGCCCGGTGGTGCCGCTCGTGTAGTTGATGCTGATCGTCGAGCGCTCGTCGTCGACCTCCCAGGGCAGGTCCTCCCCGTCGTCGCCGCGGGCGAGCAGGTCCTCCCAGGTCGCCCCGTCCACCGTGGCGCCCGCGTCGGGGCCCTGCGGGTCGACGAACGTGACGATCTCCCGGACCGTCTCCAGCGAGTCGGCGATCGGGTCGACGGTGGCGCGCAGGGCCGAGTCGACGACGAGCACGCTCGCCCCGGAGTGGTCGAGGATGTAGCGCACCTCCTCGCTCGACAGGCGCGTGTTCACCGCGACGAGCACCGCCCCGCCCAGCGGCACCCCGAAGTGCGCGACGAGCATCGGCGGCACGTTCGGCAGCAGGCACGCGACGCGGTCGCCGGGCGCGACCCCGCTCGCAAGTAGCCCGCGCGCCAGGCGCTGGGCGTCGCGGGCGAAATCGGCGTAGATGTGCCGCGCCGTCCCGTGGACGATCGCGACCTTCTCCGGGTAGACCGCGGCCGACCGGCGCAGGAACGAGAGCGGCGTGAGCGGGGTGATCCAGGTCTCCGGCGTGTCCACACCGGGATCATCGCTCAGTGGTCGTGTGACGGGCCAGGGTCACGGCCGTAGTCGGGCGCACCCAGGGTGGCGACGAGCGCCGCGACCAGGGCGGCGCGCTCCGGCATCCGCGCGAGATCGACCCACTCGTGCTCCGCGTGCGGTCCGCCGCCGACGGCGCCCGGCCCGTCGAGGGTGGGCGTCCCCGCCGCGGCGCAGAGGTTGCCGTCGGAGACCCCGCCGACGGCGGCGGTCCCCGGCCAGGGCAGGCCGAGCCGCGCGCCGCACGCACGGGCCGCGGCGACGAGGTCCTCCGCCTGCCCCGCCTCCATCGGCGGGCGGTTGATCCCGCCCTCCACGTTCGCGCCGAGCCCCGCCTCGGCCGCCACGAGCGCCCGGAGCGACCGGTCGAGCCGTTCCTGGCCCGCACGCTCCGCGCTGCGTACGTCGACGGTGACGCGGGCGCTCGCGGGCACCGTGTTGCGGGTGGTGCCCGCCGTCGCCGCGGTGGGGGTGACGGTGCTGGCGTCGTCGGCGAGCTCGTCGAGGCGGGTGACGATCCGCGCGAGGTCGAGCAGCGCGTTGTGACCGGCCTCGGGTTCGAGCCCGGCGTGGGCCGCCCGCCCGGCCACGACGATCTCGTAGAAGGACCAGCCCCGGCGGGCGTGCTCGAGCCGCCCGCCCTCGGCGGAGCCCTCCAGGACCAGCGCCGCCCGCGCTGTCGTCGCAGCGGCGGTCACGGCGGGGCCGCCCAGTGCCGACCCCACCTCCTCGTCGGCGGTGACGAGCAGTGCGACCGCGGGGACGTCGCCGATCTCCTGCAGGGCGGCGAGCGCGTGCAGCCCCTGCACCAGGCCCGCCTTCATGTCGAACACGCCCGGCCCGTGGCGCGCCCGTCCGCCACGGTGAAGGGGCGGCGGGCGAGCGTGCCGAGGGGCCAGACCGTGTCCAGGTGCCCGACGAGCAGGACCGGGACCTCGCCGTCGGGCCCGAGGCGCCACAGCAGCCCGCCCGGCGCACCGTCCTCGCCGTCGGGAAGGGGCGTCGGCGCTACGCTGGCGTCGGGGGCGGCGTGGTCAACTTCGGCGGCCAGTTCGCCGGCGCGGTGTCGCCCTTCGTCATGGGCTATCTCGCCGAGACGATCTCCTACGAGGCCGCGTTCTCGTTCCTCGTCGTGGGGGCCGCCATCGCGATCCTCGGGGCGCTGGTGACCGCGCAGACGCCGGAGGCGTTCCAGGCCGCCCTGGGCCGCCACGTCGCGGAAGCGCCCGCGGGCCTGACCGTCGGTCAGACCGCGGGACGGAGCCAGCAGCCGGCGGCGACGAGCACCGCCTCCACGGCCCGGCGCAGGACCGGCTCGATCGCCGTGGGCACGAAGTGCGGGGAGTGCACACCGGGTGCCCGCCCGGCGGTGACCGCGGCCTCGGGGTGCTCGGCGTCGGCCGCGTAGGCGTCCGGGTCCAGCCCGCCGAAGTTCCAGAACACCGAGGGCACGCCCGCGGCGTCCCCGAAGCACCCGAAGTCCTCGCTGCCCGAGCGGCGCGGGGCCTCGTGCACGGTCGTGGCGCCGAACGCGGTCTCGAAGGCCGCCCGGACCCGCGCGGTGGCGTCGTGGTCGTTGACCAGCAACGGGAAGTCGGTGAGCGGCGCGATCACGGGCTCCGCCGGGGCCCCCGCGGCGGCGGCCTCGGCGCGCACGATGCGGTCGACCGCCGCGAGCACCCGTACCCGGACGTCCGGGTCGAAGGTCCTGATGTTGATCTTCAACTCGGCCCGGTCGGGAATGATGTTCTCCTTGCTGCCCGCGTGCAGCGAGCCGACCGTGACCACCACGGAGTCGGCCGGGGCGACCTCGCGGGCGACGATCGTCTGCAGCCGCAGCACGATCGCCGCGGCGATGACGACCGGGTCGACGGTCGCCTGGGGCGTCGAGCCGTGGCCGCCCCGGCCGTGCACCGTCACGCGCAGGCTGTCGGCGGCGGCCATGAACACCCCACCCCGCGCGTAGAGGTGACCGGCGGGGGCGGAGGTCACGTGCTGGCCCAGAGCGACGTCGACCGGGCCGAACCGCTCGAGGAACCCGTCGGCGAGCATCGCCCGCGACCCTCCCCCGACCTCCTCGGCCGGTTGCATCACCGCCAGGACCGTGCCCGACCAGCCCGCGCGGTCCGCGGCGAGGCACTCCAGCGCCCCGACCAGCGCCGCCATGTGCGTGTCGTGCCCGCACGCGTGCATCACCGGCACCGTCGCGCCGTCCGCGTCGACGCCGGTGTCCCGGCTGCGGTGGGCAACCGTGTCGTCCTCGGCGATCGGGAGGCCGTCCATGTCCGCGCGCAGGAGGACGGTGGGCCCGGCTCCGTTGCGTAGCACCCCGACCACCCCGGTGCCGCCGACGCCGGTGGTGACCTCGAGCCCGAACGCGGTCAGGCGTTCCGCGACGAGCGCCGCGGTCCGGTGCTCGGCGAACGCCAGCTCGGGGTGTGCGTGCAGGTCGCGGTAGAGCGCCGCCACCGCCTCGAGGCGGCCGTCGAGTCCTGCCGCGAGACGCGTCCCCACCGTGGCATCCGGGTGCATCCGTCGAGGTTGTCAGAGCCGGGGCGGGCCCCGGTTCAGGGCGTCAGTGCGCGGCGCCCGCGCGGCGAGCGTACTCGGGGCGCTCGTCGGTTCCCGGTGCCGTGGGCAGCCCGGCGTCGGACCAGGCGCGGAAGCCCCCGACGACGTCCGTCGCCCGGTGCAGGCCGATCTCCTGGAGCGCCGCGGCCGCGAGCGACGACGTGTAGCCCTCGGAGCACAGCACGATCCACTGCCGGTCGGGCGAGTCGGCCTCGGCGATGCGGGCGTCGGACGTCGGGTCGAGGCGCCACTCGAGGTGGTTGCGCTCGATCACCACCGCGCCCGGCACCGTGCCCTCGTCGAGGCGCTGCCAGCCCGGACGGATGTCGACGAGCAGGGCGCCGGCGTCGACGGCCTCGGCCGCGTCGCGCGGGTCGAGCCGCCGCAGGCGCGCCCGGGCGCGGTCGAGGAGATCGGCGATCGCGCTCACTCGGGAGGCTGCCCGGGCTGGACGAGCTCGGAACGCGTGCGCTTGAGCACGCCGCCCTCGACGCCGTAGAACGACATGGCCGACAGCGGCGGGGAGTAGGCGTGCACGCTGACCGCCGTCTCGACCGCGCGGTTGCTGACGTCGTGGACGTGCCCGAGGCCGAACGCGACGCTGCGACCGGGCTCGAGGACCCGGCGGCGCAGCCCGGGGCCGCGGGAGGCGAGCTCCTCGGCACGGCAGGCGTCGTCGTCCTCGCTACCTGCGGTCCAGCGCCACTCGGTGAGCCCGCCGCGCACGACGGTCAGCGCGCCGAGCGAGCCGCCGTGGTCGTGCAGCTCGGCGGCCTGGTCGCGGGCCCAGGAGATCAGCCAGACGTCGAGGTGCTCGTCGGCGTGCAGGCGCTGCGACCAGCGGTGCCCGGGGTCGACCTCGGCGGTGTGGCGCCCGGCGTGGACCTCGTCGGCCACCTCACGGGTGAGGGCGACGAGGTCGGCGAGGCTCGCCGGGGTCGGGCCGTCCTGCCAGCGCCGGCGGTCGGCGCGCAGGGTGCGGGGACGGGCGAACGGGCTGGCGTGGGTGGGTGTGTCGACCAGGGCGGTCACGACGGTCGTTCCTCCGGGTGCGGGCGTCCACGTGCGGCACGGCCCCCGGGGTCAGGGAGGGATCGAAGCGGCGCGCGGGCGACGGGACGTCGCGGCCGGGATGGCTCGCGACGGTCGGCTCGTCAGGCCCGTCGACACCGCTCGTCGAACACGTGCGCGCGGCGGCTCTCCCAGAGGGGGCCGAGCAGGAAGTGGCGCACGGCGGTATTCGACCACGACGCCGGTCGTTCGTCACCTCGGGGTCCGCGATCGGGCGAGCTGTCGGGGTGCCGTCCTAATCTGGGAGGAGGCCTCCCGTCCACCACCACTTCTCCGGAGGGCACCACGGAGCGCACCACCGAGCGCGTCCCCGCGCGTGAGGACGTGCCGACCGGCCGCGCCCGCGGCTGGATGCGACGTCTCGCGAGCGACTGCTGGCGCCGCCCCTCGCTCACCGTGGCCGCCCTCACGGCCTCGGTGCTGGGCGTCAGCCTCGAGGCCGTCGGACCGCTGCTGATCGCCACGGCGGTCGACCGCGCCGTCGCCGGGTCCACCGCGGGACTCGTCCCGCTGGTGATCGCGATGGCCGCCATCGCCGTCGTCCGCTTCGGCGCCGCCTTCCTGCGCCGCTACCTCGGGGGCCGCCTCTCGCTCGGGGTCCAGCACGACCTGCGCCGCCGCGTGTTCGGCTCGGTCTCTCGCCTCGACGGGCCCAAGCAGGACGCGCTGCGCACCGGGCAGGTCGTCTCGCGTGCCAACTCCGACCTGCAGCAGGTGCAGGGCCTGCTGGGGATGGTGCCGCTGGTCGCGGGCACGCTCGGGCAGCTGGTCGTCTCGGTCGGCATCATGCTGTGGCTCTCGCCGCTGCTCACGGTCGCCTCGATGATCATCCTGCCGGTCGGCGTGCTGTTCACCGCGCGGATGCGCCGCCGCCTGTTCCCGGCGACGTGGGCCGCGCAGCAGAGCGCCGCCGAGGTCGCCCAGCACGTCGAGGAGGCCGTCACCGGCGTCCGCGTCGTCAAGGGCTTCGGGCAGGAGGACCGCGAGACGGGCCGGCTGCGCGACGCCGCCCGGCGGCTCTACGCCCAGCGGCTGCGGGCGGCGCGGTTCAACGCCAGCCTCACCCCGACGCTCCAGGCGCTGCCGACGCTGGGCCAGCTCGGGGTGTTCGGTCTCGGCGGGGCGCTCGCGGTCAGCGGGCAGATCTCGCTCGGGGTGTTCATCGCGTTCACCGCCTACGTCGCGGCGCTCGTGGGGCCCGCGCGGCTCGTCGCCGGGCTCGTCGTCACCGGGCAGCTCGCCCGCGCGGGCGTGGAGCGGGTCTACGAGCTCATCGACTCCCAGCCCCAGATCGTCGACGCGCCTGCGGCCCGCGAGGTCCCGGCGGGGGCGCTGGGCGTCGAGCTCGACGACGTGCGGTTCGGCTACGCGCGCAGCGAGCCGGTGCTCGACGGGCTGACCCTCGAGATCACGCCCGGCGAGACGGTGGCGCTCGTCGGCACCGCAGGGTCGGGCAAGTCGACGGTCGCGCTGCTCGCCCCGCGCTTCTACGACGTGCAGGGCGGCGCGCTGCGCATCGGCCCGCCGGGCGAGGCCGTCGACGTGCGCGAGCTGCGCCTCGACGCCCTGCGCCGTGCGGTCGGCGTGGTGTTCGAGGAGGCGTTCCTCTTCTCCGACACCGTGCGGGCCAACATCGCCTACGGCTGCCCCGACGCAGGAGAGGAGCAGGTCCGCGCCGCCGCGGCCGCCGCGCAGGCCGACGGGTTCATCAACGCCCTGCCCGACGGCTACGACACCCGCGTCGGCGAGCGGGGTCTGACGCTCTCGGGCGGCCAGCGCCAGCGCGTGGCGCTCGCGCGCGCCCTGCTCTACGACCCCCGTGTCCTCGTGCTCGACGACGCCACGTCCGCCGTCGACCCCACCACCGAGGCGGCGATCGGCGAGACCCTGCGGGCCGTCACCGCGCAGCGCACCACACTCGTGATCGCCCACCGGCGCTCGACGCTCTCGCTCGCCGACCGGATCGCGGTGCTCGACGGCGGCCGGGTGGTCGACGTCGGCACCCACGCCGAGCTCGAGGGCCGCTGCCGGCTGTTCCGCGAGCTGCTCGCCGGGCCCGCGGAGCTCATCGACGAGCCGGGCTGGGTGCTCGACGACCCCGCCGACCCCGCCGCCCCGGTGGCCGACGGCGGGGACGCCACCATCACCCCGTCCCTCTGGCCCGACGACCCGGCGCCCGACCGTCCCGTCCCCCCGCCGGGGCCGATCACGGTCTGCTCGGGCTCGGAGGCGCTGGCCGGCGGGCTCGACGGGGCGGCGCCCACCGAGATGACGGCGGCCCTGGACAAGCTGCCGCCCGCCACCGAGGAGCCCCGGCTCTACGGCGAGGACCCCACCGCCCCCGACCCGGGCTTCCGGCTCGGGCGGCTGATGCGCCCCGTGCGGTGGGCCCTCGTGCTCGCCGTCGTGCTCCTCGGCCTCGACGCCGCGGCCACCGTGGCGTTCCCGTCGCTCGCGCGCCTCGCCGTCGACGGCGGCATCCAGGCGGGCTCGCTCGACATCCTGTGGCTCGCCGTCGGGCTGGGCCTGGTGGTGGTCTCCGTCGACTGGGTGGTGGTCGCGGCGCAGACCGTGCTCACCGCCCGCATCGGCGAGGGCCGCCTGTTCCTGCTGCGCACGCGCAGCTTCGCGCACCTGCAGCGCCTCGGGCTCGACTTCTACGAGCGCGAGCTCGGCGGCCGGATCATGACGCGGATGACGACGGACGTGGACGCGCTCTCGTCGTTCCTGCAGACGGGCATGGCGCAGGCCGTGGTCAGCCTGCTCACGGTGCTCGGCGTCGCCGTGGCGCTGCTGGTCACCGACCTCGAGCTGGCGCTGGTCTCGTTCGCCGTGATGCCGGTGCTGATCGTCGCCACGCTGATCTTCCGGCGCCTGGTCTCGGCGGCGTACGCGGAGGCGCGCGAGCGCGTCAGCGTCGTCAACGCCGACCTGCAGGAGAACGTCGCCGGCCTGCGGGTGGCCCAGGCGCACACCCACGAGGAGCGCTCCGCTGCCACCTTCGCCGACAACAGCGACGCCTACCGCCGCGCCCGGGTCCGCGCGCAACGAATGATCGCGACGTACTTCCCGTTCGCCGCGATGCTCTCCGACCTCGCGCAGGCCGCGGTGCTCGGTGTCGGCGCCGCCCGCGTCGCCACCGGCGGCCTCTCCCCCGGCATCCTCGCCGCGTTCCTGCTCTACCTCGCGATGTTCTTCGGCCCCGTCCAGCAGCTCTCGCAGGTGTTCGACGGGTACCAGCAGGCACGCATCGGGCTCACCCGCATCGGCGAGCTGCTGCGCACGCCGACGTCGGTGCCCTCCCCAGAGCACCCGGTGGTGCTCGACGACCTCCGCGGCGAGGTCGAGATGCGCGACGTCGGCTTCACCTACGCCGGCGCGACCACGCCCGCGCTCACCGACTTCTCCCTGCACGTGCCGCCCGGGCGCACCGTCGCGCTCGTCGGCGCCACGGGGGCGGGGAAGTCGACGGTGGTCAAGCTCGTCGCACGGTTCTACGACGCCACCGCCGGCACCGTGCTCCTCGACGGCGTCGACATCCGCGACCTCGACATCCCGACGCTGCACCGGCGCCTCGGGGTCGTCCCGCAGGAGGCGCACCTGTTCGTCGGCGACGTCGCCTCGAACATCGCCTACGGCGACCCGGAGGCCACCCCCGCGCGGATCGAGCAGGCCGCGCGCGACGTGGGCGCGGTGGACATGATCGCGTCGCTGCCTGCGGGGTTCCGCCAGCCCATCGGCGAGCGTGGCGGCGGGCTCTCGGCCGGTCAGCGCCAGCTCGTCGCCCTCGCCCGCGCCGAGCTCGTCGACCCCCGGCTGCTGCTGCTCGACGAGGCCACCGCCGCGCTCGACCCCGCCACCGAGGGCGCCGTGCTCGCCGCGGGCGACCGCGTCTCGCGCGGTACCGGCGCGGCGCCCCGCACGACGTTCGTCGTCGCCCACCGCCTCGCCACCGCCGCGCGCGCCGACCACATCGTGGTGATCGACGGCGGGCGGATCCTCGAGGAGGGCGCGCACGCCGAGCTCCTGGCGCGCGACGGTGCCTACGCGCGGCTGTGGCGCGCCGGGGCGGGCACGGTGGACGACGCGATCGAGGCGATCGACCCGTCCGACGACGACCTCGCGCGTACGGGCTGATCCGTTCCCGGAGGGAATCGCCCGCGGCGCGGTCCGGGCGCTGACCAGCGCGGACGACGCCTGAGAACTGTCCGGGAAACGAAACCCGGGAATCGGACGGCATCATTCGGTCCGGCGGCCGGATCAGTTCGATTTCGCGTCGAATCCGACCATTTCCGAACCGGTCGGGCGCCGGGCGCGGACGAGGGACATCAGCTCAGCACCGACGCTGACCTCGCCTCCGGAAGGCCTTCTCGTGACCCTTCGTCGTACGTTCGCCACCCTGCTCGTCAGCGGTGTGTCGGCCCTGGCGCTGGCCGGTCTCACCGCCGGTACCGCTGCCGCCGCCGAGCCGATCGCCACCATCCCCGACCTCACCGGCCAGTCGTCGTCGGTCCGGCTCGACTCCGGCTTCACCGACGCCCTGACCCAGCTCGAGGTCACCCCCGGCACGATCGGCGACGCCACGCTCGCCGACGGCAGCGTGAAGTTCCCGATCACCGGGGGCAACGTCACCGTCTACGAGCCCGGCGCCGTCAACCCCTACGTCCAGGGCCGCATCGAGCACGACGGCAGCGGCCTGAGCCTCACCAAGGGCGAGACCGAGGTCGAGCTGACCGACTTCGTCATCGACCCGGGCAACCCCGCGACGCTGAGCGGCAAGGTCAGCGCGGGCGGGCAGACCATCGCCGAGTCGGCGGTGCTGTTCGACCTCGACGGCTCGACCCTGCAGCCCATCTCGACCGACGCCGCGGCCGGCACGGCCACCCTGACCGGCACCACGGTGCGGCTCTCGCAGACCGCCGCGACCGCGCTCAACCAGGCGTTCAGCACCGACGCGATCCAGGGCGGCCTGACCATCGGTGTCGCCACCATCGTCGTCAACCTGCCCGGCCAGATGCCGGCGATGCCGGCCGGCGGCGTCGAGACCGGCGGCGGCTCCACCAGCGGACCGTCGCCCGTCCTGCTGACCGCGGGCGTCGTCGCCGTGGTCGCCGCGGGTGGCGTGGGCTTCGCCGCCCGGCGCCGCGCGGGCGCCCGGCACTGACCCTGCCTGGCTGACCCTGCTCTGACTGACCCTGCACTGACCCACTGATCGGTTACTGGCTGGTATCGCTCGCTCAGCGAGCGATACCAGCCAGTAGTCGTCGACCACCGGGAGCGCGCGATGACCGAGCCCACCACCGCACCGGCCCGTCGCCGGGTGCTGCTCGTGGTCGCGGCGGCGCTCGCGGTGCTCGGACTCGTGCTGGGGGGCGCCGGGCTCCTCGGAGCGGACCCGCCCGCCCCCGCCGCCGCCGTCGCCGCGGACCCACTCCCCACGACTCCTCCCACCGCTCCCGCGGGACCCCGCCAGCAGCCGGCCACCGGGTCTCCCCCGGCGTCGATCACGATCCCCGCGATCGACGTCTCGTCGCCGGTGGACTCGGTCGGGCTGAACCCGGACGGCACCCTCGAGGTGCCGGTGCCGGGCCCGGCGTACGACCACGCCGCCTGGTATCGCGGCTCGCCGACGCCCGGACGGGTCGGCCCGTCGGTGGTCCTCGGGCACGTCGACTCGGCCGCCAACGGCCCGTCGGTGTTCTACGACCTCGGGCGGCTGCGTCCCGGCGACCGGATCACGATCACGTCGGCGGACCGGTCGTCGCGCACCTTCGCGATCGACGCCGTGCGCTCCTACCCGAAGGACGAGTTCCCGAGCCTCGAGGTCTACGGCGACACCGCGGGCCCCGAGCTGCGTCTCATCACCTGCGGCGGCGACTTCGACGACGCCGCGCGCTCGTACCGCGACAACACCGTCGTCTTCGCCCGGCTCGTCACGTGATCCGCCCTCACGTGAGTCGGACGGCGTGCACCACGAGGTTGTCGGTGTAGCTGCGGGCGCCGCGGTCGAAGTCGCCGGCGCAGGTCACCAGCCGCAGGACGTCGGTGGCGGTCGCCCCGAACACCGCGAAGGTCGGGAACGCGTCCTTGGCCACCTGCTCGGTGCGCTCGACGGCGTAGCGCGCCACCGACCCGTCCGACCGGCCGACCTCGATGACGTCGCCGGCGCGCAGGTCACGCAGGCGGAAGAACACGGCGGGGCCGGCGCGGGAGTCGACGTGCCCGAGCAGCACGGTCGGGCCGCGGCCCGCCGGGACCGGGACGTCGGCGGGCGCCGCCCCGGCGCGCTGCGCCGCGAGGGTCCGGTCGAACCAGCCGACGCGCCCGAAGTCCTGCGGCACCTCGGCGGTGCCGTCCGGCGCGACGCCGAGCCCGAGGAGCTCCGGCTCGTCCACGTCGATGGCCGGCACCCGCACCGAGGTGGGCACGACCGCCCCGGGCACGGTCCGATCACCGGTGGTGACCGGCGGAGAGGCTGGCGCCGCCCCCGGGACCGCCCCGCCGCCCGCGCACCCGGCGAGCAGCAGGACGACCCCGAGGACGAGCGCGGCGAGACGCATCGTCAGGAGCTGGTGCCACGTCGGCGGTAGGCGACGGCCCCGGCCGCGGCGGCCGCGATGAGCGCACCCGCACCGAGCGCGGCCGGTGCGACGTCGCCGGCGGCCGTGGCGCCGGCCGTGGCGCCCCCGCCGGTCTCGACGCCTCCCATCGGCACCGCCATCAGCTGACCGCGCACGGCGCCCGCCGAGTACTCGGCGGTGTGGGTGTCACCGAAGAAGGCCGCCGGGTTCTCCTCGATCTCGCGGACCGAGAAGCCGGTACCCGTGTCCTGGCCGTTCGCCATCACCCCGGTGGTGAACGGGCCCTTCAGGCAGCCGGAGCTGGTGCGGGTGTCGCCGTCGCCCTCGGGGTTCGGGAACGCGATGCGCGGCGGGCCCGCGGCACCCTCGGCGGCCTCGTGGATGTGCGTCGCCGTCCGCGCCGGGCTCTGGTACTCGCCGGTGAGGCCGGTCAGCGTGAGGTCGTAGCAGATGACGTCCTGCTCGCTGTTGATGCGGTAGTTGAACGTGCCGGTCGCCCCGGGCTGGCCGGGCGCGGGCTGGCCGTTCGTCCCGATCACCGTGTCGGGGGTCGCCATCGCGGTGAACATGCTGGTGAAGCTCTCGGGCTCGTCGACCGGGGTGTCCGCGAGGGCGGTGCCTCCCGAGAAGAGGACCGCGCCCGCGGTCAGCACGGACAGGGCGGCGAGCTTCGGGAGTGCACGGTGCACGGAGGCCTCCTGGGATGGGCGGGATGTCCGGATCGCCCGTCTCTACGGAGCTCTCGGCGGCCGCGTTCACCACGATCCGCCGCGATTTCTCCCGGACATCGGTGAACGCCTCCGGCGGGCGCCCCGTACCGACGGGAGTGACCCGTGCCGTCCCGCTCCGTGCCGCCCCGTCGCGGGCGCGCATCACGACACGGTCACACCCGGACGATCACGATGCTCCGGACGTCCTACCGCGCAGGGGGAACCGGGTGAGCGAGGCCGCAGGGATCGCGCGCGCGCCGGTGGACCTGCGCCGGACCGAGGACCTCGAGGCCGCCTACCGCGCCCACGCCGGCGAGGTCGAGCGCTTCGCCCTGCGGCAGCTGCGCGACCCGGGCGCCGCGTCGGACGTCGTGCAGGAGGTGTTCGTGCGGGCCTGGCGCCACGCCGACCGCTACGACGCCACGGTGGCGAGCCTGCGGGTGTGGCTGTTCACCATCGCCCGCAACGCGGTGATCGACCACGTCCGCCACGCCCGGAGCCGCCCGAGCACACCGACCGCGCCCGCCGACCTGTCTCTCGTGTCGGACCGGCCCGGGCGCGCGGGCCGTGACGACTTCAGCGACGACCTCGTCACCGCCTGGTTCGTCGAGGAGGCCCTGACGAGACTGGGCGACGACCAGCGCAGCGCCATCGTCGAGACCTCGGTGCGCGGCCGCCCGTACGCCGAGGTGGCCGCGGAGCAGGGTGTCCCGATCGGCACCCTGCGCAGCCGGGTCTTCTACGGCCTGAAGAACCTGCGGCAGATCATGGACGACATGGGAGTCCCGCTGTGACCACCACGCCCGACGGGCACGAGCGGCTGCGCGAGCAGCTCGGCGCCCACGCGCTCGGGGCGCTCGACGACGGGGAGCGCGCCGAGGTCGACGCCCACCTGCGCACCTGCGCGTCGTGCCGCGCCGAGCTCGCCGAGCTGGTGCCGCTCGCCGGGCCGCTGCGTCACGTCGACCCGGACCCCACCGGGGCCACTGCAGGGACCACGGCCGGGAGCCCGTCCTCCCCCGACGGCTTCGCGGCGGTCCTCGACCGTCTCGGCGCGGAGGAGGAGCCGCGGGAGGAACCCCGCCCCCGACGCCGGGTCGCGCCCCTGCTCGCGACGGCCGCCGTCGCGGCGGTGGTCGGGCTCGCCGGCGTGGGGATCGGGCTCGCGGTCGGCGCCGCGGGCGAGCCGCCCGTCGACCCGGTGGCGGTGCAGTCCCTCGACCCCGCGGTCCGGGCCACCGCGGGCACGATCGACCACACCTGGGGTGTCGAGATGGTGCTCACGGCGTCGGGGTTCGCCGAGGGGCAGACGTACGCCGTCACCGTCCTCGACCGCGCCGGACGCCCCGTCCCGGCGGGTGCGTTCCGCGGCACGGGCCCGGCCGAGATGGTGTGCCGGCTCAACTCCTCGGTGCTCCGGGACCAGGCCGGCGGCTTCGTCGTGACCGACGCCGAGGGCGACGAGGTGCTGCGTTCACGCTTCGCCTGACCGGGCACTCCGTGGCGAGACCCGGTTCGAGGACACCCTCGAGCCACGCGCAGGTGGAGCAACGGTCGTATGGACCGGTGCAGTGTGCGACAGGGGCCCCACCCCGGGCGGTGTCAAGCGCTAATCTGGACACGCTTCCGACGCCACCGCGATGACTGATTGAGGCGATTTCGAGTCGTGTCGAGTAGTAGCCCGACCGCCCAGTTCGGACCCAACGAGTGGCTGGTCGACGAGATGTACCAGCGCTACCTCGCCGACCCCTCCTCGGTCGACAAGGCGTGGCACGAGTTCTTCGCCGACTACGCCCCTGCCGACAGCCAGCTCGACGGCGCCGACGACCAGCAGACCGCCGACGCCGACCACCACGCCGACACGGCCCCCGCCGCGCCCGCCTCCTCCGGCGAGAACGGCCAGGGCGCCACGAGCACCGCGTCGTCCTCCCAGGACGCGCCCCGCTCGTCGGCCAACGGCAGCGCGCCCGCCGGCAGCACCACCGGCACCGGCTCGCCGTCCGCCCCGTCGACCGACGGCGCGCGGACGACCTCCTCGCGCAGCGGGGAGACCCCGAGCAAGCCCCCGGCCGGCACCACGAGCCCCGCCAAGGCCGCCCAGCCCGGCGCGGGCGCCGACGCCGACCAGACGACGAAGCCGTTGCGCGGCGCCGCGAACGCGATCGCGAAGAACATGACCGCGTCGCTGCAGCTGCCCACCGCGACCAGCGTGCGCGCGGTGCCGGCGAAGCTGCTGGCCGACAACCGCATCGTCATCAACAACCACCTGCGGCGCTCGCGCGGTGGGAAGGTCTCGTTCACCCACCTGCTCGGGTACGCGATGGTCCGCGCCCTCGCGGACTTCCCGAACATGAACCGGCACTACGGGGAGGACGACAAGGGCAAGCCCGCCGTCGTCGACCCGGGGCACGTCAACCTCGGCCTGGCGATGGACCTGCCGGGCAAGGACGGCTCGCGCACGCTCGTCGTCGTCGCCCTCAAGGGCACCGAGAACATGAGCTTCTCCCAGTTCTGGGCCTCCTACGAGGAGATGGTGCGCAAGGCCCGCAACAACGCGCTGACCAGCGAGGACTTCTCCGGCGTCACGATCAGCCTGACCAACCCGGGCACGATCGGCACCAACCACTCGGTGCCGCGACTGACCGTCGGCCAGGGCACGATCGTCGGCGTCGGCGCGATGGAGTACCCCGCCGAGTTCCAGGGGGCGAGCGAGGAGAAGCTCGCCGACATGGGCATCAGCAAGATCATCACGCTGACGTCCACGTACGACCACCGGATCATCCAGGGCGCCGAGTCCGGCGACTTCCTGCGGCGCATCCACCACCTCGTGCTCGGCGAGGAGGGCTTCTACGACGACATCTTCGCGTCGCTGCGCATCCCCTACGAGCCCATCCGCTGGCGCCAGGACCTCCCGTCGTCGCAGATCGACCGCACCGCGCGGATCATCGAGCTGATCGACGCGTACCGGACGCGCGGCCACCTCATGGCCGACACCGACCCGCTGTCGCACCCCCAGCGCAAGCACCCCGACCTCGACATCGCGTCGCACGGGCTCACGCTGTGGGACCTCGACCGCGAGTTCCCCGTCGACGGCTTCGCCGGGCGCGACTGCCTGAAGCTGCGCGACGTCCTCGGGGTCCTGCGTGACTCGTACTGCCGCACCATCGGCATCGAGTACATGCACATCCTCGACCCCGAGAAGCGCGACTGGCTCCAGGAGCGCATCGAGCGCCCGCACGAGAAGGTGCCGGTCGCCGAGCAGAAGTACATCCTCTCGAAGCTCAACGCCGCCGAGGCGTTCGAGGCGTTCCTGCAGACCAAGTACGTCGGGCAGAAGCGCTTCTCCCTCGAGGGCGCCGAGACCGTCATCCCGCTGCTCGACGCCGTGCTCGACACGGCCGCGGCGCACGAGATGGACGAGGTCGTCGTCGGCATGCCCCACCGCGGGCGGCTCAACGTGCTGGCGAACATCGTCGGCAAGCCGGTGTCGCAGATCTTCCGCGAGTTCGAGGGCAACCTCGACCCGGGCCAGGCCCACGGATCCGGCGACGTGAAGTACCACCTCGGCGCCGAGGGCAAGTTCTTCCGGATGTTCGGCGACGGCGAGACGACGGTGTCGCTGACGTCGAACCCGTCGCACCTCGAGGCCGTCGACCCCGTGATGCAGGGCATCGTGCGGGCCAAGCAGGACGTGCTCGACAAGGGCCCCGAGGGCTTCACCGTCATGCCGGTCGCCATGCACGGCGACGCCGCCTTCGCCGGCCAGGGCGTGGTCGCCGAGACGCTCAACCTCGCGCTCCTGCGCGGTTACCGCACCGGCGGCACCGTCCACGTGATCGTCAACAACCAGGTCGGCTTCACCACCGCGCCCGAGCACACCCGCTCGACGCACTACTGCACCGACGTGGCGAAGATGATCGACGCCCCGGTCTTCCACGTGAACGGCGACGACCCCGAGGCCTGCGTCTGGGTGGCACGCCTCGCCGTCGAGTTCCGCGAGCGCTGGAACTCCGATGTCGTGATCGACATGATCTGCTACCGGCGCCGGGGCCACAACGAGGGCGACGACCCCTCGATGACCCAGCCGGAGATGTACGACGTCATCGACGCCAAGCGCTCGGTGCGCAAGACCTACACCGAGTCCCTCATCGGCCGCGGCGACATCTCGCTGGACGAGGCGGAGCACGCGCTGCGCGACTACGGCAGCCAGCTCGAGCACGTGTTCAACGAGGTCCGCGAGCTGGAGAAGGCCGACCCGGAGCCCAGCCCGTCGGTCGAGTGGGAGCAGGCCGTCCCCAACTCCCTGCAGACCGCGGTGCCGCTCGAGGTGATCCAGCGGATCGCCCGCGCGCACACCGAGCTGCCCGAGGGCTTCGCGGCGCACCCGCGCGTCAAGCCCGTCCTCGAGCGCCGCGGCAAGGCGGCGGCGACGGACACCGAGGAGGGCATCGACTGGGCGTACGCCGAGCTGCTGGCCTGGGGCTCGCTGCTCATCGACGGGAAGCTCGTGCGCCTGTCGGGCCAGGACTCCCGGCGCGGCACGTTCGTCCAGCGCCACTCGGTGATCATCGACCGGCACAACGGCGAGGAGTACGTGCCGCTGCGGAACCTCACCGCCGACCAGGGCAAGTTCATGCCCTACGACTCGGCGCTCTCGGAGTTCGCCGCGGTCGGCTTCGAGTACGGCTACTCGGTGGCGAACCACAACGCCCTGGTGCTGTGGGAGGCCCAGTTCGGCGACTTCGTCAACGGCGCGCAGTCGATCATCGACGAGTTCATCTCGTCCGGTGAGGCCAAGTGGGGCCAGACGTCCGACGTCGTCCTGCTCCTGCCGCACGGCCACGAGGGCCAGGGGCCGGACCACACCTCGGGGCGCATCGAGCGCTTCCTGCAGCTGTGCGCCGAGGGGTCGATGACCGTCGCGGTGCCGTCCAGCCCGTCGAACTACTTCCACCTGCTGCGACGCCACGCCACCGACGGCGTGCGCCGCCCGCTGGTCGTCTTCACCCCGAAGTCGATGCTGCGCAACAAGGCGGCCGTGAGCCCGGTGGAGGAGTTCACCAGCGGCGGCTACCGGCCGATCCTGGACGACCCGGCCTTCGCGAGCGGCGACACCGACGGCGTCTCGCGCGTCCTGCTGTGCGCCGGCAAGATCTACTACGAGCTGGTCGCCGCCCGCGAGAAGGCGGGCCGCACGAACGACATCGCGATCGTGCGGATGGAGCAGCTCTACCCGCTGGCCACCGAGGAGCTCACGGCCGTCCTCGACCGCTACCCGAACGCGGACGACGTCCGCTGGGTGCAGGAGGAGCCGGCCAACCAGGGCGCCTGGCCGTTCCTGGGTCTGTGGCTGCCGGAGCGCATGAACGGCCGCCTGCCCCACCTCACGCGCGTGTCCCGCCGCCGCATGGCCGCCCCGGCCGCCGGCGTCGCCAAGGTGCACGAGGTGGAGCAGAAGGCGCTCATCGCCGAGGCCCTGGGCGACTAGCGTTGTACTTCACGGACCGCGGGATCGAGGAGCTCGAGGACCGGCGGGGCGAGGAGGAGGTCAGCCTGGCCTGGCTGGCCGACCGCCTCCGCGCCTTCGTCGACGCCCACCCCGAGCACGCGGGTGCCGCCGACCGGTTCGCGACGTTCCTGGCACGCGACGACAGCGACGACGAGTAGGTCGCCGGCAGCAGGATCAGCAGGCCGAAAGACACTTCCGAAGGCCGCGTCGAGGTGCTTCTCGGTCTGGTGATCTTCGCGTCGTCCGGGTCCGCGCGCGCGAACGGGGAGTTCGTGCGCCTAGAAGCAGCGAACGGGCCGTTCGTTGCAAACGCCCGCAAGGTCAGACGGCGTCGACGCGGTCGGATTCCTCGTAGCGCAGCACCGGCAGCAACGAGGGCTCCGGGCGGGCGGGGTCGGCGGCGCAGGCGTCGAGCGCCGTGTGCAGGGCCGCCGCGTCGAGCCCGACGCCGAGGAACACCAGCCGGGCGCCGGCGACGTCGACGGACCGGGGCGCCGGTCGCACCCGGATCGCCGTGCCCACCGTCTGCACGACGAACGGGGCGGCTCCGGGGAACCGCACCACGCCCTTGGACCGGAACACGCCGGCCGGGCCCGCCTCGAGGAACGCCGCGAACCGCGCCGGGTCCATCGGGACATCCCGGTCGACCGCGACGCTCTCCCAGGCGGCGTGCGCGTGCTCGACGCCGGCGTCCTCGCGCAGCAACGCGTCGAACGACAGCTGACCCGATCGCGGTGGGCCCCGGCGAGCGGGCGGGTCGACGAGCAGCGCCGGGTCGAGGGCCCCGCGGACCACCGGGAGCACGGGGCCGGCGGCGATCGCCCGCAGGGCAGCGAGCAGCGGGGCGGGGTCGGCGACGCGGTCGACCTGGTTGAGCACCACGAGGTCGGCGAGGCGAAGCGCCCCGTCGGCCTCGCCCACGGCTCCCGACGCCGCGTCGACCACCACCACCATCCCGCCGTACGCCGCGTGCCGCGCCTCGCCCCCGACGGCGTCGAGCAGCAGGCGCACGAGCTCGCGGGGCTCCGCGAGGCCGCTGGCCTCCACGACGACGAGGTCGAGGCGGGCGGCCGGGGCCGTCAGCTCGGCGAGCAGCCCGGCGAGGCCGTTGGCGTCGGTGGTGCAGCACAGGCAGCCGTCGGCCAGCGACGTCACGGCGCTGGCCTGCCCGGCGACGAGCATCGCGTCGATCCCGATGGCCCCGAAGTCGTTGACGACGACGCCGATCCGGACCCCGTCGGCGCGGCGCAACAGGTGGTTGACCAGCGTCGACTTGCCGGCCCCGAGATGACCGGCGACCAGCACCACGGGGACGCGACGGGGCACGCCGACCACCCTGACACAGGGGGCCGGCGAGCCCCGGGCTCCCTACCGGATGCCGGCGGAGTTCAGCCAGTCGCGGGCGACGGTCTGCGGGTCCGGACGGTCCGGGCCGGCCAGGCGCTGGTTGAGCTGGGTCAGCTGGGTGGTGTCCATGGCCGCCGAGATCTGGTTCAGCGTGTCGGTGACGCGCGGGTCGGACGACTTGGCGCGGTTGACCAGCGGCACGACGTTCTGGGCGGCGAAGTTCGACCGCGGGTCCTCGAGCACCACGAAGTCGTTCTCCGGGATCGAGGCGTCGGTGGTGAACAGGTCCGCCGCCTGGACGGTGCCGTCGCGCAGCGCCGCCACGGTGAGCGGGCCGCCGGCGTCGAGGGCCCGGAACTCCTTGAAGGTGCAGTTGTAGAGCCGCTGCAGGCCCGGGACGCCGTAGGCGCGCTGCTGGAACTCCGGCGGGCCACCGAAGGAGACCGTCGGGCACAGCGGCGTGAGGTCCTCGATCGAGCGCAGGTTGTTCTGCGTCGCGAAGGCCCGCGTGACGACGACCGCGTCCTTGTCCTCGGCGGCGCTCTGCTGCAGCAGCTGGAGCTGGGGCGGCAGCTTGGAGGAGACCTGCTGGTACACCTGGTCGCTGGCGGTGGCCGTGGCCTGCGGGTCGAGGAACTGCAGCAGGTTGCCGGTGTAGTCGGGCACCAGGTCGATCTCACCGCGCTCGACGGCGGGGTAGTACGTCTCGCGGCTGCCGATGCCGAAGCGGCGCTCGACGGTGACGCCCTTGCCCTCGAGGGCCGTCGCGTAGATCTCGGCGAGCAGCCGGTTCTCGGTGAAGTTCGCCGAGCCGATGCGGACCGTGCCCTGGGCGGAGGGTCCGGCGGGGGCGGTGGCGAGCGGGTCGGAGTCGCCGCCGCAGCCGGCGAGCAGCACGCCGGCGGCCAGCACGGCCCCGACCAACAGGGCACGCGGGGATCGGATCACGGGGAGACCTCTCTGGTGGTGACGGTGTGGGGTGCACGGCGCAGCCGCGCGCGGTCGGGGCCGGGCGTGACGAGGCGTCCGAGGCCCTGCAGGACGAGCTCGACGACGATCGAGAGCACGGCGACGATGAGCGCGCCGCCGAGCACCTGCGGGTAGTCGCGGACCGAGAAGCCGTCGAGGATGTAGCGCCCGAGACCACCGAGTCCGACGTAGGCGGCGATGGTGGCGGTGGCGATGACCTGCAGCGTCGCGAACCGCACCCCGCCGAGCACGAGCGGCACGGCCGAGGGCACCTCGACCTGCAGGAGGATCTGGGACTCACGCATCCCCATCCCGCGGGCGGCGTCCACCGCGCCCGGGTCCGCCCCGGCGACGCCGGAGTAGGCGCCGGCGAGCATCGGCGGGATGGCCAGCAGGACCAGGGCGAGCGTCGGCGGCAGCAGCCCGAGGCCCAGCAGCAGCACGAAGAGCACGAGGACGCCGAGCTCCGGCAGCGCGCGCAGGCCGTTGGCCACGCCGACCACCGCGAGCTCGCCGCGTCGGGTGTGCCCGATGAGCGCGCCCAGCGGCAGGGCGATGACGGCGGCGATGACGACGGCCAGCAGGGTGTACCCGAGGTGCTCGAGCACCCGGGCCGGGATGGCGTTCGGCCCGCTCCACTGTGCCGGCGCGGAGAACCATTCGAGGAGTCGACCCAGCACGCCCTACACCCCCGTCCGCGCGCGGACCCAGGGCGTGAGCGCCCGTCCCAGCGCGAGCCACAGCGCGTCGAAGACGAACGCCAGCACGATCGAGCCGATGATGCCGGCGGCGACCATGGCCGGGTACGACTGCTGGAAGCCGTCGGTCATCAGGGTGCCCAGCGACTGCACGCCGACCAGGGCACCGACCGTGACCAGCGAGAACGCCGACACCGACGCGACCCGGATCCCCGCGGTGAGCACCGGTACGGCGAGCGGGAGCTGCACGCCGAAGAAGAGCCCGGACGGCCGGTAGCCGACGGCGACCGCGGCGGTGGCGACGGTGACCGGCACGGCGTCGAGGGCCTCCGCGACGCTGCGCACGAGCAGCGCCACCGTGTAGATCACCAGCGTCAGCCCGACGTTGAGCGGGCTGAGGATCGGCGTGCCCACCAGGATCGGGATGAACACGATCAGCGCCAGCGACGGGATCGTGTAGAGCGCGCCGGACAGCGGCACGAGCACCCGGCGCGCCCCGCGCGACCGGTGCGCCCACCAGCCCAGCGGCAGGGCGATCACCAGACCCACCAGGACCGGGATCAGGGCGAGCAGGACGTGGGCGATCACGAGCTCGTCGATGTCGTAGCCGAAGGCCCTCACGGGACCGGGTCCGGCCGCAGCAGCGCCAGCACGTCGTCGGGGGCGACCCCGCCCCGGAACCGGCCCTCGCGGTCGACCGCCACGCCCCGGCCGGCCGGCGAGCTCAGCGCCGCGTCCAGGGCGCCGCGCAGCGTGCCGGCCGCCTCGGAGGCCGCTGTCACACCCTCGGCGCCACCCTCGGTGACGTAGACCGAGCCCAGCTCGTGGCGCACCCCGTCGGGCCCGAGCCACGCCGCGGGACGCTCGGCCCCGTCGAGCAGAACCGTCCACTCCCCCGGCACCCCGGAATCGCCGTTCGCGTCCGCGCGCGTCGGCAGCTCGCGGAGCTGCAGCGCGGTGGCCGGCACGAACCCCAGGCGGCGGTAGCCGCGGTCGCGCCCGACGAACCCGGAGACGAACTCGTCGGCCGGGTGCGCGAGCAGCTCGTCGGGCGGCGCGAACTGCGCCAGGCGGCCGCCGACGCGCAGCACGGCCACGCGGTCGCCCAGGCGGATGGCCTCGTCGATGTCGTGGGTGACGAACAGGATCGTCTTGCCGAGATCGGCCTGCAGGCGCAGCAGCTCGTCCTGCAGCTCGACGCGCACCACGGGGTCGACCGCCGAGAACGGCTCGTCCATGAGCAGTACCGGCGCGTCGCCGGCCAGCGCGCGGGCCACCCCGACGCGCTGCTGCTGGCCGCCGGAGAGCTGCGCGGGCCAGCGCTGCGCCATCGTCGCGTCGAGACCGACGCGCTCGAGCACCTCGGCCGCCCGGGCCCGGGCCTCCTTGCGCGGGAGGCCCTGGAGCACCGGCACCGTCGCCACGTTGTCGAGCACGCGGCGGTGCGGAAAGAGGCCTGCCTGCTGGATGACGTAGCCGATGCCGCGGCGCAGCAGCGCCGGATCGCCCTCGGCGACGTCCTTGCCGGCGAGGAGCACCGAGCCCGACGTGGGCTCGACCATGCGGTTGACGGTGCGCAACGAGGTGGTCTTGCCGCAGCCCGAGGGCCCCACCAGCACCGTGATCTCACCCTCGCGGGCGGTCAGCGACAGCGACTCCAGGCCGACGGTGCCGTCGGCGAACCGCTTCCCCACGTCCCGGAACTCGATCACGTACGACGCCCCCGGGATCCGCCGGCGGCCTCGAGTCGGCCACCGAGTCGACGCGTGAATCTAGCCCGACCCCCCGACCGTCGCGACCGATCACGACGGGCCGCCACCACCCGATGTGACGGCGATCACCCCGCGGCGCGCGCCTCCGGGACGATCGGGCCGCGGCGCACGAGCTCGGTGAACGCCTCGGCCGGCATGGCGCGGGCGAACAACCAGCCCTGGTAGGCGTGCACGCCGAGGTCGCGCAGCACCGCGAACTGGTCCTCGTCCTCCACACCCTCGGCCACGCACACCTGCCCGATCGCGGCGGTGAGGTCGACGACCGCGCGGGCCACGGCCCGGTCGGACTCACCGGTGGCGACCCCGCGGACGAAGGCCCGGTCGAGCTTGACGATCTGCGCGGGCAGACCGGTGAGGCGCGAGAGCGACGAGTAGCCGGTGCCGAAGTCGTCGACCGCGAAGCGCACGCCCGCGGCGATGAGCTCGTTCATCTCCCGCAGCGTGTGCGAGGGCAGGTCGGCGAGGCAGGTCTCGACCAGCTCGAGCACCAGGCGGTCCCAGGGCAGCCCGGACTCGGCGACGGCGGCGCGCACGACGGGCAGGAAGTCCGGGTCGCCGGGCAGCAGGCCCGCGAGGTTCACCGCCACCGACGGCGGAATCCCGTCGGGCGCCGTGCCCGGCCACGTGGCGGCCTCGCGGACCGCGGAACGCAGCACCCAGCGGTCGAGGTCGCCGAGCAGGTCGGCCGCCTCGGCCACCGGCAGGAACTTGTCCGGGAAGAGCAGGCCGTGCTCGGGGTGCTGCCAGCGCACCAGGGCCTCGGCCGTCTGGATCCGCCCGTCCGCGCCGACCACGGGCTGGTAGTGCAGCACCAGCTCGTCGTTGACCATCGCCTCGCGCAGCTGGGTCTCCATGCGCAGCGCCTCGTCGGCGCCCTTCATGATCGCCTCGTCGGCCAGCGCGAAGCGCCCGTTGCCGCCGCTCTTGGCCTCGAACAGCGCGGCGTCGGCGAAGCGCATGAGGTCCCCGGTGCCCGGGTGCCCCGGCGCGGGCTCGAGCCCGGCGAGCTCCGTGGCCCGCTCGCGGCGCAGCACCTGCGCCACCGGGTCGTCGGTGGGGTCGATGTCGGGGCCCGACGGGTCGGCGCGGTAGCCGTCGGGGTCCCCGACGCCGAGCCCGATGGTGGCGCCGACCGCGGCGCCGACCGTCGCCGAGATGCGCACGAGCTGGCCGTGCACGGGGATGGCGGTGCGCAGGATGCCGGCCACCGTCGCCGACAGGGCGTCCAGGCCGCCGTGCAGGTCGACGTCGGCGCAGACCACGACGAACTCGTCCCCGGCGCTGCGCGAGGCCGAGCACCCGGCGGGCAGGCGGTCGCGGAGGCGCTGGGCCAGCTCGACGAGCAGCTCGTCGCCGGCGTCGTGGCCGAGCGAGTCGTTGACGCGCTTGAAGTTGTCGATGTCGCAGAACAGCACCCCGGTGCGCCGCGCCGTCGGGCCCGCCAGGAGCCGCGAGACCGTGGTGGTGAGCGCGCGGCGGTTGGGCAGGCCGGTCAGCTCGTCGTGCATGGCCTGGTGGCGCAGGCTCGCCTCGACCCGGCGCGCGTCGGTGACGTCGGTGAACACCACGAGGTGGGTGACGCCGCCGTCCTCGTGCACCGACACCGACACGTGCAGCTCGCACCACACCGGCTCGGCGACCGCGCCACCGGCGCCGCGCTCCCGGGTGCGCAGCGCGCGGGGGGTGCACGACCAGCTCACCGAGCCCGCCGAGCCCGCCGGGCGGGCGAGCAGGGGGGTCACCGGGCCGGGGCCCGCGGCCGACTCGGCCGAGAGGTCGAGCAGCTCGTCGGCGCGCCGGCCGCGCAGCGCCTCCGGGCCCTGGCCCAGCAGACGGCACAGCGCCTGGTTCGCCTTGACCAGGCGCTCGTCGTCGTCGAAGAGCGCGATCCCGACCGGGGCGACGGCCAGCAGGTCGGTGAACCGCTGGTTGGAGGCCCGCAGCCGCTCCTCGGCGTGGCGCCGCGCGGTGACGTCGGCGGCCGTGCCGAGCACGGTGCCGGCCCGCAGGGCGGCGTGGAGCGCGAGGATGCGCCCGCTGCCGTCGCCGAGGCGCACCTCGCACTCGAGCGGCGCACCCTCGGTGACCAGGGCCTGCCACCGGCGCGCGAGCCCGCCGCGGTCCTCGGCGTGCAGGGCGGCGACGAGCGTCTCGGCGCTGCGGGCGGCGTGCGGGTCGATCATCAGGAGCTCGGCGAGCACCGGCGAGAGCCACGCCGACCCCGTGGCGAGGTCGACCTCCCAGTGCCCGAGGCCCGCGATCCGCTCGATGTCGGCGGCCGAGGGGTGCGACGGAGCTGCAGGAGCCGCCGGAGCTGCCGCGGGAGCCGGGACGTCCGGCACCAGCACGAGGGCGGCGCCACCTTGGGCGTCCGGCCAGGCCACCACCCGCACCGGCAACGGCGCCGCGGCGACCCGGCGCAGCCGGGCGGTGTAGAGGCCCTCGGCGCCCTGGTCGGCCGGGCGGAGGTCGGCGAGCAGATCCCGCACGGGCCGTCCGAGCATCGTCCGCGGGTCGAGGGCCTCCGTGGGGTCGACCAGACGGGCCACCTGCTCACGGACCTCGGTGATCCGGCCCTGGGCGTCGTGCCGCAGCGCGGGACCGGCCGGCAGGGCCGGGGCGCCGGTGTCGGGAACAGCGGCCGCGTCGGGCCGGCGGGGCGTCGTCGTCGCGTGGACGACGGCAAGGCCCCGCGAGCCCGGCACCGGCACCGCACCGCTCACGTCTCGACTCCTTCGCCGCGCGGGCCCCCACCGCTCCCCGGAGAGGAACGGACCGTCCGCGTCTGTCTCAGCAACGAAGGAGACACGGTCGGGGATCGGCAACATCACCGGAGTGGGGGAGGTCGCGCGGCGACCGTGGCCTGCGACGCGTCGTGCTGCATCACCTGATCGTTCAACCTTGAGTCCACCGACCGGTCGTCGCGCCGAAGCAGACGGAGTCCACGACGAACGGCGGGTGGCCCATTGCGACTCGACCGATGGAACGGACGATCACCCACGTGCGGCTCGACACCTCACGGTCGGTGTGATCTTGCCGCTACGAACGGTTCGTTCCCGGCCACGAACGACGTGCGACCGCCGAACGTGGACGATCTCTGCTCCGGGCGGGCGACACGACATCCGGGCATGTGGGGGCCACGGAGCCGGTACCCATCTCTCGTGGAGGGCAATCCCGTGATGCCCAACCGGATTTCCCGCCTCGGAGCAGGGGCCACCGCTGGCCGGTCAGTGGTGGCCGTCGACGGCGACCTCGGCCACGTGCCGGCGCACGACCCCCTCCTCGGCCGCGGCCCGGGCCACCGCCTCGGCGACGGCGGGCGCGACCCGCGGGTCGAGCGCGCTGGGGACGATGTGGTCGGGACCGAACTCGTCGTCGCCGGCCGCGATGTCCGCGATCGCCTCGGCGGCCGCGAGCTTCATCGCCTCGGTGATGCGCCGGGCGGCCGCGTCGAGCGCCCCGGCGAACACGCCGGGGAAGGCGAGCACGTTGTTGATCTGGTTCGGGTAGTCGCTGCGCCCGGTGGCGACGACCGCGGCGTGCTTGCGGGCGACGGCGGGGTCGATCTCGGGGTCGGGGTTGGACAGCGCGAGCACGACGCCGCCCTCGGCCATCGAGGCGATCACCGACTCGGGGACGGTCGAGCCCGACAGGCCCAGGAAGACGTCCGCCCCGTCGAGGGCGGCGGCGAGGTCGCCCCGCACGCCACGGGGGTTCGTGATCTCGGCGAGGGCGATCTTCTCGACGTTCATGCCGTCGCGGCCCTCGTGGATGACGCCGCGGGAGTCGAGCACCACCACGTCGTGCGCGCCGGCCAGCAGCAGGATCTTCGCGCAGGCGACACCGGAGGCCCCGGCCCCGCTGACGACCACCTTGAGCCCGGCGAGGTCGCGGTCGAGGACGCGGGCGGCGTTGCGGAGGGCGGCGAGCACCACGATCGCCGTGCCGTGCTGGTCGTCATGCATCACCGGGCAGTCGAGCGCCTCGATCAGCCGGCGCTCGATCTCGAAGCAGCGCGGGGCGGCGATGTCCTCGAGGTTGACCGCCCCGAAGCTCGGCCGCAGGTGGACGATCGTGTCGACGATCTCGTCGACGTCGGTGGTCTCGAGGACCAGCGGGATCGAATCGAGGTCGGCGAACGCCTTGAACAGCGCGGACTTGCCCTCCATCACCGGCAGCGACGCGCGCGGGCCGATGTCGCCAAGGCCGAGGACCGCGGTGCCGTCGGACACGACGGCCACGAGGCGGTGGGTCCAGGTGTAGCGGGCGGTGAGGGCCTTGTCGTCGGCGATGGCGCGGCACACCTTGGCCACCCCGGGGGTGTAGGCGATCGCGAGGTCGCGTCGTCCGGCGAGGCCCACGGTGGGCGCGATGGAGAGCTTGCCGCCCTCGTGGGCGGTGAAGACCTCCTCCTCGGTGATGTCGCGGCCGTCGAGGGACGGGGTCTTGTCGGCAGCCTCATTCTCGGGGTCGCTCACGGGGGCTCCAAGCGGGGTCGGGGGTCGCGGCACGCAGGCCAGGATCTGTGTCGCGCAGGATCGGTGTCGCGCCGGATCGGTCCGGGCTGCACGCGCGCCGGGACGTGGCGCTCCCGAGGTTAGGGTCGGCGTCCGTGGAGGCGCGGGAGCTCGGTGTACCCGGCGCGTGGCTGTTCAGCCCGCCGGTGTTCCCGGACGCGCGGGGGGCGTTCGCGGCGCCCTTCCAAGCCGGGGTGTTCGCCGACACGGTGGGGCACCCCCTGCATGTTGCGCAGGCGAACACGAGCGTATCCCGGCGCGGCGTGCTGCGCGGGGTCCACTTCGCCGACGTGCCGCCCGGCCAGGCCAAGTACGTGCAGTGCAGCGCGGGCGCCGTGCTCGACGTCGTCGTCGACGTGCGCAGCGGCTCCCCCACCTTCGGGGCGTGGGACGCGGTGCGCCTCGACGGCGCGTCGCTGCAGGCGGTCTACCTCGCCGAGGGCCTCGGGCACGCCTTCCTCGCCCTCGACGAGGGCACGGTGACGACCTACCTGTGCTCCCGGGAGTACGAGCCGGCCGCCGAGCACGGCATCTCCCCGCTCGACCCCGCGCTCGGCCTCCCCTGGGAGCGGTGGATCCCGCGCGACGAGCTCGTCCTGTCCGACAAGGACGCCGCGGCCCCCGGTCTCGACGAGGCGCGCGCGGCGGGGACGTTGCCCACCTGGGCGGCGTGCCGGGAGCGCCGGAGGGCCCTGCAGGCCCCCTGAGCCGGCTCCTGGGCCCCTACCGCGCCCGCACCCGCCCCGGGCGTGGCCAGAGCCGCCAGCGCACCGGACCGAGCGCCTGCGCCGGCCCGAGGGTGCGCGAGTCGGTCGAGGACCCCGGGGCATCGCCGACGGCGAACCAGCCGTCGGCGTCCTCCAGCGCCGCCCGCTTGACCGAGAGCTGGCCCGGCCGCGAGGCCCAGCGCACGAGGGCGACCTCGCCCGGCCGCACCCGGGTCCCGGGCAGCGCGAGGACGACGTCGCCGTCGCGCAGCGTGGGCGCCATCGACCCGCCGCGGACGAGCACCCGGCGCGGACGCCGTCCCACCAGCGTGATCAGCAGCTCGCGGGGTGTCCTCACCGGCGGCGCTCCACGTGTCGGGGTCGGGTCACGGGGGTACGTTGACTGACGTCGGAACGATCACCATTTCCCGTGAGGAAGAGGGAGGCGAGATGGGACTGCTCTCCAGCGTCCTCCGCCCGCGCCTGGAGGCCACCGCACACTGCGACCTCCCCTGTGGCGTCTACGACCCGGCTCAGGCCCGGATCGAGGCCGAGTCGGTCAAGGCGATCCAGGAGAAGTACCAGGGCAACGAGGACCCGGCCTTCCGGGCCCGCGCCATCCAGATCAAGGAGGAGCGGGCGGACCTCGTCAAGCACCACCTCTGGGTGCTCTGGACGGACTACTTCAAGCCGCCGCACTTCGAGAAGTACCCGCAGCTCCACGAGCTGTTCAACAAGGCCACCAAGGCCGCCGGTGGCGGTGAGGGCGGCGCCAAGTCGTCCATGGACCCGCAGTCCGGGCAGCAGGTGCTCGACTACATCGCCGAGATCTCGGACATCTTCTGGGAGACCAAGAAGGGCTGAGTCCGGCCTCGCAAGCACCCGTTCACGACGCCGCGCCCGTCCCGTACATCCGGGGCGGGCGCGTCGTCGTCTCCCGGGGTGGGTAGGAGTGACGGGTGACCAGGAGGCTGCGGTGAGCGAGAGCCCTAAGGGACGCATCTACGTGCTGCGTCACGGCGAGACCGAGTGGTCCCGCGACGGACGGCACACCAGCCGCACCGACCTGCCGCTCACCGAGCGGGGTCGCGAGGCGGCCCGGACCGCCGGACGCCTGCTCGTCACGCTGCGCTGGCCGGACGTGCCGTCGCCGGTCGTCTGGACGAGCCCCCGTCAGCGGGCGACGGAGACCGCCCACCTGGCCGGCCTCGAGCCCGACGCCGTCCGCGAGGACCTCGTCGAGTGGGACTACGGCGCCTACGAGGGCCGCACGACCCCGGAGATCCGCGAGGAGGTGCCGGGCTGGACGGTGTGGACCCACCCGTGCCCCGGCGGTGAGACGGGGGCCGAGGTGGCCGCCCGGCTCGACCGTGTCATCGCCGACGCGGACCGCGTGCTCGCCGACCGCGACCTCGTGCTCATCGGGCACGGCCACGCCGGGCGGGTGCTCATCGCCCGCTACCTCGGGCTGGAGCCGGCGGCCGGGGTCGGCTTCGCGTTCGACGCCGCGTCGGTGACCGTGCTGGGCCACGAGCGCGGCGTGCCGCGCATCGACCTGCTCAACGCCCCCGGCGGCCTCGTCGAGCCGCCGCCGCCGCCTGCGGACCGGTACTAGGACCCTGCCCACTCCCGGGCGGGGCGCGAGATCAGCGCCGCCAGCACCGCCGCGGCCAGCAGGAGCACCGGCACGCCCCAGTCGGGCCGGCCCGAGGGCACCGCGGCGTAGAAGGCGCAGCCGAGGGTCAGCAGCTGCACGACGATCGACGGACCGCGGGCCCCGCGGGCACCGCGCAGCAGCGCGACACCGGCCACGGTGATGCCCACCCCGAGCAGCACCAGGAAGCCCCAGACCGAGAAGGTCAGGCCCGCAGCGACCATCAGCGCCGCCACGACGAGCGCCACGACACCCTCGGTGAGCACTCCGAGTGCTGCGAGGCGCACAGGGCGTGGCGACGTCACGGGATCAGCCTAGGTGGCGGGGTGTGTGGGCCACCGCCTGGTGGAGAGATCGGCGACATCGGAGACCCGGCCCCCCCGGACGGACGGGGCACCCGGTCTACGGTGAGGGCCGTGCGTGCGCTGCTCGTGGCCAATCCCTCGGCCACCACGACGACGGCGGCCGGTCAGGACGTCATCGCGCACGCGCTCGCGAGCGAGATCAAGCTCGACGTGGTCGTCACCCGGTACCGGGGCCACGCCGCCGAGCTCGCCTCCCGGGCGAGGGCCGAAGCCGTCGACCTGGTGGTCGTGCTCGGCGGCGACGGGACGGTCAACGAGGCCCTCAACGGCTTGCTCGCGGAGGGGCCCGGCGAGCACGTGCCCGCGCTCGGCGTGGTGCCCGGCGGGTCGGCGAACGTCTTCGCCCGCGCCCTCGGCGTCCCCCGCGAGCCGCTCGAGGCCACCCACACCCTGCTCGGGGCGATCGCCGAGGGCCGCTCGCGCAGCGTGGGGCTCGGGCGCGCCGACGAGCGGTGGTTCAGCTTCAACGCCGGTCTCGGCTGGGACGCCGACGTCATCGCCTCGATGGAGCACGCCCGCGGGCGGGGCCACGACGCCACTCCGACGCGCTACGTGGCCACCTCGATCCGCCGCTGGTCGCGCGCCCGGATCGATCCGCCGGACCTCACCGTCGAGATTCCCGGCGAGGATCCGGTCAGCGGTGTGCGCCTGGCCCTGGTGTCGAACACCGACCCCTGGACCTACCTCGGGCCCCGCCCGGTGCGCACCAACCCCGGCTGCTCGTTCGACAGCGGTCTCGGGCTCTTCGCCCTGCACTCCCTGGGGCTGCCGACCGTCCTGCGGCTCGTCCGTCAGGTCCTGCGTCGCGACGGGGCCGCCGGGCTACCCTCGGTGCTGCGCCGGGACGACGTGCCCGCGATCCGCATCACGAGCGACGAGCCCGTCAACCTCCAGGTCGACGGCGACCACCTCGGAGAACGCAGCGACGTCGAGTTCGTGGCCGTCCCGGACGCCCTGCGCGTGGTCGTCTGAGGCCGCCGACGAGCGCGATGTGAAATCCGTGTGAGATCCGATCCGGCCGGCGTGTTCTGAATCGAGCCGTCCTGCTGACCGCTCGTCGCGCTCGCTCTCACGGGTGGACGGTTCGTCGTGCCTGAATCGTCGCTCGTCGCAGGCGGGCGCTCATGACGGTCCGCGCTATTCCACTCACCGACCGAGTTCGCCCGTCGAGCCGCTTGCCACTCGATCTCCCTGGTCACGTCCTGCAGATTGAGTCGCATCCCCCGCGAATACCGGGAAGGGCGCACAACCCGAGAGGGACGTGCACTCGGACCGGAGGGTCCGACGTTCGTGAATGTGCGAGCGACGGGCACGAGGCAGGGGACGGCGACACCGCATTCGTCCGTGGCACCGACGCCACAGTTCGAACGGGAGTTGACGTCCTCAGTCTCTCCTGACAGGTCGCGGGCCCTACACGGGGCCTACGACGAGGTCGAGACGATGACGACCACGACCGGCGCGCACCCCGAGGCGCGCCCACCGAGGAGCTCAGAACGATGGACTGGCGGAACGACGCTGCTTGCCGCGACGAAGACCCGGAACTGTTCTTCCCCGTCGGCACGAGTGGCCCCGCTCTCTCTCAGATCGCCCGCGCGAAAAGCGTCTGCCGGCGTTGCCCCGCGATGACCGAGTGCCTCACGTGGGCGCTGGAGTCCGGTCAGGACGCGGGCGTCTGGGGCGGAGCGAGCGAGGACGAGCGCCGTGCGCTGAAGCGTCACGGCATCCGGCCCGAGGTGCACACCGCCTGATCGGCGGCACACCTCGGCATCATGGCCGGGCGCTCGCTCCCCAGGCGGCCGACCACGACCGAGACCCACGAGGGCCCCGGCCCCGGCCCCGTCCCACGGACGGGTCCGGGGCCTTCGTGCTGCTGCGGGGCTTCCCCAGGGCCTGTCCGGGCCGCTCAGCGCCCCCGGTGCTGCAGCGGGACCTTCAGCACCGCCCGGGTGCCGCCGTCCTCGGCGGGCCGGATGCTCAGGGCCCCGGCCAGCTCGGAGTCGACGAGCGTGCGCACGATCTGGAGCCCCAGGCCCGTGGCCCGCTCCAGCGAGAACGTCTCCGGCAGGCCGCGGCCGTCGTCGGCGACCTCCACCTCGAGCACCGCGGCGGTGCGCGTCGCCGTGATGACGACGGACCCCGAGGCCCGCTCGGCGAACCCGTGCTCGAGGGCGTTGGCGACGAGCTCGGTGAGCACCATGACCAGCGGCGTCGCCATCACCGCCGGCAGCACGCCGACCACGCCGGTCCGGCTCATGTCCACGCGGGCGCCGGGGCGGCTGAGGTCGTTCATCATCGGCAGCACGCGGTCGAGCACGTCGTCGATGTCGACCCGCTCGTCGACGGACGCCGCCAGCGCCTCGTGCACCAGCGCGATCGACGCCACTCGTCGCACGGACTCCGTGAGGGCCTCCTGGGCCTCGGCGTGCGGCGTACGGCGCGCCTGGAGCCGCAGGAGGGCGGCGACGGTCTGCAGATTGTTCTTCACGCGGTGGTGGATCTCGCGGATCGTGGCGTCCTTGCTGAGCAGGGCGCGGTCGCGACGGCGGACGTCGGTGACGTCGCGGGCCAGGACGACCGCGCCGGACGGCACTCCACGCGGGTGCAGCGGTAGGGCCCGCAGCACCGCCGACGCCCCGTGGCCCTCCAGCTCGGCACGCTGCGACGGGGTGCCCGCCAGCGCGCCCCGCACGTGCTCGGCCGCCTCGGTGCCCTCGAAGGCGTCGTCGGCGACCTCGCGCACCACCCCCGCCAGGTCCGCGCCGACCAGCTCCTCGCTCCACCCGAGCCGGTGGAAGGCCGAGGCGGCGTTCGGGCTGGCGTAGAGCACACGGCCCGTCGAGCTGATGCGCACCAGCCCGTCGCCCACGCGCGGCGTCGAGCGGCCCTCGTCCTTGCTCTGCGCCGTCGGGAACGTGCCGTCGGCGACCATCTGCAGCAGGTCCGCCGAGACCGCGAGGTAGGAGATCTCCAGGGTGCTCGGGACCCGGGGGGCGGCGAGGTTGGTGTCGCGCCCCAGGACGGCGATCACCTCGCCCCGGCCGGAGGCCTCCCGCGTCTGCGGCGCGCGCACCGGCACCACCTCGCGGCGCACCGACCGTCCGCGGTGCCACCGCGGCTGGTCCTCGCGGCGCAGCGTGGTGTCGTCCATCGCCCGCTCCAGCTGGGGCACCAGGGTCTCGGCGGGCGCGCTGCCCACCATGTCCTCGGGGTGAGCGGTCGCCGTCGTCGTCGGGCGGCTCTGCGCCATGCAGAGGAACCGCCGCGTCCCCTCCTGGCTCGTCACGGGCACCCAGAGCAGGAAGTCCGCGAACGACAGGTCGGCCAGCAGCTGCCACTCGGCGACGATGCGCTGCAGATGGGCCACGGACGCCCCCGAGAGGTCCGTGTGCGCCGCCAGGAGGTTCGAGAGCGTCGACACCGGCCGGCCGCGGTTCCCGCTGCCCTGCATGGCGATCATCCAACCACCGCGCCGGGTGGGACTCTCCGACGTGCGACGATGGACGCATGTCGAAGCGCGCGCGCCAGAAGCGGGACCGCAAGAAGAAGGCCAGCAACCACGGCAAGCGCCCCAACTCCTGAGCGCCTGCCCGCACACGCACGAGGGCCCGTCCGCCATCGTTCGCGGACGGGCCCTCGTGCGTGCGGGGGTGTCTAGCTGCGCCAGGACTCCACGCGCGTCTGGTTGACCTCGACGACCGTGCCACCGGGCCCTCGCTCGACCGTGACCTCGGCCTGCTCGAGCACCGTGGCGCGGATCTGCTCGCGTAGCCGCTGGTGCAGCTCCGCCGGCGCGTGCTCGCCGCCGCAGCTGCGGCCCAGCAGCGTCTTGACCTTCTCCTCGAGCCCGTAGCGCGCCAGGCACGGCCCGCACTCGTCGAGGTGGCGACGGAGCTGGGCGTCGCGGTCGGCGTCGCACTCGTGGTCGAGCAGCAGCCAGACCTCGGCCAGCACCTCGGAGCAGTCGGTCTCGTGGGGCTCGCCGCAGCTCATCGTGCCGCCCCCTCTCCGGACGTCACCCGCGCGCCGTCGGCGTCCCGCAGGAAGCCACGGTCGCGGGCCGTGTCGGTGAGCGCGTCGCGGAGCTGCTTGCGGCCGCGGTGCAGCCGCGACATCACGGTGCCGATCGGGGTGCCCATGATCTCGGCGATCTCCTTGTACGCGAAGCCCTCGACGTCGGCGAGGTACACCGCCATCCGGAAGTCGTCCGGCAGCGCCTGCAGCGCGTCGCGGATGTCGGTGTCCGGCAGGTTCTCCATCGCCTCGACCTCGGCCGACGGGAGGCCGAGCGAGGTGTGCTCACCGGCCTGGGCGAGCTGCCAGTCGCTGATCTCGTCCGTCGGCGACTGCTGGGGCTGACGCTGCCGCTTGCGGTAGGTGTTGATGTAGGAGTTGGTCAGGATGCGGTACATCCAGGCCTTGAGGTTGGTGCCGGGGGTGAACGAGGCGAACGAGGAGTACGCCTTGAGCACCGTCTCCTGCACCAGGTCCTCGGCGTCGGCCGGATTGCGGGTCATCCGCAGGGCCGCCGCGTAGAGCTGGTCCACCAGGGGCATCGCGTCGCGCTCGAAACGCGCGGCTCGCTCCTCGGGTGTCTCGGTGGCCACGTCGACCGTTTCGGGTCGCCCCTGGTCACTGTTGGTGTCGCCGGGGGTCTGGTCAGGCACAGCCCTCGCCGCGTCGGCCACGGGGCTCCCTTCGGGCCGCGCCCTGGGCGCGGTCGGAACGTCTACGGATCCCGCGGAGACTACCCGCGTCAGGTCCCGGACATCCCACTCCGCCGACGACGTCACGCCGGGGAACGGCGTCACGGGGGCCGTGCCGGCCTCCGGCATCGTCATCACTGCTGACATGTTCGCGTCAACGCGGTTTCGCGGTGCGGGATTCCCGCCGGTCGCAGGGGTGGGCGTCGCTACGCTCGCCGGTCGTGGCGCGACGAGCGGCGGCGGCGACCCCGGCCCTGGTGGCGCTCGACGATGCGGACATCCCGTACACGACCCACCCCTACACCGCGCCGGGTCGCACCGCCTACGGCACGGAAGCCGCCGACGCCCTCGGCCTCGACCCGCGACGGGTGCTCAAGACACTGGTCGCCGAGGTCGACGGCCGCCCGGTGCTGGCGATGGTGCCGGTCGCCGGGACCCTGGACCTCAAGGCGCTCGCGGCGGCGTGCGGCGGCAAGCGGGCCGTGATGGCGGACCCCGCGGTGGCCCAGCGCCTCACCGGCTACGTGGTCGGCGGCATCGCCCCGCTGGGCGGGCGCCAGCCGCTCGACGTCGTGATCGACCTCTCGGTGGCCGAGCACGGGACGGTGTTCTGCTCGGCCGGCCGTCGGGGGCTGCAGATGGAGCTGACCCCCGACGACCTCGTCACCGCCACCGGTGCCGAGCTGGCCGAGATCGCGGCTTCTTAACCGAAGAACACCCGCAGGTCGGCGGCGACGACCTCCGGCAGCTCGAGCGCCGCGAAGTGCCCACCCCGCTCGTGACGGCTCCAGTGCACGATGTTCGTGTTGTCGCGCTCGGCGAACACCTTGATCGTCTGGAAGTCGTCGGCGAACACCTGCACGCCGGTCCGCGCGGCGCTGACCTGCGGCTCGACCTCCGAGTGCGCCTCCTCGAAGTGGTAGCGCGCGGCGGTGGCCATGGTGTTGGTGAACCAGTAGAGCGAGACCTGGGTGAGGATCTGCTCCTCGCTGACCAGGCTCGTCCCGTTGCCGAAGCTGGTGAACAGCTCGTTGTAGGCGAGCTGGCCGACCGGGGAGTCGGCGAGCCCGACGGCCACCGTCTGCGGGCGCGAGCCGTTCATCTGGTTGTAGCCGCCCACCGACTGGAACCACTGCATGTGCTCGAGCCCGGCGTAGTCGGACGGCTCGAGGCGCTCGAACTCGCTCGGGTCGCCCGACGGGAAGCTGAACAGGTGCAGCACGTGCAGGCCGAGGAACCCGGGCGGGTCGAGCAGGCCGAGCTCGCGGGCGACCATCGCGCCGCCGTCGCTGCCGTGGGCGCCGTAGGACTCGTAGCCGAGCCGGCGCATGAGGGTGTCGTAGGTGCGCGCGACCCGGGCCATCGTCCAGCCGCGGTCCGCCACCGGCGTCGAGAACCCGAACCCCGGCATCGACGGCACGACCACCGAGAACGCGTCCTGCGCGCGTCCGCCGTGGGCGACGGGGTCGGTGAGCGGGCCGATCATGTCGAGGAACTCGGCGAACGAGCCCGGGTAGGTGTGCAGCAGGAGCAGCGGCGTCGCGTCCGCCTCGGTCGACGGCACGTGGACGAAGTGGACGGTCTGGCCGTCGATCTCGGTGCGGTAGTTCGGCACGGCGTTCATCCGCTTCTCCTGGGCGCGCCAGTCGAACGTCGTGCGCCACCGCTCGACCATCCCGGCGAGGTAGTGGTTCGGCGTGCCGTAGTCCCAGTCGTCCCCGGGGGCCTGGCGCGGCAGGCGGGTGCGGGCCAGCCGGTCGGCGAGGTCGTCGAGCTCGGCCTGCGGGACCTCGATGGTGAAGGGGGTGATGGTGTCGCTGCTCATGGAAGAACGATAGAAACCAACCAGGCACGTTTCGTTCCTTGTTCACCGGCAGAATTTCTCCCGTGCGCGACACCTCGGCCCGGATGCTGGCCCTCCTCTCGCTGCTGCAGTCCCGCCCCGACTGGCCGGGACCGGAGCTCGCCGCCCGACTCGGGGTGAGCACCCGGACGATCCGCAACGACGTGGCCCGGCTGCGCGAGCTCGGCTACCCCGTCGACGCGGAGACCGGCCGCACCGGGCGCTACCGGCTCGGGATCGGGGCCTCCCTGCCCCCGCTGCTGCTCGACGACGACGAGGCCGTGGCGATCGCCCTCGGGCTGCGCGCCGGCACCGGGCTCGCCGGGACCCGGGAGGCCGGGGACCGCGCGCTCGCCAAGCTCGACCGCGTCCTGCCCCACCGCCTGCGCCGCACCCTCGCCGCGCTCACCGAGGCCACCGACCGCGGGCCCGAGAACACGGGGTCCGACGCGCCCGACCCCGAGGTCGACCCGGCGCTGCTGCGCACGCTCGCGGAGGCGATCCGCGACCGGACGTCGCTCCGGGTCGGCGGGGGCGCCGACGGACCCACCCGGCTCCTCGAGCCCTACCGCCTCGTGAGCTGGCAGCGTCGCTGGTACGTGGTGGTGCGCGACCCCCGTGACGGCCGCTGGACGATGCTGCGCGCCGACGGCCTGGAGCTGCGCACGCCGGGCGGCGGCCGCTTCACGCCCGTCGAGCCGCCCGAGGACCTCACCGACCTGGTGCTCCGCGAGGTCGCGGCGTCCGGGTGGTCGGTGCACGCGCGGATCGTGGTCCACGCCCCGGCGGCGGAGGTGCTCGCGCGCATCAACCCCGCGGTCGGTGTGGTCGAGCCGCGCGACGAGCACAGCTGCGTGCTCGTGACCGGCGCGGACAGCGTCGCCACCGTGTCCGCCTACATCGGGATGCTGGACATGGACTTCCACGTCGACGGCCCCCCGGAGCTCGTGGCCCAGCTGCGCACGACCGGCGAGCGCTACCTGCGGGCGGTGGCGGGCGCGGGGTCGGCGGGCTGACCGAGCACGCGCGCGAGCCACGGCGTCACCGCCGCGGCGACCGGCCCGCGGGCCTTGAGCGAGTGGTCGCCGGCGAGCACGACGACCTCGCGGGTGGCCGTGGGCGCGGGGATCCCGAAGCGGTCGCGCTCGCCGGAGACCGCGAGCACCGGCACCGTGACGGCGTCGATCTCGGGGCCACGGTCGGCGCGGGAACCGTCGCGTCGGGGCGGGGCGAGCAAGGGGAACGCCAGCGCGAGGACGGCGACGGCGCCCAGCGTCGTCGCACCCCGGCAGGCCACGCGGGCGCCCGAGGAACGCCCGCCGTGCACCTGCGCCACCCCCGGGAACGTGGCGCCCAGGTGCGCGACGACCGCGGCCCAGGCCTCGTCGAGCTGGGCGGCCGGCGCGGGCGCCTTCCGCCCGGCGACGCGGTAGGGCTGCAGGACGCGGGCGACCGCCAGGCCCGCGCCGAGGGCCGCCGTGCGGGCGCCGAGCAGGTCGGGCGCCTCGACACCGCCGCCGGCGCCGTGGCCGAGCACCAGCAGGGCGCGCGGGTGGCCATCGGGGGCGTCGAGGTGGACCTGGGCGGGGCCGTGCGGGGTCTCGACCGCGATCACTGCGTCGCCGGGACGTCGGCCTCGAGGTCCAGGTCGAGGCCCACCTGCTCGGGCTCGTCGTGGGTCTCCTCGAGCAGCTCGGGCCCGTGGTTCTTCACGTTGTTGACCTTGGTCGAGACCTGGCGCAGCTCGAACGACGTCAGCAGCTCGGGCGGGGGCGGCTCGAGGAGGTCGGTGGGGTCGTCGTTGTCCGGGTCGAGCCAGGCCTTCCAGCGCTCGGCCGGGAGCACGAGCGGCATCCGGTGGTGGATCTCGGTGAGCGGGCCGGCGGCGTCGATGGTGACGACCGTCGTGCTGATCAGCGGCGACGTCCCCTTCGGCGCGTCCTTCGGCCGCCACGTCTCCCAGAGGCCCGCGAACGCGATCGAGCGCCCGCCGGGCAGCGTGATGAAGTACGGCACCTTGCGCCCGCCGGGCCCGTCACGCTGCCACTCGAACCAGCCGTCGGCCGGGAGCAGGCAGCGTCGCCCCTTGGCCGCGCGGCGGAACGCGGGCTTGCTGGTCAGCGAGTCGGACCGCGCGTTGATCATCCGGCTGCCGACCTTCGGGTCGTCCGCCCAGCCCGGCACCAGCCCCCAGCGCATGGCGCGCAGGCTGCGCTCGAGCCGCTGGGGGTCGGCCTTCCCGGCGTCGTCGCGTGGATGCCGGTCGACGACGGCGAGCACCGTGGTGGTGGGCGCGACGTTGTGCTCGGGACCGGGCCACGCGCCCTCGGTGGCGTCGACGGCGTCGAACTCCTCGGCGAGGGTGGCCGGGTCCTTCGCCTGGCTGTAGCGGCCGCACATGCCTCCATCCTGGCACCGGACCCCGACACCCTGCGGACGGTTCCGGTCCGCGACGGACGCGGACCGGAACCGTCCGGCACCCCGGCGACCCTCGGGACATGATCAATGGCTTCCGGCGCCTCACGACGACCGTCGACGGCGCGGACGTCGTCGCGCAGGTCGGCGGGGACGGACGTGCCCTCTGCTGCTGCAGTGGGCCGGGACGCTGTCCACGGCGACCCTCCCGACCGGTCACTTCCTGCCCGAAGAGGCTCCCGCCGACGTCGTCGCCCACCTCCGGCGGCATCTGGAGGGTTGATCACCCGCGGGTCCGCTCCCCCGGTGTCGCTCCGGCGCGGGAGGATGGCGTCATGACCGACGTGCTCGAGCCCTGGCCCGCCCCGACCGCGGGCGGGCCCGTGC
This sequence comes from uncultured Actinomycetota bacterium, assembly GCA_963786585.1. GTDB lineage: Bacteria > Actinomycetota > Actinomycetes > Mycobacteriales > Pseudonocardiaceae > Actinomycetospora. The sequence continues at coordinate 313,094 of CAWAZG010000003.1, forward strand.
GCGGGACGGTGTCGGTGCCGGGGTCGAAGTCGGTCACCAACCGGGCGCTGGTCCTCGCCGCGCTGGGCACCGACGGCGTCACCCGCCACGTCCGCGGGGCCGCCCGCTCGCGCGACACCACGCTCATGGCCGGCGCGCTCGAGGCGCTGGGCGCCACCGTCACCCTCACCGAGGGCCGCACCGGCACCGTCGACCTGGCCGTCACCGCCCCCAGTACCTTCCACGGCGGGCACGTCGACTGCGGGCTGGCCGGCACCGTCATGCGCTTCGTCCCGCCGCTCGCCGCCCTGGCCGACGGGCCCGTCGTGCTCGACGGCGACCCGCGGGCCCGCGAGCGGCCCATGGGCGGCATCGTCGCCGGCCTGCGCGGGCTCGGCGTCGGGGTCGAGGGCGAGACCCTGCCGCTGACCGTCACCGGCGGCCCGGCACCGGCCGGGGGCGAGGTGACCGTCGACGCGTCGGCGTCCAGCCAGTTCGTGTCCGGGCTGCTGCTCTCCGGCGCCCGCTACACCCGCGGCGTCACCGTCGTCCACGCCGGCGAGCGCGGGGTGCCGTCGCTGCCGCACGTGGCGATGACCGTGGCGATGCTGCGCGACGCCGGGGTCAGCGTCGGGCCGGACGACGGGGAGGGCGCCGCGCGATGGCACGTCGCGCCGGGCCCCGTGCGGGCGCCGGCGGTGCTCGACGTCGAGCCCGACCTCTCGGGCGCCGCCGTGTACCTGGCCGCGGCCGTCGCCACCGGCGGCGAGGTGACGGTGGCCGGCTGGCCCGACACCGACCTGCAGCCCGGGGGCACTGTGCTCCGCGTGCTCGAGGCCTTCGGTGCCCGCGTCGAGCTCGGCCCCGCGGGCCTCACCGTCCGCGGGCCCGACCGGCTGCGGGGCGTGGACGTCGACCTCACCGAGGTCAGCGAGCTCACGCCCACCGTGGCGGCGCTGGCCGCGGTCGCCGCGCGGGACGGGGCGACGTCGCGGTTGCGGGGCGTGGGCCACATCCGCGGCCACGAGACCGACCGCCTCGCCGCGCTCGCCGCGGAGCTGGGCACCGTCGGCGCGCGCGTCACCGAGACCGAGGACGGGCTGGAGATCGCCCCGGCACCGCTGTCGGCGCCGACCCGGCCGTGGCGCGCCTACGCCGATCACCGGATGGCCACCGCCGGCGCGATCGTCGGGCTGGTCGTCGCCGGCGTGCGCGTGGACGACGTCGCGGCCACCACCAAGACCCTGCCCGACTTCGCCGCCGACTGGCCGCTGCTCGTCGGCGCCGGGGCCTGAGCGGCCCATGTCACCGAGCGGGGCGCGGGGCGGCGGGCGCGGGGAGACATCGCGTCTCGACGAGTCCGACGTCCGCGTCCGCCCGGGGCGGGGCACCCGCCCGCGCAGCAAGCGCCGGCCCGAGCACGCGGACGCCGTCGGGGCCATGGTCGTCGGCGTCGACCGGGGCCGATGGACCTGCGCGCCCGACGAGGACCCCTCGCTCCGTGTGGTCGCGATGCGAGCGCGCGAGATGGGCCGCACGCCGGTGGTCGTCGGCGACCGGGTGGGGATCGTCGGCGACGTCTCGGGCGGCGAGGACGCGCTGGCGCGCATCGTGCGGGTCGATGACCGCACCAGCGTCCTGCGGCGCACCGCCGACGACACCGACCCCTACGAGCGGGTCGTGGTCGCGAACGCGTCGCACCTGGTGATCGTCACCGCGGTGGCCGACCCGGTTCCCCGCACCGGCTTCGTCGACCGCGCGCTCGTCGCCGCCTACGCCGGTGGGCTCGAGCCGGTGCTGTGCCTGACGAAGGCCGACCTCGCCGACCCGGCCGAGTTCGCCGCGAACTACGCCGACCTCGACCTGCCCGTCGTCGTCACCCGCGCCGACCGCGATCCGACGGCGCTGCGCGAGGTCGTCGAGGGGCGCGTGTCGGCGTTCATCGGGCACTCCGGGGTCGGCAAGTCGACGCTGGTCAACGTGCTCGTGCCGGACGCCTACCGCGCCGTCGGCGTGGTGTCCGGGGTCGGGAAGGGACGGCACACGTCGACGTCGGCCGTGGCGCTCTCCCTGCCCGACCACAGTGGTTGGGTCGTGGACACCCCCGGCATCCGCTCGTTCGGGCTCGCCCACATCGCTCCGAGCGACGTCGTCGCGGCCTTCGGCGACCTGGCGGCCGCGATCGAGGAGTGCCCGCGCGGCTGCGCGCACCTGGGCCCGCCGTCGGACCCGGAGTGCGCGCTCGACACCGAGGTGGCCGCGGGCCGCCTCGGCCCCGGACGCCTCGACGCCCTGCGCCGGGTGCTCACCGCGCTGCGGACCCCGGCCTGGGAGACCGGAGGGTGAGCGTCACCCGGTGAGCACGACGTCGGCGCGGTGCGCCGTCGCGGCGATCACCCGGGCGTTGGCGCCGTCGCTGCCGTCCGCGCGGGCCACCGCCTCGTCGTGGCTGCGGCCGTGGCTCTCGTGGCGGGCGATCAGCCGGTCGCGGCGGACGTCCTCGTCGGGGGCGAGGAACCAGGCCTCGTCCAGCAACGGCCGGATGCCGTCCCAGGGGGGCTCGTCGACGAGCAGGTAGTTGCCCTCGGTGACGACGACCAGCGCCCCGGGCGGGACCTCGAGGGCCCCGGCGATCGGCTCCTCGATCTCGCGCCGGAACTCGGGCGCCCACACCGTCGCCGCGCGGGAGCGGACGCGGTCGAGGAAGGCGACGTAGCCCGCGGCGTCGAAGGTGTCCGGGGCGCCCTTGCGGTCGCGGCGGCCCAGGCGGTCGAGCACCGAGTTCGCCAGGTGCCAGCCGTCCATCCCCACCACGGCGACCCCGGGACCGGCCAGCGACGCGGCGAGCGTCGACTTGCCCGCGCCGGGGCCGCCGACGATGCCGAGGACGCGGCGGCGGCCGTCGGTGCGGGCGGCGTCGAGGAGGTGCGCGATATCGGCTTCCACAACGCGCACTATCGCCGATGAGCGGGTACGCCCGGCCGGTGCAGCTCCCCGTTCCCGGTCCCGGGCCCGACGCCGCGGTGCGATTCGTCCGCGAGCACCTCGCCGATCTCACGTGCGACTCCCCGGCGGCCTCGGAGAACATCCGGGGCGGGCAGACCGCGGCGGACGCCGCCCTGGCCGCCCTCGACGTCACGGGCTACGCGGGGAGCCGCAACCAGGTGTGGCCACCCGAGCGCCGCGGGGCGTCGCGGATGTCGCCCTACGTCCGCTACAACCTCGTCGACCTGCCCACGCTGTGGGACCACGTCGCGGACGCGCCGTCGAACGACCGCCGGAAGTACCGCGACGAGTTGGCCTGGCAGGAGTTCACCCGCCACCTCTACGCCCGCTTCGGGCGCGACGGCCGGCCTGCGCTGCGCGAGGAGCTGCGCGCCCGGCCGCCGCAGCCGCCCGAGGTGTGGGACGAGCCGTGGCCCCGGGACATGCGGTGCATGGACGCGACGGTGGGCGAGCTGCACGCCGATGGCTGGCTGGTGAACCAGACGCGGATGTGGTTGGCCAGCCAGTGGACCGTGCGGGCCGGTGCGCGGTGGCGCGACGGCGAGGAGGAGTTCTTCACCCATCTCCTGGACGGCTCCCGCGCCGCCAACCGCCTGAACTGGCAGTGGACCGTCGGCGCGGGCAACGGCAAGGCCTACGCGTTCTCCCGCTGGCAGGTGCAGAAGCGGGCGCCGGCCCTGTGCCGCGAGTGCGCCCTGCGCGACGCCTGCCCGGTGGCGTCGTGGCCCGCCGACCGGCGGACCTCCCGGGTCGCGGTCTCGGACCTCCTGCGCGGCGACCCGGACCCGTCGGTGACCGCGGGGCCGGAGTCCGCCGACGGTGACGCCGCGGTCGACGCCGTGTGGCTCACCGGCGAGTCGCTCGGGGACGCCGACCGGGCGCTGGTGGCCCATCCCGACGTCCCGGCGGTGTTCTGCTTCGACGAGCCGTTGCTGACCGGGCTGATGCTCTCGGGCAAGCGGCTGGTGTTCCTCGTCGAGACCCTGGCCGACCTCGCCACCCGGCGTCCCGTCGAGATCCGGCGGGGCCGGGTCGCCGACGAGCTCGCCGGGCGCCGTCTCGCGGTGACCTTCGCCCCGGTGCCGGGGTTCCGCCGCCGGGCCGCCGAGCTCGAGCCCGCGGTGGTGCACCCGTGGCCCTGGCTCTTCCGCCCGCGCGCCGGTCGCATCCAGTCCTTCTCGGCGTGGCGCAAGGGGATGCCCGCGCAGCCCGACCGCTGAGCGCGCCCCGGGTGTCCGGCCGACCTGCCATCCTCCGGGCAGGAGCTGCTGAGGGGGTCGTCATGGTGCGCGAGCAGCAGCCGTGGCTGGACGTGCCGTTCGGGGAGAAGGACGACGCCAAGGTCGCCGGCGCCCTGTGGGACTGGCGGGCCAAGCGCTGGTACGCGCCGCGGCCCGGGATGGCCGAGCTCGCCCGGTGGCTCCCCGCCCACCGGGACGAGGCGCCACCGGCCGCGGCTGATCTTGAGGAGGCGCCACCGGCCGAGGCTGCACAGGCCGCACCGACCCCTGACGCCGTCCCGCCCGAGGTCCTGCTCGCCGAGGCCCTCCGGTGGCTGACCGAACCGAACGTGCTGGCCCGGCTCACCCGGCGCCGCCCGCCCTGGCGCGTGCTGCACGCGGTGCCAGCCGGCGCCGGGCACGGCGACCTCGACCACGTCCTGATCGGCCCGCCCGGTGTGGTCACCGTGACCGTCGAGCGCCATCCCGGCGCCGTGGTGCGCGTCGACGGCGACCGGTTCACCGTCGACGGCGAGGACGTCGAGCACGTGCCGCGGGCGCGCGCCCAGGCCGAGCGCGCCGGTCGGCTCCTCGCCGCGGCTCTGGGTTCCGACGCCAGGACGGCGCCGCCGGTCATCGCCGCGCTGGCCGTCGACGCGGCGTCCGTGACGCCGGCGCCGGGCGGCGAGCTCCCGGCCGGCGTGCTGGTCACCACGCCCGCGAGCCTGTCGCGGCTGGTCACCGCCCTGCCGGCCACCCTCGACGACCGCGAGATCGACGAGCTCTACGCCGTGGCGCGGCGACTGGGCACCTGGACCCGCGACCTCTGACCCGCCTCCCTCTCAGGGAGGGAGGGGTCCTACAGGAGCTCCAGCACGAACGGCAGCTCCTGGACGCCGTACCAGGCGAGCTCGTGGTCCTCGACGTCGCCGAGGACGAACTCGGCATCCGGGTCGCCGAGGTCCGCGGCGTCGACGACGGCCGCCGCGGCACGGACGGCGTCCGCGGCCTCGACGAGGTCGAGGTGCACGGCGGCGAGACGCGACATCGGGATCGGGCCGCCGACGCGGACGACGGCGTCGTCGAGGTCGGGGCGCAGGGTCGCGTCCTCGACGTCGGCGCTCACGACCGCGCGGCGGGGCGACGCGTCCGGGTCGTCGGCGAGCTCGGCGGCGAGCAGGCGCAGCGACGCGCGCGCGGCCTCGGACATGGCGACGTACTCGAGCTCCTCGTCGTCACCCGACGCGTAGGACTCCCGCAGCCGTGGGGTCAGGGCGAACGCGGTGCCCGAGAGGGGCTGGAGCGCCTCGGTGTCGAGCAGCCGCCGCAGACCGGCCACCGTGGCCGGTACGAAGATCCTCACCGTTCTCCTGCCCTGTCGTCGTCCGCCCCGGCCCACTGCGCCGCCGTGGTGCGCAGCGCCACCCGGGCGACCTCGGCCTGCTTGCGGGGGTCCATGACGTTCCAGCCGGTCACGGCCCGGTCCTCGGCGCCCGGGGCGTGCTCGGTCACCGCGATGCCGGCCTCGCGGAGCCGCTCGATCTCGCGCGTCGAGCGGCCGCCGATCAGCCCCCGCAGCCACCCGTCGGTGGCCGCGACGGGATCCGACCACACCCGCGTCGTCGAGCCCGACCGGGCCAGGGGCACCAGCACGAGGGCCTCGTCGACGCGGGGCAGGTCGTCGTCGAGCAACAGGTCCGCCGACGTCGCCGAGCACACCCCGCCGTCGACGAAGCGGCGCCCCGCGATCCGCACCGGCGAGAACCAGCCCGGCACCGCGCACGACGCCGTCGCCGCCTCGGCCATCGACGCCGGCGGTGCGCCGGCCCGGCCGAAGGGCACGCGCGCCCCGGTGTCGTAGTCCATCGCCACGATCCGCACCTGCGGGTGCTCGGGCCACGTCTCGCTGGACCACTTCGTGGCCCAGCGGTGCAGGCCCGTGGTGTCGCCCCGGCCGGTCGGCAGCAACGCCGCCCCGAAGGCGAGCGGCGGGAAGCGCCGCGGGCGGCGGGCGATCTCGCCGAGCAGGCGCAGCGACCCGGGTCCGACCCGAGGCATCGGCGGCAGGCCGCGGCGCGCCGTCGACGGCGGGGCGCTCTTCGGGCGCGGTCGCGGCGGGGGCGGGTCCAGCAGCTGCGCGAGCATGTCGGACACCGGGACCCCGCTGGCGAGCGCCGCGGCGACCACAGAGCCCGCCGACGTCCCGACCATCACGTCGGCCTCGCGGGCGTCACGCCCCGTCGCCTCCTCCCAGGTCGTCAGCGCGGCGACCGTCCAGGCGTAGCCCAGCTGACCGCCGGTGCCGAGGACGAGGCCGAGACTCACTGCGGGACCGTCGCGACGAGCTCGGCGAGCGCCTCCGTCACCAGCGGGCCGAGCTCGTCGACGTCGGCCATCGAGTCGCGGTCGGCGTTGAAGCCGTAGAAGACCCCGCCGTCGTACGAGGTCAGGCCCACCGCGAGGGACTGGCCCTTCGCCAGCGGCACCACGGGGTACATCTCGAGCATCCGCGCCCCCGCCGCGTACAGCGCGTGCTGCGGGCCCGGGACGTTGGAGACGACGAGGTTGAACAGCCGGCGTGCGAAGCCGTTGGCCGCCCGCGCCCCCAGCGCGTGCAGGGTCGGCGGAGCGAAGCCCCCGACGCGCACCAGCGCGTTCGCCCCCACCGACTGCCCCGACTCCTTGTGCTCGCGCATGGCGTGCGCGACGTGGTGCATGCGCAGCACGGCGTTGGGCTCCCCGACGGGCAGGTCGACGAGGTACGACGCGATCTGGTTACCCAGCAACCCCGCGCCCGCGATCGAGCCCGTCGTCTCGGCGTCCCCGCGCACCGACAGCGGCACCATCGCCCGCATCGTCGTCGTCGGGGTCACCGACGCACCGCGGGTGAGCAGCCAGTTCCGCAGGGCGCCGGAGACGACCGCGAGCACCACGTCGTTGATCGTCCCGCCGTGGGCGCGGCGCACGGCGCGGTAGTCCTCGAGGTCGGTGCGGGTCATGGCGAACCGGCGCTGGGTGGAGATCGGGACGTTGAGCGGGCTCACCGGGGCCGGGCGGACCGCGGTGCGCACCGCGGAGAACAGGCCCCCGGCGACGCCCGCGACCTTGGTGACGGTGTCCGCGGCGTCGCGCACCGCGTCGCGGGCGGCCTCGACGGCGTTGCCGGGACGGGAGACGTTCTCGCTGAACGCGTCGTACATCAGCCGCCACGACGTCGGCTCGCTGCGCGCCACCCAGACGTCCTCGGGCGTCGAGCGCCCCGAGGCGGTGTCGTCGAGCACCACCTGGCCGATGTCGATCGACGCGACACCGTCGACCATCGCCTGGTGGGTCTTGGTGACGAGCGCGACCCGGCCCCCGGACAGGCCGTCGACCAGGTACATCTCCCACAGCGGGCGGGTGTGGTCGAGCGGGCGCGACATGAGACGGGCGACGAGGTCGCACAGCGCCCGCTCGGTGCCCGGAGGCGGCAGCGCGGAGCGGCGGACGTGGTAGGTGACGTCGAAGTCGACGTCGTCGATCCACACCGGCCGTGCCATCCGGCCCGGCACCTCGCGGATCTTCTGGCGGTAGCGCGGCACGAGGCCGATGCGGCTCGAGATGAGGTCGACGAGGCCGTCGTAGTCGAATCCGGACTTCGGCTTCCGGAAGATGGACACGCTCCCGACGTGCATCGGCGTGGTCGGTTGATCCATGTAGAGGAACGAGGCGTCCAGCGCCGACAAGCGGTCCGGCATGGGCGCGATCGTCGCACAGGGCCGGACCGGCGGCCGTGGGTCGGGCGCTCTGCCAGGCTGGAGGTGATGACCCCCTCACCTGTGTCGGACGCCGGACCCCCGGTCTCCCCCAAGGACACCTTCGTCACGGTCTACGGGCGCAAGCCGGTGCTGGAGGCGCTGCGCGACCCGGCGCTGGCGGTCGACAAGGTGATCCTCGCCGAGGGGGCCGACCGCGAGGCGGTGCGCACGTTCACCGAGGCCGCCCGGGCCCGCGGGCTGGTGCTGCAGCGCGCCACGGCCCAGCGGGTGAAGGTGCTGGCCGGCAACGGGCGCCAGGACCAGGGCGTGCTCGCCGACGTCGTCGCCCCGCGCATGCGCCCGGTGGAGCACTTCCTCGCGGACCTCGACCCGGCCGCCCCCGCCCGTGTGCTGGTGCTCGACGGCCTCACGAACCCGGCGAACGTCGGGATGATCCTGCGCTCGGCCACCGGCGCGGGCCTCGAGGGCGTGCTGCTGCCCCGCCGCGGCGTGCCGGCGATCGACCCCCTGGTGATCAAGGCCTCGGCCGGGGTCGCCTTCCACGCCCCGGTCCTGCGGTCCCGGACGGCCGCCACGGGCCTCGCGGCCCTGGCCGAGGCGGGCTTCGTCCTGTTCGGACTGGACGGGGCCGCACGAGAGTCCCTGTTCGGGGCCGAGCTCCCCGGCCGGGTCGCCCTGGTCGTCGGGGGCGAGACCGACGGGCTCACCGCCGACGTGCGCGACGAGCTGCACGGGACCCTGACGATCCCCCTCGCCGACGGCGTGGAGTCGCTCAACGCCGCCTGTGCGGCCACGGTGGCGTGCTTCGAGCTCGCGCGCCGACGGGCCTGACCGAACCGCCACCTCTCCCGGGCGGGCGTGCCTAGGCTGGGCGCCGTTCCCGCGACCCCGGTCCTCCCCCGGCGCCGCCACAGCGCTCCGCCACGCCGGGAGGACCCGTGTCCGTCACGCCGCTCGCGCTCGCCCCCTGCACCGCCCCCGCCCGTGCCCGCCGGGTCGGCGCGGTGCCATCGCCCCGGGTCCGGCCGCTCGCCGAGGTGCTGCCCCCGGCCCGGGCGACGGTGCTCGCCGACCCGGACGACGGTGCGCGTACCCGCCGGGCCCAGGACGAGCTCGACCGGCTCGCGGCGGCGCTGCGGCCCGTCGCGCTGCGCCTGCTGACGGCCGTGGCCGACGTGCTGGCGGGCCGGCGGCCGCCGGGCGACCTGGGCCCGCTCCTGCACCCCGACGCCCTCGCGACCCTGGTCCGGGCCACGCGGCAGGGCGCGGGACCGCGGCCCGGGTCCGCCGGCCCGGGCGCGCGCCCCGCCGCACGGGCGGGCCTGCGCGGACTGCGCGTGTGTGCCGTCGGACCACGGGCGGTGGAGGTCGTCGCCGTCGTGCACGGCCCCGAGCGCGTCCGGGCCCTCGCCGCGCGCCTGGAGCGCGCGAGCGACCGCCCGGCCGACCCGGGCCACTGGCGCGCGGTGGCGCTGTGGCCCGGGTGAGCCGGCTGGTCCGCTCTAGCCCTCGGGGCCTCTAGCCCTCGGGGCCTCTAGCCCGGGGTCCGGGGCGGCGCCCCGTGGCACTGCTTGTACTTGCGGCCCGAGCCGCAGGGGCAGGGCGCGTTGCGCGACGGGGTGTCGGCACGACGGGCCTGCTGCGGGTTCACGCGGGCGGCGCTGCCGCCCGAGTCCGCCGCCGCGTGCCGGGCCGCCTGGCCGTCCTCGTCGGGCCCGATGTAGTCCAGCTGCTGCGGGCGACGGCCGCCGAGCCCCGCACCCCGGAAGGCGTCGGGCACCGACTCCTGCCCCAGCTGGGACAGCGCCGGACCGGAGGCCGTGGGCGGGCCGGCCGCCTCCGGGGCGGAGTGCGCCCCCGAGCGCCGTCCGTCCCGCTGGCCGTTGCGCTGGCCGCCGCCGGGACGCTGCGACTCCGGCGCGGGCCCCCGCCCCGGGCGGCCTCGCCCGCCGCGCGCGGCCGGCGAGGCCGCGGCGGGAGGCTGGGCCGGCGCGGCGGGTCCCCGCGGCGGCACCGGGATCGCGCTGGTCGGTGCGCCGGCCACCCGCGGGTCGACGGGCAGCGGCGCGGCGCCGGAGGTGGTCCGCGTCTGGCTGGTGCGCGGGTCCGGGGTGTCCGGGGTGATCGCCGCCTGGACGCTGGTGTCCGTCGTCGGGTTCGCTCCGGGCACGGCGTCGACGGGGGCCTGCTCCTCGACCTGGATGGTCAGGTTGAACAGGAAGGCGACGGACTCCTCGCGGATGCCCTCCATCATGGAGGTGAACATCTCGAAGCCCTCGCGCTTGTACTCGATCTTGGGATCGCGCTGGGCCATCGCCCGCAGGCCGATGCCCTGCTTGAGGTAGTCCATCTCGTAGAGGTGCTCGCGCCACTTGCGGTCGAGCACCGACAGGACGACCTGCCGCTCCAGCTCGCGCATCCCGCCCTGGGGCGCGATGGCGTCGATCTCGTCCTCACGCTTGGCGTAGGCCTCCAGCGCGTCCTCGGTGAGGAGCTCGACCAGCATGTCGCGGTCGATGTCCTCCTGCTCCTCGACGAGGTCCTGCCAGCGGACCCCGACGGGGTAGAGCTGGCCCAGGCCCGTCCAGAGCTTCTCGAGGTCCCAGTCCTCGCTGTAGCCCTCGGACGTCGCGCCGTCGACGTAGGCCGTCACGGTGTCGACGATCATGTTCTGGACCTGCTCGGACAGGTTCTCGCCCTCGAGGACCCGGTGGCGCTCGGCGTAGATCACCGTGCGCTGCTGGTTCATGACCTCGTCGTACTCGAGGATGTCCTTGCGGGCCTCGAAGTTCTGCTGCTCGACCTGGGTCTGCGCGCTGCGGATGGCCCGGGAGACCATCTTGGCCTCGATCGGCATGTCCTCCGGCAGGTTGAACCGAGTCATGATCGACTCGACCATGGCGCCGTTGAACCGCCGCATGAGCTCGTCGCCGAGGGACAGGTAGAAGCGCGACTCGCCGGGGTCGCCCTGACGTCCCGAACGGCCGCGGAGCTGGTTGTCGATGCGCCGCGACTCGTGGCGCTCGGTGCCGAGGACGTAGAGCCCGCCGGCCTCCTTGACGTCGACGGCCTCGCGGGACACCTCGTCCTTGACCTCGGCGAGGGTCTCGTCCCACGCCGCCTCGTACTCCTCGCGGGAGTCGACGGGGTCGAGCCCCTTCGCGCGCAGGCGCTGGTCGGCGATGAAGTCGGGGTTGCCGCCGAGCACGATGTCGGTACCGCGGCCGGCCATGTTCGTCGCGACGGTGACCGAGCCGCGCCGCCCGGCCTCGGCGATGATCTGCGCCTCCTGCTCGTGGAACTTGGCGTTGAGCACCGAGTGCTCCACGCCCCGCGAGGTCAGCAGGTTCGCCAGGTACTCGGAGCGCTCGACGCTGGTGGTGCCGATCAGCACCGGCTGGCCGCGCTCGAAGTGCTCGGCGACGTCGTCGGCCACGGCTTCGAACTTGGCGGGCTCGGTCTTGTAGACGAGGTCCGCCTGGTCGACGCGCCGGGGCGGCTTGTTCGTCGGGATCGAGACCACGCCGAGCTTGTAGGTCTTCGAGAGCTCCGCCGCCTCGGTCTGGGCGGTACCGGTCATCCCGCAGAGCTTCTCGTACTGGCGGAAGTAGTTCTGCAGCGTGATCGTCGCCAGGGTCTGGTTCTCCGGCTTGATCTCGACGCCTTCCTTGGCCTCGATCGCCTGGTGCAGACCCTCGTTGTAGCGCCGGCCCACGAGCACACGGCCGGTGAACTCGTCGACGATCAGGACCTCGCCCTCGCGGACGATGTAGTCCTTGTCGCGGAGGAAGAGCTCCTTGACCTTGATCGCGTTGTTCAGGTACCCGACGAGCGGGGTGTTCGCGGCCTCGTAGAGGTTGTCGATGCCCAGCTGGTCCTCGATGAAGGACACGCCGTCCTCGGTGACCCCGATGGTCTTCTTGCGCTCGTCCACCTCGTAGTGGACGTCCTTGGTCATCTTCGGGGCGAGCCGTGCGAACTCGGTGTACCACCGGGCGCTCTGCTCCGCGGGGCCGGAGATGATCAGCGGGGTGCGGGCCTCGTCGATGAGGATCGAGTCGACCTCGTCGACGATCGCGAAGGTGTGACCGCGCTGCACGCACTCGGCCTTCGACCAGGCCATGTTGTCGCGCAGGAAGTCGAAGCCGAACTCGTTGTTGGTGCCGTAGGTGATGTCGGCCTCGTAGGCCGCGCGCCGCTCGGCGGCCGGCATGCCCGCGAAGATGGCGCCGACCTCGAGACCGAGGAAGCGGTGCACGCGGCCCATCCACTGCGAGTCGCGCTGCGCCAGGTAGTCGTTGACCGTGACGACGTGCACGCCCTCCTGGGCGATCGCGTTGAGGTACGCGGGCAGCGTCGAGACCAGGGTCTTGCCCTCGCCGGTGCGCATCTCGGCGACGTTGCCCTCGTGCAGGGCGGCGCCGCCCATGAGCTGCACCGGGTAGTGGAACTGGCCCAGCGTGCGGGACGCGGCCTCGCGGACGACGGCGAACGCCTCCGGCAGCAGGTCGTCCAGGGACTCGCCGTCGGCGTACCGCTCGCGGAACTCGTCGGTCTTCGCCCGCAGCTCGGCGTCGGTGAGCTCGGCGATCTCGTCGGCGAAGGTGTCGACGTAGTCCGCGATCTTGCCGAGGCGCTTGACCGTCCGAGTCTCACCCGCCCGCAGCAGTCGGTTCAGGACCACGGTGGTGACCTCGCTGTGCTCGTCGGCGCTCCAGGTGCGGGCCGGCCCCGGCGCGCGCACCGGCACGGGCCCGCCCCCATCGTAGGTGCAACGGGGACGGGCCCTGTGTGCCCGTGCCGTCAGGCGAGCGCGATGACCCCGTAGTCGTAGCCGTGGCGGCGGTAGACCACGCTCGGCCGCCCCGTCGCGGCGTCGGCGAACAGGAAGAAGTCGTGGCCGACGAGCTCCATCTGCGACAGGGCGTCGTCCACGCTCATCGGGACCGCGTGGTGCTCCTTGGTCCGCACCACCCGGCCGGGCCGGCGCTCCGCGCCGTCCTCCCCGGCGCCGTCCTCCCCGGGGCCGTCCTCCGGTGCGACGTCCTCCCCGGGCTCCCGCGCCGCCGGGACGTCCACGCCCCAGTCGCGACCGTGGGAGTGGCCGTTGGTGGCCGGCTCCCCGGGCTCGAGCAGGTCGGTGGTCGTCCCCACGCTGACCTCGAGCTCTTCGGTCACCGTGATCGTGCCGGTCGCCCGGGCCACCGACACCGGCACGCGCCGGCCGTGGCTCACGCGTCGCCGGTCGTGGGCGCGGCGCAGCCGGGCCTCGAGACGTGCCACGGCCTGGTCGAGCGCACTGTAGAAGTCGGCGGAGCAGCCCTCGCCGCGCACCACGGGACCGCGACCGCGTCCGGTGATCTCCACGCGCTGGCAGCTCTTCGCCTGGCGGGGGTTCGGCTCGTGGGAGAGCTGGACCTCCATCCGCACGATCTTGTGGTCATAGCGCTCGAGACGCGACAGCTTGTCGGCCACGTGCTCGCGGAAGTGTTGGGGAACCTCGACGTTGCGTCCACAGAGAACGGTCTCCAAGACGACCTCCCGATCTGGGGGAAAACGATGCGCGGCCGCCTCCTGCGAGGAGCTCGGGGCTCACCGCCATCGGGGCCCTCGACCGCGTCGAACTGCGACGTTCGCGCCTCCTGTCGTTCACCTCGGCGGGTGTGGTGCGTCACCGTAGTGACTCCTGCCGCTCCTGCGGAAGGTCCGATGTGCCCGGGATACGGCCTCGCGGCGGGCACTCGACCGGACGATGCACCCCTGGTCACGGGCACCGGCCGGGTGAGGCGGGCGCGGGGTCCGCACCCACCCGGACGAGTGACCGACGGGCGCGGGGGTCGGCCACGGTGAGCACCACGACCGCGTCCACCGGCCGGCCGGCCGCGGCGAGCAGACGTGTCGCCGCGCGGGCGGTGGCCCCGGTGGTGAGGACGTCGTCGAGCAGCACCACCGCGGATCCCGGCGGCGGCAGCCCGCGCGGACGAAGGCGCAGGTGGCGCGCCAGGTTGTCGGCGCGGGCGGCGGCGTCGAGACCCACCGCGTCGACGGCCTTACGGCCCAGCGCGAGCGCCCGGGCGACGCAGGGCACCTCGGGCTCGCTCCGTTCCGCGCCCCGGACGACCGCCCGGGCCAGGCGCAGCACGTGGTCGCCGCCACGGGCACGCGCCGCGGCGGGACGCGACGGGGCGGGGACGAGCGCGGCGGGCGGGACGTCGTGCGCGCGCAGGCCGCCGGCGACGTGCTCCGCGAGCGGTCGGGCGAGCTCGCGGCGACCCCGCTCCTTGTAGGCCAGCAGGGCCTCGCGCGCGCTGCCGCCGTAGGGCGCGAGCGCGATCACCGGGGGCAGCCCGGGCAGGTCGAGCAGCGCCGGGCGTCGCCACCGGTCCCGGCACCCCGCGCACCAGCGCTCGCCGTCGGCCCCGCAGCCGGGGCAGGGGGCGGGCAGCAGCAGGTCGGCGAGGGCGAGCAGCGCGTGCTGAGCTCGCTGCTCGAGGGCTTGCCGGGCGGCCGGGGGCACCCCGCCAGGCTCGCGCCGCGGGTGCCCCGACGGCCAGGGGCGCGTCCGTGCCTGGGGACGCATCCGGCCGATGGGGACGGCGACGGTGCGGGATGACGGGCGTGCGTCAGCCCGGATACGCCGGCACGGTGGAGGCGCCGAAGCCCGGCACCGCCTGCCACACGTCGGTGCCGGACCCGCTGTCGCCGCCCAGGGGCAGGGTCCAGGTGCCGCCCTGGTCGGCCACGACCAGGGGGCGGCCGGGCCGCGCCGCCACCGCGGTCACCGGCGGCGTGATGTTGGTGGTCGAGAGGGACTCGAGGTCCAGGCCGTCGACCGAGACCAGCGTGACCGGCCGGTCGGCCCGGTTGCCGACGGCGACGATCTGGTCGGTGCGGGTCCAGCCGACGTCGAGGACCTGGTCCAGCGACTCGGGACGCAGGGCCGCGACCGACCCCAGCCGGGCGTTGCCCGCGCCGTCGCGGGCGATCGCCGCCACCAGCACCCGGCCCCCGGACACGAGCGCGACCCGCGCGCCGTCCGGCGAGATGCGCAGCGCCGACAGCGGCCCGAGCGCCCCGGGCGGCGCGATCACCCCTGACGCGGCCAGCCCCGAGGCGTCGACGGGCACCGGGCGCACCGCCCCGGGCGGCCCGGCCCGCATCGCGCGCACGACGGTGGCGCCGTCGGCGACCGACCACACCTCGTTCGAGTCCGGGGTCCACGACGGCCGGGCCAGCGACCGGCCCTCGATCCCGCTGGCGGCGAGCTCCGACCCGCCGGCGCCCGTGAGCAGGCGCATCCGGGGGACCGCGGGGTCGGCGGACACCCCGTCCTGTGCCACGAGCGCGACGTCGCCGTCGGCACTCGCCGACGCGGAGGCCGCCCGGTACGTGCCGCGGCCGGCCGGGCCGCCCGCGGGCTCGCCGGAGAGCAGGCGCAGACGCCCGTCGTCGGCGACGAGGACGGGGACGTCGGACTCCCCCGGGCCGCCGACGACGGGATCGACGGGCAGGTCGGGACGCCGGGCGACCTCGGGCGGCAGGCCGGCGAGCGCGGCGGCGATGTCGACCTCGGGGACGCCGGGCAGCAGGGGTTCGCCGTCGACCAGCAGCTCCACCCGGGACACCCCGATGCCGGCGAGCGTCAACGTCACCTGCTGCGCGACGTCGCGGCGCCTGCGGTCGTCGAGGGGGCCGGTGCGGGTGAGGTCGACGACCGCGGTGCCCCCGGGTGTGATCGAGACGTCCGAGCGGAGCGCGGTGCCGACCGGCAGGGCGCTCACGGCGGCGCCGGCGAGCGACTCCGAGGGGCCGGCGAGCAGGTACTGCATCGTGCGCGTCGGCACCGAGCGCGCCGGGGTGGTGGCCAGATAGCGGGGGTCGGAGACGGGGCTCGCGCGCTGTGGGTCGAGGAACCACGTGCGCACCGGGCGGGTGTTGGCGCGCAGGTCCGAGCGCCGCACGATCGTGCCCGTCGGCAGCGAGGAGATCCGCCACTGGCCGTTCTGCTCGGTCAGCCCGACCTCGACCTCCACCGGGCGCACACCGGCGTCGAAGACCCCGTCGGGCGTGAGCACCCCGAGCGCCGTGGCCCGGACGCGGACCCGCGCCTCGCCCACGGGCACCGGGCGGTCGACGAACACGGTGTCGACCTGATCGGACACGACGACCGGGCTGGCGCCGTCGTCCCACGTCCCTGCCGTCGCCGACGTGAGGAAGCCCCGCGCGGCGCGGTGGCGCTCGGCGGTGGCGCCGGAGGCGAGCACCCAGCCCCGGACGGTCTCCAACGGCCCGGCGCCGCGCGCGGGGCCGGGCGGCGCGGTCGGCTCGGCGGCGTCGCCGACCTGCCGCAGCACGGTGACCTCGGACGAGCCGGGCACCGACGCGCAGCCGGCCGCGAGCAGCACCGTCAGGAGCAGCAGCACCACCCGGCGCACCCGCGTCACCGGATCACCGAGGACGTGCCCGGGCCCGAGGGCGGTGCGGGACCCGGCAGGGTCGGCTCGGGCAGGGTCGGCTCGGGCAGGGTCGGCTCGGGCAGGGTCGGCTCGGGCAGGGTCGGCTCGGGCAGGGTCGGCTCGGGCAGGGTCGGCACGGACATGTCGGCCCCGCCGTTCGTCGCTCCCGCCTCGCCCGCGTCGGGCTCGGGCGGGGGCAGCGCGGTGCCCGTCGTGGGCGCGGCGTCGTGGATGCCGGGCTCGGCGGCGGCCGGTGCGGCCGCGACGGGCAGCAGGGGCAGCGGGCTCGTGCGCAGGCGCTCGCCGTGGCGCAGCGGGAGCGTGAGGCGGAAGACGGCGCCCTGGTCGACCTCGCCCCAGGCCTGCAGCCAGCCGCCGTGCAGGCGGGCGTCCTCCAGGCTGATCGCCAGCCCGAGACCGGTGCCCCCGCTGCGCCGCTGGCGGGACGGGTCGGCGCGCCAGAACCGGTTGAACACGAGCCCGGCCTCGCCCGGCTTGAGACCGATGCCGTGGTCGCGCACCACGACCGCGAACGCGCCCTCGTCGGCGGCCAGGCGCACCTCGATGGGCCGGCCCTCGCCGTGGTCGATGGCGTTGGCGAGCAGGTTGCGCAGGACGCGCTCGACGCGGCGCGGGTCGATCTCGGCGAGGACCTGGTCGCCGAGGTCGAGCAGCAGCGGGGTGCCGGTGGCCTCGACGAGGTGCCGCACGGTCTCGGCCGACCGCCGCACGATCGCGCCGACGTCGACCTCCTCGAGGCCCAGCTCGGCCATCCCGGCGTCGAGGCGGCTGATCTCCAGGAGGTCGGCGAGCAGCGTCTCGAAGCGGTCGAGCTCGGCGACCAGCAGCTGCGCCGAGCGCGCCGCGGTCACCTCGGTGGGGTCGACCTGGGCGTGCAGGACCTCGGCGGCCATGCGCACGGTGGTCAGCGGCGTGCGCAGCTCGTGGCTGACGTCGGAGGTGAACCGGCGCTGCAGCGCCCCGAACTCCTCGAGCTGGCGGATCTGCGACTGGATGCTCGCCGCCATCTCGTTGTACGACTCCGCGAGCCGGGCCACCTCGTCGTCGCCGTGGACCGGCATCCGTTCGTCGAGGTGGCCGTCGGCGAACCGTTCGGCGACGTCGGCGGCCTGGCGCACCGGGCGCACGACCTGGCGCGTCACCACCGACGAGATGCCCGCGAGCAGCACGAGCAGGACCCCGGCGGCGAGCGCGAGCGTGCTCTGGACCAGCGCGAGCGTGCGCTGCTCGGCCGAGAGCGGGAAGAGCAGGTAGAGCTGCAGGTTGCGGCCCGCGGTGCGCACCGGCTGGCCGACGACGAGCGTGGGCACGGGCGCGGCCTGGCCCGACGAGGCGACCGTCAGGTACTTGGTGGCGAGGAAGCCCTGCAGCACCGGGGCCCGCAGCTGTGGCGGGATGACCTCGGCGGGCCCGGCGCTGACCTCGACCGTGACGCCGCCCGGCACCGTGGGCAGGGCGCCCGGGCCGCCGGCGCCCACGGTGTCCGAGCCGGCGATGAGCACGGCGTCGAACGCGCCGGCGTCGCTCGTCGGGTCGCTGCCCCGGGCCAGGCCGTCCTGGTCGGCACCCTGGCCGCTGGTGGACAGTCGGTCGAGGACGTCGTCGAGCACGGCCTGGGCGCCGTCGCGGTCGGGGTCGATGCGCGCGAGGTCGCGCTCGAGGGCCTGGCGGGAGATGTCCGCCTGGATCAGGGCGGCCTGTTCCTTGCCCTGCACGAGCCGGTCGGCGATCTGGGTCTGCAGCACGAGACCGAGCACGGCCACGACGACGACGGACATCGCCAGCGTCGACAGCACGACGCGCAGCTGCATCGAGCGCCGCCAGAGCACCCGGACCTGACCCACCCGCTCGGCGGCGAAGCGCTCGAGACGAAGACGCAGGCCCGTCAGCACGGTGTCCCCCGGCGGCCCGGACTCAGGGCGGCCCGGCCTTGTACCCGACGCCGCGCACCGTGAGCACGACCTCCGGGTGCTCCGGGTCGATCTCGACCTTGGAGCGCAGCCGCTGCACGTGGACGTTGACCAGCCGCGTGTCGGCCGCGTGCCGGTAGCCCCAGACCTGCTCGAGCAGCACCTCGCGGGTGAACACCTGACGCGGCTTGCGCGCCAGGGCCACCAGCAGGTCGAACTCCAGGGGCGTCAGCGGGATCGTGCGCCCGCTGCGGCGCACCTGGTGGGCCGGGACGTCGATGGTGACGTCGCCGATCTGCATCTGCTCGGCGGGCTCGGCCGGGAACTGGCGCAGGCGCGCACGGATGCGCGCCACGAGCTCCTTGGGCTTGAACGGCTTGACCACGTAGTCGTCGGCACCGGACTCCAGACCGAGGACGACGTCCACCGTGTCGGTCTTCGCCGTCAGCATCACGACCGGCACCCCGGACTCGGCGCGGATCGCCCGGCACACGTCGATGCCGTTCATCCCCGGGAGCATGAGATCCAGCAGCACGAGATCCGGCGCGTTCTCCCGCAGCGCCGGCAGCGCCGCCGGACCGTCGCCGACCACCGTCGTCTCGAATCCCTCGCCCTGCAGGACGATCGTCAACATCTCCGCCAGCGAGGCGTCGTCGTCCACCACCAGGATCCGAGAGGTCATGTCTCAATGGTGTCACTTCTCACCGACGATCCGGGGCCGATGTGGCCCGACGAGCCGGTTCGCAGCCAGTCAGCGACCCATGACTCCGCCGTTCGGGTGAGCGACGCGCGGTCTCCGTCGGTGCCGACCACCGCCCAGGGCGCCAGCCAGGAGCGTTCGACGAGCTGGTCGTACACCGCGGCGCACCGGGCCTGGAGCGCCGCGTCCGCTTCGTAGCCGTCCGGGGTGCGTGTCGGATCGGCGGCGGCGCGGTCGCGGACGCGCTGCGCGGCGAGCTCCCCGGGGACGCGGACGAGCACGTGCGCGTCCGGCGCCGGCACCCCGAGACGGCCGATCTCGAGGGCGTGCACCCAGGCCACGAACGGCCCGTCGACGTCCTCGCCGCACCGGGCCGCGCCGTACGCGGCGTTCGAGGCGACGTAGCGGTCGACGAGCACGAGGTCGTGCTCCTCGCGCGCGGCGCGCAGCGGGACCGCGGCGCCGGCCCGGTCGAGCGCGAAGAGCACGGCCATCGCGTGGATCGAGCCGCGCAGGTCGCCGTGTCCGCCGTGGAGCGCCTCGCCGGCGATCGCGGCGTGCACGTCGGCGCCGTAGCGGGGGAACGCGAACGCCCCGACCGTCGCGCCGCGGGCGCGGGCGGCGTCGGCGAGCGCGGCGACCAGCGTCGCCTTGCCCGCGCCGTCGAGCCCCTCGACGGCCACCACCACGCCCACGTCGGAACCCTATGCGGGCCCCCGAACGCACCGGAGGGCGCCCCGCGACTGCGGGACGCCCTCCGGCCCGCGATCACTCAGTGATCAACGGGGAGTTCGTGCGCCTAGAAGCAGCGAACAGCTCGTTCGCTGCGGAACACAGCCGCCTCAGTAGCGGTAGTGCTCCGGCTTGTACGGGCCCTCGACGTCGACGCCGATGTACTCGGCCTGCTCCTTGGTGAGCTTGGTCAGCTCCGCGCCGAGCGCCTCGACGTGGACCTTCGCGACCTTCTCGTCCAGGTGCTTCGGCAGGCGGTAGACGCCGATCGGGTACTCGTCCGGCTTGGTCCAGACCTCGATCTGCGCGATCGTCTGGTTGGCGAACGAGTTCGACATGACGAAGCTCGGGTGCCCGGTGGCGTTGCCGAGGTTCAGCAGCCGGCCCTCGGACAGCAGGATGATCGAGTGGCCGTCGTCGAACTTCCACTCGTCGACCTGCGGCTTGATGTTGATCCGCGTGGCGCCCGACTTCTCGAGCTTCTCGACCTGGATCTCGTTGTCGAAGTGGCCGATGTTGCCCAGGATCGACTGGTGCTTCATCCGCTTCATGTGGTCGAGCGTGACGATGTCCTTGTTGCCGGTCGTCGTGATGACGATGTCGGCGGAGTCGATCACGTTCTCGAGGGTGTTGACGTCGTAGCCCTCCATCAGCGCCTGGAGCGCGCAGATGGGGTCGGACTCGGTGACGGTCACACGCGCGCCCTGGCCGCGCAGCGACTCGGCGGAGCCCTTGCCGACGTCGCCGAAGCCGCAGATGACGGCCTTCTTGCCGGAGAGCAGCACGTCGACGGCGCGGTTGATGCCGTCGATGAGCGAGTGGCGGCAGCCGTACTTGTTGTCGAACTTCGACTTGGTGACCGAGTCGTTGACGTTGATCGCCGGGAAGAGCAGCTTGCCCTCGTTGAAGAACTCGTACAGGCGGTGGACGCCCGTCGTGGTCTCCTCGGTGACGCCCCGGATGCCCGACGCGACCTTGGTCCAGTGCTGGCTGTCGTTCTCGAGGCTGCGACGCAGCGTGGCCAGCACGACCTGGTACTCGGCCGGGTCGTCCATCTCGGTGGTCGGCACGACGCCGGCCTTCTCGAACTCGACGCCCTTGTGGACGAGCATCGTGGCGTCGCCACCGTCATCGAGGATCATGTTCGGGCCGCGCGTGTCGGCGTCGACCCAGGTCATCATCTGCTCGGCGCACCACCAGTACTCCTCCAGCGACTCGCCCTTCCAGGCGAAGCAGGGGACGCCCTTGGGCTCGTCGACGGTGCCGTGCGGGCCGACGACGACCGCGGCGGCGGCGTGGTCCTGCGTGGAGAAGATGTTGCAGGAGGCCCAGCGGACCTCCGCGCCCAGCTCGACCAGGGTCTCGATCAGGACGGCGGTCTGCACCGTCATGTGCAGCGAGCCGGAGACCCGGGCGCCGTGGAGCGGCTTGGCCTCGGAGTACTCGCGGCGCAGGGCCATCAGGCCCGGCATCTCGTGCTCGGCGAGGCGGATCTCGCGGCGCCCGAAGTCGGCCTCGCCGAGATCGGCGACGGCGAAATCGATGCCGTTGCGCGTGTCGTGCTTCTGGTCGACGGTGCCTACAGCGTTCGTCATGACTCCCTCTGGTCGGTGATCGTTGGACCGTGCGAAACGGTGCCGGGTCCGTGGACGTCCGGTGTGTCGCCGTCGCTCGCTGTCGCGCGGGCGGGAGGACGGCACGCCGGGGCACGAGGACTCAGTACACGCTTCATCACCATCCGCAGGCGCCCTTGCGAAGGTACGGACCACTACCGAGCGTGGCGGACAAGCCAGGGAAAAGACCTCAGCCGTCCGTTGCAGCGCCACTCGGCAGCTCCCGTTCGCACGAGGTGTGCGATCGATGCCGTGCACCAAGTCCAGCACAGGCCCCATACCCGGTCAACCGCGACGGGCCGTGGCCGGGCCGGGCCGAGGCCGACCGTCCGTACGGTGACCGGCGTTCGTGCTGGTCGCGGCCTCTGTCCCGCCCGGCGGGTCACCCGGGTCACACGTTCCGGCACGCATGGTGATCAGCCGCCGGCCGGTCCCGGCGAGCGGGCGATTCCGGACGGCGTCGCCGTAGGATGAGTGACCGGGATGACACCGACCAGGGAGGCCCCGCCAGTGCTCGGTCAGATGCAGGACTACCCCCTCGCCCTGCCCCACGTCTTCCATCGCGCGGAGCAGATCTTCGGCCACAAGCCGATCATCGGCGTGGGTGCGGGCGGCACGGTGCACCGCGGCGACTACGCGTCCTGGGCCGTCCGGGTCCGTCGCGCCGCCGCCGCGATCGACGCCCTCGGTGTCTCCCCCGAGGGCCGCGTCGGCACCTTCTGCTGGAACAGCCCGGCCCACCTCGAGCTCTACTTCGCGGTGCCGTGCAGCGGACGGGTGCTGCACACCCTCAACATCCGGCTGTTCACCGAGCAGCTGATCTACATCGCGAACCACGCGGAGGACGAGGTCGTCTTCGTCGACCGCTCGCTGTTCCCGCAGTTCTGGCCGCACGTCGACCAGATGGAGACGGTCCGCAAGGTCATCGTCATCGACGACGGCGCCGACGTCGCCATCCCCGACGACGAGCGCATCTCCGACTACGACACCCTGCTCGCCTCCGTGGAGCCCCACGAGGGCCGCTTCGAGATCGCGGACGAGAACCAGGCCGCGGCCATGTGCTACACGTCGGGCACCACCGGCAACCCCAAGGGCGTCGTCTACTCGCACCGCTCGACGGTGCTGCACTCGATCGCCGTGCTCATGGCCGACGTGGCCGGGCTCGTCGAGCGCGACGTCCTGTTGCCGATCGTGCCGATGTTCCACGCCAACGCCTGGGGCACGCCCTACGCGGCGGTGTTCGCCGGCTCGTCGCTGGTGATGCCCGGCCCGAACATGACCCCGAAGGCCATCGCCGGCATCCTGCGCGACCACCACATCACGGTCACCGCGGGCGTCCCGACGATCTGGATGGGCGTCCTGCCCGAGCTCTCCGAGGGCGACCTGCCCGACCTGCGCCTGCTGCTCTGCGGCGGCTCCGCGGTGCCGAAGTCGCTGTCCGAGGCGTGGCGCAAGAAGATCGGCCTGCCGGTCACCCAGGCCTGGGGCATGACCGAGACCAGCCCGATCGCCACCACCGGGGTCCTCAAGACGGTCCACGACGGTCTCTCCGCCGACGAGCTCGCCGACGTGCGCGCCATGGCGGGCACGCCCGCGCCGCTGGTCGACCTGCGCATCTGCGACCCGGACTCCGGCGAGGTGCTCCCGTGGGACGGCGAGACCTCGGGCGAGCTGCAGGCCGCCGGGCCGTGGATCGCGGCGTCGTACTACCGCAACGAGGACGGCGGCAAGCAGTACACCGAGGACGGCTGGCTCAAGACCGGCGACGTGGCGGTGATCGACCGCTACGGCTACGTCAAGCTCGTCGACCGCACCAAGGACCTCGTGAAGTCCGGCGGCGAGTGGATCTCGTCGGTCGACCTCGAGAACGAGATCATGTCCCTCGAGGGCGTCGCCGAGGCCGCGGTCATCGCGATCCCGGACGAGAAGTGGTCGGAGCGCCCGCTGGCCTGCGTCGTCCCCAAGCAGGGCGTCGAGCTCACCCGCGAGGCGGTGCTCGAGCACATCGCCTCGCGCGTCGCCAAGTGGCAGGTGCCCGACGACGTGGTGTTCATCGACGAGGTGCCCAAGACCTCCACCGGCAAGTTCTCGAAGAAGACGCTGCGGGAGAAGTTCGCGGGTCACCAGGCGCCGGCGAAGGCCTGACAGGAGGCCTGCCCCGGGGGCCCGGGGACGCCGTCACGGCTCCGGCGTCCCCGGGTCGTCGCGCTGCCGGCGCTCGGAGGCGGCGCCCTCGCCGTCGATCTCCCGCTGCTCGCGGTCGACCAGCTCGCGGGAGCGCTGCAGCGCCGCCCGGGAGCGCTCGACCCGCTCGCGGGACCGCTCGGCCGTCTCGGCCATGCGCTCGACGGCCTCGCCCGCGCGGTCCAGGAGTCCGGGGGTGTCGAAGCGGAACGCGCGGGCCAGGGTGTCGACCCGGCCCTCGCGGTCGTCGACCGCGTGCTCGCGGGCGTCGGCGGTGCCCTCCCGCTCGTCGGCGCCGGCCTCGCGGGCGTCGGCCGCGACCTCCCGGCGGTCGGCGGCGGCGTCGCGGTCGGTGGCGCGGGCCTCCCGCTCGTCGGCGAGCTCCTCCCGACGGGCGCGGCCCGCGGCCCCGGTCTCCTCGGGCGTCCGGTCGGGGGGTCCGGCGCTCACGGCGGCGGCTCCCGGCCGTCGGTGTGGCCGTCGAGGTGCCCGTCGACCTGGTCCATGAGCACGATCGCCCCGGTCGGCCCGCGGTGGCGCAGGGTCAGCGGCGAGGCGGAGACCGCGAGCTGCACATGGCGACCGCGCCGGTTGATCGCCTCGACGCGCAGCGGGTGCTCCGGCGCGTCGTCGCCGCCGAGGGCCTGGCGGACCAGGGGCCGCAGGCGCTCGGTGGGCAGGCCGATGTCGAGGTTGAGCAGGTGCTGCCCCACGGTCTCGTCCGAGCGCAGGCCCCAGAGGTCGTCGGCGCGCCCGTTCCAGGCCCGGACGATCAGCTCGGTGTCGACCACGACGACGGCGGTGCGCAGGCTCCCCAGGACCGACTCGAGGAAGTCGTTCGCCTCGTCGAGCTGCGTGCCGCGCTGACGGAGCTCGTCGTTCATCGACTGGAGCTCGTCGTTCGTGGACTGGAGCTCCTCGTTGGTCGTCTCCAGCTCCTCGACCGTCGACTGCAGCTCCTCGTTGGTCGTCTCCAGCTCCTCGACCGTCGACTGCAGCTCCTCGTTCGTGGTCTCCAGCTCCTCGACCGTCGACTGCAGCTCCTCGTAGGCCGTCTCGACCTGGCGGTGCGCCGCCTGGAGCTCGCCGGTCATCCGCCGGTAGCGGGTGACGTCGGTGAAGAAGATCGCCACCGCGACGCGGCCGCCCTCGTCCGGTTCGAGGGGGGCGACCTGGATGTCGAAGTACAGCGTCTCGGTGGCCGAGCGGGAGAACTCGGCGTCGTGCTGCCACAGCGAGGTGCGGTGGCGGCGGACGTCCTCGAACGACGCCCGCAGCCCGGTGATGCGCTGGCAGAGGTCGAGCTCGGTGAAGCGTCGGCCGATCTCGCGGGTCGACACCCCGAGCTGGGCCTCCGCCCGCTGGTTGGCCTTCTCGACGACCTCGTCGGCGTTGACCACGATGGTGGCCAGCGGGCTGACCAGCAGCGTCTCGTCCTCGAGGCGGGTGTCCCCCGCGGAGCCCGCGTCGTCCGCCCGGCCGTGGACGTGGGTCAGCCGGCCGGCCATGTCCCCCTGGTCGGCCTTGCGGAAGAACCGCCGCTTGAGGTCGACGGGCAGGAACAGCCGGCTGTGGCTGAGCAGCATCTCGGCCTTGCCGAGGAAGAGCGCTCCGGTGGGGCCGAGGGCGAAGTGGAACCGGCGCAGGACCTGCGCCTGCGTCTCGGCGTTGAGGTACATCAGCGTGTTGCGGCAGACGAGCAGGTCCAGCCGGCCGATCGGCGCGTCCTGCACCAGGTCGTTGCGCCCGAAGATGACGCTGTGGCGCAGGTCCCCACGGAACGTCGCGCGTGACCCGTGGCGCTCGAAGTAGCGCTCGCGCCACTCCTCGGGGACGACCTGCAGTTCCTTGTCGGTGTACGTGGCCTGGCGGGCCGTGGCCAGGGCGTCCTCGTCGACGTCGGTGGCGTAGACCTTGACGCGGGTGCGGAACTCCTCGGGGCCGACGGCCTCGGCGAGCAGGATCGCCAGCCCGTAGGCCTCCTCGCCGCTGGCGCAGCCGGCCGACCAGACCCGGATGGGTTCGCCCCGTGTCTTCGGGGCCAGGAGCTTGGGCAGGATCTCGTTCTGGAGCTCCCGCCACGCCTCGGGGTCCCGGAAGAATCCGGTGACGTTGATCAGGATGGTGTTGAACAGCTGCGTGAACTCGTCCTGGTCGACCTGCAGCCGGTCCAGGTACTCGCCGAAGGTCGCCACCCCGACCTCCTGCATCCGGCGCTCGACGCGGCGCTGCAGGCTGGAGCGCTTGTAGCCGGTGAAGTCGAAGCCGCGGCTCTCCTTGATGAAGTCGAGCAGCGACCCGAGCCCCGCGTCGTCGTCCTCGCTCACGGCCGTCCGCTCCCGCTCTCCTCGGGCCCGCGGCGGCGGGCATCCTCGGCGAGCAGGCTACGCAGGCCACCAGGAGGCGCGGCCCCCGCAGAGGGGGCCGACGCGACGATCTCGCGGAGGGCGGCGCCGACGGCGTGCGCGGGCGTCACGATCGCCCCCGGGACCCGGGCGAGCGCCGCGCGGGGCATCGAGTCGTGGCCCGCCTCCGCGGGCTCCTGCACGACCGCGCTCCCGCCGCGCCGGACGATCTCCAGCAGCCCCGCGGCGCCGTCGTGGAGCATCCCGCTCAGCACCACTCCGACGGCCCCGGGCCCGGCCTCGTGGGCGAGCGAGCGGAACAGGGGGTCGATGCCCGGGCGGTGCCCGTCCTCGCGGGGTCCGCGGTCCAGGACGACGTGCCCGTCCCGGACCAGCAGGTGGTGGTCCGGCCGGGCCACGACCACGCGGCCGGGCCGGACCGGGTCGCCGTCGCGCGCGCCCTCGACCGGGAGGCGGCACCGCCTCGCCAGGAGCCCCGGGAGCACCGTCGGCGCGGTCGCCGCCTGGTGGAGCACCACGAACAGGGCGGCCGGCAGGTCCTCGTCGAGCCCGGCGACCAGCGCGAGCAGCGCCTCGACGCCGCCTGCCGAGGCCCCGACACCGATCAGGACCCCCGCCGGCCCCTCGTCCGCCACGGCCCACCTCCCGGCTGCGGCACCGCCGCCGTCGACAGCGGGGTGCGACGACCTGCAGGCCGGGCGGTCCACCGGTCGGTCGTGGGATCGTAGCGACGACGCCATGACCCGCGCCCGAATCCGCGGTCTCCAGGAGGAGTCCATGCCCGAGAAGGACACCCCCGTGGGGCCCTCGGGGCGCCCGGACGACGCTGCGGACGCCCTCGACCACGCGCACGGGCGCGCCTCCGAGCTCGCCGCGCGGATCGGGCGTCTGGCGGGCGAGATCGCGGAGTCGGAGGAGCGGGTGGCCCGCACCTACGAGGACTCCGCACGCCTGCGCCCGCACGCCGCGGACCGGTTGCGTGGTGCGGCGCGGGAGGCGCGCGACTTCGCCGCGCGGGAGCGCATCCAGAGCCGCCTGCTCCTCGGTGCCGGGGAGTCCGACGACCCGGAGGACCAGGGCGGGAGCGGGGCGGGCCGGGACTGAGCGTCAGCCCACGAACGCGTCCCCGACCAGCTCCCGGGCGACCTGGACGAGCTTGACGTTGCGCTGCTGCGACGTCTGGGCGAGGAGGGCGAAGGCCCCGTCCGCGTCGAGCCCCTCGCGCGCCATGAGGATGCCCTTGGCCTGCCCGATGACGTCCCGCTGGGCCAGGGCGCTCGTCATGGCGTCGATGCGGGCCTGCGCGGCCAGCGCCACCGCGACATAATCGGCGAAGAGCGCCGCCGTCGCCCGGCTCGTGACGCCGAAGGCCTCCGCCCGCGCCGCGTAGAGCACCAGGGCGCCGCGCGCGGCGGCACACGAGACGTCGAGGGCGAGCACGGCGCCCACCCCGGTCTCGCGGGCCCGCGCCACGACGTCCGGCCAGCGGGCCTCGACGGCGGTGTCCGGCACGTGGACGTCTGTACCGCCCTCGAGGACCTCGACGCGGGGCCCCTCACCGGCGTCCGTCTGCACGGTCTCGAGCTCCTCGGCGACGGGGTCGCTCGCCACCCGGATCGTCGTCGCGCCGGCGCGGGCTGCGGTGTGGATGGCGGCACGGTCCGCGCCGGGCACCGACGTCAGGGCGCCCGCGACGATGCGCTCGGCCAGCCCCTGGGCGTCGGTGACGTTCCCGAGATTGCGGGTCGCCGCGCGCAGGGCGTCCATGGGGGCCGCCGCGACGGCCTGCGGCGCCGGGTCCGCCCCGGCCGCCGCACGCCGCTGCGTGGCCCGCCGAGCCTGCCCGGCGCGGTTCACCTCCGCCAGGGTCCGCGCCCGCTCGCGGACCTCGGCGAGCCCGTCCCGGACGCGCTGCGCCTGGTCGCGGGCCAGCGCGGCGCGAGCACCCGCGATCGAGCGGTTCTCGGCGGCCCCGGCGCCCGGTCCGGCGACGCCGGGGTCCGGACGGGGTCCGCCGGCGTCCCCGGCATCACTGACGTCGCGCCGGAGGCGGTCGATCAGGTCGATCAGTTCGTCGAGCTCGTGTCCGACGTCCACGTCGTCACCTTCCTCGTCCGACGGCGCGGTCCGGCCCAGCCGGTACGGAGGGGCCGGCACGGGAGGGGCTGGTCCGGTCCATTCCAGCGCATCACCGGGTGCCGGGGCCACCACCGCCGGGCGGATGACGGCGGTGGCCCCGGCATCCGCCGCCGGCGGATGACGGCGGCCCCGCCGGTCGTGACGACCACCGGCGGGGCCGTCCCGATCAGCCGGGCTCGGTCGGCCGCGCGGACGGGCCTGCCGGGCCGCCCGGGTTGGTGACCGAGGACTCCTCGCCGCGCTCCCGCTTGCCGAGCACGGAGTTCCGGCGGGAGTAGGCGAAGTAGATCACGACGCCGAGGACCATCCAGACGATGAACCGGATCCAGGTCTCGACGGTCAGGTTCAGCATCAGCCAGAGGCAGCTGAGCACCGCGAGCGTGGCCACCAGCGGCAGGGCCTTCACCGTGAAGGTCCGGTGCAGGTCGGGCCGGTTGCGCCGCAGGTAGACCGTCCCGACCGAGACCAGGATGAAGGCGAACAGCGTGCCGATGTTGACCATCGACTCGAGCTCGTCGATCGGGAAGAAACCGGCGAGCACGGCGCAGAGCACACCGATGATGATCGTGATCGTCACCGGGGTGCCCCGGGAGCCCGTCTGGGCGAGGTTGCGCGGGAGCAGCCCGTCGCGGCTCATCGCGTAGAACACCCGGCTCTGGCCGAGCATGAGCACCATGACGACGGTGGTCAGACCGGCGAGGGCACCGACGGAGATGATCGTGGACGCCCAGTTCGCGCCGACGAGCGTGAACGCCGTGGCCAGCGTGGCGCTCTCCTCGCTGCCGGGAGGCGTCGCCAGCTGGGTGTAGTTGACCATGCCCACCAGCACGAGCGAGACGGCGACGTAGAGCACGGTGACGACGCCGAGCGAGCCGAGGATGCCGCGGGGCAGGTCCTTCTGCGGGTTCTTCGTCTCCTCGGCGGTGGTGGACACCGCGTCGAAGCCGATGAAGGCGAAGAAGACCAGGGACGCCCCGGCCAGCAGGCCGTAGATGCCGAAGGTCGACCCCTCGCTGCCCGCGATGAGCGACAGCAACGACGCGTCGGCGCCGCCACCGCTCTCCTGCGGGCCGCCGGGCGGCGGGATGAACGGGGTGTAGTTCGCGGCCTGCACGTAGAACAGGCCGACCACGATGACGAGCAGCACCACGAGCACCTTGATCGAGGTGATGATCGTCGAGACCCGGCTCGAGAGCTTGATGCCGAGCACGAGGACGACCGTGAGGCCGGCGATGACCAGCACGGCGCCCCAGTCGAACGTCACCGGGCCCAGCTCGAGGGACGCGGAGGTGCTGCTGCCGCCGAACAGCTCGCCCAGGTACTGGGCCCAGCTCTTCGACACCACGGCCGCGCCGAGGGCGTACTCGAGGATGAGGTCCCAGCCGATGATCCAGGCGATGAACTCGCCGAACGTGGCGTAGGAGAACGTGTAGGCACTTCCCGCCACCGGCACCGTCGAGGCGAACTCGGCGTAGCAGAGGCCCGCGAACCCGCAGGCGATCGCGGCGATGACGAACGAGATGGCGATCGCCGGGCCGGTGATGTCCCCGGCGACGCGCGCGGTGATGGTGAAGATGCCGGCGCCGATGAGCACCGCGACGCCGAAGACGGTGAGGTCGAAGGCGCCGAGCTCGCGTCGGAGCTTGCTGCCCGGCTCGTCGGTGTCGGCGATGGACTGTTCCACCGACTTGGTCCGGAAGAGCCCGCCTTGCGGCTGGGTCGTCGTCATGGGCACTCCTGGAGGTCCGACCGGTCCGTGGTGATCGGCGGGACCTTACGCCCGGAAATACCCCGGATGAGGGCTGAAACAGCCATATCCGTGACGCTGTCTTCACTGTCGGTGGCGTCTTGGGCGATTCGTCTCGCGGTGTCGGTGTTTGCGGCGGCGGTCAGCGTCGGGGGTCGAGCGCCTCGCCGACCGGGGCGGCGTCGGAACGATCGAGATCGGGCTCGAGGTAGACCAGCCGGGCCTCGGGCACCGCGTCGCGCAGGCGCGCCTCGGCGTGGTCGATCGCCTCGGCGACCGTCTCGGTCGGTAACGACGACGAGACGGCGATCTTGGCGGCGACCAGCAGCTCCTCGGGACCGAGGTACTGGGTGCGCAGGTGGATCACCCGCTCGACGGGCCCGCCGACCAGCGCGCCGGTGATCGTGCGGACCAGCGGCGGCGACGCGCCCTCGCCGATGAGCAGGCTCTTCGTCTCGATGATGAGGATGACCGCGATGACGCCCAGCAGGACGCCGATGCAGATCGTCCCGATCGCGTCGAAGACGACGTTGCCGGTGAGGACGGACAGCCCGACGCCCGCGAGGGCCAGGACCAGCCCGATGAGGGCACCGAGGTCCTCGAGGAGGACGACGGGCAGCTCCGGGTTGACCGAGGTGCGGATGAAGCCCCACCACGACTGGTCGCCCTTGAGCTCCCGCGATTCCTTGATGGCGGTGCGGAAGCTGTAGGTCTCCAGGGCGATGGCGACGACGAGGATGGCCACGGCGACGAACGGGCTGGTGAGGTCCTCGGAGCCCGCCGTGAGCTTGTGGATGCCCTCGTAGAGGGCGAACACCGAGCCGAGGCTGAAGATCAGCAGCGCCACGATGAACGAGTAGAAGAAGCGGTCGCGCCCGTAGCCGAAGGGGTGCGCCCGGTCGGCCTCGCGCCGCGCGCGCTTGCGTCCGAACAGCAGGAGCCCCTGGTTGCTCGTGTCGGCCACCGAGTGCACGCCCTCGGCGAGCATCGAGGACGAGCCCGTGATCGCGAAGCCGATGAACTTGGCGACGGCGATGCCGGCGTTCGCCGCGAGCGCGGCGACGATCGCCTTGCCGCCTCCGGATGCGGACACGGGGTGCCTCCAGGGGATGGACCGGGCGGGTGTGGGTTCGCCGTGAAGGCTAACCCCCGCGGGTCCCCAGGCCGTCTGCCGCCGCGAACGCCAGCGCCGGGCCGTCGACCGGAGCGATCGTCACCGGGCCGTCGCAGGCCGGGATCCAGGCCGCGGACCCCTGCGACACCTCGTGGCACCGGCCGGCCGCCGTGCGCAGCCGCACCGTGCCGCTCACGGTGACGACGATCCGCGGGCCCTCCAGGCCGAGGTCGGCGGGCTCGGGCTGCCCCTCGTCGAAGGCACAACGCGCGAGGGTGAAGAACTCCGACGGCGCGTAGCGGGTGACGGGGCCCTTGCCCTCGCCGCGCAGCAGCGTCGGCAGGCCCGGCGCGAAGTCGAGCACCCGCAGCAGCTCGGGCACGTCGACGTGCTTCGGGGTCAGCCCGCAGCGCAGGACGTTGTCGGAGTTGGCCATCAGCTCGACGCCGGCGCCCGCCAGGTAGGAGTGCGGCGAGCCCGCCGGTTGGTAGAGGCACTCGCCCGGCGCGAGCGTCACCCGGTTGAGCAGCAGCGCCGCGAGCACCCCGGCGTCACCGGGGTAGCGCTCGCCGAGGTCGAGCAGGGTCCGCGCCTCGCCGGTGAACTCGCCGCGGGCGCGGACGTGGGCGACGCAGCTGTCGAGCAGCGCGGGCACCAGCTCGTCGACCGCCCGCTGGGGCAGCGTGATCCAGGTGGTGAACACCGCGCGCAGGCCGTCGCCGTCGGGCTGGGCGGCGAGGAGGCCGGCGTGGTGCTCGAGCGCGCGCACGTCGAGCGCCTTCAGCAGGCGCACGGTCGTCGCGGCCTCCCGGAACCCGGCGAGGGCGTGGAACTCGGTGAGCGCGCACAGCAGCTCGGGCTTGGGCAGCGGGTCGGGGTAGTTGCGCTCGGCGGCCGTGCGGGGCACGCCCGCGGCCTCCTCGCGGGCCCAGCCGGCGGCCGCCTGCTCCGCCGAGGGGTGGGCCTGCAGGCTCAGCGGCTCCTCGGCGGCGAGCACCTTGAGCAGGTAGGGCAGCCGGTCGGACCACCGCTCGCGACGCTCCGGGCCGAGCCCGCCCGCCGGGTCCTCGGCGAGCGCGTCGGCCAGGTTCGTCCCGCGGCCCACCAGCTGCGACGGCTCGTCGCGGTGCGCGCCGAGCCACAGCTCGGCCTGCGGGTGGGGTGAGGGGACCTCCTCACCGAGCAGCTCGGCCAGGTGCGTGCGGGAGCCCCACGCGTACGTGCGCACGCTGCCCCTGAGGGTCTCCACCACTGTGTCGCCTCTCTGGTCGGGACGGGGGACGTCGCGCGACTCAGCCGGTGTGGACCCCCGGCACCCGCGCTCCGAGCGCGAGGCCGAGGTACACCGCGGTGAAGTCGAGCCGGGTGGCCAGCACGGCCGCGCGCAGCGCGTCCGCGACGGGGCCCTCGCCCGTCAGGTCGACGTCGTCGATCTCCAGCACGTCGGCCCCCGGATGGCGGGCACCGACGTCGGCGACCAGCCGCCGCACCGCGAGGTCCTCGCGGGCGGCCAGCAGCACCAGCCGCGGCGGCGGCGCCGCCGGGGACGGGTCGTCGAAGGGGTCGGCGAAGATCGACGCCTCCCCGGAGGTCTCCTGGAGCCGGGCCCGCAGCGCCGGCTGCGTGGTCGCGGCGGCCACCGACGTGGCCTGGGCGACGACGCCGGCGTGCGTGGCCAGCACCGTCGCGCCGTACCCCGCGAGCAGGGCGGCGACCGGGTCGGCGCCCCACAGCAGCGGCGTGCGCTCGGCCAGGCGCAGCGCGAGGCTCTTCGCCGGGTTGACGAACGCCTCGCCACGCGGGCCGTCGCGTTCCGCCTCGGCGTCGAGACGGTCGGCGAGCACGTCGAGGTCGAGATCGAGCAGCTCCAGCGCCCGGGCGACGGCGAGACCGGTGGCCAGCACCGTCGCGGTGTCGAGGCCGTCGAGGTCCTCCCCCCGCACGCCGAGCGTCATCCGGGGCACGACGGCGAGGGCCCGGCCCGCGCCCGCGGCGGCCGCGGGCCCCTCGCCCGGGCCGCCGAGCACGACGTGGGCCCCGCGGCGGACGGCGCGGTGCACGGACTCGGCCACGTCCGCCTCGACCGGGTCACCCTCGCGCCCGCGGTGGGTGGCCACGACGACGTCGAGCGGCCCCAGCCACGGCGGCGCCACCCCGGTGACGATCACCGGGAGCGGGGCCGTCGGCGTCAGGAGCGCCGCGAGCAGGCGGCACGCGGACTCGGTGGTGCCCGGGCGGGTCAGCAGGATCAGCGCGCGCGGGCGCAGGCCGGCGAGCTCGTCGGGCACACCGGCGTCGCGGGCGGCCGCCCACGTCGCACGCACCTGGGCGCCCGCGGTCGCCACCGCGCGCAGCACCCCGTCGTGGTCGGCGGCGAGCAGGCGCGGCTCGTCGGAGAGGAGGGCGTCGTCGAGCACGCGCTCACCCCTGCACTGCGGTGGCCGGTCCCCCGGTCGCCTCGGACAACAGCAGGACCGGGATGCCGTCGGTGACCGGGTAGCGCCGGTCGCACGACGTGCAGGTCAGGGCGGCGGCCTCGGGGTCCTCGGGCGTGCCGGGGCGCAGCGTGCCGTGGTCGGGCGCGGGGCACGCCAGGATGTCGAGCAGGTCGGGGTCCAGGCCGAGCGGCATCGTGGTCTCCTCTGAAGTCCGGATCAGCCGCGCACGAGCGCGAGGACCTCGTCGCGGAGCGCGGCGACGGCCTCGTCGTCGGCGGCCTCGACGTTGAGTCGCAGGAGCGGCTCGGTGTTGGACGGGCGCAGGTTGAACCAGCTCTTGTCGGGCAGCACGACGGTGAGACCGTCGAGGTCGTCGGTGGTGACGCCGTCCCGGGCCCCGAAGTCCTGCTCCACCTCCGCCATCACGGCGGCGGCGTCGGCGACCTTCGAGTTGATCTCGCCGGAGGCGGCGTAGCGGTCGTACTGCGCCATCAGCTCGGACAGCGGCTCGTCCTGCTCCCCCAGCGCGGCCAGCACGTGCAGGGCGGCGAGCATCCCCGAGTCGGCGCGCCAGAAGTCGCGGAAGTAGTAGTGCGCCGAGTGCTCCCCGCCGAAGACCGCGCCGGTGTCGGCCATCGTCGCCTTGATGAAGGAGTGGCCCACCCTGCTGCGCACGGGCGTCCCGCCGGCCTCGCCCACGATCTCGGGCACGGCGCGCGAGGTGATGAGGTTGTGGATGACGGTCGAGCCCGGGTGCTTCGCGAGCTCCCGCGTCGCCACGAGTGCGGTGATCGCGCTCGGGCTCACCGCGTCCCCCTTCTCGTCGACCACGAAGACGCGGTCGGCGTCGCCGTCGAAGGCGAGGCCCGCGTCGACGCGGCCGAGGGTGACCACCTTGCGCTGCAGGTCGACGAGGTTCTCCGGGTCCAGCGGGTTCGCCTCGTGGTTGGGGAACGAGCCGTCGAGCTCGAAGTACAGCGGCTCGATCTCGAGCGGGAGCGGGTCCATCACCGCGGGCACCGTGTGGCCGGCCATGCCGTTGCCGGCGTCGACGACGAGCGACATCGAGCGGAGGCCCGAGAGGTCGACCAGCGAGCGCAGGAAGGCCGCGTAGTCGGCGAGCATGTCGCGGTGGCTGACCGTGCCCTGTGCTGCGGCGTCACCCGCCACCGCGCCGGCGCCGCGGTCGAGCAGCGCGGCGATCTCGTCGAGCCCGGTGTCCTGGCCGACGGGCGACGCCCCGGCCCGGCAGAGCTTGATGCCGTTGTAGGCCGCCGGGTTGTGGCTCGCGGTGAACATGGCGCCGGGCATCTCGAGCGCGCCGGACGCGTAATACATCATGTCCGTGCTGGCCAGGCCGATGTGGACGACGTCGACCCCGAGCGCCGTGACGCCCTCGGCGAACGCCTCCGCCAGGCCCGGGGAGGACTCGCGCATGTCGTGCGCGACGACGACCGCGCCGCCGTGGCCGAGGCCCGAGCCGGTGCCGTTCGCCTGCTCGTCGAGAAGGACGCGCGTGTAGGCCGAGCCGACGTCACGGACGAAGGTCTCGTCGAGCTGGGAGCCCACGAGACCGCGGATGTCGTAGGCCTTGACGACCTGGTCGATCACCTGGGCGCGGTCCGGGGTCGTGTCCGCTGCAGTGGCCACGCCCCGAGCCTATCGGCCGGTGCCGGGCGGCTGCGCCCGCCGGGCGGGCACGTCCGCCGAACGGTGTGCCGATCCCCGGCGCGCGGGAGAGGGTGCGCGGGAGAGATCCTCAGGAGCCGGCGGGGTCGGGCAGGACCCGGAGGTGGCCGCGACGGCCCGTCGAGCCGGCGGGCATGCCTGCCGCGAGGCCCGGCGGCATGGCGGCGGGGGGTCCCGGGGGCCCCGGGGACAAGGCCGCGGCCGAACCCGACGCGGCGGCCGCGCCGCGGCCCGCGGTGATCCGCGTGCGTCCGTCGCGGCTCTCGCCCAGCGGGCGGTCGGCCCGCCCGGCCTCGCGGACCGCCTCGGCGAGGGCGGTGAGGTCGTCGGCGGAGGGCTCGGCCGGGAACTCGCCCTCGTACCGGACGACCTCCCATCCGCGGGGGGCGGTCAGACGCACGGCGTGTCGCTCGCAGAGGTCGTAGGAGTGCGGTTCGGCGCTCGTCGCCAGCGGCCCGACCACGGCAGTCGAGTCCGAGTAGACATAGGTCAGGGTGGCCACGGCCGCGTGACCACACCCGGTCCGTGAGCACTTCCGCACTCCTCGCACGGACCGAACGATAGCCCGGTCGGCCGCGTTGATCGTGCAGGCGCGCGGGGCGCGTCGGCCCCGTGGGGGTGAGGCCCGCGTAGGCTCCGGCACCGTGACGAGGAGCGCGAGCCGTCGGGGCCCCACCCCGTCGTCCGGAGCGCGTCGGCGGCGCCGTGACCGGCGAGGACGCGGCCTGCGGATGCCGCTCTACCCGTCGGGCTCCCCCGCCGCCCGCACGCGGGCCGAGCGGTTCGACGCCCTCGTGCTCGAGGCCCTCGAGCCCATCGAGGAGCGCTGGAGCGCCGAGCTCGCGGATCTCGACGTGGCCGTGGACGACGTCCCCGAGGTGCCGTCGGGCTCCGAGCGCTCGCCGGTGGAGGACGACGCGGTGCTCGGCGACGGCGAGGTGCCGCTCGCGCGCCTCGTGCCCGCGGGCATGGACCGCCGCGGCGCCGTGACCCGCGCCCGCATCGTGCTCTACCGCCGCCCGCTCGAGGCGCGCGCGCTCGACGGCGAGGACCTCGCCGACCTGCTGCACGACGTGCTCGTCGAGCAGGTGGCGGGCTACCTGGGCGTCGAGCCCGACACGATCGCGGGCGAGGAGTAGGCGCTAGAAGCTGTGGTGGACGGCTTCGACGTTGTGGCCGTCGGGGTCGCGCAGGAAGACGGCGTAGTAGCCCGGGTGGTACTCGGGGAAGATCCGCGGCGCGTGGAGCACCTCGGCGCCGTGCGCCACGGCCGCCTCGTGCACCGCGTCCACCGCCGCGCGGTCCGGGGCCGCGAACGCGACGTGCAGCTCCTGCTCGACCGCGCCGCCCGGAGCGAGCCAGAAGCCCGCGTGGCCGCCGCCCGTGGACAGGCCGACCACCTCCGGGGCACCGGGCGGCCCGGTGGGGATCCGGAGGGCCACCGCCATGCCGAGCGGGGCGAAGGCGGCGGTGTAGAAGGCGACGGAGGTCTCGACGTCGCCGCTGGGGAATCCGAGGTGGTCGAACACGCTCGTGACCCTAGGGGTGACCCCCGACACCGCTAATCGAGGCGAGTCCGCGACGGCAGGGCCGAGAGCGCCGTGAACAGCACGAGCGCCAGCTGCAGGAGCAGGAGCAGCAGCCGGGCGGTGTCGTCGCGCCCGACGACCACGGGGCCGCCGGCGTCCCCGACGGGCACGCCGACGAGGTGGCCCCAGGCCGGGACCACAGCGACCGGCGCGCCGCCGACCGTCGCGGTCCACCCCGACTCCAGCTCGGCGGCCACCACGAGCAGCCGGCGGTCGGCGCCCGGCGAGACGCGCACGCCGACGGTGGGCAGGTCCGACGGCACCGGCGTGAGGCCCGCGGGACGCCGCGGGGCCGCGCGGGCCTCGGTGGCGTCGTCGGAGACCGGGGGCTCGAGCAGCACCGCGCCGCCGACCGGGAGCGCGACCCGGGCGACGGGCCGCCCGTCGGAGGCCGGCGGGGCGTCGGCGAGCAGGGGCCCGGCCGAGGTGCGCACCGAGCGGGCGGTCTGCTCGTCGGGCAGCACCACGGCCCCGGTCCCGGCCGTGGCGAGCTCGGCCACGCCGGCCTGCACGGTGGCCGGGTCGCCGGAGAGCAGCGCGCGCACGTCGCGCTGCAGCCGGGCGGGCGCGGCGCCGACCGGGGCGAAGTCGTCGTCGCCGTAGCGGGGCAGCGTCGGGCCCGACCGGCGGGTGGTGTCCGCGTCGCGGGTGAGGACGACGACGCCGGCGCCGCTGCGCACGAGCTCGTCGGCGAGCGGGGCGGCGAGGGTGGCCGGGCGCGTGGCGGCGAGCGGTCCGGCCCCGCCGCCGAGGACGGTGACCACGGCCAGGGCCACCACGGCCAGCGCGAGCACCGGCACCGCGACGCCCCGGACCCGCTCGCTGCGGTCGTCCCCGCTCTCGCGCGCCCGGAACCGGCTCGCGAGGCCCGTCGCGCTCGCGCCCACCCGCCCGGCGGCGTCCGAGAGGCGACCGCCGAACCCCGCACCCCCGAGGTCGAGCTCGGACTCGCCGCGGCGGTCCGGCGCGCGGCCGCTGCGCTCGCGCCGGCCGAGGAGCTGGCCGAGCGGCTCGGCCCGGGCGGCCGCGACCTGGGCGAGCAGGCTCCACAGCGCCCCGCACGTCGCCAGCGCGAGCGCGGGTCCGGTCCAGCCGGGGCGCGGGTCGCCGCCGGAGAGCGGCGGCAGCGCGAAGGAGCCGACCAGCGCCGCGGCGCCGACCCCGAGCAGCAGGAGCGCGAGCCCCGGGACCGCGGCCCGGCGGGGCGCCAGCAAGGCGCCGCCGACCGCGACGAGGACGAGCAGCAGGCCCGCCCACGGGACCGTCCCCGGCCCGCCGGGGTCGAGCGACAGGATGTCGAGGGCGCCCGCGAACCGCTCGGCCACCGGGGCGCCGGTGCCGTGCAGGAGGATCTCGGGGGCGGTGAGCAGCACCGTCGGCCACGGCAGGAGCAGCAGCACCGGCAGGACGACGATCACGGCCAGCGCCATCGCCCGGCGCCCGGCCGCCCGTGGCGGCGAGGGCACGAGCACGAAGCCGACCACGACGACGACGAGCACGAGCGCGTACACGAGCGGCGCGAAGGCGCCGACGACGGCGAGCGCCAGCGCGGTGCCCGCCGCCGTGCTCCACCACGAGCCGCGCCGGCCGGAGACGCGTACCCCGCGCAGCACGGCGAGGACGCCGGCGAGCACGAGCGGCAGCAGCACCACGGTGACGACGCCGTCGAGCCGGCCCTGCGCCGCCGCGCCTGCCGCGACCCCGAGCAGCGCGTAGACGGCGCCGGCGAGCGCGCGCAGGACCCGCCCGACCCGCAGCTCGCGCGTCGCGAGGTACGCCGAGAGGCCGGCGAGGGGCAGTGCCGCGAGCAGCAGGAGCGACACCGCCGCGGGCGGTCCGCCCAGCGGCGTCACCGGGCCCCCGAGCACCCCGACCACGGCCAGCGCCGCGGGCGCCGGCGCGCCGGTGCCGCCGGCGGCCGGGTGCCAGACCGCGAGGTAGGACGACCACAGCTCGCGCAGCCCCGGGACCTCGGCGATCCGCCCGCCGGCGAGCGTGAGGCCCAGCCGGGACCACTGCGTCACCAGGGCGACCACCGTCAGGCCGACGACGAGCAGCAGCGGCGGGGCCAGGAGGAGCTCGCGCGCGACCCGTCCCGCGGTGACGGGGACGACGACCACCCGCTCGCCGGGCGCGGTCGGGGGGTCTTCCCAGTGCTGGCCGGGCGCACCGGGCCCGCCCTCGGCGCGCGGGGCCGGGGTAGGGGCAGGCCTCGCGGGCGCCGCGTCGGCCAGGGCGCGGGGTCCCGGCAGCGCCACCGCCAGGGACTCGCCGGGGCGGCGCAGGCCCGCGGTCCTGCGCGTGCTGCGGGTGCTGCGCGGCAGGGCGGCGCCGACGGCCAGGGCGCCGGGCCCGACGGCCGGGCGCCGGGCGGCGTCCCCGTCGTCGGCGGCAGAGCTCCTGGATGTGGAGCCGTCCTCGCGCGACTCCCGCTCCGCCCACTCGGGCAGCCGCCCGAGCGCGAGCTCGTCGGCGAGGCGGCCGCGCACGAGCGAGGTCAGCCCGCTGCGCACCGCGTTGCGCAGCCGCGTGGTGCGGCTCGTCAGCAGTCCCCGCAGCTCGCGGGGCAGGTTCGTCGCCCCGGTGCTGCGCCGGCGGCGGGCGTCGGCGAGGTCGGCGATGCCCGGCCCGGAACCGAGCACCCGTGACAGGCCGGCGAGCTCGGCGCCCGCGGCCCGCGCCCGGCGCACGAGCAGCAGGCCCAGGGCGCGGAGCACGGCGAGCACGGGCAGGCGCGCGAGACCGAGCACGAAGGCGGGCGACGAGCAGTTGGCCAGGAACGTGCGGATGCCGTGGGCGCGGTCGGTGGCGCGGTAGCGGTGGTCGACCCCGGCGGTGTCCAGCGGGCGGGCGCGGCCGGAGAGCGCGCGGGCGTGGCGCAGCCGGGCCGAGGGGGCGCAGAGCACGAGCCCGCCGGCGCGGTTGACCCGCCAGCCGTAGTCGACGTCCTCGCGCAGCAGGCCCAGGGCCGTGTCGTAGCCGCCGAGCCCGTCCCACTCGCGGCGGCGCATCAGCGAGCCCGCGGACCCGACGGCGAGGACCTCGGAGTTCGTCGCGAACTGGCCCATGTCGAGCTCGTCGGCCCCGATGCCGGTCTGCCGCGACCCCGACGCGTCGATGGAGACGCCCGCCTCGACCACGAGCCGGGGCTCGTCCCAGTCGACGCACAGGGGCCCGAGTACGGCGGCCGACGGCGAGGCGTCGGCGACGGAGAGCAGGACCTCGAGGCAGTCCGGGGCCGGGGCGGCGTCGTCGTGCAGGACCCACAGCCAGTCACCCGACCCCGACGGGCCTGCGCCCTCGGCATTGCGGCCCCAGCGCCGGTCGGCATCGTCGACGGCGGTGTGGACGGCCTCGGCGAACCCGGTGTCGCGCGGCATGCGCAGCACGACGTCGACCTGGTTGCTCGCCGCGAGCAGCCCGGAGGTGCCGTCGGTGGAGCCCGTGTCGACGGCGATCACCCAGCGCGGCCGGCGGGTCAGGCGCGCCAGGGAGTCCAGGGCGGTGGGCAGCCAGAACTCACCGTCGTGGCACACCAGCACCGCGAGGACGGGCGAGGTTCCAGCCACCGACGAGCCGCCCTTCCCTCGGGCGACCTCCCCGCGGGGCGCCCCTGCACCGGTCCGGCCGCCGAGGGTAGGGCCCCCCTGCGGACTGTCCGGTGCCGGGTCCGTGCCCGTGCCCGTGCCCGTGCCATGGACGACGTCAGAGGCGTCAGAGGCGTCAGACGGCGTCGACCGCCTCCAGGGTGTCGAACGCCCGGCGCTTCAGGCGCCGGCGCTCGCGCTCGGACAGGCCGCCCCAGATCCCGAAGCGCTCGTCGTGCCCGAGGGCGTACTCGAGGCACTCCGAGCGGACGTCGCAGCTGTTGCAGATCTGCTTGGCCTCCCGGGTGCTCCCGCCCTTCTCGGGGAAGAACGCCTCCGGGTCCGTCTGCGCGCACAGGGCGCGCTCCTGCCATTCCTGCTCGTCCTCGGTGACCATCGCCAGCTCCGAGAGGACATCCCTCAGAGGAGCCTGCCCCACCGGACCGAAGGCCCTCACTGCATCGCTACCCAGCACCACCGACCCGCTCTCCGCACCGTTCACGGACACCTCCCTCGCCTCGACTCCCCCCGGCCCCCACTGAGTGGACGAGGCGCCGGCCCCGCACCGACGTGTCATCGCGTAGGAATTACACCGGTGTCGTTCCATCCGGGTCAAGCCGGGGGACACGTCCGGCCGCATGTCGCGGCGGGCGGTCGTCACGTGCGGTGAGCGTCACTGCGCTGTCCGTAGCAATCTGCTGTCACCACGCCTTCGAGGCGCCAGACGGTGATCGGGGAGACTGGGATGCGTGACATCCCGCGTCTCGCGCCTGCGCTCGCCGGTCAGCCCCATCTTCCTGGTGCTGGTCGCGCTCACCGTCGCGGGGGGCGCCCTGACGCTCGTGCCCGCCCAGGGCACCGTGATCGGCGGCACGGTCCTGCTGGTCCTGGCCGGGTGGGCGGTCTCCCTGTGCCTGCACGAGTTCTCCCACGCGCTGACCGCCGACCGCTGCGGCGACCACTCGGTGCGCGCCCTCGGCTACCTGACCCTCGACATCCGCCGCTACGCCAACATCGGGCTCACGCTCGTCCTGCCGCTGCTGTTCCTCGTCATCGGCGGGATCCCGCTGCCCGGCGGCGCGGTCTGGATCCAGCGGGGCGCGCTGCGCTCGCGGCCGGCGATGAGCGCGGTCTCGCTGGCCGGGCCGATGGCCAACCTCGTGCTCGCCGCCGCGATCGCGATCGGCGTGGCGCTCACGGCCCCGCCGCTGCCGCTGGCCGCGGCCCTGTCGTTCCTGGGGATCATCCAGGTCCTGACGTTCGTGCTGAACCTGCTGCCGATCCCGGGGCTCGACGGCTGGGGCGTCATCGACCCCTACCTGCCCTACGGGACGCGGGCGGGCGCGGCGCGCATCGCGCCGTTCGCCCCCTTCGCGGTCATCCTCCTGCTGTTCCTGATCCCGGGCGCCTCGGCGCTGCTGTTCGCGGCGGCCGAATGGGTCTTCGCCCTCGTCGGCGGCGACGGCACGCTCGCGCGGCTGGGCAACGTGCAGTTCGCCCGGCTGCTCGGCTGACCGCCTGCTCGACAGGGTCGGGGCCGGGAGGACGATCGGGGCATGAAGGTCACCGTTCTCGTCGGCGGGGTCGGCGGCGCCCGCTTCCTGCAGGGCGTCCTGGCCGCCGCCGCACCGGGCGACGCGATCCGCGCGGTGGTCAACGTCGGCGACGACATCTGGCTGCACGGCCTGCGGGTCTGCCCGGACCTCGACACCTGCATGTACACCCTCGGCGCGGGCATCGACACCGAGCGCGGCTGGGGCCGGGCCAAGGAGACCTGGTCGGTCCGCGAGGAGCTCGAGGCCTACGGCGCCGACCCGACGTGGTTCGGCCTCGGCGACCGCGACGTCGCCACCCACCTCGTGCGCACCCGGATGCTACGGGCGGGCTACCCGCTCTCGCAGGTCACCGCCGCGCTGTGCGCCCGCTGGTCCCCCGGCGTCGAGCTCATCCCGGCCAGCGACGACCGGATCGAGACCCACGTCGTCGTCGACGACCCGAGCAGTGCCGACGACCCACCCGCCCGCCGAGCGATCCACTTCCAGGAGTGGTGGGTGCGCCACCGCGCGTCCCTGCCGGCGCACTCGTTCGCCTCGGTCGGGCGCGAGCAGGCCACGGCGTGCCCCGCCGCGCTCGCCGCGATCGCCGACGCCGACGTCGTGCTCGTGGCGCCGTCGAACCCCGTGGTCAGCATCCACACGATCGTCGACGTCCCCGCCATGAGGCCCGCGCTCTCCGCGGCGCGGCGGCCGGGTCGTCGGGGTCTCGCCGATCGTCGACGGGCACGCGGTGCGCGGGATGGCCGAGGCGTGCCTGGCGGCGGTGGACGTGCCGGTGAGCGCCGAGGGCGTCGGGCGCTGGTACGGCGCGCGCACCACCGGCGGCCTGCTCGACGGGTGGCTCGTCGCGCCGGGCGACGGGGCCGAGGTGCCGGGCGTCGAGGTCCGCGAGGTACCGCTGATGATGACCGACCCGGACGCCACGGCGGCGATGGTGCGCGCGGCCTACGATCTCGCCGGCGTCCGCGGAGCGGAGCGGAGCAGGACCGTCGATGGCAGCTGATCACGCCTCCGACGGGCTGAGCCTCTGGGGCGTCCCCGGCCTGCCGGAGTTCCGGCCCGGCGACGACCTCGCCGGCGCGCTGGCCGAGGCCCTCGCCGGCACTCTCGCTGACGGCGACGTGGTCGTCGTGACGTCGAAGGTGCTCTCGAAGGTCGAGGGCCGCCTCGTCCAGGTGCCCACCGACCCCGACGAGCGCGACACCGCCCGCCGTGCGCTTGTCGACCGCGAGACCGTGCGCCTGCTCGCCACCAAGGGCCGCACCAAGATCGTCGCGAACCCCCTGGGGATCGTGCAGGCCGCCGCGGGGATCGACGCCTCGAACGTCGCCGGCGACGAGGTCGCGCTGCTCCCCGAGGACCCGGACGCGTCGGCCGCCGCCCTGCGCGCCGCGCTGCGCGAGCGGCTCGGCGTCGACGTCGCCGTGGTCGTCACCGACACCATGGGCCGCACCTGGCGCGTCGGGCAGACCGACGCCGCGATCGGCGCCGCCGGGCTCGAGGTGGTGCACGCCTACGGCGGCGCCGTCGACAGCCAGGGCAACGAGCTCGTCGTCACCGAGGTCGCGGTCGCCGACGAGGTCGCCGCGGCCGCCGACCTGGTCAAGGGCAAGCTCGGCGGCGTGCCCGTCGCCGTGGTGCGCGGCCTGCCCGCCTCCCTGCGGTCGGAGACGGCGCGGGGTCGCGACCTCGTGAGGTCGGTCGACGAGGATCTCTTCTGGCTGGGCACGGACGAGGCGCTCGCGCGGGGACGGCGCGAGGCGGTGCCGGCGCGACGCTCGGTGCGGGCGTTCGCCGACACCCCCGTCGACCCCGAGGCGCTGCGCCGGGCCGGCGCCGCGGGCCTCACCGCACCCGCGCCGCACCACACCCGCCCGGTGCGCTTGGTGCGCCTGGCGTCGCCGGACCTG
Source organism: uncultured Actinomycetota bacterium (assembly GCA_963786585.1). Lineage (GTDB taxonomy): Bacteria > Actinomycetota > Actinomycetes > Mycobacteriales > Pseudonocardiaceae > Actinomycetospora. Next base: position 356,808 of record CAWAZG010000003.1, read on the forward strand.
CGCGCGCGGCTCCTCGACGCCATGGCCGAGGCGTGGCGCACCGACCTGCGCGGCGACGGGTTCTCCTCCGACGCGATCGACCGCCGTGTCGCCCGCGGCGACCTGCTGCGCGCCGCGCCCGAGGTCGTGCTGCCGTTCCTCGTCCCCGAGGGCGCCCACGCGTACCCCGACGCCCGCCGGGCCGCGGCCGAGCACACGATGTTCACCGTCGCGGGCGGCGCGGCGGTCGGGAGCCTGCTCGTCGCGCTGGCCGCCGAGGGGCTCGGGTCGTGCTGGGTGTCGTCGACGATCTTCGCGCCGGAGATCGTGCGCGAGGTGCTCGACCTGCCCGGCGACTGGGAGCCCCTGGGTGCCGTCGCGACCGGGCACCCGGCCTCCGAACCGCCGCCACGGGGCGGGCTCGCCGTCGACGACCGCTGGGTGGAGAGATGACGGACACGGAGCCGACGCTGGCGTCCACCACGCGCGCGGCCGTCTCGACGGCCGCCGTGCACGCCGACGCCCGGGAGGTCCTGGGCCGGTGGCGGGCCGGGACGCGCGAGCTGGAGTCCGTGCGTCTGGGGCTGGTGTCCTACCTCGACGCCCGCCCCGACGCGTGCTCGCGCTCCTGCGCGCCGGGCCACCTCACGGCCTCCGCGCTCGTCCTCGACGCCGCGGGACAGCGGGCGCTGCTGACCCTGCACCCGCGGGTCGGCGCGTGGATCCAGCTCGGCGGGCACATCGAGCCGGACGACACGACCCTCGCCGGCGCCGCGCTGCGCGAGGCGACCGAGGAGTCGGGCATCGAGGGCCTGACCCTCGACTCCGAGCCCCTGCACGTCGAGATCCACGCCTTGACCTGCTCGCTCGGCGTCCCCACCCGCCACCTCGACGTCCGCTTCGTCGCCCACGCCCCGCCCGGCGCCGTCGAGGCGATCAGCGACGAGTCGCTGGACTTGCGCTGGTGGCCGCTGACGGAGCTCCCGGAGGAGGTCGCGTTCGGCCGGTCGCTGGTCGGAGCCGCGCCAGGCCGGAACCGTTCCTGACGACGCTTCGGTTTCCGAAGCATCGTCGACCACCGATCCGGGCGGCGTCGCCTCCCGGTCGGAACCCCGCTGACACAGCTTTGATTTCCGAAGCGTCGTCACCGGGTGGGACGCGGGTCAGTAGCTCCGGTAGTCCTTCGCCGAGAAGCGCGGCCCGAAGCGGGGCCGGCGGAACCCGGAGGCCTCGATGTAGCGCACCGCCCGCTGGCGCTGGGGGGCGTAGCAGGCCAGGACCTCGAGCATCCCGGCGTCGTCGAGTTTGCGCCCCACCAGGGCCCAGCCGACGGTCGAGGGGATGTGGAAGTCGCCGACGCTCACGGCGTCCGGGTCCCCCCAGGAGCGCTGGGCGACCTCGGCGGCGGTCCACACCCCGATGCCCGGGATCTTCATCAGCAGCGCGCGCCCGGCCTCGCCGCGCAGCTCGGCGGCCTTCTCCAGCCGGTGGGCGACCGTCGCCGACGCCAGGATCGCGCGGCGGCGCGACTGGTCGACGCCGGCGCGGTGCCACTCCCAGTCCGGGACCTCGCGCAGGCGCCGTGGCGTCGGCGGGAGCTTCATCCGGCGCGGGCAGGGGCCCGGGGCGTCCTCACCGAACCGCCAGCACAGCTCGCGCCACGATCGGCGGGCCTCGGTGCCCGTGACCTTCTGCTCGAGGATCGAGGGCACGAGGAGATCCCACACCGTGCGCGTGCCGCCGAGGCGCAGGCCCGGCATGCGGCGCCGGGTCTCGGTGACGAGCGGGTGGTGGCCGACGAACCCCGAGTCGTCGTCCTCGGCACCCAACAGCATCGGCACGCCGTCGACCGCCCACTGCGCACCCGGACCCCAGGCGCGGGCCCGGACCTCCCCGTCGCGCCGCGAGATCGCGAGCGTGGCCGGGCCGTCGGGCGTCGGCGTCGAGCGCCAGATCTCGCCACCCTCAGCGCCCTCCAGCTCCATGTGGAAGGTCGGGTCGCCCCGCCCGCGGCGCAGCGGCGCGAGCAGCGCCCGCACGTCGAGGACGAACTCCGGCCGCCACACCCGTTCCGCGGCGGCAGCGAGGACCTCAGGCACCACCCGAGAATCGCAGACCGCCGTCCGGGACGACGAGTCCGGGCCACACGCGCAGCCCGGCCAGCAGCTCGCAGGACGCCCCGATCGAGGCGCCGTCGCCGACCACCGCGTCGCGGACCACGGTGTCGTCGCCGATGGTCGCGCCGGGACCGATCACCGAGCGCTCGATCAGGACGCCGTCGCCGATCCGGGCACCGTCCATGAGCACCGAGCCCGAGACGCGGCTGCCGTCGCCGATCTGGACGTCGGCGCCCACCGTCGTGCCGTCGGTGAGCGACGCCGACGGTGCCACCTTCGCCCCGGCCAGCAGCAGCGAGGTGCCCACGGGGCCGGGCAGCGCGGCGGTGGGCGCCGCCCCCTGGACGAGGTCGGCGCTGCCGCGGACGAAGGACGCCGGGGTGCCGAGGTCGAGCCAGTACGACGACTCGACGTGGGCCTGCAGGCGGTGGCCGCTCTCGAGCAGCCCGGGGAACGTCTCCCGCTCGACCGACACCGGACGCCCGGCGGGGATCGCGTCGAGCACGTCGCGGCGGAAGACGTAGCAGCCGGCGTTGACCTGGTCGGTCGGCGGCGTCGGCGTCTTCTCCAGGAACGCCAGGACGCGCCCGTCGTCGTCGGTGGGCACGCAACCGAAGGCGGTCGGGTCGGCGACCCGCACGAGGTGCAGGGTCGCGTCGGCGCCCGCGGCCCGGTGCTCGCCGACGACCGCGCGCACGTCGACGCCGGAGAGGATGTCGCCGTTGAACACGACGACCTCGTCGTACCCCGGCTCCAGCGCGTCCGCGGCGAACCGGATGCCGCCGCCGGTGCCCAGCGGCTCCGGCTCGGGACAGCACTCGAGCTCGAGGCCCTCCAGCCCGCCCGTGGTCTGCTCGCCGAGGAACGCCTCGAAGACCTCGGCGCGGTAGGCGGTGCCGAGCACGACGCGGCGGATCCCGGCCGCCGCGATGCGCGAGAGCAGGTGGGCCAGGAACGGCACCCCGGCCGTCGGCAGCATCGGTTTCGGTGTGTTCAGCGTCAGCGGCCGCAGCCGGCTGCCCTGACCGCCGACGAGGACGACCGCGGCCGTCCGCGCCGGGTCGATCTCGGCGGTGTCTCCCGCCGTGCGCCCTGTCGTGTCCCCCGAGTGCTCCACTCGAGACCCCCCTCGTCGATGACGAATCGTGACCGAGGGCGATAGTGTGGACCCTCCCGGGGCCGCCGACGGCAGTGACCCGGAGGGGACCCGTCCGTCGGGGGAACGAGCAGGAGGGTCGTGGTGGCCTCGAATGCATGGGAGCGTGCCCAGGACGCCATCGCGCACGCCTCCCAGCGGGCCACGGAGCGTGACGAAGATGTGATCACGCCGGACAACGCCGCGTCACCGTTCGACGCCTCCGCCACCACCGTCCTCCCGGGCGGGCTGGCCGCCCGTCGCGGCGCCCCGGTCGACCCGGAGCTCACCCAGCGGCTGCCGCAGAACAACGGCGGCCGCCGCACCAACGGCCACCACCGGCGGCCCGACGAGGACGTCGACGACGACAGCGACGCCCGCACCGTGCGCTTCGGCACGGGTCCGGCGCACCCGGGCACCTCGCCGTTCCCCGCGAGTCCCTTCACCTCCGGCCCCTTCCCCGCCGGCGACGACGGCGCGCGAACCGAGAGCCCGCAGGAGAAGCCGCGGCGTCCGTGGTGGCGCCGTCTGTTCGGCGGCTGACCGCGCCGGCCGGTCACGCGGCTCGTGCCTCGGCCCGTGCGTGGAACGACTCCACGCGGGCGTCGACCGCGTCCGCGCAGGCGCTCGGCAGCGCGTGGGTCGCCCCCGGCCACACGTCGACCACGACGTCGGGGATGCACCGCCGGGCTCGCGCCGCCGCCCGCTCCGCGTGCCCGACCGTGCTGCCCCGCGCGCCGAGGCCGAGGTCCTGCACGCCCTCGTCGGCGGTCTCGCCGACTCCCTGCTGGTCGAGCGGCACCCGCCCGACTCGGCGCTCGCGGTGCTCGACCGCCACCTCGCGGCGCTATCCCTCCGGCAGTGACGCCACGCCCGGCCGGGCGCCGGCGAAGCGGCGGCCGATCTCGTGGCGCGTCCAGGCGTCCCCGCGCCGTTCGAGGGCCCGCCGACCGGCCCGGGTCCGGGCCACGAGGCCGGACAGGACGAGGTTGCGGAGCACCAGGGGCGGCACGGTCCACGGCACTGACCGGAGCGGGCCGTCGGGCAGCTCCAGGTCGCGGAGGGCCTCGCGGCCGAGGAACCAGCGCAGCAGGCCCAGCACGTGCCGGCGCCGGAGCTCCCCGCGCAGGCCGCCGGCCAGGGTCCGCTGGCCGTCGACCAGCGCGCCCGCGAGCGCGGGGCCGGCCGGCGTGACGTCGTCCTGGACGAGCAGGACGTGGTGCAGGAAATGGTTCTGCTCGCGTTCGGTGGTGAAGAGCCAGTCGTCGTCGACGCCCATGAGCCAGCCGACGTAGCGCCAGAGGTGCATCACCGCGCGGGACTCGGCCGGGGTCACCACCCAGCCCAGGGCCCGCGCTCCGAGCAGGCCGGTGCTGCTGAACAGCCCGAGGGTCGCGGCCTGGTCCGACTGGTTGACCGGCAGGCCCCAGTGCCCGACGTCCCAGCGCCCGTTGGTCTCGAAGCGCCGATCGACCAGCGCGTGCATCGCCCGGACGTGGACCGTCAGGCGCCAGCCCTCGCCGTCGCGCCGCAACCCGCCGGGCGAGATCACCGCCCGCGCCCACTCGGTGGTCTCGCCGAGCCGGCGCGTCGCCGTCGACCCGGTCAGTCCACCCGTCGCGACGAGCAGGTCGGCGGGGCCGCCGAAGCGGTAGCCCCCGATCAGCGACAGCGTGAGCAGGACGTCGTCGAGCGTGCGGCCCATCCGCCGCAGGGCGCGCCCTCCCCGCTCGACGAGATCGAGGTCCACCCAGGCCGGCGTGTCCTCGACGGCCGCGAAGAAGCGCGCGAGGGCCGGGTCCGCGGCCGCTGCGGCAGGGTCGGCGAGCGCCCGGTGGAACGCCGCCATCGTGACCCGCCGCTCGTCCGTGCGCGGCCTGCTCATCGCCGCGGCAAGGTCGGCCCCGACCTCGTCGCGCGCGAACATCCGGCGCCCGATCCGGTCGAGCAGCTCCTCGTCGGTGCCCCGGACGCGGGCCACGAGGCCCAGCGGCCGCGCGATGCGCCTGCTGCGCTCCGGGGCCGCGCGGAATCGGCCGGGATAGCGCGGGGGTGCCTGCAAGCGTGCCACCATGACCCTCATGCTGAAGCGAGTTCCTGCTCGCGTTCAAGTCGCGTTCCCGTGACCCCGCCCCGGCGGCGCCGGGAGCCCCGGCAGGAACGCTCCCGCGTCATGGTCGAGCGGATCGTGGCGGCCGGACGCACCGTGCTGCTCGAGCGCGGCGGCGACGTCACCACCAACCACGTCGCCGCCGCGGCCGGGGTCAGTCCGGGGTCGCTCTACCAGTACTTCCCGGACAAGGACGCCGTGCTCGACGAGGTGGTGGCGCGCTACGCCGACGAGCTCGAGGAGCGGGTCACGGGCGCGTTCGTCGCGACCGCCGCCGAGCGCGACGCGGGCGTGGCGGTCCGCCGGGTGGTCCTCGCGCTCGTCGACGCGCTCGCCGAGCACCCGGCCCTGCTGCGTGCCGTCGCCGAGCGGATGCCCCGGGTCGGGCACGACCGCCGGGCCGTCTTCGCCCGCCGCGTCGACGCCCTGCTGACCAGCACGCTCCTCGCACGCCACGGCGGCGCGCAGGACGAGGTGAGCACCGTGGCCTGGGTGCTCGTGCGCACCGTCGAGGGCCTCACGGTGGGCTACGTGCTCGAGAACCCGCCGATCACGCGGGAGGTGTTCGCCGACGAGGTGACCGCGCTGGTCCTGGGCTACCTGGGCCCGACGGCAGGGTGAGCCGGACCGCAGCCTGACTCACGGCGCGGCGCGCACCCCGGTGCGGGCGCGCAGCCCCAGCCCCACCCGCAGGCCGAGGCGCACCGGAGCCCAGCGCGCGCCGCGGTGGCGGTCGGCGAGGAAGCGGTAGGCGCTGCGGTGGTGCTCGGCGAGCATGCGGGACGACGTGGGGACGTCGCGCTCGGTGGCGTGCCCGCCGGTGTGCACGACCTCGGCGTCGGGGACGTAGACGTTCAGCCATCCCGCGCGGCCCAGCCGGTCCCCGAGGTCGACGTCCTCGAAGTACATGAAGTAGCGCGGGTCGAAGCCGTCGACGGAGTCCCAGGCCTCCCGGCGCAGCAGGACGCACGAGCCCGACAGCCAGCCCGCGGTCCGCTCGGCGACCGAGCCCTCCTGGCGGTAGGAGCGCGTCCAGGGGTTCGCCGGCCACACCGCCGCGAACAGCGCGTGGCCGACGCCGCGACCCAGCGACGGCTGCAGGCGCGCCGACGGGTAGACCTCGCCCCCGGTGCGGATGAGCGGCCCGAGCGCCCCCGCACGCGGCCAGCGGTCCGCGGCCTCGATCAGCGTGTCGAGCGCGCCGGGGTCGACGACGATGTCGGGGTTGGCGACGAGCACCCAGCCCACCTCGGCCGGCAGCCCCGCGACGCCGCGGTTGGCCGCCGCCCCGTAGCCCACGTTCTCGCCGATCCTCAGCAGCTCCACCCGCTCGTCGGCCGCCGCCGCGGCCTCGGGTGCGCCGTCGACCGAGCCGTTGTCGGCGAGCACCACCCGGTACGGGCGCGTCGTGGCCTTCTCCAGGGACGTCAGGAACTCCGCGACGGAGTCGCCCGGTGAGTAGGTCACGCAGACGACGGCCAGCCCGGAGCCGTAGGGAGCGGTCGCGACGGAATCTGGCACGGCCCGCATTGTGGCCGACTCAGTCGTCCCACTCGTCGACCAGCCCGCGGTACTCGGCCTCGAGCACCGCCAGGGCGTCCGGGTCGCCGCGCCGGGACGCCTCCTCGAAGAACGGGTGCGCCTCGTCGGTGCGCCCCTGGTCGTAGAGGAAGCGCGCGAGGTGGAACGCGGCGCCGGGCTCCTTGACCTCGTGGGCCCGGCGCAGCTGCTCCTCGGCGCCGGCGGAGTCGGCGCGCCGGTCGCGCAGGAACCAGCCGTAGTAGATGTGCGCGCACGCGCCGCCGCCCGCCGCGGCCTGCCGGTAGAGCTCCTCGGCCTCGTCGACGCGGTCCTCCGCGAGCCGGCAGTCGGCGAGCGCGACGAGGGTGGAGGGCTTGGCGTCGTCCCGGTACGCCTCCGCGAGCTCGGTGGCCGTGAACGGGTCGTCGAGCTCCTCGAGGTGCAGGGCCACGAGGTTCAGCGGGGCGAGGTCGTCGCCGAGCCGCGCCGCGCGGTCCAGCACGTAGGCGGCCTCCTGCGTGCGGCCCCGCGCGCGCAGGAAGACGCCGTAGTCGTTCATCGCGTCCGGGTGGCCGCCGTCGATCCCGACGAGGAACGCCGCCTCCGCGCCCTCGTGGTCGCCGAGCGCCTCGAGCGTCTCGCCCAGCAGGCCGGCGAGGTCGCTGCGCCGGCGCCCGTGCACCGCCGGGGTGAGGACCTCGACGGCCTCGCGACGCTCGCCGTGGTCGAGGTGGGCGTCGGCGAGCAGGCCGGGCGCGGAGTACTCGCCGCTGGCGTGGGCCCGCCGGAGCAGGGCCACGAGGTCCTCGTGGTGCTCGTCCGGGTCGTCGCCCGGCGCGGCGGCGAGAGCGCGCGCCTGGGTGCAGAGGGGTTCGTCCGTGGAGTCCGATCCCGACGAGGTGGTCGTCCCCGGCGCGGCCTGCTCCGTCATCGCCTCAGGGTGTCACGCGAGGGCGCCCATACCCAGGAACTCCGGCACCCGGGAACTCAGAACCGCGGACCGCTCGAGGTGTCGTCGGCGGACGGCAGGGTCATCGGCCAGTACCGCCAGGAGTTCGGCGTCGGGACCGACGAGGCCGTCGGGGCCGCGAGGCGCGCCGCGCGGCGGTCACTGCGCCGTCGCTCGGCCTGCCACCGCTCGTCCCGGGCCACGCGGGCACGCAACCGATGACGCTCACGCCCGGCGTCGATCACCAACCACACGGCGACGAGACCGAGCAGCGCGAGGAGCACCGTCTCCACAGCCATGACCGCTCAACGCGCGACGGTGCGCAGAGGACACGCAAATGACACCGATGGGATTAACGAGCAGGGCCGTTCAGCCCAGCAGAAGGTCCGGATGGCGGACGACGGCGGTGTGCAGGGCGTCCCGCCAGGGTGGTAACGGCGCGAGGCCGGCCGCGCGCCACGACGCGTCCGAGAGGACCGACCAGGCAGGACGCGGCGCGGGGCGCGGGAACGACGCCGTGTCGCACGGCTGCACCCGCGACGGGTCGGCGCCCATCTCCTCGAGCACGGCCCGCGCCAGGCCGCACCAGGTCGTCGCCCCACCTCCGGCCGCGTGCCGCGTCCCCGGGGGCGCGGCGGAGCGGGCGAGGGCGAGCAGGCCGTCGGCGAGGTCGCCGGCCCAGGTCGGCGAGCCGTGCTGGTCGTCGACGACGGTCAGGGTGTCACGCTCGCGCGCGAGCCGGGCGATCGTGCGGACGAAGTTCGCTCCCGTCGGGCCGTAGACCCACGCGGTCCGGACGATCTGGTGGGCGTCGGGCAGGGCCGCGCGCACCCGCTGCTCCCCCGCGAGCTTGCTGCGGGCGTAGACGCCCTCCGGGCCGACGGGGTCCCCCGGTTCCAGGGGACGGCGCGCGCCGTCCGGCAGCGGCCCCAGGACGTAGTCGGTGGAGACGTGGACCATCGCCGCGCCGACCTCGCCGCACGCCGCCCCGAGCAGGCCGGGCGCCTCGGCGTTCACGGCCCAGGCGTCGGCGGCCGCCTCGGGATCGGTCTCGGCGCGGTCCACGGCGGTGAACGCGGACGCGTTCAGCAGCACCGCCGGCCCGTCACCGGAGCCCCGCCAGGAGTGCACCGCGTCGCGCACGGCCACCGGGTCGGTGACGTCCAGCTCCGCCCGCGTCACGGCGACGACCCCGCCCGACGCCCGGTCGGCCGGCGGGGCGTCGGGCGGGGTCAGCCGTGCGACGAGCTCCCTGCCGAGGGCTCCGCCCGCCCCGGTCACCATCCACCGCACAGGAACCCCCCACCCGTCGATCACTCACAGGGAGTCTCCCACCGGTCACGGAGGGCACCGGACGCGGCGGGTCACCGGCCGGGGGTCCCGTCCGCCGCGAGAGACCCTGGTCGGGAGCGCATTGCTGATCGACATCTGACCCGCCGTGGCCACGACGCGCCGACGGGCCGTCGTACGGGTGAGAAGCCCCGAACCGGTCAGGGGCCGTCTAATCTGCGATCCACGACGTCCTCCCGGGCCGCGCGACGCCGGTGACCAGGGATTGCGTGCCCTGACCGATCCGGTCGCCGGGGTGCTGCGGACACCAGGGCGACGGTGGACGAGATCGAGAGCGGCCCGTGGGCCCGCACGCGGAGGGAGGCCGGGCCGATGGACGACGACGAGCCCGGCCGGACCCAACGCGAACAGCCCCGTCGCGATCCGGCCCGCCGCTACGGCCCCACGGCCGCCCGCCGCAGCCCCGGACGTGCGGGCGGGCCGCCCGACATCGACGTCGACGTCGACCCCACCGTCCCCGAGCGCGAACCGGCCCGCCTGCGCCGCCGCGACCTCGCGGAGCTCTCCACCCCGTCGGTCGAGGTGCGGGGGTCGTCGCGGTCCACCAAGGGGACGACCAAGGCCCGGCCGCGGCGCCCCGACGGCGCCGTCCCGCCCGACGACGACCGCCCCCGCCGCCCGGCTCCCCCGCCCCGCGACCGCGACCCCCGCGAGACGCGCGCGCTGCGGGAGCGGGAGCGGGAGCGCGACCGACGTCCCGGGTCCCCGCCGCCGCGGGCCCCGCGCCCGCCCGCCCCGGGCCGCGACGACGTCCCGCCCGAGCGCGGCCGGCGGTCGATCGGCCGCACGCTGCGCCTCGCGATGATCGTGCTCTCGGTGCTCGTGTTCGCCCTGTCCGGCACGGCCTGGGCGGCGCTCTCGGGCTCCATGGGCTCGTCCGGGGCGCTCGGCGACGGCCCCGTCGGCGACGCCGCGGACGGCGCGACCGACATCCTGCTGGTCGGGGTCGACAGCCGCACCGACGCGCAGGGACAGGCGCTGCCCGACGACGCGTTGCGCGCGATCGGCGCCGGCGCCGCGGACGGCGTCGTCAACACCGACACGATGATCCTGGTGCGGGTGCCCAACGACGGCAGCCGCGCGGTGGCCTTCTCGATCCCGCGCGACAGCTACGTCTCGATCCCCGGGGCCTTCCGCCGCGACAAGATCAATTCGGCGTACCCGGGCGCGAAGGCCGACGAGGCGAACCGGCTGGTGCAGTCCGGCGTCACCGACCCGCGCGAGGTCGACGTCCGCTCCTCCGAGGCGGGTCGCCAGGAGCTGGTGCGCGCGGTCGGCGACCTCACGGGGCTGACCGTCGACCACTACGCCGAGGTCAACCTCATGGGCTTCTACACGCTGACCAACGCCATCGGCGGGGTCGACGTGTGCCTCAAGAACCCGGTCGACGACGAGCTCTCCGGCGCCCGCTTCCCCGCCGGCCCGCGCACGGTCGCCGGGCACGACGCGCTCGCCTTCGTCCGCCAGCGCCACGGCCTGCCCAACGGCGACCTCGACCGCATCCGGCGCCAGCAGGCGTTCCTCGCGTCGATGTCCCGCAAGATCCTCTCCAGCGGCACGCTCGCCGACCCCCTCACCCTGGCCCGGCTGCTCGACGCCGTCCGCGGGTCGGTGGTCCTCGACGGCGACTGGGACCTCCTGCGGTTCGGCCAGCAGATGCAGGACGTCAGCGGCGGCGCCGTCGCGTTCCTGACGATCCCCACCCAGGGCACGCAGAACATCGACGGCCGCGGCGACGTGGTGGCAGTCGACCCCACCGCCGTCCAGCGGTTCGTCGCCGACGCCATCGGCCCCGAGAACTCGGCCGCCGAGGACGACGGGCCGACGCCGAGCACCATCCCCGTGGACGTGCGCAACGCCTCGGGCGCGGAGGGCGCCGCGGCCCGCGTCGTCGCGGTGCTGTCCGCCCAGGGCTACGCGCGCACGGTCGCCGGCAACGCCGAGGCGCCTGCCCCGCGCTCGGAGGTGCTGTTCGGTCCCGCCGGCGACGCGGCGGGCGCCCGTGTGGCGCGCAGCCTCGGCGACCTGCCGGCGCGCTTCGACCCCGCGGTGCCGCCGAACTCGGTGCGCGTCGTGCTCGGCAACGACTACGACGGCCCCGGCGCGGCACCCCCGCAGGCCACGGGCCTGGGCGGCTCCGGCGGCGAGTCCTCGAGCGGGCTCTCGGGCGTCGCGGAGACCCCCGCGCCGGTGCCCCCGCCCCAGCCGGCGATCACCGCCGAGGGCGTGGCCTGCGTGGACTAGCCTGCGTCGACCAGGGACCACCGATAGCTCACCCGATAGCCTTGCGCCCCGATGACCGTGACCGACGCCCTGCTGAACCCCGTGCTCGCCGCCGACGCCGCGCGCCCCCTGATCACCTTCTACGACGACGCCACCGGCGAGCGGATCGAGCTCTCGGGCGCGACGTTCGGCAACTGGGTCGCCAAGACCGCCAACCTGCTGCGCGACGAGTGCGACGTCGAGCCCGGCATGACGGTGGCCGTCCTGCTGCCGGCGCACTGGCAGACCGCCGCGGCCCTGTGCGCGATCTGGTGGTGCGGCGCGGAGGCCGTCGCCGACCCCGCGAACGCCGACGTCGCCCTCGCCGCCGAGGACACCCTCGACGCCGCGGCCGCCGCCGGCCTGGTCGTCGGGTTCTCCCTCGATGCGTTCGGGCGGGGCCTCGGCTCTGTCGAATCGGGTGGGCGACTGCCGTCCGGGGCCGTCGACTACGCGACCGAGGTCCGCCTGCAGGGCGACCACTTCGACCCGCTGACCCCGGTGCCCGACGACGCCCCCGCGCTCCCTGGGGCGGACGTCGCGGGCGTCGTCGCCGGCGCCCGGACGCGCGCCGCCGAGCTCGGCCTCGGCGCGGACGACCGCGTGCTCAGCACCGCTGCGTGGCCCGTCGCGAGCACCGGCGGCCTGGTCGACGGCTTCCTGGCCGTGCTCGCCGCAGGGGCCTCGCTGGTGCACGTCCGCCACTCCGCCGGCGACCAGGAGCGGCGCGCCGGGACCGAGAAGGTCACCCGGGTACTCGACGCGTGATCACCACCGAGATCACCCCCGAGCTCGTGCGCGGGGCGCTCGAGCTGGAGCCCACCGGTGACGGCCTGCGCCCGCACCGCCTCCCCGCCCGGGCCCGCGCGCAGGCACATTCAATGCAGCACGCCGATAGGGGGCAGCTCCTGATGGCGGAGGCGCAGCCGTCGGGGGTGCGGCTGGTCCTGCGCACCCGGGCGTCGGTCGTCGAGCTGGACACGCTGCGCACCCGCGTCGGCTACCGCGGCCTGCCGCTGCGCCCCGACGGCGTGTACGACCTGCACGTCGACGGCCGGCTCGTCGCGCGCGCGGGGACGTCGGGCGGGCGGGTCCTGCGGCTCGACCCGGCCACCGGCGTCGCGGAGACGGAACCCGGGCCGGCGGGCACGGTCCGGTTCGACGGTCTGCCCGACCACGACAAGGAGGTGGTGGTCTGGCTCCCGCACACCGAGATCACCGACCTCGTCGCCCTGCGCACCGACGCGCCGATCGCTGTGCCGTCCGTGGAGCACCCGGTGTGGATGCACCACGGCAGCTCGATCAGCCACGGCTCGAACGCCGCGAGCCCGTCGACGACCTGGCCCGCCCTCGCGGCCGCCGCGGGCGGCGTCGAGCTCGTCAACCTGGGCTTCGGCGGCAGCGCGATGCTCGACCCGTTCGTCGCCCGGGCGCTGCGCGACACCCCGGCCGACCTCCTCAGCATCAAGATCGGCGTCAACCTCGTGAACGCGGACGTCATGCGCCGGCGCGCCCTCGGGCCCGCGCTGCACGGATTCTTCGACACGATCCGCGAGGGCCGCCCGACGACGCCGTTGCTCGTCGTGTCCCCGATCCTGTGCCCGATCCACGAGGACACTCCCGGCCCGGGTGCCGTCGACCTCGACGAGCACGGGGCGATGTCGTTCCGCGCGACGGGCGACCCCGCCGAGGTCCCCGCCGGGCGCCTCACGCTGCGGGTGATCCGCGAGGAGATCGAGCGCGTCCTCACCCAGCGGATCCCCGACGACCCGCACCTGCACCACCTCGACGGCCTCGAGCTCTACGGCGAGGCCGACGCCGCCGAGCTGCCGCTGCCCGACCGTCTGCACCCCGACGCGGCCACCCACGTCCGGATCGCCGCCCGCTTCGCCGCCCGCGTCTTCGCGCCCGGCGGGCCGTTCGACTGACCGCTGCCCCCGGCAGGCACCCCCCGACACGACGACACCGGACCCGGCGGGTGCCGGATCCGGTGTCGGGGTCGGGGTCGTGCGGTGTCGTGCGGGTGGGGCGGGATCAGATCAGGGCTGGCCCTGGTACCCCTGCTGCTGCGGGTAGCCACCCTGCTGCGGGTAGCCCGGCGCCTGCTGCTGCGGGTCGCCGCCCTGCGGGTAGCCGCCGCCCATGGCGTCCTGCTTCGGGTCCATACCGTGCTGGTTGGGGCCGCGGGTGCCCTCGAGGCACATGAACACCAGCAGGACGATGCCGCCGACGATCGGGATGAGGCCGATGAGGAGCCACCAGCCGGTGCGGTCGGTGTCGTGGAGGCGGCGGACGGTGACGGCCAGCGTCGGAATCAGGACCCCGAGGGCGTAGATGCCCTGGAGCAGGCCGGGCGAGTAGAAGACGGCGGACCCGGTCGCGATCATCGTCGACGTCCCGATCAGCGTGTCGATCAGGCCGAGGACGATCGAGGCGATCGCGCTGAACAGCGTGAACATCCAGAACTCGGTGCGACGCGCACGCCCGCTGAAGTCGGCGTACTGCTTGAGCACCTTCAGGTACCACTGCATGGGGAGACCTCTCACGGAGCGTGGACGGGGCCGCTCCGTTCTGGCGGTCCCTTTCGCCCGGCTAGACTAGCTACTCTTACGCTCCGTGAGGAGTACCCCGAACGGGTTACTTCTTCAGGAGGCTCCGCGCCATGACCATGCGCTGGATCTGGTTGGTGCCCTCGTAGATCTGCGTGATCTTGGCGTCGCGCATCATCCGCTCGACCGGGAAATCGACCGTGTAGCCGGCGCCGCCGAAGAGCTGCACCGCGTCGGTGGTCACCGACATGGCGGTGTCCGACGCGAAGCACTTCGAGGCCGACGCGATGAGGCCCATGTTCTTCACACCGCGCTCGGCCCGGGCGGCCGCCGCGTACACCAGGTGCCGCGCGGCCTCGGTGTTCATCGCCATGTCGGCGAGCATGAACTGGACGCCCTGGAACTCGGCTACGGCCTTGCCGAACTGCCGGCGCTCGCGCACGTAGTCGACCGACGCGTCGAGCGCACCCTGCGCGATGCCGACCGCCTGCGCGCCGATGGTGGGCCGGGTGTGGTCGAGGGTGGCGAACGCCGTCTTCAGGCCCGTGCCGGGCTCGCCGATGATGCGGTCGCCCGGGATACGGCAGTTCTCGAAGTAGATCTCGGTGGTGGGCGAGCCCTTGATGCCGAGCTTGTGCTCCTTCGGGCCGACCGAGAAGCCGGGGTCGTCCTTGTGCACCACGAACGCCGAGATGCCGTTGGCGCCCTTGTCCGGGTCGGTCTTGGCCATGACCGTGTACCAGTCGGAGATGCCGCCGTTGGTGATCCAGCACTTGGTGCCGTTGAGCACCCAGTCGTCGCCGTCCTGCTGGGCGCGGGTGCGCATCGACACGGTGTCCGAGCCCGCCTCGCGCTCGGAGAGCGCGTAGCTGATCATCGACTCGCCCGAGGCGATCGTCGGGAGCACCTGCTGCTTGAGCTCCTCGGAGCCGCTCAGGATGATCGGCATCGAGCCCAGCTTGTTCACCGCCGGGATCAGCGACGCCGACGCGTCGACGCGCGCGATCTCCTCGATGACCATGCAGGCCACGATCGAGTCGCCGCCCTCACCCCCGTAGGCCTCGGGGATGTGGATCGCGTGGAACCCCGCCTGCACGAGGGCCTTGCGGGCCTCCTCGGGGAACCGCGGCGTCTGGTCCACCTCGAACGCGTGCGGCGCGATCTCCTTCTCGGCGAGCGCCCGGACCGACTCACGCAGCGCGTCGCGCTCCTCGCCGAGGCTGTACAGGTCGAAATCCGGGTCCACGGCGATCCTCCATACATGGCTTGCTCATGACTGCAGCGCGCCATCACGATACTCGGACGTCCGACCATCGTGACCCTCGAACGATCCCGAAGGGATGTGGCCCCGGCTACGCTCCGCCCCCGTCGCCACGTCCACAACCCCGAGGCGAGGGAGTCCTGCGATGCGGGCACTGCTGGTCACCGCGGGGTCGCGGGGAGACGTGGCGCCGTTCCTCGCGCTGGCGCGTCACGGTGTCGCCCGGGGCGACGAGGTGCACCTCGCGGTGACCCGCGAGGCCCGCGACGACGCGAACCGCACGGGCGCCGTCGTGCACGGGCTCGACGGCGACTTCGCCGCGCTCATCGCGGCCCAGGGCACCTCGCCGTGGACGGCGCTGCGGACCTACCGGACGACGATGGGGCCGATGCTCGCGGCCATCGAGCGCACCGCGGTCGCCGCGGCGCTCGCCGCCGCGCCGGACGTGCTGCTCACCCACCCGAAGATCCTCACGGCGGGCGCGATCGCGGCCCGCCGGGGTCGGCCGTGGGTGCGCGCGGAGATCGTGCCGACGCTGACGCCCACCCGCGACTTCCCCGCCGCCGGCCTCCCGCTGCCCGACGTTCCGGCCCTGAACCCCCTGACCTTCCGCGCGCTCGCCGCCGGGGCCCGGCTCGGCGAGCGTGCGGCCCGGCGGCGTGTCGAGCGCGACATCGGGCCGCTCCCGCCGGGCGCCGCCCCGACCCGCACCGTCGTGCCGGTCAGCCCGGTCCTGCTCCCCCGGCCGGACGACTGGCCGGCCACGACCGTCGTCACCGGCCGGTGGGTCGACCCTCCCGACGGGACCGCGGGCCCGCCCGACCCCGAGCTCGACGACTTCCTCGCCGCCGGCGACGTCCACTACGCGGGCCTCGGTTCGATGGCGCGCGGCGACCCGCGCGCCCGGGCGCGCACGATCGTCGAGGTCCTGCGCCGCCGCGGTGCGCGGGTCCTGCTGGCCACGGGGTGGGGCGGGCTCGAGGTGCCCGACGACCTCGCCGGCCCCGACGTGCTCGTCCGCCGGAGTGTCGACCACGCGTCCGTGCTGCCGCGCTGTGCCGCCGCGCTCCACCACGCCGGCGCAGGGACCGCCCACGCCGTGGTGGCCGCGGGCGTGCCCTCGGTGCCCGTGCCGATGTTCGCCGACCAGCCGTTCTGGGCGCGGCGGCTGCACGCGGCCGGGCTGGCGGCGCCGCCGGTGCCGGGCGGCCGTCTCACCGCGGCGCGGCTGGACCGTGCCCTCGACGCCCTGCCGCCCCCTGCCGACCTGGCCGGCCCCGCTGCCCGGATGGCGACCGAGGACGGGGTCGGGGCGGCGTGGGGGGTGCTCACCGACGTGGCGGGTGTGCCGCGCTCGTGACCGGCGACCGCCGGGCGAAGTCGGGGGCGCGCTCGGGGCGCAGACCGACCCCGATGAGGTAGGCCGGGATCGCCGTCGCGGCCGGGAACGCCGCGGCGATGCGCCGCACGATCCGCGGCGGGCCCGCCATCCGTCCCTCGAGGGCGGGCGTCACGATCGCCCGGTGCATGAGGCGCTGGAGCGTCTGCACCGCGATCGTCGGCAGCAGGCGGCGCCGGCGCACGCGGTCGAGGTCGGCGCCGCTCACGCGGCGTCCTCCCCTTCGGCCGCGCAGCAGGGGCCCCGCGAGCAGGGTCGCGGTGGCGACGGCGTCCTGCACCGCGAGGTTGATCCCCACCCCGCCGATCGGCGACATCGCGTGCGCGGCGTCGCCGATGCAGAGCAGCCCGTCGACGTGCCAGCGGCGCAGCCGGTCGAGGCGCACGTCGAGGAACTTGACGTCGTCCATGTTCTCCAGGGCGTCGACGCGGTCGGCGAGGTCGGGCGCGAGGTCCGCGACGTCGGCGCGGAAGGCCTCGATCCCGCGGGCGCGGATCTCGGCGTCGCGGCCCTTCGCCGACAGGGAGGCGACCTGGAGGTAGCCCTCCCGCGGGATCACCACCGCCATCCGCCCCGGGCCGATGCGCGGGGTGAGCGCGGGCCGGTCCTCGCCGGCGTGGCGGGGCAGCCGGAACCACCAGGCGTCCATGGGGCACGGGAAGTCGACGACCTGCAGCCCGGCCTGGGCGCGGGCCTTCGATCCGCGGCCGTCGCAGGCCACGGTGAGGTCCGCGGCGAGCTCGCCGGTGGCGCCGTCCGCGGTCCGGTACGCCACCCCGGTGACGCGTCCCGCGGCGTCGCGACGCAGGTCGGTGACCTCGGTGCTGCGGCGCAGCGTGAACGTCGGCTCCGCCTCGGCCGCCTCGGCGAGCAGGTCGAGGAGGTCCCACTGGGGGACCATGGCGACGTAGGGGTGGGCGACGCGACCCGCGAGGCGCCGGAGGTCGCCGACCACCAGGCTCTCCCCGTCGCCGACCGGGAACGCGACCTCCTCCATCCGGCTCTGCGGCAGGGCGCCGAAGCGCTCGCCCAGGCCGAGCTCGTCGAGCAGGTCGAGCGTCGTCGGGTGGACGGTGTCGCCGCGGAAGTCCCGCAGGAAGTCCGCGTGCTTCTCGAGCACGGTGACCTCGACCCCGGCACGGGCCAGCAGCAGCCCGAGCACCATCCCCGCCGGGCCGCCCCCGACCACACAGCACGTCGTGCGCTCCACGGTCCCCACCCCATCTCTCCTGATCTCAACGCCTGTTGAATCCGAGTGTGCGCGCGCCGCCGCGGGAAATCAACGACTGTGGAAAAAAGGTAGGGTCGGCCTCGTGACCGACACGAGGGGGTCCGCCCGACGGGGGCGACGCCCGGGCGACTCCGGGACGCGGGAGTCGGTCCTCGACGCGGCGCGCGGCCGGTTCGGCTCGGAGGGGTTCCGCGCGGCCACCGTGCGGGCCATCGCCGGCGACGCGGGCGTCGACCCCTCGCTGGTGATGCACTTCTTCGGCACCAAGCAGGCGCTGTTCGTCGCCGCCATGGAGTTCCCGATCAACCCGGCGGAGGTCGTGCCCCACATCGTCGGGCCCGGGGTCGACGGGCTGGGCGAGCGCCTGGTCCGCTTCCTGCTCGGGCTGGTCGACGAGCTCGGCGAGGCCAACCCGATGCTCGGGCTCGTGCGCTCGGCCGTCGGTCACCCCGACGCGGCCCGGATGATGCGGGAGTTCCTCGGCGAGGCGATCCTCGACCGGGTGGCGGCCGCCATCGAGGCCGACCGGCCACGCCTGCGCGCCGACCTGTGCGCCTCGCAGATCGTCGGGATCCTGATGGCCCGCCAGATCCTCGCGCTGCCCGAGCTCGCCGCGGCCGACCGCGAGACCCTCGTCGGGGTGTACGGCCGGACGATCCAGCGCTACCTCACGGAGCCGCTGGACTCTCCCTGAGCCTCACCGTGAGCGCGGGCCGCGAGCGCGGCGTCCTTGGTGGCGACGCTCTCGGCGAGCCCGGCCTGGAACCGCTCCATCGCGCGGGCGAGCTCCGGGTCGGACGCGCCGAGGATGCGCACCGCGAGCAGGCCCGCGTTGCGCGCCCCGCCGATCGACACCGTGGCGACGGGCACGCCTGCGGGCATCTGCACGATCGAGAGCAGCGAGTCCATGCCGTCGAGGTGCGCGAGCGGCACCGGCACGCCGATCACCGGCAGCACCGTGGCCGAGGCGACCATGCCGGGCAGGTGCGCCGCGCCGCCCGCGCCGGCGATGACCACCCGCACGCCGCGGCCCGCGGCGGCGCCGGCCCAGTCGAGCATCGTGCGCGGAGTGCGGTGCGCCGAGAGCACCCGCGCCTCCCAGCCCACGCCGAACTCGTCGAGCGCGGTCGCGGCGGCGCGCATCGTCGGCCAGTCGGAGTCGCTGCCCATGACGACGGCGACGGGTGGAGTGCTCACGCGTGGGGGTCCCATCCGTCGCTCCACACGCCGGTGGAGAGGTGGTCGGCGGCGAGGCGGGCGCGGGTGCGCACCTCGTCGAGGTCGTCGCCGCGCACGGTCACGTGGCCGATCTTCCGGCCGGGACGCTCTGCCTTGCCGTAGAGGTGCACGCGCGCGTCGGGGAAGCGCGCGTAGGTGTGGTGCAGGCGCTCGTCGATGCGCATCGCGGGCGTCGGGTCGCCGCCGAGGACGTTGGCCATGACGGTGACCGGCGCCGTGGTCGTCGTCGCGCCGAGCGGGTAGTCGAGCACCGCCCGCAGGTGCTGCTCGAACTGCGAGGTCACCGAGCCCTCGATCGTCCAGTGCCCCGAGTTGTGCGGGCGCATGGCGAGCTCGTTGACGAGGAGGCCGTCCTCGGTCTCGAAGAGCTCGACGGCGAGCAGCCCGACGACCCCGACGGCGGCGGCGATGCGCAGGGCGAGCTCCTCGGCCTCCTCGGCGCGCTCCGGGTCGAGGCCCGGCGCGGGGGCGAGCACCTCGGTGCAGATCCCCTGCTCCTGGACGGTCTCGACGACCGGCCACACGGCCGCCTGCCCGAACGGCGAGCGCGCCAGCAGAACGGCGAGCTCGCGGCGCAGGGCCACCCGCTGCTCGACCATCAGCGGGGTGCCGGCGGCCAGCAGCTCGTCGACCGTGCTCCGCGCCTGCTCGGCGTCGTCGAGGATCCACACACCGCGCCCGTCGTAGCCCCCGCGCACGGCCTTGAGCACCACCGGCCAGCCGTGCTCGGCGGCGAAGGCCAGGACGTCCTCGGGGCCCGACACCGCGGCGAACGGCGGCACGGGCTCCCCGAGCTCGGCGAGCCGGGTGCGCATGACGAGCTTGTCCTGCGCGTGCAGCAGCGCGTCGGGGCCGGGGTGGACGGTGTGGCCCTCCCCGGCCAGGGCCCGCAGGTGCTCGCCGGGCACGTGCTCGTGGTCGAAGGTGATCGCCTCGGCCCCGGCGCCGGCCTTGCGGAGGGCGTCGAGGTCGGTGTGCTCGCCGAGGACGACGTCCGGCGCCACCAGCGCCGCGGGCTCGTCGGGGCCCGCCGCGAGCACCCGCAGCGACTGCCCGAGGGCCACCGCCGCCTGGTGCGTCATCCGCGCCAGCTGACCGGCGCCGATCATCGTCACCACGGGCAGGCCGGTGCGCTCGTCCACGGTCGGGAGACAGTACGCGCTGATCAGAACTCTGCGGGGCCCGGCTCGTCGGGGCTCGGTTCGTGGGGTCCCTCGTCACGCAGCCGCTCCAGCAGCGCGCAGGCGCCGTCGTGGGTGGCGGGCAGGCGCGCGATCCGCACCGAGGGCGTCCCCACCAGCCCCTCGGTGGCGGCGAGCCGACGACCCAGCAGGCGGCGGAGCACGGCCGCCCGCTCGGCGAGGCCGCCGCGCGGGGCGAGGACGACGACGGTGCCGCGCCCGACGACGGCGATCGACTCGCCGGCGTCGAACACCACCCCGGCCGCCTCCCCGGCGATCGTGAGCGGCGCGACGCGGCGCCAGTCGCGGACGTCGAGCGCGAGGACGACCAGCGCGTGGTCCTCGCCCGCGGCGCGGCCGTGGGCGCGGGCGGCGCGGTAGATCTCGGCCAGGCGGGTCCGGAGGTAGCGGGCGCTCGCGAGTCCCGAGAGCGGGTCGACGGCGGCGGTCTCGGCGAGGTCGCCGCAGGCCACGTCCGTCCAGGCCAGCGAGACCGCGCGCAGCAGCCGCACGCCGTCGGGTCCGCGGCCGGGGGCCGGGGACACGTCGAGCGCCGAGGGCGTCGGGTCGTCCCGGCCCGGCGCGTCCGACCCCGCGCCGCCGGAGACCGCGGTGTGGAGGGCCGCGAGGTCGGTGAGGGTCTCGGCCAGCCCGACGCCCGCGCCGGCCCGGGCGCCCGCCCACCGCGCGAGGGCCCGCTCCACCGCGCGCTCGCGGGCGGCCGTGCCGGGGTGGCGGGCGGTCACCACGGCGCACACCGCGTCCACCGCCGGGTCGGGCCACTCGACGGCGGCACTCCAGCCCAGCGCGCTGCTGCACGCGAACCACCGCTCGCGCAGCGCGGCGGCACGCCCGGGTCGCGGGGTGGCCCCGTCGACCACGGCCCGACCGGGTCCGGTGCCGGCCCGGCCACCCGTGTTCGTCCTGACGTCCATCCCCGCGCCGACCTCCGGCGTTCGTCGTTCTGCTGCCTGCCATCCCAGGACCCACGTGAGGTCCACGGGGAGGAGACGCGCGGGGACGTCGCCCATGACGGTGACGGTCACCGGTTCGGCCGATTGCTGCCGGACACACTGCGCCGGACGGGTGAGGTGGTGGTCAGGGGCGATGCCGCGGGACGAGGACGGGCAGGTCGGTGACGCCTCCGAGCCCGCTGACGACGGTGCTGACGACGCCGGGCGTCCCGGGGAGGACCTGCGCAGCGACGGCGAGTTGATCGCCCGCCTGCGCGGCCGTGGCGCGGACCGGGACTCCACCGACGCCTTCGCCACGCTCTACGGGCGCCACCAGCAGGCCGCGCGCGCCCTGGCCCGCCAGCTCGCCCGCTCCCCCGCGGACGCCGACGACCTCGTGGCGGGCGCGTTCACCCGCATGCTCGAGATCCTGCGCGCCGGGCGCGGACCCACCGAGGCGTTCCGGGCGTACCTGCTGACCTCGGTGCGCCACCTCGCCTACGACCGCAGCCGCGCCGAGCGCCGCCTCGACCTCACCGACGACATCGCCGACGTCCACGGCATCGACCCCGACGGCACGATCGTCCCGTTCACCGACCCCGCGCTCGCCGGGCTCGAGCGCACCCTCGCCGCGCGGGCGTTCGCGACGTTGCCCGAGCGCTGGCAGGCGGTGCTCTGGCACCTCGAGGTCGAGGGCGACAGCCCGGCCGACATCGCGCCGCTGTTCGGCCTGACCGCCAACGCCGTCTCCGCGCTCGGGTACCGCGCACGGGAGGGGCTGCGGCAGGCCTACCTGCAGGAACACCTCGCGTCCGGGTCCGGGCGGTGGGGCCGGCGCCACCGCGAGACCGGCGAGAAGCTCGGCGCCTACACGCGTGGCGGGCTCGCCCGCCGGGAGGCGCAGCGGGTCGAGGCGCATCTGGCCGAGTGCGGCGAGTGCCGGGCGCTCGCCGACGAGCTGCGCGACGTCAACGCCGGCATGATCCGCTCGGTCGTGGCGCCGCTCGTGCTCGGCGCCGGGCTCGTCGGCTACCTGGCGTCCCGCGGCTCCACCGGCCCGCTGGCCTTCGACGCGAGTACGGGCGAGCTCGCCATCGCCGGGGGCGGCGCGCTGGGCGTGCTCGGGGCGCTCACCGGGATCACCGGCGCGCCCCGCCCGGCGCCGCACCGGCTCGGTGTCGCCGGCGCCCTCGGCCTCGCGGGCGTGGTGGGCGTCGCCGCGTTCGTCGTCGGCGACGTCGTCGAGCCACCCGCGTCGCCGCCGCAGGCCGCGCCCGGGCTCGCTCTGCCGCCCATGGCGCTGCTCCCGCCGCGGCTGCCCGGGGTGCCTCCGATGGTCCCGACGTCTCCGATGTTCCCGGCGCCGGTCCCCCTCGATCCCGCCCTGGCCGTGCCCGACCTCGCCGGCCCCGGCGCCGGGGAGTCGGGGGGCTCCGGGCGCACCACGAGCCGCGTCGCGGCGACGGTGTCCGCGGGAGCGGTGTCGGCGGGAACGGGACGCACCGCCGCGAGGTCGTCGTCGGACCGGACCTCGGCGCGCTCCGCGGGGCCCTCCGCAGCCCGGTCCGCTCCGGCGTCGGCGGGAGGGCCGGACAGGGAGTCCGCGGCGCGCCCCGCCACCGCGGCGCTGGTGGTCCTCGCTCCGGAGCGCAGCCGCCGGGCGGACGCGCCGGACTGCGCCGTGACGACCCGCCTGCCGGTGCTGGGATCCGCGGGCCTGGTCTGCCCGACCGGCCGTGCGGAGCGGGAGGCGTCACTAGACTCGCCCCGATGACCGAGCACCGGACGCGCGGCGCGCCGCCGCTGCGGGGGTGGCCGCGACAGGGCTGGCTCGCCCGGCTCGCGGAGCGTCACGGCGAGCTCTTCAAGTTCGCCGCCGTCGGGGCGATCACGTTCGTCGTGGACACCGCGGTGTTCGTGGTCGCCAAGTCGACGGTGCTCGAGCCCAAGCCCGTCACCGCCAAGGTCCTCGCGGTGCTCGTGGCGACGATCGTCGGGTACGTGCTCAACCGCGAGTGGTCGTTCCGCCTGCGCGGGGGCCGGGGCCGCCCGCACGAGGCCCTCCTCTACTTCGCGGTGTCCGGGGTGGCGCTGGGCATCAACGCCGCCCCGCTCGGGATCTCCCGCTACGTGCTCGACCTCGCGCAGCCCGCGGTGTCGGCGCTCACCGAGCACGTCGCCGACCTGGTCAGTGCCCAGATCATCGGCACCCTCCTCGCCATGATCTTCCGCTGGTGGGCGTTCCGGCGCTGGGTGTTCCCCGACGAGGTCGGCCCGCTGCGCTGAGGCCCGGCACTTCGCCCGTCGTGATCGCCCAGGGGCCCGATCGGGGGACCGGAATGGCCCCGACGGAGGCGCCGGTCATCGCACGGTCGCGACTCGACGACCGTCGGTCTCCGACCAGGGGCCGGTCACCGCCCGATCGCGGAAGGAAACGCAAGGTTCTTGATACCTTCGGTACCGCGCTCCCGACCGGACGGTCGGGTGGTTCGGGACACAGGACGCGGAGGAGGACCTGCTGTGCCCAGACTACCGTGCCCCCGCCGACCCGGCCGGGCTGTGACCACGGATCCTCTGCTCGAACACGACGAGCTCGAACACTGCGACGGGCTCATGGTCCTCGTCCTCGATCCCGTCACCGGCGCCGCCGACACCTACGGCCCCTACCCCGCCGGACGGGCGCGCGCCGAGGCCGACGGCCGGCGCCAGGAGCTCGACGCGGAGGACCTCACCGAGGTCACCGTCGCGCTCGTGCGCCACCACCGCCCCCGCTAGGGCCCCCCGACGCGTGCCGGGCGGGTGCTCGCGGCGCGAGGTTGACGCCGTGCCGGACGCGGTCGCAGATCCGCCGCGAGCGGAGATCACCAGGGCGAAAGACACCGGAGATCGGCCTCCGGACGTGCCTCTCGACCTGGTGATCTCCCGGGCGGACCCGCTACCGCGGCCCCGTCGTCGGCAGCGGGCGCGGGGCGGCGACGGTGCGGTCGGTACGCGGCACGGGCAGGAACACGGCGAAGGTCGCCGGCTTGGTGCGGGCGAGCTCGAGGCGGCCGCCGTCGGCCTCGACGAGCGCGCGGGCGAGGGCAAGCCCGACGCCGGTCGACGCCGCCCCCGAGACCCCGCGGTCGAAGACGTGCGGGGCGAGCTCCGGCGGGACGCCGTCCCCGTGGTCGCCGACCTCGACGACGATCATGTCGTTGTCCGAGAGCCGCGCCGCGAGCGTGACCGTCCCCCGCCCGTGGCGCAGGGCGTTGTCGACGAGCACCCCGAGCGCCTCGCGCAGGCGCCCGGACGTGGCGCGCGCGACCAGACCCTCCGGCGCCCGCACCCGCACGGTGCGGCTCTCGGCGCGCAGCGGGTCGCGCCACTCGGCGGCGACCGCCTCGAGCTCGCCCGACACCTCGACCGGTGCCGCCCCCGCGGCCCGCGCCTCGCGGGCGGACGCGAGCAGCTCGTCGAGCACCTCGGCGAGACGCTCGGCCTGCTCGAGGGCCGCCGCGCCCTCGCCGGCCACGTACTGGTCGGGGTGGGCGGCGAGCTCGTCGAGGCGCAGCTGCAGCGCGGTGAGCCGGCTGCGGAGCTGGTGGGACACGTCGCCGACGAGCTCGCGCTCGCGCTGGAGGAGCTCGGCGAGCGCGGTGGCCGAGGAGTCCAGGACGTCGGAGACCCGGTCCAGCTCGGGGATGCCGTGGCGGTGCGGTGCGGGCCGGAAGTCGCCCGCACCGAGCCGGGCGGCGCGTCCCGCCACCTGCTGCAGCGGGTCCGCGAGGCGCCGGGCCGTCAGCGTCGCGACGACCGCACCCACGCCCACCGACAGCAGCACCGCGGCCAGCACGAGCGCCGTCGCCTGCAGCTGGCGGTTGCGCATCTCGGTGATCGGCTCCGAGAGCACCGCCGACCCGGACAGCCCGAACGGCAGCGTCTCGCTGACGGTGGCGCCGGGCTCGAGCATCCCCAGCGTGCTGACCCCGCGCGGCGTGCGCACCACGAGCGACCCGCCCGGAGGCACCGCGATGCCGACCGCGCTGAGGTCCACCGGCCGGTCGGCCGAGACCTGTGTGTCCAGCGTCGCGACCACCTGGCGCAGCCGGGAGTTGATGTCCGCGCGGGTGAAGTCCTCGACCAGCCGCCACGTGGTGAGCGCCAGCGGCCCGCCCAGCACCGCCACCGTGATGGTGACGACGAGGAGCGTGGAGATCAGGATCCGACGGCGCACGCGGGACGACCTAGGTGTTGAAGCGGAACCCGACGCCGCGCACCGTGCTGATGCGACGGCCGCCGCCCGCCCCGGTGCCGCCCTCGTCGGCGAGCTTGCGCCGCAGCCACGACATGTGCATGTCGAGGGTCTTCGACGTCTTCATCTCCGGGTCGTTCCACACCTCGCGCAGGATCTCCTCGCGGGAGACCACCTGCCCGGCGTGCGCCATGAGCACCCGCAGGAGCTCGAACTCCTTGTTGGCCAGCCCGACCTCGACCCCGTCGACGGTGACCCGGCGCGCCGACGGCTCGAGCCGCACCCCGCCCGCGTCCAGCACCTCCGGGGCCCGGCGCCGCAGCAGCGCCCGCACCCGGGCCAGCAGCTCGGCCAGCCGGAAGGGCTTGCCCACGTAGTCGTCCGCGCCCGCGTCGAGCCCGACGACGAAGTCGACCTCGTCGGTGCGCGCCGTGAGCATGAGGACCGGGAGACCCGGCTGGTCGACGCGCACGCGCCGGCAGACCTCGAGGCCGTCCATGCCGGGGAGGCCGAGGTCGAGCACCATGAGGTCCGGCCCCGCCGCGCCCGCGCGATGGAGCGCGGCCTGACCGTCGCCGACGACGTCGACCTCGTAGCCCTCGCGCTGCAGCGCCCGGGACAGGGGTCCGGCGATCGCCGCGTCGTCCTCGACGAGCAGCACCGTGGTCACGTCGCCACAGTAGACCGGTGGTCGGCGTCTGCTGGCACGATCGCCCGCCATGAGCCCTGCCGACGGACGAGCCGGACATTCCGACGACCTGGCCCTCGCCCTGGCCCTCGCCGACACCGCCGACGCGGTGACGCTGCCGCGCTTCCGGGCGGCCGACCTGCGCGTCGAGCGCAAGCCCGACCGCACCCCCGTCACCGACGGTGACACCGCGTGCGAGGACCGCCTGCGGTCGGTGATCGCCGACCACCGCCCCGACGACGCCGTGCTGGGCGAGGAGCGCGGCGGCGAGCTCGGGGGCGGCCGCGTGTGGGTGCTCGACCCGATCGACGGCACCAAGAACTTCTCCCGCGGCGTGCCGGTGTGGGCGACGTTGATCGGCCTCGTCGAGGACGGCCGCCCCACCGTCGGCGTCGTGTCCGCGCCCGCCCTCGGACGCCGGTGGTGGGCGGCCGCCGGCGGCGGCGCCCACACCAGCGATCCGACCCGCGGGGTGGAGGACGAGCGCATCAGGGTCTCGGGCATCGGCGACCTCGCCGACGCGTACGCCTCCACCACCGACCTCGACTACTGGCGCACCATCGGGCTCCAGGACCGCTGGCTCGCCCTGACGGAGGCGTGCTGGGAGAGCCGCGGCTTCGGCGACTTCTGGCACCACTGCCTGGTCGCCGAGGGCCTGATCGACGTCGCCGTGGACCCCGGGGCCAACACCTGGGACCTCGCCGCCGCCCAGGTGATCGTCGAGGAGGCCGGCGGGCGCCTCACCGACCTCGCCGGCACCGTCCGATGCGACGGCGGCGACGCCCTGGTGACCAACGGGCACCTGCACGACGCCGCGCTCGCGATCCTGACGCCGGACCGCTAGCCGGACGCCGCGAGCCGCGCCCACACCAGCCGCCCGAAGAGCGAGAAGCAGGCGGCCGACTCGTCGTCGAACCGCGTCCACTCGAACCGTCCACCCCGCTCGCACCAGAACACCTCCCAGATCCCGTCCCCGTCGGCCACGGCGCGCACGCACCACGCCCGATCGGCCTCCGCGCCCACGCTGACGGCCGCGTCGGCCACCCCGGCCGCGACCAGCCAGCCCGCCAGCTCACCGGCTCGCACACGGGGTCCGACGCAGCCGGGGCCCGAACGGTTCCGTCCGGTCGTCGCGGACGGCGGATGGCACCATCCCGGCCGTGTCCGCCCCTGAGGTGTTCTTCGAGGACCTGCCCGCCGGTCGGCGCATCGCGCTGGGCTCGGTGGTCGTCGACCGCGACGAGATGCTCGCGTTCAACCGCCGCTTCGACCCACAGCCCTTCCACATCGACGAGGACGCCGCGAAGGCCTCGTTGTTCGGCGGGCTCTGCGCGTCGGGCTGGTTCACCGCCTCGCTGTGGATGCGGTGCTACGTCGACGCCCTGCTGTGCCGGTCGGCGTCGCTGGGCTCCCCGGGCGGCGACGAGATCGCGTGGCCGGCGCCGGTGTTCCCGGGCGACCGGCTCGACGCCACGATGGAGGTGGTGGCCGCCCGCGCGTCGGCGAGCCGCCCGCAGCTCGGGCTCATCACCCTCGCGGGCACGCTGACCAGGGCCGATCCCGAGGCCGTCGTCTTCCGGTCGCGCTTCACCGGGATGTTCGGGCGGCGCGACGGCGCCACCGGCCCCGCCTGACCGGCGCGGCCTCCCCGGCCGGGTCCTCCTCGTCCTCGAGGTCGTCGTCGTCGCCGACCAGGTCGTCGTCGCTCCCGACCTCGAGGGCCTCCGGACCGTCGGAGTCCTCCGGGTCCTCGCCTGGCGGCCAGGATCCCCAGCCGTCGTCCGCCTCGGCCAGGGCCAGGCCGCCCCGCTCGTCGGCGACGCCCTCGACCAGCGAGGCCAGACGCTCGACGTCGCCCAGGCCCACGAACTCCCAGGGCTCCCGGGTCCCCGCCGTCGACACGATGAGCGTGCCCGCCCCCAGGACCGAGGTCCGGCGGGTGCGCACGTCGGTGATCGTCGCGCCGGGCACGACCACGCTCTCCCGGGAGAGCACGCCCTCCCGCACGAGCAGCCTCCGGTCGGTGACGACGAGGTGCGTGCAGCGCCAGCGCACCAGCGGGAGCACCGCGAGCCAGACGATGGCGATCACCGCCAGCAGCACGAGCGCGAGGCGCACGGCGGTGCGGGTGGACCCGGTGGGGATCGACCCCGCGAGCCCGGCGAGGAACGCGGCGAGGAACACCGCGACGGGCGGGACCAGCGCGGGCACGAGCAGCATCCGCCAGTGCGGCCGACGGTGGGCGAGCACGTGCTCGCCGCGCCGCAGCACCGCGTCGGGGTAGGCCACGCGCACCCCCTCGACCCGCCCGGCCGTCGCCGGGGATGCGCCAGAGGCTAGCGAGCCGCGGGCCGCACGTGGACCACGTCGCCCGCCGACACCACGGTCGTGTCGCCCCCGGGCTCGCGCACGGCCAGGCGCCCGTCGCGGTCGACGTCGACGGCCCGGCCCTCGAGGACGCGCCCGCCGGGCAGCGTCACGGACACCTCGCGCCCGAGCGTCGCGCACCGTGCCCGGTAGTCCTCGACGATGCCGGCGGCGACGACGTCGCCGTGCGCGCCGCGCCAGCGGGCGTCGAGGTCGGCCAGCGCGCGCAGGACCGCGACGAGCACGGTCTCCCGGTCGAGGTGCCCGAAGCCCTCCGCGGCCAACGACGTCGCCCCGGCGGGCAGATCGGCGACCGCGGTGCCGACGTTGAGCCCGATCCCCACGACGAGCGTCCGGTCGTCGTCCCGTCCCCCGCCGACCTCGGCGAGGATCCCGGCACCCTTCGCCTGGTCGGCGCCGAGCAGCAGGTCGTTGGGCCACTTCAGCGCCGCGGGCACCTCTCCCCCGGTGACCTGACGGACCGCCTCGACGAGCGCGAGCCCGGCGAGCAGCGGCGCCCAGCCCCACCGCTCGACGGTCACCTCGCGCGGGCGCAGCAGGATCGAGAAGGTCAGGCCCTCCCCCGCGCGGTCCTCCCACACGCGGTCGCGCCGTCCGCGACCCGCGTCCTGGTGCTCGGCGACCAGCACGGTGCGGTCGGGGGCCGCGTCCGGGCCGGAGGCGCGCGCGAGCAGGTCGGCGTTGGTCGAGCCGGTGCGCGCGACGACGTCGAGCGACGCCCACGGGCCGGTGGGCGGCCCCACGGCGTGACGCAGCGCGTCCTGGTCCAGCGGTCCGGGTGCCACGCGCGCACCGTAGTGCCGCTGATCACCTCATCGCCGCGAAGCCCGGCCGTGTCGGAGCCGGTCGCTACAGTGCCGGGCCATGACCGCCGCGACGGAGCCGTTGCCGGAGCCGGATGACGCCTCGGGCGAGCCGGACGTCCACACCTCGGCGGGCAAGCTCGCCGACTGGCACCGGCGGCAGGACGACGTCATCCACGCCGGCAGCGAGCGCGCCGTCGAGCGTCAGCACGCGAAGGGCCGCAAGACGGCCCGCGAGCGCCTCGACCTGCTGCTCGACGAGGGCTCGTTCCTCGAGTTCGACGCGATGGCCCGGCACCGGTCCACCAACTTCGGCCTCGAGCAGAACCGCCCCTACGGCGACGGCGTCGTCACCGGTCAGGGCACCATCGACGGCCGCCCGGTGTGCGTGTTCTCCCAGGACGCCACCGTCTTCGGCGGGGCGCTCGGCGAGGTCTACGGCGAGAAGATCGTCAAGGTCATGGACGTGGCCATGAAGATCGGCTGCCCCGTCGTCGGCATCAACGACGGCGGTGGCGCCCGCATCCAGGAGGGCGTCGTCGCCCTCGGGCTCTACGGCGAGATCTTCCGGCGCAACGTGCACGCCTCGGGCGTCATCCCCCAGATCTCGCTGGTCATGGGCCCGGCGGCCGGCGGCGCGGTGTACTCCCCGGCGCTCACCGACTTCACGATCATGGTCGACGAGACGTCCTTCATGTTCATCACCGGCCCGGACGTGATCAAGACCGTCACGGGCGAGGACGTGGGCTTCGAGGAGCTCGGCGGCGCCCGCACCCACAACGCCACGTCGGGCAACGCCCACTACCTGGCCTCCGACGAGGACGACGCGATCTCCTACGTCCAGGAGCTGCTGAGCTACCTGCCGTCGAACAACCTCACCGACCCGCCGCGCATCGCGGGCGAGGAGGAGACGGGCTCGCTCCCGGACGGCATCACCGAGACCGACCTCGAGCTCGACACGCTCGTGCCCGACTCGCCCAATCAGCCCTACGACATCCGCGAGGCGATCACCCGCGTCGTCGACGACGGCGACTTCCTCGAGGTCCAGGCCCTGTACGCCGCGAACATGGTCACCGGCTACGGGCGCGTCGAGGGCCGCCCGGTGGGCATCGTCGCCAACCAGCCGACCCAGCTCGCCGGCTGCCTCGACATCGGGGCCAGCGAGAAGGCCGCGCGGTTCGTGCGCACGTGCGACACGTTCAACATCCCGGTGCTGACCTTCGTCGACGTCCCGGGATTCCTGCCCGGCACCGACCAGGAGTACAACGGCATCATCCGGCGCGGAGCGAAGCTGATCTACGCGTACGCCGAGGCGACGGTCCCGCTGGTCACGGTCATCTGCCGCAAGGCCTACGGCGGCGCCTACGACGTCATGGGCTCGAAGCACCTCGGCGCCGACGTCAACATCGCCTGGCCCACCGCGCAGATCGCGGTCACCGGGGCGTCCGGCGCGGTCAGCATCCTCTACCGCAAGGAGCTGGCGAAGGTGGCCGAGTCCGGCGGCGACGTCGAGGCCCGCCGCGCCGAGCTCCAGCAGGAGTACGAGGACACGCTGGCCAACCCGTACGTCGCGGCCGAGCGCGGGTACGTCGACGCCGTCGTGCCGCCGTCGCACACCCGCGGGTACGTGGCCCGCTCGCTGCGGATGCTCGAGACCAAGCGCGAGACGCTGCCGCCGCGCAAGCACGGGAATGTTCCGCTGTGAGTGGGGACGACGACGCCACTGCACCATCGCGTCCCGTTCTGCGGATCGTGCGCGGCGAGCCCGACGCGGCGGAGCTGGCGGCGCTGACGGCCGTGCTGGCTACGGCGGGCGGCGGCGACGGCGAGGCCCCGGACCCCACCCCGGCCTCGGGGTGGGCGCGGCGCGTCGACCTCGTCCGCGGCCCCGTCCACCCCGGTCCCGGCGGCTGGCGCGCCTCGGCCCGGCCCCGATGAGAGCGGGCCGGTGACCTGATGGCCCTGCTGCGCCGACGACGTCGCACACCGATCGGGGGCGAGTCGTACCGCGACTCCGACCACGCCCTCATGCCGATCCCGCCCACCGGCGGGCTCGTCAGCCTCCAGCTGCGCAACCTCGAGGGCCGTCCCCTCCCGGGAGTGACGGTGGCGATCGTCGAGAGCGAAGGCCTGCGGCGGGTGGTCACCGAGTCGCCCACCGACCCGTTCGGCTTCTACACCGCCGCCGTCCCCAGCGGCTCGTACACCCTGCGCGCGAGCCTCGGCGGCTACAGCGCCCTGACCCGCGACCTCCTCGTCGGGCGGGGTGAGCACGCCGCCCTCGGCGCCCTGATCCTCACTGCCGACCAGGGCAGCACACGCCCGTCCCCGGGCGAGTGGGTGATCGACGACGCCCACAGCCGGCTCGGGTTCGTGGCGCGCCACATCGCGCTGTCCCGCGTCTACGGGCAGTTCACGCGGTTCCGCGGGTCGATCCAGATCGCCGAGGACATCGAGGACTCCAGCATCGACGTCGTCATCGACGCGGCCAGCATCGAGACCCACAACTCCCAGCGCGACGCCCACCTGCGCTCCCAGGACTTCCTCGCCGTCGACGAGCACCCGCAGCTGCAGTTCTCCAGCACCCGCTTCGCCGTGCGGTCGGGCAACTCCTGGACGATCGACGGCGACCTGACGATCCGCGGGCGCACCAACGACGTGCGCCTCGAGACGACCTACCTGGGCACCCAGACCTGGAACGGGACGCGGATCGGCGCCACGGCCAGCACCTCGCTGCACCGCGAGCACTTCACCCTGAACTGGCAGCAGATGGTCGCCCGCGGCGTGCCCGTCGTCGGCTCGACGATCCAGATCCACCTCGACGTCCAGGCGGTCCTGCAGCTCTAGTGCTTGCGTGATGCAAGTCGCACCCCTTACCGTCGTTGCGTCACGCAAGTCGGAGGGACGAGGTGGGCACGATGGCATTTCCGCAGGTGGTCTCCCGCGACGAGTGGATGGCCGCGCGCCGGTCCCTGCTGGGGCGGGAGAAGGAGCTCAGCCGGGCGCGGGACGCGCTGCACGCCGACCGGCGGGCGCTGCCGATGGTCCGCGTCGAGGAGGACTACCGGTTCACCGGCGCCGACGGCGAGGTCGGGCTGCTCGACCTGTTCGCGGGCCGGCGCCAGCTCGTGCTCCAGCACCTCATGTTCGCCCCGGACTGGGACGCGCCCTGCGGCAGCTGCAGCGGCATGGCCCGCGACACGAGCGCCGGCACCCGCGACCACCTCGCCCGTCGCGACACCGCGTTCGCCGCCGTGTCCCGGGCGCCCTACCCGATGCTCGAGGACGTCGCCGCGGCCCGTGGCTGGACGTTCCCGTGGTTCTCGTCCGAAGGCAGCACCTTCAACTACGACTTCCACGTCTCGTTCGACCCGGCCGTCGCGCCCGCGCACTACAACTACCGGGACGCCGACGAGCTGGCCGCCTCCGACGAGTGGGCCTGGCTGGTCGAGTACGTGGGCGAGCAGCCCGGGATCAGCACGTTCCTGCGCGAGGGCGACGAGGTGTTCCACACCTACTCGACCTACGGCCGTGGGGTCGAGGTGATGATGCACGCCTACGACCTGCTCGACCTCACCGCGCTCGGTCGCCAGGAGGACTGGGAGCAGCCGGCGGGTCGCGCGCCGGTCATCCACTCGGCCGCGCCGGGGTACATGGCCTGACGTCGGGCGGTTTCCCGGAACGGGCCGTGGTTGTCGGGGGTGCGCGCTAGCCTCGAGTCATGGTCGAACAGGTGTTCGCATCGCTGCCGGAGGGGATCGCCACGACCCCACCCGGCGCGACGCTGGGCGCCCTGTTGGAGCAGGTCGATCCGCGGGCCGTGTCGCCGCACGACGCCGTGACGCTCACGCTCGCGTGGCGCCGGCAGCTCTCGCACCACGAGGCCCGGTACGCCCGCGCCGCCCGCGAGGCGGCGCTCGCCGATCCCGACCTGCCGGGTGGCCGCCGCGAGGGTTACGGCGAGTTCGGCGCCGATGAGCTGCGGGTCGCGCTCGTCGAGTCGCGCACGCGGGTGTCGAAGCTCCTGGGCCAGGCCCAGACCGCGATCGAGGCGATCCCCGAGCTCTGGGCCGCCTGGGACGCGGGGCTGATCGACACCGACCGGGTGCGCCTCTGCGTCACCTGGACGTCCTCACTCTCGGCGGAGCACGCCGCGCATGTGGTGCGCCGGGTGCTGCCCGAGGCGCCGGCTCTGACGCTCGCGGGTCTGATCGAGCGCCTGCAGCAGCTGGCCACCGCGCTCGACCCGCTCTGGGCGGAGCGGCTCTACGAGAACTCCCGACGCCAGCGGCGGGTGCGGGCGCGGCGCACCGAGTCGGGCACGGTGAACCTCTCGGGGCTCGATCTGCCGCTCGACGCCGGGGCCCTGTCCACCGCTCACGTCGAGGTGCTCGCCCTGCGCGCCAAGGCCCAGGGGCACCCGGGGTTGATCGACACGATCCGCGCCGACATCTACCTCGCGCTGCTGAGTCCCCGGCCCGAGGGCTGGGACGACAACGCCTTGGTCGCGCACGTGGCGGCGAACGCCTGCCCCACCGATCCCCGCGGTCGTCACGCGCCGGTGCACGTCGGCGGGCCCCCGCCGGCCGGGGAGCCCGCCGACGACCACGCAGAACCCGGAGGCGCCGAGCCGGGCCACGCGGGGCCGGACGACACCGACGACGAGCGTGTGAGCCCCACTCACTTGCGGGGCGGCGGCACCCGACGGTCGCGCATCGAGCTCCGGGTCGGCCTGCTGACCCTGCTCGGCGCCGACGAGAAGCCCGGGTTCCTGCCCGGCTACGGGGTCGTCCACGCGCCGTTCGCGCGGAACTTCGCCCGCCAGCTGTGCGCGGCGGAGTGGCGGGTGGCGGTCACCGACGAGGAGGGCAGGCTGATCGCCGCGCTCCTCACCCGGCGCCGCCCCCCGGGGTTCGCGACGACGCCCACCGACGTGCCGCCGATCGTGCCGCGCCCGGTCGTCGAGCTGCACGTCCGCGAGTCCGAGCTCGCCACGATGCGCCTTCATGATCATCCGGCCTGGGTCCCGTTGCTGACCGACCTCCAGGAGCAACTCCGGGCGTGGCGACCACCCGAGCCCCGCACGCCCGACGACGCGCGAGGACGCGTCCCTCCCGCCGCGCTGGCGCGGTGGATCCAGATGCGGGACCGCACGTGCGTGTTCCCGCCCTGCCGGGCGTCGGCGCTGACCGCGGACATCGACCACACGGTCGCCGTCGTCCACGACGGGCTCACGGTGGGCGCGAACCTCGACGCGATGTGCCGGCACGACCACCGCGTCAAGCACGAGGCCGGCTGGCACCTCGCCCAGCCCGAGGCGGGGACGTTCGTCTGGACCAGCCCCACCGGCCACTCCTACGAGCGTCCATCCCGCCGCCTCATCCCCGACGTCCCGGACCCCGCGCCGGGCCGGTACCGCTCGAGCACCACCCCGGAGGGGCTGGCGTCGGACGAGCCGATCTGGACCGACGACCCTTATCCGGACGACGCCCACACCGGCCGACCACCCCCCGGTCGCCCGCCGCCCCGCACTGGTCGCCTGCCCGACGACCCGCCGTTCTGATGGTCAGCAGTCGAACACCGACCAGCAGATGTCGTTGCGCAGACGCTGATCGTCGAGCACGAGCTCGCGAATCTCGTCGAGGAGCTGGTCGCGTTGCCACTGACACTCACGTCGCCCCGCTGCCGCGCTGTCGGCGTCCGGCACGGCCGCGCGCGCGGCCTTGATGGCATAAGCGGCCGCACCGAGATCATGAGCGGCTACATGGGCGACGACGCCGGCCTGTCCGGCGGCATAGGCGGCATGCCGGGCTGCTCCACGCAGATCGCGGGCCGCGCCCATGGCATGACCGGCGACCGCGCGCGCCTGCATCATCGTGACCTCACCACGCACCCAGGCGCGAGCGTGCTCGATCGCCTCACGAGGTCGTCTGTCATCCGGCCGGACCGACTCGAACAGGCCCAGCACGTGCTCGGCGCACGTCGCCGCCCACAGAGCCAGCAGGTGATGATCTGTATCGGTCAGAGTCCCACCGCGACGAATGGTGACCAGCCGAGGATCACGGACCTTGGGCAAGATCATGCGCAGCGCCCCCCACCCCAGGTCAATCGGCCACCGCTCCGTTCAGATTAACCCGCCCTCACGCCCCTCGAGGCGACGTCGACAGACCCCCGCGTCAGCCCGATCCTCGAGCCGGGCGTCGTCGACGTCGGTCGCTGGCGGGGCTCCGGCGCCCGACCCACCTGTCGATCCTCGCCGGGGTGGGCCGCCGGACGGCGCCACCGGACGACACCGCGGACCGCACCGCAGCCGGCACCGCGGGCGCGACGTAGGGTTCCGCGACGTGCGTCTGGTCCTCGCTTCCGCGTCCCCGGCCCGTCTGGCGATCCTGCGGGCGGCCGGTGTGGAACCCCTGGTCGAGGTGTCCGACGTCGACGAGGACGCGCTCCTCGCCGAGCTGGGCGCGGACGCCGAGCCGGTCGACACCGTCACCGCACTGGCGCTCGCGAAGGCCCGCAGCGTGGCCGCGCGGATTGCCGCGACCGAGCGGGAGTGCGTCGTCATCGGCGCCGACTCGATGCTGTTCCTCGAGGGCGAGCTCGTCGGCAAGCCGCGTGACGTCGACGCCGCCCGCGGGCGGTGGGACCAGATGGCCGGCCGCAGCGCCGAGCTGTTCACGGGACACGCGCTGGTCGCGGTCGGCGGGGGCGAGCTCGGGCGCGAGGTCATCGGCCACGCCCGGACGGCCGTCGCCTTCGGGGTCCCGACCACCGGCGAGCTCGAGGCCTACCTCGCCACCGGCGAGCCGCTGGCCGTGGCGGGCGCGTTCACGCTCGACGGGCGCGGCGGCTGGTTCGTCGAGGGCGTCGAGGGCGACCCGTCGAACGTGGTCGGCCTGAGCCTGCCGCTGACCCGGCGCCTGCTCGCCGAGATCGGCATCGGCATCGACGCCCTCTGGGCTCGAACGGGTTAGAGCGCGGACCGGTCAGGGCGCGGGCGTCGGCTCGTCGAGGCGCAGCGAGCGCACCACCTCGTCGGCGGCGTCGCCCTCGGCGTCCGGCGCCGGCCGCGCGACCGCCAGCACCGTCACGGTGCGACCCGGCGCGGCGAGGGCGCTGACGCGCACCAGGGCGCCGTCGAGCGCGCCGCCCTCGACGCGGCGCACCGAGGTGCGCGTGGGCAGATCGGCGATCGCCGTGTCGTTGTCGGTGAGGGCTCCGGTCTCGGCACCCGGCGCGAGCAGGTCGGCGTAGGCGTCGGCCAGCCGGCGCGCCTCGGCGGTGAGGGCCTCCTCCTGGGCGGGGTCGGGGCGCGCCGGGTCGGCGCGCGGCGACACCCGCTCGGGGTCGGCGAGGCCGACGAGCACGACGGTACCCGCGCCGCGCCGCAGGATCGTCGCGCCCTCGAAGCGCCCGGGCGGCACCTCGACGACGTCCTGGGTCGGCGCCACCCGCCAGCCGGGCAGGACGGCCAGGGTCGTGGCGGTGCCCTCGTCCGGGACGCGTCCTGGTCCCGGGCCCGTGACCGGCTCGGCCGGGGGTCCAGAGGACTCAGAAGACTCAGCGGGCTCGGCCGGGTCCTCGGGACCGGCCGCCGCGGCCGGGGAGGGAGCGGGAGGCGCGTCGTTCGCCGACGTCCCCGCCCCGTCCTGCGCGGCGAGACGCGAGGCGGTCGAGCGGTCGGCGCCGACGGCGGCCGCGATCACCGCGACGAGGCCCGCGAGGACCAGCACGGATACGCACGCGGCCACGGACCGCCACCACCAAGGCCTCATCGATCGCCGACGGTATCCGCGTGACCGGTGTGATCCGCACCCGGGCACCGGGAACAGACGGTCACCCCGTGGTCACGCATGTGGTCATGACCACGCCCGGGTGAGCCACGGAGGCGAGTGGAGTACGAGAGAGTGACCCCGGCGGACGCCCGTCCGGCCGCCCCTACACTGCCCCGACCGCCCCCGGCTCAGCGACGATCCCCAGGAGGTCTCTCGATGGCCGCGTCCGCCCCCTCGGGGTTCGACCCGCTGCACACCGTCCTCGTCGCCAACCGTGGCGAGATCGCGGTGCGGGTGGTGCGCGCGTGCGCCGACGCGGGGCTGGCCAGCGTGGCCGTCTACGCCGACCCGGACCGCGACGCCCCGCACGTGCGGATGGCCGACCAGGCGTTCGCGCTCGGCGGCGAGACCGCGGCGGACTCCTACCTGGACGTCGAGAAGCTGCTGAAGGCCGCGCGCGACTCGGGTGCGAACGCGGTGCACCCCGGCTACGGCTTCCTCTCCGAGAACGCCGACTTCGCGCAGGCCGTGATCGACGCCGGGCTGATCTGGGTCGGGCCGTCGCCGCAGGCGATCCGCGACCTGGGCGACAAGGTCACCGCCCGCAAGATCGCCGAGCACTCGGGCGCACCGCTCGTGCCCGGCACCAAGGACCCGGTGGCCGACGCCGACGAGGTGATCGCGTTCGCCGACGAGCACGGGCTGCCCGTGGCCATCAAGGCCGCGTTCGGCGGTGGCGGGCGCGGCATGCGCGTGGCGCGCGAGCGCGACGAGATCGCCGAGATGTTCGACGCCGCGGTGCGCGAGGCGGTGTCGGCGTTCGGGCGCGGCGAGTCGTTCGTCGAGCGCTACCTCGACCGCCCGCGCCACGTCGAGGCGCAGGTCCTCGCCGACCAGCACGGGCACTGCATCGTCGTCGGCACCCGCGACTGCTCGCTGCAGCGTCGTCACCAGAAGCTCGTCGAGGAGGCGCCGGCGCCGTTCCTGTCCGACGAGCAGCGCAAGCGCATCCACACCTCGGCCCGCGACATCTGCATCGAGGCCGACTACTCGGGCGCGGGGACCGTCGAGTTCCTCGTGGGCGAGGACGGCACGATCTCGTTCCTCGAGGTCAACACCCGCCTGCAGGTCGAGCACCCCGTCTCCGAGGAGACCAGCGGGATCGACCTGGTGCTCGAGCAGTTCCGCATCGCCGCGGGGCAGGAGCTGCGGTTCTCCGAGGACCCGGCGCCGCGTGGGCACTCCATCGAGTTCCGGATCAACGGCGAGGACGCGGGCCGCGGCTTCCTGCCCGCGCCGGGCACCGTCACCCGCTTCGTCGCCCCCGACGGCCCGGGCGTCCGCGTCGACTCCGGCGTCGAGACCGGCACCGTGATCGGCGGGCAGTTCGACTCGATGGTCGGCAAGCTCATCGTCACCGGCGAGGACCGCGAGCAGGCCATCGCCCGCTCGCGCCGGGCCCTCGCCGAGCTCGTCGTGGAGGGTCTGCCGACGGTCATCCCGTTCCACCGCGTGGTCCTCGAGGACCCGGCGTTCACGGCCCCCGAGGGCGCCGAGTCGTTCGTGGTCCACACCCGCTGGATCGAGACCGAGTTCGACAACCAGATCGAGCCGTTCCAGGCCGCCGAGGCGGCCGAGGACGACGACGAGAGCGCGCCGCGGCAGACGGTGGTCGTCGAGGTCGGCGGCAAGCGCCTCGAGGTCTCGCTCCCGGGTGACCTCGCCATCGGGGGCGGCGGCCGT
This sequence comes from uncultured Actinomycetota bacterium, assembly GCA_963786585.1. Taxonomy (GTDB): domain Bacteria; phylum Actinomycetota; class Actinomycetes; order Mycobacteriales; family Pseudonocardiaceae; genus Actinomycetospora. The sequence continues at coordinate 395,675 of CAWAZG010000003.1, forward strand.
GGTGCGGCGCCGAAGAAGAAGTCGCGCAAGCGCTCCGGCGGCGGCGCGAAGGTCTCCGGCGACGCGGTCACCGCGCCGATGCAGGGCACCGTCGTCAAGGTCGCGGTCTCCGAGGGCGACACGGTCGCCACAGGGGATCTCGTCGTGGTCGTCGAGGCCATGAAGATGGAGAACCCGGTCACCGCCCACAAGGACGGCGTCGTCACCGGCCTCACCCTCGAGGCCGGCGCCAGCGTCAACCAGGGTGCCGTGATCTGCGAGATCCCCGACGCGGGCTGATCCGTCCCGCCCGGCGCATACTTGCTCCATGGCAGATGTCGGGGCGCACGAGCGCGAGCTCGCCATGGAGGCCCTCGACGCGCACCGACGCGCCGGGCGCCTCGAGCGCGAGGAGCATGCCACCCGCTGCGCCGCCGCCTCGCGGGCCGGCTCACGCTCGCAGCTCGACGCCCTGTTCCGCGACCTGCCCGAGCCGCACCCCGCCTACCCGTCCGGCGCCACCGCCCCGCCGGCCCCGCCCCCGCCGGGCCCGCCCGCGGCTCCGGACCTGCCCGAGCTGGTGGCGCCGACCGGGGCCGCCGTCGCCCGCCACGCGGGCATGATCTCGATGCTGACGCCGGTCGCCGCCACGCTCCTCTTCGCGGTGAGCGGCGGGCGGTTCCCGTGGGTCTTCCTCCTCGTCCCGATCGTCATCGCGGCCGTGGCGTTCGTCTCCCACCGCCACCAGCAGTGAGGCGTTCGCGCTCGGCACAATCTCTCCCGGACCCGGAACACGGACGCCTGACCAGGCGTTGACGTCGTCGTTCGCCGGGTGCGGCGTCGGTGCACGCCCGGCCACCCCCGTCCTGTAAACCGCTCGCCTGTCGGGGGTCCGTGTGATGCTCTTCCAGACCGGCCGTGACCGCCACGGCCGTCGCCCTGAGGGGGAACGATGACCGGCCAGACCCCAGGCGGGTCCGACACTGCCGGACCCAGCACCACCAGTGGGTCCGCGCGGCCGATGGTGATCATCATGACGCTCGTCGTCTCGGCGTTCGTGATGATCCTCAACGAGACCATCCTCAGCGTGGCGCTTCCGCACCTCACCGGTGACCTCGGCGTCTCGGCCACGACGGTGCAGTGGCTGACCAGCGGGTTCCTGCTCACGATGGGCGTGGTCATCCCGACCACCGGCTACATCCTGCAGCGGTTCACGCCGCGCCAGGTCTTCCTGGCCGCGATGACCCTCTTCAGCCTCGGCACGCTGATCTGTGCCCTGTCGCCCGGCTTCCCGCTGCTGCTCGCCGGCCGCATCGTCCAGGCCACCGGCACGGCGGTGATGATCCCGCTGCTCATGACCTCGGTGATGAAGCTGATCCCGGCCGACCGTCGTGGCGCGACGATGGGCACGATCTCGATCGTCATCGCCGTCGCGCCCGCGATCGGGCCGACCATCGGCGGGCTGATCCTCACCTCGCTCGACTGGCGCTGGATGTTCTGGAGCGTGCTGCCCCTCTCGGTGGCCGCGCTCGTGGTCGGCTTCGTGATCTTCAGGCTCTCCAGCGAGACCCGGTCGACGCCGCTCGACCTGCTCTCGGTGGGCCTCTCGGCGGTGGGCTTCGGCGGCATCGTCTACGGGTTCTCCACGCTCGGGCACGGCGGCGACGCCGCGCTCCCGCCGTGGGCGGCGCTGGTGATCGGCGTCGTCTCGCTGGCCGTGTTCGTCGAGCGCCAGAGGAAGCTCCAGCGCACCGGGTCGGCGCTGCTCGACCTGCGGCCGTTCGGCCACAAGCCGTTCGTCATCGCGATCATCCTGTCGGCCCTGCTGTTCATGACCCTGCTGGGCGCGGGCGCGATCCTGCTGCCGATCTACCTGCAGAACGTGCTCGGGGCGAGCGCAGCTGTCACCGGCCTGGCCGTCCTGCCCGGTGGCCTGCTGCTCGGCTTCATGGGCCGCCCGGTCGGCCGGCTCTTCGACCGCATCGGCGCACGGCCGCTCGTGATCCCGGGTGCCATCGGGCTCGCGGTCTCGATGTGGCTGTTCGCCGCGCTGGGTGCCTCGGCGTCCCTGTGGATGGTCATCGCCGGGCACCTGGTGCTCATGGCGTCGCTCGGCCTGATGATGACGCCGTTGCTCACCGAGGGGCTCTCGGTGCTGCCCGAGCACCTGTACTCGCACGGCAGCGCGATCCTCACGACGCTCCAGCAGGTCGCGGGCGCGGCGGGCACGGCCGGCTTCGTCACCATCGCGGCCATCGGGTCGACGGCAGCCACCGGATCGCCGGACGCGGCCGGCCTCCGGCTCGCGTTCATGGCGGCCGGGGTCATCGGCCTGATCGCGGTCGGCGTCTCGTTCATGGTGCGGCCCAAGTCGGAGCGGACCGAGGCCGACATCGAGACCGTCGGCACCGACGAGACCACGCCGGCGCCGGTCGCGGGAAACTGAGCCCCGGGTCCGCCAGAGTCGTGTCCGTCAGAGCAGGAGCGCCACCGCGCCCACGGTGGTGAACGCCGTGCGCACGAGGTGTGCACGCACCCACGGACGCTCGAAGGCCTCGCGGGCCCGGACGATGTCGCCGGCGTCGTCCGGGTCCGCGCGGTCGAGCGCGGTGTTGAGCGGGATGTTCCCCGCTACGGTCGTCACGATCGACGCGACCTGCAGCACGGCGCCCACGAGGATCGCGAGCACCGGCGCGCCGGCCACCAGGGCCAGCACCAGCGCCACCGCCGCCACCCCGGGCGCGCCGAGGAACAGCGCGACGAACGCCGGCCGCACGATCACGCGGTTGACCGTCTGCATCACCGACACGAGCACCCGGTCGGGCAGACGGGCCAGGGACGGCATGATCACCACGCTGAACGCGAGGTAGAACCCCGCGAGCAGGGCGGACAGCACGCCCGCGAGCAGGGTCACGGCCGGGGCCACGTTCGTCATACCGACAGCACAGCGCCCGGCACCGGCCGCAGCCAGTGCCGGGCGTCCGGCGTCCGTGCCCGCCCGTCCGGGGCGAGGTCTCAGCCGGTGCCGAGCGCCGCGAGCCTCGGAGCCCGCGGGTCCGGCGCGGCGACGCGCAGCTTGTCGGCCTCGATGTCGGTGTCGACGGACTGCGAGTCGCGCTCGGCCTGCACGCGCTCGATGTACGAGCTCACCTCGAGGTCGCGCTGCTCGTCGGACCAGCCCAACAGGGTCGCCATCTGCGCCCCGACGGACTCGGCCGAGTCGACCCCGCGGTGGGCGTACTCGATCGAGATGCGGGTGCGACGGGTGAGGACGTCGTCGAGGTGCATGGCGCCCTCGTAGGCCACCGCGTAGGCGATCTCCACGCGCAGGTAGTCCGGCGAGGCCGGCACCGGCTCGAGCAGCGACGGGTCCTCGTCGCCCATGGCCAGCAGGCCGTGCAGCAGCGAGCCGTAGCGGTCGAGCAGGTGGCGCACGCGGTGCGGGTGCAGCCCGTGGCGCTGACCGAGCTGCTCGGCCTGGTTGACCAGGGCGAAGTAGCCGTCCGCGCCGATGAGCGGCACGCGGTCGGTGACCGAGGGCGCGACCCGGCTGGGGATGTCCTCGGCCGCGGCGTCGATCGCGTCGGCGGCCATCACCCGGTAGGTCGTGTACTTGCCGCCCGCGATCGCCACGAGACCGGGCATGACCCGGGAGACGGCGTGCTCGCGGGAGAGCTTCGAGGTCTCCTCGCTCTCCCCGGCCAGCAGCGGCCGCAGACCCGCGTAGACGCCCTCGATGTCGTCGTGCGACAGCGGCGTCACGAGCACGGAGTTGACGTGCTCGAGCAGGTAGTCGAGGTCCTTGCGCGTCGCCGCGGGGTGGGCCAGGTCGAGGTTCCAGTCGGTGTCGGTGGTGCCGACGATCCAGTGGTTGCGCCACGGGATGACGAACAGCACCGACTTCTCGGTGCGCAGGATCATCCCCGTGTCCGACGGGATCTTGTCGCGGGCGACGAGGAAGTGCACGCCCTTCGAGGCCTTGACCCGGAAGCGGCCGCGGGTGCCCGCGGCGTGCTGCATCTGGTCGGTCCACACGCCGGTGCAGTTGACCACCACCGACGCGCGCACGTCGGTCTCGCGACCGGTCTCGACGTCACGCACGCGGACGCCGGCGACCCGGTCGACCTCGTGGAGGAACTCGACGACCTGGGTGGAGGTGCGGACCACGGCGCCGTACTGGGCGGCGGTGCGTCCCACCATCATGGTGTGGCGGGCGTCGTCGGCCTGGGCGTCGAAGTAGCGGATCGCGCCGACCAGCGCGCTGCGCTTGAGCGCCGGGGCCATCCGCAGCGCCCCGGACCGGGTGAGCTGCTTCTGGTGCGGCAGCGAGCTCTTGCCGCCGATCGTGTCGTAGAGCGTGACGCCGGCGGTGACGTACGGGCGCTCCCAGTGCTTGGTCAGCGGGTACAGGAAGCTGACCGGCTTGATCAGGTGCGGGGCGAGGCGGGTCAGGCTGAGCTCGCGCTCCCGCAGGGCCTCGCGCACCAGCCCGAAGTCCAGCTGCTCCAGGTACCGCAGCCCGCCGTGGAAGAGCTTCGACGACCGGCTCGACGTGCCCGAGGCGAGGTCGCGGGCCTCGACGAGGGCCACCTTCAGCCCGCGGGTCGCGGCGTCGAGCGCCGCCCCGGTGCCGACCACGCCGCCGCCGACCACCACCACGTCGAACCGCTCGGAGGCGAGGCGGTCCCACGATCGCGCCCGGTCCCCCGGCCCCAGACGGGCGGGCTCCGCCGCCGCGTCCAGCTCCTCGGCCGGCGCGGCCGTCCCGGCGTCCGGGCGCGCCGCGCTGCCATCCTGCGTGCCTCGTCCAGCGTCCACGTCCGACCCCTTCTCTGCCGATGCTGTCTCCGAGGTGGCACAGGGCCCGACCGCGCGCCGCGACGAACCGCGGGCGCCGGCGCCCCCGAGGACGCTCTCGTGTTCCACGCTAACGCGCCGTCGCCACCGCAGCACCGTGCAGCCGGATCAGCACCCTGCTCCTTCCCCCACATGGAGTGCCCCGAGTCGGACCACGCCACCCTGAGATCGGCCGCAAGCGTTTACACGTGTGGAACACGCCACTAGCGTCCTGACGATCACGTCCGACCTCGACTTGCACTGGGTCGGGTCCTCGGGCGCGTCAACTGGCTAGTCGCCGTCGACAGGGGTCTCCGTGAGCGCAGGAAGCATCATCTTGTCCGAGGGACTCGGCACCATGGTGCTGATCCTCTTCGGTGCCGGTGTCGTGGCCAACGTGCTGCTGACACGGACGAATGCCGACGGGGACACGGCATCGTGGGTCCTCATCACCTTCGGTTGGGGGTTCGCCGTCTTCGCCGGCGCCAGCATCGCCGACGCCTCGGGCGGCGCGATCAACCCCGCCGTCACCCTGGGCAGCGCGATCAGCGGCGGCACGCCGTGGTCGCAGGTGCCCTGGTACCTGATCGGGCAGTTCCTCGGCGCTTTCGTCGGCGCGGTCCTCGCCTGGCTCGTCTACAAGGCGCAGTTCGACGCCAACGAGGACAACTCCGGCACCCTGAACATCTTCTCGACCAACCCGCCGATCAAGGCGCCGGTGTGGAACGTGGTCACCGAGATCATCGCGACGTTCGCGCTGGTCCTCTTCCTACTGGTCGCGCCCTACGGCGACAGCCCCGCGATCTACGCCTGTGCGGCCGCGGTCGTCGTCGGTATCGGGCAGTCGCTCGGCGGACCGACCGGCTACGCGATCAACCCGGCCCGTGACCTCGGTCCGCGCATCGCCTACGCGGTCCTGCCGATCCGCGGCAAGGGCAAGCCGGACTGGGGCTACTCCTGGGTGCCCGTCGTCGCCCCGCTCATCGGCGCGACGCTCGCCGCCCTCGTGGCCATGATCGCGCCCGTCAAGACCGGGGGCTGACAGCCCGTCGCGACCACGCGGCGGGCACCTCCCGAGACATCGTCCTCACGACATCGCCAGGAGTGCTCGCATGACCCAGTACGTGGCAGCGATCGACCAGGGCACGACGTCGACCCGATGCATGATCTTCGACCACTCGGGCCAGGTCGTCGCGGTCGACCAGCTCGAACACCAGCAGATCTTCCCCAAGGCGGGGTGGGTGGAGCACGACGCCGCGGAGATTCGGGTCAACACCCGCCAGGTCTGCGGCGGGGCGCTCGCCCGCGCCGACCTCGACGCCTCCTCGATCGCCGCGGTCGGCATCACCAACCAGCGCGAGACCACGGTCATCTGGGACAAGGCGACCGGCGAGCCCATCCACAACGCCATCGTCTGGCAGGACACGCGCACCCAGGCCATCTGCGAGGAGCTCGGCGCCCTCGGCGGCGGCGCCGAGCGCTACCGCGCGAAGACGGGCCTGCCCCTGGCCACCTACTTCGCCGGGCCGAAGGCGCGGTGGATCCTCGACAACGTCGACGGCGCCCGCGAGCGGGCCGAGCGCGGCGAGCTCGCGTTCGGGACCATGGACACCTGGGTGCTGTGGAACGCCACCGGCGGCACCGAGGGCGGGCTGCACGTCACCGACCCGACCAACGCGTCGCGCACGCTGCTGATGAACATCGACACCCTGGAGTGGGACCCGCAGCTCTGCGAGGAGATCGGGGTGCCGATGGCGATGCTCCCCGAGATCCGGTCCTCCTCGGAGAACTACGCCCCGATCCGCGCCCGCGGCACGTTCCGCGACGTCCCGGTCGCCGGCATCCTCGGCGACCAGCAGGCGGCGACGTTCGGGCAGGCCTGCCTGGCCGTCGGCGAGGCCAAGAACACCTACGGCACCGGCAACTTCGTGCTGCTCAACACCGGCACCGAGAAGGTCGAGTCGAAGAACGGCCTGCTCACGACCGTCTGCTACAAGATCGGCGACGCCCCGCAGATCTACGCGCTCGAGGGCTCCATCGCCGTCACCGGCTCGCTGGTGCAGTGGATGCGCGACAACCTCGGGATCATCAGCTCGGCGCCGGAGATCGAGGAGCTCGCCAAGACCGTCGACGACAACGGCGGCGCCTACTTCGTGCCGGCGTTCTCGGGCCTGTTCGCGCCGTACTGGCGCGCCGATGCCCGCGGCGCGATCGTCGGGCTCACCCGCTACGTCAACAAGGGCCACCTCGCCCGGGCGGTGCTCGAGGCGACGGCGTTCCAGACCCGCGAGGTCATCGACGCCATGAACGCCGACTCGGGCGTGCCCCTCACGACGCTCAAGGTCGACGGCGGCATGGTCGGCAACGAGATCCTCATGCAGTTCCAGGCCGACCTGCTCGGCGTCGAGGTCATCCGGCCCCAGGTCGCCGAGACCACGGCCCTGGGCGCCGCGTACGCGGCCGGGCTCGCCGTCGGGTTCTGGGACTCCGAGCAGGACATCCGCGACAACTGGGCCCAGGACAAGGTCTGGAACCCGCAGATGGACCCGACCCTGCGCGACGAGACCTACGCGCAGTGGAAGAAGGCGGTCACCCGCACCTTCGACTGGGTGTGACCGGCAGGTCGCCCGAGCGGCCGGTCCCGGCACACAGGCACCGACGCGGGCACGCCGCGCCGGCGCCCGGGTCGGTGCCGGTCCGACCTCCGCGCCCCGCCCATGGGGGGGACGGGCGGGACGAGCTGTCGTCGACGGCCGCTCGGGCGACACCATTCACCTTCGTCGGCCACAGAGGCCCTCGCCCCAGGCAGAATCCCTAGTCGTCCGTGGCTCCGGGGGGAGAACGCGTGGAGGGTGTCGGTCGTGCCGCCGAGCTCGGCCGCCTGCTCGACGTGGCGCGGGCGGCGCGCACCGTCACCCCGCCCCCGGTCCTGATCACCGGGCCGGCGGGGATCGGCAAGTCGGAGCTCGTCGACCGGCTGCGCCGGCACGTCGAGGGTCCCGACGGTCCGGCCGGTCCCGACGGGATGACCGTGGTCCGGGCGGTGGCCCCCGACGTCGAGGTGAGCCGCCCCGGCGCTCTGCTCGAACGCTGTCTCGCGGCCGCCCGTGCGGCCGGCGCCCGCCCGGACGACGTCCCGACCGGCCCGTCGCGCCCCGGGGCGGCGGCGCTGCTCGCCGCGCTCGAGGACCTGGCCGACCATCGGCCGGTGCTGCTCGTCGCGGACGACCTGCACCGCGCGGACCCCGAGTCGCTGGCGACGCTGCGGCGCCTCCTGCGCCGCCTGCCCCCGCTGCGCGTGATGACCGTGCTCGCCGGTCACGACCGGCCCGACGACTGGCTCGAGCCGCCGCCCGGCGACGCGTGGCCCGAGGACACCGTGCGGCTGACCCTCCGCGGCCTCACCACCGCCGAGGTCGCCGAGCTGGCCCGGGAGATCGACCCCGACGTGACGCCGTGGACGGTCGCGCGCCTGCGCGAGGAGACCGACGGCAACCCGATGTACCTGCGGGCGGTGCTCGCCGACCGGGATCCCGGGGACGGGGACCTCGCGGGCCGGGACCTCGCGGGCCGGTACCGGCTGGGGCGCCCGCGCCCGCCCGGATCGCTCGCCGCGGGCCTCCGGCGGCGGCTGGCCGGCGCTCCGCCGAGGGCCCGGGAGGCGCTCGAGGCCCTGGCCGTCCTGGGCGAGCCGGCGTCGGTGCAGGTCCTGCGCACCCTGACCGGCCACGACTCGGTGTCCGAGGACTGCGCCCCGCTGGTGCGGGAGGGGCTCCTCGAGGCGCAGGTCGACGAGACCGACGAGATCCTCTCCTACCGGTCCGCCCTCGTCCGCGACGCCGTGTACGGGAGCCTCCCAGCGGCCCGGCGCCGCGCCCTGCACCGGCAGGCCGCCGACCTCACCGGCGGCACGGCGCACTGGCGCCACCTCGTGGGGAGCACCGACGGTCCCGACGCCGGACTCGCCGACGCCCTGGAGAAGGCCGCGACCACCGAGTTCGAGCAGGGCGCCCTGGTCGCGGCGGCGGAGTACTTCCTGTGGGCCGCCGCCCGCAGCCCCGACGAGCGCGCCCGGGCCGCTCGCCTCACCGAGGGCGTCCGCCTGCTGGTGCACGCCGCGCGCGAGGGCCACGCCCTGGCGCACACCGCCGAGATCGAGGCGCTCCCCGACGGTCCGGCGCGCTCGGAGCTGCTCGGGCTGCTGGCCTTCGCCCGCGATGAGGTCGCCGCGTCACGCGACCTGCTGGCCGCGGCCCGGGCGGGGATTGTCGGCGGTGCGGTGCCGGGCGAGTCCGTCGCACGGCTCGACCTCGAGCTGGCCTACGTCCACTGCCAGCTCGGCGACGGGGAGGCGGCCGTCCGCGCGGCCGACGACGCCCGCCGCCAGATCCCCGAGCAGCACCGGCTGGTGCCCCTCGTCCACGCCTTCCTCGCCGCCGGCACCGCCCTGACCGAGGGCCCCGCCCGCGGCCTGGAGCACCTCGCCTTCCTGCCGACGTCACCGGCCCGCGCCACCCCGTACGAGCTCCCCGCCCTCACCCAGCGCGGCACCCTGAACGGGCTCCTCGGGCGGCTCGCCCCGGGGTGCGCCGACCTGACCGTCGTCGCCCGGCGTCGGAGCACGCCGCTGGCCCACCTGCTCGGGGTGTCCGCCCAGGTCCACCTCATCTGGTGCGACTACCTGCTCGGCGAGTGGGACGCCGCCCGTCGCGAGCTCGAGGTCGCCGTCGAGGCCGTCACCCGCCACGGACGCAGCTTCGACCACGCCACGCTCTGGTCGCTGTCGTCGATCCTGCACGCCGGGCGCGGCGAGCACGACGCGGCGCGCGCCGACCTGGCGCGCGCCCGGATGCTGGCCGAGACCGCCGATTTCCTCGGACCCCGGATCCACCTCACGCTCGCCGACGCCGCCATCGCCCAGGCCGAGGGCCGCGCCGGGGACGTCGCGGGCACGCTGAGCGCCCTGACGCCCGACGAGCTCGAGCCGGAACGCGTCCAGCTGTACTCGGGGTGGTGGCTCCCCGCGCTGGTCGACAGCCACCTCGACACCGGACGGCTGGACAGCGCCGCGCGGGCCCTCGCGGCGCTCGACCGGGTGCCGTCCGCGGGCAGCTGCCTGCCGGTCGCGCGGGCATGGCTCGCCGGTCGGCTCACGGCGGCCCTCGGCGACCTGCCCGGTGCGCGCCGGGCCTTCGAGGCCGGCCTCGCGCTGCCCGCCGACGGCGGCGAACCCGGCTGGTACCGGACGCGGCTGCGCCACGCGTACGGGACGACGCTGGTGCTCGCCGGCCACCGCGCCGCGGGACGGACCGCCCTCGACGCCGCGGCGGACACCTTCAGCCGCCTCGGCGCCCGCCCGTTCCTGGAGCGCTGCCTCGCGGACCTCGCGGACGCGGCCGATCCCGGCGACCTGGCCGTCGGCCCCGGCCCGGCCCGCGGCCGCTGGGCCGACGACCTCACCGACCGCGAGCGGGAGGTCACGACGCTCGTCGGGCGGGGGTGGACGAACCCCGAGATCGCCGCCGAGCTGTTCGTCTCGACCAAGACCGTCGAGTACCACCTGCGCAACGTCTACGGGAAGCTCGGCCTCCGAGGCCGGCGCGCGTTGCGCGACCGGGTGCAGAGCCGCTAGTCAGTCCAGGTCGTCGTGCTGCATCAGGCGACGGCCCGCCTCGGTGACCGAGCCCGAGAGCGACGGGTAGATCGAGAACGTGTGGGCGAGGTCGTTCACCGTCAGGTTGTTCTGCACGGCCATGGCCAGCGGCAGGATCAGCTCGCTGGCCACCGGCGCGACGACGACTCCGCCGATGACGACGCCCGTCGCCGGCCGGCAGAAGACCTTGACGAAGCCCTCGCGCAGGCCCGACATCTTCGCGCGCGGGTTGGTGCCCAGCGACAGGATGACCTCGCGGGCGTGGAACTCCCCGCTCTCCACCTGCGCGTGGCTGATGCCGACGGTGGCCACCTCCGGGCGGGTGAACACCGCCGAGGCGACGGTCTTGAGCCGCAGCGGGGCGACGCCCTCGCCCAGCGCGTGCCACATCGCGATCCGGCCCTGCATCGCCGCGACCGACGCCAGCGGCAGCAGGCCGGTGCAGTCGCCGGCGGCGTACACGCCGGGGACCGCGGTGCGGGAGACGCGGTCCACGGTGAGGTGGCCGCTCTCGCGCAGTTCGAGGCCGATGTTGGCCAGGCCGAGGTCGCCGGTGTTGGGCACCGAGCCGACGGTCATCAGGGCGTGCGAGCCCTCGACCTCGCGACCGTCGGACAGCGTCACCCGCACGCCGTCGGCGGTGGCGACGACCTTGTCGGCCCGCGAGCGCGGCTCGATGGTGACCCCGCGCTCGGTGAACACGTCCTCGAGCGTCGTCGCAGCGTCGGGGTCCTCGTGCGGCAGGACGCGGTCGCGGCTCGAGATCAGCGTCACCGGCACGCCCAGTTCGGCGTACGCGGAGACGAACTCGGCGCCGGTGACGCCGGAGCCGACCACGATGAGGTGCTCGGGCAGCGCGTCGAGGTCGTAGATCTGGCGCCAGGTCAGGATCCGCTTCCCGTCGGGCTGCGCGTCGGGGAGCACGCGCGGGGACGCGCCGGTGGCGACGAGGGCGACGTCGGCGGTGACCGTCTCGGTGGAGCCGTCGGGGTACGCGATGCACACGTCGTGGGTGGCGCTGCCCGGGTCGCTCTCCTCGAACCACGCGCGGCCCTGCACGACGCGCACGCCCTCGGCCTGCAGCTTCGTGCGCACGTCGGCGGACTGGGCGAGGGCGAGCCCGCGCACGCGGGCGTTGACGCGCGGCAGGTCCACGCGCGGGTCGTCGACGTCGACACCCATCTCGGCCGTCGCGCGGAACCCGGCGCGGACCCCCGCCGAGGCGATGAAGGTCTTGGAGGGCACGCAGTCGTAGGCCACGCAGTTGCCGCCGAGGCTGTCCTCCTCGACGACGGTGACGTCGGCCTCGTGCTGGGCGGCGACGAGGGCCGCCTCGTACCCGGCCGGCCCTCCACCGAGGATGACGATGCGGGTCATGCGGTGAATCTCCTCCTGCGACCTGTGGTGACTCCCAGTGTCCCCCGCCCCGATGACCGGTGCGCACCGGTCGTGTTCCGGGACTCGACGGACCGGGTCGCGGCCGGAGCCCGCCCCGGCTGACTACCCTGTCCGCCGTGCCGCTCTACGCCGCGTACGGATCCAACATGGACCCCGAGCAGATGATGCAACGGGCACCCCATTCCCCGATGTCGGGGACGGGGTGGCTCGAGGGGTGGCGCCTGACCTTCGGCGGGGAGGACCTCGGTTGGGAGGGCGCCCTCTCCACCGTCGTCGAGGAGCCCGACTCCCGCGTGTTCGTCGTGCTCTACGACGTCAGCCCGCTCGACGTCGACCAGCTCGACCGCTGGGAGGGGGGCGAGCTGGGGATGCACAAGAAGCTCCGGCTGCGCATCCAGACGATGGACGGGCCGCAGCTCGCCTGGGTCTACGTCCTCGACGCCTACGAGGGCGGCCTGCCGTCGGCGCGCTACATCGGTGTGCTCTCCGACGCCGCCGAGGGCGCAGGCGCCCCGGACGACTACGTACGCGCCCTGCGCGAGCGCCCCTGCCGCTCCGTCGGCCCCGGGCCGGGCTCGGACCTCTAGACACGCCTGACCTCGGTGACGAGACCCGCGCTCAGCGCGGGTTCCGTCACCGAGGTCGGCGTCAGCTGTTGTAGCCGGCGCGGCGCAGGGCCTCGGCCATCGCGCCGTTGGTGGGCGCGGGCCGACGGTCGCGCGAGCCGCGCTGGTCGCGGCCACCCTGACCGCCCTGGCCGGGCTTGCCCCGGTCGCTGCTCTTACCCCGGTCGCCGCCCTTACCCCGGTCGTCCCGTCCCTGACCGCCGCGCTCGCCCGGGCCGCCCTGGCCCCGGCCGCCCTCACGCCGGCCCCGGCCACCACGCTCGCCGGGCTTCTGGTCAGCCGGCTTCTGGTCAGCCGGCTTCTGGTCAGCCGGCTTCTGGTCAGCGGACTTCTGGTCAGCGGGCTGGTGCTCGGCGGGCACCTCCGCAGCCGGCGGCTGGGCGGCCGGCGCCTGCTCGGCGGGCTTCGGCTCGCCCTGGCCCCGGCCGCCACCCCGGCCGCCGCGACCACCCCGGCGCCGGCGCTCACCGCCGCCCTCGGTGGGGGTCGCGGCCGGCGTCGCGGTCGCGTCGGAGGGCGTCGCCTCGGTCGCCGGGCCGGCAGTCGTCGGGCTGGCACCCGGGCGTCCACGTCCCCCGCGGCCGCGGCCACCCCGGCCGCCACCGCCGCCGGCACCAGCGGGGCGCGCTCCCCCGGTCTCGGCGGGCTGCTCCTCGTCGAGGCGCAGGGTCAGCGAGATGCGCTTGCGCTCGACGTCGACGTCGAGCACCCGTACGCGGACGACGTCGCCGGGGCCGACCACCGAGCGGGGGTCGGACACGAAGTCCTTCGACATCGCCGAGATGTGCACCAGGCCGTCCTGGTGCACGCCCACGTCGACGAACGCACCGAACGCGGCGACGTTGGTGACCTGGCCCTCGAGCACCATGCCCGGCGTCAGGTCGGTGATCGCCTCGACGCCCTCGGCGAACTCCGCGGTGGTGAACTCGGGACGCGGGTCGCGGCCGGGCTTGTCCAGCTCGGCGAGGATGTCGACGACGGTCGGACGCCCGACGCGCTCGTCGGTGAACGTGTCGGGGTCCAGGCTCGTGAGCAGGGCAGTGTTGCCGACGAGGCCCTCGACGTCGCGGCCCGTCGACTCCGCGATGCGGTGCACCACCGGGTACGACTCCGGGTGCACCGCCGAGCGGTCGAGCGGGTCGGGCCCTCCGGAGATGCGCAGGAAGCCCGCGCTCTGCTCGAAGGCCTTGGCGCCCAGGCGCGGCACCTCGCGCAGCGCGGTGCGCGACGCGAACGGCCCGTGCTCGTCGCGGTAGCCGACGATCGTGGTGGCGAGCCCGGTGCTGATGCCCGACACGCGGCGCAGCAGCGGCGCCGAGGCGGTGTTGACGTCGACGCCGACGGCGTTCACGGCGTCCTCGACGACGGCGTCCAGCGAGCGCGACAGGGCCGTGCCGGCGATGTCGTGCTGGTACTGGCCGACGCCGATCGACTTCGGGTCGATCTTCACGAGCTCGGCCAGCGGGTCCTGCAGGCGCCGCGCGATCGAGACCGCGCCGCGCAGCGAGACGTCGAGGTCGGGCAGCTCGGCCGACGCCTGCTCCGAGGCGGAGTACACCGACGCGCCAGCCTCCGAGACCACCGCGGCGGTGAGCCCGAGGTCGGGCTCGCGGGCGATGAGGTCGCGCACCAGGGCGTGGGTCTCGCGGGAGGCCGTGCCGTTGCCGATGGCGACCAGCTCGACGCCGTGCTCGCGGGCCAGCTCGCCCAGGCGGGTGCGCGAGGCCTCCCACTGCCGGCGCGGGACGTGCGGGTGGACCGTGTCGGTGGCGACGACCTTGCCGGTGCCGTCGATGACCGCGACCTTCACGCCGGTGCGCAGGCCCGGGTCGAGGCCGAGGGTGGGCCGGGCGCCCGCGGGGGCGGCGAGCAGCAGGTCGCGCAGGTTGCCGGCGAACACCAGCACCGCGCCCTCCTCCGCCACCTCGCGGAGCCGCACGCGCAGGTCGACGACCAGGCGGGACAGGATGCGCGTGCGCCACGCCCAGCGCACCGCGTCGGTGAGCCAGCGGTCGGCGGGACGGCCGCGGTCGGCGACGCCGACGGCCGCGGCGATGCGCGAGAGGTAGACGTCGGAGATCGCGGTCTCCTCGTCGTCCGCGGCGAGCGGGTCGAGCGAGAGCGCCAGGACCTCCTCGGTCTCGCCGCGCAGCACGGCGAGGATCCGGTGCGACGGCAGGCGGGTGAACTTCTCGTCGAAGGCGCCGTAGTCGGAGAACTTCGCGGCCGCGGTGTCGCCCTCGCCGCCGCGTCCGTCGCGGTAGGTGGCCGTGAGCCGGCCGCGGCGCCACATCTGCTCGCGGAGCTCGCCCACGAGGTCGGCGTCCTCCGCCCAGCGCTCGACGAGGATCGCGCGGGCGCCCTCGAGGGCGGCGTCGCGGTCGGGCACGCCGTGGTCCGGGTCGACGTAGGCGCCGGCCGCGGTACGCGGGATGTGGGAGGGGTCGGTCAGCAGCGCCTCGGCCAGCGGCTCGAGGCCGGCCTCGCGGGCGATCGCGGCCTTCGTGCGCCGCTTCGGCTTGAACGGGAGGTAGACGTCCTCCAGGCGGCTCTTCGTCTCCGCACCCAGAATGCGCGCAGCGAGCTCGTCGTCCAGCTTGCCCTGGCCACGGACCGACTCGAGCACCGCGGACCGGCGCTCCTCGAGCTCGCGCAGGTAGGTCAGGCGCTCCTCGAGCGTGCGCAGCTGCGCATCGTCGAGACCGTCCGTCGCCTCCTTGCGGTAGCGGGCGACGAACGGCACCGTCGCGCCGCCGTCGAGGAGCTCGACCGCCGCGCGCACCCGGCCCTCGACGACGCCGAGCTCGTCGGCGATGCGGCGGGTGACCGGGGGCAGGACAGGGGCCACGGAGGCGCCCGAACCACCCTCTTCGGTGGTCGGGACGTCCGTGGCGGTCACCGTTGCATCGCTCACGGCCGCCATCGTGCCCGACCGTTCGCCGGCCGCGCCAAGCAGATGCGCCCGGGTCAGCCCGCGAGGGTGGCCAGCGCGGCGTGCGCCAGCGTCCGCACACCGACCGGCAGGGCACGCTCGTCGAGGTCGAACGTGGGCTGGTGCAGGTCGGACATGTCGCCCGACCCCGACCAGACGCCGAGACGGCCCATCGCGCCCGGGACGTGCTCGAGGTACCAGCCGAAGTCCTCGCCGCCGCTGGACTGCTCGGTGCCGACCGCGGCGTCGAGCCCGACGGCCCGCTCGGCCGCGCGGGCCAGCAGGTCGGCCGAGACGGCGTCGTTGACCACCGGCGGGACGCCGCGGCGGTGCTCGAGCACGTAGCCGACGCCGGTGGGCGCGAGCAGCGCGGTGACCAGCGAGCGGACCAACGGCTCGAGCTCGTTCCACGTCGCGTGCTGGGCGGTGCGCAGCGTGCCGCCGAGCACGCCCTGCTGCGGGACGGCGTTCGTGGCGTTGCCGGCCTGGACGGTGCCCCAGACCAGGACGGTGCCCGAGCGCGGATCGACCCGGCGGGAGAGCAGGTCGGGCAGGCCGGTGATCACGGTGCCGAGCGCGTGCACGAGGTCCGCGGTCAGGTGCGGGCGCGAGGTGTGCCCGCCGGGCGAGGTGAGGCGCAGCTCGAGCATGTCGCACGCCGAGGTGATCGCCCCGGTGCGTGTGCCGACCTTGCCGACCTCGAGACGCGGGTCGCAGTGCAGCGCGAAGATGCGATCGACCCCGTCGAGCCCGTCGGCGGCGATGACGTCGAGCGCACCCCCGGGCTGCACCTCCTCGGCGGGCTGGAAGATCAGCCGCACCCGGCCGGGCAGCTCCTCCGGGGACGCGGCCAGCGCGAGCCCGGCGCCGAGCACCATGGCGGTGTGCGCGTCGTGGCCGCACATGTGCGCGACACCCGGCACCTGGGACGCCCAGGGCACCTCGACCTGCTCGGTGAGCGGCAGGGCGTCGATGTCGGCGCGCAGGGCCACCGTGCGCGGGCCCTCACCGATGTCGCAGACCAGGCCCGTGCCGGGCAGGAGCCGGGGGCGCAGGCCCGCGCCGGCCAGGGTCTCGGCCACGAGGCGGGTGGTCTCGTGCTCGCGGCGGGCCAGCTCGGGGCGGGCGTGGATCGCCCGGCGCCAGGAGACGACGTCGTCGGTGTGCGCGGCGAGCCAGCGGTCGATCCACTCCGGGCCGTGGCCCGCGCCGAGGTCGGCCACAGGGGCCGTCACCGGGCGTGGCTGTGCCAGAGTCATCGAACACACCTCCTGTGCCGAACCCGTTGCGAGTCCGACTGTCCGGCCCAGCATGCCTGCGCCGGACGGCGGTTGTGGGCACCGAGACCGCCCTCGCGCCGAGGGGTCGCGACCGCTCTGTGTGCGGCGGACCACCCCTCGGGACAGTCCGGTGAGCGGGCGGACGGTGCTGGTCACCGGTGTCCCGGGCCGCTGCCCGGCGATCACCGCCCGTCCGTCGCACGTCGTTCGTCACGGGGTACCCCGGGGGCGGTACGCCCAACGCTCGGCGTTGCCATGATGGGGGCGTGACCCCCGCACCCGCCGACGCTCCCGGTCCCCGCCGGCTCGTCGGGCGCTACCGCCTCGAGCACGAGCTCGGTCGCGGCGCCATGGGCACCGTGTGGTCGGCGTACGACGAGGTCCTGCACCGCGCCGTCGCGGTCAAGGAGGTGCGGCTGTCGTCCGTGCCGGTCAACGAGCGCGGCATCGTCCGGGAGCGGACGCTGCGCGAGGCCCGGGCCACGGCGATGCTCAGCCACCCCAACGTCGTCACCCTCTACGACGTCGTCGAGGTCAACTCCGAGCCCTACGTCGTCATGGAGCTGCTGCCCTCGCGCAGCCTCGCGAGCTACATCGGCGAGCGCGGCACGCTCACCCAGCCCGAGGCGGCCGAGATCGGTTCCGCGGTCGCCTCCGCGCTGACGACGGCGCACCGGGCGGGCATCACGCACCGCGACGTCAAGCCCGGCAACGTGCTCATCGGCGAGAACGGGCAGATCAAGCTCACCGACTTCGGGATCGCCCGCAACGCGGCCGAGCAGTCGATGACGCAGACCGGCACCGTGCTCGGCTCCCCGCCCTACATCGCGCCCGAGGTCGCGATGGGGCGCGCGGTCGGGCCGGCCGCCGACCTGTGGGGGCTCGGCGCCACCCTCTTCGCCTGCCTCGAGGGACGTCCGCCCTACGACGCGGGCGACCCCGTGGGCACGGTCACCGAGGTCGTGCACGGCGACGTCCCGGTGCCCACCGGGCGCGGGCCCGTCGTCGACGTCATCCGGGGCCTCATGGTCAAGGACCCCGCGCTGCGCATGCCGCTCGCCGCCGTCCGCCGGCGCCTGCGCCCGCTGCTGTCCGACCCCGAGGGTCCCGTCCTCGCCGCCCCGTCCGCGCCGCGCACCGCGGCGTTCCGGGTGCCGCGGGCGGGCGAGGTCAGCGACCAGGCCGGGATCATGCCGGTCCCGGCGGCCTCCTCGCGGGGGCCGGCCGGCACGCTGGTCGAGGGGTCGCCGGACGCGCCGGGCGAGGTGGCGCCTCGGCCGACGCCGGACGCGAAGCCCTCCCCCACCCCGCGGTCCGGGACGGACGCCGCGAGCGGGCCCGCCGCGTCGGTGGACGAGGACGCTGCCGTCGACAAGGCGGGCGTCGTCGACCCGCCGCCGGAGGCGCCCGAGAAGAAGGACGAGGCCGTCTCGGGCGAGCAGGCGGCCGCCGGCGCGGCGGTGGCGGCTGGCGCGGCGGTGGCGGCGGGCGCGGCGGTGGCGGCGAGTGCCGCGGGTGAGGACGGCCGTAGCGAGAAGGCCGAGGAGTCCAGCAAGCCCGCGGAGCCCGAGGCCGTGGCGGACGACGCCACGCCCGAGGCGCCCGAGGTCGAGGCTCCTGAGGACTCCGAGGTCGAGTCCGACGCGGAGGCGCCCGAGGACGAGGTCGTCGAGGCCACCGAGGTCGCGGCGGGCACGGACGAGAAGGACGAGCCGGCCGAGGCTGCGCCCACCGAGAAGAAGGTCGAGGAGAAGACCGAGGAGAAGACCGAGGAGAAGTCCGAGGTCGAGTCGGCGGACGCCGCGGCGCCCGAGGAGGTCGAGGAGCCCGACGCCCCGGAGGCCACGGGAGCGGCCGCCGACGACACTGCTCCCGCGAGCACGGACGTCGAGGCCCCGGAGGCGGAGCCCACCGAGAAGTCGACGGACGCCGAGGCCGACGACGACGCGTCGCCCGCGGCGGTCGCCGACGGCGAGGACGCCGAGGCGAAGGGGCCGATCGAGGCGGCGGCCACCGAGAAGAAGTCCGAGGAGAAGTCCGAGGCCACCTCGGACGAGAAGCCGGACGCACCCGAGCCCGCCGAGAAGTCCGCCGACAAGCCCGAGCCCGTCGAGAAGCCCGCGCCCGCCACCCCGGGCAACGGCCAGGCCCGGCCGGCGGCGGCGCGGACCCCGGTGCCGGCACCGGGCGACGCCGAGACGACGATGGTCGGCCCGCGGGTGCCGCGCTCCGAGGACGTCACGCGGACGGTGCGCCGCCCGCCGGGGCCGCCGCCGCGGACGGTCGGCCCGCCGACGCCCGGGCGCTGGACGCCGCCCGGCGGGGCCCCGGCCCCGGGGTGGCGACCCCCGCCCCAGCGGCCCGCCGTGGCGGCTCCGGGCGGCCCGAGCGCCACCGGGCAACGGCTGGCCGCGGACCCCGGCCCGCTGCCGTTCATACCGTCGGCGCGGCCGGCGCCGTCGCCGCGCCGGTCGGCGTGGGCCGTGGCCGGGGTGGTCGCGCTGCTCGTGCTGATGGCCGTTCTCGGGGCGGTCGGGGCGTACGCCCTGACCCGCTCGCTGGCCGGCCAGGGGGCGCTGTCGACGGATCTTCACGCCCGCCGGTCCCGAGGTCGCGGGCACGGTGCTCGTCGCGCACGCCGACACCGACCAGCGCTACGCGGGCACCGGGCTGGACTTCAGCGCGCTGGTGCCGGCCGGCTGGCAGCAGTTCCGGCTCGAGCAGCCCGGCGGCGACGTCACGGTGCGCTTCGTGTCGCCGGACGCGGGCCGCGAGCTGCGGATCGACCGCGTCACCGGCTTCTACCCGTCCCAGCGTGCCGCGGACTACGTCGCGCTGCTCTCGCGGCCGGACAGCCTCGGCGTGGACGGCTCGTCCGTCGGCCCGGTGGAGACGGTCGGCGCGGGCACCCCGGGCGGGGAGTCGCCCCAGCAGACCGTCTACCGCACCACCTCCGGCCCGACCGACGACCGGACGACGTGGACGCGCCTCGTGCCGTCGGGCACCAGCCTGTGGGTGATCCGGCTGACCGCCACGAGCACCGACGTCGTCGGAGCGCCCGACCAGTTCCAGGCCGTCGCCGACAGCTTCGCCGCACCGCCCCCCTAGGCTCGCCGCCGATGACCGAGATCGAGCCGCTCGCGCCGCCCCGTCCCTCCGCCGAGGAGGCCGCGTCCGAGCTCGCCCGGCGCACGGGCGCCCTGACCCACGACGTCGCCGTGGTGCTCGGCTCCGGCTGGGGCCCCGCGGCCGACGCGTTCGGCCCGCCCATCGCCGAGATCCCGTTCTCCGACCTGCCCGGCTTCACCCCGCCCGGTGCGCCCGACCACGCCGGGGTGGCGCGGTCCGTGGAGCTCGGCGGCCGGCGCGTGCTGGTGCTCCTGGGGCGCACGCACCTCTACGAGGGCCATGGCCCGGAGCAGGTCGTGCACCCGGTGCGGACGGCCTGCGCGGCCGGCGCGACGAGCGTCGTGCTGACGAACGCCGCCGGCGGGATCGACCCGTCGTACGCGGTCGGTCAGCCGGTGCTGATCGCCGACCACCTGAACCTCACGGGCCGCTCGCCGCTCGTCGGGCCCGAGTTCGTCGACCTCACCGGCGCCTACGACCCGGGGCTACGCGCCCTGGCCCGCGGGATCGACCCGGAGCTCGCCGAGGGCGTGTACGCGGGGCTGCCGGGTCCGCACTTCGAAACCCCGGCCGAGATCCGCATGCTGGCCACCCTGGGCGCCGACCTCGTCGGGATGTCGACGGTGCTCGAGACGATCGCCGTGCGCGCCGCCGGGGTGCGGGTCGCGGGGGTCGCGCTGGTGAGCAACCCGGCGGCGGGCACCACCGACGCGCCCGTCGATCACCTCGCCGTCATCGACGCCGTCCACGCATCCGCCGCGCGCACCGGCGCGCTCCTGGCGCGGCTCGTCGAGGCCGCGCTGCGGGAGAGCCCGACCCCGTGACCCCGACACCGTGACCACAGTGCTCGTCGTTCACCACACCCCGTCGCCGAGCCTGCACGAGCTGCTGGGCGCCGTCGTCGAGGGCGCGGGCACCGAGGAGATCGAGGCCGAGGTGGAGGTCGTGCGCCGGCCCGCCCTCACCGCAGGCGCGGCCGACGCGCTCGCCTGCGACGGCATCGTGCTCGGCACGCCGGCGAACATCGGGACGATGTCGGGCGCGCTCAAGCACTTCTTCGACCAGATCTACTACCCGTGCCTGGACGCGACCGCCGGGCGCCCGTTCGGGCTGTACGTGCACGGCGGGTCGGACGTCGCCGGCGCCGTCCGCGACGTCCTGCGGATCACCGGCGCGCTCGGGTGGGAGCAGGTCGCCGAGGTCTGCGAGTCCACCGGCGAGATCGGCAGCGCCGAGCGCGAGGCGGCGTGGGAGCTCGGCGCCACGGTGGCGCTCCGGGCGGCCGAGCGAACGGGGACGTCGCGCGCATAGAAGCAGCGAACCGCTCATTCGCTGCCAGACCGGGCGGGCATGCGCGGGCCGCCGCGGGCGTTGCGTGGGACATGACATCGCAGGTCGTGCAGTACCGCCGCTACGGCGGACCCGAGGTCCTCGAGCTCGTCGAGCGGGAGGACCCGACGCCCGGCCCGGGCCAGGTCCGCCTGGCCGTGCGCGCCGCCGCGGTCAACCCGCTGGACTGGAAGCTCCGCGGTGGCGGGATGGCGTCCGGGGACGCGCCGGACGGGCCGCGGGTGCCCGGGTTCGACGTGGCCGGGGTCGTCGACGCGGTCGGTGAGGGCGTCACGGCGTACTCCGTGGGCGACGAGGTGCTCGGCAAGGCGACCGGCGGCTCGTACGCCGAGAAGGCGCTGGCGAACACGAAGGCGATCGTGCGCAAGCCCGCCGAGGTGTCGTGGGAGGTCGCCGCGGCCCTGCCGACCGCCGTGACCACCGCGTACCGCGCGCTGGCCCTGCTCGACCTCGGCGAGGGCGACCACACCGGCACCACGCTGGTGGTCGACGGCGCGTCCGGCGGCGTCGGCGTGCTCACCGTTCAGGTGGCCGTGGCGCGCGGGGTGACCGTGATCGGCACCGCGAGCGAGTCCCACCAGGACGACGTGCGCGCGCTCGGCGCGACGCCCGTGGTCTACGGCGAGGGGCTCGCCGACCGCGTGCGCGCCGTGGCACCCCAGGGCGTCGACCGCGGGTTCGACACCGCGGGCAAGGGCTCGCTGCGCGACCTCGTCGCGCTGACCGGCGACCCCGGCCGGACGATCACGATCGCCGACTACGCCGGCGCCCAGGAGCTCGGCGTGACGTTCACCTCCGGCGGCGACCCGGACACCGAGGCCCGCGCCCTGACCGAGGCCGTTGCCCTGGTGGTCGACGGCCGCCTGCGCGCCCCGACCGTCGTGACCTATCCCCTGACCGAGGCCGGGAAGGCGCAGGACGACAACCAGCACGGCCGCGTCTCCGGCAAGCTCGTCCTACTTCCGTAACTGCACCGTGGCGTCGTAGAGCGCCTTCGTCGAGACGCCGTGGACGGTCGCGACGTCGCGCGCGGCGTCCTTGAGGCGCCGGCCGTCGGCGACGAGCCCGAGGACCTCCTCCGCGAGGTCCTCGGGCTCCGGCGTCGCCAGGACCGCGGGGCCGAGCACCACGGTCACCTCGCCCAGCACGTCCCGGGCGCCCGCCCACGCCGCGAGGTCGGCGAGCGGGCCACGCACGACCTCCTCGTGGGTCTTGGTCAGCTCCCGGCAGATCGCGCCCGGTCGCTCACCCCCGAGCTCGCCGGTGGCCACGGCCAGCAGGGACGCGAGTCGGCGCGGTGACTCGAAGAACACCACGGTGCGCCGTTCGCGGGCGAGCTCGCGGAACCACGTCCGTCGTTTCCCGTCGGTGCGCGGGGCGAAGCCCTCGAAGCAGAAGCGGTCGGTCGGCAGGCCGGAGACCGCGAGCGCCATCAGCACCGCCGACGGCCCGGGCAGGCAGCGCACCGCGAGCCCGGTGTCGAGGCACGCCGTGACGACCCGGTAGCCGGGGTCGGACACGCTCGGCATCCCGCCGTCGGTGACCAGCAGGACGGTCGCGCCGCCGCGCACCTCCTCGACCAGGCCGGGCGTGCGCGCGACCTCGTTGTCCTCGCGGAGGGTGACGACCCGCCCGCCCACCCGGACGCCGAGGTCGGACGCCAACCGGGCCAGCCGGCGGGTGTCCTCGGCGGCGACGACGTCGGCCGTGGCCAGCGCGTCGCGCAGCCGCGCGGAGGCGTCCGCGGGGTCGCCCAGCGGGACACCCGCCAGGAGGAGCACCCCATCTTGCATCCCAGGCATCCCCGAGACCATACGATCGGCAGCCGTGACGGCCACCATCGCGCGCCCGGCGCCGGACGCGAGCGTGCTGCCGTCGCCCAAGGACGCGCCGGCCGTCGCCCAGCTGCTCGGGCGACCGATGCCCACCGACCGCCTGCGCGGCTGGATCGTCGCGCTCGTCCTCACCGTCGTCGGCGGAATCGTGCGGTTCTGGAACGTCGGGTGGCCCACCGACCAGGGCACCCCGATCTTCGACGAGAAGCACTACGTCCCCCAGGCCTGGCAGGTCCTGCGCAACGGCGGGTACGAGGACAACCCGGGCTACGAGCTGGTGGTCCACCCGCCGCTGTCGAAGCAGCTCATGGCGGTCGGTCAGTGGGTGTTCGGGTACGACCCGGTGGGCTGGCGCGCCGCGTCGGCGCTCGCGGGCACGATCGCGATCCTCGCGATCGTCCGGGTGGCCCGGCGCCTCACCCGCTCCACGCTGCTCGGCGCCCTGGCCGGCGTCCTGCTGATCGCCGACGGCGTCAGCCACGTATCCGCGCGCGTCGGCATGATCGACATCTTCCCGGCGCTCTTCGTGCTGCTCGCGTTCGCAGCGATCCTGGTCGACCGCGACGACGTGCGGGCCCGGCTCGCGGTCGTCGTCGCGGAGGGTCGCATCGCGCAGACCGTGTACGGGCCGAGGCTCGGCGTGCGGTGGTGGCGCCTGGCCGCCGGCGCGTGCCTCGGGCTGTCGCTCGCGACCAAGTGGTCGGGCCTGTACTACATCGTCTTCTTCGGCGCCCTGCTGATCGGCTTCGACATGGCCGCCCGGCGGGCCGCGGGTGTCGCGCGCCCGTTCGTCGGCACCCTCGTCCGCGACGTCGCGCCGGCGGTGTGGGCGTTCCTCGCCGTCCCGGTGCTGTTCTATCTCGCGAGCTGGCTGCCCTGGATCGCCAGCGAGACCGGCACCGACCGGCACGCCGTCGGCCAGCAGCTGCCCGTCGGCGGGGCGGCGGCGTTCCTGCCCGACTGGCTGCGCGGGCTGGCGTACTACAGCACCAAGGTGCTGGAGTTCCACGCCACGCTCGACACCCCGCGCGGGTCGCCGCACCCCTGGGAGTCCAAGCCCTGGACGTGGCCGATGGGGCTGCGCCCGATGCTCTACTCCTACGAGTCCGGCACCACCGAGGCCGGCTGCGGCGGTCCTTCGTGCGTGTCCGCGGTGATGCTGATCGGGACGCCCGCCCTGTGGTGGGCGTCGGTGCCGGCGCTCGGCTGGTCGATCTGGCGCGTCGTGACGACGTTCGACTGGCGCCACGCCGCCGTGCTCGTGGGCTACGGCGCGGGCTTCCTGCCGTGGTTCACCAACCTCGACCGCCAGATGTACTTCTTCTACATGACGCCCGTGGCGCCGTTCCTGGTCCTGGCGGTGGTGCTGGCCCTCGGCGAGTTCCTCGGCCGGCGGGAGCAGGGGCTCGAACGCCGGCGGGTCGGGACGCTCGTGGTCGGCATCTACACCGGCCTCGTCGTCGCCAACTTCGCGTGGTTGTGGCCGATCCTCGTCGGCGCCTGGGTCACGGCCGACCGCTGGAACGCGGAGCTGTGGTTGCCGTCCTGGCGCTGACCAGCACGAACGACAACGCGAGCAACCACACGCACCACAGGACGTACCCGATGAAGTTCGTCAGTCGCGCGATCTCGACACCGGGCGCGACCAGCACGCCCGTGGCGATCAGCGCGGCCGCGACGGAGCCGAGACGGGCGAGCCCGCGGGTGAGGCCGACGGCCACGAGCACCGTGAACACCGCCGTGAGCGCGTAGCCGAGCGTCTCGCCCACGATCTGCCCGAGCCAGAAGTGCAGGGTCTCGAACGTGCCGCGCGCCTCGGCCGCCGACACGGGGTCCGTGGCCTCGCGGCTCAGCCCCGGCACGAACAGCAACCAGCGGGACAGGCCGATCACCTGGACCACCGCGGCAGCGACGCCGACACCGACGATCCAGCGGCCCCGCCGACCGCCCGCGAGGCGGCCGAGGGCGACGGCGGCCGGGACGAGCAGCGCGGCGGCGACGATCAGCACGCCGAACCAGGCGCCGACGGCGCCCGGGTGCGCGCGGTACAGAGCGAGGATCTCCTCGGTCGGTTCCCTGAGGATCTGCGGATAGGCGAACACGGAGCCCAGGGCGGTGAAGCCCGCGGCCGCGAGCAGGGCGGCGGAGGCGCAGGAGACGGCGGCGAGGCGCTGGAGGCTCATGCCGTCTCCCGCCGGGCGAGCATCGCGGGCAGGACCAGCGTCAGCCCGGCGACCGTCAGGGCACCGCTGGAGCCGAACACCGTGTAGCCGGCCTCGACGTCGACGCCGATCGCGGTCGTCACCGTCCACCCGAGGGTCCACGCGGCGGCGAGCAGGAGGGGCCAGGCCGCGGCGACGGCCCCGAGCCGCGGGGCGAGCACCAGCGCCTGCGCGAGGCCGACCGCGGCGCCGCACACGGCGCCCTGGATCGCGAGGTCGGCGAGCCCCACCCGGTAGGAGACCGCGCCGGCACCGAGCGCCAGGCCGACGGCGAGCCCGACGCCGGTCGCGAGGGTCCAGGTGACCGCCGGGACCCGTGACGTCCCGAAGCCCACCCGCAGCCCGAGGGCCTGGACGGCGCCGAGGACCGCGCCCGTCAGCAGCCCGCCGAGCAGGGCCGGGACCGGGCCCTGCACGGGGCCGGCGAGCTCGGCGACCAGCCCGCCGAGCGGGAAGCCGAGGAAGGTGGCGAGCCAGGCGAGCGTGCATCGCGGGGTCGTCGTGCGCACCGGCACGCGGCCGGCGGTGTGGAGATCGGTCATCGTCGCTCCCGGGTTCGGTGGGGATGCGCCGAGGGTCGCGGGAGGCGCTGACGGAACGCTGACGGAACGCTGACGGTGCGCTGATGCCGGTCCTAGGCTCGCCGACGTGCTGACCGTCGCCCTGCTCGGACCCGTGGAGGTCCGGCGGGACGACGAGCCGGTGCTCGTGCCGTCCGGACGCACCACCGAGGTGCTGGTCCGGCTCGCCCTCGAGGCCGGGCGGAGCGTGCGGGCGGAGCAGATCCTCGACGAGCTGTGGGCGGGGAGCGAGGGGCGCAACACGCTGCAGTCGAAGGTGTCGCAGCTGCGTCGCGCGCTCGGCGGAGCCGCACCGGTGTCGTTCGGCCTCGGCGGCTACCGCCTCAACGTCGACGACGTCGACCTGCTCGCGGTCGAGCGGCTGGCCGGGCAGGTCGCGGAGGCCCGCCGCGCCGGGAACCCCGAGATCGTCCGGGAGCGCGCCGCGGCGGCGCTCGCGCACTTCCGCGGGGAGGTCCTGCAGGGCGCCGGGGACGGCGCCTGGCTCGAGCCGCACCGGCGTCGATGGGAGGAGGTCCGGCTGGGGCTGGTCGAGGACCATCTGGCCGCCCGGGTCTCCCTGGGCGCCGCCGGGGACGTCGTCGGCGAGCTCGAGGAGCTCACCGAGCGCCACCCGCTGCGCGAGGGACTGTGGTCGTCGCTCGTCACCGCGCTGTACCGCGCCGGGCGGCAGGCCGACGCGCTGGCGGCCTACGCCCGGGTCCGCCGCCGCCTCGTCGAGGACCTCGGTGTGGATCCCGGCCCCGGCCTGCGCCGGCTCGAGGAGGAGATCCTCGCCCAGAGCGCCTCGCTGGCCGGGCTCGAACCCGGCCCCGACCGACGGCCCGGCAACCTCCCGCCGGTGGGGCCCGGCCTCGTCGGCCGCGCGACGGAGTCGGCCGCGCTCCACGCGCTGCTCACCGAACACCGGGTGGTCACCGTCGTCGGCCCGGCCGGCGTCGGCAAGACCCGCATGGCGCTCGCCGTCGCGCACGACCGCGATGAACCCGGCGGCGCGTGGCTGGTGCGCCTCGACGGCGTGAGCGACCCGTCGTCGGTCCTGCGCGCCGTGGCCGAGGCACTGCACGTCCCCGCGGGAGAGCTCACCGCGCGCTTCGCCGGGCCCGCGTCGGTGCTGCTGCTCGACAACACCGAGCACCTCCGCGATGCGGTCGCCGACCTCGTCGAGCTCCTGCTCGCCGGCGCACCCCGGCTCCGGGTCCTCGTCACCAGCCAGGTGCCGCTGGCGATCGACGCCGAGGCCGCGTTCACCCTGGGGCCGCTGGCACCGGACGACGCGACGGCCCTGTTCGCCGCGCGGGCCGCGCGCCTGCCGCGTCCCGTCACCCTCACCGAGGAGACCGCCGACGCCGTCGATCAGCTCTGCCGGCGCCTCGACGGGCTGCCGCTGGCCCTCGAGCTCGCGGCGGCCCGGCTGGCGTCGCTGTCGGTGCCGGAGCTCACCCGCCGGCTGGACGACCGGTTCGCGCTGCTCCACGACCCGACGAGCCGGGCCCCCGCCCGCCGGCGCGGTCTGCAGGCCGCGATCGGCTGGAGCCACGACCTCCTGGAACCCGACGACCGTCGCGGGCTGTGGGCCCTCGCGGTGTTCGCCGAGGGCGCGCCCCTGTCCGCCGCCGAGCACGTGTTCGGCGCGCTCGGGATCCCCGCACCGGAGGCCCTCGACGTCGTCGGCGTCCTCGTCGACCGCTCGCTGGTCACCGTCGACGTCTCCGTGCACGGCGAGGTCCGCTACCGCCTGCTCGACAGCATCCGGGCCTTCGCCCGCGACCGGCTCGCCGAGGCCGGGCTGGCGGACGTCGCGGGCGCGGCGCACGCCGCGTGGTTCGCCGGGGTCGCGGACCGCCAGGCGCGCACCGTCCGCGGCCCGCAGCAGGTCGCGTGCCTCGAGACCGTCCGGGTCGACCGCGCCAACATCGACGCCGCGCTCGCGTGGTGCGCCGTCCACGACCCGCCGCAGGGCCTGCGGACGGCCGTCGGCTTCGGGTGGACGTGGGTGGTCCTGGGCGACGGCGAGGCCGGGGCCGCGCGGGTGCGGGGCGCCCTCACGGCGGCTCCCGAGGCCGACGCCTCGACCTCCGCCGCCGCGCTCCTGCTCGCCTGCTGGCTCGAGGCCTCCGCCGGGGATCTGGAGCTCGCGGCCGGCGACCTCAACCGCGCCGAGATGCTGGTCGACGACGACCGGCTGCGGGCCGACCTCCACCGCCACCGGGCGTTCCTGCGCATCCAGCAGGGCCGTCCCGCCGACGTCGTCGTCGAGGCGGAGGCCGCCGTCGCCGCGTACCGCGCTCAGGGACGGGTCTGGGAGACCGCCGCGGCGCTGCTCCTGGCCTCCTACGGCGCGATCGTGCTCGGTGACACGCGGAGGGCCGGCCGGTCGGCCGCCGACGCCGTCGCACTGCTCGAGCCCCTCGGCGACCCGTGGGGGCTCGTCCACGCCCGCGGCATGCTCGGCGCGATCGCGCAGGCCGAGGGTCGGTTCGACGCGGCCGCGACGGAGCTGGCGGGCGCC
Organism: uncultured Actinomycetota bacterium; assembly: GCA_963786585.1. Classification (GTDB taxonomy): domain Bacteria; phylum Actinomycetota; class Actinomycetes; order Mycobacteriales; family Pseudonocardiaceae; genus Actinomycetospora. The sequence continues at coordinate 424,008 of CAWAZG010000003.1, forward strand.
GCGGCCGAGTCCGAACGACTCGGTTTCCGGGGACAGGCCGCGTTGCACCTGTCGCGGCTCGGGCGGGTCGAGCAGCAGCGCGGCGACCGCGGCGCCGCCGTCGCCACCCTCGACCGGGCCCTCGCCGCCGCACGACGGAGCGGCGACCCGCGGATCGCGGCGACCACCCGGACGACGCTCGCCCGCGTCCTGCGCACGTCCGGCGACGACGTCGTCGCGCTCGCGCTGCTCGAGCAGAACGACCGCTGGTACCGCGACGCGGGCGGCGGCGACGGCGCTCTGCTCACCCGGTGCCTCCTCGCCGCCCTGACCGCCGCCGACGACCCAGAGACGTCGTGGTGGCTGTTCCGTGGCCTGCGCGCCGAGGCGCGGGAGGCGGGTGACGACGAGGCCGAGCTCGCCGCCGTGGACGCCCTCGCGCTCCTCACCGCGCAGCGCGGCGACGCCGAGCGCGCCGCCGACCTCCTCGCGGACGCCGAGGCCCTGACCGCGCACGTCCACTCCGTGATCGACGCCGACCGGGTGGACGCGCAGCGGGCCCGCCGGCTGATCGGTGAGCGTCCACGGCGATCGGCCGCGAAGCCTCGGGAGCAGGGCTGAGAGAGATCAGCAGGACGAGAAGCACCTCCGGCGAGCGGAACTGCGTCTCTTTCGACCTGGTGATCGCCGGCTCGGCGCGGTGGTGCCGGCGATCCGAGATGGTGAATGGGTGGAGCTGAGGGGAATCGAACCCCTGACCTACTCGATGCGAACGAGTCGCGCTACCAACTGCGCCACAGCCCCTGGTGCGATACCGACTCTAGCAACGCTGTCGATCGCGACCGGATGCCGGGTCAGGCCCCGGCCGCCCGCCGGTAGCCGTAGGAGCGCTCGCCGTCGAGGTCGTGGAACGCCGGGTCGTCGTCGGTGTCGTCGACCAGCTCGAGGTCGTCGGGCACCGGCGGCGCCGGCGTGCGCGGGGCCGCCCAGCGGGGCGCGGACGCGGCGCGCAGCTCCTCGTCCTCGAACCGGACCTGCTCGTCGTCGAGGTCGTCGGCGTCGTACTCCCCGTCGATCCAGTCCTGCTCGCGCCAGCCCTGATCACGCATAGCGGCCATCCGCGCCTCGTGCTCGTCCTGGCGGGCGCGACGGGCCTCCAGCGCGCGCCGCTCCCCGGACAGGCGGGCGGCCCGGCGGACACGCACCTCCTCCTCGATGCGCGTCTGGCGGCGCAGGAAGGCGAGGTAGCCGACCAGGAGGACGTCGGCGGCCGCGTGCAGCCACCACATGGCGCTCGAGACCACCAGCGCGGCCAGCGCCGAGAGCACCGCCACCGCGATCAGGCCGAGCGTGACGCGCTGACGGAACGTGTACCGGGCGGCGGCCGCGGCGGCCGCGGCGTCGGGGTCGAAGCCGCCCCGTCCCGGCCGGTAGGTGCGCAGGGCGCGCTCGGCGACGGGCTCGTCGTCCTCGAGGTCGTCGAGGTACTCGTCGTCGAGGAACTCGTCCTCGAGGTACTCGTCGTCGTCCGGGTGCGGGGCCCGGCGCAGGACCCGCTCGCGCCCGGCGGGGCGGGGGTCGTCGTCGCGGTCGTCGACGTCGTCGAGCTCGGCCCGCTCGTCCTCGAGCTCGTCGTCGAGGTCCTCGTCGTGCTGGGCGTCGAGGTCGAGCTCCGCGTCGAGGGCCTCGGGGGTCTCGTCCGCGCGCTCGGCCAGCACCGTGCCGGTCGCGGTACCGCCCGTGGCCCCCGTGCCGGCCCTGCCTCCGGCCGCCACCGTGCGTCCGGTGCGTGCGTCCGCCTGCGCAGTGGTCATGGGGACCTCCTCGATCAGGGGTGCGCCCGCCGTCCGCGGCAGCACCCGGGCACTCAGATCGGCCTCGGCGGGGCGGGGAACCATCTGGCGACGCCGGGCCACGACCGGGACGAGAACCACCAGCCACGCCAGGACCAGGGCCGCGAACACGACCGAGCTCGGCACCGCACACCTCCCACCGCGGACGACCGCGACGGGCCGGATCCGGTTCGTCGCAGGCGCCACGCTAGTCACACGAGCCCCGTGGGCCTCGCAGCCGACACGGCGTGTCGTGTGCGAGCGGTGACGAGATCCCTCCAGTAGGGGAACCACACGCCAGCAGGTTTGGGTCCCTTAGCGCTCGACCGGATGGTCCGGAAGTCTCAACCCCTCGGCCATGTGGGTGTCACTATCGATCTCGCTCGGCGAGGCCGGCCCGGAGCACCCGGGAGACCAGGCCGTCGGGCAGCACGTCCTCCTCGGTGACCGCCAGGACGAGGTGGTCGCGCCAGTCGCCGTCGACCTCCAGGTACCGGCGCAGCAGCCCCTCCTCCCGGAAGCCGAGCTTCGCGAGCACCCGCCGGCTGCGCACGTTCTCCGGCCGCACCGTCGCCTCGATGCGGTGCAGGCCCACCCGTGCGAAGCAGTGGTCGACGGCCAGGGCGACCGCCGCCGTCGCGACACCGCCGCCCGCGACCTGCGCGCTCACCCAGTAGCCGACGTACGCCGAGAGCAACGGCTCGCGCACCACGTTGCCGATCACGACCTGCCCGGCGAACTCACCGTCGACGAGCAGCGTGAACGGCAGCGCCTGGCCCGCGCGGCCCATCGAGCGCAGCGCGCTCCACCGCGTCGGCCACTCCCAGAGCGCGTTCCGCTCCGCCCACGGGCCGGGCAGGGTCGGCTCCCACGGCGCGAGGTGCTCCTCGTCCCGCTGCCGGATCCGCGACCACGCGCGGCCGTCCCGCAGGCGCACCGGCCGGAGCTCGACGACGCCCGCCGGCACCCTCAGGGTCCGCGTGCGCGCGGGCCAGCCGGGGTGGCGCCCGGTGGGCCGGGGCCCGCCCCACGGGGGTCGGGACACGCGCGTCAGGTGCGCGGCGCGAGGAACGACACCCGCACCGGGGCGTCCATGCCGACCTCGGTCGTGTCCTCGTCGATCACGATGAGCGCGTTGGCCTCCGCGAGCGAGGACAGCAGGTGCGAGCCGGAGCCGCCCAGCGGCTGGGCGAGGTAGTCGGCGGTCCCGCGGTCGCGCAGCAGGCGCCCGCGCACGTAGCTGCGGCGCCCGGGCGGGGACGTCACCGGCGAGAGCAGGGAGGCGGTGACCTCGCGGCGGTGCAGCTCCTGGCGGCCCAGCGCCAGCCGGATGAGCGGGCGCACGAGCACCTCGAACGCGACGAGCGCCGAGACCGGGTTCGCGGGGAGCAGGAACGTCGGGATCTCCTCGGCGCCGAGCCGGCCGAAGCCCTGCACGGAGCCGGGGTGCATGGCCACCCGGGAGATGTCGACGGGACCGAGGGCCGACAGGGTGTCCTGGACGTCCTCCCCCAGGCGCCCGCCGACGCCGCCCGCGAGGACGACGATCTCGGAGCGCGCGAGCGCCGACTCGACGGCCTCGCGCAGCGCCGTCGCGTCGGCGGAGGCGATGGGCAGGCGCGTCACCTCGGCGCCGGCGTCCGCGGCCGCGGCGGCCAGGGCGTAGGAGTTGACGTCGACGACCTGGCCGGTGCCCGGCGTGCGGTCGAGGTCGACCAGTTCGTCACCGACCGCGAGCACCGACACGCGCGGGCGCGGGTGCACGAGCACCTTGGTGCGCCCGACCGCGGCCAGCAGGCCCACCTGGGCGGGGCCGACGGTCGCGCCGCGGCGGACGGCGACGTCCCCGGGGGCCACGTCCTCGCCGACCCGGCGCACCCACGCCGCCGACGGGACCGGCGTCTTGACTGTGAGACGGGCGCGGTGCCCGGTGCCCTTGCTGCCCGGGTCGTCGGCCGCGTCGGTGTGGTCGTGCGGGGCGACGGCGTCGGCCAGCGTCGGCAGCGGCGCGCCGGTGGCGACCCGCACGGCCTGGCCGGGCTGCAGGCGGTGCGCCTGCCGGGACCCGACCGCGACCTCGCCCACCACGGGCAGCTCGACGGGCTCCTCGGCCGCGGCGCGCACGTCGACGCTGCGCACGGCGAAGCCGTCGACGGCCGCCTGGTCGAACCCGGGCAGCGCCCGGTCGGCGACGACCTCCTCGGCGCACAGCAGACCCTGCGCGGAGGAGATGTCGACCCGGATCGGCGCGGGGCGGACCGCGGCGTCGAGCACACGGCGCAGCTGGGCCTCGACCGTCCTCACCGCCTGCGCCTTTCCTCTGGCCGGCTCCACATGTACTCATCGTCCTACGCCGGGCGTCGGGCGGACGGCTCCGACGCGCCCGATATCGTGGGACGGGTCCCGCGCCCCGTTGGTGAGAGAGCCGCATGACCTACGTCGACGCCGCCCTGGCGACCCTGACCGAGCGTGACGCGCACCCTGCGGAGGTCGAGGCCTTCCGCCGTCGCCTCGAGCAGCTGGCGAAGCCGGAGAGCGCTGTCGTGCCCGGCGAGGAGCTCTCCGAGGTGGGCGACCTCCCCGCCCTCGACGACCTCGGCGAGCCGGACGACGCCGCGGCGCGCGACGCGCTGGACCGCCTCGCCGTGATCAAGCTCAACGGCGGCCTCGGCACGAGCATGGGCCTCGCGGGCCCGAAGTCGCTGCTGGAGATCAAGCCCGGCACGAGCTTCCTCGACGCCGTCGCCCGCCAGACCCTCGCGCTGCGCGAGCGCCACGCCGCGCGCCTGCCGCTGCTGGTGATGAACTCCGAGGGCACCCGCGGGCCCTCGCTCGCCGCGCTGCGCCGGCACGAGGGCCTCGAGGACCCCGAGCTGCCGCTGGACTTCCTGCAGGGCTCCGAGCCCAAGCTGCGCGCCGACGACTGGCACCCCGTCGTGTGGCCGGCCGACCCGCGCCTGGAGTGGTGCCCGCCGGGGCACGGCGACCTCTACACCGCGCTGGCCGCGTCCGGGACCCTCGAGACGCTGCTCGCGGCCGGCGTGCGCTGGTGCTTCGTGTCGAACTCCGACAACCTCGGCGCGATCCCCGACGTCCGGATCGCGGCGTGGATGGCCGAGCAGGGCGTGCCGTTCGCGCTCGAGGTCGCCCGGCGCACCCCGATGGACCGCAAGGGCGGGCACCTGGCCCGCCGCGCCGGCGCCCTGGTGCTGCGCGAGACCGCCCAGGTGCCCGACGGCGACGACTCGTTCACCGACATCGAGCGGTTCTGCTTCTTCAACACCAACAACCTGTGGTTCGACCTCGAGCACCTGCGCACGCTCCAGCAGGCCGACCCGGCGGCGCCGTTCCTGCCACTGATCGTCAACAAGAAGACCGTCGACCCCACGGACAAGGCCTCGACGGCCGTGCTGCAGCTCGAGACCGCGATGGGTGCGGCGATCGGGTCGATCGAGGACGCGCGGGCGATCGAGGTGCCGCGCAGCCGGTTCGCGCCGGTCAAGACCACCGACGACCTGCTCGTCGCGCGCTCGGACCTCTACGACCTCACCGACGACGGCCGGATGGTGCCCACGCGCGCCGAGTTCCCGGTGGTCGGCCTGGAGAAGGCCGGGTTCGGGATGCTCGACGACTTCGAGCGCCGGTTCGCGGGCGGGGCGCCGTCGCTGGCGCTCGCGTCGTCGCTGACCGTCTCGGGGGACGTCACCTTCGGGTCCGGGGTCGCCGTCGAGGGCGACGTGACGGTCGAGGGGCCGCGCCACGTCGACGACGGCGAGACGCTGCGGGGGTGACCCGCTCGAAGGCCGAATGGCGCCGCCCGCTGCTGGCGGCGCGGCGCGGCCGTTCCGACGAGGCGCGCCGGGCCGACGCGGCGGCGCTGGCGGCGGGCCTGCCGGGGGTGCTCCATGGGAGCGACGACCCGGTCTGCCTGTTCGTGGCCGTGCGCGGCGAGCCGGGCGCGACCCCCGACGGCGCGCTGCCCGTCCTCGACGCCGCCCGCGCCCTCGGACGTCGGGTGCTCCTGCCCGTGACGGTCGGCGAGGCGCCGCTGGACTGGGCGTCGTACGAGGGTCCCGGTTCCCTCGGTCCCGGACCCCACGGTCTGCTCGAGCCGACCGGCCCGCGCCTGGGGCCGTCCGCCGTCGCCGGGGCCGGCCTCGTCGTCGTCCCGGCGCTGGCCGTCGACCACCGCGGCGTGCGCCTCGGTCGCGGCGGCGGGCACTACGACCGCACCCTGCCCCTCGCGGGCCCGGGAACCCGCCTGGTGGCCCTCGTGGGCGACGACGAGCTGGTCGAGGGCCCCCTCCCGGCCGAGCCCCACGACGTCGCCGTCCACGCCGTCTGGCGCCCCCGCGCGGGCGTCACCTCGCTCCCGATCTAGGTCGGCGTCGTCCGTGGTGGTCAGCCTGGGGACCACGCTGACGTTGAACGTCAGAAAATCCCCCCTCTCGATGCGATGAGGGATATGGCGTCACGGCCGACTCCACGCCGCCGCGCCCGCCACCCAGGGAACAGCCGTGACTCTCGCGGCGTTGGCACTCGGGTGGCGCGAGTGCCATCTACACTGCGCGCGGACATCACCACCCCCGCCCGTCCCGCGGGGGCGGACGAGAACGGGAGTGCACGTGCCGACCTACCCCTACGCCTGCACCGCTTGCGATCACCGCTTCGAGCAGGTCCAGGCGTTCTCCGACCCCTCGCTGACCGAGTGCCCCGAGTGCGGCGGACGCTTGCGCAAGGTGTTCTCGTCGGTCGGGATCGTCTTCAAGGGCAGCGGCTTCTACCGCAACGACGCCCGTGCCGGCTCCGGCGCGAGCTCGGAGAAGGCCTCGGCGTCGGCGGAGTCCGGCTCGGGCGAGTCGAAGGGCTCGGGCGAGTCGAAGAGCGAGACCAAGACCGAGACGAAGAGCTCGTCGGACTCCGGCGCCAGCTCCGGCTCGAACTCCTCGACCGCCGGGTCGAGCTCGTCCGGGTCGTCCGGATCCTCGAGCTCGTCGGGATCGTCCGCGAAGTCGGCCTGAGCGGCCGGAACCGGAGCGGAGAGAGTCGAGGGGCGGTCCGGGACGTCGGCCCCGAGCCGACGTCCCGGACCTGCCCGACGCCCACCCGCTCCCCAGCGGCCGGCATCGAGGTCCTCGCACCCTGTATGACGGCCCACACGCCCCGATGGTTCCCCTGATCGAGCAGGACCACCCTTTCGGGTGACAAATCCGAGGTTTCAGGGCTGGTCCGGAAGGATCAGAGGGGTCGGCGACGGGACCCGGGGCTCGTCCCGGACTTGTCCCGCGGGCCGCCCTCCTGGGCGGCGAGCAGCGGCGAGCGCGACAGCAGGAACACGCCTACCGTCATCAGGCTGGCGCCGATGAACCCGCCGAGCAGGGCCGCGCCGCCGTTGACCTCCTCGCCCAGCAGCCAGATGCCCCACGTCGACGAGAGCAGCGGGTTGCCGAGGATCAGGCCCGGCTGGGACGCCAGCAGACGCCCCGCCCGCAGCGCGTACTGGAGCGTCAGGAACGCCGCCGGCGCGACGGGCAGGAGCAGGTAGCTCTGCCAGGTCGTCAGCACCCCGCCGATCCCGTCGAGCGCCAGCGCCTCCGACATCGCCTTGACGATCACCGCCACGAAGCCCGAGCCGATGCCGGCGGCGATGCCGTACCACGCGGCGCGGGCCACGGGACGCGATCGCTCGGCGATCGCACTGGCCCCGCCGAGCAGACCCAGGGTCACGATCGTGCCGAGGATCCACGTGACGGTCCCGGCGCCCAGGGCGTCGCCACCGCTGGGCTGCAGGCTGACGAGCAGGACGACGAGGCCGACCGACATGATCGCGACGGCAATCCATTCCCGCCGGCGCAGCGCACCGCCGAGCACGAACCAGCCGAGCAGCAGCGTGAACGGCAGCTCCATGACGAGCACGGGCTGCACCAGGGCGATCGACCCGAGGCTCAGCGCGACGGCCTGCAGCGCGACGGCGACGCAGAAGATCGAGGTCCCGACCAGCCACGCCGGCCGCTGGACCATGTCCCGCAGGGTGCCGGCGCTGATGCCGCGGGAGCGGGCGCTGTCCTGCGCGGCCTTGCGCTGCAGGACGAGGGCCATCGCGTTGGCGATCGTGGCCAGCAGCACGAGCACCACGGCCATGCCTGAGCCCGCCCTCTTCCTGCTCCCGGCCCCCGTGGACGGGTCGCCCTCGGCCGCAAACTACCGCCCGGTCCGGTGCCGCCGCCGCGCCGGGCCGGTGGACGGGATGATCACTGCACCCCCGACGGCCGCGGGCGGTTGGTCCGGTCGCCGTCCCCATCGTCCGGATGCGTCCACAGGCCCGCAGACAGGACTGGGTGTCCACCGCGAGCCCGCCCTAGCGTCGGGACCGTGGCGGACGAGACCAGGCAGGGCCCTCGACGGTGGCGGCTGCCGCCGCCGGGATGGCGGCGGACGGTGGCGCTGCGGCGCGCCGCTGCCGGGCTGCTCGTGGTGCTCGCGCTCGGGCTCCTCGCGGCGCCGTCCGTCGCGCCGGCCGGCACGCCGGTGCTCGTCGCCGCCCGCGACCTCGCACCGGGGGTCGCGCTCGGTCCCGCGGACGTGGCGGTGCGGCTGCTCCCGGGCGAGCTGGTCCCGGCCGGGGCGTTCGCCGAGCCGGGCGCGGTCGCCGGGCGTCAGGTGGTCGGCGGGGTCCGGGCCGGCGAGGCGCTGACCGACGTCCGGCTCCTGGGCCCGGTCGCCGCCATCGCCGCGGCCGGGGTGCCCGACGCCGCGGGTGTGCCGGTGCGCCTCGCGGACGCGGGCGTGGCCGCGCTGCTCACACCGGGGACGCGGGTCGACCTCGTGGCGGCGGGCGCGGACGACGCCGGGGCCGTGCCTACCGACCCTGCCGACCCCGCTCTCCTCGCCCCCGGCGCGGTGGTGCTCGCCGTGCTCCCCGCGCCGGAGCGCACCGCGGGCTCGGCACCCGTGGTGGTGGTCGCCCTCCCGGCGGCGCTGGCCGCTCGGGTGGCGACGGTGTCGCTGCGGGAGGAGGTCACCGTGACCCTGCGATGAGCGCTCAGGGCCGGTCGTGGTGCGGCGGGCGCTCGGCGTCGTAGCGGCGGCGGTCGTCGTCGCCCGCGGGGACGTCCGAGGGGTCGCGCTCGTCGGTCGACGACACCGGGTCGTCGCCGAAGATCGCCGCCCGGCGGGCGGCGCGCCGCCGGGCCTCCTCCGCGTCCTCGTGCCCGCCGGAGCTCAGTGCTCTTCCATCCCGGAGAGCTCGGCGATGACGTGCGAGATCAGCGGCGTGAGCGTGGCCATGCCGTCGCGCACCGCGGCGCGCGACGACGCGAGGTTCACCACGAGGGTGCTGCCCGAGACGCCGACCAGCCCCCGCGAGAGCCCGGCGTCGACGGCGCCGGCAGCGAGGCCGGACGCGCGGATGGCCTCGGCGATGCCGGGGATGGGGCGGTCGAGCACGCCCGCGGTCGCGTCGGACGTCACCGCGCGCGGCGACACCCCGGTGCCGCCGACGGTGACGACGAGGTCGACCCCGCCGATCACCGCGGTGTTGAGCGCGTTGCGGATGGCGACCGACTCCCCGGGCACCACGATCGTCCCGTCCACGACGAGCCCGGCCTCACCGAGCAGCTCGGTGACCAGCGGACCGATCGAGTCCGCGCTCTCCCCCCGACTGACACGGTCGTCGACGACGACCACGAGGGCCCGCCCCAGCAACTCCTCCGTGCCGCCGTGCAGCGGCTGGTTCTCCATGACGCCCAACGTAGTAGGGGTGGATCCGGTGCCGCCGGGTGGTCGTTAGCGTTTCCGGGGTGCGCGTACTCCTGACGGGCGGTGCCGGGTTCATCGGCTCCCACATCGCCGATCTGCTGGTCGAGCGGGATCACACCCCGGTGCTGCTCGACGCCCTGCTCCCCCAGGCGCACGCGGAGGGCAAGGCGCCCGCCTGGCTCGACCGCCACGAGGTCGTGCACGGCGACGTCCGCGACGCGGGTCTGCTCGACCGGCTGCTCCCCCAGGTCGACACCGTCTGCCACCAGGCCGCGATGGTCGGCCACGGCGTCGACCCCAACGACGGCCCGGACTTCACCGAGAACAACGACGTCGCCACGTCTGTTCTGCTCGCGGCCATGTTCCGGTCCGGGCACCGCGACCTGGTGATGGCGAGCTCGATGGTCGTCTACGGCGAGGGCCGCTACTCCTGCCCTGAGCACGGCATCGTCCCGGCCCCTGCGCGCACCCAGGCCGACGTCGACGCGGGCCGCTACGACCTCCCGTGCCCGCACTGCGGCCGCGACCTCGGCGGCGAGCTGATCCCCGAGGACGCCCCGCTCGAGCCCCGCAGCACGTACGCCGCCACGAAGCTCGCCCAGGAGCACCTCGCCGTCGCGTGGGCGCGCGCCACCGGCGGGCGGGTCTGGGCGATGCGCTACCACAACGTCTACGGCCCGCGGATGCCGCAGAACACGCCCTACGCGGGCGTCGCCTCGATCTTCCGGTCGTCGCTCGAGCGCGGCGAGGCCCCGCGCGTGATGGAGGACGGCCGCCAGCGCCGGGACTTCGTGCACGTCGGCGACGTCGCCGAGGCCAACCTCGCCGCGTTGGAGAACCCCGCCGAGGAGGGGCGCTGCGTCCCGCTCAACGTGTGCTCGGGCGAGGTGCGCACCATCGGCGACCTGGCGACGACGCTCGCCGACGCCATGGACGGGCCGGCGCCGCAGGTGGTCGGCGGCGCGCGGCCCGGCGACGTCCGCCACGTCACCGCCGACCCGGCCCGCGCGGCGAAGCTGCTCGGCTACCGCGCGCGCACCCGCTTCGCCGACGGGATCGCGGCCTTCGCGACGGACCCGCTGCGCGACGCCATCGGCTGAAGACCGGCGCGTGAACGGGGACTTCGCGCGCAGAGAAGCAGCGAGTCAGGGGAGCACGCCGATAGGCCGTTCGTTGCTTCGGAAGACCTACCAGACCGTCAGCAACAGGTGGTTGATCACGAGCGCCAGGGTGGCCTGGGCGAGCAGCCACCAGCGGGCCGACGGGCGGGGCAGCAGGGCGGCGAGGGGCACGATCCAGACCGCGAAGGGCAGCCAGATCCGCTCGACCTCGGACTTCGAGAGCCCCGAGAGGTCGGCGACGGCGATGGCGATCAGCCCCGCGGCGGCGAGGGCCAGCAGGGCGTGCGGCACGGCGCGGGGACGCCAGGCCGCGCGCCGCAGACCCGCGACGACGGCCGGGCCGAGCACCAGCAGCAGCGCGGCGAGGTTGCCCCAGGCCCAGTACTCGTACGGGCGCAGGAGGCCGTACTCGCCCTCCTGGTAGTACCGGACCGTCACCTGCTCGTAGCCCTCGTACCACCAGAAACCGGCGGCGGCGAAGGCGGCGACCACGGCCGCGGCGCCGATCCCGCCGGTGACCAGCGGGAGGACCCGGCGGCTCAACAGCGCGACGGCGACGGGCAGGAGCCCGGCGAGCACGAGCCCGTAGGAGAAGAAGAGCGAGAGCCCGAGGACGACGCCCGCGAGCAGGCACAGCGCGTGCCCCCCGAGGCCGCGGCGCACCGCACCGAGCGCGAGCAGCGCGACGCCCCAGGCCAGGATCGCCGCGAACATCCCGTCCGCCGAGACGCCCACCCAGACCGCACCCGGGAACAGGACGCCGAAGGGCAGGTAGGTGCGGGCGAGGTCGCGGTCGCCGAGCGCGGCGAGGGTGATCGCCACCGCGACCACGGCGGACGCCCCGATCGCGGCCGTGACGGCGCCGGCGTACTCGCCACCGGGGAAGCCCGCGCGGTCGAGCAGGACGTAGAAGATCGTCGCAGCGGGTGGGTGACCGGACGCGTGCGTCACCAGGGTGTCCGGGGTCTGCCCCGCGATCCGCTCGGCGAACGTCTGCAGGAAGACCGCGACGTCCGGGGTGCGCGGGATCTCGGCGAGGTACTCGGTCCGCGTCGCCAGCCGTTCGGCGATCCCGACGAACCACCCGTCGATCGCCGCGAGGGCGAACGTCCACGCCACTGACGCGACGTAGGCCACGGCGAGGAGCGGGCCCCAGCGGCACGAGCGGGCGACGGCGGGACCACCGAGGGCGACGACGAGGGCCACCAGGACCGCCGGGACGGTGCCCGGACCGACGTGCGGAAGCCACTGCGCCAGCAGCGGGGGCCAGCCGACGAGCACGGGCACGCCGGCGTCGATCAGGGCCCAGCCCACGAGCGCCGCTGCTGTGACCAGCAACGATGCCACGGCGACCGCCAGTAGGTCGCCGCGCAGGCGGAACGGTCGGGGGGCCTTCGACGAGGGCTCGTCGGCGGCGCCGGGGCGGTCCCGCACCTCGGTGGTCATCACCGGCGGACAGTACGGACGCGCGGTGACGCCCCGGTGAGGAGGGCCATGCGGACGTCCACGGTCACCCGTCCGGGGGCGAACGGGATGCCCGCGATCGGTGGCGGGCGACCGACCCCCGCACGGCGGACATACCGGCGACCTCATAGCGTGACCGGGTGGATGGTCGCGTGGACGTGGTGCTGCCCTGTCTCGACGAGGTCGAAGCGCTGCCGGGGGTCCTCGCCGCCCTGCCCGAGGGGTTCGACGCGGTCGTCTGTGACAACGGCTCGACCGACGGCACCCCCGAGCTCGCCGAGCGCCTCGGCGCCCTCGTCGTCCGGGAGGCCCGCAAGGGCTACGGCGCCGCGGTGCACACCGGCCTGGAGGCGACGCGTACCGACGTGGTCGCCGTGATCGACGCCGACGGCTCCCTCGACCCGGCCGAGCTCCCGGCCATGGTGCGCCTGCTGCTCGACACCGACGCCGATCTCGTCGTCGGTCGCCGCGTCCCCTCGTCGCGCGGGGTCTGGCCCTGGCACGCGCGGGCCGGGAACCTCGTGCTCTCCGGCCTCATGCGGGCCCGCGGGGTGGGCGTGCGCGACATCGCCCCGATCCGCGTCGCCCGCCGGCAGGCCCTCCTCGACCTCGGGATCACCGACCGCGCCTTCGGCTACCCCCTCGAGCTGCTCATCCGCGCCGGCGCCGCCCGATGGCGCATCCGTGAGGTCGACGTCGCGTACCGGCCGCGGGCGGGAGGTCGGTCGAAGGTCTCCGGCTCCGTGCGCGGCACCGTGCGCGCGGTGCGGGACATGGCCCGGGCCGTCGCTCGCACCCGTCCGGCGACCGCCGGGCGCATCGACGGCCGGAGCACCACTCGATGAGCGGGTCGGTCGAACCGATCACGAGCCCGCGCACGAACGCGCCCACCATGCGGACCACTGCGCCGGTGACGAGGGTCGTCCTCGTGCTCGCGAAGGCCCCTGTGGCCGGCAGGGCGAAGACCCGGCTCACCCCCGCGGCGACAGCGGCCGGAGCGGCCGGCATCGCCGCCGCGGCCCTGCTCGACACCCTCGACGCCGCCCGGTCGGTGCCCGACGCCCGCGTCGTCGTGGCCCTCGAGGGTGACGTCGACGACGCGGAGCGCCGGGCCGAGCTGGTCGACGCGCTGGCCGGCACCGTCGTCGTCCCCCAGCGCGGCGACACCCTGGGCGAGCGCATCACCGCGGCGCACGCCGACGTCGCCGAGCTCTTCCCCGCTGCGGTGAGCGTGCAGATCGGGATGGACACCCCCCAGGTCGACGCCGCCCTGCTCACCGATGCGCTCGACCTCGTCACCGCCGACGCGGACGCCGCCCTGGGCCTCGCCCTCGACGGCGGGTGGTGGGCCCTGGCCCTCGCCGAACCGCGTTGGGCCCGGCACATCGCCGACGTCCCCACCTCGCGGGACGACACCGGCGTGGCCACCCTCTCGGCGCTGCGCGCGGGCCATCCGGGGCTCTCACCCGCCCGGGTACTCCAGCTGCCGCCGCTCTCGGACGTCGACACCCCTGACGACGCCGTCGCCGTCGCCGACCTCGTCCCCTCCGGCCGCTTCGCCCGTGCGGTCTCGGACCTGCTCCCCCTTTCCGGAGGCCTCCCACGATGACCCGCGTGACGTCCGCCCCCGACGAGGCCGCCCTGTTCCTCCAGGAGCGCCCGGCCGACGTGGGCTCGGTGTTCGACGCCGCCCTCGCGGGCCACTGCCAGCGCCTGGTGCGTGGCGACGGGGTCGTGCTGCCGCTCGCCGTCCAGCGCTGGCACGACGACGCCGACGACGACGACGCCTGGCTGCTCGGGCGATGTACCGGTCCGACGCTCGACCTCGGGTGCGGCCCCGGCCGCCTGGTGGTGGCCCTCGCGGACCGCGGCGTGTCGGCCCTGGGCGTCGACGTGTCCGTGCAGGCCATCCAGCGCTGCCTGGAGCGCGGAGCCGCCGTGCTGCACCGCGACGCGTTCGAGCGCCTGCCGGGCGAGGGCCGCTGGCAGCACGTCGTGCTCGCCGACGGCAACATCGGCATCGGCGGGGACCCGGTCACGCTGCTGCGCCGCTGCCGCGCCCTGCTCGCCGACGGCGGCAGCGTGCTCCTCGAGCTCGAGGCGGGTGCCGCCCTCTGGTGCGGCACGGCCTACCTCGAGACCACCGAGACCGCCGACGCCTCGGCGGACCCGCTGGCGGTCCTCGACCCCTTCGTCGTCGGCGGCCCCTGGTTCCCCTGGGCCGTGCTCGGACCGCACGCGGTGGACGACGTGGCGGCCGAGGCCGGCCTCGCCGTCGTCGCGCGCGCCGAGGGCGAGCGCTGCTTCGTGGAGCTCGTCCCCGCCTGACCTCGGCCGTACCGGCGGGCCTCAGCCGGCCCCTCAGCGCCCGCCGATCACCCGGCTCCCGAGCGTGACGGTGACCTGCCGCGGGGCACCGCCGGGCGTCTGCAGTGCGAGGGTGACGGTCTGCCCCGGCGGCCGCGACTGGATGGCCGCGACGAACGCGTTGGCGTCCTCGATCACCCGGTTGTCCACGCCGACGACGACGTCGCCGGCGACGATGCCCGCGGTCTGGGCGGGCGATCCCGGCTGCACATCGGCCATCGCGGCGCCGCGCGGCTGGGCGTCGGCCACTCCGACGCCGATGACGGCCTGGGTGGCCTGGCCGGTATCGACGAGCTCAGTGGCCAGGCGGCGCGCCTGGTTGATCGGGATCGCGAACCCGAGACCGATCGAGCCCGCCTCCTGGCCCGTGCCGCCCGTGACGCTGGCGATCGCGGTGTTGACCCCGATCACGCGGCCCTGGTCGTCGACGAGCGGCCCGCCGGAGTTGCCGGGGTTGATCGCCGCGTCGGTCTGGATCGCGTCGAGGACGCTGCTCTGGCCCGAGCCGGAGCCGCCGGCCTGCACGGGGCGCTGGAGCGCGCTGATGATGCCGGTGGTCACCGTGCCGGAGAGCCCCAGCGGCGAGCCGACCGCGATGACGGTCTGGCCCTGCGAGAGCTCGTCGGAGTTGCCGAGGGTCGCGGCCCGCAGGTTGGTGACGCCGCTCGCCCGCACGACGGCGATGTCCGCCGCCGGTGCGGTGCCGACGATCTGGACGGGCGCGGCACGGCCGTCGGAGAAGATCGCCTCCAGCCCCCCGCCCTGGCCGGCCTGCAGGACGTGGTTGTTGGTCATGATCAGGCCGTCGGCCGAGAGCACGACCCCCGAGCCCTCGCCGGCCGCGCCGCGGATCTGCACGGCGCTGGGCAGCACGTTCGCCGCCACCGCCTCGATCGACCCGGGCTCCGCGTCGGTGGGCCCCTCGTCGGGTATCGGCTCGTCGAGCGCGGTGCCCTGCGAGGAGCTCGACGAGCCGCCGATCCCGCCGATCGCCACGGCCGACAGCGCGCCGCCGATCAGGCCCGCGACCAGCGCCAGGGCGACCAGCGCGAGGGTCCCGAGCCGCCGCCGCGGCGGGGTGGATCCGCCGCCCTCGGGGGCCGCGCCGCCGCCCCAGCCGCCGCCAGGGTCGCGGGGGTGGCCACCGGGCGGGGTGGCGGGCCCGGCGCCCGTGGCGCCCCAGCCGTAGCCACCCTGATCGGTGGGGGGGCCCTGCCCGGGGCCGCCGTAGCCCCCCGGTCCGCCCCCCTGTGCTCCCCCCTGTCCGCCGTAGCCACCGGGACCGTCGTAGGTGCCGACGGGCGCCTCGCGGGTCTGCGGCGCGGTCGCGGGGTGGGACGGCACCGGGCCGAAGGCGGCCGTCGCGCCGGCCGCGCCGGGGTTCCCGAAGCCCTGGGGCTGCTGGGTGACCTGGGTGGGCGCGCTGTAGGGCGAGGCGCCGCCGGTGGGCTGCGCACCGGGCTGGGCGTCGTACTCGCGGCCCGTGCCCTCGGCCCAGCGCACACCGCCGGGCCCGGCCGGGCGACCGGTCGGGCCGTCGGCGCCGTCCGGACCCGTGGCCGTCGGACCCGTGGCCGTGGACGACGACGGCGTCGACGAGGGGCCCGTGGGAGCGGTGGACGTCGGTCCGGGCGGCACGTCGGATCCCGACGGGCCGGACCCGTCCGGGGCGGCGGACGCGGCGTCGTTCTCGCTCATCCCCCCAGCCTCTCGCACCGACCGCGTGCTTCGCCCACACGGGCGCCGTCGACCGCATGGGGGAAGCTGGTGGGGTGGAGCGTCTCGGAGCCGGCCCGTCGAGCGGTGGCCGGACGACCCTCGAGGACCCGGCCCACACCTCGGCCGACGGGCTCGTGCCGCCCACCGGTCCGCCTGACGAGCGCCGCGACGACGAGGCGGAGGCCCCACCCGGCCTCATCCGCCACGTCCTGCAGGGCATCCCGCTGCGCCGGCGGGTGGGGATCCTCGTCTCGGTCGGCGGCGGGCTGCTCGTGGCGCTGATCGCCGCCGCGGTGTTCTTCACCGCGCAGCGCGCGCTCTACGACCAGCTCGACGAGAGCCTCGTGCAGCGCGCGACGGTCGCGGCGTCCGGCGACCTCGCCGACCCCTCGCTGCTGCTGCGGGTCTCGTCCGACGCGCTCGCCGCCGGCGAGGTGCGGGTGGCGATCGTGACCGCCGACGGCGAGTTCGTGACGCTCCGGGGCAGCAGCCCGCCCCTCGGCGCCGCCGAGGTGTCCGCCGCCCGCCAGAACCCGCCGACCTCGGTGCGCACCGGGGTGATCGACGGCGAGGTCTACCGGGTGGTGGCCGTCTACGCGGGCGAGAACCGGGCGCTCGTGCTGGCCCAGGAGCTCGACCCGACGCGGCGGACGCTGTCGAAGCTCGCCGTGGTGCTCCTCGTCGCCGGCGCCTCGGGCGTCCTGCTCGCCGCGCTGACCGGCGTGGCCATCGCCCGCGCCGGGCTCCGGCCCGTCGAGCGGCTGATCTCGGCGACCGAGCGCGTCGCGCGCACCGGCGACCTGCGGCCGATCCCGGTCACCGGCGGCGACGAGATCGCCCGCCTGACCAGCAGTTTCAACGCGATGCTCGCGGCGCTGTCGTCGTCCATCGACCGACAACGCCGGCTCGTGGCCGACGCCGGGCACGAGCTGCGCACGCCGCTGACCTCGCTGCGGACGAACCTCGAGCTGCTCATGGCGTCCGAGCAGGCGTCGCACCGCCCCGACGCGCCCCGGCTCTCCGAGCAGGACCGCGCCGAGCTGCAGGCCGACCTGCGCGCGCAGGTCGACGAGCTCGCCAATCTCATCGGCGACGTCGTCGAGCTCGCCCGCGACGACCCGCCCGAGGTGGCCGCCGAGCCCCTGGACCTCGCCGACGTCGTGGAGCGCGCGCTCGACCGGGCCCGGCGCCGCGGGGTGGCCGAGAACGTGACCTTCGACGTCGACCTCGCCTCGTGCGAGGTCACCGGCGACGCCAACGCCCTCGAGCGGGCGGCCCTCAACCTGCTCGACAACGCCGCGAAGTGGAGCCCGCCGGGCGGGCGGGTGCGGGTGACGCTGCGCGCCGGCGTCGCCCCGGAACGTCCCGGGACCGCGGTGCTCGAGGTGGCCGACACGGGCCCCGGGATCGCCGACGAGGAGCTCGACCTGGTCTTCGAGCGCTTCTACCGCTCGCTGGACGCCCGCACGATGAGCGGCTCGGGCCTCGGGCTCTCGATCGTCGCCCAGGTCGCCGAGCGCCACCACGGCGGCGTCTCCGCAGGCCGCGCCCCCGAGGGCGGCGCGCTCCTGCGCTTCTGGATCCCGCGCAGCTGACCCATGTGATCGATCGTCGTGGCTACAGCCACGACGATCGATCACATGGGTCAGGGCGGCGTCTCCCGCAGCACGTAGCCGACGCCGCGGACGGTGTGGATGAGGCGGGGCTCCGCCTCCGCCTCGGTCTTGCGGCGCAGGTAGCCGACGTAGACCTCGAGGGCGTTGCCGGTGGTCGGGAAGTCGTAGCCCCAGACCTCCTCGAGGATGCGGCTGCGCGTCAGCACGCGGCGCGGGTTGGCCATGAACAGCTCGAGCAGCGAGAACTCGGTGCGCGTGAGGCTGATCGGGCGCTCGCCGCGGCGGACCTCGCGGGTCACGGGGTCGAGCGAGAGATCGGCGAAGCGCAGGGGCTCGGGGTCGGGTGTGCCCGGCTCGTCGGGCACCCGGCGCCGCAGCAGCGCCCGCAGCCGGGCGAGGAGCTCCTCGAGCGCGAAGGGCTTGGCGAGGTAGTCGTCGGCGCCCGCGTCCAGGCCGGCCACACGGTCGGAGACCGCCTCGCGGGCGGTGAGCACGAGCACGGGGATGTCGTCCCCGGCGTTGCGCAGCCGACGGCACACCTCGAGGCCGTCGACCCGCGGCATCATCACGTCGAGCACGAGGGCGTCGGGGCGCTGTCCCGTCTCGCCGGACATGGCGTCCAGAGCCTGCTGCCCGTCCGACGCGAGCTCGACCTGGTAGCCGTTGAAGGCGAGCGAGCGGCGCAGGGAGTCCCGCACGGCCCGGTCGTCGTCCGCGACGAGGATGCGCATGCCGGACAGTGTGACCGCACGGCCTGAGACAGCCCTGAGACGAGAGCAGCAGACTCACCCGTTCGGCGCAGTGTCCGGTCTGCCCGATCCGACACACGGTGACGCCACGCCGCGCAGGCCGACCGAGACCGATTCGACACCCGCGACACGCAACCCGCGGAGCGTCCCCCACGTCTCGCTCGGATGAGGATGTCCGGGGAGAATCTCCCCGGAACGGGATTTGGGGGCGGTGTGGCGAGGACAGAGCGCGCTCGTGGAGCGCGGGGACGTGGGCTCGATCGGGCGTCGACGGGGCCGATCGTGGTCCTGCTGGCGCTGATCGCCCTCCTGGGTGGCTGCGCCGGGGTGACGTCGGCCCCGCCGCCGCCCGTGCCCCAGGTCGCGCTGGCCGCCTCGGTGGCGCCGGGCGCGGTGGATGTCGCGCCGGCCGAGCCCCTCGTCGTGTCCGCGGCGGGCGGGCGGCTGACCTCGGTCACCGTCACCCCCGCAGGCGCACCCGCCCTCACCGGCACCCTCGACCCCACCGGCACACGCTGGACCAGCGCTACGCTGGCCTACGGCACCGAGTACCGGGTGCAGGCCGTCGGCGTCGACGAGCGCGGCGGTCCCGGCGCCCCGCTCGACCAGAGCTTCCGCACGGTCGCTCCCGAGCAGACACTGGAGATCGCCAGCATCCGGCCCACCGACGGCCAGACCGTCGGCGTCGCCATGCCGATCTCGATCACCTTCGACGCGCCGGTCACCGACCGCGCGGCGGTCGAACGCCGCGTCTCCGTCGCCACCTCGGTGCCCACCGAGGGCTCCTTCCGCTGGATGTCCGACGAACAGCTCAACTGGCGGCCGAAGGAGTACTGGCGCCCCGGCACGCAGGTCACCGTCGAGGCGCGCCTGTTCGGCGTCGACGGCGGCGAGGGCCTCTACGGCGCCGAGGACCGCTCGTTCTCCTTCACCGTCGGCCGCGACCAGCGGGCCCGCGGCGACGTGAACGCCCACACCCTCGTGCTCTACCAGGACGGGCAGCAGCTGCGGAGCCTTCCGGCGTCCTACGGCCGCGACATCTACCCGACCCAGTACGGCGTGCACGTCGCGTTCGAGAAGCACGAGGTCAAGCGGATGCGCTCGGACACGTGGGGCGGCCCGGGCGAGGGCCAGCCCGGGTTCTACGACCAGAACCTGCCGCTCGCCGTGCGCATCTCGAACAACGGCGAGTTCGTGCACGTCAACCCGGACTCGGTCAGCGCCCAGGGTCGTCGCAACGTCTCGCACGGGTGCGTCAACCTGTCCCCGGCCAACGGCGAGTTCTTCTACAACTGGGTCCAGATGGGCGACCCGGTGGAGATCGTCGGCTCCAGCCGCCCGCTGACCACCCGCGACGGGGACATCGCCGACTGGACGATCCCGTGGGAGGAGTACCGCCAGGGCTCGGCGCTGCCGTAGGCGCCCGGGCCTCAGGGCGCGCGGAGCCCCTCGGTGGTCATCCGCACGCGCTCGAGGCGTCCGTCGGGGGTGTGCACCAGGCGGTCGGCACACACCGAGCGCCGGTGACTGCCACCGCCGGGCAGCACGCCGTTGTGGTAGAAGAAGATCCACTCGCCGTCGAACTCGATGATCGCCGGCCGGTTGGTGGCGCAGTTGCCCGGCACCTCGTTGGGGATCCCCTCGACCGTCCACGGGCCCTCGGGGTGCCGGCTACGGGCATAGGCGACTCGCTGCGGGTACCGGTGCCCGAAGACAGGTAGAACCAGCCGTCGCGCTCGTGGACGTGGACGCCCTCCTCGAAGGCGGGCAGCTCGACCTCGGTGATGGGGCCGGCCAGCGCGGTCATCGCGTCGTCCAGGCGGGCGGTGAAGCACCGGTGCTTGCCCCAGTACAGGTAGGCCTGCCCGTCGTGCACGAACACCCACGGGTCGTTGGTGTGGTCGCGCCGGTCGTCGTCCGGCTGGTCGTTCGTCACCAGCACGTGC
Organism: uncultured Actinomycetota bacterium; assembly: GCA_963786585.1. GTDB lineage: Bacteria > Actinomycetota > Actinomycetes > Mycobacteriales > Pseudonocardiaceae > Actinomycetospora. The sequence goes on from CAWAZG010000003.1 coordinate 444,559, forward strand.
CCGAGCGCGTCGCGGAACGGTCCCGTCGGGTGGTCGGCGACGGCCACGCCGATCGCCCCACCCGGCTCCGTCGCGTGGTTCATCGCGAGGTACCACCAGAACCGCCCGTGCCGCTCGACGACGCACGAGGCCTTCGCGCCGTCGCGGGCCCAGGCGAAGTCCCCGACCGCCGGCTTCGGGCCGTGCGACGTCCACGTGCGCATGTCCGTCGACGAGAAGCAGAGCCAGTCGCGCATCACGTAGCGCTGCGCGTCGGGCTCGGCCTCGTCGTGGCCGGTGTAGAGGTACGCGGTGCCGTCGTGGACGAGCACCGTCGGGTCGGAGGTGAAGACCTCGGTGACGAGGGGGTTGCCCTCCGGGATCGCCGAGGTCAGAACTCGACCCGCACGAGCCCGAGGACCTCGGCGCGCCAGTCGGCGTAGGCCTTGCCGATGGCCTGGCGCTCGCCGGTCGCAACGGCGTCCGACTCGCCCCCGCCATCGCTGGTGATCTTGGCGGCGATGTCCGTCGCGGACCACTCGGGCCCGACCGTGCGCACCCGCAGGTGGCTCGGGGCGCGCTCGGCGCGCAGGGCGTGGGCGAGCACCCGCATCAGCGCGGTCCGCGCCTCCTGGTCGTCGGGCGCGTCGGAATCGACGTTGGTCTGACCACCCACGAGGAGCACGTTCGCCGACTCGGCCAGCGACGGCAGCACCGTCTCGGCGGCCCGGAAGCGGCTGAGCAGGCCCTCGGAGAGGAACTGCTCGACGCGGGAGACGAGGCTGCCGCCGTGCCGCGGGGTCATCGCCACCGGCAGCTGCACGTACCCGTCGAACGTCTTCCCGCCGACCGCCTCGCCCAGGCGGTCCAGGGTGTCGACCACCGTGGTCTCCGCCCCGGTCGCCTCGATGGCCTTCGCCACCTCTGCCAGTCGCTCGCCGCCACCGGTCACCAACACCGTCGTCATGGCGCGTGACCCTAATCGGCGCCCAGGACATTCGGCACGGACGACTCCGGCAGACTTGATCGCGTGTACATCGCCACCACCCGCGCGGCGGCGTCGGCCATCTCGTCGCGCAGCGCCGCCGGCTCCAGCACCTCGACCGCCTCGCCGTAGCCCAGGAGGCCGGCCCGGGCGCCGATGAGCGACCGGAACGGGGCCACGAGGATCTCCCGCCCATCGGGGGCGACGCCCTCGGTGCGCCACGGACCGGCGAGCACGGCCAGGTGGACGCGGCGCAGGGTCGGCGCCCACGCCGGGTCGACGAGGAGCCGGACCTCGACCTCGGCGGTCGGCGTCTCGAGGCGCTCGCGCAGCTCCGTCCACACCTCGGCGAGGTCGCGCTCGTCGGGCCGCCGCGCCGGCGTCCCGGTGGCGGCCACGGCCCGCACCCGGCTGACGCGGTACATCTTGGGCCGGCCACGGTGGGCCGCGACGAGGTACCAGGTGCCGGCCTTGCTGACCAGGCCGTACGGGTCGACGGTGCGCCAGGTGGCGTGCGCGGCGTCGCCCGTCGCGTACTGCAACCGCACCCGCTCGTCGGCGACGAGCGCGGCGTCCAGGGCCGGCAGCGCGGGCAGGTCCTCGGGTGCGCGCCGCCACCCCTGGTGCTCGACGAGCAGCCGCCGCCGGGCGTGGTCGACCCCGGCGCGCCGGGCCTCGGGCAGCGCGGCCAGCAGCTTGCGCGACGCCGAGGCCAGCGAGGACCCCAGCGCTCCCCCGTCGGCCGACGCCCCGAGCGCCACCAGGGCGCGCAGCTCCTCGTCGGTCATGCCGGTGACATCGGTGCGGTAGCCCTCGAGCAGGGCGACGCCCCCGTTCCGTCCGCGCTCGCAGTACACGGGCACCCCCGCCGCCGAGAGCGCCTCGACGTCGCGGGACACCGTGCGCCGGGAGACCTCCAGGCGCCGCGCGATCTCGGGCGCGGGCAGGCGTCCGTGGCTCTGCAGGAGCAGCAGCGTCGCGAGCAGACGGTCCGAGCGCACGTCGTCGAGAATGCCCGAGAAACAGGACAGCAGGTGGCGTGTATCGGCGAGCAGCATGCTCCTCATGACCGCCGCCCCGACCGTCGCCGTCTTCGCAGCCGCCGCGCACACCCTCCGGCCGCTCGGCCCGTTCGACCTCGAGCGCACCCGCGACTTCGTCGGACGCCGGGACCCGATCACGCGGCACACGCCCGGGCCTGACGAGCCCCTGCGACTCACCGCCCCCCTCGACGGCGACCAGCGACCCGTGGCCTTCCCGCCGTGCTCGCCCGGATCCACGACCGCCACCCCGACGACCCGCTCGACGACCTGATCGAGCGCCTGCGCCCCTACCGCACCTGGACCGCGCTGCTCCCGCACGTGGCCACCTGAGAAGAGGAGATCGACATGACCGCTCCCGACCCCCGCCCCCTGCTCACCCGCGCTCTCGACCAGATCGGCGAGCTGGTCGCCGGCACCGCGCCCGACGCCCTCGACCGCCCCACCCCGTGCGACGACTGGGACGTCCGCACCCTGCTCGACCACCTCGTCGGCGTGCACCGCCGCATCGCCCACGTCGGCGCCGGGGGCCTGTTCTCCGACGTCGACTCCATGCCCGAGGTCGCCGCGGGCCGCCACCTCGCCGAGCTGACCGCCGCGCGCGCCGACGTCGACGCGTCGTGGGGTCTCGACGGCTCCGACGCCGCGGTGCTCGACCGCGTCCTCACCGTCCCCTGGGGCACGATGCCGGGCCGGTTCGTCGGGTTCGGCTACGTCCAGGAGCTCACCGTGCACGCGTGGGACCTCGCGGCGGCCACCGGTCGCACCGGAGGACTCGACGACGGCCTCGCCGCCGCGATCGAGGACACCTCGCGGCAGGTGCTGCCGGCCGAACCCCGCGGCGGGCCGATCCCGTTCGGGCCGCCCGTCGCGGTCGCCGACGACGCCGCGCCGACCGTCCGGTTGATCGCGTGGCTGGGTCGCGACCCGGCGTTCGCGGCGGACGGGACGATCGCCGGGCGGTAGCCGCCGGCCGGACGCGCCGGACGCCTGACGGGCCCCATCCGTTCCGGGCACGTACTATCTGGGGCGGGTGCGGCGGACGGGGTCAGGGGGAACGTCGCCCGGAACCGGATGCGCCCGAGGACCGGATGGGGGTGGGCCGTGACCAGGTCGGCGAGCGCGAACGGCGGCCAGGGCGGACCCCGGGGCCGGGTCCGGATGAGCCCGCCCCCGGACCTCGTGGCGGCGCCCGGGTACGGCGCGCGGCGCCTCTACCAGGCCTATCTCGCGGCGTGGAACCGTCACGTCGACGCCGTGCTCACCGGCCCGCAGTTCGCCGTGCTCTCGGCGATCCGGGCCCACCCCGACGCCGACCAGACCGCCCTGGCCGGCGCGGTCGCCCTCGACACGTCGACCATGGCCGACGTCTGCCGCCGCATGGAACGCCGCGGCCTCATCACGCGCACCGCGGCGCCGCACGACGCGCGGGCGAAGGTCCTCACGCTCACCGAGGACGGCGCCGCGGCCCTCGCCGAGACCCACCGCCGCGCCCGCGCCCTCGACGAGGCGCTGCTGGACGGCTGCCCTCCCGAGCAGCGTCCGCATCTCGCGTCCCTGCTCAACGACCTCGGGCAGCAGTGGGAGCGCGTCGCCGAGCGCGACGCACTCTGAGGGCCTCTGAAGGCTCCGCACAGAGCAAGACCCCGGGCTCTCAGGACGGAACCGGCTCCTCCCGCCGGCCCCTGATTCCGTGACGGGTTCGTTTCGGAGTGCGCCAAGGTATTGCGTCCTCGGATAGTACGTGCTCGGATTGAACTCGAGCGAACGTGAAGTGCGACACCGGGAGGCGGCCAGATGGCGAGCCAGACGTTCGAGGTCACCATCGTCGGCGGAGGTCTGGGCGGGCTCTGCGCGGCGCTGTCCCTGCGCCAGCGCGGCCTGCGGGTCACGGTCGTGGAGGCCGCGCCGGAGCTGGGTGAGATCGGCGCGGGTATCCAGACCGCGCCCAACGCGAGCCGCATCCTCGTCGGGCTGGGGCTGCGCGCCCAGCTCGAGGCGATCCGGACCCAGCCCGAGGACCAGGTCCGCCGGCGCTGGGCGGACGGCAGCATCATCGCCCAGCTGCCCCTGGGCCAGCGGGTCATCGAGCAGTACGGCGCCCCGTACTGGCACTACCACCGCGCCGACCTGCACCGCGTGCTGCTCGACGCCTGCGCCGACCCCGAGCTCCCGGGCCCGACGGTCGTCCTCGCCACCGGCGCGAAGGTCATCGAGCTGGACCGCACCGACCCGGCGCGGCCGGTCGCGGTCGCCGAGGACGGCCGCCGCTTCGCCGGCGACGTGCTCGTCGGTGCCGACGGCATCCGCTCGGCGGTGCGCGACCTCGCCGGGTTCGAGGACTCGCTCGTGTTCTCCGGCGAGATGGCCTACCGCGCCCTGATCCCCGGCGACCTGATCGCCGCCGACCCGGCCACCCGCTTCCTCGTCGACCGCTACCACTCGACGATCTGGTACGGGCCCGACAAGCACCTCGTGCACTACATCATCCGCGGCGGGCAGTACCTCAACGTCGTCGCGATCGTGCCGTGCACCGACACCATCGAGCGCGACTGGAGCGGCCCGGCGACCCCCGAGCAGCTCGCGGCCGACTTCTCCGACTGGGACGACCGCGTCCCGGCGATGCTCTCGAAGGCCAAGCCCGAGGACGTCTCGGTGTGGGCGATGTACCGGCGGCGCCGGGACCCGGTGTGGGTCGACGGCCGGGTGGCGCTCCTCGGGGACGCCTGCCACGCCATGCTCCCCTACCAGGCCCAGGGCGCGTCCCAGTCGATGGAGGACGCCGCCGTGCTGGCCGAGGAGCTGGGCCGGGTGACCCGGGACGGCATCGACGCCGCGCTCGTGCGCTACGTCGACCGGCGGGCCAAGCACGCCGGGATGGTGCAGGACGCCTCGCTGCAGAACATGGCCTTCTACCACCTGCCCGACGGCCCGGAGCAGCGCGAGCGCGACGAGAAGCTGCGCCGCTTCGACGGCGAGTCCGACCTGTCGTACGACTGGCTGTGGAACGGCAGCCCGCTGCACGACCCCGACACCGAGTCCATCCACTACCAGTTCGCCCGCTGACGCGCGGACCGAGCAGCACACCACCCGCGACGGGAGCGACCACAATGCGCACCGGAGACCAGATCGTCCAGGACCTTCCCTGGCGCTGGGGAGTCCAAGGAAAGATCTTCCTCATCGGCGGCCTCGGCTACATGTTCGACGCCTGGGACGTCGCCCTCAACGGGTTCCTCACCCCGCTGGTCGGCACCGAGTTCGGCCTCACGGCGGGCCAGAAGGGCCTCGTCGCGACGGCGAACCTCATCGGCATGGCCGTCGGCGCCGTCGCCTGGGGCACGGTGGCCGACCGCATCGGGCGCAAGAAGGCCTTCAGCATCACGCTGCTGATCTTCGCGCTGTTCTCGGTGCTCGGGGCGCTCTCGCCGAACATCGAGATGTTCCTGGCGCTGCGCTTCCTCGCCGGCGTCGGGCTCGGCGGCTGTATCCCGGTGGACTACGCGATCGTCAGCGAGTTCTCGCCGCGGAAGAGCCGCGGGCGTGTGCTCTCGGCGATGGACGGCTGGTGGCCGATCGGCGCCACGCTGGCCGGCGTCTCGGCGACGCTGCTCGTCCCCGTCGAGGGCAACTGGCGCTGGATGCTCGTGCTGATGATCCTGCCGGCGCTGCTGCTGTTCTGGATCCGCCGCGGCGTGCCGGAGTCGCCGATCTACCTCTCGCGGATGGGTCGTGAGGAGGAGGCGCGCGTCGTGATCGACGACCTCGTCGCCCGCACCGGCACCACCCCCGAGCCCTACGTCATCCCGCCCGCCGTCGTCGAGGACAAGCGGGGCGGGGCCTGGGCCGCCGCGGTCGACCAGCTGCGCCGCGTCTGGGCGTTCAACCCGAAGATCACCGGCGTCGCGTGGTCGCTGTTCATCGCGGTCATGCTCGTCTACTACGCCGCCCTGAGCTGGATGCCCTCGATCCTCAAGGCCGAGGGCTTCGGGGAGATCGCCGCGTTCGCCTCGACGACGCTCATGAACGCGCTCGGCATCGTCGGTGTCGCGATCTCGGTGCTGGTCGTCGACCGCTACGGACGCAAGCGCGTCATCGCGATCGCCGGCCCCGTGGCCTCCGCGACCCTGGTCCTGTTCTCCCTGCTGCTCGGCACGCCGACGCTCGCCGTCATCGCGATCGGCGCGTTCGGGATGTTCGCGCTGATCGTCATCCCGGTCATGTACGCCTACGTCTCCGAGCTCTACCCGACGGAGCTGCGCGCCTCGGGCTTCGGCTGGGCGTCGTCCTCGAGCCGCGCCATCACCGGCTTCGCCCCGCTGCTCTTCGGCAGCGTGCTCTGGCCGGTGCTCGGCCTGCCGCTGACGTTCACGCTGCTCGGCCTGCTCGTCGTGGCCGCGGTGATCTTCATGTGGGTGGCGGCGCCCGAGACCGCGGGGCGCGAGCTGGACCGGATCACGACCGACGTGCCGGACGCGACCACCGATCAGGAGCACACCCGCGCCTGAGCACGCCCCGTTCCGCGCGAAGGGCACCATCAGCCGAGTAGAGCGGCCGATGGTGCCCTTCGCCGGAACGTCAGCCCACACCCGGACAGCCCAGACCCGGACAGGAGGCCCGCGACGTGAAGCCCGCCGCGTTCACCTACCACCGCGCGCACGACGTCGCCGACGCCGTCGGGCTGCTCTCCGACCTCGCCGCGGCGGGCGAGGACCCCAAGCTGATCGCCGGCGGGCAGAGCCTCATGCCGATGATGAACTTCCGCCTCGCCCGGCCGTCGGCGCTGATCGACCTCGGCCCGCTGCGCCGGCTGCCGTCGATGACCGCGCTCGACGCCGAGGCGGGGACCCTCACGCTCGGCGCGCTCGTCACCCACCACGCCGTGGAGACCGCGACGCTGCCGGACGGCTTCGCCGTGCTCGCGCGGGCCATGCGCTGGGTCGGGCACCTGCCCATCCGCAGCCGGGGCACGGTCGCCGGCAGCCTCGTGCACGGCGACGCCACCGCCGAGTGGTGTCTGCTCGCGCTGCTGCTCGACGCGGTGGTCGTCACCGAGGGCCCGTCGGGCCGGCGCGAGATCCCCGCCGACGAGCTCTTCCACGGCTTCTACGCGACGGCGGTCGAGCCCGACGAGGTCGTCGTCGAGGTGCGGTTCACCCGGCCCGCCCCGCACGCCGCGCTCAGCGAGTTCGCCCGCCGGCACGGGGACTTCGCGATCGTCGACGCGGCGGTCGCGCTGGACCTCGCCGGCGAGCAGGTCAGCGGCGGGCGCGTCGTCCTCGGCGGCGTGGCACCCGCCCCGGTGCGGGTGCCGGAGGCCGAGGCGGTCCTCGCGGCCGGCGGCACGCCGGGCCCGGAGCTGTTCGCCGCCGTCGCCGACGCCGCGGCCGCCGCGATCGATCCGCCCGACGACCCGCAGGTCACCGCCGCCTACCGCCGCCGGCTCACCCGCACGCTCGTCGCCGACGCCTGCGCCCAGGCCGCGGGAGGCCCCCGATGACCACGACCGACCTGCCCGGCGTCCCGCCCGACGTCGATCCCGACCAGCCGGAGCGCGGCGAACGGCCCGCCGCCGCGCCCCACTTCGACGGCCGCCGCGGGCGCTGGGTCGGCGCGTCGATCCCGCGGCACGAGGACCCGCGCCTGCTCACCGGGCGCGGCCGCTTCATCGACGACATCGCGCTGTCCGGGATGCTGCACGCGGGCTTCGTGCGCGCCACGGTCGCGCACGCCGCGATCACGGAGCTGGACCTCACCGCGACCCGCGAGGTCCACGGCGTCGTCGCGGCCTACGACGCCGCGGACCTGGCGCTCGGCGACATCGTTGCCGTCCTCGACCGGCCCGCCGAGGAGTTCACGCCCACCGCGATGCCGATCCTCGCCCGCGGCAAGGTGCGCTTCGTCGGCGAGCCGCTGGCGCTCGTCGTCGCCCGCGACCCGTACGCCGTGGAGGACGGCATCGAGGCCGCCCTGGTCTCCTACGACGCGTTCGACGCCGTCGTCTCGGAGGAGACGGCGCTCGCCCCCGGTGCACCCGCCGTGCACGACGAGGCCCCCGACAACGTCCTGCTCGACGTCGCGATGTTCGACACCCCGGGGGTGGACGAGGCGTTCGCGGACGCCGCCCTCACCGTCGACGTCACCACCCGCAGCGCCCGGCAGAACGCGCTCCCGCTGGAGACGCGGGGCGTCGTCGCGTCGTGGGACGCCCGGGACGACCAGCTGCTCGTGCAGACCTGCTCGCAGGTGCCCCACCAGGTCCGCACGATGCTCGCGCGCTCGCTGCGGATCGCGGAACGGACGGTGCGCGTGACCGTGCCGGACATGGGCGGCGGGTTCGGGCAGAAGTGCGTCGTGGGGCGCGAGGAGATCGCCGTCGCGGCCGCCGCGCATCGTCTCGACCGCCCCGTCAAGTGGATCGAGGACCGGCGCGAGGCGCTCACCGCCGGCTTCCTGGCGCGCGAGCAGCGCTACCGCACGCGTGCGGCGTTCGACGCCGACGGGCGGATCACGGCGCTCGACGTCGACGTCGTCTGCGACATGGGCGCCTACTCCTGCTACCCCTTCACCGCGGGCATCGAGCCGCTGATGGCCTCGGCGGAGATGCCGAGCGTGTACCGGGTGCCCGCCTACCGGGTCCGGGGCCGCGCGATCACCAGCAACAAGGCGCCCACCGCGCCCTACCGCGGGGTGAGCCGCCCGCAGTACGTCATGGCGATCGAGCGCGTGATGGAGCGCGCGGCGCGCGAGCTGGGCCTGGACCCGGTCGAGGTCCGCCGTCGCAACGTCATCACGGAGTTCCCGTACACGGGTGTCAACGGCGTCACCTACGACCCCGGCACCTACCTCGAGTCGCTCGACCTCGCCGAGGCGACGATCCGGGACGAGGGCTGGTACGAGGCGCGGGAGGAGGCCGATCGGAAGGGCGACCGGCATCTCGGCATCGGCTTCTGCTGCTTCTCCGAGCGCACCGGCTACGGGTCCGAGGCGTTCGCGAAGCGGAAGATGACCGTCGTCCCCGGGTTCGACCTCTCCGAGATCCGCATGGACACCACCGGCTCGGTGGTCGTCACCAGCGGCACGATGAACCACGGGCAGTCGCACGAGACGACGTTCGCGCAGATCGTCGCCGACCGGCTCGGGCTCGACGTGGCGCGCGTCAAGCTGCGCCAGGGCGACACCGAGCGCATCGCCTACGGCTGGGGCACGTTCGCCTCGCGCTCGGTGACGATCGGCGGCTCCGCGGTGGCGCTGGCCTCGGAGCGGCTCGGCGAGCTGCTGTGCCGGATCGCCGCGCACCTGCTGGAGACCCGCCCGGACAACGTCGCGCTGGACGGGGACGGCGGGGTGGTGCAGCTCGACGACCCGGCGCGCCGGCTGCCGTTCGAGGACATCGCCGACGTCGCCCACCTGCGCTCGCACCTGCTGCCCAAGGACGTCGAGCCCGCGCTCACCGCGACGGCGAGCTTCGACGTCCCCGGCGACGGGACCTTCTCGAACGCCTCCCACGCCGTCGTCGTCGAGGCCGACCCGGGCACCGGGGAGATCCGGATCCTGCGCTATGTCTGCGTGGAGGACTGCGGGGTCGTGATCAACCCGATGGTCGTCGACGGGCAGTGCCGCGGCGGGATCGCGCAGGGCATCGCCGGCGCACTGTTCGAGGAGATCACCTACGACGGCCACGGCGAGCCGTCGGCGGCCTCGTTCATCGACTACCTGGTGCCGACCGCGACGGAGATCCCCGACGTCTCGATCCAGCACCTCGAGACGCCGTGCGCGTTCACCGCCAACGGCGCGAAGGGCGCCGGCGAGGGCGGCACGATCGGCGCGCCGGCCGCGGTGCTCAACGCCGTCAACGACGCGCTGCGCCACACCGGCGTCGAGCTCGACACCACACCGATCCACCCCCGGACGGTGCTGGCCGCACTGGAGGGCGAGCTGTGAGGGATCCGCACCTGCTGGCGCTGACGGTCAACGACGAGGAGCACGAGGTCGTCGTCGAACCCCGCCGCACGCTCGCCGACGTCCTGCGCCACGACCTGCTCCTCACCGGCACCCACGTCGGCTGCGAGCACGGGGTGTGCGGGGCGTGCACCGTGCTGCTCGACGACGCCCCGGTGCGTGCGTGCCTCGTGTTCGCCGTGCAGGCGGAGGGGTCGTCGGTGCGCACCGTGGAGTCCCTCGCGGACCACGGCGAGCTCTCCGACCTCCAGCAGGCGTTCTCGGACCACCACGGGCTGCAGTGCGGCTTCTGCACGCCCGGCTTCCTCATGCTGGCCGAAGGGGTGCTGGCCGAGCAGCCGGACGCCTCCCGCGAGGAGATCCGCGAGGGGCTGTCGGCGAACCTGTGCCGCTGCACCGGCTACCAGACCATCGTCGATGCGGTGCACGCGACGGCGTGTGCCCGCCGGGAGACGCAGCGCAGCGGAGCTCGACCCATTGATTCGGAGAGTGCTTCGTGATCCTCGAGAACAAGCTCGACGTGCCCGCCGACCCGGACGCGGTGTTCGCGCTGCTGGGCGACGTCGAGCGCGTCGCCGGGTGCCTGCCGGGCGCGACCTTGGAGGGCCGCGACGGCGAGGCGTACACGGGCCGTGTGAAGGTCAAGGTCGGCCCGATCAGCGCCGCCTACGCCGGCACCCTGCGCTTCACCGACGTCTCCCCCGACCAGCGGACCCTGCGCCTGTCGGCCCGGGCCTCCGACGCCCACGGCGCGGGCGACGCGGAGGCCGACGTCGTGCTGTCGGTGCTCGAGGCCCCCGGCGGCTCGACCCTCGACCTGCACACCGACCTCCTGGTGCGCGGCAAGATCGCCCAGTTCGGCAAGGGCGCGATCACCACCGTCTCCAGCCGCCTGCTCGACCAGTTCGCCCGCAACCTCGCCGGCGAGCTGCAGCAGGGATCGGGCACCTCCGGTGCCAGCCCTGCGTCCTCGCTTGCACTGGGTGCGCGGGAATCCGCTTCCTCGGCGCCCGGTCCCGCTCGCGAGGAGGCCCTCGACGGGCTCGCGATGCTCCTGCCCCCGGGCACCGGACGCTGGGCCGCGCTGGCGGGCGCCCTCGGCGTGGGGCTGTTCCAGGGCTACCTGCTCGGCCGCCTGCGCGGACAGAAGATGCTGATCGAGGAGCTACGACGCCATGCCCGACGCTGACGGCCTGCACGGCCAGGCCACCGACGACGTCTACGAGCGCGCCGGCTTCGGGGCCACGGTCCCCCGCGGACCCCGTCCCGCGCTGGTGGTCGTCGACCTCACCCGCGGCTTCACCGAGCCCGGCTTCCCGCTCGGCGCCGACCTGACCGCCGAGGTCGCCGCGTCCGCGCAGCTCATCGAGGTCGCCCACCGGCGCGACGTCCCGGTGATCGCCACCGCCGTCTCGTTCACCGCGGCCGAGGCCGACGGCGACGCCGTCGCCTGGCTGCGCAAGGCCCCCGGCGTGCGCGCGCTCCGGGAGGGCAGCGACGCCGTCGCGCTCGACGAGCGTCTCGGCCTCGCCCCCGACGACCACCGGATCCTCAAGAAGGGCGCCTCGGCGTTCCACGGCTCGTCCCTCGCCGCGCTGCTCGCCGGTCTGCGCATCGACACCGCCGTCGTCTGCGGCGCCACCACCTCCGGCTGCGTCCGCGCGACGGCCGTCGACGCCGTGCAGAGCGGGTTCGACACGCTCGTCGTCGCCGACGCGTGCGGCGACCGCGCCCGCGGCCCGCACGACGCCGCCCTGTTCGACCTCCAGGCCAAGTACGCCGACGTCGTCACCCTCGACGACGCCGTGTCCTACCTCGACGACCCCTTCCGGAAGGCCGACCGTTGACCCTCGAGTCCCCCGACGCCCGCGTCCTCACCCAGCCGGCCCTGGCCGACCTCGCCGACGTCCCGGCGGTGAGCCGCTGGGTGCGCTCGGGGAACGTGCGCCTGCACGTCCTCGACTACGGCCCCGCCGACGGCGTCCCGCTCGTGATCGTCCCCGGCATCACGAGCCCCGCGATCGCCATGGACTTCGTCGCCCGCGATCTCACCGATCTCGTGCGGCCGGTCGTCCTCGACGTCCGCGGTCGCGGCCTCTCCGACAGCGGGGACGCCTGGGACCTCGACACCTACGCCGGCGACGTCGCGGCGGTCGTCGACGCCCTCGAGCTGGGCCGCCCGCTCGTGCTCGGGCACTCCATGGGCGCGCGGATCACCGCCCTCGCCGCCACCCGCCTCCACCTGCGCGCCACGGTGCTCGTCGACCCGCCGATGAGCGGTCCGGGACGCGGGCCGTACCCGACCACGCTCGACGCCTTCCTCGGCCAGCTCGACCAGGCCCGCCGCGGCACGGACGCCGACGAGGTCGCCGCGTCCTGGCCCCGCTGGCCCCGCCGGGAGCAGGAGCTGCGCGCGCGCTGGATGGGCTCGATCTCGCGCGACGCGATCGTCGCCACGCACGCCGGCTTCGAGTCCGACGACTTCTTCGACGTCTGGCCCTCGGTGCCCGCACCGACCGTGCTGCATCCACGGCGGCGACAGCCCCGTCGTCACGGCCGCCGGCGCCGAGGAGGCCGCGAAGGCGAACCCCGAGGCGTCGGTCGTCGAGGTCCCCGGCACCGGCCACATGGTCTTCTGGGACGAGCCCGCTGCCGCCCGCACCACCGTCCGCGGCGCGCTGCACTCGCTGCTCTGACACGAGGGGCACGTTCCGCAGGCCCCGACGCCGATCGGCCCTGCGGAACGTGCCCCTCGCGATCAGGCGACGCGCGTGACGGCCCCCGGATCGTGGACGCTGCCGGAGAGCAGCGCGCCCGCGTCGGGGACGTGGGTCGAGAGGCCGAGCTCGGAGAGGATCCGGAACGTCGTCGCCGTGGCCGCCGAGAGCACGGGGATCCCGACCTCGTCCTGCACGGCCTGGACCACCGGCAGCGAGGGCATCTGCACGCAGCACGAGAGCACGAGGGCGTCGGCACGCGACAGGTCGAGCTTCTTGTAGTGCTCCCGCAGGTCGGCCGGGTCGAGGCGGGCGACGGCGAGGTTGTCGGGCACCTCGAGCGACAGGGAGTCGACGACCTCGACGCCGGCGTCCTCCAGGTACGCGACCACGGCGGCGGTCAGCGGCTTCATGTACGGCGTCACGATCGCCACCCGCTGCGCGTCGAGCGCCGCGAGCCCGGAGAGCAGGGCGCCGGCCGACGAGATCACCGGGGCGTCGGAACCCTCCGCGCGCAGGGCACGGGTGATGTCGTCCTCGGCGCTGCAGTGGAACCCCGGCCCCTGGGCCATGATCGCCACCAGGCAGGCGGTGGCGACGACGTCGGGGCGGGCGTCCGCCGAGCTCGGTGGCCGCGCGGACGGCCTGGGCGTTCATGGCCTGCAGCTGCTCCGGGGTCACGTGCTGCATGCGCGCCCGGGCGGCGTGGAAGACGAACCGGTCCTCGGGGATCACCTGCTCCCGCGCCGCCAGCATCCGCGGCAGCTCGGTCTCCATCGTGAGGTTGGAGCTCGGGACGATCATGCCGATGTGGTGGTCGGTCATCGGACCCCCGCGGGACGCATCTCCGGAATCGTCAGCCCACCCTTGTCCACGATCAGCTCGTCGTCCAGGTGGAGGCTGTTGCCGCGCATGGGGATGTCGAAGTGGCACGGGGTGTCGTTCGGGCCGCCGAGCTCGTTGTTCGGGCCGATCGAGAACATGACGTTGCCGTAGAAGCTGCGCAGCTCCATGCCCATGCCCCCGCCGAACTGCGTGAGCCCGTGCCAGTGGGCGCGCTCGTCGAGACCCCAGCCGACGTGGGACATGCCGTAACCCCGCGGGTCCTCGAAGCTCTGGATGTAGGAGCTCAACAGGTCCGCGTCGAGTCCGCCGCGGATGTCCCGGATGAACCCCTGCTCGATCGTCAGCGTCACCGGGGTCTGCACGTAGGTGTTGAACGGCAGCAGCACATCCCCGGGCGAGAGCACGATCTGCCCGTCGACACCGTCGTCGGCGCCGCCGGTGAACACGAACGCCGCCGGCCAGTGATCCCACCGCCCGGGGGTGTCGGTGTAGCCGTACTCGCTCATCGTCGGATACACCCCGAGCCGGTAGGTGACATCGGTGCCCGCCGGGCTGGTGATCCGCATCGTCGAGGCCTTGGCCAGCAGGTCCGCGCCGTACTCGACGCGCTCGCGCAGCTCGGTGGTCGGCATCAGGCGGGCCAGCAGCTCGGGCGGCTCGACCGCGGTCAGGATGCGGGTCCCCGCGTCCTGGATCGCGAACTGCTCGGGACTGAACAGCAGGAAGGTGCAGTCGACGAGCATGTCGACCGACTTCAGCGCCTCCACCGCCAGCGGGATGTCCCCCAGACCGGAATCGCCCACCGCCCACGCCCCCGACGCGCTCGCCGGCGGGGGCAACCGCAGATGGAACGTCGCCGCCCCCAGCTGCTGCGCCGCCCACAGGAACGCATCGGCGTACTCCCCGCGCTCGGCGCCCCGGGTCAGCACCGCCACCGTCTCACCCTCGTGCACCCCGGAAAGCCGCAGCTGCGTCAGGCAGATGTCGTTGAACAGGTTCTGGTCCATCGGTCGACCACCTCCACCCACAATCCGAGCACGTACTATCCGAGCACGCAAGGACTGCCGCCGAATCGTCATCGAGGTGCGGCCGCACGGCGGAGCCCACGCGTCCGTCCCGGGACCGCCGCCTAGGCTGCCCCGATGGCCCCGGAGGACGAACGCATCGCCCTGTTCCTCGACTACGAGAACCTGGCCATCGGCGCCCGCGACGGTCTCGGGGTGAGCCCGTTCGACTTCGGGCCGGTCGCCGACGCGCTGGCCGAGCGCGGTCGCGTCGTGACGCGGCGGGCGTACGCGGACTGGTCGTCGTTCGACGAGGACCGCAGGCTGCTGGCCCGCGCGCAGGTCGAGCTCATCGAGATCCCGCAGCGCATCGGCGGCTCCCGCAAGAACGCCGCCGACATCAAGATGGCCGTCGACGCGATCGAGCTCGCCTACGAGCGCGAGTTCGTGACGACGTTCGCCATCGGCACCGGCGACTCCGACTTCACACCGCTGATGCACAAGCTGCGCGAGATGGACAAGCGCGTCATCGGCATCGGCGTGCAGTCGTCGACCTCGAAGCTGCTCCCCGCCGCGTGCGACGAGTTCCTGTTCTACGACCGGCTGCCCGGGGTGGAGGGGCGCCCCGTCCCGCCGAGGTCCTCGCGACGACGGCCGGCCGCGGCGACCCACGCCACCCCGGCCGCCGGACCGGCGCCCGTCGAGGCCCCGGAGCCGGTGGCGGCTCCCGCACCCGAGGAGACCACCCCGGCCGGCGGGTCCGACACCGACATCACCGCGGTCGTGACCAGCACCCTCGCCGGGCTCGCCCGCGCCGCCGACGGGGCCGTCCGCGCGTCGACCCTCAAGCGCGCGATCCTGCGCAAGGACCCCACGTTCGACGAGGGTGACCAGGGCTTCCGCGGCTTCGGCGAGCTGCTGCGCAACCTCGAGAATCGCGGGGTGCTGACCCTGACGGCGGGGAACGCGGCCGGTGACCCCGAGGTGGCGTTCCCCGAGGACACGTCGGCCGAGGACGAGGCGTTCGCGCTGTTCGCCACCACCGTGCGCGACCTCGAGGCGGCGGCCGGCGGCCCGCCCCAGCTCTCGGGTCTGAAGGACCAGATGCGCAAGCGCGACCCCGGCTTCTCGGAGAAGCGCTTCGGGTTCAACGGCTTCCTGTCCTTCGCCCGCGCCGCGCGGGCCCGCGACCTCGTGACGATGGAGTGGGACGAGGGCCGCGGCGACTACCAGCTGTCGGTGTACTGAGCGGACGTCCCGTCAGCGGTGCTGGCGGCGGCTCCCGCCGTGCCAGTCCTCGGTGACGCCGACCTGGTCGGTCGAGACGCCGAACGACGGCAGCTGCGGCTGCTCGCGCAGGCTTCGCTTGAGCTCGGCGAACCCCGGGAAGCGAGCCAGCCCGACGGCGTGGTCCCACAGCTCGCCGGCCTGCTCCTCGGTGGGCATACGGCTGATCACGGGCCCGAAGAACGCGAGCCCGTCGGGCGGGTCGACCTGGATGATCGGCGTCCCGACGTCACGCCCGGTCAGCCCGAGGGCCTCGTCGGTCTCGGCCTGCACGACCCCGTCCCACGCGGTGTCCTCGAGGGCCTCGGTGAGCGTGGCCGGCAGGCCGGCGGTGGCCAGCACCGCCGCGACGAACGCCTCGGAGCCCTGACGCTCGCGCGCGTCCGCCGTGTCGGGCACCGGCTCCTGCTCGAAGATGTGCTGACCGAACGCCTCCTGCAGCCGGTCGAGAGCAGCCGTGCCGTGCTCCTTGCGCACCCGTGCCGCGACCCGCAGCATCCGCAGGCCCGCGGTGTGCCCGGCCTCGTACTCCGGCGGGAACTGCGCGTCGTAGTCGACGCCGGCGTTGAGCAGCCGCAGCGAGATGAAGCGCCACTCGATCGCCAGGTCGCGGTGTCTGGCGGCCAGACGCAGCCACTTGCTGGTCATCCAGCAGAACGGGCAGACCGGGTCGAACCAGAGGCGGACGTCCACGCCCGTGACCCTAGGCCTGGACTCAACTCCCCGGACGACACCGGCCCGCGAGGACGCCCAGACCCGGCCCCTCCAGCTCGTCGAGCGCATCCGGGCGTCCCGATGCCGCCATGAGCAGCGCCTCGGCGGGCCCGTGCACCTCGGTGCCGCGCCCCGATGACCAGTCCATGTCGGTCGCCACGAGACGCATACCGCGAGTGCGCACGAACGCGCGGATCGGCACGGCGACCATCGCGAAGTCGAGGACCGCCCGCAGACGCTCGGGCGGGATCTCGCGGGGCAGGCCGAGAGGGCGGCGGATGTCCTGGTGGTGGATCGCCCCGTCGGTGAGGGCGATCCGGTTCCCGAACCGCGCGGGCAGCCCCGCCGGCGTCTCGTACCGCCGCACGAGGTCGAGCAGCCCCCAGGGATCGAGGTCGCGCAGGTCCTCGACCACGCGCTGGTTCGCGCGGTCCGGAGAGAAGCCGGAGCGCACGAGGGTCCGCGCGAACCCGGTCATGCCCGCGACGTCGTAGCCGATGACGTGGGCGACGACGTCGCGGACCCGCCACGCGGTGCACAGCGTCCGGGCGTCCCACTGCTCGGGCGTGAGGGTCGCGAGGAACGCGGCGAACTCCGCCCGCTCCTCGCGGGCCAGAGCGGGGGTGTCGGTCATGCCCTGGGATCGTCCCCTCCTGTCGCCCAGAAGAGGAGCCCCCGGATGGCCGTCGCCTACTGGATCAACTACTTCACCACCGTGCACGACCAGGAGAAGGTCGCGGCCTACGCCGCGCTCGCCGGGCCCGCGATCACGCAGGCCGGCGGGCGCTTCCTGGCGCGCGGCCCCGCGACCGCCGTCTTCGAGGGCGCCGGGACGGTCCAGCGCACCACGCTCATCGCGTTCCCGGACGCCGACGCCGCGGTGGCCGCGTACCACTCCCCCGCCTACCAGGAGGCCCTGCGCGCCCTGGGCGACGGCGCCGAGCGGGAGATCCGGATCGTGGAGGGGCTCCCCGACTAACCGCCCCCGACCGCCGACTGCAGCCGCCGCATCCCCGCGAGCCAGCGCTCGTAGTCCTCGCCCTTGCGCCGGAAGTAGGTGAGCACCTCGGGGTGGGGAAGGATGAGGAACTCCTCGCCGCCGATCCCCTCGACGACGGCCGCGGCGACGACCTCGGGCGTGAGCACCTCGCCCGCCGCCTTCACCGTCCCCGTGGCCAGCGCGCCCATGCCGTCCGGGTCGGTCTCGAGCATCGGCGTCGCCACGCCCATCGGGCAGACGGTGCTGACGCGGACACCGCGCGCGCCGTAGGTGACCGAGAGCCACTCGGCGAACGCCACCGCCGCGTGCTTGCTCACCGCGTAGGGCGCCGAGCCGATCTGGGTCAGCAGCCCCGCCGCCGACGCCGTCGAGACGAAGTAGCCCTCGCCGCGCTCCAGCCACCCGGGCAGCAGGAGCTTCGCCGCGGTGATATGAGCGCGCAGGTTGACGTCGAGCACCGTGTCCCACACGGCGTCGGGGGTCTCGACGGGGTCCGTGCCGGCACCGACGCCCGCGTTCGCGAGGTAGACGTCGACCGGGCCCACCTCGTCCAGCAACGCGGCGGTCGCGTCGGCGTCGGTGACGTCGAGCGCGCGGGACGCCGCGGCGCCCTCGACCTCCGGGGCCTCGCGGTCGGTGGCCACCACGCGGGCGCCGGCCTCGGAGAGCGCGGCGACGAGCGCCCGTCCGATCCCCCCGCCGGCCCCGGTGACGACGGCCGTGCGATCACGCAGGTCCACTAGACCATCTCGATGATCGTCGTGTTGGACTGGCCGCCGCCCTCGCACATCGTCTGCAGACCGCGTGTGCCGCCGGTACGCCGTAGCTCGTGGACGAGCTTGGTCGCGAGGATCGCGCCCGTCGCACCGAGCGGGTGGCCCATGGCGATGGCGCCGCCGTTGACGTTGGTGCGCGCGAGGTCCGCGCCGGTCTCGTGCGCCCAGGCGAGCACGACGGACGCGAACGCCTCGTTGCACTCGAACAGGTCGATGTCGTCGATCGTCAGCCCGGCACGGCGGAGCGCGTCCCGCGTCGCCGGGATGGGGCCGGTGAGCATGAGGACCGGGTCCTCGCCCACCACCGACAGCGTCGTGACCTTCGCGACCGGCGTCAGCCCGTGTGTGCGCACGGCGTCCTCGGACGCGACGAGCAGCGCGGCGGCGCCGACCGAGACCTGGCTGGAGACGGCGGCGGTCAGGGCGTAGCCCTCGCGCAGCGGCGGCAGCGTCGACATCTTCTCGACGTTCGCGTCGGGCCGGATGCCCTCGTCGCGGTCGAGCCCCTCGAGCGGCGCGATCTGCGAGGTGAAGCGGCCCTCGTCGGTGGCGCGGGCGGCGCGGCGGTGGCTCTCGACCGCGAACTCCTCCATGCGCTCCCGGCTGATGTCCCACTTCTCGGCGATCAGCTGCGCGCCGCGGAACTGGCTGATCTCCTGCTCGCCGTAGCGCTCGATCCACCCCGTGCCCTCGCGCCGGGTGCCCATGCGCTCGAGCACGGAGGCGTTGGCGTCGATCGGGACGATCGCCATGTTCTCGACGCCCGCCGCGATCACCATGTCCTGCGTGCCCGAGAGCACGGCCTGCGCGGCGAAGTGCAGCGCCTGCTGGGACGACCCGCACGCGCGGTTGATCGTCGTCCCGGGCACGTGCTCGGGGAAGCCGGCCGAGAGCCACGCGGTGCGCCCGATGACCCCCGCCTGCGGGCCCAGCTGGCTCACGCAGCCCATGAGGACGTCGTCGACCGCGCCGGGGTCGATGCCCGTGCGCTCCACGAGGGCCTTCAGCGCATGCGCGCCGAGGTCGGCGGGGTGCACGTCGGCGAGCGCGCCCTTGCGCGTCCCGACCGGCGTGCGGACGGCGTCGACGATGTACGCCTCGGTCAGGGGCACCTGTTCTCCTCGTGATCGAGCGTGGCGCGATCGAGCGCGTGGCGTGACGGACGTCCAGTGTCTGCGACGCCACGCCGCTGACACCAGAGGTCTCGCGTCACCCCGCTGCGCGGGCCTCGCGCACGAGCTGCCGCGCCCGGGCGATCTCGGGCGGGGCGGGGATGTCGGGGAGCAGGTCCGACGCGGTCCGGAGTGCCTTGAGGGCGAGGGTGACGCCGAGGTCGGTCGTCGGGAGCCCCGGCAGCCCGTACATCCGGCGCGCCCACCGGGGCAGGGTCGTGAACGAGATCGCGGCGATCGACGAGAGGGCGAGCGCGACCCCCGTCGGCGCACTCGGCTGCGGGGTGAGCAGGCCACCCACACCGCGCCGCGCCTCGTCGGTCAGCCGCAGCTCGGGGCGCACGCGGTCGAAGTAGGCGGCGAGCTCGGCCCGCGACGCCGGCACGATCGCGGGGTCGAGGCCCACCACCTCGGCGGCGCGCACGCTCTCCGCGACGTAGGTGTCCGCCTCGGCGTCGTCGACCACCCCGGCCCGGCGGGCCACGTCGACGTACGAATCGATCTCGGCGTTGTGCACCCAGAGCAGGTTCTCGGGGTCGTCGAGGGCGAACGACGTGCCGTCCGGCGCGCGGCCCTTGAGGGTCGCGTGCATCCGCCGCACCCGCGCTCCGGCGGCCTCGACGTCGTCGTGGGTGCCGAAGGTCCGGGTGCCGACGAAGCCGACCGTGCGCTGGAACCGCGGCCAGGCCTTCTTCGGGTCGAACAGTGCCGAGTTCTGGAACGTCCCGCGCATCACCCGGGGGTGCAGCGACTGCAGCAGCAGCGCCCGCATCCCCGCGACCCACAGGACGGGCTCCAGCTGGACCCGCCACGTCACCGACGACGGCCCGAACAGCCCGTGGTCGATCTCGTCCGTGCCCGTGCTCCCGACATCCACCGCCATACCGCTGGGGTCACCGATCCGGGTGGGTCCAACCCCGTTCGTGGCCCGTTCGACGCCGCGTCCTGCGGGTCAGTCCCGCGCGAGCTGCGCCGCCTTCTTCTCGACCTTCGCCTCCGCCTGCGCCGCGCGCTGCTCGGCCTTGCGCACCGCCTTCTCGGCGTTCTTCGCCGCCTTCTTCTCCGCGCGCCGGTGCCCGTTGCCCAGCAGGAGCGCGGCGCCGATGCCCAGCATCCAGATGTCCTTGGCGATGGGCGTGCCCTGCTGGGTCGGGCGCAGGTTCCCGACGTGCATCCCCGGCGTCCGCAGGTAGAGCCCGAGCATCCCCGAGGAGAAGCCGGTCAGCACGGCGCCGGCGAGGCGGCCGGGGATGAACGGCGTGAGCAGCGTGGCCCCGACGGCCATCTCGCCCACGGCGAGGGCCTTGAGGAACGTGGGCGGGTCCATGTCCTTGAGGAACGGGTAGGTGCCTGACGCGAAGCCGTGCAGCCCGGCCGCGGTCTCCTCGTCGCCGGACCACTTCTGGATGCCGGAGTTGAGGATGAAGGCACCGGTCGCGAGACGCTGCGGCACCTGGGCGAGGTCGACAGAGATCATGACCTGATCGTGCGCCCGTGGTTCCGGTGTCACACGGTCGCAAGTTCGCTGGATCGGGTGGCGTGTGTAACGCCCACATGATTCACCCCGACCTCACCCATGCGGCGTCGCGAGCACCTCCGGGTGATGGAACCCCCGGCTCCCGCCGCGGAGTGGAGGGGTGTCGTGGGGACCCACCGCAACACGTCAGCGCGAGTCATCGGTGTGCACAGCCTCCCGACGGCCGTCATCTCGCTGGTCCAGGAGCAGGCCGAGGTCCGCGGACTCGTCCGCGACCCGCTGCCGGAGGTCACGCACGCGGTGCGCACCGACGAGGTCGTCGAGTCCGGCCGGTGGTTCGGCCGCAGCCGCACCCGTCGGCGCACGGTCGAGCTGCTGCTCACCCCGGACGTCCTCGTGGTGACCGACCGCGACCCCGACCGGGAAGGCCCCGACCCCGACGCGCAGGTGACCTTCCACCGGGTGCACCAGCTCGAGGTCACCGCTGTCGACGTCCCGGAGCCGGGACTGGGCCTGCTGAGCACGCCCGTCGGCTCGACGGAGCGCAGCTCCCGTCACGTGCCGTCGGACGGGGGCCCGGAGGTGGCTCGCTTCCACGGCGCCGTCCTCGAGGCCGCCGAGCGCTCGCGCCGCGTCGCGGACGTGGCCCCGTCGGCCGTCCCGTCGTCGCGCGTGCCCTCGGACGCCGAGTCGGTCGCCTCCTACTCGCGCGAGCTGTCCTGATCTGTCAGGCACCGTCGTGACGAATCCCGGTCAGGACGACTCGTGAGCGATGACGGCCCCGCCGGTGCTGTCTGCTCAACCCTCGGCGAGGCCGCCCCGGCCGTCGGCCGCAGGCCGACGGCGGCCGGGCATTTCCCGATCCGTCCCGGTGCCGAAACGGGGTCGGGCGCCCTCAGCCGGTGCCGCGCTCGGCGGGATCGCTCCTGATCGCCTGTCCCCCGCGCGTGCCGAGCCCGAGGGCGTCGTCGAACCAGACGGCGAGGGTCAGCGACCGCTCGGTGCCGATCTCGACGAGCTCGTTCCGCACGGTCAGCGCGTGGGAGCGCGTCGCAGCGAACGGGCAGGACGCGCCGGCGCCCAGGTCCACCAGGGTGCCCGCGTGGCGCCTGATCAGGTCCACGCGCGCGATGTCCGGGTCGTCGGCGCCCCCTTCGTCGGTCCAGCGCAGGACCTGATGGGCCGCGACCCGGAGGCGGTCGATGTCCACCGGGTCGATCTCGGCGTGAACGTGGGGCTCGGCGTCGTGGGAGGTGCTCATCGCTCACTTCCGGGGGAAGATGCCGGCCGCGGGCTCCGGGTCGGCCGGTGCACAGCAGAGTGCGCGCACGGAGTCGCCGAGGCCCTCGGCGTCGGACGGCGGGGCCGCGCTCAGCAGGCTCGTGAACTGCTCGGGATGTGCCCCGCCCAGCGACACCGCGAGGCCGGTGGCTCCCGTGGTCAGGGCCTGCAGGCCGTCGAGGGCGGCCCGGTGGCACTCGGTGACGCCGGCCATGTCGATGTGGAGCCTGGTCTGCCCGCTCCCGTACAGCAGCCGGCAGTAGCCCAGGAGGCTCGTCGTCTCGGCCGCGTCGAGCGGTCCGGCGAGGACGAGCGTGCGCGGAGTGTGTGCGTACACGGACGACCCGGACCCCCTCGACGAGCGCGCACCGCGCTCCGGGCGCGCGTGCCGTGCGTTCGGCGGGGTCTGAGCCGAGACGTGTCCGGACAGCCTCGCGCAGCGCCGTGGATTGGTCCAGCCTCCGCGGGAGTGGCGGACACCCGGCTCACCCGTCGTCGGCTCGACGCACGATCCGGTCGAGGACGAGGGCCAGCGCGGGCCAACCGGCGCGGCCGCGGCGGGTCACCGCGTAGGCGCGGAGCCGGACGCCGGGCGCGGTGAGCGCGAGGACCTCGACACCGGGACGGGGACGGCGGTCGCGCGGCAGGAGACCGACGCCGAGCCCGGCGAGGATGAGGTCCTCGACGAGTTCGAGGCTGTCCGCCTCGTGGGTCAGCCGCGGCGTCACGCCGGCCATCGAGGCGATGGTGCGCAGCACCTGTTCGTCGGCCCCGTTGCGGGAGTTGCCGATCCAGTCCCGGTGGGCGAACGCCGCGACCACCCCGAGGGCGTCGAGGGCGGCGGCGGCTGGCACGTCCCCGCTCGGGACCGCGAGCCCCCAGTCCGCCGACCACAGCGGGACCGCGGAGAGGTCGGGGTCGAGCGCGGCGGGCGCCAGGTCGTAGTCGTAGGTCAGGGCGAGGTCGATCTCGTCGGCGGCGAGCATCGCGTGCGCCTCGGCGGGCTCGTACTCGCGGATCGTCAGCGCCACCTGCGGGTGGGTCACGGCCAGCGCGGTGATGGTCGGGACCACCGCTCGCCGGACCGCCGTCGCGAACCCGGCCACGCGGACGACCCCGTGGGGCTCGGCGTCCGGGTCGAGGTCGAGCTCGGCGGTCTCGACCGCGGCGAGGATCGTGCGGGCGTGCTCGGCCAGACGGCGACCCTCCGGGGTGAGCCGGGACCGGCGTCCCGCAGGCTCCACCAGGGCCGCGCCGACCTCCCGCGCCAGCGCGGCGATCTGCTGCGAGACCACCGAGGTGCTCGTGCCCAGCACCTCCGCCACCACCCGCATCGAGCCGTGTCGCGCGAACTCCACGAGGTAGGGCAGGCGGCGGGTGTCCACAGCGGCCATCGTCCGTGATCTGTGGACGTTGTGTCCACGATCCTCACGTGGACGCGAACGATCGTCTCGCTTTCACTGGTCGTCGTGGCCGCCCCGACCTCCCCATTCGTCCTCCCGTCCTCGCCCCGCACCGGTGCCCTCATGGCGACGGGCTCGATGCTCTGCGTCCAGGTCGGGCTCGCCGTCTCCGTCGGCCTCTTCGACCGGATCGGGTCGACGGGCACCGCGGCGCTGCGACTGCTCTGGGCCGGGCTCCTGCTCGCCGTGATCGCGCGGCCGCGGCCGTCGGCGTTCACCCGCTCCGGGTTCGCGGCCGCCGTCGCGCTCGGCACCGTGACCGCCGGCCTGACGATCCTGTTCACCGAGGCACTCGCCCGTATCCCGCTGGGCACGGCGGCGGCGCTGGAGTTCCTCGGACCGCTCGGGGTCGCGCTCCTGCGCGGCCGGGGACGGGCGCGCGGCTGGGCCCTGCTCGCCGCGCTCGGCGTCGTCCTGCTGACCAGTCCCTGGCAGAGCGATCTCGACCCGGCCGGCGTCGCCTTCGCCCTGGCCGCGGCGGCCTGCTGGGCCGGCTACATCCTGCTGACCCAGCGCGTGGGCGACCAGGTCACCGGCCTCATGGGACTCGGGGTGTCGATGCCGGTGGCCGGGCTCGTCGCCACCGTCGTCGCCGGCCCGAGCCTGCTCGGTTCGGTCGAGTCCGGCGCGCTGGACCTGTCCGTGCTGCTCGCGGGCCTCGGGATCGCCCTGCTGCTCCCCGTCGTGCCCTTCAGCCTCGAGCTCCTGGCGCTGCGCCGGCTGACCACCGCCGCCTTCGGCACGCTGATGTGCCTCGAGCCCGCCATCGCCCTCGGGGTCGGCGTGCTCTTCCTGAGCCAGACTCCGTCAGCGGCCGCGGCGACCGGCGTTGCAGCCGTCGTCCTTGCGGGGATCGGTGCGGAACGGGCCGGGGCGCGGCGTGCTCAGTTCTCCACGAGTGCGTCGTAGCCGAGCACGCTCGCGGCGCCGTCGAGGTAGGCCTGCCGGTACGCCGGCGGGATCCACTCGGCGGTTCGGAAGACGGCGAGCGCGACGCTGTCGTAGGTGTCGTCGAGGTGCACCTGGGCGCGGGCGCCGCTGTCGTCACGCTCGCCCGGAGGCTGGGCACCGTTCGGTGAGTCGGCCACGAGAGACCAGGGTGCACGTGTCCCGCCCCGGGATCCACCTCACTACCGGGGAGTGTCGCGGCCCGTCTGAGGCAGCAAGCGCTTGCTCGCGATCTCCCCGCGGGGCGAGGACGACGACCGGCGACGACAATCGTGGGCGCTACAGTGCACCCGGGCCCCCGTAGCTCAGGGGATAGAGCACCGCTCTCCTAAAGCGGGTGTCGCAGGTTCGAATCCTGCCGGGGGCGCCGGGCCTGACCTGCACGTTCACCGTTCGACCCCATGCTCTCACCGGCGAAAGGGAATCACGGCGGGAATCAGATCGGCCTAACCTGCTCCCATGGCGGCGCGAACGGCCAGGCAGCGCGGGCACATCGAGGAGCGCGGACCGAGCTCCTTCCGGGTCTCGGTGTACGCCGGCATCGACCCTCTGACGCACGGCCGTAGGTACCTCGATGCCGAGGTGCTCGAGCTCTTCTACGCGCGACTCCGACGGTGTCGCGAACTGTGCTCGGGCAGGGCGAGGGCTGGGCATGTCTGCCGACCGCTCGCGGCCAACACGGTCCGCAAGCTGCACTTCATGGTGCGCGCGAACGCGGCGCGACGTCTTGCGAACCGTCGTCGGCGAACGCATCGACCACGGCCTCAAGACCGCCTCGGGACGGTGCCTGCCGCTCACCGCGATCGGTACCGCTCGGGCACCAGGCACTGCACCAGGCGGAGGTCGCTCCCCGTGGGGAAGGGGTCCGGCGAGCCGTGCTCCTAAATCCACACGGTGAACCCGGCGTCCCGCAGCTCCTCGGCCTCGATGCGCGCGGCGGACCAGCTGTCGGTGGTCGAGGCACGCGTCTCGTCGCGCGAGAAGGCGCCCAGCGATCCCTCGACCAGCCGGGCGTGCAGGTGGAACGCGCTCACAGGGACCCACCCGCACTCGGGGGCTCCCGCGACCAGGAACCTCGACCCGTGCTGAACGTCGTCGCGGCGGGGTACGTGCACGTAGTCCCGACAACGGTCGAGGCGTAGTCCGATGACTAGTCCCGAGCCCTTCGACGCCCTGTCGCGGCTACCGTCGTGCAGTCGCTACGCCTCGAGACAGGACCGCTGATGGACGGGCAGCCGGCGCGGCCTCCTGGGCAGTCCCGCTTGATCGGAGCGGCCTGTGGAACTGATCTGGCTGCACGTATTGCCGTCCCTGGCGGCGAGCCGGTTGCTGCCGGGGGTCATCTGGCGTACGACGTGGGCAGCTGGTCCGAGGCGGATCGGAACCACTCGGTGACTCGGTGGAGCAGGCTGGGATCGCCGGCGGCCTTGAGCGAGCCGTCCGCCAGCGCGTCGGACCAGTCGATCCTGCCCCTGGCGAGCGCCAGAAGCGTCGGCATGGAGGATTCCAGGTGCACGTAGCGGTGCGCGTCCAGGAGGGGGTCGGTGAGACACCCGTACGGCTCGGCACCGCGCTGCAGCACGAGCCAGTACCTGCGGTCACGTCGATGGTGCAGCCGGAGCTCCAGGACGACGGGCCGTCTGGGCACGTGGGTCGGGGTCAACTCGCTGTGACAGCCAGCCGAGCACGATGTCTGGGTCGCGCTCCAGCATGTCGGGGTCGTCCGGGAGCCACGTGTCCGCCCAGGCGCGCAGTGAGCCGAGCGGTGCCATCAGACCTTGTCCGACCGCGGTGAGGTGGTAGGCCGGGTCCGGGTCCGGGTCGTCACGGCGTGACACCAGCCCCAGAGTCTCCAGCCGGCGCAGCCGATCGGCGAGCACCGATCGCGAGATCCGGCCGGGCAGCCCGGTCACCAGTTCGTTGAATCCCTGCGGCCCGAACATCCCCAGCTCGCGCACGATGAGCAGACTCCATCGGTCGCCGAGGTGCTCGATGGCCTTGGTGAACGAGCAGTATCCGACGAACTCCCTTGAGCCCACGGCAAGAGTGTCCCACCGGGCCGCGGCGTCGCGCGGTTCGAAGTTCGAACTAGCCCTCCTCGGTAGGGCGGCGGAGCGTGACAGGAACAGGAATCCGCACAAGGAGTCACGATGGATACCCAGCTGAACAGGCCGAGCGCGCCGAGGCACCCGGCCCGGCTGCACGCCAGGTATGACCGCATGGTCCAGGCGGCCGGCGTTCAGGGCCGCTTCATCCGGGGGCGGTCGGGCCGCGTGCATGTGATCGAGGCCGGTGAAGGCCCGCCGGTCGTTCACCTGCACGGCAACAACACCTCGTCGTTGTCCCACCTCATGCTGCTCGAAACACCTGACGACGGTGCGCTCCTACCTTGTCGACCGACCGGGATTCGGGCTCAGCGATCCCGATGACTTCCCTCGCAGCAGCTTCCGGCAGTGCGCGACACGGTTCGTCGATGACGTCCTCGACGAACTCCAGCTCGAGTCGGCCGTCATGGCCGGCGCGTCGGGGGGTGGGAGCTGGGCGGTCTGGTACGCCCTGGACCGCCCCGAGCGGGTGCGCGGTCTTGTCATGCTCGGGTCCGTTCCGCTGCTTCCCCACGCCCGAATCCCCCTAGGTATACGGCTCATGGCGACACCGGCGCCGGGCAACGTCCTCAGCCGCACCGTGAGGCCAGGCCGACGGATGCTGCTCCGCCTGATGTCGTCGGTAGGTGAGGGAGACACGATCCTGCGGCACCCTGATCTGCTCGACTCACTCCTCGACGCGGCGCATGACCCGGTCGCCGCCGCGGCCAACCTCGCCGAGCTCCAGGCTCTCCTGTCGCCGCTCGGCCGGCGATCCGCGACCAGGATCCGCCCGGACGACCTGCGGCGGCTGGCGGTCCCCACGCTGATGATCTGGGGTGACCACGACCCGGTGATGTCCGTGGCTGACGCGCGGGCCGCGGCGGACCTGATACCGGACGCCCGCCTCGAGGTGCTGCCCGCAGGACATGTACCGCAACTCGGCAAGCCCGCACGGGTGGCGGAGCTGCTGGAGGACTTCATTCAATCAAGTTCGTCGTCTCGGTGAGCTGACCGGCTCGGCCGCCCGGTCCGGATGTCGGTGGGCAGTTGATGACTGTCTCGGACGTCGGGCGCACCACCATCGGTTCGGGCAGCTCGGTCCCGCCACCGTGGGTCACCACGGCCAGCTCCGGGGAGAAGCCGTCGACGTGCTGCTTCTCCTTCTCCAGGTAGCTCATGGGGAACACCACGGGGAACGCGGCGTTCTGGGCACCGGTCGCCTTGATCCGCCGGTCCATGTCCGCCTGCATGAGCTCCCAGATGGCGTAGCCCCAGGGTCGGACGACCATCGTCCCCCGCGAAGGCCCGTTCTCGGCCAGTTCCGCCCGGGCGACGACGTCGTGGTACCAGGAGGAGAAGTTCTCCGCCCGCGGGGTCAGCCCGGTGTGGGCCACAGTCCTACCTCTTCCAGCCTCCCGGCGGCGCGGCGCGAGCGCCGTCGATGGGTACACCGACGACGCTATCCGCGCGCACAGGGTCCTTCTGCCACGACGCGGGCGCTGCCTCCAGGGCTGCGCAGGGAGGTGATCGGCGCCTCTACGAGAGGATCTCGACGTACCCGTTCGTACCGTCCACCCGGATCCGCTGCCGGTCGCGGATGCGTCGGGTCGCGCCTTCCACCCCCACGACGGCGGGCAGGCCGTACTCCCGCGCCACCACCGCGCCGTGGGTCATCAGGCCACCCACCTCCGTGATCAGGCCGGCGATCGTGACGAACAACGGCGACCAGCTGGGATCGGTGAAGGCCGTGACGAGGATGTCGCCCGGGACGAGATCGGCCTCGGACATGTCCAGGACGACGCGGGCGCGCCCCTCGACGGATCCCGTCGACACCGGCAAGCCGACCAGGGCGTCGGCCGGTGGGCCGTCGCGCCGGTAGGCCCCGGCGATGACTTCGCCGTCGGAGGTGAGCACGCGGGGAGGTGTCAACGTCTGGTACTCGACGAACGCCTCCCTGCGGTCACGGATCCGCTGATCGTCGACGCGTCCGGCCCGGACCACGTCGCGCAGTTCGGAGAACCGGAGGAAGAAGATGTCGTCCCGATCGCGGAGCACTCCGTCCCGCACGAGGCGCTCGGCCTCGGCCACCAGGGCTCGCTTGTAGATGGCGTAGCGGCTCACCATGGCGAACTTGGGGTACTCCCGATACCCGATGAACGTCCTCAGCCGGTCGATCATCACCTTGGCCTCGTGGGCCTTTCGGTCTCCGTCGGGCAGAGCGTGCAGGCGCTCGAGCAGTTCCTGCTCCTTGGCCCATGCCTCCTGTCGGCCCTGCTCGAAGCGCCGTCGGCCGGCGCCGGGCCCGAAGTTCTCGACGTTGCCGAGGATCGCGGGGAGGAGGGCGGCGGGGCGCTCGCTCCACCGCGGTCTGCTGATGTCGATCTCCCCGACGCAGCGCATGCCATAGCGGTCGAGATACGCGCAGAGGGCGTCGTGTGCCTCGCGGCCGCCCGCGACCCCGGCCAGGCCGTCGAGGAAGTCGTCGTCCTCGACGCCGCGCAGGTAGGCCACCACCTCCGGGTACGGGCGGATCACGTCGGCCACGTCCAGCAGGGCGAGCCCCATCTCCGACGTGACGTTGTTCGGGACCGACTGCGTCAACGTGTCGGCGGCGTCCTCCTCCCCAAGCCAGGCGTGCACGTGCTCGTCGATCCACCACGCCGCGTCCATCGCCGTCGTGAACACCTGGCGGCTGCGCGGGTCGAACAGCAGCCGCCGCAGCTCCTGGAAGTCCTCCACGATGAAGTCGAGCAGGTCCGGGCCGTGATGGGTCCGGATGGCGCGGGCGGCGGCGGCGACCGATGCCTCGCTGGCGGCGATCAGCTCCTCGACGAGGCCCGGATCGGCGTCGATCATCGCCGCCGCCCCACCCCCGGGCGGGGTCCAGGCATCCTCCCCCGACGGCGCCGGGACGACGGCGCCGTGGTCGATGACCGTCTGCAGCGCGTCCCGCATCAGGGGATCCGACCGCCCCGCGGCCTCCAGGAACCACGCGCGGCCGGCGGGCGAGGCCAGGTACGGGGTGACGTCCACGAACAACCTCCCGCCGGCCTCAGCCACGGGGCGTGGTGTGGTCATCTGCCACACGGACAGGCCCAGTGGCGTCATCGCGTCGGTCATCATCTGCTGGTGGCCGACCGAGACGTAGACGTGGAAGTCCCCGTCATCGGCCACCGGGACGGGGAACAGCGTCGTGATCGGCCGGCTCTGCACGATCCGGAACTCACCGTCGACCAGGCACCACTCGACGTCCTGGGGACGGCCGAAGTGCGCCTCGATCCGCCGGCCCAGCTGCTCGAGGCCCACCACTTGTGCGTCGGTCAGCGCCGGTGGGCGCGCCGTCTCCTCATCGACCGCCCGCTGGCCCGTCCCGCCGCCCGGTGAACCCAGGAGGGCCCGCTCCTTGACCGCGATCACCCGCTCGACGACCTCGCCCTCGCGCACCGTGTAGCTGTCCGCGCTCACCAGACCGGACACCAGCGCCTCGCCGAGTCCGAGGACGGCCTCGATCGTCGTGACCTCGCGGTTCGACGTCACGGGGTCAGCCGTGAACAGGACCCCCGACGCATCCGGCGTCACCATCTGCTGCACGACCACGGCCATGTGGACCGCGCGGTGGTCGACGCCGTGGCGCAAGCGGTAGCTCACGGCCCGCTCGGTGAACAGCGAGGCCCAGCACGCCCTGACGTGCTCGAGGACCGCCCCCGGCCCCACGACGTTCAAGAACGTGTCGTGCTGCCCCGCGAAGGACGCCGTGGGCAGGTCCTCGACCGTCGCGCTGGACCGCACCGCGTACGCGGCGTCGGCGTCCATGTGTTCGATCGCCCGAATGATCGCCACCGCCAGGTCCGCGGGGACGGGATGGTCGCCGATCGCCTCGCGGATCTCCGCGCTGACGGCGGCAATCGCGTCCCGGTCGTCGGGGTCCAGGCCCGACAGCCGATCGAGGCGATCCTCGAACGACGGCACCTCCGCCGTGATCCGACGGAACGCATCCGTCGTCAGGCAGAAGCCGGCGGGGACGTGGACGCCCGCGATCCGCGAGAGCTCGCCGAGGTTCGCACCCTTCCCCCCGACGTCACGGACCCGGCTCCGATCGATCTCCCCGAAAGGCAGGACGACGCGGCCGGGCGAGCCAGTCATCTCCGTACTGCGTCCGACATCAACCACTGCTTCTCCCGTTCACGAGCGGA
Organism: uncultured Actinomycetota bacterium; assembly: GCA_963786585.1. Taxonomy (GTDB): domain Bacteria; phylum Actinomycetota; class Actinomycetes; order Mycobacteriales; family Pseudonocardiaceae; genus Actinomycetospora. Next base: position 475,487 of record CAWAZG010000003.1, read on the forward strand.
TGTGGCCCCACCGGGACGGCGTTCCTGTCGCCGCAGGTCCCGGGGTGGGACGAGGATGGTGCGGCACGACCCGGGAGGTGCCGCAAGACCCACCACGCGATCACGGTCACCGATCCCCCCGACCGGTTGGCGCACCTCGATGTACCCGCCGGTGGGCAGGCGTGTGATGTGGCCGGTCTCGATGCCGTGGGCGAGGACCTCGCGGTCGGCGCGTTGCAGCCCGAGGCAGATGCGGTAGGTGAGGACGTAGGCCGCCGGCGGGACGAGCAACAGCCCGATCCGGCCGATCCACACCATGGCGTTCAGGGAGACATCGAAGGTGAGCGCGATGATGTCGTTGCCCGCGGCGAGGGTCAGCCAGCCGTAGAACGACATCGCCATCACGCCTGTCGACGTCCGCACCGGCGCGTCACGCGGGCGTTGCACGAGATCGTGGTGCGCCCGATCGCCCGCCAGCCGACGCTCCAGGAACGGGTACACGATCAACAGTGCGATCAGCGATCCCATCCCGACCACCGCCGCGAAGAACACCGACGGAACGGTGTAGCGACCGAAGAGGTACATCTCCCACGGAGGCCACAGGCGGACCGCGCCCTCGAAGAACGCCATGTACCAGTCGGGTTGGGATCCCGCCGATACGTGAGCCCCTTTGAAGGGACCGAGTGTCCACACCGGATTGATCTGGAAAAGACCGGCCATCGCCGCGATGATCCCGGCGGTGATCGCGAAGAGACCGATCGCCCGCACCGCGAACCTCGGTACCAGGCGCGCACCGACGACGTTTCTCTCGGTTCGGTGTGGGCCCGGGAAATGGGGGTGTCCCTGGAGCCAGACCATCACGGCGTGGAGGGCGATGAACGCCGCGATCACCGCGGGCAGCACGAAGGCGTGGACGGCGTAGAGCCGCGGGATGATCGACGTACCGGGGAAGTCGCCGTCGAAGACGCCCCAGTGGAGCCACGTGCCGATCACCGGGATCGAGAGCGTGATCCCGGACAGGCCGCTCCGCAGACCTGTTCCGGACAGGAGGTCGTCGGGCAGGGCGTGCCCGGTGAAACCTTCGACCATGCTGGCGAGGAGCAACAGGACGACGACCACCCAGCCGGCCTCGCGGGGACGCCGGAATCCACCGGTGAAGAACGTTCGCAGCAAGAGGGCGAGGATCGCCGCGATGAACAAATGCGTGGACCAGGCATGGGCCTGACGGACGAAGAGGCCGCCCCGCACCTCGAGCGAGATGTCGACGGTGGACTCGTAGGCCCTGCTCACCGTGACGTCGCGCAGACCGGGATACACCCCGTCGTAGACGGTCTGTGTCATCGAGGGATCGAAGAAGAGCGCCAACCAGGTGCCCGAGACCAGGACGACGACGAAGCTGTACACGACGATCTCGCCGAACATGAGCGACCAGTGGGTCGGGAAGACCCTGTTCAGTCGTCGTCGGAGGCCTCCGGCCAACGCGTAGCGGCTGTCGAGCCCCTCCGCCGCCTTCGCGACCGTGTACTTCGAGGTCGCCGCGTTCATCGTCGCACCGTGTCCGCTGGGGTCGGGCGTTCGGTCACATAGTGGACGCCGACGACGGGGTCAGGCGACGTGCGGGTCAGCATTCCGAGCCGTGCGCCGGTGGCGTCCAGCACCCGGACGACGTGGCGCCCTTGGGTGCCGGTGCCACCGGTGAGCAGGAAGGTCGAGGTCATGGCTCTCTCTCCGAGGTCGTTGCGCCGGGGGTCTCCCGGGCGGCCCAGCGTCGAGGGGATCGATGGCCCGGACACTGGCTACGTCGCGTAGATCCGGCGGCGAGCTGGGGGCACCCCACGGGACGGCGAGCGCCCGCTGGGTGTGACACGCGGGCCAGGATCGCAGGGTGGCTGCCGAGTGGACCTGGCCGCGCGGTGTCGTTCGGTGATCAGACGGTGAAGGACTCGAGGCCGAAGCGGCCGAACGCGATGAAGGCCGCGAGGGCGAGATAGGCCGCGTTCACCATCACGAGCCTGACCTGGCCGTAGTGGCCGTGGGTGATCATGGCGCCGACCATGAGCACGACCCAGCAGGTCGCGGTCACCGGCACCATGACCGGTGCGATGTCGAGCAGGGCGGGCAGGATCAGGCCGACCGCGGCCAGGAGCTCGAGGATCCCGAGGGTCTTGACGAAGCCGACGCGGGCGTCTGCGGTCCATCGCCCGCCCTCGTGCCCCGCCAGCTTCTCCTTGGGCAGGAACGTCTTGGTGATGCCACCGGCCAGGGCGACCGCGGCCAACAGTCCGGCAGCGATCCACAGTGCGAGGTCCATGGGTTCCTCCGTTCTTCGTTGTTGAAGTGGCCGTTCACCGGTCTGCGCGATCGGGCGCGCCGTGGGCTTCGGCGGAGAGGTCCTGCCAGTCGGCCCAGATCTTGAGCCGGTCGGCGTAGACCTGCTGGAGCATCGGGTAGAAGCCCAGGCCGAAGAGCACGCGCAGGGGCGGGTCGTCGGAATCCACGATCTTGAGGAGTGCCTGGGCCGCGGCGGCGGGATCGCCGGCGGGCTGCTTCCCCACGAGCCCGGCGAGGCGCCGACGGAGACCGTCGTAGACCGGGTCGGGCGCGGCCATGTGACCGTTGGCGAGGGGATCGGGGTTCTTGCCGTCGCGGGTGGCGAAACCGCCGGGCTCGACCACCGTCACCTTGATGCCGAAGTCGGCGACCTCGTGGGCGAGAGACTCGTTCAGGGCTTCCAGGGCCCACTTGGAGACGTGGTAGGCGCTGCCGAGCGGCATCGCCAGCAGCCCGGCGACCGAGGAGAGCTGGACGATGTGCCCCGAGCCCTGGTCACGCAGGTGGGGCAGCGCGGCCTGGATGACCCGCAACGCGCCGAACAGGTTGGTCTCCAGCTGGTCGCGCACGTGCTGCTCCGACAGCTCCTCGACCGCGCCGACCTGGGCGTAGCCGGCGTTGTTCACGACGACGTCGAGACGGCCGAAGTGTTCCGCGGCCCGCTCGACGCTCGCGAAGACGGCGGCCTTGTCGGTGACGTCCAGCCGCAGCGGGAGCACCGCCCTGCCGTAGGCGGCGACGAGACCGTCGAGGCTCGCGGTGTCCCGGGCGGCCGCGGCCACCTGGTCACCGCGGGCCAGGGCGGCCTCGACGAACTCGCGGCCGAGGCCGCGGGACGCACCGGTGATGAACCAGACCTTGCTCATGGTGTCCTTCCGATCTCTGTGCGGTGGCAGCTGTACGTGCTGCTGTCCGACGCACACCAGGCGCCGGTGAATCGACCCCTGTGACAGAGCGGCGATGTGGTGTACGCCATCGGGGTCGGGATGTCACAGACCTGTACGGGCCGGCGTCTCGAGTCGTAGAGCAGGAGTCGAGGGCGAACGGTCAGGAGCCAGTCGTGGACGAGCACACCGATGCGACGACGGCGTTCCTCGCGCACCGCAACCTGCTGTTCACCGTCGCCTACGAGATGCTCGGATCGGCCGCCGACGCGGAAGACGTCCTGCAGGAGACCTGGCTGCGGTGGATGAAGGTCGACCTGGGGCAGGTGCGTGACCAGCGCGCCTACCTGGTCCGGATCACGACCCGACAGTCGCTCGACCGGCTGCGCACCCTGCGGCGTCGCAAGGAGGCCTACGTCGGTCCCTGGCTGCCCGAGCCGCTGCTTACCGCGCCGGACGTCGCCGAGGACGTCGAGCTGGCCGAGTCCGTGTCGATGGCGATGATGCTCGTCCTCGAGACGCTGACGCCGACCGAGCGGGCCGTGTTCGTGCTGCGCGAGGCCTTCGACGTCGGCTACGACGAGATCGCCGCCGCCGTCGACAAGACCCCGGCCGCCGTCCGGCAGATCGCGCACCGCGCCCGACAGCACGTCGACGCCCGCCGCCCGCGGGAGGTGGTGTCCCCCACCGAGGCCCGGGCGACCCTGGAGGTGTTCCGACACGCCCTGGAGGCCGGGGACCCGCAGCGTCTGCTCGACGTCCTCGCGCCCGACGTCGTCCTCGTCAGCGACGGCGGCGGCGTCAAGCGGGCCGCGCTGCGCCCGATCGTCGGCGCGGACAAGCTGGTCCGCTACATGCTCGGCGGCATCGGGAGGGCCCAGGTCACGGTCAGCACCGACCCGACCGTGCTCAACGGCAACCCGGCGCTGGTCCTGCGCGTGGACGGCGAGACCGACGGCGTCATGGCGGTCCGGGTCGAGGACGCGCACATCACCGGTCTCTACTACGTCCGCAACCCGCACAAGCTGACCCGCATCGCCTCGGAGATCTCGCTCGCCCTGCGATGAGCACGGGTGGCCCCCGTCAGCGGGCACGACGGACAGGAGCTCGGCAACCCCGAGAGCCAGCCCGGCCAGGGCCTCGACGACGCAGACGAGCGCGAGCGGCCTGGTGAGTTGGGGCTCGAGCAGCACGCCGGTGAGGCCGCCGGCGAGCGCGGTGGACGATCCGAGCCAGACGCCGACGGCCCACCTCCAGGTCCGTGACCGCCGGCCGCGGCGCACCAGAACCGCGACCGCGGTCGCCCCCACGACGAGCACCGCCGCGGTGACGGCCAGGGCGCTGCGCTGCCCGGCGGTCACGAAGCCCGACGGTCCGCCGTGTCCTGGACCGAGCACGACACACACCGACTGGCAGCTCGCCACGACGGTGGCGGCGACGGCTCCCAGGGACGCCAGCGCGACGCGCAACGGCCGGGTCCTGTCGGGCCTCGGGCACGGGACCGAGTCGCGGCCAGCGCGCGGTCACGTGCGCCGCGAAGGCCACCCCAGGACGGTCGCCTGCGCGATGACCCCCCACCCCCGTAGACCAGGGCGGGAACCCAGGCGCGCATACCGGCGTCGGCGGGCATCGGTGAGCCGCCGAGGACGACCTGCGCCACGAGCCCACCACCAGCAGGGCCGCGCCGTCGCGGGCCTCGGCGAGGAGCTGCTCGGCGACCTGGCCCCGGCGCACCGCCTCGCGGAGGGGCACGTCGGGGTGTGCGCCAACGGTGCCCGCCACGCTCTCGGCCAGGTGGCGACGGACGTCCTCGTCGGTCTCCCCGCCCGACCGCGCGGCGACCGTCACGGCGGTGAGCGACGAGCCGGTCCGCTGGGCAACGTCGGCGCCGAACGCGACCGCGCCCTCCGCCTCGGTGGAGCCGTCAACGCCGACGATCACAGTCGGCCGCCTCGTCGATGCCCGGCTCCCAGCGCGCCGGGACCACCACGACGGGGCAGGCGGCGTGGCCCATTGCGCGGGCGACGGTGCGGCCGACACCGGCGTCGGCGACGCCACCGGACGGGCGGGCCCCGAGGACGAGCAGGCGCGCCTGCGCGGCCGTCGCGACGAGGGCCGGTCCGACCACGCCGTCGACCACCGCCAGGCGCACCGGGAGATCGGGCGCCACCGCGTGCGAGGCGTGCCGGGCCTGCTCGAGCAGCCCGTGAGCGCGCCCGGACGGGCTGCGCATCTCGTCGTGCGACCGCTCCGAAGGAGGCAGCACCCGGACGAGGTCGAGCGGCACCTGACGCCGCGCGGCCTCCCTCGCCGCCCAAGCGACCGCGCCGTGGGTCGCGGGACTGCCACGCCCTCGATGCTGAGTGCGGCTTCCCGATCGTCTTCCACGAGATCGCCCAGAATCTGCCGGCCTACCTCGCCACCCTCCCCGGCCCGGAACGTGAGCTCACCTTCGCCGACGTCCTCGACCGCGGCCAGGAGATGGGCAGCGACCTCGCGTTCTGCCCGGCCCAGCGCGACCGCGGCGTCGGCGAGCAGGCGCTCGCGCGATGAGCTCCCGACCGCGGCCGGCTCCGCGCGATGTGGGGCAGCGCCCGTGCTCCGGGCCACCGCCGGGAACGCGCAGAGGAGGCAGTCGCCCGTCCATACGACCCGGCCGCACCGCCCGCAGGTCGGTGGCGGCGGGAGCTCGAGTGCTGCGTTGCGGTCGAGCTCCGTGATGATCCGCGCCACCAGATCGGACGAGGGCAGGGCGAGCAGTTCGCTGAGCAGGAGCTGCGCCGGACTCGTCCGCTGCTCAAGCCGATGTTCGGCGACGACGGCCACCGCCGGGCCGCGAACGAGGGGCTCCCGGGGTCGTTGGTCCTCTCCGGTGACGTGCACCCGACCCGCCTCCCGCGGTACCTCACTGCGCGCCCTCAGTGTGAGTCCGCGCGGGACTCGGTCACAGCCCGCCGATCGGGCTCGACCCGGCGGGACGGGCCGACGATCAGACTCGCCACCGCGCGACGGACGACGTCGCAACGTCGCGAGCACCTCGTTGGGCACCCGACTCCCTGCCCACCTGAGGTTGATGACCCGCACCTGCCACGCCCGGGGAGGGAGCACCCGGAGCAAGGTCAATCTGATTCCGATGCCTGAACCCGTCGAGCTTGGCTTCCGCGCTCGCGGCCTGGCACCGCCCTCCATGGATGGCTGTCTTCGAGTCGTCACGAACCGTGGCTGGTCACGGTTGTCACGAACTGACGGATCTCGGTCGCACATCTCTCGGGGTCCTCCACGACACACCCGTGGCCGAGCGTTGGAAGCACGACGAGCTGGGAAGTCGAGATCGCGGCGTGGAGCGCCTCTGCGTTGGCCAGAGGCGAGCGAGCGTCGGCCGCACCATGCAAGATGAGCGTTGGCACATCAACAGTGGGCAGTACGGGCCGGAGGTCGGTCTCCGCTCCGATGTAGCCCGCTGCTCGGACAGTCGCTGGACGAACGTTCTCACGCATCATCGTGGCCAACGCGGCCTCGCGGTCGGGCGGGATGAGTTCGGTGAACAAGCCCGGGTACGACTTGGGGTCGAACGCGTCGCCGATCTCGCCCATGCTGATGAACATCTCGAGCCGCCGTGCCACCTCCTCCGGTGGCAGCGAACCGGCCCAGCCCGCGTAGCCGCCGATGAGCACCAGACTCGCTGGCACCGCGCGATGACGCCGGAAAAGGGACAACGCGACCATCGTCCCGAACGAGTGACCCACAATGTGGGGCCGGTCGTCGAGGTCGAGCGCGGTGATGAAGGACGCCAAGGCGTCGGCGAACTGCGGCGCTCGCCAGCTGTCATCGATGTCCGAGGATTCACCGAAACCAGGCGCGTCCCACGCGATGACTGTGTGGTCTCGCGAGAGGTCGGGGATCATCCACTGCCACGTGCGGCTGTCGGTCGGTGCGCCGTGCAGCATCACGAGGACCGGCCCCGTACCCGCCCGCCTGTAGGCGATACGCAGCCCGTCGACGTCGACCTGATGCATGGTCTGACTGTGCCGCAGGAGAGAACGAGTGCCAACCGGCGAAGCGGGCGACCCCGCCACGGCAGCCGCCAAGCCACCAAGCAGTTGGTCGACGACTACCAGCGCATCCACGGCCCGATACCCGCCCGGAGAGCCGAATGAGGGTGGCGTTTTCGAGACGCGCGGGCCGGCGGGCTCATCGGGCTGGGCGCCCGGCGCGGCGAGGATGCGATCGATGCCAGCCTGCCCCACCGCTCCGAATGTGGTGGCCGCGACGACGATCATGGCGATGAGGGCCACCAGCCGGGAGCAGGAAGGCGATCACCACGCCCGCGATGCCGTGCTTGCGGCCTGGTCGGTCACCGAGAACGGAAGGTAGCTCCCGGACAGGACGGCCACCATCGGCTGCCGACCCCGGTCAGCAGTGACGCCGGGAGCAGTGACCGCCCCCTCATCCGCCCCCGGTGCAGCGGGCGCTGCATCGCCACCAGAGCAACGTCGCCAGCACCGCGTACCCCAGAAGGCGGAGCACAACGCTGCCCCCGGGCCGGACCAGCCAGGGGCGGAGCACGCCAGGCTAGAGGTCGGGCACCGCGTGGTGGGTCCGCTGCAGGGACTCGGACAGCGCCTCCGCGCACGACCATCACCCGATCTTGCTCCGGGTGCGGGACGGGGGGCGAACTGGGGTCGAATCCTGCCTGGGGCGCGGCTTGAGTCGACTAGGCGGCCAGCGAAGTCGCTGGTAGCAGGCCCGGTCGACGGTTCGTACCGTCCTCCTAAAGCGGGTGTCGCAGGTTCGAATCCTGCCAGGGGCGCCGTGTGGATGGGTGCACTGGTTCAACACCTGCCGGCTGCACTCGAAGATCGGCAACATCCCGCCAGTGGAGTACGAACAGACCTACTACCGTCACCAGACAGCCCGAGAAGATCCGATCTCGGGAGAACCCAGTCTCCACTGAACCCGGTGCGCTTCACACGTTCACCGTTCGGCTCGAGCCCGCGGCACGCACCCACGTTCGGCGACCACCTCGTGCCCGCCTCGGTGCACCTAGTTCACGCCGCGCTGGTGACCGGCCCAATAGGGCTCGCGAAGTCGGAACTTCTGCACCTTCCCGGTCGCCGTGCGAGGGATGGCGGCGCGGAACTCGACCGTTGTCGGGGCCTTGAACCCGGCCAGGCGCTGTTTGCAGTGGGCGACGATGTCCTGCTCGCCGACCTCGGTGCCGGGTGTTCGGACGACGAGTGCCTTGATCGTCTCACCCCACTTCTCATCGGGGACGCCGATCACGGCCACTTCGGCGACCTCGGCCAGATGGGAGATGCAGTCCTCGACCTCGATCGACGACACGTTCTCCCCGCCGGTGATGATCACGTCCTTCTTCCTGTCCGAGATCGTCAGGTGGCCTTCATCGTCGATCGCGCCGCCGTCGCCGGTGTGGAACCACCCGTTCGCCAGCGCCTCGGACGTGGCGTCGGGGTTCTCCCAGTAGCGGTCCAGTACGACGTTCGAACGGACGAGCACCTCCCCGACGTCGGAGATCTTCACCTGCACGCCGAGCGCCGGCGCACCGGCGCGTCCCGACTGCTGAGCGCGTTCCCGGGCGGGCAGTGCGGTGTCGGCCGGCCGCGTCCGGTTGAAGGTGACGATCGGCGACGTCTCGGTCAGCCCGTAGATCTGAAGGAACTCCCAGCCTAGTTCCTCGTCGATGCGCTGGATCATCCGCGTCGGCGGCGGCGCGCCGGCACACACGATCCGTACGCGTCCGCGGCCGGGGAGGTCGCCATCCCAGGTGGCGGCCGCGTCCAGCACCGCCTTCCACACCGCGGGGGCTCCGCACATCACCGTGACACCGTGCTCGGCCACGCGGCGAAGGACCTCGGCGCCGTCCACCTTGCGCAACACCACCTGCTTGGCACCGAGCCCGGCCAGCGGGTAGGGCAACCCCCATCCGTTGGCGTGGAACATGGGAAGCGTGTGCAGGTAGACGTCGCGTTCCCAGAGGCGAAGGTGCATGCCGAAGCTCATGGCGTTGACCCAGATGTTGCGGTGCGTGATCTGGACGCCCTTGGGACGAGCCGTCGTTCCCGAGGTGTAGTTGATCGTCGCCGTCGCGTCCTCCCGCGGGTCCGACCATGCGCGGGGCACGACATCGAATCGCATCACGTGCTCGTCGGTCTCCCCGCCCAGCACGAACCGATGCCGGGTCTGAACCGTCTTGAGCGGCTCGTCGAGTTCTGGATCGACGAACAGTGCCGACGCTCCGGACTGCCGGACGATGTAGTCGACTTCCTCGGCGCGCAAGCGGAAGTTCACGGGGACGCAGACCCGCCCGCTGGACGGCACCGCGTACATCAGTTCGAGCAGCCTGGTGGCGTTGTGGCTCACCACGGCGACCCGCTCGCCCTCGCCGACGCCGAGCCCGTCCAGGCCGGCTTGCCAGGCGCGGACGCGCACGAGCAGGTCGGCGTACGTCATCGTGCTCACCGGATCTCCGGGCTGGACGGGCTCGTCGACGACAGCGACGGCGTCCGCGCTGACGGCCTCCGCCCGGTACAGGAAGTCATTCACGGTGAGTGGCACACGCATGGCTGGCCTCCGTGCCGAGCGGAATCCGCGGGTGAGGCAGCCGATCGGCTCGCCAGGTGTCCCGTCCTTCTCATCACGGTCCTCGGGCAACGGACACCCTGCGGGCACGGCGACATCACCGGAAGGTTGCTGTCCGGTGCCATCGTCACCCGTGCAGACCAGTGCTACTTTCGCTCCGTGGTCGAGACTGCGGGACGACTCGCCCTGATGCACGAGTTCGCCGAGACCTACCGCGAGAAGCGCTTCGATCCGACGCACTACGAGCTCGACGACGGCTATCTCCAGACGACCCTCTCCGACGACTCGCGGATGCCGCTGCGGTTCTTCGTCGAGTACAACAACGCGTGGTGGTTCGAGATCGTCACCGCCGTCGACGTCCCGGCCGTCGGCTACGACCCGGACAGCGACTCGGGCTTCATCGTCCTCGACATCCACTACGGGGACGACCTCCTGCGGGCCATGCAGCATGTGTACTTCGGCCCATCGTCGATCAACCGGATCCGGACCTACGCGGCGGGCGCGTTCTTCAGCCGATCTCGGCCGTTGGTCGAACTCGACGCACACGGCAATCGCTTCTGGCTCGAGACCGGCTACCACCTGCGCGAGTCCGCCCTCGCCGCTCAGGCCTTCCTCGACGGCGCCACGGGTCGCGAGTTCGCCGCCGGTGAACCCACCGCCGCCCCGGTCGCACGAATCCGGGCCAACCTCGACGAGCTGCTCACCCGACTCTGACGCACGCCTCGCTTGCCGGCTGACGACGGTCGCGGGCACGCGCCACACGCGCGCGGACCTCTCCTTCTGGTGACACAAGGCTTGTCCTGCGGCCATGAAAGTCGCGCCGCGCCGCCACAGACCGCGTCGGAGAACCGGTCGACCCTGCTTGCAGGGCCGGCACGCCCGCCACCGTGCCGCACTGCACCTCGTCGGAGGAACCACCATGACCGCGACGCACCCGTCCGCCCCACCGACACCGGCTCCGGAGGACGACGTCCCCGCACCGGTCCTGGTGACCTACGACCACCTCGCCCGGACTGCGGGGCGCCGCTGGTACCACGGTCCTGCTGCGCTGCTCGCTCTCGTCGTCGCGGGCCTGCTGTTCGTGCTCGTGCTCGGCTCGGCGGTCGACCTGGCCGCGGTGATCGCGGGAATCCCCCTCGACGCCGACGGCCTCCCGACCGGCCCGGGCTGGTCGGACGCGGCGGGCCTGTTGATCATCGCTGCCACCCTGCCCGCGGTGCTCCTGGTCGTCCGGTTCGTGGAGCGGCGCCGGCCCGGGACGCTGTCGTCGGTCACCGGGCGCCTGCGCGGTCGCTGGCTCGCCGTGTGCCTGGTCCCGGCGCTGGCGGTCTCCGTTCTCGCCGGCGTGGTGGGCGAGCTCGTCGACCCGACCGGGGGCACCGTCGCGGGCTGGTCGTCGTTCCTCGGGGTCGCCGTCGTGACCCTGGTGCTCACACCGTTCCAGGTCGCGGCCGAGGAGTACCTGTTCCGGGGCTGGATCGTGCAGACGTTCGGGGCCGTCGTCCGCAGCCCGTGGCCCGGCGTCGCGGTGAGTGCTGTCCTGTTCGCGCTGATTCACGACGGTACGACGGCGAGCGCGTGGGGCTTCGCCGACCTCGTGGTGTTCGCGGTCGCGCTCTCGGTCGTGACCCTGCGCACCGGGGGCCTCGAGGCCGCCCTGGCCCTGCACCTGGTCCACAACAGCGTCTGTTGGATCGTCTCGGGCGCGTACGGCGCGACCGGCTCCATCGCCGACTACACCGAGGTCGGAGCCGGGATGTTCGTCGTCTCGGCGCTCGGGACGGTGGTCTACGTGGCTGCCGTGCTGATGCTGGCCCGGCGCCGGGGCGTCGAGACCACGTGCGCGGCGCCTCGCCGGTAGGGACCCTGCAGCGGCGTCACCGATCAGAAATCTGCCGCCACGCCGTCGGTTCTGGTGGCCCCTCGCACTGATGAAAGGATCGACCACCATGACCGACGCCGGACCGCTGGGTGTCGACGAGGCGGTCCTCGCGGCGGTCCGCTCGGGCGACGCGGCGCGGTTCGCGTCTCTCACGGAGCGCCACCGGCGTGAGCTGCAGGTGCACTGCTACCGGATGCTCGCGAACTACGAGGACGCCCAGGACCTGACGCAGGAGACGTTCCTGCGGGCGTGGAACAAGCGGGAGTCGTTCAAGGGCCACGCCGCACTGCGGACCTGGCTGTACCGCATCGCGACGAACGCCTGCCTCGACTTCCTGGACAAGCGCAACGACCGCACACCCGTGCCGTCCGAGGTGGCGGACCCCGCCTCCGAGCTGCTGTACCTGCAGCCCTACCCCGACCGGATGCTCCCCGAGGACCCGCAGGAATCGGTGGTGGCGCGGGAGACGATCGAGCTGGCGTTCATCGTCGCCGTCCAGCACCTGCCGCCGCGGCAGCGGGCGGTGCTCGTCCTGCGCGACGTCCTCGGCTGGCCGGCGTCGAAGGCCGCCGACGCCCTCGACCTGACCCTCGCCTCAGTGACCAGCGCGCTGCAACGGGCCCGCGTGACGATGCGCGAGCAGCTCCCCGACCGCCGCCTCGACTGGCGGAGCCCCGCCACCCACGAGCTGTCGGACGAGGAGCGCGCCGCGGTGAGGTCGTACATCGACGCCCACGAGCGCAACGACCTCGACGGGCTGACGTCCCTGCTGCGCAAGGACCTGCGCTTCGCGATGCTGCCCGAGTTGGGCCCCGTGCTCACGACGGCGCAGGACGCGGTGGACGGCTGGGTCTCCGGCGGGCTCTTCCAGCGCGGTCACGACGACTGGCGCGGCATCACCACGACGGTCAACCGCATGCCGGCCGCCGTGCTGTACCTCCGCACCCCCGACGACCCGGTCCACCGGCTGTTCGCCCTCGCGGTCCTGCACGTCGTCGACGGGGAGATCGCCGAACTCATCGGGTTCGACGCCACCGACACACCATGGTTGGACCTGCCCGCGACGCTGTGATCATCTCCTCGTCGCGTACCGGGTCAGCAGCACGCCGCCGGAGAACGTCCGCGTCTCGACCAGGTCCAGGTTCACCCAGTGGTCCAGGGTCGTGAAGAACGGCGTGCCGCCACCGACGAGGACCGGATGGGTGACGATCGCGTACTCGTCGATCAGCCCGGACCGCATGGCTGCCCCCGCGAGCGTCGCCCCGCAGATGTCCATGGGGCCGCCGTCCTCGGCCTTGAGCCGGGTGATCTCGGCGACCGCGTCGCCGGTGACCAGGCGGGTGTTCCCGTCGACCTCGTCGATCGTCGAGGAGAACACCACCTTCGGCATGTCCCGCCAGCGGCGCGCGAACTCGATCTCCGCCGGTGTGGCGCCCGGCTGCTGGTCGGCCATCGGCCAGTGGGAGCTCATCGCCTCCCACAGCTTGCGCCCGTACAGCGCGAGGCCCGTCGTGGCCACCCTGTCGGACCACCACTGGAACAGCTCGTCGCTCGGCGACGAGTCCGGTCCGTCCCCCGCACTCCAGCCGAGGTCGTCGCCGGTCGCGGCGATGTAGCCGTCCAGTGTCACGTTCATGCCGAAGATCAGTTTCCGCACCGCGCCAGCCTCCTGTGAGTCGCTCTCACCCGTACAGACGGGCGCGGCGCGGAAAGCTGATCGGTGCGCGGCACGGGCCGGACTCACGGGGCGAGCTCAACCGACGAGCGCGGCGCGGGTCCCCGCGGCGATCGTGAGGTCCTCGCGGGCGGCCACCACGAACGACGCCACCGGGGCGCCCGTGACGCCGATGTCGGTGTCGCCGTCGGCGGCGTCGTTCCGCGCCTCGTCGATGTCCACGCCGAGGAAGGCGAGACGCTCGGCGGCGCGGCGTCGCACGAGGGGCGCCCGCTCCCCCACCCCGCCGGTGAACGCCAGGACGTCGAGGCCGCCGGCCGCGGCGGCCATCGAGGCGATGCCACCCACCAGGCGGTGCAGGTAGACGTCGAGCGCGAGCGTCGCGTCCGGCTCATCCCGCCCGACGGCGGCGACGATCTCGCGCATGTCCGCCGTCCCGGCGAGTGCGGAGAGTCCGGACCGCGTCTCCAGCGCCGTCGCGATCTCGTGCGGGGCGAGGCCCTCGTGCTCCTCCAACCAGAGGACGAGCCCGGGGTCGACGCTCCCGGAGCGGGTGGCCATGACCAGGCCCTCGAGCGGGGTGAACCCCATGGTCGTGTCGACGCCGCGGCCGTCGACGACCGCGGCGAGGGACGCGCCGGCGCCGAGGTGGCAGGTCACCACGCGCTGGTCGGTCCGCCCCGTCAGCTCGGCCACCCGCCCGGCGCAGTAGCCGTGCGAGAGCCCGTGGAAGCCGTAGCGGCGGATCGCGTAGCGCTCCCGCCACTCCGTCGGGACGGCGTAGGTCGCGGCGGCGTCCGGGATCGTGGCGTGGAAGGCGGTGTCGAAGCAGGCCACCGCGGGCACGTCCGGCAGCAGCCGGGACACGGCGTCGAGCCCGGCGAGGGACTTCGGCTGGTGCAGCGGCGCGAGGGAGCCGAGCTCCTCCAGGGCGTGCCGGACCTGCGCGTCGATCACGGTGGGCCGGGTGAACCGGGTGCCGCCGTGGACGACCCGGTGGCCCACCGCGTCCGGCGTCGCCCAGCCGTCGAGCAGGGCCGTCAGGTCGTCGCCGGCCACACCGTCCGGTCCCGCCTCGACGTCCGCCGCCTGCTCGACGGTGTCGTCCCCGCCGAGCAGGCGGAGCTTGAGGCTGGACGAGCCGGCGTTGACGACGAGGACCCGGCTCACTCCCAGGTCCACCCGGAGATCGCCGGGTCGTCCTCGCCGTGCTCGCGGGTGTAGCGGCGGGCGGCGAGCCGGGCGTCCTCCATGCGCTGGCGGAGGACCGCGGCGTTGCTGCCGAGCGTCGGGACCCGGTCGATGACGTCCATGACCAGGTGGAAGCGGTCCAGGTCGTTGAGCATCACCATGTCGAAGGGCGTGGTCGTCGTGCCCTCCTCCTTGTACCCGCGGACGTGCAGGTTGTGGTGGTTGCTCCGGGAGTAGGTGAGCCGGTGGATGAGCCACGGGTAGCCGTGGAAGGCGAAGATCACCGGCTTGTCCGGGGTGAAGAGCGCGTCGAAGTCCTTCTCCGACATGCCGTGCGGGTGCTCGCTCGCGGGCTGCAGCCGCATCAGGTCGACCACGTTCACCACCCGCACCTTGAGATCCGGGCAGTGCTCGCGCAGCAGCTGCGCCGCGGCGAGGGTCTCCAGGGTCGGGATGTCCCCCGCGCAGGCCAGGACGACGTCCGGCTCGCCCTCGGTGTTCCCGGCCCACTCCCAGATGCCGACGCCCCGGATGCAGTGGGCGATCGCCTGGTCCATCGTCAGGTAGGTGAGCTGCGGCTGCTTCCCCGCAACGATGACGTTGATGTAGTGCCTGCTGCGCAGGCAGTGGTCGCCCACCGAGAGCAGGGTGTTGGTGTCCGGCGGGAGGTAGACCCGGACGATCTCCGCCTTCTTGTTGATCACATGGTCCAGGAAGCCCGGGTCCTGGTGCGAGAACCCGTTGTGATCCTGACGCCAGACGTGCGAGGAGAGCAGGTAGTTCAGTGACGCGATCGGTGCCCGCCACGGGATGCCGAGCGTCGTCTTGAGCCACTTGGCGTGCTGGTTGAGCATCGAGTCGACGATGTGGACGAAAGCCTCGTAGCTGGTGAACAGGCCGTGCCGTCCGGTCAGCAGGTAGCCCTCGAGCCAGCCCTGGCACAGGTGCTCGGAGAGGATCTCCATCACCCGGCCGCCAGGAGCGAGGTGGTCGTCCCCGTCTATCACGGTGGCGTTCCACGTCCGGTCGGTCACCTCGAACGCGGCCTGCAGCCGGTTGGACGCGACCTCGTCGGGCCCGAAGAGCCGGAACCGGTCGTCGTTGCGGGCCACGATGTCCCGGAGGAACTCACCCAGGACGGCGGTCGCCTCGCTCGTGGCTGCGGCCGGCGTCTCGACCGGCACGGCGTAGTCCCGGAAGTCCGGCATCGCGAGGTCGCGGAGGAGGCGGCCGCCGTTCGCGTGCGGGTTGGCGCTCATCCGCCGGTCCCCCTCGGGCGCGAGCGCGCGGAGCTCCGGGACGAGGCGGCCGTCGGCGTCGAAGAGCTCCTCGGGGCGGTAGCTGCGCATCCACTCCTCGAGCTGGGCCCGGTGCCCGGCGTCGGTCCGCGTGCCGGAGAGCGGGACCTGGTGGGCGCGGAAGGTGCCCTCGACCTGCTTCCCGTCGACCTCCTTCGGCCCCGTCCAGCCCTTGGGCGTCCGCAGCACGATCATCGGCCAGGCGGGGCGCGCGGAGCCCGGATCGGCCTTGATGGCGGCGATGTCGTCCAGGACGGTGTCGAGGGTGGCGGCCAGCTCCTGGTGCACGGCGGACGGCTCGTCGCCGACGACGAAGTGCGGCGTGTGGCCGTAGCCGCGCAGCAGCGACGCGAGCTCGTCGTCCGGGATGCGGGCGAGCACCGTCGGGTTGGCGATCTTGTAGCCGTTGAGGTGCAGCACGGGCAGCACGACGCCGTCGCGGCGCGGGTCGAGGAACTTGTTCGAGTGCCAGCTCGCGGCGAGCGGGCCGGTCTCCGCCTCTCCGTCGCCGACGACGCACAGCGCCAGCAGGTCCGGGTTGTCGAACACCGCGCCGTAGGCGTGCACGAGCGCGTAGCCGAGCTCGCCGCCCTCGTGGATCGAGCCCGGCGTCTCCGGTGCGACGTGGCTGGGGATGCCGCCCGGGAAGGAGAACTGGCGGAACAGCGCCCGCATGCCGTCGACGTCCTCGCCGAGGCTCGAGTAGACCTCGCTGTAGGTGCCCTCCAGGTACGCGTTCGCGACGAGCCCCGGCCCGCCGTGCCCGGGCCCCGTCACGTACAGCGCGTTCAGGTCCCGCTGCCGGATCGCCCGGTTCATGTGCGCGTAGAGGAGGTTGAGACCCGGGGTGGTGCCCCAGTGGCCGAGCAGCCGCGGCTTGACGTGCTCCGTGCGCAGCGGTTCGCGCAGCAACGGGTTGTCCAGCAGGTAGATCTGCCCGACCGAGAGGTAGTTCGCCGCCCGCCAGTACGCGTCGAGCTGGGCCAGGTCGTCGGCTGTCGCCGGCTGGGACATCCCGGTGCTCCTCGCGTCGCGTGATCAGAAACGGAACGTAGCCCTCCGCGACGGCCCCCGGCGAGCGCCGAACGGCCCTGCCGGGGCCGGGTGAGGAGGCTCCGACCGCGTCCCTGGTAGCTGCCTCGTCCCCGTGGTAGACCGTCCTGCGAGACCGGGTGTCGCAGAGCTCCACGACCGGGACCGGGGAGGTCGGGGATGACGCGCCTGGGTGCGGAGGACGACGTCTTCGATCCGGCCGTCTTCGCCCGCGGGGTGCCGCACGAGGCGCTGCGGCGGCTGCGGGACGAGCAGCCGGTGGCCTGGCAGGACGAGCACGCCGTCGGCGACTGGCCCGCCGGCCCCGGCTTCTGGGCCGTCACGCGCTACGACGACGTCCGGTACGTCCTGCGCACCCCGGAGATCTTCAGCTCGGCGCGGGGCGCGACCCAGATCCGCGACCCCGAGCCCGAGGACCTGCCGTTCATCCGCCGCATGATCCTCAACATGGACCCGCCGGAGCACCAGCGGCTCCGCAAGCTCGTGACGGCCGCGTTCACCCGGCGGCGCCTCGAGCGCTTCACCGACGACGTCGCCGCCCGGGCCCGCGGCCTGCTGGCGGACGTGGCCGGCGCCGGGGCGTGCGATCTGCCCCGCCAGGTCACCGACGACTTCCCGCTGGCCAACCTCGCCGAGCTCATGGGCGTCCCCGAGTCCGACCGGCACCTGCTGCTCGAGTGGACCAACCGCGTGATCGGCTACCAGGACGACGAGCACGCGCAGGTCGTCCGCGACGAGCGCGGGCGGCCGGTGAACCCGCGGTCGCCCGCGATGCTCACCGAGATGTTCGCCTACGCGGGCGAGCTGGCCGACCACAAGCGTCGCCACCCCGCCGACGACGTCATGACCGCGCTCGTCGAGGCCCGGGTGGACGGGGAGTCGCTCGACGACACCGAGCTGCAGATGTTCTTCTTCCTGCTCACGATCGCCGGCAACGACACCGTGCGCTCGGCTCTGCCCGGCGGCGTCCTCGCGCTCGTCGAGCACCCCGAGCCGTACCGCCGCCTGCGCGAGGACCGCTCACTGCTGCCCGGCGCGCTCGAGGAGATGCTCCGCCGGCACCCGCCGGTGCTGACCTTCCGCCGCACCGCGGCGCGGGACACGACGCTGCGCGGGGTCGAGATCGCGGCGGGCGAGAAGGTCGTCGTCTACCACGTGTCCGCGCACCACGACGAACGCCACTTCGCCGACCCGTTCCGCTTCGACGTCGCCCGCGACCCGTGCGACCACCTCGCGTTCGGCCAGGGCCCGCACCTCTGCCTGGGCGCGCAGTTCGCGCGCCTGCAGATGCGGGAGTTCTTCACCGCGTTCCTCGACCTGCTGCCCGAGGTCGAGCTCGACGGCGCCCCGCGGCGGCTGACGTCGAACTTCATCAACGGCCTGACGCGTCTGCCGCTGCGCTGGTGACCAGGAGGAGCCCATGTACTACCGACGGGTCGGCAACGTGCCCCCCAAGCGCCACACCCAGCACCGGGACGCCTCCGGCGCCCTGCACGCCGAGGAGGTCATGGGCGAGGAGGGCTTCAGCTCGGACTCCTCGATCCTCTACCACCTCGCGATCCCCTCGGCGATCGTCGACGCGACCCCGTGGACGCCCGGCGACCTCACGACGACGACGAACCAGCCGCTGCTGCCGCGACACCTCGCCCTGCACGGCCTCTTCCCCGGCCAGGAGTGGAAGGCCGCCGACCCCGTGACGAGCCGGCGGCTCGTGCTCGGGAACGCGGACGTCCGCATCTCCTACGTCGTCGCCGGGGAGACGTCGCCGCTCTACCGCAACGCCGTCGGCGACGAGTGCGTCTACGTCGAGTCCGGGCAGGGCGTGGTGGAGACGGTCTTCGGCACGCTCCCGGTCGCCGGCGGCGACTACGTGCTCCTCCCCCGCGCGACCACCCACCGGTGGGTCCCGGGCGGCGACGAGCCGCTGCGCTGCTACGTGATCGAGGCGAACTCGCACATCGCGCCGCCCGCCCGGTACCTGTCGCGCTACGGCCAGTTCCTGGAGACGGCGCCCTACTGCGAGCGCGACATCCAGGGGCCGGACGGGCCGCTGATCGCCGACGAGCTCCACGCGGACGTCGAGGTGCTGGTCAAGCACCGCCACTCCCGCGGCGGCGTCACCGGCACCCGCTACGTCGTGCCGACACACCCGTTCGACGTCGTCGGCTGGGACGGCTGCCTCTACCCGTACACGTTCGCCGTGGCCGACTTCGAGCCGATCACCGGGCGGGTGCACCAGCCCCCGCCGGTCCACCAGGTCTTCGAGGGCAACGGCTTCGTGATCTGCAACTTCGTGCCCCGCAAGGTCGACTACCACCCGCTGTCGGTGCCCGTGCCCTATTACCACTCCAACGTCGACTCCGACGAGGTCATGTTCTACTGCGGCGGGAACTACGAGGCCCGCAAGGGCTCGGGTATCGGGCAGGGCTCGGTGAGCCTGCACCCCGGCGGCCACTCGCACGGGCCGCAGCCGGGCGCCGTCGAGCGCTCCCTCGGTGCGGAGTCGTTCGACGAGCTCGCGGTCATGGTCGACACGTTCCGTCCCCTCGAGCTGGGCGAGGGCGGGGTCGCGTCCGACGACGGGCGCTACGCCTGGACCTGGGCGGGTCGCGGACCGGCGCGGTGACACCGGACGACGGCTGGGGCCTCGACAACCTGCCCTACGGCGTCTTCGACGCCGGCGACGGCCGCCGGCTCGGCGTGGCCCTCGGCGACGAGGTGATCGACGTCGGTGCCCTCGCCGCGTCCCACGGGTCGGCGCTGGTCGACGTCCTCGACGTGCCCTCGCTGGACCCGCTGCTCGCCGGGACCCCGGCGCTCTGGCGGCGGGTGCGCGAGGCCCTTACCGCTTGGCTGGGCTCTCCCGACTGGCGGACCGCCCGCTCGCCGCGCCCCCTGCACCACCGGCGCGACGCGGTGACGATGCACCTGCCCTTCACCGTCGGCGACTACGTCGACTTCTACGCGAGCGAGCACCACGCCGCGAACGTCGGGCGGATCCTGCGCCCCGGGTCGCCGCCCCTGGCGCCGAACTGGAAGCACCTGCCCGTCGCCTACCACGGGCGGGCCGGGTCGGTCGTCGTCTCGGGGACGCCCGTGCGCCGGCCGTCCGGGCAGCGCCGGACCGACGACGGGCCGCCGACGTTCGGGCCCACCGAGCGCCTCGACATCGAGGCCGAGGTCGGGTTCGTGGTCGGCGGGCACAGCGCGCTCGGGGAGCCGATCCCGATCGGCGAGGCCACCGAGCACCTCTTCGGGGTCGTGCTGGTGAACGACTGGTCCGCCCGCGACGTGCAGGCCTGGGAGTACGTGCCGCTGGGCCCGTTCCTCGGCAAGTCGTTCGCGACGTCGATCTCGGCGTGGGTGGTGCCGTGGGCGGCGCTCGAGCACGCGCGCGTCGCCCCGCCCCCGCGCGACGTCCCGCTGCTGCCCCACCTCGTCGACGCCGGGGACGCCGCCCTGGACCTCGCCCTCGAGGTCCGGCTCAACGGGCACGTGATCTCCCGCCCGCCGTTCCGGACCACCTACTGGACCGCCGCCCAGCAGCTCGCCCACCTGACGTCCAACGGGGCGCCGACGCGGCCCGGCGACCTCGTCGCGAGCGGGACGGTCAGTGGCCCGGCGCCCGACGAGTACGGATCGCTGCTCGAGCTGAGCTGGGGCGGCCGCGAGCCGCTCACGCTCCCCGACGGGAGCCGGCGCAGCTTCCTCGCCGACGGGGACGAGGTCACCGTCACCGCCCGGGCCCCGGGACCCGGCGGTCGGACGATCGCGCTGGGCCCCGTCACCGGCGCCGTCACGGCCGCCGGCTGAGCTCTGCCTCCGGAGTCCGGCCGGCCCCTCAGGGCGCGAGGGAGCGCAGCAGCATCGCCTCGGCGAGCACGCAACGCCCGAACATCCCCAGGTGGAGGCTCTCGTCGACACCGTGCCAGCGGCTGGCCGGGTCGCCCACGCCCGTGACCAGCACCGCCGCGCCGGGGAACGTCCGCGCGAACTCGGCGATGAACGGGATCGTGCCGCCCATGCCCATCTCGACCGTGCCGTGGCCGAACGCGGCGGACAGCGCCTCGCGGGCGAGGTCGTAGACGTCGCCGGTGGCCTCGAGCGCGAACGGCTCGCCGCTGGCGCGCGTGGAGACGTCGAGGTGCGCGCCCCACGGGACGTGGCGGCGCAGGTGCTCGGTGACGGCCTCGACGGCGCGCCCCGACTCGTCGCCGGGAGCAAGGCGGACGCTGACCATCGCGCGGGCGCGCGGCAGCAGGATGTTCGCCGACCCGTCCACGGCCGGCGCGTCGATGCCGAGCACGGCGATCGCCGGCCTGTGGGCGAGGCGCTCGGTGATCGTCCCGGTGCCGAGGAGCTCGACGCCGTCGAGCAGTCCGGCGTCGCCGCGGAAGGTGTCCTCGTCGGTGTCCGGCACGTCCGAGGACCCGACCGTGAGCCCCGCGACGGCGACCTCGCCCTTGTCGTCGTGCAGCGTCGCGAGCAGGCGGCACAGGGCGGTCAGGGCGTCGCCCGCGGGGCCTCCGAACATCCCCGAGTGCACCGCGCGCTCGAGCATCGAGACCTCGACGACGATGTTCGCCAGGCCACGCAGGCTCGTGGTCAGCGCGGGGACGTCGACGGCGGGGTTGGCGGCGTCGGCGATCACGATGACGTCGGCCGCGAGGGAGTCGCGGTGCTCGGCGAGCAGCGCGGGCAGCGTCGGCGACCCGGACTCCTCCTCGCCCTCGACGAACAGCAGGACGCCCACCGGCGGCCGTCCGTCGAAGGCCCGCAGCGTGGCGAGGTGGGTCATCACGCCGGCCTTGTCGTCGGCGGCCCCGCGCCCGTACAGACGACCGTCGCGCTCGTGGGGCTCGAACGGCGCCGTGGTCCACAGCTCGTCGCCGCCGGTGGGCTGGACGTCGTGGTGGGCGTAGAGCATGACCGTCGGTGCCGGGTGGGCGGGATCGAGCACGGGGGCGGGCCAGTGGGCGACGACGGCGGGCGCACCCCCCTCGGCGGCGATGACGTCGACGCGCTGCGCCCCGGCCCCCCGGGCCAGGGTGGCGACCGCGTCGGCCGAGCGCCGGGTGTCCTCGGCGTGCGCCGGGTCGGCCCAGATGCTCGGGATGCGCACCAGCGCCTCGAGGTCGGCGCGGGCGTCGGGGAGCACGGCGTCCACCGCGGCGCGCAGGTCGGCAGGGGGCTCGGACGGCGTCGGGGACGACATGCCGTGAGCCTACGATCGGCCGGGCGCCGGCACTCACATGTGCGCGGCGACCTCGCCCATCTCCGACCAGTCCACGCCCGCGGGCAGCTCCTGGTAGACGATCTTCGGAACGCGGGCGACCACCGACGGGAGCCACCCGAAGAACCACTGGGCGTGGGCCGAGGACACGTGCGCCTCGCCGGCGGCCTGGTCGCGGTAGTTCGCCACCACGACGTACTCGTCGCCGCCCTCGACGCTCTCGTAGCAGGTGAAGTGCAGGTTGCCGGGCTCCTCGCGGACCTGGGCGCTGTAGCGCCGGATGCCCTCGAGGAAGGCGTCACGCCGGTCCGGACGGACGTCGATGCTGATCACGATGAAGATCACGATCTCGGTCTCCTCTACAGCCCGTAGGTCTCGAGCAGGCGCAGCCAGACCTCGCTCATGGTCGGGAACGAGGGCACGGCGTGCCAGAGGCGCTCCAGCGGGACCTCGCCGACCACCGCGATCGTCGCCGCGTGCACCATGTCCGCGACGTCCTGGCCGACGAAGGTCGCGCCGACGATCACGCCGCGGTCGGTGTCGACGACGAGCGTGGCGAAGCCGTCGTACCCGTCGGCCTGCAGCGAGGCGCCGGCGACGTTGCCGATCTCGTAGCTCACCGCGCGCACCGGCAGGCCCGCCCGGCCCGCCGACGCCTCGGTGTGGCCCACGCTCGCCACCTGCGGATCGGTGAAGATCACCTGCGGGACGGCGGTGTGCTCGGCGGTGGTGGCGTGGTGGGAGTACCGGCCGCCGAGCTCCTGGCCGCGCGAGCGGGCGACGATCACGTCGCCGCAGATCCGCGCCTGGTACTTGCCCATGTGCGTGAGCTGGGCGCCGGAGGAGGCGTCGCCGACCGCGTAGAGCCAGTCGCCGAGCACCGTCGTCGCGTCGTCGGCCTCGAGGTGCCTGCCGGGCTCGAGCCCGACCGTGTCGAGGCCGATGTCGGAGGTCGCGGGGCGGCGCCCCGCGGCGACGAGCAGCTCGGCGCCGCGCACCTCGGAGCCGTCGCCGAGCGTCGCGACGACGTCCGCACCGTCCCGCCGGACCGCGGTCATCGACGTGGAGAGCCGCACGTCCACGCCGTCGGCCTCGAGCGCGGCCTGCACCCGGCGCCCCGCCTCCGGCTCGGTGGTCGGCAGGAGCCGGTCCCCGTGCTGGACGAGCGTGACCTGCGCGCCGAGGCGCTGGTAGGCCGTCGCCATCTCGACCCCGACCACGCCGCCGCCGAGGATCAGCAGCGACGCCGGGATCTCCTTGAC
This sequence comes from uncultured Actinomycetota bacterium, assembly GCA_963786585.1. Classification (GTDB taxonomy): domain Bacteria; phylum Actinomycetota; class Actinomycetes; order Mycobacteriales; family Pseudonocardiaceae; genus Actinomycetospora. The sequence goes on from CAWAZG010000003.1 coordinate 498,875, forward strand.
CTGGGTCGCCTCCTGGTTGGTCCAGGCGTTCACCGTGTCCAGGCCGTCGACCGGCGGGGAGGCCGGCGCCGAGCCGGTGGCGACGACGACGTACCGGGCCTCGACCGACGTCGTGGTGCCGTCGTGGTGGGTGACCTCGACGGCGCGCTCGCCGGTGAGCCGACCGTGCCCGCGCAGCAGCGTGATGCCGGCGCCGGAGAGCCATGCGGCCTGGCCGGAGTCGTCCGGGTTCGCGAACCCGTCGCGGCGTTCCAGGACCTTCGCGACGTCGATCGGGCCGGCCTCGACGCCGGGCACGCGCTGCGCCGCGGCGAGCAGGTCGACCGGGCGCAGCAGCGCCTTCGACGGGATGCACGCGTAGTAGGAGCACTCGCCGCCGACCAGCCGGTCCTCGACGATCGCCGCGGAGAGCCCCTGCTGGTGAGCGCGGTCGGCGACGTTCTCGCCCACCGGGCCGGCCCCGATCACCACGACGTCCACGTCGAGATCGCTCATCCGTCCGTCTCCTCCTCGGTCGTCGTCACGCCGTGCGCGAGTCTGCCCCTCTCGCGGCGGGGCGCGCGCCCACCACACACGGAACCGGAAGATGTCCGATTCGCGGCATACTCGTCCCCATGAGCACAGACGGTGGCGCCGGTGTGGTCCTCGTGGGCTTCGACGGCTCGCGCGAGGCGTCCCGGGCGATCGCGGTCGGTGCGCGCGTGCTGCCCGACCTCGCCGCCCGTGTCGTGCACGTGTGGGCGCCACCCGGCGCCGACGCCGCGCTGCGCGAGCGGGTGACCCACCACACCGGCAGGCTGGGCGACCTCGGCGACCTCATGCTGCGGGAGTGCGGCATCGACGCCGAGCACGTCGCCGCCGACGGGACGGCCCTGGCCCGCGCTGCCGGGTGGTCGGCGGAGCCGCTCACCCGCCGCTCCTACGGCGACCCGGGCGCCGAGCTCGCCCTCCTGGCCGCCGAGCTCCGGCCCGCCGCGATGGTGGTCGGCTCGCGCGGCCTCGGCGGGGCGTCCGCCCTGCTGGGCAGCGTCTCCGACCTCGCCGTTCACCACAGCCCCGTCCCGGTGCTGGTCGTGCCGCCGTTGCTGAGCTGGGAACGCGCCCGGGCGGCGACGGGCCCGGTGCTGATCGCCCAGGACGGATCCGAGGGCGCGAGCCGGGCGGGCGCGGCGGCCGCGGCGCTGCTGCCCGGCCGCGAGCGGATCGACGTCCACGTCACCGCGTCCGTGGACGAGGAGGGCGGCCCGCCGGACGCCGTGTCCGTGCGGGCACACGGCTGGGGCCCGCGGGCAACGGCCGAGGCTCTCGGCGCCGAGGCCGCCGCGCGCAAGGCCGGGGTCGTCGTCGTCGGCTCACGGGGGCGCTCGACGCTGCGCCAGCTGGTGCTGGGCAGTACGGCCATGGCGGTGCTCCACCACGCCCACCGGCCCGTCCTGGTGGTGCCGGCCCCCGAGTCCTGAGCCGGCCACGACTCAGCCGGTGACCCGCTCCACCAGCCCCGCCGGGTCGGCGGGCGGGTGCTCGCCGCGCCAGGCGACGTGCTGGTCCGGCCGGACGAGCAGGGCCTCGTCCCCGGACGGCAGCGGCGCGACGGCCAGCGGGACGCCGCGCCGGGCGCAGGCGTCGACCAGGGACGCACCCGCGAAGCCGGGCCGCGTCAGCAGCGTGAACCCCGCGCCGAGGACGTCGTAGAGCGACCGGCCCTCGGGCAACCAGGCGTGGGGCAGCCGGTCGCCCGCCCCGTCCGCCACCACCGGCGAGCCCGCCACCCCGACGTCGAGGACGAGGTCGAGCGCGTGGAACTCGGCGCTCTTCGCGTCCTGGATCCGCTGGTGGGCGTGCCGGCGGGCGGCGTCCCCGGCCGGGGTGTCGGCCTCGAGGTCGTCGGCGACGAGATCACCGGACAGCGTCCGCATGTTCTCGCTCGCCGCCGTGACGACGCGGTCCTGGACGGGGCGCCGCTCGGCCTGGTAGCTCTCGAGCAGCCCCGGCCCACCCCATCCCTGCAGGACGGCGGCGAGCTTCCAGCCCAGGTCGACGGCGTCGCCGATCCCGGTGTTGAGCCCGTGCCCGCCGAACGGAGGGTTGAGGTGGGCGGCGTCCCCGGCGAGGAACACCCGGCCCACGCGCGCCCGGTCCACGAGCTGCATGCGCGCCGTCCACGGGTCGGTGGAGAGCACCTCGGCGCCGACGGGCGCGCCGACCGCGGCGTCGATCAGTGCCGCGCCGTCGCGCTCGCCGGTCGCGCGGTCGACGCCGAACGCGATCACCCACCAGGTGCCGGCGGCCGGATCGAGCGGGCCGAGCAGCGCGGGCGCCTGCGCGTTGACCGTCCAGTACTGCACCGCAGGCCCGTGCGGCACGCGCTCGGCGAGACCGGGCGCCCGGAAGACCATCCCGAAGTTCGGGCGCAGCGCGTGCTCGCCCACGTAGTCCGCGCCGACGAGCTGGCGCACCGCGCTGCGCGGGCCGTCGCACCCGAGGACGTGGTCGGCCCGGACCGACTCGGCGTCGTCCAGGCACACCGTCACCCCGTCCGGGTCCTGCACGAGCCCGGTGACGCGGGAGCCCAGCGCGAGCGTCACCGTGTCGAGCCCGAGGACGACCTCCCGCAGCAGTTCCTCGAGGACGTACTGCGGCGCCTGCTGACCGACCTCCGGGAAGCGGTCACCTTGCGCCGCGAGGCCGAGCACCCCGGTGAAGCGCGAGAGCTCGCGGCCCACCAACGACGTGCAGAACACGACGTCGGTGGAGAAGTCCACCGACAGCGGGCGCCCGCGCCCGGAGCCGATCGGCGAGACCCCATCGCCGCAGGTGCTCCATGGTCCGCACGTTGACCGTCTTGCACCGGGGCCGGGCGTGCGACACGGTCGCGCGCGGCTCGACCACGAGGCACTCGACGCCGCGGCGGCCGAGCTCCACGGCGGCGGCCAGCCCGACCGGGCCGCCGCCGGCGACGAGCACCTGGGTGGAGCGCACGGCCTAGTAGACCTCGGGCAGCAGGATGTCGGCGGGCACGTCCTCCGGCCGGTACTTCCCGGCGCGCGCCCCCTCGTGGATCTCGTCCTGGGACAGGCCCTGCGCACGGGCCTCGACGAGCTTGTCGGGGTCGAACCACTCACCGATGGGGTTCTCGGCGAACTCGCGCGACGCCCAGATCCACTCCTTGGAGACCGCCCAGTCGCCGAAGGCGTCGAACTGGATCTCCACGCCGTTGCCCTCGGGGTCGGCGTAGTACATCGACATCGTGATGCCGTGGTCGAGGCACATGAACGGCGTGATGCCGTGGTCGCGCAGCCGCTCGTAGTTGTCGAGCCACTGGCCGAACGAGCCGTACTCGAACGCCGTGTGGTGCAGGCCGGCGCTGGTCGGCTTGTCCACCGGCCGGTGCACGGCGGGGTGGGCGATGAGCGCGATGCGGTGGTTGGCCTCGTCGTTGGTCAGCCAGGCCGCGCTCTCGGCGTAGTGCACGGGGTACAGCCCGCAGACGAGGCCGTACCAGCGGACCATCTCGTCCAGCTTGAGCGTCAGGAACGTGGCGTGATGCAGCTTCGGCGGGATGATCGGGGCCTGCAGGTGCTCTCCGGCCATGACGTCTCCTATCGGTCGAGGGTCGCGACGAAGTCGAGGACGGCCTCGACGTACTGCTTGGGCAGGTGCTCGTGCATCGAGTGCGGCGCGTCCGGGAACGAGCGGTAGTCGATCCGCCCGCCGGCGGCGGTGACGATCTCCTGGGCCCGCCGGGCCTGGTCGTCCGACGACGCCCCGACGAGGCGGCCCGTCGCGGCGTCGACGGTGCGGAAGTGGTGCGTCAGCAGGACCGGGACGCGGACCTGCTCGAGCATCGTCACGTGGTCGCAGGACGCGGTCGCGGTGCCGGAGACGAACGCCCGTCCCCACTCCGGGTCGTACTCGCGCAGGTTCTGCGGCGGGCCGGCGGTGCGGGTCGGCGTCGGGGTCCGGCGGGATCATCGCGGCCAGGTTGACCAGCATCGGCATCGGGATCTCGATCGGGCAACGCGCGCATCAGCCCGGCCCAGTCGCCGATCGACCACTGGTCGCCGAGCCACTTGTTCCACGCCGCGAAGATCGGGCCGATCGCCTGGTGGATGCTCTGCCCGATCGCGGGCGTGGTCTGGCACGAGAAGAGCGGCGGGTCCTCCCAGACCGCGGCGCGGATCTGGCCGGGCTTCGCGTACGCCGAGAGCCAGGCGGAGAGGATCCCGCCGGAGGACATCCCGCTGACCAGCGTCTCCCGCCCGATCACCAGGTCGATGAAACGGACGAGGTCGTTGCCGAAGTTGTCGATCGTGTAGCGGCCGGGGGTCCACGTCGAGCGGCCCTGTCCGCGCAGGTCGACGGCGTGCACACAGAAGTGCTCGGCGAGCAGCGGCATCGCCGCCTCGTAGCCCCACCACGACTCGGACTGCCCGGGGATCAGCAGCAGCGCGGGCAGCGACGGGTCGCCGGCGACGGCGTAGTTCATGCGGACCTCGCCGAGGTCCACGGTCTGCTCCGGGTAGGCGTGCGGGACGAAGGTCGCCGCGCGGTCCGCGGCCTCGAGGATGGTCACGCCAGGTCTCCGTTCTCGAAACGGTGCTGCATCTGACCGATCCCGGCGCACCAGGTGACGAGCTCGTCGCCGTCGCCGAGGAAGCGCGGCGGGGTCCGCCCGGCGCCGATGCCGGCCGGGGTGCCGGTGAAGACGACGTCGCCGGGCAGCAGCGTGACGATCGCCGAGAGCTCGGCGACCAGGGTCGGGACCGAGAAGATCATCGCCCCGGTGCGGCCCTTCTGGACGCTCTCGCCGTTGACCAGGCAACCCAGCTCCAGGTCGTCGGGGTCGAGGCCGGCGGCGCGGAGCTCATCGACGCTGACGAGGGCCGGACCCATGGGCGCGAACCCGGGGTAGGACTTGCCCATCCCGAACTGCGGGGGCGGGGCGGCGAACTGGGTGACGCGGTCGGAGAGGTCCTGGCCGACGGTCAGCCCGGCGACGTGGTCCCACCCCTGCGCCGCCGGGATGTGGTGGCCTCCCGCGCCGATGACGGCGACGAGCTCGACCTCCCAGTCGACGTTGCCGGGCGAGAGCCGGATGTCGCCCTGCGGGCCGGTGAAGCTCGACGCGTACTTGGTGAACACCAGCGGCGTGGTCGGCAGCTCCATGCCCGACTCGGCGGCGTGGTCGCGGTAGTTCAGGCCGACCGCGAAGACCTGCGGTGGACGCGGGGCGACCGGCCCGAGGGCGCCCGCGCCCAGGGGGACGGCGGCGGCGAGGTCCGCCGACGCGGCCCAGTCCCGGAACTCCGCCCACCGGTCGTAGACGGCCTGCGGGTCGGCGGCGAAACGGCCGTCGCTGGCCCGCTCCACGTCGAGCCCCCTGAGAGTTCCTGGAGCGCCGGGGCCGCCCGCCGACCCGGCGTCGGGCTCCACCAGGGCCAGCCGGCCCGCGTGATTGGCGATGCGCACGTGTGTCCTTTCCTTTCCAGGGGCCTAGACGAGTGCCGTCACGCCGTCGGTCAGGCCGAGCAGCGCCCGGCCGTAGACCTCCGACGAGATGGCCGGGCTGATGACCGCGTGGCGGGAGGCGACCTCGGAATCGCGCCAGATCCGCTGCATCGGGCTGACCTCGGCGAACGAGCCCGCCCCGTGCGCCGAGACCAGCGTGCGGATCGCCTCGCGGGCGTTCTCGATGGCGGCGCCGGTGTCCATCCGGACGCGCGCCCGGGCGGCGTAGTCGGGGTAGACGCCGTCGACGGCGGCCTGGTCGATGTCGGCGGCCGCGCGGTAGGCGAACAGGTGCGCCGCGTCGATCAGCGAGGCCGCCTTCGCCACCGCGAGCTGCACGGTCGGCGCCTCGGTCTGCGTGTCGTAGAACGTGTAGGAGATGCCGCGCTTCGGCGCCTTCTCGAGCACCAGGTCCAGGGCCGCCTGGGCCAGGCCGAGCTGCGGGCCGGCGAGCACGATCGCGGCGACCGGGATGAACGCCGACCGGTAGAGCGCCTCGTCGGTGTGCTCGGTGGCGTAGCGCCCGCCGATCGCGGCCGGGATCGAGATCACGCGGTGCTCCGGCACCAGGATGTCGCGCGCGACCAGGGTGTTCGAGCCGGTGCCGCGCATGCCGGCGACGAACCACGTGTCCTCGATCGACAGGTCGGTCATCGGGACCAGCGCCAGGCCCTGGTCGACGATCTCGCCGTGCTCGTCCGGCACCGGGAACCCGACCACGGCCCACTGAGCGTGCAGGCAGCCCGACGCCCAGCCCCAGGAGCCGGTCAGCCGGTAGCCGCCGTCGACCCAGGTCGCCTCCGCCGTCGGCGCGAGCACCCCGGCGATGCGGTTTCCCGGCGAGTTCTCGAGCACGTCCCGCTGCGCCTGGTCCGGGAAGAGGCCCGCGAAGAACGCGCAGACGTTCATGAGCGTCGTCGCCCAGGCGGTCGAGCCGCAGCCGCGGGCGAGCTCGCGGGACACCTCGAGCTTCGTGCGGATGTCGGTCTCGAGCCCGCCGAGCCGCGCCGGCCGCATGATCGAGAAGAGGCCGGCCTCGTCGATCAGGGAGATGTTCTCCTCCACCACCCGCCGCTCGGCCTCCGTGCGGGGCGCGTTGCGGGCGAGCACCGGCACGATTTCGCGAGCCCGCCCCACGAGGTCCGTCCGCAGGGCACGCGCCTCGTCGGAGGTCCCGGGACGGTCGAGGGAACAGCCTGGCGTCGAGGGCGAGGACATGGGCACCTCCGGGTCGGTGGTCACGACGGCGTGACGCGGGCCACCACGGACGCTAGGGCGCTAACTTATAAGATGTCAATCTGCGCTAGGCTGCTCGCCGTGACGGTGGACGGGGTCCGGAGTGTGCAGTCGGGCGTGCAGTCGGTGGCGGCGCGCAAGGCGTCGGCGGTGGACCTCGTGCTGCACGAGATTCCGGCGCTCGATCCTGTCCGGGGCGCTGCCGCCGGGTCAGCCGTTCACGGTGCCCGCCCTCACCGAACGGCTCGGCGTCAGCCACGTCCCGGTCCGCGAGGCCCTGCGCCAGCTCGAGGCCCAGGGGCTGGTGACCCTGAGCCCCTCGCGCAGCGCGACGGTCACCCCGCTCGACCCCGACGACCTGCGCGCCCTCTACCGGCTGCGCATCACCGTCGAGCCCGAGCTGGCGGCGCTGTCGGCCCCGCACCGCACGGACGCCGAGATCGCCGAGCTCGACGGGATGGTCCGCGCGACGTTCGGCGACGTCCTCGGCGAGGCGTTCTGGGAGCCGCACCGCTCGTTCCACGCCGCGATGATCGAGCCGGCCGCGAGCGACTGGGACCGGCGCATGCTCGCCCCGCTCTGGGACGCCTCCGAGCGCTACACGCGGCTGGTGTTCGACCCCGTCGAGGCGCCCGAGTCGTTCGCGACCCGCCGCGCCCACGCCCACGACGAGCTCGTCGACGCCGCCCGGTCCCGCGATCCGGAGACGGTCCGCGCCGCCGTCCGCGAGCACCTGGACAACAACCTCACGACGATGCTCGACGAGATGAGCACCATCGACACCTCACGCCGGCGGCTCTGGAGCGGTCGCGACGCCACCGCCTGACACGAGCACGACCGCCGTGGGGGGCTCCGGCACCGCCGGCGGCTCATCCAGCGAGCGGAACGCGGGCGCGACGAGGGCGACGGTCGCGGTCAGGCTGGCGAGCGCGGCGATCACCACCCCGGCGGCGGGCAGCCCGGCCGTCGCGGCCACGGCGGCGAGCGGGGCGCTGGTCAGGGCGGGCGCCGAGAGCATGACGGTGTTCTGCGCGCCGAGCACGCGGCCGCGCATCGCGTCGGGGGTCGCCTCGACGGTGAGGACGCCGAGCACGGCCGAGGCCGGGGCGTTGGTGAGCCCGACCAGCGCCGCACCGGCCAGGACCAGCCACGGCGAGGCCATGCTGCCGACGGCGACGAACCCGACGAGGGTGCCGGTCATGCCGATCACGAACCAGGTGCGGCGGCGCACCCGGCCGGTGGTGGCGGCGTAGAGCGCGGAGCCCGCGATGCTGCCGGCCGCGATCGCGCTCAGGGTCAGCCCGGTGAGCGCCGGGAGGTCCTCGGCGGTGAAGTACGCGGGCATCAGCGTGCTCTGCAGGGAGCTCAGGACGGCGACGAACGTCGCGCCGACGAGCGTGGCGCCGAGGACGAGGCGGTGGCGGACGAGGAACCGCCACGAGACGACGAGATCGGTGACGGCGCGGCGCACCGCTCCGCCGGGCTGCGTGCGGTCCCGCGGGCCCACGACGCCGACCCGCGGGTCGAGCACGAGGGTCAGCACCGCGGCCGCGACGCTGGTGGCGGCAGTGGTCAGCACGAGGGCGGGCGACAGCCCGAGGAGCCCCACGAGCAGGCCGCCCAGCCCGGGCCCGGCCAGCAGCAGGACGTTGCCGACGGTCTCGCGGGTGGCGATCAGGCGGTCCAGGCGCCCCGGGCGGACGTCACCGAGCCGCGCGAGCACGGGCAGCACCGACTCCTGGGCGGTCATGCCCGGCACGCGGATCACCGCACCGATCAGGCCGAGCACCAGGAACGAGGTCATGTCCAGGACCCACAGCGCGTCCACCACCGGGAGCGCGGCCAGCGAGAGCGCGGAGAGCAGGTCGGAGACGACCGACACGACGCGGCGGTCGAGGCGGTCGACGAGCAGGCCGGAGAGCAGGCCGGTCGCCGCCGCGGCCGCCGTCGTCACGGTCGCGAGCACGCCGGCCGCGAGCACGTCGCCCGTGCGCTCGAGCACGAGCAGCGGCATCACGACGGTGGCGATGCCGGCGCCGAGCAGGGACATGCCGTACGAGGCGAACCAGACAGCGGGGCTGCGGCGCATTTCCGTCCTCCCTGGGTGCGAACTGCACCCAGGGGACGCCGTGCCGTCGCGGCATCCTCAAGACCGCGTGAGCCGGACCACGCGCCCGGGAGGCGGCGCGACGGCCCACCGAACGAACCGGGGCCGACGCGCGAACGCCTCTCCCGACGGCCGGCGATCCCAGACGGCCAGAGATCCAGGGGGAAGGACCCCGCGATGCTCGACGACGACGAACGCACGGTGCTCGAGGAGACCGAACGGGCGCTCGCCCGCGACGATCCCTCCCTGGCGCGGCGGATGCGCCGGCCCGGTGACCGCCGTCGACGGGCGGCCCGCCAGCGCTCCGCCGTCGTGCTCGTGACCGTGGCGCTGGTGGTCGGGCTCTTCTGGCTCGCGCTCCCCGGGCAGGCCCTGCTCGTGGTGACGGTGGGCGTCGGCGCCCTGGTCGGCCTGGGCTGGCGCCCCCGGCTCGACGGGATCACCACGGCGCTGCGTCCCGAGCGCCGCGAGCCCTGACGACGGTCTACGCCGCGGTCACCTGTGGCGCGGGCGCGGCGGCGACCTCCACCGTCACCGTCTCCTCGACGTAGGCGACGCCCTCGACGACGTGCACCTCGTGGGTGCGCACCGGCTTCTTCGCCGGCGCCCCGCTCGGGCGACCGGTGCGCAGGTCGAAGCACGCCGCGTGCAGCGGGCACTCGACCGCGCAGCCCTCGAGCCAGCCGTCGGACAACGACGCGTCCTGGTGGGTGCACGTGTCGTCGATGGCATAGAGGTCGCCCTCCACGTTGAAGACCGCGATGGCCACCGAGCCCTGCACCCGCACCGACTCCCCCACGGGAATGTCGGCCAGCTCCGCCACGTAGATCATGTCGAGCTCCTGTTGCGCTATGCGCATCGAGTCCTGTAATTCGCAACACTAGCGTGAGGCTTCGGAAGTCGGCCGTCAACCTCCGTGACCGACGTCGCGACGAGATGTGTCGCGACGAGCATCAAACATTGATATTCCACTGATATTTCCAGCACGCTACGATGGCCGCCCATGTCCTCGCAGCGACCGCCCCCGGGCCACGGTGTCGCCCGGGCTGTCGAGGGCGAGCACACCCTGCGGCGCGCGACGGCCGCCGCGGCGATCGGCAACATCGCCGAGTGGTACGACTTCGGGATCTACTCCTACCTGGCCGGCGCGGTCCTGAGCAGGGTGTTCTTCCCCGACGCGGGCCCCTGGGCCACCGTCTACACGCTCGGCGCCTTCGCCGCCGCGTTCCTCATGCGCCCGCTCGGGGGCCTGGTCTTCGGCCCGCTGGGCGACCGCATCGGCCGCACCCGCGTGCTATCGATGACGGTGCTCCTCATGGCGGTGGCGACCGTGCTGCTCGGGCTCGTCCCGACGCACGGTGCGCTCGGCGCGGCGGCCCCGGTCCTCGTGCTGGTGATCCGCATGCTGCAGGGGTTCTCGGCCGGCGGGGAGTACACCGGCGCGCTCACGATGATCGCGGAGTACTCCCCGGACACACGTCGTGGCGTGTTCGGGAGCTGGCTGGAGTTCGGCACCATCACCGGCTACACGCTCGGCGCGGGCGTGAGCGCGGCCGTGATCGGCCTCCTCCCCGACGACGACCTCCTCGCCTGGGGCTGGCGGCTCCCGTTCCTGCTCGCGCTGCCCCTCGGGGTCGTCGGCATCTACCTGCGACTGCGGCTCGAGGACACCCCGGCCTTCCGGCAGCTCATGGCGCGCTCCCCCGCGCTGGCGACGATGCCGCTGCGGCGCGCCCTGCACATCCTGCTCCGGCGCCACCGCCGGGCGCTCGTCGTGGCCGGGGGCCTGATCGTGGCCTGGAACATCGCCAACTACGTGATGACCAGCTACGTGCCGACCTACCTCACCAGCACCCTGGCCGAGCACGGCGAGACGGGCACGGGGAAGGCCACGTCGACGCTGCTGCAGGTGATCGTCATGGTCGCGATGCTCGCGGTGATCACCTCGCTGGGCCGGCTCTCCGACCGCATCGGACGCCGGCCGGTCCTGCTCGCGGGGAGCCTCTCGCTGGTCGTCCTCGGCCTGCCGTCGGTCTGGCTGCTGCGCCAGGGCCTCGGCGGCCAGCTCGCGGGCCTCGTCCTGATGGGGGCGAGCCTGGTGTGCTTCGCCGCGGTCGCCCCGTCGACGCTCCCGGCGATGTTCCCGACGCTCGTGCGCTACGGCGGCCTGGCCCTCACGTTCAACGTCTCCGTCTCGGTGTTCGCCGGCACCGCGCCGACCGTCATCGCCGCGGCGACGACGGCCACCGGCAACCTCGACTGGCCGGGCTACTACCTCGTGGCGGCGGGGGTGGTCGGCGTGGTCAGCGTGGCGTTCCTGCGGGAGTCCGCCGGTCAGCCGCTCGCGGGGGCCGCGCCGCTCACCTCGAGCGCCGAGCTCCCGCCGCCGCCGGTGTCGGCGGACGGCGTGCCCCTGGAGCGCCCGGGCCAGTAACCCCCTACGCGGGGCGCCGGAGCTCGGTGCGGCGGAAGCGCCCGAACATGCGCGGGTTGCCCATCCCGAAGATCCCGGTCGTCGTCCCGGTGCCGTCGGTGTAGCGCGCCACGAACCGGCCGTCGGCGACGTCGCCGTCGACGATCTCGACCTCGTCGTCGACCGACGGGTGCCCGGCGAGCTGCAGCATCCGGCCGTACTGCTCGGACCACACGTAGCCGCTGGGCCGGAAGGTCGCGCTGCCGCGCCCACCGAGCAGGTTCGCCGCCGCGACGGCGGCCTGCTCCCCCGCGCTGGTCCAGTGCTCGTGGCGGTGGGTGCCCGCCTCCGCCCCGTCGGTCCATCGGGCGACGTCGCCGACGGCCACGACGGTCGGGAGGTCGGTGACCAGGCCCGCGTCCGTGCGGACGCCGCGGTCCAGCGTGACGCCCGAGCCCTCGAGCCACTCGGTGTTCGGGACGATCCCGATGCCCACCACCACGATGTCGGCCTTCACCGTGCTGCCGTCGCCCAGCTCGACGCCGACGACCCGGCGGCCCTCGCCGCTCGGGACCGTCGCCAGACCCGCGACGGCGGCGCCGACCTGGAGCGACGTCCCGTGCGCGGCGTGGAGGTCGACGCAGCTGCGGGCGATGCGGCGGCCGAGGGCGGGCGCCAGGGGGAGGTCGGTGCCGTCGAGGACGGTCACCTCGAGCCCGAGCGCGCGGCACGTCGACGCCACCTCGGCGCCGATGAAGCCGGCGCCGACGATCGCCACGCGCGGGGCGCCGTCGCGCAGGGCCGCCCGGAGCGCGACGGCGTCGTCGAGGGTCCGCAGGACGTGCACACCCTCGACGCCTTCGGTGCCCGGCAGGCGGCGGGCCCGCCCGCCGGTGGCGAGCACGACACCGTCGGCGCGGACCTCGGAGCCGTCCGCGAGCACGACGCGCCCGCCCGCGGCGTCGAGCCGGGACGCGGTGACACCGAGCCGCAGCTCCAACGCGAGCTCGTCGTCGTCGGCCGGGTCGAGCAGGCCGATCCCGTGCTCGTCCACGCTGCCGTCGAGGAACCCCTTCGACAGCGGCGGGCGGTCGTAGGGCCGGTGCACGTCGTCGCCGACGAGCACCAGGCGTCCGTCGTAGCCCGCGACTCGCAGGGCCTCGGCGGACCGGACCCCGGCGACGGACCCTCCCACGATCGCGATGGTCTTCATGCGGCCTCCTCGTCGGCCTGCGGTGCTGGGGGGTTTGCGCGCGGATCGCGCGCGCGTCCTCACGCCCCGTCTACGGCCTTGGGCCCGGGGTCGGGAGGTCTCGGGGGACGGGCCGGTCGAGCGTCATCGCTACGACCGGTGAGCGAACACCCACGGGCTGGAGTGCGTTGCGCAATGAGAGACGTGGTGCCCATCTCGCAACAGTTGACGGTGGGAGAGACGGAACCGCTTGTCAAGAGGCGTCCTACCCGAGATCCATCGGCCGATGAGACGAAGTCACCGGCGCGGACCCTTGACAACGCGACTCGGCGATCGGACCGTATGTGTTGCGTACTGCGAACCACGTTGTTTCATACGCAACGTGGCCGCAACACTCCCGCCACGGCGCCGTCGCCCCGCCCCTGCCGCACTCCGAGGAGCACGGATTCAATGACCACTGGAGAGATGGCACCGGCGGTGTCGGGGCTGCCGGCGAGCCTGCGGGGCACGCTTCCGGGCCGGTACTACACCGACCCGACGATCTTCGCGGCCGAGCAGGCCCTGATCTTCGAGACGCACTGGTTCTGCGCGGTGCTCGCCACCGACATCCCGGCCCCCGGCGCCTTCGAGACCGTCCGGGTCGGGCGCGAGAGCGTCATCGTCGCCCGCGGACGCGACGGCGCGGTCAACGCCTACCTCAACGTCTGCCGCCACCGCGGCGCGCGACTGTGCACCGAGGAGAAGGGCGCCGTCCGCCGGTCCTTCCAGTGTCCGTACCACGCCTGGACCTACGGCCTGGACGGCAAGCTCATCGCCGCGCCCAACATCGGCGACATGCCGGACGTCGACCGCGTCGAGTTCGGCCTCAACCGCGTGCACGTGCGCGAGTGGCTGGGCTACGTCTGGCTGTGCCTGGCCGATGAGCCGCCGTCCTTCGAGGACACGGTGATCGCCGACGTCGGCGAGCGGCTGGGCGCCCCCGACGCGATCGTCGGCTACCAGGTGGCGGACCTGAAGCTGGGACGGCGCATCTCCTACGACGTGGCGGCGAACTGGAAGCAGATCGTCGAGAACTTCATGGAGTGCTACCACTGCGCGACGATCCACCCGGAGCTCACCGAGGTCCTCCCGGAGTTCGCCGACGGCCTCGCCGCGCAGTACTTCGTCGGCCACGGCGCCGCATTCGGCGAGGACGTCGCGGGCTTCACCGTCGACGGCTCGGAAGGCCTCGATCGCATTCCCGGCGTGGCCGAGGACCAGGACCGGCGTTATTACGCCATCACCGTCCGGCCACAGGTGTTCATCAATCTCGTCCCCGACCACGTCGTGTTCCACCGCATGTTCCCGCTCTCGCCCACGCGCACCCTCGTGCGCTGCGACTGGCTCTACCTCCCCGAGGTGGTCGACTCGGGCGCCGACATCGAGCGCTCCGTCGAGCTCTTCCACCGGGTCAACCAGCAGGACTTCGACGCCTGCGAGCGCTGCCAGGTGGCCATGGACTCCCGCGCCTACGCGCGCGGCGGCGTGCTCGTCCCGAGCGAGCACCACATCGGCGAGTTCCACGACTGGGTCCAGAAGAAGATCGACTGACCATTCACCGCCCTGACCAGCACCAAGACGAGGACCACACCATGCACCCTGTCTCCCCCGGGAGCCCCTCCGACGACGCCGACCCGCTCGCGACCGTGGCGGGCCCGAGGCGCTACCGCGACGCGTTCGCCGTGGCCGACGAGCTCGCCGTACACGGCAACGACTGCGTCTGCCCGACCTGCGCCGGCCGTCTCACCGGCCTGCTGAGCGAGCTCGCGCGGGCCATCCGGCGCGACTCGACCGACTGAACGCATTTCCGGGGATTCCACCGCGAAATGCAGGGAAAGGTCGACCCCACCCAGGCGCGAATGCGGTGACGGAGCTCCACCTACTGTCAGGTAGCCTATGATGATGTCTGCGACGCGGGGACCGGAGGAATCCAAGGAATCCACGGAGAAGGCATCCTCGGTCCAATCGGTCGACCGCGCGATCTCGATCCTGGAACTCGTGGCCACCCGCGGCGAGGTCGGGATCACCGAGATCGCCGAGGAGCTCGACGTCCACAAGTCGACGGCGTCGCGTCTCGTCGCCGCGCTGCAGCACCGCAACCTGCTCGAGCAGCTCTCCGAGCGGGGGAAGTACACCCTGAGCTTCGGCATCGTGCGGCTCGCGGCGGCCACCACGGCCCGCCTCGACGTGGCGCGGCTCGGCCAGCCGATCTGTCAGCGCCTCGCGGAGAGCCTGGGCGAGACCGTCAACATCGCCGTCCACGACGGCGAGGCCGGCATCACGGTCGCCCAGGAGGACGGCACGGCCGCCATCACGTCGCAGAACTGGGTGGGCCGTCGGACGCCCCTGCACGCCTCGTCGGCGGGCAAGGTGCTGCTCGCGTGGATGACCGAGGACGAGCGGCGTCAGGTGCTGCGCAAGAAGCTCACCCGGTTCACCGACGACACCATCGTCACCGCCACCGACCTGCGCGCCGAGCTCGCGCGGGTGCTCGACGAGGGCCACGCCCGCTCGTTCGAGGAGCTCGAGGTCGGGATGCACGCCGTCGGGGTGCCGGTCTTCTCCTTCGACGGCACCGTCGGCTCGGCCCTGAGCGCCACCGGCCCGGCCTACCGGCTCCCCCGCCGCAAGGCCCGCGCGATCGTCGGCGAGCTCCGCGAGGGCGCGGCCGAGCTGTCCGCGAAGCTCGGGTACCGGGGCGAGACCTAGCGGAACACCTCTAGCGGAACACCCCTAGCGGAAGACCACCGCGCGGTGCCCGTCCACGAGCACCCGCCGCTGGCAGTGCCAACGCACGGCCCGCGAGAGCGCCAGCGCCTCGGCGTCGCGCCCGACGGTCTGCAGGGCCTCGGGGTCGTAGGAGTGGTCGATGCGGACCACCTCCTGCTCGATGATCGGCCCCTCGTCGAGGTCCGGGGTGACGTAGTGCGCGGTCGCCCCGACGAGCTTCACGCCGCGGTCGTAGGCCTGGTGGTACGGCTTGGCGCCCACGAAGCCGGGCAGGAACGAGTGGTGGATGTTGATGGCCCGCCCGCGCAGGGCCACGCAGGTCCGGTCGGACAGGATCTGCATGTAGCGGGCGAGCACGACGAGCTCGACGTCGAGGTCGTCGACGAGCGTGAGCAGCTCGGCCTCGGCGGCCGCCTTCGTCGCCGGGGACACGGGCACGTGGAAGAACGGCAGGCCGGCGGACTCGGCCATGGCGCGCAGGTCCTCGTGGTTGGAGACAACGCCCACCAGCTCGGCGTCGAGGCTGCCGGTGCGCCAGCGGAAGATCAGGTCGTTCAGGCAGTGTCCCGACTTCGACACCATGACCAGCACCCGCACGTCGCGGCGCGGGTGGAACGCGTACTCCATGCCGAACGCGGCGGCGACGTCGGCGAAGCC
The DNA here is from genome assembly GCA_963786585.1 of uncultured Actinomycetota bacterium. GTDB lineage: Bacteria > Actinomycetota > Actinomycetes > Mycobacteriales > Pseudonocardiaceae > Actinomycetospora. Next base: position 514,757 of record CAWAZG010000003.1, read on the forward strand.
CGCGGCCAGGGTGTCGAGCTCGGTGCGTGTCGACGCCCGGGTGCGCATGAACAGGCGCCCGCTCACGGGGTCGTCGAACTGCTGGTGCTCGACGATGTCGCAGCCGTACGCGCCGAGGTGGCTGCTCACGGCCTGCACGATGCCGGCCCGGTTCGGGCAGCTCAGGGTCAGGACGAACGGATCGGTCACGGGTCCTCGTTCGGTTCGGGATCAGCACTCGATGACGTTGAGAGCCAGCCCGCCACGGGCGGTCTCCTTGTACTTGACCGACATGTCGGCGCCGGTCTCCCGCATCGTCTTGATGGCCTTGTCGAGCGAGACGTGGTGGACGCCGTCGCCGCGCCGGGCCATGCGTGCCGCGGTGATGGCCTTGACCGAGGCGACGGCGTTGCGCTCGATGCAGGGGATCTGGACCAGGCCGCCCACCGGGTCGCAGGTCAGCCCCAGGTTGTGCTCGATCCCGATCTCAGCGGCGTTCTCGACCTGCTCGGGGGAACACCCCAGGAGCTCGGCGAACGCGCCAGCGGCCATCGAGCACGCCGAACCGACCTCGCCCTGGCACCCGACCTCGGCGCCGGAGATCGACGCGTTCCTCTTGAACAGCAGCCCGATCGCGCCGGCCGTGAGCAGGAAGCGCACGACGGCGTCGTCGTCGAATCCGCGGACGGTGCTCGCCGCGTGGTGCAGGACCGCGGGCACGATGCCGGCCGCGCCGTTGGTGGGGGCGGTGACCACCCGGCCGCCGGCGGCGTTCTCCTCGTTGACGGCCAGGGCGTAGAGGGTCACGCGGTCCATCGGCTCCGGGGCGTCCACCTCCTCGTCGAGGTGACGCCGGAGCTCGGGCGCGCGGCGGCGCACGCGCAGGCCCCCGGGCAGGACCCCGCTCGTGGTCGTCCCGCGCTCGACGCACTCGCGCATCACCGACCACAGGTGCAGCAGGCCGGCCCGGGTCTCCTGCTCGGGGCGCCAGACGGCCTCGTTCGCGAGCATCACGTCGCTGATCCGCAGGCCGTGGTCCCGGGCGCGGGCGACCAGCTCGTCCCCGGAGTCGAAGGGGTGGGGCACGGGCGTCGGGTCCTCGCGGAGCACGGGCTCGCCCGTCTCGTCCTCGTCGAGGACGAAGCCACCGCCGACCGAGTAGTACTCGCGACGGTCGACCGGCTCGCCCTCAGCGTCGAGGGCGAGGAAGACCATGCCGTTGCTGTGGAAGGACAGCCGGCCCCGGCGGTGGAGCACGACGTCGTCGTCGACCGAGAACGTCACGGAGTGCTTGCCGCCGAGGGTGATCCGCCCGCCGGACCGCACGGCCGAGACGATCGGTTCGGCCTCCACCGGGTCGACGAGGTGGGGCTGCTCGCCGGACAGGCCGAGGACGACGGCGGGGACGCTGCCGTGGCCGTGCCCGGTGGCGCCCAGGGAGCCGAACAGCTCGCAGCGCACCGACGCGACACGCTCGAGGAGGCCGGTGTCGTGCAGCCGCGAGACGAAGAGGAACGCGGCGCGCATCGGCCCCACGGTGTGCGAGCTGGACGGGCCGATCCCGACCGTGAACAGGTCGAACACCGAGATGGCCATGGAGCACCCCTGACGAATCGCAGGGCGGGTGAGGTCAAACTAGTATATCAGTTATGGCTCCAGACCAGAAGAGTTGCTCCAACTGTTGTAGGCTCCGCCCGTGAGCGTCCTCAGCGATGAGCAGGAGACCGGTCCGCCCCTGTCGCTCTCCGAGCGCGCCTACACGGCGATCCAGGACAAATTGATCATGCTGGAGATCCCACCGATGGCGCCGATCGACGAGGTGGCCCTGGTGGAGGCGCTGGAGGTGGGGCGCACGCCGGTGCGCGAGGCGCTCAAGCGCCTCGAGGTCGACCGGCTCGTGGTCTCCTACCCCCGGCGCGGGACCTTCGCGACGGCCGTCGACATCACGGACCTGGCCTACATCTCCGACATCCGGGTGCAGCTCGAGCCGCTGGCGGCGCGGCGCGCGGCCGAGAACGCCGCGACGTCCACCGCGCTGCGCTCGGAGCTCGAGGAGCTGGCCGACGCCACCGACGCGCTCGACATCCCGGATCTGACCCGCGACGAGCTGATGCGCTGGGACCTGCGGGTGCACCGTTCGGTCTACCGCGCGGCCGGCAACCCGCACCTCGAGGACACCCTCGTGCGCTACGACAACCTGGCCACCCGGATCTTCTGCATCTTCCTCGACCGCATGTCCGACTTCGTCTCCCACGTCGAGGAGCACGCGGGCCTGCTCCGCGCGATCGCCGAGGGCGACGCCGACGGCGCGGCCCGCAAGGCCCGGCACCACGTGCAAGGCTTCGAGAAGGCGATCCGCGCGGTCATCTGACCCGTGAGCGAAGTTCCCGGCCATAGCCGGGAACTTCGCTCACGTGGGGTCAGCGCAGGATCTGCTCCCGCACGACGGCGGTGAGCTTCGCGGCGCGCAGGACGAGGTCGTCGACGGGCTCGATCGCGGTGAGAAGCCGCTCCCGCGCGCCGGGATCGGTGATCCCGACGAGGTCCACCTCGACGTCGACCCGGGCGGTGCCCGCCGCGGCGCGCACCGCCTCGGCCGCTGCCGCGAGATCGGCGACGGCCGTGCGGCGAGCCACGGGGCGGATCGCCTCCGCCAGGGTCAGGACCTGCGCGGCGACGGAGATGACCTCCGTCGAGAACCGTCCCGGTCCCGCGGGCCCGGTGCCGTCGGCGTCGCCGACGGCCAGGGTCAGCGCGGTCTCGCGCAGCTCGTCGGCCCGCTCCGGCGAGGACACGACCCCGCTGTCGCGCGCGACCTTCCCGACGAGCGCCGCGCCCTGGGCCGCGTGCAGCGCGGCACCGGTCCGGCCGCCCGGAGCGGGGCTCCGGGCGGCCAGGGTCTCCAGGAAGTGCTCGACCGTCTCAGTGCGCACTCGACGCCTCTCTGACGAAGGACCCGCCGGGGATCAGCGCCGGATGCGCGTCATCTCCGGGTCGACGAGCGGCTCGGCGGCCACCGTCGCGCGGACGGGTTGCCCGAAATACTCGATCGACACCGAGGTGCCGACCTCCAGCCCGGCGGGCAGCCAGGCGTAGGCCACGGGACGGCCGATGGTGTGCCCGAAGGCCGCCGAGGTGACGTAGCCGGCGGGGACGCCGTCGACGAGCACCGGCTCGTGGCCGACGACCACGCTGCGCCCGTCGTCGACGGTCAGGCAGGTCAGGGAGCGGGTCGGCGCGGAACGGCCCTCGAGGGCGGCACGGCCGACGAAGTCGCCCTTGGTCTGCGGCCGCACCGCGAAGCCCACGCCCGCCTCGTAGGGGTCGTGCTCGCTGGTCATGTCCGTGCCCCAGCTGCGGTAGCCCTTCTCCAGGCGCAGGCTGTTGAACGCCGCCCGGCCCGCGGCCACGACTCCGAGCGGCTGCCCGGCCCGCCACAGGACATCCCAGAGCCGCTGCCCGTACTCCGCGGACGTGTAGATCTCCCAGCCGAGCTCGCCGACGTACGACAGGCGCATCGCCGTCACCGGGATGCCGGCGATCTGCCCCTGCACGCAGCGGAAGTACTTCAGCCCCTCGTGCGAGAGGTCGGTCGAGGTCAGCGGCTGGACGAGGTCCCGGGCGAGCGGGCCCCAGACGCCGACGCAGCAGGTGCCGCCGGTGACGTCGCGGACCGAGACGCCGTCCTCGCCGGCCGCCTCCTGCTGGAGGTGGTGCACGTCGAGCGGGCCGTTGGCGCCGACCTGGAAGCGGTCGGGCCCGAGGCGGGCGACGGTGAGGTCGCTGCGGATGCCGCCGGCCTCGTCGAGGGCGAGGGTGTAGGTGACCGCGCCGACGGACTTGTCCATCTTCCCGGTGGTGAGCCGGTCGAGGAACGCCAGCGCGCCCGGGCCGGACACCTCGACGCGGGTCAGCGGGGTCATGTCGTACATCGCCACTGCGGTGCGCGTCCGCCACGCCTCGGCCGCGACGATCGGCGAGTCGAACATCCCCGACCAGGGGTCGCGGGCCACCGGCGCCCACTCGGGCGGCAGGTCGGCGACCAGCGGGGCGTTGGCCTCGTACCAGTGCGGGCGCTCCCAGCCGTGGGACTCGAGGAACATCGCCCCGAGCTCCTTCTGGCGCGCGTGGAACGGGCTCACGCGCAGGTCGCGGGGCGCGAGGCGCGGCTGGAGCGGGTGCACGATGTCGTAGATCTCGACGAAGTTCTGCTGCGCGGTCGCCGAGACGTAGTCGTCGGCGGTCTGGAACTCCTCGAAGCGGTGCACCGAGCAGCCGTGCAGGTCGATCTCGCTACGCCCGTCGACCAGGAGCTGCGCGACGCTGCGGGCGACCCCGGCGGAGTGGGTCACCCACACCGCCTCGGCGACCCAGAAGCCCGCGACGTCCGTCGACTCCCCGATCAGCGGCCCGCCGTCCGGGGTGAACGAGAAGATGCCGTTGAAGCCGGTGTCGATCTTGGTGTCCTGCAGTGACGGCAGCAGCAGCCGGCTCTGCTCCCACTGGGCCGCGAAGTCGTCCTCGGTGAACGGCAGCATCGAGGGCTGGCGCGCCTCGCTGACGTCGTCGACCTCGGGCAGCTCGTGCAGCGACACGGGCATCGGACGGTGGGCGTAGGAGCCGATGCCGATGCGGTCGTTGTGCTCGCGGTAGTACAGGTCCTGGTCCTGGTGGCGCAGGATCGGCAGCCGCGCCTCGCTCGCCTCGTCGTTTCGCCCGACCAGCTCGGGCACCTGGCCGGTGAACACGTACTGGTGCGCCAGCGGCAGAAGCGGCACGCGCATGCCGACCATGTCGCCGATCGCCTGGCCCCAGAAGCCGGCGCAGGAGACGACGACGTCGGCCGGGACCTCGCCCCGGTCGGTCTGCACGCCCGTGACGTGCCCGCCGTGCTGGGAGATCCCGGTGACCCGCGTGGAGCCGCGGAAGACCGCCCCGCGCGACTCGGCCCGCCGCATCAGCGCCGTGACCGCGCGGGCGGCCTTGGCCAGCCCGTCGGTGGGCGTGTGGAGACCGCCGAGGATGCGCTCGGGGTCGATCAGCGGGTGCCGGCGGACGCACTCGTCGACGTCGACGACCTCGGCGGGGATCCCCCGGGCGGTGGCCCAGCCCTGCTTGCGGTGCAGGTCGGCGAGGCGCTCGGCCGTGGTGGCGACCTCGAGCCCGCCGACCTGGTTGAAGCACCAGGCCCCGTCGACCTCGAGCCCGAGGAACTTCTCGACGGTGTACGACGCGAACGCGCTCATCGTCCGCGAGGCGTTGGTCTGGAACACCAGGCCGGGGGCGTGGGACGTCGAGCCGCCGGTGAGCGGCAGCGGTCCCTGGTCGAGGACGGTGACGTCGGTCCAGCCGCGCTCGGTGAGCTCGTCGGCGAGGTTCGCGCCGACGATCCCGGCTCCGATGACGACGACGCGGGGGGTGGTGCTCATGGCGTCTCTTTTCGAGGGTCGTGTCGAGGTCTCGCCGACGGGCGGCGGAACTCCTGCGCGGCGTCGACGAGCCAGTCGACGACGTAGCCCGCGAAGGAGGGACGGACGAACAACTGGAGGTCGTCGGCGCCCCATGCGTCGACCCCGCGGCCGACGAGCAGGACGCCCGCCTGGCCGAGCAGGGTCTGGGCGCAGCGACCGCGCGGGAACGCCGCGGGACGCAGGTCGATCGCGCACCCGGAGGCGAGCAGCCGGCGGGCCGAGGCGCCCCGCACCCGCACCGTCGTGCGCTGCGCGGACACGTCGACGGCCGTGCCGCCGAACGGGGCAGCGGCCTCGTCGAGGACGGACTCCCAGTCCTCGGGCCGGGCCGCCGTGCTCGTGAGCAGCCACTCGTCGGGGCCGAGGCGCAGGGCCTGCCCGGCGGCGAGCTCGGTCCACGTGTCGGGCTGCGCCGGCAGCGGGCCGCCGGCCACCTCCGCGACGGCGGCGGGTCCGGGGCCGGCGGGGTCGAGCCGCAGGTCGACGGCCGCGACCGGCGCCTCGAGCTCGAGCGCGACGCCGTCGAGCTCCGCGGAGAGCTCCGCCAGCGGGGCGCGCCGCGCCTCGAGCGGGTGCCGAACAAGCATGGACGTGTCAGCCATCGCGGCGCGCTCCTTCGGGGTCGACCAGCACGGTCTCGCCGATCAGTGCGGGCACCAGCTCGCCCGCGACGGGGACGCCGACGACCTCGCCGATGCGCTCCCGCCCGCCCTTGACCAGGGCAAGCGCGAACGGGCGGTCGAGGGCGGCGCTGCGGTAGCTCGAGGTGACGTGCCCGAGCATCGGGACGGGCGGCGCGGGCAGCCGTCCGTCGTCGGCGAACCGCACGATCTGCGAGCCCTCGGGCAGCTTCGTCGCGGCGTCGGTCGGCAGGAGCGACACGAGCTGCTTGCGCCGAGGGTCCTGGTTCTGGGCGCGGCTGAAGGAGCGCCGGCCGATGAAGTCGGGCTTCTTCTTCGACACCGCCCACGCCATGCCGAGGTCGTGGGGGGAGACCGTGCCGTCGGTGTCCTGCCCGATGATCGGGTAGCCCTTCTCGGCCCGCAGCACGTGCATCGTCTCCGTGCCGTAGGGCGTGATCCCGTGGGCGCGGCCGGCCTCGAGCAGGCGCGCCCACACCGCAGGCGCGTACCAGGCGCTGACGCTGACCTCGAAGGCCAGCTCGCCCGAGAACGAGATGCGGGCGAGGCGCACGGGCACCCCGTCGAGGGCGGTGTCGTGCCAGGTCATGAAGCCGAAGGCGTCGTTGGCGACGTCGAGGTCGGCGAAGACCGCGCCCACGACGTCGCGGGAGCGGGGGCCCGCCACCGCGAAGATCGACCACTGCTCGGTGACCGAGGTGAGCCGCACCCGCAGCTCCGGCCACTCGGTCTGGAGCCACTCCTCCATCCAGTCGAGGACGGCGGCGGCGTTGCCGGTGGTGGTGGTGACGAGGAAACGGTCCTCGGCCAGGCGCAGGACGGTGCCGTCGTCGAAGACCATGCCGTCGTTGCCGCACATGACGCCGTAGCGCACGCGCCCGACCTTCAGGCTCGACATCATGTTCGTGTAGAGCCGGTCGAGCAGGACCGCCGCGTCCGGACCCCGCACGTCGATCTTGCCGAGCGTCGAGGCGTCCATGATGCCGACCGAGGTCCGCACGGCGGCGCACTCGCGCAGCACCGCGTCGGTCATGTTCTCCCCGGGGTGCGGGTAGTGCCGCGCGCGCTTCCACTGGCCGACGTCCTCGAACTCCGCGCCGGCCGCGACGTGCCAGTCGTGGACCGGGGTGGTGCGCACGGGGTCGAAGAGGTCGCCGCGCTCCCGTCCGGCCAGCGCGGCGAACGCGACCGGCGTGTACGGCGGCCGGAACGTGGTCGTCCCGAGGTCCTCGAGGGGCCGGCCCAGCAGCTCCGCGGTGATGCCCGAGGCGATCACGCCGGAGGTCTTGCCCTGGTCGTGCGCGGTGCCGATCGTGGTGTAGCGCTTCACGTGCTCCACCGACGTCATCCCGGCGCCGACGGCGCGGGCGATGTCGGCGACGGTGGCGTCGCGCTGGATGTCGACGAACTGGCGGGTGGGGTCGCCGTCGGTGCGCCAGAGCACCGCCGTCGGGTCGCGGGGCTCGTCCTCCGCGTGCGGCGCGTCGGCACCACCGGCCTGGCGCAGGACGTCCGCCAGGCCGAAGGTGCCGTCGGCCGCGCCGATCACCTCGACGCCCGGGCGGGGCGCGGCGGGCCGGAAGGCGCCCAGCGACGGGTCGTAGGCCAGCCGGCCGCCGACGTGGCTGAACAGGTGGGCGGTGGGGTTCCAGCCGCCGCTGGTCAGCAGCAGGTCGCAGGGGACCTCCCGGCGCTCCGCGCCGACGAGGGCGGCGGTGATGCGGTCGTCTCCCCGGGTGCCGTGGACGTGGGTGTCCGCCGTGACGGCGATGCCGCGCTCCGCGCAGCGCCGGCTCCGGAGCGCGGGAGCCGTCGGCCGGGCATCGAACACCTGGACCGTGGCGCCGGCGTCGTGCAGGTCGACCGCGGCGGCGTACGCGGCGTCGTCGCTGGTGAAGACGACGACCTCGCGGCCGGCGAGCACGCCGTACCGGTGCAGGAAGTCCCGCGCCGACGCGGCGAGCATGACGCCGGGGCGGTCGTTGTCCTCGAGCACGATGGGACGCTCGATCGCGCCGGCCGCGACCACGATCCGGGCGGCGCGGATGCGGTGCACCCGCTGGCGCGAGCACCGCGCGAGGCCGCCGTCGTCGGTGTGCGAGGTCCGCCGCTCCAGGGCGAGCACGAAGCCGTCGTCGTAGTGCCCGAACGCCGTGGTGCGCTGGAGGTGCGTGACGTTCGGCGATGCCGTGAGCTCGGCGACGATCTCGTCGACGACCTCCAGGGAGGGGCGCCCGTCGATCGTCTCGGTGCCGGTGAGCGTGCCGCCGGCGGTGGACCGGTCGTCGACGAGGACGACGTCGTCGCCGCGACGGGCCGCGGTGCGGGCGGCGACGAGCCCGGCCGGGCCGGCGCCGATCACCAGGACGTCGCAGTGGGTGTGCAGGCGGTCGTAGCGGGCGAGGTCGGGGACCTCGGAGAGCCGGCCCTGCCCGTTCACACCGCGGGCGACGAGCCCGTCGGTGGCCTCGACGGTGGTGGCCAGCAGCATCGGCTCCGGGAACGGCTCCTCGACCTGCACCAGGCCGGTCGGGTCTTCGGTCCAGGAGGCGCCGATGCCGCGGGGCCGTCCCAGCTTGACGCCGGTGTCGGCCGGGCGGGCGTCGTGCGCGAGCAGCACCGAGGCCAGCGAGTCGCCGGGGTGGCCCGTGTAGGCGATGCCGTCCACGGTGACCGTGACGTGGCGGCTGCGGTCGATGCGGCCGTAGCCCTCGATGCGGCTCATGGGGTGGCCTCCGGGAGGACGGACGTGCGCGCGGTCGTGGCGGAGAGGGGCCCGACGGCGAGGAACTCGTAGGTCCGGGTGTCGCGGACGGCGCCGAACCAGCGGCGGCACCCGGCGCTGTGGACCCAGCGCTCGGCGAAGGGGCCCTTCGGGTTGTCGCGGAAGAACACGAACCGGGCCCACTGCTCGTCGGACAGCGACGCGGGGTCGGCCGGGTAGGCGACGGCGGCCTGGCCGCCGTAGGAGAACTCGATCTCCTCGCGGGGGCCGCACCAGGGGCAGGCGATGAGCTGCATCTCAGACTCTCCCGTCTCGGGGATTCAGTGGGCCACGGCGGCGGCGCCGTGCTCGTCGACGAGGGCTCCGGTGACGAAGCGGTCGAGGCCGAAGGGGGCGACGAGCGGGTGCGGACGGCCGTGGGCGACGGTGTCGGCGAACGCCCAGCCCAGGCCCGGGGTGGCCTTGAAGCCGCCGGTCCCCCAGCCGCAGTTGAGGAAGACGTTCTCGTAGGGCGTGGCGCCGACGATCGGGCTCGCGTCCGGCGTGACGTCGACGACGCCGGCCCAGCTCCGCAGCAGGTGGGCCCGGGCGAACACGGGGAAGAGCTCGACCGCGGCCGCCATCTGGCGCTCGATGATGTGGAACGCGCCCCGCTGGCCGTAGCCGTTGTAGGTGTCCACGCCCGCGCCCATCACCAGCTCGCCCTTGTGGGCCTGGGAGACGTACACGTGCACGGCGTTCGACATGACGATCGTCGGGTGGACGGGCTCGAGGAGCTCCGAGACCAGCGCCTGCAGCGGATGGGACTGCAGCGGCGCGGGCACGCCGAGCATGTCCAGCAGCACCGAGGTGTGGCCCGCCGCGCAGAGCGCCACGGTGCCGGCGGCGATGTCGCCGCGGGTCGTCCGCACGCCCGTGACGCGGTCGCCGTCGGCCACGAAGCCCGTGACCTCGCAGTTCTCGATGATGTCGATGCCGGCCTCGCTCGCCCGGCGCGCGAAGCCCCACGCGACGTAGTCGTGCTTCGCGATCCCCGCGCGCGCCTGGAACGTCGCGCCCTGCACCGGGTAGCGGATGTCGCCCGAGACGTTGACGATCGGGCAGACCTTCGCGACCTCGTCCGGGTCGAGCCACTCGGCGTCGATCCCGTTGAGCTTGTTGGCCTCGACGCGGCGCACCGAGTCGCGCACGTCCTGCTCGGTGTGCGCGAGGTTGAGCACCCCGCGCTGGCTGAACAGGATCGGGTATCCGAGGTCCTCCTCGAGGCCCTCCCACAGCTTGAGCGCGTGCTCGTAGATGCCGGCCGACTCGTCCCAGAGGTAGTTCGAGCGGATCAGCGTGGTGTTGCGGGCCATGTTCCCGCCGGCCAGCCAGCCCTTCTCGAGCACGGCGACGTTCGTGATGCCGAGCTTCGCGAGGTAGTGCGCGGTGGCCAGACCGTGCCCGCCACCGCCGACGATGACGACGTCGTAGGACCTCCTCGGCTCTGCGCTGCGCCAGAGCGACTCCGGGTGCTCGGGCAGGTCGGCACCCGGCGGGGTGGGTGCGGTCGTGGGTGCGGTCGTGCCTGCGGTGGTCATGCCGGCAGCTCCGGGTAGAGGGGGTGGCGGTCGGCGAGGGCGGCGACACGGTCGGCGAGGGCGTCCAGCTCGGACTCCGTCACCTGCGGTCGCAGGGCCCGGGCGATGACGTCGGCGACGGCGGCGAAGTCCTCGTCGCCGAAGCCGCGGGCCGCGAGGGCGGCGGTGCCGATGCGGACGCCGGAGCTCACCATCGGCGGGCGGGGGTCGAAGGGGACCGCGTTGCGGTTGACCGTGATGCCGACGCGGTGCAGGCGGTCCTCGGCCTGCTTCCCGTCGAGGTCGGCGTCGCGCAGGTCGACGAGCACCAGGTGGACATCGGTGCCGCCGGAGACGACGCCGATGCCGTCCTCGGCCACCAGGCGCTCCGCGAGCAGGCGGGCACCGGCGAGCGTGCGCACCTGGCGCTCGCGGAACTCGGGCTCCGCGGCGAGCTTGAACGCGACGGCCTTGGCGGCGATGACGTGCTCGAGCGGCCCGCCCTGCTGACCGGGGAAGACACTCGAGTTCAGCTTCTTGGCGAGCTCCCGGGTGCCCGCGAGGATCACCCCGCCGCGGGGGCCGCCGAGGGTCTTGTGGGTCGTCGAGGTGACGACGTGCGCGTGCGGCACCGGCGAGGGGTGCAGGCCCGCGGCGGCGAGGCCGGCGAAGTGGGCCATGTCGACCATGAGCCACGCGCCGACCGCGTCGGCGATGCGGCGGAACTCCGCGAAGTCCTGCTGCCGCGGGTAGGCCGACCAGCCGGCGATGATCAGTGCCGGGCGGCGCTCGTGGGCGAGGCGCTCGACCTCCGCCATGTCGACCCGGTGGTCGTCGGCGCGGACGTGGTAGGCGGCAACGTCGTAGAGGCGCCCCGAGAAGTTCAGGTGCATCCCGTGCGTGAGGTGGCCGCCGTGCGCCAGGTCCAACCCGAGGATCGTGTCGCCGGGCGTCAGCAGCGCGGCCATGACCGCGGCGTTGGCCTGGGCCCCGGAGTGGGGCTGGACGTTGGCGTACTCGGCCCCGAACAGCGCCTTCAGCCGGTCGATCGCGAGCTGCTCGACGACGTCGACGTGCTCGCAGCCGCCGTAGTAGCGCCGGCCCGGGTAGCCCTCGGCGTACTTGTTGGTCAGGACGGAGCCCTGCGCCTCCATCACCGCCCGGGGCGCGAAGTTCTCGCTCGCGATCATCTCGAGCGTCCGGTGCTGACGGCTCCGCTCGTCGGCGATCCGGGCGTGCACCTCGGGATCCGCATCCGCGAGCGACCGGTCGAGGACCGACGCGACGGGCGTCCGACCCTCGGGGGCGATTGTGACCGACATCCGCGATCCTCATCGTAGCCAATTGATATATCTACTGGCGCAGACTGTAGACACAGCAGGTCGGCAGGGTCAACACTCGTGCCGTCGGAACGACAGGACGGAGGTCACGGGATGACGACGGAGACGGCAGGGGACCCGAGGGTCGCGGCCGGGAGCGCCGCCGACTGGTGGGAGGCCGGCTTCGAGATGGGCCGCCTCGACGAGCAGCTCGCGGCGCGGGTGCTGCCGGACCGGGTCGGGCTGACGATCCGGCGCGTCAACCGCGGCGGCGCCGAGGTGATCGCGCGGCGGCGCGGTTACGCGCTGCACGTCCAGGAGGTCGAGGAGCCCGGCGCGCTGTGGGCGGAGTTCTGGCCGGTGGACGAGCGCCCCTGAGGGCTCCTCCTCCCAGTCAGGAGCCGGTCAGGACGAGGCCAGCTCGAACCAGACCCGCTTGCCCCCGTCGCGCTCCTCGCTGCCCCACCGGTCGGCCAGCTCCGCGACGATCTGCATCCCGCGGCCCCGCGGGGCGCTGTGGTCGAGCTCCCGGACCACCGGGCGGATGGTCAAGCCGTCGGCGAGGCCGACCCGCAGCCACCCGTCGGAGGCGGTGACGTCGAGCTCGAGGACGACGTCGCTGCCGGCGTGGTCCACGGCGTTGGAGATGAGCTCGGTGACGAGGACCTTCGCGTCGACGTGCAGCGTCCCGTCGAGCGCCCATGCGTCGAAGAGCTCCCCGAGCAGACGGCGGGCCATACCCGGGGCGTGCGGGGACGGCGGGAACTCGAACGACGCCCGGAACGTGCCCACAGCCGTGTCCTCCCGGGTGCCGGTGTCTCGACGCGCATCAGTGTCCCGCGCTGCCCGGCGGGGATGGCGCCGGGTCCGTGGCGCGGGCGAGGATCGTCGGCGATGACCATCCACGGGTCCCACTGGGGCGCCTTCCGTCCGCGTGTCGAGGGCGGGCGCCTCGTCGAGGCCGGCCCGTTCGAGGGCGACACCGACCCCTCGCCGCTGCTGCGCTCGATGCCCGGCGCGGTGCACGCCCGCAACCGCGTGACGCGGCCCGCCGTCCGTGGGTCGTGGCTGGACGGCACCGGTGGGCGGCGCGGCGCGGACCCGTTCGTCGAGGTGTCCTGGGAGACCGCGCTCGACCTGGTGGCCGGCGAGCTGCGGCGGGTCCACGCCGAGCACGGCCCGGAGGCGGTGTTCGGCGGCTCCTACGGATGGTCGAGCGCCGGCCGGTTGCACCACGCGAAGACCCAGCTCAACCACTTCCTCGCCTGCGCAGGCGGCTACTCGGGCCAGGTCTCGAACTACAGCTACGGGGCCGCCGACCGGCTCCTGCCCCACGTCCTCGGGGACACCTCACCCGTCACCGGGCAGGTCGCGACCTGGGACGACATCGCCGCACACACCGACACCGTGCTCATGCTCGGGGGCTTCCCGGCGAAGAACGTGCAGCTGGAGTCGGGGGGCACCGGGGACCACACCGCGCGTCTCGGGCTGGCGCAGGCGCTCGAGCGCGGCACCCGGGTCGTCAACGTCAACCCGGTCCGCAGCGACGCCCCCGACCACCCCGGCGTCGACTGGGTGCCGGTGCGGCCCGGCAGCGACACCGCGCTGCTGCTGGCCCTGATGCGCCGCCTCGACGTCCTGGGGGCCGTCGACGAGGACTTCGTGTCGCGGTGCACCGTCGGCGACGACCGCCTGCGCGCCTATCTGCGCGGGGCCGCCGACGGGGTCGACAAGACGCCCGCCTGGGCCGCGGCGCTCACCGACGTGCCCGCCGCGACGATCGAGGGTCTCGCCGACCGGCTGCGCACGGGGCGCACCCTCGTCACGGCGACCTGGGCGCTGCAACGGGCCGAGCACGGCGAGCAGCCCTACTGGGCCGTCGTCGCCCTCGCCGCCTACCTCGGGCAGATCGGCCTGCCCGGCGCCGGCTTCGGGTTCGGCTACGGCTGCGTCGCCCGCTTCGGCGCGACGTACCGGACGTTCGGGACGCCGACGTTCACCGCGCGCTACAACGAGTGCCCCGTCCGGGTCCCCGTCGCGCGCCTCACCGACATGCTCATGAACCCGGGCGCCGAGTACGCGTTCGACGGCGCCGTCCACCGCTACCCGGAGGTGCGGCTCATCTACTGGGCCGGCGGCAACCCGTTCCACCACCACCAGGACCTCAACCGGCTCGCCCGGGCGTGGCAGCGCCCCGAGACGGTCGTCGTCCACGAGCCGTGGTGGACCCCGACCGCACGCATGGCCGACATCGTCCTGCCCGCCACCACGACCCTCGAGCGCGACGACATCTCCGCAGGCTCCGGGGAACCGTGGCTGATCGCGATGCAGCGCAGCGTCAGTGCGCCGGGCGAGGCCCGCAACGACCGGACGATCTTCGCGGCGCTCGCCGAGCGGCTCGGTGTCGCGGACGCGTACACCGGCGGGCTCGACGACGCCGGGGCGCTGCGGGCGATGTACGACCGGGCGCACCGCTCGGCCGCCGAGCACGGCCACCCGATCCCCGACTTCGACACCTTCTGGGCCACCGGGCACCACCGCTACGACCTGCCCGCGCCCCCACCGCCGTACGTGGCGTTCCGCCGGTCCCCGAGCGAGGCCCCGCTGGCGACGCCGTCGGGACGGATCGAGCTGTTCTCCGCGACGATCGACGGCTTCGGCTACGACGAGTGCCCCGGCCACCCGACCTGGCTGCCGCCCACCGAGTGGGCCGGGAGCGCCACGGAGCGCTTCCCGATCCACCTGCTCTCGCCCCAGCCCGGCACCCGCCTGCACAGCCAGCTCGACATGGGCGCGGTGAGCATGGAGTCGAAGGTCGCGGGCCGGGAGCCGTGCGTGGTGAACGCCGGCGACGCCGCGGCGCGGGGCATCGCCGACGGCGACGTGCTGCGCCTGTGGAACGAGCGCGGCGAGACGTTCGTGGGCGCGGTGGTGTCCGACGACGTCGTCCCCGGCGTGGCGCTCCTGGCCACCGGCGCCTGGTACACCCCGCTCGACCCGGCCACCGACGACAGCCCCGAGATGCACGGCAACCCGAACGTCCTGACCCACGACGTCCCCGCCTCGCGCCTGTCCCAGGGCACGAGCGCGCAGTCCGTCCTCGTCCAGATCGCGCGTGCCGAGGGCCCGGTCCCCGTCCGCGATCCGCACGCGCCGCCGGCGTGGGCGCCGTGACGCGCGCCGCCGCGGGCCTCGCTCCCTCCCGCGCGCTGTGGGTCGTGGTGTTCGTCGTCGCCTACGGGACGAACGTGCCGACGCCCCTGCTGCTGGTCTACCGGGACACGCTCGGGCTCGGTCCGACCGCGCTGACCGCCGCCTTCGGGGTCTACGCCGCGGGGCTCATCCCGGCGCTGCTGCTGTCGGGGCCTGCGTCCGACCGCCTCGGACGGCGCGCGGTGGTGGTGCCGTTCGTCGTGCTCGCGGGCCTCGTCTCGCTGCTGTTCCTCGGGGCCGCGTCGTCGGTGGCGATGCTGTTCCTCGGACGGTTCCTCCAGGGCGCCGTGTCCGGGGTGGTGTTCAGCGTCGGGACGGCGTGGCTGGGCGAGCTGGTCGGCGAGCCGGGGCGCTCGGCGCGGCTCACGACCGTCGCGCTCGCCGCGGGCTGGGCGCTCGGGCCGCTGTTCACGGGGCTGCTGGCGCAGTGGGCGCCCGCCCCGACGGTCCTGCCGTACCTGCTGCACGTCGTGCTCATGATCGGCGCGATCGCCCTGCTGCGCGGCATCCCCGACACGCTCCCGCCGGACCGGCGGCGCGACGGCGGCCCCGTCGTGAACCTCGGGGTGCCGGTGGACGCGCGGAGGCCGTTCGCGCTGGTCGTCGTGCCGGTCGCGATCGGGGTGTTCGCCTTCCCGTCCACCGCGGTCACCCTGCTGCCGCTGTTGCTCACCCCGCAGATGCCGTCGATCGCCGTGGCCGTCACGGGCCTGGTGGCGGGCCTGACCCTGGCGACGGGCGCGCTCGTGCCGCCGCTGGCCCGGCGCCTCGGGGCGGAGCGGGCGGGCCCGGTGGGTCTGGGGATCGGCGCGATCGGGCTCGGGATCGCCCTCCTCGGGGTCGCGCTGTCGGCGTGGCCGCTCCTCGTGCCCGTGGCACTGCTGCTCGGCGTGGGCTACGGGCTCTGCCTGGCGTCGGGGCTGACGACGGTCGCGCGGCTCGCGGCCCCGAGCGAGCGCGGCGCGCTCACCGGCACGTTCTACGCCTGTGCCTACCTCGGCTTCGGGGTGCCCTACCTGCTCTCGGCCCTCGCCGGCGCCGGCGGTCTCGCCGGCCCGCTCGCCGGCCTGGCGGTCGTCTCGGCGGTGGCGGCGATGCTGCTCGGGCTGCCCGCCGCGCGGCGGCTCGTCACGCCCTGACCTGCGCCGTCCGACCTGCACCGTCGTGGTACCACCCCTGGGTCCGGCGCCCGAACTGTGGTAACCAGTTCCGTCACCGCACCGTGCACCACGCACGGTCCCCGGGCAGGGAGACGGACATGTCGCACGCCGCGCACCCGGCGAGTCCCGCCAGCAGCTCGTCCCGCTCGGTGATGGTGTGGCGGCTGCTCAGCGCCCTCGCCCTGCTGGCGATGGGCGGCATCCACCTCTACCTGGTGCTCACGAGCACGGGCGGCGTGCTGGGCATGCTGTTCGTGCTCAACGCGATCGGCGGCCTCGTGCTGGCGATCGCGATCACCGTGCTGCAGGGACGGCTGCTGCAGGTGGCCACGGTGCTGGGCCTGCTGTTCATGGCCGGCACGCTGGCCGCGCTGGTGATCGCCCTGACCGTCGGGCTGTTCGGGATCGAGTCCAGCCTGGACTACGCCCTCGCGCCGACCACTCTCGTCGTCGAGTCGGCCGGCACGATCGTCCTCCTGATCACCACCGTGCTCGTCCTGCGCCGCTGATCGGTCAGGCGGGTCAGGCCGGCGGCCGGCCCGGGACCCAGCCCTTGACGAAGGCGAAGTGGTCCTCGAACCGCAGCACCGGGGTGTCCCGGTAGGACCGCCGGAACTGCGCGATGCCCTCCTTCAGCTCCTCGTCCGAGAACTCGCCGAGCACCGACATGTACCGCGCCTCGAGCATGCGGACGTAGCGCTCGCGCTCGATGGCCACGTGGAACGTCCGCTGGCTCACCGACGCCCGGAGCCCGGCCGCGGACACGATCTCCTGGATGTCGGCGGGGTCCGGCTGCAGCTCCCTGAAGCGTTCGTGCGCCGCCCCGAACAGCGGGTGGTGGATGGCCGTCGGCAGCATGACGACGAGGAGGCGGCCGTGGCGTGACAGGAGCCGGACGAGACCGTCGAGCGTCCCGCGCCGATCCGTCATGTGGTGGATCGACTCCTTGATGATCATCGCGTCCAGCGGCGCCGACTCCGGGAGCGGGACGCGGCCGGACGCGAGGTCCTCGGCGCTGGCGTGCAGCGGCTGCAGGGACGGCGACCTCGGGAGCTGGTCGAGCATCGCCGACACCGGATCCACGCACAGCACGGGACGGGTCGGGCGCACGTCGTCGACGATGTGGCGCGTGTAGAGGCCGGTGCCGCAGCCGATGTCGGCGATCGCGTCGGAGCGGGTGAGGCGCAGCGCGTCGCTCATGGCGTGGGCGAGCTGCCGGACGTAGTCGGGGTCGTAGGTCCAGTGGTCGTTGTAGGTCGCAGCCACGCGCTCGTAGTGCTCGGCGATCTGTTCGGTCACGGCGGACTCCCCTCGCACGTTCCTGGACGGCGGTGTCGCGGCGACAGCGTGACAGGTCGGCGGGCGGATGGCCGAACGCTGCTCCCGAGCCGGCGCCTCTAGGGTGCGACGCATGGTCCACGGTGAGCCCCAGCCGGTCCTGGCGCCGATCACGGAAGCCTCGATCTTCCTCACGCTGACGATCGACCCCGGTGGCGACGCGGCGGCGGTGCGCGACGTGCTGTCCGACGTCGCGGGCCTCAAGCGCTCGGTCGGGTTCCGGCTCCCGGAGGGCGAGCTCACCTGTGTCGCCGGGATCGGGTCGGAGGCCTGGGACCGGTTGTTCGGCGGCCCGCGGCCGGGCTCCCTGCACCCGTTCCGCGCCCTGCACGGGGCGCACGAGGCGCCGTCGACGCCCGGGGACCTCCTGTTCCATCTCCGTGCCCACCGACTGGACATGTGCTTCGAGCTCGCGCAGCTGCTGGCCACGCGCCTGCGCCCGCACGCCACGGTCGTCGACGAGGTCCACGGGTTCCGGTTCTTCGACGAGCGCGACCTGCTCGGCTTCGTCGACGGCACCGAGAACCCCGACGGCGCCGCGGCCCGCGAGGCGGTGCTCGTCGGCGACGAGGACCCCGGGTTCGCCGGAGGGAGCTACGTGATCACCCAGAAGTACCTGCACGACATGGACGGCTGGAACGCGCTCACCGTCGAGGAGCAGGAGCGGGCGATCGGGCGCACCAAGCTCCAGGACATCGAGATCCCCGACGACCAGAAGGCGCCGAACTCGCACGTCGCGCTGAACGTCATCGAGGACGAGAACGGGCAGGAGAAGCAGATCCTGCGCGTCAACATGCCCTTCGGCCACGTCGGCGCCGGGGAGTACGGCACGTACTTCATCGGCTACGCCCGCGATCCCGGGGTCACCGAGCAGATGCTGGAGAACATGTTCGTCGGCACCGCCGAGGGCCACCACGACCGCATCCTCGACTTCTCCACCGCGGTCACCGGCGCCCTCTACTACCTGCCGACGGCCGACTTCCTCGACGACCCGCCCGACGGCCCCTCGGGCCCGTGATCGACGACGAGGCGCTCGCCGGGATGTCGGACGGCGAGCGACGGGCGCTGGCACTGCGGCTCGCCCGGTACGACGAGGTCGGCGCCACGCCCGAGCGACGCCGCCGGCGGTTCGTCCTCGTCGCCGCGGTCGGGTCGCTGGTGCTCGTGCCCTGGATCGGCTTCCTCGCCATCACGCTGCCGCACCGCTACGTGGCGGTCCACTGGACGCTGGCGTGGGTCGGGTTCGACACCGCCCTGCTCCTCGCCCTGGCCGCCACCTCGTTCCTCGCCTGGCGCGGCCGCCCGTTCATGGTGGTGCCCGCCCTCGTCGCGGCGACCCTGCTGGTGTGCGACGCGTGGTTCGACACGACGACGGCCAACCGCAGCGACCGGGGCGTCAGCGCGCTGTCGGCCCTGCTGCTCGAGCTGCCGATGGCGGTGCTGCTCGTGGTCGCCGCGCTGCTCGTGCTCCGCAGGCGGATGCGGTGACCCGTCCCTCCTGGTGGGGGTGGGCGCGGGACCTGGTCGGACTGCGGTGCACGGGGTTCGACCTCGTCGACGCGGTGCGCGCCGCCTCCTGCGCCGGCGGCACCGTCCTGATCGGCTGGTGGGCCGGCGACGTCCCGGCGGGCCTGACCGCGAGCATCGGCGCCTTCACCGCGCTCTACGGCGGCCGCCGGCCCTACCGCTTCCGGGCCCGGCAGCTGGCGGCCGTCGCGCTCGCCTTCGCCGCGGTGGTGACGCTCGGCGCGTGGTCGGAGTTCTCCGTGTGGGCCTCGGTGCCCGTCGTCGCGGCGATCGCCGTGGCGGCGACGGCGCTGTGCCAGGTCGTCGACACCGGCCCGCCCGGCGCGTACATGTTCGTCCTCGCCTGCGCCACCGCGTCGGGCATCCCCGGGGCGACCGCGGAACCGTGGCGCCTGGGCCTGCTCGTCCTGGCCGGCGGCGCCCTCTCGTGGTGCGCCCACATGATCGGGATCGTCGCCGGGCCCGCCGTCCGGAGAAGGCGGCGGTGGCGGCCGGGGTCGCCGCGGTGGAGCAGCTGCTGACCGGCCCGGACTTCCCCGCGGCGCGGGACCGGGCGGCGCGGGCGATGCACGCCTGCTGGGTCGTGCTGGTCGGCCAGCAGGCGCCGGTCGCCCGCCCCGACGGCACGCTGGTGCGCCTCGAGCGCGATCGCGCTCGAGGCCCACGGCGCCATGGCCGGGGCGATCCGCGCCCACGACGAGGGCCGGGTCGTCGATCCCACTGCGGCGGATCGGGTGCGCGCGCTGGCTGCCGAGGTCGACCACCCGCCGGCCGTGCCCCGCCACCTCGATCCCGCCGACGCCCCTCTGGGCGGCCCGGGCGTCGCGTCCACGGCACGTGCCCTGCTCTGCTGCTCGCAGCCGCGATCCTCGCGGCGCAGCCGGCCGGCGTGGGGCTGGCGCTGACGATCGCGATGCTGCAGTTCGGGATCCAGCTCCTGATGCCGCGCAACTACGGCCTCGGCGTCGTCCTGGTCACCCCGATCGCCCTGGTCATCGGGAGCGGCGGCCACCCCGCCGACCTCGGAGGGCTCCTGCTCGCCTGCGGCGTCGACACCGCCGTGGGCTGCGCGATCGGTGTCCTCGTGTTCCTGCTGATCGCCCCCGCCCGCCGGGCCCGGAGGTCACGCCCGCGCGCGCCGAGGTGATCGAGAGAGAGCTGGGGGACCTCGCCGAGGCGACGTCCGGCCGGCGGGCCGGGGTCGTGGGGGACGGGGGTTTCCTCGGCCTCGAGCTGAGCGCGCTGGAACGGTCGCTGCCCACGGCGCGGGCCCGCGCCGACGGGCGTCAGGCGCGCGGTTGCGGGCCGTAGTCCGCGAACGCGGCCGTCGCGGCCTCGATCTGCGCCTCGTCGAGCAGGCGCGGCTCGCCGAGCTTGCGGGCCTCGAGGTAGAGCCGGCAGAGCCACTCGAGGTACTCGGTCCGCGTGTAGGCCTGCGCGAGGTCGGCGCCGTAGGTGGTGGCGCCGTGGTTCGCGAGGATCACCGCGGACCGCCCGGCCAGGCCCTCGACCCCGAGCCGGGCGAGCTCCTCGGTGCCGTACGGCGCGTAGGGCACGACGCGGACCGGGCCGCCCAGGTGCGCGATGATGTAGTGGATCGCGGGGAGCTCGTCGACCAGCGTCGAGAGGACCGTCGCGAACACCGGGTGGGTGTGCACGACCGCGGCGGCGTCGGTCTCCCGGTACACCGCGGTGTGCATCGGCAGCTCCGACGACGGCCGCAGCCGCGCGTCGACGGGCCGGCCCTCGAGATCCACGACGCTGACCGTCTCGGGGGTCAGCTGGTCGTAGGGCAGCCCGCTCGGGGTGATCGCGAGAAGGTCGCCGGCGCGCACCGAGAGGTTCCCCGAGGTGCCGACGGTGAGGCCGTCGGCGTCCATCCGCCGGGCGTG
This sequence comes from uncultured Actinomycetota bacterium, assembly GCA_963786585.1. Classification (GTDB taxonomy): domain Bacteria; phylum Actinomycetota; class Actinomycetes; order Mycobacteriales; family Pseudonocardiaceae; genus Actinomycetospora. The sequence goes on from CAWAZG010000003.1 coordinate 535,581, forward strand.
GGCGACGACGGCCTCGCGCTCGTCGCGGAGCTTCACGGAGCGGCCCCCGAGGTCACCGGCGCGGCGGTCTCGACCGTCCAGACGCCGTCCCGGAACGTCGCCGCCTCGGTGACGACCGCGGCGAGCAGCGCGCCGGGCGTGACGTCGAAGGCGGGGTTGTAGACCGGGGTGTCCGGCGGCGCCGTCGGCACGCCCGCGATGGTGCGGACCTCGTCGGCCGCGCGTTCCTCGATGACGATGTCGGCGCCCGTCGGCGTCGCGTGGTCGACGGTCGACTCAGGCGCGACCACGACCACCGGGACGCCGTGACGCGCCGCGGCGCAGGCGAGCGCATAGGTGCCGATCTTGTTGGCGGCGTCGCCGTTGGCCGCGACGCGGTCGGCGCCGACGATCACGGCGTCGACCAGGCCCCGCGCGATCGCCGACGGGCCCGCCGAGTCGACGCACAGCCGGTGCGCGACGCCCATCTCCCGGAGCTCCCACACCGTGAGCCGCGCCCCCTGGAGCAGCGGGCGGGTCTCGCAGGCCAGCACCTCGGCGATCCGTCCCCGCCCGGCGAGCTCGCGGACCGCACCGAGCCCGGTGCCCCAGGCGACGGCGGCGAGCGCGCCGGAGTTGCAGTGGGTCAGCACCCGCAGCGGGCGGTCGGGGCACAGCGCGGTGACGAGGTCCGCGGTACGCCGGCCCATCCGCCGGTTGGTCACCTCGTCCTCGTCGAGCACTGCGCACGCCTCGGCGAGCACGGCGTCGGGACCCTCGTCCAGCCGCGCCAGGGCCCGCTGCACGCCGCGGCGCAGGTTCACCGCGGTCGGACGGACCGCCGCGACCCGCTCCGCCTCGTCGCGCACCCGAGCGGGGTCGCCCGCGTGGCGGCGGGCGGCGAGCGCGACCCCCAGCGCACCGGCCGCGCCCAGCGCGGGTGCGCCGCGGATCGTCAGGTCGGCGATCGCCGCGACCAGCTCGTCCACGGCCGCGAGCCGGCGGATGCGGTACTCGCCCGGCAGCGCGCGCTGGTCGACGGCGGCGACGGCGCCCTCGCCCGAGCCGTCCCAGTCCACCGTGCGGTCCATGCCACCACTCTCGTCGCGACCTGGGCACGGGCGCCAGCGTCAGCGGCCCTGGCCACGCAGCAGGGCATCGAGGCGCGGGTGGACCCGGCCGGCCCACTGATCATCGCCGCACACGACACCGGCAGCGGCTACGCGAGCGTGTTCGTCTTCATCGCCGCGATGTGGATCATCGGGGTGATCGCCGTCGGGCTCAGGCCGGCTGCGCTCAGGCCGGCTGGGCGCCGCTGCGGGCGGCCTCTCGCATGTCGCCCAGGACGGCCTCCTGGTCCGGCGTCGTCGGGCGGGGGGCGGCCGGGGAGATGCCGCCCTTGTCCCGGTTCATCAGCAGGGGGATGTCGGGCTCGTCGCCGTCGCCCACCCGGGCCATCGACCAGCGGCCGAACACCCGCTCGGCGGCGGGGTCCTCGCTGATGATCGCGACGCGCTCGTGGCGGGCGTCGCGGTGGATGCGGTCGTAGAGATCGCGCACCACGGTCTCGTCGCCCTCGAGGGTCTGCACGAAGAACTCGTCCCACACGAGCAGCGCGCCGGTGACGCCGAGGCGCTTGTTGTTCGACCGGGCGATGCTGAAGATCTCCCCCAGCTCCGCCTTGCGGACGTCGGACGCGATCCGCATGTGGCTGCGGTAGATCAGCCGGAAGACGGTCTCGGACGCAGCGGGGGTGTCCACCATGGCTTCGGGCTCCTGGTCACGTCGGGGCGGGACGGGCCCGGTGGGCCACGACGGCGACGCTAGCTGATCGTGACCCGGAGCACACCGGTCCGGGTGGTCAACGGCCGTCGAGCACCGCGATCGGCGCGGTGGGCTGGTGGGTCGCGTAGCGCCGGGGGCGCCCGTCGCGCGGGGGTGGCGTCGACGTCGGCACACCCCGGGTGTCGGCGGAGGCGAGGACCTCGGCCCCGAACGCCCACCCGGTCCGGCGCGCGGTGCGCGCGGCCTCGGCGAGATCCTCGAGCGGCCGGCCGCTCACGCCCTCGGCCGCGGGCCTCGGCCCGGGCTCGGGAGGCCTCGCCTCGGGCACGACCGGCGTCCGGGTCTCCGCGCGATGGGAGCCGTGGGACTCGTGGACCTCGTGGACCACGGGCGGTCCGTCGTGGCGCCGGGTCGCCCGGCCCTTCCGGTGGTGCCCCATCGCCGACGCTCCTCGGGGTGAGCCGTGCCGTGACGCCGTGCCGTCACCACCGAGAACGAGCGACCCGCCGAAAGGCGACGATCAAAGACCGTGTCCCGGGATCCACGACGTGCCCGCCAGCGGCACCCGGGCCATCGCGGCCGACTCGATCGTCAGCGCGACGAGGTCCTCGGGCTCGAGGTGGCGCACGTGCCCCTTCCCGCAGGCGCGGGCGAGCGTCTGCGCCTCCATGGTGAGCACCCGCAGGTAGTTCGCCACGCGGCGCCCGCCCTCGACGGGGTCGAGCCGCGCGGACAGCTCGGGGTCCTGGGTGGTGATGCCGGCCGGGTCGCGCCCGTCCTGGAAGTCGTCGTAGTAGCCGGCTCCCGACCCGAGCGCCTCGTACTCCGCGGCGTACTGCGGGTCGTTGTCGCCCAGCGCGATGAGGGCGGCGGTACCGATCGCCACGGCGTCGGCGCCCAGGGCCATCGCCTTCGCCACGTCGGCGCCGGTGCGGATCCCGCCCGAGACGATGAGCTGCACCTTCCGGTGCACACCGAGCTCCTGCAGAGCCTGCGCGGCCTGCGGGATCGCGGCGAGGATCGGGATGCCGACGTGCTCGATGAACACCTCCTGCGTGGCCGCCGTGCCGCCCTGCATCCCGTCGACCACCACGACGTCGGCGCCGGCGGCCACGGCGAGCTTCACGTCGTAGTAGGTGCGCGTCGCGCCGACCTTGACGTAGATCGGCTTCTCCCAGTCGGTGATCTCCCGCAGCTCGAGGATCTTGATGGCGAGGTCGTCGGGACCCGTCCAGTCGGGGTGGCGGCACGCCGAGCGCTGGTCGATGCCCGGGCGGCAGCGTCCGCATCTCGGCGACGCGGTCGGAGATCTTCTGGCCGAGCAGCATCCCGCCGCCGCCGGGCTTGGCGCCCTGGCCGAGCACCACCTCGATCGCGTCCGCGGCCCGCAGGTGGTCGGGGTTCATCCCGTACCGGCTCGGGAGCAGCTGGTAGACGAGCGTCTTGGACTCGCCGCGCTCCTCGTCGGTCATGCCGCCGTCGCCGGTCGTCGTCGACGTCCCGACCTCACTGGCACCGCGCCCGAGGGCCTCCTTGGCCTGGGCCGAGAGCGCGCCGAAGCTCATGCCGGCGATCGTCACGGGGATGTCGAGGTGCAGGGGCCGCGTGGCGTGGCGGTCGCCGAGCACGACGTCGGTGTCGCAGCGCTCGCGGTAGCCCTCGAGCGGGTAGCGCGACATCGACGCGCCGAGCACCAGCAGGTCGTCGAAGTGCGGTACGGCGCGCTTGGCGCCCCAGCCGCGGATGTCGTAGACGCCCGTCCGGGCGGCGTGCTGGATCGCGGCGATCGTGGCGCGGTCGAACGTGGCCGACTCGCGCAGCCCCCGCTCCGCGGGATCCTTCATCGGGTCGAGCCCCGCTTCGCGTCAGCCGCCGTCAGTAGCTCCGCCATCAGTAGCTCCCGTGGTCGCCGGTGAAGTGGTAGAGCCCGCGGGCCGAGCCGAAGCGTCGGAACTCCTCGGGCCGGTGGTCCAGCCCGGCGGCGTCGAGGAGCTCGGTGAGCTCGGCGACGTGCTCGTCGCGCAGCGGCTTCTCGACGCAGTCGGCGCCGAGAGTCCCGACGGCGCCGCGGACGTAGAGGCGGGCCTCGTAGATCGAGTCGCCCAGCCCGTCGCCGGCGTCGCCGCAGACGACGAGCCGCCCCGCCTGCGCCATGAACGCGCTCATCGGGCCGACGGAGCCGCCGACGACGATGTCGATGCCCTTCATCGAGATGCCGCAGCGCATCGACGCCGAGCCCTCGATCACGAGCAGGCCGCCGCGCCCGGTGGCCCCGGCGGACTGCGAGGCGTCGCCGCGCACCCGCACCGAGCCCGACATCATGTTCTCCGCGACCCCGTTGCCCGCCGACCCGTCGACGACCACCCGGCCGAGCTGGTTCATCCCCGCGCAGAAGTAGCCGGCGTGCCCGCGCACCGCGACGTCGATCTCGTCGTGGATGCCGGCGCCGAGGGAATGCGCGCCCTGCGGGTGGAGCACCTCGTAGGAGGTCGCGGACGGGGCGTGGAGCTCGGCGTTGAGCGCGCGGACCGTCGTCTCGTGCAGGTCGAACACGACGGGGGAACGGGCCTCCGCCTCGGCCCGGCTCAGCGCTGCCATGCGTAGACCTTGCCGGGATCCGGCTCGAAGACGCGGGCCTCGTCGATCCCGGGGAGGTCCGCGAGGGCGCGGAACTCCGACGCCATGGCCACCCAGCGGGGGTGCTCGGCGATCACGGCCGGCTTGCACGCGATCTCGTCGCGCACCACGGCGAAGCCGTCGGCGGTGGTGACGAGCAGCGTGTAGAAGCCGTCGAAGGTCTCGCCGAGCCGCAGCAGCGCCTTCTCGAGGTCGTCGCCCTCGGCGAGGCAGGCCGCGACGAAGCGGGCGCCGACCTCGGAGTCGTTCTCCGAGTCGAACGTGACGCCCTGGCGCTCGAGATCGCGGCGGATCGTGGCGTGGTTGGAGAACGAGCCGTTGTGCACGAGGCATTGGTCGGCGCCGACCGAGTACGGGTGGCAGCCCTCGGGGTTGATCGCCGACTCGGTGGCCATGCGGGTGTGGGCGACGCCCTGCCAGCCGCTGACGTCGCGGAGCCCGTAGGTCCGGGCGAGGTCCTGGGGGTGCCCGGCACCCTTGTAGACGACGAGGTCGTTGCCGCTGCCCACCACGAGCGCCTCGGGCGCGGCCGCGGCGACGGCGGCCGTGAGCGCCTCGACCCCGACCGGCGCACTGAGCACCGTGGTGTCCCCCGCCCCCCGGACCGTCACGGTCGGCGTGCCCGGCAGGAGGGCACCGGCCGACGCCGCCAGGTCGCCGGGCGCCCGCAGCACGGACACCGCGGACTGGCCCTCGGGGTTGCGCTCCCCGTCGCCGTAGACGGCGATGCCCACCGAGTCCGGCCCGCGCTCGGAGACCCCGCAGAGCATGTCGTCGAGGAGGCGACCGAGCATGGGCTGCAGCTCGGGGTCGCGGAGGTGGAGACCGATGATTCCGCACATGGGACTCGGGCCTTCCTGCGATGGGGGACTACTGCTACGAAATTACGTTGCTTCGCACGAAACGTCGAGTGGCCCAGGTGTAGGCGTCCAGCAGACTGATCGCGTACACGAACAGCCCACCCGCCAGGCGCCCGACCAGCGAGATCTCCGGTGTCGTGAGCTGCCAGGTGATCACGCCGAGGAGCACCGTGTAGAAGGCGAACATCAACCCGCGCACGGGCATCCGGAGGAGCACGTGGCCCATCCCGGGGAGCACGACGGCGACGGCCAGCACCAGCCAGGAGCGGGTCACGACAGGACCTCCCCGGCCGACACACGGTCACCGGTCGCGCCCAGCACCGCCACCGCCCGCAGCACCGCGTCCGGGTCGACGCGCGGGTGGTCGAAGACCGCGCGCCGCGCGCTCCGATAGCTCGCCTGGTCGCCCTCGGCGACCCGCAGGACCACCCGCAGCCCGCCTCGCCCCACGCTCAGCTCCTTCGTCGCGGGGTCCCCGCAGAGCTCCGTCGCGGGCGCGAGCAGGCCGGCCACCACCTCGGTCGACGGCGCCCGGTCTGCCGACGCGCACGCGACGCGTACCGGGCGGGGCAGCCCGGGCGGCGGCGCCAGCTCGTGGGCGAATCCCGCATCCGGCGAGAAGAACTCGGTGCCCAGCGGGCGCAGCAGGACGTTCACCGTGCCCTCGAGCTCCAGGGCGCGGTGCACGACGAGCTCCACCCAGAGGACGGGCAGCTTGCGCAGCGTCACCGCGTCGATGATCGGCCGCAGGGTCACGGGGTGGCCGCCGAGACGGCCGGTGAGCACCGGGTAGCCGCCGCCCTCGCGGGTCAGGCGCGCGTCCTGCACCAGCGGCACCACACGCTCGAAGAGCCGCGCGCGGTCCGCGGCGTCGGCGCGCTGGGATCGTCGGTGCAGGACCGAGAGGACCACGACCGCCACGACGATCACCACGAGGGCCCCGGTCATCACGCCGTCATCCCCATCAGTACCCCTCGGGACGCGGCAGGTCGGCGGTGAACTGCGCCCCCCGTCGCACGAACTTGTACCGCCGGAGCACGAACCAGATCGACGCCAGCAGGTAGAAGGCCAGGATCGAGATCAGCGCGGCGCCGTAGCCCAGGAACGTCGCGAAGAAGACCACGGCCGAGAGCGCCAGCAGGGCGATCGCCGGCGCCGGGTGCAGCGGCAACGTGTACGCCCGGGTGATCTTGCCGAGCGGCCACAGCCGCCGGAACCGGATGAAGCTCGGCCCCATGAAGCTGTACATGAGCAGCCCCGAGAGGATCGAGAAGGTGATCACCGTGGACAGCAGCGTCGGCTCGGAGAGCAGCACCGGCAGCAGCGCGAAGGCGATCGCCACCGGGACGAGGAACACGATCGCCCGGAACGGCGTGTGGTACTTCGGGTGCACCGCGCCGAACCACTCCGGCAGGTAGCGGTCGCGACCCATCGAGAACCACGCCCGCGAGGCGTCGTTGATGCACCCGTTGGCCGACGCGAGCGTGGCGCACAGCGTCCCCAGCAGGAGCAGCACGACCAGGACGTCCTGACCCGAGACGAGCGCGGCGTCGAACAGCGGCGTGATCGCCGTGCCCAGGTAGTGCCACGGCAGTGTCCCGGCGCAGACGAACCAGGTCAGCGACGCCGCGATGATCAGCGTCATGATCCCCGCGAGGCTGCCCAGCGGCACCGAGCGCGGCGCCGACCGGCACTCCTCCGCGGCCTGCGCGGTGCCCTCGATACCGAGGTAGAACCACATGCCGAACTGGAAGGCCGCGATCACGCCGATCCACCCGTAGGGCAGGGCGTTCGAGGCGTCGCCCGCGAGGCCGGCCAGGTCGAGCTCGCCCGACGGCGACCACGCCCGCAGCCCGATGAACAGCACGAGGATCGTCGCGAACGCGAACCCGGTGATGACGAGGTTGAGCGTCAGCGAGGCGAACACCCCGCGGTAGTTCAGGAACGCCAGGGCGAGGATCGCGAGCACCGCGAAGGGGTAGGGCGAGAGCTCCTGCTCGCTGCCCATGAGCCCGGACAGGGTGCTCAGGAGGTCGGACAGGACGTTGGCGTTGGCCGCCTCGAGCATGGTGTACGCGAGCGTCAGGTAGAGCCCGACGTTGAACGCCATCAACGGCCCGACGGTGTGCTTGGCCTGCGCGTACTGCCCGCCCGCGGCCGGGATCGCCGAGGTGACCTCGGAGTTGATCATCACGATGCACGTGTAGAGCAGCCCGACGACCCAGCAGGCGACCAGGGCGCCGTACATGCCGCCCTTCTCGACCGCGAAGTTCCAGCCCATGAACTCGCCGACGAGCACGATCCCGACCCCGAGGGCCCAGATGTGCATCGGGGCGAGCACCTTGCGCAGGGCCGGCCGCTCCTGGGCGCCGGCGGCCGACGTCGCGGCGGCGGGGGCGTCCTCGGTGGCGCTCATGCCGACCTCACCCCCGACCCCTCGACGGTGCCCGGCGGCTCCTCGAGCGGGTCCGGCGCGTTGACCAGGGTCGCCTCGTCGTGGTGACGGGCGACCTTGAGGACGTCGAGGACCAGCCAGCCCGCGATGAGCGCGCTGAGCACCCACGCGATCAGTTCCACCACGGCCACGGTGCTCATGACTGCCTCCCGGACTCGCCGTCGCCGTCACTGGGCCCGAACTTCTCCTCGATGACCTCGCGGTACTCGCGGAACGACACGCGGTAGACGAAGCCGAGGTAGAGGGCGAGCAGCACCGCCGTCCCGAGCAGGGCGAGGACGTCGATCTCGTACTTGTCGGCGCCGGCCTGGTTCGCCTCGACGCCCGCCGAGATCGTCTCCAGGTCGGCCACACCGGTGTCGATCATCTTCTGGTACTGCACGCGCTCACCCGGCGTGATGGGGAGCTCGGCCAGCGGACGCACGGCGCCGCCGCCGGTGTCCTCGGACTCGATCAGATAGGTCGTCCCGAACAGGGTCACGAAGATCAGCGCGAGGACGACGAACGCGTCCAGGAGCTGGCCACGGACCGACTGCTTCGGGGGTTCGTAGGCCGCCCGCCGGCCGGCGTCGGCGGTCACGACGCGCTCCCGTGCTTCGCGGCCCGCTGGGCGTCGAGGTTCTCGATGTCGGGCCGGTAGACCTGGTCCTTCGCCGCCCGGTAGCGCCGGATGAGGGCCGCGGCCGAGGCGGTGTTCAGGCCGCCGAGCACCACCATCGCGACACCGAGGACCACCAGCAGCGTGGTCCCCGGCACCGTGGGCGCCGCGGCGAGGAAGACGAAGACCAGCACCACCCACATGGCGACGGTGCTGCCGATCGCGAGGAGCCGGTCGCGGCGCAACAGCCCCGCGATGCGGTCGTCGAGAGAGCTCATGACCGTGCCTCCGATCGCGCCGTGGCCACCGTGGGCACGGGTCGATGACGGGGTCCGTTGCCGGGCCTGCACGAGCGGGCCCGCATTGGTCTCATCTGCAGACCAAGAACGGAGCGACAATAAGAGACCCACGCCACACCGTGTCAACCCCATGTGAGGTCACGACCGTCAGGCGGTGGGCCACTCCGCGTCGTCGGCGGCGCCGAACACGATGAACCGCAGCTGGCGGCGGGCCCGCTCGAGGTGCGCCCGCATCGCCTCGGCGGCCTCGCCCTCGTGACCTGCCGCCACGGCCTCGTAGATCGTCTGGTGGTCGCGCAGGGTCTCCTCGACCGGCTCCCGGAACGGCAGGAGGTCGCGGGGGCTGAAGAGCTCGCCCCGGGCGGCCTCGACGGCCTCCTCGAGCCGCTCGTTGCCGGCGGCGCGGGCCAGCGCGACGTGGAAGCGGGAGTCGGCCTGCCGGAAGGCGGTGCGCCCGATGACCCCGCTCAGCGCCGCGATCGCGTCGCGGATCGGCACGAGACCTGCCTCGGTGTGCCGGCGGGCGGCGAGCGTGGCGGTCTCGGTCTCGAGCGCGATGCGGAAGTCGAGGATGTCGTCCATCTCGCCGACCTGCTCGCGCATCCGGGACCGCCAGGCCTCGGCCGGGCGCCGCAGCTCGGTGACGTACGTGCCGCCGGTGGAGCCCCGCCGGACCTCGACGTAGCCGTCCTCGCGCAGCTGCCGGATCGCCTCGCGCAGGCTGATCCGCGCGACGCCCAGCTGCTCGGCGAGATCCCGCTCCGCGGGCAGGCGCTCCCCCGGGCTCACGTCGCCGCGGTGGATGCGCATCCGGAGGTGGTCGGCCACGGCCTGCGCCAGCGTCGTGGAGGTGACCTGCCGGGCCATGGCCGGGAGGCTACCGCGCCTTGTCACGGTGCGTGTCCGAGCAGACAGGCTGCGCGCGAGCGGCCGTGACGGGGTTGACACCTTTCGCCGCGGGCGTGAATGGTTCTAAGTCCACACCTTCCCGGGGAGGCGGCATGGACTCTGCTGACGACAGGGCACGCAGCGACCTGCGGGAACGCGCCGAGGCGGACGGCATCGAGTTCTTCCTGGCGATGTTCGTGGACCTGCACGGGAAGCCGTGCGCGAAGGCCATCCCGTCCTCCTCGTTCGACCTGCTCATGGACGGCGGGGCCGGGTTCGCCGGCTACGCCGCGGGCGACCTCGGGCAGTCGCCGGCCGACCCGGACGTGCTCGTCGTCCCGGACCCGGCGTCCTACACGCCCCTGCCGTGGAAGCCTGGCGTCGCGGTGCTGCACTGCGATCCGCACGTCGAGGGCAAGCCCTGGCCCTACGCCCCGCGCGTGATCCTGCGCCGCCAGCTCGCGGAGCTCGCGGACAAGCGCGGCTGGGTGCTCAAGACCGGCACCGAGCTGGAGTACAGCCTGCTCCGCCGCCGTGAGGACGGGACGCTGGAGGTCGCCGACCCGCTCGACACGGCCGCGAAGCCCTGTTACGAGGTCAAGGGCCTGACGCGGATGTGGGACCACCTGTCCACGGTGTCGCGGAACCTCAACACCCTCGGCTGGGGCAACTACGCGAACGACCACGAGGACGGCACCGGCCAGTTCGAGAACAACTGGCACTACTCGGATGCGCTGACCACGGCCGACCGCACCATCTTCTTCCGGTACATGATCCACATGCTGGCGCACGACGCCGGCATGGTCGCGACGTTCATGCCGAAGCCGTTCACCTCCGTCACCGGCAACGGGCTGCACATCCACCAGAGCCTGTGGTCCAAGGACGGCACGCCGCTGTTCGACGACGACTCCGACGCGCTGGGCCTCTCGCCCCTCGCCCGCCACTACCTGGGCGGGCTGATCGAGCACGGCCGGGCCGTCGCCGGGATCATCTGCCCGACGGTCAACTCCTACAAGCGCATCGGCGTCGGCGCCCCGACCTCCGGCTCCACCTGGGCGCCGGCGTACGTGGCCTACGGCGGCAACAACCGCTCGGTGATGCTGCGCGTCCCCGAGGGCGGGCGCATCGAGCACCGGGGCGTCGACGGGTCCGCCAACCCGTACCTCGCCGCCACCGCCCTGCTGGCGGCCGGGCTCGACGGCATCGACCGCGAGATCGACCCGGGCACCTGCACCGACGACAACCTCTTCGCCCTGCACTCCGACGAGGTGCGCGCCCGCGGCATCAAGCACCTCCCGAAGACGCTGGACCGCGCGGTCGAGGAGCTCGTCGAGGACGACGTCCTGCGCGCCGCGCTGGGCAAGACCCCGGGCGGCGACTTCATCGACTACTTCGCCGCGGTCAAGCAGCAGGAGTTCGACGAGTACCACGCCTCCGTGTCGGACTGGGAGGTCCGGCGGTACCTCACGCAGGCGTGAGACCGGCCCGCGACTTCCCGGCCCGCGACTTCCCGGCCATCGACTTCCCGGCCATCGACTTCCCGGCCATCGACTTCCGGAAGGACCCCGGGTGACCAGCACGAACGGCAACGGCCACCGCAACGGCAACCGCAACGGCAACGGCACGGCACGGACGCGTGCGGGGCTACTCGGCGTGGAGCCTCCTGCGCCACGGGCTCTCGCGCTCCGAGTGGCCGCGGGCGTGGCACGACCGGGAGCTGCGCCCCAGCTACGACGCCGTGATCATCGGCGGCGGGGTGCACGGCCTGGCCACCGCGTACTACCTCGCGAAGAACCACGGCATGACGAACGTCGCGGTGCTGGACAAGTCGTACATCGGCGGCGGCGGGTCGGGCCGCAACACCTCGATCCTGCGCTCGAACTACCTCACGCCCGAGGGTGTGCGCTTCTACGACCGCTCGGTGAAGCTCTACGAGCACCTGGCCGCGGACCTGAACTTCAACGTCATGTTCTCCCAGCGCGGGCACCTCACGCTGGCGCACAACGACGCGTCGATGCGCACGATGGCCTGGCGCACCGAGGTCAACAAGCTCCAGGACGTCGAGTCCGAGGTGATCGGGCCGGACAAGGTCAAGGAGCTGGTGCCGTACCTCGACACCTCGGCCGAGACCCGCTATCCCATCCTCGGCGCGCTGTACCACCCGCCGGGCGGCGTGGTCCGCCACGACGCGGTGGTGTGGGGCTACGCCCGCGCCGCCGACGCGCACGGCGTGCACATCCACCAGAAGACCGAGGTCACCGGGATCGACGTCGAGCGGGGACGCGTCACCGGCGTGCAGACCACCCGCGGGCGGATCGCGACCCCGGTGGTCCTCAACGCCACCGCGGGCTGGTCCAGCCTCATCTCGGACATGGCCGGGGTGGCCATGCCGGTGCAGACGTTCCCGCTGCAGGCCGCGGTCACCGAGCCGGTCCGCCCGTTCCTCGACACCGTCGTCGTCTCCGGGACGCTGCACGTCTACGTCAGCCAGACCGACCGCGGCGAGCTGGTGTTCGGCGCGAGCGTGGACCCCTTCGCGTCGTACTCGATGCGCGGTTCGCTGGAGTTCACCGAGGGCATCGCCGGGCACGTCCTGGAGCTCATGCCTGCGCTGGCGAAGATGCGCCTGCTGCGGCAGTGGGCCGGGCTCTGCGACATGACGCCGGACTACTCGCCGATCATGGGCCCGACTCCGGTCGAGGGCTTCTACGTCGACGTCGGGTGGGGCACCTACGGCTTCAAGGCCGGCCCGGTCTCCGGGGAGGCCATGGCGGCGTGCCTCGCCGAGGGCAAGCCGCCGGAGATCATCTCGGCCTTCGGGCTGGACCGCTTCCTCTCCGGGCGGCTCGTCGGGGAGAAGGGGGCGGCCGCGGTGGGCCACTAGTCGTCCGCGTTCCCCCACCCCCGCCGTCCCGAGGTGATCGTCCGTGATGCTTCTTCCCTGCCCCTGGTGCGGGCCCCGCAACGCGACCGAGTTCAAGTTCGGCGGCGAGGCCGGGCCACGGCCCGACCCCGCGACGACGACGCCGGAGGAGTGGCGGCGCTACCTGTACTTCCACGCCAACACCCGGGGCTGGCAGACCGAGAGCTGGTACCACGGCTCCGGATGCCGCCGGTGGCTCGTCGTCGAGCGGCACACGCTCACGCACGAGGTCCGCGGGGTCCGGGACGCCGTGCAGGAGGGAGCCCGATGAGCATCCTGCCGACGACACGACGCCGCGGCGCCGGCGACGCCACCGACCGGCGTCTCCCGCCCCGCGAGGGCGAGGTCATCGACCGCCGCAGGACCGTCGGGTTCACCTGGAACGGCACCCGCTACACGGGCCACCCCGGCGACACGATCGTCTCGGCGCTCGCGGCCGCGGGCGAGCGCGTGTTCTCGCGCAGCTACAAGTACCACCGGCCCCGCGGGCTGCTCACCGCGAGCTACCTCGACCCGGGCGCGATGGTGCAGGTCGGCGACGAGCCGAACGTCCGGGGCGCGCACCGCCTGCTCACCCCGGGCCTCGACGTCAGCTCGCAGAACACCTGGCCGTCGCTGCGCTTCGACGTCAAGGCGGTCAACGGGCTCGCCGGGCGGTTCCTGGCCACCGGCTTCTACTACAAGACGTTCATCAAGCCCGAGCGGCTGTGGCCCACGTACGAGAAGGTCCTGCGCACCTTCGTGCACGCCGGCGAGGTGCCGCCCGACACCGACCGCGGCTACTACGACAAGCGCTACGCCCACCCCGACGTCGTGGTCGCCGGCGGCGGCCCCGCGGGGATGGCCGCCGCGGTCGCGGCCGCCCGCGCCGGGGCGTCGGTGATGCTCGTCGAGGAGGAGCACGAGCTCGGCGGGCACCTGCGCTGGGGCGGGCCGGGCGACCGGGCGGCGCTGCAGGACCTCCGCGCGCAGGTCGCCGCCCAGCCGGGCATCGAGGTGCTCACCGACTCGGTGGTCGCCGCGCGCTACGACGACAACTGGATCCCGATCGTGCAGCGCAGCCTGCCCGGCGTCGACGAGCGGCTGATCAAGGCTCGGGCGGGCGCGCTGGTCGTGACCCCGGGGCTGATCGAGCGGCCCTACGTCTTCGCCGGCAACGACCTGCCCGGCGTGGTGCTCTCGACCGCCGCGCGGCGGCTGATCAACCTCTGGGCGGTGCAGCCCGGGCAGCGTGCCGTGGTGCTCACCGCGAACCCCGAGGGCGACGCCGCGACCGCCGACCTCGAGGACGCGGGCGTGGAGGTCGCCGCCGTCGTCGACGCCCGCCGGGGCGAGACGATCACCGCCGCCCACGGCCGCCACGGGGTGCGCGCGGTCGAGCTGGGCGACGGCAGCCGGGTCGAGGCCGACCTGCTCGTCACCGCCGTCGGGTGGACCGCGCCGACCTCGCTGCTCAACCAGTCCGGCGACAACCCCGTCTACGACCCGCGCACCGCGCGGTTCCGGCCCGACCCGGCGCGCATGCCCGAGAACGTGCTGGCCGCCGGCGGGATCGTCGGCGAGGGCGACGTCGCGCAGGTGGTGGAGCACGCCGATGCGGTGGGCCGCGAGGCGGCACGGCGGGCGCTGCGGATCGCGGGCACCGCCGTGACCGTCCCGCACCTGGCCGTCGCCGACCACCCCGAGCTGTTCTCCAACGGCACCGGCGGCTTCGTCGACCTCTCCGAGGACGTCTCGGCCAAGGACATCATCACCGCGGCGGCGGAGGGCTACGACTCGGTCGAGCTCGTGAAGCGCTACACCACCGCCACCATGGGGCCCGGCCAGGGGAAGCTCGAGACGGTCAACACCGTGGCGGTCCTCGCCGGGGCCACCGGCAGCACGATCGCCGCGACGGGCACCACCACGTGGCGGCCGATGTACGCGCCGGTGACCCTCGGCGCGCTCGCCGGGCGGCCGCGCGAACCCGTGCGGTACTCCCCCATGCAGCCGTGGCACGAGCGCCACGGCGCGGTCCCGCTCGTCGCCGGCCAGTGGATCCGTCCCGACCACTACGGCGACCCCGCCGGCGAGGTGACCGCCGTGCGCACCGCGGTCGGCCTCATCGACGTCACCCCGATCGGCAAGCTCGACCTCCGCGGGCCGGACGTGCCGAAGCTGCTCGAGCTGCTCTACGTCAACAAGTGGCAGAAGCTCGGTGTCGGTCGTGTGCGCTACGGGGTCATGTGCGCCGAGGACGGGGTGGTGCTCGACGACGGCGTCACCGGGCGCCTCGGCGAGCAGCACTACCTCATGTCGACGACGTCCTCGGGCGCCGCCGCGGTGTGGGAGTGGGCGGAGCGCTGGCTGCAGACGGCGCGCCCGCAGTGGCAGGTGCACGTCACCCCGGTGACCACGGCGTACGCCAGCATCAACGTCGCCGGGCCCCGCTCGCGCGAGCTGCTCGGCCGGCTCACCGATCTGGATCTCGGGGCCGAGTCCTTCGGCTACATGAGCGTCCGCACCGGCACGGTGGCCGGCGTCGCCGACTGCGTGCTCTGGCGGATCGGGTTCACCGGCGAGCTGTCCTTCGAGGTCCACGTGCCGGCCGCCTACGGCCTGCACGTGTGGGAGCGGCTCATGGCCGCCGGCGAGGACCTCGGCGTGCGGGCCTTCGGCGTGGAGGCGCAGCGCGTCCTGCGCCTCGAGAAGGGGCACGCGATCGTCGGACAGGACACCGACGGTCTGACGCAGGGCTTCAGCGCCGGCGTCGACGAGCTGATCAAGCTCGACAAGCCGGACTTCGTCGGCAAGCCGGAACTGGTGTGGCAGCACGGCCGCGACACCCACCCGCGCCTGGTCGGCCTGCGGACGCTCGACGGGACGATCGTGCCCCAGGAGGCCAGCCAGATCCTCGACCGGGCCGGCGGCATCGCCGGGCGCGTGACGTCCAGCCGGATGTCCCCGACGCTCGGGCGCTCGATCGGGCTGGCCCAGCTCGACCGCGAGCTGGCGGCCGTCGGCACCCGCGTCACCGTCCGCCTGCCCGACGGGCGCGACGTCGTCGCCGAGGTGACCGACCGCGTCCACGTCGATCCCGAAGGAGAGCGTCAGCGTGTCTGAGACAACCGCAGCAGCCGTGGCGCGCAGCCCGATCGCCGCCTCCCCCGCCACCGTCCTCGACGGGTGGGAGGTCAGCGCCCGGGCCGCGACCGGAGCGTCCACGCTCTCGGACGAGACCCCGCTCGCGAAGGTGCACGTCCGCGCCCCGTTCGACGGCGCGGGCCGCGAGGCCCTGGGCGTGCGGTTCGGGCGCACGCTGCGCACCGACGTCGGGTCCGGGGAGGTGCTGCTCGTCGGGTCCGCCCCCGGGGAGTGGCTCGCGCTCGGCGCGCCGGGCACGGCCCCGGCGCTGCGCACCGCACTCGAGGAGCGCCTGGCCGGCACCGGCGAGTTCACGTCGGTCCTCGACCTCACCCACGGCCGCGCGCTGATGCGGCTGCAGGGCCCGGGGGCCACCACCGTCCTGGCCAGAGTCTGCGCGATCGACCTCGCCGACACCGTCACCCCCGACGGCACCGCGCTGCGGACGTCGGTCGCGGCGGTGGTCACCGACGTCGTGCGCGACGACGTCTCGGGCGTCCGGTCCTACCTGCTGCACTGCGAGCGCTCGTCGGGGCAGTACCTGTGGGACGCGCTGCTCGACGCCGGCTCCCGCTCCGCCGTCGAGGTCACCGGCTTCCGGGGTCTCCGGTGAGCGACACGGACGTCGGCCGGCTGCTGGTCTCCTGCCGCGACCAGCCCGGGCTGGTGGCGGCGATCAGCTCGTTCCTGCACGCGCACAACGCGACGATCGTGCAGTCCGACCAGGACACCACCGACCCCGAGGGCGGGCACTTCGTCATGCGGCTGGTCTTCCGGCTGCCGGGCCTCGAGGAGGCCCTCGACGAGCTCACCGCCGAGTTCGGCGAGGAGGTGGCCGACCGGTACGACATCACCTTCCGTCTGCGCGTCGCCGCCGAGCGCACGCGGGTTGCGGTGTTCGTCTCGAAGCTCGACCACTGCCTGCTCGACCTGCTGTGGCGGCAGCGGCGCGGCGAGCTGGGGGTCGACATCGTCCAGGTCGTGTCGAACCACCCCGACCTCGCCGACGAGGTCGCCCGGTTCGGTGTGCCCTACGCCCACATCCCCGTCACCCGCGACACCAAGGACGTCGCCGAGAAGCAGCAGATCGAGCTGCTCGACGGCCGCGTCGACCTCGTCGTCCTCGCCCGGTACATGCAGATCCTGAGCGGCGGCTTCCTCGACGCCCTCGGCGTGCCCGCGATCAACATCCACCACTCGTTCCTGCCGGCGTTCGTCGGCGCCGGGCCCTACGCGCAGGCGAAGGAGCGCGGGGTCAAGCTGGTCGGCGCCACGGCGCACTACGTCACCGAGGACCTCGACCAGGGCCCGATCATCGAGCAGGACGTCGCCCGCGTCTCGCACCGCGACACCGTCGCCGACATCACCCGCCGCGGCGCCGACGTCGAGCGCAGCGTGCTGGCCCGCGCCGTCGCCGCGCACTGCGCCGACCGCGTCGTCGTCACGGGCCGGACGACGCTCGTCTTCTGACCTGCCGTGTGGCTCAGCCCAGGTCGTTCGTGCGGAACGTGTCGCAGCGGGTGGGGTCGCCGGTGGTGAACCCCGTGGTGAGCCACTTCTTGCGCTGGGCCGACGTGCCGTGGGTGAACGAGTCGGGGTCGACGGTGCCGCCGCCGAGCTGGCCCTGGATGTAGTCGTCGCCGATGCGCGTCGCGGCGTCGACCGCGGTGTCCAGGTCAGCCTGGGTGATCTCGGTGATGAACGCGGACCGCCCACCCTGCGGCCGGGTCGCGTTGTTCATCCAGACGCCGGCGTAGCAGTCGGCCTGCAGCTCGACGCGCACCGCCGCGGACGAGGCGCCCTGCCGCGCGGACGCGGCCTCGGTGGTGCCGAGGGTGCCGAGCTGGTCCTGCACGTGGTGGCCGTACTCGTGGGCGAGCACGTAGGCGTTGGCCAGCGGGCCGCCCTGCGCGCCGAACTGCTGGCGGAGCTGGTCGTAGAAGGTCAGGTCGATGTACACGAGGTCGTCGGCCGGGCAGTAGAACGGTCCCGAGCTCGAGTCGGCGCTGCCACAGCGGGTGTTCACCCGTCCGCTGAAGAACACGGTGTCGACGTTCTGGTAGCGCGGCTGCGCACCCCGCACCCTCGACGCGATCTGCGTGTAGCCGCCGTTCGTCCAGTACGCCTGGATCGAGTTGATGTCGGCGACGATCGCGCAGTCGGGGTTGGTGTTCGCGTCCGCGCCCGTCCGGCACTCACTCGCCAGCTCCGACGTGCCGGCGACCGCCGGGCCGCCGGGTTCGCCGAACGCGCCGGCGATCGACGACCCCTGGCCGCCCCCACCGCCGAGGAACGTCACGGCGAGGAAGCCGACCACCACGACGACGATGAGGACCCAGCTGACCTTGCCGCTGCGCCCGCGGAAGAGCAGACCGATCAGCAGCGGCAGGAGGCCGCCGCCACCGCCCCCGCCGAGTCCCCCGAAGCCCGAGCCGGACCCGCCGCCCTGGCCGCGGTTGTCCGTGACCTCGGAGGCGTCGAGCTGGGCGTCGTCGTCGTAGCGCATGCGGGCCCCATCGGGGGTTGAGGGACGGGTCTCGGGACCGATCCTGGCCTACCGGCGGCCGATGCACCGGCCTTGTCCGGTGTCGTGCGGTGGGTGATCGGGTCGACGAGGCGGCAGGATGCCGGCATGCAGGTCGTGATCCACCGCCCGACCGTCTCCGGCGCGCGGCTCTGGATCCAGGCCGAGCTCAAGGAACGGCGCTGGTCGCTCGAGGTGCGTGACGGCGAGCAGGTCGTCCACGCCTGGTCGCCGGACGAGCACGATCCCGACCACCTCATGACGAACGTCGCGCCGCGCAGCACCGACACCCGCATCTGGCTCGTCGACCTCGTCGAGCTGACGCCGGGCACGGAGTACACCGTCTGGTACCTGCCGAGGCGCAGCCGGTGGTCGCGCGAGGACGGCGACCGCGTCGTGGCGAGCTTCCGGACGCTGCCGACGTCGGTGCGCGACCAGCCGTTCCGCGTGCTCCTCGCCTCCTGCTACTGCGAGGACCGCGACGAGCGTGACCGGACGGGCTCGCTGCTCACCCGCGCCCATCCGCCGTGGTGGGCGCGCCCCGCGCTGGAGGTTCGCCGCCGACTCCGGCGGGCGCGGGTGGCGCTGTCGAGCCTGCGCCGCACGGGCCCACCACCGGATGAACCGACCGGTCGCGTCGCGGCGCGCTACCAGGACGTGCGCCGGCTGGGCCCGCGTCCGGACGTCAAGTTCCTCGTCGGCGACCAGGTCTACCTCGACGCGCCGTACCGCGACTTCCTGCTCCCGATGGGGCAGTCGCGCATGAAGCGGCACATCTCGCGGACCTACTCGCGGACGTGGGAGAAGCTCAACCACCTGCTTGCCCATGGCGGGAACTTCTTCGTCACCGACGACCACGAGTTCTGGAACAACTACCCGGCCAACCCGCTCGCCTGGATCACCCTGCTCCGGCGCCGCACCCGGGAGAGGTGGGAGCTCCACGCCCGGGACTTCCTGCAGAAGGTGCAGGACACGCAGCGCACCGTCGCGTTCGACATCGGTGAGGACCTGGCGTTCTTCCTGGCCGACACCCGGGTGCACCGGGAGCGACCGGAGCATCTCTGGAGCTCGGTCGACGAGTTCATGGCCGACGGGGACTTCCAGCAGCTGCTCTCCTGGGTCCGCGGCCTCGAGACGCCCGGCGTGCTCGTGCTCGGCCAGCCGCTGCTCGCCCCGGCCGGGAACGTCCTCGAGCGGATCAAGGACCGTGGCCTGCCCGACCACGGGCGGCAGTACCGGCAGCTGTGCGACGCCCTCGTGAACGCCCGCCACGACGTCCTCATCCTCTCCGGGGACATCCACTACGCCCGCTACGCCCGGGTGACGCTGACGGACCGGACGCACGTGCTGCACGAGCTCATCGCCTCGCCCCTGACGCTGCTGCCCGCCGCCGGCAACCACTACGGCGCGGGCCCCGAACCGACCAGCCCGTTCCCCCTGGACGGCGAGCCCCTCGGCACCGCCACGTACTCCGACCCGCTGTGCGGCTCCGGCGATCCGTGCCGTGACCACTTCATGATCCTCGAGTTCGCGCGGGACGGGGCCGGGGCGGTGACCGTCGACGTCTCCGTCCACCTCGTGCGGCCCGAGGACGGCGCCACGCCCACGCCGCCGGGCCCGCTGGTGCTGCGGTGACGGTCGAGGAGCTCGACGCCGTTGTCATCGGCGCGGGCGTCGCCGGGCTCTACCAGCTGCACCTGCTGCGCGCGCAGGGTCTGCGCGTGCGCGCCTACGACGCCGCCGACGACGTCGGGGGCTCGTGGTGGTGGCACGGATACCCGGGCTCGCACCTCGACTCCGAGGGGCCCGGGTACCAGTACCTGTTCTCCGAGGAGCTCTACCGCGACTGGGGCTGGAGCGAGCGCTACCCTGCCGGCTACGAGGTGCAGCGGTGGCTGCGCTTCGTCGCCGACCGGCTCGACCTGCGCCGCGACATCCGCCTCGGCACCCGGGTCGTCGACCTGCACCTCGACGAGGCGCGCGGCCGCTGGACCGTGCGCACCGACCGCGGCGAGACGCTCGACGCCCGGTTCGTCGTCGCCTGCACGGGGCTGCTGCCGGAGCGGACGATCGACCTGATCGGCGGCGACTTCGCGGGGCCGGTCCTCGACACCGCGCACTGGCCGGAGGGCCGGTACGACCTCGCCGGGCAACGGGTCGGCGTCCTCGGGAGCGGCGCGGCGGCGGTCCAGCTCGTGCCGACGATCGTCGACCGGGTGTCGCGGCTGACGGTGTTCGCGACCGGTCCCGTCGACCTCCTGCCCCGCGCGAACCCGGTGTTCGGCTGGCGGGAGCGGGACGCCTACCGGGGCCGGTTCACCGAGCTCCGCGACACGGTCGTCCACACCCTGACCGGCGACGACGAGCGGGCGCCGGTGCTCGGTGACGGGACGAGATCGGCGTGGACGGGAGCCCTGGGCTCACCCGGGGACGCGGGCGACGCCGTCCGCGCGGCGATGCGGGCGCGGCTGCTCGATCCCGGCCTCGCCGACGTGCTCGTGCCGCGGGGCGGGTTCGGCGTGCGGCCCGTGCGCCTGGACTCCGGCTACCTCGAGGTGTTCGGCCGCAACGACGTCGACCTCGTCGACCTGGCGCACACGCCGATCGACCGCCTGGTCCCCGAGGGCATCGAGCTGTCCGACGGCACGGTGCACGCGCTGGACGTGATCGTCGTGACCTCGACGTTCGACGGCGGGCCGGCCGCCCTGACGCGCGTCGACGTGCGCGGGCGCGGCGGGCAGGTGCTGGCGGAGGAGTGGGGGCGGGAGGCGCGCAGCACCCTCGGGCTCGCGAAGCACGGCTACCCGAACCTGTTCACCACCGCGGCCCCGCTCACGCCGCCGTCGGACCGGTGCCTCATGACGACCTGCCGGCAGATCCAGGTCGAGTGGATCGCGCAGGCGGTCGCCGACCTGCACGCCGCGGGCCTCGACACCCTGGAGGCGACGGCGGCGGGCGAGGACGCGTGGATCGCCCACCACCACGAGGTCGCGGGCACGATGCCCGTCGCGTCGTCGTCCGACTACGCCGGCGGCGTCGGCCTGTACCGGGAACGGTGCCTGCGCGAGGCGGCCGCCGGCTACCCCTCCTTCCGCCGTGCCTGATCCGGCGGACGTCTGGGTGGTCGCGGGACCGCCCGGGTCGGGGAAGTCGACGGTGGCCGACCGCCTGCTCGCCCTGCTGCAGCCCGTGCCTGCGCTGCTGGACAAGGACACGATGTACGGCGGCTTCGTGTCCGCGACGCTGGAGGCGGCCGGTCGTCCCGCCGGCGAGCGCGAGGGGTCCTGGTACGACGAGCACGTCAAGGTGCACGAGTACGGCGGGATGACCGCCGTCGCCCGGGAGATCCGCGCCCGCGGCTGCCCGGTGCTGCTGAGCGCACCGTTCACGGGCCAGATCCGGGACGTCGGGCGCTGGCGGGCGTGGGTGGACGAGCTCGGTGGCGAGCCCGTGCACCTGGTCTGGGTCGCGTCGGACGCCGCCACCCTGCGCCGGCGGATCGCGTCGCGAGGCCGAGCCAACGACGCGGGCAAGCTCGCGTCCTTCGACGCCTTCGCCGCCCGGATGCAGCCGGACGTCCCGCCGCCCGTGCCCCACCTCGCCGTCGACAACCGCACCGACGGTCCCGAGGGCATCGACGCCCAGCTGCGGGCGGGGTGGGGTCGAGAGTGACCGGCCGGACGCTTCGAAAATCGAAGCGTCTCCCAGGCCGGGGTCGACCTAGGAGGCCGGGGACCAGGTGCAGTCGCCGGTGAACTCGACCAGGCCGTCGCTCGCCCGCACGGTGACGTAGGCGGGCCCGTTGTTCGTGGTCTCCGGGCTGCCGATCGCTGTGCCGTCGGCGCCCTGGCGCGCGGCCCCTGCGGCGGGTACGGCTGGCCGTACTGCTGCTGGCCGTACTGCTGCTGGCCGTACTGCTGCCCGTACTGCTGCCCGTACGCCGGGGCTGCCCGTACTGCCCGTACGGCTGCTGGGGCTGGAAGGACGGCGGCTGGTACTGCGACATCGACGACCCCCGACGTGATCGCGCTGGACGATCCTGTCTCGTTCGTCGGGTTCGGGTCGTTACCCCACGTCGACCAGCACGCCCGCGAAGAACTCCGCCAGCTCGGCGTGCGCGTCGAGCGGCAGGACGTGCGCCACGTACTGGTCCGGGCGCACGACCACGGCGCAGCCCGCCTCGCGGTCGATCCCGCGCAGGTCGAAGACGTCGGCGGAGGGGTCGGGGCAGAAGGTCTTCTCGTAGTCGACGAGACCGAAGCGACCCTTGCGCGGGAGCAGGGCCGGCGGCAGGCCGGTGACGGAGACGTCGCGGTGCCCCTGCTGGAGGACGGCCCGGACGTCGATCACCGCGTCGGGCTCGGCGCCGGCCGGGGTGAAGCGCACGACCGGGGACGCCGGCGAGGCGAGGAAAGCGCACAGCCCGCGGAGCCGGGACCCGTCGCGGTCGCCGAGGAGGTAGAGCCGCCAGGCTCCGTCGGCCCGCGCGACGTGCCCGAGGTGCATCGGCGTGGCGTCGGCCAGCCGGATCACCGGCGCGGAGTGGAACCGCATGCCCACCGGCAGACCCTCGGCGAGGTGCTGGTGCGCCGCGCCGGACGTGATCATCGACGGCGCGTACCGGACCGCGACGCCCGCGGTGAATCGGCCCTGGTCGCGGAAGTAGCGCTGGAACTTCTCCGGGTCCGCCCCCTGCCCCCCGGGGTGGGCGCTGAACATGGCCGCGAACTCGCGGTCGAAGTCGATCAGCTCCCGCGCGACCTCCTGGCGCTCCTCGGAGTAGGTGTGCAGCAGCTCCGGATGCGCCCGGCCCCGCAGGACGGCGGCGAGCTTCCAGCCGAGGTTCCACGTGTCGGCCATCGACACGTTCATCCCCTGGCCGGCCTTCGCGCTGTGGGTGTGGCAGGCGTCGCCGGCGATGAACACCCGCGGGAGACGGTCCTCGGCGCCCGCGGGCACGTCGTCGAACCTGTCGCAGAGGCGCTGCCCGACCTCGTACACCGACCACCACCCGACGTCGCGCACCTCGAGCACGTACGGATGGAGGATCCGGTTGGCGACGGCCGCGAGCGTCTCGGGCGTGACGTCGCGGGCGCCGTCGACGCCGTCCAGCTCGATGTAGAGCCGCACCATGTACCCGCCCTCGCGCGGGATGATCAGGATGCTGCCCTCGGCGGACGTGATCGCGCTCTTGAGCCGGATGTCGGGGAAGTCGGTGACGGCCAGGACGTCCATGACGCCCCAGGCCTGGTTCATCGGGTCGCCGACGAGCTCCCGGCCGATCGCGGCGCGGGTGGCGCTCCGGGCGCCGTCGCATCCGACGACGTAGCGGGCCCGGATCGTCGACGTCTCGCCGGTCGCCGCGCCGCCCTCGACGTGCGCGAGCGTCACCGTCACCGGCTCGTCGCCGGTCCCGACCGCGATCCCGTCCACCTGCAGGCCGTACAGGGGCTCGAGCCGCGCCGCGGACCGCGCCATGTGCTCGCGCAGGTAGGTGAGCATCCGCGCCTGGTTGACGATCACGTGCGGCATCTCGGACAGGTCGTCCTCGACGTCCTGGATCCGGCCGGTCCGCGTGATGACCGACGGGTCGTCGGGGTCCGGGCGCCAGAACGCGACCTCGTTGACCTGGTAGCCCTCGGCGATGACACGGTCGGCGAGGCCGAACGCCCCGAACATCTCGACGGTGCGGCACGCGACCCCGTCGGCCTGCCCGATCTCGAGCGGGCCGTCCCGGCGGTCGACGACCACCGTGCGGAGGTCGGGGAAGCTCGCCATCTGCGCCGCCAGCACGAGACCGGCCGGCCCGCACCCGACGACGAGGACGTCCGTGGTCTCCGGGAGCCCGTCCGGCCGGTCGCGCACCGAGGGATGCGGCTCCTCGAGGAACGGATCGCCGGTCCGGTAGCCGTCGACGTAGAACTGGACCACGCGCCGACGATAGGAGGGTTCTGCCCGGCGGGTCCTACTCTTCTGGCGTGCAGAACAGGCCGACGTACGGGATCCAGTCCGTCGACCACGCCCTGCGTCTCGCGGCGATGTTGCAGCAGGAGGGTCCGCTGCGCGTCAGCGACGCCGCGGAGCGCCTGGGCGTGGCCCGCTCCACGGCGCACCGGCTGCTCGCGATGCTCGTCTACCGCGACTTCGCCGAGCAGGACGAGGACCGCCGCTACGTCGCCGGCCCCGTCCTGCGCCGGCCGACCACGCCCGAGCCGGCCGCCGAGCTGCGCCGGGTCGCGCTCCCGCACCTGCAGGACCTCACGGCGCGGACCGACGAGACCACGAACCTCGTGGTGGTGGTCGGCGACCAGGCGCGGTTCGTGGCGTCCGTCGAGTGCGACCGGGTGCTGCGCGTCGGCGATCGAGGCGGTCGGGTCCTGCCCGCGCACCTGGCGTCGGGCGGGCGGGCCGTGCTGGCCACCCGGGACGAGGACGAGCTCCGCGCGCTCTACGGCGGGGCGGGATCGCCGGTCGCCGACGTCGACGGCCTCGTCCGCGAGCTGCGCCGCATCCGGCGCCAGGGCTTCGCGCTCAACGACCAGCGCACCGAGACCGGGGTGACCGCCGTCGGCGCCGCCGTCCCGGCAGACGGCCTCGCCGGCGGCATCTCGATCTCCATGCCGACCGCCCGCTACCGCCGCGACCGCCTCACCGAGTGGGCGGCGCTGCTCGCCGCCACCGCTCGGGGGATCGCGCGCGACCTCGGCGCCGGCTGACGATCCGCCGACCGCACCGCGGTTCTTTCCAGCAGAATCTCCCGCGAGCGTTCTGCTGAGCAGACTATATGTCTACTCAGCGAAACGTGACCCACGTCGCTCACGGAGGACACCGCATGCACGAGACCGCGTCCCTGGTCGCCACCGCGTCCCGGGTGCTCGCCGCGAACGGGCACGGCGACCTGGTCTGGGGCCATGCCTCGGTCCGCGACCCGGACGGCCGGGGCGTGTGGATCAAGACCGCCGAGTGGGGCCTGGACGAGATCACCCCGGAGCGGGTGCACCTCGTCGCCGCGGACGGCGGCGTCGTCGAGGGCGGACCGGGCGCGCGGCACAGCGAGTACCCGATCCACACCGAGATCCTGGCGGCCCGGCCGGACGTCGGCGCGGTCGTCCACACGCACCCGCCCTACGCGGTGGCGCTCGCCGCCACCGGCCAGCCGCTGCTGCCGGTGAGCCACGGCGCGACGATGTTCACCCCGCCCGACGTCCCGCGCTTCACCGACACCGCGGACCTGATCCTCACCGAGGAGCTCGGCAAGCGCGTCGCCGCCGACCTCGGCGACCGCAACGCGCTCTTCCTGGTCAACCACGGCATCGTCACGGTCGGGCCCGACCTGCCGACCGCGGTGGTGACGGCCGTGATCCTCGAGCGCGCCTGCGCCCAGCAGATCCTCACCCGCTCGGCAGGTGGCTGGCCGTCCTGGTCACAGCCCGAGGAGGCCCTCGCCAAGAGGGAGCACATCTACTCGCCGACGGCGATCGCCGCGGTGTGGGAGCACCTCGTCCGTGCCCTGGAGCAGGCCTCGTGAGGCGCCCCGAGATGCTCATCGGCGGCACGCTCCGCCCCGCCTCCGACGGCGGCGTGCTCGAGACCCCGAACCCGTCGACGGGCCAGGTGCTCGCCGCGATCCCGGAGGCCACGGCCGCCGCAAGTTCGAGGTGCTGCTGGAGGCGGCGGAGCGGATCCGGGGATAGACGCCCGTCAGTGGCACGGCCTGGGGACCACCGGGCCGAGCCCGCGTCGCTCGGCACCCCGACGAGAGTGCTGGGCATGCTTCGGTTTTCGAAGTATCACGCGGACCGGTGGTGAGCTCAGGCCGGCGGCGCGAGCTCGTGACGCTCGCCGAGCCACGCCGCGATCCGCTCCGCGGCGAGCGCGTTGCCCGTGGGTTCGACGGGCGCGATCGCGCCGCCGAAGTGCGTCCCGCGCACGCTCTCGTGCGTGAGGTCGGTGCTGCCGAGGGCGGAGACCATGCGGCGGGAGTCGGACGGGAACGCCGCCTGGTCGCCGGTGAGCTCGACGAACAGGGCCGGTGCCGTCACCCCGGGCCCGCACCGCACGAAGTCGGCGTTCGAGCTGAGCCCCGACCAGGTCGAGAGCCACGCCTCCGGCGTCGTCAGGCGGCCGAACCCGACCTGTCCGTAATTGATGAGGTCGGGCCGGGCGCCGAAGAGCGAGCCGTAGGGCCGGTCGCTCGGGTCGAGCGAGAGGTCGACCGTGCGGGGATCGGCGTCGGTACGGAAGACCGTGAGGATCCCGGGCGCCAGGGCCCGGCGACGATCCGCCGCCGCACCCGTCCGCTGGTGCGCGGCGCGGGCCTCCGCGGTGCGGGCGAGGTGCTCGCGGGCCCGCGCGTCGAGGCGGGCGACCCGGGCGACCTGCGCCGCCCGGTAGCGCTCGAGGAACTCCGCGGAGTACGACGCGCTGGTGGGCGGCTCGGCGAAGCCGTTGCGAGCGTCGAACGCGTCGAGATCGGGCACCGCGGCGAGGGGGTCGGTCTCGTCGGCGACCGAGGGGTCGATGCAGCCGAGCAGCAGCCGCCCCTGTCCCGGGTGCGGGGCGAGGAACACGACGCCGTCGACCGTCGGCATCGTCGCGCCGGCGAGCGCGGTCGGGCGTCCGCCGGGCGTGGTCGCGATCCGGTCGACGCCCGCCAGCCCGGCCTGCTCGAGGTAGAAGGCGAAGAGCGTGCCGCCGCCGGAGTGCCCGAGCGGGACGATCGACTCGTAACCCTGTTCGCGCAGGAAGACCATGCCGGCCGCGACGTCGAGCAGCGCCTGCTCGTGCACCAGCGTCAGGTCGTTGTTCACCGACCGCGTGTGCTGGGTCCACACGGCCGCACCGGCCGCGAGCAGCTGCGGGACGAGCGCGTGGTGGGTGACGTCCTGCCGCGGGTGCATGAGGCAGACGACGGTCCGCGCGCCCGGCACCGTGGCCAGCACGCCGCGCACCGTCGCCCCGTCGGCCGTGGTCAGCTCGTGGACGCTCGTGACCGTGGCCGCGGGGCGCTCGTCGACCGCGATGTAGCGCCCGGCGCCGAGGCGGGTCGGGGCACTCATGCCGGGTCGACCCGCAGGGCGTCCTTGTCGTGCTGCACGATCCGCCCGCTCGCGACGCCGGCCACGCAGCTGTACCAGACCGCGTGCCGGCAGCCGGTGGCGCGACGGTCGACGACGATCGACGCCTCGGCGGTGATCTCGAAGTACGGGCCGACCTTGCCGACGGCCGCGCCCGCCTCCGCCGCGACCTTGGCCACCGACGTGTTCTCGGGGACGTCGAGGACGTAGAGCGCGGTCACCTGCTCTGCTCCAGTTCCCAGTCGGGCGCCCGCTCGACGATCAGCTCGGCCTTGCGCGCCAGGAGCTTGCCGAACGACGGCTCGGGCTCGGCGACCACGTCGAGCAGCGCGTCGATCGTCAGGTTCGCGTCGAGGTCCTCCTGCGGCGTCACGGGACGCATCGCGCGGGTGAACTCGACCATGTAGCCGTTGGGGTCGTGCGTGTAGATCGACTCGATCGTCTCGTGCTGGATTTGCATCTCGACCGGCCAGGAGGAGTCGTCGAGGCGGCGCCGGTACTCCAGGAGGTCGTCCTGGTCGTCGACGTGGATCGCGAGATGTCGCGACCGGACGAAGAACTCCGGCACCTCGGGTCCGAAACCGGCGTAGACGTCGCCGCGCTGCTGGTCGTGGATCGGCTCGAGGCCGAAGTAGTAGAAGAACGCGATCCGGTCGTCGTTGCCGATGTCGAAGAAGAAGTGGATGAAGTCCGGGTGGTTCTCCGGACCCCAGCCCGCGGCACAGATCGAGTGCACGACCGGGAAGCCGAGGACGTCGCGGTAGAAGCGCACCGTCCCGGCGGGATCGAACGTCGGGAACGCCGTGTGGTCCACGCCGCGGACCTTGTGCTCGAGGGTCATCGCTCCAACCTCCTCGTCGAACGTCCCCCGAGGCTACGAGCGTTCGACGCGAGCGTCAATCTTTCGACGACTGCGTCGTGATGATGCGTTCCAGGTAGTCGAGGTCCTGGCGCAGCAGGTCCAGGGCCGCGGCCGGATCGTCGGGACGCGGGCTGTCCGGGGTCCGGTCGGGCGCCTGGGCGACCTGCGCGACCGCCATCTCGGCCATCTGGTCGGCGATCTCGTCGACGGACTGCGATCCGCCGGAGTGGAACCACCACGCGATCCAGTTGCACATCCCGATGAGCGCCAGCGCCGTCGTCCGCACCGGGCGCGGGCGGAACTCGCCGCTGCGCACGCCCTGGTCGACCACACGCACGACGCCGTCGAGCACCCGGCGCTTGGCGACCTCGTGGGCGTTCGCGAGGTCCGGCGGCAGCTCGGACTCGGACCTGATGACCAGCCGGAACCGTGCTGCGTGGTCCGCCTGGCGCGCGGCGAGCAGGTGGACGAGCGCGCGGAGCTTCGCGGTGGCGTCGAGGTCGCGCCCCGCGATCTCCTCGACCGCGGCGGCGGGCCCCTCCGTGATCTCCGTGACCAGGCGCGCGAGCAGCTGATCCTTGTTCTTGACGTAGTAGTAGAGCGCCGGGCGGGTCATGCCCATCGCGTCGGCGATGTCCTGCAGGCTCGTGCCTGCGAAGCCGCGCTCGGCGAACAGGCGGGTGGCCTGCTCGTAGATCTCGGCCTCGACGAGCTCGCGGCGAGGACGGCGGACCGGGACCTCGTCCGACTGTTCCGGCGCGCTCATGGGCGGTGACGATACGTCGGGTGCCTGCGGCAGGTGAGCAGCACGAGGGCCTGGAGGCCTCGACGTGCTCACCTGCCGGAGGCACTCCAGACGACGTCGACGCGCTGGGGGCCGCAGAACATCGGCGACGCGACGTCGCGGTACTCCGCGCCCGGCGCCAGGGTCAGCGTGGGCAGCCGCTCGACGAGGGCCCGCAGCGCCGTCGAGATCTCGATGCGCGAGAGCTCCGCACCCAGGCAGAGGTGGATGCCGTGTCCGAACGACACGTGCCGTCGCGCCGACGGACGCTCCATCACGAAGGTCTCCGCGTCGTCGCCGAACACCGCCGCGTCCATGTTCGCGGACTCCAGTCCGATGATCACCCGATCCTGCGCCGCGAGCGCCTCGCCGCGCACCTCGGTCGGCCCGGTGACGGTCCGCAGCACCCAGCGGATCGCCGAGCCGTGACGCAGCCCCTCCTCCCGGACGTTGTCGAGCAGCGAGGGATCGGCGACGAGGCGCTCCCAGCGCCCGCGGTCGGCGAGGAGCTGCCACATCGTCGAGCCGATCGTGTACGCCGTGCTCTCGAGCCCGGCGACGAAGAGCTGCCAGGCGTGGAAGGCCACCTCCCGCTCGCCCAGCTCGCGCCCGTCGACACGGCCGAGGGCGAGGCGCGTGACGAGGTCGTCCGGCGGGTCCGTCGCCGCCCGGCGCTGCCGCGCGGCCTCGACGAAGTAGGCCTCGAGACGCCGCCACGCGTCGGTGCCGACGAAACTGGCGGGCAGGATCGCGGTGATGTCCAGCGACAGCTGCGCGAGCTCCGCCGCATCCTCGGCGGGCACCCCGACGAGGCGCGCGATGACCTTGGCGGTGAGCGGCATCGCGACGTCGCCCACCAGGTCGGCGGGCCCGCCGTCTGGCAGGGCGTCGATGAGCTCGTCGGCGTAGGCGCGGACCCAGGGTGCGGCGTCGGTGATGACCTTGCGAGCGAAACCGGGCCGCAGCAGCGACCGCAGAGCGGCGTGCCCGGGCGGGTCGCTCTGGGTGATCAGCGCCGGCGGCGGGTCGTCCGGGTCGTCGCCCTCGAGGACGAAGTTGCCCTGGTTGCTGAAGGTCCCGTGGTCCAGGAGCGTCTCGCGCACCAGGTCGTGCTGCCCGACGAAGCCCAGGCCGGGCGCCACGCGGTGCACCGGGCAGCGGGACGCCCGGATACCTTCCAGGCCCTCGCGGACCTCGGCGAGCGGGCCCCCGGCCAGCGGGTTGAAGGCCGACGCCTCGGAGACGGTGGGCTCGGAGACGGTGGGCTGGTCGTCGACGGTCATCGGGCACGCTCCAGGGTGGTGGTGGACGGGCGGGCGTCGGCGCGGCCCGCGAGCAGCGACCCGGCATCCGGGATCTCCGTCGGCAGACCGAGCGCCCGGAGCAGGCAGAACGCGCCTGCCGTGGCGGCGGAGAGCACCGGCAGCCCGAGCTCGGCCTCGGCGACCGCCACCAGTGGCAGCGACGGCATCTGGACGCAGCAGGAGATCACCAGGGCCTCGGCGCCGGACAGGTCGAGCCCACGGGCGGCGCCCAACACGCGGTCGTTCGGGATGCAGCCGACCTCGGCGTTGTCGCCGACCTCGAGCGCCACCCAGTCGACGACCTCGACGCCCTCCGCCTCCAGGTACGTGACGACCTGCTCGGCCAGCGGACGCATGTAGGGCATGACGAGCGCGACCCGCCGGGCCGGCATCGCGGCGAGCGCATCGATGAGCGCGCCGGCGCTCGAGACCAGCCCGGCCGGCAGACCGCGCTCCGCGAGCTGCGCGGCGACCTCCGCCTCGACCCGGCGGTGCTCCCCCGCGCCCTGCGCCATCACGGCGACGAGGCAGGCGTAGAGCAGGGCGTCGACACCGGCGTCGGCGAGCTCGTCGACGCAGCGCCCGCGCTGGGCGTTCATCGCGACGAGCTCCTCCGGCGACACCGTGTGCATCCGCATCCGGCTGCCGTGGAAGGAGAAGGTGGCGCTCGCGTGGCGGGCGAGGAGCGCCGGGACCTCGGTCTCCACGGTGACGTTCGAGCTGGGGACGATCATCCCGATGCGGTGGTGGCTCACGAGGCCTCCAGACGCGCGGTGATGTCGGCGGCCATCGCCTTCTTGTCGAGCTTCCCGACCTTCGTCCGCGGCAGGGCCCTTAGGAGCTCCACGCGCTCCGGCCACTTGAACTTCGCGACGTCGAGGGTGCGGAGGTGGTCGCGCAGGTCCTCGAGGGTGACGGGCGTGCCGTCGGTGGCGAGGTAGGCGCAGCCCCGTTCCCCGAGCCGCGGGTCGGGCATCGCGACGAGGGCCGCCTCGACGACGTGCGGATGGGCGAGCAGCAGGAGCTCGACCTCCTCGGCGTTGATCTTCTCGCCACCCCGGTTGATGAGGTCCTTGATGCGGCCCTCGACCGAGAACGCGCGGAGCCCGTCGATCGTGGTGGCCTTCGCGAGGTCGCCCGTGCGGTAGAAGCCGTCGGAGGTGAAGGCCTCCGGACGATCGGTCCCGTAGTAACCGCGAAGGGTGAACGGCCCCTGACAGCACAGCTCGCCCACCTCGCCGTCGGGGACCTCGTCCTCGCTCCCCGGCTCGAGCACCCGGACCTCGTCGAGCGGCGAGATCGGTGTCCCGACCGTGGTGCGGCGCAGCTCCGGCGATGCGTCGAGCGGCGTCACCAGGAACATGCCCTCGGCCATCCCGAAGAGCTGGCCGACCGCGACGCCCTCGCGCCCGGTCGCCGCGAAGAGCTCCTCGGAGACCTTCGCGCCGGAGAGGATGACGGTGCGCAGTGACTCCGCGAGCGCGGGGTAGAGCGGGTGCTCGGGCGCGCAGTAGTGCACGTGCCCGAACAGCACCACCGTGGTGCGCTCGGCGACGAGGACCGGCATGGCCGTCTCGAGGTCGTGATCGGTGAGCACGAGGCAGGCACCGACGCTGTGCGGGGCGTGGACGCCGCAGACGATGCCGGCGTTGTGGATGATCGGGATGAGGTGACCGACGCGGTCGTCGGCACTCCAGCCGAGGAAAGCGGCGTAGGCCCGGGCGTTGTACCAGTACTCGGCGTGCAGCCGCGGGATCAGCTTCGGCACTCCCGTGGTGCCGCCGGAGAGCTGGAAGACCGCGACGTCGTCGGGGTCGATCCCGCGCTGGATCGCCTCGACGCGTCGACGGGCCTCGGTGGGTTCGACGTCGGCGACGGGCAGGTCGCCGAGGACGAGGACGTGGCGCATCGTCGGGTGCTCGCGCGCCTGCTCGTGGGCGAACGCGACGAGGTCGATCCCTCGCGTCCCGGCCTCCACGAGGTGCGCCCGCGCGCCGACCGCCCGGCTGATGTGGGCGATCTCGTGGCCGCGGTGAGCGGCGAGGGTCGCGACCGGCACGAGCCCCGCCTTGAGCAGCGCGTACCAGGCCACGACGGCCTCGAGCCTGTTCGTGATCTGGACGATGACGGGGTCGCCGGGGCGCAGACCGAGGTCGGCGAGGCCGACGGCGATGCGGTCGCTGCGGGCGTCGAGCTCGGCGTAGGTCAGCCGACCCTCGCCCGTCACCACGGCGTCGTTCCCGGGGTGGGCGGCCGCGACGGCATGGAACTCGTCGGCGACCGTCCGGGTCCCCCAGAGTCCGGCGTCGCGGTAGGCGGCGACGACCTCGGAGGGGAAGTACTGCTGTGTGGCCGTCATCGGACCACTCCCCCGTCGCTGCGCTCGCCCCGCAGCGCCACCAGGTGCGCCCGGTCCGCCGCGAGGCCGTCGGCCAGGTCGGCGCGCAGCTCGTCGGGCCCCGCGACGACGACGAGCGCGTCCGTCCGGCGGCGGAGACGCTCGGCGACCTCGAGCCGGGTGAGCAGGCTGGAGCGGTCGTCCCCGCCCGTCAGCCAGACGCAGTCAATCACCGTCTCGCCGCGACGCACCGCGTCCTCGACGACCGCCTCCGAGCCGGCGGGCCGGGCGTCGGTCCCCACGTCGAGGACGGTCGCGCCGAGCGCACCCGGGTCGTCGGGGACCACCCGGGAGTCGGACCCCCGGGTCCCGGCGGCGTCGTCCCCCGCGACGGGCTCCTGTCCCGGCGTCGACGGGCGCAGTGGCCGCGCGAGCACCCACTCCGCCAGGGAGTCGCCGCCGGGCTCCTCCCCCGACCACTGCTGCAGCGCCGCCTGCACCACCTCGGGCGACCCCGCCGCGAACCGGTCGAGCGGCACATTGCCCGCTCGGCTCATGTACGCGACCAGAAGTTGCTCGACCGGCAGCTGGAGACGCTCCGGGAACGTGTCCCACCACCGCCGCGAGCGCTCCGCGATGTCCTGGATGCGGCCGACCGCGGGACGGCGCGCCTCGGCGTACGCGGTCAGCGCCGTGTCGAGGTCGTCCCCGGTGTCTGCGGTGTCCAGGGCCGAGACCAGCGCGATCGCGTCCTCCATCGCGAGCTTCGTCCCCGAGCCGACAGAGTAGTGCGCCGTGTGCGCGGCGTCCCCGAGCAGCACCGTGCGCCCGTCGTGCCAGCGTGTGCAGCGCACCGTCCGGAACTGCAGCCAGCGCGTCCGGTTCCCGATCAGCCGGTGCCCGCCCAGGTGCGGCGCGAACACGTCGGAGAGGTGGTCGAGCGCGGTGTCGTCGGAGGCGTCGAACGGGGTCGCCGCCGTCGTCGCCTCGAATCCCGCCTTCCGCCACGTCGCCTCGTCGGTCTCGACGAGGAACGTGCTGCGGTCCTTCGCGTAGGGATACGCGTGCGTGACGAACACGCCGTGCTCCGTGCGTTCCGGCGCGAACAGCGCATGGTCCAGGGCGACGTCCGTCCCCGCCCACAGGTACCAGCCCGTCCCGGGCTCGACCTCGGCGCCGAACGCCTCTTCCGACGCGGAGCGCGTCGCGCTCCCCACCCCGTCCGCGGCGATCACCAGGTCGGCGTCGAGTTCGTCCGCGGCGCGCCGCGTACCGAACTCGAGCTTCACCCCGGCCTCCTCGGCGTGCCGCTGCAGCACGCCCAGGAGCTCGGCGCGTCCGACGGCGACCAGGCTCGACACGCTCATCCCGGCCTCCCGGCCGCCGACCCGCATCCGCATGTCGTGGGAGTACGAGCAGGCGAGGATGTCGCGCAGGGTGGCGGGGTCCGCCTCCTCGAGGCGACGTTGGGTCCGGGCGGCCAGCCCGACCCCGAAACCGAAGGTCTCGTCGGGCACGCCCTGCTCGTGCACGACGACCTCGATCCCGGGTCGGGCGAGCTTCAGCAGCCGTGCGGCGTAGAGCCCTCCGGGGCCCCCGCCGAGCACGGCGACGCGATGCAGCATCTCCAGTGCTCCTACCGGCCCGCGTCGGCCAGGACGCGGCTCGCGCGGGTGATGTCGTCGACGTGGTCGGCCGGGACGACCGCGGTGGAGATCGCGGTGAAGCAGCCCGGGCAGCAGTACTGGCGGAACTGCACGGCCTGGTCGACGTAGAAGTCGGCGTCGGGCGCGATCTGCGGTCCGGCGTCGGTGGCCGGGCCCTCGTAGCGCATGAGGTCCAGCGCGCCCTCCGTGCCCGTCCCGAGCAGCGTCGCGCAGTGCCGGCACGCCACCTGCTGGTCCGTGCCAGCCCCGACCGCGACGAGGTTGTCGTCGAGGCGACGCCCGCCGGACACGTCGATGGTGGCCCGCTGGCTGTCACCGGACGCACCACGCGACCGCCGCACGCCCCGCATCTCCCCCCGCAGCCGCTCGGTGGCCGCGAGGTCCGGGGCACCGCTGCCGTCGAGGACGACGCCGTAGGCCGCCGGCGCGTTCTCCGCGCCCACCTTGAGCTCGCGCACGTCGCGGGCGACGTCCTCGGGGTCACGGGTCAGGGGGTCGCCGTATCCGCCGCCGCCCTGCCAGAACATCGTGAACACCTCGCCGGGCGCCAGGTAGGTCTCGCCGTAGCAGGGACACGTCTCCAGTTCGCCGCCGATCTCGTCG
Source organism: uncultured Actinomycetota bacterium (assembly GCA_963786585.1). Lineage (GTDB taxonomy): Bacteria > Actinomycetota > Actinomycetes > Mycobacteriales > Pseudonocardiaceae > Actinomycetospora. Next base: position 570,287 of record CAWAZG010000003.1, read on the forward strand.
AGGTCCGCGGGCAGCCGCCCGTCGGCGAGCACGGCCGACAGGTCGCTGCCGCGCGCGATCCGCTCGACGCCGGTGTTGCCGGGGTAGCCGCCGGCCAGGCCGTTGTTCTGGCTGACGGCCTTGCCCGCCGACGCCAGCACGAGGCCGATCGGGAAGCTCGTCCCGTGCGGGGTGATCGCCATCGACGCGGACACCCCACCGCGCCGCCGGCCCGGGCCGCCGGAGTCGGGCTCCTCGCGGCGCCACAGGGCGAGCACCGGGTAGAGGAACTCCGTCATCTCGACGTCCGGCACCCGGCCCATCGGGATGCAGAACAGCCCCCCGGTGTCCATGCCGTCGGCCTCGGGCTGCGCGCCGTAGCCGCCGGCCATCGGGTCCATCATGATCGACAGGAACGGGGCCGGGACCGGGCCGCGCTCGTCGAGGCCCGCGATGACGGCCGTGTCCCAGGTGCCGCAGCAGGTCGCCTGGACGTGCATGCCCGGCTCCGGCGACTGGTCGAGCATCTGCGAGAGACACTCGGCGACGAGGTTGCCGGTGAGCCACGCGGGCCCGATCGGGCCGCGACTGACCGCCGCCGGGAAGCTCGCGTTGTTGATCGTGCCTTCCTCGGCGACGAGGTCGAAGCAGCGCATCAGGCCGCCCGCCGACCACGGGATGTCGCCCGCGAGCAGCGGGAGCAGGGCGAGCATGACCCCGCCGCGCATGCCGGCGTAGGTGCAGTTGATGACGCCGGTCTGCGGGTCGGTGCCGGTGAAGTCGAATGTCAGGTGGTCGTCGTCCTTGGTCATCGCCACCGTGATCTTGTGCAGGTTCCGGTCGCCGGTGTGGGACTGGTCCTGGTAGCCGGTGGCGCGCCAGGTGCCGTTCGGCAGGCTGCGCAGCTTGCCGCGCAGGCGCGACTCGGCGTCGGTCATCATCCGCTTCATGACGGCCTTAACCGTGTCCGCGCCGTACTGCCCGATGACCGCGAGCAGGCGGTCACGGCCGACGGTGTTGGCGCCGACCTTCGCGCGCAGGTCGAGCCCGATCATCAGTGGCACCCGGGAGCGGCGCACCCACATGTCGGCGACGTCGTCCTGCAGGAGGCCGTCACGCACGACCTTCGTCGGCGGGGTGGGCAGCGACTCGGAGAACACGTCCTGCGCGGCCGGCGAGAACGAGCCGAGCCCGACGCCACCCAGGTCGGGCTGGTGCGCGATCGCCGAGGTCCAGGCGAAGAGCTTCCCCTCCCAGAACACGGGCTGGTAGACCATCGCGTCGTTCTGGTGCAGCCCGCCGCCGACCCACGGGTCGTTGCACAGGAACATGTCGCCCTCGTTGATACCGGGGTTGCTCGCGCGGTGCTGCAGCGTCCAGTAGATGGCGAGGTCGACGGCGCCGACGAGCATCGTGTTGTAGAGCCCGACCTGCACCTCCTGGCCCAGCTCGTCCGAGACCGCGAAGTCGAAGTCGTTGGCGTCGGTGACGATGGGCGAGCCGGACATGCGCTTGAGCGCCTCGCCCATCTCGTCGGTGACCGACCAGAGACGGTGGCGCACGACCTCGTAGGTCAGCGGGTCGAGCGCGTCGATCTGCTCCTGGGTCACCGTGTGCACCGGGAGGCTCCCGGGCAGCGACGCGGCGAGGGTCTCGGGGTCGACGGGGCGGCTCGAGAACCTCTCGGAGCCGGGGACGGCCATGGCCATGGGTCAGGCTCCTTCGGGAGACGCGGCGGGGCGGAGGGTGAGGTTGCCGAGCTCGTCGACGGTGCCGGTGCGTCCGGCGGGGACGACGACGGTGGTCGTCGGCACCTCGACGATCGCGGGGCCGGCGAGGACGTGGCCCGCGCGGAGGGCGGCGTAGTCGTAGACGGGGGTGTCCTCGAACCCGCGGGTGATGTCGAGGTGCACGGGGCGCCGGCCCGTCTCGGCGGCAGCCGGGTCGGGGCCGTCGCCGCCGGGCAGCGCGGGCAGCTCCGGCGAGAACGGCAGGACGCCGCGGCCGCGCACGCGGTAGGTGATGGCCTGGACGCCGGCCTCGCGGAAGCCGGAGCCGGGACCGAACAGCTCGGCGTAGCGGGTTTCGAAGTGGGCAGCAGCCTCGTCGAGCGCGGCCTGGTCGAGGGGTCCGCCGGTGACGGGGACGGTGACCTCGGCGAGCTGCATCGCATAGCGCATGTCGATCTCGCGGTGGATCTCGACCGACTCGAACGTGAGGCCCTGGCGGTCGAGACCCTGGCGCACCTGGTCCTCGAGCTGGGCGAAGTTCTTCTCCGCGCGTACCGCGTCGACCGGCAGCTGGGCGGGGTCCGAGAGCTCGCTCGCGAGCTCGATGTCCGACGCCGCGAGCCCGTAGGCGGAGAACGCCGAGGCGACGGCGCCCAGCGGGACGACGACCTCCTCGACGCCCAGATGGGCGGCGTACGCGGCGCAGAACGCGGGTCCGGAGCCGCCGAAGGCGTAGAGCACGAAGGTGCGCGGGTCGTAGCCGGCCTCGACCACGGTCTTGCGCAGCAGGTCGCCGGTCTGGGCGTTCTGCGCGGCGTGGATCGCGGCCGCGGCGTCCTCCACCGACAGCCCCAGCGGCTCGGCGACCCGGACGCGGATGGCCTCGCGCGCCTTCTCGAGCGAGAGCGCCTTGCGCCCACCCAGCAGGCCGCGCTGCGGGAGGATCCCGAGCACGAGGTTGGCGTCGGTGTTGGTCGGTGCGGTGCCGCCCTGGTCGTACGAGGCGGGGCCGGGCACGGCACCCGCGCTCTCCGGCCCGATGCGCAGGTTGCCGCCCGCGTCGACCCACGCGATCGCGCCGCCACCGGAGCCGATGGCGTGCACGCGCAGCGTCGGCACGTTGATCGGGTGGTAGTTGATGACGGTGGTCGTCTCGCGCTCGGGGCGGCCGTCCACGACGAGCCCGACGAGGAACGTCGTGCCGCCGACGTCGGTGGAGATGATGTTGCGGTGGCCGAGCCTGTGGCCCAGCGCCATCGAGCCGACCACGCCGCCGGTGAGCACCGAGCCGACCGTGCTGATGGCCTGCGCCGGGGCCTCCGCCGCCGCCACGGCGCCGCCGTTGCTCTGCATGACGAGCAGCGGCCCCGCGAGACCGCGCTCGCGCAACGAGGACTCCAACGATGTCAGGTAGTCGCGCAATCCCGGACCGACCTGAGTGCTCATGATGGTGGTCGAATTGCGCGCGAACTCGCGGATACGTGGGCTGACCTCGCTGGAGAGCGCGACGTACACGTCCGGGTCGATCTCGTGCACGAGCTCCCGGATGCGGCGCTCGTGCACCGGGTTGCGGAACGACCACAGCAACGACACCGCGATCGCCCGCACGTCGTCGGCGAGCAGCGTGCGGATCCGTTCGCGCGCTCCGTCCTCGTCGAGCGCGACGACGACCTCGCCGTCGCGGTCCAGCCGCTCGACGACCTCGAGGGCGTGGCGTTTGGGAAGCAGGTAGTGCTGCTTGTCCTGCTCGAGCACGTGCTGGAGCTCGTGCGGCGAGCGCCCGAGGTAGCGACCCTCGACGTTCATGATGAAGATCGAGTCGCGGTGCCCCTGGGTGGTCAGGAAGCCGACATCGGGCACCTGACGGGTCACCAGCGCGTTCAGCGAGGACGTCGTCCCGTGGGCGATGTGGTGCGTCTCGGCGAGCATCTCCCCGACGGGACGACCCAGCTGCTCGGCGAGCAGCTCGAGCACGTCGAGCACCCCGCGCGAGTAGTCCGGCGGCGTCGACGGGGCCTTGGCCGCGACCACCGACCCCGACTCGTCGTCGAGCACCGCATCGGTGAACGTGCCGCCCACGTCGACGCCGATCACGTAGGCCATGGCCACTCTCCTCGTTGAGCCGGAGCGTGACCCGAGCCACGCGTTTGACGATGCTGTCGACTATCTGACACCAACGAAGGCGCGTCAAGGGTCGTGCACGGGGACCCGTCAGGCGAGGAAGGTCGTCACGGTGTCGAGCACGAGCGCGGTGCGGGCCATGCCGTTGAAGTGCGTGGTGCGGGGGAACACCGCGAGCTGGGAGGCCGGGACCCCGACGAAGTCGCCGTTGACGTCACCACCGCGCAGGCGCAGGAAGCGCACCGCGTGCTCGAGGTACACCGCGTCGCAGTCGCCCACCGTCATCAACGTGGGCGCGGCGATGCCCTCGATCTGCGCGTCGCTCCAGCCCGGACCGCCGTCGAACCCACCGAGCTTGTCGAGCAGCCCCTGCAGGCCCTCGGGGTGCGGCGACTTCGCGCGGTAGGAGTCCGCCATCGGCGTCCCCTCGATCATCTCGACCTTCATCTCCCCGACGGCGGCGTTCTCCGGACGCATGCCGTCCGGGGTGAACGACACGGAGGAGACGACGGCCCGGCGCACCAGCTCCGGGTGGTTCACCAGGAGCTCCAGCGCCACCGCCCCGCCGACGCTGAAGCCGAACACGTCGACCTGCCCGACACCGAGGTGCGCCAGCAGCGCGACGACGTCACCCGCGAGGGCGGCGCTCGAGAGCGGCCGGTCGAGGTCGTTCGTGCGGCCGTGGCCCTGGAAGTCGGTCGCGATGACCCGGCGGTCCGCCGACAGGCCGGGCAGCACCGCACCGAACTGCAGGTCGATGTCGAACAGGCCGCCGTGCAGGAGCAGCAGGGGCGTGCCGTCGGCGTCCGCGGGGCCGTGGAGCTCGTAGTACATCTGCAGGTCGCCGACGGGGGCGTAGCCGGTGCTGGTCGGAGTGCTCATCGGGGGCTCCTCGGGGTGGGGCGGAGTGTGTCTCGCCCAGGCGTCGAACGACGCCGCCCCGTTTCGACAGGGACCCCGAGAAGTGTCTCGAGAACTTTCTCCCTCAGGCCCCGAAGGCCTCCATCCCGGCCTTGAGGGCGGGCAGCAGCAGCGTCCGCGGGGCGAGGCGCCCGCCGACCGCGGAGAGCTGGTTGACCAGGCCCGGGGTGACGCTGCGGTCGCCGCGCGCCATCGCGGCGACGCCCGCCTCGGCGACGTCCGCGGCCTCCCCCACGACGAGGTCGGGCACCTGGTCGAACGCGTCGGTGCCGGCCGCGTCGGCGAACCCGGTCCGTGTGAGGCCGGGGCTGAGCGTGGTCAGGGTGAGGCCGGTGCCGGCGAGCTCGGCGTGCACGGCCTCGGAGAACGACTGCACGAACGCCTTGCTCGCGGCGTAGCTCGCCGCACCCGGCAGGGGCTGGAACGCGGTGATCGAGGAGACGTTCAGGATCGCGCCGGGGCGGTCCTCGCTCACGCGGCGGGTGAGCGCGCCGACCGCGGCCACCGTGAGGTCGTGCAGCGCGAGCACGTTGAGCCGGACCAGCCCGTCGAGGGCGGCGCGGCGGTCCGCATCTCCGGCGAGGTCGGCGACCCGGCCGGTGACGCCGAAGCCGGCGGCGTTCACCAGACCGACCACGCGCTCGTCGTCGAGCAGGTCCCGGGTGAGGGTGAGGCCCGCGTCGGTGCCCAGGTCCGCGGCGTGGACCTGGGAGGCCTGGCCCGAGACCGCGCGCAGCTCCGCGGCGAGCTCGGTCAGCGCGTCGCCGCGGCGGGCGACGAGCACGGTCGGGTGGCCGCGCGCGGCGAGCACCCGGGCGACGGCGGCACCGATGCCCGACGAGGCTCCGGTGACGAGGATGGCGGCGTCGGGTCCCGGCGGCGGCAGCGACATGGCGGCCGAGTACCCGCTCGGGTTGCGTTCGACCGCGCTCGAAGGCTTAGCGTCGAGGAGTGCCAGGATCGATCATGGGAACGGCCGTGCGCCGTGTCGAGGACCCCGAGCTCCTCCGCGGCCACGCCACGTACGTCGACAACATCGTGCCGGACGGGGCGCTGCACTGCGTCTTCGTCCGCTCCCCGCTCGCGCACGCCCGGCTGGGCGCCGTGGACACGGCGAAGGCCCGCGAGGCGCCGGGAGTGGTCACCGTCCTGACCGGCGAGGACCTCACGGACCTGCCCGACCACCGGCCGTTCATGGTGCTCAACGACGACTGCGCGCGCCCCCTGCTCGCGCGCGGCAAGGTGCGGTTCGTCGGCGACATGGTCGCCGCGATCGTGGCCACCACGCGCGCCGCCGCTGTGGACGCCGCCGAGCTCGTCGAGGTCGACTACGACCCGCTCGAGCCCGTCGTCGACCCCGAGGCCGCGCTGGCCGACGGGGCGCCGCTGCAGTTCGAGGAGCTCGGCAGCAACCTCGCCGCCGGCGTCCGCGACCCCGACGACGTCGCCCCGCTCGAGGGCGCCGACGTCGTGGTGCGCGCGCGCATCATCAACCAGCGCCTCGCCGTCGCGCCGATGGAGGGCAACGCGGTCACGGCCGCGCCCGGCGACGGGTACGAGATGACGATCCACGTGTCGACCCAGATGCCGCACGGACTGCGCGGTCAGGTCGCACGCCAATGGGGATGGGACCCCGAGCGCGTGCGCGTCGTCGCCCCGCACGTCGGCGGCGGCTTCGGCGGCAAGGCCGGGCTCGCGCCGGAGCACGCGGTGGTCATCGAGGCGGCGCGGCAGCTCGGGCGCGCGGTGACGTGGACCGAGACGCGCTCGGAGAACCTCACGGCGATGCCGCACGGCCGCGGGCAGGTGCAGTACGGCGAGCTCGGTCTGCGCCGCGACGGCACGATCGTCGGCCTGCGCGCGCGGGTCGTCGGCGACGCCGGCGCGTACGCCGGGTTCGGCGGCGCGCTGACCCTCGGGCCCACGCGCAACATGGCGCAGGGCGTCTACCGCATCCCCACCATCGCCTACGACGGCGCCGCCGTACTGACCACGACGACGCCGATGGGCGCGTTCCGCGGGGCCGGGCGGCCCGAGGCGGCGGCGATGCTCGAGCGGCTCGTGGACATGGCCGCGCACGAGCTCGACATGGATCCCGCCGCGCTGCGCCGCGCCAACTTCCTGCAGCCCGACGAGTTCCCGGTGACCACGCGCACGGGCTCCTTGTACGACTCCGGCGAGTACGAGAAGGCGCTCGACGAGGCCCTGCGCATCGCCGGCTACGACGAGCTGCGCCGCGACCAGGCGGCCCGCCGCGAACGCGGTGACCGCATCGCGCTCGGCATCGGGCTCGCCGTGTACGTCGAGGTCACCGCCGGTGGCGGCGGCGCGGAGTACGGCGCCGTAAGCGTCGACGACGACGGTGGCGCGACGGTGTCGGTCGGCACGTCCGGACACGGCCAGGGGCACGCGACGTCGTTCGCGATGATCGTCGCCGACCGCCTCGGCGTCCCGATGGAGCAGGTGCGCTTCGTGCAGTCCGACACCGCCTCCGTGCCGCGCGGCGGCGGCACCGGCGGCTCGCGCTCGCTGCAGCTCGCGGGCTCGAGCGTGCTCGTCGCGGCCGACACCGTGCTGTCGCGGGCGCGCGAGGTCGTCGCCGCTGCACTCGAGGCCGACCCCGGCGACATCACGGCGGTGGACGACGCCGGCGTCGTCGGTCTGGGCGTCGCCGGGGTGCCCGACCGCGTGCTCACGTGGCGCGAGGTCGCCGCCGCCGCGACCGAGCAGGGCGTGTCGCTGAGCGAGGCCCGCGACGAGAGCCAGCCCGGTGCGACGTACCCCTTCGGTGCGCACGTGTCGGTCGTCGAGGTCGACCTCGACACCGGCCGCGTGACGCCCCTGCGCCACGTCGCCGTCGACGACTGCGGCACGGTGCTCAACCCGACGCTCGTCGCGGGTCAGCAGCACGGCGGGCTCGCGCAGGGCATCTCGCAGGCGCTGTGGGAGGGCTTCTCCTACGACGACGACGGCAACCCGACGTCGGGCACCTTCGCCGCCTACGTGCTGCCCACCGCCGCCGAGCTCCCGACCTACGAGGTCGCGAGTACCGAGACACCGACGCCCTACAACCCGCTCGGCGCGAAGGGGATCGGCGAGGCCGCCACGATCGGTTCGACGCCCGCGGTGCAGAACGCGGTCGTCGACGCCCTCGCCCCGCTGGGGGTGCGCCACGTCGACATGCCGCTCACCCCCGAGCGGGTCTGGCGGGCGATCCACGAGGCCGAGAACGGGGCCCTCGCCGACCCCTGGACGGAGCCGCCGGCGTTCTTCGCCGACCTGCCCGTGCGCGGCGCGTCGGGCGACCCGGAGGCGGCTTCAGTGGACGTCTAGGGGGTTGGACGTCTAGCGCTGGGTCTCGTGCTCGCCGGGGACGCCGCCGCACGCGGCCCACACCATCGCCGCGGTGCGCGGCGCCCAGTCGTCGGCGAGGGGCTCCCCGCGCGCGGCGTGGGCCAGCCAGGAGCCGGTCAGCAGGTCCTCGGCCGTCGCCTGGTCGGCCTGCGCGCGCAGCGCGCCCGACTCCACCCCGGCGCGCAGGCACTCGCGGAGCCGGCGGCGGCGCGGTTCGACGAGGCGGCGCCGGATCTCCTCGCACACCCGGACGTCGGTGCCCTCGACCAGCGCGACCGCGACGAGGGCGGTCGCGTCGGTGTCGACGACGAAGCGCCGGAACCGCGCGAGCTCGCCGACGAGATCGGCGAACGGGTCGCCCGAGGACGCGGGGGGAGGGCCGTGGGTGATCGTCCCGAGGGCCGCGACGGCGAGCTCGGTGCGGTCCGCCCAGCGCCGGTAGACGGCGGCACGGGTCGTCCCCGCCTCCTCGGCCACCGCGGCCACCGAGAGCCCGCGCAGCCCGACGGTGCGCAGGTGGCGCAGGGCCACCTCGAGGACGTGCCGGTCGATCTCGGCGTTGCGCGGCCGGCCGCCCGCGTGTCCTCCGGCGTGTGCGGCGCCGTCGCTCGACGCCACGGAACTGATCCGGGGCGCCGCGGGCGGAGGTGCGGGGTCGCGCTCGGCAGGAGACACGACCAGTAGGTGACCCTCGGGAACGGATACACAAACGTGTCGTATCGATGCTCCACGCCATGACGGACCGTTGCTCACGCTCGCCTCACAGCGAAACGCCGCGCGCTGGGCCGTCCGAGTGACGAACACGTCCCTGCCGCGTGCTCCATCCGGTGTCGGTGACACAAAGCGTGTTGCTCCCCGCGATATGGCACAGCTAACGTTTCGCTCGATTCGATACATAGCTGCCGTGTATCGCCCCGGGGGAGCTCGCCGGGCGCTCGCGCCGCGGGAGGGACCGGACATGATCACGAACCGCGACCTGGACATCATCGGCCTCCGCGACCTCGCCGTCGCCGCACCCCCCTCCCCCGACCCCCGCGTCGTCGTCCCGCCCGTGGCCGTCACCGAGTACGAGCTGGTCAGCGAGCCGCTCGCCTACGCCGAGGGATGGTCGCTGCTGTGCCGGCGCGGTGGTCGCGTGGTCTGGTCGATCCCCCTGGCGCCGCGCGGCGCAGCGCCGCGGGTGCGTCCCGCGGTCGCCCAGGCCGTGGCGGTGCGCGTGCTCTCCGAGCAGGGGGTGTTCGTCAGCGGCTGGAACCACATCGACAACGGCGACGGCGCCGACGGCGAGACGCGCCGCTTCGCGGCACGCCTGCCCCACGTGGCGTCGGTGCTCGCCTGAGCAGGTCCGCGACACACCGTTCCCGTCCAGGGCTCGCCTCACGGGCCTCGACAGGTAATCATGGTCCTGTCCTGGGAGGCGGGAGGGTCGAGCATGAATGCTGAGCTGCTGGCTCACCGCGTCGTCGAGCTGATCGAGGGTGCGTCGTTCCCCCACCTCGACCCCACGTCCGTCATCGGCGTCATCGCCCTGCTCCTGGCGGGAGCCGGTCTGGTCACCGTCCGGGACTACGCGCTCGGTGGCGACCTCCGCCTGCCGTTGCTGGCCGCGGAGCCGTACCCGCGCGTCGAGGCGTCGATCGGTGTGGTGCCGGCACTCGGCGGGCTCACGGAACCCGTGGAGCGGCAGTTGCACCACGCTGCGCAGCACCCCGCGGTGGACCTCGTCGTCCTGGTCACCACCGCCGCCGAGTCCGGGCTCCTGCCCAGGCGGATCGACGGTGTGCCGGTCCTGACGGCCGTGGCCGGCGCGAGGGCCGACCAGACCACCTGAGACGTCCCCCGGTCCGCCTCGACCGGAACCCCGTGATCCCGCGCCGCCAGCAACCGGCCGACCACGAGGCCGAGGCCGCAGCTCAACAACGTCCAGGACACGGCACAGAGATAGATCCACGCGGCGACACCCACAGAAATCCCCCCGGTACGCGCGTCTGACGTCGAGAGGGAACGAACCCCCTCGGCAGGGGGCCGAGGACTGGGGCCACTATCGTCAAGCGCAGATATCAATCGCGACTTGAGCCTAAGAGGCCCTCTTCAGGGGTACAAGCCGCCAACAGGGTCGACGATGTGACGGTGCGTCGCCACTCCCGTGAAATTGTCACAATGCGTGACAACTTTGCGGAGAACTGCTTCGGAAGATCCACGTTCGGGCGTCTCAGAGAGATCGGTCGGTGACGGAAGGTAGACAGTGTCGGGTGGCAAGACCGTAAGGTGCGGCCTCGTGGAGCGGAGCCTGGGCGACATCGTCCGAGAGGCGATGCAGCGGCGCGGGGTGAACATCAAGCAGCTCGCGCGACTCACCGCCGAGCTCGGCGACCCGGTGTCCGAGGGCACCGTGCACAACGTCCTGAAGAGTCGGGTGTCGCACTCGCGCTACGACACGATCAGGCCGCTCTGCTCGGCCCTGGATCTGGACTACAACGCCGTGCTCGCCGAGCTCCGACGCCCGGTCCACCAGGTTCGCACCCTGCCTGAGGACTTCCACCACCTCACCGACGACCAGTGGCGATCGCTGGTGGAGCTGGCCAAGCAGTTCCGCATCGCCAACGAAGGTCGTCAGCGATCCGTCGGAAACGCCGACGGGCCCAGCCCCGAGAGCACTCTGGAGAACTGACTCCGCGGGCGGACTCAGCCGAGCAGGGTCCGTCGGAGCGCCAGGAGATGCTCCGCCAGCGACGCGAGGTCCTCGGCGGTCATCCCCACCTCGCCCGGTTGTTCGGGGTTGTCGACCTGGAGGACGACCACGGGGGTCTCCTCGCTGCTGTCTTGGTAGGAGACGCGCCTCAGCCATCCGGTCACCGCGACATCCGGCATGTAGCTGGGGCGCCACTCGAAGAGCCTCGAGACGTGTTCCACACCCCCGACCGCCCCCGGCCGGTCGAACTGGCACCACGCGGGATGGTCGGCGTCGTCCAGCTCTTCGCCGAGGACCTGAGCGACCGTCAGGCCGGCATCGTCCGGCCCAGGACCGTCACCCATCAGCGCTCCTCTCGACGACGACGATTCCCCGCTCACACCGGCCTCTGTCCGTGACCGAAATGTGACTATGTGTGCCCCCCGCACAAGAGGTTCGCCGCGAACGCCCTCCGCGTTACGCCTCGGACCGAATGGGAACTCGGGCGGCGGACTCCCCGCCTCCCTGCGCGGCTTGTCAAGTACTGTGATGCCGAAGAGAGAACCACAGTAGACGGAGCAGCGGCGCTTCGCGAGCCGTCGCCCGCCTCGGGCTCGGCGTCCGGGGCCGCTGGTCGTGGTGCGAGGTGAGCGAGAGCAGTGTCCGAGGACCCAGGCGGGTACGGCAGCCCCGCGACGCCCCTCCACGAGCTCATCCGTGCTCGCATGCGGGATCGCGGATGGTCCTACAGCGACCTCGAGCGCATGTCGGACAAAGCCCTCACACGCGGTCGCTGGCAACAGCTCGGCTCCGGGGTCCCGCAACGCAGGTTCCCGGACCCGGAGTCGCTGACGGTCATCGCCCGGGTCCTGGACGTCGACATCACGACGGTCGTCCTCGCAGCGGCGCAGACCCTCGGCCTCGACGTCGTCCGTCGGGACAGCGCGTTCTCCGAGCTGTTGCCGGAACAGACGGAACGGCTCTCGGAGGGCATGCGCGACGCCATCCTGACCCTGATCCGTGCTGCTGTTGCCGAGGCGTCGGCGGAGGAGAGCCTCGCCGGCGCCCGGGCGGAATCCCTCGGCGGGCTGCGCTTGGGTTGGCCGAAGAGCACGGCCCCGTCCGAGACCTCCGGGGCGTCCTCGGAGGCGTCCGAGTCGGCGGAGTCGTCGCAGTCGTCGGGCTGAGGCCGGGCCTCAGCCCCGCACCAGCCGCAACGACGGCGAGGGCGTCGCGAAGTCGGCGGCCTGCACACCGAAGCTCAGGACCTTGAGCAGGTCGAGCATCGCCCAGCAGTGGTCCTCCGCGGAGCTTCCGGTGTCGAGCTCGAGGGTCCACGCGGTGGCTGTGGTGTCCAGCAGGGCGACGTTGCCGACCAGGGGTGCGTAGGACACCGTGAGCACGGCCCGCAACCCCCTGACCAGCATTCTCTCGGCAGCGAGACTGTGAGTGCTCTGGTCTTGCACGGGGGCCCCCTCGGTCAGGCGACGGTTCGCGCCTGGAGAGCCGGGGACCGGAGCTCACACTGCGACAGAGCGCAGAACACGATTGTGTTGTTGAGCCTACCCCATCGTGTTGTCCGCCACGCAGCGTGAGGTTGGACGTGCGCCTAGCGGGGCGAGTCCTCGCGCTGGGCGATCAAGGCGGCGCGCAGGCTCAGGAGACGGTCGACGAAGGTCGCGAGGTCCTCCGCCGTCAGGGCGACCTCGCCGGGCTGCGAGGAGTTGTCGATGCGGACGGTCGCCGTGGGGATCTCGGTGCCCCCGTCGAGATAGACGATCTGACGGAGCAGGTCGACGATCGCGACCTCGTGCTCGTAGGCCGGGCGCCACTGATGGGCCCGGGAGGCGTGTTCGACACCGTCGAACTCGGCCTCGCCGTCCTCGTCGCACCACCGCGGGTGGACGGCCCCGGACGACGCTTCTCGTCCGGCCGCGTCCACACAGGGAGTCGTGCCCCTGCGAACACCCATGCCGATCCCCTCGCCGCGTGCACGTGACGTCTGGCACCGGGGGCTCGGGTACGACGTCTGGCGCAACCCTCGCGTTCGGGGGATGGCGCGGCAATACGCCAACGAGGCAGTCTCACGGCTCAACTGCGCACTACGTCGCTACTCTCTGCAACATTCGACTCCGTCGAGTGAGTCGGCGGTGGTGCGGCGGGCGCCCCCGGTCGTCGCCGGGTGACCTTTCGCCGGGTGGCTTTTCGCCGGCGCCACGCCGCGACGGCAGACAGGATGAGACGGCGGGCGGTCTCCGCGGGAATGAAGGCCAGATAGAGCGTGAGCATGAGCATCGTGAAGAATCCCACCATGATCGACAACGCGATCGACACATGGAGGGAGACCCCGAATGCGAGCACCCAGGGGCGCAGGGCACGGTTCCACACCAGAATGGCGAGCGCGAGCTCGAGCAGCAGGGTGCCGAAGGTCAGGATTTCGGACAGGACGACCGAGTCGGCGAGGAAGGCCGGCGTCGCGAATCGATGGATGTCGTCGATACGCAACGCGTACGACACCGCCGTTCCGTCCCGCCACCGATCCCCCTGCAATTTCCCCCACAGGGTGGCGAAGTAGATGACGCTGAGCTGGATCTGCATCAGGCGCAATGTCCAGGGCGCCCGGAGCGGGAACTCCCAGAACCGCTCCCTCGCGCGGCGCCACCGATCGAGCGACAACGCCTCCCCGGCCGGGGAGAACACGAGGTAGAACGCCAGGGTGCGCAGCAGCAGATCCCCGGCGTTGAGGACGTAGGGATCACGGCGTTCGAACGACAGCACCCCGACGAACACCAGGATCGCCGCCAGTCGCGTCCGGAACCCGATCATGACGCCGATCGCGCCGAGCAGGGTCACCACCCATAGGCCGATGACCACCGGAGCGCTGGTCGAGACACTCAGGAGGGTCCAGGCCCCGAGACCGAGAGGCGGCACCGTCGGGAGCACACCCGCCGGCCCGTAGAACGTCAACAGGGTCGGGAGCTGCGACAACGTCCACAGGGTCGCCACGAAACCGAACACGATCCGGACGACGGCGATTGTCGAGGTCGGCTCAGGTCGGAACCAGAACGTGTTCCAGCCCGCGCGTATCCGCTCCATCGCGACCTTCATCGGGGGACCACCGGGGCGGTGTAGAAGTCCTGGTCGACGAAGGGCAGAGCGTTGGGTTCGGATCCGGGCGGCAGGTTCCTCGACGCTCTCCGGATGAGAGTCACGCGGACGGGATCGCCCCCCTCGCGCTGGTCCTGCCCGACCACCCACTCGGCATAGGGCCTCAGGAGCGCGCTCCCGCCCGCTTCGGACAGGCTCTCCCCGTACTTCTGCCACCGGTAGCCCCAGTACTCCGACGGGCCGATGCCGGTCGGGATCGGGTGGAAAGCGACCGAACCGTCGGCCCTGTCGACGCGGGCCAGGACGTAGACCGTGGCCCCGCGCGGGTTCGGCGAGAAGATCGACCAGGTCTGATCCAGGCCGGTCATGTTGAGGTACGGCCGGGCTACCGTCATGAGATTTGTCTTGATCACAGAACCTGGCATGTGCTGCACGAGGATCGCTCCGAGGGTGACGACGACGAAGATCGTGATCGCAATCCGGCGCCGGCGTGAGACGGCACCGCGCGCGGTCACTTCCGGCTCGTCGGGGTCCGTCGATTTCACTTTCGTCTTCGCATCCATGTCCAGGTCCACTTCGACATCACCGTGGGACGATCATCCGACAGCGTCGGCTCCGAGTCGCTTCGAGAGCCGCACAGTGGGAATGGCTCCAGCCTCTCGCAAGAGGCTGGAGCCATTCCTCATTCACATGTGCTCCTACGGGAGCAGGAATCCCCACGCGGCCAGGGTCGGCGCGAGCAGCCCCTCGGTGGCCGGAGCCTCCTCGGCCGCCGGAGCCTCCTCGGTCGCCGGAGCCTCCTCGGTCGCCGGAGCCTCCTCGGTGGCCGGAGCCTCCTCGGTCGCCGGAGCCTCCTCGGTGGCCGGAGCCTCCTCGGTGGCCGGAGCCTCCTCGGTGGCCGGAGCCTCCTCGGTCGCCGGAGCCTCCTCGGTCGCCGGAGCCTCCTCGGTCGCCGGAGCCTCCTCGGTCGCCGGAGCCTCCTCGGTCGCCGGAGCCTCCTCGGTCGCCGGAGCCTCCTCGGTCGCCGGAGCCTCCTCGGTCGCCGGAGCCTCCTCAGTCGCCGGAGCCTCCTCGGTCGCCGGAGCCTCGGTTACGGGAGCCTCCTCGGCCGGAGCCTCAGTCACCGGAGCCTCAGTCACCGGAGCCTCAGTCGCCGGAGCGTCCTCGGTGCCCGGAACGATCGGCTCGTCCACCAACGGACCGTCTGTTGACGGTGCGGTGCGGGCATTCGCTCCCGCAGTCAGCGGGTCCGGGGTCGGGGTCTGGTCACCGTAATCAATGGTGTTCTCTCCGCCGCCAGCCACGATGGTGTCGAAGCCGGCGCTGCCGGTGAGGGTGTTGTTGCCGTCCCCAGCGATGATGTTGTCGTCGCCCGGTCCACCGGTGACGGTGTTGTTGCCTCCGCCGGCGTCGATATTGTCGGCGAAGTTCGTACCGGTGATGGTGTCGTTGCCGTCGCCGCCGGTAATGATCTTGCCGGGTCCGGCGTTGGTGCAGTCGATGGTGTCGTCACCGGACGTTCCGGTGATGACATTGCCGTCCTGGGTGACTCCTTCGCTGACGACACAGGCCACGTAGCCGGGGCCGGTTCCGGTCGTGCCGGTCGTGCCGGTCGTGCCGGTCGTGCCGGTCGTGCCGGTCGTGCCGTCGGTCGTGCCGGTCGTGCGCGGTCGTGCCGTCGGTCGTGCCGGCCGTGGTGGCGGTCGTGCCGTCGGTCGTGCCGGCCGTGGTGGCGGTCGTGCCGTCGGTCGTGCCGGCCGTGGTGGCGGTCGTGCCGTCGGTCGTGCCGGCCGTGGTGGCGGTCGTGCCGTCGGTCGTGCCGGCCGTGGTGGCGGTCGTGCCGTCGGTCGTGCCGTCGGTCGTGCCGGCCGTGGTGGCGGTCGTGCCGTCGGTCGTGCCGGCCGTGGTGGCGGTCGTGCCGTCGGTCGTGCCGGCGGTCGTGCCAGCTGTGGTGCCGGTCGTGCCGTCGGTCGTGCCGGCGGTCGTGCCAGCTGTGGTGCCGGTCGAGCCGTCGGTCGTGCCAGCGGTCGTGCCAGCTGTGGTGCCGGTCGAGCCGTCGGTCGTGCCAGCGGTCGTGCCAGCTGTGGTGCCGGTCGAGCCGTCGGTCGTACCCGCGGTCGTACCGGCCGTGGTGCCGGTCGAGCCGTCGGTCGTACCCGCGGTCGTACCAGCCGTGGTGCCGGTCGAGCCGTCGGTCGTACCCGCGGTCGTACCGGCCGTGGTGCCGGTCGAGCCGTCGGTCGTACCCGCGGTCGTACCGGCCGTAGTACCGGTCGAGCCGTCGGTCGTACCCGCGGTCGTACCGGCCGTGGTACCGGTCGAGCCGTCGGTCGTACCCGCGGTCGTACCGGCCGTAGTACCGGTCGAGCCGTCGGTCGTACCCGCGGTCGTACCGGCCGTAGTACCGGTCGAGCCGTCGGTCGTACCCGCGGTCGTACCGGCCGTAGTACCGGTCGAGCCGTCGGTCGTACCGGCCGTCGTACCGGCCGTAGTACCGGTCGAGCCGTCGGTCGTACCCGCGGTCGTACCGGCCGTAGTACCCGTCGAGCCGTCAGTCGTGCTACCGCCAGGTGTCACGTAGTCACGGTCACCGTGGCTCCCGGTGGGCCGGGTCATCGTCTCGTTCGTGGCCGTCACCAGGGCGAACTCGTCGATCCGGTGATCGGACGCGCTGATCGAGTCGACGTCGTCGGAGGAGAGGCCCTCCCAGGTGTCGCCCGTGAGGCCGGCCGGCCCGTTCTGCATCGACCCCTCGAGGGGGTTCCCGCACGCACAGCGGACCTGGGGCACGCCGAACTCGTCGACCATGACCGCGGTCCCGGCCTGGAGAACGGCCTGGAACGGAGTGGCGCTGCCGTTGGCGAACCCGTTGTTCGTCACGGCCGTGTCCGCGCGGAGCGTGACCGGCGTCAGCGCGTCGAGGTAGCCCCCGATGTCGGGGGGCGCGATCTGCTGGGCGGCGGCGAAGGCGTTGCCGCGGTCCGGGTTGGACTGCAGGAACGAGGCCATCGAAGCGCTGTCGCAGGCGTTGTCGCGAGTACCGCCGTACAGGCCGGGGGTGGCGCCCGAGACGGCGCCGACGGAGGCGGCCGGCAGGACGGCGTCGAGCCCGCCCGCAGCGGGAGGCGCGAAGGGGTTCGGTCCGGGCGTGGCCGCGGACTGGGCCACCAGGGCGGTCGGAGCCGCCAGGGCGGAGGGAGCGGGGTCAGACGCCAGGGCGGTGCCAACGGCTCCGCCGCCTATCAGTCCGGCCACCACGAGAGTGGTCAGTATCGGTCGGTACTTCACATCGGCTTCCCTCGTCGCTGACCGGTGTCAGCACGCAGACATGCAGAGTGTCTTCTCTTGCTTGACAAACAACACAGTGTGGCTTGTAGCTCAGGGTGTCAAGCGGAAGCATCGGTTTGCCCAATGCGGCTAAACGGCGCACACCGAGGAGTGACCGGTCGTCACGCCCCGGAGGAGTCGCGCGGACAGGGGTAGGCCCGAGCCCGGTGCGGCGAGTGGGTCGGCGAGCCGCGGAGTTGGCCACCCGTTCGGCTCAGCAGACTCGTCGAGATCGTTACCCACCGAGAGAGGGATCTCCGGGCCCGGACCCTTGAGTCCTCCGCCTGCCTCTCTCATGATGACTCACAGTCATCGTCGTCAGGAGGCCTCGCCGTGCAGAAAGCCGCCATCTTCTTGGGGTTCGTCCCCTGGATCGTCTTCAGCGTGGTCGCGGGACCCAGCACCTGGATGTGGGCGGCCCTCGCGGCGTTCCTCTGCTCGCTGATCCTCTCGGTGCCCAGCTGGCGCAGCACGCGCTCGATCAGCGTCCTCGACGCCGCGGGCCTCGTCTTCTTCGGCGTGCTGGTCGTGCTCGCGCTGGTGCTCGACAGCGCGACGCTGCAGCCGATCGAGGACCGCGCCCAGATGCTCTCGAGCATCGTGATCGCGGTCGTCGCCCTCGGGTCGCTGGCGGTGGGCCGGCCCTTCACCGAGTACTACGCGAAGCAGCAGACGCCGCGCGAGTACTGGAACAGCCCGACCTTCAAGCAGATCAACCGCGCGATCACCGCGGTGTGGGGGCTCGTGTTCGTCTTCAACGCGCTGTGCGACGCGTTCGTCGCCTACCTCGGCGCGAGCTCGGACGTCTTCAACTGGGTCGTGCCGATCGTCGCGATCGTGGCCGCGGTGAAGTTCACGAGCTGGTACCCCGACCACGTCACCGGGAACGACCGGCAGGGCGCCCACGAGGCGTCCGTCCCGCCCGCCCAGCCGGCCTGAGGGCACGCGCGATGACTGCCACCGTGCCGGGTGCCCCGCCGCCCGTCGACGCCGCGCACGACCCGCACCTCTCCGGCCTCTTCGAACCGGTGATCGACGAGATCGACGCCGGCGACCTCGAGGTCGTCGGCGAGCTCCCGTCCGAGATGGACGGGATGTACCTGCGCAACGGCCCCAACCCGCGCTTCACGCCCCTCGGGTCGTACGTCTTCCCGCTCGAGGGCGACGGCATGGTGCACGGGCTCTGGGTGTCGGGCGGGAAGGCCCGGTACGCGAACCGCTTCGTGCACACCCCCATGCTCGACGCCGAGATCGCCGCCGGCCGCGCGCTGTGGGGCGGCCTGATGACGGGCTACACGCCGAGCGCCGAGGAGGTCGGCCCGGCGCTCGCCGGGGCCATGAAGGACCTGCCCGACATCAACGTCGTGCGCCACGGCGGGAAGCTGCTCGCGCTCGCGGAGTCGGCGCCGCCCTACGCGCTGACCTCGGAGCTCGCGACGCGCGGGCGGGAGACCTTCGCCGGTTCGCTGCCTGCGGGCATCTGCGCCCACCCGAAGGTCGATCCGCGCACCGGCGAGATGGTGGTGTTCTGCTACGGGCTCGAGGCGCCGTACCTCACGTGGTCGGTGCTCGGTCCCGACGGCAACGCGCGGCGCACGCCGACGGCGGTGCCCGACGTCGACGTCCCGGTGATGATCCACGACATGGCGCTCACCGAGCGCTTCGTCGTGCTCGTGCTCGGCCCGATGTACTTCGACGTGGCGGCGGCGATGCGCGGCGGCTCGCTCCTGGCGTGGCGGCCCGCCGACGGCACGCGGATCGCGCTGATCCCCCGGGACGGCGGACCCGTGCGCTGGGCCCACACCGAGGCGTTCTGGTCGTGGCACAGCGCCAACGCCTACGACGCGGACGACGGCGGCGTCGTCCTGGACTACGTCGAGTGGTCCCGGCCCGGCGGCCTGTCCCCGGACACCGGCCCGGTCGTCGGCGGCCTCTCCCGGGCCGTGATCGACCCCGTGCGCGGATCGATCACGCGGGACTTCCTCACCGACCCGCACGGGATGGAGTTCCCGCGCGTCGACGACCGTCGGCTCGGGCAGCGGCACGACGTCGTCGCGCTGGGCACGAAGACGGGGCACCACGAGCTCACGGGCGGCGAGTTCGACGCGGTGCTGTGGGTCGACACCGCGGCCGGCCGCAGCGTCACGTGGGACGCCGGCGACCTGTCGGTCGGTGAGCCGTGCTTCGTCCCACGGCCCGGCGATGACGACGCCACGCACGGCTGGTGGGTCACGTTCGCGACCGACCGCACCGACCGGTCGAGCTGGTTCGTGGTCTTCCCGGGAGCGGACCCGGGCTCCGGGCCGGTGGCCCGCGTCCGCATCCCCGTGCGCGTCCCGCTCGGGCTGCACGGGGCGTGGCTGCCGACGCAGGAGTAGGACCCCAGGACCCGGAACCCCAGGACCCGGAAACGAGGGATGCCTCGGCTGCGACGTGCGCAGCCGGGGCGTCCCTCGTTCCGTGCGGGGGCTACTTCACGTCGTAGCGGTCCAGGTTCATGACCTTGTCGAACGCCGCGACGAAGTCGCGCACGAACTTCTCTTCCGACCCGTTCTCGGCGTAGATCTCCGCGAGGGCGCGCAGCTCGGAGTTCGAGCTGAACACGAGGTCGTTGCGGGTGCCGGTCCAGTGGATCTCACCGTCGGTGCCGCGGGCCTCGTACAGCCCCTCCTCCTCGGCGACCTTCGCCCAGGTGGTGTTCATGTCGAGCAGGTTGGTGAAGAAGTCGTTCGTGAGCTGCCCGACCCGCCCGGTGAGCACCCCGTGCGACGCACCGGCGGTGTTCGCGCCCAGCACCCGCAGACCGCCGACGAGCACGGTCATCTCGGGGGCCGAGAGGTTGAGCAGGTTCGCGCGGTCCACCAGCAGGTACTCGGCCGGGAGCTGGTGGCCCTTGCCGAGGTAGTTGCGGAACCCGTCGGCGTTCGGCTCGAGGTGGGTGAACGAGTCGACGTCGGTCCACTCCTGCGAGGCGTCGGTGCGCCCCGGGGTGAACGGGACGGAGACGTCGTGCCCCGCGTCGCGCGCCGCCTTCTCCACCGCGGCGACGCCGCCGAGGACGATGAGGTCGGCGAGCGAGACCTGCGTGCCGGAGGCGTTGAACGACGACTGCACGCCCTCGAGGGCCGACAGCGTGCGGCGCAGCTCCTGCGGGTCGTTGACCTCCCAGTCGATCTGCGGGTCGAGACGCACGCGCGCACCGTTGGCGCCGCCACGCTTGTCACCGATCCGGAAGGTCGACGCCGACGCCCAGGCCGCCTTGACGAGCTGGGAGACGGTCAGGTCGGTGTCGAGGATCTGCTTCTTCAGCTCCGCGATCTCGGTGGAGCCGATGACCGCGCCCTCGTGCGCGGGCACCGGGTCCTGCCAGATCAGGGTCTCCTGCGGGATCCACGGACCGACGTAGCGCTGGATCGGGCCCATGTCGCGGTGGGTC
This sequence comes from uncultured Actinomycetota bacterium, assembly GCA_963786585.1. Classification (GTDB taxonomy): domain Bacteria; phylum Actinomycetota; class Actinomycetes; order Mycobacteriales; family Pseudonocardiaceae; genus Actinomycetospora. The sequence continues at coordinate 590,934 of CAWAZG010000003.1, forward strand.
AGCTTGAACCAGGCGCGGGCGAACGCGTCGGCGAACACGTCCGGGTTCTCGTGGAAGCGCCGGGAGATCTGCTCGTAGACCGGGTCGATGCGCAGCGACAGGTCGGTGACGAGCATCGTCGGCTGACGGGTGAGCTCACCGGTCTCCGGGTCGGGCACGGTGTTCGCGCCGCCGCCGTCCACCGGGCGGTACTGCCACGCGCCGGCCGGCGACTTGTGGAGCTCCCACTCGTAGCCGAACAGGTTGTCGAAGTAGCCGTTGCTCCACTGCACCGGCGTGGAGGTCCAGGTGACCTCGAGGCCGGAGGTGATCGCGTCGCGGCCCTTGCCCTTGCCGAAGCTCTGACGCCAGCCCAGGCCGCCCTCCTCGATGGAGGCGCCCTCGGGCTCGGGGCCGACGTACTGGTCGGGGTCGGCCGCACCATGGGTCTTGCCGAAGGTGTGGCCACCGGCGATGAGGGCGACGGTCTCCTCGTCGTTCATCGCCATCCGGCCGAAGGTCTCGCGGATGTCGCGCGCGGCGGCCAGCGGGTCGGGGTTGCCGTCCGGGCCCTCCGGGTTGACGTAGATCAGGCCCATCTGGGAGGCGCCGAGGGGCTTCTCGAGCTGGCGGTCGCCGGTGTAGCGCTGGTCGCCGCCGAGCCAGTAGTTCTCCGGGCCCCAGTAGGTCTCGTTGTCGGGCTCGAAGACGTCGGGACGGCCGCCGGCGAAGCCGAAGGTGCTCAGTCCCATCGTGTCCAGCGACCGGTTACCGGCGAGGATCAGCAGGTCGGCCCAGGAGACCTTCTTGCCCCACTTCTGCTTGACCGGCCAGAGCAGGCGGCGGGCCTTGTCCAGGTTGCCGTTGTCGGGCCAGCTGTTCAGCGGGGCGAAGCGCTGCATGCCCATGCCGGCGCCGCCGCGGCCGTCGGCCAGGCGGTAGGTGCCGGCCGAGTGCCAGGCGAGTCGGATCATGAAGCCGCCGTAGTGGCCGAAGTCGGCGGGCCACCAGTCCTGGCTCGTCGTCAGGACCTCGTCGACGTCCGCGGCGAGCGCGTCGAGGTCGACGGTCGCGAACTCCTTCGCGTAGTCGAAGTCGGGGTCCATCGGGTTGGAGACCGACGTGTGGGTACGCAGCACGCGCAGGTTGAGCTGGTTCGGCCACCAGTCGACGTTGCCGCCGCCCTCGGTCGGGTGCGCGAGGCGCCCGTGGTCGACCGGGCAGCCGCCGGCCTCCTCCGTGTTCATCGCGGTCTCACGGGTCACGTGTTCTGACACGAGGAAGTCCTCCGGGTCACTGGGTGGTCAGCGGTGGTTGATGCTGTGGGCGAGGTGGTGGGCCGGCCGTGGCGGTCGCCCCGGTGGGGGGTGCGGCCGGCGCGTGACACGGGCCGCAGTGTCGCGCCTATTCTGGAACGAATCAAGAATCGGGGCGCGATGAGCATCATCTGCGCGGTCAGGTCTGGCCGCCGTGCGGCCCCTCGTCCACAGTGACGGGGTCGGCGCGCGCGCCGGCGTCGCCCATAGTCGTCGCCCGTGCCCCGGAGGCAGCATGACCAAGCTCGTGTACTCGTTCGGCGAGGGCAACAAGGACCAGAAGGACCTGCTCGGGGGGAAGGGCGCGAACCTCGCCGAGATGACGAATCTCGGCCTGCCGGTTCCGCCCGGGTTCACCATCACCACCGAGGCCTGCCGGGCCTACCTCGTCGACGGCCACGAGCCCGCCGGCCTCGGCGACGAGGTCACCGAGCACCTCGTCGCGCTCGAGAAGACGATGGGCAAGCAGCTCGGCCAGGCCGACGACCCGCTGCTGGTGTCCGTCCGCTCCGGCGCCAAGTTCTCGATGCCCGGGATGATGGAGACCGTCCTCAACGTCGGCCTCAACGACGCGTCGGTCGAGGGCCTCTCCGCCCAGTCGGGCGACGCGCGCTTCGCCTGGGACTCGTACCGCCGCCTCGTGCAGATGTTCGGCGCCACGGTGCTGGACATCGAGGGCGAGCACTTCGCCGAGGCGCTCGAGCAGGCGAAGAAGGCCAAGGGCACCACGAACGACCTCGACCTCGACGCCGACGACCTGCGCACGCTCGTCGACGTGTTCAAGGGCCTCACCCGCGAGCACGCAGGCCGGGACTTCCCGCAGGACCCGCGCGACCAGCTCGACCTCGCCGTGCGCGCCGTCTTCGACTCCTGGAACTCGCCCCGCGCCAATGTCTACCGCCGCCAGGAGCGCATCCCCGCCGACCTCGGCACCGCGGTCAGCGTGTGCTCGATGGTGTTCGGCAACCTCGGGATGGACTCCGGCACCGGCGTGGCCTTCACCCGCGACCCCGCGTCCGGCGCGCGCGGCGTGTACGGCGACTATCTCCAGAACGCGCAGGGCGAGGACGTCGTCGCGGGTATCCGCAACACCCTGGCGCTCACCGAGCTGGAGCGGATCGACAAGGCGTCGTACGACCAGCTCATGGAGATCATGACGACGCTGGAGAACCACTACCGCGACCTGTGCGACATCGAGTTCACGATCGAGCGCGGGAAGCTCTGGATGCTCCAGACCCGGGTCGGCAAGCGCACGGCCGCGGCGGCGTTCACCGTCGCCTGCCAGCTCGTCGACGAGGGCCTGATCGGCATGGACGAGGCCCTCGAACGCGTCAGCGGCGCGCAGCTGGCCAACCTGATGTTCCCCCGCTTCGACCGCGAGGCGACCAAGGAGCTGCTGACCACCGGCATGAACGCCTCGCCGGGCGCCGCGGGCGGGGCCGCCGTGTTCGACTCCGCCACCGCGGTCCGGCGGGCGAAGGCCGGCGAGAAGGTCATCCTCGTCCGTCGCGAGACGACCCCCGACGACCTCGACGGCATGATCGCCGCCCAGGGCGTGCTCACCAGCCGGGGCGGGCGGACCTCGCACGCCGCCGTCGTCGCCCGCGGGATGGGCAAGACCGCGGTGTGCGGCGCCGAGGAGCTCGAGGTCGACGTCCGCGCGAAGAAGATCACGCTGCCGGACGGACGTGAGGTCGTCGAGGGCGACGTGCTCTCGATCGACGGCACGAACGGCGAGGTCTACCTCGGCGAGGTGCCCGTCGTCGCGAGCCCGGTCATGGCCTACTTCGAGGGGTCCACGGGGCTCGCCGAGAACGACGACCTCGTGGCGGCGGTGGACCGGATCATGCGCCACGCCGACTCCCTGCGACGTCTGCGCGTACGCGTCAACGCCGACACCGGCGAGGACTGCGCCACGGCCCGGACCTTCGGCGCCGAGGGCGTCGGGCTCTGCCGCACCGAGCACATGTTCCTCGGCGAGCGCCGGGAGCTGGTGGAGACGCTTGTGCTCGCCGAGACCCGCGACCAGCGCGAGGAGGCCCTCGCGGCCCTGCTGCCGCACCAGATCGAGGACTTCACCGCGATCTACCGGGCGATGGAGGGCCTGCCGGTGACCATCCGGCTGCTCGACCCGCCGCTGCACGAGTTCCTGCCCGACCTCACCGAGCTGTCGGTCGAGGTCGCCCTCGACCGCGAGCGCGGCCAGCTCACCACCGAGAAGGAGGAGCTGCTCGCGTCGGTGCGCAGGCTCCACGAGCAGAACCCCATGCTCGGGCTGCGCGGCGTGCGGCTCGGGATCGCGGTGCCCGGGCTGTTCGCCATGCAGGTCCGCGCGATCACCCGGGCCGCGGCCGCGCTCGCCGCCGAGGGCATCGAGGTGCTGCCCGAGATCATGGTGCCGCTGGTCGGGACCGTGCAGGAGCTGCAGGCCGTCGCCGCCGAGATCGCGGAGGTGGTGGCCGAGCCGGAGTCCCACGTCAACGGGGCGCCGGTCCCCCACCAGGTGGGCACCATGATCGAGCTGCCGCGCGCCGCGCTCGTCGCCGCGCAGATCGCCGAGGTCGCGGAGTTCTTCTCCTTCGGTACCAACGACCTCACCCAGACCACCTGGGGCTTCTCCCGCGACGACGTCGAGAGCTCGTTCTTCTCCGACTACCTCGAGTCCGGCATCTTCGGGGTCTCCCCGTTCGAGTCGCTCGACATCGAGGGCGTCGGCGAGCTCGTCGAGATCGCGTCGTGGCGCGGCCGGGAGGTGCGCCACGACCTCAAGCTCGGCATCTGCGGCGAGCACGGCGGCGACCCGGACTCGGTGCACTTCTTCCACCGCGCCGGGCTGGACTACGTCTCCTGCTCGCCGTTCCGCGTGCCGGTGGCGCGGCTCGAGGCGGCGCGGGCCGTGGTGGCGGACGCCACGAGCTGACCGAGGCGGTACCGCCGGTACCCGCTAGATGGGGTCGGGTGCATGGACGCCCCCCGGAGCGCGGGACCGTGCACCGCGACGTCCGGCCGGCGACGACTAACGCAACGGGTGCCGCGGGATCGAGCGCAGGTTGGACCGGGCGAGGTCGACCATCTTCCCGACACCGCCGGCGAGCACGGTCCGCATGCCGGCGAGGGCGAACCCGCGCACCTGCTCCGCGGTGACGTGCGGGGGGATCGACAGCGCGTTCGGGTCGGTGCGCACGTCGACCAGCGAAGGACCGCGGTGGTCCAGGGCCGCGCGCAGGGCGCCGCGCAGCTCGTGCGGGTCGGTGACCGTGACGGCGTGCAGCCCGGCGGCCGCGGCGATCGCCCCGAGGTCCGCGGGCCCGTGGTCGGTCTGGAACGACGGGAACCCGGCGACCATCATCTCCAGGCGGATCATGCCGAGCGCGCCGTTGTTGAACGCGACGACGGTGAGGTCGAGGTCCTGCTCGACGGTGGTCAGCAGCTCGCCCATCAGCATCGTCAGCCCGCCGTCGCCCGACATGGAGACGACCTGGCGGCCGGGCTGGGACGTCGCCGCACCGATCGCGTGCGGCAGCGCGTTGGCCATCGTCCCGTGCCGGAAGGAGCCGAGGATCCGCCGGCGGCCGGTGGGGGTGATGTAGCGGGCGGCCCAGACGTTGCACATGCCGGTGTCGACAGTGACCACGGCGTCGTCGGTCAGCTCCTCGTCGAGCACCGAGGCGACGTACTCGGGGTGCACCGGCAGGTGGTCCTCGACGCGCTGGGTGTAGGCGTCGACGACGTGCTCGAGCGCCTCGGCGTGGTGGCGCAGCATCCGGTCGAGGAACGTGCGGTCGGTCTTCTCGTCCAGCAGCGGCAGCAGCGCGCGCAGGGTGGCGCGGACGTCGCCCTCGACGCCGAGGTCGAGCAGGGTGCGCCGTCCGAGGTGCCGCGCGTCGCGGTCGACCTGCACGGTGTGCGCCTGCGGCAGGAACCCGTCGTAGGGGAAGTCGGTGCCGAGCAGCACGAGCAGGTCGGCCTCGTGGCTGGCCTCGAAGCAGGCCCCGTAGCCCAGGAGCCCGCTCATCCCCACGTCGTAGGGGTTGTCGTACTGGATCCACTCCTTGCCGCCGAGGGAGTGGCCCACCGGCGCCTTGACCTTCTCGGCCAGCGCGAGGACCTCCTCGCGGGCCTCCCGCACCCCGGCGCCGACGAACAGCGTCACCGACGACGCGCGGTTCACCCGCTCCGCCAGGGCCTCGACGCGGTCGGCGGCCGGTGTCACGACGGCGGACGGCGTCACGAGGTCGCCCTGCCCGGTGGGGTGCGCCGCCGCCTCGGCGGTGACGTCGCCGGGGATCACGAGCACCGAGACCCCGCGGTCGGCCAGCGCGGTCTGCATCGCGATGCGCTGCAGGCGCGGCAGCTGCTGCGGGCGGGACACCAGCTCGACCCACGAGGAGCACTCGGCGAACAACGAGGTCGGGTGGGTCTCCTGGAAGTAGGTCGTGCCGATCTGGACCGACGGGATGTGCGAGGCGATCGCGAGGACCGGGGCGCCGGAGCGGTGGGCGTCGTAGAGGCCCTGGATCATGTGCGTGTTGCCGGGCCCGCAGCTCCCCGCGCAGACGGCGAGCGTGCCGGTGAGCTGGGCCTCCGCGGCCGCGGCGAGCGCGCCGGCCTCCTCGTTGTGCACGTGGATCCAGTCGATCCCGCCCTCGGCCGCGCCGCCCGAGCGCCGCACGGCGTCGACGATCGGGTTGAGGCTGTCGCCGACGAGCCCGTAGATCCGCCGGACCCCGGACTGGACGAGGACCTCGATGAGCTGGTCGGCGACGGTGTGAGCCATGGCCCGATCTTCCACCCGCCGGGCGCGACGGCGCACGGGTCGTCTCACCCGACCGTGACCGACGGGTGGGACGGCGGGCGTGCTTCGCTGTCGGACGTGACGGACCAGGACGTGGCGGACCGCGACGCCGGGCCGCGCCGATCCGGGCCGCTCGGCCTCGTCGCGCTGGTCGTCCTCGCCCTGGCCTCGCTCGTCCTCGTCGTGGCGGCGCTGACCGCACTCGTCCCCGGGTCGTCGCTGCTCGGCGTGCAGGGCTCGCCGGTGGTGGTGGTCGTGTGGGGGCCGCCGCTGCTCCTCCTCGGTGTCGTCGTGACGACCGGGGCGTGGTTGCTGCGCCGGGCACGGCGGACGGTCCCGACCACGGTCGTGGCCGCCGTCGCGACCGTCGCGACCCTGGTGCTCGCCGGAGCCGTCGGCGCCGTTGTGGCGGCCACGGTCGGCGCCGGCGGGAGCGTCGACCCCCTGCGCGCCGTCGCCCTGCCGGGCCCGCCCGCCGCCGAGCCCGACGCGCACCCGATCTACCTGACGACCCCCGAGGGTGAGGACCTGCACCTCTCGGTCCTGCGGCCGCGAGCGACGGCGGCAGCGCCCGTGTTCGTCTGGGTGCACGGCGGCGGCTGGCGCACCGGCTCCGAGCTCGACCGCACCCCGGACCTGCGGCGTCTCGCCGACGAGGGCTGGCTCGTCGTCTCCGTCGAGTACACGCTCACCCGCCCCGGGCGCCCGACGTGGGACGTCGCGGGTGCCCAGGTCGCCTGCGCGCTCTCCCGCGTCGCCGAGCACGCTGCGGAGCAGGGCGGCGACGCCCGCCGGCTCGTGGTCGGCGGCGACTCGGCGGGCGGCCAGCTCGCCCTGTCCGTGGGCTACGGCGCCGCGGCCGACACGCAGACAGCGGCGTGCGCGTCGCCGGTGCCCGTCCCGGTCCCGCGCGCGATCGCCACCCTCTATCCGGCAGTGGACCTCGCCGACACCTACCGCAACGGGCTCGGCGCGCAGGAGTTCGCCGTCGGCTACACGGGCGGAACGCCCGAGCAGGTGCCGGAGCGCTACCGGGCGGTCTCCGCCGTCGACGCACTCACGCCGGCGTCCCCGCCGACCCTGCTGATCGTGCCGGCGCGCGACCGGCTCGTCCCGCCGTCGGGCGCCGACGGCTTCGTCGACGCCGCGCGGGCCGCCGGGGTCCCCGTCGAGCGCGTCGACGTCCCGTTCGCCGACCACGCCTTCGACACGGGTCCGGACGGCTCGCTCGGGCACCAGGCCGCGTTCTCGGTGCTCGGGGGCTGGGCGGGCGACCAGGTCGGATTGCCGCGGTGAGCTGAGGACCCCGTGCCTCGCCGCGAATCGGGTACGCCCGGGACGTGGAGCGCTTCGACGGGTGGATCGCCGGTCTCGGCACGGCTGCCGGGCTGCGCGTGGTGGTCGGGCACTGGCCGACGTCGCCGCTCGGGGCGTTCACCGACGTGATGGTCGAGCGTCCCGACGGCCACCGGATCCTCCTGGCGCCCGACGAGCGGGTCGCGGAGTTCGTCGGCGCGACGTACACGTTCGACGAGACGCGCCTCGGGGCGGTCACCCACGAGGAGTTCGGGGACTGCCACCGGGTCGTCACCGACGAACTGGAGGTGACGCTGCGGGTCGGCGGGCGCCCGGCGCTCGGGTGGCTGCTGCGCGCGGTGCCGTCGCGGCTGGCCATGGCGCCGCGCTGGATCGCCGCCCTCGACGCGATCGCGCGGCGGGTGCTGCCCGGTGTCCGCACGGTCGGCACCGCCGGGGGCGGGCGCACCGAGTACTACGGCGCCCGCGACCTGCACCGCGTCTCGGACGCCGCGGTGACGTTCGAGGGCCGCGACCAGGGCGCGCTCGGGCCGGTGCGCCCGCCCGTGCACTTCGGCTTCGGCTCGACGCCCACGGCGCCGTCGCTGGTGCGGATCACGACGCTGATCCGGCGTGACGATCGGCCGACGTGGTTAACCTCGGATCCATGACCGTCGCCGACACCCGGCCGCTGTTCGCTCTCGACCACTGGTTCGTCCGCGATCTCGGTGGCCTCTACCAGGCGTGGCAGGCCGCGCCCGCGCCGTCGCCGGAGCTCGTCGCGCTCAACGAGGAGCTGGCCGGCGAGCTCGGGCTCGACGCCGAGGCGCTGCGCAGCCCCGAGGGCGTCGCGGTGCTCGCGGGCGCGGCCGTGCCCGCCGGTGCGACGCCGGTGGCGCAGGCCTACGCCGGCCACCAGTTCGGCAACTACTCCCCGCGCCTCGGGGACGGCCGGGCGCTGCTGCTCGGGGAGCTCACCGACACCGCGGGCCGGCGGCACGACCTGCACCTCAAGGGCTCGGGCCGCACGCCGTTCGCGCGCGGCGGGGACGGCAGGGCACCGCTCGCGCCGATGCTGCGCGAGTACGTGATCGGCGAGGCCATGCACGCGCTGGGCGTCCCGACGACGCGCGCGCTCGCCGTCGTCACCACCGGCGAGAGCGTGACCCGCGAGACGACGCAGCCCGGGGCGGTGCTGGCGCGGATCGCGTCGAGCCACCTGCGGGTGGGCTCGTTCCAGTACGCCGCGGCCACCGGCGACGCCGACCTCCTGCGCCGGCTCACCGACCACGCGATCACGCGCCACCACCCGGCGGCCGCGCAGGCCGAGCGCCCGGCGCTGGCACTGCTCGAGGCCGTCGTCGAGGCCCAGGCGACGCTGATCGCGCAGTGGATGGACGTCGGGTTCGTGCACGGCGTCATGAACACCGACAACATGACGATCTCCGGCGAGACCATCGACTACGGGCCCTGCGCCTTCATGGACGCCTACGACCCGGGGACGGTGTACAGCTCGATCGACCACGGCGGGCGGTACGCCTACGGCCGCCAGCCCGCGGTCGCGCAGTGGAACCTGGCGCGGTTCGCGGAGAGCCTGCTGTCGCTGATCGATGACGACGCCGACACCGCCGTGCAGCTCGCCACCGACGCCGTCTCGGCGTTCGGCGAGCGCTACACGCGGCACCGCTCGGCCGGTCTGCACGCCAAGCTCGGCCTCACCGGCGAGCACCCCGAGCTGGTCGAGGACCTGGTCACGCTGATGGCCGACCAGCACCCCGACCACACGCGGTTCTTCCGCGCGCTCTCGTCGGCCGCGCGCGGGGACGACGCCCCGGTGCGCGATCTCGTGATCGACCGGGAGGCCGTCGACGCGTGGCTGGAGCGCTGGCACGCCGCGCTGGCCGGCGACACCCGGCCCGCCGCGGAGATCGCCGACGCCATGGACCGCGTCAACCCGGTCTACATCCCCCGCAACCACCAGGTCGAGGCCGCGCTCACCGCGGCCGTCGACGGCGATCTCGCGCCGTTCCACCGGCTGGTCGCGGTGCTCGCCGACCCGTTCACCGAGCGGCCGGGCCAGGAGGCCTACGCGGCCCCCGACCCGGCCGGCTCCGCGGCGTACGTGACCTACTGCGGCACCTGAGCCGACGGGGTCGCGCCGGCCGCGGCACCCTGCGGGGCCCGGGTGAGGGTGGCGAGGTGGAGGGCGAGGGCCTCGGCCGTGAGCGGGCGCGCGGTCCAGCCGACGTAGCCGTCGGGGCGGACGAGCACCGCGTCGCCACCACGCACGCCGTACGTCGCGGCGAGGTCCCCGGCGCCGTCGAGCAGGTACGGCTCGCCGGTGGCGTCCAGCGCGGGCCCGAGTTCCGGGGCGCCGACCGTGTGCACGCGCACCGGCAGGGCGCTCGCGGCCGCGACCGCCCGCGCGGCGGCGACCTCCGCGAGCTGGTCGAGGTCGTCGACGTAGGCGAGCAGCGCGAACTCCGTCGCGGCGAGCACCGCGTGCAGGCGCAGCGGGTCGGTGACCGTGGGACGGCGCAGGCCGCGGGCGTCGGGGGCCCGCTCGCCGGGGAGCACCCCGAGAGCGGCGCCCGCGGCCCCGACGATCGGGCTGACCGGGTAGCTCACCAGCAGCTGCGCCTCGCGCCGCATCATCGTCGCCGGGTCGTCGGCGTCGAAGCCCTGCCGCGCCTGGCGCACCGTGCGCCCGACGACCTCCTCGCCGACCGGGTGCCGCTCGAGGTGGTAGCTCTCCATCAGCGCGGGCTCCGCGACGCCGTCGACGACGAGCGCGAGCTTCCACGCGAGGTTGAGGGCGTCCTGGATCCCGGTGTTCATACCCTGCCCGCCGGTGGGCGGGTGGATGTGCGCGGCGTCGCCCGCGATGAACACGCGCCCGACGCCGTACCGGTCGGCGAGTCGGTGGCTGATGCGGAACACCGACGACCAGCGCAGGTCGGACACGGTCGTCGGCTCCGGGGCGAGGCGGTCGACGACGGCCTGGAGATGGTGCAGCTCGGGGGCGTGACCGGACTCCAGGCCGTGGACGACGTCGTCGACGGGGGCGGTGCCGGCCGGGGGCGCCGCCGGGCGGGTGCTGAGCTCGGGCGGGGCGAGCATCGAGATGCGGTAGCGCCCGTGCTCCGGGAGAGGGATGGCGACGAGGATGTCGTCCGGTCCGTCGGGGACGGTGCGCGTGAGCCGGATGCTGAAGCCGGGCGTCAGCGACCAGTCGAGCACGACGTCGCCGAGCATGTACTCCTCGGCGAACGCGTCGCCCTCGAAGGCGAGCCCGAGCCCCTTGCGCACCACGCTGTGGGCGCCGTCGGCCCCGACGAGGTACGACGCCCGCACGGTCTCCTCGCCGGCGGAGGTGCGGATCTGCGCGGTCACCCCGTCGGCGTCCTGGGCGAAGCCGACCAGCTCGGCCCCGCGCTCGACGGTGCCGCCGTGGCGGTGCAGCTCCTCGGCGAGCAGGCGCTCGGTCGTGTACTGGGGCAGGGACGTGAAGCCGTAGGGCACGTCCGGGGGCAGGTGCAGCTCCAGGCGCGTGACCTCGACGCCGTCGATGTGCACGATCTGCCCGCGCATCGTCTGGACCTCGTCGAGCGCCGCGGTCAGCATGCCGGTGCGCTCCCAGTGCTCCAGCGTCCGCGGCTGGAGCCCGACGGCCTTGGCGTAGTGCCGCGGCTGCTCGAGCGTGTCGATCACCCGGACCGCCACTCCGCGCCGCGCCAGCTCCACCGCCGCGGTCAGCCCGACGGGGCCGGCCCCCGCCACCAGGACGTCCTGCACCTCGTCCGCCATGCCCACTCCATTCGTCACCGTCCGTCACCGACAGCGGCCGCTCAGACCGGACTGCGCGTCGAGGACTGCTCTGTTCGTGGAACAGTGAGATCCACCCGTCACCTGGAGTACAACCGAGACCCGTCCAGGCGTCAACGATCTCGATGCGACATCCACCCGGAATAGCCGCACAGCCACCACCGTTCTGCGGGGTGCAAGTTGAATCATCAACTAAAGGAGCGCAGGGCCATGCAGTTCGGTGTCTTCTCGGTCAGCGACATCACCCCCGACCCGACGACGGGCCTCGCCCCCACCGAGGCGGAGCGTCTCCAGGCCGTCCTGCGGATCGCGGAGAAGACCGAGGAGGTCGGCCTCGACGTCTTCGCCCTCGGCGAGCACCACAACCCGCCGTTCATGTCGTCCTCGCCCACGACGACGCTCGGCTACCTGGCCGGACGCACGCAACGCCTGCAGCTGTCCACCGCGACGACGCTGATCACCACGAACGACCCGGTGAAGATCGCCGAGGACTACGCGATGCTGCAGCACGTCTCCGGCGGTCGCGTCGACCTCACGCTCGGGCGTGGCAACACCGGCCCCGTCTACCCCTGGTTCGGCCAGGACATCCGCCAGGGCATCCCGCTGGCGGTGGAGAACTACGCGCTGCTGCGCCGTCTGTGGGACTCCGACGTCGTCGACTGGGAGGGGAGGTTCCGGACGCCGCTGCAGGGCTTCACCTCGACCCCGCGCCCCCTCGACGGCGTCGCGCCGTTCGTGTGGCACGGCTCGATCCGGAGCCCCGAGATCGCGGAGCAGGCGGCCTTCTACGGCGACGGCTTCTTCCACAACCACATCTTCTGGCCCGCCGACCACACCCGGCGCATGGTCGACTTCTACCGCCGGCGCTTCGAGCACCACGGCCACGGCGACGCCGACCAGGCCATCGTCGGCCTGGGCGGCCAGGTGTTCATGCGGAAGAACTCGCAGGACGCGGTGCGCGAGTTCCGCCCGTACTTCGACGAGGCCCCCGTGTACGGCCACGGGCCGTCGCTGGAGGACTTCACCCGCGAGACCCCGCTGACCGTGGGCAGCCCGCAGGAGGTCATCGACCGGACGCTGGGCTTCCGCGAGTACGTCGGCGACTACCAGCGCCAGCTCTTCCTCATCGACCACGCGGGGCTGCCGCTCAAGACGGTGCTCGAGCAGCTGGACCTCCTCGGCGAAGAGGTCGTGCCGGTGCTGCGCAAGGAGTTCGCGGCCCGGAAGCCGGCGCACGTGCCCGACGCCCCCACCCACGAGTCGCTCGTGGCGGCCTGTCTCGCGCAGGAGGTGACGGTCTGATGACCACCCGCACCCTGGCCGTCGTCAGCGCCGGGCTCTCGTCGCCGTCGTCGACGCGCCTGCTGGCCGACCGGCTGGCGGACGCGACGACCGCGGCCCTGCACAACCGCGGGGTCGAGGTCCGCGTCGAGGTCGTCGAGCTGCGCGAGCACGCCCGCGACCTCGCCGACCACCTCGTCACCGGCTTCCCGAACGCCGCGCTGCGCCCGGTGCTCGACACCGTCGCCGGCGCCGACGGCGTCATCGCCGTGACGCCGATCTTCTCGGCGTCCTACAGCGGCCTGGTCAAGACGTTCGTCGACGTGCTGGACCGTGACGCCCTCGACGGCACCCCGGTGCTGCTCGGGGCGACGGCGGGCACCGCCCGCCACCAGCTCGCCATCGACCGGGCGGCCGGGGAGCTGGCCGACCTGGTGGCCGCCCGCGCGCCGGCCGGTCTTGTGGACCCCTTCGCCGACGTCCCCGACTTCACCGCCCTGCTGTCCCGCTGACCCCGACCCACCGGAGAGGTACGCCATGAGCACCGAGATCGAGACCCGCCGCGCTTCCCTCCGCGAGCGCTACCTGCGTCCCGTCGGCGAGCGGCCGGCGTCCACCGCCCGCGGCCTGCACCACACGGCACTGGTGTCGAGCGACGTCGAGCGGACCGTGGCGTTCTACCAGGACGTCCTCGGGTTCCCGCTCACCGAGCTGATCGACAACCGCGACTACCCGGGCTCGTCGCACTTCTTCCACGACATCGGGAACGGCAACCTGCTCGCGTTCTTCGACTTCCCCGGCCTCGATCTCGGCCCGTACGCCGAGGTGCTCGGCGGGCTGCACCACGTCGCGATCAGCGTCGACCCGGCCCGCTGGGAGGAGCTCGTCGCCCGCCTGGCCGACGCCGGGGTCGAGCACGAGGTGCACAGCGGCGTCTCGGTGTACTTCCGCGACCCCGACGGCGCGCGCATCGAGCTGATCTCCGACCCGCTCGGCGAGATGTACGGGCACCAGGTGCTCTAGCGGGCCGGCACCGGGACCCGGTCGCCGGTCGAGGCCACCGGCGCCGGCCGCGGCGGGATGGCCCAGACGATCACCAGCGCGACGATCGCCGCCCCCGCGCCGAGGATCATGACCAGGACGAAGGCCATCTCGGTGGGCACGCCGGAGGTCGTCACGAGCGAGGCCAGCAGCACGCCGGCGATGGCGCTGGCGAACGACGTGCCCAGCGCCCGCATGAGGTTGTTCCGGCAGCACGACGACCGCGACGACGAAGAGCGTCACGATCCGCGCGCTCCCCCAGCCCCAGCTGCCGCCCTTCGACACCGCGAGCAGCAGGGACACGAGCGCGACGGCGAGCCCGATCGCCCCCACGACGTCGAAGCGTCCGCCGGCGCGCTGCGCCGACTCGGGCACGAGCGCGAGCACGCCGATCAGCACGAGGACACCGAGACCGCCGGCCGCCCAGGGCGACCTCGGGCGCCACCTGCTCGTGCACGTCCCCGCCGAGCGCGAGCGCGCCCTCGCCGACGGCGCCCCCACCACCCGGGCGACCTGGGCCGACACCGCCACCGGCCTCGTCGACGTGCTCGTCGGCGTCTGGCTCGCGCCCGTGACCGCCACTCCGGTCCACCCGACGCCAGACCAGGAGCCCGTGTGACCCCCTCCCCCGGCACCACCACCCCCCTCGACCTCCGGCGCACCGGCTTCGGCCTCGCCCCGGACGCCGAGGAGCTGCGGGACGGCGCCGGGATCGCCCGGGTGCCGACGCCGTTCGGCCCGCCGGCGTGGCTGCTGACCCGGCAGGCGGACGTCCGCCGGATGCTCGGCGACGCCGACACGTTCGCCAACGGCTGGACACCCGACGACCTCGCGGGCCCTTCCGACGGGGTCCGTCGCGACCCCCGTCAGCTCTCCGGCGACCGCACCGGCAACCTGCTCTCCCTCGACCCGCCGGAGCACACGCGGCTGCGCAAGATGCTCGTGGGCGAGTCCACCGTGCGCCGCATGCGCCGGCTGGAGCCGCGGATCGTCGAGATCGTCGACGACCACCTCGACGCCCTCGAGCGGTCCGGCCCGCCCGCCGACCTCGTCGCGCAGTACGCGCTGCCCATCCCGTCGCTCGTGATCTGCGAGCTGCTCGGCGTCCCGCCGGGCGACCAGGACGAGTTCCAGGCGCGCACGAACGCCCAGCTCGACACGGGGCTTCCGGAGGAGCGGCGGGTGGCGCTGGCCGCCGAGGCCCTGGCCTACACGCAGACCCTCGTGGCCCGGGCCCGGCGGGACCCGGGCGACGACCTCATCGGCATGCTCCTGCGCGAGCACGCCGGCGACCTCACCTCCGACGAGCTCGTCGGCATCGCGAACCTGCTGCTGGTCGCCGGGCACGAGACCACGGCCAACATGCTCGGGCTCGCACGCTCGCCCTGCTCCGCCACCCCGAGCAGCTGCGCGACCCCGCGGTCGTCGACGACCCCGACCGCCTCGATATCACCCGCGACGCACCGCCGCACGTCGCCTTCGGGCACGGGGTGCACCACTGCCTCGGCGCGCCGCTGGCCCGCATGGAGATGCGGATCGCCTTCCCCGCCCTGCTGCGCCGCTTCCCCACGCTGCACCTGGCGATCTCCGACGACGAGGTCGCCTGGGCCACCCAGCACGCCATCCACGGGCTGGAGCGCCTGCCCGTTGCCTGGTGAACGATGCGGGAACGCTTCGGTCTTCGAAGCGTCGGTTCCGGGTCGGGCCGCGGCCCGCGCGAAGCGGGGTGGGCGTTGCCGTCGCCTCGCGCAAACGCTTCGATTTTCCGAAGCGTTGGTGAGGGGACCCATTTGCACCGACGCCTCGCGAAGCAGCCGACCATCCAGAGAACGCTTCGGTTTTCGAAGCATGTTCCGCGGGTCGCCGACCGACCCTCAGACCGACGACCAGAACTCCACGAGCACGCGGGCGGCCTGGTCCGGGTCCTGCGCCAACCACCAGTGCCCGAGGCCGTCGAGCACCGCGACGCGAGCACCCGCGCGCTCGGCCATCGCGCGGCGCTGGGCGTCGGAGCCCACGACCTGGTCGCCGGTGGCGATCACTGCGAGTCCGCGACGCCGAGCGGCCGCCGCCAACCGCGCGCCGTCGGAGGCCATCCGCGGCTGGACCGCGGCGCGGTAGTGCATGAGGATCGCGCGCCCCATGGCCTCGTCCTGACCCGCGACCACCTCCTTCGCCACCGCCTCCGGCATCCCGCGACCGACGAGCAGCGCCACCACGGCCTCCACGTCGCGGTCGGGGCCGAAGCGCTCGGCCACGTCGGACTCGCCGACGCCGGGCGTCTGCCAGCGCTGGGCGAGCTCGTGCCAGACGTAGTCGGGCGCGAAGCTGCCGAGGGTGTCGCTGACCCACCTGCGCAGCAGGTCGGGCCGGGTCATGGCGACGCGGAGCGTATGACTCCCGCCGAGGTCGTGGCCGACGAGGTCGACCGGGCCGTCGGTCGCGACGATCGCCTCCATCTCGCCGACGAGCCAGTCGCGGTAGGCCTCCGGGGTCGCCGGGAAGTTAGCTCTCCCGGCCGCCGTCGGGCCGGAAGCGCAGCAGGGTGTCCAGGGCGCTGTCCTCGAACTCGATCACGATGACTTCCTCTCGTCGAGAGCCACCCTCACATACTTGTCGGTTGCCACGCAAGTTGCTGCGCTATGCTCCTCGCCATGCCCACCCAGCAGGAACGTCGGGAGCGCACCGAGACCGCGGTCGTGGCCGCGGCCGCCGAGCTGGTCGTCGAGTCGGGGGTCCGCGCGCTCACGCTCGCGAAGGTCGGCGAGCGGGCCGGGTACAGCCGCGGGATCGTCACCCACCAGTTCGGCTCCAAGCAGGGCCTCGTCGACGCCCTCGCCCGCGCGATCCAGGGCGGCTTCGTCCCGGGCCTCGCCGAGATGCCGCCCGGCCTCGAGCGGCTGCTCGCGCTCGTCGACGGGTACCTGCACGCGCTCACCGGCCTCGGGACCGCCAACCGCGCGTTCCTGCTGCTCTGGGCCGAGGCCGCGACGGCCTCCGAGCTCGCCGCCACCTTCCGCGAGCGCGACCGGGGCTTCCGGGCCGATCTCCGCGAGGACGTCGAGGCCGGCGTCGCCGCGGGCCACGTCCGTGCCGACGCGGACCCGGACGCCGTCGCTGTCGCCGTCGTCGGCCAGCTGCGCGGCATCGGGATGCAGCGCCTGCTCGACCCCGAGGGCGTGGACACTGAGCGCCTGCGCGCGCAGGTGCCCGCGCAGTGGCGCCGGGCCCTGCAGCCCGGCTGAGCGCGGGGCCTTCAGCTCCACCGCAGGTCCGGACGGGATCATGACCCCGTGCGAGCCACCGGGGACACCGACCGATGACGACGGCGACCGTCCAGGGCCTCACCGACGTCCGGGCCCGCGAGCTCGCGCGGGAGGGGAAGGCGAACGCCCCGGTCTCCGGCTCCGGGCGCACCACCGCGCGCATCCTGCGCACGACGGTCTTCTCGTTCTACAACAACACGCTCTTCGTCATCGGGTTCGCGCTGCTCGCGCTCGGGCGCTACAGCGACGCGCTGGTCAGCGTGGGTCTCGGCATCATCAACGCGGGCCTCGCGGCGTTCCAGGAGCTGCGGGCCAAGCGCCAGCTCGACCGGCTGCAGCTCCTCGCGCGCGAGCCCGTGACGGTGGTGCGCGACGGCGCCGACCGGTCCGTCCCGCCGTCCGAGGTGGTCGTCGGCGACCTCGTGCGGCTGCGCAGCGGCGGGCAGATCGTGGTGGACGGGCCGCTGGTGGACGGCCGTCTGGAGGCCGACGAGTCCCTGCTGACCGGCGAGTCCGACCCGATCGCCAAGGCCGTCGGCGACCCGCTGCTCTCCGGCAGCTCCTGCTCCGGCGGCGAGGGGCTGCAGCGCGCCGAGGGCGTCGGCGTCGACAGCCACGCCGGCCGGCTCACGATCGCCGCACGGGAGGACACCAGCGCCGACGTCGTCGACGAGGTGGAGTTCCGCTCGTCGCTGCGCTGGAGCGGGATCACGCTCGCCGACGGCACCGCCCTCGTCCTCGGCGCGCCGTCCACGGTGCGTCCCGCCCTGGCCGATGCCGCGGTGGTCTCCGAGGACGCGGTCCGCCGGCGCACGGGCGAGGGCCTGCGCGTGCTCGTGCTGGCGCGCGGGGAGGGTGTGCTCCACGACGCCGACGGACGGCCCCGGCTGCCCCGCCTGCGCGCGGTCGCGCTCGTCGCGCTGGCCGACGAGCTGCGCGACGGCGTCACCGACGCCCTCGCCCGTCGCGCGGGACTCGACGCGCCCGCGATGGCCGGGCCGGCGCTCGCCCGGCTCGAGGGCCCCGACACCGACGCCTTCGACGAGGCCGTGGACACCCACGGGGTCTTCGGGCGGATCGCCCCGGAGCAGAAGGAGCAGATCGTCGCGTCGCTGACCCGACGCGGGCACCAGGTGGCGATGGTGGGCGACGGCGTCAACGACGCCCGCGCGCTCAAGCGCGCGCAGGTCGGGGTGGCGATGCGCTCGGGCAGCTCGGTGACCCGGGACGTCGCCGACATCGTGCTGCTCGACGACTCGTTCGCCACCCTGCCCCCGGCCCGCACCGAGGGCCGCCGGATCATCGCAGGCGTCGGCTCGTCGATGTACCTGTTCCTGTCGCGGGTGGCGACGCAGATGCTCGTCATCCTCACCGTGACGCTGCTCGGGCTCGGCTTCCCGTACACGCCCACGCAGGTGGGGCTGACGCTGTTCACCGTCGGCGTGCCGACCTTCTTCCTGACGCTGTGGGCCCGCCCGAAACCGCCCGACGACGACCTGCTGGCGTCGCTGGCGCGCTTCGTCATCCCGGTCGGCGTGCTCACCGCGGGCTTCGCCACCGCGATCTACGCCTACCTCTACCGCCAGATCGCCGACGGCTTCACCGGCACGCCCTTCCCCGGGGCGATCACCCTGTTCGAGCAGTACACCGGCCTGACCTACGGTGTCGACGCCGACTTCGTCGAGGCCTCCGCCACCCTCGGCGCCCAGTCGGCGATGTCGGTGTTCGTCTCGAGCACCGCGATCGTGCTCATCCTGCTGCTCGAACCCCCGCACCGGATCTTCACGACATGGGCGCCCGTGAGCAGCGACCGACGTCCCACCTGGCTCGCGCTGGGCCTGTTCGCCGCCTTCGCCCTCGTGCTCGTCGTCCCGGCCACGCGGGAGTACTTCGGGCTCACCGCGCCGGACCCGCCCGTCGTGGAGATTCCCGCGATCGCCCTGGTGCTGTGGTTCGCCACGCTGAGCGTCGTGCTGCGGTACCGGGTGCTCGAACGCGTCCTCGGCCTCCGCCCGCGACCCACCCCGGAGGCGCCGGCCACCCCCTGAGCGGACGAGCGCTGCCCCGATCCGGTGCTTTCTCGGTACAGGCCGTCCTCGCCTGGCGACACGGGCGTGATCTGGACCACCATCGCGGATGCCGTGTTCAGTCCGTGAGCGACGGCCGTCCTTCCGTACTCGTCCGGTACACCCCCGAGTGGTCCCGGGTACGGCCCCGGTGGTGGATCAGGAGGTCCCCGCCCATGTGGCACCTGCACTGGCGTGCTGACGCACGCCACCCCCACGGCATCGACACGGTCGACGGTGGGAGCACGACCGGCACCGACGGCCGGCCCGGGCGTCGTCGGCGCGCGAGCGGCTCGACGCCGTCGCGCGGCACGTTCCAGCACATCCGGAGCGACACCCCCGACGCGGCCAAGGCCGCCGACGTCCCCGAGTCGGTGCGTGTCCGTGGCCGCTGAACTCGACGCCGACACCGTCGCCTTCACCCTCGCCGATCCCGGCGCCGAGACCTGCCGGGAGGTCGCGCGCGCCCTCGCGCCCTACACGCGTCACGACCGCGGGCTGGTCCTGTCCGGCTCGGCGGCCGCAGCCCTCGCCGAGGTCTTCCGGCGGCTCGCCCGCGAGGGGGGCGAGGTGCCCGACGTCGCGGTCCGGGCGGCCCGGCGGCTCCTCACCGACCTCGCTGCGACCGAGGGAGGGGACCGGGCCGGGACCTCGACGGGCACCGCCCC
This sequence comes from uncultured Actinomycetota bacterium, assembly GCA_963786585.1. Classification (GTDB taxonomy): domain Bacteria; phylum Actinomycetota; class Actinomycetes; order Mycobacteriales; family Pseudonocardiaceae; genus Actinomycetospora. The sequence continues at coordinate 610,467 of CAWAZG010000003.1, forward strand.
CACCCCGCGGTCACCGAGCGACCGGGACTCGGAGGTCCTGGCCGCCCGGTGACTGCGGCCCTCATACCGGGGCAACTCACACCGGGGTGACCTCGACCCGTGTGTCCGAGAACGTCGGCGCGTTGCCGAGGTCGGCGAAGACGAACGGGTTGACCGCGTTCACCGTGCTGCCGTCCTTGGCGTTCTTGGCCCACGAGCCCATCGGGCACACGACGACGCCGAGGGAGACCTCGTCGGAGACGTCGGCGAGCGCGACGAACCGGCCGCGGTCGTTGGACACCTCGACGTAGCGCCCGTCGGTGATGCCGCGCGCCTCGGCGTCGGCGGGGTGGATGGTCACCTTCTGCTCGCCCTGCACGCGCTTCTGCATCGCCTGGTCGCCCGCGCTGGAGTTGATGTAGGCGTGCGACTTCGGCGAGAGCAGGTTCAGCGGGTACACCTCGCCGGTCTCGCGCGGCGCGATGTAGTGCGGCACCGGGTCGACGGTGCCCCCGGGCTGGAACTCCTCGTAGAGCTGCCGGAACAGCGGGACGACGAAGTTGCCGGCCGCCTCGAGCGCCGACGAGCGGAACTCGGTCTTGCCCGAGGGCGTCGGGAAGTTCCCCTCGGCGTGCGGGGCGTACGCGTCGGGGCCCGGCAGGTTCAGCCGCGCCCACCCCGTCTCGCGCAGCGACTCGAGGGTGATGCCCTCCATCGCCGGCGCCGACCAGTCGTAGGCCTGCGCCAGGAGCTCCTCGTCGGTGAGGCGGAAGTACTCGTCGTCGAAGCCCATGCGCGCCGCGAGACGCCGGAACAGCTCGGTGTTGGGGATCGACTCCCCCTCCGGCTCGACGGCGGGGACGTTGAGGGTGACGTAGAAGTGGCCCCAGCTGAACATGATGTCGTGCTGCTCGAGCTGGGTCGTCGCGGGCAGGACGATGTCGGCGTAGCGCGCGGTGTCGGTGAGGAAGTGGTCGCTGACCACCGTGAACAGGTCCTCGCGGGCCAGCCCCCGCGCGATCTTCTCCTGCTCGGGGGCCACGACCATCGGGTTCGAGTTGTAGACCATGAGCGCGGTGATCGGCGGGTCCAGCGCTCGGTCGTTCCCCGTCGCTCCGCTCGCCCCGGCCTCCCCCGTCAGCGCCCGGCCGAGCAGGAACTGGTTGACCACCCGGGTGCCCGGGGTGGCGAGCTCGGGGTGGATGAACGCCGGCCAGTTGACCGGGTGCGCCCAGAGCGGCAGCTGCAGCAGCCCGCCCCCGACGTGGCGCCAGGCGCCGACGAGCGCGGGCAGGCAGGCGAGCGACCGCACGGTCTGGCCGCCGCCGGCGTGGCGCTCGATCGCGACGCCGATGCGGATGACGGCCGGGTCGGTGGTGGCGTACTCGCGGGCGAGCGTGCGGATGTCCTCGGCGGGGATGCCGGTCTCCTCCGACGCCCACTCCGGCGTGGCCGTGCGCACGCGCTCGGCGAGCTCGTCGAACCCGACGGTGTGGTCGCGGACGTACGCCTCGTCGTGCAGCCCCTCGCTGATGATCACGTTCATCATCGCCAGGGCGAGGGCGCCGTCGGTGCCGGGCCGCAGCGGGATGTGCCAGTCGGCGCGCTGCGCGGTGCGGTGGCGCACGGGGTCGATGCAGACCACCTTCGCGCCGCGCTTCTGGGCCTCGGCGATCACCGGCCAGAGGTGCAGGTTCGTCGAGATGGTGTTCGACGCCCAGATGATGATGTAGCGCGCGTGGACCAGGCTCTCGGGGTCGACGCCCGCCGTCGCCCCGATCGTGGCCACGTGGGCGGTGCAGGAGCCCGAGTCGCAGTACGTGCGCTCGGTGATCGTGGCGCCGAGCTTGTTGAAGAAGGCGTCGCCCACCGACAGGCCGTTGAGGATGCCCTGGGTGCCGAGGTAGCTGACGGGCATGACGGTCTCGGGACCGTGCTCGGCGATCCTCGCCCGGAAGGTGTCGGCGATGGTGTCCAGCGCCTCGTCCCAGGAGATCTCCTCGAACCGGCCGCTGCCCTTGGGCCCGGTGCGCCGCAGCGGGTGCAGCACGCGGTCGGGGCTGTAGGTTTTCTCCTGGTAGTTGTTGACCTTCACGCACAGCCCGCCGCGGGTGAGCGGGTGCTCCGGGTCGCCCGCGACCTTGGTCGCGCGGCCGTCCTCGACGGTGACGAGCATGGCGCAGGTATCGGGGCAGTCGTGCGGACACGCGGCTCGCACGGTGGTCGTGGTGGGCGTGATCGGTAGGTCGTCCAGTGCGGTCACGGGCGCTCCCGGGGTCGGCGCGAGTGGTGGTGCCTCGCTGTGGTGGTGGTCCGGGCGGTCGGCGACGACCGTCACACCGGAGCCTGGCCGCGTCCCGGGGCGGGCGCTTGTCGCTGCGCGACGGATCGGGCACACAGGGTTTGACCACGACGTGGTGGGCTTCTAGCGTCGGAGGACTTCGTCGAGCACCCCTGCGAGCCGCCCGTGGCGACCACCACACGCCCCGTGGGCCCGTTCCCACGGCCCCGCGCGGTGGCGCACGTCCCGGACCCCACCGATGTGCACGGGGCGACCGATCGCCTCGACGGCTGGCGCGATCTGATCCGCGAGCACTTCGTCGCCCTCGACGTGAACGCCCAACGGGACACCCCGTTCGACGGCGCCGTCCGCAGCAGCCTCGTCGGGCACCTCGCGGTGGCGACGGTCGACTCGACCGACCAGGAGTGCGTCCGCACGCCCGGCCTGGCGCGGCACGATCCCGACGACTACCTGCAGGTCGGCCTCATCGCCCGGGGTCACGCCGTGGTGCGCCAGGACGGCCGGGAGGCCCCGCTGGGCCCCGGCGGCTGGGCGGTCTACGAGACGGGACGGCCGTTCGCGTGGAGGTTCCACGGACCGTGGCGGATGCTGGTGTTCACCTGGCCCCGCGATCTGCTCGGCATCTCCCCCGACACCTCCCGCGCCGCCACGGCCCGGGCGCTCGGCGGTGACCGCCTCGGCGGGATCGTCGGCCGGATGCTCGCGGACGTCGTCGCCGCGCCGCCGGAGCTCTCCCCCGCCGCGGCCGAGCGCCTGGCGACCGAGCTGGGCGACCTCGTCGGCACCGTGGTGGGCGAGGCGCTGCGCCGCGACGAGATCACGGGGACCCGCGGGACGGCCGACCTGCGCGCCCGCGTGGAGGCGTTCGTCGCCGAGCACCTCGAGGACCCCGACCTCAGCCCCGAGACGATCGCCCGCGCGCACTTCGTCTCGACCCGCCAGCTGCACCGCGCCTTCGCCGACGCCTCGACGACGGTGAGCCGCCTCGTGCGCCGGCGGCGCCTCGAGCACGGGCGCCGTGAGCTCGCCGACCCGCGCCTGGGCGGCGTCTCGGTCACCGACGTCGCGCTGCGCTGCGGCTTCGGCGACCTCGCCTCGTTCAGCCGCGCGTTCAAGGAGACGTTCCACGAGCCGCCGAGCGCCTTCCGGCGCCGTCACGGCGCGTGATCGCGTCCTCGCGGAGAAAATTCTCGCTCGCCGCGGAACATCCCCAGCTCCTCGCGCCGTCACAGTGCCGAGAGCCCACCAGCCGGGCACCACGAACAGACCGAGAGTGAGCAGATCATGAGCGCCGAGACCTACTCCTTCACCAACGGCACCGTCTACCACGCCGACGGCACCGTGGCCGGCACCTACACCACCGACGCCAACGGCAACATCGACTCCGTCTCCACCGACGAGGACGGCAACGGCGCCGTCGACACCGTCATCGCCGACACCGACCACAACGGCTCCTTCGAGTCCGCCGTCGTCGACACCAACGCCGACGGCTACGGCGAGGTCGTCCTGGTCGACACCGACAACGACGGCGACTTCGACACCTCCGCGGTCGACACCAACGCCGACGGCACCTTCGAGACCACCGCCTACGACCCCAACGGCTTCTGAGTACGTGAGAACTTTCCGCCCCTATAGGGGCGGAAAGTTGTCACATGGGGTCCGGCGGCCGGTCAGGGTGCCGAGAACGCGAACCCGGGATAGCCGTCGGCGGCCAGCTGGTCGCAGTGCTGCCGGTAGGCCCCGACGCCGCCGATGTAGGCCATGAACACCCGCGGCTTGCCGGGCACGTTGGAGCCCATGTACCAGGAGTCCGCCTGCGGGTAGAGCGTGTAGTCGCCGACCTCGCGGACGTGGTCGGTCCAGGCCCGCTCGGCCTCGTCGGTGGACTCGACGACGGTGTCCCCGCGCTGGTGGGCGTGGTGGACGGCGTCGGCGACGAAGTCCACGTGCTGCTCGATCGACACCATCATGTTCGACAGCACCGAGGGGCTGCCGGGCCCGGTGATCGTGTAGAGGTTCGGGAACCCGGCGACCTGCAGGCCGAGGTGGGAGATGGGGCCGTCGGCCCACTTGTCGGTCAGCGCCCGGCCCGCCCGCCCGCGGATGTCGATCGCGGCCAGCGACCCGGTCATGGCGTCGAACCCGGTGGCGAACACGAGGTCGTCGACCTCGTACTCCCGCTCGGTGGTGCGCACGCCGCGCTCGGTGACCTCGGTCAGCGGTCTCTTCTTCAGGTCGACGAGGTGCACGTGCTCGCGGTTGAACGTCGCGTAGTACCCGGAGTCGAGGCAGGGCCGCTTGGTGCCGAACGGGTGGTCGCGCGGGCACAGCGTCTCGGCGGTGTCCGGGTCGTCGACGATCTCGCGGATCTTGCCGCGGACGAACTCGGCGGCGGTCTCGTTCGCGGCGGCGTCGACGATGCTGTCGGTGTACGAGGTGAGCAGCCCGACCAGGTTGCGCCCCCACGTCGACTCGTACTGCGCGCGGCGCTCCTCCGGGTCGACCTCCAGCGCCGACCGCGTGGCCTCGGGCACGGGGACGCCGAAGCCCGACTCGCGCGCCGCCCGGCGGTGCTCGGGGTAGGTCTGCTTGCGCTGCGCCTGGGCCTCGTCGGAGAGCGGGGCGTTGTTGGCCGGCATGCTGAAGTTCGCCGTCCGCTGGAAGACCGTGAGGTCGGCGGCCTCGTCGGCGATCAGCGGGATGGCCTGGATGCCCGACGAGCCGGTGCCGATCACGGCGACCCGACGGCCGGTGAAGTCGACGCCCTCGTGCGGCCAGTGCGCGGTGTGCAGGGTCCGTCCCGCGAACCGGTCGATACCCGGGATCTCCGGCAGCTTCGAGGTGGACAGGCAGCCGGTCGCCATCACCAGCTGCTCGGTGTCCCACCGCTCGCCCGACTCCGTCGTCACCGTCCAGCGGCCCTCGGCGTCGCGGAAGTGCGCCGACGCGACGCGGGTGTCGAGCCGGACGCCGTCGCGCAGGCCGAAGCGGTCGGCCACGTGGTGGACGTAGCGCAGGATCTCGGGCTGGGTCGGGTACTTCTCCGACCAGTCCCACTCCTGCTCGAGCTCGGGGGAGAACGAGTAGGAGTACTCCATGCTCTCGACGTCGCAGCGTGCGCCCGGGTAGCGGTTCCAGAACCAGGTGCCGCCGATGTCCCCGCCCGCCTCGAGCACGACGGCGTCGAGCCCGAGACCGCGGAAGCGGTGCAGCATGTAGAGCCCGGACAGGCCGGCGCCGACGACGAGGGCGTCGACGCGTCGGACGGCGGTGTCGGGACGGATGGACTGCGCGAGGGTGTCGGTCACTGCGGTCACCTCCGGGGTGAGCGGGGCCCTGATCGGGACGGCTGAGCTCAGGACGTCAGGTGCTTCGCGATCTGCTCGACGGCGAAGTCCATCCCCACGGCGGCGCCGGGCAGGGTCAGCAGGGTGAAGAAGCCGTGCATCTGGCCGGGGACGAGCAGCGTCACGACGCTGTTCCCGGCCTCGGAGAGGCGGTCGGCGTAGGCCTGGCCCTCGTCGCGCAGCGGGTCGTGCTCGGCGAGCAGGACGCCCGCCGGGGGCAGCCCGCCGAGGTCCTCGGCGCGCAGCGGCGACGCGTCGGGCTCGCCCCGCTGCGCCGGGTCCGGGGCGTAGTGGCCCCAGAACCAGATCATCGAGGCGCGGCTGACGAGCAGCTGGTTGGCGGGGTCGACGTACGACGGCCGGTCGACGTTCGCGTCGGTGACGGGGTAGACGAGCACCTGGGCGGCGAGCGACGGACCGCCGACGTCGCGGGCGCGGCGGGCCACGATGGCGGCGAGGTTCCCGCCCGCCGAGTCGCCGGCGACCACCACCGGGACGCGGGCGCCGGCCAGCGTCTCGACGTGCTCGTCGACCCAGCGCAGCGCCGACCACGCGTCGTCGACCGCGCTCGGGTACCGGTGCTCGGGTGCGAGCCGGTAGTCCACGAGCACCACGACGCAGCCGGTGCGCACGGCGAGGGTGCGCCCGAGCGTCTCGAACTCGTCGAGCGCCCCGATCACCCATCCGCCGCCGTGGTAGTAGACGACGACGCCGCGGGGCGTACCTCCGGGCACGATCACCCGCACCGGCACCGGGGCGTCGGCCGGCTCCACCACGTGCTCGACGTCCGGCCCCGGCCCGTACATCTCGGCCAGCGCCGGCCCGAGGTTGCGGGCCTGCTCCGGGGTCATGTCGCTGATCGGGGGGAGGCCGCTCTCCCCCAGCTGCGTCAGCAGCGCCGTGCTCGCCTCGTCGAGAGCCATGCACCCGTCCCTTCGCTACCAAACGGCCGTTAGTCTATTTCGGCGTGGTCCCGCTCACAACGGGTCGCCCCCACTGCGCGTGCCCGGTCACCGCCGCCCGCCCGTCGGAGTGCCGCAGGGCGAAGGACCCGTCGTCGTGGGCCACGGGCGTCACGACGTCGCCCGCGACCACCGTCGCGCGGAAGCGGGCGTCGAACCCGAGCAGCGCCGCGTCCGGATGGCGGGCGGTGAGGAAGCCCAGCGCGTAGGCGAGGTTCGCCGGGCCCTGGTTGACGCACGCCCGCCCGAACCCCAGCGCCGCCGCGGCGTCGGGGTCGAGGTGGATGGGGTTCGGGTCGCGGAGCAGCAGGGCCATCAGCTTCATCTCGTCCGCGCGGACGGTGAGCGGCTCGCCGGGGTGCTCCGGGCCGGTGGGCGCCGGGCTCGGCGCCTCCGGCCGCGGGCCGTCCGGCGGTGCCGGCACGTCGCGGCGCGGCAGCAGGAAGCCGTAGGTCGCGGTGAGCACCGGGGCCCCGTCGCCCCGGAGGAGGTCGAGCACCACCTCGACCTCGTCGACGACGCCGAGCACGCGGGATCGGCGCCGTCGGACCGCGCCGACGCCGCCCCGCACCTCGTGGTCGACGTCGAGCACCAGGGGCCCCGCGCACCGGGCGCCGAACGTGCCGAGCAGCGGCCCGGTGTCCAGCGGGCAGCCGAGGGTCTCGAACAGCGCCGCGAGGGTCAGGCCCATGCCCCGCTGCGGCGCGAGGAACGCCCAGATCGGGTGCGGGCGCGGCGACCGGGGCGAGCGCACGGCGTCGTGCAGGAGCAGGCTCTCGTAGCCCTCGACCCGGCAGGTGCCCCCGGGCAGCCGGAGGCCGGCGAGGTCCTCGGGCGCCGTCACCCGCGGCTCCCCGGGCGCGGCGCCTCGGTGATCCCGGCCGCGGCCAGCTCCTCCGCGATCCGGGCCCGGAGCGCCACCTTGCGGATCTTCGTGCCAGACATCGGCCACTCCGCCACGAAGCGCACGTAGCGCGGCACCCGGAAGCTCGCGATGCGCCCGACGCAGTGCGCGATCAGCTCCTCGGCGGTGACGGACGCCCCGGACGCCGGCTGCACGAACGCCGCCGGCACCTCCACGTAGTGCGCGTCCGGCGCGGCGACCACGGCCACCACCCCGACCGCGGGGTGGGTGAGCAGGTGGTTCTCGATCTCGGCGGCCGACACGTTCTCGCCGCCGACCTTGAGCATGTCCTTGAGGCGGGTGCGGAACGTGACCCGCCCGTCGGCGTCGACGGTGACCACGTCGCCGGTGTGCACCCAGCCCTGCGCGTCGATGGTCGCGGCCGTCGCCTCGGGATCGCGGAAGTAGCCGTCGAACGCCGTCGGGCCACGGAAGAGCAGCTCACCGGGAGTGTCGGGCGGCAGGTCGGCGCCGGTGTCCGGGTCGACGACCCGGACGCTCATGCCCGGCATCGGGTGCCCGCCGGTGGTCAGGCGCGCCTCGAGCGGGTCGTCGAGGCGGCCGAGGGCGAGGAAGGCGGACGACTCGGTCATCGCCACGCACGAGACGTGGACGGCCTGCGGCACCCGCGCCGCCATCGCCCGCAGCCGCTCGGGGACCCCGACCGCCATGACGAGCCGGATGCGGTGCAGGTCCCGCTCGGGCCAGTCCGGCCGGTCGAGCACCGGCAGCCAGATCGTCTCGAAGGCGGCGAGCGCCACCGTGATCCGCTCGGCCTCGAGCAGGGCGGGGGTGGATGCGGGGTCGAAGTGCCCGGGGTGGACGAACGTGGCGCGCGCGGTGAGCGCGGCGACCGCGAACGTGATCCCGCCGCCGTGGAAGAGCGGGATGGCGGTCCAGATCCGGTCCGCCGGGGTGAACGCCATCCGCTCCGCGATCCCGGCCGCGAGCCGCACCAGCGCCTCGTGCGAGAGCAGCGCGCCCTTCGGCGCCGCGGTGGTGCCGGAGGTGTAGACGAGCACGGCGGGGTCGCGGACGCGGGTGCCGGCCTCGGCCCTAAAGACGTCGGCCGCCTCCCCACCGGCGAGGTCGGCGAGCGTCACCACCGCGTGCAGCTCCGGTGTGGGGCCCGCGTCGACCGCGCGGCGGGCGAGGTCGACGAGGTCGGGGGCGCCCGGCGCTGCCGCCGGCGCGGTGACGACGAGCGCGGCGCCGGAGTGCACGACCACGTGGCGGACCTCGTCGGGCCGGTAGCGGGCGTTGACCGGCACGGCGACCGCCCCGACGCGCGTCACGGCGAGCAGCAGGGCGACGAGGTCGGCCGAGGCGGGCAACAGCAGGGCCACCCGGTCGCCCGCCGTCACGCCGAGCGCGAGCAGCGCGGCGGCGTGGCGCACGGAGCGCTCCGCGAGCGCGCCGACGGTCAGCCGCTCGCCGTCGGCGAAGACCAGCGCCTCGGCGTCGGGCTCGGCCGCCGCGGAATCGTCGACCAGCTCGAAGAGCGTGGTGACCCGCGGTCTCACGGACGGCTCGCCGGGACGCCGTCGTGCACCACCGGCAGGGACGTCTGGGCCCGCGAGGCGATCGTCGGCAGGTACTCCGGCTCGCCCTCGACCCGCAGGCCCGGCAGGCGGCGCAGGAGCGTGCCGACGGCGATCCGGGTCTCGATGCGGGCGAGCTGCGCGCCGATACAGGCGTGGACGCCGCGTCCGAAGGCGATGTGGGTGGCGCGGGAGCGCGCGAGGTCGACGGCGTCGGGGTCGGGGAACCGCTCGGGGTCCCGGTTGGCCCCGCAGAGCACCAGGTAGACGCGCTCGCCCGCCCGGATGGTGCGCCCGCGCAGCTCGTGGTCCTCGATCACCCAGCGGACCAGCACCTTGATCGGCCCCACGAGCCGCAGCGCCTCCTCGACGGCCGGGGCGACGAGGGCCGGGTCGTCGCGCACACGGTCGCGCAGCTCCGCGTCGGCGGTGAGCAGGCGGACGGCGTTGGCGATGGCGTTGGTGGTCGTCTCGTGCCCGGCGAACAGCAGCAGCGCGCACATGCCGACGAGCTCGTCGTCGGAGAGACCCGATCCGTCCGACCGGTCGTCGCCCGTGATCATCGCCGAGAGCATGTCGCCGCCCGGCTCGCGGCGGCGGTGCGCGACGAGGGCGCGGAAGTACTCGGCCATCTCCTCCAGCCCGCGCAGCGCCCGCTCGTGGCGGTCCGGGCGCGCGTCGCCGCCGGCCCCGAACGCGACGAGGGCGAGCTCGTCGGACCAGGAGCGGAACCGGTCGCGGTCCTCGGGCGGGGCGCCGAGCATCTCGGCGATGACGATCGCGGGCAGCGGGTAGGCGACGCCCGCGACGAGGTCCGTCCCGCCGTCGGCGAGGAACTGCTCGACGAGGTCGTCCACCAGCGTCTGGATGCGCTCCTCCATCGCCGCGATCCGCTGCTGCTTGAAGGCCGCGCCTGCCAGGCGCCGCAGCCGCGTGTGGGCGGGCGGGTCGGTGACGACCATCCACTCGCTGATCAGCCCGAGCATCCTCTGGGACGCGTCGCCCGACGGCTTGTCCCGCGCCGACATGAGCGGGCGGACCCGGTCCGACGAGAGCGCCGGGTTCTTGAACGCCGCGACGACGTCGTCGAAGCGCGTGACGAGCCAGGCGCGGTGGGTCGGGCTCCAGTGGACGGGGTCGTGGGCGCGCAGGACCGCGGCGGCCCCGTCCGGATCGGCGACGGCCTCGGGGGTCAGCAGGTCGTCGGGGAGCTCGGCCGATTCGATGGGGCTCACGGGGTCCCTCCCACCGGGACGGGTGCCGCGAGACCCGGGCGCAGCACGTCGGTGACCAGCTCGAGGTGCCGGTCGACGAAATCGGCCGGCAGCCCGCCGAGATCGGCGAAGCAGAAGACGTCGGTGACCGGGAAGCCCTCGAGCGCGGCGAGCTGCTCGCGGACCGCGGCGACGGTGTCCTCGCCGGTGCGGACGCGCAGCTTCGGGAACGTGGTGTCGCCGGGCTTCGGGGCCGCGTCGTCGTTGCCCTGGTAGGACTCCCGGTTGCGGCGGGCGGCGGCGCGGACCTCGGCCTTCGCGGCGTCCGGGTCGTCGGCGAGCAGGACGTTCACCAGGCCGCCGAGCCGGCCCTGCTCCGGCGGCCATCCGCCGGCGGCGAGCCCCTCGGCGTACGGGGCGACCAGGGCCGGGTCGAGCCAGAGCAGCCCGGCGCCGACCCGTCCCGCCAGCCGGGCCCCGCGTGGGCCGCGCGCGCCGACCCACGTCGGCAGCGGGTCCTGCACGGGCGCCGGCGTCACGGTGCCGTCGGCCCACAGCCCGGGCAGGCGGCGCAGGTGGTCCTCGAGCGTCGCGTAGCGGGCGCGGTGGTCGGCACCGACCCGCGCGAACTCCTCGGCCCGCCAGCCCGCCCCGACGCCGAGCTCGAGCCGGCCGCCGGAGACGAGGTCGACCACGGCCGCCTGCTCGGCGAGGGTCTCGACGGGGAGCATCGGCGCGATCACGACGCCGGTGCCGATCCGCAGGGTGTGCGTGCGCGCGGCGATCGCGGCGGCGGCGGTCAGAGGCGCGGGGAGGTAGCCGTCGGCGAACCCGTGGTGCTCGGTGACCCACGCGGCCTCGAGCCCGCGGCGCTCCGCGTCGGCGACGCGGTCGAGCGTGCGGCGGTAGACGTCGGCGCCCGTCGCACCCGGCGGGATGCGCAGGTCGAGGTAGAGCCCGACCCTGGTCGTCGGGCTCACCGCGCGGCCCCCGCGGGTGTGAGGGCGCGCAGGAGACCGAGGCGGTCGCGGACGACGTGTCCCGCGACGACCCGTCCCCCGGCGACGGCGACCACCGCCGCGGCGTGCAGCGTCGCGGGCGCCCCGACGTGTTCGTCGGCCCCGTCGAGGCCGCCTCGGAACGCCCCCGACACCGTCACGTGGACCGCGGCCCGGTCGCCGGCGGTGAACAGGTCGTCGACCACCACGACGTCGGGCTCCACGAGCGCCGCGGGGTGCCTGCCGTCGTCCACGACGACCTCGACGGCCGCCGGCATCCCCTGCTCCGCCCAGGCCCGCGCGACCCGCTCGGTGTCGGCGTCGGGCTCGCGGGCCTCGGTGTCCCAGGGCGCCGGGGCGGGCGGGGGCACCGTGTCGGGCACGCCGTCGGCGAGCTGGCGGCGGCGGGCGAGGTAGTCCTGCTCGACGCGGTTGGCGGTCAGCCGCCGCCCGTTCCAGGCGTACAGCCCGATCCCGCCCCACACCGCGACCGCCCCGCCGTGGCGCACCGAGGCGCCGTGCTCGGAGAAGCGCAGGGCGAGACGCTCGCCGTTGGTCACCACCTCGTGGACCGTGAGCCCGAGCCCGGGGAACTGCTCGAGCTGCTTGCGCGTCGCGGGCTTGTAGGCCTCGTCGCGGCCGGCGACGACGTGCGGGCCCATGCGCAGGACGTAGTCCGGCTCCATGATCTCGTCGCAGACCGCCATGTCGTGCGAGTTGGTATAATCGACGACGTAGCGGCGCATGAGCGCGACGAAGGGGTCCATCAGCGGCCCTCGAACCGCGGCGGGCGCTTCTCGGTGAAGGCGGCGATGCCCTCGGCGGTGTCGGCGGTCTCCTGCAGCATCGTCACCGCCTCGAGCGAGTAGCCCGTCTCCCCGCGGTCGACCCCCCGGTTGATCATCTGCTTGCCGACGCGCACGGCCATCGGCGCGGCGCGCGCGATGCGCTCGCCGAGCGCGACGGCCTCGTCGAGCAGCGTGTCGTGGGGCACCACCCGCTGCACCAGGCCGATGCGCTCGGCCTGCGCGGCGTCGACGCGCTCCCCGGCGAGCACCATCCACTTCGTCCAGTGCCGGCCCATCACCGCGGGCCCGCGCAGCACCCCGAAGCCGGGCACGAGACCGATCGCGCTCTCGGGCATCGCGAAGCTCGCGCGGTCGGAGGCGAGCACCATGTCGCACGCGAGCGCGAGCTCGCAGCCGCCGCCGAACGCGTAGCCGTTGACGGCGGCGACGACGGGCAGTGCGCACTCCTCCACCGCCGCGAACGTGCGCAGACAGTCGGCCTGGAACGCGCGCTTGGCCGCCGCGCCCTCGAGGTCGCCGAAGCCCGCGATGTCGCCGCCGGCGGAGAACGCCTTGTCGCCGGCACCGGTGAGCACCACCGCGCGGGTCGTGCCGTCCGCCTCGAGGCGGGCGAGGGCCTCGCGCATCTGCGGCCAGAACGCCTCGGTGAGCGCGTTGTGCTTCTCCGGCCGGTCGAGGTGGATCACCGCGACCGGGCCGTCGGTCTTGACGGTGATCTCGGTGTACTCGGTCCCCCCGGCCGACGCCGACGCGGGCGCGACGGAGGAGCGACCGCGGGGGCGGTCGTTGCCGGGGTCGTGAATCACGAGGAACCTCCCCGGTGGCCCACCCGGTGCGGCCGCTCCCCCCACGCGATCTCGATGCTCGTGGCGATCACGTGCCGCGTCGCGGCCGGCGCGATCACGTCGTCCAGCGACAGGTGCGCCGCGGCCTCCCACGGCTCGGACTCGGCGACCCACTCGGCGGTGAGCTCGGCCGCCCGCGCGTCGCGGGCGTTCGGGCCCTCGTCGGCCAGGAGCCGGTCGAGGGCGCGGCGGTGCACGGTGCGGATGCCGGTCTCGGGGGCCATGAAGCCCATCTCCGCCGTGGGCCACGCGTAGAGGAAGTCGGGCCCCGTCGGGCGCCCGCCCATGGCGAAGTGCCCGCCGCCATAGGCCTTGCGCAGCACGACCCCGACCCGCGGGACCGACGCGCGCGCGATGCGCGAGACGGTGCGCTCGTAGGCGTGCAGGATCCCGGAGCGCTCGGCCTGGCTGCCGATCATCAGCCCCGGGACGTCGTGCAGGAACACCAGCGGCAGCCCGAAGGTGTCGCACAGGTCGACGAAGTCGTGCTCCTTGGCCAGCGAGTCCGGGTCGAGCGCGCCCGCGCGCACGAGCGGCTGGTTGGCGACGATCCCCACCGGCCGGCCCTCGATGCGGGCCAGCGCGCACAGCAGGCTCGGCCCCCACCCGTCGGCCCAGGGCAGCACGGACTCCGCGTCGGCGACGGCGGCGAGCACCTCGCGCATGTCGTAGCCCGCGCGGGCGCCGGTGGGGACGACGTCGGCGAGCTCGGCCGGGTCGCGGGCCGGCGCCACGGGCTCCGACGCCGGCGCCGGTAGTGCGGCGTTCGAGGGCAGGTAGGACAGGAACGCGCCGAGGGCGTCGAGCGCGTCGGCCTCGGTGTCGACGACGAGGTGGGCGTTGCCGGCGGCGGTCGCGGCCTCGGGCCCGCCGAGCTCGTCGTCGGTGACGCGCTCGCCGATCGCGGGCTCGACCACCGACGGTCCGGACAGGGCCACGGACGACCCGCGGGTCATGACGACGTAGTGGGCGGTGGCGGCGTGCAGCGCCGAGTCGCCGTAGGACGGGCCGAGGACCGCCGCCGCCCGCGGCACCGCAGGCCTGCCGTCGGTGGCACCGAGGAAGCTGGTGAAGTCGAGCGGGAGACCGGAGAACCGCCAGCCCATGACGTCGGGCATCCGTCCGCCGTCGGCGTCGCAGAGCAGCACGAGCGGGAAGCCGCCGTGCTGGGCGTGCTCGATGAGCCGGCCCTGCTTGCGCATGCTGATCGGCGCCGTGGTGCCGGCGACGGCGGTGGCGTCGATCCCGATGACGCCGACCCGGCGCCCGTCGAGCGTGCCGAACCCGGTGACGACGGCGTCGCCGGGCACCGGCTTCTCGCGGCGGATCTCCGGCTCGGCGAGCGCGCCGATCTCGAACCAGGTGCCGGGGTCGACGAGCGCGGCGACGCGCTCGCGCACCGGCATCCGCCCCGACGCCCGGTGCCGGGCGAGTGCCTGCTCGCCGCCCATGGCCTCGGCGGCCTCGCGCCGGCGGGCGAGCTCCGCCTCCGCCGCGCCCATGCCGGAGCGGACGGCTTCGGGGCTGGTCCCGGCGGGTCCGTGACCGTTCGCGCGCCCCCCGGCGTGCTCGACTGCCACCGTGCCTCCTGCGTGACGGAGATTGCCCGGTCACCGTATTCCACCTTCCGGCCGTTTGGTAGAGACACGTCAGGCGCCGTCCCGGACGAGTGCGAGGGTCCGGTGGACGTGCGCGGCGACCTCGTCGGCATCCCAGGGCTCATGCAGGACGAGACGGTGGTAGTACAGCGGCCCGGCGAAGAGCGCGGCGAGCCAGGCGAGGTCCAGACCCCCCGGGATCTCGCCGCGCTCGCGGGCCTCGACCAGGACGTCGACGAGGACCTGCCGGCGGGCCGAGACGTAGCGCCGGAAGATCGCGGCGAGAGCCGGGTCGTGCTCGGCGCCGCCCGCGAGGCCGCCCGCGATCGGTCCCCACTCCGGGGAACGGAGCCCGGCACCGAGCCCGCCCACCACGCGCTGCAGGCTCGCCTCGAGCTCGACGTCCAGCTCGCCGCCCGGAGTCTCCGCGGGCCGCTCCCGGACGAACCGCTCCGCCACGTGGTCGATGGCGTCGGCCAACAGCGGCATCCGCTCCGGCCAGTGCCGGTACAGCGTGCTGCGCGAGATGCCGGTGGCGCGCGCGACCGCGTCCATGGTCGTCGCCTCCACGCCGCGCCGGGCCAGCAGCTCGACGGTCGCGTCCAGCACGGCTCGGCGAGTCCGGACCGCGCGGGGGTCGGTGGCGTCCATGCCTGTCCTCCCTCGGTGAACGTCCTCGCGGGTCGTCGGCATCTACGATACGGTACTGTTCTATAGAACAGTGCTGTTCTACAGAGGAGGGCCGATTCGTGACCACATCCATCCTGCTCACCGGCGGCACCGGAACACTGGGCCGCCGCGTCGCACCGCTCCTGCGCGACGCCGGACATGCCGTGCGAGTGCTCAGTCGGCGCCACCACGAGCCGGCCGACGGGCTCGAGTTCGTCACCGGCGATCTGGCCTCCGGCGAAGGCGTCGACGCCGCTGTCGCAGGGGTCGAGACGATCGTGCACGGCGCCGGGAGCGCCCAGGGCGACGACGACAAGACGCGGAACCTGGTGGCCGCGGCCGCTCGGGCCGGCGCGCCGCACCTCGTGTTCATCTCGGTGGTGGGCGCGGACCGCATCCCGGTCGTCAGCGGAATCGACCGCGCGATGTTCGGCTACTTCGCCGCCAAGCACGCCGCCGAGCGGATCATCACGGACTCCGGCCTGCCGTGGACCACGGTGCGGGCCACCCAGTTCCACGACTTCGTCGCGACGTGGGCCGAAGGCTTCGCGAGGTCGCCCGTGGTTCCTGCCATGGCCGGCGTCCGCCTCCAACCGATCGACGCCGGCGACGTGGCCGACCGGCTTGCCGAGCTGGCGCTCGCCCCACCCGCCGGCCTGGTGCCGGACCTCGGCGGACCGGAGGCCTACTCGATGACCGAGCTGCTCCGCGGCTACCTGCGCGCTCGCGGACAACACCAGCTCGTCCTGCCCGTCCGGCAGGTCGGCCGGGCGGCGCGGGCGTTCCGCGAGGGCGCCAATCTCGCTCCCGACCGCGCGGTCGGACACCGGACCTGGGAGGAGTACCTCACCGAGACGACCGCCCCGGTCGCCCACTGACCCTGCCGCCACCTGGCCGGTCGCCCGCATCCTCGCTACCATCCAGCCGTTTGGTAGACAGTTGGCCGGGGAGGTCGCGGTGTCCGGAGCGGTCCTCATCGCCAACCGCGGTGAGGTCGCCGTGCGCATCGTGCGGGCCTGCCGTGAGCTGGGGCTGCGCTCGATCGCGATCCACACCGACGTGGACGCGGGCTCGCTCCCCACGCGGGTGGCCGACGCAGGGGTGCGCGTCCCGTCCTATCTCGACGTCGACGCCGTCGTCGGCGCGGCGCTCGACCACGCGGCGCGGGCCGTGCACCCCGGCTACGGGCTCCTCGCCGAGGACGCGGGGTTCGCGCAGGCGGTCGCCGACGCGGGGCTGGTGTTCGTCGGGCCACCCGCCGAGGTGGTGGCGGCGATGGGCGACAAGGTGCGCGCGCGGGCGCTCGCCCGGGAGTGCGCGGTGCCCGTGCTGGACGGCACCGACGAGGCGGTCGACGCCGGCGAGGCCGGGGACGCCGCTGCGCGGATCGGCTTCCCGCTGCTGGTCAAGGCCGCGCACGGCGGCGGGGGTCGCGGGATGCGGGTCGTCGCGGGACCCGACGAGCTGCCCGGCGCCCTCGCCGCCGCCGAGCGCGAGGCGGCCGCCGCCTTCGGGCGCGGCGAGGTGTTCCTCGAACGTCACGTGGCCCGCGCGCGCCACGTCGAGGTCCAGATCCTCGCCGACCACCACGGCGCCGTCGCCGTCCTCGGTGACCGCGACTGCACCGTGCAGCGCCGCCACCAGAAGCTGCTCGAGGAGGCGCCCGCCCCCGACCTGCCCGACGCCGTGCGCACCGAGCTGCACGAGGCGTCCCGGCGGCTCGCGGCGGCCGTCGGCTACCGCGGCGCGGGCACCGTGGAGTTCCTGGTCGACCGCGACACCGGCGCCCCGGCATTCCTGGAGATGAACACCCGGCTGCAGGTCGAGCACGGGGTCACCGAGATGGTCACGGGCGTCGACCTCGTGGTCGCCCAGCTCCGGATCGCGGACGGGGAGAGGCTCGGCCCTGTGCTCGGCACGGTGGACGTGCGGGGCCATGCGGTCCAGGCGCGGATCGCCGCCGAGGATCCGTGGGAGGGCTTCCGCCCGGCGCCGGGGCGGGTCGCCGCGCTGACGCTGCCGTCCGGACCCTGGGTGCGCTGCGACCTGGGCGTCGAGGCCGGGGACGCGGTGCCCGGGGCGTACGACTCGCTGCTCGGCAAGGTGCACGCCTGGGGCCCGGACCGCGCCACCGCGTGCGCGCGCCTCGCCGCCGCGCTCGACGACCTCGTCCTCACCGGCGTCCCCACCACCGCGCCCTACCTGCGCGCGGTGCTCGACCGTCCCGACCACGCCGCGATGGAGCACGACACCGGCAGCGTCGAGCGGGACTGGGCGCCGGCGCCCGCCACTCGACCCGAGCCCACCGGGGAACCCGCCACCGCGCGTGCCGTCCACCTCGCCACCGACCGCGGCCCGCTGGCGCTGCGCGTCCCCCGCCACCGCGCGGGCGCGACGGGAGCCGCCGCCGCGGTGGCGCCCCGCCCGGAGCGCAGCGGTCCGGCCGCGGGGTCGACGCCGACGGGCGACCCGGTGGCGCCGATGGACGCGACGGTCGTCGAGGTCGTCGTCGCGCCGGGCGACGACGTCGACGCCGGCGCGGTGCTCGTCGTGCTGGAGGCGATGAAGATGGAGCTCCCGGTCCGGGCGTCCCGGGCGACCCGCGTGGACGTCGTGCACGTCGCGCCGGGCGACCGCGTCACGGCCGGCAGCGCGCTGGTGGGGATGTCGGCGCTCGAGCTCGGGTGATCAACGGGGAGTTCGCGCGCATAGAAGCAGCGAACCGCTCGTTCGCTGCTTCAAGAGGCGAACCCGTCAGGCCCCGACGGCCGCGTCGCGCGCCACGAGGGCGTCGGCGGTGGCGACGCCGTGCACCGCCATGGCCGCGAGCTGGGCGGCGATCTCCTCGGGGGTCGAGGGCCCGTCGGCCCGGAACCAGCGGTAGACCCAGTTCGTCGACCCGAGGATCGACAGCCCGGCCACCCGGGGGTCGACGTCCGGCCGGGCCAGGCCCTCGGTCTGGGCCTCGGCGACGAGGTCGCGGAAGACGCCCTGGTAGGCGTGGCCGCTGCCGAGGATCTCCTCGCGGCGCGCGGTCGGGAGCGCCTCGAGCTCGTGAAGGAACACCGCCGTCGGCACCAGGTTGCGGCAGGCGTGCTCGACGTGGGCGCGGATCGTGCGCTCGAGGCGGTCCAGGGGGTCGCCCTCGGAGGCGGCCGCGGTGCGCACCACGGCGTAGCCCTCCCGGTGTACCTCGCTGATCACCTCGAAGAGCAGGTCCTCCTTGGACTGGATGTAGTAGTAGAGGCTGCCCTTGAGCATCCCGAGGCGGTCGGCGATGTCCTGCAGCGACGCGCCGTCGTAGCCCTTCTCGTAGAACACCTGGGTGGCCACCTCGAGCAGCTGCGCCCAGCGTTCCTCGCGGGGCTTGCGCTCCCCGGCGGCCCGGCGCTCGCTGCGCCCGGCGGGGCGGCGGTCCTGTGCCATGGTCTGCTCCCTGGTCGGGACGTCAACGACGACGCCCCGGTGCGCATAACCACCATACGGTCGGTAGGTGTGCGCCGTGCGGCTCACCCCGCCGTCAGGTGACGCCGCGACAACCGTGGCGCCTCGGTGATCCCGCGGTCGGTCAGGTCGGCCGCGATCCTCTCGCGCAGTGCCCCCTTCTGGATCTTCGTACCGGACATCGGCCACGTCTCGACGAACTCGACGTAGCGCGGCGCCTTGTACGTCGCGAGCGCCTCCAGGCAGTGGTCGACGAGCTCGCGACCGAGCACCTCACGGTCCGCGCCCCGGAACGCCGGCGCCAGCTCGACGAACGCGGCCGCCACCTCGCCCAGACGCGCGTCCGGGGCGGCGACCACGGCCACGACCCCGACTGCCGGGTGCTCGGCGAGACGTCCCTCCACCTCGGCCGCCGCGACGTTCTCCCCGCCGACCTTGAGCATGTCCTTGAGCCGGCTGACGAATGTGAACCGGCCGGCGGCGTCGCGGCGCACGAGGTCGCCGGTGTGGAACCAGCCCTCGGCGTCGATGCGCTCGGCCGTGGTCTGCGGGTCCCCGTGGTAGTGCGCCATCCGCGAGACGCCGCGGTGCAGGAACTCGCCGACCTCGTCCGGCGCGCACTCCCGGCCGGTCACGGGGTCGCGGACCGTCGCCTCCATCCCGGTCAGCGGCACCCCGCTCGTGCCCGCCCGCGCCTCGGGCGGGTCGTCCACCGAGCCCACGCAGCAGAAACCGGCCGACTCCGTCCCGCCCAGGCACGAGATCTGCACCGCGGTCGGCAGCCTCGCCTGCATCGCGGCCATCCGCTCGGCGGGCCCGACGTTGATCACCGTGCGCAGGTCCGGCACCGCCGACGGCCGGAACTCCGCGTGGTCGAGCACCGGCAGCCAGATCGTGTCGAACGCCGGGAACGCTACGGTGGCGCGTTCGTCGACGAGCTGCCGCCAGGCGACGTCCGGGGCGAACGCGCCGACGTGCACGAGCGTGCATCCCGCCGCGAGCGAGCCCATGAGCAGGTCGATCCCGCCGCAGTGGTGCAGCGGCAGCGGGGTCCAGAACCTGTCGTCGGGCGTCAGGCGCAGCCGCTCGACGAGGTTCTCCCCGAGGGCGGCGTAGGCGGCGTGCGTGTGGACGCAGCCGCGCGGACGCGAGGTCGTCCCGGAGGTGTAGAGCAGGATCATCGGGTCGTCCGGGGCGACGTCCACCGCAGGCGCGTCGGCCGGGTCCCCGGCCAGCTCGGCGGGCGTCACGGCTCCCCCGCCGGCGAGCCCGAGGAGCTCCGGGGACGCCACCACTACGGCGGGGTCCGCGTCGTCGCGCAGCCACGCCACCTCGTCGGGCGTGCCGCGGTGGTTGACCGGCGCGGGCACCGCGCCGAGCATCGCCGCCGCCACCGCACCCACCACGACGTCCAGCCCGCCGGGGAGCACGAGCAGCACGCGGTCGCCCCGGCGCACCCCGCGGGCGTGCAGCCCGGCCGCCCACGACCGGGCCGCCTCCCGGACCGCGGGCCAGGTCGCCCGCTCGGTGGGGAAGACCACCTCGCGCGTCGGCGACCGCTCCGCCGTGTCGTCGAGCAGGTCGGGCAGGGTGCGCGGCACCCTCACGCCGGCACCTCCTGCCCCGGCATGGTCACGGTGCCGCCGAGGGCCTCGACCAGCGTGATCGGGTCGAAGTGCTCGGCGAACCAGGTGATCACCCCGCCGCGCACCTGGAATCTCGCGATGTAGGAGTTCCGGTAGGGCCGGTCGGTGGTGAGGATGCGCGCGTCGCTGGCGTACTGCGCGACGATCGAGCCCGGGTCGTCGGCCAGCGCGTCGAGCCGGTGGTCGTGGAAGCGCAGCGGCGTGATGATGTCGGGCAGACTGGCGAAGAACGCCGTCACGTCGTCCTTGCCCTCGACCCGCCGCGGGAACCCCGGCGGGGCGTAGGGCAGGTCCATCACGACGTCGGCGGCGAACGTCTCCGCGAGCGCGTCGAGGTCCAGGGCGCCCACCGCGTCGAGGTAGCGCCGGACGACTTCCGTGGCGTCGCGGCTCATGCCCCGAACCCCTCCATCTGCGGGGCCGTCAACGGCGAGATCACACGGCTGGCGATCTTCCAGCCGTCCGCCGTGCGCCGGTAGGTGTCGACGTTGAGCGCCGCCGCCCTGATCGACGCCCCGCCCGTCGTGCGGCCCTCGGCGAGCACGTAGTTGGTGCCGTGCGCGTGGTCGTCGTCGTCGAACTCGACGACGTGGTTGGTCATGATGTGGAACTGCTCGGACATCGAGCCCGCGTCGCGCTCGAAGAACGCGAGGACCTGCTCGCGGCCCTCGTAGCGCTCCAGCCCCACGCCGGTCGCGTCCCAGACCGCGTCGTCGGTGTAGGCCGACAGGGCCTCCTTGGGATCGAACCGGTCCAGCCCGCGGGCGTAGAGGTAGGTCGCCTGGATGATGTCGGCGCGGTCGTCGGCGTTCGGCATCGGTGCCCCCGTCAGTCGTAGATGATCACGCCGCGCACGTTCTTGCCGTCGTGCATGTCGCGGAACGCCTGGTTGATGTCGTCGAGCGTGTAGGTGCGGGTGATCAGCTCGTCGAGCTTCAGCTCGCCGCGCAGGTAGAGGTCGGCGAGCAGCGGCACGTCGGTGCGGCTCGTGGTCGTGCCGTAGAGGGAGCCCTGCAGCCGCTTGCCGGACATGGCGAACGTGAACAGGTCGAACGGCACGTCGCGCTGCAGCACGGGGGCCGCGCCGGTGAGCACCATCGTTCCGCCGCGCCGCGTCATCTCCTGCGCGGGGTTCATGAGGTCGCCGGTGACCACGCCGACGGTGATGATCACGCGGTCGGCGCCCTGGCCGTTCGTCAGGCCCTCGACGATCTGCCCGGCCTCCTCGTAGTCCTTCGCGACGTGGGTGGCGCCGAACTCGACGGCCTTCTCGCGCTTGAACGGCGCGGGGTCGACGGCGACGACGTGACGGGCGCCCTTGTGCCGCGCGCCCTGCAGCGCGTTCATCCCGACCCCGCCGGTGCCGACCACCACGACGGTGTCGCCGAGCTCGATCTCGGCGGCGTACACGGACGAGCCCCAGCCCGTCGGCACCCCGCACCCGATGAGCGCGGCCTTGTCCAGCGGCATCTCCTCGGGAATCTTGATGACCGCGTCGAGCGGCGCGACGACGTAGGGCGCGAACGTCCCGAGGTAGGACATGCACCCCACGCCCTGCCCCCGCGCGTGCACCCGATGCGTGCCGTCGGGCGCGACGCCGGCGAGCACGCCGGCGCCGAGCTCGCACATGTTCGACTTCCCCTGCACGCACATGCGGCAGCGGCCGCACGAGGGCAGGAACGACAGGACGACGTGGTCGCCGGGCTTCACCGCGGTGACACCCGGGCCGATCTCCTCGACGATCCCGGCGCCCTCGTGCCCGCCGAGCACCGGCGACCACGGCAGCGGGATGTCGCCGGTGTCGAGGTGGTCGTCGGAGTGGCAGACGCCCGACGCCGCCAGCTTGATCAGCGCCTCGTGGGCCTTCGGCGGGTCGAGCTCGATCTCCTCGACGCTCCACCCCGACCGGGTGCCGGGCTCCCAGAGCAGGGCTCCTCGTGTCTTCACTGGTCACTCCACTCGTCGGGGGCGCTCACTTGATCGCCGCGCCTGCGTCGACGGGCAGCGTCGCGCCGGTGATGTAGCGGGCCTCGTCGGACAGCAGGAACAGCACGGCGTTCGCGACGTCGACCGACTCGATCCACGGGATCTCGAGGGCGTTCAGCGACGTGAACCCGGCGATCGCCTTGTCCTGCGTCGGCTCCGGGTCGCCCGGCGCGAACATCCCCCACGTCCCCGGGTTCTGGATCATGTGCGTGTCGACGTTCGTCGGGTGCACGGTGTTGACGCGGACGCGGTAGGGCGCGAGCTCGTTGGCGAGGTTGCGCATCAGGCCGACGATCCCGTGCTTGGCCGAGACGTAGTGGCCGACCTGCTGGATGCCCTTGAAGCCGCCGATCGAGCTGGTGAACACCATCGCCCCGCCACGACCACCGTCGATGAGCTGCGGGATCGCGGCCTTCGCGGTGTGCCAGACGCCGGTGAGGTTGACGTCGAGCATGTCCTGCCACGTCGCCTCGTCGAGCTCCCACGCGCGCCCGTAGCTGGCGATGCCCGCGTTGGCGACGACGCCGTCGAGCCTCCCGAGCTCCGCGACGCCCGCGGCGACCGCCTCGTCCAGCGCCGCCTGCTCGCGGACGTCGGCCACCCGGGCGACCACCCGGCGGTCGAGCTTCTCGACCTCGACGACGGTCTGGTCGAGGTCCTCGCGCGTCGCCGGCGGGTACTTGCCGACGACGGTGTCGATCCCCGCGCAGAGGTCGACGGCGATGATGTCGGCGCCCTCCTGCGCGAGCCGGACCGCGTGCGCGCGACCCTGGCCGCGTGCGGCCCCGGTGACGAGGACGACCTTGCCCTCCATGCGTCCGGTCATGCGGTGCTCCTGTGTCAGACCGAGCGCCCGCGCTCGCCCCAGTACGGGGCGCGCAGGTCGCGCTTGAGGATCTTGCCGGTGGGCGCTTTGGGCAGCTCGGGGACGAACTCCACCGAGCGCGGCTTCTGGTACGACGCGAGGTGCGCCCGGGCGGTCTCGACGATGTCGGACTCCGTCGCGCTCGTGCCCGGCTTGAGCACGACGAACGCCTTGACGCTCTCGCCCCACTCCTCGTCCGGGACGCCGATGACCGCGCACTCCAGGACCGCCGGGTGGTGGTTGACGGCCTCCTCGACCTGCACCGAGTAGATGTTCTCGCCGCCCGAGATGATCATGTCCTTGGCGCGGTCGACGATGAACACGTAGCGGTCGGGGTCCCAGGTGGCGAGGTCGCCGGTCCACATCCAGCCGTCGCGCAGGGTGTCGGCGGTGAGGTCGGGGCGGTTCCAGTAGCCCGCCATGTTGGCCTCGGAGCGCACGACGATCTGGCCGACCGTGGCCCCGTCCGTCGGCACCGGGCGCCCGTCGACGTCGACGACTTGCACCGACGTCACGAAGCCCTCGCGCCCGCACGACTGCAGCCGCTCGGGATGGACCCCGTTGACCGCGGCGTGGTGGTCCTCCTGGGAGAGGAAGCACATCGTCGTGCCCTCGGTCTGCCCGTAGCCCTGGATCAGCGTGCACGGGAAGGCCTGCAGCGCGTTCTTGACCACCGCCGACGGCATCGGCCCGCCGCCGTACTGGATGTTGCGCAGGCTCGCGATGTCGTAGCCCGAGAAACCGGGCACGGCCATCATCCAGTTGAGCATCGTCGTGATGCCGAGGAACGCCGAGACGCGCTCCGCCTCGATGATCTCCAGCGACCGCGTGGCCTCGAAGTTCATGAGCACCAGCGGGCAGCCGTGGCGCATGTAGTTCATCGAGAGCACCACGGGGATGTGGTACATCTGCCCGGTCAGCATGTAGACGTCGGTCGGGACGATGCGCTCGGCGACGGTCTGGTTGAGCATCCCGAACGACGCGCTGCGGTGGGTGTGCAGCGCGCCCTTCGAGGCCCCCGTCGTGCCGCCGGTGTAGAGGATGAAGAACGGGTCGTCGTCCCCGACGCTCGCCGAGTCCGTCGGCTCGTCGTCCGACGACGCGGCCAGCAGGTCCTCGTACGACCCGTCGCCGCCCGGGCCGTACGACAGCCAGTGCTCGACGTCCACCTGCGTCGCGAGCTCGCGCCCGGCGTCGGCCCACTCCCCCGCGACGACGATCGCGCGCGGCGCCCCGTCGGCGACGATGCGGGACAGCTCGCCCACCCCGAGACGCCAGTTCAGCGGCTGGACGACGAGACCCGCGCGCCCGGCCGCGTAGTAGATCTCCTGGAACTCGGTCGAGTTCTTGGCGAGCACGGCCAGGCGGTCGCCGCGCTGCAGCGCCAGGCCGTCGGGCCGCGGCCCGCGCAGGCCGTTGGCGAGGCGGCGGACGCGCTCGTCGAGCTCCGCCCACGTGGTGCGGCGCTCGGTGGTGGTGTCGACGACGGCGTCGCCGCGCGGGGTCAGCGCCGCCCACTTCTCGGGGATGCGACCGATGTTGACCATGGTCAGTAGGGGAGGTCGAGGTAGACGTAGCGATCCGCGATGAACCAGGCACCGTCCCGGTGGACGAGCTGGTCGCGGTACCAGCCGCTGGACAGCACCCGGATCGCGCCGTTCTCGATCGAGAGCAGCGTCAGGTTCGTGACCGCGATGGCCTCGTCGTCGGTGTCCTTCTCGAACCAGAGGTTCGACAGGTTGTGCCGTCGCTGGTCGGTCTGGGCGGCCATCGAGTCGGCGTGCAGCGCGCGGATCGCCGTGCGGCCCTCGAACGGGCCGACCAGGTCGCCGTCGCGCCCGATGCGCAGGCTCATCCGGGCGTCCTCGGTGAAGCAGGACGCGATGAGGTCGGGGTCGGCCTCGTCGTAGCCCCAGGAGGCCTTGCCGAGGAGGTTCTCGATGTGGGGGCGTGCGGTCATGGTCGTTCCTCCGCTGCGGGCGTGAACTGGAGGTGCAGGCTGCTCGGGGCTCGGGTGAACACCCCGGCTTCGGGCGGCGGGGAGCCGTCGGCGAAGCGGATGTCGGTCATCGCGTCGAGGAGGTCGTTGACCCCGACCTCGATCTCGAACAGCGACAGCAGGGCCCCGACGCAGAAGTGGCGTCCGAGGCAGAAGGCCAGGTGGTCGGCGGCGGCGGAGAAGGCGCGCGAGTGGTCGAGGTCGGCGCGCAGGACGTCGAAGACCTCGGGCCGGTCGAAGCGGCGGTCGTCGCGGTTGGCGGCGCCGATGAGGCACGTGACCGTGCGGCCCGCCTCGACGATCCCGCCCGAGAGCTCCACGTCCTCCGCGGGCTGCCGCATGATCATGTGCACCGGCGGCGACCAGCGCAGCGTCTCGGCGAACGCGGCGGGGATCAGGGAGCGGTCGTTGCGCACCGCCTCGAGCTGCTCGGGGTGGGCGACGAGGTTGGCCATCAGGCTCGTAACAGCCTTGTCGGTGGTCTCGCCGCCGGCGGTCAGCAGCAGGCTGCAGAACGCCTTGACCTCCTCGTCGGTCATCGACTCGCCGTCGATCTCGGCCGCGCAGAGCGTGGAGAGGAGGTCGTCGCCCGGGTCCGCCCGGCGCTCCCGGATCGCCGGGATCATGTACTGCTCGAACTCGTCCTTCGTCCGCAGGCCCTCCGCGGCCACGGCCTCGTCGCCCGCGAGGTTCCCGAGGAACCCCATGATCGACGTGTACCAGGCGTGGAAGCGGGCGTGGTCGGAGCGCGGGAGCCCGAGCATGTCGACGATGACGTTGATCGGGAAGCGGGTCGCGAAGGCGTCGACGAGGTCGACCCGCCCGTCGGCGCGGAACGCGTCCACGAGCTCGCGGGAGTTGCGGCGAATCGTCGGCCCGAAGTGCTCCTGCAGCGCCTTCCCGCGGAACGCCGGCGCCACCAGCGCGCGGTGCATGGAGTGCTCGCGGCCCTCCATCTGCAGGATCGTGCGCCCGTGCACGGGCTCGAGCTGCCAGGCGTAGTTCTCGCTCGTGAACACGGGCTCCTTGAACGCCCGCTGCACGTCGTCGTAGCGGCTGATCACGTACGTCTGCATCGCGTCGTGCCACACGAGCGGGAACTCGTCGCGGAGCAGCCGGTACGCCGCGTACGGGTCCCGGGCGAACTCCGCCGAGAGGATGTCCGGCGGTTCGAGCGTGGCCGTCATAGGTCCCCCGACCTGCGCAGACGTCGATGTCGCGCTATCTACCGATCGTTTGGTACGCGTCGAGAGACTAGCATCACACCCGGTCGGGTCAAGGGCGATCGCGGCGGCGTCCGACGGTGATCACCAGACCGAAAGTGACCTCCTGAGGCCCTGAGCGGGTGCCTTTCGCCCTGGTGATCACGGGAAGGGGACGGCGAGCTCGCGGGCTCGCTGCGCGAGGGCCACGCGGACCCGGCGGACGAACCCGCGTGGGTCGACGAACAGGTCGTAGGCCGTCACCGGGAGCACCAGCCATCCGCACCCGGCGAGCTCGGTGGTCCGCACGGCGTCCCGTCGCCACTGCTTCTTCTCGGTGCGGTGGTGGTCGCCCTGGTACTCGAGGGCGGTGCGCAGCTCGCGCCACCCGACGTCGACGCGCCCGACGAACCACCCGGCGTCGTCGTGGACGACGAGCTGCGGGACCGGCTGCGGGATGGGCGCGGCGCGGAGGATCAGACGCATCCGCGTCTCCGGTGGCGACTCCGCCCGCGCGTCGGCGTCCGCCACCACGGCCACCAGCCGACGTCGCCCTCGCGGGTTGTCGCGCAGGACCGGGTGGTCGAGCAGCTCGTCGGGGTGGAAGCCGAACTCGTGTGCCAGCGCATCGACGGCGATGACGCCCTCGACCTGGTCGGTGCGGGATGCGAGATCCACCGCGGTCCGGATCGGCGAGGTCACCGCCACACCGTGGACGAGGACCACCTCGTGCTCGCCGAGCACGTCCTGCCTCAGGAGCAGCCCCGCGCGAGCGCGACGGACATGCCGCGGGCCGACGACGAGCTCGATCGGTTTCACGCCCTCGGGGGCGGCGTCCACCCCGTGCACGAGGAGCGCCGACCATCCGCCGACGACCGCGCCGGGCACCTCGAGTGCCGCGGCGCGGACCCGCGTCGGGTCGTCGATCGGCACGTCGGCGGCCACGTAGGTGTCGCGCCCGAGCTCGCGGAAGCGGGGGCCACGCAGGCGGCGGCGGGTGGTGAGGCCGGCGCTGATCGCCGCCGACCCGCGGAAGGGAATGTCGAGGTCCACACGGGGTTGGAGTGGCGCCGGAGACCCACGGTTCCCTCCGAGCGCCCACTTCGTGATCACCAGACCGAAAGGCACCTCGCGCGGGCGGATCCGGGTGCCTTTCGGCCTGGTGATCACGCGCAGGAGGGCGCGCGTGCCCCGCACCGGTGCGATCACCCCCGCAGCGGCGCGATCACCTGCTCGGCGAAGCGCAGCACGGGCTCGGTCGACGCCGGGTTGCCGAAGTCCATGACGAAGTGGTCGACGCCGACCTCGACCTTCGCCGCGAGCTCGGAGACCAGGCGCTCGGAGTCCTCGTCGCTCTCGGGCAGGGCGCGCTCCAGCGTCACCGACACCTCGATCGCGTCCGGGTCGCGGCCAGCGCCCTCGGCCGCACGCCGCACGATGTCGCGGCGCCGGACGAAGTCGTCCGGCTCCCCCTTGAACGGGCCGTTCCACATGTCGGCGAGCCGCCCGGCCAGGGGCAGCCCGATCTGCTCGCCGGCGGCGCCGACGCAGACGCGCGGCGGCGGATCCGTCAGCGGCGGGGCCGCCGCGCCGTCGATGCGGTAGTGCCGGCCCTCGAAGGACGGCTCGACCTCGGTCCACATCCGCCGGCAGATCGTGATCGCCTCCTCGAGCTGCGCGAAGCGCACCGCGGGCCGGGGGAAGTCGTAGCCGTAGGCCTCGTACTCGGGCTCGCGCCAGCCGGCGCCGATGCCCAGCACGAAGCGCCCGCCGCTGAGGTACTGCAGGGTCGCCGCCATCTTCGCCAGCAGCGGCGGGTGGCGGTAGCCGACGCCGAGCACGTGGTGGCAGAGCTCGACGTTCTCGTGGCGCGCCGCGAGCCACGTCAGCGTCGTCCACGCCTCGAGGAACGGGTCGGACTTCTGGTCGAAGCCCCAGAAGTGGTCGGCGATCCACAGCGAGTCGAAGTGCGGCAGCGCCGTCGGGAGGATCGCGGTGTCCTGGTCCGCGGCGATGGGTCGGTGGTCGCTCCACCTGTTCCCGATCACCGGGGAGAGCCAGCCGAACTTGGGAGAGGTCGCCACCGGGGCATCATGCCGCTTGACCCCGACCCCGCGCCCTTGCCACGCTCTCGAACGGTCGTTTGGTAGACGGGAGGCCCCTCGTGGCGAAGTACGACGTCGTGGTCATCGGAGCCGGTGCGGCGGGGCTGACGGCGGCGTCGTTGCTCGCGGTCGAGGGCAAGAGCGTGTGCCTGCTCGAGCGCTCGCCGTACCTGGGCGGGCGGGGCATGGCGGTGCCCGACGAGGGGTTCACCGTCAACGTCGGCGGCCACCTCATCGAGGACCCGGGCTCGGGGCTGACGAAGGTCTTCGAGCACGTCGGCAAGACGCTGCAGCACGGCGAGGTCTCGGCCGAGATGCCCGTGTGGGACCACGAGAACAATCGCTGGGGTTCGATCCGGGACCGCTACTCGGGCAGCAAGGGCGAGCTGAAGAAGGTCATCAAGGCGCTGCTGAACACCGAGTGGGACGAGCTCGACCGGTGGGACGACCGTCCGCTGCGCCAGTGGCTGCACCAGCACACGGACGACCAGGGCGTCGTCGACCTCTTCGAGTTCATCACCGTCCTCGAGTGCATGACCGACAACTGGTGGGACCACTCCGCCAGCGACAACCTCTTCGTCCGCAAGATGCACTTCGCCGAGCGGGGCACCGCGGCCTACTCCTGCTGGCCCGGCCAGGGCTGGGACGGCATGTGGGCCGACCTCGCCGACGCCTTCAGAGCCGCCGGCGGCGACCTGCGACTGTCCACCCCCGTCGAGCGCGTCGTCATCGAGGACCGCCAGGTCAAGGGCGTCGCGATCGCCCGCCAGCCGCGCGTGCTGCCCAACGAGTTCTTCGAGGAGGAGATCCTCGAGGCCGACCACGTGATCTGCACGCTGCCCGTGTGGCACGTGCTGAACGTCGTCGACGAGGGCGACCTCCCCGACTGGTACGCCGCGCAGATCAAGTTCCTCGCGCAGGACCAGTTCCGCATCTCGTGGCTCGGCCTCTACCTGGCCACCGAGGAGCCCGTCCACCAGTACGACCCGCGGGAGCTCTCGACGTGGCTGCGCACGCCCAACACGGCGCTCAGCGGCTTCATGTTCAACCAGACCGCGATGGACCCCTCGTGCTCGCCGGAGGGCACGCAGCTCCACGTCATGGGCGGGATCTTCCCGGGTGAGAAGGGCCGCGACCGCGCCTGGCTGCGGCAGCAGATGGAGCAGTTCGAGGCCGACGTCACCGAGATGTGGCCGGGCTTCGCGAAGTCCGTGTGGCGTCGCAGGCACCTGGTCTTCGAGCCGAGCTTCGGCGTGATCCAGAAGCCCGGGCTCGTGGGCATGTACCGGCCGCACTGGCGCCCCCCGGGCACCGAGGGCCTGTGGTTCGCCGGCGAGACCTTCCGCAGCCGCGGCATCGGCACCGACCGCGCGGCGCGGGCCGCCGTCACCGTCGTCGAGGAGTACCTCGGCCGCCGCCTGTCGACGTTCGGCGACGGGTGGCGCTACTGATGGCCCTCGAACTCGGCGTGCCCGGGCAGATCATGCCGCCGGCCGAGGCGGCGGTGAAGTTCGCCAAGCGCAGCGAGGACGAGGGCTTCGACGCCGTCTGGTGGCCCGATCACCTCATGGGCTGGCACCCCGACACCATGTGGACGCCCGATCTCACGCCGCTGGCGGACCTCCAGCCCAACCCCCACGTCTACTTCGACCCCGCGGTGATGATGGGCGTGGTCGGGGCGGCGACCGAGCGGATCAAGGTCGGCGTGTGCGTCACCGACCTCATCCGCCGCCACCCCGCGATGGCCGCCCAGACCGCGCTGACCCTCGACCACGTGACGAAGGGCCGCGCGATCATCGGCCTCGGCAGCGGCGAGCAGCTCAACGCGACGCCCTACGGGATGCCGTTCGACAAGCCCGTCGCGCGGCTCGACGAGGGCATCGACATCATGCGCCTGCTCATGGACGCCGAGGGCCCGGTCGACTTCGACGGCCGCTTCCACCAGCTGGACAAGGCCGTCCTCGGCCTGCGCCCGTACGGCGACACGCCTCCCGAGATCTGGACCGCCGCCCACGGCCCCCGGATGCTGCGGCTGACCGGGCGCAAGGCGGACGGCTGGCTGCCCACCAAGCTCTCGCCGGACGAGTACGGCAGCGCGCTGGGCACGATCCGCGAGTCCGCCGACCAGGCCGGGCGCGACGCCGACGCGATCACCCCGGGGATGCTCGGCTACGTCCTCATGGGTCCCGACGCCGAGACCGTCCAGCGGCTCACCGAGGCCCCGCTGGTGCGCGCGCTGTGCGTCCTGCTGCCCGCCCAGGTGTTCCGCGACCTCGGTGTGGAGGGGCCCTACCCCAGCCACCCGCGGAGCGAAGCGGAGCCGGGCAATCGACCCGGCAGCGGCTTCCACGACTTCATCCCCACGGCCATCGACCGGGCCGAGTCCCTGCGGATCATCGACGCGATCCCGCCCGCCGTGGTGCGCCACTACGCGTTCTGCGGCACGCCCGACGAGGTCGCCGAGCAGGTCGAGGAGTACGTCGAGAAGGGCTTGCGCCACCTCGTCATGTGGAACATCACGGCGTTCGGCGACCCGAGCCTCGCCCGCTGGTCGTTCGGCGCGATGTCGGAGCTGCGCAAGAGGCTCGCCTCGTGACGCCGCCGGCCGTCGAGCGCTACTTCGCGGCGGTCAACGCCGAGGACTGGACCACGATCCGCGAGGTCTTCGCCGCCGACGCGGAGCTGGTCAGCGTCGGCGCCCCGACCCGGCACGGGCGCGAGGAGATCGCCGACCACTTCCCGAAGGTCCTCGCCGCGCTCCCGGTCCACCACGACGAACCGATCCGGGTCGTCGTCGCCGGGTCCGTCGTCCTCGTCGAGATCCACTTCAGCGGCCGGACGCCGGCGGGCGATCCCGTGGAGTTCGACGCCGTGGACGTCTTCGACCTCGCCGACGACGGACGCATCGCACGCCTGTCCACCTGGTACGACACCGCGGCCGTCGGCCGGATGGTGCGGGGCGCGACGTGACCGTCTTGCGCGGGCTCGGCGTCACGCTCCCGGTGGACGAGGGCCTCACCGCCGGCCAGTACCTCGACCTCGCGCGCCTCGCCGAGGACCACGGCTACACCGACGTCCTCGTCGGCGAGGTGGCCGGGCCGGAGGTGTTCGCCATGCTCGGGATGATCGCCGCGTCCACGTCCCGCATCCGGCTCGGCAGCGGGATCGTCGGCGTCTACCCCCGCACCGCCGTCCTCACCGCCATGGGCTTCACGACGCTCGCCTCGCTCGCCCCCGGGCGGGTGCTCGCCGGGCTGGGCGCCTCGAGCCCGATCATCGTCGAGCAGTGGCACGGCCTGGGGTTCGACGCCCCCCGCGCCCGGGTCGAGGAGTACGTCGCCACGATGCGCACGATCTTCCGCGGCGAGCGCACGGACGTCGACGGCGAGCACGTGCGCTCGCACGGTTTCCGTGCGGGGCTGGGTCCCGTGGACGTCCCGATCGTGCTCGCCGCCATGAACCCGCGGATGCTGCGGCTCGCCGGCGCGATCGCCGACGTCGCCTTCCTGACCTGGACCCCGCCCGACGAGTACGGACCGAAGATCGCCCTGGTCCGCGAGGGCGCGCGCGAGGCCGGCCGCGACCCCGACGAGGTCGGCATCGCCGCGTCGTTCTGGGCCTACGCCGGCGACCGTGTCGACGAGGCGCGCGAGCGGATGCGCCGCTTCGTGCTGCAGTACGCGATGGTGCCCACGCACCGGCCGTCGTTCCGCGCGAGCCTGTCCGGTCTCGAACGCGCCGCCGACGCCTGGGCCGCGGGTCACCGGGAAGCGGCCCTGGAGGCGGTCGACGACGACGCCGTGGCCGCGATGTGCGCGCTCGGCACCGGCGACGACGTCGCCGCGCGCGTCGCCGCCCTGCGCGAGGCCGGCGTCGACCTGCCGATCGCCCTGACCCCCGGCGCCGTGCCCGGGGACGCCGAGGGCCCGGCGCAGACCATCGCCCGCGTGGCCGACGCCGCGGCGGTGCGGTCGTGATCGCAGGGACATCAGGGACGCCGGCGCTACCGCCCGACGCCGGCGTCCTGCGGATGGACCACGTCGCCGTGGCCGTCGCCGACCCGCGCGAGGGCGCCGCGCTGTTCGGCGACACCCTCGGCGGGCGCTTCCTGTTCGGCGGCGACAACGACCACCAGGGCATCCGCGTCGCGCAGTTCGTCCTGCCCGGCGGGATGAAGATCGAGCTGATCTCCCCGCTGCGCGACGACGCCCCGGTCGCCCGGTTCCTCGCGAAGCGGGGCCCGGGCGTCCACCACATCACCCTGATCGTCGCCGACGTCGAGGTGGCCGTGGCGCGCCTCGAGGGCCACGGCTACGAGGTCGTCGACGTGGACATCCGCAACCCCGCCTGGCGCGAGGCCTTCGTGCGGCCCCGTTCGGGCTGCGGCACCCTGCTCCAGCTCGCCGACACCACGGTGCGGTGGGACGAGCCCGCCGAGGGCATCACGCTCGAGGACGTGCTCGCCGGCCGCGTCGTCTTCACCGACGACGAGCGGGCGGTGCTGCGGGAGGGCCCGAGCTGACCTACTCCCAGGTCTGGCGGCGCTTGTACTGTGCCATCACCTCGTGCGGGAGCGGCCCGTTCGTCGGCACGGGGAGGCCCTGCTGGCGCGCCCACAGCCGGGCCGCCTCCACCATGCCGTGCACGTTGCCCTGGCGTACGGGCTGGTCGTCGTCGTGCCGCTCGCGGGGAGCCGTGGGTTCGCGTCGCGCGTCGTCGGACATCGGTCCACCTCCGATGACATGGTCGTCACCGTCGTCGGGACATCACCGCCCCTGACGGGCAGCACCTCCGAGGTTACCCACGTCACACCGGCCGTCGACCCCTCCCCGCGGAGGAGGGGTTCGCTTCACACCTCCGCGCGCGGCCGCCACCCGGGCGGGCGCAGGACGTAACCGACGCGCTCGCGCCACCCGCCGGCCCGGCGCACGTCGCGCGCGATCGCGCCGAACTCGCGGTACTGCAGGCCGAGGATGCTGCGCGTCCCGACCGGGTGGGTCAGCCCGTAGGTCGGGCGGTGCACCTCCTCGGCGAAGGTCCCGAAGAGGCGGTCCCAGACGATGAGGATGCCGCCGTCGTTGCGGTCCAGGTACTCGGCGTCGCTGGCGTGGTGCACGCGGTGGTGCGACGGGGTGTTGAAGACGAACTCGATCGGCCGCGGGAGCGTGCCGACGCGCTCGGTGTGGACCAGGAACTGGAACACGAGGTTCACGGAGAAGCCTGTGAAGATCATCCAGGGCGGCACGCCGAGCAGCGGCAGCGGCACCCAGAACAGCATCTCGAACCAGGGGTTCCACTTCTGGCGCACCGCGGTCGAGTAGTTGAAGTACTCGCTGTTGTGGTGGGTCTGGTGTTCGGCCCACAGGAGCCGGATGCGGTGCGAGCTGCGGTGGTAGAGGTACCAGAGCAGGTCGACCCCGAGCAGGACGCCGACCCAGGTCAGCGCATGGCTCGGGTCCAGGCGCAGGGGCGTCAGCTCGTAGAGCGCCGCGTAGCCGACGAGGGCCAGGCCCCGGGAGAGTGCGGTGAAGACCAGCGACCCGAGTCCCATCGTGACGCTGGTCAGGGCGTCGCGACGGTCGTAGCCGCGCAGGTCGTCGTCGGAGAAGACGTGGAACGATACGGCCTCGAGCACGATGAAGAGCACGAAGAACGGGGCCGCCAGGACCACCGGATCCCGCAGGGTCTCCGCCAGCATCGGCTCACCCTCATGGTCCGACCGGCCCAAGGCAAGACGCGACCGATGACTCGGGGCCGCGCCGACCGTCCCATCCCCATGAGCACCCGACCGATCGACCTCGCCCCCGCCGCGGCGCCGCTGGCCGCCCTCGTCACGGCCACGGACGACGACGGCCTGCTCGCGCCGACCCCGTGCGCCGGCTGGTCGGTCGCCGACCTGCTCGACCACCTCGACGTCGTCGCCGTCGGGTTCGCCGCGCTCGCCCGCGGGGACGACGACCCCGGCCCGGGAACCGGGCCCCAGGAGGCTGCACGCTGGGACGCCGGGCGCCGGGAGGCGCTCGCGGCGAGGATCGGGGCGATGGCCGACGCGTGGCGCGATCCGGCCGCGTGGGAGGGCATGGCCGGCGCGCCCGGGCCGGAGCTCCCGCGCCCGACGTGGGCGCTCATCGGGCTCACCGAGCTCGTCGTGCACGCGTGGGATCTCGCCCGCGCCCTCGGCCGTTCCGCCCCCGAGCTGCCCGACGAGACCCTGCGGGCGTGCCTCGACCACCTCACCGTGTTCGTGCCGGCCGCGCCGCTCCCCGAGCTCTGGGGCGACCCCGTCGCCCCCGACGTCGACGCCGGGATGCTCGACCGGATCGTCGCCGTCACGGGCCGCACTCCGTAGGAGCACCCCGGTCCCGGCTGGTCCGCTCCGTCCCGGCTGTCAGGATCACGGGGTGGACGTCGCGCTGAACATCGCGCTGGTGCTGGTGTTCGTGCTCGTGGGCGGGTTCTTCGCCGCGGCCGAGATCGCGCTGGTGGCGCTGCGACCGGGCCAGGTGACCGCGCTCGGCGAGCGGGGCGGGCGCGGCCGGGCCGTCGCGAAGCTGCGCGGCGACTCCAACCGGTTCCTGTCCGCGGTCCAGATCGGCGTGACGTTCACCGGCTTCTTCGCCTCGAGCTACGGCGGCGCGACGATCGCGACGCGGCTCGAGCCGGTGCTCGCGGGCTGGGGCCTGCCGGTGGCGCTCGCGGCGACCGCCGCGCTGCTCGTCGTCACCGCGCTCGTGTCGTACCTGTCGCTCGTGGCCGGCGAGCTGGTGCCCAAGCGCCTGGCCCTGCAGCAGCCCGAGCGGGTGGCGCTGGTCGCGGCGCCGGTGCTCGACCGCCTGGCGACCCTGACCCGCCCGTTGATCTGGCTGCTCTCGCGCTCGACCAACGCCGTGGTCCGCGTACTCGGGGTCGACCCGAAGGACCCGGGCGACGAGGTCAGCCAGGACGAGCTGCGCGACATGGTGCGCACCACCAGCACGCTCACCGACGCCGAGCGCCGCCTGCTCTCGGACGCCTTCGCGGTGACCGACCGCGTGATCAGCGAGGTCATGGTGCCGCGCACCGAGGTCGATTTCCTGTCCGCCGACGACACCGCCGCCGACGCCGTCGACCACGTCAGCGACCGCCCGCACTCCCGCTACCCCGTCACCGGCGAGTCGGTGGACGACGTCATCGGTTTCGTGCACGTCCGCGACCTGCTCACGGCCCGCCCACGCCCGGACGGCACGCCTCCCCTGCTGCGCGACCTCGCCCGCCCCGTGACGGTGGTGCCCGGCGGGAAGCCGGTGCTCGACACCCTGACGCTCCTGCGCCGCGGGGGCGGGCACCTCGCGATGGTGATCGACGAGTACGGCGGTACCGACGGGATCGTCACGGTCGAGGACCTCGTCGAGGAGATCGTCGGCGAGATCCAGGACGAGTACGACCCCGCCGTCCCGGTGCGCCCCCGCCACGAGGGCACCTTCGACGTCGACGGCCTGCTGCACCGCAGCGACGTCACCGAGCAGACCGGTCTCGAGCTGCCCGACGGGCCCTACGACACCCTCGGCGGGTTCGTCCTGCACCGGCTCGGACGCACGCCCGAGGTCGGCGACGTCGTCGAGGCGCTCGGCCATCGGTTCGCGGTGGTGACCGTCGACGGCCACCGCGTGGAGCGGGTACGGATCACGCCGCTGGTGAGCGACGCGGCCGCGGAGCCCTAGACCGGCAGAGCCCTAGAGCTCCAGCCCCTTCGGCGGCCCGGAGAGGGCCTCCTTGAGCGCGCGGGCCGGACCGTCGGCGAGCACCTCCTCCTCGCCCGCGGCCACGGCGTCGAGGATCCGGTCGGCGACGTCGACGGCGGCGACCTTCGGGACGTCGAGGTGGGCGACCATGTCGGTGTCCATGAAGCCGAGGTGCACGCCGACCACGAGCGTGCCCTGGTCGCGGAGCTCGGCCCTGGCGGTGTTGGTGAACGACCACGCCGCGGCCTTGGTCGCGGAGTAGGAGCCGGCCGCTGGCATGGCCGCCCACGACAGCGCGGACAGCACGGTGACGGCAGCTCCCCCACCGTTGCGGGCGAGCACCGGGGCGATCGCCCGCAGCATGGCGACCGGGCCCCAGTAGTTGGTCTCCATCTCGGCGCGGGCGCGCTCGGGGTCGGCGGTGAGCAGCGAGCCCGCGCCGCTCACCCCCGCGTTGTTGACGAGCAGGTCGACGTCGTCGGCGCGCTCGGCGACCGCCCGGATCGAGGCGAGGTCGGTGACGTCGAGACGCAGCGGGACGACGCGCGGGTCCTTGTGCGCGGCCAGGTGTCCGACGGTGCGGGGATCGCGCGCGGCGGCGTAGACGGTGCCCGCGCCGCGCGCGAGCAGTCCCTCCACGAGCGCGGCGCCGAGCCCGCGGTTGGCCCCGGTGACCAGGGCGTTCGCTCCTGAGATGATCACTGGTCGATCCTCTCCACGATCGTGGCGTTCGCGGTGCCGCCGGCCTCGCACATGGTCTGCAGGCCGAAGCGGCCGCCGGTCTGCTCGAGCACCCCGAGCAGGGTGGTGGCGAGCCGGGCGCCGCTCGCGCCCAGCGGGTGGCCGATGCTGATCGCACCGCCGTGGACGTTGACCTTCCGCGGGTCGGCGCCGGTCTCGGCGAGCCAGGCGAGGACCACCGACGCGAACGCCTCGTTGACCTCGAAGGCGTCGATGTCGCCGATCGCGAGGCCGGCGCGGGCGAGGACCTTCGCCGTCGCGGGGATGATGCCGGTGAGCATGAGGATCGGGTCGTCTCCGGTGACCGTCGCGGTGTGCACCCGGGCGCGCGGCGTCCAGCCGTGCGCGGCGGCGATCTCGGAGGTCGTGACGAGCAGGGCCGCGGCACCGTCGTTGTACGGGCTCGCGTTGCCGGCGGTGACCGTCCAGTCGATGTCGCCGAAGCGCTCGGACCAGCGCGGGTCGGCGAACGGGGTGCGGAGCGTCGCCAGCGCCTCGGCCGTCGTGCCCGGACGGATCGTCTCGTCGGTCTCGAGCTGACCGACCGAGCCGTCGGCGCGCGACGTCTTCAGCGGCGCGACCTCGCCGGCGAAGCGCCCGTCGGCCCAGGCGCTCGCGGCGCGCTGGTGGCTCGTGAGCGCGAACTCGTCGAGCTGCCGGCGCGACAGGCCCCAGCGGCGTGCGATGAGCTCGGCGCTCACGCCCTGCGGGATGAGGCCCGGCGCGTAGCGGGCGCCGACCGATGGCCCCGCGACGTCCTGGCCGACCCCGTCCACCCGCGTCTGGCTGCCGATCGGGATGCGCGACATCGACTCGACGCCCGAGGCGATCGCGATGTCGTAGCCGCCCGCGACGACGCCCTGCGCCGCGAACGACAGCGCCTGCTGGCTGGAGCCGCACTGGCGGTCGACGGTCACCCCCGGCACCGACTCCGGGAAGCCCGCGGCGAGCGCCGCGAACCGCGTCGTGTTGCCGCTCTGCTCGCCGACCTGCCCGACCGCGCCGCCCACGACGTCGTCGACCTCGGCCGGGTCCAGCCCCGTCCGCTCGACGAGCGACCGGAGCACGTGCGCGTGCAGGTCCACCGGGTGCACCCCGGCGTAGGCGCCGTCGGGCTTGCCCCGGCCCAGCGGGGTGCGCACGGCGTCGACGATGACCGCGTCCCTCATGGTTCCTCCTCGGTGTCGGACCCGGGAACTGACGGACCATGCGGTCCCGGACCGATCGGTCCCGATACTGGGCCGGGCCGCGACCACCGTCAACGCCGGGTGCCGCGGGTCACGGGCGTCCCGCCGTCCGCAGGAGCAGGATGGGGGCGGGTCGGGGGACGGATCGCACGTGAGGAGACCGATGGACGACGAGAGCGACGTCCGGGTGGACGAGGACGCCGACCGCGGGGAGTTCGTGCTGCGCGTCGACGGCGTCGAGGCGGGTCACGTCTCCGTGCGCCGCCGCCGGGGGCACGAGGCGCCGAGCGCGATCGTGCTGATCCACACCGAGGTCGACGAGGCCTACGGCGGGCGCGGCCTGGCGGGTCGCCTCGTGCAGGCGGTGTTCGACGCCGCCCGCGCCGAGGGGGTCGCCGTCGTCCCCCGCTGTCCCTACGCGCAGCGCTGGCTGCGCACCCACCGCGAGTACCTCGCCGACGTGCCGCCGGACGACCGGCGCTCGCTCGGCCTGGACGCACCGACCGAGGAGGCGTCGTGAGCGGCGGCGAGAACAGCCCCGAGATCGACCCGCACGCCCAGCCCTCCGGCACCGGCTGCGTGGAGTGCGACGCGACGGGCGGGTGGTGGTTCCACCTGCGCCGCTGCGCCGCCTGCGGGCACATCGGCTGCTGCGACTCCTCGCCCGGGCAGCACGCCACGCACCATGCCCGCGACGCCGGACACCCGATCCTCACGAGCTTCGAGCCCGGCGAGGACTGGTTCTTCGACGACCGCGACGGGAGCGTGTCCCACGGCCCGGTGCTCGCCGGCCCCCAGCACCACCCCGCCGACCAGGGCACGCCGGGCCCGACCGACCGGGTGCCGCGGGACTGGCAGCGCCACCTGCACTGAGCCGGGTAGCTATCCCGTCGGGCCGAAACGCTCCACGCGGATGCTGCCCTCCGGCTGGCCGGCGTCGACGAGCAGCGTCTCCATCGCGCCGGTGAAGCGCGCGGAGCCGCAGAGGTAGACGGTGGCCGCCGGGTCGACCAGCTCCGCGATCGCCGCCGCGTCGAGGCGCCCGGCGTGCTCGCCCGGTTCGCGGGTGAGCGCGATCCGGGCGCCGGCGGCCTCGAGCTCGTCGGCGTAGGGCAGGCGCGCGCGGGTGGTGGCGCTGACCGCGAGCCGCAGCCGCTCCGGGTGCCCGAGGTCGTTCGCGTGCCGCAGCATCCCGACCAGCGGGGCGACGCCGCTGCCCCCGCCGATGGCGACGGCCGGGGTGCGCCCCTTCCAGATGAACCAGCGCCCGATGGGTCCGCGGACC
Source organism: uncultured Actinomycetota bacterium (assembly GCA_963786585.1). Classification (GTDB taxonomy): domain Bacteria; phylum Actinomycetota; class Actinomycetes; order Mycobacteriales; family Pseudonocardiaceae; genus Actinomycetospora. Next base: position 649,816 of record CAWAZG010000003.1, read on the forward strand.
TCGAGCTCGTCGCCGGGTTCGACGACGTCGGCGAGGTAGCCCGACACCTCGCCGTCCTCGATCCGTTCGACGAACAGCTCCACGAGGTCGTCCGCGGGCGGTGAGGCCACCGAGTACGAGCGCTGCGCGGTGTAGCCGTCGGGGGCGCGCAGGCGCACCACGTAGTGCTGGCCGGGGTGGTGCTGGACGCGCTCGGGCACGGCCAGGCGCAGCACCACGGCGTCGACGGCCGGGTGCGCGACCTCGACGACCCGCGCGTCGCGCCACTTCGCCGCCGCGCGCCGGTCGTTCGGGCCGCCCGCGTGGTCCTCGGGCGCGCCGAACTGGTCGTCAGTCCCCGTCGAAGCGCTGCTCACGCCAGGGATCGCCTCGCTCGTGATAGCCGTTCACCTCCCAGAAGCCGGGCTCGTCGTGGTCGAGCAACGTGATCTTCGAGATCCACTTCGCGGACTTCCAGAAGTACAGGTGCGGCACCAGCATCCGCACCGGCCCCCCGTGCTCCCGCGTCAACGGCTTGCCCTCGTGCTCCCAGACCAGCCACGCCTTCCCGCCCCGCACGTCGTCGATCGGGAGGTTGGTCGTGTAGCCGGTCGTCGAGGTCTCCACCACGAACGTCGCCTCGGGCCGCACCCCGACCGCGGCGAACAGGGTGTCCAGCGAGATGCCGGTGAAGTTCGTGTCGAGCTTCGACCACGTCGTCACGCAGTGGATGTCGCCGGCGTAGACCGACGGCGGCAACAGCCGCAGCTCCTTGAGCGTCCAGGTCTTCGGGGTGTCGACCAGACCGTCGACGGTGACGCTCCACTTGTCGGCGTCCACGCGCGGCGTGGCCTCGGCGGTGAGCACCGGCCACCCCGCCCCGACGTCGTACTGCCCGGGCGGCAGGCGCGGATCGCGCTCCTTGCGCCGCCCCAGGAAACCGCGCGTGGTCGCCACGAACATCACTCCGTCTCACTGCGTTCCGGCCAGGACGGGCCGCGTCGCCCGGCGTCGACACTAGCCACTCCGGAGCCCTCAGAGGTCCCGCGAACGGCCCAGTGCGGGCATGACGCCGACGGCGCGCCGTACTGGACGCGCTCCGCCGGCAGGGACCACGATGAGCTCCGGGCCCCGACGCGAGGCGGCGTCGACCGATCGACGTGCCCGTCCGGGGCCCGTCGAGAGGACCCGAGATGCGCTCGATCGAGACCGTGACCCTGGACGACGCCCGTCGCGTCGTCGCCGCCGGCGAGAAGGAGGCAGCGAACCAGGGCCAGCCGATGAACATCGCCGTGGTCGACGTGGGCGGCGTCCTCGTGACGCACATCCGCCAGGACGGCGCGTGGATCGGCAGCGTCGACGTGGCGATCAACAAGGCGTTCAGCGCCCGCGCGTTCGACGTCTCCACCCAGGGGCTCAGCGAGAACGCCCAGCCCGGCGGGCAGTTCTACGGCATCCAGGACTCGAACCACGGCCGCATCATGATCTTCGCGGGCGGCGTCCCGCTGATGTCCGGCGACAGCGTCGTCGGCGCCGTGGGCGTCAGCGGCGGCACCGGCGAGCAGGACCAGGCCGTGGCCACCGCGGCGGCCGCCGCGCTGTAGCGGGGAACATCCCGGGCTCCGGGGCGTTGATCCGGGTGCCGCGTCCTGGGAGGAACCGCCATGCCGACACCCGACATCCCGCTCGAGAAGCTCGGCTTCCTCACCCTCGGCCTGTTCGACGGGGACGACCCCGGGCCCGGGATGGAGAGCACGCTCGAGGTCATCGAGCTCGGCGACCAGCTCGGCTTCGACAGCGCCTACCTGCGCCACCGCCACTTCCAGACCGGCATCTCCTCGCCGATCGCGATCATGGCTGCGGCGTCGCAGCGCACGTCGCGCATCGCGATGGGCACTGCCGTCACGCCGCTGGGCTGGGAGAACCCGCTGCGGATGGCCGAGGACCTCGCGACCGTCGACATCCTGTCCGGCGGGCGTCTGGAGCCCGGCTTCAGCGTCGGCCCGCCGATCCACTGGGACGACGTCAAGGGCGCGCTCTACCCCGACACCGCGGACGTCGAGGACCTCTCCTACGAGCGCGTGGCGCGGCTGCTGCGGATGGTGCGCGGCGAGCCGGTGAGCACGTTCTCGGGCACCCAGGGCTTCGAGGAGTTCTCGGCGCGGGTCGAGCCGCATTCCCCCGGGCTCGGCGACCGCATCTGGTACGGCGCGGGGAGCAAGCGCTCCACGCAGTGGGCCGCTGAGCAGGGTCTGAACCTGCTCACCAGCAACATCATCAAGCCCGAGGACAGCGACCTCGAGACCGACGGCAGGTGGGACTTCGCGGCGATCCAGCGGCGCCAGATCGCGCTGTTCAAGGCGCACCACCCCGCCGGCGAGTCCGCGCGGGTGTCGCAGGGCCTGGTCGTGATCCCCACCGACTCGGCCACCGCCGAGCAGCGGGCGAAGTACGAGGCCTACGTCGAGAAGCGCACCCCGCGCACCGCTGCGCCGATGGGCCCGCCCGGGCCGGGGCTGCTCGCCGCACCCGACGTCCTCGGCACGTCCGAGGAGGTCGCCGAGAAGCTGTACGCCGACCCGGCGTTCCGCGAGGTGCGCGAGGTCGTCTTCGCGCTGCCGTTCACGCTCGAGCACGAGGACTACGTCCAGATCCTCACCGACATGGCCACCAAGCTGGGGCCGGCGCTGGGGTGGAAGGCCGCCGCGTAGATGACCGACCACGCCGAGTGCGTCGGCCTGGGCCCGGTGCTCGCGGAGCTCACCGCGCCGGGCGGCGAGTTCGCGATGGTCCACACGACGGTCGACGGCGTCCCGATGCGCGTGCACCAGCGCGGCCCGCACACGCTGCGGGAGCTCTACCTGACGACGCCGGCCCCGGACGACCGCGTGTTCACCGTGTACGGCGACGAGCGCCGCACCTACGGCGAGCACCGGCGCTCGGTGGCGGGGCTCGCCAAGTGGCTGGTCGACGAGCAGGGGCTGCGCCCGGGCGACCGGGTGGCGATCGCGATGCGCAACGTGCCCGAGTGGACGGTGGCGTTCTGGGCGGCGATGGTCGCCGGCCTCGTCGCCGTGCCGCTCAACGCGTGGTGGACCGGCGACCAGCTCGCCGGCGCGCTCGGGCACGCGGATGCGCGGGTGCTGGTCGCCGACCCGGAGCGGGTCACCGCGCTCGCGGGTCACGCGGACCTCCCGCCGATCGTGCGGGTGCGGGGCGAGGGTCCGGCCCCGGCGGGCGTGGTGGCGTGGGAGGACGTCGTGCGCCCGTCCGACCAGGCGCCGCCCGCGGTGGACGTCGCCCCGGACGACACCGCGACGCTGATCTACACCTCCGGCACCACAGGCCGGCCCAAGGGCGTCGTCAGCAGCCACCGCAACCACGTGACGAACGCGCTGAACGTCGCGTGCCTCGGCCGCGCCGTCGCCCTGGCCGCCGCGCGGCGGGGCGATGCGGCGGCCGCCCCCGCTCGCCCCGGCACGCTGCTGGCCTACCCGATGTTCCACATCGCCGGGCTCAACGGCCTCTACGGCGCCGTGCTCTCCGGCGCGACGCTCGCCCTGATGCACCACTGGGACCCCGACGAGGCGCTGCGCCTCATCGCCTCCGAGCAGCTGACCACCGCGTCCGGCGTGCCCGCGGTGCTGCGCGACGTCGTCGAGCTGGCCGTCGAGCACCCGCGCGAGACCGCGTCGCTCACCCGCATCGCGATGGGCGGCGCCCCGATCCCCCCGCCCCTGGTGCAGCGGGTGACCACGGAGCTCGCGGGACGGGCGTCGGCGGCCAACGGGTACGGCGCCACGGAGACCACGTCGGCGATCTGCGCCAACACCGGCGCCGACTACGCCGCGCACCCCGACAGCGTCGGCCGTGCGGTGCCCGGGGCCGAGCTGCGGGTCGTCGACCCGGCCACGGGCACCGAGGTGCCTGACGGCGTGGTGGGCGAGCTGTGCTTCCGCGGCCCCCAGATCATGCGTGGCTACTGGCGGGATGCCGAGGCCACCTCGGCCGTGCTGCGCGACGGGTGGCTGTCCTCCGGCGACCTCGGGCTACGGCGCGAGGGGTGGGTGTTCGTCGTCGACCGCGCGAAGGACGTCATCGTGCGTGGCGGGGAGAACGTCTACTGCGGCGAGGTCGAGGCCGCGCTGCTCGCGCAGCCGGGCGTGCACGAGGCCGCCGTCGTCGGGATCCCGCACCCGCGTCTCGGCGAGGACGTGGCCGCCGTGCTCGTCGCCGCCCCCGGCAGCGCGCCCGACACCGGTGCGCTGCAGGAGGCCCTCGGCCGGACGCTGCCCTCGTTCGCCGTGCCCGGCACGGTGATCTGGCGCGGGGAGCCGCTGCCGCGCACCGCGACCGGCAAGGTCCTCAAGGACACCCTGCGCGGCGAGCTGGCGGAGCCTCCTCAGAGTCCGTAGGACTTGCCGATGATGTCGCGCTGGATCTCGCTCGTGCCGCCGTAGACGGTCGAGACGACGCTCTGGCGCAGCAGGCGCTCCATGCCGTACTCGGTGGCGTAGCCGTAGCCGCCGAGCATCTGCATCCCCTCGAGCGAGAGGTGCTTGGCCAGCTCGGTGGCCTTGAGCTTGGCCATCGACGCCTCGCGCGGGAACAGCGCGCCCGGGTTCGCGTCGATGGTGCGCGCGGTGTCGTGCACCAGCAGCTTCGTGGCCGCGAGCTCGGTGGCGTTGTCGGCGATGCGATGCCGCAGGGCCTGGAAGGTGCCGACCGGCCGGCCGAACTGGTGGCGCTCCTTGACGTAGGCGACGGTGTCGTCGAACGCGCGGCGCGCGAGCCCGAGCATCAGCCCGGCGAGGATCATGCGCTCGAGGTTGAGCCCGGCCATGAGCTGGCGCCAGCCCTGCCCCTCGGTGCCCACGACGGCGTCGGCGGGCAGGTGGCAGTCGGTGAAGTAGAGGTCGTTGACCTCCTTGCCGCCCATCGTCTCGATGCCGTGCATCTCGAGCCCGTCGGCGTCGGTCGGCACCATGAACATCGTCAGGCCGTCGTGCTTGCCGCCCTCGGTGGACGTGCGCGCCACCAGCAGGATGTGCTTCGAGATGTGGGCGTTGGAGCACCACGTCTTCTGGCCGTTGACCACCCAGCCGTTCTCGGTCTTCTCGGCCTTGCAGGTCAGGCCGCCGACGTCGGACCCGGCGCCCGGCTCGGACATCGAGATCGCCAGCAGCTCCCCGTTGATCACGTCACCGAGCACCTGCTGCTTCTGCTCCTCGGAGCCGCTGCGCTCGAGGGCCGCCGCGGTGATGATCGTCGTACCGAAGCCGCCGATGGGGATCTGGTGGTAGGAGGTCTCCTCGAGGAAGACGAGCAGGTCGGTCATCGACCCGCCGGAGCCGCCGTACGCCTCGGGCAGCGCGATGCCGAGCCAGCCCTGGTCGGCCATCTTGCGATAGACCTCCATCGAGTGCGGGCCCTCGACGGTCAGCTCGTCGCGACGCGCCTTGTCGGGCACCTCGCGGCGGGCGAACTCGCCGATCGCGTTCGCGAAGTCCTGCTGTTCCTCGGTCAGGGTGACGGGCATCGTCGGTCTCCTCGTGTTCTCCGGTCAGGTCTCGTTCCAGAAGCCCACGGACTCGAGGTGGGCGACGAGCAGGTCGCGGCCGTCGAGGACGTGGCCCTCCATCGCCGCTCGGGCGGTGTCGGGGTCGCCCGCGGCGAGCGCGTCGAGCAGGGTGCGGTGGGCCGCCACGGTGGCGGTGCGCCAGGCGCGGCGGTCGGTGTAGAAGCGCGGGGGCAGGTAGTGCGCAGCGCGCCCGACGAGCCAGGCGAGCTTGCGGGCGCCCGAGGCGCGGTTGAGCGCGGCGTGGAAGCGGCGCTCGGCCTGGGCGAGGTCGTCGGGCTCGCCGGCCTCGATGAGGGCGTCGACCTCGGCGGCCCGCGCCCGCAGGCCCGCGAGGCCCTCGGCGTCGAGCGCGCTCGCGGCACGGGCCGCGAGCTCGCCGGTGATCCGGGCCTGGACGGCGAACAGGTCGGCGACGTCGCCGCGGTCCAGCGGCGCGACCACGAACCCACGCCGGGGCAGGGCGCGCACCATGTCGTCGGCGCGCAGGGCCTGCAGCGCCTCGCGCACCGGCGTGGGGCTGACGCCGAGCTCGACGGCCAGGCGGTCGGGGCGCAGGAAGGTGCCGGGGCGCAGGTCGCCGGCGAGGATCCGCTCGCGGAGCTGCAGCTCCACGCGCTCGGGCAGCGCCGGGGCGGCGCCGAGCAGGCCGGTGTCCACGACGCCGACCATATCCTATGGGATTTGTCGCGGCGACCAGATGACTCGGTTCGTGATCGACGCGGCTTTCCTGGCGTTGAGTGCCAGCGTGGACGCAGGGCTGGCATGCCGGAGGCGTGTCAAGCCCCTCCGGCATGCCAGCCCGGCTCGTCCGCCGCGACGAGGGCGAGGCCGAGGAGCAGGCGGTCGCGGGCGTCGGCGAGGCGGCGGCCGGTGAGCGCCTCGATCCGCGCGAGCCGGTACATGACCGTGTTGCGGTGGCAGTACAGGGCGGACGCGGCGTGCGAGGGCGAGCCGTCGGCGTCGAGGACGGCGCGCACTGTGGCGAGCAGCGTCGCGCGCTCGGGCGCGGGCAGGTCGAGCAGGTCACCCAGGGCGGCGCGGCGCAGCCGGGGCACGAGGTCCGGTGCCTCGCCGAGCAGGGCCTCGGGCAGCCGCTCGTCGAGCCCGGCGACGGCGCCCTCGCCGGGTGGGAGCGTCCGGGCCGCGAGCCGCGCCCACCGGTGGGCGACGTCGAGCTCGCCGAGCCCCCGCACCACCGGGGACACGCCCACCGGCCCCTGCGCGCGCCCGCGCAGCGCCGCGACCACCGCCGGGATCGCCGCCGACGCGTCCTCCGGCGGCACGATCACGCCGACCACCTCGGCGGCGCGGGCGTGCCAGACCGAGGTCGCGACGCCGGCGAGGGCCTCGGCCGGCGCCGGCAGTGGGTCGTCGTCGGCCTCCCCGAAGGGTGCGACGACGCAGAGGATCTCGGCGTCCTCGGGGAGATCGAGCACCCGGGCGGCGTCCCGGGCCGCGCCGGGCTCGCGGCCGCGCCCGGCGAGCAGGCCCTCGAGCACCGCCCAGCGCCGGCCAAGCTCGAGGCCGCGCAGCCGCGTCTCCTCGCGCCGGTAGGCGTCGACGAGACGGTCGGAGCTCGCGTCGAGGATGCGCCACACGTCGTCGGCGACCACCAGCAGCGCCACGTCGTGCGCCCCGGCGAACCGCTCCTGCGACACCGCCCGCATCCGCTCCCAGACCAGCCGCCCGCACTGGCGGTAGGCGCGCAGCACGACCTCGAGCGGCACGCCCTGGCGCGCCCGGCGCCGCCCGGTGTCGACGGTGAGGGCAGCCGCGTCGACGTCGACCGGCAGGTCGCCGGCGAGCTGGGTGAGCAGGCGCTCGAGGCTCGCTCGGCACGTCGCGCGCAGGTCGTCGCGCACCGGGACGCCGAGCACCCCGTAGATGTCCTCCCGCTCGAGGATCCGGCGGGTGAGCCGGTCGGCGAGGCCGTCGACGTCCTCCAGCAGCGCGCGGCACAGCACGGTGAGCGTGTCCCGGGCGGCGTCCGAGCGGGCGGGAGCGGCCATCGCGTCAGCATCCCGCGCGCAGGGCGGTGCGGTCCACGTCACACGTTGTGCTCCGCGCCTAGGTCCCGCGAGGACTGGTCCGATCGGGCGACGGGGGCCACCGGCCCTCTGCCCTGAGCGACGCGGGCCCGATCATCCGGGCATGGCCTTCGTCGTCGGCTTCCTGCCCTGGATCGTCTACTGGGTCCTGGTCGGCAACGTCCCCTTCCAGCTGGCGGTGCTGGTGGCCGTGCCCGTCTCCGGGCTGGCGCTGCTGGTCGGGCGCCTCCGGCACCTCCCCGGCCGGACGCTCGACACCGGCACGCTCGTGGTCTTCGCCGTCCTCGCCGTCCTCGCGTTCGTGGTCCCGGACGACGTGCTCGAGCGCTGGCTGCAGCCGCTGGGCAACGCCGGGCTGCTGGCCGTCGTGCTCGCGGGCCTCGCCGTCGGGCGCCCGTTCGTCCTGGACTACGCGACGCCGACGGTCGACGCCGTCACGGCCCGCACCGACGGGTTCCGCGCGGTCACCACGGCGATGACCTGGCTGTGGGCCGGGCTGTTCGCGCTGATGACGCTGCTCTCGGCGATCCCCCCGATCGTCGACGGGTCGGCCACCATGCTGGATTCGACCGACACCCTCTCGATCCTCTGCTACTGGGTGGCGCCGTTCGTGCTGCTCGGGCTGGGCGGCACGGTCTCGGGGGCGTTCCCGCCGTGGTTCGCGTCGCGGTCGGCGGAGGTCGACGCCCGCTCGGCCGGCGAGCCGACGCCCGTGGCCCAGAGCGCCCCGCCGCCCGACGCCTCCGACGACCTGGAGATCGACGTCGCCGCCGACCGGCGCCACGACGAGCCGTTCGACCTCGTCGTGCGCGGCGCCGACGGGCCCGTCGAGCTCGAGGTCGAGGGCGCCGACCTCGTCGGCCGCACGTGGCGCTCCCGCGCGACGCTGCCCGCCGGCGCGGACTGTGTCGTGGACGCGGACCGGGCCACCCCCACCGGCGACTGGGACGCCCCCGACGGCGACGCCCCGATCTGGGCGATGCGCTGCGTCGGCGCACCCGCCGGGGCCGATCCCACGGCCTCGCTGTTCGTGCCGCCCGCGGAGCCGTGGCAGGTCACGGTGCGTGCCCGCTCGGGCGGGCGCTCCGCGACGCGCACCGTCCGGCGCCACACGGCCGGTCCCGGCGTGCGGATCGAGACCGTGCACCTCGGTGGCCGCGTCGCCCACCTCGCGCTCCCCGCCGACGCGGCCGCCGGCGACGGGCTGGCCGCGGTCGCGTGCTTCGGCGGCTCGGAGGGCGGGTCGGACTCCCAGCTCGGGCTCGCGGCGGCGCTGGCCTCGCGGGGCCTGGTGGCGCTCGCGGCCTCGTGGATCACCGAGGAGGACGCCGCGAGGGCGGTCCGGGAGGTGCCGCTGGAGCGGTTCGCGGAGGCGTTCGACCTCCTCGCCGGCCACGCCGCGGTCGACCCGGCGCGGGTGGGCGCGACGGCGATCTCGCGCGGCTCCGAGGGGGTCCTCGCCGCCGCGGCCGCGGGGCTCGTCCACCCGACCGCGCTGGTGCTCGTCAGCCCGAGCAGCGTCACGTGGCAGGCGATCGGTGGCGGCGGCGAGGTGCCCGGCACCTCGTCCTGGACGCTGCGCGGCGCCCCGCTGCCCTGGCAGCCCCTCCCGAGCGGGGTGCTGATGACGCAGCTCGTGCGCAACGCGATGAACGTCCGGCGCGACGCCGCCGCCCACCGGCCGACCCTGCTCGGACTGCGCCGGGCCTACGAGGCGGGCCTCGCGCGGGGCACGGGTGACGGAGCCGGCACTGCTGACGCCGCCATCGCGGCCGAGGAGGTGCCCTGTCCCCTGCTCGTCCTCACCGGCGACGACGACGCGCTCTGGCCGTCCGGCCCGATGGCGCAGACCCTGCTGGCGCGCCGCGCCCGCGTCGACGACCAGCACCACGCCTTCCCCGGCGCCGGGCACCTGATCCGGTGCGCGCTGCTGCCCACCGAGGCGCCGTGGAGCGGGGGCATCGCGTTCGGCGGGACGCGGCCCGGGTTGGCGGCCGCGCAGAAGGAGGCGACGGACCTGGTGACCGCGTTCCTCGTGCAGTACACCGGCGCCGCGGCGCGCGCCTGAGGTCAGCGTTTCGCGGGCTTGCCCCGCCAGGCGAGCGAGCGGGCGTCGAGCGCGCGCACCAGCGCGTCGCCCTCGACGAGCATCCGCTCGCCCTGCGCCACCGCGTGCGCGAGGCGGTCGTCGTCGAGGCGGCGGTAGGCAGCGCCGCGACCGCGGCCGAGGACGTCGTACCAGCACGCGCCCACCGCGTCGTCGAGCAGCACGCGTCCGAAGCAGTGGTCGTGGCGCAGGGTCCAGCGGTCGCGGGCCCCCGCCGCGGGCAGGTCGCGGTCGACGAGCTCGCGGTAGCGGCGCAGGAGGTCGTCCCGGTCGGTCACGGCGCGGGATACCCGACCGACCGGGGACGACCCCCCACAGGTGTCAGCGCCGGCGGCGCGCCTCGTCGGCGGCCTCGGCCAGCTCGAGGGCCTCGGCCTTGCGCTGCGCCGCCTCGCGCTCGGCGGCGACGGCCTCGGACTCCTCGGCCACCCGCGTGCGGTGGGCGTCCTTCGCGTGCTCGTCGGCCCGCTCCTGCGCGTTCTGCTCGTCGCGCCGGGCCTGCTCCTTGCGCTGCTGCTCGCGCTCCTCGGCCTCCTGCGCGCGCTGCCGGCGCTCCTCCTCCAGCTGCTGCTTCTGCTCCTGCGCCTGGTCCCGGACCTGCTCGCGCGCCTGCTGGTCCTCCTCGCGCCTGCGCTGCAGCCGGTCGTCGGCGACCTCGCGTCGCGCGTCCGCCGCCCGGTCCCGCTCCGCGGCCTCGGTGCGCTGCTGCACCCGGGCCTCCTTCACGTGACCCTGCGCCGCCAGCTCCGGGTCCCCGAGCAGCGAGCCCAGCAGCCCGCGCACCGTCGCCTCGACGCTGTCGAGGGCGAGCGTCGGCCCCCATTCGCGGTTGTTGCCGTTCCCGGTCACCTGCGCGAGCAGGTCGACCGGCACGCGCGCCGCGCCGAAGCCCAGCGACACGATCGTCCGCGGCACCGCGGCCACCGGATTGGTCATCTCAGGACTCCTTCTCGACGCTCTCGAGCGCGGCCGCGTCACGTCGGGCCTGCTCGGCTCGGACTTCCTCGTCCTGCGCGCGCTCCTCGGCGGCGGCGCGCTCCTGCACCGCGTCCACCTCGTCGCGACGCAGGTCCTGCTCGCGGGCCTGCGCGACCTGCTCGGTCGCCTGCCGGCGCACCGCCGTGTCCCGGGTGGCCTGCTGCTGCTCGGCCTGCCGGTCCTGCTCGGCGCGCTCCTCCCGCGCGGCGGCGGCGTCCTCGGCCGCCAGGCGCTCGCGCTCGACGCGGAGCTCCTCCTCGCGGGCGACGGCCTCCGCCTCCTCGCGCTTCTGCGCGGCGAACTCGTCGGCGCGCCTGGCCTCCTTCGCCGCGTCCGCCTTCTCCTGCTGGAGCTCACCCTCGGCGCGCAGGTCCTGGTTGTCGGTGATCGCTCCGGCCGCCTGCTTGGCGGCGCCGGCGATGCGCTGACCCGCGCGGGTCGCCTTCGTGGACTCGCTGGGGTCGGCCATGGGCTTCCTCCTGCTCGAACGACGCCAACGGCGCTGACGAGCGGTGGTACCCACTGGGCCGAGAGGACCACCCTCCCTGAATGAGCCCCTAGCTGAGCTGCGCGCGCAGCAGCGCCGCTCCGGCGGCGAGCGCGCGCATCTTGCCCTCGGCCGCGTCGCGCGGCAGGTACTTCAGCCCGCAGTCGGGGGCGAGGACGACCTGCTCCGGCGGGAGCAGCTCGAGGGCGCGACGGGCGCGGTCGGCGACGGTCTCGGCCGTCTCGACCGCCGGGTCGGACAGGTCGAGCACCCCTAGGATGATCGTCTTGTCGGTGAGGTCGCGCAGCACCCCGAGGTCGAGCCCGGACTGCGCGGTCTCGATGGAGATCTGCTGGACCGGGCTGCCCGCCAGCTCGGGCAGGAACGAGTACCCCTCGGGCCGCTCGTGGATGATCGCGGCGTAGCCGAAGCAGATGTGCACCGCCGTGGTGCCCGTGACTCCGTCGAGCGCGGCGTTCAGCGCCGCCAGCCCGTAGGCCCGCGCGGCGTCGGGACGTGCCTGCATGTAGGGCTCGTCGATCTGCACGACGTCCGCCCCGGCGGCGAAGAGGTCGCGGACCTCGGCGTTCACCACCGCGGCGTACGCCATCGCCGCGGCCTCCGGGTCGCCGTAGTGGTCGTCCTGGGCCTGCTGGGACATCGTGAACGGGCCGGGCACGGTCATCTTGATCGTGTGATCGGTCGCCGCGCGCAGGAAGCGCAGGTCGTCGACCTCGATCGGCCGGGGCCGTGCGATCGGCCCGGTGATGCGCGGGACCGGGTTCGGGTGCCCGCTGCGGTCCAGCGCGCTGCCCGGGTTGTCGACGTCCACGCCGTCGAGCGCCGTCGCGAAGTGGTTCGAGTAGCTCTCGCGACGGATCTCGCCGTCGGTGAGGACGTCCAGCCCCGCGTCCTCCTGCGACTTCACGGCCAGGAGCGTGGCGTCGTCCTGTGCCTGCGCGAGGAACTCCGGGGCGACCCGCCACAGCTCCTTGGCCCGCACCCGCGGCGGGAAGCGCCCCGCGAGCTTGGCGCGGTCGATGAGCCAGTCGGGCTGGGCGTAGCTGCCGACCAGCGAGGTCGGCAGCAGGGGCAGGGTCGGCACGGGAGCTCCTCCGGGGGTGTCGGTCAGGCGGCCGGCTGCAGCACGAAGTCGTACGCGGCCTCGCACCACGGGACGTCGCTGTGCCCGCCGTCGGGCGTCGGGCCCGGCTCGCGCTCGGTGAAGGTGACGACCAGCTCGCGCTTGACGCCGAACACGACGTCGCTGTCGAGGTACTGCGCGCCCTCCCGGAAGAGGTGCGTGATCAGCGGCTCGTAGCCGGGCACGTTGAGCAGGAAGTGCACGTGGGCGGGCCGGTAGTGGCTGATGTCGGTCTTCGAGATGAGGGTGCCGACCGGCCCGTCCATGGGGATCGCGTAGCCGAGCGGGGCGATCGTGCGGACGCAGTACGTGCCGTCCTCGCGGGCGGTGTACTTCCCGCGCAGGCGCGCCTCGTCGACGTCGAGCTGCGACTCGTAGGCGCCGTCGGAGTCCGCCTGCCAGACGTCGAGCACCGCGCCGGGGATCGCCGGGCCTTCGAGCGCGCGCACCGTGCCGTGGACGTAGAGCGGGGTGCCGGTCAGGCCCTCGGACATGTCCGCGCCGTAGCCCAGCTCCGGCGAGCCCTCGATGTGGAACGGGCCGAGCACGGTGGCGGGCGTCGCGCCCTCGGCGAAGCGGTGGTTCTGCTGCACGACCAGCATCGACAGGCCCAGCACGTCGGACGTGAGGATGAACTCCTCCCGCTTGTCGTCGCTGATCTGCCCGACGTCGGTGAGCCACCGCACCGCCGCCATCCACTCCGCCTCGGTCAGCCGGGTCTCGCGGGCGAACGCGTGGAGGTGGCGGACGAGCGCGCTCATCAGCTCCGCCGTGCGCGGGTCGTGCGCCGTGCCCCAGCGGGCCGCGGCGAGGTCGGTGATCGTGTCCTCGGTGACGACAGTGGGGGTGACCGGGTGCGCCATCGCGCCCTCCTGGTGGCTAGAGGTCTGCTTGGCCAATAGGGGTCGGCCTGTAGGGGTCAGGATCCGTCGGGCGGTTGTTGCGGTCCACCGACAGGAAGATGTCGTTCGCGACGGGGTGGCGCAGCTCCTCGGCCAGTTGGCCGATGAGCCCGGCCGTGCGGGCGAGCAGGGCGAAGGCGCGCAGCAGCTCGAGCGGCAGGCCGAGGTCGGCGAGCGCCGCCCCGCACACCCCGGCGCCGTTGAGTGGCAGGGTCTTGCCGAGCACCTGCGGGTGCACCCGCCCGATCGCAGCGAACAGCGCCAGGTGCGGGCCGAACAGGCCCTCCTCGGTCGCGATCTCCATGAGCCGCGGGGTGCGCGGGTCGCCGTCCTTGTGGACGTGGTGACCGAGGCCGGGGACGAACTTCCCGGCCGCCCGCTGCGCCGTCACGGTCTCCAGGGCGAGGGCGTCCCAGCCGGCGTCGTCCGTGGGGATCGTGTTCTCGACGAGCACCGCGTGCAGGAACCGCCCGCAGTCCTCGGTGACGCCGAGGAACCGCGAGCCCCCGGCCAGCAGGCCCGCGGCGAGCGCGCCCTGTACCGAGTCGGGGGCGGACAGGAGGGCGAGCCTGCTGATGATCGCGGTGGGCGTGTAGCCGTGGTCGGCGAGCGCCGCGAGCACCGCCTCGAACACCCGGGTCTCCCCCGGCGTCGGGCGCCGCTGGGTCGCGAGCCAGAACGCGAGCTCGCCGAACGAGACCTCGCCCATGACGTCGCGGGCGAGGTCGTGCCCGAGCAGCGTGATCTCGTCCTTGGAGGCCGCGCCCAGAGCCGTCGGATACAGAGCAGTCGGATACAGCGCCGTGGGGTCCTCGGTCATGCCTGCCCCTCCGGTGTCGTCAGCCAGCGGCGCAGCTCCGCGCCGTGCTCGTCGAGCTCCGGCGGCGGCAGCTCGTAGACCGCAGGCGTGCTGGAGAAGCGGATCGGGTTGCGGGTGGTGGGCACCGCGCGCTCCCCCTCCCCGACGCTGACGATCGGGTCGAGGCCGAAGCGCTCGGCGATGGCGAAGCCGCCGGCCACGGAGTTGATCGGCCCGCACGGCACCCCGGCGTCGACGAGGAGGTCGAACCACTCCTCCGCGCCCTTCGCCGCGAGCGCCTCGATCAGGATCGGGCGCAGCTCCTCGCGGTGCTCCGTGCGGTCGGCGTTGCGCAGGAACCGCGGGTCGTCGGCGAGCTCGGGCAGCCCGAGCACGACGACCAGCTTGCGGAACAGGCCGTCGTTGGCGGCGGCGACGATGAGGTCGTTGTCGGCGGTCGGCAGCGGCTCGTAGGGCACGACGCTGGGGTGGGCGTTGCCCATCCGCGTGGGGACGACGCCGCCCGCGGCGTAGGCCGAGCTCTGGTTGACCATCCCCGACATCGCCGAGCCGAGCAGGCTGACCTCGACGTGCTGGCCCTTCCCGGTCGCGTCGCGGTGGCGCAGCGCGGCCAGGATGCCGATGAGTGCGTCTTTGCCCGCCATCACGTCGAAGATCGAGATGCCGGCGCGGAAGGGCGGGCCGTCGGGGGCGCCGGTGAGGCTCATCAGCCCGGACACCGCCTGGACCATGAGGTCGTAGCCCGGCACGTGCCCGCCGCCGGTGGACCCGAAGCCCGAGATCGAGGCGTAGACCAGCCCCGGGTTGTCGGCCGCGACGGATTCGTAGTCCAGCCCGTACTTCGCCATGCCGCCCGGGCGCAGGTTCTCGATGAGGACGTCGGCGCGGCGCGCGAGCTCCTTGCCCACCGCGACGTCCTCGGCGTCGCGCAGGTCGAGCGCGATCGAGCGCTTCCCGCGGTTGATGCCGAGGTAGTAGGTCGACGTCTCGTCGCGCTTCGGCGGCATCCAGGTGCGCGTCTCGTCGCCCTGGGGCGACTCGACCTTGATCACCTCGGCACCCAGGTCCGCCAGCAGCATCGTCGCGTAGGGCCCGGCCAGCACCCGCGAGAAGTCGGCCACCACCAGCCCGGCCAGCGGCCCGCCGCCGGTCCCCTCGGAGTGGTCCTCCGACGCCATCCTCACGCCTCCGTCCGACAGCCGGACACGTGTCCGTCGATGCGGAGCCTGCTCGCGGTCGGCGAGATCGTCAAGGCCGCCGGGCGAGCCGGGTCAGCAGGGCCGCCGCCGCGTCCACCTCGTCGTCGGCCACCTCGTGATCCCGCCCGGGCTGGACGCGCAGCTCGGGATCGGCCCCGCGGGCGCGCAGCTCGGCGACCAGCTCCTCGGTGTCCGCGAGCGGCACCCACGCGTCGGCGTCGCCGTTGCTGACCAGCACCGGGAGACCACGCAGGGGCACGGGTCCGGCGCCGACGGGGGCAGCGACCGGTCGGTGCCGGGCGGGCCGAACGCGGCGCCGGTCCAGATCACCGCTCCCGCCCAGCGACGGGGCCTGCGCAGCAGGTGGTCGGCGACGAGGCACGCGCCCTGCGAGAACCCGGCTCGTAGCGAGAGCCACGAGACGCGGGCCACATCTAGCGTCACCGGAGAGACCCCCCTGCCACGAGGAGGCCCGGTGTCCCACATCCGCGGTTCGCACCACACGACGTTGTCGGTGTCCGGCGCCCAGGAGGACGTCGACTTCCACGTCGGCACCCTGGGCATGCGGTTCATCAAGCGCACGGTGCTGTTCGACGGCTCGCTGCCGATCTACCACCTGTACTACTCGAACGCGGCCGGCGACCCGTCGGCGGTGCTCACGACCTTCCCGTGGCGCCAGGCCGGGCTCGTCGGGCGCCGCGGCACGAACCAGGCGCGCGAGGTGCTCCTGTCGGTGCCGGCGGACTCCCTGGACTTCTGGGCGGGCCGCCTCGCCGAGCGCGGCGTCGAGGCCACGAGCACCGAGGTGTTCGACCGGCGGCGCCTGGAGTTCCGCCACCCCTGCGGCATCGAGTACGCCCTCGTCCCCGCCGACGCGGACCCCCGCGTCGGTCATCCCGGGCAGGGCGTCCCGCCGGAGTACGCGGTCCACGGCATCCACGGCGTGGGCATCCACGTCGCCACGCCCGAGCGGATGATCGAGTTCTCCGACGAGGTGTTCCACTCGCAGGGCAAGCTCGTCGAGGACGGCGACCGCGCCGGCTACCAGGTCGCGCAGGACCCCGTCGGCAACCCTCGAGCTGATCGCCGACAACGGCGAGGAGCAGGGCACCTGGCGCTACGGCGCGGGCACCTTCCACCACGTCGCCTGGAACCTCGAGACCCTCGAGAACCAGGACGCACTCAAGTTCGACATCGAGGGCAACGGCTACACCGACATCTCCGAGCTCAAGGACCGCACGTACTTCAAGTCGGTCTACGTGCGCACCCCGTCCGGGGCCCTGTTCGAGCTCGCCGTCACCCACGCCGAGGGCGGCTGGACCTGCGACGAGTCCCCGCACGAGCTCGGGACACGCTTCCAGCTCCCGGAGCAGTTCGAGGATCGCCGCGAGGAGATCTTCTCGAAGCTCGAGCCGATCGAGACACCGGTGGAGCCGGACGAGGAGGAGTCATGACCGATCAGATGACTCGGCCGACGACACGGCTGCACGTCAGCGACCGGTTCGACGAGGTCATGGCGCGGATCGACGAGCTCGACCCGCTGCTGCGCGCCGAGGCCGGGGACAACGAGGAGGGCTTCCGCCTCACCCCGGACGTGGAGGAGGCCCTGCACGCGAGCGGCCTCTACGCGATGAGCATGCCGCGCGAGCTCGACGGGATGGAGCTCGCGCCGCGTCAGGTCATCGCGGCGATCGAGGCCCTCTCGCGGGCCGACGCGTCCACCGGCTGGGTGGTCATGACGCTGCAGATGGCCATCGGCACCACGGCGGCCTACCTCGGACGGGAGCCCTTCGCCGAGCTCGTCGCCGCGCACGGCGACCGCACCCTCGCCGCCGGCCAGGGCACCCGGCCGGGCCGGGCGCGCGCCGTCGACGGCGGGTTCCTGCTGTCCGGCTCGTGGTCGTTCGCCTCCGGGCTGCACCACGCCACGCACATCCACACCGCGGCGATGGTCGACACCGGGGAGGTGCGGGTCTTCACCCTGCCCAAGGAGCAGGTGACGATCGTCGACGACTGGGACGTCATGGGGCTGCGGGCCACGGGCAGCGTCGACTACCACTGCGAGGACGTCTTCGTCCCCGCCGAGTACACCTACGTCGCGACCACCACCGAACCGCTGCTCGGAGGGGCGGTGTTCCGGCTGGGGCTCGCGAACTTCGCCAGCCTCCAGCACGTCGGCTGGGCCCTCGGCGTCGGACGGCGGCTGCTCGACGAGATGGCGGCGGTGGCGGCGGCGAGGACCGGGACGCGCAACGCCGGCGTCGACACCGCCGAGTTCCACGCCGACTACGACCGCGCGGAGGCGACGCTACGCTCGGCCCGCGCGTGGAACATGGAGGTGTGGGCCGACGTCGAGGCCACTCTCGACCGCGGCGAGCACCTCACCGCCGACCAGGAGACGCTCCTGCGGCTCGCCCTGCACACGGCGACCACCGCGGCCCAGGACGTCGGGCGGACCGTCTACCAGTGGGCGGGCACCACCGCGCTGCGCAGCGGGGACCTCAACCGCGTCTTCCGCGACCTGCACGGCGGCACCCAGCACGTCACCTCGGGACCGGCCGTCCGGCACGGGTGCGGGCGCCACCTCGCGGGGCTGGCGCCCGGCGCGACGTGGGTGTTCCTGGACCTGGTGGATCCGGGCTGAGAGCCCTCAGGCGGTGACCCGCGGCAGTCTCTCCCGGCTCGCGAAGTCGGCCGAGATGTCGCCCGCGGCCTGCAGCAGCAGGGGTAGGTGGTGCTCGACGAGGTGGGCGACCGAGGTCTCGGCGGCGTGGCAGTTGACGTTGACCCCGGCGATCACGCGACCCTCGCCGTCCCGCAGGGGCGCGGCCACCGAGCGGATGCCCGGCGCCAGCTGCTCGTCGGTGAGCGCCCAGCCGCGGGCGCGCACCTCGCGCAGCGCGGCGTCGCGCTCCTCGCGGTCGGGGCGCCAGCGCGCGACCAGGCCGGAACGGGTGGGCTCGGCGAGGACGCGCTCGAGCTCGTCGGGCGCCAGGGCGGCGAGCTGGACCTTGCCCAGCGAGGTCGGCAGCGCGGGGAAGCGCGTGCCGATCTGCACGGTCAGCGACACGATCTTCGGGACGGCCACGCGCGCCACGTAGACGATGTCGGAGCCGTCGAGCTGCGCGACCGAGCACGACTCCCCGGTGCGCTCCACCAGGCGTTCGAGGTGCGGGCGCGCGACGTCCCACAGGCCCAGCGCGTCGACGTAGGCGACGCCGAGGTCGAGCACCCGGGGCGTCAGGGTGAAGCCGCGCTCGCCGGCGCGGACATACCCCAGCTCGGCGAGGGTGAGCAGGATGCGCCGCGCCGTGGGGCGCGCGAGCCCGGTCGCGGTCGCCACCTCGGCGAGCGTCATCACCGGGCGCCCCGCCTTGAAGGCGGTGATCACGTCCAGGCCGCGCGCGAGGGCCTCGATGAAGTCCGGGCCCGCTCCGTCCCGTGGCACGGGCACCACCTTCCTCGAGGTCCGGGTGGCGGGAGCGTAACCGCATGTCCGCCTGGCGGACAGCACCCGCCGATCCCGGTCACCGGGTCGTGCGCGTCGGGTCGTTGACAGCTGGACCATCGCTGGACGACAGTGACCCACATCATCTGACCGTCTGCCGGACATCCGTCCGCGAGTGACGAGGAGCCCGTCCATGAGCCAGCCCGAGCGGCGCCCCGTCGTCCTGCGCGGCGGCACCGTGCTCACCGTCGACGCCGGGCACACCGTGCTCGAGGGCCACGACGTGCTCGTCGTCGACGACCGCATCGCCGGCGTCGGGGTCGGCCTCGAGGTGCCCGGGGGCACCGAGGAGATCGACGCGCGCGGCGGCATCGTCATGCCGGGCATGGTCGACACCCACCGGCACATGTGGCAGACGGCCATGCGCGGCTACGGCGCCGACTGGACGCTCACGCAGTACTTCGTCTGGTACTACCTCGAGCACGGCCGCAAGTTCCGCCCGCAGGACGTGCACGCGGGCAACCTGGTCGCCGCCATCGAGGCGATCGACTCCGGCGTCACCACCTGCGTCGACTGGTCGCACGGGCTGCAGACCACCCAGCACGCCGACGCGGCCGTCGACGCCCTCGCCGCCGTGCCCGGACGCTTCCTGCTCGCCTACGGCAACATCCAGGACGCGCCTGCGAACTGGACGGGGACCTCCGAGCTCCGCGACTTCCTCGACCGGCGCCGCGGCGACGTCGAGGGCTTCCAGCTCGCGTTCGACGTCACCGGCGACCCGTCGTTCCCGGAGAAGCCTGCGTTCGAGGTCGCCCGCGACCTCGGCCTGCCGGTCACCACCCACGCCGGCGTGTGGGGCGCGACCAACGACGACGGCATCCGCCTCATGTACGAGCACGGCTTCATGGCGCCGGAGACGATCTACGTCCACGCGGCGACGCTGTCCGCCGACTCGTACCACCGGATCGCGGCCACCGGCGGCTCGGTGTCGGTGTCCACCGAGAGCGAGCAGAGCGCCGGCCAGGGCTACCCGCCCACCTGGGCGCTGCGCAGCCACGACATCCCGGTGTCCCTGTCGATGGACACCTCGGTGTGGTGGTCGGGCGACCTGTTCACCGCGATGCGCACGACGCTCGGCGCCGACCGCTCCCGCGAGCACCTCGAGGCCCACGCCCGGGGCGAGACCGTCACCCACGCCGCGCTGCGCGCCGAGCACGTCGTCGACATGGCCACCCGCGGCGGCGCCCGGGCCCTCGGGCGCGAGGCCGACCTCGGCAGCGTCGAGGTGGGCAAGAAGGCCGACCTCGTGCTGATCCGCAACGAGCACTCGCCGGTGAGCTTCCCGATCCTGCACCCGCACGGGCACGTCGCGTTCCAGGCCCAGCGCGGCGACGTCGAGGCCGTGCTCGTCGACGGCCGCGTCGTCAAGCGCGACCACCGTCTCGTCGGCGTCGACCTGGCCGCCGCACGACGCGCGGTGGAGGAGACCGTCGACCACCTGCGCGGCGAGCTCGGCGAGGACGAGTGGCGCCAGGGCATGAACCCCGACATCCCCGAGACGAAGATCCTCGACAACCCGTACCAGTACACCGACTACCGCTCCGCGACGACACACGGCGCCTGAACCCCCCTCGGGGCGCCGACGCGCGCGACGGCCTCCGTCCCGGGGCCGGGGCGGGGGCCGTCGTGTCATTCCGGGTCTGGTTCCGGGTGTGGTTCCGGGTCGACGCCCGCGTAGGCGTGGGCGAACCAGCGCCGCAGCAGCGGGTCGTGCTGCAGCGTCGACACCCAGCCCTCGCGCAGGCCGAGCCCGAAGCCGTCGCGGTCGTCACCGGCGCCGGGCGGCGCGGTGATGACGCGCAGGAACCAGTCGGAGAACGCCTCGGTCCGCCAGATCACGGGCAGGCGGGTGTCGCTGTAGCGCGCC
The DNA here is from genome assembly GCA_963786585.1 of uncultured Actinomycetota bacterium. GTDB lineage: Bacteria > Actinomycetota > Actinomycetes > Mycobacteriales > Pseudonocardiaceae > Actinomycetospora. The sequence continues at coordinate 670,436 of CAWAZG010000003.1, forward strand.
GCCCGGGCGCCGTCGCCCTGTGGCCCGTACTGCTCGATCAGCCCGTGGGCGAGCTCGACGGCGTCGCCCAGCGCGAGGTTCATGCCCTTGCCGCCGGCGGGGGTGATCAGGTGCGCGGCGTCGCCGACGAGGAACACCCGCCCGTGCTGCATCGGCGTCGTCACCCGCACCCGCAGGTCGAGGACGTCGACCTCGGGCAGGTCGACGTCGCCGAGGTCCGCCCCGAGGCGCCGGCCCAGCTCGTCGCGCAGGCGCGGGGCGGGCCAGTCGGCGGCGGTGTCGCCGGCCGGCACCTCGAGGTAGAGCCGGGTGACGTCGGGCAGCCGGCGCATGTGCGCGGCGTAGCCCCGCGGGTGGGCGGCGTAGATCGTGTGGTCGACCAGGGGCGGCATCGCGGCGCTGATCACGAGGAAGCGCATGGGGTGGTGGCGGTCGTGGACGCTCAGGTGCCCCCGCAGCGAGCGCGCCACCGCGCTGCCCGCGCCGTCGCACCCGACGACGGTGTCGGCGTGGATCTCCCGCGACCCGTCCGGACCGGTGACCGACAGCCGCGCACCGTCCTCGTCCTGCTCGACGGCCGTGACCCGGTGCTCGAAGAGGATCGTGCCGCCCTCGTCGAGGAAGGAGGCCGCCACCCGCGCGACCAGCTCGTGCTGCGGGAAGACGTAGTGCGGGCGCCCGCCGGTGATCTCGGCGTAGTCGACGACGACCGACTCATCGGCGGTGCGGAACTCGCAGCGCCGGTTCTCGGCCGCGAACGGCAGGACGGTGTCGCCGAGGCCCTCCGCGGTGAGCATCTGCACCGTCCGGTACTCGACGATGCCGGCCTTCGGCAGGAGGCCCAGCTCGGCCTGCGGCTGGGACTCGACGACCGTCGTCGCCACCCCCGCCCGCTGCAGGAGCCAGGCGAGCACCAGCCCGGCGGGGCCGGCGCCGACGACGACCACGTCCGTACGCACGGGCCCACCTTCGCCGCCACCGCCGCCCCGGCGCAGCGCGACTCCCGGGGAGCGGGAGGTTCGCCGATCACCGGAGCGGCTCGCCTGCCCATCTCAGGGAGCGAGGGGTGACCACGGCGCTCGTCAGACCGCGCGCGGCCAGGAGCCGACGGTCCGCGGATCGGCTTCGCGCCGTCGCCACGAGTCGACGTCCCGGGGCCAGTCGTCGGTCGGGCGTTCCCACGAGGGCGGGTCGAGCTCGGGCGGTCGCACCCACCAGCGGTGCCCGGACGGCGAGGTCCAGATGCTCACCGCCTCGCCGCCACCCTCGGGATCCGGGCCGAGCTCGGCCGTCCAGCCGGACAACGTCTTGAGCCGGTGGTGCCGCCGGCACTCCGGCTTGAGCTTGTCGGCGCGCGTCGGCCCGGCACCGCCACCCGGACGGCCGTGCTCGTACGGCACGACGTGGTCGAGGTCGCAGCGGGCCGCCGGCACCCGACAGCCGGGTGCCGCGCAGGTCATGTCCCGGGCGCGCACGAACTCCTGCATCGAGACGGGTGGTCGGTAGCGCCGGGCGTCGAGGTGAGAGGCCGTTCCGGTGACCGGGTCGGTGAGGAGGCGCCGCCACCACGCGTCCGGGTCGCTCGCCAGCCGGCGACCCATCTCGGCCGGGATCGGGCCGTGGCCCTCGAGCTCCGCGGGCCGGTCGGAGAACCCGGCCAGCACGTCCCACCCGATGGTCACCCGGACCTCGGCGCGCACCGGTGTCCGAGCACCGACCCGCACGCCTCGCACCGGGTCGCGCCGGTCGTCGGTGGGCAAGGTCCGGGGGTTGGGGTCGCCGTCGCAGGTCGTGGGCGCGGTCGCCTCGTCGGTCGGCCCGTCGGTCGCCTCGTCCGTCGCGTCGTGAGTCGCCTCGTCGGTCGGCCCGTCGGTCGCCTCGTCCGTCGCGTCGTGAGTCGCCTCGTCGGTCGGCCCGCCGGTCGTCTCGTCCGGCGACACGCTGCCCGCGGCCGCATCTCCGTCTTCGGCCGACTCGCACGAACAGTCACCCACGCAGCCACCGTCCCGGGCGGTGGCGCCGTCGAGGAGGAGGTCGCGGGTGGTGTCGGCGCGCTTCTGCGCGAGGCTGCGCTTCTCGCCGTCGGGACCGTCGCCGGCGCGACGGGCGAAGCCGTCGATGACGGCGTAGACCCCTCGTGCCTCGTCGGCAGGCAGGCGTAGCTGCAGGACGCCGGTGGCGCCGTGGTCGTCCGACCAGTACCGCAGATCGCGGTCCTTCCGCGCCTGCTCGGGCCGACGGCGCAGCAGGTCGGGATCGAGGCGGGTGACGATGCGGCGCACCAGGTCGCGCAGCTGGGTCGGCGTCCGGTCACGGGCCTGCCGGGACCACAGCTCGGCGTCCACGGCACGCGCCGTCCCCGGATCACACAGCTCGGTCTGTTCGATCACGACCCGCACGTGCGACATCGAGATCTGCCCGGCCTCGAGCGCGTCGAGGGTGCGGGGCAGCTGGTCGATCAGGGTCTCGGCCTGGCAGATACGGATCTCCCCGGTGCGCGGCGCAACCCGGGCGAGCGTGGCGACCTCCATCGCCACGGCCTCGGACGCCAGCTCCGCCTGTCCCGCACCTCGGACCCGGCCCTGACGGGCGTGGAGGTACTCGCCGGTCTCGCGGTAGAGGTGGCCGGTCGCCCAGTTCGCAATCGCCTCCCAGCCGGCGAGACGTTCGGCAGCGTCGTGGCCCTCGTCGTCCACGAGGTCGACGGCCTCCGACCCGGCCAGCGCCGCCGCGAGCTCGGGCCCGGGAACCCACGACGACCACAACGGCACGGCGGACGGGCGTGGCTCCTCCGCCACCGCCGCATAGCCACTATCGAACATGTGTTCGATGATACCAGTCACACAAACGGCATTGGGGCGACTCGCAGGACTTGCCGTCACTCGCTCCAGCAGCTCCCATCCGCCGTTACACGCGGCAACGCCGCGGCAGTCCGGCGGCAACCATCAGGCAACAGCCCGCGCGCACCGTGATCACCATGGCGCTCACCACCGACACGGGCCCGCACACCGGGACCTCCCGGCACGGCACACCGAGCCCCGAGGACCTGGCCGGGGGGCACTGGCCGGTGGTGGTCGTGGGTGGCGGGCAGGCCGGGCTGTCCATGAGCCGCTGCCTGCAGCGGCGCGGGGTCGACCATGTCGTGCTGGAGCGCGCCGTGGTGGCGCATTCGTGGAAGACCTACCGGTGGGACACGTTCTGCCTGGTCACGCCCAACTGGCAGTGCCAGCTGCCCGACTTCGCGTACGCCGGGGAGGACCCGCACGGGTTCATGGTCCGCGACCAGATCGTCGACTACCTCGAGGCCTACCGCGCGTTCATCGAGCCGCCGGTGGTCGAGGGCGTCGAGGTGACGAGGCTCGCCCGGGACGACCGCGGCGCCTACCGGGTGACGACGAGCGCGGGCGAGCTGACCGCCGACCAGGTCGTCGTGGCCACCGGCGGGTACCACACGCCGATCACCCCGCCGATGTCCCAACCGCTGCCGGCCGGGATCACCCAGATGCAGTCGCAGGACTACAAGTCCGGTGCGCAGCTGCCGCCCGGCGAGGTCCTGGTGGTCGGCAGCGGCCAGTCGGGCGCGCAGATCGCGGAGGACCTGCACCTCGAGGGCCGCCGGGTGCACCTCGTCGTCGGCGACGCCCCGCGGGTCGCGCGCTTCTACCGCGGCCGCGACGTCACCGACTGGCTCGCGGAGATGGGCTACTACGACATGCCCGTCACGGAGCATCCGCGCCGCGAGGCCGTCCGCGCCCAGGCCAACCACTACGTCACCGGACGCGACGGTGGCCGCGACATCGACCTCCGGGCGCACGCGAGGGACGGCATGAGGCTCTACGGCCTCATGACCGACCACCGCGACGGGAAGCTCCGCTTCAACCCGGACCTCACCGAACGACTGGACCACGCCGACGAGGTATCCGAGTCGATCAAGGACACGATCGACAAGTACATCGCGCGGGAGCAGCTCGACGTCCCGGCCGAGGAGCGCTACACGCCGGTGTGGCGCCCCGGGGCCGTGACGACCGAACTCGCCCTGGCGGACACCGACATCACCTCGGTCGTCTGGTGCATCGGCTTCCGCCAGGACTTCCGGTGGGTCGACGTGCCGGTGTTCACCGGCCGAGGCGCCCCGACCCACACCCGCGGCGTCACCAGCTCGCCCGGGCTCTACTTCCTGGGCCTGCCGTGGCAGTGGACCTGGGGCTCGGGACGGTTCTCGGGCGTCGGACGTGACGCCGAGTACCTCGCCGAGCGCATCCGCTCCCAGCGCGGCCTGACGAGCACCGGGCCCCGCGGGGACGTCTGCAACGTCCTCGCGCTGGGCTCGTGACTCAGGCCTGGTTCGGACCCGGGTGCCCCGGGGTGTTCGCCGGGGCCGGCGGGGTCTGCGGCGTGCTCGGGCTGTCCGAGCCCGTGGCCTTGACCGCACCCGCGCTGCGCGGCAGGCCCCGGGCCTGACGACGCTCCGAGGCCTCGCGCATCTTCTTCGCGGGCAGCGAGAGCCGCCAGATCGAGCGCGTGGCCTGCCAGAACTGCCGCGGGAACGACCCGGTGGTGTAGGGCAGGTCGTACTTCTCGCACAGCGCGAGGACGCGCTCCTGGATCTCCGGGTACCGGTTGCACGGCAGGTCCGGGTACAGGTGGTGCTCGATCTGGTAGCCGAGGCTGCCGGACATCACGTGCATGAGCCGGTTGCCGGTGAAGTTGGCGGAGCCGAGCAGCTGGCGCAGGTACCACTCGCCCTGCGACTCGTTCTCCAGCTCCTCCTCGGTGAACACCTCGGCCCCGTCGGGGAAGTGGCCGCAGAAGATGATCGCGTAGGACCAGATGTTGCGGATGATGTTGGCCGTGAAGTTCGCCGACGCGGTGGGGACGAAGTTCTTGCCGGCCAGGGCCGGGAAGAGGACGTAGTCCTTGCCGATCTGGCGGGCCTGCTTCTGCGCGATGCCCTGCAGCTTGCGCTGGAACTCCTTCGGGTCCTCCAGCTCCATCTTCCGCAGGCCCTCGATGTCGAGGTCATGCAGGGAGACGCCGTACTCGAACGCCAGCATCAGCAGCGTGTTCACCACGGGCTGCGTCAGGTAGTACGGGTGCCACGGCTGGTCGGACCGGACCCGGAGGATCTCGTACCCGACGTCCTTGTCCTTGCCGATCACGTTCGTATACGTGTGGTGCAGGTAGTTGTGGGAGTGCTTCCACTGGTCGGAGGGGCAGACGTTGTCCCACTCCCACGTCGCCGAGTGGATCTCCGGGTCGTTCATCCAGTCGAACTGGCCGTGCATGACGTTGTGGCCGATCTCCATGTTCTCGAGGATCTTGGCCACGGACAGCGTCAGCGCTCCGGCCCACCACAGCTCGCGGCGGTGGCTGCCGAAGAGCATCGCCCGGCCCGCCACGTTGAGGCGGCGCTGGATCGTGATGAGTCGGCGGATGTAGGCGGCGTCCTCATCGCCGCGCTTCTCCTCGAAGTCGGCGCGGATCTGGTCGAACTCGCGGCCGAGGGCCTCCACGTCCGCCTCACTGAGGTGGGCGAACTCCTTGACGTCGGCAATGGCCATGGTCGGTTCCTCTCCGGCGGGGACGATGGACCTGGTCGGGCGGGAAACGAGGTCAGATGTCGAGCACGACGTCGCCTGCGGCGGCGCCGATGCATGTCTGGATCTTGACGGCGTCCCAGTCGGCGCCGCCCGTGCCGTCGGCACGGTGCTCGGTGCCGTCGCGCAGGTCGCGGACGACGCCCTGGCGCAGCGGGACGACGCAGGTGTGGCAGATGCCCATGCGGCATCCGAACGGGAGCTGCAGGCCGGCCTGCTCGCCAGCCTCGAGCAGGGTGGTCGCGCCGTCGATCTCGACCTCGACGTCCGACTGCTTGAAGGTGACGGTGCCGCCCTCGGCCTCGCCACCTGCGAGGTCGACCGAGAAGCGCTCGAGGTGCAGCTGCTCGTCGAGACCGGCGTCGCTCCACACGCGCTCGGCGTCGTCGAGCAGCGCGTTCGGCCCGCACACCCAGGCCTGGCGCTCCTGCCAGTCGGGGCAGAGGTCGGACAGGTTGTCGAGGTCGAGGTGACCGTCGGTGCGGGTGAACTGCTTGTGCACCCGCAGGTTCTCGTGCTTCTCGGACAGCTGGTCGAGCTCCTCGGAGAAGAGCAGGCTCTCCTCGTCCGGCGCCGAGTGGGCGACGAGGACGTCGGGCATCGTGCCGCGGCGGTCGAGGGTGCGGAGCATCGCGATGATCGGCGTGACGCCGCTGCCGCCGGTGAGGAACAGGATCTTCTTGGGCGGCGGGTCGGGAAGGACGAACTCACCGCTGGGCGGCGCGAGCCGCACGATGGTGCCGGGCTCGAGGCCGCCGACGAGGTGCTGGGACATGAAGCCCTCGGGCATCGCCTTGACCGTCACCGACAGGTGGCCCTGATCGCGCTTGGGCGGCGACGTCAACGAGTAGGACCGCCAGTGGAAGCGCCCGTCCACCTGGACCGCGATGCCCACGTACTGGCCGGGCTGGTGGTCGAACGACCAGCCCCAGCCGGGCTTGATGACGAGTGTGACGGCGTCCTCGGTCTCGGGCACGACCTTGATGACCTTGCCGCGGAGCTCCCTGGCCGACCAGAGCGGGTTCACCAGCGACGAGAGGTAGTCGTCGGGGAGCAGCGGGGTGGTGAAGCGGGACGCCACCTTGCGGAGGCGCCGCACCCCGCGCGGGAGTCGGCCGGCGGTTTGTCCATCGCTCACGTCGCTCACCTCCGACACGCTACATGGAACCCTCGGTACCAGGAACTGGGGGTTACACGTACAGGTTGTCGTCTGGCCACGGATGACCCCTCGACGGCGACATGAAACACGATCACGTGTCATATGTCGCCCCGAGATGTCACGCCGACCCATCGTTAGCGTGGGGGTCGTGGACACCGGGCCCGACATGACGGTCGCCGTGCTCGCCCGGCGGGCCGGGATGACCGTGCGCAACGTCCGCGCGCACACCGCCCGGGGGCTGCTGCCGCCTCCCCACCTGCAGGGACGCACCGGGTACTACGGGCCCGAGCACCTCGCGCGCCTCGACCTCATCGCCCAGCTCCAGGAGCAGGGGTTCGCGCTCGCCGCGATCGAGCGCCTCGTCACCGCGACCCCGGGGCAGTCCGCCGAGGAGGCGCTCGCCCAGTACCTGCACATGCTCGCGCCGTGGGCCCCGGAACCGCCGCTGGAGATGCCGCTGGCGGACCTTCCGGGCTGGCTCGGGGTGGCGGTGGACGAGGAGACCTGGGGCTCCCTGCTGGACGCGCACCTCGTGCAGACCCTCGACGACGGGCGCGTGCGCGTCCCCAACCCCGGGCTCGTGCGGGCCGGGGCCGAGGCCGCCCGCCTCGGGATGCCGCTGGGGGCCCTCGTCGACCTGCACGAGGAGCTGACCACCCACGTCGGCGCGGTGACGGCGAGCTTCATCGACCTGTTCCGGCGGACGGTGTGGGCCGACCACGTCAGCGACGGCCTCCCCCACGAGCACCACGGGCAGGTCCTCGACGTCGTCGGCGCCCTCCAGCCCGTGGCCGCGCAGGCCCTGCTCGCGGCGTTCCGCGAGGAGATGCCGCGGGCCATCTCGGGCTTCCTCGACGAGGTCTCCGACGCGTTCGAGTCCGGCTCCGCGGGCCCGGCCGGACCCGCTCCCGGGGGCCGCCCTTCTGCGGCAGAATCGGACGGGTGAGCGAGACCACGGTCAGTCCCGATCTCGCGGACGACCTCGCCCGCGCCCGGGCAGGCGACGACGACGCCTTCGGCCGCCTGGTGTCGCCGCTGCGCCGCGAGCTGCACGCGCACTGCTACCGGATGCTCGGCTCGGCGTACGACGCCGACGACGCCCTGCAGGACGCGCTGGTGCGCGCCTGGCGCAAGCTCGGCGCGTTCGAGGGCCGGAGCTCGCTGCGCACCTGGCTGTACACGGTGGCCACCCGCACGTGCCTCGACCTCGTCGACGCCCGGGGCCGGCGGGCGCTGCCCGTCGACCTCGGACCCGCGAGCGACCGCGTCACCACCGGCGACGTGCCCGTCACCGAGGTCGCCTGGCTGGGCCCGTACCCCGACGAGCCGGGCGCCCGCGCCGAGGAGCGCGAGTCGGTGGAGCTGGCGTTCGTCGCGGCCCTGCAGCACCTGCCGGGCAACCAGCGGGCAGCGCTCGTGCTGTTCGAGGTGCTCGGCTTCTCGGCCGCCGAGATCGCGACGACGATGGACACGTCGACGGCGTCGGTGAACTCGGCGCTGCAGCGGGCCCGCAAGGTGGTCGCCGAGAAGGTGCCGTCGGCGAGCCAGCAGCGCACGCTGCGCGAGATCGACGACGCCCGCCTGCGCGAGGTCGTGCACGGCTACTCCTCGGCGCTGGAGCGCGGCGACGCCGACGCGCTCGTCGCCCTGCTCACCGAGGACGTCACGTGGTCGATGCCGCCCATGGCGCACTGGTACGCGGGGATCGGGCCGGTCACGGGGTTCGCGCGCGCCGTGCCGCTCGGCGGTGACTGCGGATCGTGGCGCCACCTCGAGGTCGTCGCCAACGGCCAGCTCGCCGTCGCCTCGTACCGGCGCGCGCCCGACGAGCCCGCGGACGCCCCGCACACGCCCTGGTCGATCGACGTGCTCACCCTGCGCGGCGACCGCATCGCCGACGTCACCTCGTTCATCGGCGCCGAGCACCACGCGCGCTTCGGGCTGCCCGACTCCCTGCCATGACAGATCCAGCCGAGACGGACCTGCCGTGACCGATCCGGGCAACGCCGCCCAGGCCCAGGCGTGGGACGGGGGCACCGGCGCGTTCTGGGCGGAGCACGCCGACCGCTTCGACGCCGCCGTGGCCGCCCACCACCCGCCGTTCCTCGGAGCCGCGGCGATCACGGCGGGCGAGACGGTGCTCGACGTCGGGTGCGGCGCGGGCAGGACGTCGCTCGACGCGGCCCGGGCGGCGGCGCCCGGGCACGTCACCGGCGTCGACCTCTCGACGCGCCTGCTCGCGATCGCCCGGCGGCGTGCCGCGGACGCCGGGCTCGACACCGTCACCTTCGAGCACGCCGACGCCCAGGTGCACCCCTTCCCCGCCGGCGGCACCGACGTCGTCGTCAGCAGGCACGGCGCGATGTTCTTCGCGGACCCCGTCGCGGCGTTCGCCAACCTCGCCCGCGCCCTGCGCCCGGGCGGCCGGATGGTGCTGCTCACCTGGCAGGGCCTCGAGCACCAGGAGTGGCTGCGCTCGTTCCTGACGATCCTCGCCGCCGGACGCGGGGTGGCGTTCCCGCCGGCCCAGGGCCCGAGCCCGCTGTCTCTCTCGGTGCCCGCCCGTGCGGACGCGCTGCTCCGGGAGGCCGGGTTCACCGACGTCGAGTTCATGGCCCACCGCGCACCCATGGTGTTCGGCGCCGACCCCGACGACGCGCTGGGCTATGTGGCCGGTCAGCAGGCGGGGCTGCTCGCCGACCTCGACCCGGCGAGCAGCGAGGAGGCCCTCGCCGCGCTGCGCGCCGACCTCGTCGCCCACCACGACCCCGGAGGCGTCCGCTACGACGCGGCGACCTGGATCGTGCGGGCCCGGCGCCCCTGAGCGAGACGCCGTCGCGCAGCGTGCGCGACGGGAGCCGCTCGGCCCTCGCCGCGCCGCCGGACGGCCCCTTACCGCCGCTCGGGGACAGTGTGACGCTGGACACATGACCTCGACGGACCCGACCTTCTACCGTTCGCCCGCCGATGCGGCCGCCGCGCCGCCGGAGGAGCTCGCCTACGTCGCGGCCTTCGACCGCTCCGGTGTGCTGCCGGACGCCATGGCCGTGGTGGACGTCGACCCGGGGTCGGACCGCTACGGACGGGTCGTCGGCTGGTCCGAGCTGCCGGCAGGCGCCGAGCTGCACCACTTCGGCTGGAACGCATGCAGCAGCGCGCTGCAGCACGAGGGCCACGACACGACCGCGCTCACGCGTCGCTACCTGCTCGTGCCGGGCCTGCGGTCGTCGGACGTCCACGTGCTCGACACGCAGCCCGACCCGCGCGCGCCGCGCCTGGTGAAGACCGTGACCCGCGCCGAGCTGTCCGAGAAGGCCGGCTACTCCCGCCCGCACACGCTGCACTGCGGACCCGACGGCGTCTTCCTGACCTGCGTCGGCGGGCCGCTCGACGACCCGGACGGCCCGGGTGGGATCGCCCTGCTCGACCACGACACATTCGCGGTGCAGCGCGCCTGGGAGACCGACCGCGGGCCACAGCACCTCGCCTACGACGCGTGGTGGCACCTCAACCAGAACGTCCTGGTGTCCAGCGAGTGGGGCACCCCGTCGATGATCGAGAACGGCCTGGTCCCCGAACTGCTGCTCGGAGGGAAGTACGGACACGCCCTGCATTTCTGGGACCTTGCCGCAGGCGTGCACCAGCAGAGCGTCGACCTCGGCGCCGAGCACCAGATGGTCCTCGAGATCCGCCCGTCGCACGACCCGGAGGCGACCTGGGGGTTCGTCGGCGTCGTGATCTCGACCGCCGACCTGTCGGCCTCGGTGTGGCGGTGGCACCGCGCGGGACCGAACGCGGCGTGGGAGGTCGACAAGGTCATCACGATCCCGGCGGAGCCCGCCGATCCCACCCTGCTCCCACCCGCGCTCGCGCCGTTCGGAGCGGTGCCGCCGCTGGTCACCGACATCGACCTGTCGGTCGACGACCGCTTCCTCTACGTGTCCTGCTGGGGCACCGGGGAGCTCAAGCAGTACGACGTCTCCGACCCGGCACATCCCCGGGAGGTCGGCTCGGTGCGCCTGGGCGGGATCGTCGGACAACGACCCCACCCCGCCTCCCCGGACGAGCCGCTGTCCGGCGGGCCGCAGATGGTCGAGGTGAGCCGCGACGGCAGCCGCGTCTACGTGACCAATTCGCTCTACGGCTCCTGGGACGACCAGTTCTACCCGGACGGCGTGGGGGCCTGGATGGCGAAGCTCGACGTCCGGCCGGGTGGCGGGATGTCCCCGGACCCGCGGTTCTTCCCGCGCGGGGACGAGTTCCGCGGGCTCCGGGTGCACCAGGTGCGCCTCCAGGGCGGCGACGCGTCGTCGGACTCGTACTGCCGACCGCGATCCAGCCCCGACTCCTGGCACCCGCCTCCGACCGGAGCGTGGCCCTCGACTTCGCTGCAGGCTCTCGGGCTCGCGGACACCCACGACGCCGCGATCTGGGTGACCCAGACCCGAGGACTGGGCCGTACGGGGCGCCCGGCGAGATGAGCGGAAGCCGGCCGTGACCCCCCGTCGGTGGAGATGTTCTGCCCGGTGACCCGGACGGACTCGTCGGAGGCCAGGTAGACCGCGAGGTGGGCGATGTCGAGCCCGGTGCCGGGCCGCTGGATCAGGTGGAACCCCATCTGGAACGCCGCAGCTCGTCGCCGACGAACTGGTCGGTGGCCGGGGAGGTGACGAAGCCCGGGCGAGATCGTGTTGACCCGGACGCCCCGCTCGGCGCCCTCGGCGGCGAGCGAGCGCGTCATCGCGATGACGCCGCCCTTGGCCGCCGAGTGCGCGACCTGCCCGAGCGGTGCGATGCCGCGTAGCCCGGACATCGACGCCGTGTTGATCACCGAGGCGTTGCCGGTGGCCAGCAGGTGCGGCCAGGCGGGCCGGGTGGTGTGGAAGACGATGTCCAGCTCGACGTGGAGCACGTGGCGCCAGAGGTCGAGCGTCATCTGGTCGAACGGCGCGAACCCGGCGCCGGCGGCGTTGTTGTAGAGGACGTCGATGCCGCCGAGCCGCGCGGCGCTCTCCTCGATCCAGCGCTCCGCCGCCACCGGGTCCGCGAGGTCGACCGTGTGACCGGCGACGTCGTACCCCTCGGCCGCGAGCGGGCCCGCGGTGCGCTCGGCCGCGCCGGGCTGCACGTCGCACCCGACGACCCGCGCACCCTCGCGGAGGAAGACCGCCTGGGCCGCCTCACCCTGCCCGCCGGCGGTGCCGGTGATCAGCACCCGCTTGCCGGCCAGGCGCCCGCCGGGCGGCGCGGAGGGGGCGGTCGCGGGGAAACGAGCGGGCGTGGCGTCCGTCGGCACTGTGCTCACGCCTCTAGAGTGTGCACACTTGCGGGTGCCGGTCAACCGCCGCGAAGCTCCTCGGACGGTCCGCGGGCGAGCGCATTGACACCCGTCTCAACTGTATGCACCCTGAGTGGTCCCCATCACTGTCGAGGCGGGAGGCCCCGGTGTGATCGAGCTGGTCGACATCGCCTACGTCCGCTCCGGTGCCGCCGACCTCGCGGGCGCGGTGCGCGTTCGCGACCGAGGTGGTCGGGCTCGAGCACGTCGACGGGGGCGAGCCGGGCGTCGCCCACCTGCGCGCGGACTCCCGGCACCACTGCCTGGCGTTCGTCGAGGGGGTCTCGGGCGTCATCGCCTCGGCGTTCACCGTCGACGGCCCCGGCGCCCTCGCGCTGGCGGAGACCGAGCTCGAGAGCCGCGGGTTCACGGTGTGGCGCGGCGGGACGGCCGACGCCCGGTCGCGGCGGGTCGGCGAGCTGATCGGGTTCGACGACCCGTTCGGCAACCGGATCGAGCTGGTCTGCGGGCAGCAGACCCTCGCCCGCCCGGTGCGGCCGGGCCGGGGGTCGGGCATCACCGAGTTCGGCCACCTCTGCCTCGACGCCCCCGACGTCGCCGAGGCCCACCGGTTCTGGTCGACGACGTTCAACGCGCGGGCCTCGGACTGGATCGGCGACGCGGCCTGCCTGATGCGCATCGACGAGGTCCACCACAAGCTCGCGGTGTTCCAGGGCGACCGGCCGGGCCTGTGCCACGTGAACTTCCAGGTCGCCGAGCTCGACGACGTGTTCCGCAACTGGCACCACCTGCAGGAGCAGGACGTGCTCGATCGAGATGGGCCCGGGACGCCACCCGCAGTCGGGCGCGGTGTTCCTGTACTTCCTCGGCCCCGAGGGCCTGACCTACGAGTACTCGTACGGCGTCCGCCGGATCACCGACGAGGCGGCCTGGCGGCCCCGGTACTTCGATCCCGCCGAGCGCGGCTCGATCGACATGTGGCTCGGTCCGACGCAGAAGCCGCATCACTACAACCCCAGCTGTGCTCCCGGAGGCCGATCCACCCATGATCTTCGTGACGCACGCGCTGCCCGTGAACGAGCCCGGCGAGCCGCTGATCACGCGCGACGCCCTGTGGGACGGGCTGGTGCGCAAGGCGGAGAACGCGCTGCCGTTCGTCCCGTCGATGACCGACTGCACGGTCACCGCCCGGCACAGCGACACCGTGTTCGACCGCGACATCGTGTTCAAGGGCCAGGCGTTCTCCGAGCGGATCACCCTCGAGCGACCCGCACCGCGTGGTGTTCACCCGCATCGCGGGGCCGGTGCTGGGCACGATCGCCAATGAGATCGAGGGCGACGGTCCGGACCGACCTGACGCTGCGGTTCAGCTTCGCGCTGACCGTGTCCGGCGAGCCGGGCGGGTCGGCGGGCGAGAAGGCCCACGCCGACCAGATGACCGACAGCTACCGCGCCGCGGTGGCCGCCACGCTCGGCGCCGTCCGCAAGATCGCCGCCGGCGCGACCGTCTGAGCCCACCCGCCTGACCACTTCCTGGGAGCAACGCATGTCCGACTGGGTCACCGACTACTACGCCGACGTCGACGCCCTGCGTCTCGAGCCGTTCGTCGCGCGCCACGCCGAGGATGCCGTGGTGACCTTCGGCAACCAGCCGCCGACGGTCGGCATCGCCGCCATCCACGACGCCTTCGAGGGCTTCTGGTCGATGATCGGCGGGATGCGCCACGAGGTCCACCACCGCTGGGACGAGAACGACGGCGCGACGGTGATCCTCGAGGTCACCACCACGATACGACCACGGGCGGCGCCCACGTGCCGCTGCCGCGTGTCGATCCTCGACCGCACCCCGCAGGGCCTGGTTTCCTCGTGACGCATCCACATCGATCTCGCGCCCCTGTTCACCGCGATGGAGGCCGAATCCCAGGAGGCCGCGCCGGTCCCGTGACACTCGACGAGATTCGCGAGCAGGTCGCGCTCGCCGCGCGGACGCTGGCCCGGCACGGGCTGGTCACCGCGTTCGGGCACGTGTCCGCGCGCGTCGGGGACCTGGTGGTGATCACCCCGCCGATCGCGCCGGGCGACGTCGCCGCCGACGCGCTGGTGACGCTCGACGCGGCCGCCGGGGAGCTGCCGGCGGGCACCGCCCCGGAGACCTGGGCGCACCTCGCGATCTACCGGGCGCGCCCCGACGTCGGCGCCGTGGTGCGCGCCCAGCCCGAGTCGGCCTTCGCCGCGTCGGCGATCGCGACCGAGCTGGTCCCGCTGCACGGGCAGGCCTCCTGGCTGGGGCGCCGCATCCCGGTGCACGGTTCCGCGCGGCTGTTGCGCGACCGGGATCGCGCCGAGGCCGCCGCCGACACCCTCGCCGACGCGGACGCCGTGCTCCTGCGGGGCAACGGCGCCCTCACCGTGGGCGCGGACCCCGGGGCGGCGGTGGCCCGGATGTGGCTGCTCGAGGCCGCGTGCCGGGTGCACCTCACGACCGTCGGGCACGGGCCGCGGGCCCTCACCGTCGACGAGATCGACGCGTGGCGTGCGGCCGCCCCGCCCCTGATGGAGCGGCTGTGGCGTCACCTCGCCGGGCTGCCGTGAGCACGTCTGCAGACACTCCGGCGGTGTCGATCGGCGATCTCCTGGGGGGACGGGAGGCCTGAGCATCAACGACCCGCGCCAGACGAGCGTCAGCGTGCACGCGTACCTGCGGACCTGATCATCTCCGGCCGCTCCGCCGGCACCAGCTCAAGCAGGCCGAGCTCGCGCGCGTCTCGCGGTGTCCGCACGCCGCTGCGCGAGGCGTTCGCATGCTCAGGAGGAGGGGCTCATCTCCGCCGAGCCCGACCAGCGCAGCCACGTCCTCGGGCTCGACGCCGAGGAGCTGGACTCGCTCTACGCGCCGGATCACGCTCGAGTCGCTGGTGCGCGGCTGACCGCCGGCGGCTGAGCCGCGAGGAGATCGCGGGCGCGACGTCGGCGTTCAAGGAGATGGAGCGCCCTACGGGCTGGCGACATGGCCAGCTGGACCGTCGCCACCGCGGCTTCCACCGCCTGCTGGTCGGCCGCTGCGGAGCCACCGTGCTGCGCACCATCAACTCCTACGCCGAGCAGAGCGAGCGCTACGTGCGCATCGACCAGGCCCAGCACCGGACCGACTTCGGGGCCGGCAGCGGGAGCACCAGGCGATCTTCGACGCCGTGCGCGACGCCGACCCCGACGCGGCGGTCGCCGAGATGGCGCGCCACCTCGCCGGCACGGCCCGGCGCGTGGTCGACGGCCACGCCCCGGGCCACGGCACCCCCTGCGTCGACGGGGCGCTGGCGCTGCTGCTCGGTGCGTAGAGGTCAGTGATCCAGACTCGGCGGGTCGATCGGCCCCCACTGGTTGACCGTGGCGAGGTCGACCTCCCACGTCCTCGGGTACATCGGGAACTCCTCGTGCCAGGGACGCGGTTCCCAGTGGCCCTTGGCCTCGTCGACCACGACGTCGATCTGGGTGAACAGCTCGATGACGTTGCCGTCGGGGTCGCGGTGGTAGGTGAACAGGTTGTGGCCCGGCCCGTGGCGGCCCGGCCCCCAGTGCAGCCGGTAGCCGTGCTTGGCGAGGTGGTCGAGCATCGAGATCAGGTGGTCGGGGCTGCGCATCTCGTAGGCGACGTGGTGCATGCCGGAGTACTTCTGGCTAGGCCATGAAGTTGGCCGCGTGGTGGTCGGCGTTGCAGCGCATGAAGACGAAGAAGTCGCCGACGGTGTCCGACCACCGGAACCCGAGGAGGTCCTGGTAGAAGGACTGCATGGTCGCCAGCTCGGGGGTGTAGGCCGCGACGTGGCCGAGCTTGGTGGGGCGCAGGGGCGTGAAGCCCTGAAGACCCCGCTGAGGGTCCTGTGAGGTCGCCAGGTGCAGCGCGACCCCGGTCATCGGCTCCTCCAGCACCAGGACGTCGGGCGTGCCCGGCCCGATGTCGCTGCGCCGCTCGGTGACGTACCCGGCGTCCTTGAGCGCGCTCGGCGCTGTCGAGGTCCTCCGAGAGCTCGTAGCCGACCACCTGCCGGGCCTTGGTGTCGCCCTTGCGGACGACCACGCAGTGGTGGTCGGAGCCGGTGGTGAGGAACGCGCCTCGGTCGTCGCCCTCGACGAGCACGAAGTCCAGGACCCTCGTGTAGTACTCGACGAGCCGCTCGACGTCGGGGGTCTCGAAGCCGACGTAGCCGAGCTTCGAGACGTTCACCGTGCCCATGACCTCTCCTCTCGTTCGGTGACGGGGTTGTGCAGCGCGCCGATGCCCTCGACCTCGGCGACGGTCTCGTCCCCCGGCGCCAGGAAGTCGCCGCGGGGGAAGCCGACACCGGCCGGCGTGCCGGTGGCGATGACGTCGCCGGGCTCGAGGGTCACCGCCCGGCTCGCGGCGGCGATCAGCTGGTCGATCGGGGTCACCATGTCGGTGGTGCTGGAGTCCTGCTTCACCACGCCGTTGACCGACAGGCGCAGGGCCACCCGCTGCGGGTCGTCGACCATCCACGACGGCACGATCCCCGGGCCCGTGGGGCAGAACGTGTCGCCGGCCTTGGCGCCGACCCAGTCGTGCCCGAACGGCGGCGCGATCGCGCCGGCGCGGTCGAGCAGGTCGCGCGACGAGACGTCGTTGACGATCGTCCAGCCGGCCACGACGTCGAGCGCGTGCTCCACCGGCACGTCGACGCACCGGCGGCCGATCACCGCGGCGAGCTCGACCTCCCAGTCGATCTTCCGGCCGGCGCGCGGAGGCAGCACGATCGGCTCGCCGGGCCCGACCACCGACGTCGTCGGCGGCTTGAAGAAGAAGTACGGCTCGACCGGGCCCGCGGGGCGGTCGACGCCCATCTCGGCGAGGTGGGCGTAGTAGTTCGCCCCCGCGCAGAGCACCTTCGGCGGGTAGAGCAGCGGCGCGAGCAGCACCGCGCCCTCCACCGGCGCGAGCCGCTCGGGGTCGAGGCCGCGCAGCAGCGGGGCCAGGGTGTCCCACTCCCCCAGCACCTCGAGCATCGTCCGGCCGGCGAGCTCGTCGGGCGCCCGGCGGATCACCCCATCGGCACGGATGCCGACCTCGGACTTCGCCGCGTCACCCTGGTGGTGGGTGACGAGCATCCACGGCGCCTCGCGCACGCGTCCTCCCCTGCTCTGTTCGGACTCAGGCCTGGCCGGTGATCAGCACGATCCGGCCCATGTTGTCGTCGGCCTCCAGGAACCGGTGCGCCTCGGCCGCCTCCGCCAGCGGGAACGCGCGGTCGACGACGGGCCGGAAGCCGCGCGCGACCTCCGCCCACAGCGCGAGGGCGCTCGCGTCGTTGCCCGTGCGGACCCGAGGATCCGCTGGTTGAGCGTGTAGAGCCGGGCCAGGTTCAGCGGCACCGTCCCGCCGAGGAACGCCCCCGACGAGACGAGCACGCCCTGGGGGGCGAGGACGTCGGTGAGGCGGGCGAAGATGTCCGGGTCGCCCAGGTCGTCGACGGCCACGGCGACGCCGGCGACGCCGGTCAGCGCGCGGACCTCGTCGACGAAGCCCTCGGCGGTGGGGTCGAGCGCCGCCTCGAGGCCCATCGCGAGGAGCCGCTCGCGCTTCCAGGCCGCGCGGGAGGTGCCGATGACGCGCGCGCCGAGGTGCCGGGCGAGCTCGGCGGTGGTGGCGCCGAGGGCCGAGGCCGCGCCCGCCACCAGCACCCAGTCGCCCTTGCGCAGGCCCGCCTGGCGCAGCTGGTTCATCGCGACCGGCCGGCGAGGGCGACGCCCGCGGCGGTGGCCGGGTCCAGGTCGTCGGGCAGCGACCAGACGGCGTCCGCGCCGACCGCGGTGTACTCGGCGTAGGCGCCGTGGGAGTGCACGCCGTCGATCCGGAGCGTCGGGCAGGCCTCCTTGCTGCCCTCGCTGCACGCCTCGGAGTCGCCGCAGCCCAGGACCGGCCAGACGGCGACGTGCTGGCCGACGTCGATCTCGCTCACCCCGGCGCCGACCGCGACACCGTGCCCGCGTGCTCCACCCCGAGGAGGTGAGGAAGCGCCGGCGAGACGGGGTGCCGGACGGCGCGCAGGGAGACGTCGAGGAAGCGCCCGACGCACACCGCCGCGACCCGCACGAGGACCTCGCCGGGCCCCACCTCCGGGACGTCCACCGTGTCGAGGCGCAGCACGTCCGGCGGGCCGAAGGCGTCGAACACGACCGCGGACATGGTGCGGGGGAGTTCGCGCGGGACCGACGGCCACGCGGCGGGGACGGGTCTCGCGGAGAGGGTCGTCATCGACAGGCTCCTTCCCTGGGCGGGCTCATAGTGCACACACTTTGAGGGCCCGCGCAATGGCGCCGGAGTGCGCGACCTACCGGGGCACGCGGTAGCGCAGGTGCGTGACGCGGCGGCCCGGCACCGACACGTAGGGGTCCTCGAGCACGATCTCGGGGGCGTCCTCGCCGAAGAAGCGCTTCCCGCGCCCGAGCACGACGGGCACCAGGGAGATCTCGACCTCGTCGACGAGACCGGCCGCCAGCGCCTGCCCGCCCACGTCCCCGGCCGTCACCGTGACGTCGGCGTCGCCGGCGAGCTCCTTCGCGGTCGCCACCGCGGCCTCGACGCCCTCGGTGACGAAGGTGAACGGGGCGGTGTGGAGGTACGGCCAGTCCGTGGGCACCGCGTGCGTCAGCACGACGACGTGGTCGCCGGCCGGCGGGCGTCCCTCCCAGCCGTTGGTGTGGTCGAAGAGGTGCCGCCCGCAGACGCCGGCGCGGACCTTGCCCCACCGCTCGCGGATCCAGGTGGCGCTCGCCTCGGTGGTGCGGAAGACGCGCTCGGAGTCCGAGGCCGTCACCTCCTCGGTCCCGGCGCCGAACCAGTCGAACAGCGGGCCCACCGAGTCGTCGGGACGGGCGATGAACCCGTCGAGCGACATCGTCGCCACCAGCAGCACGGTCATGGCGCTTATTCAACCACAAAGTTGAGCAACCGGAGACCCCCGTCACACGTCCTCGTTTGGTAGACCGGCACGCGGCACGGAGTCGTGCCGGCGTCGTGTGCGAGGGGTAGTGCGGTGGAGTTCCGGCAGTCGAACAAGTTGCGCGACGTCTGTTACGAGATCCGCGGGCCGGTGGTCGAGCAGGCGAACCTGCTGGAGGAGGCGGGGCACAGCGTCCTGCGCCTCAACACCGGCAACCCGGCGCTCTTCGACTTCGAGGCGCCCGAGGAGATCGTCCAGGACATGATCCGGATGCTCCCGCAGGCGCACGGTTACACCGACTCGCGCGGCGTGCTGCCCGCGCGGCGCGCGGTCGCGGGGCGCTACCAGGCGCGCGGGCTCGACGTCGGCGTCGACGACGTCTTCCTCGGCAACGGCGTCTCCGAGCTGATCTCGATGGCCGTGCAGGCCCTGGTGGAGGACGGCGACGAGGTCCTCGTGCCCGCGCCGGACTACCCGCTGTGGACCGCGGTGGCCACGCTCGCGGGCGGGCGCGCCGTGCACTACCGCTGCGACGAGTCGGCCGATTGGTTCCCCGACCTCGACGACGTCGCCGCGAAGATCACCGACCGCACCAAGGCCCTGGTGATCATCAACCCGAACAACCCGACCGGCGCGGTCTACTCGAAGGAGATCCTCGAGGGCCTGCTCGACCTCGCGCGACGGCACGGGCTGATGGTGATGGCCGACGAGATCTACGACCAGGTGCTCTACGACGACGCGGTGCACCACGACGTCGCGTCGCTCGCGCCGGACCTCGTGGTGCTCACGTTCTCGGGGCTCTCGAAGACCCACCGCGTCGCCGGGTTCCGGTCGGGCTGGCTGGTGGTCACCGGACCACGCCAGCACGCCCGCGACTACCTCGAGGGCCTGGCGATGCTGGCCTCGATGCGCCTGTGCGCGAACACCCCGGCGCAGTACGCGATCCAGGCCGCGCTGGGCGGGCGTCAGACGATCGGCGACCTCACCGCCCCCGGGGGACGGCTCCACGAGCAGCGCGAGCGGGCGTGGACGGGCCTCAACGCCATCCCCGGCGTCTCCTGCGTCAAGCCCCGCGGTGCGCTCTACGCGTTCCCGAAGCTCGACCCCGAGCGGTACCCGATCAAGGACGACGAGCAGTTCGTGCTCGACCTGCTGCGCGAGGAGAAGATCCAGGTCGTGCAGGGCACGGGCTTCAACTGGCCCACGCCCGACCACTTCCGCATCCTCACGCTCCCCCACGCCGAGACCCTCGACGATGCGATCACGCGGATCGGGAGGTTCCTGGAGACCTACCGCCAGGAGTGAGCGCGGCGACGTCGGACACACGGAACCTCCAGTATCAGGTACTGTTGGTACCTCCTACTGAAGGAGGACGACCCATGCTGGGCGACATCGCCGGTACCGCGCCCCTGCGCGAGGCCCTGGAGACCACCAACACCCTGCTCGAGCAGGTCCTCGAGGAGCTGCGGCGCGTGAACGCCGACGGCCTCGTCACCGTCGCGCAGGAGCTGCGCGCCATCCAGGACGCCCTGCCGACCGGGAGCACGTCCGCCGCCTGAGCGGGTGCGCGCGACGGGTCCCGCCCCGAGCGGGGCCGTCGCCCCCGGCCGAGTGGCACGTTTCGGTCGTCCCCCCGTGGTCACCCCCCTCGCGGCGCCACCTCGTGCGCCCCGATCGAAAGGGACCACTCCGGTGACCGCACTCCTCTTCGGCTCGATCAGCAGCGTCGCCGACTCCTCCGAGCTGCAGCGCGAGGCCTTCAACGAGGCCTTCGCGGAGCACGGCCTGGACTGGACCTGGGACCGCGACGACTACCGCTCCCGTCTCGGGAAGGCGGGCGGCGAGGCCCGCATCGCCGACGAGGCGAAGGCCCGTGGCGAGGACGTCGACGCCGCCGAGGTGCACGCGACGAAGTCGCGCATCTTCCAGGAGAAGCTGCGCACGCAGGCTCCGGCACCCCGCCCCGGCGTGCTCGACGCGCTGCGCGCGGCCAAGAGCCAGGGCTGGAAGACCGGGTTCGTCACGACGACGTCCCGCGACAACGTCCTCGCCCTGCTCGACGGGCTCCAGGCGTCGATCCGTCCCGGGGACTTCGACGTCGTCGTCGCCTCCGACCAGGTCGACACCCCCAAGCCCGACCCCGCCGCCTACGCCCTCGCGCTGACGACCCTCGGTGAGGACGCCGGCGCCGCCGTGGCCATCGAGGACAACGCCGACGGCGTCCGCGCCGCCGCCGCGGCCGGGGTCACCTGCGTCGCCTTCCCGAACGAGAACACCGCCGGCGGCGAGTTCCCCGAGGCGACGCGTCGCCTCGACCGCCTGACCGTCGACGACCTGACCTCCCTCACCGCGGCCTAGCAGCCCGCCCCCTCCGCACCACCCGTCGACCGCCGGCCACCCGGCGGTCCGGTGACGCACGCCCACATCACCCCGTGCACCCAGATCGGGAGACCGCGCCCATGACCGCCCAGCCGACCCTCACGGCCACCGACACCGCCTTCCACGTCGAGGGCTACCAGAAGATCGACTACTCGCTCACCCTCGTCGACGGCGTGTTCGCGCCGGAGAACACCGGGCTGGCGGACGCCTACCGCCCCTACGGCCGCTGCCTCGCCGTCGTGGACGCGACCGTCGCCGAGCTGCACGGCGACGCGATGCAGGCCTACTTCGACCACCACGGCATCGACCTCACCGTCTTCGCCATCGCGATCGACGAGGCCGACAAGACCCTGCGCACCGCGGAGCGCATCGTCGACGCGTTCGGCGACTTCGGGCTGGTCCGCACCGAGCCCGTGCTCGTCGTCGGCGGCGGCCTGACCACCGACGTCGCCGGCTTCGCGTGCTCGATCTTCCGGCGGTCCACCGACTACATCCGCATCCCGACCACGCTCATCGGGCTCGTCGACGCCAGCGTCGCGATCAAGGTCGCGGTGAACCACGGCAAGGCGAAGAACCGGCTCGGGGCCTTCCACGCGTCCCGCCAGGTGCTGCTCGACTTCTCGTTCCTCGCGACCCTGCCCGTCGAGCAGGTGCGCAACGGCATGGCCGAGCTCATCAAGATCGCCGTGGTGGGCAACGAGAGCATCTTCGAGCTGCTCGAGAAGTACGGCGAGGACCTGCTCGCGACCGGCTTCGGGCACCGGGACGGCTCGCCGGAGCTGCGCGAGGTCACGCACCGGCTGACCTACGACGCCATCGAGACGATGCTGCGCCTCGAGGTGCCGAACCTCCAGGAGCTCGACCTCGACCGCGTCATCGCCTTCGGCCACACCTGGAGCCCGACGCTCGAGCTCTCCGGCGACGAGCCCTTCTTCCACGGGCACGCGATCAGCGTCGACATGGCGCTCTCGACCACGCTCGCGCAGCGCCGCGGCTACATCACCGAGTCCGCCCGCGACCGGATCCTCGGGCTGATGAGCCGCCTCGGGCTCTCCCTCGACAGCCCGCTGCTCACCCCGGAGGTGCTGGCCAAGGGCACCGACTCGATCCTGCAGACCCGCGACGGCAAGCTGCGCGCCGCGGTCCCGCGCCCGATCGGGATGACGCACTTCATCAACGACCTGGGCGTCGACGAGCTCGAGGAGACGCTCGCCGCGCACCGCGCGCTGGTGGCCGACTACCCCCGCGCGGGCGCGGGTGTGGACACGTTCCGCCGATGAGTGCGCCGGCTCGCACCTCCGCACCCCGGCCGGTGACCCCGGTCGGCATCCTCGCCGCCACGCTCGACCGGATCGCCGGCGGTCTCGACGGCGTGGCGGACGTGCCCGACGACGTCCGCGCCGACCTGCGCCGGGCGCAGGAGCTCGCCGGCGGGCTCGATCCCTACCTCGAGCGCTGCACCACGCCCGAGTCCTCCGCGCTCGCCCGGCTCGCCGCGGTGACGCACGAGCACGACTGGGCGGGCCGCGACCCCGAGGCGGTGTTCCTCGAGCAGGAGATGCTCTCGGGGCACGTCGAGGGTCAGGCGCTGAAGATGTTGGTCGGGGCCACCCGGGCCCGACGGGTGCTGGAGATCGGCCTGTTCACCGGGTACTCGG
The DNA here is from genome assembly GCA_963786585.1 of uncultured Actinomycetota bacterium. Lineage (GTDB taxonomy): Bacteria > Actinomycetota > Actinomycetes > Mycobacteriales > Pseudonocardiaceae > Actinomycetospora. The sequence continues at coordinate 693,481 of CAWAZG010000003.1, forward strand.
CGCTCGCGATGGCCGAGGCCCTGCCCGTCGACGGGTGGCTCGTGGCGTGCGAGCTCGACGCCGAGGTCGCCGACCTCGCCCGCCGGGCGTTCTCGGAGTCCCCGGCCGGCGGGCGCATCACCGTCGAGGTCGGCCCGGCCGCCGACACCCTCGCCGCACTGGCCGAAGCCGGCGAGGAGTTCGACCTCGTGTTCATCGACGCCGACAAGGCGGGCTACGCGGACTACCTCGCGGCGCTCCTCGACACCGGTCTGCTCGCCCCGCACGGCCTGGTGGCCGTCGACAACACGCTCATGCAGGGTGCGCCGTGGGTCTCCGGGGACCGCAGCGCCAACGGGGACGCGATCGCCGCGTTCAACGACACCGTCGCCGCCGACCCGCGCGTCGAGCAGGTGCTCCTGCCGCTGCGCGACGGCCTGACCCTGATCCGCCGGAGCGGGTGAGGGGCACCGTGCCGACCACCGCACTGGAACCGATCGGCGTCGAGGTCACCGGCCTCGACCTCGCCGCGGTCGACGACGCCCGCATCGACGAGCTGCGCGCCCTGCTCGCCGAGCACGGCGTCGTCGTCGTGCCCGGGCAGGAGGGGCTCGACGACGACCGCCTCGCGGCGCTCCGGCGCCACGTCGGGGAGGTCCGGGTCGCGCCGGAGTGCGGGGGCGAGGCGCTCTTCGGCGACCGGTACCGCGCCTACGAGACCCTGTCGTCGGACATCCGCATGCACCTCGCGGGCCGCACGGTCACCGACGGGACCGGCGCCGAGCACCCGCTGTTCCGCCGGCACCCGGACACCGGGCGCACGGCGCTGCACCTCGCCGCGCCCGAGCGCGGCGCGGAGATCAGCGGGATGGACGGCGGCGCGTCGCGGACGACGATCGGCTTCCTCTACGAGCACGCGACCGCGGCAGACACCGCGTACCGGCACACCTGGTCGCCGGGGGACGTCGTGCTCTGGGACCACGACCGCGTCCTGCACCACGAGACGGTGGTGGCCCGGTGAACCTGCGTGCCGTCCTCGCCCACGCCCCGAAGACCCTCGGCGCGCTCGCCCTGCTGACCGTCCCGCTGCCGGCGACGCTCGCGGTCACCGGGGCGGCGCTCGTGCGCTCGCTGCTGGTCCCGCCGCGGCGCACGATGGCCGACGATCCGCGCACCGTGCTCATCAGCGGCGGCAAGATGACCAAGGCCCTGGCGCTGGCGCGCGCGTTCCACGCCGCGGGCCACCGGGTGGTGCTGGTCGAGTCGGCGAAGTACCGGTTCACCGGGCACCGCTTCTCGCGGGCGGTCGACGCCTTCCACGTGGTGCCGGAACCCGGCGCGCCCGGCTACGTCGACGCGCTGCGCGACGTCGTGGTCGCCGAGGGCGTCGACGTCTGGGTGCCGGTCTGCAGCCCGGCGGCGAGCCGGTACGACTCGCTGGCCAAGCCGGTGCTCGCGGAGTTCTGCGAGGTCCTGCACCCCGACCCCGAGGTACTGCGCATCCTCGACGACAAGGACCGCTTCGCCGAGGCCGCCGACACGCTCGGCCTGCCCGTTCCCGAGACCCACCGGGTGACCGCGGCGAAGCAGGTCGAGGACTTCGACTTCGACGCTGAGCCCGGGCCCTGGATCCTCAAGAGCGTCCCCTACGACCCGGTCGCGCGGCTCGATCTCACGACCCTGCCGCGCCCCACGACGGCCGAGACCGAGGAGTTCGCCCGGTCGAAGCCGATGTCCGAGGACACGCCCTGGATCCTCCAGGAGTTCACCCCGGGGCGGGAGTTCTGCACCCACAGCACGGTGCGGGACGGTCGCGTCCAGGTCTGGGCGTGCTGCGAGTCGTCGGCGTTCCAGCTCAACTACACGATGGTCGACAAGCCGGAGATCGAGGAGTGGGTGCGCCGCTTCGTCGGCGCGCTGCGGGTCAGCGGGCAGCTGTCGTTCGACTTCATCGAGACCCCCGAGGGCGACCTCGTCGCCCTCGAGTGCAACCCGCGGACGCACTCGGCGATCACGATGTTCCACCGCGACTCGGAGGCCCTCGCCCGGGCCTACCTCGACGACCTCGACCCCACCGAGGGCCCGCTGACACCGCGTCCGGAGAGCCGCCCGACCTACTGGCTCTATCAGGAGCTGTGGCGGATGATCTCGCGTCCGTCGACGGCGCTCGAGCGCCTCGACGTGATCCGGCGCGGCACCGACGCCGTCTTCGACCGGGACGACCCGCTGCCGTTCCTGCTGCTCCACCACCTGCAGATCCCGTCGCTGCTGCTGCGCAACCTCGTCACCGGCCGACCGTGGATCCGCGTGGACGTCAACATCGGCAAGCTCGTCGAGCCGGCGGGGGACTGACGTGGCCGCACTGCGCGTGCTGCACCTCGCCGGGTCCGCCGTGAGCGACTTCCACGCCGACCTCTCGCTCACCTACGCCCGCGGCTGCCTCGCGGCCACCGCTGACCCGCAGCGCTACGAGGCCCATCCCGCCGTCGTCTCCCCCGACGGCCGGTGGCGGTTCCCGGCGTCCTTCGACGCCGACGTGCTCGCCGCGGCGACGCCCTTCGACCCCGCCGACGCCCTCGCCCACCTGGGCGTGCTCGGGCTCGACGTGGTGCTCCCCCAGATGTTCTGCCTGCCCGGCATGACGTCCTACCGCTCGCTGTTCGAGGTGCTGGGCGTGCCCGTCGTCGGCAACACCGGCGAGGTCATGGCGATCGGCGCGCGCAAGGCCGCGGCCAAGGCGATGGTCGCCGCCGCGGGCGTCGACGTCCCGGCAGGCGAGGTGCTGCGGCGCGGGGACCGGCCGACCGTCGCGCCGCCCGCCGTGGTCAAGCCCGCGGACGCCGACAACTCGCTCGGGGTGACACTGGTGCGCTCCGCGGACGGCTTTCCCGGGGCCCTCGACGACGCGTTCGCGCACTCCTCGGAGGTCCTGGTCGAGGAGTTCGTCCCGCTCGGGCGCGAGGTGCGCTGCGGGCTGGTGGAGCGGGACGGGGAGCTCGTGGGCCTGCCGCTGGAGGAGTACCTCCTCGACGAGGCGACCCGGCCCGTCCGCTCCTACGACGACAAGCTCGCCCCCGACGACGCCGGCGGGCTGCGCCTGGTGGCGAAGGACAACCCCGAGGTGCTGATCGTCGATGTCGACGACCCGGTGACCGCCCGGGTGTGGGACGCCGCGCGCCGCTGCCACGTCGCGCTCGGGTGCCGGGACTACTCGCTGTTCGACTTCCGCGTCGACCCCACGGGTCGCCCGGTGTTCCTCGAAGCGAGCCTGTACTGCTCCTTCGCGCCCTCGAGCGTGCTCGCCGTCATGGCCGCGGCCGGCGGGATCGCGCTGGACGAGCTGCTGGCCACGGCGGTCACGGGCGCGCTGAAGCGCCGCTGACGGCGCCTCGCCGAGATCGCGTGTGGCGGCACGGTTGAAGTTGCACAAGAGCGGCAACAACACCAGAGTGGCTCTCACCGAGTCGCATCAGCTGACCGTTCGGAGACACGCATGGCGGAGTACACGCTCCCCGATCTGCCCTACGACTACGGCGCCCTCGAGCCGCACATCTCGGGCAAGATCATGGAGCTGCACCACGACAAGCACCACAACACCTACGTCACCGGGCTGAACACGGCGATCGACGCCCTCGCGGAGGCCCGCGAGCAGGACACGATCGGCACGACGGCGCTGCTGTGGGAGAAGAACCTCGCCTTCAACTACGGCGGGCACATCAACCACTCGGTGTTCTGGCACAACCTCAGCCCGGACGGCGGCGACAAGCCGACCGGCGAGCTGGCCGCGGCGATCGACCGCGACTTCGGGTCGTTCGACCTCCTCCAGAAGCACTTCACCTCGGTGGCCACGACCATCCAGGGCTCGGGCTGGGCGATCCTCGGCGTCGACACGCTGGCGCAGAAGCTGCGCATCTTCCAGCTCTACGACCAGCAGGCGAACGTGCCGCTGGGCATCGTCCCGGTGGTCATGCTCGACATGTGGGAGCACGCCTTCTACCTGGACTACCTGAACGTCAAGCCGGACTACGTCAAGGCCTGGTGGAACGTCGTGAACTGGGCCGACGCCGCCCAGCGCTTCGAGAAGGCGCAGGGCGTCTCCATCGTCTGACACCCCCGATCTCGCGCGGTGATCGTTCCGACAAGCGTCCGCCGCGCGGCGCGCGACGACCCCTCGAGCCCTCGGGCCGGGGGGTCGTCGTGTGCCTGCGGCACGTGAGCACTTCGGGGTGCCAGAGCGCGCCGAAGTGCTCACGTGCGCGGTAGCGCACCCAGCAGCTCGGTGCGGATCTCGGGCCGGCCCGCGGCGACGAGGGTGAACGCCGCCTCGCTGGCCAGCCGCCGGGCCGGGTGGCGCCCGACGATCGCGCGGCTGCCCACCGCGACGGTCAGCGTCGCGGCCGCCCGCACCGCCAGCTCCGACGCGGCGGCGCGCGCAGCCGGCATGCGTCCGGCGTCCGCGAGCCCCGCGTCGAGGTCGTCGCGCACCGCGCCGAGAGCCTTGCGCAGCGCCTCCGCGGCCCCCGGCTCGCCCGCCTCCTCGACGAGGGCGGAACACCGCCCGGCCACCCCGAGGGCGAGGCAGCCGTTCACCCGCGCGCTGGCGTGCTTGCCGGCGAGGAACTCGGCGCGCGTGGGCGTCGCGACCACCGCGTCGTCGCCCACCGACCAGCCGTCGACGTCGAGGCGGACCGTCCGGCTGCCGTTGGCCGCGGCGAGGTCGAGGGGGTGCACGGTGACGCCGGGGACGGCCCGCGCGGGGACGAGGACGGACACCACTCGAGCCCGGTCGTCGTCGGCGTCGGCCGTCGCCGCGTCCCGGGCGGAGACCAGCAGCAGGTCGACGATGCCCCAGCCCGTGACCAGCGGCGCGACGCCGTCGAGCCGCCACCCGCCGTCGACCCGCGTCGCCCACAGCTTCGGCGGCTGCGGGAGCGCGCCGGCGAAGGCGACACCGCAGCGGGTCACGCCCAGGACCGCGTCGGCGAGGTGGCGCTCGCTCAGGGCGGCGTTCCCGGTGCCGGCCAGCCCGCGCACCACGCCGTGGTGCTGCATCCACGTGAAGGTCGTGGTGAGACACGCGCCGGCGAGCGTCTCGACGATGCCGAGGAAATCCTCGAACCCCACGTCCGGCCCGCCGAGCTCGGGCGGGGCGGCGAGGCCGTAAAGGCCGGCGTCGGCCAGCGCACGGAAGTGGCCCTCCGGGATCGTCGCGGTCGCGTCGACCTCGTCGGCCGCCGGGAGCAGCACATCGGCGGCCACGTCGCGAGCCCGGTCCAGCACGTCGCCCATGACAGGCGAGGGTAGCTTCGGCGATCAGCCCAGTAAGGCGACGTCCCTCCCCGCTCCCCTCGCCCGCCCGGGCTGACAGCCCGGCGCCGGCGCGGGACGCTGGGGCCCATGACGCACACACCCGAGCACCTGGCGAGCATCGGCGACGAGGCGGCCCCCGAGCGGGTCGCGGCGCTCGACGCGCTGAGCGAGTGCGAGCAGGTCAGCACCGCCTGCACGGTGGCGATGGCAGGGATCGGCGGCATGTCCGGTGAGCTGCGGCGGGCCCTGGACTGCGCCGACGTCTGCGCCGCCGCGCACCGCGTCCTCGCCCGCGGGCAGGGCGGCGACCTCGCCACCCTCACGGGGGTGCTCGACGCCGCCGCCCTGGCCTGCGACGCCAGCGCCGCCGCCTGCGGAGCGCACGCCTCCCACCACGAGCACTGCCGTCGTCACTCGGAGTCCGCGACGGCGTGTGCCCGTGCGGTGACGGCGCTGCGAGCGACCCTCTGAACCACCCCGACCCCGGCTACGCTCACGGCATGACCGGACCGGCCGCGCAGCGCACGGTGGCGGTCGACGACTACATCAAGGCCATCTACGCCTGCGACGAGCGCGGCGAGGGCCCGGCCACGACGACGGGCCTCGCCCGGCGTCTCGGGGTCGGCGCGTCCTCCGTGTCCGGCATGCTGCGCAAGCTGGCCGAGCAGGGTTTCATCGAGCACCGGCCGTACGGAGGGGTCCGGCTCACGACCGACGGGACGAGCGCCGCGCTGGACGTCCTGCGCCGGCACCGGCTCCTCGAGACCTACCTCGTCCGCGAGCTGGGCTACGGCTGGGACGAGGTGCACGACGAGGCCGAGGTGCTCGAGCACCACGTGTCACCGACGCTGCTCGACCGCATGGACGCCCGGCTCGGCCACCCGCGCTTCGACCCGCACGGCGACCCCATCCCGGCCGCCGACGGCACCGTCGCCACGTTCTCGGGCCGGAGGTTCGCCACGCTCGAGCCCGGCGACCACGGCCGGCTCGTCCGCGTCGACGACACCGAGCCCGCGATGCTCACCTGGCTGCGCGAGCAGTCGATCGCGCTCGACGTGCGCCTGGAGCTCGTCTCCCGCCGCCCGTTCGGCGGACCGTTCCTGGTGCGGGTCTCGGACGGGACAGCGGCGGACGCCGGCCGCGAGATCGACCTCGGCCCGGAGCTCGCCGACTCGTTGTGGGTGGACGATGTCGTCGAAGGGGTGTTCCACCGGACGTCGGCGACGTAGAGTTCGGGGACAGAGTTCGGCTAGCCGAACTTTCAGTCTCCTGCGCGGCGAAGTCGCCGTCGGACCCGAGGTGGTGGGCATGACGCTCGACGAGATGCCTCGCAACCGGCGAGGTGTGGTGACCGCCCTGGACACCCGGGGCGCCGAGCGCCGCCGGCTCATGGACCTCGGCCTCCTGCCCGGCGTCTCGATCAGCGCCGAGCTCCGCAGCCCGCTGGGCGACCCCACGGCCTACGAGGTGCGCGGCACCCTCGTGGTGCTCCGCGGCCACCAGGCCCGCACGGTGCACGTCGAGCTCGAGGACCGCTGACCGTGGGCGGCCCGGGAGGGGGCACCGAGGACCTCCCGACGCCGCGGCCGGGCCCCTCGCAGGACACGCACGACTCCCACGACGCTGCCCCGGGTTGCTCCTCGTGCGCCCTGTCCACCGGCGGGACCCGGCTCGCCCGGCTCGGGCTCGCGCCGGGACGCCACGACCACGTCGTCGCCCTCGCGGGCAACCCGAACACGGGCAAGAGCACCGTCTTCAACGCGCTGACCGGGCTGCGCCAGCACGTCGGCAACTGGTCGGGCAAGACGGTGGCGCGCGCCGAGGGCGGCTTCACCTACGGCGGAGCCCGCTACCGGATCGTCGACCTGCCCGGCACCTACTCGCTGCTGTCCACCAGCGCCGACGAGGACGTCGCCCGCGACGCGCTGCTCTTCGGGCGGCCCGACGTCGTCGTCGTGGTCGTCGACGCGACGCGCCTGGAGCGCAACCTGCCGCTGGTGCTGCAGATCCGCCAGATCACCGGTCGGGTCGTCGTCGCGCTCAACCTCGTCGACGAGGCCCGTCGCCACGGCCTCACGGTCGACGCCCGGCACCTGACCCGCGAGCTCGGCGTCCCCGTCGTCCCGATGGCCGCCCGCCGCAACGAGGGCATCCCGGACCTGCTCGCGGCGATCGCGCAGGTGGCGGGCACCCAGGACGCGCCGGCGCCCCTGCGCCTCGTGCACAAGGACCCGGCGCTGGAGGAGGCGGTGGCCGGCCTCGCCGGTCGTGTCGCGGGCCGGTTCCCCGGCGTCCCCAACGCCCGCTGGGTGGCCCTGCGCCTGCTCGAGGGCGACCCGGGCATCGAGGCCGCGGTCCGCGACGGGACGCTCGGCGAGCTCGCGACCCCGGCGACCCCCGTGGAGCGCGCGGGATGAGCAGCGACCTCCTCGACGAGGCGGCCCGGCTGCGCCGCTCGCTGCCCGACGACGTCGGCGACCGCGTCGTCGAGTCCCTCTACAGCGACGCCGCCCGGCTCGCGTCCACCAGCGTCGACCGCGACGACGCCCGCGCGCGCCTCACCCTCGACCGCGCGCTCGACCGCATCCTCACCCACCGTGTGTGGGGCTTCGTCGCGATGGGCGTGCTGTTCTTCGGCGTCTTCTGGTTCACGATCGCCGGCGCGGCGGTGCCCTCGGACCTGCTCTACGTCCTGCTGGTCGAGAACGGCCACGCCTGGCTGCGCGACGTGTTCGTCGCCCTCGGGGCGCCGGCGTTCGTCACCGGGCTGCTCGTCGACGGCGTCTACCTCGCGACGGCGTGGGTGGTCGCGGTGATGCTGCCGCCGATGGCGATCTTCTTCCCGCTGTTCACGCTGCTCGAGGACTTCGGCTACCTGCCGCGCGTGGCGTTCAACCTCGACCGCCTCTTCGCGCGGTCCGGGGCGCACGGCAAGCAGGCGCTCACGATGATGATGGGCTACGGCTGCAACGCCGCAGGCGTCACCGCGACGCGGATCATCGACAGCCGCCGCGAGCGGCTGATCGCGATCATCACGAACAACTTCAGCATCTGTAACGGACGCTGGCCGACCCTGATCCTGATGGGGACGATCTTCGTCGGCGCCGTGGTGCCTGCCCAGCTCGCGGGGCTGGTCGCGGCCGGCAGCGTCGTCGCCGTCGTCATCCTCGGCATCGGCGTCACGCTCGCGGTGTCCTGGACGCTCTCGCGCACGGTCCTGCGCGGCGAGAGCTCGGTGTACTCCCTGGAGCTGCCGCCCTACCGGCCGCCGCAGCTCTGGCGCACGCTCTGGACCAGCATCGTCGACCGCACGCTCAAGGTCCTGAAGCGCGCGCTGATGATGGCGGCGCCGGCCGGCGCGGTGATCTGGCTGATCGGCAACGTCCACCTCGGCGACGCGAGCCTCGCCGCGCACCTCGTGAACGCCCTCGAGCCGCTGGGCTGGGTGCTGGGCCTCAACGGCGTGATCCTGCTGGCCTACCTCGTCGCCGTGCCCGCCAACGAGATCATCATCCCGACGATCATCATGCTGACGCTGACGCTCGGCGCCAACACCGTCGGCGCGGCGCCCGGCGTGATGCTCGAGCTGGGCGACGACGCCGCCGTCGGCTCGGTGCTCGTCACCACCGGCGGCTGGACGCTGCTCACCGCCGTGAACCTCATGCTCTTCACCCTGCTGCACAACCCCTGCAGCACGACGGTGCTGACGATCTGGAAGGAGACCCGCAGCGCCCGCTGGACCGCCGTGGCGACGCTCCTCCCGATCGCCCTGGGGTTCATCGTGTGCGCGTCCGTCGCGGGCGTCGTCCGCGCGTTCGGCTAGCGCCTCGTATACGGACGACGACGGCCCCGGACCTCGCGCGGGGCGAGGGCCGGGGCCGTCGGGGGACGAGCTCGACTCAGACCGTGGAGGCCTCCGGGGCCCGGGCGGCGGTCTCGTTCTTGGCCAGCCGGCGCTCCACCAGTCCGCCGAACACGAGACCGAGCACGCCCCACAGCAGGGCCTGCGCGGTGAAGGACGCGACGCGGAAGTAGTAGAGGACGTCGGCGTCGAAGCCCGGGTAGAGGATCGCTCCCGAGGCGTCCCGCAGCGGCAGCGGCGTCTCGGTGACCCGCGGGCCGCTCTCGACGACGTTGATCGTCAGCTCGCCGAGACCCGGCAGCACCGACATGAGGATCGCGGCGAGGGCGACGTACACGACGCCGCCGACCAGGACCGCGTTCCACGTCCCGCAGCGCTCGCGCAGCAGCCGGGCGACGGCGACCGCGGCGGCCAGGAACACCAGCGAGCCGATCACCATCACCAGGTACAGCGCGGTGCGGTCGCCGATGGTCTCGTCGCTGCCCACCGCCGGCGGGCTCGCGGGGTACTTGACGAACGGCGTCGCGTAGATCGTCAGGAAGCCGGCGCCGGCCACCAGGAGCGCGAGCACCCGCGGCCGCAGGGCCACCCTGCCGTGCAGCAGCGTGTACGCGACGGCGAACAGCAGGCCGACGGCGATCCCGATGCCGACCATCCCGATGCCGACCCCGAGGGTGGCCTGGACGCCGCGGCTGACGATCTCCTCCTCGGCGCCGCCGGCCGGGGCCGCCCCGCCCGCGACGGCCAGGGCCTCCTCGGCCTCGCCGCGACCCTCCTCGTAGGCGATCGCGGCGTCGATCTGCGGCTCGGCGAACACGAGCGCGAACAGCCAGGCGACGAGCCCGGCGACACCGCCGGCGAGCACGCCACGGAGCACGAACGAGCGTGCCTCCATCAGGACCCTCTCCTCCCTCGGGACTTCGGTGCCGACCGAGCCGGACTCAGTGGCAGGGGAAGCCGAGGAAGTGGCGGGCGTCGTGGACGAGCTCGTGGATGTAGCTCGTGTCGCCGAAGACCGAGACGGCACCCTGGTCGATGCCGATGAAGAAAAAGAGCGCCAGTCCGACGAGGACGGCACTGATCAGCCAGGGCAGGGTCTCCGACGCGGGGACGGCGGTGGCCTTGGCGCGGGCGACGGCACCGGCAGTGGTCACAGGGTTCTCCTCGAAGCGCACGACGACGTCGCCGTCCACACCGGGCGGCGACGGTTGCGAACGTTAGGTGGCTCGCGCAACGGTCGTCAACACCTCAGCAGGTGATGAGGTATGTGCCCTGAGCAGCGCATGTCACACCGGAGTCAGGCGGTCTCGCTCCGCTGTGCTCCGGCCGCACGGCAACGGATGTCGACATCCTCCTGGTCACCGCCGTGGTGGCCCTCGTGCGCGAGACCCGGACCAGCCGTTAGGAAGCACCCGTGCGACTGCACCTGCTCGCCCACGCCGCCACCGAGGCCGCCCGGGCCGCCCGCTTCCCGCTCGACGAACCGCTCGACGCCGGGGGCCGGCGCACCGCCGGGGAGCTCGCGGGACGTCTCCGGGAGCCGGACCTCCTGTGGTGCGCGCCGTCGGCCCGGTGCCGGGAGACGACGGGGCTCGTGCTGCCGGGCCGGGAACCCGACGGCGACGCTCCGACCGGGCCCGACCCCGGAGCCTGGGCCGGGCGGTCCCCCGTCGACCTGGCCGCCGAGGACTCCGCCGCGCTGCAGGCCTGGATGACCGACGCCGAGGCGGGGCCGCCCGGGGGCGAATCGCTGCGGGCCCTCGTCGACCGCGTCGCCGGCTGGATGGACGGTCTGCCGGGCGAGGACCGCTCCGTCGGCATGGCCGTCGTCGACCCGCCGGTCGTCCGGGCCGCTGTCGCCCACGCGCTCCGGGCCGGGCCGGCCGGGGCGTGGCGCGTGGACGTGGCCCCGCTGACCGTGGCCGTGCTCACCGGACACGGCGGGCGGTGGAACCTCCGCTCGCTCGGGGCAGCCGGTTGTGTGCCGCCGATTCGCGAGCCCGGCCCGGATCACTCACACTGACATAGTGTGAAGCCAGTCACCCTCGTCGAGGCCGCGGCGACGGGTCTCGACGACACCGTCACCGCGCTCCTGCACCTCTCCCCCACCCCCGGCTGGGACGAGATCGACGTCGCCTTCTGGAGTGCCTGCCGCCACGGACACCGGGGGTGTGCGGAGATCCTCCTGCGGCACGGGGCGGAGCTGAACCGCTGCCAGCCCTCGTACGACGGGACGCCCCTGGACGCCGCCGTCGAGGGCGGGGCCGACGACATCGCCCGGTGGCTGCGCACCCTGGGCGGGGCGCCCGCGCGGAGCCTGCGGCCCCCGGAACCGACCTACGCGCGGCGCACCAGGTAGGTGTCCATCAGCCAGCCCTTGCGCTCCCGGTGCTCGACGCGGGCCGCGAGGATCTCCTCGCGCACGTCGCCGACGCGCCCCGCGATCAGCACCTCGTCGCCGGTGCCCACGTAGGCGCCCCAGTAGACGGTCGCGTCGTCGGGCAGGTGCTCGAGCCCGTGGGCCTTCGAGCCGTCGAGCATGACGACCAGGTCGGCCTCGCCGGAGTCCACGCTGTCGTCGAGGACGCGGCGCGCCGGGGTGATCGTGGCGGCGCGGGCGGTGCGGGTCAGCGTCGTCCGGTGCGCCGCGGCGAGCACCGACGGCGCCCCGAGACCGGGCACCACCCGCCAGTCGAGGGCCACCCGGCCGCGGGCGTCGAGGCGGTGGAGCATCTCGACGGTGCCGTCGTAGATCGCCGGGTCGCCCCACACGAGCAGGCCGCAGGAGCCGCCGTCGGGCACCTCGTCGAGCAGCGTCTGCTCGTAGAGCGCCGCGCGCTCGTCGCGCCAGCGCTCGGTGGCGCCCTCGTAGTCGGCGGAGGCGCGGTCGCGCACGGCGTCGTCGCGCTCGACCACCCGCGCCTGCGGCGCGAAGCGTTCGACGATCGCGGCCCGGATCGCGGTCAGCTCGTCGGCGGGTCCGGGCTTGTGCAGGAGCACCACCACGTCCACCCCGCCGAGTGCCTCCACCGCGTCGAGGGTCAGCTGACCCGGGTCGCCCAGCCCGATCCCGACCACCTGCACCGTCCGCACGCCACGCACGCTCTCACGCCGGGTCACCCCCGCCGAGACGGCGAGCGTCACATCCCGAAGATGGGGGGGTGTGGACCTTCGTGCAGTCCTCGCTCGTCCCCGCCGACGCCGACACCGTGTGGCGACGGGTGGTCACGCCGGAGGGCATCAACGACGAGATGCGGCCGTGGATGACGATGTCGTTCCCGGAGGACTCCGACGTCCATGGCATCGACGCCGTGCGTCTGCGCGAGCCCCTCGGGCGCGCCCGGTTGCGCCTGTTCGGGCTCGTCCCCTTCGACCACGACGACCTCGTGATCACGGAGCTCGAGCCGGGGCGACGCTTCCTCGAGGACTCGACGATGGCCTCGATGCGCCGCTGGGTCCACGAGCGGACCGTGGTGCCCGGTCCGGACGGCGCCACGATGATCACCGACCGCGTGACCTTCGAGCCGCGGGCTCTCCTGACGTGGGCGGGGCCGGTGCTGCGGCCGGTCGTCGCCGCCTTCTTCGCCCACCGCCGGCGCCGCCTCGTCCGCCACGTCGCCGGACGGTGATCACGGGGTGGGCGCCGCCGCGGGCGCGACGTCCACCGTCACCGGGACGGTGACGATCTGCCAGTCGCGCTGCACCTGGACCCACAGTGCGTAGCGGCCGGCGCGCGGGAAGGTGTAGTCGAAGCCGACCTGCGGGCCGTAGGTGCCGGCGGGCCCCGCCGCGCTCATGTCGTGGACGTGACCGAACGCCGAGGCGGGATCGGCCGGGTCGGGCGCGCCGCTCAGGCCCGGGCCGAGCAGCATCAGGTGGCCCGCCATGCCCAGCCAGCCCTGGAGATCGGTCACCGGGGCGCCGCCGCCCCGGGTGAAGGCGACCGACACGCGGGTGGGCCGGCCCGCCACGGCCGCCGGGGCGGTCACCTGGGCGTCCATGCCGGCGACCTGGCGAACTCCTGCACCCGGAGCGGCCGGGGTCGCCGGAGCCGCGGGTCCCGCCACGTCGAACGCCGTGCGGGCGACCTGGTGGCCGCCGTCCCCGGCGCGCTCCATCTCGGCGAAGACCCCGTAGCGCCCGCCGGTCGCCGGCTGCACGCGGACCGCGTAGCGGCCGGGCGCGATCCGGACCGGGTGGACGTGCGCCAGCTGCCCGTCCGGGCCGATCACCGCGAGGTGGATCAGGGCGTCGTCGTGGATCGTGAGGTCGTCGACCACGGCGCCGGTGGAGCCGTCGGTGAGGTCGAGCTCGAGGTCGGTCGGGGCGCCGGCCTGCGCGTTCGGTGCGGTTCGCGCCGTGAGGACGACCGCGCCGGGGCCCATGGCCGACATGCCGGCCGACATGTCCGCCGGCATGTCCGTCGCCGGCATCCCCGGCATGTCCGGCATCGCACCACCGCCGTGGCCGGCGTGGCCGCCGGCAGGCGCCGTCGCCGGATCCATCGGCGCCGGGGCGGGCGTGGCTGCTGTCGATGTCGCCGGCGCCGTCGCCACGGCGGTCGCGGCGACCGTGAGGCCGACGATCGCTAGTGCGCCGAGCGAGAGGGCCAGGCGGGGACGCTGCCGCACGCTCGGTGCCAGGGCCGCGATCAGGGCGACGACGCCGAGCACGGCGCCGATGCGCACGGCCCACACCCACCCGGGCGTCGGGGCGGGGGCGGGCACCGTGATCGGGACGCGGGCGACGGTCGCGCCGTCGGCGACCGCGATCTCCCAGGCGCCGACCCCGTCGGCGGTCAGGACGACCTCGTGCGGCTGCCCGACGGGCGCCGCCGGCACGGCGACCGGCGCCGACCCCGGGTCCCCGCCCGGGCGGACGGCCGCGAGCGTGACGTCACCCGGGGGCGCCTCGCCGCGCGGGAGCACCACCACCGGCATGCGCCCACCACCCTCGGGCGGCGCGGTGATCGTGAGGCCGAGCGTGCGTGCGCCGAGGGAGAGCTCGATGCGCTGGACGCCGACCGGGGTGGACTCGTGGGCGGACGCCACCGGGGCGAGCAGCGCGGTGAGCGCGGCCAGCAGGACGACCAGGGCGCAGGCTCGGACTCGCGGCGCGGTCACGGCGCACACCGTACCGACATCTCAGCGGTCGATGAGGTGAGCGGGCGCGACAACTGCTCCGTAACGCTCAGCGCGTTCCGCCGATTCCTCTCCCGAACGACACACCGGTGTGGAGAGGTCGGGGAACATGGTCACGACGACCCGGGAGCCGGAGACCCCGGAGCCGGTTGCCGACGAGGTCGACGAGCCGGCACCGATGAGCCGGGGCAAGCGCTTCGGCGTCTCGGCGCTGATCGTGCTGACCCTGCTGGGGATGCTCGCCAGCGCCGCCCCGAAGTCGGAGATCAAGAACGGGCTGCGTCGACCTGACCCGGCCCTTCCTGCTCGTGACCGGTCTCGACCAGGCGTGGGGTGTGTTCTCTCCCAGCCCGCCCCGGACGACCAACGATGTCATCGCACGCGTCGACCGCGCGGACGGCACCGTCGGTATCTACCCGCTCGAGGGTGGCAACGGGGTCGCGGAGTACTGGGACTACCGCTGGCGCAAGTACGGCGAGCAGCTGTGGAAGAAGCGCGACGGCCGAGCGAGAGCGCATGGCCTTCGCGGGGTGGATCGCCGACCAGGACCGAGCCGCCGGGCACCAGCCGGTGCGCGTGACGTTGGTGCGCATCAACCACCCGAATCTCCCACCAGGAAGCCCGGACCCCGACTAGCGGAACGTGGCGGGACATCCCGTTCTTCACAACGCCGGTGGGTCAGCGATGACCCGGCCCTGGACCCGTCTGCGCAATGGCTGGGACCGCTTCTGGTTCGCCCCCCAGTCCACGGCGCCCGTCGAGGTCCTCCGCATGGCCTTCGGGTTCCTCGCGACCCTGTGGATGCTGTCGCTCATCCCCATCCTCGAACCGTTCTTCGGCCACGAGGGCGCCATCCCGGTCCGTGAATTGGCACCCGGCGTGTGGACGCTGTTCACCCTGGTTCAGGGTTCGCCGCTGATCTGGGTGCTGTGGTCGGCGGGCGTGCTCGGAGCCGTCGCGCTGACCATCGGCTTCCGGACGCGCGTGGCGGCCTTGGTGGTGTTCGTCGTGATGATGTCGGTGAGCCGCTCGGCCCCGCTCGCGTTCAACGCCGGCGATGGACTGCTGCGAGTCATCGCCTTCTACCTGCTCCTCATGCCGGCGGGGTCCGCGGTATCGGTGGACCGGTGGCGCGCCGACCCCGGAGCGTCTGTGGACCTTCCCTCGACGAGCGCCGTGGGCCCTGCGGCTCGCGCAGATCCAGCTCAGCGTCATCTACATCTCCACCGTCTGGGAGAAGGCGGCCGGCGGAGGCTGGCGCGACGGCACGGCGGTCTCGTACGCCGTGCGCATCGGCGAGGTCGGCCGCCTCCCGGTGCCGTCGTTCATCACGAACTCGCCGCTGCTCACCGAGCTGGCGACCTACGGCACGCTCGCCGCGGAGCTCGCCATCGGCGTCCTCGTATGGAACCGGGCAGCCCGGCCATGGGTGCTCGCGCTCGGCGTCCTCCTCCATCTCTCCATCGAGCTCACCCTCGCCGTCGGCTTCTTCAGCGTCACGATCGTGACGCTCTATCTCGCCTTCCTCCCACCCGAGCGTGCCGAGCAGGTCCTGTGGTGGGTGCGTGACCGGCTCGCACGGCGGCGTCGACGACGTCCAGAGGCAGAGCCGGCGACCGAGGAGGAGCCCTGTGAACGAACGGTCCCGGAAGCCGGCGAGCCCTCGGACCCGGAAGCGGAGTCAGCCCGGGAACCAGAGCCGGTCCTCGTCCCCGGGAGCAGTGTGATCGCGCCTTCGGGGGAGAGCGTCGCCCCGCGGCTGAGCTAACGCTTTCGTCACGATGCGACGGATGAGTAACAACGAACGGGTGATCGCCGACACGGACATGTCGACGGGGCGACGGTCAGCGCACGGATCAGGCCGGCACGGGCCGGGGACTGGAGAGAGGGTATGAACAGTCAAGGAAGAGGTCAGCGGTTCCTGGTGCTCGGGGCCGGGGTGCTGCTCATCGGTTCGCTCGGAGTCGGATCGGCGTCCGCCACCGATTACACCGGCGGCAACACCTGCGTCGAGGTGTCGGGCTACGACCACCCCCGCAACGACGGCAACGGCGACGGCACCACGGACGGCAGCACCGACAGCCCCACGGACACCTCCACCGACAGCCCGCTCGACGCCCTCACCGACACTCTGACCGACCTCGTCGACGGTCTCCCGACCACGGACCTGCCGACCACGGACCTCCCGACGACAGACCTCCCGACCACGGACCTCCCGACCACGGACCTCCCGACGACAGACCTCCCGACCACGGACCTCCCGACCACGGACCTCCCGACCACGGACCTGCCGACCACGGACCTCGCCGACCACGGACCTCCCGATCGGCGGTCTCGGCGGCGAATCGAGCCCCAGCGACAGCCAGGGCCTCCGGGCGGCGGAGCCGACCACGGATTCCGGCTCCGGCAGCGACGCGGACACGGACGCCGACATCGACACGAGCGGCGCCACCCTCACCACGACGGACGAGGGCGACAACTACGACTCGGGCTACCGCCACGGCTCCGGTGACAGCCACGGCCACGCCCGCACCGTCTGCTACTTCAACAGCTCGGTGAACCACTACTGGTACGACTACCGCCCCGTCGGTGAGGTGTACGCGACCCAGGTCAAGCGTGTCCCCTCCGGCGGCGTCGACACGGGGAACTGAGCGAGCGGATGAGCATCACCGACAAGGGCCCGGAGCAGAAGTCCGGGATCTCGATGACCAACGTCTCGATCGGTCTGATCGTCGTCCTGGTGGGCCTGGCCCTCGTCGTCGGGATGAACTCGTCCGGTCCCTCGGGCTTCGGTTCGCCCGCGCCGCTGGCTGCCTCGGCCCCGACCCGGGTCACCGTGCCGTCGATCTCCGCGGAGTCGTCGCTCGTCCCGACCGGGCTCAAGCAGGACGGCAGCCTCGAGGTGCCGCCGGTCTCCGAGCCGATGCAGGCGTCGTGGTTCGACCAGAGCCCGACACCGGGTGAGGTCGGGCCGAGCGTCGTCCTCGGGCACGTCAACGGCGGCGGCCAGCCGGGGATCTTCGCGAACCTGAAGGACGTGGTCGCCGGCTCGCAGGTCTTCATCGACCGTGCCGACGGCCAGCGCGCCGTGTTCGAGGTGTCGCGCGTGGACACGATCCCGAAGGACTCGTTCCCGACGGATGCGGTCTACAACGACACCGCCAACCCCCAGCTGCGGCTCATCACCTGCGGCGGGGACTACGACCGGAGCGCCCGGTCGTACCTCTCCAATGTGATCGTCTACGCCGACTTCGTCGAGGTGCAGAAGATCTGACCGACGGCCGAGGGCCCGGGGCGAGCACGATCCGCCCCGGGCCCTCGGCCGTTCCTACCGCGAGTTCCTACCGCGCCGCCCGCGCGGCCTCGACCATCGCGCGCAGGGTCGGCTCGACCTCCTCGTACCCCCGCGTCTTGAGACCGCAGTCGGGGTTGATCCACAGCCGGTCGGCCGGCACCACCCGCTGCGCCTCGGCGATCAGCGAGGCGATCTCCTCGCGCTCGGGCACGCGCGGCGAGTGGATGTCGTAGACACCCGGCCCGACCCCGCGGGAGTAGCCCACGGCCTGCAGGTCGGCGAGCACCTCCATGCGCGAGCGCGCGGCCTCGATCGTCGTGACGTCGGCGTCGAGGCCGTCGATCGCGTCGATGACGTCGCCGAACTCCGAGTAGCAGAGGTGCGTATGGATCTGGGTCTCCTCGGAGGCCCCGCCCGTGGCGAGGCGGAAGGACCCGACGGCCCAGTCGAGGTAGGCGCTCCAGTCGGCCCGGCGCGGCGGGAGCAGCTCGCGCAGCGCCGCCTCGTCGACCTGGACGATCGCGATGCCCGCCGCCTCCAGGTCGGCGATCTCGTCGCGCAGGGCGAGCGCCACCTGGTCGGCGGTCCGGCCCAACGGCTGATCGTCACGGACGAACGACCACGCCAGGATCGTGACTGGGCCCGTGAGCATCCCCTTCATGGGCCGGTCGGTGAGCGACTGCGCGTACTGCGCCCACTCGACGGTGATCGGCTCCGGACGGGAGACGTCGCCGTGCAGGATCGGCGGGCGCACGCAACGCGAGCCGTAGGACTGCACCCAGCCCAGCTCGGTGGTCGCGAAGCCGGGCAGGTTGTCGGCGAAGTACTGCACCATGTCGTTGCGCTCGGGCTCGCCGTGCACCAGCACGTCCAGCCCGATCTCCTCCTGCAGCCGGACCACGCGCTCGATCTCGGCCTGCATGCGGGAGCGGTAGGACGGGTCGTCGAGACGGCCTTTCGCCCAGTCGGCGCGCGCCTTGCGCACGTCGGGGGTCTGCGGGAACGAGCCGATCGTCGTCGTCGCCAGCGGCGGCAGCCCGAGCCGACCCTGCTGCGCCTTGGCGCGCACCGCGTACTCGGTGCGGGTGCGGTCGGCCGGGTCGATCGAGGCGACCCGGGAGCGGACGGCGGCGTCGCCGCCGGCCGCGGCGCCGCTCGCGGCGTCCGTCACGGCCTGCCGCAGGCTCTCCTCGGACTCGTCACCCCGCAGCACGCGGCCCAGGAGGACGACCTCGTCGAGCTTCTGACGGGCGAACGCGAGCCGCGCGACGACACCGGGGTCGAGCGCCGTCTCGACGGTCACGTCGTAGGGCACGTGCAGCAGCGAGCACGAGGTCGACACGGCGATCTCGCCCACCGACCCCAGCAACGTGGCCGCGCGCGACATCGCCCGCGCGACGTCGGTCCGCCAGACGTTCCGGCCGTCGACGAGGCCCGCGACCAGGGTCTTCCGGCGCAGGGCGGGCAGCGTGGGCACACGGTCGGCCAGGTGCGGGGCGGTGACCAGGTCGAGGCCGATGCCGTCGACGCGGCTCTCGGCGAGGACCTCGAGGGCCGGGCCGGGGTCCCCGTACGAGGTCGTGACGAGGATCCGCGGACGGTCGGTGGTGCCGGCGAGGCGGTCGTAGGCGCGGCGCAGGGCGTCGATCTCGGCGTCGCCCCGGTCGTTCACGAAGGCCGACTCCTCGAGCTGCACCCAGGCGGCCCCGGCGTCGGCGAGCTTCGCGAGCAGCTGGGCGTAGACCTCGACGACCTCGTCGAGGCGGGCGAGCGGGTCGAAGCCCTCCGGCGCCCCGTCGGCCGCCTTGGCCAGCAGCAGGTAGGTCACCGGGCCGACCAGCGCGGGGCGCGGAGCGGTGACCCCGGCGGCCGCCGCCTCACGGACGCGCTCCACGGGCGTCTCGTCGGCCAGGCGCAGCGCGGTGTCGGGGCCGATCTCGGGGACGAGGTAGTGGTAATTGGTGTCGAACCACTTGGTCATCTCCAGCGGCGCGGCGGAGGCGGTGCCGCGCGCCATCGCGAAGTACTCCTCGAGCGCCGTCCCCTCGCGCCGCCCGTCCGGCCGGAACCGCGGCGGCACGGCGTCGATCATCGCGGTGACGTCGAGGACGTGGTCGTAGAACGAGAACGTCCCGGTCGGCTGCGAGTCGAGGCCGGCCTCGGCGAGCTCGCGGTAGGTCTGCGCCCGCAGGTCCGCGGCGACCAGCTCGAGGTCAGCCGCGGTCCCCGCGCCCTTCCAGTAGGCCTCGAGGGCCTTCTTCAGCTCGCGGCGCGGGCCGATGCGGGGGTATCCCAGGACGGTGGCCCCGATGGGGCCGGACAGTGCACGTGACACGACTCTTCTCCTCGTCGAGCGGTCGGGCTCGCGAGAGTCGGCACGGGTCGATCGTGCGCGCGGCACCGCACGACGGCACCGGGACGCCACGGGTCCACCCACGAGACTCCGCCAGCCGCGCGCGCCGACGGTCGGCGCACGCACCGATGGCAGGTCTTCGGACTCGCGGGCGCGGCGCGGATGCGCCACCTACTGGCCGTCGCTTCCCGGACGCGTGTCCAGTGCTCTGTGACGGCGGTCGTTCCCACTCACCGCTGCGGGGCAGTCCCGGATTCACACCGGGTTCCCTGTTGCCACCCGGACCGCCGCGAGGACGGACCGGGAACCACCAGCGCCCGGGACCATAACCCGGACGGGCCCGGTGGACCTGTGTCCGCGGTCACGGGGAGCGGGAGGATCCCCGGATGCCCGGCGACACCGATCCCGTCCGACTGCTCGCCGGGATGGACCCGGTGCTGCACCCCGACCGCTACGTCTTCGTCTCCGTCCCCGAGCTCCCCGACGGGCTCGCGCCGCTCGCGACGATGCGCGAGGACGAGGGGCTCTCGGCGGTGGTCACCACCGCCGACGCCGACGCCCACGGCCTGCCCGGCGCGTTCCCCTGCGCCGGGATCACGCTGCGGGTGGCCTCTGCGCTCGAGGCCGTCGGCTTCCTGGCCGTGATCACCCGCGCGCTCGCCGACGCCGGGATCGGCACCAACCCCGTCGCCGGCTTCCACCACGACCACCTGTTCGTGCCGTGGGAGCGCCGCGACGACGCGATGGCGGTGCTGCGGGACCTCGCTGAGATGTCGTGACGACTAGACCGGCGGCTCGGGGTCGTACTGGATGCCCCGACGGACCTGGCGGGCGCGCTCGACGCCGGCGAGCCGCACGACGAGGTGGAACGCCATGTCGATGCCGGCCGAGACGCCGGCGCTCGTGATCACGTCCCCGGAGTCGACGTAGCGGTCGTCGCGCCGGACCTCGATGCTCGGGTCGAGCTGAGCGAGGGCGTCGAGCTGGCCGTGGTACGTCGTGGCGGGCCGGTCGGTGAGCAGGCCGGCGGCGGCGTAGACGAGCGAGCCGGTGCACACGCTGGTCATCAGCGGCACGTCGCGGCGCCAGGCCCGCACGCGGTCGAGGTGCGCGGGGTCCTCGACCTGGGGCCGCGTGCCGCGCCCGCCCGGGTGCAGGAGCACCTCGAGCGGCCCGACGTCGTCGGCCGAGTGCTGCGGGACGATCGTCATGCCCTTCGCGCAGGTCACCGGCCCGCCGTCGACGGAGAACAGGGTCGCGACGTAGCCGTCGTCGGGGAAGTTCGCCGTCCACCACGACAGGACCTCCCACGGGCCCACGGCGTCGAGCTCCTCGACGCCGTCGAACAGCAGGATCCCCAGCCGCTTCACCTCGGGTGCGCTCACGGCTCCAGCATGCCGCGTCACACCGGGCTGCCGGGACGTGAAAACGCGGGGCGTGCGGCGTCAACGTCGCGTCAACGCGGGCCTCGCGGGGCCCGGGCGAGCGGAGGCTCGGTGATCGGCACACCGCCGGCGGGGCGGTGTCGACGTCGAAGGGGAACCCGGTGCTCGACCTCCTCCACGCGGGCGTGGTGATCGTGGTCTTCGCGATCCTGCTGCTCGCCGTCCGCGGGCTGGACCGGCTGTGAACGCCGCCGCGAGCGTGCTCGGCGGCCTCGTCGCCCTGGGCCTGCTGATCTACCTCGTCGTGGCCCTGCTGCGCCCGGAAAGGTTCTGATGGCCGGGTTCGCGCAGGTGGGCGTTCTGCTCGTCCTGCTCGCGGCCGCGTGGCGTCCCCTCGGCGACTGGATGGCGCGCGTCTACAGCGACGAGCGCGACTGGCGGCTGGAACGACTCGTCTACCGCATCGTGCGCGTGGACCCGCGCTCGGAGCAGCGGGCGGGCACCTACGCCGTCGCGGTCCTCGCGTTCTCGTTCGCCGGCATCGTGCTGCTCTACCTGCTGCAGCGCCTGCAGACGCTGCTGCCGTGGTCCTTCGAGCGCGGCGCGGTGGAGCCCGGGGTCGCGTTCAACACCGCGATCTCGTTCGTCACCAACACCAACTGGCAGTCCTACGTCCCCGAGACGACCATGGGCCACGCCGTCGCGATGGCCGGCCTGACCGTCCAGAACTTCGTCTCCGCCGCCGTCGGCATGGCCGTCGCCGTGGCCCTGGTCCGCGGGTTCGTCCGCAGCCGCACCGACCGGCTGGGCAACGCCTGGGTCGACATCGTCCGCGGCTGCACCCGCATCCTGCTGCCGATCGCCGCCGTCGCCGCGGTGGTGCTCGTCGCCCTCGGCGTCGTGATGAGCCTGCGGTCGGGGATCGACGTCGTCGGTCCGGACGGGCGCCCGTCGACGATCGCGCTGGCGCCGGCGGCCTCGCAGGAGGCGATCAAGGAGCTCGGCACCAACGGCGGCGGCATCTTCAACGCCAACTCGGCGCACCCGTTCGAGAACCCGAACCCCGTCTCGAACCTGCTCGAGATCTTCCTGTTGCTCGTGATCCCGGTGTCGCTGACGAGGACGTTCGGGCGTCTCGTCGGCTCGATGCGGCAGGGGGTGTCGCTGCTGGCCGTCATGGGCGGGCTGTGGGCGGCGATGCTCGCGGTGATCTGGGCCGCCGAGGCGCGCAGCGCGTCGTTCGCGGGAGCGAACCTCGAGGGCAAGGAGGTCCGCTTCGGGATCCCCGGCTCGGCGATCTTCGCGAATTCGACGACGGGCACGTCGACCGGCGCGGTGAACTCGCTGCACGACAGCTTCTCGGCCCTCGGCGGCGGTGGGGCGCTGCTGAACATGCTGTTCTCGGAGATGACGCCGGGTGGCGTCGGGACCGGGCTCTACTCGATCCTGATCATCGCTATCCTCGCGGTGTTCCTCGCCGGGCTGATGGTCGGGCGCACGCCGGAGTACCTCGGCAAGCGTCTCGGGCGCCGCGAGGTGACGTGCGCGGTGGTGGTCGTGCTGACGATGCCCGCCCTGGTGCTGCTCGGCACCGGGCTGGCGATCGCGCTGCCGTCGACGGCGGGTCGCCCAGGAATTCCGGGGGCTCTGACGAACTCCGGGCCGCACGGCCTGTCCGAGGTCCTCTACGCCTACGCATCGGCCGCGAACAACAACGGCTCGGCGTTCGGAGGCCTCACGGTCACCAGCGGGTTCTTCCAGACGACGCTCGGGATCACGATGCTGCTCGGCCGGTTCCTGCCGATCGTCGCCGTGCTCGCCCTGGCCGGGCTGCTCGCCCGCCAGCCCCGCGTCGCCCCGTCGGCCGGGACGCTCTCCACCGGCACGCCCCTGTTCTCGGTGCTCGTCGCGGGCACCGTCGTGCTCGTCGCGGCGATCACCTTCCTGCCCGCCCTGGCCCTGAGCCCCCTCGCGGAGGGACTGGCATGACCGCCGTCCTCGAACGTCCACGCACCTCCGGCCGGCCCGTCGGCGCCGGCGCGTTCCGGCCCGCGCTGCTCCTGGAGTCGCTGCCGACCGCGTTGCGCAAGCTCGACCCGCGCCACCAGGTGCGCAACCCCGTGATGTTCGTGGTGTGGGTCGGCTCGGTGGTCGTCACCGTCGCGGCGGTCCTCGACCCGAGCGTGTTCGCGTGGTGGATCGCGGTCTGGCTGTGGTTCACCGTGGTCTTCGCGAACCTCGCCGAGGCCGTCGCCGAGGGCCGCGGCCGCGCCCAGGCCGACGCGCTGCGGGCCACGCGCACCGACACCGTGGCGCACACGCCGGACGGCCGGGAGGTCCCGGCGACGGACCTGCGGATCGGCGACCACGTCGTCGTCGAGGCCGGGCAGACGATCCCGGGCGACGGCGAGATCGTCGAGGGCATCGCCACCGTCGACGAGTCGGCGATCACCGGCGAGTCCGCGCCGGTGGTGCGCGAGTCCGGCGGCGACCTGTCCTCGGTCACCGGGGGGACCACCGTGCTCTCCGACCGCATCGTCGTGCGGATCACCGCGCGGCCGGGCGAGTCGTTCGTCGACCGGATGATCGCGCTGGTCGAGGGCGCGCAGCGCCAGAAGACGCCGAACGAGATCGCGCTGACGATCCTGCTCTCGGCGCTGACCATCGTCTTCCTGCTCGCCGTCGTGGCCCTGCAGCCGATGGCCGGCTACTCCGGGGCCCAGCAGTCGCTGGTGGTGCTCGTGGCGCTGCTGGTCTGCCTCATCCCGACGACCATCGGCGCGCTGCTCTCGGCGATCGGCATCGCCGGGATGGACCGGCTCGTGCAGCGCAACGTGCTGGCGACCTCGGGTCGTGCGGTCGAGGCCGCCGGCGACGTGTCGACGCTGCTGCTCGACAAGACCGGGACGATCACCTTCGGCCACCGCCGGGCGACGGCGCTGCACCCCGTGGCCGGGGTCGACGTCGCCGAGCTCGCCGAGGTGGCCCGGCTGGCGAGCCTCGCCGACACCACGCCGGAGGGGCGCTCGATCGTCGCCCTGTGCGCGCAGGAGCACGGGCTGCCCGCGGAGGCGAGCGCGCACGAGGCGCTCGCGGAGTTCGTCCCGTTCAGCGCGACGACCCGGATGTCAGGCGTGGACCTCGACGGCCGCGAGCTCCGCAAGGGCGCGACGTCCTCGGTGCTGGCGTGGTTGGGCGACTCGGTGTCCGACGCCGAGCGCGCCGAGCTCGAGCGCCTGTCGCGGGAGATCGCCGAGCGCGGCGGGACGCCGTTGGTGGTCGCCTCCCACGTGAGAACTTTCCGCCCCTATGAGGGCGGAAAGTTCTCACGTGGGGCCGCGCTCGGGGTCGTCGAGCTGTCGGACGTCGTGAAGCCCGGGATCGCGGAGCGGTTCGGCGAGCTGCGGGCCATGGGGATCCGGACCGTCATGGTCACGGGCGACAACCCCGTGACCGCCCGGGCCATCGCCGCCGCCTCGGGTGTCGACGACGTCCTCGCCGAGGCCACGCCGGAGGACAAGCTCGCGCTGATCCGCCGCGAGCAGGCCGGCGGGCGGATGGTCGCGATGACCGGCGACGGCACGAACGACGCGCCCGCCCTCGCGCAGGCCGACGTCGGCGTCGCCATGAACACGGGGACCGCGGCCGCCAAGGAGGCCGGGAACATGGTCGACCTCGACTCCGACCCCACCAAGCTCATCGGGGTGGTCGAGGTCGGCAAGCAGATGCTGATCACCCGGGGTGCGCTGACCACGTTCTCGCTGGCCAACGACCTCGCCAAGTACTTCGCGATCCTGCCGGCGATGTTCGTCGCGCTCTACCCGCAGCTCGGGGCGCTCAACGTCATGGCGCTCGCGACCCCGGAGTCGGCGATCCTCTCCGCGGTCATCTTCAACGCGCTGGTGATCGTCGCGCTCATCCCGCTCGCGCTGCGCGGCGCGCGCTTCCGCCCGTCGTCGGCCGACCGGCTGCTGCGGCGCAACCTGCTCGTCTACGGGCTCGGCGGCATCGTCGTCCCGTTCGTCGGCATCTACCTCATCGACCTCCTCGTCCGGCTCGTGCCGGGGATCGGCTGATCATGACCACCACCCTCGACCCCGAGGCTCCGGCGCGGGACTCGGCCGTCACCGGGACCGCGCTGCGCCGCCAGCTCGCCGCCGCGGTGCGGGTGCTGCTCGCGCTGACCGTGCTGCTCGGCGTCGTCTACCCCGCGGCGATCTGGGGCGTCTCGCGCCTGCCGGGGCTGGAGACCCACGCCGAGGGCTCCCTCACGCCCACTGGTTCTTCCCTCATCGGCATCGACCCCGTCGCTGCGAACCCGGCCGCCGACCCGTGGTTCCACACGCGGCCGACGGCGTCGGCGCCGGACAGCGCGGTCGCCGGCCTGGGCCCCGCCGACCCGACCACCTCCGGTGGCTCCAACCTCGGCGCCACTGCCGAGGACCTGGGCACGGCCGTGGCGGAGCGCCGGGCCGCCATCGCCGCCCGCGAGGGTGTCGACCCCGCCGTCATCCCCCCGGACGCGCTCACCGCCTCGGGCTCCGGGCTCGACCCGCAGATCAGCCCGGCGTACGCGGACCTGCAGGTGCCCCGCGTCGCCCGCGTCACCGGGCTCGGGGAGGACCGCGTCCGCGCGCTCGTCGCCGACGCCACCGACGGGCGATCGCTCGGCGTGCTCGGCGAGCCGCGGGTCAACGTCCCGGCGCTCGACGCGGCCCTCGTCACGGCGGCCCCGGGGATCCGCTGAGGTGCAGGATGAGGAGGTGTTCTCCGAGTCGTCCCCGCGACGTGGTGAGCTGCGCATCCACCTCGGCGCGGCCCCCGGCGTCGGCAAGACCTACGCCGGGCTGAACGAGGCCCACCGCCGCCTCGAGCGGGGCACGGACGTCGTCGTCGGCCTGGTCGAGACCCACGGGCGGGCGCGCACCGAGGCGCTGCTCGCGGGGCTCGAGGTCCTCCCCCGCACGGTCCTCGACCACCGCGGCACCGAGCTGCGCGAGCTCGACGTCGACGCCGTGCTCGCCCGGTCGCCCGAGGTCTGCGTGGTCGACGAGCTCGCGCACTCCTGCGCGCCGGGCTCGCGCCACGAGAAGCGCTGGCAGGACGTCGAGGAGCTGCTCGCCGCCGGGATCGACGTGATCTCGACGGTCAACGTCCAGCACCTCGAGTCGCTGGGCGACGTCGTCGAACGCATCACCGGAGTGCGCCAGCGCGAGACGATCCCGGACGCCGTGGTGCGCGCCGCGGACCAGATCGAGCTCGTCGACATCACCCCGGAGGCTCTGCGCCGGCGCATGGCGCACGGCAACATCTACCGGCCCGAGAAGATCGACGCCTCGCTCGCGCACTACTTCCGCACCGGGAACCTCATCGCGCTGCGGGAGCTCGCGCTGCTGTGGGTGGCCGACCAGGTCGACGTCGCGCTCCAGCGCTACCGGACCGCCGAGGGTGTCGAGGAGGTCTGGGAGGCCCGCGAGCGCGTCGTCGTCGCGGTCACCGGCGGGCCCGAGAGCGCGACGGTCCTGCGGCGCGCGGCCCGGATCGCCCGGCGCAGCGGGTCGGCGGACCTGCTCTGCGTGCACGTACTGCGCGGCGACGGCCTGGCGACGGCGTGGTCGGCCGGTCCCGAGATGCGTCGCCTCGCCGAGGACGTGGAGGCGTCGTTCCACACGGTGGTCGGCGACGACGTGCCGGCCACGCTGCTCGAGTTCGCCCGCACCGCGAACGCCACCCAGCTCGTCCTCGGGACGTCGCGGCGCTCGCGGTGGGCGCGGCTGGTCGACCCCGGGATCGGCGCCGCGACGATCGCCGAGTCCGGGAGCATCGACGTCCACCTGGTGAGCCACGCCGAGGCGGGCGAGGCCCGACGGCGCCCACGCCTCTCCCTGCCCGCCCGTCGCCACGCCTGGGGCTGGCCCGCGGCCGTGCTGCTGCCGGTGCTCGCCACCGTGCTCGGGGTGGCGCTGCGCGAGTCGGTGGACCTCTCCACCGACGTGGTCCTGTTCTTCCTGGCCACGGTGGTGACGGCGATGATCGGCGGGCTCGCCCCCGCGCTCGTCGCGGCACTCGGCGGCGGCCTGCTGCTCAACGTCTTCCTGACGCCGCCGCTGTACACGCTCTCGGTGGCCCAGCCGGAGAACGCCTTCGCGATCGGGGCGATGGTGGTGGTCGCGCTGCTCGTCGCGGCCGTCGTCGACCGCGCCGACCGCCGCGCCGCCCAGGCCGCCACCGCCCGTGCCGAGGCGACGCTGCTCGCGTCGTTCGCCCGGGTCGTGCTCTCGCGCTCCGATCCGTTGCCCAAGCTGCTCGAGCGGGTCCGGGAGGCGTTCGGCCTCACGACGGTCGCGCTGCTGGAGCGCTCGGCGGGCACGGGCTGGGAGACCACGGCGTGCACCGGCGGTGCCCCGTGCGCGCGGCCCGCCGACGCGGACGCGGACGTCGAGATCGACGAGGGCGTGCACCTCGTCGGCACCGGCCGCACCCTCACCTCGAGCGAGCGCGCGCTCTTCTCCGCCGTCAGCGGGCAGGCGCTGCTCGCCCTGCGCAACCGGCGGATGGCCGCGCAGGCCACCGACGCGCAGCGCCGCGCGGACGCCGCCGGGCTGCGCACCGCGCTGCTCTCGGCCGTGGGCCACGACCTGCGCACACCGCTGACCGCGATCAAGGCCGCGGCCGGGAGCCTGCGCGACCCCGTGCTGCGGATGCCGGCCGAGGACCGCCAGGAGCTGCTCGCGACCGTCGAGGAGTCGGCCGACCGGCTCACCGGGCTCGTCGACAACCTCCTCGACTCATCACGGCTGGCCACCGGCGCGGTCACCACGGTGACGGCGCCGGTCGGGTTCGACGAGGTCGTCGCCGCGGCGCTCGCCGGCATCCACCCCGCCACGGACCGGGTGGTGGTCGAGGTCGCCGAGGACCTGCCCCACGTCCTCGCCGACGCGGGGCTCGCCGAGCGGGTCGTCGCGAACCTCGTCGACAACGCCCTGCGCCACGGCGGCGGGACGACGGTGGCCGTCCGCGCCAGCGCCTACGCCGACCGCGTCGAGCTGCGGGTCGTCGACACCGGGCCCGGCGTGCCCCGCCAGCAGCGCGACCTGCTGTTCACCCCGTTCCAGCGCCTCGGCGACCGGCGAGCCGCGACCGGAGTCGGCCTCGGCCTGCACGTCGCGCGCGGCTTCACCGAGGCGATGGGCGGCACGCTCGAGGCCGAGGACACGCCGGGCGGTGGGCTCACGACGGTTCTGTCGCTGCCGGCGGCGCCGACGCCGGCCCTGGTCCCGTGAGCCGCGTCCTCGTCGTCGACGACGACCCGCACCTGCTCCGCACCCTGCGCATCAACCTCACCGCGCACGGCCACACCGTCGTGCTCGCGGCCGACGGCGCCGCCGCCCTGCGCGCCGCGGCCGAGCACCCGCCGCCCGACGTCGTCATCCTCGACCTCGGGCTGCCCGACATGCCGGGGCTCGAGGTCCTCGCCGGGGTGCGCGGGTGGAGCGCGGTGCCGGTGATCGTGCTGTCGGCCCGCACCGACTCCGCCGACAAGGTCGCCGCGCTGGACGCCGGCGCCGACGACTACATCACCAAGCCCTTCGGGGTCCCCGAGCTGCTCGCCCGCCTGCGCGCCGCGGTCCGGCGGGCGGCGGCGGTCGCCCCCGACGGGACGCCCGTGGTCGAGACCGCCAGCTTCACCGTCGACCTCGTCGCCAAGAAGGTCGTGCGCGACGGCGCCGAGGTGCACCTGAGCCCCACCGAGTGGGGCGTCCTCGAGCACCTCGTGCGCCACTCCGGGATGCTCGTCACCCAGCAGCAGATCCTGCGCGAGGTGTGGGGCCCCGCCTACGGCACCGAGGGCCACTACCTGCGGGTCTACCTCGCGCACCTGCGCCGCAAGCTCGAGCCCGACCCCGCGCGTCCGCGGCACCTCCTCACGGAGGCGGGGCGGGGGTATCGCTTCGAGCCGTGAGCAGGACGCCTGCGGTGACCAGGAGGAGCGCAGCCAGCCCGACGAGGACGGCGGTCAGGCTGACGAGCCCGAGGAGCACGCCCACGACGGCCGGGGCGATCACCGCGGCGAGCGCCCCGACGGCGACGACGACCGTCAGCGCCTCGCCGGAGCGGTCCGGGGCGATCTCGGCGGTCCACACGGCGAGCACCGCGGCCCCGCCCATGATCCCGGGCGCGAACACGACCGCGGCGCCGAGCGCGACGAGAGCGGACCCGGCGCCCGCGCCGAGGATCACGAGCGACGCGGCGATCGCCAGCAGGCACGCCGCGGCGACGCGGACCGTGCCGAACCGCGCGCACCAGCCGCCCGTGCCGAGCGCGACGAGGCCGACCACCCCGACGAGGGCGTAGAGCACGCCCCCGAGCCCGGCGTCGAGCCCGCCGCGGCGCAACATGTCGGCGGCCCAGGTGAAGAACGTCGTGACGCCGACGTGGAAGGCGATGGAGTAGAGCGTCGGGACCGCGAGGCCGCGCAGCGGGATCCGTCCCGTCGGCCCGGCGCGCGAGGGCCGCACCGCGGGCGTCCCGCGCAGGTTCAGCAGGCCGGCCGCCGCGGAGCCCACCGCGATCGCCACCCACACCAGCCGCCAGCCGGGCACGCCCATCACCGCGAGCGCGACGAGCCCCGAGACCACCAGGCCCCCGCTGGTCCCGGTGCTGATCACGGCCAGCACCCGCGGGCGGTGGGGCGCCACGACGACGGCGGCCGCGAGGTCGGAGTACGCCGCCCACACCCACCCCGCGGCGCTGCCGGCGAGCACGGTGCCGACGGCGAGCACCGCCGGCGACGGCGCCACGGCGGCGAGCAGCCCGCCGACCATGCCGCACACGCTCCCGACCGTCGTCGGGGCCCGCGGCCCGAGGCGTCGGCTCACCACGGGCGCGAGCAGCAGGCCCGCGAGGTAGCCGGCGAAGGACGCGGAGGCGATGAGGCCGAGGACGGCGTCGTCCAGGCCGTCCGCCGAGAGCGACGGGTCCCCGCGCAGCGCCGGGAGCGTCAGACCGAACGCGTACCGGCCCATCCCGTAGGCCACGCCCACCACCGCGGCGCCGGCGACGGTGAGGCGGAGCTCCGGGGATCGCGGCACCGACCGATGGTCACAGCACCGGCACGGGTGGGCCAGACTGATCGGGAGGCGAGCGGGTCCCCCTTGCGCGCTAGGTCTTCACCGCCAGCACGGGCACGTCGGCCTCGAGCAGCAGCCGCTGCGCGACGTCGCCGAGGAACGCCTTGCCCACCGGGCTGCGGCGGCGGACGCCGATGACGAGCAGGTCGACGTCGGTGTCCGCCTCCAGCCGCTCGAGCACCGCGTCGCCGTCCTCGACCCCCGAGATGCGGTCGACGACGGTCACCGGCGCGCCGGCCGGGACGGCGAGGGGTCCGGCACGCAGGTTCAGCGCCACCACCGCCGTGTCCCGCCGGGCCGCCTCGGCCAGCGCGGCGCCGAGCGCCACGGCGCCCGTGGCGTCGTCCGTCACGGCTACCAAGATCGTCATCGATCCCCCGAGGTGTGTGAGGCGACCACGCTACGGCGTGTACCTCGGCGAGCACGGGCGGACACGTTCCGTCTGTAGTGTGCGATACAGAACTCAAACCGCCTGAACCGGACACTCGGCGTACCCGTACGAACGTTCAGGAGGCTTCGTGAGTCAGAGCGACGCCGCGCCCGCCGGCGCGTCACCACCGATGCGCCGCATCGCGATCGCGAGCATGACCGGCACGGTGATCGAGTTCTACGACTTCTTCATCTACGGCACCGCCGCCGCGCTCGTGTTCAACAAGGTCTTCTTCCCCTCGCTGGGGGCGGCGGCCGGCACGGCGCTGGCGCTCGCGACCTTCGGCGTGGCGTTCGTGGCCCGCCCGTTCGGCTCGGTGCTCTTCGGACACTTCGGCGACAAGCTCGGACGCAAGCGCACGCTCGTGACGACGCTGCTGGTCATGGGCCTCTCGACGCTGGCCATCGGCCTGCTGCCCACCACCGGCACCATCGGCATCGCCGCCCCGATCCTGCTCGTGCTGCTGCGCATCCTGCAGGGCCTCGCGGTCGGCGGGGAGTGGGCCGGGGCGACGCTGCTCACCGCGGAGAACTCGCCGGGCAAGATGCGCGGCAAGTACGCGCTGTTCCCGCAGCTCGGCCCGTCGCTGGCCTTCGCGCTGGCCAGCGCCACCTTCCTGACCACCGCGCTGACCATGAGCAGCGAGGCGTTCCTGGCCTGGGGCTGGCGGGTGCCGTTCATCGGCAGCGTCGTCCTCGTCGCCGTCGGCCTCTACGTGCGGCTCGCCATCACCGAGACCGCGGCATTCATGGCCCGGGAGAAGACGACGAGCACGCGCATGCCGGTCATGGAGGTGCTGAGCACCCACACGGGCCGGGTACTGCTCGGTGCGGGCTCGACGATGGCCGTGTTCGCGTTCTTCTACATCGGCGTCACCTACCTGACGAGCTACGGCACCCAGGAGCTCGGTCTGCCGCGCACCACGGTGCTCGCGATGGGGATCATCGGCGGCCTCGTCTTCGCCGCGACCACCATCGCGGGCGCGATCCTGTCCGACCGCGTCGGGCGGCGAAAGATGATCATCATCGGCAACGCGTCCGCCATCGTCGGCGGCATCGTCGCGTTCCCGATCCTCGACATCGGCACGCCGTGGGCGTTCGGGCTGGGGCTCTCGGTGGTGCTCGGCGTCGTCGGCATCGCCTACGGTCCGCAGGGCGCACAGCTCCCGGAGCTCTTCCCGACGCATTACCGCTACACCGGCGCGGGCCTGGCCTACAACCTCGCCGGCGTCCTCGGCGGCGGCGTCGTCCCGCTGATCGCCACCGCGCTGGTCGCGGGACTGGGGTCGAGCCTCGCGATCGGCATACTGCTCGCCGGCCTGTCGGTGGTCAGCCTGCTGTGCACCATCGCGCTGCCGGACACCAACGCCGACTCGATCACCTCCACGCCCGCGCGCGCGGCGGCGTGAGCACGGCGTCCCGGAAGGGACGAGCGTTCCGTCCGTCCCTTCCGGGACGCTCGGCCGGCCCGTAGCCTGCCCCTCACCCGCGCTCCGGCGGCCGGACCGAGGACGGCGATGGCTCCGCACGACGTTCCACCCTCGCCGACCGTCTCTCCCTTCCTGCTCGCCGAACCCGGTGCCGTCAGCCGGCGCATCGAGGCGCTCGGCGCCCCGCGCCCCGTCCGCGCCGGTCAGCACCTCTACCGGCAGGGCGAGCCCTCGTCGTCGTTCCACGTCGTGGTCAGCGGCCGGGTCCGGATCCACATGCTGCGTCCCGACGGCACGGTGCGGGTGATCTCCTGGGCCGAACCGGGCGCGAGCCTGGGCGAGGGCGTCTGCTTCGACGGCGGCCTCAACCAGGTGTCGGCCACCGCGATCACACCGTGCGAGCTGCTCGCTGTCGGTCGCGACGCCCTGGTCGCCGCCGCCCGCGACGACCCGGAGCTGCTCGTCGAGGTCGTCCGCCGGGTGTCCCACAAGCAGCGGGTGCTGCACCTGCACGTGTTCCTCGACGGCCTGCCCGCCCGCGAGCGGGTGACCCTGCTGCTCGGGCACCTCGTCGAGGCCTATGGCGACGGCGCGCTCGGGACGTCGGCGCGCCTGTCCGTGCGGCCGCCGGTGGACGAGCTCGCGCTGATGGTCGGGCTGACCCGGGTGACGCTCAGCCGCGAGCTCTCGCGCCTCGTCGCCGAAGGCGTGCTGGTCAAGGACGGGCGCAGCATCGTGGTGCAGGACCTGCCGACCCTGCGGCGGCGCGTGGACGCGGTCGCCGTCTAGCGCATGAGCGGGCGCATCCGGTGCAGGACGATGCGCACGGCCAGCGGGGCGCCGGCCGGCAGCAGGATGGAGCCCAGGGCGCCGATCACCAGCAACACGACGGACCCGGTGTGGACCCCGATCGCGAGGGGCACGACGCCGAGCAGCAGCGTGGTCACCAGGCCCGCGAGCAGCATGAGGTGGCCGACGCCGAGCCGGCGCGCCCTCGGGACGCTGACCCGGCGGAGGAACCGCGGGTCCTGGGCCGCCAGCGCGCGCACCATCGCGTCGAAGGGGGCGCGGTAGGGGTCGACGGCCCGTTCGGCGGGGTTTTCCCCGGCGGCCCGGTCCGGCTCCTCTGGCTGCTCCACCCTCCCAGGATGCGCCAGGGACCGAGGCCTCACACCGTGTCCTCGACCACCGACACCTGGCGTCGACCAGCGGAAATGCCGCGGTACTCCCCGTCACGCTCAGCCACGACCGGACGCCCTCGCCGCACCACGGCGACCGCCGAGCCGCCGGGAGCCGCGGACGACACCGTCGGACCGGCCGCCGACCGCCCCGCTCACCGCGAGACGGCCCGCCGGAGCACCTCCTCGATCGCGCCGCCGAGGCCCTCGCTGGAGTCCCCGACGATCGCGCGCAGGTAGATGCCGTCGCCCACCGCGGCCACCAGGTCGGCAGCGAAGGGGTCGCCGAGCTCGTCGGTGAGCGCCGCCCGCCACCCCGCCAGGCAGCGGCGTGTCGCCTCCGCCGCGCGGGGCTCGGTGGTCGCGAGCTTGATCAGCGCGACCGTCGCCCGGTAGACGGGGCTCACGGCGACCGGCTCGTCGACCGACGTGCGCAGGTAGTACCGCGCGACGCCCTCCGGGGCGGACCGGGCCGCGGCGAGATCGTCGTCGTTGAGCGCCCGGGCCCGTGCGAGCAGCCCCTCGAGCAGGGCCTCACGCGACCCGAAGTGGTACAGCAGCCCACCCTTGGACACGCCCGCGGCGCCCGCGACGGCGTCGAGCGTGACGGTCTCGGGTCCGGAGGTCACGACGAGGTCGGTGTATGCGTCGAGGATCCGGTCGCGCTGTGACGGACGTGGCACGGCGTTGACAGTAAACCGTCCAGCCGGTGTAGTTTCGCCGTCGTCGCAAACTGCACCGTCTGGACGGTGCAGTCACTCGTGTTCTCGCTCGGAGGTTCGTCATGTCCCGCCGGTCACCCGCGCTCGCGCTGGCCGCACTCGTCCTGCCGGTGCTGCTCATCAGCATCGACATGACGGTGCTGGGCACGGCGCTCCCGGTGCTCGCGGAGGACCTGGACCCCGGCGCCGCCGAGCAGCTCTGGATCGTCGACGCGTACTCGTTCGTGCTCGCCGGCCTGCTGGTCACGATGGGCACGCTCGGCGACCGCATCGGGCGGCGCCGCCTGCTCATGTGGGGCGCGGCGGCCTTCGGCGTCGCCTCGGTGCTCGCGGCGTTCGCGCCCACGGCCGGCACGCTCGTCGTCGCCCGCGCCCTGCTGGGGCTCGGCGGGGCGACGCTCATGCCCTCGACGTTCTCACTGATCAAGACCACGTTCCCCGAGCCGCGCCGCCGAGCCACGGCCGTCGCGGTGTGGTCGGCCGCGTTCTCCGGCGGCGCGGCGGCGGGCCCCGTCGTGGCGGGCGTGCTGCTCGAGCACTTCTGGTGGGGCTCGGTCTTCCTGATCAACGTCCCCGTGATCGTGCTGCTGCTGGTGGTCGGCCCGCTCGTCCTGCCCGAGAGCCGGGACCCGCACCCGGGCCCGTTCGACCTCGCCTCGGCGGCGCTGTCACTCGTCGCGATGTTCCCGCTGGTCTCGGCGCTCAAGACCGTCGCGACCGAGGGCCCGACCGTCGGAGCCGCGCTCTCGGCCGTCGTGGGCGTCGCCGCGGGCACGTTGTTCGTCCGCCGCCAGCGCCGCCTCGCGCACCCGCTGCTGGACCTCGGGCTGTTCTCCCGCCCGTCCTTCTCGGTGTCGGTGACGACGAACCTGCTCGGCGTGTTCGCGCTGGTCGGCCTGCTCCTCCTGCTGCCGCAGTACCTGCAGCTGGTGCTCGGGTACGGGCCGCTCGAGGCCGCGCTGTGGATGCTGCCCGGCTCCGTCGCCGGGGTCACGGGTGCGCTCGTGGCGACGCGCCTCGCGCGCCGGATCACACGGCCCGCGCTCGTCGGTCTCGGACTCGGGTCCGCCGCGACGGGCCTCGCCCTCGTCGCCGTCCTCGGTGGTCTGGTCGGGGTCGTGGTCGGGTTCGCGCTGCTCGGGGCGGGTGTGGCGCTCGCGGAGGCGCTGACCAACGACCTGATCCTCGCCGCCGCCCCGGCCGACCGGGCCGGTGCCGCCTCGGCGATCTCCGAGACCGGCTACGAGCTCGGCGGGGCGCTCGGCACCGCCGTGCTCGGCAGCCTCGCCGCGGCTGTCTTCACCGCGCGGACAGGGCAGGAGACCCTCGGCGGTGCGTTCGCCCACGCCGGGGTGCTGGAGCCCGGGGCCGGGGATGCGCTCGTCGCGGCGTCCCGGGAGGCGTTCGCCGTCGGCATGCAGGGCGCCGCGGCGCTCGGCGCCGCCGTCCTGGCGCTGACGGCGATCGGGGCCTGGCAGTTGTTGGGGCGGGCGGCGGCGGCCGCGGAGCGCGAGCCGATCGGGGTCTGACCCGGCCGGCCCGCGCCGCGGTGCAGTGCGGTGCGGTTCAGCGCGGCTCGATCTCGCCCATCTCGCCCCAGCCGTCCTGCCGGACGTTCTGGACGTTGATGATCTTCGGCTTCTGCGAGACCCAGTCGGGCGCCTGCGCGGTGAACTTCTGGAAGTGGTCGGACTGGACGTGCGCCTCGCCGGCGTCGTCCTGGAACGCCTCGACGAGGACGTAGGTGTTGTCCTCCTCGAGGTGCCGGGACCACTCGAAGAAGATGTTGCCGGGCTCCTGGCGCACCGCGTCGGTGAACTCCTCGACCAGGGACGGGAACTGCTCGGCGTACTCCGGCTTCACGGTCCACTTGACGTTGATCAGGATCAAGGCCGTCTCTCCAATCGTCCGGCGAGTGGCGCCGGGTCGGGGTGCGGTGCGCATCCTCGCGCGGCGGACCGGGCTCCGCCACGGACCGTTCCGGTCGCCGCCCGCCGGGGCCACACTGGAGGGGTGGAGCCGGTGTCGGACGGACGGTCGGGGGTGCCCGGCGAGGCTCTGCGCGGGCACGTCGCCTATCACGGCTACGACATGCGTGGCGGTGCGCCGGGCGTGCACCGCGGCCTGCCCTCGCCGTACCTGACACTGATCGTCACGTTCGGCGAGCCGCTGGTCATGCGCACGCCGGACGGCGGCCTGGCTCGGCGCCGCACGGCGATCGGCGGCCTGCACACGACGCCCGAGGAGATCGTCCACGACGGCCGCCAGTCCGGGGTGCACGTCGTGCTCGACCCCCTCGCGGCCCGGGCGCTGCTCGGGCGGCCCGCCTCGGAGCTCGCCGGGATCACCGTCGACGGCGACGACGTCCTGGGCGTCGTGACGCGCGAGCTGGAGGAGCGGGTCGAGGCCGCCGAGGGCTGGGACGGGCGCTTCGCTGCGCTCGACGACGTCCTGCAGCGAGCACTGGCCGTCGACCTCCCGGGGCGCCCGATCGCCCCCGAGGTCCGCCGGGCCTGGCGTCGGCTCGTCGGGTCGGCCGGGGCGGTGCCCGTGCACGCGCTCGCCGACGAGGTCGGCTGGAGCGAGCGCCACCTCGGCCAGCGCTTCCGCGCCGAGATCGGCGTGGCCCCGAAGGTCGCGGGCCGGATGGCCCGATTCGACCGCGCCCGTCGCCGCCTCGCCGCACGCGCGGTCGCCGGCGGGCCCCTCGGGCTCGCGGACATCGCCGCCGACGGGGGCTACGCCGACCAGGCCCACCTCACCCGGGAGTTCGGCGCGCTCGCCGGCTGCTCCCCCACCCGGTGGCTCGCCGAGGAGATCGGGAACGTCCAAGACGCCGGGGCCCCCGAGACGACATCGTGAGCGCCATGGACACCTCCTCCACGACCGACGCCAAGACCCCTCCGCCCCAGATCTGGCCCACGCTGGCCGCTGTGGACGCCCGCGCTCTCATGGCGTTCCTGACCGGGGTCCTCGGCTTCGTCGAGGTCGTCGCGTACGCCGACGACTCCGGGGTCGTGCAGCACGCCGAGCTGGCCTGGC
The DNA here is from genome assembly GCA_963786585.1 of uncultured Actinomycetota bacterium. Classification (GTDB taxonomy): domain Bacteria; phylum Actinomycetota; class Actinomycetes; order Mycobacteriales; family Pseudonocardiaceae; genus Actinomycetospora. The sequence goes on from CAWAZG010000003.1 coordinate 730,738, forward strand.
CCAGCGGCGGCGGGATCATGATGGGCCAGCAGCGCCCGGGCACCGACGTGCGCGCGACGTCCTCCGGCTCGTTCACCGCCTACGTCGTCGTGCCCGACGCCGCCGAGATCGACGCCATCGCCGCGCGGGTCCGGGACCACGGCAGCGGCGAGATCACCCAGGGCCCCTACGACACCGACTACGGCTCCCACGACGTCGCCGTGCGCGACCCGGAGGGCAACCACTGGCAGTTCGGGACCTATCACGGCGCGCCCCGGCCCTGAGCATCGCGGAGGGCCGCATCAGGGGATCGGCGGCTGATCGTCCGCCAGGCCTGACGGCCGCTCGCGGTGAATCCTCCCGCGGATACTTCGATTTCCGAAGCATCCGGCCGGATCAGACGACGGCGGCCGACCGGCCGCCGGGTCTGGGTTGTCGTTCGGGGTCGATCCAGGCTGGTGGGGTGAACCACGGGAGACCGTCGATCATGTCGATCCGCCAGTGGCCGTGGTGGATCACCTGGTGGTGATGGCGACACAACAGCGTCAGATTGTCGAGGCAGGTCGGGCCGAGGTCGGCCCAGGCTTCGATGTGGTGGGCGTGGCAACGGCGGGGTCGGCGGGTGCAGCCGGGGAACGCGCAGCCACCGTCACGGAAGTTCAGCGCCCGGCGCATCGCGTCGGGGATCAACCTCGAGCGGCGTCCGATGTCGAGCGGCTCGGACTTCGAGCCGAGCACCAGGGGGACGATGTCGGCGTCGCAGGCCCAGCGGCGCACGGTGGCCGGGTCGGACAGCGCCCCGGAGTCCAGCGTGCCGTGCCCGATCGCCAGCTGCAGCCAGCGGTGATCCATCGTGATGGTCAACAGCGCCCGCCCCGGCCCGCGGGTGGACTCCGGAGCCGGGGCCGGCGCAGCAGCGGGCTCGGGCTCGGGGCGGCGGGGCTCGGGGATCAGCGCGTCCTCGAGCGGCGCGCCTCGTCGTCTTCTGGGTCGGCGTCGGGTCGCCTCGGTGTGGTTCTCGTTCTGGCGGGTGTCGGTGACCAGCCCGTTCGGGCCCAGGGCGTCGGCGAACACCTCTTTGAACGCGCACGCCTGCCGGTTCCCCAACGAGCGGTGGTCATCAGCACCGGTCGGGGTCGACAGCACCCCGACGCCTTCACGGATCATCTCCGCGTCGACCCGATCGTGGATCTTGATGCGCACCTCCAGCGACCCGTCGCGACACGAGGTCATCTTCAGATCGTCGAACAGGTCCGCGTCCTCATCCGGCGCCGCCCCGTCCGGGTCCAGATGCGCCAGCAACCGATCCGCGAACTGCTGAAGCCTCCGGGGCGGGACCAGCGTCGCCTGCCCGGCCAGATACGCCTCGGCCCGCGGCCACTCCCCGGGCTCGAGCTGCTCGACCTTGTCGAGCCGGGCCATCGTGCGGCGGATGATCGCCACATGCTCCGGGGAAATCTCCCCCGACGCCAACACCGTCGCGGTCGCGGGCAGCCGCGGCGCCAACGGCTGGCCCTGCAACGACCGACGCGGCGCGAGGTCGCCGGCCTCGGCCACCAACCGGCCCGCCTTCGCCGGGTCGACCCGCCAGTTCTCCTGCACCAACCGCTCGGTGCTGCGATCCCCGGTCTGCGCCGCGACCCCGAGCCGATCGAGCTCGGCAACCCGCTCCAGGCGCCGGTAGTAGGCCTGATTGGTGGCGAGCTCCTCGACGCGCGCGGCCGCGAGCGCTTCGCGCTCGACCAACCCCGCACCCCATTCGCTCATGTGTTCGATTCTAGAACCGACCCCCGACAGCCAGGGCCCGTTCGCGAGAACACCGACCACGAGTCCTGCGCCCCCGCGGCGTGACGTCAGACGGGGAACGACAGGTGCTGGTGGATCATCGACCAGCCCTCGCTCGTCCGGCGGAAGACCCGGGTACCGCGGGAGAGCACCGGCTCGGCGTCCGGGCCGGGCGCGATGTGGTCGATCCCCCAGGAGACCGCGATGTCGCCGCCGGCGACGACCCGCAGGTCGGGAATCTCCCAGCGCACCGACTCCGGCGCGGCCTCGAGCCCGGCCCGGCAGACCTCGCGGGCGTCGTCGATACCGACGTACTCCAGCGGACCCTCCTGCTCGTAGGAGACGATGTCGTCGGCGATCGGCGCAACGAGCGCGTCGAGGTCGCCGGTGGCGGTGTCCTCCGCCCACATCCGGTGCACCTCACGGATCGCCTGCTGGTCCTCCGCAACGATGTGGCTCTCGTCGGGGAACGAGTGGTGCTCGTGCGCCACCACCCAGCGGCCCTCCTCCCGGCGCAGGCCGAGGGTGAGCCGCAGCCGGAGGTCGGGGCGGGCGGCGACGGCCTCGGGGGTGTCGCAGCGCAGCAGGGCGTGGGCGAACGCGACGTCGGCGCCGGCGGTGACGTCCAGCTCGAGGATGTCGAAGCACCCGCCGGAGGCCTGGAACTCGAAGAACGGAGGCCAGGCCGCGGTGTAGTCGGCGAGACCACGGATCCCGCCCTGGGGCGGGGGCACGTCGAACATGACGATGTCCTCAGCGTGGTCGGCGACCACCGTCCCGAGGTCGCCGACGTGCACGGCGTGGGCCCAGCGCTCGATCAGCTCGCGGATCTCGCGCTCGGCGTCGTTGTCGGCCATGGGGCTGTCCTCCCGGGTTCGGATGGCGTCCTCACCCGGTGGAACTCCCGCCCCCGCCCGGACTCATCGGTCGGATCGGGAGATCACGACGCCAGGAACGCCGCCGGGGGCAGGGCGGCCGGGTCGGCGGAGGCCCAGCGGCCCGGGTCGGGGCCGAGCGAGGCGAGCAGACGGATCTGGTCGGCGCACCACGGCGAGATCCCCGACCAGCGCTCGGCGAGGACCTCGTCGCGGAACGACGCCCACGGCACGGTGCGGATCTCGTCGACCTCGCCGGGGTCCGGCTCGCGCGGCACGTCGTGGGTGCGGGCGACGAAGACGGGACACATCTCGTTCTCGCGCACACCGCCCTGCTCGGCGTCGTACCGGAAGGCGGGCAGGACGAGGCGCAGGCCGTCGAGGTCGATCCCGAGCTCCTGGCGCCCGCGACGGCGGACGGCCTCGTCCATCGGCTCGTCGGGCTCGGGGTGGCCGCAGAACGAGTTGGTCCACACGCCGGGGAAGGTCCTCTTGCTGCGGGCGCGCCGGGTCAGCAGCAGGTCACCGCGCCCGTCGAACACGTAGCAGGAGAACGCCAGGTGCAAGGGTGTGGCGTCGTGGTGGACCTCGGCCTTCGCCGCCGTCCCCGTCGCCGCCCCGGACTCGTCGAGAAGCACGACCCGTTCGATGATCCCCATAACGGACACAGCTTCCCCTGCGCCCCGCGCGGCGGCACCTCGAAGCGCCGACATCTCACGCCACCGTGAGGCAGGGGAATCGGGGCCGGATCCCGTCACCGCTGGTCACGCGCTCGACAGGAGCGCGGAGGGGCGAAACATGGTATCCAAGAGAGATCGGTGGCCCCGGGCTCGTCCCTCGAGCCCGGGGCCACCTCTCGCCGCTGCCGCTGGCGCCACCACAACACCGCGCAGCGATGAGGCAAGCCTAACCTCATCAGAGGCGGGCGCGCCACCCCCCGTTTCACCAGGGCCCGTGTGGTCCGTGCCTCCCGCCGTGCCCGTGACCCCCCGGTCCGCGCCCGTGCCAGCGCCCGTGCCGCGCGCCGAGCACCAGGAACAGCAGCGGGAGCACCAGCAGGCCGCCGGCCGAGCCCGTGGTCGCCGCACCCACGAGGAGCGCCGGGAGCACGAGCACGAGCAGCATCACCAGCGCGACGCCGAGGGCCGGTCCGGCCGGGGCGGGCCGGCGGTCCCGGACCTGCTCGGGCACGACGGGCAGCGCCGCAGGCACCGGAGGCGGGGGCGCGACGTGGGGGTGGGGCAACGGCGGGTGCGGCGCCGGCAGGTCGACGAACAGGGGTTCCAGGTCGGAACGGTGGACGGCGACGGCCGCGCGGGCGGACCGCTCGCCGAACTCGTCGATGTCGAGGCGCCCCGCCTCGAGGTGCGCGCCCAGGGCCTGCAGGGCGGCCGCGCGCTCGGCGTCGCTCACCCGCAGGTCCGGCGGCCCGCTCCGGTCGGGCAGGCGTGACCGGTGCTCCTCCGGGTCGCCCTGCCCCTCGCGCTCGGCTGCTCCCTCGGTGTCCACGGCGCCTCCTCCTGCCGGGCGCGGCGGCCCCGTCCGCGTCACTCGGCACCACCATCGTGCGCTCCCGGACGCCGGATCGCCGTGAGGATCACGCGCGGACTGAGGGCAGGCTCAGTTTTCTGGAATGATTCCAGTCTTCGTGGGACACTGGAAGCATGAGTGAGACCGTGAGCACCTCCGGGACCCCGGGCGAGGTCCACCCCGAACCTCACGGCGGCGAGCTCTCGCAGCGGCTCAACGCCCTGCGCGCAGGCGTGCTCGGCGCGAACGACGGGATCGTGTCGACTGCGGGCATCGTCGTCGGCGTCGCCGGCGCGACCGTCGAGCGCGCCCCCATCGTCACCGCCGGGATCGCGGGCCTCGTGGCGGGCGCCGTCTCGATGGCCCTCGGCGAGTACGTCTCGGTGTCCAGCCAGCGTGACTCCGAGCGTGCCCAGCTGGCGAAGGAGAAGCGCGAGCTGCGCGAGACGCCCGACGAGGAGCTCGAGGAGCTCACCGAGCTCTACGAGGAGAAGGGCCTCTCGCGGGCAACCGCGCGGCAGGTGGCCGTCGAGCTCACCGAGCACGACGCGCTCTCCGCCCACGTCGACGCCGAGCTCCACCTCGACCCCGACGAGCTGACCAGCCCCTGGCGGGCGGCGGGCGCCTCGGCGGTGGCGTTCACGCTCGGCGCGCTGCTGCCGCTGATCGCGGTGATCGCGACCCCGGCGACGTGGCGGGTCCCGGTCACCGTGGCGGTGGTGCTCGTCGCGCTCGGGCTCGCCGGCTGGGCCGGCGCCCGGCTCGGCGGCGCGACCGCGAGGCGGGCGGTGCTGCGGGTGATGATCGGCGGCGCCCTGGGCCTCGCCGCGACCTACGGCATCGGCTACCTGGTGGGCGGCGCGGTCGGCTGAGCGTCCCCGGCGGCGCGGAGGTAGCGCGCCGCGACGACGCGCATCTCGTCGACGAGGGCGTCGGGCGACTCGACGGAGAACTCCGCACCCAGCCCGAGCAGGATGATGGTCGCGGCGCGGGCGTCGTCGGTGGAGAGCGACACCCGGCAGGCGTCGGGTCCGTCCGGCTCGATGCGCACCTGGTCGGTCCAGATCGTCGCCCGCACCTGCTCGGCCGACGCCTCGACGCGCACGACGCAGCGGAACGGCCGGACGTCGGCGACGCGGTCGGAGACGAACGCCGCCGGGTCGCCACCGGGGATCTCGCGCGGGGCGAAGCGCGGCCCGGTCGGGAGCCCGTCCGGGGCCAGCCGCGGCGTGAGGCGGTCGACGCGCAGGGTGCGCCAGTCCTCGCGGTCGCGGTCCCAGGCCACGAGGTACCAGCGCCGCCCCCAGGCGACGAGGTGGATCGGCTCGATGCGCCTGCGGGTCGCGGTCCCGTCGCGGGCGGTGTAGTCGATCTCGAGCACGCGCCGGTCGCGGCACGCCCCGCCCACGACGGCGAGCACCGACGGGTCGACCGTCGGCGCGACGCGCGGCGCCACGATCGCCACCGGCATCGACGAGACCCGGTGCCGCAGGCGCGCGGGGAGGATCCGTTCGAGCTTGACCAGCGCGGCGAGCGCCGTCTCCCCCGTGCCCGCCACCCCGGACCCGGCCGCGGTCCGCAGCGTCACCGCGACCGCGACGGCCTCGTCGTCGTCGAGCAGCAGCGGCGGGAGCGCGGCCCCGGAGCCGAGGCGGTAGCCGCCGCCGGGGCCGAAGCCGACCTCGACCGGGTAGTCGAGCCCGCGGAGCTTGTCGACGTCCCGGCGCACGGTGCGGGTGGTGATCCCCAGCCGCTCGGCGAGCTCCGGGCCCGTCCACTCCGGGCGTGCCTGCAGCAGCGAGAGCAGGCGCAGCAGGCGGGCGGAGGTCTCGAGCACGTGCTCAGTGTGCCCCGCGAGGCGGACGGGAACGGTCCGCTATCCCCGGAACCCCTCGCGCGCACCGTCGAGCGTCCCGAGCAGCGCAGGCACGTCGGACCACGTGGTGACCAGCGAGAACCCGTCGGCGGCTCGGGCGGCGGCGTACTCCGCGCGGGTGGCGTGCACGGCCGAGCGCGTGCCCGCGGCGGCGCAGGCGTCGAGGACGCGCCGGAACGCGTCGTGGATCGCGGGCTCCTCGCGGTTCTGGGCGGGACCGAGCCCCAGGGCGACGCCGAGGTCGCCCGGGCCGACGAACAGCCCGTCCAGGCCCGGCACCGCGGCGATCTCGCCGGCCCTGTCCAGGGCGTCGGCCGTCTCGATCATCGCGAACACGAGGACGGAGCCCGCGGAGCCCACGGGGTCGGCGCCGGGACGCAGCGCGGTGCGCACGGGCCCGAACGAGCGGCGCCCCGCCGGCGGGTAGCGGCACGCGGCGACGAGCTCGGTGGCGGTCGCGACGTCGGACACCATCGGGGCGATCACGCCGCGGACCCCGAGGTCGAGCACGAACCCCACGCTCGCGTCGTCGACCGACGGCAGGCGCACCAGCGGGGCGAGCCCGTGGGCGTCGATGGCGCGGACCGCGGCGGCGGTCGACGCGCGATCGAACAGGCCGTGCTGGAGATCGAGGGTCAGGGCGTCGAGGACGTCGTGCCCGGCGGCGTACGCGGCCACGACCTCGACGAGGTGGGCGTCCGGGACGGTCAGCCAGCCGTTGCGTGCCGCGCGGCCTGCAGACCAGGCCGCGTGCACCGTGTCGAGGGGGCCCGTGTCGAGGGGGCCCGTGTCGAGGGGGTCCGTCACCCGTCCACCCTTCCCGTCACCGCCGAGCCGAGACGTCGCTCACCTTCTCACGACTACTCCGTTCGAGGGCGGCGAACGGGTATTCCGTGCCCGTACGATCAGCGGCGATGGCCGCTCCCTCCCGTGCCCCCTCCCGCACTCCCTCTCGACCGGGGCGCACGACACCGACCCCCCGGTTCACGTTCGCGCGCGACACCGCGTACCGGATCACCGTGCGGGGCGAGGGCGGCGAACGGCAGGACCACGCCCTCGACGCCTACCAGGGCTGGCTCGCCGGCCCCGACGGCATCCGCCACCGGTTCGGGGCGCATCCGCGCACCCGTATCGAGCTGCGCGACGACACGATCCGGACCGTCGTCGGCCCCTGAGGCACCTCACGGCCCGGCTCCTGCCGGCACGCCGACCGGACCCGGTGGGCGGGCGCATGCGGGGTACGCCCGTCCACCGGGTCCGGTCGACCCGTCCTGCCCCGACCGACCTCCTGCCGCCTCCGACCCGGCGGGACGTCGTCGGGTGTCTCCCCCCGGCACCCGCCTCAGGAGACCAGGCCGCAGCGGAAGCCCTGGGCCACCGCCTGGGCCCGGTCGGCCGCCGAGAGCTTGCGGAACAGCCGGCGGGCGTGGGTCTTCACCGTGTCCTCGGACAGGTAGAGCTCGCGGCCGATCTGGCCGTTGCTCTTACCCTGGCTCATCCCGCGCAGGACCTGCATCTCGCGCTCGGTGAGGTTGACGCCCGCGCCCGGCTGCGCGCCGCGCTGCATGGGCATGGCGCCGACCTCGGCGCCCGCGGCCGAGTGGGCGAGAGCGGCGACCAGCTCGGGGCGCGAGGCGTCCCAGCGCAGGTAGCCACGGGCACCGCCGGCGATCGCGGCGGCGATGCTGCCGCCGTCGTCCGGGGCACCGAAGACCATGACGTTGGCCTGGGGGTGCGCGGACATGAGGCGACGGGTCGCCTCGGCGCCCGAGGCCACGGCACGCTGCGTACCCACGAAGACGACGTCCGCGCTCTGGCGGGCGTAGCGGGTGAGCAGCTCGTCGGCCGTGGACACACAGTCGATGCGCTGGACGCCGGGGACCGCGGACATGACGCGCGTCAGTCCCTCGCGGACACTGCGCCGGTCGTCGCAGATCAGAACCGTCCTCATACAGACTCCGTCCGAGATGGGGAGACCGCCCGTGCTGGGCGCTGTCCCTCTCATCGGCCGCCCCACCCGTCCGCTTGACCCCCGAATGACAAAGGCGTGGTTATGAACCCCCGATGGAGTGGCGCATGAACGCCCGCCGCGTGCTGATCGTCAACGGTCCCAACCTCAACCTCCTGGGCCGCCGGGAACCCGAGGTCTACGGCACCGACACCCTGTCCGACCTGGAGGAGCGCTGCCGGCGCACCGCCGCCGACCTCGGGCTGGAGGTCGACGCGCGTCAGAGCAACCACGAGGGCGTGCTCATCGACACCGTCCAGGAGGCCATGACCGGCCACGGTGGAGTGATCATCAATCCGGGCGGCTACACCCACACGTCCGTGGCCCTGCGCGACGCGCTGGCCGCCCTGCCGGTCCCGGTGGTCGAGGTGCACCTGTCGAACGTGCACGCCCGCGAGGCGTTCCGGTCGCACTCCTACGTGTCGCCGGTGGCCACGGCCGTCATCGCCGGGGCCGGGGTGACGGGGTACGACCTCGCGCTGCGCTTCCTCGCCGAGCGGCTCGTGCGCCAGATTCTGACGGCTCAGCCCTGATGATTCAGACCTGAGCCCGCGTCGCCAGCGCGGCCAGCTCGCCCGCGAGGGCGTCGGGGAACTGCAGGGGCAGGAAGTGGCTGCCCGGCAGGCGCACGAGCCGGGCGTCGGGCAGGGCGGCCGCGAGGGCCGCCATGTCCGCGGGCGGGGCGAGCGTGTCGAGATCGCCGGACACGACCGTCACAGGCACGCGGAGCGAGCCCAGGTCGTCCGGCGTCGGGTGCTCGGCCGCGGCGAGCACGAGTCGCGAGAACCACGTCCAGTCGTGGCGGGCGAACTCCCGCGCCACCTCGGCCAGGGTGATCATCGGCGCGGCGGAGCCGGTGGGGTCGAGGTGGGCCGGGTCCACGCCGGCGCGTCCGAGGGCCTCGCGGCCCGCGTCCATGCTCCGCGGCAGCAGGTTGATGAGCCCTGCCGCCGGCGGCCCGACCACCCGCAGCAGCCACCCCCCGATCTGCGCGGCCCGCCGGTGCACGCTCTCGGGCACCTGGGCCGGCAGGGGCGAGAGCTGGGGCAGCACCCGGAACGCCCCCGTCGCCGCCCCGCCGAGGACGAGCAGGCCCGCGACGCGATCGGGCGCTCGCCGGGCGGCCTCGATCGCGACCGCGACGCCCACCGACCAGCCGACGACGAGGGCCCGGGGCATCCCCGCCGCGTCCATGACCGTGAACAGGTCGTCAACGTGGTCGTCGACGGCGATGCGCGTCTCGTCGTCCGGGCGCGACGAACCACCGAGACCGCGGTGGTGCCAGCTCGTCGCGTGGTAACCGCAGTCCGCACCACGCAGGAACGGCCACGCCGTCGGGCTCGCCCCGAGGCCGTTGGACACGACCACGGGCACGCCCTGCGCGCCGTTGTCCCAGCGCCGCAGGAGCGTCCCGTCCCGGGCGAGCAGGTCCTCCCGGTACTCCGGGTCGTCAGGGGGCGTCACGGCGCGCGTCAGCCGGCCGCGTTGGCGGCGCGCTTCGCGATCTCCTCCTCCGAGAGGTAGTCGCGCGTCTCCTCGAAGGACGACGTCTCGCTCTTGCGCCCCGTGAGGAAGCCGATGCGGATGAAGTCGTCGCCCGCGAAGAAGTGCAGGATCCAGTTGGCGACGACCCGGGCGCGTGTGCGCGTGAGCGGCAGAGCGTAGAGGTGGTAGCCCCGGGTCACGGCCTGGGCGAGCATGCCCGTGAGGCGCAGCTTGAGCGGGTGGGCCACGGCCTGGGTGCCGCCGAGGTCGACGACGAGCCCCAGGTCGTGGTGCTTGTACTCGCGCAGCGACTCGCCGCGCAGCGAGGCGACGACGTTGGCCGCGGCGACGACCGCCTGGCGCGTCGCGTGCTGGGCGGTGGGCGGGCAGAGCGCGGAGCCGGGGTCCTCGGCGGTCAGGTCGGGCACGGCGGCCGCGTCGCCGAGCACGAACACGTCGTCGTACCCGTCGAGACGCAGATCGGTGCCGCACTTGACGCGGCCGCGCACGAGCTCGACGCCGAGCTGCTTCACCAGCGGGCTCGCGGTGACCCCTGCCGTCCACACGAGCGTCTTCGTCGGCAGCGTGTCGCCGTCCGTGAGCGTGACGCTGTCGGCGGTGACCTCCTCGACGCCGGTCTCGAGCCGCACCCCGATGCCGCGCCGGCGCAGCAGGTCGAGGGCCTCCTCGCCGAGGCGCTGCCCGAGCTCGGGCATGAGCCGCGGCGCGATGTCGACGAGGGTCCACTTGACCAGCGTCGGGTCGAGGCGCGGGAAGCGCTTCAGGGCCGCGTCGGTGAGCAGCTCGAGGCACGCGGCGGTCTCCGTGCCCGCGTAGCCGCCGCCCACCACGACGAAGTGGCAGCGCGCGGCGCGCTCCTCGGGATCGGTCGACGCGTTGGCGAGCTCCAGCTGCGAGAGCACGTGGTCGCGCAGGTAGGCGGCCTCGCCGAGGTTCTTCATCCCCAGCCCGTGCTCCTCGAGCCCCGGGATGTCGAACTGGCGGGTGACGCTGCCCGCGGAGATCACCAGCCGGTCGTACGGCAGGTCGACGACGTCCTCGCTGATCTTCTTGACCACGGCGACCTTGCGCTCGAGGTCGAGCCCGATCACCTGGCCAGGCAGGCGCTGGGAGCGGTGGATGGCGCGGGGCAGCGGCACGGTGACCGACTGCGCGGTGATCACGCCTGCGGCCACCTGCGGCAGCAGGGGCAGGTAGAGCATGTAGTCGTGGGGGTTGACCACCACGATCTCGACCTCGCCGCGCGCCAGCTCGCCCTTGAGCTCACGTTCGAGGCGCTGGACGCACTTCAAGCCGGCGAACCCTGCGCCGACCACCACGATGCGCTGCGCGCTCATGCGAACGTCCTCCCATCAGTCCCCGAGGGCATTGTCCGCCCGCAAGTGTCGTTCGTGATGATTTCCCCTGGTACTGCGCCCGGACACCTTCCCGGACATACCGACCCCGCACCCATGACGGCACTCACAACGCCCGACGGTGCGACGGGCGAGCGCGCGCGTGGAGGACATGGTGTCCTCCTCGCAGCACCGACCCTGCCCGACCCTCCCCGCCCGATCCTCCCCCGGCCCGACCCTCCCCGGTGGAGGCCCGATCCTCCTCGGAGGCCGCGTTGCCGACGACCGTGCTGTTCACCGGCTTTCCCGGGTTCCTCGGCAGCGCCCTGCTGCCGCGCACGCTGCGCCGCTCCCCCGACGCGCAGGCCGTGGCGCTGGTGCAGGAGCGCTGGCTCGACCAGGCGCGGCGGACGCTCGAGCGTCTCGAGGCCACCGAGCCGGCCCTGGCCGGGCGCACCCGTCTCGTCGTCGGCGACATCACCCGGCCGGGGCTCGGGCTCGACGACGAGGAGGCCGCGGCCCTGCGGAGCGGGCCCCTGGAGATCTTCCACCTCGCCGCGGTGTACGACCTGTCCGTCGCCCCCGAGCTCGCCTGGTCGGTGAACGTCGAGGGCACCCGGAACGTCGTCGACCTCGCGCGCGGCGCCGACGAGCTCGTGCGGCTGCAGTACGTCAGCACCTGCTACGTCTCCGGGCGCTACCCGGGCCTCTTCTTCGAGGACGACCTGGAGCTGGGCCAGCGGTTCTCCAACCACTACGAGCACACCAAGCACGAGGCCGAGCGGATCGTCGCGAAGGCGCGCGAGGCCGGCATGCCGGTGACGATCTACCGGCCCTCGGTGGTCGTCGGCGACAGCCGCACCGGCGAGACCCAGAAGTACGACGGCCCGTACTACGCGCTGCAGCTCATCGCCCGCCAGGGACGCGTGGCCGTGATGCCGCTGCCCGGCGACCCCTCGCGCGTCCACTTCAACCTGGTGCCCAGCGACTTCGTCGTCGACGCCATCGCCGCACTCGCGCCGCACCCGGGCGCCCGCAACCGCACCGTGGCCCTCGCCGCCCCGCACCCGCCGACCGTGCTCGGCATGTGCGAGGCCTTCGCCGCGCACACCGACAAGAAGCTGCGCGTCGTGCCCGTGCCGACCACTCTCTCGCGCTTCTCGATCGACCACCTGCCGGGCGTCGGACGGCTGTTCAAACTGCCCTCGTCGACGCTGGACTACCTGACCCACCCCACCGACTACGACGTCACCGCGACCACCGCGCTCCTCGCCGACGTCGGCGTGCGCTGCCCGACCTTCGCCGAGCACGTCGGCGCGATGGTGGCCTACCACCGCGAGCACCCGGACGTCGGCAGTGCCGCCATGGTCTGAGGGCTGCGGGGACGTGACGGGCGGGGTCCTAGACTCGCGGCGATGGTCGGGCACCCGGCGCGTTCCGCACTGCGCATCGCGCTCATCGACTCGGGATGCGGTCTGCTGCCCACCGCAGGGTGGCTCCGGCACCTGCGCCCGGACCTCGCCCTCGACCTCTACCTCGACCCCGAGGGCATGCCGTGGGGCTCGAAGCCGTCGTCGTGGATCGTCGACCGCGTCGTCGACACCGGGCGCCTCGCCGTCGAGCGCGGTGCGGACGCCGTCGTCGTGCCGTGCAACACCGCGTCGGTGACGGCCGTGGTGCCGCTGCGCGCCGCCCTCGAGCCCGACCGCCCGGTGGTGGCCACCGTCCCCGCGGTGAAGCCGGCCGGGGCCACCGGCGTGCCCTTCGCGGTGTGGGCCACCGAGCGCACCACGGTCAGCGACTACCAGCGCGACCTGCTCGAGCGCTTCGCCGCGCCCGGCCAGGCCGAGTCGGTCGCCTGCCCCGGCCTCGCAACGGCCGTCGAGCACGCCGACGCCGCGGCGGTGCGCGAGGCCGTCGCCCTCGCCGCCTCCCGCACGCCGGAGCGCTGCCGCTCGGTGGTGCTCGGCTGCACGCACTACCCGCTGGTGGTCGAGGAGATCCTCGCCGCGCTGCCGCCCGGCACCGCGCTGCACGACAGCTCGCGCGCCGTCGCCGGCCAGGCGCTACGACGCCTCGGCGTGCCCGAGGACCCCTCGCGCGAGCCCGCCGAGGTCCGGGTGCACCTCGGCGGGGACGAGGGGCCGCTGCCCCCGGCCGCGCTCGCCTACCCCGTCGGCCGGGGCCTCGCCCGCGGCGGGCGGATCGGCCGCGACGAGCTGCCCGTCACCGACGAGTCGTCGCAGCAGACCCGCCCGGAGACCGCCGCGCGAGTGTGATCCCGCGCGGCCGTCGTAGGCTCCCGCCCGTGATCCCCGTCGAGAACATCCGCGACTGGCGCGGGCGCCCCGTCGTCGACCCGGTCGAGGCGAAGATCGGCGACCTCGAGGCCGTGTACGTCGACACCCTCGGCGACGAGCCGGTGTTCGCGACCATCAAGATGTCGTCGCTGTTCGGGAAGACCAAGCTCGTGTTCGTGCCGCTCGGCGGAGCCGTCGTCACCCCGGCCCATCTCAAGGTCGCCTTCGGCCGGGAGCTGGTGCGCGAGGCGCCGTCCATCGACCCCGACGGCGAGCTGCACGCCTCCGACGAGCCGGGCGTCTTCAGTCACTACGGGCTGGAGTACCGCACCGGATCGCTGGGCGAGCGGCGGCTGGCCCGCCGGTAGCCCGGCGCCGGTTCACCGCACCCCGTCCGCGGCGGCCACGGCCTCCCGGCGGACGCGGTCGACGTAGGCCTGCGAGCGGTTGTAGGCGAGGACGGCGGCGCGCCAGTCGTCGCCGCGGCGCAGGTCGCGGTCGTCCTCGCAGAGGTAGCGGGCGGCGGCCAGGGCGGCGTCGTCGAGGTCGTCGGGGTCGCTCACCCCGTCGCCGTCGCCGTCGGCCCCGTACAGAGCCCAGGTCGACGGGATGAACTGCAGCGGCCCCACGGCGCGGTCGTAGGTGGTGTCGCCGTCGAGTCGTCCGCCGTCGGTGTCGCGGATCTCGCGGTTCCCGCCGGTGCCGTCGAGCTCCGGCCCGCGCACCGGGTCGCCCGGGCGCCCCCCGTCGTCGAGCGCGGTGCCGCCGAAGCGCCCGTGGTTCGACTCGACGCGCCCCAGCCCGGCGAGCGTCACCCACGACACCCCGCAGTCGGCGAGCTCGTCGCGGGCGGCGACCTCGGCCCCGGCGTAGGCGACGAGCGCCCGCGCCGGCACCCCCGTCGCGGGATCGGCCGCGGCCGCCCAGGTGCGGCGCGCGTCGACGTCGGCGGGGACGGGCGCGGCGGCGGGCTGGGCGTACGCCGGGGCGCCGTCGGGCCCCCGGCGGACCGCGACCACCACGCCGGCCACCCCGGCGCCGACGAGCAGGACGAGGACCACCGCAGCGGCGAGCAGCATCTCGAGCTGCCGCGCCTCCGCCGGGTCGCTGCGCCGCGGACTGCTCACGGCCCGGACGCTACGGCGACCCGAGTGGCCGCCCGGTCAGGCGGGTCATCCGGCGCACGGGCGCCTCTGACCGGAGCAACCGCCCACCGGTACCACCGGGGGTGTCGCCGCTGCGACACGCGCCTCACCCGCTCGTCCCCGTATCGCGGGCGCCGGTCACCGACAGACCCCGATCGATGGGCCGTTCGAGTGGGCGTGAGCGGCAACTCATCGTGCAGGCTGTCGCCGCCACTGAGAACACGCACGGTCGCGGGAGGGCGCTGTGGACATCGACGTCCGGTTGCGCATGTTCACGTGGTTCGCCGACGTCTCGGGGGCCGTCGCGGTCAGCCGCATGGGACCCGAGGACATCTCCCGGGCCCGGGCACGGCGCATGAGCCACAACGTGTTCACGTCACGGGTCTTCGGGCCGATGCCGCGCGGGGTGTTCGTCACCGACCGCGTCGCCGACACCGATGCCGGTCCGATCCGGATGCGCCTCTACCGCCCGCACACCGCCCGCGCGCTGCCCGTCGTCGTCAACTTCCACGGCGGCGGGGGCACGCTGGGCAACCTCGACCAGTCCGACTGGCTGTGCGCCCACGTCGCCTCGCGGGTGGGCGCCCTCGTGGTCTCGGTCGACTACCGCCTGGCGCCCGAGTTCCGCTACCCCGCGGGGCGGGAGGACGGCTACGCCGCCGTGACGTGGGTGGCGCGCCACGCGGCCGCGCTCGGCGCCCGCACCGACCGCCTCGCCGTCATGGGCGACAGCGCAGGCGGCAACCTCGCGGCCGTCGTCTGCCTCCTGGCCCGGGAGGCGGGACCGGTCATCGACGCGCAGGTCCTGCTCTATCCCGCGCTGGACCTGACGTTCACCCGACCGTCGGTCGAGCGCTTCGCCACCGGGCCGGTGCTCACGCGCGCCGACATGGAGGTCTTCCGCACCCACTACCTGGGCGAGGACGGCGACCCGACCGATCCGCTGTGCTCTCCGCTGTTCGCGCCGGACGTCGCCGACCTGCCGCCGGCGCTCGTCGTCACGGCCGCGGTCGACCCGCTGCACGACGACGGCGCCGACTACGTCGCGCGCCTCGGCGCGGCCGGCGTGCCGGTGAAGCACACCGACCACGCCCGCGCCGTGCACGGCTTCCTCTCGTTCCCCGGCGTCTGCCGGGCGTCGGCCGCCGCGCTCGACGACGTCTGCGCGGAGCTCACGGTCCGCCTGGCCTGACCGGTGTCGGCCCGGCCCGGCGGCGCCGTGAGCCCGCGCAGCGGCTCACATGTGCAGGCCGCCGTTGACCGAGTAGACCTGCCCGGTGATGTACTCCGACTCCGGGTCGGCGAGGAACTCGACGACGCGGGCCACCTCGTCCGGCTGGCCGAGGCGGCGCAGCGGGATCCCGGAGACGATCTTCTCGATCGCCTTCTCCGGCACGGCCGCGACCATGTCGGTCTCGATGTAGCCCGGCGCGACGCAGTTGACGGTGACGCCCTTGCGCGCGCCCTCCTGCGCCATCGACATCGTCATGCCGAAGAGGCCCGACTTCGTCGCGGCGTAGTTGACCTGGCCGGCGTTGCCCGCCTCGCCGATGACCGAGCTGATGTTGACGATGCGGCCGCTGCCGCGCTCGGCCATGTGCAGGTAGGCGATCTGCGCCATGTAGAAGGTGCCCGAGAGGTTGACCTGGACCACGCGGTCCCAGTCGTCGACCTCCATCTTCGCGACCATCTTGTCGGCGGTGATGCCGGCGTTGTTCACGAGGACGTCGATGCGCCCGTGCGCCTGCATGACCTCGTCGATCACCCGCTCGCAGTCGCCGCGGCTGCCGATGTTGCCCTGGTGGACGGTGATCTGGTCCGGGAACTCGGCCTTGAGCTCCTCGGCCGCGGACGAGTCGGACGAGTAGCCGACACCGACCTTCATCCCGCGCCGGGCGAGACGCGTGCTGATCGCACGCCCGATCCCGCGCGCGCCCCCGGTCACCAGGGCCACCTGTCCGGTCATGTCTCCCATGCGTGCTCCTTCGCTGTTCGGCACCGTCGTCGAGGGTGTCTGTACCCGGAGCGTGGTCCGCGCCACACGATCCGGGTGCCATCGAAGTCACAAACCCGTGCCCAGGGGAAGGGAACCGATCGGTCTACCCGTCGGTAGGGCGCCCGTTGCGAAACATCCCAAGCAGCCGTACGTTCTGTGCAGCACCCAGAGCCGGGTGCTGTCGAGCGCCCGGTCCCCGGGCGCGAGGAGGTGCGAGATGACGGCCACCATCGACGAGGCGGGCGCTCCGGGCGACCCGCTCGAGGCCCAGTCCGAGGCCCCCAGCCCCGACCCCGCCGTCTACCTGCGCGGCTACCACGCCACCGCGGCGGTCCGCGGCGCGACGGCGATGACCAAGGGCGCCGG
Organism: uncultured Actinomycetota bacterium; assembly: GCA_963786585.1. Classification (GTDB taxonomy): domain Bacteria; phylum Actinomycetota; class Actinomycetes; order Mycobacteriales; family Pseudonocardiaceae; genus Actinomycetospora. The sequence goes on from CAWAZG010000003.1 coordinate 747,438, forward strand.
CTACGTGCTCCAGCGGGCCCTGACCCAGTCGGTCACGCCCGGGCGGAACACCCAGGACGCCCGCCGCTGGTGGGGCCACGTGCTCACCCGGCGCCGGCCGCAGTGGCACAACGACCACGAGATCGTCTTCGAGACGCCGATCGCCCGGCTGCGCGACTTCTCGCAGGGCTCCACCGACGACGTCGTCCCGACGCTCGTGCTCCCGCCGCAGGCCGGGCACGACTCGTGCATCGTCGACTTCCAGCCCCGCCAGTCGCAGATGATGGTGATCCGCGAGGCGGGCCTGACCCGCGCGTTCACCCTCGACTGGGTCGGCGCGACGCGGGAGACCTCCGGCACGACGATCTCCGACTACATCGCCGTGGTCGATCGCGCCGTCGAGCACTGCCGCGAGACCGTCGGCCGCGACTCGGTGAACCTCGTGGGCGACTGCCAGGGCGGGTGGCTCGCGACGATCTACGCCGCGATGCACCCGGACAAGGTCAACACGCTCACGCTGGCCGGGGCGCCGATCGACTTCCACGCCGGCGAGACGCCCATCGGGGCCTCGTCGCGGGTGATGAGCCAGCGCTTCGGGCAGCTGCCCTACCGCGCCATGGTCGCCGCAGGCGGCGGCAACATGCCGGGCTCGTTCGTCCTCGGCGGGTTCATCGCGATCCGCCCCGACGCCGAGATCGCCAAGCACGTCGACCTCCTGAAGAACCTCGACGACCCGGCCGCCATCGCGCGCTACGAGTCGTTCGAGGACTGGTTCAAGCACACCCAGGACGTCCCCGGGGCCTTCTACCTGTGGCTGGTCGAGCACCTGTTCGCCGGCAACGAGCTGATCAACGGGACCCTCGAGGTCGACGGGCGCCGCGTGGACATGCGCGACATCTCCTGCCCGCTGTTCCTGCTGGGCGGCGCGACCGACCACATCACCCCGCCGGTGCAGGTCTTCGCGGCCGCGGACCACGTCTCCACCCCGGCCGACCAGGTCACGCGGCGCACCGCGCCGGGCGGCCACCTGGGCCTCTTCATGGGCAACCAGGCACTCCGGTACGAATGGCCGCCGCTCATGACCGCGGTCGCCGAGCACTCGCGGCGCACGGACTGAGCCTGCCCGGACGACCTGGACCGATTCCGGGGATCGTGCGGTGATCCTTCGCCCGCGACCCTGGGATCGGCCCGGGCGATGTGGGTACGTTCGGTGCACTCCGGCTCGCTCGCCGTGGTGGTCGACGTCACGTCGTGACCACACCGGTGATCGGTCGTCTCCGGCCCACCGTCGGGCCACCCATCGACCAGGAGGACCTCCATGCCCGGTTCCGTCATCGTCTCCGGCAAGCGCACCCCCATCGGCAAGCTCTCCGGGGCCTTCGCCGGCATGGCCGCCGGCGAGCTCGGCGCGGTGGCGATCAAGGGCGCCCTCGAGGCCGCCGGCATCTCCGGCGAGCAGGTCGAGTACGTGATCATGGGACAGGTCATCCAGGCCGGCGCGGGCCAGAACCCGGCGCGCAAGGCGAGCACGGACGCCGGCATCCCGATGTCGACGCCGTCGTTCACCCTCAACAAGGTCTGCCTGTCCGGCCTCGACGCCATCGCGGTGGCCGACCAGATGATCCAGGCCGGCGACTACGACATCGTCGTGGCCGGCGGCATGGAGTCGATGACCGAGGCGCCCTACCTGCTGCCCAAGGCCCGGCGCGGCTACAAGTACGGCGCCGGCACGGTCCTCGACGCCACCGAGTCGGACGGCCTGACCGACGTCTACGACCACGAGTCGATGGGCGCCTCCACCGAGCGCTTCGCGACCTCGATCGGCCTCAAGCGCGAGGACATGGACGCGTTCTCGGCGGCGTCGCACCAGCGCGCGGCCGACGCGTCGAAGAACGGGCGCTTCGACGCCGAGATCGCGCCGGTGTCCATCCCGCAGCGCAAGGGCGACCCGGTCGTCGTCAACGAGGACGAGGGCGTCCGCGGCGACACGACGGCCGAGGGTCTGGGCAAGCTCAAGCCCGCGTTCGACAAGAACGGTGCGATCACCGCGGCCTCGTCGTCGCAGATCTCCGACGGCGCCGCGGCGTGCGTCGTGATGTCGGCGAAGAAGGCCGAGGAGCTCGGCCTCGAGGTGCTGGCGACGATCGGCCACCACGGCTGGGTCGCCGGGCCGGACAACTCGCTGCTCTCGCAGCCGTCGCGGGCCATCCAGAAGGCGCTCAAGCGCGAGGGCCTCGAGGCGAGCGCGCTCGAGATGCTCGAGATCAACGAGGCGTTCGCGGCCGTGGCGCTGCAGTCGACCACCGAGCTCGGCGTCGACCCCGAGCGGGTCAACCCCGACGGCGGCGCCATCGCGCTGGGCCACCCGGTCGGCGCGAGCGGCGCGCGCATCGCCATCCACATCGCCCACGAGCTCAACCGCCGCGGCGGCGGCGTCGGCGCGGCCGGCCTGTGCGGCGGCGGCGGCCAGGGCTCGGCGCTGATCCTGCACGTCTGAGTTTCACGGGCAGCTCGGTGTCAGCATCCAGTTCAGCACGCCGATAGGGGACCGTCGCTGACACCCAGTGTCCGTATTCTTCCGTCGATCACCACGACACGACGCGGGCGGTCACCTCGGTGGCCGCCCGCGTCGGCGTCCGGAGGGAACCGCGGGCGCGGGGCGTGCGTCGAACCCGGTACGGGGCCGCGTCCGGTGGGAGGAGCCGGGCGCGGTCCCGCCCCGATCCCCCCGGTGGGGAAGGCGCCGCGGGGAGTGACCATGCTCGGGTGCGCATGCCAAGGTGGTCGTCCGGGCACAGGTGACCGGTAGTACACGTGAGGAAGACGGAGGCAACATGCCGCAGGAGGTCCGGGGAGTCGTATCCCGGGAGAAGGGCAAGCCGGTCACGGTCGAGACGATCGTGGTCCCCGATCCCGGGCCCGGCGAGGCCGTGGTCAAGGTCCAGGCGTGCGGGGTCTGCCACACCGACCTGCACTACCGCGAGGGCAACATCGAGGACGCCTACCCGTTCCTCCTCGGCCACGAGGCGGCGGGCGTCGTCGAGGCGCTCGGCGAGGGCGACGTGCAGGGGCTCGAGGTCGGCGACTACGTCATCCTCAACTGGCGTGCGGTCTGCGGTGTCTGTCGTGCGTGTCGCAAGGGCAAGCACCACCTGTGCTTCGACACCCACAACGCCGCCCAGTCGATGACGCTCAAGGAGACCGGCGAGGACCTCAAGCCGGCCCTGGGCATCGGGGCGTTCGCGGAGAAGACGCTGGTGCACTCCGGGCAGTGCACGAAGGTCAACCCGGACATCGATCCGGCGCAGGCCGGGCTCATCGGCTGCGGGATCATGGCCGGCACGGGCGCGGCCATCAACACCGGGCAGGTGCAGCGCGGCGAGTCCGTGGCCGTCATCGGCTGCGGCGGCGTGGGCGACGCGGCGATCGCGGGCGCGGCGCTGGCCGGCGCCACGACGATCATCGCGGTCGACACCGAGGACCGGAAGCTCGAGTGGGCCAAGGGCTTCGGCGCCAACCACACCATCAACGCCAAGAACACCGACCCGGTGCAGGGGATCCGTGACCTCACCGACGGGTTCGGCGCCGACGTCGTCATCGACGCGGTCGGCATCCCGGCCACGTGGAAGCAGGCCTTCGAGGCCCGCGACCTCGCCGGGCGCGTGGTCCTGGTCGGCGTCCCGGCGCCGGACATGAAGCTCGAGGCCGACTTCCAGCCGTTCTTCTCCCACGGAGGGTCGCTGCGGGCGTCCTGGTACGGCGACTGCCTGCCGAGCCGGGACTTCCCGATGCTCGTCGACCTCGCGCTCCAGGGCCGGTTCCCGCTCGACAAGTTCGTCACCGAGCGCGTCTCGCTCGACGACGTCGAGCAGTCCTTCGAGAAGATGCACCAGGGCGACGTGCTGCGTTCGGTGGTGATCCTGTGACGGCCGAGAAGATCGGCGAGGGCGTCGAGCACCTGACGACGTCCGGCCAGTTCCAGATCGACGGCAACTCGTTCGACGTCGACAACAACGTCTGGATCATCGGGGACTCGTCGGAGGTCGTCCTGCTGGACGCCCCGCACGACGCCGAGGCGATCAAGAAGGCGGTCGGCGACCGCAACGTCGTGGCCATCCTGTGCACCCACTCGCACAACGACCACGTGAACGCGGCGCCGGCGATCTCGTCGGCGTTCGACGCGCCGATCCTGCTCAACCCGGACGACCGGGTGATCTGGAACCTCACGTACCCGGATCGCGAGCCGGACGGCGAGATCACCGACGGCGAGACCTTCACGATCGCCGGGATCGACCTGCGGGCGATCCACACCCCGGGGCACTCCCCCGGGTCGACGGTGTTCTACGCGCCGGACATCGGCACGCTCTTCTCCGGCGACACCCTGTTCAACGGGGGGCCGGGCGCCACCGGGCCGTCGTACTCGGACTTCAACGTGCTCATCGAGCAGCTGGCGGACAAGGTGTTCTCGCTGCCCGGCGACACCATCGTGCGCACCGGGCACGGCGACACCACGAAGGTCGGCGACGAGGCCGCGCGCCTCGACGAGTACCGCGAGCGGGGCTACTGAGCCCGGAAGAGACGCAGTACGCCGACAGCGAGTACCCGGCCGACCCCTACCCCGGGGTCGCGCCGGGTTTCTCGTTCGTCCACCTCGACGCCCGCAGCCACCGGCTCGACCCGTCGGCGTCGGCCGGGGCCGGGTGGACCGTGGCGGGCGTCGACCTCGACGGGTGGCTCGCCGACCGCGGCGCGCCGCCGACGAGCGGGCGCGTGCCCGTGCTCGCGTTCGGCTCCAACCGGTGTCCCGGCAAGCTGACGTGGCTGCGCGAGCACCTGGGGCTCGCAGAGCCGGTCGTCGTGCTGCGGGCGCGGGTCGAGGGCCTTGCCGCGGTGTGGGCCGCCGGCCTGCGCGCCCGCGACGGGGCCCGTCCGGCGACGCTCGCCGTCGTGCCGGGCGCGGTCGAGACCCACGCGGTCTGGATGGCGACGCCGGACCAGGTGGCGGTCCTGGACCGCTGCGAGGGACGCGGGGAGCGCTACGAGCTGGTGCGCTTGGGGACCGGGCGCGTGGTCACCGAGGACGGCGCACGCCTCGACCGCGTCTGGACGTACTGGGCGGGCTCCCCGGTGCGGGCGCCGCTGCTGGTCGACGGGGTCCCGGTGCCGTGCCGGGACGTCGACCAGGAGGCCGCGCGGGAGCTCGCCGGGTCGCCCGCGCCGCTCGATCCGGGGTCGGTGACCGTCCAGGACGGAGCGCCGGACCCCGCGGCGTGGCCGGACCGGGTGTTCGTCTACGGGACGCTCATGCCGGGCCGGCGGGCCTGGCCCCTGATCGCGCCGCACGTCGTCGGGGCCCCGGAGCCGGCCTGGCTGCCGGGACGCGTCCACGACACCGGGCGGGGCTATCCCGCGCTGCGGCAGGGTGGGCCGGGGCGCGCCCGGGGGACGGTGCTCCGGCTGGCCGATCCGGTCGCGTCGCTGCCGGTGCTCGACGAGTACGAGGGGCCGGACTACCGGCGGGTGCGCGCGCTCGCGCACGGGACGGACGGGTCGGCGCCCGCCTGGCTCTGGACCTGGCGGGGAGAGCTGTCCGGCGCGCCCGTGGCCGGGCTGTGGTCGTCGCCCTAGAGGCGCGTGCGCACGGCGACGAAACCGGGACGAGGGGGCGACGTGACCGGTGCGACGGGGACCGGGGCGCTCGGCACCGGGGCGGGCACCGGGGGCATCGCCTCGTCCGGCGACTCGGCCGCCTCCGCCCGCCGCCGGACGTGGGCCCCGCGGACGAGGAACACGATCCCGGCGAGGAACGCGACCCCGGCGAGGGCCAGGACCCCGGCTGCCACGGGCGCGGGGATCCCGGGCAGTCGCGGGACGCCGGGCACGGCCAGCGGCACGGCGCCCATCAACAGCAGGAGGGTCACACCCGCCACCGTCAGCAGCCGCATGCTCGGCTCCCCTTCCGCACCCGCGAGATCCGCACTCTGCTCGGGACGTCGCCCCCGCCACCAGATCCCGTTACGACGAACAGGGTCACGATGTGGTCCCGGTCCCCGAGTGGCCGGGGCAGGTGATCTCCGACATCCTGGCGCGCCGGCGCGGAGGTGGGAGAGCGATGCTCGAGATCGACGGGGTCTCCAAACGGTTCGGGTCCACGGTGGCCCTGGACGGGATGACCCTCACCGTGCGCCCCGGCGAGCTCTACGGCTTCGTCGGCGCCAACGGGGCCGGCAAGACGACGACGATGCGGATCGCGCTCGGCGTGCTGGCCGCCGACGCCGGCGAGGTCCGGCTCGACGGGCGCCCGCTCGACGCCGCGTCGCGCCGCCGGATCGGCTACATGCCCGAGGAGCGGGGCCTCTACCCGCGCATGGCCGTGGGGACGCAGCTGCGCTACCTCGCCGAGCTCCGCGGACGGTCGGCCGCCGACGCCCGCGCCGCGGCCGACCGGTGGACCGAGCGCCTCGGTATCGCCGACCGCCGCGGCGACGAGGTCCAGCGCCTGAGCCTGGGCAACCAGCAGCGCGTCCAGCTCGCCGCCGCGCTCGTCGCCGACCCGGACGTGCTCGTGCTCGACGAGCCGTTCTCGGGCCTCGATCCCCTGGCCGTCGACGTCATGAGCGAGGTCCTGCGCGAGCGCCGCGACGCCGGCGCACCGGTGGTCTTCTCGTCCCACCAGCTCGAGCTCGTCGAGCGGCTCTGCGACCGCGTCGGCATCATCCGCGCGGGGCGCGCCGTCGCCGAGGGCACCGTGGAGGAGCTGCGCGACGCCTCGGCCCCCGAGCTCCTCGTCGTCGCGCCGCACGCCCCGCCCGGATGGGCCGACGCCCTGCCCGGCGTGGTCGCCACTCGCGCCGCGCACGAGGGCACGGTGGCGACGCTCACCGACCCCTCCGACGCCACGCTGACCGCCGTCCTCGACGCCGCCCGGCGGACCGGGCCCGTGCTCGAGTTCCGGCGCCTCCGGCCCCCGCTGTCCGAGATTTACCGGGACACGGTGGCCGGCACGGGCACGCCGGCCCCGTCCGAGGCGCCCGGAACCGCCGCGTGAAGGGCGCCCTGCGCCCCGTGGCGCTCATCGCCCGGCGCGAGTTCGCGTCGCGGGTCAAGGGCCGGGCGTTCGTCGTCGGCACCCTGGTCGTGCTGCTCCTGCTGGGCGTCTACGCGGCGGTGGTGGCCACCCTCGCCTCCGGGGAGGACACCGCGCGCGTCGGCGTCGTCGGTCCCGCCGTGGCGCTGACCGGCCCCCTGGAGCGCGCTGCGCCCACCGAGGGCCTGACGCTCACCGTCGTGCCGCAGCCCGACGTCGCTGCGGGCGAGGCGGCGGTGCGCGCGGGGGACCTCGACGCGCTGGTCGGCGGCGATCCGGTCCGCCCGCGGGTCTACGTCGAGTCCGAGCCCGACGCCGCGCTCGAGCGCGTGATCGTCGACGCGACGACGGCCGTGGCCCGCGACGCCTACCTGGTGGGCCGGGGCGTCGACCCGTCCGGGCTGGACGCGGCGGTCGCCGAGTCCGGTCCCGTCGTGGTCTCCGCGGAGCCGCCGGACCCGCAGGCCGGGCAGCGGCTGGGTCTCGGGCTCGCCGGGGCGTTCCTGCTGTTCTTCTCCATCCAGACCTACGGCGCGATGGTCGCGCAGGGGGTGGTCGAGGAGAAGGCGAGCCGGGTCGTCGAGATCGTGCTGTCGTCGGTCCGGCCCTGGCAGCTGCTGCTCGGGAAGGTGCTCGGTCTCGGGGCCGTCGGCCTCCTCCAGCTCGTGGTGCTGGGCGGTGCGGGGCTCGCCGTCGCCGGCGCCGCCGGGGTGCTCACGGGCGGGGCTGGGCTCGTGTCGACAGTCGTGTCGGTGGTCGTCTGGTACCTGCTCGGCTTCGCGCTCTACGCGACGGTCTTCGCGGCCGCGGGCTCCCTGGTCTCCCGCCAGGAGGACACGCAGAGCGTCCTGTCGCCGATCACGATCACGGTGCTGCTCGGCTTCGTCGTCGGCTTCAACCTGCTGACCTCGGACCCCCGGGGCACGGCGATCACCGTCATCTCGCTGCTGCCGCCGTTCAGCCCCCTGTTCATGCCCGCGCGGATCGCGCTCGGCGTCGCGCCGGTCGGTCAGGTCGTGCTGGCGTTCGCCCTGACGATCGCGTTCACCGCCGCCGTGCTGGCCCTCGGCGGGCGGATCTACGCGAACTCGGTGCTGCGCACCGGCGCCCGCGTGAGCTTCCGCGAGGCATGGGGGCGCGCCCGTTCGTAGATCGGCCGTGGGTGTGACCGACGTCAACTCCGGGACGACCGGAGATCGTCCTGCACTCGCCGATCGGTCCGTGCCCTGCAAGGATCGCCCGATGCTCCGACGTCCCGCCCGGCTCGTGGGCGCCACGATCGCCGTCCTCTCGTTCGTCCTCGCCGGCTGTGGCGGGCTCTCCGGCTCGGGTCAGCCCGCCGCCGAGGGCGGCAGCCTCGCCGCCAGCGGGATCAACCTCGCCGGCCAGACCTACACCGTGGGTGGACAGGAGTTCGACGAGCAGCTGCTGCTCTGCAAGATCAGCGTCTCGGCGCTGCAGTCGGTCGGCGCGACCGTCAACGACCGCTGCAACATCACCGGGTCGGCGGCGGCCCGTCAGTCGCTGCTCTCGGGCGAGATCGACATGGGTTGGTCGTACACCGGCACCGGGTGGATCGCGAACCTCGGCAACACCACGCCGATCCCCGACTCGCAGCAGCAGTACGTCGCCGTGCGCGATCAGGACCTGCAGCGCAACCAGATCGTCTGGACCAACCCGACGCCGTTCAACAACACCTACGCGATCGCGACGACCCGCGCCTTCTCCGACCAGAACAACATCCGCACCACCACGGACTGGGCCAACTTCATCAACAGCGGCAACCCGCAGGCCACCACCTGCGTCGAGGCCGAGTTCGCCAGCCGCAACGACGGCCTTCCGAACCTGCTGACGACCTACGGCGTCACCCGTCCCTACGACGCCCCGCCGGCCCTGACGGTGCTCGACACCGGCGCGATCTACCAGGCCACCGCGAACTCCAACCCCTGCTTCTTCGGCGAGGTGTTCACCACCGACGGCCGCATCCCCGCCCTGAACCTCGTGTCGCTGGCCGACGACAAGAACTTCTTCCCGAAGTACAACGCGTCGAACACCATCCGCAAGCAGGTCGTCGATCGGAACCCGCAGGTCGTCCAGGTGTTCGACCAGATCTCGCCGCGTCTGACCGACGACGTGATGCTCAACCTCAACGGCCAGATCTCCTCGCAGGGCAAGGACGCCAGCCAGGTCGCGACCGAGTTCCTCCAGCAGCAGGGCCTCATCGGCGGCGGCGGCTGATCGCCACCCGGGGGCGTCGAATGTGCGTCCATCGTGATCGACGAAGCGTTCCGATCATGATGGGCGCACACTCGGCCTCCGGACCGGCGACTCAGAGGGCGTTGAAGCGGGCCAGGGCCTCCTGGCGCTCGGTCTTGTGGTCGACGATCGGGGCCGGGTAGTCGGACGGGGGCTCGGCGAGGGTCCAGGGCTGGTGGACGTTCTTGCCCTCCACGTCGGCGAGCTCGGGCACCCAGCGACGGACGTACTCGCCCTGGGGGTCGAAGCGCTCCCCCTGGGTGATCGGGTTGAACACGCGGAAGTAGGGCGCGGCGTCGGTGCCCGTGCCTGCGGCCCACTGCCAGCCGTGCTGGTTCGACGCGAGGTCGCCGTCGACGAGCAGGTCGAGGAAGTGCCGCGCGCCCCACCACCACGGCAGGTGCAGGTCCTTGACGAGGAACGACGCGACGGCCATGCGCATGCGGTTGTGCATCCACGCCTCGCCGCGCAGCTGGCGCATCGCCGCGTCGATGGCGGGGAAACCGGTCCGGCCCTCCTGCCACGCGCGGAACCTCTCGTCGGCGGACGTCCCGCTGTCGAGGGTGATCCGGTCGAACTTCGGGTCGAAGTTCTCGCGCGCCGACCGGGGCCAGAACCAGAGCACCGCGGCGTAGAAGTCGCGGAAGCACAGCTCGTTGCGGTACGACGTCGGACCCTTCCCGGAGCCGCCCAGGTCCGCGAGCAGCGTGCGCGGGTGGACGACGCCGTACTTCAGGTACACCGACATCCGGGACGTCGCCGGCCGGTCGGGACGGTTGCGCAGGGCGTCGTAGTCGGTGAGGTGCTCGTCGACGAACGCCTCCCACTGCTCGCGGGCCGCGCGCTCGCCCGCGCTGGGCAGCTCGGCGTCCGGGGCCTCGTCGTCGGGGATCCTGACGGCCCGCGGGCCGCCGTCCTTCTCGCCCGGGTCCATCCAGTCGACGCTCGACGCGTCGGTCTCGGCGGGCGCCCGCCAGCCGTGCTCCGCCCAGACCCGGCTGAACGGCGTGAACACCTTGTAGGGCTCGCCGTCGGACTTCGTGACGCGTCCCGGGGCCACGGCGTAGGGCGAGCCGGTGCGCACCAGCTCGACGTCCCGCTCACCCAGGGACGTCTCGACGGCCTCGTCGCGCTCGCGCCCGTAGGGCCCGAAGTCGGCGGCGATGTGCACGCTCCGGGCCGTCACCGCGCCGGCGAGCTTCGGGATCACCTCGGCGGGGTCGCCCTTGACGACGAGGAGACGCCCGCCCAGCGACTCGTCGAGGTCACGCAGGCTGCGGTAGAGGAACGTCCGCCGGGCCTTGCCGGACGGGCCGAGCAGCGTCTCGTCGAGCACGAAGACCGCCAGCGACCGCTTCGCGCGCGCCGCCGCGACGTCGAAGATCGGCTGGTCGTGCACCCGCAGGTCACGGCGGAACCACACGATCGCCGTGTCGTCGAGATCGTCGCCCATGAGCAGTGGCTACCCAGGAACGCGCCCAGCACGCCCTGGGCAGCCACCACGTGTGATCAACGGGGAGTTCGTGCGCCTAGAAGCAGCGAACAGCGCGTTCGCTGCAAACCCGCTACCGCTGGTCGAGGTTCACGTACGAGCGCTCGGTGGGCCCGGTGTAGACCTGCCGCGGGCGGCCGATGCGGGTGTCCGGGTCGTCGATCATCTCGCGCCAGTGGGCGATCCAGCCGGGCAGGCGGCCGATGGCGAAGAGCACCGTGAACATCTCGGTCGGGAAGCCCATGGCCTGGTAGATCAGCCCGGTGTAGAAGTCGACGTTCGGGTAGAGCTTGCGCTCGACGAAGTAGTCGTCCTCGAGCGCGTACTCCTCGAGGCGCATGGCGATGTCGAGCATCTCGTCGCCGCCGCCGAGCTTCTCGATGATCCCGCGCGCGGTGTCGCGCACGATCGCCGCGCGGGGGTCGTAGTTCTTGTAGACGCGGTGGCCGAAGCCCATGAGCCGGACGCCCGGCTCCTTGTTCTTGACCTTGCGGACGAACTCGTCGGCGTTGCCCTCGTTGTCACGGATGCCCTCGAGCATCGTGAGGACCGCCGCGTTGGCGCCGCCGTGCAGCGGGCCGAACAGGGCGTTGATGCCCCCGGAGATCGAGGCGAAGAGGTTGGCCTGCGACGAGCCGATCATCCGCACCGTCGACGTCGAGCAGTTCTGCTCGTGGTCGGCGTGGAGGATGAACAGCATGTCCAGGGCCTTGGCCACGTCCGGGTCGACCTGGTAAGGCTCGGCGGGCAGGCCGAAGGTCAGGCGCAGGAAGTTCTCGACCAGGCCCAGCGAGTTGTCCGGGTAGAGGAACGGCTGGCCGATCGAGTTCTTGTAGGCGTAGGCCGCGATCGTCGGGACCTTGGCCAGCAGGCGGACGCTGGAGAGGTCGACGTTCGGCTCGTCGAACGGGTCGAGGGCGCGCTGGTAGAAGGTCGAGAGCGCCGAGACCGCGGACGACAGCACCGGCATCGGGTGCGCGTCGACGGGGAAGCCGTCGAAGAACTTCTTGAGGTCCTCGTGCAGCATCGTGTGCCGCTGGATCTGGTCGGTGAAGGCGTCCAGCTGCTGCTTGTTCGGCAGCTCGCCGTAGATCAGCAGATAGCTGGTCTCGACGAACGTCGAGTTCTTCGCCAGGTCCTCGATCGGATAGCCGCGGTAGCGCAGGATGCCCGCGTCGCCGTCGATGTAGGTGATGTCCGACCGGCAGGCGCCGGTGTTGACGAAGCCCGGGTCGAGCGTGATCAACCCGGTGTCGCCGAGCATCTTCCCGAGCGAGACACCCGAGGAGCCCTCGGTCGCCTCGACGATCTCCATCGTGTGCTCGCCGCCCGGGTACGACAGCGTGGCGGTGCGCTTCTCGGAGTCCTCGCTGGCCATTCGCAGTCAGTCCCTCTCACGCTGGTGTGAGCGGGAGGGGCGGCCCGGCCGCCGGGGGTTCTCCCCGCGGCGCGCTCCCGCAGCATCGGGGTCGTTCGAGCGCGAACCGTAGCGCCCGCGCGGTCCGTGACGCATCACGAGGCGGCCCGTTGCCGAGCGTGGTGCATGTCACTGTGTGACGACCGTGTTACCGGCGGTCGTTCGAGGCGCCCTGATCGAGCTCGGCGCGCCACGGCGGTTCGGCGCCCGCGCGCGACACCGTCCAGGCGGCCGCCCGGGCCGCGAACCCGAGCGCGTCGGCCCACGCGTCCGCGTCGAGCTCTGCCACGGCGGCGCGGTCGAGCGCGTCGTGGTCGGCCAGCCAGGCCAGCAGTGCGGCGTGCACGCTGTCGCCGGCGCCGATCGTGTCCACCAGCGGACCGACCTCGTCCGAGGGCACCGAGACGACGCCGCCGCCGCGCGTGTGCGCGGTCAGGCCGGAGGCGCCGCGGGTGAGCACCACCGCGCCGGCGCCGGCGTCGAGCACGTCCCGGGGCGAGCGCCCCCACCGCTCGGCGTCCTCGTCCGACATCTTGACCAGCCCCGCCACCGCGGCGATCCCGTCGAGGCGGGCGACGACGGCGTCGGGGTCGTCGACGAGCCCGGGCCGCAGGTTCGGGTCGAGGCTCACCAGCCGGCCCCGCGCGGCCTCCCGGGCGGCCAGCGCGGCGTAGCGCGACGCCCCGGGCTCGAGCACGAGCGAGAGGGTCCCGACCGCCACGGCGGCGGTGTCCTCCGGGAGCTCACCGGGGTCGGCGACGAGACGGTCCGCGGTGCCCTCGACGTGGAACGTGTAGCGGGCGGCGCCGTCGCCGTCGAGCGTCACGACCGCCAGCGTCGTCGGCTCCGGCCCGCGCTGGACGTGCGCGGTGTCCACGCCCTGGGCCTGGAGGCGGGCCACCAGCGCGTCGCCGAACGGGTCCGTCGAGAGGCGCGTGAGCATCGTCGTCGGCAGCCCGAGGCGGCCCAGCCCGACGGCGGTGTTGAACGGTCCGCCGCCCAGCCGCGGAGCGAGGGGGTGCAGGGCGGGGTCGCCGGCGTGGTCCCCGCCGGTCGGCACCAGGTCGACCAGCGCCTCGCCGCCGACCACGATCCGCCTGCTCACGCCGCGTCCGGTCACCCCACGTCCGGTCACCCCACGTCCGGTCACCCCACGTCCGGTCACGCCGCGTCCCGTGCCGCGATCCCCCACGAGAACCTCCACGTCTCCCCGGGCGCGAGGACCGTCAGGTCGGTGCCCGAGTGCACGGCGTCGGGCGGGCAGGTCATCGGCTCGACGGCGACCGCGCGGCCCCGTCCGGCGAGGTCGTCGGGGGTGAAGGCCTGGACCCAGCGCACGTCGGCGTCGGCCCACAGGGCGGTCGCCGCTCCGTCGGGGGCGCGGAGCACGCCCAGCACGCCGTCGGGCACGGCAGCGGCGCCGAAGCACGTGTCGAGCGTGAGGTCGGCGACGCGGCGCCCGCCACGGAGGTCCTCGTCGGGGGTCACCGGGCGCACGGCGGTGGGGATCAGGGCGCCGTCGACGTCCACGATCCGGTCGGCGGCCAGGGTGAGCGTGCAGTCGGCGGGCGGGGTGTCGCCGACGCGCAGGTAGGGGTGGGCGCCCAGGGCGGCGGGGACGTCGGCGTCCCCGGTGTTGGTCAGGGCGTGGGTGACGGTCAGCCCGGCGGGGTCGACGGCGAAGGTGGTCGCGACGTGCAGCGGCCCCGGCCAGCCCCACGCCGGATCGACGTCGGCGGTGAGGGTGACGGTGTCCTCCGCGCGCTCGGCGACCGTCCACGGACGGCGCCGGAGGAAGCCATGGATGGCGTGGCCGCGGGCCGGCTCGGTCACCTCGAGGGCGTACTCCCGCCCCTGCCAGGAGTACCGGGCGCCGGCGATCCGGTTGGGCCAGGGCACCAGGACCATGCCCGCGCCCATCGGCGGGGTCGCGTCGGCGTCGAAGTCCTCCACACGGGCCCGGCCGTCGACCTCCAGAGCCCGCAGCCCACCCCCCACCCCGGTGACGACGGCGTGCGTCGCGCCGGCGACGAGATCGATCTGCTCGCCGGTCGGGTACACGGCGGAACACGCTAGCGGTTGTGACGATCGGTTTGCGTCCAGCGTTCTCGGGTTTCGCGCACCGGTCGGAACGGACACTGTGCCGGACATGACGGAGGAGACCCGACGTGACGGCGGAGCCGAGGACGGACGACCGCCGAAGGTGGTCATCGTCGGCGGCGGGTTCGCGGGATTCCAGGCGGCGCGATCCCTGGCGAAGCGCATGGGCGACGAGGTGGACATCGTCCTCGTCAGCCCCACCAACTACTTCCTGTACCTCCCCCTGCTGCCGGAGGTGGCCGCCGGCATCCTCGAGCCGCGCCGGATCTCGGTGGCGCTCGCCGCCGCGCTGCCGCGCTGCGTGCGTCATGTCCCCGGCGAGGTGGACGAGCTCGACCTCGACGGGCACACGATCGGGTGGCTCGACCCCGAAGGCGTGCACCACGAGGCGCACTGGGACCGCCTGGTCATCGCGGCGGGCAGCGTGCACAAGGTGCTGCCGGTGCCCGGGGTCTCCGAGTACGCGCAGGGCTTCCGCGGCGTCCCCGAGGCGCTCTACCTGCGCGACCACCTGATCCGTCAGGTCGAGCTCGCGGCGGTGTGCGAGGACCCCGAGGAGCGCGCCGCCCGGCTGACCGTCGTCGTGGTGGGCGGGGGCTACACCGGCACGGAGGTCACCGCCCAGGGCTACCTGTTCACCAAGGAGCTCGCGGCCAGCCGCGGCCTGGAGGAGGTCCCGCGCTGGGTGCTCGTCAGCCGCGGCGAGATCCTCGCCGGGCTGGCCGGCCACCTCTCGGCCACCGCCGACCGGGTGCTGCGCGAGCGCGGCGTCGACGTCCGCACCCACGAGGAGGTCGACGAGGCGACCGGCGACGGGGTGCGCCTGTCGTCCTCCGGCGAGCACATCCCCACCCGCACCCTGCTCTGGTGCGTGGGCGTGCGACCCGACCCGCTGATCGACGACCTCGGGGTGCAGGTCGAGCAGGGCCGGATGGTGGTCGACACCCGGCTGCGCGTCCCCGACCACCCCCACGTCTTCGCCTGCGGGGACGCCGCCGCGGTGCCCGACCGGGCGCGTCCCGGCGAGTACACCGCGATGACCGCCCAGCACGCCGAGCGCCAGGGCCGCCTCGCCGGCCGCAACGTCGCCGCCTCGCTCGGCACGGGACGGTCGCGGACCTACAAGCACCGCGACCTCGGCTTCGTCGTCGATCTCGGCGGCTTCGACGCGGCGGCCAACCCGCTGGGCGTGCGGCTCAGCGGCAAGCCCGCCCACGTCGTCGCTCGCGGCTATCACCTGATCGCGATGCCGGGGAACCGCGTGCGGACGGCCGTCGACTGGCTCCTCGACGCCCTGCTGCCGCGTCAGACCGCCCAGCTAGGGCTCGTGCGCTCGCCCGCCGTGCCGCTGGACTCGGCGTCGCCGGAGGTGCCGCAGCACGGGCTCGGCTTCCCGCACGGCCCCGCCTCGACCCGGACGGTGGAGCCGGAGGACGGCGAGGTTCAGTCGTCGGAGACCTTCCCCGGCCGTTCGGGCGGGTCGGCCGAGGCGGCGTCGCCGGAGGGCTCGGTCGAGGCCTCGGTCGAGGGCTCGTCGTCGGCCAGGGGGGCCCGGTAGCGCCAGAAGACGGGGAAGATCGCGACCACGATCACGGTCAGCACGATCACGCCGATGCCGCCGACGAAGGTCGCGACGCCGGTGCCCCAGGCCTCGGCGGCCGGGCCGTGCCAGAGGTCGCCGAGGCGGGGCCCGCCCGCGACGACGACGGTGAACACACCCTGCATGCGCCCGCGCATCTCGTCGGTGGCGACCACCTGCAGCATCGTCTGCCGGAACACGGCGCTGACGAGGTCGGCCGCACCGGCGAGCGCGAGCAGGGCGACGGCGAGCCAGAGCATCGACGTGAGCCCGGACAGGGCGACGCCGGCACCCCAGACGCAGACGGCGAGCGTCACCGCCACGCCCTGGCGCCGGATGCCGTGCAGGCGGCCGGAGAACAGCCCGCCGAGGGTGGCGCCGATCGCGATCGAGGCGAACAGCGCCCCGAGCGCCGGGCCGCCGCCCGGGGGGTCGCCGAACGTCTGCTCGGCCGCCTCCGGGAAGACCGCGCGGGGCATGCCGAGGGCCATCGCCACGGTGTCGACGAGGAACGAGACCAGCAGGACCTGGCTCATCGCGATGTAGCGGAAGCCCGCCAGGACGCCGCCGATCCCGGCGCTGCGCCGCACCGCCAGGAACACCCCGCGCACGCCCCCCGGCCCGTCGCCGACGGGGAGGCGGGGCAGGTTGAAGGCGGCCCAGATCGAGGCGAACAGGCAGACCGTGTCGACGAGGTAGAGCGTGCCGACCGACGTGAACGTCAGCGCGACCCCGGCGAGGAGCGGCCCGGCGATCGCCCCGAGCTGGGTCACCGTGAACAGCAGCGTGTTCGCCGCGGGCAGCTGGTCGTGCGGGAGGAGCCGCGGCAGGATCGCCGCCCGGGTGGGCTGGTTGATCGCCAGGAACGCGGTCTGCACCGCGTAGAGGGTCAGCACCTCCCACGGCCCCCCGATCCCGGTGACCGTGGCCAGCCCGAGCAGCAGCGACGTCACCGCGAGCCCGGACCCGGTGAACACCAGCAGCCCGCGGCGATCGACCGCGTCCGCGATCGCGCCGCCCCACAGCCCGAAGACGATGAGGGGCACGAGCCCGAAGAGCCCCGTCAGGCCGACCCACGCCGACGACCCCGTCAGCTGGTAGAGCTGCGTCGGGACGGCGACGACGGACAGCTGCGCGCCGACGACCGTGACGATCGCGGCGATCCAGAGACGCTTGAAGGCCGGCGTGCGCAGCGGGGTGGTGTCGGCCAGGAAGCCGCGTGCCGTACGTGCCACGGCGGCGATCCTGCGCCCCTACGGCGCGAGGCGCTCCACGACCCACCCCGGATCGGTCCGGCGGAAGCGCAGCCGGTCGTGCAGGCGGTCCGTGCGGCCCTGCCAGAACTCGACGTGCGTGGGCACGATCCGCCAGCCGCCCCAGTGCGGCGGCGGCGGGATCTCCTCGTCGTCGGCGAAGCGGTCGGCAACACCGGCGAGCAGGTCCTCGAGGGCGGCGCGGTCGCGCACGACCGCCGACTGCGGCGACGCCCACGCCCCGAGCTGCGAGCCGCGCGGGCGGGTGCGCCAGTAGGCGAGGGTCTCCTCGCGGGACAGCAGCTCGACGGTGCCGATCACCGTCGCCTGCCGCTGGAGCGCGATCCAGGGGAACGTCGCCGACGTCTGCCGGGTCTGACGCAGCTGGTGGCTCTTCTCCGAGGTGTAGTTGGTGAAGAACGTGACGCCGCCGCCGTCGACGTCCTTGGCCAGGACCGTGCGCGTGGTGAGGCGGCCCTCGTCGTCGCCGGTGGCCAGGACCATCGCGTTGGCGTCGGGCAGGCCGGCCTCCCGGGCGGCGCCGATCCATGCGATCAGCTGCTCGTGCCACGTGGCGGCGAGGTCCGCGGCGTCGAGCGTCGCCGCCCGGTAGTCCTCGCGCATGCCCGGTAGCCCCGCGGTCTCCCCCGCCATCCGTCTCCCTCGCCCGTGCTGTCCGTGGTGTCCGTAATTCCCGCCGCACGGTAGGCGACGGGGCCGTGCACACCACGTGAGCAGCGACACAAGCCGTCCGGCGACACCTCCGTTGCCCGCGCGGCCGATCGCGGAGCACCGTGCTGCTGGGCCCACGACCACCCACCCCCGGTGGATCGGCGGGCCCGTCCGGGCAGCGGGGCCCCGACCGGGATCCCGTGCCGCGACGCGAGGAGACCCCGTGAGCACCGCATTCCCTCCCCCGCCGCCGGGCTTCTCCCCGGGCCTCGAGGGCGTCGTCGCGTTCCGCACCGAGATCGCCGAGCCGGACCGTGACGGCGGGGCCCTGCGCTACCGCGGGGTCGACATCACCGACCTCGTGGGCCAGGTGGGGTTCGGCGACGTGTTCGGGCTGCTCGTCGACGGCGACCTCGGGCGCCCGCTGCCCCGCGAGGAGCCGGGGCTCGAGCCGCCGTTCTCGGGCGACGTCCGGGTCGACGTGCAGGCCGGGCTCGCGCTGCTCGGGTCGCGCTGGTCGCTCCCGCCCCTGCTCGACGCCACCCCGGAGCGGGCCCG
This sequence comes from uncultured Actinomycetota bacterium, assembly GCA_963786585.1. Classification (GTDB taxonomy): domain Bacteria; phylum Actinomycetota; class Actinomycetes; order Mycobacteriales; family Pseudonocardiaceae; genus Actinomycetospora. Next base: position 765,831 of record CAWAZG010000003.1, read on the forward strand.
CGACGACCTCGCCCGGGGCGCGGCGGCCGCGCTCGCCCTCGTCGCCCGCTCGGCCCGCGGCGACGGCCTGCCGCCCGTGCCCGAGGACGAGCTGTCGGCCGTCGAGGACCCGGTGGCGCGCTTCCTGATGCGCTGGCGGGGCGAGGCCGACCCGACGCACGTCCGGGCCCTGGACGCCTACTGGGTCTCGGCGGCGGAGCACGGGCTCAACGCCTCGACCTTCACCGCCCGCGTCGTGGCCTCGACCGGCGCCGACGCCGCCGCCGCGCTCTCCGCGGCGGTCGGCGCGATGTCCGGCCCGCTGCACGGCGGCGCGCCCGCCCGGGTGCTGCCGATGATCGCCGAGGTCGAGCGCTCGGGCGACGCCGACGCCGTGGTGGCCGGCATCCTCGACCGCTCCGAGCGCCTCATGGGCTTCGGCCACCGCGTCTACCGCGCCGAGGACCCGCGGGCCCGCGTCCTGCGCCGCACCGCCCGGGAGCTCTCCGCGCCGCGCTTCGAGGCCGCCGCCGCGCTCGAGACGGCCGCCCTGAACGCCCTGCGCGAGCGCCGCCCGGACCGCGCGATCGAGACCAACGTCGAGTTCTGGGCCGCGGTGATGCTCGACCTCGCGGGCGTCCCGGCGGAGGTGATGCCGGCGATGTTCACGTGCGCCCGCACGGCCGGCTGGTCCGCCCACGTCCTCGAGCAGCGGCGCACCGGGCGCCTCGTCCGCCCGTCGGCGCAGTACATCGGGCCGGGCCCGCGGGGCGTCGCGGAGGTGGCGCGGAGCGCCTGAGCGGGGAGGCTCGCGTGATCGTGGGGGCTTTCCTCTCGTTGAGCGCCAGCGTGGCCCCCAGGCTGGCACGACCGGGCAGTGGCCCACGCGACAGCGATCGTCGCGGGACGCTGGGAGGATGTCCGGCGTGACCACGTCGACCGACACGCTGCAGATTCCCGCCGAGCTCCTGCCCAGTGACGGGCGGTTCGGGTGCGGTCCCTCGAAGGTGCGCCCCGAACAGCTCGCCCACCTGGCCCAGTCCGGCGAGGTGATGGGCACGTCGCACCGTCAGAAGCCGGTCAAGTCGATCGTCGGCCGCATCCGTTCCGGCCTGCGCGACCTCTTCTCGCTCCCCGAGGGCTACGAGGTCGTCCTGGGCGTCGGCGGGACCACCGCCTTCTGGGACGCTGCGGCCGCCGGCCTGGTGCGCGAGCGCAGCCTGCACCTGACCTACGGCGAGTTCTCCTCGAAGTTCGCCTCGGTGACCAAGGGCGCCCCGTTCCTCGCCGACCCGATCGTCGTCTCCGCCGCCCCGGGCAGCGCCCCGGAGCCGACCTCCGACCCGAGCGCCGACCTCATCGGCTGGGCCCACAACGAGACCTCGACCGGTGTGGCCGTGCCCGTCACGCGCCCGAGCGGGTCCGGCGACGCGCTCGTCGCGATCGACGCGACCTCCGGCGCGGGCGGGCTGCCCGTCCAGATCAGCGAGTCCGACGTCTACTACTTCGCGCCCCAGAAGTCGTTCGCCGCCGACGGCGGGCTCTGGATCGCGATCATGTCGCCGGCCGCGCTCGAGCGCGTCGAGCAGATCGACAAGGACCGCCCGGGCGGGCGCTGGATCCCCGAGTTCCTGTCGCTGCCCACCGCACTGGACAACTCCCGCAAGGACCAGACCTACAACACCCCGGCGGTGGCGACGCTGCTGCTGCTCGCCGACCAGATCGAGTGGATGAACGCCGGCGGCGGCCTCGACTGGGCCACCGGGCGCACCAAGGACTCCTCGGACCGCCTCTACCGCTGGGCCGAGAAGTCGCCTGTCGCGACGCCGTTCGTCGCCGACCCGGCCCACCGCTCGCAGGTCGTCGGCACCGTCGACTTCACCGACGACGTGGACGCCGCCGCCATCGCGGCGACCCTGCGCGCCAACGGCGTCGTCGACACCGAGCCGTACCGCAAGCTCGGACGCAACCAGCTGCGCATCGGGATGTTCCCCGCGGTCGAGCCGGACGACGTCACGAAGCTGACCCAGTGCATCGACTGGGTCATCGAGCGTCAGTCGTGACCAGCCAGCTGGGCCGAACGGGCTAGCTCAGGCGTCACGCCCGCCCCGCCCGTGTCTCCCGTCCCACGCAGACGTGAGACACGGGCGGCGCGCCTCCCTCGTCCGAGGAGACCGCTCGCCTAGCGTCGGTGGGCGAGCACCGCGCCCCACCGCCGCCGCAGGGTGGCACCGACGTCCGGGGTCCGGGCCCGCGAGCCGACGGGGAGGCCTGATGCGTCAGCTGCGCGTCGTCGGCCTGGGAGACGACCACGAGACCGTGATCCTCGAAGACCCGATACGCCACGAGCGCTTCGCGGTGTCGGGGGACGAGCGACTGCGGGCCGCCGCGCGCGGCGACGTCCGGAGGCTGGGGCAGATGGAGATCGAGGTCACGAGCCCTCTGCGGCCCCGCGACATCCAGGCGCGGGTGCGGGCCGGCGAGTCGGTCGACGACGTCGCGGCGGCCGGCGGGGTCAGCGCCGCGCACGTCGAGCGCTTCGCCTACCCGGTGCTGCTCGAGCGCGCCCGGGTCGCCGAGATCGCCCGCCGCGCCCACCCGCTGCTCCCCGGCGACGCCGCCCGCACCGACGAGCGCACGCTCGGCGAGATCGTCGCCGCGACGTTCGCCGCCCGCGGGCAGGACCTCGACGACGGCCGGTGGGACGCCAGCAAGGTCGAGGGCGCGTCGTGGATCGTGACGCTGTCCTGGCAGGCGGGGCGCTCGGACAACGTCGCCCGCTGGGCGTTCAAGCCCGGTGCCGCCGGCGGCACCGTCGACCCACGCGACGACCCCGCCCGCGAGCTGCTCGGCCAGGAGCCGACCGGGGGCCCGCGCCGGGTCGACAAGCCGGAGGACCCCGAGGCCGGCGACGGCCCGGCCGGCGTCCACGGTGTCCACGATGCCCTGGACGAGGCCCTCGAACAGACCCCCGCGATGGCCGCCTCCGGCGACATCGCCCCCCGCAGGCCCGCGGGGTCGGGGCACGCCTCGCCGGCGCACGGCACCGGACAGGGCGCCACGCGTCGACCCGAGCGCGGCGCCGCCCGCCGCGGCGGTCGCCCGGCACGCCCGACGATGCCGCCGGCCTCTCCGCCCCCCCGCGCCGCCTCCTCGGGCGGCGAGCAGGTGCCGGTCCCCCGCGCGGGCCGGCGCGACGAGACCGACGCACCCACGGTCGATCCCGGGCCGGCCGCGGCCGAGGTCGTCACCCCGACCACCGACCCCGGCGAGGGCAGTCGCCGAGGCCGGCGCGCCCACCCGATCGTCCCGTCGTGGGAGGACGTCCTGCTGGGGACGCGCTCCCCCCGCACCTGACGAGGCACCGCACCTGACGGGCTAGAACGCCGCCACCGCGAGGAACACCAGCGCGAGCCCGGTGCCGAGGAACGTCCCGTACACCGCCCAGCGCCAGGTGGGCACGTGCCGGTTGAGCCAGAGGGCCGGCACGAGCCCGGCAACGACCGCGGCGTCGACGGCCAGCCCGATCACGCCGAGACCGGTGACCAGCGGCGCCGCGAGGGCCAGGTTCGCCAGCAGCACGACCCCGGCCACGAGGGCGACGAGGAGGAGCCCGACGCCCCAGGGGGTCGGTTCGGCGGCTGCGGTGGCCGCGTCGAGCTCCTGGGCCTCGGGGGGCAGGTGGGGCGTCGCCCCGTTGCCGTTCTCGCTCGCCCGGACGGGCAGCGGCGGCACCGGCGGCGGGTGCGGGGTCCGTGTGACGGCCCGGAGCGCCACGCGGTGCCCGGTCACGGGGTCGCAGTAGTCGACGGGCGCGTCCAGCTCCACGGACAGGCGTGCGGCGAGCCTGCGGCCGCGACGGCTGATCGTCTCCGTGGCCGGGTCGGGCGGGGCGGCGCCGGGCAGTGCGGCAGCGGGCAGCGCGGGGACCGACGCGGCCACGCGCGCCCACTCCTGCAGCGCGTCGACGAGGTCGGGAGGCAGGCCCCAGGTCCGGCCGCCGGTGCCCGGGCCCCCGGCACCCGGGCTCGCGTCACCGGCCTCCCCCAACGGCACCCCGGCCACCATCGCCCGCCCCCGCTCGGCACGGACCTCGACGACCTTCACGACGCCGACCCCACCGGGCCCGCCGTGGCGTGGAACGCGACCGCTGCGGCCGTGGCGACGTTGAGCGAGTCGACGTCGCCGGCCATGGGGATGCGGACCCGGACGTCGGCGGCGGCGAGCGCCTCGTCGGACAGCCCCGGGCCCTCCGCGCCGAGCATGAGGGCGACGCGCTCGTGCCCGGCGAGCCCGGCCAACGCCCCGGGGTCCCCGCCGGGCGTCAGGGCCGCGAGCGTGAACCCTGCGGCCCGCAGGGCCGTCACGGCCGCCGCGAGCCCGGACGTGGCGAACGGCACGCGCAGGACGTGGCCCATCGAGACGCGGACGCTGCGGCGGTAGAGCGGGTCGGCGCACTCGGGCCCCACGAGCACGGCGTCGACCCCGAGGGCGGCGGCGTTGCGGAACAGCGCGCCGAGGTTCTCGTGGTCGTTGACGCCCTCGAGCAGCGCCACCCGGCGGGCGCCGGCCAGCAGCGCCGCGAGGTCGGGCGCGGGCGCCCGGTCGGCGCTGGCGAGCACGCCCCGGTTGAGGTGGAAGCCGACGACCTCCGCCATCGTCGCGGCGTCGGTGACGTAGGCGGGCACGTCGGCCCCGGCCAGGTCGGGGGCGAGGTCCTCGACGCGGCGTGCCACGCCGAGCAGGGCCCGCGGCGGGTACGGCGAGGCGAGCAGGCGGCGCACGACCACGGTGCCCTCGGCGAGCACGAGACCGCGCCCGCCGGGGCGGTCGGGACGCCGGTCGGCGCGGGCCAGATCGCGGAAGTCGGCGAGGCGCGGGTCGGCTGCGTCGTCGACCGCCACCACACGCGCCACGTGCGTATCGTCCCAGACCCGACTGGCGTGATCCGAGGCGGCGAGGCACCGTCCGGGGCGAGCGGAGCGACGGGAAGGCACGCGGCGGCGCGGCGCGCAAGCGGGTCCGTGTGTCGCCCGGACCGGGCTGGGCATCCGGGTCCGGCAAGCGCCGCAGCGGGATTCGGCGGGACGGAAGCTCTCGGGGAGCGCCCGGAGACGTGGGAGGCTGGGACCGTGAGCGAGATGCGGGTGGTCGGCGTGCTGGCCGTGGACGACGCGACCCAGCAGGGCGGCGGCTCGGGTGCCGGGTCGGGTGAGAGCCGGCACCCCGTCGTGCTGCTGCAGGAGACCGAGGGCAAGCGCTGCCTCCAGATCTGGATCGGGCTGGCCGAGGCCGAGGCGATCGCCCTCGAGCAGCAGGGACGGCTCCCCGAGCGCCCGTTGACCCACGTCCTGATCTCCGACGTGGTCTCCGCCCTCGGGCGGCGTCTCGAGCGCATCGAGATCACCGAGGTCCGGGGCGGCACGTTCTACGCCGACCTCGTGTTCGACCGCGGGCTGCGGGTCTCGGCGCGTCCCAGCGACTCGATCGCGATCGCGCTGCACGCCGACGTCCCGATCCACGCCACCGAGGGCGTCCTCGCCGACGCCGGCGTGGTGGTCGAGGACGACGAGGCCGAGGAGGCCGCGACCACGGCCAGCAGCGCAGGCGGCGCCGACGAGGACGAGGTCGACCGGTTCCGGGCGTTCCTCGACAACATCTCGCCGGAGGACTTCGGGCGCAGCAGCTGACGCCCACGCGAAGGCCGTCTCGTCATGGGCCAGAGGTCACCGTGCGTCGACGAACGGTCGACTCCGGCCATGGCCTACGCTGAACGGACTCTTTCCGCGGGCGGACGGCCTCGGCGGGTGGCGTCGACCTCCGGGCTGTGTCAGCGTGACCGGTCGTCGGGGTTCGCGTGAGTCGGGGGTGCCGCGCCGGTCGTGGCGGTACCCGGTGGTCGTGTCGGATCGTGGACGGGAGCCGGGCGGGTCATGGGCCAGCACCTCGCCGCCACCCTCTTCACCGCCTCGGACCAGGCTCGGTACCGGCACCGCATCCACCGCTGCCTCGAGGCGTTCGGGCGGATGGTCACCGAGGGCCGGTTCGCCGCCGAGGAGCCCAGCACCGGGGTGGAGATCGAGCTCGCCCTGGTCGACGAGGACATGCGCCCGGCGATGCTCAACCACGCCGTGCTCGACCGCTCCGCGTCCGACGTGCTCACCTCGGAACTCGGACGCTGGAACCTCGAGATCAACCTCCCGCCGCGGATGCTGCCCGGCGCCACCGCCCGTGACCTCGAGAAGGACATGCTCGACGCGGTGTCGAGCGCCGGCGAGTGCGCCCGCGGGGTCGGCGCGAGCGCCGTGACGATCGGCATCCTGCCCACGCTCGGCGCCGAGCACCTCGCGTCCGACCAGCTCACCGAGGACCCGCGGTACGCGCTGCTCAACCGCCAGATGCTCACCGCGCGCGGCGAGCCCTTCCGCCTCGACATCACCGAGCCCCCGGCGGCGCGTGGTGGGCCGTCGGACGGCTCGCCGGCCGAGCACCTCGTGCTCGACGTCGACTCGATCGCGCCCGAGGCGGCCTGCACGTCGCTGCAACTGCACCTCCAGCTGACCCCCGAGGCCTTCCCCGCGTACTGGAACGCCGCGCAGGCCGTCGCAGGCCTACAGGTGGCGCTCGCGGCGAACTCCCCCTTCCTGCTCGGCCGCCGGCTCTGGGCCGAGACCCGGGTGCCGCTGTTCACCCAGGCCGTCGACACCCGGCCGGTGGAGCTGCGCAACCAGGGCGTGCGGCCCCGCGTGTGGTTCGGCGACCGCTGGGCCCACTCGGCCTACGACCTCTTCGAGGAGAACGTCCGCTACTTCGGCGCGCTGCTCCCGCTGGCCGAGGACGAGGACCCGTTCTCGGAGCTCGACGCCGGGCGCGCGCCGAGCCTGCACGAGCTGCGGCTGCACAACGGCACGGTGTGGCGCTGGAACCGCCCGGTGTACGACGTCGCCGACGGCGTCGCGCACCTGCGGCTCGAGAACCGCGTGCTGCCCGCCGGGCCCACGGCTGTCGACGCCGTCGCCAACGCGATGTTCTTCTACGGGCTCATCCGCGCGCTCGCGGAGTCCGACCGCCCGCCCTGGCGGCAGATGTCCTTCGACGCCGCCGAGGCGAACTTCACCGCCGGCGCGCGGCACGGGATCGACGCCGCCCTGTACTGGCCCGGGATCGGCACCGTCCGGGCCGACGAGCTCGCGCTGCGCCGCATGTTGCCGCTGGCGCGGGAGGGCCTCGCGGCCTGGGGTGTCGACGGGTCGGAGGCCGACCGCTACCTGTCGGTGATCGAGCAGCGCTGCGTGCGCCGGTGCACAGGCGCCGCGTGGCAGATCCGGGCCGTGAGCGAGGCCGAGCGCCGCGGCGCCGACCGCCCGACCGCGATCCGGCACATGATGCGCGCCTACCTCGAGGGCATGGAGGCCAACGAGCCCGTGCACACCTGGCCGGGGATCTAGCGGGGCATCCCGCCAGGGACCACGGCCCGGTGGAACACCACCCGGCCGAAGGTGCGGGACCGGCGGGCCACGGCGTCCACGTCGGTGAAGCCGGCGTCGCGCAGCATCGTCGCGACGTCGTCCGCGCCGACGAGGTGTGGCGAACCGTGCCCGTGCCCGTGCCCGTGCCCGTGCCCCTCGCCGTGGTCGTGGCGCGCGAACCAGCCCAGGATCCCGGGGTCGATGCCGTCGGGGTCGACGAGGTGCAGGCTCCCGCCGGACGCCAGGACCCGTCGGGTCTCCGCGAGCATCGCCCGCTGCTCCCCCGGCGGCAGGTGGTGGAACATGAACGAGGAGAGCACCCGGTCGACGGAGCCGTCGGCGTACGGGAGCCGGTCGGCGTAGCCGTGCTCCAGGCGCAGGGGGACGCCGCGCCGCGCGGCCTTGCGGCGGGCCAGGTCGAGCACCGCCGGGTCGGGGTCGAGGCCGACGAGGGTCGCCCCGGGCGCGACGCGGGCGGCCAGCAGCAGCACCTCGCCGGTGCCGGTGCCGAGCTCCAGCACCGTCTGCCCGGGCGCGACCCCGGCCTGCGCGACGAGCTGCCAGTGGATCGCGCGCGCCCCCAGGACGCGGGTGAACACGTCGTAGGTGACGGCGGGCGCGCCGAAGCCCATCGCCGGCAGGAACGGGCGCTCGCCGGCGGGCGCGGACCGGGACACGATGGCCTCCCTCAGGGGCATGAGGACGGTCTTCCGGGGACCCCCCCACCCTGCGGGCGCACCCACCTGCGAACAAGGGACGAAGCATGGGCGGGACGGGACGATCCTCGGTTCCCCTGGTGGGCTTCCCGCGGGTCCCGGGCGCCCCGCCGGTGGCGGTGGAGCGCTGGTCCGACACGACCGCCCGGCGCGCGGCGGTCGTCGGCGGGACCCATGCCCACGACTTCCTCGTGCTGCTCCACGTCGAGCGCGGCCACGGACCGATGCGCGTCGACGACCGGGTCTGGGAGCTCGAGGACGGCGACGTCGTGGTGATCGCGCCCGGCGCGGTCGTCGCGCCGCCGGACGACACCATGACCGGCCTGGTGTGGGCGGTGTTCTTCCCCGCGGACGCGGTGGACCCGGGCGGGGCCGCGCCCCTCGTGTCGTGGCGTGCCCACCCGCTGCTGGCGCCGTTCTCCGGCGGGCGCGCTGGCGGATCGCCCGGTGCTCGCGGCGGTGTTCGACGTGCTCGAGCGCCGGTTCGCCGAGCCGATCACGCCGGCGGAGGTCGCCCGCGAGGTCGGCCTGACGCCCGGCCACCTGACGACCCTCGTCGGGCATCACACCGGCCGCACCGTGGGCCAGTGGCTCACCGAGCAGCGGATGCGCGAGGCGCGCCGCCTCCTCACGTCCGACGACCTCACCGTGGCCGCGATCGCCCACCGGGTCGGGTACCGCGACCCGGGCTACTTCGTGCGCCGGTTCCGCCGCGAGCACGGCGTGCCGCCCCAGGCGTGGCGGCGCGCGGGGGCGTGACGCCCTAGGCAGCCACGGCGGCCGGCGTCCTCGACCGCTGCCAGACGACCCACAGGCCGGCGATCACCGCGGCCAGCACCGACGCCACCCCGCCGAGCACCAGCGGCGCGCGGCCGCCGAACTCCTCGGCGAGCCAGCCCAGCGCGGGCCCGCCCACCGGGGTGCCGCCGAGGAGCACGAGCATCCACAGGCCCATGACCCGCCCGCGCACGGACTCGTCGACCCCGAGCTGGATCGCGGCGTTGGCCGCGCTGGTGAACAGCAGCTGGGCCGCGCCGGTGGGGATCAGCAGCAGCGCCACGCCCAGGTAGCTCGGCATCAGCCCGGCGGCGGCCTCGCAGACGCCGAAGACCGCGGCGGCCATCAGGACGGTGCGCAGGCGCGGCCTGCCGACGCGTCGGGCGGCGTGGAACGCCCCGAGCAGGCAGCCGACGGCCAGCGCCGAGGTCAGCAGGCCGTAGGACTCCGCGCCGCGGCCGAAGACGTTGCGGGCGACGATCGCGAGCGTCACGAAGAAGTTGATGCCGAGCGTCGACACGAAGAAGACGATCACCAGGAGCAGCACCACGTCGGGGTGGCGGCGGACCTCGCGCAGGCCCGAGAGCACGGCGCCGCGCTCCCGGGGGGCGCGGGCGTAGGCGAACATCTCGGCCGGGCGCATGAGGGCGAGCCCGGTGAGCACCGCGACGAAGGTGATCGCGTTGAGCAGGAACACCCACCCGGTGCCGACCGTGGCGACGAGCAGGCCCGCGACCGCCGGGCCGACGACGCGCGCGGTGTTGAACGTCATCGAGTTCAGGGCGACGGCGTTGGCGAGCGCGCCCGACCCGACCATCTCGCCGGCGAACGACTGGCGCACGGGGCCGTCGAGCGCGGAGATGCAGCCGAGGAGCACGCACAGCACGTAGACCTGGGTGAGCGTCACCAGGCCGCCGACGTCCAGCACGCCGAGCACGAGCGCGCAGGCGCCCATCCCGACCTGCAGACCCATGAGCAGCCGGCGCTTGTCGTAGCGGTCGGCGATCGCGCCGCCCCACAGCGAGAGCAGCAGCGTCGGCCCGAACTGCAGGGCCGCGGCGACACCGAGGGCGACGGGGCTGCCGCCGGAGAGCTCGAGGACGAGCCAGTCCTGGGCCACCCGCTGCATCCAGGTGCCGACGAGCGACACGACCTGGCCCGAGGCGAAGAGCCTGTAGTTGCGGACGCGCAGCGCCGCGAACATGGCGCCGGTCCGGTGGTCGGTGTGGGTGGTGTCGACCTCGCTCACTCGGTCCCGCCGTCCCACACCACGGTCCTGAGCTTACCTAACGAGTTGGGGGTCGGCGGGGTGGCGGCGACGGGCGGCGCCACCCCGCCGCACGATCAGGGCTTGGTGTCCTCGAGGGCGAAGCCGACCTTCAGCGTCACCTGGAAGTGCCCGACCTCGCCGTCCTGCACGTGACCGCGGATCTCGACGACCTCGAACCACTCGACCTGACGCAGCGTCGAGGAGGCACGACGGATGGCGCCGCGGATGGCCTCGTCGACGCCCTCCGCCGAGCTGCCGACGATCTCGGTCTTGCTGTACGCGTTGTCCGCCACGCGGGCTCCCTCATCCTCTGCCGATGTACCGGTCTTCCGAACCGGTACCCGTTCTCCGACGGAGACCCACGTGACGGCGGTCGAGGTGGGAGCACAGAGGTGGGATCACACCGGCCGCGGACGGACGTGCTCGACGGCCGCGCCGAGCGCGAGGGAGAGGACCTGGAGGTCGCGGTGGAGCCGGGCGAGCATCAGGCCGCCCTGGACGGCGGCGAGGACGGCTACGGCCATCTCGCCGGCGTCGCGGGCGGGGTCGACGACCCCCTGCGCCTGACCGCGGGCGAGCAGCGCCGCGATGCGCTCCTGCCACTGCCGGAAGGCCGCGGCCTGGTACTCGCGCCACCGGGGCTCCGCGTCGACCTGGCCGCTGAAGACCCCGAGGGGGCAGGCGAACGGCCCGCCACCGGTCCGGTGCAGCTCGACGAGCGACGTCGCCCAGGCGCGGACGTCGTCCTCCCGCGCGGCCGGGTCGAGCGCGGGCTGCGCCCCGAGCACCCGCTCGAGCTGCCGGTCGATCACGGCGAGGACGAGGTCGGATTTGCCGTCGAAGTAGTGGTAGAGCTGCGACTTCCCGGTGCCGCTGGCTCTCAGCACGTCGCCGAGCCCGGTCGCGGCGATGCCCCGCTCGTGCATGAGAATCCGCCGCCGCGTCGACGATCGCGTCGCGGGTGCGGCGACCCCGCGCCGTCGGGGGCCGGTGCCCCGGGTCGAGGCTCATCGGCCCGTGCTCGTCCACACGCCGCCAATTGTACCGATAGGTACAGTCTGCGCTAGGGTCCCGTCATGACCACCGTGCGCCCCACGGATCCGCCCGAGGCCGGGCCCGGTCCGGAGCCACGCGCGGCCCCCGAGCCCGAGTACGGCTTCCCGAGGTCGTTCTTCCGCGCTCTCGGCCGGATCCCCGTGCCCCCGCCGGCCGACCCGAGGACGTGGCGCAGCCCCCTGCGCGGGACGTGGCTGACCTCGGTGTTCGGGGCGGTCCTGCTCGTCGGCCTGCCGATCGTGATCGTCACGGGCCTGCTCTCCTACATCGCCTACGGCCCGCAGTTCGGCCAGGCGATCCCCGCCGACGTCGGCTACCTGCACCTGCCGTACTTCGACTGGCCGTCGAACCCGGCGTGGCTCTACCGGCTCAACCAGGGCCTGCACGTGACGCTCGGGATGATCCTGACGCCGATAGTCCTGGCCAAGCTCTGGTCGGTGGTGCCGAAGCTGTTCGCCTGGCCGCCGGTGCGCAGCGTCGGGCACCTGCTCGAACGGATCTCGCTGCTGGCCCTGGTCGGCGGCATCCTGTTCGAGTTCGTCACCGGGCTGATGAACGCGCAGTACGACTACTCGTTCGGCTTCAGCTTCTACCTCGCCCACTACTACGGCGCGTGGGTGTTCATCGCCGGCTTCGTCAGCCACATCGTCCTCAAGGTCCCGACGATGGTCCGGGCGCTGCGCGCGGGGCCGGGCGGCACCGGGGCCTTCGGGCGCTGGCTCAACGACGGGGTCGCCGAGACCGAGCCCGAGCCGATCGATGTGACGGGGCTCGCGCCGCTCGCCCCCAACCGGCCGACGCTGAGCCGTCGCGGCCTGCTGGCGATGGTCGGCGGCGGCAGCGTGCTGGTCGGCGTGCTCAGCATCGGCCAGACCTGGGACCCTCTGCGCCCGCTGGCGCTGCTGTCCCCGCGCGGGCAGTCCTACGGCACCGGGCCGAACGACTTCCAGGTCAACCGCACGCTCGCGGGCTCCGGCATCGACCCGGCACGGCTCGGCGCGGGCTGGCGGCTGACCCTGCGCGGCGGGGCCACCGAGGTATCTCTCACCCGCGACCAGCTGCTCGGCATGGCGCAGCACACCGCGACGCTGCCGATCGCCTGCGTCGAGGGGTGGTCGGTGTACCGGACGTGGACGGGGGTCCGGCTGCGCGACCTCGCCGCCCTCGCGGGCGTGCCCGACCCCGCCAACGCCTTCGTGCAGTCGGTCGAGACCACCGGCGCGTACGCCCGCGCGACCCTGCAGAACAACCAGGTCCTCAACCCGGACTCGCTGCTCGCGCTGCGCGTCGGCAACCCGGGCGAGGAGACCGTCGACCTCGCCCTCGACCACGGCTTCCCGGCCCGGGTGATCGTCCCGGCGCTGCCCGGGGTGCACAACACCAAGTGGGTCTCGTCGATCGACTTCCGCCCGGGGACGAGCTGATGGCGGCGTTCCTGCGGTCCTGGCGCCGCTTCTACGGCGAGAACCCGCTGCACCTGCTCTCGGTGCTCGGGTGCTTGGCCCTCTCCGGGTACGTGGTGTCGCTGGTGTACACCGACCCGAGCGCGATCTGGCTCGCGGTCTGGTTCCTCGGGGCCGTGATCGCCCACGACCTCGTGCTCTACCCCCTCTACGCCCTCGCCGACCAGCCGCTGACGATCAGCCGGTGGGCGCGGCGCCGCTACGGTCCCGGCCGCCCCCCGCTCGTCCCGGCGATCAACCACATCCGGGTGCCTGCGCTGGGCTCGGGCGTCCTCTTCCTCATCTACCTGCCGACGATCACCGGGCGCGGCGAGGACGCCCTCCGGTTCACCTCCGGCCTGAGCACCGTCGGCATCCTCGACCACTGGCTCCTGATCACCGCGGTCCTCTTCCTGGGCAGCGCGGTGATCTACGCGGTGCGGCTCGGGGTGGCGGCCCGGCGCGACCTCGCGGACCGCCCCCGGCCGTCGGCCGGTCCCGCCGCCGAGGACGGTGCCGCGGAACCCGCGCCGGGTCCCGCCGCGCCCGCACGGACGACCGAGGGACCCGCCCCGACCCGCGTCGTCCTGCGCAGGTCGGTGCTCCTTGTGGGCGCCGTGCTCCTCTCCCTGGTGCTCGGCCGCGGCGAGGCGAGCCGGGACGCCTCCTAGGGCACCCGCGCGACGCAGGCGAACGTCGCGAGCATGTACTCCGGCCGCGACTCCCAGCCGTCCATCGTCGCGTGGGCGACCCCCCAGCGGGCGAGGTCGTCCGGGCCCGCGAGCCCGGCGGCGACGAGGGCCTCCCGCGCCGCCCACGCCGGGCCGCGCACGCCGGGCGGAACCGGCCCGATCTCGAACCAGCCGCGGAACTCGAGCACCTCGAGACCGGCGGCACGGGCCAGCGCCGCCAGCCGCCGCCCCACCCGCAGGTCGTTGCCCTGGTCGACGTGCCACCGCCGGTAGCGCTCGACCAGGTCGTCGGCGTCGGGCGGCGCCGGCGCGACGCTCCCGCTCAGGGCGTCGACGTCGAGCAGGTAGACGTGCCCGCCGGGCCGCACGAGCCGGGCGAGGTGGTCGACGATCGCCTGCTCGCCGCCGCCGTTGTGGGCCAGGACGTGGCGCAGCACCGCGACGTCGAACGTGCCCCGGGGCAGGCCCGTGGCCTCGGCGCGCGCGCGCCGCACCTCGGCGCCGACGGCGCCCGCCGCGTCCAGACCGGCGCGGGCCGTCGCCACCGCCTCGGGATCGGCGTCGACGCCGACGACCCGGCCGGCGGGCGCCACGGCCTCCGCGAGCAGGGTGAGCACCGCGCCGGGCCCGCACCCGACGTCCACGGCGCGGGCGCCCGGGCGCAGGCCCGCGAGGTCCCACAGGTCCGCCTCCCGCTCGCGGGCCCGCACGGCCATCATCCGGTAGCGCGCGAGCTCGTCGTCGGACAGGCGCAGGGCGTAGCCGGTCATGCTCACGGCGCGCTCACGGGTTCGGCCGGGGCGGCGGAGTCCGGAGCGGTGGAAGCCGGGGCCGTCGACGACGGCGCGGCGGCGGCGAGCGCACCGGCGCGCTCCTGCGCGACGAGCAGCCGCCGCAGGATCTTGCCCGACGGCGAGGTGGGGATCGCGTCGACGAAGGCGAGCTCGCGCGGGCACTTGTGCGGCGCCAGGCGCGCCGCGACGTGGGCGAGGATCTCCGCGGCGGAGGCCCCACCGGCCGCCACCACCACCGCCTTCGGTCGCTCGCCGGCCCGTTCGTCGGGGATCGGGATCACGGCGGCGTCCGCCACCGCGGGGTGGGTCCGCAGCACGGACTCGACCTCGGCCGGGGCGACCTGCAGGCCCTTGACCTTGATGAGCTCCTTGAGCCGGTCCTCGACGTACACGTTCCCGGCCGCGTCGATGCGGGCGAGGTCGCCGGTGCGCAGCCAGCCGTCGGCGTCGATCGTCGCGGCGGTGGCCGCGGGGTTGCCGAGGTAGCCGGTCATCAGCTGCGGGCCCCGGACCCACAGCTCGCCGGTGCCGTCGGCGGGCAGGTCCTCGCCCGTCATGACGTCGACGATCCGGGCCTCCACGCCCGGCAGCAGCACCCCGCACGAGCCGGGCGGGATCGGCGCGGCCGTGTCGACCAGCGTGATGGCGGCGACGGCCTCGGTCATCCCGTAGCCCTGGCCGACCGGGGCGCCGACGCGGGCCGCGCACTCCTGCTGGAGATCGGCCGACAGCGGCGCGGCGCCGCAGCCGACGAGGCGCAGGGAGGAGAGGTCGAAGCGGTCCACCGCGGGGTGGCGGGCCATCGCCAGCGCGATCGGCGGCACCACCACCGAGATCGTGAGCCGGTGGGTCTCGATGAGCCCGAGGTAGGCCTCGAGGTCGAAGCGGGGCAGCGTGACGATCGTGCCGCCCGTCCGCAGGGTCACGCCTGCGATGACGTTGAGCCCGACGGCGTGGAAGAACGGCGCGACGGCCATCGCCCGGTCGTCGGCGGTCTGCGCGAGCGCGACCTGCATCTGCGCGACGTTGGTGACGATCGCCCGGTGGGTCAGCATCACGCCCTTGGCCAGGCCCGTCGTGCCCGACGAGTAGGGAAGCAGGGCGAGGTCGCGCCCCGGGTCGGTCAGCGCGCCCGACGTCCCCGGGCCCTCGGCGCCCGCGGCGAGGACCTCGGCCCACGCCGTCTCGCCGTCCGCGTCGCCGAGCACGACGATCTCGACCGGCCGGTCCCCCAGCGCCCGCGCCGCGCGGACCAGGGGCAGGAACGGCGGGATCGTGAGCACCCACCGGGCGCCGCCGTCGCGGAGCTGGGCGGCGATCTCCTCGGCCGTGTACAGCGGGTTGATGCCGGAGACGACGCCGCCGGCGTCCATCGCCCCGAAGCAGCCGACGAGCCACTCGGGCAGGTTCGGCGCGACGATCGCGAGGACGTCCCCGCGGACGAACCCGCGCCGTGCCAGACCCCGCGCGCACCGGTCCACGTCGCGGCGCAGGTCGCCGTAGGTCAGCGTGCGGCCCGACGGGCCGTCGATCACCGCAGGCGCGTCGGCGCGGGCCGCCGGGTGGTCGAGCAGGTACTCGGGCACGCCAACGTCGGGCACCTCGACGGCGGGCCACCGGCTGCGGTGGATGCGTTCGGCCCTGTCGGTGCGGACGGCACGGTCGGTGGTCGGTGGGCGGTGCGGCGCCGTCATCGGTGCCTCCGGGGCGGGTCGGAGCCGGCGGAACCCGTCCAGCAGACCGGTCCTGACTCCCCGCGGCGTCGGGGTGGGACCCCGAGGATTGGGCGACCCGATTAGTCAGATCTCCCGATGGTGGCCGGAGGCGGAGGCCCCTAGCGTCGTTCCCACGGGGGACGGCGGTGGCCGATGACTGCGACGGAGAGTCGCCCATGACGCGCGCGGCGACGAGGACGGGTGCGGGCGTCCTGGAGCGCGACCACGAGCTGGCCGTGCTCTCCGACGTCCTGCGCGCGGCGGCCTCGGAGCGCGGCGGCCTGGTCTGGGTGGAGGGGCCCGCCGGCATCGGCAAGACGCGATTGCTCGACGCCGCCCGGGAGCGCGCCGCCGCCCTCGGCATGACCGTCCTCGCGGCCCGCGCCGCCCGCCTCGAGCGCGACTTCGCGTTCGGCGTCGTCCGCGGCCTGTTCGAGGCGCTCGTGGCCCGCAGGCCCGGGCTGCTCGCCGGCGCCGCCCGCCTCGCCGCCCCCGTGGTCT
This sequence comes from uncultured Actinomycetota bacterium, assembly GCA_963786585.1. GTDB lineage: Bacteria > Actinomycetota > Actinomycetes > Mycobacteriales > Pseudonocardiaceae > Actinomycetospora. The sequence continues at coordinate 782,242 of CAWAZG010000003.1, forward strand.
CCTCCGGGCCCGCGACCCCGTCGGGCGGCGCCCCGTCCGGCGACACGGACGGCGATACCGACGGCGACACCGACGCCGGCAGCGCCCTGCACGGCCTCTACTGGCTCACCGCGAACCTGGCCGACGGCGGGCCGGTGCTGCTGGTCGTGGACGACGCGCACGTCGCGGACGCGGCCTCGCTGCGGGCGATCGGCTACCTCGCGCGCCGGGTGTCCGAGCTCGGTGTGGCGATCGTGCTGGGCGCCCAGCCGCCCGCGGTGCACACCACGTCGCCCCTGATCGACGCCCTGCGCGAGGCCGAGACGACCACGGTCCTGCGCCCGGCGCCCCTGAGCCGTGACGGGATCGAGGCGCTGGTCCGGTACCGCTTCCCCGGCTCGCCGGACCCGTCCTTCACCGCCGCGTGCCACGAGGTCACCGGCGGCAACCCGCTGCTCGTCCACGCCCTGCTCGCGGCCGTCGCCGAGGCCGGCGGCGAGGCCGACCGGGCGGGTGCCGGGACGGTCGACGCGCTCGCGCCCGCCGTGGTGGCGACGTTCGTGGCGCGCCGGCTGCGCGAGGCGGGCACCGAGGCCGCGACGGTGGCGCGGGCCGTCGCGCTGCTTGACGGGCGCGCCGAGCTGCGCCACGTCGTCGCCGTGAGCGGGCTCGACCCGGCCGTCGTCGCGCAGGGGGCGCAGACGCTGGTCGGGGCCCGGCTGCTGCACCCGGGCCGACCGCTGACGTTCGCGCACTCCCTGTTCGCGCAGGCCGTCGCCGACGGTACCGACCCCGCCGAACGCCACCGGGGCCACCACCGGGCGGCGGACGCCCTGGCCGCCGACGGCGCCGGGGCCGAGCTCGTGGCCGCGCACCTGCTCCACACCGAGGCGCTCGGCGATCCCGCCGTGGTCGCTCGGCTGCGGGACGCGGGGCGGGCCGCCCTCGCGAAGGGCGTCCCCGAGACCGCCATGACCTACCTGCGGCGCGCCGTGGCCGAGCCCCCGCCGGCTCCGGAGCGGCCTGCGGTGCTGCACGAGCTCGGGGCCGCGACCGCCCGGGTGTCCTACCGCGAGGGCGTGGCGCTGCTCGAGGAGGCCTTCGCCGCCGCCGTGCACCCGCACCGGCGCGGGCTGATCGCCCTGGAGCTCGCCCACGCGCTGAGCGTCACCCTGGCGTTCGAGCGCGCCCTGGCCGTGCTCGACGAGGCGAGGGCCGGGCTCGACGACGGCAGCGACCTGGCCACCGAGCTGGCCGCCGCGACCGTGGGGCTCGCCCGCCGGGACCCTGCACGTCGTGCCGCGGCCGCCGAGCTCACCCGCACGCTGCGCCGCGACGGCCGCCTCCCCCGCCGCGGTGGCCCCGCCCTGCTCGCGACCTCCGCCCTCGAGGCGCTGCAGACCGAGACGGACGCCAGCGCCGTCGACCTCGCCCACGAGGCGCTGGCCGCGACGCTGCGCGAGCACACGCCGGACCCTGGGGTGATCCTGCCGGCGACGATGGTGCTGGTGGCGATCGACCACCTCGAGCCGGTCCGGGCGTGCGCCGAGTCGATCCTCGCCGGCGCGCGGCGTCGCGGGTCGAGCTACGACTTCATCGGGGCGTCCGTGCTGCGCGCCCAGACGCGGTACCTGCAGGGCGAGCTCGTCGAGGCGGAGGCCGACGCGCGCCTCGCCGACGCGCTCGCCGTCGAGCACGAGGCCCACGCCGCGCGCCGCTACACCGTCGCCTGGCTGCTGATCGTGCTCGTCGAGCGGGGCCTGACCGCCGAGGCGCACGAGGCCCACGAGGCCCTCGCCGCGAGCGGGGTGCGCGGCAGCACGGCCTACCTGCTCGCCGCGTGCGGGCGGGTGCACCTGGCCCTGGGGCGCGCGGCCGAAGCTGTCGACCACTTCGTCGCCTGCGGCGAGCGCCTCGCCCACCGCGGCATCCACCACCCCGGGGTGCTGCCCTGGCAGGCCGGGGTGGCCTCGGCCCTGCACCGTCTCGGTCGCGAGGCGGAGGCGGTCGCCGCCGCCGACGAGGCCGTCCGCGTCGCACGGCGCTTCGCCGCCCCGCGCGCGCTCGGCATCGCGCTGCGGGTCCGCGGCCTCGTGAGCGGGACGATCGCGCCGCTGCGCGAGGCGGTGGTGCTGCTCGAGCCCACGCCGGCGCGCCTCGAGCTCGCGCGGTCGCGGGTCGACCTGGGCGCCGCCCTGCGGCGCGCCAACCACCGCGTCGACGCGCGCACCGAGCTCGCCGCGGGCCAGGACCTCGCCCGGCGCTGCGGCGCCGACGACCTCGTCGAGCGCGCCGGCGAGGAGCTGCGCGCCGCGGGCGCGCGCCCCCGGCGGATCGCCGTGAGCGGGGCCGACGCGCTCACCGCCAGCGAGCGCCGTGTGGCCGAGCTCGCCGCCGACGGGCTGTCGAACCGCGACGTCGCCCAGGCCCTGTTCGTCACCACCAAGACGGTGGAGACCCACCTCGGGCACGTGTACCGCAAGCTCGCCGTGACCGGGCGCGACGAGCTCGCGGCACGGTTGTCCTGACGCTCACGGCCGAGCCTCGAACACGGCGTTGAACGGTGTCTCCGCCGCCCGCCGGAAGCGGGTGAAGCCCGCCCCGGTCACCACCTCGCGGATCGCCGCCTCGCCGGCCTGGGCGCCGAGCGTGTAGCCGCCGGTCTGCGAGAGGGCGTTGGGCACGCACAGGTAGCTCGAGAAGTTGTAGTACACCCGGCCGACCGGGTTGAGGTTGTCGGCGACGGCGTCGCCGGCCGCGGGCTCGACGATCAGCCACGTGCCGTCCGGGCCGAGCGCGTCACGGATGTGCCGCGCCGCGGCCGCCGGGTCGCCCATGTCGTGCAGGCAGTCGAAGGTGGTCACGAGGTCGTAGCCCGTGCCGTGGAAGGTCTGCGCCGAGGCGACCTCGAAACGCGCGCGGTCGGCGACGCCGGCGTCGGCGGCCCTCTTGCGCGCGATCTCCACCGACGGCTCGTGGTAGTCCGAGCCGGTCACCGTCGCGGCGGGGTAGGCCTCCGCGAGCAGCACCGTCGAGGCGCCGAGCCCACACCCCACGTCGGCGGCCCGACCGCCGGCGGCCAGGCGGTCGCCCACCCCGTCGAGGGCCGGGATCCAGCTCGACACCAGGTTGGCCACGTAGCCGGGGCGGAAGAACATCTCGCAGCCCAGGAATACGTCGTCGTGGTGCTCGTGCCAACCCATCCCGGCGCCGGTGCGGAACGCGTCGGTGATCTGCGGTTCGGCCCGCAGCGTGCCGAGCGCCAGGACGAACGCGCCCGGAACGTAGAGCGGCCCGTCGGGGTCGGTGAGCGCGAAGGCCTGCTCCTCGGTCATCGCGTAGGTCCCGGCGTCGTGCGTGACGTAGCCCCCGGCGGCCTGGCCGCGCAGCCACTCCGCGACGTAGCGGGCGTCGGTGTTGGTTCGACGGGCGAGCTCCTCCGCCGTCGCGGGTCCCTTGGCGAGCGCCCGGTAGAGCCCGAGCCGGTGCCCGATGACGACGCCGCCCGCGGCGACCGTCGCCCCGAGGTCGGCGACGAAACGGTTGAGGAACTCCATCAGCTTGTCCTGGTCCACGGCCATGACGTCCTCCTGGTGTGCGTGGTGCGCGAATCTCCGTGTCGCGACCCACGCTGTGGGCCTCCCGTCCGCCGACCGTCAACGCACCGTCCTCCCCCGCGGATTCAGCTCCGCCGAGCGGCCCCAATTCCGAGGAGAGACGTCGCGGTGCGCCCGAAGCGGCCTACAGTCCGACGGATGCTGCGCGTGCAGCTCCTGGGCGACATGGCCGTCGATCGCGACGGGACGACGGTCGACGAGGCCCTCCCGGGACCCGTCGCGCGTCTGCTCGCCTTCCTGGCGCTGCATCCGGGTCCGCACGCCCGCGATGCCCTCGCCGACCGGTTCTGGCCCGACGTGCCCACGGCCACCGGCCGCGCCCGGCTCCGCACGGCCGTGTGGACGCTGCGCCGCGCGGTGGGCGCCGACGCCGTGCTCGCCACACGCGGCGCCGTCGGGCTCGCCCCCGACGGGGTGTGGGTCGACGCCGCCGAGGTCGCCCGTCGCGCCGAGGCCGGCGAGAGCGCCGCCGCCGTCGCGCTCTGCGCCGGCGAGCTGCTCGCCGCCTGGCCCCAGGACTGGGTGGTCCGGGCCCGCGCGGATCACCGCGAGCGGGAGGCGGTGCTGCTCGACCGGCTCGCCGTCGACGCGGAGACGGCGGGCGACGCCGACGCCGCGGCGCGCTGGTCGCGGCGGCGGTGCGCGCTCACCCCGCTCGACGAGCCCGCGCACACCGTCCTGCTGCGCCGCCTCGCGGCGACCGGCGATCGCGCGGGGGCGCTGCTCGTGGCCCGCGAGCTGGTCACCCGGCTCCGCGACGAGCTCGCCGTCGGCCCCGCTCCGGCGACCCGCGCGGCCATCGCACGGCTGCGCGGGTCCGCCGCGGCGTCGCACCCGTCGTCGGCGGGCTCCCCCGTCGCGCGGCGCCCGCTGTTCGGGCGGCGCGCCGAGCTGGCGACCCTGACGGCCGCGTGGAGCGCCGCCCGGGAGGGGCTCGGGCGCGTCGTGCTGGTCACCGGGGAGGGCGGCATCGGCAAGACCCGGCTGGTCACCGAGCTCGCGGGTCGCGCCGACAACGTCGGGGCGCGAGTGGCGGTGGGCGCCGGCGTGGACGTCGGCGGCGAGGCTCCCCTGGCCCTGTGGCAGGAGCTCGTCCGTGAGCTGGTGCGGATCGTGCCGGCGCCCCCGGACACCGCGAGCTGGCCCGGGGAGCTCGGCCGCCTCGCCCCCGATCTCGCCCACGCCCTCGGCCGCCCGCTCGTGCCGGCGCCCGTCGCCGCACCGGAGCTCGAGCGCCTCCGGATCGCCGACGCGGTCGTACGCCTCGTCGAGTGGGCGTGCGCGGGCCGGCCCGTGCTGCTCGTCGTCGAGGACGTCCACCGGGCCGACCGGGCGAGCCTGCAGCTCGCCACCCACCTCGGGCGGCGGGCCGCGACGCTCCCCCTCCTGGTGGTGCTCACCCGCCGCGACCGCCCCGCCCGGTCCGGGCCCGACGCCCTCGTCGCCGACCTGACGGGCCGCGGTGTGCCCGTGGACGAGATCGACCTGGGTCCGCTCGACGGTGCCGAGCTCGCGTCCGTCGCCCAGAGCGTGGCCGCGCTCGACGACGCGGACGTCGCGCGGGCCGTCCGGGCCGCGGACGGCAGCCCGCTACTCGCGGTCGAGAGCGCGCGGGCGCTCGCCGGCGGCAGCACCGCCCCGCCGTCGAGCCTGCGGGCCCGGGTGCGCGCCGCGACCCGGGCGATGGGCCCGGTCGCCCGGGAGCTCCTCGAGTGCGTGGCGGCGGCGGGGCGCCCCCTGCGCGCCCCGGAGATCGCCGCGCTGGGGCTCGACGGCACCGACGACGCCGAGCGCGAGGTGCTCGACACCGGCCTGGCCCGCCGCGCGGCGGGTGGGCTCGGGTTCCGCCACGCGCTGCTGGCCGAGGCCGCCCGTGCCGACCTGCCCGATCCCGAACGCCGCCACGAACGGGTCGCGCTGGCCCTCGAGGCGGCGGCCGGCGAGGACGCGGACGCCGTGGCCGCCGACGTCGCGCGCCACCTGCAGCGCGCCGGGCGCGACGACCTCGCCGGACCCCGCTGGCGCCGGGCCGCCGTGCGCGCCCGGGCGATCGGGGCGCTCCCGGAGGCCGCGGCGTTCTGGACCGAAGCGGTGCACTGCGCCCCCGAGGACGCCGAGCCGCGCCTCGAGCTCGCCGAGACCCTGGCCTGGATGGGCCGCCGCGAGGGGTTCGAGACGCAGTGGTGGGCGGCGCTCGAGCGGCTGGCGGCCCCGCAGCACGCGCTCGCGTGGATCCGGCGCGGCACGATCCTGCGGACGGTGGCGTGTCATCCGACCGGTTCGCTGGAGGCCTACCGGCGAGCCGAGGAGCTCCTCCCCGCCGACGCCCCGGCGCCGTGGCGGGCCGAGATGCTGCTGGGACTGGGGTGGGGCGAGGCGTCGCTCGGCGAGCCCGACAGGGCCGAGGAGCACCTGGCCGCCGTGGGCGAGCTCGTGGGCGACCCCGACCCGACGACCGCCGCCGAGATCGAGAACGTGCGGCTCATGGCCGTGATCCGGCTCGGCCGCTTCGCCGAGTGCGAGGCGGTGGCCCACCGCGGGGCCGCGGCCGCCCGGCGGGCCGACCGGCCCGACCTCGCCTACGCGCTCCACGTCAACGCCGCCTGCGCGCTGGGCGCCGGTGGCGACCTCGACGGCGCGCTCCGCATCGCCGAGGAGTCGGTGGCCGCGACCCGCGGGATCACGGTCCTCGAGGTGCCGTGCCGGGCGGGGCTGGCGTTCGTGCTCGCCCGCCTGGACCGCCACGAGGACGCGTCCGCCCACACCCGCGAGCTGTTGGTTGCGGCCGAGCGGCTGGGCGCCGATCACCTGGCCCTGGCCCGGCACGACGCCGGCCTCGTCGCCCTCGCCGCGAGCCGGTACGGCGAGGCCGCGGAGCTGCTCGACCACGGCCTGCGAGCGGGCGGCGGGGCGATCCGCCGGCCGGCGACCAGGCTGGCCAGGGCCGAGGCGCTCGCCGGGGACGCCCGCCCGGACGAGGCGGCCCGCGAGCTGCGCCGCGCGGTCGAGGAGCCGGTGGGGACCGAGGACCAGCCGTGGGCGCTCGTGCCCCGGATGACCCGGGTGCAGGGACTGATCGCCCGTGCCCGCGGCGACCGCGAGGAGGCGGCCCGCCGCCTCACCGAGGCGTCCGCCGCGTGGCGCCGCACGCGGGCCGACGACCGCGGGACCGAGTTCATGAGCACCTTCGTCGACCTCGGCAGGCCCCCGATCGTCGGGCTGGTCGAGCCCGACCGTGAGCTGGCCCGCGTGACGGCGGAGCTCGCCGACCTGCACGAGCTGCCCCGGGGGGTGAGGTGATGCCCGGATTCGAGCGGAGCGGGCGGGCGGGCGCGCTGGTCGAGGACGTGTGGAAGCTGCTGTTCGACCCCGCGCGGTTCCCGGAGTGGTGGTACGGCATCGAGACCGTCCGCACCGACGGGGCGGTCGAGGAGGGCGGCACCCGCCGCTACGCCCAATGGCTGCACGGCGCGCCGGACTTCCCGATGCCCCAGGTCCTGCGCAGCGACCGCGACCGCGGACGGGTCACGGTGTCGTGCCAGGTCCGCGACGTCGACGTGGCCTGGCACCTCGCGGGCGACGGCGACGACACCGTGATCAAGGTCCGGGTCGACGTCGCGGACGCCGAGATCCCCCGGCTCCCGATGCTCGAGACGATGATGGAGCGCTCGCTGGGGTCCCTCGCGACGCTGGCCGAGAGCGAGGCGACCCCTCAGCGCTCCTGACGGGGGAGCCGCGGGTCGACGGGCGGGTCGTCGGCGTGGCGGTGGGTGAGCCACCAGCGACCGTCGAGGCGCCGGAACCCGTGCGTGACCCGCAGGGTCATCGGCTGCGGCGCGCCCCCGTCCACCCGCACGACGCTGCGTTCGACGCCGACCGTGAGGCCGAGGTCGCCACTGACCGCGATCACCGTGTATTCGGGCGGCTCCATCACGCCGTCGCTGAAGCGGGAGGCCACCCACGGGAACGTGCGGGTGACCCGCTCGTGGCCCTGCTCGATCGGGCCCCAGGCGCCGTAGAGGGTCACGTCGTCGATGTCGGCCCAGAGCGCGGCGTACGGCGCCGGGTCGCCGGCGACGATCGCATCGAGCGCCGCGGCGACGCGGTCGAGGAACGCGAGGAAGTCCGGCGGTGCGCTGACCGCCTCGGTGGTCGTCATGGCTGCGAGGCTCCGCCCGACCGCGCCCACCCGCGTCGGGGCACCACCCCGAGATTCCACCGATCACATGCGCGGTCAGGCCTGGGCGAGCGCCGGCGCCGCCTCGGCGTCGGGGAGCTCGGCCTCCATCTCGCGGATGATCGGCAGCACCTTGTCGCCGAACTGCTCGATCTCCTCCTTGACGTGCAGGAAGCACAGCAGGGAGAGGTCGACGCCGAGCTTCTTGTACTCGACGAGGCGCTCGGCAACCTGCTCGGCGGTGCCGATCAGCTGGGTCTTGAAACCGTCGTTGTACTGGACGAGGTCCTCGAACGACGACTCCGCCCACATGCCCTTGCCGTCCGGGGACGAGGCGCCGCCCTGCTGGACGGCCTGGCGGAAGCCCTCGACCTGCTCGACGTTCGCCTTGTCGACGATCTCGCGCAGGGTGTCGCGGGCCTCCTTCTCGGTGTCCCGGACGATCATGAAGCCGTTGAGGCCGAAGTTGACCGTGCGGTGGTTCTCCGCGGCCGTGGTGTTGACGTCGTGGAGCTGCTCGACGACGCCGTCGAAGTCCTTGCCGTTGGAGAAGTAGAAGTCCGAGACCCGGCCGGCCATCTGGCGGGCGGCGGTGGAGTTGCCGCCCTGGAAGATCTCCGGGTGGGGCCGCTCCGGGGTGTTCAGCGGCTTGGGCTTCAGCGAGTAGTCGTGGAAGCGGTAGAAGTCGCCGAGGAACGTGAAGTCGTCCTCCTCCCAGATGCCCTTGAGGCACCGGATGAACTCCTCGGTGCGGCGGTAGCGCTCGTCGTGCTCGAGCCACGGCTCACCGAAGGCCTGGAACTCGCCCTTGAACCAACCCGAGACGACGTTGGTCGCGAAGCGGCCGTTCGTCAGGTGGTCGGCGGTGGCGCCGAAGTTCGCGAACACCCCGGGGTGCCACATGCCCGGGTGCACCGCGGCCATGACCTTGAGCCGCTCGGTGGCCATCATGATCGCCAGCGACAGCGACGTGGACTCGTGCTGGAACTCGGCGGAGTAGCTGGCCATGTAGCGGACCTGGGAGAGCGCGAACTCGAACCCGCTGTTCTCGGCGGCGATCGCGGTCTCGCGGTTGTAGTCCCAGTTCCAGTCGGTGCGCTGTTCGATCCCGCTGGTGACGAGGCCCCCGGACACGTTGGGGACCCAGTAGGCGAACCTCAGTGGCTTGGTGGGAATGCCGACGGACACGGCTGTGTGCCTCCTCGAAGAGGGTGGGGCGCGGGAGGACCGCGCGGGAGATCGGGGGAGGAAGAACGGAGCTCAGCGACAGAGCGTGGTCGCGAGCTTCCCGTGGTCGACGTGCCGACGGCGCGTCAGAGGTGTCCAACCCATCGGGCCCGACGTTTCCGGTACCGCGAGGACCTGTCAACCGGAGCCGGGTCCCGGTCACACCCCCGGGGGCGCGATCAGGACCGGTCGGGGCGGCGCCACACGTCGCGTTCGTGCAGGAGCTCGATCTGCTTCTCGGTCACCTCGCGGCGGTACTCCGCGTGGTCGTAGGGCAACCGGTCGAGGTAGAGGTTCTTCGGGTAGATCGGGTCCCGGTAGATCGCCTGGTACTGCTCGGTCGTGAGGTCCTTGAGCCAGTTGCCGAACTGGGCGCGCGCCCGGAAGTCCCGCAGCGCCCCGATGTCGACGGTGCCGGCCAGGTAGGTGGAGTGGCCGGCGTACCCGACCTCGCCCACCACGGAGCCCCGGTAGTCGCAGATCATGCTCGGCGAGCCGAAGGTGTCGATCGGGATGTCGGAGTCGGCGTACAGGTAGTACGTGCCGACCTGGTTGGCGACGACGTACATGTTGTTGTCCAGCGCCCGCGCCTTGTTCTGGATCTCGTAGAAGCCGTTGCCGGCGTGCGGGTGCGGGTAGGGCCCGCGGTAGGCCACCTCGCAGCCGTTCATCGCCAGGCCGCGGGCGTTCTCCGGGTAGGACGCCTCGTTGGCCATCATGATCCCGAGGCGCCCGATCTCGGTGTCGGCCACCGGGTAGAAGGCGTCGAGCCCGTCGCCGTAGAGCTCCACCCACCGGTCCCACACGTTGTGCGGGGTGACCGAGTGCTCGACGGGCTGCAGCGGCGTGACCTTGTGGTGGGTGAGCACGATCTCCTGCTGCGGAGAGATCGCGAACCCGACGTTGAAGAACCGGCCGGGGAACTCGGGGTGCCGCGCCTTCGCGGTCGCCATCACGTAGGCGTCGTAGGTGGCCGCCATGCGACCGAGCGCGTCGGTCTCCGGGCCCGGGATGTCGATCGCGCACTCGCGCGCGAACCACTCGTGGTCGTGGTCGAGCACCTCGTCGTTGAAGCCCTGCAGCGCGCCTTCCGGGATGGTGATCAGGCGGACCGGCAGCGCCATCGCCGAGAGCCACGACGCCGCCTTCGCCAGGTGCTCGAGGTGCTCGAGGTTGTGCTTGATCTCGTCGCGGTACCGGATCCCGCGCATCGTCGGGATCAGGCCGACCACCTGGTAGGGCTCGATCACGGCACCGAGTACCTCACAGGCCGAACAGCACCCGCAACGGTGTGACGGCGAAGTAGAGGACGAACGCGACGGCGACGACCCACATCAGCGGGTGGATCTCGCGCGCGCGGCCGGTCGCGCTGCGCAGCAGCACCCAGCTGATGAACCCGGCGCCGATGCCGTTGGCGATCGAGTAGGTGAACGGCATGACGACGATCGTCAGGAACACCGGGAGCGCCACCGAGAAGTCCGACCACTCGACGTCGCGGACGCCGCCGATCATCAGGGCGCCGACGATGACGAGCGCCGGGGCGGCCGCCTCGACCGGGACCACCTCGTAGAGCGGGGTGAAGAACATCGCGGCGAGGAAGAGCAGGCCGGTGACGACGTTGGCGAGCCCGGTGCGGGCCCCCTCGCCGATGCCCGACGCGGACTCCACGAAGACCGTGTTGGAGCTCGCCGACGCGGCGCCGCCCGCCACGGCGCCGGCGCCCTCGACCACGAGCGCGCGGCCGATGTTCGGCAGCTGGCCGCGGTCGTCGAGCAGCCCCGCCTGGCGGCCGAGCCCGGTCATCGTGCCCATCGCGTCGAAGAAGTTGGCGAGTACGAGAGTGAAGACGAGCAGCGTGACCGCCAGCGCGGGCAGCCGGGCGAACGCGCCGAACGAGACGTCGCCGACGAGCGAGAGGTCGGGCAGCGAGACGATCGACTCGGGCAGCCCGGGGTAGCCGAGGTTCCAGCCCTTCGGGTTCGTGCCGTTGGACGGGCCGACGGCGACGATGGCCTCGACCACGATCGCGATCACCGTCGTGGCGAGCACCCCGATGAGGATCCCGGCGCGCACCCCGCGGGCGACCAGCACGCCGGTGAGCAGCAGCCCGACGCAGAACACCGCGGTGGGCCAGGAGGCGATCGAGCCCTCGATGCCGAGCCCGACGGGCACGGTCGTGTTGGCGGCGTCCGGCAGGCGGCGCACGAACCCGGCGTCGACGAACCCGATGAAGGCGATGAACGCGCCGATCCCCGCCGCGATCGCGATCTTGAGCGGGTCGGGGATGGCGTTGAACACCGCCGTGCGGAACCCGGTGAGGCCGAGGATCACGATGATCACGCCGTTGACGACGACGAGGCCCATCGCCTCGGGCCACGTGACCTGCGGGGCGATCGTCACCGCGACCAGGGTGTTGATGCCCAGGCCGGTGGCCATCGCGAACGGGAAGTTGGCGACGAGGCCGAAGACGATCGTCATGACGCCCGCGACCAGCGCCGTCACCGCGGCGACCTGCGGCACCGAGAGCGTCATGCCGAGCACGTCGCGCTTCGCCGACGGGCTCGTGGGATCGAGGCTGCCGAGGATCAGCGGGTTGAGGACCACGATGTAGGCCATCGTCACGAAGGTGACGAGCCCACCGCGCACCTCGCGGGACACGGAGGTCCCGCGCTCGTTCAGGCGGAAGTAGCGCTGCAGCACGGCGGGCAGGCTAACCGGATCACTCCGGCTTCATGTGCGTGATGTTCGTGGCTATAGCCACGAATATCACTCACGTAGGGTTCCGCGGGTGAAGCGGTTCGACCTGCACGCGGAGCCGCCGCCGCTCCCGCGGCGGCTGACCGACCCCGTGCCCGTGATCCTCGCGGGCTCGGCGGTCTGGGCGGCGGTCGCCGTCGTGCTCGGCGTCCTGGCCGCGACGGGCGTGCGGCCCCTCGACGTCTGGTTCGCCGCGACCCTCGTCGGCGTGGGTCTCGGCGCGGTGGGGCTCGCCGTGCTCGCCCTGCAGCGCCGCGCGCTGCGCCGCGGGGTCAAGGGCGCCCAGAAGCAGCTGTAGCGGGGTCCGGAGATCGAGTGCTGCGACGGTACTCGCTCGGGCTGACACCTCGGGTCCGCTTGAACGCCGCGCTGAACGCGAACGCGTCGGAGTAGCCGACGGCGTGGGCGACCTCGGTGAGCGTCGCCGACTCCTGCTCGACCAGTCGGTCGGCGGCGAGGGTCATGCGCCAGCGGGTGAGGTAGGTCAGGGGCGGCTCGCCCACGAGGTCGACGAAGCGCTTCGCGAGCGTGGCCCGCGAGACGCCGGTGCGCCCGGCCAGCGAGGAGACCGTCCACGCCGCCGCGGGCTCGGCGTGCAGCAGGCGCAGCGCGTCGCCGACCACCGGATCGCGCTGGGCGGCGTACCAGGCCGGGGGCTCGCCGCCGGGCCGGTCGAACCACCTGCGGATCGAGCACACGAGCAGCCAGTCGAGGAGCCGGTCGAGCACCACCTGCTGCCCGGGGGTGTCGGTGGCGACCTCCGCCGCGAGGTGCTCCAGCACGGGGTCGCCCTCGCCCCCGGAGTCCACGCGCAGCACGGTCGGCAGGGCGTCGAGCAGCCGCCGGCTGATCTCGCCGCGCACCGGGTAGGCGCCGACGATCAACGTGGTGGCGCCGGGAGCGTCCGTGCCCCCCGGGTCGTGCCACCCGCGCCGGTGCCGGGTGCCGCCCTCCTCGGGCGCCGTGCAGTGCTCGCCGCAGGCGACCGGCGTCGCCCCCGTGCCGACCTCGTCGACGAAGGTGAACGTCCCGGGGCCGCGCACGATGACGGTGTCGCCGGGGCGCAGCGGCTCGGGTCGGTGGCCCTTCGGGACGATCCAGCCACCGCCCCCGAGGACGGCGCACAACGTCAGCGGCGCGCCGTCGACGAAGTGCAGGGACCAGGGCGGGATCAGCGTCGAGCTACCGAACAGCGAGCCCTGCGCCCGCACCCCGCGGATCATGTCGCCGAACGCGTCCACGCCCCCCAGGTTAGACGAATGCACAGGCGATCGGGCGCTTCGCCTATGGCAACGTCTACCGACGCGGCGTTGACTCGTCGTCATGAGCACGGACACCACCCTCGTCCTCGGCGCCACCGGCAAGACCGGCCGGCGGGTCGCCGCCCGCCTGCGACTGCACGGCGTGCCGGTGCGCGCCGCCTCGCGTTCCAGCGGGACCCGATTCGACTGGTCCGACCCCGCCGGCTGGTCCGGCGCCATCAGTTGGGACACGGCCCTGCAGGGCGTCGCCGCGATCTACGTCGTGCCGCCGTCGGTGCCGGGGCCCGTGCACGAGTTCGTCGCGCGGGCGGAGGCCGCCGGCGTGCAGCGCCTGGTCCTGCTCTCCGGGCACGGCGCCGACACGTGGGGCGACTCGGACTTCGGGCGCGACATGCGCTCGGCCGAGGACGCCGTGCGCGGCTCGGCGCTGGACTGGACCGTGCTGCGGTCGGCCAACTTCGCGCAGAACTTCGACGAGGAGCTCTGGCACGCCCCGCTGCTCGCCGGCGAGCTGGCCCTCCCGGCCGGGCCCGTCGGGGAGCCGTTCATCGACCTCGAGGACGTCGCCGACGTCGCGGCCGCGGTGCTCACCGAGCCCGGGCGCCACGCCGGGCGTTCGTACGAGCTCACCGGGCCACGCTCGATCACCTTCGGCGAGGCCGTCGACCTGATCTCCCGGGCCACCGGTCGTCCGCTGCTCTACAAGCAGATCTCGCCCGCCGAGTACACCGCGGCGCTGGTCGAGCAGGGTGTGGGCGAGGACGACGCCCACCACGTCGCCGAGATGTTCGTGCTCATGGAGCAGGGCCTCATCGCCGGGACGACCGACGCGCTCGCCGGGCTCCTGGGCCGCGCGCCCCGGACGTTCGAGGACTACGTCCTGCGCACCGCCGTGACCGGGGCGTGGGGACGATGAGCGACGAGCACCTGACCCCCGACGACCTCGCCTTCCTCGCCCGTCCCCTGCTCGGCTTCCTGACCACGGCCGCGGGCCCGGTGCCGCCGCCGTCGCGGCCGGTGTGGTTCGAGGCCACCGCGGACGGGACCGTCGAGCTCTTCACGGGCCCGGACACGCTGAAGATCCGGCGCCTGCGGCGCGACCCGCGCGCCGCGATCATGGTCGCCGCGCCGGCCGACGAGCGGGAGCGCTGGGTGTCCGTCGCCGGCCGCGTGACGATCGGGACCGACGGGGCGCACGACCTCGCCGCCCGCCTCGCCGCACGCTACTGGGATCTCGACGACCCCGTCCGGGCCGCGGACCTCGCCGGCATCCTCGACGAGGACCAGGTCCGCGTCGTCCTGCACCCCGAGGAGGTCCGCCGCGTCACGTTCTAGTCCTGGTCAGACCGGGGCGTGCGCCCGGAAGGCGTCGACGTGGTCGCGCGCCCAGTCCGCGAACGTGCGGGGCGGGCGTCCCGTCACCTCCCGCACGGTGTCCACCGGGATCGAGCCGATCGGCGGCGGGTCGTTCTCCAGGGCGATCGTGAACTCGACCGCCTCGGGCGGCAGGCCCGCAGCGACGAGGTCGGCGCGGGCCTGCTCCTTCGAGAGCCGGGTGAGCGTCACCGGCCGCCCGAGCGCGTCCGACACGGCGGCGAGCTTCTGCTCGAGCGTCACGGCCTCGCCGCCGGTGAGCACGTACCGGCGGCCGGTGGGCGCCGCGCCGGTGAGCACCGCGAGCGCGACCGCGGCGATGTCCGCCTCGTGCACCGCGGCGCTGGTGCGCCCGACGTCGTAGACGCGGACCTCGCCGTCGGCGCGGACCGCGTCGGCGTGGTCGAGCGTGTTGGCCATGAACTCGACCGGGCTGAGCAGGGCCCACGGGACGCCGGCCGCGTCGAGGGCCGGCTCGACCGTGCTGGTGTCCCAGCCGCCGAGGACGCTCACCCGCTCGACGCCCGCCACGCGCAGCGCCACCACGATCTCCGGGCCGTTCTCGAGCGCCGCGTAGCCGTCGCCACCGAAGGTGATCAGGTGGGCGGCCTCGACGCCGTCGAGCACACGCGCGAGGCCCGCGGCGTCCGTGATGTCGCCCTGCACGACCTCGGCGGCCGCCGGGAGCGCGGCGCCCTGCGGGTCCCGGGTGAGCGCTCGCACCGCGTGCCCCGCCGCGAGCAGCTGGGTCACCAGGGACCGCCCCACCGTGCCGCTCGCGCCCGTCACCAGGATCGTCATCCGTACCTCCTCGTCGCCGTGCTGACGGGAGCGATCCTCGCGAGAGGGGCGGACAGCTCCGGTCCGCGACAAGTCCTCTAGGACGACAGGGCGGCGATCAGCCCGCGCACCGGGTCGTCGGCGTGCACGGCGCCGGCGTCGTCGACCCACGCGGTCGGGGTGTACTCGACGGGGGCGCCGCCGCGGTCGTCGTCGACGACGAGGACGCGCAGGCGGTCGTGGAGCACCAGCGCGCCCTCGGGCAACGGGCGGCCCAGCGCCGCGGCCCAGGCGACGGCCGCCGGCATCTGCTCCCACGGCACGGCGCGGCCGCCCTCGCGCACCGTCACGCGCACCCGCTCGGAGGCCGGCGCGAGGTCGAGGAGGTCAGCGAGCACCGCCGGGTCGCCCGTGCCGGGCAGCACGAGCGCCGCGGGCGGGAGCACCGCGACGAGCTGGGCGCGGTCGAGGACCGCGGGCGGCACGGCGCGTCCCGGGGCGGCGTCGCGGACGCCGCCGTCGGCGGTGCGGACGCGGTCCGGCGGGTCGACGTCGGCGACGGCGACCCGGCCGGCGGCGACGGCCTCGGCCAGCGCGGCGTGCGCGGCGGCCGCGCGCGCCGGCGGCACGGTGCGGGCGGGGTCGGCCAGGCGGGCGAGCAGGTCGGCCGCGTCCTCGGCGCACCGCACCCGGGCCTGCGTGCGCACCCCGACGGCGGCGAGGAACGCCGGGTCCAGGCGGGTCGCGACGTCGTCGGGCACCGGGTCGTAGAGGCCCTCCACCGCGGTGGCGCCGGGCAGGCGCCAGGCCGGCGGCGGCTGCCCGGCCAGGCGCCCGTGACGCCCCAGCCACCACGCCGTGTACGGCCAGGGCCCGGTGTCGGCGACGGCCTCGACGGGGCGGGCCCCGCCGAGGGCCGCGCGGACCTCGCGGTCGGCGGCGAGCACCGGCCACGCGGCGTCCCAGCGGTCGTCGGCGACGAGCTCCAGGTCCCGGACGGCGACCAGCGGTCCCGGGTCCGGGCCGTCGCCATCGTGGTCGGCGGCGGGGTCGACCTCCTCGGCCCACCACGTCTCCTCGTCGTCGAGGTCGTGGTCCGGCCCGGCGGGGGCGTCGTCGCGCAGGACGGCGAACCCGTCGAGCACCCCGACCGCGATCAGCGCGTGGCGCGGGTGCCCGGCCGCGACCGCCGGGTCGAGCACCCCGAGCGGGCCGTCCGGGTCGACCAGCCCGCGCAGTAGGCCCTCGGGCAGGACGAGCTCGTCGGCGCGGCGGTATCCGCCCGCGGTGTCACGCAGGGCCAGCGCTCCGAGGTCCCGGTCGGCGTGGCCGTCGGCCACGAGGTCCAGCACCAGCGCGGCGAGGGCGTCGAGCCGGGCCCGCCCGTCGGCGTCGGGCCCCTCCTCCGCGTCGTCCACGGAGCGCTCGACGGCCTCGCGCAGCGGCGGGTCGACCAGCAGCGCGGGGCCGTCGAGGGGCCGCGCGCCGAGGGCCACGAGCAGCTCGCGGGCCGCCGGGGCGTCGTCGAGGCCGGGCGCGGCCACGCGCAGCCCGGGGATCGCGGCCGCGGCGAGGCGCGCGGCGAGCGCCTCGTCGCCCCCGGTCAGCAGGACGCTGCGCGCTCCGGCGACGACCCGGCCGTCGGCCAGCGGCACCGGCAGGCCCGCGAGCTCCGCGCGCGTCCCGGGTGCGGCGAGCCCGGGCAGGGCGGCGAGGCCCGCGAGGACGCCGCGCCACCACGACACCGGCCGGTCCAGGCCGGTGAGCGCGTCGACCAGCGCCGCGGGACCCACGCGAGCGACGCCGACCGCGGCCAGGGCGGCGGCGTGCCGCGGCGCCGCGAGGCGGGCGTCGAGGAGCCCCGGCAGGACAGGCGCAAGTCGCTCCGCGAGCGCGGCCAGGATCTCGGGCGGGCCCGCGGGGTCGAGGTCGAGCACCTGCGCGCCGGCAGGCGGGAGGTCCTCGGCGCCGGACGCGGGCGGCAGCCACGGCGCGGTCCGCAGCACACCGAGCACCGCGTCGCGCAGGGTCGCGTCGACCGCCGACGCGGGCAGCGCAGGCGCGGGGACGAGGGCGGGGCGCTCCTCGGGAGGACGGGCCCGTACGAGATCGGGGTAGCGCGCGGCGGCGCCGGCGAGGACGTGCTCGGTGACCGGGCCGTCGCGCACGTGGCGGCGGTCGGGGTCGAGCGGCACGGTGGCCAGCAGCCGGGCCGGCAGCGTGGTCCGCTCGTCGGTGGGGGTCGGCGCGTGCAGGACGTCCGGGCGCTCGGGCCCGGCGAGCACCCCGTCCCCGGGCAGCGCCCAGGTGGCCCGCCAGACCGTGCGGGCGCGGTCCTCGACGGCGAGGCCGGCGAGCAGCGCGGACGGCACCTCGCCCTCGGCGCGCACGACGTGCCACCGACGTTCGCCGACGCGGACGGTGTCGCCCTCCTCGGTGCGTCGCACGATCCCGTCGGGCAGGTCGACCGCCGCCAGCGTGGGCAGGGCGAGCAGGAGGTCGGGCGCCTGCGCCGCAGCGACGGCCACGAGGTCGTCGGCGTCGAGACCGGCGCGCAGCGGCAGCCGGACCTCCGTGTCGGCGCCCGGCGGGAGCTCCGCCTCGCCGGGTCCGGTGGGCCACACCAGCCGCAGGGCCGGCGCCGCGCCGTCGCGTCGCGCCAGCTCGTCGGCGAGCCCCGGGGCTCCGGTGTCGGCGACGGCGCGCGCCGTGCGGGCGCGGTCGAAGACGACGCCGCCGGTCCTCGTCACGACCCGAGGCGCGTCGCTGATCGCCGTCACCGCAGCGAACCCGACCCCGAAGCGCCCGACGCCCCCGGACCCGCGCTTGGACGACGCGCGCAGCGAGGCGAGCCCCGCGACGCCGTCGGCGTCCAGCGGCGCGCCCGCGTTCGCGACGTGCAGGACGCTGCCGTCCGCCCGCACCCGCAGGGTCGTGGTGATCCCGGCGCGCTCGGCCGCGTCGGCGGCGTTCTGCGCGAGCTCGACGAACCACCGGTCGCGGTAGCCCCCGCGCAGGAGGTCCTCCTCCGCGTTCGCGTCCTCGCGGAAGCGCGCCGGGGAGGCGGTCCAGGCGTCGAGCACCGCGCGCCGCAGCGCGGCGGTGTCGAACGGGTCGGCGCTTGCGCTGTCGCCCCCGGCAACGACCGCCGCCACGTTCGCTCCTTCGTCGCGCCCGCGCCGCCGTCGGCGGGGGCAGTTCAGCCACGCGATCCGGCGGGCTCGGAGTCCATCTCGACGCCGTCGTCGTAGACGAGGTCCGCGACCGCGATGATCGATCCGCTGTCGACCTGCAGCTCGGAGTGCCCGCCGCAGCCGTACTCGGCGTGCACCACCCGGCCGTCGGCCGGGACGTTGCCGTTGCCGCACACCCCGAACGCGGCGCGCAGCGAACCGGCGACCGGGAGGTAGAACCCGCAGGTCCCGCAGTGCGCCGACGCCGCGCGGGCCATGTCGGCCCCGGGCCCGAAGTCGCCGTCGGACCAGCGCACCGCCGCGTCCAGGCGTCCCTCGCGGCTCATCACGCGGGGGCGACCCATCCCGAGCTCGTCGCCGACCTCGCGGACGCCGGGTCCGGGCACGACCTCGTCGTCGGGGAGGTCCTCGTCGTCGTCGTCGAGCACCGCGTGGGCGGGGACGAGACGCTCGTCGTCCTCCTCGACCGGCAGCAGGTCGCCGGGACCGAGGTCCTCGGCGCGCACCCGCTCGTGCCACGGCACCCAGCTCGGCGCGACCACGGACTCCGGCCCGGGCAGCAGGACGACCTCGCTGACGTTCACGTCGCCCTCGGGGCCGGCGACGGTGACGGCCCAGTGCCAGCCGCGGTACCCGGGCTTGTGGGCCGCGAAGTAGTGGGTCGCGGCGTCGGGGACGTCCTCGCCCCGCACCGCGACGACCTCGCCGACCTGCGCGGCGTCGCCGTCGGCGGTCTCGACGGCCGCGACGCGCGCGAGATCACCCACGGCGGCCAGGTGGGCGGCCACGGGTGTCTCCGACGGATCGGCTGTGTCGTGGGCGTCATGCGTGTCGGCGGCGGACGTCCGGTCGGCGAGCTCGGGGACCACGTCGTCGATTGTGCCCGTCACCCGGCGGTGCGCGAGAGGCGGGCGACGTTGTCGGGGGTTCCGCAGCCCGGCGGGCAGGGATCGCTGAACCGGTAGGTCAGGGTGCCGCCGCCGAGGGTGAGGGTCGCGGTGCCCGACGGGACGCAGGAGCCGGCGTTGGGTTCGGCGGTCATGGCGATCGTGACCACCTGCCCCGCGGCGCCGGTGAGGACGCCCGCGAACGAGCAGCCCGCGGTGGGCAGGGCGACGGTCGCCACCCGCGCGCCGACGTCGCCGTCGCGCAGCGAGACCTGCACCGTCGCGCCGGTCGTCTCCGACCCGGTGCCCTGCCACTCGCCCTGCATCGACGCCGGCACGCCACCGCCACCGGCCCGGGGTCTGCGGAGGGATGGCGGTGGGCGGGGTCCTTGGCCATCTGGGGCCGCCGTCGGGGCAGCGGTCGGTGCCGCGCGGGGACGCGGGGGCCGCGTGCGTCCCGGACCCGGGAGAACGACCACGACGCCAGCACCGCGACGGCGACGAGGAGCGCCGCGACAGCGCCACGAGCACCCGCGCAGACCGGGCGCGGGGGCGGTGGAGGGCAGCGGCGGAGGGGACGACACCGCCGTCGGCGGCCGAGCGGGGCCCGGTGACCAGGGCATCGCCGTCGGCATCGCCCGACTGCGGGGCGGGCACCGGCGCCGGGCGCCGGCACCGACCGTCCGGCGAGCGCGTCGCGGGCGGCGGCGGCCAGCGCGCCGGCGCACGGGTGGCGGTGGGCGGGGTCCTTGGCCATCCCGCGGGCGACGACCTCGTCGAGCCCCGGCGGCACGGGGGCGCGGGCGCTGGGGCGCGGCGGCGGCGCTGAACAGGTGGGCGCGCATCACCGAGATCGGCGGTGTCCGCGACGAAGGGCCGCACGCCGGTGAGCGCCTCGTGCAGCACGCAGGCCAGGGCGTAGACGTCGGCGCGCGCGGTCCGGCCGGCGCGCCGTCGAAGCGCTCCGGCGCCATGTAGTCGAGCGTGCCGATCGCCGCGCCGGTGGTCGGTCAGCGACGTGTCCTCGCTCGCGCACCGAGCGCCGCGATGCCGAAGTCGACGAGGTAGACGAAGTCCGAGTGCCGGTCGACCAGCACGTTCGACGGCTTGACGTCGCGGTGCACGAGGCCGGCCGGCGTGGGCGGCGTCGAGCGCCTGCGGCGACCTGGGAGACCAGGGCGACGGCGCGGCCGGGCTCCAGCGGGCGCCGGCCGCGCGCTCGAGGCGCGGCGCGAGGTCGACGCCCGCGACGAGGCGCATGTCGAGGAAGAGCCGGCCGTCGATCTCGCCGAAGTCGTGGATCGGGATGACGTGCGGGTCCTGCAGCTGCGCGGCGGCGTGCGCCTCGCGGCGGAAGCGCTCGCGGAAGGCCTCGTCGCCGGCGAGGTGGTCGGCCAGCAGCTTGAGGGCGACGGTGCGGGCGGCGGGAGTCGTCGGCGGGGCTGGACGTCGCCATGCCGCCGCGGCCGAGTCGTCCTCGATCCGGTAGGGCCCGAACTGCACCCCGTCCCCCTCCCGCCACGCCCGGTCGTCCCGCGGTCACCGAGGGTGTCCCGGTCGGCGGCCCGGTCGGTCATCATGGACCCGTGACCGGACCGTTCCGGCGCCCGCCCGGCGACGACCCGCGCCACCGGCCGCCGCCCACCCCGCCTCCGGGGCCCGGGCCCCATCCGTACGGTCCCCCGCCGCCGCGCCGGCCCGGGCGGCTGCCCCCCACGGCCCGCCAGACCCGCCCGTTCCCCGAGGAGCCCGGCTCGGGCCCGGATCCCCGTGACACCGCCCCTCGCGACACCCCGGACGGGCCGCCCGACGGCGGGACCCACGACGACGACCCCGGTCCCCGCAAGATCACGGTCACGCGGGTCGCGGCCTGGCGGGCCCGGCGCCTGACCCAGCGGGGCGCGCAGGCGTTCCACCGCGCCGCGTCCGCCGACGGTGCCGACCGCTCCGGGCTCACCGCGCTGACCTACGCCTGGATGGCGAACTACGCCTCCGACGCGGCGCTCGCCGTCGCGCTGGCCAACACCCTGTTCTTCTCCGCCGCCAGCGCCGAGAGCAAGGGCAAGGTCGCGCTCTACCTGCTCATCACCGTCGCCCCGTTCGCGCTCGTGGCCCCGGTCATCGGCCCGGCGCTCGACCGGCTCCAGCAGGGCCGGCGCGCGGCGATGGCGGCGTCGACGGCCGGCCAGGGCGTGCTCGCCGTCGTGCTCGCGCTCTGGATGGACACCTGGGTGCTCTACCCGGCGGCACTCGGGATCATGGTGCTGTCGAAGTCGTTCGGCGTGCTCAAGGCGGCCGTGACCCCGCGCGTGCTCCCGCCCGGCATCACGCTCGTCACCACCAACTCCCGACTCACGGTCTTCGGTCTCGTCGCGTCCGGGGTGGCCGGGGCGATCGCGGCGGGGATCGCCTGGCTCGTCGGATCGTCCGGCGCCGCGTGGCTCACCGCGGTCATCTGCCTGGCCGCCGTGTGGCTCTGCCTGCGGATCCCGGCGTGGGTGGAGGTCACCGAGGGCGAGGTCCCGACGACGCTGCTGCCGATCCCCGGGCGGGAGCCCGAGCCCCGGCGCGCTCCGATGGGCCGCGACCTCGTCACCGCCCTCTGGGCGAACGGCACGATCCGCAGCCTCACCGGCTTCCTCATGCTGTTCTCGGCGTTCGTGGTGAAGAACGAGACCCCGGGCGCGCCGGGCGACCAGCTGATCCTGCTCGGCGTGGTCGGCGCCGCCGCCGGGGCGGGCGGGTTCCTCGGCAACTTCGTCGGGGCCCGACAACGCTTCGAGCGCCCGCAGATCCTGATCATCGTCAGCCTCCTGCTCGCCCTCGCGGCCGTCGTCGTCGCCGCGTGGGTCACCGGACTCACCACCGCCGCGATCGCCGCGCTCGTGGCCGCGACCACGAGCGCGCTGCTCAAGGTGTGCCTGGACGCCGTCGTCCAGCGCGACGTCCCCGAGGCGAGCCGGGCGTCGGCGTTCGGCCGGTCCGAGACGATCCTGCAGCTCTCGTGGGTGTTCGGCGGCGCGCTCGGCGTGCTGCTGCCGCCGACGTGGTGGATCGGGTTCACCGTGATCGGGGTCGTGGTGGCCCTCGGTACCGTGCAGACCGTGCTGATCACGCGGGGTTCGTCGATGCTGCCGCGGAGACGGCGGTGAGGGCGCTCTCCCGTCGCACCCAGGTGCTGATCGGGCTGGCGGTGCTGGTCGTCGTCGCGGTCGTCGTCGTCCTCGTCGTGCGCGCCACCGCCGGGCCGTCCTCCCCCGGCGACGTCGTCTTCGGCGCGGGCGGGGCGCGCGTCGAGGTCGGCGCCAGCCAGTTCTGCGACGTCCAGGTCACCGACTGCGGGTCCGACCCCGAGGCCGCCGGCGTCCTGCGGGTCCCGCCGAACACCCCACTGACCGTGACCGTCCCCGAGGAGGTCGTGAGCACGCCGTGGCAGATCGCGTTCACCTTCCGTGACGCCGCCGGGGCGGTCCAGCAGGGCCGCAGCCCCGTCTTCGCGCCCGGCACCACCCCGATGTTCACGCTCGTCCTGCCCGCCGCGGCGGATCAGCTCGAAACGGCCGAGGTCCAGCAGTACGGTGCGCGCATCAGCCAGGGACCGAACGGCCTCGAGTTCGCGACGCGGGCCACCTGGGTACTCAGCGTCGACGACAGATGACCCAGGGCCATCCATCACCCGGTCCAGCGACGGCTCATCGAGTGATGCTCGCGCGCCTCACCCGTGTTGTTCTGCCTCAGCAGTAACATCCGGACGAGCGTCTGCGACCGCACAGGCGACTCCGGGGGGAAGCTGCTGATGGCCACTCGACGCACGCCCACGGTCCACGGACGAGCGCCCCGCGTGCTCGCCACGCTGGGCGTCCTCGTCGCCGCCGTCCTGGCGCTCTCGACGGTCACCACGGCCCCGAGCGCCGACGCCGCGACCGTCCTCGGCCAGTTCCGCAACGCCGCCGGACGCTGCCTGGAGAACCTCAACAACGCGACGACGGCGAACAACAAGATCCAGATCAACGCCTGCGGGACCGCGACCAACCAGGGGCAGCAGTTCAGCCGCTGGGCCACCGACGAGGCGATCAAGACGCCGGCCGGGCGATGCCTGGGCACCCTCAACAACGCGACCGCGGCCGGCACCTCGGTGGTGCTGCAGGCGCTGCAACCCGGCCCTGCAGACCCAGCACTGGGTGGTGCGCACCGACGGGCTGGTGGTGAACCGGCAGGCCGTGCGCTGCCTCGCCCCGCTGAACAACTCGGCGACGAACGGCACGCGCATGGTGATCGCGGCCTGCACCACGGCGACCGCGATGCGCTGGAGCGTCCCGGCGGCCTCGACGCCGACCGCCCCGCCGACGACGACCACCACGCGTCCGACGACCACCACCACGACCACCACCACGACCGTCCCGACGACGACGACCGACCACCACGACCACCACCACGACGCCGCCCCCGGCCGGGCGCGACCCGATCCGCCAGCCGTTCGCGTCGAACTCGATCTGGAACATGCCGATCGGCAGCGGCGCGGTGTACCGGCCGGCGAACCTGCCGGCGCTGCCCGGGAGGCAGCACCGGCGCGCGCGTGCCGCAGGTCGACGACGAGCCGCTGGTGCTGACACCGACGGCGCCGCTGACCCCGATCCTGGCGAGCCCCGGCGGGTGGGGCGGCAACCGGTGCGTCACCAACCCGACGACGCTCGCCACCGTGCCGATCCCGGCGAACTACGTCCTGCCCAGCGACAACAAGAACCAGAGCGCCGCGTTCCTCGCCGCCGACGGGCGCACGGTCGTGCAGACCCAGCCCCTGGCCCGGTGCGCGGCGGGCGGCCCGGCGACGAGCTACGTGCGCACCGCCGACCAGGACATCTACGGCCCCGGCGTCCTCGGCTCGCACGGCGGCTCGGGGATGAGCGCGCTCGGCGGCTCGATCCGCGTCGGCGAGCTCCGGCCGGGCAGCCAGGGCCCGCGCCACGCCCTGAAGATCAACCTGTACGCCAAGGGCGAGCTCGCCCAGTGCGCGACGCGCGCCGAGTGCTTCCGCTGGCCGGCCGTGAAGCCCGACAGCTACGCGGTCGGCTGGTACGGCTCGAACGGCGGCAACACCGAACACCGCCATGCGCATGGGCGCGCTGCTCGCGATCCCCCGTCGGTGAACATCGCGTAGATGGGCCTGACCACGGAGCCCGGGCGCCAGATCGCCTGGACGCTGCAGAACTACGGCGCCTACGTCGTCGACGACACCTACGGCCCGTCCTTCGCGCTCAACGCCGAGAACGGCCCGGCCGGCAACACGCGCACGCAGTTCCGCAGCGACTACGGCCAGGACTTCGAGGTCTACGCCAGCTCGCCGAACGCGTGGAGCCGCGACATCCAGCGCATCCGCCAGGCGCTCCAGGTCGTCGACAACAACGGCCCGTCCGTCCGTCGGCGGGGGCGGCACGCCGCGCCAGCCGCTGCTGCCCGAGCTCGTCGAGCCGCTGCTCTCGATCCCGCCGACGATCCCGACCCCGCCGGCGACGACCGAGACCAGCGCCCCGGGGCCCGTGACCTCCACCCCGGCCATCCCGGCCAACTGACGCCGCCGGACGGAGCAGAGGCGCTGACGCGAGGACGACACGTCGCTGGTCAGCGCCTCGCCTCCACCATCAGCGTCACCCCTTCGGCCCTTCCCGTGACAGTTCTGTTACTGAACGCTGTCGCGACTGCCGGAGCCTTGGGGGGACCGACTCGTGACGACACCGACCACTCCTTCGTCCGTCCACAGGCGGCGTCACACACGGCGCTCGCTCGCCGCGTCCGCGGTGCTCGCCGCCGTCCTCACGGTCGTCTCCGTCCTGGTGGCACCGTCGGCGGTGGCCGACTCCGTCCTCGACCAGTTCCGGAACGCCGCCGGCCGCTGCCTGGAGAACCTCAACAACGCGACGACGGCGAACAACAAGATCCAGATCAACGCCTGCGGGACCGCGACCAACCAGGGGCAGCAGTTCAGCCGCTGGGCCACCGACGAGGCGATCAGGACGCCGGCCGGGCGATGCCTGGGCACCCTCAACAACGCGACCGCGGCCGGCACCTCGGTGGTGCTGCAGGGCTGCAACCCGGCCCTGCAGACCCAGCACTGGGTGGTGCGCACCGACGGGCTGGTGGTCAACCGGCAGGCCGTGCGCTGCCTCGCCCCGCTGAACAACTCGGCGACGAACGGCACGCGCATGGTGATCGCGGCCTGCACCACGGCGACCGCGATGCGCTGGAGCGTCCCGGCGGCCTCGACGCCGACCGCCCCGCCGACGACCACCACCACGCGTCCGACGACCACCACCACGACCACCACCACGACCGTCCCGACGACGACGACGACCACCACCACCACCACCACCACGACGCCGCCCCCGGCCGGGCGCGACCCGATCCGCCAGCCGTTCGCGTCGAACTCGATCTGGAACATGCCGATCGGCAGCGGCGCGGTGTACCGGCCGGCGAACCTGCCCGCGTTGCCGGGAGGCAGCACCGGCGCCCGCGTGCCGCAGGTCGACGACGAGCCGCTGGTGCTGACGCCGACGGCTCCGCTGACCCCGATCCTCGCGAGCCCCGGCGGGTGGGGCGGGAACCGGTGCGTCACCAACCCGACGACGCTCGCCACCGTTCCGATCCCGGCGAACTACGTCCTGCCCAGCGACAACAAGAACCAGAGCGCCGCGTTCCTCGCCGCCGACGGGCGCACGGTCGTGCAGACCCAGCCCCTGGCCCGGTGCGCGGCGGGCGGTCCGGCGACGAGCTACGTGCGCACCGCCGACCAGGACATCTACGGCCCCGGCGTCCTCGGCTCGCACGGCGGTTCGGGCATGAGCGCGCTCGGCGGCTCGATCCGGGTCGGCGAGCTCCGGCCGGGCAGCCAGGGCCCGCGCCACGCCCTGAAGATCAACCTGTACGCCAAGGGCGAGCTCGCCCAGTGCGCGACGCGCGCCGAGTGCTTCCGCTGGCCCGCCGTGAAGTCCGACAGCTACGCGGTCGGCTGGTACGGCGCGAACGGCGGCAACACCAACACCGCCATGCGCATGGGGGCCCTGCTCGCCATCCCACCGTCGGTGAACATCGCGAACATGGGGCTGACCACGGTGCCCGGGCGCCAGATCGCCTGGACGCTGCAGAACTACGGCGCCTACGTCGTCGACGACACCTACGGCCCGTCGTTCGCGCTGAACGCCGAGAACGGACCGGGCGGCAACACGCGCACGCAGTTCCGCAGCGACTACGGGCAGGACTTCGAGGTCTACGCCAGCTCGCCGAACGCCTGGAGCCGCGACATCCAGCGCATCCGCCAGGCGCTCCAGGTCGTCGACAACAACGGCCCGTCCGCCGTGGGCGGGGGCGGCACGCCGCGCCAGCCGCTGCTGCCCGAGCTCGTCGAGCCGCTGCTCTCGATCCCGCCGACGATCCCGACCCCGCCGGCGACGACCGAGACCAGCGCGCCCGGGCCCGTGACGTCCACCCCGGCGGTGCCGGGCGGCTGATGGGCCTTCGGCCCACGTGAGTGTTCCGGGTCGTCAGGACGACCCGGAACACTCACGTGGCGTCAGCCCTCGAGCTCCCGGGCCACCGCGCGCACGACGTCGGCGAGGCGCTTGGTGTTGCGGCGGTCCGGGTAGCGGCCCCGGCGCAGGTCCGGCTGCACCTTCGCCTCGAGCAGTTTGATCATGTCGTCGATGAGGCCGTGCAGTTCGTCGGGCGAGCGGCGGGCGGCATCGGTCACCGAGGGCAGGGGGTCGACGAGGCGGACCTGCAGTGCCTGTGGTCCGCGCCGGCCCTCGGCGATGCCGAACTCGACGCGCTGGCCGGACTTGAGCGCCTCCACCTCGCTCGGGAGGGCTCCCTTCGGCACGTAGACGTCGGCCCCGCCCTCCTGGGTGAGGAAGCCGAAGCCCTTCTCGGCGTCGTACCACTTGACCTTGCCGGTCGGCACCGTCGTCTCCCGTTCTCTGCTCACGACGAAGAAGCGCCCCGGCGACCGCCGGAGCGCAGACGACCAGCTTATCCCCGCGCGGCCACCGCGAATCGGCCGAGCGGACGCCGTCCTGCGCGCGACCCTCAGGCCGTCGGGCTGCTCGCGAGGCCGAGCAGCTCGACGGACTCGGCGCGCATCTCGACCTTGCGGACCTTGCCCGTGACGGTCATCGGGAACTCGTCGACGACACGGACGTAGCGCGGGATCTTGTAGTGGGCGAGGCGGCCCGAGGAGAACTCCCGGATCGACTCGGCGGTGAGGGGCTCGGTGTCCGGCTTCTGGCGCACCCACGCCATGAGCTCCTCGCCGTAGCGCTCGTCGGGCACCCCGATGACCTGCGCGTCGACGATGTCGGGGTGGGTATAGAGGAACTCCTCGATCTCGCGCGGGTAGATGTTCTCCCCGCCGCGGATGACCATGTCCTTGATGCGCCCGGTGATGTTGATGTAGCCCTCGTCGTCCATGACGCCGAGGTCGCCGGTGTGCATCCAGCGAGCGCGGTCGATCACCTCGGCGGTCTTCTCGGGCTGCTCCCAGTAGCCGAGCATCACCGAGTACCCGCGGGTGCAGAGCTCGCCGGGCTCCCCGCGCGGCACGGTGCGGCCGGTCTCCGGGTCGACGATCTTCGACTCGAGGTGGGGCATGGTGCGCCCGACCGTCGACACCCGGCGGTCCAGCGAGTCATCGGTGCGGGTCTGGGTCGAGACGGGGCTGGTCTCGGTCATGCCGTAGGAGATCGCGACCTCGCTCATGCCCATCCGCTCGACGACCTGCTTCATCACCTCGATGGGGCACGGGGAGCCGGCCATGATCCCGGTGCGCAGGCTGGTCAGGTCGTAGGACTCGAAGTTCTCCAGGCCCAGCTCGGCGATGAACATCGTCGGCACGCCGTAGAGCGAGGTGCAGCGCTCCTGCGCGACCGCCTCGAGTGTGAGCGTGGGGTCGAACCCGGGCGCCGGGATGACCATCGTCGCGCCGGAGCTCGTGCAGGCGAGATTGCCCATGACCATGCCGAAGCAGTGGTAGAAGGGCACCGGGATGCACACGCGGTCGGCGTCGGAGTAGCCGATGAGCTGCCCGACGAAGAAGCCGTTGTTGAGGATGTTGTGGTGCGACAGCGTCGCGCCCTTGGGGAAGCCCGTCGTCCCGGACGTGTACTGGATGTTGATCGGGTCGTCCGGGGTCAGCTCCGCCTGCACCGCGCGCACGCGGGCGACGTCCCCGGAGCGGTCGAACAGGCCCGTCCACTCGTCGGAGTCGATGATCACGACGCGCTGCAGGGCCGGACGGTCGCCGCGGACCTCCTCGATCATCGCCGCGTAGTCCGAGCTCTTGAAGCTGCTCGCGGCGACCAGCAGCGACACCCCCGCCTGGTCGAGCACGAACGCCAGCTCGTGCGTGCGGTACGCCGGGTTGATGTTGACCAGGATCGCGCCGATCTTGGCGGTGGCGTACTGCAGCAGCGTCCACGGCGAGCAGTTCGGCGCCCAGATGCCCACCCGGTCGCCGACGGCCACCCCGAGCTCGAGCAGGCCCAGCGACAGCGCGTCGACCTCCGCCACGAACTCCGCCCACGTGTACCGCTCGCCGCGGGTGCGGTCGATCAGGGCCTCGGCGTCCGGGCGGGCGCCCGCCGTGCGGTCGAGGTTGTCGCCGATCGTGTCCCCGAGCAGGGGGACGTCGGAGGTCCCCGACGTGTAACTGGGCACGAGGGGCTGGGCGGGCGCCGTCACGTCGACCTCCGGGAGCGAACGTTGTGGTCCCGGCCACGATGTCACGTCGGCGCGTCGATCGTCACCGGCTGATCGCCCCGCCGAACGACTTCGCCGGGCAGCGATGAATTCCGGCGAAGGCGCCCGTCCACCCCTGGCATCCCCGACCCGAGAGGCAGGCCCCCATGCGAGCCGCCCAGCGCCGCTACATCGACGAGTTCCTGCCCCACGTGGCGGCGGAGCGCCGCGACCTCGCCGACCAGCTCGAGACCCTCGACGACGCCGCCTGGGCGACCCCATCGCTGTGCGGGACGTGGACCGCGCACGACGTCCTCGCGCACCTGACCTTCTCGGTCGAGGAGAAGACGCTGCCCCTGCTCGTCGAGGTCGTCCGGGCCCGCGGCGACATGAACGCCGTGTTCGACCGGGAGGCTCGCGAGCGCGCCGCCGCCATGAGCCCCGCGGCGCTGCTCGAGCGGCTGCGGGCCACGGCCGACGACCCGCACCGGCTCGGGCTCAGCGGGCCCACCGACCCGCTCGACGACGTCCTGGTCCACGGCCAGGACATCGCCCGGCCCCTCGGCCTCGTGCGGCCGATGCCCGTCGAGCGGGTGCTGCTCGTGATCGACGCCTGCTGGGGCAGCCCGGTGTGGGGCACGAAGAAGCGGTTCGCGGGTCTCCGGGCCGTCGCGACCGACGCCGACTGGGCACGGGGTGAGGGCCCCGAGGTGCGGGGCCCGATCGGCGAGCTGCTGCTCGTCGCCACCGGCCGCCCGGCGGGGCTGGACGCGCTCTCGGGTCCCGGCGTCGCCGAGGTCGCCCGGCGGACGGCGCCGACCCCCCAGCGCTCGTAGTCCTTCAGCGCTCGTAGCTCAGCGGTGCAGTCGCGTCGTGTGCTCGGTGGTCGCGACGACGCGGCCCCGCTTGACCACGGCGCGGCGGTGCGCGCGGTCGAGCAGGGCGTCGGTGGCGGTGGGCGCAGCGAGCACCACGAGGTCGGCGACGGCGCCGACGTGCAGGCCGTGCTCGTCCCCGATCCCGAGGATCTGCGCGGCATCGTCGGTCGCCATGCGGATCAGCGTCGCGAGGTCGTCCGGGCCGCCCAGGTGCGCGGTCTGGGCGAGGAACAGCGCGATGTCGAGGACGTCGGCGTTGCCGAACGGGGTGAAGCCGTTGCGGATGTTGTTCGACGACAGGCCGGTGCGCACGCCGGCGTCGAGCAGGTCGCGCACCGGGGCGATCCCGCGGCGCACGTTCGCGTCGTCGGAGCGCCCGCCCAGGTGCACGTCGGTGGCCGGGAGCACCACGACGGCGACGCCGGCGTCGGCGAGGTCGGCAATGGTCCGCTTCCGCGCGTCGGCACCCAGGCTCGCCAGCGACGTCATGTGCCCGACGGTCACCCGGCCCGCCATGCCGTGGGCGCGCGTGCGGTCGGCGATGTCGCCGGCGAGGGCGTAGCGGGGGTCGGAGGTGTCGTCGGCGAAGTCGGCGTGCAGGTCGACGGGCACCCCGAACCGCTCGGCCAGCGCGAACACGCGGTCGACGTGCTCGCGGCACTCCTCGGGCGTCGCCTCCATGTAGCTGCAGCCGCCGACGACGTCGGCACCGGAGCGCAGGCCCCCGACGAGCAGGTCCTCGGTGCCCGGGCGCTGGAGGATGCCCTCCTGCGGGAACGCGACGACCTGCAGATCGACGAGGTCGGCGTGCGACTCCCGGAGCCCGAGCAGTACCTCGAGACCGAGCAGCCCGACGACGGGGTCGACGTCGGCGTGGGCCCGGATCGCGGTCGTGCCGTGGACGACGGCCTGTTCGATGACCTGCGCGGCACGCGCGCGGACCCCCTCTCCTGTGAACCCGCGCTTGAGCTCCCGGGTGACCTCGACCGCGCCGGCGAGCGTGCCGTCGACGTTCGGCTTCTGGGCGTCGAGCAGCACCTTGTCGAGGTGCAGGTGCGGCTCGATCAGCCCGGGGATCACGGCGTCCCCGGCGCAGTCGAGGGTCTCCCGGGCGTCCCGGTCAGCCGCTCCGATCGCCACGATCCGCCCGTCGTCGACGGCGATGTCGACCGGCGCGTCACGGCCGGTCACCCGCGCGTTCCGCAGCAGCAGGTCCGTCATCCGCGCGCTCCTCGGCTCGTCCGGCGCCGGGACGGCGACGTCGGGCGGGGGTGCCCCCGCCGTGCTGGGACGATGCGGGCATGTCCGGACCCCAGCCCGTGACGGTCGACGGCACCGCGTTGAGCGCCGACGACGTCGAGAAGGCCACCGAGACCCTCGTCGCCACGCTCGCCGACGCCGACGAGGCGGGGTGGTACGGCGCGCTCGAGGTCGAGCGCCCGTGGTCGTCGCACAACCCGCGCCTCGACGGCGAGTTCGCCCGCGCGGGCGCCATCGCCCGCTACCTGTGCCGCGAGCTCGCGTCCCTGCTCGTCCTCGGGGCGCGGATCACCGCGCGGGCGTCGCGCCCGCAGCCGCCGTTCGACGACCCCGCGTTCTTCGCCGCGCTCGACGAGGACCGCGTCGACATCCGGGCGAAGAAGCTGTTCCTCTTCTCCCCCGAGCGCATGGCGCTCTCGGTCGACCGGATCGCGCACTACACCGGCACCCCGGCCGCGGCCTTCCAGCGCCACGTGCTCTTCACCAACTACGCGATGCACGTCGAGGCGTTCCTCGAGCGCTTCCCCGACGCCGACCGGCCTGCGCGCGAGGGCACTCAGATGCCCGCCTACCACCACCGCACCGAGGCCGGCGACGGCGTGAGCCTCGTGAACATCGGGGTCGGGCCGGCCAACGCGAAGACGGCCACCGACCACATCGCGGTGCTCCGACCCGACACCATGATCATGATCGGGCACTGCGGCGGGCTGCGGAACCACCAGCAGAAGGGCGACTTCGTGCTGGCCACCGGCTACCAGCGCGCCGACCACGTCCTCGACGAGGTGCTGCCCCTCGACGTGCCCGTGGTGCCCAACCACCGGCTCAACACGTTCCTGCTCGACGCGCTCGCGGCCGCCGGCCGGCCCTACCGGCTCGGCATCGTGCACACCACCGACAACCGCGACTGGGAGTTCAACCAGCAGGCCGCCCTGCGCGCGATGCGCCTGAGCCGCAGCGTGGCCGTCGACATGGAGTCGGCGACGATCGCGACCAACGGCTTCCGTTACCGCGTCCCCCACGCCACCCTGCTGTGCGTCTCGGACAAGCCCCTGCACGGCTCACCGAAGCTCGCCGCCGGCGCGCAGGAGTTCTACGAGGCCTCCAAGCGCCACCACCTCGACCTCGCGCTGACGGCCCTCGAGTCGGTGCGCCGCGAGCACCCCGAGGGCCTGCCCGGCCAGGAGATCCGCGCCGTCGACGAGCCCCTCTTCGGCGGCCCGCCGGACCTGTGAGGCGACGTCGTCGCACGTGAGGGATCTGGGTCGTCATGGCGACCCGCATCGCTCACGTGCGACGGCGTCGCCTCAGAACAGGCGACCCGCGCGGGCACGGAAGCCGCGCTCGGTGAGCGCGAGGATCGCCCGCAACGGCGGCGGGGCGTCGGCGATGAGCGCCCGGCGCTCGTCCGGGGTGGCGTGCGAGATCACCCAGGGCACGACGAACGTGAGCGTGGCGAGCCCGAGCGTGCCGCGGAATCGCTCCTGGAGCCGGGCGTAGTCCTCCACCCGGACCCGGTCGACGATGATCGGGAAGACGTCGCGCTCCTCGTCGGACACGTGGCGCACGAGGAGGTCGGCCACCTCCCGCAGGACCGCGGCGAGCTCCGGGGTCGCCGCGTCGGCGGTCGCGAGCACGCCGGCCCGGTCGAGCAGGGGGTCGAGCCGCTCGTGGTCCTCGGTGAGCGCGACCAGCGCGGTGCGGTCGCCGGCGATCTCCTCGAGCAGGGGCCAGACGTCGTCATCCTCCACGCGGTGGTGGTTGACGATCTCGGACGTGACCCCGCGCAGGTAGCGACGCAGCAGCCGGAGGCGCCGTCGATCCGGGGCCCGGACCAGCTCCTCGGCGACGGAGGCCAGGCGCGTCATGTCCGTGGTCATGGCGCGGTGCACGACGCGGTAGTCGGTCAGGTCGGGCGAGGGCTCCCCCGGCGTACGGCTCGTGAGGGTGGTCGTGGCGGTCATGGCAGGTCTCCATCGCGTCCAGGTAATTCCGATGGAGTCACACTAACTCTAATATAGCACCGGTCAAACCAAATGACCCTCAGCGACCGGACGGATGCACCTCGACCTCGGTGGCCTTCACCGCGAACCACAGCTCGTCGCCGGGCTCGACGCCCAGCTCGGCGACGGCCGCCGGGGTGACGTCGGCGGCCAGCCCGTCGACCCACGCCGGGCCGCGCCCCGAGGCGCCGGCGCGCAACCGCACGACCTCACCCTGCGGCTCCATCGCCGCGAGCCGCACGGGCAGGACGTTGCGCGGGCTGCCCGCGGGGCGGTCGCGGTGCACGGCCACCGAGCGGGGCGCGAACACCGCGACCGCCGGCTCGCCGTCGTCGAGGGGCTCCGAGGCCGCGCCGGAGACGAGGGTCCCGTCGGGGGCCTTCAGACCCTCGGCGCAGGCGGAGCCGGCCACGAGGTCGAGGCCGGCGATGCGCGCCGCGAACCCCGAGCGCGGGCGGGCGAGCACCTCCGCGGTCGGGCCCTGCTCGACGACCTCGCCGTCGGCCAGCACGACGAGCCGGTCGGCGAGGACGACGGCGTCGAGCACGTCGTGGGTGACGACGAGGACGGTCTGGCCGACATCGCGCACGATGCGGCGCAGCACGGCCCGCACGGCGGGCGCCGCGTCGACGTCGAGGGCGGCGAAGGGTTCGTCGAGCAGCAGCAGGTCCGGCTCGACGGCCAGTGCGCGGGCGATCGCCACCCGCTGGGCCTGCCCGCCGGAGAGCTCGGACGGCCGTCGGTCGGCGAGCTCGGCGACGCCCACCTCGGCGAGCCAGCGGTCGGCGACCGTCCCCGCGGACCGACGACCCCGCCCCGCGCAGCGCGGCCCGAACGCGACGTTCTCGCGCGCGGTCAGGTGCGGGAAGAGCAGCGCCTGCTGGCTGAGCAGCCCGACCCGTCTCCGGTGGACGGGCACGGTGACGCCGGCCGCGGTGTCGGTGAGGACCCGGTCGGCCAGGGTGACGGTCGCCGACTCGGGGTCGAACTGGCCGGCCAGCGTCCCGAGCAGCGTTGACTTGCCCGACCCGTTGGGACCGAGCACCGCGACGACCTCGCCGGGCGCGACCTCGACGGCGACGTCGAGGGTGAAGCCGCCGCGGCGGGTGGTGACGCGAGCGGCGAGGCCCGCGGTGTCCGCGCGAAGGGCACCATCAGCCGCTCTCTCCGGCTCACGGTGCCCTTCGCGCGACTCCGGCCCGGCTCCCGCGGCGCTCACCGGACCCCGCTCGCGTCTCGGGTGCGGGTGGCGACGATGACGAGGACGGCCACGACGACGAGCAGCAGCGAGAGCGCGACGGCGGAGTCGAGGTCGTCCTGGGAGTCCAGGTAGATCAGCAGCGGGAGCGTGCGGGTGGTGCCCTGGAGGCTGCCGGCGAAGGCCACGGTCGCGCCGAACTCCCCGAGCGCGCGGGCGAAGGCGAGCACGGCGCCGGAGATCAGCCCGGGGAGGACGACGGGGATGGTGACCCGGCGCAGCGTCGTCAGCGGGGACGCGCCGAGGGTCGCGGCCACCGACTCGTAGCGGTTCCCGGCCGTGCGCAGCGCACCCTCGAGGCTCACGACCAGGAACGGCATGGCCACGAAGGTCTGGGCGATCACCACCGCCGCGGTCGAGAACGGCACGGTGATCCCGAACCAGGCGTCGAGCAGCTGACCGACCGGGCCGGTGCGCCCGAGCAGGAACAGCAGGGTCAGACCGCCCACCACCGGCGGCAGCACGAGCGGGAGCAACACGATCGAGCGCCACACGGACAGGCCGGGCAGGTCCGAGCGCGCCAGCACCAGCGCGAGCGGGCCGCCCAGCACCAGGCACAGCAGGGTCGAGATCAGCGCGGTCTCCAGCGAGAGCCGCAGGGCGTCGAGGGCGGCGGCGCTCGTGATGAGCGTGCCGAGACGGGGCCAGTCGGCCCGGAGCACGAGCCCCGCGACCGGGACCGCGATCAGGCCGAACCCGACGACGGCCGGCACCCACACCGGCCACGGCAGGGCCTGCCCCACCGTGCCGGTGCGGGTGCGCGCGCCCGTCACTTCAGCGTGAACCCGGCCTGGGTGAGCGCGGCGTCGCCCTGGGGTCCGGTGACGAACTGGATCCAGGAGTTGGCGAGGTCGGCGTTCTGGCTGCCGGTGACCGCGCCGATCAGGTAGTTCTGCGCCGCGCCCTGGGCGGTGGCCTGCGGGAAGTCGATCCCCTGCACCTGCCCGTTCGCGGACCGTACGTCGCTGACGTAGACGAGGCCCGCGTCGACGTTGCGGGTGGTGACGCGCTGGAGCACCGAGCGCACGTCCTGCTCCTCGGACACCGGGTCGAGGGTCACGCCTGCCGCCCGCTCGGCGGCCTCGGTGGCCGCGCCGCAGGGCACCGCCGGCGCGCAGACCGACTCCGTGACCTGCGGGCCCACCAGGGACGAGAGGTCGACGACCTGCTTGGGGTTGCCCGGCTGGACCGCGATCTGCAACTTGTTCGTCGCGAAGGTGATCGGCTCACCCTGGAGACGACCGGCCTGCTGCACGGTCTGCATCGTCTTGGTGCTCGCGGTGGCCAGCACGTCGGCCGGGGCGCCCTGGACGACCTGCTGGGCGAGTGTGTCCGAGCCGCCGAAGTTGAACTGGACCGTCACGCCCGGGTTGGCCTGCTCGAACTGGGGCTTGAGCTGGTTGTAGACGCTGGTGAGCGACGCGGCGGCCGACACGGTCAGCGTCCGCGGAGGCGCCGCCTGCTGCTCGCCACCGGACCCCCCGCACGCCGCCACACCGAGGGTCAGGCCGGCGGCCAGGCCGGTGAGGACGAGTCTGCGGGCGCGGGTCACGCCATACCTCCGGGTGTCTCGACGATGATGTGCGACGCCTTCACGACCGAGACCGCCAGCGAGCCGACCTCGAGCCCGAGCTCCTCGACGGCCTCGGTGCTCATGAGCGACACCACCCGGTGCGGCCCACACTGCATCTCCACCTGCGACATGACCTTGTCGCTGACGATCGCGGTGACGAGCCCGACGAAGCGGTTGCGTGCCGAGCGCCCGACGCCCGAGGGGTCCGGGACGCTGTGGGCCTGCGCCCGGGCGAAGGCGGCGAGGTCCGCCCCGGCGATGACCTTGCGCCCGCTCGCGTCCATCGAGACCGGCAGGGCGTCCCCGTCGGTCCAGCGGCGGACGGTGTCATCGCTGACGCCCAGCAGTCGGGCGGCCTCGGCGATCCGGAAGTGCGTCACGTCGCGGCATTCTAGAGCCGCCGATGCGTCTGTACACCCCCGGACCCGCCGCAGGTCCGGCGCGGCGCCCACGCCGGCCCCGGCGACGGGCGTCACTGCCCTCGCGCGCAGGCCGAGAGCGGTGGGATGGTGCGGGGGTGGACTTCGCACCCAGTGCCGCGGCGCAGGACTACACCGACCGCATGCGGGCCTTCCTCGACGAGGCCGTGCTGCCCGCCGAGAAGGTCTACGAGGAGTGGCGGGAGGAGCGGCGCGGGACGACCGCCGAGCACGAGCTGCCGCCGATCGTCGAGGACCTCAAAGCCGAGGCCCGCCACCGGGGGCTGTGGAACCTCTTCCTGCCCGACGTCTCGGGCCTGTCCAACCTCGAGTACGCGCCGGTCGCCGAGGTGTCGGGCTGGTCGCCGGTCATCGCCCCCGAGGCGATCAACTGCCAGGCGCCGGACACCGGCAACATGGAGACCCTGCACCTGTTCGGCACCCCCGAGCAGAAGCAGAACTGGCTCGAGCCCCTGCTCGCCGGCGAGATCCGCTCCGCGTTCGCGATGACGGAGCCCGGGGTCGCCTCCTCGGACGCCACCAACATCACCACCTCGATCCGCCGCGAGGGCGGTGGAGCCGACGGGGAGTACGTCATCACCGGCAAGAAGTGGTGGATCTCCGGCGCGTCCGACCCGCGCTGCCAGATCTTCATCGTCATGGGCAAGACCGACGTCGATGCCCCGACGCACCGCCAGCAGTCGATGGTGCTCGTCCCCCGTGACACCCCGGGCCTGACGATCAGCCGCGCCCTGCCGGTGTTCGGCTACCAGGACCAGCACGGGCACTGCGAGATCGAGCTCAACGAGGTCCGCGTCCCGGTGGAGAACCTGCTCGGCGAGGAGGGCGGCGGCTTCGCCATCGCCCAGGCCCGCCTCGGCCCCGGCCGCATCCACCACTGCATGCGCCTCATCGGCATGGCCGAGCGCGCCGTGGACGCCATGGTCCGGCGGGCGAACGAGCGCGTCGCGTTCGGCAAGCCGCTGTCCGAGCAGGGCGTCGTGCGCGAGCAGATCGCCGAGAGCCGCATCGAGATCGAGCAGGCCCGCCTGCTCGTGCTCAAGGCCGCCTGGATGATCGACAACGTCGGCTCGCGCGGGGCGGCCACCGAGATCGCCGCCATCAAGGTGATCTGCCCGCGGATGGCCTGCAGCGTCATCGACCGCGCGATCCAGATCCACGGCGGCGGCGGGGTGTCCGACGACTTCCCGCTGGCCTACGCCTACTCCTGGGCGCGCGCCCTGCGCCTGGCCGACGGCCCGGACGAGGTGCACCTGCGCTCCGTCGCTCGCCAGGAGATCAAGGCACACGGTTAGTCAGGCGCGGGCCGGGCGGGTCGGCGCGGGCGAGAACAGTCCCAGCCGCCAGGCGTGGCTGACCGCCTGCGCGCGGTCGCTCGCCCCGAGCTTGCGGAACAGGTGCCCGGTGTGGGACTTGACCGTGTGGTCGGAGAGGTAGAGACGCCGGCCGATGTCGGCGTTGGTCAGGCCGCGGCTGACGCCGATGAGCACCTGCACCTCGCGCACGGACAGCTGAAGGCGCTGCTGTGCCTCGAGGTCGACCACCACGTCGCGCAGGGCCCCGTCGCTCACGATCTCGGTGGCGGGGGCTCCCGCGGCCCGCGGCACGAGGTCCTCCCCGGCCGCCGTCGACGCCACGCTGCGCACCAGCGTGCGGATCATCGCGCGCGGGGCGTCCCAGCGCAGGAAGCCCGCGGCGCCCTCGGCGAGGGCCTGCTGGGTGGGTGCGTGGGCCTCGCCCGAGCCCGCGACGAGGACGGCCGTCCCCGGGGAGTCGGCGAGGACGCGGCGGACGACGGCGATCCCGCTGGGCTCGGTCTCGGCGAGCCCGAGGACCGCGAACGCGCGCGGCGTGGCCCCGAGGCGCGCGAGGAGGTCGTCCGCGTCGCGGGCGACGGCGACCGGGTCGGGCCCCGCGACCGTCCGGACGAGGAGGCGCAGCCGGCGCAGCGCCTGCGGTCGGTCGTCGTGGACGACGCAGGTCGCTCCGGTCCCTCCGTCCTCGGTCACCGCGTAGGGGTACCTCATCGGTGTGGGATCCGGCGGCACGACGCGCGGCGCGACGATCAAGGTAATCACAAGGGTGTAAGTCGCCTGACCGGCTATCACCCACATGCGTCTCGGGTGTCGCACTTGTCCACGGAGTGTTCGCAATCTT
Source organism: uncultured Actinomycetota bacterium (assembly GCA_963786585.1). GTDB lineage: Bacteria > Actinomycetota > Actinomycetes > Mycobacteriales > Pseudonocardiaceae > Actinomycetospora. The sequence continues at coordinate 820,785 of CAWAZG010000003.1, forward strand.
GCATGGGCGTCGGCCGTCCTCGACACCGCAGGGGACACCGAGGTGCGAGGAGTGTCCACATGCCGGGTCGCCGTGTCCTGCTCGCCGCTGCTGCGGTGGGTGTGGCCCTTGCGGCGGGCCTCATCGCGCCCTCCGCGGCCGCCCTGCCCTCGAGCGAGTCGTGGGCCGCCGAGCTCGCGGTGGACGGCGGCGACGACAGCAACGTCGTCGTCCGCGACGAGGCGGTGCGCCTGGGCGACCTCGCGCCCCGCCGCACGTCCACCGGTGTCGCACCGGCCGAGGGCGACCTGCTCCTGGCCCCGCGCCGTCCGGCCGCCGTCACCGACCGGGTCGCGGCCGAGGTCACCGCCGACGTGCCCGCGGGCGCGCAGGTCATCGTCGCGGTGCGCGGCATCCGGGACGACGGCACGTGGGGCGAGTGGGACGAGGCGGAGGCGAGCGACCCGGCGCAGCTCTCGGAGCTCACCTCGGAGATCCAGGTCCGGATCACGCTCGTCGCGTCGGCGGACGGCCGGAGCCCGGCCCTGCGGCGGCTCTGGCTGACCGCCGACCGCTCCCCCGTCGGCTTCGGCGTCCCGGCCCCGACCACCGCGCTCACGTCCCGCGTGTTCGCGACCCGGATCGGGCTCGTCGGCAACGACACGGCCAACGGCCACGAGGTCGAGCGCAACGACCGCTTCGTCGCCCTGCCCTCGCGCCGCGGCCTGAGCCCGCGCGGCGGCGGCGACTACACGGTGCGCGTCTGCAGCACCCCGACGCGCTGCACCTGGGCGCCGGTGTGGGACGTCGGCCCCTGGAACACGACGGACGACTACTGGAACCCGCCGGAGCTGCGCCGGGCCTTCGCCGACCTGCCCCGCGGGCGTCCCGCCGCGGAGGCCGCCTTCGTCGACGGCTACCGCGACGGCCGCGACACCCGCGGGCGCCGCGTGACCAACCCCGCCGGCATCGACCTCGCCGACGGCACGTTCCGCGACGACCTCGGGCTCACCGACAACGCCTGGGTCAGCGTCACCTACCTCTGGACCGGGCGCGGCCCGTCGGGCACGGCGCTCGACCGCGACACCCGGCTCGACGTCCGGGCCGCCCCGGCTCCCGACGCCGCGGTCGTCGGCTCCATCGCCCCGCAGGCCCGCATGTCCTACGAGTGCGCGGCGCAGGCCGCGGGCGGCCGTACCGGGGTCGGCACCCGGTGGATCCGCCTCGGCACCGCCCAGTACGTCCCGGCCGAGCTCGTGGAGGCACGCGATGTCCCGTCCTGCTGATCCCGCCGTGCGGGGCGGCGCGCTCGCCGTCGCCGCCGGGGCCCTCGGGCTCGCCGTGATCCTCGCCGTCCCGGCTGCCGCGACGACGCCGACGCCCGGCGAGAGCTGGTCCGCCGAGATCGCCCTCGAGGGCGGCGACGACCGGGGCGTCGTGCTCACCGACGGCGCCGTCCGGCTCGACGGCGTTCCCAACGGCGAGGTCGTGCTCGCGCCGCGCCGCACCCTCGGGCTCGTCGACGGCATCGCCGGCGTCCCCGCGGCCGACGTCCCCCGCGGTGCCGCCGTCGTCGTCGAGGCCCGCGGCCTGGGGCGCGACGGACGCTGGGGCGACTGGGTGCGGGTGCCCCGCGAGGGCGCCGCCGACCTCGGCGACCCGACCGGCGAGATCGGGATCCGCATCCTGCTGCGCCGCGCCGACGGCGGCGAGAGCCCGGTCCTGCGCGGGCTGTGGCTGACGACCACCGCCGCGGCCCCGCCGACGAGCGTGACCACCCGGACCTCGACGGTCACCGTCTCGCCCAGCACGCGACCGACGACCACGACCACCACCGAGCCGACGACCACCACCACCCGGCCGACGACGACCACCACGACCACGACTCCTCCGTCGTCGTCGACGACGACGACGACCACCACGACCCGGCCGACGACGACCACCACCACGCCGCCGGTGACCACGACCGAACCGACGACGACCACCACCACGCCGCCCGTGACCACGACGACCCCGGCGACGTCGACCACGACGAGCGGGACGTCGACGACCACGACCTTGCCCGAGCCGACCACCGAGCCCGAGCCGACCACCACCACCACCACCACGCCGACGAGCACCACCACGACGACCACGACCACCCCGCCGGTGGTCCCGCCCCCGGGCCTCGTGCCTCCGGGCCTGCCGCTCCTGCCCACGACGCTGCCGGTTCCCCTCCCGGTCGCGGCGTCGGACGCAGGCGAGACGAGCTCGTGGTGGGGCTCGGACCTGATGGGCTGGCTGGCGCGGGCGTTCTGATCCGGAGCCCCGGATCAGCCCGGGACGCCGACCGTCTGCGCCGTGAGGACGCCGTCGACGTCGCGCACACCGATCAGGCTCACGCGCGTCCCGCGGGGCAGGGCCGTCACCGGGCCCGGCCGCGGCTCCTGGTCGACGACGCGCGTGGCGGGCGAGGTGCGCACCGCGATCAGCCGCCCCTCGGGGGTGCGGACGGCCAGCAGCCCGTCGGACGTGCTCTCCAGCGTGCCCACGAGCGGCGTGCCCTCGCCCGCGGGCGGTGCACAGGTCTCGCAGCCGACGGCGAGGTGACGGTCGGCGATCACCCCGCCGACGCCGCCGAGCACGAACGCCGTGAGCACCGCCAGGCCGATCACCCAGCGCCGCGGGCGCCGGCGCCGGTCCGGCGGTGGCGACGGGGGCAGCGGCTCCCCGCGGGGGTCGGTCTCGTAGTCCGCGGGCAGGTACCCGCGGTCGTCGTCGCGGGCGTACTCGTCGCGGGCGTACTCGTCGCGGGGACCCCCGGAGTAGTCCGGAGACCCGTCCCGCCCGCTCACGGCCGCGGCTCCTCGCCGTCGCGCGGGACGAGGACGCGGTCGCCGAGCCGGAGGCCCTCGCGCACCTCGATCGAGGTCGCGTCGGCAATACCGGTGGTGACGGTGACGAGCCGGTTCGGGCCACGGCCGTCGGGCGGGGGTGTGAGGACAGTGCCGCGGTTCGGGCCGGTGGGCCGCACCGCCGACGGCGGCACCACGAGCACGCCGACGGCCCGGCTCACGAGGATGCGGACGTCGGCCGCCTGGCCGACGCGCATCGTCTCCGGCGGGAGGGCGGTGGCGACGGTGACGGCGTAGGCGCCGTCCGGACCGGGCGCGGGCTCGACGCCCACGACCTCGCCGAAGACCGTCGGGCCGACCCCGTCGACGGCCGCGGCCGTCGCCTGGCCCGGCGCGACACGGGCGACGTCGCGGGGTGCCACCGAGGCGCGGACGACGAGGGCGCCGAGGTCGGCGAGGCGCACGAACGGCCGGCGGCTCGGCGCGTCGTCCGGGGTGGGCGCGCCGGCGAGCACGCGATCGCCGACCTGCCCGGCGACGGCGGTCACCGTGCCGTCGCGCGGGGCCCGCAGGACGGTGCCGTCGAGGACGCGGGTCGCCTCCGCCAGCTCCGCCCGGTCGCGCGCGGCCGTCGTCTCGAGGCGCCCGAGCAGGGCCGGGTCCGACGGGACGGCGTTGCGGGCGGCCTGGAGGTCGCGGACGTCGGTGGCGACGGCGACCTGGGCGGCGCTCACCCGCGCGCGGGTCGGGCCGTCGTCGAGGGTGGCGAGCACGTCCCCCGCGAGGACGGCGGCGCCCGGGACGACGGGGATCGTCGTCACCGTGCCGCTCACCGCGAACGACACCTCGGACTCGCCCGCGCTGCGCACGACGCCCGGCACGCGGACCTCGGTGACGACGTCGGCCCGCACGACGGGCACCACGGACGCCGACGAGCCGGCCAGCAGCTGCGGCTGGCGCAGCAGGGTCCAGGTGCCGGCGACCCCGGCGACGAGCAGGAGCACGAGCACGGTCGGCAGCAGCCAGCCCAGACGGCGCCGACCGGTGGACATGGTCGCTGACGGTAGTGGGCGGCGACGCCCCGTCCGGGGAACCGATCGCCCGGGCGTGTCAGCACGGCCGACCGGGGTTCAGTCGGCGATCGCGACGAGGTGCCCGACGGTGTCCCGGTCGGCGGCCGCGCGCAGGATCTCCGTGGCCACGTCGGCGCGGGCGACCCGGCGCCCTCCGGCGAGGTGGCGGTCGAGAGCGCGCCGGTAGCGGTCGGTGCGGGGGCCGTCCGTGAGCTGCGGCGGGCGCACGATCGTCCAGTCCAGCCCGCTCGCGCGGACGAGCTCCTCCATCCGCCTCAGGTCGGCGTAGTGGTGGCGCAGCACCCGCTGCAGGATCGGCTTGACCAGCCATCGCAGGAGCGCGTCGTCGCCCTCGCCCGGGAGCCCGGCCGCGCTGACCACGAGGAGCCGACGGACCCCGGTGCGGCGCATCGCCGCGATCGCCGCGCCCATCCCGTCGGTGCACACGCTCGTCGGCCCGCGCCCCCGCGTGCCCAGCGCCGACACCACGACGTCGGCCCCACGGACCGCGTCCTCGATCACCCCGTCCTCGTCGAAATCGGCCCGCACCACCTCCGCCCCGGGCGGCACCACCGAGCCCGCGCGGGCCACGGCCACCACCTCGTCGCCCTCGGCGAGGGCCTGCGCCACGACCTCCCGCCCGGTCCCTCCCGACGCCCCGAACACCACGATCCGCACGGCCCCTCCTCAGTTAGTAAGCACTCACCAACCTAGGATGGCGGGGTGCCCCGCACCCGGTCGAGCACCTCGACGCGCGAGCGCATCCTCGACGCGGCGCTCGCCGTCATGCGCTCGCACGGCGTCGCCCGCGCGACGACGAAGGAAATCGCGCGCGAGGCGGGCTACTCCGAGGCCGCGCTCTACAAGCACTTCGACGACAAGACGGCGCTCTTCGTCGCCGTCCTGATCGAACGGGTGCCCTCGCGACTGGGCGAGGTCCTCGACGGCCTGCCCGGCCGCGTCGGCACCGGCGACCTCGAGGAGATCCTCGCCGAGGTGGCCCACGAGGCGCTGGCGTTCTACGGCGAGACCTTTCCCATCGCGGCCTCGGTGTTCTCCGAGCCCGCGGTCCTGACCGCCCACCGGGCCGCGCTCGACCGCCTGGGCACCGGTCCGCACGTGGCGTTCGACGCGGTCGCGGACTACCTGGCGGGCGAGGCGCGGGCCGGGCGGATCGACCCCGCCGCCGACCCTCGCGCCGCGGCCCTCCTCCTGCTCGGCGCGTGCCAGGCCTCGGCGTTCCTGACGGCCTTCCGGGGCACCGGCCCGACCGCGGACGCCTCCGCCGAGGCCGCGGCGCTCGCCCGCGCCGCCGTCCGGGGGCTGCGGGCTCCGTAGACGTGTGCGCGTCCGGCCCGGCGGGCACTCCGTGACCTCAGAGGCCGGTCCGGCGCCGACGTGCGCCGCTGGCGACGGGACCAATTCTCCGCACCGCACACCGCAGTTGCGATCTTCTCGCGATGCGGTGCCCGCATCTGCGGAGAGAGCCTCCGACCTGCGGAGACGCCGACCACTCGCGGTCGTCGACGCGGTTAGGGTGGGAAGTGATGAGCGTTCTCGACCTCGGTGTGCCGGCCGTCCCCGGGTCCGCCACCGCCACCACGGACACCTCCGGGCGGCCTGACGACGTGCGTCTGGTCGACTCGTGGGGCCGGGTGGCCACCGATCTGCGGGTGTCGCTGACCGATCGCTGCAACCTGCGCTGCACCTACTGCATGCCCGCCGAGGGCCTGGAGTGGATGCCGAGCGAGGAGGCGCTCACCGACGACGAGGTCGTGCGTCTCGTGCGCGTCGCCGTCGAGCGCCTCGGCGTGCAGGAGATCCGGTTCACCGGCGGTGAGCCCCTCCTACGCAAGGGCCTCGAGGACATCGTCGCGGCCACCGCCGCGCTGACGCCCCGTCCCGAGATGTCGGTGACCACCAACGCGCTCGGCCTCACGCGCCGCGCAGCCGGTCTCGCGGCTGCCGGGCTGGACCGGGTCAACGCCTCGCTGGACACGCTGCGGCGCGACCGCTTCGCCGAGATCACGCGGCGCGACCGGCTCGACGACGTCCTCACCGGCCTGCGGGCCGCCCGCGAGCACGGCCTCGACCCCATCAAGATCAATACGGTGCTCATGCCCGGCCTCAACGACGACGAGGCGCCCGACCTGCTGGCCTGGGCGCTCGAGGAGGGCTACGAGCTGCGCATCATCGAGCAGATGCCCCTCGACGCCGGGCACTCCTGGCAGCGCGACCGCATGATCACCGCCGAGCAGATCCTCGCCTCGCTGCGCACGCGGTTCACGCTCTCCGACGACCCGGCCGAGCGCGGCGGCGCCCCCGCCGAGCGCTTCCTCGTCGACGGGTGGACCGGCCACGACGGCACCCCGGCCACGGTCGGTGTGATCGCGTCGGTCACCCGGCCGTTCTGCGGCAACTGCGACCGCACGCGCCTCACCGCCGACGGCCAGGTGCGCAACTGCCTGTTCTCGCAGACCGAGAACGACCTGCGAGCGTTCCTGCGCGGCGGCGGCTCCGACGAGGAGATCGCCGACGCGTGGCGCGTGGCCATGTGGGGCAAGAAGCCCGGCCACGGCATCGACGAGCCCGGGTTCCTGCAGCCCGACCGGCCCATGAGTGCGATCGGAGGATGATGAGCGCACCCACCGCTCCCACCACCGCCACGACGGCCCCGCCCGTCGCCGTCACCGTGCGCTACTTCGCCGGGGCCAAGGCCGCCGCCGGCACCCGCAGCGAGGACGTCACGGTCCCCTCCGGAGCCACCGTCGACGACCTGATCACCGCGCTGGCCGCCGACCACGGCGCCGCGCTCGCCCGCGTGCTCGCCGCCGCCAGCTTCCTGCTCGACGAGGTGGCCGTGCGCGACCGGACCCTGGTGCTCGCCGGGGGTGCGGTCGTCGACGTCCTGCCGCCGTTCGCCGGCGGCTGAGCGCCACGCCCGAACTCGCCACGCGCCGATCCGCCGAGGTGTTCTCCAGGACATGAGCATCGTCCACGACACCCCTCTCGGGCCGCTGCACCTCGACGCCTCGCCGCGCGGGCTGACGCTGCTCGGGTTCTCCCCCGCCGCGTCCGACGAGCCGCGTGACGCCGAGGGCGAGCGCGTCCTCGACCTCGCCCGTCGCGAGATCGACGCCTACTTCGCGGGCACGCTGCGCGAGTTCACCGTCCCCGTCGACCTCGACGCCCACCCCGCGTGGGACCGCCGGGTGCTCGACGGCCTGGCCTCGGTGGGCTACGGCGAGACCGTGAGCTACGGCAAGCTCGCCGCGGCGGCGGGCCTCGAGCCCGTCGACGCCCGTCGGGTGGGCGGGGCGATGGCCCGCAACCCCGTCGCGATCGTCGTGCCGTGCCACCGCGTGGTCGGCGCCGACGGCAGCCTCACCGGGTACGCGGGCGGGCTGGAGCGCAAGCGCACGCTGCTCGACCTCGAGGGCCGCGACCAGCTCCTGTTCTGATCCCCCTACAGGATGACGCGGGTCAGTAGCCGCGACGGAGTCCGGCCAGCTCCTCGAGCACCAGGCAGACGTCGTCGACGTCCTCGACCTCGTAGGGCGCCTCGGCGGCGACACCGATGAACACGTCGCCGGCACCCGGCACGTCCTCGGGGACCAGGCCGACGGCGACGACGGCCGTCGCCCCGACCTCGTCGCGCAGGGCCGCGACGCCCTCGGGAGCGACGACGCGGGCGCCACCCTTCGCGCCGGACAGGAACATCAGCTCGGCGACCTCGTCGGCCGGCCGGTCCGACACGACGGCCACGGTCGTGTCGCTCAGGGCCATGAGGACGTTGAGCGCCTCGGAGGACTGCTGCTCCGCCCGGGCCTCCGCGGGGTCGCCGTCCTCCGCGGCGAGCGCGCCGTCGAAGACGCAGGCCACGAGCAGCGTCGGCGTCTCCGCCACCCGGCCGAGAGCACTCCAGAGGGCGTCGTCCGCCGCCACGGCCACCTCCTCGGGCGAGGCCGTGATCAGCCTGGCATGACGTTGACGGCGTGGTCCAGCGCCGCCCACAGGTATTGCGTGGCGTAGGCCCGGTACGGGCGCCAGACCTCGGCGCGGGCGACGAGGTCGCGGTCCTTCGTCGGCAGCCCGAGGCGTTCCGCGGCCACGCGGATGCCGAGGTCGGTGGGCAGGAACGCGTCCGTGTCACCGAGGGCGCGCATGGCCACCGAGTCGACGGTCCACGGACCGATCCCCGGCAGCGCGCCGAGCGCGGCGCGGGAACCGGCGACGTCGGCCGGGTCGAGGACGACCTCGCCGTCGGCCAGGGCCGCGACGAGCGTCAGCAGCGTGCGCCGGCGGGTCCGGGGCATCGCCAGCTCCTCGGGGTCGACGGCCGTGAGGGCGGGCGACGACGGGAAGAGGTGGGTGAGCGTGCTGCCGGGGCCCGCGAGGCCCTCGGGGAGCGGCGTGCCGTACCCGCGCACGAGACGGCCGGCGTGGGTGCGGGCGGCGGCGGTGGAGACCTGCTGCCCGAGGACCGCGCGCACCGCGAACTCCTCGGGGTCGGGCGCGCCGGGGACCCGCCGGCCCGGCGCAGCGTCGACCAGCGGGGCCAGCACGGGGTCGGCGCGCAGCGTGTCGTCGACGGCTCCCGGGTCGGCGTCGAGGTCGAGGAGGCGCCGGGCGATCCGCTCCGCCGCGTCGGCGTCGGCGGGGTCGGTGAGGGTCAGGGTGGCCTCCATGCCGGCGTCGCCGGGCCGTAGCGCCACCACCCCCGGACCGCCGGGCAGCGTGAGCGTGCGGCGGTAGGCGCCGTCGTGCCACTCCTCGACGCCGGGTACGGCGGTCGCGACCAGGTGGCCGAACAGGTTGTCCGGGCACAGCGGCGCGGTGAAGCCGAGCGTCCGGTGCACTCGCGCATCGTGTCCGATCGTTCCAAGCCCCGCCCCACGGGCGGTCCCTACGGTGTCGTCCATGCCTCCGCGTCTCGCCGTCGTCGAGCTCGTCGTCTCCGACATGGCCGCCTCGCTCGCCTTCTACCGTCGCCTGGGCCTCGAGGCACCGCCCGAGGCCGACACCGCACCCCACGTCGAGGTCGAGCTCGCCGGCGGGCTGCGCTTCGCGTTCGACACCGTGGCGACCGTCCGGTCCTTCGACCCGTCCTGGACGGAGCCGACCGGCGGGCCGCGGCGCTCCGTGGCGTTCGCGTGCGACTCCCCCGCCGAGGTCGACGCGCTCTACGCCGAGCTCGTCGGGGCCGGGTACCACGGCGCGCTCGAGCCCTGGGACGCGTTCTGGGGCATGCGCTACGCCGTCGTCGACGACCCCGACGGGGCGCCGGTGGACCTGTTCGCCGCGCTACCGCAGTAGGAGCTCCGTCGGCGTGGTGTCGGCGAGCGTGCGGACCTCCCGGGCCAGGTGCGGCTGGTCGGCGAAGCCCTCGGCCGCGGCCACCTCGGCCCATGGCGTGCCCGCGCGGGCCCGGGCCAGCGCGCGCTGCAGGCGCAGGATGCGCCCGAGGTGCTGGGGCCCGTAGCCGAACACCGGCAGGCAGCGCCGGTGCAGCGTGCGGGTGGTGGTGCCCAGCGCGTCGGCGAGCCCCGCGACGTCGGCGCCCCGCGCCAGGGCGGTGAAGACGCGGGCGCCGAAGGGGTCGTCGCTCGCCGGGACGGCACCGGCGAGATCCCTGAACGCGCGCACGGGGTCCTCGGCGGCGCGTTCGGCGAGCTCGTGCGCGGCGGCGTCGGACCACACCGCGTCGAGGGGCACCGTGGTGTCGCGCATCTCGTCGGCGCGCACGCCCACGCTCACGGGACCGCGCCCGTGGGAGAAGCGCAGGCCGACGTGGCGGGCGCCGTTGCCGTCGTGATGGCGGGCGCCGGCGTCGGGGCCGGCGACGACCAGCGCGCGGCCGTTCCAGATCAGGTCGAGGCAGCCGTCGGGCAGGATCGTCGTCGCGCCGCCGTCGCTCGCCCAGAGCACCATCCCGGGCCCGACCGGCCGCTCGCGGTAGCCCTCCACGGGTCCATCCTGCCCGTCAGCCGACGAGGTCGCGATACGCACGCCAGTGCCCGGCGGGGGTCTCGACGGAGCGCGCGGCCAGCACGGCGTGGACGACGGCGCGCGTGACGCACCCGGCGCCCGCGGTGAGGATCTCCTGGAGGCCTGCGAGGTCCGGGGCGGGGCGCGCCGCGGTGGCGAGGCCGAAGAGCGTGTCGCCGTCGGTCATCCCGTGAACGGGGTGCACGGCCCGCGCGAGGCCGTCGTGGCCGACCGCGGCGAGCTTGGCGCACTGCGCGACGCTCAGCCCGGCGTCGGTGGCGACGACGCCGATGGTGGTGTTGAGCGTCGGCGGGGCCGCGGCGGCGCGCAGGGCGGCGAGCAGCGCGGTCCGGTCGGCGGGCAGGGTCGGGGGCTCGGCGTCGCCGGGCAGGAGGTGCCGGACGCCCCACAGCTCGCCGGTCGACGGGTCCACCGCGGAGCCGGCCGCGTTCGCGACCACGAGCGCGGCCACCGTCGTCCCGTCGGAGAGCACGGCCGACGCGGAACCGATGCCGCCCTTGAGCCCACCGATGAGCGTGCCGCGGCCGGCGCCGACGGCGCCCTGGGCCGGTGGGGCGTCGGTGCACGCGGCGAGGGCCTGCGCGCCGGTCTCCGCGGTCGGGCGGGCCGCGAACCGGCCGCCGCGACCGAGGTCGAAGACCACGGCGGCGGGCACGACGGGCACGACCTCGCCGGGCCCGGGCCCCACCGGGAAGCCGCGCCCGGCCGCCCCCAGCGCGTCGGCCACCCCGGAGGCGGCGGCGAGCCCGTAGGCGCTGCCGCCGGTGAGCACCACGGCGTGGACGCGCTCGACGAGGGTGCGCGGGTCGAGCGCGTCGGTCTCGCGGGTGCCGGGGCCGCCGCCGCGGACGTCGACACCCGCGACCGCGCCCTCGGGGCCGGGCAGCACGACCGTCGTCCCCGACAGCGCGCCCTCGCCCTCGAGGTCCGCGTGTCCGACCTGCAGACCCGCGACGTCGACGAGCGTGTTCGTGACCATGCCGCCGAGCCTCGCAGAGCGCGCCACCCCGGACGCGCGAAGGGCACCTCCGGCCGCCTAGAGCGGCCGAAGGTGCCCTTCGCGCAGAACGGGAGAACGCCTACGAGCGCCCGCGGACCACCAGGATGATCGCGATGATCGCGGCGAGGACGCCGGCGCCGATGCCCACGGGGACGAGGCGCTTGATCACGGCGTCCCGCGAGCTGTCGAGCAGGTCGATGGCCTCGACCTGCTGACGGCGCGGCTGGCTCGGCTGGGCCGCGGCCTGGCCGGCACCGCTCGCGGCGCCGCCGACCGACGCACCGGGCTTGGCGCCCGAGTCGGCCTTGGCGGCCTCGGCCACCGTGGTCGGCATGGCCGCCGCGGCCGGCGCGCCCGAACCGGCGGACACCGGGGCGGGGGCGGGCGGGCCGGTGACCGGCGCGGCGTCGCCACCGGCGGCCACGGCCTCCGGCGCGGGACCCGTGCCGTTGCCACCCGCGGCACCGGTGTCGGTGCCCGTGACGGTGGGCGCGGCCTGCCCGCCGGCGGAGCTGCTGCCGAACTCGTCGGCGAGGCAGGACGCGAACTGGCCGAGGATCTTGTCGCCGACGTCGGCCATGACCCCGCGACCGAACTGGGCCGGCTTGCCGGTGATCTGCATCTCGGTGAGGACGTTGACCTTCGTCTTGCCGCCCTCGTCGGTCATCGTCAGCGTGGCCTTCGCCGACGCGGTGCCGTTGCCCCGCGAGTCGCGGCCCTGGGCGTCGACGACGACCTTGTGGTTGGTCCGGTCACGCTCGACGAACGTGCCCTTGCCCTTGTAGGTCATCGAGATCGGGCCGAGCTTCACCTTGACGGTGCCGGTGAAGTCGTCGCCGTCGCGCGAGTCGAGGGTGGCACCCGGGAAGCACGGCGTGACCTTCTCCGGGTCGTTCATGGCGTCGAACACGGTGTCGATGTCCACCGGGACGGTGAATTCGTTCTCGAGCTTCACTCGGTACCTCCTGTGTCGATCACGACGGCGGCCCGCCCCCGCTGGTGCGGGGGCGGGCCGGAGCGTCGTGACGAGCGGATCGTCGGACGGTGGTCGACCGCGGAGGACTCAGCCCGCAGCGGCGAGGACGGCCCGACCGGTGAGCACCCTGGCGAGGTGCTCGCGGTAGTCGGTACCGGCGTCCGCATCCGCGGTGGGGCTGGTGCCCTCGGCGGCCGCCTGGGCGGCCTTGCGCACATTGTCCTCGGTCGCGCTCTGACCGACCAGGGCCGACTCGACGGCCCGGGCGCGCACCGGGGTGCCCGCCATGTTGGTCAGACCGATGCGGGCGTCGGAGATCGTGCCCCCGTCGACCTTGATCGTCGCGGCGACCGCGACGATCGACCAGGCCTGGGCGACCCGGTTGAACTTCTCGTACCGGGCGCCCCACCCCGTGTGCTTCGGGAAGCGGATCTCGGTGAGGAGCTCGCCGTCGCCGATGGCGGTGGCGAAGTAGTCCTCGAAGAAGTCCGCCGCCGCCACCGTGCGGGTGCCGTTCTCCCCGGCGATGACGAACTGGGCCTCGAGAGCCAGCGCCGGCGCGGCGAGGTCGCCGGCCGGGTCGGCGTGGGCCAGGGCCCCGCCGAGTGTGCCGCGGTGGCGCACCTGCGGGTCGGCCACCGTCTTCGTCGCCTCCTGGATGAGGGCGACGTGCTGGCGCAGGATGTCGTCGCGGGTGACGTCGTGGTGCGACGTCATGGCCCCGACGACGACCTCGTTGCCCTCCTCGCGGACACCCTTGAGCTCCGGGATCCCGCCGAGGTCGATGATCAGCGACGGGTCCGCCATGCGCAGCCGCAGCACCGGCAGCAGGCTCTGCCCGCCGGCGAGGAGCTTGGCGTCGTCACCGCCGTCGCGCAGGGCCTGGAGGGCCTCCTCGACCGTGGTGGGCCGGACGTAGTCGAACGCTGCCGGGATCACAGGTTGCCTCCCTCGGGCATGTCACGGGCGGTGGAGCCGAGACCGGCGCCCGGCGAGGCCACGTTGGCCTCGTCGCCCCGGCCGGATGTCCCCGAGGCGTTCTGGATGGCGCTCCAGACGCGGTACGGGGTGGTGGGCATGTCGATGTCGTGCACGCCCAGGTGACGGATCGCGTCGAGCACGGAGTTGACGACGGCCGGGGTCGAGGCGATGGTCCCGGCCTCGCCGACGCCCTTGGCGCCCAGCGGGTTCGTCGTCGACGGCGTGACCGTGTTGGCCGTGTCGAAGTGGATCAGGTCCGAGGCGCTGGGCAGCGTGTAGTCGACCAGCGTGCCGGAGAGCAGGGTCCCCGCGTCGTCGTAGGCCGCCTCCTCGAAGAGGGCCTGCGCGATGCCCTGGGCGAGGCCGCCGTGGACCTGGCCCTCGACGATCAGCGGGTTGATGACCGTGCCGACGTCGTCGACGCAGACGTACTTGACCATCTGCACGAACCCGGTCTCGGTGTCGACCTCGACCGCGCACAGGTGGGTGCCGTGCGGGTAGGAGAAGTTCTCCGGGTCGAACGTCGCGTGCGCGTCGATGTCGGGCTCGACACCTTCGGGCATGTCGTGGGCGGCGAACACCGCGAGCGCGACGTCCTGGATGCCCACGCCCTTGTCCGTGCCCTTGACCGAGAAGCGGCCGGCCGTGAACTCGAGGTCGGACTCCGAGGCCTCGAGCATGTGGGCGGCGATCGGCTTGGCCTTCTCGACGACCTTCTCGGCCGCCTTGACCACGGCGACGCCGCCCACCACCAGCGAGCGCGACCCGTAGGTGTCGAGACCGCGGTAGGACGACTGCGTGTCGCCGTGGAGGATCTCCACGTCGTCGAAGCCGACACCGAGCTGGTCGGCGACGATCTGCGAGAACGCCGTCTCGTGCCCCTGGCCGTGGCCGCTGACGCCGACGACGCACTCGACCTTGCCGGTCGGCAGCATCCGGATCGACGAGGTCTCCCAGCCGCCGGCGCCGTAGTCGAGCGAGCCGAGCACCCGTGACGGGGCGAGCCCGCACATCTCGGTGAAGGTCGAGATGCCGATGCCGAGCTGCTTGACGTCGCCGCGCTGCCGACGCTCGGCCTGCTCGCGACGGAGGCCGTCGTAGTCGAACATCTGCATGGCCTGGTCGGTCGCGGCCTCGTAGTTGCCCGTGTCGTAGGTCAGCGTGCTGACCGTGGTGAACGGGAACTCCTCGTGCTTGATCCAGTTCTTCTTCCGGAACTCCATCGGCTCCATGCCGAGCTCCAGGGCGACCTCGTCCATCATCCGCTCGATGCCGAAGGTGGCCTCCGGGCGCCCGGCGCCGCGGTAGGCGTCGGTGAGCGTCTTGGTGGTGAAGACGTTGGTGCAGTCGAACCGGTAGGCCGGGATCTTGTAGATCGCGTTGAACATGAAGGCGCCGAGGATCGGCACGCCGGGCCCGACCAGGCCGAGGTAGGCGCCCATGTCGGCCAGGAGCTTGACGTCCAGGGCGGTGATCTTGCCGTCCTTGGTCACCGAGACGGTGAGGTCCTGGATCTGGTCACGCCCGTGGTGGGCGGTGAGCAGGGACTCCGAACGGGTCTCGGTCCACTTCACCGGCTTGCCCAGCTTCTGGGCGACGAGCAGGGTGACGACCTCCTCGGGAGCCACCGCGATCTTGCCGCCGAAGCCGCCGCCGACGTCCGGGGCGATGACGCGCAGCTTGTGCTCGGGCAGGCCGAGGGTCAGCGCGAGCATCGTCTTGAGGATGTGCGGCACCTGCGTCGCGGACCACATGACCAGCTGCTCGCCGGTCGGGTCGACGACGGTGGAACGCGGCTCCATGAAGACCGGGACCAGGCGCTGCTGACGGAAACGGCGTTTGACCACGATCTGGTCGTCGGCCTTCTCGGCGTTGGCGAGGGCCTCGGTGGCGTTGCCCCCGGAGCCGGCCTCGCCCGAGTCGAACACCCACTGGGCGTTCGAGTTCGTGCCGAGGTCCGGGTGCACGAGGGTGGCGCCGTCCTTCAGCGCCTCCTCCATGTCCAGGACCGGCTCGAGCTCGTCGTAGTCGACCTCGATCTTCTCGGCCGCGTCCTTGGCGATCGCCATGGTGCGGGCAGCGACGACCGCGACGCCCTCGCCCGCGAAGTTGACCTGCGTGCCGGCCAGCGCGGGACGCTGCGGCGAGCGCATGTCCTTGGTGATCGGCCACGCGCAGGGCAGCTGGACCTGGTCGGCCCCCAGGTCGGCGGCGGTGTAGACAGCGACGACACCCGGGACCTGCTTGGCGGCGCTGGTGTCGATGCCCTTGATCGTCGCGTGCGCGAACGGGCTGCGGACCACCGCGATGTGCAGCAGACCGGTGAGGGCCTTGTTGTCCGTCCACTGCGTCCGCCCCGTGATCAGGCGGCGGTCCTCCTTGCGGCGGCGGTCGCGACCGATCTCCTTCGGTGCGGCCGCCGGGTTCTCGGTGGTCGTCATCAGGCGCCTCCCCCGGCCACTGTCTGCTTGGCGCCGGCCTCGGCGGTGGGAGCGGCACCCGGCTTCATCTTCGTCGCCGCGTCCTGGACCGCCCGGACGATGTTCTGGTAGCCGGTGCAGCGGCAGAGGTTGCCCTCGATGCCGTGGCGCACCTCATCCTCGGAGGGGTCGGGGTTGTCCCCGAGGAGGTCGATCGACTGCATGATCATGCCGGGCGTGCAGTACCCGCACTGGAGTGCGTGGTTGTCGTGGAAGGCCTGCTGCACGGGGTGCAGCTGGCCGTCCCGCTCGAGGCCCTCGATGGTGAGCACCTCGGCGCCGTTGGCCTGGACGGCCAGCACCGAGCAGGACTTCACGCTCATCCCGTCGAGGTGAACGGTGCACGCCCCGCAGTTGCTCGTGTCGCAGCCGATCACCGTGCCCGTCTTGCCGAGCCGTTCACGCAGGTACTGGACGAGCAACATGCGCGGCTCGACGTCGTCCTCGTAGACGAGGCCGTCGACGGTGGTCCGGATGCGTGCCATGGACCTCACTCCTCACTCGGCCGAACGACGTGGCACCGGAGCCCGGACGTCGAGACCGAGGACATGGTGGTGGTGTGTGAATGACGCCCGCCGACTTCGCGCGCGCCTGTGCCCCCATCTCCGGCGTGGTGGCGGACACATCACACCGCCGACCACCGAGCGGCGCAACATCCACTCAGGGGGAGGGTCGCCTACCCGAATGCCCAGGTCGGAGAGGTTACCGACCTGTACACCGCACACGCGGATCAGAGAGGTTCGAACATCCGCTTCTGCGGCTCGACACACGTCAGGGGCAAGCGGATCGCTGCGGAAAAGAACACTCCGGGCGGTAGCCGAACGGTCCGTCCGGAGGGCTCCCACTTCACCCGGGACGCACGCCGCGGCACGCGGCGTGTTCGGTGCGTGTCGGGGCGGTCGGCGTCAGCCTGGGGGCCATGCTGGCGTTCAACGTCAGCAGAACCCCCACGATCACCGGCGGGCGAGGCGCTCGCGGGCCCAGCGGTGGTAGCTGGACGGCAGCTCCGGCACCTCGAGCAGGCGGGCCGCCCGGTCGCGCTCGTGGTGGACGATCGCGAACACCTCGGACACGGTGATGCCGTGCGCGGGCCGGTCGACGACGTCGATCGGGTCGCCGGCGGCGAGCGTGCCCGTCGTCGCGACGCGCAGGTAGACGCCCGGGCGGACCGCGGCGGTGAAGCGGCGCGGCATGGACCGGTCCCCGGCGCGCAGGCCGAGCTTGAAGCACGGGGTGCGCGGCTGGACGACGACGAGCTCGGCGGTCCCGATCCGCCAGCGCTCGCCCACGACGGCGTCGCGCAGGTCGTAGCCGGCGGTCGTGAGGTTCTGCCCGAAGACCTGGTCGTCGAGCGCGCCGATCTCGTCGCGCCACCAGGCGAGGTCCTCCTCGCCGTAGGCGTAGACGGCCTTCTCGGGACCGCCGTGGCTGACGCGGTCGGCCTGCTCGTCCCCGGCGAGGTTCTCGGGGCCGACCTCGACCGGCCCGTCCACCGGCTCCTTCCAGATGGCGGTGCTCGTCGTCTCGCCGTCGCGGGGCCCCGGGACCTCGCGCGGGCGCCCGACGGCGACGGCGCGGACGATCGGGGTCACCGGTCGGGGCCCTTCCCGCTCAGGTCGGGGCGCAGGGGCGCGACCGTGCGGTGCCGCCACGCGCCCCACCACAGCCCCGCTCCGTAGGCCAGGTCGTCCAGCCGGTGGGCGACGACGTGGCCGACGACGTCGCCCGGGCCGTCGCCGGGCGCGCGGAACCGGGCCCAGTCGGCGACGCCCTCGACCACGCCGGCGACGAGCAGCGCCCGCCGGACCCGACGGGACACGACCGCGCCCGCCACCGCCGCCGGCCACCAGTGCCGCGTGAGGGCCCCGGCCGCCTGCCACGCCGCGCCGCCGAGGCCCCAGGGCGCGAGCACCGCGGCGAGGGCGACGGCGTGGCGGGTGTCGCCCCGGCCCGGCCGTGCCAGCCCCCGCGCCAGGCGGACGGTGGCCAGGAGCGTCACGGCGCCGGCCGCGACGGTGCTCCACCGGCGCTGGACTCCGAGCAGGGTCATGGCGGCCGCGGTCCACGGGGCGAGGGCGACCGGCGGCACGCGGCGCGGGTGGCGCAGGGCCAGCGGGGCGGCGCCGGTGCCGTAGAACGCCTTGCGCTCGAGCCACGCGCCGACGGCGTCGCGGTGCTTGTGCGCCACGCGGGACGACGGTTCGTAGCGCAGACGCCAACCCGCGGCGGCGAGGCGCCAGACGAGGTCGACGTCCTCGGCGACGGGCATGTCCTCGGCGAACCCGGCGCCCAACGCCTCGCGGCGGACGACCAGCGCGGCGCTCGGGACGTAGGCGACGCGGGAGCGGGCGGTGACCGGGGCAGCGCGGGGGCCGAGGTCCAGGCTCGAGCGTCGCTCCTCGTAGCGAGCCACGGTCCGGCGTGCGATCGAGCGGGGGGATTTCCTGACGTTGGACGTCAGCGTGGCCCCCAGGCTGGCACCGGCCGGCGACGCTTCCCAGGCGACGATGCGCGGGGCGGCGAGGACGACGGCGGGGTCGGCGAGGTGTCCCAGGAGCGGCGTGAGCCAGCCGGGCTCGGGGACGACGTCGGAGTCGAGAAATGCGACGAGCTCACCGGTCGCCGCGGCGGCTCCGGTGTTGCGGGCGGCGGCGGGGCCGCGCGAGACCGGGTGGCGGACCACCCGCGCGCCGTGGGCGGCGGCCACGTGGGCTGTGGCGTCCGCGTCCGACGAGCCGTCGTCGACGACGACCACCTCGGCGATCCCCGGCGCGGTCGTGGCCAGCGCACCGAGCAGGCGGGCGAGCTCGCCGGGACGGTCGCGCACGGGCACGACGACCGACACCACGCCGGGCGCCGGGGCGTCCGCGTGGCCGGGCTCGGGGTGGGCGACGCCCGCGTCGGTGAGCAGGCGTGCCAGCGCCGCGGACGTCGCGTCGGTGACCGTGAGCCGCGCGTCCGGCGCGATCCCGTCCGGGCCGGCGAGGCGCCCGTACGCCGCAGGGGAGAGGTGCAGCACGCGTGGCGGCGAGCCCCCGATCAGGGTGCGGCCGCCGTCGGCGCGCCAGACGCGCCGGTCGAGCACGACCGTCCAGCCGTGCGGGGGACGGGTCGGCGTGGCGGGGGCCGCGGGGCCGGCGGTGGAGGCGCTGATGGCGGGCGAGTCTAGGCAGCCGCGAGGCGGGTCGTCAGCGACCGAGAACACGCAGGACGTCGTCGTCGGACAGCTGCCCGAAGTCGTCGTAGACGTCACCGACCGCCCGGAAGTCCGGCGGGACGAGCACGGCGACGACGGTGCCGCCCCAGTCGTCGGACAGGCGCTCGAGCGCCGGCGGCGCTGCGACAGGCACGCCGAGCACCAGACTCGAGGGGCCGCCGGCGGCCAGCGCGCCGAGCGCCGCCCGTGCCGTCATCCCCGTCGCCACCCCGTCGTCGACGAGGACGACGTCCCGGCCCGTCACGCGTCCGCGCCACCCCGACCCATAGGCCTCCTCGCGGCGCGCGGCCTCGGTGCGCTCGGCGGCGACGAGGTCGTCCAGCGCCTCCGGGGCCAGACCGGCGTGCTGCACCGCGAGGTCGAACCACACCGGCTCGCCGTCCACGGCGACCGCGCCGAGCCCCGCCTCCGGGCGCTCCGGTGCCGTGATCTTGCGGGCGACGCCGACGTCGACCTCCGCCGCGTCCCCCAGAGCCTCGGCCGCCGCCGCGGCCACCGGCACGCCACCGCGGGCGAGGCCCACGAGCAGGGGGCGGTGCAGGTCCAGCTCGGCGAGCGCCCGACCGAGCGCGCGACCGGCGTCCACGCGGTCGGCGAAGGCGGGCACCGACGGGAGTCTAGGTCTCACCGACGATCGACTTCGTGACCTGGCCGAGGACGCCTCGGGCTCAGGTCAGGCGTCCCGTCGCGTCGTCCACGGTCCACCGCTCGACGGCCGTGACGAGCGCGGCGACGATCACCGAGACCGTCTCGGCACCCTCGCCGGCCGTCGCGCCGGTCGGGTCACCGAGCACGCCCGACGGGCTCACGTCGCGCACCGACCCGGCGCCGATCGCGGGCATGAGCTCGCGCAACGGGGCGGTGTTGCCGGGGGCGGCGAGGTCCGGGCGCACGGTGTCGGGCGCCAGCGCGAGCATCACGCCGGTCTCGTGGTGCCCGGCGTGCGCGTCCGCGCCCGGGACGCCGCACGGGAACCACGCGACGTCGCGCCCCTCGGAGCGCAGCAGGGCGACCGCGGCGCGCAGGGCGCCGACGTTGCCGCCGTGCCCGTTGACGAGCACGAGCCTGCGCGCGAAGCGGCACGCCGAGCGCCCGAGCTCGACGATCACCGCCGCGAGGATCTCGGTGCCGATCGACACCGTGCCCGGGAACGTCTCGTGCTCCCCGGACGCGCCGTAGGGCAGGGCCGGGGCCACCGGGAGACCGCTGCGCCTCGCGACCGTCGCCGCGATCGCGGTGTCGGTGCCGAGCGGCAGGTGCGGGCCGTGCTGCTCGGTCGCCCCGACCGGGACGAGCAGCACCGCCACGTCCTCGCACTCCGGCCAGCGGGCCTCGGCGATCTCCACGGTGCCCGACCCTATGTGAGTGATGTTCCCGGCTATAGCCGTGAAGTTCGCTCACGGAGGCCCTGGCCCGCCGCCGTGCCCTCGCGGATCGCGGCCCCGAGGTCGCGGGGGGCGAGGCAGTCGCCGACGCGGACGACGGGCACGCCCAGTTCCGGCACCACCGGCGTCGGCGGGCCCGCGTGCACGATCCAGTCGGCGGGCCACCGCGTCACCTCGCCCGTGAGGTGATCGAGTACGTCGAGGACCGGGCCGACGTGGGCGCCCAGCACCACCCGATCCGTGTGCTCCATGATCCCGAGGTCCGCCGCCCGGCGACGCCAGCGCTCGCGCTCCAGGGTCGGTGCCAGGGCATCGGCCGCGACGAGCGCCGAGGTCAGGGTGGTCACGGTCGCGCCCCGCCGGGCGAGCAGCTCGGCGGTCGAGGTCGCCGCGTGCGAGCGCCCGGCGTCGACGACGAGGACGTGCCCGGTCGGGACGACCCGCCCGGCGAGGACGTCGGTGACGTCGACGACGCGGTCGAGCCCGCGCGCCCAGGCGGGCAGGGACGGGCGGGCGCCGGTCGCGAGGACGACGACGTCGGCGTCCTCCACGGCGTCGATCGAGGTCCGCAGCCGCACCTCCACCCCCAGCTCGCAAGCCTCGAACGCCAGGTCGGACACGACGTTCACGAGCTCGCCCCGCTCGGGCGCCCGGGCGGCGAGGGCGAGCTGGCCGCCGAGGGCGTCGCCCCGCTCGGCCAGCGTCACCGCGTGCCCGCACCGCGCCGCCGCGACCGCCGCCGCCAGCCCCGCGGGCCCGCCGCCGACCACCAGGACGCGAGCGAACGGGGAGTTCGTGCGCGTAGAAGCAGCGAACGGCGCGTTCGCTGCTTCATGGCCGGCCACAGGGTTCACCGCGCACCCCAGGCGCTGGTCGAGGCCCACGCGAGCGATGCACTCCTGGTTGCAGCCGATGCAGCGCCGCACGCGAGCCCCGCGCAGCGCCTTCGCCGCGAAGGACGGGTCGGCGATCTGGCCACGGACGACGCCGACGAGGTCGCACGACCCCGACCGCACCGCCTCGAGGGCCTGCGCGGGCGTCGTGAACCGCCCCACCCCGATCACCGGCACCGACACCGCGGCGCGCACCGCCGACGGCACGTGCGCCGCGTACCCCGCGGGCACCCCCATGGGCGGCTCGATCATCGGCAGGGACCGGGTGGCGACGCCGACCGCGGTGTTGACGTAGTCGACGTGCGGCTCGACGGCGACGGCGAGCCGCACGGCGTCGTCGGCCGTGAGGCCCCCGGGGATGCCCTCGTCGCCCTGCAGGCGCACACCGAGCACGCGGTCGGGCCCGATCGCCTCGCGGACGGCCGCCAGCACCGCGAGCAGGAACGGCAGCGCGCGCGACGGGGCCAGCTGGCGGATCAACGACGCCTGCGAGCACTGCACCTCGACCCCGTCGAGCCCGCCCGCCGCGACGTGCCCGGCGACGACCCCGAACCCCGCCACGAGCCGCGCCAGACCGTCCTCGGAGAGCGCTCGCGGGACCTCGCGGAACATCGGGTCGGCCTCGTCGTCGGCCCCGTCCACCGGCGCCCGCGAGTACAGCGACGACGACTGCCCGCCGTTGTGCCCGAGCTGCGCGAGCACCAGCGCGCCGTGCGCGTGCACCGCGTCGGCGATCGCGCGGTAGCCCGGGACGACGGCGGGGTCGGTGCCGTCGACGAGCTTCTCGTAGGGCCGGTCGGCAGGGTCGACCGACTGCTCCTCGGTGATGACCAGCCCGGCGCCGCCGGCGGCGCGCGCCCCGTAGTACGCGGCGTGCTGGGCGGTGGGGAGGCGCGCCACGGCCGCGTTGGTCAGGTGCGCCGGGAAGACCATGCGATTGCGCGCCACGAGGGGCCCGAGCCATACGGGGTCGGCCAGGACGCTCACGACAGCAACTCCTGCGCTGCGGCCCGGCCCTCGCGCACGGCCTCGGCGACGGTGCGCGGGGCGACGGCGTCGCCGACGACGTACAGGTCCGCGCGCGGCGAGGGGCCGGCCGGCGCGCGGCGCGGGCCGGCGTCGACGAGCACGGCCGCCGGCAGCACCGTGGAGGACCCGGTGACGACGTCGGCCACCGTCGCCGAGCCGGACGACCACCCGACCACCCGCGCCTCGGTGAGCCGCCGGACGCCGGCGCGTGCGAGGCGGACCTGCGCGTCGACGAGGTCGCCGGTGCGCGCCAGGCCGGGGCCGACGAGCACGCCCGGGGCGACGATCGCGACCTCCCGGCCCTCGCCGGCCAGGCGTTCGGCCAGCGCCACGGCCGCGCCGTCGCCGAGGGGGTCGTCGAGCACGACAGGGCCGGGCGGCAGGCCGTCGCGCAGCGCCGCGGCGATCGGCGTCCCGCGCCCGGGCCGGTCCACGGCGCCGGTGGCCAGCATCACGCGCCCGGTCGACGGGACATCCACCGAGGTCCCCAGCGACACGTCCACCCCCAGCGCCGCGACCTCGTCGAGGTACCACTCGACGAGCCGCGCGAAGCGCTCACGACCCGGCAGGACCGCCACCCACCGCAGCAGGCCGCCGGCCGCGTCGGCCCGCTCGACCACCCGCACCGGGCACCCGGCCCGCGCGAGCGTCCGCGCGCCCTCGAGCCCGGCCGGGCCGGCGCCGACGACGAGGACCGGGTCGGCACGACGGGCGACGACCCGCTCGGGGACCTCCGGCGCCGCCACCGTGCACGACACCCGCGGGTTGCGGACGTCGCGCACCTGGCACTCCTGGTTGGTCAGCACGCACGGCCGCGGGGTGTCGCCCGCGCGCACGAGGGCGACGAGGTCCGCGTCGGCGAGCTGGGCGCGGGTCATCTCGACGAGGTCGGCCTCACCCGACGCCACCGCGGACTCCGCGACGGACGCGTCCACCACGCTTCCCGCCAGCACCATCGCCACGCCCGGCACCCGCAGCTCGGCCAGGAGCGGGCGCAGGAAGCCCGGCGGTGTGTGCGCGTCGGGCCGCGTCGCGCCGACGGACAGCGCCGAGCCCCGCACGGGGACGACGAGGTCGACGAGCCCCGCCACCCGCTCCAGGACCGCCCGGGCCGCGCCCGGCGTGACCCCCGCCCACGGCGCGAGCTCGTCGACGGCCAGGCGCAGCCCGACCAGCGCGTCGGCGCCGACGGCGGTCCGTACGGCGCCGAGCACCTCGGCCAGCAGCAGCCCGCGGTCCGCGCCGTAGGCGTCGTCGCGCTGGTTGGTCAGCCCGGACAGGAACTGCCGCAACAGCGCGTGCTGGCCCGCCTGGATCTCGACGCCGTCGCACCCGGCCGCGACGGCCGCCGCGGCGGCGCGGGCGAAGCCCGACACCACCGCCGCGATCCCGTCGGCGTCCAGCACCGCCGGCACCTCGCCCGACGCCGGGTCGGGCACCGCCGACGGCGCCTGCAGCGGCCCGCGGGTGTACGCCGACGAGCCCTGCCCGCCGGCGTGGCCGAGCCCGGCGAGCACGAGCGTCCGGTACGGGCGGCAGGCGTCCGCGATCGCGGCCCAGCCCTCGGCGCAGTCGGCGGCGAGCGGCGCGTACTCGTAGGGGTGGTCGTCGGCCACCACGGACGCGACCTCGGTGACCACCACCCCGGCGCCGCCGGCGGCGCGCGCCCGGTAGTGCCCGACGTGGTCGGCGCCGATCGCCCGCGGACGGCGCGGGTCGGCGAGGTTCGTGACGTGCGGCCCGAAGAGCACGCGACTGCCCGCCGTGCCCCGGCCGACGACGACCGGATCGGCGAGCACGGCGTGACGGTAGCCGCTCTCCACAGGACCCGAACGTCGCGACGACTAGGTTGTCCTCCCGTGGCGACCGACGACCCGACGCCCGTGATGCGGGCCGGCGACACGGACCGCGAGGTCGTCGCCGAGATCCTGCGCACCGCGCTCGGCGAGGGCCGGCTCGATCTCCACGAGGTCGACGAACGCCTCACCCGCACCTACGCCGCCCGGACCTACGCCGAGCTCGAACCGATCGTCGCGGACCTCCCGGGGGCGACGCTGCCCTGGCAGGCCGCGCCCGCGACCGCGCCGGCGACGCGGGACGAGCGCCCGCTCACCGTGAGCGCGAGCTGGTCGAGCGAGAAGCGCACCGGCGAGTGGCGCGTGCCGGCGCGCATCGTCGCCGAGCCCGCGATGTCCGACGTGAAGCTCGACTTCCGCGAGGCCACGGTCACGGGCACCCGGATCGACCTCGAGGTCCGCGGGGGCATGGGCAGCGTCGTGCTCGTCCTGCCCGACGGCTGGTCGGTCGACACCGAGGACCTGAAGGCGACCTGGGGGACGGTCAAGAACCGCCACCGCGCCCCGGCGGGCCCCGGACGGCCCACGATCCACGTCACGGGCTCGATCGGCATGGGCACCTTCAAGACCCGCGGGGCACTCTTCTACGAGTGATCCGCTCGAGGTCGAGGGTCCACACCCCCCTGACGTGGGGTTCTCCCTACTCCCCGATCGTCGCCGCACCGCGAGGCTCATGGTCGTCCCGCTCCTCCACGACCCCGCACACGGAGACGACCATGACCTACCACCTCGGCGTCGACCTCGGCACGACGATCACCACCGCCGCCGTCACGCGGGACGGGAAGGTCGGCGTCGTCACGCTCGGCGAGCACAGCGCGGCGATGCCCTCGGTCCTGTACTGGGGGGCGTCCGGCCCACCGTTGGTCGGTGACGCCGCCGTGCGGGCGGCCGCGACGGACCCGTCCCGCGCGGCACGCGAGGTCCGCTCCCGCGTCGCCGACCCGACCCCGCTGCTCCTCGACGGCGCACCCTTCGCGGCCACCGCTCTGCTCGGCGCCATGCTGCGCCGCGTCGTCGACCTCGTCGCCGAGCGCGAGGGCGGCGCCCCCGACGGGATCGTGCTGACCCACCCCGCCACCTGGGGCGACGAGGAGCAGCAGGCGTTCGCGGGGGTCGCCGTCAGCCTCGGGCTCGGCGCGGTCTCCCTGGTCTCCGAGCCGGAGGCGGCCGCGGCGCGGTACGCCGCCCGCGAGGGGCTGCGCGACGGCGGCGCGGTCGCCGTCGTCGACCTCGGCGGCGGCAGCGTCGACGCCACCGTCCTCGTGCACCGGGGCGGGGCGTTCACGATCGTCGGACGCCCCGAGGCCGTGCCCTACCCGACCGACGCGCACCCCACCGACGGCGCCGCCGTGGCCGGGCTGCACCGCGCCCTCGCGAGCGCCCGGCGCCTGCCCGGGGACCTCGACGCCGTCGTGCTCGTGGGGTGGAGCACCCGCACCGGCGCGATCGCGGCAGCGCTCGCCGACGAGCTCGGGCGCCCGGTCTCCCTCGAGAGCGAGCCCGAGCACACGGTCGCGCTGGGCGCCGCCGGCCTCGCGGCCCGGGGCCAGCAGAACGGGGCCACGACGTCCGTGCCGGTCCCCCGCACCCAGGTGGTCGCCGCAAGGGCGCCGCGACCCCGGTCGGCCCCTCCGCAGGGCCCCCGGAACACCGCGAGCCTCCCGTCCGCCCCGGCCGGCACGAGCGGCCCGGCACCTGCGCCCCGCCGCCGCGGCCCCCATCGCGGGCTCACGGTCGGCCTCGCCGCGGGGGCGATCGTCCTCGGCATCGTGGGGGGCGGCGCCTTCGCGCTCACCGGTGCCGCGACCCCGGCCGCCGCCTCGGCGCCGCTGCCGCAGGTCTCCTCCGCGCCGGCGCCGGCGACCCCCAGCCCGACCGTCGCCGAGCCCGCTCCGACCGCCACGGCCCCGGCCGTCGCCGCGGTCGCCGAGCAGAGCAGCACCGCCACCACGACCACCACCACGACGGCGCGCGCCCCCCGCTCGGCCACCGGCGGCTCGTCCAGCGGGCACGGGTCGCCGACCCGTCCCGACTCGCACGACACGACCGACGATCACGACACCACCGGCGACGACCACGGCACGGGCGGCGACTCCGGCCACGGCTCCGGTTCGGGCTCCGGTTCGGGCTCCGGCAGCGGCTCCGGGTCCGGCTCGACGCCGGGCAGCGGCGGCTCGGAGCAGGGCGGCACGACGCCGAGCCGGTAGGGACCTACGAACGGACCGCCGCGAGGGCCTCGGCCATGCACGCCGCGGTGAGCTGGGTCGGCCGGTCGAAGGCCTCCCGCACGATCGCGGCGCCGGTGACGTCGTGGCGCGCGGTGTCGTCGTTCGTGACCACCACCGTCGCCATCCCGGCGGCCAGGGCCGCGCGCAGCCCGGGCCCGGAGTCCTCGACCGCCACGGTCCACGTCGCGTCCAGCCCGAGGCGCGACAGGGCGAGCAGGTAGGCCCCGGGGTCGGGCTTGAGCACGGCGACGTCGTCCCCGCAGACCACGACCTCCGCGGTGTCCGGGCCGATCAGGTGCGCGAGCAACGGCTCCACCCAGGCACGCCGGCCCGTCGTCGCGACCGCGATCCGGACCCCGCGGGAGCGCAGGTCGTCGAGGAGCTCGGGCAGGCCCGGCCGAGGATCGATCTCCCCGCGCCGGACGACCTCGACGAACAGCTCGGTCTTCGTCCGGTGGACGCGCGCGGCGATCTCGTCGGCCTCCGCGGCGGCCACCCCGTCCCGGCGCAGCGCGTAGGCGACCCGCTGCCGTCCGCCGGTGACCACCATCAGCTCGCGGTAGTGCTCGATGTCCCAGTGCAGGTCGACCTCGTGGCGGGCGAAGGCCTCGTTGAAGGCGACGCGGTGGCCGTCGCGCTCGGTCTCGGCGAGGGTGCCGTCGACGTCGAAGACGACGGCGGCGGGCAGGTGGGTCACAGCGGCGTTCACCGGGCCGCGTCCGTCAGGTGGTAGAGCAGCAGGAGCTGGGCGATCGCCAGCGGCTCGCTGCGGGCGTCGCCGAGGCGCCCGAGGCACTCCGGGGTCTCGGTGTCGGGCGCGCCGAGCGCCGACCAGATCGCCTTCTCCACCCCGAGGCTCTCCTCGCGCGGCACGTAGCCGTGGACGTGGAGGGTCTCGACCGGGCGGCCGTCGGGGTCGCGCTCGAGCTTGATGTGCATCGCGCGGGAGAGCCCGGACTGCAGCACGTCGTTCAGGTCGGGGTGGTCGATGGTCGGGCGCATCATCAGCGACGCCGACAGCGACGTGCCCGTGGGGTCGTCACGACCCTCGATCGGCGCGAACCGCACGACGAGGTCGGCGTTCTGGCGCTGCGGGCGGATGTACGCCGCGGACTCCTCCTCGCGGCGCTCGAGCTCGGCGAGCACCTTCTCCTCGGAGTAGCCGCGCCTGGTGGTGTCGCGCGCGACCTTCCACCCGCGCCGGATCTCCTCGGGCGGGTCGAGGAACACGGTGACGTCGAAGCACGCCCGCGAGAGCTTGCTCCACAGCGGGAAGAGCCCCTCGACGATGACGAACTCGGCCGGCTCGACCAGCTCGGGACGCACCAGCGCGCCCGAGGAGTGGTCGTACACGGGCTTGAGCACCGGGTTGCCCGTCGCGAGCAGCTGCAGGTGCTGCTCCATGATGTCGAGGTGGTTGCAGTCCGGGTGGAGCGCCGTGAACGGCAGCTCCTTGCGCTCCTCCCGGTCGTAGCGGTGGTAGTCGTCGGTGCAGAGCGACACGCACCGTTCGGGACCGAGTGCCTCGACGAGCCCGCGGGTCATCGTCGTCTTGCCGGCGGCGCTGTCGCCGGCGATCGCGAGCATCACCGGCCGCTTGACCAGGCCGTCTCCGCCGGCGCGCCGCATGCGCAGGGACTTGTCGGGCACATGGTCTCCTCGTCGTCGACACCGACGCTAGGGCGACGCGCCGTTCACCTCTCCCCCGCGACGGGGGGTGGCACGGGGGAGAACGGCCATAGGGTGGGCCGATGACCGGGACCACAGCGCAGGAGTCCGGGCCGCTGCGTCTGGTCCTGGTCGACGACCACGAGATGGTCGTCGTCGGCCTGAAGGCCATGCTCGCGCCGTTCTCCGGGCGGGTCCGCGTCGTCGGCACCGCGAACGGCGCGGAGGAGGCCCTCGACGTCGCCCTCTCGCTGACCCCCGACATCGTGCTGTGCGACGTCCGCCTGCGCGGCGACAGCGGGCTGGACCTGTGCCGCACGCTGACGGAGCGGGCGCCGGGGCAGAAGGTCGTGCTGCTCTCGGTCTACGACGACGAGCAGTACCTCTACCAGGCGCTGCGCGCAGGCGCGGCGGGCTACCTGCTCAAGCACACGAGCGGCGAGGAGCTCGTGCGCCACCTCGAGCTCGCCGCCACGGGGACGACCGTCGTCGACGCGACGATGGCCGGGCGGGCGGCGGCGTCCGCGGCCCGCATGGAGCGCGACGAGTTCTGGCCCGGCGCGCACCTGGGGCTGACCCAGCGCGAGAGCGAGGTGCTCGCCCTGCTCGTCGCGGGTCACAGCAACCGGGCCATCGCCGGCCAGCTCGTCATCGGCGACGAGACGGTCAAGAGCCACGTACGCTCGCTGCTGCGCAAGCTGCAGGTCCCGGACCGGACCGCGGCCGTCGCGGCGGCGTTGCG
The DNA here is from genome assembly GCA_963786585.1 of uncultured Actinomycetota bacterium. Lineage (GTDB taxonomy): Bacteria > Actinomycetota > Actinomycetes > Mycobacteriales > Pseudonocardiaceae > Actinomycetospora. The sequence continues at coordinate 849,135 of CAWAZG010000003.1, forward strand.
CGAGGGGGTGTTCCGGTGACCACGCGAGGCCTGGGGCTCGACGACCCGCAGCGCGAGAACGAGGTCCTGCTCGCCATCATCGAGGCGACGACCAGCGGCCCGGACGTCGAACCCCTCGCCGCAGCGGTGGCGCGGGTGATCACCGGGGCCACCGCGACCGACGTCTGCTTCGTGCACGTCCTCGACGACACCGAGCGCTCGCTGACCCTCGCCGGGGCGACGCCACCGTTCGACGCGCAGGTCGGCCGGGTCCGGCTGCCGCTCGACACCGGCGTCGCGGGCTGGGTCGCGAGCCACCGCGAACCCGTGGTGATCACCGGCGACAAGCGGGCCGACCCGCGCTACATCGCCATCCCGGAGCTGCACGGCGAGCAGTACACGTCGATGGTGTCGGTGCCGATGGAGAGCGAGCCGGCGGGACTGGCCGGGGTCCTCAACGTGCACACGGTCGCGCACCGGGAGTTCGACGACCGCGACGTCCGCGTGCTCACCGCGATCGGCAGCCTTGTCGCCGGGGCGCTGCACCAGGCGCGGATGCACCGCAGGCTCGCGGCGCGCGAGGAGGCGCACGGCCGGTTCGCCGAGCAGATGGTCGCCGCGCAGGAGGCCGAGCGGCAGCGGCTGGCCCGCGACATCCACGACGGCATCTCCCAGCGGCTGGTGACGCTCTCGTACCACCTCGACGCGGTCCGCACGTTCCTCGACCGCGACGAGGCCGCCGCGGCCCGCGAGGACCTGACCACCGCGTCGGACATGGTCGTCACCACCCTCGACGAGGCCCGCGCCGCGATCGGGGCGCTGCGCCCGCCCGTCCTCGACGACCTCGGCCTGGCCGGCGCGCTCGCGGCGCTCGCCCGCGGGCTGCCGGACGTGCGCGTGACCCTGGACCTCGAGGACCGCCGGCTGCCCGAGCACGTCGAGGTCGCGCTCTACCGGATCGCCCAGGAGACGCTGCAGAACGTCCTCAAGCACGCCGCTGCGGAGGAGGTCACGGTGCGCCTGACCACCGGATCGACCGGCGTGCGGCTCACGCTCGCCGATGACGGCGTCGGGTTCGACGTGGCCGACCGGGACGGCGCGGACGGTACCGGCTACGGCCTCGCCTCGGTGCGCGAGCGCGCGGAGCTCGTCGGGGGCTCCGTCCGGGTCAGCTCGCGGCCGGGGACGGGCACGACGGTGACCATCACGGCACCCCTCGACTCTCAGTCTTTCGACGAAGTGTCGCCCCGCAACACTTGATTGTCTTTCCCAGTGATCACGCCCACGCTCAGGGCATGGCCGACCGATGGAGCGCAGGTGTCATCCCCTACGCGGAGATGGGCTACTGGCAACCCGACTACGAACCCAAGGACACCGACATCCTGTGCGCGTTCCGCGTCACGCCGCAGGAGGGGGTGCCGCCGGAGGAGGCGGGCGCCGCCGTCGCCGGTGAGTCGAGCACCGCCACGTGGACCGTGGTGTGGACCGACCGCCTCACGACCTTCGAGCACTACCAGGCGAAGTGCTACCGCGTCGACGCCGTGCCGGGCGTCGAGGGCCAGTGGATCGCCTACATCGCCTACGACCTCGACCTGTTCGAGGAGGGGTCGATCGCGAACCTGACCAGCTCGATCATCGGGAACGTCTTCGGCTTCAAGCCGCTCAAGGCGCTGCGCCTCGAGGACATGCGCATCCCGACGCAGTACGTCAAGACGTTCCCGGGCCCGCCGCACGGCATCGTCCAGGAGCGGGAGTACCTCAACAAGTTCGGGCGCCCGCTGCTCGGCGCGACCACGAAGCCCAAGCTCGGGCTCTCGTCGCGCAACTACGGCCGCGTCGTCTACGAGGCCCTGCGCGGCGGCCTGGACTTCACCAAGGACGACGAGAACATCAACTCGCAGCCGTTCATGCGCTGGCGGGACCGCTACCTGGCCTGCATGGAGGCGGTGAACAAGGCCCAGGCCGAGAGCGGCGAGGTGAAGGGCCACTACCTCAACATCACCGCCGGCGACATGGAGGACATGTACGAGCGGGCCGAGTTCGCCCGCGACCTCGGCAGCGTCGTCGTCATGCTCGACCTCACCGTCGGCTACACGGCCATCCAGTCGATGTCGAAGTGGGCGCGGCGCAACGGCGTGATCCTGCACCTGCACCGCGCCGGGCACGCGACGTACACGCGGCAGAAGAACCACGGCGTGAGCTTCCGCGTCATCTCCAAGTGGATGCGCCTCGCCGGCGTCGACCACATCCACGCGGGCACCGTCGTCGGCAAGCTCGAGGGCGACCCGGCGTCGGTCCACGGCTTCTACGACGTGCTGCGCAAGAACTCGTACAAGGCCGACCCGTCGAAGGGACTCTTCTTCGACCAGGAGTGGGCCTCGATGCCGGCGACCCTGCCGGTGGCCTCGGGCGGCATCCACGCCGGGCAGATGCACCAGCTGCTGCACCACCTCGGCGAGGACACGATCCTGCAGTTCGGCGGCGGCACCATCGGCCACCCCATGGGCATCGCCCAGGGCGCCGAGGCCAACCGCGTCGCCGTCGAGGCGATGATCAAGGCCCGGAACGAGGGCCGGGACTTCCTGGCCGAGGGTCCGGACATCCTGCGCGACGCCGGCAAGCGCAACAAGCCGCTCGAGATGGCCCTCTCGACGTGGGGCGACATCACCTTCGACTACGCCTCGACCGACACCGTCGACGCCACCCCGACCCCCTCGTAAGGAGGCTCTCGTGCGCATCACCCAGGGCACCTTCTCGTTCCTGCCGGACCTCACCGACGACGAGATCCGGCTGCAGATCGACTACGCGCTCTCCCACGAGTGGCCGCTGTCGATCGAGTTCACCGACGACCCGCATCCCCGCAACACCTACTGGGAGATGTGGGGCCTGCCGATGTTCGACCTCCAGGACCCGGCGGCCCTGCTCGACGAGGTCCGCGCCTGCCGCGAGGAGCACCCGGAGCACTACGTCCGGGTCATCGCCTACGACGCCTCGCTGGGCCGACAGACCGTCGCGCTGTCGTTCCTGGTCAACCGCCCCTCCGACGAGCCGGGCTTCCGCCTGGAGCGCACGGAGGGCAAGGACCGCCAGATCGCCTACACCACCCACGCGTACGCCACCGACCGTCCGCCGGGGCAGCGCTACGGGCGCCACGGCTCGGGTGACGGCGTCCGGGGCAACGGCGATGGCCGGGGCTGACGGACGCACCTCGTTCGGGACCTCCGGGCGCTCGGCCGCCGTCTCGCTGGAGACGGCGGCCGAGGCCGAGGAGCGGAGGCGGGACGAGGAGTCGCTCTCGGCCGACGACACCGTCGACCTGGGCGAGGTCCGCCGGGAGGCCGGTGTCGACGACGTCCTCGACGCCCTCGACCGCGAGCTGGTCGGGCTGGCGCCGGTGAAGGAGCGGCTGCGCGAGCTCGCGGCGCTGCTGGTCGTCGACCGCGTCCGGGAGCGCTTCGGGATCACGGCCGACCGGCCGACCCTGCACATGTGCTTCACCGGCAACCCGGGCACCGGCAAGACGACGGTGGCGCAGCGGATCGGCGAGCTGCTGAAGGGCCTCGGCTTCTTGCGCCGCGGCCACGTGGTGACGGCCACGCGCGATGACCTGGTCGGCGAGTACGTCGGGCACACCGCACCGAAGACCAAGGAGATCGTCGGCAAGGCCCGGGGCGGCGTGCTGTTCGTCGACGAGGCGTACTACCTGCACCGCCCGGGCAACGAGCGGGACTACGGCGGCGAGGCGATCGAGATCCTCCTGCAGGCGATGGAGGACCACCGCGACGACCTCGTCGTCGTCCTCGCCGGCTACGCGGACCGGATGGCCACGTTCTTCGAGGCCAACCCGGGGATGCAGAGCCGGGTCGCGCACCACGTCGACTTTCCCGACTTCTCGGCCGACGAGCTGGTGACCATCGCCGAGGGCATGGTCGCCGCTCAGGGGCTCCGTTTCTCGTCCGAGGCGCACACCGCACTCCACGAGTACCTGGAGCTGCGCCGCGAGCAACCGTGGTTCGCGGGCGCCCGCAGCGTGCGCAACGCCCTCGACCGCGCCCGGATGCGCCAGGCCCGGCGTCTCGGCGAGGGCGGGGACACCAAGGTCGGCCTCGAGGCCCTCACGACCCTCGAGGCCTCCGACCTCCGCGCCAGCCGTGTCTTCACCGGCGGCCACCGTGCGGGGTAGCCCGCCCGTACGTGAGTGGAGTTCCCGGCTATAGCCGGGAATTTCACTCACGGGGGAGGCTGGCGCGCGTGACCACCACCGCGCGCCTGCGGGCGTTCGTCGCCCTCGCCGACCACGGGTCGGTGCGCGCGGCCGCGTCGGCCCTCGTGGTCACCGAGTCCACCGTCTCCGCCGCCGTGCGGGCGCTGGTCGAGGAGGTCGGGGTCGCGCTCCTCGAGAAGGAGGGGCGCGGCGTGCGCCTGACCCCCGCAGGCGCGCGCTACGCGGGCTACGCCCGCCGGATCCTCGGCCTGCTCGACGAGGCCACCGCCGCCGCGTGGAGCGAGGCCGACCCGCGCCGCGGCCACGTCCGCCTCGGCGCGGTGACCACCGCGGGCGAGCACCTGCTCCCCGCGCTGCTGGCGTCGTTCCGCGCCCGCCAGCCACACGTCACCCTCGGCGTCGAGGTCGCCCCGAGCGCGGTGGTGTGGCCGATGCTGCGCCACCACGAGGTCGACGTCGTCGTCGCCGGAAGCCCGCCGGGCGACTTCGGGGCGCGCGTGCGGGCGGTGCGGGAGAACACGCTCACGGTCGTCGGCGCGCCCGGGGCGGCCGACGGATTCGACCCCGCCGCCGCCACGTGGCTGCTGCGCGAGCACGGCTCGGGCATCCGCTCGACGCTCACGAACCTGCTCGAGGACCTGCCCGGGGCAACGTCGCAGCTGATCATGGGGTCGCACGGGGCGACGATCGCCGCCGCGCGGGCCGGGCTCGGGGTGACGCTGGTGTCGCGCGAGGGCGTCACCCGCCTGCTCGCGGAGGGCGCGCTGGTGGAGCTGCCGATGGCCGGGGTCCCGATCTCGCGCCCCTGGCACGTCGTCACCCACCCCGACGCCACCGCCAGCACCGAACTGCTCGTCGGCCATCTCCTCGCCGACGAGGCGCTGGGGTGGCGCCGGGCCTGACTCAGGCCGCGGGGACGTTGCGGTCGACCTCGCGGCGCAGCGCGGACCGGGCGGCGTCGACCCGCGTCGGGTCCCCGGCCCAGGCCGCCAGCGCGGGTGAGACCAGCGCCCGGCCGAACGAGAACGTCAGCGGCCAGGGCCCACCCCGCCGGCGGATCGCGCCGAGGTTCGCGGCGGCGGTCTCCGAGGACTGGCCGCCGGAGAGGAACGCGACCCCGGCCAGCTCCGGGCGCATCGTGGCGCGGAGGGCGTCGACGGTCGCGCGGGCGACCTCGTACGGGTCGGCGGGCTGCCGCGAGCCCTCACCCGAGGTGACCATGTTGGGCTTGAGCACCATCGCGGCCGGGTCGACGCCGGCGGCGTCGAGCGCGCGGCCGAGCGTCGCCAGCGTCCGCGTGGTGCCCGCGGCGCACACCTCGAGCCGGTGCCCGCCGGCGGCGAGCACCTCCGGCTCGACGATCGGCACGAGGCCGCCGTCCTGGCAGACGCGGGCGTAGCGGGCCAGGGCCTCGGCGTTCGCGTCGAGCGCCCGGACCGACGGCCGGCCCGAGCCGAGGTGCAGGACGGCGCGCCACTTGGCGAACGTCGCCCCGAGCGCCACGTACTCCGCGACGCGCTCGGCGAGGCCGTCGAGACCCTCGGTGATGGTCTCTCCGTCGTCGGCGCCGTCGAGGGGCGCGGTGCCGGTGTCGACCTTGATGCCGGCCTGCAGCCCCGCGTCGGCGAGCGCCCGCGGGAACGGGCGCCCGTCGGCGAGCTGCTGGCGCAGCGTCTCGTCGCACAGGATGACCCCGCTGATGCGGCCCGCCAGGCCCTCGCCCGCGACGAGCAGCTCGCGGTACGCCCGGCGCTGCTCCTCGGTGGGCTCGACGCCGACGCCCTCGAGGCGCCGCGACATGGTCCCCGGGCTCTCGTCGGCGGCGAGGATGCCGCGACCGCCGGTGACCAGCGCCGCGGCGGTCGTCCGGAGGTCGTGGGTGGTGGGGCTCGCGGGGCTGATGGCGGTCGTCGTGGACACGGGTGCCTCCCTCGTCGGTGGCACCCGGGGCCGCGAACGCCGCCCCGGGGCGTCCCCGACGCTAGGAGCCCCGCCGCGTCCGCACGTCCCCTGCGCGGTGGAGGGGACGGGGGAGGTCACTCGTGCACGACCCCCAGCGCAGGCGCCTGCCGGCGGGACCGGCGTTCGGCGCGATCGGCGGAGTGGACCAGACGCAACCCCGGGTCGTGGGACTCGACCGGACCCGCCTCCTCGTCGACGAACTGCAGGGCCTCGATGAGGTGGCGCAGCAACGCCTTCCGGGGGATCGCGCGGGAAATCCACACCTGGCGGGTGTCCGCATCGGCCACCCAGGCCGTCCGTCCCTCGAGCGGCACCCAGTAGACGCTGACTCCCGCCTCCGCCAGCAGCGGCAGGGCGGCCAGCGGCTCGGGCGCGAACGGTGATGACGCGGTCATGCAAGGTCATCCGTACTGATCATGGAATCGGATCACTACGCGGCGATATTGGGTACGTCCGGAGCGATCACGCGGCGGCAACGGTGACGAACACGTTGCGCGGGTCGGAGTCAAGGTCGACGAGTCCTGGCGGATCAGGCCTCCACCCGGGACGAGGCCGCGAGCCCGGCCAGGATCGGGCGCAGCGTCTCCACGAGAGCCTGCGGGTGCGACACCTGCGGCACGTGGCGCTCCGGGTGTCTCGACGAGCGGGGCGCCCGACGCCGTCGGCGAACCACTGCGAGGCCTCGTAGAGCCAGTGGAGGGTCGCCGCCGGGTCCCGGTTGTCGGCGCCGGCCGCGACGACGGCGCAGGGACCTCGATCGCGGCGAGCTGTTCGGCCGTGGGCAGGTGCTCAAGAACTGATCCATCTCGAGACCGAAGAGGACCTCGCCGTCGCCGAGCATCCGGGCCCGGAGGTCGGGGTCGAAGGACTCGTACACCTCGTCACCGTCGGCCCACCGCAGGAACAACTCCATGGCCCTCGGCGGCCCGCCCTCGCCATGCCCGCGCCGACGCGCTGCTGGAGACCGGCGACCGACCTCGCCGCGCGCTCGGGGTCGACCGCGAGGTAGGCGGGCTCGTGGAAGAACGCGCCCGCGCAGCACGTCGGGGCGCCGCAGCGCGAGGCTCGCCAGGATGATCCCGCCGCCGCTGTTGCCGTAGACCACGGCGGGCGCGAGGTCGAGCGCCTCGAGCAGGGCGGCGGCGTCGTCGGCCTGCTGATTGATCGAGGCGATCGGTAGTTCTCGGGCCGGGGACTGCGCGAGTTGGCGCGCCGGTCGTAGCTGACGCACCGTGTACTCGTCCGCCAGGGCATCGGCGACGTCGGGCCAGTGTCCGGCGTCGCCCGGGCCACCCGAGATGAACAGCAGCGGTGGCCCGTCGCCCCGTCGCTCGTAGTAGAGCGTGGTGCCGTTGGCCGTGATCGTGGGCATGCACGTCAGGTTCGCGCGCCCGCCGGGGCAGAGGGATCGCTGCGGCGGGAACTGCGTAGTTCGCCGCTGGGGTGGGCCGACCCGGGCCCCGGGGGTGCCCGGGCCGGCCCGACGGTCGCGCGCGGGAACCTCCGCGGTCGCGACCGGTGCTCTCCGGTGAGGGTCAGCCCACCCGGATGCCGGCCGGCAGGCGGGTGCCCTCCCCGGCCAGGGGGTCGGAGTCGCACGCTCTGTCCGGGCGGCGCACCGAGAGCGTCAGCGGCACCGGCCCGCCGGCGTCCTTCTTCTGCGGGCTGGTCCGGTGGGAGTGATCGAGCGAGGGCTTGGGGATGACCGTGTCCATCTCCAGCTTCGCCAGCTCGCGCTCGCCGTTGCCGAGCACGCACTCCGGGTCGGGCCCGTCGAGCGGCAGGCCGGTGAAGAACTTCGCGGCCATGCAGCCGCCCTGGCAGGCGTCGTAGTGCGAGCACTTCGTGCACGCGCCCCCCGACTGCGGCCCGCGGAGCTCCGCGAACAGCTCGCTGTCCTGCCAGACGGTCTTGAACCCGCCCTCGGAGCGGACGTTGCCGGCGAGGAACTGCTCGTGGATGGCGAACGGGCAGGCGTAGACGTCGCCGACCGGGTCGATCAGGCACACCACGCGCCCGGCGCCGCACAGGTTGAGCCCGGGCAGCTCCTCGCCGAACGCGGAGAGGTGGAAGAACGAGTCGCCGGTGAGGACGTCCTCGCCGCGCGCGACGAGCCAGTCGTAGAGCTGGCGCTGCTGCTCGCGGGTGGGGTGCAGCTCGTCCCACGAGTCGGCGCCGCGGCCGGACGGGCGGAAACGGGTGATCCGCAGCTGGGCGCCGTAGCGGTCGGCGATCGCCTTGAAGTCGTCGAGCTGGTCGACGTTGTGGCGGGTGACCACCACGCTGATCTTGAACTGGCCGAAGCCCGCCTCGTACAGGTTCTCCATCGCGCGGATCGCCGTGGCGTACGAGCCCGGGCCGCGGACGTGGTCGTTGACCTCGGCCGTCGCGCCGTCGAGGGAGATCTGGACGTCGACGTAGTCGGTGGCCGCGAGCTGGGCGGCCCGCGCCTTGTCCAGCTTCACGCCGTTGGTGGAGAACTTGACGCCGACGTCGTGGGCGATCGCGTAGTCGAGCAGCTCCCAGAAGTCGCTGCGCACGGTCGGCTCGCCGCCGCCGATGTTGACGTAGAAGACCTGCATGCGCTGCAGCTCGTCGATGACGGCCTTCGCCTCGTCGGTCGACAGCTCGTTCGGGTCGCGCCGCCCCGAGCTGGACAGGCAGTGCACGCAGGACAGGTTGCAGGCGTAGGTGAGCTCCCAGGTCAGGCAGATCGGGGAGGTCAGGCCTTCGACGAAGTGCTCGACGAGCTTCATGAGGTGGTGTCCCCCTCGGTGGTGGAGCGGGGCTGGATCGTGCCCGCCTTCGCGAGGCCGGCGAGGGCCTTGAGGTACTGCTCCCGCTGGTGCGCGGGAACCTCGGCCACCTCGAGGGCGCCGTGGACGTCGGGCTGGTCGGCGAGGGCCTCGACGACCCGCACGAGCGCACGGGTCTTGAGGAACGACAGCCGACGGGTGTGGAAGTCGTAGACCAGGGCGCCGAACGACTCCGGGCGCACGGACACCGAACCGGAGATCCGGTACGGGGCGTCCGCGTCGAAGTCGTCGACGCCGGCGGGAGCCTTGGGTCCGGCCCCCGCCGCCGTCGTCGTCATCAGTAGACGCCGCACATGCCGTCGATCGAGACCTCTTCGACGAGGGTCTCCTCGACCAAGCCCTCGTCCTGTGTCACAGCGTTCTCCTCCATCGCGTCCTCCTCACCAGCGGGTGCCTCGGGCGCTGCGAACGCTAAGCGGCACTCGGTGCCACCGCCAGACGTTGACCGGGTGGGAAACTCACTGTCCGTTCGGTGGGGGCGTTCACGGGCGCGGCAAGGTAGGTGATGCTCTTGTCGTGACGACGAGGAGCGCGCGACGGGTCCCGGTGGCCCGGCGCCTCGAGGACGTGGCGCTCGAGCTGTTCGCCACGCAGGGCTTCGACGAGACCACCGTCGACGAGCTCGCGGTCGCCGGGGGCGTCGGTCGGCGCACGTTCTTCCGGTACTTCCCGACGAAGCTCGACGTGGTGCTCGGCGAGCTCGATGAAGGACGGGCCGGGCTCGTCCGTGCGCTCGCCGCCGAGCCGGGCGACGACCCCGTGGCCGCGGCCCGCGCCGCCTTCCTCGCCGTGAACCACTACGCCGACGCCGAGCTGCCCGCCCTCCGCCGACGTCTCGGGCTGATCGAGGACGTCCCGGATCTGGCCGCCCGGGCGACGGTGCGCTACCGCGACTGGGAGCAGGCCCTGGCGTCCGACGCCGCCCGTCGCTGGGGCGTCGACGTCGGCGGGCTGCGCGCGCAGGTGTTCGGCCGCGCGGTGGTGGCGGCGATGCGCGCGGTGTTCAGCGCCTGGCACACGCGGCCGGAGGCGGACGCCGACGCGCTCGGCGCCCTGGTCGAGGAAGCGTTCGACGGCCTCTCGCGGGGATTCTCGTCGACGTGAGCGATCTGATCGATCTCGACCCGGCGTCCACCGACCCGCCCTACGAGCAGCTCCGCGCGCGGATCAGCGAGCTCGCCCGGACCGGCGGGCTGGCGCCCCACACCCGCCTGCCCGCGGTGCGCCGCCTCGCCACCGACCTCAACATCGCGCCGGGCACCGTCGCCCGCGCCTACCGCGAGCTCGAGGCCGCCGGGGTCGTCGAGACCCGCGGGCGGCTGGGCACGTTCGTCGTCGGCGACGGGGGCACGCCCGACCCGGCGCGGGAGCTGGCCGCGGAGTACGCCCGCCGCGTCACGGCCCTCGGCGTCTCCCCCGAGCGCGCGCTCGACCTGGCCCGGGCGGCGCTCGCCGACCCCTGATCGCGTGATCAGCGGGTGCGGGCGGGTGGCGCGGAGCCCTCCGAACCCCTGCAGTCACCCGCTCGGCAGCCCCGCCACGCGGCGACTCATGGTCAGCGAGCCCGTGCGGCCCTCGCAGAGATCGACATCGACCGTGGGGGCCTCGTTCACCGCGCGAAGGCGCAAGATCCGGGTTCGTGGAGCGCTCGTTCCGCTGAGCGGAGCGTTCGCTCCACCACTCCAGATCTTGCTACTCGAGCGCCGCGGGTCCGGCAGCGGAGACGTCACCACGGCACCTCGGCCCGGTCCTCCCACAGACGCCCGGTGGGGGCGGGGTCGGAGGGGGTCGAGTCCCGGCGCGCGAGCCACAGGGCGGTGTCGACGCCGTCGGAGATCGACCGGGGCGCGTCGGGCCCGCCCATGTCGGTGCGGCAGTGACCCGGGCAGGTGGCGTCGACGAGGACGCCACGGCGGCCGAGCGCCAGCTCGTGGGCCAGGTTGCGGGTCAACGCGTTGAGGCCCGCCTTGGCCACGCGGTAGGGGGCGAGCCCGCCGGCCGTGCCCGGCCCGGACATGCGCCCGAGACACGCCGACAGGTTGATCACGCGGCCCCACCGGCGCTTCGCCATCCCCGGCACCAGCGCCGAGATCAGCGCGAAGGGGGCGTCGAGGTCGACGGCGCGCACGTCGCGCCACTCGTCCAGCGTCGTGTCGAGGGTCTTCGAGCGCTTCGCGCTCATCACCGCGGCGGCGTTGACCAGCACGTCGACCTCGAGCCCGTCGACGCGCGCGGCGATCCCGTCGACGTCGGCGAGGTCGTGCGCCAGCGCCTCACCGCCGAACGCCGCCACGGCGTCGGCGAGCGCGTCGGCGTCGCGCGCCATCCCGATCACGCGGGCCCCCGACGCCGCCAGCCCGGTGGCGATCGCGCGCCCGAGCCCCCGGCTCGCGCCGGTGACGAGCGCGCACCGTCCGGCCAGGTCGTCGGTCACCCGCCGGTGGTTCCCCGCGATCCGCTCTTCCACCCGCCCGTCTTGTCGCGTACAACTGGCAACAGCTAGCGATCGACAACGCCGCACGATGGGCAGGCGCCCCACCTGTCCGAAGGTGCAGGACGGGCACCGTCGCCGTGGTCGGGATCACCGCGTACCCCTGTCGCCGTGACCGGCGCCACCCCTAGCGTCGCGCCGGATCACGAGAGACCCCGCACGTGCGCGGGTCCCTCGGGCCTGACCCCGACGAGAGGACCAGCATGCAGGTAGACGAGCTGCTCAAGCCGTTCCCGATCAAGGAGTTCCACCCCTTCCCGCGGGCGCTGCTCGGGCCCGGCTCGCACGAACTGATCGGCCCCGAGGCCCTCAAGATGGGCTTCAAGAAAACGCTGATCATGACCTCCGGCCTGCGCGGCACGGACATCGTCCACAAGATCTCCGAGTCCATGAAGTGGCACGGGATCGAGACGGTCATCTACGACCAGGTCGAGTCCAACCCCAAGGACTACAACGTCATGGACTCGGTGAAGCTGTACCAGGAGAACTCCTGTGACAGCTTCGTCTCCATCGGCGGCGGCTCCTCGCACGACGCGTGCAAGGGCGCCCGCATCTCGGTGGCCCACGACGGCCGCAACGTCAACGAGTTCGAGGGCTTCAACCAGTCCGAGAACCCGAAGAACCCGCCGCACATCGCGGTCTCGACGACGGCCGGCACGGGCTCGGAGACCTCGTGGGCCTACGTCATCACCGACACCACGACCGACCCGAACAACCCGCACAAGTACGTCGCGTTCGACGACAACTCGGTCGCGAGCCTCGCGATCGACGACCCGGTGCTCTACTTCGACTGCCCGGTCGACTTCACCGCGCAGTGTGGCTTCGACGTGCTCGCGCACGCCTCGGAGCCCTACGTGTCGCGGCTGAACTTCGAGCCGAGCCTGGGCAACGCGATCCGGGCCATCGAGCTCACCAACAACCACCTGCGCGAGGCCGTGTGGAACGGGCAGGACCTGCCCGGCCGCGAGGGCATGATGTACGCGCAGTACATCGCCGCCCAGGCGTTCAACTCCGGTGGCCTCGGGATCATCCACTCGATCTCGCACGCGGTGTCGGCGTTCTACGACACCCACCACGGCCTGAACAACGCCGTCGCGCTCCCGCGCGTGTGGGCGTTCAACATGCCGGTGGCCTACAAGCGCTTCGCGCGCATCGCCCAGGCCATGGGCGTGGACACCACGCACATGACCGACGTCCAGGCCGCGGAGGCCGCGCTCGCCGCCGCCATCCGTCTGCTGCGCGACGTGGGCATCCCGGAGAAGTTCACCGACGTCACCCAGGACTCGTACTCCAAGAACCGGCTGGGCACGGGCCCGACCAAGTTCTACGAGAACCAGAAGACGATCACGGGCAACGACGCCGACGTGGACCGCATCACCAACCACGTCCTCGGGGACGCCTGCACGCCGGGCAACCCCAAGGAGTGCACCTTCACGACGGTGCGCCCCGTCGTCGACCACTGCATGAACGGTGACCTCGACGACCTGCTGAGCTGACGTACCAGCCGGTGCCCGGCGGGGACTGAATTCCTTCAGCCCTGCCGGGCACCGGCGTGTCTTCCGGGACACACTTGACGAGGACGGGGCCGAGCCCCGTCTCCCGAAACGAGAGGAAGCGCTGCGTGAGCACCCCGACCGACCAGACCGCGTCCCCCTTCGGCTCGGTCGACGAGGTCGTCGACGCGCTCGCCGAGCACGGCTACATCGCCGACCGGCGCCTGGCCACGACGGTGTTCCTGCTGACCCGCCTCGAGAAGCCGCTGCTGCTCGAGGGCCCCGCAGGCGTGGGCAAGACCGAGCTCGCCAAGATGCTCGCCGTCGCCACCGGCCGGCGGTTCCTGCGTCTGCAGTGCTACGAGGGCCAGGACGAGACCAAGGCCCTCTACGAGTGGGACTACGGCAAGCAGCTCCTCTACACGCAGATGCTCCGCGAGAAGATCGCCGAGATCGTGCAGGACGCCCCCGACATCCCGTCGTCGGTGGAGAAGATCAAGAACCAGGACAGCGTGTTCTTCTCCGAGGACTTCCTCGCCGAGCGCCCGCTGCTCGAGGCCATCCGCTCCGACGAGCCCGTCGTGCTGCTGATCGACGAGGTCGACCGCGCCGACGAGGCGCTCGAGGCGGTGCTGCTCGAGACCCTCGGCGAGTTCCAGGTCTCGGTGCCGGAGATCGGGACCTTCGTCGCCAAGCACGCCCCGTACGTCATCCTGACCAGCAACAACACCCGTGACCTGGCCGCCGCCCTCAAGCGCCGCTGCCTGCACCTGTTCCTGGACTACCCCACTGCGGAGCGCGAGCTGGAGATCGTGCGCTCCAAGAACACCGGGCTGCCCGAGGCCGTCGCCCGCGAGCTGGTGGAGGTCGTCCGCGGCCTGCGGGAGCTCGAGCTGCGCAAGGCGCCGAGCATCTCCGAGACCATCGACTGGGCGCGCACGCTGGCCGTGCTCGGCATCGACGAGCTGAACTCGCAGGTCCTCTCGGACACCGTGAGCGTCGTCGTCAAGTACGACAAGGACGTCACCAAGGCCCTCGGTGCGCTGCCGAAGCTCGTGGACCCCAACGCCGAGATCCCGGACGCGCACGGCCACGGCCATGGCCACGGGCACGGCCACGAGGACAACGGGCACTCGACCGGCCCGGCGCCGGCCACGCCGCGGCCCGTCGCCGACGACGAGGACGACGGCCCCGACGGCCGGGCGGTCCGCGCGGCGAAGGACGAGGAGGGCCGCCACGCCGGCGTGTACGGCGCTCCGGGCCGCGAGCACCAGGAGAAGGCCCGCACTGGCGAGGCCGAGCCCCCGAAGAAGCGCCCGGTGAGCCCCGGCCAGGGCACCCGCTCCTTCGGCGCGGGCCTCGGCAAGCGCCGCGCGCTCTAGCCGCACCGAGGGAGAGGAGGCCCCCGCTCATGGAGGCCAGCATCCATCGCTTCGTCCGGCTGCTCCGCATCCGGCAGGTGCGGATCTCCACCTCGGAGGTCCTCGACGCCATGCGCTGCGCGCGGGAGCCGGGCGTGCTCGCGGACCGCGAGACGCTCAAGGCCGCCCTGCGCGTCTCGCTGGTTAAAGACATCCGCGACGAGGAGGCGTTCGACGAGATCTTCGATGCGTTCTTCGCCCTGGTGCGGATCGGCGCCGAGGACCGCGGGCACGGCCACGGGCACGGGCACGAGGACCTCTCCGACGACGGTGCCCTGGAGAACTTCACGCTCTCCGAGGAGCCGAGCGAGACCCCGCAGGAGGGCCACGACCACGGCACGCCCGTCGACATCAAGGAGTTCTTCGACCCCGAGGACATGGCCCAGCAGTACAACCTGCACCAGGAGGCCAACAAGATCGATCTCGCGGCCATGACCGACGAGATCGTCTTCTCGAAGGACGGCGCCACCGACGAGACCGGTACGGGCGAGAAGGTCCAGATCGAGACCGACCGCCTCCACGGCGGCGGGCTGCCCGGCGACATCGCGACGGAGGCGGGCACGAAGGTCGATGCCGACCTCAACGTCGCCCAGCAGGAGGCGCTCCTGGGGTGGCTGCAGGGCGTCGAGGACGGCATCCGCGACGAGGGCGACGAGGCCGACGCCATGGCACTGCGCCGGCGCCTGGCCGGGATGCTCGAGAACCTCCCCGAGGCCATCAAGCGCCACCTCGAGCGCCTGCTGGAGATCGAGCAGCGGGTGATGGACGGCGGGCACGCCGACGAGGACGCGCAGCGGGCCGAGGTCGACCGGGCCGAGGAGCACGAGCGCCAGCAGCTCGAGGACTCCCTGCGCCGGCTGGCCAAGACGCTGCACGGCGCGCTGACCCACAAGCGGCGCGAGTCCGCCCGCGGGCGCATCGACCCGGGGCGCACGATGCGGCGCAACATGCGCTTCGACGGCATCCCGTTCCGGCCCGTCACGGTCGAGCGCACCGAGGACAAGCCGCGCCTGGTGATCCTCGCGGACGTGTCGCTGTCGGTGCGGGCGACCGCGCGGTTCACGCTGCACCTCGTCCACGGCCTACAGGACATGTTCGGCCAGGTGCGCTCGTTCGCGTTCGTCGCCGACCTCATCGAGGTCACCGACCTGTTCGCCGACCACACCGTCGAGAACGCCCTGGGGCTGATCTTCGGCGGCGACCTGCTCGACGTCGACGCGAACTCCGACTACGGGACCTCGTTCGGCACGTTCCTCGAGGATCACGGGTCGGCGGTGAACCGGCGCTCGACGGTGATCGTCCTCGGGGACGGGCGGGGCAACGGCAACGACGCCAACATGGAGGCGTTCGCCGAGATCACCCGCCGGGCGCGGGAGACGATCTGGCTGACCCCGGAGCCCCGCTACTCGTGGGGCCTGGGCGCCTGCGACCTGCCGCGCTACGCGGAGTTCGTCGACCGCATCCGCGTCGTCCGTGACCTCACCGGGCTCTCGGAGGTCAGCCACGACATGGCGGCCGAGATGATCGGGCGCTGACGGGGCGATGACCGTCCGCGACTCCCCTGCCGTGGCCGCGGGCTCGATCCGCATCGATCCGCTGGCCCCGTCCCACCCGGGGCGGTGGGAGGACGCGGGGATCGTCGTGTGCCACGTCGACCGGGCACCCGTGCCCGTCCGGCTCGTGGCCGCGCGACCCCCGGAGCGGGTCACCGACCACTTCGAGGTCCACCGTCCGGGCGACCGCCTGCTCGTGCTGCACCGGCTGCGCCCCGACGAGCTCGACGACGACATCGCCGGGCTCGTCGCGAGCGAGCTCTCCGGCGTCGTGACCTCGGCGGCCGACTTCGAGCGGGTGTTCACCGGGATCGTGCGCTCGACGATCAGCGACCCGCTCACGGCGTGGTCGACGTTCTACGCGAACAGCCTGGCCGTGCTCCGCCACCCCCGAGAGCCCGCCGACCCCCGCGCGCCGCCGGAGTCGTCGCTGGCGGGCTTCGCCCCGGTGCACGAGCGCGCGGTCGCCGAGGTCCGCGGGCGCACCGTCCTCGACGTCGGCTCGTGCTTCGGCTTCCTGCCGCTGCGCCTCGCCCAGGAGGGGTTCGCGGTGGTCGCGACGGACCACACCCCGGGCACCATGGGCCTGCTCGGCGCCGTCGCCCGGCGCCGCGGCGAGGCCGTGCGCACCGTCGTCGCCGACGCCCGGCGGCTGCCCGCCGCGGACCGCTCGGTGGACACCGTCACCGCCGTGCACCTGCTCGAGCACCTGCCCGCGGAGGACACGGAGACGGTGCTCGACGAGATGCTCCGTGTCGCCCGCCGCCGCGTGGTGGTGGCCGTGCCCTACGAGGACGTCCCCGAGCCCGTGTACGGGCACCTGAGGACCTTCGACCACGCCGCCCTGCACGCGCTCGGCGAGCGTTCCGGGCGCCCGTCCACCGTCGCCGACGACCACGGCGGCTGGCTGGTCGTCGAGGTGGGCTGACGCCCATGTGAGCAGTTCGGAGTGCTGTAGCACTCCGAAGTGCTCACAAGCGCGCAGCGCACCCCTCTAGAGATCCTCGGGCGGTTCGATCTCCCGGCGGAGGATCTTCCCCGTCGGCCCCTTCGGCAGCTCGTCGAGCAGCCAGACGTGGCGGGGGTACTTGTAGGCCGCGACGCGCTCCTTGGCGAAGGCGCGCAGCTCGTCGACACCGACCTCGGCGCCGGGGCGCAGGGCGACGGCCGCGCCGACCTCCTCGCCGAGATCCCGGTCCTGGATCCCGACCACGGCCACCTCGGCGACCGCCGAGTGCTCGTAGAGGGCCTCCTCGATCTCGCGCGGGTAGACGTTGTAGCCCCCGCGGATGATCAGCTCCTTCTTGCGGTCGACGATGGAGTAGTAGCCGTCGTCGTCGCGGCGGCCGACGTCCCCGGTGCGGAACCATCCGTCCGGGATCGACTCGGCGGTCGCCTCGGGACGACCCCAGTACCCCTTCATCAGGCCCTCGCCCCGGATGGCGATCTCCCCGGCGTCGTCGCCGGTGACCTCGTTGCCGTCGTCGTCGACCAGGCGCAGCTCCATGCCGGCGACCGGGGTGCCCACCGACCCCGCCTTGCGCTCGGTGTGGGGGTGGTTGAACGACGCCACCGGCGAGGTCTCGGAGAGCCCGTAGCCCTCGAGCACGACGCACCCGAAGGTCTCCTCGAACTCACGGAGCACCTCGACCGGCATCGCCGAGCCGCCCGAGATGCAACAGCGCAGGGACGACACGTCGTACTGCTCGCGGTCCTCCACGTGCAGCAGGCCCGCGTACATCGTGGGCACGCCCTCGAAGACCGTCACGCCGTCGCGCCCGATCATCGCCAGCGCCTTCCCCGCCTCGAACCGCGGGAGCAGCGTCAGGCAGGCGCCGGTCAGCACCGCGGAGTTCAGGCCGCACGTCAGCCCGAAGACGTGGAAGAGCGGCAGGCATCCCATCACGACGTCGCCGGTGCCGAGCTCGGTCAGGGTGCGCGAGGAGACCCGGGCGTTCGAGGCCAGGTTCGCGTGGGTCAGCTCGGCGCCCTTGGGCGACCCCGTGGTGCCGGAGGTGTAGAGGATCACCGCGGTGTCCTCGTCGTCGCGCTCGACGGGCTCCTGCACCGGGGTGCCGTCGAGCTGGGTCTCGTCGGGCCCGGCGGCGCCGACGGCGACCACCTCGATGTCGCGGCCCTGCGCGGCCTCGCGCGACGCATCGGCGGCCTCGTCCCAGGCGAACACCACCGAGATGCCCGCGTCGTCGAGGTAGTACTCGATCTCCCGGCCCTTGAGCAGCGGGTTCATCGGGACGACGACGCAGCCGGCCAGCACAGCGCCGTAGAAGACGATCGGGAACGCCGGGACGTTCGGGAAGACCATGCCCACCCGCGCGCCGGGCTCGACGCCCCGCGCCCGCAGCAGGCCCGCGACGCCGCGCGCGGCGTCGAGGAACCGTTCGTACGTCATGACCTGGTCGTCGAGACGCAGCGCCGGACGATCGCCGTGCTCCTTCGACGTCTCGACCAGCGCCGTCGCCAGATTCGTCATCGTCGACTCCCGTGTATCGGGCCGCATGCCGCGGTTGGGCAGCACGGTGCCCCCTCCGGCGCTCGGCCAACCGCCTTTCGGCGGACAGGGACGTCAGACCGGGCAGCCCTGCCCGCGGGCCGCGGCCTGGTCGTCGAGGCGGAACATCGGGCCGGTGTCGGTGGGCTCGTCGTAGTACCGGTGGAACACCGGGGTGAGCCCGCCCGAGATCGGCGGGACGATCCAGCTCCAGTCGACCGGGCAGTGGCGACCGGCGGCCTCCTCCTTCTCGACGAAACGCAGGAAGCGCCGCGACTCGCCGTGGTGGTCGGCGAGGGAGACGCCGGCCTCGTCGAAGGAATGCTGCACCGCGGCGGTCAGCTCGATCGCCGCGCGGTCGCGCCAGAGGGTGCGGTCGCTGGAGGTGTCGAGGCCCATGGACTCGGCCACCTCGCCGAGCATGTCGTAGCGGTCGCTGTCGGCGAGGTTGCGGGCGCTGATCTCGGTGGCCATGTACCAGCCGTTGAACGGCGCCGCCGGGTAGGAGATCCCGCCGATGTCCAGGCGCATGTTGCTGATGACGGGCAGGGCGTGCCAGCGCAGCCCGAGCTCGGCGAACCACGGGTGCTCGGCGTGGGCCAGCGGCACCTCGAGCACGGCGTCACCGGGCACCTCGAAGAACTGCGGGCCCGCCGCCGCGTGCTCACCACCACCACTGACCACGAGCGGCAGGACGTCGAAGCGCCCCATCGGGCTCGGCGGCAGCCACCCCAGCGAGCGCGCGGTGTCGGTGAAGCCGACGTAGCGCGGGTCGCCGAGCACCCGGCCACCGGCGCGGTAGCCGGCGTAGCGGATCAGCTGCTCGTTCCACACCCGCGGCCCGGGCCCCGCGGGCCCGTCGGGAGCGAAGATCGTGATCGTCGAGCGGATACGCCCCCGACGGGTGGCGTCGCGCAGGTGCCCGACGCACTCCTGCGCGACCTCGTCGGGCACGGTGACGTGCCGGCGGTCGCGCAGGTGCAGGCTGCGCCAGTACAGGCGCCCGATGCAGCGCGCGGAGTTGCGCCACGCGATCCGCGCGCCGAACTCGAGCTCGGCGTGCGTGTGCACGTAGGTGCCGGTGCGGGCGATCTCCTCGCGCACCGCGGCGATGCGCGGCTCGGCGGGGCCGGCCGCGGGGTTCTCGGTGTGGAAGAGCCGGACGAACTCCTCGGCCACGTCGGGGTCGACGCCGGGCCCCGGCAGGTCGGGCGCGGGCAGGTCGGTCGCGGGCGCGTCCGTCGCGGGCACGGCCGTGGCGGGCCCGTCCGTCGCGGGCGGGGCCGCCGTGGGCAGCGCCGCGGGCTCGACCTCGATCGTGCTCTCGGGGGAGGCGGTCGCGAGCGCGCCCTGGTCCGGCGCCGGGGCGGACCGGGGCTCGGGGGCACCCGCCGGAGGCGTGGCCACGGGGGCGGGGTCCGGACCGTGGATCGGTCCGGCCGGCACCGCGGGAGCCGGCGGTCCGGCCACTCCGACGACCGCGGGGACCCGAGGCCGCGGCTGGGGTCGACGGTCCCGCGGATGCGGGGTGGGGACCACGGGGTCCCCGGAGCCGACGACATCGATCGCCACACCGCGCGTCATGCCACCTCCGTGTCTCGTGCCGTCCCCGCGCGGCCGTCGTCCACTGTGCCGCCCCTGGGCTCGAAGCGGATCTCGCCGTTCGGATCAATCACACACGAGGGCGTCCGAACCCTGATGGTCTGTTCGGCGCATCAGCGCCCCGCCGCCGACACGGCGGGCCCCGGCGCGGCGGCTCGCGAGCCTGCGTCCCCAGCGCCTCCGGGTGCCGCCGTCGGTGGACAGGGTGGCCCCGGTCACGGTGACCACGATCGAGTACGCAGCGATCACGACGGCCACGCGGCGTCCCGATCCCGGGCGCGCCCGCGTGCCGGCTCTCCGTGACGGCCCCACGCGCGCCCACTGTAGTGGGTCGTCCGGACACCCCCTGCACATACCGGGCCCGTCACCCGGACGCCCGGGAAGCGGGTCGTCCGCAGCCGGTCGATCGGGTCTGGCACCCTGACCGGTCGACAACGAGTGATGGCCTCGTGCACAGCGCGTCACGTCGTCGGGGACGACGCGCGGACGGGGCCGGGAGGTGCACCGTGACGCGAGCCCCGGGGCCCGCGGGCCGCGAGCCGGACGGCGCGCGGCTGACGCACGCGCCGAGCACCGGCCCGGCCGACGCCCCGACCGTCACCCTGCCGGTCGTCCGCCCGGGGGCCGCCCCGGCCCCGCCGTCCGCCGAGCGCGCCGCCCCGGCGGTGCCCGAGGTGCCCGCGATCGCCGATCTCGCCGCCCCGGGACGACCCGACGTCGACGCCGTCATCGACGACGAGGAGCCCGCCGCGCGCCGGCCACGCCCGTCGCGGCACATGCGCGCCCGGGCCGACGAGATGGCCCACCTGCTCGCGCGCGCGGCGCCGTCGTCGCGGACCCGACGCAAGCTGTCGTCGATGTCGTCCCTGCCGGCGGTGGCCGCGGTGATGGGCGCGGTGGCCGTGGGCGGCGTCGGGATCGCCCTGGGCCTCGACGCCGAGCGCACGGGCGTCGCGCTGCCCGACATGCCCGACGTGCCGGCGGAGCAGACCCCGGTCCCGGAGACCGGCCACGGCACGGGGACCGCCGAGACCGTGAGCCCGACCGCCAACACCGGCGTCGTCGATGCGCTCGAGCCGGAGGCCGCCGGGGCGCGGATCGTGTCCCCGTCGTCGGTCGCCGCGGAGGCGGCGCGCCCGGCCCCGCCGAGAGCGACGACGCCGACGTCGCGACCGCGGGGCACCACGTCGCCGACCCCGTCGACGCGGGCCGAGCCGACGACCGTCACGTCGTCGCCCACCCCGCGCTCGACGTCGTCCCGTCCCACCACCCGCTCCGAGGGGCCCGACGAGTCGGACCAGGGGTCCGCGGCCGACGAGCGCGGGCTGGACGGCCTCGAGCGACGCCGGATCCTCGTTCGAGGGCGAGGACGCCACCGCGGGCTGAGGCCCGTCCGGCGACGGACCACGCGTCCGCCGCGGCCGACCGCGGCGAGATCACGGGGAACGGTCGACGGGCGACGACGGGTGACGCGGCCGTTCGGCCCTGTCACCCGATGGGGGCGGGCCCGCATCCCGCTCACCGGGCGTGGCCCTACGCTGACCGCACGAACACACGACAGAGCGGTCCTGCCCGGGACGCGGAGTAGCGTTTCGTGGTCGGGGACAACCGCTAGGGTGGCGCGGCGTCGGGGGAGCCCACTCATCCGGGACGAGGAGTCGACCAGACGTGACCGCAGCGAGGGACGATCGCTCCCTGGCCGGGGGACCGCTCGGCGGGCACCCGGGCACGGGTGTGCGCTCCGACCGTGACCACGGCCCACGCCACGGCGACGCCGGGAACGGCGGCGGCCGCGGGGGTTCCGGCGGCTCCGAGCCGGACGGGTACGAGACGTCCGTGCCGGCCCCCTCCCGCCCTCTCGGCGCAGGCCGCCAGGGTGGGTCCGACCAGACCGACAGCTCGGTCTTCGACATTGCCGACGACCGTCGCGAAGCTCCGTACGGGTCCGCCGTACCGTCAGGCACCGGACTCGAACGCACGGGTTCGTTCCGCTCCGCGTCCGAGGGGAGCCCGATGACCTACCCGTCCGGGCCGCACGGCCCGCCCGCCGGCGTGCGGTCCCGCTACCCCGGTGTCGCGGCCCCGCCGCAGCACGGGGGTGGCGGGCAACTGTCCGGCCCGCCGTCGGGCCCGGGCCACATCCCGACCGCGCCCCCGCCGCCCATGCCGGCGTCGGCCGTGCCCGCCGGGCCGCCGGAGGGCGTGGGCCTGCCCGCGCCCCGCGAGGCCGCCGCGTCGAACGACGTCCACGACATGGTCACGACCATCCGGACGAGCTTCAACGCCATCTCGCACCGCACCGACGAGCTGACCTCGCTGTTCTACGGCTGGCTGTTCCGGATCGCGCCGGAGACCCGGGAGCTCTTCCCGGTCACCATGGAGCTGCAGCGCACCCGGCTCCTGCGGGCGCTGGTGCACGTCGTGCAGATGGTCGACCGGCCCGACGAGCTCTCGATCTTCCTGCGCCAGCTCGGCCGCGACCACCGCAAGTTCGGGGTCATCGGCGAGCACTACGACCGGGTGGGCGAGGCCCTGCTCGGCGCCCTCGGCGAGATCGCCGGGCCGCGCTGTGGACCCGCGAGGTCGACGAGGCCTGGACCGGCGCGTACGGCATCGTCGCGCAGTCGATGCGCGAGGCCGCCGACGCCGAGCGCGGGCCCGCGGTGTGGATGGCCCGGGTCATGGAGCACCGGCGCATCAACCAGGACCTTGCCGTGGTCCGCGTGCAGACCAGCCAGCCGGTGCCGTACCTCGCCGGCCAGTACGTCAGCGTCGAGACGCCGCAGCGCCCGCGCATGTGGCGCTCGATGTCCCCGGCCAACGCCCCGGGCCCCGACTGCGTGCTCGAGTTCCACGTCCGCACCGTGCCGGGCGGGTGGGTCAGCCGCGCGATCGTGTCCCACGCCCGCGTCGGCGACGTGTGGCGCATCGGCCCGCCGATGGGCCAGATGACGCTCGACCCGCGCTCGCGCTCCGACCTGCTGATGGTCGCGGGCGGCACCGGCCTCGCGCCGGCGCGATCGATCATCGAGCAGCTGATGTTCGAGGGCACCGACCGCAAGGTCTGCCTGTTCGTCGGCGGACGCACGTGGTCCGACCTCTACGACATCGAGAGCCTGCGCCGCAGCGCCCAGGAGAACCCCTGGCTCACCGTCGTGCCCGTCGTCGAGGACGACGGACGCCCGCACGGGGCGGAGACCGGCACGGTCGGCGAGGTCGTGGCCCGTTACGGCGCATGGGCCGACCGCGAGATCACCGTCAGCGGCTCGCCGCCCATGGTGCGCGCGACCACCAACGCGCTCCTCGACGCGGGCACGCCGTTCCGCAACATCCACTACGACCCGTACCACACGGACTGACTCCGTCCGGCACACGAACGGCGCCCCCGCTGCAGGTCGCGGGGGCGCCGTTCGTTCGTCGTGGGGTCGTGCTCAGGCGCTCGCGGTCTGGCGCGGGGTCATCTCGACCGACAGCTCCGGCGGCTTGGCCAGCGTCTGGAAGACGACGCAGTACCGCTCGGTGAGCTTGTGCAACGTGGCGAGGGTGTCGGCGTCGGCATCGGTGTCGATGTCGAAGCGCAGGCGCACCTCGCGGAACCCGACGGGGGCGTCCTTGGCGACGCCGAGCGTGCCCCGGAAATCGAGGTCGCCCTCGGCGTGCACGTTGCCGCCACGGATTTCGACGCCCATCGAGGTGGACACCGCCCGCAGGGTCACCCCGGCACACGCGACGAGGGCCTCGAGCAGCATGTCTCCCGAGCACAGCTGGGTACCGTCACCGCCGGTGGCGGGGTGCAGGCCGGCCTCGACGAGCGCCTGGGACGTCTGCACGCGGCACGCGATGCCCGAGCCGTCGACGTCGCCGTCGGCCTTGAGCGTCACGACGGCCGACTCGGGGTCGTCCTTGTACTGCGACTTGAGCGGGCCCTGGGTCTCGGCGAGCTTCGACTTGTCCATGGGCACGATCCTGCCTCGGTCGTGCCCGTCCGTCACCCGGTGGTCACGGACTGGCGCACCCGACGCGGGCGGCAGGCGGCGACGGCGGCCGCCCCGACCAGCGAGAACACGATCGCGATCGGCAGGGCGTCGTTCCAGCCCGCGACCAGCCCGGCCGCTCCGCCGCCGAGCGAGGGGCGGGTGGCCACGACGGCCACGACGGTGGTGCCGATCGCCGAGCCCACGTAGCGGGCGGTGTTGTTGGCGCCGCCGCCCATGGCCCCGCGACCGGCGGGCACGCTCGCGACGGCCTCGCGTCCGAGCGCGGCGTTGACCATCCCGCTCGCCGCCCCGGCCACCGCCAGCCCCGGGACCAGCGAGAGCGGGGAGTCGCCGGGCGCGAGCCCGAGCAGCAGCGCCTGCCCGGCCGCCACGACGAGCAGCCCGGCGGCGAGCTGGAGCCGCCCGGACCACGCGGCGGGCAGACGCCGGGCGAGCACGGCCGTCACCACGCTCGTGCCCGACCACGCGAGCAGCAGCAGGGCGCCCACCAGCGCGGTGCTGCCGAGGCCCCGCTCGACGACGGTCGGCAGGAACGACGTCGTGGCGATGATGCCCATCCCGGTCGCGAGCGCACCGACCGTCGCCGCGACGAACGCGGGCGAGGCGAAGAGCGCCATGTCGAGCATGGGCGCCGCGCGCCGGCGCTCGAGCACCACGAAGAGGGCGAGCAGCGCCACCCCGACCGCGAGCAGGGCGAGCACACCGGGGCGCCCGAAGCCCGAGCGTCCCTCGACGAGCCCGGCGAGCAGCGCCGCCAGGCCGGCGGCGAGGACCAGCACGCCCGGCAGGTCGATCGGCCGTGGCTCCGCGGCGCGCGACTCGGGCACCGCCCGCCTCGTGACGACGGCGAGGACGACGGCGCCGACCGCGGTGGCCCAGTAGGGCCCGGTCCACCCCACGAGGCGGTCGAGGCCCGACGCCAGGAACGGTCCTGCGGCGATGCCGGCGCCGAGGCTCGCGCCCCAGACGCTGCTCGCCGTGCGCGCCTCCGGCGTGCCGGCGGGGAACGCGTGGCCCAACAGTCCCTGGCTGCAGGCGACCAGCGCGGCGGCGCCGACGCCCTGCAGGATGCGGGCGATCACGAGGACGAGCGCGGACGGTGCGAGGGCGGCGAGGACCGACGACGCCGCCAGGACGGTCGCGCCGAGCACGAGGACGCGGCGCCGGCCGAGGTCGTCGCCCAGCGCGCCGACGGACAGCAGCGCGACGCCCAGCCCGATGCTCATCGAGCTGAGGATCCAGGCCTGCGCCTCCGGGCCGGCGTCGAGCGCGGTGGCCGTCGACGGGAGCGCCGCGAGGGGCACGGTGAACGCCACCAGCGCGAGGAACGTGGCCGCCGCGGCGACGGCGAGGGTGGCGCGGGGCCGGTCGACCGGGCTCGGGGTCACGTCGGGGGACGCTAGCAGGTTCGGTTCGATGGTTGAACCGAACTGCTAGCCTGGGCACCGTGCCGCTGGGCCGCGACTACGACCGTCAGGACTGCGCCCTCGCCCGCGCCCTCGAGGTGGTCGGCGAGCGCTGGACGCTGCTCGTGCTGCGCGACTGCTTCTTCGGCGTGCGCCGCTTCGCCGACCTGCGCGCCCATCTCGACATCCCCCGCGCGGTGCTGTCCGAGCGCCTGGGCACCCTCGTCGACGCCGGAATCCTCGAACGCCGGCCCTACACCCCCGGGCGCGACGAGTACGTGCTCACCGACACGGGCCTCGATCTCTGGCCCGTGGTGTTCAGCCTCGCCCGGTGGGGCGACCGGCACCGCGTGGGCCCGGACGGGGGCCGGCGACGCTTCCGCCACGCCGACTGCCCGGCCGGCGGCGCCGACCTCGCGGACGGCGGCGTCTGCCCCGCGTGCGGAACGCTGCCCGCCCCGGCGACGCTGGAGACGCGGCCGCTGGAGCCGGACGCCGGGGCCGACGGCGAACGCCACGTCCGCGACGACGCCGTCAGCCTCGCCCTGCGCCGCCCCCACCGCCTCCTGGCACCCCTCCCCTGACGTGAGCGGAATTCACGGCTATAGCCGTGAATTCCGCTCACGGGTCACCAGGCGCCCACGGGCCGGCGGATGGTGACGTTGGCGTGGTTGAACAAGTTCGTCAGGGCGATCTGCGCGACGAGCCCGGCGAGCGCGGTGGGGTCGAAATGCCGGGCCGCCTCGTCCCAGATCGCGTCCGGCACCGGGTCCGCACGGTCGGCGATCCGCGTCGCCGCCTCGCCGAGGGCGAGCGCCGCGCGCTCGGCGTCGGTGAAGCCGGGCGCCTCCCGCCAGACGGCGACGAGGTCGATGCGCTCGTCGGGCTCCCCGTTCTTGCGCAGGCCCTTCGTGCCCGAGTCCACGCAGAACGCGCAGCCGTTGATCTGGCTCACGCGCAGGTGGACGAGCTCCAGCGTCGTCTCCGGCACCCCGGCGCCGCGGATCGCGCCCATCACGGTGCCGATCCCCTCGCCGAGTCCGGGCAGGGCGCGGGTGAAGGTGTCGAGTCGTCCGGCCATGACAAGCTCCTCGTTCGGTGGTCACATCCGCCGGTCCCCGGCGGTCTCTCCCTGGAGACGTCCCACGAGCGGAGGATGTGACCGATGGACGAGACGGTTCTTGCGGCGGACTTCGAGAGCCACCGCCCGCACCTGCGGGCCGTGACGCTGCGCCTGCTGGGCAGCCCGGCCGAGGCCGACGACGCGGTGCAGGAGACGTGGCTGCGCCTGGCGCGCACCGACGTCTCGGAGGTGGAGAACCTGCGCGCCTGGCTCACCACCGTCGCGAGCCGCGTCGCGCTGTCGATGTTGCGGACGCGAGGTACCCGGGCCGAGTCCGACCTCGACCAGGCCCCTGCGGAACCTGACAGCGAGCCCGACCCCGAGACCCGCGCGCTGCAGGCGGACGCGCTCGGCGCGGCGCTGCACGTCGTGCTCGAGCGACTCGACCCCGCCGAGCGCCTCGCGTTCGTGCTGCACGACCTGTTCGCCGTGCCGTTCTCCGAGATCGCGACCGTGGTCGAGCGCAGCCCCGCCGCGGCCCGCCAGCTCGCGAGCCGCGGCCGTCGTCGCGTCCAGGGCGGGTCGGCCGACGCCGAGGTCGACCCGGCGCGCCGCCGCGAGGTCGTCGAGGCGTTCCTGACCGCCGCCCGCGACGGCGACTTCGCCGGCCTGCTCACCATCCTCGACCCGGACGTCGAGCTGCGCGCCGACCGTGTGGCCGTCGCCGCCGCGAAGGCCAACCCGGGCGCCCCCGACGTCGAGGAGACCGTCCACGGCGCCGAGGCCGTGGCCCGTGTGTTCAGCGGCCGGGCCCGCATGGCTTCGCCCGCGCTGCTCGACGGCGTGCCCGGCGTGGTCTACGCCCCGGGCGGCAGGGTCTACTCGGCGTTCGACATCGTGATCGTGGGCGGCCGGATCGCGGCGATCGAGATGATCGCCGACCCGGACGTGCTCGCGGATCTGGACGTCGAGCAGCTCTAGATCGTGGGGGATCCACTGACGTTGAACGTCAGCATGGCCCCCACGCTGGCACCGGAGGTGCTAGATCAGGCCCATCTTCGAGGCGGCGTAGACGGCCTCGGCGCGGCGGGTGACGTCGAGCTTGCGCATGAGGTTGCCGACGTGGAACTTCACCGTGGTCTCGGAGATGAAGAGCTCGCGGCCGATGGTGCGGTTGGACATGCCGCGGGCGAGCAGGCGCAGGACGTCGAGCTCGCGGCTGGTGAGCGGGTCGCCGTGGGGCTGCTGGCCGTTGAGCGAGCGCACGACGGCGGCGGCCGAGCGGGAGTCGAACGCCGACTCGCCGCGGGACACGGCGCGGATCGCGCTGGTCAGCTCGGTGGTGTCGACGTCCTTGACGACGTAGCCGCGGGCGCCGGCGTGGACGGCCTCGACGACGAGCCGGTCGTCGAGGAACGTCGTCAGCACGAGCACGCCGACCCCGGGGTGCGCCTGCGTGAGCTGGCGGCACAGCTGCAGGCCCTCGGAGTCCGAGCTCGTCGAGAGCTTCAGGTCGAGCAGCACGATCGTCGGGCGCTGGTGGGCGACGACGGCGAGCGCCTCGGGCGCGCTCGACGCCTCGCCGACGATCGCGAACTGCGGCTCGCGCTCGAGCACCGAGCGCAGGCCCTGGCGGACGATCGCGTGGTCGTCGACGAGCACGATGCGCACCTCGCCCCGGCGGGCGGTGGAGCGGGCGGGGACACGGATCTCGGTCATGACGGCCTCCCGGACGTCTCGGAGGTGTCGGAGGTGTCGGAGGTGTCAGCGGGCTCGGGGGCCGGGCAGGCGGGGGCCAGGGGCACCCCGACCTCGACCCGGATGCCGCCCTGGGGCGCGCGCCGGATGCGCAGGGTGCCGCCGATCTCGCGGGCGCGCTCGGCCATGTTGACCAGGCCGCGGTGCGACCCGTCGAGGTCGCCGGCCGAGGCGATGCGCAGCGTGCGGCGCACGTGCTCGGGGTCGCCGTGGCCGTCGTCGGACACCGACAGCACCAGGCGGTCCTTGCGGTAGGCCAGGCGCACGACGGCGACGCCCGCCTCGGCGTGCACGGCGGCGTTGAACAGCGCCTCGCCGGCCACGCGGAAGAGCGAGCGTTCGGCGGCCGACGGCAGCACGACCGGCCGGCCCTCGATGCGCACCTCGACCCGCAGGTCCGAGGGCATGTGGACGGTGGAGAGCTCCTCGAGCAGGGCCGGCAGGCTCTGCCGGCCGCGGTCGCCGTGGTGGTGCAGCGCGTAGATCGCCGAGCGCAGCTGCTCCACCGCGCGCCGGGTGAGGGCCTTGGCGGTCTCCAGACGCTCGCGCTGGCGCTCGTCGCGGATCTCGGAGCGCACGACCTCGATCTGCATGCCGGCGGAGAGCGCGTACTGGGTGACCGAGTCGTGCAGCTCCCGGGCGATCCGGTGCCGCTCGGAGTCGAGCACCTCGCGCTGGCGCGCGACGGTCAGGGCGTCGCGGGTGTGCTGGAGCTGCTCGTTGCGCGCCGCGAGGTCGTCGGCCTGCTGGCTGGCCTCGCCGTAGAGCCGCATCGTGCGCTGGTGCAGCGCCGAGTTCTGCAGCGCGGCCGCGGTCTGGCCGGCGAGGACGCGCAGCACGGAGGCGTCGGTGGCGTCGATGGCACGGTCGGCCCCGGTCCAGGCGACGATCTCGCCGACGACGTCGCCGTCGAGGTGCACCGGCACGTGGAGGTGGTGCGGGTCCGAGGCGGCCTCGGCAACGCCGTTGCCGGGCCCCCCGCCGTCGGCGTGGGTGTGCCCCTCGCCGGAGCGGACCGCCCGCAGGTGCACCGCGACCCAGGGCGGCACGTCGGGGTCGTCGGCGTCGACCTCCTCGCCGGCGGGACCGAGCACGAGGTGGCGCGGCGCGGCCTCGGGCAGCGCGCCGTCGGCGAGCGCGAACACCACCCAGTGCGCGGTGAGGTGGTCGGCGGCGGCCTCGGCCACCGCCCGCACGAGCGTGCCGGGGCCCTCGGTGGTGCGCACGAGCGCGCGGGAGATGCGGTCCAGCGCGTGGATGACCCGGCGCAGGCGCTCGGCCGAGGCCAGGTACTCGACGTAGAAGGACGGTTTCCCGGACCGGATCCCGGTGAGCTGATCGAGGTCGTGGTGATCCGTGGACATCGGGCTGCTCACCGCCTGGCCACCCCTCGCGGGGCCGTCGTCACTACATCGCCGCCCGGAACAAGGTCTCGATGTCCGCCTGGTCGGCCTCGCGCGGGTTGGTCGAGAGGCAGGCGTCGGCCAGCGTCATCGCCGAGAGCACGCCGATGTCGGACTCGCCGACGCCGATCTCGGCGAGCCCCGTGGGCACCCCGAGCTCGTCGGCCAGCCTGCGGACCTCGAGCGCCGCCCACTCCGCGGCCTCGGCGGCCCCGGCGTCGGAGTCCGGCGTGATGGTGCCGGGCAGGCCCAGCGCCTGGGCGATGGGGACGAAGCGGTGCGGGTCGGCCTCGGCGTTGAACCGGATGACGTGCGGCAGCAGCACCCCGTTGATGACGCCGTGCGGCAGGTCGAGCAGGCCGCCGACCTGGTGGCTCATGGCGTGCGCCGCGCCCAGGATCGCGTTGGTGAACGCGAGCCCGGCCTCGAGGGCGGCCTGCGCCATGCAGGTGCGCGCGGCCTCCTCGCCGGGGTGGTCCATCGTGCGCTCGAGGTGCTCGCCGACCAGGGCGATCGCCTGCAGCGCGTGGTGGTCGGTGAGCGGGTTGTGCGCGCGCGACACGTAGGCCTCGATGCCGTGGGTCAGCGCATCGAGGC
The DNA here is from genome assembly GCA_963786585.1 of uncultured Actinomycetota bacterium. Classification (GTDB taxonomy): domain Bacteria; phylum Actinomycetota; class Actinomycetes; order Mycobacteriales; family Pseudonocardiaceae; genus Actinomycetospora. The sequence goes on from CAWAZG010000003.1 coordinate 879,411, forward strand.
CCGTGGCGGCGTTGAGCCAGTCGGGCATCGTGGTGAGCAGGTGCGGGTCGACGATCGACATGTCCGGCACCAGCGCGCGACCCAGGATCGTGATCTTGGTGTTGCGGGCGGTGTCGGTGACGATGCAGAACTGCGAGACGTCGGCACCGGTGCCCGAGGTGGACGGCACCATGACCATCGGCGGGATCGGCAGCGCCATCCGGTCGACGCCCTCGTAGTCGAGGATCGTCCCGCCGTTGCCGGCGAGCAGCGCGATGCCCTTGGCCGCGTCGATCACCGAGCCCCCGCCGAGCGCGATGATGACGTCGCAGTTCTCCTGCAGGTAGTGGACGTGCCCGGCGGCGATCTCGTGGTCCTTGGGGTTGGGCGTCACCCCCGCCCACACCGATGTCCGGAGCCCCGCCTCATCGAGGTGCGCGCTGAGCTGGTTCGGCCAGCCGGCGGCGCCCAGCCCGGGGTCGGTGACGAGCAGCGGGCGGCGCGCGCCCAGGCGCACGGCGGCGTGCGCCGCCTCGCTCAGCGAGCCGGGACCGAAGAGGATCTCGGGGACGTGGAACTTCGCCAGGCGGGGCGTCTCCGCGCGCGGTCGCGTCGTGGCCCGGTCGGCCGGGCTCGGCGACGGCGTGACCGCCGCACCGACCGCGGACTCGGGGGACCGGCGGCGGGCGATGACGGAATCCCCCGCACGGGTGACGCTGTGGACGAGGACCACGCTGCCCCCTTCGCTGCCGGACGACGACGGTTGCCCACGGTACAGACGGACGGCAGGCGACGGCAGGGTGAGCAGCGGGTCTTCGTGCTGCTCCGGCCGGGTCAGGCGTCGTTCGGCACCGTTCGTATCAGGCTGCTCCCACGGCAACGGGGGTCGTGCGCAGGAAGGCCTCCTCGCCCCACCAGCGCCGGAATGTCGGGAGCCCGACACCCTCGACGAGGCGGCGCGTCTGGCTGTCCTGCGCGCGCATCGCCGTCATCTTCCGCTCGAGGTGCTCACCGACGAGCCGCAGGTGCAGGTCGGGGTCGACCTCCGCGGCGGGGTCGTCCATGAACACCCCGAAGGCCTCATTGATGTCGGCGAAGCGCCGGGTGAAGCCGGGCGGGAGGACCGCCTCGAGGAGCTCGGCGTGCGGTCCCGCGGCGCGCCACGCGCGGCGGGCCCAGTGGCCCACCGTCCGGTGGTCGGGGTGCCCGGTGACCCCGTCGTCGGCGAAGGTCACGATCGTGTCCGGCCGGACCTCCTCGACGATCGCGGCGACGCGCTCGGCCGCGGTGCGCCGCGGGACCAGGGGGCACGCCCCGTCCTCGTAGCCCAGCCACCGGTGCTCGGTGACGCCCAGGAGGGTCAGGGCCTCGTCGAGCTCGCGGGCCCGCAGGGCCCCGAGCCGGTCGGCGGGCCAGCGGTCCGGGTCGTCGGTGCCGTGCTCGCCGCGGGTGGCGGTGACGACGACGACGCGGTCGCCCCGCTCGCGGGCGGCCAGCATGAGCCCGGAGGACAGGAAGGTCTCGTCGTCGGGGTGGGCCCAGACGCCGAGCAGGGTGCGGGTCACGGCAGCACCTCGACGACGACCATCACCGCGACGGCGGCCAGGACGGGCAGGGCGGGGTTGCGGAACCGCCACGCGACGACCGCGGCGACGGCGAGCGCGAGGTGCATCGGGCCGGGCACGACCAGGGCCGTCGCGCCTCGGTCGCCGACGAGGGCGGTGACCACCAGCGTCGCGAGCGCGGCCGGCGCCAGGTGGGCCAGCCCGCGGCGCAGCACGGCGGGCAGCCGGTGCGCGGGCACGAGGGTGATGAGCACGACCCGCAGGCCGTAGGTCGCGGCGGCCGAGACGAGCAGGGTCATGACGGGCTCCCGGCGGCAGGAGTGACGGTGGCCGCGACGACGCCGGCGGCGATGCCGCACATCAGGTCGAGGCCCGACGGCAGGGGCGAGGCGAGGGCGGCGGTGACGCCCGCGATCCCGGCGCCCACCAGGGCCGGGCGGGCGCGCAGCTGCAGCACGAGCATCGCGAGGAACATCGCGGGGGCCGCGACGTCGAGCGCCGACGAGGCCGGCAGCACCGGGGCGAGCAGGCCGCCGACGGCGGTCATCGCCACCCACGCCACCGCGAGCACCCCGCCGGCGGTGAGCCAGTAGCGGCGGAAGCGCGCCGGGTCCTCGAGGTCACCGAGGTCACGGCGCCGGGTCACCATCGCGTAGGTGGGGTCGACGACGAAGTGCGCCGCCGCCCAGCGGAACCAGCGCGGCTGGCCACGGAAGTGGGGCTCGAGCGCGGCGGCGTAGAGCAGGAAGCGCGCGTTGACCAGCGTCACCGCGGCGAGCACGGCGCCGGCCCCGGCCCCGCTGCCCATCAGCGTGATGGCCGTGAGCTGGCCGCTACCGCCGTAGAGGAGGGCGGACGACAGGACGCCGGTGCCGGCGCCCACGCCGGAGCGCACGGCCGTGACGCCGATGAGCATGGCGAACGGGGCGAGGCCGAGGACGACCGGCGCCAGGTCGCGCACGGCGTCCGTGACCCCGTCGGCCCGACGGGTGTGACGGAGAGTGATATTCATGCCGCTACGATGCGGCCGTCCGGGGACTGGCCACATCGGTGGCCGCTCCCCATCCCGGGCGGGTGGGTCCCTACGTCGTGACCGGCTGCTGCCGAGGCGCCGGGGTGTCCCGGCGCCGGCGCTCGGAGACGACGCCGAGGCCGCGGGCGATGACCGCGGCGTCGCGGCGGGTCGGCACGTCCAGCTTCGCGAGGATCGCCGAGACGTGGTGGTCGGCGGTCTTCTCGGAGATGAACAGCCGCGCGGCGATGCCGGCGTTCGTGAGGCCCTCGGCGACGAGGCGCAGCACGTCGACCTGCCGGGCGGTGAGACCCGCCGGGTTGGTGCGCGTGGTGGCGCGCGGCCGGGCGGGCACCCCGGTGATCCCGCGTCCCCGCAGGTCGCGGCGCACCTTGGCGGCCACTGCGTCGGCGCCGAGGCGGTCGAGCAGCTCGAGCGCCGCGAACACGTCGGCGGGCTCGCCCGTGTCGACGAGCGCGAGCGCCTGGTCGTAGGGCGACCCGAGCTCCGCCCAGCGCTCGGCGCCCGACCTCGGGTCGCCCGCGAGCATCAGGGCGTAGGGCGATCCCGGTGGGAGGGTCGAGGCGTCCACGTCGCGCCCGAGCCTGCGCAGCCACACCGCCAGCTCGCCCGCCGACCACTCGGTGCCCGTCCGCGTGGCGGCCTGCGCCAGCAGCTCGGCGGCGCCGTCGAGGCGGCGGTCCTGTGTCCCGGTCACCCAGCAGCGTTCGGCCAGCGCCGACGCGGCCGGCAGCAGCCGCAGCGGCTCGGCGTAGCGGACGGCCAGGGCCCAGCCGCGCTCGAGGGACGCGTCCGCCCCGGGGCCGCCGCGACGCAGCTCGACGAGGCCCTGCACCAGGGACGGCCAGGTGTGGGTCAGGGGCGCCGCGCTCTCGGAGAGCACCGCGCCCGCGTCGAGGGCGGCCTCGTCCCAGGCGCCGCGCAGCATGTGCAGGCGCCCCCGCACGCCGCGCTGCCAGCCGTGACACAGCGGGACGTCCCACTGGACGGTCAGCGGCAGGCTGCGGTCGAGGGCCTTCTCCGCCGCGTCGAGCCGCCGGTGCTCGACGTCGGAGTTGATCACATTGCTCCAGCCCGCCGAGTGCGCCTCGCAGAACCGGTCGCCTGCCGCGTCGAGCACCGCGAGGATCCGGTCGCGTGCCGCGAGGTCGCCCGACATCATCGCGACCACCGAGTCCACCACCGAGAGCCGGACGTCCAGGCGGTAGTCGACGACCCCGGCGGCGACCGACCGGGCCCGGTCGTGGCGCGCGCGGGCCGCCACCAGGTCGCTCTCCTGCATGGACTGGACGGCCTGGATCATGAGCGCGCTGCCCAGGAGGGCCGCGCTGCGGGTGCCGGGCTCCGCGCGGGGCGTGAGGATCTCGACGGCCCGGGCCGCGTGCTCCTCGGCGCTCGGGCGGTTGCCGTTGTACCACTCGAACACCGCCAGCGACTGGTGCCCGGCGCCGACGCCGTCGAGGTCGCCGTCCGCCTCCCAGCAGGCGATGGCCCGGCCGCACACGGCGATCGCCTCCTCGAGGCGATCCGTGAGGTAGAGCTCCTGGGCGAGCAGCTCGCACAGCCCGGCCCGCGCGGCGTCGGCCTCCTGCGGGGCGTGCTCCAGGGCCGTGGTGAAGAACCGCGCGGCCTCCGTGTGCGCTCCGGACCCGGCCGCGACGCGACCCGCCCGCGCGGCGTAGCGGAACACCCGGCCGGCGTCGCCGGCGGCGAGGGCGTGGTGGGCGAGCACGGCCGGGTCGGGGTCCGGCAGCGTCTCGAGGGCTTCGATCATGCGGCGGTGCAGGTCGATCTCGCCGCCCGGCGGGATCGCGCCCGCGACGGCGAGGCGGCAGATGTCGTGGCGGTAGGTGATGCCGCGGCGGTCGCGGGCGATCAGGCCGGCGGTGTCGAGCGTGCGCAGCGGGCCGATGCCGACCCCGAGCGCGGGTAGCAGCGTGTCCGGCACGGCCCCGGGGGCGCAGGCGAGCAGGTCGGCCAGGTCCCGGGCGCCCGGGTCGAGTCCCGCGGTCCGGGCGAGCACCGCGTCGCGGACCGAGACGGGCAGCGCGCCGTCGATCAGGGAGGTGTCCTGGCTGACGACCTCGGTGACGAAGAAGGAGTTCCCGCGCGTGAGCCGGTGGAGGTGGTCGGGGTCGATGGGGCGCTCCCCCACCAGCGTCGTCACCGCCGCCACCGACAGCGGGTCGAGCTCGACGCGCGTCGCCGACGGCGTGCGCGCGACGTCCCCGAGCAGGGCGCGCAGCGCCGGCTGGGGGTCCGGCTCGTCCGCCCGGTAGGTGGCCAGGATCAGCGAGCGGGTGCCGGCGATCCGGCGCAGCAGGAAGCGCAGCAGGTCGATGGTCGCCTCGTCGGCCCACTGCAGGTCGTCGACGACGAGCAGCACGGAGCGGACGGTGAGTGCGTCGAGGAGCGCGCGGTGGATCTCGTGCGGCGGCGCCCCGGCGCCCAGCAGGCCCGCGGCGGGCTCGCCGAGGTCGTCGGCGACGTCGTGCAGCGGGCCGAGGGGACGGGGCACGCCCAGCGGGTCGCACACGCCCCACAGCACGTCGCCGACGTCCGGGCCGGTGGCGAACAGGCGAGCCAGCGAGGTCTTCCCGATCCCCGACTCGCCCGCGAGCAGGACGATCGACCCTTCGCCGTTCCGCGCCTCCTGCCACGCGCGGCCCAGGAGACGCAGCTCGTCGTCGCGCTCGAGCAGCTCCACCCCTGTCACGGTACGTGATCAAAATCACGGGGGAAACGTCCCGATCGGCCTAGGGCACTCCCCGCACAACATGGGGAGGCGCTCCCGATGTCCGGGGTGACCTGCGCATGGAACTCTTCTCTCCACCGGGGTCGCCACGGTCCGTGGCCCCCGCGGGAGCTCCGACGAGGGAGAACGACGATGACCGAGACCGTCACCGACACCGCCGCCGACCGTGCGCTCAAGGCCAAGCACCGCGCGATGTGGGGCCTCGGCGACTACCCCGACCTGGCCGCCCGCCTCATCCCGGAGCTCGGGCCCGTGCTCGTCACCGCGGCCGGGATCCGCCCCGGCGAGCGGGTGCTGGACGTCGCCGCGGGCACCGGGAACGTCGCGGTGCCCGCCGCGCTCGCCGGCGCCGACGTCGTGGCCTCCGACCTCACCCCGGAGCTCTTCACCGCCGGGCGGGCGTTCGCCGAGCGTCAGGGCGTGGCGGTGCGCTGGGAGGAGGCCGACGCCGAGGCGCTGCCCTACGCCGACGACTCCTTCGACGCCGTGCTGTCGTGCGTCGGCGTGATGTTCGCGCCCCACCACCAGCAGGCCGCCGACGAGCTCGTCCGCGTGGCCCGCCCCGGCGGGCGCATCGGCCTGATCAGCTGGACCCCCGAGGGCTTCGTCGGGGACCTGTTCAAGACCATGAAGCCGTACGTCCCGCCACCCCCGCCGGGCGCCCAGCCGCCGCCGCTGTGGGGCGACGAGGCGCACGTCCGCGCCCTGCTCGGCGACCGCGTCACCGACGTCGAGGCCCGCAAGCAGACGGTGACGGTCACGATGTTCGACTCCCCGGACACCTTCCGCTCGTACTGGAAGGAGACCTACGGGCCGACGATCGTGGCGTACCGCAACAACGCCGAGGACGCCGAGCGCACGGCTTCGCTCGACGCCGACATCGCCGCGGTGGCGGAGCGCCACGACCGCGGCAGCGGAACGACGGTGATGGAGTGGGAGTACCTGCTGCTCACCGCGCGGGTGATCTAGCCCAGCGAGGCCGCCGACACCACCGGCTCGACGTTGGACTCGGTGTGGATGGGGCCGTCGCGACGCGAGAGCGGCGTGCCCCGTCCGCCCCACTGGTGGGCGATCATCTCCGCGGCGATCGACACCGCGGTCTCCTCGGGCGTCCGGGCCCCGAGGTCCAGGCCGATCGGGCTCGACATGCGGGCCAGCTCCGCCTCGGTGACCCCGGCCTCGACGAGGCGCTGCTCACGGTCCTCGTGCGTGCGGCGCGACCCCATCGCCCCGATGTAGCCGATCTCGGGCAGGCGCAGCGCCACCTCGAGCAGCGGCACGTCGAACTTCGGGTCGTGGGTGAGGACGGCGAGGGCGGTGCGCCCGTCGATCCGTCCGGCCTCGGCCTCGGCGGCGAGGTAGCGGTGCGGCCAGTCGACGACGACCTCGTGCGCCTCCGGGAAGCGGCTCGACGTCGCGAACACCGGGCGCGCGTCGCAGACCGTGACCCGCATGCCGAGGAACGTGCCCATGCGGGCCACCGCGGCGGCGAAGTCGATGGCGCCGAAGACGATCAGGCGCGGCGGCGGCGCGAACGACTCCACGAAGACCTGCAGGCCCTCGCCGCGGCGCTCGCCGTCGGTGCCGTAGGACACCAGCGCGGACCGGCCGGCGGCGAGCAGCCCGCGGACGTCGTCGCGCAGCGCGTCGTCGAGGCGGACCGACCCGGTGGTGCCCTCGACCTCGTCGGGCCAGACCACCAGACGGCGTCCGACGCGCTCGGCGGGCCCGGAGACCACGGTGGCGACGGCGACCGACCGGTGCTCGCGCACGGCCTCGGCGATCGCACCGAGCTGGGGGAAGGACTCGCGGTCGACGCGCTCGACGTAGACGTCGAGGATGCCGCCGCAGGTCAGACCGACGGCGAACGCGTCGTCGTCGGAGACGCCGTAGCGCTGCAGCGTCGCGTCGTCGGTGCCCTCGAGGATGCCGGAGCCGAGCTCGTACACGGCGCCCTCGACGCAGCCGCCGGACACGCTGCCCACGGCCTGCCCGTCGTCGCCGACGAGCATGGACGCCCCGGGCTGCCGCGGGGCGGACCGGAAGGTGCCGACCACGGTCGCCAGGGCGACCGGTCGGCCCTCGGCCCACCAGCCCTCCAGGGTGGGGAGAACGTCACGCATCCCGCAGCACCTCCAGCAGCTCGGCCAGCGTGGTGAGGGAGTGGCCCGCCAGCAACTGGTCAACGTGCGGGAGGGCCGCCGCGATTCCCCCCTGCACCGGGGCGTAGCCGCTCTTGCCGGCGTGGGGATTCACCCAGACGACCTTGTGGGCCAACCGCGCGAGACGCGCCGACTGCTCGCCGAGCAGCTCCGCCCCGCCGCGCTCCCAGCCGTCGGAGAACACGACGACGACCGCGCGGCGGGCGACGCCCCGCTGGCCCCACCGGTCGAGGAACGCCCGCAGCGCCTCGCCGAGGCGGGTGCCGCCGGACCAGTCGGGGATCGCGCGGGCCGCGTCGCCCAGGGCGCGCTCGGGGTCGCGCTGGCGCAGCTCGCGCGTCACGCGGGTCAGCCGGGTGCCGAGGGTGAACGTCTCCACCGCGGTCGGGGTGCGCCGGGTGAGGACGTGGGCGAAGCGCAGCAAGGTGTCCGCGTAGGGGCTCATCGAGCCGGAGACGTCGACCAGCAGCACCACGCGCCGCGGGCGTACCCGGCGCCGCCGCCGGCGCATCTCGCCGATCTCGCCACCGTTGGCGAGCGCGGCCCGGAGCGTCCGGCGCGGATCCGGCTCGCCGCGGCGGGCCGGGCGGCGCCGCCGGGCCCGGCGCTTCGGGGGTGCCGGACGCAGGAGCGCCAGCAGGCTCTTGAGGTGCTCGCGCTCGCCGATCGAGAGCTCGGCGATGTCCCGGTCGCGCAGGATCTCCTCGCCGGACGCGGCCACCCGCAGCTCGGGGGTCTCCTCCTCGTCGCCGTCCTGGCCCGAGCCCGGCGGCGGCTCGGTGAGCGCGGCCATGGTCGAGATGCGCGGCTTCGGCGGCGCCGACCGTCCCATCCGCTGGTCGCGGGGGTCGGCGGAGAACCAGGCGGCGAACGCGTGGTCGTAGCGCACGACGTCGTCGGGGTCGGCGCACAGCGTCAGGCGACCCGCCCAGTACGTGGAGACCTCGCTGGTGAGGTCGGACAGGCGCAGGGCCTGCAGGTACGCCGCGACGCGGTCGGTGGTGACGGGCACCCCGGCGTTGCGGACGAGGCGGGTGAAGGCGACGAAGTCCTCGAGGACGGCGTCGGGGCCGCCGTCGGCGTCGGTGGCGGTGTCGCCATCTCCGCCGAGCGTCTCGACGACGCCGGACGCCAGGACCGCGCCGGCGTGGGGGCGAGGAGCGAGCCCGTCGCTGCTCCCGCCCCGGTCACCTGTGCTCATTCCCCGTCGCTCCGCTCGCCTCTGGTGCTCATGAGGCGAGCAGGGCGTCCAGCTTGTCGCGCGCCCGGTCGGCGTCCTCGCGGTACTTCAGCACCGCGCCCAGCGTCGCGGTGGCCGAGGCGAGGTCGAGGTGACGCGCGCCCACGAGCTGCAGGGCCTGGGCCCAGTCGATCGACTCGGCGACGCCCGGCGGCTTGAGCAGGTCGAGCCCGCGCAGGGCCTGCACCGCGCGGGCGACCTGGTCGGCGAGCTCCGCGGACAGGTCGGGCAGGCGACGGCGCAGGATCGCGGTCTCGCGCGCCAGGTCGGGGTGCTCGAGCCAGAGATAGAGGCAGCGTCGCTTGAGGGCGTCGTGGACCTCGCGCGTGCGGTTGGACGTCAGCACCACCAGCGGCGGCGTCTCGGCACGCACGACACCGATCTCGGGGATGGTCACCGAGTTCTCGGCGAGCACCTCGAGCAGGAAGGCCTCGAACTCGTCGTCGGCGCGGTCGACCTCGTCGACGAGCAGCACGCAGGGCGCGTCCTGCAGGGCCTGCAGGATGGGGCGCGCGAGCAGGAAGCGGCGGTCGTAGAGGGAGGACTCCACGGCGTCCACGTCGAGCGGCGACTGCGAGGCGGTCGCCGCGGCCTCGAGGGAACGCAGGTGCAGCAGCTGGCGCGGGAAGTCCCAGTCGTACAGGGCCTGCGCGGCGTCGATGCCCTCGTGGCACTGCAGGCGCACCATCGGCAGCCCCAACGCCTCGGAGAGCGCCTGCGCCAGCGCGGTCTTGCCCGTCCCCGGCTCGCCCTCGCAGAAGAGGGGTCGGCCCATGCGCAGCGCCAGGAAGGCGGCCGACGCGAGGCCCGCGTCGGCGAGGTACCCCGTGCCGTCCAGGGCCTTCGCCAGGTCGTCCGGACTGGTCGGTGTGGTACTCGCGGTCACCCCACCAGCATCCCGCAGGCGGGAACCCACAGCCACCGGACGGTCCATTCGATGAGGACGCCCCGTCGCGATCCTCAGGTTCGGCTGCTCCGAACGGCCGTGTACAGCCGTGAGGCCACGCACAGATTGGATCTGCGACACGCGGACGGAAGACGTCTCACGCGGAGATCATATCCGCCCTGGAGCAGGGATCCTGCCCGGCGACAGGTCACGGAACGATGTCGGCGACGTGACCGCGCTCGCAACTGGTCGGCTTGAAAGACGCACTGTGCTCCGTACCGTTCGGACACGGCTCCCGACGACGCGCCGGACTGGTGTGCGGGTGCCTGACACCCCCGAGGTCGCCGCGCCGGATGCCCGTCCAGCGGCCTCGGTTGACCCGGAACGAAAGTGGCGGACCGGACGGGCGCGAGGACGTGAGACCGAGGGTGCTTGGCACCCGCGGGCGGTGAGGCCGCGTGGAACCGGCCGTCGACCCCGCCCGTGTGGTCCCTCCCGCGGGGCGCGGTACGGAGAGAGGTCATGCTTCGGAACACCGATGAGTCGCTGACGCACGCCTTCACCCGGCGCGCAGCCCAGGTCGTCCTGGTGGGCGCGATGGCGGCGGCCCCGCTGGCCCTGAGCACCGGTCTGGCGTCGGCCGACACGGACTGGGACGAGCTCGCGCAGTGCGAGAGCAGCGGCGACTGGAGCACGAACACCGGCAACGGGTTCGGCGGCGGTCTGCAGTTCACCGATTCGACGTGGAAGGCCTTCGGCGGCTCCGGCTCGCCGGAGGACGCCAGCCGCTCGGAGCAGATCCAGGTCGCCGAGCGCGTCAAGGCCGAGCAGGGCATGAACGCCTGGCCGTCGTGCTCGAAGAAGACGGGCAACACCGACAGCTCGGCGAACTCCGGGTCCTCGGACTCGGACTCGGGCTCCTCCGACTCGGGCTCGTCCGACTCGGACTCCTCCGAGGCCGAGAGCATCGCCGCGACCCCGCAGGCCCAGCCGGCCCAGCCGGCCACGGCCCCCGCGGGCGGCGCCTACACCGTGGCGAGCGGCGACACCCTGAGCTCCGTCGCGTCCGCGCACGGCGTCTCGTGGCAGTCGATCGCCCAGAACAACGCCATCGCCGACCCCGACGCGATCTCCCCGGGGCAGCAGCTGAAGCTGGGCTGACCCGCCCCGCACGTCCGACGGCCCCGGCTCCGCACACGAGCCGGGGCCGTCGTCTGTGATGCCGGTCACGTCTTCTCAGCGACGGGCTGTGCGAGGGCCATTGCCCTCGGTGAGAGCGAGACCGCGGAGCAGCGTCTTTGTCACTCATTCGTGACCTCGCCGCCGGTTCACGAAGCTGAGAGCCACGCACCGTGGCCCCGGCGCGGATTTAGCCTCGACGCGTCGGTCCGCTCGGGCGGTGCCGACCGGAGCCCGGGCGCCACCCTGTCCGACGGGCCCCCGCTCCCCGCGACGTACGGCCCGGACAGGGACCGACCCCCGAGCGCCGTCCGCTCCCCACCCGCGACGGCGCGGGGCACGTCGGTCGAGGCGCGGCTCCGGGAGACCCGTGGACCTCGTTCGTGCCGTGCTGCCCACCGCCACCACCGGACGTCACCGCGCGCCGCGCCGTCCCGGCCGGCTCGGCCGGGCGACCCTCGCCGTCGTCGCCGCGGGCGCCCCGGTCATCCCCGCCGCGCTGCTCGCCGCGCCTGCCGCACACGCGGACACCGACTGGGACGCGCTCGCCGAGTGCGAGAGCAGCGGGAACTGGGGCATCGACACCGGCAACGGCTTCGGCGGCGGCCTGCAGTTCACGGACTCGACGTGGCGGGCCTTCGGCGGCTCCGGGCAGCCCGAGGACGCCAGCCGATCCGAGCAGATCCAGGTCGCCGAGCGCGTCAAGGCCGAGCAGGGCATGAACGCCTGGCCGACGTGCTCCAAGAAGACGGGCAACACCGACGACTCGCCCAACGGCAGCGTGCCGTCGGCGGGGTCCTCCGACGACGACAGCGACTCCGGCTCCGGCTCCGGCTCCGCCTCGGACGACGAGGACTCCGACTCCGGCTCGTCCTCCGACTCGTCGTCGGACGGGGCCGCCCCCGAGACGCGCACCGTGCGCGACACGCCCGCGTCGGGCTCGGCCGGCTCCTACACCGTGAAGGCCGGGGACACGCTGAGCTCGATCGCCGCCTCGCACGGCGCGACCTGGCGCACGCTGGCCCAGGCCAACCCCGACATCGCCACCGACCCGAACCTCATCTTCCCGGGCCAGACGCTCACGATGAGCTGACTCAGGGGCAGTTGACCCATTCCTCGGTGCCGTCGGTGAACTCCTGGCGCTTCCACACCGGCAGCTCGCGCTTCACCGCGTCGACGAGCTCGCTGCACGCGTCGAACGCCTGGCGGCGGTGCTCCGCGGCGACCGCGCAGGCCAGAGCGACGTCGCCGATGCCCAGCGCGCCGACGCGGTGGGTGACGGCGAGCGCGCGCACCCCGGGGAACGCGGCGGCGACGTCGGCGGCCACCTTCTCCACCACGGCCGCGGCGCTCGGGTGGCCCTCGTAGTCCAGGGCCGTCACCGAGCGGCCGTGGTCGTGGTCGCGCACGACGCCCGCGAACGTCACCACGGCACCCGCGGCGGCGTCGTCGACCAGCGCGGCGTGCTCCGAGACGTCCAGGAGCTCCTCGGTGACGGTGGCGCGCAGGACGCGGGCCGGGGCGGTGGACATCACGGGTGGTCCCCTCCGAGAACTTGGTCGACGGCGTGGGCCAGCACCGGTGCGAGCACCGTCAGCCCGTCGCGCACCCCGCCCGGGGAGCCGGGCAGGTTCACCACCAGAGTGCGCTTCGCGACCCCCGCCACGCCACGTGAGAGCACCGACGTCGGTACCGCGTCGGCGCCGGCGCGCCGGATCGCGTCCGCGAGCCCCGGGATCTCGTAGTCGATGACCGCGCGCGTCGCCTCGGGCGTCGCGTCGGTCGGCGAGATGCCGGTGCCGCCGGTGGTGACGACGACGTGCGCGCCGTCGGCGACGGCGTCGCGCAGCGCGGCGGCCACGGGCTCCCCGTCCGGGACGACCACGGGGTCGGGCGTGGTGAAGCCCTGCGCGCGGAGCCAGTCGACGATGATCGGCCCGCCGCGGTCGGTGTAGACACCACCCGCGGCGCGGTTGGACGCGGTGACGACGCGCGCGCGGCGCGTCGGGTCGGCCGTGGGGTGCTCAGCGGCCGTCGGGTCGGGTCCAGACACCGGAACGTCCCCCCTCCTTGCGCTCGAGGCGCACTCCGTCCAGCGTCGCCGCCGGGTCCAGCGCCTTGATCATGTCGTGCAGGGTCAGCCCGGCCACGGCGACGGCGGTCAGCGCCTCCATCTCCACCCCGGTGCGGTCGGCGCTGCGCGCCGTCGCGGTGATCGTGACGTGGTCGTCGCCGACGTCGAGGTCGACGGTGACGCCGGCCAGCGGGATCGGGTGGCACAGGGGGATCAGGTCGGGCGTGCGCTTCGCGCCCATGATGCCTGCGACCCGGGCCGTGCCGAGCGCGTCGCCCTTCGGCACGGTGTCGTCCCGCAGCGCCGCGACGACCTCGGCGGTGGTGCGCAGGACCCCGGTGGCTGTCGCCGTGCGGCGCGTGACCTCCTTGTCCCCCACGTCGACCATCCGCGCCGCGCCGGTGGCGTCGACGTGGGTCAGCTTGGGTGCCCCTGCGACTCCCCCGTCGCTCCGCTCGCCCGAACCTCCCCCGTCGCTCCGCTCGCCCGAAGTCTCACTCATCGGCCCCCTCCACCGCCTTCGCCGTCTCCTCACCCAGGGCCAGGGCGGCGCCGACGTCGACGGACTCGGCACCCTGCTCGCGGGCCCGTTCGACGGTCTTGCGCACCGCGCCGGCCACCGCCGAGGCGACGGTGCTGTCGAAGACGCTGGGCACGATGAACAACGGGTTGGGCTCCGCGACGACGTCGCCGATCGCGGCCGACGCGGCGAGCAGCATGTCGTCGGTGATCCCCCGGGCCTGGGCGTCGAGCAGCCCGCGGAAGATGCCGGGGAAGGCGAGGACGTTGTTGATCTGGTTCGGGTAGTCCGACCGCCCGGTGGCGACGACCGCCGCGTGCCGCTGCGCCAGCGACGGGTCGATCTCGGGATCGGGGTTGGCCAGCGCGAACACGACCGCCTTGTCGGCCATCGCGGCGACGTCGGACTCGTGGAGCAGGTTCGGCGCCGAGACACCGATGAAGACGTCGACGCCGGGCATCGCGTCGCGCAGCGTCCCGGTGCTGTTCTCCCGGTTGGTCTGCTCGGCGACCCACTCCAGGCTCGGGTGCAGGCCCTCGCGGTCCGGGTGGATGATCCCCTCGACGTCCACCGCGATCAGGTCGGCGGGCGCCAGCGGCAGCAGCAGGCGGATGATCGCGGAGCCCGCGGCGCCCACCCCGCAGACGACGATCCGGCAGTCGTTCATCTCCTTGCCGACCACCCGCAGCGCGTTGCGCAGGGCGCCGAGCACGACGACCGCGGTGCCGTGCTGGTCGTCGTGGAACACCGGGATGTCGAGCAGGTCGCGCAGCCGCTCCTCGATCTCGAAGCAGCGCGGCGCCGCGATGTCCTCCAGGTTGATGCCCCCGTACACCGGGGCCAGGACCTGCACGGTCCGGATGATCTCCTCGGTGTCCTGGGTGTCCAGGCACACGGGCCAGGCGTCGACGCCCGCGAAGCGCTTGAACAGCGCCGCCTTGCCCTCCATCACCGGCATCGCGGCGGCGGCGCCGAGGTTCCCGAGCCCGAGCACCGCCGAGCCGTCGGTGACGACGGCGACGGTGTTGCGCTTGATGGTGAGGCTGCGGGCGTCCTCGGGGCGGCGGGCGATCGCCTGGCAGACCCGGGCGACGCCGGGGGTGTAGGCACGGGAGAGATCCTCACGGGTGCGCAGGCCGACCTTGGGCGTCACCTCGATCTTGCCGCCGAGGTGGATGAGGAACGTGCGGTCGGAGACGTTGCGCACCCGGACGCCGTCGAGGCCGTCGAGCGCGGCGGTGATCTGCTCGGCGTGCTCCTCGGACAGGGCGTTGCAGCTGATGTCGATGATGATCGCGTCGGTGCGCGACTCGACGACGTCGAACGCGGTCATGACCCCGCCGACGCGGCCGACGGCCACCGCGAGGTCGCCCGCCGCCGTGGCGCTGGCCGGCGCCTCGACGCGGGCCGTGATCGCGTACCCCGGTCCCGGGACGGTCACGGTGTGCCCCTTCCTGTCGTCTTCCCGCGCGTCCAGCGCGCGAGGTCCTCCGGGGTGTCGAGGTCGTCGGGCACCGCCACGTCGGAGATGTCCACCGCCACCACGTCCTCCCGGCCGCGCAGGAAGCCCCGCGCGCCGGCGTCGCCCTCGGCCGCCGCCCGCACCTTCGCCCAGTGCGTCCGGCCGAGCAGCACCGGGTGCCCCGCCCGGCC
Source organism: uncultured Actinomycetota bacterium (assembly GCA_963786585.1). Taxonomy (GTDB): domain Bacteria; phylum Actinomycetota; class Actinomycetes; order Mycobacteriales; family Pseudonocardiaceae; genus Actinomycetospora. The sequence goes on from CAWAZG010000003.1 coordinate 894,457, forward strand.
GTCGACGGCGCCGCGGGCCAGGGCGTCGGGGCCGGTCGCGTGCGCGGCCACCCGGGCCAGCGCCGCCGGACCCGATGCCCGGGGTGTCGACGAGCGCCACGAGGACCGCGTCCGCGTCGGTGCCCTCCAGCGCGTCCAGGCCGGCGCGCAGCGAGGCGGCCTGCCCCTCGGTGTCCCAGCCCGGTGCGGGCACCCAGCGCGTCCCGGTCGGCAGCAGCTCGGCGACCTCCGGCAGGCCGGCCCCGAGCACGACGACCACCGGGTCGAGCCCGGCGTCGCGCAGCGTCCGCACGCCGCGGGCCACCAGGGGCTCGCCGTCGAGCTCGACGGCCGCCTTGGGCCGACCCATCCGCCGGCCGCCGCCGGCGGCGAGCAGGAGACCGGCGGCGGTACTCAGCGGTTGATCTCGGTGACCGGGTGCTCGTAGCCGAGCTGGTCGGCGGGCAGCGGGAACTGCGTCTCCCCGAACGGCGACGGCGAGCCCTGGGTGGGCGCCATCAGCTCGGTGATCGGGTGATCTCCCTCGTCCGCGGGCCACCACGGATCCTGACGCGGGGTGGTGGTCTCGTCGTCGTCTGCCATGGCCGCTGGCTCCTCCCGCCGTCTCGCACGCACGCCCGCCGGGACGGCGGGGCTCCAGTCTGCCGCACCTCGACGGTGCGCGCGCCGGAGCCCGACTACCGTGGGGAGGCGATGCTCGGCCGGACCCTGCTCGATCACCTGCGCGCCCAGGACGACGACACCCTGGGTGCGTTGTTGCGCGCGCGTCCGGACCTGGCGCTGCCCGCCCCCGCCGACACCGGCGTGGTGGCCACGCGCGCGAGCGTGCGGATGTCGGTGGGCCGGGCCTGCGAGGACCTCGACGCGTTCACGCTCCAGGTGGTCGACGCGCTGCTGGTGGTGCGCGCGGACGAGGCGTCCGCCGCCACCGGGGACGTACTCGCGCTCCTCGGGCCCGACCGCGCCGACGCCGGCCGGGCCGCGCTCGCCGACCTCGAGCGCCGGGCGCTGGCCTGGTCCGACGGTGCGACCGTGACGCCGGAGCTGGCGCGCGCGGACCCGTCGGGCACCGCGGGTGTGCGCGCCGTCCCCGCGCTGCGCGACGTCTCCGTGCGCTACCCCGGCGGCCTCGGGCGGCCGGCCCCGGAGTTCTCGGCGATCGCCACCGCGGACGACCCGGCCGAGATCGTCGACGCCCTGCCCGCCGACGAGCGCGGGGTGGTCGACGCGCTGGCCGCCGACGGGCCCGTCGGCCGCAGCCGCGCGCAGGGACCCGGTTCAGGGGAGCACGCCGATAGGGGGCCGGTGGGCCGGCTCCTCGCGGCGGGCATCCTCGTGCGCGTCGACGTCGAGACGGTGGAGCTGACCCGCGAGGCGGCCCTCGCGGTGCGTGGCGACCGCCCGCTCGGCGACGTCGCGGTCGCCGACCCCATGCCCGCGCCCCGCCACCGCGACCCGGCCGACGTCGACGCCACCGCCGCCGGCGAGATCCTCGAGGTCACCCGGCGCGCGGAGGCCGTGCTGACCGCGTGGTCGGCGCACCCGCCGGCGGTCCTGCGCTCCGGCGGGCTCGGCGTGCGCGACATGCGCCGGGTGGCCCGCGACCTCGGCCTCACCGAGCAGGACGCGGCCCTGCTGGTCGAGGTCCTCGCCGGCGCGGGGCTCGTCGCGGTCTCGGAGGGCAACGATCCGGCGTGGACGCCCACCAGCGCCGTCGACCGGTGGTTCGCGGCCGGCCCCGACGCGCGCTGGGTGACGCTCGCCCGCGGGTGGCTCGACACGCCCCGTGCGCCGTCGCTGGTGGGCGCCCGCGACGTGGGCGACAAGCTCATCGGCCCGCTCTCCGACGAGGCGCGCCGGCCCTGGGCGCCCGCCCTGCGGCGCCGGGTGCTCGACCGGCTCTGCGAGTTCGCCGACGGCGACGGCCCCCCGAACGCCGACGACCTCGTCGCGTCCCTGGCCTGGCGCGCCCCGCGCAAGGGCGGACGGCAGCGCGACGAGATGGCGCGCACGGTGCTGCGCGAGGCGACGACGCTCGGGCTCGTCGCCCACGACACCGTCACTTCCGCCACCCGCGAGCTGCTCGTCGTCGCCCGGGGCCCCGGCGACGACCCCGACGGCGCCGCAGCCGCCACGCTGCGCCGGGCCCTGCCCGAGCCCATCGACCATGTGCTCCTGCAGGCCGACCTCACCGCCGTCGCCCCGGGACGCCTCGAGCCCGAGCTCGCGGCGGCGCTCGACCGCGTCGCCGTCGTCGAGTCCGCGGGCAGCGCAACCGTCTACCGGATCAGCGAGGGCTCGGTGCGCCGCGCGCTCGACCTGGGGCAGACGGCCGCGGACCTGCACGAGCTGTTCCGCACCCGCTCGGCCACACCCGTCCCCCAGGGGCTGACCTACCTCGTCGACGACGTCGCCCGCCGCCACGGACGCCTGCGCGGCGGGGCGGCCGCCTCGTTCCTGCGCTCCGAGGACGAGGCGCTGATCGCCGAGGTGATGGTCCACCCCGAGGCCGAGCGCCTCGAGCTGCGGCGCATCGCCCCCACCGTGCTGATCAGCACCCAGCCGCTGGTCGAGGTGCTCGAGGCCCTGCGCGCCGCCGGGCTCTCCCCCGTCGCCGAGGACGACGTCGGCGGCGTCCTCGACCTACGTCCCAAGGGCCGGCGCACCGCCACGCGACGCCCCGAGCGCGCGGTGGGCACCACGCCGACGCTCTCCGACGACCAGATCACCGCCCTCGTCGCCCAGCTGCGCGCCGGCGACCGGGCCGCGAGCGCCGCCCGGGGCCGCGGGGCGACGGGGAACCCGACGCGCTCGGCGACGACCTCGGCCACCGTCGCGGTCCTCGCCGAGGCGGCGCGCTCCGGGCGCAGCGTGTGGATCGGCTACGTCGACGCCCACGGCACGGCGTCCCAGCGCGTCGTGCGCCCCTTGCGCGTCGGCGGTGGGGTGCTCGAGGGCATCGAGGACACCGACGACACCGAGACGAACGGCGCCGTGATCGGGGGCTCGCCGCTGTCCTTCGCCCTGCACCGCATCACCTCGGTCAGCGTCCTCGCCGACCGCTGAGCCCGCCTGGCTGTCGTAGCGAACGGCTTGTCGGCGTGCTCCCCTTGATTCGCTGCTCCTACCAGCGCGTTCGCTCCCTCCGGGATCAGGCGCGGTCGCCGCCGTGGTGCCGGACGAGGGGCACGTTCGGCACGCGCGACGGCCCGATGATCATGCGCAACGTGCCCGTCGCACGGGACCTGAGCCCGAGAGGGACCGCCGGCCGGCAGCTCGCCATCTCGATCTCCCGAGAATGCCGTCAGCGTCATTGCCGTCGAGAGCGCTGGTGACACGCTCGGGAGATCGTTCTGGCGAGGTCGTGGCGACCGCTCCGGCGCGGCGACGCCGGCGGCGGGCGCCTGGCGGGATCAGGCGCGGGCGCCGACCGCCCAGACCTGCATGGCGTGCTCGACGAGCGAGATGAGCGCCTGCTTCGTCGACTCCCGGTCGCGGGCGTCGACGGTCAGGATCGGGACCGCGGGGTCGATGGCCAGGGCCTCGCGGACGTCCTCGATGTCGTGGCGGAGCATGCCGTCGAAGAGGTTGACGCCCAGCACGTAGGGCAGGCGCCGGTCCTCGAAGAAGTCGACCGCGGCGAAGCAGTCGGCGAGCCGGCGGGTGTCGGCGAGCACCACGGCACCGATGGCACCGCGCACGAGGTCGTCCCACATGAACCAGAACCGGTCCTGCCCGGGCGTGCCGAACAGGTAGAGGATCAGGTCGGAGTCCAGGGAGACGCGGCCGAAGTCCATCGCGACCGTGGTGGTGCGCTTGTTGGGCACCGCCGAGAGGTCGTCGACGCCGGCGCTCGCGTCGGTCATCACGGCCTCGGTGGTCAGCGGGTCGATCTCGGAGACCGAGCCCACGAACGTCGTCTTGCCGACCCCGAATCCCCCTGCCACGACGATCTTGGCCGAGGTGGTGGTCGGGACGGGGTCGGCGACCGCTGCGTCAGAGCCGTCGAAGTCCACTCAACACCCTCTCCATCAACGCCATGTCCGGGACGTCGCCCGAGGTCGAGGCGGTCTGGTGCACCACGACGGTGCCCTGCGAAGCCATGTCGCCGATCAGGACCCGGGCGACGCCCAGCGGCAGCGTCAGCAACGCCGCCACCTCCGCCACCGATCGGGGTTCGCGACACAGCTCGGCCACGGCACGGTGCTCGTACTGGGGGATCCGCGAGGTGTCGCGGCCCGCGCTGCCGATCGAGACCAGGGTCTCGATGGCCAGGTCGTAGACCGGGCGGGTGCGCCCGCCGGTCCAGGCGTAGGGGCGCACGATCGCGACGTCGTCGGCGCGCTCGTCCGGCGGCTCGGGCTCCGGGAGCTCGTGCCGCGGCACGCCGCCGGGGCTCGGGACGCCGTAGGGCGCGGTCGGCGGCTCGCCCTCGGCGAGGGCGTGCGCGCCGTCGGGCTCGCCGTCCCCGTAGAGGTAGCCGTCCGCGGGGACGGTGCCGGGCGCGGTCTCGGGGGCGACGTCGTCGGACCCGTCGGACCCCTCCGGGACGTCCGACGGCTCGTCGCGGCGACGCCGGAACAGCCCGCGTCGCTCGCCGCGCGGCCCCTTCGGCCGCGACGGTCCGCTGATCCCGTTGAGGACGTCGGCGAAGGACTCGCCGGGGTCATCGCTCACGGGTCGTCACCCCCTCGACGCGCTCATCGCACCGCCGACCCCTGAAGCTCGGCACGGAGCTCGGGGGTCAGCAGCTGGCCGACCCGGTCGACCAGCAACGTCATCTCGTACCCCACCAGGCCGATGTCGCAGTTCGGGGCGGCCAGCGTGGCCAGGCACGAGCCGTCGCTGATCGACATGAGCAGCACGATCCCGCGCTCCATCTCGACCACCGTCTGCACGACATCGCCCGCCTCGAAGCACCGCGCGGCGCCCTGCGTGAGGCTGATCAGCCCCGACGCCACGGCCGCCAGCTGGTCCGCACGGTCGCGCGGCAGTCGGCTGGACCCCGTGAGCAACAGCCCGTCGGCGGACACCACGACCGCGTGCGCCACCCCGGGCACCCGCTCGGCGAAGTTCGAGACCAACCAGCCGAACCGGCTCGGCTGCGACTGGGCTCCCGTCACTGCTCCTCCTCATCCCCGGAGCGCGCGTCGCGCTCTGCTCCGGTGTCGGCCGGTCGGGCCTGACGGCTGGTGCGCCCGTCGGCCACGCCTCGTTGGTAGCTCGCGAGACGCCCACGGATCGCGTCGGCGTTGCGACGCGGTCCGGCAGCGGCTCCGTCCGGGGCGCCGCCGGGTGTCCCGGCGCCCCCGGACCGGGCGGCACCGGGCACGAGCTGTGCCCGGGGACGCCGCTTGGGCAGGCCCGCCTCGGTCGTGCCGCCGGCGTTGACGCCGGCGTCGAGGGCGTCCGCGGTGGCCGCGGCCGCACGCCAGCCCTCGTCGCCCGAGCTCGAGGCCCACTCGGCCTCGTCCGGCCCCGCCGACGGCGGCGCCTCCCGGAACCAGGCGGACGCGACCTCGTCGTAGATCGGCGTGCGCTCCCGCTGCGGCGCACCGGGGCGGCCCGGAGGCCGCTCGGGCGTCGCGCGCCCGGGGACCCCGCCGTTGCGGGTGCGGCCCTCGCCGTCCGCGGGCGGCGGTGCGTCGAAGAGCCGTCCGTCGTCGCCCGTCCCGGTGGCCGACCCGTTCGCGCCGGCCGGGACCTGCGGCGGCCGGGACGACCGCTGCGGCAGGGCGCCCGGCGCCGACGGACCGGACGGCACCGGTGGTCCGGACGGCCGCCGCGGCAGCCCACCCGGGGCCGGCGCGCCGTTCGGCGCCGGCGGGCCGGCGGTGCGTCGGGGCAGCCCGCCCGGGAGGGGCGGGGGTCCGGCGGGCGCCTCCGGCGTCTCCGGCTCCGCCGCCGTGACCTCGTCGGGCGCGCCGGCGGCGGGGGTCTCGTCGGCCGGGGTCTCCTCGGCCGGGGTCTCGTCGGCCGGGGTCTCCTCGGCCGGCGTCCCCTGCTGCTCGGCGGCGTCCTCGCCCTCGGAGGCCGGCCCCGTGCGTCGCGGACGCAGGCGGGGGGCCATGCCCGGGGCGAACGGCGCGCCGCTGGGCGACAGGCGGCGGCCCGAGGGGCGGGCGGGACGGGCGTCCTCGGACCCCTCCGGCTCCGCAGAGGCCGCCGGGTCCTCAGTGAGGGGCTCGGCGACGGGCTCGGCGGCGTCCACGGCCGCCGGCTCCTCGACGGCCTGCTCGGGCTCCGGGGTCGCGTCGGCCGGGCTCTCGGCGGGGCTCTCGGTGGCCTCGGCCTGCGGCTGGGGCTGGACGACCCGGGGGCGCAGCGGGAACGTCCCGCGACGCGTCGGCAGCGGTGCCGCGGCCTCCGGGGTCTCGCTCGGCGCGGCGGCCTCGGGCGACTCCTCGACCTGCTCGTCGACGGGAGCGTCGACCGGGGCCTCGACCGACGCCACGGCAGGCGTCTCGACCTCGTTCTCGACGTCGTCCACGACCTCGGCAGGCGCCTCGTCCGACTCGGCGGGGCCCGGTCCGGGCGGGGGCACGACGGGCGCGCCGTTCCACATCGGCGGACCGGCGGCGGCGGGCCGTCCGGCTCCCGCGGGCGGCGGTCCCCAGCCGGGGCCGGCCGGTCCGCGGCCGGGAGGGGCGCCGGGGCCGCGCCAGCCGGGGGGCGGTCCGCCGCGCGTGGCGCCGGGAGGTCCGGGGGGACCCCAGCCGGGCCCGGCCGGTCCACCAGGACCAGGGCGCGCGGGCATCGGGCCGGGCCCCTGATCAGGACCCTGACCAGGGCCAGGACCCTGGCCGGGCGCGAGGCCGGTGGGACGCAGGACGTGCCGGCCCGCGTCCGCCTCGCCGGACTCCGGCGCGCCTTCGGCGCCGTCGGCGCCGTCCGCCTCGACGACCTCGTCGGCCGCGGGCGCCTCCGACTCGGGGGCGACGTCCTCGTCGCCGTCCTCGGAGCGGCGGCTGCGACGGCGGGCGGCGGCCGCACCGATCAGGGCCGCGGCCCCACCGGCGGCGGCGCCACCGACCAGACCGTGACGACCCCGCTCGTCCTGCTCGGCGGCGCCGTCGGCGGCCGTGTCCTCGGCGGGCGTCTCGGGGGTCTCGGGTTCCTCGGCCGGAGCGCGGCCGGCCGGCTCGCGCGGCGGCTCGGAGGGCGCGGGCCCGGAACGTCCCGGGCCGGTCGGTCCCCCCGGACGTCCGGGACCGGCGGGGCCTGCGGGCCCCGACCCGTGGGTGCCGTTCGTGCCGTGGCCGCTGGAGCCGTTCGAGCCGTTGATTCCGGGCGCCCCGTTCGGCGACCCGCGCCGCGGCAGCATCGACCGGCGCTCGCGGGCGCCGCCGGGACGGGCACCGTCCCCGCCACCCTGCTCGGGGTCGACGCCGGGCGCGAAGAACGATCCGGGCGCCCCGCCACCCTGGCGCTGGCCGCGCTGCGGGAGCCCGGTGGCCCCACCGCGGGCCGGGTCGGGCACGGACGTCGAGGCCCCCGCGGGCGCCCCGGCCGTGACCGCCGGGGTCGCCGCGCCCTCGGGCGCGACGGCGAGCACCGCGGACGCCGGCACCAGGGCCGTGGCGGCGACACCGCCGTCCTCCCGGTTGCGCAGCGACACCGTGATGCCGTGACGGGTGGCCAGGCGCCCGACCACGAACAGCCCCATGCGCCGCGAGGCGGACACGTCGACGGTCGGCGGCGAGTCGAGGCGCACGTTCGCGTCGTGCAGGTCCTCCTCGCTCATGCCGACACCGGAGTCGATGATCTCGACGAGCAGGGAGCCGTCGCCGTTCTGCGTCGCCTGCACCCGCACGCGGGTGTCGGGGGCGGAGAACGTGGTGGCGTTCTCGAGCAGCTCGGCGACGAGGTGCACGACGTCGCTCGCCGTGCGGCCCAGCAGCTGGGCCGAGGGCGGCGGCGCGAGGTCGATGCGCTGGTACTGCTCCACCTCGGAGGCCGCGGCGCGCAGCACGTCGACCAGCGGCACCGGGCGGCTGCCGCGCCGCGAGAGGTCGGTGCCCGAGAGCACCAGCAGGTTCTCCGAGTTGCGGCGCATGCGCGTCGCGAGGTGGTCGAGCTGGAAGAGGTTGGAGAGCGCCTCCGGGTCCTCCTCGGAGTTCTCCAGCTGCTCGATGAGGCGCAGCTGGCGCTCGACGAGCGCCTGGGAGCGCCGTGAAAGGTTCACGAAGATCGAGTTGAACGCCGACCGCAGGCCCGCCTGCTCGGCGGCCAGGCGGACCGCCTGCTCGTGCACCTGGTCGAACGCGCGGGCGACCTGGCCGATCTCCTCGCGCGTCGTGATCGGCGTCGGGACGATCGTGGTGTCCGGCGCCTCGCCCTCGCGCAGGCTGCGGACGGCCTGGGGCAGGCGCCGCTCGGCGACGTCGAGCGCGCTGCGGCGCAGCAGGCGCAGCGGGCGCAGCAGCGAGCGGGTGACGAAGAAGACCACCGCGGCGCCGGCCATCAGGGCCAGCAGCAGGATCACCGAGGCGACGCCCGCGCCATTGCGGGCCGCCTGCTGCAGCGCGCCTGCCTGCTCCTGGAGCTGGCCGCGCAGCTGCTCGGAGGTCGCGGCGTCCCGGTCCTCGACGGCCGACGACGCGCGCTCCCAGTCGGGGCCCGAGACCTGCAGCGGGAGCCCCGCGGCACCGCGGCCGAGGACCACCTGGGCCAGCAGGTCGCGGTTGTCGACGTCCGGACCCACGACGGCGTCGGCCAGCCCGGCGTTGTCGGTGCCGACCGCCGAGCGGAAGTCGTCGACGGCGATCGAGCGGCGCAGCGTGGCGTTGCGCGCCTGGTCGATCGACGGGGCGTCGATGCGGCCCGCGGCGATACCGGCGGCGACGACGGCCTGGACGTAGGCGTCCTCCTCGCGGACGACCGACAGCGAGTACAGACCGGAGGCGAGCCCGGCGACGCTCGGGTCGGCGGCCTCCCGGGACAGCGACCGGTCGAAGATCTCGAGGGTGTCGACGACCTCGGTGTACCGGGCGATCGCGCCTGCCGCGTCCACCCGACCGTCGATGACGTCGTCGCGCAGGCGGTCGAGCTGGTCGAGCTCGGCGTCGGCCTGGTCGAACGACGTGCGCGTCTGCTGGTCGAGCGAGTCGGCCAGCCCGGAGGAGCGGCGCAGCTCGGAGACCGCGTCCCGGGTGGCGCCGATGCGCTCCTCGACCGGACCGGAGCCGCCGGCGCGCCCCGCGGCCACATAGACCGCCGCGGCGGAGCGCTCGTCGGCGAGGCTGCCCATCACCTGTGCCGTGCCGTCCTCGAGCGCCACGGCCTGCTGGACGCCGTCGAACTCGGCGGCGTCCCGGGTCTGCTCCATGATGCGCAGGACGCCGAGGGTCAGCACGAAGAGCGTCGGCACCAGCAGGACCGCGGTGAGCTTGACCGGCAGGCTCCAGTTGCGCAGCGCCAGACGCTCCGTCCAGTCGCCGCCGCCGTCACGGCCGTCCGGACCGGGACGACCGTCGCGCGGGTCGTGGTACCGGACGGAGGCCCGATCCGGGCTTCGCTCGGGGGTGGTCACGGACTGGTCCTCCCGGTTCCTCCGGTCGGTCGGACTTCGCCCGACCCTCCCCCACGCCGAAGACCTGCCTGGTCCACGCTCGGTGACCGTCGATGGTCTACAGTGGCCGCCGTCCGGATCGAGCGGTGGCACACGGGTGACGCCGCGACGTCACGCGGACACACGTCGGTGCGACGATCGGGGAACGAGGCGAGCGGGCGCATCAGAGTGGTCAGGCGTCCAGGGCGGTCGTCGCGAGGACCGCAGGACGGTCCTCGCTGGTGACGGGCCCCGGCACTGCGCCGTGAGCCCATCGGGTCGGGTGGTCACTCCTCGAGGGCGGGTCGAGCGCGCCCACTGTATCCGTCGAGCCCCTCGGGAATGACTTGGCGTGTGCGTGCGCTCCCCGAGCGGCGTCCCAGCTCCGCCCGACGGTGTGTCGTACCGGCGGAGGACAATGGGACGGACCACCCGTCGATGTGCCCGGAGGTCGAGAGGTTGAGCCAGCCCGGCAACGGACCGCTCATCGTGCAGTCCGACAAGACCTTGTTGCTCGAGGTCGATCATGAGGCGGCGCCCGCCGCTCGCCAGGCGATTGCGCCGTTCGCCGAGCTCGAGCGCGCCCCCGAGCACATCCACACCTACCGCGTCACCCCGCTCGCGCTGTGGAACGCCCGCGCGGCGGGCCACGACGCGGAGCAGGTGGTCGACGCGCTCGTGCAGTACAGCCGCTACGCGGTCCCGCAGGCCCTGCTCGTCGACGTCGTCGACACCATGGGCCGCTACGGGCGCCTGCAGCTGACGAACTCCCCCGTGCACGGCCTGGTCATGATCTCCAACGACCGCGCCGTGCTCGAGGAGGTCCTGCGCAACAAGAAGATCAGCCCGATGATCGGCGACCGCATCGACGACGACACCGTCGTCGTGCACCCGTCGGAGCGCGGGCGGCTCAAGCAGGCGCTGCTCAAGGTCGGCTGGCCCGCCGAGGACCTCGCGGGCTACGTCGACGGCGAGGCCCACGCGATCGAGCTCGACCAGACCGACTGGCAGCTGCGCGACTACCAGGCCGACGCCGTCGAGGGGTTCTGGCACGGCGGCTCCGGCGTGGTCGTGCTCCCCTGCGGCGCGGGCAAGACCCTCGTCGGCGCCGCGGCGATGGCGCGGGCCGGGGCGACGACGCTGATCCTGGTCACCAACACCGTCGCCGGGCGGCAGTGGAAGCGCGAGCTCGTGGCGCGCACGTCGCTCACCGAGGACGAGATCGGCGAGTACTCGGGCGAGCGCAAGGAGATCCGCCCGGTCACGATCGCCACGTACCAGGTGATGACGCGCAAGACGAAGGGCGAGTTCCGGGCGCTGGAGCTGTTCGACACCCGCGACTGGGGCTTGATCATCTACGACGAGGTGCACCTGCTGCCCGCGCCGGTGTTCCGCATGACCTCCGACCTGCAGTCGCGCCGCCGTCTCGGCCTCACCGCCACGCTCGTGCGCGAGGACGGGCGCGAGGGCGACGTCTTCTCGCTCATCGGCCCCAAGCGCTACGACGCGCCGTGGCGCGACATCGAGGCCCAGGGCTGGGTGGCGCCCGCCGACTGCGTCGAGGTCCGCGTGACGATGACCGACAACGAGCGGATCATCTACGCCACCGCGGAGGCCGAGGAGCGCTACCGGCTCTGCGCGTGCGCGCGCACCAAGATCCCGGTGGTCAAGAGCATCCTGGCGCGCCACCCCGGCGAGCCGACGCTGGTCATCGGCGCCTACCTCGACCAGCTCGACGAGCTCGGCGTCGCCCTCGACGCCCCGGTGATCCAGGGTTCGACGAAGAACAAGGAGCGCGAGCTCCTGTTCGACCAGTTCCGGCACGGCGAGCTCCCGGTGCTGGTGGTGTCGAAGGTCGCGAACTTCTCGATCGACCTGCCCGACGCGTCGGTGGCCATCCAGGTGTCCGGGACGTTCGGCTCGCGCCAGGAGGAGGCCCAGCGCCTCGGCCGCATCCTGCGTCCGAAGACCGACGGCCGGCAGGCGCACTTCTACTCGGTGGTCGCGCGGGACTCCGTCGACGCCGAGTACGCCGCGCACCGCCAGCGCTTCCTCGCCGAGCAGGGCTACGCCTACCGGATCGTCGACGCCGACGATCTGCTCGGGCCGGCGATCCCCGACGTGCCCACCGAGACCGAGGGCGAGCCCGAGACGGAGCGTCCCGACCCCTCGTAGGCGGGGCGGGCGGCCCATCGGACCGCGATGCCCTGAAACCGCTCGACACGGCCCGCACCATCGTCCGATGGACCACGGCCGCCTCCGCCCGGCACGGATGGACGAGGCCGCCGCCCTCGAGGACCTCATGCGCGAGGCCTCGCTGATCTGGGACGACCATCGCGAGGACCTGCTCGCCCACCCCGACGCGATCGAGGTCCCGCCGGCGGACCTGCGCGAGGGGCGGGTCCGTGTGCACGAGGTCGACGGCGTCCTGACGGGGTTCGCGACCGTGCTGCCGCTCCCGGACGGGAGCGCCGAGCTGGACGCCCTCTTCGTGCGCCCCGCTCACATGCGCCACGGCATCGGCGCCCGGCTCGTGGAGGACGCGGCGCGCCGGGCGCGTGACGGCGGCGCCCTGCTGCTCGTCGTCACCGCGAACCCCCGCGCCGAGGCCTTCTACGCCCGCTGCGGCTTCCGCACGGTCGGCGAGGCGCCCACGCGCTTCGGGCCCGCGATCCGCATGTACCGGGACCTGGCGCCTCCCGTGATGGCACGAGCCCTGCAAGCCCTGCGTCCTCGCTGGCGCTGGGAGCCAGGAAGGCCGCTTCGTCGTGGGCCGCGCGCCCGGCATGGGTACCGGCGCGCGCCGAGATGGGGAGCGCTCACCGACGAGGCGGGGGGTGGAGACACCCGGGCCCCGAGCCCGCCGTCCGGTCCGAAGGCCGCGACGGCGATGTGGCGCCGGCCGTCGACGGCGGCGAGCTTCGTGCAGGGAGCACGCCGATAGGGCCACGCGCTCAGCGGCGCGCCATCGGGGGCGCGGCGTGGTGCCCCTCGACCCCGAAGCCCCGCGGGTCGTCGGTGTCGACGATCCGCCGGCCGAGCGGAGTGAGCGACACCGGGATCATCTTGAGGTTCGCCCAGGCGAACGGGATGCCGATGATGCTCACCGCCAGCGGGATGGCGGTGACGATGTGCCCGATCGCCAGCCACCAACCGGCGACGATGATCCAGATGACGTTGCCCAGGGTGGAGCCGACGCCGGCGTCCTGGCGGCGCTCGATCCGGCTGCCGAAGGGCCACAGCGCGAACAGGGCGATCCGGAACGACGCGATCCCCCACGGGATCGTGATGATCAGGATGCAGCAGATGATCCCGGCCAGCAGGTAGCCCAGGGCCATCCAGACGCCGGCCAGCACCAGCCAGACGAGGTTGAGCAGGGTCCGCAGCAGCGCCATGGCCCCAGCCTGCCACCACGCGCGTGAAACGCCCCTACGTCAGCTCACGGCCCTTCGTCTCGGGCAGCGTGAGGATGATCAGGAACGCGATCAGCGCGCCACCGGAGACGTACCAGAAGAACAGGTCGGGACGCCCCGCACCGGACAGCGCCGCGATGAGCAGCGGCGCCGTGCCGCCGAAGATCGCGACGGTGAGGTTGTACCAGGCGCCGATACCCAGCGCCCGGAGCTCGGTCGGGAAGATCTCGCTCATGATCGCGGGCGCGATCGAGGAGAACACCGAGTACAGCCCGAGGCCCACCGAGAACACGATGATCAGGTTGATCAGTGGTGGACGTTCGGTGATGAGCAGGCTCAGCGGCACGGTGAGGACCACGAACGCCCCCGACCACACCAGCATCTGTGGCTTGCGCCCGAATCTGTCGGCCAGAGCGCCGAAGGGGTACTGGCCCAGGATGAACACGACCGTGCCGATCGACAGCGCCAGGAACACGTCGCTCCCGGCGGCGCCGCGGAACTGCACCGCGAACGGGGTCAGCGCGCTGAAGAACGTGTAGTAGCACAGCGTCGAGAGCAGAGTGAAGCCGAAGAGCTGCAGGACCGACCGCGGGTAGTGGGTGAGGGTCTTGAGCAGCGGGTTCTTGGTGGCCTTCGCCTTCTCGACGTTCTCTGCGAACTGCTCGGTCTCGACGAGCGTCCGGCGCAGGTAGAGCCCCACGATGCCGAGGACCCCGCCGACGGCGAACGCGATGCGCCAGCCGTACGTCTCGAGCTCGGGTCGGCTGAGCGTGGTCGTGAGCAGCAGGCCGAGCAGCGACGCGGCGAGCAGCGCCGTGCCTGTGGAGATGTAGAAGAAGCTCGAGTAGCGCCCGCGGCGGTTCGGCGGGGCGATCTCGGCGAGGTAGGCGCTGGCGTTGGAGACCTCGCCCCCCAGCGAGAGACCCTGGGCGATGCGCGCGAGCAGCAGCAGGATCGGGGCGAGCCAGCCGACCACCGAGTACGTGGGCAGCACGGCGATGAGCAGCGAGCCGCCCGCCATCAGCATGATCGTGACGAGCATGGCGAACTTGCGACCGCGCAGGTCGGCCAGGCGACCGAGGAGCACCCCGCCCAGCGGCCGGAAGAAGAAGGCGAGCGCGTAGGTGCTCGTCGTCCCGATCAGCGCGAGCGTCGGGTTGCTCTTGTCGAAGAACTGCGAGGAGAAGTAGACGGCGAACGTCGCGTAGATCGTCCAGTCGAACCACTCGACCGCGTTGCCGATGCTGGCCGCCACGAGCGTGCGGACCGGTAGTTGGTGGCGCTCGGTACTCGTCGATTCGGACGCCTGACTCATCCGTGCCCCTCCCGCTCGCCCCCGTTGCGACGCACCGTAGGCGACCGCGCGCTCCCGGTACAGGCCACTACTCCGCGAGGATGCCGACCTTGCCGCCGAGACCGGCATCGGCCGTCTCGTAGGCCTGCGCGGCCTCGGCCAGCGGGAACCGGTGGGTGACGACGCGCTCGGGGTGCAGGTCCCAACGCGCGAGGCGCTCCAGGAGCTCCCCCATCCGCAAGGTGGGCGCCACCCACGAGCCGTGGACGGTGAGCTGGCGGTGGATGAGGACCTCGCTGACGTCGACCGTCAGCGTCCCGCCCTCCCCGGACGAGCGCGCAGCGCCCGTGCCGGCCGGTGTGCCGCAGGGCAGTGAGCTGGGCGGCGCCCGCGCCGGAGCACTCGACGGTCACCTCGGCGCCGTCACCGAGGAGGTCGCGGAGCTCGTCGTCGGACTCCACTGCGACGTCCACCGCACCCACCCCGCGGGCCAGCGCCCGGCGCTCGGGCGAGGGATCAGTGCCCACCACCCACGGCGAGCCCATGGCCGAGGCGAGCATCCCGGCCGCGAGCCCGACCGGACCGAGCCCGGTGACGAGCACCTGCTCGCCGCCCGCGAGCGCGACGCGGCACAGCGCCTCGTAGGGGGTGGCGAAGCCGCAGGCCACGCACGCGCCGTCGAGGAAGGTCAGAGAGTCGGGCAGCGGCAGGAGATCGCGCTCGCGGGCCAGCAGCTGCTCGGCGTGCCCGCCGTCGCGCTGCCAGCCGTAGGCCTGACGGCGCGGCGACGTGCAGCTGATCTGGTAGCCGCGGCGGCCTCGTCGCACTGCCCGCAGCCGCTGATGTGGTAGACGACGACGCGGTCGCCGACCCGCACCCGCTCGACCTCCGGACCGACGGCGAGCGCCTGCCCGCACGGCTCGTGCCCGCCGATGACGTCCTGTCAGGCCTCGGGTCCCTCGCCCAGGTGCTCGCGGTAGATCGCCCGCAGGTCGCTGCCGCAGATCGTCGAGGCCCGCACCGCGAGGACCACCTCGCCGGGACCGGGCTCGGGGTCGGGCACCTCGCGCAGGTCCACCCGGCGCCCGCCCGGCAGGTACATGCCTCGCACCGGCGCCTCACCCCTTCTCGAGAGCCCGCTCCGTCGCCCAGCGGCGCAGCTCCGCGACTTTGATCTTGGTGCCGTTCGTGCCGGACGTCGTGGGCATGGCCTCGACGACGTGCACCGCCGCCGGCACCTTGAACCCCGCGAGCGTCGCGCGGCACCAGTCGACCAGAATCTTCCCCCACCGGCGTCCGCCCCGCCGCGGCGACGACGAAGCCGACCGCCGTCGTGGCCCCGTCCTCGCCGGGCACACCGACCACCTTGGCCGTCGCGACGTCCTCGTGCGCCGCCAGGCGACGCTCGATCTCGGCGGGGTCGACGAGGAACCCGCGCAGCCGCAGGGCGTCGCCCCGCCGGCAGACGTAGACGAACGCGCCCTCGTCCACGAGCACGCCGAGGTCGCCCGACCGGAACCAGCCGTCGGCGGTGAACGCGTCCGGCACCTCGGCGCCGAGGTAGGCGTCGACGACGTTCGGGCCGCGGAACTGCACCTCGCCCTCGCGTCCGGGCTCGAGGACGGCGTCGGTGTCGGGGTCGGCGACGCGGACGGCGATGTCGGGGTGCACCACGCGCCCACCGCCGGCGAGGCGGCCGGGCGCGGGCTCGTCGTCGGGCCAGGTGGCGGCGAGCGCGAAGACCTCCGACGAGCCGTAGACGCCGGCGACCCGGGTGCCCTGCTCGCCCAGCCAGGCGGCCAGCTCGTGGGAGCGGCCCTGGAAGTCCGCGACGCCCCACCACCGCCAGCTCGACAGGTCGCGGGGCCGGGCGGTCCAGGCCTCGTGCAGGCGCAGGACGAGGTCGTCGCCGCTGGCGAGGTGCGTGACGCGGTGCGCCGCGACGTGGTCGAGCACGCGGTCGGCGTCGAAGGTGGGCTCGAGCAGCACCGTCGCGCCGGCCGCCAACCCGGCCATGATCGCGTTGTAGCCGAAGACCCCGGACAGCGGCAGCGCACCGAGCACCACGTCGCCCTCGACGAGCCCGAGCACGGCGGCGTCGGCGACGGCGTGGGTCAGGACCGCCCGCGTGGTGTGTGCGGCGAGCTTCGGCAGGCCGGTGGAGCCGGACGTCGTGAACGCGACGGCGAGCGCGTCCGGGTCCGACGGCGCGGGATCGGGGCCGTCGTCGCGCCGCGGGGTCCAGGCGCCGGCGCCGACGTCGCAGGTCTTCGGCTCGGGGGTCGGTCCGCCCGGGCCGGTGACGACGGCGACCTCGGGCACCACGCCGGAGCGCTCGACGGCGGCGCGGAGGCGGTCGAGCAGGTCGAGCCCGTGGAAGCCCTGGGACAGGGCGACGACCCGCGGCCGCGCGCGCTCGAGCACGTGGGCGGCCTCCTCGAGGCCGTAGCGGGTGTTGATGCCGACGACGTGCGCCTCGCGCGCCGCGACCGCTGCCTGCCACACCAGCGCGTCGCTCCAGTTCGGCATCCACACCGCGACGGCGTCGTCGCGCCCGATCCCGTGCTCGCGCAGCTCCTCGGCGAGCGCGCGGGTCCGCCGCCAGAGCTCGCCCCAGCTCACGGGGTGGGTCACGCCGTCGGGCGTCGTGTCGAGCACGGCGGTGACCTCGGGGTCGCGACGGGCGAGGCGGCCGAGGAGGTCCGGGAGGTCGGCGGGCACCTCGCCGGGGGCGGGGAGCGCGGACACGGGATGCGGCACGGGGGCGGTCGCCACGGGCACAGCCTAGGCGCGGACCCGCGGCGAGTCCCTGGAGATCACGGGCACCTGGTGCACCTCGCGCGCGCGTCGGACGTCGATGAGGTGCCCGCGATCTCCGTGCGCCGCACCCCTTGCACGACGAAGGGCCGCACCCCCGGGGGGATGCGGCCCTTCGCGTGATCAGCTGACGCTGACGGCGTGGATCAGAAGTCCATGCCGCCCATGCCGCCGGTCGGGTCGCCGCCGGCGCCCGCGCCGGCCTTCTCCGGCTTGTCCGCGACCACGGCCTCCGTGGTCAGGAACAGCGCGGCGATCGACGCGGCGTTCTGCAGCGCCGAGCGGGTGACCTTGGCGGGGTCGATGATGCCCGCGGCGATCAGGTCCTTGTACTCGCCGGTGGCGGCGTCGAGGCCCTCACCGGTGTTGAGTCCACGGACCTTCTCCGCCACGACGCCGGGCTCGTGGCCGGCGTTGTGGGCGATCTGCTTCAGCGGCGCCTCGAGCGCGGTGCGCACGATGTTGGCGCCGGTGGCCTCGTCCCCGTCGAGCCCGAGGCCCGAGAAGACGTCGCCGACCGAGGCCTGCAGCAGGGCGACGCCGCCGCCGGCGACGATGCCCTCCTCGACCGCGGCCTTGGCGTTGCGCACCGCGTCCTCGATGCGGTGCTTGCGCTCCTTGAGCTCGACCTCGGTGGCGGCACCGGCGCGGATCACCGCGACGCCGCCGGCCAGCTTCGCGAGGCGCTCCTGGAGCTTCTCGCGGTCGTAGTCCGAGTCGCTGCGGTCGATCTCCGAGCGGATCTGCGTGACGCGGCCCTGAATCTGGTCCGCGGCGCCCGAGCCGTCGACGATCGTGGTCTCGTCCTTGGAGACGGTGACCTTGCGGGCGCGGCCCAGCAGGGTCAGGTCAGCCGTCTCGAGCTTGAGGCCGACCTCCTCCGAGATGACCTCGCCGCCGGTGAGGATGGCCATGTCGGCCAGCATCGCCTTGCGGCGGTCACCGAAGCCGGGGGCCTTGACGGCGACCGACTTGAAGGTGCCGCGAATCTTGTTGACGACCAGGGTGGCCAGGGCCTCGCCCTCGACGTCCTCGCAGATGATCGCGAGCGGCTTGCCGGACTGCATGACCTTCTCCAGCAGCGGGAGCAGGTCCTTCACCGACGAGATCTTGGAGGACATGAGCAGGATGTAGGGGTCGTCGAGCTCCGCCTCCATCCGGTCCTGGTCGGTGACGAAGTAGGGCGAGATGTAGCCCTTGTCGAAGCGCATGCCCTCGGTGAGCTCGAGCTCGAGCCCGAAGGTCTGCGACTCCTCGACGGTGATGACGCCTTCCTTGCCGACCTTGTCCATCGCCTCGGCGATGAGCTCGCCGATCTGCGAGTCACCGGCCGAGATCGACGCGGTGGCGGCGATCTGCTCCTTGGTCTCGACCTCCTTGGCCGACTTCAGGAGCTGCTGCGAGACAGCCTCGGTGGCCTTCTCGATGCCCTTCTTCAGGGCCATCGGGTTGGCACCGGCGGCGACGTTGCGCAGACCCTCGCGCACCAGCGCCTGGGCGAGGACGGTCGCGGTGGTCGTACCGTCACCGGCGACGTCGTCGGTCTTCTTCGCGACCTCCTTGACGAGCTCGGCCCCGATCTTCTCCCAGGGGTCCTCGAGCTCGATCTCCTTCGCGATCGAGACGCCGTCGTTGGTGATCGTGGGGGCGCCCCACTTCTTCTCCAGGACGACGTTGCGGCCACGCGGGCCGAGGGTCACCTTGACGGCGTCCGCGAGGGTGTTCATCCCACGCTCGAGGCCGCGACGGGCCTCTTCGTCGAACGCGATCATCTTGGCCATACGGGTGGTCCTCCGATGTGGGACACGTGTGCGCGGTCGGGAGGTGCCCGCGACGGACGACCGGCTCCATTACGCCGGCCTCACCGGACCCGACCTGGCACTCGACACTACCGAGTGCCAACCTCATGCTGGCACTCGGGTCGGGTGAGTGCAACCGACGTCGTCCCGGGTGTCGGCCTCAGGCCAGGAGCAGGACGAGCAGCACCACGAGCACCAGGAGCACGGCGGCCCCGGCGAGGACGACGACCCGCTGCGGGACGGCCCCGGTGTTGCGGGCGAACGACCCGTCGCGGTCGGGCGGCACGGGGTCGCGCAGGCGCATCGGCGGCGCGACCGACGAGCGCGTCAACGGGCCCGGCGGCGGGCCGGGGGGTCCCGCCGGTCCCGGGGGTCTGGGCCGTCCGGGCGCCGGGAACGGGCCGGACGGCGGACGCCCCGGAGCCGGGAGTCCGGACGGCGCGCCCCGCGGCGGGGTCGGCGGCGCGGTCGGCGGCGCGGTCGGCGGCGCGGTCGGCTGCTGCGCGCTCGCGGGGGCCGCGACGGCCTCGGCCTCGGACGACGGCCCGTCGCCCGCGGTGGGCTCCTCCGGGGCCGATGACCCACCGGTCCCCTTCCTCACGGCCTGCACGGCGGGGACGGGGGGCACCGGCGCGACCGGCGCGACCGGTGCCACCGGACGCACCGGTGGCACGCCGGCCCGGCGGGGCGGGCCGGAAGGTCTCGTGCCAGGACGACGCGGCGGCGGACCGACCAGCGGCGCCGGGCCCGGGACCATCAGGGCGCCCCGGGCGGCCTCGATGACGGCGCTGGCCGACTCGTGGCGGCGCGGCCGGTCGGGGTCCATGCCCCGGTGCACGACGTCGTCGATGCGCGGGTCGAGCCCGGCGAGCTCGGCGGCCGACGGGACCTCGCCGCCCAGGTGGCCGTCGATGACCTCGGTGACCGAGCCGAGGTAGGGCGCGCGGCCGGTGAGGCAGGTGAAGAGGACGCAGGTCAGCGAGTAGACGTCGGTGCGCGCGTCGACGGGCTCGCCGCGCAGGTGCTCGGGCGCGGCGTAGGTGGGCGAGCCGAGGAAGTCGCCGCCCGAGGTGCGGTGGCCGGTGGCGCCGCGGCGGGTGAGGCCGAAGTCGGCGAGGTAGACGTGCTCGCCTGCGGACTCCCGTGTCGTCACCAGGACGTTGGCGGGCTTGACGTCGAGGTGCACGAGGCCGCGGGCGTGCACGGCGTCGAGCGCGTCGGCGACCTGCCCGAGCAGCCGCAGCGTCCGCGCCACCGTCAGCGGCCTGCCGTCGATGACGCTGGCCAGGTCCGGGCCCTCGACGTGGCGCATGGCGATGTAGAGGTGGCCGTCGGTCTCGTCGAAGTCGTAGAGCGGCACGACGTGGGAGTGGTCGACGGCCGAGGTGTTGCGGGCCTCGTCGGTGAAGCGCTCGCGGAACTCGCGGTCGGCGGCGAGGGCCTCGTCGATGACCTTGAGCGCGACCCGGCGCCCGAGCCGGGTGTCGGTGGCGCGGTAGAGCACGCTCATCCCGCCGCGGCCGATCACCCCGTCCACGCGGAAGTGACCGAGCCGCTGCCCGGTCAGGTCCTGCGTGTGCCGGTCCGCCACGCCGCCGACCCTAACGCCGCGGGGTGCTCCCCCGGCCCGGATCGCGGGGCCCGATCGCGAGGTCACGTGGCGGGCGGGACGATGCGCGCCGTGACGGGACACGGGCACGACCACGGCAATCCCTCGGCCATGCGGCCGGTCGCCGAGCACGCCGAGGCCGTGGCCGCCCTGCTGGGGCCGACGGCGACGGAGACGGTGCCGCTGGCCGGGGCGCTGGGACGGATCCTCGCCGAGGACCTCGTCTCCCCCATGGCGCTGCCGCCGTTCTCGAACTCGGCGATGGACGGCTACGCGGTGCGCAGCGCCGACCTGGCGGACGTGCCCGCCGCGCTGCCCGTCGCCGCCGACATCCCCGCAGGCCGCAGCGACGGGCCCGCCCTCGACGGCGGCACCGCGCACCGGATCATGACCGGCGCCGCGATGCCGGACGGCGCGGACGCGGTGGTGCAGGTCGAGTGGACGGACGCCGGCACGGCGACCGTGCGGATCGAGCGTGCGGTCGCCGCCGGGCAGAACGTCCGGGTCGCCGGCGAGGACGTCACCGCAGGCCAGGTCGTGCTGCCCGCGGGCACGGTGCTCGGCCCCGCCCAGGTCGGGCTCGCCGCGGCCGTCGGCGCCGGGTCGCTCGCGGTGCGCCGCCGGCCGCGGGTGCTGGTGCTCTCCACCGGCTCCGAGCTCGTCGCCCCGGGCGAGCCGCTGCGCCACGGCCAGATCCACGAGTCGAACGGGCCGATGCTCGCCGCGGCGGTCACCGACGCGGGCGCGGTCGCCGAGCTCCTGCGCTTCGTGCCCGACGACGTCGAGCAGTTCCTCGGGACCCTCGACGAGGCCCTCGCGGCCCGCGCCGACGACCCCGTCGACCTCGTCCTCACCTCGGGCGGGGTCAGCGCGGGGGCCTACGAGGTCGTCAAGGACGCCTTCACGGACCGGGGCGTCACGTTCGCGAAGGTGGCCATGCAGCCGGGCATGCCGCAGGGGCTCGGGCACCACCACGGCCCGGCGGGCGACGTCGCGGTGGTGACGCTGCCGGGCAACCCGGTCAGCTCGCTGGTGTCGTTCGAGGTCTTCGTCCGGCCGGTCCTGCGCGCCGCCTTCGGGCACCCGCAGCCCGGCCGCCCGCGCGTGCGGGCCCGCCTGGCCGAGCCCCTGGCCTCCCCGCCCGGGCGCCGCCAGTTCCGTCGCGGACGCCTGAACGCCGTCGACGGAACGGTGACTGCGGTGGGCGCGCCGGGCTCGCACCTGCTCGCCGCGCTTGCCCGCGCGGACTGCCTGCTCGTGGTCGGCGAGGAGACGACGCGGGTCGAGGCCGGCGAGGCCGTCGAGGTGTGGCTCCTGGACGGGTGATGCGCGTGGGGCTCGATGGAGCCCCGGGCGGGGGGCTCGACCGGTGGTCCACCCTCCTGTCGAGCGCATCGGTTGCGCCGTTGGGGCGACCCGGACTTCCGCCGCGACGCGACATCGGGCACCATGTGTGACAGGTGTCATGGACCGCGTCTCGACGTGTCCGGACACCTGACCGGGTGGGCCCCTCACAGGACCAACCGCTTGTCGCTGGGGAGCGGACGAGCGGTTCCCGGCCGGGGTCGCCGACTCGGGGGTTGGCGGCCCCGGCCCCATCCCGGGCCTTCCCACCTCGTCGTACCTCCCGCCCGGCCGATAGGTTGCCTGCGCGCGCCGTCGACGAGAGGGATCCGTACCGACGATGGTCTCCGACCACTCCCCCCGAGAGGCCGACCGCCCGTCCGGCCCGCCAGGCGGCACGGTGCGCCACGCGCTGACGCTCGTCCGCGAGACCCTGCCCCCACTGCACCCCGGCGGTCGGCCCGTGATCGGCGCGGTCGCCGCCGCCGCGTTCGGCCTGCGTGCCCTGCGCGGGCGGGGCACCTTCGCCGCCCTTGCCGTCACGGCAGGCGTCGCCGCCTTCTTCCGCGCGCCGCACCGGCAGACACCGCGCCGGGCCGGCATCGCGGTGGCTCCCGCGGACGGCACGGTGAGCCTCGTCGATACCGCCGAGCCGCCCGACGACCTGGTCGCCCTCGGCCTCCCGCCCGGCCCGCGACCGCGGGTGAGCGTGTTCCTCTCGGTCTACGACGTGCACGTGCAGCGCGTGCCGATCGACGGCCAGGTCCAGGCCGTCGAGCACCGCCCCGGCGGCTACCTCTCCGCCGACCTGCCCGCGGCCAGCGACACCAACGCCCGTACCGCGATGTGGGTGCACGGCACCGACGGCCACGACCTCGCCGTCCTGCAGATCGCCGGGTTGGTGGCACGGCGCATCGTGTGCGACGCGGCGCCCGGCGACGAGGTGCGGGCGGGCGACGTCTACGGGCTCATCCGGTTCGGCTCGCGGGTCGACCTGCTGCTGCCGCCGGGCAGCACCGTCCGCGTCGAACCCGGCCAGCGCGCCGTCGGCGGCGAGACGGTGCTGGCGGATCTCCCGGACGCCGGGACACTCTCCCGGTGACGCCCGACATCGCCGAGCGCAGCGGCGGCCGCGGGGTGCGCCTGCTACCGAACGCGGTCACCGTCCTCGCGCTGTGCGCCGGGCTCTCCGGCGTGCAGTTCATGCTCACGGACAACCGCGCCGCCGCCCTCGCCGCGATCACCCTCGCCGCGGTGTTCGACGCCCTCGACGGGCGCCTGGCCCGTCTCCTCGACGCCACCAGCCGCATGGGCGCCGAGCTCGACTCGCTCTCGGACTGCATCTCGTTCGGGGTGTCGCCCGCCCTGATCCTGTTCCTCTGGACGCTCAACGACATCCGCATCGGCTGGGTGGTCGCGCTCGCCCTGGTCGTCTCGGCCGCGCTGCGTCTCGCCCGCTTCAACACGCTCTCCGACGACGAGGAGGCCCCGCCGTACGCGGGCGAGTTCTTCGTCGGCGTCCCCTCCCCTGCCGGCGCGCTCGTCGCGCTGGCCCCGCTGGCGCTCGACGTCCAGCTCGGCCCGGGCTTCTGGTCGCAGCCGCTCGTGGTGTCGGTGTGGACGGTGATGGTCGGCGCGCTGATGATCAGCCGGGTGCCGACGGCGTCGCTGAAGAGCGTGCGGGTGCCGCCGCGGCTCGTCGCCCCGCTGCTCGTGGCCGTCGCGCTCGCCGCCGCCGCGCTGATCACCTTCCCGTTCGTCGTCTACGCCGTCGCCATCGGCGCCTACCTGCTGCACATCCCCTACTCGGCCAACCGCTACCGCTGGCTGGGCCGTCACCCCGAGGTCTGGCACGTGCCGCCGCGCCAGCGTCGCGCGGTGCGCCGCGCCCACCGCCGGCTCGGGCTGGCGCCGCCCCGGCGCCCGCTGCGTCGACGGGTCGCGGGGGCCGCCGCGCGCGCCGGGACCGCCGCCCGCAACATCGGCCGCGACCGGGACCGCGACCGCAACGGCGACGGCGACTACCGCCGCGAGTTCGACTACCAGCGGGACTACGAGCGCGACCGCGCCCGCGGCCCGGAGCGCACGGGCCCGCAACCGCTGCCGCCCGGCCAGCGCGGCATCCCGGACGGCCGTCGCCCCCGCGGCTCCCGCCGGCTCGGCCTCCGCCGCGACCGGGACGACCGGCCCCGCAACGACCGGCCCCGCGACGACCGGCCCCGCGACGACCGGCCCCGCGACGACCGGCCCCGCGAGGACCGGCCCCGGGACGACCGGCCGTGACCGCGTCGAACGGTGTCGACCTCCTCGCGCGTCTCGGCACCTCCGCGGGCGACGCGCGCCGCGGGGTCGTCCGCCTGCACCCCGAGGTGATCACCGCCCTGGGCGTCGAGGCCTGGGGCGCCGTGCGCGTCACGGGCGCGCGCACCACCGCCGCCCTCGTCGCCCCCGCCCCCGCGCCTGCGGCACCGGGCGCGGCGGTGCTCGACGAGACCACGATGGTCAACGCCGGCGTCGTCGACGGCGCCACCGTGGGCGTCGCGGCCGCGCCGGTGGCCGTGGCGCGCGGCATCGAGCTGGCCGGCTCCCGTCTCGCCACCGTCGCCCTCGCCCCGGAGACGCTGCGCCTCGCGCTGACCGGCAAGGTCCTGCTCCCCGGCGACACGCTCTCGCTCCTGCCCCAGGACCTCGCCCCGACCCCGGGCTCCGACGCCGCGGGCGCCCGTCGCGGGCTCGCGGCGGCCCTGGGCGGCACGTGGACCACCGAGCTCGTGACCGTCACGGCCGCCGAGCCACCCACGGGCGCCGACCCGTCCGCGGCGCTCTGCGTCGGGCCCACGACGGTCGTGCGCTGGCGCAACGGGGCGAGCACGCGCACTGCGGCGGGGGCCTCCGCCGCGCCGACGCAGGCCGGGTGCGCGCAGGCCGCGGGGACGCAGGCCGGGCCCGCGGTGGTCACGGAGCCCGTCGAGTCGGTCCCCACCGAGCCCGTGGTCGCCGTCGCCGACCTGGTCGGGCAGGCCGACCCCGCGCGCCGTCTCGGCGAGTGGTTCGACCTCGTCTTCCGCCGCCCCGAGCTGCTCGAACGGCTCGGCGCGGCGCCGCGCCTCGGCGTGCTGGTCAGCGGGCCGGAGGGCGTGGGCAAGACGACGCTCGTGCGCGCCGTGGCCGCCGACACCGACGCGCGCGTGGTGCGGCTGGACGGGCCGGGCGCCGCCGCGATCGAGGCCGGCGCGGCCGCCGCCCGGGTGCGCGAGGCCGTGGACGACGCCACCTCGTCGATGCCGTCGGTGCTCCTCGTGACCGACGCCGAGGTGCTGCTGCCGGCCTCCGAGCCGCCACCCCTGGCGACGCTGGTCCTCGAGTCCCTGCGACGCGCGGTGAACACGCCGGGCGTGGCGCTGGTCGTCACCTCGTCACGGGCCGAGTCCCTCGACCCGCGGCTGCGGGGCCCCGACCTCGTCGACCGCGAGCTGACCCTGCCCGCCCCCGGGGATCGCGACCGCGCCGAGCTGCTCCGGGTGCTCCTGCGCGGGGTGCCGCTCGCCAAGGACGTCGACCTCGCCTCCGTCGGCGCGCGGACCCCCGGCTTCGTGGCGGGCGACCTCGTCGCGCTGCGGCGGGAGGCGGCGGTCCGGGCGGCGCTGCGGGTGGGCCCGGGTCACTCCTCCGACGACCCCGACCCGACCCTCGGGACCGACGACCTCCTCGGAGCGGTGACCTCGGTGCGCCCTGCGTCGCTGTCGTCGGGCTCGCAGACGCTGTCCTCGGGCGGGCTGACCCTCGAGCGGGTCGGCGACATGGTCGAGACGAAGCAGGCGCTCACGGAGACCGTGCTGTGGCCCCTGCGCTACCCCGACTCGTTCGCGCGGCTCGGGGTGTCACCGCCGCGCGGGGTGCTGCTCTACGGCCCGCCCGGCTGCGGCAAGACGTTCCTCGTGCGCGCGCTGGCCGGCACGGGCGCGCTCAACGTGTTCGTGGTCAAGGGCGCCGAGGTGCTCGACAAGTACGTCGGCGAGTCCGAGCGGGCGGTCCGCGCGCTCTTCCGCCGGGCCGCGGCCGCCGCGCCCGCGCTGGTGTTCCTCGACGAGGTGGACGCCCTGGCGCCGCGCCGCGGCGGGTCCACCGACGCCGGGGTCGCCGACCGGGTCGTCGCCGCCCTGCTCACCGAGCTGGACGGGGCCGAGCCGCTGCGCGACGTCGTCGTGCTCGCGGCCACCAACCGACCGGAGCTCATCGACCCCGCCCTGCTGCGTCCCGGGCGTCTCGAGCGGCGCGTGTACGTGCCGCCGCCGGACGCCGCCGCCCGCGCGGACATCCTGCGCGCCTCGTCCCGCGACACGCCGCTCGCCGACGACGTCGACCTCGACGCGCTGGCCGAGGACCTCGACCGCTACTCGGCGGCCGACTGTGCCGCGCTGATCCGCGAGGCGGCCCTCACGGCGATGCGGACGTCGCTGGAGTCCACCGAGGTGTCGGCGCGCGACCTGGCCACCGCCCGCGAGGCCGTCCGGCCCTCGCTGGACCCGCAGCAGCTCGCCGCGCTCGAGGCCTACGCCGGAGAGAGCTAGCTCGAGCCCCAGTTGTTGGTGGCGATGACGATGACGCCGGGCGAGGCGCTCTGGATGCCGTCGAAGCGGGGCTCCGAGCGCAGTCCGAACTCGCCGGCGATGGCGTCGGCGGCCCCCTGCTCGCCGGTGCCGGGGCGGTAGTAGACGGTGCTGACGGGGATCGTGCCCCACGGGTAGTTGCCGACCTCGACGACGTTCCAGCCCTCGGCGCGCATCTGACCCGCAGCGCGGTCGGCGAGGCCCGGGATCGTCGAGTTGTTGAGCACGCGGACCTCGACCGCCGAGACGGCACCGCCGCCACCACCGGAGCCGCCGCCCGAGCCGCCGGCCACCACTCCGCCACCGCCGCCACCGGGCGCGCCCGCACCACCCGGGCCACCGGGGCCACCGGGGCCACCGGGACCGCCGCCGGGCACGATCGGCGCGCCGACGGCAGGACCGCTGCCGGGAGCGCCGGGGGTGCCGGGAGCGGGGACACCCGGCGCGCCGGGTCCACCGGGGACCGGGCCGCCGGGAAGGACAGGACCACCGGGCGTGCCCGGTGCCGGCGGCAGACCGGCCTGGTTCGGGGCGGCGGGATCGCCGGGAGCGGGGGCGCCGTTCGCGCCGGGGAGCGGTGTGGCGGTCGGGCTCGCGGGCGCGGCCGTGGGGCTCGAGGGCCCCTCGCCGCCGAGCGCGAGCAGACCGACCACGGCGGCCACGCCGGCGATCGCGAGCAGGACGATGCCCGCGATACGCATCCGCGAGGCGTCGGCGGACCCGGGCCCTGTCATCTCGTGCTCCCCTCGGCGGACCGCGTCCGCCCTGCTCGCTCGGCGGAAGACCGCCTCGGAGTCAGGAGAACATCAACGGGGCTCGACTCCGAGGCGACGCGCCGCACGGGCCCGCTGCCGGCTCTGACGGAGCCTGCGGAGGCGCTTCACGAGCATGGGATCGGCCGCCAGGGCCTCCGGACGGTCGACCAGGGCGTTGAGCACCTGGTAGTAGCGCGTCGCGGACATGTCGAAGAGCTCGCGGATCGCCTGTTCCTTGGCGCCGGCGTACTTCCACCACTGGCGCTCGAACGCGAGGATCTCCCGGTCGCGACGGTCGAGCCCGTCCGACGGCTCGTCCTGAGGAAGATGCACCCGTACGGCGTCCGCCACGCTTCTCGCCTCCCGCTCACCCGGCGCTGGCCCTCGAATGACACGCCTGTCATTCGGGCCCCTCCATTCAAGCACGGCGCCCCGACAACGCGGGCGCTCCTCGCCCGCAACTCCGCCGAGCGGGGGCACTACGGTGCCCGCCGTGACCGTCAGGCCCGTCCTCATCGTCGGAGAACCGGTGTTGCACCGCCCGACCCGCGCGGTGACCCCCGAGGAGTTCGGCGGGGACTCGCTGCGCACCCTCGTCGACGACCTCTTCGAGACGATGGACGCCGCCAACGGGGTCGGGCTGGCCGCGAACCAGATCGGCGACGACCGCCGCGTCTTCGTCTTCGACTGCCCCGACCCCGAGCTCGACGGGGAGAACCGCCGCGGCGTCGTCGTCAACCCGGTGCTCACCGCCGACCCGCCGCCGGAGACCATGCCGGACCCCGAGGACGACCACGAGGGCTGCCTGTCCGTGCCCGGCGAGTCGTTCCCGACCGGTCGCGCCGAGCACGCCGAGGTCCGCGGCGTCGGCGTCGACGGCCAGGAGATCGTCGTGACGGGCACGGGCTACCTCGCTCGCTGCCTGCAGCACGAGACCGACCACCTCGACGGCTACACGTACCTCGACCGCCTCGTGGGCCGGTACCGGCGCTCCGCCAAGCGCGCGGTCCGCGACCACGGTTGGGGCGTCCCCGGCCGCTCCTGGATGCCCGGCGTCGACCCGGACCCCTTCGGGCACTGAGGTGCCCTCCGGGCACGTGAGCACTTTGAGGTGCCCGAGCACCTCGAAGTGCTCACGTGCGCGCAGCGCACCCCGGTGTAAGCACGAAGGCGTGGACGAGCTCGATGCCTACTCCCGGACGGTCAGCGCGGTCGCCGCGCACGTGGGCCCGTCGGTGGCCGCGGTGCGGGCGGGCGGGGGCAGCGGCTCGGCGGTGGTCGTCGACCACGGGGTCCTGGTCACCAACGCGCACGTCGTCGGTGGGCACCGCGAGGGCTCGGTGGCCTACGCCGACGGCACGGAGGGCGCGGTGACGGTGCGCGGCACCGACCCGCTCTCCGACCTCGCCGTCCTCGTCACCCCCGACCCCACCCCGCCGCCGCTCGAGCTCGGCGACGCCGCGGAGCTCGTCGTCGGCCAGCTGGTGGTCGCCGTCGGCAACCCGCTGGGTCTGGCCGGGTCGGTCACGGCTGGCGTCGTCAGCGGGCTGGGACGGGCGCTGCCGGTGCGCAGCGGACGCGCGAGCCGGGTCGTCGAGGACGTCATCCAGACCGACGCGGCGCTCAACCCCGGCAACTCCGGCGGCGCGCTGGCCGACGCCTCGGGGCGCGTGGTCGGCATCAACACCGCCGTCGCGGGCGTCGGTCTCGGGCTCGCGGTGCCGGTATCGGCCACCACGCGGCGCATCCTCGAGTCCCTGCGCGCCGACGGCCGGGTGCGCCGCGGCTACCTCGGTCTCGTCGGCGCGCCGGCGCCGCTGCCGGCCGAGATCGCCGAGCGACTCGGGCGCCGGCAGGGCCTGCGGGTCGCGGAGGTGGTCGCCGGCAGCCCCGCCGCCCACGCCGGGCTGCGCGCGGGCGACCTGGTGGTCTCGGCCGACCGCGAGCCGGTCTCCGACGCGCAGGGCCTGCAACGGCGCCTGTTCGCGGCGTCGATCGGGCGGACGATGCCGGTCACCGTGCTGCGCGGCGCCGCGATGGTCGACGTGCTCGCCGTCCCGACCGAGCTCGCCGACCACTGAGGCGACCGACGCCTGGACTTGCCCGCCCGCGACCCGCGGGGTGAGCTGGCCGGGTGACCGCGGAACCACGCACCCCGCCCATCGCCCTCGCGATCGCGGGCACCGACTCCGGAGGCGGCGCCGGGATCACCGCCGACGTCCGGGCCTTCACCGCCTGCGGGGTGCACGCCGCCGTCGCGATCGCCGCGGTGACCGTCCAGAACTCCGTCGGCGTCTCCAGGTTCCACCCGATCCCGCCCGACGTCGTCGCCGACCAGATCCGCACGGTGGCGGGCGACATGGGCATCGACGCCGCGAAGACCGGCATGCTCGCGTCCACGGAGATCATCGAGGCCGTCGTGGCGGCCGGGGACGAGGTCGGGCTCGGGACGCGGATCCCGTTCGTCGTCGACCCCGTCGCCGCCTCGATGCACGGCCACCCGCTGCTCGCGCCGGACGCGCTGGGCGCGCTGCGCGACGACCTGATCCCGCGCGCCACGCTCGTCACCCCCAACCTCGACGAGGTCCGGCTGCTCGTGGGCATCGACGTCGTCGACGACGAGACCGCGCGCGAGGCCGCCCGCGCGCTCGTGGGGCTGGGGGCCGGGGCGGCGCTGGTCAAGGGCGGGCACCTCGAGGGCTCGCCCGAGGTCGTCGACCTCCTGCTCACCGCCGACGGCACCGAGCACCGCTTCACCTCGCGGCGCCGGGAGACCAAGCACAGCCACGGCGGCGGCGACTCGCTCGCGTCGGCGGTGACCGCGGGCCTCGCGCGCGGGCTCCCGCTCGTCGACGCCGTCGCGCTGGGCAAGGCCTACATCACCCGCGCCGTCGAGCACGCCTACCCGCTCGGTGCCGGCCACGGCCCGGTGTCGGCGCTGTGGTCGGTGGCCGACTGGGAACCCTGACGAGCGTCGTGTCTCAGGCCGCCTCGTACTCGCTGCCCGCGGCGATCTTCTGGAGGCCGCGGTAGGCCTGCGCAGGCGTGCGTCCCTCGTTGACGACGCCGTCGACCTCGCCCGCGATGGGGGCGGCGACGTCGTGCTCCCCGGCGAGCTCGACGACGCTGCGCGCGGTCTTGACCCCCTCGGCGACCTGGGTCATCCCCTCGAGCACCTCGTCGATGCTCTTCCCGCTCGCCAGCTCCTCGCCGACCCGCCGGTTGCGCGACGCGCTGCTCATGCACGTGGCCATGAGGTCGCCGAGGCCGGTGAGCCCGGCGAAGGTGCGGGGGTCGGCGCCCATGGCCTCGCCGATCCGCGTCATCTCGGCCAGCCCGCGGGAGATCACCATCGCGCGGGTGTTCATGCCGACCCCGAGGCCGTCGCCCATCCCCGACGCGATGGCGACGACGTTCTTGAGGATGCCGCCGAGCTCGCAGCCCAGGACGTCGTGGTTGGTGTAGACGCGGAAGCGGGGCCGGGCGAACAGCGGCTGCAGGGCGGCCGCCACCGCGGTGTCCGCCGTCGCGATCACCGCCGCGGCCGCCAGGCCCTCGGCGATCTCGCCGGCGATGTTCGGGCCGGCGAGGAGGCCGACCGAGTGCCCGGGCAGGCACTCCTCGAGGACCTGCGTGGGGCGCTTGCGGCTGTCGGGTTCCAGGCCCTTGGCCAGCGAGATCACCGGGATCCACGGCCGCAGGTGCGGGGAGGCCT
This sequence comes from uncultured Actinomycetota bacterium, assembly GCA_963786585.1. Taxonomy (GTDB): domain Bacteria; phylum Actinomycetota; class Actinomycetes; order Mycobacteriales; family Pseudonocardiaceae; genus Actinomycetospora. The sequence goes on from CAWAZG010000003.1 coordinate 925,363, forward strand.
CGGTGAGCACCGCCCGCATGCTGTGCGACGGCACGCCGACGACGAGCACGTCGGCGTGCTCGGCGGCCTCTTGGAGGTCCGAGGTGGCCCGCAGCTTCGAGGAGAGCCGCCGGTCGCCCAGGTAGCGGCTGTTGGTGTGCTGGGTGGTGATCTCCTCCGCGGTCTCCGGCGAGCGGGCCCAGAGCAGGGTCGGCGCGTTCGACGCGGCGAGGCCCGCGACCGTCGTCCCCCAGGATCCGGAGCCGAGCACGGTGACGCGGACGTCGCGGGTCATGGAGCCTCCTTGCGCGCGGATGAGCCGGGCCACGCTAGCGACGGTGGTCCCGGCGGCGCGACGCCGTGCCCCGAAGGGTCAGGATGACCGCCGTGAACCCCACCCCGCCGCGCGCGCTGACCATCGCCGGCTCCGACTCCGGCGGCGCCGCAGGCCTCGAGGCCGACCTGCGGGCGATGACCGCCTGCGGGGTGCACGGATGCGTCGCGGTCACCGCGGTGACCGTGCAGAACTCGCTGGGCGTGTCCGGCGTGCACCTGGTGCCGGCGGAGACGGTCGCGGCGCAGGTGCGCGCGGTGGTCACCGACATCGGGGTGGGCGCCGCCAAGACCGGGATGCTCGCCTCGCGGGAGATCATCGACGCGGTCGCGGACGTCGTCGACGAGGTGGGGATCGGGCGCGGACCGGGGCGCACGCCGTTCGTCGTCGACCCCGTCGCGGCCTCGATGCGCGGCGACCCGCTGCTCACCGAGGACGCGATGGAGGCGATCCGCACCCGGCTCTTCCCGCGTGCCGAGCTCGCGACCCCGAACCTCGACGAGGTGCGCCTGCTCGCCGGGATCACGGTGACCGACGCGGCGACGGCGCGCGACGCCGCCGAGGCCCTGCACGCGATGGGGCCGCGGTACGTGCTGGTCAAGGGCGGGCACCTGCGCGGCTCGCCCGAGGTGGTCGACCTGCTCTTCGACGGCGAGCAGACCTGGGAGTTCTCGGGGCCGCGCATCGACACCCCGCACGTCCACGGCGCGGGCGACGCCCTGGCCAGCGCGACCTGCGCCGCGCTGGCCCGGGGCCTGTCCATGCCCGACGCCGTCGCCTCCGCCGAGCGCTACACCCGCCGCGCCGTCGCCGAGTCCTACCCCCTCGGCGCCGGCGTGGGCCCGGTCTCACCGTTCTGGGCGGTGCAGGCGCACGTGTGATGCGGCTCCGCCGCACGTGAGTGCGTTGGGTCGCCGGGGCGACCCAAAGCACTCACGCGGCCGGCGGCCCTCGGCCCCTCAGAGCTCGCGGATCGGTGCCCCGTCCGCCCACGCCCGGATGTCCTCGACCGCCTCGCGGAAGAAGACGTCGTAGGTGCCCTCGGTGACGTAGCCCAGGTGCGGGGTGAGCACGGTGCGCGGGGCCGTGCGCAGCGGCGAGTCGGCCGGGAGCGGCTCGGTGCCGAACACGTCGAGCCCGGCGCCGCCGATCGTGCCCGCGTGCAGCGCCTCGACCAGCGCGTCCTCGTCGACGATCGGCCCGCGCGAGGTGTTCACCAGCAGCGCGCCCGGCTTCATCCGCGCCAGCTCGTCGCGCCCGAGCAGACCGGTGGTGCGCTCCGAGAGCTTGAGGTGGATCGTCACGACGTCGGACGTCTCCAGCAGCTCGTCCTTGCTCACCGCGGTGACGCCGGCGGCGCGGGCGTCCTCGGGGTCGAGGTGCTGGCTCCAGGCGACGACGTCCATGCCGAAGGCCAGGCCGACGGTCGCGACGGGCCGACCGAGTCCCCCGAGCCCGATCACGCCGAGACGGCGACCGGAGAGGTCGCGCCCGACGGTGTGCTGCCAGCGCCCCTCGCGCACGGCGCGGTCCTCGGCGGGGACGTGGCGGGCGAGCGCGTGGATCAGCGTCCAGGTCATCTCGACGGTCGGGGTGGACGGGCTCACGCCCCCGGTGCCCGACAGGGTGATGCCGCGGGCGCGAGCCGCCTCGACGTCGATCGCGGCGTTGCCCGGGCCCGTCGTCACCAGCAGCCGGAGGCTCCCGAGGCGGGCGAGGACGTCGGCCGGGAAGGCGGTGCGCTCGCGCATGGCGACGACCACGTCGTAGGGCTCGAGCGCGGCGACGACGCCGTCGGCGTCACCGAGGTGCTCGGCGAAGAACGTCACCTCGTCCGCGCCGAGGGCGTCCCAGTCGGCGTAGGTGGCCGCGACCTGCTGGTAGTCGTCGAGCACGGCGATGCGACGGGGTGGGTAGGGCGGGGTCGACACGGGCCGGGTGTGCCCCGGGCGCCCCGGGGGCACACACCCGCCGTGCGTCCCGAGGCCGGCGACCCGGTGCCCGTCCTGAACCCCACGCGGGCCCGCTGGCCGGTCTACGCCGAGCGGCCGCGGCGGCGGGCGCAGCAGTTCCTCGCCGACGTCGCCGTCCTCACCTGGGTCGCCGTCGTCGTCTCGATCGCGATCCTGCTGTACGACGCGGTGCTGACCCTCCAGGGACCGGGCCGCCAGCTCGGCGCGGCGGGGGTGCAGGTGCGCGACACCTTCGGCGGAGCCGCCGACACCGCCTCCGGGATCCCGTTCGTCGGCGACGACCTCGCCCGCGCGCTCTCCAACGGCACGCAGGCGGGCGAGGGCCTGGTGGCGGCCGGGGACCAGGAGATCGCCGCGATCGAGGCGCTGGCCTCCGGCCTCTCCTGGACGGTCGCCCTGCTCGCGATCGTCCCCGTGGTCGTGGCGTGGGCGTGGCTGCGCGTGCGGTGGATGCTCTCGGCCCGCGCCGTCCTCCTGCTGCGCGACGGCCTGCGCGGCGGGGAGGCCGACGCGGACCTCCTCGCGCTGCGGGCGCTCGCCCACGCGTCACCGCGCAGGCTCACCCGATCGGTGCCCGGTGCGGCGAGCGGATGGCGTCGGGGCGACCCCCACGTGCTCGCACGGCTGGCCGATCTCGAGCTCTCGCGGCTCGGTCTGGACAGCCCGACGCTGGTCCGGGGCCCGGTCATGCCCCGGACGGTGGACGGCAACGGCGACATCGGGGACGATCCGGACAGCACGGCACGACGGTCGCCCGGACATCTCCCCGGGGGCGACCCCGACGAACGGTGGGGTGACACACCCCCTCCACCGGGTCCGACCGGGGGACACACGGCCTAGCCTCGGTCCCCGGTCGGCGTCGCACCGGGCAGGGAGGGCACAGTGGACACGGTGGTGGACCGTTCGCGACTGGCCGCACTGCGGTCGCGCGTCGTGGGATGGGCGGCCCGGCAGTACCTCGCCTGGCGTAGCCGCCGCGGCCTGGACCCGGTGACGCTGCTCCCCGACTACGCGCTGATGCCCCTGCGGCGCGAGGGCCTGGACCCGGTGCCGGCATTGCGCGAATCGCGCGAGGACGCGCCCGTGCGGCACTTCCCGCTGCCCTTCGGGGTGACGGCGTGGCTGATCACCGGTCACGAGGAGGCGCGCGCCGTCCTCGGGCGCACGCGCGGGCTCTCCAACGACTTCGGGCACCTCGTCGGCCAGGCCGGCATCGAGGGTGGCCAGAACCCGGGCGGGCTGGGCTTCACCGACCCGCCGGAGCACACGCGGCTGCGCCGGCTGCTCACGCCGGAGTTCACCTACCGGCGCCTGAGCCGGCTGCGCCCCCGGATCGCCGAGATCGTCGAGGGTCGCCTCGACGCCATGGCGGAGCTGGCGGCGGCGGGCGAGCCGGTGGACCTGGTGCGTGACTTCGCCACGCCCATCCCGTCGCTGACCATCTGCGAGCTGCTCGGCATCCCCTACGAGGAGCGCGACGAGTTCCAGGCGCTCTCCACCGCCCGGTTCGACCTCTTCGGCGGCGCGGGCGCGGTGTTCGACAACATCTCCGGCTCGCTGCAGTACCTGCGCGGCGTCGTCGAGCGGCAGCGGATCGAGCCGGGCGAGGGCCTGCTCGGGCAGCTGATCCGCGAGCACGGCGACGAGCTGGACACCGACGAGCTCGCCGAGCTCGCCGACGGCCTGCTCACCGGGGGCCTCGAGACCTCGGCGTCGATGCTGGCGCTCGGCGCGATGGTCCTGCTGCGCGACCCCGACAGCTTCGCCCTCGTGCGCGACGAGCCGGAGGCCGTGAACGGCTTCGTCGAGGAGCTGCTGCGCTACCTCACCGTCGTCCAGATCGCGTTCCCCCGGTTCGCCACCGAGGACATGACCCTCGGCGGCGTCGCGATCAGCAAGGGCGACGGGCTGCTCGTGTCGCTCTCGGGCGCCGACCGCGACCCGCGCCTGACCCCGGACCCCGAGCGCTTCGACCCCCGCCGCGCCCCGACGCCGCACCTGGCCTTCGGGCACGGCATCCACCGCTGCATCGGCGCCGAGCTCGCCCGCATGGAGCTGCGCGCGGCCTACCCGGCCCTCCTGCGCCGCTTCCCGGAGCTGCGCCTCGCCGACGACGCCGGCACCCTCGACGACCAGCCCTTCCGCACGACCTCGATCGTCTACGGCGTCGACGCCCTGCCGGTGGCCCTGCACTGACCCGGTGCACGCCCTGCGTCCACGCTTGCACTCAACGCCAGGAAATCCGCATCCTCGAGGGTCAGCGGCGCGCTGACCCGACCACCGCGAGCTCGGGCTCCCGCTCGGCCAGCGCGCGGTCGAAGGCAGCGATCCGCTCGGTGTCGGTGAAGAAGTCCTCGTGGTCGACGACGCGGCCCCAGCGCGTGCGCAGCACGAGCACCGTCCGGTTCTCGTAGAGGCGCGTGCCGTCCTGGGCGTCGGCGTGGTCGTCGAAACGCACCCAGATCGTCATCGCCCACGGCGGCCCGCTGACCGCGACGTCGCGCAGCTCGCCCTGGATCCGCGACGCGACGAAGATTCGCAGGAAGCGCTCGATCGCCGGCTTGCCCGTCCACGGCCCCGAGAAGCGGTGATCGCCCTGCGGGAAGTGCAGCACCGCGTCGTCGGCGTAGGCCCCGAGCAGCGCCGTCGGGTCCCCGGCGTTGAGCCGCGCGACGTCCCCGGTGAACTTCCTCCGCAGCACCACCGGCAGCGCCGCCCGCGCCCCCAGGCCCGCCGCCACGCCGATCCCGACCCCCGTCAGCATCCCTCGCATCGCACTCACTCCTTCGCTTCTAGGTAGAACGCTCTAGTGAGAGAAGAGCATAGGATGGGACCGTGGACAAGACCCCGACCCGCGACCGGATCCTGTTCGCCACCGCCGAGCTCTTCCGGCGCCAGGGCTACGCCGGCACCGGGCTCAAGGCCGTCGTCGCCGAGGCCGAGGCCCCGTTCGGCTCGCTGTACCACCACTTCCCCGGCGGGAAGCAGCAGCTGGCGGGCGAGGTCATCCGCGCCAGCGGGGCGTTCTTCCAGGCGCTCGTCGTCGCGGTCTACGACGAGCAAGCAACCACCGCGGAGTCCGTCGGCGCCGTGTTCGCCGGGGCCGCCGAGACGCTCGAGGCGACCGACTACGTCGACGCCTGCCCGATCGCGACCGTCGCCCTCGAGGTGGCGAGCACCGACGAACTGCTCCGGCAGGCGACCGCCGAGGTGTTCACGTCCTGGACCGAGGCACTGACCGAGCGCCTCGACGGGGACCGCGACCGGGCGCTGGCGATCATCTGCGCCCTCGAGGGCGCCTTCGTCCTCAGCCGCGCCCTGCGCTCCACCGAGCCTATGTACGCGGCGGGACGGCTGGCCGTCGCCGGGCTCTGAACGTCTGCGTGGCGTTACGGACACTCAATGTCTGCGACGCCACGCCGCTGACACGAGCACTACTCCACCGAGGGACTCGACGCCTGCGCCCAGTGGCGGCGGGGGATGCGCCCGGCGCCGCGGGCGAGGCGCCCCGCCTCCACACCCAGGCGCATCGCGTGCGCCATGGCCTCGGGGTCGGAGGCGCGGGTGACGGCGGTGGCGAGCAGGACCGCGTCGCACCCCAGCTCCATCGCCTGCGCGGCCTCGGACGCCGTGCCGATCCCGGCGTCGAGCACGACCGGCACGGAGGCCGCCGACGTGATCATCTCGATGTTGTGCGGGTTGCGGATGCCCAGCCCGGTGCCGATCGGGGCGCCCAGCGGCATGACCGCCGCGCACCCGGCGTCGGCGAGCTTCGCCGCGAGCACCGGGTCGTCGTTGGTGTAGGGCAGGACGGTGAAGCCGTCGTCGACGAGCTGCTCGGCGGCGTCGAGGAGCTCGATCGGGTCGGGCAGCAGGGTCCGCTCGTCGTGGACGACCTCCAGCTTGACCAGGTCGGTCTGCAGCGCCTCGCGGGCCATCCGGGCGGTGTGCACGGCCTCGGCGGCGGTGCGGCAGCCGGCGGTGTTGGGCAGCACCTCGATGCCGAGGCGCTCGAGCAGGGCCAGCACGCCCGGTCCCCCGCCGGCGTCGAGGCGCCGCATCGCCACCGTCGTCAGCTCGGTGCCGGACGCGACGAGCGCGCGTTCGAGCACCGCCAGCCCGGAGGCGCCCCCCGTGCCCATGATCAGGCGCGAGCCGAACTTGCGGTCGCCGATCACCAGCGGGTCCATGGTCATCCTCCCTGCACCGCGGTGAGCACCTCGAGGCGCGCGCCCTCGAGCAGCCGGACGGTCGCCCAGCTCGCCCGGGGCACGACCGCGCCGTCGAGGGCCACGGCCACGCCCCGCTCGGGCACGCCGTGCTCGGCCATCAGCGCGGCGACCGTCGTCCCGGCCGGCACGTCGCGGCTCTCGTCGTTCAACCAGACGGTGGTCATCGCGTACCCCTCACTCCCTGCGCCGGCATGACCCGGATCAGGTTCGACGGTCGGGGCCCGCAGGCCCCCTCTCAGCCCCTGACGGGGCTCCCGTGGTGTCCGTTTCCACCGTACGCGCGGACCTCAGCCCGGCGCGACGGCCGAGCGGTCGGCCGCGGCCGCACGGGCCTCGTCGGGGAGGGGGTCCCCGCGCAGGGCGGCCGCCAACGCGCCGACCGTGACGGCGACCAGCAGCATCCCGTTGCGCCCGTGCCCGGTGGCGGCGAACAGGCCCGAGGGCCCGACCGGCCCGAGCAGCGGCAGGTTGTCGTCCGTGCCCGGACGGAACGACGCGGCGGTCTCCTCGAGGGCGTAGTCCGCGACGCCCGGCAGGACCCGCTCGACGTCGCCGACGAGATCGCGGACCCCGCCCACGAGCACGTCGGGATCGAAGCCGGCCTCGTACTGCGTCGCCCCGACCACCAGCCGCCCGCCCTCGCGCGGCACCGCGTACACCGGCCGCCCGCTGACGGCCGCGCGCACGGTGCGCGACGGCGGCGGCAGCGACGAGGGCCGCGCCCGCACGCGCAGGATCTCGCCCTTCACCGGGCGCACCCGCCCCTCGAGGACGGGGTGCAGCGCGCCCGACCACGCGCCGGCGGCCACGACGACGCGGTCCGCCTCGAGCACCTCGCCGTGGAGCTCGACCCCCGTCACGCGCACCCCGTCGTCCAGGACCCGCGACACGGAACGCCGGGAGACCACCACCCCGTTCGCGCGGCCCGCGGCCTCGAGGGCCGCCAGCAGCGCGCGGTTGTCGACGGCGAGGTCGTCGGGGATCAGCAGGCCCGCCCGCACCGCAGGTCCCAGCGAAGGCTCGCGACGGCGCAGCTCGCGGCCCTGGCACCGCTCGACGTCGCGGCCCCACGCGTGCAGGTGCTCGACGACGCGGTCGAGGTCGGCGACGTCCGCGGCGTCGACCGCCACCTGCACCGTGCCCTCGCGGCGCAGCCCGACCGGCAGCCCGCCGTCGGCGGCGACGGCCTCGGCGAACCCCGGCCACAGCGCCAGCGACGCCGCGCCCAGCTCGAGGACCTCGCGCTCCCCCGGCCACGCCTCGCTGATCGGCGCGAGCATCCCGCCCGCCACCCGCGAGGCACCGGAACCGGGGTCGGGATCGATGAGCACGACCTCGCCCGCGAGCCGGTCGCGCGCCGCGATCCACGCCACGGCGGCGCCCACCGCCCCCGCGCCCACGACGACCAGCCGGTCCGACACGCCCGCCGACGCTACGCGCTAGCGTCGTCACGGTGAGTGCCACGCCGATCGCCGGAGCCGCCGGCCGCACCGACCGACGCGCCCGCCTCGGGGCGGCGCGGCTGTACCTGTGCACCGACTCCCGCGCCGCGCAGGGCGATCTCGCCGAGTTCGCCGACGCGGCGCTGCGCGGCGGCGTCGACATCATCCAGCTGCGCGAGAAGGGCCTCGAGGCGCGCGACGAGCTCGCCGCCCTCGCGGTGCTGGGCGGGGCCGCGCGGCGTCACGGGGCGCTGCTGGCGGTCAACGACCGTGCCGACCTCGCCCTCGCCGCCGACGCCGACGTCCTGCACCTCGGGCAGGACGATCTCCCGGTGCCGTGGGCGCGCCGGGTGGTGGGCGACGACGTGCTGATCGGGCGCTCGACCCACGACGCCGACCAGGCGGCGGCGGGCGCCACCGAGCCCGGCGCCGACTACTTCTGCACCGGCCCCTGCTGGCCGACACCGACCAAGGCGGGGCGCCCGGCCCCCGGCCTCGACCTGGTCCGCGAGACCGCCGCCCGGTCGCCTGCCCGGCCGTGGTTCGCGATCGGCGGGATCGACGACGCCCGCCTCGACGAGGTCCTCGCCGCCGGCGCCACCCGCGTCGTCGTCGTCCGCGCGATCACCGAGGCCGACGACCCCGAGGCGGCGGCCCGCCGTCTGCGCACGCGCCTGTGAGCCCTTACGAGGCGGTCGCCAACCGGAGCCCCTCGGCCCGCAGCACCTCGTCGATCGGCTGGTAGAGGCTCGTGCCGCCGGCGGTGGTGCAGTCGCCGGTCCCGCCCGAGAGCACCCCGAGCGCCGAGCTGCCGGAGACGAACGGCCCGCCGGAGTCCCCGCCCTCGCTGCACGCCGTGGTGAGCACGAGGCCCTGGACGGGGCCCGCCGCGTAGTTGGCGGTGACGTCGACGGCGGTCACCGTGCCGCAGCGCCAGCCGGTGGTGGAGCCCGAGCGGCACACGGCCGCGCCGACGGCGGCGGTCGCGGTCCCGGTGATCGAGCGCGTGCTCGAGCCCACGGCGGCCACCGACGGCGTCGCGCGCCAGCCGGGGCCCACATCGACGACGGACCAGTCGCCGGTGCGGTCGAACACCGAGCTGCGCACGGGCCCGATGGGCACGTTGTTGGCGCCGGCGACCTCGCCGCCCCGCTGCGTGCAGTGCCCGGCCGTGACCAGCCGCTGCGCGCCGGAGGCGGCCGTCGCGGAGAAGCCCACGGAGCAGCGCCGTCCGGCGATCCGGATCGCGTCGCCGCCCACGAGGTCGTAGACGGGCGGATCCGCGCGCGGCGTCGGCGCCGCGACACCGTCGATCACCCGCACGGCCGGGTCGACGCCGCGGGCCTCGTCCACCCACCCCGAGGTGCGGGCGTCGCGCGGGGTGCTGTTGAGCGCGAGGACCACCGAACGGCTCGTCGCGTCCACCCACCACGCACTGACCGCCGTGGGGGCGCTGCGCTGCTCGGCGAGCGCGTCGATCGCCTCCTTCACCTGCCCCAGCTCCGCGGGGGTCTCGGCCGGCGCCGCGAGTGCCGGGACCGGAGCACCCAGAGCGGCGGCGACGACCAGCAGGAGCAGGACCCGCCGACCCATCCGTACCCCCGACTCGTCTGCCCATTGGGCCGTTCGGCGGACAGACGCCGACGGCCGGACGAACGCTAGAACGTTCGTCCGGCCGTCGGTGGGAGATCACCGGGGATCTCAGCCGTTGGTGGAACCGCCTCCGGAACCCTGGCCGCCGGAACCGCCCCCGAGGTTCGGGACGATCCCGTTCTGCGAGGTCCGCGGCGGCTGCGTGGTCGACCGCGTGGACTGCGACGTCGTGGTGTCGCCGTTCGACGGAGCCTGCTGCTGCTCGGTCTCCTGCGTCGTCGTCGCGGTGTCCTGGTCGTCCGTGGACGACTCGGCCGGCGTGGTCGTGGCCTCGCCCGTGCCGGTCTCCTGACCGAACAGGCTCCCCACCGAAGTGCCGCCCGATCCGCCGGACAGCGGGTGCCCGGTGGCGGTCTCGACGCCGATGGTGGCGAGCAGGGCGATGACGAACACGCTGGCCGCGACGCCGCCGAGCGTCAGCCAGGTCTTCCAGCCGAGGCCCTTCAGCCCCGCCTTCAGACCCGCCAGCGTGAACCTCGGACGCGCGGGCTCCGGCTCGACCGGCGCGACGCGCGTGGCCGGGTCGCCCGGTCCACCCGGACCGCCGGGCCCACCCGGACCGATGGACCCACCGGGTCCGCCGGGTCCACCCGGGCCGGGACGCCCGGGCTGACCCATGACCGCGGTCGGGCCGCCGCCGGGCGGCGTACCGGTCTGGCGGCTCTGCGGGATGAACGTCGTGGGACGCACCTCGGTGGGCGCGGCGTGCGGGTCCGCGTTCGGGTCCATCCGCGGGTGCACCCGGGTCGGGTCCGCGAGCCCTTCGGCCCGCAGCGCGACCCGGCCGGGCGGCACCTGCGACTGGCCGGGCTGACCGGGGCGCACCGTCGGCGCACCGGTGGGGACACGGCGCGTCGGGTCGACCGGCGGCATGCCCGGGCGTCCCTGCGGGGGCGGCGGCGGCATCGGCACACCGGGCCCGGGCGTCGGCGGACCGACCATCGGCCGGCCGCCCTGCACCCGGGTCGGCCCGGGCTGCCCCGGCTGCACAGCCGCCGGGCCCGCAGCACCGGTGACCTTGCCGACGGCGGCGGCGACCCGGGTGTTCCCGGCGCTCGTGACGACGAGTTTCTGTTTGACCCGGTCACGCGTGGCCTCGAGGGAGCGCTGGTACAGCGCGGACCCGACGGTACTGATGATCGATGCGAGGGCGGCACCGCCGATGGTGCCGAGGACACCCATGAACGACCCGAGGATCGCCGCCGTGGCGGCCGCCAGCGCACTGGCTGCGATCTGCGGGAAGGTCAGTCCCATACCGGACGAGGGTGCGGCGGACTTCTCTTCGGAGGTCTTGTCGGACATGGCTCCCGGGCTGCACGGATCGGGGGCGGTCGGTGCCGTGTGAGGGCACCGGAGGGCAGGTCGACATCACGTCGACCACTACGGACGACGTCTCCCATCGTGCCTCGTTGTCCGCCGGTGAGAGCGTTCACCCACGGACGATCTGTGTCTCCACCGCTCGGCCCAATCGCTGGTCCGAACGGCTCACGACTCGTGGACGACGGGGCGCCGGGGCCCCGGGTGCCCGGGCGGCAGGGCCGAGCGAACCAACGGCCACGACGCTGCGATGCACGCCACGACGAGCGGCCAGGTCAGCGCCACCTGCGCGATCCCCAGCGCGACGACCTGGTCGGCCGCCCAGAGCCCCGTGAACACCACGACGCGCACCGCGTACTGGGCGACCCACACCCAGCTCGCCCGGCAGTACCCGCGGACGAGGTCCGGGTCGCGACGCCAGAGCGTCGGGTGGCCGGTGAGGGCGCCCACGACGAGCCCGAGCAGGGGCCAGCGGATCGCGATCGACACCAGCCAGGCCGCGAGGCTCCCGGCGTTGGCGATGATGCGGGGCAGGAAGAAGTCCTGCGCCCGTCCGGTGTAGAGGGCGAGCAGCGCCGCGCCGACGGCCAGCAGCAGCCCCACCGAGACCGCGCGCGGACGCTCCCCGCGCCGGTGGCGCCACAGGGCCACCCCGCCCGCGACGACGACGGCGGCGATCCCGCCGGCCAGCACCGACTGCGGCCATCCGAGCGCGTCCGCCGCGAGCCAGACGGCGACGAACGCCACCGACGGCACCGAGGCGTCGATCGCCTGGCCCTTGCCACCGAGCAGTTCGGCGAGCGGGTTCGCCTCGGGACCCCGATCGTCGGGCACGTTCAGCCGGTGGTCTCCGGGGCGCGGCCCCGGCGGAGGAGCTCCGCGGTGAACGCGGGCGACGGCGTGCTCGGGCTGGACACCTCGACGAGCATGCCGTTGGGGTCGGTCACCAGCATCTGGCGACGGCCGTGGAACAGGTCACGCGGCGGGGCGACCACGGGGATCCGCGCCCGGCGCGCCTCGGCGTGCACCGCGTCCACGTCGTCGACGAGGAACGTGAGGATCACGCCGGCGGGGTCGGCGCGGTACGGGGGCGGCACCAGCTCGTGGCCGACGGCCCAGATCGCCAGCTCATGGGCCTCGTCCCCGTCGAGGAGGGTGAGGGCCACGTACCAGTCGCTGTCGAACGCGACCTCGAAGCCGAGCAGCGCGACGTAGAAATCACGCGTCTCGGGCAGCCGGTCGGACAGGACGGTGGGGAACGAGCGGCGCATCGCCATGCGTCGGATCCTCTCTCCGGCGGGGGCCCCAATCGTGGCGCACCGCCGTCGGCGACCGGAGCGTGGGGCCGATCACGGACCGGCGACGGCGTCCGTCCCGACCGAGGCACGGATGACCGCCCAGCAGGACTCCGTGAGCTGGCTCACGAGCTGATCGAGGCTCGCGCCGTGGGGCTCGTCGAGCCAGTGCGAGCTGGCCGAGTCGACCATCCCCACGAGCCCGAAGGCGAGCGGGTGGGCCACCGCGGGCTCGATCTCCGCGCCCAGCGAGCCGTCGACGAGCAGCCCGGCGACGTGCGCCGCGACGGTCACGCGCACATTGGTCGTCGCCGACTCGCCGCCGGTGCCGAAGGACGTGCGTTTGAGGTAGCGGTAGACGTTGCCGTTGGCGCCCAGCCAGCGCAGGTGCGCCCGCAGGGCCGTCGCGAGCATGTCGAACGGGCGTCCTGACGGACGCCACACCGGTTCGAGCTCGGCGACGAGCCGCTCGACCGACCGCGCGGCGATGGCGCTCTGCAGGTCGTCACGGCCCTCGAAATGGCGGTACAGCCCGGGGCGGGACACCCCGGCGCGCGCGGCGATCTGCTCGGTGGTGACCTCGGGACCGTGCTCGGCGATCGCGGAGCACGCGGCGTCGACGAGCTCCAGGCGCCGTGCCTCCCGGTGCCCTGCCCACCGTCGCGCCCGGCCGTCGGTGGTGGGCGTCTCGCTCATGGTCTCCCGAGGGTCCCACCGCCGACAGGACCGTACCAACTAGGCGTTACACCATGTATCCGTTACATTGCGTTGCACCTATCCGCGGCACGAGAGGCACGCCATGACCCGCGCGCTCGCACCGACCGACCGGGAGCACACGGCCGCCCGGCTCCTGGCGTCCTCGGCCCGCCACACCCTCGACCCGTCGCTCGAGGTCGACTGGGACGCCCCGCTCGTCCCCGGGGGCTGGGGCCTGCCGCCGGAACGGACCTCGCTCTACGGCACCGAGCTGTGGGACACCCTCGACGAGCAGCAGCGGATCACGCTCTCCGAGCACGAGGTCGCGAGCATGCTCTCGGTCGGGCTGTGGTTCGAGGTGATCCTCATGCAGATGCTCACCCGCTACGCCTACGACCTCGACCTCCGCGAGGGCCACGCCCAGTACGCGCTCACCGAGGTCGGGGACGAGACGCGGCACTCGGTGATGTTCGCGCGGGCCGTCACCAAGCTCGGGACGCCGGACTATCGCCCGCACGGCCTCCTGCACCGCTTCGGCGGGCTGTACGGCCACATCGGGGCCGGGCCCAGCATGTTCGCGAGCGTCCTGGTCGCCGAGGAGACCACCGACCGCCTGCAGCGCGAGTCCATGCACGACGAGCGCATCCAGCCGATGCTGCGCGCGGTGAGCCGGGTGCACGTCGTCGAGGAGGCCCGCCACGTGCGGTTCGCCCGCGAGGAGCTCGCCCGGCTCGTCCCGACGCTCTCGCGGGCCGCGCTCGAGCGGGAGCGCTGGCTCACCGCGCTGGTGTCGACGGAGGTGGTGAACGCCCTGGTCCAGGCCCGGGTCTACCGCTCCGTCGGGATCTCCGGGCGGGTCGGGCGCGCCGCGGCGCTCGCCAATCCGCACCACCTCGCGACGAAGCGCTTCATGCTCGGGAAGGTGCTGGACTTCCTGCGGGGCGTGGGCATGGTCGGCGGACCGTCGGAGCTGGTCTGGCGGCGCGCCGGGCTGATCTGAATCAGCGCCGCGCCGCCACCTGCTCACTCGAACGTCCGACGAGCACCAGCAGACACCCGGCGAGGATCCCGGCGATCACCGCGCGGCCCCCGGAGTCGGGCGCGGCGAGAGCGACGAGCGCCGAGAACACCGTGACGCCCCATCCGAAGGCGGCCAGCCAGCTCGAGATCGGCCGCAGGCCGGCGACGGTCGTGGGGTCCCGGCGGGCCCGCACGGCCCGCCAGCCGGCGAGCGCGAAGGCCAGGACCACGGCGACGACGATCGCGACGGTGCGCCCGGGGCTCGCCGGGACGAGGCCGACCAGGACCAGGGTGGCGACGGCGACGAGCAGCGCGGCCGCGGTGACGAGCCACCCGGCCCGGCGCACGCGCGCGGCACCGTCGTCGGAGGCCGTCCCGATCGGCATGCGGTGCAGGGTATCGGCGCCGCCGGGATCCCCCGAAGTGCGCTCCCGGACGGCGCCGTCGTGGGTTACCGTGGCGAGCCGGTTGACCGCCCAGCCACTGCGCCTCGGATGTCGCGGGGATGTCGCGTGGGACGGATCCGGGATCGTGAGCACCGAGCAGCGTTCGCCCGGGCCCTCGGGCGCCGTCGGCCTCGCCGACCCGCTCGACGGGCGAGCGCCGATGATGGCCCGCGAGGCCCGTCGCGCCCCGGAGCGCGACCCCGGTGCCGGCCGGCCGCGGCTCGAGGCGGAGGCGGTGCCCGTCGGGGCCCTGGAGCGGATGTGCAGCCACGCGCTGCAGGTCGCGGGCTCGGTGCAGTGGGCCCAGGTCGTGGTCGCCGTCCGGGGCGCGGCGCCGGTCGTCGTGTCGGCGGGCGACGTGCCGCCGACCACCGCGGAGGCCCTGGCTCGAGGGCCCCGCACCGCGGCGTGCCGGTCGGGGACCACGGTCGTCGTCGACGACGTCGCCGCCGATCCACGCTGGACCGGCCTGCGCGACGGCACCCGGACGCCCGCGTCGCTGCTCGTCCTCCCGCTCCCCGGCGGCGACGGGGCCCTCACCCTCGCCTCCGACACGCGTGCCGCCTTCGACGCCGCGGCGCGGGCGGTCGCCGCCGAGCTCGCCCGTCACGTGCACCGCCTGCTCACTTCGGACTCGGAGACCGCGGTCCGGGCGCGCGACCTGGTCGTCGCGGCCCGCGCGCTGCTCTCCCGCCACCACGGGATCACGCCCGACGCGGCGTTCGACCTGCTCCTCGAGCGCGCCAGCGACGCCGACGCCTCGATCCTGGCGTGTGCGGAGCAGGTGGTCGACGAGCTCGGTCAGGAGCCCGCCGACGGGCCGGCCCACCCCGCCGAGCCCGCGAACGTGCGCCGGGCGATCGCCTATCTCGAGGAGCACGCGACGGAGGACGTCGACGTCGCCGACGTCGCCGCGGCCGCCGGACTCGGCACCCGTGGCCTGCAGATGGCGTTCCGCCGCTGGCGCGCCACCACGCCGCTGGCCCATCTGCGCGACATCCGGCTGGCCGGGGCCCACGAGGAGCTGCTCGCCGCCGACTCCCGCGACGGCCGGACCGTCGCGGACGTCGCCTCCCACTGGCGCTTCACCCACCCCGGGCGCTTCTCCGTCGCCTACCGGCGGCGCTACGGCTGCTCGCCCAGCGAGACGCTGCGCGCCTGAGGTGCACCCCGTCAGAGACTCTCGGTGAACCGGAGGACCTCGGCGGTGAAGAGGTCGGTCCCGGTGTCCATGGCCACGTGCCCCTGACCGGCCATGACGACGATGCGGGAGTCCGGCAACGCCTTGTCCACGGCGTCCGTCGCCCGTCGCAACCCTGGCGGGCTCTCGCTCCCCGTGAGCAGCAGCGTCGGCACCGCGAGCTCCCGGAACCGCTCCGGATCGAACCGGTACGCCTTGGTCGCCCGCAACTCCCGCGGGATCGTGTGCGCCGTCTCCATGCGCGCCCGCCACACGGGCAGGGACCGCGTGGACTCGACCACCTCCGGCGGCACTCCCGCGATCTCGCGCGCCATGGTCGCCACCACCCCGTCCCGGTCCCCCGCCTGCAGCAACGTCTCGAGTCGCTCGAGGACCTCCGGAGGGTTCATCTCCGCGCCCGCCGCCCCGAGCGGGGGCTCGTAGAGCACCAACGCCCGGAGGTGGGAGCTGAGCAGGGCGGCCTCGAGCGCGCACAGCCCGCCGTGCGACTGGCCGAGGAGGATCACCGGCTCCCCCAGCGAGTCCACCACGGCGGCGACGTCCTCGAACTCCCGCTCGAGCGCATAGTCCTGTGAGTCGCCGCTGCCGCCGCGTCCGCGACGATCGACGGCGCAGACCGTGTAGCGCTGCTCGAACGCCGGCAGGACGGGAGCCCACCGGCTGTGGTCGGCGGATGTCCCGTGCACCAGCACGAGCGGTGGTCCGTGGCCGCTCCGCCGGTAGGCGATGGGCGTGCCGTCGCGGGACGTGACCCTGTCCTGGTCCATGGACCCTCCTCCAGATGTGCCGCTCCTCCCGCCCACGAGGGAGGCCCGGCCCTACGCGGGGTTCCCTCGGGCGCGGTGCTCCCCGAGCTCCAGGGCGATGAAGGCGTCCACCATCGCGGTGTAGGTCGCCGTCACCACGTCCGGATCGGCGCCTTCGGCCTCGGCCCGCTCCCGCACGCGGGCCATGAGGGCGGCGCGACGGCCGGGAGCCCGCACCGCCGCGTCGTCGGCCTTGAACGCGGCCGCGGCCCGGACCTGCTCCTGCCGCTGCGCGAGCAGCGCCACGATCTGGTCGTCGATGCGGTCGATGGCCGCGCGGACGTCGTCGAGGGACATGTGTGGCGATCGTGCCCGAGTTCCCGCGGATCGTCGTCGGCTCAGCCGTCCCGGGCCGGGACGGGCGCACTCCAGTCGAGGATCATCTCGGGCAGCGGGCCGGGCGGCGGCTCCGAGAGGTCCAGGCCGTAGATGTTCATGAGGAACTCCCGGAACTCCACGTCGAACGGCTCCTCGGACGTCGCCATGAGCTCGAACGTCCGGCCGGGGTCATCGGTCTCCATCACCATGATCTCCCGGGGCCCGTCCGGGGTGTGGTCGACGAAGACGCCCTGGCGGGTCACGCCCTGCCGCGCTCTCGCCGCCGTGTACTCGTCTCTCCGCGCTCCGGCGAACTCATCCATCGCATCCCGCCACTGCGCGTACTTCTCGGGCGGGATCGGCATCGAGATCATGATCATCGACATCAGGCGCTCCGTTGTTCGCCGTTCAGTCCCGCCGAGTGTGACAGCGCGACGATCGTGCCGACCCGACCCTCACTCGATCCGCCCAGCGCCCTGAGCAGCACTTTCACGACGAGCGACGAGACGCCGCCGGTGCGACATCCGGGCAGCGTGCACCTGGCTGTGTCAGAGGCGCGACGCCCGGATGATGGCGGAGAAGATGCCCGCGGCGACCTCATGGGTCGTCGTGACGGCGACCTCGGTGAGCCCGGCCTCCTCCAGCTCGGCGCGGTAGCCGCTCCGGCGCAGGACGCCGGTGATGGCCCCGACCGATGCGGCCGCCTCCGAGAGGGTGACCGCGTCGGCCTGGTCGTCGGCGACGAGGTCGGACACGCCGACCCGCCCGCCGGGTCGCAGGACGCGGGCGATCTCGGCGAACACGGTCGGCTTGTCCACCGACAGGTTGATCACGCAGTTGGAGATGACGACGTCGACGGACGCGTCGGGGAGCGGGATCGCCTCGATGTGCCCGCGCAGGAACTCGACGTTGGTCGCCCCGGCCTCGGCGGCGTGCTGGCGAGCGAGATCGAGCATCTCGTCGGTCATGTCCAGCCCGTAGGCGAACCCGGTGGGTCCGACGCGGCGAGCCGACAGCAGCACGTCCAGGCCGGCACCGGAGCCGAGGTCGAGCACGGTCTCCCCGGCGACGGGCCCGGCGACCGCGAGCGGGTTGCCGCAGCCCAGGCTGGCCGCCCCGGCACGCCCGGCGTCGGCGAGCTGGGCAGGGTCGTAGGCGTCGCCGCACATGCCGGCGGGGTCGGCTTCGGAGCAGCTCGGTGCCTCGCCGGCGCGGACCTGGCCGGCCGCGGTGGCGTAGCGGGCGCGGACCCGCTCGCGCGCCACGGCCGACCGGTCCGCGTGGTCCGTGGTCACGCGACGCACCCGCAGCCGGCGGCGGTCTTGGCCTCGGTGACGGTCACGCCGGGCTCGGTCGCAGCCTCGTCGTGCGAGCAGCAGGCGGTGACCCCGCAGCACGCCGACGCCTCACTGCTCTCGCTCCCGGCGTCGTCGGTGGCCTGGTCGGGCATGGTGCTGAGGATCCCGTTGGTGCCGAAGCTGCTGACCGAGCTGGTGCCCGCGAGCGCCGCTCCCAGATGGCCGCCGCCCTGCTCGCTCACCACGCCGCCGGACGGGTCGCGAAGGCCGCGAGGGCGGGCGCGTCGGGACCTCGTGGGCGAGGTCGAGCCGACGTTGAGGAGCACGACCGCGAGCGTCACGGCGGCTCTCTGGGCGCCCTGCTCGTGCTCGGCACCCAGTACGGGGCGCTGTCGACGCTGACGCCGGCGGCCACCTCCGACGTGGTCCCGGCCGAACGGTTCGGCACCACCTACGGCCTCGTGTTCACCAGCTGGGGCATCGCCGGCCTCGTCGCACCTGTCGCCGCCGCCACGCTCGCCACCGTGATCGGCTACGGCGGCGTCTATCTGGCCTTCCTCGTGGTCGCCGCGTTGTCGTGGGCCGCCGTCGGGACCTACGCGCAGCTCGCCGGCAGCCGCGAGTAGGTGCCCACCGGGGCGACCGGCCGTTGCTGGAAGCCGTTGCTGTCACCGAAGGAATCACACGGGGCGCACCCTCGTTGACCTGGAGCCGGCGCGGGGAATCGAACCCCGGACCTTTCGCTTACAAGGCGAGCGCTCTGCCGATTGAGCTACGCCGGCACGGGAGCCATGGTACGAGGCGCCTGCCAGCGGGCAGCCCCGGCCCGGCGCGGCGGTGGCTACTGTCGTCCCGCGGGGGTGGCGGTCGAGCCGGGGCGGCTTTCCCCGGTCCGGGTGGCACGTCACACGCGCCACCGGGGCAACGTCGATCGGCTCCGACACGTCTGGGCAGGTGCTGGATGAAGTTTCCCGGAGTGCCCCGTCATCAGCGTGAGCACGCCGGCGAGCAGGGAGAGGAAGGTCCGCCCGTGGGGGTGGCCCAGCGAGCACGAGGCTCGCTCCGCCGACAGTTCCCGGTGACACCCGATCTTCGTCGCGCGATCGACGCGCCGACGATGCGCGACACGCTGCTCCCGGCCGTGCCGGGGCCGCAGGTCGCCGAGGACACCCTCGTGCTGCGGGTGCTCGATCTCGCGCTGCGCATCGGCGAGGTACAGCTCGCCACCGGCGCGGGCGCGGCCGTCGCGCACGACACGATGCTGGCCATCGCGAGGACGTACGGCCTGCCGACGTGCGACGTCGACATCGCGTTCTCGACGATCACGATGTGCTGCCACCGCGGCAACGAGGCCGGCCCGGTGACGACGATGCGCAACGTCCGCTACCGGACGCAGGACTACACGCGTCTCGCCGACGTCGACGCGATCATCGCCGACATCGTCGACCGCGAGGAGCCGCTGAGCGTCGAGGAGGCGTTCACGCGCCTCGGCGCCGCCGTCGACGGCCCGCACCCCTACCCGCGGTTCGTGGCCGGGCTCGCGCGGTCGCTGTTCGCGGGCGCGGTCGCCTTCCTCATCGGTGGCGGCCTGCTCGTCGCGGTGCTCGCGGCCCTGGCCACCGGGGTCATCTGGACCGTGGCGCGCTGGATGCGCAAGCACGAGGTCCCGATGTTCTTCCAGCAGATGGTCGGCGCGACCATCGTCACGCTCAGCGCGACGACCCTGGCGTGGACCGGGACGCTCGAGGACTCCCCCGCGTTCGTCATCGCGGCCGGCATCGTCGTGCTGCTCTCGGGTCTGTCGCTGGTCGGCCTGGTGCAGGACGCGATCTCCGGCTTCCCGCTCACGGCGGCCGGACGTGCGGTCGAGGTCGTGCTCGCGTCGGCGGGGCTGCTGGTCGGCGTCGTGGTGAGCATCAAGCTCGTCGCCACGGTCCTCGGCACCGACGCGGGCGCCTACGCGGCCGTGGTGCCGCAGAGCCCGGCGCCGTCGCTGCACCCGATCTCGCTGCTCGCCGCCGCGGCGGCCGGGATGCTGTTCGCCCTCTCGGCGTACGCACCGTGGCGCTCGCTGCCCCTCGCGGCACTCGCGGGCGCGGTGGCGTGGGCCGGCTACGGGCTGCTCGGGATCCTCGGCGCGGGTGAGGTCGTGGCCGCCGCGCTCGCGGCGGCCGCACTCGGGCTCGTCGCGATGGTCCTACCCCGCTCACTGGGTACACCCCCGTTGGTGCTGGTGATCGCCGGGATCACGCCGCTCCTGCCCGGCCTCACGATGTACCGCGGGTTCTCGCAGCTCGCGTACGGCGGTGTGGCCGTGGGCGCGGTGACGATCCTGCTCGCCCTGACCTTCGGTCTCGCTCTCGCGGCCGGGGTCTCGGTGGGGGAGCAGATCGGCTGGCCGCTGCAACGGCTGCTCCGCCGTGTGCTGCCCGGAGAGACCGCGGAGGACAGAGAACGTGACGCACGCCGAGGACGCCCCCGGGTCTTCTGACCTGGTGGTCGTCGCCAACCGCCTGCCCCTCGACATCGGCGAGGACGGCGGTTGGCGGCGCAGCCCGGGCGGGCTGGTCACCGCCCTCGAGCCGACCCTGCGCGCGCGGAAGGGCGCCTGGGTCGGATGGCCCGGGCGACCGGACGTGGAGGCGGAGCCGTTCGACGACGACGGCCTCGTTATCCGGCCGGTGCCGATCAGCGCCGACGAGGTTGCCGAGTACTACGAGGGCTTCGCCAACGCGACGCTCTGGCCGCTCTACCACGACGTCGTCGCGACGCCCCGCTTCGAACGGTCCTGGTGGGAGGCCTACCGACGGGTCAACGAGCGGTTCGCGGACGCCGCGGCGCAGGCGGCGGCCGAGGGCGCGACGGTCTGGGTGCAGGACTACCAGCTCCAGCTGGTCCCCCACCTCCTGCGCGAGCGCCGACCGGACCTGCACATCGGGTTCTTCCTGCACATCCCGTTCCCTCCCCCTGAGCTCTTCGCCCAGCTGCCGTGGCGGGACGCGGTGGTGGAAGGGCTGCTGGGTGCCGACGTGATCGGCTTCCAGACCGCGGGCGGTGCCGCGAACTTCCGTCGTGTCGCCACCCGGCTCACCGACGCCGAGGCCGACCCAGAGACCGACCCCGAGACCAGCGGCGACCACCTCACCGCGCCCGACGGCCGCTCCGTCAGCGTCGCTGCCTACCCGATCTCGGTGGACGCGCCCCAGCTCGACGAGATGGCCCGCGACCCGGAGACGGCCGAGCGCGCCGAGGCCCTGCGCCACGAGCTCGGCGACCCGCGCACGGTGCTGCTCGGCGTCGACCGCCTCGACTACACCAAGGGCATCGACGTCCGCCTTCAGGCGTTCGCGGAGGCCCTGCGCGACGGGCGGCTCGACGCGGGAGAGACGGTCCTGGTCCAGGTGGCGACGCCCAGCCGCGAGCGCGTCGAGCACTACGCCGAGACGCGCGACGACATCGAGCGGACAGTCGGCCGCGTCAACGGCGAGTACGCCACGATCGGCCGGCCGGTGATCCACTACCTGCACCAGGGCGTCCCGCGCGAGGAGCTCGTCTCGTTCTTCCGGTGCGCCGACGTCATGCTCGTGACGCCCTACCGCGACGGTATGAACCTCGTCGCCAAGGAGTACGTCGCGTCCCGGGCCGACGGTGGCGGGGCGCTGGTGCTCTCGGAGTTCACGGGTGCGGCCGACGAGCTGGGCGACGGCTCGTACCTGGTCAACCCGCACGACCTCCACGCGGTGGGCGACGCGATCGTCGCCGCGGCCTCGCAGGACCCGGACGAGGCCCGGCGGCGGATGGGCCTGCTGCACGCGCAGGTGCTCGAGCACGACGTGGAGCGCTGGGCGGCGGGCTTCCTCGAGGCGCTGGGCGTGGGCTCCGAGCTGTCGTGACCTAGCGCTCGGGCGGGGGGCCCGAGGTGGCGCGGGCGAGCAGCTCGGTGGGCAGCAGCAGGGTGCGGGAGCGCTGGCGGTCGCCGCGGTCGAGCAGGAGCTCGCCGGCGGCGCGGCCCTTGTCGAGGGTCGGCTGTCGGATGGTGGTGAGCTCCGCGCGCTCGGCCGCGGGGACGCCGTCGAAGCCGGTGACGGAGACCTCGTCGGGCACGTGACGGCCCGACTCGCGGACGTGGCGCAGCGCGCCGAGGGCGAGGAGGTCCGACGTGCACGCGATCGCCGTGACGTCGTGGCGCGCGAGCAGCTGCTCGGCGCCCGAGGCACCGGCCGACTCGCTGTGGTCGAAGCGCTCGACCACCGGCACCGTCGACCAGTCCACGCCGGCCTCGGCGAAACCCTCGCGCAGCCCGGACAGGCGGCGGCGCTGCACCTCGTAGCGGGCGTTCTCCTGGCGGCCGACGCTCGCGAAACCGTCGTTGCGCTCGGTCGACAGGCGCATGCAGAGCACACCGACCCTGCGGTGGCCGAGTCCCGCGAGGTGCCGGGCCATGTCGACCATCGCGGCGTGGTCGTCGATGCCGACGCGGTCGACGTCCGCGACGGCGGTGGGCTGGTCGCAGACCACGACGGGCACGGGGCGCTCGAGCACTGCGGCGAAGTTCTCGTCGTCGTCGGGCATCGAGTAGACGACGAAGCCGTCGACGCCGGCCCGCGCGACGGCGCCGGGGTCGTCGGCCTCCGGGCTCACCGGCACGAGCAGCAGGCCGGAGCCGTTGTCCTCGCAGGCGAGCGCGAGGCCCTCGAGGAACTGCACCGCCACGGGGTCGCGGAAGGCGTAGGACAGCGCCTCGGTGAGCAGCAGGCCGACCGCGCCGGCCTTGCGGGTGCGCAGCGACCGGGCGACGGGATCCGGGCCCGGGTAGCCGAGGCGTCGCGCCGTGTCGAGCACGCGACGACGCAGGGCCGGGGAGAGCTGGTCGGGGCGGTTGTAGGCGTTCGAGACCGTCGTCCGGGAAACGCCCAGCTCAGCCGCCAACGAGGCGAGCGTGGCGGTACGCCGCGACCGGCGCCCCTCGAGTGCCTCTCCCACCGCCCGAACGTATCGACTGTTTCGATCTAGGGCCACTCCGCGCGACCGATGGGAGGTGTAGTGCGCCGGGTGCGCACCGCATGTGACCGGGTCGGGTGAACCCGACCCTGCCTCTCGCAATCGATAACCGTTATCATTTCGGGCGAACGGACCGGCCCCGCCGGCCCACCGTCGACGAGGAGCCCGCCTGTGCCCGTCCGTCCCCGTCCCGTGGCCGTCCTGGCCCTCGCGCTCGGTGCGCTGCTGCTGCTCGCCGGCTGCGGCGGGTCCGGTGATACGCAGACCACCCCCGCGTCGCCCACCGCGGCGCCGGGGCGGACGCTGACGGTCGTGGCCACCACCAACGTCTGGGGATCGGTGGCGAGCGCGATCGCCGGCCCCGGGGTCGAGGTGCGCTCGATCATCCAGGACCCCGCGGCCGACCCGCACTCGTACGAGAGCACCCCCGCCGACGCCGCGGCGATCACGAACGCCGATCTCGTCGTCTACAACGGCGGCGGGTACGACGAGTGGGTCGAGCAGATCCTCGACGGCGACCCCGCCCTCCAGGGGCGCGCGGTCGAGGCCTTCGCGCTGCGCGGCGACCAGGCGCAGGAGAACGAGCACGTGTGGTTCGACCCGACCGCGGTCAAGGGCGTCGTCACCCAGGTCGCCGACCGCCTCGCGGCCGTCGAGCCCGCCCAGGCGGACGCGCTGCGCCAGCGCGCGACGGCGTTCTCCGGTCGCGTCGACGAGGAGGCGGCGCGGCTCGCGGCGATCGGCCAGGCCCGACCCGGCTCGCGCGTGCTCGCCACCGAGCCGATCGCGCACTACCTGCTCGCCACGGCGGGCGTCGCCGACGCCACCCCGCCCGCGTTCAGCGAGGCCATCGAGAACGAGACCGACCCGCCGGCCGCGACGCTCGCCGAGGCCAACCAGCTCGTCG
Organism: uncultured Actinomycetota bacterium; assembly: GCA_963786585.1. GTDB lineage: Bacteria > Actinomycetota > Actinomycetes > Mycobacteriales > Pseudonocardiaceae > Actinomycetospora. Next base: position 949,281 of record CAWAZG010000003.1, read on the forward strand.
GCACGCGCGGGGTGAACGCGCTGGTGTTCAACCCGCAGACCGAGACCCCGCTGACCACCGGCCTGCGGGACGCGGCGACGGGCGCGGGTGTGCCGGTCGTCGACGTGACCGAGACACTTCCTGCCGGGCAGGACTACCTGACCTGGCTCGGCGGCACCCGCACCGAGCTCGCCCGCGCCCTGGGAGCCCCTGCATGAGCTCGACCCCGTCCCTCCGCCTGTCCGGCGCCGAGGTGCGCCGCGGCGGGCGCACCCTGTGGACGGGGCTCGATCTCGACGTCGCGCCCGGCGAGTTCGTCACCGTGCTGGGCCCGAACGGCTCGGGCAAGACGACGCTGCTGTCGGTGCTGCTCGGGCTGCTCCCGCTGGCGGCCGGTACGTGCGAGGTCGACGGGCACGCGCCGCGACGCGGGAACGCGACCGTCGGGTACGTCCCGCAGCACACGAACGTCGACCCGCTGACCCCGCTGCGTGGGCGGGACCTCGTCGGACTCGGCCTCGACGGGCACCGCTTCGGGCCCGCCCTGCGCGGGCGGGCGGAGCGGGCGCGGAAGGTGCGGGAGGCGTTGCTGCAGGTCGACGCCCTGGACCTGGCCGACGCCCCGGTCGGCGCGCTGTCCGGCGGGGAGCAGCAGCGGCTGCGGATCGCGCAGGCCCTCGTCGGGGGCCCGGCGTTGCTGCTGGCCGACGAGCCGCTGCACTCGCTGGACCTGGCCCGCCAGCGCACCGTCGTCGACCTGCTCGAGCGACGCCGCCGTGAGCACGGCACCGCGGTGGTGCTCGTGACCCACGAGCTCAATCCGGTCCTACCCGTCACCGACCGGGTGCTCTACCTCGTCGACGGCCAGTTCCGGATCGGCACGCCCGACGAGGTGATGACCTCCGAGACGCTCTCCGAGCTCTACCGCACCGAGGTCGACGTCGTCCGCGTGCGTGACCGCATCGTCGTCGTCGGGGCCGAGGACCGCCTCGTCCACACCGGGGGCGGGCCGTGAGCACGCTCGACCTCCTCTCGCTCGACTTCGTCCGCAACGCGCTGATCGCAGGCGTCGTCCTCGCGGTCCTGTCCGGACTGCTCGGCCCCGTGGTCGTCGGGCGGGGCATGGCGTTCTCGGTGCACGGGACCGCCGAGCTGGCGTTCGCCGGCGGCGCCGGCGCGCTGCTCGTCTTCGGCACCGACGCGGTGGGCTGGGGCGCGCTCGTCGGCGCGGTGCTCGTCGCGCTGCTGTTCGGTGCCCTCGGACGCGCCCAGCGCGAGCGCGACTCCGTGATCGGGGTGCTGCTGTCGTTCGGGCTCGGCCTCGGGGTGCTGTTCCAGTCGCTCTACACCGGGCGCTCGGCCAACAAGTTCGGGCTGCTCGTCGGACAGATCGTCGGCGTGGACGTCGGCGACGTGCTGGCGCTCGCAATCGTGGGCGTCGTCGTGCTCGGGGTGTTCGCGGTGGTCCGCAGGCCGCTGCTGTTCGCGAGCCTCGACCCCGAGGTCGCCGCCGCCCGCGGCGTGCCGGTGCGCGCCCTGTCGATCGTCTTCGCGGTGCTGCTGGGCGTGACGGTGGCCCTCGGTGTGCAGATCGTGGGCGCCCTGCTCGTGCTCTGCCTGCTGATCACGCCGGCCGCCGCCGCCGCGCAGGTCACGGCGTCGCCGACGTTGGCGTCCGTGCTCGCCGTGGTGTTCGCCGAGATCGCCGTGATCGGCGGGATCGTGGCGTCCCTCGACGCCGGGCTGCCGATCAGCCCGTTCGTCGCCTCGATCGCCTTCGCGATCTACGTGGTGTGCCGCGCCCTCGGCGCGCTGCGGACCCGGCGGCGGGCGACGCGCGCGACCATCATGGCCGGGTGACCTCCGGCCTGGACTTCGGGCATGCCGCGATCATCGTCGTCGCGGGCGTGTGGGCCGGGACGGTCAACACGATCGTCGGCTCCGGGACGCTGGTGACGTTCCCCGTCCTGCTCGCCCTCGGGTACCCGCCGCTGACCGCCAACGTCTCCAACGGGCTCGGCCTCGTCCCCGGCTCCCTGACCGGCTCGATCGGCTACCGGCGCGAGCTCCGCGGCCTGCGCGGACGGGTCGTGCGGCTCGGCGTCGCGTCGGTGCTCGGCGGGCTCACCGGCGCGGTGCTGCTGCTCTGGCTGCCGCCGGAGGCGTTCGACGCCGTGGTGCCGATCCTCGTCGCCCTGGCGGTCGTGCTCGTGGTGATCCAGCCCTGGGTCTCGCGCCGGATGGCCGCGCGACGTCCCGACGGCGCGCCCCGCACCCGCGTCGGCCCCGCCGTGTGGTCGGCGACCTACGGCACCGGCGTCTACGGCGGGTACTTCGGCGCCGCGCAGGGCGTCCTGCTGCTCGCGACGCTCGGCCTGCTCATCGACGACGACCTGCAGCGGCACAACGCGGTGAAGAATGTGCTGGCGACGCTCGCGAACCTCGTCTCGGGAATCGTGTTCGCGCTGGTCGCGCCGGTGTCGTGGCCGGTCGTGGCGTGCGTCGCCGGCGGGTCGATCATCGGCGGCGTCATCGGCTCGCTCGTCGGGCGCCGGCTCCCGCCGGTGGTGCTGCGCGGGGTGATCGTCGTGGTGGGTGTGGCGGCGTTGGTGCAGCTCCTGTTGCGCTGACGCGCTTTACGAGAGCAGTGCTCTTGCTTCCGACGCCCTCGACTGACATCCTGAGAGCAGTGATCGCAGAAGTGAGCAGTGGTCACACTCCGGGGAGCGTCCCATGTCCGTCACCGCCACCGGCCCGTCGCCCACGACCGAGCGCCTGCCGCGGTCCGCCGCCATCGCCGCCGGGGCGGTCGCCGTCATGGTCGTCGGCCAGTTCGCGATGCTCGCCGTCGTCCCGGTCGCGATCGTCGTCGTCAGCACCTGGCGCAACGGCCGGCTCCGCGCCCTACGGTGGTGGGCGACGGGTCTCGCCGTGGCCTTCGCGACCCCGCTCGTGCTCTGGGCGATCGGCCCGGACCGCGCGCCGAGCCTCTCGAAGGACATGCACCCGGCCCTCGCGGCGGTGGTCGTCGCCGCGGCGGTCGCCTACGTCGCCGCGTGGGTGGTCGTCCGGCGCCGACGCGCCGGTGTCCCCACGGGGGAGTGAGTGTGACGCTGCTGCTCCGGGGCCCGCCGCTAGGGTCCGCCCATGTCCGGAGCGCCCCGAGCAGCGGTGACCGAGGAGCGCGGGCTCCGGATGGTCACGCGCCTCGCGCTCGCCCTCGTCGTCGTCATCCCCAACATCGTGGGCGCGGGTGTCGTGCTCGTCGTCGCCGCCTGGGTCCTGCCCCTCGGCGAGCTCGTCGAGGACGACCCCGGCGCCCTGATGCGCAACCTCATCGCGTTCGGGGCCTACCTGCTCGGCGCCGTGCTCGTCGGCGTGGTCTGGGGTCACTTCCGGATGCAGGTGCCGCCGCCCCCGGGTCCGGACGACGACGACCGCGCCGTGCGGCGGCGGCGCAAGCGCCTGCGACGCGTCGTGCTGCGCGGGCCGCTGCGCCTCGCCACCGTCCAGACCGTCCTGTGGGCGGCGGCCGTCGTCGTCTTCGTGCTCATCAACGTCGTCGCGAGCCCCCGGCTGGGCGTGTCGGTCGGCATCACCGTCGCGCTCGGCGGGGTGGCGACGGTCGCGGTGACCTACCGGCTCGTCGAGCGCGTCCTGCGCCGCGACGTGGCGCGCGTCCTCAACGACCGCCCGCCGTCGGGACGCGTCCTGCCCGGGGTGGCGCTGCGTGCGGTGGGCTCGTGGGTGCTCGGGACGGCGGTGCCGCTGGTCGGCGTCCTCCTCGCGGCCGTGGCCTCGCTGGCGTTCGGCGGCTACACCACCGACCGGCTCGCCCTCGTCGTCCTCGTGCTCGGCGGCGTCGCGCTCGTCGTGGGCTTCCTGGTCACGGTGCTCACGGCCATGTCGACGGCGGCGCCGGTGCTCGCCGTGCGCCGGGCCCAGCGCCAGGTCGAGGACGGCGACTACGACGCCGAGGTCCCGGTGTTCGACACCACCGAGCTGGGCCTGCTCCAGGCCGGCTTCAACACCATGGTCGGCGGGTTGCGCGAGCGGGAGCGCGTGCGGGACCTGTTCGGCCGCCACGTCGGCGAGGACGTCGCCCGCACCGCGATGGAGAACGACGTCGAGCTCGGGGGCGAGGTGCGCGAGGTCGCGGTGCTGTTCGTCGACCTCGTCGGCTCCACCCGCCTCGCCGCGACCCGGCCCCCGCACGAGGTGGTCGAGATCCTCAACGCGTTCTTCGCCGTGGTGATCGACGTGGTCGAGCAGCACGACGGCTGGATCAACAAGTTCGAGGGCGACGCGGCGCTCGCGATCTTCGGCGCGCCGACCGCGCTCGACGACGCCGCCGGCTGCGCCCTGCGCGCCGGGCGGGAGATGGCGCGGCGCATCGCCGACGAGCTCGACGACATCTCCGCCGGCATCGGCGTCTCGGCCGGCGAGGCCGTCGCCGGCAACATCGGCGACACCCGCCGCTACGAGTACACGGTGATCGGCGACCCGGTGAACGAGGCCGCGCGGCTGACCGAGGTCGCGAAGGAGCTCTCCGGCGGCGTCGTGGCGTCGGGGGCGGCGCTGTCGCGTGCGGGCGACGAGGCGGAGCGCTGGGAGGTCGTCGAGTCCCGCGTGCTCCGGGGGCGCGAGGTCGACACCGACCTGGCCGTGCCGCAGGAGCGCGCGCCTCGCTCCGGGTCGTCGTCCGGGGTGCCCGCTGATTCCGACCGAAGGGCACCTTCGCTCGGCTAGAGCGGCGAGGGGCGCCCTTCGCCAGGACGATCCGGGCGAGCGAACGGGGAGTTCGTGCGCGTAGAAGCAGCGAACGGCGCGTTCGCTGCAACGACGTCAGCCGCGGCGCCGCCGGGCGATCTCGGCGAGGGCGACGCCCGCCGCGACGGAGGCGTTGAGCGACTCGAACTCGCCGGCCATGGGGATCGACACCGAGGCGGTGCAGGTCTCGCGCACGAGGCGCGACAGCCCCTTGCCCTCGGAGCCGACGACGAGCACGAGGGGCCCGCGGGCGGCGTCGGGGCCCGCGGCGTCGTCGAGGTGGTCGATGTCGGCGTCCGCGGCGCCGTCGAGCCCGACCGCGACGAGGCCCTCGTCGAGCCAGGCCGACAGGGTGCGGCTGAGGTTCGTCGCCCGGCCGACGGGCACGCGCGCGGCCGCGCCCGCCGAGGTCCGCCAGGCCACCGGCGTCACCCCGACCGACCGGCGCAGGGGCAGCAGCACGCCGTGCGCGCCGAACGCCGCCACCGAGCGCAGGACGGCGCCGAGGTTGCGGGGATCGGTGACCCCGTCGAGCGCGACGAGCAGGGGCTCGACCTTCTGCAGGTGGGCGCGTTGGCGCGCCTCCTCGAGCAGGTCGTCGGGGTGGAGGTAGTCGAACGCCGGCACCGAGAGCGCGAGCCCCTGGTGCACCGCGCCGTCGGCCATCCGGTCGATGTCGCCGCGCGGCACCTCCATCACTGAGATCCCGCGCTCGGAGGCGCTGCGGATCGACTCGCGGACGCGGTCGTCGACGTCGATGTTCTGGGCGATGTAGAGCGCGATGGCGGGGCTGTGCGCGCGCAGGCTCTCGACCACGGGGTTGCGGCCGAGCACGGTCTGGGGGCCGTCCGGGTCGTCACGCCGCGTCGGGGTACGGCGCGGCGCGGAGCGCTCCTCGGTGGCGGGTCGCCGGGGCGCGGACGCCGACTTCGACCCGCCCTCGCTCCGGTACGACTTGTGGTTCGGGCGCTTCTCGGCGGGCGGGGTCGGGCCCCGGCCCTCGAGGCTCTTGCGGCCCTTGCCGCCGGAGCCCTTCGTGGGGCCCTTCTTCGAGCCCGGGTTGCGGCGGGCGCCGGGGCGGCGGGAGTTGCCGGCCATGGGGTTCAGGCACCGTCCTTGAGTGACCAGATGGGGCCGTCGGAGGTGTCCTCGACGGCGACGCCGGCCGCGGTGAGCTCGTCGCGCAGGGCGTCGGCCCGCGCGAAGTCGCGGTCGGCGCGGGCCCGGGTGCGCTGGTCGAGCAACGAGTCGACGAGCGAGCCGAGCGCCTGGTGCGCCGCGTCGTCGGCACCGCCACCGGCGGCGGCGTCGCCCCAGGTGACGGGGTCGAGGCCGAGGATGCCGGTCATCGCCCGCACCGCGCTCGCGGCGGCCATCGCGGCGGTGCGGTCGCCGGCGTCGAGGGCGGCGTTGCCGGCGCGCACGGTCTCGTGCACCTCGGCGAGCGCCGCCGGGGTGGCGATGTCGTCGTCCATCGCGGCGGCGAACGCGTCGGAGATGCGCCCGACCTCGACGGCGCCGACGCGGTCGTGCACGCGGTGCACGAACGTCTCGATTCGCCGGTACGCGGCGGCGGCCTCGGCGAGCGCGTGCTCCGAGTACTCCAGCGTCGAGCGGTAGTGCGGCGCCACGAGGTAGTAGCGCAGCTCGACCGGCCGCACGCGCTCGAGCACCGCGGGGATCGTCAGCGTGTTGCCGAGCGACTTCGACATCTTCGAGCCCGACATCGTCACCCAGGCGTTGTGCATCCAGTACTCGGCGAACCCGTCGCCGGCGGCGCGCGACTGGGCGAGCTCGTTCTCGTGGTGCGGGAACACCAGGTCGAGACCGCCGCCGTGGATGTCGAAACGCGGGCCCAGGTAGTGCGTGGCCATCGCCGAGCACTCCAGGTGCCAGCCCGGGCGCCCGCGGCCCCACGGCGTCGGCCACGACGGCTCGCCGGGCTTCGCGGCCTTCCAGAGCGTGAAGTCGCGGGCGTCGCGCTTGCCGCGCGCGTCGACCCCCTCGCCCTGCTCCATCTCGTCGACGCGTTGGCCGGACAGCTCCCCGTACGCCGGCCAGGTGCCCACCGCGAAGTAGACGTCGCCGTCGACGGCGTAGGCGTGGTCGCGCTCGACGAGGCGCTCGATCAGCTCGACCATCTCGGTGATGTGGCCCGTGGCGCGCGGCTCCACCGACGGCGGCAGGCAGCCCAGCGCGTCGTAGGCCGCGGCGAAGGCGCGCTCGTGCGTGGCCGCCCACTCCCACCAGGGCCGGCCCGCGGCCTCGGCCTTGTTCAGGATCTTGTCGTCGATGTCGGTGACGTTGCGGACGAGCAGCACGTCGTACCCGTTGTGGGCGAGCCAGCGGCGGAGCACGTCGAAGTCCAGACCCGAGCGCACGTGGCCCACGTGGGGCACGCCCTGCACGGTCGCCCCACACACGTACATCGACGCCGTGCCGGCGCGCTGCGGGTGGAACTCCCGCAGCTCGCGTCGTGCGGTGTCGTACAGGTGCAGGCTCACCGTCCGGATCCTACGGAACGGTGGATCCGTTCCCACGGACGCACCCGCCACGCAACCGACCGATCGTTCGGTAACCCTCTTCCCAACGTGTGAGGCGAGACATAGAGTCGGCTGCATCATTCGACGGTTTCGCTACGCAAGGAGTGGTCAGCGTTGTCCATCACGTGCCGGACGTCCCTCGTCCGCCAGGCCCCGGGCAAGTACGAGACGGCGACGGTCGAGGTCGACGACCCGCGTCAGGACGAGATCCGGGTGAAGATGGTGGCCTCGGGCCTGTGCCACTCGGACGACCACATCGCCACCGGTGACATCCCGGTCGGCACCTACCCGTTCGCCGGGGGCCACGAGGGCGGCGGCATCGTCGAGTCGGTCGGCCCGAACACCAAGGGCTTCGAGGTGGGCGACAAGGTCGTCTTCTCGTTCCTCCCCGCCTGTGGGCAGTGCCGCTGGTGCGCCACCGGCCACTCGAACCTCTGCGACCTCGGCGCGGGCCTGCTCGCCGGCACCCGCTGGGACGACCCGTCGACCCGTCTGCACCTCGAGGACGGCACCAACGTCGGCCAGATGTGCGGCATCTCGACCTTCTCCGAGTACTCGACCGTCGCGGTCGACTCGGCGATCAAGGTCCCGCAGGACACCAAGCTCGAGGTCGCCTGCCTGCTCGGCTGCTCGGTGGGCACCGGCTGGGGCACCGCCGTGAACACCGCCGAGGTCGGCCCCGGCGACACCGTGATCATCCAGGGCATCGGCGGCATCGGCGCCAACGCCGTCCAGGGCGCCGCCCACGCGGGCGCGGCCAACGTCATCGCCGTCGACCCCGTCGCGTTCAAGCGCGAGAAGGCCCTCGAGCTCGGCGCCACCGAGGCCGTCGAGTCGATCGAGGAGGCCACCGAGCTGGCCAAGGGCTACACGAACGGCCAGGGCGCCGACGTCTCGATCGTCACGATCGGCATCACCAAGCCCGAGCACGTCGGCAACGCCTTCGCCTCGATCCGCAAGCAGGGCACGGTCGTCGTCACCGGCCTCGGCGACATCACCGAGGTGGGCGTGCCGATCCCGATCGGCGAGCTGACCCTCTTCGAGAAGAAGATCAAGGGCTCGCTGTTCGGCTCGTCCAACCCCAAGGCCGACATCCCCAAGATGCTCGACCTCTACAACAAGGGGAAGGTCAAGCTCGACGAGCTCGTCACCAAGCAGTACAAGCTCGACGAGGTGGCCCAGGGCTACGAGGACATGCACGCCGGCAAGAACATCCGCGGCGTCCTGATCTTCGACTGAGGTATCGACTCCCTGTGACGAACGGATCCGCGGCCCCGGTCTCCCTCGTGGACACCGGGGCCGCCCCCCGTCTGCCCACCGCGGGCGGCCTGCCGGTCCGCGCCATGATCGACGCCTCCCGTGCGCGGGTCATCGGGCGCGTGCGCGAGTCCGAGGTGATCGCCGCGGCGCTCGCCGCCGGCCGCAGCGTGCTGCTCGAGGGCCCGCCCGGCACCGGCAAGACGACGCTGCTGCGCGCGCTCGCGGAGGGCGCAGGCGTCGGGCTCGAGCTGGTCGAGGGGAACGCCGAGCTCTCGCCGGCGCGCCTCGTCGGCCACCACGACCCGTCGCGCGTGCTCACCGAGGACTACACCCCCGAGAACTTCGTGCCCGGTCCGCTGGTCCGCGCGCTGACCTCGGGCGCGCTGCTCTACGTCGAGGAGCTCAACCGCGTTCCCGAGGAGACCCTCAACGTCCTGCTCGGCGTGCTCTCCGAGCGGCGCCTGCACGTCCCGCGGCTCGGGATCGTCGACGCGGCGCCGTCGTTCCGGCTCGTCGCGGCGATGAACCCGTCGGACGCCGTCGGCACCGGGCGCATCACGCCCGCGCTCTACGACCGGTCGTGCCGTGTCGGCTTCGTGCACCAGGACGCCGACGAGGAGACCGCGATCGTGCGTCGCGACCACGGCGTCGTCGACGAGAGCTTCGTCGCGCGCGCGGTCCGGGCCACGCGGGCGACCCGCGAGCACCCCGATCTACGCCTGGGCTCCTCGGTGCGCGGCGCGCTGGACCTCGTGGCCGTCGCGGCCTCGCTGGCCGAGCTGCGTGACGTGGGGCTCGCCGGCCGCCTGGCCCCGAACGCCGAGACCACCGGCACCGACGCCGCGCTGGCCGCCCTCTCCGGGCGCGTCCAGCTGCTCGAGGGCACGACGCGCACCGTCGAGGAGGTCGTCGCCGACCTGTGGGCGGCGAGCGCACCCGTCGACGAGCGCGTGGGCGCCGAGGGCGGTGGCGAGGGAAAAGCCTGAGCCCCGGAGGCTCGCCGCCCCCGCAGGCGGGCCGCTCCCCCGGGGCGCCGCCGAAGGTGGTGTCGGACCCCAAGGAGGTCGCCGACCTGCTGCGCGACCAGGCCCGGCGCACCGAGACCCGCGCCGACCTGCAGCGCCGTCACGACGACCTCGAGAGCGTCAGCCCGACGGTGGGGGTGCTCGACGAGGCCGCCACCGCCGGGGCCTTCGGCGAGGACGCCGACGGGACGATCGACCTGCTCGCCGACCTCGCCCGCGCCACCGACCCGCTGCTGCGGGCGAAGGCGCGGCGCCTCGCCGTCCGTCTGCTCGTGCCCCCGGCGCGGGCGGGCGAGACGGAGCGACGGGGCTCGACCCGGCTCGCGACCGTCACCGGCGACGGGCTCGACCTGGACCTCGACGCCACCCTCGAGCAGTCCCTGGAGCACCGGCCGATCCGCGCCGAGGACCTCCGCTGGCGCGGCTGGCGCTCGCCGGGTCGCGCGATCGTGCTGCTCGTCGACGCGTCCGGGTCGGTGGCCGGCCAGCCCCTGACCACGGCCGTGACGACGGCCGGCGCCCTCGCGGCCGGGCTGCGCACCGACGACGAGCTCGCGGTGATCGCGTTCTGGTCGCGCGCGGTGGTGCTGCGCCACCTGCACTCCCCCGCGCCGACGTCGGCGGTGCTCGACTCGCTGCTCGACCTGCGCGGCGGCTCCACCACCGATCTCGCGCTCGGCCTGCGCACCGCCCTCGCGCAGGCCACGGCCGCGCGGGTGCCGCACGCCGACGTCCTCGTACTCACCGACGGCGCCTGGAACGAGGGCGAGGACCCGGCCCCGATCGCCGGAGCCTCCGGCGCCGCGCGGGTGCACACGCTGGTGACGGTGGACGACGAGGACGCGCGGACGTCGTGCGCCCGCATCGCCGCCGCGGGCGGCGGGCGCTCGGTGCCGCTGCTCCGGCCCTCGGACGCCCCGGCGGCCGTGCGAGCGGTGCTGCGCTGAGCGTCCGGTCGTCCGGTCGTCCGGTCGTCCCGTCTCCCGAGCAGGACGCTTCGGAAATCGAAGCTTTCGCAGCCTGGCGAGGACGCCACCGCGGGCGGGCCGGCCGTCGAGCCGTCCAGCGCCGAACGCTTCGGAAACCGAAGCATTCACCGAGACAGGTCCTATCGACGACGGGAGCTCGCGGCGACGTCCCGCTCGTGCCCCTCGAGCAGGGTGGCGAGCTCGGCGCGCAGGCGGGGACGGTCGGTCGGGCGCACCACGGTGCGGGAGCCCGTGGCGTCGGGCCCCATCGCGAGGCGGCCGCTCGCCGTGTCGAGCACGGTGACCACGCAGGGCCCTCGACGTCGGACCCCGGCCGCGTCGCGGACCGCGACCCCGAAGGTCGCGACCCGCTCGGGCGGCGCGGCACCAGATCGCGCGCAGTCGCTCCACGTGGTGCGCGGAGACACCGGCGCGGCGCAGGCGGCGCGCGCGCTCCTCGAGGGTGACCCCGTCGCCGAGCAGGGCGTCGGCGGGCAGGGACATCGGGACGCCGGGGGCGGCGGGCCGGTCGGGGAGGCGGGCGAGCAGCGCGCCGGCGGGGTCGTCCGGGTCGGCAGGATCGAGGCGCAGGCCTCCGGACACCAGCCACGCCACGACGCCCAGTCCGCCTCGCGTCGCGGCGACGGCGTCGAGCGGTGGCGCGCCCTCGACCAGCACCCGCACGTCGACCTCGCGGGCGCCGGCGGAGAGCACGGACAGCATGTCGGCGAGGGATGGGTCCTCGAGCAGACCCTGGGCCGCGAGTCGGTCCCGGGCCGCGGCGTCGAGGGCGTCCCGCTCGGCGTAGGTGCGGCCGTGGTCGAGGACGGAGAGCAGGAGCGGGTGCTCGCCCAGACCGAGATGCCGCCACAGCGCGAGGTACTGGCCGGTGTCGAGGTGCACGCCGGCGCGGGTCCCGGTCGTCATTCGCCGATCACCGGGGGTGTCGTCGCGGGCAGGGCACCCGCGATGGCGTCGGGGTCGTCCTCGTGGAGGTAGTCGGGCCGGCGCCGGTCCCCGCCGCCACCCTGTCCACCGACCATGCCGCCCGGCGGGATCATCGGAACCGCACCGCCGCGACCCTCGGCGGCAGCCCCGGCCGCGCGGACCGCAGCCGTCTCCGCCACGGCGCCACCACCGCCGACCCCGGCGCGTGCGCCGACCTCGCCGGCGCCTCCCCCACCGACACCGCCGACAGCTCCGCCACCGACGCCGCCCCGGCCCGTGCCCGCGGCGGCTCCCGGGCCGGCGCCGACACCGCCGCCACCGACACCGCCGCCTCCGGGCCCGCTGCCGACGCCACCGCCGACCCGCGCGCCCGGCACGAGTCCTCCCGAGGCCGAGCCCCCCGGGGTCCCCGAGCTGCCCGGTACGCCCGTGCTCCCCGGGCCCCCGGGCCTGCCCGCGCCGGTCGACGCCCCCGACGGGAGCCGGCCCGCACCGCCACCAGCCGCGCCGCCCGGCACGGCGCCGACGGGCGGGACGACGGCGCCGGTGCCCGTGCTCGGCGCATTCCCGGCGGGCACGCCGCCCGCGGCACCCGCCCCCGGTACCCCCGCCGCACCACCCGTGGGCGCGGGCACCCCGTTCGGGGTCGGCGTGCCGGCCGCCGTCGTCGGCGACGGCACCACCGGTGCCGCGGCGCCCGTGCCTGCTCCGCCGCCACCTCCCCCGGCAGCACCGCCGGGAGCACCGCCGGGAGCACCGCCGGGAGCACCGCCGGCACCGCCCCCGCCCGAACCTCCGCCGCCCGGCGGGAGACCGGCCCCGGCACCACCTCCGGGCACCGCGCCGACACCCCCGGCGCCGCCGCCACCACCCCCGCCTCCACCACCGGTGCCGCCCACCCCACCGCCTTCGGGTCCGGCGCCACCGCCCACCGACAGGTCCGCCGGCGTGATCTGCGGGCCGACGGGGCCGGCGAACTGCGGCAGCGTGGTCATCCGGTCGGCGCTGAAGCGCTGGTAGCGGTCCATGGTCTGCTGAGCGGCCCGCTCGCTCTCCGTCTGCGCCACGAGCGCGTTCTGGTAGTCGCTGCCGAGCGGGCCCGCCGAACCGAAGACGTCGCCCCACCCGAGAGCGGCGGGCGCCTGCGCGGGCGTCGGCTCCGGGATCGCGAGGCGGACGTCCTGCAGGTTGGCGGCCTGCTCGTGGGAGACGCTGCCCACCGCACGACCGAGGGCGCGCGCCTGGTCGACCCAGGGCTTGAGGGGGTGGATCGACCGGTCCGCGGACTCGGCGGCCTGCCCCTGCCAGTGCGCGCGCAGGCTCGAGCCCGCGGCGTCGACGGTGTCGGCGACGTGCTGCATCCGCCCGACCAGCCGGTGCCACGACTGACCGCTGTCGACGAACCCGTCGCCGGGCACACCGCTGGCGGGACCGCCGTTCACCTGGTCGTAGATCTCCTGGTGGGAGACCGAGTTCCAGTGCGTACCGAAGAACACCCGCCCACCTCCCCTCGCGGATCGTAGGAACCGCGGGCGAGCCGTGGGTGCCGTTCGGAGGAACTCGGCGCGCGACCTCAGGCCGGGACGAGCAGGGCCGTCGCCACGGCGGCGAGACCCTCGCCGCGACCGGTGAGCCCGAGCCCGTCGGAGGTCGTACCCGACACGGCCACCGGGCCCCCGAGCGCCTCCGACAGCGCCGCCTGTGCCTCGGCGCGGCGGGTGCCGATCTTCGGGGCGTTGCCGATCACCTGGACCGCGGCGTTGCCCAGCACCCAGCCCTCGGCCGCGACGAGCGCGCGCACCTCGCCGAGCAGCCGGACCCCGGACGCCCCGGACCACTCCGGTCGCCCGGTACCGAACACCGCGCCCAGGTCGCCGAGCCCGCACGCGGAGAGGACGGCGTCGCACAGCGCGTGCGCGGCGACGTCGCCGTCGGAGTGCCCGGCGCAGCCGTCGACGCCCTCCCAGTACAGACCCGCCACCCAGCACGGCACACCGGCGCGGACCGGGTGGACGTCGGTGCCGATGCCGACCCGCATGGTCACGCCGGCCCCGCCGTGACGAGCGCCTCGGCCATCGCGAGGTCGAGCGGGGTGGTCACCTTGAAGGCGCGCGGGTCGCCAGGGACCGTCACGACGGTCACACCGAGGTCCTCGGCGAGCCCGGCGTCGTCGGTGGCCGCGACGGGATCGCCGGCGTCGCGCCGGCCGCGGGCACGGTCGTGTGCCGCGCGCAGCGTCGCCGGCTCGAAGCCCTGCGGGGTCTGGACGGCGGCCAGATCGGAGCGGTCGACGGTCGCGAGGACCTGCCCCGCCGGCCCGGTCCGCTTGAGCGTGTCGGCCACCGGTGTCGCCGGGATCACGGCGCGATGGCCCGCGCGCACGGCGTCGATGACCGCGCGCACGACCTCCGATGGGCAGAGGCACCGCGCGGCGTCGTGCACGAGCACCACGTCGGCGTCGGCCGGCAGCGCGTCGAGCGCCGCCGAGACCGAGCCGACGCGGTCGTCGGCACCCGGCACCACCGTGACGTCGCGGTCGCCGAGGGCGCGACGCATCGCGTCCTCGTCGCCCGGAGGGGCCACGACGACGACGGCGTCCACGCCACCGGAGACGAGTCCGTCGACGGCGCGCGCAACCAGGCTGAGCCCGCCGACGACCGCCAACGCCTTCGGCAGGCCGAGGCCCAGTCGTTCGCCTCGACCCGCCGCCGGCACGATCGCGGCGACGCTCACCGCGTCACCGCGGCCATCACGTCGGTTCAGGACCGGATCAGGACGCCAGCACCTGGTCGAGCAGCGACTCGGCCGCCACCTCGTCGGTGCCCTCGGCCAGGGCCAGCTCGCTGACCAGTATCTGCCGGGCCTTGGCCAGCATCCGCTTCTCACCCGCGGACAGGCCGCGGTCCTTCTCGCGGCGCCAGAGGTCGCGTACGACCTCCGCCACCTTGTTCACGTCGCCCGACGCGAGCTTCTCGAGGTTCGCCTTGTACCGGCGCGACCAGTTGGTCGGCTCCTCGGTGTGCGGCGCGCGCAGCACCTCGAACACCCGATCCAGCCCCTCCTGGCCAACCACGTCGCGGACGCCGACGATCTCGGCATTGTCCGCGGGAACCCGGACGGTCAGGTCGCCCTGAGCAACCTTGAGGACGAGATACTTCTTCTCTTCGCCCTTGATCGTCCTGGTCTCGATGGCCTCGATGAGAGCGGCACCGTGGTGCGGGTAGACGACGGTCTCGCCGACCTTGAAAACCATGTGTCCCGAGCCCCTTTCGCTATACCCAGATTAACACGCCCAGCGAGCGGGCATCGCAGGGGATTGCGCCGTCTTCGCAGGTCAGGGACTTGACAAGAGGCATCGGGGCGTGCTGGCCCGGCATCCCGCGCTCCCGCGAGGCCGGGACGCCGACCTGGTACTAAGGTGTCGCTGCCCGGAGACCAGTGTGCCCCACTTCCCGAGAGGACGCTCCCGATCATGAGCCGCCGCCCGCGCGGGACCCGACCGGCGATCGTCGTCGCGACGCTGCTGACCGCGGGCCTCGCGCTCGGGGGCTGCAGCGCCGGCTCCGTGACCCAGACCGACACCATCGTCTCCCAGGCCGACGGCGCGACCGGACAGGTCGGCGGCATCCTCCTGCGGGACGTCTCCCTCGACGCCGGTCCGACGAACACCGTGCCCTCGGGCGCGGAGGTCCCCCTTCGTCTGACGATCATCAACCAGACCCCGACGGAGGACCGGCTCGTGTCGGTCACCTCGCCGTACGCCGTGAGCGCCCGGCCGGAGGGCCCGACGACGATCCCGGCGAACAACTCCCTGCGGATCATCGGCAACGACCCCGGCACGCTCGGCCCGGCCGACCCCTTCGTCCGCGTGGGCGGAAGCGCTCGCATCGTGCTCACCGGCCTCACGCAGCAGTTGCGCCCCGGGCCGACGTACGAGGTCACCTTCACCTTCGAGAAGGCCGGCGCCGTGACCGTGCCCGTCATCGTCGTCGGCGAGGGCGACGCCGAGGGCTGATCCGCCCGTCGGGCCCCGCGCTGTCGGGGGTCCCGCCTACGGTGCGGACCGTGCCCCCACGGACCCGCGCCCCCCGCTTCGAGTGCACCGCCTGTGGGCACGCGTCTGCGAAGTGGGTGGGCCGCTGCTCGGAGTGCGGCGGGTGGGGCACGGTCGAGGAGGCCCCGAACCTCCCCGCCGCCGCGACGGGCGGCGGCCGCACCGGCGTCCCGCCCTCGCCCGCGGCGCGCCCGTCCAGCCCCGTACGCCTGATCAGCGAGGTCGACCTCGAGACGGCGACGGCGCGCCCGACGGGTGTGGGCGAGCTCGATCGGGTGCTCGGTGGCGGCTTCGTGCCCGGGGTCGTCGTGCTGCTCGCCGGCGAGCCCGGGGTGGGCAAGTCCACGCTCCTGCTCGAGGTCGCGGCGCGACGCGCGCGGCTGGGGGCGACGGTGCTGTATGTCACCGGGGAGGAGTCGGCGGGCCAGGTCCGCCTACGCGCCGAGCGCACCGGCGCCCTCGCGCCGCACCTGTTCCTGTCCGCGACGGCCGATCTCGAGGAGGTCGCGGCGCACGTCGAGGCGGTCGACCCGGAGCTGCTCGTCGTCGACTCCGTGCAGACCGTGGGCACCGCCACCGTGGACGGCACGCCCGGCGGCGTCTCGCAGGTCCGGGCGGTCACGTCGGCGCTCGTCGCCCTCGCGAAGCAGCGGGACCTGCCGGTCGTGCTCATCGGTCACGTCACCAAGGACGGCGCGGTCGCCGGGCCGCGCACGCTCGAGCACCTCGTCGACGTCGTGCTGTCGTTCGAGGGCGAGCGGCACTCCCCGCTGCGGCTCGTGCGCGGGATGAAGAACCGCTTCGGGGCCACCGACGAGGTCGGCTGCTTCGAGATGAACGACGGCGGCATCGCCGAGGTCAGCGACCCGTCGGGCCTGTTCACGGGCGGGCGGGTGCAGACCGTGGCGGGCCAGGCGGTCACGGTGGCGATGGAGGGCAAGCGCCCGCTCATGGCCGAGGTGCAGGCCCTGGTGGCCACGCGCAGCTCGGAGAGCGCGCCGCGTCGCGTCGTCTCCGACCTCGACAGCGGGCGCGTCGCCAAGATCCTCGCGGTGCTGCAGGAGCGCTGCCACCTGCGCCTGCACGACAAGGACGTGTTCGTCGCCACCGTCGGCGGCCTGCGGCTGCGCGAGCCCGCCTCGGACCTGGCCATCGCCATCGCCATCGCGTCGGCGTTCCGCAACGAGGCCGTCCGGCCCGGGCTCATCGCGGTCGGCGAGGTCGGGCTCGGCGGCGAGGTCCGTCGGGTGGTCGCGCTCGAACGGCGCCTGGCCGAGGCCGGCCGGCTCGGGATCAGCCGGGCGCTCGTGCCGCCCGGCGACGTGCGCTCACCGAAGGGGCTCGCGGCGGTGGAGGTCGACGATCTCCAGGGCGCGCTGCTGCGCGTCGGGCTGACCACGGCGCAGACGGTCTGAGCCCGTCTGGGCCGACGTACGTGGCCGTCAGCCGGCCAGCGTGAACCGCGCCGGCTCGCTGACGATGCCGTCGAGGCGGGCGAGCAGCTGGTAGTCGCCGGGCGGCACGACGGTGCGCGCGCCCGCGCAGCCGGGCGCCGAGGTCTTGCCCGACCAGCGCACCGAGAACACCGCCTCCTCGCCCGGCGCGAGCGTCCGGACGTCGTCGGTGTCGCCGGGCGAGCAGTCGTTGCTCCCCCACAGCCCCTCGCCGGGACGGACGACGACGGCGACGGCCTGCTTGGCGGCGTCGAGGTCGCGTACGCAGGGCGCGTTGCCGGTGTTGGTGACGACGAGGCTCAGCGTCGGCTTGGTCCCGGCGGCGTAGCGCGGGGCGTCGGTGCGCGCCGTGACCCTCAGATCGCCGTCCGCGCAGGGGCCGGGTGCGGCCGCCCGCTCCTGCGGGGGCTCGGCCGGGGCGGCCTCGGTGGGCGCCGAGGTGACCGGAGGCGTCGTGCTCGGCGGGAGCACCGGGGCGGGGGTGCTCGTCGGTGTCGAGAGCAGCGGACCCGCCGAGCCCGTCGGCACCCCGGGCGGGAGGAACCCGCGGAAGCCGTCGCCGCCCGGGGGCGCGAAGAGGGCGCCGGCGGGCGTGGGTGGCGCCACCAGTCCCGGCGCCCCGCCGGGCGGGACGACCGCCGGCAGCGCGGCCTCGATGGGCCCGGGGGTACCGGTCTCGGCGGGCCCGGTGGGCCCAGCGGGAGCCGCGGGCTCCGGCGTCGGCGTGCTCGCCATCGCGGCCGCCCGGGCGCGGGCCTCGACGGTGGCGGTGTCGGGCTCGCCGCCGCTCAGGCCCGCCACGGCCCAGACGAACCCCACGAGCACGGCGAGGACCACCCCGAGCGCGGCGATCCGGCGCCGCCAGTAGACCGACGGCGCGAGCGGTCCGAGCGGCTCCCACACGTCACGGAAAGTAAGTTCCGCTCAGCTCTCCGCGACCGACCACCACGCGGTCGCCCGCCCGTTTCACCCGACGGTGGCGTCAGCGGGTGGCCGGGGCAGGATCGGCGGTCGATGGGCCCCACCACCACGACCCTCGCCGACGTCCTCGTCCCGTGGTTCCGCGCGCACGCCCGGGACCTCCCGTGGCGCCGCCCCGGGACGACGGCGTGGGGCGTGCTCGTCTCCGAGATCATGCTGCAGCAGACCCCCGTGGCGCGGGTCGAGGAGCCGTGGCGGACGTGGCTCGAGCGCTGGCCACGACCGTCGGCGATGGCCGCCGCGCCCGCCTCCGAGGTGCTGCGGGCGTGGGGCAAGCTCGGCTACCCGCGCCGGGCGCTGCGCCTGCACGCTGCCGCCCAGGCGATCGCCGCCGACCACGGTGACGTGGTCCCCGCCGACGTCGAGACGCTCGAGTCGCTGCCCGGCATCGGCACCTACACCGCCCGGGCAGTCGCGGCGTTCGCCTACGGTCAACGCGTCCCGGTCGTTGACACCAACGTCCGCCGGGTCGTGGCCCGCGCGGTGCTCGGCCGCGCGGACGCCGGGGTCGCCGCGTCCCGCGACCTCGCCGACACCGAGGCGCTGCTGCCGGACGACACCGCCGACGCGGCGATCATGTCCGCCGCGCTCATGGAGCTCGGCGCCACGATCTGCGTGGCGCGCAGCCCCCGCTGCGCCGACTGCCCGGTGTCCGGCGCCTGCGCCTGGCAGCGCCTCGGGCGTCCCGCCGGCGACGGGCCGGCGCGCAAGGCGCAGCGCTGGGCGGGCACCGACCGCCAGGTCCGCGGACGGCTGCTGGACGTGCTGCGGGGAGCGCCGGGGCCGGTGCCGGCGGCGGCGCTCGACGCGGCCTGGCTCACGGACCCCGGCCAGCGCGCCCGCTGCCTCGACTCGCTGCTCGTCGACGGGCTCGTCGAGCAGCTCGCCGACGGCCGGTTCTGCCTGCCCGGAGAGCAGTAGGCTCGGGTCATGGCCGTCGTCAAGATCAATGCCATCAAGGTCCCCGAGGGCAACGAGGCCGAGCTGGAGCGCCGGTTCGCCGCCCGTGGCGACTCGATCAAGGATACGCCGGGGTTCCTCGGCTACGAGCTGCTGCGTCCCACCGCCGGGGACGACCGCTACTTCGTCTACACCCGCTGGGAGACCGAGGAGGCGTTCGCCAACTGGCGTGACGGGGGCGCCGCGGCCGCCGCCCACGCCGGCGAGCGCGCCAAGCCGGTCTCCTCGGGCGCCGACCTCATGGAGTTCGAGGTCGTGCTGCACGTCGACGGATCGGGCTCCTGACCTCTCCCGAGTCCCCGGACCCGGAGGACGTCGCCGAGGCCGCCGATCGACTCGCGCAGGCCACGGCGCTGCTCGTGTGCGCCGGGGCCGGGATGGGCGTCGACTCGGGGCTGCCCGACTTCCGCGGACCCGAGGGGTTCTGGCGCGCCTACCCGCCCTACCGGCGGCTCGGGCTGCGCTTCGAGGAGATCGCCGATCCCGAGCACTTCCACGCCGACCCCGAGCTCGCCTGGGGCTTCTACGGCCACCGCCTCGCGCTCTACCGGCGCACCGTTCCCCACGCGGGGTACGCCGTCCTGCGGCGGTGGGCCGACCGGTGGCCGACGCGGGTGTTCACCTCCAACGTCGACGGCGCGTTCCAGGCCGCGGGGTTCGACCCCGAGACGGTCACCGAGTGCCACGGCGCGATCGGGATGCTGCAGTGCACCCGGCCGTGCCACGACGGGACCTGGTCGGCGGACGGTTCGGCGAGCGAAGCGACGGGGAGGAGGGATCGGGTCGACCTCGCGATCGACGAGGACACGATGCGCGCCCGCCCTCCCCTGCCGGCCTGCCCGCAGTGCGGGGCGGTGGCGCGGCCCAACATCCTGATGTTCGGCGACGGCTTCTGGGTCCCCGGCCACCATGCCGAGCGCGCCGCCGCCCACCGCGACTGGCTGCGCGCCCAGGACGGGCAGGGCCTCGCCGTCGTGGAGCTCGGCGCCGGGACGGCGGTGCCGACGGTCCGCAGGCATGCCGAGCTCGCCAGCGCCGCGTCGGGGACCCTGATCCGGATCAACGTGCGCGAGCCGGGAATCCGCCACGGTCGCGGGGTCTCCCTGGCCTCCGGAGCACGGGCGACGCTCGAGGCGATCGACGCGGCGCTCGCTGCGTCTAGACGCCCGTGAGGCCGGCGAGCGTGAGGCCACGGGCGGCGGCGACGCGCTCGGCCTCGTCGTCGAGGCGCACGCGGACGTCGGGCTCCAGCTCCGCGACGGGGGCGACCTCGATGGTCAGGCGCTTGCCCGACGCCCGTGGTCGCCAGCTCGCCACGATCTCGCCGTCGGCCAGCAGCGCACCCGGGTTCCCGATGACGCGGTAGAGGTCCTTGCGCACCGCAGGGTCGGGCGCGAGGAGCTCGCGGTCGCGGGCCTGGAGCATCGGGTCCAGCGGCGGCAGGAAGCGCACGAGGTCGGGCTCCGGGGCACCGAGCGCCGCGTCGAGGTCCGCGGCCGGCAGCCACGCGGGCCGGTCGTCCACCCGGACCTCGACCAGCTCCGGCAGGGCGGCCTCCCACCCGGGCGCGAAGGCGGTGGGGGACGTCCCGATGAAGTCGGCGACCTCGCGGGGCCCGGCCGGCCCGAGCACGCGCAGGTAGTCGAGCACCAGGCGCGCCGCGCGGGCCGGGTCGCCCTCGACCGGGCGGGACCAGTCGGGCGGCGGCGGGGTGAGCAGCAGCGTCTTGCCCGTCGCGTCCAGGCCGACACCGACCGGGAACGCCGAGAGCCGCATGAGCTGCTCGTTGACGTGGACGCACGCGCACGGCCGGCAGTCGCGGAGCAGCGCCTCGGGCAGCAGCTTCGTGACGGCGGTGCTCGCCGCGCCCTTGGTCATCGGCTCGGTGACGACCTCGGCGAGCGCGTCGGCCGCCCGGTCGATCGCCTCCCGCGCCGGGATGCCGACCCGCCGCTGCTCCGGCCCGCTCCAGTTCAGGCGGGCGCCCGCGTCGGCGTCGCCGAACGGCCGCGCCGCCGCCGCGATGTCGTTGCGCTGCGGCGTCGGGTGGTGATGCGGGGCACCGCGGTGC
The DNA here is from genome assembly GCA_963786585.1 of uncultured Actinomycetota bacterium. Lineage (GTDB taxonomy): Bacteria > Actinomycetota > Actinomycetes > Mycobacteriales > Pseudonocardiaceae > Actinomycetospora. The sequence goes on from CAWAZG010000003.1 coordinate 970,294, forward strand.
GTCCACCCGTCCGTCAGGCCGCGAGCCGCCGGGTCGACGTCGTCGTCGCTGCGGGCGGCGATGACGAGCCGTGCGGTCGGCCCCAGGTCCTGGATGCCGAGGGAGGCCAGGGCCGCGATCGCGCCGGGGCGGTCGCGGTGCAGGCCCTGCCCGGCGATCCGGTGCGCCATGACCCGCGCGCGCGTCATCGTCTCCACCATGGTGGTCAGCTTTCCGCACCGTGCCTGACACCTCCCGTCAGGTTGCGGGGAAGATGAGCGCGTGAGCTCGGTGCGCGCGGTGCCCGTCACGACGGACATGGACGGGGACACGCTGTCGGCCGACGACGCCTGGCACACCGCGCGTCGGATCGGCCTGGTCGCCCTGCTGCGGGAGGCGCTGGTCCGGTTCCGCTTCGGCGACGGGTTCAGCCACGCGCGGGGGTTCGCGCTCCAGCTCGCGCTGGCGATCGTCCCGCTCGTCATCGCGGGCAGCGGGCTGGCGACGGCCGTGGGCGCCGAGTCGGTCGCGCAGGTCGTCGCGCAGACCGTCGTGGCGGTGTCCCCTGGGTCGGGCGACCAGCTGCTCGCCGACGTCGTCGCCCGCGGGCCCGCCGAGCTCCCCGAGGAGGCGGGCGGCGACGACTCGCGCTCGGAGAACGTCGGCGAGTTCGCCGTGGCGTTCGGGCTGATCACCGCGTTCCTGGCCATGACGAGCGCGATCGCCCAGCTCGAGCGCGGCACCAACCGCATCTACGGCACCGAGCGCGACCGGCCGTTCCTGCGCAAGTACACCCGCGCCGCCGTCCTCACGCTGACGGCGGGGTCGTCGATGGGGCTGGGTCTCGTGCTGATCATCGCCGGCGGGCCGCTCGGTGACGCCGTGGAGCAGGTCTACCGCTGGGGCGACGTCGCCGAGACGTTCTTCGACGTGCTGCGCTGGCCCGTCGGGCTCGCGGCCCTCGTCGTCGCCGTCACCGTGCTCTTCCGGCACTCGCCGCGGCGCCACCAGCCCGGGCTCTCCTGGCTCGCGCTCGGTGCCGGCCTGACCGTGATCCTGTGGCTGGCGGCGTCGGGCTGCGTGGCGCTCTACGTCGCCGTGTCCGGGGATTTCAGCGACACCTACGGCCCGCTCGCCGGGATCATGGCGCTGCTGCTGTGGGCGACGGTCACGGGCGTCGCCCTGCTCCTGGGGATCGCCGTCGCCGCGCAGCTCGAGGGGGCGCGGGCCGGGATCGGCGACCCGCTGCTGCGCGACGACGACGCCGACGGCATCCCCGACGAGCTGCAGCCCGAGCCGCAGGACCGGCAGTCGGCTGAACCGGTGGCGCCGGACGGGGGACGTGCCTGACAGGTGATGTCAGGGATGGGGTAGGACTGATCCTGTGCGCGCCAGCCGGCTGCTCTCCGTGCTCCTCCTGTTGCAGAACCGAGGGCGGGTGACCGCGCGCGAGCTCGCGGACGAGCTCGAGGTCTCGATCCGCACGATCTACCGCGACATGGACGCCCTGTCGGCGTCCGGGGTGCCCGTCTACGCCGACCGCGGCCCGGACGGCGGCTACTCGCTCCTGGAGGGCTACCGCACCCACCTGACGGGGATGACCGCCGAGGAGGCCGACGCGCTCGCGCTCTCGGGGATGCCCGAGGCCGCCGCCGAGCTCGGTCTCGGGCGGGTGCTCGCGGCGGCACAGCTCAAGGTGCAGGCGGCGCTACCCGGCGAGCTCTCGGACCGCGCGGGCCGGATCGCCGAGCGCTTCCACCTCGATGCCCCCGGCTGGTTCCGCGAGGCCGACCACGTCCCCACGCTCACCGGCGTCGCGGACGCGGTGTGGAACCAGCGGGTGTTGCGCGTGCGCTACCGCCGCTGGGCCACCGGCGGGCGCGAGCCGGAGGTGGAGCGCGAGCTCGAGCCGCTCGGGGTCGTCCTCAAAGCCGGCACCTGGTACCTGGTGGCCCTCCCCCACGGATACGAGCCCGGCGCGACGCCGCGCACCTACCGCGTCGCTCGCATCCTGGCGCTCGAGACGCTCGACGTGCGCTTCGACCGGCCCGCGGACTTCGACCTCTGGAAGTACTGGCACCGGCGCACCCAGGAGCTCACCGAGGCCCTCTATCAGGCCGAGGCGACCGTGCGCCTGTCCCCGCGGGCGCTGGAGCTCGCCCCGGCCCTCCTGCGCCCGCACACCGCCCGCGCGGTCGCCGAGGGCAGCTGGCCGACCGACGACGACGGCTGGGTGCGCGCGGTCATCCCGATCGAGTCGCTCGCCCACGCCCGCTCCGAGCTGCTGGGCCTCGGCGCCGAGGTCGAGGTGCTCGCCCCGGTCGCCCTGCGCGAGCAGATGGCCGAGGTCGCCCGCACCCTCGCCGGCCTCTACGCGGGCTGACGCACCGGTCGCGCGGGCGATCCACGCGCGGGCCCGGTCGAGCTCGGCGGCGGGCACGGCCCCGAGGCGGACGGCCAGCACGGCGTAGACCACGAGGGCCAGGGCGATGAACGCGAGGTCGAGGGCCGGCCCGGCGTGGGCGGCGAGGGCGAGCACCCCGGTCAGGCCGGTGGCCGCGACCAGCCAGCCGGCGGCGGCGCGCGCCGGCAGCGTGCCCGGGCGGTGGTGGCGCAGGTAGACGGTGCCGAGCGCGCCGACGCCCACCCAGGCGCCGACCGCGAACCCGGCGGCCGCCCCCGTCGCGCCGTAACCCGGTACGAGGAGCGCCATCGTGGCCACCTCGGCGATCGCGGCGGCGGGGATGCGGGCCGCGGCGGTACCGGCGAGTCCGCGGGCGAACAGCGCCTTGAGCAGCATGTCGCCGACGACCAGGCCGAGGGTGCCGACGGCGATCAGACGGGCGAGGTTGCCGGCCGCGGCGTGCTCGACGGGGAAGATGCGGCCGACCAGCGCGTCGGGGGTGACGACGAGGACGAGCAGGACGGGGACGAGGGCCAGGGGCACCCAGCGCATCGCGGCGACGACCCAGCCGTGGGCCTCCGCGGCGCCGCGGGCCCGGGCGATGAACGGGAAGACGGCGTCGGACAGGGTGCTGCCGACCAGGAACGGAGCCTTGGCCAGGAGCGCGGCGGCCTGGTAGGTGCCGATGGCGGCGAAGGTGACGCCGTGCGCGTGTCCGAGCGGACCGAGCAGCAGGACGTCGAGCGTGGCGATGAGGCCGAAGCCGGTGGTGCCGACCGCCATCGGCGCAGCCGCCGCGAAGGAGCGCCATCCGGCGAGCGCGCCACGCAGGCGCGGCAGGCGGTCGCGCATCGTCCACCAGGCCCAGAGCGCGGCGGCGGCCGCGCCGAGCAGCAGGCCCCAGCCGACGCCGACGGCGCCGGACCCGATCAGCGCGACCGCGCCGGCGCCGACCACGACCTTGACCAGGACCTCGACGACCCGGGCGCCGCTGACCGCCGCGAAACGCCGCGCACCCTGGAGCCCGCCGAGGAGCACCTGCCCGATCGCGACGAGGACGATCGTCCCGGCGGCCAGCAGCGTCACGCCGGCACCGACGCCCGGGAGGATCGCGCCCGTGGTCAGCTGGACGCCCGCGAACCCGAGGGCGAGCGCCGCGCCGAGGCCGACGTTACCGACCAGGGCCGAGCGGAACGCGGCGTCGACCTCCGCGGCCGCCTCCGGGTCGCCGTCCTCGGCGCGGGCGACGGTGCGCGCCAACGCCCAGGGGAACCCGGCGGCGAGGACCGTGGTGGCCAGCAGGAGCACGGTCAGCAGCACGCTGACGACACCGAAGTCCGCGGCCGGCAGCAGCCACGTCAGCGCCAGCCCGAAGCCGTAGTGCAGGGGCGCGGTCAGGACGACCGCGAGCATCAGCACGGCCGTCCCGGCGGCGGCCTCCTGGTGTCCCCGTAGCGTGCGCATCGTCTGCGGCCCTCTCCGTTGCGGCGATGGCACCAGCCTCGCCGCGGACGGGATAGGGCAGGAGGGAGACGACCCCCGGGCCACGTGGGGCACGCCCTACTGCCGAGCGCAGGGCGATCCCACATGTCAGCGGCGGACCGTCGCAGACGTTGAGTGTCCGTAACGCCACGCAGACGCCTCGAGAACCTCGGAAGCTGTCCACAGCGATGAGCCACCGGACGCGACATCGCCGGAGTTGTCCACAACCTGGCCGAAACGCCCCATGGAGCCGAGCCCGCCCGGCGACCCTCGAACCGTGCGACGAGGACAGTGGGCCCGGGAACGAGATCGGCTCCGTGCCGCGGGCTGGGAGGGCGTCATCTCGATCGACGAGCTGACAGCGCTCGGCGTCCCCGAACGCACGGCCTACCGGCGCACGCAGGAGGACGGGCCGTGGACGCTCCTCGCGCCGGCGACGTTCCTGCTGTCCAACGGTGAACCGACCTACCGTCAGCTCGAGATCGCGGCGCTGATCTACGCGGGTGAGGGCGCCATGATCACCGGACTGGGCGGGGCGCGACATCACGGCGTGCGGCGCGGGGACGAGCTGACCACCGTGCACGTGCTCATCGCCGAGAGCCGCCGCGTGCTGAGCACACCGCGGATCCTCATCGAACGCACCCGGCGTCTTCCGCGGCCCGCCGTCCGCGACGGCCTCGCCGTCGCGCCGCTCGTTCGCTGCCTCACCGACCGCGTTCGTCGGATGAAGGACCTGACGGCGATCGCCGCTCTCCTCACCGAAGTCGTGCAGCGAGGGATGGTCCTGCCCGCCGCCATCCGCCACGAACTCGATCAGGGCTCGAGAAAGGGCACCGCCGCACCACGGAGGGTCCTCCCCGCTCTCGAGGACGGGGTCTGGTCCGCGGCGGAGTACGAGGGCCGCGAATTCTGGATGGCGCGTGAGGACCTTCCCGCCATCGAGTGGAACGTCCCGATCTACGACGAGCACGGCCGGTTTCTCGCGATCGCGGACGGGCTCGTCCGCGAGCTCGGGTTCGTCTGGCTGCTCGACTCCGTCGAGTACCACTTCGCCACCCCCGGACAGGTGCGCGAGACGCTCGCCTACCACCGTCGCCTGCGGGCCGCGGGGCTCCACGTCCTGAGCACCCGGCCCGCGCAGCGACGCGACGACCCCGACGGCCTGCACGCCGACATCCTCGACGCGCTCGCCACGGCGGCGCTCCTCCCGCCGCCGCGTGTGCGGTACGGCGCGCCCGCCGCCTGACCAGCCGCGATCGAGTGCGTGGCGTTACGGACACTCAACGTCTGCGGCGCCACGCCGCTGACATTTCGAGCACCCCCCACACACGCCGGAGCCCCGGCCCCCACGAGGGGGACCGGGGCTCCGGGCGTGCAGCGAGCGGAGGGCCTACTCCGCCGCGGCGACCTCGGGGGTGTCGGGCACCGGGGTCGGCTTGGCCTCACCGCGGAAGGTGAAGGTGGCCGACTCCGGGGCCTGCTTGGTGACCCCGTTGTCGTCGGTCTCGGGCTCCCAGCCCTCGACGTCGACCAGCACGATCTGACCGCCCTCGATCTCGCCGAAGAGAATCTTCTCCGAGAGCTGGTCCTCGATCTCGCGCTGGATGGTGCGGCGCAGCGGCCGGGCCCCGAGCACCGGGTCGAAGCCGCGCTGGGCGAGCAGCTTCTTCGCGTTGTCGGTGAGCTCCAGGGACATGTCCTTGTTCTGGAGCTGCTTCTCGGTGCGCCCGATCATCAGGTCCACCATCTGAACGATCTCCTGCTCGGTCAGCTGGTGGAACACGATGATGTCGTCGATGCGGTTGAGGAACTCGGGACGGAAGTGCTTCTTCAGCTCGTCCGTGACCTTGTTCTTCATCCGCTCGTAGTTCGAGCCGCTGTCGGAGCCGGACTGGAAGCCCAGGCCGACCGCCTTCGAGATGTCCTGCGTACCGAGGTTCGACGTGAACACGATGACCGTGTTCTTGAAGTCGACGATGCGGCCCTGACCGTCGGTCAGACGGCCGTCCTCGAGCACCTGCAGGAGGGTGTTGTAGACCTCGGAGTGGGCCTTCTCGATCTCGTCGAAGAGGACCACCGAGAACGGCTTGCGGCGCACCTTCTCGGTGAGCTGGCCGCCCTCCTCGTAGCCGACGTACCCGGGGGGCGCGCCGAAGAGCCGCGAGGCGGTGTAGCGGTCGTGGAACTCGCCCATGTCGATCTGGACGAGGGCGTCGTCGTCACCGAACAGGAACTCCGCGAGCGCCTTGGTGAGCTCGGTCTTACCGACACCCGAGGGGCCGGCGAAGATGAACGAGCCCGAGGGGCGCTTCGGGTCCTTGAGGCCGGCCCGCGTACGGCGCATCGACTGCGAGACCGCCTTGACGGCGTCCTCCTGGCCGATGATCCGCTTGTGGAGCTCGTCCTCCATGCGGAGCAGACGGGTCGTCTCCTCCTCGGTGAGCTTGAAGACGGGGATGCCGGTCCAGTTGGCCAGCACCTCGGCGATCTGCTCGTCGTCGACCTCGGCGACGACGTCGAGGTCACCCGACTTCCACTGCTTCTCGCGCTCGGTCTTCTGCCCGATGAGGTTCTTCTCCTCGTCGCGCAGACGCGCCGCCTTCTCGAAGTCCTGCGCGTCGATCGCGGACTCCTTCTCGCGACGGACGTCGGCGATCTTCTCGTCGAACTCGCGCAGGTCCGGCGGCGCGGTCATGCGGCGGATGCGCATGCGGGCGCCGGCCTCGTCGATGAGGTCGATGGCCTTGTCCGGCAGGAAGCGGTCGTTGATGTAGCGGTCGGCCAGGGTGGCCGCCGCGACCAGCGCCGGGTCCGTGATCGAGACGCGGTGGTGCGCCTCGTAGCGGTCGCGCAGCCCCTTGAGGATCTCGATGGAGTGGGCCACCGAGGGCTCCCCCACCTGGATGGGCTGGAAGCGGCGCTCGAGGGCGGCGTCCTTCTCGACGTGCTTGCGGTACTCGTCGAGGGTGGTGGCGCCGATGGTCTGCAGCTCGCCGCGGGCCAGCATCGGCTTGAGGATCGACGCGGCGTCGATCGCGCCCTCGGCGGCACCCGCACCCACGAGCGTGTGCAGCTCGTCGATGAACAGGATGATGTCGCCGCGGGTGCGGATCTCCTTGAGCACCTTCTTGAGGCGCTCCTCGAAGTCACCGCGGTAGCGCGAGCCTGCCACCAGCGACCCGAGGTCGAGCGTGTAGAGCTGCTTGTCCTTCAACGTCTCGGGCACCTCGCCCTTGACGATGGCCTGGCCGAGGCCCTCGACGACGGCGGTCTTGCCGACGCCGGGCTCGCCGATGAGGACCGGGTTGTTCTTGGTCCTCCGGGAGAGGACCTGCATGACCCGCTCGATCTCCTTCTCCCGGCCGATGACCGGGTCCAGCTTGCCCTCGCGGGCCGACTGGGTGAGGTTGCGACCGAACTGGTCGAGCACCAGCGAGGAGGACGGCGTCCCCTCCCCGCGCTGGCTGCCGGACTCCGCGGGCTCCTTGCCCTGGTAGCCCGAGAGCAGCTGCAGCACCTGCTGGCGCACACGGTTGAGGTCCGCGCCGAGCTTGACGAGCACCTGGGCGGCGACGCCCTCGCCCTCGCGGATGAGCCCGAGCAGGATGTGCTCGGTGCCGATGTAGTTGTGCCCGAGCTGCAGCGCCTCGCGCAGGGACAGCTCCAGCACCTTCTTGGCGCGGGGGGTGAAGGGGATGTGGCCGGACGGGGCCTGCTGGCCCTGACCGATGATCTCCTCGACCTGCTGGCGCACGCCCTCCAGGGCGATGCCCAGCGACTCGAGGGCCTTGGCGGCGACGCCTTCGCCCTCGTGGATCAGCCCGAGCAGGATGTGCTCGGTGCCGATGTAGTTGTGGTTGAGCATCCGGGCCTCTTCTTGGGCCAGGACGACCACCCGCCTCGCGCGGTCGGTGAACCTCTCGAACATTCGTCACTCCTGACTGCTGCGCCGGCGGTCCTCCACCGAGTGTCCACGAAGAAACGGCCCGGTGGCCCCTTGGCTGGTGCCCGATGACGGATCGGGACGCCCACGATGCCCAAGCTGGCAGAACACCGCAGTCCCATCCTAGTCGTCGCGCGAGACGTCACGGGGCGGTGACGGTTCCCCGCCCGTGACGGCGGTCACGCGCGCCGACATCGATCCTGGCCCCGGGCCCGCAGGAGCCCGGGGACCACGACCGCTCCAACCACCGGAGACGTTCGCCTCATCCCCGCGACCCGTTCGCCACGGGCGAACCACCCACCCGGGTCAGGTCACGGCGCGTAGCCCATCACGTCGAGGCCGAGCGGCGACACACCCGCGCGCGGACCGGCCCCCGCCCGGTCGATCCCGAACGGCACGGGCCCGGCGGTCCCCTGTTGCAGCGACTCCTCGGACACCACCCGGCCCTCGAGGGTGAAGGTGTCGAATTCGAACGGCAGGCCGTTCGCCGCGAGCGGGTCGAGGCGGTCCATCACGTGGAAGTGCAGGTGGGGTGCATCGGTGTTGCCGGAGTTGCCCAGCTTGCCCAGCACCTGCCCGCGGCGCAGCTGCTGCCCCACGGCGAGGTTGAGCGGGTTGCCCGTCTGCAGGTGCGCGTAGAAGGCGTAGCGCCCAGCGCCGATGTCCTGCACGACGTGGTTGCCCCCGTACTGCTGCAGCGTCAGACCGCCCGGGTTCCCCCCGGGCGGCTGCTGCGGGAGATCGCCCACGAGCCCGACGACCGGCCCGTCGGCGACGGCGAGGATGTCGGCGCCGACGTACGGGTAGCTCGCGATGTCCGTCGGCGGCCCGGTCACCATCCGGCCGGACGCATCGACGCGGACGTAGTCGATGGCGAAGCGCTCCGGCGCCCACAGCTGCCCGTCGATCGGGCTGACCGCGCTCCGGTGGGCGCCCAGGCGGCAGCAGCTGTCGCCGTCGAGCCACCCGGGTCCGCGCAGCGGCGGCGAGATGCGGGCCGGCGGCGTCCGGTCGACCGTCGTCGGCGCCACCGTCGCGGTCAGGGTCGGCGGGACGAGCGGCGGCGACGGCTGGGCGAACGTCGTCGAGAGGCGGTGCTCGAGACGGGCGGGCACGGGGTCGGTCGGCGCGAGGGTCACGTCCAGCCAGATCAGCCCGCCCTGCCCGCCTTGCAGGTCCCGCGAGCCGAGCGGCCCGCCGAACGGCCTGATCCAGGCGGCGAGGGCGTCGCCCTCCAGCCGCAGCAGCGACCGACCGTCGCCGACGACCTCGACCGCGTCGATCGTGGCCGAGGAGGTCAGGACGTTGTCGACCCGGAGCTCGTAGGCGAGGTGCACCCGGCCGTCCGTCGCGGGCACCGGGATCGGGGCCCGGAGCACCGAGGCCGCCACCGGGGTGAACACCGACGTCCCGCCCGCCACCGTGTCCGCGGCGGACGGGCCGCCGAACGGGCCCTCGACGGACGCGGCGCCGACCGCGGGAGACGGGGGCGGCGGACCCGCCGCGGAGGAGCTGCACGCCGTCACCACCAGCACTGCCGCGAGCACGGCCCCGATCGCCGCCAACCGCCGAGTCCCACCTGTCCGCACGCCGTCTCCCCCGGGTCCCGACGCCCGCAACTGTCGGGGATCCGACGGAGGCGTCGACCGGGGAACGTCGGGAGTCGATGATCGACACGCTGTCACCGGCGTGACAGCACCTCTGGGCCGGAGGAGTGATCCACGGCCGACCCCTTCCGGGAGGTGGCATGACGATCACCGCGGCCGTGCCCGTCGGTGGCCGGCGCGAGGACGTCCGGGGCGCACTGCTCGCCTGCCCGCAGCTCCACGGCCTCACCCCGGCGGCTCTCGACGCGCTGGCCGGTGCCGCGTCGGTGCGCCACTACGCCGCCGGGGACGCGCTGTTCCGCACGGGCGAGACGTGCGAGTCGATGTTCGTGCTCCTGCGCGGCGCCGTGGTCGCGCGGACCGGCTCGTCGGACGGGGACGTCGTCGACGTCGGGGTCGCCGTCCCGGGGCAGGCCTTCGGGTACTTCGAGGTGCTCCGGCCGAGCCCGCGGGCCGAGGACGCCGTGGCACTGCGCGACGCGACCGTGCTCGTCCTGCCCGCCGCGATCGCGCTCCGGGCGCTGCGCACCAGCCCCGACACGCTCTTCGCCCTGCTCGGGGACCTCGTGCGGATCGTGCAGCGGCAGAACCGCGCCGTCGTCGAGCGCGTGTTCCACCCGGTCACGCGCCGCGTCGCGACCCTGCTGCTCGAGCTCGAGCACCGGGACGACCACATCGACCTCGGCGGGCCGCAGGTGCTGCTCGCCCAGCGCCTCGGGGTGGCCCGCCAGACGCTCAACACCGCGCTGCGCAGCCTGGCCGCCCGGGGCCTGCTCGTCGTCCACCCCGGCGGCCGCACGCTCACCGTCGACCGCGCCGCCCTCGTCGCCTACACGACGGGGTCCGCGTAGGACCGGTGCCTAATGGGCCTTGTGGTAGGCCTCGCTGACCTCGCTGGGGATGCGGCCACGCTCGGAGACCGTCATGCCCTGCTTGCGGGCCCACTCGCGGATGGCCTGGTTCTGCTCACGGTCGACGGCCGCGCGCCCACCCGACCCGCTGTTGCGGCGCGAGCCGGACGACGACGCGGCAGCGGAGGACGACGACGACCGCCGCCGGCCGCCGCTGCGCCGCGCGTGGGCCACGTAGTCGGCGAGCCGGTCGCGCAGCGCGGCGGCGTTGGCGTCCGACAGGTCGATCTCGTACGTGGCACCGTCGAGCCCGAACTCGACGGTCTCGTCCGCCTCCGACGAGTCCAGGTCGTCGACGAGGGAAACCACGACTTTCTGCGCCATCACGCGACCTCCGAAATCACCGACCATTAATCTGGCCGGACCCTATTTCCGGAGCCGGGAGTTTGTCGAGTGACGCGCGTCGCCCACTTCGATTTTTTTTCGCGCCGACGGCCACAATTGACGTCAGTCGGGGATCCCCTTGTTGTCCGGAACGACGACACCGAACATGTCGCTGATCGCCGCCAGGCTCGCCGCCTGCAGGCTCGCGGCGGAAACCGTGCCGTCGGGGCCGGGCAGTGCGCGGGTCGCGGTGGCACCGGCGACGACGGACGGGGCGAAACCGGCGCTGAACGCGCCGCGGGCCGTCGAGTTCACGCACATGTGCGTCATGAACCCTGCGAGGACCAGATTGGTCACGCCCGCCCCGCGCAGGTACTCGTCGAGGTCGGTGCCGACGAAGGAGTTGGGGAAGTTCTTGACGATGCGGTGCTCGCCGTCGCGGGCGGCCACGCGGTCGACGATCGCGCCGATCTCGTCGCGGACGTCGTAGGGCGTGCCCTCACCGGCGTCGTGCTGCACGTGGACGATCGGGATACCGGCGCTGCGGGCGCGGTCCAGCAGCGCGGCGGCCTCGTCGATGGCCGGCTCGACGTTCTCGAGGGCCATGACGCCGCGGGTGTAGGTGTTCTGGAGGTCGATCATCACCAGCGCGGAGTCGCGCAGGCTCGCGGGCGTCGCGGGCATGCCGGTCAGCTCGCGCAGCGTCGTGGACGGGGTGCTCATCGTCGAACCCTTCGTCGGGAATGGCCTGGACGTGCGAGGGGCGCCCCGGCCGCGTGTCCGCAGCCGGGGCGCCCCCGGTCGTACTCGCTCGTGCTCGGGGACCGCTAGAGGTCGCCCAGCTCGCGCATCTCGTCGTCGGTGAACAGCCGCGAGCGGATGATGAAGCGCACGCCTTCCGGCGCCTCCACCGAGAACCCGCTGCCACGGCCCTTCACCACGTCGACGGTGAGGTGCGTGTGCTTCCAGTACTCGTACTGCGACGAGGACATGTAGAAGCCGATCGGCTTCTCCAGCCCCTCGATCGTCAGATCGCCGAGGTGGACGTCCGAACCGCCGATCTTGAAGTCCCCGTCCGGGTAGCACATCGGGGCGCTGCCGTCGCAGCACCCGCCGGACTGGTGGAACATCAGCGGTCCGTGGATCTCGGTGAGTGTCGGCAGCAGTTCCGCCGCCGCAGGCGTCACCGCGACCCGTGCCGTGCCCGACCCCGGCACCGCGGTGACGGGTTTCGTGACGTCGGTGTCCGTCGTGACCTCGGTCATGGATCCTCCTCGAGGATCAGAAGAAGCCCTGCGCGTCGTCCGAGTAGCTCTGCAGGATGTTCTTCGTCTGCTGGTAGTGATCGAGCATCATCTTGTGGTTCTCACGCCCGATGCCCGACTGCTTGTACCCGCCGAAGGCCGCGTGGGCCGGGTAGGCGTGGTAGTTGTTCACCCAGACACGGCCGGCCTGGATGTCCCGCCCTGCACGGTAGGCCGTGTTGGCGTCACGCGACCACACGCCGGCGCCGAGGCCGTAGAGGGTGTCGTTGGCGATGCTCATGGCGTCGTCGTAGTCGGTGAACCGCGCGACCGAGACGACCGGCCCGAAGATCTCCTCCTGGAAGACCCGCATCTTGTTGTTGCCCTCGAACACGGTGGGCGTGATGTAGTAACCGCCCGAGAGATCGCCGCCGAGGTCGGCCTTCTCGCCACCGGTGAGGATCTTCGCGCCCTCCTGGCGACCGATGTCGATGTAGGACAGGATCTTCTCGAACTGGTCGTTCGAGGCCTGCGCGCCGATCATCGTCTCGGTGTCGAGCGGGTTGCCCTGCTTGACCTGCTCGGTCCGCTTGACGGCCTGGCCGAGGAACTCGTCGTAGATGCCGCCCTGGATGAGCGCACGCGACGGGCAGGTGCAGACCTCGCCCTGGTTCAGGGCGAACATCGTGAAGCCCTCGAGCGCCTTGTCGTAGAAGGCGTCCTGCTGCGCCGCGACGTCGTCGAAGAAGACGTTGGGGCTCTTGCCGCCGAGCTCGAGGGTGACCGGGATGAGGTTCTCCGAGGCGTACTGGGAGATCAGTCGCCCGGTGGTGGTCTCACCCGTGAACGCGATCTTGCGGATGCGGCTCGACGAGGCCAGCGGCTTGCCCGCCTCGACGCCGAAGCCGTTCACGATGTTGAGCACGCCGGCCGGCAGCAGGTCGGCGACGACGTCCATGAGGACGTGGATCGAGGCCGGGGTCTGCTCGGCGGGCTTGAGGACCACCGCGTTGCCGGCCGCGATGGCGGGCGCGAGCTTCCAGATCGCCATCAGGATCGGGAAGTTCCAGGGGATGATCTGCCCGACGACGCCCAGGGGCTCGTGGAAGTGGTACGCGACCGTGTCGTTGTCGATCTGGGAGAGGCCGCCCTCCTGCGCCCGGATCGCACCCGCGAAGTAGCGCAGGTGGTCGATCGCGAGAGGGATGTCGGCCACGAGGGTCTCGCGGCAGGCCTTCCCGTTCTCCCAGGACTCGGCGATGGCGATCATCTCGAGGTTCGCCTCGATGCGGTCCGCCATCTTGTTCAGGACGTTCGCGCGCTCGCCGACCGAGGTCTTGCCCCAGGCCGGGGCAGCAGCCTCGGCGGCGTCGAGGGCCTTCTCGATGTCCTCGGCGGTACCGCGGGCGACCTCGGTGAACGTCTGACCCGTGATCGGGGTCGGGTTCTCGAAGTACTGGCCCTTCGCCGGCGCGACGTACTCGCCGCCGATGAAGTGGTCGTAACGGGGCTTGAAGGTGACGACGGAGCCGTCGGTGCCCGGGGCCGCATACGTGGCCATCTGTGTTCCTCCACATGCTGGGTGACGTGATCGCGGACACTAGGCACGCGGGGGTTGCACGGGCGTTGCAACCGCAGATTCGGGGAGTCCAAACGAACGGCACCGCGCGCGCGGCTTCGATGAAGGTTGCCTCACCAGCGGCGATGCAGCACCCTTCTCGGAGGGACACCCGTGTCCCCGGTGGGACGCCGACGTGCCACGACGGCACCCGTCCCGCCTCCCGTTCCATGGTGGGGGCGCCGATGCCGGAGCGCGACGGCGATGGTGGACGCCCCGCGACCGGCGATCCGGTGGAGCGCGGGCGGCTGCTCGAGAGGGTCCGGGACGCCGTCCTGTCCGGCCGCGTGGGTCCCGCCTCGCCCCGCGACGTGGTGTCGGCGTCCTGGCGCCGCTCGCTCGACGCGCACGTCGACCCGGACCACGGGCGTCCACGTCACGTCTTCGGCGCCGACGAGCTCGACGAGGTCCGCGGCAGCCATGTGCTCGCCCCGGTGCTGCCCGTCCTGCGGCGCACCCTGCTCGACGCGGCCGACGAGGCCGTCCACATGATGATCGTGACGGACGCGCGCGGGCACATCCTGTGGCGCGAGGGCAACACCGGCGTGCTGCGCCGCGCCGACGACGTGGCCCTGGTCGAGGGCACGCGCTGGAGCGAGGACTCGATCGGCACCAACGCGATGGGCACGGCGCTGGCCGACGGGCGCGCGGTGCAGATCCACTCGGCCGAGCACCTGGTGCGGCTCTACCGCGCGTGGACGTGCGCCGCGGCCCCGATCCACGACCCCGACACGGGCGAGGTGATCGCGGCCGTCGACCTCACCGGCCCGCTCACGACGTTCCACCCCAGCACGCTGGCGCTCGTCCGCGCCGGCGCCGAGCTGGCCGAGATGACGCTGCGCGCGCGTCTCGTCGAGCGCGACGAGCGGCTGCGCGCACGCAACGAGCCCCACCTCGACGGGCTGCGCGGCGAGCCCGGCGCCCTGCTCGCGCCCCGCGGCCGCGTCCTCACCGCCCGGCCCGACGGCTGGCTGCCCGAACGCGTCCCGATCCCCCAGGACGGCGACCGCGTCGACCTCGGCGACCGCGGCGAGGGCGTGCTCGAGCCGCTGGCCGAGGGCTGGCTGCTGCGCCTGGCGCCGCGCGCCACGTCGCGCCCGACGCTCGCCCTGCCCTTCCTCGGCGCCGAGCGTCCCGTCGCCCGCCTCGAGGGGCGCCCGGTGCGGATCAGCCTGCGCCACGCCGAGATGCTCGTGCTCCTCGCCCTGCACCCCGACGGCCTCACCGCCGACCAGCTCGCCCAGGCGCTCTACGGCGACGCGGGCAACCCGGTGACGGTCCGCTCCGAGGTGCACCGTCTGCGCGCCGCCCTCGGCTCGTCGATCATCAGCACCCAGCCCTACCGGCTGCGGGCCCGCGTCGACGCCGACTTCATCGACGTCCGCGCCGCCCTGCGCGAGCGCCGCGTCCCCCCGCCCGACGTCCTGCGGCGCGGCACCCTGCTGCCCACCTCCGACGCCCCCGGTGTGCGCGAGGAGCGCGACATCATCGCGGTCGGCGTGCGCGGTGCGGTCCTGCGTCGCGGTGACGTCGACGCCCTGTGGGCCCTCGTCCAGACCGAGTCCGGCGCCGAGGACCCCGAGCTCGCCCAGCGCCTGCGCCGCCTGCTGCCCGACGGCGACCCACGCCGCGACGAGATCGTCGACCGCTCGGCCTGAGCGCGCGTCCGGCGTCAGCCCACCGCGCACAGGCTGCCGCGGTCGGCGACCCGGTACTGCGGGGTGGTGGAGTCGGTGCTGCCGCCACTGCCACTGCCACTGCCACTGCCACTGCCACTACCGCCACTGGCCGCTGCCGTCACGGCCATGAACGGGGAGTGCCGGTAGACGTCGACGACCACCGGGGTGGCTCCGACACCGGGGACGTCGATGGTGCCGGTGTACTGGGTGCGGCAGTCGTCCTGCGCGCGCTGCGTCAGCCCCGAGCCTCCCCACTCCCGCACCATCGTGTCCTGGAACGTGTCGGTGGGCGCGGTGTACTGGTAGAAGACGAACACCGTGCCGTCGCCCTGCCCGCTGCAGGTCAGCCCCTCCGTGCTCATGGGGATCTGCGCGTCGGCGGCCGCCGGGGTGCAGGTGCCGTTGCCCCCGAACATGCTGGTCAGCGTGTAGGGGCTCGACGGGGGCCCGCTCTGGGCCGGCGGCGCGGCGGGCCCGGGGACCGGAGATGCCGGCAGCGCACGGGCCATGATCGTCACGGCGAGGACGATCCCGCCGAGCAGGACCAGGCCGAGGACGAACGCGATCACGGCCGCCCGCCCGCGCCGTTGCGGCGGCGGCGGTGGTACCGGCGGCATCCAGGAGGTGGGCGGTCCGGCGCCGTAGGGGGTCGGGGGTCCATATCCGTAGGACAGCCCGGCCGGCGGGACGTCACCACGGCGGGGTGCGGGCACGAAGGGGTAGGGCGCCGGCGGCGGCATCGTCGGCCAGGGCGTCCCGGGGTGGGGTCCGGCGCCGTAGGGGTGCTCGTGGATCTGGCTCATGGTCGTTCCTCCGGCGGGCCGTGCGCGGCGTGTCCGTGCCGGTCCGAGCCTGCGCGGCCGCATCGCGACCCTCCATCGGGAGCGCCCCCGTCCCGGGTCGGGCAGGCCCCCGCCGGGCACGGGGGCGTACCCCCTCGCGGAGGTGGTGCCTCAGGAGCGGGTGGCGCGCCGGGCGGCCCGGTCGTCGCGTCGCTCGCGCCACCGGCGGTGCACCGTGCGCAGCCCGAGCAGGGTCAGGTCGGGCACGTGCTCGGTGACGGTCGCGCACTCGCCGACCACCAGTGGCGCCAGTCCGCCGGAAGCCAGCACGGCGATCGGCGCGCGCCCCTCGGGGTCGCGGCTGGTGATCTCGCGGGCCACGCGGGTCACGAGGCCGTCGACCATGGCTGCGGCCCCCAGGACCAGCCCGGCCTGCATGCTCTCGACGGTGTTGCGTCCGAGCACCGAGCGGGGCACCACGAGCTCCACCGGGCGCAGCGCGGCGGCCCGCACGGCGAGCGCCTCGGCGGACACGGCGACGCCGGCGGCGATCGCGCCGCCGAGGAACTCGCCGCGCGCCGACACCGCGTCCACCGTCGTCGACGTCCCGAAGGTGACGACGACGCACGGCCCGCCGTGGCGTTCGTAGGCGGCGAGGGCCTGGACGACGCGGTCGGCGCCGACCTCCTTGGGGTTGTCGACGAGCAGCGGCACGCCGGTGCGGACACCGGGCTCGACGAGCAGGTGGTCCAGGCCCGCGAAGTGCCGGGTGACCATCCCCCGCAGCTCGCGCAGCAGCGCCGGCACCGTGGACAGGGCCGCCACCGCGGACACGTCACCGACCCGGGTGCCCAGCAGGCCGCGCACCAGCAGCGCGAGCTCGTCGCCCGTGGCGCGCGGCTCGGTGCGCAGGCGGGCATCCCAGACCGCGGCGCCGGTCTCGTCGTCCGGGTAGAGGGCGAGCGCGGTCTGGGTGTTGCCGACGTCCACGCAGAGCAGCACGACGGCCTCGCCCTCCCCCGGGTGCCGGGCCTAGTGGTCGGCGGACAGCAGCGCGTCGAGGCGCCGGGCGTCGGTGGTCTCGGCGGGCTTGCGCCCTCCGCGACGGCTCGCCTGCTGCCGGGGCGGCGCGGCCGGCTCGGCGCCCCAGGTGTTGCCGACGGTGGTCATGGCGGGCCCGGCGACGGCCTCACGACGGGCCGGGCGGGCCTCGGTGCCGGGACGCAGCAGGGACGTGGTCGGCGCGGCCGCGGGCACGCGGGCCGGGTCGGCGCCGCGGTCGAGGACACGGTTCGCCTCGTCGACGAACACGACGCGCGGCTGGTACGTGCGGGCCTCCGCGTCGTCCATCACCCCGTAGGAGATGAGGATGACGAGGTCGCCGGGCGACACCAGGTGCGCGGCCGCGCCGTTGATCCCGATGACCCCCGAGCCGGCCGGGCCGGTGATCACGTAGGTCTCGAGGCGCGCGCCGTTGGTGACGTCGACGATCGCCACCTGCTCGCCGGGGAGCAGGTCCGCGGCCCGCATGAGGTCCTCGTCGACGGTCACCGAGCCCACGTAGTGCAGGTTCGCGTCCGTCACCGTCGCACGGTGGATCTTGGACTTCAGCATCGTGCGCTGCACGTCAGACTCTCCTCACGAGGGACACCGCGGCGTTGTCGATCAGTCGGGTGGAGCCGGCCCGGGCCGCCACGAGGAGCCGTGCCGGACCGATGGTCGGGTCGGGGGCGAGGTCGTCGTCCCGCAGCTCGAGGTAGTCGACCTGGAGGCCCGGCTCGGCGGCCAGGACGGCGTCCGCGGCGTCGAGCACAGCGGCGGCGCCCTGCTCGCCGGCGTACTGCCCCGCGGACAGCGCGGCCGAGAGGGCGACCGCGGCCGCGCGCTCGTCCGGCGACAGGTACGCGTTGCGGCTCGACAGGGCCAGCCCGTCGGGCTCGCGGACCGTCGGGACGCCGACCACGTGGATGTCGATGTCGAGGTCGCGCACCATCCGCTTGATCAGCGCGAGCTGCTGGTAGTCCTTCTCGCCGAAGAACGCCACGTCGGGCACGGCGATCGCGAAGAGCTTGGCGACGACGGTGAGCATCCCGGCGAAGTGCCCGGGGCGGATCGCGCCCTCGAGCTCGTCGCCCAGCGGTCCGGGGTCGATCGAGGTCGCACTGCGTTGATCTTCTTGGCTCCCGGGGTACATGTCCTCGACGTCGGGCGCGAACACCAGCTCGACGCCCTCCTCCCGGCACATCTCGAGGTCGCCCTCGAAGGCGCGCGGGTAGCGGTCGAAGTCCTCGGTCGGCCCGAACTGGCGCGGGTTCACGAAGATCGAGACGACGGTGGTGGCGCCCGGGACGCCCCGCGCGCGGCGCATCAGCTCGCGGTGGCCCTCGTGCAGCGCACCCATCGTCGGCACGAGGTTGACGCGACGGCCGGCGCCGCGCAGGGCCTTCGTGACGCGCCGCAGGGCGGTCGGGTCGCGCTGCACCGTGAGCCGGTCGGCGTGGTACTGCGGACGGGCGCGGCCGACGAGGTCGTGCGTGCGCAGGCTGGAGGGCTTGGTCACGAGCGGGGCCTCTCGGCGAGGGCGTCCACCACGTCCTGCGCGGCGGTCGCGTCGAGCAGACCGCCGGCGCGGGCGCGCTCGGCGGTGCGCCGGGCCAGCGCCCGGTAGAGCGGCACGGCGTCGGGGGCCCGCTCCTGGAGGTGACGGACGTGGGTGGCGATCGTGCCGGCGTCGCCACGCACGACGGGGCCGGTGAGCGCGCGGTCGCCGTGGCGCAGGGCGTTGTCCAGGGCCGCGGACAGCAGCGGCGCCAGGACGCGCTCGGCGGGCTCGATGCCGGCGCCGGAGAGCAGGTCGGCGGCCTCGCGCACGAGCGTGACCAGGTGGTTCGCCCCGTGCGCCAGCGCCGCGTGGTACAACGGGCGGGCGGCCTCGGGGATGCGGACCGGCTCGGCGCCCATCTCGACGACCAGCGCCTCGCCGACGAGCCAGGCGGCCTCCGCGTCCTCCCCCGGACCCTCGGGCGCGGTGACGCCGACGCAGGCGCCGGTGAGGCGCGCGATGTCCTCGGCCCGCCCGGTGATCGTCATCGCCGGGTGCAGGGCGATCGGCAGGACGTCGTGCTCGGCGGCGGGCGCCAGCACGCCGACCCCGGCCGCGCCGCAGGTGTGGACGACGATCTGGCCGGGACGCAGGCAGTCCGACGCCGCGAGGCCCCGGACCAGGCCGGGCAGCACGTCGTCGGGCACCGCGAGCAGCGCGAGGTCGGAGCGGCGCACGACCTCGTCGGGCGGGAGGATCTCGGCGCCGGGCAGGAGCTCCTCGGCGCGGGCGCGCGACGCCCTCGAGACCGCGGAGGTGGCGACGACCTGGTGACCGGCGTTCGCGAGCGCGGCGCCCAGCACCGCGCCGACCCGCCCGGCGGAGACCACGCCGACCGCGAGCCGCGAGCCCTCACGAGGAGTCGGGGTCGCGCCCATCGACGGATCGGGGGAGCCCTGCTCCCACCGCCCGGCGCCCCCGTCGGCGTCGGTGCTCACGCGCCACCTCACTCGTTCGGCTCGTTCCCGTCCCGCCAGCGCGGGTACCGGACGATCACTGGCGCCCACGGTAGTCGTCGGGGGCGGCGACGGCCGCCGCGGTGAGCGGGTTCACGTCCGCGAGGTGGTGGCAGGGTTCAGGCGCCGGGCGGCCGTGCCGGTGGCCCGCCGGGCCAGGACGGGGGCGGGCCGACGTGGCCCTGTGTCGGCGCCCCGGCGGGACCCTGGACGCCCGGCGCGTTGACCGCGGCGAGGCGGGCGCGCACGACGTTGTCGAGGAGCTCCGCGTGCCAGTCGGGACGCGGCGGCAGGGCCCCGCGCTCCGCCCGGGCGCGCAGGAACGCCAGCTCGGTGACCGCGTGCTGGTAGTCCTCGACCGCCCGTGCGGCGGGCGCCCCGGCCCGCCGGTGCACCGCCGTGCGCCAGCGCCGCCGCCCGGTGAGGCTGGAGAGCAGCGGGACCTCGCTGGGCGCGATCCACCCGGCGGCCGCGAACCCCGGCATCTGGCGGGCGAGCACCTCGCGCTCGCGGCGTCGCTGCCACACGACGAGCCCGATCATGCCGGCGAAGAGCGGGAGCATGATCAGCACGTAGACGCCGAAGAACCCGGCGCCGAGCTGCGTCGACGAGTTCCAGAGCGCGTGCAGGATGACGGCGAGCACGTAGCCGCCGAGCACCGCCAGCGTGCCGACGACGCGCGAGCGCGCCTGCGACGCGATGCCCACACCGATGCCGATCATGGCCGTGAACAGCGGGTGCGCGAACGGCGAGAGCACCCCGCGCAGCACGAAGGTCGCGAGCACGGCGGTGCCCGGCGCGCCCTCGGCGTCGGTGAAGGCGCGCCCGAAGTAGATGATGTTCTCGGTGAACGCGAAGCCCGCCGCCGTGATGCCGGCGTAGACGACACCGTCGACGATCCCGTCGAACTCCCGGCGCCGGACCAGCAGGAGCCCGACGACGAACGCGCCCTTGACGAACTCCTCGACCAGCGGGGCCGAGATCACCGCGCCGATCACGTCGCCCTGGCCGCGCCCGAGCAGCAGCTCGGCGGCGATGATCGCGCTGGAGTTGATGACCACCGCGACGAGCGCCGACAGCCCGGCACCCCAGAGGAACGCCGCGAGCAGCAGCCGCGGGGGCTCGGGCTCGAACCGGTCGATCCAGAGGAACGCCGCCACGACCGGGGCCACGGGCACCAGCGCGAGCACCACGCCGATGACGACGCCGACGACACCGATCTCGGTGGTCGCCAGTCCGACCGTCACGAGCCCGCACACGCCGAGCACGATCAGGCCGACGACCGGCCACACGAGCGTGCGGCGCTGCTGCGGCGCGAGCCGTACCGGAGGAGCGATCACTCTGCTGGAGGGTAACGACTCCTCCTCGGCGCAGCCCGCCCGACCGCCGGGTCAGGGTTCGCGGCGGCGCCTCCCGCCGGCGCGGCCGGTGGCGGCGTGGGCGGCCAGGAGCTCGGCGACGGTGCGCCCGCCGGAGTCGGAATCGGTGGACCGGCGGGCCGTCTCGTCCGGGGTGGCCCGGCGACCGGAGCGCTCGTCCGGGCGCTCGGGAACCGGGTCCGCAGCCGGCTCGGCGGGGGGTGATTCGTACCCGGCCGAGCGCACGTACTGGTCGACGAACGACCCGGTGGCGAGCAGCGACGGGTCGGCCGGGGCCGGCGGGACGTCGGCCCGGGCCGGGGGCGGCGACACGGGTCGCGACGTCACCGGGCGGCGGCCCGCGGCCCCGCCGGAGCGGGGCGTGGGCGCCACGGGCACCGCCGGGCGCAGGGGCGCGGGCGGCGGGACCGGCGGCGGGACGGCGGTGGACCGTCCGGCCGGCAGGGGCCCGGAGTCGCCGACGACCCGCAGGCGCGTGTCACGGGGCCGGGGCGCGAGGGGCCGCAGGGCCTGGGGAGCGACGGGCATCCCGACCGACTGGAGCGTGACGGCGTCGGCACCGGTGTCGACGCGCATCCGCTCGAGCTGCTCGCGCAGGGACGCGGCGTCCTCGCGCGCCTTCTCGGCCGCGCGCTCCGACTCCTCCCGCGCGGCCGCCTCGCGGGCCAGCTGCAGGTCGTGGTCGCGGCGCAGGGCCGCGAGCAACTCATCGGCCTCGTTCTGGGCCGCGGCGAGGTCGGCGGCGGCATCCTGCGCCGCCTCGGCGGCTCCCGCCGCCCCGCGGGAATGGCGGGCGACCACGATGCCCGCGACGACGGCGGCCCAGAGGGCGGCGACCACGCCGAGGCGCAGCCAGCGGGCGTCGTCGGCGAGCACCACCGCGGCGGCGGCCAGCGCCGCGAGCGTCGCCGCCGTGGCCAGCAGCGCCGCGCGACGGCGGTCGGGGCCGGCGCGTCCGCGCAGCTCCCCGTCCGGGGTGCTCATCGTCGCAGGATAGCCCCGTGCCGGGACGGCCCTGGTCACCCGGCCGGACGAGCGCGTGGCCGCGACCGGCGACCGGTCCGGCGCCGCGGTCAGGACCGCCGCCGTTCCGGGTCGTCCCGGTCGTCGCCCCGGTCGTCGGGGATGCGCAGGCAGTACTCCAGCCAGAGGCCCGCCCCGAGGAGCACCGCGCTGCCGACCACGCCGACGATCGCGCTGGCGGTGTCGGCGCCCGCGGCGTCGATCTGGCCGCGCAGCGGGAGCACGTAGGCGAGGACGCCCAGCCACGCGCCGCCGAGCACCGCGCCGGCCACCGACGACGCCTTGGCCAGCGCGACCGCGCGGGCCGTGGCCAGCGCGTCGACCGGGCGCGAGCCGGGCCGGCGGCGGATGCGGGCGCGCAGCACCGCCGCGAGGACGAGCTCGGCGATGCCCAGCACGAGCGGGGTGAGCCCGGCGAGCAGGGGCAGCGGCGGCAGGTCACCGTAGGCCACCTGCACGGCCAGGTTGACGGCCAGCCCGACGGCGACCGCAGCCACCACCAGCAGCGACGGGCTCGTGCGCGTCCTCATCGCGACCCCGGCGCCGTGGGCCCCGGCGTCGAGGGCCCCAGCGTCGTCCCGTCCGGGCGCACCCCGTCGCGCTCGGCGGCGGGCAGCGCGGCGAGCAGGTCGCCGACCCGCCCGTGCCCCGCGATCCGGGCCTCCGGGTCGACGTCGAGCCAGGGCACGAGCACGAACGCCCGCTCCGCGGCGCGCGGGTGCGGCAGCGTGAGCTCGGGGTCGTCGCTGGTCGTCCCGTCCACGTCGAGCACGTCGACGTCGAGGGTGCGCGGACCCCAGCGGACGTCCCGCGTGCGGCCGGCGCGGCTCTCGGCGGCCCGGGCGCGGGTGAGCCAGTCGCGGGGAACCGAGTTCGGGTCCTCGACGACGACGACGGCGTTGAGGAAGTCGTCCTGGTCGACCCCGCCCCACGGCGCGGTCGCGTAGACCGGCGACACCGCCACCACCCGGGCGCCTGCGGCCCGGAGGGTGGCCAGGGCGCCGCGCAGGTTCGCGGCGCGATCGCCGATGTTCGAGCCCAGCGACAGCACGGCCCGGCTCATCCGCGCTCCCCCTCCCTGGACCGCCGCACCACCACCGCGACGTCGTCGAACGGCACGGTGATCGGGGCCCGCGGCTTGTGGAGGGTCACCTCGACGGCGGCGACCCGCTCGTCGTCGAGCACCCGCTGCGCGACCTCGGCCGCCACCGCCTCGATCAACCGCCGGGGCGGGCCGGCGACGACGGCCGCCGCGCCCTCGGCCAGCGCGCCGTAGTCGACGGTGTCGGCAAGGTCGTCGGACGCCCCGGCCTTCGCGAGGTCGACGTCGAGCACCAGGTCGAGGACGAAGTCCTGCCCGTCCCGGCGCTCGTGGTCGAACACGCCGTGGTGGCCCCGCACCGTCAGACCGCGCAGGGCGATGCGATCGCTCACGGCTCGATCTCCGCGGGCGAGGTCCCCCAGGACCACGCCGCCGCGACCGCCACGGCGTCCAGCGACGGGCCGACCTCGTGCACCCGCACGCCCCAGGCGCCGTTGGCGGCGGCGAGCGCCGAGACGGCCGCCGTCGCGATCTCCCGGCCGTCGGGCGGGCGGGGCGTGCCGTCGTCGTCGGCGAGCAGGGCGCCGAGGAATCGCTTGCGCGAGGCCCCGACGAGCACCGGGAAGCCGAGCCCGGTGAACACCGAGAGCTTGCGCAGGATCTGCCAGTTGTGCGAGGCGGTCTTGGCGAACCCGAGACCCGGGTCGAGGACCAGCAGCGACGGGTCGACGCCGGCGAGCACCGCGCGGTCGACCTGCTCGACCATCTCGGCGCGGACCTCGCCGATGACGTCCTCGTAGGAGGCGAGCTCGACCATGCGGTCGCTCGGGCCGCGCCAGTGCATGATCACCCAGGGCACACCGGCCTCCGCCACCGTGCGCGCCATGTGCGGGTCGGCCAGGCCGCCCGAGACATCGTTGATCATGCTGGCGCCGGCCTCGACGGCCGCGGCGGCGACGGCCGCGCGCGTGGTGTCGACGGTGACCCGCACCCCGGCCGCCACGAGGTCCCGGATCACGGGCACGACCCGCGCGGTCTCGGTGGCGGCGTCGACCCGTTCCGCGCCGGGCCGGGTGGACTCACCGCCGACGTCGACGAGGTCGGCGCCGCGCTGGTGCAGGTCGATGCCGTGGGCGACCGCGTGGTCGCGGTCCAGCCAGCGACCGCCGTCCGAGAACGAGTCCGGGGTCACGTTGAGCACGCCCATCACGACGCACCGGCCCGGATCGGGCAACCGGTGCGACCGGGACGGCTCGGAGCCGGCGGGCACCCCCACCTCAACCGCCCCGGATGAGGTTGAGGGCCTCCGCCCGGGTGCTGGCCGACGTCTTGAAGCTGCCGCGCACGGCCGACGTCGTCGTCCGTGCCCCGGGCTTGCGGACGCCGCGCGACGACATGCACAGGTGCTCGGCGTCGATCACCACGAGCGCACCCCGCGTGTCGAGGCGCTCGGCGAGGGCGTCGGCGATCTGGGTGGTCAGCCGCTCCTGCACCTGCGGGCGGCGGGCGTAGAGGTCGACGAGCCGGGCCAGCTTGCTCAGGCCGGTGACGAGCCCCCGCGGACCGGGGATGTAGGCGACGTGCGCGACCCCGTGGAAGGGCAGCAGGTGGTGCTCGCACATCGAGAACATCGGGATGTCCCGGACGAGGACGAGCTCGTCGTGGTTCTCGGAGAACGTGCGGTCGAGCACGGCAGGCGGGTCGGCACGCAGCCCGGAGAACAGCTCCTGGTACGAGCGCGCCACCCGGCCCGGCGTGTCCCGCAGGCCCTCACGGTCGGGGTCCTCGCCGATGGCGATCAGCAGCTCGCGCACGGCGGCCTCGGCGCGCTCGGCGTCGAACGGCGGCAGCTCGGGTGCCGGGCCGGTGCCGTTCGTCGGCTGGCCGTCCAGTTCCTGACTGGTCGTCACGTCTCCCTCGCGGTCTTCCTCGACCGGCCGGCGGACAGCCGACCCTGTGGCCAACGGTGGAGCTCAGCCCTGGCTGGGCGGGGTGTCCCGTCCGTCGGTACCGGACGAGCCGGTGCTGCCGTCGGACCCGTCGTGACCCCAGCCGGTGGACGACGACCCGGTGTGCCGACCCTCCGACCGACCCTCCGACCAGCCGTCCGACCGGCCCTCGCGGGTTCGGCCATCCGGGTCACCGTACGGGTTCGGCACGGATTCGCCCGCCGGGCGTGACGCGCCGTACTGGCCCGGGCCCTGCGCCTGCCTGGCCCTGGCCCTGGCCCTGGCCGCCGGAGCGACCGGCTCCGCCCGGGTTCCACGTGGTGCCGTGCGGCACCGTCGCGGGCGTCCAGCCGGGAGGGGCACCGTAGTTCGGCGCCACCGACGACGGCTTGTCCTCGGCGGAGCGACGGCCGCCGCCACCGTTCGAGCCTGCGCCGGCACCGCTGCGGTAGACGTCCGGGATGCCCTGCGTGGGCGTGCCCTGGGGCGGGGTGGGCGACTGGCCGGCTTCCTGGGACAGGTCGTGACCGTTGCCCGCGGCGTGGGCGCCGTAGGAGCCGTTGACGGCGGGCACCGGCGCGTGCCCGTTGCCGGCGACGGAGCCGACGGCGGCGGGCTCCTCACGCTGCTCGCCGGGCGGGGGCCACGGCTCGCCGCGCTCGGCGGCCTGCTCGCGCCGGGTCTTGATCGGCGGGCGGTCGGAGGGCACGCGCTCGCCGAAGTCGTTGAACGCGGTGATCCGGGGCCGCTTGGTGACCGACGCGAAGATGCGCTCGAGGTCGCGGCGCTGCAGCGTCTCGTGCTCGATGAGCTCGGCGGTGAGCGCGTCGAGCGAGTCGCGGTGGACGTTGAGGATGTCCCACGCCTCGGTGTGCGCCGCCTCGATGAGCTTGCGCACCTCCTCGTCGATCTCGTGGGCGACCTCGAGGGAGTAGTCGTTCTGCTTGCCCGCGGTGCGGCCGAGGAAGGGCTCGCCGCCCTCCTGGCCGTACTTCACCGCCCCGAGCTTGGCGCTCATGCCGTACTCGGTGACCATCGCGCGGGCGATCTTCGTCGCCTGCTCGATGTCGGACGACGCGCCGGTGGTCGGCTCGTGGAAGACGAGCTCCTCCGCCGAGCGTCCGCCCATGGCGAACACCAGCCGGGCGAGCATCTCCGAGCGGGTCATGAGCTCCTTGTCGTCCTCGGGGACGACGAGGGCGTGACCACCGGTCCGGCCGCGCGGGAGGATCGTGACCTTGTAGACCGGCTCGATGTCCGGCATCGCCCAGGCGGCCAGCGCGTGACCGGCCTCGTGGTAGGCCGCGACCTTCTTCTCCTGCTCGGAGATGATGCGGCTCCTGCGGGCCGGACCGCCGATCACGCGGTCGACCGACTCCTCGAGCGCGGCGCTGTCGATCTGGGTCTTGCCCACGCGGGCGGTCAGCAGGGCGGCCTCGTTGATGACGTTGGCGAGGTCGGCGCCGGAGAACCCGACCGTGCGCTTGGCGAGACCGTCGAGGTCCGCCTCCGGGGCCAGCGGCTTGCCCGCGGAGTGCACCGCGAGGATCGCGCGACGGCCGGCGAGGTCCGGCGCGGCCACCGGGATCTGGCGGTCGAAGCGGCCGGGCCGCAGCAGGGCGGGGTCGAGGATGTCGGGCCGGTTGGTGGCGGCGATGAGGATGATGCCGCCGCGCGCGTCGAACCCGTCCATCTCGACGAGCAGCTGGTTGAGCGTCTGCTCGCGCTCGTCGTGGCCGCCGCCCATGCCGGCGCCGCGGTGGCGGCCGACGGCGTCGATCTCGTCGACGAACACGATGCAGGGGGAGTTCTGCTTGGCCTGCTCGAACAGGTCGCGCACGCGGGAGGCGCCGACGCCGACGAACATCTCCACGAAGTCCGAGCCGGAGATCGTGTAGAAGGGCACGCCCGCCTCGCCGGCGACCGCGCGGGCCAGCAGCGTCTTGCCGGTGCCGGGCGGGCCGTAGAGCAGGACGCCCTTCGGGATCTTCGCGCCGAGCTGCTGGTAGCGGGCCGGGTTCTGGAGGAAGTCCTTGATCTCGTAGAGCTCCTCCACCGCCTCGTTCGCCCCGGCGACGTCGGAGAACGTGGTCTTCGGCATGTCCTTGTTGAGCTGCTTGGCCTTGGACTTGCCGAACGACAGGACGCGATTGCCCCCGCCCTGGGAGTTCATCATCCAGAACAGCAGCAGGAGCACCAGGCCCAGCGGGATCAGGTAGATCAACATCTGGGTCAGGATCGAGTCCTGCGTGACCCGGGTGTCGAAGCCCGACCCGGCCGGGTTCTCGCGGACCAGGGCGAACACCTGGTCGGTCGCGGCGGCGGGGTACTGCGCGTAGATCTGGTTGGTCGTCGTGGGCGCGGCGCCGTCGGCGCCGGGCACCTGCACGGGGTTGGTCAGCGTCAGGCGGAGACGCTGCTCCTTGTCCTCGATCGTGATCTCGGACGCGTTGCGGGCCTCGACCTGCTGCAGGGCGAGCGACGTCGGGGCCTCGGTGAACCCGCGGGTGTCGCTGAGCAGCGACGAGACCCCGAGGTAGACGAGGAAGAACACCACGATCCAGATGAGTGGATTGCGGAGAAGGCGCTTGCGGTCCATACGGTTGCGGCCTCCAGGCGGCCCTCGACCCTCCCCGGGTGGACCCTGCGGTCGGTGTCTGTCGTCTCGGCTCGGGGTCCGCCCACGCACGGAGTCCGTGGGGCCCTGATCTGCTCAATGTACCCCGCGGACCGGACGGTGGTCCGGGCGCGCAGGACCCGGAGGCCCTCAGCGACGGCGGCGCGCGGTCCCGAACAGCCCGCGGGTGATCTCACGACCGAGCTGGCTGGCGAGCGAGCGGACGAAGGACTTCACCGCCGGGTTGGCCATCGCCTTCTCGACCATGCCCGGCCCCTCCTCCTCGGCGGGCGGCGGGGCCTGCGGCGGCGCCTCCTGCGGGGCCTGTTGCGGCGGCACCGGCTCGGCAGGCGGCGTGGCCGGGGCACCCGTCGCCCCGGTGCGCGCCGCGAGCTTCTCGTGGGCCGACTCGCGGTCGATGGGCGTGCCGTACTTCGGCCACAGCGGCGAGCCCTGGGCCGCCTCGGTGACCGCGGGCTCCCCGATCGCCGCCATCAGCGAGCGCGGCGCGCGGATCCGCGTCCAGGCCACGGGCGTCGGCGCTCCACGCTCGGAGAGCACGGTGACGAGGGCCTCGCCGGTGCCCAGCGTGGTCAGCAGCTCCTCGATGTCGTACACCGCGCTCTTCGGGTACGTCCGCGCCGTCTTCGTCAGCGCCTTCTGGTCGTCGGGGGTGAACGCGCGCAGGGCGTGCTGCACACGCGCCCCGAGCTGGGAGAGCACGTCGTTGGGGACGTCGGTGGGCTGCTGGGTGCAGAAGAAGACGCCGACGCCCTTGGAGCGGATGAGCTTGACCGTCTGCTCGATGCGGTCGAGGAACGCCTTCGAGGCGTCGCTGAACAGCAGGTGCGCCTCGTCGAAGAAGAAGACGAGCTTCGGCTTCTCGACGTCGCCGGCCTCGGGGAGCTCCTCGAACAGCTCGGCGAGCAGCCACATGAGGAACGTCGAGTACAGCGTCGGGTCGGCCTGCTGGTCGGCGAGCTCGAGCAGCGTCACCCGCCCCTTGCCGTCAGGCTCGACGACCAGCAGGTCCTCCGGGTCGAACTCGGGCTCGCCGAAGAACTCGTCGCCGCCGCGGGCCTCGAGGTTGACCAGCGCCCGGAGGATGACCCCGGCCGTCGACGCCGAGACCCCGCCGATGCCCTTGAGCTCGGCCTTGCCCTCGTCGGAGATCAGGTGCTGGATGACCGAGCGCAGGTCCTTGGTGTCCAGCAGCGCGAGGCCCTGGCCGTCGGCCCAGTGGAAGATCAGCCCGAGCGTCGACTCCTGGGTCTCGTTGAGCCCGAGCACCTTGGACAGCAGGATCGGCCCGAACCCGGTGATCGTCGCGCGGACCGGCACGCCGATCCCCCGCCCCAGCGACAGGAACTGCACGGGATAGGCCGTCGGGGCCCAGTCGTCCCCGGTCTCGTGCGCGCGCTGGGTGACGCGCTCGGACGTCTCCCCGGCCCGGGCCATCCCCGAGAGATCGCCCTTGATGTCCGCGAGGAGCACCGGGACCCCGGCCGCGGAGCACTGCTCGGCGAGGTTCTGCAGCGTCTTGGTCTTGCCCGTGCCCGTCGCGCCGGCCACGAGACCGTGGCGGTTCAGCGTCGCGAACGGGATGCGGACGTGCGCCTCCGGCGCCGCGACACCGTCGATCACGACGGCTCCCAGCTCGAGCGCTCCCGCCTCGGTCGCGTATCCGGCGGCGATCTCTGCAGCTGCACCCTGGTCGGCCACGGGGGGAGGCTAGCGGGCTCGGGGGGCGCGGGGTGTCTCAGCGTGGGGGCCACGCTGACGTTCATCGTCAGGAAATCCCCCACGTCGCCTAGGACCCCGCGGGGACGTCCACACGCACCGCGGTGATCGCTCCGTCGGCACCGCGCTCGGCGTGCACCGTCACCTGCTGACCCACGCGCAGGCCGGCCGGGCCGTCGGGGCGCGGGACGGCCACGCCGGTGCCCGCCGTCGTGCGCAGCGGCGTGAGGGTGCCGTCGCCGGAGCGGACCGTGACGATCGGGAAGCCGCCGCCCGTCGGCTGGACGGACTCGACGACGCCGAGCAGGTCGGGCACCGAGCCGGGCCCGGTGTCCGGGGCGGTCGCGCGGCCGATGAAGGCGCCGAGCACCAGGCAGACGACCCCGCCGAGCACCAGCAGCAGGATCCGGGTGGAGCGCGCGAGCCCGGGCCGCTGCAGGCGGGTGGCGAGGTCGACGTTGTCGACGGGGCGGTCGAGCACCGACGCCGCGTCGTCCTGCCGGGACGTCTGCCGGGTCTGCTGGGCCGGCCCCGACCGGCGCGCCGGCGGCGGCGGGACCGGGAACTGCTCGGTCGGCGCGGCATCCGGCGTGTGCACCGCCGTGGGCGCGTCGGCGTCACGGGCGTCACGGGCCTCACGGCCGTCGCTCGCGTCGCGGTCGTCCCGCGACGGCTCGGTGTCCGTCGAGGTCCCCTCGTCGGGGTCGGGCGGCTGGGTCACGGCTCCTCCTGGAGGTCCACGGGTGTCACTCCCGGCGCAGGGCGTCGATGGGCCGCAGGCGGGCGGCGCGGCGGGCGGGGTAGGCGCCGAAGAAGATGCCGATGGCGGCCGACACCGCGACGGCGGCCACCACCGCGGCGGGCAGGATCACGGGCCGGAAGTCGCCGAGCGGCACGAGCGTTCCGGCGTAGCCGACCGCGACGCCGAGGATGCCGCCGACCACGCTGAGGATGATCGACTCGACGAGGAACTGCCCGAGGATCGCCGACGGCGGCGCACCGAGGGCCTTGCGGATGCCGATCTCCCGCGTCCGCTCCGTGACCGACACCAGCATGATGTTCGTGATCCCGATCCCGCCGACGACCAGCGAGATCGCCGCGATCGCGGCGAGCAGCAAGGTGAACGCCGAGAGGGTCTGGTCGAGGACGTCGGCGAGCTGGCGGGCGCTGATCACCTGGTAGTCGCGGGCGTCCACGCCGTCGATGCCGTGCCGGCGGTCGAGGATCGAGTTGATCTCGCTCTCGGCGGCGGCCTGCGCCTCCGTGGACCGGGCCTGCACCACGATCTGGCTCAGGTTCCCGAAGCCCGTCAGCGAACCCTGCACCGCGGTCAGCGGGGCGAGGATGTTCTCGTCGGGATTCGACAGCCCCTGCCCCTGGCCGGCGGGCGCGAGGGTGCCGATGACGCGGAACGGCACGTCCTCCACCAGCACGTCCTGACCCACCGGGTCCGAGCCGGCGCCGAACAGGTCGTCGGCGACCGTGCGGCCGAGCAGCACGACCTTGCGGCCCGCCTCGACGTCGGCCTCGGTGTAGAAGCGGCCGGTGCCGATCTGCACGTTGGCGCCCGAGGAGTACGACGGGGTGCTGCCGACGACGGTGACGTCACTGGTCGCCCGGCCGGCGGCCGTGGTCGCCGAGAGCGTCACCACCGGGGACACCGACGCGACGTCCGGGGCGCCCTGGGGATCGGCGAGCGCCCGGGCGTCGGCCGAGGTCAGCGGCCGTCCGTCGGTGCCCGCGGTCTCCGGGGGCTGGCGCGGCAGGACCGTGATGCTGTTGGCGCCCAGGCCCGCGATCTGGCTCTGGATGTAGACCGACGCCCCGTTGCCCAGCGCCGTCAGCAGGATGACCGCGGCGATACCGATGATGATCCCGAGCATCGTCAGCAGCGACCGCAGGCGGTTGGCGATCAGACCGCGCACCGCGAAGCGGACGACCTCGACGACGCTCACCGCCGGACCCCTGCCTCGGTGAGCCGACCGTCGGTGACGACGACGACGCGCTCGGCCCGCGCGGCCACCTCGTCGTCGTGGGTGATGATCACGATGGTGCGGCCCGCCTCGTGCAGGCGGTCGAACAGCCCGAGCACGTCGGTGGTGCTCGCCGTGTCGAGGTTGCCGGTCGGCTCGTCGGCCAGCAGCAGCGCCGGGCTCGTGACCAGCGCGCGGGCCACCGCGACCCGCTGCTGCTGCCCGCCGGAGAGCTGGTTGGGACGGTGGTCGGACCGTCCCTCGAGCCCGACGAGCGAGAGCGCCGCCTCCGCCCGCTCGCGGCGCACCCGCCGCCCGACACCGGCGTACACCAGCGGCAGCTCGACGTTGGCGAGCGCCGTGGTGCGCGGGATGAGGTTGAACGCCTGGAAGATGAAGCCGATCTGCCGGTTGCGCAGCACGGCCTGCTGGCGCTCGTCGAGGTTCGCGACGTCGAGGCCCTCGAGCAGATAACGGCCCGAGGTCGGGGCGTCGAGGCAGCCGAGCATGTTGAGCAGCGTCGACTTCCCCGACCCCGACTGGCCGATGACCGCGACGAACTCCCCGCGTCGCACGCTGAAGTCGACGTCCCGCAACGCGTGGACCGCGGTCTCGCCCTCGCCGTAGACCTTCGAGAGGCCGCGGACGTCGAGGACGTGCTCGACCTCCCCGACGCCCTCGATGGCCGACACCGTCGTCACCCGCCCCCGCCGGAGCCGCCACCACCGTTGTTGTCCAGACGCGGCGGCGGCTCGCCCGGCGCGAAGGCGTTGCCGGTGTTCGGGTCGGGCAGGACGACGAGCTCGCCGGGCGCGAGGCCGGAGCGGATCTCGGTGAGCGTGTCCGAGCTCAGCCCCAGCCCGACGGTGCGGGCCTGCGGGACGCCGTCGGGCCCGAGGACCTGCACGGTCCCGGAGGTCGCGCTCTCGCCGCCGATCGGCGTGACGGCCACGGACGGGAGGAACGCGACGTTCGGCGACTGCGCGACGGTGACGGCGACGCTCGCGGACATCCCGGGCCGCAGGTTCGGCGGCGGCGTGGTGAGCGTGACGGCGGTGCCGTACTCGACCGAGGTGCCGGCGCCGGGCAGGAGGTCGACCGCGCTCACGATGCCGGGCAGTGCCTGCCCGGGCAGCGCGTTGACCGAGACCTCCACCGGCTGCCCGACCGTCAGCCGCCCCACGTCGAGCTCGGGGACGTCCGCGCGGATCTGGAGGGTCGTGAGGTCGAGGACCGTCATCGCCGCCGGGGCCGTGGGCGATCCCGTGACCGACGGGGTGCCTCCGCCCGACTGCGCACCGGCCCCGCCCGAGGCCGCGCCGGCCGCCGCGGAGGCGCCGGCACCGGTCCCGCCCGCGGTGCCGTCGGGCAGCGTGCCGCCGGTCGGGTTGCCCGACGTCGTCGAGCTGCTCACCGTGGCGCCGGCCGGCACGATCTGGCCGGGACCGATGTCGAGGCTGACGACGGTGCCGTCCTGCGGGGACGACAGCTCGAGGTCGTCGGCGGACTGCTCGGCCTGCACGACCGACGCCTCGGCCTGCGCGAGCGACGCCTCCGCCGAGGCCACGGCGCCCTCGGGGGTCGAGCCACCGGCGGCGCCACCCGCGGCGCCCGCGCCCGAGCCGCCGGCCGCCCCGGACCCGGTGCCGCCGGTGCCGGTGCCCGGGGTCGGCGTGGGCGTCGGCGTCGGGGCGGCGGCCTTCGGTGGCGAGGAGAAGCCGTAGACGCCGACGACCGGGCCGTTCTGCTGCTGGGGCTGCTGGCTGGGCGGCTGCTGGCTGGGCGCGCCGGCTGCTGCTGCTGGGCCGGCGCAGGCTGCTGCTGCGGGAGCCTGCTGCTGCACCGGCGCCTGCTGCACGGCGCCCCGCGGCGGCTGGCCCCGGAGCCGCGGCGCCGCCACCCGCCGCCGGCTGCTGCTCCGCGGGCTGCTGGGCCGGCGCGGCGGTGGTCGTCGGGTTGTCGCGCGCCTCGCGGGCGTCGCGCAGCTGCTGGCGGGCGGAGTCCCGCTGGGCGCGCGCGGCCTCGAGGTTCGCGTCGGCGTACTCCGGGTCGAGGGTGGCGACGACCTCACCGGCCGTGACGGTGTCCCCGATGGCCACCCGGACGTCCTCGACGCGTCCGCCGGCGGCGAAGTTCAGCGTGGAGCTCCGGGCGCTCGTGACGGCGCCGGAGGCGGTGACGGTCTCGGCGACCGTGCCGCGTCCCACCGGGGTGGTGCGCAGGCCGGCGTCCTCGGTGCCGCTCGAGGACAGGGCCACCACGGCGCCACCCGCCGCGAGCAGCACGACCAGCACGATCAGCCCGTTGACGATCCACAGAGAGCGACGCCCACCGGCCATGTGGCGGACGTTATCCCGCCGTCACCCGGCCCCGACGCCCGGGTCCGCACTGACTGAGTGACGGTTCAGGCGTAGACGTGCGGGTCGAGCGTGCCGATGTAGGGCAGGTCGCGGTAGCGCTCGGCGTAGTCGAGGCCGAAGCCGACGACGAACTCGTTGGGGATGTCGAAGCCGATGTACGCGACGTCCACGTCGAGCTTGGCCGCCTCGGGCTTGCGCAGGAGAGTCACGACCTGCAACGACGCCGGCCCGCGGGACTCCAGGTTCTTGCGCAGCCAGGACAGCGTCAGCCCGGAGTCGATGATGTCCTCGACGATCAGGACGTGGCGCCCGGAGATGTCGCGGTCGAGGTCCTTGAGGATGCGGACGACGCCCGAGGACGACGTCGCCGACCCGTAGGAGCTCACGGCCATGAACTCGAGCTGGGTGGGCATCGGGAGCTTGCGCGCGAGGTCCGTCATGAACATCACGGCGCCCTTGAGCACGCCGACGAGGACGAGGTCCTGCTCGTGCTCGCCGTACGCGGCGCCGATCTCGGTCGCCAGGTCGGCGATCTTGCTCTGAATCTGCTCCTCGGTGACCAGCACGGACGCGATGTCGCCGTCGTACACCGTTGTCGAGCTCCTCAGCATCGGTGGTGGGGCGTGCGGCGCAGTCACTGCTCCGGCCGCAGCCACGCGCAGCCTCCCACGAGCCCGCACGACCTCCAACCCGCCCGGGAGGGGAGGTGCCCCCTGTCCGCGCCACGCGGCGACGAGGGCGTCGACGGCGCGGAGATGCGCGTCACTGAGCTCCGCGACCCCGGCGGCGTGCAGCCACGCCCGCAGCACCCGGCGCCGGATCGCGGGCGGGTCGGCCGCGAGGGCGGCCGCGTCGAGGGTGCCGTCGCCGTCGACCAGCTCGTGACGACGCCCGTCGGCCAGGGCGGAGAGCGCGGCGTCGTCGTCGGCGAGCTGGGCGGCGGTGCGGGCGAGCGCGGGCGCCACCCCGCCGGCCAGCACGTCCTCGAGCAGGGGAAGGACCTCGTGGCGCAGCCGGACGCGGGTGTAGTGCGGGTCGGCGTTGTGGGGGTCGTCCCACACCGCGAGGCCGGCGGCGGCGCACGCCGCGCGGGTGATCGCGCGCCGCACGCGCAGCAGCGGGCGGCACCAGGGCGGGTCCCAGGCGGCCATGCCCGCGAGCGAGCGCGCGCCCGACCCGCGCCCGAGTCCCAGGAGCACGGTCTCGGCCTGGTCGTCGAGCGTGTGACCGAGCAGGACGGGCGCGTCCCCGTGCTGCTGTGAGATCGAGCGCAGCGCCGCGTACCGGGCCGCGCGCGCGGCGGCCTCGGGCCCGCCCGCGGTGCCCACCTCGACGGCGACGACGTCGGCGCGCGCCACCCCCAGGTCGCGGAGCTGCCCCGCGGTCCGCACCGCGTGCTCGTCCGAGCCGTCCTGCAGGCCGTGGTCGACGACGACCCCGAGCACCGGGCCCGGCGCGACGTGGACCGCCGCGGCGGCGAGCGCGAGCGAGTCCGCCCCGCCCGAGCACGCGACGATCACCGCGAACGGGGAGTTCGTGCGCCTAGAAGCAGCGAACCGCCCGTTCGCTGCGTCAAGGAAGGCCTCGCGCACCGCCCGGCGGACCTCGGCGACGGGCTCCGGGACGCGCACGAGCAGGGCGTCAGTTGTGGACGCGGGCGAGCCAGGCCGCGGGGTCGGTGATCTCCGCGCGCCGGGGCAGGGTGTCCGGCGAGGTCCAGACGGCGTTGAGCCCGTCGAGGCCGACGACGTCGACGACGTGGTCGACGAACACCCGGCCCTGCTCGTACTGCTTGATCTTCGCGTCCACGCCTAGCAGCGTGCGCAGGAGCCGGTCGACGAGGCTGCCGCCCCGGCGCCGGGTGGTGAAGCGCGCCCGGATCGTGGACACCGAGCCGACGACCTCGGGGCCGACGGCGTCCATCACGTGCTCGGCGTGGCCCTCGAGCAGGGTGGTGAGGGCGAGCAGCCGGTCGAGCACCTCGCGCTGCTCGGGTCCCTGGAACATCTCGACCAGGGCGAGACCGTCCTTCGGCGGGTCGCGGCGCACGGCCTTGACGATCTCGGGCAGGCGGTCGACGGCGCCCGACGCGGTGCGGTCGAACCCGCCCGCGAACGCCGCGACCTCGGAGCGGAAGTGGTCGCGGAGCCAGTCGACGGCCGTGAACTGGAGCCGGTGGGTGGCCTCGTGCAGGCAGACCCACAGGGCGAAGTCCTCGGCGTCGACGTCGAGGGCGCGGCGAGCGGCGACGACGTTGGGCGCGACGAGCAGCAGGCGCCCGGCCTTCTCGGGGCCGCCGAACGGGTCGTACTGACCCAGCACCCGGCTGCCGAGGAACGCCAGCAGCGTGCCCATCTGCAGCCCGGCCGCCGAGCGCGTGACGCGGCCGAAGGCGTCGCCGACGAGGCCCTCCGGCGCGCGCGGGCCGGGGGTGTCCTCGAGCAGCGTGGCGATGCCGTCGACCGCGGAGCGGATCCACCCGGGCCGGTCGACGACGTCGGCCTCGGGCACCGGCAGGCCGGCGCCGAGCCCGGTGAGCGCCCGCACGTGGCCCTCGCCGACCCGGGCGCCGTCGCGCAGCCGCGTGACCTCGGTGGCCGCCTCCTCGGGCGTCACCGACGGCCCCGCGGAGACCAGGCGCGCCCCGGTGGCGGCGGCGAGGTCCCAGTCGACGGGCAGCCCCGTCGGGGGCGCGGAGGTCAGCTCGGCGGTCACGGCTCCACCGTACGTCGCGCCCTCCCCCGGCAGCGGGTCCCTCAGCGGCAGCCGCAGTCGTGCAGCGCCGCGGCCAGCGCGTCGAGGCGGGGCCGGGCGCTGCCCGGGTCGACGCCGTTGCTCATGAAGGAGAAGACGAGCACCCGCCCGTCCGCGGTGTCGACGACGCCGGCGAGCGCGTTGGCGGCCGTCAGCGTGCCGGTCTTGGCGCGGACCCAGCCGCGGCCGTCCGCCGCCGGTGTCCCGGGCGTGTAGCGGTCGGCGAGCGTGCCCCCGCCCCCGGCGACGGGCAGCCCGTCGAGCAGCGGCCGCAGGGCGGCGGTGCGCGGGTCGGTGCCGACGGGGGCGGCCGCGGGGGCGAGCACCCCGGACAGGGCGGTGGCGGGCACGCGGTCGTTGACGGAGAGCCCGCTGGTGTCGGCGAGCGTCACCCCGGCGGTGTCGATCTGCGCCTCGCCGAGCACCTGCGTCACCGCCCGGGCCGCGCCGTCGAAGGTCGTGGGGAGGCCGACCGTGCGGGCCACCTCGCGGCCGAGGGCCTCGGCGAGGACGTTGTCGGAGTTCTGCAGCGCCGTGCGCACGAGCTCGGTGGCCGGCGGCGAGACGACCTGCCCGAGCACCGCCGCGCCGGGGGGCGCGGTGCCGACCGTCGCGGTCGGGGCAGTCCCGCCTGCGGCGAGGCGACGGCCCAGCTCGCGGGCGGCGTCGGTGGCCGGCGTCGCGGTGCGCGGGACGTCGAGCTGGGTCGGGTCCGAGCGCCCGCCGTCGAGCATCACCGGCACGATCGGGGCGACGAAGCCGCCGGCGACGTCGGTGGGGTCCCAGCCCGGGGCGACGCCGTTGCCGCCACCGTTCTCGTAGCGGGAGACGTCGACGTAGACCCGCTTGAGCGCCGGCTGCCCGGCGCGCGCGGCGGTCACCGCGGTGACGAGGTCGTCGAGGCGCGCCGCGTCGGGGTACACGGTCCGTTGCCCGGCCGGCAGCGACGACAGCGTCGGGTCGCCGCCGCCGACGAGCACGACGGAGTCGGGGGTCGGCCCGGCGACGACGGTCGTCGTCCAGCGCATCGTCGGGTCGAGCCGCAACAGGGCGGCCGTGCCCGTGAGCAGCTTCGTCACCGACGCCGGGACCTGGGGCTCGGAGGACCGCCGGTTCCACAGAGTGGTGCCGGTCGCGGGGTCGACGACGGCGCCGGTGAGGTCGCCGAGCGCGGCGGCCCGGGTGTCGAGCGCCGTCGCGAGCCCGGCCTCGGTGGGGACCGGGGCGTCGGCGCCGGCGGCGGCCAGGCGCAGCCGGGGTGTCGAGGGGTCCGGGGGCTCGGCGGCCTCCCCGCCGAGCAGCGACACGGGCAGACCCACCGACCGGGCGAACGAGGGCGCCTGGAGCGACGTGCCCACGCCGAGACCGGCGAGCAGGACGACGACGACCGCGAGCGCGAGGAGCGCCGGGATCCACCGGCGACCGGCGGATGACGTCGCGGGATCCGCGCGGTGACCGTCGCCGCTCACGCCCCCGGACCCCTCCTCACCTGCAGTTCACCCCACCCGGACGAGGGAGAGGTCACCTCGACGGGGTGACGGTGCACCCCGGTCGGTACCCCACACTAGAGGCCGGGTCGTGGCCCTCCGGCCACGCCGCCGACCAGGCCACGACAAGAACGAGCACAGGGAGCGGTGAGCGGCACCGTGCAGTTCGACGTACTGATCGAGATCCCCAAGGGGGTCCGCAACAAGTACGAGATGGACCACGAGAGCGGCCGGCTGCGGCTGGACCGGACGCTCTTCACAGCCACTCAGTACCCGGCCGACTACGGATACGTCGAGCACACCCTCGGCATGGACGGCGATCCGCTGGACGCGCTGGTCCTCATCCAGGAGCCGACGTTCCCGGGCTGCCTGGTGCTCGCGCGCGCGATCGGCATGTTCCGGATGACCGACGAGGCGGGCGGCGACGACAAGCTGCTCTGCGTGCCGGCGAACGACCCCCGCCAGGAGCACCTGCGCGACATCCACCACATGTCCGAGTACGACCGCCTCGAGATCCAGCACTTCTTCGAGGTCTACAAGGACCTCGAGCCCGGCAAGAGCGTCGAGGGCGCCTCGTGGGTCGGCCGCTCGGACGCCGAGCTGGAGATCAAGGCCTCGCGCAAGCGGGCCGAGGAGCAGGGCACGCACTGAGCCGGTCAGGACGCCATGCGGCCGCCGGGACCAGGGGTCCCGGCGGCCGAGGCGTCTACTGGGCCGCGCGCGTGAGGTCGTCACGCTCCTGCGGTGCCTGCGTGTCCGGTGCCGGCGTGTCCGGCGCCTCGTGGCGCCCGCCCTCGGGGCCGGCGGTCGCGGGACGCGGCGGGGCCACCGTGAGCGTGACGTCCACCGGGTCCGCGGCACCGTCGACGACGACCTCCTCGGTGACCGGCGCGAAGCCGCTCGCGGTGAGCATGTGCCGGCCGGGCGCGAGGTCGTCGAGCCGGAAGCGGCCGTCGGCACCGGTGACCGCCGAGGCCACCACACCGCCGTCGCGTCCGACGAGGACGACCAGCGACTCGGGCACGGGCGCCCCACCCGAGGCCTGCACGGCCCCGGCGAGCGAGTAGCGCGCCACCGGCACCGTTACGTCCGCGCGTGCGCCGCCGTCACCGACCTCCACCCGCGTGACCCGCGGCGCGCGCCCGGGGGCGAGGACGGTGACCGTGTAGATGCCGGCCGCGACCTCGCCGCCCTCCCAGTGGCCGTCGGCGTCGCTGCGGTGCACGCCGACGACACTGCCCGTGGGGTCGGTGACGGTCACGGTGGCGCCGGCGACGCCCGGGCCGTCGGGCTCGGTGACCCGCCCGCCCAGGGTCGCCGCGCGGGCCAGGGCCACGTCGCGGCGCACGGGGACGCCGTCGACGGTGACGAGCTCGGCGAACGGCCGACGCCGCGGCGAGCTGGCGATGAGCACGTACGTCCCGGACGCGGGCGCCCGCAGGACGAAGCCTCCGGCGGGGTCGAGATCCGTGCGCTCCACCGGGGCGCCGTCCAGAGCGTGGAGCGAGACGGTCACCTCGTCCTCCGCCTCGACCGGGACCCCGGTGGTGCCGGTGACGTGGCCGTGGACGGTCGGTCCCGAGGAGCGGCGCGGCGCGGGGCTCGGCGTGACGGCCGCGCTCGGTGGCCCCCACCCGGGTTCGGCGTCGTGCCGGGACGGCCCGGCGGCCGCCCCCGCGGGCACCGGCGGCGCCGAGGCCGTGGTGTCGAGGGCTGCGGCCCCGGCGGTCGGGCCGCCGACGGCCGCAGCCGTCGTGGTGGGGGTGGCCGCCTGCTCCGCGTCGCGGGCCTGGATGCCCGAGACCGTGCGCAGCGGCAGCTCCCGCATGAACCAGATGAGCACGAAGCCGATGGCCACCACGCAGGCGGCGACGAGGAACACGAGGTCCATCGAGTCCGCGAACCCGACCAGGAACGGCTCGGCGAGGCGGGGGTCCATGCGCTGCAGGACCGAGGAGTCCTGCACGACCTGCGCCGCACCCGTCACCGGGTCCAGCGCGACGGCGTTGGCCGGGTTGGCCGCCACCACGGGGTCGGCGGCCGCGGCCTGGAACGCCGGGGTGCCGACGGCGGCGGCGAACGCCGTCCGGATGTTGTCGCCGACGGTGGAGAACAGGATCGACAGGAAGACCGCGACACCGAGCGTCCCGCCCATCTGCCGGAAGAACGTGGCCGACGCGGTCGCGACGCCCATGTCCTTGGCCGGCACGGCGTTCTGGACCGCGAGCACGAGGGTCTGCATGCACAGGCCGACGCCCAGCCCGAAGATCGCCATGAGGACGGCGACCTCGCCGTAGGGCGTGTCCGCGTGCAGCCGGAGGTGGAACAGCACCAGGCCGACCGTCATGAGGCCGAGGCCGATCACCGGGAAGATCTTGTAGCGACCCGTCCGGGAGGTGAGCTGGCCGGACAGGATCGAGGACACCATCAGGCCGCCGACCAGCGGCAGCATCTCCAGGCCCGCCTGCGTCGGCGAGGAGCCGGTGACGATCTGGAGGTACTGCGGGACCAGCGCGATGCCGCCGAAGAGCCCGATGCCGGTGATGATCGCGATGATCGAGGTCAGGCTGAACACCGAGTTGTTGAACAGCCGCAGCGGGAGCACGGCGTCGTCGCCGTAGGCGCGCTCGGCGAGGAGGAAGGAGACCAGTCCGACCGCGGCGACGGCGTAACAGACGATCGCCGACGTCGAGCTCCAGCCCCACTCCCGGCCCTGCTCCGCGACGACGAGGATCGGCACGAGCGTCACCGCGAGGGCGATCGCGCCGGGGAAGTCGATGCGGTGGTCGCGGCGGGTGTGCGGCAGGTTGAGCACCCGGAAGACGACGAAGAACGCGACGATGCCGATGGGCACGTTGACGAGGAAGACCCAGCGCCAGCCGGTGATCCCGAGGATCGTGGTCTGGCCCGCGAGGAACCCGCCGATCACGGGGCCGAGCACGCTCGACGTCCCGAACACCGCGAGGAAGAAGCCCTGGTACCGGGCGCGCTCCCGCGGCGGGACGATGTCACCGATGATCGTGAGCGCGAGGCTCATCAGGCCGCCGGCGCCGAGCCCCTGGATCGCGCGGTACGCGGCGAGCTCGTACATCGAGGTCGCGATGGTGCACAGCACCGAGCCGACGACGAAGATCCCGATCGCCGAGAGGAAGAACGGCTTGCGCCCGTAGAGGTCGGAGAGCTTGCCGTAGAGCGGGGTCGAGATCGTGGCGGTGAGCAGGTAGGCCGTCGTCGCCCAGGCCTGCAGGTTGAGGCCCTGCAGGTCGTCGGCGATCGTCCGGATCGAGGTCGCGACGATGTTCTGGTCGAGCGCGGCCAGGAACATCCCGAGCATCAGCCCGGAGAGGATGGCGAGGATCTGCCGGTGGGTGAAGCCGGTGCTGCTCGCCGCGGTGGCGGCTGCCGGCGGAGCCGGGGCAGCGGTGGTGCTCATGAAGCCTCCGGGGGAGCCAGCACGGGCGAGGACGCCGCGCTGGAGAGGTGGTGGTTCTCGAAGTCGCTCGTCAGCCGGTCGAGGAGCTCGACGAGACGGACGCGGTCGGCCTCGTCCCAGTGCGCGGTGAGCGCGCCGATCTCGCGGTTGCGACGGTCGCGGTTGGCCTGGAAGACGCGCAGGCCCTCGTCCGTGGCAGCGAGCAGGGTGGCCCGTCCGTCGTCGGGGTCGGGACGGCGTTCGACGAGACCGGCCCGGACGAGGCCGGCGACCTGCCGGCTGACGGTCGAGGGGTCGGAGTGCACCGACTCGGCGAGCGCGTTGGACCGCCGCGGGCCCTCGAGCACGAGGCGGGCGAGCAGGACGTAGGCCGCCCGCTCGACACCGTCCGGGCCGACGGCCTTGCCGGCCTTCGCCCGTTCGACCGCCCGCATCAGGCGGATCATCTGGTGACCGAGGCGGTCCGAGACCAGCCAGCGCTCGTCCACCCCCGGCGGTGCCGGGAGCCGCGTGGAATCCATTGCATGCTCCGTACAATCGGTTGCTGTTTACAAGCATGCACCCGGCGCCCGTCTTCCCGCCAACCGGGGCCCCGGTCGAGTACGTCACTGCGTGCGCTCCGGGCCGGCGGGTTTGCGCGCGAAGGGCACCTTCGGCCGGATAGAGGGGCGACGGGCGCCCTTCGCCGGAACGCGCCTCGCCCTACGGTGTCGAACCGTGAGCAGCGAGCGCGTCACCTACGAGCGCGACGGGCACGTCGCGACGATCACCTACGCCCGACCCGAGAAGCTCAACGCGATCGACGGCGCGATGCGCGACGGGCTCAACGAGGCGTTCGACCGCTTCCGCGCCGACGACGAGGCGTGGGTGGGCATCGTGACCGGCGAGGGCCGGGCGTTCTGCGTCGGCGCGGACCCGGGCGGCGAGGGCAACCCCGCCGGCGACTTCCCCGGTTCGTTCTGGGAGCGCCCGACGGTCAACTCGTTCGAGAGCGGGTGGGAGATCTACAAGCCCGTGATCGCCGCGGTGAACGGCCACTGCCTGGGCTACGGGCTCACGCTCGTCACCTGGTGCGACCTCGTGATCGCCAGCGAGCGGGCGACGTTCGGCTTCCCCGAGGTGCGCCTCGGCATCCCGACGATCGTCGGCGCGATCCGCCTGCCCCAGCGGATCGGCTGGCAGCCGGCGATGGAGCTGCTGCTCACCGGCGAGCGCGTCGACGCCGAGCGCGCCCGGGAGATGGGGCTCGTCTCGCGCGTCGTCCCGCACGACGACCTGCTCAGCGAAGCCCGCGCCCTCGCCGACCGGCTCCTCGCCGGCGCGCCCCTGGCCCAGCGCGCGATCAAGGAGATGGCCCGCCGGGCGCCGTACCTGGGCGAGACCGACGCCATCCGCTTCGGCGAGACCATGCGCCGCGTCGCGGGCGCGACCGAGGACGCCGTCGAAGGCATGACCGCGGCGCGCGAGAAGCGCGAACCCCGCTGGCAGGGCCGCTGAGGTGCGCCTCCGGCGCACGTGAGCACTTCGGAGTGCTGGAGCACCGCGAAGTGCTCACATGCGCGAAGCGCACATGGATCCGGTGAGAGACGACCTGCGTCGAACACCGTGTGGAGAACTCTGAGGAGTGGCGGCGCCTCGTCAGCGCCCAGGACGGGCTGGTGACCCGGCGGCAGGCGCTTGCGCACGGCTGGACGCCCGACGCGATCGCCGCCCAGATCGAAAGCGGTCGGTGGACGCTGCGCAAACGTGGCGTTCTGGCGACATTCACCGGGCCGCTGACGTCGGAGGCGCGTCGTCGAGCGGCGTTGCTGTTCGTGCGAGGACCGGCGGCACTCAGCCACGCCTCGGCTGCGGCGCTGCTGGGACTGCGCCGCGAGGAAGAACGCGGCCCCGTCCACGTCACGGTCCCGTACGGCTCGTCCGCGCGTGGCTGCTTCGACGTCGTCCTGCACCGGTCGCGCGCGTTCGCCCACATCACGGTCGATGACGACCCGCCGCATGTCGGAAAGGCGCACACGATCCTCGACCTGGCCGTCGACGCAGGAGACGCGCGAGAGGCCATGCGGGTCTTCACCTCCCTCGCGGCCGCGGCGCGTGTGCCGGCGCAGCTCCTCGAAGAGGCGATCGAGCTCCGTCGACCACGGCGCTACCTGCGTCCCCTCCGCGACGCCGTGACGCTCCTCCGCGACGGCGTCTGCTCGGTCCTCGAGGCCGATTGGGCGCTCGACGTCGAGCGAGCGCATGGCCTGCCCGCGCCGACCCGCCAGTTCTCCGTGGTGGTCGAGGGACGCCGGCGCGCGGAGGACCTGCTCTTTGCCATGCCACGGGGCGAGCTCATCGTGCGCCTCGACGGTTGGCGCTATCACGCCGACAAGACGACGGCACGCAACGATCGAGCGCGGGACAACGCCGCCGAGCTCGCCCACCGCGCGCGGATGACCTTCGGATGGGAGGAGGTGCACCACGAGCCGTGCGAGGCGGCAGTCCTCGTCGGCCTCCGGCTCCGGGAGCTCGGCTGGGAGGACGAGCCGCAGAGGTGCACTTCGTGCATGTGAGCACTTCGGAGTGCCTCAGCACTCCGAAGTGCTCACATGCGCGTCAGCGCACCCGCTCGAAGACCGCCGCGAGGCCCTGGCCGCCGCCGATGCACATGGTCTCGAGGCCGTAGCGGGCCTCGCGGCGATCCATCTCGCGCAGCATCGTCGCCAGGATCCGCACGCCGGTGGCGCCGACGGGGTGGCCCAGCGAGATGCCCGAGCCGTTGGGGTTCACGCGCTCGTCGGTGATCA
This sequence comes from uncultured Actinomycetota bacterium, assembly GCA_963786585.1. Lineage (GTDB taxonomy): Bacteria > Actinomycetota > Actinomycetes > Mycobacteriales > Pseudonocardiaceae > Actinomycetospora. The sequence continues at coordinate 1,014,371 of CAWAZG010000003.1, forward strand.
GGTCGATGCCCCACTCCCGCCCGACCCCGAGGGCCTGGGCGGCGAACGCCTCGTTCAGCTCGATCACGTCGATGTCGGAGAGGGAAAGCCCCGCCCGGCCCAGCGCCGCCTCGGTCGCCGGGACCGGCCCGATCCCCATGACCTCGGGGCCCACGCCCGCGACCCCCCACGACACCAGCCGCGCCAGCGGCCGCAGGCCCAGCTCGGCGGCCTTCTCCGGGGTGGTCACGATGCACACCGCGGCGCCGTCGTTCTGCCCCGAGGCGTTCCCGGCGGTCACCGTCGCGTCCGGGTCCTGCTTGCCCATGATCGGGCGCAGCGTCGAGAGCTTCTCCAGCGCCGCGTCCGGGCGGATGTGCTCGTCGGCCTCGACGATCGTGTCCGACTTGCGCCCGGGCACCGTCACCGGCACCAGCTCGTCGGCGAACCGGCCGTCCTTGACCGCCGCGGTCGCCTTCTCGTGCGAGCGCACCGCGAGGCGGTCCTGCTCCTCGCGGCCGATCGAGTACCGCTTCCGGACGTTCTCGGCGGTCTCGATCATCCCGCCCCACACCGGGTGGTCCTTGCCGCCGGCGTGCACGCGACCCTCGGCCAGCGCGTCCTTCATCTGGAAGCCGCCCGCCTTGGTGCCCCAGCGCGGCGCCTGGCTGTAGTACGTCGCGCCCGACATCGACTCCGCGCCGCCGGCGAGCACCAGCGACGCGCCGCCGGTCTGCACCGCCATCGCCGCGTACAGCACCGCCTGCAGCCCCGACCCGCAGCGCCGGTCGACCTGGATGCCGGGCACCGTCACCTCGAGCCCGGCGTCGAGCGCCGCGACCCGCCCGATCGCCGGCGCGTCCATCGTCGGGTAGCAGTGCCCGAACGCGACGTCCTCGACCTGGTCGGCGGTCAGACCGGTGCGGCGCACCAGCTCGCGGATCACCGTCGCCGCCAGCTCCTGGGCCGCCACGTCCCGCAGCGCCCCGCCGAAGCCCCCCACCGGGGTCCGCAGGGGCTCACAGATCACCGCATCGGCCACGGCCGACCTCCTAGTACGCGTAGCGCAGGATGACCTCGGCGACGCACGCCGGCTTGGGCCATCCCTCGATCTCGACGGTCCCCCCGATGGTGGCCTGCACACCGTTCGGGACGTCGGTGACGTCCACCAGGCGGCAGTGACCTCGCACACGGGAGCCGACGGGCACCGGCGCCGGGAAGCGGACCTTGTTCAGCCCGTAGTTCACGGTCATCGAGACACCCTCCACCTTGAAGGTGTCCCACCCGAACTTCGGCATGAGGGCGACGGTGAGGAAGCCGTGCGCCACGGTCTGCCCGAACGGCCCCTCGGCGGCGGCCTCCGGGTCGACGTGGATCCACTGGTGGTCGTCGGTGGCGTCGGCGAAGGTGTCGACGCGCTTCTGGTCGACGGTGACCCAGGGGCTGGTGCCCAGGTCCTCGCCCACCGCGCCACGCAGTTCCTCGACATCGGCGAACACGCGCATGGGGAGCTCCTAGAGGTTCGGCCCTACAGGTCGGCGGCGAGTTCCTTGGCCTGCCCCACCAGCGACACCCGCTCGGCGGGCGTGCCGGCGAGCGGCGTGACGTTGATCGTGGTGATGCCGGCGGCGGCGAAGGCCTGCAGCCGCTCGGCGACGTAGGAGCGCGGCCCGATCAGCGACATCGCGCGCACGAGCTCCTCGGGCACCGCCGCCGCGGCGTCGTCCTTCTTGCCGTCGAGGTAGAGGTCCTGGATCGTGTCCGCCTCCTGCTCGTAGCCGTAGCGGCGGGCGACGTCGTTGTAGAAGTTCTTGCCCTTCGCGCCCATGCCGCCGACGTAGAGCGCGACGAACGGGCGCATGCCGTCGAGCATCGCCTGCGCGGTGGCCTCGTCCTCGGTGATGCACAGCGAGGCCTGCAGGTAGACCTGGAGGTCGCCGAGCGCGGGGTCGCGCTTCGCCTTCCCGGCCTCCAGGGACTCGCCCCAGATCTCGTGCGCCCGCTCGGGGACGAAGAAGATCGGCAGCCAGCCCTCGGCGACCTCGGCGGTCAGCGCGACGTTCTTCGGGCCGATCGCGGCGAGGACGATCGGGATCCGGTCGCGCACCGGGTGGTTGATGATCTTCAACGGCTTGCCGAGGCCCGTGCCCTGGTCGGCGGGCAGCGGGATCGAGTAGTGCTTGCCGGAGTGCTGGACCTTCTCGCGGCGCCACACCTGCCGGCAGATGTCGACGATCTCGCGGGTGCGCCCGAGCGGCGCGTCGTAGCGCAGGCCGTGGAAGCCCTCGATGACCTGCGGGCCGGAGGCCCCGATGCCGAGGGTGAAACGGCCGTTCGAGACGTAGTCGAGGCCCGCGGCGGTCATGGCCGTCAGCGACGGGGTGCGCGTGTAGATCTGCAGGATGCCCGAGGCGATCTCGACGGAGCTCGTGCGCGCGGCGATGTACCCGAGCTGGCTGACCGCGTCGAAGCTGTAGGCCTCGGGCACGAAGACGATGTCCAGGCCGGCCGCCTCGTGCTCGGCCAGCTCCGCGACCGTCTCCTCGAACCCGCCGCTGTAGTTCAGGCCCATCCCGATCCGCACGCTGCCTCCTCGCTCCGCGCCCGACGCCCTGGCCGTCCCGCCGGGGCAGCCTGCCACGATCGCCCGGATCATGGAGACGGCGGAGGCGAGGGCGCGAGGGTGTTCACGACGACGGTGACGGTGCGCGGCTACGAGACCGACGCGAACGGGCACGTCAACCACGCCGTCTACCACCAGTACGGCGAGCACGGGCGCACCGAGTTCCTCCGCGTCGCAGGCCTCGACGTGCCGGACCTGGCGGCCGCCGGGCTCGGTCCCGTGATCCTCGAGTCCACCGTCCGGTTCCTGGCCGAGCTCCGCGTCGGCGACGAGATCGAGGTGGCGCTCGACGTGCGCTTCGGCGAGGGCAAGACGTTCCGGATGGACACCGAGCTCCGTCGCGACGAGCAGGTGTGCGCGACGCTCACCGGCGTCATGGGGCTGCTCGACCACGCCACCCGCCGCCTCGTCGCCGACCCCCGCGGGCGGATGCTGGCGCTGGCCGACCCGGAGACCGGGCCTCAGCTGCTCGGCGAACCCTCCGGAGCCCCCGAGAAGTGACCCGGCCACTCGTCGTAGCGGATGCGCGGGGTCTTGCGCACCTCGCCGAGCGTGGACCACTCGCTGCCGCCGAGACGGGCGATCGGCGCGAGCCGCCGGGCGTCGGGACGCCCGTCGACGAGCGCGTCGGAGTCGACGACGGCGTGCACGACACGGCCGAGCACGATCGTGCAGTTGCCCAGCGGGACGGTGCGCTCCAGCCGGCACTCCAGCGCCACGGGTGACTCGGCGATCCGCGGGGTAGCGACGTGCGACGACGGCTCGCGGGTCAGCCCGGTCGCGTCGATCTCGCTCTCGTCCGCCGGGAAGTCGGTGGCCGTGGCGTTGATCTCCTCGATCAACTTCTCGGGCGTGAGGCACACCGTGAACTCGCCCGTGGCCTCGGCGTTTCGCAGCGAGTCCTTCTCCCCCACCGACGTGAACTGCACGATCGGCGGGTCGGTGCTCGCCACCGTGAAGAAGGAGTGCGGGGCGAGGTTGTCGACGCCGTCGGCCGACCGCGTCACCACCCAGGCGATCGGCCGCGGCACGATCACCTGGGTCAGGAACTGGTAGAAGCGGCCGGCGCCCAGGGCGTCGGGGTCGAAGTCGGTGCGCACGCCGGTCAGTTACCCGGGAGCAGGCCGCTCGGCACCAGCTGCGGGCGCTCCGAGGTCGTCGTCCGCGACTGCGAGGTGCTCCCCGTCGAGCTGGTCGGCGACTCCTCACCGGACGTCGTGGTGTCCTCCGACGCCTCGCCGCTGGTGGTGGTCTCCGGCGCGGAGGTCGACGTCGTCGGCTCGGCGGTGCCGAACACCTGCCCGAAGCTCGTGCCCGACTCGCCCCCCGAGATCGGCGAGCCCTTGACCCGCTCGATCCCGGTGATCGCGAGCATCGCGATGAGGAAGACCAGCAGCGCCGTGGCCGCGAGCACCCCGTAGCGCTTCCAGGGGGTCCGGCGCGGCGGGTCGCCGTCGTCGCCGTCGTCGGGGTCGTCCGGGCCGCCGGGGACACCGTGCAGGACGGTCGGGTCGTCGTCGGGGCCGCCCATCACGCGGGTGCCGGGACCGACGGCCTGCGTGGCGTCGTCGCCGATCGCGCGGGTGCGGGGGTCGACGGCCTGCGTGGCGTCGTCACCGATCGCGCGGGTCCGGTCGTCATCGGGTCCGCCGGGTCCGCCACCCGGTCCACCGCCCATGGCCATCGTGGCGGGCGCCGCCCCGACGCGCGCGGCGCCGCCGCCGATCACGACGGTGGGCTGCTCGTCCGGCCCGGCGCCCCGGCCCGGGGCCCCGACGGCGACCGTGCGGCGCTCCTCGGCGACGTCACCGGCCTCGTCAGGGCGACCCGGTCCGCGGCGCGCCTTCATCCGGCTGCGCACGTGGTCGCGGGTCCGCTCGACCGACCGTTGGTAGGCCGCGTCCCCGACGGTGGTGATGACCGCGGCGATCCCGGCGCCGGCCACGGTGCCCGCCGCGCCGCCCATGAAGGAGCCGGCCGCCGCGGTCAGGACCGCGGCGAAGGCCTGCCCGGAGACCTTGATCGCCGACAGCGGGTTCCCGGACTCCGCCGCCTCGCCCGCGGGGCGGTGGCTCGTCGGCTCGTCGCTCGGCCCGGGCGTGACGGAGGTCCGCTGGTCGTCGGCCGGCGTGCGCCACGGCCGGTCGTCGGGCGGGCCGCCGTGCTGCGCCGCGGGGGCTCCGTGACCACCGTGGCCCGGACGTCCCGTCGCTCCGGGCGGCGGTCCGTACTGGCCGGGCGGCGGGCCCTGCGGGGGGAATCCCTGCGGCGGCATGCCCGGCGGGGGCGGGCCCTGCGGCGGCATGCCCTGCGGCGGCCCGTGACGGGGTGGGCCGGCGGGCGCGCCGTGGCGGCCACCCGGCGGGCCGGGCTGCGCCGGTGGCCAGGGTGCCCCGGGCGGGCCACCGGGTCCGGGCCGTGCGGGTCCTGCCGGCGGTGCGCCGGGTCCTTGCGGTGCGGGGGGATCGACGGCGTCAGGACCCGGCGAGCCCTGCGCGGCGTCGTCCCCGTCCGGCCCGGGGGCGGAGTGGCGCCCGCGACCGGAGCCTTCCGGGGGTCCGGATTGCTCGCTCATCCCTGCCCTCGCTGACCTCGGCGACCGGTCCCGCGCCCGGACGTGACCGGGTCACCAGGGTGCCCCACGGCCCGGGCCGTCCGTGGGCCGGGCCCTCGGCGACCCCGCCCGGCAGCCTCCGGTCAGTCGCCGGAGCGCCGGTGACGACCGCCGGTCCCGCGGAGCATGACCGGCCGGGACGGCCGGGCCTCGCCCCCTCCGGAGAGGTCCTCACGGAACGCGCGCCGCTCGGCTCCACGATCGGACCGGCCGAGAGCCCGGCGGACTTCCTCGTAGATCGGCGTCTGCGTCATGCGCGGCACCCTACGACTCCGCCGACGGCGTCCGACGGCCACTCCGGCCACACCCCACCGTGGTTTCACACCCCCGCTGAGCTGGGGACACGCTCCCGCGGAGGACCTTGCGGTCGATCATGACCGGACACCGCACGAGGACCGGTCACGGACCCGCCGACGAGGTCCACCCCAACGGATCAACCGGGCCCGAACAGGCCTCACCCCGTGTCGTCGACATCGGAGAACCGTGCCCCACCCACCGCTCGAACTCACCGTCCACTCGGCGCAGCCGTACAACGCCGAGCCACCGCGCACGGCCCTCGCCGACCGCGACCTCACGCCCCTCGAGGCCTTCTACCACCGCAACCACGCCCCCGAGAGGCCGTCACCCGATCCCGGGACGTGGACGCTGCGGGTCGACGGGATGGTCGAGCGGCCGGCGACGTTCTCGCTCGGCGCGCTCCGTCAGCGGTTCCGCGAGCACACGGAGGTCGTGACGCTCCAGTGCGCCGGCAACCGGCGCGCCGGGCTCGCGGAGGTGGCCGACCTGCCGGGCGAGACACCGTGGGGTCCGGGTGCCATCGGCACGGCGCGCTGGTCCGGTGTGCGCCTCGCCGACGTCCTGCGCGAGGTCGGGGTCGCGCCGGGCGCCACGGACGTGGAGCTCACGGGCGCGGACGTCACCGAGGAGCCGGGCGCCCCCGAGCCGTACGCGGTCTCGGTGCCGCTGGAGAAGGCCCTGGCGCACGAGGTGCTCCTGGCGTGGTCGATGAACGGCGAGCCGCTGCCCGTCGCGCACGGGGCGCCGGTGCGCGTCGTCGTCCCCGGCTGGATCGGCGCGCGCAGCGTGAAGTGGCTCGAACGCATCACCGTCGCCGACCGGCCCTCGGACGGGCACTACCAGGCCGTCGCGTACCGGCTGCTGCCCGCCGACGCCTCCCCCTCCCGTGGCCGCGGCGTCCCGCTCGGCCCGATCGCGGTGAACGCCGACGTCCTCGCCCCCGCCGACGGCGCCGAGGTCCCGGCCGGTCCCACACGGGTCACGGGCTACGCCCTCGCCGGCGGCGACCGCACCGTGGTGCGCGTCGACGTCTCCACCGACGACGGCAGGACCTGGCGCGAGGCGGACCTCGACCCGCAGGCCTCGCGGTGGAGCTGGCGGCTGTGGCACACCGAGCTCGACCTGCCGCCCGGGACGACCCGCGTCGTCGCCCGCGCGTGGGACTCCGCGGCCGGGGTCCAGCCCGCCGACCCCGCCGAGGTCTGGAACCCGAAGGGCTACGTCAACAACTCCTGGGCCCGCGTGACGCTGCACGCGGTCTGACCCGAACACGGGTGGGCGGGCGCGCACCGGATATCCGCGAAGGCACCGTCGTGGTGCGCATCCGAAAGGTCGTCGTCCCCATGAGCACCGACGCTCGCTCGTCCCGCCGCCCACCCATCGGTGTCCTCGTCGCCGCCCTGCTGGCGGTCCTGATCGTTCTCGGCGGGGTGCTGTTCTGGCTCGCCCAGAGCACGGCCCCCTCCAGCGGCTCCACCACCACCGGCTCCCTCGGGGCCATGGTCGTGCTCCTCGCACCCGCCTGATCCCGCGCCCGCGCCTCCGACCCGGCACGATGCGCACGTCGTCGCTCGTGCACCGGAGGGAGGGTCCGTGGGTCAGGCCCCCGACGTGGACACCGAGGAGCACGAGCCCGACTACCGCTTCACCCTCGCCAACGAGCGCACCTTCCTGGCGTGGCTGCGGACGTCGCTCTCGCTGCTGGCCGCGGGTGTGGCCGTCGTCCAGCTCCTGCCCGAGTTCGCCGTCCCCGGGACGCGGGTCGTCGTGGGCGGCCTGCTGGCGGCGCTGGCCGTCATCACCGCCGCCGGCGGGGTGCTGCGCTGGCGCGGGGTGGAGTTCGCGATCCGCCGGGGGCGGCCGCTGCCGACGCAGCGGATGCCGTGGGTGCTCGCCGGCGGGCTCGTCGTGCTCGCCCTGTTCGGCCTCGTGCTGATCGCCCTGCGGGCCGCGGCGTGACCTCCCCGTCGGACGGGGGCCTGCAGGCCGAAAGGACCGGGCTGTCGTGGAGCCGGACGTCGCTCGGCGTCGGCGCCAACGCGGTGCTGCTCGCGGCCCGGGAGCTCACCCACGACCAGCCGGGGCAGGCGCTCGTGCTCGCCGGGGCCGCGGCCGTGCTCGCGGTGGTGATCGCCGTCTACGGGCGGCACCGCACTCGCCTGCTGAGCCGCGCCCCGCTGCCCTCGCCGCTGGCCGCCGACCGCGCCGTCCCGCTGCTCGGGGGCGCGGTGGCCCTGTTGGCGTTGGTCACGGGTGTGGTGCTGGTGCTGCCGTAGCCGCAGGCGTGCGCTGCTCCGGGGTCGGCCCGGAGCGGATGAGCGTGACGAGCCCCGCGACGGCGACCACCGCGCTCAGCGCGGCGAGGATCCCGCCCGACAGGCCGAGCGCGAAGCGCTCGCCGAGCACGACGATGCCGATCGCCATGGCCGTGACCTGGTCGGCCGTGATCTGGGTGGACAGCCCGGCGTCGAGTCCCCCGTCGCGGTAGGCGGTCTGCAGCAACAGGACCGACGCCACGGGCAGCACCACGACCGCGGTGAGCACGGCCCCGATGAGCCAGGGCGACCGCCCGTCCTGCACCAGCCGGAACGTCAGGCGGACGAGGCCCGACGTCGCCCCGGCGCACAGGCCGGAGACCGCCGCGCGCATGACCGCCCGCGGCATGGCCGGGGCGCGACCGCTCGCCCCCGCCGCCAGCAGCGCGACGAGGGGGACGACGAGCAGGGTCGTGAGCACGATCCCGGCGTCGGGCCGGGTGTCCGACGGCTGGTGCTCGGCGAGCCCGAAGAGCCCCGCCAGCCCGACGACGAGCACCACGGCGCCGATCCACTCGCGGCGGTGGATGCGGCGACGCTCGAGCCACGCGTCGAGCGGCAGCGCCAGGATCAGCGACGTCACACCGATCGGCTGGACGAGCGTGATCGAGCCGAAGCCGAGGGCGACGACGTGGATGAGCGCCCCCAGCACCATGGCGGTCACCCCGCCCCACCACCAGGGTCGGCGCAGCAGCGCGCCGAAGAACGGCACCCCGGTGCCGGTGCGGGTGGAGCCGTCGACGGTGCGGGCGGTCTCGCGCCGCTGCAGGGCCGCGGAGAGCGCGTAGGCCAGCGCGGAGCAGCAGGCGAGGGCGACCGCGAACGACGCGTGTGCGGTCACCGGCGGCGTCCAGTGGGGGGTGGCACGGCGGCGAGGTACCCGGTCCGAACGGTCAGCGCACGAACGCGCTGTGGCCGGTGACCGCCTTGCCGACGATCAACGTGTTCATCTCGCGGGTGCCCTCGAACGAGTACAGCGCCTCGGCGTCGGCGAAGTAGCGCCCGACGCCGTTGCCCAGGATCACCCCGTTGCCGCCGACGAGCTGGCGGGCCCACGCGACGGTCTCGCGCATCCGGCTCGCGCAGAACTCCTTGGCCAGCGCCGAGTGCGCGTCGGAGCCCCGGCCGGCGTCGAGGAGCTGGGCGTTGCGCACCGCCATGCCCAGCGACGCGGTGACGTTGCCCAGCATCTGCACGAGCAGCTCCTGCATGAGCTGGAACCCGGCGATCGGCCGGCCGAACTGCTCGCGCTGCAGCGCGTACGACAGGGCGAGCTCGTAGGCCCCCATCTGCGTGCCGACCGCGCCCCAGGACGCGTTGCCGCGGGTGAGCCGCAGGACCCCGCCGGCGTCCTCGAACGTGCCCGTGCCGCCGGAGAGACGGTGGTCGTCGGGCACCCGGACCCCGCGCAGGGCGATGTCGGCGTTCTGGACGATCCGCAGCGCCGTCTTGCCCTCGATCTTGGCGATCGTCATGCCCTCGGTGTCGCGCGGGACGACGAACCCGCGCACCTCGTTCGTCTCGAGGTCGCGCGCCCAGACGACGATGATGTCGGCGAACGTCGCGTTGCCGATCCAGCGCTTGTCGCCGTCGAGCACCCACTCGTCGCCGTCGCGGCGCGCGGTGGTCCGCATGCCGCCCGCGACGTCGGAGCCCCCGTCCGGCTCGGTGAGCCCGAACGCGCCGATCGTCTCCATCCGCGCCATCGAGGGCAGCCAGCGCTGCCGCTGCTCCTCCGTGCCGCCGGCGTGCACCGAGCCCATCGCGAGGCCCGTGTGGATGCCGAAGAAGCTGTTCACCGACGGGTCGACCCGCGCGATCTCCGCGTGCAGGAAGCCGAGGAACAGGCGGCGGGCGGGCTCGGTCCGGCCCTCGCCGAGCCCGTAGGGCAGCCCCGCGAGGTCGAGATCCGCGAAGCCCTTGACCAGCTGCATCGGGAACTCGGCGCGCTCCCAGGCGTTCTCGACCAGCGGGGCGACGTCCTCGCCGAGGTAGGAGCGCAGGCGCCGCAGCGTCGCGGTCTCGTCGTCGGTGAGCAGGTCCGCGTAGTCGAAGAAGTCGGCCACCGCGTCCCGGTCCGGGGCGAGGTCGAGGGCGGGCCGGGGCAGGGCTGGGAAGTCGGACGGGAGCTCGGGCATGCCCTTCAGCGTGGCCCGCCCCGGCGGGGCCCGCCACTGATCACCGCCGGGCCGTGGCGAGATGATGCTTGTACTATCCAAGCAAATGGCCGTGCCCGCTCCCGTCGGGCGGGGCGCGGGCGGACGCGTGTCGAGAGAGGTGGACGTCGGTGGACGGACAGGAACCGATCATGATCTTCGGTCGGGTGACGCGGAGCGACGGTGCCCCGGTGCCCGGCGCCGCGCTGACGCTGTGCGACCTCTCCGGTGACCAGCTCGACCGCGCCGCCGCCGACGAGGGCGGGCACTTCCAGCTCGTGCCGCCGACCGGCGGGACCTATCTGGTCATCTGCGCGTCGTCGACCCACCAGCCGCACGCGTCGCTCGTCGCCGTCGCCGACCGCCCGCTGCGCCACGACGTCGGGCTCTCCGGCGGCGGGGCCTCGCTCGGCGGCACCGTGGGGGTGCGGCACGGTGGCGCGACCAATGGAGCCAACGGTGCTTCGGAGGCCAGCGGCGTCAGCGGGTGGGACGACGTCGTGCTCACCCTCACCGACGTGCGCGGCACCGTCGTCGCCGTGACCCGCTCGGGCACCGACGGCGGCTACCGCTTCTCCGATCTCACCGAAAGCACCTACACGCTCACCGCCGCGGCGCCGCGTCTCGCGCCGGTCGCCGAGACCGTCCGCGTCCCCGGCGAGGGCCACGTGACCCATGACGTCGCGCTGGCCACCCGCACCCAACTCTCCGGCACCGTCCGCTCGGCGGGCGCCGGGCGTCCCGTCGCCGAGGCCCTGGCCACGCTGGTCAGCGAGGACGGTCACGTCGTCGGCTCGCGCGTCACCGGCGAGGACGGCTCGTTCCGCTTCGACGACGTCGTCCACGGCATCTACACGATCACCGCGAGCGGCTACGCCCCCGTGGCCTCGGAGATCGAGATCGGGCCGGGCCACCCGTCCGACGTGGTGCTCAGCCTCGTGCCGCCGGCCGTCGACGGGACCCCGGCGCGCCCGGACGCGCCGCTCGGTGACGACGGGGCGGCCGCGGGCAACGGCGACGGCGACGGGCGCCACGTCCACCACCTCGACACCGACGACGTCACCGAGACGCCACGGACCACCAGCCAGTCGGGCGGCGAGCTGCGGTGAGCGCCGGGGAGCGCACGGCGGAGACGGCCTCCGGCGCAACCCGGGGCGACGGTCGGATCCGCGGTCTCGCCGTGACGAGCGACGGCTGGCCCGTGCCGTTCGCCGTCATCACGGTGATCGACGCCTCCGGCACCCAGGTCGGCGGCACGTCGGTGCGCGGGGACGGCACCTTCGAGGTCGAGGGCCTGCCCCCGGGGCCGGCGACCCTGATCACCTCGGCGGTCGGGCACACCTCGGCGGTGCGCACGTCCTGAGCTGCGATTACTGGCTGGTATCGCTCGCTGAGCGAGCGATACCAGCCAGTAATCGCGATCGGGGGACGCCGGTTCCGGACGATGGAGCCGACGCCGGCCACGGTGCGTCGAACCCGGTATGGAACTCCTCGAACTCGTCCGCACCCAGGACGGCCTCATCCGCCACGACCAGGCTCGCGAGCTCGGGCTGTCGCCGGCCGCCATCGGCCGGCGCGTCGATTCCGGCGAATGGCTCGATATTCATCCGCGCGTCTACCTCACGGCGACCCACACGCTCACGCCGCGCGCGGCTCTCCGGGCGGCCGCGTTGTGGGCGGGGGACGCGGCGACGCTCACGGGGCTCGCCGCCGCGGCGTGGTGGAACCTCACGGACCGTCGCCCGACGACGACCACGATCGCCGTCGGCCCGACAGGCGGACATTCGCCACCCCCCGGCATCCGCCCGGAACGGAGATCGATGGCGCTGCTCGGCCGGGTGAAGGTCGACGGGGTCTGGGTCGAGCATCGGGCGTCCGCCGCCCTCGAGGCGGCGACGTCGCTCGGGCTGGTCGAGGGCGCCCGTCTGCTCGACCGAGCACTGCAGCAGGACCGCGTCGGCCTGCCGGCGCTCCGGAAGGCCCTGCGGGCCATGGGTCAGCGGCACGGCGTGGTCCTGGCCCGGCGCCTGGTGACCCTCGCTGACGGCGGAGCGAGGTCAGAGGCGGAACGGGACGCCCTCCGGCGCCTCACCAGCGCCCGGATCACGGGCTGGACCGCCAACCTGCCGGTCGACCTCCCTGCCTTCGGGCGCGTCGTCCTCGACATCGCCTTCCCGGAGCACCGGGTCGCCGTCGAGATCGACGGCTGGGCGTTCCACCGCGACGTCGACCGCTTCCGGCGTGACGGCCTGCGCCAGAACGAGGTCGTCATCGGCGGCTGGCGGGTCATCCGGGTGACCTGGTTCGACCTCCAGGAGACGCCCGACTACCTCGTGGACGTCGTGCTCCGAGCGCTGGACGCGGCCGTGGCGGCGTGAGCTCGCCGCGCCTTTTCCCCGTTACTGGCTGGTATCGCTCGCTGAGCGAGCGATACCAGCCAGTAACCGCAACGACGGTCGGGGAGGACTCGGCGCCCCGGGTCAGGTCGGCACCCGCTCGTGATCGCTATCGCCCGGGGCGGCGCCGAGCACGAGGTCGTGGACGACCGGGCGGCCGTCGACCGAGATCAGCACGGCGCGGGGACGGGCTGCCCGGCCCCCCATGCGGTGCGGGGTGCAGACCAGCATGAAGTCGCCGGACCCCGGCGGATCGAGCTGGTAGGTGCCGTCGACCTCGGTGTGCACGCGCCCCACCTGCTCGCCGCCGTCGGAGACCAGGGTCAGCACCGCCGGGCGGGCGTCGCCGTCGAGTCCGAGGACGCGGCCGTGCACCGGCCCGGCGGTCACGCCCGCGTCCTCGTCGGCCTCCTCGTGGGCGTCGGCGTCGGGGACCTCCTCGCGCGGGTCCGGAGCGAACTGCGGCTCGCCGGCAGTGAGCCCCCCGCTGTTGGCCCGCGTCACGATCGCCATCAGCACGATCGCGACCAGGACGAGCACCACCGGCGCCACGAACGACCAGTCCGGGGCGAAGCGCTGGACCACGGCGTTGCCGCCCGCGGCCGCGATCACGGCGAGCAGGCGCAGCGGGGAGTTCCAGTTCCACGTGAACGGCTTGTGCAGCTCGACGAGGCTCGAGACCCAGTTGGTGATCGTCCCGGACATGAAGCTCGTCGGGGTGCCGGCCGGGCCGACGTAGCGCACGGCCGCCGCCTGGACGCCCATCGCCAGCCCGGAGCCGACGACGAGCACGATGACCTTCCACTGGACGAGCGGACTGTCCTCGTCGACGCCGTACCAGAACCCGCCGAGCAGCAGGAGCAGCGCGAGCTCGAACGTCAGCGTCGCGCCGACGGCGTTGCGCCACGGCCAGCGACGCATCGCCAGCCCGCAGAACACGGTGCCCGCGATCAGGCCGCCGCAGTAGCCGGCGATGGCGCACACGTTGTCGAGGATCTGCGGCCAGTCGCCCTGCCCGAGGCCGAGCCCCAGCATGACGAGGTTGCCGGTCATCGTGCTGGCGAAGACCTGGTTGAAGGCGAAGTACGTGACGACGTCGATCGCACCTGCGGCAGCGGTGAGGACGACGGTCACGGCGCTGAGCGTGCGAGGGCGACGCTCCGGTTCGTCGAATCCGGTCACGCACACCGACGCTGGCGGCGGTCCTTGACGAACTCATTACCTAGGTGCGACGTTCGTGTGAGACCGCTCGGACGGCCGGCCCAGCGTGGCTCAGCGCACGGCCGCACGCTCGGGCAGCACGACGTCGACGTGCACCGGCGACCCGTTGATCGTGACCCGGGTGGCGGCCGGCGCCGCGGCACCGCGCCCGCGGGGCGTCGCGATCACCAGGTAGTCCCCGGAGCGCCCGCCGGCGCTGAGTGCGAAGCGGCCCTCGTCGTCGGTCTCGGCGCGGTCGGCCTCGCGCCCGTGGGCGTCGACGAGCGTCAGCACGGCCGCCACCGGCGCGTCGGGCGCCAGGATGCGGCCCGCGACGGCGACCGGACGAGCGGCCGCGGTGCCGCTCCGGTCCTCCTCCCCCAGCGCCTCGCCGGACCCCAGCGCCTCGCCGGACCCCAGCGCCTCGCCGGACCCCAGCGCCTCGCCGGCCGAGTCGGCCTCCCGCACCGACGGCTTCGCGCTGTCGAACAGCGACGCGATCGCGGCGACGAGGCAGCAGACCGCGGCGAAGCCGAGCGCCAGGAACAGCCCGTCGGCGAAGGGCCCGGAGATCAGCTCCGGGAAGAAGCTGCGACCGGTGAGGAACCCTGCCTGCTCCGGTCCCACCTGGGCCAGTACGCCGGGGCCGAGCAGCGTCTCGATCGGGTTGTAGCCGAGCAGGGCGGCGAACAGCGTGCTCACCGGCGGGAGCTCGGCGATGCGGCCCGCGACGCCGGCCGGCACGCCCTGCCCGGTCAGCCCGTTGAACAGCGCTGCGGGCAGCGTCGAGGCGAGACCAAGGATCAGCATCGAGAAGAAGATGCCGATCGACAGGACGGTGGCGCCGTTCTGGAACGTCGCCGTCATGCCCGCGGCCGCGCCGCGCTGGCGGGCGGGGACGCTGTTCATGATCGAGGCGCGGTTCGGCGACGAGAACAGGCCCATCGCGAGCCCGTTGACCGCGAGCAGGATCGCGAACAGGTAGTACGGGAAGTCGACCGGCAGGAACCCCATGAGCAGGAAGCTCACGGCCGCGACGAGCATGCCGCCTGCGGCGTACCAGCGGGCGCCGTGCCGGTCCGAGAGGACGCCGGAGAGCGGTCCGGCGATGAGGAAGCCGATGGTCAGCGGGACCATGTAGATGCCGGCCCACAGCGGCGTCGACTCGTAGTCGTAGCCGTGGCGCGGCAGCCAGATGCCCTGCAGCCAGATGATCAGGATGAACTGCAGGCCACCGCGCCCGAGCGCGGAGAGCAGGTTCGCGATGTTCCCGGCCGTGAACGAGCGGATGCCGAAGAGCGACAGGTGGAACATCGGGTGCGGGACGCGCCGCTCGACGGCCACGAAGACCGCCAGGACGACGACGCCGCCGATGAGGCAGACGAGGACGGTCGGGCTCGTCCAGCCCATGACGTGCCCGCCGTAGGGCTGGATGCCGTAGGTGATGCCCATCAGCACCGCGACGAGGCCGACGGCGAAGGTGACGTTGCCCCACCAGTCGATGCGGCCCTCCTGGCGCTCGCTGGTCTCCTTGAGCTTGGACCAGGCCCAGATCGTGCCGCCGACGCCGATGGGCACCGAGACGACGAAGACGAGGTGCCAGGCCACCGGGGCCAGCACCCCGCCGATGATCAGCCCGAGGAACGACCCGGCGATGGCGGCGATCGAGTTGATGCCGAGCGCCAGGCCGCGCTGGTGGGTCGGGAACGCGTCGGTGAGGATCGCCGTGGAGTTCGCGAGCAGCAGCGCGCCGCCGATGCCCTGCAGGACGCGCATGGAGATCAGCCAGATCGCGCCGGCGTCGCCCTTGAGCCACGTGACGGCCAGCAGGATCGAGAACACGGTGAACACGGCGAACCCGAGCGTGTACATCCGGGTCCGGCCGAACATGTCGCCGACGCGGCCGAAGGTGACGACGAGGACGGCCGTCACCACCAGGTAACCCATGATCAGCCAGAGCAGGTAGCTGATGTTCTCGGGCCGCAGCGGGTCGAGCGCGATCCCGCGGAAGATGTCCGGGAGCGCGATGAGCAGGATCGACATGTTGATCGTCACGATCAGCACGCCGAGCGTGGTGTTGGTCAGCGCGATCCACTTGTAGCGGGGCCCCAGGTGAGCCACCGCCGGCGCGATCGCCGCGTCCGCCCTCGTCGTCACTTGGCCTCCGCCGTCAGACCGTTAGGTTCGGTCAACTATAGGCACGCCTCGTCGAGCCCCGCGGTGTGACGTCCTCGTACCGTGCCCGGGGTACGCCGCACGCCCATCCCGGAAGGCCGCCCGTGACCGCCCTGACCGCCCTGACCGCCGACGCCGTGCGCCGCTCGATGATCAACTGCTCGAAGGGCGACGCGAAGCGGATGACGCTCGCCGACGACGTCGTCGGCACCGACCTCGAGGAGGTCGAGTTCCTCGGATGGCGCGACCCGCGCATGCCGCAGCGGGCGTACGTCGTGAGCCTCCACGAGGGCGCGGTCACCGGCGTGCTCCTGCGGCCGGCCGCGGGCGGCGGACCCCGGCGCACGGCGATGTGCGCGCTGTGCCGCACCACCCGCTCGGGCGGCGACGTCACGCTCTTCACCGCGCCGCGCGCGGGTGCCGCCGGGCGAGACGGCAACAGCGTCGGCACCTACATCTGCGACGACCTCGCCTGCCCCGCGACGACGCGCCTCGAGAAGGCGACCCCGAGCGTCTCACCCGACCTCAGCCACCCCGTGGACGAGCGCGTCGCCGGGCTGCGCGTCCGGCTCGACACCTTCCTCGCCTCGATCCGCGGCACGGTCGACGCGGTGTGACTCAGGACGGTCGCAGCCCGGCGACGAGGAGGGCGACGAGCCGCCGCGCGTCGTAGCGGGGGTCGTCCGCCCCGATGCAGAGGTTCCCGACGCCGCGCATGAGCTCGAGGGCCCCGACGTCGGCGCGGGCCTCGCCCGCGTCGGCGGCCGCCGCGAGCAGCGCGGCGCAGGCGGGCACGAGCCGGTCGAGGAAGTAGTCGTGCAGGCCCTCGAACCCGTCGCCGTCGCGCAGCGCGCCGGCCAGGCCGTGCTTGGTGACGAGGAAGTCGACGAACCCGTCGATCCAGCGGGCCAGGGCGTCGTACGGCGTGGACGGCCCGCCGAGCGCGGTCGCGCCGGCCTCGGCGAGGGCCTCGACCTGGTGGTGGTAGACGGCGACGACGAGGTCCGCCCGCGTCGGGAAGTGGCGGTAGACCGTGCCCACCCCGACCCCCGCCCGGGCGGCGATGTCGCGCACGGGGGCCTCGACGCCGGAGGCGACGAAGGCCGCGGCGGCGGCGTCCAGCAGGGCCTCCTCGTTGCGCCGGGCGTCGGCCCGCCGGCGGGGGACGTGCTCGGACGCCATCGCGGACCCCTCCTGGCCAAGCGGAACAACGTTCCCTATCGTCGGCGGAACGAGGTTCCGTTTGACCATCGTGCCACGCGGGCCGCCACCAGGAAACGCCGCCGGAGGCGCCGACATGTCCCCCACCAGCTTCGGGATCCTGACCGCCCCGATGAACGTCGAGTACGCCGACCTCGTCCGGGTCTGGCAGGAGGCCGACGCCGTCCCCGAGATCGAGCACGCGTGGCTGTTCGACCACCTCATGCCGATCGGCGGTGACCCGGACGGCCCGATCTTCGAGGGGTGGACGCTGCTCGCGGCGCTCGCCGCGCAGACGCGACGGCTGCGGCTCGGGCTGCTCGTGACCAGCAACCGCATCCGGCCGCCGGCGATGCTCGCCAAGATCGCGACGACCGTCGACGTCGTCTCCGGCGGGCGGCTCGACTTCGGCATCGGCGCGGGCTCCCGGCCGAGCCACCCGCTGGAGCGTCGCGAGTACGACGCCCACGGCCTGCCGTACGCCGACTTCGGCGACTCGGTGGGCGCCCTGGCGGAGGCCTGCACCGTGATCCGGCGGCTGTGGACCGAGACCGAGCCGTTCGACCTCGCGGGCGACCACGTGCAACTGACCGGGGCGTTCGGCAACCCGAAGCCCGTGCAGGGCCCGCACCCGCCGATCCTCATCGGCGGGCGCTCGGGTCCGACGCTGCGTGTGGTCGCCGAGCACGCCGACATCTGGAACATCCCCGGCGGCGACATCGAGGACGTCACGGCCCGCAGCGCGCTGCTCGACCGCCACTGCGCCGAGATCGGCCGGGACCCGGCGTCGATCACCCGCTCGATCCACCTGCCCGTGTCCTACGACGACCCCGGTAGCACGCGCACGGCGGTCGGCGAGGCCGTCGGGGCCGGCTTCTCGCACGTGGTGCTCGGGCTGTCCACGCCCTACCCGGCCGGGGTCGCCCGCTGGGTGGCGGACGAGATCGTCGGACGTGGGACCAGGCCTTAGGACCCGGCCTGCGGCACGAGGACGGGCAGGGCGCGCAGCGCGAGGTCGATGAGCACCGGCTGGGCCTGGTCCTCCGGGATCGGGCGGTCGGGCGTGAGCGTGAAGCTGGCCGTCACCCGGCCGTAGACGACGACCAGCACCGGTCCCTCGGGGTCGGGGTAGAACACCGCCTCGGCGGCGCCGAAGGGCACCGGCTGGGCCGGTACGCCGGAGCTGGCCTGGGCGTCCCGGTTGACCTGCGACTGCGCGCTCGCGGCCTCCGGGGTCGTGTAACCGCTGGTCAGCACCTTGAGGATGAGGGTGTCCGACGGCGGTGTGCCGGGGCCGCCGAGCGAGGTGTAGTTGCACGTCACCCGCTCCAGGCGCCCGACCGAGGGCGCGGGGACGTCACGCAGGTCGGTGACGCGCACGGTGCCGAGCGGCAGGCCGAGGTAGTTCGGCACCTGCTCGGACGGCAGCACCTGGTCGCAGTCGGTCGGCAGGATGCTGTTGCGGGGCGGCGGTGCGCTCGTCGCCGGCGCCGCGCCGGGGCCCGGGAACGTCGGGATCGGCGGGGTGCCGCTGGGCAGGCTGGACGAGCAGGCGCTCAGCAACAGGGCGAGCCCGGTGACCGCGCCCGCGAGCGCCAGACGACCGCGTCGGGGCCCCCGCCGCGCCGGCCCCGTCGCCGGACACGTCGCCGGACCCGCTCCCGCGCGCTCCATCGGCCCCCGCTCGTCGTCGCCGTCGCCCGCCCTCGCCGCAGGCGCCCGTGACGGTACTGCGCCGACCACGGTAGTAGCGGTCACCGGGGCCGGGCGCGGCGCACCTCAGGCGTCCGGCTCCTCCGCCAGCACCTGCTGCGCGACCCCGAACGCGCGGTTCGCCGCGGGGACGCCGGCGTAGACGCCCACCTGCAGGAGGACCTCCTGGATCTCCTCGCGGGTCAGGCCGTTGCGACGGGCGGCCCGCACGTGCATCGCGAGCTCGCCGTCGTGGTGCAGGGCCGCGAGCACCGAGAGCGTGACGATGCTGCGCTCCCGGCGGGCGAGCCCGGGCCGCGTCCAGATGCCGCCCCAGGCGTAGCGGGTGATGAAGTCCTGGAAGTCGGCGGTGACGTCGTCGGTGTTCGCGACGGCCCGGTCGACGTGGGCGTCGCCGAGGACCGCGCGGCGCACCTCCTCGCCTGCGGGGTCCCAGTGCTCGGTGGAGGGGTGCGGGCTCACGGCTTCTCCTGACGCGATCGGAGCAGGTCGTCGACGAGCGCGGCGGCCTCGCCCACGGCGCCGGCCGGGTCGAGCAGCGCGCGCACCTCGGCGGCGGGGTCGGCGGGCTTCTGGGTGTCCGGGAGACCGGCGAGGGTCTCGGTCAGGACCTCGGCGAAGGGGCGGTGCTCGTCCTGGGCGGTGCTGGCCGCGGCGGTGACGAGGTCCGCGGCGACGGCGTGCCCGAGCCGCTCCCGCAGCCCGGTGGTGGCCTGCTCGGCGAGCAGGAGCCCGCCGGTGACGTCGAGGGAGGCGGCCACGCGGTCCGGGTCGACCGCGAGGTGCGTCGTCGCGTCGCCGAGCCACGCCGCCCCGGAGCCGACGGTGCGCAGCAGCTCGTTCAGCGGGCGCCACTCGGCGTGCCAGGGCCCGGCGGCGCGCTCGTGCTCGTGCAGCGAGGCGGCGGTGAGCACCGAGGCGACGAGGCCCGGCGCGGCGACGGCGGCGGCCCGCGCGGACACGGCGGCGACGGGGTTGCGCTTGTGCGGCAGCGTCGAGGACCCGCCGCGGCCGGGGACGTCCTCGCGCACCTCGCCGACCTCGGTCTGGGCCAGCAGCACCAGGTCGGTGGCGACGGAGCCGACCGCCGCGCCGGCGCGCCCGAGCAGGCCCGCGAGCTCGGCGATCCGCCCGCGCTCGGTGTGCCACGCGAGCGGGGGGTCGACGAGGTCGAGGCGCCGGGCCAGCGCGGCGCGGACGGCTCGCCCGTGGCCGTCGAACGCCGCGAGGGTGCCGACGGCGCCGCCGAGCTGGACCGCGGGGCGCCAGGCGGCGAGCGCGTCGGCCGCGGCGTCCAGCCCCGAGCACCACCCCGCGGCCCGGAGCCCGAACGTGATCGGGGCCGCCTGCTGGAGCAGCGTGCGGCCGGCGGCGGGACGGTCGCGGTGCGCCGCGGCGAGATCGGCGGCCGCGTCGGCGGCGGTGCGCAGGTCGGCCGCGATCGCGCCGACCGCCGTGCGCGCCACCAGCATCGCCGCAGTGTCCATGACGTCCTGGCTGGTGGCGCCGCGGTGGACCCCGGACGCCGCCGAGCCACCCAACGCCCCCCGCAGGTGGGCGACCAGCGGCACCACGGGGTTCCCGGACGCGGCGGCCTGCTCGCCGAGGTCGGCGACGTCGACCGGACGACGGCACGTCTCGGCGATGGCGTCGGCGTCCGCGCGGTCGAGCGTGCCGACGTCGGCCGCGGCGGCCGCGAGCGCGGCCTCGACCTCGAGCAGCGCCGCGACCCAGGCGTCGTCCGCGACCGCCGCTCGGGCGGCCCCGCGCGCGAGCACGGGGTCGAACAGCCCGGGACGGTCGGTCACGCGGGCATCATGCCTGGGCGGTGGCCCCCGCGTGGCGGACGCTGTGCGCGCCCTCGCCGAACTCCTCGACGATCTTCGCGCAGAAGGCGTCGAGGTCGTTCGGGTTGCGGCTGGTCACCAGGCCGCGGTCGACCACGACCTCCTCGTCGACGGCCTCGCCGCCGGCGTTGCGGATGTCGGTGCGCAGGCTCGGGTACGACGTCAGCGTCCGGCCGCGCACGAGGTCGGCCTCGACCAGCGTCCAGGGCGCGTGACAGATAGCGCCGACGGGCTTGCCCGCCGCGAAGATCGCCTGCACGAACGACACGACGTCGCCGCTCTGCCGGAGCTGGTCGGCGTTGATCGTCCCGCCGGGCAGGACCAGCGCGTCGAAGTCGTCGGCCGAGACGTCGGAGATCGCCGCGTCCGGGGTGAACGTGTCGCCCTTGTCGATATCCGAGTTCATGGCCTGGATCGCGTCGGTGGCGAGCGAGACCAGCGTGCTGCGCGCGCCCGCCTCGTCGACCGCAGCGCGGGGCTGCTCGAGCTCCGCCTGCTCCACGCCGTTCGTCGCGATGATCGCGACCCGCAGTCCGTCCAGTGCGCCGGCCATTCCGGGTGTCCTCCTCGAGGTGTGCTGCGTGCTCAGCCGTCGGGTCCCCGATCGACGGGCGGCCCGAAACGGTCAGCGCTGCCGCAGCACGAGCCCCGGGGCGAGGGGGCCGGAGACCTCACGGGCGGCGGCCCACCCCGCGAGGGCGGTGGGGTCGACGCCGTGACGGCTGGCCGCCGCCGGGGCCTCCGCGACGGTCTCCGCACCCCGCCGGAGCAGCGACGACGCCCCGCGCGGGTTGCCCCGCTGCTCGTGGGTCAGACCCACGGCGAGCTGGGCCAGCCCCTTCCACAGCATCCGCTCGTCGGGTGGCGCGGCCTTCCAGGCGCCCTCGAGCACGTCGTGGGCGTCGAACGGCCGGTCGCGGTCGAGGAGGTCCTGCGCGCGGGCGAAGACCTCGTCCGGCGGGAGGTCCTCCTCCTCGTCGGGCCGGCGCACGCCCCTCGCGCCGCGGGGCAGCGGGCGGCCGCTGGCGTCGCGGGGCCGCGAGTTCTTCGCGCGTCCCGCCTCGTCCCGGTCCCGATCGGCCACCACCTCGCAGACCCTAGGACTGCGAGCGCGAGCCCGTCTGCTCGGAGTCCGTCGTCGGCGCGGTGTCCTGGCCGTCCGCGGGCGCCCCGCCCTCGGTGACGGCCGGGGTCTCGTCGTCCCCGCCGTCATCGGCCGACTCCTTCGTCGCGTTCCGCGTCGACATCAGGCTGGTGACCGTGACGACGGCCAGCGTGGCGACGATGACGACCAGCGACAGCCAGGTCGGGATCTCCGGGATCGCCGGGTTCACGTCCTCGTGCAGGTACAGCAGGATCAGCTTGACGCCGATGAAGGCCAGGATGAACGCCAGGCCGTAGGACAGGTGCACGAGGCGGTCGAGCAGGCCGACCAGCAGGAAGTACAGCGCCCGCAGGCCGAGCAGCGCGAACGCGTTCGCCGTGAAGACGATGTACGTGTTCTGGGTGATCCCGAAGATCGCGGGGATCGAGTCGAGCGCGAACACGAGATCCACCGAGAGGATCACCGCGACGACGATGAAGAGCGGCGTGACGCCCCACTTGCCGTTGACCCGGGAGGTGAGCCGGCCGTCGTCGGACTCGCCCTCGTGGTCGCCCTGGTCCTCGTGGACGGTGACGAACCGGCGGACGACCTGCACCGCTCGGTTGTCGTGCATGTCCTTGGGCTCAGCGCCGTGCTGCTTGATCAGCGTGTACGCCGTGTACAGCAGGAAGAGCCCGAAGATGACGAAGACGAACGCGAACGCGGAGATCACCGCGGCGCCGATGGCGATGAAGATCGCGCGCATCACCAGCGCGCCGATGACGCCCCAGAGCAGCACCTTCTGCTGGTGGCGCTTGGGCACGGCGAACTGCCCGAGGATCACCGCGAAGATGAACAGGTTGTCGACCGAGAGGCTCTTCTCGACCAGATAGCCGGCGAAGTACTCGGTGCCCGACTGCGTGCCCATGGTGAACAGCAGGATCACGCCGAAGGCGACGGCGACCGCGACGTAGATGACCGACCAGAGCGTGGCCTCGCGGAAGCTCACCTCGTGCGGGGATCGCGCGTGCCAGATGTCGATACCGACGAGCACGATGATCCCGCCGATCGTGGCTGCCCATGCCCAGAACGGGACCGTCACGCCTGCTCCTTGCCATCGCCGTCGTCGTGCTCGGGGTGTCGCGTTCGCCAACGGACACGGTGGTCGGTCGGTTCCACGGTGTGACGATACCGACCAGCGAGCGGTAACGACGCCGTTGTCCGAATTCCTGCCGGCTCACCCGGACGGGCGGAGAACGCGACGGGCCGGGGTGTCGGACACCGGCATGATCGTCCGTCCCACCAGGGTCCCCGGGGTCGACCGACGGACCCGGAGGTGCGCGTGGGCCCTCGCCGGTCCGCGCTCGCCCTCGCCCTGGCCGGGGCGCTGACCCTCGCGGCCGCCGCGCCCGCGCCCCCGCCCCCGGACGGGCGGGTGCTCGACCAGCTCCTCGCCCCCCGCGGCGCGCCGGACCTCGCGGGCACGTCGTACCGCGAGTTCACGACGACCCTGCCCGACCCGCGGGGCGGTCCGATCCGGGGCGACGTCGTCGAGGTGGACCTGACCTCGCCCGCCGTCCGCGTCGACCTGCTCACCCCGCCGACGGTGGCGGCCTTGGCGACGGTGCCCGAGCTCGCCGGGCGCGCGGGGGCGGTCGCGGCGGTCAACGGCGGCTTCTTCGACGAGGGCGGCAGCGGTGCCCCGGTCGGCGCGGAGATCGTCGCCGGGGCGCCGCGGAGCTCCGGGGTGCCCGTGGGCCGGCGTCCCGCCCCGCCGGCGCCGCCCGGGGAGGACGCCGACACGGTGGTCGGCATCGACCGTGCCGGGCGCGCGCACCTCGCCCGCGTCCAGTTCCGGGGCCGGCTCGCCGCGGGGCGCCGCACGGTGCCGCTGGCGGGTCTCGACGGCTACGCCGTGCCGGTGGACGGCGTCGGGGTGTTCGACCCGGCGTGGGGCGACGCGTCCCGCGAGGCGGCGACCTGCGGCTCCGACACCGACCCGCGCGCCGGGTGCAGCGCCGACACGCTCGAGGTCCGGGTGGCCGGCGGGCGGGTGACCGCGGTGGGACCGCCCGGCGAGGGCCGGCTGCCCGCCGGGACGCTCGCCCTCGTCGGGCGCGAGCGGGGCGCGGCGTCGCTGCGCGCCCTGCCCGTCGGCACCCGCGTCGCCGTCGACTACCGCTTCGACGCCGTCGACGCCCCGCCGCTGCGCGTCGCCGTCGGGGCCCTGCCGCTCGCGCGCGCCGGGCGTCTCCTGCCGGGCCTGCAGGCCACCGAGCGCGCGCCCCGCACGGCGGTCGGCCTGTCGGCGGACGGCCGGCGGCTGTGGCTCGTCACCGTCGACGGGCGCCAGGACGCGAGCATCGGGGCCACCCTCGCCGAGCTCGGGCGCCTGCTCACCGACCTCGGCGCGCCCGTCGCCGCGTCCCTCGACGGCGGGGGCTCGACGACCATGGTCCGGCGCGGGCGTGACGAGGACCTCACCGTCGTCAACAGCCCCTCCGCCGACCCCCTGCGCGCCGTCACCGACGCCCTCGCCGTCCTCCCCCGCTGACCTGCAAGCCTGGGGACCACGCTGACGTCCAACATCAGGAAAGCCCCCACCTCGATCGAACCAGGTCGACCGGGCCGAGACGATTTCCGCCCCCACCCGGGAACACGCGGCCCCGTCATGCGGTTCAATGAGACGTCCGGGCCGGGCGCCATGTGCCCCCGGGTCTCATTTAAGAAGGCCTCCAGGGACGATCGTTCGGCTGAAGCCCTGCTGTGCCGCGCGCCGCGAGGCGGCTCATCGCCCGGTCCGGACACCTGGCACACGACGGCCCCCGTACCCATCAGGGTGCGGGGGCCGTCGTCGTCGCGGGGCCGGATCAGCCGCCCTCGCCCTCCGGCTGGCTGCCCGGGAGCTGCTGGCCGAACTGCTGGCCGCACTGCTCGTAGGCCTGCTGGACCGCGGCCGGGTTCGGCTGGTTGTTGGCGTTGTTGACGCAGTCCTGCAGCTGCTGCAGCGAGTTGGCGCCGCCGAAGTTGAGGAACGCGACGGCGAAGAAGATCACCAGGATCTGGGTGATGATGCCGATGATCAGCGTGATCACGCCGAGCACCAGGCCGGTCGTGGCCGCGCCGCCGTTCGTGGCCTGCAGCGACTTGACCCGGCCCCGTCCGACGGAGCCGAGGATGACGGCCAGGAGCGCCAGGATGATCGTGACGATGCCCAGGAACGGCACCCAGACGATGAGGATCGACAGCAGCGCCAGGATGCCGAACACCAGCGCTGCGGTGCCCATGCCGTTGCGGGGCTTGGGGGGCGTGGCCGGCTGGCCCCAGCCCGGCGGGTTACCGCCCTGGTCTCCGTAGGACTGCTGCCAGCCCTGTTGCCCCTGCTGGCCGTAGCCGTCGCCCGGAGTGGTCACGTCGAAAGTCCTCTCGCGCCTCGAAGCTCCGGCCGACGGCCGGGCCGTCATCGTGCCACCGGTACCCGTTATCCCTTGACTCCACGGCGCGGAGAGCCACCGAGATGGGGGCTTTCCTGACGTCGAACGTCAGCATGGCCCCCAGGCTGGTGCGGGAAATCAGTGCAGGGACGCCGCGTGGGCGCGGGCCTCGTCCTGGCGGCGCTGCTCGGCGCCGGTGGCGATGGGGGCGCCGATCCAGGTCTCCGGGATGCCGAAGGCGTCGACGAGCGCGCGGGCGTGGGGCCGCAGCTCCTGGCAGAGGCGGTTGACCTCGGCGGTCACGGTCTTGGCCCGCGCGGCCGAGATGCGCCCGTGCTCGAGGAACCAGCCCTTGTCCTCCTCGATGACCGACAGGGCGTAGAGGTCGCAGACCTTGCCCAGCAGGGCCCGCGCGGACGGGTCGGCGGCGGCGTCGACGCCGCGCACGAAGGCGTCGAGCACCAGGCCGTCGAGGTGGCTGCGCGCCGCGCGCAGGAGGTGGTCCTGCGCGTTGTTGAAGATCGCGAACTGCCGCTCGGCCGAGAGGCTCTTGTCGCGCGCGGGACGCAGGCGGCGCACGAGGCCGTCGAGGGTGTGCTCCTCGCGATCGTCGAGCAGCTTGACCTGCCAGGACCGGTCGAGCACGTCGTCCTCGTCGCGGCCCGGCGCGACGGCGCGCAGGCGCTCGGCGAGCTGGCGCAGCGAGGTGCGCTCGGCGACCGTGTCGAGCACCTGGTCGGCGACGAAGCGCACGGTGCCCAGGGTGTCGAGGTTGCCGAAGTCGTCGGCGTAGCCCGAGATGAGGCCCTTGGCGACGAGCTGGAGCAGGACGGTGTTGTCGCCCTCGAAGGTCGTGAACACGTCGGTGTCCGCGCGCAGCTGCCCGAGCCGGTTCTCCGACAGGTAGCCCTGCCCGCCGCACGCCTCGCGACAGGCCTGGATGGTGGCCGTGGCGTGCCAGGTCGTGAGCGCCTTCGTGCCCGCGGCGCGCGACTCGAGCTCGCGCTGACGCTTCTCGTCGACGTCCCCGCCCGCCTCCCGGGTGGTCTGGATGTCGTGGAGCATCTCGACGAGCTCGTTCTGCGCGAACCGCAGCGCATAGGTGCGCGCGAGGCCGGGGAGCAGCTTGCGCTGGTGGGCCAGGTAGTCGAGGACCGTGATCTCCTCCTCGCTGCCCGGCGCCGCGAACTGGCGCCTCGCCTCGGCGTAGCGCACGGCGATGGTCTGGGCCAGCGACGCGGCGCCCACCGCGCTGCCCGACACGCTCACGCGACCGCGCACGAGCGCGCCGAGCATGGTGAAGAAGCGGCGGTTCTCGCTCTCGATCGAGCTCGCGTACGTGCCGTCCTCGGCGACGGCGCCGTAGCGGTCGAGGAGGTTCTCGCGCGGCACGCGCACGCCGCGGAACGCCAGCCGGCCGTTGTCGACGCCGTTGAGCCCCTCCTTGTGCCCGTCGTCGGTGATCTCGACGCCGGGGAGCACCGCGCCGTCGTCGTCGCGCAGGGGGACGAGGACCGCGTGCACGCCGTGCCGTTCGGGCGGGTGGGACGACGGCGCTGTGTAGAGCTGCACGAACACCGCCGCCATCCGCCCGTCACGGGCGGCGTTGCCGATGTAGTCCTTGCGCGCCGACTCGGTCGGGGTGTCGACGACGAACTCGCCGGTGTCCGCGTCGTAGGTCGCCGTGGTGTGCACCGACTGGACGTCCGAGCCGTGGCCGGTCTCGGTCATGGCGAAGCAGCCCGGGAGCGAGAGGTCCATGACGCCGGGCAGGAAGCGCGCGTGCTGCTCGGCGTTGCCGAGCGCCTGGATCGCGCCCCCGAACAGGCCCCACTGCACCCCGCTCTTGACCTGCAGCGACAGGTCGGCGAAGGCGAGCATCTCGAAGGAGACGACCGAGGCGCCGATGTCCCCGCGCCCGCCGACGGCGGTGGGGAAGCCGTGCACCGCGTGGCCGTCGTCGGCCAGGCGCCGCAGCATCTCCCAGATCTCCGCGCGGTAGCTCTCGACGTCGAGGCCGGGGTCCACGCGCAGCTCGGCGAAGTCGGGCCGGTCGCGGATCTCGTCGCGCACGGTGTGCCAGCGCCCGTCGAGGGTGCGCTGGACGGCGGCGACGGTGGCCGCGGTGACGTCGTCGGGGGAGATACGGCTGGACGGGCTACTCACGGTGTCCCTCCGGGGGAACGGTTCGTGATCCGGGTGTGCCCCGTCAGGAGGCGGACGACGCCGCAGCGGGCGTCACAGTGCGCGAGAGACCCGACCAGGCGAGGTCCGCCAGCTGCCCGGCCAGTTCCTCGCGCTCGAGGTCGGGGCGGGTGGCCAGCCACTGGTCGCCCGCGGCGCGGACCATGCCCACGAGGGCGTGGCCCCACGTCTGGGCGGGCGAGGGATCGCGGTTCTGACGGCGCAGTTCGGTCGAGATGATCTCTGCGATGTGGTCGCCGATGACCGTGCAGAGGTCGCTGACGGGGTCTTCGCTCTCCGGCCGGTCGAGCTTCGGAGGGCGCATGACGTAGCGGTAGACCTCGGGGTCGGCGGCGATGAGCCCCAGGTAGGCGTCGATGCCGGAGACCAACGTGCGGCGGGGATCGTCCGACGCCTCGCGCATGGCCGTCTGGAGCTGCCCGACCAGCGTGGCCGCCACGCGGTCGCAGACGGCGAGGTAGAGGTCGTTCTTGTCGGCGAAGTGCCGGTAGACGACGGTCTTGCTGGTGCGCGCCTGCGCCGCCACCTGGCTCATGCCCACCTCGGCGCCGTGCGCGCGGATGGCCACGATCGTGGCGGCGGTGAGCTCGTGACGCCGGGCGCGGCGGTGCTCGTCCCACCGGCTGGACCGGCGGTCGCGACGAGGCCGGGTGCCGGACTCGCGCTCGCTGTCGCGCGCGCCACCGACATCCGCGTCGGAGTGATGCGTGGAACGACGGCTCACGTTACCGACGGTACCTGATACTTTCGGGTAACTCCGTCGGCACGGCGCACGTGACGCTGCCGTGACCGCCCCCGCAGACTCCAGCCGAATTGGGAGGAACCGTGCCTTCCGCACCGTCCCGACCGACGCTCCCCCGCCGCGCGGCGATCGTCGGCGCCAACCGCATCCCCTTCGCCCGGTCCAACGGCGCGTACGCGCGGGCCTCCAACCAGGACATGCTCACCTCGGCCCTCGACGGCCTCGTGGCCCGGTTCGGGCTCGCCGGCGAGCGCCTCGGCGAGGTCGTCTCCGGTGCCGTCCTGAAGCACAGCCGGGACTTCAACCTCACCCGGGAGTCCGTGCTCGGCAGCCGCCTCTCGGCCGCGACGCCGACCTACGACGTCCAGCAGGCCTGCGGCACGAGCCTGCAGACGACGGTGCTCGTCGCCAACAAGATCGCCCTCGGGCAGATCGAGAGCGGCATCGCCTCGGGCGTCGACACCACGAGCGACGCCCCGATCGAGGTCAACGACGAGCTGCGCCGCGTCCTGCTGGCCGCGAACCGCGCGAAGTCGACCGCGGGCGTGCTCAAGGCGCTCGCCGGGCTGCGTCCCGGCCAGATCGTCCCCGAGATCCCGGCGAACCGTGAGCCGCGCACCGGCATGGCGATGGGCGAGCACGCCGCCCAGACCGCCGCCGCGTGGGGCATCAGCCGCACCGCGCAGGACGAGATCACGGTCGCGAGCCACCAGAACCTGGCCGCCGCCTACGAGCGCGGGTTCTTCGACGACCTCATGACCCCGTACCTCGGGCTCACACGCGACAACAACCTGCGCGCCGACTCGACGCTCGAGGGCCTCGCCAAGCTCAAGCCGGTGTTCAAGCCGGCCGGCTACCCGGACACCGAGGCCACGATGACCGCGGCCAACTCCACCCCGCTGACCGACGGCGCCGCCACGGTGCTGCTGGCCAGCGACGAGTGGGCCGCCGAGCGCAACCTGCCGGTTCTCGCGCACGTCGTCGACGCCGAGACCGCCGCGGTCGACTACGTGCACGGCGACGAGGGCCTGCTCATGGCCCCGACCTACGCCGTACCGCGGATGCTCGAGCGCAACGGCCTCACGCTGCAGGACTTCGACTTCTACGAGTTCCACGAGGCCTTTGCCTCGACGATCCTCGCCACGTTCGCCGCGTGGGAGGACCCGATCTTCTGCAAGGAGCGCCTGGGGCTCGACGAGCCGCTGGGCAGCTTCGACCGCGCCAAGCTCAACGTCGCGGGCTCGTCGCTGGCCACCGGCCACCCCTTCGCCGCGACGGGCGCCCGCATCGTCCCGACCCTGGCCAAGCTGCTGCACGAGAAAAGCCAAAGAGACGGCTCAGGGGGCCGCGGCCTGATCTCGATCTGCGCGGCGGGTGGCCAGGGCGTCGTCGCCATCCTCGAGGCCTAGAGAAAAGGAGGCACAGCTCCCGTGTCCAACGACTGGTACTCCGACTTCGTCAACTCCGGCTTCGGCAAGTCGATCGCCGGCTCCGTCGGGCTCCCGCCGGTGCCGCAGCTGCGCCGCTACGAGCCCGGCCAGCCGCTGCTGTCGGGCCCGGCGCTGCTGGGCACCGCGACGGCCGACGGCCGCGTCGCGAAGGTCGTGCGCTCGCTGCTGACCGACCTGGGCATCGAGGTCCACGACGACCCGAACGCCGCCGTCGGTGGCGGATCGTCGTCCTCGAAGGTGGCCGCGGGCATCGTCGACGCGACCGGCCTGTCCGGGCCCGCCGACCTCGCCGAGGTCCAGGCCTTCCTCACCCCGGTCATGCGCCGGATCGGTCCCTCGGGCCGCATCCTCGTGATCGGTGACGTGCCCGCCGAGGCCACGTCGCCGGCGGTTCGCGCCGCCCGCCGCGCCCTCGAGGGCCTCGTGCGCTCGGCCGGCAAGGAGGCCCGCTACGGCGCGACGGTGAACCTCGTGCACGTCGCGGACGGTGTCGAGAACGACCTCGAGTCGACGCTGCGCTTCTTCCTGTCCTCGCGCTCGGCGTTCGTGCACGGGCAGCGCCTCGACGTCGGTACGGTCCCCGGCTTCTCGGGCTCGGTGCCCCAGGGATCGAGCGGAGCCGTCGACTGGGACAAGCCGCTCGCCGGGCGCACCGCGGTCGTCACCGGGGCCGCGCGCGGGATCGGCGCCACCGTCGCCTCGACGCTGCGCCGCGACGGGGCCACCGTCATCTGCGTCGACGTGCCGTCGGCCGGCGACGCCCTGGCGCGCACGGCCAACGACATCGGCGGGAGCGCGCTGCAGCTCGACATCACCGCGGACCACGCCCCGGCCACGCTGCTCGAGCACGCCCAGCGCCACGGCGGGCTGGACATCGTCGTGCACAACGCCGGCATCACCCGCGACAAGCTGCTGGCCAACCAGGACCGCGACCGCTGGAACTCGGTCATCGACGTCAACCTCAACGCGCAGCTCGCGATCAACGACGCGCTGCTCGGCTCCGAGGTGTTCCACCGCGGTGGGCGCATCGTGACGGTCTCGTCGATGGCGGGGATCGCGGGCAACCGCGGCCAGACCAGCTACGGCGCCTCGAAGGCCGGCGTCATCGGGATGGTCGACGCGACCGCCCCGCTGCTGGCCGAGAAGGACGCGACGATCAACGCCGTCGCGCCGGGCTTCATCGAGACCGCGATGACCAAGGCGATGCCCGTCGGCACGCGCGAGGCCGGGCGGCGTCTGTCGTCGATGACCCAGGGCGGGCTGCCGGTGGACGTCGCCGAGACGATCGCCTGGTTCGCCCAGGGCGCCTCGTACGCCGTGAACGGGCAGGTCCTGCGCGTCGACGGCCAGAACTTCCTGGGGGCCTGACGTGACCATCGAGACGCTCGACGGTCCGCCGACCCTCGGCGTGCTCTACGGGCGGGCGCTGCTGACGGCACGCTCGGGCGGCTCCACGCTGCCCGACCGCCGCCTCGACCTGCCCGGCGTGCGCATCGAGGCCGACACGGTCGCCGACTACAACCACGTCTGCGGGTTCTCCGTCGGCGGCGACGTGCCGCCGACGTACCCGCACATGCTGGCGTTCCCGCTGCAGATGCGGCTGATGACCGACCGCGAGTTCCCCCTGCCCGCGCCGGGCATGGTGCACCTGCGCAACGTGATCACCCAGCAGCGTCCGCCGGAGGTCGGCGAGCCGCTGCGCGTCGCCGTGCACGCCGACCACCTGGCCGCCCACCCCAAGGGCGCGCAGGTCGACCTGGTCACCGCGGTGACCGACGCCGACGAGGTCGAGATCTGGGGCTCGCGGAGCACGTACTTCGTGCGCGGGGCGCCGGCGCCCGACGACGAGCCCACCGCGCCGCCGGAGCCCGACCCGCAGGTGGGCCGGCTCCCGCACGCGGTCTGGCGGATCCCCTCCGACATCGGCCGGCGCTACGCCGCCGTCTCGGGCGACGTGAACCCGATCCACGTCAACGGCCTCGCGGCCAAGGCGTTCGGCATGCCCGGCACCATCGCCCACGGGATGTGGACCAAGGCCCGCGTCCTCGCCGCGCTCGCCGGCCGCCACGGCCCGGCGTTCACGGTGGACGTGGTGTTCAAGGCCCCGGTCCGCGCGCCGTCGAAGGTCTACCTCCACACCGCCGAGGCCGACGGGGGCTGGGACGCGAAGCTCGTGAGCCCGAAGGGCAAGGACCACCTGCTGCTGACGCTGCGCGAGGCCTGAGGTCCTGGAGCGAACGCGCTGTTCGCTGCTTCTACGCGCACGAACTCCCCGTTCGCGGCGGGATCTCCGACAGCGAGGTCGGCGCGAGCGGGGAGTTTCGGCGCGTAGAAGCAGCGAGATACCCGTTCGCTGCACCGGGCGGGGGACCTCAGCCGGCCGCGTGATCCGCGAGCAGATCCTCCTCGTACTCCGTGATCCCGGCTTCCGGCACGTGCGGCGTCCCCCGGCCGGTCTCGATGCGTCGGCGCAGGCTCTCGGTGACGTACATCCCCCACGCGCCGGCGCACACCTCGAAGCACTCCACGTCCGCGGTCAGGCCGGCGTGGGTGAAGCGCAGCTCGGCACCCTCGTCGGTCGGCGTGATCTCGAAGCGGACGTCGGTCCCGACCCACTCCCCCGCGTCCGCGACGAACGACATCCACGCGTCGTCGACGTGCCACACGATCTTCTCGCCGGGGACGACCTCGGTCAGCCGCATCGTGCTGCGGTGGATCCCCTCGACCTCGAAGAGGAAGACGTCCCCGAGCTCACGGGTCGGACCCTGCACACCCTCCGACCACCATCCGCGCACGTCGGCGACGGCGTCGAACACCTCCTGCGGGGAGTGGCCGACCCGGATCGTGGTGGTGAAGTCCCGCGCTGCTTGTGTCATGCAAGCGACGCTAGAGCAGCATCGTTGCGTGAAGCAAGCGCGAATCCGTAGGCTTCCCCCGTGCTCGGGAAGACGTACGACCGCGAGGTGTGCTCGGCCGCGCGGGCGCTGGAGCTCGTCGGCGAGCGCTGGAGCCTGCTGATCGTGCGCAAGGCGCTGTACGCCGGCGCGCGGCGCTTCGGCGACTTCCGTTCGCTGGGGATCGCGACGAACGTCCTCGCCAACCGCCTCGAGGGGTTCGTCGAGGCCGGGATCATGGAGACCGACGGGCCCGAGTACCGGCTCACCGAGCAGGGCCGGGAGCTCGCCACCGTCGTCGTCGCCCTCACGGCGTGGGGCGACCGCTGGCTCGCCCCCGACGGACCGCCCGTGTACTACACGCACACCGGGTGCGGCGGCGACGTCGCCCCGCGCCTGGTCTGCGACACGTGCGGCGTCCTCCACGACGCCGGCGCGGTGCACGCGCGCCCCGGCCCCGGCATGCCCGCCGAGATCGCGGCGCGCATGACTCAGAGCGAGATCGTCACCCCGCGCGCCACGTAGTCGACGCGGTCGCCCCGGCCGCGCCGCTCGACCTCGGCGGTGAACGCCGAGAGCGACCGCTCCTCGACATGGCTCACGGCGCCAGGACGACCTTGATGCACTCGTCCTGCTTCTTCTGGAAGATCTCGTATCCGTGGGCCGCCGACTCGAGCGGCAGCCGGTGGGTCTCGAGGTCGTGGACGCCGAGCGGGTCGTCGTCGGTGAGCAGCGGCAGGATCTCCGGGACCCAGCGCTTCACGTGCGCCTGGCCCATCTGCAGCGAGATGCCCTTGTCGAAGATCTTCAGCATGTTGATCGGGTCGGCGGTGCCGCCGTACACGCCGGAGAGCGAGACGACGCCGGCGCGGCGCACCGCGTCGACGCAGCCGACGAGCGCCGCGGTCCGGTCGACGCCCGCCACCTGCAGCAGCGGCGCGGCGATGGCGTCCGGGAGCTTGCCGACCAGCTTCTGGGCGAGCTGCGGGATCGCCGAGCCGCCGTGGGCCTCCATGCCCACCGCGTCGATCGCGGAGTCGGTGCCGCGGCGGTCGGTGAGGTCCCGGACCGCCGTGGTGACGTCGTCGACGGCCCTCGAGTCGACCACCTCGATGCCGTGCCGGCGGGCCATCGCGTTGCGCTCCGGGACGCTGTCGACGGCGATCACCCGGGCGCCGCGGTAGCGGGCGATCCGCGCGGCCATCTGCCCGATCGGCCCGAGCCCGAACACCACGACGCTGCCGCCGTCGGGGATGCGCGCGTACTCGACGGCCTGCCACGCGGTGGGCAGCACGTCGGAGAGGTAGAGGAAGCGCTCGTCGGCCGGGCCGTCCGGCACCTTGATCGGGCCGAACTGGGCCTGCGGCACGCGCAGGTACTCGGCCTGGCCGCCCGGGACCTGCCCGTAGAGCTTCGAGAAGCCGAACAGCGAGGCGCCCGTCCCCTGGTCGCGGTTCTGGGTGGTCTCGCACTGCGAGAACCACTGGCGCTCGCACATCCAGCAGTGCCCGCAGGAGATGTTGAACGGGACGACGACGCGATCGCCGACCTTCAGGTCGCCGGTCTCCGAGCCGACCTCCTCGACGATTCCCATCGGCTCGTGGCCGAGGATGTCGCCGGCGTCGAGGAACGGCCCGAGGACCTCGTAGAGGTGCAGGTCCGAGCCGCAGATCGCGGTGCTCGTGACCTTGATGATGGCGTCGGTCGGCGCCTGGATCGTGGGGTCCGGGACGGTCTCCACCCGGACGTCGTGCTGGCCCTGCCAAGTCAATGCGCGCATGGGTCGGGCTGCCCGACGATGTTCCGGCTCGAAACGAGGCGTCGGTCGCGCACGTGCGTGTTCTGGGTCGTCCCGACGACCCAGAACACTCACGTGGGCCGGAGGCCCCTCACACCTTGACGATCATCTTCCCGGTGTTCTCGCCGCGGAGCATGCCGCGGAACGCCTCGACGGCCCGGTCGATGCCCTCGACGGTGGTCTCCGCGAACTTCACGCGGCCCTCGGCCACCCACGGGGTGACCTCGGAGAGGAACGGCCCCATGCGGTCGATCGAGTCGGTGACGATGAAGCCCTGGATCGACAGGCGCTTCTTGACGATCTGGAAGAGGTTGGCCGGCCCGGGGGTGGGGTTCTCGTCCGTGTCGTTGTAGTGCGCGATCGCCCCGCAGGCGGCGACGCGGGCGAAGTCGTTGGCGCACGCGATGGCGGCCTCGAGGTGGTCGGCGCCGACGTTGTCGAAGTACACGTCGACGCCGTCGGGCATGGCCTTGCGGAGCTGGTCGGTGACCGAGCCAGAACCAGATGAGGAAGAGTCCTTGTAGTTGAACGCCGCGTCGTAGCCCAGCTCGCCGGTCAGCCAGGCCACCTTGTCGGCGCTGCCGGCGCTGCCCACGACCCGCGAGGCGCCCTTGAGCTTCGCGAGCTGCCCGACGAGGCTGCCGACCGCGCCGGCGGCGCCGGAGACGAACACCGAGTCGCCCTCGCGGAACGCGGCCTTGTCCAGCAGACCGACCCAGGCGGTGAGGCCGGGCCCGCCGAGCACGCCGAGGTACGCCGACGGGCTCACGCCGTCGGGCGGCGAGACCTTCTGCACCTGCTTCGCGGACACGACGCCGTGGGTGCGCCACGCGAGGTTGGCCGTCACGAGGTCGCCGACGGCGACCTCGTCGCTGCGGCTCGCGACGACCTCGCCCACCGAGCGCCCGTCCATGGCCTCGTTCAGCCGGAACGGCGCCACGTACGAGGGGACGTCGTTCATGCGACCGCGCATGTAGGGGTCGACGGAGAAGTCGTGGTTGGCGACGAGGACCTCGCCCTCGCCCGGCTCGGAGAGCTCCCGGTCGACGAACGCGAAGTCGTCGGGCTCGGGGAATCCGGAGGGGCGGCGGACGAGGTGGACCTCGCGGGCGGTCACGGTCGTAGTGCTCATGTCAATCAGGGTGCCCGTCCGACGCGTGTCGATGCCGTGACGCGGGCAGCCCCGGGCTTGAGCCGGGTCCGCTCACCCTCACGGGTGTGACATGAGTCGACCCGACTCAGGAATGAATCGATCCCCGCGATCGCTGACAGGGGAAGTGCCGGCGCTCCCGCCGGCGTGGACCCCCACTGAGGAGCTTCATGACCAGCGCCTTCGGGCCCGGTGGCGCCGGGTCCGGCCCGTTCGACGACTTCCTCGCCTCCTTCCTGGGCGGGTCGTCCCCCCGAGGCGTCCAGCGCATCGACATCACCCAGCTCATGACCGAGCCGGCCCGCCAGCTCGTCGGTGCGGCCGCGCAGCAGGCCGCCGAGCGGGGCAACACCGATCTCGACGCCTGGCACCTGCTGCTCGTCGTCACCCAGGTGCCGCCGCTGCGCCAGCTGCTGTCCGGCGCGGGCGCCGACCCCGAGGCCCTGGCCCGCACCGCCGACGAGCAGCTGCCGCGCGGCGAGGCCCGCACGGACCCGCCGTCGTTGACGCCGACGGCCAAGCGCACCCTGCTCGACGCGCACCAGATCTCCCGCGCGCTCGGCTCCAGCTACATCGGCCCCGAGCACATCGTGCTCGCGCTGGCCGCGAACAACGACAGCCCCGTGGGTCGCGCGCTCGGCGCCCAGGGCGTCACCCCGCAGTCGCTGCAGCGCTCCGCCGCGTCCGGTGGTCAGCGCCCGAGCAGCAGCCAGGGTGGCCCCGGTGGCGGCGACAACGCCGACTCCAGCACCCCGACCCTCGACCAGTTCGGCGTCGACCTGACCGCGAAGGCGCGGGCCGGCGAGCTGGACCCGGTGGTGGGCCGCGAGGACGAGGTCGACCAGACCCTCGAGGTGCTCTCGCGCCGCACCAAGAACAACCCCGTGCTCATCGGCGAGGCGGGCGTCGGCAAGACCGCGGTGGTCGAGGGCATCGCCCAGCGCATCGTCGCCGGTGACGTCCCCGAGCAGCTCGAGGGCAAGCGGATCGTCCAGCTCGACCTGTCGGGCATGGTCGCCGGCACGCGCTACCGCGGTGACTTCGAGGAGCGGATGACCAAGGTGGTCACCGAGATCCGCGAGCACTCCGACGAGCTGATCGTCTTCATCGACGAGATCCACGGCGTCGTCGGCGCGGGTGGCTCGTCCGAGGGCGGCATGGACGCCGGCAACATCCTCAAGCCGGCGCTGGCCCGCGGCGAGCTGCACATCGTCGGCGCCACGACGCTCGACGAGTACCGCCAGTCCATCGAGAAGGACGCGGCGCTCGAGCGTCGTTTCCAGCCGGTGCTGATCCCGGAGCCCTCGGTCGAGGACACCGTCGCGATCCTGCACGGGCTGCGCGACCGGTACGAGGCGCACCACCAGGTGCGGTTCACCGACGAGGCGCTCACCGCCGCCGCGGAGCTCTCCGAGCGCTACGTCACCGACCGGTTCCTGCCCGACAAGGCGATCGACCTGGTCGACCAGTCGGGCGCGCGCAAGCGGCTGCGGGCCAAGGGTCCGCACACCGACTCCCGCGAGCTCGAGCGCAAGCTCGAGTCGCTGCAGCGCGACAAGGACCAGGCCGTCGCGGACGAGGACTACGAGCGGGCCGGTGCCCTGCGCGACGAGATCGCGGAGGCCCAGTCGCAGCTCGAGGAGGCCCGCACGGACCGTCGTTCCGGTCAGGTCGGCGTGCTCGAGGTGACCGTCGAGGACATCGCGGAGGTCGTCTCGCGCTCGACCGGCATCCCGGTCAGCCAGCTCACCGAGACCGAGCGGGACCGTCTGCTCGCGCTCGAGGAGCAGCTGCACGAGCGTGTGGTCGGCCAGGACGACGCCGTCGCGGCGATCGCCGAGGCCGTGCGCCGCTCGCGGGCGGGCCTGGGTGACCCGGACCGTCCGATCGGCAGCTTCCTGTTCCTCGGCCCGACCGGCGTCGGCAAGACCGAGCTGGCCAAGGCCCTGGCCGCGCAGATGTTCGGCGACGAGGACCGCATGGTCCGCGTCGACATGAGCGAGTTCGCCGAGCGGCACACCGTCTCGCGGCTCGTCGGGTCGCCCCCCGGCTACGTCGGGTACGGCGAGGCCGGCCAGCTCACCGAGGAGGTCCGCCGTCGGCCGTACTCGGTGGTCCTGCTCGACGAGATGGAGAAGGCCCACCCCGACGTCTTCAACACGCTGCTGCAGGTGCTGGACGACGGGCGGCTGACCGACTCGCAGGGCCGCACGGTCGACTTCCGGAACACGGTGCTGATCATGACCAGCAACGTGGGCTCGGAGCTGATCACCACGAACACGCAGGCGCTCGGGTTCGCCCCGTCGAACCAGAGTGCGGACCAGTCGTTGCAGGAGCGGCTCATGCCGCGGCTGCGCGAGTCGTTCCGGCCGGAGTTCCTCAACCGGATCGACGAGGTCATCGTCTTCAAGCGCCTCGACGCCGCGCAGCTGCGCCGGATCACCGACCTGCTGCTCGACGAGACCCGCGAGCGCCTGTCCGCCATGGACATCGGCATCGGGGTCACCGAGGCCGCCGTCGACCGCCTGGCCGAGCTGGGCTTCCAGCCCGAGTTCGGGGCCCGGCCGCTGCGCCGGACCATCCAGCGCCAGGTCGGCAACCGGCTCTCGGCGATGCTGCTCTCCGACGAGCTGCACGGCGGGCAGACGGTCACGGTCGACGTGGGTGAGGGTGAGACGGCCGGCGAGCTGACGTTCGCCGTGTCCGACGACCCGGTCGCCGCCACCCCGGTGGCCACCGGCTGACGCTCGTAGTACTGCGCGAAGGGCACCTTCGGCCGCTCTAGGAGACCGGAGGTGCCCTTCGCGCGTCACGGGGTACCTGGCCGGTGAACCGTTTCGAGCAGGAGGAGAAGACCGTGAGCGCGTCCGTGGGCGACCGCATCCGCATGCACTCCAACCACACCGACGTCCCCGACAGGGTCGGCACCGTGGTCGCGGTGCTCGGTGAGGACGGCCCGCCCTACCGCGTCCGGTTCGACTCCGGCGAGGAGACAATCGTGAGCCCGGGCCCGGATGCGACGTTCGAGGCCGGCTCCCTCTCGGACAAGGCGGGCCTCGCGGCCGAGAAGGCGGAGGAGAAGGCCGGGGAGCTCGCCGAGAAGGCGGGCCAGGCGGCCAGCGATGCCACCGGGAGCGCGGCGCGCGTCGTGGCCGACGTCGCCGACCAGGTCGCCCAGCGCTTCCAGCGCTGAGGCTCGCGACGGCCCACGGCGTGTCGCGCCGGCGAGGATGTGGCGATCCTGGCGTTCAACGCCAGTATGGACGCACGGCTGGCACGCCAGCGCCGGAGTAGCGGCTCAGCTCTCGAGCGCGGACCGGTCCTCGCCGCCGTCGAGGGACGGCGGCTTGCGGGTCACCGACACCCCGCCCATCAGCGCGAGGCCGGTGACGCGCACGCGAGGACCGTCCGGGCGTCGCGGCGCGCCCGAGCCGTCCTCGAACCCGCCCATGAAGCCGAAGCCGTCCTCGATCACCGTGGTGTCGGGGTCGACGGTGACGTCGATGCCGCCCATGATCGCGACGGCCTGGATCGTCACCTCGACGCCGGCCGGGACGCCGCGCAGGTCGAGGGTGATGCCGCCCATGATCGCGATGGCGCCGATCGCGAGCCCGGCGTCGTCGAGGCGCGCGTCGCGGAAGGACAGCTCGGCGCCGCCCCAGAACGCGAACACCCGGTGGGTGAGCCCCGGGGTCCAGTCGCCGCGCTTCTGCGCGCCCGAGAGCACGGCCACCGAGGTGGTCGACGAGGGCCGGTCGAGCCGCCCCAGCGGGCGCCGCATCCAGGCGTCGGTGCCCGGTGCCGCGTCGGCGGGACGGTCGACCGGCTGGAGGTCGGCGGTGATCGGCGTGAGGTCCCGCCGGAAGATCGCGGCGTAGGCGTCGCGCAGGCGCTCGTCGCCCTCGACCATCGTCAGTCGCCCGTCGGCGACCGCGGTCCGCACGACCTCCGCGACCTGCTCCCGCTCGGCGTCGGACGCGCGGATCGGCGGCGGCTCGGCGGGGACGGCCGGGGGGCGGGACGGGGCGTTCGCGCCCTGCTCGTCGGGCGTCTGGTCGTCGGACGCCGGCTCGCTCATGGCCGGCAGGATAGGCGGGCGCCGGGGTCGGCGGGAGCACCGTCCGGCGTCCCGCCGGCGGCGGGAAGGTCGACGACGAAGACCGTCTCGCCCGAGCGGCTGGTGATCCGCAGCGTGCCGCCGTGCTCGGCCACCACGGCGGAGACGATCGAGAGCCCGAGGCCCGTGCTGCCGGTGGTGCGCGCCCGCCCCGAGTCGCCGCGGGCGAAGCGCTCGGCGACGTGGGGCAGCAGGTCCGCCGGGATACCGGGGCCGTCGTCGGCGACCGAGAGCCGCACCACCGCGCGCCCGTCGTCGCCGGTCGCGGGGTGCAGGCCGACGGTGACGTGCGTGCCCGGCGGGGTGTGCGTGCGGGCGTTGGCCAGCAGGTTGGCGACGACCTGGTGCAGCCGCTCGGGGTCGCCGACGACCTCGGGCACGACCGCGTCCTCCTCCTCGTCCCCACCAGGAAGATCCAGCGCCCATCGGTGCTCGCGCGCCGCGGCGTGGGCGTCGGTGACGGCGTCGACGACGACCCGGGCGAGGTCGACGCGCTCGCGCGCCAGGGGCCGGCCGGCGTCGAGGCGGGCGAGCAGCAGCAGGTCCTCCACCAGCCCGGTCATCCGGACGGTCTGCGACCCCATCCGCTCGAGCAGGCCCGCGACCTCGCCCGGCAGCTCGTCGGCGTGGCGCGCGGCGAGCTCGTTGTACCCGCGGATCGCGGCGAGCGGGGTGCGCAGCTCGTGGCTGGCGTCGGCGACGAAGCGGCGCAGCCGCGTCTCGCTCTCCTGCCGGGCGGCGAGGGCGGCGCCCACGTGCCCGAGCATCCGGTTGAGCGCCGCGCCCACCTGGCCGACCTCGGAGCGCGGGTCGGCGTCGACGTCGGGCACCCGGTCGGCGAGCTCGACCTCGCCCGAGGACAGGGGCAGCTCCGAGACCCGGCGCGCGGTGGCCGAGACGCGGTGCAGCGGGCGCAGGGTCAGCCGGGTGGCGACGGCCGCGGCCACGCCGGCGACCACGACGCCGATCCCGAAGATGATCGCCTCGCGGAGCACCAGCTCGCCGACGGTGTTCTCCAGCGCGTCGGTGGACAGGCCGACGACGGTGACGGTGCCGTCCTCGCCCCCGGCGGCGGCGAGCCGGAAGCTGCCGAGCCCCTCGAGGTCGACGGTGCGCGGCTGCTGGCCCGGGGTCGTCGCGATCGCGGGCGCCACCTGCGCGGGGTCGACCGGACGGCTCGTGCCGGGACGCCCGAGCACCGCCGCGCGGACGATCCGGCCGTCGTCGACGGTGACCTCGAGGGTGTTGGCGGGACGGTCCGGACCCCCGTCGATGAAGCCGCCGCCCGCGTCCGGCGGTGGCGGCCGGCGGTCGGGGTCACCCTGCGGCGGGTCGTTGCGGAAGCGGGCGATCTCCGTGACCTGCGCGTCGAGCTGCCGGTAGAGGTAACCGCGCAGCGAGAGCGCCGCTCCGATCCCCACGATGAGGAAGACCACGGTCAGCAGCAGGACCGTCGTCACCACGAGCCGACTCTGCAGCGAGGGCACCCGCCGCAGCACCCGCCCGCTCACTCCGCGGCCGGCTTCAGCACGTACCCCGCGCCGCGCACGGTGTGGATCATCGGCGCGCGTCCGGCGTCGATCTTCTTACGCAGGTAGGAGATGTAGAGCTCGACGATGTTCGACTGCCCGCCGAAGTCGTAGTTCCAGACACGGTCGAGGATCTGGGCCTTCGAGAGCACGCGGCGCGGGTTGCGCAGCAGGAAGCGCAGGAGCTCGAACTCGGTGGCGGTGAGCTCGACCGGCTCGCCGCTACGGGTGACCTCGTGGCTGTCCTCGTCGAGGGTCAGGTCACCGACGGCCAGCGTCGCGTCGCCGCGGACGGCGGTCGCGGCCGCCGCGCGCCGCAGCAGGCCGCGCAGGCGGGCGACGACCTCCTCGAGGCTGAACGGCTTGGTCACGTAGTCGTCGCCGCCTGCGGTGATGCCGGCGACGCGGTCCTCCACCGCGTCGCGGGCGGTCAGGAAGAGCACCGGCACGTCGGGGCTGTCGGCTCGCAGGCGGCGCAGCACCTCGAAGCCGTCGATGTCGGGGAGCATCACGTCGAGGACCACCACGTCGGGGCGGAACTCCCGTCCCTGCCGCACGGCGCCCAGCCCGTCGCCGGCGCTGCGGACGTCCCAGCCCTCGTAGCGCAGGGCCATCGACAGCAGCTCGGCCAGCGTCGGCTCGTCGTCGACGACGAGCGCCCGCACCGGCGTGCCGTCGGGTCGGCGCAGGTCGGCACGGGTGGCGGCGTTCATGGGTCGAGCTCCCCTATCGGCGTGCTCCCCTGATCGCTGCGTCTCCCGGCGTTCATGACACGCAGCCTGTCAGCCCTCCGTCGGCCTCCGCTGGGTGCTTCCTGTGCGCGAGCTGTGAGCGGCGGTCACACAGCGCGAAAGTCCGGTGACGGAACGTCCGAACCGCTCGATGGTGGTCATCCGTTCGTGTGGGCAGGGGACAGGCCTGCTCCATCGGCGCTCCCCCGGTCCGTCCGGACGGTCGAGCTGCACGGGGGAAGCTGCATGGGGGTGTCGCGCCGGACGCTGCTCGGCGGCGCGGTCGCGCTCACGGGTGCGGCGGTCGCGCTCCGCGCGCCCTGGGTCGCCGACGCCACGGCGCCCGCGGCCACCGCTTCCCCCTTCACGCTCGGGGTGGCGTCCGGTGACCCGGCACCCGACGGGGTCGTGCTCTGGACGCGCCTCGCCCCCGACCCGCTCGCCCCCGACGGCCGCGGCGGCATGCCGTCGCGGCCGGTGCTCGTGGAGTGGGAGGTCGCGGCGGACGCGGGCTTCCGGGCGCCGCTCGCGCGGGGCAGCGCGGTGGCGCGCGCGGAGGATGCCCACGCCGTGCACGTCGAGGTCGCCGGCCTGCGCCCGGCGGCCGAGCACTTCTACCGGTTCCGGGTCGGCACCGAGATCAGCCCGGTCGGGCGCGCGCGGACCGCTCCGGCACCCGGCGCGCGGGTCGACCGCTTCGCGTTCGCGATCGCGAGCTGCCAGAGCCGCTCCGACGGCTACTACAACGCCCACGCGGCGATCGC
Organism: uncultured Actinomycetota bacterium; assembly: GCA_963786585.1. Classification (GTDB taxonomy): domain Bacteria; phylum Actinomycetota; class Actinomycetes; order Mycobacteriales; family Pseudonocardiaceae; genus Actinomycetospora. The sequence goes on from CAWAZG010000003.1 coordinate 1,056,785, forward strand.
CCGCGACGACCTCGACCTCGTCGCCTGGCTCGGCGACTACATCTACGAGAGCGCCGCGGCCGGCGTCCCCGGCCGCAGCCATCTCCCGGCCCGCGAGGCCGTCTCCCTCGCCGACTACCGCCTGCGCCACGGGCAGTACCGCACCGACCCCGACCTGCAGGCCGCGCACGCCGCCGCCCCCTGGGCCGTGACGATCGACGACCACGACGTGGAGAACAACTGGGCGGGCGACGTCTCGCAGGTCGACGACGAGCCCGACGCCGACCCGGCGGTGTTCCGCGCCCGGCGCGCCGACGCCTACCGGGCCTTCTGGGAGCACATGCCGCTGCGCCGGGCCCAGCGCCCGCAGGGCCCGGACATGCGGATGCATCGACGGCTCACCTTCGGCGACCTCCTCGACCTGCACCTGCTCGACACCCGCCGGTACCGCAGCGACCAGGACCCGAAGCGCCCCCGCGACCGGGCCCGCACGATGCTCGGCGCCGAGCAGCGCGCGTGGCTGACGAGAGCCCTCGCCGGCCCGACCGCGCGCTGGAACGCCCTCGGCCAGCAGGTCTTCTTCTCCCCACGCGACCTCTCCGCCGGCCCGGCGACCGGGCTGGACGAGGACTCCTGGGACGACTGCGCCGCCGAGCGCGACGCCCTGCGCGACCACCTCGTCGCGGCCCGCACGCCCAACCCCGTGATCCTCACCGGCGACGTCCACGCCGCCCACGCCTGCGACGTGCGCGCGGACTTCACCGACCCGTCGTCGCGCGTGGTGGCCACCGAGCTCGTCACCACCTCGATCAGCTCCGGAGGGAACGGCGGCGCGCGCGGAGTGGGCGACGCCGCGCTGCTCGCCGAGAACCCGCACATCCGCTTCGTCGACCGCCGGCGGGGCTACGTGCGCAACGTCGTCACGCCCCGCGAGTGGCGGGCGGACTTCCAGGTGGTCGACACCGTGTCCACCCGCGGCGCCCCCGCCCGCACGGCGACGAGCGTCGTCATCCCCGACGGCGACCCCGGCACCCGGGCCTGATCGCCCGCGCTGGCCGCCGGTCGTCCGGTGCGGCACGGTGGCAGCGCGACCGCGCGCCACCCGGGAGGCCGACCGATGATCTTCGCTCCGTCCGCGCTGTCGCCCGGGGAGGACGCGCTGCGCGAGGAGGTGCGCGGCTTCCTCGCCGGCATCCTGCCCGCCGACTTCCGCCCGGGCCTGGGTCTCGGCGGCCGTCACGACCCGGAGTTCACGCGGGCGCTCGCGGCGCAGGGCTGGGTCGGCATGTCCATCCCGGTCGAGTACGGCGGCGCCGGCGCGAGCACTGTGCGGCGCTTCGTGGTGGTCGAGGAGCTACTGGCCGCGGGCGCGCCGATCGCGGCGCACTGGATCGCCGAGCGCCAGACCGCGCCCGCGCTTCTGCGCTTCGGCACGGAGGAGCAGCGCCGCTGGTTCCTGCCCCGCATCGCGGCCGGCGAGTGCTGGTTCTCCCTGGGCATGAGCGAGCCCGACGCCGGCTCGGACCTCGCGTCGGTGCGCACGACGGCGACGCGCGTCGAGGGAGGCTGGCGGGTCACGGGCACCAAGGTCTGGACCACCAACGCACACCTCAACCACTTCGCGGTGGTGCTCTGCCGCACGACCCCGGAGGCGGAGGCCGGCGACCGCCACGCGGGCCTCTCGCAGCTGATCGTCGACCTCGGCGCCGACGGCGTCCGCGTCTCGCCGATCCCGCTCATCGACGGCGAGGAGCACGTCAACGAGGTGGTGCTCGACGGCGTGTTCGTCCCGGACGAGCGCGTCCTCGGCGAGGTCGGGAAGGGCTGGGCGCAGGTGACCGCCGAGCTCGCCCACGAGCGGTCCGGGCCCGACCGGTACCTGTCGGTGCTCGGCCTGTACCGGGCGTTCCTCGAGGTCCACGGCGACGACGTCGACGACACGGGGGCCGCCGCGATCGGGCGGATCGGCGCGCAGATGTGGACGATCCGCCAGCTCTCGCTCGCGGTGGCCCGGTCGCTGGAGCAGGGCGAGGCGCCGGCGGTGGAGGCCGCGCTGGTCAAGGACGTCGGCACCACGTTCGAGCAGCAGGTGGTCGAGGCGCTGCGCGACGCCGCGGGCGCCGAGATCGACCCGGAGGGCGCGACGATGTTCGAGCGGTTGCTGGCCGAGTGCGTGCTCAACGCCCCGACGTGGACGCTGCGCGGCGGCACCACCGAGGTGCTGCGCGGGATCGCGGCGAAGGCGCTCACGCGATGACGGCGCTCAGCGACGTCACGGCCGTGCGCGAGGCCGTCGCCGACGTGCTCGCCGACCGGTGCACGCCCGCGGCGCTCGAGGACGCCGAGCGCGACGGCTGGGCCCCCGGGGTGTGGGACCCCCTGCACGCCGGCGGCTTCACCACCGTCGGGGTGCCCGAGGACGCGGGCGGCGCCGGCGGGTCGGTGGCCGAGACGTGCGCGATCCTCGAGGAGGTCGGCGCGGCCGCCGCCCCCGTACCGCTCGCCGAGACCGGGCTGCTCGCCGGCCGCCTGCTCGCGCACGCGGCACTTGCGCTGCCCGACGGGCCGCTGACCACGGGCGTGGGCCCCGTCGCCCTGCGGCACGGGGCGCTCGCGGGGCGCCTGGAGCGGGTGGCGTGGGCGCGGCGGGCCCACCGGATCGTCCTGCTCGCCGACGACCCCGGCAGCGGCCTCGTCGTCGCCGTCGTCGACCCGACCGCGGCGTCGATCACGCCGGGCCGCAACCTCGCCGGCGAGCCCCGCGACGCCGTGCATCTCGACGGCGTCGTCCCCGAGACCCTCGCGCCGGCCCCGCCCGACGCCCGCGAGGCGCTCGCCCGGCGCGGGGCGCTGGCCCGCGCGGCCCTGATCGCCGGCGCGGCGCACCGCGTCCGTGACCTGACCGTCGCCTACACCGGCGAGCGCGTGCAGTTCGGGCGCCCGGTGTCACGGTTCCCCGCCGTCGCCGACCACCTCGTCCGCCTCGCCGAGCAGGCCGAGATGGCGGCGATGGCCGCCCGCGCAGCCGCGGAGGGCGCCGGCGAGCACGGGGAGCCCGCCGCGCTCGACGCCGCCGCCGCGTCCGCCGTGGCGTCGGAGGCCGCCGGGCTCGTGGCCGCGGCGGCCCACCAGGCGACCGGCGCCATGGGGGTGACCAGGGAGTTCGCCCTCGGCGTCCTCACCCGGCGGCTGTGGTCCTGGCGCGACGAGTGGGGTGGCGAGCGCGCCTGGGCCACCCGGCTGGGCCGCACGCTCGCGGCCGGGGGCCCGGACGCGCTGTGGCCCACGCTGTCGCGCGGGGTCGGGACGTCCGGCTGACGGCCACGATCCGGAGATCACCAGGCCACAAGGCACCTCCCACGGGGCCTGCGAGGTGCCTTTCGGTCTGCTGATCCCGGTCGGTCCGCGTGTGAGCGCGCCCACGGCCCGGACCGCCGGAGCGCGGGTACCCGCCGGCATGGACGTCACGGTGTTCGGCGCGACCGGCAAGATCGGCCATCTCGTCGTGGAGCAGCTGCTCGAGGCCGGTCACCACGTCCGTGCGCTGGTGCGCTCGCCCGGGAAGCTCACGGTCGAGGACGACCACCTCGAGGTCATCGTCGCCGAGCTGGACGACGCCCCCGCGATCCGCAAGGCCGTCGACGGCGCCGACGCGGTGATCAGCGCGTTCGGCCCGGCGATCGACCCGTTCCTGCGCAGCGGCCCGCTCACCGAGGCGACGCGGACGATCGTCGCCGCGATGCACGAGAGCGGCGTCCGGCGTCTCATCGCCCTCGCGACCGTCAGCGTCCCCGACCCCCGCGACCGCCCGGGCCTGATCGACCGGCTCGTGCCTGTCGGGATCGGCCTGCTCATCCCCGGCGCGCTGCGTGAGATCCAGGGGATCAGCGAGGCCGTCACCACCTCCGAGCTCGACTGGACGCTCGCCCGGATCACCGCGCCGATCGACATCCCGACCAACGGCACCCTGCGCGCCGGGTTCCTCGGCGGCGACGTCGGGGCGCCCATGGCGCGCACCGACGTCGCGGCATTCCTCGTCGATCAGCTCACCGACGACCGCTTCGTCGGCGCCTCACCGGCCATCAGCAACTAGGAGCGGCACGTACCGCTCCTCGGCGGTGAGCGACCCGTGCTGGCCCGGCAGACGCGAGAGCAGGGGCTCCTCCTCCGTGCGCACGACCGCGGCCGTGCCGCGCAGGGCCACCACGGCGTCCGGCACCCGTGCCCGCAGCGCGTCGTCGACCGGCCCGAACCAGTCCTGGTCGATCGCCTCGGCGCCGGAGCGGATCCACGCGTCGTCGCCGAGCACCCCGCGCCACGAGGCGAGCAGGTCGTCGGCAGCACCGGGGCGCGCGTAGACCAGGCGGGCGCGGGGATCGCCGCCGACGAGGGCGACGCCGGCGAGCAGGTCCGGGTCGGTGTCGGCGTCGTGCTTGCGATCGACGGAGACCATCCCGTGGTCCGCGGTCACGGCGAGCACCGCGTCGGCGGGGAGCTCCGCGACGAGCTGCTCGACGAGGTGGTCGAGCTGGCGCAGCTGGAACCGCCAGGCGAGCGACCCCGGGCCGTGGAGGTGCCCGAGCTGGTCGAGGTCCGCGTGGTAGCCGTAGACGAGTTGGCGTCCGGGACGGCCCAGGGCCTCGATCATCTCGGCGGCGAGGTCGCCGAGCGCCCCGACGCCGCGGTAGTCCGCGCCGCGCAGGGCCGAGCGGGTCAGCCCGGACTCGCGGAAGGCCCGGTACGACACGACGGTGGCCCCGACGTCCTGCGCGACGGCCCGCTCGAACACCGTGGGGTGCGGCTGCACGACCTCGGGCACGAGCTGGTCGCGCACGTCCTTGCCGTCGGCGGTCCAGGTCAGCGCGTCGAGCAGGAGGTCGTCGACGCGGAACCGGACCCCGAGGGTGCCGTGGGCGCCCGGCGGCAGCCCGGTGCCGAGGGTCGTGAGGCTGATCGGGGTGCTGGACGGGAAGCCGACCGGCAGCGGGCCGTGCTCCGCCATGGCCGCGAGGAACGGGGCGTCGCGCGCGTGCTCGCGCAGCTGGTCGTGACCGAGCCCGTCGATGAGCAGGAGCCCCACCGCCCGGGCCTCGGGCAGCGCCAGCCCCGGTACGGCGGGGCCGGCGCCGAGACCGGCGAGCACGGCCGGCATGACGTCGTGCAGGGCCGGCGCCGCCGGGTCCGGGAGCACCGGCTCGGCGCTCACCGGTCGTCCGTCGTCGTCCCGGGCACCACCCGGGCCTCGAGCCGGGCCCACGTCTCGCTCCACTCCGCCATCGGCACGAGCAGGCGCTGGAGCACCTGGAGCTGCTGGTCGAACGCGACGAGCTGGCTCTGCATGGCGCCGACGGCGTCGCGCTGGGCCTGCAGCGCGGTACGGATCGCCCCGAGCTGCGCGGCGGACATCGCGCCCGGGTGGGTGGCGATGTCGGGCAGGGCGGGCAGCTCGCCCAGTGGGTTCGCCGCGCCGGCGGCCCGCACGACGTTGTCCGCCATCCCGCGCAGTCCGGAGATGAGGCCCCAGAGGGGGTTCTGACCGCCGGCGGGCTCCTCGCTCATGGGCACGTTCTACCCGCTCGGGTCGACGACCTCACGGGGTCAGCCGCGCGAGCCGAGGAACGCGTCGAGGATGCGGTCGGCGGCGAGCGCCGGGGTCAGCTCGCCGACCTGGACCTCACGCTCGAGCTCGCTGCGCATGTCCTTGACCTCGGGATGGTCCTTGAGGCGCCCGAGCACGCGGTCACGGACCATCTGCCAGGTCCAGTCCACCTGCTGGCGGGCGCGCTTCTCGGCGAGGCCGCCCTCGTCCTCGAGGTGCTCCTGGTGCCGCACGAGCGCCGACCACACGTCGTCGAGACCCGTGCGCTCGGCGGCGCTGCAGGTCAGGACCGGGACCTTCCACGTCTCGCGCTCCCCGCGGAGCATCGCGAGCGCCTGCTCGAGCTCGCGTGCCGCGCGCTTGGCCTCGCGCACGTGCGGGCCGTCGGCCTTGTTCACCGCGATCACGTCGGCGATCTCGAGGATGCCGCGCTTGATGCCCTGCAGGGAGTCGCCGGTGCGGGCCAGGGTGAGGAAGAGGAAGGAGTCGACCATCTGCGCGACGGTCGTCTCGGACTGCCCGACGCCGACCGTCTCCACGATGACGACGTCGTAGCCCGCCGCCTCCATCACGACCATCGTCTCGCGCGTCGCCTTGGCGACCCCGCCGAGCGTCCCGGCCGTGGGCGACGGGCGGATGAACGCGTCGTCGTCGGTGGCGAGCTCGTTCATCCGCGTCTTGTCGCCGAGGATCGAGCCGCCGGAGCGGGTCGAGGACGGATCGACGGCCAACACCGCCACCTTCGACCCCGCGGCGGTGAGCGACGACCCGAGCGCCCCGATGAACGTCGACTTCCCGACGCCGGGCACCCCCGAGATGCCGATCCGCCGAGCGCCCCCGGCGTGCGGCAACAGTTCGACGAGCAGCTCCTGCGCGGCCTCGCGGTGGTCGGGGCGCGTCGACTCGACGAGCGTGATCGCCCGCCCGATCCAGAGCCGCGAGCCGGACCGGACGCCGTCGACGTACTTGTCCAGGTCCATCAGGACGTGCTGTGCCCCAGCCGCTCGGACAGGGTCTCCAGCAGCTGAGTCGCCGCCTCCGCGATCACGGTGCCGGGACCGAAGATCGCTGCCGCGCCCTTCTCGAGCAGCTCCTGGTGATCGCCGGGCGGGATGACGCCGCCGGCGACGATCAGGATCTCCCCGGCACCGGCCTCGGCGAGCTCGTCGCGGAGCGCGGGCACGAGCGAGAGGTGGCCTGCGGCGAGCGACGAGACGCCGACGACGTGCACGTCGGACTCGACGGCCTGGCGCGCGACCTCGCCCGGGGTCTGGAACAGCGGGCCCACGTCGACGTCGAAGCCGAGGTCGGCGAACGCGGTGGCGATGACCTTCTGCCCGCGGTCGTGCCCGTCCTGGCCCATCTTCGCGACGAGGATGCGGGGCCGGCGGCCCTCGGCCTCCTCGAACGCCTGGGCAGCCTGCCGGGCCCCCTCGACGGCGGCGTTCTCGCCCACCTCGTCACGGTAGACCCCGGAGATCGTCCGGACGTCCGAGCGGTGCCGGCCGTAGACCTCCTCGAGCGCGTCGGAGATCTCCCCGACGCTCGCCTTCGCGCGGGCGGCGTCGATGGCGAGCTTCAGCAGGTTGCTGTCGAGACCGCTCTCTCGGGTGCCCTCGGCGGCGGCGCGGGCGGCGTTGGTCAGCTGCTCGAGCGCCGACCGCACGGCGTCGCCGTCGCGGTCCTCGCGCAGCTGCTTGAGCCGCTCGACCTGCTGGCGCAGCACGTCGGCGTTGTCGACCTTGAGGACGTCGACGTCCTCGCCCGAGGTCAGCGGGTATTTGTTGACGCCGATCAGCGGCTGGCGCCCGGAGTCGATGCGCGCCTGGGTGCGGGCCGCGGCCTCCTCGATGCGCATCTTGGGCAGGCCCTCGTCGATCGCCTGCGCCATGCCGCCGGTGGACTCGACCTCCTGGATGTGGGCCCAGGCGCGGCCGGCGAGCTCGCGGGTCAGCCGCTCGACGTAGGCCGAGCCGCCCCAGGGGTCGACGGTGCGCGTCGTCCCGGACTCCTGCTGCAGCAGCAGCTGGGTGTTGCGGGCGATGCGCGCGGAGAAGTCGGTGGGCAGCGCGAGCGCCTCGTCGAGCGCGTTCGTGTGCAGCGACTGGGTGTGGCCCTGCGTCGCCGCCATCGCCTCGACGCAGGTGCGGACGACGTTGTTGTAGACGTCCTGGGCGGTCAGCGACCAGCCGCTGGTCTGGCTGTGCGTGCGCAGGGAGAGCGACTTGGGGTTCGTCGCGCCGAACGACGCCACGAGCTTGGCCCACAACAGCCGGGCGGCCCGGAGCTTGGCGATCTCCATGAAGTAGTTCATGCCGATGCCCCAGAAGAAGGACAACCGCGGCGCGAACTTGTCGACATCCAGCCCGGCCTGCTGACCCGCCCGCAGGTACTCCACGCCGTCGGCCAGCGTGTAGGCCAGCTCCAGGTCGGCCGAGGCCCCGGCCTCCTGGATGTGGTAGCCGGAGATGGAGATCGAGTTGAACTTCGGCATCGTCGAGCTGGTGAAGCTGAAGATGTCCGAGATGATCTGCATCGACGGCTTCGGCGGGTAGATGTAGGTGTTGCGGACCATGAACTCCTTGAGGATGTCGTTCTGGATGGTCCCGGCGAGCTGGTCCGGCTGCACCCCCTGCTCCTCGGCCGCGGCGACGTAGAGCGCCATCACCGGGAGCACGGCCCCGTTCATGGTCATCGACACCGACATGCGGTCCAGCGGGATGCCGTCGAAGAGCTGGCGCATGTCGAGGATCGAGTCGATCGACACCCCGGCCATGCCGACGTCGCCGGAGACGCGGGGGTTGTCGGAGTCGTAGCCGCGGTGCGTCGGCAGGTCGAACGCGACCGACAGGCCCTTCTGCCCGGCCGCGAGGTTGCGCCGGTAGAACGCGTTGGACTCCGCGGCCGTCGAGAACCCGGCGTACTGGCGCACCGTCCAGGGCTGGGTCACGTACATCGTCGGGTACGGCCCGCGCAGGTAGGGCGTGATGCCCGGGTAGGTGCGCAGGAAGTCGAGGCCCTCGAGGTCGGCGTCGGTGTAGAGCGGCTTGACCCCGATGCCCTCGGGCGTCTCCCAGACGAGGTCCTCGGAGCCCTTGCCGGTCGACGCCTCGAGCGCGGCCTCCCAGTCGGCCGAGGCGGCCTCGGGCGTGCCGAGCTCGACGTCGCCGAAGTTCGGGATGCTCATCGCTGACCCTCCAGCTCGTCGAGCGTGTCGCGCAGGACGGCGGCCGCGTCGCAGCCGGCGTAGAGCGTGCCGTCCACGCCGTCGACGTCGGACTTCCCCGCCAGCAGGATGCGCGTGGCACCCGCCTCGCGCAGGCCGGCCGCGACGTCGGCGGCGTACCGGTCGTAGTTCTTGTCCGACGACGCGATCACCGCGACCGGGGTGCCGGCCTCGCGGAAGGCGTTCGCGATCTCCGCGGTGTCCGTGCCGCCCGGGCCGTCGACGGTGACGACGCCGCCGGCGCCCAGCAGGTTCTGGGTGAACGACACGCGCGCGGTGTACTCGGCGAGCTCGCCGATGGTCGCGAGGAAGACCGCGGGGCGCTGCTCGGCGGCGTCGGCGCGGTCCCGGAGCGTCTCGAACACCTCCGCGTAGCGACGCCGCGGCAGGCCGCCCTCGTGATCGGTGTCGGGGCGCGGGGCGCGGCGCGGGAGCTCCTCGTGGAGGTTCGGGAACTCGCTGACGCCGGTGATCGGGTCCTTGCGACGGGCGATGCGCGCGGCCCGGTTCTCCCAGGTCTCGTCGAGACGGGCCGCGAGGCTCCCGTCGTCGAGGACGGCCTCGATCCCGCCGTCGCGCTCGATGCGCGTGAACTCCTCCCAGGCCGCGTGGGCGAGCGCGTCGGTGAGCGACTCCACGTACCAGGAGCCACCGGCCGGGTCGATCACGTGCGCGAGGTGCGACTCCTCGAGCAGCAGCGCCTGGGTGTTGCGCGCGAGGCGGCGGGCGGCCTCGTCGGGACGGCCCAGCTCGCTGTCGAAGGGGAGCACCGTGACGGCCGCGGCACCACCGAGTCCCGCGCCGACGGCGGCGACGGTGCTGCGCAGCATGTTCACCCAGGGGTCGCGGCGCGTGATCATCGCGGGGCTCGTGACGGCGTGCTGCGCCATCGCGCGGCTGCTCTCCGCCGCGCCGCTCACGTCGCCGATGCGGTCCCAGCAGCGGCGCGCGGCCCGGAGCTTGGCCAGCGTCGCGAACTGGTCGGCGGTGGCGGCGAAGCGGAACTCCAGGCGGGCGAAGGCCTCGTCGGTGCTCAACCCCGCCGCGGTGAGCGTGCGCAGGGCGGCGACCCCCGCCGCGAGCGCGGCCCCGAGCTCCTGGGCGTCGCTGCCGCCGGCGCGGTGGTAGGGCAGGCCGTCGGCGACGACGGTGCGCAGCTGCGGGTGGCTCGCGGCGGCCGTCCTCGCGTGCTCGACGAGGGCGTCGCGGTACCGCTGGTCGAGCGCGGGCCCGCCCTGCGTGCGGTCCAGCAGCGGGTCGTACCCGAGCGAGCCGGGGATCGCGCCGGCCCCGGCCTGCTCGGCGAAGCGCAGGAGCGCCGCGGCGGCGTCCGGGGTCTCGCGGCCGGCCTCGAGCGCGATCGGCGCGAGGTCGACGAACACGCCCTCGAGCAGGCCGTCGAGCGCCGCGACCGGTGGTCCGCCGGCATCGCCGAGCACGAGCCAGAGCGACGAGACGCCGTTCTCCAGCTCGGCCATGAGGACGTCGTGGGCCTCGGCGACCTCGACGTCGGCGGGGAACGCGTGCCGCTGGCGCACGAGCCACCCGTCCGCGACCTGACCCTCCGGGCGGGCGCCACGGACGAACGGCGACAGCCCGGGGACGCCGGTGTCGACGCCCGGGGCGTCCTCCGCGGCGTAGAGCGCGGCGATCGTGATGCCGTCGTCGGTCACCGTGGCCAGCGCGGCCTCGGCCTCCTCGGGGGTCACCTCGCGGCCCGACTTCGCCAGCACGCCGGCGACGAGCTCCTGCCACTGCGCGCGGGTGGGGTCGTCGAACTCCCCGGCCAGCGTCAGCTCCTCGGGGCTCTCGTCGAGCTCTGTCCCACCTGAGGTCATGCCCGGGATCGTAGAACCGTCACGCCCGACCGCTTCTCCACCGTGCGACACCCCACCTTTGCGCTGCGCGCTCGCGACGGCTTGACCGAGTCAGAACACCGGGAGAGCACTCACACCCGCATGTGGACGCGCTCGCCCTGGCGCCCGAAGAGCGCGAGGACCTCGACAGGCCCCTCGCCGGTGGTGCCGAGCCAGTGCGGGCGTCGGGTGTCGACCTCGGTGGCCTCGCCCGGGCGCAGCACGAGGTCGTCGTCGCCGTTGATCACGCGGAGCCGGCCGGCGAGGACGTAGACCCACTCCCAGCCCTGGTGGACGGGGAGCTCGTCGGGCGGGGTGTTGCGGGCGGGCGAGAAGACGAACTTGTAGGCCGCGGGCTGACCGGGGCTGCGGGACAGGCGGTAGATGACGGTGTCCTCGCTGCGCGAGACCGGCGCGTCGCGGGCCGGCGTGGCCTCGCGCAGCCCGACGAGCTCGTCGAGCCCGGTGCCGTAGACGGTCGCCAGCGGCAGCAGCAGCTCGAGCGTGGCCCGCCGGCCGCCGGTCTCGAGCCGGGAGAGGGTGCTGACCGAGATTCCGGTGCGCTCGCCCAGCTCGGCGAGCCCCAGGCCCTCCCGCCGTCGCCGGGTCGCCAGCCGTGCACCCAGCCCGTCGAGCACGTCGTCGGTGGTCACGTTTGCCATTCTGGCAAGAATCCTCGTCGCGCGGGGCGGCGCGGGGCAGGCTCGTGAGCATGAACCACGAACCCCTCGACACCCTCGTCCTCGGGGGTGGCGCGGCCGGGCTGTCCGGCGCGCTCACCCTCGCCCGCTCCCGCCGCTCGGTGCTCGTGCTCGACGCCGGCGAGCCCCGCAACGCCCCGGCCGCCGGGGTGCACGCCTTCCTCACCCGCGACGGCCTGCCGCCCGCCGAGCTCGTGCGTCTCGGGCGCGCGGAAGTGGAGTCCTACGGCGGCCGCGTGCGACCCGGCACCGCGGTCGCCGCCCGGCGCGTCGGCGACCTGTTCGCCGTCGACACCGCCGACGGGGAGACGCTGCACGCACGGCGGCTGCTCGTCGCCACCGGCCTGGTCGACGAGCTGCCCGACCTGCCCGGCGTGCGCGAGCTCTGGGGCCGCGACGTGCTCCACTGCCCGTACTGCCACGGCTGGGAGATCCGCGACCAGCCGCTGGCCGTGCTCGGCACCGGGCCGGGGAGCCTGCACCAGGCGAAGCTCTTCCGGCAGTTGACCGCCGACCTCGTCTACCTGCGCCACCACGCCCCGGAGCCCACCGCCGAGGAGGCCGAGGAGCTCGCCGCCCTCGGCATCACGGTCGTCGACGAGGAGGTGACGGGCCTGGAGATCACCGACGACCGGCTCTCCGGCGTGCGCCTCGCGAGCGGGCGCGTCCTGCCCCGTACCGCGCTGGCCCTCGCCCCGCGCTTCGTCGCGCGCAGCGCCGTGCTGGAGGACCTGGGCGTCCCGGTCGCCGACCACCCGTGGGGCGGGCGCTACGTCGCGGCCGAGGACTTCACGGGGCAGACCTCCGCGCCCGGGGTCTGGGTCGCGGGCAACGTCAGCGACCTGTCCGCCCAGGTCGTCGCCGCGGCGGCCGCCGGCACGCTCGCCGGCGCCCGCATCAACGCCGATCTCGTCGTCGAGGACACCGCCCGGGCCGTCGCCCGCCACCGCGAGGGAGCCGTCGCATGACCACCCACGAGCAGTACACCGCCGCGTTCTGGGACGAGCGCTACAGCGGCAGCGAGCAGATTCTGGAGCGGCGCCCCGAACGCCGTCCTCGTCCAGGAGATCGCCGGCCTCGCGCCCGGCTCCGCGCTCGACGTCGGCAGCGGCGAGGGCGGTGACGCGATCTGGCTGGCGCAGCAGGGCTGGCGGGTCACCGCGATCGACGTCTCGGAGGTCGCCCTCGGTCGGGTCGCCGCCCGCGCCGAGGCCGAGGGCGTCGCCGACCGGGTGACGACGGTGCCGGTCGACCTCTTCACCGAGGAGCTGCCGGGCTCCCACGACCTCGTCACCGCGCACTTCATGCAGCTCCCCGGCGCGGTGCGGCCCCGCCTCTACCGCGCGATCGCCCGCGCGGTGGCCCCGGGCGGCACGCTGCTGCTCGTCGGCCACGACCCGGAGGGCATGCCTCCCGAGGCCGAACACCACCACCCGCTCGACATGTTCGCCACCGCCGAGCAGCTGGTCACCGAGCTCGGCGACGCCCTCGACGGCTGGACGGTCGAGCTGGTCGAGCGCCGTGGCCGCGACGCCGTCCAGCCCGACGGGCGGCCGCGGTTCCTGTACGACGCCGTCCTGCGGGTCCGGCGCCCTCGGTGAGCGACGCGGGGCGCCTGGCGTGCGAGGCGGACGTCCGCTCGCGCGAGTCATGACCTCCGGCCGAGATGCTTCGAAAATCGAAGCGTCCCGATGCGAGAGGTCGCAGACCGACGCCTGGTCGCGGGCTCAGGGGAGCAGCGAGTCGCCGCCGTCCCCGCCGTCGCCACCGCCGTCGTTGCCACCGCCCTCGCTGCCGTTGCCCTCGTCGCCGCCCCCGCCGCTCTCCCCCTCGAACGAGGACGACTCCGACGACGACGACGACGACGACGGCGACTCGGTCTCGGCCGCGGGCTCCGGCTCCCGGGACTCCTGGTCCTCGGACGACGACTCGGTCTCGGCGCTCGTGTCCTGCTCGTCGGCCTCGTCCTCGGGAGGCGCCTCACGGGTGCCGGCGAACTCGACGTCCGGCGCGGCCTCCGCGTCGGTGCCGGCCTCCGCGGCCGCGTCGGTGTCCGCGTCCGGGGTCTCCTCGGGGGCCTCGCCATCCGGGGTGGTGGGCGCGGCGTCCGCACGCTCGGCCTCGAGCTCCCGGATGCGGGCGTCGATCTCCGGGGCCTCGATGTCCTCGACGGGCTCGCCGGCCGCCGTCGCCCGCTCGAGCTCCACCAGCTGGTCCTGCAGCTCGCGATCGATGTCGTCGCCCGGCCGCCCCGGCGGCTCGGTGGGGTCGGTCGGCTCCGGCGGCTCCTCGCCCTCGGCGTCCTCGGGGGTGTAGGGGCCGTTGGGATCGGCGTCGCCGTCCGGATTCTCCTGCGGGTGCCAGCCGCCGGGGTTGTAGTACGGGTCGTGGCCCCAGGGGTAGTAGACGGGGTGCCAGCCGAACGGCTGGTGGATCGGGCTCCAGCCGAAGGGCGCGGCGGTGGGGTGCCAGCAGTAGGGCTGGTAGTCGGGGTGCCAGCCGTAGGGGTTGTAGTCCGGGTGCCAGCAGTTCGGGTTGTACTCGGGGTGGTAGCCGTCCGGGTTGCGGTCGGGCTCCCAGCAGTGGGGCTCGCTGCGCGGGTGGTACCCGCAGGGGTTGTAGTCCGGGTGCCAGGCGTGCGGGTTGGTGTCCGGGTGGAAGCCCTCCGGGTTCCGGTCCGGGTGCCAGCCCTCGGGCTGGTGCTGCGGGTGGTAGCCGCAGGGGTTCTCGACCGGGTCCCAGCCGTGCGGGTTGTCGCGCGGGTGGTACTGCCAGGGATCGCCCTGCGGGTCCCACCAGTCGCCGGGCTGCCAGTGGTCGGGCAGGTCGTGGGTCTCCCGCCACTGGATCAGCACCTGGCAGGTGGGCGGACAGGCCTGGAGGTGCTCGGGGCACCAGTAGGCCGCGGCCTCGGCGGCCTCCGGCACCTCGGGGTCCGTCGGCACCTCCGGCTCGCGGTCCGTCGGGGCGACGCCGGCCTCGCTGCTCATGGATCGGGTCCCTTCGACGCGGAAGCGGGAGGCGGCCGGGCCGCGTCCCAGAGCTTCCGTCACGTCCAAGGAATGGTCATGAGTAGCCCACTACTCAGACATGGTCGCCCCTGCTCAGAGGCGCGCCTTCTGCACCTTGCCCATGGCGTTGCGGGGCAGGGCGTCGACGACGCGGACCTCGCGCGGGCGCTTGTGGGCCGAGAGGCGCTCGGCGACGAAGGCGATGACCTCCTCGGGGTCCACCGGGTCCCCGGCGAGCACGACGTGCGCGACGATCCGCTGGCCCAGGTCCTCGTCGGGCTCGCCGACCACCGCGGCCTCGCGGATGCCGTCGTGCTCGAGCAGCGCGGTCTCGATCTCGCCTGCGCCGACCCGGTAGCCGCCGGTCTTGATCAGGTCGACCGAGCGGCGGCCGACGATCCGGTGGTAGCCGCCGGCGTCGATCACCGCGGCGTCGCCGGTGCGGAACCAGCGGTCCTTCGTCCACGTGTCGGCCGTGGCCTCCGGCCGCCCGAGGTAGCCGGTGAAGAGGCCGGGGCCGCGGACCTGCAGCTCGCCGATGGACTCGCCGTCGTGCGGGAGCAGCTCGCCGTCGGTCTCCTCGTCGGTCGACACGAGGCGGGTCTCGACGCCCGCCACGGGTACGCCCACCCACCCGGGACGGCGCTCGCCGTCGGCCCGGACCGACAGGGTGATCATCGTTTCGCTCATGCCGTAGCGCTCGACGGGCGCCTGACCGGTGAGCTCGCGCAGCTTCTCGAACACCGGGACGGGCAGGGGCGCGCTGCCGGAGACGAGCAGCCGCGCGGAGCGCAGCACGTCGGCGGCGGCCGGGTCGGCGGCGATCCGCGACCAGATCGTCGGCACCCCGAACAGCAGGGTCGCGCCGTCGTCGCGCACGGCCGAGGCGTAGAGGTCGGGGCGGGGCCGTCCGACGTGCACCAGCCGGGAGCCGAGCCGCAGCGCGCCGAAGACGCCGAGGACCAGCCCGTGGACGTGGAACAGGGGCAGGCCGTGGGCGAGGGTGTCGTCCGCGGTCCACTCCCACGCGTCGGCGAGACCGTCGAGCCCCGCTCCCATCGCCGCCCGCGAGAGCAGCACGCCCTTGGGTGCGCCGGTGGTCCCCGACGTGTAGAGCACCAGGGCCGGGCCGTCGTGCGGGGCCTCGCGGGCGACGTCGCCGCTGCGGCGGCTCAGGTCGACCTTGCGCACCGGCAGGGTGACGTCCGTGGGCCGCTCCCCGATCCAGAGCGACGCCCCGGAGTCGGCCAGCAGGTGCGCGCGCTCGCCGGATCCGACGTCCGGGGGCACCGGGACGACGGGGGTACCGGCCAGCAGGCCCCCGACCATCGCGACGATCGCGTGCGCCGTCGGCTCGGCGAGCACCGCGACCGGGCCCTCGGCGGATCGGTCGGCGATCTGGTCGGCGACCACCGCGGCCGCCCCGAGCAGCTCGGGGCCGGACATCGACGTGTCCCCGATGCGGATCGCCTCGGGGTCGTCGAGGCCTCCCCCGAGGAGCGCAGCCAGCAGCGTCATGGCGCCCATGATGGGCACCCGCGCGTCGCGGCGCGCGGCTACCCCTGGGCGAGGAGGCCGTCGACGATCACCCGCAGCTTCCACGAGGCGCGCGCGTCGCCCCCGCCGCCGGTCAACAGGGGCCGCAGAGCCACGATCGTCGGGTACTCCGCGGGGTCCAGGGCGGCGTAGACGGCGTCGATGCGACCCGCGAACGCGGCGCCCATCGCCTCGGTCGTCGCCCGGTCCGGGTCGGCGATCTCGCGCTGCTCCCGGTGCCACGCGGCCTGCTCCAGCGCCGAGGAGGCCACGTACTGCCCGAGGAGGTCGGCGGCCCAGGCGCAGGCGGCGTCGTCGATGCCGCCGACCCGCAGCAGGCGCAGCACCTCCTCGTTGACCCGCAGCGAGTGCGGGCCCAGCGGCACGCCGGCGATGGCCGCCATCGCGATGTCGGCGTGGGCGGAGAGCGCCGCCACCAAGCGGTCGATCAGCAGCTCGAGGCGGGCGCGCCAGTCGCCGTCGGCGCCGGTCGGGAGCGCGACGTCGGCCAGGGCGAGGTCGTGCACCGCCTCCATCAGCTCGCGGCGGTCGTCGACGTAGACGTACAGCGACGCCGGTCCGGTCTCGAGCTCCGCCGCCACCCGCCGCATGCTCGCGGCGTCGTATCCGACCTCGTCGACGACGCGCAGCGCCGCCGCGACCACCGCCTCGCGGCTGAGGGCGGTCTTCGCCGGGCGGGTGCGGGGTCCGGGTGGCACGCGCCGACCCTAGCTTGACGAACGTCGTTCGCGGCGTACGGTGTTCGTGACGAACGCTGTTCGTGAAAGGAAGGTCCTCGCATGATCCTCGTGACCGGAGCCCGTGGCCATGTCGGCCACGCCGTCCTCGACGGCCTGCTCGCCGCCGGCGTCCCCGCCGACCGGCTGCGCGCCTCGGGGCGCGGCCCGTCCGTCCTCGACGTGCCCGCGGGCGTCGCGACGGTCGCCGCCGACCTCGCCGACCCGTCGACGCTGCCCGCGGCGTTCGACGGCGTCGAGCAGGCCTTCCTCTACGCCTCGGGCGACGGGTCCGTGGTGGCCGAGGCTGCGCGCGCCGCGGGGGTGGGGCACATCGTGCTGCTCTCCTCGCTGTCGGTGCTCGACGACGACCCCGAGGACCGGATCGGCGCGATGCACCGCGGCGCCGAGGCGCCCTGGCACGAATCCGACGTCACCGCGACGTTCCTGCGCCCCGGCGCGTTCGCCGCCAACACCCTCGACTGGGCCGACGGGGTCCGCGCGGGCCGGGTGGAGCTGCCCCTACCCGACAGCCACGTCACCCCGATCCACGAGTCCGACATCGCCGACGTCGCCGTCGCCGCGCTCACCGGGGGCGGCGTCCGGGGCACCGCGCCGAGCCTCACCGGGCCGGAGTCGCTGTCGTTCCGCGAGCAGGTCGGGGTGCTCGCCGCCGAGGTCGGGCGCGAGGTCGAGGTGGCCGCGCTGTCGGCCGACGAGTACCGCGAGCGGATGGGCCGGTTCGCCCCGCCCTGGGTCGCCGACACCCTGCTGCGTCTCTGGTCGGCGAGCGACGGCAAGCCCCAGCCGGTCGACGACGTCGCCCCGCTGCTCGGGACGCCGGGTCGGAGCTTCGCGACGTGGGTCCGCGACCACCGCGACGCGTTCGCCTGAGGAGGCGCTACCCGTCCCGGCGCCGCATGCGCCACACGGTGATCCCGACGCCGAGGACGACGTAGACCAGCGCGCGCCCGGTGCTGGAGACGAGGCCGTCGAGCGGCAGCGGGTCGCGCAGGGCGTCGGTGCCGGCGCTCCATCCCGAGGTCAGCAGCAGGGGCTGGAGCCACTCCAGCGACGGGATCGCGGCGAGGACGCCGAAGACGATCAGCCCGCCGAGCACGGACGCCAGGACCACGAGCGGGTGCTCGGTGAACGCCGAGACCGCGAGGGCCACGGCGGCGACAGCGAGGAGCTGGACGACGGTCCAGGCCGCCACGAGCAGGACGCGCCCGAGGGCCTCGCCGAGCCCGAGCGTCGTGCCGGACAGCGTGATCATGGTGCCGCTCGGGCCGCCGACGACGACGAGCCCGGTGAGCACGCCGACGACGGCGACCAGGAGCACGGCCAGCACGGCGACGGTGACCACGCCGACCGCCTTCATGACGACCAGCCGGGTCCGCCCGACCGGCGCCAGGAGCAGCCCGCGCAGCGTGCCGTGCGAGGCCTCGCCGGCCAGGGCGTCGGCGGACGCGGTGGCGACGGTGAGCGGCAGCAGCAGCGTCAGGGCGAGCCCCATGGCGGCGATCGGCAGGACCAGGCCGTTGCCGGCCACCGCGGCGACCAGCCCGGGGCCGTCGCGGTCGCCGTCGCCCGGCCCGCCGGTCAGGGCGATGCCGACACCGATCGCCACGGGGACGAGGGCCAGGAGCCCGAGCAGCACGAGCGTGCGCGGGCGGCGCAGGACCCAGCGGACCTCGGCGGCCGCGAGCCGCCCGAGCGGGGCGGCGGTGCGCGTCTCGAGGGTCGTCACGCGTCCTCCTCGGTCAGGCGGGCGAAGAGCTCCTCGAGGTGGGCCCGGCGCCGGTGGACCTCCCACACCGCGACGCCCGCCGCGACGAGCGCGGCCACGATCTCCGGCGCCTCGAGCGGCCCGGGCGGCACCGCGACCCCGCCCTCGGCGCGGTACGAGGGCGCACCCGCCTCCCGCAGGGCGAGGATCGCGTCGTCGACGTCGGGGGTGCTCACCACCAGGCCGCCGGTGTCCGCGTCGAGCAGCGTCTGCAGCTCGCCCGCCACCAGCAGCGTCCCGGTCTGGAGCACCGCGACGTGGCTGCACACCGCTTCGACCTCGGCGAGCAGGTGCGACGAGAGCAGGACCGTCGCCCCTGACTCGCGCAGCTCGGCGACGACCCGCCGGACGTCGCGGGTGCCCGCGGGGTCGAGCCCGTTGGTCGGCTCGTCGAGCACGACCAGGCGGCGCGGGACGAGCAGCGCCGCGGCGAGCCCGAGGCGCTGCTTCATCCCCAGGGAGTAGGCGCGGTAGCGCTTGCGGGCGGCGTCGGCGAGCCCGACCCGCTCGAGTGCCGCGTCGACGGGCCCGCGCAGGTCGCCCCCGAGGCGGGGCTCGGCGGCCGCGCTGCGCAGGAGGTTGTCGCGCCCGGAGAGGAACGGGTGGAAGCCCGGCCCCTCGACGAGCGCCCCGACGTCCGGCAGCGCCGAGGCCAGGTCGTTCCCGCTGCGCCCCAGGAGCTCCACCGTCCCGGCGGTCGGGCGGGTCAGCCCGAGCAGCATCCGGATGAGGGTGGTCTTGCCCGACCCGTTGGGGCCGAGCATCCCGAGCACGGCGCCGGCCGGGACGTCGAGGTCGACGTCGTCGATCGCCACCGTGTCCCCGAAGGTCTTGCGCAGCCCGCGGACCCGCGCGGCGACCGCGTCCGGGGAGGACGCGGTCACCGACTGCGGAACCGTTGTCGCCGCCGTCACCGGGCCAGGGCCTCGGTGAGCACCTGCTGCGGCACCGCACCGGCCGCGATCCGGCCGTCATCGGTGACGATCACGGTGGCGACGGCGGTGGTGATCACACGCCCGCTGCCCCACGGGCCGCTCACCGGCGTGCCGAGTGCGGACAGGTCGGGTGCACCCTCGGGGCGTCCCTCGGGCTGCTGGCCCTCCGGCCGCTGGCCGGGCTGCTGGCCGGGCTGACCCTGCGGCGCGCGGCCCACGATCACCGTGTCCCAGCCGTCGCCGACCCGCTGGCCCTGCCCGTCGCCCTCGGGACGGTCGGGACGGCCCTCGCGGGCCGGCGCATCCTGCACGGTCGTGCCGGGCGGCGGGGTGAAGGTGAACAGCGCCGCGTCCTGCGGCCCGTACGCGATCTCGGAGAAGCCGACCTGCAGCGCCGGCTCGCCCGAACCCTGCGCGAGCACCGTGAGCTGCAGCGGCTGGCGGGTCTCGGCGTCGACGGCCACCCGCACCTCGCGCAGCAGCGTGCGCTCGGTGGGCAGCGGGGTCAGCACCAGCTGGTAGGCGGCACGTCCGGCGACCTCGGCGGTGCCGTCGACGGCGACGGTGCTCGACTGTCGCAGCGTCGCGATGGCCTGGGTGGCGGCGGTGGTCGGGTCCTGGTTGTCAGGACGCTCCTGACCGGGGCCTTCCCCGGCCGGTGCGCGCGTCGCGGTGCGGTCGCGCGAGTCGTACGACCACCGCGTCGTCCCGTCCGACACCAGCGTCCGCTCGCCGTCGGACGACGGGAGCGCGACGCGTCCGCGTCCCTCGCCGCCGGACCAGACGCGCACCGAGGAGGTGCCGTTCGCCAGCTGCGGGACGCCGGGGACGGCGGGCAGCCCGAGGGCGTTGTCGACCTCGACCTCGCCGGCGAACGGCTGCAGGTCGGCGGTCATCACCGAGGACACGAGGTCCTCCGGGCTCACCGGCGGCAGCACCGGCGCCGCCGACGCGCCCGCCGGGGCGACCACGAGACCCACACCGACGGCGCCCACGAGCACCGCACCCAACCCTGCCCCGACCCAGCGCCTGCGACCCATGACCCCATCGTGTCCCCCGCGTGCTGAGACTCCTCTCAGCCTCGGCGACGGGGAGGAGGCCTACCGTCGGTGCCGTGCCCCGGGTGCTGGTGGTCGACGACGAGCCGGGGGTGCGCGACGCCCTCGCCCGCGGGCTGGCCGCCGAGGGCATGGAGGTCCGGTCGGTCGCCGACGGCCACGCCGGACTGCAGGAGGCGTCGACCGGCACCTACGACGCCGTGGTCCTCGACATCATGCTGCCCGGGCTCTCGGGGTACCGGGTGCTCGAGGCGCTGCGCGCCGGGGGTGTCGCCACCCCGGTGCTGCTGCTCTCGGCGAAGGACGGCGAGGTCGACCAGGCCGACGGGCTCGACCTGGGCGCCGACGGCTACCTGGTCAAACCGTTCTCGTTCGTCGTGCTCGTCGCCCAGCTGCGCGCGATGCTGCGCCGCTCGGGACCCGCGACCACCCGGGTGGTGCACGGCGCGCTGAGCCTCGATCCCGCGAGCCGGTCGGTGACGTGGGAGGGCCGCGACGTCGAGCTCTCGGCCCGCGAGTTCGCGGTGCTGCACGCGCTGGCGGTGCACCCCGACTCCGTGATGACGCGCGACGACCTGCTCGCCGCCGTGTGGGGCGGGGGCGGGTCGGCGAGCCGGAACGTCGTCGAGGTCTACGTCGGCTACCTGCGGCGCAAGCTCGCCGCGGTCGGCGCCGGGGAGCTCGTGCGCACCGAGCGCGGGCGGGGCTACCGGCTGGGCTCCGGGTGACGTCCTGGTGGGCGCGCCGCTCGCTGCGGACGCGGATCACCCTGGTGGTCGGGCTCGTCGCCGTCGTCGCGCTGCTCGCGGTGGGCCGGGTGGCCGGCGGGCTGCTGTTCTCCGCGCTGGTGGAGAGCGGGGACCAGACGCTCACCGAGCGCGCCGCCGCCGCGACGGGAGCGGTCGCGGGCGGGACGTCGGTGCCGCCGGGTGTGCGGGTGGTGGACCTGGCGGGGTCGCCGGTCGACGGCCGCGGACCGCGCCCGGTGGACGTGGACGCGCTGTCGCGGCTCGCCGCCGGGCAGCCCGTGACCGTCGTCGACGGCCCCCTCGGACCGCAGCGCTGGGTCGCCGTGCCGGTGCCCGCGCCGGACGGGTCGCCGCGCCTGGTCCTGGCGTCGCGCGACCTGGTCGGCGCCGCGAGCCTGTTCGCCGACGCCGCCCGCTGGCTCGCCGTGGCCGCCCTGCTCGGCGCGGTCGGGGTGGGCGTCGCGGCGTGGGTCGCGACGCGGGTGGCGCTGCGCCCGGTGGACCGGATGCGCGTCGCGGCCGCGGCGGTGGCCCTCGGGGAGCGCCTGCCGGTCCCGCCGTCGCGCGACGAGCTCGCCGCCCTCGCCGTCGAGATCAACGCGCTGCTGGCCCGCCGGGACGACGCCGTCGGGCGCCTCGAGCGCTTCACCAGCGAGGCCGCGCACGAGCTGCGCTCCCCCATCGCCGCGCTGCGCGCCCAGGCCGACGTCGCCGTCGCGCACCCGGAGCAGGCCTCGGGGCAGGCCTCGACGGACGAGACGTGGCGGTCGGTGGCGCGGGAGGCCGAGCGGCTCTCGGACCTGGTCGGCGACCTGCTGGCGCTGGCGCGCGCGGACTCGGGCGAGCGGATGCCTGCGCGGCCGGTGGACCTCGTCGACGCGGTCGGCGAGGCGCTCGCGCGCCTGCCCGAGGAGCCCCTGGTCGCGATGACGCTCTGGGCCCCGATGCCCGTGACGGTCGCCGCGACGCCGGCCGAGGTCGCGATCGTGCTCGACAACGTGCTCGCCAACGCCCGGCGGCACGCCGCGACCGTGGTGCACGTGTCGGTGGTGCCCGCCGGGCGGTGGGTGCGCCTGCTGGTGGACGACGACGGGCCCGGCATCGCGCCCGGGGACCGCGACCGGGTCTTCGACCGCTTCACCCGCCTCGCCCCCGAGGCGGGCGAGGGCAGCGGCCTCGGCCTGGCGCTCGTCGCGCGCCTCGTCGCCGGGCGGGGCGGCACCACCCGCGCGACGACCTCGCCCGACGGCGGGACCCGCCTGGTGGTGCGCTGGCCGGTGGGCTGAGGGCGACCTCGGACGCGTTGTCGGGGGTGGCGGGCAGGATGGTCGGTGTCGCGCTTCCCCCGCGGTGCCGTCGCCCGTTCCTGCCTGCCCCCGGGGAGCCGTCGTGTCCACCCACGCCGATCACCGCCGCGCCCGCGCGCGGCTCGACGCCGAGACCATCGACCGCGCCGCCGCCGTCCTGCGGCGGCGGGTCGCGATCGGTCGCTACGCCGGGCTCGCCGGCGACTACGCCGGGTTCGAGGTGTGCGCGCTGCTCGAGGCCGTCGCGCACACCTCGGCCGAGGACCCCCGCTCGTCCCGCGTACGCGACGCGGCGCTGCGGGCGGCGTGGGCGCTGCTCGCCGACGAACCCGGGGTCTCGTGAGCGGCGTGGGCCCGCCGCTCGCGGTGCCCGTCGGTGACCACCGCCAGGGCGACGCCGGCGACGAGGGCCACCTCGCCGAGCAGGGCCAGCGGGCCGGGCACCGCGCCCGCGAGCAGGGCGGCGAACACGAAGCCCCACGCGGTCTCGAGGGCCATCAGCTGGCTCACCAGCACGGGCGAGAGCCGCGCGGCCGCGGCGTGCCACAGCCGCACCGCGAGCCACGACGACACGAGGCCGAGGAAGAGCACGACGAGCAGGGCGCGCACCGGCTCGGCGGGCACGCCGCCGGTCGCGAGCAGCCAGATCGCCAGCGGCAGGGCCAGCACGCCGGCGGCGAGGCCCTGGGCGCCGGCGAGCACCGGTCCGAGGTCGGGGCGCTCGGCGAGCAGGCGGTGCGAGTCGAGGCCGTACCAGCTCCAGGAGGCCACCGCGACGAGCGCGAGCAGCGTGCCGATCACCGCGGACCAGCCGCCGGGGCCGGGCGTCGGCGACGTGTGCACCAGCACCTGCCCGGCGCCGACGAGCACGAGGGCCGGCAGAAGGGCCATGACGCCCGCGCGCCCGCGGTGGCGGGCAGAGATCAGCGCCATGACCACCGGGACGAGGCCGATGGTCGCGACGGCGATGGTCGGGCCCGCGAGGCGCACGGACAGGGCGACGAGGCCGTAGTAGAGCAGCGAGCCCGTGATCGCGTGCGCGGTCACCCGCACCCACGGGACGTCCGTGCGCAGCACGCGCCGCAGCTGGGGCAGTGACACCGCCCCGAACGCCACGAACCTCCCCATCGCCAGCAGCAGCGCCGGCGCGAGCGGCGCCAGCTCCGGCGCCACGAACACCGCGGCCCACCCCGCGCCGGCCAGCACCATCGCGCCGAGCGCCGTCCTCCTCGTCATGCCTCCACGATGCGCGCGCGACCGCGGGTGATGCCGGGCGATCTTCCTGGGCTGACGGCCCGCAGGCGCATGATGGCGTCATGACCGCGCCACACCGTGCACGATCCGCCCAGCCCACCCTGGACCGGGTCGACCGCCGCATCCTCGACCACCTCGCCGACCACGGGCGGGAGAGCCTCGCCGACCTCGCGGAGGCGGTGTCGATCTCGGCGTCGTCGGCCCAGCGCCGGCTGCGGCGCCTCGAGAGCGAGAAGGTGGTGCGGGGCTACCGCGCGGTCCTCGACCCGGACGCCGTCGACCGGGGGCTGGTCGTGCACCTCACGGCGACGCTCGTCGACCACACCGCGAACACCGTCGGCCGCTTCGAGCGCCACATCGTCGACCTCGCCGGGCTCGTGAGCTGCCACCACGTCACCGGCGACGTCGACTACCTGCTGCGCGTCGACGTCGCCGACGTCGAGGCCCTCGACGTGCTGCTGCGGCGCACGCTCGCCCGCGTCCCGGGCGTCGCGCGGTTCACGACGATGGTCGCGACCTCGGGCCTGGTGGACCGGGTCACCCGGATCTAGTCCCCGGTGAGCCGTTCCACCTCACCGAGCAGGTCCGACACCTGCTTGACGACGCTGAAGCGCTCGCGCGCGTAGCGGGCCGCGTCCGGGCCCTTGCCCTGCTTCCAGCCCTCGTCGAGCGCCCGGGTCACGGCGGCGGCGAGGGAGTCGGCGAGCTCCTGGCGGTCGTCGGTCTCGGGCACGAGCGTGCCGACCTCGTCGGTGACGAAGTCCCGCGGCCCGCCGGAGTCGGCGCCGATCACCGGGGTCTCGCAGGCCATGCACTCCAGGAACACGAGCCCGAACGGCTCCTTGTAGGAGGGGAAGACGCCGACGTCGGCGCAGGCGAAGAGCGTCGCGAGCTCCTCCTGCTGGCGCGGCCCGAGGAAGTAGGTCCGTTCCAGGCCGAGCGAGGCCGCGAGGTCGTGCATCTTCACCTGCTCCTCGACCGGTCCCGAGCCCGCGACGAGGGTCAGCACGCGTCGCTCGCCGCGCTCGTAGGAGGCCGCCGCGCGGAGCAGGGCATCCAGGCGCTTCCAGTCGGCGAACTTGCCGACGAACGCGACGACGGCGTCGAACCCGCCCTCGGGCGCCACCGGTTCCGGCGCCCGCTCGGACCCGGCCGGCGGTTGCGTCGTGAAGCCGGCGAGCACCTGCTCGCGGTCGGCGTAGAGCTCCGGGGCGGGGAAGAAGGCGTGCTGGTTGTAGCCGTTGTGGGAGAGCACCATCCGCTCGCGCGGGAACTCCGGGAAGACCGACGAGAACGCCTCGATCTGCTCCGACGAGATCGACGCGACGACGTCGACGCCGTGCTCCGGGCCCGCGGACCAGTCGAAGATCTTCTCCTGCTGCATGAAGGGCAGGAACCGCCACGGGAACTCCGCGGGGTTGTCGCCGCGCTGCTCGTGGACGTACATCTTGAGCTCGGTGCCGTGGGCGAAGTCCAGCAGCGGCATGCGCGGGCGTCCCGCCGCCGTCCGCGCCCGGATCACGTCGCGCATCACCACGGCGTTCATGAACGCGTGGTGGGCGATCGCCAGGCCGAACTCCTCGCCGGCGGTGGCCTCGATCTCGTCGATCCACTCGGTGACGAAGGCCGTCAGGCGGGCCCGGTACGCGTCGACCTCGTCGGTATCCATCGCGTGCCACCGGTAGCTCGAGACCGGGGAGATCGACTCGCAGATCGGGATGTCGTGCTCGAGCGGGAACACCCGCACGTCGTCCGTGCGCCAGCGCTGCACCCGGGACGGGAACACCGAGTAGCAGCGCACGCCGGGCAGATCGTTGTACGCGGTGTGGTGGGCCTCGTGGAGGATCCCCGAGCCGGGGGCGAACTCCCCGTCGCGCTGCCAGTTGTTGGTGCCGAGCTGGAAGATCAGCCGGTCGCCCATGCGGTGTTCTCCCCCGGGGTCTGCGCTCGTCGAGGCCGCTCGTCGGGGCGCAGCCTAGGCGCCGGCTACACCGCACCCAGGGCGAGGCCCCGGTAGTTCTCGGCCAGCGCGCGCCGGGCGGACTCCGAGGTCGCGATGTGGCGCAGGTGGGCCAGGGCGAGCTGCTCGTCGAAGGGGTCGCCGTCGGGGTCGACGTGCAGCATCGTGGTCATCGTCCAGGAGAAGTGCGCGGCCCTCCAGACGCGGCGCAGCACGGTGTCGGAGTAGGCGTCGATCAGCGTCTCGTCCTTGGCGGCGAACCACTCGGAGAGCGCCTCGGCCAGCACCCGCACGTCGGCGACCGCGAGGTTGAGGCCCTTGGCCCCGGTGGGCGGCACGATGTGCGCGGCGTCGCCGGCGAGGAACAGCCGCCCGTGGCGCATCGGCTCGGTGACCATGCTGCGCATCGGCGTCACCGACTTGTCGGTGATCGGGCCGCGGGCCAGGGTGAACGACCGCCTATCGGAGTGCTCCCCTGAATCGAGCGCGAAGCGCGCCGCGAGCTCGTCCCAGATGGCCTCGTCGGCCCAGTCGGCGGCGTCGGTGCCGTTGGGCACCTGGATGTAGGCCCGGGTGACCGACGACGAGCGCATCGAGGCCAGCGCGAACCCGGTGCGCCCCCGGGCGTAGATCAGCTCGTGGGACGAGGGCGCCACGTCGGCGAGGATCCCCAGCCAGGAGTACGGGTAGATGCGCTCGAAGCGGCGCACGAGGTGGGCGGGGATCGCGCGGCGCGCCGGCCCGTAGGAGCCGTCGGCGCCGACGACGACGTCGGCGCGCAGCACGTGCTCGGCGCCGTCGTGGCGGTACCGCACGGTCGGCGCATCGGTCTCCACGTCCTCGACCGCGAGCACCTCGGCGTCGAACAGCAGCGGCTCGTCCTGCTCCAGGCGCAGCGCGATGAGGTCGCGCGTCACCTCGGTCTGCGCCCAGATCATCACGCGCTCGCCGGTGAGCTCCTGCATGTCGACGCGCACGCTGCGCCCCTCGAACCGCAGCTCGAAGCCGTCGTGCGGCATGCCGAGCTCGTCCATCCGCGCGTCGGCGCCGACCTCGCGCAGCGCCTCGACGGTGCCGTGCTCGAGGATGCCGGCGCGCTGGCGGGTCTCGACGCGCTCGCGCGGGCGGGCCTCGAGCACCACCGAGTCCACACCGCGCAGCCGCAGCAGGTGGGCGAGCATCAGCCCGGCGGGCCCGCCGCCGACGATCGCGACCTGGGTGCGGTCCGGGGCGCTCACGCCGGGGTCTCGGTGGTCGCGGCCGGCGGGTGCGCGAGCCCGTGGGCGGAGAGGTCGAGGAACACGGTCTCCCCGCTGCCCTGCATCCGGACGTCGAAGCGGTACCCGGGCCCGGTGACGCCGCCGTCGGGCACGGCCATCAGCGTGGCCCGGCGCTCCTCGTCGAGCTGCGCGAGCAGCGGGTCGGCGGCGTTGGCCTCGACGTGGTTCGGGAAGTAGACGCGGGTGAACAGGTGGTGCAGCAGGCCGCGCGCGAACACCGTCACGGCCAGGTGGGGGGCGTCGCGGGCGCCGGAGGGTGCCGCCGGGCGCAGGGTGCGCAGCCGGTAGTCCCCGGCGCGGTCGGTGGCGACGCGGGCGAAGCCGGTGAACGAGCGGCCGTCGCGGTGCAGCGCGCCCGGGCGCACCGGCACGCGACCGTCGGGACCGGTCTGCCAGAACTCCAGCAGCGCGTCGGGTACCGCCGCGCCTGCGCCGTCGCGCACCGTGCCGTGCAGCGTGATCGCGCCGGGCGTGCCCATCGGGACGACGTCCCCGCCGCCCTCGAAGGGCAGGCCGAACGCGAAGAACGGCCCCACGGTCTGGGAGGGCGTGAGGTCGAGCATCAGGCTCCCTGGTCAGGGTCGGGCGGCGTGGCGTGCGCGCCGTCGAGCACGATGTCCCAGCGGTAGCCCAGCGCCCACTCCGGCTGGGTCACGTCGTGGTCGTAGGCGGCGATCAGCCGCTGCTGCGCCTTCTCGTCGGTGACCGACTGGAAGATCGGGTCGAGCCCGAACAGCGGGTCCCCGGGGAAGTACATCTGCGTGATGAGGCGCTGGCTGAAGGCCGTGCCGAACAGCGAGAAGTGGATGTGCGCGGGTCGCCAGGCGTTGGTGTGGTTGCGCCACGGGTAGGCGCCCGGCTTGATCGTCACGAAGCGGTAGCGGCCCTCGTCGTCGGTGAGGGCCCGGCCGCCGCCGGTGAAGTTCGGGTCGAGCGGCGCCGGGTGCTGGTCGCCGTCGTGGCGGTAGCGGCCGGAGGCGTTCGCCTGCCAGACCTCGACGAGCTGGTTCCGCACCGGACGCCCGTCGCTGTCGAGGACCCGGCCCGTGACGATGATCCGCTCGCCGAGCGGCTCGCCGGCGTGGTGCCGGGTCAGGTCGGACTCGATCGGGGCCACGTCGGCCGCACCGAACACCGGCGCGGCCAGCTCGGTGAGGCTCGGGGGCGTGACGACGAGGGGTCGCTGCGGGGACCGCAGTGCGGTGCTGCGGTAGGGGCGATAGACCCGGTCGGGATGGCCGTCGGGCCGCGTCGGCGCCGCCGCGGCCTCGGCGATCTCGGCGGACACCGCCCGCTGCGTCGCGGGCTCCTGCGATGCGCTCACGCCGCCAGGGTGCCTGGCGCCGGCGCCGTGCCAGAATCGAGCTTCCGGCCACCGGAAGGAGCGCAGGGTGAGCCCACAGCGCGACGGTCAGAGCGGACCGTCGGTCACCGGACGCGTGCTCGGGATCCTGTCCGCGTTCGGTCCCGGGACCGAGGCCCTGTCCCTCTCGGGCATCGCCCGCGCGGCCGGTCTGCCGCTGTCCACGGCGCACCGGCTGGTCGGCGAGCTCGCCGCCTGGGGCGCCCTCGAGCGCGGCGAGGACGGCCGCTACCGGATCGGCCTGCGGCTCTGGGAGGTCGGGGCGCTCGCGCCGCGGAGCCTGGGCCTGCGGGAACGCGCCATGCCCTACCTCGAGGACCTCTACGAGGCGACGCGGCAGAACGTGCAGCTCGCGGTGCGCGACGGCCACGAAGTGGTCTACGTCGAGCGCCTCGCGCACCCGGAGGCGGTGCGCGTGTTCACCCGCGTCGGCGGGCGCATGCCCCTGCACGCCACCGGGGTCGGCCAGGTGCTGCTGGCGTTCGCCCACGCCTCGGTGCAGGAGGACGTCCTCGCCGGCCCCCTGAGCGCCCTGACCCCGCGCACGGTCACCGACCCGCACGCGTTGCGCCGCACCCTGGCCGGCGTGCGGCGCGAGGGCGTAGCCGTCTGCGACGGGATGGTCGACCTGCTCTCGCTCTCGGTCGCGGCTCCGATCCGCGGGGAGGACGACCGAGTCGTCGCCGCGATGTCGGTGGTCGTGCCGAGCGCGGGCAGCGACCCGCGCACCATCGTCCCGGCCGTCCGGGCCACCGCCCGCGGGATCTCCCGGGCCCTGGGCTCGCCGTCGGCGCGGCGCCGTCCGTCCGGGGTGGTGACACCGCTGCCTCCGCGGCGCCGCGGACGCCCCGCGCACGGCCGAGCGCGGCGCGTGACCGGGCGCACCGTCCGATCGAGCGGACCGGCGCCCGGGCGAACGCACCGGAGCGCCTGAGTGCCCCAGCCCGGCCCAGCCGTGTGCCGACCCGGTGCGACGTCGTCTTCACCGCCCCCGGCGCGCGCCCTACCGTCGGCCACCGGGGGCAGCGTCGTCCACGACGTCGGACGCGTTCACCACGTCGCCAGGCGACGGACACGGCGACGAGCGGCTCGTCGGGGGAGAGACGTCGAGGGAAGGACCAGCCGTGGCCGCACATGACGACATCAAGATCGATCCCGGGCTCGCCGAGCTGTACAAGGACCTCCACCGGCACCCCGAGCTCGGCTTCCAGGAGCACCGCACCGCCGGGATCGTCGGCGAGCGGCTCGACGGCCTGGGCTTCGACGTCACCACCGGGGTCGGGCGGACCGGGGTGGTCGCGACCTGCGCAACGGGCCCGGCCCCACCGCCCTGCTGCGGGCCGACATGGACGCGCTGCCGGTCCGGGAGGAGACCGGGCTGGACTACGCCAGCACGGTCACCGCGACCGATCGAGCACGGCAAGACCGTGTCCGTCGACCACGCGTGCGGTCACGACCTGCACACGACGTGCCTGCTCGGTGCGGCCGAGGCCCTCGCCACCGCTCGGGACCGCTGGTCGGGCACCCTCCTGCTGGCCTTACAACCCGCTGAGGAGCTCGGGGCGGCGCCCAGGCCATGGTGGACGACGGGCTCTACGAGAGATTCCCGCGCCCCGACGTCGTCCTCGGTCAGCACGTCGCGCCACTGCCCGGCGGGCAAGATCGCCGGGCACGCCGGAACCTCGTACGCCGGCTCCGACTCGCTGCGCGTGCGGCTGGTCGGCAAGGGGGCGCACGGATCGATGCCGGAGGCGCTCGGTCGACCCCGTGGTGATGGCCGCCGAGACGGTCCTGCGCCTGCAGACCATCGTCTCCCGGGAGATCGCCCAGCACGGCGACGGGCGTGCTGACCGTCGGCTCGATCCACGCCGGGGCATGCGCGAACGTCATCCCCGGCGAGGCCGAGCTGCAGCTGAACATCCGCAGCTACGACGACCGGGGTGCGGCAGCGCAGTCCTCGACGCGGTCGAGCGCATCGTGCGGGGCGTGGCGGTGACCTCGGGCGCGCCCCAGGAGCCGACGATCACCGAGATCGAGCGCTTCCACGTCGTCGTCAACGACGCGGCCGCCCTCGGCCGGACGCTGGAGGCCTTCGCCGCGTGGCTGGGGCCCGACGCGATCCTCGACCACGGGGCCGGTGCGGGCAGCGAGGACGTCGGCATCCTCGCGACCGCCGCCGGCGCCCCGCTGTCCTACTGGTTGCTCGGCGGCACCGACCCGGCGCTGTTCAGCACCGGTGACATGAGCGACGCCGCCCTGCTCTACGTGCCCTCCAACCACTCGCCGCACTACGCCCCGGTCCTCGAACCGACGCTCACGCTCGGGGTCACGGCGCTGGCGACGGCGG
Organism: uncultured Actinomycetota bacterium; assembly: GCA_963786585.1. Classification (GTDB taxonomy): domain Bacteria; phylum Actinomycetota; class Actinomycetes; order Mycobacteriales; family Pseudonocardiaceae; genus Actinomycetospora. Next base: position 1,087,472 of record CAWAZG010000003.1, read on the forward strand.
TGCGCACCTGGTTGCCCGCGGCGTGACCGACCCGCGGTGCGCCGGGCCACGCCATCTAGCCGGGTTCGCCGCGCCTCTTGCGGTGCAGCACCCACGCGAGGTCGACGACGCAGACCGCCGCGACGACGCCGAACGCGGTCGCCGCCCAGGGGAGCCAGAGCACGAGGATGAAGATCACGACGCCTGCGAGGGAGGTCAGCAACCCGAACACGGCGAGCACCGCCCGCAGCGTCAGGGCGCTGTAGGTCGGCGCCGCGCCGCCGAAGCCGGCCGTCGGGTCGTGGTGGTCGGGTAGCTCGCGCTCGTAGTCCTCGCGGGTGCGCCGGGGCTTTCCGGTCACGGCGCTCGCTCCGTTCGTCGCCCGTGTTCCTGGGGCCGACGGGTTTGCCCGACCACGGTGATCGGCGAAACCCGAGCACCACCACCGCCCGGGAGGACGCCCACATGCGCCCGTTCGACGACATCGACCGCCTCGCGAACAACCCCGCCCTCGACAAGGTCGCCGCCCCGGCTGCGCGACCTCGTCCACAAGGTCCTGCGCCGCCAGGACGTCAAGGACGCGCTGCACGGGGTGTGGATGGGCCACCCGCTGCACCCGATGCTCGCGCAGCTCTCGCTCGGCAGCTTCGTCTCGGCGGGCGTGCTCGACGTCGCGCCCCGCACCCGCAGGCCCGCGACCGTCCTCATCGCGCTCGGGCTGGTCTCCGCGGTCCCGACCGCGGCGGCCGGCTGGGCCGACTACGCCGACGGGCACGAGGAGCAGCAGCGCGTCGGGGTCGTGCACGCCGCCGCCAACGTCGTGATGCTCACGGGCTACGCCGCCTCCCTGGCCGCGCGCGCCCGGGGACGTGGGTTCCGGGGCGCCCTGCTCGGCTGGGCCGCGCTGACCGTCGGCTCGCGCCGGCGCCGCCCTGGGCGGGCACATGGCCTATCACCAGGCGATGGGCGCCAACCACGCCGAGGGCTACCCGCACATCGGGCCCGGCGACTGGACCGACGTCGGCACGGTCGACGAGCTGCCCGAGGGCGAGCCGACGCGGCGGATCGTCGGTGACGTCGGCGTGCTCGTCGTGCGTCGCGGGGAGCGGATCCACGCCCTCGCCGACCGCTGCGCCCACGCCTCGGCGCCGCTGCACGAAGGCCGGATCACGAACGGCGACGGCCCCGAGTGCGTCGTCTGCCCCTGGCACGGCAGCGTCTTCCGGCTCGACACCGGCTCGGTGGTGCACGGCCCGGCCACCGCCCCGCAGCCGACGTTCCGCACCAGGGTGCGTGACGGTCGTCTCGAGCTCGCGGACACCGGCTACGCGGGCGTCCCGGCGAGCTGACCGAACGGGTGCACCGGACCGGAGCGTCCGGGCGAGCTACGGACTAGCCACCGGGCGAATCCCGTCCGGCGGTCGCGCGTCCCTGCACTCCCGCAGCGCGGGGACCGCGGGGCCCGTGTCAGGGTAGAAATCCGGCATCCACCACCTGGTCGACGATCCCCGTCGCCCACGACCCGCCGCGCCCCCCGGGAGCACCTCCGCATGACGTCCGGTCCGGCCTCGCCCCCCGCCGACCCGCCCGCCACACCGACTCCCGCGTCCCCCCAGGGGGACCTGTCCGACCACGTGCGCCACATCGCGCCGCACGTGATGGTCTACCTGTTCGCCTTCGTGCCGTTCATCGCTCTGATCGCCGCCGTGCCGCTGGCCTGGGGCTGGGGGCTGACGTGGGTCGACGTCGGGCTGACCGCGCTCTTCTACGTGCTGACCATGCTCGGCGTCACCGTCGGGTTCCACCGGTACTTCACCCACGGCGCGTTCCGCGCCAAGCGCGCCCTGCGGATCGCCCTCGGCGTCGCCGGGAGCATGGCGGTGCAGGGGCCGATCCGGCACTGGGTCGCCGACCACCGCCGTCACCACCTGTTCGCCGACAAGGAGGGCGACCCGCACTCGCCCTGGGCGTTCGGCACCTCGCCGGTGGCGCTCGTGCGCGGCTTCTGGCACGCCCACATGGGCTGGATCTTCGAGCGTTCGCTGACCAACCAGCAGCGCTTCACTCCGGACCTGCTCGCCGACCCGGACATGCGCGCGGTGAACCGCTGGTTCACGCCGCTCACGGTGATCAGCCTGCTCGCGCCGCCGCTGCTCGGCGGGCTCATCACATGGTCGTGGTGGGGCGCGCTCACCGCGTTCTTCTGGGCGAGCCTCGTGCGCATCGGCCTCACCCACCACGTGGCGTGGTCCACGAACTCGATCTGCCACCTCGTCGGCGAGCGCCCCTGGCGGGCGCGCGACCGCTCGACGAACGTCTGGCTGCTCTCGATCCCGAGCATGGGCGAGTCGTGGCACAACCTGCACCACGCCGACCCCACCTCCGCGCGTCACGGCGTCGGCCGCGGCCAGATCGACATCTCGGCGCGCCTGATCTGGATCTTCGAGAAGTTCGGCTGGGTCAGCCACGTCAAGTGGCCGACGCCCCGGCGCCTCGACCGGCTCGCCGCGCGGGCCTAGCAGGCGCGGCGATAGCGGGCGTCGAGGACGCAGTAGAGGCCGAACGCCGCGATCCCCAGCGAGATCAGCACGAGCGGGCTCACGCCCTGCCACCGGCTGACGAGCTCGCGCAGGGCGGCGTCGAGCCCGCCGACCCGCGCGGGGTCGCCGCGCAGCGCCGCGACGGCGAAGAGCACGCCGACGGCGCCGAACGCGGCGGCACGGGCGACGTTGCCGACCGCGCCGAGCACCACCGCGGCACGGCGCGCCCCGGCCGGCATGTCGTCGACGAGGTCGCCCATGAAGGTCCGGGCGACGCCGGTGTAGACCATCGTGCCCGCGATCACCATGACGGTGATCGCGACCGCGGCCACCAGCAGGTTGCCCGGCCGGCAGCGCCAGGAGCCACGTCACGAGCTTCTGGGGTCCCGCGCGGCCGTTCTGCGGGTCGCCCAGCACGCTGCGGGCGGCCGCGAGCGCGACGGCGAGCACCGCGACCGCCTTCGACGCCGCGCCCACCCGCTTGCGGAAGCGCTCGCCGCCCGACACCCAGCGGAACCCGGCGACGGTCGCGGCGATCTGCCAGGCGGCGAACGCCACCAGCCCGGCGACGAACACCGACGAGCAGCAGCACCCCGAGCGTGCCGACCGAGGCGACGGCGGCGACCGCGCCCTGCTGGTCGACCTCCGCGGGACCGCCGGCCCAGCGCCAGCCGCAGACCCAGGCCGGCGACGAGCAGGTGGACCGCGCCGTACGCGACCAGGCCCGCGCGCCCGAGGAGCTCGACGAGGCGGCTCGGGGCGTCGCCGCCGCCGTGCAGGGTGCGGTCGACCGCCTCCTCGGCCGCGTCCTCGACGGCCTCCCCGGCCGTGTGCTCGGTGGTCACGTCCACCGAGTCACCCGGCTGCGCGGCGGCGAATCGGTCAGAAGTCGGGGCTGCTCCCGGTCGGGACGCCCTCCGTGCCGGGGATGCGCTGGAGATGCACCCGACGGGCCAGCCGGATGCCCGGGCGGAGCAGCAGCTCGATGCTGCCGACGACGAAGAACCAGGTGCCCGCGTAGGTGGTGTCCTCGGAGAAGAACAGGATGCTGCCGATGAGGAACCACAGCGCGATGAGGATGTCGTTGACGATCGACGCCACCTCGTAGCGTCGGCGGACGATCAGCTCCTCGTGGCCGATCGCGAAGATCAGCGGAGGCCTCTCGGTCTCGCCGTCCGCGGGCGGCGGGAGTGGTCCGTGCATGGGGACAGCCTGCCGCCTCGAGGCGTCCGCGGTCAGCTCTGTACCCCGAGCGTGCGAACGTTGCGCTCCGCGGACTCCGCGGCCTCGCGGGCGCGGTCGGCCTCCCGGCGACGGGCGTCGCGCTCGCGGGCGGCGGTGTCGGCGGCGTCCCAGGCGCTCCGGCGGGTCTCCTCGGCGGCCTCGAGCCGGGCGCGCAGGTCGCTCACGGCGGCGTCGGCGTCCTCGGCCTCGCCCGTCGCCGTGTCGGCGTCCTCCGCGGCGCGACGGGCCAGCTCGGCGGCCTCGTCGGCGCGCTCGCGGGTCTCCCGGGCGGCCTGCTCCGCGCGCTCGCGCTCCTCGCGCTCCCGGCGTTCGCGCTCCTCGCGCTCGCGCTGCTCCTGCTCGGCGCGCTCCTGGTCCTCCTCGTCGCGGTCGACCTGCTCCTCGGGCTCGGGCGTCGTGGCGTCCTCGGTGCGGGGTGCGCGCGGGGGACGGCGGTCGGGGCGACGCTGCGAGGGCCGCGACGGCCGCGCCGTGCGGGCGGAGCGGGCGCCCGAGGCGGGACCGCCGAGCGCGGCGCTGATCCCGCCGTCGCCGAGCCCCGGCCCGGCCTCCATCCCGCCGGCGAGCTGCCCACCCGCCAGGGCCCGCGCGGCGGCGGGGTCGGCGAGCGCGGCCCCGATCGTCTTCTCGAGCTCGCGCACGGCGGGGTCGCCGAGACGCACGGCCTCCTCGCGGGCGACGCGCCGGCCGCGCTCGACCAGCGCGTTGATCAGCCCGTGGCGCTGGCGGGAGAGCTGGCGCAGCGCGTCGCCCTCGAGCTTCTCCTGGGCGTCGCGCAGCGACCCGCCGAGCTCCTCGAGGCCCTCGACCTCGTCGGGGTACTCGCGCGCCAGCCGGTTGGCCACCCAGGCCGCCACCGACGGCTTGCGCAGCCCGCCGATCTCGGTGGCCAGCTCGCGGTCGCCCGCGGCGCGGACCTGCTTGACCAGCGCGTCGCGCACCCCGATGAACTCCTCGCGCCCCACCCCGTAGAGCAGGTCGGCGGCGTCCTCGAGCGAGGTGGGCAGCTCCTCGCCCGTCTCGTCGGTGGTCTCCGCACCCGGGGGCATGGGGCACACGGTGCCGTACCCCGCCGACGGTCGGGAATGCCCCAGGCGAACGGGGACCTGGCCCCACTCCCCTCGTGTCCGTTTCTCCGTAGCGTCCGACGCGATCCACGGCCACAGTGGACACGGAGCGGGAGGAGCGGACGTGCGTCGCTGGCTGGCACGACACCGGTGGGCCGCGGGCGCGGCCGTCGAGGAGCCGCCCGGCGATGCCGGCGGTGAGCCCACGGCGCCCGAGGAGCCGGCCGACGTGCCCGTCGACGACGTCCGCCCGCCGGTCCGGCGCCGCCAGGCCCCCGAGACGCACCTGCCCCGCGAGCAGCGCCTGCGCCGCCCGCCGCGGCCCGACCGAGGCTCATGATCGACGCGGATTCTCCTGCGGTCAGGGGAGCACGCCGATAGGGCAAGCGTGGACGCAGGGCTTGCACCCGGTGCGGTCAGGTGGAGCGCGGCGCCACGACGCGGGCGAGGCCGGGCGCGTCGGCCATGGGGGCGGTGACGGGGCCCTCGAGGATGCTGCCGTCGGGGGCGAAGCGGGAGCCGTGCAGCGGGCAGTCCCAGCTCTGCGCGGCGTCGTTCCACGCCACGATGCCGCCGAGGTGGGGGCACACGGCGCCGAGCTCGTGCTCCACCCCGTCGACGCGGCAGCGGGCGATCTTGCCGCGGGTGGTGGTCTCGATCCGGCCCTCCCCCTCGGCGAGCGGGGTGTCCGACGGCAGGTGCGGGCGGGCCCAGCCGGTGGCCATGTAGCGGCCCACCTGCCCGTTCGCCTTCGCCAGGGCGGGCAGCGCGGACGCGACCGGCGCGCGGTCGGCCCGCAGCGCCCCGGACCAGGGGTTGGCGCGCCCCACGACGTGGTCGCGCAGGGCCAGGCCGGCCGCGGTGCCGCCGGTCATGCCCCACTTCGCGAACCCCGTCGCGACCAGGACGCGCGACTGCCACGGCATCGGACCCACGAACGGCAGGCCGTCCTCGGGCAGGTAGTCCTGGGCCGACCAGCGGTGGGTGATCTCCCGGACCGGGAACCGCTGCGAGGCCCAGTCGGCGAGCTCCTGCTCGTGCGACGACGTCGGTGTGCCGGCGCCGACCCGGTGGCCGAAGCCGCCGGTGAGCAGCCGCTCCTCCCCCTCGATCACCGCGGTGCGCAGCGACACCCCCGGCTCGTCGGCCGACAGGTACATCGCCGGGGGCAGCGGGCCGTCGACGCGCACGGCCTGGGCGTAGGACCGGCTGGGCTCGACGCGGGCGAAGTAGAGGCCGCGGTCGAGGATCGGGACGCCGGTGGCGAGGACGACGCGCTCGGCGCGGACGTCTCCGTGCTCGGTGCGCAGCCGCGGCGCGCCGAGGAGCGAGACGCTGCGCACCCGCGTGTGCTCGTACACGAGGTGCCCGCTCTCGTGCAGCTCCTGGGCGAGGTCGGCGAGGTAGGGCATGGGGTCGAACTGCGCCTGGTCCGCGAGCGTCACGGCCTCCGAGACCTCGAAGGGCAGGCCGACCTCGGTCCCGAGCTGCGCGGGGAACCCGGCGCGGCGCAGCACCGCGGCCTCGCGCCGGACCGACTCCGCAGCCGCGGACGAGCGCCCGGAGGTCGCGAACGTCACGGCGGCGCGGCGCTCGAGGTCGCAGTCCGCGCGCCGGGCGCGGTCGAGCAGCCAGTCGAAGCCCGCCCGGTGCGCCGCGAGGTAGGCGTCGACGGTGTCCTGGGAGTGCCGGTGGTCGAGCGTCGCGGCGCGCGTGCCCTGCAGCACCGAGATCTTGGCGGTGGTGTTGCCGGAGGCGACCGCGCCGATCCGGCGGGCCTCCAGCACCGCGACCTGCAGCCCCTCCCGCGCGAGCAGGACCGCCGTGGTCAGCCCCGTGATCCCGGCGCCCACGACCGCGACGTCGACCCGGCGGTCGCCGCGCAGGGCCGGGTAGGTGTCGGGCTCCTCGGCGTGCTCCGGGTCGTGCCACGCGGAGAGCTCGCGGGCGGGCAGGGGCGTGGTGGCCATGGGACGGAGGTGTCCGGCCGCCCGGGGCGTCAAACGGCGACCAGCTGCTCCGCGGCGGTCTCGCGCTCGATCTGGTCACGCAGCGCGCCGAGGGTGCGGGAGAGCAGCCGGGAGACGTGCATCTGCGAGATGCACAGCACCGCGGCGATCTCGGCCTGCGTCTTCTCGTGCACGAACCGCAGGGCCAGCATCGTGCGCTCGCGCTCGGGCAGGTCGCGGACCAGGGACCCGACGAGCGAGCGGACCTCGACCCGGTCGAGCTCGCCGTCGACGACCCCGAGGATGTCGACGAGGGCCGAGTCGTCGCCGGAGCCGAGGGACTCGTCCAGCGACGCCGGCTGGTACGAGCCGTGGGCGGAGATCGCCTCGGCGACCTCGTCCCGGGTCATGTCGAGGTGCTCGGCGAGCTCGGCGGCCGTCGGGGCCCGCCCGAGGCGCTGCGACATCGACGCGGTCGCCGAGCCCACGGCGACGTAGCGGTCCTTGATGCTGCGCGGCGTGCGCACCGACCAGGCCGAGTCGCGGAAGTGCCGCCGGACCTCACCCATGATCGTCGGGACGGCGTAGGAGAGGAAGTCGCGCTCGCGGCCCGGGTCGAAGCGCTCGATGGCGTGCAGGAGGCCCAGCGAGGCGACCTGCTCGAGGTCGTCGGTGGGCTCGCCGCGCCGGGCGAAGCGCCGGGCGATGTTGCGCGCCACCGGCAGGAACCCGTGGACCAGCCTTTCGCGCACCCGCTCGCGGCGCGGGTCGTCCTCGGGGAGGTCCGCGTACTCGGCGAGCAGCGGGACGTAGTCGTCGTAGTCGGTCGTCCGACCAGCCATGCGGTCACCCCTAATGGGGCCCCGACGCGCTGATCGACAGATCAGTCAGACGGGGCGCTCGTGGCACGTGAGCTGACCCGGCTGTCTGTCTGAACCGGAGAATGCCTTCGTGAGGTGTCAGTGCCCCGTACACCGCGGGGTCACACATCGGGGCCGTTCAGGCGTACCGCAGCCGGTCCACCAGATCGAGCAGCGCGGCGTCGACCACGTCGTGGTGCGTCCAGTTCACCGCGTGCCCCGCGCCGTCGACCAGCACCAGGCGGGCGCGCGGGCCGAGGGCCTCGGCGATGCGCCGGCCGTGGGTGGCCGGGGTGAGACGGTCGTCGGCGGCGGTCACCACCGTCGTCGGGACCGACGCCAGGACGGGCAGCGACGCGGTCTCGTCGTGGGACAGCAGCGACGACGAGAACGCCGAGGTCACCGTCAGCGGCAGGCTCTCGGTGGCCGCCTGCAGGCGGCGCACGTCGTCGTCGGAGGCGTCGGCGGTGAACGCCATGCGGCGCACCAGCCAGCGGCCGAGGGCGGAGTCGCGCCACGGCAGCTGGTCGGCGACCGGCGCGGCCAGCCGGGCCCCCTGGAGCACGGCGGGCAGCACTCCGGCGCGGCGCGCGACCGCGTGCAGGGCGCCGAGCGGCCCGTCGGAGATGAGGTCGCCGGCGGAGGTCGCGACGAGGAAGACACCGGCGACACGGGTGCCGAACCACTCCGGGTGCTGGCGGGCGAGCGCGAGCACGCTCATGCCGCCCATGGAGTGCCCGCCGAGCACCACCCGCCCGCACGGGGCGACGGCGTCGACGACGGTGGCGAGGTCGCGTCCCAGCTGGTCGATGGTGGCGTTCGCGGGATCGCCCCAGCCGGAGCGTCCGTGGCCGCGCTGGTCCCAGGTGACGACGCGCGCGCGATGGGTCAGCGCCTCGATCTGGGGCGACCACTCGTCGGAGTCGACGGTGAAGCCGTGGCTGAGCACGACCACCGGGCCATGATGGCCGTGGATCTCGACGTGCAGTCCGACGCCGTCGGTGGTGCGCACGCCGTGGACGGGGCGCGGCGGACGAGCGGTGGGGGATTCCGTGGACGGTGCGGTCCGGACCGGGGCGATCTCCGTGACCCCTCCCTCGGGGTCGACGGCCACCGCGCCGGCCCGCTCGGAGGGCAGGACGGCCATGTCCCCAGGATTCGGCAGCGGACCCCCGACCTGCACGCCCGGGAGCGGTGACGTCGACCAGCAGCACCCGGGGACCGACGGGCGGTGTGACGCGGTCGGCAGCACCGATCACGTCTCACCCCCTCGGAGCAGGAACGGTGCCGCCGACCGACTCAGTGGCGCGGCTCGACCGCCAGCGTCACGGCCGTGGGGTGGGCCGCGTCGTGCAGCACCTCGCGGGGCTGGCGCACGAGCGTCGCGGCCTCGCCGAGCGGGTCGCCCGTCCCGGGGTGGCGGGAGAACCGGGGGTGGGCGCCGCCCGAGAGCTGCAACCGCAGGCGGTGCCCGGCGGCGAAGCGGTGGCCGGTGTCCCACAGCTCCACGGCCACCTCGCGGCTGCCGTCGGCGCCGGTCGCCGGGTCGCCGGGGGCGAGGCGGACGAGGCCGTCGGTGACGTTCACCGAGCGGCCGCGGGGGTCGACGTCGCACACCCGGACGAACACGTCGAGGTGCTCGACCCCGGCGCGCAGGAACACCGTCGCCGACACCGGCCCGAGAACGACGACGTCCTCGGGGAGCGGGTCGGAGCTGAACACGGCGACGTCGGTGCGGGCCTCGAGCGCGGTCTGGTCGCGGGGCCCCGACTTCCCGGTGAGGATCGGGCCGCCGACGGCGGGCGTGGGGTCGGCCGGGTCGTAGTCGATGCGGGTGCCGGGCCAGTGCACGGCGCCTGCGGTGCGGTCGGGCGGCGGCTGCATCGACAGCGAGTGGTCGGCGCGCAGGAACCAGGTCCGGTGGACGGCGTCGGGCGGCGGCCAGTCGGCGAGACGCCGGACGCCCCCGTCGCCGGAGAGCGTCACCGACACCGGGGCGTCCTCGGTGGTGGCCGCGACGACCCCGCCGCTGCCGTGGGTGCCGTCGAAGACCCGCTCGAACGCGGCGAGGGACTCGCGCAGGCCGGCGGCGATGCCGGGCGCGGAGGTGTGCACCCAGGGGCCGAGGACGAGGCGGGGGCGGGCGCCCGCGGCGCGCAGCGCGGCGTGGTCGGCGAGCTGCCAGGGCAGGAAGATGTCCTGGAAGCCGCCGGTCATCGTCACGTCGACGTCGGCGCGGGCCACCTCGGCGACCCCGGCGGTGTAGCCGCGGCGGGCCCAGTACGCCGAGCCGGGGTCGGACTCGCGCAGCCAGTCCTGGAAGAAGTCGACCTGGTCGCCGGTGGCGCGCCGGTCGGCCTCGCGCAGCGGCAGCACGTCGAGGGCGTCGACGAGGGTCTTGCGCCCGCGCAGCAGCCGGGTGGACCGCGCGAACGGCCCGGCCGCCATCGACCGCATCATCGCGCTCCAGGACAGCGCGTTGTCGAGGGAGAACGATCCACCGGCGTAGGTCTGGTCCCGGAACGACGACGCGGTGACCAGCGTGCCCATCGCGCGCAGGGACCGCCCGGCGGCGGGCGCGAGGGCCCACTGGGTGAGGCCGAGATAGCTCGGCCCGAGGGTGGCCAGCCGCCCGTCGCACCACGGCTGGTCGAGCACCCAGCGCACCGTCTCGCCGCCGTCGGAGGACTCGTCGAACGGCGAGAGGACGCCGTCGGAGTCCGCGGTTCCGCGCACGGACTGCACCACCACCTGCAGGCCGCGCTCGGCGACGAGGCGCCCGAAGATGACGCCGATCCACCCGGCCCTGCCGTAGGGGCTGCGCACCAGCACCACGGGTCCGCGGGAGACGCCGGCCGGGCGGTGGTGGTCGTGGCGCAGGACGGCGCCGTCGGTCATCGGGACCGCGACGTCGCGGTCCACCGTGACCCGGGAGGTGCGGGGCGCGGGCAGGCGCATGGCCCGGCGCAGGACGGCGGTCGCGAGGCTCACGCGGGCAGTCTCGCCGATCACCGCGAGGCCCCGCCCGGCGGCGCCGATTCGCCCGATTTCTCGCGGCGCGTCAGCGCTTGTTCACTCGGCGTCCACGACCCGGTGTGGCCCCCCGCGCCGGCGGGGACGACTCTGCCTCCCGTGACCCGGACTCCCCGCGGCCAGGCACCGGACGTCGGTGTCCCCGCCGAGCTGGCCGACCGCATGACCGTGGCCGAGCAGCACGACTGGCTGTCCTCCTTCGTGCGTCGCCATCCGGTGAGCCGGCGCAGCGCGCTGCGGGGCGGCGCCGGCGTGCTCGCGGCGACGGGCCTGGCCGCGGCGCCCTGGACGCTCACCGCGTGCGCCACCGCGGCGCAGGCGCCGGTCGCCGTCGTCGGCCGGCACCTGGCCTACGGCGCCGACGCGCAGCGCCAGATGGCGTTCGCGGGCGAGCTGACCGCGCCGCCGGCCGGACCCGTGGTGGTCGATCTGGGCCGCGACGGCGGCTTCGGCACCACGCTGCCGGTGGACGTGCGCCGGCTGGTGTCCCGGGTGCCGCAGGACGACGGCGCGATTCGCGGCAGCGAGCAGTTCTTCGTCCACGCCCTCGCCGACGGCCTCGCCCCGGGCGAGCGCTACCGCTACCGGTTCCGCCTCCCCGACGGCACGACGACCCCGGAGGCCGACTTCGTCACCGCACCCGGGCCGGGGGCGACGGCGCCGTGGAGCTTCACCGCGTTCGCCGACCAGGGCGTCGACACCGTGCCGCCGAGCGGGCAGGAGGGGTTCACGAACGACTACGACTCGGACGACACCCGGCGGACGATGACGCCGTCGACCTCGATGGTCGACCGCATCGCGCGGCAGCGGCCAGCGTTCCACCTGCTCGCGGGCGACATCTGCTACGCCGACCCCTCGGGTGAGGGGCTCCCCGAACGCCGCAGCGGCAGCGGCTTCGACAGCTTCGACCCGACCGTGTGGACGACGTACTTCGGGCTCGTCGAGCGCAGCGCCGCGTCCACCCCGTGGATGTTCGCCACCGGCAACCACGACATGGAGGCGCTCTACGACGACAACCGGGCCGGCGGCGCGAGCCACGGCTACGGCGGGCACGCGGCGCGCCTCGATCTGCCCCGCACCGGCCCGTCCGCCTGCCCGTCGGTCTACACGTTCCGGCACGGCACCGTCGGCGTGATCAGCCTGGACGCCAACGACCTCTCCACCGAGATCCCGACCAACGCGGGCTACTCGGGCGGCGCGCAGACGTCGTGGCTGCGGCAGACGCTGACCACGATGCGCGCCGACGCGGGAGTCGACTGGATCGTCGCGTTCTTCCACCACTGCGCCTTCGCGACGTCGAAGTCGCACGCCTCCGACGCCGGGGTGCGCGCCGCGGTGGCGCCGCTGTTCGACGAGTTCTCGGTCGACCTCGTCCTGCAGGGCCACAACCACCAGTACGAGCGCACGAACCCGATCCGGCGCGGGCGCTCGGCCGTGCAGGCACCCGACGGCGCGACCGTGCGCCCGGAGACCGACGGCACGACCTACGTGTGCGTCGGGTCCGGCGGGCGGCCCCGCTACAGCTGGCTCGACGGCGTGACCGACCGCCACCGCGGCAACCCGGGCCCCGACAGCGGCGTCACCGTGGCCAGCTACCTGGCGCTCGGCGAGGACGCGAGGCAGCCCGACGAGGCCGACTGGTCGCAGGCGCGCTACCTGGACTACGCCTACGTCACCGTCGACGTCGTGCCGCCCCCGGCCGGCGGCGGGGAGACGACCCTGACCGTCCGCGCGACCACCGACACCGGCACCGAGATCGACCGCGTGACCCTGTCCCGCCGTACGTGAGAACTTTCCGCCCTCATAGGGGCGGAAAGTTCTCACGTAGCCCGTTCGGTGGAGCCGCGGGTGAAGCGGGCATGATGCGGACGTGCGTCCCCATCCGGTCCTCGACGTCCTGGCCTCCCGGCGCGCCGAGGCTTCCTGCCCGAGCAACAGGACCGACGGCCACCACGTGGCGCTCGCCGTCGAGGGCGGCGGCAGCCGGGCGACCTACTCGAGCGGGATGGTGCTCGCGCTCGAGGAGCTCGGGCTCGCGAACTGCTTCGACGCCGTCTACGGCGCCTCGGCGGGCGCGCTGGCCGGCAGCTGGCTCGTGGGCGCGCAGGCCGAGGTCTGCTGCGCGGGCTGGTACCGCCCGGGGCTCATGGAGCGCGTCACCAACCCCGGGCGCGGCCTGCGCGGCAAGCCCGTCGTCGACGTCGAGTACCTCGTGCACACCGTCGGCGAGAAGGTGATCCCGGTCGACTGGCAGGCCGTGCTCGACGCCCAGGTCCCGCTGCACCCGGTGGCCACCGACGTCGAGACCGGCGAGGCCGTCGACCTCGCCGACACGATCGTCGACAAGGACTCCCTGCAGCTCGCCCTGCGGGCGAGCGCCGCGGTGCCGCTGCTCGCGGGGCTGCCCGTCGAGATCCGGGGACGCCGCTACGTCGACGCCGCCGTCGCCGAGCCGATCCCGTTCCACACCGCACTCGCCCAGGGCGCCACGCACGTGCTCGTCCTGCGCACCCGCCGCGCCGACCAGACCGCCGTCGACGCGACCCGCCTGGAGAAGGCGCTGGTCTCCCGCCTCGGCGCCGTCAACGTGCCGGGGCTCGTGCACGTGATGGGGAACCGGCTGGAGAACCGCCGCGCCGACGACTCCCGCCTCGCCCACGCGACGGCGTCGCCCACCGACGAGCCGCCGTACCTGTTCGAGGTCCGCCCGCCGTCGGGCGCGGACACGATCAACCCGCTCGAGACCGACGCGGACGTCCTGCGCAAGGGCATCGAGACCGGGCAGGACGCCCTGCGCGTCGCCCTCGAGCTCGACGGCGACGGCCGGGACAGTCAGGACGCGGAGCTCTCCAGCGCCTGAGCGGCGGTCCGCAGCGGCAGCCCCGCGACGATCCGCGCCGCGTCGGCCCCCGCCTGCCGCACCCGGTCCGCGGGGGCGTCGCCGGCCAGCCGGAGCACGGGCTCGGCGACCAGGGCGTGGCGGACGACCACCGCGCCGTCGGGCCCGATGCCCACGCCGACCTCGAGCCGCGACTCGCCCGCCGCGTGCCGGGCGAGGGCGTCGCCCTCCGTCCCCACCGGCGCCAGGATCGCCGTGGGGATGCCCTGCTCCTCGGCCCCCGCGCACACCTCGCGCACCACCGCCGGCGGGGCGTCGTCGTGCACGGTGACCAGCACCGCAGGCGGGAGCGCGGGATCGTCGGCACGGTCGATGCGGCCGTGGCAGCCGGGACCGCCCATGATCGACACCCCGGACAGGGGGCTGGTCACGAGGCCGCCCGACGCTGCAGCTTCTCCGGCGCCGGGCCGGCGACGACGCCGGCGTGCGCATCCACCAGGCCCGCGGCCACGGCGTTGCGCGGGCCCTCGGTGCCGTGGACGTTGCCGATGCCGCACACGACGCCGTAGGGCGCGAGCGCGTCGGCGACCATGCCCGGGATCTCGAAGTCCAGCGCCGACCCGCCCAGCAGCACCACCGAACCGAGCAGGCGCAGCGACCCCTGCGGGGCGACCTGCGCGAGCGCCCGCAGCGCGTTGACGACGAACACCCGGCGCTTGGCCTCGCGGCGCACCCGGCGGACCTCCTCGAGCGGTCCGCGCACGGGCACGGCCGCGAGGCCCTCGGGGGTCACGGTGACGACCTTCGCGAAGACGTGCGGCGGCAGCGGCTCGGAGAAGAACTGCACCGTGCCGTCCTCGTGGCGGACGTGGAAGAAGCTCTCGACCTTCGCGAGCGGGTGGCGCTTCACCGACTCCGCGGCGTCCCGGTCCTCGAGACCCAGCTCCGAGTCGATGAGCTTGGTGACCAGCTCGCCCGCCCCGGCGACGTGCACCGCCGACACGGTCCCGTCCCGGTCGAGCAGCGCGGCGTCGGTGGAGCCGCCACCCATGTCGATGATCGCGATCGGCACCGAGGTGCCCGGCGTCGTCAGCGCGCCGCGCACGGCGACCTCGCCCTCGACCCCGCCGATGATCGTCTCGCAGCCCAGCTCGTCGGAGAGCGCGTCGGCCACCGACTGCATGCGGCTGCGGCTGGTGCGCACCATCGCGGCGAGCGCGACGGCGTTCTCCCGCGAGACCTCCCCCGCGAGCCCGCCGCGCACCACGGCCGGCACGAGGGTGTCGACGGCGAGGACGTCGCGGATCCGGATCTCCGAGGCCGGCTGCCCCGTCACGTCGGTCATGGTGTCGCGGACCTTCGCGAGCATGCCTCCGACGTGCGTACCGGCCTCGCCGTGCACGTCGTTCAGCGGCGCGACCCGCCCGATCGCCTCCATGATCGCGTCCGCGCCCTCGTCGACGCCGACGTCGAGCGAGCGCCCGGCGCCGGAGAGGGACAGGGTGCCGACGGGGATGCGCCGGTCGGTGACGTCGCCGGCCGGGGTCCGGACGACGACCGCGGAGCGGTTGCCCGAGAGCGCCCGCGCCACCGGCGACACCTGGCGGGTCTGCTCGGCGTCCAGGTCGAACGTCGAGGCGAGCCCGTAGGAGTCCGACAGGGTGCGGATGGTGCGTCCGGGAGCGGCCACCTCGACCGCGGCGAGCATCCCCAGCGGCACCCGGTCGACCGCGGACACCTCGTCGACCACCGGGATCCGCCGCGTCAGGCGGTTGACGACGAGCACCGCGTCGTCGCCGTGCAGCACGGCCGCCACGACGTCGACGCCGCGCTCGCCGGCCTTGTTGAGCAGGTGCGCGACGTCGTCGAAGTCCGCGCCGGCCCCCACCACGACGACGACCGGGACCTCCTCCTCGACGCCGGCGAGGTCGTCGAGGGACACCGTCATCCCGACCCCGAGACCGTCACCGCCCGGGGTGTCGGGGTTGTGCCCGATCATCGTCGACTCGGTGATGATCGTCTCGGTGATCGTCTCCATCGCGAGGCCGCTGATCACCGGCGTGGCCTCGTTGAGCAGGACGGTCGCGAGCGCACCCGCGGGCCGCCCGGCGGCCTCGAGGGCCCGCCGGACGGCCGTGACGGCACCGGTCGTGTTGTCCGGGGTGCCCTTGACCCCCGTCGTCCGGGTCAGCGAGGACGCGAGTCTGCCGACCTCCCCGTCCTCGACGTCGGCGATGCACGCCTCGGTCGTGGAGTTGCCGATGTCGACGCCGATGACCAGCGACACGCGTTCAGTCCACCTTCGTGATGACCGGTTCGACGTCCACCGCCTCGCGGGAGTGGTCGATGCACTCGAACTCCTTGAGGTGCAGCAGCGCCGCCTTGGCCTGCCAGCGCGGGCGGGCCATCTGGTCGTTGCGCGTCGGCACCGGCTTGGGCGACTGGCCCTGCGCGTACTGCGCGGCGTTCGCCCCGATCATGCGGAAGACCTCGGCGTCGAGCAACGGGGCCTGGGGGAAGAGCTCCAGGTTCGACAGCCGCGCCAGGTCGCGCTGGTGGAGCACCGTGGTGCCCCGCGACAGCACGCCCACCGCGATCCCCGAGCCCGACAGCTTGGCCCCGTGGTGCGCGATCGCCGCGAGGTCCGCGGTCTTGTAGACCTTGATCACCCGCGCCACGCCGCCGCGCTCCTCGATGCCCGCCAGCAGCTGGCGGATCACCTCGGCGTGCGGCACGTCCACGATCGTCTTGGTGAACGGGTCCCCGAAGGCCGGGGACAGCGCGATGACGACCTCCTCGGGACGGGTGCCCTTCTCGGCGGGCCCGACCTCCTTGAGGGTGAGCGTGCGGACCGACTCGGCCGTGGTCATACGACCTCCTCCTCGGGGTTCTCGGCGGAGGTGACGTGGCGGAGCTTCTTGAGCTCTTCCCACCGCTCGCCGGTCAGGCGGTAACCGGTGCCTGGACCGGCGTAGTCGTTGGCGTCGTTGATCGCCGCCAGCGGGGTGAAGTCGCCGGTCAGGACGGCGGCGGTCTGCAGGAGGTCGCCCGAGACGCGCTGCCGCAGGACCTGCAGGTAGTTCTCGGCGACGTCGCCGAACCCGGCGCGCTCCAGGAACCGCACCAGGTCGATGCCGGTGATGCCCCGCTCCATGACGCTGCGGGCGCCCTCGAGGTCGGCGAGCACGTCGCGGTCGGGGTAGTCGTCGCTCGAGTTGGCGTAGGTCGCCGCCTCGATCTCCTCGTCGGTGATCGGCGGGAGGTCGAGCTCGGCGAACAGCGCCTGCATGGCGCGCGCCGCCTTGTTGCGGACCTGCAGGATCACGTCCTCGCGGACGTGGCGCAGGCCGCCGTCGACCTGCATGTCGCGCTGGATGGTGTTCCAGTCGTCGTAGTCGTCGGTGTCGAGGTTCGACCCGGCGAACATGTTGTCCTTGTTCGGCACCGCGGAGTACCCGGAGCACACGAAGTCGGTGCCCGGGAGCATCTGTGGTAGCAGCCGGCTGGTGCGGCGCATCGCCGAGTGCGAGAAGGACTGGTCGTTGCCCGAGGCGCACTCGAGGTCCATCCAGCTCGCGATCAGGTTCTCCGCCGCGACGGCGCGGATGCCGCCGGGCACCGCGCCGGGGACGCCGATGCACGAGATCGAGCCGTTCTGCAGGCCCTGCACCCCGGCGCCCTTGGCCATGAGGATGCAGCGGATCTCCAGGTACAGCATGGAGCGGCCCTCGGCGTTGCCCATCTGCACCTCCGACCCGGTGCCCGACGTGAAGCGCATCTTGATGCCGCGGCTGGCGTAGGCCGAGGCCAGGAACGCCTTCGACCAGGGGGTGTCGTCGCCGTCGACGAACACCGACTCGGTGCCGTAGATCGAGATCGTCTCGGCGTAGGCGGTGATGCCGCGCATGCCGAGGTCGAGCTCGGTGGCCTCCTCGAGCGCGCACTGGGTGAGCACACCGCCGCGCCCGACCTGGCCGCCGACCTGCAGGCCGATCGCCACGAGCGGGGCGTAGCGCACGACGCCGAGGGTGGTCTCCAGCTCGGCGAAACCGCGTACGGCGCCCTCGGCGGCGTCGGCCGCCACCTGGATCGGGTTGTCCTTGGCGCTCGTCGAGTGCGCCTGGTTGGCCGGGGTGCGCCGCGAGCGGGTCTTCTGGATGCCCATCATGATCTCGACGACGTTCATCAGCTTGACGACGTCGAGGATCTTCGCGGGGGTCAGGCTCCGGCCGACGGCGACGACGTCGGCGCGCGAGGTGCGCGGGTCGACGAGCATCCGCGCGATCTCCACCGACTCGGTCGCCATGGCGTCCTCGCAGGTGGCGACGTCGATCGCGTGGTCGGCGATGAACGTGTCCATGAAGTCGAACTGGTCGCGGGTGCGGCCGTCGAGCTCCACGATCCGGCCGTCCTCGACGCGCACGGACGGCTGCGGGTCGAAGTCCGACTCCATCGCGACGAGGCCCTTCTCGGGCCATTCCTCGACGAACCCGTCCAGGTTGACGGGCCGGTTCTCCAGGACCTCGGTGCGCTTGGACGTCGTCAGGGACGCGCCCGTCCCTTCGGCGCGGGGTGCTACGGCGGTCATCTCAGGCCTCCTCGGCGAGCAGGTTGCGGGCCGCGTAGACCTGGGCCGCCTCGCGGACGAGGGCGGCACACGTGGTGGCGGAGTAGGTGTTCTCGAGCTTCGAGGCGATCTCCTCGAGCTGGGCCGCCGTGGAGGCGTTGGGCCGCAGGGAGTTGTACATCTCCAGGACCTCGGCGTCCGGGATGGTGGTCATCTCCGAGGCCCGCTGGAAGTTCTCGGCGAGCTGGCGGCGGCCGGCGGCCGCGGCGAGCTGGCCCTGCAGGGCCAGGGTCTCCGGGCTGATGCGCAGGTCCTCGGACGTGATGTCCCCGGCGACGACCGCGGCCATCGTCAGGTCGTCGAGGGTCTTTCCGGTGGGCGTGCGCAGCAGCTCGGGGCGGTGGACCGAGAGCGGGTAGTCCGCGGCGGTCAGGTCGGGTGCCAGAATCCGGGTTCGTCGTCATGAGGTCTTCTCCTTGACCGAGGTGGTCGCGGCGGTCGCGGTGGGCACCACGACGTCGGCGGCGGTCGTGGTCGGGTGGACGGGGGTGATCAGGCCTTGACGGCCGCGACCGCGGCCTCGGCGACCTGGACGTCCTGCTCGGCGGACCCGGCGCTGACGCCGACGGCGCCCACCAGCTCGCCGTCGCGCTGCACGGGGATCCCGCCGCCGAAGACGACCATTCCGCCGGCGGTCTGCTCGAGGCCGTAGAGCTCGGCGCCCGGCTGCACCAGGGGCATGAGCGCGGCCGTCGGCGCCTCCATGAGGAGCGCGGTCGTCGCCTTGCGCTGGGAGATGTCGATGCTGGCCCGGATGGCGCCGTCCTGACGGGCGAACGCCAGCAGGTGGCCGCCGGCGTCGAGGATCGCGACGTTCATCGGCTGGCCGATCCTGTCCGCCTCCGCCAGACCGGCGTCGAGCATCCGGCGGGCATCGGCCAGGGTCAGTCCCGGCATCCGGGTCACCTCCGCGCAGTGAGTGGACGCCCGGCACCGGACCGGCCCGGGGTCGGACCGGTCGGGGAGGGCGGCCGGGCACTGCCCGACGAGGCAGGACGCTAGGAGCGCGGGGGCGTCCCGGAACACGGGGACAGTCCCCACCGGGTCCCCTGGGGGATTTCCCCCAGGCCGCTCGGACGAGCGGGCGTGCCGCCTACCGGCCCAGTGCGCTCGCGCCGCCGGCGCCGGCCGTACGCCTGACCACCGCGCCGCGCGTGGCGTCGAGGTGCTCGCGCAGCCGCAGCACGGCCTCGTCGGCGACGCCCCGGCCGAGCGCGTCGACGATCGCCTCGTGCTGGGCGAGGATCTCGTGCGGCCGGTGGGGACCGCGGTCCAGCGAGCCGAGGTTCATGCGCAGCTGCCGGTCGCGCAGCGAGGCGTAGAGCTCGAGCAGGATCATGTTGCGGGCGCTCTCGACCAGCGTGATGTGGAAGCGCCGGTCGGCCTCGGCGAAGGCCGGCTCGTCCTCGGCGGCCAGGGCCGCGCGCTGGATGTCGAGCACCTCGTGCAGGGCGCCGGCCACCACGGAGCGGTCGGCCTCCGGCGACCCGCAGAGCTTCGTCAGCGCGTGGCCCTCGACCAGTTCCCGGGCCTCGAGCACCGCCTCGACCTCGCTGGGGGACACCGCCACCACCAGCGCGCCGCGCTTCGGGAACAGCCGCAGCAGGCCCTCGGCCTCCAGACGCAGGAACGCCTCCCGCACCGGGGTACGGCTCATGGCGAGCGCATCCGCGACCTGACCCTCGGTGATGAGATCACCACCCGGGAGCGACCCGTCGAGGATGCGGGCCTTCGTGTCGCGGTACGCCCGCTCCTTCGCCGACATCCCGCCGGTCGTCGTCACCGCACCGCCCTTGCCCTCGGAGTCGCGGTGACCCTACTCTCAGCTCATCGATGCATCTTGTATGCATCCGGTGACCGGTCGGGAGCACAGTGCAGCTGCCGGCCGGGAGTGGTGTCCTGAGGACTGTCGCCGAGGACCGGAGGGAGCCACCGGTGGTCGTACCGGCACTGTCCAGCATCGTCGCCGCCTCCCCCTCGGTGCCATCGATCATGGGGACTGCTGCGCCGGATCCGCTGCTGCGACGCATCGCCGATCACCTGGGCACCCTCACCGGGGGTGACGGCTGGGTCGTGCGCGTCGACGAGGCCACGGGCACCTGGACCGTGCTCGCCGGGCCGGACGCCGAGGGCGTCGCCGTGCCCGGGAGCGTCGTCGAGGCGCTCGTCGCGAGCTGCGATCCGGTGCTGGTCGACGCCCCCGGCGAGCCGGGCGTGCTCGCCGTCCCCGTCCGCCGCGGTCCGCGGGTCGTCGGCGCCTGCGTCGTCACCGCCGGGCGCGGCGGCTTCTCCCCCGCCGACCTCCACCTCGCCGAGCTGTTCGCCGACTACGCCGCCCTCGCGCTCGCCGACGGCGGCGTCCTCGCGGGCCGCACCCTCGAGCAGGCCGTGCGCGAGGAGCTCGCGTGGGTCGAGGGCCGGGGCACCACCCGCGCCGACCTCATGACCGTCGGCGCCGGGACCGTCGCCGACGACGTGGCCGACGAGGTCTTCCGCATGGTGCAGGAGGCCCTGCTCAACGTCGCGGTCCACGCCGACGCCGCGTGCGTGCGGGTCGGCCTGCTGCACGGCCCCGGCACGCTCACCGTGCTGGTCGAGGACGACGGGCGCGGGTTCGACGCAGGCGCCCAGTCACGGCGGCGCGTCGCGGCCACCGGGGCGCAGCTCGGGCTGCGGGCCATGGCCGCGCGGGCGCGCAGGCTCGACGGCGAGCTCGAGATAGACAGCGCGCCGGGACACGGTGCCCGCCTGCGGCTCACCGTGCCCTGCACCGCGGGCCCGGTGCCCGCCCCGGGCCGCACGCGCACCGGCGTCGTGGTCGCCGCGCGGCGTCCCGTCGTCCGGGCGGGCGTCGTCCGCCTGCTGCAGCTCGGCGCACCCGGGCTGGGCATGGTCTCCGAGGTCTCGCCCACCGGCAGCGCCGACGACCTCGCCGGCGCCTGCCGCCTGCTCGGCCCCGACGTGCTGGTCGTCGAGCACGACCTGCTCGGCGACGACCTCGTCGCCCAGCTCGACGGCCTCGCCGCCCTGCCCGATCCCCCCGCCGTCGTGCTGCTCGCCGACGACTGCCCCGACGACCGGCTGCGCGCCGCCGTCGCCGCCGGGGTGAAGGGCTGCGTCGACCCGGACGCGGGCGCCGAGCGCCTCGTCGCCGTCGTCACCGCCGCCGGGCGCGGCGAGAGCCTGCTGGCCGACGACCAGCTCGGCCGTCTCGCCGCGCCGCCCCGCCCGGCCACCGGCATCACGCCCCGCGAGACCGAGG
This sequence comes from uncultured Actinomycetota bacterium, assembly GCA_963786585.1. GTDB lineage: Bacteria > Actinomycetota > Actinomycetes > Mycobacteriales > Pseudonocardiaceae > Actinomycetospora. The sequence goes on from CAWAZG010000003.1 coordinate 1,108,873, forward strand.
TGCGCAGCCTCGTCGCCCGCGGGCTCACCGACCGCCAGATCGCCCGCGCCCTGGCCATCTCGGCCAAGACCGTCGAGAAACACGTCGGGTCCCTGCTGCGCAAGACCGGCACGCACAACCGGACGATGCTGGCGCGTCTGGGCTAGCCGGCAATCAGCCGACGCCGAGCTGGGCGCGTGCGATCCCGGTGAGCGCCGAGAAGCCCCCGACCGGCCGGAACGACTCGGCGGCCATGGTGAGCGCGACGTACTCGTCGTCGGTCAGCGTGATCTCCGCGGCCGCGCAGTTGCTCTCGAGCTGGGCGACGCTGGACGCACCGGGGATGGCGACGACCACCGGGTGGTGGATGGTCCAGGCCAGCGCGACCTGCGAGGGCGTCGCGTCGTGCGCGTCGGCGACGGCGCGCAGCGTCTCGATCAGCGGCGTCACGCGGCGCAGGCTCTCGGGCAGGAAGATCGGGTTGAGCGAGCGCACGCGGTTCGCGGGCCGGTGGTCGGCGTCGAACTTGCCGGACAGCAGGCCCTGGGCGAGCGGGCTGTAGGCGAGGATCGCGCGCCCGGCGGTGCGGGCGTAGGGCAGCAGCTCCTTGTCCGGCTCGCGGGAGACGAGGCTGTACTGCACCTGGTTGGAGATCACCTGGGTGCCCAGCGCGGTCTCGGCGCCCTGCCAGCGGTCGAGCGAGTAGTTGCTGACGCCGACCTCGTCGACGACGCCCGCGGCCTGCAGGGTCCGCATGCCGGCCATGGTCGTGCCGTCGCCGACCAGCGGGTTCGGCTGGTGGACCTGGTAGAGGTCGAGCTTGCGGCGCAGCCGGGCGGCGCTGGAGGTGCCGCGCTGGACGACGACCTGGTCGAGGGGCAGCACCGGGAAGATCTTCGACGCGACGACCGTGGTCTGCGGGTCGGCATCGGCGCGGTCCAGGGCGTCGCCGAGGATGCGCTCGCTGCGCCCGAGGCCGTAGACCTCGGCGGTGTCGAACACCGTGACACCGAGCTCGAGGGCGCGCGCCACGATCTTCGCGGCCTCGCTGTCCGGGCCGGCGGCGTAGTCCTGCCCGTATCCCCACTCGCGGGATCCGAACTGCCAGGTGCCGAGCCCGATGGCCGACCACTTCTTCGCCGTGGGGAGATCGAGGTAGCGCATGCCCCTGTTCTACCCGCCGGCGACCACGGCCCCGCGCACACGGTCGACGGTGAGATCGAGCAGACAGGCGGGCTCGGGCGCGAGCGGGCAGGCCGCCTCCCACCAGCAGACCTGTTCGGTGATGGCCGTCGGCATGCGGTGCAGGCACTCCGGGAGGCCCTGGAGGTTGGTGCCCTCCTCCAGGCCGTAGCGCGCTGCGGCCGTCGGGCCGAAGAGCGCGACGGTGCGGGCGCCGACCGCCGCGGCCAGGCGCACCGGGCCGGTGTCGGGGCCGACGACGACCCCGTCGGCTTCCCCGACGGCGGCGAACTGGGCGGCAAGGCCGCGGAGATCCGTCGGCGGGAGCTGCTCGGCGCCGTCGACGGGGCCGATCGAGAGGACCGGGCCGGGGAGGGAGTGCGCGAGCTCGGCCCACCGGCGGGCGGGCCAGCGCTTGACCGCCATGCCGGCATCGGGGACGAGGACGGTGGGCGCCGCGTGAGCGGGTGGATTTACTGACGTTGAGTGCCAGCGTGGCCCCCAGGCTGACATGAGCGTGTGCTGGCCCACGGCGCGTTCGTCGGCGGTGAGGACGACGCGCGGCGGGCGGATCGTGTCGGCGATGACGCCCTCGGCGGCGAGGATCCGCTGGTAGCGCTCGCCCACCAGCTCGTCGGCGGGCGGGCGACGCCAGAGGTTGCTCACCGCCCGGGTGCCGCGGGCGGTGGCGTCCGCGTCGACGAGGTCGCCGATGCCGTCGAAGCGGGTGGTCGTGACGGCGAGGTCGGGCGCGAGGTCGGCGAGCGCAGCCTCGACCGCGGCGCGCTCCTCGTGCTTCTCCGCGGTGCGGACCGCGGCCACGGCGGGGTCGCGCGCCAGCAGCGGGGCCCCGGGGGCGTGGGTCAGGACGGTGAGCTCGGCGTCCGGGTGCGCCTCGGCCAGCGCGTGCACGCTCGGCAGCACCATGATCAGGTCGCCGAGCCCGCCGAGGAGGTCGATCACGAGGAGCCGGCGCACTACGGGAGCACCGCCCGGTAGGTGGCCACGTGCGACGCCGCGAGCCGGTCCCAGTCGCGGCCGCGGACGAGGCGGTGCCCGCCGGCCGCGACTCGCGCGCGCAGGTCGTCGTCACCGAACAGGCGGCGCAGCCCGTCGAGCAGGACGTCGGCGTCGCGCACCTGCGGGGCGATCATCACGGTCTCGCCGTCGGCGAGGTCGGGGTCCACGGGGGCGTCGGGGCGGCGGGTGATCAGCGTCGGGAGCCCGTGGTCCAGCGCCGCCAGCAGCGCGCCGCTCTTGAGGGTCGCCCCCGCGGTGAACGGGAAGGCCGCGACGTCGGAGGCCTGCAGAGCGGCCGAGACCTCAGCAGCGGGGCGGTGCCCGGTGATCGTCACGCGGGCGGTCGCGCCCGCCCCGGCGACGTGCGCGGTCAGCTCGTCGCGGAACGCCGCGGCCTCGTCCTCGGGCAGGGCGAGCGAGGTGAACCCGCCGAGCACCAGCAGGTGCAGCCGCGGACGCTCGACCGCCAGGCGCGCGACGGCGTCGACGAGGTAGCGCAGGCCCTTCACCGGGTGCACGAAGCCGAAGAAGACGACGAGCTCGGCGTCCGCGGGCACGCCGAGGGCGCGCCGGGTGGTGGCCCGGTCGGGGGCGTCCGGGTCGACCTCGACGTTCGGCAGCAGCGGGGCGCGGCCGGCCTCGACGCCGAGACGGTCCCGCAGGGTGGCGGCGTGCTCGCCGTTGGTGGTGAGCACCGCCGCGCTGCGGGGGACGAGGCGCCCTGTCTCGCGGTCGGCGAGGCGCCGGCGCTCGAGGAACGACCACACGCCGTCCGGCACCCGGGGCGCCCACGACCACCAGCCGTACTCGTGCAGCGTCGTCACCAGCGGCATCCCCGCGAGGTCGCCGAGCAGGCCCGGGGCCCCGGAGAACCCGAACGCCGAGGGCGCGAACTGCACGTGCGCGACGTCCGCTCCGCTCGCGCGCAGCGACCGTGCCGCGCGCAGCAGCCCGCGCGCCCCCGGGTCCACGGGCACGTCGACGACGTCCACGCCGTGGCGGTCGAGCGCCTGCGCGAGGTGGACGGTGTAGTCGGCGACGCCGTCGTGCGCGGGATCGGCGCGCCCGTGGACGAGCGCGACGCGGAGGTCAGCCACCCGCCGTCGGTACCCGATCCCGGCCACTCCTCACCAGAACCCGAGGCGCACCCCCACCGGCCAGAACGGGTCGGGCGGGTGGTCCCGCTCGGTGAAGGCCACCTCGAACCAGGTGTAGCCGTACTCCTCGGGCGCGGTATCGAGGGTGAACACGAACCGCAGGACGACATCACCGCTGCCCGGCTCGAACGCCGCGGGGACCTCGAGCGTGACCAGCTCGAAGCTCCCCCGCTCCGGCGCGAACCCGGTGTGCAGCCAGCCGCGCAGGAACCCGAGAGCCCGCTCGGTCAGCGCCGGCCCGCGGGCGAGCGCCCGCTGCGCCAGCGCGTCGCGGGAGGCGTCGCCGGAGACGAGGACCTCGACGCCGTCGGCGGTCTCGGACCGGCGCCCATCCATCGGCGGGGTCATCCGACGAGGTCATCGGCGGGCACGTAGATCGAGCAGGCGTCGAACACGGCCTCGCGCACCGGGTCGGCGTCGCAGTCGCGCGCCGGGCGCAGGACGGCCCCGTCGACACCGCCGGCGAGCAGGCGCGCGAAGGCGTCGGCGACCTCGCGCAGGTAGGCCCCCTCGGCGACCGCGCGGCCGAAGTGCGCCATGAGGACGAGGTGGACGTCGAGCTCCGCCAGCCGGGCGGTGGACGCGGCGAACGCGAGGAGGTCGGCCTCCGGGGCATGGGCGTAGGCCGGGCCGGTGTTGACCGTGTCCCCGCCGAACAGCAGGCCGGCGCGCTCGTCGAGGAAGCAGACCGAGTCCGGGCTGTGGCCCGGGGTGTGGAGCACGCGCAGCTCACGGCCGCCGAGGTCGACGACGTCCCCGTCGGCGAGGAGGTCGGGCGTGGGCGCCGGCCCGGGCGCCCAGGTGGTCTCGTCGACGCCGGGCGGCAGCGGGCGCGGGTCGGAGTCGGCGGAGAGCAGGTGGAAGAAGTCGCGGTCGAGCGCCCGGTAGGCGTCGGCGGCGGCGAGCATCCGGCGGGTGTGGGCGAGGTAGCGGCGCCGCTCGGCCGCGCTCGCGCCCGCCGTCAGCTCGTCGACGCCCGCCGCGTGGATCGCGACGCGGGAGAACTCGGCGTCGCCGCCGACGTGGTCGAGGTGGGCGTGGGTGTGCACGACGTCGACGGGCCGGTCGGTGAGCGCCTCCACCATCGGGCGGATCGGGGCGATCCCGAGCCCGGAGTCGACGAGCACCGCGCGGTCGCGGCCGGCGACGAGCCACGAGTTGACGTGGCCGGGCTCGGCGACTAGCCAGACGTCACGGGCGACGGGCCGGGTGTGGAACCACGGCGACCAGCTCACGGGGGTGAGCCTGCCAGCACCTTCGGGTACTCGTCGCCGTGCCCGACCTCCCCGCCGACCTCCGGCACCCCGCCGCACACCGCCCCGGATCCGGCGACCCCGACTGGTCCGCGATGCGCCGCATCCTCGTCGTGCGTCCCGACAACGTCGGCGACGTGCTCATGACCGGGCCGGTGTTCCGGGCGCTGCGCGCCGCGGCGCCGCAGGCGTCGCTCGACCTCCTCGCCTCCCCCGGCGGCGCGGCGGCCGCCGCTCTGCTCCCCGAGATCGACGACGTCGTCACCGCCTCGGTGTCCTGGCAGCAGCTCGACCTCGTCCCGGGCGCCGACCCCGACGCCGACCTCGTCGCCGAGCTCACCGCCCGGGAGCACGACGCCGCGATCGTGCTCACGTCGTTCTCGCAGTCGCCGTGGCCGGCGGCCGAGCTCGCCCGCCGCGCCGGCATCGGCGTCCGGGTGGGCACGTCGAAGGAGTTCGGCGGCGCCCTGCTGACCCACTGGGTGCCGGCGCCGCCCGATGAGGTGCACCAGGTCGACCGCATGCTCGGCCTGCTCGACGCCGTGGGCGTGCCGTCGCAGGGGCACACGCTGCACGCCCGCGTCCCCCTCGACGCCCACGTCCCCGCCGCGCTCGACCTCGCCCGCTACGTCGTCGTGGCCCCCGGCGCGAGCTGCCCGTCGCGACGCTGGCCCGCCGAGCGGTTCGCCGCCGTCGTCCGGGGACTCGTCGACGACGGGCTGACGGTCGCGGTGACGGGCACCGAGCGCGAGGCGGAGCTCGTCGCGGCGGTCGCCGGCGACGTGGGACTGCCCGTCACGGGCCTCGAGCTCGGCGACCTGGCGGCGGTGCTCGCCGACGCCGAGGTCGTCGTCGCCAACAACTCCGGCGGCGTGCACCTCGCCGACGCCGTCGGCGCCCCGGTGGTCGAGCTGTTCGCCGGCACCGAGACCGTCGACCAGTACCGGCCGCGCTCCACCCGCGCCGAGGTCCTCACGCGTCCCGTGTCCTGCAGCCCGTGCCGCCAGCTGGTGTGCCCGTTCGACCAGGAGTGCCTGGCGATCGGCCCCGACGAGGTGCTCGCGGCGTCGCGCCGCCTGCGCCGCGTGAGCGTGGCGTGATGGTCGAGCACACCGACGACGGCCGCTACGTCGTGATCGACGGCCGGCGCTGGCGGGCGACCGACCCGCTGATCCCCGAGGACGACGCCTCCGTCCTGCGCCGCTGGCTCATGGCCGCCCGCCGGGACGTGGGCACCGCGAAGCGCGCGGACGACGCCGACGCGGAGGCGTCCGCGCGGGCGCGGGTGCACGCCGCGAAGACCGCACTCGGCGAGCGGGGCCCGGAGTGGTGGGAGCAGACCGAGGCCCAGCGCCGCGTCCGCTGGACCGAGGGAGTGCGACGCGCGGGGGACGAGGGGTTTGCGCCTGCCTCCTGAACGGGTGTCCGTGCCCGGAGAACACGCAGTCACGAGCTGGAGGCACGAGAAGACATGACCACCCCCCCGGTGCAGTCCGACGAGAACCCCGACGACCCGAACCCGGCGCGCTCGAGCGCGACGCTCGCGGCGTTCACCGGGCAGGTGCAGCGCCGTCTCGGGCTGGAGACGCAGTCCGAGGCCGAGGTGCTGGTCCGCGCCACGCTGAACGAGCTGGGCAAGGCCATCAGCTCCGGCCTCGCGCAGGACCTCACGGTCAGCCTGCCCCCGGAGCTCTCCGCGGAGCTGCGCGCCCAGCGCCCGAAGGACGACCAGGCCCGCTCCGTCACCAAGGACGCCTTCGTCGACGCCGTCTCCGGGCGTGTGACGTCCGTGGACGCCGAGAAGGTCGAGCACCAGGTGGAGCAGGTGCTGCACCTGCTCCGCGAGTGGCTGCCCGAGGACCAGGTCGACCGGACCCTCGAGCAGCTCCCGGGCGACCTCGTCGCCCTCGTGCGCTGAGGCCACCGACTCCGGTGGCGGAACCCGCGCTGAGCGCGGGTTCCGTCACCGAGGTTCGTCGCGGGACCGGTCAGCCGGCGCCGTTCTGGCCGCCGCCGCCGCCACCGTTCTGGCCGCCGCGACCATTGCCGCCGCCACCCGCCGACGGCTCGACCGGCGCCGGCGCCATCGGGCTCCGGGACCACGGGCACCACCGGCGCCGGGCGGGTCGTCCGGCGGACGGTGGTGGTCTCGTCGTCGACGGTCCGGCGGGGTGAGCGCGTGGTCGTGCGCGTCGTCGTCTCGCTCGTGTCCGTGGTCGTCGCCTCGACCGACGGCGGCGGGCCGAGCACCGGCACGACGGGCGGGGCCGGGACCGGGACTGCGAGCCGGGCCTGGGGCCCCGCGACCATCGACAGCATCGGCGTCGCCCCGGTGGCGACGCCGACCCCGAGCACGCCCGTGACCGTGGCCGCGACGCCGAGCACCGACCGGCTGAGCACCAGCAGCCACCGCGGCGCCGGGCGCGGACGAGCCGGCCGGGCGAGTGCGGTGGTCGGTGCGGCGGCCGTGACGGCGTCGTCGTCATTGGTCACGTCGGGGTAACGACAGCTGCACCCGTTCGGAGGTCACACCTCGATCAACACGTACTCAGGGCCAGCAACTGCTCACGGAAGCGGCGACCAGTGGACCACCTTGGTGGTGGTCATCTCGTCGAGGAGCTCCGGGCCGTAGCCGAAGCCCGACCCCGACGCCCCGCGCGGCTCGGCCGCCCCGCCCGGAGCACCACCGAACACCGAATTGATCTTCACGGTGCCGACGGGGAGCTCGCGCCAGGCCTGCTGGGCGTGGGCGATGCTGCCGGTGAGCACGGTCGCGGCGAGGCCGTGCGGGTCGTCGATCGCCTCGGCGAGCCCCTGGGCGAAGTCCTCGACCACCCGGACCGGCGCCACCGGCCCGAAGGTCTCCTCGCGCAGGATCGTCATCGCCGGCGCGAGCCCGGAGAGCACGGTCGCCGGGTAGAAGGCGCCCTCGCCCTCGGGCACGAACCCGCCCGCGTGCACCCGCGCGCCGTCCTCGACCGCGGCGGCGACCTGGGAGTGGACGTGCTCGCGGTGCCGGCGGTCCACCACGGGGCCGAGGGGCTTCTCGCCCGCGGCCGAGGGCCGGTAGACCCAGCGTGCGGCCTCCTCGGCCAGCGCGTCGAGGAACGGCTCGGCGATCGCCGCCGCGCAGTAGATGCGCTCGACGGAGACGCACACCTGGCCGCCGTTGGCGTAGGAGCCCAGCGCCGCCTGCTCGGCGGCCCAGCGCGGGTCGACGTCGGCGTCGACGACGAACGGGTCGTTACCCCCGTTCTCCAGCAGGACGTGCGCGCCGGTGCCGGCGGCGGCCTGGCGGATGGCGCGCCCGGCGTCGATGGAGCCGACGTGGGCGACGAGGTCGATCGACGGGTGCCCGGACAGCGCGGCGCCCGTCGGGCCCGCCCCGTCGACGATCTCGAGGACGCCCTCGGGCAGGAACGACGCGACGAGCTCGGCGAAGCGCCGCCCGAGGTGCGGGCAGCGCTCGCTGGGCTTGTGCACGACGGTGTTGCCGGTGACGAGCGCCGCGCCGATCAGGCCCCCCGCCACGGCCACCGGGTCGTTCCACGGCGTGATCACCGCGGCGACCCCGCGGGGCTGGGGGACCATGAGGTCGGTCGCGTCCCACGAGCCCTGCAGCGAGCGCCCGCGGTGCAGCGGGCCCAGCTCGGCGTACTGCTCGAGCGTCCCGGCCGCGGCCAGCACCCCGCCCAGGGCGTCGTCGTAGGGCCGCCCGGTCTCGGTCTCGTTGAGGCGCGCGAACTCCTCGGCGACGCCCCGCAGCGCTCCGGCGGCGTCGCGCACCAGGCCGGCGCGGTCACCGGGCGCCGTGCGGGCCCAGCCGTCACGGGCGGTGCGCGCCCGTCCCACGGCGGCGTCGACCTCGTCGGGGCCCGCGGGGCGGACGCTGCCCACGAACTCCCCGGTCGCGGGGTCGTGGATCTCGATGGCGGTGTCGGTGGGAGTGCTCACGGGGTCGGGTTCCACCTCGGGGCCCCGGGTACGCCTCCTCGGTGACGAGCATCGATGTGGGGAGGACCGCGTGAGCACACCGCTCGAGGGCACGACGGCCGTGGTGACGGGCGCGTCCATCGGGATGGAGGCCGAAGACATCGCGGACGCCGTCGTGTACGTGGTCACGCGCCCGCGGCGCGCCGCGGTCAACGAGATGCTCGTGCGGCCGACCGAACAGACCCGTCAGACGGTGGCGCCCTGCGGACCCCGCTCTAGGTCTGGCCGCCGACCGCCAGCACCAGCGCGAACGAGATGAGGTTGAACGTCGCGTGGGCGGCGACCGGCGGCCAGATCGAGCCGGTGCGCTCGTAGAGCACGGCGTTGACGACGCCGAGCAGCAGCGCGGCGGCGAACACGACGTTGAGGCCGTGGGCCAGCGCGAACACCCCGGCCGAGAGCACGACGGCGACGACGTACCCGAGGCGCCGCAGGACGCCGTAGCCCACGCCCCGGAAGAGCAGCTCCTCACCGAGCGGGACGACGAGCCCCCCGATGAGGACGACCAGCGTCGCGGCCACCGGGCCGCTGAAGAGGGTGAGCGCGGCCTGCGGGTCCGACGTGTCCCCCGTGATCGCGACGTAGGCGAGGATCAGGGCGCGCGAGACCAGCCACACGACCACGCCGAGACCGATGCCGACGAGCACCGTCCGCACGGGGACGCGGACCAGCCCGACGGCGGCGAGCGAGCGCACCCGCAGCGAGAGCGCGATCGCGACGGCCCCGAGCGCCGAGACGCCCGAGATCGCCACCAGCACCGGGGCGGGCGGGACGCCCTCCGAGAGCAGGCCGGCCACGACGGCCAGGGCCAACTGGATGACCACGTACGACAGGGCCGCGACGCCGAGCTCGAGCCAGCCCAGCGAGGGCCGCGATGTCGTCGGGGTGTCGAGGGGCTCGACGGCCGGCTCACTCACCCCGGGACCTGCGCGTCTGCCGGTCGTTCTCCTTCTGGAGGGCGTCGACGAGCTCGTCCTTGGTCATGCTCGACCGGCCCTCGACGCCCAGCTGCTGGGCACGCTCGTAGAGGTGCTCCTTGCTCGCGTTGGCGTCCACCCCGCCCGCGGACTCGCCGCTCGGGTTCGGGCCGCCGCTGCGCGCCTGCGCGTCCGACGGGCCCTTCTGCTCCTTCGGCTCCCAGTGGTCGCCGACCTTCTCGTGCGTGTGCTTGAGCGCCGAGAACGCCGTCCGGCTGGCGCGCTCACCCTTGCCGTAGGTCCCCTCGGCGGACTCCTTGGCGTCGGCGTAGGTCTTGCGCGCGCTCTCCGGCGACCGCTGCAGCGTCGACGGGAGATCCTCGAAATCCTCGGGCATGTCCGCGAAGTACCCGGTCAGCCCCGCACGCCCACCTCGAGGTCGGCGACGCTCTGCACCACCTGGCTCGGGCGGTACGGGTAGCGGTCCATCTCGGCGGGGTCGGTGACGCCGGAGAGCACGAGGATGGTGTGCAGCCCGGCCTCCATGCCGGCCACCATGTCGGTGTCCATCCGGTCGCCGATCATGGCGGTGGTCTCGGAGTGCGCGCCGACGGTGTTCAGACCCGCGCGGATCATCAGCGGGTTGGGCTTGCCGACGAAGTACGGGTCCTTGCGCGTCGCGTGGGTGATCAGCGCGGCCACCGAGCCCGCGGCGGGCAGCGTGCCCTCGGGCGACGGTCCCGTCGCGTCGGGGTTGGTGACGATGTAGCGGGCGCCGCCCTGGATGAGCCGGATCGCGCGCGTGATCGCCTCGAAGGAGTAGGTCCGGGTCTCACCGATGACGACGTAGTCGGGGTTGCGGTCGGTGAGGATGTAGCCGACGTCGTGCAGGGCCGTGGTCAGCCCCGCCTCGCCGACGACGAACGCGCTACCGCCGGGGCGCTGGTCGTTGAGGAACTGCGCCGTGGCCAGCGCGCTCGTCCACAGCGACGTCGCCGGGATCTCGATGCCGCTCGCGTGCAGGCGGGCCTGGAGGTCGCGCGGGGTGTAGATCGAGTTGTTGGTCAGCACGAGGAAGCGCTTGCCGGCCTCGCCGAGGCGGCGGATGAAGTCGTCGGCCCCCGGCAGGGCGTTCTCCTCGTGGACGAGCACCCCGTCCATGTCGATGAGGTAGCTCTCGAGCGGCTCGGTCACGACGTCTCCCGCAGGTGCGTGTCGAAGAACCGCAAGATGCGGCCCCAGGCGTCCTCGGCCGACGGGCGGTGCAGACCCACACCGAAGACCGCCATCGGCGGCGGCATCGGCTCGAGGAAGCTGTGGTTGGCGTCCGGGTAGGTGTGCACGTCGTGCTCGACGCCGAGGGCGGTGAGCGCCGACTCGAGACGCTCGGGGTGGCCCTTCAGGGACGGGTCCTTGCCACCGAAGCTCGCGACGACGGGGCAGATGCCCGCGAGCTCGCGCTCGGCGTCGTCGGGCACCCGGCCGTAGTTCGGGGCGGCCGCGGCGAAGTCGTGGCGCGCCGCCGAGATCAGCGCGAAGCCGCCGCCCTGGCAGAACCCGATGACGCCGACGCGGCCCGTGCAGTCCTCGCGGCCGGCGAGCCAGCGGCGCGCGGCCTCGATGTCGTCGAACACCGGGCCGGTGTTCGTCGCCATCGACTTCATGGTCGCGGCGATGCAGCGCGGACCCCCGCCGCGGGCGGTGTAGAGGGCGGGCGCCACCGACAGGTAGCCCGCGGCGGCGAGGCGCTCGGTGTGCTCGCGCAGCGTCCCCCGCAGGCCGAAGGCGTCCTGCAGGACGACGACGCCGGGGAACGGGCCGTCACCGACCGGGGGCACGGCGAGGAACGCGGACTGGTGGCTGCCCGCGGAGGCGGGGATGTGCAGGTCGGGCACGTAGGTCGCCCCTCGATCATCTCGGCCGGTGCTGGTGGGGTCGAGCGTGGCAGCATCGCCGGGCCCGTGCGCAACGAGGGGAGAGCCCGTGAGTGACCCCGAACGGATCCGGGTCGAGCAGTCCGACGGCGTGTGCCGGCTGGTGCTGGCGAGCCCCGAGCGTCACAACGCCGTCGACCACGCGTTCGGCCGGCAGTTCCTCGCCGCCCTGTCCGGCCCGGCCCGGGACGCCCGCTGCGTCGAGATCGTCGCCGAGGGCACCAACTTCTGCGCCGGCGGCGACATCTCCGGGTTCGCCGCGGAGCCCGACCGCAGCCTCTCCGAGCTGGCCCACGCCATCCACGCCGGTCAGCGGGCCCTGCTCGACCTCGCCGCGCCCGTGGTCGTCGCGGTCAACGGCTGGGCGGCGGGCATCGGGCTGTCGCTGGCGCTCTCCGGTGACCTCATCGTGCTCGGCGCGGGCGCCCGGATGCGGCCGGCGTACACGGCGATCGGGCTGACCCCCGACGGAGGCATGACCGCCCTGCTGCCCGCGGCGGCCGGCCGGGCGCGGGCGATGGACATGTTCCTCACCAACGCGCCGATGGGCGCCGCCGAGGCGCTGGCCTGCGGCCTGGCGTCCCGCGTCGTCGCGGACGAGGACCTGCGCCTCGCGGCCGACGGCATCGCCGAGGGGATCGCGGCCGGCCCGTTCGAGGCGCTCGCCGCGACGAAGCGGCTGGTGCGCCGGGGCGGCGGCGTGCTCACCGACGCCCACCTCGACGCCGAGGCCGCGAGCATCGGCGAGCGCGGGCTCTCCCCGGAGGGCCGCGAGGGCATCGGCGCGTTCCTGGAGAAGCGTCCGCCGCGGTGGCCGACGGCCACGTGAGCGATCCGGGTCGTCATGGCGACCCATCTCACTCACGTGGCGGAGCCATGGCGGGTACGCCGGATCGTATGGATATCAAGTACACCGCCGAGGCCACGTCGTCCGGCGACGCCCGCAACGGCCACGTCCGCTCGTCGGACGGCGTCATCGACCAGGACATGGCCATGCCCAAGGAGATGGGCGGGCCGGGCGGGGCGACCAACCCCGAGCAGCTCTTCGCCGCCGGCTACGCGGCCTGCTTCCACCAGGCCCTGAAGCTGGCCGCAGGCCAGGAGAAGGTCGACGTCGACTCCTCGAGCGTCGACGCGCAGGTCGGTATCGGCCCGGACGCCACGAGCTTCGGACTGCAGGTGTGGCTGACCGTCCACCTGCCCGGCGCCGACCAGGAGACCGCCGACCGCCTCGCCGGCCGCGCCCACGAGCTGTGCCCGTACTCGAAGGCGACGCACGGCAACATCGACGTCGCGGTGACCGCCCAGGTGTGACGCCCGCGGCGTGACGTGACGGGCGCACGTCCGGTGGGCGAGGCTCCCCGGCGTGCGCCTCCCCCTCGGCCTGCGTCTCCTCGGTGCCCTGCGCCGCCGGCTCGGCGGTTCGGTGGCCCATCTCGCCCCCGCCGCCGTCCCCGCCGCCCGGGAGGCCGTGCTGCGCCTGCAGCACGGCCCGCTCGGCCGGGCGGTCATCGGCCCGGCGCCCCGCGACGTGACGATCATCGACGCCCGCCTGCCCACCGCGGCCGTGCCCGAGGGGCTGCCGGTGCGCGTCTACCGGCCCGCGGACAGCGCCTCCCCCACTCCGGTGGTGGTCAATTTCCACGGCGGCGGCTTCGTGCAGGGCGACCTCGACCAGTCCGAGTGGTTCTGCGCGCACGTGGCCCGCGAGGGCTCGGTCGTGGTGGTGTCCGTCGACTACCGCCTCGCGCCCGAGCACACGTTCCCGGTGCCCGCACAGGACTGCTACGACTCCGTGACCGCGCTCGTCGCCGACGCCCGCGCCTGGGGCCTCGACCCGGCGCGCGTCGCGGTGATGGGCGACAGCGCGGGCGGCAACCTCGCCACGGTCGTGTGCCTCATGGCCCGCGACCGGGGTCTCGAGGGCCTGGCTGCGCCGGCGATCGCCGCGCAGGTCCTCGTCTACCCGGGCACCGAGATGGTCGACGTGCTGCCCTCGGAGCGGGCGATCCCCGTCGCCCCGATCCTCTCCGCCGACGACATCCGCGGCTTCCACCAGCTCTACCTCGGCGGCGCCGACGGCACGCACCCGTACGCCTCGCCGCTGCGTGCCGAGCTCGCCGGGCTCCCGCCCGCGCTCGTGCAGACCGCCGAGCACGACCCTCTGCGCGACCACGGCGAGCGCTACGTCGAGGCCCTCGACGCGGCCGGCGTGCCGGTGCGCCACACCCGCTACCTGGGCGCCGCCCACGGCTACGTCGCGACCGCGACCCTGACGCCCCGCACCTCGCTGCAGGCCGTCGCCGAGATCGCGGCCTTCCTCCGTTCCATGTGAGAACTTTCCGCCTCTATAGGGGCGGAAAGTTCTCACATACGAGGCGAGCCCGAGCACCCTGCGGAGCGGGCTACCGTGGAGGCCCGTGACCCCCGACCGAGCGACCCCGGCGCGCGCCGTGCTGCTCGGTCTCGTCGCGGCCGTCCTCGGGGTCGCCGCGCACGGGGAGGCCGGCGGACCCGTCGTGGCCGGCCCGCCCGCGATCGCCGTCGTCGGCGCGGTCGCGCTGGGCACCGCCCTGCTGGGCGCCCGCCCGCACTCCGTGGCCGGCCTCGCCGCCGTCCTCGCCGGCGGGCAGCTCGCGCTCCACCTGGCCCTGCCGGGCGAGGCCGCGGGCCACGACCACCACGCGGCCGGGGCCGGCGCCGGCGCCGGGCCCGGCATGGTCGTCGCGCACCTGGCCGTCGCGGTGCTGGTCGCCGGCGGGATCGTGCACGCCGACCGCGCCCTCGGCCGCGCCGCCCGCCGTCGCCTGCGACGGGTCGCCGTCTGGGCCCACCTGCTCGACGGACCGCCGCCCGCTCCGGCCGCGGCGACGCCCGTGCCCGCGCGACCGGCGCCCGCCGCCCGGATCCGCCGCGCCGCCGTGGGGCACCACCCGCGTCGGGGTCCGCCGTCGCCGCACCGGACCGGCTCCCGCCCGGTCCGCGCCGCGACGCCACCCCGACACGGAAGGACCCCCTCATGCCCACACCGCGGACCTCGTCCGCCCGCACCCACCGTCGAGGCCCGCTCGCCGTCCTGGTGACCGGCCTGCTCGCCCTGACCGTCCTCCTGCTCACGGCGGGAACGGCCAACGCGCACGACGTGATCACCGGCAGCGACCCCGCCGACGGCTCGACGGTCCCCACCGCGCCCACCCAGGTCTCGGTGACCTTCGACGAGACCCCCCAGCCCGAGGGCGCGGCCCTGACCGTCGTCGGCCCCGACGGCGCCCACCACGAGCAGGGTGCGGTGACGGTCCGGGACAAGGTCGTCTCGGTGCCCGTCGGCGCGCTGCCGCAGGCCGGGCAGTACGAGATCGGCTACCGGGTCGTCTCCAGCGACGGCCACCCGGTGAGCGGCTCGGTGACGTTCGACCTCACGACGCCGTCCGCACCCGCCGGCGCGGCGACGACCGGCGCGCCCGCCCAGGCGGCCCCGGCCGACCGCTCGGGTCACTCCGACGGCTCCGCTCCGCCCTCGCCCGCGGCCTCCGCGGGCCCCGACACCGGGAGCGGCGGGGTGCCCGCGTGGGTCTTCGTCGTGATCGCGGTCGTCGTCGTCGGCGGCGCCGTGGCGCTCGTGCTGCGCCGCCGGGCCTGAAACACGGCGGGACGAGGGGCACCCCCCTCGGGTGCCCCTCGTCCCGTCGCGTCCGGCCGCACCGATCAGCATCGGGTGCGCCCGGACGGGCTCACTCGACGATCTGGACCCGGTCGTTCGGGTTCAGGTGCTCGAAGAACTGCTTCGCGTCGTCCATACCGAGGCGCACGCACCCGGCCGACTGACGCTCGGTGCTGCCCCCGTGGAACGCTCGGCCGCTGTTGTCGAAGAACACGGCGTACGGCATCGGCGCGCCCTCGTACTCACGGCTGACGTGGTGGCGCTCCTTGCGCTGGATCACGTAGTCGCCCGTCGGGGTCTCGTGACCCTCGGAGCCGTGGCTGTTGACCACGGGCCCGTGGACGACGTTGCCCTGGCCGTCGAGCAGCCAGGCGCGGTTCTCGGAGAGGTCCACGCAGGCCTTGATGCGCGCGTCCGTGCAGGACGTGCCGTCGATCCCGCCGCCGCCCCCCGCGGCCGGTGCGGCCGAGGCGATCCCGCCGAGCTGCAGCACGCCCAGTCCGACGGCGGCCACCGAGACCGCGACCCGTCCGGTCGGCGCCCCGCGATGCGCCCCCCTGCGATGCCTACCCGACATGCGTCCTGCCCCTCGCTCGCCGTACCCCGTCCGCTCCCCGGACGGGAGGACCGCGGGTTTCACCGGCGACCTGTGGGGCACAACGACCCGGTGACCGCGGAGTCACGGACCGTTCAGGTGGTCCGTCGCACGTCACCTACACCGGTTCGTGGCGCAACCGCTGTGGGTCTGGCACGTCGTCGGCGCAAGCGCTCCGGGCACGCTGCGACGATTCACCCATTCGATTGGGCTGCTCGGGCGAATGCCTCGTAGACCTCGTCGCTGAAGAGGACGAACCGTGCCTCGCGCACGGCAGTCTTCGCCTCGCGCACGGCCGTCAGGGCGATCCGTGCGGCGTCGTCGAGCGGCCACCCGTAGACGCCCGCCGACACCGCGGGGAACGCGACCGTCGTAGCGCCGATCTCGTCGGCCACCCGCAGCGACTCCCGGTAGGCCGAGGCGAGCAGGTGCGAGCGGTCCTGGGCCTTCGCGTAGACCGGGCCGACGGTGTGGATCACCCAGCGCGCCGGCAGGTTCCCCGCCGTGGTCGCGACCGCCTGACCGGTCGGCAGACCGTCGCGCAGCGTCGTGCGCCGCAGCTCGCGGCACGCCTCCAGGATCGCCGGGCCGCCGGCCCGGTGGATGGCCCCGTCGACACCCCCGCCCCCCATCAGGCCGGAGTTCGCCGCGTTGACGACGGCGTCGACCTCGGCGGCGGTGATGTCGCCGCGGTGCAGCGTGATCTCCGGGGTGCTTTCCGAGGTGCCCATGCGGTCCGAGTACCCCGCCGGGGGACCTGACACGATCGACGGCGTGAGCGACACCCAGAATCTCGGTCTCCGCGACCGTGGACGCCCCCGTCGAGCGGGTCTTCGCCCTGCTCGCCGACCCCGACCGTCACCCCGACATCGACGGGAGCGGGACGGTGCGGGCCTCCCACACCCACCTCGCGATCACCGAGGAGGGCGACGTGTTCGTCATGGAGATGAATCACCCGACCCGCGGGCACTACCGCGTCGAGAACCACGTCGTCCGCTACGAGCCCGACCGCGCCCTGGCCTGGATGCCGGCGGCCGTCGGCAAGGCGCCGTCGGGCCACGTGTGGAGCTACGAGCTCGCGCCCGACACCGGCGCCCACGGCGACGACCGCACGGTGGTGACCCACACCCACGACTGGTCGGAGGTCACCGACCCCGAGATCCTCGGTCGGGCCGACGAGGTCTCGACCCAGCAGATGCGGGAGACGCTCCGGCTCCTCGAGGACGCGCTCGCCTGACCGACGGCCCTCCGACGGAAGCTTCGGAAATCGAAGCGTCCCTACGAGAAGTCGTACGCCGGCGCGAGCTCGCGGAAGTCCTCGCCCGGGGAGGCCTCGAGCTCGTGGCGCGTGCCGTCCGGGCCGGTGAAGGCCAGGCGCCAGGAGTGCAGGCCGGTGCGGGTCGGCGGGTTCTTCGCGAACAGCGGGTCGCCGACGAGGGCGTGGCCGATCCAGGCGAGGTGCACGCGGATCTGGTGGCGGCGCCCCGTCGTCGGCGTGACCGCGAGCAGGGTCCGCTCGTCGCCGACCCACAGGCGCTCGAAGGCCGTCGTCGACGGGTAGTGGTCGCCGGGCAGGACGGCGTCGTCGGGCACGGTCCAGACGTCGCCGTCGCGGGTGATCGCCTCGCGTGGCGCGGCGATGCGCACGCGGTTCTTGCGGCCCACCGACAGGGGCAGCTCGATCGTCCCGCGCTCGGGCAGACCGGTGCCCGTCGCGACGGCGAGGTAGGTCTTCGCGACGGTGCGCTCGGCGAACTGGCGGGTCAGGTCGCCGTGGGCCTCCAGCCGGCGGGCGAAGAGCACCAGCCCCGAGGTCACCTTGTCGATCCGGTGCGCCGGCCACAGCGTCTCGCCGGCGTCGCGCGCCAGGCGGACGACGTCGGTGTCGTGGCGCTCGCCCATCACCGACCAGCCCGCGGGCTTGTCGAGCACGAGCAGGTCGTCGTCGCGCAGGAGCTCGCGGCCCTCGCGGAGCTCGTCCCAGGTCGCCACTCAGCCCTCGTCGAGGCCCAGCGCGTCGAGCAGGGTCCGCAGCTTCACGGTGGTCTCGGCCAGCTCGTCGGGCGGGGACGAGGCGGGCACGATGCCGGCGCCTGCCCAGAGCCGGACCCGGTCGCCCTCCACCTCGCCGCAGCGCAGCGCCATGACCCACTCGCCGTCGCCGCGCGCGTCGGTCCAGCCCACGGCGCCGGTGTAGAAGCCGCGGTCGAACGGCTCGATCTCGTCGATGGCAGCCGCTGCGTCGGCGCGCGGGACGCCGCAGACGGCCGGGGTCGGGTGCAGGGCCTGCGCGAGGTGCAGCGCGGAGACCTCGGTGTCGGCCACGCGCGCCCGCAGGGTCGTCGACAGGTGCCAGAGCGTCGCGGTGGCGACCAGCGACGGGCCGTCGGGCACCTCGAGGTCGCCGACGAGGGGGCGCAGGCGCTCGACGATGTCGTCGACGACGAGGGCGTGCTCGTGCCGGTCCTTGGCCGAGGCGAGCAGGGCCTCGCCACGCCGGCGGTCCTCGGCGGGATCGGTCGACCGGGCGGCGGAGCCGGCCAGCGGGTTGACCGTCACGCGATGTCCGTCGCGGGCGAGCAGCAGCTCGGGGCTCGCGCCGAGCAGCGTCCGCGGTGTGCCGGTCCGTGCGGGAGGCAGGTCCACGGCGAACAGGTACAGGCGCGGGTCGCGGCGGGCGAGCGCGCGCAGCATCGGGACGGTGTCGACGGGCCGGTCGGCGATGACCTCGAGCGTCCGGGCCAGCACGACCTTCTCCAGCGGACCGGCCCCCATACGCGCCAGGGCGTCCGCGACCATCGCCTCGTAGTGCGCGGGCTCGGGCACCGGCCGGGCGACGCCCGTCACCGGGGCGTGGGCCTGCTCGGCGGTCAGCACCGCACCGAGCGCGCCGGCGCGCTCGACGTGCTCGGGGACGACGAGGTGGGCGCTCGCGGTGGCGTCGTAGGGCAGCGCGCCGACCGCGACCGCGGGCGAACCGGACCGGGCGTCCACCTCGCGCAGGCAGGCCAGGACGGCGTCCGGGTCGGCCGACGACGGACGGGCGCGGACGCCGCGGGTCAGCATCGCGCCGCGCGGACCGGAGAACCACGAGCCCTCGCCGGGCGCCCAGGTCCGGAGCAGGCGGACCGGATCGGTGGCGCCCTCGGTGGACGGGCGTCGAGCCGCGCTGGTGCTCGTCACGTCCCGCCTCCTGTCGTGTCGGTCCTGTCGGCGGCCCGGTGGCATCGTGGAGCCGTCCGTTCTCACCCTCCGCGCCGGGTCCTGCCCGGTCCAGCGGACCGGACGTGACGCTCCGCACCGGTGGTCTCCGACCGGTGCGCCACGGTACGGCGGGTACCCGCCGCCCGTCCGAGGAGGCGACGACACAGTGACGACGGATCAGGCACCCCCACCCGTGACACGGCGGGCGATGCCGCGGTGGCGCGCCGACCTCCGCCTGGGCACGCGCATCGCCGTGATGCGCGCCGGCGGCCTCGCCCTGGCGTTGCGCGGCGACCCCGTTGCGCGGCTCATGCACCGGCCCTGGCGCCTCGATCCCTACCCGACCTACGCCCGGCTGCGTGCCGCGGCGGCGGAGACGGGCGGCGTGGCCCGCAGCCGCACCGGCATCAACGCCGTCGCCACGCACGAGGCCTGCACGGCCGTCCTGCGCGACCGCCGCTTCGGGGTGCGGCTCGCGGACGGGCGGATGCCGTTCGACCCCACCGACGACGCCGGCTCGGCGAGCAGCCCCGATCCGACCGATCCGGGCACGGCGCTGATCGAGCCGATCGACCTCTCGCTGCTCGCCCTCGACGCCCCCGACCACACGCGGCTGCGTCGCCTCGCCCAGCCGACCTTCGCCCCGAAGCGCCTCGCGCAGTACCGCGAGACGGCGCGGGCCGTCACCGGCCGCCTGCTCGACGAGGCCACCGAGAAGTCCGACCGCGGGACGTTCGACCTCACCACCGACCTCGCCGCGCCCCTGCCGATCAGCATCATCGCCGAGCTGCTCGCGATCCCCGACGTCGACACCCCGCGCTTCGCCCGCTGGGGCCGGGCGCTGGGCGCGGCGCTCGACGGCGTCCGCTCGGTGCGCCACGCGCACGCGCTGTCCCGGGCCACCGCCGACCTGCGGGCGCTGTTCGCCGACCTCGTCGAGCGCCGCCGCGCCGACCCCGGCGACGACGTGATCTCCCAGCTCGTCGCCGCCCTCGACGAGGACACGCTGACCCTCGACGAGCTCGTCTCGCTCGCCCAGCTGCTGCTCGTCGCCGGCTTCGAGACCACGACGAACCTCGTCGGCAACGCGGTGCGCGCGCTGCAGGCCACGGGCACGTGGGACGACCTCGCCGCCGACCCCGGGCTCGCGGCCGGCGCGATCGAGGAGACGCTGCGCTTCGACCCGCCCGTCCAGCTCACCGCGCGGTTCGCGCACGAGGACGTGGAGATCGGCGACCGGAGGCTGCGCCGCGACTCGGGCGTGCTCGTGCTGCTGGCGAGCGCGGGCCGCGACCCGGCCGCGCACCCGGACCCCGACCGCTTCGACCCCCGTCGCGAGCAGACCACCACGCACCTGGCGTTCTCCGGCGGCGCGCACTACTGCCTCGGCGCCGCGCTGGCCCGGATGGAGGGCGAGGTCGCGCTGGAGATGCTCGCCGAGCGGATGCCGCGCCTGCGTCCCGCCGGGAAGATCGAGCCCCGCGTCGCGACGGTGCTGCGCGGGCCGATCCACCTCCCGGTCCGCGCGGACTAGGTTGTCGCCGTGCCCGAACTCCCCTCGATCTCCCACGTCGCGCTCTCGGTGACCGACCTGGCCACCAGCCAGCCCTGGTACGAGCGCCTCTTCGGCGTGGAGCCGGCGATGACGCTGTCCGACGGCCCGTTCGAGCGGAAGGTCTTCGCGCTCGCCGGCGGGCAGCTCTTCGGGCTCACCGCGCACGACGGCGCCCGCTCCGGCGACACGTTCGACGTCGTCGCGCCCGGCCTCGACCACGTCGGGTTCTCCTGCGCCGACCGCGCCGCCGTCTCCGCGTGGCAGACCCACCTCGACCAGATCGGGGTCGTGCACAGCGGCGTCGTCGAGGCCGACTACGGCTGGGCGCTGTCCTTCGTCGACCCCGACGGCAACGCGCTGGAGTTCTTCGCGCTCGCCGGCTGACCGTCCCGGCGCGCCCACGACGGCGCGTGCTCGGGCAGCACGCCGACCCCGACCAGGTACGCCGGGATCACCTGGAGCGCCGGCACACGCTGCAGAAGGCGCAGCGGCAGGGGCAACCGCTCGCGGCCGGGCGCCTGCTCGCCCTCGCCGAGCACCGCGGCGATGACGCCGCGATGGGCGATGCGCTGGCCGGTCTGGGTCGCCCAGGTCGGCCACCAGCGCCGGCGCTGCACGCGGGCCGCGGCGCGGTCGACCGCCGCCGGGTCGGCGGGGGCGGCCGCGAGCACCGGCGCGAGCAGCCGCGCGGCGGCCACGGCGTCCTGCACGGCGAGGTTGATCCCCACGCCGCCCACCGGGGACATCGCGTGCGCGGCGTCGCCGATGCAGAGCACGCCGGGGGCCGACCAGCGGCGCAGCCGGTCCAGGGTGACGCGCAGCAGCTTGACGTCGTCCCAGGACGCCACGCCGTCGACGCGGTCGCCGAGCCAGGGGTGCAGCTCCCGCAGGTCCTCGCGCAAGGTCTGGATCGGCTGCCGTCGGTGCTCGGCGTCCGCGCCGCGCGGGATGAGGTAGGCGATCTGGTAGTAGTCCCCGCGGTCGAGCATGATCACGAAGCGGCCCTCGGTGACGCGCCCCAGACCGCCCGCCGGGTCGTCGCCCTCCCCGCGCGGCAGCCGGAACCACCACACGTCCATCGGGACGGGGTAGTCGCGCAGCGGGAGGCCCGTCAGGTCGCGCACGCGGGAGCTGCGCCCGTCGCAGGCGACGACGAGGTCGGCGGCGAGGTCGTGCTCGGTGTCCCCGGCATCCCCGGGGTGCTCGGTCCGGTCGCGCCACCGCACCCCGGTGACCCGGCCACCGCGCCGGCGCAGGTCCGTGACCTCGGCGTGCCGCAGCAGCGTGAACGTCGGCTCCTCCTCGGCGGCCGCGGCGAGCATGTCGAGCAGGTGCCACTGCGGGACCATCGCGATGAACGGGTGCCGGACGGGGAGCCGCGACAGGTCGGCGACCGTCGCCGGACCCGCGTCGAGCACGACCCGCGCCTGCTCGATCGGCTTCCACGGCAGCTCGGCGAAACGGTCCCAGAGACCCAGCTCGTCGATCAGCGTCATCGTCGAGACGTGGACGGTGTCGCCGCGGAAGTCCCGCAGGAAGTCGCCGTGCTTCTCCAGCACGGTGACCTCGACCCCGGACCGCGCGAGCACCAGCCCCAGCACGATCCCGGCGGGCCCGCCGCCGACGATCGCGCACGTCGTCCGCTGCTGCGCCATCGGGATCCTCCCTCGCTCGTCGTCCGGCCAGCATGCCCGAACCGGGCGAACAGAACGACGGGCCGCGCACACCCTCCGTTCGGCCAGTACACGGTTGTCGCAGGAGTAGTGCGACAACGACTTTCCTGCGACACACTGACCGGCGTCGCCCGTCCGGGTGGCGCCACGCCGGACGCGGGGGTGAGTCGTGGAACCGCACACCGACCTCGTCGCCATGCACATGAGCGACGGGATCGTGAACGCACCGACCTCGGTGATCTTCGGGCTGGTGGCCGTGCTCGGTCTGGCCGTCTGCGTCGTCCGCGCCCGCGGTGACCTGGACGACCGCACCGCGCCGATGGCCGGCCTCGTCGCCGCCTTCGTGTTCGCGGTCCAGATGCTGAACTTCCCGATCCTCCCGGGCGTCAGCGGTCACCTGCTCGGCGGCGCGCTGTGCGCGATCCTCGTGGGCCCCTACGTCGGGGCGATCTGCGTGTCGATCGTGCTGCTGCTCCAGGCGCTGCTCTTCGCCGACGGGGGGCTCTCCGCGCTCGGCACGAACATCACGAACATGGCGCTGATCGGCACGTTCGTCGGCTACGGCGTCGCCGTGGCCCTGCGCCGCGTCGCCCTCCGCAGCAGGGGCGGCCTCGTGGTCGTCGCGTTCGTCGCCGCCTGGGTCAACACCGTCGTCGCGTCGCTGGGCTTCGTGCTCGAGTACGCGATCGGCGGGCAGGGCCTGGCGCTCGGCACCGTGTTCGCGCTGATGACCGGGTTCCACGCCCTCATCGGCATCGGCGAGGGGATCATCACCGCGCTCACCGTCGGCGCCGTCGCGGCCGTGCGCCCGGACCTCGTCTACCTGACGCGCAGCGCCGCGCCGTCGCTCAGGATCAAGGGCCAGGAGGCGCGGTCGTGAAGAAGCTCCCCGTGGCGTTCTACGCCGGCTTCCTCGTCGTCGCCCTGCTGCTGGCCGGCGTCGTCTCCTACGCCGCGAGCAGCAGCCCCGACGGCCTCGACGCCGTGACGGTGTCGGGCTGCGAGCTCGACGAGGCCGGCGAGCCCGTCGGCGGGACGTGCATCGCGCAGAACGCCGGCGAGCACGCCACCTCCGGGAGCCCGCTGGCCGACTACACGGTCGGCGGCTCCGAGGGCACGACCGGGATCGCGGGCGTGATCGGCGTGCTCGTCACGCTCATCGTGGCCGGGGGCCTGTTCTGGGTCCTGCGACGGCGGTCGTCGAAGGACGAGACGCCCAGCTGGGTCGAGTAGCGGTGGGTGCCGGTCACGCCCACCCGCTCTACCGGGCCGGCGACTCGGTGGTCCACCGCCTGCCCGCCCACGTGAAGATCGTGGTGGCCTTCGTCTTCGTCCTGTCGGTGGTGGCCACGCCGCGCGAGGCGTTCGCGGTGTTCGGGCTGCAGTTCCTGCTGCTCGTCGGGGTGTGGACGGTCGCCCGCATCCCGCCCGGGTGGCTCGCCGCGCGGGCGCTGATCGAGGCACCGTTCGTCGTGCTCGCCATGCTGCTGCCGTTCTTCGCGACGGGCCCGCGGGTCGAATGGATGGGGATGTCCCTGGCCGTCGACGGTCTGCTCGCCGGCTGGAACATCCTGGTCAAGGGCACGCTCGGCGTGCTCGTCTCGGTGACGCTCGCCGCCACCACCCCGTTGCGCGACCTCGTCTCCGGGCTCTCCCGGCTGCGCGTGCCGTCGATGGTCTGCGTGATCGCGACGCTGATGCTGCGCTACCTCGAGGTCATCGTCGCCGAGGCCCGGCGGATGCGCCTCGCCCGCGTGTCCCGCGGCCACGACCCGCGCTTCGTCTGGCAGCTCGGGGCGACCGTGCGGTCGGTGGGGGCGCTGTTCCTGCGCTCCTACGAGCGCGGCGAGCGCGTGCACCTCGCGATGCTCTCCCGCGGCTACACGGGGACGATGCCGGCGTTCACCACGGCGTCCGCGTCGACGGCGACCTGGTCGGTGGCCCTGGTGCCGGCCGTCGCCGCAGCGCTGCTCGCGATGTCCGGATACTGGGCCTGGTGACGGTCCCTTCCCTCGAGGTCTCGGGGCTGGCGTTCGCGTACCCCGACGGCCACCAGGCCCTCTTCGGCGTGGACCTGCGCATCGAGCGCGGCGAGCGGGTCGCGCTGCTCGGGCCGAACGGGGCGGGCAAGACGACGCTGGTGCTGCACCTCAACGGCGTGCACCGGGCAGGCGCGGGCACCGTGCGTGTCGGGGGGATGGAGGTCACCCGCGAGCACGTGCAGGAGATCCGCCGACGCGTCGGCATCGTCTTCCAGGACCCCGACGACCAGCTGTTCATGCCGACCGTCGCCGACGACGTCGCGTTCGGGCCTGCGAACTTCGGGGTCACCGAGCCGGAGCTGGCGCTGCGGGTCAAGGAGGCGCTCGAGGCCGTCGGCGTGGCGGAGCTCGCCGACCGGTCGCCGATGCACCTCTCGGGCGGGCAGCGGCGCCGCGCCGCCCTGGCCACCGTCCTCGCGTGCGACCCCGAGATCCTCGTGCTGGACGAGCCCTCGACCCACCTCGACCCCGTCGCGCGCCGCGAGCTCGCGGAGGTCCTGCTGGGGCTCGACCGGACGATGCTCATGGTCACCCACGACCTGCCCTACGCGCTGCAGCTCTGCCCGCGCTCGGTGGTGATCGACGGCGGGGTCGTCGTCGCGGACGCCCCGACCCGCGACCTGCTCGCCGACGCCGACTTCCTGCGCGCCCACCGGCTGGAACTCCCGTTCGGCTTCGCTCTCGACTGAGCGCGTGCCAGGCTCACGCCATGGACCTCGACGACTTCCGCGGGCGGGCCGCCGGCGAGCACTTCCTGGTCGTGGTGTCGACCACGCGGGCCGACGGCTCGATCCAGTCGTCCGTCGTCAACGCCGGCGTGATGGACCACCCGGTGTACGGGACACCGGTCGTAGCGCTCGTGGCGGCGGGCGGATCGGTGAAGCTCGCCAACCTCCGCGCGCGGCCGCGGATGACGGTGACGGTGCGCGCCGGGTGGCGCTGGACGACCGTCGAGGGCTCCACCGAGATCGCCGGGCCGGACGACGCCCTCACCGGGATCGCCGATGTCCCCGCCCTGCTGCGCGAGGTCTTCACCGCCGCAGGCGGGACGCACGACAACTGGGTCGAGTACGACGCGACGATGGCGCGCGAGCGGCGGGCGGCGGTCCTCGTGACGCCGACGCGGATCTACGGGGTCTGAGTCGTCCCGGGGTCCTCCGGAGCGCCCGACAGGCTCGACAGCATCCGCACGACGTGGCCCTCGACGGCCTCGCGGTCCAGGCCGAGGCCGGTGAGCGTGCCCGACCCGTCCTCGTGCTCGAGCAGCGCGAGCAGGATGTGCTCGGTGCCGACGTAGTTGTGCCCGAGCCGCAGCGCCTGGCGGAACGTCAGCTCCAGCACCTTCTTGGCCGCGCCGTCGAACGGGATGAGTGCGCCGATCTCGTCGGACCGGGCCGACAGGGTGCCGAGCAGCGTGCGCCGGACCGTCTCCGGGGCGACGCCGAGCGCCGTCATCGTCAGCACCGCGAGCGACTCGGGCTCGTGGAGCAGCCCGAGCGCGAGGTGCGCCGGCGTGATCTCGGCGTTCTCGGCGGACCGCGCCTCCTCCTGCGCGGAGACGACGACGTTGCGCGCCCGCGGCGTGAAGCGGCCGAAGCCCTCCTCGAAGTCGATCTCGCCACTCGAGCCCTTGGGCACGAACCGCTTCTGGGCGGCCTGCTTCGTGACGCCCATGCGCTTGCCGATGTCGGTCCACGACGCCCCGGAACGTCGGGCACGGTCGACGAAGTGGCCGATGAGGTGGTCGGCGACCTCGCCCATGTTCTCGGCGGCGAGCACGGCGTCCTGCAGCTGCTCCAGGGCGTCGGAGTGGACCGAGGTGATCGCGTTGATGAGGTCGTCGAGACGGACGGGCTGGGCTGGAGTCGGTGCCATTCGTCCACCGTAGGTTGACGATCGGCTCATCGTCAATCTCGTGTTGACGTTTGCTCCTCTCACGGTGTGAGGTCCTAGCGTTCCTCCCATGACGCGCGGGCGGACGGTCGGCGAGCTCGCCGAGGCCACCGGCCTGTCGGTGCGGGTGCTGCGCCACTGGGACGAGCGCGGCGTCCACCCCAGGTCGTCAGGTTCCCGCGGCCGTCGAGGGGGCTCGGTAGGTGACGGCGAACCGTGTCCTCGGGACACGGTCCGCAGTACAAGGCGTGCGAGGGGACTGCTCCATTCGTTCGTACTCGTCGCGTGGCAACGACGCATGGCGCCCCGCTTCGCAGATGATCTATCCCGGGGGGAGGGGACTGTGGACTTCTACACGGACTCGAACGGGATTCGCCGACCGATCACACCGTGAAAGCTCGGCGTGGGTGGTGTGGCACTGGCGATCGGCATCGGTATCACCGTCGCGTTCTCGGCCGGGGGTGGTGGCACAGCCGGGGCGGCCCCGGAAGTCGAGGCGCAGGCGTCGGTCAGCGCGCGGAGTGCGCGGACGAGCCGGGAGAAGAGTGAGCGCACCCGCGTCCGGCTCTCGACGCGCGGCTCAGACGTAAGCGCGCGGGCGCAGGACGACGGGAACATGTGCGCAGCGAACGCCACTGGGCAAGTGCGAATGTTCCTCCTCGAGCACCCGTGCCGGTCGCTCCAGAGGGGTTCGCTCGGCGTCTCGCCCGTCGGCCGTGATCGGGTCGTCGTCGCCATGGCATGGATCGAGATGCCATATTCCACTCAAGCCACGGAGCTGCGGGGACTGATCGACACTCCGGGTACGGGCGGTGTCCGCCCGCTCGACCCGCGTCTTGAGCTCACCGGAGAGCACTACGCCTCACGCCAGGACGGCGCGCTCGTAACGGTCGCGGAAGCCGAACCCGACGGTCGATCGGTACCCGGAACAGTGCTGGAGCAGATCGCTGACGAGGCGGCCGGCTGAAGATGAGGCGATCCGACCTTGTCCGAGCTCTCCAGTCAGTCGATCCAGAACCGCCGCAGGGGCACGCCGCCGGGGCCGTCCGGGTTGACCGGCCACTCCGGGTCGGGCCGGCCGCCGCAGCGAGCGATCACGGCCAGGGAGCCGACGTTGTCCTCGCGGCAGGTGACGAGGACCCGGCCGATGCCGAGGTCGCGGGCGACCTCGAGGCTGCGGCGCAGGATCGCGGTCGCGTAGCCGCGGCGGCGCTCGGCGGGCAGCACCGCGTACCCGATGTGCCCGCCCTCGGCGCGCAGCGTGTCGGTGAGCCTGTGCCGGATCGATGTGCGCCCGACGACCCGTCCGTCGACCTCGCCGTAGAGGTACGTCGACGCCACCCGGCCCGGCGGCAGGTCCTCGCCGCGGTGCTCGCGCTGGAGCCGGTCCAGGTAGGCCAGCCAGGGCTCGGTGTCCGGGCGCAGACCGAAATCGAACCCGTCCGCGGCGAGCGCCGCCTGGGCGTCGCGGGCCACCTGTTCGTCGGACGGTCGGGGCGCCCGCAGCACGAGCGCGTCGTCGCCCTCCACGGGATCACCCTGGCACCCGGGAGGTGAGGTCGCGCACGCCGGGCCGGGCGCGGCGGTCGAGCGCGGGACCATGGAGGTCCCGACGAAGGAGAACCCCCGGTGCCCGCGACGCGCACGGACCAGACCGTCCCCGACACCGGAGACCTCCCGGACATCCGGCACCTCGCCAACCTCCGGGACGTCAGCGGGATGCCGACCGTCGACGGCCTGAGCACGCGGCCCGGGGTGCTGTGGCGCTCCGATGCCCCGCTGGCCGACGACGCCACGACGCACGGCCCCGGCGGGCTCGCCTGGCCGCCCGGCAGCGTGATCGACCTGCGCAACCCCGAGGAGCTCGACGGGCGACCGCACCCGCTGGTCGCCCTCGGCACCGAGCTGACGCCGCTGCCACTGATCCAGGCCCTCGCCCCCGAGGTACTCATGCGTGACGCGCCGCCGGAGACCCGTCAGCGCCGGACTCTCGACGAGCTCTACGTGCTCCTGCTGGGCATCGGCGAGGCGTGGCTGCCCGAGCTGGTCGGCGTGGCCGCGCACGGGCCGGGTCCGCTGCTCGTGCACTGTGCGGCCGGCAAGGACCGCACCGGCGTCGCCGTGGCGCTGCTCCTGCGCGCCGCCGGCGTCCCGCGCGACGTCGTGGCCGCGGACTTCGCCGCCACCAACGACCACCGGGTCGCCCTACGCGACCGCCTGGTCGTCCAGGGCTCGGCCGCACCGGGCGCCGACCCCGAACGCGTGGGCGTCGACCCCGCGCACCTCGAGCCCGTACTGGACCAGCTCGACGACGACCCCCGCGCGCCGTTCCGGGCGGCCGGTGTCTCCGACGCGGACCTCGATGCGTGGCGCGCTCGCCTGGTCGAAGGAGCCTGACGCGGCATCCGGTGCAGTGTCCGGCGCGCGCTGTGCCGGGACACAACGCCACCGCCGTGATCTCTGTGGGCGGACACAGTGCCCGGCCGCCGGCGGACGCGAAGACTGGAGGGTGCCGGGGCCGCCAGGACCCCATGACCCACCGGATCGTGAGCACCGAGGTGACGAGGATGAACGCCCCGACGACGTGCCCCTGCTGCGGAGTCGTGGTCATGCCACGCGAGATGTCCTACGACTACGACGGCGAGACCGTGGCCTCGCTGACGCGCGAGGTGGCCTACCTGCGCGCGACCATCGCCCACCTGCGCGGCACCCCGCACCCGACGCCGGTCGTGCGGCGGGCCCCCGTCGCGGTCTGACGGTCAGGCGCCGGCGGCGGCATGCAGCCGCGCCACCGCCGTCGCCGGGTCGAGCCCGGGCCACGCCGGCCCGGACCAGCGCACGACGACACCCTCGACCACGTCGCTGGCCGCAGCCACGAGGTCCGCGGCCAGCGACAGCCCCGTTCGCGCCGCCTCCGGGCCGTCGCCGGCGCGGCGCATCGTGTCCATGACGGCGTCCGGGACGACGACGTCGGGCACCTCGTGGCGCATGTGCTCGGCCTGTGTGTAGCCGGTCAGCGCCCCCACCGACGCGAGCACCGGCACGCGGCAGCCCGCGTCCGCGAGCGCGTCGACGATCCGGCGGAGCCCGTCGAGGTCGAACACCGGCCGCGAGACGAGGAACTCCGCCCCCGCCTCGACCTTGGCGATCGCCCGCGCGGCCTCGTGCTCGAGGTCGTCCGAGCCGGGGGTGAAGCGCGCGCCGAGCCGGAACGCCGTCGCCGTGCCGAGCTGCGCCCCGTCGATGTCGACGCCGCGGTTCAGCCCGGCCGCCGTGCGGAGCAGCTCGGCCCCGTCGACCTCCCACACTCCATCGCGGACGGCCTGCTCGGCGTGCACGGGCGGGTTCCCCGTCTCGCAGACCAGCGTGCGCAGGCCCAGGGCGTGCAACCCGAGCAGGTCGGCCTGGAGAGCGAGCAGGCCCGTCTGCCAGCTCGTCACCGTCAGGGCGGTGTCGACGTCGACGCGGTCGTGGAGGTGCACGGCGAGCGCGGCGCTGCTGGTGGTCGCGCGCCGGGCGCGGGGCCGGCTCACCCACAGCACCGAGGCACCGCCGGCGACCGCGCGCCGGGCCCGGGCGAGGTGCTCGGCGGGCCCGCCCGCCCCGGCGACCTCCGCGGCCACGAGGAACTCGCCCGCCCCGCGGTGGCGCAGCCAGCGGTCGACGGCGCCGCGGGCGTCGGGTCCGCTGCCGGGACCCGGGTCGTCGGGCTCGGGTTCGGGCGCCGCGCGGCGGCCCTCGACGATCCGGATCGGCCCGCTCTCGGGACCCGCGGCCGCGACGGGCGCGGAGGACGGTGCCCAGGCGTCGTGCGTGGTCAGCGCCGTCGCGGCCGCCGCGGTGTGCTCCGGGGTCGTGCCGCAGCACCCGCCGACGAAGCGCGCGCCGGCCTCGACGTAGCGCAGCACGTAGCGCGCGAAGTGCTCCGCGTCGCCAGCGAAGCGCACGCTGCGGTCGGCGACGACGTGCGGCAGACCCGCGTTGGGCTGCGCGGCGAGCGCGAGCCCGTCCGTCGGCCCCATCCGTCGCACCACGTCGAGCAGGCCCTGCGGACCGAGCGTGCAGTTGCTGCCGATGGCCACCGTGCCCGCGTCGGCGAGGCGGGCGACGACGTCGGCGGGTGACTCGCCTGCGGTGGTCAGCGGACTGCCGTCCTCGTCGACGAACGTCGCCTCCGCGACGACGGGCAGGTCGGTCACCTCGCGGACGGCGCGCACCGCGGCGAGCAGCTCGTCGGCGCGGCTGAACGTCTCGAGCACGACGAGGTCGACCCCGCCCTCGACGAGCGCCTCGACCTGTTCGCGGATCGCCGCGGCCGCCGCCGGCGCGTCCACGGCGCTGCCCCGGCCCGGCTGGGTCACCGGCGAGACCGAGCCGGCCACCCAGGCCGGGCGGCCGGCACCGTCGCGCGCGGCGGCGGCCAGACGCGCGCCGGCGAGGTTGACCTCGCGGGTGCGACGCGCGAGGCCGTGACGTTCCAGGCGCGGCCGCGAGGCACCGAAGGTGTGGGTCTGGAGGACGTCCGCACCCGCGGCGAGGTAGCGCTCGTGCAGCGCCGTGACCAGCTCCGGGGCGACGACGCACAGCTCGGCGCCGGGCCCCTCGACCCGTACGCCGCTGGCCCGGGCGAGCGTCCCCATCGCGCCGTCGCAGAGCAGGACGCGGCGGGCGAGCGCTGCGGTGAAGGACTCGGTGGCGAAGGACTCGCTCACGCCTCGATCTCCCCCAGGATCTCGAGCGCCACCTGGGCGGCGAGGCGGTCGCGGTAGGTGTCGAGGTCCAGGCCGCTGAGCTCCTCGGCGCGCCGCAGGCGGTAGCCGACGGTGTTGGGATGGACGTTCAGCGCCCGCGCCACCCGCTGCGGGCTGCCGTCCTCGCGGAAGTAGCGGGCCAGGGTGCGCAAGAGCTCGACGGTGCGCTCGGACCGGTCGGTCGCGAGCCGTCCCAGCACCTCGCGGGCGAAGGCGCGCGCGGCGTCGGGGTCCGGGATCTGCAGGAGGAGCCGGTGCACCCCGAGCTCGTCGAAGCGCAGCACCCGCCCTGCGCGACCGAGCCGCCGGGAGGCCAGGAGGGTCCGGCGCGCCTGGTCGTAGGACGCGGCGATGTCGGCGGGCTCGGAGACGGGGCCGCCGACGGCGACCGTCACCGGCCAGCGGGCGTCGGGGTCGGGCACGCGGCCGCGGGCCAGCCGGCGGGCGCACGTGGCGCCGACGGCCACGGGGTCTGCGGTCTCGGGGACGACGGCGACGGTCTCGGTGTCGCGCACGACCGTCAGCGCGGCCGGGGCGGCGGCGAGCAGGTGCTCCTCGGCCTCGCCGAGCAGGCTCGCGGGGCCGGCGCCGTAGGCGTCCTCGTCGTCCGGGGACACGACGACGACGCGATGGGCGACGCCGTGGTCGTAGCCGACGTGCTCGGCCCACTGGGCGGCCTGGTCGGCGTCGCGGGCGCGGTCGAGCAACAGCCCGGACACCAGGTCGCCCCGCACCTGGCCGGCCGCGGTGGCCAGCACGCGGTCGCGGCCGTGGAGCACCCCGACGACCGTCGCGGCGTGCTCGGCCACCAGCAGCAGGACGTCGTCGCCGGCCAGCGCCTCGGGACGGTCGCGGGTGGCGGTGTCCTCCTCGGCGAACACGAACGCCGGCACCTCGCGACCGAGCAGCACCGGGGCGACGACCTGGGCGCGCAGCCAGGGCCCGGGCACGCGCAGCGCACGCCCGGCCGCGGCGGCCACCTCGAGGGTGCGGGGCCACGCCGCCGTGCGGGCGTCGGCGCGCACGAGGGCCGAGGCCTCCGCGACACCCACGCCGGGCGCGGAGGCGGCGAGCACCTCGCGCTGCGGACCGACCACGGCCGCGAGCACGCCGAGCTCGCCGGCCATCACGGCGGCGACGGCCTGGGCGTCGGCCGACGGGGCGGCGACGAGGCCGGACAGGCGCCGGTAGAGCGCGACGAGCCCGCGGGGCCCGGCCCCGTCCCGGCCGGGCGCCGGCGCACCGGTCCGGGCACCGCCGGCCTCCCGCGTCGTCACCCGGCCCATCCTGCTCCGTCTCCGACGGTCGTGGGAGCCGAGCGGGTGACCCCCGGGCCGCGGCGTGCGGACGTCCGGGTGATGATCGGGGTTCGACCACCGACCCGGGAGGGCTCCGTGACCGCCTCGACCACCAGGGCGCCGCGCATCGTCGTCGTCTTCTACTCCGCGACCGGCAACGTCGCCGCGCTCGCCGAGTCGCTCGCGCAGGGCGCCCGGGACGCCGGCGCCGAGACCCGCGTCCGGCCCGTCGCCGAGCGCGCCCCGGCCGAGGCGATCGAGGCGAACCGGCGGTGGAAGGCCTGGGTCGAGGACAACCCCTACGACACCGTCGCCTCGCTGGACGACCTGGAGTGGGCCGACGGCCTCGCGATGGGCAGCCCGACCCGCTTCGGCAACAGCGCCGAGCAGCTCAAGGCGTTCCTCGACACCACGGGCGGGCTGTGGGCGCAGGGGAAGCTCGCCGGCCTGGTCGGCACGTCGTTCACCAGCGCCTCGACGGGCCACGGTGGGCTCGAGGCGACGATCCTGTCGATGAACAACGTGCTCTACCACTGGGGCGCGCTGGTCATGCCGCTCGGCTACGCCGCCGACGCCTCGCTGATGTCCTCGGGCAACCCGTACGGCGCGTCCTGGGTGTCGCGGAAGTCCGCCGCGCCCGACGACGCCGCCCTCCAGGCCGCGCGGATCCAGGGCACCCGCCTCGCCGAGGTGACCGCGAAGCTGATCGCCTGATGAGTGATATCCGTGGCCATAGCCACGAGAATCGCTCACATGCTGGAGGGGTACGCCGAGGCGGCGCAGGTGGTCACGGAGCTGGTCGGGCGGGTGCCGTCGGACGCCTGGGACGCGCCGGCGCTGGGCGAGTGGGACCTGCGGTCGCTGGTGGGGCACACCAGCCGCGCGTTCATCACGGTGCTGACCTACCTGGAGCGGCCCGCCGACACCGAGGACATCGACTCGCCCGAGGGCTACTACGCCCTCATGCCGTCGATGACCGGCGAGGGGCTCGACCAGTCGGCCGTCGCCCAGCGCGGGCGGGACGCGGGCGTGGCACTCGGCGACGACCCGATCGCGGCGTTCGCGACGCTCGCGGAGCGCGCCGTCGCCGCCACTCGGGCCGCCGACCCGGACGCGCTCATCACGACGATCGCCGGTGGCCTGCGCGTCGCGTCCTACGTCCCGACGCGCACGATCGAGCTCGTCGTGCACGGGTACGACATCGCGACGGCGACCGGGCTCGACGTGGCGTTCAGCGCGCACACGACGACACAGGTGGCGACGGTGCTCACCCGCACCGGCGTGCGCCTCGGCCACGGCCCATTGCTCCTGCACGCCCTCACCGGCCGCGGCTCGCTCCCGCCGGGCTTCTCGGTGGTCTGAGGGGCCTCCGGCCCACATGAGTGATCTGGGTCGCCGGGGCGACCCGAATCACTCCCGGCGCGCGTCGTCGGTCTCGGCGAAGCCACCTCGGGTGGCGACGCCGGCGAGGAACTCCTGGTGTCGCATGGTCCCGGGCCTACCCGGAGCACCCCGCCCGGCCATCGACCCCGCGTCAGCAGAACGCCGCGGACGTCCCCACCTCACCGATCCAGACGTAGGGGAGCAGGACGGGGCGGTCGCCGGTCCACATCCCGTGGGGCTGCCACGGCTCGTGGTGGACCAGGACGCCGGCGGGCTCGGCGGCGGGCACGGCCGCGGCCGCGTGCACCCATCGGATCGCGCCCGCGGGCAGGTAGAACTCTTCGGCCGGGTGATGGTGGGGCGGGTACCGCACGCCCGGACCCAGCAGGACCAGGCCCAGCGCGACGTCCTCGGCGTCCGCCAGCGTGGCGTGCGCGTAGAGGTCGAGGAACGACGGGTCGGGCGGGCTCGCGACGTAGGCCGCGGTCTGCTGCCACCGCGCCGTCACCGCGAGCGGACCGAGGACCCCGGCGAGGTCGGCGTCGACCTCCTCGCCGGCCCGCGCCACGGCGTCGTCGAGGTGGGCGAGCACCGGGAGCACCGTGTCCGGGCCCTCGGACCGCACCACGAGCCGCTCGAGTGCCGCCGCCTGCGCCGCGAACCCCCGGGCGGTCATCGCCGCCCCGAGCCGCCCGCGCAGGGCATCGAGCTCGCCGGCCATCAGTCGAGCGCGCGGCGCACGAACCCCTGGATGCCGATGGCCCCGAAGAGCAGGCACGAGGCCACGAGCGCCAGCAGGCAGAGCCAGCCCGGCAGGTGCGGCACCGCGGGCGTCAGCGCGCCGCGCAGGCCCTCGGAGACGTAGGTGATCGGGTTGAGCGCGCAGAGCACCTGGAACCAGCGCAGGTTCTCGAGCTGCAGGAACGGGAACTGCGTCGACCCGGTGAACAGCAGCGGCGTGATCACCAGGGCGAACACCACGTTGATCTTCCGGGGCGACACCAGCGTGCCCAGGACCAGCCCCGCGGCCCCGCCGGCCAGCGAGCCGAGCACGAGCAGCACCGCCGCGAACGGCAGGCCCGAGAGCACCCAGTTGACCTCGTCGAGCACGATGTAGCCGACGGGGATCATCACGAGCGAGCCGAACAGGCCGCGCGAGGCCCCGAACACGATCTTCTCGACCGCGACGAGGCGCGTGGACAGCGGCGCGAGCAGGCGGTCCTCGATCTCCTTGGTGTACGAGAAGTCGATGACCAGCGGGATCGCCGTGGCCTGCACGGCGACGAAGAACGCGTTGAGGGCCAGCAGCCCGGGCAGCAGCAGCTGGGCGTAGCCCGGCGTGACGTAGCCGAGCTGGCCCAGCACCACGCCGAACACGAACAGCAGGAAGAACGGCTGCATCAGCACCTGGCTGATGAAGCTGCCGAACTCCTTGCCGGTGACCGCGAGGTCGCGGCCCAGGACACCGAGGAACGCGCGGCCCTGGCCGGGACCGACCTTCACCGGGGCGCTCACCGCAACCCCCTCCCCGTCAGGTCGATGAAGACGTCCTCGAGCGTCGGCTCGCCGAGCGCGACCTGCGAGACGACGGCGCCGGCGTCGGCCACCGCGGCGAGCACCGGCGGGAGCGCGGCACCGGCCTCGCCGTCGCAGCCCACCCGCAGGTGCGTGGCGGACGCGGCCTCGCCGGACAGGTCCTCGACGCTCGACACGCCGCGCAGCTCACCCAGCCGCCCCACGAGCGCGTCCACGTCGGCACCGGTGATCGTGAGATCGATGGTGGCCTCGCCGGGCAGGGCCGCCACGAGCGCGGACGGCGTGTCCAGCGCGAGCAGCTTGCCGTGATCGACGATGCCGACGCGGTCGGCGAGCTTGGCCGCCTCGTCCATGTCGTGCGTCGTGAGCACCACCGTGACGCCGGACGCCGCGAGCTCGGTGACGCGGTCGTGCACGAAGAGGCGGGCCTGCGGGTCGAGCCCCGTCGACGGCTCGTCGAGGAAGAGCACCTGGGGGTCGTGCATCAGGCCGCGCGCGATGATCAGGCGCTGGGCCTGGCCACCGGAGAGCTCGTCCGGGTTGGTCTTCGCCTTCTCCGCGAGCCCCATCCGGTCGAGCAGCTCGTCGGCCAGCCGACCGCGCTGCGCCCGCGGGACACCGTGGTAGGCGGCGTGCCAGACGAGGTTGCCCCGGGCGTCGAGCGAGCGGTCGAGGTTCGGGCGCTGCGGCACGACGCCGAGCACGGCGCGCGCCCCGACCGGGTTCGCCGCGACGTCGATGCCGGCGACGGTGGCGAGCCCCGAGGTCTTGGTGACCCGCGTCGTCAGCACGCCGACCGTGGTGGTCTTGCCGGCGCCGTTCGGGCCGAGCAGCCCGAACACCTCGCCCCGACGCACCGCGAAGCTCAGCCCGTCGACCGCGGGCGTGGTGCTGCGGCCGTAGCGCTTGACGAGATCGCGCACCTCGACCGCGGGCGCGGCGTCCGGTGTCTGCTCGTCGGCCGACGGCCGCGTCGTGGTCTCCGTGCTCACGCGTGGTCCTCCCCAGCGCCCCGGACCGTTCGGAGGGCGCCCGCGCGACGCTACGCCCGGGGCACGACGGACCTCTTGTCGATCTCGGTCCTCGGTGACGCTCATGACTCGTCACCGTGCGACCTCGAGGACGGTCGAGGTCAAGGCCGAGAGGTGGGTCGGGCTCAGCCCGCCGCGGGCGGCACCGGGACGTGGACGAGGCGCGGACCCGGACCGGCGACGCCCCGGCGCACCGCGGCGCGGAACTCCTCGACCGTCGCGACGGTCTCGGCCGGCACCCCGTAGCCCTGCGCCAGGGCGAGGTGGTCGATCGCGGGCAGGTCGAGCCCGGGCACCTTCGGGGTCTGCTCGCGCTGGGCGAACCACTTGAGGATCGCGTACTCGCCGTTGTCCAGGACGATGATCGTCACCGGTACCTGCTGGGCCGCCGCGGTGGCGAGCGACTGGATCGCGTACTGCAGCGAGCCGTCGCCGAGCACGGCCACGACGGGGCGCGACGGGTCGGCGATCGCCACGCCCACCGCGGCCGGGAGGCCGAAGCCGAGCCCGCCCGAGGTCGTGAAGTACGAGCTGCCGGGCTGAGTGATCGGCAGCCGCGCCTGCTGGGTCGCCCGGTGCGAGGGCGCCTCGTTGACCAGGACACCGCCGTCCGGCCACTCGTCGG
Organism: uncultured Actinomycetota bacterium; assembly: GCA_963786585.1. GTDB lineage: Bacteria > Actinomycetota > Actinomycetes > Mycobacteriales > Pseudonocardiaceae > Actinomycetospora. Next base: position 1,145,555 of record CAWAZG010000003.1, read on the forward strand.
CGAGGGCGGTGAACAGCTCCTCGGCCGAGAGCCTTCCCTCGCCGCCGGGACGCGGCGCCTCGAGCGCCCGGCGGGTCGGCGGCGCCGCCCGGTCCGCCGGCCCCGGCCCGACGCGCTCGAGCAGCGCGCGCACGGTGAGGGCGGGGTCGGCGACGACCGCGTCGCCCATCGGGGCCCGGGCGGCCTGGTCGTGGTCGGCGGTGACGTGCAGCAGGCGAGTGCCCTCGGGCAGGTACGGGCCGGGCACGTAGGGGTAGTAGCGGAACACCGGCGCGCCGACGACGAGCACGACGTCGAAGGGCTCGAGGGCCTGCGCCACCGGCGCGATCGCCATCGGCAGCGGGCCCTGGAACTGCGGGTGATCGGTGGGGAAGCCGACGCGCCCCTCGACGGGCGGGGCGAACACGGCGGCGCCGATCCGCTCGGCGAGCGTCACGGCGTCGTGGAAGCCGCCGGTGGCGTCGACGTCGCCGCCGACCACGAGCGCCGGGGCGCGAGCGGCGTCGAGGGCCTCGACGAGGACGTCGAGTCCCGCCGGGTCCGGGGCCGCGCGCTGGTGCACCCGGCGGCCCGCGACGAGGCCGGCCGCCTCGGTGGTCGGGTCGAGCACGGCGTCCCAGTCGTCCATCGGGATCGACACGAACACCGGGCCCCAGGGCGGGCTGGTCGCCACGTGGATCGCGCGGGCCAGCACGGCGGGGACGTCGGCCGGGCGGGCCGGCTCGAGGGACAGCTTGACCGTGGGCCGCGGCAGCATCGTCGCGTCCGGGTTCGTGAGCAGGGCCTCGAGGTTCATCATCGGCCGCACCTGCTGCCCGGCCGTGACCACCAGCGGCGCACCGTTGGCGGACGCGTTGACCAGGGCGCCCACCGCGTTGCCGACGCCGGGCGCGGTGTGCAGGTTGACCAGGGTCGGACGCCCGCGGGCCTGGGCGTAGCCGTCGGCCATGCCGACGACCGCGGCCTCCTGCAGCCCGAGGACGTACCGGAAGTCGTCGGGGAGCTCGGAGAGCATGGGGAGCTCGGTGGACCCGGGGTTGCCGAAGATCGTGGTCATCCCGTGGGCCCGGAGCACCTCCAGCGAGGCCTCCCGGACCGTGGGTCCCTGCGCCATGCGTCCTCCCGCCGCTCGGGGCCGATCACGGCGATGATCGCCGTTCTCCGTCGCCGGCGGCAGGAGTACCCCTCGATCTGAGGACCATCCCGGTGCCGGTGGGGGGACACGGCACCGGGACGGCCCTCAGCGAGGCCGGTGGAGGCGCGAGAGACGGATGACGACGTCGCGCAGGCCGTCGTTGTCGAACTCGCGCCGCATTTCCTCGGCGCGCAGAGTGGCCTCGACCCCTTCGTAGGGTCCGTGGGCGTCGAGCTCCCCCGTCTCGGGGTCGAACACCAGGACCACGTAGCCGTCACACTCGTCCAGATCCACTGCTGCGGCGAGCAGGGCCGCCGACCGATCGTTCATCACGCTGATCACCTCCACCTCGTGCATCGCCACCATGAGGCCCGGTGTGACACCTCGGGGCGAAGTTGGCTCGTTCGGGTCACGAACTCCAGCCTTCGGCGTGTCGTCGCACCACGCGTTCGGAGGTGCCCTACGCGGCCGTCCGGCGAGGGGGGCGTCGTGTGGCTACCGTGCCGACCCGTGGCCACCCACGCACCCGTGCCCGCCGGGGATCCCTCCATCGAGATCGTGCCGTTCGTGCTCGACGTGCCCCCCGAGCAGCTCGCTGAGCTGCACGAACGCCTCCGGCGCGTGCGCCTGCCCGAGCCCGCGACCGATGCGGGCCAGGGGCTGGGCCTCGACGCGGTCGCCGAGCTGTGCCGCGCCTGGCTCGAGGAGCACGAGTGGCGGCGCGTCGAGGACGAGCTCAACCGGCGGGGTCAGTTCCGCACCGCGATCGATGGTCTCGGCATCCACTTCCTTCACGTACGGTCACCTCGTAGTGACGCACAGCCACTGCTCGTCACCCACGGGTGGCCCGGCTCGGTCGTCGAGGTCCTGGACGTCCTCGACGCCCTGACCGACCCCGGCGACGAGGCCGTCCCCGCCTTCCACGTCATCGCGCCGTCGCTGCCCGGCTTCGGGTTCAGCGACAAGCCGACCGGTCCCGGCTGGGGCGTCGACCGCATCGCCGACGCCTGGGCCGAGCTCATGACCCGCCTCGGCTACGAGCGCTTCCTCGCCCAGGGCGGCGACTGGGGCGCGATGGTCACCACCGCGCTGGCCGTCCGCCACCCCGACCGCGTCGCGATGATGCACACGACGATGCCGCTCGCCCCGCGTCCGGACGGGTTCGACGACGCGACCCTCTCGGAGACCGAGCAGCGCTGGCTGGCCGAGTCCGCCGAGTTCCGCCGCGTCGGCTCGGGCTACTCGGGCCAGCAGCGCACACGTCCGCAGACCCTCGGCTACGGCCTCGTCGACTCGCCGGCGGGCCAGCTCGCCTGGATCGCCGAGAAGTTCGTGGCCTGGACCGACGGCGACGGCTTCGGCGGCGTGCCCCGCGACCGCGTGCTCGACAACGCCTCGATCTACTGGCTCACCGCGTCCGGGGCGTCCTCGGCGCGGCTGTACTGGGAGAGCTTCGGCGGCATCGACACCTCGAAGCCGGTCACGGTGCCCAGCGCGGTCTCGATGTTCCCGGCCGAGATGGTGAAGAACCCGCGCGCCTGGGTGGAGGCCCGCTACGTCGACCTCCGGCACTGGAACGTGCTGCCCACCGGCGGACACTTCGCCTCGCTCGAGGTCCCCGGCGACTTCGTCGACGAGCTGCGGGCGGCGTTCGCGCGGGCTTGATGTTGCAGCGAACGGCCTGTTCGCTGCTTCTATGCGCGCGAAGTCCCCGTTGATCACGGCCGGACGACGATCTTCCCCACGTACTCGCCACGGCTGAACTCCTCCTGCGCGGCGTGGATCGACGTCAGCGGGTGGGACGCCGCGATCCGGGGCCGGACGCGTCCGGCGACGGCATCGTCGACGAGCTCGGCGAAGTGCGTCGGCGTGTGCATCGACGAGCCGACGAGCGACACGTTGTGCAGGTAGAGCCTGCGCAGGTCGAGGTCCACCGACGCGCCGCCCAGCGCGCCCGCCACCACCCACCGTCCGCCGTCGCGGACGTGCTCGAGCAGGGCAGGCAGCAGGGGGCCGCCGACGACGTCGACGACGGCGTCGAGCGCCCCGCCCGCCGCGTCGTGCACGGCCGCGGCGACGGCGTGCGGGTCCGGCCCGCGGACCACGACGGCCGCGGCGCCCGCCTCGCGGACCGCGTCCTCCTTCCCGGCCGCGGTGAGCGCCACGACGCGCGCGCCCCGTGCCGTCGCGAGCTGGACCGCCGCGAGGCCGACACCACCCGAGGACCCGGTGACGAACACCGTCTCGCCCGCCCCGATCCGGCCGCGCGCGAGCATCCCCGCCGCCGTCCCGTAGGCGACCGGGAGCGCCGCGAGCTGCTCGTCGGAGAGCGGCGAACCCGTCACGTCGTGGGCGCGTTCGTCCGCCGCGACGACGTAGCCCGCGAAGCCGCCGTCGGCCTCGCTGCCGAGCAGGCCGATCGGGCCGGCGTCCGGGCCGGGGCCGTCGTAGAACGCCGGATCGACGACGACGCGCCGGTCGACCCGTCCGGGGTCGACACCGTCGCCCACGGCCGCGACCTCGCCGGCGATGTCGCCGCCCTGGATGCGCGGGAAGTCCACCGGGCCGCGCCAGCCCGCGAGGGCGTCCGGGTCGCCGGGCAGGCCGTAGGCGCCGCGCCGGGTCCAGAGGTCGGTGTTGTTGAGCGCCGCCGCCGTCACCCGCACGAGCACCTCGCCCGCGCCCGGGCGGGGCACCGGGACCGTGCGCAGCTCCAGCGTCTCCGGTCCCCCGAAGCCCGTGAGCACCGCGGCCAGCATGGTGTCCTCCACCGATCCTCCTACACAGGTCTGTGAACCAGTCCCTCGGAGGGTAGGTTCACAGGTCGGTGAACACAACGGGAGGACGCCGCGCATGACGACGACGGGCGAGGGGCCGCGCCTGACCCCCGGGGCGCGGCGCATCCTCGAGGTGGCCTCGGCGCTCTTCTACCGCCACGGCATCCACGCGATCGGCGTCGACACGATCGCGGCCGAGTCCGGCGTCACCAAGCGCACCCTCTACGACCGCTTCGGCTCGAAGGACGAGCTGGTGGCCACCTACCTGCGGGCCCGGGACGAGCGGTGGCGCGCGCGGGTCGTGGCGGCGGTCGAGGCGGAGACCGACCCCGTGCGCCGGGCGCTGGCCCCGTTCGCCGTGCTGGAGGGCTGGGTGGACGACGCGAGCCGGGGGTGCGCGTTCGTCAACGCCTTCGCCGAGCTCGACCGGCCCGACCACCCCGGGCGTCCCGTGATCGACGACGAGAAGCGCTGGCTGCGGGAGCTGTTCGCCCGCGAGCTCGGGCGGGCGGGGGTCGCCGACCCGGACGGCCTGGCCCTGCAGCTGCTCGTCGTCCACGAGGGCGCGCTGGTGACGCACGCGGTGGCGGCGGAGCCTGCGGCCCCCCGGGCGGGGTCGGCGATCGCGCGGCAGCTGGTGGAGGCCGCGGTGGCGCGGGAAGGGGTGAGCGTCAGCCCAGGCTCTCCGCCGGATCCGCGCGGTTCAGCGCCGGGTCGTCGGCGGCGTACGTGATCGCCCGCCCCGGGCCCGAGGAGGCCGTCTCGAAGCGGACGGTGACGCGGCCGTGGCCGGCGCCCTGCACCCAGCCGTGCCCGTGCTCGGGGTGGGCGACGTCGTCGCCGGTGCGCCACTCGCGACGGGGCTCCGGCTCGGGCTCCGGCAGGGGCGCCACCTCGGGCACGGGGGCGGGGGCCGTCGGGGTCTCCGGGAACAGCGCCTCCTGCACGGCGGTGGTGAGCCCGGAGAACGAGACGCCGACGAGGCGCACGCCGGCGTCGGGCAGGGCGGCGACCGCGAGGCGCTGGGCGGTGTCGGTGAGCGTGGCCAGGTCGGTCGTCGCGACCGCGTGGGTCTCGGCACGGCTCGTCGTCCCGAACGACGAGCTCCGGATCTTGACGCTGACGGTGCGCGCCGCGCGGTGGGAGGCGAGCAGGCGGCGGTGGGCGCCCTCGGCCAGCTCGGCGACCGCGGTGCGCACGGCGCCGAGGTCGGAGAGATCCTCGTCGAACGTCGTCTCCGCGCTCACCTGCTTGGCTTCGCCGCGCTCGACCAGCGGCCGGTCGTCGATGCCGCGCGCGAGGCGGTGCAGGCCCGTCCCGACGGCCGTCCCGAGCAGCGAGGTCACGTCCGCGAGGTCGAGTGCGGCGAGCTTGGCCACCGTGTCGACCCCGCTGCGGTGCAGCGTCGTCTCGGCAACCGGGCCGATGCCCCAGAGCGCGCGGACCGGCAGCGGGTCCAGCAGCGTCCGCTCGCCGCCCTGGGCCACCACGTGCACCCCGTCCGGCTTGGCGAGGCCCGACCCGATCTTCGCGACCTGCTTGCCCGACCCGGCGCCCACCGAGACCGCGAGCCCGGTGACGGCGCGGACCTCGGCGCGCAGCCGCTCTGCGAACGCGCGCACGTCGTCGGCACCTGCGTCGGCGAGGGCTTCGGGTTCGGCGAAGGTCTCGTCGTAGGCGATCTGCTCGAGCACCGGCGCCCAGGCCCGCACGACGCCGAAGAAGCGCTCGGAGAGCACCCGGTAGAGCGCGGTGCGCGGGGGCAGGGCCACGGCGTGCGGGCACAGCCGCCGCGCCTGGCCCATCGGCATCGCCGAGCGCGCCCCCCACGCCTTGGCCTCGCCGCTCGCGCCCGCCACGATCCCGCGCGGGCCCAGACCGCCGACGAGCACGGGACGCCCGCGCAGCGTCGGACGGGTCAGCTGCTCGGCCGACGCGAAGAACGAGTCGAGGTCGAGGTGCAGGACCCAGCGGGGCACGGTCTCAGGATGCCCGCAACGACCACAGCTCGTCCGGGTGCCCGAGCACGGCGCGCGCCCCGGCGGCGCGCAGCACGTCGGCCCGCGACCCGCCCCAGGCCACGCCGACGGGCACCAGGCCGTGCGCTTCGGCGGCGTCGAGGTCGGCGGGGCTGTCGCCCAGCATCGGCGTGCCCGGCTCGGCCGTCGTGATCCCGAGCCCGAGCAGCGCCTCGCCGACCACGGCGTCCTTGCCCGCGTAGACGCCGTCGACCCCGCGTCCCGCGACCTCGGTGAAGCACGCCAGGACACCGAGCCCGGCGAGCACCCGGCGGGCGAGCACCACCGGCGCCGACGTCGCGACGGCGAGCGGCACGCCCCGCGCGTGCAGGGCCTCGACGAGCTCCACGGCGCCGGGCGCGGCGCGCGTCGTCCCGGGCAGGACCAGCGTGCCGTCGAGATCGAACACCACGGCCGGGAACGGGGGCGCCACGGCCGGGAGTGTCGCGCACCGGACGGTGCGAGCGAGGGACGATTCGAGCAACGGGCGGTCGGCTCACCGCCGGCATGGGTTACGACGTCACGCAGGTGCAGAAGACGCTCGCCGGGTTCCAGTACCCGGGCGGGCCGCAGGAGCTGGCCGACCACGCCTCCTCGAACGGGGCCGACCAGCACCTCGTCGACACCCTCAAGGGTCTCGACAAGGACCAGTTCGACGGCCCCAACGCCGTCATGGCGAAGCTCGGCGACGCCGGGGTGCTCGGCGGCAGCTGAGCCACCTCGGGAACGAACGAACGGCGGGTTCGCTGCTTCTGTAGCAGCGAACCCGCCGTTCGTTCGTCCGGTCCCCGGCGCGCGCCCCGGTGCGCGTCTCAGTGCGGCAGCGTCGGCAGGCCCCGCTCGACCATCTCCCGGGCGCCCTCGATCGTCCCGTCGCCGACCCACGTGTTCGGGTCGAGCTGGGAGACGTTCCAGCCGCCCGGGCGCACGCGCGTCGAGTACAGGAACGTGTCCTTGTTCTCGACCCACTGGATCTCGTAGTCGATCGGGCTCGGTCCCACCGAGCTCCACCGCCACGCGGCCCCCGACCCCCGGGACGTCTCCTTGACGGAGACGCCGTCCACCTCGATGGCCATGCCCACCCCTCCAGGCTCCGTTGAGCCGATCGGAGCAGGAACCTACCGGCCGTCCGGGGAGTCGGACGCGCCCACTCACGTCCGCTCACGCGGCCGAGCGGGGCGCCCACCCCTCTCGGGTGAGAGCACCGACGATGCGCAGCGCCTCCGGGCGGTGGGTCTCGGAGTGGTGGGTCGTCCAGCTCCACTGCTCGCACTCGGCGTGGAGGAGGTGCGCGACGACCAGCACTCATGACGACACCGGTGGCGCCCGCCCGTGATCATGGACCTCCCCTGCCGGGCCGTCGACCGGACGGACCCGGGGCGGGTGGGCGAGCCGCGACGACGTCGACGCGTGCCTGTCACAGCGAGCGTGACCGACCGGCGACGCCGGAGGAACGACAGCGGGATCCGGACCACGCCGCGCGGACCGGGACGTTCGCCACAGCCGAGGCCCCGGTCCGGGGCACGGCGGCCGGGCATGATGACCGCCATGGCCACAGCGAAGGAGCCGGCGGCCGGTTGGACCGTCGAGCTCGACACGACCCCGGGACGTCGACAGGCCCAGGAGGAGTTCGTCGTCCACCACGCCGACGGCACGGACGAGCGCCTCGTCCTGCACGACTACGCGCGGGTGTACTCGGTGCCCGGCCTCTACGAGGAGGTCGTCCAGCACCGGCTGCAGTGCGCGTCGCCCGCCACCGTCGCGGCCGCGCTCGCCGAGGCCGTCGCCGCGTCCGGATCCTCGGTCGACGACCTGCGCGCCTTCGACCTCGGCGCCGGCAACGGGGTGGTCGGCGAGGAGCTGCGCGCCCGCGGCGTCACCGTCGTCGCCGGGGCGGACGGCGTCCCCGAGGCCCGCGACGCCGCGCACCGCGACCGTCCCGGGCTCTACGCGCACTACCTGGTGGGCGAGCGCCTCGACGTCGGCGAGGTCAGGCAGCTCGTGCGCGACGAGGGGCTGACCGCGCTGGTCGCCGCGGGCGCCGTCGGCGAGGGGCACGTCCCGGTCGACGCCCTCGCGCAGCTGTGGGACGCGTTCCCGCCCGGATCGTTCCTCGCCCTGACCCTCGCCGGCGGCGACGCCGGCCAGGACGCGACGGACGTCGAGGCGATGCTCGCCGCGACCGAGGGGTCCGAGCACCCCTCGCGGATCGTCGTCCGGCGCACCTTCCGGCACCGCCTGTCGATGGCCGGTGCCGAGCTGCACTACCTCGTGCTGGTGGCCGTCAAGGAGTAGTGCTCAGGCGCCGCCGCGCACCAACGTGAGCCGCGGGCGGTGCGCGGGCGGCGTGACCGCCGGGCGGCTGGGCTGGGGGCCGGGCCGCGAGCCGGTGTGCGGTCCCCGGCGCGAGCGACGGGGCCGGGCTGCGCCGATGAGCCCGACGAGGTCGTTGACGAGGTCGTCGGCCAGCTCCTCGGACAGGACACCACCACCGGCGTAGTCGTCGAGCACGTCGACCCCGCGGCGCCACGACACGCTGGCTCCGGCTCGGTCGTCGTGGACACCATGCCGGGCCCCGACCTCGTCGCTGATCATCACGAGCGACGTTAGCCCTGGTGACGCGGCATTCTCGCGCTCGGTGATCCCATGGAGTGATGCCTCGACCGAGGACGGTTCCGGCCACGCCCCGGCTCGGGATCACTCGTCCGTCGGCGTGTCCGGCCGCGGCGTGGCGCCGCACACCCGGTTTCGACCGTTCCGGCAGACGGGTGCGCGGCAGGTCCGGGTGGGCCACGATGCTCCGGTGGAGAATCACACGACGCGACCCCGCCACGTCGCCGTCGTCGGTTCCGGGCCGTCGGGGTTCTACGCCGCGGCCGCGTTGCTCGACGCGGAGCTCGACGTCCGGGTGGACATGTTCGACCGGTTGGCCACCCCGTGGGGCCTCGTACGGCTGGGGGTCGCCCCGGACCATCCGAAGATCAAGTCAGTGAGCGCGCAGTACGACAACACCGCCCGCCGCGACGAGTTCCGGTTCTTCGGGCACGTGCACCTGGGGGACGACGAGGAGCTCCGGTCGAGCGGCGAGGGCGGCGGGGTGATCACCCGCGACGAGCTGCTCGAGCGCTACGACGCGATCGTCTACGCGGTGGGCTCGCAGACCGAGCGCCGGCTCGGGATCCCGGGCGAGGACCTGCCCGGCAGCATCGCCTCGGTCGACTTCGTCGGTTGGTACAACGGCCACCCCGACCACGCCGCCCTCGACCCGCGGCTCGACTCCGAGCGGGCGGTGGTGATCGGCGCCGGCAACGTCGCCCTGGACGTGGCGCGGATGCTGCTGCTGCCCGAGGCCGACCTGCGCGCCACCGACACCGCCGACCACGCCCTCGACGCCTTCCTCTCCTCGGGGGTGCGCGAGACGCTGATCTGCGGGCGCCGCAGTGTGCGCGAGGCCGCGTTCACCACCACCGAGCTGCGCGAGCTCAACGAGATCTCCGACCTCACCGTCGTCGTCGACCCCGAGCAGGCCCCGCCCGGGATCGCCGACGACGACACCCTCACGAAGGGCGCGCGCCGCAACCTCGAGCTGTTCAGCGGCTGGGCGCAGAAGGGCGCGGATCCCGACGCGAAGCACCGCATGGAGTTCCGGTTCCTGCGCTCGCCCGTCGAGATCCGGGGCGACGGCCGGGTCGAGGAGATCGTCCTGGGGATCAACCGCCTCGAGACCGGTGAGGACGGGCGCACCCGCGCCGTCGACACCGGCGAGCGGGAGACCGTCGCGACCGGACTCGTCCTGCGCGCCGTGGGCTACCGGGGGGTCGCCCTGCCCGGGCTGCCCTTCGACGACGGCAGCGGCACCGTGCCCCACACCGAAGGCCGGGTCGACGGGCACGACCGCGAGTACGTCGTCGGGTGGATCAAGCGCGGGCCCACCGGGATCATCGGCACCAACAAGAAGGACGCCAACGAGACCGTCCGCCACCTGCTCGCCGACCTCGCCGAGCGCGCGCCGATCGAGCAGGCCGAGGACCACCACGACGCCGTCGAGGCCTGGCTGCGCGAGCGCTGTCCCGACCTCGTCGACCAGGAGGGCTGGGAGGCCATCGACGCCCACGAGCGCGAGCGCGGCGAGCCCCACGGCCGCCCGCGGGTCAAGGTCGTCGACCGCGACCACTTCATCGAGCTCTCCCGCCGCTGACCCCGTGAGCGATGTTCACGCCTATAGCCGTGAATATCGCTCACGGGAACGGGGCTCACAGGGGGATGCGGCACTCCGCGACGGCCTCGGCCGTGGCCAGCACGGTGGAGACGTAGACGCCGACGTGGTGGCGGACCTCGTTGTCGAGGTCGCCGAGGCGGCGCAGGAACACCCCGCCGACGCCGCTGGTGCGGATGTCGGCGTCGATGTCCTCGTGGCGCACCGGCTCGACGTCGATCTCCACCGCGTCCGGCGCCGCCCGCGCGACGAGGCCGACGCGCACGAGGAGATCGACGTCCGCGGGGATGCGGCGGGTGCCGATGACCACGGTGAGGTCGAGCGACACCGGGACCGTGACCACCACGCGCTGGTCGCCCTCGCGGCGCGCCGTCAGCCGGCCGACGGCGCCCTCGGCGTACGCGGTGGCCATGTCGTGAGGGCCGGCGGGCACCGGGCCGAAGGTCACCCGGTCGCCGATCAGGCCGCCGATGACCCGGACGGCGCGCTCCGGTGTGGCGAGCGAGCGGACGGTGGCGGGGTCGCAGAGCTGCTCCGCGACCGCCCGGCCCGCCTCTCCGGGCGCCATCAGCGCACCCCGGCGATCTCGGCGGGCGTGTCCTCCGAACCGACGGGGAACGGCGGCGTCGAGACGCCGGCGATCCGGTAGCGGCCCCACGGGTCGACGTCGGAGAGCTCACCGTCCGCGGCGCCCACGGGCGTCGTGACCCGTGTGGGGCGCTTGCGGCCGTCGAGGGCCGCGTGCAGCTCGGCGTGCACGGCCACGCGGCCGTACCAGTGGAAGCGCCCGTCGAGGGGCTCGAAGTGCCCGAGCAGGATGACGTGCACGTCGTACTCCGTGCCGTCGACCTCGAGGGTCGCGGGCCCGGCGTAGCCGTCCTCGTCGTGGTCGTGCGCGGGTGTTGCCTCTGGCGTCATCGCTCCGGGCTCCTCACTGCTCGATCGGTACTCGCTCGGCCGCCACTCGGGCCGCCTGACTCCCCCGGCCGCCTGGCCGGGGCCCGCACGTCTCCTGCGTGCAACTGGATGACCTTGTTGATGGCAAGCGGGGCGTTCGGGTCGATGAGGACGTCGTGCTGGCGGGCGAACCCGTCGATCGCCGCCCACACCAACGACGTGAGGTACTCGGTGACGCTCTCGCGGCTCATCGAGCGCCGCTCGAGCCACCACTCCGCCGCGTTCTGGACGAAGCCGACCACGCCGTAGGCCCACGGCTCTGCAGGCCCGGAGTCGAGCCCGAAGGACCGGAGGTAGTCGCCGAGCAGCGCCGACAGCGCCGTCGCGATGATCTCCTTGTCCTCGCGGACGACGTCGGAGCCACGCCCGTCGATCGGGGTGTGGCGCGCCAGCACCCAGTAGAGGTTCGGGTACTCGTCGAGGGTCCCGAAGAACGCGTCGATCGACTTGCGGATGCGCGGGAGCGGCGCCTCCTCGCTGTTCAGCGCGGGGATCAGCCGGTCGAGCAGGATCTCCGTGGCGCGCTCGCCCATGGCCTCGACGAGGTCGGCCTTGTCGGAGAAGTGCCGGTAGAGCACGGGCTTGGTGACGCCCGCCTCGACCGCGACCTGCTCGATCCCGAAGTCCGGCCCCACGTCCGCGAGCACGCGCATCGCGGCCTCGACGAACTCGGCGCGGCGCTGGGTCCGGTGCTTCTCCCACCGCGTGCGACGTCCGTCACGCGGAGGGGTGGGACCCGAGCGGTTCGGCTTGACATCGTCCGGCACGGGTCCGCACGCTACCACCAGTTACAGTTACCAGCGGTAAGACGTACACCAGGTGCGTGATACCTGGAGTCCGGTCCACGGCGAGCAGGAGGAACAGCCATGAGTGCGCCCACGGCGGACCGGCACCAGACCGCGGAACGGCTCCTGAAGTCGTCGGCGAAGAAGTCCTACGACCCCGCGGTCGACATCGACTGGGACGCCCCGCTCGTGCCGGACGGTATCTGGGTGCCTGAACACCGTGTCTCCCTCTACGGCACCGAGCTCTGGGAGCGCCTCACCCCCGAGCAGCGCATCGAGCTCGGCAAGCACGAGGCCTGCAGCGTCGCCTCGGTCGGCCTGTGGTTCGAGGTCCTGCTCATGCAGCGCCTGCTCAAGGACTTCTACGCCGAGGACCCGACGTCGCCCCGCGCGCAGTACGCGCTCACCGAGGTGGCCGACGAGTGCCGCCACTCCCAGATGTTCGCGCGCATGGTCGACACGGCAGGCGTCGAGCCCTACGGGCCGCGGGAGTCGATCCGCCAGCTCGGCAAGCTCTTCTCCGTCGTCAGCTGGGGCCCGGCCTCCTACGGCGCGATCCTCGTCGCCGAGGAGGTGCTCGACCGCCTGCAGCGCGAGCAGGCGAACGACGAGCGCGTCCAGCCACTGATGCGCCAGGTCAACCGCATCCACATCATGGAGGAGGCGCGCCACGTCTCCTTCGCCCGCGACGAGGTCATCCGCGGCATGGCGCTGCTCTCGCCGCGCGAGAAGGCCTACCAGCGCTTCATCGTCGCGTTCATCTCGATGTTCGTCGTGCGCAGCTTGATCAACCCGAAGGTCTACGCGGCCGTCGGCATCGACCCCAAGGAGGGTCGCCGCGCCGCGCTGGCCAACCCCCACCACCGCGAGATGATCCGCTGGGCCGGCGAGAAGATCATGCCGTTCCTCACGGAGGCCGGACTCGTCGGCCGCCCGGGCATGACCTGGTGGCGCCGGTCGTTCCTCCTGTCCGAGGGCTGATCCGGCCCGGAGGATCGGGCGCGAAGGATCGGGCGCGACGGAGAGGAGAAGCGCGGTGGTGCGCGAACAGGTCGACCGGTTCACCACGTCCGACGGGACGCAGCTGCGCGTGGCGGATTCCGGAGCCGGGGACGGCACCGGGGGCCCGACGCTCGTGCTCGTCCACGGCTGGTCGCAGGACCTGCGGACGTGGGACCGGGTGGTCGACGACCTGCGCCGCACCGGGTTCGCCGGGCGCATCCTGCGCTACGACCACCGCGGGCACGGCGGGTCCGACGCGGCGGCCGAGGACACCGCGACGGTGGGACGCGCCGCCGACGACCTCGCCGCGCTGATCGCCGAGCGCGTCCCCGAGGGCCCGCTGGTGCTCGCCGGGCACTCCATGGGCGGGATGACCCTCATGGCGCTGGCCGAGCGGCACCCCCGTCTCGTCGCCGAGCGGGTGGTCTCCGTGGCCTTCGTGGCGACCGCCAGCGACGAGATGGACGAGCTGACCCTCGGGCTGCCCGGGCGGCGAGGTCGGCTGGTCGCCCGCGGGGAGCACGTCCTCATCCCGCTGACCGCCCGGCTCGGGCACCGCGCCCCGTCGCGGCGCATCGGCACCGTCGGCCGCTCCCGCGAGCACTCGCCGCGGATGCGGGCGTCGCTGCTGGCCCCGGGCGTGCGGGCGCTGGTGTTCGGGCGTCACGCCCGCCGCGGCGACGTCCTCTCCGTCGCCGAGCAGGCGCTCGCCGCGCACCCGCCGAGCGTCGCCGCCTTCCGCGCCTCGATCGGCGAGCACCGGCGCCGGGGCTCGCTGGCCGCGCTGCGCGGCCTCCCCGTCGTGGTGCTGGTCGGCGACCACGATCGGCTCTGCCCCCAGCAGCGCGCCCGCGACATCGCCGACGCGCTGCCCGACGCCCGGATCGTCCTGCTCCCCGGCGCCGGACACATGATCAACCTCGAGCGCAGCACCGAGGTCGCCGCCCACATCGCGGGGCTGCTCGCCGTGCCCGCCGCGGAGGCCCCGACCACCACCGTGATCCCGCAGGAGGACGCCGGCCGTGTTCGCGCCTGAGACGCCCGCGCCTGAGACTTCCGCGCCTGGGACGGCCGACCGCGTCCACGAGGTCCTCGTCGTCGGCTCGGGGTTCGCGGGCCTCGGCCAACTGCTGGCGCTGCGCCGCGCCGGCATCACCGACGTCGTCCTGCTCGAGAAGTCCGAGGCGCTCGGGGGCACCTGGCGCGACAACACCTATCCCGGGTGCGCGTGCGACATCCCGTCGCACATGTACTCGCTCTCGACGGTGCCCAACCCCGACTGGTCGCGGTCCTACTCGCCCCAGCCCGAGATCCGCGAGTACCTCGAGCGGGTGGCCGACGCCGAGGACCTGCGCCGCCACGTGCGCTTCGGCCAGGAGATGACCGGCGCGACGTGGGACGAGCAGAGCCGCACCTGGACGGTGCACACCCGCGGCGGACGGAGCTGGCGCGCCCGCTTCCTCGTCCACGGCGTCGGTGCCCTGCACCTGCCGAAGACGCCCGACCTGCCCGGGGCCGCCTCGTTCGACGGGCCCTCCTTCCACTCCGCGAAGTGGGACCACGACGTCGACCTGCGCGGGAAGAAGGTCGCGGTCATCGGCACCGGGGCCAGCGCCATCCAGTTCGTGCCGCAGATCGCCGGCGTCGTGGCGGAGGTGCAGCTCTACCAGCGCACACCGGCCTGGGTCCTGCCCAAGAACGACAAGCCGCTCCCCGAGGGCCGACGGCGCTTCTTCGCCCGCCACCCGCGCGCCCACCGGGCGTACCGGTCGGCGATGTACGCGGCGCTGGAGTCGCGCGCCCTCGGCTTCAACTCGAACCCGGCGGCCCTGCGGCCCGTCGAGTGGCTCGCCACCAAGAACATCGAGCGCCACATCGACGACCCCGAGCTCGTCGCGAAGCTGACGCCCGACTACTCGATCGGCTGCAAGCGGGTGCTGGTCTCCAACGACTACTACCCCACGCTGAACCGCCCCGACGTCGACGTCGTCACCGGCGGCGTCCGTGAGGTCCGGGCCTCGTCGATCGTGGACGGCGACGGCACCGAGCGGGACGTCGACGTGATCATCTACGGCACCGGCTTCCGCGTCACCGACGCCTTCGACTCCCTCGAGATCATCGGGCGCGGCGGGCGGACGCTGCGGGACGTCTGGGCGCAGGACGGGATGGCGACCCACCTCGGCCTGACGGTCACCGACTTCCCGAACATGTTCTTCCTGCTCGGCCCCAACACCGGGCTCGGCCACAACTCCGTCGTGTTCATGATCGAGTGCCAGACGCGCTGGGTCGCCCAGGCGATCGGCACGGTCCACACGATGGGGATGGGCGGGCTCGACGTCCGCGCGGAGGTCCAGCAGCGGTCCAACGCCGCCGTCCAACGACGCCTCGACAAGGGCATCTGGACCCGCGGCGGGTGCACCAGCTGGTACCTCGACGCCGCCGGGGTGAACCGCACGATCTGGCCGGGCTTCACCGTCCGGTACTGGTGGGAGACCCGGCGGCTCGACCCGACCGACTTCGAGTTCTTCGGCCGGGCCGCCGACGCGGCCGCCACGCCGACGCCGGAGGAGGCGTCGACGGGCCGCGCCGTGACGGTGCCCGCCTGACGGGTCGCCGTCGCGGCGGGCGCTACGACCGGCGCCGGATGAGCCCCTCCTGCACGACGGAGGCCACGAGCACGCCGTCGCGCGTGTAGAAGCGTCCCGCCGCCAGACCGCGGCCGCCGCCGGCGCTGGGCGACTCCTGCACGTAGAGCAGCCACTCGTCGGCCCGGAACGGGCGGTGGAACCAGACGGCGTGGTCGAGGCTCGCCAGGCTGACCTCCCCGGAGGCCGCGCCGCCGACGACGTGCGGGAACACCGCCGCCTCGAGCAGGGTCAGGTCGCTCGCGTAGGTGAGGACGCAGACGTGGAGCAGCCGGCCGTAGGGCGAGTCGGGATCGGGCAGCTCTCCGTCGGCGCGCACCCACACCCGGTTGGTCGGGTCGCGCTCCGCCGTCTCGTCCCAGGGCGAGTGGTCGACGTACCGGACGTCGAGCGGCCACACCAGCGCCTTGCCCGTCGTCGTCCAGGCGGGACGGTCCGTCGGCAGCGGCGGCATGTCCCGGCGGTTCAGCCCCTCGGGGCCGGGCGTCTCCGGCATCGGCGCCTGGTGCTCCACGCCCTGCTCGGGACGCTGGAACGACGCCGACATCGTGAAGATCGTCTCGCCGTGCTGGACGGCGGTGACCCGGCGCGTGGTGAACGAGCGTCCGTCGCGGGTGCGGTCCACCTCGTAGACGATCGGGGCGAACGGGTCACCGGGCCGCAGGAAGTAGCCGTGCAACGAGTGCACCCCGCGGTCGTCGTCGACGGTGCGGCCGGCGGCGACCATCGCCTGGCCCGCCACCTGGCCGCCGAACACCCGCAACAACGACTCCCGGGGGCTGCGGCCCCGGAAGATGTCGCGCTCGATGCGTTCGAGGTCGAGCACGTCGTCCACGAGCTCCCTCAGGGCCTGACCCACGCCCACCGCCTCTCCGAAGTCCTGTGTGCGGCGCACATCGTCGCGCACGTCCGGCGCAGAGGGGTCCGAGTGGTGTGTCACCCGGAGCGTCGGTGGATTTGATGACGGGACCGGCCCCGATGCGGTGACAGGGCCTCCGGCCGCCTCACCCGCAGCGGCGTCGTTGGTCCGATCGTGGCATGCCACGACCCCCGGACGGTCGGCAGCCAGTGGAGATGTTCAGCGGAGTGCAAGCACGCAACGTGACAGAATCGCTCGTTCTCGATCCATTGCGTAACCGACTCGTGACCACCTCGTTGGAACCCCTGTCGTCACCCCCGGGGCCGATCAAGCCCGGGGCGGTGGCTCCGCGGGGACACACCGTCCACGTCCTGCCCGCTTCGTCCGGGCGGACCAGCCGGTGGGTCCCGCTCCCCCGACAAGTTCTTCGAGGAGTTCATGTGATCAAGAAGCTGGGTGTCGTGACCGTCGGTGTGGCCGCGGGCCTCATGGTTGCCGCGCCGTTCGCCTCCGCGACCGAGGGCGGCCACGGCCACGGCGGCGGGCACGGGGACGACTCCGGGTCCTGCAACGTCACCGGCGGCTCGGCCGAGGCCAACGGCGGCATCGACGGCGACGCGCTCGCCGGCAACCTGCTCGCGCAGGCCCCCGTGGGTGGCGCCAACGCCCTCAACATCGTCTGCAACGACATCCTCAACGGCAACGCCAGCGGCAACAACGTCGCCGTCGACGTGCTCTGAGACGCCTTCGCGCGTGCGGTGGGCCGTCCCGACGGACGGCCCCCCTCGGCGGAGCGTTCCGCCACCTGAACGACCACTGCAGCACGACGAATCTCCCTGGGGGACCAGTGTTCAAGAAGTTCGGCATCGTCACCGTCGGCATCACCGCGGGCCTGCTCGCCGCCGCGCCGCTCGCCTCGGCGGGCGAGGCGCCCGAGCACGGGGGCCACGACAACGGCGGCCACCACGGTGAGCACAAGGGCGGCGGCTCGGACTGCAACGTCACCGGCGGCTCGGCCGAGGCCAACGGCGGCATCGAGGGTGACTCGTTCCTGGGCAACGCCCTGGCGCAGGCGCCGATCGGTGGGGCCAACCTCGGCAACATCGTCTGCAACGACATCCTCAACGACAACCTCAGCGGCAACAACGTCGCCGTCAGCGTGCTCAGCGCCGACGAGCCGGTCGTCCTCGAGGACGAGGGCGACTCCTGAGTCGTCCTTCCGACATCACGAGAGCCCGGCCATCCGATCGGTGGCCGGGCTCTCGTGTGTCCGGGGTCCGTCCGACCCCCAACGGTCGTCACTCGATCGTGGCATTCGCGCACCGCGACGTTGCGGGCACGCCCCGCGCTCGTTGTTCCACCAGACGCGCGCCCGGCACCCGTCGTGCGCTCGCTCCCCCGACAACCACAGGAGTCCTCGTGCTGAAGAAGATGGGCGTCGTCACCGTCGGCGTCGCCGCCGGTCTCATGGTCGCCGCGCCGTTCGCCTCCGCCACCGAGTCGGGCCACGACTCGGACCACGGCTCGGGCCACGGCTCCGACAGCTCGGACTGCAACGTCACCGGCGGCTCGGCCGAGGCCAACGGCGGCATCGACGGCGACGCGTTCCTCGGCAACGCCCTCGTGCAGGCCCCGATCGGTGGCGCCAACGTCGCCAACATCGTCTGCAACGACATCCTCAACGACAACCTCAGCGGCAACAACGTCGCCCTGGACGTCCTCTGAGGCACTGAATGAGGCACTGAATGAGGCACTGAATGAGGCACTGACGGCGTCCGCTCGCCGGACTCCTCGGGACCACACGAAGGCCCGGCCACCGTTTCGGTGGCCGGGCTTTCGTCCGTCCAGGGAGTTCCCGGCGTGACACCCCCGTTCGGGGGAATCGACATCGCGGGTCGTTGCCTCCCTCGCGGGAGTTCGTTGGGCCGTTCGAGGCGTTGTCATGCACTCGGACGATGCCGCCGCTCCCCCGACACTTATCCAGGAGTTCTCGTGCTGAAGAAGCTCGGCGTCGTCACCGTCGGCGTCACCGCCGGCCTCATGGTCGCCGCCCCGTTCGCCTCCGCCCACGAGTCGGGCCACGACTCGGACAACGGCCACCGCGGCTCCGACAGCTCGGACTGCAACGTCACCGGCGGTTCGGCCGAGGCCAACGGCGGCATCGAGGGCGACGCGTTCGCCGGCAACGCCCTCGCGCAGGCCCCGGTGGGTGGCGCCAACGCCCTCAACATCGTCTGCAACGACATCCTCAACGGCAACGTCAGCGGCAACAACGTCGCCGTCGACATCGCCGGGCTGCCCGGGGCGCCGGAGCTCCCCGAGCTCCCGATCGAGCTGCCCGACTTCCCGGCCTGAGGCCCCAGCCGTCCCCTCGAGGACGGCGCCGCGCGAGCCCGGTCACCGATTTCCGGTGGCCGGGCTTTCGTGCGTTCCGGGGCGTTACCGAAAACTTGAGACCCGTTCGGGGGAGATGTCGCATCTGAACGTTGCAACGGCGCCGTGTCCTCGTTGAGCCATGTGAGTCGCGGTGCCGGGTGGTGCTCATCCGGTCGGCGCCGTCCCTGCTCCCCCGACACCACCAGGAGTCCCCATGCTCAAGAAGCTCGGCGTCGTCACCGTCGGCGTCACCGCCGGCCTCATGGTCGCCGCCCCGTTCGCCTCCGCCCACGAGTCGGGCCACGACTCGGACCACGGCTCGGGCCACGGCTCCGACAGCTCGGACTGCAACGTCACCGGCGGCTCGGCCGAGGCCAACGGCGGCATCGACGGCGACGCGTTCCTCGGCAACGCCCTCGTGCAGGCCCCGATCGGTGGCGCCAACGTCGCCAACATCGTCTGCAACGACATCCTCAACGACAACCTCAGCGGCAACAACGTCGCGGTGAGCGTTCTCGGCGGCGCACTGCCCATCTGAGCTCGGTGATCCTCTGACGGCACCCGCTGCGGCGGACGCCACCAGAGGCTCGCGACGGCCCGGCCCACCGATCGGTGGCCGGGCCTTCGTGCGTCTCGGACGCCGAGGCGCCGGACTCCATGCCACGTTCGGGGGGGTTCGCGCCGCGAGAGGTAACGCTCCCGTCACGCCCTCGTTGGGCCGTTCGGAACGTGGGCGATGTGCTCCCCGGCCAAGCCGCCCACCCCGCTCCCCCGACACACCTGGAGTTCCTGTGCTGAAGAAGATGGGCGTCGTCACCGTCGGCGTCACCGCCGGCCTCATGGTCGCCGCCCCGTTCGCCTCCGCCCACGAGTCGGGCCACGACGGCCACGGCAAGCACCACGGCGAGTCCTCGGACTGCAACGTCACCGGCGGCTCGTCGGAGGCCAACGGCGGCATCGACGGCGACGCGTTCCTCGGCAACGCCGTCGTGCAGGCCCCGGTCGGCGGCGCCAACGCCCTCAACGTCGTCTGCAACGACATCCTCAACGGCAACCTCAGCGGCAACAACGTCGCCGTGAGCGTGCTGGGCGAGGAGGCCGAGGTGCCGACGCCGGACGCCGAGGCGCCCGAGGTGCCGGTCGACGTCACGGACAGCCTCTGAGCATCGCCCCGACGCTCCCGGCGGCCCGGTCACCGTTCTCGGTGGCCGGGTCGTCGTGCTCCTCGGCCGGGAGTTCCCTCGGGGACATCCCCCGATCGGGGACGATCCCGTCCTTCTGGATCACGAGGACGTCACGACCTCGTTGAGCCATCCGAGGCGTCGGCGCCGCGCTCCTCAGCTCTCCGGCCCACCGCCTGTTCCCCCGAACCTTTAGGAGTTCTCGTGCTGAAGAAGATGGGCGTCGTCACCGTCGGCGTCGCTGCCGGCCTGATGGTCGCCGCCCCGTTCGCCTCCGCCGAGTCGCAGATCGACGACAACAACAACGTGACCTCCGAGGCCAGCAACATCGGGGTCGACACCGGCAACGTCATCGGCCAGGGCAACGGCCAGGGCAACACCTTCAACGGCGTCGAGGTCCCGGGGTTCCCGGACGCCCCCACGCTGCCGCAGCTCCCGCCGCTGAGCGACTACCTCCCCGAGCTGCCCAGCCAGTTCGAGCTCCCGGGCATCCCTGCCTGAGGCACGACACCCGCACGCGAACGGGCTCGGTCCACCGACACACGGTGGACCGGGCCCGTTTCGTGTGTCCGGGGGTCAGCGCGCGGCGGGCACAGCCGTCTCGCTCGGCACGACCGGCCCGCCGGGCTCGGTCCCGTCGGGGACGACCACGACGGGGAAGGGCCCGCGGGTCCACAGCGCCCGGTCGGCGCTCGGGGCGGCCAGCGCCGCGAGCGCCGCGAGCGCGGACGGTATGGCGGTGGGGGACGTGCTCACGACGCTCCTCGCGAGGGTGCGGCTCGGGTCAGGCGTGACAGCGCCCCGGCGGCCGCGTCGACCGCGGCGCGCTCGTCGGGCTCGAGGTGGTCGAGCAGCTCGGCCAGGCGCGAGGCGCGCCGGGTCCGCCGCGCGCTGAGGACGTCGCGTCCCGTGTCGGTCAGGGTCACCACGACCGCCCGGCCGTCGCTCGGGTCGGCGCCGCGCGTGGCGAGGCCGTCGCGCTCCAGCCGGGTCACCAGGGCGGTCATGCTCGGCTGGGTCACGCCCTCGCGCACGGCGAGCTCGGAGAGACGCTGCGGTCCGTCGCGGTCGAGCGTCGCGAGCGTGGACGCGGTCGTCAGGCTGAGCTCACGCCCGGCGGTGGAGCGGATCGCCCACGCCGCGAAGGCGTCCAGCGCGGCCGCGGTCGCCAGACGCTGGTCGGTCGGTGCGGTCACCAGACCGTTGTATCAGCTAACTATATTGTCGGTCGATGTGTCGGTCGGCACGGGCCCGAGTGGCTCAGGAGCCGAAGGAGAGGACCGACTCCGACTCCTCGGAGTCGTCGCCGCCGAAGGACAGCAGCGACGTCGCGCCGTGCACGGTCGAGCCGAGGCCGCCCACGACGCCGCCGAGCATGCCGCCGCCGCCACCGGAGCCGCCCTGACCGCCGCCGTCGTGGCTGCCGCCACCGCCGGAGCCCGAGCCGCCGGACGGGGCCGACCCCCCGGCACCGTCCGACCCGCCGCCGTCGTCCGCACCTCCGCCGCCACCACCGCCGCCGCCGGACGCGGAGCCCGTGGAGCCGCCTCCCGACGCGCCGCCGCGCACGGGGGTCCCGACCTCGCGGATCGACGAGACGCGGGCGACCTCCCCGCCGCCCGCGGTCGCGCCGGAGCGGGTCGCGCGACCGGAGGCCGGCGCGTCGTCACCCCGGGAGCCCCCACTCCCGGGACGGACGCCGCCGATCGTGGCGCCGGGGACACCTTGCGGGGCGACCGACCCGTCCGTGGCGGCGAGGTCGAGGACGGTGAACGGCGGGGCGAGACCCGGCCCGAGGGGGAGCGCGGCAGCCGGTGCCCCGGCGCCCCCGCCGACGCTCGGCGGCCCGAGGGGCGCGTCGGACCTCGCCGGGCTCATCACCACGGAACCGACACCGATGGCCCCGACGGTGGCGACCAGCGGGAGCGCACCGAGCGCGACCCGGGCACGACGTGACGACGCCGCCGGCTGGTGCCTTCCCATGGCTGGCTCTCCGTCCGCTGGTGAGGTCCGGCGTGCACCACCGATCGGGTGAGCACTCCTCCGGAACGCTCAACGGACGTGACGGCCGGAGGTTACGGACGCCGTCGCGGAGGGCTTGAGTCCATCGATGAGGTGAATCGCGCTGCCCCGGATGCGCCGGGTGGCCGCGGGACGCCCGATGGCCACAGACTGTGCCCCCGCCGTGGTCGTCGACGTGGAGGTCCCCCACCGTGAAGCAGCTGTCCGGCCTGGACTCGGCCTTCCTCGATCTCGAGGACGACCACCAGTTCCTGCACGTCAGCCAGCTGTTGATCCTCGAGCGGCCCGACGACCCCGACTTCGCGCCCTACCCGGCCTGGCGTCGCCAGCTCGCCGACCGGCTGCACCAGCTCGAGCCGTTGCGGCGGCGGCTGGTCGAGGTGCCGTTCGGGCTCGACCATCCCTACTGGATCGCCGACCCCGACTTCGACCTCGACTTCCACGTCCGGCACAGCGCCGTGCCCCCGCCCGGCACCGACGACCAGCTCGACCAGCTCGTGGGCCGGCTGATCGCCGCGCCGATGGACCGCGAGCACCCGTTGTGGGTCTCGCACGTCATCGAGGGGCTCTCCGATGACCGGTTCGCGATCCTGACCATGATCCACCACAGCGCGGTGGACGGCGCCGCGGGCGCGGACCTCCTCGAGCTCATGCTCGACGACGTCCCCGACGCCGAGCCGCCGAGCCACGCGGGCGAGTGGACCTCCGAGGAGCCGCCCTCCACCGCGGGGGTCCTGGCCCGCGCCGCCGCGCACGGGCTGCGTCGTCCGGCGCGCGGGCTGCTGCTCGCCGCCCGGGCCGGCCAGAGCGTGGCCCGGGCGAGCCGCAACCCCGCGGTGATCGACCTCGCGGACAAGGTGCGCGGGAGCCTGCGGGGCCCCCTGGGCTCGGTGCTCAACGTCGGCCGCGAGCGCGATCCCGAGCAGGACCTCCCCCGCCTGCCCCCACTCGTCACGCCGCCCGCCCCGTTCAACGGCCCGGTCAGCCGCTACCGGCGCTTCGTGCACCGCGCCCTCCCGCTGGCCGAGGTCAAGGCCGTCGGGAAGGAGGCCGGCGCGACGATCAACGACGTCGTGGTGTCCCTGTGCGGGGGCGGGCTGCGACGGTGGCTGCTCGACCGCGGCGAGCTGCCCGACCAGCCCCTCACCGCGATGATCCCGGTGTCGCTGCGCGAGGGCGACGAGGACGAGCAGTGGACCAACCGGGTGTCGGCCACCGTGGCGGCCCTGCCCACCGACATCGACGACCCGCTCGCTCGCCTGCAGGCGGCGCACGACGCGCTGCGCGTCGCCAAGCAGGTGTTCGCGGCGCTGCCGGGCGAGCTCACGCCCGACGCGGCGGGGCTGGGCGTGCCGGCCACCGTCAGCGCGGTGAGCCGCGCGCTGACCCGGTGGAGCACGGTGGCCCCGGCCCCGTTCAACACCGTCGTCTCCAACGTGCCGGGCCCGCGGGAGCCGCTGTACCTCGGCGGCGCGCGGATGACCCACTACATCCCGGTCTCGGCCGTCGCCGACCCGGTGGGCCTGAACATCACGGTCCAGAGCTACGTCGACCAGCTCGACATCGGACTCCTGGCCTGCGCCGAGCTGATGCCCGATCTCCACACCCTCGCCGACGCCGTCGTCGAGGAGTTCGAGGCACTGCGTGCGGCGGTGCGGGGCGGCGGGTGAGCGCCCGCGACCGTCTCGCGGACCTGCTCACGGTCCCGCTGCCACCGGACGACGGCGCGCCGTGGATCGACCTCGTCGAGGGGCACCCCGGCTCGCCGGGACGCGACGGCTCGACCTCGACCTCGTCGGGGGCGACACGGTGCTCGACCTGGCCTGTGGACCCGGGACGCTCACCCGCCACCTCGCCGACGGGGTGGGCCCGGGCGGGCTGGTCGTGGGCGCGGACCTCTCCCCGGCCATGCTCACCCGCGCGGCGAAGGCCGTAACCGCGGAGAACACCGTCGTCGTCCGCGCCGACGCGATGTCGCTGCCGCTGCGCGACGCCGTCGTCGACGCCGTGTCCTGCTCGCTGTGCCTGCACCTGGTGCCCGACCTCGACACCGCGCTGATCGAGATCGCGCGGGTGCCGCGACCGGGTGTGCGCCTCGCGGCGGCCGTGCCCGCGCACGCGCCCGGACCGTTCCGGTTCACCACCGAGCTCCTGGCCCGCGGGGGTCAGGCCCGTCTCTTCCGTCGCGGGGAGCTCGCCGACGCCCTCGTCCGGCACGGCTTCGTGCGCGTCTCGACCCCGCACGACGGGCTCATCCAGATCGTGGACGCCGTCGCCCCCGGAGCAGCGCCCCCGCGAGGATGAGGACGCCGGTCGTCGCCGCGACGACCCCGAGTGCGGCGACGACGTCGCTCGGCCGGTGCCATCCGGCGACGATCGTCGCGACCCCCGCGAGGCCCGTCACCGCGATCGCGGCCAGCCCGGCGAGCGGGCGGAGCAGCCGCGGCACGACGAGCACGAGGGCCACGCCGAGCGACGCGACGAGCGTGACGTGGCCGCTGGGCAGGGAGTTGCCCTCGGCGGAGTCGGGGCGGACGAGCCCGGCCTTGAGCAGCTGGGTCACCACCTGGGCGCCGGCCACCAGGGCCACCACGGTCAGCGCCCGGTCGCCCCGCCCGCGGGCGAGCGCCAGGCCGGCGAGGACGACCACCGCCAGTCCCACCGAGGGGATGCCGACGAGCTCGAGCACCCCGAGCCCCTCCCCGCGCAGGCCCAGCCCGGTGGCCGCCCGCATCACCGCGTCGTCGAGGGCCCGGTACGTCGGGTCGAGCACGGCGACGACATAGGAGCCGATCACCGCCGCGACCCCGAGGAGCACCGCGGCGACCGCGGCCACGATCTCCCCACGCCTGCCGCTCCGTGCCGGCGCGTCGAGGAGAGGCACCGTCGGGGCGGTCGCGAGGGTGGTCATGATCCCCACGGTCCGTGCGGCGGGTGTGGTCCGGCTGACCGCGACCTGTGCGGGGCCTGAGAAGCGAGAACGGCCGGGCCCCCTGCCCGGGGCCCGGCCGTCGTCGCTGTCGCCGCCGCCTACGCCCGGTAGGCCTCGACCGCGCGGGCGTACACGACCACGTTGTCCTCGTAGCTGCGGACGTCGGCGTCGAACTCCCCGCCGCAGGTGATGAGGCGGAGCTCCGGGCCACTGGTCGGCCCGTAGACCTGGGCGGTCGGGAACGCGTCCTTCGACACCATGTCGACCCGGTCGACGGTGTAGACGACGGTGACCCCGTCCTGGCGCTCGAGGAGCACCTGGTCACCGGCCTCGACCTCCGCGAGGCGGGCGAAGCCGCCGTCGACCCCGCGGTAGTTCACGTGCGAGGCGTAGACCGCCGGACCCCGTTCGCCGGGGCCGGCGCCGCCGGCGTAGTGGCCGACGGTCGTGGCGTCGCTCGGCACCTCGAGACGCCGGTCCTCGGTCTGGCCGAGCTCGGCGAGCTGCCGGGTGTCCACCCCGATCGACGGGACCTGGAGGTTCGTCGTCCCGGAGGCCTCGAGCGGCAGCGCGACGGCCGTCCGCTGCGCGGGCAGCGCGACGCTCGCCGGGCCGGTGCGCTGCGCGGGGTTGCCCATCACGTAGGCCGCCACGAGCAGCAGCCCGAGGACCATGACGACGGCGATCGCCGCCTTGGTGGTCCCGCTCGTGCCGGTCTTCTCGTCCTTGCGGTCGATCACGGTGCCCATGGGATCAGCCCTGCCGCGCGAAGCGCCGGACGAGGGCCAGGCCGGTCACACCGAGGCCGCCGAGCGCGCCGGCCGCCAGCGCGACCTCGACGCCCGAGGCGCCGGACTCCGTGCTGCCGTCGCCCGTCGCGACACCGCCGACGGGGTAGCTGTCGTACACGACGGTCTCGACGTCGTCGCCGTGGGCGTTGGCCTCGCAGGCCTCGCCGTCGTCGTCACGGTCCAGGCGGAACGGGTCCGAGCGGTCCCAGTCGAGGATCGCGTTGGCCTCGTCGTAGGTCAGCTCGTCGCAGTCGACGTCGTAGCGGTGGTGCCAGTAGGCGCCCCACCACTCGTTCGACACGTGCGTGTTGACGATGTTGATCGTCGTGTGGTGCTCGATCACGGTCGGGCAGAGGTGCTTCAGCAGCTCGCGCAGGTGGTCGAGGCAGACGTCCACGTCCGTCGTGCCGAGCCCGGCGCAGAAGCCCTGCAGCTGGGTGCTGAGGACGTCGAGACCCTCAGTGCCCTCGGGGAACCGGAGCTGGGAGATGGCGTTCAGGCAGGCGTCGTTGACGTTCGTGAACTTGCCGTCCACCGGCTGCGGGATCAGGTCCGGCAGGTCGGGGAGCGGGAGCGCACCGGTGCCGGGGAGCACGATGGCGATCTGCTCCTGGAGGTCCGGGAGTGCGTCCTCGACGTCCTCGGTGGCCGGGGCCTCCTGCTCGGTGGTGGCGGCCGGCGGCTGCTCGGAGTTGTTCTCCTGGGGCCCGCCGGAGTCGTGTTGCTGCGGCTGCTCGGACTCCTGCTCCTGCGGCTGGCCGGAGTTCTGCTGCTGCGCCTGCTCGGAGTCGACGTCGTTCGGCAGCGCGGGAGTCTCAGGGGTTTCGGGGAGGACGGCCGTCGACCCACCGCCGGTCGAGTCGTCCGACCCGTCGGACTCGTCGTTGGTCTCCGTGCTCGTCGGGCCGGTCCCGGTGCCGTCGAGGGTCGCATCCGGCTGCGCGGTGACGCCGTCGTCGCAGACACCGTCGGCCCAGGTGTAGCCGAGCGCCTCGCAGTCCGCTTCCGTCGTCGCACCGGCCACCGGCGCCGCGAGCGCGAGCCCCGGAGCCAGCACCGCCAGCCCCACGCAGCCGGCCAGCACGACCGCGGCGCTGCGGCTGCTCCGTCGACCCTTCATCGGATTCCCCTTCAGTGCGCTCGCGGCCGAGTCTGTTCGGCCATTCGTTCCACGCTTCGCACGGAGGGTCACGCCCGTTACCGGTTCTCGGGGATCTCATCCCCGCCTCGTCGGAGGACCACCCGATCGGTTGACACGGCGCGGTCGTCGGCAGCTCGTCGAGAGGTCTCGACGGTCTGGCCTCCGCGGAGGAGAACGACCCCGACACCTCCGCCTCGCGGGCGGAGGCTCGCGAGATCCCGTCGGAGATCCGGACCGCGAGACCGGGAGCGCCTCCGGACCGGACCGGTTCGATCACGTTCTGTCGTCGGAGGTGTCGGGGCCCCTCGAGGCGGACGGGAGCCGTATCGACACCGCGAGCCTCCTCCGACCTACTGACGCGTACCCAACGTGAGGCTCCCGCGTTACAACGATCGGGGGAGTCGCCACGGGTCGACGACCTCGATCACGTCGGGACGAACGAATCGGGTCGGGACATGGCGAACGGACGTCGGCGCGCGGTCAGCGCGCTGGTCGGGTTGATGGCGGCGGGCATGATCTCCACGGCGGGGATCGCCGCGGCGGAGTCCCCGATCGACATCTCGGACCCGGGCGGCAGCATCGGTGACGTGGTCGGGGGCATCCTCGACGGCATCTCCGGCGCGCTCGGGGGCAACGGCTCGCTCCCGGAGATCCCGGAGCTGCCGCTGCCCGGCACCGGGGGGACGACGACCACCACGTCGCCGACGACCTCGTCGTCGTCGCCGACCACGCACACCGAGACCCACACCGTCACGCTGCCGCCCGTGGTCTACGGCCCGGGCAGCACGTACTACCACTACGTCCCGCCGGTGCGCTCGGCGTCCGACCTGGACTGCTGGGACTTCGCGGACACCGCGGACGCCCAGGCCGTCCTCGTCGCCGACCCGTCGGACCCGAACAACCTCGACGGGGACAACGACGGCCAGGCCTGCGACTGGGGCGTCGGCGGGCCCCGGCACTACACCGGCTACCCCGTGGGCGGCGTCGCCGCCGGCGACGGGTCGGACTCCGGCCCCACGCCGGGCCAGGTGATCTTCCTGGCGATCGCCGGCATCGGCGCCGGCGCGGGCGTCGTGCGGGGCCGGCAGCTCGTCGTCGCGAAGCGCGAGGCCGCCTGACGTGGCGGCCCCCGAGGCGCCGCCCGAGGGCCCGTCGCGCGGTGGCGGGCTCCTGGACAAGCTGACCGGGCGCGTCACCGCGTTCCTCCTCGTCGTGCTCGCGATCGGCGTGCTCGTGGCGTTCCTCAACTCCGGCGAGGAGGACGAGGGGCCGCGGAGCCGGTCGCTGCCGGTGGCCGAGCGGGTGTCGGTGCCGACGCCCCTGGCGCCGGCGCAGATCACCGGCGTCGACGCTCCCTCGATCGGCCTGGCCGCCGCCGACACCACGACCCTGGGTCTGCGCGACGACAACTCCCTCGACGTCCCCCGTAGCGCGACGACCGTGGGCTGGTACGAGCGCAGCGCCGTGCCCGGACAGGCCGGGCCGTCCGTGCTCGCCGCCCACGTCAACTACCGCGGCGAGCCGGGCGCCTTCTCCCGTCTCGGGGAGATGCGGCCGGGCGAGGCGGTCGAGGTGCACCGCGACGACGACACCACGGCCGTCTTCACCGTCGACCGCGTCGAGCGCTACGCGAAGGACGCCTTCCCCACCGAGGCCGTCTACGGGCCGACCGACGACGGCCAGATTCGGTTGATCACCTGCGGTGGGGTGTTCGACGAGCGCACCCGCAGCTACGAGGACAACATCGTCGTCTTCGGCCACCTCACCGGCGCCTACCGCCCGGCCTGAGCCGGAGCGATCCGGACCGGCGGGGCGCGTCGTTCGGGGTGCACCCCGTCGTGGGTGCATCCTCGACGACGTGTCCGGCCGTCTCATCGCCTTCGTGTTCGCGCTGCTGGCCGTCGGCGTGCTGGTGGCGACGATCAGCGGCGGTGGCGGCGGCCCGGAGGAGACGCGCGCCGCGGCCCTGGCGCCCGGAGAGCGCGCGCCGGTCCCCGTCCCGCTGCCGGAGGCGGACCTGACCGGTGTGGACGCCCCCTCGATCGGCCTGTCCACCGAGGAGACCACCGACCTGGGCCGCAACGCCGACGACTCCCTCGAGGTGCCGCGGGACGCCGAGACCGTGGGCTGGTACGACGAGAGCGCGAGCCCCGGCGCGGTCGGGCCCACCGTGCTCGCGGCGCACGTCAACCTCGAGGGCGAACAGGGCGCCTTCTTCCGGCTCGGGCGGATGCCCGCCGGCGCGACCGTCGAGGTGCACCGCGACGACGACACCACGGCCGTCTTCGTCATCGACCGCGTCGAGCGGTACGCGAAGTACACCTTCCCCACCGAGGCCGTGTACGGGCCGACCCCGGACAGCCAGCTCCGGTTGATCACGTGCGGCGGGGTGTTCGACCACGCCGCCCGCACCTACGAGGAGAACATCGTCGCCTTCGGCCACCTCACCGCGGCGTACCGGTCGGGCTGAGCCCGGGAGCCGGGCGAGGGCCGCGCGAACCCGGGGGAGGGTCCGCACGACCCTCGCGATAACCGGCCGTGCCGGTGGCCGAGGGTCCTGGGGCGTGGCGCGAGGCACGTTCAGGACATCGGTGCTCCCAGGTCGTACACAGTGCGCCCTCCGACGTCGATCGGCGTGAAGTGAGTCTGTACCCAGGTTCGGATTTGAGCACTGTCGCCCCGGGCGCCCCGTTCGCCAAGACGTCCGGCGTCCTGGTCACCGGTTCGGGGGCCGTGGGCGCCGCCTCCGGGGCCACCGCCCTCCACGTAGTAGCGCACCTGCCCGGACGCGACGTCGGCCTGGAACTCGGCGAGCGTCGGGGCGGGGTCGCTGCCCATGAACCCGCCCATCGCCATCACCGGGACACCGGAGGCGAGCTGGAGCGACGCCGCGCTCTGCGCGCCGGTGGTGGCCGCCGCCCAGCGGGTGCCGGCGCTCTGCAGCAGGGAGACGAGGGCAGGCGAGGTCGACTCGCTCTCCGGGCCCCCGGGGCGCGCGTCACGTGCAGCGCCGTCGTCGCGGCGTCCGCCGGGCATCCCGCCCATCCCGCCCATCGCGCCGCCGGGGCCCGCGCTGACGATCGAGCCCTGGTGCGGGGTGACGGCGGTGTCCGCCGCGAACGCCGTCGAGCCGCCGAGAACGGCGACCAGCGCCGCGAGCACGCCGACCGTCACGGTCGGTCCCCACCGCGTCGGCGGGACGACCAGCGCCACCGTGCCGAGCACCCCGGCGACGAGCAGCACCCAGCGCGCCCAGGGGATCCACTCGTGCTGGGTGAGGATCACCGCGCTCCACAGCGCGGTACCCGCCACCACCACCGCGAGCACGACCCGCGGGAAGCGCTCCGACCTCCGGCGCCACAGGACGGACGCGCCGACCGCGGTCGTGAGCGCGATCCCGGGCGCGAGGGCGACCGTGTAGTAGGGGTGGATGATCCCGCTCATCGCGCTGAAGACCACGGCGTGCACGAGCGCCCAGAGGCCGCCGAGCAGCAGGAGACCGCGGGTGCGGTCGGTGCGCGGCGCGCGGCGCAGGGCCCAGAGCGCGGCGACGAGCAGCACGAGAGCCGCGGGAAGGAGCCAGGACGCCTGGCCGGAGAACTCGGAGGTGAACAGGCGCTGGACGCCCGGCGAGCCGCCGAAGCCGCCGCCGCCGGGACCTCCGCCCGGACCGCCCATGCCTCCCGGGGGCATGCCCGCCGGAGCGCCGCCGCCGGGGCCGCCGGGTCCGCCTGCACCGTCGCCCGGATTGCCCTCCGTGCCGAGGATGCGGCCGAGGCCGTTGTAGCCGAGCGCGAGCTCGAGCAGCGAGTTGGTCGTCGACCCGCCGATGTAGGGGCGTGAGGACGCGGGCCAGAGCTCGACGAGCGCGACGTACCAGCCGGCGGAGACGACCACGGCCGCGCCGCCGGCGAGGAGGTCGCCGATTCGGCGCCACGGCCGCGACGGCGCGACGACCAGCACCGTCAGCGCGAGCGCCGGGACGACGAGGAGCACCTGGAGCTGCTTGGTGAGGAACCCCAGGCCGACGAGCGCACCGGTGGCGACGAGCCACCAGGTCCCGGCGCGGCGTCCGGCCGCGTCGATCGACCGGGTCGTCGTCCAGCCGGCCGCGACCATGGTCAGCACGAGCATCGCGTCGGGGTTGTTGAACCGGAACATCAGCACTGCGACCGGTGTCGCCGCGAGCAGGGCGCCGGCGGCGAGCGCGGTGGGCGGGCCCGACCAGCGCCGCACGGTCAGGTACAGCAGCCCGACCGCGGCGACGCCCATGAGCGCCTGCGGGGCGAGCATCGACCAGGAGCTGAACCCGAAGATCCGCCCGGACAGCGCCATGACCCACAGCGACGCCGGGGGCTTGTCCACGGTGATGAGGCCCGGCGCGTCGAGGGCACCGAACAGCCACGCCTTCGGCGACCGCGTGCCGGCCTGGACGGCGGCGGCGTAGAAGGAGTTCGCGTATCCCGACGCGCCGAGGTTCCAGAGATAGGTCACCGCGGTCGCGGCGAGCAGACCGAGCAGGGCCGGGCGCACCCAGCGCGGGTCGTCGGCGCGCCCGCGCCAGGCGCGCCGGGGCCACGAGGTGTCGGGCGGCGGCTCGCTCGGCGGGGTGCTGGGCGCGGCGACGTCCGCGTCGGTCGCGGTGGTCATCGGTGCTCCGGGTTCGTGATCGACGGAAGATTTCGGACACTGGGTGTCAGCGGCGCCACGCCGCTGACACGTCGTCACGCCTGCTGGCGGCGCGGGTGGAAGACCCAGGCGCGGTAGGCGACGAAGCGCAGGAGGGTCGCGACGAGGTTGGCGAGGACGAGGACGGCGAGCTCGATGCCGTGGCTCGCGGCCGGGGCGAGGGTGCCGAGCAGGGCGAGCGAGCCGGACGTCAGCGCCAGGCCCAGCCCGAACACGACGAGGCCCTCGACCTGGCTGCGGCCGGCGTGGCGCCGCCCGCGGATGCCGAAGGTCAGGCGGCGGTTGGCCGCGGTGTTGGCGACGGCGGTGATCACGAGGGCGAGCAGGTTCGACACCTGCGCGGGCAGCGCGGCGCGGAAGAGCGAGTAGAGCAGCAGGAACGCCAGCGTCGAGACGATCCCGATGGCCGCGAACCGCACGATCTGCGCCGTCATCCCGGGCGCCACCCCCGCCCTCTCGTCGGCCCTCTCATCGGCCGAGCCGATCTCCGCGCGCCCGAGCTCCCGGCGCAGCTGCGCGATCGGCAGCGCGCCCGTGGCCAGCGCGCGGCCGACGCGGGCGACTCCCTTGAGGTCGGCGACCGCGGTGGACACCACGTCGACCCGTGAGTCCGGGTCGTCGACCCAGTCGACGGGCACCTCGTGGATCCGCAGCCCCGAGCGCTCGGCGAGCACGAGGAGCTCGGTGTCGAAGAACCAGCCCGTGTCCTCGACCAGCGGCAGCAGCCGGCGGGCCACGTCCGCGCGGATCGCCTTGAAGCCGCACTGCGCGTCGGAGAAGCGCGCCCGCAGCGTCCCGCGCAGCAGGACGTTGTAGCAGCGCGAGATCACCTCGCGCTTCACGCCGCGCACCACCCGGGACGACGGCGCGAGCCGCGAGCCGATCGCGAGGTCGGAGTGCCCGGAGATCAGCGGCGCCACCAGTGGCAGCAGGGCGTTGAGGTCGGTGGAGAGGTCGACGTCCATGTACGCGAGCACCGGCGCGTCCGACGCCGACCACACCGCGCGCAGCGCCCGCCCGCGCCCCTTCTCGTCGAGGTGGACGACGACGACCTCGGCGAACTCGTCGGCCAGCGCGTCGGCGACGGCGAGCGTCGCGTCGGTGCTCGCGTTGTCGG
The DNA here is from genome assembly GCA_963786585.1 of uncultured Actinomycetota bacterium. Classification (GTDB taxonomy): domain Bacteria; phylum Actinomycetota; class Actinomycetes; order Mycobacteriales; family Pseudonocardiaceae; genus Actinomycetospora. Next base: position 1,178,198 of record CAWAZG010000003.1, read on the forward strand.
CGACCGTGATACGGAACCCGTAGGGCAGCGCGTCGGTGAGGTGGCGGTGCAGGCGCCGGACGCACGGGCCCAGGTCGCGCTCCTCGTTGAACACGGGGACGACGACGTCGAGGACGGCGGTCCCGGTCGCCTCGACGGGCTCCCGGTGAGCACGGGAGGACGGGGTGGGGAGCGTGGTCGCTGCGGTCATGATCGCAGCGTCGGGCGCGTCCGTGGACGGGCCGTGTGCCGACGCTGTGCCCGGGCTGTGCGTGCCCCCGCGCCGGGGGTCGCGTGGGTCACGGAGCCACCGCCGGCGCGGTCAGGTCGTAGACGGTCGTGCCGCCGACGGTGCTCGCGCGGAAGTGCGAGGCCACCCAGGCCGCGATCCGGGCGGCGTCGTCACTGCCCCCGCTGTCGGTGGTGGAGATCGACGCCGACGACTCGTCGCCCACGAAGTAGTGCACCGCGCCGGCGGCGGCCAGTGCCTGGAACTGCGCGAGCGTCGGCGCCGGGTCGGTGCCGTTGAACCCGCCGAGCGCCATCACCGGCGCCCCGGACGCGAGCTGGTAGCCCGCGGCAGCGTTCGAGCCCACCGCGGCCGCGACCCACGTGTGTCCCGGCGCGCCCGCCTGCAGGAACGCCGTCAGCTCCGCCGACGGCCGGCTCGCCTGCAGCAGCGTCATCATCCCGCCGCCGAGACCACCGTCGCGCCCTCCGCCGTCACGCATGACTCCCGGCGGAGCGCCGCCCGGGCCGCCCACGCCCCGACCCGGGCCACCTCCCGGACCGCCGCCCGGCCCCCGGCTGCTCTCCGGACCCGCGGACGGCTGCGCGCCCTCGTGCGCGGTCGCGGCGGTGACCACCGAGGACACGGCCGGCCCGGCCACCCCGAGCACGACGGCCGCGGCGAGGAGTCCGCCGACGACGAAGCGACCGGCCCACCGCGGCCGCAGCGTCACCACGAGGAGCCCCGCCGCGACGACCAGGCCCCCGACGAGCACGACGGCCCGCAGCCAGGGCACGAACGTCGGCGTCTCGCGCAGCAGGCTCCAGGACCAGACCGCGGTCCCGGCGAGCACCACCGCCAGCAGGCCGAACCCGAGCCGGTCGCGGCGACGGGCCAGCGCCACCGCACCGATCCCCACGAGCGCGGCGATCGGCGGGGCCAGCGCGACGGTGTAGTAGCTGTGGATGATCCCCTGCGAGAGCGTGAACACCGCGGCGGTGACCAGCAGGCTCCCGCCCCAGAGCAGGGCCGCGGCGCGGGTGCGGTCGGTGCGTGGCGCGCGGGCGGTGAGCACCAGGAGCGCCACGAGCAGCACCAGCGCGGCGGGCAGCAGCCAGGCGATCTGGCTCGCCATCTCCGACGAGAAGAGCTGCAGCACCGAGCCGCTGGACCGCCCGCCACCGCCCCCGCCGCCACCGGGGCCGACGCTGCCGGTCTCGTCGCCGGTCAGGCGCCCGAACCCGTTGTAGCCGAGGACCAGCTCGAGCGCGGAGTTCGTCTGCGACCCGCCGACGTAGGGCCGCGAGGCCGCCGGCCAGAGCTCGACGACGGCGATCCACCACCCCGACGCCAGCGCGAGCACCAGCGCCGTCGGCAGGAGCGCGAGGAACCGGGCGCGCAGACGTCCCGGCCCGGCGAGCAGCCAGACCGCGGTGAACGCGGGCAGGACGAGGAAGGCCTGCAGCGACTTGGTGAGGAAGCCGGTGCCGACGCACAGCGCGGCGAGCGCCAGCCAGCGCCACGCGGCGCGCGGACCGGCGGCGTCGACGGCCCGCGCCAGCGCCCGGGCCGCCGCGACGAGCAGGAGCACGAGCAGCGCGTCGGGGTTGTCGAACCGGAACATCAGCGTCGCCACCGGCGTCAGCGCGAGCACGAGCCCGGCGAGCAGCCCGGCCGCGGGCCCGGCCCAGCGGCGCACGGTGGCGTGCAGCAGGCCCACCGCCGCGACGCCCATGAGCGCCTGCGGCACGAGGATCGCCCACGCGTTCACGCCGAACAGCCGCGCCGAGAGGCCCATGACCCACAGCGACGCCGGCGGCTTGTCGACCATGATCAGGCCCGGCGCGTCGGAGGCCCCGAAGAACCACGCCGACCAGCTCGTCGCCCCGGCCTGGGCCGCCGCGGAGTAGTACGCGTTCGCCCACCCGGAGGCGCCCAGCGACCACAGGTAGAGCACCGCGGTGCCGGCCAGCAGCGCGACCAGGCACCACCGCGCCCACCCGGGATCACGCAGCACGGGGAGCCGGGCGCGGGAGGGAGCCGTCGCGCCGGACGGCGCGGGGACGGTCGGCCGCAGCGGGGAGCGCAGGGCGGCGAGGAGCGGGGACGCCATGATCGAGCACGCTCGTCGCCGGTGCTGTCCCGGTGCTGGACGCGACCTGTGTCCGAGCTGTGCGCGAAGCAACCGGTTGCACTTGACAACCGGTCGCAGTGTCCGATTCAGTACCGGTTGCAGTTCGCAACCGGAGGGAGCGGCGCCGTGCTCATCGACGTCGACGAGGACGTGCAGCTCGACGCGGAGGTGCTCGGCGACGCCGACGCCCCGGCGATGCTGCTCATCGCCGGCACCGGGTGGTCGCGCGACTGGTGGGACGACGACCTGTGCGCCCGCCTGGTCGCCCGCGGACGCCGGGTGATCCGCTACGACCACCGCGACACCGGTGGCTCGACGTCCTGGCCGGCGGGCGCACCGGGGTACACCGGGCGCGAGCTCTTCACCGACGCGGTCGCCGTGCTCGACGCGTTCGGCGTCGACCGCGCGCACGTCGTCGGGCTCTCGCTGGGCGGCGGCATCGCCCAGGAGCTCGGCCTCGAACACCGCGACCGCGTGTCCGCGCTGACCCTCGTCGCGACCACGGCGATCGGCCCGACGGTCGGCGAGCTGCCGGGCGCCTCGCCGGAGATGCGGGCCGTGTTCGCCGACAGGGGTCCCGGCCCGGACTGGTCGGACCCCGCGGCGGCGGTGACGGCGCTGGTCGAGGGCGAGCGGCCCTTCGCCGGTCCGGACGCCTTCGACGAGGAACGCATGCGCGCGATCGCCGAGCGCGTCGTCGCCCGCAGCCGCGACCTCGCCGCGAGCACGACCAACCACGTCGTCATGGACCTCGGTCCGACCGGCCCGACGGCGATGGAGGAGCTCGCCGGCCTGCCGGTGCTCGTCGTCCACGGCACCGCCGACCCGCTGTTCCCCGTCGCCCACGGCCGCGCCCTCGCCGCGGCCATCCCCGGCGCCCGTCTGCTGGAGATCGAGGGCATGGGCCACCAGCTGCCGCCGGAACCCGCGTGGGACCGGCTCGTCACGGCCATGCTCGACGACTGACGCTCCCGGAGGACACCCCCGATGGCCAGGCTGATCTACTCGGCGACCGCCTCGCTCGACGGCTTCATCGCCGGCCCGGGCGGTGACATGTCCTGGCTGACCGAGCACATCGGCGGCGAGAACCCGACGGCCGAGCGTGTGCTCGCCCGCACCGGCGCGCTCCTCGTCGGGCGCGTCACCTTCGGCGGCGACGACCCGAACGCGGGCACCGACGCCGAGGGCGCGTTCGGCGGGCAGTACGACGGCCCCGTCGTCGTGCTCACCCACCGGCCGCCGGAGGACCCCCTGTCGGCGTGCTCCCCGACGGCGTCGAGTTCGCCACCGACCTGCCCGCGGCCGTCGAGCGGGCGAAGGCCCTCGCCGGCGACCGCGACGTCAACGTCCTCGGCGCGGACGTCGCCGCCCAGTGCCTCGACGCCGGGCTGCTGGACGAGGTGCTGATGTTCTTCGCGCCCGTGCTCCTCGGCGACGGCACCCCGATCTTCCGCCGTCCGGGCGGGACGCGGGTGCGCCTCGAGCGCCTCCCGGGCGAGACCGAGCACTGGTACCGCGTGGTGCGCTGAGCCCGTCCCCTTCGGTCCCGGCGTCCCGTTCACTCCCCGTTCTCGCGGCCTTCTCTCAGCAAGTCCGCAGGTCAGGCGCAGGGTGGGCACAGGACGCAGGCCCACCCTGGAGGACGTGAGCGACACGAGCCCCACCTCCCCCACCGCCCCGTCGGCACGCCCTGCGGGCGGCACCGGCACCCTGCCCCCGGGCCCCGCCGGGGAGCGTCCCGGCGGCTACCCGACCGCGCCGCCCGGCTCCGGGCTCCCGGCCGGCGGCCGGCCCGGCTATCCCGGCCAGCCCGGCGACCCCTGGTCCCGCCACGACGTCCCGACCGGCCCGCCCGGACCTCCGCCCACGACGCCCGGCCCGTCGATGCCCCCGCCCGGTCCGCCGCGGCGCCGGCGCCCCGTCGCCCTCGTCGCGGGCGCCCTGGCCGCGATGCTCGTGGCCGGTGGCGTCGGTGGCGCGGTCGGCTACGAGGCCGCGTCGTCGAACGACGGCACGAGCTCCGTGCTCTCGTCGGCGCCGTCGGGCTCCGGCACCGCCCCGTCGTCGCCGGCCCCGGCCGGCTCGGTGGAGCAGGTCGCCGACACCGTCCTGCCGAGCGTCGTCCAGCTCGAGGGCCCGTCGGGCGAGGGCTCGGGCGTCGTCATCTCCGCCGACGGCCTGATCCTCACCAACGCCCACGTCCTCGAGGCCGGGCAGGCCGCCCAGCAGCAGTCACCGCTCGGACAGGCACCGGAGAGCGGCGGCGCCACCGGCGCGCCCCAGGGCCTCAGCGCGGTGTTCCAGAACGGCAACCGCGCGCCCGTGCAGGTGGTGGGCACCGACCCGAGCGCCGACCTCGCCGTCGTCCGCGCCCAGGGCGTCTCCGGTCTGACCCCGGCCACGCTCGGCGACTCGTCGCAGCTGCGCGTCGGCCAGGAGGTCGTCGCCGTCGGCTCGCCGCTCGGACTGTCCGGCACCGTGACCACGGGCATCGTCAGCGCCCTCCAGCGCCCCGTCGCCAGCGGCGGCGCGCAGAGCGGCCAGGCCACCGTCCTCGACGCGATCCAGACCGACGCCGCGATCAACCCCGGTAACTCCGGCGGTGCGCTCGTCGACATGCAGGGCCGCGTCGTCGGCATCACGTCCGCGATCGCGTCGCTGGGCCAGTCGCAGGGCGGCCAGTCCGGCTCGATCGGCCTCGGATTCGCCATCCCCGTCGACCAGGCCGCGCGCATCGGCAACGAGCTGGTCTCGCAGGGCTTCGCGAACCGCGCCGTGCTCGGCGTCGGCGTCTCCGAGGGCGCCGACGGCGCGGTGCTCGGCCAGATCACCCCGGGCGGGCCCGCCGCGGCCGCCGGCCTGACGCAGGGCGACGTCGTCACCCGGCTCGACGACCGCCTCATCCCCGACGCCGACAGCCTCGTCGCGGCCATCCGCTCGCAGCAGCCGGGCGCCCAGGTGACCCTGACCGTCACCTCCCCCGGCGGTCAGCCCCGCCCGGTGCCGGTGACCCTCGGCGCCGAGCGCGCGAGCTGACGCGTCAGTTGATGCAGCCCGGCGCGGCGGCGGTGATCGGCGGAGTGGGCGAGACCGGCATGGCCGGGCGCGCCGAACGGGAGGTCCCGGAGCGCTCGGAGTCGTCCGAGGACTCCGTCCGCTCGTCGTCCGCGGACGAGGCGTCGTCCTCCGACGAGGCATCGAGTCGGTCGAGCCCCGCGCTCACCGAGGCGTCGGAGACGCCGGCGGTGACCGGGGGTGCGAGCGCCGCCTGGGCCGACGGGTTGCCAGCGTCCGCGGCGATGGCGATGGCGACGAAGGCACGGACCTCGTCCGGATCGACCTGCACGGCCGTGCCGTCCGACGACGTGCTCAGCTCCGTCGAGCCGGTGGGGATCGTGCGGAACGTGACCGCACCGGCGGAGAGGCCCTGCATCTGGCGCGCGAAGCCGAGCACGTCCCACCCGGCGTCGAGCGTGACCGAGCGCGAGACCGCCTCGGAGATGCGTGCGAGGGCGAAGGGGTCGGCGAGGGTGTTGGTCGAGAGCAGCGTCTCGGTGGCGCCCGCGAGGAACACCTGCTGGCGCGCGATGCGGTCGAGGTCGCCGTTCGGGAGGCCGTGGCGCTGGCGGACGAACGCGAGCGCCTGCGAGCCGCCGACCTCCTGCGGACCGGCTGGCAGCGACAGGCCGGTGTACGAGTCCCGGGCCGGCGCGCGCAGGCACACCGGGACGCCGCCGATGGCGGTGCTGATGTCGGCGAAGCCCGCGAGGTTGACCGCGGCGAAGTGCGAGATCGGCAGCCCGGTCAGCTGCTGGACGGCCCCGATCGTGGCGCGCGCGCCGGCGGCGGACGCGGCGCGCACCACCGCGGGGTCGCTCGGCGAGAGCGGCGCGGCGGCCTCGGCGGCGAAGAGGCTCGTGCTGCCGGTCGCCCCCGATCGCGTCATGGCGTCGGTCGCCTGCGCCGCGGCCCGCGACCAGGCCGAATTGATCTTGTGTCGGCCGATGCCCTGTCCCAGGTCGACGTAGGAGTCGCGCGGCACCGAGATCGCGGTGGCGCGGCCGCCGCCCGCCGGCACGTGCACGACGGTCAGCGAGTCGGCCGTCCCGCCGCCGGAATCTCCCGCGCCGGCGTTGAGCGCGGCCAGGATGTCGCCGGGCAGCTGGTTGCCCTGCGCGTCGGTGCGGGTGTCGAGGCCGACGAGCAGGATGTTCTGCTCACCCGTTGCCGCGGGCTCGGGCGTGTCGATGACCGCCGCGGACGGAGTGGATCGATCCAGTGCGCGCACCTGCGTCCACCCGAAGGCGGAAGCGACGAGGACGGCCACCGACAGGACGCCCAGAGCGAGACGCGCGAGGAATCGCACGCGCCGCGAGCGCAGGAAGGGGCCGATCACAACAGCAGCGTTCCCCCTTCTCGGCCCGGCGTCACCTCCCAGTGCAGGGCATCTCAGTGATCGCCACCCGTTGGAGCAGCGCGTGCGCCCGGCGTGAGGTTCGACGCCCGTTCACAGCCGACGCACAAGCTCGCCCCACGGGACCGACATGACGGGGCCGCAGAGTCGTTCCCATGACGGTCCGAGACGGTCTGACGACCGCGCTGCGCGTGCCCCGGCGAGAGCCCGCTCCCGCACCCTTCGCCCGGGCGGGTCGCTACACCCGCCGCACCACGGTGTGGCGCGGGCGTGTCACCGACCCCCGGTGGGTGCGCCCGGCGCTGCTCGCGCTGCTGGTCGGGACCGCCGTGCTCTACCTGTGGGACCTCGGCGCCTCGGGCTACGCGAACACCTACTACGCCGCGGCGGTGCAGGCGGGAACGCAGTCGTGGAAAGCCTGGCTGTTCGGGTCGATGGACGCGTCGAACTTCATCACCGTCGACAAGCCGCCGGCCGCGCTGTGGGTCATGGGCCTGTCGGGGCGGATCTTCGGGTTCAACACCTGGTCGATGCTCGCGCCGCAGGCGCTGATGGGCGTGGCCGCGGTGGGGCTGCTGTACGCGGCGGTGCGGCGCTGGTCCGGGCCGGGCGCGGGGCTGCTCGCCGGAGCCGCGCTGGCCCTGACGCCGGTCGCCGTGCTGATGTTCCGGTTCAACAACCCGGACGCCCTGCTGGTGCTCTGCCTGGTCGCCGCCGCCTACGCGGTGGTGCGCGCGGTCGACGCCGCCGCGACCCGTGCCGGCGTGTGGTGGACCGCCCTCGCGGGCGCCCTGATCGGGCTCGGCTTCCTCACCAAGATGCTGCAGGCGTTCCTCGTGCTGCCTGCGCTCGCGGCGGTCCTGCTGCTCGCCTCGGCGGCCCCGCTGCGCCGTCGCCTGATCCAGCTCGCCGCCGGCGCGGGGGCGCTCGTCGCCTCGGTGGCCTGGTACGTGCTGCTCGTCGACCTGTGGCCCTCCGACGCGCGCCCCTACATCGGCGGCTCGACCGACAACACGCTGCTCGACCTCGTCCTCGGCTACAACGGCCTCGGCCGCCTCCTCGGCGGTGAGGGCAACGGTGGCGGCGGTGGCGGTGGGGGCGGCACCGGTTTCGGCGGCGGTGGCGGTGGCGGCGGCACCGGTTTCGGCGGGACGGCCGGCATCGGCCGGATGGTCAACAGCGCCTTCGGTGGTCAGATCGGCTGGCTGCTGCCGGCCGCGCTCGTCGCCCTCGTCGCGGGCCTCTGGCTGACCCGCCGCGCGCCGCGCACCGACCGCACCCGCGCCGCGCTCGTGCTGTGGGGCGGTTGGATGATCGTCACCGGCCTCGTCTTCAGCTACATGAGCGGCACGATCCACCCGTACTACGCGGTCGCCCTGGCGCCCGGCCTGGTCGGCACGCTCGTGGTCGGCGGCCGCGAGGTGTGGCGGCGCCGCGGCCACCTCGCCGCCGACGTGACCCTCGCGCTCACCGTCGCCGGGACCGCGGGCTGGAGCGTCGTGCTCCTGCGGCGCACCCCCGAGTTCCTGCCGTGGCTGCGGTGGGTCGTGGCGATCGCCGGGATCGTGGCGGCGGTGGCCCTGGTGGTGCCCGCCGCGACGTGGCAGCGCCTCGGACGCGACGCCGGACGCCGGGTGCTGCCGGTCGTGCTGCTGGGCGCCCTGCTGGCCGGGGCCGGCGGTTCGGTCGCGTACGCGGTGCAGACGGCCGCGACGGCGCACCAGGGCTCGATCGTCAGTGCGGGTCCGTCCACGGGGTCGGAGATGGGCGGGGGTCCCGGAGGCGGGCAGCCGCCGGCCGGTCAGGCGCCTCCGGACGGTCAGGGCGGCGGATCCGGCGGGTCCGCGACGTCGAGCGAGCTGACCGCCCTGCTCATCGCGTCGGACAGCCGCTGGGCGGCCGCCACCGTCTCCGCCCAGAGCGCGTCGGGCCTCGAGCTCGCCGGCGGCTCGGCGATCATGGCCATCGGCGGCTTCACCGGCTCCGACGCCGCGCCGAGCCTCGCGCAGTTCCAGGCCTCCGTGGCCGCCGGCGACGTGCACTACTTCGTCGCCTCGGGCGGGCAGGGCGGCGGACCCGGGGGCGGCGAGGACGGCGTGGGCACCCAGATCAGCGAGTGGGTCGCCGCGCACTACACGGCGACGGACGTCGGCGGCACGACCGTCTACGACCTCACGCAGCCGGCGAGCTGACCCCCGCACCGGTGGTTACTGGCTCGTATCGCTCGCTGAGCGAGGGATACGAGCCAGTAACCGCGTCAGGCCGTCGGGACCTCATCTGCGGCGTCGAGGGGGTGGGCGAGCTCGTCGGGCCCCAGCCGGCCGACGACGAGCGCCACCGCCCCGAAGAGCAGCGGCACCAGGCCCGCGACGAGGAACACCGGCGTCAGGCCGGCCACCACGCTGACGGGGCCGGCGAGGGCCATCGAGACGGGCATGAAGGCGAGCGAGACGAAGAAGTCGAGGCTCGTCACGCGCCCGAGCAGGGCCGGCGGGACGCGGCGCTGCAGCAGCGTCCCCCAGATCACCTGCGGGGCGCTGAACAGCCCGCCGAGCACGAACCCGGCGACCACCATCGGCCAGAGCGTCGTGGCGAGGCCGAAGACGACCATCGGCACGCAGGCCGCCGACCACAGCACGATCATCACCGTCAGGTAGCGGCGTGGGAGGCGCAGCGACGCGACGACGATCGACGCGATCGCCCCGCCGGCGCCGAACGCGAGCAGCACGAGCGAGTGCCCGCCGGGGCCGCCGCCGGCCCGCTCGATGATCGCGAACGGGACGAGCACCTCGAGCGGCCCGACGACGAGGAGGATCATCAGCGACGCGAACACCAGCGTCACGAGCAGCCAGCGCGTCCCGACCATGTAGCGGAAGCCCTCGACGAGGTCGCGGACGACCGCCCGCACAGGGTGGCCCGTGACCTCCGCGGTGAGGTCGCGGCGCAGGGCCCGCGCGGGCAGCGACAGCGCCGCGACGAGCCCCGCCACGCAGGTGATCGCCGTGGCCCCGAGCGCCGCCGCCGGCGACCAGACGGCCACGAGGACGCCGGCGAGCGCCGGGCCCGCGCCCTGCAGCAGCACCGGGCGCACCACGCCCTCGAACCCGTTGACGGCGAGCAGCTCGTCGGCGTCGACCATCGCCGGCACGAGCGCCGAGTACGCGGGGAAGAACATGCCCATCGACAGGCCGATCACCGCCGCGACGACGACGAGCAGCGGCACCGACAGGGCGCCGAGCGCCGAGAGGCCCGTGACGAGGCCGATCGACACGGCGAGCATCGCCAGGACACCGACGAGGATCCGCTTCTGCGGCACGCGGTCGGCGAGGACACCGCCGAGCAGCGCGGTGACGATGACGCCCAGCGCGAGCGCGCCGGAGACGAGCGAGAGCTCCACGGGCCCGCCGCCGAGCTCGATCACCTGCCAGACGACGGCGAGCGTCCACAGCCCCTCGGCGAGCACCGAGAGCGCGAGCGCCGTGGCGAGACGCCGGTAGGCGGAGCGGCGCAACGGGCGCAGCGCGCGCATCGGGATCGACCTCCTGATCGAGACGGCACGGCGACGGTAGGTCGTCGACCGGGGTCGAGGTCCAGCGCGTTTCCGTTGTGCCGGGAGGCGTGGGCGAGTAGACCCTCACGCGTGCGCAAACAGCGGTGGATCGCCGACGTCGGCCAGGAGAACGCGACGTTCCTCGCGACCCGCAGCCGGACGGCGGTGCTCGCCTCGGAGTACCGGCCCCGTGACGTCGGGGACGGCACGGTCGCCTACGACGAGCGCTCGCTCGGCGCCGCCCGCGAGCTCTCCGAGGAGGAGGAGGGCGCGATCACCGACGACGGCGAGGGCCTGCGCGTCTGGGTGGGCGACGACGCCTTCGAGCTCGAGGAGCAGGGCTGAGCGCACGACTGTCGTCGTGCTCGCCCTCGCCGCCGGGCTCGTGGGCCTCGACGGCGCGCCGGGCGGCCGAGGACCCGTCAGGCCACCGGCGTCGTGGGCGCCGGACGCCGGTCGAGGAATCGCGGCGGGCGGGACCCGACCGGCACGCGGCGCGGGGCGACGCGCGGCGTCGGGGGCGGCCCGGCCTGGCCGACCTCGGCCACCGGGCGCCCGGAGAGCACGGCGGCGAGGACGGCCGCCACCTCGCGCAGCGAGTGGTAGCGCCGCTGCGGGAGGCGCTCGAGGAGGCTGCGGGTGGTGGTGTCGACGCCGTACATGTCGCCGACCGTGAGCACCTGCCAGCGCTGCGCGGGGAACGTCAGGTCACCGAGCACGGCCGCGAGGCGTTCGGCGATCCCGGCGGCCGGGGGCGATGAAGGGCTGTCGGGACGAGTGCTCATCAGGTCCTCCCGGCGGGGGCGCAGGGTCGCGCACGCAGTTCTTTCCCCGAACGCCCGTTCGTCAATCCACCACTCAGCGGTGCGTCGATGATCGTCCGGACGCCATCGACTCCCCCGACGTTTTCTACCGCCGGGTAACATTCGCGCCGTGAGCACTCCGAGCGTGCTGGGCGCCTGGCATCGATTCTCCGGCTCGTGGCCGGGCCGCCTGCTGGTCAGCGCGGCCGTCTGGTTCCGCGCCCCGTACTTCCTCACCGCCGCGCCGGTGATCCGGCACCTCGAGCCCGGGCGCGCGGAGGTGTCGCTGCGCAACTGGTGGCTGGTGCACAACCACCTGGGCACGGTGCACGCCATCGCCTCCTGCAACCTCGCCGAGTACGCCATGGGCGTGCTGGCCGAGGCCACCGTGCCGCCGTCGCACCGCTGGATCCCGCGCGGCATGAGCGTGCACTACCTCGCGAAGGCCGAGACCGACCTCCTCGCCGTCGCCGTCTTCCCGTCGCCGCCCGCGTTCTCCGACGCGCGCGAGGACGTCGACGCCGAGGTGACCCTCACCGACGCCGCCGGCACCGAGGTCGTCCGCGCGACGATCACGCTGCGGATCTCCCCGCGTCCCGCGCGCGCCGCCGTCGCGGCCTGAGCCGAAGGGGTCACCCGGCGCTGCCGGCCGTGCCACGATCCGCGGCGAGATGCCCCCGCCCACGACGACCTCCGACCAGGTCCACGCCTACCGCTTCGGGCTGCGCCGCCTGCAGTCCGCGCTGGTCCGGCGCCAGGCCGTGCCCGGCGTCGACCCGCTGCGCGCGCAGCACCGGGCGACGCTCGCCGGGGTGCTGATCGCCGTGCTGACCCTCGGGGTGGCCGCGGTGTGGGGCCTCCTGGACCGCCCCGCCGACTGGCGCACCGCGGGCGTCGTCGTGGCGGAGGGCTCCGGCGCGCTCTACGTCGTCGTCCACGGGCCCGACCGGCTGGTCCCCGTGCCCAACCTCGCCTCGGCACGGCTCGTGCTGGCCGGGCTCGCCGCGGCGGGCGGGCCCGCGGGGGACCCGGACCCGGTCGAGGTGGCCGAGTCCGACCTCGCCACCGCCCCCCGCGAGCGCGGGGTCGGCATCGTCGACGCGCCGTCGCTGCCGCCGGCCGGGACTCCGGTGCCGCCGGTCTGGTCGGTGTGCGACACCGGCAGCCCCCGGCCCGGCGCGACGCGCCCGTGGGAGCAGCCGCGCGTGTGGACGACGGTGCTCGCCGGCCCCTCGGCGCCCGGCCGGCCCCTGGGACCCGGGCGCGGCCTCCTGCTGCGCGACCGCTTCGACGGCACCTGGCTGGTGCACGACGGCGTGCGCTCCCGCCTCGACCTGCGCGACCCGGCGGTGGTCGTGGCCTTCGACCTCGAGGGCCAGCTGCCCCGGTCGGTGAGCACCAGCCTGCTCAACACGCTCAGCGAGGGGCCGGCGATCGTCGCGCCGGTGATCGCGGGGCGGGGCGAGGTCCCGCCCGGCGGCCCCCTGGTCGGCGAGCCCGTCGGCGGCGTCGTCCGCCTCGTCGGCCCCCGCACCCCGGACCGCTGGTACGTCGTGCAGCGCGAGGGCGTGCAGGAGGTGCCCGAGGTCGTCGCCCGCCTCGTGCGTCTCTCCGACGCCGACCCGGCGCGGGCGGCCGCCCCCGTGCCCGTCGTCTCCCCGGGCCAGCTCCGCCCACTCGGGACCGCCCGCGGGATCGCCGTGAGCGCCTACCCCGACCCGGTGCCCCGCGCCGTGCCGATGGCCGAGGCCCCGACCACCTGCGCGAGCGCCGACGGCGGCGGTGTCGTGGTGCTCACGGTCGGCGCCGAGCCGCCCACCACCGCGGTGCCGCCGACCACCCTCGCCCAGGCCGACAGCTCCGGCGACCGGGTCGACGCCGTCGCGGTCCCGGGCAGCGGGGTCACCGTGCGCGCGGTGCCCGCCGGCCGTCCCGACGCCCCGGGCAGCCCGACGGTCGTCTCGGGGGCCGGGACGACCTCGGCCGTGCCCGACCCGGAGACCGCCGCCGCGCTGGGCCTCGGCGAGACGTTCCCGCCCGCGCCGGGCGCGGTGGTCGGCCTGCTGCCGGTCGGCCCGGTGCTCTCGATCACCGACGCGCTGACCCCGCTGCCCGCCGGGGGCTAGAAGTGCCCGTCAGGGCTGTCGGCGCTGCAGGGTCGTCGTCGTGGTCGTGACCTCAGGCGGTTCCTCGACCACCGGCGGCGGGACGACCACCGGGGGGCGCACGACCGTCGTGGTGGTCGTCGTGGTCGTGGTGGTGGTCGTCCGGCGCGGGGTGGTGGTGGTGCGCCGGGTGCGCGGCGCGGTGGCCGCCTCGGTCTCGTCCTGCGTGGTGGTCGTGACCTGCGGGACCACCGGCAGCGGCGGCGGGGGCGGCGCCAGGGTGGCCGAGGGCACGGGCGGCAGCGGCTGGTCGTCGGAGAGCACGGCGTAGGCGACCGCCGAGCCGGCCACGAGCAGCGTCACCGCCGCGGCCGCGACGACGGCAGCTACCCGGCGGCGCCGGCGCCCCGGACGGGCCACCGGCGACGCGCCGGTGGCCTCGAGCTCGGGCGCGCGGGCCTCGGTCGCGGGACCGACGGCCATCGCCGGCGTACCCACCACGCCCGTCGGAGCGCTCATGAGCACGGGCGACAGAACCGTCTCGGCCTCCATGCCGACCTCGCGGGACACGCCGCGCAGAGCGGCGACGGTCTCCTCGGCGGTCGGCCGGTCGCCGGGCTCGTCCGCGGTCATCGCCGTCAGCAGGACCTCGAGGCCTGGCGGGAGCCCGGGCGGCACCACGGGACGGCGGTGCAGGCGGGCGACGGCGGCCTCGAGGGCGTTGCCCGGGTACTCGCGGCGCCCGGTGAGGCACTCGATGAGCACCAGGCCCAGCGCGTAGATGTCGACGGCGCCGTCGATCGGCTCGCCGCGGACCTGCTCGGGGCTCAGGTAGGAGGCCGTCCCGATGACCATGCCGGCCGCGGTGACGGGCGCGGCGTCGTGGACGGCGGCGATCCCGAAGTCCGAGAGGTGGGCGCGGCCCTCCGCGTCGAGCAGCACGTTGCCGGGCTTGACGTCGCGGTGCACCACCCCGCGGCGGTGCACGTAGGCGAGGGCGTCGGCGAGCGCGGCGCCCAGCGCGACGACGTCGACGACCGGCAGGGGCCCCGAACGGATCCGCTGCGCGAGCGTGTCGCCCTCGATGAGCTGCATGACGAAGTACGCGCGGCCGTCCTCGTCGCCGACGTCGTAGACCGTGACGAGCCCGGGGTGCGAGAGACCGGCGAGGGTGAGGACCTCGCGCCGGTGGCGGGCCTCCTGGCCCTCCTCGATGTCGCCGATCTTCTCCGCGGGGTCGGCGGGATCGCCCGGGGACGCGTTCTCCGCGACGACCGAGCCGGCGGCGTTGAACATCTTGATGGCCACGTCGCGGCCGAGGAGCTCGTCGCGGGCCCGGAACACGTCCGCGGCGCCGCCGCGGCCGATGAGGTCGCCGACCGTGTAGCGGCCGCCCACCGTCGCGGGCGGGCCGGTATCGGTGCTCACTGCCGGCCCTCCCTCCCGGTGCGCACGGCTCGACGCCCCGATCATCCCGTACGACCGGGTCCCTCGTCTGCGTGACCTCCCAGGCGGCGCGTCGCCCGAACGGCGGGTTGCCCCGCGGCGTGCCGCCGCGCCACGGCGACACCGCGGGGGCGACGACCGCGCCCGGCCTACGGGAGGTCCTTCGGACCCCGCGGGGCAGGTGTTACCGGATCGGGTGGGCCGTCACTCCCACTCGAGGCGGTCGAGCACCGTCGGCAGCGGGCCCGGATGCACCACGACCAGGGAACGTGTGGCCCGTGTGAGGGCCACGTACAGATCGTTGAGACCGCGCGGGGAGTCGTCCGTCACGCCGACCGGGTCGACGAGGACGACCGCGTCGAACTCGAGGCCCTTGGCGTCGGCGACCTCGGAGACGACGACCTCGGCGGCGAGGTCGACCGTCGGATCGCCCGCCCGCCCGTCGTCGCCGGCCCCCGTCGGCCCGGCCGCGACCCCGAGGGCGGCGGCCAGCGCGTCCACCCGGCCGGCGGGCGCGAGCACCGCGACGCGGCCCGCCCCCTCGGCGTCGACGACCGCCTCGCGGGCCTTCCGGGCCTGCGCGACCGTGGCGTCGACCAGGCCGGCCTCGTCGGTGGCCACCGCGCGGGGCGCCACGCCCGACTCGCGGACCGACTCCGGCGGCGCGGCCGACGGGTCGATCGCGGCCAGCACCTCGGCGGCGACCGCCATGATCTCCGCCGGCGTGCGGTAGTTGACGGTGAGCACCTCGCGGCGCCAGCGCTTCGCGACGTACGGCGAGAGCACCTCGCCCCACGACGACGCCCCGGCGCGCGCCCCGGTCTGCGCGACGTCGCCGACCAGCGTCATCGACCGGCTCGGGCAGCGGCGCATCAGGACCCGCCACGCCATCGGCGAGAGCTCCTGGGCCTCGTCGACGATCACGTGGCCGAACGTCCAGGTGCGGTCGTCGGCAGCACGCTCGGCCGCCGAGGCGTAGGTGGCCTCGCGGGTGCGGTCGGCGAGCACGCTGGCGTCGACGACGTCGGTGGGACGCAGCAGCTCGGGGTCCCAGTCCTCCTCCATCGCGAGGATCTCCAGGACGCCGGCCGCGTAGGCCTCGTCGGCCTCCCGCTTGCGCTCCTCGGCCTCGCGGGCCGCGGTGTCGTCCTCACCGAGGAGCTCCGCGACCTCGTCGAGCAGCACCGCGTCCGCCGGGCTCCACCAGCTGCCGTCGAACGGGTCGGCCGGCGGCGCATCGCGGGCGAGCAGGTCGCGGTCGGCGTCGCGCCAGCCGCGCGTGGCCGCCCGCAGGCGCTGGGGGGAGGTCCACAGGTCGGCGAGCAGCTGCGGCGGGCTGAGCGTGGGCCACAGGCCCTCGAGCGCGGCCCGCAGGTCGGGGTCGGCGCGCAGCCCGGCCCGGACGTCGGCGAGGTCGCCGCGGTCGAGCAGGTTCGACCGGCCGTCGAGGTCGCGGCCCACCCGGTCGACCTCACGGCGGGCGAGCTGGTCGGTGACCTCCCGGATGAACGTCCGCTTCGCGTCGTTGTGCGGGCGCCGGGTGCGCCGGGCGCGGGTGCGGGCCTGGGCGACGAGGTCGCGGTCGAGCACCACGCGCTCGCCGTCGACGACGAGCTGGATCGGTCGCCGCGGCAGCTCCTGACGGTCGCGCACCGCGGTGGACAGCACCTTGGTCATGTCGGCGTGGCCCTTGAGCGCCGCCGCGCGGGCCGGCTCGGCGCGGCGGGCGGCGAGGCCCGGGTAGAGCTCGCCGACCGTCGAGAGCAGCACGCTGGTCTCGCCGAGCGAGGGCAGGACCTGCTCGATATAACGCAGGAACGTCGGGTTGGGCCCGACCACGAGCACGCCGCGACGGGCCAGCTGGCGGCGGTGGGTGTAGAGCAGGTACGCCGCCCGGTGCAGGGCGACGGCCGTCTTGCCGGTGCCGGGGCCGCCCTCGACCACGACGACGCCGTTGGCGCTGGAGCGGATGACCCGGTCCTGCTCGCCCTGGATGGTCGCGACGATGTCGCCCATCCGCCCGGTGCGGCCGGCCGACAGCGCCGCGAGCAGCACCGCCTCGCCGGTGAGGCCGGTGCGCTGGGTGGCGGCCCCGACGCGCGCCGCCTCCTCGAGGTCGAGGATCTCGTCGTCGACCGCGGTGACGCGCCGGCTGCGCGACCGGATGTGGCGGCGCCGCCGCACGCCGTCGGGCGAGGCCGCGGTGGCCGTGTAGTACGGCCGGGCCGCCGGCGCGCGCCAGTCGATCAGCAGGGGCTCGTAGTCGTGGTCCTCGTCGAGCAGCCCGAGCCGCCCGACGTAGAGGACGTCCTGGTCGAGGCCCTCGACGTCGGGGTCGCCGACCCCGTCGGCGGGCGGGGGCGGCGGGCGCTCCGGGTCGAGGTCGAGCCGCCCGAAGCACAGCCCGTTCTCGACCGCGGAGAGCGTCGAGAGCTGCTCGGAGTACATCTGCGCGGCCGCGTCGCGCTCGGAGACGGCCTGCGGCGTGCCCGTCGTCTCGTCGCGCAGCACCCGCGCGAGCAGGCCAGCGGTCTCGGCGCGGCGGTCGTCGAGCTTGCCGTAGAGCATCGCGACATACGGCTGTTCAGCCGCGACGGGATCGGCGTCCGAGACGGTCCCGCCGTGGGTGTCACGGGGGGAGGTGTCGGCGGCGGGCGAGGACGTTCGGGTCACGCAGGCCTTCTCCAGCGGGCGGTCCGGCGCCGTTGTGCCGGGACGACCATCCACCGTAGCGCCGCACCCGGGCATCGCGCCGCCACCACGGCGCCCGGGACGTGTTCGGGAGGTGATCGTCAGGCGGCTGCGTGGTGGTTGACGTCGGTGTCCGCGTCGGCGGTCCGGCGCACCCGTCCCTGCGCGGCGAGGACCTCGAGGTGCGCGTCGGTCTCCAGCACCGCGAGCATGCGGTTGAACGTCTCCATGTCGCCGAGGTGGTACTCGTGGCGCGTCCAGCGGATGGCATCGGCGACCTCGAGGGCGGTGGACCCGCCGGCAACGACGGCCGCGGCGATCTCGTCGAGGCGCTTCTCGTGGTGGGCGACCAGCTCGTCGACGCGGTCGTGGACGCTCGGCGCCACCGGGCCGTGGGCGGGCAGGAGCAGCCGGTCCGGCTCGGCGCGCAGGGCCGCGAGCGAGGTCAGGAAGCGGGTGAGCGCGCCCGGCCTCGCGGCGGGCTCGAAGCCGATCGACGGCGTGATGTGCGGTAGGACGTGGTCGCCGGCGAAGAGCATCCCCGCGCCCGCGGTGGTCTCGTCGACGAACACCACGTGCCCGCGGGTGTGGCCCGGGGTCTCGCGGACGACGAGCGAGCGCCCCCCGGCCGCCAGCTCCTGCCCGTCGGCGAGCCACTCGTCCGGGTCGGTGAAGTCCTCGGCCGGCGGCGCCTCGGCCGCGGCGACCCACCTCCGGACCTCGGTCGCGAGGTCGTGGGCCCCCGCCCGGTCCAGCCCGGCCGTCTGGGCGTCCAGCCCGTCCTCGCGGGTGCGCACGGTCTCGAGCGACTCGCGCTCGCCGGCACCGAGCGCCACGCGGGCGCCGTGCTCGCGGCGCAGCGCGACGGCCTGGCTGTAGTGGTCACGGTGCACGTGCGTGACGAGGAAGCGCCGCACGTCGCCGGTCGCGAGGCCGAGCTCGCCGAGCAGGCGACCGAGCACGTCGCGCGAGGCGTCGATCGCCCAGCCGCCGTCGACGAGGGTCAGCTCCGTTGCCCCGTCCTCGGGGACGAGCAGGTAGACGTTGACCGCCCGCAGCGCGTCGGTGGGCAACGGCAGCGGCAGGCGGTGGACGCCGGGAACGACCGTCTCGAGCTCGGGCCTGCTCCAGGCGTGCCGATCGGAGATCACTCCCCGGATGGTGCCCCTGCCCCGGCGCGCACCGTCTCGCGGGGGTCGGCCTGCGCCGCGTCGATCTCCACCTGGGAGGCCGCGGCGGCCTTGCGGGCCGCGGCGACGCCGAAGTGGTCGCCGCCCTTGCGGCGCACGTCGTCGGTGCCCCAGGCCCGACGGTCGTCGACCGGCACCATCCGGGGGATGTGCTTGCGGCAGTGGATGTAGGCCTCCTCGACGGTGACCTCCACCCACACGGTGGCGCGACGTCCGGGCACGGTCTCGACCGGGAGGTCGGGGTGCTCGCGACGCAGCTCCTCGTCCTCCACCAGCCGGGCCGCGCCGTTGACGTGCAGGCCGATCAGCTCGTCGGTGAAGTCGACCATCATGAGCCCGACGTGCGGGTTCTCGGTGATGTTGCCGAGGCTCGCCATGACGCCGTTGCCGCGGTACTCCGGCCACGCGACGCGCTGGTCGTCGAGCACCCGCAGGAAGCCGGGAGGGCCGGCGCGCAGCGTCGAGTCGCACTCGCCGTGGGCGTCCGCCGTCGCGACGAAGGCCATCGTCATGCGGGCGATGAACTCCTGCATGGAGGGCACGAGGCGGTCGCTCATCTGGTCGGAGAGGAACCGCTCGGCGCGAGCCCCGGTGCCCATCGCGTCCTGCAGCACGTGCTCCCCGGCGGAGCCGGGACGTTCGGGATGGGGATCGTGATGATCGGGGAGTGGGAAGTCCCGGTCGCTCATCGACGCCTCTCCGCGGACCCGGCCGACGACCGGGACCGCCGTGGTCGCCGCGGCGTCCTGGCGGGGCGGAAGGCCCCGGCGCGGACCCGCGTCGGTCGGGGGATGCTCCCGATGCAACCGGTTCGTCCGGGCGCTGTCGAGGTGTGGGGCGATGCGATCCTCACTGTGACCACCCGTCTGACGACCCTTCGCGACGGGTTCTCGTCCGAAAGGCCGCACTTGACTGTGACGTGTATCACTTCGTGACCGGACCGAGACCTCGCCGCACTGTGGGCGTGACCGTCGGTCGGCGCTCCTGAACAGGCAGTACACAGCCTGTGCGGGCCCCTCGAACGAGTGACCCGGCGGGGTCGGGGGGCTTCCCCGGGCTCCTAGTGTGGGCGCTGTCCGGATGCTCGTGCAGCTGCCGGACCCGCGTTCGTCCCGCCCTGGCCCGTCCGGCGAGCGTGGCCCCCGCAACCAGCGTGGACGGGCCTTCAACGCCGTCGAATCGGACTTCCCCACCGGCGACACGGCACCTGGTTTCGCTCCCCCCTGACCAGGTCGAACGGCGACGCGACGGAGACGCGCATGTCCCGACACCGTGCGGCGACCGCCCGAGCGGCGGCACCTCCCCCTACTCCGACGGCCTCTACTTTGGCGGCCTCTACTTTGGCGGCCCCTACTTTGGCGGCCCCTACTTTGGCGGCCCCTACTTTGGCGGCCCCTACTTTGGCGGCCCCTACTCCGGCGGCCCCCGACCGGACCGACCTCGATCTGGTGCCCCGCCAGAGCTTCGGCGAGCAGCACCCCTCGGGGCCCCTGCCCCGGGCCGGGCGCTCGCGCTCCGGCCGGCGCTCCGGCGCCCGCACCGGCGAGACGCGGATCCAGCAGCCGCGGGACCCGGCGCGCGTCGACCCGCCCACCTCACCTCTCGACCTCGCGGCCATCGCCCTGGCCGCCGCGAGCGTGCGCCAGGCCGGCCTCCCGCCGACGGGCTCCTCGCCGGCCGCCACCGGCGTTGTCGCGGTGCCGCGCACGGCGGCCGACCGCCGCCCGGACGGCGGGCCGACGACGGGCGGCACGCCGCGCCCCGCGTTCCCCGCGGCGGTGCCGAGCGCCCTCGCGCCGCCCACCCCGTCGCACCCGGTCGACGCGGTCGGCCGGCGCGACCTCGGTCGTCGCCGCGTCACGCTGCCCACCCGCACGGCCGGCGCGCTGGCCCTGGTCGGCGCCCTCGCGGGCGGCGGGGTCGCCGTGGTCGGCGGCGGCGCCGTGCTCGCGGCCGACCGCACGCCCACGACGGGCGAGATCCGCACGCCGGACGCCGCCGACGCCGCGGCGGCCGCCGCGGTGCGGTCCTCGCAGTCGGGGTCGCAGGACGGCGACGGTGGGCGGCACCGGGCCGCGTCGCAGGACGACACCTCGTCCTCCGGCGGGTACTGACCCCACACAGACGACCGGGGCGGTCGGTGGTCCGGATTCCCGGACCACCGGCCGCCCCGGTGTCGTTCGTGCCTGGCTCGCGCGCTCTAGCCGAGCGCGCTGACCAGCGCCTCACGCTGACGGGATCCGAGGCCGGCGACGCGCCGGTCCTCGGGGATGCCGGCCTGCTCGAGCACGGCGGAGGCCTTGGCCGGGCCGTAGCCCGGGAGCGCCCGCACGAGCTGCGAGACCTTGGTCTTGCCGGCGATCGGGTCGCTCTTGCCGCGGTCGAGCACCGCGGGGATCGTCTCGTCGCCGCTCTTGATGCCGGCGAGGAGGGCGGAGCGGGCCTGCCGGGCCTCGCGCGACTTGGCCTGGGCGGCCTCGCGCTGCTCGGGGGTCAACGTCGGGAGGGCCATCGCGGTGTCTCCCCTCTCTGTGGTGCGTGTCGTCACGGGGGACCCGCGACGTCGGTCGGACCGGTCGCACCGACGGTCACACGGACGGTCGGTCGGCACCGCGCGCCACGCCGCGGCCTCGCCGCGATCCGGTCGCCCGGGCCGATGGTTGCGGGACGGTACACCAACCTCACGGGCGCCCCCTCCCTGACCTGGGCGGATCGCGAGGCGACGGTCGCCGGGACCCCGGGGCGAGGACTGCCGTCACCCTCTCGCGCCCCTCTGAGGCTCACCATCACCGCCGGGATCTCCTCGCCGCGGACGGGACGCCCGGTGGACGACGGCCGGCGGCAGGTTGCGCCACACCACGGACGAGGTCTCCACCTGCTCGAAGCACTCGCCGAGCTCGGCGCGCAGGGCACGCGCCGGCGCGGCCCAGGACGTCGCGCAGTAGGCGAACTGCACCAGGACGCCGTCGTCGGCCAGCGCGCGCGCCACTCCGGGCAGCAGCGAGTCCTCGCGGCCGGGACGCGTCGCCGACCAGCCGAGGCCGCTGACCACCACGTCGGCCCCGCCGATGCCCCGTAGCGCGAGCAGGGCCGGCAGCTCCGCGACGTCGGCGGGGACGACCTCGACGTGGGCGAAGCGCTCGGCGAGGCGGTGCGCGAGCACGGGGTTGATCTCCACCGCGAGCTGGCGTCCCCGTCCGGACAGGCGGTGGGCGAGCAGGCCGGTGAACGCCCCGCTGCCCGCGCCGAGCTCGACCACGACCGGCGCCGGGCGGGCCCCGCGCAGGGCCGCGTCGGCCATCGCGCGGGCGAGCGCGGTGCTGCTCGGCCACACCGAGGCCGTGGCCCGCGGGGCGCGCACGAACTGCGCGGCGAACACCGTCCGGTCGGCCAGGGAGGATTCGCGCGGGGCCTCGCGCGGGGCCTCGCCGGGGGCGGGCGGGTCAGGCGGCATGCTCGAGCTCCGGGAGTCGAATACTTCCCGCCGCCCGGCGCGCGGCGGCGGGGTGGCCCCCGAGGTCGGCGGGCAGGGCCGCGGCGATCGCCGCCGCGGTGGCCCGGGCGAGCGTGCGCCGGGCGTCGGCGAGGGCGGGACCGGTCGGGGTCGCCCGGGGGTCGAGGGCCGGGCGGACGTCGACGTCGACGACGAGGTCGCGGGCGGCGAGGACCCGCAGCAGCGACGACGCGAGGGTGTCGTCGCCGACGAAGGCGGCCGTGGCGTCGACGGGCCCCTCGCCGCGGCGCCGGTACCGCACGGCCACCGGCACCACGGGCGCACCGGCGTCGTGGGCGGCCTGGAAGGCGGCCGGTCGGAAGGGCCCGAGGTCGCGGCCGCAGCGGGTGGTGCCCTCGGCGAACACGCCGATCGTGGCGCCGTCGCGCAGCGCCGTGGCCAGGCCGGCGACGGCGTCGGGCAGGGTCCGCAGCCGGTCGCGGTCGAGGAAGACCGTGCCGGCGCTCGCCGCCAGCACGCCGAGCAGCGGCCAGCGGCGGACCTCGCGCTTGGCGAGCATCCGGACCGGGGCCACGGCGTGCAGGGCCATGACGTCGAGCCAGGAGACGTGGTTGGCGACGACGAGTGCCCCGGGCGGCGCGGCCGGGCCACTTCGGCGCACGCGGACCCCGCACGCGAGGAGCACCGCACCCGTCCAGAGGGTCTGCACGCGCCCCAGCGCCGCCGGCCCGAGCAGGGGCAGCACGGCGGCCACGGCGAGGCCCGCGAGCAGCACGGCGACGAGCGCGACGGAGCGGACGGTCAGCCGGGCGAGGCGCCGGGCGCGGTGCCCGCCGCGCAGGGCCTCGGGGACCGGCACGCAGCCCGGGTCGCAGGGCGAGGTGGGCGCCCAGGGACTGGTCACACGCCCTCCCCGAACAGGTAGCGCCGCCATCGCGGGTCGATCGCGGGCTGGTCGAGCAGGATGAACAGGTCGGCGACCCCGAAGTCCGGGTCCAGCGCCGGCGGCCCGCCGATCTCGGCGCCGAGGCGCAGGTAGCCGCGCAGCAGGGGCGGGAGCGCGGCGCGGGCGGCCCGTCCGGCTCCGGGCGCCTCCGGGTCGTGCGGCCCGACCGGGGCCTCGCGCCACGGGCGCACCCGTCGCGACGCCGGCGCGAGGTGGCGCGACGCGACCATCGACCACACCCCGCCGGGCAGGGCGCCCTGCGGGGTCAGCGGGACGCTCGCGCAGCCGACGACCCAGCGGCGGCCGGTGAGCATCATGTAGCGCCCGATCCCCGCCCACACCAGCGAGAGCACGACGCCGTGGCGGTGGTCGGGGTGCACGCAGGAGCGGCCGACCTCGACGATCTCGGGGCGCAGGGGGTCGAGGGCGGAGAGGTCGAACTCGGTGTCGGAGTAGAGGCCGCCCGCCGCCCGGGCGCCCTCGGGGGTGAGCATCCGGTAGGTCCCGACGATCGCGCCTCCGGCGTCCTCGCGGACCACGAGGTGGTCGCAGTGCTCGTCGAACGCGTCCGCGTCGCGGCCCTGCGCGGCCGCCGCGACGGCCACCGGGTCGGTGGTGGACGGGCGCGCCCCCTGCTCGCCGGCGAACACGGCGTGGCGCAGCCGCTGCGCGGCGAGGACGTGGTCGGGATCGCGGGTCAGCAGCAGGCTGTAGCGCCCGGCCGCCTCGGCGGGGGCGACCTCCCCGCGGTCGACCGCCGGCGCGGGGCCGGTGGGCGGAAGGGTGGACGTGGCGACGGGACCGTGCTCGTCGTGGCTCTCGGGGGCGGGTCCGGTCGACCGCGCCAGCACCTGGGAAGTGGCCATGGGCCGGTGTCTACGGGCCGAGATCGCCCGGGGGCCCACCCCGGCGTGACGGTCGGGTGTGATGCGGGTGAACTCGGTGGTCAGGCCGCGCGGGGCGTCTCCGGGGTGCGCGGCAGGGGGGCGTCGCCGTGCAGCACGGCGGCGTAGTGCCCCAGGAGCTCGTCGCAGACCGAGGGCCAGGTCCGGTCGGCCACGGCCGCGCGCCCCGCGGCCCCGGCGGCCCGCCGCGTGTCCGGGTCGTCGCGCCAGGCGGCGATCCGCCCGGCGATCTCCGCCCCGGCCGTCGGCGAGGTGGGGTCGTAGAGCCAGCCGGTGCGCCCCGGGGCCACGAGGTCGGCCACCCCGCCCGCGTCGGGAGCGAGCACCGGCAGGCCCGAGGCCTGGGCCTCCTGCACCGCCTGGCAGAAGGTCTCGTGCGGGCCGGTGTGCACGAAGGCGTCGAACGAGGCGTACGCGCGGGCCAGCTCGGTGCCGCCGCGGAAGCCGAGGAAGTGCGCGGTGGGCAGCAGCTCGCGCAGGCGCCCGCGCGCGGGTCCGTCGCCGACGACGACGACCCGCACCCCGGGCAGGCTCTCGAGGGCCGACAGCCGCTCGACCTGCTTCTCCGCGGCGAGCCGGCCCACGTAGCCGACGAGCATCTCGCCGTGCGGGGCGAGCTCGGCGCGCAGTTCCTCGTCCCGGCGTCCCGGATGGAAGCGCGCGGTGTCGACGCCACGTCCCCACCGGTGCACGCGCGGCACGCCGTGCTCGCGCAGCGCGTCCACCGCCCAGCGCGACGGCGCGAGGGTGCGCGCGGCCCCGCTGTGCAGCCGGCGGATCCAGCGCCACGCCGCCCGGGCAGTCAGCCCGACCCCGTACGACGAGGCGAAGCCGGCGACGTCGGTCTGGTAGACGGCGACGGCCGGCACGTCCAGGCGCCGGGCGACGGTCAGCGCCCGCGCGCCCAGGACGAACGGCGAGGCGAGGTGCACGACGTCGGGGCGGTACTCCGCGAGCGCGGCCCGCACGGCCGGGGTGGGCACGCCCACGGACAGCGAGTCGACGACCGGCAGGTCCACGGCGGGGACGCGGACGACGGGGACGTCGGGGGCGCCGGGCACCTCGTCGGGGCCGGCACCCGGCGCGATGACCATCGCGCAGTGCCCGCGGTGCCGGAGGTGGGCGACCACCTGGAGCACGGAGTTGGTGACGCCGTTGACGGCGGGAAGGAAGGACTCGGTCACGACGGCGACGCGCACGAGCGCACCGTTCCCGGCCCGGGAGCCCCGTCGGCCGACGACGACGTGTCTCCCGTCCTAACACCGACCCAACACTGGGCCCGGCCGTCGCGGCCCCGTTGTGGGCGGGATCGCTGAAAGTCACCGACCGTCAGCAACAGGCCGGACGATGCAGATCCGACGGCGTGTCGTCCCCGCTCGCTCCGGCGTGGCGACCACGGAGAGTCGAGATCCTGTCCGTCACTGGGATGGTCGGGGGAACAATGTGTATTGACAGGCGTCGCCGACTGTCGGCTACTGGACATCTCCGGCGGGCATCGGGCGGCCGCCGGCCCGTCCGTACTGCCCGGACGGGGCCGAGCCGGGAGGGAGGACCGTGGTCGTCGACCCCTTCCCGCACCGCCTCACCTCGTCGGTCCCGGGCGCCCCGGACGTCGACCGCCCGAGTTCGGCCCGGGTCTACGACTTCCTGCTCGGCGGGACGTCCCACGGCGCCGTCGACCGGCACCTCGGCCGCCAGATGATCGACGCCGTCCCGCTCGTGATCCCGATCGTGCGCGAGAACCGGTCGTTCCTCCGCCGGGTCGTCACCTACCTCGTGCACGCCGGCATCGACCAGTTCCTCGACCTCGGCTCGGGCATCCCGACCATGGGCAGCACCCACGAGGTCGCCCGTCGCGTCGATCCCGAGGCGCGCGTCGCCTACGTCGACGTCGACCTCGTGGCCGTCGCCCACGGCGAGCTGCTGCTCGGGAAGGAGAAGGGCGTCTCGGTCTCCTGGGCCGACCTGACCCGGCCCGAGACCGTGCTCGACGCCCCCGGCGTCACCGACGTGATCGACCTGTCCCGGCCGGTCGGGGTGCTGATGTTCTCGGTGCTCCAGCACGTGCCCGATGCCCAGGACCCCGCCGGGGTGGTCGCCGGCTACGTGTCCCGGGTCGTGCCCGGGAGCGCGCTGGCGGTCTCCCACCTGTCCGGGGACGACCCCCGGGTCGACGTGGAGTCGCTGCGGGCGCTCAGCGGCGCCTACCCGCGCGGCGAGGTCACCTACCGGTCGGGGGCCGAGCTCGCGGCCATGGTCGAGGGGATCGACCTCGTCGACCCGGGGCTCGTCTACGCGGCGCAGTGGCGACCGGAACCCCGCCGCTCCGGCCAGCCCGAGGGCGAGCTCTGCTGCGGGCACCGCGCGGCGGTCGGGTTCGTGCCGGCCCCAGTGATCCGGAGCTGAGACCCGCCAAACACAGTTCGGGCCGATGTCGTAGCGGCTCGTCGCACCGTTCGGAGCAACGATTGACGGGCGTGACTAGACCGTTCGCCGCCCGACGCGGTGTGTCGACCACTCACCGCGACGCAGCGCGGCCCGACGGTCACGGCTTGTCACAAAAGGTCTCGGTTCGGTTACGGTCCCTGCCGCGTCGTCCCGCTCCCCAGCACCACCCCGGGCGACGCACGGGTCACCTCTCGAGGTCCCGTCCCGCCCCTCGATGAACCGGAGCCCCCGATGTCTGGTCGCCACGCCGCCCCGTCCGCCTCCCGCCCCCTGCTCAAGGCCGGTGTCGTCGCCGCCGCCGCGGTCACCGGTCCGCTGGCGATCACCGGCACGGCCGTGGCCGCACCCTCGGTCTCGCCCGAGTCGAACGCGACCTGGGACCGCCTCGCCATGTGCGAGAGCACCCAGAACTGGGACGCCGACACCGGCAACGGCTTCAAGGGCGGCCTGCAGTTCACCGACTCCACCTGGAGCGAGTTCGGCGGCGAGCGCTTCGCCTCCGCGCCCGACGAGGCCTCCCGCGAGCAGCAAATCCGCGTGGCCAAGAAGGTCCAGGACGAGCAGGGCTGGAACGCCTGGCCCACCTGCTCGGAGAAGCTCGGCCTGCAGTAGTCGCGGCACCTCCGGTGCAAGCCCTGCGTCCACGCTTGCACTGAACGCCAGTAAATCCACATCGTTGCCGAGCCGCCCTGACACGATGTCCGGCATGTCCGATGCCGACGTCATCGTCGTCGGGGCCGGCCTGGCCGGTCTCGTCGCCACGGCCGAGCTCGCCGACGCGGGACGCCGGGTGATCCTGCTCGACCAGGAGCCCGAGACGTCGCTCGGCGGGCAGGCGTGGTGGTCGTTCGGCGGGCTCTTCCTGGTCGACAGCCCCGAGCAGCGCCGCCTGCGGGTCCGCGACTCGTTCGACCTCGCGTGGTCCGACTGGACCTCCAGCGCCGGATTCGACCGCCCCGACGAGGACCGCTGGGGCCGCGAGTGGGCCCGCGCCTACGTCGAGTGGGCCGCCGGCGAGAAGCGGCCCTGGCTCCACGCGATGGGCGTGCGCTTCTTCCCCGTCGTCGGCTGGGCGGAGCGCGGCGGGGCCTCGGCCACCGGCCACGGCAACTCCGTCCCCCGCTTCCACATCGTCTGGGGCACCGGGCCCGGCATCCTCGAGCCGTTCCTGCGCCGCGTGCAGCAGGCCGTCGAGGACGGCCGGGTGACGATCCGCTGCCGCCACCGCGTCGACGCGCTCGACGTGACGGCCGGCGCGGTGACCGGGGTGTCCGGCACGGTCCTCGAGCCCTCCGGCGTCACCCGGGGCGAGTCGAGCTCGCGCACGGCGGTCGACACGTTCAGCCTCGGCGCACCCAGCGTCGTCGTCACCTCCGGCGGCATCGGAGGCGACCACGACGCCGTCCGCGCGGCCTGGCCGGAGCGCATCGGCCCTCCGCCGCAGGAGATGATCTCCGGCGTCCCCGCCCACGTCGACGGGCGCATGATCGGCATCAGCGAGGACGCCGGCGGCCGCGTCGTCAACCGTGACCGGATGTGGCACTACACCGAGGGGATCGTCAACCACTCCCCCGTGTGGCCGCTGCACGGCATCCGCATCCTGCCGGGGCCGTCGTCGCTGTGGTTCGACGCGGAGGGCCACCGTCTGCCCGCACCGCTCTGGCCCGGTTTCGACACGCTCGCGACGCTCGAGCACATCCGGCGCACCGGGCACGACCACACCTGGTTCGTGCTCACCCAGCGGATCCTCGAGAAGGAGTTCGCCCTCTCCGGCTCCGAGCAGAACCCCGACTTCACCGGCCGCGACATCCGCCTGACGCTCCAGCGCGTCCGCCCCGGGCCCACCGAGCCGGTCGCGGCATTCCAGCGCTCCGGGGAGGACTTCGTGCAGGCCGACGACCTGGCCACTCTCGTCGGCCGCATGAACGCCCTCACCCCGACGCCGCTGCTCGACGCGGCGAACGTCGAGCGCGAGGTCCTCGCCCGCGACGCCGAGCTCGCGAACCCGTACGGCAAGGACGGCCAGCTCGCCGCCGTCCGCAACGCGCGCGCCTACCTCGGCGACCGCCTCGTCCGCACCGCCCCGCCGCACCGGATCCTCGATCCCGCGGCCGGGCCGCTCGTCGCGGTCAAGCTGCACATCCTGACGCGCAAGACGCTCGGCGGGCTCTGGACGGATCTCGACGGCCGCGTGCTGCGCGCCGACGGCTCCCCGCTGCCCGGTCTGTACGCGGCGGGCGAGGCCGCGGGCTTCGGCGGCGGCGGGGTGCACGGCTACCGGTCCCTCGAGGGGACGTTCCTCGGCGGCTGCCTGTTCTCGGGGCGTCAGGTGGGACGCGCGCTGTCCTGAGCGCGCCTCGTGATCGACGCGGCTTTTCTGTCGTTGAGTGCCAGCGTGGACGCAGGGCTGGCACTCAGCGAGTGACCCGCCGGCGGCGCTGCAGCAGGAGCATCGCCGCGACGATCACGAGCAGCACCGCCGCGCCGGCCAGGACGCGCAGGGTGGTGGCGCCCGAGCCGGTGTCGGCGACGGTGAGGGTCGCGTCCAGCGCGCGGCCCCCGCAGGTCGCGGTGACGGTGACGGGGCCCGGGGCCGCGTCGGCGGCGACGGTCAGGGTCGACGCCACCGACCAGGGCTGGTGGCCCTCGGGGTCGCGCTGCCACGGGCCGCCCGTCACCCCGGGCCCGCCGGCCGGGGTCGTCGCCTCCTCCTCGCAGCCCATCTGCGCGGCCACGGTGGCGCCGGGCGCGACCGGGGCGCCATCGCCGATCACCAGGCCGGGGTCGGCCAGCGCCGTCCCCGCCCCCAGCGACAGGAAGGCAACCACCAGCATCGTCAGCACCAGGCGCACACCGGTCACCGTGCCACTCGGAGCGCATCCGGTGGGCCAGCGTCACCGCACACGTTCAGGGCACCGTGGCCCGGGGCAGTCAGCGCCCATGGAGCAACGCACTCTCGGCAGCCAGGGCCTGCGCGTGTCCGCGCTGGGCCTGGGCTGCATGGGCATGACCTTCGCCTACGGCGGCCAGGACGACACGGAGTCGCGCGCGACGATCGAGCGCGCACTCGAGCTGGGCGTCACCTTCCTCGACACCGCCGACATGTACGGCCCGCACACGAACGAGGAGCTCCTCGGCTCCGTGCTCTCCGGGCGGCGCGACGAGGTCACCCTCGCCACCAAGTTCGGCAACGAGATCGGCGCCGACGGGAAGGGCACCGGGCGCGTCAACGGGCGTCCCGACTACCTCCGCGGCCAGATCGACGGCTCGCTGCGGCGCCTCGGCACCGACCACGTCGACCTCTACTACCAGCACCGTGTCGACCCCGACATGCCGATCGAGGAGACGTGGGGCGCGCTCGGCGAGCTCGTCGACGCCGGCAAGGTGCGCTACCTCGGCATCTCCGAGGCGGCGCCGGAGACCATCCGGCGCGCCCACGCCACCGCCCCGATCAGCGCCGTGCAGACCGAGTACTCGCTGTTCACCCGGGACGTCGAGGACGACGGCGTGCTCGCGACGTGCCGCGAGCTGGGCATCGGCTTCGTGCCGTACAGCCCGATCGGCCGCGGCTTCCTGTCCGGCACGATCCGCTCGACCGACGACCTCCCCGAGGGCGACTGGCGACGCGACTCGCCCCGCTTCCAGGGCGAGGCGCTGCAGGCGAACCTGCGGGTGCTCGACGAGGTGAACGCGCTCGCCGAGCGCAAGGGCGTCTCGCCGACCCAGCTCGCGCTCGCGTGGGTGCTGGCCCAGGGCGACGACGTCGTGCCGATCCCCGGCACCAAGCGCCGCCGCTACCTCGAGGAGAACGCCGGCGCGGTCGACGCCACCCTCTCCGCCGAGGAGCTCGCGGCCATCGAGGCGGTGGCGCCGGTGGGCGTGGCCTCCGGCGAGCGCTACCCCGCCGCCGCGATGACGATGCTGCGCCGCTGACCTTCACGTGAGAACTTTCCGCCCCTATAGGGGCGGAAAGTTCTCACATTGAGTCGGCCAGCCGCTCCCGCGTCGTCGTCAACGCCAGGCCCGCGCGCAGAGCGGACGCGGCGTCGAGGACGGCGTCTCGGGCGGTCGGGACGATGCCCGCGAAACCCGCGTAGCCGTGCACCAGGCCCGGGAAGCGGCGGGCCACCACGGGCACGCCCGCCGCGCGCAGCGCCCCGGCGAGCTCCTCGCCCTCGTCGCGGAGCGGGTCGAAGCCGGCTGTCGCGACGTAGCAGGGCGGCATGATCGCGAGGTCGTCCACCTCGAGCAGCCCGGTCGGGCGGATCGGCTCGATCCCGTCGGGCAGGTAATAGCGCTCGAACACCTCGATGTCGACGGTCCGCAGCCCGAACCCCTCGGCGAAGGTCTCCCGCGACCCGCCCTGCCGCCCCGCGTCGGTGACCGGGTAGAGCGCGAGCACGAACGACGCCGTCTCGAGGTCGCGGCGGGCCAGCTGGTGCGCCGCGGTCAGCGCGAGGTTCGCGCCGGCCGAGTCGCCGCCGACGGCAACGGTCGTCGCGCGGAACTCGTCGCGGTGGGTCATCACGTGGTGCAGCGCCGACGCCGCGTCGGCCAGACCGGCTGGGAACGGGTGCTCGGGGGCGAGCCGGTACTCCACCGACAGCACCCGCACGCCCGCCTGGTGGGCCAGTGCCCGGCACAGCGGCGCGCTCGAGGCGATGCTGCCGAGCGCGAACCCGCCGCCGTGGAAGTGCACGAGCAGGCCCCCCGGCGCGTCGCCCACCTCGGCCGGCTCGTAGAGGCACGCCGAGAGGGCGCCCGGCACGTCCCGGCCGGGTTCCGCGGGGACGGGGACGGTCGTCGGGCGGGCCGCGACCCCGGACGTCGTGGCCACGGACAGGGCCGCCGCCTCGTCGGTCGCGCGGCGCTGGTCGACCAGCGACGGCTCCTCGCCCCGGGCGAGCAGCCCGAGCAGGCGCAGTACGACCTGCACGTCGAGGTCGAGGGTCTGGCCGTCGCGGGTGATCTCGGGGCCGGCCAGCCGCCTCCTGAGGGGACGGGGGAGCGCGAGGAGGGCGGCCAGGACGCGCCGCAGCACACGGAAGACCACGCCGGGATCCTAGGGGCGGGCGACGATCACAGCTGGTCCGTGGCCCGATATGGGGGATTTCCTGACCCTATCGGCGTGCTGTATCCGATTGTCAGCCTGGTCCCCAGGCTGACGCACCGCCGCCCGCCCGACGCAGCCGCACCGGGCCCCGGGCCGTGGCGGGGTCGACGACGGTGCCGCGCTGGGTCATCTCGACCGTCCCGTCGTCGACGAGCCGGGCGGCCACCGCGCGGGCGTCGGGCATCAGGTCGCGCCACGACTCCGGGTCGACGCGCCGGGCGGCTTCCGACGGACAGATGGTCGCGCCGTCGGTCCGCTGGTCGAGCAGTCCCACGATCGCATCGGCGAGAGCCCGCTCGGTGTCAGCCACGACACCGGATACCCACCCACACGGGCGGGTACCGGGCAGGGGACGCGCGAGGGCACCCTGCTCCGTGGCCGGAGAGGAGTGTCGTGAGCGCACCGGTGACGAGGACCGTGGAGATCGCCGC
Organism: uncultured Actinomycetota bacterium; assembly: GCA_963786585.1. Lineage (GTDB taxonomy): Bacteria > Actinomycetota > Actinomycetes > Mycobacteriales > Pseudonocardiaceae > Actinomycetospora. Next base: position 1,210,036 of record CAWAZG010000003.1, read on the forward strand.
GCCCGTGCCCCGGGTGATCGAGGTGATCTCCGATCTGGAGAACACCGATCGCTGGGCCAACGAGGCGAAGGAGGCGAAGGTCCAGGAGCACGACGAGCAGGGCCGGCCCATCCGGATCGCGGTGACCCTGGGCGCCCTGACCTTCACGACGACGGCCATCTACTCCGTGGCCTACACCGACACGTCGGTGACGCTGACCTGCGTCGACGCGAAGCTCATCCGCGAGAGCACGATCGCCTACACCGCGAGCGACGCCGGCGACGGGAAGGCCCACCTCGAGATGGCCTCGACGATGGAGGTCACCGTCAAGGGCGTTCCGCGCTGGGGCCTGGAGCGCGCCATGGGTTCGAGCGCCGAGAAGAACCTGCAGTCGATCAAGAAGGACGCGGAGGGCTGACGCCGCGTGAGTGATCTGGGTCGTCCTGACGACCCATATCACTCACGTGGGCGCAGGCCCCTCAGATCGTCTTCTCGTCGGCCAGCGCCGCGATCTCTTCCTCCGAGAGCCCCAGCTCGCCGAAGACCTCGGCGTTGTGGTGCCCGGGCACCGGCGGGCCGGCCCAGCGCACCGCGCCCGGGGTGGCCGAGAAGGTCGGCACGACGCCGGGCCCCAGCACGTCCTCGTCGAACCGCTCGTCGTGGTGCTCGACGAGCATCCCGCGCGCCCGGAACTGCGGGTCGGCGACGACCTCGGCCGCGGTGTTGATCGGCCCGCAGATCACGCCGGCCTCGTCGAGCACGCGCCGCACCTCGTCGGCCGGCAGCGAGGAGACCCAGGCGCCGACGATCTCGTCGAGCTCGTCCTGGTGCACGCCGCGGGCGCGGTGGTCGGCGTAGCGGGGGTCGTCGGCGAGCTCCGGGCGTCCCATCGCCCCGCAGAGCCGCCGGAACACCGTGTCCTGGTTGGCCGCGACCACGAGCCAGAGCCCGTCGCCGGTCTTGTAGACGTTCGACGGCGCGATCCCGTCGAGGCGCGTGCCGCCGGGCTGTCGGACGCGCCCGAGCTTGTCGTACTCGGGGATCACCGACTCGAGCACCGACAGGCACGCCTCGGTGAGCGCGACGTCGACGACCTGGCCCTCGCCGGTCACCGACTTGCGGTGCAGCGCGGCGAGGACGCCCTGGACGGCGACCATCCCCGCCAGCGAGTCGCCCAGCGAGATCGCCATCCGCGGCGGCGCCTCCCCCGGGTAGCCGTTGATGTACCGCAGGCCCGAGAGCGCCTCGGCCACCGAGGCGTAGCCGGCCTTGTCCGCGTACGGCCCGGTCTGCCCGTAGCCCGACACCCGCGCGAGCACGAGCCCCGGGTTCACCGCGGACAGCCGGTCCCAGCCGAGGTGCCAACGCTCGAGGGTGCCGGGACGGAAGTTCTCGACGACGACGTCGGCGCCCTCGACCAGGCGCAGGAAGAGCTCCTGCCCCCGCTCCGCGCGCAGGTCGAGGGTGATGCAGCGCTTGTTGCGGGCGTGGACGGTCCACCACAGCCGGTGACCCCGGTAGGACTCCTGGCCCCAGTCGCGCATGGGGTCCTGGCCGCCCGGCGGCTCGATCTTGACGACGTCGGCGCCGTAGTCGGCGAGCAGCCGCCCCGCGAACGGGCCGGCGACGATCGTGCCGAGCTCCAGGACCTTGACGTCGTCGAGCGGTCCGCTCACTCCACGACCGCCGTGCGGGCGTAGCCACCGCGGTGGAACACGAGCGGCCGCGTCTCCCCCGCCGCGCCGAGGTCGTGCACGGCGCCGACGACGATGAGGTGGTCGCCGCCGTCGTGGACGTCGTGCAGGGTGCAGTCGATCCAGGCGGTCGCACCCTGGAGCACCGGCGAGCCCAGGCCGGACGTCGCCCACGAGACCCCGGCGAACTTGTCGCCGCCGGAGACGGCGAACGTCGTCGACAGCTCCTGCTGGCCCTCGGCCAGCACGTTGACACAGAAGCGACCGGTCGCCTCGATCTTCGGCCAGCTCGACGACGAGCGGCCGGGCAGCACCAGCACCAGCGGCGGGTCGAGCGAGAGCGACGCGAACGACTGGCAGGTGAAGCCCGCCGGCCCCTCCGGGGTCGTGCCGGTGACGATGGTGACGCCGCTGGGGAAGTGGCCCAGCACCCGTCGCATCGTCGAGGGGTCGGTGCCCTCGGTCATGTCGTTGCCTCCCCGGACGGCGCGGTCGCGCCTCGGTACCGCCCTGCCGCCTGAACCGCTCTGCCCCAGACCGTATTTCCCCGTCCTCGCCCGGGCACGCCGACGTGCCCGCGCTCTCTCCGTGGCACGCCGGATCAACCCTCCGCGTATTCAGAGGGACGACGTCTCAATTGTTCTTCATTTGCCCCTTTCTCGTCCGGGATGGCCCGTGTCACGCTCGACAGCAGACGTTCGGAGCGGAGCGGAGGTGAAGCACGACATGGCCCGTGTCGTCGTCGCAGGAGCCGGGATCGGCGGCCTCACCCTCGGCATCGCGCTGGCGCGTGCGGGGGTGGAGGTCGACCTCTACGAGCAGGCCGACGAGCTGCGCGAGGTCGGCGCGGCCGTCGCGCTGTCGGCCAACGGCACGCGCGAGCTCTACCGTCTCGGTGTCGGGGAGGCCCTCGACGCCGTCTCCACCCAGCCCACCGAGCTGATCTACCGGGACGGTCGCAGCGGCGCGCGGATCGCCGCGCACCCGGGCGGCGACGCCTACCGCGAGCGCTTCGGTGCGCCCTACTGGGGCGTGCACCGCGTCGACCTGCAGCAGACGCTCGCGGGCGCGTTCACCGCGGCCGCGGGCGAGGAGCACCTGCACCTCGGGCAGGCCGTGACGGCCGTCGACGCCGAGGCCGGCACCCTGACCCTCGCCGACGGTGTCATGGTCGCGGGCGACGTCGTCGTCGGCGCCGACGGCGTGCACTCGACGGTGCGCGACGCCGTCACCGGACCCGGCTCGGGTCCCGTCTACTCGGGCACCAGCGCCTTCCGTGGCCTCGTGCCCGTCGACGCGCTGCCGAGCCTGCCCGACCCGCACGCGATCCAGTTCTGGGCCGGGCCGGACGCGCACCTCCTGCACTACGCGCTGGGTCGCGACGACGACACCGTCAACTTCTTCGCCGTGCTCTGCGGCCCGGCGACGTGGGAGGGCGGCAACCGCCCGGCCGCGGAGAACGAGCTGCTCGACGCCTTCGCCGGCTGGCACCCCGCGGTGCGCGAGATGCTCGCCGCGGCGCCGCAGAGCCCGCGCTGGCCGCTGCTGTCCCAGCCGCCGCTGACGCGCTGGACGCGCGGGCGGACGGTCCTGATCGGCGACGCCGTCCACGCGATGCTGCCCCACCACGGGCAGGGCGCGAACCAGTCGATCGAGGACGCGGTGACGCTGGCCCGGCTGCTCCTGCACCGCGGACCCGCCGACGCCCTGGCCGCGTACCCCCGGCTCCGGCGGGCCCGCACGCGCGCGGTCGCCGCGAGCGCCTGGGAGACCGGCACCCTGCTGCACCTCGCCGACGACCACCCGCGGACCGCCGAGCGCGACAAGCGCTTCGCCGGCTACGCGACCGACAACGCCTGGGTCCACGACCACGACGTCACCGACCCGTCCACCACCACCCTGAAGAGGACGCGATGACCGCCACTTCCGACCAGTCCGTCTCCGACGCCGTCACCGCCGGTGCCCATGCCACCGAGATCGCCCGCTCCGGCGCGTCGAACCTGCGGGGCGCCGCGGGCGGCGCCGACCCCGCCCGCGTCTCCGCCGTCGTCGGCGCCGCGCTCGAGGGCATCCGCGCCGCCATCCGCAACAACGAGGTCACCTACGAGGAGTTCGACGCCTTCAAGCAGTGGCTGATCGCGGTCTCCGACACCGGCGAGTGGCCGCTGTTCCTCGACGTCTACCTCGAGTTCGAGGTCGAGAAGGTCGCCGCGGCCACCCGGCAAGGCTCGATCGGCACCATCCTCGGGCCGTTCTGGCTGGACGGGCAGGCCCAGCTCGACTCGCCCGCCACGCTGCCGATGCGCGACGACGAGCCCGGCACCCCGATGATCCTGGCCGGGCAGGTCATCGCCACCGACGGCACGCCGCTGGCCGGCGCCGAGGTCGACATCTGGCACACCGACGAAGAGGGCTGGTACTCCGGGTTCGCCTCCAAGCCGCCGGCCGGGAACCTGCGCGGCGTCGTGCGCTGCGACGACCAGGGCCGCTTCGAGATCCACACCCGCAAGCCGGCGCCGTACACGATCCCCCTCGATGGACCCACCGGGCAGATGACCCAGGCCGCCGGCTGGAGCCCGTGGCGCCCCGCCCACATCCACCTGCTCGTCACCGCGCCCGGGCACCGCACCCTGACCAGCCAGCTGTTCTTCACCGGCGACCCCTACCTCGGCAACGACGTCGCCTCCGCCGACAAGCCCGAGCTCACGCTCGACCCGCAGCCCACCGGCAACGGTGACGAGGTCCGCTCCGACCGCGACTTCGTGCTGGAGCCGGAGTAGGCGATGGAGACGCGCCAGCTGCGCTACTTCGTCGCGGTCGCCGAGACGCGGCACTTCGGGCGGGCGGCCGAGGCGCTGCGCATCGCCCAGTCGCCGCTCTCCCAGGCGATCCGGCAGCTGGAGTCGCAGCTCGGCGCGCCGCTGTTCGAGCGCACGACCCGCCGGGTGGACCTCACCGCCGCCGGCGAGGCCCTGCTGCCCGAGGCGGTGCGCATCCTCGCCTCGCTCGACGCGGCCCGCGACCAGGTGGGCCGCGTCGCGGCAGGCGCCCTCGGACGGCTGCGGGTCGGGGCGACGGGCCTCGCGACGTACCGCCACGTCCCCGAGCTGGTCCGGCGGCTGAGCGCCGAGCTGCCCGGCCTCGCGCTGACGTTCACCACCGACATGCTCACCCCGGGCCTGGAGACGGCCCTGGCCGAGCACCGCATCGACCTCGCCGTCCTGCGCCCGCCGGTGTCCGACCCCGGGCTCGACCACCACCTGCTCGCCCGCGAGCACCTGGTCCTGGCCGTGCCGTCCGGGCATCGCCTGGCGTCCGGCCCCATGAGCGGGCCCCGTCTCGCCGACCTCGCCGACGACGACTTCGTCGTCTACGCACCGCCGGGTTCCGTGGTCGGCGAGGCGGCGGCACGCGCCTGCCGGGCCGCGGGGTTCGCGCCCCGGCGCACCCACGAGGCCGACCAGACCTCGATCGTGCTCGCGCTCGTCGCCGCCGGCGTGGGCGTGGCCCTGCTCCCGTCGTCGGTGCTCGCCGTCGCCGTCGAGGGCGTGCAGTACGTCGAGCTCGAGGACCCCGACCCCGTGACCACCGACGTCGCCCTCGCCTGGCGGCGCGACGACCCGCAGCCCGCCCTCGCCCGGGCCCTCGCCGTCCTGTGCGGCACCGGCCTGCGACAGGAGACAGCGTGAGGATCCACGCCACATGAAGATCACCACCGTCGAGGCGATCCCCCTCGCCATCCCCTACCGGCGTCCCTTCGCCTTCGCCAGCGGCAAGGTCACCGGCGCCGACCACGTCCTCGTGCGGATCATCACCGACGACGGGCTCGTCGGGCACGGCGAGGCGCCGCCACGCCCGTACACCTACGGCGAGACCGCGGCGTCGATCGTCGCCGCGGTGCGCGACCTGTTCACGCCCGTGCTCGTCGGCGCCGACCCCTTCGCCCGCGAGCGCATCCGTGCCGACCTGGCCCGCACCGTCGCCAACAACGCCGCCCGCGGCGCGATCGACGTCGCGCTCTGGGACCTCGTCGGCCAGGCGTGCGGACAGCCCGTGCACGTGCTGCTCGGGCACGCCGCCGACGACGTCCGCGTCGCCCACATGATCGGGCTCGGGACGCCGGCGGAGATGGCCGCCGACGCCGTCGAGATGAGCGACGAGTACGGCGTCGACGCGTTCAAGGTGAAGGTCGGCCGGGACCTCGGCCACGACCTCGTCGCGGTGCGGGAGCTGCGCCGCGAGCTCGGCGACGCGGTCGAGCTCTACGCCGACGCGAACCGGGGCTGGGACGCCGACACCGCGATCGTGGCCGCCCGCCGGCTCGACGACCTCGGCGTGACCATGCTCGAGGAGCCCAACCCCGCCGACGACGTCCTCGGCCGGCGCCGGATCGTCCGCGAGAGCCCGATCCCGATCGTCGGCGACGAGTCGACGATCACCCTGGGCGGCGTCGCCCGCTCGCTGCTCGACGGCGACTCCCAGTCCATCAGCGTCAAGGTCGCCCGCACCGGGTTCACCGACTCCGCCAAGATCGTGGGGCTGTGCGAGGGCCTCGGCGTCACCACGATGGTCGGCAACCAGATCGACGGCATGCTCGGCACCGTCGCCTCCACCGCGCTCGGCTGCGGCCTGCGGGCCCTCGCGCGCCACCCCGTCGAGGTCACGAACCACCTGCTCATGACCGACGACGTCCTCGCCGAGCCCCCGGTGATCGCCGACGGCCGCGCGTCGGCGCGTCAGGCGCCGGGCCTGGGCGTCACCATCGACCTCGACAAGCTCGCCCACTACCGCGTCGACCGCTAGCCCGGTCGGTTCAACGCTCGTGTCAGCGGCGGCGCGTCGCTGACACTGAGCGTCCGTAACGCCACGCACACGAAACTGAGCGTCCGATCACCAGAGAACGCCGATAGGGCCACGCACACGAAACGGGAGTACACGTGCAGTTCCTCGTCCGCATGGAGGTCCGCCTCCCCCACGACATGCCCTCCGAGGTCGCCGACGACCTCCGCGCGCGGGAGAAGGCCCGGGCCCACGAGATCCAGCGCTCCGGCAAGTGGCCCGAGCTGTGGCGGGTCGTCGGGCGGTACGCGAACGTCAGCCGCTTCGACGTCGACTCGGGCGACGAGCTCCACCAGCTGCTCTCGAGCCTGCCGCTCTTCCCGTACATGGACGTCGAGGTGACGGCGCTGACCGTCCACCCGTCCAAGCTGGAGTCCTGATGAGCGGAAGCGGGCGGTCCGCCGGCCACGGCCACCGGGCACGGTGGGGGACGTGAAGCTGCACCACGTCCTCGAGGGTCCCGACGACGGTCCGCCGCTGGTCCTGCTCTGCTCGCTCGGCAGCACAGCCGAGATGTGGGCACCCCAGCGCCGCGAGCTGGCCGACGAGTACCGGGTGATCACGCTCGACACCCGCGGCCACGGCGGCTCGCCGGTGCCCGACGGCCCCTACCGCGTCGAGGACCTCGCCCGCGACGTCCTCGAGACCCTCGACGACCTGGGCGTCGTGCGCGCCGCCTTCGCGGGCGTCTCCCTGGGCGGGGCGATCGCCCAGTGGATCGGGCGCTACGCCCCGGACCGCGCCAGCACCCTCGCGCTGCTCTGCACGTCCGCCCGCTTCGGCGACCCCGACCCCTGGGTCGAGCGCGCCGCCACGGTGCGCGACGGCGGGACGCAGGCCGTCGCCGACGCCGTCGTCGCGCGCTGGTTCACCGACGACTTCGCGCAGGCGCAGCCCGACACCGTCGCCCGCATGCGCGACCTCATCGCGTCCACCCCGGCCGAGGGCTACGCCGGGTGCTGCGAGGCGATCTCGGTGTGGGACGTCGTCGAGGAGCTCGGCGCCATCGCCGTCCCGACGCTCGTGATCAGCGGCGTCGACGACCCGGCCACACCCCCGGAGCACCAGCAGCTGCTCGCCGACGGCATCCCCGGCGCGCGCCTCGAGTCCGTCACCGGCGCGGCGCACCTGGCGTCGTTCCAGCGCCCCGAGATCGTGACGCCGCTGCTGCGCGAGCACGCGAAGGGAGCACGATGACGATCGACAAGACGGTGGCCTCGGCCGACGAGGCCGTCGCCGACGTGCACGACGGCGCCTCGCTGGCGGTCGGCGGGTTCGGCCTGTCCGGGGTGCCGATCGTGCTCATCGACGCGCTGTCGCGGACCTCGGTGAGCGAGCTGCACGTCGCGTCGAACAACTGCGGCACCGACGGCTGGGGCCTGGGCATCCTGCTCGAGCAGCACCGGATCGCGCGGGTCGTGGCGTCCTACATCGGCGAGAACAAGGAGTTCGGCCGCCAGTACCTGGCCGGCGAGCTGGAGGTCGAGCTGACCCCGCAGGGCACCCTGGCCGAACGCCTGCGCGCCGCCGGCTCGGGTGTGCCGGCGTTCTACACCCCGGCCGGGGTCGGCACCTGGGTCGCCGACGGGGCGATGCCCTGGCGCTACGCCGCCGACGGGTCGGTGGCGGTGTCGTCGCCGCCGAAGGAGGTCCGCGAGTTCGAGGTGGCCCAGGCCGACGGCACGACCGAGAGGACCCCCTTCGTCCTCGAGCGCTCGCTGGTCTGCGACTTCGGGCTGGTGCGCGCGGCGAAGGGCGACCGGCACGGCAACCTCGTGTTCCACCGCTCCGCGCGCAACTTCAACCCGCTCGCCGCGATGGCCGGGCGCACGACGATCGCCGAGGTCGAGGAGCTCGTCGAGCCCGGCGAGATCGACCCCGACGACGTCCACGTGCCCGGCATCTTCGTCCACCGCGTCGTGGAGCTGACCGCTGAGCAGGTCGCCAACAAGCACATCGAGAAGCGCACGACCCGGAAGGCGTGACATGGCCCTGACCCGCGAGCAGATGGCGGCCCGCGCGGCGCGCGAGCTCACCCACGGCGCCTACGTCAACCTCGGCATCGGGCTGCCCACCCTGATCCCCAACTACATGCCCGACGACGTCGACGTCTTCCTGCACTCGGAGAACGGGCTGCTCGGCGTGGGCCCGTACCCGACCGAGGACGAGGTCGACCCCGACCTCATCAACGCGGGCAAGGAGACGGTCACCGTCAGCCCGGGCGGCTCGTTCTTCGACTCCGCGCTGTCGTTCGGCATGATCCGCGGCGGCAAGGTCGACATCGCTGTCCTCGGGGCCATGCAGGTCGCGGTCAACGGCGACATCGCCAACTGGGCCGTGCCCGGCGCGATGGTCAAGGGCATGGGCGGCGCGATGGACCTCGTCCACGGCGCCCGCCGGGTGCTCGTGGTGATGGAGCACGTCACCAAGAAGGGCGCGCCCAAGCTCGTCGAGACCTGCGCGCTGCCCCTGACCGGCCGCGGCGTCGTCTCCCGCGTCATCACCGACCGCGCCGTCGTCGACATCACCCCGAACGGCTTCGTCCTGCGCGAGCTCGCCCCCGGCGTCACCACCGACGAGGTCCGCGAGCAGACCGGCGCGCCGCTCGCCGACGCCGACGACCTCGCGGAGATGCCCGTGCCGGCCTGACGCCGGTTGCTTCGATTCGTCCGCGGGGGGAGAGTCGCACCAGCACGAGGGTCCGATCCCGTCGCCCGGCCCCTGCGACGGCACCGCGGCCCCGGACCGAGCCGCGGACCGTGTCCGCACGAGGGTGCCGATGACGCCACCACGTCCCCGATCCCACCCCACACCGGCCGCCCGGCGGGTGGTCCCGTGATCACCGGTCGCGACCTGGCCGTGATTCCCCGGGACGCCGCCGGCACGCTGGTCGACCCCGTCTGTGCCGGCCCGCCCGTCGAGACCGCGCTGCTGGACGCCACGGGGGACATCGTCTGGGTCGACGACGCGTGGGTCGCGTTCTGCCGGGCCAACGGCGGGGACCCCGCGCGGGCAGGGATCGGGTGCTCCTACCTGGCGCTGTGCGACGCCGCGGCGGCCACCGACCGGCACAGCGCCACGGTCGCGTCGGCGATCCGCGCCGCGCTGCGCGGTGAGCTCCCCGCCCCGGCGCGCATCGAGGTCCCGTGCGACGCACCGACTCACCCGCGGGTCTTCGACGTCCTGGTCTCGTCGCGCCGGGACGACCGTGGCGCCGTGCTCGGCGCCACGGTCACCCTGTCGGAGATCGACCCGGCCGACCCCCGAGCGGGCCCCACTGAGTCCCGGGCCCGCGTCGCGGTGATCAGTCTCGGGACACGCGGAACCTGACAGCGACGATGTGCGACGCGACGATCGCCGTCACGGTGCCGCCCGCGTGCAGGTCGATCGTCGCGCCGGGCTCGGGTGCCGCACGGAGGCCATCGCGCAGCGGGCCCTCCACGTCGTCATCGTCGACGTGGCCCTCGAAGACGTGTCCGCCGACGGTCCAGATCGTCACGGCCCGACGCTTCCTCCGGTCCTCGTCGCGCTGCCGCGCCACGTCCTCCGGCGCCGGCGTTTGGTGAATGGCACGCGTGGTGCGGCTTCCGCCGCCGGCGCGGGTCTTGTCCGTCATGCTCAGTCCCGCGCCCGCGCCACCACGTCCTCCAACGCCTCGGGGTTGCGCAGGGCGTCCTTGCTGACGGCCTTCTCGGGCGCGGTGCCGGCGAGGATGCGCTTCACCGGCACCTCGGACTTCTTGCCGTTGAGCGTGCGCGGGATGTCGTCGACGACGAGGAAGCGGTCGGGCACGTGCCGCGGCGACAGCTGGGTGCGCAGGGCCTTCTTGAGCTGCGGCGCGACGTCGTCGAACGCCACGCCCTCGCCGAGCACGAGGAAGCACAGCAGCTCGCCGCCCTCGCGGGCGCCCTCGACGCCGGAGGTGTCGATGACCAGCGAGTCGACCACCTCGTCGAAGGACTCGACGACCTCGTAGAACTCCGCGGTGCCCATCCGGACGCCGCCGCGGTTGAGCGTCGAGTCGCTGCGCCCGCGGATGACGAGGGAGCCCCGCGGCGTGATCTGGACCCAGTCACCGTGGCGCCAGATGCCGGGGAAGTCCTCGAAGTACGACTCCCGCATCCGGCTGCCGTCGGGGTCGTTCCACAGCATCACCGGCATCGACGGCGTGGGCCGTGTGATGACGAGCTCGCCGACCTCGTCGATCACGGGCCGGCCGGTGGGATCGAACGCCTCGACGGAGGCCCCGAGCGCGCGGCACGAGATCTCACCGCGCCAGACGGGGACCGTCGGGGCCACACCGACGAACGCCGCGCAGACGTCGGTGCCGCCGGAGACCGAGGCGATCTGGAGCTTCTCGCCCACCGCGTCCTGCAGCCAGTCGAAGCCCTCCGCCGACAGCGGCGAGCCCGTGGAGCCGACCGAGCGGATCGCGGAGAGGTCGAACGCGTCGCGCGGGCGAAGGCCGGCCTTGAGGCACGACTGCACGAACGACGCCGACGTCCCGAACACCGTGACGCCCTCGTCGGCGGCCATCCGCCAGAGCACGTCGAGGTCGGGGTGGCCCGGGCTGCCGTCGAAGGCGACGACGGTCGCGCCGACCAGCAGCCCGGAGATGAGCAGGTTCCACATCATCCAGCCGGTGGTGGTGAACCAGAAGAACCGTTGACCGGGCCCGAGGTCGTGCTGCAGGGCCAGCGACGCGAGGTGCTGGACGACGATGCCGCCGTGCGAGTGCACGATCCCCTTCGGCAGCCCCGTGGTGCCCGACGAGTAGAGGATCCACAGGGGGTGGTCGAACGGCACCGGATCGAACGCGAGCCGGTCGTCGGCGTGGTCGGTGAACGACGCCCAGCCGACGACGTCCTCCCGGTCGGCCCACGCCCCCTCGATGACGTAGTCGATCCCGACCGTCGCGCGCAGCGTCGGGAGCTGCTCGCGCAGCTCGGCGACCGTCGTGCGGATGTCGTAGGACTTGCCGTTGTAGAGGTAGCCGTCGACGACGACGAGCACGGACGGCTCGATCTGGGCGAAGCGGTCCACCACGGCGCGCGCGCCGAAATCGGGCGAGCACGACGACCACGTCGCCCCCAGCGACGCGGCGCCGAGGAAGGCGACGAGGGTCTCGACGCAGTTCGGGGCGAGGGCGACGACCCGGTCGCCGCGCCCGACCCCGAGGGCCTCGAGCCCGGCCCGGGCGCGGGCGACGTCGGCCCGCAGCTCGCCGTAGGTGCGCTGCTCGCGTCGGCCGTCCTCGCGGAGCGCGACGATCGCGAGGTCGTCGTCGGCACCGCCCTCGGCGGGGTGCAGTGCGTGCTCGGCGTAGTTGAGGGTGCTGCCCGGGAACCAGCTCGCCCCGGGCATGTCCTCGGACGCGAGGACCTCGCTCGGGGCCTCGTGGAACCGCACGCCGAGGTGGTCGACGACCGTGCCCCAGAACGCCCGGAGGTCGGTCGTGGACCACCGCCACAGGTCCTCGTAGCCCTCGACGGTGACCCCGTGCTCCTGCGCGGCGCGCTCCGCGAACGCGGTGATCCGCGCGTTCCGTACCGTCTCCTCGTCCGGCTGCCAGAGGATCTCGGGTTCCGTGCTGTCGGAGGGGGCGCTCATGGCCCCCGTTCTATCCTCAGCGCGCGGTGAGCACCAGCATCCGGGCCTCGACACCGACGCCCGAGCGGTAGGGCGTCACGTCGGCCGACACCAGCTCCGCGACGCCCGCGTCGACGAGCCGGTCGGTCTCGGCGCGGTAGCCGCCGGACTCCCAGACGTCGTCGAGCACCGTGGCGACGACCGTCCCGCCCGGCCGGGTCAGGCGGACGAACTCGGCGAGGGCCTCGGGCCCGACGTGGCCGTGGGTGAGGGTGCCGACGCAGACGACGGCGTCGTAGGCGTCGGCGGGGGTGGGCAGCGGGCGGGTGAGGTCGGCGGGCTCGAGGGAGCGGTAGGCGCCGGTGGCCCGGGCCCGCTCGAGCATCCCCGGCGAGACGTCCACGCCGTCGATGACGCCGACGCCCCGCTGCGCCAGCGCCGCCCCGACCAGGCCCGTCCCGCACCCGGCGTCGAGGACGGTGACGCCCGTGCCGGCGGCGCGGACGAGCGTCTCGGCCGCGAGCTCCGGGGCGACGTAGCCCTGGGCGTCGTCGGCGAGGTCGGCGTCGTACTCCGCGGCCCACTCGTCGTAGAACTCCCGGGCGTCGTCCGGGCCGCGCAGGCCGTAGGCGCGCTTGAGGTACGGGTTGCCGCCGATCGGCGTCGTGGGCTCGTCGGACGTCATGCGGGCCAGTCTTCTACGTGAGCGAAATTCACGGCTATAGCCGTGAATTCCACTCACGGACGGAGCTAGGGTCCCGACCATGCAGAACCGCTTCCGCCGACGCTGACACCCGGCCCCGCCTCCGTCGCGGGTCCCCCGCGGGTTCGGCGCACGGGTCGTCGCCGTCGAGGCGCTCGGCCAGTTCGTGCCGCTCTACCCGCTCTACGCGCTGCTCTTCGCCGACCACGGTCTCTCCGACGCCGCGATCTCGGCGCTGTTCGCGCTGTGGTCGGTGACGACGCTGGTCCTCGAGGTGCCCTCGGGCGCCTGGGCCGACGTGACCTCCCGGCGCCGGATGCTCGCCGCGTCCGGAGCCCTCGCCGCGGCCGCGTTCGCCCTGTGGGTGCTGTTCCCGGGCACGTGGGTGTTCGCCCTGGGCTTCGTCCTCTGGGGCGTCGGCACCGCGCTGGGCTCGGGCACGCTCGAGGCCCTGACCTACGACGCGCTCACCGGCTGGGACGCCGCCGACCGCTACGCGACGCTCATGGGCCGCGCGCGCTCGGGCTACCTCGCGAGCACCCTCGTCGCCACCGCGCTCGCCGCGCCGCTGGTGGAGGTCGGCGGCTACGTCCTGCCCGGTCTCGTCGGGGCCGCCGCCGCGCTGGCCGCCGGCCTCCTGGCGCTGACCCTGCCCGAGGAGTCGCGGGAACCGAGCGAACGGACGACCTCGCGCGACGCCCTCGCCGAGTGGTGGACGACGCTGCGCGACGGCCTCGCCGACGTGTCGCGGACGGCGCTGCTGCGGCGCGCGGTGCTCGTCACGGCGCTGCTCACCGGGCTCATGGCGTTCGACGAGTATCTGCCGCTGCTCGCCGCCGACCGGGGTGCTTCGCCGGCGACCACCGCGCTGGCCCTCGTCGGGGTGGGCGTCGCGGAGACGCTCTGCGTCGCGCTCGCCGGCCGGGTCGCCCGTGCCCGTGGGCCGGTGCTCGGCGTGCTGCTGGCCCTCGCCGCGGTGACGGTCGGCGCGGGGGCGCTCCTGCCGCTCGGGCCCGGGTTCGCGGCGATCGCGCTCGGGTGGGGCGTGCTGCAGATGCTGCTCGTCGTCGTCGAGACCCGGGTGCAGGACGAGGTGACCGGTGACGCCCGCGCCACCGTCACGTCGGTCGCCGGGCTGGGGTCCGAGGGGGTGGCGCTCGGGGTGCTCGCGGTCGTCGGCACCGGGTCGGTCTGGGTCGGCCTGCCGGTGCTCGTGGCCGCGCTCGCCGCGCCGATGCTGGGCGTGGCGGTGCTCCTAGCCCGGTCGTGACCGTCCGGGTCTGGCCGAACCCGGACGGTTCCTGCCATTCTCGAACCGTCGCGAACCCGACGAAGGGACCGGCCATGCGCATCGCGGACCTCATCGCGCGCAAGGGATCAGCTGTGCTCACCGTGCCGCCCGACGCCCCGGTGTCGAACCTGCTGGAGGTGCTCGCCGAGCGCAACGTCGGCGCAGCGGTCGTCTGCGAGGGCGACCGCCTGGCCGGGATCGTGTCCGAGCGCGACGTGGTGCGTCACCTGCACAGTCGGGGCGCGAGCCTCCTCGACGCGCCGGTCTCCGAGATCATGACGACGGTCGTGGCCACCTGCCGCGCCGAGGACGACGTCCAGACCCTGAGCCGCACCATGACGGAGCGGCGGATCCGCCACATCCCGGTGGTCGACGAGCAGGAGAGGCTGACAGGGATCGTCAGCATCGGCGACGTCGTGAAGACCCGGATCGACCAGCTCGAGGAGCACCGCGACCAGCTCGAGGCCTACATCTCGGGCTGACCCCAGGCCTCGACGGCCGCCGCGACGTCGGCGGGGACGGCACCGCGGCGATCTCGGACGCGAGCGCCCGCGCCGACGCGCGGGCGGGCCCGTCGGCGATCAGCGCGGCCGCCGCCTCGGTGACCCCGTCCGGGGACGCGAGGGTGGCGCCCGCGCCGACCTCGGTGACGGCGGCGGCGTTGAAGAACTGGTCGGCGCCCTGCGGGAGGAAGAGCTGCGGGATCCCGGCCGCGGCGGCCCCGAGCGTCGTCCCGCTGCCGCCGTGGTGGACCACGAGCACCGGGGGGTGATCGGACGCGAGCAGCTCGGCCTGGGCGACGAACGGCTCGACGCGCACCCGGTCGCTCGCCAGCCCGTCGAGGTCGCCGACCGCGACCGAGCCGGCGGCCACGAGCACGTCCAGGTCGAGACCGACGAGCGCGGCGGCGGCCGTCCGCAGGGTCGCGGGCGCGCCCATCGCGGTGCCCAGTGTGAGGTAGGCCCACGGTCGGCCGGACGCAGGCGGGGACGGGCGGGTTCCACGCGGTCGGGCGCAGCGGGAGCTCGGTCAGCTCGTCCCCGTGGGGCGGCGCCTGGAGCGAAGGCGGGCAGGTGTCGAGGTAGGCGTGACCGAAGGGCGTTCCCTCCGCGCGGTCGAGCCCGAGCTCCGCGGCGAGAGAGAGCACCAGCCCGCCAGCGCGGTGGTACATCGGTGCCTGCGGGGTCGGGCGCCGGCCGACGCCGTGCAGCACGCACGGGATGCCCTCGGCCGCCGCCGCGAGGGCCGCGCCCTGGTTGCCGATCTCGGCCACCACGAGGTCCGGACGGTGCTGCACGAGCCACGGCGCGAGGTCGGCGACGACCCGCCGCGGCAGGATGTCCCCGAAGACCTCCTTCGCGAGCGCCCACTCGGTCGCTCGGTCCGGCGGCCACGTCACGACCCCGAGTCGTTCCCGGGCGACGGCGAACCCGTCGGCCAGCCCGCCGACCGCGGGCAGGGTCGCGAGCCCGGTCGAGGCGACGCCGTCGAGCACGTCCGGGCCGGCCGCGAAGGTGACCTCGTGCCCGGCGTCGCGCAGGGCCGTGGCGAGCGGGACGAGTGGGAAGGCGTGGCCCGGCGCGCCGAGCGCGGTGACGAGGACGCGCACGGCGCCGAGCGTGCCCGATCGCGGGCCCGGCGTCAGGTGACCCACGATTCGTCCATCGTTCAACCTCCTCGGGATCGGGTACGCGACAGGATGAAGATGACGAGACTGGGCAAGACCGAGCTGCAGGTGTCGCGAATCGCGTTCGGCACCTGGCAGGTCTCGGGCGAATGGGGTTCCTACGACGCCGACCAGGCGCAGCGGGCGATCCGCCACGCCCTCGACCTGGGTGTGAACTTCTTCGACACCGCTCAGGCCTACGGGTTCGGCGAGTCCGAGGAGGTCCTGGCCAACGCGCTGCGCGGCGAGCTGGACCGCGACCGGGACTCGGTGGTCATCGCGACCAAGGGCGGCATCAACCCGGGCACCGACCGGCCGCGGGATTCGCGACGCGAGTGGCTGCGCTCGGGCGTCGAGTCGTCCCTGAAGGCGATGAAGATCGACCACATCGACCTCTACCAGGTGCACTGGCCCGACACGGACACGCCGTTCGAGGACACCGCGGGGTACCTGCAGGAGCTCGTCGACGAGGGCAAGGTCCGCCACGTCGGCGTGTCGAACTACGACGCCGACCAGATGTCCGCGTTCGACCGCCGTCGCCCGGTGGAGACCCTGCAGCCGCCGTACCACCTGTTCCGCCGCCACATCGAGGACGGCGTGCTGCCCTACGTCCGTGAGCACGACATCGGCACGCTCGTGTACTCGCCGCTGGGCTCGGGGCTGCTGACCGGCTCGATGGACCAGGACACGACGTTCGAGGAATCCGACTGGCGCGCGCAGGCCTCGGCGTTCCAGGGCGAGAAGTTCCGGCAGAACCTCGAGGTCATCGAGCGGCTGAAGTCCTTCGCCGCCGACAAGGGCGTCGAGGTCTCGCAGCTGGCGATCGCCTGGGTGCTCGCGCAGGACGGGATCGACGTCGCCATCGTCGGGGCCCGGTCGGAGAAGAACATCGAGCGCTCGCTGGCCGCGGTCGACGTGGCGTTCTCCGCCGACGACCTCGCCGAGATCGAGAAGATCACCGCCGACGGCGTCCAGGTCACCGGCGCCGCTCCCGAGGGAGTCTCCTGATCGGAGCCCTCTGTCAGCGGAGTGCCGTCGCAGACACTCAACGTCCGTATTCTTCCGTCGATCACCGGGCCGACCCGGCCGGCCGTGATCGACGTGCCGTTGCGGACACTGAACGTCCGTGACGGCGCTCCGCTGACATCGAACTACCGCGCGAGCTCCGCCTCCACGATGTCGGCGGCGGCCGGGGCCCCGCCGCCGCGGCGGATCACGTCGCGCTGTTCGGCCAGGCGTGCCGCCACGTCGGGCGAGGACGTGAGCTCCAGCAGGGCCTCCCGGAGCCGGTCGGCGGTGAGCTCCTCCGACGGGATCGTCCGCGCCACCCCGAGCGCCTCGAGCATGGCGGCGTTGCCGAACTGGTCGACCGCGCGCGGCACCGCGATCATCGGCACGCCGTGGAAGAGCCCCTCGGCGCACCCGCCCATCCCGGCGTGGGTGACGAACGCACTCGCGCGCCCGAGCACCCCGAGCTGCGGCACCCACCGGTGCGCGGTGACGTTCGGCGGCAGCTCGCCCAGCGCCCCGAGGTCGAGGTGCGGGCCGACCGCCAGCACCACCTCCCACGGCAGCGGACCGAACGCCTCCACGCAGGCCCGGAAGTCGTCGGGGTGGTCGTGGTACGCCGACCCGAACGAGACGAGGACGAGCGGCCGCCCGGGCTCCGGCCACTGCTCCTGCGCCGCCCGCCGCACGAGGTCGGGCCCGACGAAGGTGTAGATCGACTCGTCGACGCGGTCGGCGAACGGCTGCAGCGCCCGGGGTATCTCGACGATCGAGCGACGCGGTCGCCCGACGAGCTGCTCCGGCTCGTCGTCGATCCCGAACTCCCCGAGCCACGCCGAGAACCGCGCGAGGTACGCGCGGTACCCCGGCGTCTGCCGGAACGCGAGGTCGTCGGTGAGGTCGGACTCGAAACCTTCCCAGGCCACCATCGCCGGCGAGAGCTGCACCGCGGGGATGCCCCAGCGCCGGCCGAGGACGATCGCAGGGTAGCCGCCGATGTCGTAGAGCGCGACGTCCGGGACGTCGTCACCCAGCGCCGCCGCGATCTGCGGCAACGTGTGCGCCGCCTCGTCGAGGAACAGCGCGGTGCCGTCGACGGGGTCGCTCGGCCACTGCTCGCCGGCGGTCTGGTCGGGCAGCACGGACGTGTGGACCAGCGGCGTCGCGCCGGTCGCCGCGACCATCTCGGCGAAGGGCGCCGGGATCGCGTAGGTGACCCGGTGGCCGCGCGTGACGAGCTCGGCGATGACGGGCAGGTGCGGATGGGTGTGGCCGTGCGCGCCGGCGCCGACCATCAGGACATGAGCCATGGGAGATCTCCAGGAACGGGAGGACGAGGGCACGGGGCACCGCCACCGGTCGTGGACCGGCGTCAGCCTCGGGGGAACGGCGCTCGTCAGCCGTAGATCTGCTGGATCACGACGCGCACGTTAGGGCGCCCGGCCGACGGCGCGCGACCGATTTCCCTGCGAGCGAGCTCGAGTGCGTGGCCCTATCGGCGTGCTCCCCTTACTCGGACACTCAGTGTCTGCAGCGCCACGCCGCTGACACTTCGGATCAGTCTGGCAGCGCGAACTGGATCCGTTCGATCGACGACGAGATCGGCGCGAAGAGCTCCCGGCGGATGCGGTTGTGCTCCGGGTCGGCGTCGTACGTCCGGTAGGCCTCGTCGCAGACGAAGTCGGCCGTCAGCGCGAACGACGCGTTGCCCTTGCGCAGCCCGCGGTCCTGTCCTCCGACCAGGCGGAACTCGACGCCCTCGACGGTCAGGTCCCGCAGGGCCTGGATCGCGGCCTCGACCTGCTCGGCCGGCACGCCCTCGCGGACCCGGCCCACCACCACGTTGCGGATCATCTCCCGAAGGTCCCGCGACGCTCAGTCCAGGCGCTCGCCGCTCTCGACGTCGAACACGTGCAGCGTCTCGGCGGTCGGGCGCACTGCGATCGGGTCGCCGAAGCGGACCTTCACGCGGCCGGGACCCCGGACCACGATCTTGGTGGCGGTGTCCTCGGCGAGGTGGGCGTAGAGGTAGGACTCGCTGCCGAGCTCCTCGACGACGTCGACGACCGCCTTCACCACGGAGCCCGCGTCCGCATCGGTGCTCTCCAGCACCCAGTCCTCGGGCCGGATGCCGACGGTGAGCTTGTCCCGGGAGCCGGCCGCGTCCGCGATCTCCCGGGTCAGCGGGATCTCGATGCCCCCGAGGCTGACCCCGCTCGACGAGCGCGGCAGCTCGAGCAGGTTCATCGCGGGGGAGCCGATGAACCCCGCGACGAAGGCGTTGGCCGGACGGTCGTAGAGCTCCGCGGGCGTCGCGTACTGCTGCAGCGTGCCGTCGGCGAGCACGGCGACCTTGTCGCCCATCGTCATCGCCTCGACCTGGTCGTGGGTGACGTAGACCGTCGACACCGCCAGGCGGTTCTGCATCTCGGCGATCTGCGCGCGGGTCTGCACGCGCATCTTCGCGTCGAGGTTGGACAGCGGCTCGTCCATGAGGAAGACCTGGGGCTCGCGGACGATCGCCCGTCCCATCGCGACGCGCTGGCGCTGGCCGCCGGAGAGCGCCTTCGGCTTGCGGTCGAGGTACTCGGTGAGCCCGAGCATCTCGGCGGCCTGGCGTACGCGCTCGCCGCGCTCCTCCTTCTCCATCCCGCGCATCTTCAGCGGGAAGGCCATGTTCTCCGCGACCGTCTTCGACGGGTAGAGCGCGTAGTTCTGGAACACCATCGCGATGTCCCTGTCCTTCGGCTGGACGTCGACGACGTCGCGCCCGTCGATGCGCACCGAACCCGCGTCGATCGGCTCGAGTCCGGCCAACATCCGCAGCGCCGTCGACTTCCCCGAGCCCGAAGGCCCCACCAGGACGACGAGGTCGCCGTCGGCGACGGTCAGGCTGAGCTTGTCGACCGCCGGCTTCGCGCCCGGGGTGTAGATGCGCGAGGCCTGGTCGAACACCACTTCGGCCATGTCTGAAGACTCCCCTACTCGACCGCTACTTGACCGCGCCGAACGACAGGCCCTGCACCAGCTTGTTCTGTGCCACCCAGCCCGCGAGAATCACGGGCAGCGCGGCGATGGTCGCTGCCGCGGAGAGCTGGGCCCAGTAGAGGCCCTCCGAGGTGATGAACCCGACCAGGAAGACCGGCATGGTGCCGGCGTTGGCCGCGGTGAGGTTGACCGCGAAGAAGAACTCGTTCCACGCGAAGATCACGCAGATCAGCGCCGTGGCGAAGATGCCGGGCGAGATGATCGGCAGCACGATCTCGCGCAGGGTGCGCCACAGCGGGGCGCCGTCGATGCTGGCCTGCTCGAGCAGCTCGCCGGGGACCTCGAGGAAGAACGACCGCATCATCCACACCGAGATCGGCAGGTTCATCCCGGTGTAGAGGACGACCAGGGTCCAGATGTTGTCGAGCATGCCGATCTGGTTGACCACGACGTAGATCGGCACGATCACCGCGACGACCGGCAGCATCTTCGTGGAGATGAAGAAGAACAGGACGTCCTGGGTCTTCTTCACCGGGCGCAGCGACACCGCGAACGCGGCCGGGATCCCCAGCAGCAGCACGAACAGGGTGGAGAACACCGTGGCGATCACCGAGTTCACCAGGTACGGGCCGACGCCGGCGGAGAAGACGCCCTCGTACTGCTCCAGCGTCGGCTCGAAGATGATCTTCGGTGTGGGCGTGTAGGCGTCGGTCTCCTGCTTGAAGGAGGTCAGCACCATCCAGAAGACCGGGAAGAAGAACGCGATGCCCACGATCCAGGCGATCACGCCCAGCCACACGTTGGCGGCGCTGCGCTTCTGACGACGGGGCTCGGGCGGCGCCGCGGGCTCCTGCGTGTCGGGCGGGGTGCTCGTCGTGACCGCCATCAGGCCGCCTCCTGCTCGCCACTGAACGACTTGAAGATCAGTCGCAGCGCGAAGTTCGCCGCGATGAGGGTGAGGATCACCACGACCACGCCCATCGCCGCCGACTGCCCGATGTCGAAGCCCAGGAACGCGCGCTGGTAGATGTAGAAGGGCAGGTTCGCGCTGGCCACCCCCGGGCCGCCCTGGGTCATCATGTAGACCTGGTCGAAGATGTTGACCAGGTAGATCGTGCCGAGCACGACGCCGAGCTCGATGAACCGCCGCAGGTGCGGCAGCGTCAGCTCCCGGAACGTCGACCACGCGCTCGCACCGTCGACCCGGGCTGCCTCCAGCTGGTCGGTCGGCATGCTCTGCAGGCCCGCGAGCAGCAGCAGCATCATGAACGGCGTCCACTGCCAGATCAGCGCGGCCATCACCGAGGCCAGCGGATACTGGCTGATCCACTCGGTGCCCGAGACCCCGAACGGCGTCAGCACGAAGTTGATCAGGCCGAGCGTCGGGTCGAGCAGCACCGTCTTCCACAGCAGCGCCGCCGCGACCGGCGTGATGAGAAACGGTGTGATGAGCAGGGTGCGCACCACACCGCGGCCGACGAACTGCCGGTTGAGCAGCAGCGCGAGCAGCAGGCCGAGGACCACCGCGATCAGCACCGAGCCCAGCGTCATGATCACGGTGTTGAGCGCGACCGTCCGGAACTGGCTGTCGGTGAAGACGTCGCCATAGTTCGAGAACCAGACGAACTCCTGCGACCCCGGCCGGACCAGGTTCCACGACTGCAGCGAGTAGTAGAGCGTCAGGATGAACGGGATCTGCGTGACGATGATCGTGAAGACCAGCGCCGGAAGCAGCGGGCCACGGCGCCGCCACCCCTCGGCGCGGTCGATCATCGCGGCGCCGCCGACGTTGGCCGGTGGGGTGGAACGTTCTTCTTCCACTGTGGCGGTCATCGCTGGTAGCTCTCCCCCACGGTCTCCGCGTAGTTCTGGGACTGTTCGAGCGCCTCGTCGACGGTGATCTGACCGGCGATGGCCGCACTGACCTGCTGGCTCACCCGGGTGCCGAGGTCCTGGAACTCGGGGATGCGGACGAACTGGATGCCCTGGTAGGGCACCGGCTGCACGGTCGGTTGCTGCGGGTTCGCCCGCTGCAGGCCCTGCAGGACCAGCGGGCCGTAGGCGCCCGACACCTGCTGGTACTGGGGGATGTCGTACGTCGACTGACGGGAGCCCGGCGGCACCGAGGTCCACCCGACCTCCTGGCCGGCGCGCTCGATGTACTGCTTGTTCGTCATCCACGACATGAACTTCCACGCCGCGTCCTTGTGCGGGGAGGTCTCCGGGATGGCGAGGGACCAGGTGTACAGCCAGCCCGACGCCGGCGTGGCGACGACCGGGGCGGGGGCGTACCCGATCTGTCCGGCGACGGTCGACTCCGCGGGGTCCTCGACGGTGCCGGCGGCCGACGTCGCGTCGTACCACATGGCGACCTGGCCCTGGCCGAACTGCGTCGCGCACTCGGAGAAGCCGGACTGCGAGGCGCCGGGCTGGCCGTGCTGACGGACGAGGTCGACGTAGAACTGGACGGCCTGGCGCACCTCGGGGGAGGTGAGCTGCGCGCGCCACTCCGGATCGAACCAGCGGCCGCCGAAGGTGTTGATCACAGTGTCGAGCGGGGCCATGACCTCCCCCCAGCCCGGCTTGCCGCGCAGGCAGATGCCGCGTCGCTGACCCTCGCCCTGGTCGAGCCGGGCGGCGAACTCGGCGACCTGCGGCCACGTCGGCTGCGCGGGCATCTGGATGCCGGCCTGCTGGAAGAGGTCCTTGCGGTACATGAGGAAGGACGATTCGCCGTAGAACGGTACCGAGTACATCGACCCCTGGTACGACAGCGAGTCGCGCACCGTCGGGATGAAGTCGGCGGCGTCGTAGCCGGGTGTGGCGTCTATGTAGGGCTGGAGGTTGGTCAGCCAGCCGTTCTGCGCCCACTGCGGGGTCTCGTAGTTCGAGACCATGACGATGTCGAACTCGCCGCCGCCCGTGGCCACCGAAGCGGTGATCTTGGCGCGGGCCTCGTTCTCGGAGAGGGAGACGAAGCGCAGCCGGATCCCGGGGTTCTCCGCCTCGAACTGCGCCGAGAGCGAGATCGCGTCCTCCATCTGCGGGTTGGACACGATCGCGACGGTGACGGTCTCGACGCCCTCCTCGGCGCCGAGCGCACCCGCGCCCGCGCAGCCGGCCACCAACGCCAGACTCGCCAGCAGCGCCCCGAGCACCGCCGGGCCCCTCCGGAGTCCCCGTCCTCGCGCCGCGCCGCGCATCCGCCGCCTCCCGCCCGTCGCCGACCCCTGCGCCGGGGACCGTGACGTGGACCACTGGCGATCTGATGACCGTAAAGGCACCCTCCGTCAGTAGCAAGCGCTTAACCGCGTCAGATGCGGGCCGGAAACCGTGTCGAGGCCACCTAAGAGCGACGACGGGTCGTTCGGGGTACAACTCTCCGATGAACGGACGACCCCTCGCGAGCGCGGCGAGCCGGAGGACGGGAGCCGGGCATGGCCACGATGGCGGATGTCGCGCGCATGGCGGGCGTCTCCACCGCGACCGTCTCCCACGTGCTCAACGGCACCCGACCGGTCCGGGCCTCGACCCGTGAGCAGGTGCTCTCGGCGGTGGCGGCGACGCACTACACGCCGAACACGGTCGCGCGGTCCCTCGCGACGGCGCGCACCACGACGATGGGCCTGGTGCTCTCGGCGATCTCCAACCCGTACTTCGGCCAGCTGCTCAGCGCGGCCGAGTCGGCGGCCGCCGCGGCGGGATACACGCTGCTGCTCGTCGACCCCCACGAGGACCCGGACTACGAGCTGACCGTCGTCACCCGGCTGCACCACCACCGCGTCGACGGCGTGGTCCTCGCCCCGAGCGCACGCCCGGACGACACCCTGGCCTACCTCGCCCGCCACCAGGTGCCGACGGTGCTGCTCGACCGGCTCATCGACGCCGGGCACGACCAGGTGGGTCCGGAGAACCGGGCCTCCACCGCCGGGCTCACCGGCCACCTCGCGGACCACGGACACACCCGGATCGGGCTGGTGGCGGGCCTGGACGGGCTCTCGACCACCACCGAGCGCCGCGAGGGCTACCGCGACGCGCTGCGCGCCCGCGGCCTGCCCGTGGACCCCGAGCTGGAGGTCGGCGGCGCCTCCGAGACGGTCGCCGCGCGCCGGGCGACGCACCGCCTGCTCGCGCTCGACGACCGGCCGACCGCGATCGTGGCCGGCAACAACAGCATGACCATCGGGGTGATGCAGGCCCTGCGCGACGCCGGCCTGTCGGTGCCCCGTGACGTCGCCGTCGCCGCGTTCGACGACTTCGCGTGGGCCGACCTGTTCGCGCCCCGGCTGACCGTCGCCGCCCAGCCCTTCGACGAGATCGCGACCACCGCGGTGCGGCTGCTCCTCGACCGGATCGCCACGCCGGACGCCCCGCCGACCACCCGCCGTCTGCTGCCCCGGCTGGTCGTCCGGGAGTCCTGCGGGTGTCCGGGCCCTACCTAGCGCCCTCGGCGAGCGCCGCGAGGTTGTCCAGCGACCGGGTCAGGTGGTCCTGCCCGAAGGGCGGGAACGCGATGTGCTCGCGCAGGAAGGCCGGCACCGCCGACCAGTCGTAGGTCAGCGTCGCCCGGCAGGCGCCCGCGCCCTCCTCGGCGAGGTCGTAGCGCCACGACCAGCCGCCGAAGCCGATCTCGCCGTCCGGCCCGTACTGGCCGGGCTGCCAGGCGATGCTCCGCGGCGGGTCGAGCACCTCGACGCGGTTGTGCATGCGGTAGTCGCCGTCGGGGTGGTTGGCGTGGTACATCCCCATGCCGAAGATCTGCCCGACCTCGGTGAGGGCGGCGGCGGGCTCCAGCGGCTCGCGCACCCAGCCGGTGCCGTCGATCGCGGCGTGGAGGGCCGGGTCGGCGAGCACCCCGAACACCGTCCCGACGGGTGCGTCGATCGTCCTCGACACCGCCAGGACCTCGGTCGTCGTTTCCGTGCTCATCGTCGGCATCCCTTCGTCGCGGCTCTGATCCTGAGACCGTATCGAAAAGTTGCAGAGCGATACAAGGACGGGTCAGGGCGACGTCCTCGCCTCGCAGCGGGCGTGCACCTCGGCGAGGCCGGTGCGGGTGGCCGCGATGACCAGGCGGTCACCCACCTTGAGCCGGCGCTGCGGGCGGGGCGGGGATTCGAGCACCGCGTCGTGGGCGGCGCCCCGGTAGACCCCGGCGACCCGCACCTCGCCCTTGCTCTCGGCCGCCGACGCGGGCAGGCCCGCGAGGAGCGCGCTGCGCCCGATCGGCACGTCGGCGAGCACGAGGACCGAGCGCCCGACCGGCACCGTCGCCACCACCTTGTGGTCGCGCATCGCCGCGGCGAAGGCCGGGGCGGCGAGGAACGAGACGCTGCGCGAGACCCCACGAGAGGCCTGCGAGCGCCGCGAACGCGACGGTGCCGAGCACGAGGAGCGCCAGCAGCCCGAGGGTCGCGCGGGCGAGCGAGCGGGTCATCGAGGCCCGCGTCCGGCGCAACATCAGCGTCAGCACCCGTCGCTACGCGGCCCGGCGCGTGCCGACGAGACGGCCCTGGCGGTGCCGGGCGACGCGGGCCAGCACCAGGTCGGCGACGGCCTCGCGGGTGGGCAGCAGTTCCGGCGCGCCACGCTCCGGGCGCCGGGGGAGGCCCGACACCACCGCCGTCGGCCGCACGTCCGCGCGGTCGGCGACGACCATGGGATAGCCGGGCAGGTCGACGCTCTGGTGGGTCCGGGCGCCGATCGCCGCGGTGACGAACGCCGGCGCGGCGGTCGCCGACACCGACAGCACGGTGGCCGTCGGCAGCAGCATCCGGATCCGCCCCGAGAGCGCAGGCGCGTGGAGCCGGACGACGAGGCGCACCGACGGCGCGAGCTCCTGGACCCGCAGCGCGCGGTGGATGTTCACGACGTCCTCGCGGTGCACGAACGCCACGCACGTCGCGCTCCCGACGTCGACGGCGCGGAAGGTCTCGTCGTCGGGCTCCGCCACCTCCACGACCTCGACCCCACCGATCGCCCGCAGCCGGTCGACGACCGCGCCCCCCGGTGCGGTCAGGACGACGACGTCGGTGGCCCCGCGACGCGACTGCCGCAGCAGCGCCTCGACCATCCGCAGGGAGAGCATGTCCTCGCCGCAGACCACGAACCGTTCCCGGGGCCCCCCGAAGGTCACGGACGTGGACCCTAATCCTGGGGATACTGCGGCCATGGCGGGTTCAGCGCGGTACGTCGCCGGGGTCGATTCCTCCACCCAGGCCACCAAGGTCCTCGTCGTCGATCCCGAGGACGGGCGGGTGGTGCGGGAGGCCCGCCGTCCGCACCCGGACGGCACGGAGGTCGATCCCCGGGCGTGGTGGGACGCGCTGGCGGGCGCGCTCGGCGAGGTCGGCACCAGCGACGTCGCGGCGATCGGGGTCGCGGGCCAGCAGCACGGGATGGTGCTGCTCGACGAGCACGGCGAGCCGGTGCGCGACGCGCTGCTGTGGAACGACACCCGGTCCGCGCCCGACGCCACGGCGCTGATCGAGGAGCTCGGCGGGGCCGCCGCGTGGGCCGAGGCGGTCGGTACCGTCCCGGTCGCGAGCATCACCGCCACCAAGCTGCGCTGGACCTCCCGCGCCGAGCCGGACGTCGCCGCCCGCGCGCGCCGGGTCCTGCTTCCCCACGACTGGCTGACCTGGCGGCTGCGCGGCTCCCCCGCCGACGCGACCACCGACCGCGGCGACGCCTCTGGCACCGGCTACTGGTCGACGGTCACCGGCGAGTACCGCCCCGACCTGCTCGAGATGGCGTTCGGGCGGGCGCTCGAGGTGCCGCGGGTCGCGGAGCCGGGCGAGGTCGTCGGGCACACGCCGGACGGGCTCGCGGTGTCGGCGGGCACCGGGGACAACGCGGGCGCGGCGCTGGCGATCGGCCCGGCGGAGGGCGAGGTGGTGATCTCCATCGGCACCTCGGGCGCGGTGTTCACGGGCCACGACCGGCCGAGCACCGACGCCTCGGGGCTCGTCGCCGGGTTCGCCGACGCCCGCGGCGGCTACCTGCCGCTGCTCGCGACCCTCAACGCCGCCCGGGTGCTCGGGGTCGGGGCGGCGCTGCTGGGCGTGGATCCGGACGAGTTCGACGCCTTGGCTCGTGCCGCCTCGCCGGGGGCGGACGGGCTGGTGCTGCTGCCCTACCTCGACGGCGAGCGCACCCCCGACCGCCCGGACGCCCAGGGTCGCTACGTCGGGCTGACGACGGCCAACGGCACCCGCGAGAACCTCGCCCGCGCCACCGTCGAGGGGATGCTGTGCGGGCTGGCGGACTGCGTCGACGCGCTGATCGACCAGGGGGTGCCGGCGCGCCGGGCCCTGCTGATCGGCGGCGGCTCGCGCTCCGGGGCCGTGGCGGACCTCGCGCCCGAGGTGCTCGGCCTGCCCGTCGAGGTGCTCTCGCCGCAGGAGTACGTCGCCCTCGGGGCTGCGCGCCAGGCCGCCTGGGCCCTGCACGGCGAGGAGCCGGGATGGACCGTGGCGCGCGAGACCAGCCGCGAGGTCACCGACGCCTCGATCTCGGAGCAGGTCCGCGCCCGCTACGCCGACGTCCGCGACGGCCGGGCGCCGTAGGGGCGTGCAAGCCCTGCGTCCTCGCTTGCACTCAACGCCAGTAAATCCGCATCCTCACGTCTCGGGAATTGAGCGTGGTCGGCTCATGTTGCATGAGTCGAGGACCCGCAAGGTCGGGCCGCCTTCAGCCACCGAGGAGGAACCACCATGAGCACGCTGATCCCCTGGGGCCCGCGCTTCGTCGACCCGTTCGCCGTCGCCCCGGCCCTGTTCCGCCGTCCCGCCCCGGGCCGCGGGACGAACTGGTACGCCCCGACCACCGACGTGGTGCGCGAGGGTGACGACGCCGTCGTCCGCCTCGAGCTCCCGGGCGTGGACGTGGCGAAGGACGTCACCGTCGAGGTCGACGGCGACCGCCTGTCCGTCCGCGGCGAGCGCCGCGACGAGCAGACCGGCGAGGGCTTCCGGCAGAGCCGCTACGGCTCGTTCCGTCGCAGCTTCACGCTGCCCGGGCACGTCGACGCCGACGCGGTCTCCGCGTCGTACGACGCCGGCGTCCTGACGGTGCGCGTCACCGGCGCCCACGCCGAGGCCACCCAGCCCGGCGCGCGGCGAATCGCCATCGACGGCGTCCCGGCGCCGGAGGAGACGGAGTCCACCGAGACCCCGGAGGCCCCGGAGGCCCCGGCCGCCTGACTCACGCGACTGAAGCAGCGAACGTGCTGTTCGCTGCTTCTAGGCGCACGAAGTCCCCGTTGATCTACGGGATGCGACGCCCGCGGGACCACCAGGTCTCGCGGGCGTCGTCATGTGCGGCTCATGATCGAAGTGGACTTCCTGGCGTTCAGTGCAAGCGAGGACGCGGGGCTTGCATCCGTGATGCCCAACCCCGGCGTCGTCCCCGCCCGAGCAGGCCCTCGGTGCGCAGGTGTGCGACGAAGGCCTCGGCGTCGGCGTGCATCGACGTCCCGATCCGCCGGGGGTTCGCCGCGATCCACGCGTCGAGGTGCGGGGTGAGGTCGGCGGCGAGGTGCTCGTGGACCTCGACCGGGAGCAGGCGCACGAGCACCCGGCGCCGCTTCGCGCGCAGCGCCGACGCCTCCAGCGCCACCCGCGACGCGTCGATCCCCGCCGGCGCCGGGCCGCCGGCGACCAGGGCCGCGAGCAGCGCGGCCTGGCGCTCCGCCAGCTCGGACCGGCTCACACCCGCACCCGCGAGTGCACCGCCCGCAGCGCTGCCAACTCTGCCGCGAGCTCGTCGTCCGGCGGGTAGCGGTCGTCGCGCTCGAGCAGCACCGCCGGCGGACGGTGCCGCGCGCACAGCGCCTCGAGCAGGTCGAGCACCGGCTGGGTCAGGGCGTGTGCGTGCGTGTCGTGGTAGACGCCGTCGCGCTCGACCCCGCCCGCCGCGTGCACGTAGACGACGCGCTCCAGCGGCAGCTCGTCGAGCACCTGCTCGGGATGCTGACCGAGGTTGACCGCGCTCGCGTGCAGGTTGGCGACGTCGAGCAGCAGCCACGCCCCGGTGCGCGCGCAGAGCTCGGCGAGGAACGCGCCCTCGCTCATCTCGGCGTCCGGCCAGGCGAGCAGCGGGGCGATGTTCTCCAGCGCCAGCGGCACCCCGAGCGTCGCCTGGGTGGCGCGGACGTTGTCGACGAGCACCCCCAGCGCCTCGCGGGTGCGCGGCACCGGCAGCAGGTGCCCGGACTCGAGCCCGCCCGCCCGGACGAACGCCACGTGGTCGCTGGCCACCGGGGCACCGAGGGCGTCGGCGACGGCGGCGAGGTGCTCGACGCGGTCGTGACGCAGCGGCTCCGCCCCGCCGAGGGACAGCGACACCGCGTGCGGCACGACCGGCACGCCGCGGGCGCGCAGCGTCTCCAGCGACGCGGGCAGTGCGTCGGGGTGCAGGTCCTCCGCGACCGCATCGACGAAGTCGACGCCGGGCAGGCGTTCGACGGTCAGGTCGATCTCGCGGCGCCAGCCGATGCCGACGCCGCGGGGGCCACCGGCGATCGGGCTCATCCGCCGCACCCGCCCCCTCCACCACCGCAGGACGACCCGCCGCCGTCGGAACCTCCGCCGCCGCCCGACGGCGCGGCGAGCAGGGTCGAGAGCTGGGCGTCGGGGTACATCGCGAACCCGCCGACCGCGACGAGCCCGGCGACCCCGAGCGCCCCGGCCATCACGGTGCCGGGCTCCCGCTCCGAGGACCACGACGGCCGGTGCACGGCGGTCTGCGCGGCCGCGAGTGTCGCCCGGCCCTTGAGCGTCGGACGTCGCACGGAGAACAGCACGATCGACAGGGCTGCGAAGGCGCCGAACACGATCAGGATCACCAGCAGGACGATCGGGGCCCCGCGGGCGATCCCGGCGGCCAGGCGCGCCAGCCCGAGCACCTCGACGGCGCCCACCACGGCGAACGCGAGGTTCTTCCGGCGCGTGACGGCGGCCGGGTCGTGGAACAGGCCCCGCCGCTGCGCCGCGGCCTGTAGGTCGCGCACGACCGGGGCGTCGCGCATCCGCATCGTCGTGACCGTCGTGCCGGCCGTCGTCGGGTACGCGGTCACGGCGTCGAGGACGGCCTCGTCCAGCTCGCCGATCGCCGGGCGTCCGGTGGCGCCGAGGGAGCGGTCGTGGCCGACGCGCAGGACGCCCGCCTCCACGAGGCGGGCGATCGCGGCGTGGATCAGCCGGACCTGGCCCCCGGCGAGCAGGGCGAGATCCTCGACGGTGACGTCCGGCGCCGGCGTGTCACCGTCGGCGCGCGCGACCCGGCGGTCGAGCGCCCGCAGCGCCAGCGGGGCGACGAGTGCGGCACCGAGCAGGAGCAGGACGAAGATCCCCAGGAATGCCGGCCCGGGGATGCCCCCGTGTCTTCCACGACGACCTCCGAGCGTGAGCATGGTGATCACGCACGGCCGTGCGTGTCGACGCACTGTTGCCCGCTCTGACCGCACACAGCACGCAGGGCCACTCGTTCGGCCCGGCAATCAGCTACACACGGTGAGAAACGCCCGAATCTAGCGGGAGCCGCCCCGGCCACGACCCGCGCCCGAACGGGCCGAGTGCGCCGCCGCGGAGTGCGACGACGAGGACGGGCCGCCGCTCGTGCCGGCCGTACGACGGCCGCCGCCCGAGCCGCCGGTCGCGCCGGAGCTACGACCGCTCGCGCCACCGCGCCCACCGGAACCACCGGGAGCACCGCCGCCGCCACCTCGACCCCGACCGGAGCCGCCCCGGGCGCCGGCGCCCGAGCCACCGGGAGCACCGCCGCCAGCCCGACCGCGACCGGATCCGCCGCCGCCGCGGCGCGACCCGCCACCGGATCCACCGGCCGGCTGCGGCGCGGGCTTGCGCGACGCGGCCGCCGGGCCGTCCTCGGGGGCGACGCGGGGCGCGGGCTCGCCGACCAGCGCCACGATCTCGCGCGCGCCGGGGCCGACGTCGACCGGCTTGGCCTTGATCCCGGCCTTGCGGGTCATCGACGCGACCTCGGCCCGCTCGGCCGGCGGCACGAGCGTGACCACGTCACCGGCCGAGCCGGCGCGCGCCGTGCGCCCGGAGCGGTGGGTGTACGCCTTGTGCTCGGCGGGCGGGTCGACGTGCACCACGAGGGCGACGTCGTCGACGTGGATGCCGCGAGCGGCGATGTCGGTGGCGACCAGCACACGGACGTCGCCGGCGGAGAAGCCCGCCAGGTTCCGGTCGCGGGCGGGCTGCGAGAGGTTGCCGTGCAGCTCGGTCGCCGGGATGCCCGCCGCCGTGAGCTGGCGCGAGAGCTTGCGCGCCGCGTGCTTGGTGCGGGTGAACATCATGCTGCGGCCGTGGCCCGAGGCCAGCTCCTGCACCACGGCGTTGCGGTCCGCGGGCGCCACCGTGAAGAGGTGGTGCGTCATGTCCGGCACGGGCTCCTCGGCCGCGTCGACGCTGTGCGTCACCGCGTCGTGCAGGAACTCGCGCACCAGACGGTCGACCTCGCCGTCGAGGGTCGCGGAGAACAGCATCCGCTGCCCGTCGCGGGGCGTGCGGCGCAGCAGGCGGCGGACCGCCGGGAGGAAGCCGAGGTCGCTCATGTGGTCGGCCTCGTCGAGCACCGTCACCTCGACGCGGTCGAGGTCGACGAGACCCTGGCCGATGAGGTCCTCGAGGCGGCCGGGGCAGGCGATCAGCAGGTCGACGCCCTGGCGGAGCGCGTCGGCCTGGCGACCCTGGCCGACGCCGCCGTAGACGACGGTCTGGCGCAGGCCGAGGATCTCGGCGAGCGGGGCCAGCGCGTCGCGTACCTGGCTCGCGAGCTCGCGCGTCGGCAGCAGCACCAGGCCGCGCGGCCGCTTCGAGATGGTGCGACCGCTGGACAGGCGCGTGAGCAGCGGCAGACCGAACGCGAGGGTCTTGCCGCTGCCGGTGCGGCCGCGACCGAGCACGTCGCGGCCGGCCAGCGCGTCGGCGATCGCCGCACGCTGGATGGGGGTGGGCTCGGTGATGTCGCGCGCGGCCAACGCGTCCACGACGTCGCGGGGGACGCCGAGGTCGGTGAAGGTCGGGGCGGAACGGGGAGCAGACGTCGTCGGGATGTCGGGGAACCTTCCACGGGAGCGGGGGGCCGCGAGCGTCGGCCCGTCCGTCGTGGAGG
This sequence comes from uncultured Actinomycetota bacterium, assembly GCA_963786585.1. GTDB lineage: Bacteria > Actinomycetota > Actinomycetes > Mycobacteriales > Pseudonocardiaceae > Actinomycetospora. Next base: position 1,241,937 of record CAWAZG010000003.1, read on the forward strand.
GGGGACCGCGCGAGAAAGCGGTGTGCTGACGACCCACGGGCGCCATCGGCGGCGCCCTGTACGACTCCAGTGTCCCAGAGACGGTGCGCGTGGGTGGGACACCGGGGCCGAACGGGGCCGGAACGCCCGGTGTCCTCCGGCACACTGACCGTCGTGAACCGCTGCCGGTGCGCGATCGCACCGCCCTCCCTGCTGCTGATGGTCGCCGAGCAGGGCGACGCCGAGACGCGGGACGCGGCCCTGCGCACGTTGCTGACGTCGGTGGCGCTGCGGTCCCGGCGCTCCTCGTTCGGCCCGACGCTGCGCCGCTTCGGGCTCTCCCCCGCCGACCTGGACTTCCTGCCCGCGCAGGCGCCGGACACCGGGCCGGAGAACACGGTCTACGACGTCGCGGGCGGCGAGGAGCAGGCCCTGCCCGGACGGCTCGTCCGGGGCACCACCGACCCACCGACCGGCGACGCGGCGGTCGACGAGGCGTTCGACGGCGCCGCGACGACCGCGGACTTCTACCGCGAGGAGTTCGACCGCGACTCCGTCGACGGCCGGGGCCTCGACCTCGTGTCGTCCGTGCACTTCGGGCAGCGCTACGACAACGCGTTCTGGACCGGCGACCAGATGGTGTACGGCGACGGCGGGGGCGGGGTGTTCGTGCCGGGCGGGCTGACGCGCGCGATCGACGTCATCGCCCACGAACTCACGCACGGCGTCACGCAGTTCAGCGCGGGGCTGGAGTACCGGGGCCAGAGCGGCGCGCTCAACGAGTCGTTCTCCGACGTCTTCGGGATCCTCGTCAAGCACCGCGCCGAGGGCATCGACGCGGGGACGGCGAGCTGGCTGATCGGCGAGGACATCCTCGAGCCCTCGCTCGGCGGGGCGCTGCGCAACATGATCGCGCCGGGCACCGCCTACGCCGGCGACGACCAGCCCGCCGACATGGACGGCTACGTCGACCTGCCCGCCGACGACGACCCGCGCAACGACAACGGCGGCGTCCACATCAACTCCGGCATCCCGAACCGCGCCTTCGCCGAGGCCGCCCGCGAGCTGGGCGGCGACGCGTGGGAGACGGTCGGCCCGGTCTGGTACGCCGTGCTCACCGGCGGCGAGCTGTCCCGGTTCGCCGACTTCGAGGACTGCGCCGCGCTGACCGTCGAGGCGGCGGGCGAGCGCTACGGCGGCGGCTCCGCCGAGCGAGACGCCGTGCGCGGCGGGTGGGAGGCGGTCAAGGTGCGGCTGCGGCCGGACCCCCGATGAGGGTCACCGTCGTCCGCTCCGGGGGCGTGGCCGGGATGGTGCTCACCGCCGAGGTGGACGCCGCCGACCTCGACGCGCCCACCGCGGCGGAGCTCACCGGCCTGGTCGACGCGTGCGAGTTCGTCGACGGCGCCCCGAGCGCGGTCGCGGACGGCTTCGGCTACGAGCTCTCGGTCGCGCGCGACGACGGGTCGGTCGCCCGGGCCCGCTTCGGGCAGGGCGCGGCGCCGCCCGGGGCGGGCGCGCTGGTGGCGTGGGTGCTCGACGGCCCGCACGCCCGTCGGAGGATGGGCCGGTGACCGTCGAGGGCCTGTGGTGGCGTTGGATGGACCGGCTCGAGGACCGGGGCTGGGGCGCGCGGGCGATGGTGCGCCCACCGGCCGGTGAGGACGTCGTCGCCGCGGCGTCCGAGGTCGTGGGCGGGTTCCCCGACGAGCTCGCCGCGCTCTACCGGATCGCCGACGGCCAGCTCGAGACGCGCTACATCGAGGGCCTGTGGACCAACCTCTTCCCCGGCCACGAGTTCCTGTCCCTCGCCGGGGCACGCCGGGCCTGGCAGGGGTGGGCGGACATCCGCGCCGCGTACGCGCCCGAGGACTTCGACGGCATGATCACGGTGCGCGGCGACGACCCGGTACACCGCTCGTACACCCGGGCACTGTGGTGGCCGCTCGCCGAGGACGGCGGGGGCAACCACCTCATGGTCGACCTCGATCCGCCGCCCGGAGGGACGGTGGGCCAGGTGCTCGTGGCCGGCCCGGACGAGGACGAGCGCCGGGTGCTCGCGCCGGGGATCGGTGCCTACCTCGCCGCCCTGCTCGACGCGGACCTCGACCCGCCCGACGCCGACCAGCTCGCCGACGGCGTCGCGTGGTGGGACGCCCCCGGCCTGCGCTGACTCACCAGCCGTCGAAGAAGCCCCCGCCGTCGAAGCCACCACCGTCGAAGCCCCCGGGGTCCATGCCCGGGTCCATGCCCGGGTCCATCCCCGGGTCCATCCCCGGGTCGAACCCGCTGCCGCCCATGTCCCCGCCGAACGCGTCCCCGCCGACCGAGGCGGCTCCGAAGCCCGAGAAGAGGGCGCTCGCGACCATCATTCCGCCGAAGGCGCCGACGCCGCCGAGGAGCATCGGCTTCCACCACGGCTCGGAGTACCAGCCGGCGGGCACGGGCCGTCCGCCGACCATCCCGCCCGGGTAGTAGTGGTTGTTCCGCGCGGAGGGCTGCGGCGAACCGGTGACGCTGCGGCCGTCGACGTCCACCTCGCTCGTGGACGCGAGCTCGCCGGCACGGGCCCGCTCGGCGGAGCCGGGGAGCTCGGGGCCGGGGTCCATGCCCATCGCGGTGCGGGCGGCGCGCACGTAGTAGAGGCCCTCGAGGGCGGTGTCGGTGACGAGGCGGTACTGGGGCGCGCTCGTCGCCTGGTCGAGCTGCGAGCCGGCGGCCGTGTAGCGCTCGGCGGCGTCGGCGAGCGCCTGCTTCGAGGGCTCGTCGGACCCGACGAGGTTGAGCACCTGACCGCCCAGGCGCTCGTACCAGCGCCGGGCCTCGGCCTCGGCGTCGCCGAGCTGGCTCGCGGCGGTGGTCCCCCGGCCGCGCCCGCGCGTGGCCATGAGGGCGATCAGTCCGCCGACGACGAGCAGGATGAGCAGGATCTCCACGTGTCCCAGTCTGCGGACGGGTCCTGAGATGCGGCTGTGAGGACGCTCAGAGACAACCCTCAGGGACGCCGCATGGGGACGTGCGGGATGCCGTCCTCGTCGTAGCCCGGGCCGGCGACGGCGAAGCCGAGGCGCTCGTAGAAGCCCTGCGCCCGCACCTGGGCCCCGAGGACGACCGAGCCGGCGATCTCTCCGAGCACCGCGCGCATCAGCGCCGCCCCGGCGCCCGTCCCTCGGTGCTCGGGCGCGGTGACGATGCGCCCGAGGCGCGTCTCACCCCCGCCCTCGAGGATTCGCAGGTACGCCACGACCTCGCCCGCCGCGCCCCGCGTCCACACGTGCTCGGCCTCGGCGTCCAGGCCGTCGAGCTCCTGGTAGGCGCACTCCTGCTCGACGACGAACACCCGGACCCGCAGGGCGAGCAGGTCGTAGAGGTCGCGAGGGGTCAGGTCGTCGAACCGGGCCCGTTCAGTCAAAGCCCACGACGGCGCCCTCGGCGGCCGAGCCGACGAGGCGGGCGTACTTGCCGAGGACGCCGGTGCGGTGCTTGGGCGCCGGCGGGGTCCAGCCGGCCGACCGCTCGGACAGTTCCTCGTCGGAGACCAGCAGGTCCAGGGTGCGCGCCGTGAGGTCGAGGCGGATGCGGTCGCCCTCGCGCACGAACGCGATCGGCCCGCCGTGCGCGGCCTCGGGGGCGACGTGCCCGACGCAGAGCCCCGTCGTGCCGCCGGAGAAGCGGCCGTCGGTGAGCAGCAGGACGTCCTTGCCGAGCCCGGCCCCCTTGATCGCCCCGGTGACCGCGAGCATCTCGCGCATCCCGGGCCCGCCGCGCGGTCCCTCGTCGCGGATGACCACGACGTCGCCGGGGTTGAGGTCGTTGTTCGACACCGCGTCCATCGCGCCCTGCTCGCCGTCGAAGACCCGCGCGGTGCCCTCGAAGGAGGCGGTGTCGAAGCCCGCCGACTTGACCACGGCGCCGTCGGGCGCGAGCGAGCCGCGCAGGATCGTCAGCCCGCCGGTGGGGTGGATCGGGTTCGACAGCGGCCGCAGGATGTCGCCGTCGAGCGGGCCGGGCGCGAGCGCGTCGAGGTTCTCGGCGACCGTCCGGCCGGTGACGGTGAGGGCGTCGCCGTGCAGCAGGCCCGCGTCGAGCAGGGCGCGCATCACCACGGGGACGCCGCCGACCTTGTCGACCGTCGTCATCATGTGTCGCCCGAACGGCTTGACGTCGGCGAGGTGGGGGACCTTGTCGCCGATGCGGTTGAAGTCGTCGAGCACGAGGTCGACGCCGGCCTCGCGGGCGATCGCGAGCAGGTGCAGCACCGCGTTGGTGGAGCCGCCGAACGCCATCACGACGGCGATCGCGTTCTCGAACGCCTCGCGCGTCATGACGTCGCGGGCGGTGTGCCCGCGGCTCAGCATCCCGACCACCGCGTCGCCGGACTGCCGCGCGAACCCGTCGCGGCGGCGGTCGGCACTCGGCGGCGACGAGGACCCGGGCAGCGCCATGCCCATCGCCTCGGCCGCGCAGGCCATGGTGTTGGCGGTGTACATGCCGCCGCAGGCGCCCTCGCCGGGGCAGATGGCGCGCTCGATCTCGTCGACCTTCTCGCGGGTGATCAGCCCGCGCGCGCAGGCACCGACGGCCTCGAAGGCGTCGATGATCGACACCTCCTTGCCGTCCACGGTGCCCGGCATGATCGAGCCGGCGTAGAGGAAGACCGACGCGAGGTCGAGCCGGGCGGCCGCCATCAGCATGCCGGGCAGGGACTTGTCGCAGCCCGCCAGCGTGATCGTCCCGTCGAGGCGCTCGGCGGACACCACCGTCTCCACCGAGTCGGCGATGACCTCGCGGCTGACCAATGAGTAGTGCATCCCGACGTGGCCCATCGAGATCCCGTCCGAGACGGAGATCGTGCCGAACTCCATCGGGAAGCCGCCGGCGTGGTGCACGCCCTCCTTGGCCGCGGTGGCCAGGCGGTCCAGGGACAGGTTGCAGGGGGTGATCTCGTTCCACGACGACGCGATGCCGATCTGGGGCTTCGCGAAGTCGTCGTCGGTCATCCCGACCGCGCGCAACATCCCGCGGGCGGCGGCCCGCTCCATCCCGTCCGTGACGTCGCGGCTGCGGGGCTTGAGGTCGGCGGACTCCATGAGGCGAACGTAACGCTTGTCCCTCCCCCGGGGTCGGGGCAGACTCCCGCGCATGTCCGGGGAGACGCTCGAGCGGTTCTGGCCGAGCCGTCGCCTCGACAGCTTCGACGAGCTCTGTCGCTAGGACGCCGCAGGCAGGAGCCGGACCCGTCCCCACGACGCTCCCGCCCGCGCGTCCGCCGGTGCCCGCCTGCGCCCCTCCCCCGGCGCTCCCCCGCGATCACTGCCTGGAGCTCGTCACCGTGACCACCATCGCCCCGCCCCGCGTCGTGCGCCTCGACCCCGTCCTGCACGGCCTCGTCGATCCCGCGGGAGGCACGCGCGACCTCGACGCGATGCTCGCGCAGGCCCGTGCCGCCGAGCTCGGCGGCGCCGCGGCCGTCACGATCCCCGCCGGCTCCGCGCCGGGGGGCCGCCAGTGGCCGAGCACCGCCCAGGCGCTCGCCGTCCTGCTCGCGACGAGCACCGTGCACGTCGTCGTCGAGGTGATCGCCGCGGCCTGGACGCCGGACGCCCTCGCCCGCTTCGCCGCCAGCGCCACCGGTCTCGCCGGCCGACGCCTCGCGGTGCGGGTCCTCGGCCCGGGCTCGGCGACCCTCGCCGCCGCCCTGTCGGCCCGCTGGTCGGGCCCGGTCGCCACCGCCGACACCGACCTCGCCGCGCTCGTCGCCTGATCCCGGCTCTGCGGGACCCCGGTCACAGCACCGGCCAATAGTTGACGTCTCAACCTTGAGTGCTAGAGTCTGCCTTGACAGTTGATGCTTCAAGTCTCCCTTCGGAGGATGACATGACCGAGACCGCCGCGCCGACCCTCGAGCTCGTGGGCGAGTACCAGATCGACCCCGCGCACACGCGCATCGGTTTCACCGCCCGCCACGCCATGGTCACGAAGGTGCGCGGCACGTTCGGCGAGTTCCGTGGCAACGCGAGCATCGGCGAGGACCCGGCCCGCTCGGGCGTCGAGATCATCATCGCGGCCAACAGCCTGAACACCGGCCAGGAGCAGCGTGACGGGCACGTCCAGGGCGACGACTTCCTCGCCGTGAACGTCTACCCGGAGATCACCTTCCGCTCGACCTCGGTCGAGAAGGACGGCGACACCTTCACGATCACCGGTGACCTCACGATCCGCGACACCACCAAGCCGGTCACCGTGCCCTTCGAGTTCACCGGCCTCGCCAAGGACCCGTTCGGCAACGTCCGCGCCGGCTTCGAGGGCGCCACCACGATCAACCGCAAGGAGTGGGGCATCACCTTCAACGCCGCGCTCGAGACCGGCGGCGTGCTCGTCTCCGACAAGATCGGCCTCGAGTTCGACATCTCGGCCATCAAGCAGGCCTGACGTCCGTCGAGCAGCACACGACACGGCCCGCGCTCCCCATCGGGGAACGCGGGCCGTCGTGCGTCTAGGCAGGCCCGCCCGGCTCCTCGAACTTCACGTCGACCGACTGGTGGTCCTTCTGCCGCTCGGACTCGGCGTAGGACGCGTAGGCCCGCAGGTCGGCGGCGGTGGTGTCGCGGTCGTCGGGATACATGCTGAACAGGCTGCGTGGGTGCAGCCGGCGCACGAGGACGGCGTCGAGCTCGGCGCAGAGCACGAACACCGACGCCGCCAGGTAGATCCAGGCCAGCAGGCCGATCACGATCCCGAAGAACCCGTACGTCGCGCTCGCACCCTGCAGGCGGGTCCCGACGAGCCAGGTGCCGACCGACAGCAGCACCTGCCAGCTGATCCCGGCGGAGATCGCCGCGGCGAGGCGGTCGCGCAGGCGCCCCGGCCGGGCCGGAAGCAGGTGGTAGGCCAGCAGGAACAGGCCGATGTTGACGAGGGTGCCGGCGAGGGTCGCGGCCGCGCGTCCGAGCGCCCCGAGCCCGGTGGTGACGCCGGCCGCGGTCGCCAGGGTCGAGAGCCCGGCGGTGACCATGACGCCGCAGCCGACCAGCACCACGACCAGCACGCCCTTGCCGTAGGCGACGCCGATGCTCACGCGCTCGGCCTTCGGCACCGCCCAGACCTCGTCGAGCGCGTGCTGCGCGGCGTGGGTGACGCCGAGGGCGCCGTACACGGCCAGCACCACGCCGACGACGAGACCGGCCACGCTCCCGCTCAGCGTGTGCACGTTGTCGCGGATCTGGTCGCCGATCACCGGCACGTTGCGCAGCGCCGACGACAGCACCGCCTGCTGGGCGGCCGGGTCGTCGTGGAGCACGTAACCGAGACCGGTGACGCCGAGCAGGAGCAGCGGGAACAGCGACACCAGGCCGTAGTAGGTCAGGAGGGCTGCGAGGTAGGTGCCCTGGTCGTCGAGGAACTTGTAGATGACGGCGAGGGGCAGCGCGGCCCACCGGTGTCGGCGCTGGAACGCGTCGAACCGCCTCGAGACGCCCATCAGCGTCACCTCCCGACCCTCCCGTCACGTATACCCCGTTCCCGGGGTCCACAGCGGGGCACGGAGTGGAGTCGCCGACACGGCCGATCGGGGCCCGGGGTGGGCGCCGGGCCCCCGGACGCGACACACTGTCGGCCCGACGACGGCGAGGGAGCAGCTGGTGGAGTTCGACGTGCTGGTCGAGGTGCCTCAGGGCAGCCGCAACAAGTACGAAATGGACCACGAATCGGGGCGCCTGCGCCTCGACCGGACGCTGTTCACGGCGACGCGGTATCCCGCCGACTACGGGTACATCGAGAACACCCTCGGCCAGGACGACGACCCGCTGGACGCTCTCGTCCTCGTCCAGCAGCCGACGTTCCCCGGCTGCCTCGTGCGCAGCCGTGCGATCGGGATGTTCCGCATGACCGACGAGGCCGGCGGCGACGACAAGGTGCTGTGCGTCCCCAGTGACGACCCGCGCCTCGAGCACCTGCGCGACATCCACCACCTCGACGAGTACCACCGCATGGAGATCCAGCACTTCTTCGAGGTCTACAAGGCGCTGGAGCCCGACAAGAAGGTCGAGGGCCACGAGTGGGTCGGCCGCGCGGAGGCCGAGAAGGAGGTCCGCGCGTCCCTGGAGCGGGCCGAGAAGGCCGGCTACACGACGTGACCGGAGTGCGCGCATGACCGAGCCCCCGGACCCGCCGCCCACCATCGCGACGATGCGCACGATCGGCTTCGTGTGGATCGCCGTAGGTGTGCTGGCGATCCTCGGGGGTGCCATCGCGACGGTGTTCGCGGTGGCGGTGTTCGGTGTGCTCGCGGCCCTGCTGGGTGCCGGGCTCGTGGGCATCCAGCAGGTGCGCGCGCGCTCGGCGATCCGCGCGTCGCGCACCCTCACCAACGCGCCCGCACCGCCGGCGGGTCCCCCGTCGGCCAACCCGGGTCCGCCCGCCGGTCCTCCTCCCGTCGGCGGTCCGCACGACGACGGCCACGTCGAGGATGGCCGCATCGGGCAGGACGATGACGGGCAGGACGCTGACGATCAGGACGGCGGCGGCGTCGAGGCCCCCGTCGGGTCGCCCGGCGGGGACGAGGACGAGCTCTCGATCTCCGAGGAGGAGGACGGCACGGGCTCGCGGACGGCCGACGACGAGGACTCCGGCGGACGCCGGGACTGACCGGCGCGTGGCCCGGGTACGGATCACGGGACGCTGACGTCCACCCCGAGGAGACTCCGTGCCGACACCCACCGAGGACGACCGCACCCTGCTCACGGTCATCGCACGCATGACCGCGCTGCCCGGCAAGGAGCAGCAGCTGCGCTCCGAGCTCGAGCAGCTCGTCGAGCCGACGCTGGCCGAGGACGGCTGCGTCAACTACGACCTGCACGTCGCGGTCGACGACCCGGCCACGTTCTTCTTCTACGAGAACTGGACGAGCCCCGGGCACCTCGAGGCGCACCTGGGCAACGGGCACCTGGTGGAGTTCGCCGGCAAGCTGGATGAGTACCTGGTCGGCGGCGCCGACGGACTGGTGATCACCCAGCTGCAGCGGATCAAATGACCTCCCCTGCGACCCCGCGCACGGTCGCCTCGGCCATGGCCGAGGCGGCCGCCGTGTGGGTCGACGGCCTCGACGACGAGCAGCGCCCCACCGGCGCCTGGGCGTGGCCGGGCTCGAACGCCGCCGACATCGAGCGGGTGCGCTGGTACTACACGCCGACCGACCACGGCGGCCTGACGATCCACCAGCAGCGGCCCCACCAGCAGCGCGCGGCGATGCGCCTGCTCGCGACGGGGCTGTCCGAGGCGGCGTACGTCAGCGCCTCGACGATCATGGGGCTGGAGAACGTCCTCGATCGCACCGAGGGGTTCACCGCCGCCTTCGCGCGCGAGCGCGGCCGCGATCCCGCCATGTACTACCTGCGGGTCTTCGGGGACCCGACCGGCGCCGGCCCCTGGTCGTGGCGCTTCGGCGGGCACCACGTGTCGGTGCACCACCTCGTCGTCGACGGCGAGGCCGTCGCCGGCAGCCCGTGCTTCCTCGGCGCCGACCCGATGGTCTCGCCGCTGCTCGGCGGGCGGGAGCTGCGCCCGCTCGGCGGGGTCGAGGACAGCGCGCGCGACCTGCTCCACGCCCTCGACGCCGACCAGCGTGCCCGCGCCGTGCTCACCACGACCGCGGCGCCCGACATCATCGGCGGCAACCGCGTGCGGCCCGCCCCGGGCGACCGGGTGATCCCGCTGCCGGACCTGTGGCGCGGGCACTTCGAGCAGGAGCTCGAGGACCGCATGTGGTCGATGCACGACAACCTCGAGGCCGGGCTCGGCGTCACCGACGCCGACCGGGAGGCCACCGCGCTCACCGCGACCCCCCGCGGGCTGCCGGCCGCCCAGATGACCGCCGACCAGCAGGCGATGCTGCGCGAGGTGCTGGAGACCTACGTCGGCCGCATGCCGCCCGGGGTCGTGGAGCGCGAGCGGGCCCGGTTCGACGGGGACGCCCTGGACGCCGTCGCGTTCGCCTGGGCCGGCGGCGCCGAGCGGGGCGAGCCGCACTACTACCGGCTGCAGGGTCCGCGCCTGCTCGCGGAGTGGGACAACACCCAGCGCGGGGTCAACCACGCCCACTCGGTGTGGCGCGACCCCGGCCACGACTTCGGTCTCGACCTGCTGGGCGAGCACCTCACGGAACACCACGGACACGGGCACGACGGACACGGGCACGACGCGTGAGCACGTCCGTCGCCGACCCGACGGTCACGCTGCCCGACGGCGTGCTGCGCGGCCGGCGGCGTGGCGACGTCGTCGAGTTCCTCGGCATCCGCTACGCCACGGCGGCGCGCTTCGCCCCGCCGCAGGCTCCGGAGCCGTGGACCGGCGTCCGCGAGGCCGTCGAGCGGGGCCCGACCGCGCCGCAGCTGCCCGCGCGGGTGGCCGCCGTCACCGGGCCCTCGCCCGACGACGGCACCCCGCAGGACGAGGACTGCCTACGCGTCGATGTGCGTGCCCCGGCCGCGGCGCTGGCCGACGGCGTCCCGCGCCCCGTGCTCGTGTGGCTGCACGGCGGCGCCTACGTCATCGGGTCGGCGGCCACGTCCTGGTACGACACCGCCCGGCTGGTGGGCGAGGGCAGCGAGGGCGGGGTCGTCACGGTCAACGTGGGCTACCGGCTCGGCGTGCTGGGCTGGCTCGCCGCGCCGGGGGTGTCCGACGGCAACCTCGGCCTGCTCGACCAGATGGCCGCCCTGCGCTGGGTGCGCGACCGCATCGCGGCCTTCGGCGGCGATGCGGACCAGGTCACGGTGATGGGCCAGTCCGCGGGCGCGCACTCGATCGCCTGCCTCATGACCGTTCCCGAGGCCCGGCCGCTGTTCCGGCGCGCGATCCTGCAGAGCGGCCAGCTCGGGCTCGGCCTGTCGTCCCCGCAGCGGGCCTCCCGGGTCGCGGGGTACGTGACCGAGGGCCTCGAAGGCGCCGACCCGGCGACCGCCGAGGTCGGGGACCTGCTCACCGCCCAGCGCCACGCGATGATCCGGGCCGCCGGACCCGGCGGCCTCGACTCGTCGCCGGCCTTCGCGCCCGTCGACGGCGTCCCGCCGCTGTCGGCCGGTGTCACCTGGTCCGACGCGGCGTCGGCGGGTCACGACGTGCTCGTCGGGTCGACCGCCGACGAGGCCGAGACGTTCGTGCGCATCAGCCCGGCGCTGTGGGGCCTCAAGCGGCTCCCGGTGCTCGGGCGGCTCACCTCGGCGGGCGCCGCGCTGGCGACGCGGCGCGTGTTCGGGGCGCCGGCCGAGCGGTTCGCGGACGACGCGGCCCGCGGTGGTGCCCGGACCTTCAGCTACCGCTTCGCCTGGCGTGCGCCCGCGTCCGGGCTCGGGGCGTGCCACTGCGTCGAGCTGCCGTTCCTGTTCGGGGCGCGCGACGCCTGGGAGGACGCGCCGATGCTGCGCGGTGCCGACTGGGACACCGACGTCGAGCCGCTCGGCGCGGTGATGCGTGCGGCGTGGCTGCGCTTCGTCCGGACCGGGAACCCCGCGACCGACGCCCTGCCCTGGCCGCCGCACGCGGTGGGCGGAGGGCCGACGGTGGCGCTCGACGCCTCCGTCGCCCGGAACGGGCACACTCGATGACGTCCCCCCGAACTCCGAGGAGAACACGATGTCCCTGATGCGCAGGGTCGCGGCCGCCGGCGCGGCCATCGCCGCCGCGCGGCGCTACGCGCGGCAGAACCCCGAGAAGGTCAACCGCTACGCGGACCAGGCTGCGGCGTTCGTCGACGGCAAGACCGGCGGGCGCTACCGCAAGCACATCGACTCGGCGATGCGCCAGGTCCGCAAGCAGACCAGCGTCCCGGGCCGCACCACCCCGTTCCCGGAGCCGCAGTACTACGGGCCGCAGTCCGCCACGCGCTACCCGAGCCAGCGGACCGACCGGCCGTAGGTGATCTCGATGTGACGCCGGCGCCGGCAGTGGGCACAGGACGACCATGGGGCTGAACGACCGCGGTCGTCGCAAGCTGGGCCCGCTGCCGGTGGGGCGAAACGTCTCGCGCTCCGAGGGCAACGGCACGACCCGGTCCTGGACGGTCAAGCTCTTCGGCGTGAGCTGGAACAGCCGGACGAAGAGGAAGACCGTCGACCTGCCCGGCGGCTACTCGTACACCTCGGACTGACATGACGTCGATTCTCGTCACCGGCGCGACCGACGGCCTCGGCCGTGCCCTCGCGCACGACCTCGTCGGGCGCGGCGACGAGGTGCTCGTCCACGGCCGCGATCCCGAGCGGCTCGCCGCGACCGTCGACGAGATCCGCGCGGCGACCGGCGTCGAGGTCGCCTCGTACCGCGCCGACCTCGCCGAGCTGGCCCAGGTCCGCGAGCTCGCCGACCGCGTCGCCGCCGACCACCCGGCGCTGGACGTGCTCGTCAACAACGCCGGGATCGGGGCCGACGTCCCCGGGGGCGGCGAGCGCCAGGAGAGCGTCGACGGGCACGAGCTCCGGTTCGCGGTCAACTACCTCGCGGGCCACCTGCTGACCCGGCGGCTGCTGCCGTCGCTGCGGGCGGCGGGCACCGAGCGCGGCCCGGCGCGGATCGTCATGGTGTCGTCGGCCGGCCAGGCGGCGATCGACTTCGACGACGTCATGCTGGAGCGCGACTACTCGGGCTGGCGGGCCTACTGCCAGAGCAAGCTCGCGCAGATCCTCGACGCCTACGACCTCGCCGACGAGCTCGACCCGGACGTCGTCACCGCGACGGCCCTGCACCCGGCCACGTACATGCCGACGAAGATCGTGCCGTCGCCGATCAGCACGATCGCCGAGGGCGTGGCGGCGACGGCGCGGCTCGCGGTGGACCCGGAGCTCGCGGGCGTCACCGGGCGGTACTTCAACGGTGTGCGCGAGACCCGGCCCGATCCGCAGGCGCAGGACCCGCGGGCGCGGGCGCGGCTGCGGGCGATCGCGGATGAGCTGGTCGGGGACCTGACCCAACCCTGACGGAAGGTGTCAGCCTTCACCCGGCAGGATGATCGCGTGACCCACCTCGAGAGCGCGTTCAGCATCGACCTCTGGGAGCCGGCCGAGGGTGACGCCCTGGCCGAGCCGGAGGGCCGGGGGCCTGCGACGGGCCGGGCGCTGATCCGGAAGACCTACTCCGGCGCCCTGCAGGGCACGGCGGTGGGGGAGATCCTCACGACCCAGGGCGAGGGCGGGGCGGGGTACCTCGCGCAGGAGCGCGTCGTCGGCGAGCTCGACGGCCGGACGGGCAGCTTCGTGCTCCAGCACGGCGCCGCCGGCGGGGACGGGCAGGACATGCGCCAGTGGGCGTTCGTCGTCGCCGGCTCCGGCGCCGGCGACCTCACCGGCCTGAGCGGCACCGGCGTGGTGGCCCACGAGCTGCTGACGCTCGACTACGAGCTGCCCTGATGGCGTTCACCGAGGCTCCCGACGGCACCCACCGCTACCGCGCGACGTGCACCTGGTCGGGCTCGACCGGGGCCGGCTACGACGCCTACGAACGCGCGCACCGCGTGGAGGCGCCACCGGCCGTCGCCGCGCTCGAGCTCTCCAACGACCCGTCGCTCGGCGGCGACGCGTCGCGGCTCGACCCCGAGCAGCTGGTGCTGGCCGCGGCGTCGTCGTGCCAGCTGCTCTCGTTCCTGGCGATCGCCGCCCGGGCGCGGATCGACGTCACCGACTACCGCGACGACGCCGAGGCGGTGATGTCCCACGACGAGGGCCCGCCGCGGATCGCCGGGATCGTGCTGCGCCCGCAGATCACCGTGGCGCCGGGCCCGAGCGTCCCCCGCGTGGAACGGCTCGTGCACCTCGCCCACGGCGAGTGCTACATCGCGAACAGCCTCGCGACCCCGGTGGCCGTGGAGCCCGCGATCACCTTCTCCATCGGCTAGGCAGCCAGCAGCTCCGCCAGCCGGGCGCGGTAGCGGGCGACGTTGTCGAGCTTGATCTGCTCGTAGCCCCGCACCATGTCCGGCAGGCCGGCGATCTCGACGGCGCGCTCTGTGTCGTCGCTGTCGTCGAGGGTCAGCAGCGTGGGGATCAACGAGCGGTACTCCGCCACCAGCTCCCGCTCGACGCGACGGACCTCGGCGACACCGAACGGGTCGAGCCGCGTCCCCCGCAGGCGGCGCATCGCCCGCAGCGTGCGGTAGCCCGGCCGGAACCAGCGCCCCAGCGTGATCTTGCGCTGCATCCCGACGGCCCGGAGCACCGGCGGGTGGAGCTTCCACGCGTACCGGGCGCCGTCGCCGAACTGCGCGCGCACCGAGGCCTCGAGCGCCGGATCGAGCGAGAGCCGCGCGACCTCGTACTCGTCCTTGTACGCCATGAGCTTGTACAGCCCGGTGGCGATGGCCTCGGCGAGGCGCGGGTCGGCGTCCACGGTGCCCGCGACCGCCGAGGCGTACTGCCGCGCGTAGTCCGCGTCCTGGTACGCGACGAGCTCGGGCACCCGGACGCCGACCAGGCGCGCCAGCTCGCTGTCCCCCGGGGCACCGATCGACGCGACGATCTCGGCCGCCTCCGCGGCGCCGCGCGCGTCGAGGCCCGGGACCCCCGTGTCGGGGCCGGTGCCCGTCGCCGCGGCGACGGCGGCCGCGAACGCCGTCGGGTCCGCGACGGCCTGACGACCCCGCCGGAACGCCTGGAGGTTCTTCTCCACCGCTGCGCCGTTGAGCGTGAACGCCTCCTCGACCGCCGAGGCGGGCAGCGGCAGCGCGCCGGTCTGGAAGGCCGCGCCGAGCAGCAGCGTGAGCGCGAACTGGTCGTCCCCGAACAGCGCCTCGCTGAGTGCCCGGGCGTCGACGACCACCCCGGCGTCCTTCCGGGTCCGCTCGGTGATGCGCTTCAGCACCGCGTCGGCGTCCGGGAACGAGACCGTCGGGTCGACGACCATCGCGCCGGTCGCCACCTTCGCCGACGAGATCGCCGCGACCGTGCGCCACGACGAGGTCGTGGCGAGGTTCGAGGGCTCCGCGGCGACCAGGAGGTCGGCGCCGAGGTAGAGGTCGCACTCGCCTTCGGCTGCCCGGCCCGCCGCCTCGAGCGACGCCCGGCTGATCTTGACGTCGGAGACGACCGCGCCGCCCTTCTGCGCGAGGCCGGTCTGGTCGAGCCCGCGCACGTGGCGCCCGGCCACGAGCCCGGCGGTGGCGAGCACCTGGGACACCGTCGTCACCCCGGTGCCGCCGATCCCGGCGAGCCGCACGGTGAACGCGTCGGGGTCCACCAGCGCGGGCGGGGTCGCGAACGCGTCGGGGCCGAGGGTCTCGATCGCAGGCGCCGAGCGCGCCGACCCCGGCTCGACGGTCAGGAACGCCGGGCAGTCGCCGTCGAGGCAGGAGTAGTCCTTGTTGCACGACGCCTGGTGGATGCGGGTCTTGCGGCCGAACTCGGTGTCCACGGGGGTGACCGACAGACAGTTCGACGTCTGCCCGCAGTCGCCGCAGCCCTCGCAGACGCGCTCGTTGATCATCACGCGGGTGCTCGGGTCGGCGATCGTGCCGCGCTTGCGCTTGCGGCGCTTCTGGGCGGCGCACTCCTGGTCGTGGATGAGGACGGTGACGCCCGGGGTGTCGGCGAGGACCTGCTGCGCCTCCTCGTAGCGCGACCGGTCCCAGACGTCGACACCCTTGGCGAGGCGGACGCCCTTGTACCTCGTGCGGTCCTCGGTGGTGACGATGATCCGCGCGACGCCCTCGGCCTGCAGGCTCGTCGTGAGCGCCGGCATCGACAGCGCGCCGACGGCTTCCTGCCCGCCGGTCATCGCCGCGGCGCCGTTGTGGAGCAGGCGGAAGGTCAGGTGCGACCCGGCCGCGACGGCAGCGCGCACGGCCAGCGAGCCGGAGTGGTGGAACGTCCCGTCGCCCATGTTCTGGACGAAGTGCGGTGTTCGACCATCTGGGCTATCGACGAACGGCTCCATGCCCAGCCAGTGCGCGCCCTCGCCGCCCATCTGGCTCAGGCCGGTGACCTCGCCGACCTGCTCCTCGGGCATCAGCAGCACCATCGTGTGGCAGCCGATGCCGGCGCCGACGAGCGAGCCCTCGGGGATCGCGGTGGTCGAGGTGTTGTGCGGGCAGCCCGAGCAGTAGAACGGGGTGCGGTGCGCGCCCTCGACGGGCGTCAGCGACAGGTCGATCCGGCTGCGGCGGGCCTTCGCGTCGCGCCAGGCGACCACCGACGGGAACGACCCGTGCGCGAGCAGGCGCCCGCCGAGCCGGCGGGCGACGACGTCGGGGTCGAGGTCGCCGTGCTCGGCGAAGAGCGTCTTGCCGTCCGGCCCCCGCTTGCCGTGCACGGCGGGCGCGCCGGCCCGTCCGTAGAGGCGCTCCTTGATCTGGGTCTCGAGGAACGCGCGCTTCTCCTCGACGACGACGATCTCGTCGAGGCCGTCGGCGAAGCGGTCGACGATCCCGGGCTCGAGCGGCCAGGGCATGCCGACGCGCAGCAGCCGCACGCCACGCCGGGCGAGCTCGGCGTCATCCAGTCCGAGGGTGTCGAGCGCCTGGCGCAGGTCGAGCCAGCTCTTGCCGGCCGCGACGACGCCGATCCGCGCCGGTCCGTGGCCGACGATGCGGTCGAGGCCGTTGGCGGCGGCGTAGCGGCGGGCGATCTCGAGCCGGGCGCGGTAGAGGTCGCGCTCGATCGGTCCGAGGTGCGGCTGCAGGAGCGTCGCCGAGGGCGTGTGCACGTACTCGCGGCCGTCGATCGTCACGTCCGGGGCGACGATGCGCACGCGGTCCGGGTCGAGGTCGACGGTGCCGGAGCCGTCCGCGACCGCGGTGACCATCTTCAGCGCGGTCCACAGCCCGCTCGCGCGGGAGAGCGCGACGGCGTGGCGTCCGAGGTCGAGGACGTCCTGCGAGTCGGCGGGGTAGAGCACCGGGACGGCCATGTCGGCCAGCGCGGCCTCGGAGGCACAGGGCACGCTCGACGACTTCGCCGCGGGGTCGTCGCCGACGAACGCGACGGCGCCGCCGCGCGGGTGGGTGCCGGTGAGGTTGGCGTGGCGCAGGGCGTCGGTGGCCCGGTCGAGTCCGGGCGCCTTCCCGTACCAGTAGCCGACGACCCCGTCGCGGGTGAGCGAGCCAGTGGCCGCGGCGAGCTGGGTGCCCTCCACCGCGGTGAGGGCGAGCTCCTCGTTGAGACCGGGCGCGAAGACGACGTCGTGCTCGGTGAGCAGGTCGCGGTGGCGGGCGAGCTCGAGGTCGTAGCCGGCGAGCGGCGAGCCCTCGTAGCCCGAGACGTAGCCCCCGGTGCGCAGGCCCGCGGCACGGTCGGCGCGGTGCTGGTCGAGGGGCAGGCGCACGAGGGCCTGGACGCCGGTGAGGTGCACGCGGCCGGTGGTCAGGGCGTAGCGGTCGCGCAGGGTCGTAGGCCGCTGCGGGAGGCCGTCACCGTCACCGTGGGGGACGTCGAACACGGGCGGGCGGACGTCGACGGTCATGGCGCACCTCCTCGGCGGGCGGACGTCCGAGCGGGTGGTCCCCGGCGTCCGGCCACGCTTCTCGCGGTGTCACGAAAGGTAGGGAGTTCGTCTCCAGTGGTCTAGTCTCATGCTGATCGACTGGGCCAATGGTCCAGCTCTGCGAGCCTCCGACTGATCCCCTTCGGCCAATGGACGACACATGGACCTCGACGACCTCGACCGCGCCCTGCTGCTCGCGCTGCTCGAACGCCCGCGGGCCGGCCTCCGCGAGCACGCGCGGGCGCTCGGCATCGCCCGCGGCACCGCCCAGGCGCGCTTCCTGCGGCTGCAGGAGCGTGGGGTCATCGTCGGGTTCGCCCCGCACGTGAACCCGGAGGCGCTGGGCTTCGACGTGCACGCGTTCGTCACCCTGCACATCACGCAGGGCCGCCTCGACGACGTCGCCACGGCTCTGGAGGCCGTCGCCGAGGTCGTCGAGGTGCACAGCATCACCGGCGACGGCGACCTCTGGGCCCGGGTGGTCGCCCGGACCAACGCGCACCTGGAGCAGGTGGTCCAGGGGATCATCGGCACTCCGGGGGTGGAGCGCACCCGCACGGAGATCGCCCTCACCGAGCGGGTGGCCCACCGCGTCCTGCCGCTCGTGCGCGCCCTCCCCCGCGGACGCCGGGGCACGGAGTCAGGACACGACGCTTGACCTCGACGGGACTCGAGGTCACCCCGTGAATCCCATGAGCACCGCCGTGGACACCGGACTACCGGCCTCCGTCGTCGCCGAGTACCTCGACCGGGTCGGTCTGACCGGCGAGCGATCGACGCTGTCCGAGCTCGCCCCGGCGCACGTCACCGCGATCCCCTTCGAGAACGTCGACGTCGTCCTCCGGCGCCACCGCGGGATCGGGCTCGACGCCGTCGTCGACACGATCATCCGCCGACGTCGCGGCGGCTACTGCTACGAGCACGCCCGCCTGATGGCCGCCGTGCTGGGCCCACCTCGGGTACGAGGTGCGACCCGTGATGGCGCGCGTCCAGGCCGACCGCGGCGGCCCGCGCACGCACCGGGCCCTGGTGGTGGACGAGCAGCTCGTCGACGTCGGCTTCGGGGCGAGCATGCTGCTGCCGATGCCGTTGCGCGACGGGGTCGTCGTCGACCAGGCCGGGTGGGCGCACCGACTCGAGCGCGAGGGCCGGGAGTGGACGCTCGTGCGCTCCACCCGCGACGGCGAGGAGCGGGCGTACCGCCTGGACCCGGAGCCGTCCGAGCCGGTCGACGACGAGGTCGCGCACCACTTCACGTCGACCCACCCCGCGTCGCCGTTCACGGGCCAGCTCGTCGTGATGAGGCTGGCCGACGGCGTCAGTCGCCGGCTCGTGCGCACCACCCTGACCACGGAGTACGCCGACGGTCGCGTCGAGGAGCAGGAGGTGACCGACGTCGTCGGCGCCTTGGCCTCCCTGGACGTGGACCTCGACGGCGACGAGGCCGCGGCGGCGCGGACCTGGTGGTCTACTCAGCGACGTGATCAGTGAGCTCGCGCTGGACAGCGCGTCCGAGCGGGTGGCCGACGGTGTGCACGAGATCGTCCTGTCCGACCGTTGGGGGATCGACGACGGACGCCTGAACGGCGGCTACCAGCTCAGCGTCGCGCTGCGGGCGCTCGCGGGGGAGGTCCCGCTGCCCGACCCGGTCGTGGCCTCGGCGTCGTACCTGCGCCCGGCGATGCCCGGGCCTGCGCGGGTGCTCACCGAGGTGGTGCGGGCCGGGCGTCGTCTGGCCACGGGGACGTCGCGGATCGTGCAGCCCGGCCCGGACCGCGGGGAGCGCGACGTGCTGCGCCTGGAGGCGACGTTCGCGGACCTCGCCGCGAGCCCGGCCGACCCGCACGACCTGACCGCGGCGCCGGACCTCCCACCGTTCGACGCGTGCACCACGTTCGGCGGCGCCGACGCGCCCGCGACCGTCGCGGCGGTCGGCCGGCGGATGCGCTACGGGGTGACGGAGATGCCGGGATGGGCCCGAGGCGAGCCGTCGGGCGATCCTCGCGCGGAGTTCTGGTTCGCCTTCGCCGACGGGTCGGACGCGACACTGCTCGACCTCGCCTTCGTCGTCGACGGCGCGGCGCCGGTGGTGCTCGAGCTCGGCCGCGGCTCGAGCACCGCCCAGCTCACGGTGCACCTGCGCGAGCACCCGGCACCCGGGCCGCTGCGGTGCCGCACGGTGACGAACCACCTCTCCCACGGCCTGCACGAGGAGGACGTGGAGGTGTGGGACTCGGCGGGACGGCTGGTCGCGCAGTCGCGCCAGTTGGCGCTGCTGCTGTAGGTGCGCTCGGCCCTCAGAACGGTGGCTCGTCGGCGTAGCGGCTCCAGGTCGGGATGGTCGCCGTGGGGCGGGTCTTCTGGGTGAGCTTCTGGAACCAGTCGGGGTCGATGTCGTCGCGGGTGTCGGTGCGGTCGTCGTCGGCCCAGCCGTCGTCGGGCAGGGGCCGGGGCGCGGCGGCGGGGTGCGGTACCGGGAGTGGCTCGGTGATCCTTTTGGGGTGGCTGGTGTAGGTGGTGCCGGCGCGGGTGCGGATGACGAACCGCCCGGGGCTGGGTTGGCGCACCGTCCATGGGGCGTGGTGTTTGGCGCGGTGGTCGTGGGTGCACCAGGCGCCGAGGTTCCACGACGAGGTGGGTCCGCCCCGGGCGTGGGCGAGGGTGTGGTCGAGGTCAGCCTGGTGGGCGGGGCGTCGGCACCAGGGCGCGACGCAGCGCCGGTCGCGGACCCGGATCCAGCGGTCGAGTTCGGCGCCGGGACGCCGCCGGGCCCAGTCCTGGGGGCCGGCGTTCCCGTCCGGTGGTGCGCCGGGGCGCCCGAGCTCGGAGAGCCGTTGCTGCAGCTCGCGCAGCAGCGGTCCCCAGTCGGGGTGATCGTCCGGGTCGAGGGCGGCCAGGACCGTCGTCGGGACCTGGAGCTCGACGATCGATGCCGTGCGTCCCCGCGTCCGATGCCGGCCGCGGGGACCGGGTGGTCGACGGGGTCGGCGGCGGGCGAGCAGGACGTGCTGGAGGCGGCCCTGGTCGTCGGTGAGCACGACGCGCCATTCGCCGTCACGGTGGCGCAGGGCGAGCGAGCGGGCGTCACCGGCGAGGACGGTGCCGTAGCCGGGGACGCTGCCGGGGTACTGGTCGAGCCCCAACACGGTGGTCAGCCGCAGCCGGACCTCGACGCAGCCCTCCCGGATCCGGCCCGGCCCGGTGTCGGGCGGGTCCAGCGGCACCACGGGATCAGACACATCAGGCAGGTCGGGGACGTCGGGGAGGTCGAGGACGCCCTGCTCCGACGGTGACCGCGGCGCGGGCACGGTCGAGACGGGGTCGTCGTCAGCCGGCCCGCGATCGTCGGCGCCGTGCGGTGCGTCGCCGGACCGGCGCGGCCCGCCCGCCGGGTCCTGGTCGTCCGGGCCTTGGTCGTCGGGCGCGTCGTCCGGGCCCCGTCGTCGGGGCCTCGTCGTCGGGACCGTCATCCGCGGGGCCGTCGTCACCGGTGTCGTCGGGCCCCTCGTCGGGCCTGCCGTCGTCGGAACCGCTGTCGGAGCCATCGTCGGGGTCGTCGTCGGGGTCGTCGTCGGGGTCGTCGTCGGGGTCGTCGGGGGTGTTCTGGGCGTGGTGCTCGGCGGCGAGCAGCAGGGCGATGGTGCGGTCGTCCATGCCGGCGGTGGACCCGTCGAGCAGCCGCATCCCGACCTGCAGGCGCAGCACCCCGATCGGGGTCAGCACCCCGAGGTGGCGCACCGCGACGGCGAGCGCATCGATACGGGCCTGGGAAGCGAGCCCGTCAGGGACCGGGGCGTCGCAGAACGACAGATTCGCAGTACCCGACGGGTTCGGCGACAAGATCACCCGCGCCCGAGCCTCGGCACGCCGGCGGCGCCGCTCGGCCCAGTCCGGGTCCAGCGCCGTCGCGACCTGCTCGATGCGCTCGATCAACGCCCCCACCGGCAGCTCCGGCGCCTCGGGCAGCACGATCCGGCACACCTCGTGGGCGTGGTCGTCGACGAGGTCACGGGTCTGCTCACACAGGGTGCGGGCCTTCGGCTCGTCGATCCATCCCTGGTAGAGCGCGTCGCCGACCTCGGGCAGCCGCTGCTGAAGGTCGTCGGCCAGATCGAGCTTGCGCGCCGACATGGGGCGCGACCACCCCAGCTGCGCGGACACCTCGTCGCCGGAGTACTCGTCGGAAGACGCGCAGGCGCTCGGTGCGGCCGTCCTGAGCACGCCCCAGGTGGTGGATGCCCTCGAGCAGCTCCGCGGTCGCCCGGTTCTGCAACCGCCACCGGCCCCGCACATACGCGGCCAGATCCTCACCCGTCAACGCGGCCGGCGACAGGCCCTCCAGAGCAGCGGCCAGCTCCGCGCCCGGCGCGAGAGCGTCCAGCCCGGCCACCAGGCCGACCCGGACACCGTGGTCGATGCTCACACCAAGAACGCTAGCGGCGACCCCCGACAACGACGGCCCACCGAAGGCTCTCCCGAGCCCGACCGAGCATCACGGAAAGATAACGATCCCCTGCTCGAAGGCCCCTAGGTCCAGTACAGGACCCGCGCCGCGGGCAGGCGCTCCGCAAGCTCGGACGTCACGTGCGCGCGCAGGTCCGCCATCACGTCGTCGGGGTAGACGTGCTTGACCGCGCCGAACTTCCCGCGCTTGGTGCGCCGCTGCTCGGGGTCCATCTCGAGGCGGGTGCGCGGGTACCAGGTCTCGAGCGTCTCCTTGCTGCCCGGCGTGAACCGGTGGGTGATGCACTCGGCGGTGAGGTCGAGGTCGTCGACGCCCTCGAGCGTCGCCGCGACCCGGGCGAGCAGGTCGCTGTAGGCCGCCCGCCAGTCGCCGACGGGCATGATCGGCGCGATCGTCAGACCCACCGGCCAGCCGGCGCGGGCGAGCGTCGCGAGCGCGTCGATGCGCTTCCCGACGGGATCGGTCCCGCCCTCGAAGCGGCCCACCATCGACTCCGGGCCGACGGAGAACCGCAGCCGTGTGCGACCGCCGTGTGGCAGGTCGAGCAGCCCCGCGACGTCGGCGAACTTCGTCGTCGTCCGCAGCTGCACGGGTCCGCCGAAGTCGTGGGTGCCGACGTGGCGGATCGCCGCCGAGAGGCTGCCGGTGACGTGCTCGATCCCCAGCGGGTCGGTGTAGCAGGACGCCTCGAAGGTCGTCCCCTCCGCGGCACGGTCGACGTTCGTCGAGGTGATCGTGCCGTGGCCGACGTAGGCGTCGAGGCCGGCGAGGATCTCCTCGAGGTCGCCGTAGACGCGGGTCATCGGCGGGCCGGTCAGGGACCCGGCGAGGTAGCAGTACTGGCAGTGGGCCGGGCAGCCGCGGGCGAGGTCGACCCGCCAGTCGGCGCTCGGCGGGATCGGGTCGAGCTTCCGCGCCGACGCCGGGCTCGTGACCACCGCCAGCGTCGACTTCGCGCGGGCGTAGGTCTCGCGCTCGGTCTCCCCGCGCACGCCGGTGATCCGGTCGCCATGCAGCAGCTCGACGTCCTCGACGCCGGCCGCGGCGCACCGCCGGAGGATCTCGGCGGTGTGCGGGTGTTCCTGGGCGGAGCGGGTGACCAGCACGCGCTGCGGGGTCCAGTGACGGGTGGTGGGCGTGGCCGGGAGGGATCTCGTCATCGCACTCACGTCAACGCACTGCACGTTCGGCGACTTCCGCCCGGACGGGGTGATTGGTCCCTCTGGGCGCGGGATACTCGGCGGCATCCGGCAGTGGTGCCGGTCACATTCGTTCAGCCCCATCTCGGGAGGTCCCGTGTCCGCCCCGTCCTCCGGTCCCGACCTGCGCCCCGCGGCGCTCGACGACTCCGCCCTCGACGACCTGCGCCGTGTCGAGGAGCGCATCGGCACCCCGCTCGTCGCGTACGAGGCCGAGAGCCCCTACGCCGAGCTCACGGACGAGCAGCTGGCCGAGATCCGGCGTGCGGAGAGCGCCCTCGGCGTCCGGCTGCTGGCCTACCGTCCGGCCTGACTCTAGAGCCCGCCCGTCCCGCGCCCGAGCCCCGCGGGCCTGGCCTCCGCGCACCCTTTCCGTGAGGGTGGTCCGCGTCACAACGACACGGCGGAGGTACGGGCATGCCCACGGTGGAGACGGTGCGGGGTCCGGTGGACACCGGGGACCTCGGCACGACGCTGATGCACGAGCACGTGTTCGTGCTGACGCCGGACATCATGGCCAACTACGGCGACGAATACTGGGACGAGGAGGTCCGCGTCGCCGACGCGATCGACAAGCTGCGCCGCCTGCGCGACCTGGGCGTCACCACGATCGTCGACCCCACCGTCGTCGGGCTCGGCCGCTACATCCCCCGCGTCGCGCGGATCAACGCCGAGGTCGACCTCCACATCGTCGTCGCCACCGGCCTCTACACCTTCGACGAGATCCCGCACTTCCTGCACTACCGCGGCCCGGACACGCTGCTCGGCGGCGACGAGCCGATGGTCCGGATGTTCGTCAAGGACATCCGCGAGGGCATCGCCGGCACCGGGATCAAGGCGGCGTTCCTCAAGGGCGTCGTCGAGGAGCGGGGCCTGACCCCCGACCAGACGCGGGTGCAGCACGCCATCGCCGCCACCCACGTCGAGACCGGCGTGCCGATCACGGTGCACACCAACAGCGCGCACCAGACCGGACGGCTCGCCCTCGACCTGTACGAGCGCCACGGCGTCGACCTCACCAAGGTCGTCGTCGGGCACGCGGGCGACACCAACGACCTCGACTACCTGCGCGAGATCATGGACCGCGGCGCGACGATCGGCTGCGACCGCTTCGGGCTGGACCTGTTCAACCCGACCGAGCAGCGGGTCGCGACGATCGCGGCGCTCTGCGCCCAGGGGTACGCCGACCGGATCGTGCTCGCCCACGACGCGGCCTGCTACATGGACTTCTTCTCCGGCGAGGCCTCCCAGGCCGCGCTGGCCCAGGCCGCGCCGAACTGGCACTACGAGCACATCCACCACGACGTGCTCCCCGCGCTGCGCGAGCAGGGTGTGAGCGACGAGCAGCTCACGACGATGCTGGTCGAGAACCCGCGGCGGTACTTCTCGTGAGCCCCGAGCCCCTGCCCCGCGGTCCGGCGCCGTTCGACACGACGGGCATCACCCGCGGGGACGACGGCATCGCGCGCTACGACCACCTCGCCCCGTCGGTGGTGGCGATGGTGCGGGCGTCGGTGGAGCGCCACCCCGACGTCGAGGCGGTGGTCGAGGTCGGCGGCGAGCGCGTCACGTACGCCGAGCTGTGGGACCGCGCGGCCCGGGTCGCCGGCGGCCTCGTCGCCGACGGCATCACCCGCGGCGACCGGGTGGCCTCCCTGCTGCCGGCGGGCCTGGACTGGGTGGTCGGCTTCCTCGGCACCCTGCTCGCCGGCGCCGTCGCCGTCCCGGTGAACACCCGCTTCGCCGCGCCGGAGATCGAGCACGTCCTCACCGACTCCGGGGCCGCCGCGGTGCTGCGGGCCGGGTCGCCGCTGCCCGAGGGGAACCCGGAGGCCCTCGAGGACCTCGTCCCCGGCGACCTCGCGGCGATCTTCTACACCAGCGGCACCACCGGCCGCCCCAAGGGCGCGCGCACCACCCACGGCAACTTCCTGTCCAACGTCGAGACCGCGATCCGTGTCATCGGCATCGACCGCGCCGCCGGGCCGGCGCTGCGCAACCTCGTCTCGGTCCCGCTGTTCCACGTCACCGGCTGCAACTCGCAGCTCCTCGTCCAGCTCGGGCTGGGCGGGACGACGGTGGTGCTGCCGGCGTTCCGGGCGGACGCGTTCGTGCGCACGATCGTCGAGGAGCGCATCGACACGCTGGTCTCCGTCCCCGCGATCTACGGGCTGACGCTGGCCCGCGGCGACCTCGACGTCGACCTCTCCGGCGTCCGCCGCGCGACCTACGGCGGCGCGCCCATGGCGCCCGACCTGGTCCGCCGGCTCCAGGAGCGCCTCCCGCAGGCCCGGCTCGGCAATGGATTCGGGCTGACCGAGACCGCTTCGATCTCCACGTTCCTGCCCCACGAGTGGGCGGTGGAGCACGCCGACGCCGTGGGCTTCGCCGCCCCGGTGGTCGACCTCGCCCTGGCCGACGTCGACGACGCCGGCGTCGGGGAGCTGCTGATCCGGGGCCCGAACGTCGTCGACGGGTACTGGGAGGCCCCGGAGGCGACGGCCCGGACGTTCGTCGACGGCTGGCTGCACAGCGGGGATCTCGCCCGGGTCGACGACGGGCTGGTCCGTGTGGTCGACCGCGCCAAGGACGTGATCAACCGGGGTGGCGAGAACGTCTACTCGGTCGAGGTCGAGAACGCCCTCGCCGGCGCGCCCGGGGTGGCCGACGCGGCCGTCGTCGGGGTCCCGGACGACGTCATGGGCGAGAAGGTCGGCGCGGTGCTGGTGGGCGGGAGCGTCGACGTCGACGCCGTCCTCGCCTACCTGGACACGCAGCTCGCCGACTTCAAGGTGCCCCAGTTCGTCGTCGTCACCACCGACCCCCTGCCGCGCAACCCCGGCGGCAAGCTGCTCAAGCGGACCCTGCGCGACGGCACCGACTGGGGATCGCCGGTGCGCGGTCGCTGATCCCCACGTGCGTGAGCTTCTGAGCAATAGCTCAGAAGATCACGCACGTGGGCCGACGAGCACCACGTCGAGGCGGCGGGGGCCGTGGACGCCCTCGACGCGGTCGAGCTCGATGTCGCTGGTGGCCGACGGGCCGGAGACGAACGTCAGCGGGTGGGTGGGATCGAGGCGGGCGACGCCCTCGGGCACCGAGGACACGACGTCGGCGGCCCGCACGACGCACACGTGGTGGTCGGGCACGAGCGTGATCGCCCGCCGCCCCTGGTCCGGAGCGAGCCCGTCGAGGACGAACGTGCCGGTGTCGGCGATCGCCACCGCGGCCCCGGTGACCACGGCGTCGACCGCGTCGAGCTTCGCCACCGACAGCGGCGGCTCGTCGGGCCGGACGCGGGCGGTGACCTCGCCGAGCCATCGCGCCGGCAGGCCGGGCGGGGCGACGAACGTCGTGACGCCGGCGCTCTCCAGGATCTCCGCGATCACCGCCGAGACGTCGTCCTCGTCGGCGACCCGGTGCACGGTGGCCTTGTAGTCGGCGAGGGTCTCGGCCAGCCGGTCGACGACCTCGGCCGATCCGGGCGGCGCGGTGCCCGACCGCCGGTACTCCCGCGGCACCTCCGGGGCGGTGGCGCCGCCGGCGTCCCGGGCCGCCCGCAGCCGTGCGAGCACCTCGTCGCGGGCGCTCACGAGGACGGCCCCCGGGTGCGCGCCCACCACTGCCGGAACGTCTCCGCCGGCGGGGTCGGCATGTCCCGGGCTCCGAACCACGCCGCGGCGCCCGGCCCGGGCACCGAGCGGATGCGTCCCGAGCGCCCGAGGAGCCGCCCGAGCTTCAGGGCGCGCTCGACCAGGGAGAACCGCCCGGGCGAGGACATCGCGGCGGCCGCGGCGCGCATCGCGACGTCCTGCGTCGTCGGGCGGGTGTGCGCGTCGACCGCGGCGGCGCGCTGCTGCACGAGCAGGTGCGGGATGTCGATGCGCACCGGGCAGGCGTCGAAGCACGCCCCGCACAGCGTCGACGCGTAGGGCAGCGAGGCGCTCACGTCGTCGGTCCCCTGGATCCCGGTGAGCTGCGGGGTCAGCACGGCACCGATCGGCCCCGGGTAGACCGAGCCGTAGGCGTGGCCGCCCGCGCGCTCGTAGACCGGGCAGACGTTGAGGCACGCCGAGCAGCGGATGCAGTGCAGCGCCTGGCGGCCGTCGGGCGAGGCGAGGACGTTCGACCGGCCGTTGTCGAGCAGCACGAGGTGGAAGGTCTGCGGCCCGTCGCCGGGCGTCACTCCGCTCCACGTCGACGTGTACGGGTTCATCCGCTCCCCGGTCGACGACCGCGGCAGCAGCTGCAGGAACACCTCGAGGTCCGACCACGTGGGGACGATCTTCTCGACGCCCATCACCGTGATCAGCGTGTCCGGCAGCGTCAGGCACATCCGCCCGTTGCCCTCGGACTCGACGACGGAGATCGTCCCGGTGTCGGCGACCGCGAAGTTGACCCCGGAGATGCCCACCCGGGCGGAGAGGAACTTCCGGCGCAGGTGCGCGCGGGCCGCCATCGCCAGCAGCCGCGGCTCGTCGGTGAGCCCCGGGTCCACGTCGGGCATCTCGCGCAGGAAGATGTCGCGGATCTCCGAGCGGTTGCGGTGGATGGCCGGCACGAGGAAGTGCGACGGCCGGTCGTCGGAGAGCTGGACGATCAGCTCGGCCAGGTCGGTCTCGAGCGCGGCGATCCCGGCCTCGCCGAGGGCCTCGTTGAGCCCCGTCTCCTGCGTGGCCATCGACTTGACCTTGACGACCTCCTGCACACCCGTCCCTCGCACCAGATCGACCACGATCCGGTTGGCCTCCACGGCGTCGCGCGCCCAGTGCACGACCCCGCCGCGGGCGGTCACCGCCTCCTCGAACTGCACGAGCAGCTCCGGCAGGCGGGCCATGACGTCGGCCTTGATGCCCTCGCCTGCGCGGCGCAGCTCCTCCCAGTCGTCGACCTCCGCGACGACCCCGGCGCGCTTGGCGCGGATCGTGCGGGTGGCGTGGCCGAGGTTCTGGCGCAGCTGGGTGTCGGCGAGGGACCGGCGCGCCGCGACGGGGAACGGCTCGCTCCCGCGCAGGTTGCCGTACGGGTCCGACGCGACGGTCGGCATGCCCAGATCCGTCACGCGGGGACCTCCTGGTCGGCGGTGGACGCCAGGATCTCGGCCAGGTGCACCGTGCGCACGCCCGAGCGCAACCGCGACAGCCCACCCCCGATGTGCATGAGGCACGAGGTGTCGCCGGCCGTGCACACCTCGGCGTGGGTCGAGAGCACGTTCGCCATCTTGTCGGCGAGCATCGCCGTCGAGGTCTCGGCGTTCTTCACCGCGAACGTCCCGCCGAACCCGCAGCAGACCTCGGCGTCGGGCAGCTCGGTGAGCGTCAGCCCGCGGACCTCGCGGAGCAGGCGCAGCGGCTTGTCACCGATGCGCAGCATGCGCAGCGAGTGGCACGTCGGGTGGTACGTGACGCGGTGCGGGTAGTAGGCGCCGACGTCGGTGACCCCGAGGACGTCGACGAGCAGCTCGGAGAGCTCGTAGGTCCGGTGGGCGAGGTCCTCGGCCGCCTGCGCCAGCTTCTCGTCGCCGCCGCGGCGGGCGACCATCGCGTGCTGGTGACGGATGCACCCCACGCACGACCCGGACGGGGCGACGGCGACGTCCGCGGCGCCCGAGAACACCTCGACGTGGTGGCGCACCAGCGGCAGCGCGAGGTCGAGGTAGCCGGTGTTGACGTGCATCTGCCCGCAGCAGGTCTGGTCGGCGGGGAAGACGACCTCGTGCCCCAGGCGTTCGAGCAGCTCGACCGTGGCCCGCGGTGCCTGGGGGAACAGGGCGTCCCCGAGGCAGGTCGCGACGAGGGCGATCTTCAACGGCGGGTCCTCCTCGCCAGTGGTGGTGGCCGGGCCAGTGTCCCCCGCCGATCGCGGACCCGCAGGAACGATAGGTGTTACCCGGGGTTACCTTCATCGGGTCAGCAGTACTACGTAAGAGTGTCGTGATCCCTTCCGCACTCACGCCCCCTTCGCGACACTCCCGGTACCTGCGGCCCGGAGGGAGGCGCGAGCATGCCCGAGAGCCGACCACTGGTCGGGCGATCGGAGGCGATCGCGGCTGCCGTCGCCGCCACCCAGGACGACCGGCTCGCGGCCGTCGTCATCGGCGGCCCTCGCGGGGTCGGCCGCACCCGGCTCGCGCGCACCGCCCTGGCCAACATGACCCACGGAGCGGGCGCGGGCCGCTGGCGTCCGTCGAGCGCGATGACCGGGCGGGCCACCCGCGACGTCCCCCTCGGCGCCCTCGGCCACCTGCTGCCGGACCTCGACCCGGCGCTCACCGACACGGCGTCCCTGCTCCGCGAGGCCCGCCGCCTGCTCGTCGGCGCCGGACCGAAGCACCTCGTCGTCGTCGACGACGCCCACCTCCTGGACACGACCTCCGCGGTGCTGCTCGCCCAGCTCGCCCGCGCCGGGGAGATGTTCCTGCTGCTCACGGTGCCCACCGGCGCGGTGTCCCCCGAGCCGCTGCACGCGCTCTACCGCGACGGGCTCGCCACCCGGCTCGAGATCACCGAGCTCGATCGCGCCCAGTCGGACCACCTCGTGAGCGGCACGCTCGGCGGCCACGTCGACGGCGTCACGCTCGACCGCTTCTGGGAGCTGTCGCTGGGCAACCCCCGGTTCCTCTGCGAGCTGGTCGACGGGGCCCGCGACGAGGGGGCGCTGCGGCGCGCCGGCTCGGTGTGGCGCTGGGACCCGCCGCGCCATCCGCCGCGGCGCCTGATCGAGCTGCTCACCGACCGCCTGGGCGGGCTCGCGCCCGCCGAGCAGGACCTCATGCGCACGCTGGCGTTCGGCCAGCCCCTCGGGTGCGAGGTCGTCAACCAGATCTTCCCGGACGACACGCTCGCGCGGCTCGAGGCCGAGGGGCTGATCACCTCGACGCGCGACGGCCGCCGCCTGGACGTGGCGTTGACGCACCCGCTCTACACCGAGCTCCTGCGCAGCCGCGCCACGCCGCTGCAGGAGCGCGAGGCCTACCGGCGGCTGCGGACCGCACTCGAGGCGTCTGGCTCCCGGCGCGCGGGCGACCGGTACCGGCTGCTGGCCTGGCGCGCGGCCGAGGGTCTGTCCATCGACCCGGCCGAGCTGCTCGCCGCCGCCGACGGCGTCTCCGACCACGAGCCCCGTACCGCCGAGCGCCTGCTGCGCGCCGCCGCCGACCAGGGCGCGGGCACCGAGGTGCTGTGGCGCCTGGGGCGCCTCCGGGTCGCGCTCGGGCGGTTCGACGAGGCCGAGACCGCGTTCGCCACCGCGGCCAAGCTCGCCGAGGCCGGCCCCGACGCCACCACCGACGGCACCGCCGGCGAGCCCCTCCCGGACCCGGTCCTCGTGGCCACCGCCCGCGCCCGGAACCTCTACTGGGGCCTGCGCGACGAGCCCGGCGCGCGCGCCGCCGTGACGGCCGCGCTCGCCGCGGTCGAGGGCACCGCGAGCGACGCCGGGGCCGGGGCCGGGGCGTCCCCGCTCACCGTCGCCCTGCGCGGCTTCCTCGCCCTGCTCTCCCACCGGCCCGCCGACGCCCTCGCCGAGGTCACCCCGGTGCTCGACGGTCCGGACGGTGACCCGGCGACGACCGCCGCCCTCGCCGTGGCCGCCATCGCCCTGGTGCAGCTCGGGTGCACCGAGGACGCGGTGCCCCTGGCCGTCCGGGGTCTCGCGGCCGGCCCGGACCCGACCGGCGGCTGGCTGACCGTCGAGCTGCGCTCGGCGCAGTGGAGCGCGCTCCTCGCCACGGGTCGCCTCGACGACGCCGAGGAGCTCGCCCGGGCGTGCCACGCCGAGGCGGCGCCGGGCGGGGTCGGCGAGCACGTCGCGCTCTACGTCACCTGGCTGGGCATCGTCGCCTCGCGGCGCGGGCGCCTGCAGAC
This sequence comes from uncultured Actinomycetota bacterium, assembly GCA_963786585.1. GTDB lineage: Bacteria > Actinomycetota > Actinomycetes > Mycobacteriales > Pseudonocardiaceae > Actinomycetospora. The sequence continues at coordinate 1,272,905 of CAWAZG010000003.1, forward strand.
CGCGGTGCGCCTCCTGCACGAGGCCGCGTCCGGGGTCTCGTCGCGCCGCTTCCCGTTCACGGTGCCGCTGGTCGGCGAGCTCGCCGTCGCCCTCGCCGGCCTCGGGCGCACGACGGAGGGCCAGGACGTGCTCGTCGAGGCGCACGGGGTGCCGGGCGGGCCGCTCACGGGGTGGGTCTGGGCCGCACAGGTGTGGATTGCGGGGGTCGAGGGCCGGGTCACCCGCGCCACGGAGCTCGCCGGCGAGGAACGCCCGGCGGCGTCACCGTCGGACCACCTGCGCGCCCTGCACACCGCGGTGCGCCTCGGGGTCGGACGGCCGGTGCTCGAGGCCGTCGAGCGGGTGGCCGCGACCATCCAGGGCCCGTTGGCCGTCGCGTGCGTCGCGCACGCGCGGGCCCTGGCGGCCGGCGACGGCGCGGGTCTCGACGAGGCCGCGGGCCGCTTCGCCGAGCTGGACCATCTCCTGCTCTCCGCCGAGGCCTACGCCCAGGCGTGCTCGGCGCACCGCGCGGCCGGGCACACCGGCGCGGCGGGCTGGTCGGCGTCGCGCAGCCGCGTGGCGGCGTCGTCGTGCGAGGGGGCCGAGACGCCCGCCTCGGGGCTGCTCGAGCGCACCGGGGAGCTCACCCCGCGGGAGGCCGAGATCGCGGCGATGGCCGCGGGCGGTCTCACGAGCAAGGCGATCGCCGACCAGCTGGTGATCTCGGTGCGCACCGTGAACAACGTGCTGCACGCGGTGTACGCCAAGCTCGGGATCGCGCGGCGGGGCGATCTGCCCGAGGCGCTCGGTCTGCGCTCCGGCTGAGGGACGCCGCTCAGCAGCAGCCGCCGCCGGTACCGCCACCGCCGCCGTCGGTGCTCCCGGTGTCAGTGCCACCGGGCGAGGTGCCGCCGCCACCGTTGTCCCAGGTTGTGGTCGGCGCCCAGGTGGTGGTGCCGCGTCCGCCGCCGGAACCCCCGGAGCCGCCGCCCGAGCCGCCGCTCCCCGAACCGCCACCGGTGCCGCCCGAGCCCCCGGCCGACCCCGAACCGCCGGCCGACCCGGACCCGCTGGACCCGCTCGACCCACCGGTCCCGGGGTCCGCCGCCGGCTCCGGGGGCACGGTGGTCGGCAGTGGAGTCGGGGCCACGACCTCCGACGGCGCCGGCGGGGGCGGGAGAGGGGTGTCCGCCGCGAGCGAGCGGTAGGCGAACGTGCCGCCTCCCGCCAGGGCGGCCACGAGCACCACCGCGCCCACGATCAGGGGGAACCGGCGGCGCGACCCGCCGGCCGGGGACTCGTCACCGCCGGACCGACCGCCCAGCGATGGCGGCGGTGCCCCACGTCCGCCGGTGCCGCCCGGACCGTCCTGGCCGCTCGGACCGCTCTGGCCACTCGGGCTGTGGACGGCGGCCGTCGCGCCGGTCGCCGCCGACCCTGGGCGGGCCGGCACGGTGCGCGTCGGACCCGTGTACGTGGGGCGCAGAGCGGTCGGACCCGTGTAGGCGACACCGCCGCGCGTCGCGGTGGTCGGGGCGGACCCCCCGGTCCCGGCGTTCAGGGCCCCGGCACCCGCAGCCCCGGCGCCCGCGGCACCGGCCCCCGCGGCACCGGCCCCCGCGGCACCGGCCCCCGCGGCACCGGCCCCCGCGGCACCGGCACGGAAGGCCCCGGTGCCCGGCCGTCCACCGGGCGGCCGGCCGTGCGTCCCCGTGGGCGACACCGTGGAGAAACCGCCGGTGGAGGAGGGTCGCGGGCCCGCGACGATCGGGATCATCCCGGAGTTGGTGCCCGACCCCCCGCCGTGCGCGGCGGCGGCCGGCGTCGACGCCGGGCGCCCGCTGCCGCCGGCGGGGATGCCGCCGGGCGGCGTGCCCGGACCGACGCGGGGCACCGGCGTCCGGAAGGGCGCCCCGGACGTCGGGAACACCGACGTGTGCGCCGGCCCCGGCGCGCCCGGACCGGCGGCGCGGGCCGGCGGCTCGGCGAGCGACGCCGCGCCGAGGACGATGGCGTGCTTGGGGTGCGCGTCGACCGACGTGGGACGCCCGAGCTCGCCCGAGACCATCTGGGAGACCAGCGGGATGCGCGACGACCCGCCGACGAGCAGCACCGTGTCCACCTGCTCGGCGGAGATGTCGGCCGACTCCAGGGCGCGCTGCAGCGAGGCGATCGTCGACGCCACCGAGGGGCGGATCATCGTCTCGAACTCGCCGCGGGTCAGACGGACCTCGGTCTGCAGCGACGGGAGGAGCACGGGGATCGTCGCCTCGGTGTCCGAGGAGAGCGCCTCCTTGGCCAGCACGCAGTCCTGGCGCAGGCGCACGATCGCGCTGGTGGCGGCCGGGTCCGAGAGATCGAGCGCGGAGACCGCGCCGTCGAGGGAGCGGTCGACGTGGCCGAACACGGCCTCGTCGAAGTCGACACCGCCGAGCCCCTCGACGCCCTCGGGCGCCCCGAGGATCTCGAAGCCGCCGCCCGTGGTGCGCAGGACGGTGGCGTCGAAGGTGCCGCCGCCGAGATCGTAGACGGCGACGGTGGTGCCGTCGGCGATCCGCTCGTTGGCCGCGTAGTGCGCGGCGGCGGCCTCCGGCTCGGTGATCATGGTGACGTCGTACAGCCCGGCCATGCGCGGGACCTGCTCGAACAGCTCGCGCTTGTACGGGCCCCAGTTCGCCGGGTGTGTCAGCCGCACCGCGACCGGGGGCCCGCCCTCCCGCTCGGAGATCTGGGCGACCACCTCGCGGAGCTGGGCGGCCATGAGGTCGCCCGCGGAGTACGGCGTGCCGCCCAGCAGGACGGGCATCGGGTCGCCGAGGCGGCGCTTGACCTCGCGCGCGACGCGGTCCGGTTCCGTGGCCGCGCGGCGGTTGGCCGCGTCGCCGGTGAGCACGCCGCCCTCGGCGCGCATGAGGATGACGGAGGGCATCGCGGTCGACCGGTCGCCCAGCGGGGCCATCTCGACATGCCCCTCACGGACGACCGCAGCCGCCGTGTAGGTCGTGCCGAGATCGACCCCCAGCCCGTACGCCACCGGAACCTCCCCAACGACCGCCACCTGACGTCGCGGTCCACCGTCGCCCCTGACGGTCCTCCCGTCATGAGCAGCTGACTACTCCCTATCGCCGACGACCCGTCGGGCGTTGCTCATCTCCCCCGGCTCACCCCACCGCCCGGCCCGGCGGACCACTGCGCTGGGCGCGCTGCAGGATGCCCTCGCAGGTCCGGGCGAGGACCCTGGCGGCGTCGCGGACGTCGCGCCCCGACGCGGGGTGCTCACCCCGGCGCCGCCAGCGCCCGAGGCTCGCGTTCGCCGCCCGCACCACCTCTTCCGGGCGCGCGTCGAGCGTCAGACCGAGCCGGACCGCCGGGCCCGGCCCGTCGCCGCCGAGCAGGCGCTCGGCGTCGGCGCGCTCGTCCTCGGCCAGCGTCACCGCGCCGGTGTGCAGGCGATCGAGCAGGCGGATCTCGGCGAACTCGTGCGCCCCGGCCGTGATCTGCTCGATCTCGCCGCGCAGCGCCGAGGCCGACGCGAGGGGGTACCGCCGCACGGCGCGCTCGACCGCGGTCAGCGCCGACTGGGCGCGCAGGACGTCCGCGCGCCCGGCGAGGCGGGTCATCAGGGACTCCCGGAGCGGGCCGAGGCCGCTGCGGCCGATCAGTTCCCGGGACAGGCCGCCCGCCGTGGTCACGGAGCCCTCGCGCAGGAGACGGACGCACAGGCGCAGGCCGTAGAGCCCGTAGCGGTCGAGCAGCGCGGCGCGCCGGGCCGGCTCGAGGCCGATGTCCGACTCCCCGCGGGCGAACCGTGAGGCGGTGAGCAGCAGCCGGTCGACGTCGGCCTCGGGCGCGGTGGCCAGCACGCCGAACGCGCGGAACTCGTCCTCGCGCAGCGTCACCGCGCTCGAGGCGAGCAGCCCGGCCACCGGGATGACCGTCTGGCACAGACCGCGGATCCGCTCGTCCTCGCGGTAGCGGGCGGCGATCGACGCGGCGCTCTCGAGCGCGTCCGGCCGGGCGTGCCCGACCTCGTCGGCCCGGGCCAGGATCCCGATCGTGTTCAGCGGGCGGCGGTCGGTGGGGTCGTCGCGGAACGCCTCGAGGAAGTGCACGTCCGAGGCGTGGACGTGCCGCATCAGGTAGATCACCGCGTCGGCCTCGGCCGCACCGTCCCCGCCGGGCGCCAGCGCTGCCTCGGTCTTGCGGGAGAGCTCGGCGCTCAGCGAGTCGAGGCCGGGGGTGTCGATCAGCGTCATCAACCGGAGCGCCGGGGACGGCCAGTCGACCAGCAGGCGGTCGACGTCGCCGGGCCCCAGGCGCCCGAGGTCGATGTCGAGCAGGCCCCCGGTCGGTCCGGGGGGCAGCTGGCGGCTGCTGCCGTCCCGGAGCTGGGCCTGCACGCGGTAGGTGTGACCGTCCCGGAACCACGTGACGATCCGCGTGCACTCCCCGGCGTCCGTGGCCGCGAGCTCCTGCCCCACCATCGCGTTGAGCAGCGTCGACTTGCCGGCCTTGATCCGCCCCGCGATCGCGACCCGGAGCGGCTCGTCCAGACGGCGCGCGGCGCGGTCGAGACCCGCCGCCGCGGGGCCGCCCTGGTAGAGGCCCGCGACGTGGCGCACCAGGCCGCGCACGCGGTCGAGCAGCTGCGGTTCGGCGGGCGGTGGGGGCGGGCCCGGTCGGGACGGGGTCGGCCGGGGCGGGACGCCTCGCGCCGGCGTCCCGGGTCCGGGGACGGAGCGGGGCCCGCCGACGGGCGGGGGCACGTTCCGCGGCGGCGGACCGGGACGGCCGGGAGGACCGGGAGGGCTCGGAAGGCCTCCCGGCGGGCCGGGCGGGCCCGGCGGCCAGGGACGCCCGCTCACGAGATCCTCCCGGCGGGTTCACGACGGGCCTGCCCCGGAGCGGTGCGGCGGAGGTGCTCCCCCAGGTCGTCGACGCGGGCCCGCACCAGGCCCAGCGACTCGAGGTCCTTCTCGATGCGCTCGCGGGCACCGGTGTCGGTCTTGCCCGCCTGGACGGCGGACTGCGCGCCCGCGAGGGCCGCGACGGACGAGCGCTGCAGCTCGGCGACCCGCGCGGTCCACGCGGTCCGCAGCTCCCGCTGGACGTGACGGATCGAGTCGCGGGAGTCCTTGCCGACCTGGTTGATGAAGTCGTCGACGTACTTGCGGACCCCGGCCTTCGCGTCCGTGCGCCGCTTCTCCAGCGCCTTCTTGCGGTCCTCGCGGACGCCGAAGAAGCCCATGGCGCCACCGACGAGCAGGCCGGCGGCCATCGGGATCCCGAGACCCGCCATGTTGGAGATCATCGTGAGCATGATGACCCCGCCGAACACCTTCTGGAGGATCGGCATCTTGATGCTCTGACGCAAGCCCGAGGGGGCGAACTCGACGTCGAGGGCCAGCCGAGCCATCGTCTCGTGCGGGGCGTCGACCGCCCGCGCGGTGATGCGGGACTGCTCCATGTCGAGGTGCCGCTCGACGTCGACCGCCACGTCCTTGGCGCGCCGGACGAAGAGGGCGTAGTTCTCCATCGCCTCGGTCGCGAGCCTGCGGCGCAGCCAGTCGGTGAACTCCTCCCAGTTCTTCGCCGGATCCCCCTCCTCGATGGTCTCCTCCGCCTCGCGCTGCACGGCGCGGGCACGGGCGCGCAGGTCGAAGTCGATGTTCGAGGTGATGTCGGCGAAGCCGTCGGTGAGGACCGACTGCCACTTCGTGCCCTTCTCGCGCAGGCCCTCCGCACGCTCCTTGGCGGCGGTGAGCTGGGCGACGAGGGCCTCCTGGCGGGCCGGGTCGACGAGGGCGTCGCACCGGGCGCGGGCCGCCGCCTCGAGCTGACCGAGCGCGGACGTCACCTGGATCATCACCGACCGCACCGCGATGTGGGCGGCCTCCTCGCGGACACGCTGGAGGCGCGCGACGAGCTGCGGGGCGCCGGACTCCTCCTCCAGCTCCTCGTCACGGTGGGCACCGGCGAGCATCCGGAGCTCCGACGAGAAGCCGAAGATCTCCAACCGCACCCCGGCCCGCTGCAGGTGCGCGCGGTTGCGCTCGAGGATGCGGGTCCAGTGCGGGTAGAGGTCGGTCTTCGTCAGCACCATGATCACGGTCGGGCAGAGCTCCGCGACCGCGTGGAGGAAGCGCAGCTCGGGGTCGGTGAGCTCGCGGGAGGCGTCGCTGACGAACAGGCACGCGTGCGACCGGGGCAGGTCGGCGACGGCGCTCTGGTTCGGCCCCCCGAGGCCGCCGACGCCCGGGGTGTCCACCAGGACCAGGCCGTCGGCGAGGAACGGCCGGTCGATCCCGACGGTCACCGAGGTCAGCCGGCGCGTGTTGCCGGGGTTGCCCGACTCGGAGGCGTACGTCGCCACCTCGGCCGGCGGGATGCTCTCGGTCCAGCCGGTGCCCCCGGATCCGGGCAGCGCCTCGAAGGTCGCGCTCGCCGTGGGCGCCGCGGCGTGCCGGACCTCCGTGGGCACCGCCGTGGCGATGTCGTCGTCCACCGGGCAGATCGGGAGCCCCACCAGGGCGTTGACCAGGGAGCTCTTGCCTTGCTTGAACTCGCCGACGACGGGGATGCGCACCGAGTTGTCGCTCAGCAGCTTCCGGGCCGTCCGCAGCCGGGCGACGAGGTCCTCGCGCTCGTAGGCGGTCGCCGCCTTGATCGCCATGTCCACGGTGTCCGTGGCGTGCTTCGCGGCGGCGCTCGGCGCCTGCTTCGCGGGGGCCGCCTGCTTCGCGGGGGCCGCGACCTTCGGAGGAGCCGCGACCTTCGGCGGGGCGGGCTTGGCTGCGGGAGTGGGTGCTGCAGGCTCCGGGGCGGGCTTCGGGGTGGGCTCGGCGGCGGGCGTGGGCGTGGACGTGGGTGTGGCTGCCGCGGGCGTGGGTGCGGCGGCTGCCGGCTCGGCGACCGGGGTGGCCGCCGGCTTCGCAGCAGGCTTCGCGGCCGGCGTGGCGGCGGCCTCGGGCGTGGCCGGCCGTGCGGTTGGCGGCGGGGTGGCCTCCTTGCGCCGGCGGGCCTCCTCGCGGGCCTCCCGGGCGGCCGCGGCGCGCTCGAGCGCCTCCGCCCGTGCCTTGTCGGCCTTCTCCTGCATCGCTCGCGCGGCGTCGGCCGGGTCGGACCCCGCCCGGTCGTCGGCGCTCATCGCACGATCCCGTCGGGGTGGCGGGGGTCGGCCGGCGGGGAGTCGGGGAGCCCGGTGCGGAAGATCGACGGTGCCGCGTCGGGATCGTCGGTCGCGGCCGTCGGGACGGCGGCCTCCGGCGTCGGGTCGCCCCAGGCGTCGCGCAGGCCGAGATCGTCCGAGTCGTCGCGGAAGATCGATCGACGACGACGACGCGCGGGGCGGGCGTCGTCGGCTCCGGGGTGGGTCACCCGTTCCTCCTCGTGAACGGCCGAGCTCGACCCCGCCGGGACCGGCGGTGTCGGGTGGATCAGCGAGGGACGTGCCGTGGCCCCGGCCGGGTCACCCCGGCCGGGGCCACGCACATCGGGACCGTCAGCTCACGCCGGCGAGGTCGTGGCCGCTGCCGGAGGAGTCGCCGCTCCCGCCGTCGTCGCCACCGCCGTCGTCCGACGAGGACTCGACCTGGGACACGGGCTCCGGCTCCGGCTCGGGCTCCGGCTCGGGCTCCGGGGTGGTGGCCACGGGCGTCGTCTCGACCTCGTCGCCGCCCGACGTGTCGCCGCCCGCACCGCCGGACGACGTGCCGTCGTCACCGCCGCCGGCCGGGGTGTTCCCACCGGTGAAGACCGGGCCCTCGGATCCTCCGGCTCCGGCTCCGGCTCCGGCTCCGGCTCCGGCAGCGTGTCGACCGGCTCGGGCTCGGGCTCCGGCTCGGGGGGCAGCTCCGGCGTCTCGTCCACCGGCGGGTCGATCGGGGTCGGCAGCGGCTCTTCTGTCTCCTCCACCGGCGTCTCCTCCACCGGCGTCTCGTCCACCGGCGTCTCCTCCGCCGGCGTCTCGTCCACCGGCGGGTCGGTCGGGGTCGGCAGGGGCTCCTCCGTCTCGTCGACGGGAGGGGTCTCCGTGTCCGGCTCCGGGGTCGGCGTCGGCTCCGGCGGGGTCTCGCCCTCGGCGTCCTCGGGCATGTACGGGCCGTTCGGGTCCGAGTCGGTGCCCTCGGGATTGTTGACCGGGTCCCAGCCGCTCGGGTTGTGCTCCGGGTTGTAGCCGTGGGGGTAGTAGACCGGGTGCCAGCAGTAGGGCTGGGCGACCGGGTTCCAGCAGTACGGCTGTGCGGTCGGGTGGAAGCAGTAGGGCTGGACCTCGGGGTTCCAGCCGTAGGGGTTGTAGTCCGGGTGCCAGCAGTTCGGGTTGTAGTCCGGGTGGAACCCGTCGGGGTTGCGGTCGGGGTCCCAGCAGTGCGGCTGGTGCTGCGAGTTGTAGCCGCAGGGGTTGTAGTCCGGGTGCCAGCAGTGCGGGTTCTCCTGCGGGTGGTAGCCCTCGGGGTTCTGCTCCGGGTGGTAGCAGTGCGGCTGGTACTCGGGGTGGTACCCGCACGGGTTGTGCTCGGGGTGCCAGCAGTGGGGGTTGTGCTGGGGGTGCCACTGCCACTGGTCGCCGCCCTCCCAGCCCTCGCTGGGGTGCCAGTCGTCGGGGAGGTCGTAGACCTCGCGCCACCGGATCAGGATCGCGCACGCCGGCGGGCAACCCTGGCCGTGGTCCCAGCACCAGTAGTCCTCGACCACGTCGATCTCGGCGGCCGGCTCCTCGGGCGTCTCCGGCTCCTCGGGCTCCTCCGGGGTCTCCTCACCGTCGACCGGCGGCTCCGGGGTCTCGGGGGCCTCGGGGTCGTCGGGCGGTGTCCCGTCGGTGATGTCGTCGGGGGTCACCGGGGGGAACGGCCCCGGGTTCGTCGTCGCCGGATCGGGGACGGGGGTCTCGAGGGGGGCGCCCGCCGCCACGGGGCCGGGGGTCACGCCGGCCGCGGCCGGGCTCACGGGAGTGGTCATGTCGGTTCCCTTCGGCTCGGGTGCGGACCGGGGGTCCGACCGAGGTGCTCGTCGGTGATGGGAACCAGATTGCTGGCCGGCGGGCCCCTGGTCATGAGCACGTGGGTACTCGACTGCAGTGCTCGGGATCGGGTCCGGTTACTCACCCGACGGGGCCGCACCATGCAGGAGGTGGGGTTCTCCCCCGACGGCAACGGGGGTGTGCCCGCCACGTCGGTGCCCGATTACTCGGGTGGCGTCGCTCAGACGGCCGCGCGGCGGGCCGGCGCGGGAGATTTCAGCGCAAGCGGCGGGAGCCGTGCGGGGAGATCGCGTCCGCAGGGTCGACGGGGTCGGAGGGCGCGTCCGGCACCGCAGGCGTCTCGGCCGGAGCGTCGTCGACCGTGGCCGTCGGGGTCTCCTTGGCGTGGATCACGAACCAGGCGACCCAGCCGGCGGCGGCCACGCCCACGAAGCTCACGAGGCGGTAGAGCAGCACGGCGGCGAGCGCGGGGTGCGACGGCACGCCGCCCGCGACGAGCGCGGCCAGCAGGGCCCCGTCGACGAGCCCGAGGCCGCCGGGCAGGAACGCGGCGCTCGAGGCGGCGGTGGCCGCGGCGTAGGCCAGCAGCACGAGCGCGAGGGTCATGCCCTCCGCGCCCACGGCCGCGCAGCATGCGGCGAGGCACGCGATGTCGAGGATCCAGTTGGCCAGGGCGGCGGTGCTGACGACGGCCCGGCCACTGCCCCGGAGGTCGATCAGCTGCAGGCCCGCGATCTGCTCGGCGAGCTCGCCGACGCCGGTCTCCCGCGGGCGGTGACGCACACGGTTGACGAGGCGCAGCCCCCAGGTCCCCGCGGGGACGAGCAGGCCCGGGCGGCGGGCGATGACCACGACGCTCGCGCCGAGCGCCGCGACGCCGACGATCTGCGCGATCAGCCACGGGAGCGAGGTGGCCCGCCCGCCGACGACCAGCGCCGAGCCGAGGGCGATCGCGGCGAGCGCCAGGCTGGCCGCGACCCCGCCGGCGACCATCGTCCACGTCGTGGCGGGCGCGCTGGCGCCCCAGGCGCGGCGGCGCTTGTAGGTGTAGGCCGTCGAGAGCGCGGCGCCGCCCGGCACGGTGAGGTGCAGGGCGTTCGCGGCCAGGGTGGCGAGCGTGACGGCGCCGAGCGAGACCCGCACCGAGGCGGCCACGAGCAGGCGGTGGTGGAGCACGGAGAACGCGAGGAGCGCGCCGGCCTCGGTGACGACCGCGAGGACGACCCACCACGGGTCGGCGCCGATGAGCGCGGCGCCGGCGGCCTCGACCGTCGGCATCACGATCACGACGCCGGTGATGACGACGGCGGCCACGAGGACAGCCGTGCCGATGCGCAGGGCCCGGCGGGTGGCCGGGGTGGCGCGTGTCGTGCCCGTCGACCCGGTGGTCACGATCGCGCTCATCCTCCCAGTGTCCTCCTGCCGTACCGATCACCTCCGGGTGACCGTGACGACACCGCCGCACGCCGGGTGCCACGCGGCGAACACCCGGTCGGTCACCCGGCGTCGCCGAGCGGTCCACCCGGGGGTGCGCCCGTGGTGCCGCGGGATCATGCTGCCCGACGGGGGTCGACGCATCGACGCGGACCCCGTCCCGCTGGTCCCGAGATCGAGGGGAGCCCCGAGGATGACCCGCCGCGTGGACAGCGACCTGCTCCTGGTCGGGAGCCTGCCCGTCGACTCGACCGACGACGGGTTCCGGTCGGGCGCCGAGCTGTTCGGCGGCCTGGTCGCCGCCCTGCCGGACGGCGAGTCCGGCGCCCGCGGCGCCTGGGTGGGCTACGACCGCACGACCCTGCTCGAGCCGCACCCCGACATCGCCGTGCTCGCCCCGTCGCCGTCCCCGACGGGCCGGGCGCGGCACGCCTACGACCTCGCCCGGCTGACCGTCAGGGACGGGGTCGACGCGCTGCGCTTCGACGCCTGGCCGCGCGTGGCCGAGACGCTCGCGTCCTACGAGCTGTTCGTCGCGCTGCGCGCCGAGGGGGTGATCCCGGCCGGGCTGCGCTTCCAGGTGGGCCTGCCCTTCCCGTCGAGCGTGTTCACCGGGGCCGTCAAGGACGACTACGCCGACAACTGGGCGATCGTCGGGCCGGCGCTCGAGGACCTGTGGGAGCGGTCGGTGGGCGACCTGCTCGCCGTCATCCCGGCCGCGGACCTCGCCCTGCAGGGGGACCTCGCGTACGAGGTGATCGACATCGAGGGCGTGGTCGGCTGGACCGACGGGGACGCCTGGGAGCGCTTCGCCGGGCCGTGGTCGCGCCTCGCCCGCCGGGTCCCGGAGGACGTCCTCATGGGCCTGCACCTCTGCTACGGCACGTTCCCCGAGTGGCCGATGTTCGAGGCGCGCGACATGGAACTGATCGTGCGGATGGCCAACCACGCGGTGGCGGACGCCGGACGTCCCGTGGACTGGATCCACCTCGCGGGCCCGCGCTACCTGCGCAGCGAGGAGGACGCGTTCTTCGCCCCGCTCGCCGACCTCCACGCCCCCGACTCCCGGATCTTCCTCGGCATCGTCCTGCCGCTCGACGGCGAGGACGGGCTGCGTCGCCGGCACGCCACGGCGTCCCGTCACCTGGCCGACTTCGGCGTCGCCATGTACTGCGGCATGGGCCGTCAGCGCGGCGAGGAACCGGTGGCGACGATGCGTGACCACGCCGCGACGGTGGCCGCCGTGCGGGGCTGAGGGGCAGGATCGGGCCCGTGGTCGGGATCGTGGAGGTCAGCCCGCGCGACGGGTTGCAGAACGAGCGGGCGCTGCTGGAGACGGGCGCGAAGATCGAGCTGATCGAGCGGGCGGTGGCGGCCGGCTCGAAGCGCATCGAGGCGGTGTCGTTCGTGCACCCGAAGCTCGTGCCGGCGATGGCGGACGCCGAGGCGGTGATGGAAGGGCTGGACCGCGCGTCCGGGGTGTCGTACATCGGGCTGGTGCTCAACCGGCGCGGCTACGACCGGGCCGTCGCCGCCGGCGTCGACGAGATCAACGTCGTCGTGCCCGCCTCCGACGGGTTCGCCAAGGCCAACCAGAACTCGACGACCGCGGCCTTGACCGAGGTGGCCGAGGAGGTCCTCGCCGAGGCCGCCGACCGGGATCTGTTCGCGTCGCTGACGATCGCGACGTCGTTCGGCTGCCCGTTCGACGGCGAGGTCGACCCGGACCGGGTCGTGGAGGTCGCCCGACGCGGGGCGGCGGCGGGCGCGAAGGAGATCGCGATCGCCGACACCATCGGCGTCGGCGTGCCCGCCCAGGTGCGCACGCTGCTCGACGGGGTCCGCGCGGTGGCCCCCGACGCGCTGATGCGCGCGCACTTCCACAACACCCGCAACACCGGCTTCGCCAACGCCGTCGCCGCGCTGGAATGGGGCGTCGACTGGCTCGACTCCTCGAACGGCGGGATCGGCGGCTGCCCGTTCGCCCCCGCGGCCACGGGCAACATCGCCACCGAGGACCTCGTCTACCTGCTCGACCGGATGGGCCACCCGACCGGGCTCGACCTCGACGCGCTGCTGCCCATCGCCGGGTTCCTCTCCGACGCCCTCGGCTACCGCGTCCCCGCCCTCCTCCCCCGCGCCGGCACCTTCCCCGGCTGAGCACCCCTCGACAGGAGCAGATCACCAGTGAGCGAGCTCGAGCAGCTGTCCATGCTGGTCGGCGGGAAGCCGACCGGCGCGATCTCGGGGAAGACCTTCGAGTCCCAGAACCCCTACACCGGGCAGTCGTGGGCCCTGATCCCCGACGGCGGCACCGAGGACATCGACGCCGCGGTGAACGCCGCCCGCGCCGCCTTCGACGGCGAGTGGGGGCAGATGACGGGGTTCGCCCGCGCCGCCTGCCTGCGCCGCCTCGCCGACCTGATCACCGCGAACGCCGAGCGCCTCGCCCGCCTCGAGGTCAACGACTCGGGCAAGCTCTACCGCGAGATGCTGGGCCAGCTCAACGGCCTCGGCGGCTGGTACCACTACTACGCGGGGCTCGCGGACAAGATCGAGGGCCAGCAGAATCCCCTCGCCGAACCCGAACTACCTCGTCTACACCCGGCGCGAGCCGGTCGGCGTCGTCGCCGCGATCACGCCCTGGAACTCCCCGCTGCTGCTGATGAGCTGGAAGGTCGCGCCGGCGCTGGCCGCCGGGTGCACCGTGGTGATCAAGCCGTCGGAGCACGCGCCCGGCTCGACGCTCGGGTTCGCCGAGCTGATCGCCCAGGCCGGGATCCCCGACGGCGTCGTCAACGTCGTCACCGCGAACTCCGGCGAGGTCGGCGCGCACCTGGCGAAGCACCCGGGCGTCGACAAGGTCGCGTTCACCGGGTCCACCGCGACGGGCCGCAAGGTCGCGGCGGCCGCCGCGGAGAACCTCAACCCCGCGACGCTCGAGCTCGGCGGGAAGTCCCCGCAGGTCGTGTTCCCCGACGCCGACCTGCAGGCGGCCGCGAACGGCCTGGTGGCCGGGGTGTTCGCCGCGACCGGGCAGACGTGCATGGCCGGGTCCCGGCTGATCGTGCACGCCGACGTCCACGACGAGCTCGTGCGCCTGGTCGCCGAGCGCGCGTCGCAGATCAAGCTCGGCGACCCGTTCGCGGAGGACACCGAGATGGGTCCGGTGGCCAACGGGATGCAGTACGAGAAGGTCGTCGGCTACCTGCGGACCGCCCGCGACGAGGGCGCCACGATCGCCTACGGCGGCGACCCCGACGAGGAGCTCGGCGGCTACTTCGTCAAGCCCACCGTGCTCTCGGTGACGCCCGACTCCACGGTGTTCCGCGAGGAGGTCTTCGGGCCGGTGCTCGCGGCGACGACGTTCACCGACGAGGACGAGGCGGTGAAGCTCGCGAACGACACCCCGTACGGGCTCGCCGGCGCGGTGTGGACCAAGGACGTCCACCGCGCCCACCGCATGGCCGCGAGGATCAAGGCCGGCACGGTGTGGATCAACGCCTACCGCGTCGTCGCCCCCAGCGTCCCCTTCGGCGGCTTCAAGGCCTCGGGGATCGGGCGTGAGAACGGCGTCCACGGCATCGACGCCTATCTGGAGAACAAGTCCGTGTGGGTCGAGCTCACCGGCGGCACGCGCGACCCGTTCACGTTGGGCTGACCGGCCTATGTGAGCGATATTCACGGCTATAGCCGTGAATATCGCTCACATAGGGGTCAGCCGAGGTCGCCGCGGGAGAAGTCGGCGACGAGGCCCGGGGCTGCCGCGTCGAACCCGGCGACGGCGAGCATCCCGCCGTCGGCGGGGTCGGCGATCGACACGTCGGTGGCGGTCATGCCGACCACCACGAGCCGGGCATCGATCCCCGACCGCTCCCGGTACCGCACGAGCGCCTGGTGCGGGTGGATCGCGCCCTCCCCGGGCGAGCAACTCCTCGAGCGCTGTGGCGCGAGGACGGGCGTGGTGTGGCCGCCGGAATCATGGTGCTCTTCCGCTTGAGCTACGCCGGGACGTCCCGGCGGCGGGACTCGAACCCGCAACCTCCCCGTTCGAGTGGTCACCGACCGAGCCTCCGGCCCGACCTCGCGGGGACGCCGCTAGCCCCGGCCTCCGACGCCGTCGTGCCATTTTCTTCGTGAGAACTTTCCGCCCTCATAGGGGCGGAAAGTTCTCACGTGGGGTCGGCGCACCGCGCGAGCAGCGGGTCCAGGCGGAACGGGACGAGCTGGCGCATCACCAGGGCCGTCGACGTCCGCTCCACGCCCGGGACGGCCAGGAGGCTGCCGGCGATCGTGTAGAGCGCGTCGGCGTCGCGGGCGACGACCTGGACGAGCAGGTCGTCGTCCCCGGCGAGGCCGACGACCTCTACCACCTCCGGGATGAGGGCGAGCGCCGTCGTCACCTCCTCGAGGCGGCGCTGGTCGACGCGGGTCATCACGTAGGCCCGCAGCGGGTGTCCGAGCGCCGCGGGGTCGATACGGCGGCCGAAGGGGCCGAGCACGCCGCGGCTCTCGAGCCGGGCGAGGCGGGCCTGGACGGTGTTGCGCGCGAGCCCGAGGCGTTCGGCGAGCGCCACCACGGTCGCGCGCGGCTCCTCCCCGAGCGCCTGCAGCAGCCGGGCGTCGATCGGGTCGACGGGTTCCATCCTGCTCACTCCCCACCGACGTCGGGACCGCCGGCGCGACCATAGTGCTCACGGGCGTCCGCACCGCTTGCGCACGACACCGCCATGACGAACGCTTCGGGCGTCAATGTGAGACCCGGAGGCCATCGATGACATCCACGCGTCCCGCCCCCGCACCGCTGACCGGCCAGGAGCCGGAGCGCGAGGCGCTGCAGGCGGTGGAGGACCGCGTGCTGTGGCTGTCGGCGGCGATCGTCGACCACGCCAACCGGGTGCGCCCCAACCCGGGCGGGCTGAAGGTCGGCGGCCACCAGGCGTCGTCGGCCTCGATCGTCTCGATCATGACGGCGCTGTGGTTCCACGCGCTCCGCCCCGAGGACCGGGTGTCGGTCAAGCCCCACGCCTCGCCGGTGCTGCACGCGATCAACCACCTGCTCGGCGAGCTCGACGCGTCGTACCTCGAGACGCTGCGCGAGGCCGGCGGGCTGCAGGCCTACCCGTCGCGCTCGAAGGACCCCGACCCCGTCGACTACTCCACCGGCTCGGTGGGCATCGGCGCGACCGCCCCGATCTGGGGCACGATCGCGCGCCGCTACGCCGAGGGGCTCGGGCAGCGCGCCGGGACGGGGCGACAGTTCTCGCTGGTGGGCGACGCGGAGCTCGACGAGGGCGCGGTCTGGGAGGCCGTGCTCGACCCGATGGTGCGCGAGCTCGGCGAGGTCTGCTGGATCGTCGACTTCAACCGGCAGAGCCTCGACCGCGTCGTCCCCGACATCTCCGCCACCCGGCTGCACGCGCTGTTCACCGCCGCGGGGTGGCAGGTCATCAGCGTCAAGTACGGGCGGCTGCTCTCCGAGCTCTACGCCAGGCCGGGTGGCGACGCCCTGCGCCGGCGCATCGACGAGATGACCAACCCGGAGTACCAGCGGCTGCTGCGCTGCACCCCGCTCCAGCTGCGCGAGCGCCTCCCCGGCGACGGGCCCGAGGGCGACGCGATCGCCGCGCTGCTCAAGGAGGTCACCGACGGCGCGGTGCACGCCGCGATCCGCAACCTCGGCGGCCACGACCTCGGCGCGCTCGCCGACGCCTACGACGCCATCGACGACACCCGCCCGACGGTGATCTTCGCGTACACGGTGAAGGGCTACGGGCTCGCGACGCAGGGGCACCCGCAGAACCACTCGTCGCTGCTCACCGAGACCCAGATGCGGGCGCTGGCGACGGGGCTGGGCACCGACCTCGACGACCCGTGGGCGCCCCTGCCCGCCGGGCCGGCCGCCGACCTCTGCGCCGCGACCGCCATCCGTCTGCGCCGGTCCCCCGCGGCCCCGGCGGCGGCGCCGGTGATCCCCGAGGACCTCGACCGCACGCCCACCGGCACCGGCCACACGCAGCAGGCGCTGGGCCGCGCGCTGCTCGACCTCACCCGCTCCGCGCCCGACGCCGCCCGCCGGGTGGTGACGGTCAGCCCCGATGTCACGTCGTCGACGAACCTGGGCGGCTGGCTGAACAAGGTCGGCTCGTGGTCGGCCCACGAGCGCCGCGACTGGTTCGCCGACGACGCCGAGACGATCCTGCACTGGCACGAGTTGCCGAGCGGTCAGCACATCGAGCTCGGCATCGCCGAGACGAACCTCGTGGGGCTGCTCGGCGAGCTCGGCGCGACGTGGTCGCGGTGGGGCGAGCCGCTGCTGCCGATCGGCGTGCTCTACGACCCGTTCGTGGCCCGCGCCCTCGAGCCCTGGGCCTTCGGGATGTACGCGGGCGGGCAGTCGATCCTGGTCGGCACGCCGTCGGGGGTGTCGCTGGCGCCGGAGGGCGGCGCGCACCAGTCGATCACCACGCCCTCCATCGGGCTCGAGCAGCCCGGCTGCGTGGCGTTCGAGCCCGCGTTCGGTGTCGAGGTCGGCTGGTGCCTGCTCGACGGGCTCGGCCGCCTCGGGCGCGCGGGCGGCTCGTCGACCTACCTGCGCCTGTCGACCGTGCCCGTCGACCAGAGCCTCGCCGCCGTCCCCAGCGACCCCGCGGCCCGCGCCCAGCGCCGCCGCCAGGTCACCGCGGGCGCCTACGTGCTGCGCCGGGCCGCCGGGACACCGACGGTCACGCTCGCGGTGATGGGCGCGCTCGTGGGCCAGGCCCTCGCAGCCGCGGAGCGTCTCGAGGACCAGGGCCGGCCGACCGACGTCGTCGTGGTCACGAGCCCCGACCGGCTCTTCCGCGCGCTGCGGGCCCGCGACGCGGCGACGGGGGCCCACGCCGAGGCGCCGACCTGGATCCTCGACGCCGCGTTCCCCGCCGACCGCGCGGCGCGCCTGGTCACCGTCCTCGACGGCCACCCGCACACCCTGGCCTTCCTGGCGTCGGTGCGCGGCGTCCGCGCCTCGCACCTCGGCGTCACCGACTTCGGCCGCTCCTCCGGCCTCGCCGACGCCTGGGCGCACCACCACCTCGACACCGACGCGATCGTGGCGGCGGCCCTCGCCTGACCCCGTGTCAGCCTGGGGGCCACGCTGACGTTCAACGTCAGGAAATCCCCCACGATCACGAGCGTCCGGGGTGGTGCGCCTCGACCGGACGCCGGGACTGGGAGGCGTCGGCCCCGTAGACCAGCCGCTGTCCCGCGCGGATCCCGGCGCCGTAGAGCGCACCGAGTCGCCCGCCGCGCGCCAGCGCCGCCCGCGCCGCGTTGGCCCCCGGCGCCCCGTGCACCGCACCCGCCGGGTGGGCCGTCGCGCCGGCGAGGAAGAGGCGCTCGACGGGGGTGTCGGGGCGCCCGAGCCCGGGCGTCGGGCGGAACACGAGCATCTGGTGCACCTGGGCCGTGCCGGCCATGAGCGCCCCGCGCACCAGCGACGGGTTGCGGGCCTCGAGGTCGCCGGGCCCGGACACGACCCGCGCGACGACGCGGTCGCCGAAGCCCGGCGCGTGGCGCTCGATGCCCGCCGACCATGCGCGCGACCTGCTCGGCGAGCTCCTCCTCCGAGTGCTCCCGGCGGTGCGGCAGGTGCGTGTACGCCCACACCGACTCCGTGCCGGGCGGCGAGCGCAGCGGGTCGGCGAGCGTCATCTGCCCGAGCAGCATGAACGGCTCGCGCGGCATGCGGCCGGCCGCGAGGTCGGCGCCGAAGTCGACGAGCCCCGCCACGTCCCCGCCGAGGTGCACCGTGCCCGCCTCGCGGGGCTCCGGCGCGGTCCAGGGGATCGGGGACGACAGCGCCCAGTCGACCTTGAGGATCGCGTCGTCGTACTGGAACCGGGCGAGGTCGTCGACCATCCGTGCCGGAAGGTGCTCGGTGCCCACGAGGTCGCCGAACAGCACCGGCGCGGGGACGTCGGCGAGCACCGCGCGCCGCGCCCGCACCAGCCCGCCGGCGGCGTCGACGACCCCCACCGCCCGGCCGCCCTCGACGAGGACGCGCGTCACCGGACGATGGCACTCCACGGTCCCGCCCCGGAGCGCCAGCCGCGCCACCAGCGCGTCCGTGATCCCCCGCGCGCCGCCCGCGGGCACCGGGAACCCGACGTCCTGCGCGAGCATCGCGAGCAGCCAGCCGAACGCCGTGCTCGCGGTCTGGTTCACCCCGAGGTCGGTGTGCAGGGCGTTCCCGGCGACGAGGACCCGCGCGCCCTCCCCGGCGAACTCCTCCTCGCCGAACCGCGTCGCCGGCAGCAGCATCCGGCGCGCGAGGCGGAGCGCGTCGGGGCCGCCGAGCATCCGCAGCACCCGGGCGGCGTCGCGCACCGGCGGGAACGGCCCGAGGAACGCGGCGAGCAGCGGGTCGCGCAGCCGCTGCCACTCGTCGGCGAGCCGTCGCCAGGCGTCGCCGTCGCCGGGCGGCGAAGCGGTCGAGCGACGCCGCGGTGACGTCGACGTCGCGGGAGAGCAGCACGCCACGGTCGTCGGGCAGGACGTGGGCCAGCGGGGAGGGCGCGTGGCGCCACTCCAGGCCGTACGACGAGAGGTCCAGCGCGCGGAAGCGCGGGCGACACCACGCCCATCGGGTAGAACGCGCTGCCGAGGTCGCTGCGGAAGCCCGGCGCGGTGATCTCCTCGGTGCGCACCGCCCCGCCCGGCCCGTCCGAGGCCTCCAGCACGCGCACCGACCAGCCCCGGTCGGCCAGCATGTTCGCCGCCACCAGACCGTTGTGCCCGGCGCCGACGACGACGGCGTCGACGGTCTCGGCGTCGCTCACGACCAGGTTCTCGGCGGGCACCCGCCGAGGATGCCCGCTCCGTGCTGGCCGAGTCAGTGCTGGCCGAGCAGGTTGGTGCGGACGTCGACGAGGTGGCGGCGCATGTGCTCGCGCGCGGTGTCCGGGTCGCGCTCGGTGAGGGCGGTGACGATCTCGGCGTGGCACTGCTCGTAGCCGCGCCGCCGTTCCGGCGAGGCCGAGCGCCGCTTGATGCTGCCCCACACCGGGAGGTCGCGGGCGGCGTTCATGGTGTCGAACAGCCGCAGCAGCAGGCCGTTGTGCGCGGCGGCCGCCACGGCGCGGTGCAGCGCGGAGTCCCAGGCCTCGAACTCCTCGTAGGTGGCGGTGGCGTTGCCGCGCCGCAGGCAGTGCTCGATGTGCTCGAGGTCGGCCGGCGTCGCGTGGCGGGCGGCCAGCGCGGCGATCTCGGGCTCGAGGACGAGGCGGGTCGCCATGATCTCGGCGGGGCTCGTCTGGAGCGGCCCGCGGGCGGCCGGCGGCAGGCCGGGCTCGGCCTCGAGCTCGGTGAGGAACGTGCCGCGCCCGACGTGGCGGGTGATCCGGCCGTCGCGCTCGAGCTCCCCCAGCGCGGCGCGGACGGCGGCCCGCGACGCCTGCAGCGTCGTCGACAGCGCGCGCTCGGTCGGGATCTTCGAACCGGTGCTGAGCGCACCGGCCGCGACGGCCTCGTCGAGCAGGGCCCGGAGGCGGGTGACGACGGGTGCGCTCCCGACGCCCTCCTGCGGTGCGGCCACGACTCCCCCTTCTCGCCGACCAATACAGGACCAATGCTACGGCATCGACCCTCTTGGCAGCCGATCCGCCTCGTCGTACGGTCGAGGGACCGGCGAGTGGCCGACCACACGCCGTGATTGGTCCGTATTGGTTGTTCGCAACGCCCGGAGTGTGATCCGTGAAGCTCGTGACCTTCCGTACCGCCGACCGCGAGGGCGTGGGGCAGGTCGACGACGACGGGACGACGGTCCGCGACCTGGCCGGCGTCGTCGGCGACCGGTCGATGCTCGCGATCATCGCCGACTGGGAGCGGCTCGGCCCCGCGATCGCCGACGCCGGGGAGCTGCCCGTCGTCGACGGAGCCCGCCTGCGCGCGCCGATCCCGGAGCCGCGCCGCGACCTGTTCGCGGTGGGCAAGAACTACCGCGAGCACGTCGCCGAGTTCGGCCGCTCCGGCTACGACACCCCGCAGCGCTCGGAGGACCTGCCCGACAAGCCGATCGTCTTCTCGAAGGCGACGACGGCGGTGACCGGGCCCTACGACGACGTCGAGTCCCACCCGTCGGTC
Source organism: uncultured Actinomycetota bacterium (assembly GCA_963786585.1). GTDB lineage: Bacteria > Actinomycetota > Actinomycetes > Mycobacteriales > Pseudonocardiaceae > Actinomycetospora. The sequence goes on from CAWAZG010000003.1 coordinate 1,293,424, forward strand.
ACCAGCGAGCTCGACTACGAGGCCGAGCTCGCCGTCATCATCGGCCGGGGCGGGCGGGGCATCACGCGCGAGCAGGCGATGCAGCACGTCTGGGGCTACACGATCGTCGACGACGTCACCGCCCGCGACGTGCAGCGCGACCACAAGCAGTGGCTGCTGGGCAAGTCGCTCGACACCCACGCGCCGATGGGGCCGTGGGCGGTCAGCGCCGACGAGGTCGGCGACCTGGCCGCGCTGGAGGTCTCCTGCACGGTCAACGGCGAGCCCCGCCAGAAGGCACCGGTCGCCGACCTGATCTTCGACGTCCCCGAGCTGATCCGCGTGCTCTCCGCCGGGATGACGCTCCTGCCCGGTGACGTCATCGCCACCGGCACCCCCGCCGGCGTCGGGATCGGGTTCGACCCGCCCCGCTTCCTGCAGCCCGGCGACGTCGTCGAGTGCGCGATCACGGGCCTCGGCGCCCTCCGCAACACCATCCGCTGAACGACCCCTCGAGGAGGACGAACGCGTGCAGGTCAACGGCAAGGAGCTCGCTGTCGAGGTCACCGGTGACGGTCCGCCCGTCGTGCTGGTGCACGGCCTCGGCGGGACGTCGAACTTCTACCAGCCCCAGGTCGCGGCGCTCGCCGAGCGCTTCACCGTGGTCCGGCCCGACATGGAGGGCTCCGGGCGCTCGGCCGTCGCCGGCACGCTGTCGATCGAGGGCTTCGCCAACGACCTCGCCGCGCTGATCGAGACCCTCGACGCCGGGCCGGCGCGGGTCGTCGGGCACTCGATGGGGACGATCACCGTGCGCAGCCTCGCGGCGCGCAGGCCCGAGCTCGTCAGCCATCTCGCGCTCCTCGGCGCCGTGCCCGCGCCGCTGCCCGAGGCCGGTCAGCAGGGCCAGCACGACCGCGCGGCGAAGGTCCGCGCCGAGGGCATGGCCGCCGTCGCCGACGCGGTGATGACCAACGCGACCGCCGAGGCCACCCGTCGCGACCATCCCGCGACCGCGGCGTGCGTCCGCGAGCTGGTGCTGCGCCAGGACCCGGAGGGCTACGCCCGCTCCTGCGAGGCCCTGGCCGGCGCCAACGACCCCGGACCGGTCGACCCGGCCCTGCCCCTGCTGCTGCTCACCGGCGCGGACGACGGCGTCGGGGCCCCGGCGATCTCGCACGGGCTCGCCGACGCCCACGGCTCCGCCGTCCTCGAGATCTTCGAGGACTGCGGGCACTGGACCGCGCTCGAGAAGCCGCACGAGGTCACCGAGCACCTCCTCAAGTTCTTCTGACCCTTACCACCCTCGACGACGAGGAGCCGTCATGAGCAAGGTCCTGTTCCGCAACGTCTCGATCCTCGATTCCACGGGCGCCGACCCGTACCCCGGCGACGTGCTCGTCGAGGACGACCGGATCGCGGCCGTCGGCACCGTCGAGGAGGCCCGCGCGCTGCACGCCCAGGTCGTCGAGGGCCGGGGGCGCACGCTGATGTCCGGGCTGTGCGACGCGCACACCCACTTCAGCTGGAACAACTCCGCGGACCTCGACGGGCTCGGGACGATGCCGGTCGAGGAGCACCTGCTCTTCTCCATGGAGTCGGCGAAGAAGTACATCGACTCCGGCTACACGATGTGCCTCGGCGCCGCGTCGGCCAAGGAGCGCCTCGACGTCGTCTGCCGTGACGCGATCAACGCCGGCCGCATCCCCGGCCCGCGCTACCTCGCCAACGGCCCCGAGATCGCGGTGACGGGCGGCGCGCTGATCAAGTCGATCACGAAGTTCGCCGACGGGCCGGAGGGCATGCGGCTCGCGGTGCGCCAGCTGATCGAGCTCGGCGTCGACCAGATCAAGCTGTCGATGACCGGCGAGGAGATCACCGGCACCCAGCGCGCGGAGGACACGTACTTCTCCGACGAGGAGGTCGCCGCCGCGGTCACCGAGGCCCACCGGCGCGGGAAGCGCGTCTGCGCCCACGCCCGCTCCGCCGAGAGCGTGAAGATGTGCCTGCGGAACAAGGTCGACATCATCTACCACGCCTCGTTCACCGACGCCGAGGGCATGGACATGCTCGAGGCGAACAAGGACTGGGTGTTCGTCGCGCCCGGCATCAACTGGCTGATCGCCACGCTCTACGAGGCCGAGGCGTTCGGGTTCCCCCAGGAGGCGGCCGAGGCCGTCGGCTACAAGAAGGAGCTCGAGGTCGCCACCGACGGGCTCCGCGAGATGCACCGGCGCGGCATCAAGCTGCTGCCCGGCGGCGACTACGGCTTCGCCTGGACCCCGCACGGCACCTACGCCCGCGACCTCGAGCACTTCGTCGAGCGCCTCGGCTTCACGCCGATGGAGGCGATCCTCTCGGCCACCAAGCTCGGCGGCGAGATCATGCTTCGTCCCGACGAGCTCGGCCAGGTCCAGCCCGGCTTCCTCGCCGACCTCCTGCTCGTCGACGGCGACCCGCTCGAGGACGTCACGATCCTGCAGGACCACGACAAGCTGCACGCGATCATGAAGGACGGGCGGTTCCACAAGGCGGACAGCGGTATCGCCCCGCGCAGCGGGCTCGACGCCCCGGCGGGTCCGGTCACGGACGCCACGCGCCAGGTCGTCGAGGCCCGGCCCTGAGCCCGTGCCGCTGCTGATCTGCCGCACCTGTCCGCGGTACGACGTGGACAGCGGGTCGTTCGGCGCCGCCCTCGACGGGGCGCTCGCCGGGGCCGAGGTCCGTGTCCGTCACGTGCCCTGCCTCGGCGGGTGCCCGAACGCCGGCAACGTCGCCGTCGACGGGCCGGGCAAGCCCCGCGTCCGCTTCTCGCGGATCGGGGTCGACGACGCCGAGGACCTCCTCGACGCAGCGCGGCGGTACGACGCGAGTCCCTCCGGCGCTCCGGGCGACTGGGAGGTGCCCGCCGGACTCGTCGCGCGTGTCTCCGCCGTCAGCCCGAAGCGATGACCGGGTCGAGGAATGCTTCGATTTCCGAAGCGTTCCTCGTGCACCTCAGGCGATGTCGTCGCTGATACCAGAACAGGTATCTTGGCGATGTGGCGATGACCCTGCGGCTGAGCGACGACGAGGCCGAGGCCCTGCGCCGCCGTGCCGAGACGGAACAGCGGTCGATGCAGGACATCGCCAGGGCAGCGGTGCGGGAGTACGTCGAGCGGCACGACCGCGATGACGACGTCGACCGGGCCGCCGCCTGGGTGACCACGAACTTCCGGGAAGCACTCGACCGCCTCGGTCGAGCGTGACCCGGTACCTGACGCTCGAAGACGTCCTGCGCTTTCTGGAGAGCGCGCTCGGCGAGGAAACCCGGGTCCGGGACTTCGGGTTGCTGGAAGCCGCCCTGTCTCGACCTGCGACGACGGTGATGGGCGAGGACGCCTACCCGACGATCGCTCTGAAGGCCGCCGCGCTGCTGCACAGTCTCTGCGGGAACCACGCGCTCGTGGACGGGAACAAGCGGCTCGCGTGGGCTGCGACCGCGGTCTTCCTGGTCCTCAACGATCGACCACCGCGACCGGACCAGGACGCGGTGTTCCAGCTCGTCGTGGACGTCGCCGGCGGCGATCTCGACGACCTCGGCGAGATCGCCGCGAGGATCGAGTCCCTGCTCTGAGACTCAGGGGGCGCTCGCCACCTCCTCTGCTCGGGCGAACGGTTCGTCCACACGGCGGCACGTCGGGTGACCTCGGAGGACGTACCCTTCCGCGAGGTGATCACGTGACGTGACGTCCGGGGGGATGGATGGCGTCTGTCGGCCTCCGCCTGTTCGGTGGCGTGGCCGTGGTGCGCGACGGGGTCCCGGAGCCGCACCGCAGCCGCACCCTCGCGACCCTCCTCGCGCTCCTCGCCCTCCACGCGGGCGAGGCGGTCGACGGCGACGCGCTCATCGACGAGGCGTGGGGCGAGGACCTGCCGAAGAACCCCCGCGCCACCCTCCAGGTCGCGCTGACCCGCCTCCGCGCGTGGCTGGGCGACCGCGCCGAGCCGTGGATCACCGCGGGCGGCGGGCTGTACACGCTGCACCTCGGCCGCGACGCCGTCGACGTCCTGGAGTTCGGCCGTCTCGCCGACGCGGCCCTGCGCGGCGGAGACCTCGCCGCTCATGAGGACGCCCGCGCCGCGTGGCGGGGCACGCCCTTCCTCGGGCTCGACTCCGCCCGCCTCACCGAGGCCCGGCGCAGCGCCGAGGAGCGCCGGCGCGCCCTCACCGTCCGCCACGCCGCGCTGCTGCTCGAGCAGCGCCGGTACGGCGACGTCGTCGACCTGCTCGCCGGCGAGGACCGCCTCGACGAGGAGCTGTCGGCGCTGCTCGTGCGGGCCCTGCGCGACGGCGGCCGGCCACCGCGACGCCGTCGAGACCTACCTCGAGGTCCGCCGCAGGCTCCGGGACGAGCTCGACGTCGAGCCCGGGCCCGAGCTGCGTTCGCTCTACGGCTCGCTCACCCCGCCCCGCGCCGGTGGAGAGCCGACGAGCGCTCCGGAGCTCGTCGGCCGGGAGGCCCTCGCGGGCACGATCCTCGACGCCCTGCACGGCGACGGCCGCCTGGTCGTGCTGCACGGCCGCGCGGGTGCGGGGAAGTCCGCCGTGCTCCGCGCCGTGGTCCACGCCGCCCGGGCGCGAGGGGCGCGGACGGCGAGCTCGGCGTGGGGGGAGAACGACGCCCCCGCCGCCGCGTGGCACGAGGTGATCGACGACCTGGAGATCCGAGGACCGGTCCCGGACCGCGACCTCGGGCCCTGGGTCCACGCGCAGCTCGGTCGCCGTGCCGAGGACGCGCCCGTGCTCCTGGCTCTCGACGACGCCCACCGCGCCGACACCGCCTCGCTCGACGTCCTGCGCGCCCTCGCCCGGCGCGGCCTGCCCGTCGGGGTGGTCGTCGTGGTCGCGGCGCGGGCGCCGGACACCGCTCCGCACCCGCACTGGGACCGCGCGCGGGCCGAGCTGGACGGGCAGGACGCCGTCACCACCGTCGCGGTCGGCCCGCTCACCCCGGACGCGGTGGCCGTCCTCGTCCGGCGGCGCCTCGCCGCGCTCGAGCCGGATGACGACCTCGTCCACGCGGTGACCCGCCGCTCCGGTGGCCTCGCCCTGCACGTCACGGCGCTGCTCGACCTCCTCGGGCGCTGCGCCGGCCGGGAGGAGGCCCTGGAGGCGGTCGAGCGGGTCCCCGACCAGGTGCGGGCCGTCGTCGACCACCAGGCCAGCCCAGCTCCCCGCCGCGACACGGCGGGCGGTCGAGGCGCTCGCGGTGCTGCGCCCCGTCGACCTCACCGGCCTGGCCGCCGTCCTCGGGCGGCGCCCGCTCGACGTGGCCGACGACCTCGAGGTCGCGGTGCGGGCGGGGCTGGCCACCGGGGAGGGCGACCGCTACGTGCTGCGCCACGACCTCGACGCCGACGGCCTGCGGGCCGGCGTGCCGCCGGTCCGCGCGGCACACCTGCACCTCGCCCGGCTCGAGGGGCTCGACGACGACGCGGACGCGTTCACCGTGCTGCGCCACGGCGAGGGCGCCGCGACGCTGCTCGCCCCGTCCCGCCTGGCCGCGGCGCAGGTGGAGGCCGGCGTGGAGTCCTACCGCCGGCGGGCGATCCCCGAGGCGATCGCCCTGTTCGACGCCGCGCTCCCGGCGGCCACCGACCGGGCCCGCGCGCGCCTGCTCGGCCACCGCGCCCTGTGCCACGCCGCGGTGCGCGGGACCGGCGAGGCCCGGGACGGCGCGCTGGAGGACGCTCTCGACGAGGCCTTCGACGCGGCCCTGGACGCCGGCGACGACGAGCTCGCGGTGCTCGTGGCGGTCGGCGACGAGCCGCTGGGACTCTCGGTGCAGGGCGACCCCCGCCGCTACGCGCGGCTGCACCGCCTCCTCGACCGGCCGCTGGCCCCGCGCCTGCGGCTCGACCTGCTCGTCGCGACCGTCCGGGAGGCCTCGGCGACCGCGCGGGACGGGGCGCCGGCGCTCGTCGCCGAGGCGAGGGCGCTGGCGGACGCGATCGCCGGCGACGACCCCGAGGCGCAGGCCCGCGTCCGGGCGCTCGAGGCCCGCCACCTCGTCGACGGCGCCCGCCCGGTGCGCGAGCGGCTCGCCGTCGCGGCCGACGCCCACCGGCTCGCCCTGGCCACCGGGGACCCGTCGCTGTACCTGGAGGGCACCGAGCTGCTGATGACCGCCGAGCTCGCGAACGGGCGCACCGAGCAGGCCCACAAGCTGCGCGTCGAGCTGGAGACCGCCGCCGAGCGGTGGTTCCGCCCGCGCTCGATCTGGGCCGCGCAGGTGACCGGGGCCGCCATGCTGCTGGCCGAGGGCGACCCGGGCGCCGACGCCGCGGCGAGCCGCGCCGCGGAACGGGGCCAGGCGCTCGGCCTCCCCGCGGCGCCGTTCGCCGCCGGCGCGCACCTGCTCGTCCAGCACCTGCTGGCGGGGACCGTCGCCGAGCTCGCCCCCCTCGCTGCCCACGCATCGACCCGCGCGCTGAACACCGGGGCCTGGTCCGCCGCAGCCGCCTACGCGGAGGCCTGCGCGGGCCACGACGACCGGGCGCGCGAGCACCTCGCGGAGTACGGGCGCCGGGCCGCCAACCCGGCGATGTGGTTCTCCCGCGCCGCGGCGGCGATGGCCACGGGCGCCGCCTTCCGCCTCGGGGACGCCGCGGTCGCCACCCACGTCCGCGAGGCGCTCCCCGCCGACCCGGACGCCGCCGTGCTGGTCGGGTTCGGCGGCGCCGTCCTCGGTCCCGCGACGCTCTGGACGGGGCTCGCGGCCCGGATCCTCGGCGACCGCGACACCGCCCGGCGGGACTGGACCGCCGCCCTCGCCCTGGCCGAGCGCGCCGGATGGGCCCCCTGGGCCGCGGCGGCCCGGCAGTGCCTCGCCGCACTCACGGACCCGCAGGCGCCGCTCCCGCTGGGGCTGGGGCCGGCGGACGGGGGCCGTCCGTAATCCTCCGCAGGGGTGCCGCCGGGGCGTGGTCGGCGGGACAATCCGAACCATGAGCACCCGGTTGTGGCATCCGTTCTCCGACATGGCCGCCGTCGACGGGAACGAGTTCGTCGTCGACCGCGCCGAGGGCGCGTACGTCTACGACGAGGCGGGACGCGCCTATCTCGACGGCTGCGCGAGCCTCTGGTACTGCAACGTCGGCCACGGACGCCAGGAGATCGTCGACGCGGCCATGAGGCAGATGTCGAAGCTCGAGGCGTACTCGTGCTTCGCCGACATCGCCAACCGTCCCGCGCTCGAGCTCGCCGAGCGGCTGGCCGACCTGGCTCCGGTCGACGACGCCAAGGTGTTCTTCGGCTCGGGCGGGGCGGACGCCATCGACACGGCGGTGAAGGTCGCCCGCTCCTACTGGCAGGCGCGCGGGGAGCACCAGCGCGTCCACGTCGTCTCCCGCGAGACCGGGTACCACGGCACGCACGGCTACGGGACGTCGATCACCGGCATCCCGCCGAACCGCGACGGCTGGGGCGTGCTCGCCGGCGAGAACACCGTCGCGCCCCTGCACGACCTCGACGGCGTGGAGAAGGTGTTCGCCGAGGTCGGCCCCGAGCGGATCGCGGCGTTCGTCATCGAGCCCGTCACCGGAGCCGGCGGCGTACACCTGCCCACCGACGGCTACGTCGAGGGCGTCGCCGAGCTGTGCCGCCGCCACGGTGTCCTGCTGGTGATCGACGCGGTGATCTGCGGCTTCGGGCGGCTGGGCACCTGGTTCGGCATCGAGCGCTTCGGCGTCCGGCCCGACATGATCACCTTCGCGAAGGGCGTCACCAGCGGCTACCTGCCGCTCGGCGGCCTGATCGTCTCCGGCGAGGTCGCCGCCCCGTGGTGGACGACCCCCGGCGAGCGCACCCTGCGCCACGGACCGACCTACTCGGGACACCCGACCTGCTGCGCCGCGGGCCTCGCGACCCTCGACGTCTACGAGCGCGAGAACCTCATCGCGCGCGGCGGTGAGCTGGAGATGCCGCTGTTCGAGGCGCTCGCGCCGCTCACGTCGCACCCGTACGTCCACGAGCTGCGCGCCGGCTTCGGCTTCCTGGCCGCGGTGGAGCTGGAGCAGGACGTGCTCGACGGGGTCCCCGACGCCCCGAACGTGCTGCTGCGCGCCGCGCGGAAGAACGGCGTGCTCGTGCGCGGGCTGGGCAAGGGCGTCGCGGTGTCCCCGCCGCTCATCGCGAACGACGAGGACATCGCCCTGCTCGCCGAGGCGATCCGTGGGGGGCTCGACTCGCTGCCGCTCGAGGCCCCGGTGCCCGCGGCGCCGGGCGCGTGACCAGAGGACCGATATCGACCGTCCTGGTGGCCGGCGCGACGGGAACGTGGGCGGCGAGGTGGTGCGGGCGCTGGCCGACGTGGGCGAGGTCCGGGCGCCGTCGCGGCGGGGTACGCCCGTCGCGGGGGCCGTCCCCGTGACCGGGGACCTGGGTGACCGCGCCTCGGTGGCGGAGGCCTGGCGCGGGGTCGACGCCGTGTTCCTGCCCGCCGGGTACCCCGACGTCCCGGGCCTGCTCGCCGACATGCGGGCGGCCGGGGTGCGACGGGTCGTGCTGCTCTCCACCGGAGCTGTGGTCGGCGGCGACGTCGACAACGCGGTGACCCGGTTCAACCTCGTCTCCGAGGCCGCCTTGCGCGATGCGGGCCTGGGGTGGGCGGTGCTGCGCCCGAGCGGGTTCATGTCGAACGCGCTGGCGTGGTCACCGCTCGCCGACGTCGTCCGCGAGCCCTTCGCCGACGTCCCGGTGGCCGTGATCGACCCCGCCGACATCGGTGCCGTCGCCGCCCGTGCGCTCACCGACCCGGAGCTCGAGGGACGGAGCCTGCGGCTCACCGGCCCCGAGGCGCGGGCGCGTCTCGGGTCGGTCATGCCGGCCGAGTACGTCGACGCCTTCTTCCGCTTCTCCCGCGGCGGCGAGTACGACGACAGCCGGGTGACGACGACCGTCCCCGACCTCCTCGGGCGCCCGGCGCGCACGTTCCGTCAGTGGTCGGAGGTTCACGCCGGCGCGTTCTGAGCGGACACTGTCCCCATGCAGACACGCGTCGACCTCAACGCCGACGCCGGGGAGAGCCTCGGGCGCTGGAAGCTCGGTCACGACACCGAGCTCATGGGCCACGTGACCTCGGTGAACGTCGCCTGCGGGTACCACGCCAGCGATCCGGTGACCATGCGCGACTCGGTGCGCACGGCCGTCGCCACCGACACCGCGATCGGCGCTCACCCCGGCCTGCCCGACCTCGTGGGCTTCGGGCGCCGGCGGATGGCGCTGCGCCCCGACGAGGCCGCCCAGCTCGTGCTCTACCAGACCGGTGCGCTGCAGGCGACGGCTCGCGCGGAGGGCGCGGAGGTCGTGCACGTCAAGCCGCACGGCGCGCTGTACGGGATGGCGCTGACCGACCCCGAGATCACCACCGCGATCACGGAGGCGGTGCTGCGCCTCGACCCCAACCTGATGATCTTCTGGCTGGCCGGGCCGACGGCCGACCTCGCCCGCTCGCTCGGCGCGACCGTGGCCCGTGAGGGCTTCGCCGACCTCGAGTACAACGACGAGGGGCACATCATCGTCGAGCCCGAGCCGAAGGCGAAGGACCCCGACGCCGTCGCCCAGCAGGCCGTCGACCTCCTCGAAGGGCACGTGACCTCGACGACGGGCAAGCACCTCGACGTCGAGGTCGACACGATCTGCCTGCACGGCGACCGCCCCAACGCCGTCGAGATCGTCGAAGCGCTCCGTCGGCGCTTCGACTCCCTGGGCGTGGAACGCGTGCCGGCGACTCAGCTGCTGCGGGGCTGAGCGATCAGCGGAGGATCAGCAAGCCCAGGGAGTCGGAGAGCCACCGTTCGTAACGGTCGTGGTCCCATCCGCGTTCGACCGTCAGCACGTGGTGCACCTCGGGTGCCATGAGCGCGTAGATCGTGTCCGCGGCGGCGTCGACCGTCACACCCTCGGCGAGCGCCCCCCGGTCGGAGAGCGCGCGGGCGATCCGGCTCTGGCCGTCGAGGCGCTGGCGGTTGAGCCAGTCCAGGAGCTCGGCGGCGACGGCATCGGCGCCGGCGGCCGCCCGTAGTACTCGTTGGATCTCCGCAGATCGGTCGAACACCTGCCGGCAGACCCCGGCGAACGCCGCGATGAGCGCGCGGGGGTCCTCCTCCGCGAAGGCCGCGTTGACGGACGGGCGTTCGTGCAGCGCGAGCGGTTCGTCGTCACCGACGAAGGAGACCTCGAGGACGGCGGTCAGGATGGCCCGCTTCGATCCCAGGAGCCGGTACACGGTGGCGAGAGGGACCCCCGCGGCCTGCCCGATCGCCTCAACCGTGGTGGCCACGTAACCGCGCTCGATGAACAGGTCGTGCGCGGCGGCGACGACCGCGGCGCGGGTGGCGCCGGTCTGTGCCCGCCGGCCGGAGATGTCGTACTGCCGGGTCTTGACGCCCACATTCGTGAGAGTAACACTCTCAATATGAGAGTGCTGCTCTCACGAATATTCGTCGGGACCCGTGAGGTGGTGGCCCGATGGACCTCGCCGCGACCAACAAGGCTGTGGTGGAGCGCTTCGACGCCGTGCTCAACAGCGCCGATCTCGACGAGCTGGAGGTGCTCTGCACCCCCGACATGACCAACCACGCGCAAGCTCCGGGCCGACCGGCAGGGCTGGCCGGCACCCGGGAGTTCCTGCGCGGCGCGACCCGATTCCGCAGCGACGGGTGGCGCGAGCTCGCCGTCGTCGCCGAGGGCGACCACGTCGTCCAGTACGGCGTCCGGGAAGGCCGGTGGCCGGGTGGGCCGTTCCTGGGCATCAGCGCCCCGCCCGGGCCCTATGCGCGGGACACGGCATTCATGTACCGCCTGGTCGAGGGCCGTATCGCCGAACGCTGGGCGGTGCGCGACGACCTCGGGATGCTCCGACAGCTAGCAGCCATTCCGCCTCTCTGAACTCCCCGCGCGACGCGACCGACCCAGGGGCAGAGAATGACTCGAGCTGCGCGGTGCTCACAGCTCCGCCATGAAGGACGCCACGACGGGGTTCACGAGGTCCGGGCGTACGAGCGGGGCCAAGTGGCCGCCCCCGGCGAGGGCGTGGAAGCGCCGGGCCGGGCGCTCGTGCTGCAGCACCTCGACGAGCTCGCGGATGGGCCGACGCGTCGCGGGGTCGTGGACGACGAGCGTCGGGACGGTCTCGGGTGCCACGTCGTCGAGGGCGAGGTCCGGGTCGATGACGGCATCCCACTCGTGCTGGTGGGGGACGAGCGCGGCGACGAACGCGGTGCGGCGCTTGTCGGGCATCGCCGCCCACGTGCCGTCGCCCAGTCAGTAGTCGGCGAACCGTTCGGCGACGACGGCCCACTCACCTGCCCCGCCGTGACGCCGGACCTCGTCGCGCAGGGCGCAGGCCTCGGCGAACGCGTCGGTGCGGCCGGCACCCGCGAGCAGCGAGAAGGGGTTGGGTTCCACGAGGACGAGCGCGCGGACGTGGTCGCCGAGCTCGACGGCCGCGCGCATGGCCACCGCCCCGCCGAAGGAGTGGCCGACGAGCGCGACCGGCCCGTCGACGTCGGCCAGCACGGCATGGACGAGCGCGGTCTGGTCGGTGAGGCGTTGTGGCCGGCCGCCGGGCCAGGGCGGCGTCGTGCCGTAGCCGAGGAGGTTGATCGCGAGCACCCGGTGGCGGTCCCGGAGCTCGGCGGTCAGCGCCTTCCACTGCCGGTTCCCGCTCACCGAACTGTGCAGGAGCACCACCGGCGGCCCCGACCCGGTGTCGAGGACGTCGACCGGGGACATGTCCGCAACGCTAACCGGGACGCGCCCGTACGGAGATCAGCAGAGCGGAAAGCACCTCCACAGCGCCATCGAGGTGCTTCTCGCTCTGCTGATCATGCGCACCCGACCCCGGCCCACGAGGTGTGCGCGCTTCCCCCTTCCAGAGGACGCACACCCACTCACGAAGGCGAAGACCCGAGCCACGTCTCCAGGGTCGTGATGTCGTAGGTGCCGTCCACGACCGCGGGCTCGTCGAGCAGGCGCCGGTGCAGGCCGATGGTGGTCGGCAGACCCTCGACCCGGTACTCGGCCAACGCCCGGCGGCCGCGGGCCAGGGCCTGCTCGCGCGTCGGCGCCCAGACCGCGAGCTTCGCGACCAGCGAGTCGTAGAACGGCGGGACGACGTCGCCGGCCATGAGGGCGGTGTCGACGCGGACGCCGGGGCCGCCGGGCAGCTCGAGACCGGTCACCTCGCCCGGCGAGGGCAGGAAGTCCTGGTCGGGGTCCTCGGCGTTGACGCGGAACTCGATCGCCGCGCCCCGGCGGACGATGTCGTCCTGGGCCACCGACAGCGGCTCCCCGCCGGCGATGCGCAGCTGCTCGGCGACGAGGTCGAGCCCGGTGATCCACTCGGTGATCGGGTGCTCGACCTGGATGCGCGTGTTCATCTCGATGAAGAAGAACTCGTCACCTTCGACGAGGAACTCCACCGTGCCCGCGCCGACGTAGCCGACCTGCGACGACAGCCGCACGGCCGCGTCGTACAGCGCCGACCGCAGCTCGGAGGACAGCCCCGGCGCCGGCGCCTCCTCCAGGATCTTCTGGCGACGGCGCTGCAGCGAGCACTCCCGCTCGAAGCAGTGCACGACGGTGCCGTGGGTGTCGGCGAGCACCTGCACCTCGACGTGGCGAGGCCCCTGCAGCGCGCGCTCCAGGTACACCGCGCCGGAACCGAACGCCGAGGACGCCTCGCGCTGGGCCTCGACCACCACGGTCCGCAGCTCGTCCGCCGACGCGGCGGGCCGGATGCCCCGTCCCCCGCCGCCGGCGGAGGCCTTGACGAGCACCGGGTAGCCGACCTCCTCGGCCGCGGCGACGGCGTCGTCGGCCGACTCGACCTCGTCGCTGCCCGGCACCACGGGCACGTCCGCCGAGTGCGCCACCGCCCGCGCCGCCGCCTTGTCCCCCATCGTCGCGATCACCGACGACGGCGGGCCCACGAACGTCATCCCCGCCTCCTCGACGGCGGCCGCGAACGACGGCCGCTCGGAGAGGAAGCCGTAGCCGGGGTGCACCGCGTCGACCCCGGCCGAGCGCGCCGCCTCGAGCACCGCGTCGGCGTTCAGGTAGCTCTTCGACGCCGACGACTTGCCGATGTGCACCGCGTCGTCGGCGTGCCGGACGTGCGCGGCGGACGCGTCGGCGTCGGAGTACACCGCGACCGACCGGATGCCCAGCTCCCGGCAGGCCCGCACGACCCGCAGCGCGATCTCACCGCGGTTGGCGACCAGGACTGCGTCGATCCCCCGCCCACCCCGCGTCACGTCTCCAGCTCGACGAGGTCCTGGCCGATGGTCACCTCGTCCTCGTTCTCGACGAGGAACTTCGTGACGGTGCCCGCGGCGTCGGCCTTCACCTCGTGGAAGGTCTTCATGACCTCGACGAGACCCACCGTGTCGCCCTCGGCGACGGCCGCCCCCTCCGTGACGTAGGGGTCCGCGTCGGGCGAGGACCGGTGGTAGAAGACGCCGGGTGTGCGGGACGTGATCGTGTGGCTGCCCACGGACGTGCCTCCTCGGGATCGGTCAGGCGAGCGCGGAACGGATGCGGTCGAGCGCGCCGAGGCGGTCCTTGCGGACCTCCAGCGCGCCGTCGAGGTCGACGGGCACGAAGCGCGTCCTGTCGCCGGTCTTGGTCTGGGCCAGGCGGTCGCGGTCGACGCTCACGACGGTGCCGAGCGTCGCGTAGCCGCCCCCGGTGACCGCGTCCTGCAGCAGGACGATCGGCTCGACGCCGCCGGGGACCTGCACCGACCCGACCGGGTAGCCGCAGTCGGTGACGTTGGCGGGGTCGCTACCGGCGCCGAAGGGCTGCTCCCGGGGCACGAACTCCAGCTCGGCACCCCGGAAGCGGTAGCCGACCCGGTTGGCGTCCGGGGTCACCTTCCACTCGGTGTCGGTGAACCGCGCGAGGCTGTCCTCGGTGAGCCGGTAGCTGTGCAGGCCGACGAGCAGGTGCACCTCGGCGGTCGACGGGTGCACCGGCACGTCGGACGCGTCCAGGCGCCGGCCCGCACGGGGGTCGCGCGCGTCGGAGCCGATCGCCAGCTCGTCGCCGGCCTTCAGCGCGCGTCCCTGGAAGCCGCCGATCCCCACGAGCGTGTAGGTCGAGCGGCTGCCGTAGTAGAGCGGCACGTCGATGCCGCCGGCGACGGCGATGTAGGGCCGCGCCCCGCCGCGGAGCTGCCCGAACGAGAGCACCGAGCCTGCCGACACCGCCACGGACTCCCAGAGGGGGATCTCGTGGCCGTCGACGAAGGCCGGGATCTCCGCGCCGGTCACGGCGATGACGGTGTCCTCGGTGAACTCCAGCGTCGGGCCGAGGTAGACCGCCTCCAGCCCCGCGGCACCCGGCTCGTTGCCGACCAGCGCGTTGCCGACGTGGTAGGCGAACGAGTCGAGCGCGCCCGAGGGCGGGAAGCCGATGCTGTAGTAGCCGAGCCGCCCGGTGTCCTGGACCGTCGTCTCGAGCCCGGGATCCTGCACGCGGATCGTCATCCGTACAGCACCTCCTTCATCGCCGCGTTGGTGCCGTCGGGGTCGGCGAGGAACCGGCTCGGCGAGAACTCGAGCTCCTTGTACGAGTACCGCCAGGTGCCCGCGTCGACCTGCGCGCGGACGTCGTCGTACTCCTCGCGGTCGACGCGCCGGTAGTTGATGACGTCGCCGTGCTTGAAGAACACCACCGAGTCGTTCTCGGCGAAGTCCGGCAGGCGCTGCTCGCCGTCGAAGATCGGCGCGGGCGCCGAGCCGAACAGCTGGTAGCCGCCCGCGCCCTTCACCGGGTAGATCACCGCGAACGCGCCGCCGAACCCGAACGCCCGCTCCGGGGTCTCGGTGCGCGGGCGGACGTACTTGGGCACCTCGACCTGCCGCTCGCGGGGCACCAGCTGGAAGCACCAGGGCAGCCCGGGGACGAAGCCCATCATCGTCACCAGGTACGGCGACGCGGCGAGCGCGTCGATGAAGTCCTCGGTCGAGCTGTAGCCGTTGATCCGGGCCCCGTAGTCGAGGTCGGTGCCGTTCGGGTCCTGGTGGCGGTCGCGGAACTTCATGAGGACCTCGTGTGTCCACGGGTCGTTCAGCATGATCGGGACGTCGATGATCCGGGACGCGAGGGTGAGGTCGTCGGAGAGCTCGCCGACCTCACCCTCGATGCGCTTCAGCTCGCGCACGAGGTCGCGCGGGTGCAGCCGGTCCGGGTCGACGCGGACCATGTACGACGCGTTCGACGGCGCGATCTCCTCGACGCCCGGGATCGCCTCCTCGGCCAGCCGCCGGGTGATCGCCAGCGACCGGAAGTGCACCGGCAGGCTCATCGCCGCGGAGAGCTCGACGTAGACGAACTCGTCGCCGCCGTGGTCGTACCGCGTCTCGGTGTCGGTCTCGGTGCCGGCGCTCATGGGGTCACCTTGGCGGCCCCGTCGAGGGCGCGCCAGACCCGCTGCGGAGTCAGCGGCATGTCGAGGTGCGTGACGCCGCGCGCGGCGAGCGCGTCGATCGCCGCGTTCACCACGGCGGGCGACGAGCCGATCGACCCGGACTCCCCGATCCCCTTGGCACCCAGCGGGTTGGTGGGCGACAGGGTCACGGTCTGGTCCAGCTCGAACGAGGGCAGGTCGCTCGCGGCGGGCACGGCGTAGTCGGCCAGCGTCGCGGCCGTCGGCTGCCCGTTCTCGTCGAACGTGGCGTGCTCGTAGAGCGCCTGCCCGATGCCCTGGGCGATCCCGCCGTGCAGCTGCCCGTCGACGATCTTCGGGTTGACGATCCGCCCGCAGTCGTCGACCGCGACGAAGCGCCGCACGGTGGTCATCCCGGTCTCGGTGTCGACCTCGACGACGCAGATGTGCGTGCCGAACGGCCACGTGAAGTTCGGCGGGTCGAAGTGGTAGTCGGCGGTGAGGTTGGGCTCCATCCCGTCGGGCAGGTCGGCGGCCAGCGACGCCGCGCCGGCGACCTCCTGGATCGTGATGGACGGGCCGGAGGTGCCGGCCACGGAGAAGGTGCCGTCGACGAACTGCAGGTCCGACTCGGCGGCCTCGAGCAGGTGCGCGGCGATCAGCCGGGCCTTGGCCACCACCTTCTCGGCCGCCCCGTACACCGCCGTCCCCCCGACGGCGAGGCTGCGCGACCCGTAGGTGTCGCGCCCGAACGGCGCGACCATCGTGTCGCCGTGGAACACCTCGACGTCGGCGGGATCGATGCCGAGGCTGTCGGCGGTGATCTGGGCCCAGGCCGTCTCGTGGCCCTGGCCGTGCGGGCTCGTGCCCGTGACGACCTCGGCGCGCCCGGCGGTGGTCATCCGCACGGTCGCCGCCTCCCAGCCGCCGCTCTGCAGCCGGACCCCGGCGGCGACCTTCGAGGGCGAGAGGCCGCCGGACTCGGTGAAGTTCCCGATTCCGATGCCGAGCTCGACGGTGTCGCCGGCGGCCCGGCGCTGCGCCTGCTCGGCGCGCAGACCCTCGTAGTCGACCAGCTCGAGGGCGCGGCGCATGCAGGGCTCGTAGTCCCCGGAGTCGTACTGGACGCCGGAGGGCACCGTGCGCGGCTCGGAGAACGGCGGGTGGAGGTTGCGCAGCCGCAGCTCCGCCGGGTCCATCTCCAGGGCGCGGGCGAGGTCGTCGAGGATCCGCTCGTGGGCGTACGCCGCCTCGGAGCGCCCGGCGCCCCGGTAGGCGTCGGTGGGCGTGAGGTTGGTGAAGACGCCCTGGCACGAGAAGTCGTAGGCTCCGAAGTCGTAGAGCCCGCAGTAGGTGAACGCGCCGAAGACCGCGATGCCCGGGGTCAGCAGCTGCAGGTAGGCGCCCATGTCCGCGACGAGGCGGATCCGCATGCCGAGGATCTTCCCCTCGCGCGTGGCGCCGATGGTCATGTACTGGACCTGCCCACGCCCGTGGGTGGTCGCGACGTGGTGCTCCGAGCGGGTCTCGGTCCACTTCACCGGCCGCTTGAGCCGCCGCGCCAGGACCAGCGCCAGGGCCTCCTCGGCGTACACGTTGAGCTTCGCGCCGAAGCCGCCGCCGACGTCCGGGGCGACGACGCGCAGCTTGGTGTCGGAGATGCCGCAGATCGCGGCGAGGATGTCGCGCACGAAGTGCGGCACCTGCGTCGAGGTGTGGAGGGTGAAGCCGCCACCGACGGCATCGGGCGTGACGACGACCGCGCGGGTCTCCATCGGCGAGGGGATGACGCGCTGCTGCACGTAGCGGCCCTCGACGACCACGTCGGCCTCGGCGAACGCCGCGTCGACGTCGCCGACGGCGAGCGGCCAGGTGTAGCAATGGTTCGTGCCGAACTCCTCGTGCACGAGCGGGGCACCGGGCGCGAGCGCGGCCTCCAGGTCGACCGCGGCGGGCAGCTCGTCGTAGTCCACGATCACCAGCTCCGCGGCGTCGCGCGCCGTCGCCGCGTCGCCCGCGACGACGACCGCCACGGCGTCCCCGACGTGGTTGACCTCGGAGTGGGCCAGCGGCCGGTGGTCGGGCACGAGGATGTCCTCGGTGACCGGCCACCCGGTCGGGATGCCGGCGACGAAGTCGTCGGCGAGATCCTTGCCGGTGAGGACGGCGACGACGCCCGGGTGCTCCCGCGCGGCGGCCGTGTCGACGGCGGTGATCCGGGCGTGCGCGACCGGGCTGCGCACCAGGGCGAGGTGCACCGCGCCGAGCGGGGCGATGTCGTCGGTCCAGGTGCCGCGGCCGGTGAGCAGCGCCGCGTCCTCGCGACGCGGGAGGCTCTGGCCGACGTGCGTCGTGCGCTGGACGGGCGGGGCGGTGTCGGTCACGGGCGGTGCTCCCGTCGACGGGCGGTGGTGGAGTGATCCACCGTGGCCTGCCCGATGCGTCCTGGGAAGTCCCCACCGTCCGATCACCGATCAAGGGAGCGAATCAGGGCAGCGCACCCTCACCCCGCGAGGCCCGTACGGGTATCACGCAAGGTGACGTGCATCACAGGATTGCCCGACTGTCGCGGGTGTCGTTCCCGTCGCCCCAGGTCGATATGTGCCGGACGAGCCGTTCGCCCTGTTCAGGGCAGCCTTCGCTGCGTGGCGACGGCCCCCGTGGGACCGCCACCATCATGGTCATGACTTCGACCCAGGACATGCCCACGGTCCAGGCCTGTTCGGTGACCGCCTGTTCCTACAACGACAGCAAGACCTGCCACGCCGGTGCGATCACCATCGCCGGCGACACCGCCAAGTGCGGCACGTTCGTCGAGATCTCCTTCCGCGGCGGCCTGGACCGCAACGGCGTCGTGGGCGCCTGCCACCGCTCGGAGTGCACGTTCAACGACAAGCTCGAGTGCACCGCGTCGTCGGTCGAGATCGGCGCCGGCACGGACGTCGCCGACTGCCTGACCTACGAGGCCCGGTAGAGCTCCTCCAGCGGCGCGGCCGACCCGCTCGCGGGCTCGAGGACGAGTCCCCGCACGGGGTCGGCGCGCAGCGTGCCGTCCGCCATCGCGAGGGCGGCCACGCAGTCACCGTCGTCCACCAGCACCGCAGCACCCCGCGCGGCCACCGTCGCGAGCGCGCCGAGCACGGCGCGCCTCCCCGCGGCGTCGAGGCCGTCGGTGATGTGGTCGACGAGCACGATCGCGGCCCCGTCGGCGCTGCCGGCGTCCTCGAGACGCCGGCGGCGCGTCGCGACACCCTCCGACGCTCCTGCGCTGACGCGGTGCACCGTCGCCGGCCGACCCGTGTCCTCGCGCGCGGACGAGTCGTCGAGCATGTCCATGAGGCGGCGGCGCACGATCTGCTCGCCGAGCAGCACGGTCACCTCGCCCGTGGGCAGACGCAACGTCACGGCAGCCTCCTCGCCTCGTGAGGGAAGGCTAACCTCGCTCCGCGCCCGGAGTCGAGAGGCGATCACCTCATGAGCGCAACGTCCGGAACGCCCCGGTCACGAAGGGCACGAGCACCGGGTCGGTGCCCACCCGCTCCGTGATGAGGGCCCGGGCCCGTCGCTGCACGTCACGGCGCTCGGCCGCGGGCAGCGTGAGCACGCTCGAGTAGGTCCCGAGCATCGCGGCCACGTCGTGCGCCGCCATCCACGCGGAGCGCCGGAAGACCCGCGATTCGCCCGTGCCGAACGGCGCCCCGGCGGGCATCTCCAGCGAGAGCCCGGACCGGACGAGCGACGCCGACCCCTGCGCCTCGGCCCGCCCGATCCGGCGCAGGTCCGCGACCCAGTCGGTGTCGGGGTCGGAGTAGCTCCACATCAGCCCGAGCACGCCCCCCGGCCGCAGCACCCGGGCGATCTCGGTCGCGGCCCGCACGGCGTCGAACCAGTGCCACGCCGAGGCCGCCAGCACGACGTCCACCGACCCGTCCGGCAACGGGATCTCCTCCGCCGTGCCGATGAGGGCCCGCACCCCGGGGCTGCGCGCGGTGAGCACGCCCCGCATGGCGTCGTCGGGCTCGACCGCGACGACGTCGTGCACGCCCTCGGCGGCGAGCGCGCGGGCCACCAGCCCCGTGCCGGCGGCGAGATCGAGCACCCGGCTCTCCGGGGACGGCACCAGCCACCGCAGGGCCTCGGCGGCCGGCGCGGGCCGCAGCCGGTCGTACTCGTCCGCGGCGGCGCCGAACGAGCGGGCCCGCTCCGTCGTCACAGCCAGCCGCGCTTGCGGAAGACGAGGAACAGCGTCAGCGAGCCGATCACCATCAGCCCCAGCGCGAAGGGGTAGCCGAGGGTCCAGGCGAGCTCGGGCATGTGCTCGAAGTTCATGCCGTAGATCGCCCCGATGAGCGACGGGGTGAACAGGATGGCCGCCCAGGAGGAGATCTTCTTGACCTCCTCGCCCTGGGCCAGGCTGGTCTCGGAGAGCTTGCGCATCTCCTCGTTCTGGCGCTGCCCGACGAGCGCGGCGTTGACCTGCAGGATGTTGCCGAGCAGCTGGCGGAAGTTGTCGGCGGACTCCGAGGTCTGCGCGATGTGGTCGGCGACGTCGCGCAGGCCGCGGTGCAGGCCGATGCGCGCGTGGTCGTCGGCGGTCTCGGAGAGGAGCCCGTCGAGGACCTCGCGCAGCGGGTCCACGGCCCGCTGGAGCTCGATGACCTCGCGGGAGAGCTGGTAGATGCGCCGCGAGACGCTCGGGTCGCCGCCGAAGACCTGCGTCTCGATCTGGTCGATGTCGTTGCGCAGCCCCCGCACGACGGGGCGGTAGTCGTCGACGACGCGGTCGAGCACCGCGTAGAGCACCGCCCGCGGGCCGAGCGCGAGCAGCTCCGGATCGCCCTCGAGGCGGGCGCGCACCGAGGACAGGTCGGGGGTCTCGGCGTGGCGCACGGTGACGACGAAGTCCTGCCCGAGGAACACGTGGATCTCGCCGACCTGGACGTCCTCGTCCTCGTCGACGTACCAGGCGGGCCGCAGGACGACGAACTCCGTGTCGTCGTAGCGCTCGAGCTTGGGGCGCTGGTGGGCGTGCACCGCGTCCTCCACGGCCAGCTCCGGCAGCACGAGCTCGCGCGCCAGCTTGTCGAGCTCGGCCTGGTCGGGGCGCAGCAGGCCGATCCATGCGAAGCCGTCGTCGCCGGGCGTGCCGTCACGCTCGCGGAGTGCGGCGAGGGTGCCGTCGAGCGAGTCGGGTTCCCTGTCGCGGGTACCGCCCACGTACACCGCGTTGTCGACCACCGTCATCGCGACAGTCTCGCCTGCGACGTCCGTCAGTGCGCGAGCGCGACACCCGCGGCGACGAGACCGACCGCGTTCGTGCCCAGGTGCAGCCCGATCGGGGCGAGCACCGAGCCCGTCCGGTGGCGCAGCCAGCCGAGCGCGAGCCCGCCGACGACGGTCACGGCGAGCACGGTGAGCACCGAGGTCCACTGCAGCGTCGGCGGCAGCGGGACGGCGGAGGGGCCCATCGCGACGGTGAGGTGCCAGAGGCCGAACGCGACGGCGGTGACGCTGAGGGCCACCCGGGCCGACAGCGAGCGCACCGAGTGCCCCTGCAGCACGCCGCGGAACGCGAGCTCCTCGGCCAGCACCGTGCCGAGCGGGATGAGGACGAGCCCGCGCAGCAGCAGGGCGCCCGGGGAGGCGCCGGCCAGCTGGGGGTTCTCCAGGAGCTCGGGGGCGGCGACGAGGACGGCGCCGTAGCCGAGCACCGCGACGGCGATCGCGGCGCCGCCCCAGCGCAGGCCGGCACCCCAGGTGCCGCGTCCGATCCCGAGGTCGGCCCAGGTCAGGCCGAGCAGCCGGGCCACGGTGACCATGGCCGCGACGCCGCCGAGGTTGAACAGTGCCTTGAGCACCGCGTCGGCGGGCAGCGCGGGGAGCACGAGGTTGCTCCAGGCCAGCAGCAGCACCGCGACGACGGCCGGCGGAGCGAGCCGTCGCCAGTGGGAGGGGGTGTCCTCCTCCTCGGTGTCCTCGGCCCCCTCGGGGCGCGCGTCGGTGGCCGTGTGCTGGGGAGCGGTCACATCCCCAGCATGCCTGCCACCCTTTCCGTGTCCGCGGGGGTCCACCCGTCAGGGGTACCCAGCGCGAGCCATCCGTCGAGCATCACGCCGCGGTATTGATGACCGTGGCCGTCGGGGACCCCGAGCGAGTTGGTCAGATCGATGGTGACCTGCCAGAACGTCACCACCGGGTACCAGTCCATGGCAGGCGAGACGTCGCGGCCCGCGGGCTCGGCCAGCCACGCGGGGCGGTGCCACAGCAGCGACGGGGACCACCACACCACCGGGTCCGAGGCGTGCTGCAGGTAGACGATCCGTGGCGCATCCCACGGGCCGGGCGGGCGCGCGAGGTCCTCGGGCGTCGCTCCGAACCGCACCTCGCGGCCCCCGCCGACCACCGGGAGGACCGCCGGCGTGCCCGGGTCCCGGCGCGCGGTCAGGGCGGCGTGCAGCCGGTTGGAGTTCGGCGGGCCCACCCAGAGCACCCCGTCGGCCTGGGCGCGGGCGTCGTCGACACCCGAGAAGGCGGCCTCGGAGCCCTGGGAGCCGAGGCTCTCGCCGAACGCGAACAGCCGGGGTCGCCGGTCGGGGGGCATCTCCTCGACGCGGGCGTGCACGGCGTCGAACAGGGCCCGGCCCTCGGCCTCGGCGCGCGTGCGGTCGACGACGAACGACAGCCAGCTCGGCAGGTACGAGTACTGGGTGGCGACGATCGCCGTGTCCCCGCCCCACACCATCTCCAGGGAGTCGGCCGTCGGGGTGTCGATCCAGCCGGTACCCGTGGTGGTGACGACGGCGAGCACCGACCGGTCGAACGCCCCGGTGCGCTCGAGCTCGGCGACGGCCAGGGCGGCGCGCTCCGACGGCCCGGGCGCCGCGAGCAGGCCGACGTAGGCGCGGATCGGCGCCACCGGGGCACGCCCCGACGCGGCCGCGAGCTCGGAGGGCGGGCGCCCGCCCGCGACGAAGGCCTGGCCCTCGCGCCCGATCGTGTCCCAGCGCACCGGCGAGGCGGGCGAGCCGGAGCGCAGGGGCGAGGTCGGGGCGGCGAGCCCGGGGTAGGGCGTGTCGTTCGTGGCGCGGAAGACGGAGTCGGCCACGCGCAGCCCGCCACGCAGGATCACCGAGTCGAGCACCGTGACGACGAGGAGCAGCACGAGCACGGTGCCGGCGACGGCCGCGACCCGGCGGGGCATGTGGACGCGCCGACGCAGCAGCTCCGCGACGCGGCCCGCGAGCCAGCGCACCCCGCGCCCGAAGCCGACGAGCACGCCCGCCACGACCACCGCGATCGGTCCGGCGCGCAGCCAGCCGTCGGTCGTCGGCTGCTCGAGGCCCATGAGCCCGGCGATCTGCCGCTGCCAGCCCGCGCCGGCGAGGAGCAGGCCGAGCAGGGCGAGGGCCGCGGTCACCACGAGCACCAACCACGCCCCGGGCGTGAACCACACGGGGGTCGCGCGGTCCAGGCGGTCGGTGAGGTGCGTCCAGCGCGCCATGCGGCGCAGGAGCCAGGCGAGGGCCACGCCGATCGCGTAGCCCAGGGCGGCGGAGATGCCGGTGGCGAGGCCCTGGAAGAGGTAGTCCCGCGGGATCAGCGAGGGCGTCAGCGAGATGAGCCCGAACGCGGTGCCCAGCACGAAGCCCGCGGGGTGGGCGCGCGGGACGTAGCGGACCCACGCGGCGAGCCGCGGGGGGAGCAGCGGCGAGTCGGTGCCGAACTGGTGGCGCTCGCCGTCGCGGTGCCAGAGGTGGTGGTGGTCGAGCTCGTCGGCGAACTCCTCGAGGAACACGACGTCGAGCTCGTCGTCGGAGTGCCGGGGCGGGTCACGGGGCGGGTCACGCGGGGACCCGGTGGGCGTCGCGCCCGCAGCCCCCATCTCCCGGTCCGCCACGGCCCCCACTCTTCCCCCGCGCGCAAGGCGGTACACGGCACGTGATCGACCCCATGTGAGCGATATTCACGGCGATAGCCGTGAACATCGCTCACGGCAGCAGGGACTCCAGGCGGCGGCCGGCGGCGAGCAGCGCGTCCTCGCGGTCGGGGTGACCGATCAGCGCCAGCCCCAGGGGCAGGCCGTCGGCGTCCCGCAGCCCGGGCACGGCGAGGGCGGGCAGACCCATCGCGTGCCAGGGCCTGCTGAGCACCGGGTCGCCGGTGGCGTCCAGGCCGGGCGGGGCGACGCCGAGGGCACCGGGAGCCAGGACCGCGTCCGCGTCGGCGAGACGCGTCAGCACCGTCACCCGGGTGGCCGCAGAGCGCTCGCGGGCCGCGGTCAGCTCGCCGCCCGGGACGGCGTGGCCCTCGGCGACCAGGGCGGTGAGGTTCTCGCCGAGCCCGGGGAGCTCGGGCACGGTGGTCGCGGCCTCGGCGGCCATCACGGTCCGGTGGTCGGCGGTGGCCGCGCGGAGGTCGACGTCGAGGTCGGCGACGGCGGCGCCGTCCGCGCGCAGCCGGTCGATCGCGGCGGCGAGGGCGTCGCGCATCGCCGGGGAGACGTCGGCGACCGCCGTGCCGTCCCAGACCAGCAGGCGCAGCGGCCCGGTCGTCCGCGGGGCGGCGTCCCGCCCGTCGATCCCGGCCCGCGCGACGGCGAGGTCGGCGACGGTCGCGGCGAAAAGCCCGAGGGTGTCGAGCCCGGGCGCGAGCGGCGCGACCCCGTCGTGCGGCAGGACCCCGCGGGCGACCGCGAGCCCGGCGACGCCGCAGTACGACGCCGGCCGCACCACCGATCCCGCGGTCTGGGTGCCGACGGCCAGCGGCACCATGCCCGCGGCCACCGCGGCCGCGGACCCGCTCGACGACCCGCCGGGCGTGTGGGTGGGGTCGTGGGGATTCCGGGTGGGGCCCGGGTCGAAGTAGGCGAACTCCGTGGTCACGGTCTTGCCGACGACCACCGCCCCGGCGGCGCGCAGCAGGCGCACGATGCCGGCGTCCTTCGCGGCGGGCGGCGCGTCGACCAGCGCGCGCGAGCCGCACCGGGTCGGCACGCCTGCGACGTCGACGATGTCCTTGATGCCGACCGGGACGCCGGCCAGCGGACCGTCACCCGCCGGCTCGGAGGGGACCGCGGTGACCCACGCGCGGACGTGGTCGTCGACCTCGGCGATGCGTTCGCGGGCCGCGACGGCGGCCTCCGGGTGTCGGGCGTCGTCGATCCGCCAGGGGGCCACGAGGTCCATGGCGCCAGTCTGCCTACCCCGGTTCGGCCGCCGCGCTACGACGCGGAGCGGTCCGGGATGTCGATGATCTTCGTTTCGCCCGGGGCAGGCGGGATGTCGTCCGGGTTGCTCGGCGTGTACTGCCGCTGCGCCGAGGCCTGCTGCGTCCCGCTGCCGTCGCTCGACGACGACGAGCCCTGGCCGCCCGAGCTGCCCGAGCTGTCCGAGCTGTCCGACGACCCGGTGTCGCACGAGGCGCCCTGCGAGCTGTTCTGCCCGCGCGACCCCCCGAGCCCGAGGTCGCCGAGCAGGCCGCCCATGAGGTCGTCGCCGGAGGCGCCGCAGTCGGCCGGGTCCGACGAGTCGTGGGCGGAGCGCCCCGACGGGTCGCCGTCCTCGTGACCGTTGCCGTGACCGTGGTCGTCACCGCCGTGGCCGGGTGTCGCCAGCGCCAGCCCCGCGCCCGCACCGGTGAGGGTGAGGGCGGCCGTCGTGGCCACCACCCCCCGCCCGACGAGGCGGACCACGTCAGCGGGGCGTTCGTCCTGGATGCGGTGAGCGCTCATCCGAGTTCCTCCTCCAGCGTGACCACGATGCGCCGAAAGGCGTATCGAGGTCTCGGTCACGCTCCGCGTAGGTCTCGATCCGGTCACAAGCCTCGATGGAGTGCCCCTCCGATGCGGCTCCCAATCATCCCTCTCACCGCCGCTCGGGTGTCGCGGAGCGGGCCGCGGCGCCCCTACCCTGCGGCGATGGCCGCCCCCACGCGCGCGAGGTACGTCGAGGTCCACCCCCGCAACCCGCAACGACGTGCGGTGACCACCACCGTCGACCTCCTCCGGGAGGGCGGGCTGATCGCCTATCCCACCGACTCGTGCTTCGCGCTCGGGTGCGCGCTGGGCAACCGCGAGGGGCTCGAGCGCATCCGCACGATCCGCCACCTCGACGAGCGCCACCACTTCACGCTGGTGTGCCGCGACTTCGCCCAGCTCGGCCAGTTCGTCCGCGTCTCCACCCCGGTGTTCCGGTCGGTGAAGGCCGCGACGCCCGGCTGCTACACGTTCATCCTGCCGGCGACCAAGGAGGTGCCGAAGCGGCTGCTGCACCCCCGCAAGCGCACCGTCGGGGTCCGCATCCCCGAGCACCCGGTGGCGGAGGCGCTCCTGGCCGAGCTCGGCGAGCCGTTGCTCTCCTCGACCCTGCTCCTGCCCGAGACCGAGGTGCCGCTGACCTCCGGGGCCGAGATCCACGAGCGGCTCGGCAACCAGCTCGACGCCGTCATCGACTCCGGCGAGTGCGGCACCGAGCCGACCACGGTCATCGACCTCTCCGGCGACGAGCCCGAGCTGGTGCGGCAGGGCGCGGGGCACGGCTTCCAGTGGTGAGGTGAGGTCGGGAGGTCAGCCCCTGCCGTCGCCGTCGGCACCCGGCTCCCACCGCCGCGGCAGCCGGTCGAGCGCGGCGCGCAGGGCGAGGTAGGCGTCCTCGAACTCGGTCACGGCCAGGTGTGCACAGGCGGTCCGCACCGCGGCGGCGGCCTCGTCGAGCGCGGCACGGCGCCCGTCGCCGTTCTGCGCCGACTCGTGGGCCTGCAGCGACGCCCGGAGCATGCGGTCGACCCGGCCGTCGCGCAGCGCGGCGGACGGGGCCGAGAGGTCGGCGAGCGCACCCAGGGCCGCCCGCACCGCCTCGCCCAGCTCCGGGGCCCGCGCGGTCCCGCCGCCCCCGGCCCGCGACGAGGTCTCCGCGCTCACCGCGCCGGTCCCGCTACGACGTGCCTGCCGATCGCCGGATGCGTCGCGGTGAGGTGGACCAGGCTGTCGAGAGCGACGAGGCGGAAGGGGCGCAGCACCGTGCGGTGGCCGGCGACGACGACCAGGCGGACGTCGTGCTCGTCGGCGGTCCGCTGCGCGGAGGCGACGACGTCGAGTCCGGAGGCTCCGAAGAACGTGACCCCGGAGAGATCACACACGACCAGCAGGGGCGGGTCGTCGTGGGCGGGGTCGCCCCCGCGGTCCCGCTCCGCCGCGACCGCGACGAGGGCGTTCTGGACGACCTCGCCGAACCGGGGGGCGGTGAGCATGTCGACCTCACCGATGAGGCGCACGAGCACGAGCCCGCGTCGTGGCTGCGTCGGGGCGATCGTCAGCGGCTCGTCGGAACAACGAGCTTCCGGTGCGATCGAGCCGTCGCACCGAGGGTCA
Source organism: uncultured Actinomycetota bacterium (assembly GCA_963786585.1). Lineage (GTDB taxonomy): Bacteria > Actinomycetota > Actinomycetes > Mycobacteriales > Pseudonocardiaceae > Actinomycetospora. The sequence continues at coordinate 1,320,208 of CAWAZG010000003.1, forward strand.
CGAGGCACGCGCACGAGCGCCACCCCTTCCACGAGGACCGCGGACCGCCTCGCCTCGTGGGGGTGAAGCTGCGGGTAGGCGTCATCACTCTGCCCGGGTCCGGCGGAGGCTGTCCACCCGCACATCCGGTGTCGGGGGGCCGCTTCAGAGGGTGAGCAGACCCCGGACGACGGTGGCGAGCCCGCCCATCAAGGCGAGGACGACCACCGCCCGACGTGCCGTGACGGGGTCGAGGCGCCGGTGGACGACGTCGCCCAGGACGACCCCCACGGCCAGCGCCACGAGGCCGGTGCCCCAGACCGCGGGGGCGAGGCGGGGGACGCCCTTGCCCAGGAGCGCGAGCAGGTTGATGACGAGCAGGACGAGCTGCGCGGTCGGCACGAAGACGTCGGTGCTCCACCGCCGGGCGAGCGCGAACGCCGAGATCATCGGCCCGCCCACGCCCGCCGCGGCGTTGACGAACCCGGCCACGGCGCCGGCCCCGACGGCCCCGGGCGTGCCGTTCATCCAGCCCCCGAGGCGCGGGACGAGCGAGACCACCACGGCGCCGATGGCGAGCAGGCCGACCACGACCAGCAGCGGCCCCTCGGGCAGCACGCCGACCACCCAGGCGCCGATCGGGACCGTGACGAGGGCGCCGGCCAGGAGCAGTCCGGCGGACCGGAGGTCGGTCCCGCGCCAGGTCCGCGCCAGCACGACGGCACACAGCAGCACCTGCAGGGCGTTGCCGAACGACACGCCGTCGCGGGGGCCCAGGATCGCAACGAGGAACGGCGCGCCGACGAGGGCGAGACCGAGGCCGGTCGCCCGCTGGGTGAGCGCCCCGAGGAGGACCGGGCCCAGGACGAGCACCGCCGTCCCCGCCGCGCTCACGGGCGCAACGGGGACGGCGGCGTCATGCGGTCATCATGACCGCCGGGATCACTGGGGAATGATGTCGAAGTTCACGGTGTCGCCCTGGACGGCGGTGACCCGCACGAGCAGCGTCGACGTGGTGCCCGCGTCCGTGCCGGTGCAGGTGATCGTCGCGCCGACCTCGCCCTCCAGCGACGACGGGCACTCCACCTGGCTCGCGTCCACGCCGTACTGCTGGGCGATCTGCTGCTCGACCTGGTCGGCGGTGACCGTCGGCGAGCCGAAGACCATCGCGAGGGCGAACAGGGCCACGAGGATCGCGACGAACACTCCGACCACGATCCCGATGATCTTGCCGGCCGAGCTCTTGCGCACGGGCGGTGGCGGAGGGTAACCGCCGTATCCCGGAACGGGAGGTGGGCCGCCGTAGGGCATCCCGCCCGGACCCTGCGGCATCGGGGGGTGCGGGAAGCCGGCGGGGGGCGGCGGCGCCTGCTGCGACATGGGGACTCCTCGGGGCTGCGGTGGCTGCGGGGGCTGCGAGGGAACCGGCGGGGCCGGATCGGCGCGGAGCGGGGGCCGGCCGACGAGAGGGAGCATAGAACACGGAGAGCTACGAGAAAGCCTTCTGGTTACTCCATCAGAGTCATCTCAGCATTTCGCCAGAGACACGCGGGCGCTCGACCCCACCCGCGGTCCTCATCGGGCGCACAGGCTGCACCCAGGGAGCCCGCCCACCCTGGTCGTAGGGCGCCGGAGCACCGGCGTCGACCACCGGCGAAGAGGGCCCGTCCATGACCGCCGCCGTCACCGTCCCGTCCGGCACCGTCGCGTCCGGCACCGCCTCCTCCGACGCCGACGTCCTCGTCGGGCACGCGACGCACCGCGGTCCCCGGCGGTACCAGGCCGACGCCGTCGCCTCCCACCGCGCGCCGTGGGGTCGTCTCGCCGTCGCGGTCGCCGACGGGGTCGGAGACTCCGAGGACGCCGGGTTCGCCGCGCGCCTCGTGGCCGACCACGCGGTCCGCGTCGCGGCCCTCGAGGGCCGGCCCGACACCGCCCTGCTCGCCGCCCACGACCTGCTGGAGGCCACGCAGGACCTCGTCCCGGGCGACGCCGCGGCGGTCGTCGCCCTCGCTCCCGGCGCGGGCGAGCCGCGGTGGCGCCTCGCGTGGGTGGGCGACTGCCGCGCGCTGGCGTGGGACGGGCGCTCGCTGCGGACGCTGACCAGCGACCACACGTTCGCCGCGCGCATGCGGGCCCTGGGGCTGACGCCGCACCCGCACCTGGAGCACGTCATCACCACGAGCGCACGCACCGTCGAGCCGCAGCAGGTGGGGATCGCGGTGGTGGACGACCCGGGGACCCTGCTGCTCGTCAGCGACGGCGTGCACCGCGCGGTGTCGGCGGCCTCGATGGCCGCGGTCCTCGCCGCGGGCGGCAGCGCCGGCGAGCGCGCGGCGCGCATCGTCCGGCTCGCCGAGGCCGCCGGGCTCACGGACAACGCCACCGCGCTGGTCGTCACGGGCTGAGGGCCCCCGCGTCAGCCCGGGCGCGGCAGGGTCAGGCGTAGGCGGGCGCCGACCTCGGACTCGACGACGCGCAGGTCCCCGCCGTGCGCGCGGGCCAGGGCGCGGGCGATGGGCAGGCCCAGCCCGGCACCGCCCGCGTCGCGGGTGCGCGCGTCGTCGAGGCGGACGAGGCGATCGAAGACACGCTCGTGGTCGCCCGGCGGGATTCCCGGGCCCTCGTCGGCCACGTCGAGCACCGCGTCCGCGCCCTCGACGGTCACCTCGAGGCGCACGGTGCCCTCGACCGGTCCGTGACGCCGGGCGTTCTCCAGGAGGTTGGCGAGGATCTGCGTGACCCGCCCCGGGTCGGCGTCGACGGTGGTGGGCGGGCCGTCGACCTCGACGGCGAGGCCGGGGGCGAGCAGCGCGATCCGCTCGGCCTGGGCGGCGGCCAGCTCGGTGAGGTCCACGGGCCTGCGGTCGAGCGGGGTGCCGTCCTCGATGCGCGCGAGCTCGAGCATGTCGTTGACCAGCGCTCCCGCCCGCCGCGTCTCGCGCACGAGGGTGGTGGCGAGACGCTCGCGGCGCTCGAGGTCGCCGTCGGGGTGACGCACGAGCGACTCGGCGAGGGTCTGGACGCCCGCGATCGGCGTCCGCAGCTCGTGGGCGGCGTCCGAGAGGAACCGCCGGGTGCGCACCTCGGAGCGGCGGGCCTCGCCGGCCGCGTCCTCCGCGCGCGTCTGGGCGGACTCGAGCTCGTCGAGCATCGCGTCGAAGGCGGCGGCCGTGCGTCCCAGCTCGGTGTCGGTGCGCTCGGGACGCAGCCGCCTGCCCCGGTCGCCGGCCGCGATGTCGCGGGCCAGGACCGTCATGTCGTCGAGCGGGCGGAGCGCGATCCGCACGCCGACGAGCAGGGCCCCCGCGACGACGGCCAGCCCGATCCCGCCGACGCCGATCATGATCACACGCAACCGCCGGAGGACGCCGTCGTTCTCGCCCGGCTCGACGGCCAGCACCAGCCGCGAGCCGTCGGGCAGGGCGACCGTGCGGACGTCGTCGCGTCCGGCGCGCGACGGACGCGGGCCGTCCGGCGCGCCCGGGACGTCGGGCCCGCCCGGCGCGACGGGCACCGGCCCGTCCGGCGCGCCCAACCCATCCGATGAACCTGGCCCGGCCGGCCGGCCGCGTCCCCGGGGACCGTCGTCGTCCGACCCCGCGACCCGGCGTCCCGCGGCGTCGAGCAGGACGGCGCGGATGCCCTGCCCGTCGACGGCCTCGACCAGCGACGGGCCCGTCGATCCCGCCGCGACGAGCAGCCCGGCACGGGCGGCGCGGTCGTCGAGGCGGCTCTGCTGGTCGCGGCGCAGCTGGGCGTCGAGGGAGAGGTCGACGGCGACCCCGATGACCACGAGCGCCAGGGCGACCACCAGCAGGACGAGCGCGGTGACGCGGAAGCGCAGGGAGCGCGTCGCCGACCATCCCTCGGGCAGCGACAGCCGGGCCCAGGTGCCGCTCACGCGCTCTCCCCCGCTCCCGGCCGCAGGGCGTAGCCCAGGCCCCGCACGGTGTGGACGACGCGTGGGCCGTGGGCCTCGAGCTTGCGGCGCAGGGCGCTCACGTGGACCTCGACGAGGTTGGGGTCGTAGGCGTCGTAGCCCCAGACCTGGGTGAGGATCTGGTTCTTCGTGACGGTGCGTCCGCGCTGCTCGACGAGGTAGCGCAGCAGGCGCAGCTCGGTGGCGGTGAGCTCGAGGACGGCGCCGCCGCGGGTCGCGGTGCCCGCCTCGTCGTCGACGACGAGGTCGCCGACCGTCATGGCCGTCGGCACCCGCCCCCGCCGACGCAGCACGGCGCGTACCCGCGAGACCAGCTCGGCGAGCAGGAACGGCTTGACGACGTAGTCGTCGGCGCCGCCGTCGAGGCCGTGCAGGCGGTCGGCGAGCGCGTCGCGGGCGGTGAGCAGGACCAGCCCCGCGTCGCTGCGCTCGCGCACCACGCCGAGCAGACGGAAGCCGTCGCGGCCGGGCAGCATGACGTCGAGGACCACGAGGTCGGGCCGGAACCCGTCGAGCAGCTCCTCGAGACCCTGACCGTCGCCGCGCCCGAGCGCGCGGAAGCCCGCGTCCTCGAGCGCCTCGACGACCGACTCGCGGATCGCCGTCTCGTCCTCGACGACGAGCACGCGCGCCGCCGTGCCCCAGGTGCCACCCACACCCGGATCCTGGCCCCCCGCTCCTGAACGGGACCTGAAGACCCGCCCGCACGCCGCCGGCTTCAGGCCCGGTTCAGCCCCGCTGCCCATCGTCGGTGTTCCCCGAGCACGAGTGGAGACGACCGATGAGCGAGCACGACCCGCAGTCCGGCACCCCCGACGGCGACCCGCCGACCCGACCGACCGACCGGTCCCCGGGGACTGCCACGAGTCCGAGCGGTCCGCCCACGCGATGGCAACGGACGACCCGCCCGTCCGGCTGGACCCGCCGCACCGCGATCGTCGTGGCCGGCGTCGTCGGGCTGCTGCTCGGCGTGCTGCTGGCCGGCGGCGTGCTGGCCGCGACCGTCGGCGGCGGACACGGTGACGGGCCGCGGGACCGGGGTCCCGGCACGAGCGCCGAGGGGCGCGGCGGGCCGGGCGGTCCCGGGGCACCGGGCCGGCCGCCCGGTCCCGACGGCGGCCCGCGCGGCGAGCGCGGCGGTGCCGCCGGCGCGTCCGGCCCGATCGTCGTCCAGGTGCAGCCGGGCGCGACCGTGCAGGTGGCGCCGGGCGCGACGGTCCAGACGGTGCCGGGCGCGCAGGCCCAGCCGGGTCAGCCCGCCGAGCCGGCTCAGCCCGCCCAGCCGGCTCAGCCGGGTCAGCCGGGTCGCCGCAGCCCGCCCAGCCCGCGCAGCCGGGTCAGCCCGCTCCCGTGCCGGGCTGATCGTCCTCGAGCGGCGACGTGGCGGCGGTCACAGCGGTGAGGCGGATCGCTGTCCTCCGCCGCGTCGTCGTGTGAGGATCAGTTCATGTCCGACTCGGGGGTGGTCCTGGTGCGCCGCGCGCACGTCGACCTCCTCCGTGTCACCTCGGCCGGGTGTCGCCTCCCCCGCCGCTGACCGTCCACGTCTCGTCCGGTCGCGGGTCCGTCCCCGACCGGGTCTCCACACGCCCGGTGCACGGGTGCGCGGGCTCGCCCCCGCCCCCGCCCATCACCGAGGAATCCTGTGCGCGCGTTCCTGCTCTTCGCCCTGGCCGGACTGATCGCCCAGCTCGTCGACGGCTCCCTGGGCATGGCCTACGGCGTCACGTCGACGTCGGTGCTCCTGGCGGTGGGCACGGCCCCCGCCATCGCCTCCGCCTCCGTCCATCTCGCCGAGGTGGGCACCACCCTCGCCTCCGGCGCCTCCCACTGGCGCTTCGGCAACGTCGACTGGCGGGTGGTCGGAATCCTCGCGGTCCCCGGCGCCGTCGGCGCGGTGCTCGGCGCCTACGTCCTGGTCAACATGACCGAGGACGCCGAGCCCTACATGGCCGGCATCCTGCTCCTGCTCGGCGTCTACGTGCTGCTGCGCTTCAGCTCCCGCGCGATCGCGGAGCGCGTCGTCACCGGGCCGCGGCCCGGCGGCAAGTTCCTCGGTCCGCTCGGCCTGATCGCGGGCTTCCTCGACGCCTCGGGCGGCGGCGGCTGGGGCCCCGTGGCCACGTCGAGCCTGCTCGCGTCGGGCCGCCTCGAGCCCCGCAAGGTCGTCGGCTCGGTGGACACCTCGGAGTTCGTCGTCGCCGTCGCGGCCAGCATCGGCTTCCTGTTCACGCTGTCGCAGGAGGGCCTCGACTGGACGATCGTGCTCGCCCTGATGGTCGGTGGCGTGATCGCGGCGCCGTTCGCGGCCTACATCGTCCGGCTGCTCCCCGCCCGCGTGCTGGGCACCGGGGCCGGCGGTCTGATCATCATCACCAACGCCCGCACGCTGCTGAACAGCTTCGACGTGCCCACAGGCATCGTGACCACCGTGCTGATCGTCCTGGCGGTGCTCTGGATCGGGGCGATCGTCCTCGCCGTGCGCAGCGCCCGTCGCGAGCGGGCGATCAACGAGCCCGCCGTGGTCGAGGAGGACAGCGCTCCGGCCGTCTGAGGGCGGGGGTCACACTGATCGACGTGCGCGCCCTGTTCGACCTGCCCGCGGCCTACCAACCGTCCGACGACGACCGGGCCGCGCCCGTCCCGCCGGTCGAGGCGGTGCTCTGCGACTTCAGCAACACGCTCTTCCGGATGATCGGCACCGAGGAGTGGCTGCGCCGGATCGCCGCCGACACGGGGCGCGAGCTCGGCGACCCCGAGGCCGTGCTCGCCGCCCTCGACGCGGCGGGCGCGGAGCCCGAGGTGACGGACGCACAGGTGGGCCGCGATCTCGACGCCGACGCGCACCGGCGAGCGATGCGCGCGTGGTTCTCCCGCGTGCCCTACCTCGCGGGCATCGAGGACGCCGCGCAGGCGCGGGTGGTGGCCGAGGACTCGTGGGTCCCGTACGGCGACACCGGGCCGTTCCTGGCGGCCCTGGCCGAGCGGGGCGTGCCGGTGGGCGTGGTGAGCGACATCGGCTGGGACATCCGCGGCCACGCCCGCGCCGCCGGGCTCGACGGCCTCGTCGGCACCTGGGTGCTCTCCTGCGAGGAGGGCACCGAGAAGCCGGACCCCACGCTGTTCCGCACCGCCTGCGAGCGCCTGGGCGCCGACCCCCGGCGCACCCTCATGGTGGGCGACAACCCGGTGCGCGACGGTGGCGCCGTGGCCGCCGGCCTGCGGGCCTTCGTGCTGGCCGGCGAGCAGCGCGAGCGGGAGCGCGGCCTGCGCGACGTGCTCGCCCTGGTCAGCCCACGCGGGTGACGCCCGGCGCCACGAGCTGCCGGGCCACCGGTCTCGTCGCGCGCCGCACCCAGCCGCCCACGACCTGGGCCACCGACCACCCCTCGGCGGCGAGGAGCGAGGCGATCTCGACGTCGCTCGCCCCGAGCGCGACGTCGGCCTCGTCGAGCACGCCGACCAGCCAGCGCTCGCACCGACGCACCACCTCGTCGCCCGGCACGGCCGGCGAGAAGCCCTCCGAGAGCAGCCGACCCAGGCCGAGGGGTTCGGTGTCGAAGGGCCCGGCCAGGACCTCGTCGCCGTCGGGCATGACGCCTCCTCCTCCTCGGGTGGCGGACGGCGTCGACGCTAACCCTGCCCACCGACAGCGACGGGCGCCTCGGTCGTCCTCAGTCCTCGTCCGGGGCGATCCCGATCTGGCGGCGCAGCTTGGCGACGTTCCACCGGTACTGCCCCGACGGCAGCGTGATCTCGGGCGTGACGAGGCCGGCCCGGACGTAGCGCTGCAGCGTGCGCGGGCTGACCCCCAGCGCCTTGGCGGCCTCCGGGGTCGAGACGAGGTCCGACGGGGACATGGCGGTCAGCCTATGTCGCCGGTGTCGTCCGAACGACGGAACGTCGCCGCTGTCGCGGATTTCGTCAATGACACCGCTGTCGTTCATGGCGCTGGTGTCGCTACCATCGGCGACATGGACGACACCGGCGACATCCGATTACCCCGCTCGGGCGGGCCCCGGCGCTACCGGCTCGACGCGCGGCGCTTCCGCGGGCCGCTGCACGCGCCCGCCCGCAACGACCACGAGCAGCACGAGTCCGACGACCTGGCCGCGCTCGTCGAGATCGCGCGCGTCCTGGTCTCGGAGGGGTTCACCGCCTGGATCTACGAGCGGGTCCGGCGCAGCGTGCCGTGGCCCGAAGCGTGGGACCTGAGGTTGGTCACCCAGCTCGATCCGGGCCGAGGGCCAGGCTGACCCGCAGGCCGCCCGTCGGGGCGTCCCCGAGCTCGACCCGTCCGCCGTGCCGGGCCGCCTGCTGCGCCACCAGCGCCAGGCCCAGCCCCGAGCCCGGCGCGCCCGCGGTGCTCCCGCGCACGAACCGTCCGAGCACCGCCTCCCGCTCGTCCGCGGGCAGGCCGCTCCCGTCGTCGTCGACGGTGAGGACGACCCCGCCGTCGGCACCGGTGCGGGCGCCCAGCCGGACGGTGCCCGCCCGACCGTGCCGCACGGCGTTGACGACGGCGTTCGCCAGCGCCATCCGCAGTCCCTCCGGCGAGGCGCGCACCGACTCCGGCGTCGCCGGGTCCGGTTCGTCGACGACCACCTCGAGCCCGGCGTGGGCGCGTCGCGCGTCCTCGGCGGCCAGGCGCAGGACGTCGGCCACCCCGATCGCCTCGCCACCGGCGGCGTCGGGCAGGTCCCCGGCGGCGAGCTGACCGAGGGCGGTGAGCGTGGCCTCCACCCGGGCCTGGGCGCGCAGCACGTCGGCGAGCACCTCGTCGCGCTCGGGCAGGTCGGGGTGGGCCGCCAGGACCTCGAGGTCGGTGCGCATCGACGTCAGCGGCGTCCGGAGCTCGTGGCGGGCGGCCGCGGCGAAGTCGCGCGCGGCGTGCAGCGAGGCCGTGCTGCGCTCCTGCTCGGCGTGCAGGCGGGCGAGCATGTCCGACAGCGCGTCGGCGAGCTCCTCGGACTCGCGCGACCCGTCGGCGCGGACCGTCGGCGGCGCGGCCGCCGGGTCGGTGGCCGTGCGGTCGAGCGTCGCCGCCTGCGCGGTGAGCCGGCGCATCGGCCGCACCGCGCGGCCGGCGAACACCCACCCCAGTCCCGCCGCCAGCGCGATCGCCGCGATCCCGAGCCCGGCCACGAGACGCCGGCGCTCCGCGACCCGAGCGCGGGTGTCGTCCTCGGTCGCGCCCACCGTCACCAGCGACCCCGGCGCCGGGCCCGGCGCGGTGCGGATGCGGTAGTCGACGCCCGCGACCGTCACCGACGTCGGGATGCCGATCGGCGAGAGCGGCAGCTCGGGCCCGCTCACCCGCCGGGGCTCGCCTGCCGGGTTCCGCAGCGTGACGGCGAGGTCGGCGCGCGTCGAGGCGAACGAGCCGAGCACCGCCGGCGAGCCGGGCACCAGGCTGCGGTCGAGCCGCTCGGTCTGCTCCCGGGCCAGCAGCACCGAGGCCAGCACGCCGACGAGGACGACGACGACGGTCGCGGCCAGGGCGGCGGCGAGGGCGACGCGCGCCCGGAGCGAGAGGGAGCGCCTCATCCGCCCGCCCGTAGCACGAACCCGACCCCGCGCACGGTGTGCACGAGCCGGGGCGTGCCGTCGGACTCCAGCTTGCGGCGCACGTAGCCGACGAAGACGTCGACCACGTTGGTGTCGGTGGCGAAGTCGTAGCCCCACACCAGCTCGAGCAGGCGCTCGCGGGTGAGCACGACCTCGGCGTTGCGGGCGAGGACGACGAGCAGCTCGTACTCCCGCTTGGTCAGCTCGACCGCGCGGTCGGAGACGTGGACCGTGCGCCGGGCGAGGTCGACGGTCAGCGGCCCCGCCGTGATCGTCTCGCCGAGGGCGGGCTCGGCCGGGGTCGTCGACCGCGCGCCCCGTCGCAGCAGGGCGCGCAGCCGCGCCACGAGCTCGGTGAGCGCGAACGGCTTGACCATGTAGTCGTCGGCCCCGGCCTCGAGCCCGACGACGCGGTCGTCGACGGTGTCGCGCGCCGAGAGCACGCACACGGGCACGTCGTGGTCCATCGCCCGCAGCGCCGAGACGACGGCCACCCCGTCCATGCCGGGCAGCCCGAGGTCGAGGACGACGGCGTCGGGGACGCGCTCGTGCACCGCCCGCAGCGCGCCCGGCCCGTCCTGCGCGGAGCGCACGGTGAACCCCGAGAGCCGCAGGCCGCGCTCGAGCGACGCCCGCACGTCGGCGTCGTCGTCGACCACCAGCAGGTCGGGGTTCGACTCGCTCATGGGCGCGGATGGTGCCACCGCGTCCGGGAGGGTTCGCGCGGTGGCGGTCGCGCCGTCGGGACCACTCAGCGGTCGGCGCACGGCCGGGCGGCGCGCTCGGCCCGCTGGCTGACCTCGGCCAGGCGCGCGGCGAGCTCCGGATTCTGGGCGGTCGCGGGACCGGAGGGCTGCTCGCGCAGCCGGTCGATCTCGCTCCGTGCCTCGGGCGAGAGCGTCAGCGGGGCGCCGCCGGTGGCGCCGGGACGCAGCCGCGCGGTGCAGGGCGCCTGGCCGCTGCCGGAACCGGCGGCCGCCGCGGCCGGGGCTTCGGCGGGCGCGGCGGCAGATGTGGCGGGCCCGGCGGCGCACCCGCCGAGCAGGAAGAGCCCGGCCACGACCGGTCCGGCGAGCACCGGCAGGCGGCGGAAGTCCATCTCGTCGATCTCCTCACGACACGGGCGACCGATCGGGGGCGGCCGCCTCGTGATCCACCCTGGACACCGCCCGTGACGCAGCTCTGTGGCAACTCTGAGGGAACCGTGAGGGCGCGCCGGCGGTGCCAGCCCTGCGTCCACGCTTGCACTGGGCGTCAGGAAAGCCACATCCTCGCTCCGATCATGGGAAGCCACATCACTGACCGGGACGAGGACCGCTACGCGGCGGCGGCGACGGGCTGGGCGACGGGCGCGGCGCGCGTCTACGGGCCACTGGCGGCGCAGCTCGTGGCCGCGGCGCCCCACTCCCTGGCCGGGCGCCGGGTGCTCGACGCGGGCGCCGGCACGGGCCTCGCCTCCACGGCCCTCACCCAGGTCGGCGCGTCGCCGGTGGCCGTCGACCGCTCGCCGGCGATGCTCGCCTGGGACGCGGTCCACCGCCCGCCGGCCGTCGCCGGGGCGCTCGAGGCGCTGCCGCTGCGCGACGACGCGGTGGACGACGCCGTCGCCGCCTTCGTCCTCAACCACGTCGACGACCCGACCGCGGCGCTCGCCGAGCTCGCCCGCGTCACCCGGCCCGGCGGGGCGGTCCTGGCCACGGTGGCCGCCGCGACGACCCGTCACCGCGCGGTGCGCGACCTGATCGACGCGGTCGTCGCCGACGCCGGCTTCGTCCCGCCGCCCTGGTACGCCCACCTCACCCAGGCCCAGGCGCCCCTGCTCGGCGACGTGCCCGCGATGACCGCGGCGGCCGAGAGCGCGGGGCTCGTCGACGTCGTCGTCACCGAACACGCCGCCGACGTGGGCGTCGACCGCCCCGAGGACCTCGTCGACTACCGCCTGGGCCAGGCGCACGTCGCCGCGTGGCTCGCCGGACTCCCCGAAGCCGACCGCGCGGCGCTGCGCGGGGCGGCCGTCGACGCCGTCGCCCCGGTGATGGCGCCGTACCGGCCCCCGGTGGTCACCCTCGTCGCCCGGACGGCCTGACGGGTCCGGCCCCCTGTCCGCGCCCGCCCCGGACGGGCAGCATGATCCCCGGCGGAGACGGTGAGCGAGAGGAGTACGTTCGATGACGGACGACGCGGTCGTGGTGACCCGTGACGATCAGGCGGCCGTGGCGACCGTGCGGATGAACCGCCCGGACCGTCGCAACGCGCTGACCACCGAGCTCAAGGTCGCCCTGCGCGACGCGCTCGAGGAGGTCGGCCAGGACCCGCAGATCCGCGCCGTCGTCCTGTCCGCCGCCGGGCCCGCCTTCTGCGTCGGCCAGGACCTCGGCGAGCACGCCGAGGCGCTGCGCTCCGGCTCCGAGGAGCCGATGCGCACGGTGCCCGAGCACTACAACCGCATCACCTCCGCGCTCGCGACGATGCCCAAGCCCGCGATCGCCGCGGTCGGGGGCACCTGCGTCGGGGCGGGCCTCGGCTTCGCGCTCGCCTGCGACCTGCGCCTCGCCGCCGCCGGGGTGCGGTTCGCGACCGCGTTCTCCGGCATCGGCTTCGGCGGCGACTCGGGGCTCTCGGCCACGCTCGCCCACGCCGTCGGCGCCTCCCGCGCCACCGACCTGCTCATGCTCGGGGAGACGTTCACCGCCGAGTCGGCCCGCGACTGGGGTCTCGTCCGCGAGGTCGTCGCCGCCGAGGAGCTCGACGACAAGGCCCTCGCGCTGGCCCGCCGCCTCGCCAACGGCCCGACCGCCGCCTACGCGGAGATCAAGATCGCCGTCGCGCTCGGCACCGTCTCGCCGCTGTCGACGGTGCTCGATCACGAGGGAGCCGCCCAGTCACGCCTCGCCGCCACGGAGGACCACCGCAACGCCGTCGAGGCCTTCCTGGCCAAGGAGAAGCCCACGTTCACGGGGCACTGACGTCAGCCGGCCGCCTCCGCGGCGGCGAGGATCGCGTCGATCGTCGCCCCGGGGTGGGACACCATCGAGACGTGCGAGCCGGCGACCTCGGAGATCGCCGACCCCGCCCGCTCGGCCATCTTCCGCTGCGTGTCCGGAGGGATGACCTTGTCCTCGGTGCCCACCACGGCCCAGCTGGGGAGTGACGTATAGGCACTTTCCGTGCCCGGCGTCAGATTCGCACCGAGCGTGATCGGACGCTGACTCTCAATGATTCTCCAGCGGTCGTCCTCGGACAGATCCTGCGCGAACGACTGGTGCACGGTCTCCGCTTTCAGGAACGCCTCGACATCCCCTTCGGGCGCATTCGGATACCCGGCGAGGTCGAGGACGGCGGTCGGGTCGGGGACGTCGAGCGCCGATCCGGAACCGCCGAGAATCTGGAAGACGGTTTCCCCCGCCTCGGGGATGAACGCGTCGACGTAGACCAGTGCGCGCACGTCGCCGGCTCCCGCAGCGGCGTTCGTGATGACGAACCCGCCGTAGGAATGGCCCACCAGGACCACGGGACCCGTCGTACGCTGGTTGACGAACGAGGTGACGTACGGCGCATCAGTCGTCACACCGCGCAACGGATTCGGCGGCGTGATCACCGAGAATCCACGATTCCTCAGCTCGCGCGCCACGGCATTCCAGCTCGAGCCGTCGGCCCACGCTCCGTGAACCAGGACAATCGTCGCTTGCGGCACTTCCGCCTCCGGCAGTGTGTTCTCACTGTGCTGACGAGATCGACAGTAGTGGTGATCGGGCCTCCATTCGGTGAACTGATCAGCCCAATCCTTCCTGGACGGCGGGGAGCAGTTCGTGCACCCTGCTGGTCGTGACCGAGCCGGAGAATCTCCCCGACGCCGGCGGGATCGCCGCGGCCGGGAGCGTGGGCACCGCCGACAGCGTCGCCACGGCGGGCAGCGTGGACACGACCGGCAGCGTCGCCACGGCCGGGAGCGTGACGACGTCCCACAGCGTCGCCGTCGTCCGGAGCGTGGCGACGGCCGGCAGCGTCGCCGTCGCCGGCAGCGTGGCCACCGCGGGCAGCGTCGCCGTCGCCGGGAGCGTGGCGACGTCCGGCAGCGTGGCGGTCGCCGGCAGCGTGGCCACCGGGGGAAGTGCCGCCATCGCGGGCAGCCTGATCACCGTGTTCGGCGTCGCGCTCCGGAACTGCGTGGCCACGCTGGCCTGCGTGGCCTGCACGCGGTGCGTGGCCTGCGTCGGGTGTGTCGACTGCGTCGACTGCGTGGGGTGTGTCGGCTGCATCGGCCTCCGGGGCGCGGTCGGGCAGCGGAACGTCCACGCCTGACGCGGCCCCGGATCTCCGTCGACCGGCCTACGTCAGCTGCGACTCCCGATCCGACCAGAACACCGCGCGCAGCTCGCGCTTGAGGATCTTCCCCGCTCCGGACTTCGGGAGCGGCTCGGTGCGCGTCTCGATGCTGCGGGGCACCTTGTAGCCGGCGATCGACCGGCGGCAGTGGGCGACGAGCTCCTCGGTGAAGGCGCCGGCGTCCTCGGGCTCCGCGCGGAGCACGACCACCGCGTGCACGGCCTCGCCGAACCGCTCGTGGGGCACGCCGAACACGGCCACCTCGACCACCGACGGGTGCGCGAAGAGCGCGTTCTCGACCTCGGCGCTGTACACGTTCTCCCCGCCCGAGACGATCATGTCCTTGGCGCGGTCGACGAGGAACAGGTGGCCGCCGTCGTCGATCAGGCCGAGGTCGCCGGAGGCGAACCAGCCGTCGCGCAGCGCCGCCGCGGTCTCGGTGGGCTTGTTCCAGTAGCCCGCGGTGACGTTGGCGCCGCGGATCAGCACCTCGCCGACGACGCCGGTCGGCAGCGGCGCGCGCTCGGCCGGGTCGACGACGATCACCTCGACGCCGACCGCCGCGCGCCCGCACGAGCGGGCCTGCGGGGCGTCGAGCAGGTGCTGCTCGCCGGGCAGCAGCGTGACGATCGGGGACGTCTCGGTGAGCCCGTAGATGTGCAGCATCTCGGCCTCGGGAAAGGCCGCGTGGGTGCGCCGCAGCAGCTCGACCGCCGCCGGCGACGAGCCGTGCGAGAGCCACTTCAGCGACGACACCCGCCGCGGCCGGGCCGACTGCTCGGCGGCCAGCGCGTCCATCATCGTCGGGACGACGAGCGTCGCGGTGACGCCGTGACGCTCGACGAGGTCGAGCACACCGTCGGCACTGAAGGCGGGGCACATGACCTGCGTGCCGCCCGCCCAGATCGTGGCGAGCGCCCCGATCGTGCCGGCGGCGTGGAACATCGGTGCGACGACGAGCCACGAGGTGTCGGCCGTGAAGGGCCAGCAGGCCATGAAGTGGAACGCGTTGGCGACGAGGTTGCCGTGGGTGAGCATGACGCCCTTGGCCGCACCGGTGGTCCCGCCGGTGTAGAAGATCCCGGCGAGGTCGTGCTCGGCGGGCGCGCGCCCCGGCTCGGTGGGCGCGGCGTCGGCGAGCAGCGCCTCGTACTCGGCGCCGAGGTCGACGACGCGCAGGTCGGGGTCGAGGTCGTCGAGGGCCCGGTCGGCGAACAGCACCGTGGCTCCGGCGTCGCGCAGCGCGTAGGTCCGCTCCGCCGCGGTGTGCCGGACGTTGAGCGGGACGATCACGAGCCCGTGCGACGGCAGCCCGAGGTAGAGCTCGAGGTAGCGGTGACAGTTGGCGCCCAGGACGCCGACGCGGTCGCCGGGTCCGAGGCCCAGCCCGGCGAGCAGGCCGCCCAGGCGGGCGAGGCGGTCGCCGAGCTCGGCGTAGGTCAGCGTCTGCTCGCCGCAGACCACGGCCGTCCGGTCGCGCGACGTCGCGAGCGCGCGGCGCATCGGCGCCCCGACGGTGCGCGTGGCGTTGCCGGCGTCCGCGGCCGGGGCCAGGTCGTGGAGGGTCTCGAGCGTCGTCATCGACCACCTCGGGGTAGTGCTGTGCGGACGGACAGGTGAACGATCGTTCGGTCGGGCGGGACGGTAGCAGCGCGCCACCCCGTTCGACCAGGACGAGGATGGGCCGTCCCGGGCGTCCGGCGCCAGCGTCACGGGCGTCCGGCGTGGCAGCTCCGGTCTGCGGAGCGCCGCGCGGAGGTCCCCCCGCCCGGGGCCGTAGATTGCTCCCCGTGACCGGTACGCGTCCCCCCGCCCGCGAGGGCGAACGAGCGGCAGCGCCCGCCCGGGACCGGCGGACCCGCCCGACGTACGACCCGTCGAGCCTCGTCGAGGTCGCGGCCCGCGTGTTCAACGAGCGCGGCTACGACGCCACGAGCATGGAGGACCTCTCCGCGGCGGCGGGCATCACGAAGTCGTCCTTCTACCACCACGTCCGGGGCAAGGAGGCGCTGCTGCGCGCCGCGCTCGAGCGCGCCCTGGACGGGCTGTTCGGCATCCTCGACGAGCCGGCGGCGTCCACGGGCAGCCCGCTGACCCGGCTCCGCCACATCGTGCGCCGCCAGGTCGAGGTGCTCGTCACCGAGCTTCCACACGTCACCCTGCTGCTGCGGCTGCGCGGCAACACCGAGACCGAGCGCTGGGCCCTGGCGCGGCGCCGCGAGTTCGACGCCGCGATCGCCCGCCTCGTGCGCGACGCCTCCGCCGCCGGCGAGCTGCGCGACGGCCTCGATCCCGCCGTCGACGCCCGCCTGCTCTCGGGGCTCGTGAACTCGCTCGTCGAGTGGTACCGCCCGGGCCGGATCCCGGTGGACGCCCTGGTCGCCGAGGTCGACCGCATGGCGTTCGAGGGCCTGCTCGCGCCGGCGCCTGCAGCCAAGCGACGCCCGTTCTAGGGTCCGCCCCATTAGGTTGGGCGCCGTGCCGCTGGACTTCTCCGAGCAGCCCGAGACCGGCCTCGTCGCCGTCACGCTGACCGACGAGGACGGCGCCGTGCTGCAGAGCCGCGTGGTGGCGGCCGACGAGATCGGGCGCATCGCCGAGCGCGCCAGGGCCGCGGTGGAGCGCAGCGAGCGCACCGGCGAGCCCGGCCTCTACGTCACCCTCGACGAGCTCATCGACGGGACGTCAGGTCCCGCTTGAACCCGACATGCGACGCCGTGAACCCGAGCCGTTCGTAGAAGCGGTGCGCGCCCGCCCGTGACGCGTCGCTCGTGAGCTGGACCAGCCCGCACCCCCGGCGCCCGGCCTCCGCGACCGCCCACTCCACGAGCGCCGCCCCGTACCCGCGACCCTGCCGCGCGTCGCTGACGTGCACCGCCTCGAGCTGCGCGCGCCGGGTCCCGCGCCGCCCCAGGTTCGGCAGCACCGAGAGCTGCAGCGTCCCGACCGTCGTGCCGTCGGCCTCGTCGAGACAGACGAGCAGGTGCGCGGGGTCGGCGTCGATCTCGGCGAAGGCCGCCTCGTAGGGCGCGAGGTCCCCGATCACGTCGCCCCGGCCCGCGCTCACGGGATCGGCCGCGAGGATCCCGACCAGCGCGGGCAGGTCGTCGACCCGCGCCCGGCGCACCGTCAACGTCCCGTCGGCCAGCGTCGCGAGCACGTCCATACGGCCGATCGTGCCCCGGGCGGCCGGGATGGTTGCGCTGCCCGGGCCGGTGCGTCACCATCACAACCGAACGAACATTCGGTACGGAGGTGGCTCATCGATGACGGTGACCGAGGACCAGGGCCCTGACGTCGCTGCGCTCGAGGCGGACTTCGACCGGACGGTCGCGGCCGAGGGCCGGGTGGAGCCGCGCGACTGGATGCCCGAGGGGTACCGGAAGACGCTGATCCGCCAGATCGCCCAGCACGCGCACTCCGAGATCATCGGGATGCAGCCCGAGGGCAACTGGATCCTGCGCGCTCCCAGCCTCCGACGGAAGGCCATCCTGCTGGCCAAGGTGCAGGACGAGGCCGGCCACGGGCTCTACCTCTACTCGGCCACCGAGACGCTCGGGGTCGATCGCGGTGAGCTCACCGAGAAGCTCATCGACTCGAAGCAGAAGTACTCGTCGATCTTCAACTACCCGACGCTGACGTTCGCCGACATCGGCGTCATCGGGTGGCTCGTGGACGGCGCCGCGATCGTCAACCAGGTCCCGCTGTGCCGGTCGAGCTACGGGCCCTACGCGCGGGCGATGGTGCGCATCTGCAAGGAGGAGTCGTTCCACCAGCGCCAGGGCTTCGAGCTCCTGCAGACGCTGATGGCCGGCACCGACGCCCAGCGCGAGATGGTGCAGGACGCCGTCGACCGCTGGTGGTGGCCGTCGCTGATGATGTTCGGCCCCGCCGACGGCGACTCCCCCAACACCCAGCAGTCGATGGCCTGGCGGATCAAGCGCCACACCAACGACGAGCTGCGCCAGCGCTACGTCGACATGACCGTCCCGCAGGCCGAGGCCCTGGGCGTGACGCTGCCCGACCCCGAGCTCCGCTGGAACGGCGAGCGCGAGGCCCACGACTTCGGCGACATCGACTGGGACGAGTTCATGCAGGTGGTCAAGGGAGCGGGGCCGTGCAACGCCCAGCGCCTCGCCAACCGCCGCGACGCCCACGAGAACGGCCGGTGGGTCCGGGACGCGGCCACCGCGTACGCCGCGAAGCAGGCTGCGAAGAAGGTGGCTGCGGCATGAGCCCTGAGACGAAACGAAGTGGAGCTCGACCATGAGCATGGCCGACGACACCACCGCCCACGTCGAGGGCGAGCCGCGCTTCGACGGCACCCCGAAGGCCGTCTGGCCCCTCTACGAGGTGTTCGTGCGCGGCAAGCGCGGGCTCAACCACGTGCACGTCGGCTCGCTGCACGCGCCCGACGACACGATGGCGCTGCACAACGCCCGCAACCTCTACACGCGGCGCAACGAGGGCGTGAGCATCTGGGTCGTCCGCGGCGACGCGATCACGGCCTCGAGCCCGGACGAGAAGGACCCGTTCTTCGCGCCCGCCGGGGACAAGGTCTACCGGCACCCCACGTTCTACGAGATCCCCGACAACGTGCCGCACCTGTGATGGACACCCACTCAGCCCACTCAGGGCACGACGAGAACGTCTACGACGCCCTGGCGACCGCGGACGACGACGGCCGCTGGGCCTTCGGCACCGGGTTCGACGCCGGGAACGCGGAGATCACCGCCCCGGCGCCCGAGGGCGTCGATCGGGCCGACCTCGCGACCTACTGCCTCATGCTCGCCGACGACGCGCTGATCGCCTCGCAGCGTCTGGCCGGCTGGACGGCGAAGGCCCCGGAGCTCGAGGAGGAGGTGGCGCTCGCGAACATCGCCCTCGACCTGCTCGGCCAGGCGCGGGTGCTGCTCTCGCGCGCCGGGCACCTCGGCGCCGCCGAGCCGTACCGCGTCGGCCCGCAGGACGACGAGGACGTGCTCACGTACTTCCGCGACGACCGCGCGTTCCGCAACGTCACGCTCGCCGAGACCGACCTCGGCGACTTCGGCCGCACCATCGCCTGGATCCTGGTGTTCGCCGCGTGGCGCCTGGCGCTCATGCAGCGGCTCACGGGCTCGCGCGACCCGGTGCTCGCCGCCGTCGCCGGCAAGGCCGTCAAGGAGCTCACCTACCACCGCGACTACGCCGCGCAGTGGGTGCTGCGCCTCGGCGACGGCACGGAGCTCTCGCACGCGCGCATGCAGGCCGGCCTGGACGGCGTGTGGCCCCACGTCGAGGAGCTGTTCCTGCCCCACGACGTCGAGCGCCGCCTCGTCGAGGCCGGCGTCGCCGTCGATCCCGCGGAGCTGCGGGGCGACGTGGACGCGGTCGTCGCGCAGGTCCTGCCCGCCGCGACGCTCACCCGCCCCGAGACCCCGGCGGTCGGCCTCGTCGGCGGTCGCGGGGGCCGCGACGGCGTGCACACCGAGTCCCTCGGCGGCGTCCTCGCCCTCATGCAATCGCTCGCCCGCGCGCACCCGGAGGCGACGTGGTGACGGCCCTGGTCGACGCCCGGGAGGCCGCCGAGCGCGTCGTCGACCCCGAGATGCCGATGCTCACGCTCGCCGACCTCGGCGTCCTGCGCGGCGTCGAGACCGCGGGCGACGGCACCGTGGTCGTCACCCTCACCCCGACCTACTCCGGCTGCCCCGCGCTCGAGGCGATGCGCGACGACCTGCGGGCCGCTCTGCAGGACGCCGGGTACGACGCGGTCGAGGTGCGCACCACCTTCAGCCCGCCGTGGTCCACCGACTGGATCTCCGACGAGGGTCGCCGCAAGCTCGCCGAGGCCGGCGTCGCCCCGCCCGACCGGATCGGGCCGAAGGCCGCGGGCGCCCCCATCCCGCTGACGCTGACCCCGCCGTCGCAGACGGTCGCGTGCCCGCAGTGCGGCGCGGCCGACACCGAGGAGGTGTCGCGGTTCGGGCCGACGGCCTGCACCGCCCTGCGTCGCTGCCGCTCCTGCGCCGAGCCGTTCGAGCACGTCAAGGAGATCTGATGACCGCCCCCACCACGGAGCGCGTCGCCCCCCGTGAGGCGGGCTTCCACACCCTCCGGGTCGCCGACGTCGAGCGGCTCACCGACGACGCCGTCGCCGTCACCTTCGACGTCCCCGACGCCCTGGGCGACGACTTCGCGTTCCGCGCAGGCCAGTACCTGACGCTGCGCCTGGTCACCGGCGCGGGCGAGGAGCGCCGCTCCTACTCGATCTGCGCGCCCGAGGGCACCGCGCCGCGGATCGGGGTGCGCCGCGTCGACACCGGGCTGTTCTCCACCTGGCTGGTCGACCGGCTCGTCCCGGGCGACGAGATCGAGGTCGGGCCGCCCCAGGGTCGCTTCTCCCCCGATGTCGCACCGGGCGAGCACCACGTCCTCGTGGCCGCGGGCTCGGGGATCACGCCCGTGCTCTCGATCGCGGCGACCGTGCTGGCCGCCCACCCCGACACGCACGTGACCCTGCTCTACGGCAACCGACGCTCGGACACGGTGATGTTCGGCGAGGACCTCGCCGACCTCAAGGACCGCTACGGGCCGCGCCTGCAGCTGGTGCACGTGCTCTCGCGCGAGCCCACCGCCGTGGACCTGTTCAACGGCCGTCTCGACGCCGACCGCCTGCGCACGCTGGTCGGCGCGCTCGTGCCGGTCGGCGAGGTCGCGCACTGGTGGCTCTGCGGCCCGCTGGGCATGGTCGAGGACGCGGGCGAGGTGCTCACCGGCTTCGGCGTGCCCCGCGCGCAGGTGCACCGCGAACTCTTCTACGTCGACGAACCCCCGCCCGAGGTGCACCGCAGCGAGGACGACGTCGTCGACGACGGCGCCGGCTCCGCGGTGACGATCGTTCTCAACGGGCGCTCGAGCGTGCTGACGCTGCCGCGCACCGAGCCGGTGCTCGACGCCGCTCAGAAGGTGCGCTCGGACCTGCCCTTCGCCTGCAAGGGCGGCGTGTGCGGCACGTGCCGCGCGCACGTGAGCGCCGGCGAGGTGCGGATGCGCCGCAACTTCGCCCTCGAGCCCGAGGAGATCGACGCCGGGTTCGTCCTGACCTGCCAGGCCCTGCCCGTGTCCGACGAAGTCACCGTCGACTACGACAGTTAGGAGCCTCAGCGATGAGCGTCCTGTCCAGCTACGTCCGCGGCGGGTGGGTCACCCCGGAGGCCGAGGGGCGCCCGATGACCGACGCCGTCACCGGCGAGGAGATCGGCCGGCTCGCGACCGACGGCATCGACATGGCCGCGGTCGCCGCGTACGGCCGGGACACGGGCGGTCCCGCGCTGCGGGAGCTGTCGTTCCACCAGCGGGCGTCGCTGCTCAAGGCCCTGGCCGGATACCTGCGCGAGCACCGCAAGGAGCTCTACGCGGTCTCGGGGCGCACCGGGGCGACGCTGGGTGACTCGAAGTTCGACGTCGACGGTGGCATCGGCGTGCTGGCGGCCTACGCGTCGCTGGGCAAGCGCGAGCTCCCGGCATCGGGGCCCTGGCTCGACGGTGACCTGGCCCCGCTGAGCCGGGGTGGCACCTTCGTCGGCCAGCACGTGCTGACGCCGCTGCGCGGGGTCGCAGTGCAGGTCAACGCCTACAACTTCCCGTGCTGGGGCCCGCTCGAGAAGCTCGCCCCCGCGTTCCTCGCCGGGGTCCCGTCGATCATCAAGCCGGCGACGCCCACCGCGTTCCTCACCGCCGAGCTGGTCCGGCTGATCGTCGACTCGGGTGTGCTGCCCGACGGCGCGGTGCAGTTCCTGGCCGGCTCGGTGGGCGACCTGTTCGACCACCTCACCGAGCAGGACCTGGTGTCGTTCACCGGCTCCGCGTCGACGGCCCGGCAGCTGCGCACCCATCCCGTGCTCTCGGCGCGCGCGGTGCGCTTCACCGCGGAGGCCGACTCGCTCAACTGCTCGATCCTCGGCCCGGACGCGACGCCCGGCGCCCCGGAGTTCGATCTCTACGTCGACCAGCTGGTCACCGAGATGACGGTGAAGGCCGGGCAGAAGTGCACGGCGATCCGGCGCGCGTTCGTGCCCGCCGCGCAGGTGGGCGCCGTGATCGAGGCCGTGCGGGAGAAGCTCGCCGCGGTCGTCGTCGGCGACCCGTCGACCGAGGGCGTGACGATGGGCGCGCTGGCCGGGCTGGAGCAGCGCGAGGAGGTGCGCCGCTCGCTGAAGTCGCTCACCGACGCCGCCGAGGTGGTGTTCGGCGACCCCGAGCAGGTCGAGGTCCGCGGCGCCGACGCCGAGCGCGGAGCGTTCCTGTCGCCGGTCCTGCTGCACGCCGACGGCGACGCCGCCGCCGTGCACGAGGTGGAGGCGTTCGGCCCGGTGTCGACGGTGCTGCCGTACTCGTCGACCGCCGAGGTCGTCGCGCTGGCCGCGCGCGGGCAGGGCTCGCTGGCGGGCTCGGTCGTCACCGCCGACCCGGATTTCGCCCGCGACGTCGTCCTGGGCGTCGCGCCGTGGCACGGGCGCCTGCTGGTGCTCGACCGCGCCGACGCGAAGGAGTCGACGGGCCACGGCTCGCCGATGCCCCAGCTCGTGCACGGCGGGCCCGGGCGCGCCGGCGGCGGCGAGGAGATGGGCGGGGTGCGCGGCGTCGCGCACCACATGCAGCGCACGGCGGTGCAGGGCAGCCCGGACATGCTCTCGGCGATCACCGGACGCTGGGTGCCGGGCAGCGCGCGCACGATCACCGACGAGCACCCGTTCCGCAAGCACCTCGAGGACCTGCGCCCCGGCGACACCGTCGTCGGCGGCCCGCGGACGGTGACCGAGGCCGACGTCGAGCACTTCGCCGAGTTCACCGGCGACACCTTCTACGCCCACCTCGACGCCGAGGCCGCCGCCGCCAACCCGTTCTTCGGCGAGCGCGTGGCCCACGGCTACCTGGTGGTCTCGTTCGCCGCGGGCCTCTTCGTCGACCCCGCACCCGGCCCGGTGCTGGCGAACTTCGGCGTCGATCACCTGCGTTTCCTGACGCCCGTGAAGTTCGGCGACGAGCTGACGATCACGCTCACGGCCAAGGACATCTCCCCGCGGGCCTCGGCGGCTTATGGCGAGGTGCGCTGGGACGCCGAGGTGGTCAACGCCGCCGGCGAGCCCGTCGCGAAGTACGACGTGCTGACGCTGGTGGCGAAGCGCGACGAGGAGGAGTCGTGACCGCTGACATCACCGCGTCCGTGCGCCGCATGTGGGACGACGACGCCGCGTCCCGCAAGCTCGGGATGGAGCTGCACGAGGCCGTCGACGGCCGCGCGCGGCTGAGCATGACCGTCATCGACGAGATGGTGAACGGCCACGGCATGTGCCACGGGGGCTACCTGTTCCTGCTCGCGGACTCCGCGTTCGCGTGCGCCTGCAACAGCCCCGGACCGGTGACGGTCGCCGCTGCGGCGGACATCGTCTTCGTCGCCTCGGCGCGCACCGCCGACGTGCTCCAGGCCGTCGCGCAGGAGCGGGTCGCGTACGGGCGCAGCGGCGTCTTCGACGTCACCGTCTCGCGCCCCCGTGACGGGCAGGTGATCGCGGAGTTCCGCGGCCGGAGCCGGGTGCTGCGCAGCGGGTAGCACCCGAGTGATCACCGCGTGTCGAGCATGGCCCGATTCTCCGTCGCTCTTCTGACCCAACGGTGTCCGCCGTCGCCACGGTGCGTCATGCTCGGCGGGTCGGTGCCGGGGAAGAGGGGGTCGCGCGGTGATCGCTGAGTGGCTGCAGTCGATCCCGCCCCTGGCGGTGTACCTCACCGTCCTGGGCGTGGTCGGGGTCGAGAGCTTCGGGATCCCGCTCCCGGGCGAGATCGTGCTCGTCAGCGCGACGCTGATGGCCACCCGCCCCGAGCTCGCGGTGTCGGCGATCTGGGTCGCGGTGGCCGCGCTGATCGGGGCCGTCGTCGGCGACTCGATCGGGTTCATGGTCGGACGGCGCTACGGGATGACCCTGCTCCAGGCGGCGGGGCGACGGTTTCCGAAGCACTTCGGTCCCTCGCACCTCGCCCTCGCCGAGCGCGCGTTCGAGCGCTGGGGCGTGCTGACGGTGATCGTGGGCCGCTTCATCGCGATCCTGCGGATCTTCGCGGGCCCGCTGGCCGGTGCGCTGCGCATGCCGTACCGGAAGTTCATGCCCGCGAACGTCGTCGGCGGGGTGCTCTGGACGTTCGGCACCACGGCGGCGGTGTACGCGCTCGGGATCGCGGCCGAGACCTGGCTGAAGCGGTTCTCCTGGGCCGGCCTGATCGTCGCGGTGATCGTGGGCCTGACCGTGGGATTCCTCGTCAAGAAGCGCGTGATCGGGCTGCTCAACCAGCCGGGGGAGAATGCGCCCGCCTCCTGAGTGGGTACTCCGCGGCCCCGATCGCCGGCAGGAGGTCCTCCCATGGCCGACACACCCCCGTTCCCCGACTTCGACCACGCCACGGTCGAGACCGTGAAGCACCGCATCCGGTCGCTCGAGCGCGACGAGGTGCAGGGGCTGCTCGACCACGAGCGCGCCCACTCCTCGCGCATGCCGGTGATCGAGGTGCTGCGCACCCGGCTCGCCGAGCTCGACGACGGCGCCACCCCGTCGGGCGGGGACCAGCGCGAGGCCCGCGAGGGCGGGACGTCGCACGGCTCGCCCGTCTCGCCCGACGGCGCCGCCCAGCCCGGCCCGCCCGACCGCCACGGCCTCCGACAGGTCACCTGGGGCGGCTGACCCCCTGTGAGCGAACGTCGGGCGTATAGCCCCGAAGTTCGCTCACATCATCGGGCGAAGTGCCTGCTGATGACGAGGCGCTGGATCTGGTTGGTGCCCTCGAAGATCTGCATGATCTTGGCCTCGCGCATGTAGCGCTCCACCGGGAAGTCGCGGGTGTAGCCGTAGCCGCCGAACACCTGGACGGCGTCGGTGGTGACCTTCATGGCCGCGTCGGTGGCGACGAGCTTGGCCACGCTGGCCTGGCGGCCGTACGGCCGCCCGAGGTCGCGGCGGCGCGCGGCGTCGAGGTAGGTCGCGCGGGCCGAGTCGACCGCCGCGGCCATGTCGGCGAGCACGAAACCGAGACCCTGGTGGTCGACGATCTTCTTGCCGAACGTCGAGCGCTCGTTCGCGTAGTCGACAGCGGCGTCCAGTGCACCCTGCGCGAGCCCCACCGCGCACGCGGCGATCCCGAGCCGGCCGGAGTCCAGCGCCGAGAACGCGATCTCCAGACCCTGCCCCTCGGCGCCGATCAGCCGGTCGGCGTCGAGCACCGCGCCGTCCCAGTTCGCCGTCGTCGTGGGGATCGCGTGCAGACCCATCTTCTCCTCGGGCTTGCCCCACTCCAGACCCTCGGCCTGCCCGGGCGCGAGGAAGCACGAGACGCCGCGCGAGCCCTCGCCGGTGCGGGCGAACAGGGCGTAGAAGTCGGCGACGCCGCCGTGGGTGATCCAGGCCTTCGTGCCGGTGATGCGGTAGCCCGCGTCGACCTTCTCCGCCTTGCACCGCAGGGCCGCCGCGTCGGACCCCGCCTGGGGCTCGGACAGGCTGTAGCCGCCGATGAGCCCGCCGCCGAGCATCTCGGGCAGCCGCTGCTTCTGCTCCTCGGTGCCGAACGTGAACAGCGGGAAGCACGACAGCGAGTGCACGCTGGTCGCCACGGCCACCGCGGCCCAGCGCGCGGCCAGCTCCTCGACCACCTGCAGGTAGACCTCGTAGGGCTGGCCCCCGCCGCCGACCTCCTCGGGGTAGGGCAGGCCGAGCAGGCCGGCCTCGCCCAGGGTGGCGAACAGGCCCTCCGGATACGTCTCGGCACGCTCGTGCTCCTCGACCCGCGGCGCCAGCTCCTTGTCGGCGATCTCGCGGGTGAGCTCGAGCAGGTCCTCGGACTCCTGGGTCGGCAGCAGCCGGTCGACGGCCATCGGCGGTACTCCTATCGGTACTGAGATCGGTCCTAGAGTACCGATAGCAGGAGCGCTAGGGTAGTTCCGTGTCCGCTCCGAGCCCGACCCGACGGGGTGCCGCGCGCCACTCGGAGCTCCTCGACGCGCTGGTCGACCTGCTGCTCGCCGAGGGCTTCGCCCACCTCACGCTCGACGAGCTCGCCGGCCGCCTGCGCTGCTCCAAGCGCACGCTCTACGCGCTCGCCGGATCGAAGGAGCAGCTCGTGCGCGCCGCGGTCGTGCACTTCTTCGAGCGCGCCACCACGCGGGTCGAGGCCGCGGTCGCCGCGGTCGCCGCGCCCGCCGACCGCGTCGCCGCCTACCTGCGTGCCGTCGCCGCCGAGCTCGCGCCCGCCTCGGCGCGGTTCTTCGACGACATGGCCGCCTTCCCGCCCGCCGCCGAGGTCTACGCGCGCAACACCGAGGCCGCCGCGCGCCGCGTCGGCGAGCTGATCCGCGAGGGTGTCGCCGCCGGCGCGTTCCGGGAGGTCCCCGTGTCGTTCGCCGCCGAGGTGATCACCGCGACGATGGTCGCGATCCAGCAGCGCCGGATCGCCGGCAGCACCGGGCTCGCCGACGCCGAGGCCTACGAGGCCCTCGCGACGCTGCTCCTGCACGGGCTCGCCCGGGACTGAGTCCGCTCAGCACCCGGGAGGCGCGCCCCCGATCCCGTCGGTGAACGCGGGGGCGCAGGCGGCACGGCGGGGCGTGCCGAGCTCGCCGCCTCCGGGGGTGTCGCGGGTGCTGTTCGTGACCGCGGCGAGCTGGGCGACGACGCGCCGCATCGCGCCGGAGTCGATGTCGGGGAACTCGCGGACGGCGGTCGACTGCACGTCGAACGAGCCCGCCGGAGGGCCACCGGTGGAGTCGACGACATAGGCGCCGTAGGTCTGGAGCGCCACGGCGATCCGGTGCGCGTGCGGATCGGTGATGCGCGAGACGTCGACGTCCGGCGGGAGGGCCAGCAGCGTGCCCATCCCGACGTTCGGATCGTCGCCGCCGTACTTGTCCTCGTAGCCGGAATCGGACTTCACCGCGGGCCACCGGTAGCCGCCCTCCGCGGTGGAGCAGCTGGTCTGGCACGGCAGGCTCATCTTGAGGGCGTGCCGGATCGGTTGGTTCCCGGACAGCTCGCCCTGCCGGAGCGTGCCGCCGATCCCCGACAGCCCCGACCCGCCGTGACAGCCCTCGGTCCCGCGACCGGTCAGGGACATCGGCGGCCAGCCGTGCTCCCAGCTCGGGTCGCCGCCGCGGGAGAGCCGCATCGGCTGGCCCTGGATCACCGTGGTCCGGTCGGGAGTGTCGAGCAGCAGGGTGGAGCAGTTGTTGTAGCTGCCGTCCGCGCGCAGGGCCGGGTCGACGAGCACGGAGCCGCCGGGGTCCGCGTCGAGCTCGCGGACCGGCGCGTCCGGGTCCACCGAGATGTTCTCGACGTCGGGGTAGAGCTCGTCGATCTGCGCGTCGACCGGGGCGTACTCCGCGGCCGTGGACAGCGGCAGGTTCCAGATCGAGTTCCACGCGAACGGCCGGCGGTAGACGTCCCGCGGCCCCTCGGGGCCGGTGTCGGTGGTCGCGCCCCGGGAGGACGGGGTCGTCGAGCACCCCGCGGCGAGCAGGAGCACCACGACGAGGAGCCACGCCCGCCGCCTCGCCCTGATCACCGCGCCATCATGCCGGGGCCCTGGACGAACGGCGGAGGAAGCCTCGTCGTCCACCACCCGTCCGGCGTCGCGTGTCGGGTGCGGCCGCCACGCGCCGGGAGATAGGAAGCCCCCGAGTCGCTTTCCCGGAGGTCCGCATGTCCGTCCGCCCCGTCCTCGTCCTCGCCGCCGGCGTCGTCTGGCACGGCGTGGCGGCGGGGTGGTGGGCCAGCCGGGCCTGGTACCTGGCCCGCGCCGCCGTGATCACGGCGGTCGCCGACCGGGGACGCTGAGCGCTCCGTCCCGGGAGAAGATTCCTCCGGCGGACCTGTCGATCGGCGCCCCGGCCGTTCGTGGAGGGGTGTGCGGGCGCCGTGCCCGCCCACGCACCGAGGAGGACCTCATGGCCCACTACCTGCTCAGCGTCGTCACCCCCAGCGAGGGCGAGCCGCCGACCGACGACGAGATGAACGTGATCATGGGCAACGTCGCGACGCTGCAGAGCGACATGCAGTCCGCCGGCGTCTGGGTGTTCTCCGGAGGCCTCGAGGCCCCGGACACCGCGACGGTCCTGCAGCGCAGCGGCGACGACGTCCTGGTCACCGACGGGCCGTTCGTCGAGCTCAAGGAGTACGTCGGCGGCCTGACGATCATCGACGTGCCCGACCTCGACGCCGCCCTGCACTGGGGCCGGCGCTCCACCGAGGCGATCGGGCTGGCGATCGAGGTCCGGCCCTTCCAGTGGGCCCCGTGAGCGATCGCTCCGCGGGCGACGTCCCGTCCTCGGCGGCGATCGAGCGGATCGTCGCCGAGGAGTACGGGCGGTGCGTGGCGACGCTGACCCGCGTCCTCGGCGACATCGACCTCGCCGAGGACGCCCTGCAGGACGCGCTGACCGTCGCCCTGACGCGCTGGCCCGCCGACGGCGTGCCGGCCAACCCCGGCGGCTGGCTCGTCACCACGGGCCGGCGCCGGGCCCTCGACCGTCTCCGGCGCGACGCGGTGGGGCGGGACAAGGAGCAGCGGGCCGCGCGCGAGGAGCCGCCGCCCGACGAGGACACCCCGGCGGAGGAGGAGGGACCGGTGGACGACGACCGCCTGCGCCTGATCTTCACCTGCTGCCACCCCGCGCTCGCCCTGCCGGCACGCGTGGCCCTGACCCTGCGCCTGCTCGGCGGGCTGGGCACCGACGAGATCGCCCGCGCGTTCCTGGTGCCCGAGGCGACGATGGCGCAGCGGATCGTGCGTGCGAAGAACAAGATCCGCGCCGCACGGATCCCGTACCGCGTGCCCCGCGACGCCGACCTCCCGGACCGGCTGCCCGGCGTGCTCGCCGTCGTCTACCTGGTCTTCACCGAGGGCCACGCGACGGCGACGCGGGAGGACCTCGCCGCGGAGGCGATCCGGCTGACGCGCCTGCTCGCGGCGCTGATGCCCGACGAGCCCGAGGTCCTCGGGCTGCTCGGGCTCCTGCTGCTCACCGAGGCCCGCAGGCCGGCGCGGACGTCGGCCGACGGCACACGGGTGCTGCTCGCCGACCAGGACCGCACGCGCTGGGACCGGGCCGTGGTCGACGAGGGCCTCGACCTCGTGCGCCGGTGCCTGCGCCGCGACCGGCCGGGGCCCTACCAGGTCCAGGCCGCGATCAACGCCGTGCACGCGTCCGCGCCCGACACCGCGTCGACCGACTGGCGCCAGGTCGTCGCCCTGCACGACCAGCTGCTCGCGCTGACCCCGAGCCCGACGGTCGCGCTCAACCGGGCGGTCGCGCTGGCCGAGACCGAGGGGCCGGCCGCCGCGCTGGAGATCGTCGACGCGCTCGCGGAGCGGCTCGAGCGCTACCACCTCCTGCACGCCGTCCGGGCCGACCTCCTGCGCCGGCTGGGCCGCGACGACGAGGCCGACCGGGCGCTCGAGGCCGCCCTCGCCCGCACCGACGACCCCGACGACCGGGCGCTGCTCGCGGCGCGCCGCGGGCGCGGCTGACGCACCGTCACTCCGTCGCCACACCCGGCGGGCAGGATGGCACCCATGAGCGCGGAGCACCCCGCCCCCGAGATGCGGATCGGCGACCGCGAGCGGCGCGCCACCGACGACCGCCTGCGGGCGGCGCTGGACGACGGGGTGCTCACGCTCGTGGAGTACGACGAGCGCACCCGCGAGTGCTGGGCGGCCCGCACCCAGCGCGAGCTCGACGCCCTGGTCGTCGACCTGCCGAGCCCGGCCGCCCCGGTGCCCGCCGAGCGCCCGACGGTCGTCGACGAACGCCCTGTCGAGGCGACGCCGCAGAAGCCGTGGCACGAGCGCCTCGGAGGCGTGGTCGTGCCGCTCGTGATCGCGGCGGCCGCGCTCTTCGTCGGCGGGCACCTGGTGACGGCCGACGACGGTGGTGCGATCTTCGGCAGCCGCACCGTGAGCGTCGCGCCCGGCGACCCTGAGGCCCAGGTGGCCACGCTGTTCGGCAGCACCGAGGTCGTCGTCCCGACCGGCGTCACCGTCCGGACGACGGGCACGATGATCTTCGGAAGCACGGAGTGCCAGCAGGCGTGCGCGGTGCCGCCGAACGGCGCGACGCTGCCCGAGGTGGTCGTCGACGTCAACGGCGCGTTCGGCTCGGTCGAGGTGGTCACCCCGACCGAGGCGGCCGCAGGCGGGATCGGCGACAACGACCGCAACGGCGATGACGACGACGACTGATCACCGTCGGTGACCGCGTCCTCGCGGAGAAAATTCTCGCTCGTCGCGGAACATCCCCAGCTCCTCGCGTCGTCACAGTGCCGAGAGCCCACCAGCCGGGCACCACGAACAGACCGAGAGTGAGCAGATCATGAGCGCCGAGACCTACTCCTTCACCAACGGCACCGTCTACCACGCCGACGGCACCGTGGCCGGCACCTACACCACCGACGCCAACGGCAACATCGACTCCGTCTCCACCGACGAGGACGGCAACGGCGCCGTCGACACCGTCATCGCCGACACCGACCACAACGGCTCCTTCGAGTCCGCCGTCGTCGACACCAACGCCGACGGCTACGGCGAGGTCGTCCTGGTCGACACCGACAACGACGGCGACTTCGACACCTCCGCGGTCGACACCAACGCCGACGGCACCTTCGAGACCACCGCCTACGACCCCAACGGCTTCTGACCCGTGAGTGAAGTTCCCGGCTATCGCCGGGAACTTCACTCACGTAGGGACGCGCGGTGCAGGGCCCGGACCTCCTCGTCGAACGGGGGGACCGGGCCCTCCGTGCGTGTGCCGGGCGCGACCTCGGAGATCGGGATCGGGCGCACCGGCGAGGGCGGCGCGCCGAGCTCCTGCCGCCACGCCGTCAGCTGGGCCGCCGAGCTCGCGTAGACGATCGGGCCGAGCCCGACCCACGCGTGCGCGGCGGAGCACATCGGGCAGTGCTCGCCCGAGGTGTAGACGGTGCTCCCCGCCCGGTCCGCCGGGCTCAGCTCCGCGACGGCCCACCGGGCCAGCGCGAACTCGGGGTGCCGGGTCGCATCCCCACCCGCGATCCGGTTGCGGTCCTCGTGTCGGACGCGACCGTCGGGTCCGACGAGCACCGACCCGAACGGCTCGTCGCCGGCGTCGAGCGCCTCGCGGGCCAGCTCGACACAGCGCCGCAGGTGGGTGGGATCGGTGTCGGAGAGCACGGGACCGACCGTGCCACCCGCGGGGTACTCAGGGCCGCTGGGGTACCGACACCGGGTCCTCCCCTACATCCGGAACTGGCCGAGCTCGGCGGCGAGCGCCTCCGGCGGCTCGTGCAGCTCGACGCGGGCCTCCCGCGCCAGGCAGCGGATGCGCAGACGCGCGATCACGCGGGCCAGCGCCGGGTCGCAGTGGTCGAGCCCCGCGAGGTCGATGACGAGCTCGGCGCGGGCGTGCTGCTCGATCTCGCTGCTCAGGACGCGGAGACGGTCCATCCCTGCACGGTCGAAGCGCCCGCGCAGCGCGAGCGCCACGCACCCGGGGCCGTAGGTGCGGATGCCGACGGCACCACGGCGGTTGCCGACCACGGCGGGCTCGGCGTGGGCCACGGCTTCGGCGAGCGCGGCACGGCGGCGCCGGGCGGGGTCCACGGGCAGCTCGACGTCGTCGACCGCCCCGTGGAGCGGGGCATCGGTCTGGATGGTCATGGGACCTCCTCGTCGTGCACGGCCGGCACGATCTCCCCGAGGGGGACCGGACCGTGGCGTCCGCAGCGGCGTGGAGGTCTCAACCGCGAAATGCGTGATGGGAAGACTACCGACCGCGACGGCGGCGCGCATGGTGCGCGTGGCGCAGTCGTCAACGCGTCCCTCGCGGGACGCGGGGCGCTCGGAGCCCGTCGATCTCGGCGAGGAGGTAGCCGAGCTCCCGGCGCAACCGGACGACCCGGGAGGCCCTCTGCTCGGGCCAGGGTCGCTGACGTTCGGCGTGCAGGGCGTCGAGGATCGCGAACGCGCGCTCGAAGCGCGGGTCGAGCGCCGCGTCGACGTGGGCACGCCACCCGGCGGATTCGGCGCTCACGATCGCGCTCGCGGGAACAGGGGATCGACCATGGAGGGACTCCCGGGACGGTCGGCGCCCGACGTGGGCGCGCACGACTGGTGTGGTCACCGCCGCGGGTCTTGAGCGGTCGTGCCGGCCGGCGGGTGCCCGTCAGGAGATGTGGGCCGCCGAGCCGTGGTCATGTCCCCGCCGCTGGTCCGGACGAGGATCCTCCGCCCTCCTGGTACCCGATGAGTCGGCGATCACACACCTGCCCGCGAGCCGGAGCAGATGTCCCGCGAAGCCGTCGGGGGCGCGACCCACGGTGCGGGCGCTGGTGGCGACGGGGTGCGCGCCGTCCCGGACGACGCGGAACCCGGCGCGGTCCAGGCGGTCGACGAGGGCGACGTCCTCGCCCGTGACCCGCGGCGGGAAGCCGCCGACGGCCTCGTAGGCGCGCGCCGCGATCCCGAGGCTGGCGCCGTGGACGTGACGGTGCGCGTCACCGTCGCCGTCGCCGTCCTCGTAGGCGTCGCGGTACCGGGTCCGCATCGGGGTCGGCAGCCCCCGCCAGTCCGCGACCTCGACGGTGCCGACCCAGGCGTCGGCGCCGTCGGCGCGGGCGTCGAGCTGGGCGGCGAGCCAGTCGGGCGGGACCACGGAGTCGGCGTCGGTGGTCGCCAGCCACGACGGTCCGCGACCGAGCAGGAACGACGCCCCGGCCGCCCGCGCCCGCCCCACGGTGCGCGCGTCCAGGCGCAGCACCTCGACCCCGCACCGGCGGGCCACCGCCTCGGTGCGGTCGGTGCAGGCGTCGGCGACGACCACCACCTCCACCCGCGCGCGGTCGGCGACGGCCCCGACGGCGACCCCCAGGCCGGCGAGGCAGGCGGGGAGCAGCTCCTCCTCGTCGTGGGCGGGGACGACGACACCCAGGACCGGCCTCACCGCAGCCCCGTCTCCTCGGCCACCGAGCGCGGCGGAGGTGGCACCCGGGTGTGGACGTCGAGCCGGAAGTCGGCCTCCTCGTGGCGCACGATCCGCGCCAGACCTGGGCGCGCGTCCAGCTCGTCGTGCACCGCGTCACCCTCGACGGGGTACTCCGGCGCCTCGCGCCGCCAGTGGATCGCGATCAGGTGCCCGCCCGGCTCCAGGGCGTCCTCGACCGCCCGCCAGAACGTGTCGCGGTCCTTCGCGTCGAGGTAGTAGACGACCTCCGAGGCCACGACCAGGTCGAACGTCCCGTCGGGCGCACGCTCCGGCAGCGCGCCGCGCTCGACGCGCACGCCGGAGGACGCGGCCAGCCGCTCACGAGTCGCCTCGACGGCGCGCTCGGCGGGGTCCCAGCAGACGAGCTCGTCGCAGCGCTGCGCCAGCCCCACCGAGAGCGCGCCGGTCGCGCAGCCGGGCTCGAAGGCGCGCGCGTACCGCCGGCGCGGCAGGGCGGCCAGGACGACCGCGCGCTTGCGCTCCTCGTACCAGCCCTGCTCGATCCCCCATGGGTCGGCGTCGCCGGAGTAGAGCGCGTCGAAGTACTCGGGTCCCAGGGTCACCGCGGCCCCCACACGATCTCGGCGTCACGGCGGAAGCGCGCCAGGACCGGCGCGGGCAGGATCGTCGCGTCGCGGGGGTCGTCCGACAGCGGGGCGATCTGGGTGGTGAAGCAGCCGATCGCCTCGGCCTTCGCGCGCCGGGCGGACGCGGGCAGCACCAGCCGCCGGGCGCCGTCGAACGACACCGACCCGGGGCCGGCCCAGTGCCAGAGCCACACCGGATAGCGCCAGCACACGACCCCGGCGCGGCGCGCCGCCCGCGCGCCCCCGTCGCCGGTCGCGTCGTGGTCGGGGTGCCCGTCGCCGTCGACGGGGACGAGGACGGTGTCGCCGTGGCGCAGCACCGCGCCGAGACCGGCGGCGACGTCGTCCGCGGCGACACCGGCGTCGGGCAGCCCGAGCCGGTGCACCGTCGCCCCGATCCCCAGCACCTCGAGCGCCGCGCGGCGCTCGTCGGCCCGCCGGTCGGCGAGCGTGGCCGGCGCGAGCGTCGGGCTGTCCGGATGCGAGCCCTCGCCGTCGGTCACGGCGACGACCAGCACCTCGACCGGAGCCCAGGCCGCGAGGGTCCCGCCGACGCCGAGGACCTCGTCGTCGGGATGGGGCGCGACGACGACCACGCGGCCCGGCGGGCGCACCGCGGCCGGAACACGCGTCGGCACCGTGTCCAGCCCACCCGGGGCCCACCACACGTCCTCGGGGGTCCCGTCCCCCTTCAGCGACGGCGCGCTCACAGCAGGAGGTCCTGGTCGCCGGCGAGCACACCGAGGGTCGCGAGGTCCCGCTCGGCGTGGCTCTGGCGGACGTAGATCTCGAGGTCGGCGACCCGTTGCGCGTGGGCGGCGTCGCGTGCCTGCGGGCCCGGGCCCAGCGCGCGCCCGGTGCGTCGGACCGCGTTCTCCACCGCGGCCTCGACGACCGCGCGCACGCGGACGGCGCGGCGCCGGGCCGTGGCGATGGCGTCATCGTGCGCCCGGTCGCCCTCCGGGACGTCGACGGCCGCCGCGGCCTCGCGCAGCAGCGCCCGCGCGCCGGCCAGGTCCGCGTCGACGGCCCCGAGGTGGGCGAGCCCGTGGTCGTCGAGGCGTCCGACGCGCCCGGCGTGCCGCAGCGGCGCCGCCACCCCGACCGCGCCGCCGAACCAGGCCGCCGCCACGGCGATCGCCCCGTGCCAGAAGCCGGCGCGGTCCAGGTACGTCTCCGGCCCACCGACGGCGACGGCCGGGACGGCGTGCAGGTCGACGGTCGCGGCCGCGCTGCCCCGCATGCCCAGCGCCTGCCACTCCCCCGCCGTGACCTCGAGGCCCTCGTCCGCGAGGTCGACGGCGAACAGCCGGCGGCCGTCGTCGGCGTGCGCGGTGAGCAGCGCGTGGGTGCAGGGGCCCGCGGCGCCCGAGCAGAACGGCTTGCGGCCGGTCAGCCGCCACCTGTCCCCGTCCGGCTCGGCGATCAGCTTGTCGCTCGAGGACTCCGCCGCCCACACCCCCCAGCACGAGCCGGGCGGGACCTCGGGGCCGTCGAGCTCGGAGAGGATCGTCACGGCGTCGAGGTGGGCCTCGGCCAGGCGGGCGACGTCGAGGTCCTCGGCCGCCGCCCGGGCGAGCACCGCCCAGTTGTGCTGGGTCCGGCCCTCGCCCCGTGGTGAGGGTGCCGCGCGGAACGCGTCCAGGACGGGGCACAGGACGTCGGGGGAGGTCATCGCTCTCCTCGTGGCGGACGGCGCCCGACGGGTCGCGGCGCGGGACGGCCCGCCGGCGTCACCGCGGGGCGGAGGGCTGAACCCCGGGGCGGAGTGGGGCGTCGCCGGGTCCGGGGCGGCGCCCGCGCTCGGCGGACCGGTCGGGGACTACCCGGCGCTCGGGGAACTCACCCGTGCACCGTCCGGAGCACCGCGCGCTCGAGCTGTGCCGCCACGGACACCAGCCGTGCGTCGTGGCCCGGGCCCACGACGATCTGCACGGCCGGCGGCAGCCCGGCTCCCGACCCGCCCGCCGGGAGGACCGCCGCGGGCAGACCGGTGTGGTTCCAGGCCGGGGTGTGGGCGTAGTGCCGGGCCTGCGCCAGCATCGTCGGCAGGCCCCGACGACCCGCCCAGTGCCCGACGGGCACCGCCGGTCCGCGCGCCGGCGGCGTGAGCAGCACGTCGACGCCGAGGTCGGCGAGCACGCGCCGTCCCCAGGTCTCCCCCTGCCGGCGGGCCGGCCCGAGCGCGGCGTCGGGGACGAGCCGTCCGATCCGCGCCACGTCGGCGGTCCGGGTCTCGAGCAGCGCGGGCTCGTCGACGTCCGCGGCCGTGGCGGCAAGGCCGTGCAGCATGCGGGCGACGAACCCGGCCGGCGCGGCGCCGTAGCGGACCCGCACGTCGCGCAC
The DNA here is from genome assembly GCA_963786585.1 of uncultured Actinomycetota bacterium. Lineage (GTDB taxonomy): Bacteria > Actinomycetota > Actinomycetes > Mycobacteriales > Pseudonocardiaceae > Actinomycetospora. The sequence continues at coordinate 1,355,996 of CAWAZG010000003.1, forward strand.
GTCGTGCCCGAGCCCGGCGAGGAGCTCGGCGGACCGGCGCGCCGCGGCCTCGAGTTCGGGATCGAGGGGCAGCGCGGGCGTCACGGGCGAGGCGAGGTCGACGCCGATCCGCAGGGGCGGCGGGTCCTGCTCCGCGGCGGCCGCCAGCGGGCTCGGGAAGTCGCCGACGAGGTCGAGGTACAGCGCGGAGTCGGCGACCCGGCGCGTGAGGCAGCCCTGGACCGACAGCCCGTTCCACCCGCCGCCCGGCGTCCGTCCGGCGCCGGGCTTGATCCCGACGAGCCCGCAGCACGCGGCGGGGATGCGGATGGAGCCCGCGCCGTCGCTGGCGGTCGCGATCCCGAGGGCGCCGCCCGCGACCGCCGCCGCCGAGCCGCCGGACGACCCGCCCGAGGTGCGCGTCGGGTCGAGGGGGTTGCGGGTGATGCCGGAGAACGCCGACTCGGTGAACCCGTAGAGAGCGAGCTCGGGCAGCGTCGTCCGCCCGATCGGGACCGCACCCGCGCGGTGCAACGCGGTGACGACCGGACCGTCCGCGCGCGCCGGCGTCCGGCGCGAGCGGGTGCCCCACGACGTCACGTGGCCCGCGGCGTCGAGGTCGTCCTTGAGCGCGATCGGCACCCCGAGCAGCGGGCCGTCCTCCCCCGCGGCGCGCCGGCGGTCGGCCTCCTGCGCGGCGGCGTGCGCGCCGTCGGCGTCGATCCCGAGGAACGCGTTCACCTCGGCGTCGAGGGCCCGGGACGCCGCGACCGCCGCGGCGGCGAGGTCGACGGCGGTGACCCGGCCCTCGCGCAGGGCCGCGGCCTGGGCGCGGGGGGTGTCGGCGACGAGGGCGGCGGGGTCCACGGCGTGCAATCTAGGTCGGCAGCAGCGGACGGTCAGGACCCGAGCTGCGGAAGCTTCGATTTCCGAAGCGTCGCCCCGGAAAAAGAGGCAGCCGGAGCTGACGACGATCCCACGGGGATCTACGGCCCCGCCCATCCGGCGCGTACCGAGGCGGCGCAGCGCTCCGGGTCGTCGCCGGCGGCGGTGAACACCGCCGTCGCGAGGGCCGGGGAGTGCTCGTCGAGGGCGTCGTCGGGCAGGACGCCGGAGAGCACGAGCAGGAGCACGCCGTGCCCCGAGGCCCAGAAGCGCGTGGCGACGGCGACAGGGTCGGCGTCGACGAAGCGGCGGGCGTCGACCGCCCGCTGCGCCGCGTCGACGAGCAGCCCGAATCCCGCGCCGGCGGCACCGGGATCGGGCAGGTCCGCGGCGGCGTCGAACATCGCGCGGTAGAGCGCCGGGTTCTCCACCGCGTTCGCGGCGTAGGCGGCGCCGAGCGCGGCCAGGTCGCGCACGGGGTCGTCGGACGGGGACACCGCGGCCAGGCCGCGGGCCAGGCGCGCGAACCCTTCCTGCCGGACCGCGCCCCACAGGCCGGGCATGCCGTCGAAGTGCGTGTAGACGGCCATCGTCGACGTGCCCACGCGGCCGGCGAGCGCGCGCAGCGTCACCGGCTCGCGCGCGACGAGCATGGCGGCGGCCTGCTCGATGAGCGCGACGCGCACGGCGGGATCCGGGGTCCGGGGCACTTGCCCCACGATACATAACACTGCTATATCTAGCGAGACATAACAGCGCTATCCAACCCGGAGGTCACCGTGACCGTCGAACTGCTCAACCCGGCCGGCCTGCCCGCTCCCGACATCTACCGCCAGGTCGCGGTGGCCACCGGCACGCGCACCGTCTACGTGTCCGGGCAGGTCGCCCGTACCGCCGACGGCACTCCGGTCGGTACCGGCGACCTCGCGGCGCAGACCGAGCAGGCCTACCGGAACGTCGCCGTGGCGCTGGCGGGCGTCGGCGCGAGCCTCACCGACGTCGCGAAGATGACCGTCTACGTCGTGGACCTCGCCCCGGAGAAGATGGCCCTGTTCGGCGAGGGCGCGATGCGCGCGGCCGCCGACCTCGGCCTCGTCACGCCCGCGATCACGATGATCGGCGTGACCGCGCTCGGGGAGCCCGACCTCCTCGTCGAGGTCGAGGCCACGGCCGTGCTCCCCTGAGCGCGGCCCGGGCTCAGCCCAGGAAGTCGAGCAGCGCGCGGTTGAACTCCTCGGCGTGGGTGGCGTTGAAGCCGTGCGGGCCACCCTCGACGACGACGGTCCGGCTGTCCTTGACCGCCTCGGCGGTCCGCCGGCCCGACACCTCGAACGGCACGATCGCGTCCGAGTCCCCGTGCAGCACGAGCGTCGGCACGTCGATGGTCGCGAGGTCGTCGCGGAAGTCGGTGTAGCTGAAGGCCCGGATGCACTCCAGCGTGCCCTGCGGCGACGCGAACTCGGCGATCTCGCGGTGGTAGATCCGCGACGGCTCGCTGATCAGGTCGGTGCGGCCGCCCGCGGCGAAGAAGTTCGTCGTGAACCCGTCGAGGAACGCGATCCGGTCGCCGGTGACGCCGTCGAGGAAGCCCTGGATCGTCGCGTCGTCGAGACCGCCGTCGGGGTTGTCGTCGGTCTTGTAGAGGTACGGCGGGACCGCGCCGGCGAAGACCGCGCGGGCGACGCGCTCGCTGCCGTACCGGCCGAGGTAGCGGGCGACCTCGCCGCCACCCATGGAGAAGCCGACGAGCGTGGCGTCCCGCAGGTCGAGGTGGCGCAGGAGGGCGTCGAGGTCCGCGGCGAAGGTGTCGTAGTCGTAGCCGCCCCACGGCTGCGACGACGAGCCGAAGCCGCGGCGGTCGTAGGTGACGACGCGGTGCCCGGCCTCGACGAGGGCCGGGACCTGCTTCTCCCAGGAGCGACCGGACAGCGGCCACCCGTGGATGAGCACCACCGGACGGCCCGCGCCGTGGTCCTCGTAGTAGAGGTCGATCGGGCTGCCGTTCTCGTCGCCGACGGTGAGCGTGGGCATCGGAATCCTTTCGATCTGGGCCGATTCGGTCGTGCACGATCGACATTCCCGTACCCGGCGGATCATCAACTTCCCGCGGGTGTCGGACCCCGGGGCCACGGTGGGGGGAACCACGGGAGGAGCACCGATGACGATCGCGATCACCACGCCCCGGGGCCATGTGGGGTCCCACGTCCTGCAACTTCTTCAGCAACCTGCTGATGGACCTCGACGCGCTGCGCGAGGGGGTGCTGCGCACCACGAACCCGCTCGACGCCCCGATGCCCTGGGTCGACCCGCGGGACATCGCCGAGGTCGCGGCCGGGCGCCTGCTCCACCCGTGGGAGGGCCGCGGGGCGACGGCGGTGCACGGGCCCGAGGACCTCACGTTCGCGCAGGTCGCGGACGTCCTCACCACTGCGCTCGGTCGCCCGGTGCGCGCCGAGCGCATCGCCGACGACGACCTGCGCGCGAGCCTGGGTGCGGTCGGGCTCGGCGAGGCACAGGTCGAGGCGATCGTGGGCATGTCGACGGGTCTGCGCGACGGCTTCGTGCCCGAGCAGCCGCGCTCGGTGCTCACCACCACCCCGAGCACGCTCGCGGGCTGGGCGCACGCGCACCTGCGGCCGCTGCTCTGAGTGAGCAGTTCGGTCACCGTTCGTCCACGGAGGCCGACCATCCGCCGCTCGATCGGTCCCGCCTGATCGATCCCGTAGCCCACGACCGAACGATCGCGGGGGTGACGGCGTTCACTGGGGACAAGCCACTCGGGACGCCCCGGCGCCCGGGTCCGACAGGAAGGGCAGCAAGATGATCAAGAATCGGGAGCTGGCCCTCATCCCGGACTCCGCCCTCGGGCTGGTCGATCCGCCCGCGACGTCACCGACGCCCCGGCGGGCGAGCAGCCACGCGACGCACCCGGCGCACACTCCCGCGCCCCGCTCACCGCGGGGCCCGGAGCGAACACCCCGCTGAGCACTCACTCGCAGGCGACACCGTCCTTGTCGCGGTCGAGTGCCGCGCGGTACCCGGGCGCCCCGGCGCGCAACGGCGCCGCGCCCGCGGCACGGGCCGCGCTGCAGTTCGCGTAGTACCCGCCACCGCCCGACGAGCCGCCCGATGAGCCGGCTGCCGCCCGCGGCGCGCTGCGCGGGGCCACCGGGCGCGGCGTGCGCGGGCGGTCGACGTCCACGTCCGGGGTGCGCGTCGCGGTCGTGGTCCGGGGGGTCGTGGTGGGCGCAGCCGTGCCGCAGGTCCGGCCGTCGGTGTCGAGGCGGCGCAGCGTCGACCGCACGGCGGTCGAGGCGTCGTTGCGCCCGCGGGTGGAGATCGCGGTGTGGTCCTGGGTGACCATCGACGACGCGAAGTCGGTGCCACCGACGCCGACGTAGCGCAGCATGCGCCCGTAGCGGTCGCGGTCGACGCCGGTCTCGGCGGTGAGCGTGACGGGCGCGGAGAGCAGGCGGGCGCGGGCGGCGGCGGTGGCGCGCCCGCCCCCGGGCGTGGCCGCCTCGCAGGAGTCGATGCCCAGCACGCGGACCTCGTCGCCGGAGGCGAGGCGGAACGTGTCGCCGTCGATGACGTCGATGACCGACGCGGACACCGCCGCCGGTCCCGCCACCGCCGGGGCGACGGACGGCGCGGCGGCCGGGATCGCGCCGGGGGACGTCGCGCCGGAGGGCGCCGGGAGCGTCGAGGAGCTCGCGACGGTGCCGGCCGGCGGGACGGACGAGCCGGCCAGGTCCGTCACCGCGACCAGGCCGAACACGCCTGCCGCGATCCCGGACCAGACCTTGTGGGCGGTGCGCACGTCGTCGTCCCCTCAGCCGGTGTGATCGTCCGCCTTGTCGGGTCCGGTGGGGCGGCCGTTACGTGCCGGAGGAGGTGATGTCACGAAACGCCCGCCCCCGACGATGAAGCGACGTCCGGCTCGCGCGGTGCGGGTCCTGCGGAGGGATTCGGGGCATGGCGGGTGTCGCGACGACGGTGCTGATGTGGCTCCTGACCACCGGGGTGATCCTGGCCGTGCCCTTCGGGCTCTGGTGGCTCGTCGACCGCTCCCGGCGGCAGACCCCGGCCCCCGCGCCGGTCCCGGTCCCCCCGCCCCGCGCGCCCCTCGTCGCCGTCACCCCCGGGGCTCCGCGCCGGGCCCCGGCGCGTCCCGTCGACCCGCCCACGGCCCCCGTGCCCGTCCCCCGCGGCTCCCGGATCCTCACCGTCGTCCCCGACCCCCGCGCGCAGGCCGCGTCCACGGACAACGCCGCCGACACCGACGAGATCCTGGCGCCCGAGCGCGAGGTCGTGGTGACCCGCGAGGAGGACCACCAGGACGTCCTGGCCGGGCACCACGCCCCGGGCCTGCCGCCGACGTCGGTGACCGTCGAGCTGTGCTCGTCGACGGTCTCCCGGGGCAGGTACCGCGGCGACTACGCGGTGGAGGTCCGACTCGGCGGCGCCCGGGTCGGCGAGCTCACCGCGACGATGAGCACCCGCTACCGCCACCTCGTCGACCTCGCGGGGCCGGTGCGGTGCCGCGGCGTGATCGACCACGGGGCCCGCGGCTTCCAGGTCGACCTGCGTCTCCCGGACGTGGTGTAGCGGCGATCAGCCCGCGTGCCGCAGCGTGACCGTCGTCCCCGAGGGACCGGGCGTCACGGTGTAGGTCTCGGCGAGCTCCTCGATGAGGGCGAGGCCCCGCCCGCGGTAGCCGGTACCGACCGACGGGACGCGCCAGGTGCCGGTGTCCGAGATCGTGATGATCACCGCGTACGGCGCTGCCGACTCGCGGCAGGCCGCGAGCGTCATCGTGCCCGCCTCGTCGCGGTCGGCGTAGGCGTGCTCGGCGGCGTTCTCGAGCGCCTCACTGACGGCGAGTGTCAGGTTGTCGACGGCGTCGTCGTCGCCCTCGGCGAGCGCCGCGGTCAGCCAGCGGCGCAGGGCGCGGCGCAACCGACCGACGTGCGCGGCCGTCGCGGGCACCTCCAGGTGCAACGTGTCGGTTCCGGCGTCGACCTCGACCACGCGCGCACCCACCTCCGCGACTCGGTTCCCGATCTCGCCCGACCGTAGGCTGTTCCCGCTGCCCGCCAACTCCAATCCGGCGACCCGGAAGGCCCGCATGAGCACGACGTTCCGCTCGGCGATCGAGTCCCACGACGTCGAGGCCGCCATCGCGCTGCTCACCGACGACGTCGAGTTCCACAGCCCCGTCGTCCACTCGCCCTACCGCGGGCGCGAGGCCGTGGCGCCGATCCTGCGGGCGGTCGTCGAGGTCTTCGAGGACTTCCGCTACGTCGCCGAGATCGGCGAGGGCGCCGACGAGCACGTCCTGGTCTTCCGCGCACACGTCGGCGACCGCGAGCTCGAGGGCATCGACCTGCTCCACCACGACGGCAGCGGGGCGATCGACCGGCTGACCGTGATGATCCGCCCGCTGTCCGCGCTGCAGGCGGTGGCCGGTGCGATGCGCGAGAAGCTGACGTAGGTGGACCCCGCCTACGACGCCGAGCCGTGGTCCGACTTCGCCGCGGGCATGGCCGGGGCCGCGGCCGCGCTCGCCGGCCTGCTGTTCGTCGCCGTCTCGATCAACATCCAGACGATCCTGGCGGGCCACGGCATCGCCCGGCGGGCCGCCCAGGCCCTGATCCTGCTCGCGCTGCCGGTGTTCCTCTCGCTCGTCCTGCTGGTGCCCGGGCAGTCCGACGTCGCCCTCGGAATCGAGCTGCTCGCGATCTCCGCCGTGATCGTCCCCGCGCTCGGCGTCCTGGCGAAGCCCGGCACCCGCGCCCCCGAGCAGTCGCGGGCCTCGTGGCTCGGGACGAACGCCGTGCCGTCGGCGATCGTCGCCCTCGCGCCCGTGGTCGCCGCGATCGGTCTGCTCACCGAGTCCCTCGGCGGGCTCTACTGGCTCCCCGTCGCGGTGGCGCTCGCCCTGGCCGCGGGCCTGGTCAACGCGTGGGTGCTGCTCGTCGAGATCCTGCGATAGGGCGCTACGCGCGGTCCGGGACGCCCCGCGAGGCAGGGCGGGCGGCGAGGGCACCGACGACCGCGACGACGGCGAACGTCGCGAAGAGCCAGCGCGCCGAGGCGAGCGGGTCGGTGCCCCCGAGGGCGAGGCTCGCGCCGCCCAGCGCGGTGCCGACGGAGGTGGCGAGCATCTGCACGGTCGTCACCGCGGCGGACGCCTTGTCGGCCTCGCTCTCGTCGGGGACCGCACCGGCGGCGGTGTCGAGGTCGAGGTCGTCGTCGGCACCCCCGATCGCGGCGGCGGCGAGGTGCGGCCAGGCCGTCCCGATGCCGATCCCGCCCGCGACGAGCCCGGCGGCCCAGAGCCCAGCCCCCCAGGTCCCGGCGGCGAGCGGGCCGTCGAGCACGAGCAGGGTGACCGCGACGACGACCGTGCCCGCCGCGAGGAGCGCCGGGCCCAGGAGCACCCGGGCACGGGGCCGCCCGCCGGACGCGCTGACGATCTCGCCCGCGACCCATCCGGCGCCGAGGGCGACGCCGAGGAACCCGGCGGCGACCGGCGCGAGGCCTGCGACGCGCTGCCCGAGCCAGCGCCCCGACCAGCGCGCCCGCGGCGAACACCGCGAGCGCGACGAGGTAGGCGCGCGCGGCCGGCACGGTCGCGAGGACCCTGCTGACCAGCGCCGACGTGACGACGGCGGCGAGGAGGAACACCGTGGTGTGCTCCCGGGCCACCAGCTGGGCCCACGACCCCGCGCCGGCCACCGGGCTCAGGCCGCCCGGTCCGGCGGGACGTCGATGACGACGCCCGTCCCGAGCGCCTTCGACTCGCGGGCCTCCACGACACGGTCCGGGCGGTAGCGGGCGACCTTCTCGGCCTTGCGCGGCGGGCCGTCGTTGGCGATGAGCACCGCCACCCAGGGCAGCGGCACCGACAGGACGACGATCACGGCGGCGGCGATGCTCCAGCCGAAGCCGAGGGCCAGCACACCGGCCAGGACGAGACACGGGATGCGCAGAGACATGATGAGCGAGTAGCGACGCTTGCGGGCGGCGAACTCCGCCGCCGGCGAGACGGCCGCGCCGGTGATGAGGACCGGGCTGGTGCTGGTGCTGGTGGGGCTGTGGTGACGTCGCACGACGCACTCCCTCTCCGGACCCCGATGTCCGGTGACGTCCGGCCGTCGATCTCGGTGCGATCTCGGGCCGGCATCAGGATCAACACCGCCGCGGGCCCCACGCATCCGCCCGTCGGGCCCGCTCGACGGTGGGTCCGGTCACCCGTGGTGGTGATTCCGTCGAAGTTGGTCGGACACGAGGTATGGCCTACTTCAGGTAACTGTTACCTTCCGTTGCAGATCACCACCGGAGGGAGTCGACATGGGTGTCGTGCGGCGGTCGGGACGTGGGACGGCGCAGCATGCCGACTACGGGTTCTTCGGACCGGAGTCGGTCACGTGGAAGGTGTGGTCCTACCCGACGTCCCTGGCGCTCGGCTTCCTGCGCGCCGTGGTGGTCGAGGAGCTCGACCCGTTCCTGCTCGCGTCGGTCGCGCAGTCCGGGCAGGTCCAGGCCCGCCCCCGGCTGCGCTACGACCGCACGATGCAGTACTTCGCGACGGTGAAGTTCGGCGACAGCGCCTCCGTCCTCGCGGCGGCGGACACCCTCATGAAGATTCACTCGCGGGCGATCGGCACCGACCCGGTCACCGGGCGCCCGTTCGACGCCAACGACCCCGACTCGCAGCTGTGGATCCACCTCACCGCGTGGCACTCGATCCTCTACACCTACGAGGTGTTCGGGCCCGGGAAGCTCCCCGCGCACGAGGAGGAGCAGTACTGGGAGGAGTGCGCCCGCGCTGCGGAGTTCCAGACCATCGACCCCGCCGACGTGCCGCGCACCCGCGAGGGCATCCGCGCCTACTTCGAGGCCTACCGGCCGCGGCTGATCGCGTCCGAGGCCGCCCAGGGCATGATGGACTTCCTGCTCGACGCCGACGCCGTCGTGCTGCCGCCCCAGCTGCCGGCGCCGCTGCGGCGGCTGTTCACCGCGGCGACGCGGCACGCCGTGATCGCCACTCTGCCCCGCTGGATGCGCCGCCTCGGCGGGACGCCACAGCCGGCCGTCGTCGACGCCCTCGCGGTGGCGGTGACCCGCCCGGTCATCCGCCTGCTCGCGCGCAGCACCGCCCTGCAGCTCGCGGTGCTGCGGGTCGCGTCGCCGCGGACGGTGCCGGTGCTGGAGCCGGTGCTGCGCGGGACCCCGGCGGTCGCCCCGGTCGTGCTGAGCCCCGCCGAGGCCTACGCCGCGCACGGGCCGACGCCGCGCGAGCAGTACGCCGCGCTGCTCGCCGCCCGCGCCCGGAAGGAGGGCCCCGCGCCCTACCCGCCGTCCCACCGCGAGCCGGTGCTGGACTTCGCCTGACGGGGTCGCTATCCCTCCGCCGCCAGTACCGCCTCGGCGAGGGCGGCGATCCGCGCCCGGGCGCCGGGCTGGACCGCGAGGTGGGGGACCCGGGTCAGGCCGTTGATCAGCGCGAGCGCGGCGTGGACGAGCACCCGGGCCTCGGTCGCCGGGAGGCCGGGCCGCGCGGCGGTCAGGAGCGCGACCCACTCGGCGACGTAGTCGCGCTGCGAGCGACGCAGCTCCTCGCGACTCGGGGCGGGCAGGTGGATGACCTGCGAGACGAGGACGCTGACGATCTCGGGGTTGTCGGCGACGAACGCCGTGTAGTCGGCGGCCAGGCGCGCCACGGCGTCCGGGGCGTCCCGCGCCCGCCCCAGCGCATGGTGCAGGCCCAGCCACAGCGCCTCGTTCCCGCGGTGCAGGGTGCGGAGCAGGAGATCGGGCTTCGTCGCGAAGTGCCGGTAGACGCTCGGCCCGGCGATGCCGGCCGCGGCGCCGATGTCCCCGAGGCCGACGGCCGGGTAGCCGCGCTCGCCGAAGAGCCGCGTCGCCGCGGCGAGCAGGGCCTCGCGGCGGGAGGCCGGCGCGAGCACACCCGGTCGTGCCGGGTCGGCCGACGGCCCGGTCGCCGGCGGCAGGGGCGTCGCGAGCACGGCCCGGGCCGCGCCCGCCAGCAGGGGGCGGAAGCGCGCGTCGTCGAGCTCGTAGCGGTGGTGCGACGGGCTGTCCACCACCGACAGCGCGGCCCACGCCCGCAGGTCGGCCGTCGCCGGGTCGGGCTCGGCGCAGCGCGCGGCGACGACGCCCGCCACGGCCCGCAGGCGGTGGCGGATCGCGCGGCGCGCCTCGTCGGGTAGGTGCCCGGACTCCCGCTCCCAGAGCAGGCCGAACTCGCGGCGTTCCAGGGTCAGGGCGGCGAGGCCCTCGACGAGGTCACCACCGGCAGGCCCCTCGACCAGGCGCTCGATGCGGGTCAGGTGCTCGTCGAGGATGGCGAGGAGCAGCTCCTCCTTGCCCCGGACGTGGCGGTACAGCGCGCTCGGCGCGATCCCCACCGCCGTCGCGACGTCCGCCATCCCGACCTGGTGGTAGCCCAGCGACCAGAACCGGGCCGCCGCCGCGGCGAGGATTTGTCGGCGACGGTCCCGGGGTCGCCTGCGCACCGGCGCGGCCGGTGACGTCACCGCTCGTCCCCGGGCACCCGCGGGGCGAAGCGCGGGCGGCGGCGCTCGAGGAACGAGGTGACGCCCTCCACGCAGTCCGGACCCCGGATCAGCTCGACGATCGTCCGGCTCTCCGCCTCGGAGGCGGCCCCCGGGTCGGCGGGCGCGGCGCGCAGCAGCGCCTTCGTGGCCGCGACCGCCGTCGGCGACGTGCGCGTGGCGATCTTTCCTGCCCACTCCTGCGCCCACGCGAGCAGGTAGTCCCGGGTCATGGTCGACGCCAGGAAGCCCGCGAACTCCGCCTCGCGGGCCTCGACGAGGCGCCCGGAGAGCAGCCAGTCCGCCGCCCGGCCGGTGCCCACGACGCGCGGCAGGTGGTAGGTCGAGGCGCCCTCGGGGCAGACGCCGAGCCGCGTGAACGGGAACCCGATGCGGGTCTCGGGCGTCGCGAACCGCACGTCGGCCCCGAGCGCGACGGTCGCGCCGCCGCCCACCGCGTCGCCGTTGAGGGCCGCGACGACGGGGACGTCGAGCCGGGCCATCGCCGCCGTCACGCGACCCGCCGGTTCGCGGTAGCCGGGCCGGTCGGCGCCGTCGGTGTCGAGGAGGTCCCGGAGCGCCTCCGGCCCGTGGGTGAGGTCCGCGCCGACGCTGAACGAGTCACCGGCCCCGGTGAGGACCACGGCCCGGACCCGCGCGTCGGCGTGGCAGGCGGCGAGCGCCTCGAGGAGGGCGTCGGCGAACCCCGAGGTCAGCGCGTTGCGGGGCGGACGGTCGAGGACGAGGGTCGCGACGCCGCCGTCGATCTCGACGCGCACGACGCCGTCCTCCGCGCCGTCACGCGATGTGAACGATGATTCGCGCCCGGTGGGGGTCATGCGAGGTGCGTGACGCGGCAGGCGCCACCGAGACCGAGGTCGTGCGCTCGCCCCATGCCGCTCCTCCCGCCCGAACGGACACTTCCGCGCCCGCGGCGTGACGTGGTTCACTGATACCGAAGCCAGCTAATCACGGTTCACATCGCGTGGGCAACGACCCGGCCTGCACCGACACCGAGGACCCGGCCATGGAGATCACCCAAGCGCTGCACCGCGCCGCCCAGCAGACCCCCGACCTGCCCGCGACGATCGCGGGCGAGCGCGTCCGCACCTGGGCGGAGTGCCTCGCCCGCGTCGCCCGCCTCGCCGGCGCGCTGCACGCGCTCGGGGTGGGCCCGGGCGACCGCGTCGCGATGCTCTCGCTGAACTCCGACCGGTATCACGAGTACCTGTTCGCGGTGCCGTGGGCGGGCGGCGTCGTCACGCCGGTGAACATCCGCTGGAGCCCGGCGGAGATCGCGTTCTCGCTGGAGGACGCCGGCGCGACGATCCTGCTCGTCGACGACACGTTCGTCCCGGCCGTGCCCGCGGTCCGGGCGGCCGCGCCGGTCGTCCGCACCGTTGTCCACTGCGGCGACGGCGACCTCCCCGAGGGGATGGTGTCCTTCGAGGCGCTCGTCGCCGGGCACGAGCCGGTGCCGGACGCGCGCCGCGGCGGCGCCGAGCCCTACGGCGTCTACTACACCGGCGGCACCACCGGCACGCCCAAGGGCGTCGTGCTCAGCCACGCGAACCTGCTCGCCTCGGCGCTGGGCACCGCGGCCTCCGGCTCGTTCATGACCCCGGGCGGGCGCCTCCTGCACGCCGCGCCGATGTTCCACCTCGCCGACGGCGCCGCGTGGGTGGCGCGCAACGTCGTGGGCGGCACCCACGTGATCGTCCCGATGTTCACGCCGGCCGGGGTGGCCGACGCGATGGCCCGCCACGAGGTCACCGACGTCCTGCTCGTCCCCACGATGATCCAGATGCTGGTCGACGCCCCGGAGGCCGCCGAGGCCGACCTGACCCACCTGCGGAACCTCATCTACGGCGCGTCGCCGATCTCCGAGGCCGTCCTCGAGCGCGCCGCGAAGCGCCTGCCCGCCGCCGAGTTCACGCAGGCCTACGGGATGACCGAGCTCTCGCCGGTCGCGACGCTGCTCTCCCCCGCCGACCACGCCGTCGACCGGCTGCGGCGCTCGGCCGGGCGGGCCGCCCCGCACAGCGAGGTGCGGATCGTCGACGAGGAGGACCGCGAGGTCCCGCGCGGCACGGTCGGCGAGATCGTCTGCCGCGGCCCGCACGTCATGCTCGGCTACTGGAACCGCCCCGAGGAGACCCTGACGGCGCTGCGCGGCGGCTGGATGCACACCGGCGACGGCGGGCGGATGGACGACGAGGGCTACGTCTACGTCGTCGACCGGATCAAGGACATGATCGTCTCCGGGGGCGAGAACGTGTACTCGGTCGAGGTCGAGAACGCGCTGGCCAAGCACCCCGACGTGGCCTCCTGCGCGGTGATCGGCGTGCCCGACGACGAGTGGGGCGAGCGCGTCCACGCCGTGGTCGTGCCGGCCGCGGGCGCCGCGCCCTCCGCCGACGCGCTCCGCGAGCACGTCAAGGGCCTGATCGCGGGCTACAAGGCACCCCGCACCGTCGAGCTCCGCGACGCCCTGCCGATCTCCGGCGCCGGCAAGATCCTCAAGCGCGAGCTGCGCGCCGAGCACTGGCAGGCGGCCGAGCGCGGGGTCTCCTGACGCACTCCGGAGACCCCGCGGGCCGGACCGGCCTCAGAGCGCGGCGTACAGGGCGCCCTCGAAGTCCTGGTAGAGCTTCCAGGCCTCGTGCTCGGTGATGAACGGCAGCGAGTTGGTGTAGATCGACGCGCACACACCGCTCGTGCGGTCGATGAAGAAGTGGGTGTTCAACAGGCCCGCCCAGGCGCCGGTCCAGGCGCGCCGGGCGCCGGGGATGTCGCGGGTGTTGAGCAGCAGCCCGTAGCCCCAGGTCCAGCCCTCGCCCAGCTTCAGGGTGTCGGTGATGGCCGGGTCCGCCGTGGCGATCTCGGTGGGCATCGGCACGCCGTCGAGCTGGTCGCTGAACGCTGCGTCCACCGTCTCCGGGCGCAGGATGCGGACGCCGTCGAGCTCCCCGCCGCGCAGCAGCGCCCGCTCGAAGCGGATGTAGTCGCGGGGCGTGGAGTGCAGGCCGTGCCCGCCCGCCCACCACTGCGGGTCGTCGGGCAGCACGTTGCCGGCCGAGCTCCAGGTGCCGTCCTCGCCCTTGACGTGCACGGGGGTCTTGTTCGCCTGGCGGGCGTCGTCGAGGGCGAACATCGTGTCGTCCATCCCGAGCGGGCCGGTGACGCCCTCCTTGACGACGACGTCGAGCGTCGTCCCGGCGACGGCCTCGACGACGCGGCCGAGCCAGTCGGTGTTGATCCCGTACTCGAACCGGGTGCCGGGGTCGGCGACCAGGGGTGCCCGGAAGGCGGCCATGTCGCCGGGCACCACGTTGGGGAGGCCGGTGACCTGCTCGTACTTCACGATGTCGGCGTTCCAGAACCAGTACGACAGCCCCGACGTGTGGGTCAGCAGGTGCCGGACCGTGGCCCGGGAGCGGGGCGCGCGGAGGCGGGGGGTGTCGCCGTCGAAGCCGTCGAGGACCTGGAGGTCGTCGAAGTCCTTCACGTACTCCGCGACCGGCGCCGCGAGGTCCAGCTCGCCGCGCTCGACCTGCTGCAGCGCCACGGTCGTGGCGACCATCTTGGTCATCGACATGATCCGGAACTGGGTCGTGGTCGACACCGGCACCGGCCCGCCCTCGCCGAGGTGCACCCCGGCGGCGCCCTCGTAGAACACGCCGTCGGCGTCGGCGGCGATCGCCACGACGTGGGGCACAGCCCCGTCGTCGACCGCGTTCTTCAGCACCGCGTCGACGCCGGAGCCGTCGATCGTCCTGGACATGAGACCTCCGTGGAGCGGGGTGACCGGGAGGTCAGGCTTAGCACAGAGTGGCCCGGGACACAGCTGCCCGACGGGGCGCCCGGGGTCGTGCGCCGAAACCCCTCGACGCCGGGGTCCTCGTGCCCGACGCTCGGGCTCGTGTCCGACCGTCTCCTCGCGTTCCTCGTCGCCGCGGTGGTCTTCATCGCGATCCCCGGGCCCAGCGTCGTGTTCGCGATCGGGCGGGCCCTCGTGGCCGGCCGCCGTCGCGCCGTCTGCTCGGTGGTCGGCAACTCCGCCGGGGTCGCCGTCCAGGTGGTCGCGGTCGCCGTCGGTCTCGGTGCGGTGCTCGAGCGCTCCGCGGTGGCGTTCACCGTCGTCAAGCTCGCCGGGGCGGCCTACCTGATCGCGCTCGGCCTGCTGGCCATCCGGCACCGCCACCGGACGTCCGGCGCGCTGACCGGCCCCGAACCCGTGGCCCTTCCGACGTGGTGGCGGTGCCTCGTCGACGGCGTCGTCGTCGGCGTGCTGAACCCCAAGAGCGCGCTCTTCTTCGTCGCGTTCCTGCCGCAGTTCGCGGATCCGGCGGGGGCGATCGGCACCCAGATCCTCCTGCTCGGCCTGGTCGTCGTGGGGATCGGCCTGGTGCTCGACAGCGTCTGGGCACTGTCCGCCGGTACGGCCCGCGCCTGGTTCGCGCGCTCGCCCCGGCGTCTCGCCGCCCTCGGCACCGCCGGCGGCGTCTCGATGGTCGGCCTCGGCGTCGGTCTCGCGACGACGTCCCGCGCGACCGGCTAGACCTCCCCGGCGGTGATGCCGGCGAGCACGAGGTCGATCCCGGCGAGGAACTGCTCGCGGTCCTCGTGCTCGCGCATCTGGTCGGCGATGGTCCGGGTGAACGCGTAGTCCTCGGGGTCGAGCTCCTCCCAGGTCGTCGCCACGGCGTGCAGGAACTCCCCGCGGTTCGTGTCGGGCGCGAGGGTTCCCCCGATGCCCGCCACACCACCGCAGCCCCAGGGGCCGCCGCCGGGCTGGTACACCGACGCGCAGGGCGCCCAGCGCTGGTTCGACGGCCAGCAGTGGACGCCGCACGTCCGGTGATCGGTCAGGCCGTCGGCCGGTGCTGGTAGCGGCCGGTCGGCGTGCCCTCCACCCGCCCGTCGGCCCAGATGCGCTCGCCGCGCAGGAACGTGGCGTCGACGGTCGCGCCGATCTCCAGGCCCCGGAACGGCGAGTACTCCTGCGTCGACTCCGAGCCCGCGGGGTCGACGGTCCACGACGTGTCGGGGTCGACGAGCACGACGTCGGCGTCGAAGCCCGGCGCGAGGTCGCCCTTGCTGCCCAGCCCGAAGCGCCGCGCGGGGTTCCACGAGGTCAGGGCGGCCACGGCGGACAGCGGCAGACCGCGCTTGAGGCCCTCGCCGACCAGCCCGGCCAGCAGGTACTCGGTGCCGCCGAAGCCCGACTTGGCCGCGAACACGTCCGCGGGGTCGTCGCCGAACTTCGTCGCCTCCTTGCAGCACGCGTGGTCCGAGACGACCCAGGAGACGTCGCCGGCGAGCACGTGGCGCCAGAGGGCCTCGACGTCCTCGCGCGGACGCAGCGGCGGGTTGACCTTGCCGCCGATCCCGTCGGCGGTGGAGACATCGGCCAGCAGGTGGCCGATCGTCACCTCCCGGCGGAAGTCGACGTGCGGGAAGGTGCCCGCCATCAGCAGGGCCGCCTCGAGCGCCTTGGCCGACGACAGGTGCAGCAGGTTGATCGTGGGCAGCCCGGTCTCGTGCGCGAGGTAGGACGCGATCGTGACGGCCAGGCCCTCGGAGTGCGGGGGCCGGGACGCGCTGTAGGCCTCGAGACCGGTGAGGTGTCCCTCCTGCTCCACCATGCGCGTGTAGGCGGTCATGATCTCCGCGGTCTCGCAGTGCAGCGAGAGCGAGATGCGGTCCGCGATGTCCGGGCGCTGCTCGCGCACGCGCTGGATGCCGCGCATGACGAACTCGAAGTGCGCGATGTCGTAGCGCTCGCCCTCGGGGATCATGAGGAAGTCGTCCTGGTCGTTCGACCGCCCGTGCAGACCGTGGCTGCCGTAGAACATGAAGATCTTGAACGACGTCACCCCGTGGTCGTCGACCAGCGAGGGGATCTCGTCGATGTGCGAGGCCTGCATCGGCGCGAGGTGGAACGCGTAGTCGACGAACGACCGACCCTCGGACGCGGCCAGGACCTCGGGGAACAGGTCGGCGTAGGCGCCGCCCTTGTTCAGGTAGTACTGCCCGGAGCGCATGTAGGTCAGCGAGGTGGTGACACCGCCCTGCGCACAGGCGCGGCTCTCGGTCGCGGTGTCCTCGGCCAGCGGGTTGTAGATGCCCCAGTGCTGGTGGGCGTCGACCACCCCGGGGAAGGCCAGCCGGCCGCGGCCCTCCTCGACCCGAGCGGCGTCGGTGCCGAGGTCCGGCGCGACCGCGGTGATGCGGCCGCCCTCGACGGCGATGTCGGCGTGCGTCACGTCCTCGACGCCGGGGCGGACGACGCGGACGTCGCGGATGATCAGGTCGTGGCTCACGGGTGGACCTCCTGGAGGGCGGGCGCGGGGCGGACCCCGGCGAGGTGGTCGGCGGCGAGGACGGCGAGGCCGAGAGCAGGCAACAGGCCGTTGCCGGCGAGGTAGCCGGCGGCGCCGTGGCCGGACATGCCGACCGCGGCCCCGCCGGAGGCGTAGACGCCCGCGACGGGGCGGCCGGCGGCGTCGAGCAGCCGCGCGTGCTCGTCGACGCGCAGGCCGCCCTGGGTGTGGAACAGCGCGGGCACGATCTCGACGGCGGCGAGCGGCGGCGTCAGCGGCGCCTCGACCGCGGTGCGCCCGACGCGGTCGGCCGCCTGCTCGCCCCGCGCCACCGCCGCGGCGTCGGCGAGCTCGCCGGCGAGCACCTCGGGCGCGACGCCGAGGCGCCCGGCCAGCTCCTCGGCGTCGTCGGCCCAGCGCAGCGCGCCGGACTCCGCGACGTCGCGGTAGTCGCCGAAGGCCTGCGAGAGGGCGTCGATGCGCTCGTCGAGCACCACCCAGCCGCGCGCGCCGGGGCGGGCGGCCAGCAGGGCGGCGAACTCCGAGTAGCCGACGGTCTCGTCGGCGAAGCGCCGGCCGTCGGCGTCCACGACGACGCCGCCGTGCATCACCGTCGTCCACGTGACCAGCGTGCGCGCGGCCGCCGAGAGCGCCGCGTGTCCCTGGTAGGCGTCGAGGAAGCCGTCGGCACCGCCGACCGCGCGGCCGAGGCGCAGTCCGTCGCCGCGCGCGAACTCGCTGCCGTGGTAGGTCGCGTCGGCGATCTCGCCGACGTGCTGCGCGACGAGCGCGGGGTCGGCGCCGTAGCCGTTGGTGGCCAGCAGCACCGCCCGCGCGGTGACGTCCTCGCGCCCGCCGTGCGGGTCCTCGACGGTGACGCGCACGCCGGCGTCGTCGACCTCCAGCCCGACCGCGCGGGCGGGACACAGGAGATCGATCCGGTCGGACGCGGTGACGGCGTCGAGCAGGCCCCGCAGCAGCGACGACCCGTGCCGGCCGGGCACCGAGTGCACCCGACGGGCCGAGTGACCGGGGTAGTCCATGTCGACGGGGAGCTCGATCGGCAGGCCCACCCCGTCGGCGAGCCACTCGACCAGCTCGGCGCTCACGGCGGTCAGCGCGCGGCCCACCGTCGGATCGGCCTCGCCGGCGGTCTTCGCGTCGACGTCGGAGAGGAAGCGCGCGGGCGAGTCGTCGATCCCCGCGGCGCGCTGGAAGCGGGTGCCGGCGCCCGGGACCATCGCCGTCGACATCGCGGTGTTGTTGCCCCGCCGGAAGTGCTCGTCGGCCTCGACCACGACGACGTCGAGGCCGTGCTCCGCCGCGCGCAGCGCGCCGGCGAGCCCGCCGCCCGCGCCGACGACCACGAGGTCGGTGTCCACCACCGGCGCTCACCTCGTTCCGTCCAGAGAAACAATCGGCCGAAGCTCTCCCGACGCATGACAGCAGGTCAGCGCGACGACGGCAAGAGCAGCACCTCCGGCTTGACATCGAGCAATGAACGCGGCGACGCTACGTTCCGTCCAACGGTACGGAGGATGGCGCCATGGCCGAGCCCGGAGGCGGGACGGAGTCGACCTCGCGCGTGGCGGACGTGCTGCTGCTGTTCGTGGAGGGGCCGTCGACGCTCGGGGTCACGCGGATCGCGCGGGAGCTCGGGCTGAGCAAGGCGGTGGTGCACCGCATCCTGCAGTCGCTGGCCGGCCGCGACATGGTCGTCCTCGACGCGGTCAGCCGGGAGTACCGGCTGGGCCCGTCCGTCGCCGCGCTCGGGGCCCGGGCGCTGCGCGAGTCGGACCTGCGCTCGGCCGCTCTGCCGCTGCTGCGCCGGCTGCGTGACGAGACCCGCGAGACGGCCACCCTGAGCACGCCGGTGCCGCACGGCCGCGTCTACCTCGACCAGGTCGTGGGCCTCCACGAGATCAAGATGACCGTCGAGCTGGGCCGCCGGTTCCCGCTGCACGCGGGCAGCTCCGGCAAGTGCATGCTCGCCCACCTCGACGCCGAGCACCGCGACGAGGTGCTCGCCGGAGGGCTCGAGTCGCTCACGCCGCACACCCCGATCGACCCGGTGGCCCTGCGCTCCGAGCTCGACGGCATCGCCGCCCGCGGATGGGCCGTCTCGGCCGGCGAGCGCCAGGCCGACGCCGGCTCGGTGGCCGCGCCGGTCTTCGGTGTCGGCGGCGACGTCCTCGGGGCCATCTCGGTGTGCGGCCCGCGCTACCGCATGACCGACGCCGTCGCGACCGAGCTCGGCCCGCGGGTCGTCGCCGTCGCCGGCCAGATCTCCCGGCGCCTCGGCGGCGACCCGGGCCGCACCCCGGTCAGCAGCGCAGCAGGAAGGACGGACACCGGATGACGGATGCTCTCCAGGGACTCAAGGTCCTCGACGTCGCCACCCTCTTCGCCGGGCCGCTCGCCGCCACGATGCTGGGCGACCACGGCGCCGACGTGATCAAGATCGAGCACCCGCGCGGCGACCCGTCGCGCACCCACGGCGCCCAGCGCGACGGCGTCGGCCTCTGGTGGAAGATGCTCGGCCGCAACAAGCAGGCCATCACGCTCAACCTCTCGTCCCCGGAGGGGCAGGAGGTCTTCCGCACCCTGGCCGCCGACGCCGACGTGGTGATCGAGAACTTCCGGCCCGGCACGCTCGAGCGCTGGGGCATCGGCCCGGAGGTGCTGCACGAGGCCAACCCCGGGCTCGTGCTCGCGCGGGTCACCGGCTTCGGCCAGTTCGGGCCGTACTCCTCGCGCCCGGGCTTCGGGACGCTCGCCGAGGCCATGAGCGGCTTCGCCGCCATCACCGGCGAGCCCGACGGCCCCCCGACGCTGCCGCCCTTCGGTCTCGCCGACGGCGTCGCCGCGCTCACCACGTCCTTCGGGATCATGACCGCACTGCGGGCCCGCGAGCAGACCGGCCGCGGCCAGGTGCTCGACATGGCGATCATCGAGCCGCTGCTCACCGTGCTCGGCCCCCAGCTCATCGCCTACGACCAGCTCGGCGAGCTGCAGCCCCGGCACGGCAACCGCTCGTCCAACAACGCCCCGCGCAACACCTACGAGTGCGCCGACGGCCGCTGGGTCGCGGTGTCCACCAGCGCGCAGTCGATCGCGGAGCGGGTGATGCGGCTGGTGGGACGTCCCGAGCTGATCGACGAGCCGTGGTTCGCCACCGGCGGCCAGCGCGCGCAGCACGCCGACGAGCTCGACGACGCCGTCGGCGGGTGGATCGCCGAGCGCGACCGCGACGAGGTGGTCGCCGCGTTCGAGAAGGCCGAGGCCGCCGTCGCCCCGATCTACACCGCCGCCGACGTCCTCGACGACCCGCAGTACGCCGCGCTCAGCAGTGTCGTCACCGTCGACGACGACGAGCTCGGACCCATCCGCTTCCAGAACGTGCCGTTCCGGCTCTCCGAGACCCCGGGCCGGGTCCGGACCGCCGGCCCGCGCCTCGGCGAGCACACCGCGGAGGTACTCGCCCGCCACGGGATCGACGCCGACCGGCTGGCGGAGCTGCGGGCGGCGGGCGCCCTATGACGGGCCCGGGGCGCGCGCGCAGCTGGCTCTACGTCCCCGCGCACCGCGCGGAGCTGCTGGACAAGGCCCTGTCCGGGCCCGCCGACGCCGTGGTGCTCGACCTCGAGGACGCCGTGCCCGCCGAGGCGAAGGAGTCCGCGCGCGACGCCGCCGTGCGGGCCGCGACCCTGCCGCGGACCAAGCCCCTCTGGGTGCGGGTCAACGCCGTCGGCACCCCCTGGTCGGCCGAGGACCTCGCCGCCCTGACCGGCACCGACCTCGACGGCGTGCGCGTGCCGAAGGCCGGCGATCCCGAGACGATCGCGGGGCTCGCGCAGCGCCTCGACCTGCCACTGCACCTGCTCCTCGAGACCGCCCTCGGCGTCGAGCAGGCGTACGCGCTGGCCACGGCGCACCCGTCGGTGGTCGCCGTCTCGCTGGGCGAGGCCGACCTCGCCGCGGACCTCGGTGTCCGGCGCCCGGACGCGCTGGCCTGGGCGCGCCAGCGCGTCGTCGTCGCGTGCCGCGCCGCCGGGATCGCCGCGCCGATCACCAGCGTCTGGACCGACCTCGCCGACCCGGACGGGCTCGAGCGCGACAGCCGCGAGGCCCGCGACCAGGGGTTCTTCGGCCGCTCGGTGATCCACCCGAAGCAGGTCGAGCCCGTGCACCGGGCGTTCACGCCCAGCGCCGACGAGGTGACCGACGCCCGGGTTCTGCTCGGCTCGCTCACCGACGCCACCGGCCGCGGGGAGAGCGCCTGGGTCGACGCGAAGGGCCGCTTCGTCGACGCCGCCGTCGTCGCCGGCGCCCACCGCGTGCTCCAGCAGGCCGACACCCTCCCCGACACCCTCGCTGAGGAGGACCGATGACGACCGCCACGGGCACGCGTGCCCTGATCGACGCCGTCACCGCGGGCACCCGCACCGTCGAGCTGGGGCAGCCGCTGTTCACCGGAATGCCGTGCTCGCCGAACCACCCCGGGTTCCGGATGACGCTCATCCGGCGCCACGGCGACACGGTCCGCCCCGACGGCGGCTCCGCGTCCAACGAGATCGTCGTGACCGGCGGGCACGTCGGCACCCACGTCGACGCGCTCTCCCACGTCAGCCAGGACGGCTGCCTGCACGGCGGGATCGACGCCGAGGCCGCGCAGCGGGGCGGTCGCCACAGCGAGCACGGCGCCGAGCACATCCCGACGATGATCACCCGCGGCGTGCTGCTCGACATCCCCGCCGCGCGCGGGGTCGACGCGCTCGGCCCCGGCGAGGGCGTCACCGCCGACGACCTGGCCGCGGCCGCCGAGCGCGCCGGCGCGGAGCCCGGTCCGGGCGACGCCGCACTGGTGCGCACCGGGTGGGCGCGCCGGTTCGACGACGCCGCGTCCTACCTCGGGCACGACACCGGCGTCCCCGGTGTCACCTCCGACGGCGCCCGGTGGCTCGCCGAGCGCCGCGTGGTGGCCGCCGGCGCCGACACCACCGCGTTCGAGCAGATCCCGGCCGGCGACGGGCACCGTGTGCTGCCCGTGCACCGGATCCTGCTCGTCGAGCACGGCATCCACATCGTCGAGCACCTCGCGCTCGAGGAGGCCGCGGCGCAGGGGCTCACCGAGTTCCTCTTCGTCCTCACGCCGCTGCGCATCGTCGGCGGCACCGGGTCGCCGGTCCGTCCCGTGGCGGTGGTCGCGGCATGACGCCGGCCGTGACACCGGCTGGGACTCCGGCCCAGGAGTTCGCCGCCTTCGCCGCCCGGACCGCCGCCGAGGGTGCCCCCGACGCGCTGCGCGACGACCTCGTCGCCCGCACCGCCGACCTGCTCGGCAACTGCCTCGCCGCCCGCGACGCCGAGCCGGCGCGGGTGACCGCCGCCGTCGTCGCCGAGTGGGGCGGGACGCCGGCGGCGACGTCACTCGCCGACGGGCGCCGGCTCCCGGCCCCGTCGGCGGCCCTGGTGAACGGCACGCTGGCCCACTGCCTCGACTTCGACGACACCCACCTGCCGTCGGTGCTGCACCCGTCGGCGGCCGTCCTGCCCGCGGCGCTCGCCGCCGCCGAGGCCGTCGGCGCCTCCGGGACCGCGTACCTCGACGCCGCGGCCGTGGGGGTCGAGCTGACCTGCCGGCTCGGGATGGCGGGCTACGACGAGGAGCTGGGCAACTCGGTCTTCTTCGAGCACGGCCAGCACGCCACCGCGATCTGCGGCGCCGTCGGGGCGGCGGTGGCCGTCGGGATGCTGCGCGGGCTGGACGCCGAGGGCCTGACCTCCGCGATCGGCGTCGCGGCGAGCACCGGCGCCGGCATCATCGAGGCCAACCGCACCGGCGGCACCGTGAAGCGCGTGCACTGCGGCTGGGCCGCCCACGCGGGCGTCGCCGCCGCCGACCTCGCGCGGCACGGCCTCACCGGCCCGCCGACGGTGCTCGAGGGCCGGTTCGGGTTCCTCCGCGCCTTCTGCGGCGAGCGCACCCACGTCGAGCGCGTCACCGACGATCTCGGCGAGCACTGGGAGACCCTGCGGGTGTTCACCAAGCCCTACCCCTGCAACCACTTCACCCACGCCGGCATCGACGCGGCGCTGCGGATGCGGTCCGACGGCATCACCGCCGAGCGGGTCGTCGAGCTGACGCTCGGTGCGCCGGCACCCGTCCTGCGTACGATCGCCGAGCCCGCCGAGGAGAAGGCGGCGCCGCGGTCCGGGTACCACGCGGCCTTCAGCGGGCCCTACACCGTGGCCGCCGCACTGCTCGGTGGCGGCGGGCTCGGCCTCTCGCACGACGACTTCACCGACACCGCCGCGGCCGACCCGGCCCGGCTCGCGCTCGCCGGCCGCGTGCGCTGCGTGGCCGACGACGAATCGACCGCGATCTTCCCGCACCAGTTCCCCGCCGTGCTCACCGCGCGCCTCGACTCCGGTGAGTCGGTGACCGAGCGGATCGTCGCCAACCGGGGCGGTCCGGACCGGCCGCTGGGCGACGACGAGGTCGCCGAGAAGTTCCGCACGAACGCCGTGCGCTCGGTGTCGGAGCAGGACGTCCCCGCCGTCGTCGACGCCGTGCGGGAACTGCGCGGCGGCCGCGGCGTCACCGATCTCATGCGCCGGACGGGCGCACTTCTCTGAGCATTGTTCCTGTCAGAGGAACGGTGCGCGGAACGGTTGTCTCGACCATGCGCTGGCCTCTTGACCAGCAACATCGGCCTTGGGAACCTCGACGAACGAGCAAGAGACGGAGCGTTCCGCCCGTCGGAACAGTTTCCCCGTGCCGATCCCGACCGCGACAGGTGCGCTGATGCAGACACGATTCCGGTGGGCGACGATCTTTCTGATCGTCGTCCTCATCGTCATCAACTACATCGACCGGTCGGCGGTCTCGTACGCGGTGCAGCCGCTGCAGCAGGAATTCGGGATCTCCACCGCCCAGTACGGCATCATCTCGAGCGCCTTCGCGATCGGCTACATGGTCTTCGCGTTCCTGTCCGGCCCGCTCGTCGACAAGTACGGGCCACGGAAGGTCCTGCTCGTCGCCATCACGATCTTCTCGATCGCCACGGCGCTCGTCCCGCTCGCGGGCGGCTTCGTCGGCCTCCTGCTGATCCGCATCATCCTCGGCGCCGGTGAGGCGCCCGCCTTCCCGGCGGCCACCCGCACGGTGAGCCGCTGGCTGCCCCGGGCCGAGCGCGGCTTCGCGCTCGCCCTCATCGGCGGCGTCGCGGTCTCGGGCAGCCTGCTCATCGCCGGCCCCGTCCTCACCAACCTCATCGGCGCGGTCGGCTGGCGCGGCATGTTCTGGGTCATGGCCGTGCTCGGCGTCGCCTGGGCCGCCGTCGCCATCGGCCTGCTGCGCAACACCCCGTCCGAGTCGCCGCGGGTCAACGAGGCCGAGCGCGCGTTCATCGCCGCGGGCCAGGACATCGAGGAGTCGGAGAACCGCTCCGGCAGCGTCGACTGGCGCTCGCTGCTCACCAACCGCAACCTCTGGATCGTCGCCGTCGGCTACTTCTCCTGGGGCTTCATGTTCTGGGGCTTCATGTACTGGCTGCCCCAGTTCCTCTCCACCTCGTACGGCCTGTCCATCAAGGCCGTCGGCGCGTTCTCGATCGCGCCGTGGGCCGCCGGTGTCGTCGGCGCGCTGGTCGGCGGCTTCCTCGTCGACCGCGTCTACCGCCGCACGCAGAGCATCCGCAGCCGCTTCACGATCATGGGCTGCGCGCTGCTGCTCTCCGGCGCGTCGCTGATCCCGGTCTTCGTCGACCCGACGCTGACGGTCGCGCTGGTCTTCATCTCGCTCGGCGTCGGCTTCGGCTTCGTCACCGGCGGCATCTGGTGGGTCGCCTCGATCGACGCGGAGCCCGGTCAGCCCGGCAGCGCCGCCGGGTTCGCCGACGCCGCCTTCGCGCTCGCCGGCATCGTCGCGCCGGCCGTCATGGGGTTCATCGTGTCGTCCACCGGGACGTTCACCAGCGGCTTCGTCCTGATGAGCGCGCTCGCCGCGATCGGCGCCCTGCTGATGCTCTTCGCCACCCGCGAGCCGGCGCGCCGGGAGACCCCGACCCGGTCGGTCGAAGAGGTCTGACGGATCAGCCCAGGTCCGCGAGCTTGCGCCGCAGCAGCGCCCGCTCGCGCTCGTTGCCGCACAGCTCGACGGCGCGCGCCAGCTCCCGGCGCGCGTCGTCGTGGCGTCCGAGGCGGGTGAGCAGCTCCCCGCGGACGCTCGGGAGCAGGTGCGAGCCGGCGAGGGCCGGGGCGCTCACGAGCTCGTCGACGATCGGCAGCGCCGCCCCCGGACCCTCGGCCATGGACACCGCGACCGCCCGGTTCAGATCGATCACCGGGGACGGCGCGAGCCGCCCGAGGGCCTCGTAGAGGAGCACGACGCGCGGCCAGTCGGTCGCGTCGACCGAGGCCGCCACCGCGTGGCACTCCGCGATCGCGGCCTGCAGGCCGTAGTAGCCGAGACCCCGCCCGGCCGCCTCCGCCTGCGCGAGCGCCGCCCGACCCCGCCGGACGGCGGCACGGTCCCAGCGACTCCGGTCCTGGTGCTCGAGCAGCACCGGCTCGCCGTCCGGGCCGGTCCGGGCGGGGAAGCGCGCCGCGGTCAGCTCGAGCAGCGCCACCAGCGCGTGGACCTCCGGCTCGTCGGGCGCGAGCCGGGCCAGCACCCGCGCGAGGCGCCGCGCCTCGCCCGCGAGGTCGAGCCGCACCAGCTGGTCCCCGGAGGTGGCCGAGGAGCCCTCGGTGAAGATCAGGTAGATGACGCTGAGCACGGTGCCGAGGCGCCCGACCCGCTCCGCGGCCGGCGGCACCCCGAAGGGCACGCGGGCCGCTGCGAGCGTCTTCTTCGCCCGCGTGATCCTGGCCTGCACGGTGGCCGTCGGGACGAGGAACGCGCGGGCGATCTCGTCACTCGCGAGGCCGCCGACCACCCGCAGCGTCAGCGCCACCCGCGCCTCCCGCGAGAGCACCGGGTGGCAGGAGACGAAGATCAGGGCGAGGACGTCGTCGTCGATCTGGTCGGGGTCCCACAGCACGTCGTCGACCTCCCCCGGATCGGTGGGCGCGCCGCCCGCGACCGCGCCGCCCTCGCCCAGGTCGCGGGCGAGGGCGGCGTACCGGTCGTCGAGGGCGGAGCGGCGACGGAACGCGTCGATCGCCCGGCGACGTCCCGCCGTGAGCAGCCACGCCGCCGGGCTGTCGGGCACCCCGTCGCGGGGCCAGGTCACGAGGGCCGCGGCCAGGGCCTCCTGGGCGAGGTCCTCGGCCAGCGCGAAGTCGCCGGTGTAGCGCGCGAGCGCGCCGACGATCCGCGCGGAGTCGATCCGCCAGACGGCGGCGACGGCCTCACGGCTCGTGGGGTCGTCCATCTCGGAGTCCGGGGCTCAGAGCTGGCCCGTGGCCTCGCGCCACGCCCGCTCCTTCTGGATCCACTCGTTGTCCTGCGGGAACTCGTCGATCGTCGGGACACGGCGGACCTCGGTCTTGAAGCCCTTCCCGGCGCCCGGGAGGCGCTTCGCCCACTCGACGGCCTCCTCCTTGGACGACACGTTGAGGAGGTAGAAGCCGCCGAACAGCTCCTTCGTCTCCCCGTAGGGGCCGTCGGTGACCACCGGCGGCTCGGAGGAGTGGTCGACCACCACGCCGTCCGAGGCGTCCTCGAGCCCCTCGGCGGCGAGCAGCACGCCGGCCCGGATCAGTTCGTCGTTGAACCGGCCCATGAGGTCGAGCATCTCGGTCATGTCGACATCCGCCATCGCCGCGTAGGCCTCATCGGTGGCCCGCATGATCAGCATGTACTTCATCGGTCTCTCCCCTGGTCGGCAGGGCCTTCGTCGGACCCTCTCACCCCTGGGTCGAACGCCGGCGGCGCCGATCGACACGGGGCGGGAGGAATTCTCGATCCTTTCCGACGATCACTCTTCGTCACCGATCGGGGCCCTGTGCGCCGGTCACCGTCCGCTATAGGGTCCTGCGAGTGAACATCGGCGCCGATGAGCTACTCCACGTAGTTCCCGGCGTGCTCGCCGTGACGTCCGGCGACGACCACGCCCTCGCGGCGTTGAGCCCGCTCGGCCGCGAGGTCCTGGGCTCGATGCGCCTCGACACACCGCTGCGCGCGGCGCTCCCGGAGTTCGTCGACGCCCTCGACACCGCCTACCGCTCCGGCGAGGCGAGCCGGGTCCCCCACGACGAGGGGCGCGTCATCCGCTGCACGCCCCTCGGCGGCGGTCCCGGTCGCATCTCCGGGCTCCTGCTGCGCATGGTCCCCGACGACGACGACCGCTCCCGCGCCCGGACCGCCGGGTTCCAGCAGCTGACCGAACAGCTCTCCCGCGCCGCGACGCCCGCGGAGATCGGGCGCCTGACCACCACGACGGCCGCCGCGCTCATCGGGGCCGACTCCTGCGTCGCGTTCCGCCGACCCGAGGGCTCCGACGTGATGGAGGCGCTCCACTACGACGGGTGGCCCGGCGACACCCCTGCGCGCTACGCCCGGGTGCCGCTGCAGCGCGGGCGGCCGATGTCGGACGCGGTCCTCACCGGCGAGCCGGTGTGGTTGGAGGACGCCGGGCAGTGGCGCGCCCGCTATCCGGAGATGGCCCCGGTCGGGGTCTCCGAGGGCCACCAGGCCACCGCCTGCCTGCCGCTGCGCGTCGAGGACCGCGACCTCGGCGCCGTGGTCTTCAGCTTCTACCGGCCCCGGTCCTTCGACCCGTCCGAGCGGGAGTTCCTCATGGCCGCGGCCGCGCTGTGCGCACAGGCCCTCGACCGCGCGCGGCTCTACACCGCCGAGCACGAGGCGCGCGCCGCCGCCGAACGCGAGCGGGACCGCATGGCGTTCCTGGCCCAGGCGAGCCGGCTGATGGAGGCGCCGCTGTCGGTGGAGGAGCGCCTGCGCCAGCTCGGCGACCTCGTCGTCAAGGGCATCGCCGACTGGTCCGCGGTGCACCTCGTGCGCGGGACCCGCGTCGAGCGGGTCACCGTCGCCCACCTCGACCCCGCGAAGATCGCGTTCATCGAGGAGCTCGAGCGGCGCTACCCGCCGGACCCGGACGCCCCCGGCGGCGCCATCGACGTCGCCCGCAGCGGGGTGCCGGTCGTCATGGAGGACGTACCCGATGAGCTGCTCGTCGCGTCCGCGCGCGACGAGACGCACCTCGGCCTGATCCGGGCGATCGGGCTGCGCTCCGCGATCGTCGTGCCGCTGCTGGTGCGCGGGCGCAGCCTCGGCGCCCTGACGCTCGTGCACGCGGAGTCCGGGGAGCGCTTCACCGAGGCGGACCTGACGTTCGTCGGCCAGCTCGCCGCCACCGCCGCGGTCGCCCTCGACAACGCCGCCCTCTACGAGCAGCAGCGCACGGTCGCCCGCACGCTCCAGACGGCGCTGCTGCCCAGCGAGCTCCCCGACGTGCCGGGCGTCGAGTGCGCCGGCCGCTACCGGGCGCCGGACCCGGAGCTCACCGACGTCTACGTCGGCGGCGACCTCTACGACGTCCACGAGGACCCCGAGCGCGGGCGGTGGGCGCTCACCGTCGCCGACGTCTGCGGCAAGGGCCCGCAGGCCGCCGCGCTCACCTCGCTCATCCGGCACACCGTCCAGGCCGAGGTGCGTCACGGGTTCGGGCCCGCGGACGTCGTGCGGCGGGTCAACGCCGCGATGCTGCGCAACCAGGGCGGCTCCCGCGCGCGGTTCGCGACGATGGTCCACGGCGCCCTGACCGTCGACCCGGACGGGGTGACGATCACCCTCGTCAACGGCGGGCACCCGCCGGGGGTGGTCCTGCGGCACGCCCCGCCGGAGAGCGGCGGCTCCGGTGACGACGTCGAGTGGCTCGACGTCCCCGGCACGCTCGTCGGCGTCTACCCCGACCCCGAGCTCGTCGAGGCCGACGTCCGGCTCGCCCCCGGCGACGCCCTGCTGCTCTACACCGACGGCGTCACCGAGGCCCGCGGGCCGGACGGGTTCTTCGGCCCCGACCGGCTGGCGTCGCTCGTCGCGTCCTTCGCCGACACGTCCGCCGACACCGTCGCCGACGGCGTCCTCGACGCGGTCTCCGGGTTCCAGGACGGGAAGCTCCGCGACGACGTCGCCCTTCTCGTGATCCGGGCGGCGCCGTGAGCGAGGACGCCGCCGTGCTGCGGGTGGCCCGCACGTCCCAGGACGGACGCCTGGAGCTCGCCCTGTCCGGGGAGCTCGACAACGACACCCTGCCGACCGCCCAGGACGAGGTGTCCGCGGCCGAGGCGCAGGCCCCGGCGGTGCTCGTGCTCGACCTCGCCGCGCTCGAGTACGTCGACTCCTGCGGGGTGCGCCTGGTACTGCTGGCCCAGGGTGTCGCCGACGACGAGAACCGCCGCCTCGCGGTGCGTCTCGGACACGGTCAGACCCGGCGCATGTTCGACATGCTCGGGATCACCGACCGTCTCGAGGTCCTCGACCGGGAGGAACCGCCATCATGACCTCTGCGTCCGAGGCACCCGACCCCTTCCGCCACCTCGCGGTCTTCTTCCACGACGTCGACGGCCTCGTGGCCACTCTGGCGCCGATGCTCACCGAGGCGCTCGCGCGGGGCGACCTCGTCTGGGCCGCCGTCGACGACCCCGCCCGCGGCGCCTTCGAGCGCCGGCTCGGGAGCGCGGCGGACGACGTCGTCTTCGGCGAGCCGGCGCAGCCCTACAGCTACAGCGGGCAGACGACGGCCTCGCGCCGGGCCGACCGGCTCCGGGAGCTCACGGCGGACGGACGCGCCGCCCTCGTCCTCAGCGACAGCAGTACCGTGGGCGGGCCCGGGCCACGCTCGTCGGTACCCGACTTCTGGAGCGTCGTCGATGCGAGCTGCAACCTCGCCCTGAGCGGCCTGCCGGTGACGCTGGTCTGCCTGTGCGACGCCGCCGGCGCCTCGAAGGACACCGAGCGCTACCTCTACTGGAACCACCCCGAGCTGTTCGACGGCTCCCACGCGAGCCCGAACCCGCGCTACCGCACCCCGGACCAGGTCCTCGCGTCCGTCCCCGCCCCGCCCGCACCCCCGCTCGGGCCGCCGAACCACCTCGCGACGTTCGAGGGCGTCACCGCCCTGCGCGGCGTCCGGAGGGCGACGAGGAGGCACGGCGAGGAGGCCGGGCTGAGCGACGAGCAGGTCGACGGGCTCGTCCTCGCGATCGGCGAGCTGGTGAGCAACAGCATCGAGCACGGTCCCGGCCGCGGCACGCTGTCCTGGTGGACCCGGCCCGGCCAGGTCGTCGCCCAGGTCCACGACGCCGGGCACATGAGCACCACGACGCCCGGGCTCCGTCGCCCCGACGTCCGCTCGGTCCGCGGACGCGGGGTCTGGCTCGCCCGGCAGCTCAGCGACGTGCTGCACTTCTGGACCGGCGTCGACGGCACCCACGTCCGCCTGGAGATCAGCGCCGCGTGACCCCGGGGTAAGCTGGGAGGTGACCCGGCCCGGAGCACAGCTCCGGATGTCGCCTCTCGGGACGGATGAAGGGCAGCGAGCTCCTCGGCGCGACCACGCCGGTGCCCGACACCGAGGGAGCCTCATGACCGTCACGTCACCACGCCGGATCGCCGGCACGACGTCGCCCATCGCCCAGGGCGGTGCCCTGTGAGAGCCGGACCGAAGTCCACGCCCACGGCGAACCGGGTCACCGACGCCCACGAGGTGGCGCAGGCCGCGCACCAGAACGACCAGCGCACCGCCGCTCGCGTCGTCGCGTCCCACGCCACCGGCGTCGAGGACTGCACCGAGCTGCTGGGCATGCTCGGTCTCGGACGCGCCGTCGGGCTCCTGGTGGTCGACCCTCCGTCCCGACGCTGACCACGACGCCGCCGTCGGGGGCGGCGTCGAGGGGCTGATCGGGTGCGGCGTCACGCGTGGGCGGCCCCGATCGGCCGCGGCGGGAGCCAGCGCGGCACCGTCTGCCGGGCCGGTTCCCGGCGCGGGGCCGGGACCGGCACGGGCGCCGCTCTCGGCGCCGGGACCGGCACGGGCGCGGCGCGGTACGCCGTGGGCGGCGGGTAGCCCCAGCTCGCCGTCGGCTCGCCCGTCCATCCTGACGCGATCGCCAGGGCGTGGTGCCAGGCGCTCGCCGCCCAGGGCCCGCCGAACTCTCCGAGATCATCCAGCACCACCCGCCGGGATGACGGTGACGGCACGTCCCTCCGACACAGCGACACGTGGTGCGTCCGAACCCTTGCAACGTGCTGTAGCAGCTTTCCACGCCTCCGCTGGACCGAACAGGTGAAGTAGCTCCTCCCGGGCCGGCTGCACCGCTCACCGAGAGGCACTTGCTTTCCGCCGATGCCCCAGGAACCGGCTGCGTCGGAGCGCTAGCGTGGCATCCCCCAGCGGCTTTCGGGTGGAGCCGCGGGAGGGTGAGTGCGATGAACGCGGGTGTCACGACGTGGTGGGACATCCCGGTCGTCGGCTGGTCCGACTCCGGCTCCTCGCCCCAGGAGCGGGGCCGGACCACCCGCCAGGCCCTGCTGGTCGAGGCCGCGCGCTTGTTCGACGAGCGCGGCTACGACGCGGCCTCGCTCTCGGACATCCTCGCCGCCTCCGGGCGGACCAAGGGCGCCCTGTACTTCCACTTCCGTTCCAAGCAGCAGCTCGCCACCGTCCTCATGGACGAGACCGTCGAGTCCTGGGACGTGGTGCGCAGCATGATCGCGGAGCGCGGGCTCGACCCGCTGCGCACGCTCCTCGTCGAGACCGACTCCTACGTCGGCCGATGGACCCACGACGTCGTCGTGCGGGGCGGGAGCCGGGCGATGGCCGGCACCGCGGCGTTCGCCGACAGGCAGCGCGCCTGTTACGGCGACTGGGCGCGCTCGACGGCCGCCCACCTGCGGTCCGCGCTCGAGCAGCGTCTGCTGCGCCCCGAGACCGACCCGGACCGGGTGGGCCGGCTCGTCGTCGCGGCGTCCTCCGGTCACCACTCGTTCGCCGAGACGATCCTCGGTCCGCCCACCTACTTCGAGCGCATGACCGACACCTGGCTCGGCATCCTGACCATCATCGCCACCGAGTCGTGGCTCGCCGACCTCCACGAGTCGGGCTGGGAGCACCGCCCCGCCCCCGACCCCGAGGACTTCGCCCGGATCCGCGACGCCTGAGCGACCCGTCCGCGTCAGCGCCCGCTGCGGTGCAGCGTGGGCCGGTAGACGAGCTCCTGGATGTCGCCGTCGAGCGTCCGGTGCTCGAGCAGCTCGAGGTCGAAGTCGTCCGCACCGCCGAGGACGGGGTCGGTGCCGGTCCTCCCGGTGATCACAGGGAAGACCGTGATCAGGAGGCGGTCGACCAGACCGGCGGCCATGAGCGCCCAGTTCAGCGACAGGCTGCCGTGCGAGCGCAACGGCACGTCGGACTCCTCCTTGAGCCGCCGGACGATGTCGACGGCGTCGCCGCCCACGACGGTCGCGTCCGGCCAGTCGAGCGGACCGTCCAGCGTCGACGACACCACCGTCATCGGCATGGTGCGCATCCGGTCGACCCACGGGTCGCGCACCTCGGACTCCTCGGTGCTCTCGGACAGCATCGCCACGAACTGCCGGAACGTGGTCGCACCGAAGACCATGCGGTGCTCGTCCTCGAACGAGGCCAGGCGGTGATCGAGCAGCTCGGGGCCCTGCTTGCCCCAGTAGCCGCCCCAGTCGCCGTCGCCTCCGTAGGAGCCGTAGCCGTCCAGGCTGGAGAAGACGTCGAAGGTGTAGGTCGCGGTCATGGGTGCCTCCCTCGGGCGGGCGACCGGCCCGGTGCCGGCCCCTCACCCTGGCGACGAACGCACCCACCCTCGTTTCGACATCGCCCCGGTGCGCGGTGCAGAGTGACGTTCGCCGACGGGAGAAGAGGGCAGATGGCGCAGCGCCGGGACGAGGCCACCGCCGAGCCCTCGACACCGAGCGGCACGGCGGTCAAGGACACCACGGGACGGCGGGCGGTCGCGCTCTTCGCCCCCTACCGCGGGCGCCTGGTGCTCATCGCGCTCGCCATCCTCGTCACCTCCGCGCTGGGCGTGGTCACGCCGTTCCTCACCCAGCGCGTCTTCGACGACGCCCTCTTCGTTCCCGGAGGGCCCCGGATCGGGCTGCTGAGCGTCCTGGTCGGCGCGATGATCGCGATCGCCGCCGTCTCCGCGGTGATCGGGATCGGCCAGACCTACCTGACCACCGTGCTCGGCAACCGCGTCATGCAGTCGCTGCGCGACCGGCTCTTCGCCCACCTGCAGCGAATGCACCTCGGGTTCTTCACCTCCACCCGCACCGGCTCCATCCAGTCGCGGCTGGACAACGACGTGGGCGGCGTCCAGTCCGTCGTCACCGATACCGCGTCGTCGATCCTCGGCAACGTCGTCACCGTCGTCGCCTCGGTCATCGCCATGGTCGCCCTGTCGTGGCAGCTGTCGCTGGTGGCGTTCGTGCTGCTGCCGGTGTTCCTCCTGCTGCAGATCCGGGTCGGCCGGGTGCGGCGGAAGATCGCGGCGCGCACGCAGTCCTCGCTGTCGGACATGAGCGCGATCACCCAGGAGACCCTGTCGGTCTCCGGCGTCCTGCTGGCCAAGGTGTACGGCCGCCAGGACCACGAGGTCGCGCGGTACAGCTCGGAGAACGACCGCCAGACCACCCTGCAGATCCGCCAGACGATGAGCGGCCAGTCCTTCTTCGCCGTCGTCACCGGCTTCTTCGCGCTGATCCCGGCCGTGGTCTACCTGGTGGCGGGCATGCTCGCCGCCCGCGGCGACGCCGGCATCTCCGCCGGCACGCTCGTCGCGTTCACCACCCTGCAGACACGGCTGCTGTTCCCGATCGTCAACCTGCTGCGGGTGTCGCTCGACGTGCAGACATCGCTGGCGCTCTTCGGGCGCATCTTCGAGTACCTCGACCTCGTCCCGGCGCTGCGGGACCGCCCCGACGCGCGCCCCCTGGCGAAGGCGGACGCGCGCGGCGAGGTCGAGTTCCGCGACGTCTGGTTCCGCTACCCCGTCGACGCCGAGCCCGGCCACCCGTCCGGGCCCGGCCCGTGGGCGCTCGAGGACCTCTCGTTGCGCATCGAGCCCGGTCAGCTCGCGGCGGTCGTCGGGCCGAGCGGGGCGGGCAAGACCACGCTGTCGTCGCTGGTCCCCCGGCTCTACGACGTCGACTCCGGCTCGGTGCGTCTCGACGGCACCGACGTCCGCGATCTCACCCTCGCCTCGCTGCCCGGCCTCGTCGGGATGGTGACCCAGGAGAGCTACCTGTTCCACGCGACCGTCGCCGAGAACCTGCGCTACGCCGCCCCGGACGCCACCGACGAGCAGATCCGCGCCGCCGCCCGGGCGGCGAACATCGCCGAGCACCTCGAGGGCCTCGCCGAGGGCTACGACACCCTCGTCGGGGAACGCGGCTACCGCCTCTCCGGCGGGGAGAAGCAGCGCATCGCGATCGCCCGGGTGATCCTCGCCGACCCGCGCATCCTGGTGCTCGACGAGGCCACCTCCGCGCTCGACACCACCAGCGAGCGCCTGGTGCAGCAGGCCCTGGAGACGGTGATGTCCGGGCGGACGACGATCGCGATCGCGCACCGACTCTCGACGATCCTGGCCGCCGACGTGATCTTCGCGATCGACCGCGGCCGCCTGGTCGAGCAGGGCACGCACGACGAGCTGCTGGCGCGCGGGGGGCTGTACGCGCAGCTCTACGCCGAGCAGTTCGGCGCCGGCGCGGTCGAGGCCCGGTGCTCCGACGGTGTCCTCTTCACCGACGGCAAGGTCCTCACCACCCGCAGCACGGACGGCTCCTCCGCCGCCTGAGCCCGCTCGTCACGCGGCGATCAGCGCCACCAGCTCACGGCGGTCGGGGCCGGGCGGCGCTGCGGGCGCCTCACCGCGCCGCCGCGCGACGGTGTCGGCGATGCGTGGCCGGGCGAGGACCTCGTCCGGGAGGGCGAGGCACGTGATGACCTCGAGGAACGCCCGGAAGACCTCGGGGTCCTCCATCGCCGCCGTGGCGAAGGCGGCGACGTCGCGGTCGAACGCAGGCGCCGGTTCGCCGCGACGCAGGGCCTCCATCTCGGCCACACGGGCCCGGTCGGTGCGCAGCTGGGCGTGCACGTAGGGCGCGACCCGGTCCTCGGTGAGCCGCTGGAACGCCAGCGCAAAGGCCGCCGGGTCGTCGGGGTGCTCCCGGAGGGCGTCGCGGAGCGCCCGGGCGTGCATCAACCCGATGCTGATGCCCCGCCCGGCGGAGGGGTTGGTGCAGGCCCAGGCGTCCCCGACGGCGGTGAAGCCCGTGACGACCGGCGCGCCGTCCACGACGAGGGAGCGGATGCGGTCGAGCACGCCGGCCATGACCGCCACCCCGGGCTGGGCATCGGCATCGACCCAGTGGCCCTGCGCCGGGAAGCCGTGCAGCACGCGGTCGAAGCATACGGGGTCGCGCAGGTTCTTCAGCGGGACGTCGCGCGAGGCGCCGCACACGGTGACCGACCACGTGTCGTTGTCGGACGGGAGGGTCAGCAGCGTGACCGTCCCGTGCGCCACGAGGGGCCCGATGCGCCACTCCGGGAGCTGGCCGGAGAAGTAGCGGGTGTAGTAGGCGAAACCGCTGTCCTCGGCCGTCCGTTGCGGCGGGGCCGCACCGAGGTCCGCGAGCCAGGCGTCCGAGGGCGTCCGGCGTCCCATCGCGTCGACCACCAGGTCGGCCCGCAGCTGCTCGCCGTCGCCGGTGACCACGCCCGCGCCGCGGGGCACGCTGTTCGTCACGCGGTCGCCGATGAGGCCGAGGACCCGCACGCCGCGCCGGATCGTCACCCCCGGCTGCTGCTCGGCCCACGCCGCCAGCACCGCCTCGAGGACGGGCCGACGACCGGTGACCCACCGGAACCGTTCGTCGCCGGGCCGGGAGTCGTGGTCACCGAGCGACGGCGGGGCGGTGTCGAGGGGATCGAACGAGCGGCACCCGGCGGCGAGGAGCGCGTCGGTCACGCCCGGGAGGTCCTCGTCGCAGAGGTGACGGAACCGGGGGAAGACGCCGTGGGGCTGGCGGAACTGCGCCACCCCGTGCCGGGACCACCCCGACCACGCCGCGTCGGCACCGCTCGGGGCGGGCGCCGGGTCGGCCTCGAGCACCGTGACCGACCGGCCTTCCCCCGCCAGCATCGTCGCCAGCGCGAGCCCGACCACTCCCGCCCCGCACACCACCACGTGACCGTCGTCCATGACGAGAGGCTGGACCTCTCCGTCCCGCCGCGCGTCGGGGTCGTGCCCCGAGAATCGCGCACGCCGACGGCCCGGGGGTGTTGAGGAGCCGGCGCGACGCGAGCAGGATCCGCCCATGGCGACACGCCTCGCTCGCTTCGAGTCCGGGCTCTCCGAGCTGCGCTACTTCCCCACGGCGAAGCACGTTCGAGCCGTGATCGACGGGACGACCGTCATCGACTCCCGACGGGCGGTGCTGCTCTGGGAGCCGCAGCGCGTCGTCCCGCAGTACGCCGTGCCGATCACCGACGTCGCCGCCGAGCTCGTTCCCGGGCGCCCCGGCGACGGTGACACACATGGCGGGCCGGTCCGGATGGGAGCCGCGGCGACCGAGGTGCTCACGCCCGAAGCCGGCTTCGGCCACCACACCGCGCAGGGCGACGTGCTCACCCTGCGGACCGCGCACCAGGAACGGGTCGGCGCGGCGTTCCGGCTCGCGGACCCCGATCTCGCCGACCACGTCGTCCTCGACTGGGACGCATTCGACGCGTGGTTCGAGGAGGCGGAGCGCGTCATGGGCCATCCACATGACCCGCTGGCCCGCATCGACGTCCTGCGCAGCGAACGTCACGTTCGCGTCGAGCGCGAAGGGACGGTCCTCGCGGAGAGCTGCCGGCCGAGCCTGCTCTTCGAGACGGGTCTGCCGGTCCGCTTCTACCTGCCGCCCGAGGACGTGCGGTTCGACCTGCTCCGACCGAGCGGCACCCGGACGACCTGCGCCTACAAGGGCGTCGCGTCGTACTGGGCCACGGCCGACGCCGACGGCACCCCGACCGACGTCGCCTGGACCTATCCCGACCCGTGGCCCGACGCCGTCCCGGTCACCGACATGGTCTGCTTCTTCGACGAGCGCGTCGACATCGAGGTCGACGGAGAGCGGGGAGACCGCCCGCTCACCCCCTGGACCTGACGGCACGGCGCTGCAGCGCTGGCCTCGACCTCGGCGTACAGCGGGGGCGCCGCCGATCGACCCGCGACCTCAGACCTCCGACGCAGCGGCGACCTCCGGACGCGGGACGGCGACGAGATCGTCGTAGAACGACCGCAGCAGGGTATCCAGGCGGAGCTTCTGCTCCTTGCCGGCGATGACGTGCGACGCGTCCGCCCACGTCTCGGCGCGACAGTCCGGCAGCAGGTCGGCGAGGAGGCCGGTGTGGTCGACCGTCGTGATCGGGTCGCGGCCGGCGTGCAGGACGAAGCACGGGACGCGCACCTGGTGCAGGCGGTCGCGGGTGTCGTGGTCGAGGCAGGCCGCGACGAGCCGGGCGTGGGCGTCGGCCCGCCCGACGAGGTCGCCCCACGCACCGTCAGGACCGAGCAGACGGTCGCGGTGCCGGTCGTAGAACGCCGGGGTGAAGCTCAGCGAGGCGCAGAGCATCTGGAAGGCCTCGAAGCCCAGCTCCTGGTGCACCCGGCGCATCATCGTCAGCTGGTCGGTGAGCGCGGCGTCGGCGTGGGCCCACGACCCGGTCTGGAACAACGAGCGCACGAGATCGGGTCGTCGGATCGCCAGTTCCTGCCCGACGCACGCCCCCATCCCGACCATGCCGAGCACGTGGACGGGGCCACCACCGAGGTGGTCGAGCAGTGCGGCGACGTCATCGGCGTAGGAGCGCGTCGAGGCCTCGGCCCCGGGCCGGTCGTCGCTCTCGCCGAGGCCCCGGTAGTCGAAGACGACGACCTCGAAGTCGGCGACGACCGCGCGCGGGAGGTCGCCGAGCCGGCCGTGGCAGAACGTCCCCCAGCCGCCCATGGCGATCATCCGGGGACGGTCCTCGCCGGCGCCGTGGACCTCGAAGTACAGGCGCCGGCCGTCGAGGATGAGCTCAGGCACCCGCGATCCCCTCCAGCCCGCGGACGGCCGCGTCGACGTCGACGAGGTCGGCGTAGCGACGCCCCACGTCGGCGAGGTTGGCCCGGTGGGCCTCCTCCTGCTGGTCGCCGCAGCACTCGCCGACGACGATCGTGCGCAGGCCGTGGGAGAAGGCGTCGACGATCGTGGCGCGGATGCAGCCCGAGGTCATGCACCCCAGGACGACGACGGTGTCGACGTCCCAGAACCGCAGCATGGACGCCACCGGCGTCCCGAAGAACGCCGACGGCGCCTTCTTGATCACCAGCTCGTCCGACGAGTGCCAGACCTTGGGGTCGATCTCCGCGGCGGGCGAGCCCGGCGTGATCTTCCCGAGCTCGGGCATCTTCCACCGCCCCAGGTCGGCGGGCCCGTCGAAGGCCACGGCGGTGTGCAGCACGGGGACGCCGAGCGCCCGGGCACGGTCGAGCAGCGGGCCGCTGCGCTCGACGGCCTCGCGGACGTGGGGGCTGCGCCCGAGGGCGTACTCGCCCTCGGTCAGGGCGCGCTGGAAGTCGACGACCAGCATGGCGGCGCGGCGGCCGAACCCGATGTCGTGGCTGGAGTAGCCGGCGGCGGTGAACTCGTCGGTCATGGGTGTCTCTCCCGTCGGGGGTGGGCCGGTCAGATCACGGCGGCCGAGCGCAGCTGCGCCACGGCCTCCGGCGTGTAGCCGAGACGCTCGGTGAGCACCTCGTCGGTGTGCTCGCCGAGCTCGGGACCGAGCCAGCGCACCTCCCCGGGCGTACTGGACAGCCGGGGGAACACGCCCTGCATGGGGAGCTCGCCGAAGCGGGGGTCGGCCATCGACACGATCGACTCCCGCGCCCGGAAGTGCGGGTCGGCCAGCATCTCCCGGGCCCGGTAGATCGGGCCTGCGGGGACGCCGTGCTCCTCGAGGTGGGCGAGCACGACATCGGCGGGTCGGGCCGAGGTCCACTCGGCGACGATCGCGTCGAGCTCCGCGGCGTGCGCGCCGCGGGCGCCATGGGTCACGAAGCGCTCGTCGTCGGCGAGTTCCGGGCGTCCCATCGCGACCGTCAGGCGGCGGAAGACGGTGTCCATGTTCGCGGCCACCAGGACGCTCCCGCCGTCCGCGGTGGGGTAGACGTTGCTGGGCGCGACGCCGGGCAAGGTCGCGCCGGTGCGGGTGCGCTCGTGCCCGGCGAGGACCCACTCCGGGATGAGCGACTCCGTGACGGCCAGGACCGACTCGTAGATCGACGCGTCCACCACCTGGCCCCGCCCGGTGCGGCGGCGGTGCTCGAGCGCCGACAGCGCGCCGAGGGCGCCGAACATCGCCGTCAGCGAGTCGCCCAGGGAGATGCCGCAGCGGCCGGGGGGCCGGTCGGGCTCGCCCACCAGGTGGCGCAGCCCGCCCATCGCCTCGCCGACCGAGGCGTACCCCGCCCGGTGGGCGTACGGGCCGGTCTGCCCATACCCACTGATCCGCACCATGATCAGCCCGGGGTGCTCGGCCGCGAGCGTCTCGTGGTCGAGGCCCCAGCGCTCCATCGTCCCGGGGCGGAAGTTCTCGATCACGATGTCGACGTCCGCGGCCAGCGACCGGGCGATCGACCGGCCCTCGGGGGTCCGCAGGTCGCAGGTGACGCACCGCTTGTTGCGGGCGACGATCGGCCACCACAGCGAGCGCCCCTCGAACTTCTGGCCCCACTGCCGCATGACGTCCCCGTGCTGCGGGTCCTCCAGCTTGACGACGTCCGCCCCGTGGTCGGCGAGCAGCTGCGCGCAGTACGGCCCGGCGAGCAGCTGGCCCAGCTCGAGGACGCGGACACCCTGGAGGGCTCCGGCGCCGAGGGGACCGAAGGGGCCGGCAGCGCCGACGGGCTCGGCGGCGGACGCGGTCATCGGGGGTCTCCTGTCTCGCCGTCGGCACACCGTGCCGGGCTGTCGATAGGCTGTCGGGCCGTGGAGCAGCGGTGAACCGCGCAGACACGGCCTACCGCCAGCTGCGCCGGGAGATCCTCGAGGGGGTCCTGGCCCCGGGGACGCCGCTGCCCGAGGTGGAGTCGGCCGAGCGCCTCGGTGTGAGCCGGACCCCGGTCCGGGAGGCCCTGGGGCGCCTGGCGGGGGAATCGCTGGTCGAGGTGTCGCCGCGGCGCGCCGCCCGTGTCGCCCGCTGGCGGCCCGAGATGCAGCAGGAGATCCTCGACCTGCGGGTGGTCCTCGAGTCGCACGCCGCCGAGCTCGCCGCGGGGACGGCGGGGCCGGACGACCTCGAGACGCTGGACCGGCTGTGCGCGGAGGGCGACGCCGTGGTCGCGGCGCCGTCGGTCGACCTCGTCGCCTTCTCCGAGAACGCCCGGTTCTTCCACCTCGCGCTGACCGCCGCCACCCACCGGCCCCGCCTCGAAACGATGGTGCACGGGCTCCTCGACGTCCCCGCGGTCGCGGCCCGCTACAGCGCCTTCCGTCCGGAGGACTTCGTGCGCAGCGCGGCCCATCACCACGAGCTGGTGGACGCCCTGCGGGCGGGCAACGCGGCGTGGGCGGGCCACCTGATGCGGGCGCACATCCTCGCGGCCCGCGAGGCGATGCGTCTGCCCTCCGTCGGCGACGGTCACCGCGAGGCCGCCGAGGTGGAGCCCTCGGACGACGTGTCGAGCTCCGGGCCGGGCGAGCCCGCGGGGTAGCGCGGCAGGCGTCGGACCATCGCGACGCCGACCACCGTGGCGAGTCCGCCGAGCACCAGGGCGAGCGCGAGCGGGACCGACGAGCCGCCGAAGGTCTGCACCAGCGCGAGCGCCGGCAGCGGGAGCAGGGCCCCGCCGATGACGTTGGCCAGGGCGAACGACACCGCGATGCCGGTGTAGCGCAGCCGCACCGGGAAGACGTCGCTCATCAACGACGGGAGCGCACCGTTGCCCAGGCCGTAGGGCACCACCCCGATCGCCATCGCGAGCCACAGCAGCGCCGGCTCGCCGGTGTTGACCAGGGCGAACGCCGGGAACGCCCACACGACGGCGAACACACCGGCGATGAGCACGAGGCGCTCGCGCGGCACCCGGCGGCACAGCAGCGCGGCGCCGATCGTGTAGGGCACGAGCAGCAGGCCGCACAGGACGAGGCCCACCTGGACGTCGACGGCGTCGATGCCGTCGACGTAGGTCTTCGCGTAGGCGAGCAGGCCGGTCATCAGGGCGTAGACCACGACGATGATCGCGAGCCAGGAGAGCGTCATCGCGAGGATCGGCCGGCCGGCCTCGCGCATGGTCGCGGCGAACGTCGGCGGGACCTCGTCGCGGGTGTGCTTGAAGTCCGGGGTCTCCTCGAGACGCAGCCGGACGATCATCCCGAGCCCCACGAGCACGAAGCCGGCCAGGAACGGCACCCGCCAGCCCCAGCTGAGGAACGTCTCCTCGCTCACCGAGGACGAGACGATCAGCAGCGACGCCGCCGCCAGCGCGAGACCGAGCACCGAGCCGACCTGCGGGAGCGACCCGTAGAGCACCCGCCGCGACGGCGGGGCGTGCTCGACGGCCACCGCCACGGCGCCGCCCCACTCGCCGCCCACCGCGAGGCCCTGGACCAGGCGCAGGAGCACCAGCAGCACCGGCGCGGCGACCCCGATGGCCGCGAAGGTCGGCAGCAGGCCGACCCCGGCCGAGGCCACGCCCATCAGCGACAGCGACATCACGAGTGCGCCGCGACGCCCCCACCGGTCGCCGAGGCGACCGAAGACCCAGGCGCCCAGGGGCCGGACGAGGAACGCCACCGCGTGGCTGGAGAGCGCCGCGAGCGTGCCGAGCCACGGCTGCGCACCCGGGAAGAACAGCGGCCCGAAGACGAGGGCGGCAACGAACGTGTAGAGGATGAAGTCGTAGATCTCGACGAGCGTCCCGATCATGCACGCCAGGGCGGTCCGGCCCGGTGAGAGCCCCGTTCTCGGGCGGTCGGTCGAGGGAGCGAGCTCTTCGGTGGGCCGCATGACCTGCCTCTCCCGTCCCGTGGCGCACGGGCTCCGTGACGGACAGCGTGCAGTGAACTACGCCATGAACGCAAGGCCCTTGTATACCCAGACCGCGCTTCTAGGCCCTCACGCGTCATTACACCGTCCGAGAGACCCTCTGTGCATACACAGCTCGTCGCCCGAGGCCGCCTCAGTCACCGCCGAGGAACGAGCCCGCGGCCCAGCTCAGCACGTCGGCCAGCAGCACCAGCGCGCCGAGACCGAGCGCGACGGTGACGAGGACCCGGACGCGCGGCGCCCACCGCTCCCGGAGGCGTTGCAGCGTGTCGACCGCCGCGCGATGTCGTCCGAGGAGGACCGCCACGACGACGACGAACAGCGGCGCCTGGCTGACCACGGTCCACACGGTGTTCGCGACGACGACACCGGCCGGTGACGCCTCCCGCCCCGCCAGCACGATCAGGGCCGCGAACGACGGGTCGGTGGCCGCGGTGCCGATGAACAGCACGCCGGCCACGACGGCTCCGGTCGCGCCCGCCCCCATGACGCGGGGCTCGGAGGAGGTGCTTCCGCGTGCGACGCGGGTCACGGCCCAGGCCGCCAGCAGGAGCGCTGCGCCCGCTTCGAGCCCGGCACGCAGGGCCCCGCTCGGCAGCACCGAGGCCCAGTCGAGCCGTGCCAGCCGTTCCCCGACGGCCACCGTGAGGACGACGCCGAACACGGTGGTGCCGACGAGGACGACCACCCCGAAGATGACGATCTGTCGGTCCCGCGCCCCCGCCGCGAGGGCGACGGCCGCGACCAGGGCGCCCGCCGGGTCCACGCCCAGCAGGCCCAGGCCGGCCCCGACCCCGAGCGATCCCACCAGCCCGATCACCGCTGCGGCCCGCTCACCGACGCGCGTTCACGCCGAGCTGCGCCGGTGACCTGATCAGCCCCGTCCCGCTGTCCCGGCGGTCGAGCCGACCGACGAGGTGTGGACGGGAGCGGAGTCGGGCCGACGGAGGCACAACCGGATGTTCTGCGGTCCGAACCGCTCCCGCTCGATGTCGAAGAGCTCGTGCATGCGGGCGAGGACGGGGTCGCGCCGTCGCCGGGTGATCGCCGGGCGCCACAGGAACACGACCAGCCGGCCCCCGGGCCGCAGCACGCGGTGGGCCTCGGCGACCGCACGGTACGGATCGGGCATCTCCTCCAGGCAGTAGCCGAGGAACACGACGTCCACGCTGCCCGCCGCGAGCGGCAGGCGGGTGCCGTCGCCGCACACCTGCCGCAGGGTGGCGCCCGGCCGGTCGGCCAGCCGACTCCTCAGGACCGTCAGGCTGCCGTGGTGGCGCTCCAACGAGAGCAGCGTCCCGGATGGGGGAAGGTGCCGCGCGAGCGGCTCGGTGTAGAAGCCGCCGCCGCTGCCGACCTCGAGACAGGTGCCGGATTCCGCCGGGACCCACCGGACGTCCCGCCGGGCCAGGTCCCCGCCCAGGACCGCCCGCAGCGCGGGGGCGCTGATCAACCGGTACAGCGCCGCCGGCGTCCGCCACCGCCACCGGCCGGACCGGGAGCCAGCCTGACCGGTGGTGACCACGGACAGGTCCGCCGGCGCCTCCTCGGACCCGACGGACGGGGAGTCGGTCTCGGGGCCCGCGTTGCTGCTCACCGGGGGATCATGGCCTTGTCCGGTTCGATCACCGCACCTGGCTGGCCCCGCAGCGCTGACGAGGAGGAAACCTCCTGGTCAGGGTGGAGCCGCCTTCGGGATTCGAACCCGAGACCTACGCATTACGAGTGCGTTGCTCTGGCCAGCTGAGCTAAGGCGGCGTGCCGAAGAGTCTAGGCCAGGGCCACGGCGAGAGGACGAGGAGGGTCTACGCCCCACCCAGCAGCAGCACGCCGAGCACCACCAGCGCCACGACCTTCACCACCTCGAGTCCGATGTAGGCGAGGTGGAGCCGCGAGCGCGGCGCGTCCTCGCCGGCCAGCACGCGGTCCGACCGGCGATTGAGGTGCGGGCGCACGACGCCGAGCTGCACCAGCAGGAGCACGACCAGGACGCCGACGACGACCGTCGGCCCCACCGGGACGCCGGCCACGAGCACGGCGATCGCCACGACCAGGGCCAGCACACCCTCGGCCACGTTCAGCGCGCGGAAGACGAGCCGCCCGATCCCGAGCCCGATCACCGTCGTCACGCCGGGCGCGCGGAACTTCAGCGGCGCCTCGAGGAACGAGATCG
The DNA here is from genome assembly GCA_963786585.1 of uncultured Actinomycetota bacterium. GTDB lineage: Bacteria > Actinomycetota > Actinomycetes > Mycobacteriales > Pseudonocardiaceae > Actinomycetospora. Next base: position 1,400,034 of record CAWAZG010000003.1, read on the forward strand.
CCAGCACCATCCCGAGCCACACGAAGGTCGCCGCCGTCGCCACCGCCACGGGACCCGGTCTACACCGTCGGTCCTCGGTGACGGATTCCGCGATGAGCGCGGCTCTCGTCACCGAGGAGGGCGACGCCGGGAACAACCGTCGGCGTGGAGGAGGTTGCCGGACTCGTGGGTCTGAGTGCGGCCGGAGCCGCGGTGCTGGTCGGCGTCCTCGTCGTCGCGACGGTCGTCGGGCTCGTCCTCCGACGCCGAAACGGGCGGGTCACGGAAGGCAAGGACACCGAGCACGGCTGAGACCTCGCCGGGCTCGACCCCGGCCCCGGCGACCGGGTCCTCCTGCTCCAGCTCTCGTCGCCGGTCTGCACCCCGTGCGCCCGGACCCGCGAGCAGCTCACCGCACTGACGGCCGAGCACCCTGATCTCCGCCACGTCGAGGTCGACGTCGCCGAGAACCCCGGGATCGCGCAAGCCCTCCACGTCCTGCGCACCCCGACCACCGTCGCGTTCGACCGCGCCGGCACCGAGCTCCTGCGCGTCGGCGGTGTCCCCCGCCGCGCGGACCTGCAGCAGGCCCTGGCCCTCGAGGAGACCCGATGACCGAGCAGCTCGACCCGCGGGGCGTGCGCTTCGCCGCCACCGTCACGACCGTGGTCCTGGCCGTCGTGCTGCTCACCGGCAGCGGGGTGCTCGCTGCGCTGCAGGCCGTCGTGTTCGCGATCCCGGTGGTCGTCGGGATGCGCTGGTCGCCCTACGGCGCGCTGTACCGGACGCTGCTCGCGCCGCGCCTCGGCCCGCCGCGCGAGCGGGAGGACGCGGCGCCGGTGCGGTTCTCGCAGGCCGTCGGGCTGGTCTTCGCCGCCGTCGCGGCCATCGGCTACCTCAGCGGCGCGACGGTGCTGGGCATCGTGGCGACGGCGTTCGCCCTGGCCGCGGCGTTCCTCAACGCGGCGTTCGGCTTCTGCCTCGGGTGCGAGATGTACGGCCTGCTCGGACGGGTCCGCGCGGCCCGCTAGACCACCGTCGGGACGGCGTCGAGGACGATGCCGAAGACGTCGCGGTAGATCGCGAGCTGCTCGTCCTCGGACACGGTGTGCTCCTCGCGGGAGCCGTCGTCGCCGGTGACGATGTGGCGGTCGCCGGCGAGGGTGACGCGACCGGCCGGGGTGAGGCGGGAGCAGGTGAGCCCGAGCGCGAACGGCGACTCCGGCGAGGTCGAGTGCCACCAGGACAGCGGCGCGAAGTCGGTGAGCATCCGGGCGCGCGGGTCGAGGCGGTAGACCACTTTGTCGTCGCACACCACGTCGAGCTCGCCGTCCGGGGCGTCGCGGACGACGTAGGTCCCGGTGCGGTCTGGCTGCCCGTCGCGACGGTCGAGGTCGACGGCCCGGGCGGCGAAGCGCCCGAAGCCGACGTCGACGAGCAGCCGCCTGCCGTCGACGTTCACCACCACCGCCATGTGGTCGCCCGGCGGACCGTACCCGTCGTCCCCGCCGTTGCGCGCCACACGGGCCGAGCACAGCGTCACGTCGTACCCGAGCTCGCGCAGCAGCCAGGCGAAGGCCCCGTTGAGCTCGAAGCAGAAGCCGCCCCGGTGCCGGTCGACGAGCTTCTCGAGGAGCGCGTCGTCGTCGAGCTCGATCGGCTCGGGCAGGTGCACCGAGAGGTTCTCGAACGGGATCGCGATCATGTGGCGTTCGGTCAGCGTGTCCAGCGGGTCGTCGGCCGCGGCGCCGATCCGCGCCAGGTAGTCCGTCGCGTCCACATCACCGGTATACACGGGACATGCGCGTCGCCATGGCCCAGATCCTCGCCACCGACGACCCGGCGGCGAACCTCGAGCTCGTCGCCGACCACACCGCGCTCGCCGCGCAGCAGGGCGCGACGGTCGTCGTGTTCCCCGAGGCGACGATGTGCCGCTTCGGCGTCTCGCTGACGCCCGTCGCCGAGCCGCTCGACGGGCCGTGGGCGAGCGAGGTCCGTCGCATCGCCGAGAAGAACGGCGTGCTCGTCGTCGCCGGCATGTTCACGCCGACCGACGACGGCCGCGTCACCAACACGCTGCTGGTCACCGGCCGCGGCGTCGACACGGCCTACGACAAGATCCACCTCTACGACGCCTTCGGGTTCGCCGAGTCCGACACCGTCGCGCCCGGCAGCAAGCCGCTGACGATCACGGTCGACGGGACGACCCTCGGGCTCGCGACCTGCTACGACATCCGCTTCCCGGAGCTGTTCCGGGCCCTCGCCGACCAGGGTGCGACCGTGACCCTGTTGCCCGCGAGCTGGGGCGCGGGGCCCGGCAAGGTCGAGCAGTGGCAGCTGTTGGTGCGCGCCCGGGCCCTGGACGCGACGACCTTCGTGCTCGCCACCGACCAGGCCGACCCGGCCAGCCGGGGCATCGACGCGGGCAAGGCCCCACGCGGGGTCGGGCACAGCCTTGCGGCCTCGCCGTTCGGCGTGATCATCGACGAGCTCGGCGCGGAGCCGGGGCTGCTCGTGGTCGATGTCGACCCCGAGCAGATTCCCGACGTCCGCGCCGCTCTGCCGGTGTTGGCGAACCGCCGGCTCTAGCCTCTTTAGGCCGCTTCCGGGCGGGTCATCCAGCGGACCCGGTCCTGGTACGGCGCGAGGCGGGACAGCAGGTCGCGGCGGGCGGCCGCGTCGGCGGGCGCGGAGAACGCGCGGTCGCGCGTCATCTTCGCGCGCAGCGAGCTGGGGTCGAGCACGATGACCTGGGCGGCGTGGCGGGCCTTGGTGCCGAGCTCGGCGTCGCCGGAGTGCGCGGCAGCGCCTCCGACACGCTCCGCCAGGACCTCGGCGGCCGCGAGGCCACTGGAGTCGGGGCGGGCGGCGATGACGAGGACGCGGGCCTCGTCGCCGTTCTCTCGGGGCGCGGGGATGGTGGCGTCGGTGGGGGCGGGGCGCGTGGGAGTGCTCATCGGGCAGTGCTCCAGGTCGGTCGCCGCGGTGCGACGACGCTTTGGTGTTACATCTGTATAGACGCCTGTGATGTTCATTGGTTTCCCGCCGGCGAGGGTGATCCGTACCTCCCCGTGGCTCACGGCAGCACCGCCGCGAGGACCTCGAGGAACGCCTCCGGAGCGTCCTCGGTGAGGAAGTGGCCGGCGCCGTCCACGGTGTGGAGGCGGGCACCCGGGATGTGGCCCTGCAGGGTGGTCGCGGCCGTGGACGGGAGCCAGCGGTCCTCCGCGCCCCACACGACGTCGGTGGGGGCCGTGATCTCGCCGAGGCGGGCGACGACGTCGCGGGTGTCGTCCTCGGTGAAGCCTGCGACCTGGTCGAGATAGCGCCGCTGGCCCTCCGGCCCGGCGTAGCGCTCGAGGTAGGCGCGCTCGGCCTCGCCGTCCAGACCGGTGGCCGACGTCGTCCGCAGATGGGCCACGATCAGCGCGGTGAACGCGGCGGTCGGCATCGACCCGTAGACGTCGAGGTGCTTCTGCATGTGGGCGGCGGTCGCGGTGACCCACGGGGCGAGCACGGCGGCGTCGGCGAGGACGAGCGCGCTCGCCGGGGTGCCGTGGACGAGGTGCGCGCGCAGGACCGTCGCGGCACCGATGTCGTGGCCGACGAGCACCGGCGAGGCCAGGCCCCAGTGCGCGACGAGCCCGGCGAGGGTCTGCGCGTGCCCGGCGACGGACGGGGTGTGGCCGGAGGAGTCTCCGTAGGTCGGCAGGTCCCACAGGTACACCGGGCGCTCGTGGGCGAGCGTCGGCGCGACGTGGCGCCAGAGGTACGACCACGAGGGCGTCCCGTGGGTGAGGACGACCGGGGTGCCCGGCCGGTCCTCCCCCAGCACGTCGACGGCGATCGTCCCGGTCGGCAGCGCGATGCGGTCGCGCAGGGCCCAGGTGGCGGTCTCGATCGGCACGGCTCCTCCTCATGGTTGAAGCGTCGGTATACGCCTTACCGTAGGAGAGCGAGCGTAAGGTCTGCAAGACCTTGAAGGCGTTACTTCAGTGGAGCGCGCCGCCGAGATCCGCCGCGGCGAGGAGGGCGACGAGGACGGGGACGACACCCGTCGTCGGGACGCGGTAGCGCCGGCCGTCCTGTTCGACGACGCGGGCGGAGGTCAGCGTGCGCAGGTGGTGGTAGAGCTGGCCGGTCGACGACAGCTCGGCGGCCTCCACGAGCTCGTTCGTGCCGGCGGGCCCCGTCAGCAGGCGCCGCACGAGGGCGAGGCGCACGGGGTGGCCGAGGGCGGCGAGCACCTCGGCGACCGGACCGGCGGGGAGGTCCAGGGTCGCCGCCGCATCGTAGGCGATCGTCCACGACACCGGGCCTGCGCCCTCCTGTAATCGCACCCGACCCTGGTAGCCGATCTCGCCGGCCTCACCGGTCCGGTCGGCCTGACCCTCGGGGGCACGACCGCCTTCGAGCGCCGCGACGCGCGCCTCGAGGGCCTCGAGGCGCGCGTCGGGATCGGGATCGGGCCCTGCGGGATCGGCCACCGCCGGATCGTCTCAGGCCGCGCAGAGCACGCGGGTGCGCTCCGCCGGGTCCTCCACCGCACGGGCGAGGAAGCGCAGCTGGGCCGCGCCGACCTCGGCCAGGTCCGCCGTGGCCCCGAGGCCGCGCCCGAGCACCACACCGATCCCGAGCGAGCCGTCGGGGCGCCGGACGCTGAGCACCATCGTCCCGATCCCGGGGAAGGAGCCGCCCTTGGCCGCCCGGACCTGGCCGTCGGGACGCGGACGCCCGACCTCGAGCTGCGCGCGGGCGACGTCGGCACCGGGGCCGAACGATCCGCTGATCACCGCACGCCACAGCCCCGCGAGCTGCGCGGCGGACCCGACCGCCGTCGACTCCGCCCACCGCTCGCTCTCGAGCAGATACGCCTCGATGTCCGAGGCCTGGGCGACCAGACGGCGCAGCGAGTCCTCACGGAACGCAGGGTCGGACGCGTAGCGCCGGGCCAGGGCGATCTCCACCGGCGCCCGCTCGGCGCGCGGCGCGGTCACCGACGGCGCCTCCTGCGGCCGGACGAGCGCCAGCTGCGAGCCGAGCTCCGAGGGCACGTCGAGGTCCTGCCACCCGCCCGCGGCGGCGGCCTCGACGAGGGCGTCGTCGCCGAGGCGGTCGCGCAGGTAGTCGGTGGCGGCGTTGTCGCTGAACTGCACCATCGCCGCGACCATGGTCGACAGCGGCACCGTGCGCTGCGGGTCGGCCGCGAGGCCGGTGGCGGGGTCGCGCGGGATCCCGAGGGCGTCGAACGCCTGCACGTGGGCTCCGCCGTCGGACGGCAGGTACCAGGCTTCCCAGTCGGCCAGCCGGATCGGCTCGTCCGGGTTCAGGCGTCCCTCGGCGACGGCGCGGCCGTAGGCCGCGGTGTGCACGATCTTCACCGCCGACGCCAGCGGCATCGTCCGCTCGGCGGCGTGCGAGACGACCGCGCCGCGCCCGTCGTCCACGACGGTGGCCACGTCGTCGGGCGTCGTCGTGAGCAGACCGAGCCAGCCGTCGGGGCTGGTCGGGCTCGCGGCGGGTGCCGGGCCGCAGTCCGCGGGACGCGGCGGGTTGGCCGGGACCGACGCCGCCGGCACCTCGGGCGGCGCCCCGCCGACCTCCGGGGACGACGAGCAGGCCGTCGGCAGGAGCAGCGCGACGGCGAGCGCACCCACGGCGATTACGTTTTTCCGTGATTCCGGCACAGCGACAGATTAGCACCGGCCGCGGGTCGTCGCGCCACCCCGCGTCACGGGGGATCGTCGTCGGGTGACGACTCTCAGCCGGCGCGCAGCGACGTGACGAGGGCGTCGATCGCGATCTCGGGCTTCACGTTCGTCGCGAGCGCCTCCCGGCAGGCCAGGATGGCCTCGAGACGGCGCAGCGAGGCCTCGGGGGTGCTGTCGCGTGCCGCGGCGCCGATCTCGGTGGCGCGGTCGGGGTGGGTCGAGGTGACCGACGCGCCGAGCCCCCGGGCCAGCACGTCGCGGTAGTAGCCCGCGAGGTCGACGAGCGCGCGGTCGAGGGCGTCGCGCCGGTTGCGGGTGGTGCGGCTCTTCTGCCGCTTCTCGAGGTCCTTCTCCGCGGCCCGGGCCGAGCGTTGGGCCTGCGCGGTGCCCTTGCCCGTACCGCCAGCGCCCATCGACACCGCGAGCTCCTCCCGCTCGGCCTCGTCGCGGGACTCGGCGAGGGCCGCGGCCTCGGACGCCGCCGCGCCCACCATGGCGTCCGAGGCGGCGAAGGCGTCGGCCGCGGACCTCAGCGCGCGGGGCAGCGCCAGCACGGCGTCGCGCTCCTCGCGCGCCTCGGGGACGCGGGCGAGCCGGCGGGCGCGGCCGATGTGCCCACCGCACACCGACGCCGCCCACGTCGCGTCCGGCCCGGAGATGCCGTCGCGCTCGACGAGCACGGCCGCGATCGCCCCCGGCGCCGGGGTGCGCAGGCGCAGCGCGCGGCAGCGCGAGCGGATGGTCACCGAGATGTCGTCGGGGTGCTCCGACGGGCAGCAGAGCAGGAAGACGGTGCGCTCGGCCGGCTCCTCGACCGACTTGAGCAGCGCGTTCGACGCCTGCTCGGTGAGCCGGTCGGCGTCCTCGACGATGACGATCTGCCAGCGCGCCGTGGTCGGGCGGCGCGCGGCGACGTCGATGGTCGTGCGCACCTCCTTGACGCCGATCGAGAGGCCCTCGGGGACGATCTCGCGTACGTCGGCGTGGGTGCCGGCCATGACCGTCCGGCAGGCGAGGCACTCGCCGCAGCCCTGGTCCGGGCACTCGAGAGCGGCCGCGAACGCACGGGCCGCCACCGACCGTCCCGACCCGGGCGGCCCGGTGAACAGCCAGGAGTGCGTCATGCCGCCGCTGCCGAGGGGCACGCCGTCGGCCAACTCGTCGGAGAACCGGACCCGCGCGGCCTGCGCGGCGGCGGCCTGCAGCTCGGCCACCGCGGCGGGCTGACCGACGACCTGCGACCACACGCTCACGCCGTCGATGATGCCCCACCCGCCCGACGGCTTCGCCACGTGAGCGATCTGGGTCGTCCTGGCGGCCCAGATCGCTCACGTGGCGGAGCCATCCCGAACGGACGCCGCAGGCTGGGCGCCGGGTGGGAGCTCCAGGGGGAGGCGGTCCCCGAATCTCAGGACGAGGTGGCGTGACGCGTGAGCGCCTCGACAGCCGCCCCGATGCGGGCGCGCAGCTCGGCGCCAGTGACGAGACCGTCGGACCCGACGGCGTCGCGGGTCACCGGGATGCGCGCGCACGCGGCCTCGACGACGTCGGCACCGACATAGCCCAGGACCGTGGCGAGCGACTCGTGGGCGCCGCGCGCGCCCGTCGGCGAGGCCGGGGAGGCCGCGTTGATCCACGCCACCGGCTTGCCGTACATCGAGCGGGGCGAGGCGTCCCCGACGGTCCAGTCGAGCAGGTTCTTGAACGACCCGGGCAGCCCGCCCGCGTACTCGGGCGTGCAGAACAGCACCGCGTCGGCCTCGCGGATCGCCCCGCGCAGCCGCTCGACGGCAGACGGCAGGGGATCGCGGTCGTCGTCGGGGTCGAAGGCGGGGAGCGCGGCGAGCTCCTGGTAGAGCACCGGACCGGGCCGCGCCATCTCGCGGGCGGTCCGCAGGACCGCGGTGGTCGTCGAGGCGGCGCGGGTGCTGCCGCCGATCAGGAGCACCGGGCCATCATCCGGGGTCGGTGAGCAGGGCGTCGACCAGCCGCAGCAGGACCTCGCGGACCTCGCGACGGGCCCGGTCCCGGTCGTCGGCGCCGGCGATGACCATCGCGCCCTCGTCGAGCGCCCCGATCAGGACGTGCGCCAGCGGGCGCACAGGCTGGGGCGCGAGCTGGCCGGCGTCCATGGCGGCGCGCAGGAGCTGCTCGGTCATGCCGAGGCTGTAGTCCTGGGTCAGCTCGCGGAAGCGCGCCCAGCCCAGCACGCTCGGGGCGTCGAGCAGGACGAGCTGGCGCACCTCGGGGTCGACACAGATCGTCAGCCACTGGTCGAGGGCCGCCCGCAGCGCAGCCGCGGGCGTGGTCGGGCGGGCGGCGGCGACGCCCGCGGCGAGCTCGTCCATCACGCGCTGCTCGACCTCCTCGACCACCGCGACGAACAGGGCGGTCTTGTCGGCGAACTGGTGGTACATCGCGCCCCGGGTCACTCCGGCCTCCCGCGCGATCTCCGGGGTGCCGACCTCGGCGAACCCGCGCTCGCCCCAGAGCCGCCGGGCGGCCGTCGTCAGGGCCTCGCGGGTCGCCGCGGAGCGCTCTTCCTGCGTGCGCCTCTTCTGTTCCATACATCCTGCCGGTAAGTTACGGACAGCCTGCACGTAAGAATAGGACCCCGGAGGGGACCCGATGCCCACCGTCGATCTCGACCACACGACCCTCCACTACTTCGAGACCGGCGCGGACACCGGCCGTCCCGTGGTCTTCGTCCACGGCTACGCGATGGGCGGGTCCCTGTGGGGGCCGCTCGCCACGCGTCTCGCGGAGCGGGGCCTGCGGTGTCTCGCCCCCACCTGGCCCCTCGGCGCCCACCCCACCCCGTGCGGCCCCGGCGCCGACCGCACCCTGCCCGGGGTCGCCGCGACGGTCGGGGCCTTCCTCGACGCGCTCGGCCTCGACGACGTCGTCCTGGTCGGCAACGACACCGGCGGCCTCGTCGCCCAGCTCGTCGCCGTCCACCACGGCGAGCGTCTCGGCGCTCTCGTCCTGACCAGCTGCGACGCCTTCGAGCACTTCCCACCGCCGATCCTGCGCCCGTTCGTCCTGGCCTCGCGGACCTCCACGACGTGGCGCGCGGCCGTCCGACCCCTGGCTCTGAAGGCCGTCCGGCGGCGGGCCTACGGCGACCTCGCCCACGCCGACGTGGAGCCGCTCGCGGCCGCGTGGGTCCGGCCGGTGCTGGACGATCCGCGCGTGGCCGAGGACCTGCGGGTGCTGACGTCCTCGCTGCACCGGCAGACCTCGCTGGACGTCGCGGCGCGCCTCGGCGAGTTCACTCGGCCGGTGCTCGTCGCGTGGTCGGCCGACGACCGCTTCTTCCCGATCGGCGACGCCCACCGGCTGGTCGCGGCGATGCCCCAGGCGCAGCTGACCGTCCTCGAGGGCGCCCGGACCTACTCCATGATCGACCGACCGGACGCGCTGGCCGAGGCCGTCGCGGGGATCGCGGTGCCCGCGCCGTCGTGACTCAGACGGTGCTCGTGGGCAGCGCGCGGGCCACCAGCGGCGCGAGCACCTCGCGCACCCGGGCGCTGACGACGTCGGGATCGCCGTCGCCGTCGACCCGGACGTAGCGCCCGGGGTCGGCGGCAGCCATCTCGGTGAGCGTGCGCTGCACCTGCCAGGTGTCGACGATCCCGCCGGTCACCGGGGCGGCGTCGTGGACCGACGGGTCGCGGTCGAGCAGCACCGTGATGTCCGGACGCAGCGAGCCCGTGGCCCAGGCGCCGAGGCGCTGCAGGTCGGCGGCGTCGAGCTCGTCGCCCACCCGGGCCAGCGGGGAGTCCAGGCAGCCCTCGATGACGACGACCCGGCCCGCCCGCAGGGCCGGCAGGACCTCGCCGGCGAGCACGTCGGCGCGCACCGCGGCCGCTACGAGGGCCCGGGCGCGCTGGCCCTCGACCCCGCTGGCGCCGACGGCCGCGGACACCCGGGCGGCGTCGGTGGCGCTGCGTCCGGCGAGCACGACGTCGGCACCCTGCTCACGCAGCCACGCCACGAGCAGATCGCTCTGCACGTCGGTGTCGGTGCGCGAGGCACCCTCGACGGCCACGAGCAGCCCGGGCTCGCCGTGCCGGCTGCGGCGCACGGCGCGCTTGACGTCGGCGAGGATCGTCCGGTCGCGCCGGTCGTCCATCTGCCGGTAGGCGAGCACGCCGACCGCCGCGGCGACGATGCCCGCGCCGAAGAGCACGAAGCGGGTGCCGTCGACCTGCGCGGGCTGGCCGAACAGCGTCAGCGTCCGCGACTGCACGAGCCCGACCAGCAGCGGCACCACCGACATCGACGCCAGCAGGTCGACCCGCACGATCGACTGCACGAACGCGACGACCCGCCCGCGCACGGCGTCCTCGACCTGTGCGCCGATGATCGTCAGGCCGGTGAGCAGCGCGGTGCCCGCGAAGAAGCCGACGAGGACGACGGTGGCCAGCGCCAGGTAGAGGTGCCAGGCGATCGCGACGGCGAGCAGCGAGGTGCCGGCGCCGACGATGGCCACGCCGAACAGGCGGTGGTGCGGCATCCGGCGCGCCATCCGCGGCACCGTCGCCATCCCCAGGGCGAGGCCGCTGAACAGCGCAATGAACAGCACTGAATAGGCCGCGTCGCCGCCCCCGAGACTGGCGGCGTAGAGCCGGGCGCTGGCGATCACCGCGCCGCCGGCCGCGAACGCCCCGATGATGCCGACGACGAGCCCGCGCACCAGCGGCGTCGTCGAGACGAACTGGGCGCCGTCGCGCAGCATCGCCAGCAGGCCCGGCGCGGCCTCGCGGCGCTCGGCGCTCCGTCCCGAGATCTCGGGGATGCGGAAGGCGACGGTGAACGCCGTGAGCAGCGCGGCGAGGCCGTTGACGACGAGCGCGAGGTACACCGTCGTCGTCGGGCTCGGGTTCCAGCCCGCGATGTTGCCCGACTTCGAGATCAGCGCGAACGCCCCGGCGGCACTGATCACCGCGACGCCGTAGGTCATCACCAGCGAGAGCTGGTTGGCGGTCTCGATCTGGTCGGAGCGCTTGAGCAGGTTCGGGACCGAGGAGTCCTTGGCCGGGATCCAGCACAGCGCGCAGAGCTCGATGAGGAAGGTGGCGGCGAACAGCCACCACAGCGAGCCCACCAGCGGGATCGACAGGAAGAGCAGGGCCTTGAGGATGTCGCAGGTGACCATCACCGTGCGGCGGTCGAACTTGTCCGCGAGCACTCCGCCCAGCGGGGCCATGAACAGCGCCGGGAGCAGCTTGGTGGCCACCACGCCGCCGAGCGCGAAGCTCTGCGCCTGGTAGCCGCTGGTCAGCTGTGTCGCGAGGGCGGTGAGCGCCAGCAGCGAGAGCCAGTCGCCGAAGCTCGCGACCGCCGTGACCGCCCACAGCCGCCGGAACGGCCGGATCGCGAGCACGCTGCGGATCCGGTGCGTCGCGGACGCGGACGCCTCGGCATCGGTCACGTCGGCAGTCACATCGGCAGGGGACCCACCGACCGTCGGCTCGGCGATGGGCACCTCCCGGTCTCGGCGACCGCCAGATTATCCGGCGGTCACCGGGGACCGGTCAGGCCCTCAGCGGCTCGGCGTGCCGCTCTTCTTGGTCGGCGCCTTCTTGGCGGGCGCCTTCTTGGTCGTCGTCTTGGCGGTCGTCTTGCCTGTCGACTTGGCCGTGGCTGACTTGGCCGGGGCCTTCTTCGCCGGGGCCTTCTTGGCGCCCGGCTTGATCCCGTCCTTGGCCCGCTTCTCGGCGAGCAGCTCGGAGGCGCGCTCGTCGGTCAGGGACTCGATGTCGTCGCCCTTGCGCAGCGAGGCGTTCACCCCGGTGCCGTCGGTGACGTACGGCCCGAACCGGCCGTCCTTGACCACCATCGGCTCGCCCGAGGCCGGGTCCGTACCGAGCTCCTTGAGCGGCGGCTTGGCGGCGGCCCGTCCACGCTGCTTCGGCTGCGCGAAGATCTTCTCGGCCTCCTCGAGGGTGACCGTGAAGAGCTTCTCCTCGCTGTCGAGCGAGCGGGAGTCCTTGTCCTTCTTGATGTACGGCCCGTAGCGCCCGTTCTGCGCGGTGATCTCCACGCCGGACTCCGGGTCCGCGCCGACCACGCGCGGCAGGCTCAGCAGCTTCAGCGCGTCGTCGAGCGTGATCTCCGAGAGCGTCATCGACTTGAACAGCGAGCCGGTGCGCGGCTTCTCCTTGGCGCCCTCGGGCAGGGTCTCCGTGACGTAGGGGCCGAAGCGGCCCTCCTTCGCCAGGATCTCGTGGCCCGACTCCGGGTCGGTGCCCAGCGAGCGACCCTCCTGCGGGGTCGAGAACAGCTCCTCGGCCAGCGTGAGGTCGAGCTCGTCGGGCGGGAGGTCGTCGGGCAGGTTGGCCCGCTGGGACTTCTCCTCGCCCTCCTCCGTGATCGTCCGCTCGAGGTAGGGCCCGTAACGACCGACGCGCACGACGACGTCGCGGCCCTGGTCGTCGGCGAACATGCGCAGCGAGTTGACCTGGCGCGCGTCGATGCCCTCGAGCTTGTCGCCCACGAGCTTCTTCAGACCGCCGGCCTGCGACATCGCGGCCTCGACGCCGCTGCCGTGCCCGTTCGCGCTGCCGTTGGCCCCGTTGCCGTTGGCGCCGTTCTCGCTGACGGTCCCGTTGCCGTTGGCACCGAAGTAGAAGTGCGACAGCCACGTCTCGCGCTGGGTGGTGCCCGCGGCGATGCCGTCGAGCTCGTCCTCGAGCGCGGCGGTGAAGTCGTAGTCGACCAGCCGGCCGAAGTGGACCTCCATCAGCCCGATGACCGCGAAGGCGATCCAGCTCGGGACGAGGGCGCCGCCCTTCTTCCAGACGTACCCGCGCTCCTGGATCGTGTTGATGATCGACGCGTACGTCGAGGGACGGCCGATGCCGCGCTCCTCGAGCGTCTTGACCAGGCTCGCCTCGGTGTAGCGCGCGGGCGGGTTGGTGCTGTGGCCCTCGGGGTCCAGCGACTCCGCGGCGCAGCCGTCGCCCTCGGCCAGGCGCGGGAGCCGGCTCTCGGCGTCGTCCGCCTCGCCGCCGGCCTCCTCGTCGACGGTCTCGACGTAGGCGCGCAGGAAGCCGGGGAACGTGATGGTGCGCCCGGACGCGGAGAACGTGCACTCCTCGCCCGTGGCGGCGGTGCCGGTGATCCGCACGCTCATCGTCGTGCCGCGCGCGTCGCGCATCTGGCTCGCGATCGTGCGCTGCCAGACCAGCTCGTAGAGCCGGAACTCGTCGCCGGAGAGCTCGTTCGCGACCTGGCCGGGGGTCCGGAAGGAGTCCCCGGCGGGACGGATCGCCTCGTGCGCCTCCTGCGCGTTCTTCACCTTGCGCGTGTACTGGCGCGGCTTCTCGGCGACGTTCTCGTCGCCGTAGAGGTCGCGGGCCTGGGTGCGCGCCGCGTTGATCGCGGTCTCCGACAGCGTCGTGGAGTCCGTACGCATGTAGGTGATGTAGCCGTTCTCGTACAGCCGCTGCGCGGTGCGCATCGTCCGCTCGGCCGAGAACCGCAGCTTGCGGCCACCCTCCTGCTGGAGCGTGGACGTCATGAACGGCGCGTACGGCTTGCGCGTATACGGCTTCTCCTCGACCGACGAGACCGTGTAGTCCCGGTCGGCGAGCGCCTCCGCAAGCCGGCGCGCGTCGCCCTCGTCGAGCCGCTTGACGTCGCTGTTCTTGAGCTGCCCGAGCGAGTCGAAGTCACGGCCGGTGGCCACGCGGGCCCCGTCGATCGACGTCAGCGCGGCCTTGAAGCTGCGCGGGGCCTGCTCGTCCTTCTTCTCGGTCGCCCGCAGCTGGGCGTCGATGCCCCAGTAGCCGGCGGACACGAACGCCATGCGCTCGCGCTCGCGCTCGACGATGACACGGGTGGCCACCGACTGCACGCGGCCCGCCGAGAGCTTCGGCATGACCTTCTTCCACAGCACGGGGCTGACCTCGTAGCCGTAGAGACGGTCGAGGATGCGGCGGGTCTCCTGCGCGTCGACGAGGTCCTGGTCGAGGTCGCGCGGGTTCGCGGCGGCGGCCTGGATGGCCGACTCGGTGATCTCGTGGAACACCATCCGGCGGACCGGGACCTTCGGCTTGAGCGTCTCGAGGAGGTGCCAGGCGATGGCCTCGCCCTCGCGGTCGCCGTCCGTCGCGAGGTAGAGCTCGTCGACCTCCTTGAGGGCCTCCTTGAGCTCGGAGACCGTGGACTTCTTGTCCGGGGAGACGACGTAGAGGGGCTCGAAGTCGTGGTCGACGTCCACGCCCAGGCGGGCCCACGACTCGCCCTTGTACTTGGCGGGGACGTCGGCGGCGCCGCGCGGCAGGTCGCGGATGTGGCCGCGGCTGGACTCGACGATGTACCGCGAGCCGAGGTAGTCGGCAATCTTGCGGGCCTTCGCGGGCGACTCGACGATCACCAGACGGCGTCCGCCGTCCCCGGCCGGGGTCGCACCCCCGCGGCCCGTCTTCCGGCCGCCGCCGGAGCCCTTGCCGCCGGACTTCGTGCTCGACGTCGCGCGCGCGCCGGACCGTTCCGTCGACTCCACCTCGGTGGTGTCGGCGGTCTCGGTGGTCGCGCTGCGTGCCGTCGTCGAGCCCTTCGCTGCCACGGACATGCCTCGTCTCGTCGTTCGTGTGGCGGGACGCCACCCGTCGCCAGTGTGCCTCACCGTCAATGTGCTTCCGGGTGCGACCGGTCGCATCACGTCCGCGGCCGGGTGGGGACGGCGTGATCCCGATCCGAATCACCCCTGCACAGCGGCCTGATCGGTGCGTCGGGACGGGGGTGTCGCGGGCCTCACACGGGCCAGACGCCGTCGATCAGATCGCCGGGTGGACGTCCGACGAGCTCGCCCAGACGCCGCTGCCGGCGGGCGCCGACGATCCGGAGGGCGGGCAGGTGGAGTGACGCACCCAGACCCAGGTGACGACTCGCCGTGAGCAGGTCGCCGTCGGTGCCGCGGTCCTCGGGGTCGAGCCCGAGCGAGTAGGCCCGCCCGTCGTGCCACCCGGCCGCGAGCACCCACAGCCGCAACCGCGGCCCGTCGAGCTCGAACTCCGCCGGCACCTTCTTCATTCCGTCCCCGGCCGACCACGCGCGGGCGAGGTCGACGAGGTCGGCACGGAACGCCGTCCGGACCTCGGGGCGCCCGTCCTCGGTGCGCGCGATCTCGGCCGGCACCCCTCGGGCCCGGAGGGCGCACGCCACCGCCTGGGCGCGCCAGGTCAGGGCGGGATCGGGTGGGTCGGTGCCAGCGTGGGGACCATGCTGACGTTCAACGTCAGGAAATCCCCCATCTCGATCCAGGGGCTCCGGACCGGGAGCCGGAGTAGTGGGGGTCAGGCCCAGGCGGGCCGCCATCTCGTCGGGGTCGAGATCGAGGAACGCCAGGTCGTCGAGGTCCACGTCGGGCGCTTGGTCGTCGTCCTCGTCGGCCCCGTCGCCCGCCTCGGCGTGTCGTGCCGGCGAGCTGGTGGCGATCCTGACGTTGGACGTCAGCGTGGCCCCCACGCTGGTACTGGGGCCGGGCTTCTCGGCGTCGGCGTCCTCCTCGTCGTCCTCGTTCTCCTCGGGCTCCGGCTCCGGCGGCGGGCCCAGGACCACGATGAGGCGCGCCAGGGACCCGCGGCCGAAGAGCTCCGCCCGCCCCGGCCCGCAGAGCAGACCCTCGAGATCACCCAGGGCGCGCGGGCGGGCGTCCGCCGACCAGAACGACAGCTGCCCCACGCCCGCGGAGCCTAGAACATGCGTTCGAACGGACGGGGGTACCGACACCCGGATCAGACGGTCTGCAACCCCACCACGCGCAGGAGGTCGAGCAGTTCGGCGTCCCGGGTGCCCGGTGCGGCGGAGTAGACGACGAGGCGCTGGTCGTCGCCCGGGACGTCGAGCGAGTCGCAGTCGAGGGTGATCCGGCCGACGCCGGGGACGTCGACGCTCTTGCGGTCCACGCGGCGGTCCTCGACCGGGCGCAGCGCCCACAGCTCGGCGAACCGGGGGCTCGTCCGGAGGAGCTCGTCGACGATCCCGCGCAGGACCGTGTCGCCGGGGTAGCGCCCGAGTGCCGCCCGGGCCTGCGCCACCGAGAGCCGCTCGAGGCGCTCGCGTGTCCCGTCCTCGTCCACCACGAGCGAGCGACCCTTGCCGCCCGCGGGCCCGAAGCGCATCCAGAGCATGTTGCGCCGGTCGCGGGGGATCGCGGAGAGATCGCCGTAGAGGGCCTCGACCAGCGGGTTCCAGGCCAGCAGCGTGCTGCGGGCGTCGACGAGCATGGCGGGCAGGTCGGCCATGCGGTCGAGCAGGCGCAGCACGCTGGGCCGGACGGTGTCGACGACGTGGCCGGCGCCGGGACGCTCGACGCCGGCGAGGTCGAAGAGGTGGGCCGTCTCCGGGGCCGACAGCCGCAGCGCGCGGGCCAGGGCCCCGAGCACCGACTCAGACGGGTGCGGGCCGCGCGCCTGCTCCAGGCGCACCACGTAGTCGACGGAGACGCCCGCGAGGCGCGCCACCTCCTCGCGACGCAGCCCGGGCGTGCGCGGTCGCGGACCGGCGGGCAGCCCGGCGTCCGCGGGCGTCAGGCGCTCGCGCCACTGGCGCAGCGCCGCGGCCAGTTCGGCGTGGTCACCGCGGCTCGTGGCTCCCACTCTGCTCCGTCGCGGGCCGTGGAGCCTGGTACCGCGGATCCCAGGGTCCGCCGTCCCTGGAGGGCCGGCCGGCGCGGGCGCAGCGTGGGCGCCATGAGCACCGCACTGATCACCGGAGCGTCGCGCGGGCTGGGCGTCGTGACCACCCGCCGCCTCGCTGCCCGGGGCTGGACCGTCCTCGCCGGGTGCCGCGAGCCCGGACGCCTGGCGGAGACGCTGGACCCCGCCCTCGACATCCGCCCGGCCACCCTCGACGTCGCCGACGACGCGTCGGTGGCCGCTGCCGTCAAGGAGGTCGAGGCCCAGGTCGGCTGTCTCGACGTCCTGGTCGACAACGCCGCGATCGTCGGCGATGGTCGAGCCCGCCGAGGCCGGCGCCGACGTCCTGCGCGAGGCCTACGAGACGAACGTCTTCGGCCCCGTCCGCGTGAGCCGGGCGTTCCTGCCGCTCCTGCGGCGCGCCGAGCGGCCACGGCTCGTCATGGTCTCCTCCAGCCTCGGGTCGCTGGCCGACATGAGCGACTGGCGGTGGGAGAACCACCCGTACCTCGCCTACCCGTCGTCCAAGGCGGCGCTGAACATGATCTCGGTGATGTACGCCAGGACGATGACCGACGTACTCGTCACCGTCGTCAACCCGGGTTTCACCGCGACCGACCTGAACGACCACCAGGGCACCCAGACCGTCGAGGAGGGCACCGACGCGATCGTCGCCGCCGCCCTCGACACGACGTCCCCCTCGGGCCGCTTCGTGCAGAGGGACGGCCTCGTGCCCTGGTGACCGTCCCGCCCCGCCCCGGAACGAACGACGGGCACCTTCGGCCGACGAGATCGGCCGAAGGTGCCCTTCGCTCGGTACAGCTGTGCCCGTCAGGCCTGGGCGGTCGCCGGGGCGTCCGTGTTGGAGTCGGCGATCGCGGTCGAACGACGCTTCGACACGTAGACCGCCACCACGATGCTCAGCAGGGCGACGACCGCGATGGTGATGCGGATCGCCGGGTTGGCGTCCACGCCGACCGACAGGGCGACGACGGCCGGGGCGATCAGCACCGAGACCAGGTTCATGACCTTGATCAGCGGGTTGATCGACGGGCCGGCGGTGTCCTTGAACGGGTCACCGACGGTGTCGCCGATGATCGTCGCCTCGTGGGCGTCGGACCCCTTGCCGCCGTGGTTGCCGTCCTCGACCAGCTTCTTGGCGTTGTCCCAGGCACCACCGGAGTTGGCCAGGAACACCGCCATCAGCGTGCCGGCCGCGATCGCGCCGCCGAGGTAGCCCGCGAGCGGGCCGACGCCGAGGCCGAAGCCGACGGCGATCGGGGCGAGGATCGCGAGCAGACCCGGGGTGGCGAGCTCGCGCAGCGCGTCCCGGGTGCACATGTCGACCACGCGGCCGTACTCGGGACGCACGGAGTAGTCCATGATCCCGGGGTTCTCGCGGAACTGGCGGCGCACCTCGTACACCACCGCCCCCGCGGCGCGGGACACGGCGTTGACCGCGAGGCCGGAGAACATGAACACGACGGCCGCACCGATGATCACGCCGACGAGGACGTTCGGGGCGGTCACGTTGTAGATGTCGGTCAGCGCCTGCCCGGCCTCGGAGTACGCCTGGGTGATCGCGTCGTTGTACGACCCGAACAGCGCCGTCGCGGCGAGCACCGCCGTGGCGATCGCGATGCCCTTGGTGATCGCCTTGGTGGTGTTCCCGACCGCGTCGAGCTCGGTCAGGATGTCGGCGCCGGGGCCCGTGACGTCGCCCGACATCTCGGCGATGCCCTGCGCGTTGTCGGACACCGGACCGAAGGTGTCCATGGCGACGATGACGCCGACCGTGGTCAGCAGGCCGGTGCCTGCGAGGGCGACGGCGAACAGCGCGACGAACACCGAGCCCGAGAGCAGGAACGCGCCGTAGACGGCCGCTCCGATGACCAGCGCGGTGTAGACGGCGGACTCGAAGCCCACCGAGATGCCGGCGAGGATGACCGTCGCCGCGCCGGTGAGCGAGCTCGTGCCGACGTCCTTGACCGGCTGGGTCTCGGTGCCGGTGTAGTAGCCCGTCAGCGACAGGATGATGATCGCGAGCACGATGCCGATGGCGACGGCGGCGAACGCGATGATCTGCGGGTTGCCGGCCGCGGCGAGGTCACCGATGCGGGCGGCGTCGACGCCGGGCAGCTCGGTGAAGCTCGACGGCAGGTAGGTGAACGCGGCGATCGTGCAGAGCACGATGGAGATGACCGCGGACACGTAGAAGCTGCGGTTGATCGCCCGCAGCGCGTTCTCGCCCTCACGGGTGCGGGTGATGAACACGCCGATGATCGCGGTGATGACACCGATCGCCGGGATGATCAGCGGGTAGGTCAGGCCCAGCGTGCCGAACGCGACCGAGCCCAGGATCAGCGCGGCCACCAGCATCACGGCGTAGGACTCGAAGAGGTCCGCGGCCATGCCGGCGCAGTCACCGACGTTGTCGCCCACGTTGTCGGCGATCGTCGCCGCGTTGCGGGGGTCGTCCTCGGGGATGTTCTGCTCGACCTTGCCGACGAGGTCGGCGCCGACGTCGGCCGCCTTGGTGAAGATGCCGCCGCCGACACGCATGAACATGGCGAGCAGGGCCGCGCCGAGGCCGAAGCCCTCGAGCACGCGCGGGGCCTCCTCGACGTACAGCAGCACGACGACCGAGGCACCGAAGAGCCCGAGGCCGACGGTGGCCATGCCGACCACGCCGCCGGTGCGGAACGCGATCCTCGCGCCCTTGTCGCGTCCGCCCGGCTCGTTGGCCGCCGCGGCGACGCGGATGTTGGCCTGCGTCGCCAGGTTCATGCCCAGCGCGCCGATCGACATGGAGAACAGGGCGCCGACGACGAAGGCCACCGAGCGCCCGATCAGCTCACCGGTGCTGTTGGCCGGCAGCGCGAAGAGCAGCAGGAAGACGACGACGATGAACGGAGCGAGCGTCTTGAACTGGCGTGTGAGGAAGGCGCTCGCGCCCTCCTGCACCGCACGACCGATGTCACGCATTCCCTGCGTGCCCTCGTCGGCGGCGAGCACCTGCCTGCGCAGGACGAAGCCGATGACCAGCGCGATGAGGGCCACAGCCGCCACCACGATGACCACGATGTTGTCGCCGGCGGAGAACGAGATCCCCGCGGCGAGGACGGACGCTTGCATCCAGCCTCCCGGTTGGCACCTACAAACACGACGCGCCGGGCCAGGCCTCGCGGCGGCTGCGGCGCGTGATGATCACAGTCACGACCCGGCACGGCGGGTGGTGGACAGGTGCCGCAGTGTAGGAGGTGGCCTTCACCCGGGCGCACAGCAGTTCCCCGACGAGCTGTGAGGTGTACGTCTTTCACGAACGAGAGCACCGACGGGAGGACCTGTGCCAGGCTCGACGGACGTGGACGGCGGACGGGTGCTCGGAGCTCCCGACGCCGTGCTCGACGGCCGGAGCCGGGGCTCCGTGCTGTTGCGCCGGGTGCTCGCCGGGACGCCCGAGGGCGAGAGCCCGCTGACCCACGCCGAGCTCGTACCCGCCCGCGAGGGCGTCACGCGGGGCTGGCCGGACTGGGTGCCCGAGGACGTCCGCGCGCCGTTCCTCGCCCGCGGCATCGCGCGTCCCTGGAGTCACCAGGCCGCGGCCGCCGACCGGGCGCACGCCGGCGAGCACGTCGTCGTCGCCACCGGCACCGCGTCCGGGAAGTCGCTCGCCTACCAGCTACCCGTCCTGACCAGGCTGAACGCCGATCCGCGGGCCACCGCGCTCTACCTCTCGCCCACCAAGGCGCTGGGCGCGGACCAGCTGCGCACCATCGCGGACCTCCGCGTCGAGGGCGTCCGCGCGGCGTCCTACGACGGCGACACCCCGCTCCCGGAACGCGACTGGGTGCGCCAGCACGCGAACTGGGTGTTCACGAACCCGGACATGCTCCACCGCGGAATCCTCCCGCGGCACGGGCGCTGGACGACCTTCCTGCGCCGCCTGCGCTACGTCGTCATCGACGAGTGCCACACCTACCGCGGCCTGTTCGGCTCGCACGTCGCGCTGCTGATGCGGCGGCTGCGACGGGTGTGCGCGCGCTACGGCGCGTACCCGACGTTCGTGCTCGCGTCGGCGACGGTGTCCGAGCCGGCCGTTTCGGCCTCGGTGCTCACCGGGCTGGACGTGGCGGAAGTCACGGACGACGGGTCCCCGCGCGGCGCCCGGGCGGTCGCGTTGTGGGAGCCGCCGCTGCTGGAGGAGGTCACCGGCGAGAACGGCGCCCCGGTCCGGCGGTCGGCGGGCGCCGAGACGGCGCGGATGCTGGCCGACCTGGTGGTGGAGGGCGCGCGGTCCCTTGCCTTCGTGCGCTCGCGGCGCGGGGCGGAGCTGACGGCGCTCGGTGCCCGCCGGGTGCTCGCGGAGATCGACGAGGGGCTGGCCTCACAGGTGGCGGCGTACCGGTCGGGCTACCTGCCCGAGGAGCGCCGGGCGCTGGAGCAGGCCCTGCTGAACGGGTCGCTGCGAGGGGTGGCGACGACGAACGCCCTCGAGCTCGGCGTGGACATCGCCGGGCTCGACGCCGTGGTGGTCGCCGGGTTCCCGGGCACGCGGGCGTCGTTCTGGCAGCAGGCGGGACGTGCGGGGCGGTCGGGCGACGACGCGCTCGTGGTGCTCGTCGCCCGCGACGACCCCCTCGACACCTACCTCGTGCACCACCCGGAGGCGATGCTCGGCGCGCCCCTGGAGCGCTGCGTGCTCGACCCCACCAACCCCTACGTGCTCGCGCCCCACCTGGCCTGCGCGGCGTCGGAGATCCCGTTGACGCGGGACGACGTGGCGTCCCTGGGTGGTGACGCCGCCCTGTCGGTGGTCGACGACCTCGTCGCCGAGGGCCTGCTGCGACGCAGGCGCGGCGGCTGGTTCTGGTCGCACCCCACCGACCGCCCGCACGCCGGGGTCGACATCCGGGGCAGCGGCGGCGAGCAGGTGGTCCTCGTCGAGTCCGACACCGGCCGCATGCTCGGCACCGTCGACCCCGGCACGGCGCCCGCGACCGTCCACCCCGGCGCCGTGCACCTGCACCAGGGCGAGAGCTACGTCGTCGACTCCCTCGATCTCGACGACGGCCTCGCCCACCTGCACGCCGAGGACCCGGAGTGGACGACACAGGCCCGCACGGTCATCGACATCACGGTCGAGGAGACCGAGCACTGCGCCTCGCACGGCGACCTCCAGGTCTGTGCGGGGACCGTCGAGGTGACCGAGCAGGTGGTCGGCTACCTGCGGAAACTCCCGTCCGGGCGCATCCTCGACTCGACGCCGCTGAACATGCCCGCGCGCAGCCTGCGCACCCGGGCGGTCTGGTACACGCTCACCGAGGACGCGCTCCTGCGGGCGGGCCTGGACCCGTCGCGCTGGCCGGGCGCCCTGCACGCGGCCGAGCACGCGGCGATCGGGCTGCTGCCGCTGGTCGCGACCTGCGACCGCTGGGACATCGGCGGCGTCTCGACCGCCCTGCACCCCGACACCGGCCGACCCACGGTGTTCGTGCACGACGGGCACCCCGGCGGCGCGGGCTTCGCCGACCGGGGCCACGAGGCCCTGCGGGAGTGGCTCACCGCGACCCGCGCCGCGATCGCCGACTGCGAGTGCCCGTCGGGCTGCCCGTCCTGCGTGCAGTCACCCAAGTGCGGGAACGGCAACGACCCGCTCGACAAGGCCGGCGCGATCGTCGTGCTCGACGTGGTGCTGACCCGGCTCGCGGAGGGCTGAGCGGGCTCCGTGTCTACGGGGTTGGGCGCCTGCGGGGTTGGGCTCCGCCGCGGGTCGGGGGTTCGGGGCCGTCCCGACCCGCGGCGAGGTATGTCACGCCGCAGGCCGGGGAGCTCATCGACCCGGCCTGCGGCGCGGTATGTGGCGGCGGTGGACCGCGCGACGTCCTCGTCGCGGGCGGTCCACCGCCGCGGGGTCCTCCCCTGGCCCGGACCGCGGGCCGGTCGCGGCGGGTGCACCGGCGCGTCGGCCACGGGATCCGGGTGGGGCGGCGGGCGCGGCCCTCATCAGGTGGGCCTCGCTGATCCGGCGTCGCCCCCGAGGGGACCCGAGTGTGGAGTTGTGGTGGGTGTCGCGTCGGGGTCTAGGAGCGGACCCCGGTCGCGACGGTGGCGAGGCGGTAGGTCGACCCGCCGCCGGCGACGGCCGGTCGCTGCGCGACGGCCTCGGCCAGCGCGTCCTGGACGCGGAACGGGTCGGGGAGGTTCCAGCCGCACGCCGACGGGCGGACCCGCCAGTGCACGGAGCCCTGCGGGTAGGTCGACGGCGGCGCGGCGAACCAGCTGCCACGGCCGTGCAGCGAGATGCCGCCGCGCTCGGCGAGGTCGGGACGCAGCGGCTCGCCCGCGCCGACCGGGAACAGCCACTCGCCGGTGGGCGTCGCCGCGATCGGCACCGGCACCCCGAGCGCCCGGAGGACGGCGGCGGCGCGTCGACCGACGGTGGCGGGGACCTCGAGGACGTCGAAGGTCAGACCGGTGGGCAGGAGGATCGAGTACGGCAGACCCGACCACCACTCGGCGATCTGGCTGCAGTCGGTGGACGCCCGCAGCGCCCAGTCGTCGAGGACCGGGCACGGACCGGCCTGCGGCGCCTCGGCGCAGCCGCTCCACACCTCGCCCTGCGGGAAGGTGCCGGGCACGACGGCCCAGCCGTGGTCGGCGAGCACCATGGCCTCAGCACGGAGCTCCGTGCCGTACACGGCGCGGTAGCTGTCCCACCACTGCATCGGTTCCTCCTGTGCCCCGGTGTTCCTGCTCCCGGTGTGCTGTTCCCAGTAACGGCATGCACACGTGACGGCGCCACCCGTCATCGCCCATCGGCCGTGATCACACGCCGAGCGTCACCCTCGGCCCTGCTCAGCGGGCGAGCGCACGCTGAGCTGGGTGACCGTGCCCGAACGCCCGGCGGTGTCGCCGCTCAGCCGGGACCGCCCTCCGCTCGTCCCGTCCCGGCTACGCACCGGACACCACCAGGACTCCGGACGGGGTGCCGTCGGAGGCCACGGGGCCCGCGCGGGCGCGTCCCGAGGCGTCGCCGGCCACGCTCGGCATGCACCCGCACGATCTCTCCGTGACAACGATCACGGTCCAGCCCTCGACGGAGCACGCCACGAGCCGCGCACCGTTGCCCGCGGCGACCTCGGTGGCCCGCGCGCAGGCCACATCGGCCCCGCGTACGGCCTCGCGGGCCCCGGCCAGCGCGGCGAGGTCCGCCGCCGTCTCGGCACCGTGCCGGGCGAGCACCGCGGCCCCGACCTGCAGCCCGAGGCCCAGCAGGCACACCAGGACACCGACCGCGGCGGCCGCGAACACCGTCGCGTAGCCGTCGTCGAGCGGTTCCCGACCGCCCACCGTGCCGCTCACCGCGCACCGCCCGGCGGCGTGGGCACCACGGAGGCCGACGCCGGGCTGACCGGGCTCGCCGGGCGGTCCGGGCTGGTCCGGGCGGTCCGGGCTGGCCGGGCTCTCCGGAAGCGCCGGGGAGCCGGCGGCGTCGGCCTCCGGCGGCTCGCCGGGGAGCGGATCGGGACCCTCGGCCGGGGCGACCGGTGACGGCTCGCGCGCCGCCACCGCCTCCGCGCCCACCCGCAGCGCGGGCAACGCCGAGCCGAGCGGCGCCGCGCGGACCCGGGCGACCACGTCGTCCCCCCGGGTCTCGAGGACGACCTCCGCCCCGTCGGGCAGCAGCCGTGCCGCCGCCCGGCGCGCGGCGTCCGGGTCCCCGCGGGCACCGAGGCGGGCGGCCTCGGTGGCGGCGTCGACGCAGCGCAGCTGCAGCACCACCGCCGCCATCGCCGCGAGGACCACGGCGAGCACGACCACGAGGCTGCCGACCGCGAACGCCGCCTCGACGGTGACCGAGCCGGTGTCGGAGTCGCAGGCGGGGCCGGCGATCAGAACGTGCTCGTCAGCGCCCGCTGCACGATCGCGGTGAGCGCCCCGATGATCGAGTCGCCCGTGATCACCGTGTAGAGCAGGGCGCCGAAGGCCGCCGCGGCGATGGTCCCGATCGCGTACTCCGCGGTGGACATGCCGTCGTCGTCCTCGCGCAGCCGGGCCAGCCGGTGGCGCCAGGTCGTCGTCCGTGCGGTCATGGGGTTCTCCTCTCGTCCCACGCCCCGGCGGGACGTGCGGGCTCATCGCTGCTCCAGCAGCGGCCCGGCGAGCCCGACGACCACCGGGACGATGCCCAGGGCGAGGAACGCCGGCAGGAAGCACAGGCCGAGCGGCCCGGTGACCATCACGCCCGCGCGCTCGGCGCGGGCCTCGACGGCGTCGGCGGCCTCGGCCCGCAGGTCGGTGGCGACGGCTTCGACGACATCGGCGACCGCGGCACCGCTGCGCGCCGAGCGGCGGGCCGCGCGTGCGAGACGCGCCGTCCCCGGCTCGTCGAGCGCGGGCGCCCAGGCGGCGGCGGGGTCGGCGCCGAGGGCCACGAGGTCGGCCACGCGGCCCAGCGCCTCGCCGGCCGCCGCGGGCAGGACCGGCACCACGGCGCGCGCGGCCCGGTCGAGCGGGAGCCCGGCGCGCAGGCAGGCCGCGAGCTGGTCCCACGCCCCGGCGAGACCGAGCGGGTCCGGACGCGGCCTCGCCCGGTGCGCCCGCCACCGCGGCAGCACGGCGACGACCGCGAGGCCCGCGGCGCCCGTGACGACCGCGGCGGCACCGGCCCCCGCGAGTGCGGCCGCGGCGCCCACCGCGAGCAGCGCCAGGCCGGGCACCAGGCCCTCCCGTGCCGGGGCTCGCGGCGGCCTGCGCGGGACCGTGCGGTGGTGCGCCGTGACCGGGCCCGGCGCCACGAGCACCGCCACGGCCAGGAGCACCAGAGCCCCGGGGATCACCGGGCCACCCCCGCGACGATCCGCTCGGTCCAGGCGAGCCCGGCGCAGACCAAACCGACGCCGACCACGAGCAGCACCTGACCGATCAGCCCGCCGGTGAGCACCGACCACGGCCGCGCGCCGATCCCCTCGCCGAGCAGCAGCCCGAGCACCGGCAGCCCCGCGAGGACGGCGGCGGTCGCGCGTGGACCCGCGAGACGGGCGCGCAGTCCGCCGGCGACCCGCGCGCGGACCCGGAGGTCGCGGGCAACTGCCGCCGCCGGGCCGGCCAGGGCGATCCCGTGGCGTTCGGCGAGCGCCCAGGCCCCGGCGAGGCGGTCGAGGTGCTCGGCGACGACCGGCTCACGGGCCCGCGCCGCCCGCAGGGCTGCGGGGACGTCGCCTCCGAGGTGCGCGGTCGCGCCCACGAGCGCCATGACCCGGGCGGCCACCGGATGGGCGTCGGACCCCGCGGAGCCGGCCGCGGCGGCCGGGGGCGCCCCGACGCGGACCTCCGCGGCGAACGACGCCAGCGCCTCCGCGAGCCCGGCGGACGCGGCCGCCCGGTCCCGTTCCGCACTCGTCACCGCCCGCTGGCGGTGCACGGTCGCGGCGAGCGCGAGCGCGGCCACACCGCCACCGGGGCCGGCGAGCACCACACCCAGAACGGCGGCGCCGGGGAGGAGCACGCCGCGTCGTGCCAGGGCGGGGCGGAGGCGGTCGAGGCCCGGCGCCCGCCGCCGACCGGGGAGCGCCCCGCCCACCCGCAGTCCCGGCACCGGCGCGGGCCAGGCGAGCAGCGCACCGGCCGCGAGGAGGAGCGCCGCCGCGCTCACGCCGACTCCCGGTGCAGCAGGGACACGCCGGCGGCGACGCTCACCGCGCGCGACGCCGTCACGGACGGTCGGGTGGGCGGGTCCGGTGGGTCGAGCCACGGGGCCGCGACGCCCCGCTCCTGGAACATCGCGCCGAGGTCGGCGCGACCGGTCGCCCAGCCGTCGCCCCGGGTCCAGGCCGGCACCACGACCACCTCGCCGGCGCCGTCCCGGCGTCGCAGGACCCCGACCGCGTCGAGCGTGCGCGTCCCGTCGCGGTCGCGTCGGACCTGGAGGACCACCTGCACCGCGGCGGCGAGCTGGCTGTGCAGCGCGGCGGGACCCAGCCCGCCGAGGGCGGCGAGCGCCTCCAGCCGCGCCGGGACCTCGCGCGGCGCGTTGGCGTGCACGGTGCCGGCCCCGCCGTCGTGGCCGGTGTTGAGCGCCGCCAGCAGCTCGACCACCTCGGCGCCGCGCACCTCGCCGACGACGAGCCGGTCGGGGCGCATCCGCAGCGCCTGGCGCACGAGGTCGCGGAGCAGGACCTGCCCGGCGCCCTCGACGTTCGCCGGGCGGGCGACCATGCGCACGACGTGCGGGTGCGCCGGGCGCAGCTCCTCGGCGTCCTCGACGCACACGATGCGCTCGCTCGGCGCCACCTCGCCCAGGAGCGCCGCGAGCAGCGTCGTCTTGCCCGAGCCCGTGCCGCCGACCACGAGGAACGCGAGGCGCGCTGCGACGACCGCGCGCAGCAGGGCGACGCCGTCCGCGTCGACCGTGCCGCTGGCCGCCAGGGTCGCGAGGTCGTGGCGGGCGGGCCGGAGCACCCGCAGGGACACGCACGTCCCGTCGGCGGCGACCGGGGCGAGCACCGCGTGCAGGCGCACGCCCGATCCCGGCAGGCGGGCGTCGACGTACGGGCTGGCGTCGTCGAGGCGCCGTCCGGCCGCGCTCGCGAGACGCTGGGCGAGGCGGCGGACCGCGTCCTCGTCGGGGAAGCGGATGGTCGTGCGCTCGAGGCCCGCGCCGCGATCGACCCAGACCGCGTCCGGGGCGGTGACGAGCACGTCGGAGGTCCCGGGCTCGCGCAGCAGCGGCTCGAGCGGGCCGGCGCCCACGAGCTCGCGCTGCAGGCCCCGCACGGCGGAGAGCACGTCGGCGTCACCGACCACGCCGCGGGCCTCCGCGCGCACGGCGGCCGCCAGGTCGTCGACCCCGGCCTGCCCGCCCGAGCTCACCAGCCGCGTGCGGACGCGATCGACGAGGTCCGCCGGCGCGGTGCTCACGCCGCCCGTCCCCGGTCGGCCACGGCGTCGAGCGCGTCGAGCACCGCCGTCGCGGCGTCCTGCAGGGGACCGCGCCGGAGACCGGGGACCTTGCCGCGGTCGAGCGCCGGGGCGAGGCCCGGCTCGGGCGCCACGGAGGCGAGCACGTCCAGCCCCAGGGCGCGGACGACGTCGTCGGCGTCGAGACCGCCGGGCGCGGGGCCGCGCACGACCAGACGCAGCGACACCCCGCGCTCGACCAGCGGCGCGGCGACCCGGGCGGCGGCCGCGACGGCGCGGACCTCGGTGGGCACCACGAGGACGACGAGATCGGCGGCGTCGGCCACGGCGAGGGCCGTGTCCGAGAGGTGCCGGGGCAGGTCGCACACCACGACGTCGCCGGCCCGGCGCCCGGCTTCGATCACGGCCACGGCCGCGTCGGGCTCCGGGCCGACACCCTGCCGGTCGCACGACAGCACCGTCAGCATCCCGTCGGGCGAGGGCAGCGCCTCGTGCAGCGACGCCGCGGACACCCGTCCCCCGCCTCCGCCGCCGAGCGCGAGCCCGCCCCATCGGAAGCCCTCGAGCTCCTCGGCCCCGGCGAGGAGGTCGATCCCGCCGCCGAGCGGGTCGCAGTCGACGAGCAGCGCCCGCGTCCCGCCCGTGCTCGCCCGCCCCGCGATCGCCACGGCGAGCACCGAGGCCCCGGCCCCGCCGCGTCCCCCGACGACGGCGACCACCCGGCCCGGTCCGACGTCGGGCGAGGACCGCGCCCCGGTGTCGGCCAGCGCCGAGATCAGCCAGTGCTCGCCCTCCGGCAGCGACACCACGTGCTCCGCGCCCACCGCCACGGCGCGCTCCCAGACCGATCCCGGCGGCTCGCCCCGGCAGAGCAGCACGACCCCGTCGCGGCGACCGGGACGCAGCGGCCCGAGCGCCCGGGCGGCGTCCTCGTCGACCAGCACCAGCCCGGCGGTGTGCCAGCGCCGGCGCACCCCCGCCGCGTCCGGCACCCGCTCCAGCTCGGCCCCCGCGGCCGCGGCCAGCCGCACCACCTCGTCGAGGAGCTCCTCGTCGTCGGTCATCACCACCGCGCGCCGTCGACCCTGTGCGCCCGCCCCGCCCGTCCCCGCCATCGGTGACCCCTCTCACGTCCCGCCGTCGGCGAGGACGCTGCCGCGGGAGGGGCACCGGGAGGGAGCGTCGGACGCCGCTCTGGGGACGGCCGACGGGCCTGGGGACGGAGGCGTGCGGCGCTCGGGCCCGAACGCACCCGAGCGCCATAGCCGCGGCGCCCGGACGGCGGTCCGGCGCCGAGCGGGGTCAAGCCGGCTGCGCCGCCTCCGCGATCCCGAGCCCCTCGCGCGCGCCGACCTGCCAGGCCTCGGCGCAGTGCGCGAACCAGCGGGCCAGCCCCTCCGGCGAGCCGGTGGCGAAGGCCGCGGCGGCCTCGCGGTACTCGGTCGCCGCCCGGTAGTGGCCGACCTCGGGGACCGCGAGGCCCTTGGGATCGAGGCCGGTGGCGACCGCGGTCAGCCGGGCGGCGGCCCGCGCCACGACACCCCCGGCGGTCGGGAAGGGCGCGAGGCCGAGGAGCTCGCCGTGCACGACCGCGACGAGCACCGGCGCCGGCACCGAGGTGCCCCCGGTGACCAGTCCCGCGAGCCCGTCGAGGCGCTGGCCGACACCACGGTCGAGGCGGGGCCTGCCGAGGTCGTCGTCAGTGATCCCGGGCAGGTCGGCGGCGGCGAGCATGTGCAGCCGGGCGAGCGCCTGGCGCGGCGCCGAGCGCCAGGCCGCCAGCAGCCCGTCGAGGTCCTCGGCGACCCGCAGGGCGCCGGCGAGCACGGGGTCGGTGACGCGGCCGTCGTCGGGCAGCTCGGCCGACCCGCCGTCCAGGCTCGACGACGCGCGGGCCGCGCGGACGGAGGCCTCGGCGGACGTCGCGGGCCACCCGCGCCGGTTCGCGCGGTGGTTGTGCACCTTCGTCAGCGCCTCGCGGACGGCGTCCGCGTCCGCGGCGACGCCGGGCAGGCGGGTCAGGGGCTCCAGCGGGTCGGCCACGGGCCGATCGTCGCAGCACCGCGTGGACCGGCCACGTCACAGCCCACCCCATGCCGCCGAACGGCCCGGACGGCAACCGCCGAACGGACCTGTATCGGTCCGGTCGACGCAGGTCGCATATCCGGATGACGAAACCGGGCAGTAGACGGACCACGTGATCGGCACCACAGCGCCGTGGGGCCACCCGAGAGGAGCGACTATGTCGAGCACCACCGAGGAGCGCGCCGCGCGGCCGGCGCCGAGCCCCGCCCCGGCGGAGTCCACCCCGAGCTTCGCGGACCCGGGACCGCTCGGTCTCGCGGCCTTCGCCCTGACGACCTTCACCCTGAGCCTGTTCAACGCCGGGCTCGCTCCCGAGGCCCTCGAGCCGCTGGTCCTGCCGCTCGCTTTCTTCTACGGCGGCATCGCCCAGTTCCTCGCCGGGATGTGGGAGTTCCGCAAGGCCAACACGTTCGGCGCGACGGCCTTCGCCTCCTACGGCGCGTTCTGGCTGGCCTTCGCGGCCTACGTCCAGTTCATCGAGCCCGAGATGCTGGCCTCCGGCGTCACCGAGGCCCAGGTGAAGACGGCGACGGGGATCTTCCTCGTCGGCTGGGCGATCTTCACGCTCTACATGCTGTTCGCCTCGCTGCGGACCAACGGCGCGCTGGTGGGTGTGTTCGCCACGCTGTTCCTCACGTTCGCGCTGCTGGCCGCCGGTGACCTCACCGGTATCGACGGGATCGCCACCATCGGCGGGTTCGTCGGGCTGCTCAGCGCGCTGATCGCCTGGTACGGCTCGGCCGCGGTCGTCACCAACGCCACGTGGGGCCGCACCGTGCTCCCGGTGGGCCCGCGCGGCTGATCCGGGCATCCTGGTCGGTGTGCAGCCGACCGGCGACGACGTCGCGGGTGACCTCCTGGTCACCCGCGACGTCGTGCTGTCCGCCGCCGACCTGCACTGGCGTTTCTCCCGCGCGGGTGGGCCCGGCGGCCAGGGCGTGAACACCACCGACTCGCGGGTCGAGCTCTCGGTGGACCTGCGCTCCGTGGAGCCCGTGGGGGCGCCCCTGCGTGACGAGGACCGCACCCGGGTGCTCGAGCGGCTCGCCGGGCGCCTGCACGACGGTGTCCTCACCGTCGTCGCCTCCGACGACCGCTCCCAGCGACGCAACCGCCGTGCTGCGCGCCAACGCCTGGCCGCGACCCTGCGGGACGCGCTGGCGCCGCCCCCACCGGCGCGTCGTCCCACGTCACCGTCCCGTTCCGCCCGCCGCAGGCGTCTGGAGGCCAAGCGACGGCAGGGTGCGGTGAAGGAACTACGCCGTCGACCGAACGGGGAGTGACCCCCAACGGGGGAACGCGTTGAGTACCGCGGGCGGTCAGGGGGAAGACCGGGCCGAGAAGTGATCAGCGGGCGGCGCGCCGTGGAGCGCGGCGCACACCCGGTGACGTGGCACGATGACCGACCTCAGCACCCGCTCGCCGTCCCCACCCCGAGCGACCGACCCACGCAGGAGCGCCCGTGACCCGCCCCGAGCAGCCGGCCAGCGGCTCGTCCGCCCCGCCGGTCGTGCCCTCGATCCCCCTGAACGCCGAGCCCGTCCGGCAGGACGGCGACGCCTCCGTCGGCTCGCTGGTCAAGGAGGTCACGACCCACGTCTCGACTCTCGTGCGCGCCGAGGTCGAGCTGGCCAAGACCGAGATCACGGCCGAGGTCAAGAAGGGCGTGCAGGGCAGCGTCTTCTTCGTCGTCGCCGGCGTGATCGCGTTGTTCAGCCTGTTCTTCTTCTTCATCGCGGTGTCCGAGGCCTTCAACCTCATCTGGCCGACCCAACAATGGGCGGGCTACGCCGTGACGTTCGGGCTGATGATCCTCGTCGCGGGCATCCTGGGCCTCCTCGGCTACCTCAAGGTCCGCAAGATCAAGGCTCCGGAGCGGACCATCGAGACCTCGAAGGAGTCGCTCGAGGTCCTGCGCCGCAGCCGGGCCGACGCCGCCTGAGCACCCGGCTGAGCACTGCCGCAGGGTCCGCCGTCGAGATCCCCGGGCCCTGGATCCACCGCACCGTCTCGGCGAACGGCGTGCAGCTGCACGTCGCCGAGGCCGGTCCGGAGTCCGGGCCGCTGGTGCTCCTGCTGCACGGCTTCCCCGGGTTCTGGTGGGCCTGGCGCCACCAGCTCCCGGCCCTCGCGACCGCCGGGTACCGGGTCGCCGCCGCCGACCTGCGCGGCTACGGCGAGTCCGACCGCCCGCCCCGCGGCTACGACCTGTGGACCCTCGCCGGTGACGCCGCCGGCCTCGTCCGTTCGCTGGGGGCGCGCGAGGCGACGATCGTCGGCGCCGGGTGGGGTGGCGCGGTCGCCTGGACGCTCGCGGCGCTGCGGCCCGGCGTCGTCTCCCGGATCGCGGCCGTCGCGGCGCCGCACCCGCGGGCTGTGCGCGCCGCCGCCCGGCGTCGTCCGTGGGGCCCGGCGGTCCGCGTCGTCGCGTCGCTGCAGCCCCCGCGCCTGCCCGAGCGACGGCTCCGGCGTGACGACGCCGCCTGGGTCGCCGATCTCCTGCGCGCGGGCTCGGGCGACGGGTGGGCGTCGGCGCCGGAGTTCACCGAGGTGGCCGACCGCCACCGCGCCGCGATGCTGACGCCCCGCGTGTCGCACACAGCGCTGGAGGGCTTCCGCTGGTGCGTGCGCTCGCAGTTCCGGCCCGACGGGGCGCGCTACGCGGCCGCGATGGCCCGGCGCGTGACGGTGCCGGTGCTCCAGATCCACGGCGACGCCGATCCCTGGGTGCCCGACCGCGTCGCCCGCGCCTCGGCGCGCTGGTGCGACGCGGGGCACGTGCACCGGACGCTCGCCGGCGTGGGCCACTTCCCGCACCAGGAGGCGCCCCAGCACGTCACCGACGCCTTGCTGGACTTTCTCGACGAGTGATCGTGGGGCCCCTCCTGACACCCAACGTCAGCATGGCCCCCAGGCTGACACCGACCTACGCCGCGCAGGACCCCGTACTCACGCGGCCGGTGGCGCCCGGCGAGGCGTCGAGGGCCGGGCGCACCTGGTCGGCGGTGAGCACGAAGCCGGTGTCGCCCTGGTCGACCGCCGCACCGAAGACGACGCCGATGACGCGGCCCTGGGGGTCGACCAGCGGGCCGCCGGAGTTCCCCGACCGCACCTGACCGCGGATCGTGTAGACGTCGCGGGTGACGGTCTCGCTCTCGTAGATGTTCGGGCCGCGCAGCTGGATGCGCTGGCGCACCTTCGCCGGCGAGGACGAGAACGGGCCGTCCAGCGGGTAGCCGAGCGCCACGGCGTTGTCGCCGGTCTCGGCGCCCGCGAAGTCGAAGTCCAGCGGGTCCGCGTCGAGCCCGGGCACCGCGAGCACGGCGACGTCGACCTCGTCGTCGTAGTAGACGACGCGGGCCGCGCGGGTGCGGGAGTCGCCGTCGGAGGTCGGGACCTCCACCGACACCTCGTCGGTGCCCGCCACCACGTGCGCGTTGGTCATGACCCGGTCCTCGCCGATGACGAACCCGGTGCCCTCGAGCGCCCGCTGGCACGACGGCGCCCGCCCGCGCACCTTGAGCACGCTGGTGCGGGCCTGCTGCACCACGGGGTCCTCGACGAGCGCCTGCTCCGGCGGCGGCACCTCGGCGATCGGGGTGGACGAGAAGGGGCTCAGGACGTCCGGGAAGCCCGAGGCGTCGAACAGGGCCCGCAGCTCGGAGGGCAGCGCGCGCAGCGGGGCGGGCATCACCGAGTCGACGCCGGCCAGCACGCGCGAATCGCGCAGCGACGACGCGAGCGCCGTCTCCGACGAGCTCGCCAGCGGCAGCGCGATGAGCCAGGCGACGATGAGCGCGGTGATCGCCTGCAGCACCGAGCCGAAGGCCGAGTCGACGGTGCGCACGGCCGGAAGGCGCATCCGGTCGCGCAGGGCGCGCCCGAGGTAGACCCCGAGCGTCTCGCCCAGGGCGACGAGCGCGACGACCAGCAGCACGCTGACGACGATCTTCGACGTCGTCCCCTCGAAGTTGTCGACCAGCGCGGGTGCGATCTTCAGCCCCAGCAGCGCGCCGCCGAGCACGCCGAGGAAGCTCAGCGCCGCGACGGCGAGACCATGGCGCCAGCCCGAGATGCCCGCGGCGATCGCGAGCAACACGACGACGACGTCGACCCAGCTCACCGGATCGGACCTCCTTCGGCGGCCGCGTCCGGCCTGCTCGGCGCGGTGTGCCCAGAGTTCGCGTGCCCAGACGTCACTGCAGTGGTCCCTGCGCTCAGGTCGTGCCGCTGCGCCCAGACCTCGTCGAGGTCGCGCACATCAGAACGGTCCCAGGGTCTCGCCCACCCGGCCAGGGTGAGCATCCAGTCCACCAGGCCCGCCGTGAAGCCCCAGACGAGCAGTCCTCCTGCGGCGAACGCGGGACCCACGTACCCCGACGGGCCGGTGACGAGGAACCGCGCCGCCGGATCGGTGAGCGCGGCGACCGGGACGCGGACCACCGCGGCGGTCTCGCCGGGGTCGACGACCCGCACCGGCACGGGCCGCGCCCAGTGCGCGAGCACGGGTGTCACGGCGAACCCGGTGACCGGGATCGTCAGAGGTGGCAGCGTCACCAGGGGGACGACGCCGTCGGGATCGAGGTCGGTCTCCTCGTTCGCCTCGCGGAGCGCGGCGGCGACGGGCCCGGCGTCGGTGGGGTCGATCGTCCCGCCGGGGAAGGCGGCCTGGCCGGCGTGCGCGCGCATCTCGGCGGCACGCTCGGTGAGCAGCAGGTCGGGAGAGTCCCCGGGGGCCCCGAACAGCATGAGCACCGCGGCGCTGCGCCCGTTCGGCGCCGTCCCGGCGAGGCGCCGCCGGAACGGCACGTCCTCGGGCCCGAGGCGCCGGCACGCCGCCACCAGCGGGGCGAGCCAGTCGGGGGCGGCGTCGGGATCGAGATCCGTCACCCGGCACCGCCCCGGGCGGCGTCGACGGCGGCGCGCACCTGCTCGGGGGTGCGCAGCACCTGGGGCGGGATGTCGACCACGGAACCGTCGGCGCGCACGAGCACGCTCGCGGGCAGGATCGGGGGCGCGCCGAGCTTCGGCCCGACGACCTGCGCGGGGTCGCTCACCGAGGGGTAGCGGGCGCCGAGGCTCTCCATCAGCGCGAGGGCGGTCGTCGCCCGGTCCGCGGCGTCGACGCCCAGCACCGCCACCGCGCCCGGCTGCGCCGTGTAGGCCGCCAGCGCGGGGATCTCGTCGCGGCACGGCGCGCACCACGATGCCCAGAGGTTCACCAGCGTGTCCCGCCCGGCCAGGGCCGTGGCGAGGTCGACCGGACCCGGCGCCCCGAGGCACTCCAGCGTCACGCCCGAGAGCGCGGCGACGGGCGCCGCGCCCGGCACCGGCTCCGGGCAGGGGGCCAGCGCCGCCGACGCACGGGCGGAGGCGACGGCGGCGGGATCGTCGCTCCCCGCGGCCGGGGCGGGCTGGAGCACGGAGCTCGGGTCGGTGGCCCCCGGCAGCGACGACCCCGTGTCCCGGGGCCACAGCGCGATCACGCCGACCACGGCCAGCACCACGACCACGACGGTGGCCCGGACCTCGGCGCGGGTCACCGCTCGAGGCCGACGAGGGACAGCAGGTGGTCGGCGTCCGGCCCCTTGATCAGCTTGGCGGCCTTCACGAGGTCGGTCTCCCCGGTCTGCGACGACGGGCAGTCGCGACGCAGCGTGCAGGCTCCGCAGGCCGGCTTCTTGGCGTGGCAGACGCGGCGGCCGTGGAAGATCAGCCGGTGGGAGAGCATCGTCCAGTCCTTGCGCGGGACGAGCTCGCCCACCTCCTTCTCCACCTGCACCGGATCCTCGGACGTCGTCCAGGCGAAGCGGCGGGCCAGGCGCCCGAAGTGCGTGTCGACGGTGATGCCGGGAACGCCGAAGGCGTTGCCGAGCACGACGTTGGCCGTCTTGCGCCCGACACCGGGCAGGGTGACGAGGTCCTCCAGGCGCCCGGGCACGACGCCGTCGAAGCGCTCGACGAGCGCGGCGCCGAGCTTCGTCACCGACTCGGCCTTCGCGCGGAAGAAGCCGGTCGGGCGGAGGATCTCCTCGAGCTCCGTGCGGTCCGCGCCGGCGAACGCCGCCGCGTCCGGATACCGGGCGAAGAGCCACGGGGTGACGCGGTTGACCGTCACGTCGGTGGTCTGCGCGGAGAGCACGGTGGCGACGAGCAGCTCGAGCGGCGAGGTGAAGTCCAGCTCGCAGTGCGCGTCGGGGTGGGCGATCGCGAGATCGCGGTCCATCCGTCGCGCCCGTCGCACGAGGGCGAGACGGCTCTCCTCGCCGGTGGCGCGCGCAGCCCTGCTCACCCACCCAGGGTAGGACGCCGCTCTGCGGCGGAGGTCGGGGGCACGGCGCCCGCGACACGCCGGGCGACCCCGCTGCCGGACACCGTCCGCGAGTGCGCGACGATGCGCAGACCATGACCGCCTGGCTCGCCATCCTCATCCCGCTGCTGGTGATGGTCTTCGCGCTCGGTATGGAGCGTCTCGAGACCCGCCTGCGCTCCGGAACCGTGCGCGAGGACGAGGTCGAGGACTTCCTCGAGCGCGCCCGGCCGGACGAGGTCAAGGCGCTGTTCCGGCAGGGGATCGGCGGGGCCCTCCAGATGTTCCGGCTCCGCAACCTCGGTAAACGGGGCGGGCCCCGGCGAACCAAGGAACAGGCCTGACGCTCACGCACGGCAGCGACGCCGCCGGATTCTCTGGACTATGATGGTCCGATCGGGGGAACAAGACCCGTGGAATCGGCGATCAGCCCCGATGCGGTGAGTTCCAAGGTGTCGCGTGGCGTGATCACGGCGAGGGACGTGACTATGCTGCGGCGAACGTGACTGGTGACACAGAGGTGCGGACGGGGGTCGGTGGCCCGATGGACGCGCGCGGTAGAGCGAGAGTCGTTGAGGAGCGGACGGTGGACGAGGTACTGGCGCGGGCCGGGATCTTCCAGGGGGTGGACCCCGCCGCCATCGAGGTGCTCACGGAGTCCCTCGAGCGCGTGGAGTTCCCACGCGGCACGGTGATCTTCAACGAGGGCGAGCCCGGCGATCGGCTCTACATCGTCTCGACCGGCAAGGTCAAGATCGGCCGGCGGTCACCGGACGGTCGCGAGAACCTGCTGTCGATCTTCGGGCCGTCCGACATGTTCGGCGAGCTCTCGATCTTCGACCCGGGACCGCGGACCTCCACCGCCACGACGGTCACCGACGTGCGCGCCTACACGATGGACCGCAACGCGCTCCGCGAGTGGATCGCCCAGCGACCCGAGATCGCCGAGCAGCTGCTGCGCGTGGTCGCCCGGCGCCTGCGCCGCACCAACAACCTGCTCGCCGACCTCATCTTCACCGACGTCCCGGGCCGCGTGGCCAAGGCGCTGCTGCAGCTCGCGCAGCGCTTCGGGTCGCAGGAGGCCGGTCTGCTGCGTGTCACCCACGACCTGACGCAGGAGGAGATCGCCCAGCTCGTCGGCGCCTCCCGCGAGACCGTCAACAAGGCGCTCGCCGACTTCGCCGCCCGCGGCTGGCTGCGCCTCGAGGGGAAGAGCGTGCTGATCCTCGAGCCGGACCGCCTGGCGCGGAGAGCCCGCTAGGGATCCACTCTGCGCAGGTGCTCGAGCTGCGCGGCCACCGACTGGTCGGCCGCCGGCCAGAGCTTCTCGTCGACGTCCGCATAGACGATCTCCACGACCTGTCGGGGCGTGGGCTCGGGCCCGAGCTCGTCCAGCGCTGCGCGCACCTGGTCGAGCCGCTGCTCGCGGTGCCGCAGGTACTGGCGGGCGGTCTCGCCGGCGTCGGCGAGGTCCGGCCCGTGTCCCGGCAGCAGCGTCGTGCCCTCGGGGAGCTCGGCGAGCCTGCGCAGCGAGTCGAGGTAGTCGGTGAGCGCGCCCTCGTAGTCCCCGAGCACGGTGGTGCCGCGGCCCAGGACGGTGTCGCCGGTCAGGACGCTGCCGTCGTCGTCCACCACCAGGCACAGCGAGTCGTCGGTGTGCCCCGGAGTCACCAGGACGCGCAGGTCGAGCCCCGCCACGCCCAGGCGTTCGCCCGCGGCGAGGCCCTCGGCACCAAGGGTCAGCGTCGGGTCGAGTGCACGGACCGGGGCGGAGACCCGCTCGGCGAACGTGCGCGCGGCCTCGGTGTGGTCGAGGTGACGGTGGGTCAGTACTACGAGCTCGACGGGCCCGCAGGCCTCGAGCCGGTCGAGGTGCGCCGGGTCCTCCGGGCCGGGGTCGACGACGACACAGCCGGCCTGCCCCGGCGCGCGCAGGATCCAGGTGTTGGTGCCGTCCAGCGTCATCGGTGACGGGTTCTCCGCCAGGACCACGGCCGCGGCCTGCGTGACGGTCCTCAGGAGCCCGTAGGCGGGGTGCGCCGGCGCCGCGTCGGCGGGGCCCGGGACGAGGCGACCGCTCACCGGTCCACGCCGAACGCGTGCAACGGGACGACGAGCCCGACGCGCTCGCCGTCGGGCCGGAAGCTCGGGGTCACCGGCTCCGGACGTCGCCCGGTGGCGGCGTCGAGCAGCCCCGCGGCCGTGTCGGCGGCGGCGAGCTCGCTGAGCACCGCCCAGGTCGGCGGCATCAGCGCGCGCACGCCGTCCTCCCACTCGTGGAGTGCCTGCGCGGGCGCGCACCAGCCGGCGCCGACGGCCTCGGTGGTCGCGCCGTCGGGCTCCTGCCCGTCGGGCACCCCGGCGACGAAGAAGGCGGTGTCGTAGCGGCGCGGCATCCCCTCCGGCGTGATCCAGCGGGCCCAGGGTCGCAGCGCCCCGCCGTCGACGTGCTCCACGACCTCCCGCAGGCCGACCTCCCGCGCCACCAGGCGCTCCCGCGTCCCGGCGGCCGGCGTCGGGGCTCCTCCGAGCATTACGCCGGTCTCCTCGTAGGTCTCGCGCACCGCGCAGGCGATCAGCGCCGCGGCGGCGTCCGGCGCCGTGCCCCAGCTGCGCGCGGCGTCCTCGGCGGCGCCGGTGTCGACCAGGTTCACGGCCAGCGCCTCGCGGTCGGCCGCGTCGAGCACGCCGCCCGGGAAGACCGACATGCCCGCGGCGAACGCCATCTCGGCGGCCCGCTCGAGCAGGAACACCTCGACGCCCGACCCGGCGGCCGCGTCGCGCACGAGCACCACCGACGCCGCGAGCCGCAGCTCGCCCGCCGGACGGCTGCCGATCTTGTCGAAGGCGGGCCGGTCCATCCCGAACCGCGGGGGCAGGTCGACGAGGTCGGTGGTCACCCGAGGCACCCTAGGCGCGGGAACGGGACGCCAGCGCGACGAAGGAGCGATGTCGGGCCGTCTCCTCGTCGCCGGGGACGGTCTAGACATCCCACGGTCGTAAGACGTCAAGCGGCGAAGGTCTCTGCGTGCTCACCGGGTGGTGGCTTCTAGACCTAGATCTTCACGACCTGCGACAGGCAGTGCTCACCGGCTCGGCGGCTCGGGCACCAGACTGGACCACCAACCCGATGCACTCCCATTAGGCGTCCGGTGACGCCCCGTCCTCGCCGTCGTGATCCCGGCGACGGGGCAGACCGTGACCGTTGACGGGACGGTGCCCGTTGCTGCCCCCGGGCCCGGGCTGCGGTGGCCCCGGCGGACGACCGGGCCCCGGGTGCGGGCCCGTGGGCCGGGGCCGGGGCCGGGGGGCCGTGGCGTCCTCGGAGCCCGGCGGGGGCGCCACGGGGTGGCCCGTCAGCGGGTCGGGCGCGTCGGCCTCGAGGCGCTCGCGGGACGCCAGCTCCTCGTGCAGGCGGGCGAGCAGCTCCCGTTCGCGGTCGGAGAGCTGGGAGTCGACCGAGTCGGGCCCGGACGAGCCCACCGCGGGGGCGGGCGACGGCGGGGTCGGGGGCGCGGGGGTCTCGGCGGGACGCTGGACCGGCCCGGTCACCGCGTCCCCGGAGGCGTCGGGGCGCTCGGACCCGTGGTGGTGGCCGTTGGTGCGCGCTGGTGGCGTCGACGGGGCGGGGGTGTCGACGACGGGCGCCTCGAACTCCCCGGTCTCGCTGCGGCTGTGCCGGGCACGCCGGACGCGCGCCTCCCCGTCCGCGCCGGGCAGGTCGATGCCGTTCGTGGCGGGCACGTCGACGCCGGTGGGCGGGGTCGCCGGGCCGGCGACGGCGGGGAACTCGCCGGTCGCGGCGTCCGGATCGACCGACGGTCCGGCCGGTGTCGGACCGGCGATCGCCGACGAGCCGGCGTCGGCGACCGGGTCCTCGGGACCTGGCCCGAAGCTGACCCCGAGAGACGTCTCGGCCCACGAGGAGAGTGGGTGCTCGTCGGAGAGGATCTCGTCGGGCGGCGGGGTGCGCCACAGGGCCGCGATGCGCTCCGCGGTCGTCTCCGGGTCGAAATCGACCGGTGCGGGCTCCTCGGGGGCGACCGTCTCGGGCTCGGACGGGGCCTCGGGCTCCGGGGCGTCGGACTCCGGGGCGTCGGACTCCGGGGCGTCGGACTCCGGGGCGTCGGACTCCGGGGCGTCGGACTCCGGGGCGTCGGACTTCGACGTCGTGCGCCCCGGCGGGCTCACGCTCGAGCGGGTCGGGGCCCGCGGCGGCGACGATGCGGTACTGCTCCTCACCGGAACGCTCCTCGGGGACGGGCTCGGCGGACGGGCGCGCGTCGGCGTCGTCGGGGCCGGTCACCGTGAGGAAGGACGGCGGGCCCGCCGACGCCGCGGACACCGGCACCCCGAACGGCGGCACCTCGTCGTCGGCACGGCGGGGCGGGGGCCCCTGGGCCGGGCGCGGCGCCCCGACGGGCGGGCCCAGCGGCGCGGTCACGGACACCGAGGAGGACGCGGACGGCGCGGCGGCACCGAGCGGGCGCGCCACCCGGACGGCCGCCCGGTGGTAGGCGGGCAGCTCGGCGCCCGCGGCGAAGACCTCGACCGACACCGCACCCAGCTCGCGGGCGGCGTGCGCGACGTGGTGGGCGACGTGCTCGCAGTCGTCGGCGGAATGGGTCTCCACCAGCACGACCCGGTGCGGCACCGGACCCGGCGCGGAGCCGGCCGGGGTGGTGCGCCAGCACTGGCGCACGCGCTGGACCCCGGGCAGCCGCGCGGCGGCCCGGGCGACGGCCTCGCCGGCGTCGCGGGACGAGCCGGGCGCCCGCGCGGAGGCCGGGGGGTCGGGCGTGAACCGGTGCTCCTCGCGCCGGTCGGCCTCGGGGTCGCGCGGCAGGAGGTCGACGAGCTCCGGGTCGACGCGCGAGGCGGCGAACCAGCGCCCGAGCACCGCGTGCTCGCGCGCCGTGACACCGGCACCGGCGGCCAGCAGGCAGCCGCCGAGCAGCTCCGCGGCCGCGGCGTCGTCCTCCACGGCGACCAGTTCGCGCACCGACGACAGGGCGTCGTCGTCGATCCGCCCGGCCAGCGAGAGCAGCACCTCGTGGCGCCCGCCCTGGTCGGGGCGAGCGGTCGGGGGCGTGCCCGGGCGGGGATCGCGGCCGCCGCGTGCGGCAGGCGCTCCGGGACCGCGAGCGGGCGACAGCCCGCCCTCCGGCCGTCCCCCGGACGTCGAGGCGGACGGCGCGGTGGGCTCGGCGGGCTCCTGGTCGGCCGGGCGGTCGGGCGGAGGCTCGGCCGGCACCTCGTCCGGACGGATCTCGTTCACGAACCCGTCGGAGGGCTCGGCGTCGTCGTGATCGACCGAAGCCTCGGTCACAGATTCCACGGCGTCCTCGTCGACCGGGACCTCCGCCCGGTCGCCCGCCATGTGGTGCCCCGCTCCCTCGGTCCAGGCCGACTGCACGACCCGGTCGTCGTCGGCGAGCTCGCCGACGACCTCGGCCCGCACGACGTGCGGCACGTCGGCGGCCGGGATGTCGTCCACGACCTCCATGCCCGCGCCGACCGGCTCGACGCCGGCCCGCAGGCGACGCCGCTCGGCGACGCGGCGCCAGGCGGCCAGCGCGACCGGGTCGCGGTCGGGGCGGTCGCCGGCGCTGTCGTCGCGGACCGACCAGGGCGGCAGGTTGGCGAGATCCCCGGCGCCGCCGGCGAGACCGGCGAGGTCGGCGGCGAAGCCCTCGAAGCCGAACCGCCCGATCCGGGGAGATTCGGCGCGACGGCGGGCGAGGCCCGCGGACGCGTCGGGGTCGGCCGGATCCGAGCCGTCCAGGTCAGGTCCGG
Organism: uncultured Actinomycetota bacterium; assembly: GCA_963786585.1. Taxonomy (GTDB): domain Bacteria; phylum Actinomycetota; class Actinomycetes; order Mycobacteriales; family Pseudonocardiaceae; genus Actinomycetospora. The sequence goes on from CAWAZG010000003.1 coordinate 1,441,490, forward strand.
CCGGGTCAGATCCGGCCATGTCGGCGGGGAAACCGAGACGCTCCGGGCGCTCCTCGCCGGTCATGTCACGCTCAGCCATGGCCCACCAGCTCCCCGGCCTCCGCGCCGAGCCCGGCGCGGGCGGGCGGGACGCGATCGGTGCCGCGGCGCCACAGCACCTCGGCCGACGCGAGCGCAGCCCGGTGGTACGGCGTGGGCACGGTCGTCGGGCCGAGCACCTCGACACACGGGTCGGGCTCGCCCCGGGCACGCAGCGCGCGCTGCAGCGCCCCGGTCAGGGCCGCCCGGCCGCCGGTGGTGGCATCCGCCGGGCCGTCCACGATCACCACGCGCACCGGCGCACCCGACCCGTGGCGCCAGGCACGGCGGACCGCCGTGACGCCGCCGGCCACGGGCGCGAGGGCACGGAGCACCAGGTCGGTGTCGTCCCACCCGGGACCGCGGCCCGGCTCGACGAAGCCCGCCGCGGGCTCGGGCGCCGCGTCGACGTGCAGCACGGCGTCGACCAGCCGCCCCGGCCCGCCCCAGGCGAGCACGGCCGTGCGCAGGCGGGCGCGCTCGTCCTCGGAGACACCGATGCGGTGGCGCAGGAGAGCGCGCGGGAGCGCGGTCCGCAGCGCGACGTGGGCGCCGCTGGACAGCCAGTCGCGCAGACGCCACAGCAGGCGGTCCGGCAGCCGACCGGCCATCGCCACGAGGACGTCGTGGCACGCCTGCTCGGCCTCGTCGGCCGACGAGGAGACGGTCCCGTTCTGGTCCACGCTCTGTGCTCCGATCCACCCTGCGGCGATCCCGCCGGGCCGCCCGTGGTCTCGGGACGGTCCGGATCCCAGCTCACGTGAGGTCGACGACGACCTCAACCTCGACCGGGGCACCCAGCGGCAGCGCCGCCACTCCGATCGCCGAGCGGGCGTGCTCGCCCGCTCGTCCGAAGACGGCACCCAGGAGTTCCGACGCCCCGTTGACCACCTGTGGCTGACCGCCGAACCCGGGCGCGGACGCGACGTAGCCGACGACCTTGACCACGGAGCGGATCGCCTCGAGCCCCACGAGGGCGTCGATGGCCGCCAGCGCGTTGAGCGCGGCGATCCGGGCGTAGGCCGCGGCGTCGTCCGGGTCGACGTCGGCGCCGACCAGCCCGGTGGCCGGTAGCTCCCCGCCGACGAGCGGCAGCTGCCCGGAGGTCCAGACCTGGTCGCCCGTCCGGCGCGCGGGCACGTAGACGCCCTTGGGAGCGGCCAGCGCCGGGAGCTCGAGGCCGAGCTCCTGCAGCCGCTCCCGGGGCCCGGTCACGCCCGCGGCTTCTTCAGGTAGGCCACGAGCTGCTCACCGGTGGGCCCGGGCAGCACGGTGACCAGCTCCCAGCCGTCCTCACCCCACTGGTCGAGGATCTGCTTGGTGGCGTGGGTCAGCAACGGAACCGTCGCGTACTCCCACTTCACGGCATCCGCACTCATGTGGGCGAGGGTAGAGACCGCACCCGACACCGCTGTGACCCGGACCCCTTCCGCACCGCCCGCGAGTGCGCGGGACCGGGCCTAGGGTGGACGGCGTGACCGATCAGCGCTGGCCCGCCGCCCTCGCCGAGGCCCGGCTCCACGTGGTGAGCGGCAAGGGCGGCACGGGCAAGACCACGCTCGCCGCCGCGCTGGCCCTCGCGCTCGCCGCGGGCGGGCGGCGCACCCTGCTCGTCGAGGTGGAGGGCCGGCAGGGCATCGCCCAGGTCTTCGACACCCCGCCGCTTCCGTACGCGGAGCAGCGCATCGCCGTCGCCCCCGACGGCGGCGAGGTCCGCGGGCTGTCGGTGGACGCCGAGGCGGCCCTGCTCGAGTACCTCGAGATGTTCTACAACCTCGGCCTCGCCGGCCGGACGCTGCGGCGGATGGGCGCGATCGAGTTCGCGACCACGCTGGCGCCCGGCCTCCGCGACGTGCTGCTGTCCGGGAAGGTCAAGGAGTGCGTCGGGCGCACCGTCGGCGAGGACCGCCGCGGAGGCCGCCGTGTCCCGCTCTACGACGCCGTCGTGCTCGACGCGCCGCCGACGGGACGCATCGTGAAGTTCCTCGACGTCACCAAGGCGATGGGCTCGCTCGCGCGCACCGGCCCGATCCACACGCAGAGCGAGGGCGTGGTGGAGCTGCTGCACTCCTCGCGCACCGCGATCCATCTCGTCACCCAGCTCGAGGACCTGCCCGTGCAGGAGACGCTGGACACCGTGGACGAGCTCGTCGAGGCCGGCCTGCCCACCGGGGCGGTGCTGGTCAACCGCATCCGCCCCTCGCGGCTGCCCGCCACGACGCTGACCGGGGCGGCGACGGGCGCCGGGCTGGGCTCCGGGCTGCGCTCGGGGCTGGAGGCCGCCGGGCTGTTCCTGAAGGACGAGGAGGTGGACGGGCTGGTCAGCGAGACCGTCGAGCACGCCGAGCGGGTGCAGATCGAGTCGGCGGTGCGCTCGCGCCTCGCCGCGGCCGGCCTGCCCCAGCTGGAGCTGCCCGAGCTCACCGAGGGCGTCGACCTCGGCGGCATCTACGAGCTGGCCGAGCTGCTGCGCGAGCAGGGGGTGCGCTGATGGCCGCCGACCGCGCCGACGCCCGCGCCGGACGACCCCGCCACCTCGACCTCGACGGGCTGCTCGCCGACCGCGACACCAAGGTGCTCGTCTGCTGCGGCTCGGGCGGGGTCGGCAAGACCACCACCGCCGCCGCGCTGGCCCTGCGCGCCGCCGAGCAGGGCCGCCGGGTGGTCGTGCTGACCATCGACCCGGCCCGCAGGCTCGCCCAGTCGCTGGGCCTCGAGGAGCTCGACAACGAGCCGCGGAACGTGCCCGGCGCGCTGCGCAACACCGCCGACCGGGGTGACGGCGAGCTGCAGGCGATGATGCTGGACATGCGCCGGACCTTCGACGAGATGGTCTCCGGCCACACCACGCCCGACCGTGCGCAGGCGATCTTCGACAATCCCTTCTACCAGACCATCTCCACCTCGTTCTCCGGAACGCAGGAGTACATGGCCATGGAGAAGCTGGGCCAGCTCTCCAGCACCGGCCTGTGGGACCTCATCGTCGTCGACACCCCGCCGTCGCGGTCGGCGCTGGACTTCCTCGACGCCCCGCAGCGGCTCTCGTCGTTCCTCGACGGGCGCATGATCCGGCTGCTCTCGGCGCCGGCCCGCGCCGGCGGCAGCGCCCTGCGCAAGATCGTCGGCTCGACGTTCAACCTGTTCGCGAAGGCCGTGTCGACGATCCTCGGCGGGCAGATGCTGGCCGACGCGTCGGCGTTCGTGCAGGCCTTCGACACGCTCTTCGGCGGCTTCCAGGAGCGCGCGAACGCGACCTACCAGCTGCTGCGGGCCCCGGGCACCTCGTTCGTCGTGGTCGCCGCCCCGGAGCCCGACGCCCTGCGCGAGGCCAGCTACTTCGTCGAGCGCCTGTCGTCGGAGCGCATGCCGCTGGCCGGGCTCGTGCTCAACCGCACCCACCCGGTGCACGCGACGCTGTCCGGCGCGCGGGCCCGGGAGGGCGCCGAGACCCTGGAGTCGGCACGCGGCGACGAGCTGGCCGCGGCGGTGCTGCGCCTGCACGCCGACCGCGTCGAGACCGCCGAGCGGGAGCGCCGCGTCCTCGGGCGCTTCACCCGCGCGCACCCCACGGTGCCGATCATCGACGTGCCCGCGATGAGCACCGACGTGCACGACCTCGACGGACTGCGCGAGATCGGCCGGCGCCTGGCGTCCTAGCCGACGTGGCGCTGCGTCCCGCCCGCGGCGGGACGGACCGGCGCCGCGGGGCGGGCCGGCGCGCTGCGGCGCGTGCGGCCGGGCGCGTCCGGGTCGGCAGGCGGGCTCGCGAGCGCCGCCCGGCGGGCCGACTCGAGCAGGGCGGCCCACGAGATCACGTCGGGCCTGCGCTTGAGCAGGGCCCGGCGCTCGCGCTCGGTCATCCCGCCCCACACGCCGAACCGGATGCGGTTGTCCAGCGCGTGCGCCAGGCACTCCGTGCGCACCGGGCAGGCCTTGCACACCTCGCGGGCGTCCCGCTGCTGGGCGCCCTGGACGAACAAGGTCTCCGGGTCGTCGTCGCGGCAGCGCGCGGAGTGCCGCCAGTCGAACGAGGTCGCCGAGCTCGCCGTCACGGACGGCACCGACTCACCTGTCACGTCGTGTCCCCACCCTCGTGTCCCCGTGCGGGCACCTCGTCCGCGGACACACCTCCCCGCAGGTGCGCCACACGTGCGCGCGCCGGATCCGTCCCCGGGCGCGCCCTGCCCGTCACTGGGGTCTGACGCACTGTATGGGCGCACGGTTCCCGTCACAACGGGATCCCGCCCAGCACCGACGAACAGCACCGTCGCGCGGCCCCGACGCGCGGGCCGCGCCGACAGGTCGTTCACGCCCCACCGCGTACCCTCACCGTCGTGGCGAGGGGCGAACGGAACATCGGTGCGAAGGTGCGACCGATCACGAAGCTCCTGGCGATCTGCCTGGTGGCGGGCGTGATCGTCGCGGGCATGACCTTCCCGTTCGCCGGCGCGATGGGGCTGATCTCCAACGACGCCAGCGACACGGTCAACGCCACGTCGTCGGACCTCGCGGCCGGCCAGCTGCCCGCGGTCTCGACGGTCACCGACAACCAGGGCGCGCCGATCGCCTACCTCTACGAGCAGAACCGCACGCCGGTCTCGCTGCAGCAGATGTCGCCCGCCATGCGCGGCGCGATCGTGGCGATCGAGGACCGCCGGTTCTACGAGCACGACGGCGTCGACTGGACCGGCACGCTGCGCGCTCTGGTGACCAACCAGACCGCGGGCTCCACGCAGCAGGGCGCCTCGACGCTCACGCAGCAGTACATCAAGAACTACCAGCTCTACGTCACGGCGCAGACCGAGTCGGAGCGCCTCGAGGCCACCGAGCCGACCTACGCCCGCAAGCTGCGCGAGGTCCGCGTCGCCCTGCAGCTCGAGCGCCAGCTCGCCTCCGGGCGCACCAAGCAGGAGGCCAAGGACGAGGTCCTCGAGCGCTACCTCAACATCGTCTTCCTGGGCAACAACTCGTACGGCGTGGCCGCGGCGGCGCGCACGTACTTCAACACCACGCCCGAGCGGCTCACGGTGCCGCAGGCCGCGCTGCTCGCCGGCATGGTGCAGTCGACCACCCAGTTCGACCCGACCCGCCACCCGCAGGCCGCCACCGGCCGGCGCAACGAGGTCATCAACCAGATGCTGGGCCAGGGCATGATCACCCAGCAGCAGGCGCAGGAGGCCGTCGCCTCCCCGCTCGGCATCGTCGAGCCGCTGGCCACGCCGCCCAACGGGTGCATCGGCGCGGGCAACGCCGCGTTCTTCTGCAAGTACGTCGTCGACTACCTCGGCGAGTCCGGGATCTCGGCCGAGCAGATCAACCGCGGCGGCTACACGATCCGCACCACGCTCGACCGCAACGCCATGAACCTGATGCAGACGGCCCTCAACGACGAGGTCCCACCCGACCAGCGCAACGTCGCGGACACCATGGCCAACGTGCAACCCGGCCGCGACAAGCACCGGGTGGTGGCCATGGGCGCGAACCGGGTGTTCGGCGTCGACGGCGACGCCCTGCAGACGAGCTACGGGCTGCCTTGGGAACCCGTGAACCTCGGCGCGGGCTCGGTCTACAAGGTGTTCACCGCCGCGGCGGCCCTGGAGAAGGGCCTCGGCATCAACTACCAGATGGACATCCCGGCGGACGGCTACGCGTCGCCGATCTACCGCGACGGCAGCGGCAACCCGTTCCCGGTGCGCAACGCCAGCCCGGCGCCGCCGCGGCTGAGCATGACCGACGCGCTCGCCACCTCGCCGAACACCGGCTTCGTCAAGCTCATGGAGTACACCGGCGTCGCCCCGGTGGTGGACATGGCGGTACGCCTCGGCATGCGCTCGCTCGCCGAGCCGGGCCCCGACGGTGCGTCGATCGCCGACACGGTGCGCGAGCAGAACCAGGGCTCGTTCACCCTCGGTGTCACGCCGACCAGCGTGCTCGAGCTCGCCAACTCCGGCGCCACCCTCGCCTCGGGCGGCATGTACTGCCCGCCGACGCCCATCGAGTCGGTCACCGACGCCTCGGGCTCGCCGGTGCCGGTCTCGGAGCAGCCCTGCGAGCAGGTCGTCGACCCGGCGCTGGCCGACACCCTGATGAGCGGGCTGGCCAAGGACGACCAGCCCGGTGGCACCTCGAACGCCGCGGCGACGTCCCAGGGCTGGAACCGCCCCATGGCCGGCAAGACCGGCACGACGCAGCAGAACAAGTCGGCCGCGTTCCTCGGCTTCACCCAGCAGTACTCCGGCGCGGTGATCGTCTTCGACGACTCGTCGTCTCCCCGGGGTCTGTGCGACAGCGGCGGCGACAACCCGCCGTTCCCCTGCGGCGACCCGAACATCTTCGGCGGCAAGACGCCGGCGCTCACCTGGTACAAGGCGATGAACCCGCTCTTCGCGCCGCTCCCGGTCGCGCAGCTGCCACCGACGAGCCCGCGCTACCTGCAGGGCGGCGGTAACGAGCAGGTGCCCGAGGTCGTCGGCGACCAGGCCGACGAGGCCACCGAGGAGCTGCGCGACGCCGGCTTCCAGGTGGCGCAGACGCAGGTGGGCAACCGCGCCCCGGCCGGCACGGTCGTCGGGCAGAACCCGCGGGGCTCGATCCTTCCCGACCAGGTCGTGACGCTGCAGGTCTCCAACGGGACGGTGCCCTCGCCGCCGACGCCGCCGAGCGGCCCGCCACCCCTGGCGGGGGGAGCGAACACCGGAGCGACGGGAGGCGGCGGATGAGCGGGACGACGATCGCGGGGAAGGCGCTGCGCGCCGCCGCGGGCGTGACCGCCGCCGGCGCCCTCGGCCTGGGTTACGCGGTCGGGGTCGAGCGGCACTGGTTCGCGCTGCGCCGGGCCCGCCTCGAGGTCCTCGACCCCGTCACCGCCGCCGGCCGGACGCTGCGCGTGCTGCACCTCAGTGACCTGCACCTGCGTCCCGGCCAGCGCCTCGAGCGGCGGTTCGTCGAGGGTCTCGCGGAACTCGAGCCGGACCTCGTGGTGAACACCGGCGACAACCTCTCGCACCGCCGCGCCGTGCCCGAGGTTCTGCGCGCGCTCGGGGGCCTGCTCGACAAGCCCGGCGTCGTGGTGTGGGGTAGCAACGACTACCACGGGCCGAAGCCGAAGAACCCCACGCACTATCTGTTCAACCCCCAGCACCGGGTCCTCGGCCCCGAGCTGCCGTGGCGCGACCTGCGCGCCGCGTTCCTCGAGCACGGCTGGCTCGACGCCACCCACGCCCGGCACACGCTCACCGTCGCCGGACTCCGCCTCGCGATCGGCGGCGTCGACGACCCGCACATCGGCCGCGACGACTACGACCGCATCGCGGGTCCGGCCGACGAGCCGTACGACCTGCGCCTCGGGCTCACCCACTCCCCCGAGCCCCGGGTGCTCGACGCGTTCGCCGCCGACGGCTACGACCTCGTGCTCGCCGGCCACACCCACGGCGGTCAGCTGCGGCTGCCCGGGTACGGCGCGATCATCACCAACTGCGGCGTCGACCGCTCCCGCGCCCGCGGCGCCTCGCGCTGGGGCTCCCACATGCGCCTGCACGTCTCGGCGGGTCTCGGCACCTCGCCGTACGCCCCGGCGCGGTTCTCGTGCCGGCCCGAGGCCACCCTGCTCGAGCTCGTCCCCCGTCCGATCGCGGCGTCATCGGCGCCGGCCACCGCCGGCGAGCGCGGGGGGCGGCCCCCGTCCGCCCGGTCGGGGGCCAACGGGTAGAGTTCCGACTGCGCGATCGCCTCCGGGGTGTGGCGCAGCTTGGTAGCGCGCCTCGTTCGGGACGAGGAGGCCGTGGGTTCGAATCCCGCCACCCCGACACGGTGATGTCTCACGACATCGGCAGAGCCCCGAACCCTCACGGGTTCGGGGCTTCGTGCTTTCCGGGGTCCGGTCGGTCGAGGATCACCGTCGAGGTGGCACCCGCATCGGGTCGGCTCCCTCGGGCGAGGGGCGCATCGTCGGGCCGCACCACCACCGCTGGACCGGGTCGGCGTAGAGCCCCTCGATGCCCGCGGCGATGCGCGGGCCGCGGCGGGCGGCCTCGAACAGCCCCGAGCGACTCGCGGGCGTGGACACCACGTCCCGTCGGACCCACGTCCCGCCGCCCGACCTGGGTCCCCAGATGAGGACGTAGTCGCGGGCCAGACGCGGATCGGCCAGGAGCCCGGAGCGTCGGAGCTCGGCCCAGCCGGTCCAGAGCCGGACGAAGGTCGGCCGAACCCGCTCGAAGACGTGGTCCCGCAGACCGGGCATGTCGTCGTCCTGCCAGTGCCGCGCGATCGTGCGGTCCGCGAGACCGGCGAGGTCGACGAACCGCAGCCGACTGGTGAGGGCGGTGCCACCGGCGTCGACCGCGAGCAGCGAGCCGTCGCGCACGCCGAGCAGATCGGCGTAGGTGTTGGTCGTCAGACCGGTGTTCAGGGCGATGGCGCACACCGTGACCGTGGGCGCCGCCCGGAACGACGCGGCGCGGTCCGACCAGCCGACCGCCGAGAGCAGCAGGACCGGGACGGCGGCGATGGCCAGCCACCGCCGGTGCCGCCGTGTCGCGCCGCCCCACAGCGCGGCGCCGGCGACGGCGGTCACCAGCGCACCGAGGGGCCAGATCGGGGTCGCGAAGCGGGCCTGCTCCATCCAGTCCGGCGCGAGGACCGCAAAGCTGAGGAGGGCGAGCCCGAGGGGGACCGTCAGCGCGACGAGGGCGGGACCGACCTGCGGGCGGCGGGCCCACGCGGCGGCGATCACCACCACGGCGAGTAGGCAGGCCGACCAGCCCAGATAGGTCACCAGCACCCCGGGGTGAGCGAGGCTGTCGAGCGTGGGCAGGCCTTGCTCCTTGGCCCGGGCAGGGTTGGGCACGACGTCGCCGAACGCCACCACCCGCCACACGAGGTGGGCAGCGACGGGGAGCGCCGCCGTGGCCAACGAGATCACGATCGCGCGGAACGGGAGCCGCGCCCCGGCGGGACGCAGCAGCAGGACGACGGCGGGGTACGCGGCGGCGTACACGATCCCCTCCGGCCGCGTCAGCGCCGCGAGTGCGGCCAGGGCTCCGCAGGTCGCCGCGACCGTCGGCTCGTGGACCCGTCCGGCGGCGACCGCGCGGACGATGACGGTGCCGATCGCCACGACGGCGAGCGCCAGCAGGCCGTTCTCCAGACCGCTCGTGGTCCAGATGGCGAACGACGGGATCACGGCGGTGACGACGCCCGCGACGGTCGCGACGACCACCGGACGGTCGCTGACGGCCCGGGCGGCGGCCAGGAAGCAGAGGAACACCCCGACCCCGCACAGCCAGCCGAGGACCTTGGGGAGCGCCACGAGGTCGGGCACGCCGAACCAGGTGCCGTGGTCGAACAGCCCCAGCCGGTGCGCGGCCACGAGCAGGGCCAGCCAGGCCGGGTCGGAGTAGCCCTCCACCGCCGGGGCACCGGGTTGCAGCACCGGACCCGCCCCGGTCGCGAGCGATCGGGCGTACGCGAAGGTGATCCCCGCGTCGTCGACGATCCACTGTCCGTAGGACGCCGAGTGCAGGCCGAGCACCGTCGAGGGGACGCCGACGGCCACGGCCCCGCCCCACCGCGTCCTGGCGACCGGCGTGGGTCCGGCATCGTCGACATCGCCGTGCACGTCGACGTCGGGCGGGTCACCGCTCTCCGCGGGTGTCGACGCCGCGGCCCGGACCTCGCTCACCGCTCGGGCCCCTGCTCGTCCGGCCGGACCGGCGACGGCAACTGGGTCTTCACGGAGCCCCCCGGGCACACCGAGCGATGCCCGCGTGTCGGGTCACCGCACCACCGGGTCCGGGGTGGGCGCACCCCCGCGATCCGCCGGAACGACGGCGATCACGGCCTGGGTGCCTGCGTGGACGGTATCCCCCGCGGGAGGCGACCGGCAGCACTGCGCCGCGATACCGCCCGCTTGCCGCGGTCGGCTCGGCGGCCCGGGCATGCGTCCCGCGTTCGTTCGTCAGTTCTGCTCTCCACGGCCGAGTGACGTTCGTTCCCTCGTCGGAACCAGCACTTGTCGGTCTCCGTCCGGTAACGACACGATGTCGAGCGACGATGGTCCTCTCGGATCACCCTGTCGGGGGGCTCTCACACGGATCGGGGACACCATGCGACACGGAGGGACACCGCAGCCGTCCACCGGGCGGCACGCCGCGCCTGCGCGGTCCGCCACCGCCACACCCGTGGCGGGCGGCCGGCACTCGGCCGGACCGAGCGGGTCCGGGGCCTCGGAGCGCCGCCTGCGCCCGGTGCCCGACATCGTCGACAGCAAGCCCCGGCACGCGGAGGCGCCGGGACGCGTCCCGCTGCAGGGCCCGGCCCCCCGGCCCCTTCCGCCCACGGGCGCGACGCAGGCCACCGTGGCCGCGCCGGTCGGCGACGGCACCACCGCCACCCCCGGCCCCGCACCCGTGCGCGCCAGGCGCCCCGCCGCCCGCCGCTCCGACCCGGAGGAGATCGCGGCGCGGGCGACGACGACGCTGATCAGCGCCTCGCCCGACCTGGGCCGCGCGGCCCGCCCGGCCGAGGCCGCCGCTCCCGCCGCGCTCGCCGCTCCCGCGCCGGTCGCCGGGGCCGCGCCCGTGTTCGCCGACCGCACCGGGCGCCGGGCCCGCCGCTGGCGCACCGCCGCGATCGCGGCGACCGCCATCTGCGCGTCCTACGTCGGCGTCGTGGCCGTCGGCGCGGTGGCCGGTCCGGTCGGGCCGACGTCCTCGCCGACGCTGCTGCCCGCGCCGACGACGGCTCCGCCGGCGCCGACCGCCATCCCGGGGCCCGCCGCGCAGAACGTCGCCGAGGTGGAGCCGACGGCGACGTCCACCACCACCCGTTCCGCGCGCGCCACCACGCGCAGCACCCCCCGCACGACCACCCCGAAGGCGCGGGTCGCGCCGCGCCCGGTCGTCGTCGCGCCGGTGCCCGTGGTGCCGCAGGCCCCCGCCCGCGCCAACCCGGCGCCGGTCGCCGACACCCAGAACGTCCCGAACGCCCAGAACGACGCCGCCGACGCCGCGGACGACGCCGGCGCGGACACCTGAGCCGGCCCCGCCGCAGCGCGACCCGGCCGTCGCTGCGCGCCTTCCTGCTCGCCACCCTCGTGGCGGTCCTGATCACCGCACCGATGGTCACCGGCGAGACCCCGTCGCCCGAGCCGGCCCTGGCCGACGTCGTGGAGGCCGGTGGCGCGTCGCCGGACGCCCCTCGACGGGCCGGCGTGGCGGCCCCCGAGGGCCCGCTGCCGACGGTCGGGATGGCGCCGTACGTCGACCTGACCACCCCGCCGCTGCCGACCATGACCGACATGGCCGACGCGACCGGTCACGCCGACGTCGTGCTCGCCTTCGTCCTCGCCGGGGCCGACGGCTCGTGTGCCCCGACCTGGGGCGGCACGACCCCGCTCGCCGACCCCGCCGTGATGGGGCGGGTGGCCGGCCTGAAGTCCCGTGGCGGCACGGTGACGGTGTCGTCGGGCGGCGCGCTGGGTGACTACCTCGAGGAGGCCTGCCCCGACGCGCCGTCGCTGGCGCGGGCCTACGGCGCCGCGCTCGACGCCGTCGGCACCGACCACCTCGACGTCGACGTCGAGACCGACAGCGGCCGCGAGGTGTCGTCGAGCCGCATCGCCGAGGCCCTGGCCCTGCTCCAGCGCGAGCGGGGCGCGCGGGTGACCCTGACCGTGCAGATCGACGGCGTGAGCGAGGGCATGAGCGCCGACGCCGTCGACCTCGTCCGCGAGGCCACGACCGCCGGCGTCGCCTCGCGCGTGAACCTCATGGTCATGAACTTCTCGTACGAGGGCGCCTGGGCGGACGCCATGACCGGCGCCGCGCGCACCGCCGTCGGCCAGCTCGAGGCCCTCTGGCCCGGCAGCGACACCGTCGACGTCCGTCGTCGCACCGGCGTGACGTTCATGCTCGGGCGCAACGACATGGACATGACGACGACGCCCGAGGACGCGCAGGCCGTCGTCGACGACGCCCGCGGCAACGGCTACGGCGGCGTCGGTTTCTGGGCCCTCGCCCGGGACAACGGCTCCTGCCCGGGCACCGAGGACGAGACGGACGACTGCAGCGGCATCGAGCAGGAGCCCTGGGCGTTCACGCGCATCGCGCAGGGCTTCACCGCGGCGCCGTAGGTCACCGTCGGGGCCCGAGGGGCGGACCTTCACGGCCGGTCGTCGGACGAACCCACCCGGTAGGCTCAGCAGCACGTACGACGGTGACGCCGGATACGCGGTGTCGCGAGACGCGGGAGGTGCGAGACGTGAGCACCCAGGTCGACACGGCGGTCCTCCCGGACTCCGGGGATCGGCCTCTCGTCGTCCTCGTCGACGCGCCCTCCGGCATGGAGCGCCGCCTCGTCGACCGCTGGCTCGGCCGGGTCCGTGGGGACGGTCAGCCGGGCGGGCGGGGCCTCGAGGTGCTGCCCGCCGACAGCGAGCAGCTCGCCGCGCGCCTGACCCGCGGCGACAACCCGTTGCTCGTCCCCGTCCGAGTGGTCTGGGCGACCGATCCCGAGCCCGACGGCATGCTGCTGCGTCTCGCCGACGTCCTCACCCGCGGCTGGGCGCTGCGCAACCGCGCCCGGGCCGCGCGCCGCAGCCCGCCGCAGCACGAGGTCGTGGTCGGACGCCCGGCCACGGTCCGCGAGCTCCTGCGCCGCCACCGTCGCGAGCGCGACTCCACCGACACCGCCGACTTCGTGCGGTTCGTGGCCCGCCAGGCGACGCTCGCGCTCGACCGCGCCGAGCGCGCGCTCACCGGCAACCGCTTCAAGGTGCCCCGCGAGGTGGCGTCGCAGATCATCGGGTCGGCGCACTTCAGTCGCGAGATCCGCCGGCTCGCCGCCGAGACCGGCCGCCCCGAGGACGACGTGGCCGCCGAGGCGGCCACCGACCTCGAGAGCATCGTCGCCTCGCTCGACCCCAGCGCCGTCGACCTCTTCTCCGGCGTGCTGCGGCCCATGCACGAGAAGGCGTGGACCGTGCACGCCGACACCGCGGGGCTCGAGCCGCTGCGGGAGCTCAACGCCGAGCACGCCCTGGTCTTCCTGCCGTCGCACCGCTCGTACACCGACCCGTTCGTGCTGGCCGACGTGCTGCGCAGCAACGACTTCCCGCGCAACCACGTCCTCGGCGGCGACAACCTGCGCATCCTCGGGCTCGAGCAGCTCGCGCGACGCAGCGGCATCATCTTCATCCGCCGCAGCTTCGGCGGGGACCCGGTCTACAAGGCCGCGGTGCGCGAGTACTTCTCGTGGCTGTCGGCGAAGCGCTTCAACCTCGAGTGGTACATGGAGGGCGGGCGCACCCGCACCGGGAAGCTCCGGCCGCCGAAGTACGGGCTGCTCTCCGACGTCGCCAGCGCCGTCGAGACCCGGCGCGCCGAGGACGTCTACCTCGTCCCGGTGTCGATCATCCACGACCAGCTCCAGGAAGTGCACCAGATGGCGGCCGAGCAGACCGGCGCCACCAAGACCCCGGAGGGCCTGCGCTGGCTCGCGGGCTACGCCCGGGCGCAGCGCCGTCCGGTCGGCGGGGTGCACGTGAGCTTCGGCGAGCCGCTCTCGCTGCGCGCCGCGCTCTCCGCGGCCACCGACCCCGCGCTCGACGTGCGTCCGAGCCAGACGGGGGAGGACGTCGACGGCATCGCGGCGGAGGACTCCGCGGCCCGCCGCCTGGCCCTGCAGAAGACCGCGTTCGAGGTCTTCGTCCGCATCAACCGCGTCACGCCGGTGACGCCCATCGCGCTGGCGGCCCTCGCCCTGCTCGGGGTGCGTGACCGCGCACTGACGCTGTCGCAGGTCCGCCGGGTCGTCGAGCCGGTGCTCGACTACGTCGACGCACGCGGCCTGCCGCACACCGGCATCGGCGCCCTGCGCACCAACGGCGGCGTCGCGGAGGCACTCCTCTCGCTGCGCCGGGAGAAGGTGGTCAGCGCCTACACCGAGGGCTCCGAGCCGGTGTTCTCGGTCGAGCGGGGCCACCACATCGTCGCCGCGTTCTACCGGAACTCGGCGATCCACCATTTCGTCAACCGCGCGATCGTCGAGCTCTCGATCCTCGAGGTCGGCGACCTCACCGGCCGGGACGCGCTCGCACGCGGCTTCCAGGCGGCCCTGGGCCTGCGCGACCTGCTGAAGTACGAGTTCTTCTTCCCCGACAAGGAGACGTTCCGCGAGGAGCTGATCCGCGAGCTCACGCTCATCGACCCCGACTGGCAGTCCGGGGTCGACGACGTCGCCCGCACCCAGAAGCTGCTGCGGCAGAGCCGGTTCCTGTGTGCGCACCGGGTGCTCCGGTCCTTCGTCGACGCGCAGTGGGTGGTGGCCGAGCGCCTCGCCGAGCACGACCCGGACACGCCCGTCGACGAGGACGCGCTGCTCGACCGCTCCGCCGCCGTCGGGCGCCAGCTGCTGCTGCAGGGCAAGCTGCACGGGCCCGAGTCGCTGTCGCGGGAGCTCTTCGCCTCCGCGGTGCGGCTCGCCGCCAACCGGGGCCTCCTGGCCCCGAACACCCCCCGTGAGGGGGAACCGGACCTGGCGACCCGTCGCCGGGCGTTCGCCGCGGAGATTCGCGGGGTAGTGGAACGAGTCGTGACCATCGACGAGACCGACGCGACGAACCGACAGGAGTCCGCGGGTGTCCGACCCTGAGACCAGCACGGCGGTCACCCCCGCCGACCTCATGGACGCGGTCGCCGCGGCACCCGAGGGCCCGCAGGTGGGCGCGTTCTTCGACTTCGACGGCACGGTGATCGCGGGCTACTCGGTCACCTCCTTCATGCTCCACCACGTCAAGAACCTCGACCTGCACCCGCGCACGACGCTCGACACGCTGGCCAGCGGCTGGCAGGGCCTGCACGGCGAGGAGGACTTCCGCAAGTTCCTCGGCATCACGCTGCGCACGTGGGCGGGACGGACGCCCGAGGAGCTCGAGAAGCTCGGCAACCAGCTCTTCCGCGACGAGATCGGCCCGAGCGTCTACCCGGAGGCGTGGCGGCTGATCCGCCTGCACCTGGAGAAGGGCCACACGGTCGTCCTCGCGAGCTCGGCCACCCGGTTCCAGGTCGAGCCGGCCGCGAAGGCCCTGGGCGTCGAGCACACGATCTACACGGCCGTCGAGGTCGGCGAGGACGGCACGCTCACCGGGCACCCCGACGGCCGCTCGCCCTACGGCGAGGGCAAGGCCGCGGCGGTCAAGGAGTTCGCGGCGAGCCACGACGTCGACCTGGACGCGAGCTTCGCGTACTCCAACGGCGGCGAGGACGTCCCGTTCCTGAGCACGGTGGGCCACCCGGCCGCGGTGAACCCCAGCGCGGGGCTGCGGCGGGCCGCGGCGGAGCGCGCCTGGCCCGCGCTCGACTTCGACGGCCGCCCGTGGACCACGCCGATCGAGATCGGCCGCACCGTGGCGACGTTCGCCGGGATGATGGGCGGCTTCGCCACCGGGCTCGGCCTCGGGCTGCTCGGCGGCTCGCGGCGCGCCGGGCTCAACCTCGGCATCGGGCTCGGCGGTGACCTCTCGCTGATGGCCTCGGGCGTCTCGCTCGACGTCCACGGGGCCCGGCACATCTGGGAGGCCCAGCCGGCGGTCTTCCTGTTCAACCACCAGAGCCAGCTCGACGTCCTCGTCCTGGGCGGGCTCCTGCGCGGCAACTTCGCGCCGGTGGCGAAGAAGGAGCTGGCCAACGACGTGCTGTTCGGCGGGCTCATGCGCCTGCTCGAGACGGCGTTCATCGACCGCGCCGACAACGCCCAGGCCGTCAAGGCGCTGGAGCCGGCGGTCGAGCGCCTGCGCGAGGGCACCTCGATCGTCATCGCGCCCGAGGGCACCCGCTCGCCCACCCCGACGCCGGGGAAGTTCAAGAAGGGCGCGTTCCACCTGGCCATGCAGGCCGGCGTGCCGATCGTCCCGCTCGTCTTCCGCAACACCGGCGAGCTGATGAGCCGCAACGCGATGATCATCCACCCCGGCGTCGTCCAGGTCGCCGTGCTGCCACCGATCGACGTCTCGTCATGGAGCCGCGAGGACCTCGACGAGCGCATCGAGGGCGTCCGGCAGTCCTACATCGACACGCTGGCCCATTGGCCGGGCGAGGGCTGACTCAACGGCCCCTCCGCCGGCGGTCTGCCCGTCGCGCGACATGAGCTCAGCACGCCGATAGGGGGTCGTCGCTTCGGCGGTCAGCGACCTCTGAACACCGGTGCCCGCTTCTCCGCCCGGGCCCGGCGGCCCTCCACGAGGTCCTCGCTCGCCCAGCAGGCGTCGAAGGCCGCGGAGACCTCGTCAGGCACCGGCGCGTCCTCGAGCAGCCGGGCGGTGGCGAGCTTGTTGTAGGCCAGCGTGAGGGGCGCGAGGGCGGCCATCTCGGCGGCCCAGGCGAGGGCGGTGTCGCGGTCGCCGACGCGGTCGACCAGGCCGGCGGCCCGGGCGGCGTCGTGGTCGAGGCGCTCGCAGGCCAGCAGGATCCGTCGCGCCGCCCCGCCGCCCGCGACGAGCGCGAGACGGCGCACCGTCCACGGGTCGACGGCGAGGCCCAGGCCGGCGGTGGGTAGCCCGAACACGCCGGCCTGATCCACCACGCGCAGGTCCGCGGCCAGGGCGAGCTGCGTGCCGGCGCCGATCGCGGGCCCGTGCACCGCGGCGACGACGGGCACCGGCACCTCCGCGAGCCGGTGCAGCATGCCGTAGAGCGCGGCGAGGAAGTCGGGGTCGCCGACGGTGTCGAGGTCCGCGCCGGAGCAGAACGCCGTGCCCTCGCCGGTGAGTACGAGCACGCGAGCGCCGTCGGCGAGGGCGGCGTCGACGGCCGCGTGCAGGTCGCGGCAGTGGGCGGTGTCGAGGGCGTTGCGCCGCTCGGTGCGGTCGAGGCGGATCTCGTGGACCGCGCCGTCGTGGCGCTGGGTGCCGATCACGCCCCGATCATCCCCGGCGCTCGGGCCGCCGCGCGACCACACCCCACAGCCCGCTCGCCGTCTCCTCGGCGCGTGGCACCGCGCCCTCCGGGCCCCAGTGCGGCGCGGAGGCCCATCCGTGGCCGACCAGCTCCAGGCCCTCGAGCCACGGGTCCATGTCCTCGGGGTCCCGCAGTGTCGGTGCGTAGCTCCAGCCACCGTGGTTGATCGTCGACCACGTGTGGACGTCGGGCCGCCCGACGCCCGTGAGGTGCGAGATCGCGACGCCGCTCCCCGGCGCGAGGGCCTCGCGGTAGCGGCGCATCGCCTCTGCGGCGACCACGTCGGGCACGTAGTGCAGGACGCCGACCGCGAGCACCCCGACCGGCCGGGTCAGGTCCAGGAGGTCCTGGACCTCGGGCGCGGCCAGCACCGTCTCCGCGTCGCCCGCGTCGGCCAGCAGCACCGAGACGCCCTCGTGGCGGGCGACGACACGGCGGGCGTGCACGACCGCGACCGGGTCGTAGTCGACGTAGGCCACCCGTGCCCCGGGGTGCACGCGGCGCGCGCGGGTGTGGACGTGGTCGACGGTCGGCAGGCCCGCGCCCAGCTCGAGGAACTGGTCGATGCCCTCGGCACACCAGTGGTCCACCACCGCGGCGGAGAACCGTCGGTGGCCCCGGCACAGGTCGCCCATGGCGGGCAGGACCTGATCGACCTCCGCGGCGAACTCACGGTCGACGACGGTGTTGTCGTCGCCGCCGAGATAGTGGTCGAACACGCGCGCCAGGTTCGGCGGCGTCTCCTCGTCGTCCGGCCCGAGATCGGTCATCAGTCCCTCCCCCCGGTGCGCATCCTCTCCCACCGGCCGCTCCACCCGGCGGCAGCGGCACACCGACGGGCAGGATTCGGGTCATGACCGCGTCGTCGCCGCACCGCCGCCAGGACCCGGCTCCGGAGATCCCGGACGCCCTGTTCGCCGATGCCGCCGTCGAGAACCGCTGGCGAGGCCGGTTCACGGCCGCGCGCGTCTCGGTGCCCGATTGGGCGCGGGATGCCCCGGATCACAGTGTCTACTCGTCGAACGCCACCGGAACCTGGGAGATCTACGCCTGGGACCGCTCCACGGACACCCATCGGCGGGTCACCGATCGTCCGAACGGCACACGGGGCGGCGCGGCGAGCACCGACGGCACCGCGATCTGGTGGTTCGACGACACCGACGGCGACGAGTTCGGGGTGTGGGTCCGCGAGCCCTTCGTCGGCGGATCGGCCGAGCCGGCCGTCTCGGGTGCCGAGCCCGGCTACCCGGCGGGGCTCGACCTGGGGCGGCGCACGGTCGCCGTCGGCTGGTCGACCGACGACGGGTCGACGCTCGCGGTGAGCGAGGACGGCGGCGAGGCCCGGGTGCTCTACACCCACACCGAGGACGCCGGGATCGGCGCGCTGTCGCGCGACGAGACGCTGCTGGCCATCTCGCACGCCGAGCACGGCGACTCGCGCCACCCGGCGATCCGCGTGCTGCGGGTGACCGACGGCGTCGCGGTCGGCGAGCGGCATGACGGCTCGGGGCCCGATGGAGAGGGACGCGGCCTGGACCCGATCGAGTTCGCGCCGGTCGAGGGCGACCAGCGGCTGCTCGTCGGCCACGAGCGCCGGGGCCGCGACGAGCTGCTGATCTGGGACCTCGCGACGGACACCGAGACCGTGCTCGACATCGACCTGCCCGGCGACCTCGCCGCCGGCTTCTACCCCGACGCCTCGGCGCTGCTCGTCGCCCACACGCGCGCGGGCCGCACGACGCTGCACCGCTACGACCTCGCCACGGGCGCGCTGTCCCACCTGCCGACGGCCGCAGGCTCGGTCGGCGGCGCGGACGTGCGCCCTGACGGGACCGTCGAGTACGGCTGGTCGTCGGCGGCGTACCCGTCGTCGGTGCGCGCCCTGCGCCAGGACGGCACCGACACCGAGCTGCTCGCCCCGCCCGGGGAGCGACCCGAGCCGTCGGTCGCCCTCGAGGACGCGTGGGTCGACGGGGTCGCGGGTCCGGTCCACGCGCTGTGGACCCGGCCTGCGGGCACGACCGGGCCCGTCCCGACCGTGTTCATGATCCACGGAGGCCCGCAGGCGGCCGACGAGGACCGCTGGTCGCCGGTGCGCGCGGTGTGGGTCGACGCGGGCTTCGCCGTCGTCCACGTGAACTACCGCGGCTCGTCGGGCTACGGCTCGTCGTGGCGGGACGCCATCGAGGGACGCCCGGGTACCACCGAGCTCGAGGACGTCGCCGCCGTGCACGACTGGGCCGTCGCGTCGGGGCTGGCCGACCCGGCCGCCTGCGTGCTCGAGGGCTGGTCCTGGGGCGGCTACCTCACGCTGCTGGGCCTCGGCCGCCAGCCGGAGCGCTGGGCGGTGGGGTGCGCGGGCGTCCCGGTGGCGGACTACCTCGCGGCGTACGAGGACGAGATGGAGCCGCTGCGCGCCTTCGACCGGTCGCTGTTCGGCGGGTCGCCCGAGCAGGTGCCCGAGCGCTACACCGAGGCCTCACCGCTCACGTGGGTGGACGCGGTGCGGGCCCCGGTGCTCGTGCTCGCCGGCGAGAACGACCCCCGCTGCCCGATCCGCCAGATCGACAACTATCTCGACGCGCTGGCGGAGCGGGGGCGGGAGTACGCGATGGTGCGCTACGACGCCGGGCACGGGTCCCTGGTGGTGGCCGAGACCCTGCGGCACACGGTCGCCGAGATCGCGTTCGCCCGCCGCGCGCTCGGGCTCCCCGTCCCCGCCTGACGGACGGGCTCAGGCCGTCTTGGCCTGCCACATCCAGTGGGCCTCCTCGAGCTTCGCCGTCTGGGCGATGAGCAGGTCCTGGGTGACCGGGTCGGGCTCGTCGGTGGTCTCGATGCGCTCACGCATGCGCTCGATGAGGCGGGCGAGGGTCTCGACGACGGCCTCGTTGACGTCCTCGACGTCGCGCCAGCCCTCCTCGGGCTTCTGCAGACCGCTGCTCTTGGCGACGGTCTCGGTGCGGCCGTCGGGCGAGACACCGATGGTGGCGGCGCGCTCGGCGACCTCGTCCGAGTAGGTCCGCGCGAGCTCGACGAGCTCGTCGAGGTGCAGGTGCGCCTCGCGGAAGTTGCGGCCGACGACGTTCCAGTGCCACTGCTTGGCGGTCAGGGACAGGTCGACGAAGTCGGCGAGGCTGTCCTGCAGGACGGCGCCGACGGTCTGCTGCGCGTCGTCGGGCAGGGGGCTCGTGATGGGGGCGGTGGCCATGGTGGTGATCTCCCTTCGAGCACCACGGCCCACCCCACCAGGGTGTGTGGGGCGGGCCGTGGCGACGTGTGTGTGAGCGCGGTGCTCAGCTCTGGCTGAGAGCCTTCTGCCCCTTGCCGGTCAGCTCGCGGACGCGGTCCTCGACGCGCTGACCCATGCCCTCGTCGATCGACTTCCAGTAGTCGAACGCGCGGGCGAGGACGTCGTCACCCACGCCCTTGGAGAGGTGGCCGGAGACGTTCTCGACGAACCGATCGCGTGCGGCGTCGTCCCAGACCTCGAGCATCATCGTGCGGGCCTGGACCTCGTCGGTGTCCTCGGCGTGCGGCACGTAGGCCGCGCGCTGGATTTGGCCGTCCGAGTACCACGTCGGCGGCTGGATCGTCTCCGTCGTCTGCGGGCCGCCCTTGGTGTTCGGCGCGTAGACCGGGTCGGGCGCGTTCACCGTGCGCATGGCACCGGCGACCGTGTACGGGTGCGCCTGCGTGCCCCGCGGCGAGTTCACCGGGATCTGCTTGTAGTTGACCCCGAGACGAGCGCGGTGGGCGTCGGCGTAGGAGAACCCGCGGGCGAGCAGCATCTTGTCCGGGGACAGGCCCAGCCCGGGCGGCTGGTTGTTCGGCTCGAACGCGACCTGCTCGATCTCGGTGTGGTAGTCCTCCGGGTTCCGGTTCAGCGTCAGCTTCCCGACCTCCTGGAGAGGGTAGTCGCTGTGCGGCCACACCTTGGTCAGGTCGAACGGGTTGAACCGGTAGGTCTTGGCGTCCTCGAAGGGCATGATCTGCACCTTCAGTGTCCAGCTCGGGAACTCCCCGCGCTCGATGGCCTCGTAGAGGTCGCGCTGGTGGTAGTCGGCGTCCTCACCCGCGAGGCGGCCGGCCTCCTCCTCGGTCAGGCACTCGACGCCCTGGTCCGACTTGAAGTGGTACTTGACCCAGAACTCCTCGCCGGCCGAGTTGACCCACATGTACGTGTGGCTCGAGTAGCCGTTCATGTGGCGCCAGTCCTTCGGGATGCCCCGATCGCCCATGAGCCACGTGACCTGGTGCTTCGACTCCGGGGAGAGCGTCCAGAAGTCCCACTGCATGTCGTGGTCGCGCAGGCCGTTGCGGGCCAGGCGCTTCTGCGACCGGATGAAGTTCTGGAACTTCATGGGGTCGCGCATGAAGAAGACCGGCGTGTTGTTGCCGACCATGTCCCAGTTGCCCTCGCTGGTCCACAGCTTGAGGGAGAACCCGCGGGGGTCCCGCCAGGTGTCGGGGCTGCCCCGCTCACCGGCGACCGTGGAGAAGCGGATGATGCCCTCGGTCACCTCGCCGGGCTGGAACACGGCGGCCTTGGTGTAGGCGGTGACGTCCTGGGTGGTCTCGAACTTCAGGAACGCGCCGCTGCCCTTGGCGTGCGGCTGGCGCTCCGGGATGCGCTCCCGGTTGAAGTTCGCCATCTGCTCGATCAGGTAGTGGTCCTGGAGCACGAGCGGACCGTCGGTGCCGACCGTGGCGGAGAACTCGTGGCTCGGCGCCGGGATGCCGGCGTCGTCGGTGGCGTAAGAGCGATTCGGATTGGTCACGTTCGCCTCTCCTCGTGGTGGTGGCTCTCGTGTCTCACCGTGACGGGATCGAGCTCGTCCCGTCGGTGCTGGTGGAAGGGGTACCCGCTCCCGCGGCCCGGCAGGCCGGGCAGGTGCCCCAGAAGACGATCTCGGCCTCGTCCACGACGAAGCCCCCCGCGTCGAACGGGGCCAGGCACGGGCGCTCGCCGGCGACGCAGTCGATGTCGGCGGTCGCGCCGCACGCGCGGCAGACGACGTGGTGGTGGTTGTCGCCCGTGCGTGTCTCGTACCGCGCCGCCGAGCCCGCGGGCTCGATGCGGCGCACCAGACCGGCATCCACGCACGCGGCGAGGACGTCGTACACGGCCTGGGTGGACACCGACCCCAACCGGCCCCGTACCGCCGACGCCACGGCGTCGGCCGTGGAGTGGGGGTGCTCGCCGAGGACGCCGAGCACCGCCTGGCGGGGAGCGGTGACCCGCAGCCCGGCCTGGCGGAGCCGTGCCCGCGGATCGGCCACGTGGTGGCGCGGATCCGCAGGAGACGCGACCACAGACATCGCTGTGGGGTCGCCCTCGGGCTCGGTCCGTGAGGTCATGATGACCCCAAGGTGCCACCGAGACTGGAATGAGTCAAGAAAAGGGGGCGGCGGCGCCTCAGCTCCGGACGAGCTCCTCGGCGATCTCGTAGGTGTTCAGCGCGGCGCCCTTGCGCAGGTTGTCGCCGCACACGAAGAAGTCGAGGGTGTCCGGGAAGTCCAGCGCCTGCCGCACGCGCCCGACGTACGTCGGGTCCTCGCCGACGACGTCCGCGGGGGTCGGGAACCGCTTCGCCTCCGGCTCGTCGACCAGCACGATCGAGGGCTGGGCAGCGAAGACCTGGTGCGCCCTCGCGACGTCGACCGGGCGGGCGAAGGTGGCGTGCACGGCGAGCGAGTGCGTCGTGATCACGGGCACGCGCACGCAGGTGGCCGACACCTTGAGCTCGGGCAGGTCGAGGATCTTGCGCGACTCGTTGCGGACCTTGAGCTCCTCGGAGGTCCAGCCGTCGGCCTTCGGCGAGCCCGCGAACGGCACCACGTTGAGCGCCAGCGGGGCGCCGAACGGGGTGTCCTCGGAGAGCCCCGCGGCCGCGAGGGCCTCGGCGACGTCGCCGCGCCGGTTGCCGACGTCCTTGCCGGCGACGGCCGCGAGCTCGGCGCGCAGGCGGTCGATGCCCTCCTGGCCCGCGCCGGACGCCGCCTGGTAGCTGGCGACGACGAGCTCGCGCAGCCCGAAGGCGCGGTGCAGGGCGCCGAGCGCCGCCATCATCGACAGCGTCGTGCAGTTCGGGTTGGCGACGATGCCCTTCGGCCGCGTGTGCGCCGCCTCCGCGTTGACCTCCGGCACGACGAGCGGGACCTCGGGGTCCATGCGGAACGCGCCGGAGTTGTCGACCGCGATCGCGCCGCGGGACACCGCGACCGGCGCCCACTCGGCGCTGATCTCGTCGGGCACGTCGAACATCGCGATGTCGATGCCGTCGAAGGCCTCGGGCGCGAGCGCGACGACCTCGATCTCCTGGCCGCGCACCGTGAGGCGCTTGCCCGCCGAGCGCGGCGAGGCGATCAGGCGGATCTCCGACCAGGGCACGGTCTCCCGGGCGTTGATGATGTCGATCATGACGGTGCCCACGGCACCGGTCGCGCCGACGATGGCGAGGGTGGTCATGGTCAGCGTCCTGTTCCCGCGTGCACCACGGCCTCCTCGTCGCCCCCGAGGTCGAAGGCGGCGTGGAGGGCGCGGACGGCGTCGTCCAGCTGGGTGTCCCGCATGAGCGCGGAGATCCGGATCTCCGAGGTGTTCATCATCTCGATGTTCACGCCGGCGAGCGCCAGCGACTCACAGAACGTCGCGGTGACGCCCGGGTGGCTGCGCATGCCGGCGCCCACGAGGGTCACCTTGCCGATGTGCTCGTCGTAGATGACGTCCTCGTGGCCGACCTCGCCCTGCACGGCGGACAGGGCGGCGACACCCTTCGGGCCGTCCGTGACGGGCAGGGTGAAGGTCACGTCGGTCTTGCCCGTCTTCAGGTGCGACACGTTCTGGAGCACCATGTCGATGTTGATCTCGGCGTCCGCGACCGCGCGGAAGATGCGCGCCGCGAAGCCGGGCTGGTCGGGCACGCCGACCACCGTGATCTTGGCCTCGGACCGGTCGTGCGCGACTCCGGTGAGGACGGCCTGTTCCACGCTGAGCTCCTCGATCGACCCGACGATCGTCGTGCCGGGCTTGTCGTTGTACGACGAGCGCACCCGCAGCGGCACGCCCTCGCGACGGGCGTACTCCACGGCGCGCAAGTGCAGCACCTTGGCCCCGCACGCGGCCATCTCGAGCATCTCCTCGTAGGTGATGGTCTCGAGCAGCTTCGCGTTCGGGACGATGCGCGGGTCGGCGGAGTACACGCCGTCGACGTCCGTGTAGATCTCGCAGACGTCGGCCTTCATGGCGGCGGCCATCGCGACCGCCGTCGTGTCCGACCCGCCGCGGCCGAGCGTCGTGATCTCCTTGGAGTCCGCGCTGACGCCCTGGAACCCCGCGACGAGCGCGATGTGGTCCTCGGCGAGGGCGGCGTGGATGCGCCCGGGAGTGACGTCCACGATGCGGGCGTCGCCGTGCTTCCCCGTGGTGATCATGCCGGCCTGCGAGCCGCTGAACGACCGCGCGCGGCCGCCCTGGGCGTTGATCGCCATGGCGAGGAGCGCGTTGGAGATGCGCTCGCCCGACGTCAGCAGCATGTCCATCTCGCGCGGCGGCGGGCTGGGGTGGACCTGCATCGCGAGGTCGGTCAGCTCGTCGGTCGTGTCGCCCATGGCGGAGGCGACGACGACCACGTCGTGGCCGTCCTTGCCGGTGCGCACGATGCGCTCGGCCACCCGTCGTATGCGGTCGGCCGACTGCACCGACGAGCCGCCGTACTTCTGGACGACGAGTGCCACCGCGACGGACCTCCACCTGCTGGTCGGCGAACGGCTCCGACCCTATCCGAGGCGCGCGGGCTCACGAGGTGGCTGTCACCACCGTGGAGCGGCTACGGCGCGAGGGCGTTGAGCAGCTTCGAGACGACGATCCCGATCACGATCCACACGACCGCGGCGAGCCCGAAGTTGAGGATGATCCGCAGCGACTCGCTGGCCGGCAGGAACAGGTCGCCGATGCCCAGCGTCAGGTTGTTCGCGAGATCGCGGAAGAAGACCGTGATGCCGTTGGCGGGGTTGGCCCCGGCCACCGCGAGGACCACGTGCACGACGAGGATCGCCGCGAAGATGACGGTGAGGATCCGGATCACCGAGGCCGCCACCGTGAGGACCTTGCGGACTAGTGCGCGCATGTCCTCGGAGGTGTGCGAACGCCGCTGTTCGGACGTGTCCGTGCTCGCATCCTGCGCCATGCGCGACATCATGGCACGTTAGGTGACCGGTCGGTAGCCGAGGGTGCGACCCTAGTCACCGAAGCGCTCCCTCGCAGGTCGGAGGCGTATTGCGGGGTCCGCGGACCCCTCGGTCCGGGGTCCCGGGGTACCGGACCACGACGTGCCGGGGCTACCGTGGAGGCGATGTTCTCCGCGCCCGCAGCCCCGGTCATCACCCCGGGCCTGCTTCTTCGCCGCCGCGGCGGGGTCTGAAAAGACCGGCCCCCTGCCGCGGGTGATGCGCGCTGCCGGTCGCCATCCCTCGCAGTGCTGCAGGATCCAGGAGCGCGACACCTCATGAGCATCACTCCCGGCACGTCGATGAACGACGAGCCGATCGCCGACATCCGTTCGACCGTCGTCCATCCCGACGGCGACATCCCCGACGGCCAGGCGGCCTGGAACACCCAGCGCCCCAGCCGCATGCCGGTCCACCGCTACCGGCGGTTCGCCGACCTCGTCGAGAAGATCTCGCTGCCCGGCCGCACCTGGCCGGACCGCGTGATCGACAAGACGCCGCTCTGGGGCGCGGTCGACCTGCGCGACGGCAACCAGGCCCTGATCGACCCGATGTCGCCCGCGCGCAAGCGCCGCATGTTCGACCTGCTCGTGCGCATGGGTTACAAGGAGATCGAGGTCGGCTTCCCCGCCGCCTCGCAGACCGACTTCGACTTCGTCCGCGAGATCATCTCCCACGGCGCGATCCCGGCCGACGTCCGCATCCAGGTGCTGACCCAGGCCCGGCCCGAGCTGATCACGCGCACGTTCGAGTCCCTCGAGGGCGTGCACTCGGCGGTCGTCCACCTCTACAACTCGACCTCGATCCTGCAACGGCGCGTGGTCTTCCGCTCCGACCGCGACGGCATCACCAAGATCGCGGTCGACGGCGCGACGAAGGTCCGCGAGGAGGCCGAGAAGCGGCCGGGCACCGACTGGCGCTTCCAGTACTCGCCCGAGTCGTACACCGGCACCGAGCTCTCGTACGCCAAGGAGATCGTCGACGCCGTCGGTGACGTCTGGGAGCCGACGCCCGAGAAGCCGATGATCGTCAACCTGCCGGCCACGGTGGAGATGGCGACGCCGAACGTCTACGCGGACTCCATCGAGTGGATGCACCGCAACCTCGCGCGCCGGGACTCGATCATCCTGTCTCTGCACCCCCACAACGACCGCGGCACCGGCGTCGCCGCCGCCGAGCTCGGCGTCCAGGCCGGCGCCGACCGCGTCGAGGGCTGCCTGTTCGGCAACGGCGAGCGCACCGGCAACGTCTGCCTGGTGACCCTGGGTATGAACCTGTTCAGCCAGGGCATCGACCCGCAGATCGACTTCTCGGACATCGACGAGGTCCGCCGCACCGTCGAGTTCTGCAACCAGCTGCCCGTCGGGGAGCGCCACCCCTGGGGCGGCGACCTCGTCTTCACCGCGTTCTCGGGCTCGCACCAGGACGCGATCAACAAGGGCCTGCAGGCGATGGTGGCCGAGGCGTCGGAGGCCGGGCACGACGTGTCCGAGCACCCGTGGGAGGTCCCGTACCTGCCGATCGACCCGAAGGACGTCGGCCGCACCTACGAGGCCGTCATCCGGGTCAACTCGCAGTCGGGCAAGGGCGGCGTCGCCTACCTGATGAAGACCGAGCACCAGATGGACCTCCCGCGACGCCTGCAGATCGAGTTCTCGCGCCGCGTCCAGGAGGTCACCGACACCGAGGGCGGCGAGGTCTCGGCCAAGGAGATGTACGACATCTTCACCGAGGAGTACCTGCTCCGGCGGGTGCCCCTGGAGCTCGTCAGCTCGCGGGTCTCGACCCACGACGACGGCAAGGCAGAGCTCAGCGCCACGCTGAAGGTCGAGGGTGATCTGCACGAGGTCACCGGCGTCGGCAACGGCCCGATCGCCGCCTTCGTCGACGCCCTCGCCAGCGTCGGCTACGACGTCCGCGTCCTCGACTACGCCGAGCACGCCATGTCCGCCGGCGACGACGCCCGCGCCGCCGCCTACGTGGAGGCGGCCGTCGGCGACGTCGAGGTCTGGGGCATCGGCATCGACGGCTCGATCCTGACCGCCTCGCTCAAGGCCGTCGTGTCGGCAATCAACCGCGCGATGCGCTGACGTTCCCGACTTCGGTGGCGGGACCCGCGCTGAGCGCGGGTTTCGTCACCGAAGTCGGCAAGATCTCGATCCGCGGAGCGATCGTTCCGCTCAGCGGAGCATTCGCTCCACAAGTTCGGATCTAGCCCGGAAGGTCGAACTCCCCGGCCTTCACGCCGGCGACGAACGCCGCCCACTCCGCGGCCGTGAAGCTCAGCGCGCCCTCGGACTTCGTGTCGACGACCCGCACCTCGTCGGCCCCGATCGCGACGCCGACGCAGCTCCCGTCGCTGCAGAAGCTGCTCGTCCTCACCGGCACCTGAACGTCACGACGCGGTTGCACTGCGGCATCTTCGAGGCTTCTGCGACGTCGTCGGAAGCCGGACTCACCCATCGGGGGTGTCGATGCGGCGAACGGCTCGTTCCAGCAGCGGGACGGAGTCCGACTCGCTCAATGCCGCCGCGTAGAGCCCCTTCAGCCAGGCCTCATGATCGGCGATCTCCGCCGGGTCCGCGAGGAACTCGCCCGCGACCGGCGGCCGCTCGACGTAGACGAGGCCGTGCTCGATGCCCTCGCTGTAGTCGAGCTTGGCGAACGCGCCACGACTCCCGGGGACGAGGCCCGCCGAGAACGGCAGGACGCGCACGTCGACGTGCTCGGCCTCGGCGGCGGTCAGCAGGTGCTCGAGCTGCGCCGTGAGGACCTCGCTCGATCCGACGACCCGGTTGAGGATGGACTCGTCGAGCACGCACGCGAACGAGAGCCCGTGCTCCTGCTTCAGGGCGTCCTGACGCTGCATCCGGACCTCGACCAGCTTGTCGATCGCCCGCTCGGGCGCGGACGACCCCAGGGCGTTGCGGAGCACCACTCGGGCGTACTCGGGCGTCTGCAGGAGACCGTGCACGACGAACGGCTCGAACGCCTGGATCCGGGCCGCGTCCCACTCGAGCTCGACGTAGGTCGCCATGGCGGGCGGCATGACGTCGCTGTACGACCGCCACCACATCTTCGCCTGGCCCGTCCGCGCCCAGGACTCGAGACGGTCGCGCATCCCGGGGTCCTGGACGTCGTACACGTCGAGCATGTCCCGGACGTCGCGCCAGCGGGGCACGCCCTTGCCGTTCTCGAGACGGCTGATCTTCGATTGCGAGCACTCGAGTTGCCGGGCGACGTCCTCGAGCTTGAAGCCCTTCCCCTCGCGCAGACGCTTGAGCTCGCCGCCGAGGCGGCGACGGGTCACCACGGGGCCCGGCGACCAGGTCATGCGCGCGCCTCCTGAGCTGGGCGATGTGTGTCGGCCCCCCACCGGCTTCGCTGCGCACACGGTAGACCCCGGAGGGCCATGTCGTCACGCAATCGTTGCGTGCAATTGCAGACTTCTCTTGTGCTGTGGGCTCCCACACAGCACTGTCAGGAATACCGGAGCTGGATCGCCGGAGCTGTGGACCGCACAACGGGCCGCACGACTCGACGGGAGGCACTGATCATGAACGCAACGAGGGGCGGCCGACGATGACCGCCATGACCGTCATCATCGCCGTAGTGATCTTCTGGGCACTGTTCGTCGTCGGCGTGCTCGTGGGCATCTCCGTGCACCGCGAGGCGACGCGCAGGCGGATGGGGCGCGTGCACCGCGCCGAGATGGAGCTCGACCGGGCCGCGGCCGTCGCCTACCGCACCCCGATCCGGGCGCGGGACGCCCGGCTCTAGAAGGCGCGGCGACCTGCGAGGGCCCGGCCGAGCGTGAGCTCGTCGGCGAACTCGAGGTCGCCGCCCATGGGGAGGCCGGAGGCCAGCTTCGTGACGCTGAGCCCCGGGAAGTCGCGCAGCAGGCGTACGAGATACGTTGCCGTGGCCTCGCCCTCGGTGTTCGGGTCCATGGCCAGGATGACCTCGGCGATCTCCGGCTCGTCGCCGGCGCCGCCGATGCGGGTGAGCAGCTCACGGACGCGCAGCTGATCGGGGCCGATGCCCGAGAGCGGATCGAGCGCCCCGCCCAGCACGTGGTAGCGACCGCGGAACTCCCGGGTGCGCTCCACCGCCATGACGTCCTTCGGCTCCTCGACGACGCAGACCACCGTCGCGTCGCGCCGGGCGTCGCCGCAGATGCGACAGCGCGGCTGCTCGGAGACGTTGCCGCAGACGTCGCAGAAGACGACACCGACCTTGACCTTCTGCAGGGCCTCCTGCAGGCGCGTCACGTCGGCCTCCTCGGTGGCGAGGAGGTGGAAGGCGATGCGCTGGGCGCTCTTGGGACCGATGCCGGGCAGGCGGCCCAGCTCGTCGATCAGGTCTTGGACCGGTCCCTCGAACACCCGACGAACCTACTGACCCGGCAGGCCCAGCCCGCCGCCCATGTCCCCGAGCCCGCCGGCGAGGGGGCCCATCTTCTCGGCCTGCAGCTCGGCGGCTGCCTGCGCGGCGTCGGCGATCGCGCCGACGATGAGGTCCTGCAGCGTCTCGACGTCGTCCGGGTCGACGACCTTCGGGTCGATCCTCACGGAGCGGACCTCGCCGGTGGCGGTCTGGGTGACGGTGACCAGGCCGTTGCCCGCCTGGCCCGTGACCTCGGCCTCGGCCAGCTCCGCCTGGGCGGACATCAGCTGCTCCTGCATCGCCTGCGCCTGCTGCAGCAGCGCGCCCATGTCCATGCCTTCAGGGTTCTGACCGGGTTGCACATCACCACCCTAACCGCGCGCCCGTGGTCGCCGCGGAGCGCGTGGGCAGGCAGGCTGCCTCCCGATGGACGAGACGACCGATCTGCTGCACCGCCTCCTCGAGGTCACCACCTGGCGCGCGTTCGACGTGGACGCCCAGGGCCGCATCCTCGCGGGGTACGACGGGTCCGGGACGGTGCAGCTCGTCGAGCTGCGTCCCGACGGGAGCCGCGTGCCCCTCACGGCCCTGCCGGGCGCCTGCCACGGGCGGTACCTGCCGGGCACGCGGCGCGTCGTCGTCTCCCACGACGCCGGCGGCGACGAGCGCGCCCAGCTCTCGCTGCTCGACCCGGACGCCGTGACCGAGCCGGTCGGCGAGGACGGGCTCGTCCCGCTCGTGCACGACCCGGCGCACATCCACGGTCTCGTCGAGGTCCTCCCGACCGGCGAGGTCGTCTACACGACGAACCGGCGCAACGGCGTCGACTTCGACCTCGTCGTCCGCCGCGTCCAGGACGGCACCGAGACCGTCCTCTACGACGGCGGCGGGATGGTCGGCGGCGCCGCGGTGAGCCACGACGGCACCCGGGCGCTGATGACGCGACCCGGCCGCCCGGCACTGAGCTCGCAGGTCCTGCTGCTCGCCGGCGACACGACCACCGAGCTCACCGACGCCGGTGAGCACGCCCGCTACCTCGGTCCGCAGTGGCTGCCCCGGGGTGAGGCCGCGGTGCTCACCACGGACTCCGGCCGCGACCACCTCGGTGTCGCCCGGCTCGACGTCGGCAACGGCGAGCTGACCTGGCTGGTGACCGACGACGAGCACGACGTCACCGCACGCCTGTCCCCGGACGGCGAGACGCTGCTGGTGGTGACCGACGACGACGGGACGAGCCGCCTCGCCGTCCATGACGTCGACGGCACCTTCCGGCACGCGGTCGGCCTGCCCGCCGAGCTGCGCGGCGGGGTCGCCGACTTCCTCGCCGTGCCGCGCTGGTCGCCCGACGGCACCGGGCTCGCGATCACGTGGACCGACCCGGCGACCCCGGCCGACGTCCTGCTCGTCGACGCCGCGCGTGGCCGCTCCGGCGTCGTGGCCTCGTCCCGCGGGCCGCTGGAGGACCTCGACCTCGTCGCCCCCACCAGCCACGGCGTGCCGACGCCCGACGGCGAGACCGTGCCGTGCTTCGTCTACGCGCCCGCCCAACCGTCGGGGTCGAGCGTGACGATCGTGCACGGCGGGCCGGAGGGGCAGTCGGTGCGCGCGTTCTCGCCGATCGTCCAGGCGCTGGTCGGCGCCGGGCACACCGTGCTCGTGCCGAACGTGCGCGGCTCGGTGGGCTACGGGAAGCGCTGGTACTCGCTCGACGATGTCGAACGGCGCCTCGACTCCGTCGCCGACCTCGCCGCCCTGCACGCCTATCTCCCCCGCCTCGGCCTCGACCCCGCGCGGGCGGCGCTGTGGGGCGGCTCGTACGGCGGGTACATGGTGCTCGCCGGGCTCGCCTTCCAGCCCGGGCTCTGGGCGGCGGGCGTCGACATCGTCGGCATCTCGTCGCTCGTGACGTTCCTGGAGAACACCTCGCCCTACCGGCGCGCCCACCGCGAGCGGGAGTACGGCTCGCTGGAGCGGGACCGCGCGTTCCTCGAGCGCGCGTCGCCGCTGACGCGCATCGGCGACGTGCGCGCGCCGCTGTTCGTCATCCACGGCGCGAACGACCCGCGGGTGCCGCTCTCCGAGGCCGAGCAGGTGGCCGCGGCGGTGCGGGCCAACGGCGTCGAGGTGGAGATGGTGGTCTACGACGACGAGGGCCACGGGCTGGCGAAGCGCGCCAACCGGCTCGACGCCTACCCCCGGGCCGTCGCGTTCCTGGGTCGCGCGCTGGGCTGAGCGCTAGCGACCGTCGACCCGCCGCGCACCGAGCTGCGAGGTCAGCAGCTCCATGGCCGCCTCCTCAGGGTCGACGCGCGCACCGCCGGCCGTGCCGCCCGGGTCGGCGGCGGCCTCGGCGTACATGTCGTCCTCGCTCACATCGCCGTCCTCGGGCGGCTCCGGAGGGGGCGGGATGTCCGACGGCGGCGCCGGGCGGCGGGCCGGCGGGGCGTCGCCCGAGCCGCCCCGGGCGGGAGCCTCGGCGGGGGGAGCGTCCGCCCGCGGCGGCTGCTCCGGGCGCTGGGGCCGCTCGGGTCGCCGCGGCGGGTCGGGGCGCTGGCGGCTCTGCTCCGGGCGGCCGCCGCCCCGTGCGCCGCCGCCACCACCGCCACCGTCTCCCCCGCCGGTGCCGTGCACCGCCTGCACGGTCCACTGCCCCGAGAGCACGGCCCCGAGCGCCGCGGCGACGTGGGCGGCGCGGTTGGGCTGGGAGAGCTGGCGCGCCAGCGGGGGCGTGGGCATGGCGAGCGTGATCGTCGTGCCCTCGACCGCCGTCACCGTCGCGTTCTGGAGCAGCGCGTGGGTGGGCTTGTTGCGCTCGCGGACCTGGGTCATCACCTCGGGCCAGACCCGGCGCAGTGCCGCGGCGTCGAGCGCGCCGGCGGCCGGGGCGCGCGCGGGTTCCGGCGCCGGCTCGGGCTCGGGCGCGGGCGGAGGCTCCGAGGGTCGCTCCTGGGCCGCCGGGCGTTCCGGGCGCTGGGGCGCTGCCTGCGGGCGCTCCCGGGGAGCGTCGCGCGGCGGCTCGTCACGGGCCTCGACGGTGGACGCCGGCCGGTCGGTGGGCGGGACGACGGTGGCGTCGAGCTCGCCGGCGCGCGGGGGCGCGTCCTCGTCGGACCGCTGCGACGGCCGGCTGAAGCGGGAGGACGCGTCGTCCGACGGCCCGGGCGCGCCCACCGCGAGGCGCCGCTCGACGCCCTCGAGGCGCTGGATCATCGCCGCGTCGGCCGACGAGGCGGCGGGCAGCAGCATGCGGGCGCAGACCAGCTCGAGCAGCAGCCGCGCGGCCGTCGCCCCGCGCATCTCGGTGAGCGCGGTGTGCACGAGCTCGGCGTGCCGGGCCAGCGCCGCGGGGCCGAGGCGCTGCGCCTGGTCGACCATCCGCTCCATCTCGTCGGCCGGGACGTCGACGAGACCGCGCTCCCCCGCGTCCGGGACGGCCTGGACGAGGATGAGGTCGCGCAGGCGCTGGAGCAGGTCGGCGGCGAAGCGCCGCGGGTCGTGCCCCGCTTCGACGAGCCGGTCGACCGCCCCGAACACGGCGGGACCGTCACCGGCACCGAGCGCGTCGACGACGTCGTCGAGGATCGCGACGTCGGTGACCCCGAGCAGCCCCACCGCATGGGCGTAGGTGACGCCCTCGTCGCCGGCGCCGGCCAGCAGCTGGTCGAGCACCGAGAGGGAGTCGCGGGCGGACCCGCCGCCCGCGCGCACCACGAGCGGGTAGACGGCCGGCTCGACCGTCACGCTCTCCTCGACGCAGATGCGCTCGAGGAGGCCGCGCAGCGTGCTCGGCGGCAGCAGGCGGAACGGGTAGTGGTGGGTGCGCGAGCGGATGGTGGTGAGCACCTTGTCCGGCTCGGTGGTGGCGAAGATGAAGATCAGGTGCTCGGGAGGCTCCTCGACCACCTTGAGCAGCGCGTTGAACGCCGCCGTGGTGACCATGTGCGCCTCGTCGATGATGAAGACGCGGTAGCGGGAGCTCACCGGCGCGAAGTGGGCGCGGTCGCGCAGCTCGCGGGCGTCGTCGACGCCGTTGTGGCTCGCGGCGTCCATCTCGGTGACGTCGAGCGAGCCGGGGCCGTTCGGGGCGAGCGCGATGCAGGACTCGCAGACGCCGCACGGCTCGGGCGTGGGGCCCTGCTCGCAGTTCAGCGAGCGGGCGAGGATGCGCGCGCTGGACGTCTTGCCGCAGCCCCGCGGCCCGGAGAAGAGGTAGGCGTGGTTGACCCGGCCGGCGGACAGCGCGGTGCGCAGCGGATCGGTGACGTGCTCCTGACCGACCACTTCGGCGAACGTCGCCGGCCGGTACCTGCGGTAGAGCGCCAGAGCCACGAGCCCGAGGCTACGCGGGCCCCCCGACGCCGCCGGAGGGGAGATGAAGGGGACCCCGCGCACCCGCCAGAGCCCGCTGACCCTTGCTGCCTTCCGGCCCTGGGGGAGTTCACAGGATGGACGCCGCGCGGGGTCCGTGGCCCAGTGTAACGAAGTCGGCCGATCCCCACGCGAGGCCCGCCCCGACCCCCTCGACGCCTCCCGCCGGGCTGTATCGTCCCCCGCGGAGGATTGGCCGAGCGGCCTAAGGCGCACGATTGGAAATCGTGTAGGGCTCAACACCCTCACGGGTTCAAATCCCGTATCCTCCGCCAGCTCTGAGCAGGCATCTGAGCAGCGACGACGCCGGTCGATCCCCCGAGGGTCGGCCGGCGTCGTCGTCTCCGCGGCCCCCTGACACGGTGGTGCGCGTGCG
Organism: uncultured Actinomycetota bacterium; assembly: GCA_963786585.1. Taxonomy (GTDB): domain Bacteria; phylum Actinomycetota; class Actinomycetes; order Mycobacteriales; family Pseudonocardiaceae; genus Actinomycetospora. The sequence continues at coordinate 1,475,885 of CAWAZG010000003.1, forward strand.
TGGACTCCTGATCGCCCTCGTCGTGGTCGTCGCCGTGCTGGTCGGCATCGACTTCGCGGCCCGCTGGGTCGCCGAGGACCGGGTGGGGGCGGCGCTGCAGAGCTCGCTGGACCTGCCGCAGTCGCCGGACGTCGACATCCGCGGCTTCCCGTTCCTCACCCAGGCCCTCGACGGGAGCTACGACGACGTCGGGCTCTCCGCGCCGGGCATCCGCTACGGCGAGCTGCGCGACCTCACGCTGACCGCCGACCTCTCGGGGGTGTCCCTGCCGCTGCAGAACCTGGTGAACGGGCAGGTCCGCGAGATCCCCGCCCGCCAGGTCACGGCGGCCGCGCGGGTCAATCCCACCGACCTCGCCCGGCTGCTCGACGTCGGCGACCTGACCATCGAGCCGCTGACCGAGGCCGACCTCGAGCGCCTGCGCTCCGAGGCCGAGGCCGACGACTCCGGCGCCTCGGGCAGCAGCGAGGCGCTGGCCGACGTCGACCCGACGTCGTCGGTGCGCCTCACGTCGTCGACGACCGTGCAGGGCCAGCAGGTGCAGGTCGCGGTCATCGCGTCGTTCCGTCTCTCCGGCGGGCGCATCACGCTCTCGGCCCGCGACATCCGCGCCGAGGGCGGCGAGGGCGCGGCCGGGCAGGTCGCGGCGAGCGCCCTGCGCTCGCGGCTGTCGGGCTTCTCCACCAGCGTCGATCCCGGCGAGCTGCCCTTCTCGATCTCCGCGACGGAGCTGCGCGCCGAGGACGGCGTCCTGGTGGTCTCGGGGACCGCGCGGGACGTCGACCTCCTGGCCCGTCCGGGGTCCTGACACAGTGAGCCCCATGCAGGACATCCGCTGGGGCATCGCGGGACCCGGCCGCATCGCCGCGAAGGTCGTCGAGGACCTGGCCCTGGTCGAGGGCGCGTCCCTCGTCGCGGTCGGCTCCCGCTCGCAGGAGCGCGCCCGGGCGTTCGCCGACGCCAACGGCGGTGCCGACGTCCGCGCGCACGGCAGCTACCGCGCCCTCGTCGACGACCCGGACGTCGACGTCGTCTACCTGGCGACGCCGCACCCCCAGCACGCCGCGCTCGCGGTGGCGTGCCTCGAGGCCGGCAAGGCCGTCCTGGTCGAGAAGACGTTCACCGCCACGCTGGCCGGGGCCTGGCGGGTGGTCGACACCGCGCGCACCCAGGGCGTGTTCGCGATGGAGGCGATGTGGACCCGCTTCCAGCCCGCCGTCGTGCGGCTGCGTGAGCTCATCGCGCAGGGCGAGATCGGCGAGCCGCGCTCGGTGCAGGCCGACCTCGGCACGGTCCGCGAGGTCGACCCGGACGACCGCCTGTTCGCCCCCGAGCTCGGCGGCGGCGCGCTGCTCGACCTCGGCGTCTACCCCGTGTCGTTCGCGCAGATGGTGCTGGGCACGCCGGACCGCGTGCACGCCGTCGCCTCCCGGGAGACCACCGGGGTCGACGCGGACGGCGCGATGCTGCTGTTCTGGGAGGACGGGCGCTACGCGACGCTGCAGACGTCGTTCCACAGCCCGTCGCCCGGTCAGGCGCGGGTCTTCGGCACCACGGGCTGGATCGACGTCCTCCCCCGCTTCCACCACCCGACGACGATCGTCCTGCACCACGACACGGACGACCCGGGCGAGCGGATCGAGCTGCCCGCCACCGGCGCGGGCTACAGCCACGAGCTCATCGAGGTCACCGAGTGCCTGCGCTCGGGCGCGACCGAGAGCACGGTGATGCCGCTGGACGACACGCTCGCCGTGCAGGGCGTGCTCGCCGAGGCGGGAGACCAGCTCGGCCTCGTCTTCCGGGAGGACGACACCGCGGTGTGACCAGCGCCTACCCTGCACCCGGACGCCCAGGAGGTGGCATGGACGAGCCGGATCCGGCGGTGCGGGCGACGTCGCCGCACAGCGGACTGCGCCGTGCCACCACCGAGCGCGCGATCCTCGACTGCCTCGCCGCCGAGGACGGCCCGCTGACCCGTGCCGAGCTGGCCCGCCGCACCGCGATCTCCCCGCCGGCCATCAGCGAGGCCGTGCGGCGCATGGAGTCCGACGCCGTGCTCGTCGCCGTCGGTCCGCGCTCCGGGGTCCCCGGCGCCGTCGCCACCCTGTACGACCTGGCCCCGGGCACGGGCGTCGTCGTCGCCGTCGAGATCAACCGCTCGGTCGTGCGCAGCGCGGTCGGCGACCTCACCGGCCGCACGCTCGAACGGTCCGACCACGAGCCGCCGGAGGACGGGCACGTCGTCGCGGCACGCCTGCACGAGGTCCTCGACACGCTCGCCCAGCGCTGGCTCGGTCACGGACGCCCGGTGCGGGCGGTCGCGGTGTCGATCGCCAACCCCGTCGACCCGGCCACCGGCCGGGTCGTCGAGCTGCGGGAGTCCGCCTTCCCCGCGGGCGTGGTGGGCACCGACGACGTCCGCGGCGTCGACCCCTCGATGATCGTGCTCGACAACGACGTCAACTTCGCGGCGCTCGCCGAGCGCGACCACGGCGCCGCGTCCGGGACGTCCACGTTCGCCTACCTCTACCTCGGCGAGGGGCACAGCGTCGGCATGGGGCTCGTCCTCGACGGCGCGCTCGTCCGCGGCGCGCGGGGGCTCGCCGGGGAGATCGGCTACCTGCCGCTCGGCGAGGGCATGGGCCGCTTCCGCTTCGGGGAGCAGATCGCGGCGCAGGGGCTGCGGGCGACCGCGGACGCCCTCGACGCCGAGGTGCTCGCGCGGGCCGGCCGCACGCTCGGAGAGGCCGCCGTCGTCGTCTGCGCCACCGTCGACCCGGCCCTGGTCGTGCTCGGCGGGCCGGTCGGCCTCCTGCCGGGCCTGCTCCCGCACGTCGAGGCCACGGTCGCCGAGCTCGCCCCGCGGGAGGTGCCGGTGGCCGCAGGCGCGCTCGGCGAGACCGCGCCGCTGTGGGGCGCGCTGGCCGAGGCCCGCCGTCTCGCGTGGGAGAACCTGGTCTCCGCGCGGGGCTGAGGCCGGGTCACCCCAGCAGCCAGCCCGCCGCCTCCTCGAGCAGCGCGCGTTCCGTCGCGTGGTCGTGCCCCACCGCCGACGCGTCACGGTGGGTGTCGAGCAGGACGTGCGTCGCCCCCAGGTCCCGCAGCTCGTCGAGATCGGCGCGGATCTGGTCGGGACGGCCCTCGCCGGCGAGGCGGTCGGCGTCCGGCCGGCGTTCGTCGGAGGGGTGCAGCACGATCCGCGGAGCGAGCGCGGGCGCCGGGCGCCCTGCGTCGTTTGCGGCCCGCTGCAGCGCCGGCAGTCCCTCGGTCCGCAGCCAGCCCGCGGGCACGCGCAGGGGGTGCCAGGCCTGGCCCCACCGCACGGCGCGCCCGCGGGCGGCGTCGCCGTTGCCGCCGATCCACAGCGGCGGGTGCGGCCGGCGGAGGGGGCGCGGGCGGGTGTCGACGTCGGTGAAGGCGACGTGGCGCCCCGCGACGCTCACGACGTCGTCGCTCCACAGGGCGAGCACCGCGCCGAGGTACTCGTCGGTGATCTCCCCGCGACGCCCCGGGTCGATGCCGAGCGCCGCGAACTCCGAGCGCGCCCACCCGACGCCCACGCCGACGATCAGCCGCCCGTCGCTGAGCTGGTCGAGGCCCGCGAGGCTGCGGGCCGTCAGTAGCGGGTCCCGGTACGGGACGACCAGGACGGTGGTGCCCAGCTCGACGCGCCGGGTGACGCCCGCGAGGTAGCCGAGCAGCGTCAGGGGCTCCCAGAACGGGCCTGGGTAGGCGGCGGTGACGTCCGGGGTCGCAGCGACATGGTCGCCGACCATGAGGAAGTCGAACCCGGCGTCCTCCACCAGGGCGGCCCACGCGCGTAGCGAGTCGACCGTGGCGGCGGGACCGAAGTTGGGGACGGTGACGCCGATCCTCATCCCCCGACCCCGACCGCGTCCCCGTCCAGGGTCACCGTCTCCCCCGAACGCCGCGACCGCTCGGCGGCCCAGACGATGCGGTGGCTCGTCAGCGTCTCGTCGAGACCCGTGAGCACCGCGGACGGGTCGTCGTCGGCAACAGCGCGCAGGAAGGCGCGCACGAGCTCCTCGTCGCCCTCCTGATGGGGCGGGCGGCCGTCGCCGGGCGTGAGCGTCTCGACGGCCTGGCCGGGGTGGGCCCGGAAGTCGTGGAAGCGCAGCACGTGGCCGTCGCCCTCCACCGCGCCGTGGGTGCCGAACACCCGGGTCTGGCGCGGAGCGAGCTCCGAGAACGCGGTGACGGTGTGGGTGGCCGTGATACCGCTGTCGAACTCGAAGGCGACGACCTGGTGGTCGACGACGTCGTTGTCGCAGCAGTAGACGCAGCGGCCGTAGGGACCGGTGCGCAGCGCCTCGTCGAGGGCCTCCGCCGTCGGCACCTCGGTGACGGCCCCGAGCAGCTGGTGCTCCCATTCCGGGTCGCCCAGGCACGACCGGTAGAGCCGCGGCGCCGAGTACGGGCACGTCGGCTCGACCGCGCAGTCCAGGCAGCGGGACGCCGCGCCCTCGGGCTGCTTGTCGGACCGGAAGTGGCTCAGCCTGCCGAACGAGGACAGGCGGGTCGGGCGGTCGCCGACGAGGTGGGTCAGCAGGTCGATGTCGTGCGAGCACTTGGCGAGCAGCAGGGACGACGCGAGGTCCTCCCGGCGCCACTCCCCGCGCACGTAGGAGTGGGCGAAGTGCCAGGCGCCGACCGGTTCGAGGTGCTGCACCGACACGAGGTCGCCGATCCGGCCCGCGCGCAGGGCCGCGACCAGCGCCGCGGTGTAGGGCGCGTAGCGCAGGGGGTGGCAGATCGAGAAGAGGACGCCGGTCCGGCGCACGACCTCGGCGACGCGCAGCGCGGCGGCCTCGTCCGGGGCGATCGGCTTCTCGACGAGCAGGTGCACGCCGCGCTCCGCGAACGCGATGGCGGGGTCGGCGTGGTCGTTGTCCTGGGTCGCGATCACGACGACGTCGACGAGGTCCACGCGCTCGGCCAGGTCGGTCCACCGCGCGAACCGGGCATGCTCCGGGACGTCGCAGGCGTCGGCCAGGCGTTCGCGGCGTTCCCGTCGCGGCTCGGCGATCGCCGTCACGAGCCCGCCCGCCAGACGGACGTGCTGAGCGTGCAGACGACCCCGACCGCCGGCACCGACGATCCCGACCCGGACCGGACGTGACCCGAAGCTCACGCGCGTTCCTCCCTGCTGTTGCCCCCGCCGGAGGACATCCTGCCCCCAATGGGGGGACGCCGTCTCCAACCGTGGTCCGCACCCGGAGCATCGCGTGCGGCCGGACGCCACAGCGCACCCTCGATCGACTCGGGGCTGCCCGGGGCGGCGGCCCCCAACGCCGCCAGCTCGCCCCGGTGCTCGGCCATGTCCAGCGCGGAGAGCGCCGCGTCGAACGCGTCCTCGGTGTCGACGACGGCGTCCCTCAGCTCCGCCGGGATGCGGAGGTCGGCGTCGACGACCGCGCGACGGGCCGACGCCGAGCGCTTCACGACCGGCCCGGTGTGGACCCGCGGATAGATCTCGAGCACCGTGGCCGGCCCGGCGTCGTCGAACGGCCACACCGCGAACCCCGCGGCCCGCAGCCGCGCGAGGTGCGGCATGCCCCGCAGCGAGCCGGTGCCGACGGCGCCCGCGCCCCCGATCTGGAACGTCGAGCGGGGATCGAGGCCGTCGGCGCGGGCGGCCTCCTCGGTCGCCCGGTACCCCGGCCGCGCCGGGTCGTGCGGCGGGCGCGGAGTCGGGCCCCGGCCCCAGAACGGCGGCCGGCAGGCCCGCAGCCACTCCTCGCCGTCACGGGCCACGAGGTCCCACAGGGCCGCGACGTCCCCGCACCCGTGCTCGCGGGCGAACCAGGCGGGCAGGCCGAAGGAGAAGTCGAGACCGACGACGAGGGGCGTCTCGGCGGCGCGGGCGAGCAGGTGCGCGGTGACGCCGTCGCGGTCGAGGCCGGCGCGGACGTCGACGAGGCACCCCGGCCGCGCGCTCGCGACGCGGATGCGCCGGTGGGACGCGCGGGCATCGCCCGACCAGTCCACCGCGAGCACCTCCACGGCTCCATGGTGCCGCCGCCGCCATCGACGCGGCGCCGTCGGACATCACCTGCGCGGTGGTGGACGACGACGAGGACGACGACTAGGCCGGACCCACTCCTGCGCCGGGGCCGGGCCGGACCTCAGCCGACGAGGGTCCGGCTCGGTTCGGCCGTCGAGATCGCCGGGATGCGCATCCGGACCGCCGTGCCGACGCCGGGCCGGGTGTCGACGTGGACGTCGCACTGCGACCCGAAGGCGGCGTGGAGCCGGCGGGAGACCTCGGCGATACCACCGTGACGACGATCGACCTGCGACGCCGTGCGCGTGGCCTCGGGCCCCATGCCGGCGCCGTCGTCCGACACGGTGATCACGCAGTCGGACCCGGAGCCCGAGGCGAACACGCTGACCGCGCCGCCCCCGGGGACCGGCTCGATGCCGTGGCGGACGGCGTTCTCCACCAGCGGCGCCACGACGAAGGGCGGCACCAGGACGCCGCGCACCTCGGGGGCGACGGCGACCTCCGCCCGCAGCCGCGCGCCGAACCGGGCCTGCTCGAGGGTCAGGTAGCGCTCGGCGTTGTGGAGCTCGTCGCCGACCGTCGTCAGCTCGCCCCCGGAGCGGAACGAGTACCGCGTGAAGTCGGCGAACTCGGTGAGCAGCTCGCGGGCCCGTGCCGGGTCGGTGCGCACGTAGGACGCGATCGCGGTGAGCGTGTTGTGCACGAAGTGCGCCGAGAAGCGCGAGCGCAGGGCCGACTCGACGTCCTCGGGCGAGGGCGTCGTGACGATGTCGGCGACGGCGGCCGACGGGCGGGGGCGCAGCCCGCCGCTGGGGGACTCGGCGATGTCGAGGTCGTCGAGCTCGAGGTCGGTGTCGACCACCGGCGCCGCGAGCACCGGGGCCGCGACCGTGGCCGGGTGCGCCGCGCGCAGCCCCTGCCACGCCGGGCGCTCGAGCAGCCCGGTGGCCGTCCAGCGCCGGTGCTCCACCTGCCCGACCAGGCGCGGGACCAGCCAGCGGGCGGCACCCCGCGCGTCCTCGGGCACCACGTCGACGAAGGGGTTCTCGGGTCGCTCGAGCGCACCGAGGACGCCGTCGAGCTCGCGCCGCGCCGCCGCGGTGACCCCGGTGAGCACGCGGCCCGAGTAGCGCAGCCCCGACTCGCCCGGCACCCCGACCAGCAGCGCCCCGACCGTGTCCGGCCGCCCGCGCGCGGGGATCCAGCCGCCCACCACGACGTCCTGGACCCGACGCACGGGCGTCTCGATCCAGCTCCGCGAGCGCCGGCCGACCTGGTAGGTGGACTCGAGGCGCTTGGCGACGACGCCGTCGAGGCCGTAGCGCCGCGCCGTGGTGACCACCGCCTCGGCGCCCACGCCGTGGAAGTACGGGGGGATGACGACGCGGCTGCCGGAGAGGTCGAGCTCGGTGAGCAGCTCGCGGCGCTGGCGGTAGGGCAGCCGGCGCGTCGAGGCTCCGGCCACCTCCAGCACGTCGAACACGTAGAAGGAGACCGGCACGCGCGCCTGCAGGATCTCCGACGGGTGGGCGACGCGGGCCCGGCGGCGCAGCTTGCCGGCACTGGGGCGGCCCACCCCGTCGAGGGCGACGACGACCCCGTCGAGCACGAGCCCTCCGGTGCCCGTCCAGGGCGCCGCGACCCCGAGCTCCGGGAAGTGCGACGTGACGTCGCGCCCGGCGTCGGTGACCAGCCGCAGCCCCTCGTCACCGGTGCGCGCGAGGCAGCGCAGCCCGTCCCAGAGGAACTCGAACGCCCAGCCCGCGCCCCGCGGGACGTCGCCCGCGCTCGCGAGCATGGGGCGCCCGGGCGAGGCCTCGGTGTGGTCCGTGGACGACGTGACGCCGAGCTCCCCGGTCGTGAGAGCAGACACCCCGGCCATCGGCGCCACCTCCCCGACCCGCTCGCCACCGCCGGCGGGGTGATCGCCGGCAGGGTCCACGGTATCCGCGCACCCCGACGGTGGCACCGTCGTCGCGGACGCGGCGCGCGCGGACTGCGACCGGGGAACGGTGAGCAGCGACGAACGGTGGAACGGCGTGTCGCGGGTGGGCGAGCAGCCTCAGGCCGCCGCCAGCCCGACCGCGACGACCGTCGACGGCCGCGCGGGCACGGGGCCCGTGGGTTCGACCGAGACCGCCCACCCGCGCGGCGCCGGGTCACCGGGTCCGGACGGCTGGGCCGTCGCGTCCAGGGGGCGTGTCACGCCGTCGGCGGGGTCCATGACGGCCACGGCGACCGGCGCGTTGCCCGGCATGCCGGTGGCCCACAGGACGTAGTCGCGCTGGTTCCCGGTCGCGGGCAGATCCAGCGACACCATGCGGACCGGTGCCGCGGCGTCACCCGGGTCGAGGACGACCGCCGCGGGGTTGCCGTCCTGGCCGCGCAGCACCGTGGAGCGCAGTCCTGGGTCGCGGGACCGGGCGTCGTCGACGACCCGGTCGGCCTGCTGGGCCAGCGCCACCGCCGGGGTGTCCGGCGGCGCCTCCTGGGTGGGCAGCACGCCGCGCGCCACGATGAGGCCCACACCGAGCACCACCGCGGCGACCAGACCGCCGGCGGCGGTGACGAGCCGCCGCGACCGGGGCCGCGGGGTCGTGCCGGGGGCCCGGGGACCGTCGGCGGTCCGGGGTACGTCTGTGGCAGGGCGGGCCGGGGCCGGCCGGCGCACCGGGCGGACCGGCGTCCCGGGCTCGGCCCGGGCCGCGGTGAGGACCCGGCCCTTCAGCTCGGCGGGCGGCTCGAGGGACGGGACCGCGGCGCCGAGGGCCGCGACCACGTCGAGGGCCTCGTCGAAGGCGCGACGGCAGTCGGCGCAGTGCGGCAGGTGGGCCTGCACGGCGCGCTCCTCGTCGGGCTCGAGGGCGGAGAAGGCGGCGCCGACGGCGTCGGCGCGCTGGGTACAGGTGCTCACGCGAGGTCCCCGAGCGCATCGGCCGAGGAGCCGAGGACCGGGCCGAGCAGGACGCGCAGCCGTGCCACGCCCGCGAACATCCGGGACTTCACGGTGCCGATCGGCACGCCGGTGAGGCTCGCGACCTCCCGCTGGGAGTAGCCGCCGTAGTAGGCGAGCCCGAGCGCGGTGCGCTGCTCGGTGGGCAGCCGGTGGAGCGCCGCGCGGATCTGCTCGCCCAGCACCGATCCGAGCGCCTGGCGCGCGGCGGACGGGCCCCCGGCGGGCACGCCCTCGTCCGGCTCGCCCGTGGTCGGGTGGTGGCGACGGCGGGTGGCCTCGCGGCGCACGGCGTCGACGGCCTTGTGGTGCACCAGCGTCATCAGCCAGCTCGCGACGGTGCCGCGGCCCGGATCGAACTTGCCGGGGTCACGCCAGAGCGCGAGGAAGACCTCCTGGACGACGTCCTCGGCCAGCCCGTCGTCGGCGCAGATGCGCCGGGCGAGCGAGTAGGCCGGGCGCCCGTAGCGCTGGTAGAGGGCGTCGAGCGCCGCGGACTCGCGGTCGGAGAGACGGACGAGCAGCGCGGCGTCGGCGGCCGCCGACTCGCTCCCCGTCGGCTTGGCGGGCACAGCGGGCTCCACCGGCTCCACGGGCGGTACCGCGGACATCGGGGAACGGCCACGCCGCCCGTCCCGTGCCGTGCCGGCTGCCGCGGATGTGCCCCCCACCTCGGGTGGGGCGACCGCACGAGCCGGCATCAGGGGCAGGGACACGCGACTACCTCCTCCGTCGGGGATCACTGCGCACCGTTCGCCCGCCGGTCGTCGGCGGTTCGGCCGTTCGGCCGGTGTGGTGCAGAGAATCCGGAGGTGTCGCCTACGTCCTGAATGCGACGGGCTCGTGCGCTGCCGCGGCCCCGTCCTCCTCCAGCTCCGCCCGCAGGTCGTCCCTGGCCTGCTCCAGCGCCCGCAGACGCCGGCCGCGCGCCGGCACCCGGTCGTCCGCCATCAGCGCCACGATCTCGGCCTCGACCGCCGCCAGCCGCGCCCGCGTCGCGGCCCGCCCGACGACCCGCTCGGCCGCGTCGGCGACCTCCCGGGCCGCACGCCGGTCCGTGGTGCCGCCGATCCACCGCGTCGCCCGCCGCCACATCGCTCGGAGCTCCATGACGCCCCTTCTCGCCGTCCGTCACGCCTACTCAACCGGTTCGAAGACCGGCCGTCGTCGGGTTCGACGACGTGCCCGCCGCCGCCGACGCCCACCCCGCGCTGACGACCGTGCGCCAGCCGCACCGGAAGAAGGGCCGGCGCGCCGCGGAGCTGCTGCTGCGCCCCGGCGTCGCCGGCGACGAGCACCGCCTGCCGGTCGAGCTGGTCGTCCGCGCCTCCACCGGCCCCCCGCCCGGACGGTGACCCGACCCCTCCGTTCGGAGGGTCCCGGACCGTCCGCGCAGACACCGTGCAGGTCGCCCGAGTCCGGTTACGGTGACCGGGAGCGGTGAAGCAGGTCACGGGACCCGGAAGGTTGCACATGGCTGGTCAGTGGTTCGAGTCGGTCGCCGAGGCCCATCGGCGGGCGAAGAAGGAGCTCCCGAAGTCGGTCTACGGCGCCCTGGTGGCCGGGAGCGAGGCGGGGGCGACCCTCGAGGACAACATGGCGGCGTTCCGGGAGCTCCAATTCCTGCCGCACGTGTGCGACCTGCCCTTCGAGAAGGACCTGTCGACCACGGTGATGGGCCAGGACATCTCGATGCCGGTGATCGTCTCGCCCACCGGCGTGCAGGCCGTGGACCCCGAGGGCGAGGTCGCGGTGGCCCGCGCGGCGAAGAACGCCGGCACCGCGATGGGGCTGAGCTCGTTCGCCAGCCGCTCGGTCGAGGACGTCCTCGAGGCCAACGAGAAGACGTTCTTCCAGATGTACTGGGTGGGCGACCGCGAGACCCTCGCGGCCCGCGCCGAGCGCGCCAAGAAGGCGGGCGCCAAGGGCCTCATCGTCACCCTGGACTGGTCGTTCTCCCACGGACGGGACTGGGGCAGCCCGGCCATCCCGGAGAAGATGGACCTCAAGACGATGATCAAGTACATCCCGGAGGGCATCACCCGCCCGCGCTGGGGTCTGCGGATGCTCCGCGCCGGCAAGATCCCTGACCTCACCGTGCCGAACATCCCCGTCGGCGGCGAGGAGCCCCCGACCTTCTTCGGTGCGTACGGGCAGTGGATGTTCACCCCGCCGCCCACCTGGGCCGACGTCGCCTGGCTGCGTGAGCAGTGGGACGGGCCGTTCTGCGTCAAGGGCATCACCCGCATCGACGACGCCAAGCGCGCCGTGGACGCCGGCGCCACCGCGATCCAGGTGTCGAACCACGGCGGCAACAACCTCGACTCCACCCCGGCGCCGATCCGCGTGCTGCCCGGGATCGTCGAGGCCGTCGGCCGCGAGGTCGAGGTCATCCTCGACGGCGGCATCCGGCGCGGCAGCGACGTCGTCAAGGCCCTGGCGCTCGGCGCCCGCGCCGTGGCCATCGGGCGCGCCTACCTCTGGGGCCTCGCCGCCAACGGCCAGCCAGGCGTCGAGAACGTCTTCGAGATCCTGCGCAGCGGCATCGGCTCGGGGCTCATGGGCCTCGGCAAGAGCTCCGTGCACGAGCTCGCCCCCGAGGACCTCATCATCCCGCCGAACTTCACCCGGCAGGCCGTGAGCTGAGCACCGGACCGACGCGAAGGGCCCCTCCCGGAATCCGGGAGGGGCCCATTCTCGTGAGCTGACCCCAGGTCTTTCGGGGGGTCTGGGGGGCGGAGCCTCCCAGTGTGCGGTAGCGGTGGGATTCGAACCCACGGTGGGCAGAACCCACACGCGCTTTCGAGGCGCGCTCCTTTGGCCGCTCGGACACGCTACCGCCGACAAGATTACGGGACGCCGTCCTCGCGACGACGACCGGGCCAGAAGTCGACCATGAGCGCTGCGCACCGCTCCTCGAGCACCCCACCGAGCACCTCGGGGCGGTGGTTGAGCCGCCGGTCGCGCACCACGTCCCACAGGGAGCCGGCGGCGCCGGTGCGCGGCTCCCAGGCCCCGAACACGATCCGGTCGACCCGGGCGAGCACCGCCGCGCCGGCGCACATGGTGCAGGGCTCGAGGGTGACGACGAGCGTGCAGCCGCCGAGGCGCCAGCGATCACCGTGGTGCCGGGCGGCCTCGCGGAGGGCGAGGATCTCGGCATGGGCGGTGGGGTCGCCGGTGGCCTCGCGGGCGTTGGCCGCCGCGGCGAGCTCCCGGCCGTCGGCGTCGATCACCAGCGCGCCGACGGGGACGTCGTCGCCGGACGTCCGTGCCACCTCGATCGCACGGGACATCCACTGCTCAGGCGTCAGCGGTCTCCACGACCTTCGCCAGCTCGTCGGCGAATCCGCAGCGACGGGCGATCGCGGTGAGCTGCTCGTCCGGGTAGAGGTCGATCTCCTCGACCAGCACGGCGAGCTCGTCGGCGGGGACGCCGAGGTCGGCCAGCATCCCGAGGTCGCCCTCGGGCCACGGGTCGTCGTCGGCCTCGTCCTCGTCGGGCACCTCGAGACGCAGCAGGTCGAGCACGTCGGCGGCGACGTCGTAGTCGAGCGCGGCGACCGCGTCGGAGAGCAGCAGCGCCACCCCGCCGGGCGTGGGACGCACCAGGACGAAGAACTCGTCGTCGACGTCGAGCAGACCCAGCACGGCGCCGGTGGACCGCAGGCCGCGCAGCGCGCTGATCGCGGAGTCGAGGTCGGCGAGGCTGTCGCGTTCCATGGGGACCGCGCGCCAGCGACCCTCCTCGCGCGTGACGGCCACCGCCCACCCGTCGAGGGGCGCGACGGTGCCGGCGCCTCCGCGTGTCGCGGCGGCGCCTGCGGACCCCTGACCTGCCATGGCCCTACGGTAGGTCCGGGCAAGTGTCCAGTGGAAGTCCGGCGAGGTCACGGAAGCGCCGGACGGTCGTCGGCGCAGGGCCTCCGGCCGTCCGGGGGTACGCCGGTGGGTGAACCGGGATGCGGCGACTTCACGGTGGGGGTGCCAGGATCGGACGGGTGAGCGCTCCGGAGCGGCGAGCGGGCGGGCGCCGCGCGGCGCACCGTGCCCCGGAGCGCGCGCTGTTGGCCGAGGCCCGCGCCCTGCAGCCACGGACGCTGGAGCTGCGGCGCGCCCTGCACCGTCACCCCGAGATCGGCCTGACGCTGCCCGTCACCCAGGCCGCCGTGCTCTCCGCGCTCGAGGACCTGCCGCTCGAGGTCGACACCGGCCGCGAGTGCAGCTCGGTCGTCGCCGTCCTGCGCGGCGCGCGGCCGGGACCGTCGGTGCTCGTGCGCGCGGACATGGACGCGCTGCCGATGCACGAGGACACCGGGCTGCCGTTCTCCTCCGAGGTCGACGGCGCCATGCACTCCTGCGGGCACGACCTGCACACCGCGATGCTGGCGTCCACCGCCCGGCTGCTCGCCGGACGGCGCGAGCGCCTCGCCGGCACCGTCGTCCTCATGTTCCAGCCCGGCGAGGAGAGCTCCCACGGCGCGCGCATGATGATCGCCGAGGGGCTGCTCTCGGCCGACGGACCGGGCGGGACGCCCGAGTCGGCGATGGCCCTGCACGTCACGTCGCGCCTCGCGGCGGGAACGCTCCAGACGCGCCCCGACTCGATCATGGCGTCGTCCGACGACCTCCACGTGACGGTCACCGGGCGGGGTGGGCACGCCTCGGCCCCGCACGACGCGCTCGATCCGGTGCCGGCCGCGGCCGCGATGGTCGGCGCGCTGCAGACGATGGTGACGCGGCGGGTCAGCGCGTTCGACCCGGCCGTACTCACCGTGGCCCACATCAGCGCGGGCACCACCACCAACGTCATCCCCGAGACCGCGACGCTCGAGGGCACCGTCCGCACGCTGTCGGAGGAGACCCGGGCCCGGGTGCTCGACGAGGTGACGCGGGTGTGCACCGGCGTGGCCGACGCCTACGGCTGCACCTGCGAGGTCGAGATCGAGGCGGGCTACCCCGTCACGGTCAACGACCCGGACGTCGCCGACCGGGTGGCCGACGCCGGGCGCTCCGTGCTCGGTTCGCGCTTCGTCGAGCTGATGCCGGACCCGATCATGGGCTCGGAGGACTTCTCCTACGTGCTCGGGCGCGTGCCGGGCGCGCTGGCGTTCCTCGGGGCGTGCCCGGCGGACGTCGACCCGGCCGAGGCGCCGCCGAACCACTCCAACCGCGTCGTGTTCGACGAGGACGCCATGGTCGCCGGGGTCGCCCTGTACTCGGGGTACGTCCTGGACGCCCTCCGGCGGGCCTGAGCGTCCGCGCGGCCCCCGTTCGGGCGCACCTCCCTCACTCTCCCGGGTCGTCCTAGGGTCGCCCCGTGGAGACAGCAGGTGCCACCCTCGCCGCCGCACAGCACCGCCCCGTGTGCGTGATCGGCCTCGGCCTCATCGGCGGCTCGTTGCTGCGCGCCGCCACCGACGCCGGCCGGTCCGCCTGGGGCGCGTCCGCCTCGACGACGACCGCCGAGAAGGCCGCCGCCGACGGCTACGACGTCGCCGTCTCGGTCGACGCGGCGCTCGCCCGCGCCGCCGTCGAGGACGCCCTGGTCGTGCTGGCCGTCCCGCTGACCGCGCTGGAGGACGTGCTCGCCGTCGTGGCCCGCGAGGCCCCCGGGTGCCGGCTCACCGACGTCACCAGCGTCAAGGGCCCGGTCGCCGACGCCGTCGCCCGCCGCGCGCCCGCGACCCGCTTCGTCGGCGGTCACCCGATGACCGGCACCGAGTTCTCCGGGTGGGACGCCGGGTCGCTGCAGCTCTTCCACGAGAAGGTCTGGGTGGTCGCGACCGAGGACGACGCCGACCTCGAGGTGTGGGTCGACGTCGCGGCCCTCGCGCTGGCCTGCGGGGCGGTCGTCGTGCCCGCGGCCGCGGACGAGCACGACCTCGCCGTCGCCCGGATCTCGCACCTGCCGCACCTGCTCGCGGCCGTCCTCGCGTCGGTGGGCGCCGACGGCGGCGAGCTCGCCCTCGCGCTGGCCGCGGGGTCGTTCACCGACGGGACCCGCGTGGCCGCCACCCGTCCCGAGCTCACCGCCGCGATGTGCGAGGGCAACCGCGCCGCGCTCCTGTCGTCGCTCGACGACGCCCTGGGGCGCCTCGGCGCCGCCCGCGGCTCGCTGGCCTCCACCGGGGGCCTGCTGTCCACGCTCACCGCCGGGCACGAGGGCCGGGAGGCACTCGACGTGGCCCGGCGGGGCCGCCGCGAGGTGCGCATCGACCTCGAGGGGACGCCCGCCGAGTTCCTCGAGGCCATGCGCGAGGTGGGCCGCACCGGCGGCCGGGTCATCGGCTGGACGCCCGAGGCCCTGGACGCGGCGCTCGGGAGCGAGGAGTAGCGGCGACGCCCGTGCGGGGCGGGAAGACCCGCTCAGAACAGCGTGTCGTGCTGGGGCGTGCGCTCGCGCCGGGCGTGGCGGGGCCGCCGGGAGGACGTCGTCGACGGGACCGGGGACGCTCCGGACGGCACGGTGGCCGGCGGGCCGGCGTGTGCTCCCGCCCGTGGCGCGTGCGGGGCGACGCGGACCCAATCACCCCCCGAGTCGCCCGAGCGGTACGGCGTGCCCCGGCGCTTGGCGATCACCCCGGACAGCCGCTGGGCGACGACGCCGGCGAGCAGGGCGGACCCGTCGTCGTAGGCCGGCGAGATCTGGATGCGGGTGGCCTGCGACAGGTCGAGGCGCGAGAGCACCGCCCGTCGCTCCTCGAGCGGCCGGGGGTCGAGCGGCACGCCGTAGAGCCGCATGACGTCGTAGACCATGAACACCGCCGGACGCTCGCGGGCGAGTGCGCGGGCGAGGGTGGCGTCCTCCACCCCGAGACGCTCGCCGAGGGCGTCGGCCGACGGGCTCCCGCCGTCGAGCATCACGGCCTCGCCGTCGAGCAGGCCGTCGGCGACGGCGTCGACGAGGCCGGCGAACTCGGGGAACCGGGCGGTGACGTCCTCGCCGTCGGCGGTGCACAGCGTCAGCTCGCCCTGGTCGACGTCGGCGAGCAGGCGGACACCCGCCCAGTCGACCTCGTAGCTCCACGCGCCCTCGACCGGCAGGTCGCCGGGAACGGGGAGCATCGGGAGCACGCAGCCATCGTGCCCCCGCCCACCGACAACGGCGGGGACCGGGGTCGGCGCGTCATTGACTGGGACGAGTGGTGCCGGTGGGGCATGCTGGGGCCGACGCACGGTGAGAAGACCACGCACCGTGCCCGCCGAGAGGGGCCGATGATGCGCGCGATCTGGAACGGCGCCGTGTCGTTCGGGCTCGTGAACGTGCCGGTGCGGCTCTACGCCGCCACGAGCAACCACGACATCCGTTTCCACCAGGTGCACGAGCGCGACGGCGGACGCATCCGCCAGAAGCGCACGTGCTCGGTCTGCGGCGAGGAGGTCCAGTACTCCGAGATCGCCAAGGGCTACGAGACCGACGACGGCCAGCTGATCATGCTGGACGACGACGACCTCTCGACGCTGCCGGTGGCGAGCGGGCACGAGATCGACGTCGTGCAGTTCGTCCCCTCGGACCAGATCGACGCCCTGCTGCTCGACAAGAGCTACTACCTCGAGCCCGAGAGCAAGGCGGTCAAGCCCTACGCGCTGTTGCGCGAGGCGCTGCGCGAGACCGACCGCATGGCCGTGGTCAAGGTGGCGCTGCGGCAGCGGGAGACGCTGGCGCTGCTGCGGGTGCGCGACAACGCGATCGTGCTGCAGACGATGCTCTGGCCCGACGAGGTGCGCGAGCCCGAGTTCGAGACGCTGCGCACCGAGGTCGAGCTGCGCCCGCAGGAGATGCAGATGGCGTCCTCGCTGGTCGAGAGCCTCTCGGGCGACTTCCAGTCCGACCAGTTCGAGGACGACTACCGCCAGGCGATGGTCGACCTCATCGACTACAAGATCGAGCACGGCGGTGGGCGTCCCACGCCGGAGGCCGCGCCCGTCGAGGAGGGCGACGACATGACCGACCTCCTCACCGCGCTGCGGCGCAGCGTCGAGGCGGCCGGGGGCAAGGCACCGGCCGAGGAGCCCGCGGCGGCGTCGTCGGACACGAAGGACGAGACCGGGGACGCACCGGCCGAGGAGAAGCCGAAGCGCTCGCGCGCGAAGAAGACAGCGGAGAAGAAGGACGACGCGCCCGCCGAGGAGGCGCCGAAGAAGTCCTCGACCCGCAAGTCGTCGAAGAAGAAGTCCGACGAGGACGAGGACGAGGAGACCGCGGCGGCCAAGGGCGGGCGCAGCAAGACCGCCTGAGGCGGCTCAGTTCGCGAGCGCCTCCTGCTCGGGGACGTCGTAGCCCTGGTCCTCGATCACGTCGACGAGGGCCCGGACGGTGACGGCGTCGTCGTGCTCCACGCGCACGAGGCGTCCGTCGACGTCGACCTCGACGGTCCGCACGCCGTCGAGCGGACCGACGGCACCCTCGATCGCCGACTTGCAGTGCCCGCAGTGGATCTCCGGGACCGACAGGGTGGTGCTGGTCATCGACGTGCCTCCGTTTCGTCGCGTCGGGGCCGGGGGAGCCCGTCGCGTCCACGGCACCGTCCCGTACAGGGCACGAGTGCATACCCCCCGAGGGTAACCACGACGCGAGGGAGCGCTGGACGACGATGGCCGAGAACGCACCGCTGCAGGGCAGGACCGTCATGTTCCTCTGCGCCCAGGAGGGCACCGAGCAGGTCGAGCTCACCGAGCCCTGGAAGGCGGTCGAGGAAGCGGGCGGCACCCCGGTGCTGGTCTCCGAGACGCCCGGGTCCATCCAGGCCTTCCACCACCTCGACAAGGGCGACCGCTTCGACGTCGACGCGGTGATCACCCAGGTCAAGATCGAGAACTACGACGCCCTGGTGCTGCCGGGCGGCGTGGCCAACCCCGACCTGCTCCGCACGATCCCCGACGTCGTCCAGGTGGTCGGGCAGTTCTTCGCGAACCGCAAGCCGGTCGCCGCGATCTGCCACGCGGCGTGGACGCTCGTCGAGGCCGATGTCCTGAGCGGCCGTCGCCTGACCTCGTTCCCGAGCATCGCCACCGACCTGCGCAACGCCGGCGCGGAGTGGGTCGACGAGGAGGTCGTCGTGGACGACGGCCTGATCACCAGCCGGAGCCCCGACGACCTGCCGGCCTTCTGCCGCACGCTCGTCCAGGAGTTCGCCCAGGCCCCGACGCCCGCGCACGCGCTGAGCGCCGACCAGGCCTAAGACGGCGCGACGACTGCATCACCCGGACGCCGACCGGCACCCGAACGGGGTCGGTCGGCCTCGTCGCGCGGAGCACACCTCCGGCGGGACATACTCCCGCCCCATGCGCAGACGCACCGCCCGTGCCGTGGTCGCCGTCGGTCTGATCGCGGGTCTCGCGGCCACCGGCTGCAGCAACGAGGCGCCGACCCCTCCGGCCGCCGCGCCCGCGAGCCCCGCGCCGCCGGTGCCGACCACGACGGGGTTCCTGCCGCCCGGCGTGCCCACCGAGGGCACGCGACCGCCGACGGAGAACCTGCCGCTGGCTGCCGAGCCGCGCTCGGCCCCGGTGCCGACGTCGACGCCGCCCGGTCGGCAGGTCCGCGTCGGCGACGCACCCGAGGGCGTCGTCGTCGACCCGGTGACCCGCACCGTGGCCGTCGCCAAGCGCAACCCGAACGAGCTGGTCCTGCTCGACGCCGACACCGGCGAGGTCCGCGGGCGCACGCCGCTGCCCGGGTTCGTGCGGCACCTCCAGCTGGCCGGCCCCGGCGGGCCCGTGCTGGTGCCCGTCGAGAGCGCGAACGCCGTGGTGCGCGTCGACCTGCCCGGGGGCACCGCGCAGGCGCCGATCGTCGTCGGCACCGTGCCCCACGACGTCACCCAGGCCCCCAACGGAACGGTCATGGCCGCCGACGAGCTCGGCGGCACCGTCTCCGCCGTGCGCGGCGACCAGGTGGTCAAGGTCTTCACCGACGCCGTCCAGCCCGCCGGGATCGTGCCGGTCGGCAACATCGTCGGCATGGTCGACGTCCGAAAGAACACACTGACGACCTACGACGTCGACACCCTGCGCATCGTCGGGGAGGTGCCGTCCGGTGCCGGCCCGACGCACATGGTGGCCGACCGGCACGGCCGCATGATCGCCACCGACACGCGCGGCGACGCGGTGATCGTCTTCGAGCCGACCTCCGGCCCGAACGGCGGGCCGCGCGAGGTCGCCCGCGTCTCCCAGCCCGGCGGGCCCTACGGCATCACCTACGACCCCGCGCGCGACCGCGCCTACGTGGCGTCCTCGGGCACCAACGAGGTCATCGCCTACGACATGACGGCGCCTCAGCCGCGCGAGGTCGGACGGGTCGCCACGGTGCAGAACCCGTACACCCTCGGCGTCGACCCGCAGACAGGCCGGCTGTACGTCGCCGGCGTCTCCACCGGCGCGATCCAGATCGTCGACCCACCCGCCTAGAGCCCGCCGGGTCAGCCGCCGGTGATGAGGTCCTGCGGGATCTCCTCGTCGTCGCGGATGGCGTCGAAGAACTGCCCCGACTTCTGCTTGTTCCAGACCACGCCGCCGGAGACGCTGCTCGAGAGGTCGATCGGCACGGTGGTGGTCACGCCACTGCCGCCGGACAGCGAGCGCATCGCGAAGCCCAGGCTCGCCAGGTTCCAGATGTGGGTCGAGTCGTCGACGGTCAGGGTGCCGATCGCCGAGTTCGCGAACGGCACGATCCGGAACGGGTTGAGCAGCGTCACCGGGCTCGCCGCCTCACTGACCAGCGCGGAGAGGAACTTGCGCTGGTTCTGGATGCGCTGCAGGTCGGCGTTCGGGAACGCGCGGGTGCGCACGAAGCCCAGCGCCTGGGGGCCGTCGAGCGTCTGGCACCCGGCGGGCAGGTCGATGCCGGCCTTCGGGTCGTCGATCGCGTCGTCGAGACACATGTCGACCCCGCCGATCGCGTCGACCATGCCGGCGAAGCCCTCGAAGCCGATCTCCGCGTAGTGGTCGATCTCGATGTCGGCGGCGGTCTCGACGGTCTTCGTCAGGAGCTCCGGCCCGCCGATCGAGTAGGCCGAGTTCAGCCGGCCCCGCCCGTGACCGGGGATGGACAGGATCGAGTCGCGCGGCAGGCTGGTGAGCGAGGTCTGGCCGCCGAACCCGCCGACGTGCACGAGCATCATCGTGTCGGTGCGGCTGCCGTCGACCTCGCCGGTGGAGAGCTGCTGCGCCGCGGTGTCGCTGAGGCCGGCGCGGCTGTCCGAGCCGATGATCAGCCAGTTGGTGCCGGAGCTCGAGGAGCCCTCGTACTCGGGCAGCGCCTGGATGCGCGTCATCTGGGTGTCGAGGTAGATCCCGAAGCCGACGAAGAGCAGCACGATCACCGCGAGCACGGCGCCGATGCGCTTGGGCCAGCTCCAGTGCGAGAAGGCGCCGCCCCGTCGGCCGCGCCCTCCGGAACCGGCGCCGCTGCGCGACCACTCCGGACGCTCGGGGAGCCGGTCGCGCCAGGAGGGGCGCGGGCCCTGCTCCCGGGCCTCGCGGGCCACGTCCGGGTCGAAGCCGACCTGCGGGTCGCGGTTCCAGTCCGGGCCGCCGACGCGGGTCGGCTGGGCCCGGGGCGGCGAGGCGGCCCCTGCGGGCCCTGCGGGCGGAGCCCCGCGCGGGGCCTTCCGGCCGCGGCCGGGCATCGAGAACCCGCCGGGTCGCTCGGGAGGCGGGCCGCCCGGGGCCGGGCGTGGTGCCTGTCCCGGGGGCGGGCCCGCGGGCCGGCCGGGCGGACGACCGCCGGGCGGCGGGCCGCCACCGGGGGGAGGTCCACCGGGTGGGCCGCCGGGGCCCGAGGGGGGTCGCCCCCGACCGGGGGGTCCGCCGGGTCGGTTCATCGCCGCCTCACCTCGTGCCTCGCGGTGACGGAGCGCCGGGGGCGCCGACCGGCTCTCGGGTGCCGGCCGCGGGCCGTCGTGGTGGAACAGGATACGCAGGCCACGACGGTGCCCGACCGCCCCGGACGGCCGAGGACCGGCACGGCGTGCTGACGGCACTCCGCCGGGCGTCCGCCTGAGCGTCACACGTCCGGACGAGCGGCGCGGTCGAGCACCGCGAGGACGAGCCCGGTGACGGTCGGGGCGAGCTCGCCGAGACGGTCGCCGCGCCCGTCCTCGACGGCGTCGAGGACCAGCTCGTTGATGCCCCCGACGAGGGCGACCGCCGTGGGGCGCGGGATCCCCTGCAGGCCCTCGAGCTCCGGCACGGTCCCGGACCCGCCCGCCGCCCACCGAGCGGCGCCGAGACCCACCAGCACGGAGAGCTGGTCGGCGAACCGGTTGAGCACCTCGCGCCGCACCCGCCAGCCGCGCTGCCCGAGCCCGCTGATCTCGGTGAGCAGCGTGCGCGTCAGGGCCGGCTTCTCGGCGAGGGCGTCCAGGTAGGCGCGGGTCGCGGTGTCGACCTCGGTGGCGAGGTCCGGCGCGGGTGCGCCGTCGCCGGCCTCGACGGCGGGCGCCACGGCCTCGGCGATGCGCGTCAGCGGGCCCTCGGCGGCCGCGACGTAGGCGGCGAGGAAGCAGTCCTCGCGGTCGGCGAAGTGCTGGTAGAACGTCCGCTTCGACACGCGGGCGGTGGCGACGACGTCCGCCACCGTCACCGCGGCGTACCCGCGGTCGGCGACGAGAGCGATCATCGCCTCGACCAGGCGGTCGCGGTGGGCGGGACTCCTGGAGCCCCCCGACGGCACCGGGGCGCTCGAGGGTGCGCGAACGGACACTGGACAACGGTACCACCGCGTACCACACTGACCGGGCTGCGGTACGGTCGTGTACCAACGCATCGGGGACACGGCCGCCGACGCCACGAGGAGGACCCATGACCACGCCGACAGAGGCGTCTCCAGAGACCACGAGCCACCAGCCCGTCGCGCACCTCGCGGTGGCCATCGTCGGGAACGGCTTCTCCGGTCTCGGCACGGCGATCCGTCTGCGCCAGGCCGGCGAGGACAACTTCCTGATCTTCGAGCGCCACGACGACGTCGGCGGCACCTGGCGCGACAACTCCTACCCCGGCTGCGCCTGCGACGTCCCGAGCCACCTCTACTCGTTCTCGTTCGCCCCGAACCCGGACTGGAGCCGCTCCTTCTCGGCCCAGCCGGAGATCCACGCCTACCTGCAGCGGGTGTCGGCCGAGTACGACATCGACCGCTTCACCCGGAACCGCCACGAGGTGCTCGACGCGTCGTGGGACGACGACGCGCAGCACTGGGTGGTGACGACGAGCCAGGGCGTCTGGACCGCGGACGTGCTGGTGCTGGGCTCGGGCGCCTTGTCCGACCCGTCGTTCCCCGACGTCCCGGGCCTCGAGGGCTTCGAGGGCCCGGTGTTCCACTCCGCGACCTGGCGCCACGACCTCGACCTGCGCGGCCGTCGCGTCGCCGTGATCGGCACCGGCGCGTCCGCCATCCAGTTCGTGCCGGAGATCGCCCCCGCCGTCGACACGCTGAAGGTCTTCCAGCGCACCCCGCCCTGGATCATGCCGCGCGGCGACCGCGCCATCACCGGCGTCGAGAAGCTGCTGTTCCGGTGGTTCCCGCCGGCCCAGCGGGTCGTGCGCGAGGCCATCTACTGGGCGCGCGAGACGTTCGTGTTCGGGTTCAAGGACCCGAAGCGCATGGGGAAGGCCGCGACGATCGCCGAGCGCCACATGCGGCGGCAGGTCACCGACCCCGAGCTGCGCGAGAAGATCACGCCGACCTACTCGATGGGCTGCAAGCGCATCCTGCTGTCCAACGACTACCTGCCCGCGCTCGACCGGGACAACGTCGAGGTGGTCACCGAGAAGATCGTCGAGGTGCGGCCGAACGCCGTCGTCACCGCCGACGGGGTCTCCCACGAGGTCGACACGATCATCGCCGGCACCGGGTTCGCCATCGGCGACCTGCCGATCAGCCACCGCGTCCACGGGCGCGACGGCCGCAGCATGGCCGACGAGTGGGCGGGCTCGCCGTTCGCCCACAACGGCACGATGATCTCGGGCTTCCCGAACGCCTTCACCCTGCTCGGGCCCAACACCGGCCTCGGCCACAACTCGGTCGTGTTCATGATCGAATCGCAGATCAACCTCGTGCTCGACACGATCCGCCACATGCGCGAGCACGGCGTGGGCGCGGTCGAGCCGACCGTGGCCGCGCAGACCGCCTTCGTCGAGGAGATGCAGCGCCGGACGGCGGGCACCGTCTGGGTCGATGGCGGCTGCTCGAGCTGGTACCTCGACAAGCACGGCCAGAACTCGGCGCTCTGGCCCACGTTCACGATGCCGTTCCGCCGTCGGCTCAAGCACTTCCGGCCCGAGGAGTACGTCCTCACGCCGACCACCCGTTCCTGACACCCCGATCCAAGGAGACCACCCCGTGCCATCCCGTGAGGCCGCCGATCTGGCCGGCAAGGTCCTGTTCATCACCGGTGCCGCCCGCGGCATCGGCGAGGAGACCGCGCGGCGCGCCGCCGCCCGCGGCGCGCACGTCGCCGCGGTGGGCATGGAGCCCGAGCGGCTCGAGAAGCTCGTGGCCGAGCTCGGTCCCGGCCACTGCTGGGCCGAGTGCGACGTCACCGACCAGTCCTCGCTGGAGTCGGCCGTCGCGACGACGGTCGCCGCCCTCGGCGGGATCGACGTGGTGATCGCCAACGCCGGAATCGCCAACCACGGCACCGTCGCCGAGAGCCCCGCCGACGTCATCGCCCGCGTGATGGAGGTCAACCTCATCGGGGTCTCGCGGACGGTCTCGGCCACGATCCCCGAGGTCGAGAAGCGGCAGGGCTACATGCTGCTCGTCTCGTCGCTCGCCGCCTTCACCGCGCTGCCCGGCATGGCCGCCTACTGCGGCGCGAAGGCGGGCGTGGAGAACTACGGCAACGCGCTGCGCTTCGAGCTCGCGCACCGCGGGATCGGCGTCGGCACCGCCCACATGGGCTGGATCGACACCGACCTCGTGCGCGACGTGAAGGCCGACTCCTCGACGTTCGAGGAGACGCTCAAGAAGCTGCCCTACCCGCTGGGCGCGCTGACGTCGGTCGAGGACTGCGCGAACGCCTTCCTCGAGGGCATCCTCAAGCGCAAGCGCCGGATCTTCGTCCCGAAGGCGGTCGCGCTGGTCGCCGCCGCCCGCCCGATCACGTTCTCCTGGCTCGGCGACCTGCCCGTGCTCGCGCAGGCGAAGCAGATGGTGCCCCGTCTGGAGGAGCAGTTCCGGAAGACCGGACGCACCTTCGGGGCGTCGAGCGCGGGGATGGGCAAGCGGGGCACCTGAGCCGTCCCGTCAGGCACGGCGGGACCCCTGCGACGCGGGTAGCGTCATCACTGAACCGCCACTCAGTGAATCTTGAGCGTGCCCGAAAGGGGTCCTGCCCGTGACCGACCTCGCCACCGGCCCGGTCTTCACCGACCACTACTGGCGCGAGCCCTTCGCCGTCCTCGGGGAGGTCCGCGACCAGGCCCCGGTCCGCGAGGTCGAGCTGCCCGAGGGCGGCACGACGTGGCTGGTCACGCGGTACGCCGACGCCCGGGCGGTGATGGCCGACCCGCGCTTCGTCAAGGACTTCCGCAACTCCCTGCCGGAGGACCAGCGGGCGAACGTCCCGGGCATCCCCTCGCCGGGCGGCGACATGATGCTGCTCAACGACCCGCCGGTGCACACCCGCCTGCGCAAGCTCGTGGTCAAGGCGTTCACCGTGCGCCGGGTCGCGGCCCTGCGCCCGCGCATCGAGACGATCGCGGGCGCGCTGCTGGCGGGGCTGCCCGCCGGGGAGCCCGTCGACCTCGTCGACGCCTACGCGGTGCCGCTGCCGACGGCCGTCATCTGCGAGCTGCTCGGCGTGCCGGTGGAGGACCAGGACGCCTTCGGGGCGTGGTCGCGGACGATGATCGACGACTCCGGCGAGGCCGCCACGCACCAGGCCAGCGCGAGCCTGGCCTCGTACCTCTCCGAGCTCGTCGAGCGCAAGCGCGCCGAGCCCGACGAGGCGCTGATCTCCGCGCTGATCGAGGTCTCCGAGGAGGGCGAGCAGCTCTCCACCTCCGAGATCGTCGCGATGGGGATGCTGCTGCTGATCGCCGGCCACGAGACCACGGCCACGCTGATCACGACGGCGGTCGAGGCGATGCTGCGCGACCACACCCTGCGCGACCGGCTCGCCGCCGCGGAGTCCGACGAGCTGCGGGCCGCGATCGAGGAGTTCCTGCGCTGGGGCTCGCCGATCGCCCAGGCCCCGCTGCGCTTCGCCGCCGAGGACGTCGAGTTCGACGGTGTCGTCGTGCCCCGCGGCGCGATGGTGATGGTGTCGCTGGCCGCGGCGAACCACGACCCCGCCCGCTTCGACCGGCCCGACGACTACGTCGAGCTGCGCGACACCACCGGGCACCTCGCGTTCGGGCACGGCCTGCACTTCTGCCTCGGCGCCTCGCTGGCCCGGCTGGAGGCCGAGGTCGCGCTGCGGACGCTGCTCGACCGCTTCCCGGCGTTCGTCGCCGGGTCCGACGTGCCGCTCGAGCGTCGCCGCAGCGTGCTCGTCAACGCCTGGGTGCGGCTGCCGGTGGTGCTCGACCCCGACGCGGTCGACGGGTCCGCCTGACCGCACGGCGGGAGCTGCCCTGTGACACCCTGCGGCGGGTGAGCGGAGGGGCGACGGCGTCATGACGGCACCGGACGCGCGCTGGACGCTCGCGATCGACCACGGGACCTCCACGACCGTCGGGGCCTGGGCCGACGTGGACCCGCGGGACGGCTGGGTGCGGGTAGGTGCCGTGACCGTCGACGGGGCGCCCGGCATGCCGTCGGCGGTGCTCTCGCGCCCCGACGGCGCGGTCCTCGCCGGCCGGCCCGCGCTCGAGGCCGGCACGCTCGACCCGGCCGCCGCGCTGCTGCGCACCCGTCCGCACCTCGCGGCGAGCACCGGCGGGCCGCCGGAGCTCCTGACGCAGTGGCCCCGGCCGACGACCGCGGTCGACGTCGCCACGGCGCTCATCGCGAAGGTCATCCGGGCGGAGGCCGGGCGCCGCGGCACGCTGCCGTCGTCGGTGGTCCTGCTGCACCCGGCGTCATGGTCGGCGCCCGCCCGCGAGGCGTTGCGCCAGGCCGGCCTCGCCGCGCTCTCGGCGATCCCCTACACCTCGCCCGACCAGCTCGACCTGCTCGACGGTCCGCGCGCGGCAGCGCACCGGCTGGGCGGTCAGGGCCGGCTGCTCGTGGTCGACGTCGGCGGCGCGGCCACCGAGCTGGCCGTCGTCGACCGTGGCGGCGACGGCACCGGCTCGGTCACCGCGATGCGATCGGTCAACGTGGGCGCCGAGGTGCTCGACGACGCCCTCGCCCAGCTGATCCTCGACCGCTCGCCGCCCCACCTGGCCGCACGCGTGCGCTTCGGCGGCGACCTCGAGGCCCATCGCGCCTGGTACCGGCTGCGCACGAGCGTCCGGGACGCCAAGGAGGCGCTGGCCGCGCAGGGCACCGTCGGGGTCGCGCTGCCCGTGCTGCCCCCGGAGAACCCGGTGCCGGGCGTCGTGTCGCTGACGCACGCCGACCTCGGCGCCATGCTCGCACCGGGTCTCGAGGAGATCGCCCAGGGGATCTCCGCGCTCGTCGGCCCACTCTCCGGCCCGCGGCCGGCGATGCTCGTCCGTGGCGGACTGACCGACATGCCGCGCGTGCGGGAGTGGCTCGCCGAGCGGAGCGGGTTCGGCCTGGCCCACGGCGGGGACCCGGGCGCGGTCGCGGCGACCGGCCCCGCCTCGGGCGCGGCCGCGTGGGCCGCCGAGCGGCTGGGTCTGGGACGGCGCTAGGAGGGATGCGTGGAGGGTGACGCCGTCCACCGCTGCGCCGCCCGCCTCGACGCCCTCTCCGGCGCGACCGTCGTCCGCAGCGACTTCCGGACGCCGTCGCTCGCCACCGTCGACCTCGCGGGGCGGACCCTCGTCGCCACCCGCGCGCACGGCAAGCACCTGCTGACCCGGCTCTCCGAGGACCGGACGCTGCACAGCCACCTCCGCATGAGCGGCTCGTGGACGGTGGTGCGCAAGCACGGGACCCACGGGCGCCCCCTGCTCCCCCGCCACCTCGCCGTGCGCGCGGTGCTGACCCTCGACTCCGGGGTGTCGCTCGTCGGCGTCGACGTCCCGGTGCTCGCGCTGCTGCGCACCCGCGACGAGCACCGGGTCGTCGGTCACCTCGGTCCCGACGTGCTGGCCGGGCAGCCGACCGCGACGCAGGAGGAGTTCGACGCCGGCGAGGCGCTCGCGCGGCTGGCCCGCGACCCGGCGCGGCCGGTCGTCGAGGCGCTGCTCGACCAGCGCGGGGTCGCCGGGCTCGGCAACCTGTGGGCCGTCGAGCTCTGCTTCCTGCGCGGGCTGTGGCCGTGGACCCCGGTGGGCGACGTCGACCTCGAGCCCCTGCTCGCGCTGGCCCGCCGCATGATCCGCCACAGCCTGGAGCACCGGACGGGCATGACCACCACCGGTGTGAAGCGCCGGGGCGAGAACCACTGGGTCACCGGGCGGTCGAACCGGCCGTGCCGGCGCTGCGGCACGCTCGTGCGCTTCCGGCCCGCCGCCGGCTCCGGCGCGCCGTTCACCCGCGAGGTGTGGTGGTGTCCGTCGTGTCAACCGGCCCCGGCCGGGGCACACGGGCCCTAGAGATCGTCAGCTGAGGAGAACCACCATGGCCGTCGCGGCCGACATCGAGCGCGCCACCGACTCGACGACCGACTGGGTCGCCGAACACGTCCAGCAGTACGTGGCCTCCGGCGGCACCGAGGGCCACGACTGGCGCGGCGTGCCGACGTTGGTGCTCGCCACCACCGGCGCCCGCACCGGCGAGCCGCGTCGCACCGGGCTCATCTACGGCACGAGCGGCGACGACCTCGTCGTCGTCGCCTCCGTGGGCGGCGCCCCCGAGGACCCGCAGTGGTACCGGAACCTGCTCGTCGAGCCGCAGGCCGGCGTCCTCGTGGGCACCCGCAAGCTGACCGTCCGCGCCCGGACGGCAGGCCCGGAGGAGCGAGGCCCGCTCTGGGAGCAGATGGCGCGCATCTTCCCGAAGTACGAGGACTACGCGCACAGGACCGACCGCGAGATCCCCGTCGTCCTGCTCACGCCGGAGGCCTGAGAACGCCGCGATGAGGCTGGCGACGTTCAACCTGCTGCACGGCCGGTCCCCGCACGACGGCGCGGTCTGCCCGGGCCGACTGCGGGACGCGGTGAAGGCGCTGGACGCCGACGTGCTGGCGATCCAGGAGGTCGACCACACCCAGCCGCGCTCGGCGCTGGTCGACCAGACCGCCCTGGTCGCCGAGGCCACCGGGGCCCGGGATCACCGCTTCCTGCCCGCCCTGGTGGGCACGCCGGGCGGGTCGTGGCGGGAGGCGCGCCCGGACGAGGTGCCGGGTGCCGAGCCGACCTACGGGATCGGGCTGGTGAGCCGGCATCCCGTGGCCGCGTGGCACCGGATCCCGCTGGGGACCTCGCGGCTGACGCTGCCGCTGCTGGTCGACGCCCGGCGCCCCGCCCTGGTGCGCGACGAGCCGCGGCTGGGCCTCGCCGCCGTCCTCGCGCCACCGTCGCCCGTGGGCACCGTGGTCGCCACCCACCTCGCGTTCACGCCGGGCTACAACGTCGTGCAGCTCCGGCGGCTCGTCCGCGGGCTGCAGGACCTCCCGGGGCCGATCGTGATCCTCGGGGACCTCAACGTGCCGGGGCCGGTGCCGGGCGCCGTCCTGGGGTGGCACCCGCTGGCGCGCGCGCTCACGTTCCCCACCGAGGAGCCCCGCATCCAGTTCGACCACGTCCTGGCGTCGACCCCGGTGCCGGTGTCCGACGCGCGGGCCGTGGCGACGCCGGTGTCGGACCACCGGGCGCTGGTGGTGGATCTGGCTCGTTAGCCCAGGTCCGCGACCGCGCCGATCACGATGACGGCGGGCGGGCGCAGGCCGGCGTCGGCGATGGCGCCGGGCAGCTTCGCGAGCGTCGCCCGGGTGGTGACCTCGCCGGGCAGGCCGCCCTCCTGGACGGCCAGCGCCGGGGTCTCCGGGTCGCGGCCCGCCGCGACGAGCGCCTCGGTGATGGCGCCGATGTTCTCGACGGCCATGAGCAGCACGATCGTGCCGCGCAGGCGTCCGAGCGCCTCCCAGTTCACCAGCGACTGCGCGTGCCCGGGCGGGAGATGGCCCGAGACGACCGTGAACTCGTGGGTGACGCCGCGGTGGGTCACCGGCACGCCGGCCAGCGCCGGGACCGCGATGGCGCTCGTGATGCCGGGGACGACCTCGACCTCGACGCCCGCCGCGACGCAGGCCTGGATCTCCTCGACGCCGCGGCCGAACACGAACGGGTCGCCGCCCTTGAGCCGCACCACCCGCCGGCCGGCCAGGGCCTCCTCGACGAGCACCTGGTTGATCGTGTCCTGGCTCATGTAGCGCCCGCGGGGCAGCTTCGAGGCGTCGATGACGGTGACGTCGGGCGGCAGCTCGTCGAGCAGCGGCTGCGGCGCGAGCCGGTCGGTGACGACGACGTCGGCCGACGCCAGCGCCTGGCGCCCGCGCACGGTGATGAGGCCCGGGTCGCCCGGCCCGCCCCCGACGAGGGTGACGCCGGGTCGCACGACGCGGTGGCGGCGGTCGGCGAGCGTGCCGCTGCGCAGGGCCTCGACGGCCCCGTCGCGCACCCCGGTGGCGCGCCGCGGGTCGCCGCCGCCGTGCACGGCCACGGTGATGTCGTCGTAGCGGCCCACCGCGGGCGTGACGGCCGTGCCGGCGTCCGCGATGTCGGCGCGCACGCAGAACACGCGCAGGAGCTCGGCCTCGGCGGCGACCTCGGCGTTGACCTCGGCGTCGTCGGTGGCCGCGACCGCGTACCAGGCGTCGGCGAGGTCGCCGTGGGCGTAGGGCCGGGCGTGCCAGGTGATCTCGCCGGAGTCCGCGAGGGCCTCGAGGGCGGTGGTGAGGGTCGGGGCCACGACGAGCGTGTCCGCGCCGACCTCGTGCAGCCCGGCCACCCGGCGCTGGGCGACGGACCCGCCGCCGACCACGACGACCCGCCGGCCCTGCAGGTGCAGGCCGACCGGGTACACGCGGGCGGGCGGCTCGGTCGGGCTCACGGTGCGTCTCCCCTGCTCTCCGTCGAATCCTCCGTGGCGGGATCCTTCTCGGCACGGTCCTTCTCGGTCACCCCGGCCGCGTCGAACGTCGCGACGTCGGCGAGCGCGCGGGCCGCGGCGGTCACCACCGGCACCGCGAGCAGCGCCCCGGTGCCCTCGCCGACCCGAAGTGCCAGGTCCAGCGCGGGCGCCAGGCCCAGGTGCTCGAGGGCCAGGGTATGGGCCGGTTCGACCGAGCGGTGCCCCGCGATCCAGGCGTGTGACGCAGTCGGGGCCAGCGCGGCCGCCACGAGCGCCGCCGCGCCGGACACCACGCCGTCGAGGACGACGGGCGTGCGCAGCGCCGCCGCACCCAGCAGGAACCCGGCGATCCCCGCGTGCTCCAGGCCCCCGAGGGCGGCCAGCACGCCCAGCGGGTCGGCGGGGTCCGGGTGGTGGAGGGCCAAGGCCTCGGCGACGACGTCGGTCTTGCGGGCGTGGGTGGCGTCGTCGATGCCCGTGCCGCGCCCGGTGACCTGCTCGGCGGAGGCCCCCGTGAACGCGGCCACGAGCGCCGCCGAGGCGGTGGTGTTGGCGATGCCCATGTCGCCGGTGACCAGCATTCGGCTGCCCGCCGTGACGAGGTCGCGAGCGGTCTCGACGCCGGCCTGCATCGCGGCGCGGGCCTCGTCGCGGGTCATCGCGGGGCCCGCGGTCATGTCCCGGGTGCCGTGGCGGACCTTGCGCGGCAGCAGCCCGGGCGCGGGGTCGAGGTCGGCGGCGACCCCGACGTCGACCACCTGGACCTCGGCGCCCACCGTCGCGGCGAACGCGTTCACCGCGGCGCCGCCGGCGAGGAAGTTCGCGACCATCTGCGCCGTGACCTCCTGCGGCCACGGCGTCACCCCGCGGGCGTGCACCCCGTGGTCGCCCGCGAAGATCGCGACGACGGCCGGCTCCGGCAGCGGCGGCGGGCAGCTCCCCGCGAGCCCGGCCAGGCGCACGCCGAGCTCGCCGACCTCGCCGAGCGCGCCGGGCGGCACGGTCATGCGCGCCAGGTGCTCGCGCGCCGCGGCCTCGCCCTCGGCGGTGTCGAGGTCGGCGAGCGCCGCGAGCGTCTCGTCCAGCGGATCCATCGCGTGGTTCCCCCAGGTGTCGGTGTGCACGGCCCACGCCAGGGGTCGGCGTCGGGCCCATCCGGCGGTGGCGAGCTCGGGCTCGTCGGCGAAGCCCTCGACGTGCCCGACGCACAGGTAGGCGACGACCTCGAGGTGCAGCGGCATCCCGACGCGCTCGTGCAGCGTCCGGGCCAGGACCCGCTCGTCGAAGAAGCTCACCCAGCCGACGCCGAGCTCCTCGGCGCGGGCGGCGAGCCACAGGTTCTGCACCGCGCCGGCCACGGAGTGCGCGGCCATGCGGGGCTGGGTGTGCCGTCCGAGGACATGGCGTCCGCCGCGGGTCGGGTCGCAGGTGACCACGACGCCCAGCGGAGCCTCGCGGATCGCCTCGACGCGCAGGCCGGCGAACTGCCGTGCGCGGGCGGCAGGCAGGGACGCCGCGAACTCCCGACGCTGCTGCTGGGCGAGCGACGCGAGCTCGTCGCGCAGCGCGGGCGAGCGCAGGACGAGGAAGTCCCAGGGCTGCGAGAACCCGACGCTGGGCGCGGTATGGGCGGCCGCGAGCACGCGGTGCAGGCGCTCGTCGTCCACCGGGGTGTCGACGAAGCCGGTGCGCACATCGCGGCGGGCGCGCAGGACGCGGTGCAGGGCGTCGCGGTCGCCGGGTTCGAGGGCGCTCACAGGATCTCCCTGAGCGTGGCGACGAGGTGGTCGGTGATGTCCCGCGACCGCACCGCGATGCGCAGGTGCTCGACGTCGAGACCCGGGAACGTGTCGCCGCGGCGGACGGCGAGGCCGCGCTCCCGGAGCCGTTCGCGGACGTCGGAGCGACCCGGTGTGCGCACGAGGACGAAGCTCGCCGCCGGGGTGCCGCGGACCTCGAGGCCCTGGAGCCTCTTCAGCGTGGCGACGAGGTGCTCGCGGTCGGCGGTGACGATGCGGGCGGCGTGGTCGGCCTCCGCGCGCGCCCCCTCGGTGCTGCAGGCCTCGAGCGCCACCAGCGCCGGCGTCGACACCGACCACCGCGGGGCCGCGGCGCGCAGGTCCCGGGCGAGTTCCGCGGGGGCGAGGGCGTAGCCGACGCGCAGGCCGGCGAGGCCCCAGGTCTTGGTCAGGCTGCGCAGCACCACCAGGCCGGGGAGGTCACGGCGCCCGGCGAGGCTGTCCGGTTCGCCGGGCGCGGTGTCGATGAAGGCCTCGTCGACCACCAGCGTCCGGCCGGGCCGCGCCAGCGTCGCGAGGACCGCGGCGGGGTGGCGCACCGAGCTGGGGTTGGTGGGGTTGCCGACGACGACGAGGTCCGCGCTCGCCGGGACCGCGTCCGGGTCGAGGGTGAGGTCGCCGCGTGGATCTCCTCGGCTCAACACCACCCGGTCGACCTCGTACCCCGCCGCCCGCAGCGCCGCCTCCGGCTCGGTGAACTGAGGGTGCACGACGACGGCGTGGCGCGGGCGCAGGGCCCGCGCGAGCAGCACGAACCCCTCCGCGCCGCCGGCGGTGGGCACCACCTCGCTCTCCGGTCGCCCGTGACGCGCGGCGACCGCCGCGGTCGCTGCTGTCGGGTCCGGGTAGGCGGCGAGGTCGGCGAGGCTCGCCGTGAGGCGCTCGCGCAGCCACGTCGGCGGGGTCGCGGCGCGGACGTTGACCGCGAGGTCGACGAGACCCGGCCCGACCTCGGCGTCGCCGTGGTGGTGGAGGTCGTACAGGGTCGGGTCCGCCTCCCGGGTCCGCGTCACCGGCGGGCGCGCGCGGCCCGCAGGAGCACCGTCTCGGCCTCGGGCACCGACGCGGCGAGCACCGACGTCACGGCCGACGGCGCGGCACCCTCGTCCCAGTCGGCGTCGCGCATCCGGGCGACCAGCTCGCGCGCGAGGGTGTCGACGCGGGCGGCGGCCTCCCCGCGGTCGCGGACCGGGCCGTCGCCGAGCAGGTCGAGCGGGAGGTGGCCCGCGCCGGTGAGCACCCGGCGCAGGTCGAGCAGCAGCCGTTCCTCACGTCCTCGGGTGCGTGTCACCGGTGGGTGGGATCGAGCGTGCGGGGTCACGGGTGCGTGCATCGTCGCCGGCCTTCCTCGGGGTCCTCGCCCGATGTCTGCCTGAAGCCTTGCCTCGCGACGGCCGGAGTCTCCTGGCTCCCGGATCGCTGCTCGCCCCGGCCTTCCCGCCGGCAGGTGCCGGCCGTGGCCTCTCGTGGGGTCCGCTCCCCGGTGACAGTGGCGGGACCGCGCCGGAATCACACCGGCTTCCTCCGCGTCCGTCGACGGTTCAGACGACCACGCAGGTCACGAGCGCGTCAACGGCACGGCGAGGTTCGAGTGCGTGGCGTTACGGACACTCAACCGTCTGCATCCCACTGAGCACGCCGATAGGGCCGCCGCTGACACGAGTGCTCCGCCGATCGGCTCAGCGCAGCAGGCCCTGGCGGAAGCCGCGGGCGACGGCGTCGGCGCGGTCGCCCGCGCCGAGCTTGCGGAACAGGCGCCGGGCGTGGGTCTTCACCGTGTCCTCCGCGAGCACGAGCTCGGCGGCGATCTCGGCGTTGGACAGGCCTTCGGTCATCCCGAGCAGCACGTCCATCTCGCGGTCGGAGAGCTCGGTGGTGGCGGGGCGGGCGCCGGGCAGGGCGGAGGGGTCGACGAGGTCGCCGGCGCGCAGGAATCCGCGGGCCCCGAGGCGCAGGGCCCAGGCGGCGCGCTCGTCCTCGGCCGTGGCGGCACCCGGTTCGGGCGCGGGGCGCTCGGGCAGGGGGTCGAGCTCGACCGACGGCGCCTCGCCGACGACGAGGACGGGCGTCTCCGGGGCGTGGCGACGCACCTGGCGGACGGCCTCCATCCAGGCGCTGCCGTCGTCGGCGCCCACGAGCACGACGTCGGGTCCGTGACCGTCGACGAGGTGGCCGAGGCCGACGACGAGGTCGGAGACGTTGTCGACGCACGGGAGGTCGTCGAACACCGAGGAGAGATGGCCGACCAGGCGTTCCCGCGCGGGCGTCGCTCCGGCAAAGACCAGGCACGATCCCATTTCACACTCTCCTCACCCCGATGAGTGCTCTCACGATCGCACACGGTGAACGCCGATCGGGTGACCCCCTCCTCGGACGAGTGGCGCGGCGAGGCTGGTCAGTTCGGCCGTCCGGTCGAGGCCGCGACGGCGCAGCGCCTCGAGGAGCACGGGGCCCACCGCGCGGCCCGCACCGTCGACGACGGCGAGCGCGAGCGACGCGCCGTCGGGCAGGACGGCGAGCAGGACGCCCTCGGCCCCGACCTTCGACAGCGCGCCGGGCAGCACGGTCATGAGGACGGTGTCGAGGCGGTCGGGTCCCGCGACGAGCCCGGGGTGGGCGCGCATCGCGGCGGCGACGCGACCCTCGGGGTGGTCGGCCCGCGCGGCGTCCAGCGCCAAGCCCGAGGCGCGCCACCGCGAGCAGGTCGGTGGCGAACGCCGGTGCCCCGCAGCCGTCGACGGTGACGGCGTGGACGGGGCCTGCGAGGCGTTCGAGGGTCGCCCGCACCCCGCGCTGCAGCGGGTGCTCGGGGTCGAGGTGGTCCTCGATCGGCCACCCCCGCGCCACGCAGGCGGCGAGCATCGCGGCGTGCTTGCCCGAGCAGTTCATCGCGAGCCGCTCGGGCGCCCGGACGCCCCACGCGTGGTCGGCGGCGACCCCGAGCGGGCGCGCGGGCGGGCAACCGAGCGCGTCGGCGTCGAGGCCGTGGCGCGCGAGCAGCCCGGCGGCGAGGGCGAGGTGCTCGGGCTCGCCGGAGTGCGAGCCGGCGGCGAGCGCCAGCTCCCGGTCGTCGAGATCGGCGGTGGTCCCGGCCAGGGCCTCCAGCACCGCCACCGCCTGGGCCGGCTTGAGCGCCGAGCGCGGCAGCATCGGGACGTCCACGGCCCCGGCCCGCAGCGCCGTCGTCCCGTCGGGCTCGAGCACCACCAGGGCGACCCGGTGCTCGGACTCGACGAGCTCGCCGCGGGTCACCTCGACCACCCAGGGCTCGATGGAACTCACACCAGCCGCTCCGCCAGCGCGCGGGCGTGCCCGGCACGTTCCTCGACGTGCTCGAGGCGGGGGTCGGCGAGCTCTCCGGCATCCGCGATGTTCGCCCCGACCAGGGCAGCGGCGCTCTCGGCGGCCGCGGCGGCGAGGAACGCGGCGGTCACCGCGTCGCCGGTGAGGTGGTCGGGCCCGCTCTCGGCCAGGAGCGCCGCCAGCTCGGCGACGCGCACGGCGAGGGCGACGACGTCGGAGGGCACCTGGACGATCGCCTCGGTCGCGGCGGGACCTCCGCCGGGCTTGCGCCTCGCCTCGAGGAAGCCCGCGAAGGCCTCGACGTCGTCGTCGGCGAGGCGCAGGGCCTTGGCGCGCAGGGCGTCGAGCTCTCCGACGGCCTCCCGGTCGGCGGCGGCCTTCGCGACCTTGGTGGCGAGCCCGGCGGCGAACGAGGCGGTCACGGCCGCCGTCGACCCCGCCGCGGGGCCGGGCCCGGCGGCGGCGAGGACCTCCCCGAACCGCGCGACCCCCAGCTCACCGATCGGCCGGCTCACGGGTGCGCCCCCGGCTTATGTGAGAACTTTCCGCCCTCATAGGGGCGGAAAGTTCTCACATGGGCGGAGCCCACCTAGAACAGCCCCACGATCGTCCCGTCGGGCTTGACGTCGATGTGGTGTGCGGCCGGGTTCTTGCCCAGGCCCGGCATGGTCCGCATGTCGCCGCAGATCGGGTAGATGAACCCGGCCCCGACCGAGGCGCGGACCTCGCGCACCGGCATCCGCCAGCCCGTCGGCGCACCGAGGAGCTTGGGGTCCGACGAGATCGACAGGTGGGTCTTCGCGATGCACACCGGCAGGTTGCCGAAGCCGTTGCGCTCGTAGAGGTCGATCGCGGTGTTCGCGGCCGGGGCGTAGTCGACGCCGTCGGCGCCGTAGACCTTCGTCGCGACCGTCTCGATCTTCTCGCGCAGCGAGGCGTCGTCCGGGTAGAGCAGCTGGAAGTGGCTCTCCTCGTTCGCGGCCTCGGCGACGGCCTCCGCGAGCTCGGCGGCCCCGCGCCCGCCGTCGGCGAAGTGCGTCGACACCGCGACCCGCGCGCCCATCGACTCGGCGATCTCGCGGATCGCCTCGTGCTCGCTCGGGTGGTCGGTGGGGAACGCGTTGATGCACACCACCGGCGAGACGCCGTGCAGGCGCATGTTCTCGATCTGCTTGCGCAGGTTGGCGCCGCCGACCTGCACCTCCTCGGGGTTCTCCTCGAGCAGCGCCGGCGGCAGGTCCTTGCCGGCGACGATCTTGTGGTTGCCGGAGTGCGCCTTGAGCGCCCGCACCGTGGCCACGACCACCGCGGCGTCCGGCACCATCCCCGACGCCCGGCACTTGATGTTGAAGAAGCGCTCGGCCCCCATGTCGGCGCCGAACCCGGCCTCGGTGACGAGGTAGTCGCCGCCGTGGATGCCGATGCGGTCGGCGACGATCGAGGAGTTGCCGTGCGCGATGTTGCCGAACGGCCCGGCGTGCACGAGGACGGGCGTGTTCTCGAGCGTCTGCATGAGGTTCGGCTTGAGCGCGTCGCGCATGAGCGCGGCCATCGAGCCGGCGGCGTGGATGTCCTCGGCGGTCACCGCGTCGCCGTCCGGGGTGTAGCCCACGACGATCCGGCCGAGGCGGGCGCGGAGCTCGGTGAGGTCGTTCGACAGCGCGAGCACCGCCATGACCTCGGACGCCGAGGTGATGTCGAAGCCGGACTCGCGCGGCACGCCGTCCATGCGCCCGCCGAGGCCGGTGACGACGTTGCGCAGCGCGCGGTCGTTGACGTCGAGCACCCGGCGCCAGGTGACGCGGTACGGGTCCAGGCCCGCGGCGTTGCCCTGGTAGAGGTGGTTGTCGAGCACCGCGGAGAGCATGTTGTGGGCGCTCGTGACCGCGTGGAAGTCGCCGGTGAGGTGGAGGTTGAACTTCTCCATCGGCACGACCTGCGAGTAGCCCCCGCCCGCGGCGCCGCCCTTGATGCCGAACGTCGGCCCCATCGACGGCTGGCGGATCGCGACGACCCCGCGCTTGCCGATGTGGGAGAACGCCTGACCGAGGCCGACGGTGGTGGTCGTCTTGCCCTCACCCAGCGGCGTCGGGGTGATCGCGGTCACGACGACGTACTTCGCCCGCGGCCGGTCGGCCATCGCCTCGATGGCGTCCAGCTCGATCTTCGCGACATCGTGGCCGTGCATCTCCAGCAGCTCGAGAGGCAGGTCCATCTGCCGGGCCACGTCGTCCAAGGGCTTCAGCGTCGCCGCCTGCGCGATGTCGAGGTCCGACGGAATGCTCACTCGAGTCCTCCTGCAGTCCACGCCACCCCGGCTCCGGCACCGCCGCCGGGGGACTCCTTGGAGGGGAACGCTGGCAGAACCGGGACGACTTGTCAGTACGGCCGGTCACGCTCGGTGCGTGCACGGTGCGTGAAAGCCCTGCGTCCACGCCGGCGTTCAACGCCAGGAAATCCACATTCTCGAGCGCTCCCCGGCGGTGTCCCCCATCGGCGAGGATGTCCGATGTGGCGGGCGCGGCGGGGCGACGACTGCTGGTCGGCCTCGTGCTCCTGCTCGGCGCCGGGTTCCTCACCGCGCCCCTGGCCACGGCGGCGCCGGCGTGCCCCGCGGTGGCCCTCTTCGCCGTCGCCGGCACCAACGAGACGTCCGAGGCCGCCGACCCGGCGCGCTCGGTCGGGCTGCTCGCCGGCCTCACCGATCCGCTCGCGCGGCGCTGGGGCGACGACCTGTCGGTGCGCTACGTCCCGTACCCGGCCTCGCTCGACCGGCCGGTGTTCTACCCGTTCAGCGAGGGCCGCGGCGCCGAGCGCCTCGCCCGCGACGCCGGCGACCTCGCCGCGCGCTGCCCCGACACGACGATCACCCTCGTCGGCTTCAGCCAGGGCGCCGACGTGGTCTCCGACGTCGTGCACCGCGCGGCCAACGGCACGATCGCGCTGCCCGCCGACCGCATCGCCGGCGCGGTGATGCTCGGCAGCCCGCGACGCGACCCGCGCGCGCCGAACCTCCTCGACACCCCGGGCCGCGGCGTCCTCGGGCCGCGCCCCACCCGCGAGCTCGACGTCTACGACGGCCGGGTCTACGAGGTGTGCGCGCCGGGCGACCCGATCTGCGCCACCGAGAACCTCGACGTCACCGTCTTCCG
Source organism: uncultured Actinomycetota bacterium (assembly GCA_963786585.1). Taxonomy (GTDB): domain Bacteria; phylum Actinomycetota; class Actinomycetes; order Mycobacteriales; family Pseudonocardiaceae; genus Actinomycetospora. The sequence continues at coordinate 1,514,214 of CAWAZG010000003.1, forward strand.
CGACGGCTGGGCCTCCGACGCACACCGCTCGTACCCGACGGTGGAGATCGACGGCGTGCCCCTGTTCACCGTGCTCGAACGGGGGATGGACGCCATCGTGGTGCGCGCCACGACGGGCCCGGTGAGCTGAGCGCGCCCGTACGCTCGCGCGGTGATGCGACGTGCTTGAGCTGCTCGGCCGCGTCCTGCCCGTGTTCGCGGTGATCGCCGTCGGCGTCGTGGCCGGACGCTTCGAGCGCTTCGGCGAGCGCACCGCGACGGTCCTCAACGACCTCGTCTACTGGATCGCGCTCCCCGCCCTGATCTTCATCTCGGTGGCGGACGCCGACCTGTCCGCCGGCGTCCCGTGGTCCGCGCTCGTCGCCTCGACCGCGGTGGTGGTCGTCGCCTACGCCCTGGGTGCGGGGGTGGCGCGGCTAACGGGACGGCCGTCGGGCGAGGCCAACGCGGCCGGACTGGTCGCCGGGTGGGGCAACGTCGGCTACCTCGGCATCCCGTTGACCGTCTCGGTGCTCGGCCCCGCGACGGCCTTCGCCGCGTCACTGACCTCGACGCTGCACACGGCCCTCGCCATCTCGATCTTCCTCGTGGCGGCCACGCTGCACGGTCGCGGACGGGGCGAGGAGGGCGCCACACCCCTGCCGGTGCTGCTCGCGCGCCGGGTGCTGGGCAACCCCGTCGTCATCGGCATCGCCGCCGGTGTCGCCGTGGCGGCCCTCGGCGTCCCGCTGCCGACGCCCGTCGCGAGCACGATCGGGCTGCTCGGCGACCTGGCGGCGCCGGGTGGCCTGTTCGCGCTGGGCATCCTGCTGCGCGGCGCCGTTCGGTCGCTGCGTGGCGCGACGGACCAGTGGATCCCGATCGCCGCCGCGGTGCTCGTCAAGCTCGTGGTGATGCCGGCGCTGGCCCTCGGCGCGGTGGCGCTGCTCGGCGTCCCGGCGCCCTGGGCCGCGGTGCTCGTCGTCATGTGCGCGCTGCCGGACGCCGCGACGGTGTTCGTCCTCACCGCGCAGTACCGGACCTGGTACCGCGAGAGCACCGCCGCGGTGGTGCTGACGACGGTGCTCTCACTGGTGACGTTGCCGGTGACCCTGCTGGTCCTGCCGTGAGGTCAGTCGAGGTCGCGGAAGGCCGCGCGGCGCTGCTCGTGAGTGCGGGCGTCGTCCATGCGCCGCACGTCCGCCCGCTGGTCGTCGGTGGCCGTGCCCGTGGCGACCGCGCGCTCGGCTGCGGCCATGGCGCGGTCGGCGGCGGCCTCGACGGCGTCCGCCGGGGTGGGGGCGACCCACCCGCGATGGGCGTCCTCCGGCTCGGTCGGACGCCGCTTCTCAGTGCTCCCGATCATGATGCACACCTCCATCGGCACGCTGTTGTGCCTCGCCCGGCATTCCCCCGGCCCGTGACGGCGAACCGGTTGCATACATCACCGCGGGGCGGGGAACGATGAGCGCCGGCGTCGTGCTCGCGGGCGGCCGGTCCCGCCGGATGGGCACCGACAAGGCGTCCCTGCCCCACGGGGCCACGACCCTGCTCGGCCACGTCCTGGACGTCCTCGCCGCCGCCGTGGACGGCCCGTTGCTGGTGGTCGGCGCGGCCGACACCGACCGTGCGCTCCCGGACGGGACGTGGCGCGGGCGGTGCCGGGTGGTGCACGACCCGGTACCGGGTCGCGGCCCCCTGCAGGGCCTCGCCACCGGCCTGTCCGCCGCCGCGGCGGACGGCGCGGAGACCGCCTTCGTCGCGGCCGTCGACCTCCCCCACCTGCACGCGGCGTTCGTCCGTGCGGTGCTGGCGTACCGGGTGCCGCCGGTGGAGGTCGCCCTGCCCGTGCTCGACGGGCACCGCCAGCCGCTGCTCGCCGCCTACGCGACCGCCCTCGGCGCCCGCGCGACCGACCTCCTCGCCCACGGCGAGCTCCGCCCGGGCGCGCTGTTCGCCGTGAGCCAGGTCCGCGAGCTCGACGCCGCGACCCTGCTCACGGACCCGGCGCTCGCCACCCGCGACCCCGAGCTCCGGGCGGCGCACGGCGTGAACACCCCCGAGGAGTGGGCGCGCGCGAGGGGCGAGGCCCCCGAGCGGCCCACCTAGGCTGACGAGCATGGCCGACCTCAGCGACCCAGCGATCCGCGCCTTCCTCGCCGAGGGCACCCGCACCGGCAAGATCGGCTGGACGGCGAAGGACGGTCGGCCCCTCGTCGCGCCGGTCTGGTTCCTCGTCGAGGACGCCACGATCGTCTTCACCACCGGCAAGGACACCGCCAAGGGCCGCGCGCTCGCCCGCGACCCCCGCGCGGTCCTCTGCGTCGACCTCCAGGAGCCGCCGTACGCCTTCGTGCAGGTCCAGGGCTCGGTGACGCTCTCGGAGGACCCCGGCGAGCTGCTGCGCACGGCCACCGACCTGGGCGCGCGCTACATGGGCGCCGACCGCGCCGAGGAGTACGGCCGACGCAACGGCGTCCCGGGCGAGCTGGTGGTGCGCCTGCACCCGTCGAAGGTGATCGCCACGCTGGACATGACGGCGTGACGGCACCGCCACCCCTGGCCCGCGCGCTGGACCTCGCGCCGCATCCCGAGGGCGGCTGGTTCCGCCGGACCTGGACCACCGGCCCCACGCTGCAGCTCGCGGGCTACCCCGGACCCCGCGTGAGCGCCACGGCGATCCACTACGTGCTGGCGCCCGGCGAGGAGTCGCGCTGGCACCGCGTGCGCTCCGACGAGCTGTGGTGCTGGCACCGCGGCCCGGCGCTGTCGCTGTGGCTCGGCGGCGACGGCGAGCACCCGGTCGAGGCCGACGCGATCTCCCTGGGCGCCCGGGTCGAGGACGGCCAGGCGCCGCACGCCCTCGTGCCCGGCGGTGTGTGGCAGCGGGCCGCGCCGGAGCCCGGGGCCGACGCCGAGGTGCTGGTGACCTGCGTCGTCAGCCCTGGCTTCGACGAGGACGACTTCACGCTCGCCTGAGACCGACTAGTTCGGCGGCGGGTCGGCGCCGCCCTCGCCCTCGCCCTCGGCCGGGGCGCCGCCCGCGGCCGCCGGGTCCTCCGCCGCCGCGGGATCGCCGCCGGCGGGCGGGACCTCCTCGGCCGGCTGGGCCGCGCCGGTGTCGGGTACCGGGGCGGTCGTCGACGTGGGCGCCGACGACGAGCTCGACGAGGTGCTCGACGGCGCGGCCTCCGCCGGCCCCTCCCCGCGGTCCGCGGTGTCGCCCGGGTCGGTGCCCGCGATCGGCGTGAACGTCCCGAACGTCTGGCGCGGGGTGTCCTCCAGCGCGTCGTCCATGAACGTCTTCCAGATCTCGCTGGGCAGACCGTGGCCGTAGACGGGACGCCCGTCGGCCGTGCGGATCGGGGTGTTGTCGTCCGTGCCCACCCACACGACCGTCGAGGCCTGCGGGGTGTAGCCCGCCATCCACGCGTCGTTGTTCTGGCTCTCGACGTGCGACTGGACGGTGCCGGTCTTGGCCGCCGCCTGGCGACCGCCCTGGAGGCCCACGCCGTCGTAGTCCGGCACGTCGCGCATCGCCTCGGTGACGTTGCGCGCCACACGGGGGTCGATGCGCTGCTCGCCGGGGGTGGTCGACTGGTCGTAGAGGACCTCGCCGCTGGCCGTCGTGACGCGCTGGACGAGGTGCGGCCGGTGGTACATGCCCTCGTTGGAGAACGTCGCGTAGGCCGAGGCCAGGTCGACCGCGGTCGTCTCCTGGTTGCCCAGCGAGATGCCCGAGTTCGGGTCGTTCATCGGCTGGCTGATCCCGGCCTGGCGCGCGGCCGCGGCCACGGCCTGCGGGCCGACCCGGTTGCCGAGGGCGGTGAACACGACGTTGTTCGACAGCGTCATGGCGCGCTTGAGGCTGCAGTTCGCGCAGTCGGCGCCGTCGACGTTGCGCACGGTCTGCCCGGGGATCGACCGCCCGTCGAACTCCGTCGAGATGCCGATCGGCGGGTCCTGCTGCAACGCGGCGAGCAGCACGAACGGCTTGAACGTGGAGCCGGCCTGCTTCTCGACGCGGGCATAGTCCAGACCCGAGCCGTTGGCGCCGCCGTAGTAGGCGAGGATGCCGCCGGTGCGCGGGTCGACCGACACCGTGGCGCTGCGCAGGTTCGCGGGCTGGTCGTCCATCTTCGTCCGGACGGCCTCGACGGCCTCGCGCTGCGCCTCCGGCTGGATCGTCGTCTGGATCTGCAGGCCCTCGGTGACGAGCGCGTCCTGGTCGATCCCGAGCGAGCGCAGCTCGTCGCGCACCGCGCTGTAGATGTGGCCGCGGTCGTCGTCGGGGACGCCGCCGGTGACGCGGCGGGGCGGCACCGTGACGGGGAACTGCGCGGCGGCGCGCTCCGGGGCCGGCAGCCAGCCCTGGGCGACCATGCCGTCCATGACGTAGTTCCAGCGGCGCAGCGCGTCGTCGGGGTTCTGCGCGGGGTCCCACTTCGACGGCGCCTGGATGACGCCCGCGAGCAGGGCACCGTCGGCCGGCGTCAGCGTCTCCACCGGCCGGCCGAAGTACGCCTGCGACGCCGCCTGGATGCCGTAGGCGCCGCGACCGAAGTAGATGCTGTTCAGGTAGTCGCCCAGGATCTCGTCCTTCGAGCGCTCCTGGGAGATCTTCAAGGAGATGATGAGCTCCTTGTACTTGCGCATCAGCGAGTACTCGTCGCCCACCATGGCGTTCTTGACGTACTGCTGGGTGATCGTCGACCCGCCGCCGGAGCCGCCGGTGAGGTTCTTCCACACGGCGCGGCCGAAGCCGGTGACGTCGAAGCCGCTGTTCGAGTAGAAGGTGCGGTCCTCGGCCGAGAGCACCGCGAAGCGCACCGCGGGCGGCACCTGCTCGAGGCCGACCTTCTGGCGGTTGCCCTGCTCACCCGGGGCGATCCGCGCGAGGACGGTGCCGTCGGAGAACGAGACGGTGTTGAGCTGGCTCTCCACGGCGTCGTCGGCGTTGGGCACCGGGATGAACAGCCAGCCGACGAGCAGCGAGAAGACCGGGGCGACGATCATCGCGGCCACGCCGGCGTAGGCGCTGCGACGGATGCGGCGCCACCGCAGGGCTGCGGGCGCGAGCGTCTCGGGATGCGGACCGTCCAGGTAGAGGACGACCCGGGACCGCACGCGGCGGCCGAACTCCACGACCTTGTCGCCGTGGGGCAGGCGGACCACCCGGGCGGCGACGACGGACAGGACCGCGGCGATCGCCAGCGCGATGCGGCCGCGGGGGACGCGGGGGGCGTCACTCTCAGCGGCCCGCGTGCTGCGCCCGGCGCTCCGGTTCGCGCTGGTACGGGCGCCCTTGCGGTCGGCCGCGCGGCCCCCGGTGCGCGAGCCGGTGGTGGCGCGACGGGTCGTGTGCCCGGCGCCGGTGCGGGTCGGGCGCACCGCGCGGGTGGTGCCGGCGTCGTCGCCCTCGTCCCCGGGCTGGTCGTCGTCCGGGGTCTCCGGGAGGTCCTCGGGGTCGTCGTCGACCGGAGCAGGCTCGTCGTCGCGACGACCGCCCCGCCCGCGCGGCAGGGGGCCGGACCCGGGACCGCGGGGGGACGGGGCGTCGATCGCGGGCATCGCCGCGGTGCCGCCGGGACGGTTGCGGGTGGGGGCGGCGGTGGCGCTGCTCGTCGCGGGTGCCGACGGCGTCGCCGCGGTGGTGCTGGTCGCCGGGGGCGTCGCGGGCTTCGCCGGCGGGGCGGCGCCGTTGGTCGGCGGCGGGGCGCCGCCGGGCGCGCGGCCGGGCGGCGGGGCGGTCGGGCGGCCCGCCGGGGCGGGGCCGCCGCGCACGGGGCCGCGGGTCGGGCCGGCCGGCGGGGGGCCCGCGGGAGCGCGCCCACCGGGCGCGGCACCGGGCCGGCCGTCGGGGGACCGGGGCGGGCGGGACGCCGGGGCGGCGGGGCGACCGCGCGCACCGGCGGGCTGCGCCGGACCGGGCGGCGGGGTGGGGCGCCCGGGACCGGGTCGGGCGGCACCGGGGCGGGCGGGCGGGCCGGGCGGCGGTCCCGCGGGCTTCGGCGGCGGTCCCGCGGGCGCCGGAGGTGCGTCCGGCGCCGAGGCGGCCGGGCGGGCCGGGGGCGGCGGCACCGTCGGGATCGGGGCGGGCGGGATCGGGGCGGGCGGGATCGGGGCGGGCGGGACCGGGGCGGGCGGGACCGGGGCGGGCGGGACCGGACGTCCCGTCGGCACGGGCGCGGGACCGGCCGGGGCGGCGGGCCGGGTCCCCGTCGGGGCGGCCGTCGGACGGGCCGCGGTGGCCGTCGCCGAGCGGGGGGCGGAGGCCGGCGCGGGCGGGCGAGAAGCGGCGGCGGGCGTGGTGCCGGTCGTCGCACGGCCGGGCCGGAACGACCCCGTCGACAGCGCCGACGGGAAGCCGACGGGCGGCGAGGACGGCGCCGGCTCCGAGCGGAGGCGCTCGCGGACGTAGTCGCCGTAGTCGCTGTCGCGCTCGAGCCGTTCGCGGTCCTCGCGGCGTGCGCGACGGCCGCCGGCGGCGCCGGGCGTGATGCGCTCGCCCTCGTCGGCGGCCTCGTCGGGGTCGACGGCATGGCGTCGTCCCGACGGACGAGAGTGCGTTCCCGCCACCGAGCCACCACCTCCCCGTACTACTCGCGTCCGATAAGCCCTGCTCAAAGGGCCCGGCCGGGGTGTCGACCGGACCCACGCGGCCCGCACGCAGACGTACGGGCCCGCACGAAGGCAACGCGTCGGTCACGACAACGTCGCGCCCTGCGCGGGGGCCGTCCGTGACCGGAGCGCACGATGCGGTGAGTGGTGGTCTGATGTCACTCCGTCGTGCACCCGGTCCGCTGGGCTCGGCCCAGCGCGCTGAGTGGCGACTTCGGTCACCGAGTGCTAACGGCGGCGCGCCGCGGACCGATGAGCGGGACGACGGTGATCGGCGAGAGGACTCACGGCATGGAATCCGACCAGGACCCCCGCGTCCCGGCCCCCCGCGACGGGGGACGCGAGACGGCGGAGGACGGCGGCTACCCCTTCCTGCCCGTCGTCCCGGCGCCCCGCGCGGCCTCGTGGGTCGAGCGGATGCCCGTGACGGCTCCGCTCCCGATCCCGTCCACCGCGCTCGTGCCCGCGCCGGTCGTCCCCGACGGCGGCCTGCCCGCGCTGCTCCGCACCTGGGGACGGGCCGTCACCCGCGCCGTGCACATGGCCGCCGACGGGGTCCGCTCGCTGTTCGACGCGCTGGTCCCCGCCCCCGCCCCGCGCTGAGGCCGGGTCCGCCCTACAGCTGCACGCCGCGCGTCAGCGCCCCGTCGACGACGAGGTTGGTGCCGCTGATGAACGTGGCGGCGGGGCTGGCCAGGAACGTCACCGCCCGCGCCACCTCCTGCGGCGTCGCCATCCGCCCGGTCGGGTTGAGCCCGAGGGCGTGCCCGTAGAGGTCGGGGTCGTTCTGCTCGATCGACTCCCAGACCCCGCCCGGGAAGTAGACGTTGCCGGGGGAGACCGTGTTGGCCCGGACGCGGCCGGCGAGCTGGTAGGCGAGGCCCTGGGTGTAGTGGACGAGCGCGCCCTTGAACGTCCCGTACGGGCCGGCGGCGAAGTCGATCTCGCGACCCGACACGCTGGAGATCGTCACGATCGCGCCCGCGTCGCTCGCCTCGAGCGCGGGCAGGGCCGCCTCGACGAGGCGCACGGTCCCGAGCATGTCGGTGGCGAAGCTCGCCGCCCAGTTCTCCTCGGTGGACGGGATCGCCAGCGCCGAGACGTTGGCGACGACGGCGTCGATGCCGCCGCGCTGCGCGGCGGACTCCCGCACCCAGGCGGCGAGCGCCTCGCCGTCGGCGACGTCGACCTCCGCGCCGTACACGTCGTATCCGGCGCCGCGCAGCTCCTCCTCCGCGGTGCGCACGCCGTCCGCCGACCGCGCGCAGAACGACACCGTCGCGCCCTCGGCGGCGAGCGCCTCGACCACCGCCCGTCCGATGCCCCGGCTGCCGCCGGTGACGAGCGCGGTCCGGCCGTTGAGCTGGAGGTCCATGGGGCTCCTCTACGTCAGGGAGGTGGCGCGGGCGCGCAGGTCCGCGTGCAGCCCGTCGAGCGGGCGCAGGCCGGGTACGAGCGTCTTGGACACCTTGGTCACGGCGCTGTAGTTGGTGTCGACGACGTTGGCCAGCGGCGTCAGCGACACCTGGGTGAGCAGCTGGTAGGCGTCGAGGCGGTCGAGACCGAGCAGCTCGCCGAGCCAGCCGATCATCTCGACCTGGCTGATCCGCCAGGCGTCCTCGAGCGGCCGTGACGAGCCGACGACGATGATCTCGCCGTCGTTCTCGATCCGCGGCCACAATGGCGCGCGCGCCGCGGAGGCCTTGACCAGGTCGACGATGAGCGTGACGTCCATGGCGCCCTCGACGGCGGTACCGCAGGACTCGCCCTCGCCCTGACGGTAGTGGCCGTCGCCGACCGAGAAGATCGCGCCCGGCTCGTTCACCGGCAGGTAGCAGGTGGCGCCGGCCCGCATCTCGGGCGTGTCCATGTTGCCGCCGAAGGCGTCCGGGGTGAGCGACGACCGGACCTCGCGGTTGGCGGGCGCCACGCCGACGGTGCCGAGCATCGGGTCGATCGGCAGGTCGAGGGAGAACTCGCCCTGGTGCGCGACGAACGTGACGGTGCCGCGGGCGCGGTCGAGCTCGTAGATCCAGGTGCGCTCGGGCAGCGGGTCGGCGAGCAGGGCGGTGCGGTCGGTGCCGGTCAGCCCGCCGAAGAAGGGCACGAGCGTCGAGGCGCCCCAGTCGCGCGCCGGGGTGAGGTCGACGAGGTGCAGCACGAGGGTGTCGCCGGGCTCGGCGCCGCGCACCGCGAACGGGCCGGTCTGCGGGTTGAGGAACCGCGGGTCGAGCTTCGCGCTCGCGAGGTCGGAGACCGTGCGGATGGCGCCGCCGAACGCGTCGTCGCACCACAGCCGCAGCACCGTGCCGGGCTCGATCTCGCGGATCGGGGCGGCGCCGCCGAAGGTCCAGGCGTACTGCGAGGGCTCGGGCCGGAACTCGACGACGTCCACGACGGCCTCCCGCTGCCTAGTACTTGTCGGTGCCGGTGAGGGCGTGCTCGAGCTGGTCGGCGATGTGCGTGACCAGGCGGAACGGGGCGTCGAACTCGGCGAACGAGAGATCCTCGAGCGGGGTGGCGTGCCGGAACACGGCGACACCGCCGACCGCCACCGCACCGCCGACGACGGCCTCCTCGGCGAGCTCCAACAGGCGGCGCGTGTCGATCTCGTCGAGGCGGGCGATCGGCGACTCGATCTGCAGCCAGTCGTGCCCGTCGACCTCGCCGCGGTGGTGGACGTAGACCAGCTGCGTGCGGTCCTCGGTGGTGGGGAGCCGGAACGTCAGGCTGCTCTTGTTCTGCGCCATGACCTCGTACCGCAGGCGCACCCAGGTCACCAGATCGTCCCACGAGGCCACCGACCACTCACCGTCCTCACGAGGGGTGCCCGGACGGCGCGCCGGGCGGAGCGAGCGCACCGTAGCAGCGCGCTTGCGTGGTGATCGTTCGTTGTACTCGCTCACCGGACCCCTCCGCCGACGAGACGGTCCCAGCCGGCGTGACCCACCGCGGAGGTGGCGCCGCTGCGGTCGAGCAGGCGCAGCAGCGCGGCGCCGTCGCGGGGCCGGTCGGAGGCGTCCTGGGCCGTCGCACGGCGCAGCACCGGGACGAGCCGCGGGGAGAGCCGGTGCACCGCGCCGAACGCCTCGGACCCGGGGCCGTCGAGGATGCGCCGCGCGATGTCGAGGATGTTGTCGCCGTCGAAGAGGTGGTCGCCGCGGGCGGCGAACACCACGCAGCAGGCCCAGGCCCACACGTCGGTGGCGGGGACGGCGCCGTTGCCGGTGACCTGCTCGGGCGCCATGTAGCCCGGCGTGCCGACCATGTTCCCGGCCGGCGTGTGGTGGGTCTGCCCCACGACCCGGGCGATGCCGAAATCCACGACCTTCGGCCCGGCCGAGGTCAGCAGGACGTTCCCGGGCTTGAGGTCGCGGTGGGTGATGCCGTCCGCGTGCAGGGCCGCGAGCGCGCGGGCGAGCGCGATCGCGGTGCGCGTGAGCATCTCGCCGTCGGTGACCGCCCCCGACGCCGCGACGAACGCGTGCAGCGACGGCCCGTCGAGGCGCTCCATGACGATGTAGGGCATCGACCCGTCGAAGCCGACGCCGTGGACGCGCGCGGTGTAGTCGCCGGTGACCTTCTGCAGGGTCTGGCCCTCGCGCAGGAATCGCGTGCGGGCGTCGACGTCGTCGAGCAGGTGCGGCGCGAGCACCTTGATGGCGACGACGCCGTGCGTGCCGGCCCGGTGGCCGAGGTAGACGGTGCCCATCCCGCCGGAGCCGAGACGTCCCGTGAGCGTGTACTCGCCGACGGCGCGCGGGTCGTGCGGTGACAGGGGCTGCTCGGGCGCGGCGAGGTCGACCAGGCGGGTCGACGGGCCGACGACCGGCGGGGGCGGGAGGGGGCGCGACGGGGGCGGCGGGACCGACCGGGCCGGGCCCGACGGCGCCGGCGGGGCGATCTGCGCGCGGCTCTCGTCGGGCGCGTTCCGACGGGCGCGCAGCAGACGCCGCTCGCGCACCGGGGGGAGCCGGGCGGCCCGCAGCGCCTCGGGGACGACGGGCGCCTCGCGGCACGCCCGCGGGCGACCGGCGCGGGCGGTGACCTGGTGGGCCAGGAGGAACAGCGCCGCGCCCAGCCCGACGCCCGGGACCGCCGCGGCGCCGACGGCCAGGACGAGGACGAGGACGAGCAGCAGGCCGAGCGCCAGCGTCGCCTTCCCGCGGCTGGCGGGCCACGGCCGCGTCACGGGCATCGCGCGGCGGCGCTCGAGGTCCAGGCCGCCGACGTAGAGGCCGGCCACCGTGAGCGAGAGCAGGCCGAGGACGACGAGGCCGGCGACGGTGATGGTCGGGCCGCTCGTGGTGGGGGCCGGCAGGCCCGCGTCGTCGAGGCGTGCGATGAGGCCCCGGATCGCGAGGCGGCGCCCGGCGGCGAGCTCGTCGGCGACGAGGGACACCGTCAGCACGCCGATCACGACCGTGACCAGGGCCGTCAGCGCCGTGAGGCCGATCGCGCGCGGCACGGGCAGGTCGGCGGCGCGGTGCAGGTGGCGGCGCGCGCGTCGGCGCTCGGCCCCCGACAGGCGCGCGACGCGGTCGGTGACCACCCGGTCGACCAGCATCGCGGTGCGCCGCTGCGCGGCCGCGCGCCGGTGCAGCGGGGCCATCGCGAGGGCGGTCAGCACGCCCGCGACGACCACCACGAGGACGGGCACCGCCGGGCCCAGCTCGGCCAGCCCCACGCCGACCTCCCCTCCCGCCGTCCGCGTTCCCGCGGTCGGTCCGTCCTCCTGACGCCCTGCCTTGAGGTTACCGGGGTACCGGATCAGCTCCGGGTGCGGCGACCCGGCGCGCCGTCACCCTCACGCGTCACGGTGGCCTTCTTCCGTCCCGGGCGCCACCGAGGCTTGCGGGGGTGGCGCAGGACGACGTCCCCGAGACTGTGCCGTCCCCGGATCGCGAGGTGCGGCGTGCCGCGCTCGCGCCGGTGGGTCGTGTCGTCGCGGACCTTGCCCGCGGAGATGAGCAGGTCGTCGACGTCGGCCGTCGCCCCCTCGGGCAGCACGAGCACCGGGGAGCACAGCCCCGTGGCCAGCTCGACCGCGATCACGGGCGCGGTGCACTCGGCGCCCGTGAAGTCCAGCGTCACCCCGCCGACCCAGCTGTGCACGCGCACCACGGGCGGCACCCGCCAGTACCCGCGCCGGGAGATCGCGCCGCCGACGCCCGCGCGCAGGTCGAGGACGTCCACCGAGCGCTCGACGTGCAGCGAGGCCCCCGGCAGGTCGTCGAGCAGGCCGACGAGGTCGCCCCGCACCCGCGCGGCGAGCGCGGCGGCCGACCGGTCGCTGTACTCGGCCGGGGTGATCTGCCCGGCCACCATGGCCCGCGACAGGAACTGCTGGACCTGCTCGCGCTCGGTGTCCGAGACGCGCAGGCCCGCGGGATCCACCGGCTCCGGGCTCGCGGACGTCACACCGGAATGATAGGTCGCCGCGGGCACCCACCCGGGACCGCTCGGAGCAGATGAGACGGCAGACGAGACGGAGGTGGGCGGTGCCGCGGGGCCTGGTGCTCGTCCTGGCGGTGCTCGCCCTGGCCGCCGGCTGCGCGGGTGCGAACCGGCAGGTGTCCCCGCTGACGGGGATGCCCGCGTCGTCGGGTGCGCCCGTGCTCGCGGTGAAGGTGGACAACTCCCCCGCCGGCCGCCCGTGGACCGGTGTCGAGGACGCCGACGTCGTCTACGTCGAGCCCGTCGAGGGCGGCACGACCCGGCTGCTCGCGGTGTTCTCGTCGCGCCTCCCGGCCTCGGTCGGCCCGGTGCGCAGCGCCCGTGAGTCGGACGTCACGGTGCTCGGCGCCTACGGCCGCCCGGCCCTCGCCTTCTCCGGGTCGGCGCCCGAGCTGGCCGGGACGCTCGCCGGCGCCCCGCTCGTCGCGGTGACCCCCGCGACCGCGGCCGACGCGTTCCGCCGCGACGCCGACCGGCGCGCGCCGGTCAACCTCTACGCCGACCCGGCCGCCCTCCTCGCCGCGGCCGGGGGCGGCGTCTCCCCACCCCGTGACGTCGGCTTCCGGTTCGGCGCGCCGCCCGCGGGCGGCGAGGTCGTGCGGCACCGCGAGGTGGCGTTCGGGTCCGCCATCGTGGGCTTGACCTGGGACGCCGTGCGCGGCCGGTGGGTGGTCGAGCCCGGCGGCGACCAGGTCGTCCCGACCGGCGGGGGCGACCCGATCGGCGCCGCCACCGTGCTCGTTCAGAAGGTGACGACACGGCCGTCGGCCATCCGCGACGCCGCCGGAGCGGTCTCGCCCTACGCCGTGACGACCGGCGAGGGGGAGGCGGTGGTGCTGCGCGACGGACGCGCCTTCCCCGCGAGGTGGTCGCGGCCGACCCCGACCGATCCGACGCGTGTCCTCGACCCCGGCGGCGCCCCCGTGCCGTTCGCGTCCGGACCACTGTGGGTCCTGCTGACGCCCGAGGGCGGTTGACCACCCCCTCGGGTGGGGTACACCCGGCACATGGGTGCTGACGACAAGATCGATAACAAGACCGACAAGCTCAAGGGCAAGGTCAAGGAGGCTGCCGGCACCGCTCAGGGTGACGAGGAGCTCCGCGCCGAGGGCAAGAAGGACCAGACCAAGGGCGACGTGAAGCAGGCCGGCGAGAAGATCAAGGACGCCTTCAAGTCCTGATCCCGCCACACGTTCACACGAGCCCCGGGGACGTCGTCCCCGGGGCTTTCGTGTGCGCGGGGTCGGGTGGCCCTAGTAGCCCCGCGACTCGCGGCGGCCGGCGAAGGAGTACACCGGCGTGCCGTCGCCCTCGCGCCGGGCCAGGCGGTGCACCGCGAAGGTGTTGATCCCGGGGATCGAGCCGCCGTGGATCTCGCTGACCTTCTGGCGCGGACCCTGCTCCACCAGCACCAGGAACTCTTCCGGAAGGCTCGCGCCCTCGGCGATCGTCAGGTCGTGGTCGCCCTGACAAGGACCGTCGGCGAGTCGGATACGCACCCGTCACCCCCTCGTCTCGTCGCAGACGGCGACCATCGTGGCACGCCCCCGCGACCCGGTTGATCGTCCGGACCCGCTCTTTGCGGATGTACTTGCACATGCAAGGATGATCGCCGCCGGTCATGCCCCCCGTGATCGGCAACGGACCCGGTCGGTGTCCCCCCGCCGGCCGGGTCCTCCCACACTGATCGGACGAGCCCGATGTCACCGTCCGTCGGTCGGCCGACGGAGATTGGGCCGGTCCCCCAGCGGACATCCTCTTCTCGTTCCCGACGAATGATGAGAGCGGACGTGGAGAAGGACGAGGCGGCGACTCAGTTCGCCCGGCAGGCGTCAGAGGCGCTCGCCGGGCTACTCGAGCACGAGCGCACCCGGCCGCCGGACGGTGACCGCTTCGACCGCTGCAGCGAGACCCTCGACGAGCTCGCCCGGGCCCTCATGACGATCGTCGAGGTCGTCGACCACTGCACCGCGAACTCGCCCGTCGAGGAGGACCCCGACGGCCTCACCGAGAAGGCCCGCGACCTCTCGACGGCCATCGTGCGGCGCCGCAACTCCCTGCTCGCCGAGAGCGCGGCCGCCCGCCTCCACGTCGTGCGCGCTGCGCCCGTCCCGCGCGCGGGCTGAGCCTCAGCCGATCCCGCCGCCGAACCCGACCTCGTTGCCGTCCGGGTCACGGAAGACGACCTTGCGGACGCCACCCGGGTAGTCCTCGCGCCGCGCGGGCTCGAGGCCCCGGTCGCCGGCGCCCGCCACCATGGCGTCGAGGTCGCCGTAGAAGATCGTCTGCTCGCCATGGCCTGCGTGCTCGGGGTTCTGCTTGATGTAGAGCCACCGGTGCTCGGCGAGCTCCCACACGGCCTCGGTGTCGGAGGCGAGGAACGTCGGCTCGCAGCCGAACAGGCGCTCGTACCAGGGTCGCGAGGCCTCGAAGTCGCTCACGAAGAGCCCGGCGAAGAGGTCGACGGCCACGGCTACGGCCCCCACAGCCCGACGCGCCGGCCGTCGGGGTCGAGGACGAACACGACCGGGCGTCCCATGGGCACCTCCGAAGTCCTGTTTCAGGACTGGAAGGTATCAGAGAGGGAAACCTAGCGGCGACGCGTCCAGGCGAACCCGAGGCCGAGGCCGATGACCACCGCGACCACCGCGACCACCGCGGCCACCCGGCCGAACAGGGCCGCGCCGGGCGGGAGGGCCGCTCGGGCGGGCAGGGCCCAGCCCGCGCGGTCCAGGACCACGTGGGGGCTGCCGGTGAGCAGCCGCCCCACCCGGCTCGTCCGCTCGGGGTCGATCATCGCGACCCGTCCTCGCGGCCCGTGGAGCTCGGCCCGCACCCCGGCGGCGGCGAGCCGGGCGCTCACGCCCTGCGTGGCGCCGCGACCGGCGGCGGCGACGACCACGGCGGGGTCGGTGACCTCGAGGCGCAGCCGGTGCCCGGTCCCGACCAGCCGGCCGGACGTGTGGCGCCCGGAGGTGTCGGTGACCTCCATGGCGAGGTCGACCTCGGCGATGAGGTGGCCCGGCCCGTCCTCGAACGGGCCCCTCGCCGCGGGCCCGGCTGCGTCGGGGCTCACGCCGTCGGGCTCGCGGAGCCCAGCGAACCGCGGCTGTCCTGGTCGCTGGTGCGGATGCGCAACGTGCCGTGCATCTTCCAGGTCGCGCGCGGGGAGTCCGGCCCGGTGGTCTGGGGGACCTCGACGCTCATGTTGTCGAGCTCGTACTCGATGACGGCGCCCTTGCCGGTCAGATAGGCCCACAGCTCGTGCCCGAACTCGCGGATATCGGTGGGCGTGGACGTGGTGCCGTTGCCGGTGGTGGTGCTGCTCATGGTGTTCACCAGGTGCTGATCGACGGGTGGAGGGCCCGGCGCCCTGCACACGGACAGCACCCGGGGACGGCGACCGGGGGCAGGGGCCAGCTCTCCCGGATCGGCCCCCCGGACCCGTCGCAAACCCCCTGCCGGCCCCGGTGAGCGGCGTGGTTAGGGACGGCGTCCATTTGCGGATCGTCATGGAGATCGTCGGCCACTCCGCGATCGAGATGACCATTCACGTCTGCGGCCCCACACGGCGCTGCGGCATGAGCCCACAACAAAGGGGCCGCAGCGCTGCTGCGACCCCTCTGAACTGCCTCGACCGGCGCGCGCCCGAAGGGATTCGAACCCCTAACCTTCTGATCCGTAGTCAGATGCTCTATCCGTTGAGCTACGGGCGCAGTGTGTACTTGTGAAGCCTCGACCCTTGCTGGACCGCGGCTGCGGAGGCTCCGGGATTTGAACCCGGGAGGGAGCCGAACTCCCAACCGCATTAGCAGTGCGGCGCCATAGACCAGACTAGGCGAAGCCTCCCGAGGTCCCCCTGGGGCCTCCGTCGGGAAACAGTACACACCGCCGTCCACCCGGTTGGCCGCCACCCCCCGGCCGGGTCGACGTGTGCACGGTCTCGCATGCGAGCGCTCGGGAGATGGGTAGTCCGCAACCGAATCCACCCTGAGGAGGGACCGCAGTGAAGGCGACGTTGATCTACGGAGCGGGCGACATCCGGGTGGAGGACGTCCCCGACCCGAGGCTCCAGAGCGCGAGCGACGCGATCGTGCGGATCACGCACTCGTGCGTCTGCGGCAGCGACCTCTGGCCGTACAAGAGCCGCGAGCAGACCGAGCAGGGCGACCGCATCGGTCACGAGTTCATCGGCGTGGTCGAGGAGACCGGCTCCGACGTGGGCCGCATCCAGAAGGGCGACCTCGTCGTCGCCCCCTTCTTCTACGCCGACGGTACCTGCGAGTACTGCCGGGCGGGCCTCACCAGCGCGTGCCCGAACGGCAACGCCTGGGGCGCCGACACCGACGGCGGCCAGGGCGAGGCGGCGCGCGTGCCGTTCGCGGACAACGTGCTCATGAAGCTCGACGTCCCGCACGACTCGGAGCTCATGCCGAGCCTGCTGACCCTCTCCGACGTGTTCGGCACCGGGCACCACGCCGCCGTGTCGGCGCAGGTGGGGCCGGGCAAGGACGTCGTCGTGGTCGGCGACGGCGCCGTGGGCCTGCTGGGCGTGCTGGCCGCGAAGCGCCTGGGCGCCGAGCGGATCGTCCTCATGGGCCACCACAAGGACCGCACCGACCTCGGCCGCGAGTTCGGCGCCACCGACGTCGTCGCCGAGCGCGGCGAGGAGGGCGAGCAGAACGTCCGTGACCTGCTCGGCACCGACGGCGCCCACTCGACGATCGAGGCCGTCGGCTACGACCAGTCGCTCTCGACCGCGCTGAACGTGACGAAGCCGGGCGGCCACGTCGGGATCGTCGGGGTCCCGCAGAGCGGCACGATCCCGAACGCCGCCCGCAAGTTCATGGCCAACATCACCGTCGCCGGCGGCATCGCCCCGACGCAGGCCAACATGCACGAGCTGCTGCCCGACGTCCTCGACGGCACGGTCGAGCCGGGCAAGGTCTTCAACCGGACGATCTCGCTCGACGAGACGCCCGAGGGCTACCGCGCGATGAACGACCGCGAGGCCCTCAAGGTGCTCGTGCGTCCCTGACGCCCGACGAGACGACCGAGGGGCGCCCTCGCTGGGCACGCACAGCGGGGGCGTCCCTCGCTCGTTCCGGGACCGCGTCTCAGGCGACACGGGCGTAGGTGATGCCGCCGTCGACGTCGATCGTGCCGCCGTGCAGGAAGGCGGCCTCGTCGGAGACGGCGAAGCGCACCGCGTAGGCGATGTCCACGGGCCGGACCGGTCGACCGGCGACGGTGGCCTTCGTCATCGCCTCGAGCACGGCGTAGGAGTCGGCGTTGCCCGGGGTCGCGGTGGCGCCCGGGGCGACCGTGTTGACGCGGACGCCGCGGGGCCCGTACTCGGCGGCCCAGGTGCGGGTCATCTGCTCGATGGCGGCCTTGCTCGCGGTGTACGCCGCGCCCATCGGGATACCGACGCGCGACATCCACGACCCGATGTTGACCACCGCGCCGTCGCCGCGGGCCGCCATCGCCGGGGCGAGCGCGCCGACGAGCACGTGCGGCGCGCGGACGTTGGTGGCGAGCACGGCGTCGAGGTCGGCGTCGGTCAGGGCGTCGGTCGGCCCGACGGGGTAGACGCCGGCGTTGTTCACGAGCACGTCGACGTGGCCGCCGAGCAGCGCGGTCGCTTCGGTCGCGAAGGCGCGGATGTCATCGGGGGCGCCGGCGAGGTCGACGGTGAGCGCGTGGGCCCGTCCGCCGCGGGCGGCGATCGCCTCGACGACCCGTTCGGCGCGGGCACGGTCGCGGCCGGAGACCACGACCTCGGCGCCCGAGGCGGCGAGGACCCGGGCGACGGCCTCGCCGATCCCGCTGGTGGCTCCCGTGACGAGCGCCGTGCGCCCCGTGAAGCGGCGTCGGAGGGGAGGGAGGTCAGGACGTCATCGTTGGACTGCATAGTCCATTCCTAGCACGCTCTGGACCACTGGGTCCAAACTACGACTAGGGTGGAGCTCATGGCCACCTCCGCGACGACCGAGAAGGGGCGACGGACCCGCCAGCGGATCATCGAGGCGACGGGCGAGCAAATCCTGGCCGCGGGCATCGGCGGGACGACCCTCGACACGGTCCGGGCGGCCACGCTGACCAGCAAGAGCCAGCTCTTCCACTACTTCCCCGGCGGCAAGACCGAGCTCGTCCGGGAGGTCGCGGTGTGGGAGGGCGAGCAGCTCCTCGCCGCGCAGGAGCCGGAGATCCACGACCTGGGCAGCTGGGAGTCGTGGCGCCGCTGGCGGGACGGGCTCGTCGCGTACTACGTCGGCCAGGGGCGGTGGGCCCGCCCGATCGGGTCGTTGGCGACGGAGGCGGCATCCGCCGACCCCGAGACCGCGGCGTTGATCACGACCTCGATGTCGGCCTGGAAGGACATGCTCGCCGCGGGCGTCGCGCGCATGCAGGCCGCGGGCCACGTCGACCGAGGCGCGGACGCCGACCTGCTGGCCGTCGGCGTCGTCGCCTCGATCCAGGGCGGCATCGTGCTCTGCCAGCCCGAGCGTTCACCCCGCCCGCTCGAGGCCGTCCTCGACCAGATCCTCGACCCGCTGCTGGTCCGCGCGGGCGAGCGAACGGGGAGTTCGCGCGCATAGAAGCAGCGAACAGCACGTTCGCTTCGACAGAGGTCAGCGCCGGAGCAGGCGCAGCAGCGCCGGGGGGCGGCCGCCGTAGCCCTCGGCCTCGAAGGCGGCGACGGCGATGCGGGGCAGGTCGCGCACGGCGTCGAAGACGAGGTAGCGCGGGACCCATGCGGGCCCGAAGCGGGCGTTGAAGCGGTAGAGCGTCTCGATCTGCCACCAGCGCGAGGC
Source organism: uncultured Actinomycetota bacterium (assembly GCA_963786585.1). Lineage (GTDB taxonomy): Bacteria > Actinomycetota > Actinomycetes > Mycobacteriales > Pseudonocardiaceae > Actinomycetospora. Next base: position 1,533,089 of record CAWAZG010000003.1, read on the forward strand.
GGTGCGCAGCAGGCGCGCCCACAGGCGCGCGACGGGGCCGGCACCGATCTTCTCGCCGCGCTCGAGCGCCGAGCGGAAGACCGCGAAGTTCAGCGAGACCCGGTCGACCTCGAGGCCCCGGCAGGCGCCCAGGAGGTCGGCGATGAGCAGCTCGTTGAGGCCGTTGTCGGGCACCGCGGGGTCGCGGACCATGAGGTCGAGCGACAGGCCGTCGGAGCCCCACGGCACGAACTGGAGCAGCCCGCGGGTCTCTCCCTCGGCGGTGGCAACGACCAGCACGGCGTCGGGGTCGGCCGCGGCGTCGGCGGTGCGCGAGAGCGCCATCGAGAAGCCCCGCTCGGCCGGGCCGCCGCGCCAGCGGGCGACGAGCTCGCGCAGGCGCTCGAGCTCGTCGGCGGGGATGTCGGACAGGCGCCGCACGGTGGTGTCGTAACCCGCGCGGCGGATGCGCGAGACGGCCTGGCGCACCGTGCGCATCGAGCGGCCCTGCAGCGAGAACGTCGCGACGTCGACGACGGCCTCGTCGCCGAGCTCCAGGGCGTCGAGCCCGCCCTCGCGCGCCCACACCCGCGCGCCGGCCTCGGAGCAGCCGAGCACCGCGGGCACCCAGCCGTAGCGCCGGCAGCTGGCCAGGAACTCCGTGATCGCGCCCGGCCAGGCCTCGACGTCACCGAGCGGGTCGCCCGAGGCCAGCGCCACCCCGGCCACGACGCGATGGGGCACCGCGGCCTTGCCCGACGGCGAGAACACCACCGCCTTGTCGGGCCGCAGCGCGAAGTAGCCCAGCGAGTCGGCGCGGCCGTGGCGCGCGAGCAGCGCCCGGATGCGCTCGGCGTCGTCGTCGGTCAGCGCGCGCCGGGGCTCCGCGGAGCGCAGCAGGAAGTAGCCGCCGAGCACGAGCGCGGCGATGCCGAACGTCAGGCCGAGGACCGCGGTGAGGTCGTCGAACCACGTGACCCGGAACTGCACGGGCCCGCTGACCCCGACCAGCGAGAGCGCCGACTGCGCCAGGATCTCTCCCGTCGACGGCCGGCCCTCCAGCAGCGACGGCCGCACCAGCAGCAGCAGCGCGACGACGGCGAAGCCGCCGAGGAGCATCTGGACGACGACCCGCACCGCGGCCAGCGGCCCCACGGGATCGGGCAGGGCTGTGAACTCGCGTCGGGTCAGCAGCAGCCCGACGAGCAGGAGGAGGACCACGACGGTCGGGACGAGGGCGTGCCGGCCGACGACGTGCGAGACGACCAGCAGGACGCACGCCACGACGGCGAGCTGCCAGGCCCGGCGCTTGCGGCGCCGCAGGCCCGTGGCCAGCATCATCAGCCCGACGCCGAGGGTCGCCACGACGACGGAGCCGACCAGCGGCACCTCGGGCGGCAGCCCGAACCAGGTCGCCGGCTGCAGGCGGCGGCGCAGCAGGGGCGTGAGCAGCGACAGGATCGTCAGGAGCCCGGCGACGCGCGCCGCCCATGTGACGACCCGCGCGGTGCGCCGCCCCCGCCAGCGGGCGAAGCGCCCCTCGGCGGCTGCCGCGGTGGGGCGATCCACCTGCACCCCCGACGCCAATGAGACCTCCGGTCGTGTGAGCACTTCTCCGTGCCCTGCACGGATGATCGCTCACGAACAGCTCAGCGCAGATGCGCGTCCAACCAGTTCAGTACCCGGCTGCGCGCCTCCATCTTGGTCGCCTCCTCCGAGTTCCCCTCGTCGAGGGGATCGGGCTGGACCGCGGCGTGCTCGTCGGCGTCGAACCGGTGCTCGCGCGAGGGGTAGACGACGACGTCGACGACGCGCCCGGAGGCGTGCGCGGCCTCGCGCAGCCGGTCGACGTCGGCGGGGTCGACGGGGTCGCCCCGCTCGCCGTAGAGACCGAGCCACGGGCAGGTCAGCTCGCCGACCACGTCCAGCAGCCGGGGCAGGCCCTCGGCCAGCGGGGACGCGACGCCGGCCGCCGAGACCGTGATCACCGCACCGAGGGACCGCTGCGCGGCGACGACGAGGGCGGCGGTCGCCCCGAGGTCGAAGCCGAGGACCGCCATCCGGTCGGAGGAGACGCCACGGTCGGCGAGCACCCCGAAGGCGGCGTCCGAGTCCGCGAGCACCGACTCCCCGGTGATCGCCGCCGCGGCACGGTCGACGGCCTCGTCCTCGCCGGTCTGCTCGTCGATCCCGGGGTCGTCGCGGTGGTAGAGGTGCGGGGCGACCGCCAGCCACCCCTCCCCGGCGAGGGCCTCGACGATCGCCTGCGTCCGCGAGGTGACACCACGCGACTCGTGCAGCACGACGACCCCGCCCCGGACGGCGCCCTCGGGCTCACCGATCGTCAATCTCAGCTGCGTCTCGTCGACCAGGGGGATGGTCTCCGTGCGCGTCCCCGTCATCCCCTCAGCCTTCCACGTCCCGCGAGTCCCGTCCCGCGGACCTCGTCGATCACGAGGGGTCCTGGCGACGCCGTCTACCGTGGTGGACGTGCCCGTGCGACTCCGTGACGACCTCGCCGCCCTCCCCGCCTACGTGGCGGGACGCACCGTGCCCGGCGCGGTGAAGCTCGCGAGCAACGAGATGCCGCTGCCGCCACTGCCCGCCGTGCTCGACGCGATCGCGCGGGCCGCGGAAGCCGGCAACCGCTACCCCGACATCGCCGTGACGACCCTCACCGCCCGGCTCGCCGAGCACCACGGCATCGACCCGGCGCGCATCGCGGTCGGCTGCGGGTCGGTCGCCCTCTGCGGGCAGCTCGTGCAGTCGGTGTGCGCGCCCGGCGACGAGGTCGTCTTCGCCTGGCGCTCGTTCGAGGCCTATCCGATCGTCGCGCTGACGGGCCACGCGCGCGCCGTGCGGGTCCCGCTCACCGCGGGCCACGTCCACGACCTCGACGCCATGGCCGACGCGATCACCGACCGGACGCGCCTGGTGTTCGTCTGCAACCCGAACAACCCCACGGGCACCGCCGTCGACGAGGACGCCCTGCGGGCGTTCCTCGCGCGCGTCCCGTCCGACGTCCTGGTGGTGCTCGACGAGGCCTACCGCGAGTTCGTCAGCGACGCGCGGGTCCCGGACGGGCTGGCCCTCGCCGAGGAGTTCGACAACATCTGCGTGCTGCGGACGTTCTCGAAGGCCCACCGCCTCGCAGGCCTGCGGGTGGGCTACGCCGTCGCGCCGCCCGAGCTGGCCGCGGCCCTGCGCGGGGTCTCGGTGCCGTTCGCGGTCTCCGCGCCGGCGCAGGCCGCCGCCCTGGCCGCGCTGGAGCACCTCGACGAACTGCTCGCCGACTGCGCGGTCGCGGTCGCGGAGGTCGGGCGGATGACCTCGGAGCTCCGCAGCCTCGGGTACGAGGTGCCGCCGTCGCAGGCCAACTTCGTCTGGCTCCCGCTGGGTGACCGGGCGACCGAGTTCTCCGAGCACGCGCTGGAGAACAAGGTGGTCGTGCGCGCGTTCGCGGGCGACGGCGTCCGGGTCAGCGCCGGGACCTCCGAGGAGGTCGACCTCTTCCTCTCGGCCGCCGGCTCCTTCCCCCGCTGAGAGGGCCGCCGCACCAGCCAGCGGTGCACCGGGCGCTCGACGAGCACCGTGAGCGCCCAGCCGAGCACCACGGCGACGGCCACCACCAGCACCAGGCGCGGCCACCCGTGGACGCCGAAGCGCGCCTCGAGGCCCCAGGCGACGAAGTAGCCGATCTGCTGGTTCACCAGGTAGATGCCGTAGGACAGCCCGGCGAGCCAGGTGACGACGCGCGGGAGCGCGCCGACCCGCAGGACGCTCCAGTCGCGGCCCGCGGCCGCCGCGGTGATCCCGGCGACGGCGACGGCGAGCACCAGCACGGACGGCAGGTCCGGCGTGTGGACGTACTCGGCGGCGAGCCCGGTGACGACGAGGGCGGCGAGGTGCGGGGCGCTGAGGCGTCCGCGCGACCAGAGCCAGACGGCCAGCCCGATCCCGAAGACCTGCCACCGGTACATCACGAAGCCCTCGAACGCCGAGGCGACGAGGCTGTCCGGCGGGGCCGTCCGCATCACGACGACGGGCAGGACGATCACGGTCCAGGCCACGGCCGGCAGCGTCCACCGGCGGCGCCAGACGTCGCGGCCCAGCCACGCGGCCGCCACCGCGGCGAGGGTGAACATCGTCAGCTGGGCGGGCAGCGTCCAGTAGGAGTGGTCGATGTAGGTGACGCGCGAGTCCCAGCCCTGCAGCAGCAGGAGGTTGCCGACGAGGTCGCGACCGCTGGGGCGCCAGTAGCCGTACTGCGCCGCGTACAGGGTCGCGAGGTAGGTGACGACCACGGCCACGGCGTACGCGGGCAGGAGACGGGCGAGCCGGTCGGCCCACCAGCGCGCGGGCGGGCGCGTCGCGAGCGTGACGCAGACGAAGTACGCCGAGACGACCATGAGCGTGTTCGCGCCCGCCTGGATGCTCCAGGTGAACGGCGTGGGCGTCACCCACGGCAGCACGTCGCCGACCGTGTACGTGGCGTGCTGGACGACCACGCTCGCCACGGCGGCGACGCGCAGCACGTCCCAGCTCAGCTGGCGAGATCGGCTCATCGTGACCGGACGCTAGGAATGCCTCCTGAGGAGGGGCTGAGACGACACCACGGCGGAGCTGAGGTTCGTCAGGCCCGCAGCTCAGAGGCGGGGACACGGCGCGTGACGTCGCACACCGACCCGTCGCGGCGCCCCCCGGTCAGGCGCACGGCTCCGAGGCAGAACTGCAGCCAGAGCCCCGCCTGGATCTCCCGCCCGATCGCCAGTCGCCGGTAGACGATCTCGGCCGCACGGTCGCCCGCCCGCGCCCAGGCCTCGATCGTGAAGTCGACGACGCCCGCCCCGTCGTCGGCGGCACGGAACTCGATGACGCCGGCCTCGAGGTGCCCGTCGAGGGTCCCGAGGCGGAACCCGTAGGCATTGCGGGAGAGCACCCGCACCGGGCCGTCCCACGGCGCCGGCATGTAGACCCGGTACTCGTCCCCGACGCGCATCGTGCCGGGCTCCCCGCGCTCGCGGGCGAAGGTGACCACGTGCGGCGGGACCGCACGGTCCAGGTCCTGCGACAGCGTCTCGATCAGCTCGGCGGCCCCGTGCGTCACGTCGACGGCACGCACCGTGAACGTGCGGTGGTACAGCGGGCCGTGGCCGTCGGCGACGGTCTTCGTCCGGCGATCGACCAGGGCGAGCGGCCAGGGCGCGGGCAGATCGGTGGCGTCACCGTCGGCCCGGTGCCGCTCGGTGACCGGCAGGGTCCGCAGGTGGCGGACGACCATGACCGCCGCCCCCCAGACGCGCCGGAGGCGTCCGATCGGCGGGCGGTGGGTCACGAGGCGTCGGGGCACCCCCAGCGGGTAGCCGTCGGGCGCTGACAGCATGCGCCGTCGTGAGGACCCGCCCTGTGACGACCACCCGTGAGGACCACCCCGTGAGGACCGGCCCGTGAGGCTCGGCCCCCACCCCGACCCCGCTCGAGGCCTGCAGGACATCGCGGCCTACGACATCAACTACGACCCGGCGGAGACCGACGGCCGTGGCTGGCACCACGATCGGGAACGCCACCTCCTCGGTGACGAGGAGCCCGGCGAGCCCGTGCCGGGCGGGCCGTTCGACATCGCGTGCCGGCTCGTGCACGACTACGAGTTCGCCGATCCGAGGATCATGCACGCGTACTTCCACGCCGACGCACCGCTCGTCGGCCGGGACATGCTGCTCGAGGGCCGGTTCGTCGTCCTGCGCTTCCCGATGGGCGTGCGCGTCGACGTCGAGGTCGACGAGGTCCGCGATCGCGCCGACGGCACCCGCGAGCGCTCGTGGGGCTGGAGCTACCGGACGCTCGAGCATCACCTCGAGCGCGGCCGGCTGATCTACGAGGTGGTGAAGAACCTCGACACCGGGCGCGTGGAGTTCGTCATCACCGGCGTCTCCAGCCGCGCCCGCATCAAGAACCCGGTGATCGCCCTCGGCTTCGGCGTCTTCGGCCGCTGGACCCAGACGCGGTTCTACTCGAAGGCGGGCCGACGGCTCGCCCGGCTGGTCGCGGAGGTGTACGCGGGGGCCGAGCGCCCCGTGCCCGACCGGATCGGACCCGGTGACGTGGTGGTGGCGCCGTCCGGCTGACGCGCCCTCACCCCCCGGCGAGCCGCAGGCGCGCGGAGAGGTCGAGCAACCACGGGCGGTAGAGCGGTCGCAGCCGGGTGGAGCTCAGGATCGACAGGTCGTCGAGGGGCGCCCACTGCCCGGGCCGGTCGAACATCCGCGGCCGGCCGACGAACCAGTGGTGGCGGTGCGCGGTGACCTCCGTGAGCAGCTCGGCGGAGGTCACCGGCGCCGCGTCGCCCCGCGCGCTGCCGAACCCGAAGACCGTCTCGACGCCCCGGACGGCGTTGGTGACGCGCATCGACGTCTGCAGCGCCCGGTAGTCGTTGCGGTCGTTCTCGCCCGCGTGCTGGTCGAGCATCCGGGCGCTGGTGCGCAGGTGGTCCTCGCCGCACGGCACCATCAGCGTGGGCCGCGGGAGATCGGCCCAGAGCGGCCACATCCACCAGGTCAGCGGGCGCCTCGAGGTCCACACCAGCTGGCGGACCGCCCGCGCGACGGTCTCGTGCCCGTGGTGGCCGTCGCGGGGGTGCGGGCCGATCACGAGCTCGGCGTCGTGGCGCTCGACGATCCCGGCCAGCTCGCGGGTCAGGACCCGGCGGGCGCGGGAGAGGTCGTCGCCGCGGGAGAGCCCCGGCAGCGACGGCGACTCCTCGGAGGTGAACCCGGCGACGCGCAGCGCGGCCGCGAGCTCGGAGCGTCGCCGCTCGTGGTCCGCGGGACGTCCGAGGCCCGCCGCGACGTTGACGACGTGCCAGCCGAGGTCCCGGAGGGAGAGCAGGGTGCAGGGCGCGCCGAGGCTCTCGTCGTCGGGGTGTGGCGAGACGTGGACGACGGTGGGCACGGGGCGCTCCCAGGTCGACGGCAGGGCACCGGAGGCTAGATCGTGGGCCTGCTTCGCCGTGGGGACGACGGGGCACCCCAGCTGTTGCCGGCGCCAGGGAGGGGGCCACGCATGTCCGCACAGGAGCGCGACGATCCAGACGGCCGGCTGGCGGACGCGATCGAGGACGCCATGGAGCCCGAGCTCCGGCGGAGCCTCGCGCCCCTCCCGGACGGGCCCGACCAGGAGCGCGCCCGGCCCCCGAAGGAGCGCGAGGACGAGATCCTCGAGGACCTCCGCGATCGCCGCGACGACGAGTGAACTCACCGGTAGGGCACAACCGACCGCTCGGCGAGTGCGGCGAATGTCGCACCGGCCCGGCCCCCGGAAATCGCCGGCCGAGCGTATTTTGCGCTCTTTCCCGATGACGCGGCGTTCTTCGGACAGTTGCGACGCCGAACTGATCCGTTCGGCTCAGCACCGGACAGCGCGTTCCTGTTACCCGGGTTCGTGTGACCGAAAGTAGCGCATTCAGGAATCCGTGCGCAATCCGACGGGGAATCCCGGAGTCACGCATTCTGACGAGATGCGAGCGACCAAGAGGTACACCCATGTCGCCATCCGGGGACTGGCGCACGTGGATGCCCCCCACGTCGTCACCTCCGCCGACCTCGAGGAGCGGCTCGCGGAGGCGTTCGGGCGCCTCAAGATCAGCAACGGCCTGCTGGAGAAGCTCGCGGGCATCGTCGAGCGTCGCATCTGGGACGAGGGGACGATGCCCAGCGAGGTCGCCGCGCAGGCCGGTGAGGAGGCCCTCGCCCGCAGCGGGGTCGCCCGCGAGGACATCGGCGCACTGATCAACACCTCGGTGAGTCGCGACCACCTCGAGCCCTCGACGGCCAGCATCGTGCACGGCCGCATGGAACTGTCGCCCGAGGCCGTCAACTTCGATGTCGGGAACGCCTGCCTCGGATTCCTGGACGGCATGAACGTGGTGTCGACGATGATCGAGGCCGGCGAGATCGACCACGGCCTCGTCGTCGCCGGCGAGACCAGCCGTTTCGCGATGGACTCGACGGTCGCGCGGCTCTCCGGCCCGGACGCGTCGCGGGCGATGTTCCACGAGCAGTTCGCCACGCTGACCGTCGGCTCGGGCGCCGTCGCGATGGTGCTCTCGCGCGCCGACGGACCGGGCGGGCACCGCTACCTCGGCGGGCTCGGCCGCGCGTCGACGGCGGGCAACTCCGGGCTGTGCATCGGGCAGGCCGACGAGATGCGTACCGACACCAAGGGCCTCCTGATGGCCGGCATGGAGCTCGGCGGGCGCACGTGGAAGGAAGCCGTCGCGGCGTTCGACTGGGACGCCGAGGGCTACGACACGTACTGCCTGCACCAGGTCAGCAAGGTCCACACCCGCGCGGTGGCCGACCAGATGGGCCTGCCGATCGAGCGCTTCCCGTCGCTCTTCCCCCGCTTCGGCAACATCGGCCCGGCCGGGGTCCCGACGGTGCTGAGCAAGGCCGTCGAGGACGGCACCGTCACCGACGGCTCGCGGGTCATGCTCATGGGCGTCGGCAGCGGCATCAACGCCGCCGCCGCGGAGGTGGTCTGGTGACCGCCGCGGCCGCCGTCGAGCTCGACGGCTACCCCTTCGCCCCGAAGACCGTCGAGGTCAACGGGCACGTGATGTCCTACGTCGACGAGGGCGACCCGGACGCGCCGCCGGTGCTGCTCGTGCACGGCAACCCGACCTGGTCGTTCTACTACCGCTGTTTGCTGCGCAGCCTCCCCGGCCTCGGGCGCCGGGTGATCGCGCCCGACCACATCGGGATGGGCCGCTCGGACAAGCCGGCGCTCGACGACTACCCGCACACCCTCGCCCGCCGCGTCGAGGACCTCACGGCGTTCGTCGACGCCCTCGGGCTCCGCCGCCCGATCTCGCTGGTGGTGCACGACTGGGGCGGACCGATCGGGCTGTCCTGGGCCGCCGACCACCCCGGCGCCGTCGACCGGATCGTCGTCCTCAACACCGGCGCGTTCCCGCTGCCCGACGACCACGGTCTGCCGTGGATGCTGCGCGCCGCCCGCCTCCCGGTGGTGAGCGACGTGCTCGTGCGGCGCCTCAACGCGTTCTCTCTCGGCGCCCTCGTGATGGGCACCGGGCAGAAGTGGCTGTCCCGCGAGGCGCGCCGCGGGCTGCTCGCGCCCTACGCCCGCCCGGAGGACCGCGTCGCCGTCCACGCCTTCGTGCAGGACATCCCGCTCGGACCGGACGACCCGGCGCACCCGGTGCTCGAGCGGCTCGACGAGCGCCTCGCCCTGCTCGACACGCTCCCGGTGCAGGTGCACTGGGGGATGAAGGACCCGGTGTTCGACGGCGACATCCTCGCCCGCCTCGAGCAGCGCCTCCCCCACGCCGAGGTGCACCGCTACCCCGACGCCGGCCACTACGTCCTCGAGGACGTCCCCGGCCCGATCGCCGAACGGGTCGGCGCCTTCCTGGCGGTGCCGTCGGCGGAGCCCGCATGACGGTCATCGACGCCGCCACCCTCGACGCGCTGCTCGACGAGCACGCGCGGTCCCGTCCCGACGCCGCGGCGCTCGTCCTGCCCCGGCCGGGCCTCGGGGTGTTCGAGTCCCGGCTCGGCGCGCGCGCCACCCAGCGGGTGACGTTCGCCCAGCTCGCTCGCCGGGTGGACGACGTCGCCGCGGGTCTGCGCGCCGCGGGCATCGGGCCGGGCACGCGCACCGCGCTGCTCGTGCCCCCGACCGCCGACTTCTTCGTGATCGCCTACGCGCTGATGCGGGTGCGCGCGGTGCCGGTCGTCGTCGACCCGGGCATCGGGCTGCGCCGCGTGCGCAGCTGCCTCAACGAGGCGGCGCCCGAGGCGTTCATCGCCGTCCCGCGCGGCCACCTGGCGCGGCGGGCGCTCGGGTGGTGCCCGGACGCGCGGATCGCGATCTGCACGGGCGCGGCGCCGGTCCCGGGGACGATCGCGCTGCGGCGCCTCGAGCGGACCGGAGCCCGTGCTCCGCGGATGCCGCTCGTGGCCGAGCGTCCCGCCGGCGACCCGGCCGCGATCCTGTTCACCAGCGGCAGCACGGGAGCGCCCAAAGGCGTCGAGCACCGCGACGAGGGTCTGCTCGCCCAGGCCGGGCTCGTCGGCGGGCTCTACGGCCTCGGGCCCGGCGACGTCAGCCTCGCGACGTTCCCGCCGTTCGCCCTCTTCGGGCCCGCGCTCGGGATGACGACCGTCGTCCCGCGCATGGACCCGACCCGCCCGGCCCGCGTCGTCCCCGGTCGCCTCGTCCGTGCGGTGGAGCGCACCGGCGCGACGGTCATGTTCGGCTCGCCGGCCGTCCTCGACCGCCTCGGGCGCGGCGCCCCCGACGGCACGCTGCTGCCGACGCTGCGCACCGTGATCTCGGCGGGCGCACCGGTGCCGCGCGACGTCCAGCGCCGCGTGCTCGCCCTGCTCGGCCCCGGCGCTCAGGTGCACACGCCATACGGCGCGACCGAGGCCCTGCCCGTCGCGACGATCGGCAGTGACGAGCTGCTCGACCTCCCCGACGACGGGATCTGCGTCGGCCGCCCGGTGCCCGGCGTCGACGTCGCGCTGATGCGCGTCACCGACGGGCCGGTCGCCGCGCTGACCCCGGAGATGCGGGTGCCCGACGGCGAGGTCGGCGAGGTCGTCGTCCGTGGACCCGTCGTGAGCCGCGCCTACGCCGAGCGCCCGGAGGCGACGGCGGCCGCGAAGCTCGACTGGGACGGCCGGCTCGCGCACCGGATGGGCGACCTCGCGTCGCTCGACGACGCGGGGCGGCTGTGGTTCGCCGGGCGGGTCACGCACGTGGTGCCGACCGCCGACGGCCCGCTCTACAGCGTGCCGTGCGAGGAGGTCCTCAACCACGACCCCGCGGTCCGTCGCAGTGCGCTGGTCGGCGTCGGCACGGGGCCCGTCCGCGAGCCCGTGTTCGTCGTCGAGCTGGCCGACGGCGCCCGCCTGACCGACGACGTGCGGGACCGCCTGCTCGCCGTCGCCGCCTCCGACCCGCGGACGAAGGCCGTGCGCACCGTCCTGCCCCATCGCGCGCTGCCCGTCGATCCGCGCCACAACTCCAAGATCGACCGCGAGGCGCTGGGCCACTGGGCCGCCGAGCAACTGGGGACGTCGTGAAGGCGCTGGTCACCGGCGGGGGCGGGTTCCTCGGCGGTGCCGTCGTCGACGCCCTGCTCGCCCGCGGTGACGAGGTCACGAGCCTCGCCCGCGGCGCGTACCCCGCGCTCGACGACCGGGGTGTCCGGGTGCTGCGCGGCGACCTGGCGGACCTCGCGGCCGCGCGCGAGGCCGTCACCGGTCAGGACGTCGTGTTCCACGTCGCCGCGAAGGCCGGCATCTGGGGCACCGACGCCGACTTCCACCGCAGCAACGTCGAGGGCACCCGCGTGCTGCTCGCCGCCTGTCGCGAGGCGGGCGTCGGCCGGTTCGTCTTCACCAGCACCCCGAGCGTCGTGCACACCGGTGGCGACATCGCCGGCGGCCACGAGTCCCTCCCGTACGCCACGCACTTCGACTCGGCGTACCCGCGCACGAAGGCCGAGGCCGAGCGGCTGGTCCTCGCCGCGAACGGCCCGACCCTGGCCACGACGGCCCTGCGACCGCACCTCGTGTGGGGTCCCGGCGACACCCAGCTCGTGCCGCGCATCCTCGCCCGGGCGCGGGCGGGGCGCCTCGCGCTGGTCGGGGACGGGTCCGCGGTGATCGACACCACCTACGTCGACGACGCGGCGAGGGCCCACCTCGACGCGGCCGACGCGCTCGCGGCGCCCGGCGCGGCCTGCGCGGGGCGGCCGTACTTCGTGACCTCCGGCGACCCGCGCCCGGTCCGCGAGCTCGTCGACGGGATCCTCGCCGCCGGCGGGATGGGGCCGGTCCGGGTCACGGTGCCGCGATCGGTGGCGGTGGCCGCCGGCGCGGCAGTGGAGACGGTGTGGCGGGGCCTCGGCCTCGCGTCCGCGCGGGGCTGGATCGCCGACCCCGGCGAGCCGCCGATGACCCGCTTCCTCGCCCGTCAGCTCGCCACCGAGCACTGGTTCGACATCTCCGCCGCTCGTCGCGACCTGGGCTACGCGCCCCAGGTCGACCTCGACGAGGGGTTCGCGCGACTGGCGATCTCGCTGGCCGGCTGACTGAGCCCCAACCCCCGGCCGGCGCGCGCACGCCCGCCACCGCGGACAACGCCCGCGAGACCGTCGACACCCACCGTCTTCACGAGCGGGGCGGCAGGGACGATCGACGAGCACCGGGTCCGCAGGCGATGGGCGGACCGTCTCCGGCCGGGAGGTGCTGATTGCGTCCTGGCTAGAGATCCCGGCCGCCCCATCGCGGGAACTGGTTTTCCGGCTGCCGTTGACCTAGTTCCAGGGCATCCGCTCAGGTGCCACCGTTGGAGAGGATCACTCTTGATGGCCTACGTACTCCTCGCCATCGCGGTCGTCGCCGAGGTTGTCGCGACCTCGGCGCTCAAGCTGTCGGAGGGTTTTACCCGCCTCGTGCCGTCGATCGTGGTGGGAGTCGGGTACCTCGCATCGTTCGGATTCCTGGCTCAAGCCCTGACCCGAGGACTCAGCGTGAGCATCGCTTACGGCCTTTGGGCAGCGGCCGGGATCGCTCTCGTGTCGATCGTAGGAGTCTTGTTCCTCGGGGAGAGCCTGACCTGGGTGCAGGTCGGAGGGATCGGCCTCGTGATTGCCGGCGTGCTGGCGCTGGAGCTCGGGGCACAGCATTGAAGTGCGCACCGTCTCTTACCTGCGGAAGCGGGGGATTCGAACCCCCGGTCCGGTGAGGGACGTCCGCTTTCAAGACGCCTAAGCGACGTTCGAACCGGCCCCTGAGCTGGGGAAAGTTCATCCGCGGAGACCCCCACAGACCCCCTCGGTGACAGCGATGCTGCTGTCACTCGTCGCTGTCAGATCACCTCAAGGCGGCGCCTACCCCGCACTCGTGCCGTGCTCACGCCGTGCGACGGGATACCACTGATCGCCCGCGGGCTCGCCGGCCAGATTCCAGCTCCAGGAAGTCTTGGGAGCGATGCGCATGTAGGTGCCCGGCCCGACCATGCCGACGCGTTCGAAGGGCTGGTCGGCGTCGCCGTAGACCCTGATACCTCGCGCCACGAACGGGTCCATCGAGAGAAGGTCATCAAAGACAATGGAGACCTGGCTGGACCCGGTGGCGACGTTGCGGAACTTCCGTGTGCTCGTGACGGCTCCCGGCCCTCCGACCCAGAAATACTCGCCGTCGAACTCGACCGCCACCGGAACCACGTCCGGCTGACCCCCCGGGCCCACGGTCGCCAGGCGACCGATGCCGTGCGAACGGATGAACTCGCGTTCCTGGTCCGTGAACGACACGCAACCTCCCCCATCGCTCGTGTCGCGATCCTAGGGCGCTTCTGTCCGACATGTCGCCGGCCTCACGCCTTCCACGCGCGGGAGAGCACCACCACGCTCGCGACGCACGAGGCCAGCGTCGGGGTCTCTCCCTCGGCGGCGCGGGCTCTGCTCTGCCGGGGCGCCCGTGCGGGGGCAAGCGCCTCGCTCCTCGATGTCCGGCGTTGGGCTGGCTGGTGGGCGCTTGCGGCTGTGCGGGCGGTCTGGCAGCCCTTGGGCGCGTCGTCGTGGGTGAGGCCCCGCCCCGACCACCACCTCTCCCCTGCCGCTGGCCCGGTCGCTGGTGGGGGCTCTCCTGAGGTCGGTGCCCTGGGTGAAGGGGCGGAGCGCCCTTCCCGCCGGAGGCCGGCCCCGCACCCGCTTACCTCCGTGGTCCTGGTCCTCGCTGTCGCTGTCGTGCGGTGGCGGCCCGGGGGCCGGCCGCGCGGCACGGGACGAAGTCAGGAGTGAGAGCGTGGCCGGCCCGGAAGGGCCGGCCACCGCCGGCGCGCCAGCGCCGGCCCCGACCGCTGGTGGTGCCCGGTGAGCGCGCGGGTTCTCGGTAAAGGGGTAACAGCTCTTCGACCCGGACGCCGCCGACGCGCGAATGGCACCCCCGACCGCAGCGGCCCGGGGCGTGCTCGTGGTGCGGGCACGGGCGCCGAGCCCGTCGAGAAGCAGCGCCAGGAGCGCTCGCAGGCCCGTCGCCGGGACCGCTGGGCCCGCCGCCGTCAACTCCGCCCGATCTCGTCGCTGAAGCGGGTCCAGCAGTGCGGCCACAAGATCGGCGGCCCAGAGGCCGGCCCGACGCTGGGTGTGATCACGAACAAGGACGGCACCCGGTCGGCGGCCTACGGCGGACTGAAGCATTGCGGGTCGGTGTGGACCTGCCCGGTATGCGCGGTCAAGGTCGCCACCCGTCGCGCCGACGACCTCGCCGCGGTGATGCGCGCGGTCCACGAGCAGGGCGGGTCAGCGTTCATGCTCACGCTGACCATGCGCCACGCCCGCGGCGACCGCCTCGGCCTGTCCACGACCGACCGCAGGCGGCGGGACCTGCTCGAGGAACGCCGCGCCGACCGCGAGGTGGCCGAGGCCAACGGGTGGGACGTCGACGAGCGCGCCGCCGAGGCCGAGGCCATCGAACTCGCGGGGATCAAGGCGCGAGGGCTGCTGGGACGTGCTCGGCTACGCCTGGGCCGCCGTCACCTCCGGCTCGACCTGGGTGAAGGACTCCGCCCTGTTCGGCGGGCTGTTGGGGTGGGCGAGGGTCGTGGAGGTCACCGACGGCGTCAACGGCTGGCACGTCAACGTTCATTGCTGTGTTTCGCCGACGACGTGTCCGCCGAGCTCGTCGCCGCCAACGTCGGAGCCCGCATGTTCGGCCGCTGGCGCCGCGCCCTGGAGCGCAAGAGCTTCGACGCCTCCAACGAACACGGCTGGGACCTGCGCAAGGCCCAGCTCGGCGAGGGTGACCTGGCCGACTACTTCACCAAGATGGCCCACGAAGTCACCGGGGCCGCCGGCAAGCACGGCCGCAGCCACGGGGGCCGCACACCCATGCAGCTCCTCGCCGACGGCGTCGACACCTACCGCGCCGATGACCTCGCCCGATGGTGGGAGTGGGAAGGAGCCTCCGACGGCCGACGCCAACTCACCCGGTCACGCGGGCAGCGCGACCTTCGCGCCCTCGCAGGCCTCGACCGCGAAGCCACCGACGAGGAGATCGCCGACCAGGAGCAGGAAGCGGACACACGGCTCTGCCTGAGTTCTGATACCTGGGCCTGGCTCAGCGCGGGCAGCCGTGGTCCGGAGCTTCTTGAGGTCGCCGAGGCCAGTGGCATAGGCCGTGCCCGTCGCTGGCTGGAGGAACGCGGTCTCGCCTACTCCGAGGTAGTAGCCCGTCGCGTGCCAGGCTCGGACTAGCCGCGTCCATCGCGGCTCGGAGACCCGCCCTTGGGTGAACCGGTCGCGGGTCAATCGAGCATGAACCAGCCGCGCACCTGTGCTTCATGATCGACGTAGCGTTCGCCGGTGACGTCGACGACGACCTTGTCGATGCTCCCTCCGGTGAATCGGAACGGGGCCTCGTAGTCCGACGTGACGGGGGATGCATCGTCGCGGCCAACGCAGATGCCGTCCCCGACCGCGCAGAACAGGCCTGGTTGCGTGACGATCTCGTCGGTGCCCAATTGCTGGTCGTCGACGTAGAGGGTGAGGGTTCCGACGGCGCCCGGCATTGCCGGGTCGGCGCTGCGCCCCTTGATCGCGAACTCAGCGGTGACGACGTGCTGGCCCGGAGTCACGTCGACGTCGGCGTGGATCACCTGCATATGGGTGCCGACCCAGTTGTAGGCGTAATGCAGGCGACGATCCTTGATGTAGAGGCTGTGGCCTCCGGCGACGCCACCATGCGCGTAGATAACGCCCTCCGCGTCCGCCGAGGTGATGTCGACCCCAGCGGCGATGGTGTACGAGCGTCCGCTGATCGTCACGCCAGACTGTTCGGGCACCGAGGCGCAGTCCGGGTAGTAAACATAGTGCTGCCGCCGCGGCGTCCCATGCGGGCGGTCGGCCAGGGTCTGCTCGAGGGCGGTCCGGTCATCGAGCGGCAGCCCGTTGCACCCACCGGCGTAGTAGAACCACAGGCTCTTCAACCTCTCGAGGCGCACTGGTTCTCGCGCAGCGAGGTCGCTGGTTTGGGCCCGGTCGGTCGTGAGGTCGTACAGTTCCCATACGTCGGCTTCGAAGTTTCCCCACCCGCTCAGCGGCGGGTGCAGAGTGCAGGCCAGCCACCCCTCGTGGTAGATCGAGCGTTGCCCAAGCATGGCGTAGAACTGTGTTTGCTTACCAGCCACGCCGGGATCGGCGAGTGACCTGGCGAAACTTTCGCCTTCGATCGGATGCTGTGGGTAGCCGTGGGCGGTCTCGGGCGGCTCGATCTCTAGGAGGTCGTAGATCGTCGGGACGACATCGACGGCGTGGATGTACTGGTGGCGCACCTCGGTCTGGGGGGCGACTTTGGCAGGCCAGGCGAAGAGGCACATGTCGGCCACTCCGCCTTCATAGCCGGCCCAGCGCTTCCAGTAGGGGAACGGGGTGTCGAATGCCCAGGCCCACCCGGTGTTGTAGTGGTTGTACGAGGCCGGGCTGCCGAGTTCGTCGATATGCTGAAGGGAGAGTTCCGTGGGAGTGTCCAGCCCGTTGAAGAAGCGCCATTCATTGAAGGTCCCGTTGGGTCCACCCTCCCCGCTGGCGCCGTTGTCCGACACTGCCACGATGATCGTGTTATCGAGCTCGCCCTGGGCCTCGAGGAAGTCGAGCACCCGGCCGAGCTGGTCGTCGCTGTAGGTCACGTAACCGGCGAAGACCTCAGCCATCCGAACGAAGAGCCGCTTCTCCTCGGCGCTGAGGGTCTCCCACGGACGCACGCTGTCCATGACCGGCCACGGCTGCCCGTCCGGCCCGGTCGCCATCGGGCCGCCGTGCGGATTGATCGGGGACAGTTCCGTGCCCTCGGGCACCAGCCCGAGTTCCTTCTGGCGTCGCAGGATCTCCACCCGGATCGCCTCGTAACCCTGGTCGAAAACCCCCTCGTACTGCGCGGCCCACTCCGGGGAGACGTGGTGCGGCGCGTGAGCGGCGTCCAGCGCCAAGTACATGAAGAAGGGCTTGTCCGGCTCGACGACTTTGGCGTCGCTGATGAACTCGATCGCCCGATCGGAGAGATCCTTGGCGATGTGATAACCCTCGGCGGGGGTGGCTGGGGGCTCGACCGGGTGGTTGTCATGGATCAGGTCCGGATACCAGCCACTCGACTCGCCCCCCAGGAATCCGTAGAACCGCTCGAACCCTCGACCGAGCGGCCAACGTCGCTTGGAGGCGGCCATGTTGACCTCCTCGCCCGGGGTGAGGTGCCACTTGCCGATGCAGTACGTGTTGTACCCGCGCTCAACGAGCACCTCAGAGATCAAGCCGTTCTCGAACGGGATACGGGTGGAGATTCCTGGGAAACCGGAGCTGAACTCGGCAATGGTGGCCATGCCGTTCGACGTCGCGTTCCGGCCGGTCAGCAACGACGCCCTCGTCGGCGAACACAATGCAGTTGTGTGAAAGTTCGAGTAGCGCACACCCATGTTGGCGATACGCGTCATCGTCGGGGTTCTTACAGGACCGCCGAAGCAGTCCATCGTTCCGTAGCCGACGTCGTCCCAGGCGATCAGCAGGACGTTCGGGGCTCTGTCAGGAGCCTTCGGAGCAAGGTACGGCGCCCAATCCGGCTCGGAGTCGCGGATGTCGAGGCTGATCCTGCCGTTGAACCTGGCGGCCATGACACGTCTCCGTCTGCTGTCGGGCCAGAGCGTGTCCCGGACCCTCTACACCCGCGTCATCGACCGTAGGAGGCACGCGTGGGGGCGTCCTCACCCCGTGCGGATGAAGCCCCACCGATTGCAGCGCCATGGCGCCGCGGTGTGCGCTGCCTACTGCAGCGTTGCCCTCCTCTGAGGGCTTGGGGTCGTTGCCTCCGTGTCTGCCTCCTTGATCACTGATCAGGAGGCCTCTGAGAGCCCGTGGGCGGCGGAGTGGGGGGCACGTTAGCCATCGGCGTGACGAACGATCGACCTCTGTGCAGAACGCTGGAAGAGCGTGCCTGACGGGCGCCATGGTGCATCAACGGTCCGGACGTGGGTCCAGCCGTGCGCCTTGTAGTAGCGGTGGAGCCCCGTGTTGGAGCGGTAACAGTCGAGGCGCACGTAGTTATAGCCGAGTGCGCCAGCGAACTGCTCGACCCACCGCGTCAGCTCGTCACCTATTCCTAGGCTAGCGTGGTCGCGGGCCACGATCATGCGATGGACGTAGAGGGCGCCGTCAGGGTCGTCCTCCGGCCACCAGAAGTCGGGGTCGGCAAACGTGTCAACGGTGAGGGTGGCAATGATTCGGCCACTGTCGTCCTCGCCGACGAAAACGTTGCCTTGCTCAATGTCGCGGTGGACCTGCTCCACGCGAGGCTCCCACTGCCACTGGTCGATGCCCTTCCCGGCGAGCCACCGGGAGGCCTCGCGGAAGAGGTCCAGGACGGCCTGAAGGTCGTCAGGGCCGGCGCTGCGGACGATCACTGCTCACTGTCCCCACCGTCTTGGCCGGGCGAGTGCGTTCGAAGGCGATGAGGTGGCGGTCGCCCGGGAGCACGTTGCGCACCACGCGGACGGGCCGGCCATCGTCCGTGTAGCCGGTGGCACGGTGCATGGCCACGGGCACGCCCAGGCCGATCTCGAGGCGGCCGGCCTCGTCAGGAGTGGGCATTCGGACCTCGATCTCGTCGACCGCGTGGGTTTGCTCGGCGCCGAGCTCGGCGAGGACCTGGTTGGCGCCGCGGCCGATGTCGGCGGGGTGCATGATCTCGCTGCCCTGCACGAGGTCGAGCGGGAAGTATGAGTCGTTGGTGTTGAACGGGGTTCCGTCGAGGTAGCGCACGCGCTTGCGGATGACCACGGTGTCGCCCTCGGCGAGCCGAAGGCGTGCGGCGACGTCAGCGGGCGGGGCGGCCAGCTCGACGGCGATGGTCTGTGAGGGCTTGCGGCCCAGCTCGACCTGCTCGTCCATGAATTGGTCCAGCTCCGGGTGTGCCGGGCGCTCGCGCCACTCCTTCTGCGGGCGGTAGGTCAGCCGCTCGATCTGGCGCACGAAGTGCCCGCGCGGGCGCTCGGAGACAACCAGGCCCTCGTTGACCAGGACCTGCACGGCCTGGCGGACGGTCGCCCGGGTGACGCCGTGGGTCTTGGTCAGCGACTCCTCAGTGGGCAGCTTCGCGCCGGCGCCCAGCTCGCCGCTCTGGATGCGCGCACGGAGGTCGTCGGCGATCCGCTGGTAGATCGGCCCCGCGCCCCTGCTGGTCATGGCTTCAGTCTGGCCCTGTTACCGAACATTGTCTAGGCAATCTGCTCCGTCTACTTGACGTGAGGCGCGACTTCCAACCAGGCTCTCCAACGTCTGCATTGTCTAGTCAATGAGGCCACTATGGAGCCCTGTACCGACCGAGCGGCGTGCCGAGACGCCGACCCGGACCTTTTCTTCCCGGTCACCGAGGACCGGACCCGCCACGCCATCGCCGCCCAGGTGGTCCGCGCCAAGACCGTCTGCGCCGGCTGCCCGGTGTGGAGCACCTGCTTGTCCTACGCGGTCGAGACCCGCCAGGACCACGGCATCTGGGGCGGGCTGACCGCCTCCGAGCGACGCCGGCTCGCCCGCGGGAGCGCTGGCCGGCCATCAGCTCCACCAACAGGCTCACCGGTGGCCCGGCGTGGACGGCCCCTCGGCCACGACGAACGCCGCGCACTCACCGCCGTCGCCAGCCTCAACAGTCCCACTGCTCTGGCCGTCGCCGGGCTCCTCCAGCGCGGCAGTGCGGGAGTACGCCCGCCAGCTGATCGAGGAGGCCGCCGCGTGACCCGCAACAGCAACGGCGACGGCAGCGTCTGGCAGCGCAAGGACGGCCGCTGGTCGGGCGCCGCCTACGTCCGCACCCACACCGGCAAGATCGAGCGCCGCTACGTCTACGGCAAGGACGAGAAGGACGTCCTCCGGAAGATCGGCAAGCTGCAGGAGGCCAACGATCAGGGCGTTCCGGCCGGCCCGACGCGGCTCACCGTCGCCACGTTCCTCGGCGAGTGGCTTGAGCACGCCCGGCAGCACATTCGGCCGCACACGTGGGCGAGCTACGAGGCCAATGTCCGGCTCCACCTCGTGCCGTTGATCGGCTCGAAGCAGCTGACGGCGTTGTCGGTGCGCGATGTCCGGCTGATGGTCGAGAAGCTGCGGAAGGCCGGCGTCACTCCTCGCACCGTGCAGTGGATTCATTCGACGCTGCGCGCGGCGCTCCAGCACGCGTTCCGCGAGGAGCTGGTCACCCGCAACGTCGCTCGCGGCGTGAAGATCGCGACTCCGGCCATGGGAACGACACCGCCACCGTCCAGTCCCGACGAGGCGCGCCGCTTCCTCGCCGCCGTCGCGGAGCACCGGCTCTACGCCCTGTGGGTCGTGCTGATCGTGCTCGGACTGCGCCGGTCCGAGGCGATCGGGCTGCACTGGTCGGATGTCGACCTCGACGCGGGCACCCTAAGGATCACGCGTGGGCTCCAGCGCGTGGAGGGCGAACTGCGAGAGCTACCCACCAAGACCCGGCGCTCGACGCGCACGGTCCCGCTGCCCCGATCTGCGTCCACGTGCTGCGCGTCCACGGCGACCGGCAGGCCAAGGAACGGGCCAACGCGGGCCGGCTGCGCTGGCAGGATACCGAGTACGTGTTCACCACCGGCGTCGGGACGCCGCTGGAGCCGTCCTACGTCTCCCGGCTGTTCGTGGACCTGTGCGCCAAGTACGGCTTCCGCCGGGTCCGCCTCCACGACATGCGCCACACCTGCGTGACCCTGCTGCTCTCGCTCGGGGTGAACCCCCGGGTCGTCATGGAGATCGTCGGCCATTCGGCCATCGAAATGACCATGAACGTCTACGGCCACGTCAGCCTCGACAGCCAGCGCGAGGCCCTCGACCGGCTCGACGACCAGCTCGGCACGCCCACCGACAACCAGCCCGAGGAGTAACCCGTTGCTGTCATCGACCGCTGTCACTGGATCATCGATCGGCCGTGAAGATCGTTCGCACCGGCGCTCACCTGCGGAAGCGGGGGGATTCGAACCCCCGGTCACTCTCGTGACGTCCGCTTTCAAGGCGGATGCAATCGGCCGCTCTGCCACGCTTCCGCGGGCCAGGGTAGGGCGATCAGCCGTCGGCGCGCAGCTTGGTCACCACTCGCTCGAACACGTCGCCGATGACGCGGCGCTCGTGGTCGTCGAGGAGGTCGACGAAATGGGCCCGCACGCCCTCGAGGTGATCGGGCGCGGCGCGCTGGAGGACGTCATAGCCGTGCGCGGTGAGGACGGCGAACACGCCCCGTCCGTCGGAGGGGCAGAGCTCGCGGCGCACGAGGTCGTCGGCCTCGAGGCGGGACACCTGGTGCGACAGGCGTGACTTCGAGGCGACGACCTCGTCGGCGAGCAGGCTCATCCGCATCCGGTGGTCCTGCTGCTCGGAGAGCCGCACGAGGATCTCGTAATCGGCCAGCGAGATGCCGTGGGCGTCCGACAGCTCGCGGTTGAGGCGGCCGGCGAGCAGCGCCTGTCCGGCGATGTAGTTGCGCCAGGCGTGCCACTCGACGGGGTCGAGCCACCTCGGCTCCTGCTCGGCCATCTGCCCAGCGTACTGCGGGCGCGGCCCGCTAGCGTCGCGCCTCGTGTACGCGATCAGCATCCGTGAGCCCGGCGGCCCCGAGGTCCTCGAGTGGACCGAGCACCCCGATCCCGAGCCCGGACCGAACGAGGTGGTCGTCGACGTCGTCGCGACCGCGGTCAACCGCGCCGACGTGATGCAGCGCCAGGGGATGTACCCGCCGCCGCCCGGGGCGTCGGAGGTCCCGGGCCTCGAGTGCTCGGGACGCATCGCCGCGCTCGGTCCCGACGTCGACGGCTGGGCCGTCGGTGACGAGGTGTGCGCGCTGCTCGCGGGGGGCGGCTACGCCGAGAAGGTCGTCGTCCCCGTGCCCCAGCTGCTGCCCGTCCCGAGCGGGGTCTCGCTGACCCAGGCCGGCGGGCTGCCCGAGGTGGCGTGCACGGTGTGGTCGAACCTCGCGATGACCGGCCATCTGAGCGAGGGCGAGACGCTGCTCGTGCACGGCGGGACCGGGGGCATCGGCACCCACGCCATCCAGGTCGGCAAGGCGCTCGGCGCGCACGTGCTTGCCACGGCGGGCTCGCCGGAGCGGCTCCAGACCTGCCTCGACCTGGGCGCGGACCTCTCGATCGACTACCACGACGACCTGCCCACCGAGGTCGCGAGCGCCACCGACGACCGCGGCGTCGACGTCATCCTCGACAACATGGGCGCCTCGGGGCTCAAGGCGAACCTGGCCTCGCTCGCCACCGGCGGCCGCCTCGTGATCATCGGGCTGATGGGCGGACCGAAGACGGAGATCAACCTCGCGACGCTGCTCACCAAGCGCCTCAGCGTCGGCGCCACCAACCTCCGCGGCCGCGCCGTCGAGGGCCCCGACGGCAAGGGCGCCATCGTCTCGGCGGTGCGCGAGAGCCTGTGGCCGCTGGTCGAGCAGGGGGCGGTGCGTCCCGTGGTGCACGAGTACCTGCCGGTCGCCGAGGCGTCGCGGGCCCACGCCGCGCTCGACGAGGGCGGGGTGGTCGGCAAGCTGATCCTCGTCGTGCGCGACGAGGACGGGGTGCTGGGCGGCTGACGAGGTCGTCGCGGAGATCACCAGGCCGAAAGAGACGCTCCGCGGGCGGAAACGGGTGCCTGTCGACCTGGTGATCTCTGAGACCAGGGCCGCGCGAAGGCTCAGAGGCGGGCGAGCGCGCTCACGAGCGTGTCGATCTCGGCGCGGGTGCTGTAGTGCGCGAGCCCGACGCGCACGACGCCGCCGACCTCGGCGCCGCCGAGCACCTCGAGCGCCCCGGAGTCGCCGGTGTCGGTGACGACACAGACGCCGTGCTCGGCGACCCGCTCGGCGACCTCGCGCGCCGTGCGCCCGGCGACGGTGAACGCGACGACGGGAATCCGGCGCGGGGGCTCGCCGATGACCATCACGCCGGGCAGGAAGCGCAGCTCGGAGACGAGGTAGGCGGTGAGATCGTCCTGGTGGCTGCGGACCGAGCTCATCGAGGTGAGCACCTTGTCGCGACGGGGGCCGTCGGCGTTGTCGTCGAGCTCGGCGAGGTAGTCGATCGAGGCGACGAGCCCGGCGAGCAGGGCCCAGGGGGCGTCGCCGACCTCGAGGCGCTCGGGGCCGCGGGCCGAGGCGTCGAGGGACGCGGCGGGTAGGCGGTCGAGCAGGTCGGGCGTGCGGAACACCAGCGCGCCGACCGGGGGCCCGCCCCACGCGGCGGCCGAGAGCACCATGACGTCGGCGCCCATCGTGTCGAGGTCGAGCGGCAGGTAGGGCGCGGCGGCGGTGGCGTCGACCACCAGCAGCGGCTCGACGCCCGTGCTCCGCGCGGGCAGGGCGTGGACCTTGCGCGCGATGGCCGCGACCTCGGTGCGGGTGCCGATCGCCGGGCACGCGGCGGTGACGGCGACGACCCGCGTGCGCTCGCCCAGCAGCTCGTCGTACTGCCAACTCGGCAGCTCGCAGGTCTCGACGTCGATCTCGGCGGTGAGCACCCGCCCGCCGGTGCGCTGCGCCGCGCGCTCCCACGGGGCGACGTTCGCGAGGTCGTCGAGCCGCGAGACCACCACCTCGTCGCCCAGGCTCCACTCGGACCCGAGGGCGTCGGCCAGGCGTTCGAGCAGCGCGGCGGGACCGGGACCGAGGACGACGCCCTTGGGGTCGGCGCCCACGAGGTCGCCCACCGCACGCCGGGCGGCCTCGACGATGGCGCCGCCGCGCAGGGACGCCGGGAACACCCCGCCGGGGCGCGAGACGGGGGCGCGCAGGGCCGACGACACCGCCGTCGCCACCTGCTCGGGGACCTGCATGCCCGTCGGGCCGTCGAGGTGCGCCCATCCGTCACCGAGCGCGGGCACCAACCCGCGGACCCTGGCGACGTCGAACGTCATGCTTTCGGAGGGTACGGAGCGGGTTTGCGGGCGGAGACGGTGGTCGGCTCAGGGGACGGTCAGGGGCGCCGGACGGGCGCTGCGCGCCGACGGGTGGAGGATGGGGAGCATGAGCGAGGCACCCTCCGGACCCAGTGCGGGCGACCAGGTCATGGTCGTCGGACCCGATGGCCAGCCGGTCGGCACCGTGCGCATGCCCGGCGGCGAGGACGACGGCGGCGAGGTCGTGGAGGACGCCGCCGAGAACAGCGAGGACCTCTCCGGGGCGGTCGAGGAGCCCGCGAAGGTCATGCGCATCGGCATGATGATCAAACAGCTGCTCGAGGAGGTCCGCGGGACCGACCTCGACGACGCCAGCCGCGGGCGCCTGCGCGAGATCCACGCCTCGTCGCTGCGCGAGCTCGAGACGGCGCTCTCGCCCGAGCTGCGCGAGGAGCTCGCCCGCCTCGTCGAGCCGTTCGCCGCCGACGAGCCGCCCTCGACGGGCGAGCTGCGCGTGGCCCAGGCCCAGCTCGTCGGCTGGCTCGAGGGGCTGTTCCACGGGATCCAGACCGCGCTCGTCGCCCAGCAGATGGCCGCCCGGGTGCAGCTCGAGCAGATGCGCAAGGGCCTGCCGGCCGGGTCGTCGGGCGCAGCGGCGGGCGTGGGCACCACGGGCCAGTACCTCTGAGCCGGGAGGTCGGCGCGCCCCCGCCGGGACGCGGAGCCGCACCCCCCGCGCAGGTACGCTCACCGGTCGTGGCCGTCCCCGCACTCGCGCGCCAGGACGCCGACGAGTCGGCGCCCCTCGAGCACGCTCCGTCCCCGCGCAGCTGGGGGCGTGCGTTCGGGGACATCCGCAAGGCCGTGGACCAGCGCGAGCTCTGGGGTCACCTCGGCTGGCAGGACATCAAGCAGCGCTACCGCCGCTCGGTGATCGGGCCGCTGTGGATCACCATCAGCATGGCGGTCACCGCCGCGGCGCTGGGCGGGCTGTACTCGCAGCTGTTCGGCCAGCCGATCGGCACGTTCATGCCGTACGTGACCGTCGGCTTCATGATCTGGTACTTCATCAGCGCCTGCGTGCTGGAGGGCACCGAGACCTTCATCGCCAACGAGGGACTCATCCGCTTCCTGCCGGCACCTCTGATGATCTACGTCTTCCGGACGGTCTGGCGCCAGATCCTCTTCTTCGCGCACAACGTCGTCGTCTACGTCATCGTGCTGGCGATCTTCTTCCGTCAGCTCGACCAGCCGTACACCATGGTCAACAACAACCCGTCCGCCATCGTTCACCCCGGCCTGAGCTGGTGGGCGCTGATGGCGATCCCGGCCTTCGTGCTGATCGTCGTCAACGGCCTGTGGGTGACCCTGCTGTTCGGGATCATCTCCGCGCGCTTCCGGGACATCCCGCCGGTGGTCGGCAGCTTCATGCAGCTGTTCTTCACCATGACGCCGATCATCTGGACGACCGACCTTCTGACCGGCGGCGCGCCCGGCAGTCCGAAGGCGATCATCGAGTTCCTTGCGAAGCTGAACCCCTTCTATCACTTCATCGAGATCTTCCGGGCCCCGCTCGTGGGGCAGGTGCAGAGTTGGACGCACTGGGCGGTGGCCGGCGGGATCACCGTCATCGGGTGGTCGCTCGCGCTCATCGCGCTGCGCAACTACCGCTCCCGCGTCGCGTACTGGGTGTGAGCAGCTGATGGTCAGCATCGAGGTCCGCGGGGCCTCCGTCGAGTTCCCGATCTTCGACGCCAAGAACAGGTCGTTGAAGAAGTCCGTGCTCGGGCGCGCGGGCGGGCGCATCAGCGAGCAGAAGGTCCCGGTCGTGGAAGCCCTGCGCGACATCGACCTGACGCTCGGCGAGGGCGCCCGCGTCGGGCTCGTCGGGCACAACGGGGCCGGCAAGTCGACGCTGCTCCGCCTCCTCGCCGGCATCTACGAGCCGACCCGCGGGAGCGCGCGCATCCGCGGTCGCGTCGCGCCGGTGTTCGACCTCGCGGTGGGCATGGACCCCGAGATCTCCGGCTACGAGAACATCCTGATCCGGGGCCTGTTCCTCGGGATGACGCGCCGCGAGATGGAGCGCCGGGTCGACGAGATCGCCGAGTTCAGCGAGCTCGGCGACTACCTGAACATGCCGCTGCGGACCTACTCGACGGGCATGCGGGTGCGGCTCGCGCTCGGCGTCGTCACCTCGATCGACCCCGAGATCCTGATTCTCGACGAGGGCATCGGCGCGGTCGACGCGGCGTTCCTCGAGAAGGCCCGCGACCGCCTGCGCGACCTCGTCGGACGCTCCGGGATGCTCGTCTTCGCCTCGCACTCCGACGAGTTCCTCGTCGAGCTCTGCGACACCGCGATCTGGATGGACGGCGGGGTCATCCGCGAGCAGGGCTCGCTGCGCGACGTGGTCAGCCACTACAAGGGCCGCGACGTGTTCGAGAACCTCAGCCAGGAGACGCTCGAGCGCCTCGACCGGGCCAGCGTGAACGGCGGATGAGCCCCGAGGCCGAGACCGTGACGGCCGTCGTCGTCACCCGGCACCGGGCCGACCTGCTCGTCGACGGGCTCGCGGTGGTCGCGAAGCAGACGCGCCCGCCCGACCACCTGATCGTCGTCGACAACGGGCCCGACGAGGCGACCCGCGCGGTCGTCGAGAACTGCGGCCTGCCCGTCACGTACCTGCCGTCGCACCACAACCTCGGGGGCGCCGGCGGCTACGCGCTCGGCATGCTCACCGCGCTGGCGCGGGGTACCGACTGGCTCTGGCTGGCCGACGACGACGGCAGGCCCGTCGACGAGCACGTGCTGGCCACCCTGCTCGACGTCGCCCGCAGGCGCGGGCTCGCCGAGGTCTCCCCGGTGATCGCCGACATCGACGACCCCGACCGCCTCGCGTTCCCGCTGCGCCAGGGCCTGCACTGGATGCGGCGCCGCAGCGAGCTCGCCGCGTACGGGGACGACGAGCTGCTGCCGGGCATCGCGCATCTGTTCAACGGGGCGCTGTTCCGCGCGAGCACCCTCGACGTCATCGGGGTGCCCGACCTGCGCCTGTTCGTCCGCGGGGACGAGGTCGAGGTCCACCGCCGGCTGGCCCGCTCCGGGCTGCCCTACGGCATCTGCCTCACCACGGCCTACGTGCACCCCGACGGCTCCGCCGAGTTCAAGCCGATGCTCGGCGGACGCCTGCACGCCCAGGATCCGGGCGACGCCACGAAGCGCTACTACACGTACCGCAACCGTGGCTATCTCCTCGCCCAGCCGGGTCTGCGGCGGTTCGGGGCGATCGAGCACCTGCGCTTCGCCTGGTACTTCCTGGTCTCCCGCCGGGACCCCGCCGGGCTGCGCGAGTGGCTGTCACTGGTCCGTCTCGGACGCCGCGAGCGCTTCCTGCGTCGCTGACGTCCCTCTCGCCCCAGGGGTCACCCGATCGATGAGCCACAGCATGGTCCACCTCACGGTGCCCACCGGCGCCCGGACTAACCTCGCCGCGTGCTGACCTCGGAACAGGCCGTCAGCCCGGCGCGCCCGGGCAGCGGCGACTCCGAGACCCCGGACTCGGGTCGACCCACCCGGGGCCCGCGATGGCTGCGGTTCACGGCGGTCGGTCTCGGCCTGTTCGGCACGGTGCTGGCGCTGCTCTTCCCGTTCCTGCCCGTGGTGCAGGAGACCGCCACGATCTCGTGGCCGAGCGCGACCACCGGCACCCGTCCGGTCGACGCCCCGCTGGTGGCCTACCGGCCCGAGACGATGAGCATCACCGTCCCCTGCCGGGCGATCCAGGACCTCGACGGACGCACCGGCCCCGCGGCGAACGTCGTCTCGACCTACCCGCCGCTCTCGCCGGACGGCCCCTCGGTGGGCATGCGCCTCACCGTCGAGAACGGCCAGCTCGTCCTGAACGACCGCGGGCAGCAGATGGCCACCGCCGCGGTCCCGCCCGGCGACTGCACGGTGCGGATCGTCTCGGACGCGGGCTCCACGCTCGTCGACCTCGGCATCGGGCAGGAGATCCGGCTGCCGTTCGACGCCCGTCCCCAGGTCGTCGGGATCTACTCCGACCTGAACCAGGACCGTGACGACGTCGCCGGCGTCGCGGTGTCGATCACTCCGGACACCCGCTTCGAGACCAGCCCGACGACGCTGAAGATCCTCGCCGGGCTCCTGGCGGTGCTGGCCGCGGGCGGCGGCGTCTGGGCCCTGCACGCCCTCGACGTGCGCGCGGGACGGCGCGCGCCGCGCCTGGCACCCAAGCGCTGGTGGTGGCCGACCAGCCGCGACGCCGTCGTCACCGTCGTGCTCGCGGTGTGGGCGGTGATCGGCAGCCAGACCTCCGACGACGGCTACATCCTGGGCATCGCTCGGGCGCGGGAGTCGGCGGGCTACATCGGCAACTACTACCGCTGGTTCAACGTCCCCGAGGCGCCGTTCGGCTGGTTCTACGAGCTCTACGCGCTGTGGATCCGCCTCGGCGACTCGATCCTGTGGATGCGCCTGCCGTCGCTGATCATGGGGATCGCCTCCTGGATCCTCATCAGCCGCGAACTGCTGCCGCGCCTGGGGCAGCAGGTCCGGCGGTCGAAGGCGGCGGCCTGGGCGGCCGCGGGCGTGTTCCTGGCCTTCTGGCTGCCCTACAACAACGGGCTGCGCCCCGAGCCGGTCGTGGTGATCGCCGCCCTGCTCGCCTTCTGCGCCGTCGAGCGCGGCGTCGCGACCCGCCGCCTGGCGCCGGTGGCGCTGGGGCTGCTCGCCGCGGCGTTCGCGGTGGCGGCGACGCCGACGGGGCTCATCGCCGTCGCACCGTTCCTCTCCGCGGCCCGCCCGCTGTGGCGCCTGGTGATCGAGCGCGTGCGCTTCGGCGGCTGGCTCCCGGTGCTCGCGCCGATCTCGGCGGCCGGGCTGCTCGTGCTCGTCCCGATCTTCTCCGACCAGACGTGGGCCGCCGTCTGGGAGGCGACGCGCCTGCGCACCCTGCTCGGGCCGAACTGGACGTGGTTCCAGGAGGTCGTGCGCTACCAGTCGCTGTTCGGGACGGCGGCCGACGGCTCGCTCGCGCGCCGGTTCCCGGTGCTGCTGCTGATCCTCGGGATCGTCGTCTGCATGGTGGTGCTGCTGCGCCGCGACAAGATCGCCGGCGCCGCGCTCGGGCCGTCGCAGCGGCTCATCGGCTCGTCGGTGATCGCCTTCGCCGTGCTCGCGCTGACCCCGACGAAATGGACCCACCACTTCGGCGCCTTCGCCGCCCTCGGCGCCGGCATCGCTGCGCTGACGGCGCTGGCGACGTCGTCGGACGTGCTGCGCTCGCGCCGCAACCGCCTGCTCTTCCTCGCCGCGCTGTTCGCGATCCTGGCGCTGGCGTTCACCGGCCCGAACACCTGGTTCTACACGAACAACTGGGGCGTGCCGTTCAACGGCGGCCCGCCCTTCTGGGACGGCTGGCCGTTCGCCTACGGCCTCGTCGAGCCCTGGCCGGTCTACTCGCTGTGCCTCGCGGTGTCGGTGATCCTGCTGGCGGCCGCCGGGATCGAGCACGTGCGCGGGGTGCCGCGGCCACCGGAGGACGAGGACGCCAAGCCCTCGGCCGCCTCGGCCGCCGTCGGCGCGGTGCTGGCCCCGCCGAAGGACGCGATCGACAAGCTGCGGGCGACCCGCGGCGGGTCGAGCGTCGAGCGGCGCGCCCGGGCCCTGCGCATCGGCTCGGCGCCGATCGCGCTCGTGTGTGCCGGGCTCCTCGTGTTCGAGATGGTCTCGATGACCGACGGGATCGAGGCGCAGGCCGGCAGCTTCTCGCTCGGCGGCGACGTGCTCGAGCACCCCTTCGGCGACAGCTGCGGCCTCGCCGACCGGGTCCGCGTCGAGGGCTCGACGGCCGCCGGTGTCCTGCCGACCGCCCCCGCGCCGACCGGGATCACCGCCGCCTCCGGCGTGCTGCCCACCGTCGCCCCGGCCACGCCGACACCCGCGCCCGCTGGGGGGGCCGGCTCGGGGTCGTCGGCCGGTGAGGGCGCGGGCGGCACCGACGGCGGCGGGACGACGACCACGACGCCGCCGACGACGTCCACCGCCCCCGAGGCGGTCACGCCCGGCCTGCCGACCCCGGCGCCACTGCCCGAGAACACCGTGCCCGCGTCCGCTCCGGACGCGCAGCTCATCGACCCCCAGCCCGGCAACAGCGGGTTCACCGCCGCCGGCGCGACCCCGCCGGTCGGCGGCGGCACCGGGGTCTCGGGCTACGAGTACTCGCTGCGCAACGGGCTCGCCGACCAGGCGATCGGCTCCTACGACGCGGCCGGCACGGGCACCGGTGTCCTCCGCACCGACTGGTACACGCTCGACGACGAGCTCCGCGCGGGCACCACCCCGCTCGTCCTGTCCGTCGCCGGGCGCCTCAACGGCGGCAACTTCCTGACGATCCAGTTCGCCGACCGCCTGCCCGACGGGCGCGTCCGCGTCCTCGGCCAGCAGCCGGTCGACGACGGCCGCTTCGGCGAGCCGGGGTGGCGCGAGATCCGGCTCAACCTCGCCGGCGGCCCCGGTGCGCAGGCCGACGAGGTGCGGCTCATCGCGCAGGACCGCGCGCTGGGTCCCGACGGGTGGCTCGCGATCGCGCCGATGCGCGGACCTCAGCTCGTGCCGCTGACCCAGATCCTCGGGCCGGAGAACCCTGGCTACCTCGAGTGGCCCGTGCAGTTCGCGAGCCCCTGCCTGCGGCCGTTCGAGGTGCGGGACGGGATCGCCGAGGTCGCCCGCTACCGCCTCATCGCCGACGCGAGCCAGCTGCGTCCGGGTGGCGTCAACTGGTCGTCGTCCAACGCCGGCGGACCGCTGGGGTGGATCGAGATCCTCGAGCGCCGCACCGAGCTGCCGACCTACCTCGAGGGCCAGCCCCAGCGCGACTGGGGCATCGTCGAGCGCCTCGACCCGTACACCCCGAACGCCGCCGCGCCGGTGGTCACCCGCGGCGAGCGGACGATCTCGGGGACCTTCACCCCCGGCCCCATCGGCGACCCGCCGCCGGGCACCCCGTCGCCGGAGCGCTGAGCGCCGACCCGTCTCGCAGCGAACGGGCGGTTCGCTGCTTCTAGGCGCGCGAAGTCCCCGTTCGCATACCCGGTTCGTCGGCGAGGGGCACGTTCGGCAGGCGCTGACCCCTCCGGATCATGCGAAAGGTGCCCCTCGCGGGACGGCTCGCTCGAGCGGCGACGAAGGACCGCGAACGGGGAGTTCCGGCGCATAGAAGCAGCGAACAGCGCGTTCGCTGCTACTGAGCTCAGTCGCGGAAGATCACGGTGCGCATGACGATGAAGTTGATCGTCGTCGCGCAGGCCTGGGCGATGAACCAGGACAGGAAGCCGGCAAGGACGCCAGGGTCGATCGAGGGCGCGTCCATGACGTAGAGGACGAGGCTGGCGACGCCGACGTTGACCGCGAAGGTCGAGCCGTAGAGCAGCACGAACCCGAGGAACTTGCCCGCGCCGCCGGAGGACGAGGCGAAGGTGAAACGGCGGTTGAGCAGGTAGGCCGTCGTGGTGCCGAGGATGAACGACACCGCCTTCGCCAGCGGCGCCCAGACGCCGAGGGCGAGGAGCCCCGCGTACACGCCGAGGTCGACGCCGGCGGCGACGGCGCCGATCGCCACGAAGCGCACGAGCTGCGCCTTGAGCCCCAGGGGGGCGGGGCGCTCGCCGGTCTCGGCCGCGGTCATGGTTCGAGGGTACGAGGGTGCGCCGGACACCACGGAGCGGCCCCGCCGGGTCGGCCCTTGTCAACGCATCGGGAGCGCGTCGATATCGTCGCAACCCATGGCCGTGGTGGCAGCGCAGGAGAGCCGGCCGGGCCCGGCTCCCGACGCCCCCGGCGACGAGTCCGGTCCCGGGCGTCGTGGCGGCTCGCGCGCGGCCGGCTGGTGGCTCGCGGCCCTCGCGGCGCTCACCGTCGTGCTCGGGCTTGCGATCCCGCTGGCGCCGGTGATCGCGGACGACCCCGTCGTCACCTGGCCCAAGGCCGGCACCCCGGCGGCGTCGACGAGCCTGCCGCTGACGCCCTACCGCCCGCTGAGCATGACCGCCGACGTTCCGTGCGCGGCCCTGCGGCCCGGCGGCGACGCGCTGCGCACCCAGCCGGAGTCCGCCGGCACGCCCGGACGGGGGCTGACGGCCGGCACGAGCGGCGGCCGCGTCGTCATCACGAGCTCGGGCGCCACCGTGCTCGACGAGCTGCTGCCGCTGGGCGACTGCACCTACCGGATCGTCGCCGACCAGGCGGGCACGCGGGTGGAGCGCGACGGGCAGCTGCTCGTCGACCGGCCCGGCGCGCTCGTGCCGCAGGTCGCCGAGCTCGCCACCGAGGCGCCGGGGACGCCGGGCCTCGCCGCGACCGTGCACACCGACGACCGCTACTCGTCGTTCCCGAGCACCCTCAAGCTCGTCCTGCTCGTGCTCCACGCCCTCGCGCTGGCGGCGACGCTGTGGATGGCGGTCCGGCGATGGCGCGGACGCGGACCCGGCCTCGAACGACCACGGTTCCACCCGGCGGACGCCGTCGTGCTGCTCGTCTCGGCGGCGTGGGTGGTGCTCGGGCCGCTGCAGAACGACGACTCCTGGTACACGGCGATGGCCCGGGCCGCGACGCCGACGGGCTACATCGGCAACCAGATCTACATGTTCAACACGACGGAGAACCCGTTCGTGCTGTCGCAGTACCTCATGGCGCTCTGGGGCCACCTCGGCGTGGCGATCGGGCTGCCGGGCTGGGGTCTGCTGTGGATGCGCCTGCTGCCGCTGCTGCTCGGGCTGCTGACGTGGTGGCTGCTGCGGACGCTGCTGGTCACCCTGCTCGGCCGCTCCGGACGCCTGTCCGGTGTCGCCTGGGCGCTGCTGCTCGCGCACCTCGCCTGGTGGCTGCCGTACGGGATGGCGCTGCGGCCGGAGGTCGTCATCGTCCCGCTGTCCGCGGGCGTGCTCGTGCTCGCCGAGCTCGCGCGCCGGCGCCAGGCCGTCGGTCCCCTGATCCCGGCGACGGCCCTCGCCGCGCTCGCGGTGAGCGTCTCGCCGTCGGGGCTGGTGGCCGCCGCACCCGTGGTCGTCGCGCTGCCGTGGTTGTGGCGCTGGCTCGTGGCCCGGGGCTGGCGCTCGCGGCTCGGCGCCGCGGGAGCTGTGATCGCCGCCGGCACGATCGCGATCCCGATCGGCTTCGGCGACGCCACCCTGGGCGACGTCATCGAGGCCACCGACGTCCACAGCTGGTACTACCTGACCTTCCCCTGGTACGAGGAGTGGGCCCACTACCGGACCATGATCGAGACCGGGACGTGGGGACGCCGGCTGCCGGTGCTGCTCACGGTGGTGCTCCTGGTCGTCGTGTCGATCGGCAGCGGACGCGGCCCGGCCGGTGGGCGCCTGCGCGACGCCACCCTCGCCGCCGCCGTGACCACCGCCGTCGCGCTGGGCCTGCTGGCGCTCGGCCCGACGAAGTGGGTCAACCACTTCGGGGCGGTCGCGGCCCCGGCCACCGTGCTGCTCGCGCTGACGCTGCTGCACTCGCCCCTGCCCCGCCGCGCCGGCGCGCTGGTGACCGGGGCGTCCGTGCTGCTCATCAGCGGCGCGACCGTCCTCGGGTTCGCCGGGCCCAACACCTGGAAGCCCTACAGCGACCGCGGCCAGCCCTTCGGTGACCACCTCGACACCGAGATCTCGATGCTCGATCTCGAGCAGTTCGCCCCGCACTGGGGCCAGTTCTTCCTGCGCGACGTCTGGTGGTGGCTGCTCGTCGCGGCCATCGCCTCCGGGTGGCTGTGGTGGCGGCGCCGCACGAAGAAGCGCACGTACGGCGTGACCCCCGAGCGCGCGGTTCTCGTCACCGCCACGGCGGTCCTGGTCGGGCTGCTGATCGCCGTGATGGCGCTCGCGCCCGTGTGGCAGGGCGCGGGCTGGAGCGTTGCGGGCAGCCAGATGCAGGCGCTGAGCGGACGCGGGTGCGGCCTGGGCGAGGCGGCCACGGTGATGGCCCGGACCCGCGAGGACGTCGGGGCACCCACCACCCCGGACGCCCGCACCGGCGACTTCGCCCTCGCCGCGGACGACCCCTCCCCCGTCCCGGCTCCCAACCCCGGGCCGATGTGGCACGACCAGGTCGAGCTCGTGCCCGGCGCCGACCCCACCACCCCGCCGCCCGGCGTCACCGGCCTCGGCACGCTGACCACCGGCTGGTTCCCGCTGCCCGCCACCGACCCGATCGACCCCGAGGCGCCCACCCACCTCGTCGTCCCCGTCGCGGGCAACGACCCCGACCGCCAGCGGGTCGTCGTCCAGTTCGGCTCGGGCGACCCGGGCGCGCCGGTCGAGGCCCAGTCTGTGGTGGCGACGCCCGTCGGCGGGTTCACCGCTCGCCAGTGGCAGGAGATCCCGGTGCAGCTCCCGGGCAGCAGGCCGACCGCGGCGCGCGTGGTGGTCGAGGACCGCGTCGCCGGGCCGGAGAGCGCCCTCGCGGTCGCGGCGCCGCACCTGGCCCGCATGCAGCCGGTCGGGAACCTCGTGGACGCCGCCGCCCGGCCGGACCCGGATGTGGTCGCCGGCGGGGCCTTCGCCGACCAGCTCTCGGTCGTGCTCTGGCCCTGCGTCGACCAGGTCTCGGTCCAGGACGGCATCGCCCCGACCCCGACCCTGCGTCTCAACGCCGCCGAGAACACCCCCGAGTTCATCCTGACCAACCCGACCTACGAGTCGTGGGGCGGCACGATGGTGCAGTCGGAGCGGACCTGGGCCACCGTGCGCCCGTTCTCCGCGGTCCCCGACGGCGGGGTCCCCGCGCTGCCGTGGGGCACCGTCGAACGGATCGTCTACGACCACCCGACCGACGGCTACGACCTCCGCGTCGACCAGGTCTCCCGCGGCGGCCTCGAGCGTTTCGCGACGCTGGCGTCCGAGGAGTACTCGGGACGTGAGTACCTCGGCTGAGAATTCCCTGCCCCGTCTCGTCGGGCAGGGCCCCGGGCTCCTCCTGGCCTCGGCCGTGCTCACGTTGCTGTGCGCGATCGCGTTCCCGCTCGCGCCGGTGACGCAGCCCGTCGTGACGTTCAGCTGGCCGCAGGCCCCGGCGCAGACCGCGGTCGCCCTGCCGCTCATGCCCTACCAGCCGGTGGCCCTGGACGCCTCGGTGAGCTGCGACGCGCTCGCGGCGACGCCGCCCGGGGCGACGACGCTGGCCACCACGCCGCCGGGCACCCCGTCCACGCCCGTCGGCGGGCTCACCATCCGTCCGGTGCCGGGCGGCGCGCTGGTGACGAGCAACGGCGAGGCCCTCGCCGCCGTGGCCCTGCCGCGCGGCCCGTGCACACTGGGCGTCGCGTCGACGCCGTCGGCCACGACCGTCCTCCTCGACGGCCGGGTCATCGCGGCCCGCGAGGGCGACGTCCGTCCCGTCGTGGCCGCGGTCATCACCGGGGCGCCGGGCACCGACGGCCTGTCCCTCTCGCTGCGCACCGACACGCGCTTCCAGACCACCCCGGGCGTGCTGAAGTACCTGCTCGGGCTGGGGGTGCTGGTCGGGCTCGCCGGGATGGCCGCCGGCGCGTGGCGACGCGACGGGCGGTCGTTCGCCCGTCCTCGTCGGCCGCGGCCGCGGCCGGTCGACGCGGTGGTGACCCTCGGGCTCGCCGGATGGGCCGTGGTGGGCCCCGCGACGGTCGACGACGGCTACATCGCGGGCATCCTGCGGGCGCGCGACTCCAGCGGCTTCACCGGCAACGTCTACCGCTGGCTCAACGCGCCCGAGGCGCCGTTCAGCTGGTTCTACGAGGTCACGCGGGCCTGGGCGGAGCTGGCGCCCGGCGCACCGTCGGTGCTGTGGCTGCGCGTCCCCGCGACCGTGCTCGGGCTGCTGATCTGGATCCTGCTGCGCCGGCACGCCCTGCCCCGCCTCGGTCCGGCCCTGCGCCGGCCGGCCGCGACGTGGGTGGCCGCGGCGGCGTTCGCGGCGTGGTGGCTGCCGTTCGGGCTCTCGCTGCGCCCCGAGCCGTGGCTCGCGCTGGGCGTGCTGGCCGTGTGGGTGTGCGTGGAGCGGGCCGTGGCCACGCGGGCGCTCGTGCCGCTGCTCGGGGCTGGAGTGGTCGCCGGGTTCACGGTGGCGCTGACGCCGGGCGCGCTGCTGGGCCTCGCGCCGCTGCTCGTGGCGCTGCCCGCGCTGGCCCGGGCGGGGCACGGCGCGCGGGAGGGGTGGACACGCACGCTCCTCGTCGTCGCCGGGCTGGCCGTCGCCGTGCTGCCGATGGCCGCCGACCAGTCGCTCGCCGGGCTGCTCGAGGCCACGCGGGTGCGCCAGCTCGTCGGGGGCGGACAGCCGTGGTGGCAGGAGCTGTCGCGCTACTCCTCGCTCCTGGAGCCGGGGAACGTGCAGGGCGGGATCGGGGCGCGGCTCGCGGTGCTGCTGACCCTGCTCTCGCTGGCCGCCGTCGCGTGGGCGTTGCTCGCGGCCCGGGTGCGCGCGGGGGTGGCGGTCGGCCCGGCGCGGCGACTGCTCGCCGTCACGGCGCTCGGGCCGGTGACCCTGATCGTCAGCCCGACGAAGTGGACGCTGCACTTCGGCGAGCTCGCGGGCGTCGGCACCGCGGTGCTGACGCTGTTCGTCGTGCTGTGGTCGCCGCGGCTGGTGGCGTCGGTGGAGCGGTTGCGCGGGCCCGCCCTCGTGGCCGTGCTGGGCGGTCTCGGGCTCGTGACGACGCTCGTGCTCATCGGCTACAACCAGTGGGCGTGGGCCTCGGCGTGGGGCGTGTTCTGGAACGACATCCCGCCGCAGATCGCCCGCGTGGCGCTGGGCGACATCGCGCTGCCGGTGGCGATCGTCGGCGCGCTGGTGCTCGGCGTGCTCGTGGCCGTGCGTGGGCGGGCGCCCCGCCGGCTGGCCCGGGTGCTGGCGCCGGGAACGGTGGCGCTCGTCCTCGTGATCGCGGTGATCGCGCTGGAGGGCGGCTCGTTCCTCAAGGTCACCGCCGACCGGCGCGGGACGTTCAGCTACGGCTCGGACTCCGTCGCGGCCCTGCGCGGCGACCCCTGCGGGCTGGCCTCGGACCTCGCGGTGGAGACCGATCCCGGGGCGGGCGTGCTGGTCCCCGGTCCGCCCTCGGTCGAGAGGGGGGATTCCCTGACGTCTGACGTCAGCATGGGCCCCAGGCTGGCACCGGGGTTCGTGCCTACCGGCCCGCAGACGCCGGCCGCGGTGCCGCTGGCGATCGGGGGGACGGAGCTCCCGGGGTGGGCGGCGCCGGTGACCTCGCCGGACGAGGGCCCGGCGCAGCTGCGGTCGGACTGGTTCGTGCTGCCGCCCGAGGCGCGCGAGCGGCGCGCGCCGGTGGTCGTGACGGCGAGCGGGTCGGTGTCGGCGGGCTCGGTGGACCTCGAGTTCGCGGCGTCGCCCGGCGAGGCACCGATCGCCGAAACCCCGGGCGGACCCACGAGCGGCGTCGCCCCGCGGGACCTCCGGGCGCTCGCCCCCGAGGGCACGACGCTGGTCCGGGTGCGGGCGACGAGCGCGGCTCGCGACGCCGACGATGCGCGGACCGCGACGCCCGTCGGGCGCACGCCCGACCTCCCGGTCGCCGTCAGCTTGCCCCGCGTGCCGCGCACGGTGCCGTTCGACGACGTCGTACCGCCGGGCAGCACCGCGCTCGTCGACTGGCCCGTCGCCTTCGCCTTCGGGTGCCTCACCCCGCCGCCGCTCACCGGGGGGACGGCGGGCATCCCGCCCTGGCGCGTGACCCCGCCCGGCCTCGCCGACACCGGCGAGATCGAGGTGGCCCCGACCACCGGCGGCCCGTTCCTCACCCCGCGCCTGCTGGTCGAGGAGATCCGCCTGCCGGTGTACCTCGACGGCGACCCGACCCGCGACGCCGTCGGCCTCGCGCGCTGGGTGCCGCGCCTGCCCCTCGGGGCTCTGTCGCCGCAGGTCGGCGAGGAGACCGTCGCCGGCTGGACCCGGACGGGACGCGCGGGAATCCCCGTCCTGGACACCCCCTAGACTCGCGCGGGATGCCTCGCTCCGTGAAGACGCTCGCCGGGTGGGCGCGCACCGCCCCGAGTCGGGCCACCGTCCTCTCCGGCGACGAGGTCGCCTCCACCGAGGCACTGGCGGAGGCGATCGCCGGAGCCGGGCAGCGAGGGGTCATCGCCCGCGGCCTCGGGCGTTCCTACGGCGACACCGCGCAGAACGCGGGCGGCCTCGTCCTCGACATGACCGCCCGCGACCGCATCCACTCCGTCGACGCCGAGACCGGGCTGGTCGACCTCGACGCCGGCGTCTCCCTCGACCGCCTCATGCGCGTCGCCCTGCCCTTCGGGCTCTGGGTGCCGGTGCTGCCGGGCACCCGCCAGGTGACCATCGGCGGGGCGATCGCCAACGACATCCACGGCAAGAACCACCACTCGGCGGGCAGCTTCGGCCAGCACGTCGTGTCGATGGACCTGCTCACGGGCACCGGCGAGGTCCGCCGCCTCGAGCCGGACGGCGTGGAGTCCGAGCTGTTCTGGGCCACGGTCGGCGGCATCGGCCTCACCGGCGTGATCCTCCGGGCGGCGGTCCGGATGACGAAGACCGAGACCGCCTACTTCGTCGCCGACACCGAACGCACCGCGAACCTCGACGAGACCATCGAACGCTTCTCCGACGGCTCGGACGAGGCCTACGACTACTCGTCGG
Source organism: uncultured Actinomycetota bacterium (assembly GCA_963786585.1). Classification (GTDB taxonomy): domain Bacteria; phylum Actinomycetota; class Actinomycetes; order Mycobacteriales; family Pseudonocardiaceae; genus Actinomycetospora. The sequence goes on from CAWAZG010000003.1 coordinate 1,571,724, forward strand.
CGTGGTTCGACTCGATCTCCACGGGGTCGAAGCTGGGGCGCGCGGCGCTCGGGCGGGGCTCGCTGGCCCGGCTCGACGAGCTGCCCGCGAAGCTCCGCAGCGACCCCCTGAAGTTCGACGCCCCGACGCTCGCGAACCTGCCCGACGTCTTCCCGAACGGCCTGGCCAACAAGCTGACGTTCTCGGCGATCGGCGAGCTGTACTACCGCAAGACGAAGAACAAGAGGGGCCAGATCCAGAACCTGACGGCCTTCTACCACCCCCTCGACCTGTTCGGGGACTGGAACAGGGCGTACGGGTCGAAGGGCTTCCTGCAGTACCAGTTCATCGTCCCGCTGGACGCCGAGGCCGAGTTCCGGGCGATCGTGCGCGACATCGCCGAGTCCGGGCACGTCTCGTTCCTCAACGTCTTCAAGAAGTTCGGCGAGGGCAACCGCGCGCCGCTGTCCTTCCCCATGCCGGGGTGGAACATCTGCGTCGACTTCCCGATCGTCGACGGGCTCGGCGCCTTCTGCCGCTCCCTCGACGAGCGCGTGCTGGCCATGGGCGGTCGCCTCTACACCGCCAAGGACTCGCGCACCGATCCCGACACCTTCGCCGCCATGTATCCGCGGCTGGACGAGTGGCGCAAGGTCCGCGACGCCGCCGACCCCGACGGGGTGTTCGCCTCGGACATGTCGCGCCGCCTCCGGCTCACCTCCTGAGGAGAACCATGATCGACGCTGTCGGCCACCCCTCGTCGCTGCTGCTGCTGGGCGGCACGTCGGAGATCGGCCTCGCCACGGCCGAGAAGTATCTCGAGGGCGGCCCCGTGCGCGTGGTGCTGGCCGGGCGCCAGTCGCCACGCCTCGCCGACGCCGCCGCCCGGCTCACCCGCGCCGGCGCGACGATCGAGACCGTCGAGTTCGACGCCCGCGACGCCGCCGTGCACACCGAGGCCGTCCGCAAGGCCTTCGCCGGCGGCGACATCGACGTCGCGATCGTGGCATTCGGCCTGCTCGGCGACCAGGAGAAGGCCTGGCAGGACATCGACGTCGCCGTCGAGCTCGCCGAGGTCAATTACGTCGCCGCGGTGTCCGTCGGGGTGGCGCTGGCCGCCGAGTTCCGCCGCCAGGGCCACGGCCACGTCGTCGCGCTGTCGTCGGTGGCCGGCGAGCGCGCTCGTCGCTCCAACTTCGTCTACGGCTCGACGAAGGCCGGGCTCGACGCGTTCTACACCGGGCTCACCGAGGCGCTGCGCGGCGACGGCATCGGCGTCACGGTCGTCCGCCCCGGCTTCGTGCACACGAAGATGACCGAGGGCCTGTCGCCCGCGCCGCTCTCGACCACCCCGGAGAAGGTCGCCGAGGTCATCGTCTCGGCGGTGTCGTCGGGCAAGGAGCAGGTGTGGGCGCCCGCCCCGCTGCGGGCGGTCATGACCGTCCTCCGCCACATCCCGCGCCCGATCTTCCGCCGCCTGCCCGTCTAGTTCGGGTTGCGGTGTCCGATCCGGGGCCCGTCGTTCGTCAGGATGACGACAGCACCGGACGGACCTGGGAGGAGCGACGCCATGGCGCGCTACGTGTTCCTGATGTACGACGCCGAGGACTGGCACGACACCGTCGACGAGCAGGGCGTGGTCGACGAGTTCCGGCTCCACGAGGAGTTCATGGCCGCGGTGGCGGCGGCCGGGGCGAGCGTGGTCGGCGGGGAGGCGCTCGAGCGGTCGTCGACCGCGAGCACCGTGCGCCGCGGCGAGGGTGACCCCCTGGTCACCGACGGCCCCTTCGCCGACACCAAGGAGGCCCTCGGCGGCTTCTACGTCATCGAGGCCCCGGATCTCGACGTCGCGCTGCGCCTCGCCAAGGCGTGCCCGGCCGGGAACATCGAGGTGCGCCCGGTGATGGAGATGCCCGACGGCGTGTGATGGCGGCGCTCGACGAGGTCTTCCGCCAGGCCTGGCCCGTGGTGGTCGCGTCCACCACCCGGCTGACCCGCGACCTCGACCTGGCCGAGGACTGCACGCAGGAGGCGTTCGAGCGCGCCACGGCGGCCTGGTCGGCCACCCCGCCGGACAACCCGGCGGGGTGGCTGACCACGACGGCGCGGCGGATCGCGGTCGACCGGCTGCGTCGCGACGCGGTCCTGGCCCGCAAGCTGACGCTGCTGGTCGAGCCGGGCGGCGCGGACGAGGACGATCCCCCGCCGACCGACCCGTTGCGGCTCGTCTTCACCTGCTGCCACCCGGCGCTGGCGCGCGAGTCGCAGGTGGCGCTGACGCTGCGCCTCGTCTGCGGCGTGGACGTACCGGCGATCGCCGGCGCCCTCCTCACCGGCGAGGCGGCCGTCGCCCGCCGGATCACCCGCGCGAAACAGAAGATCGCGACGGCGCGCATCCCGTTCCGCGTCCCGCCCGAGGAGGACCTGCCGGAGCGGCTCGACACCGTGCTGACCGTCGTGCACCTCGCCTACACCGCCGGCCACGTCGCCACCCGCGGTCCGCTGCGCGACGACGGGCTGACCGGGCGCGCCACGGAGCTGGCCCGCATGCTCGTCCGGCTCCTGCCCGACGAGCCCGAGCCGCGGGCGCTCCTCGCGCTCGTCCTGCTCACCGAGGCCCGCGGGCCGAGCCGGACGACCTCCGACGGCGACCTCGTCCTGCTCGCCGATCAGGACCGGTCCCGGTGGGACCGCGCGCGGATCCGGGAGGGCCTCGCGCTCGCCACGACGGCGTTGCGGCACCCGCGGCACGGCCGGTTCGCCCTGCAGGCCGCCGTCGCGGGGCTGCACGCGACGGCTCCGCGCTGGTCGGACACCGCGTGGGCGCAGATCGTGACGACCTACGACGCCCTCATGCGGCGCTGGCCGACACCCGTGGTCGCGCTCAACCGCGCGGCAGCCCGCAGCAGGCTCGAGCACGCCGACCTCGACGAGGTGCTGCGCGAGATCGACGCCCTGGCGCCCGACCTGGCCGGCTATCCCTACCTCCCGGCCGCCCGGGCGGACGTGCTCGCCCGGCTCGGGCGGACCGACGAGGCGGCCCGGGCCTACGGCGACGCTCTGGCCCTGACCACGAACGCCACCGAGCGGCGGTACCTGGCCCGCAGGCGGGCCGAGGTGAGCCTCCGGCGCTCGTGAGCGCGGAGCGCGAAGCTCAGGCCGCGCGCAGGGACGGGGTCGTCGGCGCCGCGACCGCGGCCGCCGCAGCCGGCCGGACGGCGTGGCTGCCCCCACGCCGCCCGACCGTCCGTCCACCGGAGTGCGGGGTGGCCTCCGGTCGACGGACCTCCGCGACGTCGCGGCGCGCGCTACCCCGGCGCCGCGACGGGTCCTTGTCCCGCATCCAGGCCTGCGCGGGCTCCTCCACCCAGCGGTAGGCGAGGTGCGCGAGCAGCACCGACACCACCGCGACGTGGGGCACCAGCAGGGCGGCCGCCGCCGTGTCCGGGGCGAGCGCGGGGATGCGCGTCATGGCGACGAGCGCCATCTCGATCAGCGGGAAGTGCACGAGGTACAGGGCGTACGAGATGCGCCCGCCGTGCCGCAGGCGCGGGGTGCCCAGGACGCGGGCGACCGGCCCGTCGGTGAGCGCCAGCGCGCCGAGCAGCACCGGCAGCATCGGCACGGCGAGGAAGATGCGGGCGTCGGCGCTGACGGCGGCGGTCGCCGGCGCGGTGGCGGCCCAGTAGACGACCAGCGCGATCTCGGCGAGCGCGAGCACCAGCACGCGGTGCGCCCACCGCGAGACCGTCCGATTGCGCGGCACCCGGCGCACGACCAGCCAGGTCAGCACGCCCGCGGTGAAGCCGGCGACGAGGCGCACCGCCCAGAAGCCCTCGAACGCCCCGTGGAGCGCGCCCTGCACCGCGAAGACGGCCGTCGGCATCGCGGCGAGCACGGCCAGCACCGCGAGCACCGGGCGCGGCCAGCCCCGCACGAACCAGGCGGCGGCAGCCAGGAGCGGAAAGGCCAGGTAGGCGGCCCACTCGGCGCTGATCGACCAGGCCGGAAGGACGAAGGACACGCCGTCGATGCCCGGCGAGTCCCACATCTGCGTCATCGTGAGCTGGCGCAGCCAGCTCAGGGGGTCCAGGCCGGGCTGGGCGCCCTGCCACGTGACGACGCCGTCGCTCCCCAGGACGGCGCGCGCCGCGCACCACAGCCCGACCAGGACCACCACGACCGCGTAGAGCGGCCACACCCGGGCGAGTCGCGCCCAGACGAAGCCCAGCGCCTGCCGCGGCCCCGGCGCACCACGCCAGCGGTCGAGGTAGGAGCGGGCGAGGAGAAAGCCCGAGAGGGCGAAGAACAGGTCCACCCCGAGCGGGCCCGCCGCGAGCAGCGGGGCGACCGGCCCGAACCACGCGGCGTAGCCGGTGACGGGCAGGAAGCTCAGGTGGTGGACGAGGACCCACACCGCGGCGACCGCGCGCAGCCCGGTCAGCGCCGGGATCTCGACGGTGGCCGACCGACCCACCGGGGGCGTCGGGCGGGGCGACGTTCCGCCCCGCGGCGACGGGATGTCGTGGTCCTGCCCCACCACCGTCCGCATCGCGCCTCCCCGACGTCCACCGGCGGGATCGGCGTCCGCCGACCCTCGACCTGGTTAACGGCTCCGAGTGGCCGCAACCTGATACTCCGATCGGTGGATCGGTGGGTAGTGCCGTTCGATCAGGGATCACGCGGGGTCAGCACTGTCGCTCTCCGTCACCGTCCCACGAACGGAGCAGCCACCGGCGAGTAGCGGTGACACCGGGTCGAGGGTCGGCGTCCGGACGGTGCTGCGAGGCCTCCGTGCGCCGTCCGGGCCGTCCGTGCCGCCAGGTCCTACTGGATCGGAGAGGCTGGCGCTTCCGGGTATTTCTCCGTTGCCAGCATTGTGCAACAGTGCGGACCATGACCCTCGCGATCGCGCCGCCCGTCGTCCGCGCCGTGCGTCCCGAGGATCTCCCCGCGGTCGCACGACACATGCGCGGCATGCTCGCGCGCGAGCTCGGCGGCTACGACCCACGCCTGCACGCCGACATCGACGACCTCGCCGGCACGTACCTGGGATCGCGGGGGACGCACCTGCTGGTCTGCCTCGGCGAGGGGCCCGACGGGCCCGTCGTCGCCGGCACCGCGTCCGTGCGCGTCGGAGGGCCGAAGCCGCAGTTCACGCCGGCGTGGCTCGCGCGCCGCTACGAGGGCCGGCGCGTCGGCCAGATCTGCCGGGTCTGGGTCGACCCCGGGCACCGCCGCCTGGGCGTGGGCCGGCTGCTCGCGGCCGAGGCCGCGCGCTGGGCGCTCGGCGCGGGCTACGACCCGGTCTGCCTGCACACGAACGCGTCGGTCCCGGGGGCGCTGGCGTTCTGGTCGAGCTTCCCGGGCGCGGTGCTGGTGCACGACGCGCGCCCGGACCCCTGGTCGACGGTGCACTTCGAGATCGACCCGGCGGCGTTCGCGGCGGCTGCGGACTTCGCGGCCTGACGGTCCGGGCTCAGCAGGTCCGGGCTCAGCAGGTCCGGGCTCAGCGGTCCTGCTGCGGGATGCGCCCGCCGGCGCCACCCGCGTCGTCGCGGCCGTCACGGCCGTCACCCGGGACCGGGCGGGCCTGAGCCTTGAGCAGGTCACGGATCTCGGTGAGCAGCTCGACGTCGGTGGGGTCGGCCGGGCCCTCCTCCTCGCCGCGGCGCCGCCGCTCCTCGACCACCTTCAGCGGCATGACCACGAGGAAGTAGATGACGGCGGCCGTGAGGGCGAACGTGATGAGCGCGTTGATGAAACTCGCGTAGTCGAACACGACGCCCGAGACCACGAAGGAACCGGCGAATTCGCCACCACCGGCGAACACCTGGATCAGGGGCTTGAGGAAAGCACTGGTGAACGCCGTCACCACGGCGGTGAATGCGGCGCCCACGACGACCGCCACCGCGAGATCGACCACGTTCCCGCGGAGCAGGAAATCCTTGAATCCCTTGAGCACGTCTCTTCCTCCGGCATACGGATATTCTCCGTGCCGAAGGATAGGGGCACCGGTCGGCATGCCCGCAGCGCCCACGCTGATCTGTCGCGATTCCCGGTCGAGCCCGGGAGGACCCGGCGCGAGACCCTCCCCCGACGGGCGGTCTCGCACCGGGTCCTCGGCCCGGACCCACTCCTCCGGAGAGGGAATCTCTCCCGTCCTCGAGCGGGTCCGTGCGATCACACGGCCCGAGCGCCCCCTCGGGACCGGGAGGCCGGACCGACCGACCCGAGGGAGTGCTCGTGCGCGGGGTGCACCGTCGATACGGGGTCGACGGGCACGGTGGAGGTCTAGTTCTCGGCGTCCACGTCGTTGGCGCAGCTCTTGCTGATGCCCGCCTCCTGCTCGCTGCCCTTCTCCACCGAGCTGAGGATCGGGACGGTGCCGGCGACGTCCTGGACCGGGACCTGCACCCCGAGGACGTTGACCGGGACGTTGTTGCCGCAGACGTTGGTCGGCACGATCGTCTGGACATCGCTGATGTTGACCACGCCGTGCTGCTCGGTGACGTGGTCGTGGTGGTCCTCACCGGCGAAGGCCGCACCGGTGGTGCAGGCCAGACCGGTGCCGATCAGAGCGGTGGCGGTCAGGGAGCGACGCAGTAGCTTCACAGCAGGGTTCTCCTCGATTGAGGTCGTCGACCCCGCAACTCGACGGGATCGTGGGGGAGCGGAGCGGCCGACCGTGGGAGGGCAGGGAGCGCCTGCTCTCCCGTCACCGAGCCGCGAAGTCTCGCCAGGAGCGAGGGGGGCCTGATCAGTCGTTGTCGGCGGCGACGTCGTTGTCGCAGTTCTTCGCGACACCGGCGGCCTGCTCGCTGCCGTGCTCGGCCGGGCTGAGGACCGGGATGGTGCCGGCGACGTCCTGGACCGGGACCTGGACGCCCAGCACGTTGACCGGGACGTTGTTGTTGCACGCGTTCGTCGGGACGATCGTCTGGACCGAGTCGACGTTCGCGAATCCCTCCTGGCCGCCCTCGTGAGCAAAGGCAGCGCCGGTCGTGCTGGCCAGGCCCGCACCGATGAGCGTGGTCGCCAGCACGGACTTACGGAGAATTCCCACAGTGATGTCCTTTCGCATGGTCCATCCCGTGCCAAGGCGGCGACGAGAAGCCTTCACCGGCGGCACCGGAATGCCGCGCGGCGGACATTAGTGGTTGATGACCGAGCAGTTCGGGCGCGGAGGATCTCGTTCATCGGTCACCCGCTCGTGGTCGTCCGGACCCTGACGAGGTAATCGGTATGCAGGCCTTCGTACTCGTCACGAACGGGGGGTGATCATCTGGGCCGGTGGTCCACCACGGAGTGCACGCCGCTCTCACCGAAGATCACGACCGGTGGTGGACTGCTCTTTTCGAGGGAACGCCGAGCGGCTCATCGACCGCGGTGGGTGGCAGGTGGCGCGGTTCGCCACGCCCATTCGGACCGCTCACCCGCCCATCCGAAGCAAGCGCGGACGGGTCGCTTGTCGCTACCGTTCGCCCGTGTCGTCCTCGACCACGCCGTCCGCGTCGACCGTCCGCATCGGGCGCCCCCTCGCGGCCTGGGCCACCTGGGACTGGGGCTCCGCCGCCTTCAACCACGTGGTCACCACGTTCGTCTTCACCGTCTACCTCACGAGCTCGGTCGCCGGCGACGAGGCGAGCGGCTCGGCGGCGCTCGCCGCCGCGATCACGGTGTCCGGCATCCTCGTCGCGCTCGTGGCCCCGGTGTACGGGCAGCGCAGCGACGCGGCGGGGGCCGAGACCGGACGGCAGCGCCGGCTCGGCTGGCTCACCGCGGTGATCGTGGTGTGCACGGCGCTCATGGCGTTCGTCGCGCCGGAGCCCTCGTACCTCTGGTGGGGGCTGCTGATGCTCGGCATCGGCACGTTCGCCTACGAGCTCGCGCAGGTCGAGTACAACGCGATGATCTACCGCCTCGCGCCCCCGGGACGCACCGGACGCGTCTCCGGTATCGGCTGGGCCGCGGGCTACGTCGGCGGCATCGTGCTGCTGCTGCTCTGCTTCGTCCTGTTCCTCTCCGACTCGCCCGTGATCGCCTTCGAGGGCGAGGGGACGGCCGTGCGGGTCGTCGTCGTCCTCGCCGCGATCTGGTTCGCCCTGGCGACCATCCCGGTACTGCGGATGCACTTCCCGTTCCCCGCGCCGCCCGGGGACACCGAGGCCGCGGTCGGGTGGGCTGCGTCGTACCGGCTGCTGTTCCGCCGTCTGGCTCGCCTGTACCGCGACGACCGCAACCTGCTGGGCTTCCTCGTCTCCAGCGCGATCTACCGCGACGGCCTGACCGCGGTCTTCACCTTCGGCGGGGTGCTGGCGTCGGGGACCTTCGGGCTGACCCCCGGCGACGTCATCATCTTCGCGATCGTGGCCAACGTGGTGTCGGCGGTCGGCGCGATCGTCGGCGGGTGGCTGGACGACCGCATCGGCCCGAAGATCGTGATCATGGTCTGCCTCGCGGCCCTGGTCGTGACGGCCGGCGGCATGCTGTTCGCGTCCGGACCGACCGCGTTCTGGATCGGCGGGACGTTCCTGTCGCTGTTCGTCGGGCCGGCCCAGGCGTGCTCGCGGAGCTACCTCGTGCGGCTCGTCCCGCCAGGGCGCGAGGGCGAGCTGTTCGGCCTCTACGCCACCACGGGACGCGCCGTGAGCTTCCTGGCGCCGGCGCTGTTCGCCCTGTTCATCACGCTGTTCGGGGCGCAGCGCTGGGGGATTCTCGGGATCGGGATCGTGCTCCTGCTCGGGCTCGCGACCCTGATCCCCGTCCGGGCGGTGGCCGGCAGCGCGGCGGCCGGCGAGGAGGCCGTCCGCACGTGACGCGCCGTCAGCTCAGGCGCGCCCCGATCCAGCGCACCAGGCGGGCGCCGAACTCCGCGACGAGGATCCAGAAGATCGCCGCCAGGCCGTAGTTCACGACGTAGGCGAAGATCGGGTCCGCGAGCACGAAGAGGTCGCGGAAGCCGAGCACCGCGGTGTCGGCGACGCCGCCGATGAAGCGCGCGACGCCGTTGGCGACGTTGACCCCGACGATCGTCAGCACGATCGACGCGAGGAGCACGGCGGCGAGGACGTAGCCGATCACCCGCACGACGGTCGCGAGGACGTTCGCCGTCTTCCAGATCGTCTCGCCGACGTTCCCCGGCGCGCGCTCGTCGCGGCCGTGCGGGGCCTCGGCGCCGTCGGTCTGCTCGGAGTCCCGGGACTGCTGCTGGTCCTGCTGCTGGTCCTGCTGCTGGTCCTGCTGCTGGTCCTGCTGCTCGGACTTCTGCTGGTCCTGCTGCTGGTCCTGCTGCTGGTCCTGCTCGGAGTCCTGGGACTGCTGACCCTGCTGCCCAGAGTCCTGGTCCTGCTGCTGGGACTGTTGCTGCCCCTGCTCGGAGTCCTGGGACTGCCGGGTGTCGTCGGAGCCCTCCGACTCCGAGGACCCGGTCGAGTTCGAGCCCTCGCTGGAGGACGACCCGGAGTCGGACGACGCCGTCGGACTCGCCCCCTGGTCGGCCGTGCTGCTCGCCGTCCCGGTGCTCTCGCCCCCGGCCGCACTCTCCTGGTTGTCGGTGTCGGTCCCGCCCTGGGTGCGCTGCGCACCGGCCTGCTCGGTCACGCCCGGCATGATGGCACCGGGTCCGTGACCGAGCACTACCGAGGGGTAGCTCACATGGATGTCGCGCCGTCGATGTGCTCGCGGAGCATGTCGGCGTGGCCGGCGTGCTGCGTCGTCTCGGCGATGATGTGGAGCAGGACGCGGCGCACCGACCAGGAGGTCCCCGGCTCGTGCCACGGGGCCTTCGGCAGCTCGTGGCGGGCGTTGAGGTCAGGCAGGGACGCCAGCGTCTGCTCGGTGCGCCGGGCGACGTCCTCGTAGTGCGCGACGACGCCGGCGAGCGTCTCGTCGGGCAGGAGCTTGAACTCGTTCTCGCGCTCGACCAGCCAGGCGGGCTTCTCGTCGAGGCTCGCGATCCAGCCCTCGAAGTCGTCGATCGTCATCCCCTCGGGCAGCTCGAAGCCCTCCTCGGCCGAGGCGCCCTCGACCGCGAAACGCATCCAGCCCTCCTCGACCTTCGCGACGTGCTTGATCAGCCCCCCGGGGGTGAGCTGCGACTGCGTCGGCCGGGACGCGGCCTGCTCGTCGGTGAGGTCGCGGGTGGGGAAGACCAACCAGTGACGGGCCTGCGCGAGCTCGGCGAGGATGTCGGTCCGCTCGTCGGCGTCGGTGCTGGTCATCGGGGTCTCCTGCGTGGCGGTGACGGTCATCGGGGCCTGCTTTCCTCGTCGTCCCTGATGAGGACGACGTTAGGCAGCCAGGCGGACAGGTCCGGTCCGCCTCCCAGAACTCATCCTCGGCGAGATGGGGGATTTCCTGACGTTGAACGTCAGCGTGGCCCCCAGGCTGGTACGGGTCGGTCAGCGGAAGCGGTCGAAGACCTGCTCGCGCCAGGCCTCGCGGCTCACCAGCTCGCCCATGGCCTCCTGGTAGCGCGCACGGGCGGACGGCCAGGCCTTGGCGATCTCGGCGTGCAGCGCCACCGACTCGCGCAGCATCGACCAGAACATCTCGCGGTCGCGCTTACGGAAGGTGACCCCCGAGCCGTCGGAGGTCGTCACCGCGGCGCCGTCGAGGCGGGAGAGCATGAACCACTGGCTGTGCTCGGACGGGACCTCGCGCTGGGGCCGCTCGAGGGCGTCGCGGTCGACGGGCCGCAGCTGGTGCGCGAGCCCACGGGCGAGGGCGGCGACCTGCGCGACCTTGCCCACCGGCGGCTTCGGCCACAGCTGCGACTCGCGGGCACCCATGGGCGAGCGGGGCACCTCGTCCGCGCCGCGGTGCACCGTGCCGTCCGGGAACTCCGCGCGGGTGGCCCGCACGGCCCCGAGGGCGGTCGGGAGCGCGCCGAACAGGGACTTCGGCCCGGACAGGAAGTCGCGCATCGCCATGTGGTGCAGCGCGATCGTCGAGTACTCGAGCAGGAACAGGTGGCGCAGGGTGCGCTTGAGCGAGTCCGCGAGCATCGCACGCGGGTTGTCCGGGCCGTGCAGTGCGCCGACGACGAGACGGTTGCGGACGTGGAAGTACGCCTGCCAGTCGGAGCTGTCGTCCTTCTCCACGAAGGAGAGGTGCCAGATCCCGACGCCGGGCACGGTCGCGGTCGGGATGCCGTGGCTGCCGGCGCGCAGGCCGTACTCGCAGTCGTCCCACTTGATGAACAGCGGCAGGGGCAGCCCGATCCGCTCGGCCACCGAGCGCGGGATCAGGCACATCCACCAGGCGTTGTAGTCGACGTCGGTGCGCCGGTGCATCCACAGCGTCTCGCGCAGCGAGTCGACGGCGAAGTCGTGGTCGTCGGTGGTGTGCGGGGCGAGCTGCCAGAAGAACGTCCCGCGGTCGACGACCTCGCCCATCGCGTGCAGGTGCGAGCGCGCCTGCAGCGAGAGCATCTGGCCGCCGACGAGCATGTCCTCGCGGGCGAACCGCGAGAACGCCAGCGCGCGCAGCACCGAGTCCGGCTCGAGGACGATGTCGTCGTCCATGAACAGGATCTGCTCGGCGTCGGTGCTCTCCAGCGCCTCGTACATGATCCGCGCGTAGCCGCCGGAGCCGCCGAGGTTGGGCTGGTCGATGATCCGCAGCTTGTCGCCCAGCGCGGCGGCCGCCTCGTCGAACCCGGGCTGGTCGCGCACCTTGGACGTGCCCTGGTCGGGGATGATCACCGCGGTGAGCGAGTCGCGGACCAGCGGATCGTCGCCGAGGGCCTGCAGGGTGGCCACGCAGTCCGTCGGCCGGTTGAAGGTCGGCATGCCCACCGCGATCGCGGCCCGTCCGGGCGCTTCGCGCTCGGCGTACCAGCCGCCCGCGACGAGCTCGAGGGACGAGCCCTCGCTGGTGAGGTCGAACCACACCCAGCCGCCGTCGCCGAACGGCGCGAGCGAGACGGGGACGGCGACCTCGTGCTCGGTCTCGCCGGCGTCGGAACCCTCAGGGCTCTCGGCGCCGACGACTTCCCCGGCCACGTGGACGGCGACGCCGCGCGCCGTCGAGCGGTAGACGTCGACCCGTCCGCGACCGCGTAGACGCAGTCGCAGGGTGATCTCGTCGAGGATCGACCAGCGCCGCCAGTACGACGCCGGGAAGGCGTTGAAGTACGCGGCGAACGAGACCTCGCTGCGCTCGGGCAGGCGCACTCCCGTGCGGGAGACGACCTCCGCGACGCGCTGACCGCTGCGACGTACGTGCATCACGTACTCGTCGGCGGTCTCGTCGTAGGTGCCGGGACGGTGGGCGGTGGGCGCGGTGGTCTTCACCGACGTCGCGGTGCCCTCGTCCATGTAGAGCGCGCGCACCGAGGTGGGCTCGGCCGGGCGCGGCAGGATGACGCGCTGCAGCAGTGCCGTGCCCGCGGGACGCACCGACATCTCCACCGTCCCGGCGGCGCCGCCGCGCCGTCCCTTGTCCACCGTGCTCGTCACAGCGACGACGGTAGCTGCGAGGGGGCGCCGGACCCGGGAGCACCCCGGCGGGTCGGACGGGCCGTCGCCCCACACGATCGGGTCGACCGGCGCTCGGGACGGTCAGCAGACCAGGCCGGACGGGCAGTTCCGCGGGTTGTACTCCGACGGCTGCGTCGGGGCCGTCGTCGTGTGGTGCTGGGACGTGGGGTGGGTCCCGCTGTGCTGCGTGGGGTGCCCGCCCTCGTGTCCGGACCCGCTGCCGGAGCCCCCGCCCGACTCCCTGCTGGTGTCGCAGGCGGACAGGGTGAGCACGGCGGCGCAGGACAGTGCCGCGAGGACGCCGGCAGCGGACCTCCGAGGTGTCGAGCCGGTCAGGGGAGCGGGCACCAGGAGCCTCCGTCGGCGCAAGGATCTATGGACTCGGTGACCGTACGCATACGGACGACCGGCCGAAGCGGCCGAACGGGTGACGAGATCAGGCCTCGGCGAGGTCGGCGCCGTCGAAGGACTCGCCCTCGGTGAACCACGGGGCGATGCGGTTCTCGAACAGTGTCAGCGCGGACCCGATCGCCATGTGCATGTCGAGGTACTTGTACGTCCCGAGACGGCCGCCGAAGAGGACGCGGCGGTTCGTCGCCTCCTTGCGGGCGAGCTCGCGGTAGCGCTCGAGCTTCGCGCGGTCCTCGGCGGTGTTGATCGGGTAGTACGGCTCGTCGCCGGACTCGGCGAAGCGGCTGTACTCCTTCATGATGATCGTCTTGTCGGTCGGGTAGTGCTTGCGCTCCGGGTGGAAGTGCCGGAACTCGTGGATGCGTGTGTAGGCGACGTCGCGGTCGGCGTAGTTCATGACCGGCGTGCCCTGGAAGTCACCGGTGGTCGTGAGGACCTCGGGCTCGAAGTCCAGCGTCCGCCAGCCGAGCTCGCCCTCGCTGAAGTCGAAGTAGCGGTCGAGCGGGCCCGTGTAGACGGTCGGCACGGCTGCGCCATCTCCCGCCCACCCGAGCTCGTCCCGCATGTCGAACCAGTCGGTGTCGAGGCGCACCTCGATGAGCGGGTGATCGGCCATCCGCTCGAGCCAGGCCGTGTAGCCGTCGACGGGCAGGCCCTCGTAGGTGTCCGAGAAGTACCGGTTGTCGAAGGTGTAGCGCACCGGTAGGCGGCTCACGATCGACGCCGGCAGTTCCCTCGGGTCGGTCTGCCACTGCTTGGCGGTGTAGCCGGCGAAGAACGCCTCGTAGAGCGGACGGCCGACGAGCGCGACGCCCTTCTCCTCGAAGTTCTCGGCGTCGTCGACGTCGATCTCCGCGGCGTGCTCGGCGACCCAGGCGCGGGCCTCGTCGGGGCTCATCGCGCGGCCCGCGTACTCGCAGATCGTCGCCAGGTTGACCGGCATCGGGTAGACGCGGCCCTGGTAGATCGTGAAGACCCGGTGCTGGTAGCCGGTGAAGTCGGTGAACCGGTTGACGTACTCCCACACGCGCGTGTTCGAGGTGTGGAACAGGTGGGCGCCGTAGCGGTGCACCTCGATCCCGGTCTCCGGGTCCGGCTCCGAGTAGGCGTTGCCACCGAGGTGGGAGCGGCGCTCGATCACCAGCACCCGCTTGCCCAGTTCGGTGGCGGCCCGTTCGGCCACGGTCAGCCCGAAGAAACCCGAGCCGACAACGACGAGATCCGGATCCGTGCTCACGAGGCTCGACGGTAGCGGGCGGGTGCGTCCGACCCGGTCGGGGTATCCGCCGTCATGCCCACCGTCGAGCGCACCGCGCACTCCCCCGCCCCGTCCGGGACCGTCCAGGCCTACCTGCGCGACTTCGCCAACGCCGAGGAGTGGGACGCCGGGACGATCTCCTGCACGCCCGTCGACGGCACCCCGGTGGGCATCGGGAAGCAGTGGCACAACGTCTCGGAATTCCGCGGGCGCGAGACCTCGCTGACGTACACGCTCGAGGTCGACGAGCCCGGCCACCTGCGCATCGTGGGCCGGAACAAGACCGTCACGAGCGAGGACGACATGTACCTCGCCGACGACGGGCCGGGCACCACGGTGACCTACCGCGCGACGTTCACCTTCCACGGCGCCGCGAAGCTCGCGACCCCCCTGCTCGTCCCCGCCCTCGGCAAGCTGGGCGACGACGCGCAGAAGACGCTGCAGAAGGCGATCGAGGGCCTCCCGGTCAGCTAGTAGGACGTGGGCGGGCGGTGCCCGGCCCAGGGCATCGCGCGCTCCAGGTCGGCGGCCAGCGCGAGCAGCGTCGACTCGTCGCCGTAGGGCGCCATCACCTGCACGCCGACCGGCCAGCCCTCCTCGGTGCGCCCGAGCGGCAGCGAGATCGCCGGGTTGCCGGTGACGTTGGAGAGCGCGGTGAAGCCCGCCGTCGAGAAGATGTGGTCGTACCACCCGCGGGCGTCGCGCGAGGCGTCGTTCTGGTCGAGGTACCCGAGGGGCGTGTTCGGCACGTTCATCGTGGGCGTGAGGACGACGTCGTAGCCCTGGTGGAACTCCGCGACGGCCCGCCGGGTCGCGTTGAAGACGCGGTCCGCGGCGTAGAGATCCGACGCCCGCAGCCCGCGTCCGTACTCGGCGCACGCCAGCGTCGCCGCCTCGAGGACGTCCGGACCCGGGGTGACGCCGAGGGCCGCGGCGAGTCCGTCGACGCCGTCGGCGAGGAAGCTCGTCCAGGCGACGAGGTTGGCGGCGTCGAACGCGTCGGCGTCCAGCGACGGGCCGGCGACGTCGACGGCGTGGCCCAGGCCCTCCAGCGCCCGCGCCACCGCCTCCGTGGTCTCGACGCAGCGCGGATCGACCGTGCCGGAGCCCGAGAAGGGCGTGGTCTGCACGGCCACCCGCAGCCGGCGGCTGCCGGCCCCGACCTCGTCGAGGTAGGGCCGACCGGGGTCGGGCAGCAGGTAGCGGTCGCCGGGCTCGGCGCCGTGCACCGCGTCGAGCAGGCCTGCGCAGTCGCGCACCGTGCGGGTCACGACGAACTCGATGCCCATGCCCAGCAGCGGGTCCGCGTAGTCCGGCCCGGGCGACGTCCGTCCCTGGCTGGGCTTGAGCCCGACCAGCCCGCACGCGGCTGCGGGAATGCGGATCGAGCCGCCCCCGTCGCTGGCGTGGGCGACCGGCACGGCCCGCGCGGCGACGAGCGCCGCCGAGCCGCCGGAGGACCCGCCGGGGCTCCGGCTGGTGTCCCAGGGGTTGCGCACCGGGCCGGTGGCGACCGGCTCGGTCGTGGCGTTGAACCCGAGCTCCGGGGTCGCGGTCACCCCGAGGGTCGCGAGCCCGGCGCGGCGGAAGCGCGCCATGAGGTAGGTGTCGGCCGGCATCGGCACGCCCGCCCCGAGCATGCGGCTGCCGGCGGTCTGCGCCACCCCGGTCGCGTGCAGGATCAAGTCCTTGATCGCGAACGGGACGCCGGCGAAGGGCCCGTCCGCGGCGTGGTCGAGCGGCGCGGTGAAGCGCTCGCCGACCAGAGCGTTCAGCTGCGGGTCGACCGCGTCGAGGGCCGCCGTCGCGGCCTTCTGGACCTCCTCGGCGGAGACCTGTCCGTCGCGCACGAGCGCGGCCAGGGCGGTGGCGTCGAGGTCGGCGTACTCGTGGGCTTCCATGGGTCCTCCCGGGATCGTCATCTCGGACGCTAGGGCTGGAGAACGGCCGGCACATCGGTCGGTTGACGGACCCGCGAGTGGCGAACGGACGCTGGTCGCTCGCGCCCTGGCGGCAGTACGTTCTGTGGATGACCGCCGTGGCGGCTGCCCGCGAGCTGCGGTCGTTCCTCCGGCGCCACGGCAGCCGTACGCCCGGCGCCGCCCGCACCGTGCTCGACGGGCTCCACGACGTCGTGCCCGCCGACTGCGTGGCGATCTCGGTGTGGGACCCGGCGCTGGGCACGCACCGGACCCTCGCGTCGTCCTACCCCGCCGCGGCCACCGCGCTGATCGACGGACGGATGCACACCGACCGCCTCTTCGCGGTGGTGCGCGCGGGCGGGCACCCGGTGCGGGTGCGCGACCTCGAGCCCACGCGGCGCCGTGGCGAGATCTTCGAGCGGATCATCGACCCGCACGGCTTCCGGGACGGGGTCACCCAGTGCCTGTTCGCCGCCGACGGCCGCTACGTCGGGATGCTCAACGCGAGCTCGCTCGACGGCCGGCACCCGGACGACGACACCGTGGCGCTGCTCGAGCTGCTCGGCGCGGAGCTCGCCGCCGCCCTCGACCCCGTCCCGGTCCCGTCGGCGCGCACCGCCGGACTCGGTGACGGCGGCGCGGACGGGGTGGTCGTCGAGCGGGAGGGCCGGGTCGTCGTCCTCTCCGCGGGGGCGCGGCCCGACCTGGTGCGCCCGCCCTCCCCGCTCGCCGACGTCACGGCCGCGGTGCTCGCGGGCGCCCCGGCGCCGGGCCGGGTGCTGCTCGTCGCGGCGACCGGGGAGGTCGTCGACGTCGAGCTGCACGCCACCGGGGTCGGCGTGCTGGTGCTCCACCGCAAGGTCGGAGCGCCCGCCGGGCTCACCGTGCGGGAGCTGCAGGTGCTCGACGGGGTCGGCCACGGCCTCTCCAACCCCGAGATCGGCGCGCGGCTGGGCATCGGGGCCCGCACCGTCGCCACCCACGTCGAGCACGTGCTGGCCAAGACCGGCGCGCGGAACCGGGCGGCCGCGGCCCGGTGCGCAGCGCGGTGGGGCCTGCTCGTCTCCTGATCAGGATCGCGAGTACGCAGCGTGTGCGCCCGCCGAGCGAGCGCGTGGCGTTACGGACACCCAGTGTCTGCGACGGTCCGCCGCTGACATGAACACGCTCACCCGCCATCACCCTGCGCAGGCGGGCAGGCCACGGGGGGCCCGGCGCCGAGACGCCCGGCCATCCAGGGCAGGGAGTCGGAGAACGCCTGGGAGAACAGCGCGAAGGTGTGGCCGCCGCCGGGCACCACGACCTCGCAGGTGCTGATCCCCGCCCGGCGGGCGGCCGGGACGAGCGTGTCCGCGGCGGCTGAGGGCTCCGGGTCGGCGTCGCCCACCTCGAACCAGCCGCCGAGCTCCGGGAAGCGGCGCGCGGCGAGCAGGTCGGCGGGCTCGTGGGCGGCGAAGGCCTGCTCCGAGCCGCCGAAGAGCTGGGACACGGCGGAGTCGGTGTCGGCGTTGGTGTCGCCCGCCCGGGGTCCGGCGAGGCCGGCGTAGTCGCCGAACGTCGCGAACAGGTCGGGGTGGCGCAGCGCGAGCATCAGCGAGCAGGACCCGCCCTCGGACAGGCCGGCGACGGCCCACCCGCGGCCCGGGGGCGCGGTGTGGAACACCTGCTCCACGAAGCCCGGGACGTCGACGGTCAGGTAGGTCTCGACCTTCCCGCCTGGGCCGTCGACGCACTCGCTGTCGCCGTCGATGGTGCCGTTGACGTCGGGCATGACGAGGATCGGCGCCATCCCGCCGTGCGCGGCCGCGTAGGCGTCGGCGGTGGCCGCGGCCTGGCCGCCGTCCAGCCAGTCCTGCGGGGTGCCCGGGGTCCCGTGCAGCAGCACGACCACCGGGAGCTCCGGGCGCGGGCGGGCGAACCACGCCGGGGGCACGTAGATCGTCCCGGGGCGGCCGACGAACCCCGAGCGCTTGCCCGGCAGGGCGGTGGTCGTCACGACGCCCTGGTCGGGCTTCTCCTTGCGGGCCAGCAGGGCGGCGAGCTCCACCTCGTCCGACGGGGGGAGCCCCATCACGTCGCCGAAGGTGCGGAAGTAGTCGAAGTGCGCGTTGATCCCGGCGCCGGCGCCGAGCAGCACGAGCGCCGTGGTCACCAGCACGACGATCGTCCGGCCGAGCCTGCTGAAGCGCCCGACGCGGGTGCGCAGCACGAACACCAGCCCGACCACGACGACGAGGGCCAGGATCGCCCCGGCGCCGAGGAACGAGTCCGTCGTGATGTCGATCTCGGCGATGCCGTTGACGCTCACCCGGCCGCCACCGCCGTCTCGTCACCGGCCTCGCTGCCGCTGCCGTCACGACGCGCCCGGCGCCGTGCCATCGCCGCAAAGACGAACGGCGGCGCCGACAGCACGACCACCGCGGACGCGAGCAGGAGCACGTAGGTGACGGTGCTGCCGGTGGCGAGCTGGCCGGGCGGCACGAACCCGAGCACGAAGGCGACCACGCACCCGACGAGCCCGATCCCGCCGACCGCGTACACGCCGGGCAGCCCACCCGGGATGCGGTAGGGCCGGGGTGTGTCGGGCTGGAGGTGCCGCAGGCGCACCACGGCCGCGAACATCAGCCCGTACATGATGATCACGATCTGCGCCGTCACCGCGGAGAGCATCCAGTACGACGTGCTGACGCTCGGGACCAGCAGGAACAGCAGGGTGAAGACGGTGCCGGCCGCACCCTGCAGCAGCAGGAGCGTCACCGGCACGCCGTTCGCGTTGAGCCGGCCGAGCCGCGCGGGCACCGAGCCCTGGCGGGCCACCGCGGCGACCCCGTTCGCGGGCCCGAGGATCCACGGCGCGAGGTGGGCGATCCCGCCGAACGCCACCACCAGCGCGAGCGGCGCGACGGCCCACCCGACGCCGAGCCGGTCGAGCACCCGGGAGAAGAGCTCCATCGTCCCGGAGACCAGGCTGATCTCGCTCGCGGGCACGACCATCGCGAGGAAGAGCGATCCGACCACCGAGAACACGACGACCACGCCGACGCACAGGGCGATCGCGCGCGGGACGGTGCGCCCGGGGTCGCGGGTGTCGCGGGCGTGGAAGCCCGCCATCTCCATGCCCGTGAACAGCAGGATGATCCCGCCGAGGAACGCCAGGTTGTTCAGCTGGACGTCGGGCACCAGGGCGCCGGCCGAGAACGGGATCTCGCTCGGGTTGCCCTGGGCCAGGTACGCGACGGCGAGCAGGACGAGACCCACCGCCGGGAGGATCGAGCCGGCGAGCGTGCCCACCGAGCCGATCCACGACGAGGTGCCGACCCCGCGCAGGCTCACGATCGTCGTCGCCCAGAAGAACGCGAGCATGACGACGACGAGGAAGAGCTTGTCGTTGGCGAGCGACGGGTCGATCGCGTAGGCGAGGCTCGCGGCCATGAACGAGAGCACGGTGGGGAACCAGGCGACGTTCTCGGCGTAGTCGCACCAGACGGCCAGGAAGCCGGCGCGCTCGCCGAACGCCTCCTTGACCCAGGCGTAGACGCCGCCGTCCCGCGGCCAGCCCGTGCCGAGCTCGGCGGCGACCATCGCGATCGGCACGAGGAAGACCACGATCGACAGCGCGAACAGCGCCAGCATCGACCAGCCGTACTCGGCCATCACCGGCAGGTTGCGGATGCTGACGATCGCCGCAATGTTGATCATTGCGAGGGCCAGGATCCCGAGCTTGGCGTTCACCCGGCGCCCTTCGCGAGCAGCATCGCGTCGATCCGGTCGGCCACCACGTCGTCCGCTCCACCACCGACGACCACGACGAGATCGCCGTAGGTGCGCACGGTGGTCGATGTCCGCGTGCGCTCGGGGCCCTCGAAGCTGCGCGCCGCGGCGTCGCGGTCGGTGTCGTCGGCGAAGGCGTCGGCCTGGACCGTCGCCGTCTGACCCCCGCGGCACTGCGCGGCCACGACGAGCGTGCGCGCGGCGACGGCGTCGGTGGCCCGCGGGTCGGCCAGGTCGGTGCGCGAGCAGACGACCAGACCCGCCGCGGTGATGTCGCCCTGGAGCGCGTCGAGGGCGCCGGGCCCGCGCGGGCCCTGGGGCGACCGGTTCCCGCCCGAGGCGATGACGACGACGGTGACCACGACGGCCAGCGCCATGCCGACGAGCAGGACGATCAGCACGACGTCCCCGAACCCGCCGCCCTTCGTCCGGCGCGGGTGCGCCTCGATGACGCTCACGCGGCGGCCGCACCCGGTGGCGCCGAGGGGTCGGCGGAGGTGCTCGACGGCGACGGCGCCCCGCCCACGGCGGCTGGGACGAACAGCGGGCCGAGCCCGGGGACGGCGAGGAAGCCCTCGGCGCCCGCGTAGAGCAGGCCGACCCGCGGCAGGTCGGCGGGGCTGCGGTACGCGAGCACCCGCGGCAGCCACTGCGGCCCGAACTTCTCGTTGAAGTCGTGCAGCGAGCGGACCTGGAAGAACGGGTTGAGCACGCCGACCGCGCGCCGGGCCAGCTTCTGCGTCGCGGTGAACGGGACGTCGTCCGCGAACAGGCGGCCCCACATCGCGAAGTTCATCGACAGGCGCGTCACCCCGCGCTCGTCGAGCGCCGCGGCGCTCTTCGCGATGAGGAACTCGGTCATCCCGTTCGGGGCGCCGGGGTCGTGGCGCATGAGGTCGAGCGTGTAGCCGAACGTCCTGCCGGTGGCCGGGCCGCCGTAGGCCGGCACGAGCCGCAGGAAGCCGCCGGGCACGCCGTCGGCGTCGAGGGCGACGCAGAGCAGGAAGTCGCGGTTGGCGTCGGAGCCGGTGATGTCCTGCGAGAGCGACATCGTGAAGCCGCGCTCGGGGTCCTTGCCGCGCCACTTCTCCGAGATCGCGTTGAGCGCCGCGACGAGCTTCGGCGACGCCGCCGATTCCGCGATCATCTGGAACCGGTACGTGCGCTCCACCCGCCGCACGGCCGCGCGCACGCTCTTGCGCTCGCGGCCCTCGAGGGTGAACGACGGGCAATCGATGATCGCCTCGTCGCCCAGGTAGAACGACCGGAAGCCGCGCGACGCGAGCAGGCCACCCTCGGAGGTGTCCTCCTCGCGGGCGGCGAGGAACGCCGGGGTCCACGCGCGCTGGGCGCACATCGCCAGGAACTCGTCGACGACGGCCGGCAGCGAGGCCTCGTCGCCGATCGGGTCGCCGGCGGCGAGCGCGTAGCCGCCCAGGTAGGTGTACGCGATCATCGCGCGCCCGTCGGAGCCGAAGAAGAAGCTCTTGTCGTCGCGCAGGGCGAAGGCGGCGAGCGTGTCCCACCCGTAGGTCTGCACCAGGAGCCGCGCGCGGCTCCAGTCGTCCCGGGTGTGCGGGTCGCGCGCCGTGAGCGGCCGGAACAGCAGGATCAGGAAGACGACGAGCCCGACCACCCCGAGCGCGAGCAGCGCGGCCGGGAACGTCTCGGCGAACAGCCGCCGCTCGAAGGTGTAGGGCCCGTCGATCCCGACGAGCCCCCCGAAGATCGTCTCGAGGCCGCCCAGGAACGTGAGGTCGGGCGTCATCCGCCCGCTCTGCAGCCCCAGCGAGACGAAGCCGAACGCCAGCACGGCGGCCAGGTAGATCGGGACGAAGCGCACCAGGCGCAGCAGGGACGGCGGGTCGGCCGGCGCGCGGAAGTTCCTCCGGGCGGCGATCAGCAGGACGAGCAGGGCGACGCTGATGCCGAGCCCCACCTGGTGCGGGCCCTTGAGGATGTGCGCCACCAGCGCGAGCACGGAGAGCCCGACCGCCACCCGCCACGCCGCCTGCTTGCGCTTGGCCAGCTGGTCGGCGAGCAGCAGCAGGAGCAGGCCGATCGCCGCCGAGAGCACGTGCCCGGTGACCGCGAACCACGGCGGGACGAGGTCGACGTTGATCCGGTCGCCCAGCCGCTCGTGGACGATCGGGACGTGCACCAGCAGGTGCAGCAGGCCCGCGAGCGCCGTCAGGCCGGCGATCAGGGTGACCACCCACGGGCGGCTCGGCGGGCCCTCATCGGTGGCCGCCCCCGTCGCCGTCGTGGCGCCCGCCGTCGCGACCGCCACCGGGGCCGGCGGTGTCGCCGCCGCGAGGGCGGCGGCGGGCATCGGGGTGGGCGGCAGGACCGGCCGGTGGGCGCCGCCCGGGCCGCCGCCGGGCGGCGGGGCGAACTCGGGGCGCAACGTCGGGAAGAGGATGACCTCGCGGATCGAGTCGACGCTCGCCAGCAGCATCACGAGCCGGTCGATGCCGATGCCCAGCCCGCCGGTGGGCGGCATGCCGTACTCGAGGGCGCGGACGTAGTCGAGGTCGATGTCGCCGGCCTCGGGGTCGCCGTCGCGCTTGGCCTGCGCCTCCTCCTCGAAGGCCGCCATCTGCACGACCGGGTCGTTCTGCTCGGAGTAGGCGTTGCACAGCTCGAAGCCGGCGACGATCAGCTCGAAGCGCTCGCTGTAGGCCGGGTCGTCGCGGTGCGCGCGGGCCAGCGGGGAGACCTCCCGCGGGTAGTCGATGCAGAACACGGGCCCGACGACGTCGTGCTGGACGCGCTCGTCGTAGACCTCCTTCATGAGCCGGCCCGGGCCCCAGCCCTGCTCCCACGCGATCCCGAGGCGGTCGAGGGCGGCCCGGGCGTCGGCGATCGGCATGTCCGGGTGCATCACCTCGCCGGTCTTCTCCGCGATCATGTCGGCGAAGCGCTGCCGGGGCCACGGCGGCCGGAGGTCGATCTCCTGGCCCTGGTAGCGCACCGTGAGGTCGTCACCCAGGGCGGCGTGCGCGGCGGCCACCACCATGCCCTCGGTCAGGTCCATCATGTCGTGGTAGTCCGCGAAGGCCTGGTAGGCCTCGAGCATCGTGAACTCGGGGTTGTGCCGGGTGTCGACGCCCTCGTTGCGGAACACCCGCCCGAGCTCGAACACCCGCTCCATGCCGCCCACGATCAGCCGCTTGAGGTGCAGCTCGAGCGCGATCCGCAGGTACATGTCGAGGTCGAGCGCGTTGTGGTGGGTGACGAACGGCCGGGCCGACGCGCCGCCCTGGATGCTCTGCAGCACCGGGCCCTCGACCTCGGTGAAGCCCTTCTCCGCGAGGTGGTTGCGGATCGCGTGGACCGCCGCGTGGCGGATGCGGAAGATCTCCCGGGTGCGCTCGTTGACCTCGAGGTCGGCGTAGCGCTGGCGGTAGCGGGTCTCGACGTCGGCGAGGCCGTGGTGCCCGCCGGCCGGGGGCCGCAGCGCCTTGGCCAGCAGGGCGCACTCGTCGACGCGGATCGAGAGCTCGCCGCGCTGGGTGGTCATCACCGTGCCGCGCACGCCCACCCAGTCGCCGCGGTCGAGGTCGTCGATCGCGACGTGGGCGTCGTGCCCGACGACCGCGGTGTCGACGAAGAGCTGGATGGTGCCGCTGCGGTCGCGCAGCGTCCCGAAGCTCAGCCCGCCCTGGCGACGCAGGCCGGTGAGCCGGCCGGCGACGTGGACCTCCTCGCCGGTGAGCGTGTCGGGGGCGAGGTCGCCGTGAGCGGCGCGGACGTCGGCCAGGGAGTGGTCGACCGGCCACCGGTAGGGCTCGGTCTCCCCCGCCGCGCGGCGGGCGGTGAGCTTCGCCGTGCGGATGTCCTGCTGGCCGAGGTGCGCGTCGTGGCCGTTCGAGGTGTCGGGGCCGGCCGCGGTGTCCGGCGCGTCGGCGGGGGCCTCGTCGTGGGCGTCCGTGTGGGCGTCCATGTCAGCGCGCTCCCTCCTGCTCCCGTGGTGTGTCGGTCTCGCCCGCCGGCCCGGCGGGCGGGTCGTTCGGTGGGTCGTTCGGTGTGTCGTTCGGTGTGTCGTTCGGTGGGTCGTTCTGCGGCTCGTTGGGCCGCCCCGCGATCGCCTCCACGACCGCGTCCCAGCGGCGGCTGTCCCGCTCGGGGAACCGCCGGCGGCTGCGCACGGCCTTGCTCGAGCCCTCGGGGTAGCGCCAGCGCGCCCACGGCGAGGTGGGCCGGGCCAGGCGCACCGCCGCGAACAGGGCGAGCACGGGCACGAGCAGGCCGAGCAGACCCAGCAGCGGGCGTCCCTTGAACAGGGCCACGATCGCGAGGAGACCGCCGACGACGATCGTGCTCACCACGGCCAGGACCCCGTCGCCGGTCTCGGAGTCGAACGGGTTGACCCCGACCACGAGCAGCGCCATCAGCGCGCCGACGATCAGCACGGCGTCGACCGAGACGCGGCCCTCCCGCTCCCAGTAGACGTCGGAGAGGTGCAGCCAGAGCGCGAACTCGTCGAGCGTCAGCGCCGCGCCCGCCCCGAACGCGGCCGCGAGCACGTAGAGCCAGGGCCCGTCGGGCTGGTAGGTGAACTCGCCGACCCCCGCGATCAGCATGAGGAAGATGCCCCACACCAGGTGGTGGAGGTGGACGCCGCCGATCGCCTGGTTGCGGAACGGGCCCTTCCCGGCGCGGATCAGCCGCACGATCAGCCGCGTCCCGAGGAACACGACGACGAACGAGCCGAGCATGAAGGCGGCGGCCGCCCGGGACTCGAGGTCGAGACCCAGGTCGAGGTTCACGTCGGGACTCACGTCGGGGCTCCCACGGTTTCCGGTTCGGGCAGGGCCGCCGCCGACGAGCGCGACAGCGCCGCCGTGGCCACGATCATCAGGACGACGAGCAGGCCGATGAGGCCCCACTCGAGGCCGTCGGCGAGCACCTGTTCACCGAGTACGACCACCCCGAGCACCGCGGCGACGATCGGCTCGCCGACGGTCACCGCCGGCAGCGACGCCGCGAGCGGGCCGGCCCCGAAGGCCGTCTGCTGCAGCAGCGTCCCGCCGAGCACCGCGGCCAGGAGCACCCAGGTCTCCCACGAGGTGATCAGGGCGAGGGGCCCCTCGCCCAGCAGGTCGACCACCGACTTCGTCAGCGCGGCCACCAGGCCGTAGGCGAGGCCCGTGGCCACCGCGAGCAGGGCCGCGCGCCGGGGGCCGCGCTTCCGCCCCGCAGCGAGCACGCACAGCGCCAGGAGCACGAGCAGCACCGCCAGCGACGGGAGCCAGACGCCGAGCGGGGCCTGGTCGACGCCCGCGGTGGGTTCGCCGATCACGACGAACAGCGCCAGCGCGGCGACGAGCACGACGGCCCAGCGGATCTCGGGGCGCCCGATCCGTCGGCCGGTCAGGCGCGCCTCGAGGGGCAGTGCGAAGAGCACGGTGGTGACCAGCAGGGGCTGGACCAGCAACAACGACCCGACGCCGAGCGCCGCGGCCTGGACGACGAAGCCCCCGGTGTCGCCGAGGGTGCCCGCCCACCAGCGGGGCGAGCGGACGAGGCGGGCGATCAGCCGGCCGCCGCGCGCCTCGTCGTCGGGCACGTCGGCCGCCGCGCCGCGCTGGGCCACGGAGGCGATCGCGAAGAGCAACGCGGCCAGCACCGCGAGCGCGCCCGCCAGGAGGGTCACCTCCGCGTCCGATCAGCCCACGTCACTGCGCCAGTGCATCACCGGGCAGGCACGCAAAGCGACAGGATCTTCGCGTCCTCACCCGATCGGTCGAGAGATTCTCGATCATGCTGTCGGACACGTGACAGGCGGTGCCCGGACGCTCGGCTCACCGGCCCACGATGCCGCGTTTGCGAGGATGTCGCGGATGCGTGCTCCCCTGGCGATCGCGGCCACCGCCCTCCCGGCCCTGGCGCTGGCGTTCCTCGGGTCCTCGCATCCTCCGATGCTGACCCCCGAGTCGGCGTCGTGGTGGCGCGACCTGCACCTCATCGGGATCGTGCTCTTCCCGCTACTGGCGCTCGGCCCGTGGGCGGTGGTGCGCGCCTCACGCCCCGCCGGGCCCGTCGGGTGGGTGCTCGAGGGCCTCACCGTCGTCCTCGGGTTCGTCTACGCCGGCTTCTACACCGCGCTCGACGTGCTGGCCGGCGTCGGCGGGGGCCACCAGACGATGCGACTGGGCCCCGGCCCCTGGGTGGCGTCGCTGTTCGAGGTCGCCGACGTCGTCACGGTGCCCGGTGTCTACGCCTACCTCGCGGCGACGGTGCTCGCCGCCGTCCTCGCGCTCGTGCGGGCCCCGGGGGCCTGGCGCCTGCTCGCGGCCGTCGGCGCCCTGTTCGCGGTCGTCGGCGCCTGGTCGTTCATGACCAGCCACATCTACTACCCCTACGGCGTCGCGACGATGGTGATGCTGGCCCTCGGCCACACGCTGCTCCTCCTCGCCGCGACCCGGCGACCGGCGACCCGCCGGCACCGCCGGGCGTCGCCCGCCCCCGCGGAAGAGGCCGCGGCCACCCCGTAGCGGTCCGTCCGGCGGACCGGGTCGACCGGCGCCCGCCCGAGGGTCGACGCCGGTCGGGGAACTCCGCTTGCATGGGCGGCGTGTCCCCGCCGTCCGGTCCGCTGTCCCGCCTGCGCCACGCCCTGCACGTCCGCCTGATCCGCGCCGCCGAGCACGGGGCCGCCACGGCGGTCGAGGAGCAGGTGACGCCGCGGCTGGACGCGCTCGACGCCCGTGCCCGAGAGCACGCGGCCGAGCTCGCCGCAGTGCGTGACGCGGTCCGGGAGGAGGTCGCCTCCCTGCGCGCCGAGCTGCACGCCCGCGAGGTCCGCGAGCGGCGGGACCTGCTGGCCGCCGGCGAGCGCGATGCGGTCGCGTCGAGCGCCCGGTTCGTCCGCGACGCCATGCCGGGCGCGCGGACGTTCCCGCACCCCTCCGCGACCCTCGAGCACGCGCTGGCGCTCGCGCCGCGCGGGGGCATGGCGCTGGAGTTCGGGGTCTACACCGGCACCACGCTGCGGGCGATCGCGCAGGCCCGCGGCGACGGGGGGGTGCACGGCTTCGACTCGTTCCAGGGACTCCCCGAGAACTGGCGTGCCGGCTTCACCGCGGGCACGTTCGACGACGTCGAGCCCCCCGAGGTCCCCGGCGCCGAGCTGGTGGTGGGCTGGTTCGCGGACACGCTGCCCACTTTCCTCGAGGGTCACGCCGGGCACGTGGACCTGCTGCACCTCGACGCCGACCTGTACTCGTCGACGGTGACGGTGCTCGAGCACGTCGGCCCGCGCCTGCGCCCCGGCTCGGTCGTCGTGTTCGACGAGTACCTCAACCACCCCGGCTGGGAGGAGGGCGAGCACCGCGCCTGGACGGAGTACGCCGAGCGCGCCGGGCTGACCTTCACCTACGAGGCGTTCACCCACGATAGTGAACAGGTGGTCGTCGTGGTCACCGGAGTGCCGTCGCAGGTGCCGACTCGGCTGCCGCGGGGTACTGAGCTGTCCAGAGGCCGCGAACGCTGATCCGTAGGGAGGCACCGAGGACGCCGCTCGGCGTTCGAGGTGCACCGTCTGTCGCCGATTCGTTGCTCCTCGTAGACCCCGAGTGTGCGGCGACGAGCGGGAAGGGCACAGTCCCAGGCGATGACCTCCACGGCCGACGAGCGAGTCCGGGGCGGGAGCCAGGTCGATCCCTCGGCCTCGACCCACGCCGCCGACCGCCCCACCGCGGTGATCCCCACGGCCCCGGGTCGGGTGCGCCAGCCCAGCGACGGCTCGCGGTTCCGGCCGGAGATCGAGGGCCTGCGGGCGATCGCGTCCCTGCTCGTCGTGATCTACCACGTATGGATCGGCCGGGTCTCCGGCGGCGTGGACGTGTTCTTCGCCCTGACCGGCTTCCTCGCCGCGGGCCAGCTCGTGCGGGCCGCCGAGCGCGGCGGCATCGACCTGGTGACGCAGTGGGGCCGCACCCTGCGCCGCCTGGTGCCCCCGGCCGCCGTGGTCCTGGTCGGCACGATGATCGCGAGCCTGGTCCTCCTGCCCGAGTCGCGCTGGCCCCAGGCGATCCGCGAGGTCGTGGCCTCGGCGTTCTTCGTCGAGAACTGGCGCCTGGCCGCCGACGCCGTCGACTACTACGCCTCGCACAACACCGCGAGCGTCGTTCAGCACTTCTGGTCGCTGTCGATCCAGGGCCAGTTCGCGATCGTCTTCCCCGTCGTGATCGTCGTGGCGACCCTGGTCGCCCGCCGGGCCGGCGTCGCCGCCCGCCCCGCCGTCGCCGGCCTTCTCCTCGCGATCACGACACTCTCGCTCGCCTGGTCGATCCTGAGCACCGCCCACGACCAGACCTACGCGTACTTCGACGCCCTCGCCCGCATCTGGGAGTTCACGCTCGGCGGGCTGCTCGCGCTCAACCTGCACCGGCTGCGCCTGCCGGACTGGGCCGGCGTCGCCCTCGGCTGGGCCGGCCTCCTCGGGCTCGCCCTGTGCGGCACGATGCTCGACGTCGAGGGCGGCTTCCCCGGCTACCTCGCGCTGTGGCCGGTGCTGTGCGCGGTCGCCGTGATCGTCGCCGGCGACACGGCGCACCGCTTCGGCAGCGCGCGATGGCTGTCCTCGCGCCCGATGCAGTACTTGGGCAGCATCAGCTTCCCGCTCTACCTCTGGCACTGGCCGGTGCTCCTGCTGGCCCAGGCCGCCGACCACCGCGAGGAGCCCGGCCCGGTCCTGGGGCTCGCCGTCGTGCTGACCTCGCTGGCGCTGGCCGCCGCGACCCGGCACATCGTCGAGGACCCGCTGCTGCGCCGGGCGCGCCGGGCGAGCGGCCGTCTCGTCGACCACCGGCTGGCCGTGGTCGCCCTGGTGCCGGTGCTGGTCCTCGTCCTCGCCTGGCACGCCGTCATCGCAGCCCGCACCACCCCCTCGGGCGTGGTCGGCGACACCGATCACCCGGGCGCGATGGCCCTTCAGGCCGGCTTCGTCGACCGGGGCTCGCCCGACGCCGACGTGATCCCGCCGGCGGTGTCGGCCTACGAGGACTGGGTGGAGTACGAGAACGACTGCACCGCTCTGCCGGCCCAGCCCGCGCTCGAGCGCTGCACGTACGTGTCTGCCCCGGACCCGAACGCGCGCACGATCGTCGTCGTCGGCGACTCCCACATGCAGCAGTTCCTGCCCGCGGTCGCCCCGATCGCCCGGGAGCGGGGCTGGCGGGTCGACACGCTGATCCGGCCCGGGTGCCCGCTGTCCACGACGTCGGAGTCGAACGTCGGCGAGGCCGGCTGCGTCATGTGGAACCAGGAGGCCCTGGCGGCGCTCGCCGAGACGCGCCCCGCGCTGGTGGTCGCGCAGGCCACCCACAACGTCCGCCCGGGACGCACCGAGGCCACGCCGCCGGGCATGGTCGAGGCGTGGGGCCGGCTCGCCGACGCCGGCGTCCCCGTGATGGCCGTCCGGGACAACCCGCGCTTCGACTACGCGCCGCCGAGCTGCGTGGACAACTACGGCCGCCACGCGCCCGAGTGCGACGTCCCCCGCAACGAGGTCTATCCCTCGACGCCGCCCGTCCCGGCCGGGATCCCGTCGACGGTCTCGGTGCTCGACCTGGCCGACAGCCTCTGCCTGCCCACCGTGTGCCCGCCGGAGATCGGCCGGGTCACCGTCTACCTCGACGACAACCACCTGACCGCCACCTTCACGGCGTCGCTGGCGCCGACGGTGGGGCGGCGCGTCGCGTCCCTGATCGCGCCGTGACCGGCGCCTCCTACCCTGGAGGTGGCCCACCCGTCCCCCGGCGCACCGCCCGACCCCCTGGGAGCCCGCCCGCATGACCGACGCCGCCACGCTCTCGACCCCTCGCGACGCCGAATCGGCGGGTGAGGGAGGACGCCTGGTGGTCGGCCGCGGGCTGTTCGCCGGCCCCACCCCGGAGGTCCCCGACGAGCTCTACGTCGAGGTCCTGAGCGGGCGCGCCGAGCGGCGGCGCCGGCACCTCCGCGTGGGCGAGTACAGCCACGTGGGGACCAACACCTACTACGGCCGCTTCCCGGCGAGCTACTGGCAGCGCTGGACGACGGCCACCGAGGTGCGCTTCGAGGGACGCACCCGCGGCGCCGGCCGCCTGATGCTGCGGGCCTCGGACACCAACGGGGTCCCGCGCACGCTCGCCGTGCACGACACCGCCACCGAGGACGTGCGCCTCGCCGCGCCGCTCGACCGCTTCCTCGACGGCGGCGGGCTCTGGATCGAGATCGTCACCGACGACGACGAGCTGGTGCTCCACGACGCCCGCTGGACCGTGGCGGCCCCGCCGGTGGACCGCGGCGCCTCGGTCGTGGTCTGCACGCACAACCGCGCCGACGACTGCATCGCCACCCTGCAGGCGCTCACCGCCGAGCACGACGTGCTGGCCCTTCTCGACGAGGTCGTCGTCGTGGATCAGGGCACCGACCGCATCGACACGCGCGAGGGGTTCGCCGATGTGGCCGCGCGCCTCGGCGACCACTTCCGCTACCTGCCCCAGCCGAACCTCGGCGGCTCGGGCGGCTTCACCCGCGGGCTCTACGAGGTGGTCGAGCACGGGGGCCGTCCGGACGTCGACGTGCTGTTCATGGACGACGACATCCGCTGCGAGCCCGAGGTGGTCGTGCGGCTCGCGACGTTCGGCCGCTGCGTCGCCGACCCCACGATCGTCGGCGCCCAGATGCTCAACCTGCTGCACCCGACCCAGGTGCTCGCCGGCGCCGAGTACGCCGTGCTCACCGACCTCACCAACGGGCACGTCAGCCCGGGCGCGGTGGGCGAGTCGGACGTGACCGACCATTTCCCCGACGGCACCAAGAACGTGCAGGACCGCCGGGTCGACGCGGGGTACACCGGCTGGTGGTCCTGCCTCATCCCGTCCGAGCTGGTGCGTCGAGCGGGCTACCCGCTGCCGCTGTTCTTCCAGTGGGACGACGTGGAGTACTGCTACCGCGCCCGCGCCCACGGGGTGCCGACCGTGACGCTGCCGGGCGCCGGGGTGTGGCACGCGGACTTCCCGTGGAAGGACTGGGACGACTGGCACCGGTACTTCAACCTGCGCAACGCCATGATCACCGCGGCGCTGCACTCCCCGTTCCCGGTCCGGCACGTCACCGGGGTGCTGGCCGACCTGCTCGGCCGCTACCTGGTCTCCATGAACTACGGCCTGGCCACCACGCTCATCGCGGCGGTGGAGGACTTCCTCGCGGGCCCGCGCGTGCTCGACGACGGCGGTGTCGCCGCGGTCGGCCGCATCCGGGCGCGGCGGGCGGGCCACGGTGAGACGGTCGCCCACCCCGTCACCGACGCGCCGGGGCTCGGCCCGACCGAGATGGAGATCGCCCGCTCTGGCCCGGAGCCCACGCGCGACCGGCTCGTGATGGCGAAGCGGATCACCCAACAGCTGCTCGGCCGCACCCCGCGCCACGGCGGGCTCGTCGGGGCCGGCGAGGCCCACTGGTGGCACATCGGCCTGTTCGACCGGGTGGCGGTGACCGACGCCGGCCAGGGCGGCGTGCGGGTACGTCAGCGCGACCCGGAGGCCCTGCGGTCGCTGGGCCTCGAGGGCACCCGCGTCCTCTGGCGCCTCGCCCGCGAGGGGCGCGGCGCCGTGGAGGCCTGGCGCGCCGCCGCACCCCGGCTGACCGACGCCGACAACTGGCGACGGCTGTTCGCGGGCGGCTGAGGCTCACCGCGGCGGGGCGCACACCGGCCCGTCGAGGGCCCGGCAGTCCGGCGTCGTCGCGTAGTAGGCGATGAGCTGGTCGGGACCAAACGGCGGCGGGCGGCCGTGGCGGGCGTCGAGGAGGTAGAGCAGGGCGAGCGTCCGCGTCCCGCCCCAGCCGTCGCCGACCTGGGCGACGGTGAGGCGCCCGTCGCGCAGGGCGGCGTCGAGGTCCGCGAGCGTCGACGTCTCGGTCGCGCCCGGGGCCACGGGCAGCGGCCAGTCGGCGGTCATGACGCGCTCGCGCCGGGCGAGGTCCTCGCGCCAGGCGACCAGGCCCACCGCCATCGGTGCCGCCACCGCGCCGACCACCGCGGCGGCGAGCACCGTCGTCCACCCCGGCCGCCGGCGGGCGAGCACGTCGAGCGCGACCCCGCCCAGCAGCCCGGCGACGACCGCGAGCGCGACGATCCGCCGCGCGCCGGGTACGCCGCTCGAGATCGCGTAGAGCCCGACGGCGCCCGCGGCGACGAGCAGCCACGGCCACACCGCGCGGAAGCGGCCGATCGCCGCCACCAGGGCGCCCGCGGCGAGCACCGCGGCGGGCACGACGCCGCCGAGGACCGGGATGCCGGTGGCGTAGTAGTAGGACGAGCCGGAGCGCACCGCGTAGGACCCGATCTCCGCCAACCGCGCGCCGACGGCGTCGATCTCGATCCCGTCGCGTCCGCCCCCGGTCACCACGACCCCGCCGTTGCGCCACCAGACGAGCGGGGCGGCCACGACGCCGACGCCCGCCGCGATCCCCAGGACGGCGAGCAGCGCGTCGGTGGGTCGCCGGACGCGGGCGAGCAGGGCGACCGCGACCGCGAACGCCCACGCGAGGCCGGCGGTGTACAGCGACACCGACGCCCCGGCGAGCACGCCGCCCAGCGGCCACCACCACCGTCGCGAGGTGGCGAGGTACAGGGCCGCCATCCCGGCCACCGCGTCGAGCGGGGTCTCGATGGCCACCCAGGCCAGCGAGGTCACCCCGGGCACCAGGACCACGAGGACGCCGCCGAGGGCGGCCGCGGTCGGCCCGCATCCCAGCCGCCGGCGCGCGACGACGTACGCCAGCGGGGCGAGCAGGGCCGAGGCGAGCGCCTTGGCCGTGCGCGGGGAGAAGAGCGTGTAGTCCCCGCGGAGACCGGTGACGTGCCCCGTGAGCGCGTAGAAGAGCTGGGCGCCCGCGTTCGTGCTCCAGACCGAGGGTTGCCAGTGCAGGGCGAGCGCCAGCGCGTCGCGGTGGGCGACGGACGCCTCCTCGCCGGTGAGCACCCCCTGGGCGGTGGGACCGGCCGCGATCCAGAGGAACCAGGCCGCGGCCCCCACGGCGAGGGCGAGGGCGAGCAGGACGTCGACGACCGCGAGGGGACCGACGGTGCGGTTCCCCCCGCTGCTCACCGACCGATCATGACACGATCGGTGGCCCCGTCACGTCCTGCTCAGGCAGGGGCGGCGCGAGTGACGTAGAGGCGCGAGCCCCAGCGCGGACCGGCGCTGGTGTCCTCGTCGGCCGCCAGCATCTCCGCCCCGCACTCGGCCACCAGGGCGCGGACCCCCGCCTCCGGCGTGCCGTGCATCTCCATGCCGCGCCGCAGCCGCCGGGCGAGCGGGGCCGGCAGGGCGCGCAGGGCGAGCCCCGCGGCGTTGCGGGCCGGGGCGGTGGGCATCTGGAACACGACGTACCCGCCGGGCCGCACGATCCGGTAGAACGCCCGGACGTAGCGGTGCGCGAGCTCGGCCGGCATGTGCTGCAGGACGCGGCAGGTGTAGACGAGGTCGGCCGAGGCGGGCTCGACGACGTCGAGCTCCGGCCCGGTCGCGAGGCGGAAGTCGCACGCCGGCGCGTCGACGATCTCGCGGGCCTTCTCGAGCATCGTCGGCGAGATGTCGAGCCCGACCACCTCGGCGAACCCGGCCGTCGCGAGGCCGTACGACAGCCGCCCCGCGCCGCAGCCGAAGTCGACGGCCCGGCCGCGGGCCGGGTCGGCGCCGAGCTCGGCGAGGCGGCCCAGGAGCGTCGCGATCTCGGTGGCGCCGGTGGCCAGGAACTCGGCCGGCGTCCACCCACCCCCGGCCTTCTCCCGGTCGGTGAGGACGGCCCACATCGGATCCTCGCGCCCGAGGCGCGTCCAGGTCCGCGAGACCTCCTCGATCCCGGTGCTCGGGTCGATACCCAACGGTTCCTCCGGCGGAGTCGGCGTGACCGACGGGCTCAGCGCCCGCCGGCCTTGGCGAAGACGGCGTCGTACGCGTCGAGGACGGCCTCGACGCTGTAGCGCGCGGACGCGGTGGCGGCGCCGTGCGCGGCGTCCGGCGGGTCGTCGCGCAGGCGGGCGAGCGCGGCGGTCAGCCCCGGGACGTCGCGGGGGGCCACGACCTCCCCGAACCCGGTCTCCTCGACGACGGTGCGCACTCCGGGCAGGTCGCTCACCAGCGCGGGCACGCCTGCCATCATCGCGACCACCTGGACGATGCCGAACGCCTCGAAGGCGTTGACCGACGGGAGCGCGAAGACGTCGAGCGACGCGTAGAAATCGTCGAGGTCCTCCTCGGGGATGAAACCGAGCATCGCGATCCGCGGGTCGTCGCCGATGTGGCGCCGGACCCGCTCGGCGACGCTGCCGCCGGCGACGTCGAGGTAGTCCCCGCCCACGAGCAACCGGGCCTCGGGGTCGTCGAGGGCGAGGAACGCATCGACGAGGTGCTCGACGCCCTTCTCTTCGACGATCCGTCCGAGGAAGCCGACGTGGAGTCCGTCGCCGCGCCGGAAGGTCGGGCGACCGGTGCCCCGCGGCGGGCACGGCGGGGGCACCGCGACCATCCGGCCGTCGATCGCGGACCACATCCGGCTGTGCCGGGCGTAGTCCTCGCTGGACACCACCGCGGCCGCGGAGCGGCGCAGCGCCACCCGGCTGGAGAAGTCGATCGCCCGGTGCTGGGCGGCGTTGACGAGCCGGCGCACGAGCGGGCCGTCACCGGTCGGCAGGGAGACGTCGCAGTGGTAGGTCGACACGACGGGCACCGGCGACAGCCGCGCCAGCAGCCCCGCCTCGACCAGGGGGAGGTGCAGGTTGACCACCGTCGACCGCGCCATCTCCCGCAGCGCGAGCCGGGTCAGGTTGAGCCCGATCGTCCCCTTGCCGACCTTGGCCAGCACGGGCGCCCGGATCACCTCGACCCCGTTGACGATCTCGTGCGTCGCGAGCTCCGGGTCGTGCTTGGAGGCGACGACACACACACGCCATCCGCGCGCCGCGAGACCCTCGGCGAGGTCGCGCGCGACGTTGGTGAGCCCGGAGACGTAGGGGCTGTAATAGGTCAGGACGATGCAGAGGTCGTGGTGCGGATGCTCGTCCATCACCCTCCTCGCCGACGTCTCCGGGGGCCGTCCTGGCGGTTCGTCCCGTGCGGCCACTGTAGAGGCCGCGATCGGCGCCACAGCCGACGGGCGCGCCGGGAGGGGACCCATGGCCCGATCGGTACACGCGCGGGCAGGTGGTCGCCGGACGCGCCGCCGTTGCTACCGTGCGTCATCCACCGACCGACTCGGGAGCCCGCCCGGTGACCGCCACCTCGCGGCCCTCGTCCCCCGCCGACGAGAGCCGCACCGACGAGGGACCCGCTCCCGATGGGACGGACATCCAGGGCGGGTGGCGTGCGCGCCGGCCCTCGTGGCCCGCGATCGCCACCGTCGCCGGAATCCTCGCGCTCGTGTGCGCGGCGCTGCTGCCGCTGCTCCCGGTGAGCGTCTCCCAGCCCGAGGTCAGCTGGCCGCTCGATCCCGCGGACCCCCGGCCGACCGCCCTGCAGCTGACGACCCAGCGTCCCCTCGCGCTCGACGTCCAGGCCGGCTGCGACGCGATGAGGGCCGCCGCGTCCGCCGGGACGGGCCGCGCGCTCGGCGAGCCCGGCGACGGCCTCCTGCTCGCGACGCTCCCCCCGGTCTCCCCCGCGGCCGAGGTCGGACTGCTCGCCACCGTGCGCGACGACCGGCTCAGCGTCGTGTCCCGCGGGATCCCGCTCGTCGAGGGGCCGCTCCCGCCGGGGCCCTGCGCGGTCGCGATCACCGGCGACCTCACCGGCATGACGGTCACGCTCGACGGCCGGACCGTCGGCCGGGCGGGACCCGACGCCGTCCCCGACGTCGACGCCCTCGTCACCTCGGTGCCGCCACGGCCGGGCGGCACCGGGCTCGGCGTCCGGCTCACCGTCGACGACCAGTTCTCGACGTCACCGACGTTCCTCAAGACCCTCGTCACCGCCCTGCTGCTGGTGGCCGTCGGCGTGGTGCTCGCGGCGCTACGCGAGCGCGACCGGGCCGTACGCGCCGCGCGCTGGGAGCCCGCCGACTGGACGGGGTCGTGGCGGGAACGCCTGACGCGGCCCGTCGGGCGGCTCCTCGAGGGGCCCCTCGGGTGGCGGGGGCCGCGCCCGCGGGTGGTCGACGCGGTGGTGCCGGCGCTGCTGGTGCTGTGGACCTTCATCGGCCCGATGAGCGACGACGACGGCTACTACGCCGCCATGGCCGGGAACGTGCCGTTCACCGGCTACGTCGCGAACTACTACCAGCTCTACAACCAGAGCTTCACCCCGTTCACGTGGATCTACTACGTGCTCTCGTGGTGGCAGGGCGTCGCCGGCCTGAGCCCGGTGGTCCAGCGTGTCCCCGCCCTGCTGCTCGGGCTCCTGAGCTGGGTCCTGCTGCGCGCCTACGTGGCCCGCGCGCTGCCCGCCGGCACGGGACGCGGGCGGGCGATCGCCCTGCACGCGGTCGTGGCGGTCGCGTTCGTCGCCTGGTGGTTGCCCTACGACGTCGGGGTGCGCGCCGAGGCCGTCGTGGCCACCAGCGTGATCGCGAGCCTGTTGTGCCTCCGGGTCGCCCTCGAGCGCGACCGCTGGTTCCTCGCCGGGCTCGCCGTCGCCGTGGCGTCCTTCGGGGCCACGGCCGCGCCGACCGGCTTCGTCGCCCTCGCGCCCCTGCTCGCCCTGCTGCCCGCGGTGTGGCGGCGGCTCGCCGAGGTGGGCTCGCTGCCCCGCCGGATCGCGACGGTGGTCGCCCTCGCCTCGCCCGGGGCGCTCGCCAGCGTGCTCGCGTTCGCCGACGGGTCGCTGCGCGACTTCGTCCGCGCACAGCAGATCTTCCTCGGCATGCAGGCGCAGGAGACCTGGTACTCGGAGATCGTCCGGTGGAGCTTCCTGCTCGACGACGGCGGCCCGATGGGGAACTACGCCAAGCGGTACCCCGTCCTGCTCGGCGTGCTCGCCCTGGGCTGCCTGCTCGCCCTCGTGGCACTCGCGCGCGGCCGCGGACTGCGCCTGCCCCCGCGGTTCGCGGCGGCCGGGTGGACCCTGCTGCTGGGGTTCGCGCTCCTGTGGCTGACCCCCAGCAAGTGGACCCACCACTTCGGCACGCTCGCCACCGTCGGCCCGGCGGTGATCGCGCTCGTCGTCGTCGGCGCGCCGGTGCTGCTACGGGCCGCCCGCCCGCCGGAGGGACCGGACGCCCCGGGGGCCCCCGACCGGTCCCCGTGGCGCCCGCCGCTGCCGGTGATGGTGGGCGTCGGCCTGCTCGTGGTGGTCGTCGCCGCCCTCGCCGGCCACGGCGACCACAACTGGCCGTACTCCTGGATGCTCGGCCTGCCCGACGCGTTCCAGGTGCCCCGCGTCGCGTTCTTCTCCTTCGACCAGCCGGTGTGGTGGCTGCTCGGTGGCGTGGTGCTGGCGGCCGTGACCCTGCTCGTGGTCCGGCGGCGGGCGCCCTCGTGGCGGCCCGTGGCCCCGGTGATCGCGGTGTCGCTCACCGCGGCCGCGGTGCTGCTCGTGTCCACGACGTACCTCGTCGGCAGCTTCGTGCTCGCCACCGCCCGCACCGCCGACGGGTACTCCCCGTGGGCCGACGCGGTGCGCGACCCGCTCGCGAGCGACTGCGCCGCGGCACGCCAGATCGAGGTCCTCGACCCGGCCACGGCCCGCCCGCTCGCCCCGGTGCCCTTCCTCGTCGCGCCGCCGCCCGGGGGCACGTCGGTGTTCGTGTCGGGCGGCTGGTTCCCCTCCAGCCCGCCACCGGCCACCGGCGCCGAGGCCTGGGGCAGCTTCGCGCCTCCCGCATCCGGGCCCGGGATCTCCGCGGGTTCGGACGGCACCGTGGGTGGCTTCTCCACGCCCTGGTACGCGATCCCGGCCGACCGGCCCGGCGCGGCAATGACCACGTCGGTCTCGGGGCGCACGGGCGACGGCAACACCCTGCGGGTCGAGTACGGCCGGGAGCTCGGCGGTGTCGTGGTCCCGATCGGGGGGCAGGCCCTCGACGTCGACACCGAGGGCGACTCGGTGGACTCGACGATCTGGCGCTCGCAGCTCCTCGAGGGCGCGAACGGGCCGCCGGAAGGCGCCTCGGTGCTCCGGCTCGTCGCGGAGGACACCTCGATCGCTCCCGGCGGCTGGCTCGCGGTGAGCGCGCCGACCGTCCAGCGCTGGACCACGCTCGCGGACTACAGCAGGCCCGGAGAGGCCTCGGCCGTGAGCTGGCAGTACTCGTTCCTGTTCCCCTGCCAGCGCAAGCCCGTGCAGGCGCTCGGAATCAACGAGCCGGCCACGCTGGGCGTCGTGTGGGGCGACCGTCCCCTGGCCTACCGCTTCGACGGCATCTGGCAGACGGGCCGCGGCGGCCTGTTCGCCCAGAGCCTGCGCGACTCCGAGGTCACCGAGCTGACCACGCGGCTGCGTCCCGCTCCCGACGGTGCGTCGGGCCAGGTCTACCGGCTCGACCCGCTGGTGCCGCTCGCGCCGTCCTACCGCGTCGACCCGCGCCGCGAGGTCGTGTCCGGGTGGAGCCCGGCGCCGAACACCACGATGTCGGTGCCCCTCGACGAGCAACAGGCCGCCGCCGACGAGCCCGCGGCCAACGAGCCCTCGGCCAACGAGCCCGACGCGGGGCCGCCGCCCGCGGACGCCGCGGGCGGCTGAGCCGCCGGAGGGATCGGGCCGGTCAGACGTCCGCGGGCCGGCGGATCACGAACACGGACGACTCCCCGGAACCCGCCGGGAGCACGAGGCGCCCGGACAGGAACTGCGCGAACGCGGGCACGGCGTAGCGCGCCGCGTCGAGCAGCTTCGGCAGCCGGCCGTAGGGCACGTCCCAGAGCCCGTCGGTGCCCTCACGCTCCACCACGAAGCCGTGGTCGACGAGGAACTCCCGCCACTGCGCGTGCGGTTTGAGGTTGATGTGGGTGGGGTCGGCGAACCCCATCCACGCCTGGCCGGCCAGGCGCCGGCCGCGACCGGCGGGGTCGGGCATGACGACGAGGGCGTACCCGCCGGGCCGCAGGATCCGCCGCCATGTCCGGAGCGTCTCCGACGCCACCTCGTCGTCGAGGTGCTCGAGGACGTGGATCGCGGTCAGCGCACCGAAGGCGCCGTCGCCGAGCTCGGCGACGTCGGTCGTGACGATGGCACCGGGCGCGTTCGCGCGGGCGGTGCGCGCCGAGTACTCGGAGATCTCGAAGCCCGCCGCAGGACCGAGCGCGGAGAGCCGCCGCACGAGGTGCCCGGTGCCGCAGCCGAAGTCGAGGTAGGGGCCGCCCGCGGTGTAGCGGCGCACGAGACGGGTGTACCAGCGCAGCGCGGGACGGTCGTCGGCCTGGCCGTTGGCCTGGTAGTACTGCTCGTCGTACTCGGTGCTCTCGGCGTTCACGCCTCGTTCCTCTCCTCGGCTGGACGGCGGCGCGAGGCCGCCAGGATCAGGGCACTGACCACCGCGCCCACCGCGCTGCCGACCCCGAACGCGACCTCTCCGGAGAGGATCACGCCCGGGACCAGCCAGAACGTCACGCCGGCGGCCAGGAGTCCCGCGGTCCAGCTCAGCGCGACGTCGCGGTGGCGACCCCGGGCGACGTGGACCTGGGTGACGACGACGAGCCCGATGTGGGCGAGCACCCCGCACAGGATGATCGCGAGGTCCAGGCCGCCGATCGTGTAGTCGGCACCGAAGACGAGCGAGACCACCCAGGGACCCACGAAGAAGGCCAGCGGGACGCCGATCGCGGCCACGGCGCCGAGCAGGGCGACGCCCTTCACGAGCAGGACCACCACCTCGCGCCGGCGGTCCGCCGCGATCAGGCGGGTCAGCGTGGGGACGACGGCCGACTGCAGGGGCACGACCATCGACAGCGGCGCCTTCGCCAGGGTGAACGCGGCGACGAACACGCCGGCCGCGGCCTCGTTGGCCTCGCCGGCCTCGGCGACCACCAGCACCGGCAGCCCGTTGAGCAGCAGCTGCGCGCACACCGAGCCGACCAGCAGCGGCATCGCGGCGCGGGTCAGCCCGCGCACCGACGGCCGGTCGGCGGGGGCCCCCGGGGACAACGGCCGCTCCCACGCCACGGCGCGCCGCCAGGCACTGGGCAGCTGCGGGAGGTGGGCCAGCACGATCGCGGCCACGAGCGCCCAGCAGAACGCCGCCGCATCGGCGCCGCCCACGACGAAGACACCGACGGCGAAACCGAGCCGCAGGACCGCGTCGAGCACCATGACCGCCGCGTGACGCACGAGGCGGTCCGTGCCGATCAGCGTGCCGCGCACGAGGAACTGGCCCGCGGAGACGACGCACAGCGCACAGAGGGCGAGCAGGACGGACACGTCGCCGTCCAGCGACCGCCAGATGATCGGCAGAGCGCCGACGAGCACCACGAGGGCGATCCCGGCGAGCACGGCGGCAGCGCCGCTCGCGGCGCGCAGGAGCGCCTGGCGGTCACCGGGCAACGGCAGGCGCCGCGCGAGTTCCTGCTCGAGGGGCAGGAAGGCCCCGAAGCCGACGACGAGGGCGAGCGCCCAGAACGACCCGAACGTCGCGTACTCGGCGGGCGGGAGTGCACGGGCCACGACCGCGAGATAGACGTTGACGATCAGGCCGGAGACGAGGACGCCGAGGCCGGCCGCACCGACCAGCCTCCGGGCGCCGACCCGGCCGGGCGTCTGGTCGCCCACGGCGAGCGACTCCTCACTCGGTGCTGTGATGCCGGGCAGCGTAGCCCGCGACCCCGCCCTCCCCGTGCGCCACCCGCCGGGCCCACCCCACGATTCGCCCGGCCGGACGCCGGGTTAACGTGCCGGTCTCGGGCACGATCCAGGAGGAGCAGCGGCTGGTGAGCACGGAGGCCCCGCCCGAGGTGTCCGCCGCGGCCGACGACCTCGCCGCCCGGCCGGGAGCCCGGCCCGCGCGATCGTGGTCCGGCGCCTCGGTGATCGCCGTGGTCGCGGGTCTCGTGGCCCTCGTCGGCGCCGTCCTGCTGCCGATCGCCCCCGTCTCGATGAGCGTCCCCGAGGTCCGCTGGCCGGCCGATCCCCGGGCCCCGGCGCCGACGATGCTCATGCTCACCGCCTACGAGCCGGTGGACATCGAGGCCCGCTTCAGCTGCCGGGCCGCCCGGGCCGCGGCGGCGACGCCCGACGGGGTGGTCCTGTCGACGATGGGCCCGGCGTCGCCGGACGCCGACGCGGAGGCGCTGACCGTCCGGGCGCGCGACGGCGGGGTGACCGTCCGCAGCGGCGGCGAGGACCTCTTCGCGGGTCCGCTGATCGCAGGCGACTGCCGCGTCGTCGTCGGTGGTGACGCCGCGGCGATGTACGTCGTCGTCGACGGCGTGACCGTGTCGACCACCCCGAGCCGCATGCCCGAGCCCGACCCGGACGTGCTGCCGGAGTCGGAGCCGGACCTCGCGCCGATCGTCGCGCTGCCCGAGGTGGATGCGCTGCGGACCTCGCTGCCGGCGCTCCCGGACGCCACCCCCGACGACCTCTCGGTCCGGATGACGGTCGACGACGTCTTCGACCACTCCCCCGCGCCCCTCAAGTGGGCGCTCATCGCGACGATCCTCGCGGCGCTGGCGGTCGGCGCGGTCGCGATGGCCGTCGCGTCCACCCGGCGCGTCCGGGC
The DNA here is from genome assembly GCA_963786585.1 of uncultured Actinomycetota bacterium. Classification (GTDB taxonomy): domain Bacteria; phylum Actinomycetota; class Actinomycetes; order Mycobacteriales; family Pseudonocardiaceae; genus Actinomycetospora. Next base: position 1,613,192 of record CAWAZG010000003.1, read on the forward strand.
CGACCGGCGCCCGGCGGAGACGGGGGCCCTCGCCCGGTGGCTCTCACGCGTGGGGGGACGGGCGCGGCGACTGCGGCCGCGGGTGGTGGACGCCCTCGTGCCGGCGACGCTGCTCGCCTGGCTGTTCCTCGCCCCGCTGACCGACGACGACGGCTACTACAGCGCGATGGCGGCCAACGTGCCGTTCTCCGGGTACGTGCCGAACTACTACCAGCTCGACAACCAGGGCTTCACCCCCTTCTCCTGGCCGTACTACGCCCTCTCGTGGTGGCAGGAGACCTTCGGGGTGGCGCCGACAGTGCTGCGCCTCCCCGCGCTCGCCCTCGGGCTCGGGACGTGGTTCCTGGTCCGGTCGTTCGTCGCGCGCACCCGCCTGCTCGGGGAGGGCACGCGTCAGGGGCGGTGGGCCCACGCGGCGGCGCGTCTCGCTGCGGCGGCGGGGTTCCTGGCTTGGTGGTTGCCGTACAACATGGGCGTCCGGCCGGAGCCCGTCGTCGCCTTCTTCGCCGTGGGGACGCTGGTCGCCGTCGTCGAGGGGATCGAGCGGCGCCGGTCGGCGCTGGTGGGGCTCGCGGTGGGCATCGGCTCCGCCGGCCTCATGGCCGCACCGACCGGCTTCGTCACCCTCGCGCCGCTGGTGGCCGCGACCCCGGTCGTATGGCGCTGGTTCCGCCAGGGGCCCGGCGGCTGGTGGGCGGTGGCGGGTCGGTGGGTGGTGGTGCTCGCCCCCGCCGCAGTGGGGAGCCTGCTCGGGTTCGGCGACGGCGCCTACCGCGACTTCGTCCGCTCCCAGGAGATCTTCGCGCCGATCCAGCGGGCCGGCACCTGGTACCAGGAGATCACCCGCTACGGGGCGCTCCTCACGACCGAGTCGCACTTCGGGTCGTACGCCCGCCGGGCCGCCGTCCTGGTGTGCCTGCTCATGCTCGTGTGGTTCCTCGTCCTCGTCGTGGCGGCCCGGGCCCGGGACCTCGTGGTGCCCTTCCGCCTCCCGTTCGCCGGGTGGACCGCGATCCTCGCCTTCGTCCTGCTCCTGCCGACGCCCAGCGCCCCGACCCACCACTTCGGCGCCCTCGCCGGGCTCGGGGCGGTGTTCCTGGCCCTGGTCCTCGTCGACGGTCCCCATCTCCTGGCGAGGCTCGACCGGGAGCGGCGGGTCCCGCAGGCGACCCTGGCGGCCGCGGCGCTCTCGGCGGTCCTCGTGTTCGCCCTCGCCGGGCACGGCCGGGACATGTGGCCCTACGACCGGGGCCTCGGCATGCCGGCCTACGGCGACTTCCCCTCGGTGCGGGGCATCGAGTTCGACCAGCCGCTCTGGTGGGCCCTCGCGCTCGCGGCGGTCGCCGTCGCCATGGCCGCCGCCGCCGCGCGCTGGGCGCCGGGGTGGCAACGGCTCGCGATCGGTGTGGCGACGCCCGTGCTGGCCGTCGTCTTCCTGCTCACGTTCACCGTCTGGATGGTCGGGGACTTCGCCCGCGCGGCGGTCCTGACCTCGTCGACGTGGTCACCCCAGGTCGACGCCTGGAACGACCCGGGCGCGACCCGGGCGGGGATGGCCCACCAGATCGACGTCCTGGACCCCGTGGGCGCCCGGGCCCTCCCGCCCGTCACAGCGCCCGCCACGGCGCCGGCGGCCGGTAGCGAGCCCTTCGTCCCCGGCGCCTACCTCCCCACCAGCCCGCCCCCTCCGGGACCGGCGCCCGACGTGCCGGTGTTCGGCAGCTTCCTGGTCCCCGCGCCGGGCGCGAACGCGGACTCACGCCGCGGCACGTTCGCCACGGACTGGTACCGGCTGCCGCCCGCGTCGCCGGACGCCGGCCTGGCCGTCTCCGTGTCCGGCCGTCTCGGCGACGGCGTCTCTCTGCGCGCCGAGTACGGACGGGCGGACGCCGCGGGGTTCGTCCCGGTGGGCGGCCGGCTGATCGGCGACCCGGACAGCTCCGTCGAGTGGCGGACCGTGCCCCTCGTCGACGAGGCCGCCCCGCCGCCGGGTGCGGAGGTCGTCCGGCTGGTGGCGGTCGACGACAGCACCACCACCGGCGGCTGGCTCGCGTTCACCGGACCTACCGTGCGGCGCTGGGTCCCGCTGCCCGAGTTCCTCCCGGCCGATCGCGCCGTCGGGGTCGCCTGGCAGATGAAGTCGCTCTTCCCCGGCGTACGCCAACCGCGCCAGCAGTCGGGCATCACGGAGCCCGCGTCCGCCGCGATCGCCTACGGCGACACGCCCCGGGACGCGCTGGCGGACTGGACCTTCGAGCCCGAGCGGGGCGGCCTGCTGGGCCACACCCACCGCGAGGCCGACGTCACCCGGCTCACCACGCGCTTCCGCGGCGCCGGCGACGAGGTCGACGACCTGTGGGTCCTCGAGTACCGCCAGCCCTACCCGTCGGACGGCTACGAGCTCATCCGGCGGCGGGAGACCGTCTCCGGCCTGCCCTGATCAGCTGTCCTCCTGCTCGGCGAGCTGCCGGATCAGCCCGCCCGCGAGCACCATCGACACCTGCCGCTCCGAGAGCTGGTGGCGGAAGGTGTACTCGGTGCCGTCCACCCGGCCGGTCACCTCGTGCCCCCGCTGCAGCTGCTCGTGCACGTTCTCGAACGACAGGGTGGCGCCCTGCTCGATCTTCGGGCGCTCGCCCTCGTCGCCGAACTCGAGCGCGAGGATCCCGAAGTTGGCCAGGTTCTGCCAGTGGATGCGGGCGAAGGACTCCGCGATCACCACGCGCAGGCCGAGGTAGCGCGGGCAGATCGCGGCGTGCTCGCGGGACGACCCCTGGCCGTAGTTGGCGCCGCCGACGATCGCGTGGCCGGTCGAGTTCTTGATCTCCTCGGCGTTCGCCGGGTAGTCGGGGTCGATCCGGATGAAGGCGAACTGCGCGAGCTTGGGGATGTTCGAGCGGTAGGGCAGGGCCTCCGCGCCGGCCGGGGAGATGTCGTCGGTGGAGATGTCGTCACCGACCGCGAGGAGCACCGGCACCTCGAAGGAGTCGGGGAACCGGTCGAACTCCGGGAGCCCGGAGATGTTCGGGCCCTTGACCAGCTCCTCGTTCTTCGCCTCCTCCTCGGGGGGCGGCTCCTCGAGCATGTCCGGGATGACGGTGGGCTCGGGGAGCTCCAGGTCGCCCCAGGTGAGCCCGAGCTCCTCGGCGAGCTCGCGGGGGTCGGTGATCTCGCCCCGCAGCGCGCTGGCCGCCGCGGTCTCCGGCGAGCACAGCCAGACCTGGTCGTCCTTGCCGGCGCCGGAGCGTCCGGGAAAGTTGCGGGGGAAGGTCCGCAGGGAGTTCGTGCCGGGGGCGGGGGCCTGACCCATCCCGATGCAACCCATGCAGCCGGACTGGTGGATGCGGGCACCGGCGGTGATCAGCGAGGTCGTCCCGCCCCACCGGGTGAGGTCGACGAGGATCGGCCGCGACGTCGGGTTCACGTCGAAGCTGACGCCGTGGTGGGTCTGGCGGCCGTCGACCATCCGGGCGGCGATGGCGAAGTCCCGCAGCCCCGGGTTCGCCGACGACCCGATGACCACCTGGCCGACCGGCGTCCCGGCCACCTCGCGCACGGGCACGACGTTGGCCGGCGACGACGGCTGCGCGATGAGCGGCTCGAGCTCCGAGAGGTCGATCGACTCGGTGACGTCGTACTCGGTGCCCTCCTCGGCGAGCAGCTCGGTGAAGTCGTCCTCGCGCTTCTCGCCCGCGAGGAAGCGCCGCACCTCGTCGTCGGCCGGGAACACCGTGGTCGTCGCCCCGAGCTCGGCCCCCATGTTGGCGATGACGTGGCGGTCCATCGCCGTGAGCGTCGCCAGCGCGGGCCCGTGGTACTCGAGGATCCGGTTGGTGCCGCCCTTGGTGCCGTGGCGGCGGAGCATCTCCAGGACGACGTCCTTCGCCGAGCACCACGGAGGCAGCTCGCCGGTGAGCTCGATGCCCCAGATCTCGGGCATCCGGATGGTCAGCGGCTTCCCGGTGATCGCCAGCGCCACCTCGAGGCCGCCGACCCCGATCGCGAGCATCCCGAGCGAGCCGCAGGCCGGGGTGTGCGAGTCGGAGCCGATCATCGTCTTGCCCGGCGCGCCGAAACGCTGCATGTGCGTCGGGTGCGAGACGCCGTTGCCGGGCTGGGAGTACCAGAGCCCGAACCGCCGGCTGGCCGAGCGCAGGTAGGCGTGGTCCTCGGCGTTCTTCTCGTCGGCCTGGAGCAGGTTGTGGTCGACGTACTGCACCGACACCTCGGTGCGGGCGCGGTCGAGACCCAGCGACTCCAGTTCCTGCATCACGAGCGTCCCCGTCGCGTCCTGCGTCAGGGTCTGGTCGATGCGCAGGGCGATCTCCTCGCCGGGCGTCATCTCCCCGTCGACGAGATGGGACGCGATGAGCTGGTGGGCGACTCCGTGGGGCATGCGGAACTCCCGAGGGGCGGCGGCGGTGGCCCCTCGGGTACCCGATCAGCGCGGGGACGCTGCATCGGGTGGGCGACGTGTCCTGCGTCGGGTGTCAGGCGGGCTTGGCCGCCGCCTTCGTCACGTAGGCCTCGACGACCTGGCGGGCCTCGTAGATCGTCCGGGCGCTCCCCCAGGCATTCGGGTCGAGCCGGTTGTGCACCCAGCCGCCCGGAATCTGTCGCGTCCCGAGGCTCAGGTGTCCGACCTCCCGCTGCCACAGAATCTCGGACTGGAATCCGCGCGGGTCGTCCCAGTGCCAGGAATAGCCGTAGTCCTCCTGCTCCTCGAAGACCTCGACGCCATCGATCTCCATGACACGACCTCCCCGTCGGGACCCACGGTGGGGCCTCTCGATCTAGGATCGGTGGCCGCCGTGATCCTCACGCGTGGCACTCGGAGCATTTTCGATGTGGCGCCCGGCGTAATTGCCCGCCGCCGGACGGATCGAGGTGGAGGACGAACGTGACCGTTTACGTGTCGGTGCCGCAGATTCCCCTGACGCTGAAATTCGAGGAGGACCTCGGCGCGGTCGTCGCGCGGTTCACGCAGATCCTCAACGAGGGCGAGGTGCACCGTTACGCCTTCGCCGACAACCAGGTCGTCCTGGTCAACTACGGCGTCATCGCGTCGGTGACGTTCTCCGAGGGTCCCCGCACCCTCGAGGTGTCCGAGCTGAACCGCGGGCTGGCCGCCCGACTCGACGACGCGTGAGCCGTCCAGGTCCGTGACCTGCGCTGATCAGAGCATCGGCGTGTCCCGTCCGAATGAACGTGACTGCCGCCCGCCGCACTGGTAGTGACGGATGTTGCTGTGGTGACTACGGTGTGCAGCATGCAACGGGTGTTGGGGCTGCTCGCATTGGCCCTCGTGCTGTTCTGGATCATCGACTCGCCCGCGACCGCGGCGGCGACGGTCACCAGCATCCTGACGATCCTCGCCGGTTTCGCCGAGTCCATCGTGGACTTCTTCCGGGCCCTCTTCTAGGGCGTCCCGCCACCACGTGTGGGCGGCGCCGGGTGCTGGGCACCCGCCTCGTGACAACACCGTCACGAGAGGAGAACGATGCAGGAGCAGCAGTTCGTGTCCGCGGTCAAGGAGAGCCTGGACCTGCCGGACAACCGCAGCGCCGAGCGCGCCGTGAAGGCCACGCTGACCGTCCTCGGCCAGCGGCTCGAGGGTGGTGAGGCCAAGGACCTGGCCTCACAGCTCCCCGGTGGCCTGGCCGACGCGCTGCCGAACGAGGGCGCGGGCGAGCGCTTCGACGTCGACACCTTCTACCAGCGGATCGCCGAGCAGGAGGGCGAGGGCGTCACCGTGGCGCAGGCCCGGCAGCACGCCCGCGCGATCGCGAAGGGTCTCGAGACCGCCCTGAGCGACGGCGAGTGGCACAACTTCACCAGCCAGCTCCCGAAGGACTTCCAGGACTTCCTCGGCACCGACCCGGTGCAGAACCACTAGTCAGGATCGTCGAGTCGGCCCACGGCTCCGGCGCGGCGCGCGACGTCCATGACGTAGGCGCCGTAGCCGGAGCTGGCCTGACGCTCGCCGAGCGCCAGGGCCTGGTCGGGGGTGATCCAGCCCTTGGCCAGCGCGATCTCCTCGAGGCACGCGAAGCGCACGCCCTGGCGGTGCTCGAGGACCTGGACGTACAGGCTGGCCTCGATGAGCGACTCGTGGGTGCCGGTGTCGAGCCAGGCGAACCCGCGGCCGAGATCGATCAGGCGGGCGTCGCCGCGGGCCACGTAGGCCTGGTTGACGTCGGTGATCTCCAGCTCGCCCCGCGCCGACGGGGTCAGGGTGCGGGCGATGTCGAGGACGTCGTTGTCGTAGAAGTACAGCCCGGTGATGGCCCGGTTGGACCGCGGCGCCGCGGGCTTCTCCTCGATCGAGAGCAGCCGGCCGGTCTCGTCGGCCTCCCCCACGCCGTAGCGACCCGGATCGCGCACCGGGTAGCCGAACAGCACGCAACCCTTCTCCGCCTCGAGGCGGGCGACCTGGTCGGCCAGGACCGTCGCGAAGCCCTGGCCGTGGAAGATGTTGTCGCCCAGCACCAGGGCGGCGGTGTCGTCGCCGACGTGGTCGGCGCCGATGAGGAACGCCTCCGCGAGCCCGTGGGGGGCGGCCTGCTCGGCGTAGTCGAAGCGGACCCCGAGCTCGCTGCCGTCGCCGAGCAGCCGGCGGAACGCCGGCAGGTCGACCGGCGTGGAGATGATCAGGATGTCGCGGATCCCGGCCAGCAGGAGCACCGAGATCGGGTAGTAGATCATCGGCTTGTCGTAGACCGGCAGCAGCTGCTTGGACACCGCCCGGGTCACCGGGTGCAGCCGCGAGCCGGAGCCGCCCGCGAGCACGATCCCCTTCACGCGCCACCCCAGTTCGCCCCGGCACCCTCGACCACGGGCGCGCGGCCGAGCAGCGGACGCCACCAGGCCTCGTTGCGCCGATACCACTCGACGGTCGCCGCGATCCCCTCGTCCCACCCGACCCGTGGCGCCCACCCCAGCTCCGAACGCAGCTTCGTGGAGTCGAGCAGGTAGCGGCGGTCGTGGCTGGGCCGGTCGGGGACGATCGTCTTCAGCTCCGGCCCCAGGCCCAACGTGGTCAGCACCGCGTCGGCGATGCCCTCGACGTCGACCTCGTGCCCGGACCCGACGTTGTAGGTCTCGCCCACCCGGCCGTGGTGGACCACGGCGTCGATCGCCGCGGCGTGGTCGTCGACGTGCAGCCACTCCCGGCGGTTCTTGGTCGACGCGTACAGCGGCAGCGGCTCCCCGGCCAGCGCGCGGGTGGTGAACAGCGGGATCACCTTCTCCGGGAACTGGAAGGGTCCGTAGTTGTTGCTGCAGTTGGTGATCGTGATCGGCACGTCGTAGGTCAGCCCGTAGGCCCGCACCACGTGGTCACCGCCGGCCTTGGCCGCGTTGTACGGGGTGCGCGGCAGGTACGGGGAGTCCTCGGTGAAGGCGTCGTCGACGTCGAGGGGCAGGTCGCCGTAGACCTCGCAGGTGGAGATGTGGTGGAACCGGCCCACCCCGACCCGGCGGACCGCCTCGAGCAGGCCCTGGGTGCCCATCACGTTGGTGGCGAAGAAGTCCCCGGGCCGCAGGATCGCCAGGCTGTTGTGCGACTCCGCCGCGAAGTTGACCACCACGTCCACGCCGTACGCCCGGAGCAGGTGCTCGACGAGCTCGGTGTTCGCGATCGAACCGTGGACGAACTCCACGCCGTCGAGACCCTCGACGTTCTCGCGCACCCCGGCGTAGGTCAGCGCGTCCAGCGCCACCACCCGGTCCCCGGGGTGCTCGCGGCGCCAGTACCGCACGACGTTCGAGCCGATGAACCCGGCCGCGCCGGTCACGAGCACGGTCGCCACCGGTGGCCTCCCTGATCGCCGCGTGCGCCCGTCGCACCGGGCTTCTCGACGCCCGATGCTGCCACGACCTCCGGCGGAGCCGGGCCCGCCCTCCCGGCGCGGCGAGCCCCTACAGCGTCGCGGCGGGCGGCGTGGCGCCGGCGTCGGCGTCGTCGCCACCGGGCAGGTGCACGTCGGTGATGACGACGTTGAGCTCGACGACGGTGACGCCTGCGATCTCCTCGACGGCCTTCGGCACGTGCCGGCGCAGCGCGCGGACGAGCTCACGGGCCCCGACGCCGTACTCGATCTCGACGTCCAGCCCGATGCGTGCCGTCTGGTTCTCGAGCTCGACGCGGACGCCGGCGGTGTTCTCGGTGTTGCCCGTGAGCGTCTGGCGCACGGCCCCGACGGCGCGGGAGGAGCTCGCTCCGAGCGCGACGACGCCGGGGATCTCGCGGGCGGAGAACGCCGTCACCTTCTGGACCACCGAGGGGAGCACCTCGGTGGTGCCGTCGACGGCGGTCGGGTCGCCGACGGCGCCGGCGCCGGCGCCGCCGACCGACGTGGCCGTCGGCGTGGGGCTGGAGGGGGTGCTGCTCGGACGCTGAGCGCTGGTCATGTGCTCCGAGTACCCCGCCTCGTCCCGGCGGAGTCCGATCCCGCCCGCACGATCGGGCGCCGCGGTCAGCGGTCGCGCGGCAGGAGCGGGCCCAGCGGTCCGAGATCCAGGTTGAGGTCGTCCGCCGTGAGCCCGAACTGCTCGGTGAGCTCGTCCATCGCCTCCGCCAGCAGCATCAGCGAGGTGCCGAGGTCCTCCTCCTCCTGCTCGGTGAGGTCGCCCTGGTCGACGCGCCGGATCGCCTGCCGCTCCATCAGCTGGCGCAGCAGCTCGACGATCGTGAGCACGAGTTTCATGAGGTCCCGGCGGACCTCGTCCTTGTCGATCTCGATGCGGTTCGGCCGCTCACTCATCTCCCGGCTCCAGCTCCCGGGCCGTCAGGGCTTTCGGCGCGGCCCCTCCGCTCCGCGGCGTGTCGCCCCGTTCGGCCCGCTCCGCGAGCGTGCCCTGCCGCTCCACCGGCGCGATCGACATGACCAGGGCGCGGAGGGAGATGCGCACGAGGTCCACACCGGCGAGCGAGATCGTCAGGTCGCCGACGAGCACGACGCCGCCGGCGAGCAGCCGGTCGAGCAGGTCGACCAGGGCGACCTCCTCGTTCCCGAACAGCGACGTCGCCCGTGGCTCGAGCTCTCCCGAGGACGGGCCCGTCACGGCGCCGATCCCCCTGAGGAGATGGTGGCGGCGGCGGCGAAGGAGTAGGGGACCCAGGGCCCGGTGAGCTCGACCCGCACCTTCGGGTGGTCCTGGTAGGAGGCGACGACGGCGCGGAGCTCGTCGGCCCGCCCGACCGGCAGCAGGTAGGCCTGGTTGAGGACCATCGGGTCGGACTGCCCGGAGAGCTGCGCGTCCTGCAGACGGTGGCTCCGGATGGCGGCGGCGAGGGCCGACGCGGCCGCGTCCACCTCGCCGGCGGCCTGGCGGGCGTCCTCGAGCGTCGTGTCGCCCTCGCGCAGGGCCTTCCGGCGCGCGCGGAGGTAGTCCGCACCCGACCGCGGCTTCTCGGCCTCCGCCTCGGCCGCGTCCGGGCGGCCCTTGCGTGCGTAGACCTTGAGGCCCCACTCGGCGCGTCCGTCGAGACGGTCGAGCACCGCGGAGAAGGTCTCGGCGCTCTCCTCGAGCACCGCCCGCACCCGCTCGTCGTCGAAGTAGACCGTCGCCAGCCCGAGCGGCGCCACGAGGTGGTCGTGCCCGAGGGTGTCGACGACGTGGTGGTGCGCCCGGGCGGTCGCGGCCAGCCACTCGAGGTCCTCCAGGCGCTCCTCGAGCGCCCGTTCCTGGAACTCGGCGCGGTCGGCGTCGCTCACCACGGCCGTCACGCCGCGGTGCGCGACCGTCCGGACGGGCCGTCCGCCGAGGCCCTCGAGCCCCGCGACGGCCGCGGGGTCGACGTCGCGGGCGACGGCGTAGACGTAGGTCAGCGTGTCGCTCATTCCTCCGCCTTCCGACGTCGGCGCGGCGCAGCCTTCCCCCCGCCGCCCTGACGCGCCGCCTGCTTCGGCCGTCGCGCGGGCTGGGCCTCGGGTTCGGGCTCCTCGGTGTCGTCGACGATCTCGGCGTCGACAAGCTCGGCCTCGTCGTCGAGTTCCTCCTCGTCCTCGAGGTCGTCGGGCTGCTCGTCGCCCTCCAGTGCCGCCTGACCGTTGCGGCCCTCCAGCGCCTCGAGGCGCTCCTTCAGCCGGCGGTTCTCCTGCTCGAGCTCGCTGTGTCCCGAGGAGAGGGTGGGATCGCGCTCCCACCAGTCGATGCCCATCTCCTTGGCGCGGTCGACGGACGCCACGATGAGCCGGAGCTTGATCGTCAGCAGCTCGATGTCGAGCAGGTTGATCTGGATGTCGCCGGCGATGACGATGCCCTTGTCGAGGACCCGCTCGAGGATGTCGGCGAGGTTCGTGCCGTCGCCGCCGCCCTGAGCGGCCGGCTGGCGGCCGCCGGCCTGGTTCGGGGCGGACGGCATCTGCCCGGTCCAGCGCACCGGGTCGCTCATGGTCACTCCCTCTCGTGTCCCCCCGGCTCGCGTCGGGCTGTCACTCGTCGTCGCCGCGACCCCGTGTGTAGCGCTTCAGCCGCTTGTAGCTGATCAGCTCGCCGTCCTCGTCCATCTCGGCCTCGTAGATGGCCAGGATGTCCGTGGACTCGGGGATCCGGTGGCTCTCCACCACCTCCAGGCCCACGACGTAGCCCTCGTCGGTGCGGCGCACCGAGGTGATCGACTCGCTCTCCTTGCCGCTCATCTCCATCACCTGCTCCGCCGCGAAGCGAGCGATCTTGCGAGCGGGGATGGGCTTCTTGGGCGCGGGCTGGGGTTCCGGTTCGGGCTCGGCGTCCTCGGGCTCGTCGAGGTCCTCGGGTTTTTCGTCGTCCTCGACGTCATCGACGTCGTCCAGGTCCTCGGGCTCGTCGTCCTCGTCGCCGTCGTCGACCTCGCCCAGGTCCTCCGGCTCCTCGATCTCCTCCGGTTCGGACGCGTCCTCGACGGCGTCGTCGGGGGTGTCGTCGGTGGTGTCCTCCTCGCGACGACGGCGGGGCCGTTCCTGCTCGCCCTCCGGACGGCGCCGGCGGCGCGGACGCTCCTCGCCCCCACCGGAGTCCGCCGGCGCATCGTCGGCGGCGGGCCGGCGGCGACGGCGGGGCCGTTCCTGGTCGGGGGCCGAGTCGTCGTTCTCCTCGGTCCGGCGCCGACGGCGCGGGCGCTCGTCATCCGATCCCGTGGTGCCATTCCCGGCGGTGGACGACCGGCGCCGCTTCGGGCGCTCCTCGTCCGACCCGGACGACGTCTCCGACGATCGGCGCCGCTTCGGGCGCTCCTCGTCCGAGCCGGTCGACGCCTCCGACGACCGGCGCCGCTTCGGGCGCTCCTCGTCCGACCCGGATGACGCCTCCGACGTGCGGCGACGTCGCGGCCGCTCCCCCTCCGCCTCGCCCTCCGGGCGACGACGCTTGCGAGGACGCTCCTCCTCCGACCCGGACGTCGTCTCGGACGTGCGGCGTCGGCGACGCGGCTTCTCCTCTGCCGACTCCGAGGCCGACGACTCCGACGGGGTCGCGTCGCCGTTCGACCGGCGCCGCTTCGGCGCGTCCTCCCCGGAATCCCCGGACGTCGACGAGCGCCGGCGGCGGGGCCGCTCCTGATCGGTGACGCGCGGGGCGTCCTCGTCCTCGGTGACGTCGGCGGACCGCGTCACGCCCCACCCCCACCCACGAGGCGCTGCAGCAGGACAGTCTGCTGCTCGTCCCGTTCGTCCTCGCTGATCTCACCGCGGTCGAACGCCGCGTCCAGCTCGTCGATCTGCGCGCGGATGACGGCCGGGTCGTTCATCTGGTGGTCGACCTGGTCGGCGATCTTCTCGCCGACCCAGGCCACCCCGCGGACCGGGGCGAGGGGCAGGAGCAGCAGCTCGGTGAAGAAACCCACGATGCGCCGGCCCTCAGGCCTGGGCTTCGGGGGGCGCTTCGAACTCGGGCAGGAAGTCGAAGGCCGCCGTGGGCCCGATGAGCCGCAGCTCGACCCGCCCGGCCCAGGCGTTGCCCAGGTCGTCGACGGCCTGCTCGAAATCGTCACGTCCGTCGGTCTTCACGAGGAACGCGAGGTGCACGGCCCCGTTCTCGCCGCCCGCCTCCTTGACCTCGGTCGCCACCGCGAACTTCGAGAGCGCGTCGACCGTGGCCTGCGCGTCCTCCTGTCGCAGCTGGTCCATCGCCTTCGAGATCGACTCACCGAGCTGGATGCGGTCGTAGTAGCTCGCGTCCTCGTCGACCCCGGAGATCTTCTCCCGCAGCTGCTGGATGCGGGGATCGGCCTCGACGATGCGGGTGAGGATGACGTCCTGGTTGTAATCGCCGCGCAGCCGGAACTCGAGGTGGCCGCGAAGCTGGTCGAGCGCGCGCAGGAAGTAGTCCTGGTGCGGCTTCAGCAGCTCGTCGGCGACCGCGTCGTCGTCGGTGACGACCGCCCCGAAACGCATCGGGAGCACCGGCACCTCCTGCGCGATCGCGTTGAGGACGGCCTCGTGCGCCATCAGGTCACGCCGGGTGCCCAGGGGGCGGTCGGCCGACACGTCGCTGACGACCGCCGCCAGCCCGCCCTCGGTGACGAGACCCAGCTCGCCGTCCTCGTCGCCGTGCGGGATCGGCTCGAGCCCGTCGGGGATCCGCATCCCCGCCGGGACGATGCCGTAGATGTAGGACCCGCGGGTCGTGCTCCGGGACTTCGTGGAGTCCTCCGTCGTGGTCACCTCGTCCCCCTCACGCCTTCTCGCGCTTGCTCTGCTGGCGCTCGCCGCGGACCTCGTCCCACTTCTCCTTGCCGGCGTCGAGCACCCCCTTGGTCTTGCCCTTCGCGCCGCCCTCGGTGGCGCCCTCGGTGAGGCCGCCCATGAACTCCCCGAGGTCCTTGCCACCCTTCTGGTGCAGGTCGAGGCGGTTGGTGGCCTCGGCGAACTTCAGATAGGTGTCGACACTCGCCACGACGATCCGGGCGTCGATCGTGATCAACTCGATGCCGACCAGCGACACCTTGACGAACGCATCGATGACGAGACCCTTGTCGAGGATGAGGTCGAGGACCTCGGCGAGCCCGCCCTGGGGCGCCTTCTGGACGCCGCCGCCTGACTGCTGGCTGATCGTCACGTTGTCTCACTTCCTCCCTGTGCGGATCGCCCACGACGGGCCCCGGGGACCGGGACCCGTCGTGGGCGTCGATCGGCCGTCGATCAGGCCGGGGTGCGCTGGCGCCGCGAGCGACGACGCGGGCGGTCGTCCTCCTCGGCGGGGGCGTCCTCGGCGGGGGTCTCCTCCGCCTCGTCCTCGGCGTCCTCCGGGAGGTCGTCGTCGACGTCCTCCTCGGCCTCGTCCTCGAGTTCGTCGTCGAGCTCGTCCTCGTCCGCCTCGTCCTCGACCTCGTCGAGGTCCTCGTCGGCGTCCTCGTCCTCGGCCACGAGGTCGTCGTCGACGTCCTCGTCCTCGTCCTCGTCGAGGTCGTCCTCGGCGAGCTCGCCGTCCTCGGAGTCCTCGAGCTCGTCGTCCTCCTCGGCCGCCCGCTGCTCCTCCTCGAGGGCTTCCTCGTGGGTCTTGACGACCTCGCTGTCGCGGATCTCGCCGCGCCAGCCCTCGAGCTCCTCGCGGTTGATCAGCGTGTCCATCATGACGTGACGGCAGAAGTGCTTGAACTCGAGCCGGGCGCGACGCCCGACCGCACGCCAGAGATTCCCCGTCTTCTCGAAGAAGCCCTGCGGGTAGTACTCCATGATCAGGACGATGCGCGTCAGGTTCGGCGCGAGTTCACTGAACGTCACGATCCCGTCCGCAGAACCCTTGGCTCCCGACGACACCCACAGAATGTGGCTATCGGGGACCTGTTCGCGGATAGTCGTCTCCCAGGAACGACGCGACCAGAACACCTTCGCGGTCCAGACGACCTTCTCGTCGGACTCCTGATTGACCGTCTCGACCTTCTTCATGAAGCTCGGGAAGTCGGCCATCTGGGTCCACTGGTCGTAGGCCACGCGCAGCGGGACCCCGACGTCCTGGACCTCGTAGATGTTCATGAACTTGAACTTGCCGCGGCCGGTGCTGTTCCCACCGCCACCGCCGCCGCTGCCGTCCTCGTCGCCCTCGTCGTCGTCGTCTCCGCCGCCGAGACCGACCGCCCCCAGCGCCTTGTCCTTCACCGTCGAGAGACCGCTCTTGATCGCTCCGCCGATGCCGCCGCCCGACGAGTCCTCGTCATCGCCCGACCCGCCGCCGAAGACGGCACCGAGGTTGCCCGGGTTCCCGGCGACGTCGGTGAGCTTGCCGGTCAGCCCCTCGACCTGGTCGAGGGCGGCGTTGACCGCCTTGTCTGTGGCCGTCTTCAGCAGCGTCTGTGCCGCCTGCTTGAGACGGTCGACGGGCAGCACGTCGGTGATCGACGAGCCGGACCCGCTGTCCTCGTCGTGCGGGAGCTGGCCGTTCGAGGCCGCCCGCGGATCGGTCGTGGACTCAGTCATCGCGCTTCCCCGATCCACGGCGCGAGCCGGAGCCGGCGGTGGCCTTGCTGCGCGACCCCGACGACGTCCGACGCGTCGAGCCGTTGCTGGTGCGGTTCGCGCTGTCGTCGGACGACGAGCCCGACGACGACCGCTTGCGACGCTCCTGGCCGGTGTCGCCGCTGGTCGAGCCGCTGCTCGACGAGCTGCTGCCGGAGCTCTTCGACGATGCTGACGGGGGCCGCGAGGCGCGACGGCGCGACGGGGCCCGCGAGGGGGCCTCCTCGACCTCCTCGGGCTCGTCGGCCTCCTCGGTCTCGGCCACGGCCTCGTCCGACTCGGACTCCTCCGTGTCGTCGACGTCGTCGTCGAGATCCTCGACGTCCTCGATCTCGTCGGCGGCGTCCACGCCGTCGTCGACCGGCTCCTCGGCAGCAGCCGCCTTGCGACGACGTCCGCCGCGCGCGGCCTTGCCGACCGCGCCACCGGCACCGCCGACCGCGCCACCGACGGCCGACCCGGCCGTCCCGGCCACGTCGCCGACCGCGCCACCGGCCTGGCCGACGGCGTCGCCGGCGGCACCCGCGGTCTGACCGGCGGCCTGCGTCGCCGCACCCGCCGCGTCCGCGGCCGGCTTCCCGAGGTTCTCGACCCGGTTGACCAGGTTGTCGGTGAGCGCCTCCATACGCGAGCTCGCGACGGCCAGCGCCGCGTCCTTGCCCGCCTCGAGCAGCCGACCCCGCACCGCACCGTCGAGCTTCTGGAGCTCCGGTGACGCCTGGATCAGCTTCGAGGCCTGCCCCAGCAGCTGGGCGGGATCGGTGGAGATCTTCTTCCCGGCCAGCGCAGCGCCGAACATGATGGCGAGCTTCATCTTCTTCGTACGACCGAGTAGATAGCCGCCGATGACCGCGAGGGCCAATTTCAGGCCGGTTCCGGGCACCGTGCACCTCCGAATGGATTGGTCCGCCTGTGCGGTGGACCACAGCCCGCCGCCTACGGAGCCGGACATTACATCGCGTGCTTCCGGAATGCGCTAGACCGGTAAGATCAAATCCGCGATGGGCCGTTCGACCCAATTGGTGATCACCAGAGCACGAAGGGAGATCGCGCATTCGGGTGTCGTTCTCGTGCTTCAAACATTTGCGCCCGTTCGCTCTTTCTGAATGAACGAGACGTCGGAGTGTGATCGACCGAATGCGCTGGGTTTGAACGTAACCGCGCGATCACGAAGGGTCATGTCGACCGGCCCCACGGTGACACTCGACAGTGATCTGCACCATACGGGTGTTTCTTCGCCGCCGCCAGCTCCGAAGAGTTGGGCAGCACAGCCCAACGTTGTGCGTCCCGATGCGCCGACGCGTTGCTCCGGTCTCGACGGGGACGAGGGTCAGCCCTCGTCGGCGGCGTCCAGCACCCGGTCCACCGCACGCCGCAGCGATCGCCACGCCCGCACGCGCGCACGGGCGATCCGCATGCCCAGCTCGGTCAGACGGTAACGCCGCCGTTCGGTGTCGGCCCCGAGCTCGACGAGACCGTGCCGGGCGAGGTGATGGAGGGTTTTCTGAATCGTGGTGGGAGGTGGGGCGAGGCCGCCCCCGCTGTCCGCCCGGAGCCGCTCCGCGAGCTCCCGCCCGTTGGCCGGGCCGCGACGCAGCGTGACCAGCACCAGCAGCTCGACGTGCTCCTGCGACGCCATCCGGACCGAGCCCCACCGCCGGTTGGCGGTCCCGGCGCCTCTCCCCGACGCGGGCGCCGAGCGGCGCGCGCCGCGGGGGGCCGGTGGGACGGCGGCGGGTGCGGGCGTCAGGGCGACCCCGGTCTCCGTCTCCGTCTCGATCTCGGACTCGGACCCGGACTCGGACCCGGACCCCGCCTCGGCCTCGGACTCGGTGGCTTCGGTGACCTCGACGGGCGCGGAGGTCCGCACGGTGAGGGGCACGACGGCGGCACGGCGCGCCACCTGCGCCGGGATCTCCGGGGACCCGCCCTCGGTGCCCTCGGCCTCGTCCTGCTCGGAGCTCCGGCGGGGCCGTGGGGGCAGGAGACCGCGCAGGCTCGCCGTCGCCGACCGCCCGAACGCGTCGCTGAGGTCGGGCGGCTGCTCGTCGTCGCTGGTCATCCGGAAGTCGGCGGTCACGAGGTGGCCTCCTGCTCGGGGCGGTGGTCCGCGGTCGTGGTCTCCTCGGCGGCGCGCAGGAGGGTCAGGAGCTCGACCCCCAGGTCGCGATAGTCACCCGCCACACTCGCGGCGGTCGGGGACAGGCGACGCCCGGACGAGGTCTTCGAGGTCCCCTCCCGCAGGGCCGCCCACCACGCGGGCTGCGCGGCCACCTCCTGCTCGAGCTCGTGGGCGAGCCGGCCGAGGCGCCGGGCGTCCTGCGCGGTGCGCTCCGCGTGGCGGATCGAGGTGGTGAACAGCGGCGACTGGCCGCCGAAGGCGCGCTCCATCGCCTCGCGGAGCTCGGCGTGCACGACGCGGGACCGCGACCCGGTGGCGAAGAGCACGGCGCCGAGCAGGCCGAGGTCGGGGTTCTGCTCGCGGGCCAGCGCGAAGCGCTCGCCGACCAGGCGCATGCCGACCAGGCCGCCGCCGTCGGACTTCGTCGGCATGAGCACCCACCGGGCGGCGGTGAGCGCGAGGTCGGTGAGGATCGTCGTCTCGGGCGGGCAGTCGACGAAGACGAGGTCGTAGTCGCCCGCCACCGGCGCGAGCACGGTCGCGAGAGCACGGAACGCCTCCCGCCCCTGCTCCTGGACCCGGGAGACCATCAGCGGCACGAGGTCCACGAGGCGGGCGCCGCCGGGCACGACGTCGAGGCCGGGACGGATGCCCTCGGCCGGGCGCAGGGGCGAGCCGGCCACGATGCTCATGAGCAGGCCCGCGCCGTGGTCGTCGATCGGTCCGTCGCGGAACCCGAGGTCGTCGGCGAGGTTCGCCTGACGGTTGAGGTCGACAAGCAGGCACCGGTAGCCGGCGGCGGCGAACTGCCCGGCGAGGTTGGCGACGAGCGAGGTCTTCCCGACCCCGCCCTTGTCGTTGACCATGGCGATGGTCCGCGTCAGCGCGTCCATGTCCGGGTCGGTCGTGGCCGCCGCGTCCTCGACGCGGACGACGACGGGCGTCGGTGCCCCTGTGCGGTCACTGCCCGCGCGGTCCCTCCCCGCGCCTCTGCGACGACGGGTGGCGTTGCGTGCGGCGCGCCCCGCCGGTCCGGTCATGCGGCGAAGGGTGCGTCCCGGCCCGTGCCCCGGCAAGGCCGACACGGGCGTCCGGGACCTCTTGGGGCCGCACGGCGGCAGGAACTCACGCTGTCGGCCCAGTCGACTACGGCAGGTGAGAGGGCCGTCACGCGTCGCGCTCGCGTGTGTCGTCCTCGTAGACGTCGGGCACGTCGTCGTGGTCGGTGTCGACCCGCTCGCGCTCGTGGATCCGCCGGTGCACGCCGTTGCGGTGCCGCAGCACGATCGTGGCGAGCACGGCGGCGAGCAGCGAGGCCGCCAGGACCCCGATCTTCACGTGGTCGTCCGCGCCGCTGCCGGTGCCGAACGCCAGCTCGCCGATGAGCAGGGAGACGGTGAACCCGATCCCCGCGAGCAGCGAGAGCCCGAGGACGTCGCTCCAGGCCAGCTCGTCGGCGAGCCGGGCCCGCGTCAGCCGCTGGACGAGCCACGTCGCCCCCATGATGCCGACGGTCTTGCCGGCGACCAGCCCGACGATGATGCCGATCGTGATCGCGTCGGTGAACGCCGCGCCGAGCCCGCCGCCGACGACGGTCACCCCGGACGCGAAGAACGCGAAGATCGGCACCGCCACCGCGGCGGAGAGCGGCCGCCAGCGGTGCTCGAAGTGCTCGGCGAGCCCAGGTCCGGGGCCCTCCCGCCGCCGGACCACCGGCACGGCGAAGCCGAGCAGCACACCGGCGACGGTCGCGTGCACGCCCGACTCGTGCACGAGGACCCACGTCAGCGCGGCGAGCGGGAGCAGCAGCCACCACGACCGCACCCGCCGTTGGACGAGGATCGTGAACGCCCCGAGCGGCAGCAGCGCCAGCAGCAGCGGCACGAACGCGAGCTGGTCGGTGTAGAAGAACGCGATGATCGTGATGGCGAGCAGGTCGTCCACCACGGCGAGCGTGAGCAGGAAGGTGCGCAGGGCGTCGGGCAGGGAAGAGCCGATGAGGGCGAGCACCGAGAGCGCGAAGGCGATGTCGGTGGCCGTCGGGATCGCCCAGCCCGCGGCCCCCGGCCCGCCGAGGTTGATCGCGGCGTAGATCAGGGCGGGCGCGATCATGCCGCCGACCGCCGCCGCCACCGGCAGCAGGGCCCGCGACGGCTCGCGGAGGTCGCCGGCGACGAACTCGCGCTTGAGTTCCAGGCCGGCGACGAAGAAGAAGATCGCCAGCAGGCCGTCGGCGGCCCAGGTGGCGAGGGTCAGGTCGAGGTGCAGCGACGCCGGGCCGATCCGCGTTTCCGAGAGGGCCGTGTAGGCCTCGCGCCACGGCGAGTTGGCCCACAACAGCGCGAGCGCCGCGGCCGCCACGAGCAGGACGCCGCCGACGGTCTCGCGACGGAGGATGTCCGCGATGCGCGCCGTCTCCGGCCAGGAGCCGCGGGCGAACAAGCGGGGGGACGACCGGGCCACGGGTTCCTCCGGTGGGCAGGCGCCAGGGGACTGCCGACCAGACTTCCCGGCGCACCGTGGGTGACCCTACGTCACAGCGCCCGCCCGCCCGCCGATCGAGTGCGTGGCGTCACGGACGTTGCACGTCAGCGACGGTCCGCCGCTGACCTGGCCGTACTAACAGGTCGTGTTCGGCGGGGGCAGGACGCCGTCGAGGAGGTAGCGGTTGACGGTGTCGTCGACGCACGGGACGCCGTTGGTGTAGACGGTGTGGCCCTCGCCGCGGTAGGTCAGCAGCGCCGAGCCGGGCACGCGCTGGGAGAGCGCGACGCTGTTCTGGTACGGCGTGGCCGGGTCGTTCGTCGTCCCGAGGATCAGCATCGGCGGGCCCGCGTAGTTCTCCAGCGGGGTCAGCGGCTGCTGAGGTGCGGGCCAGTCGGAGCAGGTCAGGCCGCTGACGAGCACGTTGCCGGAGAAGTGCGGCGCGCGGGACTCGGTGACGCGGGCCGCTGCGAGCACCTGCTCGTCCTCGGTCGGCCAGGCGTTGTCCAGGCAGGTCACGGCGTTGTAGGTGTCGGAGTTGCTGCCCCGGAAGTAGGCGGTCGCCAGCGAGCGCATGGGGGCGCCGTCGCCCCGGTCGGCCGCGGCGAGGGCCTGGGCGAGCTGGGGCCAGCTGTCCTCGCTGTAGAGCGGGTAGACGACGCCGATCTCCAGCAGCCCCGCCGAGAGCGGGCTCGTGCCGGCGACGGGCAGCGGCGCGGCGGTGACGCGGGCGCGCACCCGGTCGAGGGTGCCGATCGGGTCGGCCCGCACCGGGCACGTCGGGTCCGCGCGGCACGCGGCGTCGAACTGGCGCAGGGAGTTCTCGAAGCTCTCGGCCTGCGCGGAGTCCAGTCCGGGCTTCGTCACGTCGACGACGCCGTCGAGCACGATGGCGCGCAGGCGGGTCGGGAAGAGCTGCGCGTACGTCTGCCCGATCGACGTCCCGTAGGAGAAGCCCAGGTAGTTGATCCGCTCCTCGCCCAGGGCCTCGCGGATGCGGTCCATGTCGCGGGCGACGTTGCGCGTCCCGAGGTGGGGCAGGAGGTCGCGGTAGCGCTGGCCGCAGGCGGCGTCGTAGCGGTCGACCGCGTCGTTCGTGGCCGCCTCGTCGGCGGGGTCACCCGGGTCGGGATCGGCCAGGTACGGCGTCTCGGGGCCCAGCGGGCACTGCAGACCGGTGCTGTCGCCGACGCCGCGCGGGTCGAAGCCGATCACGTCGAAGCGGTCCGTGATCTCGGGCGGGAGCACTCCGGCCTGGACGAGCTCGATGCCCGAGCCACCCGGGCCCCCGGGGTTGACCAGGAGCACACCCAGCTTGGCGGCGGAGTTCGCGGCGGGCCGGCGCGCGATCGCGATCGGAGTCGTGGGCCCGGTGGGGTTTGCGTAGTCGACCGGCACCGTCACCGTCGCGCACTCCAGGTCGCCGCGACACGGGGTGAAGGCCATGCCGGGCCCCCCGTCCGGGCGGGGGGTGGGGGCGGCGACCGGCGCCGAGGAGCTCAGCGGGATCGGCGGCACCGCCGGCTCCGGGGCACGGGCGCAGCCCGACAGGGCCAGCGCCGCGGCCCCGAGGACCAGGAGTCCCCGGGCCAGTGTCCGGCAGCGCCGCTCCGACATGTGCTCTCCTGCCCGTGCGGGGTCGGTCCGGCTGCGCCGGGCGGCCCATCATGCCCGTCCACTCGTCGTAGCCACGCAGGGCTCCGGTCCGGCGCGGAACGCTCCGACCTCGACCGACCGTGCTGGCCCCGGCCAGTGTGACCTGGCTACCGTCGCTGTTCATGAGGACACCCGAGCTCGTGCTCGTGCCCGCGCTCGTGGGGCTCCCGGCGGCGCGGGCACACGAGGTGGCCATGGCCGCCCGGGTCGTCGCGATCGATCCCGACCCGGACACCCCGCCCACGGTGGAGGGCACGGTGACGGCCCAGCAGCCCGAGGCCGGGACGCGGGTGCCGGCGGGCGAGGCCGTGACGATCTGGGTGGAGCCCGACTCGGGCGGCGGAGGGGGCGGCGGCAACATGCCGCGGGTCCAGCCCGACAAGCCGCTCGACGGTGCCGGCGCGAACTAGGGCGCCCGGGAAGCGGTGAAGGCCCGCGGGATCGTCGGGTCGGGGGTCCGACGACCCCGCGGGGCCACCGGGTAGTTCGTCCGTGCCCGGCCGGGCGTTACGCCCCGGCCGAGAACCGGTGACGAGCTCGCCGGGCCGCTGCGGGCGCTGCCCCCGTCGTGGTGGGACCCGGGTCGTACGCTCGGTACGGGCCCGCGCGTGCGGGTCCGTGGCGAGGAGGAGTGCGATGACCGCGGTGTCCGCCGCGACCGGCGTCGAAGTTTCCGACGACCCCGGGACCCAGGCGCGCCGCCGGCGCACGTTCGCGGTCATCAGTCACCCGGACGCCGGCAAGTCCACGCTCACCGAGGCGCTGGCCCTGCACGCCGAGGTGATCTCGGCGGCCGGGGCCGTGCACGGCAAGGGCGGCCGGCGCGGCGTCACGTCCGATTGGATGGACATGGAGCGCGAGCGGGGCATCTCGGTGACCTCGGCGGTGCTCCAGTTCGCCTACCGCGACCAGGTGATCAACCTCCTGGACACCCCGGGCCACGGCGACTTCTCCGAGGACACCTACCGCGTGCTCGCCGCCGTCGACGCCGCGGTGATGCTCCTCGACGCCGCCAAGGGCCTCGAGCCGCAGACCCTCAAGCTCTTCGACGTCTGCCGCGACCGCGGCGTGCCCGTGCTGACGTTCGTCAACAAGTGGGACCGCCCGGGCCGCGAGCCGCTCGAGCTGCTCGACGAGGTGGAGCAGACGATCGGTCTGCGCCCCATGCCGATCACGTGGCCGGTCGGGATCGCCGGCGACCTGCACGGGCTCGTCGAGCGCGCCGACGGCACGATGCACCGCTTCACCCGCGCCGCGCACGGCGCGTCGAAGGCGACCCTCGAGGTCCTCGACGCCGACCGTGCCGCGGCCGAGGAGGGCGCGGACTGGGAGCGGGCCACCGAAGAGCTCGAGCTGCTCGACGAGATCGGCTCCGAGTTCGACGCCGAGGCCTTCCACTCCGGCAGCGCGACGCCGGTGATGTTCGGCTCCGCGCTGTCGAACATCGGCGTCGCCCGCCTGCTCGACGCGCTCGTGGAGCTGGCCCCACCGCCCGGCCCGCGCCCCGACCAGAAGGGCGAGCTCCGGCCGGTCGACGCGCCGTTCTCGGGCCTGGTGTTCAAGGTGCAGGCGTCGATGGACAAGTCGCACCGCGACCGGGTGGCGTTCGTGCGCATCTGCTCGGGTCGCTTCGAACGCGGCATGGTGCTCACCCACGACGCCACCGGGCGCCCGTTCGCCACCAAGTACGCGCAGGCGATGTTCGGCCGCGACCGCTCGACCATCGAGGAGGCGTTCCCGGGCGACATCGTCGGGCTCGTCAACGCCACCGCGCTGCGCCCCGGCGACACGCTCTGGGCCGAGGACCCGGTCACGTTCCCGACGATCCCGAGCTTCGCCCCCGAGCACTTCAGCGTGTGCCGGGTGGCGGACATGTCGAAGACCAAGCAGTTCCGCAAGGGCATCGAGCAGCTGGACTCCGAGGGCGTCATCCAGGTGCTGTCCTCGGACCTGCGCGGCGACCAGGCCCCGGTGCTGGCCGCGGTCGGCCCGCTGCAGTTCGAGGTGGTCTCGGCGCGGCTGGCCGACGAGTTCGGCGCGCCGGTGAAGCTCGACCGCCTCGACTACCAGATCGCCCGGCGCACGGACGCCGCCGGCGTCGAGACCCTCAAGGGCGCCGTCGGTATCGAGGTGCTGACGCGCCGGATCGACGGGGAGCTCCTCGCGCTCTTCCCGCACAAGTGGCGCCTGCAGGCCGTGGCGCAGAACAACCCGGACCTGCTGCTCGCGCCGCTGGTGGCCGACACGCTCTGAGCGGGACGCGTCAGGCGGGCAGCCGGCGCGGGGGCAGTGCCTCGTTGATCGTCTTGCTGGTGGTCTCGGGGTCCGGGACCTCGACGACGATCCGGTGGTACGGGTCGCCGCGCAGGTAGATCGCGAGGAGCTCGTCGGCCCGGCGCACCATCCACAGCTGCCGGCGCTCGCCGACGCCGTAGGAACCCGCCCGCAGCACGCGCGGCACGCTCACGCCGGGCAGGTGCACGCGCGGGCTCGCCGACACCGCGTCACGGCGCTTCATCGGGCGCGCGAGCAGCACGCGGCTCAGCGGCAGGTAGACCCCGCGACAGCACGCCCAGACGCGGTCGGAGCCGGTGAAGCGCACGACGACGCCGTCCGCGGTGATGCGGAGCTGGACCGCCATGTCTCACCTGCCTCGTGCGCGGGCGTGCCGGGCGCCGCGCAGCGTCGGGACCGGACCGAGTGATCATCGTGGGGCCCGCGCGCCCGGACGGCGACACGTCCGGGTGCGGAGCACCTCGAGGACCGGCTCAGCTCATCCGGTCGTGCTTGGCCGCGGCTTCCTCGTAGGCACGCTCGTTGGCGCGCTGCGCGTCGGCGTACCCCTTCTGCACGGCCTGGGTCCCGTCGGTGTGCGCGTCGCGCACGGCCTGCTCGGCGTCGCGGGCGGCCTGGGCGAGCGCGCGCTCGGCCTCCGCCGCGGCGTCGGCGACGGACGACGCGGACTCGCCGGCCGAGGAGCCGGTCGACGAGCCGATCGACGAGCCGGTCGGGGAGCCGGCGGACGAGCCGGTCGGGGAGCCGGCGGACGACGGGGCGGAGGACGGTGCCGACGGGGACGACGGCGTCGGGCCCGTCACGGCGTCGTCGTCCGCACCGAATGACGGGACACCCGGCGTGGCGGCGGGGAATCCGAGGCCTCCACCGGGCACACTGGCGCCGGCCTCCGGGAGGTGGTCGACGTCGGGACGCCGGTGCTGGGCGGACCGGTCCCCGGCCCGCTCGTCGGACCCGACGGGACGGTCGGTGTCGTCGGTTGCGCTCACGGCACGACCTCCGGAATGTGGCACGGACGATCGCGCGCCGGCCTCCGCGGAGGCGCGGCACCCAACCCCCCGATCGGCTTCGGTGCGGCGACAGCATGGCAGGCGGCGGCCTGTCCGGCCCGGGCACCCTCATCCGGCGCGACCCCGCGAAACCGCGGCTGACAAGCATCAGAGCCGTGCGGACGCCGCGAAGCACCCGGATGGGTGAGCCGCGGCCGGGCCGCGGAGGCGGGGCGGCGCGGAAACGCCCACCGGGGACGGATCGTCCGGAGCGTGATGATCCACGCCCGGGCGGCGGAGCGCAGCGTGCGGTGTGGCGGTGACACCATGGCGTGGGGCGGAGTCGGCTTCGTCACCACCCGCGCGCCACCCACGCACCACCCGCCCGCCGCCCGCACGCCATCCGGACGCAGGAGACGAGATGGACCGATCCGACCCGGGGACCGCCGGTCCCCCGGTCCCGGAGCAGGCGCGATTCTGTGCGCGCTGCGACGGACCCGTGGGCCGGGGACGTGCCGGGCGCCCGGGGCCGGAGCGCGGCGTCTGCCCGTGGTGCGGCGCGTGGTTCGACGTCCGCCCCGACCTCGCGGTCGGCACCGACCTCGCGGGCTCGGCGGGCCGCTACCGGGTGCGGGCGCCGCTGGTCCGCGGGGCACGCGGCTGGTCGTTCACCGGCACGCGGGTCCGGGACGGCGCCCTCGTCGTGCTCGGGCGCCTCGAGGGCCCCGACGGTCCGGCCGCGGGCGCGCTGGCGGTCGACGAGACCGCGGTGCTGCTCGGGCTCGACATCCCCGGCCTGGTCCGCGCGCGGGACGAGGTGCGGGCCGAGGGACGCGACGGCCCGGTGCGCCTGCTCGTGCTCGACCACGTGGACGGCGTGGCCCTCTCCGAGCACCGCCCGTGCCCGCCCGCCGAGGCGCTCGACGCCGTCCTGGGCGCGGTGCCCGCGGTCGCGGCCCTGCACGCGCACGGACTGCTGCACGCCGACCTCAACCCGTCGAACCTGCTCACGGGGCCGGACGGGATCACGGTTCTCGACCTCGGCAGCGTGCGGCGCGTCGAGGACCGCCGGAGCGACGTCTGGACGACCACCGGGTTCGTCGCCCCCGAGATCCACCCCGGCGGACCCGGCCCGTCGGTGGCCTCCGAGGTCTTCGCGCTGGGGCGCACGCTCGCCGTGCTGCTCGCCGACTTCGACCACCAGCGACGGCAGGCCCACCGTCTGCCCGACCCGGCCGGTGTGCCGGTGCTGCGCGACGATCCCGACCTCATGGCCCTGCTGACCCGCGCCACCCACCCCGATCCGGCCCACCGCCACCGCAGCGTCGAGGCGTTCGCCGCCGAGGCGCGGCGGGTCCGGGCGCGCTACGGCACCGCCGGCCGGGTCGATCCGGCCACCCGACCGGGCGAGGACAGGGTGGGGGCCGGCGTGGCCGCCGGGACGGGCCGGGAAGATGGCCCGACCCCCCACGGCGTGCCGCGCGACACCCGTGACCCCCGTGACGTCCGAGGAGCAGCGATCCCGTGATGGAGATGGCCGGGCCCGCCCCGATGCCCGGGGGGCGTGCCGCCCGGTCCGGGGACGCGGAGTCCGGGGGCCCGCTCGTGGAGCGCACCGACCTGCGCTCGGAGCTCGCGGCGGTCGCGCCGCCGCCCTGCCCGCGCTGCGGGGACGAGGCGCCGCCCGCGGCGGACGGTGCCTGCCCGACCTGCGGGTCGCCGCGCCCGGTGGTGCGCGACCACGTCGAGCTGGTCCTGGGCGACGCCGCCGCCGTCACGGACCGCGGCCTGCGGCGTCGCCGCAACGAGGACGCGGTCGAGCTCGGCCGGCGCGTCGAGGGCGGCGTCGAGACGTGGGTCGCGGTGGTCTGCGACGGCGTCGCCTCCGCCCGTCGCGGCGACGAGGCGAGCCTCGCGGCCGTCGGGGCCGCCGTCGGAGCCGCGCTGGAGACCGCCGCGGCGCCCGCGACGCCGCCGTCCGGGTTTCCGGCCATCTCCTCCGGGGACACCGTCGCCTCCGGGGACACCGGGCCGATCGCGACCGTGTCGGAGGACCCGGCGGAGGCGCGGGCGCGAGGCCGCCGAGGACGCCGCCGGCCGCGCCGGCACCGGCCTGAGCGGCGAGCTCGACGCGCTGGCGACCGCGGCGTCGGCGGCGGCGGCCACCGCGGCGGCCGACCTCGGGCGCGGGGGCGGCGACAGCCCGGCCTGCACCTACGTCGCGGCGGTCGTGCGCGGCGGCGACGCCGTGGTGTCGTGGATCGGGGACAGCCGCGCCTACTGGCTGGCCGGCGACGGATCGTCGCGCCTGCTGAGCACCGACGACTCGTGGGCCGAGGAGATCGCCAACGCGGGCCTGATGTCCCGCGAGGACGCCGCGCGGGACCGGCGCGCCCACGTCCTCACCCGCTGGCTGGGGCGCGACGCCCCGAGCGGGCCGGCGCACGCCCGGCGGGTGCGGCTCGGCGTCCCCGGCCTCCTGATGCTCTGCAGCGACGGGCTGTGGAACCACCTGCCCGACCCGGACGTGCTGGCCCGCCTCGCGGCGCCGGCGCTGGGCGGCGCGACACCCGGTGCCGGCGACGACGAGCAGCACCCCGCCCTCGCGGCGGCGCTCGCCCTGCTCTCGGCCGCGCTCGACGACGGCGGCCACGACAACACCACGCTCGCGATCGTGCCGATCGTTCCCCCCGTCGACTCGGGACGCCCCTCGGTGACCGTCGACGGCCGCGGCCCCGACGAGCGCACCGGGCCCATCCCGCTCGACGGGGAGGGTGTGGTCGACCGGTGAGCGACGAGGCGCCGGGGGGCGGCTCCTGGGTGGTGACGATCTGGGCGGATCGCGAGTACCACGACCTCGTGCGCGCCCGGGAGACCGCGGGGACGACCGCGCCCCTCGCCGAGGACTTCCCGTCCGGGCTCGAGCCGCGCGAGGTCGTGCTGCGCGCGGACGAGGTCCGCGTCGGGCGCGCAGGCGACCCTGCGAGCGGACACCCCGGCGGACACCCCGGGGCCCACCCCGCAGAGCTCCCCGAGATCGACCTGAGCGGCCCGCCCCGCGACCCGGGCGTCTCGCACCTGCACGCGGTGCTGCTCGCCCTGCCCCGCGACCGGTGGGTGGTGATCGACGCCGGCTCGACCAACGGGACGACGCTGAACTACGCGGAGGAGGCCCTGACGCCGGACACCCCGGTGCCGCTGCACTCGGGCGACCGCATCCACGTCGGGGCCTGGACGACGCTGACCGTCGAGCGCCGCTGAGTCAGCGCCGGTCCACCAGGGGGATCGGGCGCGTGACGGCCTCGCCGACCGAGGGCGCGGACCGTGGCGTGACCGCGCGCGCCGCCGCGAACGGACGAGGCTCCAGCACCGCCTTGGTGATGACGAAGCGCGCGGCGAGGAAGCTCACCGGCAGCGCCAGCGCCGCCGCAGCCAGCGGGGCGAGGCGTTCGTCGACCCCGAGGTGCACGAGCCCGACCACGCCGACGGTG
The DNA here is from genome assembly GCA_963786585.1 of uncultured Actinomycetota bacterium. Classification (GTDB taxonomy): domain Bacteria; phylum Actinomycetota; class Actinomycetes; order Mycobacteriales; family Pseudonocardiaceae; genus Actinomycetospora. The sequence continues at coordinate 1,640,667 of CAWAZG010000003.1, forward strand.
GTGGCGAGGATGTTGACCACCTGGGAGGCCGGGTAGAGCAGGAACCGCGTCCACGTCGGGCGCACCCGGAACGTGAAGCGGCAGTTGAGGAAGAACGACACCACCATGGCCGTGCCCAGCCCGACGGTGTGCGCGACGAGGTAGCCCGCGCGCGGGTGGGCGAGGAGGTAGGTGCCGTAGTACGTGGCCGCGTTGGCCAGGCCGACCAGCCCGTAGCGCACGAGCCCGCCGAGGAGCTCGCGCGTCGGTCGGGCCGTCCCCCTCATCCCGGGACCGTCATCCCGCGAGGGGTCCGGCGGGCCTCACGCCACGCCCGGCGCGAAGTAGACCGCGAGGCCGATCAGCGCGACCCAGACGAGGCCGAGCACCTGGAGCACGCGGTCGCCCAGGACGATCTCCTCGGGCTCGCCGCCGTTGCCGCCGTCCACGTCGACCGCGTAGCGCAGGATCGCGACGACGAACGGGACGATCGAGACGATCGCCCACGTCGAGGGCGAGGTCGGCATCCGGCCGGGCGTCGCGGTGACGCCGATGCCGAACGCCCACAGCCCGTAGGCCATGATCACGACGGTGGCCGAGAGCGACCACACGAAGCGCAGGTAGGACGCGGAGTAGCGCTCCAGCGACTTCCGGATCTTCGCGCCGGTGCGCTCGGCGAGACGCATCTCGGCGTAGCGCTTGCCCGACGCCATGAACAGCGACCCGAACGCCATGGTGAGCAGGAACCAGGGCGACAGGGGCAGGCCCGCGGCCGCGCCACCCGCGATGGCCCGCATGAGGAAGCCGGACGAGACGATGCAGATGTCGATGACCGGCTCGTGCTTGAGCCACAGGCAGTAGGCCAGCTGCACGACGATGTAGATCGCCGTGACCAGCAGCAGGTCGGGATCGGCGAGCAGGCTGACACCCAGCGCGCCCGCGAACAGCACGATCCCCGTGACCACCGCGAGCGCCGGCGGGACGATGCCCGCCGCGATCGGGCGGTACTTCTTCTTGGGGTGCGCGCGGTCGGCCTCGACGTCCTTGGTGTCGTTGATCAGGTAGACACCGGAGGCCGCGAGCGAGAACGCGACGAACGCCAGCGCGACGTCCGGCAGGACGGTGAGGTCGAACAGGCGGCCGGCGGCGAACGGCGCGGCCAGCACCAGGATGTTCTTGACCCACTGCCGCGGGCGCATCGCCTTGAGCAGGCCCAGCGGCACGGCCATGGGGCGGGGGCGGCGGGTCGTGTCCGGGGTGGTCCCGGTGCTCGACCCGTTGCTCGACGGGCTGCTCGGCTCGCTGCTCGTCCCGGCGGGATCGGCGACCACCTCGGTGGTCTCCTCCTGCTCGCGGGCGGCGCTCGACGGCGTCACGGGGGTCATGCGGTCCTCCAGCGGCCGACCGAGCCCCGGCGCACGGCGCGGCGCGCACCTGCCGCGCACACCGCCCCGAGCATCGAGCCCGCCAGCACGTCGGTCGGGTAGTGGACGCCCAGGACGAGGCGCGAGAGCGCCATGCCGGGCACGACGAGCGCCGCGGCACCCGCTCCCCCGCCGCCGACGAGGCCCGCGTAGAGCAGGGCGGCTGCGGTGGTGGACGAGGCGTGCGACGACGGGAAGCTCAGCCGGCTCGGGGTGCCGACGTGGACGGCCAGCCGGGGATCGTGGGGACGGCGCCGGCGCACGACGCGCTTGACGGCGACCGAGGCACCGTGCGCGGCGACCACACCGGCGACCGCGGTGCCCCACTGGCGGCGGCGCGGTGCGTCGAGCGCCGCACCGAGCGCACCGAGGGCGATCCACCCGGCGGCGTGCTCCCCGAAGAACGAGAGCGCCCGTGCGGCGCCCACCACCGGTGGGGTGCCGAGGCGGTGCTGCACGGTCTCGAGGACCGCGACCTCGCCCCGGGCCGGCCCGATGATGACATCGGGCCCCTCGGCACGATCGAGCACGTGGTGGTCCCTCCTGCTCGCGAGGCGGCGTTCGCCTGACACCCGAGCGGATGTTACGCGGGTCTTGACATCGCCCCTGCAGTGGTCCATCGCGCCACGCCGGGCAGCGGTTCGGTCAGAACCACCTCTCGAGAACAGACGCGACGCCGTCCTCGAGGTTGCTCGCGGTGACCTCGTCCGCGACGCAGAGCACATCCGGGTGCGCGTTGGCCACCGCGACGCCGTGTCCCGCCCACGCCAGCATGGCCAGGTCGTTGGGCATGTCACCGAAGGCGACGACGTCCGCGGCACCCACCCCGAGGTGGGCCGCGGCGCGCGCGAGCCCGGTCGCCTTGGTGACCCCGCGCACAGCGCACTCGAGCAACCCGCCGCTCGCCGAGTACGTGAGTTCGACGAGGTGCCCGACGGCCCGGTGCGCCTGCGTCGCCATGGTCGCGCTGTCGAGCGTCGGGTGGCGGGCGAGCACCTTGATCACGGGCTCGGCCAGCAGCTCGCCCGGAGCCACCTGCCGGTGGTCGGGCAGGGGGTAGGCGTGCACGTACGCGGGGTCCGAGACGAACTGCTGGTCACGGCGGTCGAAGGCGCTCTCGCCGACCCGCTCCACCGCGATGCCGCAGCCCGGGATCGCGGCGCGCAGGCCGTCGGTGACCTCGGCGAGCGCGTCGACGTCGAGGGTCTCCGTCGCGAGCACCCGGTCCGTCGCCGCGTCGTAGAGCACCGCCCCGTTGGCGGCCACGGTCAGGGGGTGCAGGCCGAGCGCGTCGCACACCCGCGGCACCCAGCGCGGCGGGCGGCCCGTGGCCAGCGCCAGCGGCACCCCGTCCGCGACCATCCGTCCGACCACCGCGCGCGTCCGGTCCGAGACCTCCCCACCCTCGCCGAGCAACGTCCCGTCGACGTCGCTGGCGACCAGGCGGGGACTCTGCACGCTCCCGAGACTATGGCCTGCGGCCGTCCGGCCTGCTAGCCGACGGCACCCTGGGGCTCGACGCCGACGTACTCCTCGCGGGCGAGGGTCGGCCCGCGCTCCCAGCCGGACTTCGTTCGCTCCGTCGTGGTGACGCCGAAGCGGCCGGTGGGCAGGTCGCGGACGACGAGGTCGACGCGTCCCCACGGCTTGGCGGCCTCCGCGCCGGGCGGGACGGCCGTCGCGAGGCGGACGTAGGTGGCGCCCACGGTGTCGAACCGCCAGACGCCGCCGCGGAACCGGCTGTCCTGCAGCCCGTAGTACGCCGAGGTCAGGTCCTCGTCGGCGTGGATCCGCACCTCCGAGGGCGGGGCGATGCCGCCGTGCACCGCCACCTGGTTCACGCACGGCCACATCACCGCGGACATCTGGTCGACGAGCACGGGCCGGTCGCCCAGCACCGGCGCGATCGGCGACGGGCGCGCGAGGAAGGGCGCGGCGACGGCGAGGCGGTCCGACCCGCGCTGCCCCGTCGAGTCGACGACGACCCGCACGAACGCCGGGTCGCCGGGCGCGTCGACGAGCGACGCCGGGCGCTGCTGCCAGGTACGCTCGTCGGCGTTCGGGAGGTAGTCGATCCCCGTCCGTCCGAGGACACGGGGGTTCGCCGCCGGGCCGTCGCCGAACTCGACCGACACGCGCTCGTCGGGGGGACCGTCCTCGAGCATCGGGACGACGACGTCGGTGGCGTCCGAGCCGGCCGGCACCGGGTACCAGCCGGTCACGACGGTGCCCCGGCCGCTCGAGTCGTCGGTGACGTCGTGCCAGACCCGTCCGAGACCGGGCACCGGCTCCGGCACGGGGGCGACGGTGTCGTCGACGAAGTTGCCGGTGGTCGTCGCCGGGGTCACGGGGGCGCCGAGCGGCACCGGTGTGGGCCGCAGGACCGTGACGTTGTCCTCGAGCCCGCAGCCCTGGCGCACGACGTCCTTGACGTTGCCCAGCGCCACGGTCCAGCCCGGGTACTGGCGCAGCGGCGCGAGCACCAGGACCCCGATCAGGCCGACGACCACACTGGCGCACGCGACGGCGAGCAGGGCCCTGTCCGGTTCCGGGCGCGGCATGCGGCGCTCGGGCCAGCGCCGCAGCGACCAGTGCGCCCACGCGGCGGCCAGCACGGCGACCGCGACCCAGACGAGCGGGTTGCGCAGGAAGATCGGCCCGAAGTGCGGGGCGAGGAGGTTCTGGCTCAGCGGCGTCGGATACGGGTCGGCGTGGGCGCCGAAGAACTGCCCGCGGTCGGTGTAGGGCCGCCAGAGGTTCCACCCGGCGTAGCTCACCGACGTCGCGATGACCAGGACGGCGACGCCACCTGTCGTCGCCAGCGCACGGTCGTGGCGCGGCATCGGACCGCGCAGCAGCGCCAGCGCGATCAGCACGGTGCCCGAGGCGGCGATGGCCGGGAAGTGCAGGACCCACTTGGTCGGGCTGGCCGCGACGAGGGCGAAGGCGACGGCGGTGGTCGCCGCGGCGTGCAGCAGCACGCGGCGCAGGGCGTCGTCGTCGGGCCCGCGCCGCCCGCTGCCCGCCGCGACCAGGAGCGTCAGCCCGAGGGTGATCAGGATCGGCATGCGGGCCGCCCACGGCGTGCGCCCGGGGCCCAGCAGGGTCTGGTAGTGGACGAGCTCGTCGTACCAGGGGACGGTGTCGTAGTAGTACGCGTGCACCGCCGACGCCTCGATCACGTCGCCGAGCGAGGCGTCGGCGAAGGCCACGGGGATGGCGACCGACGACGCCGCGGCCAGCACGGCGAGCACGGTGAGCTGCTGGCGCCGGGGTGTCGCGACGATCTTCGGCCAGGCCCGCGGGAGCTCCACCAGCAGCGGCGCGATCGCGACCACGCCGGTGGGGGAGCACGCGATGGCCATCGCCGCGGCCATCATCGCGCCGGCGTAGAGGATCGGGGCCTCGCGGTCGCGGGCGAGCTCCACGAGCAGCAGCACGATGACCGAGAGCAGCACGATCAGCGCCTCGGGCCGCAGGGTCAGCCCGAACGGCAGCCACCACAGCAGGTGCGCGAGGAGCAGCGCCCAGGGCACGTAGGCGTGGCGGACCTCGGTGCGCCGCCCGAGCAGGACGAAGAACGTCCGCAGCAGCGCCCACGTGGCCAGGCCGAACAGCAGCGGCAGGCAGCGCTGCCAGACCAGGCCCCAGCCACCGATCGCGCCCCAGACCTGCATCGCGTACTGCGAGGCGACGAAGGGGTTCTCGGTGACGTTGAACATGTAGACGGCGTTGCCGATGTAGCCGGCCTCGCCGGCGTCCCGCGCCATCAGCGGGTACCAGCTGTCGTCGAAGTTCATCGGCGCCACGAACACCCAGCCCGCCGAGATCGCGAGCAGGAGGCCGTCGGCCCAGGAGAGGTGACGCCGCAGGCGTCCCGGCCAGGACCGCGGGCCCAGCCAGCCGCGCGCCCGCCGCCACCGGCCCTGGCGGTGCACGAGCACCAGCAGCACCGCGAGGGCCGCGAGGTGCGCGACGAGCAGCACGATCTTCAGCGGGCCCGGGGTCGAGGCGTAGCGGTCGTCGGTGCGCACCGTCGCGGCCAGGCCCGCGGCGGCCGGCGTCCCGTCGGTGCTCGTGGTGAGCTGGGACATCAGGGGCGGCATGACGTCCGCGCAGTCCCCGCACGCCAGCGGCAGGGGCACGCCGTCCTGGGTCACCCGCAGGCCCGCCTCGTCCGCCGTGACGACGAGGCGGCAGTCGCCCGCGGGCACCGGGCCGGCCGCGACCGTCGTCCCGGAGACCGTGAGGGCGGCCTGCGTCCCGGTCGAGGCGAGCACGAGACCGCCGCCGCCCGCGTCGACGGGCATCGTGCTCAGGACGTTGCCGCCCGCCCGCAGCGCGGTGCACGGCACGGTCGCGGAGAAGCCCAGCGGCCGGGGCGGGTTGAGCGCCAGCTGGGTCGAGACCGGGCCGCCCGCCGCGGCCGCCGGGTCCGGCCACGTCACCGTCGTGTCCTGCACGGTCACCGGGGCCAGCGGCACCGCGATGCCCAGGACCAGGGTCAGCAGCGCCCACACGAGCACGGTGGTCCCGCTCGGGCGCCGCACCGGGTCGGGTCCGTCGCCCTGCGGCGAGGTCGCGCTCCCGGCGCGCACGAGCGTCGTCACCGCCCGCCCTCGGGGCGCGCGGTCGGCAGCGGGACGAACCGGGGAGTAGGCACCACGGGGAAGGGTAGGTCGTTCGGCACCGGTGAAGGGCCCGGGGTGGGGCGCGTGTCCCGTGTCGGCGCTAGATGATGGCGACCGCGACGACGAGCCCCAGCGCCAGGTGCATCGCCGCGATCACCGCGGAGTCCGCGGTGAAGCGGTCGTCGTGCAGGCAGGCGTCGACGTCGAGACGCGCCACGGCCTCGAGCCCACGCACCGCGAGCACCTGGGCGACGATCCCGACCAGGCCGTAGATCGCCGTGTTGAGCATCCCCTCGACGAAGCCGCCGCCGGAGATGTAGATGGCCGTGACGATGATCAGCGCCATCGAGACCATCCCCGCCGCCGAGACGACGACGGCGTTGGGCCGGCCCTCGCGGACCAGCCCCCGCAGGTCGCCGGGCGTCGTGAGGTCGATGGCGAAGTAGCCCACGTACATCAGCACGGCCCCGATCACGGCGTAGACCGCGATCAGGCCGACGTTGACGCCCACGGTGGGCCAGAAATCGGGAGCGAGCACCTGTCGTGGCCTCCATCCGGACGAACGGGGCGCCAGATTAGGGCACGGCGTCAGTCGGGGATGCGGTGCGGCACGAACGCCGCGCCGTTGTCCGTCACGAGCCCCGTCGTCTCCCGGATGCCGAGCCCCGCGGAGGTGTCGCCGACGATCCAGGCGCCGAGGGCGGGGCGGTAGCCGTCGAACTCGGGCAGCGGGTCGAAGAGCTGGTAGACGTAGCCCTCCTCGCCGTAGACGCCGCCGGTCTCGGTCTCGTAGCCGGGGGCGACGATCGCGATGTTCGCGCCCTCGCGGCCGAGCAGCGGCTTGCGGACGTACTCGGTGAGCAGGCCCGGGTCACCCAGCGAGGCCGGGAGCAGGTTCGGGTGCCCGGGGTACATCTCCCACAGCACCGCGAGCAGCGCCTTGTTCGACAGCAGCGTCTTCCACAGCGGCTCGATCCACGTCGTCTCCGGCAGGCTGCGGGTGACGTGCTTGCCGAAGTCGTCGCCGAGGATCCACTCCCACGGGTAGAGCTTGTTCACCGTCCCGATCGGCGCCTCCTCGAGGTCGACGAAGCGGTCGAGCGCCGAGTCCCACCCGAGCTGCTCGATAGCGAGGCCGATGGTGTCGAGGCCGGCCTCGGCCGCGCACTCCTGCAGGTAGGCGACCGTGACGTGGTCCTCGCCCGTGGGGTCGGCCTGTGACCAGCAGAAGTGCGCCTCGTTGCGGGGCAGCTTCGCGGCGATCTCGCCCCAACGCTCGACCAGCTTCTCGTGCAGCGAGTTCCACTGGTCGTCGTCGGGGTGGACGTCCTTGAGCCAGTACCACTGGCAGATCGACGCCTCGAGCAGCGTGGTGGGGGTGTCGGCGTTGTACTCCATCAGCTTCGCCGGCCCGGAGCCGTCGTAGCGCAGGTCGAAGCGGCCGTAGAGGTGCGGATCGCCGCGTCGCCACGACGCCGCGACCTGCTCCCAGCACCACTCGGGCAGCGCGAAGTCGCGGAACCGCTCGGTGGTGACGACGTGGTCGACGGCCTCGAGACACATCGAGTGCAGGAGCTCGACGTCGGCCTCGAGCGAGAGGATCTCGGCCATGTCGAAGACGTAGTGCACCGACTCGTCCCAGTAGGGCCGGGCGCCGTTCAGCCCCGCGGCAGGGGTCCCGAACACCAGCCCCTGCTCCTCGATCTTCGACTGCCAGTCGGGACGGGGCCTACCGGTGGCGCGCTGCACGACCCCGATCCTGCCGTACCGCCACCACTAGCTGCCGCTGGAGCTGCTCCCGCCGCTGCTGCTCGAGCTGCCCGACGAGCCGCTCGTGCCGCTGGAGCTGCCGCCGACGCCCAGGCCGCCACGGCTGACCGTGCCGCTGCTCGAGGTCGACCCCAGCGAGCTGCCCGAGGTGCCGCTGCGCACGCTGGTGCCGGCCGACGGCGGCGCGGTGGTCCCGCCGGAGGCGACCGTGCCGACGGGCGAGCGCGAGCCGTAGTTGTAGTGGTACTGGTTGCCGAAGCCGCCGATGAAGATCGGGACGAAGACGCCGCTGCTGTTGTAGTAGCCGCCCTGCTGGCTCCCGCCGCAGTTGTCGTCGGGCACGACCACGCCCTGCGGGTCGACGCACTGGGCCTCGACCTCGTCGGGCTGGCTGGCCGCGTAGACGACCGCGACGAGCGCGGCCACACCGACGGCGACACCGCCGCCGACCAGCACCCGCTTGCGGACCTTCTTCCTGCGCGCCTCGGCGGCCATCGCGGCGTCGCGCTGGGCCCGCTCGCGCCGCTGCGCCTCCCGGCGCGCGCGCTGCTCGGCGACCGTGGGCTCGCGGGGCTTGGTGGTCTCGGGGTCCTGGTAGCGCACGCGGCCGCGGGACCGGCCCTGGACCTCCTGACCGGACTCGGCGCCCACCGCCGCGACCGCCCCGCTGCCCGACCCCGTCGTGGCGCCGGGCACGCCCGAGGGCGGGGTCGCGGCGTCGTCGCCCGCTTCCGTGTCGTTCATGCTGCTCGCGTCGTCCGCTCCGCGGTGACGCCCCGCCGAGACCGCCGACGTGTCGACCTTGTCCGTCGGCCGCGCCTCCGAGGTGTCGAACTTCTCGGTCCGTCCGTCCGACGGGCGAGTGTCGTCGCCCTCTCGCTCCGTCATGCCCCGCCCTTCCGCACTCCCGGTCGGACTCCCCGGCCGGCTCCCGCCGCGCGGGGCGCCGCCGTCGACGGGCCGCCCGGCGCGCGCCGGTCACCGTCGATCCTGCCGGATCCGGGGGTCGCCCGCCCTCCTCGACCCTCGGGCGGCATGATGTCAGGGCGATGCTGCTCCGGGAACGCCAGTCCGGGCCGTCCGGTGAGGACCGCCCCGATTCCGGCGATGACGCCGCCCACCGCCGTCTGCTCGATCGTGTCCTCGGGCCCGACGACGGCACCGATCCCCGTCGTCGCGCCGCGCGCCGCGGTGTCATCGGCGTCCTGGCCGGGGCCCTGATCATGCTGATCGCCGCCACCGCGCTCGCCGCCACCGGGCAGGCACCCGGGGTGCTCGGGGTCGCCGACCAGCAGCCGAGCGCGTCCGGTGGCTCCGGCGACGAGGACGCCGACGAGCGCCCCGCGCTGACCACCGAGCCCGGCCGGTGTCTGACCTGGGGCCGCGACGACGCCGGTGACGTGCGCGAGGTCGAGTGCACGCAGCCGCACCTGTTCGAGAGCGTCGGCGCCGTCACCGCCACCCAGCCGCCGGGGGCGCCGTTCCCGGCCGACCCGGCCTGGCAGCAGCTCGTCACCGACCAGTGCACCCCGCAGGCCACCCGGTACCTGCAGGGTCGCCTCGACCCCGCGGGCCGCTACAAGACGGGCGCCCTCAAGCCGACCCAGGCCGCGTGGGACGGCGGCGACCGCACGGTGCGCTGCGGGCTGCAGGCCCCGGGCCGCACGGGCGCGCTGTTCCCGTCGAGCGGGCGTATCGCCGACGCCGACCAGGCCGTGGTGTTCGACGCGGGCACCTGCCTCGGGCTCGCCGGCAAGGAGGTCTCGGACCCCGTCGCCTGCGGCGAGACGCACGCCGCCGAGGTGGCCGGGATCGTCGACCTCGGCACCCAGTTCCGCGACGCGTTCCCGTCGGTGGACGACCAGGACAACTACCTGCAGCCGACCTGCCAGCGGATCGCCGAGCAGTACGTCGGCTCCGCGCAGAAGCTCACCGACTCGAAGCTCACGGTGTACTGGACCAACCTCGCGCAGGAGTCCTGGACCGCGGGCACCCGCCGCGTCACCTGCAACCTCGGCTCGCTGCTGACCGACAACTCGGGCTTCGCCCCGCTGACCGGTAAGGCCGCCGACGGCGTCAGGATCGGCGGCGAGGCGCCCGCGACGGTGCCGAGCCTGCGTCCCGGCGCTCCGGCGTCGGTACCGGGCTCCGCGACGCCGGCCCCCGAGAGCGGCGGCACCGCGACCGGCGGCGCGGCCGGCGGGGCGGGGCAGGAGACCGGCGGGCAGCAGCAGCCCGGCCTGTCGGTGCCGTCCCTGCCCGTCCCGGGCCTCGGCGGCGGCTGAGCCCCACAGCACCGTGGAGGTCCCGCCCGACCGGTTCGAGGAGCTCGTCGCCGACGCCCTCGACGAGCTCCCGGCACCGTTGACCCGGGCGATGGACAACGTCGTCGTGCTCGTCGACGACCGCCATCCCGAGGAGCCCGACCTGCTCGGGGTCTACGAGGGCGTCGCGCTCACCGAGCGCTACAGCGACTACGGCGGCGTCCTGCCCGACCGGATCACGCTCTACCGGCTCGCCCTCGGCGACGTGTGCTCCGACGAGGACGAGCTGCGCGAGGAGGTCGCGGTGACCGTCGTGCACGAGATCGCGCACCACTTCGGCATCGACGAGGAGACCCTGCACCGCCTGGGCTGGGGCTGACCCATGTGAGAGCTTTCCGCCCCTATAGGGGCGGAAAGTTCTCACATGGCTAGCCGGTGACGTCGTCGCTCGAGGGCAGGCCGCCGGGGACGGCGGCGCGCCAGGCGACGAGCTCCCAGCCGCTGCCGCGGGGCCGCAGGACGACGCGGCCGCAGTTGGCCACGTGCTCCTCCTCCGCGGGCGGCGTGCCGACGTGCTCGACGAGCTCCTGGGCCGCCAGGCGCAGCGCGGCCCCGTGGCTGATCAGCACGAGCGTGCCGCCGTCGGGGTGGCGGTCGCGCAGGCCGGCGACGGCGGGGAGGTACCGGTCGAGCAGGTCGCGCCCGCTCTCCCCACCGGGGTGGGCGACCTCCAGGTCGCCGGACTGCCAGCGGTCGTAGACCCGGCGGAACTCGGCGATGGCGGGCTCGTCGTTGCGGCCCTCGAGCTCCCCGACGAACACCTCGTGCACCCCGGTGACCTCCACCGGCGTGAGACCGACGTATCCGGAGACGATCTCGGCCGTCTCGCGGGCCCGCTGCGCCGGCGAGTGGTAGAGCGCGGTCACGGTGCCCTCGGCGCCGTCCCCGAGCTCCCCGCCCAGGGCGTGGGCCTGCGCGCGCCCGAGCTCGGTCAGCGGCGGCCCGGGCAGGACGGTGTCGAGGATCCGGTCGATGTTGGCCTGGGTCTGGCCGTGGCGGGCCAGGACGAGGCGTAGATCGCTCACGCGCCCGTCCCGTCCCGCAGCGCCGCCACCCAGGACGCCGCCTCGGTGTGGTCCTTGAGGGTCTGCCCGGGCTCCTGCTCGCCGGCCCCGGCCGCCGCGTCCCTGCGGGGCCCGTCGAGCCGGGCGCGCGGGTAGGAGCCGAGGAAGCGCACGTCGGTGCACCGGCGTCGCAGCGCGGCCAGCGCCTCCCCCATCGCGGGGTCGGCCACGTGCCCGCTGCCGTCGAGGAAGAACCAGTACTCGCCGCGGCGGTCCTGCAGCGGGCGCGACTCGATGCGATTGAGGTCGACCCCGCGCATGGCGATCTCGGTGAGGACGGCGAGCAGCGCGCCGGGACGGTTCGCGGTGGTCGCCGCGATCGAGGTGCGGTCGTCGCCGGTGGGCGTGGGCAGGCCTGGCGGCCCGGGCGGGCGGACCAGGACGAACCGCGTCACGGCGTCGCCGCTGTCGTGCACCCCGGTCGCGAGGGCCTCGAGCCCGTGGTGGGCCGCGGCCACGGGCGCGCACACCGCGGCGTCGACCTCGCCGGCGGCCACCTGCGCTGCGGCGGCCGCGGTGGAGCCGGTGAGGCGCACCTCGGCGCCCGGCAGGTGCTCGGCGATCCAGCGGCGGGTCTGGGCCTCGCCGTGCGGGTGCGACGCCACGCTGGTGACGTCGGCCGCGGTGGTGCCCGGGCGCACCAGCACCGCGAACTCCACCCGCAGCAGGATCTCCCGCACGATCACCAGCGGCGGCTGCTCGACCAGCCCGTCCATCGTCGCGGGCACGCCGCCCTCGACGGAGTTCTCGACGGGCACGCACGCCGCGTCCGCGTCACCGCGCCGCACCGCGTCGAGCACCGCGGTGGTGCTCGACAGGGGGTGCTCCGAGGGCTCGGGGTCGCCCAGAGCGGCGTCGAGGTCGGCGGGCGTCAGGGTGCGCAGCGCCTGTTCGCAGAACGTGCCGTGCGGGCCGAGGAACGCCACGCGCAGACCGGTCACGTCCACCGAGCGTACGCAGGCGCCCGGCGTGCGTCAGAGCAGGCCGAGGCGGGTGAGCTCGGGGCCCTGGTCGGCGACGGACGTCGAACCGAACGACGAGAACAGCGCGCGGACGCGCAGCGCGGCGTCTGGGCCGACCCCGGCGAGCTCGGCGGCCAGCGCGTCGCCGTCGGTGATCGCGAGAGCGTCGCCGATGCGTTCCTCGACGGGGGTGTCGGCGCCAGGGGCGACGGCGCGCATCGTGGCCACGAGCAGGTTCAGCCAGCCGTGGTGGATGAAGCCGGTGACCTGGTCGGTGTGCCGCACCGCGGACTGCAGGCCGATGCTCGCCGTGAACGACCGGCCCGCGCCGACGGCCAGGGCCACGAAGCCGGACACGTCGGGGATGCCGGGGAAGGCACCGGCGCGCCCGCCGCCGCAGCGCAGCTTGGGACGGCAGCCGTGGTCGACGACGCGGCGCACGCCGTCGAGCCAGTCCGAGGAGCCGTCGGTGTCGGGTCGGCGCGGCTCGACGACGGCGACGACGTCCTCGGGCACGAACTCGGTGACGCGCTCGAGCCAGACCGTGTCGACGTCGTGGGGCGCCGGCATCTCGACCGTGCGGGGGTCGAGCAGGGCCGCCCGCGACGAGGTCAACGAGAGCGCCTTGGGGACGCCGCCGAGGCCGGTGTCGACCGCGAGCGCGACGGGGACGGGGCCGGCGGGCCTGCGTTTCACCAGCTCCGCGACGAGCTCGGAGAGCCGGGACACCGGGACCACCAGCGAGCCGAGCAGACCGCCGTCGTCGGCGGCGCGCGCCGCGAGGTGCTCATCGACCACCGTCGCCATGGACGGGCGCGTGCCCTCGGCCACGAGCGCCGCATTGTCGACGATCGCGCGGAGCAGCGGAGGAACACCGTCGACCGGTGCCCCGCCGGCCTGGGGGACGGTGGACACGTCCGCACGGTAGCGGGCGGCCCGGAACGGCCCCGGCACCGGCCCGTGGATTCCCCTCGGGGCACATCGGTCTCGCGACGAGCGTCGAAGTTTGGTTAGGCTCCCCTCAGTTCGCCGCACAGAGGGAGCCCGATGGCCAGGAGCCGACCGCCCGCGCCGCCCGTCCCGACACCCGCCGAGCGGGCGCGCACCCTGGCGGGGCGTGCCCGGCACGCGGCCGTCATCGGTGAGCCCGAGCAGTCCGACGGCGACCTGCGGGCCGCCCCGACGCTGCACCACGTGCCGGCGACCGGGGCCGCGACCCTGCAGTTCCCCGACGACCATGCCCTGGTGCTGGCCGCCCGCGAGCGGGGCGACGGCCTGCTGCCCGTGATGCTCGAGCTCAGCGACGTCGCCCCGGTCTCCGTGCGCCGCCCCGTCCGCGGCCTGCTCTGGGTGTCCGGCCGCCTGCGGGTGCTGCCGCTGCGCGTCGCCCGTCGGGCCGCCCTGCGCATCGCCGCCGAGCAGCCCGACGAGCGACTCCTCGACGTCGGGCACGGCGAGACGCTGCTGCGCCTCGAGCCGACGATGGTCGTACTCTCCGACGCGGAGGGCACCGAGGCGCTCGCCCCGACCGCGGTGGCCGCCGCGGCCCCGGACCCCGTCGCCGCCACCGGCGACGCGTGGCTCGCCCACCTCGCCGCCGCGCACGCGAACACGCTCTCGGCGCTCGTGCCGCGACTCCCGATCCACCTGCGGCGCCCCGGGAACCGCATCGCCCCGCTCGGCGTCGACCGCCACGGTCTGCGCCTGCGCATCGAGTCCGAGAACGACGACCACGACGTGCGCCTGCCGTTCGACGGGCCGCTGTCGTGCCCCGGTCAGCTCGGCGAGGCCGTCCGCGCCCTCATCGGGTGCACCGACGGGGTGCCGGGCGTGCGGCCTACGTCGCGTCGCGCAGCGGGCGCGTGATCTTCCGCTCGGCGACGAACGAGACGAACGGGATCGTGCCCGCCAGCGCCACGAGCACCGCGCGCCCGACCGGCCAGCGGTCGCGGTAGGCGAGGTCCGCGGTCAGCAGCAGGTAGCCCATGTACAGGAAGCCGTGGATCGGGCCGACGATCGCCACGACGGTGCCGTCGCCGGCCAGGTACTTCAGCGGCATCCCGATCAGGACGAGCACGATCAGGCCCACACCGACCACCCAGGCCCCGACCCGGTAGCGCTTGAGCGCGGCGACGACGTCGGGGGTGGGCCGGGCGGGCGGCGCACTGGTGGTCACGACGGATCGGTCTCCTTCTCGGGGGTCCCCCCGCGGGCGGCGAGCTCGGCCAGCATCGCGTTGTACCGCGCGCGTCCCGGGCCCGGGTCGGTGCCGGCGTCGAGGCCGCCCTCGCGCACGCCGACCGGGCGAGGACCGAACGGGGAGTCCGCGGCAACGGCCCGCACGGGCCGGAGCCCGCGGTCGGCGGGCGCCTCGGCGGCGCGCACCTCGGCCAGTGCCTTCGCCTCGGCGCGCAGCATCCGCCACCACAGGGCGGCGAAGAACAGGCCGAACAGCGGCCACTGGAACGCGTAGCCGGCGTTGAGCAGCGACCCTCCGGGCGACTCCGCGCGCACCACCTGCCACCAGGCCATGAGGCCGCAGACCACGACCGCCGCGAGCGCGAACAGCGTCCACCCGATCCACCGGGGCGTGACGAGCAGGCGCAGCACGGTCCCGAGGTTACCGACGCCGGGGCGGGGCCGCGGTCAGGCCGCGGAGCGGTAGTCGGGGAGCTCGATCACCTCGGACGGCGGGCCCGAGAGCTTCCCCGACCAGCCCGCCGAACATCGAGGAGAGCGCCCCGGCGGCGCTCAGCACCCTCCGCTGCACCGAGAGGCCCGTCGCGGAGCGCGGGTTCATCGCGCGCAGGGCGATCGGCTTGACGTCCTGGGCCTTGTCGACGAACGCCGGATATCCTGATCGCTAGATTGTCTAACTACTTCTGGGGAGTGACGTGGCCGACCTCGAGGAGCTGGACGCCACGACGCTCGCGGTGCGCGACCTCATCGCCGCGTCCCGCGAGCTCGTCGGGCGGATGGCGCGGGTGATGGACATGAACGCCACGGACATGTCGGCGATCGGCGAGCTGACCAGCAGGGTCGATGGGCACGGCCGACCTCGGTCGTCGCCTCGGCATCAGCTCCGCCTCGGCCACGGTGCTCGTCGACCGCCTCGAGCGGGCCGGTCACGTCGAACGCGTCCGCGACACCGCCGACCGGCGGCGCGTGGTGCTCACCGTGACCGAGGCCGCCCGCGCCGCGTCCTTCGCGGCCTGGCTGCCCGCGGTCCGCGAGATCGACGAGGTGTCCCGCACGCTCGGCGACGCCGAGAAGGCCTTCGCCCACGATCTCCTCACCCGGCTCACCGCGGCCGTCGAGCGGTCCGGTCGCCCCGCCTGAGCCTGCGCCCGGCCCGGGCCCGCCTAGCCTGGGCCCGTGATCAGCCGGGAGACGTGGCGGGCGTGGCTGCGTCCCGCTCCCCCGGCCGGCGTCGTCGTCCTCGACCCGCCCGGGCGCCGCCTGCTGCGCACCGAGCTCGTCGTGGTCTTCGCGGTCACGCTCGGGCTGTCCGGCGTGCGGAGCCTGATCTCACTCCTCGACGCGCTGTCCTCGCCGGTACCGCTGGACCAGCGCCAGGTCGCCATCGACGAGAGCCTCGCCCGCAACCCCTGGGCCGACCTCGCAGCGCAGCTCGCGGGCTCGCTCGCCCTCGTCGCGTGGGGGGCGCTCGGGCTCTACCTGCTCGTCCGCAGCGGCTCGGGCCCGCGCGACGTCGGGCTCGACGGGCGGCGTCCCGGGCGCGACGCGCTGGCCTCGATGGGCCTCGCCGCGCTGATCGGCATCCCCGGCCTCGCCCTCTACCTCGCCGCGCGCTCGCTGGGCCTGAACACCACCGTCGTCCCCTCGCTGCTGGAGGACCACTGGTGGCGGGTGCCGGTGCTGATCATCTCGGCGGTGGCCAACGCCTGGGCCGAGGAGGTCCTGGTGGTCGGCTACCTGCTCCACGGCCTGCGGCGCCTCGGCGTCGGCGAGAACCGCGCGCTGGCGATCTCGGCCGCCCTGCGCGGGTCGTACCACCTCTACCAGGGCTTCGGCGGCGGGCTGGGCAACCTGCTCATGGGCCTGGTGTTCGGGCGGTACTGGCAGCGCACCGGCCGGCTGTGGCCCCTCGTCGGCGCCCACGCCCTGCTCGACGTCGTCGCCTTCGTCGGCTCGGCGCTGCTGGCCGGTGTGCTGCCGTTCCTGCCGGCGTGAGTGTCAGCGGCGTGGCGCCGCAGACGTTGAGTGTCCGAATCAGGGGAGCACGCCGATAGGGCCACGCACTCGCTTCAGGAAATGATCTTGTGCCGGGAGCGCGCCATCATGTTCTCCGGCGCCGGGTCCATGCCGGCCTCGGCGAACAGCTCGTCCATGCGACCCGGGATGTTCTCGGCGTCCCAGCGGTGCCCGTCGCCGCGGACCTCGGCCACCGACGTGAACGGCTGGTAGAGCTCGATCGAGTCGCCCTGGACGCCGAACACCTTGCCGCTGATGTGCGACGACGCGTCGGAGGCGAGGTAGGCCACGAACGGCCCGACGTTGTCGGGGTCGAAGAAGTCGAACTCGCCGCGCTCGAGGCTCGCCCGGCGGTCCTCGCGCACGTCCGGGGGCAGCAGCGCCTCGGTCATGCGGGTCAGCGCCGAGGGCGCGATGGCGTTCGAGGTGACGTTGTAGCGGGCCATCTCCATGGCGACGATCGTCGAGAACGCCGCGATGCCGGCCTTGGCCGCGCCGTAGTTCGCCTGCCCGAAGTTGCCGAGGATCCCCGAGGTCGACGCGGTGTGCACGAGGTGCCCGGGCCGCTCGTTCTCCCGCCAGTAGCGGCATGCCGCGCGCGTCGGGGCGTAGTGCCCGCGCAGGTGGACGCGGACGACGTCGTCCCACTCGGCGTCCGACATCTTGACCAGCGTCCGGTCGCGGAGGATGCCCGCGTTGTTGATGACCGCGTCCAGCGCGCCGAACCGCTCGACGGCCGTGGCGACGAGCGCGTCGGCGACCTCGGCGTCGGAGACGTCGCCCGGCACCGCGGCCGCGCGGCCCCCGGCGGCCGTGATCTCGCCGACGACCTCCTCGCCCGCGTCGGCGTCGAACTCGGCGACGACGACGGCCGCCCCCTGCCGTGCGCACTCCAGCGCCTCGCCCCGCCCGATGCCGCGACCGGCTCCGGTCACGACGACCACCTTGTCCTCGAGGAGTCCCATGGCGCGCAGGGTAGATCGGGCGTCCTAGGGTCGCCGACCGTGGATGCGCCGCACGTGGACTCCGAGGTCGGCGCGCTGCGCACGGTCGTGCTGCACCGCCCCGGCCCCGAGCTCGAGCGCCTGACCCCGCGCAACGCCGATCGCCTGCTCTTCGACGGCATCCCCTGGGTGGCGCGCGCCCAGGTCGAGCACGACGCCTTCGCCGACCTGCTGCGGGCCCACGGCGTGCGGGTCCTCCTGCTCGGCGACGTGCTCGTCGAGGCGCTCGCGAGCCCGGCGGCGCGCGAGGCCGGGATCGCCGACGCGGTCGACGAGCGGGCGTTGGGACGCGAGCTCGGCGAGGCGGTGCGGGCCGAGCTGCACGGGCTCGACGACGCCGCGCTGGCCGCGGCCCTCATCGGCGGGCGCTCGTTCGCCGAGCTGGGTGTGACGGGACGCTCACTGGTGCGCGCCATGGCGGCGCCGCACGACTTCGCCGTCGACCCTCTGCCCAACCTCATGTTCACCCGCGACTCGTCGATCCGGGTCGGCCCGCGCGTCGTGGCGTCGTCGATGGGGATGCCGGCGCGCCGGCGGGAGGCCTCGCTGGTCGCGCTCGCCCAGCGCCACCACCCCGAGCTCGGCGTCGTCGCGCCGACCGCGCCCCGCGACCCGTCCGCGGTCGAGGGCGGCGACGTGCTGCTGCTCGCCCCCGGGGTGCTGGCGGTCGGGGTCGGCGAGCGCACGAGCCCCGCAGGCGCCGAGTCGTTCGCGCGGGCGATGTTCGCCGACGGCCTCGCCCACACCGTCCTCGCGGTCCCGATCGCCCAGCGCCGGGCGACGATGCACCTCGACACGGTCGCGACGATGGTCGACACCGACACGATGGTCATCTATCCGGGCGTGCTCGACGGGCTCGAGGCGTGGACGGTGCGCCCGGACGGCACCGACCACCTCGACATCCGCGGCCCCGAGCCGTTCCGGCCCGCCGCGGCGCGCGCCATGGGGATCGACGAGCTGCGGGCCGTCGACACCGGGCTCGAGTCCGTCGCGGCCGAGCGCGAGCAGTGGGACGACGGCAACAACACCCTCGCGCTGGCGCCCGGCCGCGTCGTCGCCTACGAGCGCAACACCACGACGAACGCCCGGCTCGAGGCCGCCGGGATCGAGGTGCTGACGATCGCCGGGTTCGAGCTCGGCTCGGGGCGCGGTGGCCCGCGGTGTCTGTCGTGCCCCTGGGAACGTGCCCCCGTGGAGTGACGGGGTGCACGTTCGGCGCAGCACGACGTGCGTCCGGCCACAGGCCGCGTTCCCTCACTGCACTGTTGCGACGCCCGGCCTAGCGTCCGGTTCGTGCTGAAGAAGGCGGAACGGCGGACGCCGGCCCACCCGCTGCGTCGGCTGTCCGGACGCGAGTGGGCCGCCATGGAGCCCACCTGGCGCGACGCGAAGGTCGGCGTCATCGATGCGGCGCTCGCGCGCGCCACGGCCCGTCCGTCGGGCAACTGGTACGTCGTCGGCGCGAGCCGCGACGTCCGCACCGGCACCCCGTTCGGTACCACGGTGGCCGGGGTCGAGCTGGTGCTCTGGCGCTCGCCCGACAGATCGCTGCACGCCGGGCCCGGCGCGTGCCCCCACCTCGGCGCCGACATGAGCACCGCCGTGCAGTCGGGCTGCGAGCTGATCTGCCGCTGGCACGGCCTCGCCCTCGGGCCGTCGGGCCGAGCGGGCTGGCGCACGCTGCCCGCCTTCGACGACGGCGCGCTGGCCTGGGTGCGCCTCGACGCGGTCGGCGGCGAGGAGCCCACCGACGCGCCGATCCTGCCGGAGCGCCCGGACGTCGACGAGAGCCTCGTCGCCGTGGCGTCGATGGTCGGTACCTGCGAGCCCGCGGACGTCCTCGCGAACCGTCTCGACCCCTGGCACGGCGCCTGGTTCCACCCGCACTCGTTCGCCGACCTGCGCGTCGAGCGCGCGCCCGGGCGCGAGGCGAGCGAGGAGGACGACCACTTCGACCTCAAGGTGGCGTTCCGGGTCTCGAAGAGCTGGGGCGTTCCGGTACGCGCCCGGTTCACGTGCCCGGAGCCGCGGACGATCGTCATGCACATCACCGAGGGCGAGGGCGCCGGCAGCGTCGTCGAGACCCACGCGACCCCGCTGACCCCGCACCCCGACGGGCGGCCCCGCACGGCGGTGGTCGAGGCGACGATCGCCCACTCCGCTCGCCCGGGCTTCGTCCACGCCCGCCGCGTGCAGACCCTCGTGCGCCCGGTGATGGAGTGGGCCGCCAAGCGCCTGTGGACCGACGACATCGAGTACGCGGAGCGCACCTACGCCGTCCGCGCCGCCCGCCGTCGCGGCTGAGGCCCCGCTCGGGGACGTGCACGCTCCGCGTGCAAGCGCTGCGTCCACGCTGGCACCCAACGCCAGGATCGCCACATCCTCGCGAGCCCGACACGCCGAGCCCTTGCCAGCGTGGGGGCCATGCTGACGTTCAACGTCAGGAAATCCACCATCTCGCGGCCCGCGTCCGCGGCCACCGCAGCCGCGAACGGGTCGACGCCTCAGCGGCGTCCGAGCACCGTGTGGACGATGCCGCGCTGCCAGCCGTCGACGGGGCGGGTGTGGACCTCGCACAGCCCGGCGTCGCGCAGGCGCTGCTCGAGTCGTCCGAGGCCGTCGAAGGCCAGGACGCTGCGCCAGAGGTACCGGTAGAGCGAGGCGTCGCCGGTGACGCGCCACCCGAGCGGGATGATCACCGCCCAGCACACGGCGCTCCACACACCGCGCGCGTAGGCCGAGTCGGCCACCGAGTACTCGTGCACCGCGACCGGAGCGCCGGGCGCGAGGTGGTCGACGAGCACGGCGACACCCGCGTCGCGGTCGGGCAGGTTGCGGACGAGGTAGGCGGCGAGCAGGCCGTCGAACGGGCCCTCGAGACCCTCGGCCGCCAGCGCGGCGTGCAGGTCCTCGGCCCTCGCGTGCACGAACCGCACGGTGTCCTGCCACGACTTCTCCCGGGCGCGGGCGAGCATCTCGGCCGACGCGTCGACGGCGACGACGCGGGCCTGCGGGTAGGTCTCGACGAGCGCCGCCGTCGAGAGCCCCGTGCCGCACCCGACGTCGAGCAGGACGGCGCCGGCGCCTCCGTCGGGCAGGCCGAGGCGACGGGCCGAGAGGCGCAGGTGGTCGTGGTAGCCGGGGTTCGCGCCGACGAGGCGGTCGTAGGCCGTGGCGTCCTGGTCGAACTGGGCGGAGACCCCCGCGGCCGCGGTCGAGCGGTCGAAGCCGGAGCGCGGACGGGGGCGCAGCGACCGCCAGGCAGGCGGGACGAGCGCGACACCGGCCGCGGCGAGGGCGAGCACGGCCGGGAAGCGGAGACGCGAACGCGAGATCACGCGCGCATCCTGCCCGGTGGCGTCCGATCGGGCGCTTCGTGGTGGTCCGAGGTACGTCCGCTCGGCTCCCTACAGCGGCGTGTCGCGGGATCGAGGATGTGGCGATCCTGGCGTTCAGTGCCAGCGTGGACGCAGCGCTGGCACCGGAGGTGCCCCGTCCCGCGAAGCTGAGAGCCGGTCTCAGCAGACGGAGCAGGTCTTCACCCGATCGGACGAACAGCCTGTGCCTGGGCGCGTGGCGGGCGCCCGTCGCCGCGCCGCGGGCGGACCGGCTCTCAGACGCGCCGGAGCCACTGATCCACCGTGCCTACCGTCCGCTCCGTGCAGCAACGCTCAACACGCGCCGTGTGGGTGGCGGTCCTCGCCGCCCTCGTGGTGATCCCGGTCGGTCTCGTCGCGGTCCGCGGCGGCGGCAGCTCGGTGCTCGGTGTGCTCTCGGTCGGCATGGGCCTGCTCGCCCTGACCGTGCTCGTGGTCGTCGTGGTGGTCCCCTCGCGGGTGCGCTCGCTGACCCGGGCGTTCGGGGTCGAGAAGGTCCTGGGCCTGCACCGCTGGCTGGGCACCCTGGCGATCGTCCTCGTCGGCATCCACATGACCGTCGCCA
Source organism: uncultured Actinomycetota bacterium (assembly GCA_963786585.1). Taxonomy (GTDB): domain Bacteria; phylum Actinomycetota; class Actinomycetes; order Mycobacteriales; family Pseudonocardiaceae; genus Actinomycetospora. The sequence continues at coordinate 1,661,982 of CAWAZG010000003.1, forward strand.
TCCTCAACCACCCGAGCCTGCTCAACCCCTTCCAGGGCACCGCGGCCGCCCGGGCCGGCTGGAGCTCGGTCGGCGGGCTGCTGCTGGTCGGGTTCGTCGCGGTCCGGGGCCGGCGTCCCGGCGCACGCTACGAGATCTGGGCACGGCTGCACGTCCTGCTCGCCGGCGCCGCGCTCGTCCTCGCCGGCCTGCACGTTCTCTGGCTGGGCAACCTCGTCGCCGACCCCGTGATGCGCGTCGTGCTCTCCGCGCTCGTGCTGGTGCTGCTGGGGGTGCTCGCCCACCGCTGGGTGTGGCGCCCGCTGTTCTCGCGCCAGGGCGCCTACGTCGTCTACGGCGTACGCCGCGAGAGCGAGACGGTGAGCACGCTGGTGCTCGCCCCGGTGCACCTGCGTCGCGGCGGCCTGCGCTTCGCGCCCGGCCAGTTCGTCTGGCTGCGCCTCAAGCGCGGGGTGGTCGGCGCCGAGGAGCACCCGTTCACGATCGCCTCCAGCGCGCGGGTGACCGGGCGCATCGAGCTCACCGTCCGCGACCAGGGCGACTTCTCCGGGCTCCTGTCGACGCTGCGCACCGGGAGCAAGGTGTGGCTCGACGGGCCGCACGGCTCGTTCTCGACCGAGGCCGCCCCCGGCTCGGCGGGTCTCGTGCTGCTCGCCGGCGGGGTCGGCATCACCCCGATGATGAGCATGCTGCGCACGCTCGCCGACCGCGGCGACACCCGCACGCACCGCCTCGTGCTGGCCGAACGGGTCACCGAGCCGTTGTTCGCCGACGAACTGACGGCCCTCGCCCGTCGCCTCGACCTGCAGGTCGTGCGCACCGACGGACGCCGCATCGACGCCGACCTGCTCGCCGAGGTCCTGCCCGCCGAGCCCGCTGCCCGCCAGGTGCTCGACTACTTCGTCTGCGGCTCGCCCTCGGTGCTCGCGGGCTCGCTGGCGGCGCTCGACCAGATCGGGATCCCGGCGCCGCGCATCCACACCGAGCAGTTCGGGTGGTCCGGCGCGATCCCGCTGCAGGCGAACGGCGAGCCCGCCGGGGTCGCCGGGAACGAGGCCCAGGGTGGGCGACGTCACGGCTCCAAGCACGGTCGCCGCAGCGTACGGACATGAACGAGGGGTCGGGCCCCGAGAGCCCTGACCTAGACTCGGACACATGACCGCCGCGCAGTCGAAGTTCCACGAGCTGCTGCGGACGCAGATCCGCAACGAGTTCACCGCATCGCAGCAGTACACGGCGGTGGCCGTGCACTGCGACGACCAGGATCTCCCGCAGCTCGCCGCGCACTTCTACGCCCAGGCGCTCGAGGAGCGCAACCACGCGATGGGCATGGTGCAGTACCTGCTCGACAACGACCTGCCGATCACCATCCCGGGCATCGACGCCGTACGGAACGACTTCTCGTCGCTCGAGGAGATCGTGGAGCTGGTGCTGCGCCAGGAGCAGTCGGTCACCGAGCAGATCGCCACGCTCGCGCGCACGGCCCGCGACGAGGGCGACTACCTGGGCGAGCAGTTCATGCAGTGGTACCTCAAGGAGCAGGTCGAGGAGGTCGCCTCGATGACCACGCTCCTGCGCATCGTGCGCCGCGCCGGCGACAACCTCTTCCACGTCGAGGACTTCGTCGCCCGCGAGATGTCACCCGACCTCGGTACCGACCCCACCGCTCCGCCCGCCGCCGGCGGCAACGCGATCGTCAGCGGGGGCTGAGAGCCCGGGCGCTGAGAGCCCAGCCCCGACAGCCCCGACCGACAGCACCGCCTCCCGTCCCGCCGGGCGCAGGTCGGGGGCGAGCAGCTCGGTCAGGTCGGTGACGACCCGGATCGTCACGAGCGCGACCACCGCGGCCGCGATGTCGGCGACGGCGTGCAGCAGCACCGCGTCGGCCAGCGCCTGCGTGCTGTCCCCGAGCCCGCGCAGCACGGCCAGGACACCGAGCACGACGCTCGCGGCCCACGCGAGCCACCACTGCCGCACGGGACGCGACGGCCGCGGCCGCTCGTCGGTGGGACGACCCGAGGCGGCGTGCTCGACCTCGGTGAGCGCGGCCCCGGGGATCGTGAGGTTCGGACCGGGCAGCAGGCTCCCGAGCACCACCGCCCAGTCCCGCCGGGCGGGACGCGTCCCGGAGATCGTGGCGGCGATGCCACGCGCGAGCAGCAACCAGCGCAGGAACAGCACACCGGTCGCGACGGCCGCCACGGGCGTCAGGAGCCCGACGAGCGTGACCAGGGCGTCGGAGAAGGCCAGCGGCGCCGACGAGAGGGCCTCGGAACGGCTGGCGACGAGCAGGCCGTAGCGCCACAGCTCGGCGAGCGCGGCGATCCCGGCGAGCACCGCGGTCGTCATCGCGAGGCGGCCGAGGAGCCCGGCAGAGCCCCGCAGGACGGCCTCCGGCTCGCGGGGCGGCGTGGCCGGGAGCGGGCCCTCGTCGCCGCCCGGCTGCGGCGCGGGCATCCAGGTCCGGAGGCTCCAGCGCGGGACGGCGGGATAGCGCGGCGGGCCCGCGTACGGACGGCGCGGCACGCGGGGCTCGCGGGGCCGCAGCGCGTCGGGGGGCAGCGCCACCCACCGGACGCCGGCCAGGACGCGGCCGCAGTGCACGCAGTAGCGGGTCACGCCCGTCCGGGGCGCGCCCGGGGAATCCGGCGGCGGCTGGGGCCGCCCACACCGCGGGCAGGTCACCGACGCCTCCCCACTCCTCAGACCACCCGGGCCGGTCCGGGCCCCTCGGTGGTCATCGGACGGCCCTCGGCCTCCCAGGCCAGCATCCCGCCCGTGACGTTGACGGCCTCGTGGCCGCGCTGGGCGAGGAACATCGTGACCTGCGCCGAGCGTCCGCCGACCTTGCACACGACGGCGAGCGGGCCCTCGGGGATCTCGTCGAGACGTCCGGTGATCTGGGACATCGGCAGGTGCACCGCGCCCGGCGCGTGCCCGGCGACCCACTCGTCGTCCTCGCGGACGTCGAGCAGCGTCGCCCCGGCCGGGATCTCGCCGGGGCCGACCGAGGGGAGTCCGGGGTGGCTCACCGCTCCATCCCATCACGACCCCCCTGTGGTCGCAGCGAAGCCCGCCACCCCGGGTGGGGTGACGGGCTCCGGAGACTGCGACTCAGTGGTCGAATCAGTGGTCGGCGGCGGTGCGGGACGCGCCCGCGCCGGTCATCGACCGGACCTCCATCTCGGAGAACTTGGCCTCGTTGACCGGCTCCCGCGCACCGACGTACGTGCCGATCACGCCGAGCAGGAACGACAGCGGGATCGACACGATGCCCGGGTTCTGCAGCGGGAAGAACGCGAAGTCGACGCCTTCGCCGAAGATCGCCGTCGCGCTGCCCGACACCACCGGCGAGAAGACGATCAGCAGGATGCAGATCGCCAGGCCGCCGTAGATGCTGAACAGGGCCCCGGTGGTGTTGAACTTCTTCCAGAACAGCGAGTACAGCAGCGTCGGCAGGTTCGCCGACGCGGCCACCGCGAAGGCCAGGGCCACGAGGAAGGCGACGTTCTGGCCATTGGCCAGGATGCCGCCGACGATGGCGACGACGCCGACGACCAGGGCGGTCCGGCGGGCGACCTTGACCTCCATGCCCGGGTCGGGCTTCCCCTCCTTGATCACGCTCGCGTAGATGTCGTGCGCGAACGAGGCCGCGGCGGTGATCGTCAGGCCGGCGACCACGGCGAGGATCGTCGCGAACGCGATCGCGGCGACGATGCCGAGCAGCAGGGTGCCGCCGAGCTGGAAGGCGAGCAGCGGGGCCGCGTCGTTGACGTTGGCCGAGGTGAGCGTGCCCCGCGGCAGCAGCGCGGCGGCGCCGTACCCGATGACCAGGGTGAACAGGTAGAAGATCCCGATGATCCAGATCGCCCACTGCACCGAGCGACGCGCCTCCTTGGCCGTCGGCACCGTGTAGAAGCGCATCAGGATGTGCGGCAGACCCGCGGTGCCGAGCACCAGTGCGAGGGAGAGCGACAGGAAGTCGATCTTCGTCGTCACCGTCTTGCCGTACTGGTTGCCGGCGTCCAGGAGCTGCTTGCCGGTGTTCTCGACGGCGGAGCCCAGCAGGGCCGAGAGGTTGAACCCGTAGAGCCCGAGCACCCACACCGTCATGACGGCGGCGCCGATCACCAGCAGCGTGGCCTTGATGATCTGCACCCAGGTGGTGCCCCGCATGCCGCCGTAGAGCACGTAGACGACCATGAGGATGCCGACGATCGCGATGACGAGCGACTGCCCGTCGAACGGCGTACCGGGCACGTTCTTCACGCCGAGCAGCAGCGAGATGAGGCCGCCGGCACCGGCCATCTGGGCCAGCAGGTAGAAGAACGACACCAGGAGCGTGGACACCGCCGCGGCGGCGCGCACCGGGCGCTGGCGCATCCGGAAGCTCAGGACGTCGCCCATGGTGAAGCGCCCGACGTTGCGCAGGAGCTCGGCGACGAGCAGGAGCGCGGTGAGCCAGGCGACGAGGAAGCCGATCGAGTACACGAAGCCGTCGTAGCCGTTGAGGGCGATCGCACCGGCGATGCCGAGGAACGACGCGGCCGAGAGGTAGTCACCCGAGATCGCGATGCCGTTCTGGGGCCCGGTGAACGAGCTGCCCGCGGCGTAGTAGTCCGAGGCGGTGCTGGAGGAGCGGCTGACCCGGTAGACGATCACCAGGGTCACCACGACGAAGAGGGTGAAGATCCCGATGTTGAGCGCCGGGCTGCCGATCTGGGTGCTCACAGCTTCTCCTCCACGCGCTGACGCAGCGCCTCGGCGTCGTCATCCAGGTTCTTGTTCGCGAACCGGACGTAGAGCGTCGCGATCAGGAAGGTGGACACGAACTGGAGCAGGCCCAGCACCAGGCCCACCGTGAAGTTGGTGCCGCCGATCCGGGTGTCGACCACGCCGTGGGCGAAGTCCGACAGCAGGACGTACACGAGGAACCAGCCGAGGAAGACCGCGGTCATCGTGAAGATGAAGCCGCGCCAGCGTCGCCGCAGCGACGTGAACTCCGGTGAGGCCTGGACCTCCTGGTACGCGGACGGGGTGTCGTCGAGCGCGCTCGACCCCCCTGGGGTGTCGTCGGTGGCACTCACGAGATCTCCCCAGGGTCGTCCGTCGTCACGATCGGGCAGAACCCTAATCCGCTACAGATCAACCCGATTAGTCCTTTCGTGTGACTACTCACAGCAATATCACCCGACGAGCGGATCCACTGCGCCATTCCGATCCCTCCCGTTCGTCCGAATCGTTCCGGATCGTCACGGCGCGTGGCATCCACTCACGCAGCGTCGCCGGGACGTTACGGGACGGACGGGCGGGATCAGGCCGAAGGACGCGCGCCACGCCGGACGTCGCCGAGCCCGAGGCGCTCGGGCGCGTGCAGGCGCAGGAGGGTGCGGCCCACGTTCGCCGGCACACGCTGGGGGGACGAGCGGCTCACGAGGACCATGACGAGGAACGTGAGTGGCACCGTGACGATCGCGGGACGCGCGAGCAGCACCCCGATCCAACCGCCCGGGGCGAGGCCCGCGAGCGTCGAGCCGACGCAGAGCACGGCGAGGCCGCCGCCGATGAGCATGCCCACGGTCGCGCCGCGGTCGGTGAGGCCCTTCCACCAGATGCCGAGCACGAGCAGTGGGCAGAACGTCGACGCGGCGACCGCGAAGGCCAGGGAGACGGTCAGCGAGAAGTCGAGACGCGTGGCGCCGAGGGCGGCGACGATCGGCACCAGGCCCCCGATGTGCGCGGCGATGCGGAAGTCGCCGAGCTTGCGGGGCAGCAGGTCGGTCGACAGGACGCCGGCCACCGAGAGCAGGAGCCCCGACGACGTCGACAGGAACGCCGCGAACGCGCCGGCGGCGACGAGCGCGGCCAGCCCGATGCCGATCCAGCCCGGGAGCGCCGCCGTGGGCAGCAGCAGCACCGCCGCATCCGTCTGGCCCGTGACCAGCAGCTGCGGGACGTAGAGCCGCGACAGCGCGCCGAGCACCACGGGTAGCAGGTAGAAGCCGCCCAGCATCGCCAGCACCATGAGCGTCGTCCGGCGGGCCGCCCGGCCGTCCGGGTTGGTGTAGAAGCGCACGAGCACGTGCGGCAGGCCCATGGTGCCCAGCAGGAGGGCCAGGACCAGCGAGTACGTCGCGAGCAGCGAGTGCCCGTCCTCGCTGCCCCCGGTCAGCGGCGCGGACCACGCGCCCGCGTCGGCGTCGGCGTCGGTGACCACGGGCACCGTGGCCCCGGCCGGGAAGCGCAGCGTCGTGCCGGCGTCCACCGTGTGCAGCCCGGGCGCCCACGACACCGGCCCGTTGATCGTCGCGCCGTCCACCTCGCCGCGCACGCCGATGTCGACCGGCACGGTGACCTGCAGGGTGACCGGGGTGCTCACGTCGACGCTCGTGGCGTCGGTGAACACCGGCGGCGGGGGCGTGCCGTCGCGGTCCGGGCCGAACACGAACACCGCGAGCAGCACGAGCGCGGGCACGGCCAGCGCGGTGAGCTTGAGCCAGTACTGGAAGGCCTGCACGAAGGTCATCGAGCGCATGCCGCCGAAGGTCACGCTCGCGGTGACCACCAGGCCGACGGCCACCACGCCCACCCACTCCGGAGCGGTCGTCAGCACCGTGAGCGCCAGCCCGGCCGCCTGCAGCTGCGGCAGCAGGTAGAGCCAGCCGATGATGACGACGAACCAGGTGGTGACCGTGCGCAGGAACGTGGAGTCGAGCCGGACCTCGGCGAAGTCGGGGACCGTGTAGGCCCCGGACCGGCGCAGCGGGGCGGCGACGAAGAACAGCAGCGCGAGGTAGCCCGCTGTGAAGCCGATCGGGTACCAGAGCCCGTCGACACCGTCCTTGAGCACGATGCCGGCGACGCCGAGGAACGACGCCGCCGAGAGGTACTGCCCGGAGATGGCCGCGGCGTTGGCGCGGGTGCCGACGGTGCGCGAGGCGGCCAGGAAGTCGTCCGTCGTGCGTGCGACCCGCACGCCCAGGGACCCGATGACGATCGTGGCGATGACGACGACGACGACGGCGGCCACGGCGACGTACCCGGCGGTGTCCACGCCGGTCAGTCCTCCACGTTGTCGGCGAAGTCGAGCTCGTTGCGCTCGGCGGTGCGGATGTAGAGCCAGGCCAGGGCGAGCATGAACGGGTAGGGCAGGAAGCCCAGGACGAGCCAGGGCAGCGTCACGCCCACGATCTCGACCGTCCCGACGCGCGGGACCACGAGGAAGAGCACCGGCAGGGCGCCCAGGACGAACACCGCGACGAGGCCCAGGCGCAGGCCGAGCGCGAGCTGCGCGCGCAGGAGGTTGCGCAGCAGGAGCTCACCGGTCTCGGTCTGCTGCTCGATCTCGGCCACGGTGCGCACGGCGCGGGTGGGCACGCGCCGCTCGGCGAGCACGACGCGGACGCGGTCGCCCGCACCGTCGGTCTCGGACGCCAGCGGGCGGACGACGACGCCGGGACCGGTCCACAGCGCCATGTCGGCGTCGGAGATCGGGGTGTTGTCGGTCGTGGCCGAGGCGTTCACCGCGGTCGTGCGGGCGGCCATCGGCACGGGCTCGTGCGGGTCGCCGGCCTCGTCGTCGGACGAGGGACGGGCCAGCGGCGCGGGCCCGAGCCCGCCCGGGCCGGTGTAGGGCACCGCCGCGAACTGCTCGGTCTCCGCGTCCGGCGCCGCGTGCCGCGGGCGGTACCCCGACGGCGGGGTGTGCACGGAGCCGACCTCGGGGCGCGCGTGCCGGCCGTGACGACGCGCGACGCCCGGCGGCGGTTGGCCCGGGGACGAGAACGTCGGCGGGACCGGGCGTCGCGGCGGGTCGGTCATCGCGACCGGGGTCGGGCCCGCACCCGGCGCCGGGGTCGCGCCGGTGGCCGGGCCCGGGGTCGCGCCGACGGCGGCGGGCGCCGGGGTCACCGGGCCGGCGGTCATCGGGCCGGCGGTCATCGGGCCGGCGGTCATCGGGTTGGGAGGTGTCGGGACGCCCGTCGACGACCGCCCCGACCGGGAGGGCCGCGATCGGCGGACGGTGCCGGTGTCGGGCCCGCTGCCGCTCCAGGAGTCGCCGTCGGCGTCCGGCGGCGGGTCGGCGTCCGGCGGCGGGCCTGCCTCCGGCTCCGGTTCCCCCGGCGCCGCGGGCGTCCCCGGTGCCGGCGGGTCGGGGACCGAGCGCAGCGCCTCGCCCGAGGCGCCCGGCGCGACGTCCGCGGGCTCGTCGGCAGAGCCGTCGGTCGAGCGTTCGGTAGAGCTGTCCGCCCCGGCGGTGCCCGGATCGGGCCCCGGGGCCCGCGCCGAGCCGCCGGGGGAGCTCACCGTCGGCCCCAGGCCTGTTTCGTCGAGCGGACGAGACGGTCCTTGAGCTCGCGCGTGTGGCGCCGGCTCACGGGCAGCTCGGCGACGTCCCCGCCGCTGCCCAGGCGCACGACGTACCCGGAGCCGGCGAGCCGCAGCTCGGTGATCAGCGGCAGCGCGACGAGGTACGAGCGGTGGATGCGCACGAAGCCGGCGTCCGACCAGCGCTCCTCGAGCACCGAGAGCGGGATGCGGACGAGGTGGCTGCCCTCGGTGGTGTGCAGGCGCGCGTAGTCGCCCTGCGCCTCCACCCAGCGCACCGTCGAGCGCTGCACCAGCTTCGTGGTGCCGGCGAGCTCGACGGGGATCACCTCGTCGTCGCCCTCCTCGTCGGCGGCGGGCTCGACCGGCACGGTGGTGCCGCGCGAGGACAGGATCCGCGACAGCGAGGCGTAGAGACGCTCGGGACGCAGCGGCTTGAGCAGGTAGTCGACCGCGCCGACGTCGAAGGCCTCGACCGCACGGTCGTCGTGCGCCGTCACGAAGACCACCGACGGCGGGATGACGTACCGCGACAGGACGTTCGCGAGCTCGAGACCGTCGAGGCCCGGCATGCGGATGTCGAGGAACAGGACGTCGACGTCCGACTGCTTGGCCGGCGCCGGGAGTCCGGTCGGGGGCGTACCACCCCCGAACCCGCCCAGGTCGACACGGTCGCCGCCCGTGAGGATGCGCAGGGCCGCGATCGCGTCGGACGCCCGTAGGACGGTGCCGACCCGCTGGTCCTGCTCGAGCAGGTACGCCAGCTCCATGAGAGCCGGCTCTTCGTCGTCGACGGCGAGTACTACGAGGCCGTCGTTCTCACTCGTGTTCACTGCGTCGCCATCCTGCCCAGCCGAGGTTCGCACGTCCACGATAGGACCCGATCGGCTCGCCACCCTTCCGTGCCCCACCCCTTGTGCAGGGCGAGCCGGGGATCATCCGGTGTGTCGCCGAGCGGGACCACCCGTTCGGGGGTGCGCCGCTGCGCCACCCGAACGACCCGGAGGGGGCGCACGGAGGCCCGGAGCTCAGATCGACCCGGGATCGGGGCGGTAGGTAGCCGCGGCTCCGGCATCCGTGTGCTCCCACGCGGCGGCGCTCTCGCGGACGGCGCGTCGCAGCGCGTCGAGCTCGGCGGCGAGCGTGCGCGCGGCCGGCACCGTGTCCGACGTCACCAGCTCGCGGTACCAGGCGGCGATCGCCGCGTTGTCCTCCCCCGAACCGACCGCCAGCGACTCCGCGCCGAGGCCGTCGAGCGCCGCCTGCGCCCCGGTGACGCCCTGCTCGAGGGCGTCGACCTTGCCCGCGAACGCCCGCGCCTCGTCGGGCCGCATCGCGGCCTCACCGCCGCCGCCGGGGCCACCGTCGCCGCCGGGAGGCGACTGGGGTGCGCTCATGCGGTGCTCCTTCCCGGCGGGCGCGGCACGACCGCGTCGGCCAGCACGGTACGGACGTCGGAGAGCAGTTGTCCGCCGGTTGCGGGAACGAGCACCGGCGGACGCGCGGCGGCCCCGGGCGGGGGCGAGCGCAGGACGTGCCGTCCGCGGGGACCGTCGAGCCAGCACAGGGGCTCGGTGACTCGCCGGGGCGTGCCGTCGCGCCGCTCGGCCACCCCGACCTGCGTGACGGCCGTGACGGTCGCGAGCAGGTCCTCCGCGGCGTCCCGGGCGCGCATCGCCCGCGCGGTCGACGGCAGGTCGGCGGGCACGGCGCCCGCGGGCACCGGCACGGGGGGTCCGCTGCCGGGCGGCACCGGAGGGACCAGCCCGAACAGGGCCTCGGCGAGCCCGTCCGGCCGGCACGGCGTCACGCGCACGGGCGCCTGCGCGTGCTCGGGCGAGTCCAGCAGGGCCGCCGTGCGCCCATCGGTGAGGGCCACCGCCGCCCGGGGCGCAGTCGCGTCGCGGCGGACGAGGTCGACGGCGAGCACCCACCCGGCGACGGCGGTCCCCGCGTCGAGCAGCACACGCGCGGGCCCCGGCTCGAGCAGGCCGCGGGCGCGCAGGGCGTTCTCGGTGGCCTCGCGGTGGCGCCGGACCTCGGCGTCGGTCTCCGCGGACCAGTGCGCCGGGCGCAGCGGGTACGGCCACCCGGCCCCGCACTGCTCGAGGATCCACAACAGCTCGTGGCGGTCGAGGACGAGTCCGGTCACCGGTCGTCCTGCTCCCCGAGCACCGGTGGCGCGACCAGGCGGCGGTCGTCGGGGCCGTCGGCGGGATCGCGCCAGGAGTCGGCGTCGACGAGGTACTCGGGATGGCGGACGCCGGACCCGCGGGTCGGTCCGGCGGCGGGCCCCGCGCCGGTGATCGGGGGCGTCATCGGGACGTCGGGGCCCGGTGTGGGGCTGTGGCCGGGGCCGTGACCCCCGGCGGGCGGGGTGCCGGGGTCGACCGGGGCGCCGACCGTCGTCCCCGTGCCCGCGGGCGGTCCGGCCGCCGCGGTGCGGTCGGGCCCGGCAGTGTCGGTGGACGGCGGGGACTGCTCCGCAGGGTCGGCGGTCGACGCAGGGTCCGTGGCGCCGCGCCCGCCACGACGCTCCCGCGGGTCACCGCCGCGTCCCGCGACGACGCCGCCGGCCCCGCCGGTGAGGCGGTCGGCGGGGGTGGGGCCGGCGGCGGCCGCCGGACCGCGCGCGCCGGTCGCGGGGACGGTGCCCGGAGCGGGGCCCGGAGCGGGGCCTGGCGTGGGGCCCGGGGACGGGCCCCGCGTCGTCCCGGGTGGCACGCCGGGGCGACCCGCCGGTCCGCCGGGACGGCCCGGAGCACCGCCGGCACCCGCACCACCCGGTGCGCCCGGCTCCGGGCCCCCGAGCAGCCGCGACACGAGGCGGCCGACCGGCCCCGGACGGGCCCCGGCACCCGCAGCTGCGGACCCACCGCCCGGCGCGACGACACCGCGACCCGCCGGCGCTCCGACCCCGCCACCGCCCCGGCCACCCGGCACCGTGCCCGTCGGGACCCCGACCCCCGGAGCCCCGCCGCCCGGGCCCGCGGGACCTGCGGCGCGCGCGAGGACGCCGGGACGCCCCGACCCCGACCCCTCGGGACCGGCCGGGAGCCCGCGCGCGGGCGCCGGGACGCCGGGCGCGGCCGTCGACGCCCGCCCCGCGAGCCCGTCGACGGCGGACGGGGCGCCGCGGGCGGCGAGGCCGGTCTGCTCCAGGTAGGCGCGGTAGGCGCCCTGAGCGGCCCGCTCCTCGGCCTGCGCGGCCTGGAAGGCCCCGAACCCGTCCGGCGGCCCTCCGGTCGTCAGCGCGCCCGCCAGGCCCGGCGTGGCCGGCGAGGCGCCGAGGACGGGCAGCGCGGGCGGGCGGGGCGGCCCGACGAGCGACCGGACGCGCGCGAGGGCGTCCCGCACGCCCTGGAGGCTGCCCGCCTGCCCGGTGACGGCGTCCCCGAGCCGGCTCATGCGCGCCACGAGCGTGCGCACGTGCTGCGTGGCGGCGTCGGCGTCCCGGCCGCGCCACGAGGCCCCCAGCTCGCCGTGCGCCCGCTGGAGCCGCTGCGCCGCAGCCCGCAGCTCCTCACCGCGCGCGGCGTGGCGCAGGCGGGCGGAGTCGAGGGCCGCGGGGTCGGCGCCGTCGTGGATCCAGCGGTGGATGAGCTCGTGGCTCAGCGCCGAGGTGTCGCGCCCACCCCACGGGACGCCGGGGACCGGCACGGTCCACCACCTCCCGCAGCGGTGAGCTCACGACGTCCGGACCCGGAAGCCTAGGTCGGAGCGGGCGACGGAGGGGAGTGAATCGATCGCCTCGGTACCCGGATCAGAGCCCGAACCGGCTCCAGAGGGCCCGGTGCTCGAACCACTCGAGGGCCGTGCCGACCGGGTCCAGCGCGGTCGCCGGGGCCGCGGCGGGCCCGAGGACGCCGCCCAGTCCGAGGCGCGCCAGGAGCGGCTTGCGGGGCTCGACCGTGACGGGCTCGGCGTCGGGGAAGCGGCGGGCGAGGACGTCGCGGGCGGTGCCGAGCTCGTCGATCAGCCCCAGCTCCAGCGCCCGCTTCCCCGTCCACACCTCGCCGGTGAACAGGTCGCCGTTCTCCTGCAGCGCCGCACCGCGCCGCGAGCGCACCCAGTCGATGAACATCTCGTGCAGCTCGCCCTGCATGCCGAGCAGCCACTCGACGTCCTCGGCCTTCTCGGGCTGGAACGGGTCGAGGCGCGCCTTGTTCTGGCCCGCGGTGTGCAGGCGGCGCTCGATGCCGAAGCGCTCGATGAGCCCCTGCAGCCCGAAGCCGCCGGACACGACGCCGATCGAGCCGACGAGCGAGGTCGGGTGCGCGAAGATCTCGTCGGCGGCGCAGGCCAGCCAGTACCCGCCGGACGCCGCGACGTCCTCGCAGAACGCCAGCACCGGCATCTGGTGCTCCTCGGCGAGGCCCCGGATGCGGTCGGCCACCAGGGCGGACTGCGTGGCCGCGCCGCCGGGCGAGTTGATCACCAGGGCGACGGCCTCGGCGCGCTCCGCGGTGAACGCCCGCTTGAGCGCGTCCTCGACCGCGTTGATGTTGATGAGCGACCTCGGCACCGGCCCGCTGGCCGCGGCGATCACGCCCTGCAGGCGCACGACGCTCACCGTGCGCGTGCCGGTGGCGGCCGCGAGGGGACCGGGCAGGACCGAGGACAGGGCCGAGCCGAACCGCAATTCCATGCCCCGAGACTATCTGCGCCGAACGGGTGGTCCGTGATCACCGGCGTCGGGCTACACGCGGACGCCTGCCCGGAACTTGGGCACGCGCAGGATGATCTTCGTCCCCGCGCCGCGCTCGGTCTCGACGATCAGGCCGTAGTCGGGACCGAAGGCCGAGCGCATGCGGTCGTCCACGTTGCCGAGGCCGACGTGGGCGCCGGAGAGGTGCGCGTCGCGGTTCTCCTCCTTGAGCGCCTGCGGGTCCATGCCGACGCCGTCGTCCTCGACGATGATCGTGCACTCGGCGCCGGAGTCCTCGGCGGTGAGCGTCACGGTGCCGCCGCCCGGCTTGCCCGAGAGCCCGTGGCGCACCGCGTTCTCGACCAGCGGCTGCAGCGCCAGGAACGGCAGGACCACCGAGAGCACCTCGGGCGCGACCTGCACCTTGACCGTGAGCCGGTTGCCGAACCGGGCGTGCTCGAGGGCCAGGTAGCGGTCGATGTTCTTGAGCTCGTCGGCCAGCGTCGTGTACTCGCCGGCCTGCCGGAACGAGTAGCGGGTGAAGTCCGCGAACTCCATGAGCAGCTCGCGGGCGCGCTCGGGGTCGGTGCGGATGAACGAGGCCACCGTGTTGAGCGCGTTGTAGATGAAGTGCGGCGAGATCTGCGCGCGCAGCGCCCGGACCTCGGCGCGGTTGAGGCGCGCGCGGGACTCGTCGAGGTCGGCGAGCTCGAGCTGGCTGGAGACGTAGCGCGCGACCTCCGCCGAGGCGCGCAGCAGCACCGGGCCCGGGGTGTCCGCGCTGACCGCGGCCAGCGTGCCCGCGACGTTGCCGTCGACCTCGAGGGGCACGACGACGATCCCGCGCACCGGGCAGTCCTGCGAGCCGCACTCGATGTCCTTGCGGCTGGCCACCTGCTGGCGCCCCGTGCGCATGACCTTCTCGGCGTACTGGCGCACGTCGAGGCTGTGGTGCTCGGCCTCGCCGTCCCAGGCCAGCGGCACGCAGTCCGAGCCCGTCATCGACAGCGCCTCGGTGTCGAGCAGCGTGCGCAGGTAGGGCACGGCGAACTGCGCCGAGCCCTCCGACAGGCCCTCGCGCAGCGCGGGCGCGGCCAGCGAGACCGTGTGCAGCGTGGAGAACGTCGCGCGCTCCAGCGGCGACGCGAACTGGTTGCGGCGCTTCACGCGGCGGTAGACCAGCACCGCGACCACCAGCGCGATCGCCACCACGACGGCGGCGACCACGCGCGGATCGGTCAGCCAGGCGGGCACGGGGCTATTTGACCAGACGGGACAGCCGACGGTCCGCCAACGCGCGACCCTGGGTCTGGCAGGTGGGGCAGTACTGGAAGGACCGTTCGGCGTACGAGACCTCGCGGACGGTGTCACCGCACACGGGACACGGCAGCCCGGTGCGCGCGTGCACCCGCATCCCCGAGCGCTTCTCGCCCTTGAGACGCGCGGCGTCCTGGCCGACGGCGCGCTCCACCGCGTCGGACAGCACTGCGACCATCGCGGCGTGCAGCCGGTCGACCGCGTCGGCGTCGAGCTTGCCCGCCGACGCGAACGGCGACAGCTTCGCGACGTGCAGGATCTCGTCGGAGTAGGCGTTGCCGATCCCGGCGAGCACCTGCTGGTCGACGATCAGCGTCTTGAGCCGCTCGGAGCGACCGGCGAGCAGCTCCCCGAACGACGCGCGGTCGAGCGAAAGCGCGTCCGGGCCGAGCTTGGCCACGCCCGGGACCTGCATCGGGTCCTCGACGAGGTACACGGCGAGGCGCTTCTGCGTGCCCGCCTCCGTGAGGTCGAACCCGGGCCCGCCGACCTTCTCCAGGTGCACCCGGAACTCCAGCGGCCCCTTGCCCGGCTTCGGCGGGGTGGCCGACGCCTGGTCGTGCCAGCGCAGCCACCCGGCGCGCGAGAGGTGCACGACGAGGTGGAGCCCGTCGAGCTCCAGATCCAGGAACTTCCCGTGCCGCGCCGCCCCGGTGACCAGCCGGCCGGTGAGCGTCGAGAGCGGCGGGTCGAAGGTCTTGAGGACGGTCATGCTCGCGAGGTCCGTGCGCGCCACGGGGCGGGCGAGTGCGTGCGTGCGCAGGTGCTCGGCGAGGGCCTCGACCTCGGGAAGCTCCGGCATGTCAGCTCATCGGCCCCTCAACTGACCGGTTGCAGGGGACTGTCCGCGTAGGCGGGCGTCGCCCGGGTCTCGAGGCTCCGGATGGTCGCGGTCATCTCCTCCCGCGCCGCGGCCGTGCCGCGCACCCACCCCACCCAGCGTTCGGGCGCGGAGCCGTCGGCACCGCCCGGCGTCTCGGCGACGAGCGTGCGGGGCCGGCGCAGCACCCAGCGGCCCGGGAAGAACCCGGCCACGATCAGCAGGATCAGCCACACCCAGATCGGGACGACGACACCCTGGCTGCCGGTGAACCACCAGGCCAGGAGCGCGACCCAGAGCAGACCCATGATCGAGACGATGCCGATGGCCGCCAGCTGGCCGCCCTGCATGTCGTGCTCGAAGTCCTCCCCCGTCGCGGGGTCGGTCCACTCCAGCTTCTGGCGCACCATCCACTGCCGCCCGTCGGCGGCGCGCACGATGCGGATGCGGGCCATGACGCCACTCTAGCCCGTGGTGCGCGTCCAGATCGGTCCGCCGAGCGGGGTGGATCCCCCGGTCAGGGCGTCCCGCAGGTCCCGCTTGAGCACCTTCCCGGCGGCCGAGACGGGCAGCGCGTCGACGGCGTGCACCGCGCGCAGGCGCTTGTAGGGCGCGACCTGCTCGTCCAGGGCCGCGGCGAGGGACGCGCCCAGCTCCGGGGTGGGCTCGTGGCCCGGCGCCGGGACGATCACGGCGACGGGTTCCTCGCCGACCGCCGCGTCCGCACGTCCCACGACGGCGGCCGCCGCGACCTCGGGGCGGGCCGCCAGCAGCTCCTCGAGCTCCCGCGGGTACACGTTGTAGCCCTTGTGGAGCAGCATGTCCTTGGCCCGGTCGACGATCTCGAGCTGCCCGTCCTCGCCGAGCACGCCGATGTCGCCGGTCCGCAGCCACCCGTCGACCAGCGTCTCCGCCGTGGCCTCCGGCCGGTCCAGGTAGCCGGCCATGACCTGCGGACCGCGGGCCCACACCTCGCCGGCCTCGCCCTCCCCCGCGGGCGCGTCCGGCGAGCCGATGCGGATCTCGGTGTCCGGCACCGGGACGCCGACCGTGCCGACCCGGCGGTGCGCCGACCGCGCGGTCACGCCGAGCGTGAGTCCCATCGTCGCCTCGGTCATCCCGTAGCCCTCGACGATCACCGCCTCCGGCATGCGCTCGGCGATCCGCCGGGCCAGCGCGAGCGGCATCGGCGCGGCCCCGGACGTCACCGTCCGCACCGAGGTGAGGTCGCGCTGCGCCGCCTGCGGGTGCGCGAGCAGCGCGTGGAAGAGCGGCGGGGCACCCGAGATCGTCGTCGCCCGGTGGGTCTCGACGTCGGCCAGGAAGCGGGCGGGGTCGAAGCGCTCGTGGACGATGCTCGTCGCCCCGGACGCCACGGCCACGCCCATGCCGCCGATCGTGCCCATCGCGTGGAACCACGGCGCGACGGCGATCCCGGTGCCCTCGCCGAGGCGGATCGGCCACTCCTCCGCCGGCCCGATCTGTTCGAGCCCCACCTCGCCGCCGACCCCGGGGACGGGACGCGACCCGCTGGCGTGGCACGCGTACTGCAGGACGTTGGTGACGACACATCCGTGGGTCAGCACGACGCCCTTCGGGCTGCCGGTCGTGCCCCCGGTGTAGGCGAGGTGGGCGCGGGCGACGGTGGGGTCGACGTCGACCACCGGCGGCGCCTCGGCGTCGGTGACGCCCTCGAACCCGACCCCGTCCGTCGCGAGCAGGGGAACGCCGGCGCCCACGTCGGCCAGGCCGACCACGGCGACCGCCCCCGCGTCCGCGAGCTGGGCGGCGACGCCATCGGGCGGCAGCTGCGGGCTGACCGGCGTGAACGTGGCCCCGGCCAGCAGGATCCCGTAGTAGGCCACCGGGAACGCGAGCACGTTGGGCAGGTGCACGCCGACGACGTCGCCGGGCACCACCCCGCGGGCCTGCAGGTGGTGGGCGAACCCGCTCGCCGCGCGCCACAGCCCGGTGAAGGTCAGCGTGCGGTCGTGGTGCCGGAACGCCACGCGGTCGCCGTAGCGCCGGGCCGCGCCGTCGAGCAGTGCGCCGACCGGCGCCTCCGGGTACGCCAGCCGCTCGGGAACCCAGGTCCGCCAGTCGACCGTCGTCATGGCCCGGAGGTTAGGCGTCCAGGAACTCCTCCACCACGCGCCCGAGCTCGTCGGGCCGGGTGAGCAGACCGAGGTGCCCGCCCTCGTGCAGGTGCACGGAGCCGCGGGGGATCAGGGCGCCCATGAGGTGGGCGTTGACCACGGGGATGACCGGGTCGCGACGGCCCGCGAGCACCAGCGTCGGCGCCCCGATGAACGGGAGCACCGGCAGGCTCGTCCAGCTCATGAGCGCCATGAGCTGGAAGAGGTACGCGCGGAACATCACCGGGTGCACGCGGGAGAACACGGCGTCGACGGCTGCCTGGGACTCGCCCTGGTAGATCTCCGCGCCGGCCTCGCGACGGTAGGAGCGGTCGTTGTAGCGCCGGGGCGTGAGCATCTTCGCCAGCACGGTGAAGCGTGCGGGCACCATCATCGCGCCCGTGCCCGTGCTCACCAGCGCGAGGCGGGCGGTGCGGTCGGGGTGCTGGAGCGCGAACTGCTGGGCGATCCCGCCGCCCCACGACAGGCCGAGGATGTCGGCCTTGCCGTAGCCGAGGTCGTCGAGCAGACCCCGGACGAGCATGGCGAGCCCCGCCATCGGCAGGGGCGCCCACGGCAGCGGCGAGCCACCGATGCCCGGGACGTCGAAGCGCACGACGGGCCGCTCGGGGTCCAGCGTCTCGACGAGCGGGTCGAACAGCTCGAGGCTCGCGCCGATCCCGTTGACCAGCACCAGCGGCAGACGCCCGGGCGCCCCGGGGCGGTGCGCGACGTGCACGCGGTGCCCGAGGACGGTGCGGTCGTGGTGATCGTCGGGCGCGGGGCGGGGGGACGGCTCGGGATCCGAGGCCAGGAGTGCGCTCACGATGTCGACCTCCCGTCGGGTGAGCCGGTGACGTAGCTGCGGTACACGGCGATCAGGGCCTCCTTCTGGGCGTCCGAGAGCCGGGAATCGGCCCGGATCGCCCGCTCGGTCGACGACGGCGCACCGTCGTCGCCGGACGTGGGGTGCCCACCGGCCTGCTCACGCACCAGGCCCGCCTGCAGCAGCAGGGTCTCGGCCGAGATGTCCAGGGCCTCCGCGATCGAGTGCAGCACGCGCACGGACGGTTCGTGGAGCCCCCGCTCGACCTGGCTGAGGTAGGGGTTCGAGATGTTGCTGAGGGCCGAGAGCTGCCGCAGCGAGAGACGGGCGAGCTTGCGCTGGCTACGGATGAACCCGCCGAGGGCGCGGCGGTGGTCCTCCCAGGGCCCGCCCGGCTGCGACACCTCGGTCAGCGGCGCGCGGCGGGTGGCGTGACGAGGGTCAGCGGCCGCAGCGCGGGCCCCATGGCGCCGAGCATGTGGTGCGCGGCGGAGCGCTGCGCCTCGAGGAGCTGCACGCCGGTGTCGTAGAAGCGGTCGACGGCGTCGACGGCGGTGTGCGGCACACCGGTGGCGCCGAGGGCCCCACCGAAGGAGTCGCCGAACGAGTTGCCGAACGAGCTGCCGGACGTGTCGGCGCCGAGGACGCTGCCGACGCCGGGGATGCCGCGCAGCACTGCGGCCCAGCTCTCGGCGACGGAGCCGGCGAACCGGAGTCCCGCCTCCTGGGCCTGGGCGATCACGTCGAGGGCCTGGTCGCGGGCCTCGTCGGCGGTCGGGGTGGCCATGATGGATTCCTCCGCGTCGTCGGTGACAGCGCTCAGTTTACCAAGCACCCACCGCCGCGAGTCCCGGCGCGGTGGCACCGGCCACACGTGGAACGGCGATTCCCGCGATTCAGAGCGGCGGCAGCGACGCGAGGAGCCGGTCGCGCGCCTCGGCCGTGCGTGAGGAGCAGGACGCGCACGGGCACCGCGCCTCCCGGGCCGCCAACAGCAGGTCGAGACGCAGGAACACCTGGTCGTACCCCGGCCCCACGGCCTCGTCCACCTTCCGACGCAGGACGACGGACGCGTGACGCTTCATGGTCCCCCACACCCTCAGGGCGGCGACGAGTTGCGCGGAGCGCGAAGTCACGTGCGCTCTCCGCAACACCGTGACGGCCTCGGCGAGGTCCGTCAACCGACGATCGGGTGCGGGGGGCCTCGCGTTACCCAGCCTCGACCGGGCGGAACGCGCGGGCGACCGGGATCAGGCGGTGCCGAGGACGTACGAGCCCGGCGCGTCGCCCAGCGGCGGGTGGGCGTCCGAGCCGGTGGGCGGCGGGGTGCGCATGCCGCCGCCGCGCTCGCCGATCCAGTCGCGCCACGGCTCCCACCAGGAGCCCGCGACCTCGCTCGCGCGCTGCAGCCAGGTGTCGGCGTCCGGCGCGGACTCGCCGCCGACCGTGCCGATCCAGTGCTTGGCCTTCTTCCCGGGCGGGTTGACGACGCCGGCGATGTGCCCGCCGTTGGAGAGGGTGAACGTGACGTCGCCGCCCAGCAGCCCGGTCGACGTGAACGACGTGCGCCACGGCGCGATGTGGTCGTTCACGGCGCCCACGATGAACGTGTCGTTGGTGACCGACTTCAGCGACAGGTGCTCGCCGAGCAGCTCGAGCTCGCCACGCGCCAGCTCGTTCTCCAGGTAGAAGTGCCGCAGGTAGAAGGCGTGCATCTTGGCCGGCATGCGCGTCGAGTCGTTGTTCCACGCGAGGATGTCGAACGCCGGCGGCGTCCTGCCCTCCAGCCAGTTCGGCCCGACGTAGTTGAAGATCAGGTCGTTGGCGCGCAGCAGGTCGAAGGTGCCGGCCATCGAGTCGGCCGGCAGGTAGCCGGTCTTCGCCATCTTGCGCTCGAGCCGCTCGACGATCTCCGGGTCGACGAAGCTCGCGACGGGCCCGGGGTCGGAGTAGTCGAGCAGGGTGTTCTGCAGCGTCAGCGAGTTGACGCGGTCGCCCTGCCCGCGGGAGTGGAGCATCGCGGTGGCGATCGTGGCCATCAGCCCGCCGAGGCACAGGCCGACGAGGTTGACCTTGTCCGCGCCCGTGATCTCCTGGACGACGTCCATCGCGGCCAGGTCGCCGAGCTCGAGGTAGTCGTCGAGGCCCGTGTCGGCCATGGACTCGTCGGGGTCGCGGTAGCTGATGACGAAGACGGTGTGGCCGTGCTGGACGGCCCACTCGAGGAAGCTGCGACCCGGCGCGAGGTCCATGACGTAGTACTTGTTGATCCACGGCGGGCTCACGAGGATCGGGATCTCGTGGACCTCGTCGGTCTGCGGCTCGAACTGGATGAGCTCCATGAGCCGGTTGCGGTAGACGACCTTGCCCGGCGTCGCCGCGAGCTCCTGGCCGACCCGCAGGTTGGTCCGGTCGACCTGCTGGGGGCGGCCCTGGTTGGTCGCGAGGTCGTCGAGCATCTGACGGAAGCCCGCCAGCACGCTCGAACCGCCGGTCTCGAAGGCCCGCTTCAGGGCGGCCGGGTTGCCGGGGAGCAGGTTGGTGGGCGAGAGCACGCTGCCCAGCACGTCGGCGAGCAGGCCGGCCCGCTCGCGGGACGAGTCGTCCAGATCGGCGGCGTCGACGAGGTCGTGCAGCGTCGCCACCAGCGAGAGGTACTCCTGGCGGAGCCCCCAATAGACGGGGTTCTCCTCCCACGTCGTGTCGCGGAAGCGGCCGTCCTTCTCCACCGGGACGGGCCCCTCGGCTGTCGAGCCGAGCGCCCGGGCGACGGCAGCCGTGCCGATGCGGGCGGTCAGGGCGGCGTGCGCGGCCACCACCCGGCCGACGTCGGCCGGGTGGGTCGCGAGGCCCTGGGCCACCTGCACGACCGTGCGCCCCCACAGGGCGGGGTCGGCTTCGGCCAGCAGATCGGCCGGCAGCAGCGACTCCAGCGTGGTGGCCACGTCGAAGGTGGCACCCGGCACCGTCGCCGGGCGATTGCGGTGCGACTCCACGGTCATGCGAGGGGGACCTCCACGTCGACTCCCGGAGCGCGCCGCGCCGGCGCGCCCCAGGGAGGAGTGTGCCCGTCTGGGACCTGGATCACACGGTTACCGACGGGTCGGAGGCCAGGCTCACGCCGCGGGGCTCACGCCGCGAGCGGTCCGCGCTTGCGCGCGACGATCCCCTCGTAGAGCAGCGGGCTGCTGTCGGTGGCCATGCGGTGCTGGAAACGCTCGCGCCGCACGACCTCGAGGGCACCCGACCGGATCGACTCGCCGATCATGCCCCCGAAGCCGGAGGTGTCGGTCTCCTCGAGGAACGCGTCCTTGATCGTCATGACGACCCACCCGTCCGGCGCGATGAGGTCGTAGGCGGTGCGGAACGCGGCCGGGGGGATGTCGCCGAAGCCGAGGGCCGCCACCACCGTGAGGGTGTTCAGCTGGTGGGAGGCCAGGACCTCGCGCTCCGACGCGGGCAGGGCCGTCAGGTCGGTGACGTGGTACCCGGCGTAGAGGCCCGGACGGTCGCGCTCGGCCGCGTCGCGGGCCTCGGGGAGGATGTCGACCCCGACGGAGTGCTCGACGCCGACGGCGGCGAGCTCCTCGGCCATGATCCCGTTGCCCGCGCCGAGGTCCAGCACCCGCAGCGAGTCGGCCGGGACGTCGCTGGACGCCAGGGCGTCGTTGAGCAGGCCCACCATGAAGCGCGGCGAGTCGCAGCCCAGGACGTCGTAGAAGATCTTCTCGTACAGCCCGCGGACGCCGAAGATGCGGTCGTAGTCGTGGAACCGGTACTCGGCCCACGAGCCGTCCGGCTCGGCCACGACGCACCACTCGTCGTCCTGGCTGAACTTGCTGCCGGGCTCGGGAAGGGCCAGCCGCAGGGCCGCCCGCGCGGCCTGGAGGTCGACGGGGTGGCCCGGGCCGGGCGCCGTGCCGTGTGGCGTGACCGGGGTGCGTCCGGTGACGTCGTGCTCGCGGCTCGTGCTCGAACCGTTGACCGCCGTGGGTGACATCGCCGACCTCTCGTCCCGTTGTCGCCCCACCTGGGGCGACGGAGCTGGACGCGGGCAGGGGAGATCGCCCGCGTAGAGCATCACTACGACCAGGGTCGTCAGGGCGCGCACGGGGGGTCAAGCGAAGTGGCGTCAATAGAATCAACGTCACGGAAGGTCCGGGCGCCGCTACCGGGCGCAGCCGGAGGCACGAGAGAGGCCGAACGGCCTACCAGCCGGCGTCGCCGCCCTGTCCGCCCCGCGGGTCGTAGCGGGTCGTGCGCTGGTCCCCGCCGGCGTACGGGCCCGGACGCTGCTGCTGGTCGTAGGAGCCGTAGCGCTGGTCGTACCGGCCGTCGTACTGCCGTCCGCCCCAGCCGCCGGAGCTCACGGGCCGCACCGCGGTGCGCGAGACGCCCGAGAGCATCGAGATGATCGCCAGCCCGATCGCCGCGTAGAGGATCGCGGTCGCGATGTGGTCGACGACGCCGCCGCGGGCGAGGAAGACCTGCAGCAGCAGGACCACGAGCACCAGCAGCACGATCGCCGAGAAGAAGGTGGCCGGGCGGGGCGTGGTCAGCAGCAGCAGGTGCAGCAGGGCCGTGCCGGCGAGCGCCGCGATCGCCGCGCAGACCGGGATGATCGTGATCGCGTTGTCGACCAGCGCGCCGCTGCGCTGCGCGGTCTGGATGCCGAGGTCGAAGACGTTCGTGAGGATGAGCACGCCGACGATGGCGATCCCCGCAGCGACCACGGCCGTGGCGACCCCGCCGGCCCACAGGCGGCTGCCGATGACCTCGACGTCACCGTCGTCCCACGAGCGCTGCGGGTAGCTCACGACCGTCGTCCTCTCCCGACACCCTCCACCGGTCCCGGCGGAGTCCGGGTCGGTTGTACCGCACCGGCCCTCGCCACGGGGGGACCAACCCCGCGCGCTTGACGTGCCGCCCCCGGCGTCGTTCGGTAGGGGACGACCAGGCCACCGCGAGGAGGAACGAGGACGCATGACGACCTCCGAGGAGCCACCGCTCCGCGTCCGCACCCCGCGGCGGCTGCCGCGCCCGTCGGAACTGCGGCCCCTCCTGCGCCTGGCCCGGCCCGACCCGGACCCGACGCGGCGCCGTCTCGCGCGGGCCCACACCGTCGGCGACCTGCGGGAGATCGCCCGGCGCCGCACGCCGCGGGCGGTGTTCGACTACACGGACGGCGCCGCAGAGGGCGAGCTCTCGCTGACCCGTGCGCGGGCCGCGTTCGCCGACCTCGAGTTCCGGCCCTCGGTGCTGCGCGACGTCTCGCACATCGACACCTCGACGACCCTGCTCGGCGGCCCGTCGGCACTGCCCTTCGCCTTCGCCCCCACCGGGTTCACCCGGATGATGCACCACGCCGGCGAGCCGGCCGTGGCGCGCGTGGCCGGGCGCATCGGGGTGCCGCACACCCTCTCGACGATGGGCACGACGTCGCCTGCGGACCTCGCCGCGGCCGCTCCGAACACCCGGCGCTGGTTCCAGCTCTACCTCTGGCGCGACCGGGCCGCGAGCGAGGAGGTCGTGCGCCGGGCCGCCGAGGCCGGCAACGAGGCGATCATGCTGACCGTGGACACCCCGGTCGGCGGGGCCCGCCTGCGCGACGCCTACAACGGGCTCACCATCCCGCCGGCCCTCACCGCGCGCACCCTGTTCGACATGGCGCGCCACCCGCACTGGTGGGCGAACGTCCTCACCACCGACCCGCTGGAGTTCGCGGCCCTGACGTCGTGGGAGGGCACGGTCGCCGAGCTCATCGACTCGATGTTCGACCCCGCACTGACCCTCGACGACCTCACCTGGCTCCGATCCACGTGGAACGGACCGCTCGTGGTGAAGGGCGTGCAGACGGCCGAGGACGCGCGGCGGGTGGTCGACGCCGGCGCCGACGCGGTGATCGTGTCGAACCACGGGGGACGACAGCTCGACCGCGCGCCCGTCCCCCTCGAGACGCTGCCGTCGGTGGTGGCCGAGGTCGGCGGGGAGGCCGAGGTCCTGCTGGACACCGGGATCATGTCGGGCGCCGACATCGTCGCCGCCGTCGCGCTCGGGGCCTCGGGCTGCCTGGTCGGGCGCGCGTACCTCTACGCCCTCATGGCCGGCGGCGAGCAGGGCGTCGAGCACCTCGCGACGATCCTCACCGCCGAGATCCGCCGGACGATGGCGCTGCTCGGGGTGTCGTCGGTCAAGGACCTGACCCCGGACCACGTGCGGTTGCGCTAGTTCCGTCGGGTGAGGATCACGAACGGGATCGTCCGCCCGACCTCGTCGGCCCGCTGCTGATATCCCGTGTACGAGGAGTAGGTCGCGGTCGCCGCGGGCCAGAGACGGGCGCGCTCGGCGTCGGTGGCCACCCGCGCGTGCACCGGCCGGACCTCGTCGCGGACCTGGACGGTCGTGTCCGGGTGCGCGACGAGGTTGTGGAACCAGGCGGGATGGCGCGGGTGGCCGCCGTACGACGCGACGATGACCAGGTCGTCGGGGTTGTCGGGGTCGACGAAGTAGAGCAGCGGCGTCGTCCGGGGCCGGCCGCTGCGCGCCCCGAGGTGGTCGAGCAGGAGCATCGTCGGCATGCCCGGGATCGAGTGCCCGAGCCGGCCGCCGGTGCGGCGATAGAGCGCGATGTGCGCCTTCGTCACCGCACCGACGACGGGCTTGAGGCGGTCGAGGGTGCGTCCGAAGTCCGGGGTGGAGACCATCGGAGCACCGTAGTGGCGATCTACAGGGTCAGCAGCCGGTCGAAGAACTCCCGGTAGCGCTGCACGGCCCGGCGCATCTCCTCGGTCGACGGCTCGCCGCCGAGGGAGTTCGGGTCGAGGGCGCTGCGCTGCTCGGTGAACGTGCGCGAGAGCTCCTCGAGCACCTCCCCGACCAGCCCGTCCGCCCGGGCCACCGCGTCCTGCGGCCGGTCGACGAACATCATCCGGACGTCCTCCCATTGGGAGCGCCACTGCCCCGCGCGCTGCGGGTCGATGATCGTGTTGCCGCCCTCGGCGCCGTCTCCCGCACCGTGGCCGGCACCGTTCCCGACGCCGTTCCCGACGCCGTGGCCGCCCTGCGCGCCCGCCGGCTCGCCGGGGGCGCCGGCGGCGCGGTCGGGCGGTCCGGGGTACGCGCCGTGCTGGTCACCGTGCTGCGCGCCGTCGGCCCCGTACGGGTCGCCCTGGCCGGGCTGGCCGGGCGTCGGCTGGCCGACACCGGCACCGCCCGGACCGACACCACCCGGACCGGCACCGCCCGGTGCCTGCCCGACCTGGTCGCCCGGGGCGGCCTGTCCCGGACCGTTCTGCTGGCCGGGAACCTGGCCCGTCTGGCCGGCCTGCTGCCCGTACGGGTCGCCGGGCTGACCGCCGTACTGGTCACCGCCGAACTGGCCACCGAGCTGCGGGCCGCCGTACTGATCGGTCTGGCCCGGCTGGCCGCCGTACTGGTCACCGGCGTACTGGTCAGCGCCGTACGGGTGACCGCCGTACTGGTCCTGGCCGGGCTGACCGCCGTACTGGCCGCCGGGCTGACCGCCGCCGTACTGGTCGGCCTGGCCGTAGCCCGGCTGCTGCCCGCCGGGCTGGCCCTGGGGGGCGGCGCCGTGGCGCTCGGCGAAGCCGCCGTGCGCCGCATCGTTCTGACCGCCGGCCGGGTCGCCGTAGGGGTCGCCGGCCTGCCGGCTCTGCCGCGGGTCCTCGTCGTACCCGCCGGGTCGGTCCTGACCTGCCGGGTAGTCGGTGGGTCGACCCTGCTCGGGGTGGCTCATGGCCTGCGCTCCTGGTATCCGTCGGGTCCGCCGGGCGCGGGAGGCGCCGACGGTGGCTGGCCCGGACCGACCGGGCCGCGCTGCGGCGCGCCCTGGGCGGGCGCTCCCCCGGGAGGCGCACCCTGCCCGGGCGCTCCTGCGGGCGGCGGCTGGTGGATGCGTTCCGTGCCGGCGTCGGGGTGCCCGATCTGCTGGTCGCCGGCACCCCGGGGCGAGCCCGGGATCCGTTCGGTCGTGCCGTTCTGCTGGTGCCGGCCCTGCTGGACGTGCCGGTCGTGCTGGTCGTGCCGGTCGTGCTGGTCGTGCTGGTCGTGTCCCTCGCCGCCGTCGTCGTCGAGCATCGCCTCGACGAGGGTGCGGAACGACGTGAAGGCGTAGCGAAGGTCCTCGGTGCTCGCCGTGCCCTGCCGGTGGGAGGTGACGACGTCCTGGGCCCGCCGGTAGTCGCCGACGAGGTGGGGCTGGGCGACCGAGAGGTCGTCCGTGCGGCGCTGGCCGTCCTCGACCGGGTAGCCACGCTGGCGCATGATCGTCACCAGCAGGGCGTCGGCGTGCTCGACGGCCCCGCCGGGGTTGTCGACGAACCCGCGCTGGACCTGCTGCCAGTCCGCCCGCAGGCGCTCGCGCTCGTCCGGCTGCAGCGGCCGGAGCTGGTGCTGGTCGTGGCGTTCCTTGCGCTGCTGCAGCTCCTGCTCGGCCTGCTTGCGGTCGCCGGTCTCGGTGACCCGGCGCTCGTACTCGGGGCCGAACTGCTCGACGAGCTGCTGCTGCTTGCGCCTGCGCGCCAGGACGAGGGCGGCGACACCGGCAACGGCCAGCAGCACCACCACGATGATGATCACGATGGCGACGGTGCCCATCGGGAGACCCCTTCCGAGTGTTCCGAATCCTTCTGAGTGTTCCGAGTGCCGGGCGACCGATGTCGGCTGTTGCAGGGAATTAGTTCCCGGCCGCCG
Organism: uncultured Actinomycetota bacterium; assembly: GCA_963786585.1. Lineage (GTDB taxonomy): Bacteria > Actinomycetota > Actinomycetes > Mycobacteriales > Pseudonocardiaceae > Actinomycetospora. The sequence goes on from CAWAZG010000003.1 coordinate 1,688,768, forward strand.
CCCGCTCCTCGCGCGGTCGGCGACGCCGGGACACCTCGCCGATGGCCGGCGGCTCGTAGGAGACGTCGCCGGGGTTGGCGTCCACGCCGGGCGGGACGATCTCGTCGATGCGGTCGAGCACCTCGTCGTCGAGGGTGACCTCGGCGCCGGCGAGGACGTCGTCGAGCTGCTCCATCGTGCGCGGCCCGATGATCGCCGAGGTGACGGCCGGGTGGGACACGGCGAAGGCCATCGCCATGTGCACCATCGACAGGCCCGCCTTCTCCGCGAGCGGGATCAGCTGCTCGACCGCGTCGAGCTTGCGCTCGTCGGTGAAGCGGCCCGGGGTGCGCTGCGACCGCTGGGTGCCGCCCTCCTGCCCCTTGCGGATCTTCCCGGTGAGCATCCCCATGGCCAGCGGGCTCCAGACGAGCGTGCCCATGCCGTAGCGGCGGCAGACCGGGAGGACCTCGCGCTCGATGCCGCGGTTGAGGATGGAGTACGGGGGCTGCTCGGTGCGGAAGCGCTCGAGGCCGCGCCGCTCGGCGACCCACTGGGCCTCGACGATGTCGGACGCGGGGAAGGTCGACGACCCGATCGCCCGGACCTTGCCGCTGCGCACGAGGTCGGTGAGCGCCGAGAGCGTCTCCTCGACGTCGGTGTCGGGGTCGGGGCGGTGGATCTGGTAGAGGTCGAGGTGGTCGGTCTGCAGGCGGCGCAGCGAGTTCTCGACCTCCTGCACGAGCCACCGTCGCGAGTTGCCGCGGTGGTTCGGGTCGTCGCCCATCGGGGCGTGCGCCTTGGTCGCGAGCACGACGTCGTCGCGGCGGCCGTGCAGCGCCTTGCCGACGATCTCCTCGGACTCGCCCTGCGCGTACACGTCGGCGGTGTCGACGAAGTTGATCCCGGCGTCCAGCGCCCGATGGATGATCTTGATCGAGTCGTCGTGGTCGGTGTTGCCCCAGGCGCCGAACATCATGGCGCCGAGGCAGTACGGGCTGACCTTGATGCCGGTGCGACCCAGCGTGCGCATCTTCACGAACGCGTTGCTCCCTTCGGTCCTACGTGAGCGAAATTCCCGGCGATAGGCGGGAATTTCGCTCACGTAGCGAGGGGAGTGCCCGATGGGGGCCGGTCCAAGCAGGCGAGCGCCGGGTGGTCTCCGGACGGGATCAGGGAGGCGGGATCAGGGAGGCGGCACCGGGGAGGGCACCCCGACGCGGTCGACCACCGGGATCGTCAGGCGAAGCTCCCCCACGGCGGTGGGGTGGAACGGGTACCGGTCCTGGATCGACTGCAGGTCGGGGCCCAGGCCGTCGCCGTCCGGGACGCACAACGGGGACAGCGGTGGGGTTACGACGTCGAACCCGTAGCGACGGGCGCCGGCCGTGAGCACCTGGTTGAGCGCGGCGTTCCGGTCCGCCAGGAGCTGGATCTCCTCGGGGGTGAGGCCGGGGTACTGCAGCGGCCCGCGCACGGTGGCGCACTGCGCGTCGGGCCGCAGGACGTCGTAGGAGGTGATGACGACGACGCGGGGGCGCGACGGCAGGGTCGCGAGGTCGGCGAGCAGGTCGGCGTAGTCGCGGTCGAAGGCCGCCAGCCGGTAGCCGAACTCGCCGGCGGTGAAGTTGTCGGCGCAGTCCGCCGCCGCGTAGCAGTAGCCGATGAGGTCGGTCCAGTTCAGATCGTTGGGGCCCACGGCGACGGCCACGAACGCCGGGTCCTCGACCTGCTTGAGCCGCCCGACCTGGGGCGGGACCGCCACCACGCCCGCCTGCTGCGGAGCGCGCAGACCTGCGGAGATGCGCGCCCCGGAGCACGCGAGATTGAGCACCTCGTCGCCGATCGCGGTCGAGATCTGATGGGCGAGCGAGTCGGTGCTGCGGGCGCAGGCGACGTCCTCGGCGGGGGCGCCCGGGGCGACCGGTCCGCCGAGCCGGGCGACCCGCGAGTCCCCGATCACCACGCCCCGGACCCCGGACACCGTCGGGCCGACCGGGGACGGGGTGACGTGGTGGGCGCCGGTGAGGTCGGTGAGCGAGCGGGCGTCGCGCAGGTCCTGGGCCCCGACCACCGCCAGCACGCCGCTGACGCCCCACACGACGAGGGCCGCCGCGAGCGCCACCACCGTCGAGCGCGTGAGAGTCCGCGAGAGGCGCCGGGCGACGACCGCCGGCCGCGCGCCGGCGCCCGAGCGGCGCGCGGTGAACCGCAGCATCGCGAGCACACGCAGCGAGCCGACGAGCCCGCAGATGCCGAGCACGACTGCGACCAGGATCAGGGTGGCCCAGCCGTACCAGTGCTCGAAGCCGGTGACGATCGCCGCGAGCGCGTCCGCCGGGCTGCGTCCCTCCGCGAGCGCGGCTACGGCGTCGCCCGCGGTCGCGTTGCGCTGCACCGGGCCGACCGTCAGCTGTGGGCGCAGCGGCCCGTAGACCGCGACGTCGGGGACGTCGAGGCTGGTGTTGCCGATCTGGACGATCCGCGGCGGTCCCGAGACCGTCGCCGTCGGCGTCTGCGCTCCGACGCTGAGCTGTTGCCCGAGCACCACCACGTCCTGGTCGGGCGTCAGCGCGACGGCCGCCCACACCCCGCCGACGACGCACGCGACGACCAGCAGGAGTGTCAGCGGCGACCGCAGCTCACGCGCCCATCCACGCAGATGGCCCGCCATCGCCAGCCTCCTCCGCGCCCGTCGGTCCCCGTGGACCCCCAGCCGTACAGGACCGACCCGGCCGCCGTCATCGGGGCGGATGTCACGTCGCCGGTCACCTCCGGCGCCGTTGCTCCAGACGCGCCAGCACCGCGGCCGCGAGGACGGCGACGAGGAACGACGACAGCGACGCGGACAGCCACGACGGCGGCACGAACCCGATCGCCTCGCGCAGGAGGGTCCAGGCGTCCGACCAGACGGGCGCGCCACCCGGGTTGATCAGCTGGTAGACCACGAGCCCGAGCACCCAGGCCACGACCATCAGCGGGCGCGACGGCGCCCAGCGGGAGAGGTCGGGCGGGGTGCCGCGCCGCACGAGCGCGTCGCCGACGCCCACTCCGAGCAGGGGCACGAACACCGAGCCGATCACCGCGAGGAAGACCGCGTAGTCGTCGATCGTGACGCCCAGGGCCAGCACGGTGATGACCGTCCCGATCGCCAGGCACAGCAGCCGGCGGTCGGCGCGCGGCGCGAGGTTCTGCACCGAGACCGCGGTCGAGTAGACGTTCGCGAACGACTGGTCGGTCTCGCGGGCGGTGAGCACGAGCAGCGCGACCAGCCCGAGGGGCGCGGCGAGCATCGGGGCGAACACCTCGTCGCCGTTGCCCCCGACCAGCGCGAGCGCGGCCAGGCCCACGACGAAGCAGAGGATCTGGGTGACCCCGTAGCCGACGGTCGCGGACGTGAACGCGGTCGAGACGCGCCGCGAGTGGCGCGAGAAGTCCGAGGCCACCGGGATCCACGACACCGCGACGGCGATCGCCGCGTCGGTGCCCGCCCAGAACCCGGCCCAGGAGCCGCCGGTGGAGGCGAGGTCGAGCTCGGGCCGCGTGAACAGCCACCAGGCGAGGTAGGCGACGGAGATCGCGACGAGGACCGTCACCACCCGCCGGAGCAGGCGCAGCATCCCGAGCGGGCGCAGCGTGAGCACGGTCGTGACGACCCCCGCGCCCAGCACCCACGCCCACGTCGGCCCGCCGAGCGCGAGCGTGCCGGCCTGGGCGATGACGACGAGCTCGAACGTGCCCCAGCCGATGAGCTGGACGACGTTGAGCACCGACGGGATCCAGGACAGCACCCCGCCGAACAGGCCGCGCAGCAGCACCATCGCCGGCGCGCCGGTGGCCGCGCCGGGCATCGCGGACAGCCCGATCATCGCGCTGCCGATCGCCGTGCCGACGACCGTGGCCACGATCGCGGCGGTGACCGTCAGCGGGGGCGCTCCCGCCGGCGCCAGGACGGCGAGCACCCCGGCGAAGCCGAGCAGGCTCACCCCGAGGTTGGCCCAGAAGGCGCCCTGGTCGAGGAAGCCGAGGGTCTTCGGCACCGGGCCGTCGAGGGTGGGGGCGACCTCGGCGGGGGCCCGGCTCGCGACGGTGTCGTCGGGAGCGGGCCCCGAGACGGACGACGACGTGCTCATCTGCAGCCTCCCTGCGCCGGCATGATCCGGATCAGGTTCGAACGGTCGGGACCGCTGCCGCTCGTCCCAGGAAATGGGTGCAGTGCGGCCTGGTCCCCTCTCAGCCCGATGGCTCGGACTCCCGTGAGCGCCGGTCGGCGCCTGCCCCGACCGTATGTCGGTGGGCGCACGAACGCGAGGGGCCGCCCGCCGTGATCGTGGAGATCACGGGGACGGCCCCTCGTGGGTCGTGCGGTGGTGCTACCCGGTCACTGCGGCAGGTTCGCGCAGGTCCGGTCCTCGTTGATGCAGGCCGCACCCGCGTCGTTCGCGTCCTGGCTGGCCAGGTTCTCGAAGTCGGAGTGGTCGGTCTTCGGGTCGTGCTGCTCGTTCGGGAAGCTGTCGATCTGGAACGTCCGGCCCTCGGGCTGGTCGTAGGTCAGCGTGATCCGCAGCGCCGGGACCGCCGTGAACCCGTCGGAGCAGTTGCCCTCGTCGTCCGGGAAGGCCATGTGGTCCCGGAAGTTCTTGGACTCGAGGTTCTGGCCGTCCCAGCAGCTCGGGTAGTCGAGCAGACGCATCAGCTGTCCGCCGCCACCGCAGATCGGGTACTGCTCGGTGACCCGGTCCTGGGCGTTCGAGCAGGTGTACTTGGCGTTGACGTTCTCGCCGTTCTGCGCACCCTGCTTGGCGTTCCCCATGATCATCATGAGGTGCGTGGGCATCGGCTCGACCTGCTCGTCGCCGTGACCGCGGAAGGTGAGCTGCGCGGACTTGGGCTTGAGGATCGACCCGGTGTTGCCGTCGAGGCTGCCGCCGTCCTCGCCCTCGTCGGGGCTCGGGCCGTTGATGTCGCGCAGGACCGGCCAGAAGAAGGTCGACTGGTCGCCGTTGCCGCACGACGTCCCGGCCTGCTCGAGCGAGTCGTCGTCCGAGTCGGCGTTGGTGCTCTCGTTGCCGACGTAGTCGTGGACGTGCTGGGCACCGTTCCGCTTGCCCGGCGCGGCCATGTAGTTGTCGGAGTTGTTGTGGTCGCTCACACCGCAGTCGACGGAGTACGACCCACCGGAGAAGGCGCCGCCCTCGCCGATGTTGCCGTTGGCCTCGACGTCGTTGATGTCGACGTAGTCGCCCTCGTCGGCGTTCGCGGCCTCGTCGCGGCCCGGGAACGGGTCGGCCGCCTCGGCGGCCTCGACGGCCGCGCCCTCGTTGTCGGCGTCGACCTCGCCCTCGTCCTGGGTCATCCCGTTGTTCTCGTCGCCGGCGCGGCCCTCGTTGCCGCCGTCGCCCTGGCCGTCCTCGCCGGCGTTGTCGTCGCCGTTCTGGTCGTCCTGGGCGTCGGACTCCTGGCCGTCACCGGTCTCGGAGCCCTCGTCCGAGTTCTCGTCGCCCGAGCCCTCCTCGGAGTCGCCGGAGCCCGAGTCGGACTCGTCGCTCGAGAGAGCGCTGAGGATGCCGGAGTCACCGGAGTCCGAGTCGGCGAAGGCCGAGCCGGCGACGGTGACCACACCGCCGGTGACCAGCAGCGCAGCCACGATCGCGAGGATGCGCATGGGGAGTGTTGTGCGATGTCGTCCGCGTCGGGGCACGGGGAACCTCCTGACGGTGCCCGGGGCGCCGGGACGGGGGAGCTCGTCCAGGGGTCGACGCCGGGGGACACGGGTGTCCTGGTGTCGGCGGAGCACGGACGGCGGCAGCGAGGGGGAGCGTCGCCGTCCGGGCTCCGACGGGAGGTCACGGTAGGGACACGACCGCTGGGCCGGGGCGGACCTGAGAAAACCTGTGACTCAGCGCCGCCCGCAGGCCCGCTCAGCGCGACGAAGGGACGGTCTATGCCGCCGAACGGAGGAGTTCATGAGCCGCTCGCCGCACGTGGCTCTCAGGAGAGCACCGTTGGTGAGCATCACGTCCCCGCTCGCCGCTCGCCGATTGAACTCGGACGCGCGCCGCGTCAAGCTGGGCCGCGATGAGACCTGATCGTTATGCGGGCGCGGAGCGGGGCCGCGTGCTGTGTGTGGCCCCTTCCCATCGCACAACGAGCGTCCTCGTGGGGACGTTGCGGTCGCACGGCTTCGAACCCCAACTCCTTCGTGAGAGCTGGAGCGTCGGGGCGACCGCGCGGGCCAGCGGGGCACGTGCCGTGGTGCTCGACATCGAGATGCCCGGGCTGCGGCCGGTGGAGGTGCTCGCCGATCTCCACCGCGACGCCCCGCGCACGCCCGTCATCGCGCTGACCAGCCCCGAGGCCCGGGACCGCACCGTGTCGACCCTGCGCGCGACGCAGGACGACTACCTGGTGACGCCCTTCCCCATGGAGGAGCTGCTCGCGCGGCTGCGCCTGCGTCTCGGCGACGACCGCCCGACCGCCCAACTGTTCCTGCGCCGCGGCGAGGTGATGGTGGACACCGCGCTCGAGCAGGTGTTCGTCGAGAGCAAGCCGGTGAGCCTCTCGCGCACCGAGTACGCCGTGGTCGACGCCCTCATCCGGCACCCGCGCGGTCAGGCGATGTCTCAGGAGCAGCTCGTGACCCGCGTGTGGGGCGGCCCGCCGACCTCGAACATCGTCGAGGTCTACATCGGCTACCTGCGCCGCAAGCTCGGCGCGGAGCGCATCCGCACCGTCCGCGGGCGCGGCTACATCCTCGAGGGCTGAGCCCTCAGGGCCCTCAGGGCCCTCAGGGCCCTCGACGGCTCCAGGACGAGGTGCCCCGCACCGCGTCCCAGGACGTCGGTGGGCCAGCCCGGACCGGGACCGGCCTCGTAGGTCAGGATCCGGTCGGGCGGCTCCACCGGCGTGCGCTCGGCGTGCAGGAAGTTCAGGCGCAGCAGGAACCCCCCGACGGGACCGCTCGCGGCCAGCCGGGAGTCGACGACCGACATCAGGCGCGCGCGGTCGCTGAACTGGTCGACGATGTCGCACCGGCAGGCGAAGGCGAGGGTGCCGATCTCGCCCGGCGCGAGCACGCTCTGACCCGGGGGCAGCACCCGGCCGAGCTGGGTGCCGGCTTCGATGTAGTCGGACGCGGTGCCCCAGTTCCCGAACACCGCGGGGTTCGGCCACGGCGTGCCCAGGCCGGTCTGGTGACCGACGCTGACCCCGGCGACGACCGCGAGCCCGGCGACGACGGCACCGGTGCGCCGCAGGCTGAGATCGGCGGCGCCGAGGGACGCGGCGAGGGTCAGCAGCGCCAGGGACGGGCAGTAGTACCAGATGTAGGACGAGACGCCCATGGCCGCGTAGGCGGCATAGTGGACCGCGCCGGCGAGCCCCGCCGCGACGATGACGCGGTCGGTCAGCCGGCCACGACCCGCGATCCAGCGGACCGCCGACGCCACGACCGCGACGACGCCCACGCCGACCACGAGGCCGACCACGAGCATCGGGATCGGCCAGCGCTCGGCCATGAAGAGCGGCCCGTTGCCGAAGACCTCCCCGCCGGGGAAGGCACCGCTGGTCTTGATGATCAGGCTGTCCGGCACGAAGCTGCCGAGCACGAACCACGACCAGATGTGCCACGGCAGCGTCACCAGCGCCCCGACGCCGACCGCGAGCACCGCCTTGCGTGGCCGCCGGGGTGCAGCGGCCACGAAGAGCACCCCGACGAGGACGACGGCCGGCAGGGCGAGGTCCGGGCGCGTGAGCACCGCGAGGCCGGTGACGATGCCCGTGGCGACCACCCGACGCGCGGTCGCGTAGCGGACCACCGCCACGAGCAGCGCCGCGACCAGGAACGACTCCATCCCGACGACCGAGGCGAAGATCGGCGACGAGACGATGAGCCCGACCGTCAGGACCCCGACGACGGCGCGTCGCAGGCCGAGATCCCCGGCGAGCTGACCGGCCCACACCGCCATCGCCGCCGTCGTGAGCACGAGCACCAGGCCGGCGGCCACGACCGGGCGACCGGTGACGAGGATGCCGCCGGCGAGCAGCCAGACGTTCAGGGGGGCGGTGGCGGAGTTCGCGTCCCGGAAGGGCGTGAGGCCCCAGTGCCCGTGCTCGACGACGTTCCGGGCGTAGTCGAGCGTGATGTAGGAGTCGTCGGGCATGCCCTTGTAGGCCACGAGGAACAGCAGCCCGCCGAGCAGCCCGCCGGCCGCGGCGAGGAGCGCCGTCCCCGCCCATTGCCGCCGACGGTCCACCAGTGGCGGGTTGCCGTCGACGAGGGTCGGGACGTCGCGGACCGGACGGGTGCCCGTCTCGTCGAGGCCGGTCGCCACGTCACGTCTCCTCGGGGTCCGGTACGCCAGCTGTCGGCGTCCATATCACCACGGGGGCTACGGGTGCTGGTACGTGGGCGTCCAGCGGGTCGAGCGGACGAGCGCGCGCAGCTCGTCCTCGCCACGCGACGGTGCGACACCGTCGGCCACCGACCGCACCGCGACCGCCACGGCGATGTCCTCGGCGACCGCGCGGACGTCGGCCCACGGCGGGAGCAGCGGGGCGTCCGCGTCGCGCAGGGCGGGCGAGGCGGCGCCCAGCGCGCGGGCCGCGGCGCGCATCATCGCGTCGGTGACCCGGGTCGCCTGCGCCGCGGTCACGGCGAGGCCCATCGCCGGGAAGATGTAGACGTTGTTGCACTGCGCGACGGGCACCTCGCGGTCGCCGCGGCGCAGCGGCGCGAACGGCGAGCCGGCGGCGACGAGGGCGCGCCCGTCGGTCCACGCGTCGAGGTCGGCGGGCCGGGCCTCGGTGTTGGCCGTCCGGGTTGGAGAGCGGGAAGACGATCGGCCGCTCGACCTTGCCCGCCATCGTCCGCACGATCTGCTCGGTGAACGCGCCGGCCGCGGTCGACAGGCCGAGCAGCACGCCGACCGTGACGTGCTCGACGACGTCGGCGAGCTGCGGCAGGCCGTCGATCCCCCACCCGGCGACGACCCCGGGGTCGACGGCGAAGCGGCGCTGGGCCTCGCAGAGGTCCTCGCGGTCGGCGGTGAGCAGGCCGCGGACGTCGACCACCCAGCAGCGGGCGTAGGCGTCCTGCTCCGAGAGGCCCTCGTCGACCATCTCCTGGGCCACCATCTCCATGACCCCGACACCGGCCGAGCCGGCGCCGAGCATGACCACCTGCTGGTCGCGTAGCCGCGTCCCGGCGACGTCCGTGGCCCGCGCAGCGCGCCGAGGGCGACGGCGGCGGTGCCCTGGATGTCGTCGTTGAAGGTCAGCAGCCGGTCCCGGTAGCGCTGCAGGATCGGCAGGGCGTGGGGCGTCGCGAAGTCCTCCCACTGCAGCAGCACGTCGGGCAGTTCCGCCTGCACCGCCTCGACGAAGGCGTCGACGAACTCGGTGTAGTCGTCCTCGTCGATGCGGTGGTGCCGCCAGCCGAGGTAGAAGGGGTCCTCGAGGAGCTCGGCGTTGTCGGTGCCCACGTCGAGCAGGATCGGCAGGGTGCGGGCGGGGTCGATGCCGCCGATCAGCGTGTAGAGCGAGAGCTTGCCGATCGGGATGCCCATGCCGCCGACGCCCTGGTCGCCGATGCCGAGGATGCGCTGGCCGTCGGTGACGACGATGACGTCGACGTCCTCTCGGGGCCGGTTGCGCAGCGCCTCCCGCAGGTGCTCGCGGTCCGGCCACGACAGGTAGAGGCCGCGGGGACGCCGCCAGATCTCGGAGAAGCGCCGGCAGCCCTCGGCCACCGTCGGCGTGGAGACCAGCGGGAGGGTCTCCGGGACGTGCGCGGCGAGCAGCGCATAGAAGAGGCGCTCGTTGCGGTCCTGCAGGGAGCGCAGGTACACGTAGCGGTCGAGGTCGCTCGAGAGCCTCTGGACCTCCGACCAGCACCGACCGATCTGTTCCTCGAGGGTCTGCACCCCGGCCGGGAGCAGCCCGAGCAGGCCACGCTCCCGGCGTTCCTCCGGGCTGAACGCGGTGGCCTTGGTGTGGTGGGGTCCGCCAGCAGTCGCCGTCCTCGGTCGACGACGCCCACCCTGGCCGGTGCGACGCTATGCGGGGAAGAGCGTGTCCTCGCGGTGCGCCGGATCGCCGCCCGCGCGGATGAACCACTCGGTGCCGAACGCGAGGGCGAAGCGGTCGTCGTCGAGGGTGAGGAAGAAGGAGTCGTCGGCGATCTGGCTGCGGTGCGCGCGCATCGCGGCGCGCTTGGCGTCGAGCCACGGGGTGACGTCGACGCGGGTGGTCAGCTCCGACTCGGGGGAGCCGAAGGCCTCCGGGTCCAGCTCGGGGCCCTCCTCGCCGCTCTCCTGCACCATGGCCATCATCTTGCGGAACTCGTCGCGGTTGGACGTGGCCTCGTAGACCCGCGGTGTGCCCGCGAGCTCGCCGGCGCGCCTGCCGACCCGGTGCACCTGGATGTGGTCGGGGTGGCCGTAGCCGCCGATGCGGTCGTAGCAGGTGAGGACCTCGGCGTCCTCCTCACGCAGGATCGCCGCGAGCCGCTCGGCGGCCTCCTCGACGTCGGCGGACCAGAACGACCCGGATGCGCCGTTGGTGTCCGTGTCGACCATCCCGGAGTCGACGTAGCCCAGGAACTCCACCCGGGCGATGCCCAGCACCGCCGCGGCGTCGTGGGTCTCCTGGACCCGACGCTCGGAGAGGGTCTCGCCGTCGGCCAGCACCCCGGGCACGATCTCGCCGTGCTCGCCCCGGGTGGCGACCACCAGCACCACCCGGTGCCCCGCGTCCGCGGCCGCACGCATGACGCCGCCGCAGGAGATGCACTCGTCGTCGGGGTGCGCGTGGAAGCTCACCATGGTCGCCACGTGGCCGAGCCTAGTGATCGGCCCTCAGGCCAGCGCGATCGACGCCACCAGCACGACGAGGACGAGCAGGACCACGGCCGCGGTGCCGAGGATCGCGCCCGCCCGCGGGCCCGGGCCACGGGCGAACAGCTCGCGGCCCGGCAGGCCCTCGGACCGTGCCGCGCCCGCCGCCCACGGCGGCGCCGTCTCCTCGGGGCGGGCGACCCCTCCCCCGGCCGACCGCGCCGGCACCGACCCCGGCACGAACTGGGTGCGCTCGGACGCGGGCGGCGCCGCGCGGGGCGGGGCACCGCGCGGAGGCACCGACGAGCGGCGCACCACCTGGGTCGCCTCCGGCTCCGGGCCCCCGCGCGGGACGACCTGCGTGGTGTCCGGCGAGGTGTGCCCGTCGGTCCCCTCCGTCGACCAGCGGAACGGCGGCGGGAACGGGTCGGCCGGCAGCGCGCGCTCGTCGGTGCGCGTGGCGTCGTCGGCGTGGTCGTCGTCCTCGTCCTCGTGGACGGGCGGGGGCGGCGGGCGCAGCGCGGGCGCCGCCGGCGTGCCCGGCAGCGGCGGCGCGTCGGCGGACGCTCCCGGAACGGGGATGCCGCGGGGGCCGGGGTCCCGGGGGACGCCCTCCGCTGAACCGTGTCCCGGGGACACGGTCTCTGCGGTCGTCGCGGCAGGAGCGGCAGGCTCGCGCGCTCCGCTCGGGTCGTCGGTGACGGGACCGTGTCCCGAGGACACGGTCTCCGCAGGGGTCTCGGCAGGAGCAGCCGGCTCCAGCCCTTCCGGCACCTCCGCTCGCGAACCGTGTCCTGAGGACACGGTCTCCGCGGCGGTCGGGGTCGGGGGCGGGGCCGTCCGGGGCTCGGGTGGGTCGCCGTCCGCAGGGCCGGGCGTCGGCGGAGCGAGAGCGTCCGCGAGCGACCCGGTCGCCGGGCGAGCGGGGCGAGCCCCGGCCTCCGGCCGGTCGCGCTCGGTCGTCTGTTGGCCGGTCGCCTCGGGCGCCGGGGGTGTGGGGGCGGGCGTCGCTTCGGCGGGCGCGGCCGGTGCCGGTGCCGTAGGGGTGGCGACCGGCGCGGCCGCCGTCCCCGCCGCTGTGTACGTCGTGGTGGAGACCGGCGCCGGTTCCGCTGCGCCGGAAGAGCCGGCCGGGGCGGCGCGGCGCGGCGCGTCCGCGGGCCGGGCCGGCGGAGGCGGCGGGGTCGCCGGGGAGGCGGCGCGGGGGCCGCGGGCCGCGCCGGGGTCGGCCGGTGTCGTCGGACCGGTCGCGGGGCCGCCGGGACGCGCCGGCCCGGAGATCGGTGGTCGCCGGGAGAACGGCGGGGTGCCGGGCGGCGGGGTGCGGTGTGGCGGTCTGTGGGGTGGCGGGGTCGGGGACGTCGGCGCAGGAGCGGCCCCGGGGCCCATCGGCGGCCGCACCCCGTTCGGGCGCGCGGGCGGTGGCGGTGCGCCCCGCACGCCGTGCCGGGCGTCGGGCGTCGTCGTGGCCGCTCGGGAACGGGCGGCCGCGACGTCGTCCTCGAGGCCCAGCTCGCGGTCGGCGGCGTCGAGCTCGCTGTCGTCGAGGTCGTCCGCAGGGGCGGGCGGCGGAGGCGCGGGCAGCCGGGCGGCGAGGAGCTCGTCACGTCGCCGCCGATAGGACTCGGCGTCGACGCGCCCGGTGGCCAGGTCCTCGTCGAGCCGACGTAGCTGCTCGGGGACGCCCATCTCACCTTCCTCCGGGGCTCTCGGCGGACGGCGCGGTCACCCTCCGGTCTCGGGGACTCCGCACGGTAACCCACCGGCGGGCCTCCTGAGTGATCGTCGGCGAGGACCTAGAACGTGATCTCCGCGAAAAGCGGCGAACACTCCGGCGCCCGATCACGAAGGTGGCGTCGAGTGCGGCGACACGGCTCGCACCGCGAAGGATGCACAGGCGGTCGAGAAGAAGGCCGCGGACGAGAGGACAGCCACGTGTCATCGACCTCGCGCACCACCGCGCCCCGCCGGGTCGTCCCGCGGCCCGCCGAGGGTGTGTGGCCGGGCCTGCAGGACCCGGGCGAGAACCGACTCCGCATGACGGTGGCCCGCACCCTGGTGCGTGCCGCCATCCGTCGCCTCCCGCTGCACCTCGTGTGGCCGGACGGGTCGGTCGAGGGCGACCCGCGGGGTCCCGAGCTCCGCCTCATCCGCCCGGAGGCCTTCTTCACACGCCTCGGCCGCCAGGGCCTCATCGGCTTCGGCGAGGGGTGGATGGTCGGCGACTGGGACTCCGACGACCTCGTCGGCGTGCTGCGCTGCCTCACCGACCACGTCGAGCAGCTCGTGCCGCGTCCGCTGCGCAACCTGCGCCGGGTCTACGACCGCGGTCAGCCGTACGAGGAGGTCGCGGCCGACGCGACGGTGTCGCGCGAGAACGTCCACCGGCACTACGACCTGTCGAACGACCTCTTCAGCCTCTTCCTCGACGAGTCGATGATGTACTCCGCCGCCTGGTTCGACCCGTCCCGACCGGCCGAGTCCCTCACCGAGGCCCAACACCGCAAGATCGACGGGATCCTCGACCTCGCGGGTGTGCGCGCGGGCGGCCGCGTCCTCGAGATCGGCACCGGGTGGGGCGAGGCCGCGATCCGCGCCGCGCAGCGCGGCGCACTGGTGACGACGCTGACGCTCTCGGTCGAGCAGGCGGGGCTCGCCCGCGTCCGCGCCGAGCAGGCCGGCGTCTCCGACCGCATCACCATCGACGTGCGCGACTACCGCGAGGCCGTCGGCGAGTACGACTCCGTGATCAGCATCGAGATGATCGAGGCCGTCGGCGAGCCCTTCTGGCCCGAGTACTTCGCCGCCGTCGACCGGCTGCTCGCCCCCGGCGGTCGCTTCGGGCTCCAGTCGATCACGATGCCGCACCACCGGCTCCAGGCGACCAAGGACAACTACACCTGGATCCACAAGTACATCTTTCCCGGCGGTCTGATCCCCAGCCTCGAGGCGATCGACGCGACGCTCGCGGGGCACACGTCGATGGAGGTCGTCGAGCGCCGGTCGATCGGCCTCGACTACGCCGAGACGCTGCGCCGCTGGCGGGCCACGTTCCTGACCCAGGAGTCGGAGGTCCGTGCGATCGGGTTCGACGAGACCTTCGTGCGGATGTGGGACTTCTACCTCGCCTACTCCGAGGCCGGGTTCGCCGCGCGGTACCTGGACGACTTCCAGCTGGGCATCGCGCGGCGATAGACGTCACGGCACGAACGGTCAGGGCTGACCGGCGGCCCGGTCGGGGCGGCGATAGCCTGCGCACCCATGGACACGACCGATGTCGCCGCGATCGTCACCGGTGGGGCCTCCGGCCTCGGGGGCGCCACCGTCCGCAAGCTCGCCGCAGGCGGCGCCCGGGTGATCGGGATCGACCTGCCCTCCGCGGTCGAGGACGCCGAGAAGCTCGACAACGTCGAGTACGTCGGCGCCGACGTGACCGACCCCGACCAGGTGGCGACCGCCGTCGAGGCGGCGACGTCCACCGGGCTGCCGCTGCGCGTGGTGGTCAACTGCGCGGGCATCGGCACCGCCGGGCGCGTGCTGTCCAAGAAGGGCCCGCACGACCTGAAGGTCTTCCAGCAGGTCATCGGGGTCAACCTGGTCGGCACCTTCAACGTCATGCGCCTGGCGTCCGAGGCCATCGCCGCGACGGAGCCGTTGGCGGACGGGGCGCGCGGCGTCGTCGTCAACACGGCGTCCGTCGCCGCCTTCGAGGGACAGGTCGGCCAGATCGCCTACTCGGCGTCGAAGGGCGGCGTCGTCGGCATGACCGTGCCCGCGGCCCGCGACCTCGCGCAGTACGGCATCCGCGTCATGACCATCGCCCCCGGCATCATCGACACGCCCATGCTGGCCGGCGTCGAGGAGTCGTTCCGCGAGCAGCTCGCGGCCGGCATCCCGTTCCCCCAGCGGCTCGGGCGCCCCGACGAGTACGCGCAGCTCGTCGCGATGATCGTCGAGCACGACTACCTCAACGGCGAGGTCATCCGGTTCGACGGCGCGCTGCGGATGCAGCCTCGTTAGCCGCTGACCCGGCGTGGCTCAGAGGTCCTCGAGGAACGGGACCTCGAGCACGCGGTCGGACGTGAGCCACGTGCGCAGCGTCCACGTGGCCCGCACGTCGTCGGCGTTGTAGACGAGCAGCCGCTCGCGCTGCGCGGTGTCGGGCTCGCCCCCGTCGAGGGCGACCGCGTCGCGGTACCAGCGCATGGAGTTCTCCCCGCCGGCCTCCGGGTCGTGCCAGGCGAAGCCCGCGGACGGCGCGACCCGCTTGAGACCCTTGCCGTGCGGGCAGAGGAAGGCGTCGCTGACGACGGGGAAGAGGTCGATCCACCCGTCGGAGGCGATGAACTCCTCGACCTCCGACGCCGGGGGCACACCGGCCATGCCGGCGAACCGCTCGGCGGAGGCGCGCAGCCAGCGGTTCTCCGCCTGCTCGTTGTAGCAGTAGGCCAGCAGCACGAGCCCGCGCTCCGCGCACCGGGCGCGGACGTCGGTCAGCCACGTCCAGAACTCCCCGAACGAGCGGCCCTCGTCGCGGGTGGGCAGCGGATCCCAGGTGACGAAACCGCGGTAGCCGGGCTCGAGCCCGATGTCGGCGCCGGAGAGCAGCGCGCCCCACAGGTAGGCGCCGTCCTCGCCGAGGCTCTCCATGTCGACGTCCACCTCGACGTCGCCGCGCGCCACGGTGGGCCGGCGGACACGGCGCACCAGCGGGACGTCGCGACGCCAGGCGCGGGCGAGGGCCACCGCCTCGCGCAGCTCGGCGCCCTCGAGCGCGCCGTCGCCCACCTCGGGGTCGTCCGGGGGCGGGCCGGGCAGCCCCACCGCGGGATCGAGCGCCGCGAGCTCGCGCACCGTGGTGACGCCCCGCCCGCGCAGCCGCAGCGCGGCGTCGCCCCGGACGACGAGGCTGACGTCATCGACCGCCCGCAGCTCGGCCTCGCACGTCGGCCACCACGGGCAGCGGCGGCACTCGGTGATGCGCGAGGGCGCGGCGAGCGCGGGCGCCCGCCGGCGCGCGGCCTCGGCCACCGCCACACGGTCGGCGTGCCGGCCGTCGTAGGTCTCGAGCGCGCTGCGGCCGCCGGAGCCCGAGGGCGCCGCCAGGTCGATCCACACCACGACGTCGGCGTCGAGGCCGACGACCCCGCCCCAGACCGGCTCCCCCGGGCTCTCGGGGGGCGCCAGGTCCGCCGCGCGCAACATGCGGTGCAGATGGGCGAGACGCAGCACGTCGCGGGTGACCGTGCGGATCCGGCGCGTGTCGTCGGGGGCGGCCGCCGCCGGGTGCGGCCGGCCGAGCGGGGACGTGAGCGCCCCGCCACCGGGATCGGTGACGCGGTGCCGCACGACGACCAGGGGCCACCAGCCCGAGTCGGGATCGCCCGGCTCGGCCCGCACGAGCACCTCGACGCTGCCCCGGCGGCCCTCGGTGGCGGGCAGCTCCGCCCCGCCCACGAAGTCGGGCACCGGGGCGGGACCCGAGAGGAGCGCCTCGGTGGCCTCCGCGCGCGCCCGCGAGCCGGACGCCGGCGGCACCGACGTCCAGTGCGGACCGAGCAGCTCCGCCCACCGGGTGGCCAGGTCGGCGCGGTGGGCCGCCGCGTCCGCACGGCGCATCGCGACCCCGGGATCGGCGTCGTCGCCGCTGGGCGGGGGGCCGCCCGGGAGGTCCTCCACCGGGACGTGCTCGAGGTGCACCCGGCGGCGGCAACGCGTGGTGGCGGCCGCGTCGAGCAGGACCGGGCGGGGCGCGGCGGCGGGCGCGCACCCGTCGTCGGCCTCCCGCGCGGTCGTCGTGCTCATGACCTGAGCTTCCCACGCCCCCCTGACACCCCGTCACGCTGCGGGATCCACGCCGGGCGCGTCGGGTGGGCGGACCACTAGGGTGCGGGCGTTCGCCCGGGCGCCCGACGCGCCGCGGGCACGAGACGGGGAGGGTCCATGGGACTGCTGCGCCGCGGACGGCCCGCGACGGAGGCCGACGCGCTCGAGATCAGCGACGACGTCTTCGTCGTGAGCCCGAAGGCCGCCGATCTCGCGGTCTCGGCGCAGAAGGAGCGGCGCAAGGCGGCCCGGGCGGAGCGGCTGCTCGCCGAGACGCAGGAGGCCACGCTCCTCGGCGACAAGAAGGCCCTCAAAGCCGCGAAGAAGCGCCGCAAGAACGAGCCCGAGGACGACGACGACCTCACCGGCACCGCCGCCGACCCCCTGACCGGGGCGAAGATCAAGCGCTACATCGGCGTCGCCCGCATCGTCGTGCCCGTCGTGGCGCCGATCGTCTACCAGGCGGTGGGCATGGCCCGTGACCGCTGGGATGCCCACCGTGCCCGCCAGTTCGGGGTCGCCCCCGACGAGCTCGCGGAGTTCACCGGCCGCGGCGCGGCCCTCTACGCCCGCATCCACAACCTCGCGCTCTCCGCCCGGGACCTGCGCTCGCGCTACGGCGACGGCGATGACGCCCGGGCCACCGAGGTCCGGTCCTTCGTCGACGACGCCCAGCAGCGCCTCACCGACCTGGAGTCCGCGGTGCGTGCCGCCGAGCAGATGCCCGGCTCGCGGCGGCGCAGCGCGCACGTCGCGGTGGGCGGCGAGCTCGACCGCATCGAGAACCGGCTGCTGGCGCTCTGGGGCGTCGGCGCCCCGTCGCGCACCGCGATCTCCGGCGGCACCAGCCGCTCCTGAGCGCCCCGGAACACCCCGGAACTGGCCCGATCGGGCTACCGCCGGATGTTCCCGGCACATCACGATCCCGATACGCGTCCGCTGTCACGCATGGTGACCTCGGGGCCCCTCGGGTCGGTGGGATCGACTCACCGCGGCCTGGAGCTGGCCGAATCCGGTTGTGGGCACTCCATCGGGGCGCTCGCGGCTACCCAGTGCGTCCATGACGCGCGAGAAACATCCCTCGAATGTCGGACGTACGGGGTGACAACCTCCGCCTGACGCGCCTACTGTCCCGGCAGCCGTTGTCGCAAGGACAACGCCCGTTGCCGCAGACGCCCCGAGTGAGGGGCGTCACCCGAGGTCGGCGTGGAGGGGAGGAGGGCGGTCGATGAGCCCACGCGCGCGCACCGGCGGGCCCGACGCCCCGGCCCCGCGGTCGCCCGCGGCGTCCCTCGCCACCCCCGCAGGCTCCGGCGCCTCGCACGGGCGCCGCAACCGCGACGAGGCCGGCGGGCCCGTCCACCGCGCGCTCGACGTGCTCGACCTGCTGGGGACGCCCGGCGGGCCGTCCTCGCTCGGCGTCGTCGAGATCGCACGCCAGCTCGGCCGGGACAAGTCCCAGGTCTCGCGCCTGCTCAAGGTCCTGGCGGACGCCGGCTACGTCGACCGGGAGCCGGGCTCGCTGCGCTACCGCATCGGCACGCGCCTGTTCGCCATCGGCGCCACCGCCGTCGACCGCCGCCTGCGCGACGAGGCCGACGCGGCGGTCGCCCGCGAGGCCGCGCTGCTCGGCGAGCGCCTCGACGTCGGCATCCGCAGCGGCGGCAGCGTGATGACCATCAGCACGGCCGCGCCGGACAGCGAGCTGCGGGCCTCGGGCTGGGTGGGACGCACCGCCCCGTTGTCGTGCACCGCCACAGGTCGTGCGCTGCTGTTCGACCTGGACACCGCCGCCATCGCCCGCATCATCGTGCCCGAGGGCCTCGGGCCGGCCGGTCCGGCGGCCCCGCGCTCGCTCGACGAGCTCGTCTCGCGGGTCGCGGACGAACGCCGCCGAGGCTGGTCGACGGCGCGGAACGAGACCGACCGCGGCCTGCTCTCCCTCGGCGCGCCCGTGCGCGACAGCGGGGGCACCGTGGTCGCGGCCCTGGGTGTGAGCGGGCCCGAGTCCCGCGTCGACCCCGTGTTCGACGAGGTCCGGGCCGCCGTCCTGCGGGCCGCCACCGATCTCTCGCGAGCCCTCGGCGCCGGAGCCGCGGGCCGTCCCGGCGCCCGGGCCGGACCACCCCCACCGAGCCCCGACGGCGTGTCTCCCCTGTCCACCCCCCCTGCTCCCGAGAGAGGAGCGTCGTGAACTATCTGGACTATCTGACGTCGAACTCGCAACAGATCCTGTTCCTGACGCAGGCCCATTTCCTGGTCGTGCTCATCGCGGTCGGCGTCGGATCGGCGATCAGTATCGTCCTCGGGCTGGCCGTCTCCACCGGTGAGCCGAACCCGAACCGGTTCTCGCTGGACTGGTTCGCCACCGGCATCCGCGAGGGCTCGCTGGTCTTCACCGCCGCGCTGCTGACCGTGCCGTCGCTGGCGCTCTTCGCGCTGTTCCTGCCGTTCACCGGCCTGGGGGTCACGACGGCGGTCGTCGTGCTGACGCTCTACACGCTCTACACGGTCCTGCGGAACACGGTCGCCGGCCTGACCACGGTCGACCGGGCCGTCCTCGAGTCCGCGCGCGGACTCGGCTACAGCCGGGTCCGGCGCCTGCTGACCATCCAGCTCCCGCTGGCCTGGCCCGTCATCCTCAACGGCATCCGCGTCACCACGCTCATCTCGATCTCGATCGCCGTGGTCGGCGCCGTGGTCCAGGGGCCGGGTCTCGGCATCCTGCTGATCAACGGGATCTCCCGCATCGGCGCGGCGAACTCGTTCTACCAGGTCCTCACGGGGACGCTGTTCTGCCTGGTCGTCGCCGCCGTCTTCGAGGTCTTCTTCGCCATCGTCCAGCGCCTGACCATCCCCAGGGGGATCCGTGTCTGACACCACAGACCAGACCGTCGCCGTCCCGGAGCCCAGCACCGGGCGGACCGACACGATCGTCCTCGAGGGCGTCGAGAAGATCTACCCGGGCAGCACCCAGCCCGCCGTGAGCCAGCTCGATCTCGCCATCCCGAAGGGCGACATCGTCATGCTCATCGGCCCGTCGGGCTGCGGGAAGACCACCACCCTGAAGATGATCAACCGGCTGATCGAGCCGACCGCCGGGCGGATCCTGCTCGATGGCAACGACGTCACGCACGTCAACGGCGACCAGCTCCGACGCCAGATCGGCTACGTCATCCAGCAGGGCGGCCTCTTTCCGCACTTCTCCATCGCGGACAACATCGGCGTGGTCCCGAAGATGCTGGGCTGGGACAAGCAGCGGATCAAGGAGCGCGCCGACGAGCTGCTCCACCTCGTCGGTCTCGAGCCCTCGGTCTTCCGCGACCGCTACCCGCGCCAGCTCTCCGGCGGCCAGCAGCAGCGCATCGGTGTGGCCCGCGCCCTCGCGGCCGACCCGCCGGTCATGCTCATGGACGAGCCCTTCGGCGCCATCGACCCGATCACCCGTGACCGTTTGCAGGACGAGTTCCTGGAGATCCAGCGCACGGTGGGCAAGACGATCGCCTTCGTCACCCACGACCTGCAGGAGGCCGTGAAGCTCGGCGACAAGATTGCCGTGTTCGCGACCGGCCGGCTGGAGCAGTACGCCGACCCCGAGACGATCCTGACCCGTCCCGCGAACGACTTCGTCTCCGACTTCGTCGGCGGCGGCGCGGCGGTCCGGCGGCTGAGCCTCCTGGAGCTCTCCCGCCTCGAGCTGCATCCCATCGAGACCGACGAGAAGGCCGCCGGCAGCCAGAACGGCACGCCGGTGGCCGAGCTCGACGGCACCGGCAAGCCGGTCTCCTGGCGGCACCTGCCCGGCGCCGACGCCGCCGGCACCCCGCTGGTGACGGTGCCGATCTCCGGCTCGGTCTACGACGCCGTCGACGTGATGCTCGACGGCAAGGCCTCCCTGGTCGCCGTCGTCGACGACGAGGGCCGTGCGCAGGGCGTCCTGCACTGGAACGACCTCGTCAGCGGCCTGCGCACAAGGAAGGGTGACGCATGAGCACCGCGACCTCCGAGACCGTCGACACGCAGGCCGAGGCCGCCGTCGAGGAGGAGGAGGAGAAGCAGGGCACGTTCGCGAGGCTGTGGTTCCAGCACTACGACCTCGTCATCCTGCCGGTGATCGTCCTCCTGCTGCTGCTGTTCCTGTTCTTCTACATCGGCACCCGGGACCTCGACACCATCGAGTTGCGCGTGCTGGCCTTCGACAACGTGCAGGGCCTGCTCGTCCAGCACCTCTACCTCGTTTTGATCTCCACGGTCCTCGTGCTGGTCATCGCCGTCCCGGTCGGCATCCTGCTCAGCCGCCGGGCCGCGCGACGGTTCCAGGGGCCGGTGCTGGCGATCGGTGGCTTCGGCCAGGCCCTGCCCCCCTTCGGGGTGCTGCTGCTGATGGCGTTCGCGTTCAGCTTCGGGCCCGCCACGGCGATCGTCGGCCTCACCCTGGCCGCGCTGCTCCCGGTCCTGCGCAACACCGTGGTCGGGCTCCAGCAGGTCGACCAGTCCCTGATCGAGGCCGCGCGCGGCATGGGCATGACGTCCCGTCAGACCCTGTTCCGCGTGGAGGTCCCGCTGGCCGTGCCGGTCATCGTCGCGGGCCTGCGCGTGGCTCTCGTGCTCAACGTCGGTACCGCGACCCTCGCCAGCTACATCGGCGCGGGCGGGCTCGGCGAGCTCGTGCAGCAGGCCCTGCGCCTGAACCGCATCAATGTCCTGCTCGTGGCCGGCGGGATCATCGCCGCGCTGGCCCTGCTCATCGACTGGCTCGCCGGCGTGGCCGAGCGGATCGTCGTGACCCGGTCCGGCTAGCGGGCCGGCCCCCTGAGTTTTCTCGGCCGTCCGCCCCGCACGCGAGGCCCGGCCACCCCGGAGGAGAAGGAGATCACTGTGCGGTGGACATTCCGCGGCGACCGCTCCGGTCGTCGTTCCGGATGGCGGGCGGGCGCGGTCACGCTCGCCGCCACGGCCCTGCTCGCTGCCGGCTGCGGCGGCCTCTCGGGCTCGGGTGCGCCCCAGGCCCAGGGCGGCAGCCTCGCGGCCAGCGGCATCAACCTCGCCGGCCAGACCTACACGGTCGGCGGCAAGGAGTTCGACGAGCAGCTCGTGCTCTGTCACATGACCATCGCGGCCCTCCAGTCGGTGGGCGCGGTGGCGAACGACCGGTGCAACATCACCGGTACCGCGTCGACGCGCGCCGCCCTGGTCGGCGGGCAGATCGACATGTACTGGGAGTACACGGGCACCGGCTGGATCACGCACCTCAAGAACGCCAGCCCCATCCCCGAGTCGCAGGCGCAGTACGTCGCGGTCCGCGACGCCGACCTGGCTCAGAACCAGATCGTGTGGCTGCCGCCGTCGCCGTTCAACAACACCTACGGCCTCGCGGTGACCCAGCCGTTCGCGCAGCAGAACAACCTGCGCACGCTCACCGACTGGGCCAACTTCACCAACAGCGGCAACCCCGCGGCGACGCTGTGCGTCGAGGCCGAGTTCGCCGGCCGCGACGACGGTCTCGCCGGGCTCTACCGGACCTACGGCGTCACCAACCCGCCGTCCGGCCCGCCCCTGTTGAACACCCTGGACACGGGCGCCATCTACCAGGCCACGGCCAACGGCAACCCGTGCAACTTCGGTGAGGTCTTCACCACGGACGGCCGCATCCCCGGCCTGAACCTCACCACGCTCCAGGACGACAAGAACTACTTCCCGAAGTACAACGCGTCGCCGACCATCCGCAAGGAGGTCTTCGACCGGAACCCGAGCGTCCAGCGCGTGTTCGACGAGATCACCCCGCGTCTGACCGACCAGGTGATGCTCGACCTCAACGGGCAGGTGTCCTCGCAGGGCCAGGACCCGACCCAGGTGGCCACTCGCTGGCTTCAGCAGCAGGGGTTCATCGGCGGCCAGTGACGCCCCTGATGTGTTCCTGACGGTGTGACGGCGGCGGCCGGTCGTGGGTCCTCGACCCCGGCCGGCCGTCGTCGTCCCCCGCCCCTCCCACCCTCACGACCTGAAGGCCCTTCGCCCGTGCCCCGACTGCGGCTCCCCCTGGCCCTGCTCACCGCCCTCGTCGCGGTGCTCGCGCTCGCCGGCTGCTCCAGCAGCGAGCGGCTCACCCCGCCCGGGAGCCTCGCCCGCGAGCTCGACCTCACGGGGCAGACGCTGACGGTGGGCGGCAAGGAGTTCGCCGAACAGATCGTGCTCTGCAAGATGACGATCGCCCTCCTCCAGTCGACCGGCGCGACCGTGGTCGACAAGTGCGACACGAAGGGCTCGTCCAACGTTCGGGCCGCCCTGAGCAGCGGCCAGATCGACATGTACTGGGAGTACACGGGCACGGCCTGGCGGACCTATCTCTCCCAGGAGTCGACGATCGCCGACCCCCGGGTCCTCTACGACGCCGTGCGCGACGCCGACGCCGGCAACCAGATCACGTGGCTCGATCCCACCCCGTTCAACAACACCTACGCGGTCGGCGTGCGCACCGACGTCGCGCAGCGCCTGCGGGTGCGGACCATCTCCGACTTCGCCGCGCTCGTGCGCGCCGGCTCGCCCGACGCGACGCTCTGCGTCGACCAGGAGTTCACGGGCCGCGAGGACGGCCTGCAGGGGCTCCTCGCGACCTACGACATCACGCTCGGCGACCGGGCTCTCGACACCCGCTCGATCGAGCAGATCTACGGCGCCGTCGCCACCCAGAACCCCTGCACGTTCGGCGAGGTGTTCGCCACCGACGGGCGGCTCAACCCGCTGCGGCTCTCGACGCTGGTCGACGACCGCGGGTACTTCCTGCCCTACAACGCGGCGCTGACCGTGCGCAGCGACGTGATGGCCCGCGCCCCCCGCCTGGCCCTGCTCGGGCGCATGGTGGCCCCGACCCTCACCGAGCAGGTGATGCGCGGACTCAACGAGCGCGTCTCGGCCGGCGGTCGCAGCCCGGACGAGGTGGCGCGGTCGTTCCTGCGGGAGCAGGGGCTGACCGGCTAGTCGAGCTGTTCAGCGCGGGGCGTTCGCGCCGACCAGCGCGGCGACGGCCTGGGCCGGCGGGACGGTGCCGCCGATCAGGTCGAGCACGGTGCCGGCGGAGTCCTGGGCGTCGAGCAGCGCGAGGAGGACGGCGGCGACGTCGTCGCGGGTCACCTCGCCGTAGCCGACCGGCGGCTGGGTGCCCGCGGGCCCGAGGCGCACCAGGCCGGTGCCCGGGTCGTCGGTGAGCTTGCCGGGCCGCAGGATCGTCAGGTCGAGGTCGTCCCGGGCGCGCAGCGCGTCCTCGGCCGCCTTCTTCGCCCGCAGGTAGTAGCCCCAGATCGAGTCGTCCTCGTCCTCGGTGGGCGGCGCGTCGAGGCCCATGGCCGACACCAGCAGGTAGCGCCGGACGCCCGCGGCGGCCGCGGCGTCGGCGAGGAGCAGAGCGGCGTCGCGGTCGACGGTCTCCTTGCGCTCGGCGGTACTGCCCGGGCCGGCGCCCGCGGCGAAGACGACGGCGTCCGCCCCGGTCAGGTGGCCGGCGAGCTCGCCGGAGCCGATGGCCTCGAGGTCGGCGACCACGGGGTCGGCGCCCGCCTCCCGGACGTCGTCGGCCTGCCCCGGGTCACGGATCAGTGCGGTCGTCGCGTCCCCACGGGCAGCCGCCTGCCGCTCGAGCCTCAGGGCGATCTTGCCGTGTCCGCCGGCGATGACGATGCGCATCTCCCGACCCTAACGCGGCGCGTGGAGGTGTCGCCGATGTCCGTTTCGGCGGTGGATGGAATCCGTGGGCTTGCCCGCGCCAGAACCATGACGTGTGATGTGGGCCGCCGTGTCCACCACCACGTTTCGCGTCCGGACCTCTCGTCCGTACGCACCAGGAGGCTGTCGCCGTGTACGAGAAGAACGGTGAGAAGTACTTCGTCGTCGACTCCCACATGCACTACTGGGACGCCTCGCCCGAGAACTGGGTCCAGGGTGCCGAGCAGTACGCCAAGGGCTGGATCGAGTGCTTCCACGCCTACCAGTCGCTGGGACCGGCCGAGACCCACCAGTCGATCGAGGAGTTCCAGAAGGTCTCCGAAGAGCAGCTGATGCGCGAGGAGTTCGAGGAGGGCCACGTCGACGTGGCCATCCTGCAGTCGACCTACCTGCGTGAGTGGTACAAGGAGGGCTTCAACACCGCGGCCCAGAACGGCCACCTCGTCGAACAGCACCCCGACAAGTTCATCGTGAACTGCCGGTTCGACCCGCGTGACGGCGACGCCGGCATGCGCGAGTTCGAGGCCGAGGTCGAGAAGTGGCACCCCAAGGGCATCAAGCTCTACACCGCCGAGTGGAACGGTGACTCGCGCGGCTTCAAGCTCTCCGACCCCGAGTGCTACCGCTTCCTGGAGCGGGCCCAGGAGCTGGGCATCAAGAACGTCCACGTGCACAAGGGCCCGACGATCTGGCCCCTGGACAAGGACGCCTTCGACGTCTCCGACGTCGACCACGCGGCCACCGACTTCCAGGGCCTGAACTTCATCATCGAGCACGTGGGTCTCCCGCGTATCGAGGACTTCTGCTTCATGGCGACGCAGGAGCCCAACGTCTACGCGGGGCTCTCGGTGGTCACCGGCGGCCTCATGCACGCCCGCCCGCGGTTCTTCGCCAAGGTCATGGGCGAGCTGCTGTTCTGGGTCGGCGAGGACAAGATGACCTTCGGCTCGGACTACAACATCTGGACCCCGCAGTGGCAGGTCGAGGGCCTCGTGGACTGGGACTTCCCCGAGGGCCACGACTTCGACGACTACCCCCGCCTGGGCGTCGACGGCAAGAAGAAGATCCTCGGCCTGAACGCGGCGAAGCTCTACGACATCGACGTGCCCGCCGAGTTCCAGCTGTCCTCGGACACCAGCGCGCCGGCGTCGTCGGACGACGCCGAGCTGGTGGAGAACCGGGCGGTGGCTCAGGCATGACGGTGCTCTCCGACGCCCGCACCTCCCGCTCCAACGAGGCCGAGGCATCGGCCGCCACGGGAACGGCGGCGCGGGTGTGGGAGGCGCTGCGCACCGTGCGCGACCCCGAGCTCGACACCGACGTCGTCTCCCTGGACTTCGTCGGGTCCTGCTCGGTGTCCGACGACGGGGTCGCGCACGTGTCGCTGCGCCTGCCCACCTACTTCTGCGCCCCGAACTTCGCGTTCCTCATGGTCGCCGACGCCCACGACGCGGTGTCGGCGGCGGAGGGGGTCGCCCGGGCCGACGTGGTCCTCGCCGACCACTTCGCCTCCGACGCGATCAACTCCGGCGTTGCGGCCCGGGCCGGCTTCGTGTCCTCGATGGCGGGCCTCCCCGGGGGGAATGCGGCTGTCGGCGAGGCCGTCTCCGAGCTCGACGACCTGCGGCGCACGTTCACCGAGCGCGCGCTCATGGCGGGCACGGACCTCGTCGTCCGGCCCCTCATGCGGGAGGGCGCGACGCCCGAGGACGTCGCGGCCATGACGCTCGGCGACGCACCCGCCTCCGACGACCTGTCGCGGCTGCGGAAGCGACGCCGCGAGCTGGGGATCCCGTCCGACGACGGCGACCCCCTGGTCGTCGACCCCTCCGGCGCCACCGTCGGTATCGAGGCCCTGCCCCTGCACCTGCGCAAGGCGCGCAGCTACCAGGTGGGCGTCGACGCCAACACGAGCATCTGCCGCGGCCAGCTCGCGGCGCGGTACGGGGTCTGACCTACTCGAGCACCACCCGGCGCGCCCGTCCTCCTCGGAGGGCGGGCGCGCTGGCCTTTCCTGATAGCAGCGAACGCGCTGCTCGCTGCTTCTATGCGCACGAACTCCGCGCTCGCGCCGGCTGATGGGCGACGGATTGCGCCAGTCGCCCGTCCCCATCGTCCGTTCGCGTCCACAGGGTCGGCGGCGCAGCTACCTCCGGCGTCCATGGCCGGGCGACGCTCGCGGCATGCCTCGTCGTGCCCGCATCGACCCTGTCGCCATCGCGTCCGTCGGCCTGTTCGGCGTCGCGGCGGTGGCCGACCTGACGGACCTCGGCATGCCCTCGTCCACGATCGCCCGGAGGGTCCAGGCCGGTCACGCGCGTCGGGTCCTGCGCGGGGTGGTCAAGGAGGGGCCGGACGAGCCGACGAGGGACCAGCGCGCAGCGGCCGCGCTGCTGTACGCGGGACCGTCCTCTGTACTCAGCGGTGGCGAGGCCCTGCGCCGGTACGGATTGACCGATCCGTCGCCCCGAGGTCGCATCCTCGTGCTCGTCGACCGGGATCGCCAGCGCACGTCGTCGGCCTTCGTGGAGATCGAGCGGACCGAACGTCTCCCCACTGCGGTCACGGTCGACGATCTCGCGCTCGCTCCTCTCGACCGCGCGATCCTCGACACCGCCCGTCGACAGGACCGGCGCGACGCCGTGCGCGGCATCCTCGCGGAGCCCCTCCAGAAGGGGCGGACGACCGTGGCCCGCCTGCTCGCCGAACTCGCGGCGGGATCGCAGCGAGGGAGCGCGCTCCCGCGTCAGGTCCTTCTCGAGGAGATGGCGGACGGCGTCCGCTCGGTGGCGGAGGCCTGGGCACGCGACCTCCACGCCGACAGCGGTCTCCCGCCGGTGCTGTGGAACGCGCGCCTCTACGACCCGTCCGGGACGTACATCGCACAGGCGGACGCCTACTTCCCCGACGTCGGGCTCGCGTGGGAGATCGACTCCTACAAGCACCACTTCCTGCTCGCGGACTGGGACGCGACCCTGCGCCGGCGGGCGAGGATCCAGAGCTTCGGTGTCCCGGTCGCCCACACACGGCCGCGGCGGTTGCTGACGGATCGACCCGCGGTCATCGAGGAGCTCTGGGGCTCCTATCGCCTCGCCGCCGCGCGGCCGTGCCCCGACCTGCGAGTGGTCGTCGATTCCTGAGCCCGCGAACACCCTGAGCCCGCGAACACCCCGGGCCCGAAATCGGCGTCAGGAACGAACGCGGAGTTCGCGCGCATAGAAGCAACGAACGGCGCGTTCGCTGCGGGCGAGGCCGCCCCTCCGACCCCGCCCCCGGAGCGAACGGGGAGTTCGTACGCCTAGAAGCAGCGAACAGCGCGTTCGCTGCACACCACGAGCGCCGCCGGGCCGTCAGCCCCAGACGTCGCGGGCGACGGAGACGACGAGGTCGAGCTTGGCGCGCTGCTGGTCGGGGGTCAGGTCGTTGCCCTCGACCGTGGAGGAGAACCCGCACTGGGGCGACAGGCAGAGCTGCTCGAGCGGCACGTACTTCGTCGCCTCCTCGATGCGGCGCTTGAGGGTGTCGGGGTCCTCGAGCTCGCCCGTCTTGGTGGTGACGAGGCCCAGGACCACCTGCTGGTCGCCGCGGGGCAGGAAGCGCAGGGGCGAGAAGTCGCCGGAGCGGGCGTCGTCGTACTCGCAGAAGAAGCCGTCGACCTGCAGGCCGCCGAACACGGCCTCGGCGACGTGGTCGTAGCCGCCCTCCGCGGCCCAGGACGAGCGGTAGTTGCCGCGGCACATGTGCGTGGTGACGCGCAGGTCCGACGGCCGGTCGCGCAGGACCTCGTTGATCGTGTCCACGTAGCGCTGGTGCATGTGGTCGGCGTCCTCGCCGCGCGCGGCCATCGACTCGCGCTGGGCGGGGTCGTTGAGGTACGCGAGCGAGGTGTCGTCGAGCTGGAGGTACCGCACGCCCGCCGCGTAGAGGCGGGAGACCTCGTCGCGGTAGGCGGTGGCGAGGTCGTTCCAGAAGTCGTCGGGGTCGGAGTACGGCGAGCCCTCGTGCACCGGGGCGCCGCCGAGCCGGTAGTGCAGCATCGACGGCGACGGGATCGTCAGCTTCGGCACGGCCGTGGTGACCGTCGACGCCAGCATCGAGAACGCGTCCCCGAAGATCGTCGTCGACAGCCCGATCCGCTGGTCGATCACCAGCGACATCGCCGCGAACGTCAGGTCGCCGGAGGCGTTGCGGAAGGCCACCTCGACCGACGAGTCCTTCGAGGACGACACGCCGTCGAGCTGGTAGAGGAAGTCCATGTGCCACGAGCTGCGGCGGAGCTCGCCGTCGGTGGCCGCCTGCAGGCCCGCCGATTCCTGCAGGGCGACGGCCTCGCGGATCGCGTCGTCCTCGGCCGCGCGCAGGGCGTCGTCCGGGAGCCGGCCCTCCGCGTGCGCGGTGCGGGCCTGCTTCAGGGCCGGCGGGCGCAGGAGGCTCCCGACGTGGTCGGCACGGAACGGGGCGGTGGTCCGGGCACTCATGCGCGGCAGGTTATCCGCGACGGACGGCCCCTGGACCCCCGTCGTCCCATCCAGTGGAAACGGGATCCCGGAGGGCGACGGTGAGGCGCCGGGCCCCCTCGCGGATCGCGCGCTCGAGGCGGCTCCGGCGGTCGGCGATGCTGCCCGGGCCCCCGGCCGGGACGACGGGCACGGCCACGGCGACGGCCCCGACGAGGGTCGGGACACCGGCCTCGGACATCCGCACGGGCGCCGCCATGCACGCCAGCCGCTCGCGGAACTCGCCCCGGTCGACGGCGAGGTCGTTGCGCCGCACTCCCGTGAGCTCGCGTTCGAGCGCGTCCCGCTCGGTCATCGTCCGGTAGGCGTGCGCGGGCAGCCCGTCGCGGTCGAGGATCGCGCGGCGGGTCACCTCGTCGGCCTCGGCCAGCAGCAGCTTGCCGATCGCCGTGGCGTGCAGGGCGCCCCGCCACGCCGAGATGACGGGCACCGGGTGGTCGGCGCAGTCGTCGTGGGCGACGACCACCACGTCGCCGCCGCGGAACGCCGCGTACAGCGCGCCGGCCTGGGCGGTGCTGTGCACCTCGCCGAGGATCCCGCCGAGTCCGCGGGGCACGGGCAGCTGGGCGACGAGACGGTCGTGCAGAGCGGGGAGCTTGGGGCCGAGACCGAAGCCGCGCGAGGCCTCCAGCCGCACGAGGTAGCCGTCGGTCACGAGGCTCTCGAGCAGGTGGTAGGTCGTCGAGAGGTTGTACTCGAGGCGCCGGGCGACGGCCTTCGCGCTGATCCCGTCGCCTGCCGCCGCAACGACCTCGAGCACCTGCAGGGCGCGGTGCACCGACGAGAGCGCGCTCACAGCACCCATGACACCCGAGCGGCGCTCACCCCGCCAGCCGAGTGTCCTCCGACGCCTCGGTGAGGGCCGCCAGCTCGTCGGGGGCGAGCGTCAGTTCGGCCATCGGCAGGATCGTGCCGAGCTGCTCGACGGTGCGGGCGCTCGCGATCGGCGCGGTGACGGTCGGCTGCGCGGCCAGCCACGCCAGCGCGACGGCGGCCAGCGGGACGGCGTGGGCGCCCGCGACGTCGTCGAGCACGCCGAGCACCCGCTCGCCCCGCGCGTCGAGGTAGGCCACCGCGCCGCCGGCGCGCGCCGACGCCATCGGGCCGCTGGTGTCGGGCGCCTCGTCGCCGGGCCGGTACTTCCCCGTGAGGAAGCCCTTGGCCAGCGCGAAGTACGGCATGACGCCGAGGTCCGCCGACGAGACGAGCTCGGCCAGCTCGTCCTCGTAGCCCGCGCGCTCGACGAGGTTGTAGTGCGGCTGCAGCGCCACGGGACGCGCGAACCCGTGCCGCTCGGAGAGCGTGAGCACCGTCGAGAGCCGCTCCGCGGAGTAGTTCGACAGGCCCACGTAGCGGATCTTCCCCGCCCGCACGAGCTCGTCGAACGCCCCGAGCGTGTCCTCGACCGGCGTGTCCGGGTCGTCGCGGTGGGCGTAGTAGAGATCGATGTGGTCGGTGCGCAGGCGGCGCAGCGACTCGTCGCAGGCGGCGCGCAGGTTCTCCGGCGAGAGCCCCGGGCGCTCCGGCCACGAGCCGACCTTGGTGGCGACGACCACCTCGTCGCGCACCCCGCGCTCGGCCATCCAGTCGCCCAGCACCCGCTCGGAGTCGCCGCCGGTGTTGCCCTCGACCCGCCAGGTGTAGGAGTCGGCGGTGTCCACGAAGTCCCCGCCGGCCGCCCGGTAGGCGTCGAGCACCGCGAACGAGGTCGGCGCGTCCGCCGTCCACCCGAACACGTTGCCGCCGAGGCAGAGGGGGTGGACGTCGAGCTCCGTACGGGGGATCCGGACGCGTGCGGCCATGCGTACCACCGTATTCCCGCCTCCGTCACACGCGGCGACTACGCTCCCGCGCACCCGAGCAGGAGATCGACGACGTCTCCCGCAGGGCGGTGGGGCGCGGACCGCGCGCATCCGGAGTGGACGAGGAGACCCCGTGATCACGAACGCGTTCCGCGTCGACCCCTGGATGATCCACGAAGCGCACGTCGACCTCGACGCGCTACCCCAGACCGAGTCGCTGTTCGCGCTGGCCAACGGGCACGTCGGGATGCGCGGCAACCTCGACGAGGGGGAGCCGCACGCGATGCCGGGCACCTACCTCAACTCGTTCTTCGAGTCCCGCCCGCTGCCGCACGCCGAGGGCGGGTTCGGGTTCCCGGACGAGGGCCAGACGCTGGTCAACGTCCCCAACGGCAAGCTGATCCGGGTGCTCGTCGACGACGAGCCGCTCGACGTGCGCTACGGCCAGGTGCGCGCGCACAGCCGCACGCTCGACATGCGCGCGGGCACGCTGACCCGCCACGTCGACTGGGTGTCCCCCAACGGCCAGCGGGTGACGGTGACGTCGGAGCGGCTCGTGTCGTTCTCGCAGCGCTCGGTGGCGGCGATCTCCTACGAGGTCGGCGTTCCCGAGGACGCCGGCTCGGACGCGCTGCTGGTCGTCCAGTCCGAGCTCTTCGCGAACGAGCAGATGCCGGTCATCGAGGGCGACCCGCGCGTCGCGGCCGCGCTGCACGACGTCCTGGTGCCCGAGCACCACTCGAACTCCAGCCACGGCGCGCGCATGACCCACCAGACGCGGCGGTCCGAGCTGCGGGTCGGCGCGGCCATGGAGCACCAGGTCTTCGGGCCCGACGACGCCCAGGTCACGAGCTCGTGCTCCAACAACGTCGGGCGCACCACGGTGATCACCCGGCTCAAGCCCGGCCAGACCCTCCGCGTGGTCAAGTACATGGCGTACGGCTGGTCGAGCCAGCGCTCCCAGCCCGCGATCGTCGACCAGGTCGAGGCCGCGCTGGACGCCTCGGTCTACACCGGCTGGGACGGGCTCGTCGCCGCCCAGCGCGAGTACCTCGACGCGTTCTGGGAGAAGGCCGACCTCGAGATCGACGGCGACCCGCGGCTCCAGCAGGCGCTGCGGTTCTGCCTCTTCCAGGTCCTCCAGGCGGGCGCGCGGGCCGAGCACCGGGCGATCGGCGCCAAGGGCCTCACCGGGCAGGGCTACGACGGGCACTGCTTCTGGGACGGCGAGACGTTCGTGCTGCCGGTGTTCATGTACACCCAGCCACGGGCGGCGGCCGACGCGCTGCGCTGGCGCCACAGCACCCTCGACGTCGCCTACGCGCACGCCGAGCACCTCGGCCTCAAGGGCGCGGCGTTCGCCTGGCGGACGATCAACGGCGAGGAGTGTTCGGGCTACTGGCCCGCCGGCACCGCGGCGTTCCACGTCAACGCCGACATCGCCGACGCCGCCATGCGCTACGTCGCGGCCACCGACGACAAGGAGTTCGAGCGCGAGGTCGGCGTCGACCTGCTGGTGGCCACCGCCCGGCTGTGGCGCTCGCTGGGCCACCACGACAGCGACAGCGCGTTCCGCATCGACGGCGTCACCGGCCCCGACGAGTACTCCGCGGTGGCCGACAACAACGTCTACACGAACCTCATGGCGCAGAAGAACCTGCGCGGCGCCGCCGACGCCGCGGTGCGCTGGCCCCGCGAGGCCGAGCGGCTGCACGTGACCCCCGAGGAGATCGCGAGCTGGCGGAGCGCGGCGAGCGCGATGGTGATCCCGTTCGACGAGGCCCTCGGCATCCACCAGCAGAGCGAGGGCTTCACCCGCCACGCGGTGTGGGACTTCGAGAACACCCCCGAGGACACCTACCCCCTGCTGCTCAACTACCCGTACTTCGACCTCTACCGCAAGCAGGTCGTCAAGCAGCCCGACCTGGTCCTCGCCATGGTCCAGTGCCCGGACGCGTTCACCCCGCAGCAGAAGCACGACAACTTCGTCTACTACGAGCGGATCACCGTCCGGGACTCGTCGCTCTCGCCCGGCACGCTCGCCGTGATGGCCGCCGAGACCGGTCACCTCGACCTCGCCTACGACTACCTCTGCGAGTCGGCGCAGATGGACCTCGCCGACCTCGAGCACAACGTCCGTGACGGCGTGCACCTCGCGGCCATGAGCAGCGCCTGGACCGCGGTCGTGCTGGGCCTCGGCGGAATGCGCACCCACGACGGGCGGCTGACCTTCGCTCCCCGCCTGCCCGAGGCGCTCTCCGGGCTGCGGTTCCGCATCCAGTGGCGCGGGCGGTCGGTGCACATCGCCGTCGCGGGCGCCGAGACGACCTACACCCTCGAGCAGGGCGACGACATCGAGCTCAGCCACCACGACGAGAAGTTCACGCTGACCACCAGCGATCCGGTGACCCTCGACGTCCCGCCGGCCCCCGAGACCGGGGAGGTCCAGCAGCCGGCCGGCCGGGCGCCGCTGTTCCGGCGCCACAGCTAGTCGCGCCAAGGAGATGCGCACGCCGGCGCTCCTCCGTCGCGTCGTCCCGCGATCTCCGGCGCGGGAGGTGCCTCGGGACTAGTAGCGCAGGCGGCTCGCCACCGGGATGACCCGGTGGCGCCGGGACGCCCCGCACACGCCGAGCGCGCGCCAGGGCAGCGACGGTCCCGGCGGCTGGTAGCGCGAGCGTCCGGGGTGCCAGAGCCCGTCGGCATCGCGGTCCCACCGGGCGACGCCGGGCACCTGACCGAGCACCGTCACGGCCACGACGTCGAGGGGCTCGGGATCGACGGCCACGTCCCAGCCCTCGCCGCTGACAGGCAGGCCGCAGCGGCAGTGCGTGAGCGTCGCGCGGTGCCCGGTGGCGGTGGTCGTCAGCACCCCGTAGGCGGGCTCGGTGGGCAGGATCCAGGCCTCCCGGCCGGGGAACACGGCGCGTGCCGCCTCCGCGCCGGGCTCCACACGACGGTCGGACACCGGGCCTCCGCGTCACGCGTCCGTGGGGTTACATGTAGAGCGAAGAGTAGTTCACCGGTTGGTGTCGGCTCCACTGGCTACCCTCCCGGACGAACGGCGCCGACCGGTGGCGTCGCGAGGCCCGGGGGAGGGCGTGGTCGACCGCAGCGGGGCCGGACCCGACCGGATCGATCCCAGCGCACTGCGCTGGTTGATCGGTCACGAGCTCCGGGCCGCCCGTGAACAGGCCGGGCACACCCAGTCGGCGGCCGCCCGAGTGCTGGGCTGCACCCACGCGAAGATCAATTATCTGGAGCAGGGGAAGAACGCCCAACGCCCCGACGAGGTCGGGATGCTCCTGCGCTCCTACGGCGCCGACCCCGGCGACGTGGAACGCCTCGCCTCGCTCGCCTCGGCCGCCGACCGTGGCACGTGGTGGGCGCCGTTCGCGGACGTCGTGCCCGACTGGCTGCGCACCTTCGTGGGCCTCGAGGGCCTGGCGTCGGCGTCGTTCGCGTACGAGCCGTTGCTGCTCCACGGGCTGCTGCAGACACGCGCGTACGCCACGGCCCTGCTCGTCGATCCCCTGCGCGTACCGGTGGTCGACGTGGAGCGCGTCGTCGGCCTGCGCCTCGCACGCCAGCAGCGCCTGCACGACCGGGCGCGCCCGCTGCACTACGAGGCGGTGATCGAGGAGACGATCCTCGACCGTCTCGTCGGCGGCCCCGCGGTGATGGCCGAGCAGCTCGACCACCTGCTCACCCTCTCGGCGCAGGACAACGTGACCATCCGGGTGATGCCGCTGGCCGTCGCCGTCCACGACGGGCTCGACGGCGAGTTCACGCTGCTCGATTTCGACGTTGCGCGATCGATCGGTTACGTGGAGTTCCAGGACGGGGCCGTCTACGTCCAGGATCCTGACCGGATTGGCGGATACCGCACCGCCGCTGTCAGACTCCGCGACGCGGCGCTGCCAGAGGACGCCTCCTTGGAGGTGATCCGCGGCCGCCGTGCGGCGCTGGGCTCCTGAGCCGTTCGGACGGATCCGGTGCCCGCCGTCGCCGTACCGCTCCCCCGGTGCAAGGAGACACATGGCCACGACGCACGGATGGCGGACCTCCAGCTTCAGCTCCAACGGTGCGAGCTGCGTCGAGGTCCTCGAGGCCGACGGCGCCACCTATCTGCGCGACACCAAGTCCCACGGCGAGGGTGCCGTGCTGCACCTCGACGGGCCGGCATGGTCGGCGTTCCTGCACGAGGTCGCGCACGACGTCCCGTCCGCGAACGGCGCCGTGATGGTCACCGCCGACGACGGCGGCGGGCGCCTCGTGCGCGAGACGTCCTCGGACGCCGTGCTGCTGTTCCGCGACGACGAATGGACGGCCTTCCGGCGCGGGGTGATCGCCGGGGAGTTCGGCGACGTCGCCGGCTGAGGGCGACCCGCCGGGCCTCAGTTCGCCGGAGCGGGTATCACGGGCTCTGCCGGCGGGTCGTCGTCGCCGCCACCACCGCCACCACCGCCGCCTCCGCCACCGCCGCCACCACCGGCGCCGCCGCCACCACCGGCCGTGGTCGTCGGGGTGGTCGTGCGCACCGGCGGCACCGTGGTCACGGGCGGGGGCGCCACGGTGGTGGTCGGCGCCACGGTGGTGGTCCGCCGCGACCGCGTGGTCGTCTCCTCCTGCGTGGTGGTCGTGCTGCTCGAGCTGAAGACCGGGGGCGCGGCCGGGATCACGGGCGGCGCCGCCTCCTCACGGTTCGAGAGCAGGAAGTAGCCGCCGACACCGCCGGCGAGCAGCAGCGCGAGCAGTGCCACGACCGCGGCCCGGCGACCGCGCCTCGGCGCCGGCTGCTGCGGGGCCGGCTGGCCACCGACCAGGGCCGTCGGGTCGGCGGCGCCGTAGCCCGCCGTGCCGTAGGCGGCCGCCGGGCCGTAGCCCCCGGGCGGCGTCCCCATCCGGCGCGTCGCGCCGCCCGTGGCCGGACCGGCCATCGGGGCGTAGGCGGTGGGGCCGGTGCCGGTGCCCATCGCCGTCGTGCGCATGGCGCCGCTGCCGGTGACGGGCGCCGGGGCGAGCACGGTCTCGGCGTCCATGCCGCTCTCGCGGGCCAGGGCGCGGAGCTCGCCGACGACCTGCTCGGTGGTCGGGCGCTCCATCGGCTCGTCGAACGTCATCGCGGCCAGGAGGTTGCCCAGCGGCCCGGGCAGCTCGGGCGGGATCTCCGGCGCGCGGTGCAGCCGGGCGACGGCCGCCTCGAGGGCGTTGCCCGGGTACTCGCGCCGCGCGGTGATGCACTCGAGCAGCACCAGGCCGAGCGCGTAGACGTCGGATGCCGGGCCGACCGGCTGGCCGCGCACCTGCTCCGGCGACAGGTAGGACGCCGTACCGATGACCATGCCGGTGGCGGTGATGTTCGTGGCGTCGGCGAGCACGGCGATGCCGAAGTCCGACAGGTGCGGGCGGCCGTCGGTGTCGAGCAGCACGTTGCCGGGCTTGATGTCGCGGTGCACGACGCCGTGACGGTGCACGTAGGTGAGCGCGTCGCCGAGCGCCGAGCCGAGGGCGACCACGTCGCCGAGCGCGAGCGGCCCGGTGCGGATCCGGTCGGCGAGGGACTCGCCCTCGATGAGCTGCATCACGAAGTAGGCGCGGTCGCGCTCCTGGCCGACGTCGTAGATCGTCACCAGGCCCGGGTGGTTCATCCCGGCCAGCGTCTGGACCTCGCGCTGCCGGCGGGACTCGTCGGCCTCGCCGACACCGGCCGGGAAGAGCTTGACCGCGACGTCGCGCCCGAGCAGCTCGTCCCGCGCCCGGTAGACCTCCGCCGCGCCGCCACGTCCGATGAGGTCGCCGAGGGTGTAGCGCCCGCCGCCCACGGTGGGTGGCGGGCCCGCCTCCGTCGAACTCACGCCCGCGCGCCTCCTCGATCCACACTGCTGCCGGCCCTGTGCGTCGGCGTCGTCTCGTCCGGACACGGGGGTCCGTCGGACCCGCTGTCCTGTGCCCATCGTGCCTGGCCGCCCGGCGCGTCCGACGGCCACCCTGCCGCACGGGGTACCTCCGGAACCAGCACGGCCGGGCCGGGACCGGCTCCCGATCGGGTGTGGCCCGGGTCGTCCCCCGGGTACCGTGCCAGCTCGGAGCCCCGTCCCAGGAGGACCCATGAGCCGTGACGACTACGTGCAGCAGGGCAAGCAGTTCGCCAACGACCTGCGCGACACCGCGAGCAAGAAGGTCGCCGACAACGAGGGCAGCATCCTCGGCGCCGTCGGCAAGGCGGCCCGCTGGGTCGACGAGAAGACCGGCGGCAAGTACGCCGACCGGATCGGCAAGGCGGAGGCCAAGGTCGGCGAGGGCGTCGGCCGGGTCGCCAAGCAGGGCTCCGGCGAGCCGCAGGCCCCCGGTGCGGCGGCCGGCGACGGCACCGAGCCCGTGGCGCCGCCGTCCGGCACCCGCCCGGCGGGCACCCAGCCCCCCGGCAGCACCACGCCGACCGGGACCCCGGACCCGACCCCGCCGCACGCGCAGGGGGCGCCCGCGGGCCCCGGCGCCGCGACGACGGGCTCCGGCCCGACCGAGCCCCCGACCGGGCCCGTCGGCCCGCCCACCCAGGGCACCGAGCCGACACGCCCCACGCACCCGCCGCGCGAGGACGCCGCCGACTGGCCGCGCCCGCCGCAGTCGTGACGCCTCCCCGGAGCACCGGCGCCGCGCATGGCTGAGTTCGACAAGGCGACGCGTCCGGAGCCGACCGAGCAGCCCGGTCACTTCGCGATCCTGCTCGACGAGCAGTGGAGCATCGGGCCCAAGCTGCACGGCGGCTACCTGTTGGCCGTGCTGGCGCGGGCGGCCCGGGCGGCGATCGCCGACGAGCGGCCGGACCACACCTGCCCGCAGGCGGTGACCGGCACGTTCCTGCAGGCCCCCGAGCCCGGGCCGGCGACCATGGAGGTCACCGTCCTGCGGCTCGGGCGCGGGGCGTCGCAGCTCCGGGTCCGCCTCGACCAGGACGGGCCGGCCGTCGAGGCGGCCTGCGTGCTCGGTCCGCCCGCCGCGCTGTCGCCGGACGACCACGAGCCCGGGCCGCCGGAGCTCACACCCCTCGAGGACTGCCCGCGCAGCCCGACGGCCACGGACGACGGGCGCGGCTCGCTGCCGATCATGGGCGTCGTCGACACCCGGCTCGACCCGCGGACCACCGGGTTCCTGCGGGGCCGCCCCTCCGGCGAGGGCCGCATCGCGGGCTGGGTGTCGCTCGACTCCGGCGAGCCGTGGACCCCGGAGGGCCTGCTGGTGGCGCTGGACATCCTGCCGCCGGCCACGTTCGACATGGGGCTCGCGGGCTGGTCGCCGACGATGTCGCTCTCGGCGCACGTGGTCGCCGGGCCCGTGCCCGGCCCCCTGCGGGTGGTGCAGTGGGTCGAGCGCGCCGGCGCGGACCGCATGCACGAGACCTGCCGCGTGTGGGACCCGGCCGGGCGCCTCGTCGGCCACGCGCACCAGCTCGCGGCCATCCGGAGGTAGGCGGCTACTCCGTGGTGCCGTCGGGCAGCAGCCTGCGGAAGCCGGTGTAGGGCACGAGCACCTCGGGCAGCGTCACCGAGCCGTCCTCGGCCTGGCACTGCTCGAGCACCGCGGCCATGGTCCGCCCGATCGGCAGGCCGGAGCCGTTCAGCGTCGCCACCTGCCCCCGCGTGCCCTGCGCGTCCTTCGACCGGATGCCGGAGCGGCGGGCCTGGAACGTGCCGCAGTCGGAGCACGACGAGATCTCGCGGTAGGTGCCCTGGCTCGGCAGCCACACCTCGATGTCGTAGGTCAGCCGGGCGTTGAACCCCATGTCGCCCGCCGCGAGCCGCACGACCCGGTAGGCGAGCCCGAGCTCCTGCAGGCACGCCTCGGCGTGGGCGAGCATCGTCTCGAGCTCGGCGTCCGACTCCTCGGCGGCGCAGACCCGCACCAGCTCGACCTTGGAGAACTGGTGCAGCCGCAGGATGCCGCGGGTGTCGCGGCCGTAGGAGCCGGCCTCGGAGCGGAAGCAGGGCGTCCACGACGTGTAGGCGCGCGGCAGCGACTCGGTGGGGAGGATCTCGTCGGCGTGCAGCGCCGTGAGCGGGACCTCGGCGGTCGGGATGAGCCAGAGGTCACGCTCGTCGGTGCCGGTGCGGAAGAGGTCGTCCGCGAACTTCGGCAGCTGGCCGGTGCCGGTCATCGTCGTCCCCGTGACGAGGTACGGGACGGAGAACTCGGTGTAGCCGTGCCGGCCGGTGTGCAGGGTGAGGAAGAACGTCGCCAGCGCCCGCTCGAGCACCGCTCCCGGGCCGCGCGCGACGCTGAACCGGGCGCCCGAGAGCTTGGCCGCGCGACCGAAGTCGAGGATGCCCATCGCCTCGCCGAGCTCGACGTGGTCGCGCGGGGCGTCGAGCGCCGGGGGGTCGCCGATCCGGCGGACCTCGACGGCGTCGGCCTCCGAGGCCCCGTCCGGGGCGTCGTCGGAGGGCAGGTTGGGGATCGAGAGCAGCAGGTCGCGCAGCGCGGCCTCGGCGGCCTCGACCTCCTCCTCCGCCTCGCGGATGCGCTCCTTGAGCTCGCGGGCGCGCTCCTTGAGCCGGTCGACGTCGGCCGACGGCGACCCGCCCTTCGCGGCCTTCCCGACCTCGCCGGCGGCCCGCTTGGACTCGGCGCGCAGCTCGTCGACCGCGCCGATGGCCCGCGCCCGTCGCGACGACAGCGCCTCGAGGCCGGACAGGTCGAGCGCGTAGCCGCGCCGACCCAGACGGCGGACCGCCTCGTCACCGAGCTCGAGCAGGAGCCGTGCGTCGTGCATCCGGGGGCGTCCTCTCCGGGGATGGGTGGGAACCGCAGGGTTCCAGGGTCCCGCACGCGCGCGTCGGCGCGACGCTCAGGGCCGCCCGGCGCACCGGGCGCACAGGACGGCGCCCCGGTGGAGGTGATCCGGCCCCGTGGGAGACGACACGCGGGGGGACGACGAGCGCGCCGAGGGCACGCGGGGTGGAACCGGAGGGGGTGGGTGGGCGAGGGGGGAGTTGAACCCCCACATCCTTTCGGATACACGGACCTGAACCGTGCGCGTCTGCCATTCCGCCACTCGCCCGGAGTGATCTGATTCGAACGCTAGCACGGGGCTTTCGGGCCTTCCGGAAGGAGGTCCACGCCCTCGCGGCGGCGACCGATACCATCGAAACTGCCCGGCCGGTGTGGCGACACTCCGGACCGGGCAGCAGTCATGCGAGGCGACCGGGCGAGTGTCGGACGAGGAGGGATCGCGGTGGGGCGCGCACAGCGCTTCGAGCGGAAGCTCGAAGGTCTGGTGGGTGACGCCTTCGCACGCGTGTTCGGCGGCAAGGTCGTCCCGCAGGAGATCGCGCAGGGTCTTCGCCGTGAGGCGGAGGACGGCGTGCGAGAGTTGGCAGGTGGACGCCGCTTGGCGCCCAATCAGTACACGGTGGTGCTCAGTCCCGCGGACCACGAACGTCTGGCCGGCGACGAGGAGACCATCACCCACTCGCTCATCGAGGTCGTGGAGGAGCACCTCACGGAGGGCGGGTGGGAGACTTACGGTGAGGTCGTAGTCTCTCTGGAGCGTTCCGACGCGCTGCACACGGGACAGTTCCGCACCAGGTCGTCCGTTGACCCCGACGCGTCGCGGCGACGGGCCGCGAGCCCCCGATCCGCAGGAGAACAGCCCATGAGTCAGGCACCCGGCCGCTACCCGGACGACCAGCAGGGTCGTGACGGCAACTACGGCCAGCCCGGATACGACCAGTACGGCCAGCCTCAGCAGGGCTACCCCCAGCAGGGCGGCTACCCGCAGCAGGGTGGCTACGACCAGTACGGCCAGCCCCAGCAGGGCGGCTACCCGCAGCAGGGCGGCTACCCGCAGCAGGGCGGCTACGACCCGTACGCGCAGCAGGGTGGTGGCTACCCGCAGCAGGGCTACGGCCAGCCCGGCTACGACCAGTACGGCCAGCCCCAGCAGGGCTACGGCCAGCCCGGGTACGACCAGTACGGGCAGCCCCAGCAGGGCTACGGCCAGCAGGGCTACGACCAGTACGGGCAGCAGGGCTACGGCCAGCCCCAGGGCTACGACCAGTACGGCCAGCCCCAGCAGGGCTACGGCCAGCCCCAGGGCTACGACCAGTACGGCCAGCCCCAGCAGGGCTACCCCCAGCAGGGTGGCGGCTACGGCGGCCAGTACGGCCAGGGCGGGTACGACCCGTACGCCCAGCAGGGCGGCTACGACCAGTACGGCCAGCAGGGTGGCGGCTACGGCGGCGTGCAGACCCGCCAGCTCACCGCGTCGCTGACCCTGGACGACGGCTCGAACCGCTCGTACCAGCTGGTCAACGGCTCGAACGTCATCGGCCGCGGTCAGGACGCCCAGTTCCGCCTCGCCGACACCGGCGTCTCCCGCCGTCACCTCGAGATCAACTGGGACGGCCAGCAGGCCACCCTGTCGGACCTCGGGTCGACGAACGGCACCACCGTCAACGGGACGCCCGTGCAGACGTGGCAGCTCGCCGACGGCGACACCATCCGCGTCGGCCACTCGGCTCTGCTGTTCCGCGCGCAGGGCTGAGGTCCGAAGGCCCGACGGCGTGCCCGAACTCGTCCTCCAGATCACGAGGGCCGGATTCCTGGCCCTTCTGTGGCTGTTCGTCCTCGCCGCGTTGCGGGTCGTGCGCAGCGACCTCTACGCGGCCTCCGGTCTGCGGGCCGCGGCGCCCGGCGGCCGACGACCCCCGCGAGGGGGCACGTCCAAGCCGGCCCGCGGCGGCGGGCGCTCGGGTCCCAAGGCCCTGATCGTCACCGCCGGCGCCCTCGCGGGCACCCGTATCGCCCTGGACGGCCGTCCGATCATGATCGGTCGGGCGGACGACTCCACGCTCGTGCTCGACGACGACTATGCGTCGACCCGGCACGCGCGGATCTCCCAGTCCGGCGACGACTGGTACGTCGAGGATCTCGGGTCCACCAACGGCACCTACCTCGACCGCAACAAGGTCTCCGGACCGACCCGTGTGCCGCTCGGCACCCCGATCCGGATCGGCAAGACGGTCATCGAGCTCCGGTCATGACCGCGGCGGCGCCCGGCTCCGCCGCGGAGACACCCGTCATCCGGACCCGGGTGTCGTTCCCCCATCCCCTCCCGTGCAGGATCGTCCCGTGACCCTGGTGCTGCGCTACTCCGCTCGCAGTGACCGGGGCCTGGTACGGCAGAACAACCAGGACTCGGTCTACGCGGGCCCGCGCCTGCTCGCCCTCGCCGACGGCATGGGCGGACACGCGGCCGGCGAGGTGGCCTCGAAGCTGGTCATCGCCGCCCTCGTGCCGCTCGACGACGACGAGCCCGGTGACGACCTCCTGGGCGAGCTCGCCGAGGCCACCGCCCAGGGCAACGACGCGATCACCGAGCTCGTCAGCGAGGAGCCCGACCTCGACGGCATGGGCACGACGCTCACCGCGGTGCTGTTCGCCGGCAGCCGGCTGGGCATGGTGCACGTCGGCGACTCCCGCGCCTATCTCTTCCGCGACGGCGTGCTCACGCAGATCACGCGGGACGACACGTTCGTGCAGTCCCTGATCGACGAGGGCCGGATCACCGAGGACGAGGCCGCGAGCCATCCCCAGCGCTCGCTGCTGCTGCGTGCCCTCACCGGCCACGACGTCGAGCCCGCCCTCACGGTGCGCGAGGCGCGGTCGGGCGACCGGTACCTGCTGTGCTCGGACGGGCTCTCCGGAGTCGTGAGCGCCGAGACCCTCGCCGAGGCCCTGACGATCGCCGACCCGCAGGACTGTTCGGACCGGCTCATCGAGCTCGCCCTCAAGGGCGGCGGCCCGGACAACGTCACCTGCATCGTCGCCGACGTCGTCGACGTCGACTACGGCGAGCACGACCCCATCTACGGCGGCGCCGCCGGCGACGGGCGCCCCGACCGCCCGCCGGGCGACTCCGCGGCCGCGCGCGCCTCCGCCGCGACGCTGACCCGCAGCGAGCCCGAGTCGCGTCCCGCGCCCGCGGTCTCCGAGACCCCGCGCCGGGGCGGCGCGAAGCGCGGACGCCTGCGCCTGGCCCTCGCCGCGCTGGCCGTGGTCGCCATCGCGCTCATCGCCGTGATCGCGGCGAAGATCTACGTCGACAACCAGTACTACGTCGCCAGCAGCGGCGACCAGGTCGCGATCTACCAGGGCGTGCCCGGCACCTTCCTCGGCGTCACGCTGCAGGAGGTCGTCGAGAACCCCGGCCTGCGCGTCGCCGACCTCACGCCGGTGGCACGCCAGCAGCTCTCCGGCGACGGCATCCGGGTCGAGGACCTCGACGGCGCCCGCGCCACCGTCGCCCGGCTCGGTGCCGAGCAGATGCTCCCGCCGTGCCAGCCGGCCGTGCTGCCCGGCGCCGTGCCGCCGGCCGGTGCGCCGCAGCCCGGGGTCCCCGCGCCCACCGCCGCCCCCGGCGTCGCCGGTCCGGCCCCGGTGGCCTCGCCCACCACGACCGAGCCGCAGGTCCCGGGGCGGGACTGCCGCCAGGTGCCGTAGTGACGCGCCCGACCGCTCCCGGCGGCGCTGGTCCCGGCCCCGCCGGGGCCCCGGGGATGGAGCGTCCGGCCGACCGCACGGCCATGCGGCCCGCGGTCGCGGCCGCCGTGTCCACGCGACGCGGGGTCGAGCTCGCACTGCTCGGCTTCGCCGCGGTCATCACCACCGGCGCCCTGGTGCTCGTCGAGGCCAACCAGGAGCAGGAGCTCACCTGGACGCTGCTGTACCTCGGCGCGGCCTACATGGCGATCCTCGCCGCGGCCCACGTCGCGGTCCGGAAGTTCGCGCCCTACGCCGACCCGCTCGTCCTGCCCCTCGCCGCGCTGCTCAACGGCCTCGGCCTGGTCATGATCCACCGGGTCGACCTCGCCCGGATCGCCCGCGCGGCCAGCCTCGGCAACGACGAGCCCACCCAGGAGGCGCTGCGCCAGGTCGGCTGGACCGCGATCGGCATCGTCTTCTTCGTCGGCGTCCTCGTCCTCGTGCCCGACCACCGCACCCTCGCGCGCTACGGCTACACCGCCGGGTTCGTCGGCCTGGTGCTGCTCGCCCTGCCCGCGGTGCTGCCGGCCTCGCTCTCGGAGGTCAACGGCGCCCGCATCTGGATCCGTCTCGGGCCGGCCAGCATCCAGCCCGGCGAGTTCGCGAAGATCCTGTTCGTCGTCTTCTTCGCGTCGTTCCTCGTCGTGAAGCGCGACCTGTTCACCAGCGCGGGCAAGCGGTTCCTCGGCATGACGTTCCCGCGCCCCCGCGACCTCGGGCCCCTGCTCGTGGCGTGGGGCGTCGCGATGGCGGTGCTGGTCTTCGAGTCCGACCTCGGGACGTCCCTGATGTTCTTCGGGATCGTCCTGGTGATGCTCTACGTCGCCACCGAGCGCATCTCGTGGGTGATCATCGGTCTCGTCATCTTCGGCGCAGGCGCGTTCGCGGCGTGGACGTTCGTCTCCCGCGTGCAGACCCGCGTGTCGGTGTGGCTCGACCCCTTCGCCGACTTCAACGGCCGCGGCTTCCAGGTCAGCCAGGGCCTGTTCGGGCTGGCGACGGGCGGGGTCGGCGGGACGGGCCTGGGCGCCGGTCGCCCGGAGCTCGTGCCGTTCGCCAGCACCGACTTCATCTTCACCTCCCTGGGTGAGGAGATGGGCCTCGTCGGGATCGCGGCGCTGCTGCTCATCTACTGCCTGCTCGCCACCCGGGCGATGCGCAGTGCGCTGGCCGTGCGCGACACCTTCGGCAAGCTGCTCGCCGCGGGCCTCGGGTTCGCCCTCGCGTGGCAGGTGTTCGTCGTCGTCGGCGGCGTCATCAACCTCATCCCGAACACCGGCATCACCGCGCCGTTCGTGTCCTACGGCGGCTCGTC
The DNA here is from genome assembly GCA_963786585.1 of uncultured Actinomycetota bacterium. Lineage (GTDB taxonomy): Bacteria > Actinomycetota > Actinomycetes > Mycobacteriales > Pseudonocardiaceae > Actinomycetospora. The sequence goes on from CAWAZG010000003.1 coordinate 1,733,307, forward strand.
GCTGGTCGCCAACTACGCACTCGTCGCGCTGGTGCTGCGGGTGTCGAACGCGGCCCGCCAGCCGGCGAGCGAGAAGAAACCCAGCCCGGCGGCCGGGCCGTCGGCGCCGCTCGCGCCCCTGGCCGAGGCCAGCACCGAGATGGTGCAACGCGACCAGGTGCGCACTCCACCGTCCGGTGTGAGTCACCAGGAGCCGACTGGACCGGCGGCCCCCACGGGCCGCGCCCCGCGAGGAAGGACCCGAGGAGAGTGAACACCCCGCTGCGACGGGTCTCCCTCGCGGTCATGGTGCTGGTCCTGCTGCTGCTGGGCCAGGCCACCTGGATCCAGGTCGTCAAGGCCGACGAGTACCGCGCCGACCCCCGGAACGCCCGCGTCCTGCTGGACGAGTACGCCCGCCAGCGCGGCCAGATCTCGGCCGGCGGCGAGGTGCTCGCCCAGAGCGTCGAGAGCCCCGACCCGGGTGACCGCCTGCGCTTCCTGCGCCAGTACACCGACGGGCCGCTCTACGCGCCCGTCACCGGGTACTACTCGCAGATCTACGGCGCGGGTGGCATGGAGCGCGCGATGGACCCGGTGCTCAACGGCACGGACGACCGCCTGTTCGTGCGCCGCATCTCCGACGCCGTCACCGGCCGCGACCCGGCGGGCGGCAACGTCGTGCTGAGCATCGACCCGCGGATCCAGCGCGCGGCCTACGAGGCCATGACCTCGCGGAACTACCAGGGCGCGGTCGTCGCGATCCGGCCCCAGACCGGCGAGATCCTCGCGATGGTCTCCACGCCGTCGTACGACCCGAACCCGCTGGCGAGCCACTCGGGCACCACGCAGCAGAACGCGTGGAACCAGCTCACCGAGGACGACCCGCCGACGCTGTCGAACCGCGCGATCAGCGAGACCTACCCGCCCGGGTCGACGTTCAAGATCGTCAACACGGCGGCCGCGCTCGAAGCCGGGATGATCACGCCGCAGTCCCCGGTGACCGCGGCCCCGCGCATCACGCTGCCCGACTCGACGACGCAGCTCGAGAACTACGACGGCAAGCCCTGCGGGCCCGGAGGGACCGTCCCGTTCGCCACCGCGTTCGCGAAGTCCTGCAACGGGCCGTTCGCGCAGCTCGCCGTGCAGGTCGGCGCCGACCGGCTGCGGGGCATGGCCACCGCGCTGGGCTTCAACAACCCGGCGCTCACGATCCCGATGCCGGTGCAGGCCTCGCAGGTCGGCGACCTGGACGACGGCGCGTCGGTGGCCCAGTCCGGCATCGGCCAGCGCGACGTCCGCCTGACGCCGCTGCAGAACGCGCAGATCGCGGCGACGGTGGCCAACGGGGGCGTCCCGATGACCCCGAACACCGTGTCCCAAATCCAGGGCCAGGACCTCTCGACCGTCGACACCACCGAGCCCGACCGGCTGGCCCGGGCGTTCTCGCAGTCCACCGCGGACACCCTGACCCAGCTCATGATCGGGTCGGAGAACAACGGCTCCGGGGTGGGCAAGATCCCCGGCGTCCAGATCGCCTCCAAGACCGGCACCGCCGAGTGGGGCGCCGACCCGAAGACCAACCCCCCGCACACCTGGTACGACGCCTTCGGCCCGGTGCCGAACCCGCAGATCGCGGTGTCGGTCATCGTCGAGCGCGGCGGCAACCGTGGCGAGGAAGCCACCGGCGGGTCGGTGGCCGCCCCGATCGGCCGTGCGGTCATCGCCGCCGCCCTGGGGGGTGACGGCTGATGGCGCCGGCGACGGGATCGCTGATCGGCGACCGCTACCGGCTCGGGCGGCGCATCGCCGTCGGCGGCATGGGTGAGGTGTGGGAGGCCGAGGACTCCCGGCTGGGCCGCACGGTCGCCGTCAAGATCCTCAAAGCCGAGCTCACCGGCGACCCCGAGTTCCTGCACCGCTTCCGCACCGAGGCGCGCACGGCCGGCTCGCTGAACAACTCGGGCATCACCGCGGTGCACGACTACGGCGAGACGACCACCGAGTGGTCGACGGCCAACGGCACCGTGCAGGTGCCGACGGCCTATCTGGTCATGGAGCTGGTCCGCGGCGAGCCGCTGGCCCAGATCCTCGCCGTGCACGGGCGGCTCAGCGTCGACTACACGCTCGACATCCTCGAGCAGAGCGGGTGGGCGCTCGAGGCGGCGCACGAGCGCGGGCTCGTCCACCGCGACGTCAAGCCGGGCAACATCCTCGTGACGCCCGCGGGCCAGGTGAAGATCACCGACTTCGGCATCGCGAAGGCCGTCGACGCGGCCCCGGTGACCCGCTCGGGCATGGTCATGGGCACCGCGCACTACATCGCCCCCGAGCAGGCCGGCGGCGGCGACGCCGGCCCGGCCTCGGACGTCTACTCCCTCGGCGTGGTCGGCTACGAGTGCCTCGCGGGGCGGCGTCCGTACCTGTCGGAGAACGCGGTGACGGTCGCGATGATGCACATCCGCGACCCGCTGCCGCCGCTGCCGAACGACGTCCCGCCCGTGGTCCGCCAGCTGATCGAGGCGACCCTCGCCAAGGACCCGCGCCAGCGCTACGCCACCGGCGGCGAGTTCGCCCAGGCCGTCGCCGCCGTCCGGCGCGGCGAGCCGCTCCCCCTGCCCGGCAACGGCTCCGCGCTGACCGAGCGGGTCAACCCGCAGACGCGGGTGGCGCCCGCGATGTCGCGCGAGCCGTCGCCGCCCCGCGGCCAGGACCGTCCCGACCGCTGGGCGTCCCGGCCCGAGGAGCCCCGTCGCCGCGGACCGTGGGGGGCGGTGGCCGCGCTCGCGGTCGTCGCCCTGCTGCTGGTCGCCGGGGTGTTCTGGGTGATCAACTCGGCGGAGACCTCGGCCCCGCCGCCGCCCACCGAGACCACGGCGGCGTCCTCGACGACCACGCCGAGACCCACGACGACGACCAGGACGTCGCGGACCACGACGAGCTCGTCGGCCGCGAACGGCGTGTCGGTCAACGCCGTCGACTACGTCGGGCGACCGGCGTCGGTGGCGGCCGCCGCCCTGCAGGACGCCGGGCTGGAGGCGGAGGTCGGCACCGTGCTCGGCGGCGAGCCGAACGACCCGTCCCGGTGCCGGGTGCTCTACCTGTCGCCGACGGGTGACGTTCCGCGCGGTGAGACCGTGTCCGTCACCTGTCAGGAGTTCTGAGGATGACCACCCCGCGGCTGCTGTCCGAGCGCTACGAGCTCGGTCCGGCGCTCGGCTACGGCGGGATGTCCGAGGTGCACGGCGGGCGCGATGTCCGTCTCGGCCGGGACGTGGCCATCAAGGTCCTGCGCGCCGACCTGGCGCGCGACCCCCAGTTCCAGATCCGCTTCCGGCGCGAGGCCCAGAACGCGGCGGCGCTGAACCACCCGGCGATCGTGGCGGTCTACGACACGGGCGAGGCGCCCTCCGACGACGTGCCGCTGCCCTACATCGTCATGGAGTACGTGGCGGGGCGGACGCTGCGCGACATCGTCAAGGCCGAGGGCCCGATGGAGCCCTCCCGCGTCTGCGAGGTCCTCGCCGACGTCTGCGCGGCCCTGGACTTCTCCCACCGGCACGGGATCATCCACCGCGACGTGAAGCCGGCCAACATCATGATCACGCCTGCCGGCGCGGTCAAGGTGATGGACTTCGGGATCGCGCGCGCCCTCTCCGACGCCCAGCCCGCCGTCACCCAGACCGCCGCGGTGATCGGCACGGCGCAGTACCTCTCCCCCGAGCAGGCCCGCGGGGAGTCGGTCGACGCCCGTTCCGACGTGTACGCCGCCGGCTGCGTGCTCTTCGAGCTGCTCACCGGCCGGCCGCCCTTCACCGGCGACTCGCCGGTCGCGATCGCCTACCAGCACGTGCGGGAGGACCCGCCGGCCCCGTCGGAGATCAGCCCGCGGGTGCCGCCGGAGCTCGACGCGATGACGCTGAAGTCGCTGGCCAAGAACCCGGCGAACCGCTACCAGAGCGCCGACGAGATGCGCGAGGACTTCTATCGCGTCCTCAACGGCGAGCGCCCCGGTGCGCCGATGGTGATGACGCCCGAGGAGCACACCGAGTACATGACCGGGAGCCACCCGGTCGCGCCGTACGACGGCGGATACAACGGCTACGCCGGCCGTGACGACGAGGTCGACGAGTTCGAGCAGTGGCAGGCCGAGCAATCGGAGGTCCGACGCAAGCGCGGCCGCCGGCGGGCGATCGCGTTCGCCGCGGTGCTCGTGGTGCTCGCCGCGCTGGCGGGCGCGTACTTCCTGTTCTCGCCGTCGGCCAACACGATCGCGGTGCCGACCGTGGTCGGCCAACCCCAGGCCGCGGCGCTGCAGTCGTTGTCCACCGCGGGGCTGCGCCCGACCGTCGTCCCGGTCGCCTCCCCGCCGGAGCAGGTCGGCCAGGTGGTCACCACCAACCCGACCGAGGGCATCGAGGTCGCGCCGGGCAGCCTCGTCGAGCTCCGCGTCGGGCGCGGTCCCGACCCCGTCCAGGTCCCCGACCTGCAGGGACAGACCGCCAACGAGGCCCAGGCCGCCGTCCAACGGCTCGGTCTGAGCCTCGCCCCGGTGCCACAGCAGCGGGAGGTCGACGACGAGAACCAGGTCGGCCGCGTGCTCTCCCAGGAGCCGGCGGCCGGGCAGTTCCTGACCCCGGGTACCCCGGTGCTGCTGACCATCGGCCGGCAGCGCGAGACGTTGCGTGTGCCCGACGTCGTCGGTCAGACCCGGCAGACGGCGACGACGACCCTCGAGGGCGTCGGTCTCCGGGTGACCGTCTCCGAGGTCGACGACAGCCGGCCGGCGGGCACGGTCACCGACACGTCGCCGGGCGCCGGCGCCACCGTGTCGCGCAACTCGAGCGTCACGCTCGAGGTCTCGCGCGGGAACACGGTGTCCGTCCCGTCGGTCGTCGGGCAGACCCCGTCGGAGGCCGCGCAGACCCTGTCGCAGGCCGGCTTCAACGGCTCGATCTCGCAGACCTCGCAACAGGTGTCCGACCAGTCGCAGGTCGGCAAGATCCTGCGCCAGAACCCGAGCGCGGACAGCGAGGCCGAGGCGGGGGCCACGATCCAGGTGGTCGTCGGCTCCGGGGGCGGCGACGGCGGCTTCGGCGGTCTGTTCCCCGGCAACTGACCTGCCACGCCAAGGAGATGCGGCAGTCAGCGCTCCTGCGTCGCGCTGCCTACCGACCTCCGGCGCGAAGAACTAGGCCGGGGGCGCGGCGGCGAGGGCCAGCGCGCGCAGGCCCTCGGTGAGGTCGTGCACGATCCCGTCGTCGACGGGGTGGCCGCAGGCGTCCATCCACGTGGCGAGCAGCCGGTGGCCGTCCTCGGTGAGCACCGACTCGGGGTGGAACTGCACGCCCTCGAGCGGGAGCTCGCGGTGGCGCATGGCCATGAGCACCCCGTCGTCGGTCCAGCCCGTCGGCTCGAGCTCGGCGGGCAGCGTGTCGGGCCGCACCGTCAGCGAGTGGTACCGCGTGGCGGTGAAGGGGGTGCGCAGGCCGGCGAGCACGCCGGCGCCCTCGTGGTGCACCAGCGACGTCTTGCCGTGCCGCAGCTCCGGCGCGCGCTCGACGACGGCGCCGTGCACCGCACCCAGCGCCTGGTGGCCCAGGCAGACCCCGAGGACGGGGCGGGCGACGGCGGCGCAGCGGCGGATGACGTCGTTGCTCGCGCCCGCGTCGTCGGGGGTGCCGGGACCCGGGCTGACCAGCACGCCGTCGACCTCGTCGACGAGGTCGACCACGCCGTCGGCGTCGTTGCGCAGCACCACCGGGTCGGCGCCGAGCTGCGCGAGGTACTGGACGAGGTTGTAGACGAAGCTGTCGTAGTTGTCGACGACCAGGACGCGCATACCCCGAGCGTACGGCCCCGGGAGGCAGGGTCGGGTGCACTAGACTGGCGTGAGCAATCCCGCCCGATCGGAGCCGACGTGCCCAAGTCCAAGGTCCGCCGCAAGCCGGCCTACACCCCGCCGCCGAAGGCCGGGCCCGCCCCCGCAGGTCCGTCGCACCCGGCGTACATCGCGGTCATGCTCGGCGTCGGCCTGCTCGGGCTGGCGTGGCTGGTGGTCAACTACCTCGCCTCCGAGTCGATCCCCTTCATGCAGGACCTCGGGCCCTGGAACTTCCTCATCGGCTTCGGGCTCATCGTGGTCTCGCTGCTGATGACCATGAAGTGGCGCTGAACCACACCGATGTGATTCGTCCACCGCTGTGGACACACCCTGTGGACAGGTCGCCGTGAGCGAGCCCTCGCAGTGGGCGGCCCCGTGGACCGCGGTCGCGCTGGGCGCCGTGGCCGCGCTCGGGCTCGGGGCGTGGGCCGTCGCGGCGACGGACCCGCCCGGACGCCTGCTCGTCGGGCTCGCCGCTCTCGCGGTCCTGGCCGTCACGGCCGTCGGCGCGCTCGCCCGGCCCCGGCTGCGGGTCGACGACGCGGGCCTCGCGCTGCGCGGGCTCACGGGTACGCGCCGGTGGCCGTGGGAGCACATCGACGCGGTGCGCGTCGTGCGGATGCGGCGGATGGGCCTGCCGGCGGCCTACCTCGAGGTCGAGGCGCGTGACGGCGCCCCGGACGCCGAGCCGACCGACCGGCTGCTCGTGCTCGGCCGCCTCGAGCTCGGCACCGACCCGGTGGACGTCGCCGAGTCGCTCCAGCGCCACCGGGCCCGCGCGGGACGCCGGGCGGCGGGCCGGCCCGATCTAGAGGGTGAGCACCCGCAGGGCGATGAGGACGACGAGCACGGCGGCGATCCCCCCGACGGCCCAGAGCCCGGCCCGCGGGTCTGACCGCGCCGGTCCGTGCACCAGCGCGGCGGCGACGAGCAGGCCGGTGACGAGCCCGCCGAGGTGCCCGAGCACCGACAGCCCCGGGATCGTGAAGGTCAGCACGACGTTCAGCCCGATGGTCAGCAGCGCGGGCGTCGGCGAGAGCTGGAGCCGGCGCAGGACCACCACGAGTGCGCCCATCAGGCCGAACACCGCCCCGGAGGCGCCGGCGACGGGCCGGTCGGGGTCACCGAACAGCATGATCGCCGTGGATCCGCCCAGCAGCGAGACCCCGTAGAGCAGCGCGTACCGCAGCCGTCCGAGCACGAGCTCGAGGTCCCGGCCCAGCACCCACAGCGCGAACATGTTCACCGCGACGTGCAGCGGACCGATGTGCAGGAAGCCCGCGGTCACCAGGCGCCACCACTGGCCGGCGGCGACGTCGGCGGGCACGAGCCAGGTCGCCTCGACCCACGGCGACGTGTAGTTCGCCCACGCGCTGCCCGCCGAGAGGGCCGTCAGCACGAACACGACGACGTTGACGGCGACCAGGGTGATCGTGACGACCGGCGTCGCGTCCGCAGGGGCGCGCCCGCCACCGACGGTGCGCGGGGCCCGCGTCGTGCGGGCGGCCTCCGCGACGCAGTCGACGCAGTGCGCGCCGACCGGGGCCGCGCGCAGGCAGTCCGGGCACGCCGGCCGTCCGCACCGCGTGCAGGCCAGGGCAGTGGGCCGGTCGGGGTGCCGCACGCAGTGCGGCGCCGCGTCCGGTCCCGCCGTGGGCCGGGATCCCGGGGATCCCGGGGGTCCCGGCACGGTCACGGCGTCCTCACGACCGAGCTCCTCAGGCGATCTCGACCGAGGTGATGACGATGTCCTGCACGGGACGGTCGCCGGGACCGGTCGCGGTGGCCGCGATCGCGTCGACGACGTCGCGCGAGGACTGGTCGGCCACCTCGCCGAAGATCGTGTGCTTGCGGTTGAGCCAGGTCGTCGGCGCCACCGTGATGAAGAACTGCGAGCCGTTGGTGCCGGGCCCCGCGTTGGCCATCGCCAGCAGGTAGGGCCGGTCGAAGCGCAGGTCGGGGTGGAACTCGTCGGCGAACTTGTAGCCGGGCCCGCCGCGGCCGGTGCCCGTGGGGTCACCGGTCTGCAGCATGAAGCCCGCGATGACGCGGTGGAAGATGGTCCCGTCGTAGAACGGGCCGGAGCTGCCACCCTTGGCGTTGGGTTCGCTGTACGACTGCTCGCCGGTGGCCAGGCCCGTGAAGTTCGCGACGGTCTGGGGCGCCTCGTTGGGGAACAGCCGCACGGTGATGTCCCCGTTGGAGGTGTGCAGCGTTGCGGTCGGGGTGTCGGCGGAGGTCACGGGCCCATCGTGCCACTAGGACTGTGAGGACCTTCGAATGGAGTAGCGGGTGTGACGTCCCGGCGGGTCGGGCACCTGCACAAGTGGGGCCGGGGCATCATGGCCGCCCCACCGACGAGTGAGGTGACGTTTCTTGAGCAGCAAGACACTGATCGGCGCCAGGGAGGACCTGGACGATCTGCGCAAGGAGGGCCGCAAGGCCCGGAAGAAGGCCGAGAAGCGCGCCCAGAAGGCCGCTGACCAGGCCCGCAAGGATCGCGAGAAGGCTCGCAAGCAGGGCCAGAAGAAGCGCGCCGAGGTCCGCAAGGACGTCCGCAAGGCCGCCGACGAGGCCCGCCAGCGGGTGCTCGACGCCCGCGCCGAGGCCCGCCAGCGTGCCGAGGAGGCGCAGGAGGAGGCCCGCAAGCGCGCCCAGGAGGCCCGCGCGGAGACCCGCAAGCGCGCCAACAAGGCCGCGAAGGACGCCCGCAAGCAGGCCCTGGCGTACGCCAAGGACGCCCGTAAGCGCCTCGAGAAGTCGGCCGTGCCGACCTCGGGCGACGAGCTGCGCGACCTCGGCGAGACCGTCCGCGGCCAGCTCGAGGACGGCCTGACCACGGCGCGCAAGGAGCTCGCGGCCCGCATCGAGCCCGAGGAGCCCAAGAAGCGCCGCCGCTGGGGCCTCTGGCTCGTCGTGCTCGGCGTGCTCGGCGCCGGCATCGCCGTCGTGGCCACCCGCCGCGAGCCGGAGCTGCCGCCCCCGCCGCCGCCGGCCCCGCGCCCGAAGCCGGCCACGTCGGCCGGCCCGGTCTCCGGTGCGACGCCCACGTCGCCCGCCGCGAGCGCCCAGGAGATCCCGACCCACACCGCCACCGACGCGGTGAGCGGCACCAGCCCGAACGGCGCGGTCTCCTCCGACAAGCCCGCCACGGGCAGCAAGGACTGACCCGCCCCGCAGCGCACGCTCGTCGGCACGGCCCGTCCTCGGTCCCACCCGGACCGGGGACGGGCCGTCGGCGTGCCCGCACCCGGCTCACCCGCCCACCAGGCGACGCAGCCGATCCCCCGCGCCGACCCCCCGGTCGAGGACCGCGTCCTGCGGTCGGCCACCGACCACCGCGGCCACGTTCGCCGCGCTCGTGGTGCCCGGCGTGAGGTAGGCGCCGTGGCCGCGTGACTCGGCCAGCACCCGCCCGTCGGGCAGCACCACCTCGCGCGCCGAGAGCCCGGTGACGCCCGGCATGCGGTTGGGATCCGGGCCGAACCAGCCCGTGTCCGCGACCGGATCGCCCGCGGCCTCCACCACCCACGCGTGCCCCGGCGGGCGCCCCGGCACCTCCCCGACGCCCGGGCTCCCGAGGTACACGACGTCGTCGACACCCTGGGCGGCGCCCGGCGCGACGGCGGCGGCGGTGACCACCGAGCCGTACGAGTGCCCGATCGCCGTCACGTGGGCCTCGCGCCCCGGCCGGGCGGCGTCCAGGCCCTCGAGGAACGACGCGAGCCTCGGGGCGCCCTCGTCGGCGGGCGCCCGGCCGAGCACCGACCGGTCCGGATCGGCCACCTCGTGCACCTGTGGCGCGTCGTAGCCGTACCAGGCCACCGCCGCGGTGCCCGGCCCCGCCGCGGCGGCGAGCGCGTCGAGCTCCCCGAGACGGCCGGGCAGCTCGTCCATCCCGGAGGTGAAGCCGGCGGTGAACACCCCGACGTGGGAGGCGGCGTCGACGTCGCCGCGCGCGACGGCGGCGCGGACACCCGACCCGGCGCCCGCCCGAGGGTCGACCTCGAGGTCCAGCAGCGCCCGGCCGGGCGCGCCCAGCGCGGCGGCGACCGCCCCCAGCCGCACGAGCCGCGCCCGCACCTCGTACAGCTCCCAGCCGATCGACGCGAGCTCCACCGGGTCGGCGGTGCGCACGAGCCGGTCCCGCGCCGCCAGCTCCTCACGCCGCGCGTCCTCCTGGGCGCCGGCGAGCAGCACGCGGTTGGCGCGGTCCCGGACCGCGGCCGGGAGACCGTCGAGGCCGCCGAGCAACGCCGGGCGCTCGCGCTCGAGGACCGCCCGGGCGTCGGGGTCGAGCCCCGCCCACCACCGGGCGACCTCGCCGGGGTCGGGCCCGCGCCCGCCCATGGCGCCGGTGGTCGGCGGGCCTGCGGGCGGGTGCCCGGCGCCGTCCAGGGCCCCGGCGAGCGCGGCGTCCACCACGGCCGGCGCCACGCCACCGGCCAGGGCCACCGCCGCCGCCCCGAGGGCGGCGCCCACGCGGTCGACGTCGGCGAGCAGGGCGGCGTGGCGCTCCCGCAGGGACGTCCGCGACCCGACGGCTGCGCTCGCCGCCGCGCCCCGCCACCCGGGCACCGGCCCGGCGAGCACCTCCCCGGCCCGGGCCAGGGCCGTCCGTGCGACGGCGAGACGGGCCGCCGCGGCGCCGGGCAGGGTGGTGGTCACGGTGCCCCGAGGACGGCCACCGCGTCCTCGTCACCCCCCGCGTAGGCCCCCGCCGCCGCGGCCAGCGCCTCGCCGTGGGCCACGACGTCGGCGCTCCACAGCGCGACCGCGACCTCCCACCGGTCGGCGAGCGCCGCGGCCGCCGGCCCCGCCCGTCCCCCGGGGACGACCTCCGTGCTCCGCACCGCCCCGGCCGTCGCCGTCACGGGGACGGCGAGCGCCGCCGCGACGCACGCCCGTCCCGCTCCCTGCAGCTCCTCGGGCCGCACCACCGGCCCGTCCTGTTCGTCCACATCGGTTCCGACGCGGGGCGGCGGCCGGCGGATCCGAGGCCTCCGCGGCCTGGGGACGCGTCCGGGCGATGGGGACGGCCGGCGGCGATACTCGGGCCCGTGCCCGTCCCCACGCCCGCGGAACTGGAGGCCGCCCGCGACCGCCTCCTGCCCGACGTCCTGCCCGGGCCCGACGACCCGCCCCTGCGGGTGCTCTTCTGCGGCATCAACCCGGGCCTCGTGTCCGCCGCCACCGGGCACCACTTCGCCCGCCCCGGCAACCGCTTCTGGCCCGCGCTGCACGCGTCCGGCTTCACCCCGCGCCTGCTCGCCCCGTCCGAGCAGGGGCTGCTGCGGTCCCTCGGCCTGGGCATCACCAACGTCGCGCCGCGGGCCACCGCACGGGCCGACGAGCTCGACGACGCCGAGCTGGTCGCGGGCGGCGAGCGTCTGCGCGCCCTGGTCGCCGAGGTCCGCCCGGCCTGGCTCGCCGTCGTCGGGATCGGGGCCTACCGCGTCGCGTTCGGCGAGCGGCGTGCCGTCGCGGGCCGCCAGGAGCGCACGCTCGGCCCGACGGGGCTGCTGGGTGCTGCCCAACCCCAGCGGCCTCAACGCCCACCACACGCCCGCGACCCTGGCCGTGGCGTTCGGCGCGCTGCACGACGCGGCAGCCGGGTAACGCGGGCCGTTCCGGGGCACAGGACCGTCATGAAGGCTGCGATCTACCGCCGTACCGGTCCGGCCGCCGAGGTGCTCTCGGTCGAGGAGGTCGAGACCCCCGAGCCCGGCCCCGGCGAGGTGCGGGTCCGCATCACCGGCTCCGGGGTGAACCCCACGGACTGGAAGACCCGCGCGGGCCTCACCGGGCAGGACCCCCGGGACTTCCAGATCCCGCACCAGGACGGCGTCGGCGTGGTCGACGCGGTGGGCGAGGGCGTGGACTCCCCCGCCGTCGGCGAGCGCGTGTGGCTGTTCCTGAGCGCCTTCGGCAACCGCTACGGCACGGCCGCCGAGTACTCCGTGCTGCCCGCCGCGCACGTCCGCCCGCTGCCCGGGGACGCGCCGGACGAGCTGGGCGCCTGCCTCGGTGTGCCCGCCGTGACCGCGGCGCACTGCCTGCTCGTCGGCGGCAGTGGCGACCGCGGGGCCCTCGCCGGGCGGACCGTGCTCGTCGCCGGCGGGGCCGGGGCGGTGGGGCACTACGCGATCGAGCTGGCCAAGCACGCGGGCGCCCGCGTCGTCACCACGGTGAGCTCCGACGAGAAGGGCCAGCTGGCGCGCGCGGCCGGCGCCGATCTCGTCGTCAACTACCGCGAGCCCGACGCCATCGACCAGGTGAAGGGCTTCACCGACCACGTCGACCGCATCGTCGAGGTCGCCCTCGGCGCGAACCTCGGGCTGGACCTCGCGGTGGCCGGGGCGGGCACCGTCATCGCGGTCTACGCCAACGAGCCGGACGACCCGGTGATCCCCACCCGGCGCTTCATGGTCGCCAACACCTCGATCAGCTACGTGCTGCTCTACGGCGTGCCGGACGACCAGCTGCGCGCCGCCGTCGCCTGGACCGCCGACGCCGCCGGCACCGGGGCGCTCACACCTCTGCCGATCACACACTTCGGCCTGGACGACATCGTCGCCGCGCACGAGGCCGTGGAGAACGGGGCGGTGGGGAAGGTCGTGGTCGTGCCCTAGTCGTGCCCTGACGGCGTGACATGCGGGACACCGTGTACCTGTGACCTTCTTTCACAGCTACCGGCGGGTTACCTTCCCGGGATGCCACCACGCCCGGGGGAGCACCCCTCCGATCCCTACGACGTGCTCGTCGTCGGATTCCGGCTTCGGGGGCAGCGTCACGGCGCTGCGGCTCGCGGAGAAGGGCTACCGGGTCGGCGTCCTCGAGGCAGGCCGCCGGTTCACGCCCGAGACGCTGCCGGCGACCTCGTGGGACATCCGCAACTTCCTCTGGGCGCCCCGCCTGGGCTGCTACGGCATCCAGCGCATCCACGTGCTGCGCGACGTCCTCGTGCTCGCCGGTGCGGGCGTCGGCGGTGGCTCGCTGAACTACGCCAACACGCTGTACCGGCCGAAGAACGACGCGTTCTACCGCGACCCGCAGTGGGCGTCGATGACCGACTGGCGCGACGAGCTGGACGCGTTCTACGACCAGGCCACCCGCATGCTCGGCGTCGTCACGCAGCCGTCGGTGACACCGTCGGACGTGGTGATGCGCCAAGTCGCGGCCGAGCGCGGGCGCGCGGACACGGTGGCCCCGACGCAGGTCGGCGTGTACTTCGGCGAGGGCCCGGGCGTGACGTCGCCCGACCCGTTCTTCGGCGGCGCCGGGCCCGCGCGCACCGGCTGCCTGGAGTGCGGCGAGTGCATGACCGGCTGCCGCCACGGCGCGAAGAACACCCTCGAGACCAACTACCTGGCGCTGGCCGAGCAGGCGGGCGCGACGGTGCACCCGGAGACGACGGTGCGGACGGTCCGTCCCACCGCGGAGGGCTATGCGGTCGAGACCCGGGCGACCCGCGGGCGGGGCCGGACGACGTACCGCGCCGAGCACGTGGTGTTCGCCGCGGGCACCTGGGGCACGCAGACCTTGCTGCACCGCCTGCGCGACACGGGCGTGCTGCCGCGGATCTCGCGGAAGCTCGGCGAGCTGACGCGCACCAACTCCGAGGCGCTCGTCGGGGCGATGGCCCGGCGGGCCCCGGAGCGCGGCGGCCCCCGCGACTTCACCCGCGGGGTCGCGATCACGTCGTCCTGGCACCCGGACGAGGACACGCACATCGAGCCCTGCCGGTACGGCTACGGCAGCAACGCCATGGGCCTGCTGACGACGCTGATGACCGACGGCGGCGGGCGGATGCCGCGCGCGCTGCGGCTGCTCGGCGCGATCGCCCGGCACCCGCGCACGTTCGCCCGCTCGCTGGACAAGCGGCACTGGTCGGAGCGCACGGTGATCGCGCTGGTCATGCAGTCGCTCGACAACTCGATCACCGTCCGGCGGCGCTTCGGCCGGCTCGTCTCGCGTCAGGGCCACGGCACCCCGAACCCGACGTGGATCCCGGCCGCCAACGACACCGTCCGGCGGATCGCCGAGATCATCGACGGCGACCCCGGGGGCACCTGGGGCGAGGCGGTCGACATGCCGATGACCGCGCACTTCATCGGCGGCTGCCCGATCGGCCCGTCCCCGGAGACCGGGGTCGTCGACGGGTTCCAGCGGCTCTACGGGCACCCCGGCCTGCACGTCGTCGACGGCTCGGCGCTCTCGGCCAACCTGGGCGTGAACCCGTCGCTGACCATCACCGCCCAGGCCGAGCGCGCCATGGCGTTCTGGCCGAACAAGGGCGATCGCGACCCCCGCCCGGCGCTCGGCACGCCCTACCGCCGCGTCGACCCGGTGCCCCCGCGCGCCCCGGTCGTGCCGCCCGACGCCCCGGGCGCCCTGCGCCTCGTGCCGCTGGGCACCCCCGCCGTCCCACCCCGCACGCCTGTGTCCTGACCCCGCGCCAGCCTGGGGGCCATGCTGACGTCAGATGTCAGGAAAGCCCCCACGATCTTGCGGGGTCCCGCTGAGTCGGGGTCGGTGCCGAGCTGGTGGAGAAACTGACGTTGAACGTCAGCCTGGCCCCCAGGCTGACACCACCCCGTGCGTCGTCCCGGCCCGATGAGCGGCGAGGATCGGGGCCGTGCCCGCCGACGTCCTGCTGTTCTCCAACTCCCGCCCGCCCGGGGCCGAGGTGCCGTTCGCGCACGCCGCCGAGCCCCTGCGCCGGCACCTCGGCGACCGCGTCGTGTGGTTCCTGCCCTGGGCCGGCCACGACCTCGACGCCTACACCGGCTTCGTCGGCGACGCCCTCCGTGCGGTCCTCGGGCCCCTCGACGTCCGCGGCCTGCACGCCGAGCCCGATCCCGCGGCGACGATCCGCGACGCCGACCCGGACCGCGAGACGGTGTTCGGCGGCGGCGGCAACACGTTCCGGCTGCGCCGCCGCGTCGGCGACAACGGCGTGCTCGAGGCGCTCCGGGCGCGCGACGACCTCCGCTACGCGGGCGCCAGCGCCGGCTCCAACCTCGCCTGCCCGACGATCATGACGACGAACGACATGCCGATCGTGGATCCCGGCGGGCTCGACGCCCTCGGTCGCATCCCGGTGCAGATCAACCCGCACTACCTCGACCCCGACCCGCACTCGACGCACCGCGGCGAGACCCGCGAGGAGCGCATCCACGAGTTCCACGAGGAGAACGCCGTCACCGTGGTCGGCCTGCGCGAGGGCGCGTGGCTGCACGGGACCGACACCAGCCTGACCCTCGACGGCTACACCGCCCGGCTCTTCCGCCGCGGCCACGAGCCCGCGGAGCTCGCGATGGGCACCGACCTCACATGGCTGACCGCCTGACCGGGGAGGCGGAAGGCCGGAGCTCGGAGCAAACTGGGCCCCGATGACCACGATGCGTCGCTCGTCCGCCGATTCCCTGCTCGCCGAGGAGCTGCGCTCGGTCGTGCGCGGACGGGTGCGGTTCGACACCTCGAGCCGGGCGATGTGGTCGGCCGACGGGTCGAACTATCGCCACGTCCCGATCGGCGTGGTGCAGCCGGTCGACCTCGACGACGTCGAGGCGACCGTCGACATCGCCCGCCGCTACGAGGTGCCGCTGCTGCCCCGCGGGGCGAGCACGAGCATCGGCGGGCAGGCGGTCAACGAGGCCCTCGTCGTCGACTTCTCGCGCCACCTCGACCGGGTGCTCGAGATCGATCCGGAGGCCCGCACGGCGCGGGTGCAGCCCGGGGTCGTGCTCGACGACCTGCGCGACGCCGCCCGCCCGCACGGCCTGACGTTCGGGCCCGATCCCTCGACCCACAACCGCTGCACCCTCGGCGGGATGATCGCCAACAACGCGTGCGGCTCGCACTCGGTCGCGTGGGGCAAGACCGTCGACAACGTCCGCGAGCTCGACGTCCTGCTGGCCGACGGGACGCGCATGACCGTCGGCCGCACCCCCGACCTGGCCGCCGCCGCGCGACGGCCCGGCCGCGAGGGCGCGATCTACCGCGAGCTCACCGCGCTCCGCGACCGCCTCGGCACCACGATCAGCGCCGAGCTCGACGCGCCCGGGATGACGCGACGGGTCAGCGGCTACAACCTCGAGCAGCTGCTCGACGAGCACGGCGTCGACCTCGCCCGCGCCCTCGTCGGCACCGAGGGCACCTGCGCGACGATCATGGGCGCCACGGTCGAGCTGGTGGAGTCGCCGCCGGTCCGGGCGCTGTGCGTCCTCGGGTTCCCCGACGCCTACATCGCCGCCGACCACGTCATGCCGATCCGTGAGCACTCCCCGCTGACCATCGAGGGCATGGACGTCGGCGTCATCGGCGCGCTGCGCGCGAGCCGTCCCGACGACCGCACCCACGAGCAGCTGCCGGAAGGCAAGGGCTGGCTCTACGTCGAGACCGGCGGGGCCGACCGCACCGAGGCCGAGGCGAAGGCCGAGGCCATCGGGCGCGAGATGGCCCGCTACGGCGCGAGCGTCAAGGTCGTCGCGGACCCCGGCGCGATGCGCGCGCTGTGGAAGATCCGCGAGGACGGGTCGGGCATCGTCACCCGGTCCCCCGGCGGCGGCGAGGCCTGGCCCGGCTGGGAGGACGCTGCCGTCCCGCCGGCGGTGTTCGGCACCTACCTGCGCGAGTTCGACGCGCTGCTCGGCCGCCACGGCCGGCGCGGGGCCTACTACGGGCACTTCGGCGACGGCTGCCTGCACGTGCGCATCGACTTCGACCTGCTCACCCGGGCGGGGCTCGCGAACTTCCGCGCGTTCATGCTCGACGCCGCCGACCTCGTGGCCGCGCACGGCGGCTCGGTCTCCGGCGAGCACGGCGACGGCCAGGCCCGTGCCGAGCTCCTGAAGCGCACCTTCTCGCCGACCATGATCGAGGCGTTCGGCGCGTTCAAGGCGGTCTGGGACCCCGAGGGCCGGATGAACCCGGGCCGGGTGGTCGAGCCCCGCAGGCTCGACGACGACCTCAAGGTCTTCGTCGGCACCCCGACCATCGGCCCGCGCACCGAGCTCGCGTTCGCCCACGACGGCGGCAGCTTCACCACCGCCACGCGGCGCTGCATCGGCGTCGCCAAGTGCATCTCCGACTCGGGCGGCTACATGTGCCCGAGCTACCGCGTCACCGGCGAGGAGGCGCACTCGACGCGCGGCCGCGCCCGGATGCTCTTCGAGATGGCCTCGGGCCAGCTGGTGCCCGACGGCTGGCGCTCCACCGAGGTCCGTGACGCCCTCGACCTGTGCCTGAGCTGCAAGGCCTGCCAGCGCGACTGCCCCGTCGGCGTCGACATGGCCACCTACAAGGCCGAGTTCCTCTCCCGGCACTACGAGGGCCGTGCCCGCCAGCGCCCGCGCAGCCACTGGTCGATGGGCTACCTGCCGCGCTGGCTGCGTCTCGCCGACGCCGTCCCGGGGCTGCCCCGGCTGGCGAACGCCCTCGCGCGCCGGCCCGCCCTCGCCGCGATCGCCAAGCGTCTCGGCGGCATCGCCCCCCAGCGCGACATCCCGCCGCTCGCGCCCCGGCCGCTGCGCCGGCTCGTCGGGCCGCACCCGGCGCGCGCGGACAGCTCGAAGCCACGGCTGCTGCTGTGGCCGGACACGTTCACCTCGGCGTTCGACCCCGAGCTCGCCCTCGACGCGATCGCCGTCCTGGAGCACCTCGGCTACCACGTCGAGCTGCCCACCGAGGCCGTGTGCTGCGGGCTGACCTGGCACACCACCGGCCAGCTCGACACCGCGCGCTCTGTGGTGCGCCGCAGCCTCGCCGTCCTCAAGCCCTGGCTCGACGACGGCGTCGCGGTCGTCGGCCTCGAGCCGTCGTGCACCGCGGCGTTGCGGCAGGACGTCGTCGAGCTCCTGGGCGCCGACAACGAGGACGCGCAGCGCCTGGCGGCCTCGACCCGCACGCTCGCCGAGGTCCTCGCGAAGCACCTCGACGAGATCCGGGACGGCGTCGTCGCCCCCGGTGGGCGGGCGATCGCGCAGGTGCACTGCCACCAGTACGCCGCGATGGGCTTCGACGACGACCGCGCGGTGCTCGGCGCCCTGGGGGTCGAGACCGAGGTGCTCGACGCCGGGTGCTGCGGGCTCGCGGGGAACTTCGGCTTCGAGCAAGGGCACTACGAGGTCTCCACGGCCTGCGCGGAGCGGGGCCTGATGCCGGCGGTCCGGGCGGCCGACGCCGACACCGCCGTGCTCGCCGACGGCTTCTCCTGCCGCACCCAGATCCGCCAGCTCGACGACACGGGCCACGAGCCGGTGCACCTCGCCCATATGGCGGCGACGGCGCTGGGCCTCCGGTCGCGTGAGCGGACGTCCGTGCCGGGGCACGGGCGAGCGCTCTCGAGGCCGTAGGCCGCGGTGATCCGCCCCGGCGTCCTGCGCTGGATCGGCTACGCCTTCGGGGCGCGCCTGCCCAACCGCTACGCGCCGTGGGTGCTGCACGACCTCACCGCGCGCACCTGGTTCCTGCGCCACCTGGCCCGCACGACGGTGCAGGCTTCCCCCGCCGTGCTGCTCGCGCTGCTGCCGGGCCCGGTGTGGCTGAGGGTGGCGCTGCCGCTGTTCGTGATCTTCTCGTCGCTGTTCATGGCGGCGCTGTTCTCCCCGATGGTGCGCGAGAAGCGGCTCTACCAGCACGGCTACCTGCCGGAGGTCGTGCTGCGGGAGCCCGACCAGTAGGGAGCCCGATCACGAGGGAGCCCGCTCAGGAGCTCGCGACGATCGGCGCGTCGGCCAGCGGGATCCCGGCGCCGAGCCGGCCGAGGACGGCGTCGAGGGTCTCGATGTAGCCGCGCCCGGCGTCACGGTGGACCAGGGTGTGCGCGGCGAGCCGCGCGCCCGTGACCACGCCCGCGAACAGGACGACGTCCGGGTCACCCGGCGGGCGCCCCACCGCCTCGGCCACCATCCGGGCGGTCGTCTCGACGCCCCAGGTGTCGCGCTCGCGCAGCGCGGCGGCGATCTCGGGGATCGACCGGGCGAGGTCCATGCGGACGTCCTCGAGCGCCCGCTTCTCCTCGTCGAGCGAGGCGAAGCCCTCGCGCAGACACGTCCGCAGGGCCTCGAGCAGGGCGCTGCCCGGGGGGATCGCGCGGAACGCCGCCTCGAACACCGGGTCGACGTCGTCGAGGAGGACCACGTCCTCCTTGGTCCGGAAGTAGCGGAAGAACGTGCTGCGCGAGACGTCCGCCGCCGCGGCGATGTCGTCGACGGTGGTGGCCGCCCACCCGCGGTCGCGGAACAGCCGCAGGGCATGGCGCTGCAGCTCGGCGCGCGTGCGTGCCTTCTTGCGCTCCCGCAGGCCCGGGTCGGTCACACCGGACATCCTGGCACGGCGGCCCATCCGACACTGAGTACTAGTTGAGACTCAGTCTCACTTCGGCGTAGCGTCCCGTCCATGGACGCTGACGTGATCGTGGTGGGAGCGGGACCGACCGGGCTGACCGCGGCCCTCGAGCTGGCGCGCCGGGGCGTGGCCGTCCGGGTGCTCGACGCGGCGCCCGCGCCGTTCCCAGGGTCGCGGGGCAAGGGGCTGCAGCCGCGCTCGCTCGAGCTGCTCGACGCCGCGGGCGTCACCGACCGGCTCGTCTCCCTCGGGCGCACGACGCTGCCGATCCGTCGCCACCGCCGCGACGGGGCCTTCGACGACGTCGCGCGCGGCGACCAGCCGGCGACGAGCGACACGCCCTGGCCGTCGACGCTGCTGATCCCGCAGTGGCGGGTGGAGCAGGTGCTGCGCGAGCGGCTCGCCGAGCTCGGGGTCGCCGTCGAGCAGGGCGTGCGCGTCGAGGACCTGACCGCGACCGAGGACGGCGCGAGCATCACCACGGCCGTCGGCACCGTGGGCGCGCGCTTCGTCGTCGGTGCCGACGGCGGCGGCAGCACGGTCCGGCGCCTGCTCGGCGTGCCGTTCCTCGGCGAGACGCGCGAGGAGGTGCGCATGCTGGTCGCCGACGTCGAGCTCGAGGGCCTCGACCGCGACCACTGGCACCAGTGGGGCGGGACGGACGGCGTGATGACGGACGTCGTCGCCCTCTGCCCGCTGCCGGCGAGCACGAGCTGGCAGCTCCAGGCCGCCGCCCCGGCCGGCGGCGAACCGACCGACGCGGCCCTCCGGGAGATCGTCGACGGGCGCGGGCCCCGGGTGCGTCTGCGCTCCGTGGGCTGGCGATCGACGTGGCGCCTCAACGTCCGGATGGTCGCCGACTACCGGGTCGGCGCCGCCTTCCTGGCCGGCGACGCCGCTCACGTGCACTCCCCGGCGGGCGCGCAGGGGATGAACACCGGGATCGGCGACGCGGTGAACCTCGCCTGGAAGCTCGCCGCCGTGCTGGGCGGCGCCGACCCCGCGCTGCTCGACACCTACGCCACCGAGCGCCTCCCGATCGCCGCGGGCGTCCTGGGCCTCTCCGCGGAGCTGACCGGGCGGGGGCTGACCTCCCGCTCGCCCGCGGAGGTCCGGGACGCCTCGCAGCTCGACCTGTCCTACGGCGACGGGCCGCTCGGCTCGGACGTGCCGGGACCCGGCCCGCGCCCCGGCGACCGGGCCCCGGACGCCCCGCTGCGCGACAGCACCCTGTTCCTGCGCCGCCGGCAGGCCGACTGGACGGTGCTGACGACCGATCCCGGCGTCGAGGTCCCCGGCGCGACGGTGGTCCTGGCCGGTGACGAGGCCGCCGCCACCTACGCGCTGGCCCCCGGCGAGCTCGTCGCCGTGCGCCCGGACGGCTACGTCGGGCCCCGCGGCGACGCGGACGCCGTACGGGCCGGGATCGCCGCGCTGGGGCCGAGGGTTCAGAGCCCCGCCGGGCACTGATCGGGCGGATCGACGCCCGGGTCGAGCAGATAGGCCGTATACGCGTCGGCGGCGCAGCGGCTCGGCGCGTCCAGCGTGGTGTGGCCGATCGCGTCGACCACGAGGACGTGCGCCGCCGAGAGCTGGGAGGCGGTGGCGCGGGCGTCGATCAGCGGCGTGGTCGGGTCGTAGCGCGAGTTGACCATCAGCGCCGGCGCGGCGAGGGGCGCGTTCCAGGGGCCCAGGTAGCGGTCGGGGTCGATGGCGGGCCAGTCGACGCACATCGCGTGGTTGAGCGCGGTCGACGCCCCGACGATCGGGTGCGCCGCCTGCTCGGCGACCACGGCGGCGTCCATGTCGGTGGCGGACGGGGTGACGGCGTCGGTGCACTGGATCGCGAGGTAGGACGGCGAGTGCTCGGGCGCCCAGGGCACCGCGGCGAGGGGGATCCGCCCGCCCGACGGGGGCGCCGAGGGCGCCAGCGCGGCGAGCGAGCGCATCAGCCCGGCCAGCCGGCCCTCGGTCTGCAGGGCCCGGTCGATGCGGGCGACCAGCTCAGCATTGGTGGTGCCGGCGGCGGAGGCGGCGACGACGTCGGTCGCGCGGGCACGCGCGTCGGGCCCCAGGGGACATCCCGGGCCCGCGGCGCACCGGTCGAGCGCGACCCCGAACGCCTCCTCCCAGGCCTCGCTGACCCCGGCCCGCACGTCGACCGGCTGACGCTCGGTGCCCGGCGCGCCGGCGGCGTTGGCGACGAGGTCGAGGCTGCCGTCGAGCACCATCGCGCGGGTGTGCGCCGGGAAGAGGTTGGCGTAGGTCGCCGCGGAGTACGTGCCGTAGGAGTAGCCGTAGAGGCTCAGCTGCTCCTCGCCGAGCGCCTGGCGCAGCAGGTCGACGTCCCGCGACGCGTTGGCGGTCGAGAGGTGCCGCAGGCGCTCGCCGGTGGCGGCGAGGCACGCCCGCCCCGGCTCCGCGGCCGAGGCCCAGAACTCCGGCGTCCGCGCGGGACCGACGGGTGCCGGCACCCGGTCGCCGCCGAACGGGCCGCAGTGGACGGGCGACGACGCCCCCGTGCCCCGGGGATCGACGGCGAGGATGTCGAAGCGTGCCCGCAGGCCGTCGAACCGCTTCGCCAGCCGGCGCAGGCTCGACACCGCCGGCGTCCCCGGCCCGCCGTAGTTCACGACGAGGGTGCCGACGCGCGCCACCGGGTCGGTGGCGGGCAGGCGCACGGCAGCGAGCGAGATCGTCTCGCCGGCCGGCTGCCGGTAGTCCAGGGGCACGGTGACGTCCGCGCACTGGAACGCGCCGCCGCAGCCGCGCCACTCGACCGTCGGGACCGGGGCGCCGTTCGTGCCCATCGGCGGCGTGCCCGAGGCGGGGGTGCCGCGGGGCGGGACGCCGCCGCACGCGCCCGCGAGGACGGCGACGACCAGCACGACGATCGCCGCGGGAGACCTCACCCGCCCATCATGGGGCGTGCCTACTGCATGTCCGTGATCGACGGCCACAGCACCGACCAGGGCGCCCGGGGCGTGCAGAGCGAGAGCGGCACGACGCCGTTGACCACGCCGTTGGCCGCGGGGTCGACGTGGGCGGGCAGCGGCGTGATCGTGCGGCAGAAGTCCGCGGCGCCGCGCACCTCGCCCACGAGGATCGCGGCAGTGGCCGTGTCCGGGGGCGGGCCGAAGAACCCGTAGCCGCGGTGCCCGCTGTACACCTCGGGCAGGCCGGCGGCGGGCCCGTACCGGTCGAGTGCGGAGGCGAACCAGTACGAGTAGGCGAGCACGGTGGTGCGGGACCGCTCCGCGGGCGGCAGGGACCGGTAGGCCGCGCCGGTGTCGGCCGCGAGGCTCCGCCAGCCGACCTGGCCCGCTGTGAGGAAATCGCCCCGCTCGACGCGGTACGACGCCGGCCCGATCGGGAGGGAGAGGACGGCGACGACCAGCCCGGAGGCGATGACGGCGGGCACCGAGACCGACCAGGACCACCAGCGCGCGGGCGTTCGGCCCTGCAGCGCGACGGCCCCGGCAGCGAGCAGGACCGCGGCCAGCCCCACGACGTAGTACGGCCGGCCCCCGACGGCGATCATCGCCGCGGTGGTGACGACGGAGCCGATGCCGATCGCGCGCCAGGGCCGCAGCGCGTCGGAGCGCAGCAGCGCCCACAGGCCGAGGCCGGCGAGCACCGCGCCGGGCACGAGCCCGACGTCCCAGGCGGCGAAGGGCAGAAAGCACCAGCGGTTGCCGGTCAGGCCGCCCTCGCCGGCCACCACCGCGCCCATCCGCAGCTGCGGCCAGCCGTGCGCGGACTGCCAGAGCAGCGTCGGCACGGTGGACGCCGCGGCCAGCACCAGCGCCACCCAGAGCATCGGGCGCCCGAGCAGCCGGCGCGGCCCGGCCACGAGCACGCCGACGGCCAGGCCCGCGACGAGGAGGGGGACGAGGAACTTGTCGAACAGGGCCACCGCGAGCACCGGGCCGGCAGCGAGCAGGAGCAGGTCGTTGCCGGTGCGCACCCAGCGCACGACCAGCCAGAGCAGCAGGGTCCACAGGACCGGGTCGAACGTCGAGGTCGCCAGCAGGTGGCCGGTGGCGAGGAAGAACGGCGAGATCGCGACCGCGGCCCCGGTGAGGAGCTGCGCCCGGCGTCGGCCACCCATCTCCCGCGCGAGCAGGGCGGCGAGCACGACGTGCCCGGCACTCGCCAGCGTGGCGGGCAGGCGCAGGACGACGAGGTTGCCCGGCGCGAGGTGGTCCAGCGCCGCGGCGAGCCACGGCACGAGGGGCGGCTGGTCGGCGTATCCCCAGGCCAGGTGGCGGCCGGCGGCGAGGAAGTAGAGCTCGTCGCCGAACGTGCCGTACCGGGCCGAGGAGATCCCGTGCACCAGCGCGAGCGCGCCCGCGAGCAGGAGCACCGGGCGCCACGCCATCCGGACCGTGGCCGGGCCCGGGGCCTCGTCGAGCGCGACGACCGGCTGCGGGGCGGTCGTCGTCACGGCGCCCACGCTCCCTGCGCGCGGTCGTGACCCATTCGAGGGACCCTAGGCGACACGCTCCCGCGGACCGGACGCGGCCGACCGTGGTGCCAGAATGTCGGGCGATGGAGCTCACCGGCAGCTGGACCACCGCGCTGCCGGCCGCCGTCGCCGAACGCTACGAGCTGCGCGAGACGCGCAACGCCGCCGCCGTGCTCGCGGCCACGTGCCCGGACGAGGTCACCGAGCTCTGCGCGGTGCTCATGGGCTTCACGCTCACCACCACCGACCTCGTCGAGGCGGGGGGCAACGAGTCGCGGCTGGCCGCACGCCTCAACGCCGCGTTCCGCGAGCGCGGCTGGCGCGAGGGCCGCGTCGACACCGTCGTGACGTCGCGCCTGCAGGTGCAGCCGTGGCACCCGGCCGGCGAGCACGGCGTGACGGTGCGCGAGAGCGAGGTGTTCAACGAGGGCTACAAGGTCGACAACGTCAAGGGCCGCGTGGCCCTCGACGTGGAGTGGAACGCCAAGGACGGCAACCTCGACCGCGACATCGGGGCCTACCGCGCGCTCTACGACGCCGGCCTCATCGACGGCGCGGTGCTGCTGACCCGTACCCACGACGACCTGCGTGAGCTCGCGCGGGAGCTGGCCCGGGCGGCCGGGCGCAGCGACGACGAGGTCCGCAGCCGGCTCTCGACGTCGACCACCACCCACCTGGGCAAGCTCGAGTCGCGCATGACCCGCGGCGACGCCGGCGGCTGTCCCCTGCTCGCGGTGGCGATCTCCCGCCGCTGCTGGGACCCGGCGCCCGGCGAGCCGGCCCGCGCCCAGGCCCCGGCGCCGCTGATGCTCACCGACGAGTACGTGCCGTGAACAGCGACGACACGGCGCTGTCGGGGGCTGCCGTTAGCGTCCCGCCCGCCCCGATCCCGGCGAGGAGGTCCGAGACGATGACCGCGGCGGTGGACGTCGATCCGAGCGACGAGAACCCCACGGCGACGCGCGCCCGGCGCGCGGAGCCCCTGCGTGTGGACGCCGCTCCGCTGGAGAGCGCGGCGCTGCCCCGCACAGCGGGCGGCTTCTCCTGCGTGTACGCCGACCCCCCGTGGCGGTTCACCAACCGCACCGGCAAGGTCGCGCCCGAGCACCGGCGCCTCGACCGCTACGACACCATGAGCGCCGCGGACATCGCCTCGCTCCCGGTGTCCGACGTCGTGTCCGCCAACGCCCACCTCTATCTGTGGGTGCCCAACGCGCTGCTGCCCGAGGGCCTCGCGGTGATGCAGGGCTGGGGCTTCCGCTACGTCAGCAACCTGGTCTGGGCCAAGCGACGCAAGGACGGCGGGCCCGACGGGCGCGGCGTCGGGTTCTACTTCCGCAACGTCACCGAGCTGATCCTCTTCGGGGTGCGCGGGTCGATGCGCACGCTCGACCCGGGCCGCCGGCAGGTCAACATGATCGAGACGCGGAAGCGGGAGCACTCCCGCAAGCCCGAGGAGGCCTACGACCTCATCGAGGCATGCTCGCCCGGCCCGTACCTCGAGATGTTCGCCCGCTACCACCGTCCCGGGTGGTCGAGCTGGGGTGCCGAGTCGGCCGAGGAGGTCGCTCCCCGCGGACGCCAGTACCCCGCTTACAGGTAGTACAGGCTCGGACGGTTTCAGGCACCGTCCGTCGCCGAGATCCGGCAACGGGCGTACCTTGATCTCGTTCGCAGTACGCGTCCGACCGCTTGACTCAGCAGTAATCCCCGATAGTGGCGACGTTCGGCCACTCGCTGTGATACTCCCCCGTATGGCGAAGACACCGGAGCTGGCGCGCAACCAGCGGGTGACGGGGACGGAGCGCACGAAGCTCGGGAACGAGCTGCTCAAGCGGTATCAGAAGGGTGCCAGCATCCGGGAGATCTGCTCGGAGACCGGCTACAGCATCGGCCGGGTCCGCCGGCTGCTCGTCGACGCCGGCGTCGAGTTCCGCGGCCGCGGCGGCACGCAGGGCCGCAGCCGCCGGGAGACCAGCACCAAGAGCGCCTAACCGCGCTTCGACCCCCGGCGCCGCGCCATCAGGTTGAAGCCGCGCTTGGCCGCGGCGTCGAGACGCGATCCGTCGGCGGGCAGGAGCCCGATCTGCCGGGCGAACTGCATCTGGTCGAAGACCACGAAGTTGCTCGCGATGACGCCGTCGGCGAACGTGAAGTGGTCCATCCCGTCGAGGTCGATGCGCGAGCCCGTAGCCGCGATGCCCTCCCACTCGCCGCCGCTGTGGTGCCCGGTGAGTTGCCAGCGCATGAAGACCTCGTCCCCGTGCTCCACCAGACCCTGGATCGTCAGCGTGAGGTCGGGGACCGCGTCGAACACCTGGGTCCACCACGCCTCGAGCTCGTCGACGCCGTGCACCGTGCGCGGGGGGAAGCGGACGCGGATCCCGTCCGCCCACACCTGACGCATGGCCGCCGCGTCGCAGGCGTTGATCATGTCCACGGTCCAGCGCACGATCGCGCGCGGCGAGCCGCCGGCGGGCGGCGTCGCCCGTGGCGGGTCGGGCGCCGGACGCCGGGTGGTCGACGGCACAGCAGACGAATCGGACTCGCTCACGACGCGGGAGCGTAGACCGCGATGCGGCCGGGCACCTCCTCGTCCGGACTTACCCGCACCACCATCACAGAGGACGACCACGAATGACTTCGCAGATCGCCGCGCAGTGGGTGTCGGCGGTCGGCAGTGCCGGCTCGCTGCTCGGCTTCGCCGCCTACGTCTGGATCATGCTCCTGAACCGGAAGGACCAGGTCGAGGTCCGGCAGGAGCAGCAGGCGCAGGGCGTCACCGCCTGGCTCGACGAGGGCGGGCGGCACGACCGCGACGAGGACTACGTCCTCCTCGTGCACAACGGGGGTGACTCCCCGGTCTTCCAGGTGCGCTGCCTGTTCAGCCTGCCCTCCAGCGACGAGCAGCACAGCGTCTCGATGGCGCTCCTGCCCCCGGCCAGCGACGAGATCCACTCGCTGCCCTTCGGCGCCGGCGAGGTGGACCGCGACGAGCTGTACTCCGCGCCTGCCGTGCCGGAGATGCGGTTCACCGACTCCCACGGGACCCACTGGGGCCGCGACAGCAACGGGATGCTCCACCGGCTCGACCGCAGGAACGTGCGCCGCAGGCCGTCCTCGGACGGCGGCGAGGACGCGGCCCGCGACGACTCCGAGTGGGAGCAGGCCCACCGCGAGCGGGCGGACGCCCCGCGCGAGGGCGCGTCGCAGGGCGACTCGCCCCAGGACGACCGGGCGGCCAGCCAGTCCTAGGCGTGCCCTTCGGGCATGTGAGCAGTTCGGGGTGCTCCAGCACTCCGAACTGCTCACCTGCGCCGGAGGCGCACCTCAGGCCAGGGTCAGCACCCGCGGGCCGTCGTCGGTGATCGCGACGGTGTGCTCCACGTGCGCCGCCCGGCTGCCGTCGGCGGTCCGCAGCGTCCACCCGTCGGCGTCGTGGACGTACTCGTCCCCGCCACCGGCGTGCAGCATCGGCTCGATGGCGATGACGAGGCCCGCGCGCAGCCGCATGCCCCGCCCGGCGCGGCCCTCGTTCGGCACGTGCGGCGCCTCGTGCATGGCGCGCCCGATGCCGTGGCCGCCGTGGTCGGCGAGCATCCCGTAGCCGGCCACGCGGGCCACCGCACCGATCGCGGCGCCCACGTCGCCGAGCTTCCCGCCCGGCACCGCGGCCTCGATCCCGGCCTGGAGGGCGTGCTCGGTGGTGGCGATCAGCGCGAGGTCGGCCGGGTCCGGGTCGGGGCCCACCACCAGGCTGATGGCCGCGTCGCCGCACCAGCCGTCGAGGAACGCGCCGCAGTCGACGCTGAGCAGGTCGCCCTCGGCCAGTCGGTGCGATCCGGGGATGGCGTGGACGACCGCGTCGTTCACGCTCGCGCAGATGACACCCGGGAACGGGCCGGGCGCGAAGTGCGGGTGGTAGTCGAGGAACGCCGGCACCGCGCCCGCGTCCTTCATGACGTCGTGCGCCACACCGTCGAGCTCCTTCAGCGACGTGCCGACCGTGGCGGCCGCCCGCACCGCGTCGAGGCAGCGGGCGACGACGCGCCCCGCCTCGCGCATCGCGTCGACCTCACCGGAGGTCTTGAGCTCGATCTCGGAACGCCGCACCATCCTTCCGACCCTAGACAACGGCCGGATCCGGGCCCGTAATCACAGGTGTGTAGTTCGTCCCCAGTGTGGACAGACCCTGTGGACAACTCGCTTGTCGCGCCAAGGAGATACGCACACCAGCGCTCCTCCGTCGCGCTGTCCTGCGACCTCCGGCGCGGGTAGCGAGCTACCGCGAGATGAAGTCGTACTCGGCCGGATCGATGCGCGCGACCGCCCGGACGTACTGCTCCATGTAGTTCGGCCAGTTGGCGACGATGCGGCCCGACTCGTCGCGGTACCAGGAGTCGCACTGCGTCCACGCCGTGCCCTCGAACTCGGCCTGGAGCCGCCGGTCGAACGCCTGCTCGACGTCGCGGCGCACCTCCAGGGCCGCGGCCCGACGGCGCGCGGCCTCCTCGAGCGCCTGGCGGACGTAGGCGACCTGCGCCTCGAGGAAGACGATGATGGAGCCGCCCGAGGTGTTGGTGTTCGGCCCGTAGAGCACGAACAGCGACGGGAAGCCCGGCACGGTCATCCCCAGGTGGGCGTGGGCGCCGTCGCTCCACTCCTCCTGCAGCGTCCGCCCGTCCCGGCCGACGACGTCCATCGGGAACATGAACTCGGTCGTCTTGAAGCCGGTGCCCCAGATCAGCACGTCGGCCGGGTGGTGGCGACCGTCGTCGGTGCGCACGCCGTCGGGCTCGATCGCCGTGACCCGGTCGGTGACGAGCTCGACGTTGTCGCGCTCGAGCGCCGGCAGGTAGTGCGAGCTGAACAGGATCCGCTTGCACCCGAACGTGTAGTCCGGCCACGCCTTGCGCCGCACCTCGGGGTCGCGCAGCTGGCGGCGCATGAACAGCGTCGAGTACAGCTTGCCGAGCCGCCCGACGGTCGAGGGGTGGCGGATCATCACCGTCAGCGACTCGAGGTAGCCCTTGAGGAAGAAGCGCCGCGCGCGCATCACGCCGGGCACACGCCGGAAGAACTCCCGCAGCGCCGGCGGGTAGTAGCGGTTCTTGCGCGGGAAGAACCAGTTGCCGCTGCGCTGGAACACCGTCATCTTCCCGACCTCGGGCGCGATGGCCGGCACGAACTGCACCGCGCTCGCCCCCGTCCCGACGACCGCGACGCGCTTGCCGTACAGGTCGACGTCGTGGTCCCAGCGGGCCGAGTGCATCGTCGGGCCCGCGAAGTCGTCGGCGCCGGGGATCGGCGGGATCGCCGGGGTGTTCAGCTGGCCCGTGGCCAGCACGACGGCGTCGGCCTGCCAGCTGCGCCCGTCCTGCGCCTCGACGGTCCACGTCATCGTCGCCTCGTCGAGCCGGACCGTGGAGACGAGCACGGACGGCTCGAACACCTCGTCGAGCCCGTACTCCTTCGCCACGCCCTGGAGGTACTCGAGGATCTCCGGCTGCGGGGAGCACAGCCGCGACCAGTCGCTGCGCTGGGCGAACGAGAACGAGTACAGGTGGCTCGGGACGTCGCACGCCGCGCCCGGGTAGCTGTTGTAGAACCAGGTGCCGCCGATCTCCGGCGCGCTGTCGAGGATCACGCACGTCGGTGATGCCGTGGCTGCGGAGCTCGATCGCCGCGGCGATGCCGCCGAAGCCCGCGCCGACCACCACGACCCGTGTCGGCGTCCCCTGCTGACTCCCGTTACGTCCCGTCACGGGCCGGACGGTATCCGTTCCGCCCCGCTTTTGGCAGGCTGCCAACATGACCTCACCCGGGGGGCGACCGCACTCGTCGCTCGCGGGCGTGGTGCGTCGCTACGAGGGCTACGACGAGCTCGCGACGGCTCCGCTGCGGCGGCGCGAGGCACCGCACGGTGCCTGCACGCTGATCCTGTCCTGGGCCGACCCATTGGAGACCTCCGGTCCCGGCGGGACCAGCCGGCAGGCCGCGTTCCTCGCCGGCATGCACGACGGTGCCGTGCTCACCGCGTTCGCCGGCCACCAGCAGGGCATCCAGGTCGACCTCGCCCCGCTCGGTGTCCTGCGCCTGCTCGACCGGCCCCTCTCGCTGCTGACCAACCGGATCGTGGCCCTCGACGAGCTCGAGGTGCCCGCCCTCGCCGAGCTGCCCGCCCGCCTCGCCGAGGCCCCGGGCTGGCCGGACCGCCACGCCCTGGTGGACGCCACGCTGCGGAGGCTCCTCGACCGCTCGCACACGCAGCCCGACCCCGAGGTCGTCCACGCCTGGGGACGCCTGAACGCGGCCCGCGGCCGGGTGGCGGTCGCGACCCTCGCCGACGAGACCGGCTGGAGCCGCCGGCACCTGCTGACCCGCTTCCGCGACCAGGTCGGGCTCGCGCCGACCACCGCCGGGCGCGTGCTGCGGTTCCGGGAGGCGGCGCGGCTGATGGTCCCCGGGGCGTGGCACCGGCACGAGCCGTCGTCCGCGACCATCTCCGACGTGGCCGCGGCCTGCGGGTTCGCCGACCACTCCCACCTCGTGCGCGAGTTCCGCGACCTGGCCGGGGTGACCCCCACCCGGTACGTGCAGGAGTGGCGCAGCGGGTTCCCGGACGTCCAAGACGTGGCGGGGGCGGCGACCTAGCGTCCTCGTCATGAGCGTCTTCCCGACCCTGCGCTACCACGACCCCGACGCGGCGATCACGCTGCTGCGCGACGCGTTCGGCTTCACCGTCGCCGTGGCCCACCGCGACGACTCCGGCACGGTGCAGCACGCCGAGCTCGTCCACGACGGCGGCGCCGTGGTGCTCGGGCCCCAACGGGAGGGCGACCAGTTCGCCACCGGCCGGGCCGTCACCTACGTCGTCGTCGACGACCCGGACGCCCACCACGCCCGCGCCGTCGCGGCCGGGGCGACGGTGGTCATGGAGCTCGTCGACCAGGACTACGGCTCCCGCGAGTACGCGGCCGTCGACGACGAGGGCAACGTCTGGTGCTTCGGCACCTACCGGCCCGGCACCCCGGCAACCTGAGGCATCGTGGGGTGATGGACAGCTCCGCGACCGGCCGCCTCGTGTTCGACGGGCAGTGCGGCTTCTGCACCCGCTGCGTCGGTTGGCTGCGGGCGATCGACCGCCACGGGCGGGTCGACGTGCAGCCCTACCAGGCGCCGGGCGTGCCCGCGTCGATCGGCGCCACTGTCGAGCAGTGCCAGGACGCGGTGCAGTGGCGCGGCCCCGACGGGGTGCGCCGCAGCGGCGCCGAGGCGGTCAACGCGGTGCTGTCCACCGTGATCGGCACGGGCGCGCCGTCGGCGGTGTACCGGGCGACCTCCGGCGTGCAGGAACGCGCCTACCGCTGGGTCGCGGAGCACCGCACGCGGTTCCCCGGGATGACGCCGCACTGCCAGACGCACCCGGCGGAGTGCGCCGGCACTGGTCCTGAGTGAGGACTCTCCAGGCCGGTCTCGGGATCAGGTGGAGACCCCCCCGCCCCTCACGGCGGTTCCACCCGTCGTCGCGCGGCGCTACCTTGGCCCGCTCGTCCTGGTCCCTCGAGCCCTGGAGAACGTCATGGGCGTCCGTCTCAACCCGTACCTGCACTTCGACGGCAACGCCGCGGAGGTCGTCGCGTTCTACACCGACGCCCTGGGCGGCACGTCCAACGTCATGACGTTCGGATCCATGGGCATGGAGGGCCCGGACGCCGACAAGATCATGCACGGCCAGATCGAGACCGACGGCGGCATCACGCTGATGGTGTCGGACTTCCCGCCCGGCGTGACCCGGGAGTCGGGCAACGACGTCACGATCTCGCTGTCCGGCGACGACGAGGCGACCCTGCGCGGCTACTGGGACAAGCTCTCGGCCGGCGGGAAGGTCGAGACCCCGCTGGAGAAGCAGATGTGGGGCGACACCTTCGGCGCCTGCGTCGACCGCTACGGCGTGAGCTGGCTGGTCGACATCGCGGCCCCGACCGGCTGAGGCCTGTCCCCGCACCTCCCGGAGACCTACGGTCGCTCTCGTGACCGGGGCGCGCGAGGTGGAGGCCGCGCGCTGGCGGTTCCTGCGTGGCGGCGCGTCCGCGGTCGGCGACGGCGCGGTCCGCGCGGTGGTGCTGGCGTCGTGGGAGCGCTCGCGGGCCCACGCCGTCGACACCGAGCGCCTCGGGGCGTCCTTCGTCGGCCACGGCGGTCCTTCGGCGACACCGCTCGAGGACGCCGGCGCCGTGCTCGACGAGGCGCACGCCGACAACCCGGAGTTCGCCGGGTCGCTGCTGCTCGTCGACGCCGACGGCCTCGTCCGCGTCCGCCGCGACGGCGACCCCGCGCTCTCGGACCTGCTCGACGCCGTGCGCCTCGTGCCCGGCTACCGCCACGCCGAGGCGGCGGTGGGCACGACGGCGGCGACCCTCGCGCTGCACGAGGGGACGGCGCTGGCCGTCGAGGGTCCCGAGCACTTCCACCCCCAGCTCAGCTCCCTGGCCGCCGCGGCCGCGCCCGTCGGGCAGGGCCGGCCCGACCTCGCCCTGGTCGTCGTCCGCCACGCCGCCGACGGCGCCGCCGACCACCTGCCGTGGGCGCGGGCGCTCGCGCGGCGCGTCGACGACCAGGGCACCCGCCGGCGGCGCGCCCGGGTGCTCGCGCTGCACGACGCCCTCGACGCGGCGGGCGCGGACGGCGCGCCGTGGGCGGTGGCCACCGACGGCGACGTCGTGCTCGTCAGCAGCGGCGTGCGGCGCGTGGCGCCCGAGGACCAGCAGTCCCTCAGCGACCGCGCGCTCGCCGCGCTGGTGATCGACGAGGCGCCGCGGCCCCACCACGTCGACCTCCCGTCGGGGACCTGCGCCGAGGTCGCCGTGCACGAGATCCGGGCGGACGGCGTGCCCGTCGGCTGCGTGCTCACCGGCGGACCGGCCGAGCACGACGAGGCCCCGGCCACCACCGAGGCGCGTCGCCGGCAGGGCTCGCACGTGGCGCCGACCGCCCGGCGCGACTTCGCCGCGCCCCTGCGCGACGACCGCTCCCCCGCGGAGCGCGCGCATGCCGAGGCCCGGGTCCGCGCCAACCGCGAGCTGCTCAGCCCGTACCTGCGGGCACGCCAGGAGGTCGTCGCCAACCTGGGGCACCGGCGCCACCAGGTGCTCCTCGGTGAGACCGGCGTCGGCAAGCGCACGCTGGCCCTCGAGCAGTTCCACCGGCTGCACCCGGACGGCGCGGTCACGGTCGTCGAGTGCGCCAGGATCGGCGACACCCCGGCCGCGACCGATCCCCTCGCCGGGCTCGCGGAGACGTCACCGTCCCGTCCCCACCTCGCGCTGCTGCGCGGGATCCAGGCCCTCGGGCCGGTCGCCGCCCGCCGGCTCGACGAGTCGTTGCGCGTGCTGGTGGCCCGCGCCGACCCCGTCGTGGTCGTGGGGTGCCTCGACACCGCGTCGGTCGACGCCACCCGCCCGTACGGCCTGCTCCTGCGCCACTTCCACGAGACCGTGCGGGTGCCCGCCCTGCGCTACCGGGCCGACGAGCTCGGCGACATCGCGCAGTCGGTGCTGCGGACGATGACCACCGGGCGGTCGCTGCGGCTGTCCCACCAGGTGGTGCGCGTCCTCGAGGGCTACCCCTGGCCGGGCAACATCAACGAGCTCGAGGACGTGCTGCGCTACGTCGTCGCCCGCAAGCCCGTGGGCGTCGTCCAGGCGCCGGACCTGCCGTCCCTGTGCTTCACGAGCCGCGCCCCGAAGCTGTCGATGCTCGAGACCGCCCAGTGCGACGCGATCATCCAGGCCCTCTACGAGGCCCGCGGCAACCGCTACCGGGCGGCGGCGATGCTCGGGATCGCGCGTTCCTCGCTCTACCGCAAGATCGACGCGTTCGGGATCAGCTACATCGCCTGATACCCGGGCCCTCGGGACCAGCACTGTCCCGATTCCCGGTCAGTGATCCACACCGGACGCCCGCCCGTGACGCGGATGGTCCCGGAATGGGACAGGCGCCTGTGTCCTGCGCCACTAGCGTCGGTCGACGGATGACGCGGCAAGCCAACGAAGGCGGCACACACATGAAGGCACTGGTCTACCACGGTCCGGGCAACAAGGCCTGGGAGGACGTCCCCGACGCACGGGTGGAGGAACCCACCGACGTCGTGGTCAAGGTCGAGACCACCACCATCTGCGGGACGGACCTGCACATCCTGCAGGGCGACGTCGCCGCGGTCACCGACGGACGCATCCTCGGCCACGAGGCCGTCGGCACCATCACCGAGGTCGGCGACGCCGTCCGCGGGTTCTCGGTCGGCGACCGGGTCCTCGTCCCCGCCATCACGAAATGTGGCCGCTGCGAGTACTGCCAACGCGGCATGCCCTCGCACTGCCAGACCGTCGGCGGCATCGGCTGGATCTTCGGCCACCTCATCGACGGCACCCAGGCCGAGTACGTGCGGGTGCCCTATGCGGACACCTCCCTCCACACGGTGCCGTCCGAGGTGAGCAACGAGCAGGCGATCTTCCTCGCCGACTCGCTGCCCACCGGCTACGAGGTCGGGGTGCTCGCAGGCGGCGTACGTCCGGGCAACACGGTGGCCGTGGTCGGCGCCGGCGCGGTGGGCCTGTCGGCGGTGCTGACCACCGGGCTGTGGGGCGCGTCGAAGGTCATCGCGATCGACTCGAACAAGTTCCGCCTGGAGAAGGCGCTCGAGTTCGGCGCCACCGACGCCGTCGAGGTCGGCCCGGGAACGGTCAGCGACGTCATCGCGCTGACCGACGGGCTCGGCGTCGACGTGGCCATCGAAGCCGTCGGCTACCCGGAGACCCTCCTGACCGCCGCGTCGCTCGTGCGCCCGGGCGGGACGATCGCCAACATCGGTGTGCACGGCACGCCGGTCGAGCTGCCGATGCAGGACATGTGGATCAGCAACGTCACGCTGACCATGGGCCTGATCGACTCCGTGTCCATCCCGACGCTGCTCAAGATGGTCGCCTCGGGCCGCATCCCGGCGGAGAAGATGGGCACGCACTCGTTCACGTTCGACCAGATGGATGAGGCCTACGACGTGTTCGCCAACGCCGCGGCGAACCAGGCCCTCAAGGTCGTCATCACGCCCTGAGCGGGTCCGCCCGCGGCGGCGCCGTCACGCGTCCCCTCCGCGTGACGGCGCCGTCGGGCGTGACGGGACGGTTCAGCCCTCGCCCTCGGCGGGGGCCTTGGCCGGGGACTTCACGGACGCCTTCGCCGGCGCCTTCGCCGGGGCCTTCCCCGCGGCCTTCGCGGGTGCCTTCGTGGCGGTCCTGGTCGCCGACCGGGTCGTGGACGCGCCCTCGTCCGTGGTCGACGTGGCGGTGTCCGTGGCCGAGGTGGCGGTGTCCGTGGCCGCCTGCACGGGGCCCGCCGGCGACGCCGTCACCGAGGCGCTCGCGGCGGGGGTGGACACGGAGGCGGAGGCCGCGGGCTCCTCCTCGGTGTCCTCGTCCTCCTCGTCGTCCTCGTCCTCGTCCTGCGGCGCCGACCGGGCGCCCCGGCGCCACGACAGCTCGATCTCGAGCTCCACCTCGTCGCCGTCGATCTCGACCTCGATCTCGAGGTCCATCTCGTCCGCGACCGGCAGGGTGAGCACCGGGCCGGACAGCGAGAGCTCGGCGGTTCCCCCCTCGCGGATGGCGTCGGCGAGGTCCGCCAGCCAGTCGGCCACCTCCTCGCGCGACAGCGTCACCTCGTGCTCGACCTTGACGTCCGACATGCGCCGTCCCTTCGTCGGGGCGCCGGTCGGTCCCGGGCGCCGTCTCCGGGTCCAGCCTCCCGGATCGGCGCCGCGGTGACATCCACCGGCTGAACTGCTCCTCGAGCGGGCACCCAGCGGTGACAGGACGGCCGACGACCTGGGGAGGGCGCATGGCCGAGGACACCGCAGACGACCGGGGCGAGGACGCGACGCCACCCTCGGACGACGCCGACGTCGACGTCGAGACCGCGCTCGGAGCCGCGGTGGACGACGCCCTCGCCGACGAGGTCCGGCGTCAGAAGAGGCGGTTCGTGCAGGGGCTGATGAATCTCGACCGCCACGAGGGCGTCGGGCGTGACGACGGCCGGCGCAACGACAGCACCTACCGCGACCTCGACCCGGACCGTCGGGACGACCCCGGGGCCTGACCCCTTTCGGGGCGCCGGGATCAGCTCCAGCCGCGGGCGACCGCGAGGAGGCTGAGGCCGCGCCCCTCGCGACGGAGGGCGAGCCAGGTCCGCAGGGTCCGCATGGGTGCGGAGGGTGCCGGGGAGCCCGGTCGGTGTCCATCGAACAGGTGTACGACCGACCCGGCCGGTCGCCTACCCGCGCACGGTGCCGGTGACCGACGGCGACGTCCCGGGCACGCCCGCCTCGAGGGCGAGCCCGTCGTCCGGCTGCTCGGCCGAGGGTTCGGCGACGACGTGCTGGCCGGCGAAGACGGGGCGGCTCAGGCGGAACTCGAACCGGCGCACCGGCTCCGTCGGGCGGTGCCGGCGCGGCACCTCGAGCAGCTGCAGGGCCAGCAGCGGCCCGTGCACCACCAGCCCGGGGTAGCCCTCGACCTGCGTCACGTAGGGCAGGTCGTAGTGGATGCGGTGGGTGTTGTAGGTCAGCGCCGAGAACCGGAACAGCATCGTCTCGCTCGGCGTGAGCGTCACCGCGTCCGGACCGGGGGTGGGGGCGGGCCCGTCGGGGGTGTCGAGCGTGAGGCCGCGGGCCTCGCCGGGCGGCTGGGAGCGGTAGACGACGTCCTGCTCCTCGGTGACGATCGTCGTGCCGGCGCGCGCGAACTCGTGCCGGACGGTCACCAGCAGCATCTGCCCGCTGCGACCGGACTTGACGTCGCAGCGCGCCAAGGTGGAACGGCGCTCGAGGGTCTCGTCGACCCGCATCGGCGCATCGATCTCCAGCCGGCCGCCGGCGATCATGCGCCTGCGGTGCGGCAGCGGAGGCATGAAGTGGCCCTGCGCCGGGTGGCCGTCGTCGCCGAGCTGGTCCTGGCGGGGGTGGTCGAGGAACCCGAACCAGTGCCACAGCGGCGGGAGGTCGTCCCCGCTGCCCGCGACGGGGGGCAGGTCGAACAGGCCGGACACCGCCCCGACGGTCCAGGCGCCGGTCGAGCCCGAGGTGACGAGCGGTTCCGGGGACCACCCGCGGACGAGCTCCGCGAGATCGGGCGGGGTCGGGGTGCTCATCGGTGGTCGGCCTCCAGGGCGTCGGTGGCGCGCAGCCACGCGCGGACCTCGTCGTCGTGCTCGCCGACGGCCGGGACCCGGGCCGGCGGCGACGGCCACCCCGCCGTGACCGGGGGCCGGAGCATCGCGATGTCGCCCTGCGGGGTCCCGACGGTCATCCAGCGGTCGCGGGCCTGCAGCTGGGGGTGCCGGGCGAACTCGTCGAGGGTGCGCTGGCGGACGTGGGCGATGCGGGCGGCGTCGAGGCGGCGCTCGGCCTCGGTGACGTCGAGACCGGCGAAGACACCCACGATCGCCTCGTCGAGCTCCGCGCGGTGCCCGGCGCGGGCTGCGTTGCCGCGGAACCGCGGGTCCTCGGCCAGATCCGGGCGCTCCAGCACGTCGGTGCACAGGGCGGCCCACTCGCGCTCGTTCTGCACGCCGATGGTGATCACGTGCCCCGACGCCGTGGGGACGGGGCCGTAGGGCGCGATCGTCGCGTGCGCGGCGCCGGCCCGGCGGGGGGACGTGCCGCCGTAGCGGGAGTAGAGCTCCGGGTAGCCCATCCACTCGCCGAGCGCCTCGAGCATCGACACCTCGAGAGCCCGTCCGCGGCCGGTCCGCTCGCGGTCGTAGAGGGCGGTGAGGATGCCGGTGTAGGCGTACATGCCGGCCGCGATGTCGGCGATGGAGATGCCGGCCTTCGCCGGTTCGTCCGGGGTCCCGGTGATCGAGACGAGCCCGGCGTCGCACTGGATGAGCAGGTCGTAGGCCTTGCGGTCGGAGTACGGGCCGCCGGCCCCGTAGCCGGAGACGTCGCACGCGACCAGCCGGGGGTGCTCGGCGGCGAGGGTGTGCGCGTCGATCCCGAGACGCCGCGCCGCGGCGGGCGCCAGGTTCTGGACGACGACGTCGGCGCGCGCGACGAGCTCGCCCAGCGTGCGGCGTCCCTCGTCGGACCTGACGTCGAGGGTGATCGAGCGCTTGCCCCGGTTCAGCCAGACGAAGTGGCTCGACTGCCCGCGCACGGTGGCGTCGTAGCCGCGGGCGAAGTCGCCGTCGCCCGTGCGCTCGACCTTGATGACGTCCGCGCCCAGGTCGGCGAGCTGGCGGGTCGCGAACGGCGCCGCGACGGCCTGCTCCACCGCCACGACGACGATCCCCGCGAGGGGACCCTGCGCCTCCGTGTGCCCCGGCGGGCTCATCGTGCTCCTCTCTCGGGCCGCGCCCCTGTCGGAGCGAGGCACCGCCTGGTGATTCAGGGCGTCGGGTCGCTCCACACCGGCGGGCGCTTCTCGGCGAAGGCCGCCAGGCCCTCGCCCTTGTCGGGGCCCTCGGCGATCCGCACCTCGGCCCGGTGGGTCGCCGCCCAGCCCCGGTCCTCGGCGTCGGACCACTGCTCCTCGAGCGCCGCGAGCGTCGCCGAGACGGCCGTCGGCGAGGCCACGCAGAATCTCCCCGGCGAGCTCGAGGGCCACCTCGACCGCGGTGCCGGGCTCGGCGAGCCGGTTCACGAAGCCGATCTCGTGGGCCCGCTGCGCGTCGAGGCGCGCGCCGGTCAGCAGCAGCTCGCGGGCGACGTTGAGCGGCAGGCACCGCATCGCGCGAGCCAGGGCGCCGGAGTTCGCGACGAGGCCCCGCCGGGTCTCGGGCAGGCCGAAGGACGCCGCGGCGGAGGCGACGACGAGGTCGCAGGCCATGGCGATCTCGAAGCCGCCGCCGAGCGCGAGCCCCTCGACGGCCGCGACCACCGGCTTGGCGTGCCGGCGCCGGATGATGCCGTAGGGGCCGCCCCGGGGCGTCGGCTCGCCGGGGCCGGCGACGATGTCGGTGCCTGCGCAGAACACCTCCGGCGTCCCGGTGAGGACCGCGACCCACAGCCCGGGGTCGTCCTGGAAACCGTTGAGGGCGGCGTCGATGCCCCGCGCCGTCGGCCCGTCGATCGCGTTGCGCTTCTCGGGTCGCTCGATCCGGACGACGAGGACGCGGCCGTGCCGGTCGCTGCTGACGGTCATCGAGAGCCTCCCTCGCCGCTTGGGGCCGGACGGGGCCGGACGGGTCAGTACCTGCTGATCTCGATCAGATTCTGGTCCGGGTCGCGGACGTAGACACTCCGGATCGGCCCGAGGGCCCCTGTGCGGTGCACCGGGCCCTCCTCGATCGGGACGCCCTGGGCCGCGAGGCGCTCGATCACCGTCTCCAGCGCGTCGTCGGTGACGAGGCACAGGTCGGCGCTGCCCGGGGTCGGGTGGAGGGCCTTGGG
Organism: uncultured Actinomycetota bacterium; assembly: GCA_963786585.1. Classification (GTDB taxonomy): domain Bacteria; phylum Actinomycetota; class Actinomycetes; order Mycobacteriales; family Pseudonocardiaceae; genus Actinomycetospora. Next base: position 1,772,433 of record CAWAZG010000003.1, read on the forward strand.
CTCGAACTCCTGGCCGGCCCGGTGAAGGTTGATCTTGCTGCGGCCGACGGCGAGCGCCCGGCGCCCGCCGCCGAAGGTGACCGGCTCCATCCCGAGGGCGTCGACGTAGAAGGCGATGGTCGCGTCGATGTCGGCGACGGTGAGGACGACGTGGTCGAAGCCCTGCAGCGGCATGGTCGTCCTCCCTCGCGCCGGAGGAGCGCGGGCCGCTCGTCCGTCGACGCGGGTAGTGTCCCCCGGCCGTGGGTGTCCGCCGGATCGCCCCGACCGACGTCGGGACCGTCACCGAGCTGGTCCACGAGCTGGCCCGGTACGAGAGGGCCGCCGACCAGTGCCACCTCACCCCCGAGCAGCTCTCCGCGGCGCTGTTCGGGGAGCACCCCCACCTGTTCGGCCACGTCGCCGAGCAGGACGGCGCGGTGGTCGGGTGCGCGCTCTGGTTCCTCAACTACTCGACGTGGGACGGCGTCCACGGCATCTACCTCGAGGACCTGTTCGTGCGCGCCGACCACCGCGGCTCCGGCCTCGGCAGGGCGCTGCTCGTCGAGCTGGCCGCCGAGTGCGAGCGCCAGGGCTACTCGCGGCTGCAGTGGTGGGTGCTCGACTGGAACACCCCGGCCATCGAGTTCTACCGGTCGCTCGGGGCCGAGGCGATGGACGAGTGGGTCGTCTACCGCCTCTCGGGTGGCCCTCTGCGCACGCTGGCGGACCGGATCCCCCGGGAGCGATGAGCTGCGCAGACCCGATGCCCGCTGATCCTTCGTACGTCCCGGATCCGGTGACGACTCTCACTGCGTAGGATGCGGTCCTCGGGTCGGAGTCACGGCCCGCTCTCGGACATGGGTGCGAGCCCCCCCCCCCGCGGGGTGCGCACCCGGTGGTCCCGCTCCACACGTGCGTCCTGGTCCACCGAGTTCGTGGTGGGGGGTAGAGCGCAGCGCATGGCGCTTCGGCTCTACCTGTTCGGCACACGGTCGTCGTGCTGCCGGCCGTGTCCCCACCGCAAGTCTCGCAGGTGGGACCCTCGGCAGCCATCACGCGAGCCACCTCAGCCGCGCCCTCGAGACCCGCGTGGTGATCGAGCAGGCCAAGGGCTATCTCGCCCGGCACCACGGGGTGAGTCCCGAGGAAGCCTTCAGCGAGTTCCGCGCCTGCGCCCGCGGGCGTCGGCGGCGTCTGGCCGCCGTCGCCGAGGACGTCGTGCGCCGGGGACTCGATGTCGACTGACACGCCGGTTCAGGGCATCAGCTCGATCTCGCCGGGTCGCCACGTCTTGTCGAACCAGGACTCGAGCGGCCCGTAGAGCCGCAGGATGCTGAACCAGGACTTGCCGGGCACGGTCTGGACCCAATGGGCCTCGCGGCCGCTCGGCGGTGCCGGCCCGAAGAAGAGGTCGACGCTGCCGTCGTCGTTCGCGCTCACGGCGGGGTCGAGGCTCACGACGGAGGGATGGGGGTCGTCGACCTCCAGCAGGGAGCGGGTCTGGGTGTCGTAGAGGTCGACCGCCCAGAAGTTCTTGGCGGGGATGCCGGCGGGCAGGTGGAGGCGGTAGCTCCTGGCGCCGTCGAGCCAGGCGCCGGAGGCGTCCTTGGCGGTGTAGGCGTAGGCCGATCCGGTGCCGACGTGCGTGGCGGCCATGGCCGGGGTGATGACGGTGGCCAGGTAGTGGAACTGGGCGCGGGCGTCGAGCAGTCGCGCGTGCTGCGCCACGAACTCGTGGCTGCCGCCGACGAAGCCGTGGAGCCACTGGCTGTCGGGGTAGAGGTACGCCTCCGGATCGCGGGGCGAGTACGCGAGCGCCCGGGCGGCGGCCGCGGCGAGTGGGGCGGCCTGGGCGAGGATGCGCCGCATCCGATCGTCGGGGGCGAAGGGCTGCCCGTGCACGATGCCGATGGCGGCGCACTGGCCGGCGCGTTCGGGGTCCAGCGCGGCGACCGGTTCCTCCTGGACCAGGGTGTTGATCTCGTCGTAGAACGAGTGGTCGTTGGCGTGGATGGTGTTGAAGTGCAGACCACCGATCTCGAGGTAGGTCATCTCGGGTGGGTCGTCGGCCTTCGCCAGCGGGTAGACGCGGGTCCGGGTGATGTCGTCGACGCCGCCGAGGGCGCGCACGATCAGCCAGTTCGTGAAGGTCGGGGTGCGCAGGACGGTGTAGCCGCCGGGCTCCGGGCCGTCGTACCCCGGCGGGAGCAGCACGTACCGGCCACCGGCACCCCGGTCAGGTCCGGCCAGGCCGAGGTCGCCGACGTAGCGGAACCAGAAGTCGTCGATGACGCACAGGGTGTTCGGCGGGTTCTCCACGACGAGGGGCCCGTCGTGGAGGTCGAGGAACATCGAGCCGTAGGGCGTCGCGGTGTTCGGGGTCAGGAAGAAGGCCCCGGAGTTGGCACGCGGCGTGACGACGCCCAGAGTCGCGTTGCCGTCGAGGCCGACACTGCGGAAACCGTGGCGCATGGCCACCAACGAGGCGCCGGGCAGGGCGTTGAGATACACCTCGAACGCCCGGTTCAGGTCGAGCAGGTCGTAGATCGTCGGGATCGACTCGGTGCTGGGCACCCCGTCGAAGAAGGTCAGCTCCCCGAGCGGGGACGCCACGCGGTCGGGGAGGGCGATCGCCCGCCGCGCCGCGTCCATGTCCTCGACAGCTCTCGCCGTGGTCGTCATGACGGCGACTGTGCCGGGCGCCGCGAGGCGGGGACCTCATGCGCAAAGGATGACGTCCGCCGGGCGCGGAGTGGAGACGTCGACATCCATCGACGGATGGTAGATTCCGCCCGTGGAGTCCGAGAACCTCGCGTTCGACGCGCTGTCGGACCGTGTGCGGCGCCGGATCCTCAGCGCCCTGGGCGACGAGGGCGAGCTGACCGTCACCGACATCACCGAGCGCGTGGGCGCGGTCGGGCGCACGACGATCTCGAGCCACTTGCGCGTCCTGCGCACCTCGGGAATCGTGCGGGAGCGCCGGGTCGGACGGAACCGCTACTACTCCCTCGACACCGACGGCGCCGTCCGTGACGCCTTCACCTACCTGCAGTCGATCATGCGAGCGAGCGTCGACGATCTCCAGCAGGCGACGTCGACGGCGCCACGGGAGAGCGACCGCGGCGTCGGCTAGCACCTGAAGCCAACGGGGCCCGATGTACACGACCGTCGCCGCCGAGCAGACAGTGTCGCTCGCCCCGCACGAGGTCTTCGCGCTGTTCGGGTCGGCGCACGCGACGGGCTGGCTCTTCAGTGCGCGGTGCGACGCCGTGGCGCCGGGCGCGATCGTCTCCATGCAGCTGCCCCTCGACGAGCGCGGCGGGACCCGGGGTGTCGACATCCTCGGACGTCTGACCCGGGTCGTCCCGGGCGCGCTGATCGACATCGAGCACACCCAGCCGTGGCGCGGGCGGATCAGCCTGCGCTTCCGGCCGGCGGGCGCCCGCCGTACCCGGGTGCAGGTCCGTGCGAGCGTGCCGCTCGAAGGCGTCCAGTGGCTGCTGCACCGACGGGGACTCCCGCTGCCCGAACCCGCGGACGACGGGGCGGTACGCCTGGGCGTGATCACGTCGGCCTCGGGCACGGGGGCGGTGTACTCGATGTCGGCCGAGCTCATGGCCGAGCTCGCCGTCGACGAGATCAACGCCGACGGCGGGGTCGCGGGCCGTCGGGTGCGGCTGGTGGTCGCCGACGATGCCACCGACGCCGACCAGGCCGCCGACGAGGCCCGACGCATGGTGCGGCTCGGATGCCGCGTCGTCTTCGTCAACAGCACCTCGGCCAGCTTCGACGCGGTCCGGCGCGCCGTCCGCGGACGCAAGGTCCTGGTCGTGCACACCGTCGTGAACGAGGGCGGTGGCGTGTCCCCGACCGTCGTCCGTCTCGGCGAGCGTCCGCAGGCCCAGCTCGACGCCCTCGCGGCGCCGGTGATGCGGCGGGCCGACGCCCGACGGTGGTTCTTCGTCGGACAGACCTACGTCTGGTCGCACGGAGCCCACGCCGCGGCCCGGCGCGCGGTGGCGCGGGCGGGAGGACACGTCGCCGGGGAGGACCTCGCCCCCCTCGGCACCACGGACTTCTCGGACACCCTGGAACGCATCCAGCTCTCCGGGGCCGACCTGGTGCTCAGCACGCTGGTCGGGGCCGACGAGGTGGCGTTCGAACGGCAGAGCGAGGCGGCCGGGCTGCGCGGGTCGACCCGGACCGTCGCGCTCGTGCTCGAGGAGTCGACCCTCGCCCACATCGGCCCCCGCGCCAGCGCCGGGCTGCAGACGGCGCTGAGCTACTTCCAGGACAACCCGCTCCCGGGCAACGCCGATCTGCTCGCCCGCTACCGCGCCGCCTACGGCCCGTGGGCGCCTCCGGTGACCTCCCTGTCGGAGACGGTGTACGAGGCGATCCACCAGTACGCCCGGATCCTGCACGTCGATCCCGAGGGCGGCGCCGCCGACCACGGCCGCGCGCTGTCGCGACGGCGTCGCGGGTCGCGCGGGGACGCCATCGGGTCCCGCGACCTGGTCGCCCCCGCGCTCTACGTCGCCGAGGCCGGTCCGTCCGGACTGGAGATCGTCGAGGCGGTGCCGGAGAAGGCCGGGGCGTGACGGTGCCCGACGCGGTCGCGGCCACCCCGCCGCCGGTGACACGTGATCGCAACCCGTAGATGCGTCGCTGAGTATTGACGTGTCTTCCCGGCAGTTCCTAGGGTCGGTTCTCCCCCGCCCGCTGCTCGAGGGAGCTGCCATGTCCCTGCCCGTCCCCGACAACGCCGCGCTCGAGGGGGTGGCCGCCGGCTACGGACTGGGCCTGGACCAGGCGCAGCTCGACGAGTATGCGCCGCTCGTGGCGGGCCTGCTGGGCTCCTGGGACGCCGTCGAAGAGCTGTACGAGGCGGAGGCCCCGGTCACGCCGCAGCGGCAGTGGTCGCAGCCCTCGGACGCGGAGAACCCCTTCCACGCGTGGTACGTGCAGACCTCGATCACCGAGACGACCGACGGCCCGCTGGCCGGACGGACGGTGGCCGTCAAGGACAACACCGCGGTCGCCGGCGTCCCCATGACCAACGGTTCGAGCACCTTCGAGGGCTACGTGCCCAGCGAGGACGCGACGATCGTGAAGCGCCTGCTCGCCGCGGGCGCCACCATCGCGGGGAAGGCCGTCTGCGAGGACCTCTGCTTCTCCGGCGGCTCGCACACCGCGGTCTCCGGGCCGGTGCAGAACCCGTGGAACACCGCGCACAACTCCGGCGGGTCCTCCAGCGGCAGCGGCGCCCTCGTGGCCGGCGGCGTTGTCGACCTGGCGACCGGCGGCGACCAGGGCGGCTCGGTCCGCATGCCGGCCGCCAACTGCGGGCTCGTCGGGCACAAGCCGACCTGGGGTCTCGTGCCCTACACCGGCGCCTTCCCCATCGAGGCCACGATCGACCACCTCGGTCCGATCACGCGCACGGTCTCCGACGCGGCGCTGATGCTCTCGGTCATCGCCGGGCCGGACGGGCTCGACCCCCGCCAGCCGCGCGACCTGGTCCCGCAGGACTACCTCGCGGCGTTGTCCGAGGGCGCCCGTGGCCTGCGTGTCGGGGTGCTGCGCGAGGGCTTCGGCCGCCCGGAGTCCGAGGAGGTCGTCGACGAGACGGTGCGGAACGCGATCGCCGTCCTCGGCGACGCCGGGATGACCGTCTCCGAGGTCTCGGTGCCGTGGCACCTGCACGGCGCGAAGATCTGGGACGTCATCGCCACCGAGGGCGCCACGTCGCAGATGGTCGACAACTACGGCTTCGGGCTCAACTGGAAGGGCCACTACGACCCCGAGCTGATGCACCACTTCGGCCGGCGCTCGACCGAGGACGGCTCCCAGTTCTCCGAGACCGTGAAGCTCGTCCTGCTCGCCGGGAAGTACGGGCTGAACACCACCCACGGACGGCACTACGCCATGGCGCGCAACCTCGCGCCGAAGCTCGCGGCCGCCTACGACGCCGCCATGGCCGACGTCGACGTCCTCGTCATGCCCACGCTCCCGATGCGCGCCACGGCCATCCCGCCGCACGACGCCGGCATCACCGAGGTCGTCGCCCGCGCGCTGGAGATGCTGGGCAACACCTGCCCCTTCGACGTCACGGGCCACCCCGCCTGCTCGGTGCCGGCCGGGCTCGGGGACGGCCTGCCGGTCGGGATGATGATCGTCGGCCGCCAGTTCGAGGACGCCTCCGTCCTGCGCGCCGCCCACGCCTTCGAGCAGGCCGTCGGCGGCTTCCCGGCCCCGACGCCCCAGGCCGCCACACCGGTCGCCACCGGCGCCTGACCGTCCCGATCAACCGCCCGATCACCCGCCGTCAACCACAGGAGAGTCGATGAGCAGCGGAGTCCATGATCTCGGTGGTCGTGAAGGGGTCGGCGCGATCAACCCGACACCGGCCGAACCCGTGTGGAAGGCGGAGTGGGAGAAGCACGCCCACACCTTCTTCCCGCTGGCGTTTCGGGCCGGGTTCTTCGGCGTCGACCAGTTCCGCTTCGGCATGGAGCAGATGGACCCGGACGAGTACCTGACCACCCCGTACTACGAGCACTGGGTCCATTCGGTGGTCCACCACGGCGTCCGGCACGGCCACCTCGACGCCGACGAGCTCGACCGGCGCACGCAGTACTACCTGGACAACCCCGACGCGCCGCTGCCCGAGGGCAAGGACGCCGAGGGCGAGCTGGTCGCGTTCATCGAGGGCATCATCCCGGTCGGTGCACCGGCCGGGCGCGACACCGGCAAGGCGGCGAAGTTCTCGATCGGCGACCGCGTCACCGTCATCTCCGACGCATCCGAGGGCCACACCCGCCGGGCGAGCTACATCCGCGGGAAGACCGGCGTCATCGATCTGGCCCACGGCGAGATGATCTATCCCGACACCGCGGGCAACGACAGGGGCGAGGCACCGGAGCACGTCTACACCGTCCGCTTCACCACCCAGGAGATTCTGGGGCGCCGAGGAGGGTGAGCCCAACGGCTCGATCACCTTCGACGTCTGGGAGCCCTACATCGTCCCCGCGAGCAAGTGAGGTCCGTCGTGAGCGCACCCGAGAAGGCCACCGACCACCAGGCGGAGATCGCCGCCCGCGTCAAGGCCATCGAATCCATCATGATCGAGAAGGGCCTGATGACCACCGAGGCGGTGGACAGGCTCGCCGAGATCTACGAGAACGAGGTCGGTCCCCAGCTCGGCGCCAAGGTCGTGGCCCGGGCCTGGACCGACCCCGAGTTCAAGGCCCGACTGCTCGAGAACGCCAGCACCGCGTGCGCGGAGCTCGGGATCAGCGGCCTGCAGGGCGAGGACATGGTGGCCGTCGAGGACACCGACGACGTCCACCACGTGATCGTCTGCACGCTGTGCTCCTGCTACCCGTGGCCGGTCCTGGGCCTGCCGCCGAACTGGTACAAGATGCCGCCGTACCGGGCCGCCATGGTGAAGGCACCGCGCAAGGTGCTGCGCGAGGAGTTCGGCTACGACGTACCCGAGTCGGTCGAGATCCGCGTGTGGGACTCCAGCTCCGAGCTGCGCTACTGGGTGCTCCCCCGGCGGCCGGCCGGCACGGAGGACTTCGGCGTCGAGCAGCTCGAGGCGCTCGTCACGCGCGACTCGATGATCGGCGTGGGTGCGCCGAAGGCCGCCGCGTGATCGCCCCCGAGCGCGAGGGCACCGAGATCGGCGACGCCCGCCGGCGCGTCCAGACCCTCGTGGCGGGGCTCCCGGGCGGCGAGGAGCAGGCGTCCTTCCGCGAGCCGTGGGAGCTGCGTGCCTTCGCCCTCGCGGTGGCCGCGTACCACGCCGGCCAGTACGAGTGGTCGGAGTTCCAGCTCTCGCTGATCGAGTCGATCCGGCGGTGGGAGGACGACGGCGCGAACGCCTCCGACGAGCCGTGGAGCTACTACGAGCACTGGCTCACCGCCCTCGAGACCGTGCTCGCCGGGAGTGGCCTGCTCTCCGAGTCCGACCTCGACGACCGGACCAGGTCCGTCCTCGCCACCCCGAAGACCGCGAACCACCACGAGGCGCACCGCGAGCCGGTCGCCGTCGACCCCGCCACGCGCTGACGGGTCCGAGGGTCCCGCCGACCGGTAGCTCCCGGTGGCGGGCCCTCGGCACGTGCGTCCCCCGCGCGGCCGCTCAGCCGACCGCGACGGGCAGGTCCGGATCGGCGGTCCACTCCGACAGGGAGCCGTCGTACACGGCGACCTCCGCGCCATTGACGAGGTAGGCGGCGAAGGCGGGCAGGGTCGCTGCGATGCCGCCGCCGCAGTAGGTGGCGGCCCGCTCGCCGTCCACGAGCCCGGACTCCCGGAGCTTCTCCGCGAGCGTGTTTCGGTCCAGCAACCGTCCGCTCGACCGATCGACCAACGTGGAGCCCGGCAGGTTGCTGCTGCCGGGGATGCGACCGCGCCGCGAGTACGGGCTCACCTCGGACTCGCCCCGGAACGTGGCGGGATCGAGCGCGCACACGACGGTGCCGCCCGCGGTCGCCATGGCGGACACCTCGTCCGTGCGGGCCACGAGCTCGGGACGGAAGCGCGGGGTGAACGTCACCGCACCGGGTGGGGTGCTCTCGCCGGCCTCGACGGGATGCCCGGCCTCGCGCCAGGCCCGCAGCCCACCGTCGAGCACGGAGACGCGTTCGTGGCCGAAGACCCGCAGCAGCCACCAGACCCGGGTCGCCCACGCCGCTCCCGTGTTCGAGTAGACGACCACGTGGCTGTCGTCCGCGATCCCGAGCGCTGTCGCGGCCGCCGCGAACGCCTCCGGCGACGGGAGCGTGAACGCGAACCGGCCCGCGGGGTCCGACAGCTCCGAGGCGACGTCGGCGAACCGCGCTCCGGGAACGTGCTCGGCGAGGAACTCCTCACGGTGCGGGTGGACGGTGTACGGGACCCCGTCGGACGAGGTCGTCAGGTGGGTCGACGCATCGAGGACCACGACGTCCTCGCCCAGAGCGGCCAGATCGCCGGCGGAGAGCAACGGGGGTACGGAGTGCACCTGGCGGATGCTAGCGAAGGTCGTGACAGGTGCACATATGTCGACTCGTGCTAGCCGTCGGCGTGGAGAACGGTGCGTCCTCGTTCCACCCAGGCCGCACTGAGGTCCACGTGTCGGGCCTCTCGCCGCACGAGGCGCAGTGGTGTTGCTCGTCGCCCGCAACGCCGAGACGCTCGCCGAGCGGGTCGCTGACATCGAGAGCCGGGGAGGTCGTTGCGGAGGCCTTCCCTGCCGACGTCGGGGACCGTGAGCAGGTCCTCGCCCTCGGCGCCGCGATTCGCGAGCGGGTCGGGGTCCTTGACGTCGTGGTCAACAACGCCGGAGCGGGTCGCTTCTTGTATCTCGAGGAGACCGAGCCCCACGAGCTGGAGACCATGACGGCCGTCCCGTACTCGGCGGCGCTGTTCGTCACCCAGGAGTTCCTGCCTGACATGCTCCACCGCCGCAGCGGGTGGATCGTCAACGTCAACTCGCCCGTGTCCCGGATGCTGTGGGCCGGCGCCACGGGCTATGCGGGCGCACGGTGGGCCCTGCGCGGGCTGGCCGCAGCACTGCGACAAGACCTGCGCGGCACGGGCGTCGGCGCCAGCGAGGTCGTGCCGGCCAAGGTCGACAGCGAGTACTTCGTCAACAACCCCGGCGCTGAGCAGCGCGTCCCCAAGGTCGACGCCTTGATCCCCCGCGCAACGCGGTCAGCTGGTCGGCATGGCTGCCCGGGTGAGCCATTGAGCCTGCGTGACGGCGTGCTCGGCCGGGCCGGTCGGTTGCGTGAGATGGCTCAGCACGAGTCGAGCGAGCCCGTCGGCGTAGGCGTCGAGGGTGGTCGCGGTGACGCCGGTGTCGAGGCCCAATGCGGCTATCTCGGCGGCCAGTGTGCGCTTGACGCGGATGAGCACCGCGTCGGGGCGTGCTGTGAGCAGTGGGAGCAGGCTGTCGCCTCGCGGGTCCTCGGTGTGGAGGATCGCCTTGAGCAAGGTGTTGTCCGCGCCGTGGTCGAGGGCGTTCCCGACCGCGTCGCCGACCCCGGCCACCAGGTCGGTGGGATGGGCGCGTAGCTGATCGCAGGTCGCCGCCAGGAACTCGTCGGTCTCCCGGCTGACCATGGCGTCGCCGAGGTCCTGTTTCGTTCCGATCTCGTTGTAGAGGTGCTGGCGGCTGATCCCGGCCCGGCCGGCGACGGCCCCCATCGTGAGCGCCGACCAGCCGTCGGCAGTCGTGATCGCGCGCGCGGCATCGAGCAGCCGATCGCGCAGCTGCGCACGCATCTCGTCGCGGAACGTCCCGGCACCCGCCATGACGGCACCTTACACCTCACCGCGCGGTGTATCGCTAGTTGACATACTGAAGCCTTTTGTCAAACACTGTCTGAACTTCATCGATCACCAGGCGTGAGGAGGCGTCGATGTCCACGACCACCGACCCGTCCGAGGAACGACGGGTGCTCAGCGAGGACGAGTCCCGGGCGATCCGTCGCGGCGTGCCGAATCCCCGGGTGCCGATGCCCTCGGTCGCGCTGCCGACCCTGGCTCTGTTCTTCGGGGCCCTCGCGCTCTGGGTCTGCGCCACCTGGCTGGTGCTCGCCGATCTCAGCCCCTGGTGGCTGATGCTGACCATCCCGGTGCACGCCGTGGTGACCTTCTTGATGTTCACCGCGCTGCACGAGACCGCACACCTGGCCGGCGGACGGCTCCGCTGGGTCAACGAGGTCCTCGGACGCCTGTCGATCGTGTTCGTCGCAGCGTGGGCATCGTTCCCGGTGCTGCGATTCGTCCACATCGAGCACCACCGCAACACCAACGAGGACCGCTTCGCCGACCCCGACGCCTGGTCGGAGCTGGGGCCGTCGTGGGCGCTACCGCTGCGGTGGATGACCCAGGACCTGTACTACTTCTGGTTCTACGCCCCGCTGATGGCCCGCCGACCGCGCGCCGAGGTCGCCGAGCAGATCGGCGTGCTCGCGGCCGTCGTGGCCGGTTTCGCCACGCTGATCGTCACCGGCCACGGCTGGGAGCTGCTGGTGATCTACGTGATCCCCCAGCGCCTCGGCCTCGGGCTGCTCGCGTGGTGGTTCGACTGGCTTCCCCACCACGAGCTCGAGGCAACCGCATCGTCGAACCGGTTCCAGGCCACCCGCGTCCGGGTCGGATGGGAACGGGTGATGAACCCGCTGATGCTCTACCAGAACTACCACCTGGTGCACCACATCCACCCCACCATCCCCTTCTATCGCTACGTCCAGGCCTGGCGGCGGGCCGAGTCCGACTACCTCGACCGCGGCGCCCCGATCACGACCGCCTGGGGTTGCGAACTCTCGCCCGACGAGTACCGGGCCTGGCGCCAGATCACCAAGAACGTCGACAGGGATGTCGACCTGCCGCGGCGGCCGCACCGGCTGCGCGTGGCCGAGGTCCGTCGACTCACCCCCGACGCGGTCTCGGTCACCTTCGAGGTGCCCACCGAACTACGCGAGACCTTCCGCTTCCTGCCCGGCCAGAACGTCGTCGTCGGCGCCGAGATCGACGGCGAGCACGTTCGCCGGAACTACTCGATCTGCACCGCCGCCGGCTCCGGGGTCCTGCGCATCGCCGTCCGCCTCACCGAGGACGGCCAGTTCTCCACCTACGCGAACACCCGCCTCGCGGCCGGCGACGAACTGACCGTCACCCCACCCAGCGGACAGTTCACCCTCACCCCTGACACCGAAGCACGCCGCCACATCGCGGCCGTCGCCGCGGGCAGCGGAATCACGCCGGTGATCTCGATCCTGGCCAGCGCCCTGGCCGCCGAACCCGGCATCCGCGCCACACTGCTCTACGCCAACCGCGACGCCGCATCGGCGATGTTCGCCGACGAGCTGGCCATGCTCACCCGCCAGTTCGAAGGCCGGCTCAAGATCGTCCATCACCACTCACGAGCCGAACCGCGGGACGGCGGCCCGACCGCCACCGAGCACGAGGAAGTCGTCACCACCCGCCTCGACGCCGATCAGCTCCGCCACCACCTGCGCGACGCCCGCCTGCACGGCGCGGAGTGGTTCCTCTGCGGCCCGTCGACGCTGCTCGACGACGTCGAATCCGTCCTCGACGACCACGAGGTCCCCACCGATCAGGTCCACCGAGAGCTGTTCGTCGCGCCCGACGACGACCTCGACGAGGACGACCTCGCCGACGTCGTGCCCGCCACCGTGACCGTGACAAGCAGTGGGGAGCAGACGGTGGTCCAGAGCGAAGGCACCGCCTCTCTCCTCGAGACCGTTCTCGACGGCGGCGTCGACGTGCCCTACCTGTGCACCGGCGGCATCTGCGGCACCTGCCGCGCCACCATCACCCACGGCACCGTGCACATGCAGCAGAACTACGCCCTCTCAGACGACGAAGTCGCTCGCGGCGCCGTGCTGACCTGCCAGTCGCGCCCCACCAGCCCAGAGGTGGAGGTCGACTTCGACCGGTGACGGCGAAGGGTCGGGCGGAGCGCCGGGCAAACCCCTCCGGACTCGATCGCGGTTTGGAAGATCCGAGTGCACGCTTGGAGTCGAGCGAGCCGTCGACGGCTCGGAACGTGTTCCACATGCGGCGTAGTGGGCGACCGGGTGCAGGCTGACGTTCTTCCCTGCGACGCCGAGGAGGACCGACAGCTGGCCGACCGGGCGGCATCAGCGTCGGCAGCCGAGAGGATGCGCTACGGCGAGGTCAGAGATCTCGCCGTTCGTGCTGGACGAGGTGCTGCCTGCCGACCGCGTCGTCATCGGGATACCTGGACCGGCGGGACGCCGTCGACGCCGGCGCCTCCCGAGCCGCTGATCCGGGCTGTGCACCCCGGCCTGCTCACCGCGCCGCCGTTAGCCTGTCCGCGCGCGACAGCTTGCAATGGTACGACTGAGCGAGGCGACGAACGTCCGGACACAGACGAGCTGAGCAGGCACTGTTCTCGCAGGTCAGGATAGGTGGAGACGAAGGGAATCGAACCCTCAACCCCCGCCTTGCAAAGATGGCCTACTGCGTAGCCCAGGGCCTCTGCCAGCCACGATGTCCCCGCTCGCCGTCACTCGGTGCTCTTCGGACTCGATGGTCGACCCTGCTTCGTGTCACGAGGCGTGTCACGGCGGTGCGAGCGATCTACTCCGGCTGGTCGGCGGAGTGACCGACGTGAGGCGCTGGTCCAGGTCTGCGCCCCACCACTCCTTGTATGACCGGGCCCTTGGTCCGGGTGGCTACGCCCTCGCCTCGCCGAGGGGAAGATCTACCGGTTCCCCTCTCCCGGAGGTCGCATGGGTGCGAGGCGGCGAGGCCCCCGGCGCGTCGGTGTGGCCGCAACGTCGTCGGTGCAGCCACGAACCGGAAGGTTTCTGAACTCAACAGCGGCTCAGTCGCGCATGGCGGGGAAGACGTCTCCGAGCGCCTCGTGGCCGAGGGCGATGGCGTCCGCGCCGGTCAGGGTGTCGTCGGGCTTGATGTCGGGAGTGGTCTTGCCGAGGCCCTGGGCGAAGGCCATGACCGCGTGCAGCAGCGATGTGCCCAGCAGGCCGAGCGGCGCGTCGAGGGGCGCGACGGTGTCGAGCATCGCGGGGACGGGCCGGGGAGCGACGAGTGGCCAGTCCTCCTGCTTCCTGGGCGAGGTCAGGGTGAAGATGTCGGCGAAGCTGGGTGCGCTGGCGTCGCGAGCGGTGAGCGGCGGGCCGAGGTCGAAGCGCTCGCGCATCGTGGCGAGCAGCGAGGTGGCGCGGAACGTGTCGGTGACGACGGTGCGTTCGGGAATCCAGGCGGAGATCGCCAGGGTCGGGATGCGTACCCCGGAGCGTCGGAAGGTGAAGCCCATCTGGCCGGGGGCGCCCTTGCCGTCGGGCGGGACGGCGGGTGGTGGGGCGACGTGGTCGTAAGTGCCGCCGTGCTCGTCGAAGGTCACCAGCAGCGTCGTGTTGAGATGGTTGGAGCCGGTGGCCGAGGACGAGGTACGGACCGCGTCGTAGATGCGCGCCAGCAGGTCCTCGCCGCCGATCAGCGACGAGGGTGGGTCGAAGTGCAGGGCCATGGCGTCGTCGGCGCCGAGCTGCTGGCCGAGTGCCGCCAGGACGCCGCCGAACGGCGGGTGCATGTCGTTGTGGTTCCAGCCGATGATCTGCGGCTCGATGAACGAGTAGGTCGGCAGGGTGCCGGCCTCGGCGTCGGCGAAGAACTGCCGCGTCGAGAAGAAGTTGGTGGCGAATCGACGAGCGAGTCGTGGGGCGTGAATGAGCCCGGTCAGCGAGTAGTGCGACGGCGGGTCGCAGTAGACCTTCCACGTCAGTCCGGCCGCGTCGAGCCGGTCGAAGAGTGTCTCCACGTCGTTGGTGTGGGGGAACGAGCCCGGCGGCGACATGTTGACGACGAGCCCGGACGACGACCCGGCGTGGAAGAAGGAGCGGTTGGGATAGGTGCACGTTGGCGCGTCGCAGAACCAGTGGTCGAACGTCGCGAAACCCCGCGCGATCGTGGACAGCACGGGCATCTGCGCGGGCGAGTAGCCGGCCATGATCTGGGAGTACTCCTCGACCTTCGGCTGGCGGCCGAGCTCGACGGTCAACATGCTGATGAAGTCGGTCACGAAACCGTCCATCGTCGGCAGCCGGCCGTCTCGCGGCGCGTTGACCGACTTCTCCGCGTCCAGCTTGAAGCGGTTCTGCGTGTCGAGGAGCCCGAACAACTGGGTGTTGACGTGCGGGAGTTCCTCGCCCGGGTCGGGGTTCGGCGTGTTCATGTCGGTCGCCACGCCGTAGGAGATGATCCCGTCCGGCGGCTGGTGTTCCGCCCACTCCGGCACCGGGTTCGACAGCTGCTTGCCGATGACGCCCTCGAACGAGGCGACCTCTCCCGGTTCGTACAGACGACCCAGCAGGTTGTCGAACGACCGGTTCTCGAACATCACCACGACGACGTGGTCCAAGGCGTTCTCGCGGGTCGGGCCGCTCATCAGTACCTCCGGACACCCGCGACCGCGGCCGATCCGGCTCACGATGCCGTCGACCCACGCGGTCCGGTCCTGGTCTCGAGGTCGGCGTGCCCCGACCTGGTCCATCGTCGCGAGGTGTGCTGGGGACGTCGTCACCTGAGGAGGATGAGCGCCGAGTGCTGGAGGCGTGCTCGTCGTAGGAGACGCGCCGTCGACGAGGCACCACCCACGCCGTCCTGCACTACCCGCGCTGGTCACGCGAGCAGACCGCCGCAGCGCAGATCCTCGCCGCCCACGGCCGCGAGCAGGTCACCCGTGCTGGCCCGACGAAGTCGCCTCGGAGCTCGACCTCGTCAACAAGGGCCTCGTCACCGCTCTCGGCGACTTCACCCGCCGCTGGTTCAGCGACACCAGGTCCGATCACCGACGCACGGTCACCTTCGCGGTCCTCGACATCCCCTCGGCGCCATCTGCCGCTACCCCATCGCCGGCCGACCGCCTCCCCGGTCGCTGGAGAAGCCGATCCTCACCGCCGCACGCGCGGCCCTCCCCGCGTCGTGCTCCCACCGGGTCTCGCGTGACTCGCATCGCCGGGCGTCGCGTCAGCCGAGCACCGTCACCCCGACGCGGGCTCGCCGCCCACGAACGAGGCCCGTTCGTGTCACGCGGCGCATCGCGACACGACCCTCGTCGAGACCGGTCGCCGACTAGAAAGTGCTGGTGAGCGCCCAGGCCCGCCTCATGGTCCCGAGTGGAGCGACGAAGCACCGCTCTGTTTCGCGTCACGCCACCAACGAAACGAGCGCACTCAGCGAGACCTAGGGCGCGTTGTCGCAGGTCAGGATGGGTGGAGACGAAGGGAATCGAACCCTCAACCCCGGCCTTGCCAGGATGGCCGACCGCGTGGACCAGGGCCTCTACCAGCAACAACGTCCTCGTTCCAGCGCACTGTAGCCTCCCAAGCCTCTGTTGTTCGACTCGATGTCGTGCCACGGGACGTGCCACGACGTCGCTGATGACCAGCCCTCAGCCCGACGGACCGGACGACGGCCCTGGCGACGCGGAGGGCGGCGGCGGAGTCGAGCACCCTCGGCGCGCTCAGAAGATGACCAGCGATGCTGATCTACAGCGACGGTGACGCGGTCGGGGGGACCAGCGGTGGGTCGTCCTGGTCGAGGTCGGTGAGCCAGTCGAGGAAGGCGCGCGCCTGCGGCCCGGGGTGGGGGTGGCCGCGAGGGCGGAGCAGGTAGTGGGCCTGGCGCATCGACCATGATTCCTCGAGGGCGAGGGTGACACGTCCGGCGCGGACGGCGGTGCGGGCGAAGCGTTCGGGCACGACGGCGCAGGCGTCGCCGGCCGCGGCGAGCTCGAGGGCGGTGACGGAGGTGTCGACGGTGATGGAACGGGTGGGTGCCGATGCCTGAGCGGGGAGGATGCGTGGCCAGACGTCGTCGAAGCCCAGGACCTGGATGCGGGGGCGACCCGCGAGGTCCTCCGCGGAGCGGACCGGGCCGTACTGGTCGACGTGGGTGGGGCCGTGGACGACGACGGCGTGGTCGTGGTGCAGGAGCTGGGCGTCGACGCCGATCCCCGCGTCGCGGCCCTGGTGGATGTCGATGTCGACGCCTTCGGGGGTCAGGGCGTCCGACCAGACCGCGCACACCAGGCGCAGCTCGATCTCGGGGTGGGCCCGTTCGAAGCGGGCGAGTCGAGGGGCGAGCCAGGTGGCGGCGTAGGAGACCTGGGTGCGCACCGTGAGCTGCTCCCGACGGGCAGGCCCGAACAGCCCGGTGGTTGCCACGGCGAGATCGTCGAGGCTCTCCCGGACGCTGGGGAGGTAGGCGCGGCCGAGCTCGGTGAGCTGCACGCTGCGCGCGTGCCGCTCGAAGAGCGGCACGCCCAGATGGGTCTCGAGAGACCGGATCCGCTGGCTGACCGCGGCCGGGGTCAGGTGCAGCTCGCCGGCCGCCGCGGTGAAGCTGCCCAGGCGGGCGGCGGCCTCGAACGCCTGCACGTCGGGAAGCGGGGGCAGGGGATCGCGCGCAGAAGGCACGGCGGCACCGTAGCCCGATCACTGCATGTCCGAGCCCTCAGTAGGGCGAGGGCTGAGGGGGCGAAGAGCTTGTTTGAGTTGGTGGTGGAGTGGGCGCAGAGTGCGTGGTGCACGCACCGCGCCGCGAGGAGGGCCCGTGAGTCAGACCGCCTTCGACCATGTCGGGACCGGATCGCCGGATCACCCGGAGGGGACTCTGATCCTGGGAGAGCGCAGCCTCGCCGTCGTCCTGGACGGTCTCGTGCGTCGGTTCCACTACGTCTGGCTGCGTGACAACAGCTGGGCGGCCGCCGATCGGGTGTTCCAGTCCGGTGAACGCCGGCTGTTCACCGCGCACATCCCTTCCGGCATCGCCCCGACCGCAGCGTTCTTCGACCCGGCCGACGGACTGTCCGTGTTCTGGAACGACGGGCAGGCCTCGACCTACCGCTCGGACTGGCTGCGGCGCTACGACTACTCCGGCAGTCCCGGGGTGGCTCGTCGCCGGCGGGTGAGGTTGTGGGGGCAGCAGCCGGGCGAGCCGCTCCGCTTCGGGCACGCCGAGGTGCTCGGTAGTGTCGAGGGGCAGCTGGCCTACCTCGACGCGGTGCGCGAGCACGGGGCGGCGATCGTGACCGGGGTGCCGTCGGTCGACGGCGAGGTCGAGCGGTTCGCCGAGACCGTCGGGCACGTGCGGGAGGTGGCCTTCGAGCGGGTGCACAACGTGCGCCACGACCCGGCGGGCTACAACGTGGCCCACACCCCGGGTGAGCTCAAGCCCCACACCGACATGCCCAGCTACAACTGGCCGCCCTCGATCCAGCTGCTGCACTTCCTGTCCAATCAGGCCACCGGCGGGGAATCGACCCTGGTCGACGGCTGGGCCGCCCTGGCCGAGCTGCGACGCACCCACCCGGAGCACTTCGACACCCTGTGTCGGGTGCCGGTGCCTTACCAGCTGTTCAGCGACGCCGAGGACACCTGGGCCGAGAACCCGATGGTCGCCCTCGATGCCGACGGCGAGGTCAAGCTCTTCCGGTTCTCCAACCAGCTCGCCCAGCCGTTGTCGGTCGCGTTCGATCAGGTCGAAGCCTTCTACGACGCGTACCGCACCTTGGGTGCCATCATCGATTCCGGCCGCTACCGAGCCGCGTTCAGGTCGCACGACGGTGACCTGCTCACGGTGCACTCCCACCGGGTCCTGCACGGACGGCTGCCCTACGACCCCTCCAGCGGTGCTCGCCACCTCCAGGACGTCTACATGGAGTTCGACGACTTGCTGGCCCGCGCCCGGGTTCTGCGCGGCGAGCACAAGCCGCTCGCCGCCGAGGCCTCGCAGGAGCCCTCGTGAGCCGGCCGGAGGGGCGGGCGGCTGTCGGTTTCACCGCGATGGCGGACGGCACGGCGGAGGACTACCAGCTGCTGGCCACCTACGAGGACGCCGAGCTCGCCGGGTTCCCCGACCGGGTGCTGGGGTGGCTGCGCAGCATGGACCAGCACACCGGATACCAGGTCACCCGCCTGGAGCACAGCCTGCAGGCGGCCACCCGCGCCCACCGCGCGGGGGAGGACGAGGAGACCGTGGTGTGCGTGCTGGTGCACGACATGGGTGACGTCCTCGCGCCGGCCAACCACTCCGAGGTCGTCGCGGCGATCGTGCGGCCCTACGTCTCGGAGCGCAACCACTGGGTGCTCGAGCACCACGGGGTGTTCCAGGGCGTCTACTGGTTCCACCACGTCGGCGCCGACCCCGACGCGCGTCGGCGCTGGGCCGACCACCCCTTCTACGACGACTGCGTCGCGTTCTGCGCGGACTACGACCAGAGCTCCTTCGACCCCGACTACCCCTCCGAGTCCCTGGAGTTCTTCGAGCCGATGGTCCGCCAGGTGTTCGCCCCCGACCGGGTCCGGTCTGTCGAGACGACGCCGGCATCGGACGGCCTGTGATGGCCTGGTCGGACACGACACGAACCGCCCCGGTCCCGTCGGCGATCGGTTTCGTCGGGGTCGGGCACCTCGGCCGCCTGCTCGCCCACAGCCTGGTGCGCGCCGGCTACGAGGTGGCCGTCACCGACCTGCACGAACACAACGCCTCGTCGCTGCTGGCCGCGGGCGCCACCTGGGGCGAGAGTCCGCGGGCCGTCGCGGAGGACGCCGACTGCGTGATCACGTGCCTGCCGACCCCGCAGGCCGTCTCCCAGTGCCTGGAGGGCGACTGCGGAGCGCTCGCGGGAATGTCTCCCGGCACCACCTGGATCGACATGAGCACCAACGACGTCGACGAGGTCCAGCGGATCGCCCGGAACGCCGCCGAACGGGGCGTCGACACCTTGGAGTCACCGGTCACCGGAGGGGTGCACACCGCGGAGGTCGGTCAGATCACCGCGCTGGTGGGCGGGGACCGGCACTGCTTCGAACGTCACGAACCGTTGCTGGCCGCGATGACCCACCCCGTCATCCACGTCGGCGAACTCGGCCAGGCGACAACACTCAAGGTGATCACGAACATGCTCGCGTTCGTGAACCAGTGGGCGGCGGGAGAGGCGCTCATGCTCGCCGAGGCGGCCGGCATCGACCTGGGCCGGGCCTACGACGGTATCCGGAACAGCTCGGGCAACAGCTGGTCGTTCGAGATCGAGACCCAGCTCGTGCTCAGCGGGAGCTACGACTTCCGGTTCAGCCTCGACCTGGCCTGCAAGGACTTCGGACTCGCCCACGCCCTCGGGCGCAAGCACGGGGTCCCTCTCGAGGTCGCCGGACACGTCGAACAGATCTTCCAACGCGCCCGTGCGCAGTACGGCGGGAACGCCTGGTCCACCCAGGTCGTCAAGCTCCTCGAGGACACAATGGGCCTCCCGCTCCGCGCCGACGGGTTCCCGGACTCCCTGCTCGGCCGAGCACCCGTTGCGGGCCCGTGTCCGCCCGGGAGCTGAGACCCCCCCGATCCGGTCGAGCTTGGCGTATCGTCCGGGTCGTTGGACTCCATCCAGGTGCGGGTGCGCTGGAAGGTCAGCTCGGGAGTGGATCGCGGGGCGCCGAAAGCGCGGCAACAGGTCAGCCAGTTCACCTCACCTCGAAGTCGACTCGGAGGTCAAACCGGAGCGCGGGTCGACCGGGTGGACACGGCCACACACGCCCAGGCACCGGCTGCGACGATGAGAAAGGCGGCGTAGACGCCGTCGTAGCCGAGTCGCGGTGCGAACGTCGCGGCGGCGACGGGGGCGAGCAGCCCTGCGACGCCCCATCCGGTGAACACCAGGCCGAAGGTGCGCCCGAAGCGGTCGCGAGGCGTCACATCAGCCGTTGCAGCCGGGGTGAGGGTGGAGAGCGCTCCGTACTGGACCCCGAGCACGAGCAGGGCGACGAGGGCGGCTACACCGGTGGCGCCGAGCGCGAGCGGGAGACAGGCGAGAACAAGGAGAGCAGCGTTCCCGTGCAGCGCTGCCGGACGTCCCACCCGGTCGGAGAGCGGGCCGGCGATGAGGCGTCCGGCGAAGTTGCCGACGTTGAGCAGCGTCACGGCCAGCGCGACTCCCGACGCGGTTCCGGCCAGCTGCCCGGCCTGAGCGAAGGCGGCCAGCGCCGGCGCACTTCCGAGCCCGAAAGCCAGCCAGAGGGCGAGGATGGGAAGGATCGAACGGTGGGGACGCTCGTCGGGCTCGGCCACCGTCGGTCGCTCGGGAGCGGCACCGGGCACGAGGACAGCGGCGAGGATCAGCAGGACTCCCAGGACGCCCGCGAGCAGAGCGAAGGTCGCCGCCCGTCCCACGGCGTCGAGAAGGGCCGACGCGAGCGGGGCGAGCAGCGCGGTGCCGGCGGCGTAGGCACTGACCACGAGGCCGAGCGCGAGGCCCCGACCGGTCTGCACGGTGCCCGCCACACGGACGGCGTTGGCGTAGCCGAGCCCGCTCGAGGCGCCGACCAGCACTCCGAAGGTCAGGACCATGGTGGTCACGGAGCCGGCGGCGGCGCTCCCGAGGAGACCGGCGCGACAGACGTCAAAGCAGGCGTCAGAGGAGTTCGAGGAGGACGTCATGTCCCGTGTGCAGCTCGCCCTGCGGGTCTCCGACCTGGAGGGCTCGATCCGCTTCTACTCGTCGCTGTTCGGGGTGGAGCCGGCCAAGCGCCGCCCCGGCTACGCCAACTTCGCAGTGGCCGAGCCGCCGCTCAAGCTCGTGCTCCTGGAGGGCGAGGCCGACCGGCCCACGGTGATGGACCACCTCGGGGTGGAGGTCGAGTCCACCGACGAGGTCCACGACGCCACCGAGCGCCTGTCGACGCTGGGCCTGTTCACGCAGGTCGAGGACGACACCACCTGTTGCTACGCCCGTCAGGACAAGGTATGGGTCCAGGGCCCCGGCCACGAGCCGTGGGAGGTCGACACCGTCAAGGAGGACTCCCCGATCTACGGCACCAACGGGATCCTCAGCACCATGCCCGACGACGCCACGGTCGAACGCCGGGAGCGAGAGCAGCGAGGCGTCGGCGTGCTGCGGGGTCACCGCCTGCTGCTCGCACGACGAGGCCGCGACCGAGCCCGGCGTGACCGTCACCGAGGCCAAGACCGCCGCCGGCTGCGGGTGCGTCGCGTGACCACGGACCACGCGGACCGGTCGGCCGTGGCGCGCGAGCGGGTCCGCGCCCGCTACGCCACCGCGGCCGGCCAGGTCCGCGCCGGCCAGACCCCGAGCTGCTCTCTCTCCATCGACCCGGGACTGGGGTCAAGCCGTTGAGCGGACGGTCACGGCGTCCGTCGGACGACTCATGCGGCAATAGTGGGTTGCTGGTAGAGGCCGAGGACCCGTTCGAGCACGCGGTGGCGCAACACGAGGCTCAGGGTGACGAACCAGGCCCCCAGGGCGATCGCCGACGCCTGCACGACCGGCGGGTCGGGGGCGGTCAGGCCGAAGTACTCCTGGGTGGCAGGGATCAGCAGGACGACCGCGAACGCGGCGAACAACCCGATCGCGAGCAACATGGGGCGCCGGTCGTCGCTCACCGGGGCCCAGGCAGTGAAGATTCGATGTGGGGGCTCGAGCAGGAGGATGAGCACGATCGCGGTGCTCGAGACGAACACCGACAGCCCGCTCTGCGCGCCCAGGGTGGCCGACGCCTCGACGAAGGTCGGGGCGCTCGCCGGCAGGCCGGTGTAGCGCTCCCACATGCCGGCGCCCCGAGGTTGGTCGCCGGTCAGGGCTGTGGTGACCAGTTGGTAGAGGTAGGCGTAGACCGCGGTGGCGAACCCCGCGGTGAGCACGCCGACCGGGAGGACGAAGCGGGCCAGCGAGACCAGCAGGTCGTCGTCGGGCGGCTTCGGGCGGGCCCATATCGTCAGGAAGAAGGTCGGCAGGCCGACGGTGAACAGGGTCAGCCCGACCTGGGTGGGCGTGTAGGGGAAGCCGAGCCCGAGCAGGGTGACGGTGAGGATGACCAGCATCTGCGTGACCACCCGCGCGAGGAACAGGTACATCGAGCTGCTGACCCCCGCGATGATCCGGCGGCCCTCGGTACGGGCGGGCGGCAGGGTGGTGAACGAGTCGTCGAGCAGCACGATGTCGGCCACGTCCCGAGTGACCGAGCTACCTGAACGCATTGCGACACCGACCTCCGCCTGCTTCAGCGCGCGGGCGTCGTTGACGCCGTCGCCCACCATCGCGACCCGGTGCCCGGCGCGGCGCAACGAGGCGACGATCTGTTCCTTCTGCTCCGGGGCGACGCGACCGAAGACGCCGTGGGTGGCCACCGCCTCGTCGAAGGCCGTGCGGTCGGCGGTGGTGCTCTCGAGGTCGGCGAGCTGCTGACCGGAGATGCCCGGGGCGTCGAGGCCGGCACGGCGAGCGAGCGCGGCGACGGTGTCCGGGTCGTCGCCTGAGATGACCTTCACCGCGACACCCTCGGCGGCCAGGCCGGTCAGCACGTCGGTGACGCCCTCGCGCAGCTCGTCGGCCATCGCGACCAGCGCCACGGCGTGCAGCCGGGGCAGCCACGGCCGGCCGTCGGTGTCGCGCAGCGGACCGGTGCCGCGGGCCAGGACGAGCACCCGCAGCCCCTGGTCGGTGCGTTGGCGGACGGCGTCGTCGCCGGTCAGGTCGGCCTCGGCGAGCGCGGGGCAAACCGTCGCGGGCGCCCCGAGCACGAGCGAGGTGCCGTCGGCGAGGGTGACCCCGCTCCAGCGCAGCGACGAGCGGAACTCGACCTCGTCGACGACCTCGCGGCGCTGGCCGGGCAGGGCCTCGTCGGCGGCGAGGGCCGACGTGGTGGCGTTGGTGCTCGACACCGAGCGGGCGAACGCGCCGAGCAGCTCCCGCGCGCCGGCCTCGTCGCCGCCCGCCGGCACTACCTCGACGAGGGTGAGTCGCCCGCTGGTCAGCGTCCCGGTCTTGTCGGTGCAGACGACGTCGACGCGGCTGAGGGCCTCGATCGCGTTGGTCCGTTGCACCAGCGCGCCGCGCCCGGCCATCCGCGCCGCGCCCACGGTGTAGGCCACGGCGATGAGGAAGAACAGGCCGTAGGGGACCAGGCCGGAGAGCACCGCGGAGGTCTGCACGAACCGCAGCACGGTGGAGCCGTCGAGGGCGGCCTGGGCGAGGATCGCGCCGCTCATCAGCAGAACCAGCAGGATGAGCAGACGCACCACCAGATCGATCCGCCACTGCAGCGGCGTCAGCGTGGTCGTGTCCGCGCGCGCCGCGATCGTCAGCCGGCCGGCGTGGCTGTCCGCTCCGACCGCCTCGGCGCGCAGCAGGCCCTCGCCACCCGAGCACGAGCTGCCCGAGAGCAGCACGTCGCCGACGGCCTTGGCGATCGGTGCGGACTCCCCGCTGAGCAGCGACTCGTCCACCTCGACCCGCGCGCTCGGGCCGTCCGCCGTCACCAGCGGGCCGTCGGCCACGATCTGGTCTCCGCTCCGCACACGCACGAGGTCGCCGACGACGACCTCCGACGGCGGGACCCGCCGTTCGGAGCCGTCGCGCACGACGGTGACGGGCTCGCGCGCCAGCAGCTGCAGCCTGTCGAGCTGGCGCTTCGCGCGCAGCTCCTGGACCGCCGCGAGTGCGGCGTTGATGATGCCGAGTCCGACGCTCACGAGGGCGTCGCTGTAGCGGCCGAGCGCGAGCAGCGCGATCCCGATCACGAAGAGCGTGTTGTTGTAGAACGAGAAGACGGTCGTCCGCAGGATGCGGGCAGTCGTGCGACCCGAGCCCGAGACCGGGGTGTTGGCCCGGCCCTCCCGGGCGAGCTCGCGGGCCCGTGCCTCTGTCAACCCCTCGACCGTCACCGTCGTCATCCCGATCTCCGCTCGCCGAGGGGCAGGTGGAGCATGAACGTCGCCCCGCCGCCCCGTGTCGGGTGGACGGTGACCGATCCGTGGTGCTGGTGTGCGATCTGCTGGGTGAGGGCCAGGCCGAGACCGGCGCCGCCGTGGCCGTCCCGGGCCCGCGAGGGATCGGTCCGGTAGAACGGGAGGAAGATCTTCTCTCGCTCCGCCTCCTCGATCCCGGCTCCGTGGTCGATCACGCGGACCGTGAGCACCGACGTCGTCGACTCGACCTGGATCGTGATCGGGGTGTCGGGGTCGGTGTGGGTGCAGGCGTTGGCGCCGAGGTTGAGGACGGCCTGGTGCAGCCGGGCCGGGTCTCCGGTGATCGCCGCATCGGCGTTCTCGGCCATCCGGAGGTCGATCCGGCGAGCGGGGTACGCCGCGTGCAGGTCGTCGACCACCGCCCGCACCACCTGGGCCGCATCGACGTCGGGGACCGTCTGGCATCGAGCATCGAGGTCGCGAGCCAGCTCCAGCATCGCGGTCACCAGCCCGTTGAGCCGGACGCTCTCGCTGCCGACACGCGACATGGCACGGTCCAGCGCGCCCGGCTCCGCCAGCATCCCCACCTGGTACAGATCGCTGTAGCCCTTGAGCGCGGTGAGCGGCGTGCGGAGCTCGTGGGAGACGTCGGCAAGGAACCGTTGCAAGTCGTCGCGGGCCTGGGTGGCCGCGGCCGCGGACCGTTCGCGTTCGGCCAGCGCGGCGCGCAGCCGGGCGACCATTCGCCGCACGTCGCGCGACAGGTCGGCGACCTCGCGGGAGCCGCCGGCACATGGCACGTCGGTGTCGAGCGCTCCGCCGGCGATCCGGTTGGCCGTGGCCGCCATCGTTGTCAGCGGGCGGATCAGTCTTCCGGCCAGCGTCCATGCCAGCACGGCCTCGAGCGCCACGATGATCAGCCCGCCGAGCATCAGGGTTCGCCGCAGGGCGTCGGTGGCGGCGCGGAAGCCCGAGAGAGGCAAGGCGGTCACCCCAACCCGCCCGTCGGGCCACGGAGACGCCAGGATGCGGAAGTCGCCGACCTCGGTGACGGTGCGCTCTCCCGTCGCGGCGAGGGCAGCGAGGGTGTCGCGGGAGAACGGGTTCTCCCCGTTCCGCGCCGACATGACGCCACCGTTCGGAGCGACGGTGAGCTGGACGGGTGGCTCCACCCCGACGATGGCGACATCGGGAGGCGGGGCCGGTGGGGTCGCTCCGAACGGTGGACCACCCGGCGGCGGAGCCACGGCGCCACGCTCGGCGCGTGCGAGCTCACGGTCGATCGCCGCCAGGCGGGTCGCGCGGTCGCTCTGGTCGATGTAGACCCCGAACGCCACGAAGCCCCCCACCATCGTGAGCAGGAGCGGCACCAGGATGATCCAGCGCAGCGACAGCCGGTTCACCGCGGCTCTTCGCGCAGGGTATAGCCGAGACCCCGCCGGGTGTGGATCAACCGGGGGTGACCGTCGTCGAGCTTGCGTCGTAGATAGCCGACGTAGAGCTCGACGACGTTCTCCGTGCCGTCGTGGTCCGGGCCCCAGACCTCGGCGAGGACCTGCGCTTTCGACACCACGACGCCTCGGTTAGCCATGAGGTACTCGAGCAGCTTGTGCTCGGTGGCCGACAGGTCGATCAGAACTCCCCCGCGGCGGACCTCGCGACCCGCGGGGTCGAGGGTCAAGGACCCGACCCGGAGCAGACCGGGGGCGTCGGCTGCGGTGCGACGCAGGATCGCCGCCGCCCGCAGGACCAACTCCTCGACGCTGAACGGTTTCGTCACGTAGTCGTCCCCACCTGTCGCCAGACCACGGATGCGGTGCTCGGTCTCGTCACGCGCGGTCAAGAAGAGAACCGGTGCGCTCGACCCGGCCTCACGCAGGCGACGGCACACCTCGAAACCGTCCAGACCGGGGAGCATGACGTCCAGCACGAGCAGGTCGACTCCGCCCGCCATCGCGAGCTCCAGGCCTTCTCGTCCCCCGGACACCTGGGTCACCGAATGCCCCTGGAACCGCAACGCGGTGGACACGACGTCGCTGATCGAGGAGTCGTCCTCGACGACCAGGATCCGGCGTGGTGCCGCCGGGGATCGACGCAGAATCCATCGTTGCCATCCAAGGCCGGGAACCTGTGGCGACGCTGTGAACGCCCCCACAGGGCCCGCACAGTGATGGCCTCCATGCTCCCACCATGGCCGACGAACCTCACGGCAGCACTCGAGCGAGGCGCGTGCTGCGCCGGTTCTCATGGCTGGCCCTGCCCCTTTCCGCCGTGCTCCTGCTGGCCGCCTGCGGCGGCTCCGGCCAGTCCGGATCCGGCGAGTCCGGCTCGACGTCCACGACGGCGGCCGGCCTCGACACCAACCTCTTCCTCGACGGTGCGCTGGCCGAGGAGCCCACCACCGAGGACTGCACCCTCAGCGGCGGGGCCGAGACGACCTGCTACCGGATCACGGTCGCGGGCTTTCCGGTCGGCCGCGACGTGGGCCCGTTCTGCCCGGACACGATCCGCGACGGTGCCGACAAGGGCGGCCTCTGGTTCGACGGCACGAACCAGTACGACCTCACCGGCCCGTTCATCGAGGGTCTGGCCACGACCTACGGCGACGACAACTGGCGCATGTACGACGACCAGGGCAACGTCATCGTCACCGAGACCCAGGAGGAGTTCGAGGCCGCCGCCCGGCCCGACGTCGACCCCGCGCTCGCGAACCATTGCATCGAGGGCCGATTCGAGTGGCTCGAGAACGGCGCACCGATCACCACCACGGCGTTGATCCCGACGCAGCCCGTGGCGGCCGAGCAGGCCGCCAGCCCGCGCGGGAACCTGGGGGTCACCCTCAACGGGGTCCGTATCGACGCGTCCGCGCCGGTCGACCAGATCCTCGGCGCCTACACGATCGCGTCGTTCGACGACTGCGGCGGCCACATCAATCCGACCGAGGGCTACCACCTGCACGGTGCGGTCGGCTGTTCAGAGGTCGGCCAGGCCGCCGCCGGTGACACCCCGATCTTCGGATACGCGCTCGACGGCTACGCGGTGCACAGCCCGTTCGAGACCGGCACGGAGCCCGCGGACCTCGACGGGTGTCACGGCCACACCACGGCCGAGGGCTACCACTACCACGCCAACCCCGCGGCCCAGAACCAGGTGATCACCTGCCTGGTCGGCCAGACCGCCGAGTCCGAGGACGGAGCAGGCGGCCCGCCCGACGGAGCCGGCCCGCCCGACGGAGCCGGCCCGCCCGACGGCGGGTGACGGTCCCGGCCAGGCCCGACTCCACCACGCCAGCCCCTTCCGACTCCCGGAGCACACAGTGACCACGCCACGTCGTACCCGACACCTGCTCGCCGTCCTGGCGGCGAGCCTGACGATCCTCGCGGCCTGCGGGGCGAACCCGACGGACACCACCTCCGCCGAGGACTCGGGCACCGCGACCGGCCAGGGCACCGCCGACGTCCCGTCGCTGTTCACCGACGGCGCCCTGACCGCGCAGCCGGCGACGGTGGACTGCACGCTGAACAACGGCAGCCAGACCCGCTGTTACCAGCTCGAGGTCGCCAGCCTGGCCTCGACCGTCGACACCGACGGCCCGTTCTGCCCGGCGACCACGACCGAGGTGGGCGGCATCTGGGTGTGGGACGGGGACCAGCCGGGCCTCTACGCGCTGGACCAGAGGTTCTGGGACCTCATGACCTCCCAGGGCTACGAGTTCGCCGACTCGGCGGGCAACATCACCGTCGTCGACCCCGCCGGCGGGGCACCGTCGTCCTCGACCACCCAGAACTCCTGCCTGCAGGCCACCCCGGACGGCTCCTTCCACCTCCAGGTCCTCATCCCGGTGACCCCGCAGAAGCTCGACACCGCCACCGACCTGACGACCGTGGGCCAGGTGGGGCTGGCCCTCGACGGGATCACGATCTTCGCTGACGCCCCCTCCGTGCTCGACACCGGAGGGCTGCCGGCGCTGGACGCC
Organism: uncultured Actinomycetota bacterium; assembly: GCA_963786585.1. GTDB lineage: Bacteria > Actinomycetota > Actinomycetes > Mycobacteriales > Pseudonocardiaceae > Actinomycetospora. The sequence continues at coordinate 1,800,664 of CAWAZG010000003.1, forward strand.
TGCGGCGGTCACGTCGACCCGTCCGGTTACTACCACTGGCACTTCGGCGCCGACTCCATCCAGGCCAATCTCGACCGGGCCGGTGCCGGCGTGACCTGCTCGGTGGAGCAGGACAGGGAGGCGCTGATGGGCCTGGCCTACGACGGGTACGGCATCTACGGCCCCGAGGAGGACCGGGCGATCCCCGCCGACCTCGACGGGTGCTCCGGACACGTCTCCGAGACCGCCCAGTTCGGGAACACCTACCACTACCACCTGACCTACGACTCCCCGAACCTGCCGACCTGCCGGGTGGGCGCGACGGCCCAATCGAGGCTCACCAGCCCCGACAACTCCGAGGCGGCCCTGCCCGGCGGTGACGGACCGGGCGGCGGTGCCGGCGGCGCACCCCCGGCAGGCGCCCCTCCGGCCGGCGGCTGACCGGTGCTGCGCGTGCACGGACAGAGATGTCTCACCGTAGTGCTGGTGGTTCTCGGGTGCACCGTGTCGATGCTGATCGGGGCGGGGTCGGCGTCGGCTCACGACAACACCGGGAAGGCCATCGGCCTCACCGTGACCGAACGACGGGTCCTGGGCTCGGCACCGGTGCCCTTCACCGAGATCGGCTACGAGGACACCTCCGGAGACGGTCTCCTCGACGCGGACGAGATGCGGGCGCAGGAGGCCACGGTCGCCGCGGGTCTGGTCGGCATCGTGCGTGACCACGTCCGACTCGAGGTCGACGGCCGCGAGTTCGCCGTCATCGGGGCCGGGTCCGCCCCCGCCGCCGGCGGGAGCGAGGCATCGGAGTACGTCAACGTCCGGTTTGCGACGGCTCCCCACGACGGTGACGTCTCGGAGGTGGGCCTGGCGTGGTCCTTCACGTCGCCGACGACGCAGGTGATGCTGTCCGCCCCCGATCGGTCCGTCGCCGGAGTGCTGGGGGACGACGGCACAGCGTCGATCACGCTCAGCGCCGCGACGACCGTCCGATCGTTCTTCCTCACCGGCATCGACCACGTCATCCTCGGCTTCGACCATCTGCTCTTCCTGGTGGTCCTCACCCTTGCCGTGGTGGGCGCCTCGGTGACCAGTGCCACCACCTGGCGTGTGGTCCGCCTCGTGACGGCGTTCACCGTCGGCCACGCGACGAGCTTGACCCTCGCCTACTTCGGGCTCGTCTCGGTACCGGCTCACTGGGTGGAGCCGGCGATCGCCCTCTCCGTCGTCGCCGCTGCGGTCCTGGCCCTCCGTGGGAAGAACGACGGCATCCGACCCTGGATCGCCGCCCTCGTCGGGCTCGTGCACGGCCTCGGGTTCGCCAGCAGCCTCGGCGACCTCGGCCTGGCCACCACCCACCGCGTGGGCGCGCTGGCGGCATTCAACGTCGGCGTCGACGTAGCCCAGACCGCCGTGGTCCTGCTGGTGACCGGAGCAATGTGGGTGTCATCGAAGGCCCTGGCCGATCACCAAGGCTGGATACGCACGGCGGTGTGCGGGGCCGCCGCAGCCCTCGGCCTGGCCTGGACCATCTCCCGTCTTGCTCTCTGAAGAGACGAAGGCAACCGCCTCTCTCGGCGCCGGACGGCGTGCTCCTGGTGACCGGCACGGACACCGACATCTCCGATTCCGCCGACGAGCACGTCGAGAAGGGCTTCCTCTTCCTCGGACCGCCGACCGTCCTCGTCGCCGGGCTCGCCGCCTGGTGGCTTGCCGGCGCGGTCCTGCGGCCGGTCGAGCGCATGCGCCGCCAGACCGCCGACCTCGGCGAGCACGACGACGGCACCCACCTGGCGGTGCCGGCGACCCGCGACGAGATCGCCGCGCTCGCCACCACGATGAACGGCCTCCTCGACCGCCTCCGCGGGGCCCTCGCCCACGAGCGCGGCTTCGTCGCCGACGCGGGCCACGAGCTGCGGACCCCCCTGGCCACCCTTCGGGCCGAGCTCGAACTCGCGTCGCGACCGGGACGTAGCGCGGACGATCTGCGCGAGGCGGTCGCCTCGGCCGCCGGCGAGACCGAGCGGTTGATCCGGCTGGCCGAGGACCTCCTGCTGCTCGCCCGCGCCGAGGGCGACGAACCGTTCCTGCGCACCGGCACCGTCGACCTCGCCCACGTGGTGGCCGTGTCGGCCCGCGGAGACGGAGCCCTCGCCGACCAGCGTGACGTCGACGTCGTCGTCGAAGGACCTGACCGCCTCACGATTCCCGGCGATGCCGACCGGTTGCGGCAGGCGGTCGACAACCTGCTCGCCAACGCCATCGTCGACACCCTCGCCCGCGCACACCACGGTCGGGCACGGGCGAGCAATCGCGAGAACGGGGGCGCGCTCGTCGAGATCGAGCTTCCCACCATCGCCGACCGATCCCCGGTGGGCCCTGGCGCGGCCGAGACGGCGCGGACCTCAGCCTCGTCCTGATCGAGGGCTCAGACCCGGCACATCACGGTCACATCGGCGCGGGCCGACGCTGGCCCGGCCCGGCCGTCCTGCCGTCCCCGCAAGCTCCCCCGCGACGAGCGCACAGGGACGAGCCCGATGACCTCACAGCACGCCCTCACCCCGACCCACCGCCAGATGCTCAACAAGGTCCCGGAGGTCACGCTCTGGTTCTGGGTCATCAAGATCCTCTGCACCACGGTCGGCGAGACCGCCGCGGACTTCCTCAACGTCAACCTGGACTTCGGGCTCACCGGGACCTCGATCGTCACCGGCGTCCTGGTCGTCGTCGCCCTGGCCGTCCAGTTCCGCGCGGACCGCTACATCCCGGCCCGGTACTGGCTCACGGTGCTGTTCGTGAGCGTCTTCGGCACCCTGGTGACCGACGACCTCACCGATGCGGTCGGGGTGCCGCTCGAGGCAAGCACCGTGATCTTCAGCGTGCTCGTCGCCCTGACGTTCCTCTGCTGGTACCTCAGTGAGGGGACGCTCTCGATCCATGCCGTGGTCACCCGGCGCCGCGAGGCGTTCTACTGGGTGGCGATCCTGTTCACCTTCGCGCTCGGCACCGCCACCGGCGACCTGATGGCCGAGGTCCTCGGGCTCGGCTACCTGGTCACCGGCGCCATCGTCGCGGCGCTGATCGCCGCCATCGCCCTCGCGTGGCGTGCCGGGCTCCACCCCGTGGTCGGCTTCTGGATCCTCTACGTCCTCACCAGGCCGCTGGGCGCCTCGATCGGCGACTACCTCTCTCAGCCCTCCGACCAGGGCGGCCTCGGTCTTGGTGCCACCATCACGAGCCTGATCTTCGTGGTCGCCATCGTGGCGATCGTCAGCTACCTCACGGTGACGAAGGCCGACGTCATCGAGGCCCGAGAGGCCGGCGAGACCACCACCGGCCCGATGCATCTGCGCGACCGGGAACGCGGGGGCCTGCTGCAGACCGTCGTCGTCGTGGCGCTCATCCTCGTCGCCTCCGGGGCGGGCTACACCGCACGCAAGACCGCGCTCCAGGACGACACCGCGGGCGCCTCGGTGCAGGCCGCTCCTGCGGGGAGCCCGGTCGGTGCGAGTACCGGGTCAGGCCCGGCGGCGCCGACCTCGCCCCTCGGCGACGTCTCGTCGTTCCGGGGGATCACCCAGGACACCCTCGACCGCCTCGACCGCCTCGCCCGCGGTGACCAGGCCGGGGCGACCACCCGCGTCGACGACCTCGAGACCGCCTGGGACGACGCCGAGGCCCGGCTCAAGCCCCGCAGCCCCTCCGAATGGAACGCGGTCGATAGCAAGATCGACACGGTGCTGCGCGAACTCCGCGCCACCGACCCGGATCCCACCAGCGAGAAGGCCGCCCTCAACGCTCTCCTCGCCCAGCTGTCATGACCAGGCGTACATCCCGCTCACACGCAACAGGGCGCAGGCTGGGAAGCATGAGAAATGCGCACCGGACCCGGCGGGACGAGGAATGCCGGCGATGAGCCTCCTCGACCCCTCGTGGTGGATCGCGCTCCTCGGCGTGGCAGCCGTCCCGCTGGTGCTCTTCGTCGAGACCGGGCTCCTGGTCGGGTTCTTCCTGCCCGGGGACTCGTTGCTGTTCACCGCCGGGGTCCTCACCGCCACCGCGGTCGGCTCCCCCGCCCACCTCCCCCTGGCCGCGGTCCTCGTCGGCGCCCCGCTCGGGGCCGTCCTCGGGGCCCAGTGCGGCTGGTGGATCGGGCGCCGGGCCGGACCGGCGCTGCGTTCCGAGGACCGCCCCCCGCGAGTCCGCGGGGCCATGGACCGGGCGGACGGGTTCCTCCAGCGCTACGGCTACGGCAAGGCGATCGTGCTGGCCCGGTTCGTCCCCGTGGTCCGCACCGTGATCAACCCGGTGGCCGGGGCGCTGCGGGTGCCCATCGCGACGTTCACGCTCTGGCAGATCGTCGGCGGCGTCGTCTGGGCGGTCGGTCTCACCCTCGCCGGGCACCTGCTCGGCGCCTCGATCCCCGGGGTGGAGCAGTACCTGCTGCCGATCATCGCGGTGATCGTGGTCGTGTCCCTGGTCCCGGTGGTCGTCGAGCTCGTCCGTGGCCGCCGCCGCGTCGGGCGCACGTCATGACCGCGCTCGCGGTGGCGGGCGCGCTGGTGCTGCTCGTGATCGCCCTGGTCCTCGGACAGACCCCCTGGGCACGGCACCGTCCCGGTCGGGCGACCGCCCTCGCCGGCGGCATCCTCGTCGCCGTGCTGGCCGTCGCGGTCGGAGAGCTCGCCGACCAGGTGGTGGACCAGGACGGTCTGACCCGCCTCGACGGACCGGTATGGGCCTGGTTCGTCAGCCACCGCGATCCCGCCGAGACGACCCTGGCCACGGTGATCAGCGACGCCGGTGCCACCGGCGTGGTCGCCACGGTGGCGACGCTCGTCGCGGTGCTCCTGTTCGTTCGGCGGCACCGCGCCGAGGCCGTGCTGATCGCCGTCGTGGTCGGGGGGTCGGCGGTCCTCGTCGTGGGCGTCAAGGACCTCGTCGGGCGCCCTCGACCACCGGTCGCATTCCGGCTGGCCGTCGAGACGAACGCCTCGTTCCCCTCCGGGCACGCACTGGTCGCGGCCGCGGTGCTCGGCGTCCTCGCCGTGCTCGCGGCACCTCGGCTCCGTGGGCCTCTCCGGGCCCTCGTCGGCGCCGGGGTGGTCCTGATCGTCCTCGCGATCGGACTCAGTCGCCTCTACCTGGGCGTCCACTGGGCCAGCGACGTCCTCACCGGCTGGCTGCTCGGTGTCCTGTGGCTCACCACCTGCCTCGTCGTGCACCGGGTGGTCGCGGTTCGGTATGCCCATCGGCGGGACGCTCACCTGCGGGAAGGTTCCCTCGAGATCGACGTCTGAGCGACGGGCGCAGCGGGTCGGTCATCCGCCCTCGGGCGGCGGGCCTGCACCGGGCGGGGGCTGGGCCTGCTCGGAGAACTGCCCGGTCCACGCGGCCCGGGCCCCGGAGTCGCCGACGCGGTACACGGTCAGCACCGAACCCGCGGCGACGATGACGGCGATCACCGCCACGACCACCGTCACCGCAACGTCGCCACGGGACCGTCGTCCGAGACCCCGGGTGTCGCCGGGGACCGCCCGCGCGCCGCGCACCTCGAGGACCTGGCGGGCCAGGAGTCCCAGCGCCACCAGGGCGAGCCCGATCGCCCACGGCAGCATGTAGTCCCCGAGCTCGGTGTGGGCGCGCACGAGGGGAGTACGGGCCACCCTGTGCTCGAGCCACTCGCCCGCCTCCGTGGTCAGCGGCACCGCGACGAGTGCGAGGACGGCGAGCACCGCCGTCGGCCACACGAGCCGCGCCCGGGCCGCCGGCCACACCGCGACGAGCACCACGAGCAGCGCGCTGAGCGGGATGAGCACGACCACCGCGTGGACCAGGAGGATGTGGGCCGGCAGCCCATCGATCGTCGACACACGGGGCATCGTTCCGACGCACTCAGTGTGCGCCAACGACACCACGACGGTTCTTACCGAGTTCCCACCCGCGGAATGCGGGCAACGGTCCCGTCGGCAGCGACGACGAGCCCGCTCCTCCCGACGCGACGACCGAGCCATTCCGCGGCGCCGGCCCCCAGGGTGAAGGCGGCGGTGGCGTCGACATCGGCGTCGGTGAGCGTCGAGGCGATCACCGTCACCGCCGCGATCCCCGGCGGCGGGAGCCCCGTGCGGGCGTCGATCACGTGGGCGCCGCGGTGCGCGGTGCCGGACGTCGCCACGGCACCGTCGCGCACCGGAACGGTGGCGAGGATGCGACGGGGGTCGTGGGGGTCCTCGATCCCGATGCGCCAGGGCAGATCGGGGTCGAGGGCGCGGCCGAGGACGTCGCCGCCCGCACCGAGGCAGAAGTCGGTGTCGTCGAGGACGCGCAGCGCGGATGCGGCGCGGTCGACCGCCCATCCCTTGACGACGCCGCTGGGGTCGAGGCGCCGTTCGCCGTCGGGTCCGGGGAGCCAGGCGGAGAAGGCGCCGTTCGTCGCACGCCCGGCGCGGTCGGCGATGTCCAGCACGTCGTGCAGCTCGGACGGCACGCCCGGATCGCCGAGACCGACCTCGCCCCGGTCGATCCGGGACACGACCGAGTCGCGCCGATACGTGCTGAAGACGCGATCCGCCTCGCGCAGGCCGGCCATCACCGCACGCCAGGCCGAGCGCCCCGCGGTGTCATCGGCGTGCCGGCCGCGCAGGGCGAGGCTGATCGGCAGGCCCATGACGTGCTCGACGTACCGGGTGATGCGCGGGTGGGCCGGGGTGGGCGCGGTCATGCCCGGTGGGCCTGGTCGAGGGCGCTCTGCAGCGACTCGAGGTAGCCGGTGCTCGTCACCGTCGCTCCGCTGACCATGTCGATCTGGGCGGTCTGCGCCTGGATCGTCTCGTCGACGAGCTGCGGGATCGCGTCGGCGTTGATCTCCCGGTCCTTGGCGTTCCCGTCCGGGTACTGGACGACGTCGACGGCGGTGATCCGTCCGTTCGCGACCGTGACGCGGGTCTGGACCGGCCCCCAGCGGGTGTCGGCGGTGCTGCCGGTGAACGTGCCGGCGACGGGCAGGGCACTCGAGCCCGAGTTCGAGCCTGCGGTCGTCGTGGGGCTCGGGGTGGTGGCCCGGGCCGTCGTCGAGGGCGTGGCGGAGCCGCCGGCCGCTCCGTCGTCGGGGAGCGTGGACGAGGTCGAGGTCCTGTAGCCGAACAGCAGGACGAGGGTGCTCACGGTGGTCAGGAACCACAGGAGGATGCGTCGCATCTCAGGTCACCAGTCGAAGGTCTCGGTGTGGACGCGGTCGGTCGGGGTGCCGGCCGCGGTGAGGGTCTGGCGGACGAGGCGGGTCCACGGGTCCGGGCCGCAGACGTACACCTCGCGCTCGGCGATGTCGGGGACGCGGGCCAGCAGGGCACTGAGGTCGCTCCCGCCCCCGACGCCGTCGCCGAGCCAGGAGTCGCCGGCCCTGCGGGGCCCGGGCAGCGGAACGAGCCCGACCCGGTGCTCGCGCGCGAGCGCGGTGAACTCGCGGGGGAACAGCGGCTCGACGGTGAACCGGTGGAGCACCACGACGTCGCGTCCGGACGTGCCGAGCTCCTCGGCGAGGGCCCGCAGCGGGGTGATCCCGACCCCGGCGCCGATGAGCGCGATCCGTGAGGCCGTGCCCGCACGGTCGGTCAGCCGCCCGTAGGGCCCTTCGACGAGCACGCGGGTGCCCACCCGCAGCCGGCGTAGAGCACGGCTGCCGTCGCCGAGGTCCTTGACGGTGATGCGCAGGTGACGCCCGTCCGGCGCCGCGGAGAGCGAGTAGGGGTGCGCCCGGGTCCAGCCGGGGCCGGTGAGGAAGCGCCAGGTGAAGAACTGGCCGGCGCGGACATCGAGCTCGTCCAGGTGGCGGCCGACGAGGCGCACCGACAGGCATCCGTCGCCCTCGTCGACGACCGAGGTGACGGCGATCCGGTGGCGCAGGCTGCGCCGCAGTGGGACGCCGATCCGCCAGACGAGCACCGAGCCCGCGGCGAGACCCCAGAGGGTCCACCAGAACACGGTCCGCGCGGTCGAGACCAGGAACTCCTGGCCGGTCCAGAGCTGGTGGGGCAGGGCGAGCCCGACGCCGAGGTAGGCGTAGAGGTGCAGCAGATGCCATGTCTCGTACCGCAGCCGGGCCCGGGCGGCGCGCACGCTGGTCACGACGACCATCACCAGGCAGGCCGTACCGGCGACGGCCAGGAGCATGCCCGGATAGTCGACGGTGAGGTCCCAGGCCTCGCCAGGGAGGCGGGCGAGGTCGCCGGCGGCGTAGCCCCAGGTGATCAGGCCGATGTGGGCGAGCATCCCGGTGAACGAGGTGAAGCCGACGAGCCGGTGGATACGCGCGAGGCGGTCCTGGCCGAACGCCTGCTCGAGCAACGGCACGCGCGCCATGAGAACGACCTGCGCGAGCAGGAGCAGCGACGCGACCAGCCCGATCACCCGGCCCAGCGAAGCCAGGCCGCTCGCCCAGCCGCCGAGGTCGGTCAGTCCGCCCCCGGTGGCCCACCAGAAGACCACGAGGGTCAGCGAGGCGGCGAGCACGGCATCGGCGGCGGTCCGTACCCGGCGGTCCCGCACGGCGGAGGGCGCTCGCGCGACGTGCCGGGAGGACCACCCCGCGGCGCGGGCACGGTGGAGGGTGGCGGTCACGGACACCACGGTGCCCCCGCAGGGTGAAGCGCCGACGTGGCCCGGTTCGGAGTCGGGTAAGGACCCTAGGCGCGAGACGCGGCTCCCCCGGCGCGCTCGGCCGGCAGGATGCGATCGGCGGCGACCGAGAAGCCCACGGTCGTCCCGCCACCGGACGGGGTGGAGACGAACGCGCTCCCGCCGTGCCCCTCCGCGACGTCGTGCACGATCGCGAGCCCCAACCCGGAGCCGGGAAGTCCACGGGCGGAGTCGGCGCGATAGAAGCGGTCGAACACCCGCGCGGCGTCGGCGGGCGCGATGCCGGGACCCTGGTCGGTCACCGTGGTCGTGCCGCGACGGATCCGCAGGAGCACATCCCCGGTGCCGTCGGCATCGAACTTGACCGCGTTCTCCAGCAGGTTGCCGATCGCGCGATCCAGCGCACCGCGGCGCCCGCGGACCCGCGAGCCGTCGTCCTCGAGCGTGATGCGACGCCCGCTGCGGCGCCGCACCCGCTCGGCGGCGCGATCGGCCACCTCGGCGAGAGCGACATCCTCCTCGGGCTCCTCGCTCTGCCGCGAGAGCGCCAGCTCGACGAGCTCGTCGACGAGGTGCGAGAGCTCCCGGGTCTCGCCCTGGACGTCGGCGACGAGGCGGTCCTGGGCCTCCGGGGAGAGCTCGGCGAGCCGGCGCAGCACGCTCGTGTTGGTGCGCAGGCTGGTCAACGGGGTGCGCAGCTCGTGGGCGGCGTCCTGCACGAGGCGGTCCTGGGCGTCTCGGGCCGCCGCGAGACGGGTGAGCATCGTGGTGAACGAGCCCGCGAGGCGGCCGACCTCGTCACGACCCGCCACCGGCACGGTGACGTCGATCTGCCCGTGGTCGGCGATCTCCTCGGCGGTGGCGGTCAGGCGCACGAGTCGGCGGGTGATCCGTCGGGCCAGCCCCCAGCCGACGCCGGCCGCGACCGCGGTCACGGCGACGCTGATGAGGGCGACCTCGGCCGCCAGTCCGGCGAGGACACGCCGCGACTGATCGATGTCGATCGCGACCTGCAGCGCCCCGCGACCGCTGCCGAGCGCGGTGGTCAGGACGCGGTAGGCCCCTCGACCGAGGTCGATCTCCGTGGTCGACGTCTGTCCGGCGGCGCCCCTGGACGCGAGCAGCCGGGTCGGCTCGTCGGCGGGCAGCGTCACCCGCCGGCCCCCGACGAACGTGACGGCGCCGTCCGGTGCGACCCGCTGTGCGGTGAGAGTCGGTCCCTCGGCGCGGGGGTCGGGCCGCCCGGGCTCGTCGCCGTCGAAACCGTCGCGGTCGACGGGGGGCGACGGCGGCAGGGCGGAGAGGACCGCCGTCTGGCCGCGGATCAGCGCGGTGGTCGCCGACGCCAGAGACCGATCGGTCTCATCGGTGGTGCGCTCGCCGGCGGAGTGGTAGCTCAGCACGCCGACCAGACCCGCCACCACCGCCGCGACGAGCGCGAACGCCAACGCCAGGCGTGTCCGGAGGCTCACGGCTCGCGCACCACGTAGCCCACGCCGCGGACCGTGTGAATCAGCGCCGGCGCCCCGACCGCGGTCAGCTTGCGCCGCAGGTAGCCGATGTACACCGCGAGGTTCTTCGAGTCCGCGCCGAAGTCGTATCCCCAGATGCGGTCGTAGATCGTGGCGTGGTCGAGCACGATGCCCTCGTTGCGGACCAGCAGCTCCAGCAGGTCGAACTCGGTCTTCGAGAGCTCCAGCTCCTGCTCGCGCCACCACACCCGCCGGGCCCCCGGGTCGACGCAGAGCGATCCGACCCACAGCCGGGAGCCGGCTCCCCCTTCCGCGGCGTCATCGGGGGTGTAGGACGCCCGACGGAGCAGGGCCCGGAGACGAGCCAGCAGCTCGTCGAGCTCGAACGGCTTGGGGAGGTAGTCGTCGGCGCCGGCGTCCAGGCCCGCCACCCGGTCCGGGGTCTCGACGCGGGCGGTGAGCATGAGGACGGGCGTGCGGTCGCCCTCGGCGCGCAGGACGCGGCAGACCGCGAGCCCGTCGACGTCCGGCATCATCACGTCGACCACCAGCGCGTCGAAGGCGCTGCGCCGCGCCCGGGTCAACGCCTCCACCCCGTCGGCGACCGTCGCCACCTCATAGCCCTCGAGCTCCAGAGCGCGCGCGAGGGACTCCCGGATGGCACGGTCGTCATCGGCGACCAGGACGCGCTGCGACACCCCTCCATCCTGCGGGCTGGACGGAGGTGTCCGCAGGGACCCCCGGTCCGGCCGACGAACCGCTCGACGCCCGGCGATCAAGGGCGGTGTGGTTCAGCCCGCCGAGCTCCGGCGTCGCGAGCAACGTCGGCTCGAGGCCGAGCAGATGATCGAAGCCGCCGCGGTGGTGCGTGACCGCGGTCCTGGCGGGTTCGCCGGCCTCGACCGAGAGTCGTCCGACGCGGTCGGCGCGCTGCTGGAGACCCTCGCCGAGGACTGGCGCGAGCTTCCGACCTCTCCGCGGGTGTGGGAGCACGCGGTCCGTGCCGCTCAGCGCTTGGTGACGACCCAAATCCGCGAGCCGGAACCCCAGTTCCCCGGCCCGCTGCCTGCTGGCTATGAGAGCCCCCGGCGGGACAAGACCAACTATCCGCTCTCGCCCCTTCGCCACCGCAGCCATCGCCGTGGAACGACGATCCGGCGCCCTGATGCTCGTGCCGTACGCAGGGAGGATTGAGGTCTCGGTCGGTGTGAGACGGCCGCCCGCGCTGGCCGGGCCGGCCGGCCCTCGGTGAGACTCCTGCGGTGGTCGAGAAGGTCGCTGCGATGCTGTCGCGGTCGGTCGACGTCCTACCGACCGACGGGCCGTGGGCCTACGAGCCCAAGCTCGACGGGTTTCGCTGCCTGCTCTCGATCAGTGAGTTCGGCGACGTGCGGCTCGACAGCCGGCGCGCCAAGCCGCTCGACCGACTGGAGGTCGTCGCTGCCGCGCGCCTCCTGCCATCGGGGCTCGTCCTCGACGGCGAACTTGTCATCGCTGGTGGCGCCGGCGTGGACTTCGCCGCGCTACAGCAGCGTCTGCGGTACTCCTCCCCGGCCCGGACCGCGCGGCTAGCGGCAGAGGTTTCCGCGTTTCTGGTCGCCTTCGATGTGCTCCACGACGATGGCCGCGACCTGCGAACCGCGCTGTACGACGAGCGCCGCCGGGTCCTCGAGGACGTCATGCAGGCCGCACCCCGCGGAGTAGGGCTCATGCCCATGACCACCGACCCGCGAGCCGCCAGCGCCTGGCTGCGCGATCAGCCTCCGGGCATCGAGGGCGTCGTCGCGAAGCGCCGCGACCAGCGTTACCGCCCCGGCGCGCGCAGCTGGCAGAAGCTGCGCGCCCGCGACTCCGCCGAGGCCGTGATCGGCGGCGTGTTCGGCACCATCGAGCGCCCCGAAGCCCTGGTCCTCGGCAGGTATCGAGGCGGCCGCCTTCGCGTGGTGGGCCGCACGAGCCCGCTGCCCCTCGCCGCGCGCGCCGAGCTACGGCGATTGCTGCGACCCCCGTGGACCGAGCACCCCTGGCCGCCACGGCTGCCCTCCAGCCGCTTCGGACAGACGGCGGGAGCCGAGATCGAGTACACACAGGTCGCACCGGAGCTCGTGGTCGAGGTCGAGACCGACACCGCCTACGAGCAAGGCCGATGGCGCCACGCCACCAAGTACCTGCGCCTACGACCGGACCTCGCGCCCAACGACGCGGCGGCCGACTCGGCGTGATGCGACCCGAGCCCCCGCGCGTTGTGCCTTGAGGCGTTGATAGCAGGGAGTACTGGCCAGGATCGTTCTCGCGTCTGGTCTGAAGGCCATTCAAGGGTCTACTTTGCGGAGCGTAGGCGAATTGCCGCAAAGGGGTGACACCGTGTCGGGACTCCGCGACTCACGGTGGCGAGCGGTCGCAACCCTGGCCACGGTGTCCGTCGCACTCGCAACCATCGCCACTCTCACGTCGACGGTCGCCACCGACCATGCGTGGGCCCTCGCCATCCTCGTCGTCGCCGCCGGCGTGGTGCGCGCCGCGTGCGAGGGCGGCGTGACGTCCATCATGTGCCTCGCCGGAACGATGGTCATCGGCCAGCCGATCATGCACCTGATCGGTGAGCTCACGCATTCGCACGCTCTCGCGGCGAGCCACAGCGTGGTCGCCTGTCTCGTTCTCATCGCCTTCCACGTGGCGCTGTTCGTGGTTCTCACGGCGTTGACCACAGCTTGCGACACGGCCGGACGCGCACTCCTGGCTCGTTTCCGCCGTCTCGTCCGTGTCGTGCTCCGGACGGTCGGGCCTGTTCAGTACGACGCGCTGCCCCTGAGGTTCAGGCCACCGGCTCGCCGCCCCAAGCAACGTCTGAGCGCACGTCTGCCCGAGCGGCGCGGTCCGCCCGCCGTGCTTGTCGCTCTCGCCTCCTAGGCGCGGGTCCATGGAGGACGTCGCGGCGTAGTCCTCCCCGGCCGCCCGACTCCGGCGTGCAGCCGTGGCACGGCAACGGCCCGGTCGCGCCCGGATACCGATCGCAGCGTCGGACCTCCCGGCGCGGCCACCACACGGCTTCGTCGGTCCCGCATGGCCGACCGATCCGCGCTCTCTGAGCGCTTCACACGGCGTATGCGGTCGTGCGGCCTGGTCACAACCGTCGGTTGGGGCTCGAACACGGATCGCCGCGAGCCGCCGCGCCTCTTCCGCCTTTCTGCTTCGCCAGTTTCGTACTGCCTCAATGGAGACACCGTGACCACAGCATTCCCTCGCGATCATGCCGTCGGAGCGCCCTCGTCTCACGACCTGTCCGATCCCCCACGATTCGACCGGTCGACCTGAGATGACCAGGTCCGGCCACTCCGGCGACGGGGCCACACGCACCTTCCGTCTCGGTCGCAGCACCACCGCGATCGCCCGGCCGCGACGTCGAACCCAGAACCCGGTCAGCGGAGACGATCACGGCGCGCCGCGACCGCGAACGTCGCCGGAGGACCGGCTCGCGCGGATGCTGGAGCGGCGCTGCGACCAGTTCCGGCGCCTCGGTCGAGCAGGGTGCCGCGCCATCGAGGCGGCGGAGGGGGCGCTCACCTACGACGACCTCGACATGTCCGCGAACCGGCTGGCCCGCTTCCTGCATGGGCGCAAGGTTGGGCCCGGGGACCGGATCGCGGTCCTTCTCGAGCGGCCGCTCGACGCACTCGTCGCCCAGGTCGCGGTCGCGAAGCTCGACGCGGTCTGGGTGCCTGTGTCACCTGCCCTGCCGGATCGGAGTCTCGCCGCGGTGCTCGACGCGTCGGGCGCCAGTCTCGTCATCACCCGGGCTGACGCGGCGTCGCGGCTCGATGCGTCCGATGTCGACGCGGTGTATCTCGACCGGGTCGCCGCTCGGGTCGACGCCGAGGACGTTCGTCGTCTTCCCGACGCCTGGCGGTCCTCGCCCTTCGAGTCGCCCGCCTACATCGTCGTCCACGCCGACGGCGCGGGCGGTGGGCTGCGGGTGCCCGCGATCGGCCACCAGGCGGTGACCAACCTCGTCCAGGTCGTCGGTGATCTCGTCGACATCGGCGTGAACGACCGCGTGTTGCACGACCCACGCGTGAGCTCCGACCTCGCGGTGCTCGAGACGTGGTTGGCGTGGTCCTGTGGCGCCACGGTCGTCACTCCTCCGGTCGGCGCGGACCTGCGGGGACCGGCACTCGGCCGGTTCCTGCGGGACCGGGACGTGACGGTGCTCCGCGCGGAGCCCGCGCAGCTGATCGGCATCGACGTCGACCTCCCTCGCCTAAGGCTTCTCCTGGTCAGCGGTGTGGAACGACCTCGAGAGGTCGTGAACGCCTGGCAGCGCCGGGGGCGACGCCTCATCGGTCTGCACGGACCTCCCGAGACCACCGTCGCGGCCTTCTGGAGCGAGCTGCGCCCGGACCGCGCGCCCACGTTGGGGCGTCCCCTTCCCACCTACGGGGTCGTTGTCCTCGACGCCCACGATCCGAGGCGTGTCCTGCCGCCGGGCGAGGTCGGCGAGATCGGGCTCACCGGCGTCGGCGTGGCCCGCGGCTACGTCGGCCGCGCGGACCTCACCCGCCAAGCTTTCCTCGACCCGACCCCGGCGGGCCGGGTGTTCCGTAGCGGTGACCTCGGGCGGATCACCGCGGACGGTGAGGTCGAACGGGTTGCTCGACTCGAGGGCAGCGGAGGTCGCGGTCTCCGCGAGCTCCCGGCGAACGCCCAGCCTCCACCGAGGCCCGGGCCGAGGCGCCGGTCCAGCCGCACGGTCGTCTTCCGCCAGCCGCCTGGTGCGCCGCCCGCTCCGGGTACCGCACCGCGGTCGCCCCGTCGCCAGCCCGAGCGCATCTCACCCCACCAGGCACCTCCCCGCGTCGAGCGCGCGAGCCCGCTGCGCCGAGGCGGACCTCCCTCGCACTCGCAGGGGCTCGCGCCGCCGGCGCCGGCTGCGGTATCAGCGGGCGCCCCCGCCACCGAAGCCGCGTTCTCCGCGATCCTGACTGAGAATCCTCGGTCGCGACACCATCCCGCCGAGCGCACACTTCTTCGACGACCTCGGCGCCGACTCGCTGCTCATGGCCCGCTTCTGCGCCAAGGTCCGCAAGCAACCACAGCTGCCGTCGGTGGCGATGCAGGACATCTACCAGAACCCGACGCTCGCGTCCTTGACGACGGCGTTGGCCCCGTCGTCGGACCGGGGCGCGGGAGCAGCGGACATCCAGGCCCGGCTCGGCAGCATCCTCGGCGAGGTCCTGAGCCTCGAGACCGTGTCGCCGACGGCCCACTTCTTCGACGACCTTGGCGCCGACTCGCTGCTGATGGCCCGCTTCTGCGCCAAGGTCCGCAAGGACCCCGGCCTGCCGGCGGTCGCCATGCCCGACATCTACGGCCACACCACACTGGCGAGTCTGGCGACGTTCCTCGCTCCGGCCGGAGGACCCGCCGAACCGCGAGCGACCGTCGCGCCTCCCTCACCCGCCTCGACCGGCCCCCGCGTGGGCGGCCTGGAGATGGTCCTGTGCGGCGCGGCGCAACTCCTGTCCTTCCTCGCCTACACCTACATCGTCGCGATCTTCCTGACCTGGGCCTACGGCTGGGCCACCACCGCGACGGGACTCGTCGACCTCTACCTGCGCGCCGTCGGTATCGCGGCCCTGGGTCTCCTCGGGCTCATCGCACTTCCCGTGATCCTCAAGTGGGTGCTGGTCGGACGATGGCGACCGACCTCGATCCCGGTCTGGAGCCCGGCCTACCTGCGCTTCTGGATCGTCAAGGTACTGATCAGGGCGAACCCGATGGTGATGTTCACCGGCACACCCGCCTACAGCCTCTACCTCCGTGTGCTCGGAGCGAAGATCGGTCCGGGGGTCGTCCTGCTGACCCGCCAGGTCCCCGTCGCCACCGACCTGTTCTCGGTCGGGGCCAGCACCCTCATCCGCAAGGACGCGTCGATCTCCTGCTACCGCGCGCACGACGGACACATCGAGATCGGTGGCGTGACCCTGGGCGCGAACGTCATCATCGGCGAATCGACGGTGCTTGACGTCCAGACCTCGATGGCCGACGGTTCGGTGCTCAGCCACAGCTCGTCGCTCCACCCCGGGCAGTCCGTCCCGCCGGGCGAGACCTGGCACGGCTCGCCGGGGCGTCGCGCCGCGATCACCGTCCCGACCGCCCCGCCCGTCGCGTGCGGCCGGCTGCGGCGGCTCGCCTACCCCGTCGCCACCCTCGCCGTCGCGCTGTTCGTGGCTCTCCCGGCCACGATCACCCTCGGCGCCCTCGTCCATGCGGCCGCTCCGCAGGTCGAGGCCCTCTTCGAGCCCCCCGTCGGTGCCCTCGCCACCGGCAGCTACTGGGTGCAGGCCCTCGTCCTGAGCAGCGTCCTCTATCTCGGCGGCATGGTCGTCGGGTTGGCGACGGTGATGACGCTGCCGCGGCTGGTCGCCCTCGGGCTGCGGCCCGACCGCGTGTACCCGCTCTACGGTCTGCGGTACTGGCAGCAGCGCACCGTCGCCGCCCTGACCAACGTCAAGGCGTTCGTCGAACTCTTCGGCGACAGCTCCGCGATCCCGTACTACCTGACGGCGATCGGTTACCGGCTGCGGCCCTGGACCCAGACCGGCTCGAACTTCGGGATGACGATCAAGCACGAGAACCCGTTCCTGACCGCGGTCGGGCGCGACACCGTGGTCGCCGACGGGCTGTCGGTGATGAACGCGGAGTACTCGCCCACCTCGTTCCGGGTCTCGGCCACCACCATCGGAGCCCGCAACTTCCTGGGCAACAACATCGCCTACCCACCCCAGGGGCGCACCGGCGACGACTGCCTCCTGGCCACCAAGGTCGCGGTCCCGGTGGACGGGCCGGTTCGGACGGGCGTCGGGCTTCTCGGATCGCCCAGCTTCGAGATCCCCCGCACCGTGGCGCGCGACAGCGCGCTCGAGGCCGACGACCCAGCGGTCCACGCCCGGGCGATGGTCCACAAGAATCGCCACAACACCGTGACCGTGGTCCTGCACCTGCTCGTCCGGTGGCTGTTCAGCTTCTTCGTGCTCGTCGCCGTGGCCGTCGTCGCGTCCCTGCCCGTGCGTCTCGGTGCCCTCGAGGTGGTGCTCGCCGAAGCGCTGATCATCACGATCACGATCGTCTGGTTCGTCGCGGTCGAACGGGTTGCGGCGCGACTGAAGACCTTCGCTCCCGACGGCTGCTCGATCTACGACAGAGCGTTCTGGCGCCACGAGCGGTACTGGAAGGTCCCGTCCCCGAGCTGGATGCGCCTCTTCGACGGCACGCCGTTCAAGTCCTGGATCTGGCGCCTCCTGGGCGTGCACATCGGCAAGCGCGTGTTCGACGACGGCGCGGCGATCATCGAGCGCGGCTTCACCACGATCGGCGACGAGTGCACCCTCGGCGAGAACTCGGTCATCCAGTGCCACTCGCAGGAGGACGGCGCCTTCAAGTCCGACGTCGTGGTGATCGGGGCCCGAGTCACCCTCGGTGTCAACTCCTTCGTGCACTACGGCACCACCGTCGGCGACGCCGCCGTCCTGGCTCCCGACACCTTCCTCATGAAGGGCGAGGACGTCCCGCTAGGCGACCGCTGGGGCGGCAACCCCGCGCGGTCGATGACCTGACGTCGACGAGCTGACCGAGCCCCGGGTCAGCCAGACGGTTGCCCCGAGGTGACAAGACCCTGACCTCGATGGTCGAGCTCTGTGCCCACGGCAGTAATTCTGCGCTGACCTCGAACGGCGGACGCTTCTCTTGTCACCGCTTGAAGGCGCAAGGAGCCCGCAATGATCACGACGGTCCCACCGCAGCCGCGGACTCCGACCTCGCCCGGCGCGGTCACCGACCGCTTCCCGGCGATGCGGCCCGTCTCGTCGTCGATCGACCCGCCGACGGTGAAGCTCGTCCTGACACGACCGCTCGCCGCGGCCGCTTCGGCCGTCACGTCCTCGGCTTCGCGTGTGCGCGGTGTCGACGCCGCTCGCGGTATCGCGCTGCTCGGGATGATCGCCGCCCACACGCTTCCCCTCGCCGAGGGCGGCCAGCCCACGATGGCCGGGCGCCTGGTCAACGGGCCCGCCGCGGCACTGTTCGGCGTCCTGGCCGGACTGTCGGTCGCGATGCTGACCGGACGGCGCCGCCTCGAGCCGGGCACCGAGCCCGCCCGCCGATACGCCCTGCGCCTGGTGGTGCGGGGCCTCGCGATCGGGTCGCTCGGACTCGCCCTCGGCCAGGCCGCGCTCGGCAGCATCGACGTGATCCTGACCTACTACGGCGTGCTGTTCGTGCTCGCCGTTCCGCTGGTGTTCCTCTCGACCCGCGTCCTGGCCGTCCTCGGCGCGGTGCTCACGGTCCTCGCCCCCGTCACCGGGTTCCTGCTGCGGGCGCAGCGGCCGCCCACCGAGCTGCTCGACCCGTCGTTCACCATGCTGGTCACCGACCCCGCCGGGCTGCTGACCACGCTGATGTTCACCGGCGCCTACCCGGTCTGGCCCTGGCTCGCTTACCTCTGCATCGGCATCGCCGTCGGGCCGCCTCCGCCTCGACAGCACCCGCGTCGCCGCCGCACTCGCCGTCGGCGGGGTCCTGCTCGCCGTGGTCGCGACCGTCGCGTCCGAGCTGATCCTGCAGGCCACCGGCGGGCTCGAGCAGCTCCTCCTCACCTCCGGCCTCTCGCCCGAGGAGCTCGCCGCCCTCTCCGCCGAGGGGCCCAACGGCGTCACGCCGACCACCAGCTGGTCGTGGCTCGCGGTCACCCTGCCGCACTCCTCCACCCCGTTCGACCTCGCCCGCACCATCGGGACCTCGCTGGCGGTCCTCGGCTCCATGCTGCTGCTCGACCGCCTGATCGCCCGCTCCACCTCCAGCACACCCGCCCGGGTCCTGCCCGCTGCCCGGGGCCCCCTCGCGGCGGCCGGGTCGATGACCCTGACCTTCTACGTCCTGCACGTCGTGGTCACCGGGCTGGCCCCGGAGAGCGACCCGTGGGTCCTCTTCCTCGTCCAGGTCGTCGCCGCCCTTGCCGTCGGGGCTCTCTGGCAGCGGCACGTCGGGCGTGGACCGCTGGAGACGGGCGTGGCGAAGCTGGTCGACGCCGTCATCGCCGCCCCGTCCCGGACGACAGCCCCGACCATCGCCGCCCGCCACCGCGTCGGCTCCCGGCTCCAGTCCGCGCTCGCTGTCACGGTCCTCGTCGTCGTGGTGGCCGCCAGCGCCGGCGTCGCCCTCGCGTTCCCGGCGTCGCAGGACACTGCCGCCGCGACGAGCGCAGGAACCGAGACGGCCGAGGAGACCCCGGCCGAGGAGCCCCAAGCCGTCGAAGGCGCTGACGGCGACACGGCAGGCAACCCCGCGGCCGGTGAACCCACAGTTCCCGAGTCCGGTGACGCCGCCAACGCGCCGGAGCCCGAAAACGACGGAGCTGAGTCCGGCGATGAAGGCTGAGGACGCGGTCTGGCCCGGCACCGTGTCGAGGTCGGCGGAGGTCTGCGGGGCGTCGCCCGAGGGAGCGTCGCCGGAGCCCGCCTCGCAGGTCGTGCCCGCCTCCGCCGCGGGCGATGGGGCCACTGCGAGATGGGACCCTCGCTAAGAAACGGTGACCTCGAGCAGCCTCACACCGCTGCGCTCGAGCTCCGCGGTGTAGACGCCTGGCCGATCCGCCGTGAACTCGAGGACAGCTCGATCTCCCGGATTGGTCGGGGCAACGCGTTCGTAGCCATGCAGGTGAATGTCGTCCGCGACATCGGTCGACACCGCGAGCAACACCGTGCTGCCCCTCCCGACCTCCACCTGGTCCGACTTCCGAGCGAGTCGGCCCCGCTCGAAGAGGATCGAGACGACCAAGCCGCTCGGCGGTGTCACGATCGGCGGCGGATCGTCGTCCCCCGCCCCGGAGGAAGGCGCGGTCGGCGTCGCACTGGGGGGCACGGCAGCTGGGGTGACCGTTTCCCCGCATCCCGCGACCAGACCGACCACCACGGCTCCCATGAGCAGCACTGACGCTCTCCAGCTCCGTCGTGCCTCGTTGCGCGTCATCGACGTTCCCCGTCGAGGTAGTCTTCGACGCCGGAGCTGATCGCACCCGCCAGGATGTCGACACCCCGCGGAGTCGCCACCGCCGTCAGATCGCGCGGGTTGGTCAGGAACAGGGGCTCGACGAGAGCCCCCGGCGTGGCGCTGGGTTCGTCGCCCGAGCCAGGGGCGCCAGGCCCGAGAAGGACGAGATCGCCGCTGCCGGCCTCGCTGCCCGACGAATAGTCGATGACCCCGCGGTCGGGCGACGGCTCGCCGAGTGCCCCCAAGCCGGCGCGGATGTTGGCCTGCAGTGACTGGGCGAGCGCGCGGCTGCGGGGAGCGAGCGGGCGGTCGACGTCGTACAGGGTCTCCGAGCCCGTCACCCCGGGATCGTCGAAGGAGTTGAAATGCACCGAGACGAGCGCGTCGGCGCGCGCGATGTTGGCACACCGCACACGAGAGACGAGGTCCTCCTGGCTCGCGGCAGTCGTCAGTGAGCCGTTCTGCACGTCGTCGGACTCGAGCGTGCTGCCGAGCTCATCCGTCGAACGCGACAGCACCGCGGAGAATCCGGCTGTTCGTAGACGGGAGGCCACGGCGAGGGCCACCGGTAGGGTCAAATCTTTCTCGGCGACGGTTCGGCCGTCGATCGTGGTTCCGAGGGAACCGGGGTCAGGACCACCATGCCCTGCGTCCACCAGGACCGTGCCGCGCGATGCAGGACCCGACGGAAAGGCAATGCATCCTCCCGGAGCGAACGACCGAGCATCGAGGACGATCGACGACGACGGCGCCGGGATCGCTGCCGGTCGCTCCTCCGGCCGAGGAGTCTCGCTCACGAACTGCGCACTCAGGACCGACCATGCAGCGAGGGTGGCCCCCACGAGCGCCGCGAGGAGTCCGGGCAGTGCACCGTGCTGCCGACGGGCCACTCGATGGCCAGACCGACCACGTCGCCGAGCCCGACTCTTGTCCTCGCGGAGACCAGGCGTCCCGGCGGCACTCCGCGCCACATGCGTCGTTCTCGGGCGGCAGATCGGTTCCGTCGGGATGCGGTCGTCACGACGAGACGTCACGTCGGCCTCACCGAGGCCGGTCTGTTCCGATCAGAGGCGGTCACGTGCGGCCCTGCACATGGAGGCGGAACAGGCTTCGGACCTCGTCCTGAGACTTACCCGGCA
This sequence comes from uncultured Actinomycetota bacterium, assembly GCA_963786585.1. GTDB lineage: Bacteria > Actinomycetota > Actinomycetes > Mycobacteriales > Pseudonocardiaceae > Actinomycetospora. The sequence goes on from CAWAZG010000003.1 coordinate 1,821,932, forward strand.
CACCGGCCCACTCATGATCAGCGTCGCGGCGGGTGAGGTGCCAGTGCACTGTCTGGGTCAAGCCTTGCGTGAGAGACGTGGTGGAGCGCCAGCCCAGACCGTCGAGAGCCGGTAACGGGTCGGCGATGTGGGCGACGTCGTTCGCCCGGTCCGCGAGGTCGCCGAACCCGAAGGCGCCCTCGTAGCCGATGAGCGTGGCAACCATCCACACCGTGTCCGCGATGGTGGTTGAGGTGCCCGATCCGATGTCGGCCACGAGTCCCGGCGCCGAGGGGTGGACGGCGGCGAGCAGGAACGCATCACAAACGTCGTCGATGTAGACCCAGTCGATGGGTCGCGTACCGCTGCTCAAACGCGGTGCACGACCCTCGAGGAGGCTTCCGACGACGTACGGGAGCAGCTTGGTCTCGTCGGGCTGGCTCGGCCCGTAGACCATGGCGGGGCGCAGGACGGTCACCGGAAGGCCCCACTGCTGGTGGAACAGCTGCGCACAGGCGGTCGCCGCGACCTTCGCCGCGGCGTAGGGCGAGCACGGCGCTTCGCCCGCGTGCGGTTCCTCCACCGAGCCGGCGAGGACGACCCTCCTGTTGCCCAAGCGGTGCGCGGCGGTCATCACGTTCACCGCGGCCCGCGTGTTGTTCTCGAGCATGGTGCCCAGGACCTCGGCACTGCGGTGGCCGGCGACGGTGCTGGCCAGGTGGAGTACGACCTCCGGGTTGCTCTTCCGAACGATGCCGTCGGTGGCGTCGGCGTCGGTGAGGTCTGCCTCGTGCCACGTCACACGGCGACGCCCGGGAAGGCCGTATCGCGAGGTGCCGGTCGGAGCGCGACCCGGACGGACGACAGCGTGTACGTCTGCATCAAGGTCGAGGAGCCGCGCGAGGAGATGCCCGCCGATGAAGCCGCGGGCTCCGGTCACCAGGACTCGACGGGAAGCCAGGCTAGGGATGTCGGACAGTGTCGTGGCCGGCCGTGGACGGGGAAGGTTCGCCGCGAAAGTTCCAGTCATGAGTGAGGTCCTCACAGGGGTGGCGGGTGCGTGTGTGCACCCGGCGCCGACGGTTTCCTGTGAAGCTCGCGTCGATGATCAATACGGAGTTGCGTGGCGCGCGGGACATCCCCGAGGCGCGTCCGCCGTCCTCGGAGGCAGGAGCCTCGGAGGTAGTGGGGTCAGCCGTCGATCAGGAGGCGAGCACGGGAAGCATCGGAGGCCCGCGTCGGTGAACCTGTCGGGAGAAGAGCAGTTGATGCTCGCGTGCTCGGGGTCCGGCATCGCGCTCGGTCGTGATGACGCACGTCGAGATCGGCGTTGCGGGGACGTGCAGGACCCGGGCGAGCACGAGCACGACGGTGGAGACGACGTAGCGACATGCGGGTTCGCTCGCGGCGACGGCAACGACGAGGAGCGCGACGACGACGTGGAGCGCGACGGTCGAGACGCTCTGGGGCCATCCGTGCGAGTGCGGCAGCCACTCGGTGCCGGCCTGGGTCACCTTGCCCAGCGCGTGCACCGCAGGTTGTCCGACGACGGCGAGGTTGGCAGCCGCGAAGGTCCCCTGGAACTGCCCCGGCAACCACAGGCGCCCGATGCCGACGACCAACGCGACCAGCGCTACTGCGAGGGCATGGGTCGGGGGCTCGTCGGCGAGCAGGTCGAAACCGACCGCAACGATGAGCACCAGCACCGACGACGCGACCAGTAGAGCCGAGCGCAGGCGTGAGCGATCACGCTGAGTCGCAACCGAACCGGACACGGCGCGGACGCTAGCACTCGATGGTGGTGGCCAGCCGAGCTGCTCGCAGCTAAGGGTCACGGGTCTCGTCACCCGCGACGCCGACCAGGTGCAGGAGCGCCCTCGGCATGCCGGTCGTCTTCGGTATCGTCGGCCGCGTGATCCGCTGGCACGGCAGCTCGCGGCACCGCTCGAACGCGGTGTCGGGGCGAGTGTTGACCAGCTGGTCCGATCGGCTCGCTCTCCTGGTGATCGCACTCGGGCTGGTCCTCATGCACCACGTCGTGGGGGCTCATCAGCACGCGAGCCCGGGCCCACCGCAGGGCGGGCCCGTCGCGCACCCGATGGCCGAACCCGGCGCAGCGCCACCGATCGCACACCATGATCACGGCCTTGCCCTGGGCCCGGAGACGGCCTTCGGCAGCGAGCAGGCACAGGAAACCGGCACGCACGCTGGCGTGGTCGTGCAGAGCAGTGCCGCCCTCCTGCACCAGCACCCCGACGGGAGCGGTCACGACCACTCGGGGTCGCTGCTCCACATGTGCCTCGTGGCGCTCCTCGGGGCTGTGGTTCTGCTCCTCGTGCTCGTCCTCCTCGCGTCGTGGTGGCGGCTACCGCGGCGCGTGACCGCCGACCGTGGTCGCACGGTGGTCGATGAACCGCGCGCTCCACCGACCTCGTCGAGACTCGCGGAGCTCCAACTCCTTCGGCTGTAGGCCGGCCCACCGCCTGCACGCGCGTCTGCGAGACGCCGCCGTGCAGCGGCGCCGAGCCCTGTCCTCAGCACCGGCCAGTGCGCATCGGCCGGTGCTCAGCCGAAGGAGATTCCTCGTGCGTGCACGTTTCGTCGGCGGCGTCATCGCCGCCACCACCGCCGCGGTCCTGACCGCGGGTTGTTCCGGGTCGTCGACCGCCCCGGCGGGCGGTCCCACCGCGTCGCCGCCGGTCTCGTCCCAGTCCGCCGTCGCGCCGATCTCGCCCGAGCACAACGAGGCGGACATGATGTTCGCCCAGGGCATGATCCCCCACCACACGCAGGCCATCGCCATGTCCTCGCAGGCTTCGGAGCGCGCAGCCTCGCAAGAGGTCAAGGATCTGGCCGCTCGCATCGAGCAGGCTCAGGGCCCCGAGATCGAGCAGATGAACCAGATGCTCGCCGCATGGGGGGCGCCGCAGCCGCAGCCCGGCAGCACAGCGATGCCTGGTATGCCGGGCATGCCCGGGATGCCGATGGGCGGCATGCCCATGCCGGGGATGATGGGTGAGGCCCAGATGCAGCAGCTGGCCGCGCAGTCCGGCCCGGCATTCGACCGGATGTTCCTGCAGATGATGGTCGAGCACCACAACGGTGCCATCCAGATGGCCCAGACCGAGCAGGCCCAGGGATTGAACCCGCAGGCCAAGCAACTCGCCGGCGCCATCGTCGCCGATCAGCAGCAGGAGATCTCCGAGATGCAGGCCCTGCTCAGCAGGGTCTGACCGGCCGGGGACGGGCGGCCGCGGCCGTCCGTCCCCCCACGGCTCGGCGCGTGAGCGCCCGTCCCCGGACCCGGCTCCATCGGCCGACCGCGTGCTCGCACGCGGCGGCGTCCCCTGCCTCGAGAGGAGGCGAATTGACCAGAACGAGTCGGCGCTACCGGCGCCGTCGAGCGATCGTGTCGACCCTCGTCGTCGCCCTGGCCACCGTCCTCGGCGCTGCGTGCACCCGCGAGGACACCGCCGTCGGGCGCCCCGGATCGTCGCCGTCCGTGCCCGGTCACGTCCATGGCCTCGGGATCGACCCCCTCGACGGCGGTCTCTACGTCGCGACGCACGGCGGACTGTTCCGTTCCGGTCCTACCGGCCTCGAGAAGGTCGGGACGTCAGCGGCCGCGAACCGCGACCTGATGGGCTTCCTCGTCGCCGGACCCGGCGAGTTCATCTCGAGCGGACACCCCTCGCCTCTCGAGGCGACCCCCGACCCCCTCGGGCTCGTCCGGAGCACCGACGGCGGCCTGTCCTGGCAGAACATCGCCCTCAGAGGAGAGGTCGACTTCCATGCTCTGGACCAGGGGCCGGGAGGCATCTACGGAGTCGATGCCGAGGGCAGTCTGCGGTTCAGCCGGGACGGTGGTGCGCGGTGGGAGGCCTGGCCGGCACCACCGGCACTTGATGTGGTTGCCGACCCGCGCCGGCCTGATCACCTGGTGCTGGCGGTCGTCGGCGGTGTCGCGACCTTCGACGGCTCCGTCGCGTCGACCGAGGGCCCACCCGCTCCGGTCGTGGAGCCCGCGCCCCAGATGACGTTCCTGTCGTGGGCGCCGGACGGCGAGTTGTTCGGGCTGACGTCCGACGCCCGCCTACTCGCAAGCCCCGACGGGGGTGTCACCTGGCTCCCGCGCGCCACCGTCCCGGGAGGTCGGGCGCAGGCGCTGACCGCCGTCGGACAAGGGCGCGTGCTCGCCGCGACCGCAGGGGGCGTCCACGAGAGCCGTGACGGCGGCCGGACGTTCACCACCGTCGCCGTGATGGCCACGTGACCGACCAGCGACGTCGGCGGACCTGCGAGGACGCCTGCCCGGGATCGTCTCCGAGCGGGCGTCCGGTCGGGTCACGCAGCGGCGCGAGCGCGGAATCGCCGCAGACGGAGGCTGTTGACGACGACGAAGACCGAGGAGAAGGCCATCGCCGCACCGGCGAGCATCGGGTTGAGCAGGCCAGCGGCAGCCAGGGGCAGCGCTGCGGTGTTGTAGGCGAACGCCCAGAACAGGTTGCCCTTGATGGTCGACAGCGTGCGGCGGGAGAGCCGGATGGCGTCGACCGCGGCCCGCAGATCTCCGCGCACCAGGGTGAGATCACTGGCCTCGATCGCGACATCGGTGCCGGTGCCCATGGCCAGCCCCAGGTCGGCGCGCGCGAGCGCGGCGGCGTCGTTGACGCCGTCGCCGACCATGGCCACGACCCGGCCCTCCTTCTGGAGGCGTGCGACCACCTCGTCCTTGTCCGCGGGCATGACCTCGGCGACGACCCGCTCAGGGTCGATGCCGACCTCGGACGCGACGGCACGAGCGGCCGGCTCCGCGTCGCCGGTCAGCAGGACCGGGGTCAGGCCGAGAGCACGCAGGCCGCGCACGGCCTCGGCACTCCCCTCCTTGACGGTGTCGGCGACGGAGAGGAGACCGCGCGCCGCGCCGTCCCACGCCACCGCCACCACGGTGTGTCCGCGGGCCTCGGCGTCCGACTTCGCCCCGGCGAGGTCCGCCGGCATCGCCACCGACCAGTCCTGGAGCAGCCTCGGCCGCCCGACGAGGACGGCGTGGCCATCGACGGTGCCGTGGACCCCGAGTCCCTCGTCGTTGGCGAACTCCTCGATGGGCGGGAGTGGCCGGTCCGAGCGCCCGCGCGCCGCGGCTGCGATGGCCCGGGCGACGGGGTGCTCGGAGGCGTCCTCGAGGGCGCCGGCAAGGCGGAGCACCTGTGCGGGGTCCTCACCGTCAGCGGGGTGCACGTCGACCAGCGACATGCGGCCTTCGGTGATCGTGCCGGTCTTGTCCAGGACGACGGTGTCGACACGACGGGTGGACTCGAGGACCTCCGGGCCTTTGATGAGGATGCCCATCGCTGCGCCGCGACCGGTGCCGACCATCAACGCCATCGGCGTGGCCAAGCCCAGTGCGCAGGGGCAGGCGATGATCAGGACCGCGACCGCTGCGGTGAACGCGGCCGCCGCCCCGACCCCAGCGACCAGCCAGAATCCGAGCGTGGCGGCCGCGAGCAGGATGACGACCGGGACGAAGATGCCCGAGACGCGGTCGGCCAGACGCTGGACGGCGGCCTTGCCCGTCTGGGCGTCCTCCACCAGACGCGCCATCTGGGCCAGCTGGGTGTCCGCACCGACCCGCGTCGCACGGATGACGAGACGACCGCCCGCGTTCACGGTCGCACCGCTAACCGCGTCACCGACCCCGACCTCGACAGGCACCGACTCACCGGTGACCATCGAGGCGTCGACCGCCGAGCTGCCCTCCAAGACCTCGCCATCGGTGGCGATCTTCTCGCCGGGCCGGACGACGAAGCGGTCGTCGACGGCCAGTCGCTCCACCGGGACACGGTGCTCGACGCCCTCCCGAAGCACCGCGACCTCCTTGGCGCCGAGCTCGAGCAGCGCGCGCAGGGCAGCTCCGGCGCGGCGCTTGGCCCTGGCCTCGAACCAGCGACCGGCGAGGATGAACGTCGTGACCCCGGCCGCGACCTCGAGGTAGATGTTGCCGGCACCGTCGGTCGGTGCGATGGACAGCTCGAACGGGTGGACCATTCCGGGCACACCGGCGGTGCCGAGGAAGAGCGCGTAGAGCGACCAGCCGAAAGCGGCGAGGGTGCCGAGCGAGATCAGCGTGTCCATGGTCGCGGTGCCGTGGCGCAGGTTGGCCCACGCGGCGCGGTGGAAGGGCAGCGCGCCCCACACGATCACCGGGGCGGCGAGCGCGAGCGACGCCCACTGCCAGTACGTGAACTGGACTGCCGACACCATGGCCAGAACGATCACGGGGATCGAGAGCACGAGGGAGACGAGCAGCCGGGTCCGCAGGGTGTCCGACTCACCTCCGCGGTCCCCGTCGGCCTCGGTGCTGTTGGTTTCCTGCGCCGGCGCCGGGACGGATGCCGTGTAGCCGGCCGCCTCCACCGCACCGATCAGATCGCGGGTGCTCACGTCGGACGTGACGGCGACGCGTGCCTTCTCGGTGGCGAAGTTGACCGTCGCCCGGACTCCGTCGAGCTTGTTGAGCTTGCGTTCGATGCGGTTCGCGCACGAGGCGCAGGTCATGCCGCCGAGGACGAGCTCGACCTTCTGGGTCGCGGTGTCGTGCTGCTCGGGCGATGCGCCGACGGTGTCTGGGGCGGCCGCGCCGGCGTTCTCGGTGACGGTGCTCATCCCGCGTGTCCTTCCTCGGAAGCCTCGGAGAGGCCGCACTCGACAGTCGACGGTGGGTGATCAGTGGCCATGCGGTGCCGCCGACTCGTTGTGACCGCTCGGGGCGCCGACCGGCGTCCCGGGACTGGCCGCAGCAACGACCGTGAACTCCGCTGTCCGGACGACGCCCTGATGGGCGAAGTCGAGGTAGAGCCGGTAGGGACCGGCCGAGGGCACCTCGGCGAGGAACTCGATCGCCGGCCCCGCTGCGGTGCGGCCGTCGCCGGGGTCACCGGTGGGGTGCACGTGCAGGTACGCGAGGTCGCCGGTGCGGAGTGCGACGAGGTGGCCGTACGCGGCGAGGTAGGGCTGCAGGTCCGTCACGGGAGCTCCGTCCCGCGAGACCGACAAGGACAGGGGACTCTCGGTGCCGGGGACGAGGGCGCCCGTGAGCGTCACCGTGTAGCCGTCCGGGGTGGTGGCGGTCGTGGACGGGGGCGGCAGGGGCACGGGGCGGTAGGTACCGGCGACCGCGATGTCGCGGCCGAGGGTCAGCGCCTCGCTGCGCCCGTCCGGCGCGAAGTCCGCGAACACCCGCTGATCCCCGGCGGCGAGGGACGTCGTGGTGCGCCATGTGCCGTACGGGTCCACGACCGGGTGGAGGTGCTGGAAACCGCTCTGGTCGCGTCGCACCAGGATCAGGTGCAGTGGTTTGTCGTGGGTCGGGGTGAAGGCGGTCACGGGTGCACCGGTCGGGCCCAGGATGCGGAACGCCAGCTCGCCGGAGCTGTCTGCCTGCCCCGGCGTGGCGAGGACGTCGAGGGTGTAGCCGTCCTGCGAGACGGCGAGGCCGCTGACGTCGCTTCCTGCGGCCGGGGCGCCGGCCCCTGCCGGCCCCTGCAGCGGTGCCGGGGCGGGTGCAAGGCCTGGCGCGGGAGCCGGGGTGGATCCTGCGACCGCGGCGATGCCTCCGCCCACGACGAGGGCGAGCACGAGCGCGAGGGCGAACCCGAGGAGACGGACAGCGGGGCGATCGAGCCGTGATCGCCATGAGGGACGTTCGGCCGCCTGACCCTCCGAGGAATCGACGGAAGCCGTCGAACGCTCCGTCCTCTCCGGGCTCGTGGTGCTCACGACGTCCTCCCCGAGCCTTCGAGCTGGTAGCCGGCTTCCTCCACCGCGGCTCGGACCGCGTCGTCGTCGACCGGGCTCGCCGCCGTCACGACCACACGACCGGTGGCGAGATCGACGTCGACGTCAGACAAGCCAGGAACTTCCCAGACCTCTTCCCGCACCGAAGCGACGCAGTGATCGCAGGTCATACCGGTCACGGTGTAGGTGCTGGTCTCGCTCATGGGGTCGTCTCCGTTCTCGTCGACCGCCCGGTGACGGTCAGGTGGATCGGTTCGCGCTTCTGCCAGAGGCGGGCGGGCGCAAAGCTGGCGGGAAGGGACGGGCGGGGTCGTCCCCGTCGAGAGGGATCACGACTTGACGAGTCGCGCGATCGCGGCGCTGGCCTCGGAGATCTTCTCGTTCGCTACGTCGCCGCCCTGCGCGGCGGCCTCGGCCACGCAGTGGCTGAGGTGGTCGTCGAGCAGGCCGAGCGCGACGTTCTCGAGGGCGCTGGTCGCGGCAGAGACCTGGGTCAGGATGTCGATGCAGTACTTGTCGTCGTCGACCATCTTGGCGATGCCGCGCACCTGCCCCTCGATGCGGCGCAGCCGCTTCAGGTACGCGTCCTTCTCCGCGGCGTAACCGTTCATCACCGGGCTCCTCTCGTTGGCTCCGAACATACCCCCCGGGGGTTGTTTGTCAACCGGCGCCCGGAATGCGCTGTCTGGGCGGCGCCATCGCGTGACGAAGATGCCGATAGAAGCGGGTCAGCTCATCACGCGGAGAGAATCTAGGACGGAGTCGACGTCCACGGGCACTTGCTTCTGATACCCCTACCCCCTACCTTGCTCACGGTACAGCTACCCCCTAGGGGTATTACCGGAACGGTCGAGAGGAGAGCCCCCGTGGATGAGCTGGCGCCGGCGCTCGTGCTGCTTGCCGTCGGCGTACTGCTGGTCGCCGGAACGCGGGCGCTGGCGCGGATTCTCAGCGTGGCACCGCCGCTGACGAACGTGATGCCGCACGCCGGCGGCTTGCCGCCGCTCGAGCACCCCGCCTCCCGGTTCCACGTCCGTTGGTACGTCGTGACCATGGTTTTCCTGGCCTTCGACATGGAGATGATCTTCATGTACCCCTGGACCCTGGTCGTCGCCCAGATGGGTCCGGCGGCGGTGGTCGAGATGTTCGGCTTCCTCGCGCTCCTCATGGCCGGCGTGCTCTACGCCTGGCGCGAGGGGGCGCTCCGATGGACCTGAGGAACGCGCTCCTCCGCGTCGCCGCCCGGCGGCCCCACGTCCTGATCATCGGCGGCATCGACACCGATCGACTTCGGGCGCGCGTCGAGCACGAGGTCGGTCGCCGCCACTGGACTGATGCAATGGCACCGGCCGACACTGATGTCCTCGTCGTCGTCGGCCAACCCGGGCCCGAGCTCAGGGCCGTCGTCGACGACGTGTGGGCAACGGTGCCCGCACCTCGCGCGCGGCTCGACGTCCGGAACGAACACGAGGTCACCACAGCGCTCGACGATGCTGTGACCGTCCTGCAGGATTTCTCGACCCAAAGGGCTGAGGCACCTCGCGACGGTCTCCGCTCGGAGCGCCCCAGCGACGTGTCCGGTGCGCACGACGAGCACGACGACTCCTCCCACGGGCAGGGCTCCGGGCACGAGGACCACGACGGCGGGCACCACCACGGCGGCGGCATGGAGCTGCCCGGCGGGCTGGCGATGGCCGACCTGGGCGAGGACCGTGACGGGCTCGCCCTCGATCAGCTGCACGTCCCGCTCGGTCCCGTGCTACCGGAGTGGCCGAGCGGGCTGGTCGTCGACGTCGTCCTGCAGGGCGACGTCATCCAGGAGGCACGCTCGCGCTTTCTCGACGTCGACGACCGCGATGTCACCGGGCGCCTGCCCGACGCGGCCCGCGCGCTCGACGCCTCGGCGCGCGTCCTCGCCCTTGCCGGCTGGGAAGGCCCGGCCGCGCGAGCCCGCGGACTGCGGGACGCCTTGCTCTTCGACGAAATCGACACCGAGTGCGCTCTCGAGGAGCTCGACGACCTGCGCCGCCGGGTCCGGCGGTCGCGGCTCCTGCGGTGGATGCTCCGCTCCGCCGAGGCCGGACGCAGCGAGCTCCTCGAGGCCCTCGACGACAAGCTGCTCTCGGCCAGGGCCGCGGTCACGGGGGCCGGCGGAGAGGTGCCGGTCGCGATCGACCTCGCGGCGCTCGACGCCCGACTGTCCGGCGCCGAGTTCGCCGCGGCGAGGTTGATCGTCGCCGTCGCGGACCCGCTGCCCCAGCCCGCTCTGACGTGGCCCACGGAACAGGAGGGTGCGTCGTGAGCGTCGCACTGCCGCTCGGCTGGTCGGTCCTCCTGCCGGCCATCCTGCTCGCCGTCACGTGGGCGGCCGTCGCCGCCGACGCCGTCGCCGCCGGGCGGGCGGCGGGACGCCCCGTGCCCTGGACCGTCGCCGCCGCTCTTCCCGGGCGCGAGGCCCTTCGACTGCTCGTGGGGCAACGCCGGCGCGGCGTGGCCTCCGACGAGCTGCTGCGCGGCGTCGGTGGCGCGGTCCTCCCGATCGCCGCGCTGTTGGCCGCTGTGGTCCTCCCGCTCGGGCTGCGCCCCGTGGCGGATCTCGGCGCGGGGATCGTGTGGTTCAACGCGATGGAGGTGTTCGCGTGGGCCGCGGTGTGGTTGGTCGGGTGGGGCGCCAACAGCACGCTGTCGCTGATCGGTGGTTACCGGTTCGTGGCACAGGGTCTGGCGTGGGAGCTCCCGCACATGTTCGCCCTCATCACGGCTGCGGTCGGAGCGCAGAGCCTGCGCGTCACCGACGTGGTCGCCGCCCAGCAGGGCCTGTGGTTCGTCGTGATCATGCCGGTGGCGTTCGTGGCCTTCCTGCTCAGCGTGGCGGCCATGGCGTTCTGGGGCCCGTTCGGCGCGCCCGTCGGCCGCGACATCGCCGGAGGGGCGGCGGCGGAGCTCGGGGGGGTCGACCGGCTCGTCTTCATGACCGGACGGTGGCTCCTGCTGGTCGCGGCGGCGGCCATGGCGGTGCCGTTGTTCCTCGGTGGGGGCCACGGCCCGTGGCTGCCGGCGTGGGCCTGGGTGCTGGTGAAGACCCTGGCCGTGCTCGCGGCGCTCGTTGCGCTGCGCCACGGGATTCCGACCATTCGCATGGACCGCTGGACCGAGTTCTCCCTGGTGGTCCTCACGCCGGCCACCATCGCCCAGGCCCTCGTCGTGACCCTCGTCGCGCTCGGCGGAGGCCTCTGATGACGACAGCCCTGTTCGTCGTCCTCGCCGTGACCTCCGTCGTGGCGGGCGCGCTGGTCTTCCGCGTCGACTCGATGGCGCGCGCGACGTTCCTGCTGCTGCTCTCGTTCCTCGCCGTCGCCGGCCTCGTCCTCATGACCGGACTGCAGTACCTCGGCGTGGTCATCGTGCTGATGATGGTCATCGAAATGGTCGTCATGGCCGTCTTCATGATCATGTACATGATGAACCCGGCCGGGCTCATGCCCATGTCGATGTTCCACAACACCCGCGGCTCCGCCGTCATCGCGGCGACCACGTTCGTCGCGCTCGCCGGGGGTGCGCTCCTCGTGGACTGGCCGGTCCGAGGCGGCGCGCCGGCACCAGACCTCACGATGGCCCTCGGCGAGAGCCTCATGAGCGGTCAGATGCTCACGATGATGACCTTGGGGGTCACCCTGTTCGCCACGATCGTCGGCACGGTCGTGCTGGCCGCCGGCCGAGGTCGCTACGACCGGCTGGGCGACGAGCTCGACGCGCCGGAGTCCGACGACCGGGACCGGGGCGGGGTCGGGCGATGAACCTGCAGGCCTTCCTCGTCGTCGCCGCGGCGCTCGTCTCCGTCGGGCTGTTCGGGGCACTGACCCAGCAGTCGATCGTCATGCTCATGATGGGCCTCGAGCTCCTGCTCAACGGGGTCATCCTCGGGGCGGCGGCGTTCTGGTACTTCCTGGCGCCGGCCGGAACGGAGGGCCAGGTGCTGATCGTCATCGTGGTCACGGCGATGGCCATCGAGATGGCGGCCGGATTCGCGGTCACGACCGCGATCTACCGCGCGAAGCGCATCGACATGACCGACGACGCCGCCGAGCTGCGGGGCTGACCATGAGCGTTCTCCTCGGCGCCCTGCTTCTCGTCCCCCTCGCGGCCGGGATCGCGCTGATCGTGGTGCGCCCTCTGCGCTTCGTCGTCCCCGTGGGACTCACGGTCGCCGCGGCGACCGTGGGCGTGGCGGTGGCCGCCGCGCTCCGGCGGCCGCAGGCTCTCCTGCCGCTCTTCGACGGCATCGACGCCGGCTTCGCGGTCGACGACCTCTCGGCGGTCATGGTCGTGCTCGTCGCGCTCGCCCTGCTCGCGGTGCTGGCCTTCGCCGCGGGCGATCCGGCATTGGGGTCGGGCCGCTTCGTCGGCCTGGTGCTCGTCTTCGCAGCCGCGATGCTGGCTACCGTCACCGCGACCACGCTCCCGCCGCTGCTTGCCGCGTGGGAGGTGATGGGCGCAGTCAGCTGGGCCCTCATCGCCCACCACACCGGCGACCCCGCGGCGGCCCGGGGCGCGAGGACCGCGTTCCTCACCACGCGCACCGCGGACCTCGGGCTCTACCTCGCCGCGGGTGCGGTGCTCGCGGGCGGTGTGTCGACGCTCGCGATCGACGCGCTGCCCGACGTGGCCGGTGGGTGGCGGGACCTCGCGGTCGCCGGCATCGTGGTCGCCGCGCTCGGTAAGTCCGCGCAGCTGCCGTTCAGTTTCTGGCTCTCCGGGGCGATGCACGGTCCGAGCCCGGTGTCGGCGCTGCTGCACTCCGCGACGATGGTCGCCGCCGGGGCCTACCTGCTCCTGCGGACGAGTGCGGGCCTCGAGGCGACCGGGTGGGCCGGGCCCCTGGTGGCGTGGGTCGGCGTGGGGACCGCGCTGTTGCTCGGCCTCGTCGCGCTCGCCCAGAGCGATCTCAAGCAACTGCTCGCCGCCTCGACGTCCGCGCAGATCGGGTTCATGGTGCTCGCCGCCGGAGTCGGCGCCGTGCCTGGTGGCGTCCTCCAGACCGTCGCGCACGCCGCGACCAAGAGCCTGCTCTTCCTGGTGGCCGGCGCGTGGCTCGTGCGGGTCGGCACCCGCCGACTCGACGGCCTCCAGGGGGCCGCGCGCCGATACCCCGTCCTCGGCGCAGCGTTCACTGTCGGCGCCGTGACCCTTGCCGGGGTGCCACCGACCGGCCTGTGGGTGAGCAAGGACGCCGTCCTCGCGGGCGCGGCGGCGAGCGGCCCTGCGCTCTACATCGTCGGTCTGGCCGCCGGGTTGGTCTCGGCCGGCTACGCCGCCAAGGCCCTGTGGTTCGTGTGGCGGCCTTCGCCTCCCACCGTCCGGGACGGCACCGTCGGACGTGCCGGGGCGCGGGTCCAGGCCGTCGTCGCCGTGACCCTCGCGGTGGCCGCGGCAGGCGCAGGGCTGCTCGCTCTCGGCCCGGACATCCTCCGGCCGGCTCCCGAGCCGACCGTCCTCGAGCTGCTCGCCTCCGGAGCGATCGCCGTCGTCGGTTTCGGGGTGACGTGGCGCGTGGCCGGCCGGCTCCCGGCCCCCGCGGCACTCCTCTCGTGGCTGCACCTCGAGCAGATCGCTCTCGCGGCTGCGGTCCGGCCGACGCTGCGGCTCGCCGTCCTGCTCGCCCGCCTCGACGACTCGTTCCACCACCGCGTCGTCCTCGGGGCCGGACGCGGCGTCACGCGCACCGCCGATGAGGTCGACCGCCACCTCGAGCGCGGTCTGGACCGGGGCGTCGACGGGGTGGCCGCCGGCGCTCGAGCCCTCGGCCGCACCGCCCGCCGGCCCCAGACGGGCCAGCTGCACCAGTACTACGCCCAGGCCGCCGTCGGGTTCGGCGTGCTGGCCGCCCTCGCCGTGCTCCTGATCGGGGTGAGCTGACCGTGCTCTCCGTCCTCGTGTTCCTTCCCGTCGTCGTCGCGCTCGCGCTCACCGCGCTCCCGGCCACGAGCACACCGCGCCGCTACACCGTGCCGTGGGTGGTCACCGGACTCGTGCAGCTGGTGCTCGTCGCCGTCATGTGGCTGCAGCTGCCCACCAGCGGCTACGGATTCGTCGAACAGGTCGCGTGGATCCCGAGCGCCGGCATCTCGTACCACCTCGGGGTCGACGGGCTCTCGCTGCCGCTCGTGGCGATGACGGTCGTCGTGTTCACTGCGGCAGCGATCTACTCGCTGCGCGAGGACCGACGTCCGAAGTCCTACGTGCCGCTGTTCCTGGCCCTGCAGACCGTGAGCGTGGGTGTCTTCGTCGCCCTGGATCTGATCCTGTTCTTCCTCTTCTTCGACCTGTCGATCGTGTTCATGTACTTCGTCATCGCCGGCTGGGGTCACGGCTCGCGCGCACGTTCGGCGGCGCTGACGTTCTTCCTCTACACCTTCCTGGGCTCGCTCGCGCTGCTGCTGGGCTTCATCCTCATTTACCTCGCGGCCACCCCGCACACCTTCGACATCCCGGCGCTCGCCGCCCTCAACCCGCTCGCGGCCGGCGGCCCACTGGCCGGGGCCGCGCTGCTCGCCATCGGTGTCGGGCTCGCGGTGAAGACCCCGCTCGTGCCGTTCCACACCTGGTTGCCGCCGGCACACACCGAGGCCCCGGCCGCGGGCTCGGCCGTGCTGGCGGGGGTCCTGCTCAAGATGGGGACCTACGGCTTCGTCCGCATCGCGATGCCGCTGCTGCCGGCGTCGTGGCGGCAGTTCGCCGGTGTGGTCGTGGTGCTCGGCGTGGTCTCGGTCGTCTATGGCGCGCTGGTCGCGCTCGCCCAGACCGACCTGAAGCGCATGATCGCCTACACCTCGGTGAACCACATGGGCTACGTGCTGCTCGGCGTCGGCGCCGCGGGCCTGGTCGCCGAAAACGATGCGCAGGCTCGGCAGCTCGCCACCACGGGCGCGGTGACCCAGATGGTGTCGCACGGGCTGATCACCGGGGCGCTGTTCCTGCTCGCGGGCGCGCTGCACGACCGTGGCCGCACCTACGACATGGGCGCCTACGGCGGCCTGGCGGCGCGCACACCGCGGTTCGCCGGCCTCTTCGCGGTGGCCGCCTTCGCCTCACTCGGGCTCCCCGGCTTCTCCGGCTTCATCGCCGAGTTCCAGATCTTCACCGGCGCGATGGGTGCGACGCCGGTGGCGACCGCGATCGCCGTCGTCGGCATCCTCCTCACCGCCGGACTGTTCCTGGTGGCTCTCTCCCGAATGCTGCTCGGCGAGCTGCGCTACCCCGACGCGCCCGGCACGCCGCGTCCCTTCCCCGACCTCCGGGCTCGCGAGCTCGCGGCCGTCGTCCCGCTGCTCGTGCTCGCCACCGTGATCGGGTTGGTACCGCGATTCCTTCTCGACCTGGTCGAGCCCGCGGCGCGGGCGGTCAACGAGCTGGTGGCCCGGTGAAGGCCGAGTCGGCGCCGTCAGCGCCCCGTCAGGGGGAGCAGCCATGGTGATGATGAACGAGGACCCCACGACACTGATCCCCGAGCTGGCGCTGCTCTCGGGCGCGGTGCTCGCCGTGGTCGTCGGGGCGTGGACACCGCGCCGCCGGCAGGGTCGCGTGCGGGTCCTCGCGCTGGTCGCCGTGATTGTCGGACTGGTCGCCACCGTCGTGGCGGCCACGAAGCCGTCGAGCACCACCTTCGAGACCTACGTCCTCGACACGACGACCCACGCGGTGCGCGCGATCGTGCTCGTCGCGGTCGCCCTGATCCTGTGGTGGTCGCGCGACGCCGTCGCCGGGCACCCCCGCGAGAGCGAGTTCGCCGCGCTCGTCCTGCTCGGCGGACTGGGCGCCGTGCTGATGGCCGGGGCTGGCGATCTCATGCTGCTCTTCGCCGCGTTCCTGCTCGCCAGCGTGCCGCTCTACGCCCTGGCCGGCTGGGCCAAGACGGGCGCGACTACCGAGGCCGCGCTCAAGTACTACCTCTCCGGAGCCTTCGCCGGAGTCACGATGCTCGCCGGCACTACCCTGATGTACGGAGCTACCGGCTCGACGAGCTACGACGCCTTGCCCGAGGGGCTCGTGACGGGCGTGGCGGGGCCGGCAGCCGTCGGCCTCGTCGCCGTGCTGGCGGGCCTGGCGTTCAAAGCCGGAGCCGTCCCCGCCCACTTCTGGGTCCCCGACGTCACCGACGGCACGCCTCCGGCGGTCGCCGCCGTCCTCACGACCATCCCCAAGATCGGTGCGCTGGCCGCGACGTGGCGTCTTCTCCTGGCCGTGCCCGAGCAGATCGTCCCCTGGCCGTTACTGGTCGCGGTGCTCGCCGCGATCAGCATGACCCTGGGCAACCTCGCCGCGTTTGCCCAGACGTCGGTCCTGCGGCTGCTCGCCTACTCGACCGTGTCCCAGGTGGGCTACGTGTTGATGATCATCGCCGTGGCGGCCCGGACGCCCGAGGCCCAGCCGGCCCTGCTCTTCTATCTCGCCGCCTACGCGCTCACGAACATCGGGGCCTTCGCCGTGGTCGCCGCACACCCTGCTCGCACCATCGACGAGTTCCGAGGGCTCGGCCGTCGTCGCCCCCTGCTCGCGGCCGCCCTTGTCGTCTGCCTGCTCGGGCTCGTGGGCACACCTCCCACGGCAGTGTTCGTCGGCAAGCTCACCGCGTTCGCTGCCGCCTTCGACGGCGGGATGGCCTGGCTCGTCGTGCTCGCCGCAGTCAACACCGTGGCCTCGCTCTTCTACTACCTGCGATGGGTCGCCCCGCTGTACCGGGACGAGCCGCCCGAGCTCGCCGACGAGAGCAGCGAATCCCGCACGGCGCGCCACGGGGCAGTCACCGCCGCGACCCTCTCGCTGGTCCTCGGCGTCGCCGCCGGCCTGATCCTGCCCCTGTTCGCCGCCTCGTGACCGACACCTACGCGGTCGTCGTGGTGAGGCTGTCGAGCGCAGCTCGCAGTCGGGAGCCGGCGTCGGACGCGGTCTCACCCAGGTCCGACCCTGCGTTGTCGGCGGCAACACCGAGCAGGGCTCCGGGATCGACGGCCTGCACGATGGTGCGACCCTCAGCGCGTCGCACGGTGACGTTGCAGGGCAACAGAAGCCCGACCTCCGGGTTGGCCGAGAGCGCCGCGTGGGCGAGCGCGGGGTTGCAGGCGCCGAGGATGGTGTACGCGTCGATCTGCTCGCCGAGTTTGGCCTGCAGGGTGGCCTGGACGTCGATGGTGCTCAGCACCCCGAATCCCTGATCAGCGAGCGCTGCCGTGACGGCCTCGACCGCCGCCGGGTGGTCGAGGCCGACCTCGACGGTGTGGGCGATGTCGGACATGGCTTGGCGTTCCTCCTCCGCGTTGGGGTGATGATGCCGGCGTCGGAGGCCTTCCCGTCGCCGTGACCGCGGACACGTGGTTATCCGACATACCCCCTGGGGTACCTTCGATCGTATAGGGCGTCAGCCCACATGCCAGAGGCAGTCCACCATGCAGGGTTCAGGTCGCCGAGCTCACCGATGTGGTCAGCCGGCTGCGTCGCGTGGAGGGCCAGATCGCCGGGATCTGCGCATGATCGAGGACGGCCGCGAGTGCAAGGACGTCGTCACCCAGCTCGCGGCCGCGGCCGCGGCCTCGACAAGGCCGGCTTCAAGATCATCGCAACCGGGTTGCGGCACTGCATGAGCGAGACCGACGACGGCGAGCGCGCCGTGGACGTCGCGGAGATGGAGGAGCTCTTCCTCTCCCTGGCCTGATCCGGACCTGACCCGCAGGACCACCGGCGGACCGCTCGACACCTCGGGCGCCACCGCCGACACCCGACCGACTCAGCAACGGTACATACCCTACCGGGTAGGGAACGTTCATGATCGATGTGCAGACCATCGCCAGAACCAGCCTCGGTGACCGCAGCTACCTCGCCCACGATGGGCGCGTCGCAGTGGTCGTCGACCCGCAGCGCGACATCGACCGCGTGCTCGCCCTGGCCGACGAGCTCGGCGTGCGGATCACCCACGTCGCCGAGATCCACATCCACAACGACTACGTCACCGGGGGGCTCGAGCTCGCCGAGTTCACCGGCGCGGCCTACCTGATCGACGCCCGGGAACGCGTCGCCTTCGACCACACACCCATCACCGAAGGCGAGGACATCGCGGTCGGATCGATGCGGCTGCGGCCACTGGCGACCCCGGGGCACACCCACCACGACCTGTCCTACGCCCTGACCGGAACCCAGGCCAGCGGGTCGGGCGCGGTGACGGCGGTGTTCACCGGCGGCTCGATGCTCTACGGCGACCACCGGGCGCAGGCCCAGGCCGCCGAACAGCTCGGCGCCACCGGGCTCGACGCCGTCTCGGTCGCCGGTGGGACCTCCGCCTGGGCCCCGTCGGGCCGACCGACTCTCAGCGACCAGCGACCGCCGGTTCAGCCTCGTTTGGAGAAGGAGGAGTTGTCATGATGGGTTCCCTGCCGATGCTGAGTTGGCTGTGGCCGACGCTGATCGTGCTCGGGCTGGCGCTGATCGCCGTCGGCGCGAACGTCCTGGTGCGTCGCGGGCGCATCCCGCCGACAAACCGCACGTCCTCCGCCCGCGAGCTGCTCGACGCCCGGTATGCCCGTGGCGAGATCGACGACTCCGAGTACCGGCACCGCCGCGACGAGCTCTCATGAGCGGGCGCTCCGGCTCAGACGACGCAATCAGCCGGCGACGAGCCCTCGGGCTGATCGGGCTCGGCGCCGCCGCCGTCACCGCCGGTGCCACGGGATGGGCGACCCTCGGGGCCTCCGACACCGCGCGGACAGCCTCCGTCCTGCCCAGCGGCGAGCCGCTGGGTCTCCCGCCCGAACTCGCCAGCCGCCAGGGCCAGCTCGCCGTCGACCTGACGGCCGCACCTGGCGCGTCCCTGGCCGGGCGCCCCGCCTCGGCCTGGGGCTACAACGGCTCCAGCCCGGGCCCCACACTGCGGCTACGGCCCGGCGATGAACTGGCCGTGCGACTGCGCAACGGACTCGATCAACCGACCAACCTGCACACCCACGGCCTGCGGGTCTCGCCCGAGGGCAACTCCGACAATCCGTTCATCCACATCGCACCCGGCGAGGCGTTCGACTACCGCATCGCAATTCCGGACGGCCACCCCCCGGGAACGTTCTGGTACCACCCCCACGCCCACGGCTACGTCGCCGACCAGCTCCTGGCCGGCCTGGCCGGAGCCCTCATCGTCGACGACGCCCTCGAGCCCGCCGTCTCGGCCGACCGGGTACTGCTCATCACCGACACCACCCTCGGCACCGGCGGTCCCGCTGCCACGGGCCCCGCCACCCGCATGGTCGGTCGGCAGGGGGAGCTGTTGCTGCTCAACGGCCAGCATCAGCCCGTCATCCCGGCCGCCAGCGGCGACCTGCAGCGCTGGCGACTGATCAACGCCACCACCTCGCGCACCCTGAACCTGCACCTCGACGCCCACCCGCTGACCCGCATCGCCTTCGACGGGATCACCCTGCCGACCGCCACCGCCGTGGACACCGTCCGGCTCGCTCCCGGCAACCGCGCCGACGTGCTCGTCCGCCCCGACCGACCCGGCACGTTCCCGCTGACCGCCTCCACCGAGCCGCGTCGCGCGATCGGCATGATGGGCGGGCCGGCCGTCGGTGGGGAGACCGAGGTCCTGGCCACGCTGACCACCAGCGGCCCCGCCCGAGCTCCGAGCGCGCTGCCGACCTTCCCGCCCGGCCCCGCACCGGACGCGGGCGCGACGACCGGAGCTCGCCGGCTCACGTTCACCATGGGCATGGGCGGCGGGATGGGCCCAGGTGGGACGGGCTCGAGTGGCCAGGGCATGAGCTTCGGCTTCGACGGTCGCGCCTACGATCCCGTCCGGACCGACCAGACCGTGACCCTCGGCGCCGTCGAGGAATGGACCGTCTCGAATCCCACCCCGATGGCCCACCCTTTCCACCTGCACGTCTGGCCGTTCGAGGTCCTCGCCGACAGCGCGGGCACCCCGACCACCGGCGCACCGCAGGACGTTGTCCTCGTACCGGCCGGCGGATGGGTCCGGCTACGCATCCCGTTCACCGTACTGCCGGGCCGCAGCGTCTACCACTGCCACATCCTCGATCACGAAGACGCCGGGATGATGGCCAGCATCGCCGTCAGGTGAGGTCGATGCTTCACGCGGTCGCCCGATCGCGCGGGGTGGGCGCCAGCTCCCGTCATCGTGAGGCTGTCGAGCGCAGGCGGCTGTCGGGGTCAGACGCGGTCTGACGCAGCTCGACGTGCTAGGGCTCTCGGCGATCGTCATCCAGGGTAAGGGTCGTCCGGACAGGGACCGTTGGCGGTGCGGAGGAGGGTCTTCGACTCGCTGTGCCCCGGACTGCGGGCTCTGCCCGGCTCCTCGAGGCCCATCGAACCTGGCCTCGTCCCCCCGAGGCGCGCGTCGTGCGATAGCTCCGGCTCTCGGCGGTCGGCGGACTCGGAGTGGGCGCGAGAGGAAGGTCGAGGGACATGATGTGGTGGTACGGCCCCGGCATGAACGGCTGGGGTTACGGGCTGATGACCGTCAGCATGGTGCTGTTCTGGGCGTTGATCATCTTCGGGGTGGTCGCCCTGATCCGCTACCTCGGGCGTGCGGGCCAGGTCGCCACCGCTCGACCGACGCCCCAGCAACTCCTCGACGAGCGCTTCGCGCGCGGAGAGATCGACGAAGACGAGTACCGGCGTCGTCTGGACGTGATGGCCGCCGGGACGGCCCCGCGCGCCGAGCCTTAGGTTCCTCGCACGATCAGGGGCTCTGTCCCCAGAGCGGTGTGCGGGATCGTCTCCACGGCTCGAATCGTCACGGAAGGCGCGACAACGCCCTGGGCCTCGAGAGCCGAGCTCAGCGATGCTGCCAGGACCGTGGTGTCGACCTCGTCGGGTCGGGCGAGCAGGACGTCGAGGCCGGGTGGCTGTTGGACGATCTGTCCCCTCCGAATCAGCGTCAAGCAACTCTCTGTTTGCGATCTGTAGCTCCGCGCAATGGAGGTCATGCTCGTCCTGTGCGAGTTCAGTGAGCGCTCCCCGTTCGACCGCAGCGAAGTCGGCGGCCGGCGGCCGCCCAGCGCCTTGACACGATCAGTGGTGCGCAGGACAGTCGATTCCCTTCAATCGTCGCAGGAGTAGGGAGCGACCATGTCGTGGAACCTGCGGGGCCGCTACGTAGAGACCTGCTCCTGCGAGTTGATGTGCCCGTGCAACCTGTCATTGGATCACGGCGCCACCTACGATTTCTGCCGAGCCAGTCTGGCTTTCGACATCCGAGAAGGATCGATCGACGGCACCGACGTGTCGGACCGCAAGATCGTCATGATCATTGACACGCCCAAGATCATGACCGAAGGGAACTGGCGGGTCGGGGTGTTCGTCGACGACCATGCGAGCGACGCCCAGTTCGGGCAGCTGGCTCAGGTTTTCAGTGGTCAGCTCGGGGGACCGATGGCCGGTCTCGCCCCACTGGTCGGGGAGGTACTGGGACCGGAGCGGGCCACGATCGAGATCGACCACGACGGCCTGCGGCACTCGGTGCGCGTATCGGGGGGGATCGACTTCGAGATCCAGGACATCGTGCCGTTCGGCAAGGAGCCCGCGGAGCCGGTGAAGTTCTCGGGCATGTTCCACCCGGTGGCCTCCGACCTCACGATGGCCGAGGCCACTCGATCACACATCGACGCCTTCGGTATCCGGTACGAGGGCAAGACGGGGGTCTCGCACGCGGACTTCTCCTGGGCAGCTTGACCTCATGACCCTGGAGGACCGCAGCGAGCGGGCCGCCGATGAAGGCCCTCGTCCGGCGCTCGCGGCTGCCCGCGCGCGGCTCGGTCTCGTCGTCGCGCTCCTGCTCATCGCTGCGGTCGCCTGGTGGTGGTCCGCCGAGCAGATGCAGGGAATGGACGCCGGCCCGTGGACCGCTCTCGGCGGTCTCGGCTGGTTCGTCCTTCTCTGGGTCGTGATGATGGCGGCGATGATGTTTCCGTCGGTCGCGCCGACCGTTGCGTTGTACACACGGATGACGAAGACGCGGACACCCCTCGCACCCTCTGCCTTCACCGCCGGGTACCTCCTGACGTGGACCGTGGCCGGCGCGATCGCCTGGGGGGTCGGAGCGGCCGTGACCCGGGTGGGAGGCGATGCTCTCGCGTGGGACAGCGGCGGTCGTGCTCTCGCGGGTACCGCGCTCATCTTCGCGGGCATCTACGAACTGACCCCCTTGAAGAGCGTCTGCCTGACCCGATGCCGGAGCCCGCTGGGTTTCCTGCTCGGTTCCTGGCGCGATGGCTCGGTCGGCGGCCTGCGGATGGGCGTCAAACTCGGCGCCTGGTGCCTCGGGTGCTGCTGGGCGCTCATGCTCGCCCTGTTCGCCCTCGGCGTCATGAGCATCCTGTGGATGGCATTCGTCGCCGTCCTCATCGCCATCGAGAAGATCGCACCGTGGCGCTCCCTGGTCACCTACGGGACGGCCGCACTTCTCGTCGTCATCGGAATCGTCGTTCTCGTCGCCCCGACCGCCGTTCCCGGGCTGACGATCCCCGGCACGCACGACATGATGATGATGTGATGCTCCTCCGTGGGTGCCGAACAAGCGGGCGGTAACCCGGCCGCTCGCCCTCCGGGTCGGGGGCTCAGCCGAATGTTCAGCCAGGGCACATGGGGACTCAAGGTCGATCACTTCTGAGCACGGAGCACGAATCGTGACTTCCAGCTGTCGGTGCCTGGTGTCACCGTGTCGGCCATGGAGGTGACCGACGCCGACGTCGCGGCCATTCCCGCACGCAACGTCCGCGTACCTCGTAACGAGTTCGTAGCGGGCTGGCGAGCGGCATCCGACCGAGACCACCAGGACACGTCTCGCGGTCGTGAGGGCTGGTACGCAGCTGGCGTGGCGGCTACGTGCCGATGGCTCGCTACGGCACCGTCCCGGCTCGCGAAGGCCTGACCGACGCGACGCCTGCACCTGCCACGCGACGGACGGCGGTGGCGTACGAGGAATTGATCGAGGCGGAGTGGCTCGCCGCCGTACGGCTCGAGGAGACGCGCACCTCGCGCGCTCTCGGCCTGGCTGGTGTGAGGGAGTGCGGGCGACGCTTCGGTGGGCCTGGCGTCGTCAGGGTCCTCCACCGCTCGAGGTCCAGGTCCCGATCGAGAAGTAGCGACGCTTGTGAAGGTCGTTCGGACGATCCGTGACGTCGTCGTCGGTGACCTCACGGTGGGTCTCGTCGTCTGCGATCTCTGCTCGGTGCGCAGCGAGCCACTCGGTCGCAGTAGTGCGTTGCTCGGGTTCGGCGTCATCGACATGGCGGGCGGCGAGCTCGGCCTTGGCACGTTCGGCCGCGGCTCGCGTGCCGTCAGTGTGGGCCAGCCACCTGGAACGGGCTTCGTCGAGCTCGCTGAGCTCGGCGGCACGCGCTTCGAGAGCACCGGCGAGGGTCGCGGTCTGTTGGGCCTCGCCGTGGAGCCTGCTCTGGTCGTCGGGGGCAGTGGAGGCGTCGGCCTCAGCCCGCCGGAGCTGCGCGTCCTGCTGGGCACGAGAGGCTGCCTGATGGGTGCCGGCGAGCTCGTTGGCGACAGAGCGGGGTGCCCAAGCGGCCTCACGCTCGTGGGCGCGCACGCGCATCCGGAGCTGGCCGTCCGAGAGCTCGAGCTCTTCGCGATCGATCTCCGGTCGGCCGAGCGCGCGCCAGGCCGCACGGTAGGCGGCGTAGGCCTCGACCTTGCCGGGTCCAGGCGCGGGACCGAGCGCGTCCTCATCGGCGTTGTGGCCGCAGAGCTCGCGCCAGGCGGCGACGGACCTCGCTCGGTCCTGCCACTGGTCGCGCTCCGCGAGCGAATCGGGCACCGGACCCAGAGCATCCGTCAGCCACCGTGGCGGAGCCTCGAGGGACCCCGCTGCGACTCGCGAACTCGGACACCTTCAACCCGTTCACCTCATCGACGCTAAACCTCGAAGTCGACTCGAAGGTCAAGCTCGAGACCGGGTCAGGCGGGTGAACGCGAGCACACATGCCCAGGCCCCGGTCGCGACGACGAGGAAGGCGACGAAGACGCCGTCGTAGCCGAGCTGCGGGGCGAGCGTGGCCGCGCCGACGGGTGCGACGAGGCCGGCGATGCCCCAGCTGGTGAACACGAGCCCGTAGGTGGTGCCGAACCGTTCGGCCGGGACCACGTCGGAGGTGGCCGCTGGCGTCAGTGTCGACAGCGCCCCGTACTGGGTGCCGAGCACGAGCAGGGCGCCCAGAGCGAGGGCTCCGCTCGCGCCGAGAGCCAGGGGGATGCACGCGAGCACGAGCAGCGCCGAGTTGGCGTGGAGTGCGGCGCGCCGGCCGATGCGGTCCGACAGAGGGCCGGCGATGAGCCGGCCCGCGAAGTTGCCGACGTTGAGGAGCACGACCGCGAGCGTCACGACGGCCACGTCCCCAGCGAGACTTCCAGCCTGGGCGAAGGCCGCGAGAGCGGGCGCGCTCCCGAGGCCGAACGCCAGCCACAGGGCGATGACGGGCCCGGTCGGGCGGGTCGGTCGGACGCTGCGGTCGCGCGGTCGACGCGAGGTGGGCACTTCGCCAGGTACGAGCGTGGCCGCGATGGCGAGCAGGACCCCGAGCGCGCCGGCGAGGACCACGAAGGTCCAGCTGCGACCCACGGCGGCCAGCAGCGCTGATGCAAGCGGGGCGAGGACGGCGGTCCCGGCGGCGTAGGCGCTGACGACCAGGCCGAGGGCGAGACCGCGTCCCGAGGCGACGGTGCCGGCGACGCGGACGGCGGTCGCGTAGCCGAGTCCGGTGGAGCCGCCGACCACGACACCGAAGGCCAGGAACAGGACGACCGCCGACGAGGCGGCGGCGCTGCCCACCAGGCCGAGCACCGTGCCGGCGAGCGCGACGAGGGCGAGCCGGCGCGGCGAGAACGCGTCCGCTGCTCGTCCGCCCGCCAGGACGCCGAGCATGAAGGCGGCCAGGCCGACGGAGAAGACGCCGGCCAGCAGCGCGTGGCTGACACCGAGGTCCCTGCCGAGGGAGTCGGTGAAGACGTCCCAGGCGAACAGCGGGCTGACGGCGAGGTCGAGCAGGACGGCGCCTGTGAGTGCGCGTCTCTTGCTGGCCGTTGCGGCGCCGGTGTCGGTCACGGATCACATGGTGACGGCTGAGTTGCTGCATCGTCGCCCGGACGCGGATCTCGAGTGGCGCCACGGCCGACCCTCCATAGCAGCGGCGCCGGGTTCCCCCGTGGCAGTAGCGGCGTGTTCGCCCCAACTGCCACGCGCGCCGGGCCGCGAGATCGCTGCGGCGGTGCTGCGTCCTTTCGACCGGTCTGCCGTCTGTGGGACTGTCCATCTCTATCCCGCACCCATGACGGGGGTCGGCGTGACAACATCAACTCATAAGCCTGTGGTCGACCCGGGCAGCCGGACGGAGGACGTATGGCGGGAGTTCGGGGCGCAGCTAAGCGCGTTCGTGCAGCGGCGGGTCGCCGATCCGCAGCGCGCGGAGGACGTCCTCGGTGAGATCGTGCTGCGTATCCACCGCAACCTCGGTCGCGTCGAGGACCACGAGCACCTGACGCGGTGGGTCTATCGGATCACCCGCAACGCGATCGTCGACGAGTACCGGCGGGCCGAGCGAGAGCGTGCCCGGGAGCGCGCTCTGCCCGACGACGCTGCCGAGCTCGCCGGCGAGGTCGACGACGAGGATGACCCGACGGTGCTCCGGGAGCTGGCGGCGTGCATGCGGCCGCTGCTCGAGGGGTTGCCACCCGAGCAGCGCCGAGCGTTGGAGCTGACCGATCTGGAGGGGCTGACCCAGGTCGACGCTGCCGGACGCGAGGGTGTGTCGGTCTCGGGGATGAAGTCGAGGGTGCAACGTGGCCGGCGTCGACTGGCGGAGTTGCTCGGTCGGTGCTGCGAGCTGACCCTCGACGCGCAGGGCACGCCGATGGACTACACCCGGCCGCCCGGCTGTCGGTGTGGCTGAGTCCCGGGTCGGGGTCCCGCTAACGGCGGGACCCCGACCCGGCGCCGTCAGCTGCAGCACGTTCCGCCGTCGGCGGCGGCCTTCGCCTCGCACGAGGCGGCACACACCGATGTCGATTCCCCGTCGGGGTTGGTGGCCGAGTCGTCGGTGACGGCGTAGTACTCCCACCAGCCGGTAGGGGTGTCCGGAGCGGTGACGAACACCTTGTCCTGTGCGGCGTGGCAGCACACGTCGTGCTCGGCCAGCGTCGCTTCGAGACCGGCCCCTCGGAAGCGGGTCAGGGCAGCGGTCACCTCCTCGGAGGTATCGGCCTCGACCCCGAGGTGATTCAGCCGGTCTCCGTCTCCCGGCTTCTCGATCAGCACCAGCTTCAGGGGCGGGTCCTCGACGGCGAAGTTGGCGTAGCCCTCGCGCTGCTTGTGCGGCGGCACGCCGAACATCGCGGTGTAGAAGGCCGTCGCGGCCGCGAGGTCGGTGACGTTGAGCGCGAGCTGGACGCGGGTGGTGGGCATGGCGGACCTCCCTGATCTGCGGCAACCGGCCGAGTCGTCCCCGTCGGGCGCCGCTTGTCGTGGTGTCACCGCTACTGACGGCAGCAGAGGGCGAGAGACGCAGCCTGCGTCCTTCTTCGGGGGTCGTCGTCAGTACCGGCGTCACAGGACGTCTCGGAGGTACCGCCATGAACGGACAGCTGCAGGCCGTGCCGGAGGACTGGAGTCGGGCGATGGCCATCGTCGCCCACCCCGACGACCTGGAGTACGGCGCGGCCAGCGCGATCGCGCGCTGGACCCGGGCCGGCCGGTCGGTCGCCTACGTCATGATCACCGACGGCGAGGCCGGGATCGACGGTCTCCACCCGCTCGAGGCTGGGCCGGTGCGGCAGAAGGAGCAGGTCGCAGCGCCGCACTCGTCGGAGTGGGCGACGTGGCCTTCCTCGGACACCACGACGGCGTCGTCGAGGGTGGCCTGAACCTGCGCCGCGACATCGTCCGCGAGGTTCGCCGGTTCCGCCCCGAGGTGCTGGTCACCGCGACCTTCGAGCTGACCTACGGCATGGGCCCCGGGCAGCACATCCTGAACCAGGCCGACCACCGGGCCGTCGGCGTCGCGGTCCTCGACGCCGCGCGCGACGCCGGCAACCGGTGGACCTTCCCGGAGCTGCTCGACGAGGGCTACGCGCCGTGGGACGGGGTGCGCCACGTCTACGTGATGGGCGCGAACGAGCCCACCCACGCGGTCGACGTCACCGACGCCCTCGAGCCGGGGGTCGCTTCGCTCCGTGCCCACGTGGCATACCTGCGTGGGCTGGGCCGCGACTTCGACCCCGAGACGTTCGAGCGTGGCACGACGGCGATGGCCGGGCCGGCCCTCGGCGTTCCGCACGCCGTCGCATTCGGCCAGATACAGCTCCAAGGCGTGTGACAACGACCCAGGCCCGTCCACCTCCACCCACGGAAGCACAGTCCATCCACCACGCCGAGAGGGGAAAGACCATGAGCACCACCGCCGACCAGACCGACGACCAACAGTTGAAGGCCAAGCACCGGGCTCTCTGGGCCGCGGGCCACTACCCGGCCGTAGCGACCGACCTCATCCCGACACTCGGGCCGACGCTCGTCGAAGCGTCCGGCGTCCGCGCCGGCCAGCGGGTGCTCGACGTCGCTGCCGGGTCAGGCAACGCCGCGATCCCGGCGGCCGCGACCGGCGCCTCGGTCGTCGCCTCCGACCTCACCCCCGAGCTGTTCGACGCCGGCCGGCGGATCGCAGCGCAGCGGGGGGTCGCCCCGGAATGGGTCGAGGCCGATGCCGAGGCCCTGCCGTTCGCCCGACGCGAGCTTCGACGTCGTGCTGTCCTGCGTCGGGGCGATGTTCGCGCCCCACCACCAGGCCGCCGCCGACGAGCTGATCCGTGTCACCCGCCCGGGTGGCACCATCGGAACGATCAACTGGACACCGCCCGGCTTCATCGGGCAGCTGTTCGCGACGATGCAGCCCCACGCGCCACCGCCGCCGCCCGGCGCGAGCCCCGCCCCGCTGTGGGGCGACGAGGAGCACGTG
Source organism: uncultured Actinomycetota bacterium (assembly GCA_963786585.1). Lineage (GTDB taxonomy): Bacteria > Actinomycetota > Actinomycetes > Mycobacteriales > Pseudonocardiaceae > Actinomycetospora. The sequence continues at coordinate 1,849,723 of CAWAZG010000003.1, forward strand.
CGCGCCCTGTTCGGCGACCGCATCACCGACATCGACGTGGAGCGGCGCACCGTCGTCATGGAGCACAACGGCGACCCCGCCGGGTTCCGGGAGTACTGGAAGCGCAACTACGGCCCGACGATCGCGGTGTACAAGCACAACGCCACCGACCCCGAGCGGGTCGCGGCGCTCGATCGCGACTTCCTCGAGCTGCTGACCAGCTGGAACGAGGCGGACACGCCGGGACGCACCAGGTACCAGGCGGAATACCTCCTGGTGACCGCTCGGCGCAGCCTCACCTAGAGGGGAACGATTCGGGCGACCGTTCACCACCCGCCGCACCCGGCCGTTCAGATGCCGTGCGAGTCGGCCGGGGGAGAATCAGCAGCTCTGACCACGCCACGTGCGGGTGCCGGTGTGGACCGCGACCGCGGCCAGGATCAGCGCCGCGATCGGGTCGGCCCACCAGATTCCGAAGGCGACGTTGAGGAACAGCCCGACGAGGATGGTGGCCGACAGGCCCGCGCAGATCAGGTGCTGCGCTCCTTCCCCGGCCGTCGCCGCCGACTCGGCCAGCACTCCGAGTCGCCGCTTGGCCCGCCCGAACAGCGGCATCAGCACGATCCCGACCACCGCCAGCGCCACGCCGACCCAACTCCCCTCGGGAGGTGTGGCGGTGAGCAGCTGGGAGAGCGCCGCCACGATGAGGTAGGGCGCGAGCAGGAAGAAGCTCGTCGCCACGATCTTCTGGGCGTGCTGCTCGGCCGTGGCCGAATCGATGCGCCGCCCGGTGAAGCGCCAGACGATCACGCCGCTGCCCAGGCTCTGTACGGCGCTGTCCAGTCCGTAGCCCAGCAAGGCGATCGAGCCGGTCGAGACGCCCGCGATGATGGCGACGGCACCCTCGACCGCCAGCCACACCAAGCTCGCCCACGACACCCGCCGGATGCGGGGCGCCAGCGCTGTCAGGCGCGCTTCCGACTCCGGAGGAACAGCCACCCTCCGGACGGTAGCGGGTGTCTCCGCTGGCATCCATAAATCCCGATGCCACTAGGCTGGGGGTCATGGCAGAGCCGGACGTCGCCGAAGTCGAGCGGTGCCGCGCGCTGGCGGTGCAGTGGGCGCCAGTGCTGCAGGCGCTGGGCAATCCGGACCGCCTGTTGATCGTGCTGTGGCTGACCGACGGGGCTCAGTCGGTGCGCGAGCTACAGGCGGTGACCGGCCTGCCGCAGTCGACCGTCTCCTATCACCTGGGGCACCTGCGCGACGCGGGCCTGGTGACCGCGGAGGCCGAGGGCCGCAGCAATCGCTACCGGCTACGCAGTCCCGACCTCGACCGCGTGGCGACCATGCTCGGCGAGCTCGCACCGGCGGCGCCCGGCGAGGACTGACCTCGACCGCCGCGCCGGGCATGCGAGCCCCGACTCAGCGGGCAGCGGGGACGAGCTCGGCGAGCAAGGTCCGGACGCGCTGGTCGATGTCGTCGCGGATGGGGCGGACGTCGTCGGCGCCCTTGCCGGCGGGGTCGGTGAGTGCCCAGTCGAGATAGCGCTTGCCGGGGAAGACGGGGCAGGCGTCGCCGCAGCCCATGGTGATGACGACGTCGGCGGCGTCGACGACGTCGGTGGTCAGCGGCCTGGGGAACTCGCGGGAGAGGTCGAGGCCGAGTTCGCCCATGACCTCGCGGACGGCGGGGTTGATCTCGTTGGCCGGGGTGGAGCCGGCGGAGCGGACGTGCACGGTGCCGTGGGCGTGATGGTCGAGCAGGGCGGCGGCCATCTGGGATCGGCCGGCGTTGTGGACGCAGACGAACAGGACCTCGGGGACGTCGGACACCAGTACTCCCTGGGCTTGCGAGGCGACGACGCGCTCGGGCGTCGATCAGCGGCACCTCTAGATGTTCATCTAAGCACGCATTGCCAGGTGCTTCGATCACTGTGAAGGTAGATGTATGTCGAAGCACGAGGTGAGTGGTCCTGAGGGCCTCGCCGACCAGCTTGGGTGTTACTCGCCGCTGGTGCGCGAGCCGTTGTCGGGCGATCAGGCGTACGAACTGTCGCGGCTGTTCAAGGCCATGGGTGATCCCGTGCGGTTGCGGCTGCTGTCGCTCATCGCTTCCCACGCCGGTGGGGAGGCGTGCGTGTGCGACGTCACCGGAGTTTTCGACCTGTCCGGCCCGACGATCTCCCATCACCTCAAGGTGCTGCGTGAGGCGGGGCTGATCACTGGTGAGCGGAGGGGGACGTGGGTGTACTACCGCGTCCAGCCCGCCGTCCTCGAGGCTGTTGCCGCCGTCCTGGTGCCTGCGGCGCCTGACACCGTCCCCGAGGACATGACCACGGCTGTGCTCCCGGGCGGGCGGCGCGAGTTGCCGGTGGTGGAGGCGTGAGCACCGGGAACCTGACGTCGAACGACCCGGGCGAGGCCGGTGTCGTCGGGAAGCTCTCCACGCTCGACCGGTTCCTGCCGGTCTGGATTCTCGCGGCGATGGCCGTGGGGCTGTTGGCCGGCCGGGTGATCCCGGGTCTCGGCGAGGCCCTGGGCGCGGTCGCGATCGACGGGGTGTCGCTCCCGATCGCCCTCGGTCTGCTGATCATGATGTACCCGGTGCTGGCCAAGGTCCGCTACGACCGCCTCGACACCGTCACCGGCGACAAGCGGCTCCTGGTCTCCTCGCTGATCCTGAACTGGGTGCTCGGGCCGGCGCTGATGTTCGCCCTGGCCTGGCTGCTGCTGCCCGACCTGCCCGAGTACCGCACCGGGCTCATCGTCGTCGGGCTCGCCCGTTGCATCGCCATGGTGATCATCTGGAACGACCTCGCCTGCGGCGACCGCGAAGCCGCGGCCGTCCTCGTCGCCCTCAACAGCGTGTTCCAGGTGATCGCGTTCGGTGCCCTGGGCTGGTTCTACCTCGCGGTCCTGCCCGGCTGGCTCGGCCTGCCCACCGCAGGGCTCGACGTCTCCGCCTGGGCGATCGTCCGCTCGGTGCTGATCTTCCTCGGCATCCCGCTGCTCGCCGGCTACCTCACCCGGCGACTGGGCGAGCGGGCGAAGGGTCGCGACTGGTACGAGGCGAAGTTCCTGCCGCGGATCGGGCCGTTCGCGCTCTACGGGCTGCTGTTCACCATCGTCGTGCTGTTCGCCCTGCAGGGCGAGGCGATCACCTCGCAGCCGCTGGACGTAGTCCGGATCGCGCTGCCGCTGTTGATCTACTTCGCGGTGATGTGGGCGGGCTCGTACGCCTTCGGCCGCGCGGTCGGGCTCGGCTACGAGCGCACCACCACGCTGGCGTTCACCGCTGCGGGCAACAACTTCGAGCTCGCCATCGCGGTAGCGATCGCCACCTGGGGCGCCACCTCCGGCCAGGCGCTCGCCGGTGTCGTGGGTCCGCTGATCGAGGTCCCGGTACTGGTGGCCCTGGTCTACGTCTCTCTGTGGCTGCGCCGGCGGCTGTTCCCCAGGCCGCCCGAGGCGCTGCGCTCTCTCGACGGTTCAGCATCCACCCACTCGCACCGGAGCCAGTGATGACCAAGACCTACCAGCGCCACGACCTCTCGATCGACCAACGCCTCGCGCTCAAGACTGCGGCGACGAACCTGCAGCGCGAGTTCGCCGAGACCTTCGGACTCGAGACGATCGAACGCTTCCTGCACTCGTCCTACGACGAGTTCGCCGGTCGCGCCACGATCATCAAGTTCCTCCCCCTGCTCGCCGAGCGGTTCGCCCGCCAGCGGCTGCAGGCCCTGGCCAAGGTGGAGGGCCTGTCCCATGACGAGCGCCCGACGGTGCTGTTCCTGTGCACCCACAACGCCGGCCGCTCCCAGATGGCGCTCGGGTTCTTCACCCACCTCGCCGGCGAGCAAGCGGTGGCCTACTCGGGCGGCTCGGAGCCGGCCAGCGAGGTCAACCCGGCCGCCGTCGCCGCCATGGCCGAGTGCGGTATCGACATCTCGACCGAGTTCCCCAAGCCCTGGACCGACGAGGTGGTCCGAGCCGCCGATGTCGTGATCACCATGGGCTGCGGCGACGCCTGCCCCGTCTTCCCTGGCAAGCGCTACGAGGAGTGGGTCTTGGAGGACCCGGCCGGGCTCGACCTGGAGTCGACCCGGCTCATCCGTGACGAAATCGAACGCCGCGTCCGCGGCCTGCTGAACGACATCGGTGCCACCCCGCTGCACTCCACCGCCCGCTGACGCACCGGGGCGGGGACCTGCTCGCGCTCCGCAGGTCCCCGCCCACCAGCTCCTGCTCCCTCAGCCACGCGACACCCCCCGCAGCTCCCCACCCAGGAAGGCCCTTCCGTGCATCTCGTCGCGATCGGTGGCAGCGATGCCGGCATCTCCGCCGCGCTGCGCGCCCGCGAGCTCGACCCCTCGCCCGACGTCACGGTCGTGGTCGCCGACGGCTATCCGAACTTCTCGATCTGCGGCATTCCCTACTACGTCTCCGGCGAGGTCGGGCACTGGCGCAACCTGGCCCACCGCACCAGCGCCGACCTCGAGGCCACCGGCATGGCCCTGCGCCTGGACACCACCGCCACGGCCAGGTCCTGTTCCACATGCTGCTCGGCTACCTGATCATGCGGGCGCTGATGAACCTGGTCCGGGTGTTCGGGCGCCTCCCCGACGGGGCCAGTCATGCCTATGCGCGGCTTCTGAACGCGGCGACCGGGCCCTTCGACGTCGCGAACTTCATGGGGTCCTGGGCCGGTGGGACCGCGCTCGGCCGCCGGGGCCAGACCGCGCTGTTCGACCGTGTGATCGCGGCCCTGCATCGACGCCTGGACACGGAGACGGACGCGGCCCTGGCGCGCGGGATGCACTACCCCACGCGGTGGGATCCCTTCTTCCGCGACTACATGACACTCGCGGACCTCTACCGCTTCCCGACCCAGCACTTCGAGTTCCACCGCCGTCAGCTCACGCTGGACGACTGTTGAGTGCTCTCCGCGGCGGGCACGGTCGCGAGGGCCAGCATCGCTGCTGCGAGCGAGGCCGCGGCGAGGATGACGAACACGGGCGGGTAGCCCCCGAGCAGGTCGGCGAGCGCGCTGCCGGCCCAGGGGGAGATCGCGATGGCGAGCATCACCGGTGCGGTGAGGATGCCGTTGAGTCGGCCGTAAAACCGTGCAGGCCAGCGGTCGGAGAGGGCGGTGGCCTGCAGGAGGGTGTAGATGCCGCGGGCGGCGCCGGCGAGCATCGCGGCGGCGATCAGGGCGAGGGGCGGGCCGGGCAGCACGGCGAGCAGCAGGGTGGTGAGGGCGAGCAGCCCGAGGATCAGTACGGCGCGGCCCCGGGTGCCGACCCGTCGGGTGAGCGGGCTGTAGCCCAGGCGTCCGAGGACCTGCCCGACGCCCCCGAGGCCAAGCGCCCAGGCGGCCAGGGAGGTCGACATGCCGCGCTCGATGAGCAGCGGGACCTGGTTCACCGTGACGGCGAACGCGGTGAAGGCGCCGAGGCACACGGCCACGACCAGCAGCACGAACGGGCGGCTGCGGGCGATCGACCCGGCGGTGCGGTCGTCGTCCTCGGCGGGGGTGGTCTCGGCGTCCTCGGTGGGTTCGGGCCAGGGACCGCGCAGCCCGAACAGGTGGGCCGGGACGGTGACGGCGGCGAGCACGACGGCGAGCACCAGGTAGGTGCCGCGCCAGCCGAAGGGGTCGAGCAGGGCCGCGGTCAGCGGTGCGAAGACCGTGCTGGCGAGGCCGGCGACGAGGGTGAGCGCGGTGAGCGCACGGACGCGGTCGCGGCCCCACCAGCGGGTCAGCGCGGCGAAGGCCGGTGGGTAGAAGACCGCGGCCTGGGCGACGCCGACCAGCAACCACGCGGCGAAGAACCACGGCAGCGACCCGGCCGCGGCGACGGCGCCGATCGCGGGGACCCCGATCAGCGAGCCGACGGTCATCACCCAGCGGGGGCCGTGGCGGTCGAGCAGGCGTCCGACCGGGATGCCGACGAGTGCGGAGACGACCAGGCCGGCGGAGAACGCGGCGGTGACGGTGCTGATCGACCAGCCGGTGTCCTCGGCGAGCGTGGGCGCGAGGACGGGGAAGGCGTAGTAGAGGACCCCCCAGCTGGTGATCTCGGTGAGACACAGGACGAGCAGCACCCGCCACCGGCCCCGACGCGACAGCCCACCGGAGTCGTCCGGCGGGTCGGCGGTCACGGCCGGGGCGGGTCCGCCCTGCTGGTCCTGTCCCACGCGCTCGGGGCGTCCCACGCGCTCGAGGTCAGCCGGCCGTGCTCGGGACGGCCACGGAGACGGGCTCGGAGGGGGCGGCACAACACCCGCTGCCGGCTGTTGTGTCGTTGGCGGTCCCGGCCGCGGAGATGTCGGCGTCGAAGAGCCCGGCGCCGCCGCAGACCCCGGTCTCGTTGAGGATCAGCTCCACCCGCGCGGCCGCCTCGTGGTCGCCGGCGAGCTCGGCGGCGATCGAGCGGACCTGCTCGTAGCCGGTGCGGGCCAGGAACGTCGGCGCGCGGCCGTAGGACTTCATGCCCGCGAGGTAGAGACCGGGCTCGGGCTGGCCGAGCTCGGCCGCCCCGTGCGGATAGACCGTGCCGCAGGAGTGCGCGTTGGGGTCGATCAGCGGAGCGAGGTCCCTGGGCGCCTGCAGCGTGGGGTCCAGGTCCAGTCGGACCTCGGAGAGCCACGACAGGTCCGGGCGGAAGCCGGTCAGGACCACCACCTCGTCCACGCCCTCGACGCGCTGACCGTCGTCGGACACCAGGGCGAGCGTGCCGTCCGCGCCGGGCTCGACCCGCTCGGTGCGGAACCCGAACCGCGGCGTGACCAGTCCCGCGTCGACCGCCTCGGCGGCCCGCCGGCCGAGGGCGCCGCGCGCGGGGAGCTGGTCGGCGTCGCCTCCGCCGAAGACCTGGCCGAACGAGCCGCGACGCAGCAGCCACGACACCTGCGTGCCCGGCTCGGTGCGCACGAGGTCGGCGAAGGACGCGAGCGCGGTCAGTGCCGAGTGCCCGGAGCCCGCGACCACGACGTGCCGCCCGGCGTAGCGGCCCCGCTCGACCGGCACGGCCATGTCCGGAACACCCGCACGCACACGGTCACCGACGGCCCGCTCCCCGACCGCGGGCAGCCCGTCACCACCCAGCGGGTTCGCCGAGGTCCACGTCCCGGAGGCGTCGATGACGGAACGGGCAAGGATGCGCTGCTCGCCGCCGCCGGTGGCCACGTGCACCACGAGCGGCTCGCTGTCGCGGCCGGCGTCGACCACCCGGTCACGACCGCGGCGTGCCACCCCGATCACGCGCGCGCTCGTGACCACCCTGGGTCCGAGCGCCTCGGCGAGGGGTGCGAGGTAGCGCTCCACCCACTCGGCGCCGTTCGGGTAGGTCTCCGGGTCCGGCGGCGTCCAGCCGCCGGACTCCAGGAGCCGCTGGGCCGCCGGGTCGACGACCCACTCCCACGGTGAGAACAGTCGCACGTGGCCCCACGCGCGCACCGAGGCTCCGACCTGCTCGCCGGCCTCGAGCACCAGCGGGTCCAGACCCTGCTCGAGCAGCTCGGCGGCCGCCGCCAGGCCCACCGGTCCCGCTCCGACCACCACGATCGGCAGTTCCGTCTCGCTCATCCCGGCCTCCATCGACGCGCTTCGATCGAACGGCCGCACAGTATCGACGGGCGTCGATGGGTGCAACCATCGACGAGGATCGATATACTCGGCGCATGACCGCGAGCTCGCCGCCCCTCGTCGCCTCGCCCGGGGGTGCGCCCGCGCAGCTCTCGAGCGACGACGCCGCGACGTACGCCCACTGGTTCGCCTGCCTCGCCGAGCCGGTCCGGGTGCGGCTCCTGCACGCCGTCGCGACCGCCACCGGGCCCGTCTCGGTCGGTCGTCTCGCCGAGCTCACGGGCATCAGCCAGGCGACGTGCTCCCACCACCTGCGCAAGCTCGCCGACACCGGCTTCCTCGTCCTGCGTCGCGAGGGCACTTCCACCCGGGTCAGCGTGAACCCCGCCTGCTGCGTCGGGCTCCCGCACGCCGCCGACGCGGTCATGGGGCTGCTCGCACCCCGTCCGTGCTGCCCCGAGGACCTGCCCGACGACGTCACCGTGCGCGCCATGGAGCCGAACGACTGGGACGCCGTCCTGCGCCTCTACGGCGGGGGCATCGCGACCGGCGACGCCACCTTCGAGACCGAGGTCCCCGACGCCGACACCCTCGACGCCACCTGGCTCCCCGACCACCGGTGGGTCGCCGAGATCGACGGCCAGGTCGTCGGGTGGGCCGCGGCCAACCCGACCTCGACCCGACCCGTCTACGCCGGCGTCGTCGAGACCTCGGTGTACGTCGACGAGAGCCACCGAGGGCGAGGCGTCGGCCGCGCACTCATCCACCGCCAGGTCACCGCGGCCGACGCCGCGGGCCTCTGGACCCTGCAGGCGACGATCTTCACCGAGAACCGCGCCGCCATCGCCCTGCACCACTCCGCCGGCTACCGCACCCTCGGCGTCCGCGAACGCATCGGCCAGCACCACGGCGTCTGGCGCGACGTGGTGTTCCTCGAGCGCCGATCTCGGTAACGGAGCAATCTTGTGGAACCCAGGCGTCCGTGGCTCGTTCTGCTCGGTCCCTCGACGGGCTGGGCGACGGGACCGCAGCACAGGGGTGGCCCCGGCTATCGAGCCGATCTCGCGCCACGCTCGGGCACGAGGTCCCTACCGCGCTGCTGCCGTCCTTCGTCACCCAGACACTCGGGGCGCCAGCCGCGGCCCTCGGACTGGTCGAGGGGGTGTCCGAGGGCCTGGCCGGCGCTGGGCGCTTCGTCGGTGGCGCCCGGCGGGCCGTCGCGGTCGGTGGCTACACCAGCACCGCGGTGTTCTCCTCGCTGATCGGCGTCACCACGGCGGTGTGGCAGGCCGGGGTGCTGCGCGGGCTGGCGTGGGCCGCGCGGGGGCTGCGGGTCCCGGCGCGGAACGCGCTGCTGGCCGACGTCGTCCCGGCCTCGGCCTACGGACGGGCCTACGGGTTCGAGCGCACCATGGACAACCTCGGCGCCATCGTCGGGCCACTGCTCGCGCTCGACCTGGTCGCCCTGTTCTCCGTGCGCACCTCCATCCTGATCTCAGTCGTGCCCGGCCTGCTGGCCGCCGCCGCCATCGTGTTCGCCATCCGGCAGGCCAAGCTGCCCCCGGTCCGCGAGCGCCGCAAGCTGCGATTCCAGGTCCGCCCACTGCTCCGCGGCCCCATCGGCCGCCTCATGATCGGCTTTACTGCGTTCGAGGTCGGGAACCTGGCCGCGACCCCTGCTGATCCTGCGGGTCACCGACCTGATGATCCCGAGCCAGGGCCTCGAAGCCGCCACCGCGACCGGGTCAGCCCTGTACGTGGCCTACAACGTGGCCGCCACCGTCGTATCGTTCCCCGTCGGCCACCTGTCCGACCGCCTCGGCGCCCGTGGCCCGCTGGTGGTCATCCTCGGCGGGGTCGCGGCGTTCCTGGTGGCTTACCTGGTGTTCGCGTTCTCCCCGGCCCAGGTCGTGATCCTCGGCGCGGCGTTCGTGCTCGCCGGGATCGAGATCGGGTGCGCCGAGACCGCGCAGACCGCCGCCGTCGCCGCCGTCGCCGCCGTCGCCGCCCTGGCCCCCGAGGACATCCGAGGCTCGGCGTTCGGGTTGCTGGCCACCATCCAGGCCGGCGGCAACGTCCTCGCCAGCGCCGTCGCCGGGCTGCTCTACACCTTCGCCGGCCCCACCGTCGCCTTCCTCTACGTCTCCACCTGGATGCTCGTCGCTCTCGTGCTGCTCGGACTCGCCCGGCCCGAGAAGACCGTCTGAGCTCCTGGCCAAAGCCCGCCAGCGCGTCGTTCTGAGACAGGTGCCGTGGACACCTGCAGGTCCGCGGCACCGTGCGAAGCATGCGGACGATCAGGACGTCGCGCGTTCTCCGCCGACGAGGTCGTGGTCTGAGCCTCTGGGCCATCACGCACCCCCGAGATGCCGCTCAAGCCTGCGGAGCGAGCACGCTGGGTCGCCGACCACGACTCACCTTGACGAGCCCCCAGACCTGCAAGAGGGTCACGGCTCGCTGAGCAGTTGCGGTCGAGACGCCGAAGTCGATGCCTAGCTGCTTCCCTGTCGGGAGCTGGGCGCCGGCCGGCCACTCGCCGGTGGTGATCCCGTCACGCAGGGCCACCGCGATGTGCTCGAACGGGTACCGCGGGTCCGTCTTCGCGCGCTCGACGTCGTCGATCTCCGGCGGCGCCGGGCGCTCGGGCAGACGGTCGGCCAGCCCCTGCGCTGCCCTCTGGTCAGCCTCCGCCACCCACGCTGCGTAAACGCGAAGCGTCGTCGGGCCTCCGCCGCCGTGGCCGAGCCGGCCAGCGACAGTGCGAACGTCGACGCCACCCGCGATGAGCTCGGTCGCCGAGTAGTGCCGGAGGTTGTGGAGGTGGGTATCGATGCGGAGCCGGTCGGCCATCTTGCTGTATCGCTGTGTCATCGAGGACGGCGTCAGGTGCGTGGCTCCGGTCGGCGACGGCGAGAAGACGAACGCGTCCGGCGCCAGCTCGAGCTCGAGCGCGGCACACCGCTCCTCCCACCGGCGGCGGTGCTCGACGAGGGCCTCGATCGTGCCAGGATCAATGGTGACGTGGCGGCGCTGATGGGTCTTGGTGTCCTTCTCCTCGGTCTCTCCCCGGACCTCAGCGATCGCGCGCCGGATCGTGATCACGCCTCGCTCGAGGTCGACGTACCGCCAACGCAGCCCGCAGACCTCTCCTCGGCGGGCACCGGTGACCATCATCAGCCAGACGAACATCCCCCAGTCAGGGTCGCGGCGCCAGGCCTCGGCGACCAGGCGGGCCGCTTCCTCAGGTGTTGGCGGTTGCGGATCGGGAGCAGGTACCGGTGGTGGCTCGGCCTGGTCCATCGGACTCGAGCCCATCCACCGCCAACGAACCGCGCGCTTGTAGGCGCCGCTCAGGATGTAGTGAATCTTGCGGATCGTCGCGGCCCCGAGCGGCCGGCATCGGTGCGGTCGACACCGGACATCGCACTCGTGAGGGTGGGTCGTGCGGTGATCGACTCCTCGACGGTCGCGGCAGTGCTCCCGGCACCGCCGCATCTCGGCGTAGAGCGAGTCCAGGATCTCGGCGTCGATCGCGCCGACCTTCGATGTACCGATGAACGGGCGAACGTGCTTGTCGACGTACTCCCGGTAGCCCTCCACCGTGCGCCGGCCGCCGGTGTGCTGGTCGAGGTAGCGGTCGAGCAGCTGGTTGACGGTGGCCGTCGTTCGCGGGTTGCGCCTCTTGCGGATGTCGGCGAGGAAGCCGATGCGGACCTCCTCGGCAAGCTCCCACGCCTTGGGTCCTGCCGGCACCGTCTCGACGAGGCTGTGCCGTCGCTTCGTGACGGGGTCCTGGCCGGCGTAGACGCGCACCCGCAACGCTCCACTCGGGAGCTGCTCGATGTTGCCCTTATCGCGCGAGGGAGGGCGCGGCCTTCGCCATGAGCAGAGAAGGTAGGCCAGCTCGTGCCACGAACCGTGCCACGAGCGAGGAAGTTACCCGGTTCGGACCAACGTCTGTGCTGGTCACGGTGGGTGGAGACGAAGGGAATCGAACCCTCAACCCCCGCCTTGCAAAGGCGGTGCTCTGCCAATTGAGCTACGTCCCCGAGGGGGTCTACGACGACGTCGACGGCCTCGTCGCGTCGCGCCAGACCTCCTTGGCGGGGTTCTGGTCCCGCTGTCGTCGGAGCAGCAGGACAGCTCCGGCAGCCAGGGCAAGAGCAACGACGGTCTTCACCGCACCCCTCCCGTCGACGACCCGTTCACGGTACCTCAGGGCCCGGCGCCGCCTGCCGGTCGCGCGCGACCGGGCGCGGGCGGTAGGAACCGTCCCGTCGGACGACGGCGTCGTGGACGGGAGCGCGGATGGCTGGGACGGGTCGTGCCTACGTGGTGGGCACCTTCGACACGAAGGGCGAGGAGCTGCGCTACGTCGCCGGGCTCCTGCGGGACGCGGGTCACGAGGTGACGACGGTCGACGTCGGCACCTCCGACCCCGACGCGACCACCGCCGACGTCGGGCCGCGGGAGGTGGCCGGCGCGGAGGCGTTCACCGGCGACCGCGGGAGCTCGGTGTCGGCGATGAGCGAGGCGCTGGAGCGGTGGCTGCCGGCCCGCGACGACCTCGCGGGCGTGCTCGCGCTCGGCGGGTCCGGGGGCACGGCCCTCGTGACGCCCGCGCTGCAGCGACTCCCCGTGGGTGTTCCGAAGATCGTGGTGTCGACGGTGGCCTCGGGGAACGTCGCGCCGTACGTCGGCTCGGTGGACCTCACGCTCATGTACTCGGTCACCGACGTCGCCGGGCTCAACCGCATCAGCCGACGGGTGCTGTCCAACGCCGCGCACGCCCTCGGCGGGGCCATCGCGGCACCGGTGCCGGAGGCGCAGGACAAGCCTGCGCTCGGGCTCACGATGTTCGGGGTCACGACGCCGTGCGTCACCGCCGTGACCGAGGCGGTCGCCGACCGGTGGGACTGCCTCGTCTTCCACGCCACCGGCACCGGCGGGCGCGCGATGGAGAAGCTCGTCGACGACCGTCTGGTCGAGGCCGTCGTCGACGTCAGCACCACCGAGATCGCGGACCTCGTCGTCGGCGGGATCATGGCCGCCACCGAGGACCGTCTCGGTGCGATCGCGCGCACCGGCGTGCCCTGGGTGGGGTCGGTCGGTGCCTTGGACATGGTCAACTTCGGCGCGCCCGACACCGTGCCCGAGAAGTTCCGCGGCCGGACGCTCTACGAGCACAACGCCCAGGTGACCCTGATGCGCACGACCCCCGAGGAGTGCCGGGCCGCCGCGGAGTTCCTGGCCGACAAGCTCAACGCCTGCCCCGGACCGGTGCGCCTCGTCCTGCCGACGGGCGGCGTCTCGGCCCTCGACGCGCCGGGCATGCCCTTCGCCGACGCCGAGGCGGACGCCGCGCTGTTCGACACCCTGCGCGAGCGCGTCCGCGTCGACGACGACCACCGGATCGTCGAGAGCCCGCACCACGTCAACGACCCCGAGTTCGCCGCGACCCTCGTCGCCGCGCTCGAGGAGATCACCGGAGGACGCCCGTGACCCGCGCCGAGATCGTCGAGCGCCTCCGCGCCAAGGTCGATCGTGGCGAGCCGATCGTCGGCGGCGGCGCCGGCACCGGCCTGTCCGCCCGCTGCGAGGAGGAGGGCGGGATCGACCTCATCGTCATCTACAATTCCGGGCGATATCGCATGGCCGGGCGGGGCTCGCTCGCCGGATTGCTCGCCTACGGCAACGCCAACGACATCGTCGTGGAGATGGCGCGCGAGGTCATCCCCGTCGTGCGGCACACCCCGGTGCTCGCCGGCGTGAACGGCACCGACCCGTTCCTGCTGCGCACACGGTTCCTGCGCGAGCTGCGGGAACTCGGCTTCGCCGGCATCCAGAACTTTCCGACGGTCGGACTCATCGACGGCACCTTCCGGGCGAATCTCGAGGAGACCGGGATGGGGTTCGACCGCGAGGTCGAGCTGGTCGCCGCCGCGCACGACGAGGATCTGCTCACCACGCCCTACGTGTTCTCCGTCGACGACGCCCGCGCGATGACCGCGGCCGGCGCGGACATCGTCGTGTGCCACATGGGCCTCACCACGGGCGGATCGATCGGCGCGCAGACCGCGAAGTCGCTGGACGACTGCGTCGCACTCGTCGACGAATGGGCGGTCGCCGCCCGCGAGGTCCGCGACGACGTCCTCGTGCTCGTGCACGGCGGCCCCGTCTCGTCGCCCGAGGACGCGGCGTACGTCCTGTCCCGCACGCGCACCTGCCACGGCTTCTACGGCGCCAGCAGCATGGAACGCCTGCCCACCGAGCAGGCCCTGACCGCCACGACACGGGCGTTCGTCGCCCTGCGACCGACCACCGACAGCAGCGAGGAGCACGCCTGATGCCCGAGGTGACCAGTACCGCCGTCATCCCCGCCGACGTCGACACCGTGTGGCGGGTGATCCGCGATTTCGACGGGCTCACGTCCTGGGTGCCGGCGATCGAGGCCAGCGAACTGGAGGGCGACCTGCGCGGCGACCAGGTCGGCGCCGTCCGTCGCCTGACCCTCGGCGACGGCGGAACCGTGCGCGAACGACTCGTCGCCCTCGACGACCGGGAACGACGCCTGACCTACGCGATCCTCGATTCGCCGTTCCCCGTCGAGGACTACCGATCCACGATCCAGGTCTTCCCCGTGACCACGACCGGGGAATCCTTCGTCGTGTGGGGCGTGGTGTTCGACTGCCATCTCGCCGACAGCGAGCAGCTCTGTACTCTGTTCGGCCGCGATGTGTTCGGCGCCGGACTGAACGGTCTGGTCTCGTATTTGTCGCCCGGGGAGTGACGTCCACGGCACGAAAGGAGTGCGGTGCGATCAGGCGGCCTTTCCTTTGCTAATGTCGAGTGACATCGAACGACACCGCGTCGATTCCATGGACAAGTGAGGAGTCACGCCCGCCATGGCCCAGAAGACCATCGTCACCCTGGTCGACGACCTGACCGGCGAAGAGGCCGAGGACATCACCACGGTCGAGTTCGCGCTCGACGGGGTGACGTACGAGATCGACCTCGACGACAAGAACAGCGCCCGGCTCCGGGACGCGCTCGCGGAGTACGTCGCCGCCGCGCGTCGCACCGGCGGTCGACGTTCCTCCGCCGGCGGCAACGGCCGTCGTCGCTCGGGCACCGGCACCGGCACCCCGCGGGCAACGTCCCCCGGCGGTTACGACCGTGAGACCTCCAAGCAGATCCGCGAATGGGCCAAGGGCCAGGGCTTCGAGGTCTCCGACCGCGGCCGCGTGCCGAACAACGTGGTCGAGGCCTGGGAGGCCCAGCGCAAGGGTTCCGACCACGCCGCGTCGTTCTCGGGCTGACCCGCGCAGCATCAACGAACAACGGCCCCGGAGCGCGATGCTCCGGGGCCGTTCTTCGTGTGTCCGGTGAGGTGGCACCGAGTGGGTGGGCCCAGCTGGATTTGAACCAGCGACCTCGTCGTTATCAGCGACGCGCTCTAACCAACTGAGCTATGGGCCCTCGCAGGAACGAACCCGAGTGCGGACGCCACGGTACCCGACGGGCACCGGGCGCCGAGCACCCGCCCCGAGGCCGTCAGTCACGCTCGGAGAGCGTGACCTCGATGCCTCCCGCGACGTCGGCCGAGATGTTGTAGATGAACGCCGACACGCTCGCGAGCGCGGTGAACAGGATGATGTTCACGACGCCGATGACCGCCGCGACGCCGAAGACACCGCCCGCGGTGATGAGCTCGCCGCCGCTGCCCGCGTCCGACGTGAGGTCCTGATAGGTGCCGTTGAGCTGCGCCCACACGCCCATGCCGTCGAGTACGGCGTAGAGCACACCAACCGCGAACATCCACACGAAGAACAGCGCGACGCCCAGCACGAGGGCGAGCTTCAGCACCGACCACGGGTCGAAGCGCCGGACCTGCAGGCTCGCCCGCCGGGGCGCCTTGCTGCTGCGGGGACGTCCCGCCGCGAGCTCGGCGACGTCGTCGGGCTCACGACGCGGCTCGTCGGACTCGCGGCCGCGCAGCCCCAGCTGCTCCGGGGAGAGCTGGTTGGTGGGCGCGTCGATGCCCGACGAGACCGGCTGCCCGGCGCCACCGCCGTCACCCGTGCCGCCGGGTCGGCCGGTGCCGGTCGGTGCCGACGTCCGCACCGCGGCGGTGATCCCGCCGGCGGGCGTGCCCATGCCCTCCTGCGGAGGACGGCCGTTTCCCGGACCGCCCGGACCGCCCTGCGGTCCCGGTCCCCCGGGTCGCTGGAACGGGCCCGACGGCGGGTGGGCGCCGCCGGGAGGACCACCGACGCGCGGCTGGCCACCGGCCGGGGTGGGCGGGCCGGCGGGGCGCGGGGCGGGCCGGGCCGCGCTCGGCATGGGACCCGACGGCGGACCGGTGGCCGCGCCGCCCCGCTGCCACGGCGGCGGCGGACCGGCCGAGCCGCCGGAGGAGGAGGACGTCGACTCGCCGGCGGTGTCCGGAGCGGACGACGACTCACCGGGCGTCGGCTCGGTGCCCGCCGCCTCGGCCTTGTCGCTGTCCGCCGAGCCCTTGTCCTCGTCGACGGCCTGCACCCGGGTGGTCGACTCCGCGTTCGGGCTCTCCGAGCCACCGCCGGGTCGTGCTCCGCCCCGCTCCGTCTCCGGAGCCGGCTCCTCCGTGCTCGTCCGCGCCCCACCCTTGCCCGACGTCTCCGACGACGGGGCGGGGTCCGGGTCGTCCGGCTTGCTCGGTGTGCTCACGAGGACTCGTCTCGTCGGTCGGTGACGGGATCAGGGGACGGGATCAGGGCTGCGGCGGGGAGGTCGGGCCGCCCGCGTCGGGATCGGCAGCCTCCTCGGCGTTGCGCGCGATGGCGAGCAGGGTGCCGGTCTCCCCGAGGTTCATCAGGCGCACCCCCTTCGTCTGGCGACCCGCCTTGCGCACCGACTTGGCCGTCGTCCGGATCACCCCGCCGTTCGTCGTGATCGCATAGAGCTCGTCGTCGAGCTCGACGATCAGGGCGCCGACCAGCGTCCCGCGACGCCGGTCGTACTGCAGGGTCAGCACGCCCTTGCCGCCGCGCCCCTGCAGGGGGTACTCGTCGATCGGCGTGCGCTTCGCGTAGCCCCCGCCGGTGGCGACCAGCAGGAACGTCCCCTCGCGCACCACGCCGAGCGAGAGCAGCTCGTCGCCGGAGTTGAAGCGCATGCCGGTCACGCCGGACGTCGCCCGGCCCATCGGGCGCAGCGCCTCGTCGGTGGCCGTGAAGCGGATCGACTGCCCCTCGGCGGAGACCAGGAGCAGGTCGTCGTCACCGGAGCACAGCACCGCGCCGACGAGCTCGTCGCTCTCGCGCAGATTGATGCCGATGAGGCCGCCGGCGCGGTTGGAATCGAAGTCGGTGAGGCGCGACTTCTTCACGAGGCCGGCCTTCGTCGCGAGCACCAGGTACGGCGCCGCGTCGTAGTCCTTGATGTGCATGACCTGGGCGATCTGCTCCTCGGGCTGGAACGCGAGGAGGTTCGCCACGTGCTGGCCGCGGGCGTTGCGGTTGGCCTCGGGCAGCTCGTAGGCCTTGGCCCGGTACACCCGGCCCTTGTTGGTGAAGAAGAGCAGCCAGTCGTGCGTGGAGCACACGAAGAAGTGCGCCACGAGGTCGTCCTGCTTGAGCGTCGCGCCCTGGACACCGCGACCGCCCCGCTTCTGCGCGCGGTACAGGTCGGTCTTCGTGCGCTTCGCGTAGCCGGTGCGCGTGATCGTGACGACCACGTCCTCGACCGCGATGAGGTCGGAGTCGGCGACCTCGCCGTCGTAGCCGACGAGCCGGGTCCTGCGCTCGTCCCCGTACTTCTCGACGATCTCGCCGAGCTCGTCCCGGACGATCTGACGCTGCCGCTCCGGGCGGGCGAGGATGTCCTCGAGGTCGCGGATCGTCTCCTCGATCTCGGCCAGCTCGTCGATGATCTTCTGGCGCTCGAGGGCGGCCAGGCGACGCAGCTGCATGTCCAGGATCGCCTGCGCCTGGATGTCGTCGATCTCGAGCAGGTCCATCAGGCCGGAGCGCGCGACGTCGACGGTCTCCGACGCCCGGATGAGGGCGATGACCTCGTCGAGCGCGTCGAGCGCCTTGACCAGGCCGCGCAGGATGTGGGCCCGCTCCTCGGCCTTGCGCAGGCGGTAGCGGGTGCGCCGGACGATGACGTCGATCTGGTGGCGGATCCAGTGCCGGATCATCTGGTCGAGCCGCAGGGTGCGCGGCACACCGTCGACGATCGACAGCATGTTGACGCCGAAGCTGTACTGCAGCTGCGTGTGCTTGTAGAGGTTGTTCAGCACGACCTTCGCGACGGCGTCGCGGCGCAGCGTGACGACGATGCGGCGGCCCACGCGGTCCGACGACTCGTCGTTGATCTCGGCGATGCCCGCGATGCGCCCGTCACGCACCAGCGTCGCGATCGACTCGATGAGCGAGTCCGGGTTGACCTGGTAGGGCAGCTCGGTCGCCACAAGGATCGTGCGGCCCTTGGCGTCCTCCTCGACCTCGACCACCGAGCGCATGCGGATCGAGCCGCGGCCGGTCCGGTAGGCCGACTCGATGCCGTCGGTGCCGACGACGAGGCCGGCGGTGGGGAAGTCCGGGCCCTTGATGAAGCCCATGAGGGCCTCGAGGGTCTCCTCCTCCGAGGCCTCCGGGTGGTCGAGCGCCCACACCGCGCCCGCGGCCACCTCGCGCAGGTTGTGCGGCGGCATGTTGGTGGCCATGCCGACCGCGATCCCGGCGCTGCCGTTGATCAGCAGGTTGGGCACCCGGCCCGGGAGGACCGTCGGCTCCTGGGTGCGGCCGTCGTAATTGTCCGCGAAGTCGACGGTCTCCTCGTCGATGTCCGCGAGCATCGACATCGCGAGCGGCGTCAGCCGGCACTCGGTGTAGCGCATCGCGGCGGCGGGGTCGTTGCCCGGCGAGCCGAAGTTGCCCTGCCCGTCGATCAGCGGGTACCGCATCGACCACGGCTGGGCCAGGCGCACGAGGGCGTCGTAGATCGCCGAGTCGCCGTGCGGGTGGTAGTTGCCCATGACGTCGCCGACGACGCGGGCGCACTTCACGTAGCTGCGGTCGGGCCGGAACCCGGAGTCGTACATCGAGTAGAGGACGCGGCGGTGGACCGGCTTGAGCCCGTCCTCCACCAGCGGCAGCGCCCGACCAACGATGACCGACATCGCGTAGTCGATGTAGGAGCGCTGCATCTCCTGCTGGATGTCGACCGGCTCGATGCGTTCGCCGGAGTCAGGA
This sequence comes from uncultured Actinomycetota bacterium, assembly GCA_963786585.1. Taxonomy (GTDB): domain Bacteria; phylum Actinomycetota; class Actinomycetes; order Mycobacteriales; family Pseudonocardiaceae; genus Actinomycetospora. The sequence goes on from CAWAZG010000003.1 coordinate 1,868,533, forward strand.
GGCAGGGTCGTCTCGGTCACGCGGTCGGTCTCCCCTTCTGGCGCCCCGGGCGCGGCGGACACCGCGTCGTCTCGAGGGGGGCGGCCCGTTCACCGGGCCCGCGACCAGCACGGCCGTGGACCCAACCACCCGATTCTACCGACGACGCCGGCGCGCCCCCGGTTCCCCCGGCGGCGCGTCCGTGACCGCGTCCGGGGATCAGCCGGCGGAGCGTCCCGCGGTGGCGTCCTGGGGCGCCCGCGGGTCGTCGAGCAGGCCGCGGGAGAGGGTCTCGGTCATGGCGTACGAGCACGCCAGGGAGATCAGCGCCATCCCCACGACGTAGACGGCGACCGACATCAGGCTGCCCGTCCAGGCCACCAGCACCGCGCAGATCGTCGGCGCGATCCCGCCGAGGATCGAGGCGAGCTGGTAGGCCAGCGAGGCGCCGCTGTAGCGCAGGCGGGTGGGGAACTGTTCGGCGAAGTAGGCCGACTGCGGCCCGTAGACCGCGCTCCGGCAGGCCTGCACGACGAGGCCGCCGAGGATGAACAGGGCGAGGTTCCCCGTGCCCACGAGCAGGAAGTACGGGATGCCGAACACCGCGAGCAGCCCCATGCCGGCGAGGAACATCCGCCGTCGGCCCACGTAGTCCGAGAGCAGGCCGAGCAGCAGGATCATCGGGATGTCGGAGGCGGACAGGGCGGTGTTCGCCGCGAGGATCTCCGTGCGGTCGTAGCCCAGGGTCGTCGTGGCGTAGGAGACCAGCCAGACCGAGCCGACATAGAAGGTCGCGTTGGTGGCGAGGAACGACCCGGCGGCGAGCAGGATCTCCTTCGGGTAGGCGCGGAACGCCTCGACCACCGGCATCCGCGCCGCGGACTTCGTCTCCATGGACTCGCGGAAGACCGGGCTCTCGGCCACGGTCAGGCGGATCCACATCCCGACGGCGATGAGCGCGGCGCTGGCCAGGAACGGGACGCGCCAGCCCCACGACAGGAACTGCTCCTCGGTCAACGTGAGGTCGAGGATGAGGAACGCCCCCGTGCCGCACACGAGGCCGAGCGGCACGCCGACCTGCGGCCAGCTCCCGTAGAAGCCGCGACGGTGCGGGGGCGCGTTCTCGACGGCCATGAGCGCGGCGCCGCCCCACTCCCCGCCGACGCCGAAGCCCTGCCCGAGGCGCAGCACCACGAGCAGGATCGGGGCCGCGACGCCGATGGCGCCGTAGCTGGGCAGCAGCCCGATCGCGACCGTGCAGGCGCCCATGAGCAGCAGCGACCACACGAGCATGGGCTTGCGGCCCACACGGTCGCCGAAGTGCGCGAACACCGCGCCACCGACGGGACGGGCGAGGAAGCCGGCGGCGAACGTGCCGAACGCGGCGATGGTGCCGGTAGTGGGCGAGGCGGACGGGAAGAACAGCTTCCCGAACACCAGCGCGGCCGCGGTGCCGTAGATGAAGAAGTCGAACCACTCGATCGTCGTGCCGACCAGGCTGGCCAGGGCGACCTTGCGGGGTACGCGCAGCGAGGGGCCGGGGCGGTCGCCGCCGACGGTGTCGGGCCCGGAGGCGTCGGTGACCATGGCGTGCTCCTCGTCGTCGGGGTGCCCGGTCATCGAACGACCAGCCCACGACAAGGTCAAGGACCGGCAAAGAACCCGTCCCAGAACTGGGCCGTGTGCACGACGACGGGCGTCCGGAACGATGCCGCCCGCACACCCCAACACACGACGAGAGCCCGGGTTCCACGGGAAACATCCCGCGGCGCCCGGGCCCTCGAGCCTCGACCTCGACTACACGTCGAGGAAGCGCACGTCCTTCGCGTTGCGGGTGATGAACGAGCGCCGGGACTCGACGTCCTCGCCCATGAGCACACTGAAGAGCTCGTCCGCCGTGGCGGCGTCGTCCAGCGTGACCCGCTGCATCAGCCGTGTCGCGGGGTCCATCGTGGTCTCCCACAGCTCCTTGGCGTTCATCTCGCCGAGGCCCTTGTAGCGCTGGACGCCGTCATCCTTGTTGATCTTCTTGCCGGCAGCGCGCCCGGTCGCGATCAGGCTGTCGCGCTCGCGGTCGCTGTAGGCGAACTCCGGCTCGGCGTTCCGGCCGCCCCACTTGATCTTGTACAGCGGGGGCATCGCCAGGAACACGTGCCCGTTCTCGACGAGCGGGCGCATGAACCGGAACAGCAGCGTCAGCAGCAGGGTGCGGATGTGCTGGCCGTCCACGTCGGCGTCGGCCATCAGCACGATCTTGTGATAGCGCAGCTTGGTGAGGTCGAACTCGTCGTGGATGCCCGCGCCGAGCGCCGTGATGATCGACTGGACCTCGTTGTTCTTGAGGACGCGGTCGATCCGGGCCTTCTCGACGTTGATGATCTTCCCTCGGATCGGGAGGATCGCCTGGAACATCGAGTCGCGCCCGGACTTGGCCGAGCCGCCCGCCGAGTCGCCCTCGACGATGTAGACCTCGCTGCGCTCGGGGTCGTTGCTGCGGCAGTCGGCGAGCTTGCCGGGCAGGCCGCCGAGGTCGCCGGCCGTCTTGCGCCGCACGAGCTCGCGGGCCTTGCGGGCCGCGAGCCGGGCCTGCGCCGAGCCGACCGCCTTGTTGATGATGGTCTTGGCCTCGGCCGGGTTGGACTCGAACCAGTCGCCGAGGTGCTCGTTGCAGACCTTCTGGACGAACGAGCGCACCTCGGTGTTGCCGAGCTTGGTCTTCGTCTGGCCCTCGAACTGCGGCTCGGCGACCTTCACCGACACGATCGCGGCGAGGCCCTCGCGGATGTCGTCGCCGGTGAGCGCCGGGTCCTTGTCCTTGATGAGCTTCTTGTCCCGCGCGTAGCGGTTGACCGTCGCGGTGAGCGCGGAGCGGAAGCCCTCCTCGTGGGTGCCGCCCTCGGTGGTGTTGATCGTGTTGCAGAACGTGTAGACGGACTCGGAGTAGCCCGAGTTCCACTGCATCGCGACCTCGACCTGGTGGCCGGTGCCCTCCGCCTGGAACCCCACCGGCTTGCGGTGGATCGGGTCCTTGGCGTGGTTGATGTGGGCGACGAAGTCCTCGAGACCGCCCGGGTAGTGGAACGTGCGCTCCGTGATCTTCGAGACGTAGCCCTCGGCGTCCGGGGCCTCGTCGAGGCCCGTGCCGTCGGCGTCGGCGCCCTCGGGCTTGCGCTCGTCGCGCAGGTGGATGGTCAGGCCCTTGTTGAGGAAGGCCATCTCCTGCAGGCGGCGCGAGATCGTCTCGAAGTTGTAGGCCGTCGACTCGAAGATCGTCGGGTCGGCCCAGAAGGTGATCGACGTACCGGTCTTCTTGGTCTTGCCGACCTGGTTGAGCGTGCCGGGCACCGAGTGGTCGTAGCGCTGGGTCCAGATCTGGCCGTCGCGGTGGATCTCGACGTCGAGCGCGGTGGACAGCGCGTTCACGACGCTGATGCCGACGCCGTGCAGACCGCCGGAGACCGCGTACGACTTGTCGTCGAACTTGCCGCCGGCGTGGAGCATGGTCATGACCATCTCGACGGCGGGCTTCTTCTCCACCGGGTGCTCGTCGACCGGGATGCCGCGGCCGTCGTCGACGACGGCGATCCCGCCGTCCGCCTGCAGCGTCACCGACACGCTGCTGGCGTAGCCGGCCATCGCCTCGTCGACGGAGTTGTCGACGGCCTCCCAGATGAGGTGGTGCAGCCCGCGCTCACCCGTGGAGCCGATGTACATGCCGGGCCGCTTGCGGACTGCCTCGAGGCCCTCGAGGACGGTGATGGACGAGGCGCTGTAGTCCCCGTTGTTCTTCTTCTGGGCCGAGTTCGGTGCGGCTGCCACGGGCTCTGGTGTCTCCCTCGCGTGGACACGGCCCGTGCGCATCGCGCGGGCGGAACATCTGTCTCCAGTCTACCGGGTCACCCATCCCAGAACGGGCCGGGCACGCGGCTCAGCGCGTCACACGGCGCACGAATCGACATCGGGAGGGTGCGACCGGCCGGGAGGCGTCCCGCGCGCCTCTGACGGCCCGTCGTCGGACCGCCTGCGCGGACCGTCAGCCGTACGTGTCGCGCGGTCCGCGGCCCGAGACGTGGCGGGGCCCGCGACGCCAGCTCGGCGCGGTCGGGCCGTGGATGCGCATCGTCTTCACGACCCCGTCGCCGAGCCCGGCCGCCAGCTTCCCGATCAGCTGGCGCTGCAGCAGGCGCAGTTGGGTGGCCCAGGCCGTCGAGTCGGCCGCGACGGTGAGGACGCCGTCGCGCAGGGAGACGGGAGTGGCGTGCTCGGCGACCTCCTCGCCCACCAGCTCGGCCCAGCGCCCGAAGACCGACCCGTTGGCGAGGCGCGGCGCCCACCCGCGGTCGCCCGACAGCCGGGACGTCAACCGCCCGAGCCTCTGCGGGTCGCGCTCGTCGGCACCCGAGCCCGACCAGCCACGACGGCGCGGGCGACCCATGCCCGTCCCGGTGCGACGCACCGGCTTGCGGATCCCCGCCGCACCGCCGGCGGCCCGCCGCTCGGCGCTCGCGGCGCGGGCGGCGGCGAGTGCGTCCCGGGCGAGGTCCGCGCCCCGCTTCTCCCCGCCCGTCCCGCCGGTCGCGGGGGTGCTCTGGTCGTCCGGAGTGCCCCCGTCGGACAGCCGTTCGGGTGTGTGGACAGCGTCACCGGAGCGCTGTCCCTGCTCCCGCCCCGGATCCGGGCCGGTGCGGGGGGCTCCCGAGGATCTGTTCGGGGAGTTGTCCACAGCATCCACAGGTCTGTCCCCAGGACCTCCACCGTTTTCACGCGTCCGGCCCACCAGGAGCACCCCCTGTCGTCCGTGCCGCCGCACTCATCTCACGCACCGTGCCCGATTCGACCACGAAGCGTGCCCCCTGCAGGTCTTCCGGCACATCGTCGTCCACCGCGGCGGTGACGAGCACCTGCTCCGCGTTCAGCGCGGTCCGCGCCAGCGCCCGGCGCCGCCGGGCGTCCAGCTCGGCGAAGACGTCGTCGAGGATCAGGACGGGTTCGGAGCCCTCGCCCCGGAGCAGCTCGAACGCCCCCAGGCGCAGCGCGAGCGCCAGCGACCACGACTCCCCGTGGCTGGCGTACCCCTTCGCCGGGCCCGTGCCGAGCGAGAGCTCGAGGTCGTCGCGGTGCGGGCCGACGAGGCACACCCCGCGCTCGATCTCCTGGTTGCGGCGGCGGCGCATCTCGTCGAGCAGCAGCGCCTCGATCTCCTCGGGCGTGGCCGGCGCCGCGTCACCCCCCAGGGCGTCCACCGTCTCGGCGCGCGAGCGGTAGCGCGCTCCCACGGGCTCGGACTCCGGCGCCACCGCGGCGTAGGCGTCCCGAACGTGCGGGGCCAGCGCGGCGGTGAGCTCCAGGCGCCCGGCGACCAGCACCGCCCCGGCATGGGCGAGGTGGGCGTCCCACACGTCCAGGGTGCTCGTGTCGCCGCGGGCGTGGCGGGCGGTCTTGAGCAGGGCCGAGCGCTGGCGCAGGACCTTGTCGTAGTCGGCCCGCACCCCCGCCCACCGCGGCGCGCGGGCGACGAGCAGGTCGTCGAGGAAACGGCGTCGCTCGCCGGGGTCCCCGCGGACCAGCGCGAGGTCCTCCGGGGCGAACACGACCGTGCGCACGATGCCGAGCACCTCGCGGGGGCTGCGCACCGGCGAGCGGTTGACGCGGGCGCGGTTGGCCTTCCCGCTCGCGATCTCGACCTGCACGGTGAGCTCGCGGCCCTCGTTGACGGCCACCGCGCGGATGCTCGCCGAGCTCGCGTCCCGCCGGATCAGCGGGGCGTCACCGGCCACCCGGTGCGACGCGAGGGTGGCGAGGTAGCCCACCGCCTCCACGAGGTTCGTCTTGCCCTGACCGTTGGCGCCGACCAGCACCGAGACCCCCGGCGCGAAGTCCAGGTCGGCCTGCTCCCAGGAGCGGAAATCGGTGACCGAGAGGTGTCTGACGTACATCCACCCCTCCCATCACTGCCGCTCGCCCTGGCCTTCCGGCCGCCGGTCAGCCGCCCGTCGGCGGCTCGTTGGCGGCGTCGCCCGCCTTGTGGGTGGCGTGGCCGCCGAACTGGGCGCGCAGGGCCGCGACCGCCTTCATGGCCGGCGAGTCGACCTGGCGGGAGGCGAAGCGCGCGAACAGCGCCGCCGAGATCACGGGCGCGGGCACGGCGTGCACGATCGCCTCGTCGACCGTCCAGCGGCCCTCGCCGGAGTCCTCGGCATAGCCGGTGATCTGGTCGAGGTGCGGGTCGGCCTCGAGCGCCAGGACCATGAGGTCGAGCAGCCAGCTGCGCACGACGGTGCCGCGGCTCCACGCCTTCATCACCGCGCCGACGTTGTCCACGGGGCCGCCGGCGCTGAGCAGCTCGTAGCCCTCGGCGTAGGCCTGCATGAGGCCGTACTCCACGCCGTTGTGGACCATCTTCGCGTAGTGGCCCGCCCCGACCGGGCCGGCGTGGACGAAGCCCTCCTCGCGCGGACCCTCCGGGCGCAGGGCGTCGAACACCGGCAGCAGCCGCTCGATGTCGGCGGCGTCGCCCCCGGCCATCAGCCCGTAGCCCTCGGTGCGGCCCCAGACCCCGCCCGAGACGCCGCAGTCGACGTAGCGGATGCCGTGGCCGTCGAGCAGCTCGGCGTGGACGGTGTCGTCGGTGAACTTGCTGTTGCCGCCGTCGATCACCAGGTCGCCGGCCTCGAGCAGCTCCGCGAGGCTCCGCACCGTCGAGTGGGTGGCGGAGCCCGCCGGGACCATCAGCCACACCGTGCGGGGCGCGGAGAGCGCCTTGACCAGCTCGTCGAGCGACTGCACGTCGCCGGATCCGTCGTTGGCGTACCCGACGACCTCGTGGCCGGAAGCCCGGAGCCGTTCGGCCATGTTGCCGCCCATGCGTCCGAGCCCGACCATCCCCAGCTGCACGTCGCGTTCCTCTCGGTCGACCGCCCGGTGGGGACGGCTCCTGCGCTCGGGTGGGTTGCGTCCGGGCGGCTCGGGCTCAGCCCGGCAGCCGCACCGGCATCAGGAGGTAGAGGTACCCGGGACGGGGCTCGGGGAGATCGTCCACGGCGTCACCCGGTCCGGGCTCGACCGCGGTGGCGCCGCCGCCCGCGGGCTCGGCACCGTCGCCGGAGGCGGCCGCGGCGTCCTCGCCGGGCGGCATCGCCGGGCGCAGCAGGGCCGGGCGGCTGGGCGTGGTGAACGAGAGGTGGGCGTGCTCGGCCCCGAGCGCGGAGAGCCCGTCGAGCAGGTAGCCGGGGTTGAACGCGATCGTGAGCGGCTCGCCGACGAAGCGGCAGGAGATCTCCTCCTCCGCGCTGCCCTCGTCGTCGCCGCCTGCCGTGAGCCGCAGGGTGTCGTCGGCGAACTCCAGGCGCACCTGGGTGCCGCGCTCGGCCACCAGCGAGACGCGCTTGATGGCCTCGACGAGCGGGGCGATCTCGAGCACCGCCGCGGACGTGTGCTCCTTGGGCAGCAGCTGCCGGTAGCGCGGGAACTCGGCGTCGAGCAGACGCGTCGTCGACCGGCGCCCGCCGCCGGCGAGACCGAGCAGCCCGTCGCCGCGCGCCAGCGCCAGCTCGATGCGCGAGCCCGACGACGTGAGCGTCTTGGCCGCCTCCGCGAGGGTCTTGGCCGGGGCGAGCAGCGCGACCTCGCCGGACTCGCCGCCGCCCGCGCTCTCGCCCGGCTCCCAGGTGAACTCCCGGACGGCGAGGCGGAAGCGGTCGGTGGCCGCGAGCGTGAGCGTCGAGCCGTCGATCTCGATGCGGATGCCGGTGAGCATCGGCAGCGTGTCGTCCCGGCCCGCGGCCACGGCCACCTGCGAGACGGCCTGGGCGAACACCTCGGGCGCGAGGGCCCCGGCGACCGGCGGCATGTCCGGCAGCTGCGGGTAGTCCTCGGCCGACATCGTCGGGAGGCTGAACCGGGCGTTGCCGCAGGCGATGGTGGCGCGCGGCCCGTCGACGGTGACGTCGACCGGGTGCGGCGGCAGGGCCCGCGTGATGTCGGCGAGCAGGCGGCCCGAGACCAGCGCGCGACCGCCGTCGCCGATCATCGCCGGCACCTCGACCCGCGCGGAGACCTCGTAGTCGAAGCCGGAGACGGTCAGCGTGCCGTCGCCGTCGGTGTCGAGCAGGACGCCGCCGAGCACCGGGACCGGCGCGCGGCTCGGGAGGCTGCGGGCGACGAAGGCCACGGCGTCGGCGAGGGCGTCTCGTTCGACGCGGAACTTCATCGCGGGTCCTCCCCCTGTGGGCCGGTCTGCGCCAGGTGGTGCTGGCGTCCTGGACTGCCGGCTGGGACGCACCCCGGCGCGGGTGCATCACGGTAGAGCCTGCAGGAGGGGTCCGACACTCCGGGCCCGATCCCGATCCGAGCCGATCGGGTACTCCGACCCCGATCGTTCGGCGAGCCGACCGACCCGTCCACACCACCTGTTCTTGAGTAGTTCTCCTAAAAGGGAAGAACAGTAGAAGTACTAGGTCCTGTGCACGGTGTGGACGACGGACGTCGCCGCAGGTGGGGCGGCGCGGCGGCGTGGGGATCACTCGGCGCGGCGGATGACCGGATCCGGGGACGGATCGGCGTGTCCGGTGGACAGAGCCCGGCGGCGCCCTGCTTTCTCGTCTCCCTCCACCGCCTCCGGAGAGATGTCCACAGACTTGTCCCCAGCTGTGGGTCGATCGGGAGTCGAACGATCGCAATGTGCTACCGACCTCGGTGATCGTCGATGATCGGCGACGACTCGGCGCGGGACCGGTGCTTCCTGTGGTCACACAGCGTCGCTCGACGGGCGGCAGACCTCGACGCAGCGTGACGAACAGGCCCCGTGCGGGCGCCCCGACTCAGGAGCGAGCGGGGACTTCGCGCGCATAGAAGCAGCGAACGGCGCGTTCGCTGCTTCCTAGGAGGCGGGCAGAGCGTTCGGTGTCGCCAGGAGGCGCTTGGAGGGGCGGAGAGGGGCCGTGGGCCGGGCGGACGCGGCCTCAGCCGCGGGCGCGCTGCTTGATGCGCGCGGTGAGCTCCTGGACCTGCTCGTAGGTCCGGCGCCGCTCGGCCATCTCCTTGCGGATCTTCTTGTCCGCGTGCATGACCGTGGTGTGGTCGCGGTTGCCGAACATCTGGCCGATGCGGGGCAGGGAGAGGTCGGTGAGCTCGCGGCAGAGGTACATCGCGATCTGCCGGCTCAGCGCGAGGGCCTTGGTCTTGCCCGGCCCGCAGAGGTCGTCGATGGACACCGAGTAGAACTCGGCGGTCACGGCCATGATCGTCGGCGCGGTGATCTCCGACTGGCGGGAGTCCGGGATGAGGTCGCGCAGGACGATCTCGGCGAGCTGGAGGTCGATCGGCTGCCGGTTGAGCGACGCGAACGCCGTCACGCGGATCAGGGCGCCCTCGAGCTCGCGGATGTTGCGCTCGATGCGGTCGGCGATGAACTCGAGCACCTCGGGCGGCGCGGCCATCCGCTCGCCGGCGGCCTTCTTGCGCAGGATCGCGATGCGCGTCTCGAGCTCGGGCGGCTGGATGTCGGTGATCAGGCCCCACTCGAAGCGGGTGCGCAGGCGGTCCTCCAGCGTCTCCAGCCGCTTGGGCGGCCGGTCGGAGGACACGACGATCTGCTTGTTCGCGTTGTGCAGGGTGTTGAAGGTGTGGAAGAACTCCTCCTGGGTGCCTTCCTTGCCTTCCAGGAACTGGATGTCGTCCACCAGCAGCACGTCGACGTCGCGGTAGCGGCGCTGGAACGCCACCTTGCGGTCGTCGCGCAGCGAGTTGATGAAGTCGTTCGTGAACTCCTCGGTGGACACGTAGCGCACGCGCATGCCGGCGAACAGGCGCTGGGCGTAGTGCCCGACGGCATGCAGCAGGTGCGTCTTGCCGAGTCCGGAGTCGCCCCAGACGAACAGCGGGTTGTAGGCGCGCGCCGGGGCCTCGGACACCGCGACGGCGGCGGCGTGCGCGAAGCGGTTCGAGGCGCCGATGACGAACGTGTCGAACGTGTACTTCTCGTTGAGCCGCGTCTGGGAGCGCGGCGCGCCGCGGACCGGGTCCGGGCCGGTGTCGCGCATCCCGCCCATCGGCTCGCCGGGCCCCCGCGGAGGCCAGAATCTCCTGCACCGCCGCGAGCCCGTCGCGGACCTCGTCGACCTCTTCCTCGGGGTGCGACCGGTCCGGGTTGTGCGTCACGCGCCCGACCCCGGCGGCCGCGGCGATCGCCTCGGCGCGGTGGGACGAGGTGGTGGCCGACAGGTACCCGGTGTCGGGGCCGTGGTGGCCGTTGCCGGCGTGGTCGCCGTCGGACGACGGCATCGAGAGCCGCGGCAGCGGTGACGTGCTCGGCCCGACCTCGGGGGTGGGACGGGCGCTGTGGTCCACCCGCACGGCCAGCGAGACCGGCCGGCCGATGTGGCGGGAGAGCGCGGCGACGATCGGGTCGCGCAGCGCGCGCTCGATGGCCTCCTTGGCGAACTCGCTCGGGGCGGCCAGCAGGGCGGTGTCGTCGAGGAGCCCGAGGGGGCGCGTCACCCGCACCCACGCACGCTGTTGCGGGGAGAGCGCGGCACCCTCGACGGAGCCCGCGGTGAGTTCGGCGACGACCTGGCCCCAGGTCTCGTCGAGGTCGAAGAGCTGGTCCGACACCGGGCACCCCCTCCGTCCCCTGCCCGCGGTGTGCGCTCGCCCGACCGTCCGAAGGCGCGCGCATCCACAGTTCTGTCCACAACTGTGCACGACGTCGTACGGACGGTGACGCGCGGGTGCGGGGCGGCCCCCCGGCGCCCGGGCTCGGTTCCGGTCGACGGCACGGTGAGCGCGGGGCGAAGGCCGCGTCCTCGACGGGTGAAGGACGCTAACAAGCCGCCGGGCGGGGCCACAACCTCCCCCCGGACGGCGGTGTGGGCCGTGCGGCGACCGGGGTGCGCGTCCTCGGCGCGGCACCGGCTACCCTGGTCGCGACCGGAGTCGGCTCCCGATGGGGTGGTCGGCACTGACCGTGGCGCCGCGATCACGTGGCGCGTTGGAGCAGGAGAACCCGAAAGTGGCCAAGGGCAAGCGCACGTTCCAGCCGAACAACCGTCGGCGTTCCAAGACGCACGGCTTCCGGCTGCGCATGCGCACGCGCGCCGGCCGTGCGGTCCTCGCCGCCCGTCGCCGCAAGGGCCGCGACCAGCTCAGCGCCTGATCGGCGCCCCCGGCCCGACCGGCCGGCACGATCTCCTCGACGGGACCGCTCCCTCCGGACGCGGTCCCGTCGTCGTGTGTCGGGCCCCGCGTCGCCCGGTGCTGCCGCGTCGGTGCCGTGTCTGCGCCCCCCGCGCCATCGTGCTCCCCCGCCCCCGCCGCATCACGCGGCCCCAGGACTTCCGCCTCGTGCTGCGCCGGGGCCGTCGGGCCGGGCGTCGCCGCCTCGTGGTGCACGCGCTCGAGGCCCCGACGGCCTCCACCGCGGAGCACCCCGCCCGGGCCGGCCTCGTCGTGGGACGGGGCGTCGGCCCGTCCGTCACGCGCCACCGGGTGAGCCGGCAGCTGCGCCACCTGCTGCGCCCGCGCCTCGAGGGCCTGCCGCCCGGTACCGACCTGGTGATCCGCGCTCAGCCCGCCGCGGCGGGCGCGACCTCCTCCGAGCTCGGTGACGACCTCGACGCCGCCCTCACACGGCTGGGGCTCACCGGGCTGCGGCTCACGGACTGAAGAGGTAGTTGCGCTCGGTGTCGACGATCCCCGCGACGGGCCGCCAGCCCGCGGACCATGTGTGCGCCCGGTACCCGAGCGCGCCCGTGAGACGGGCGAAGAGCTCGTCGGCGCCCACGCCGTACTTGCGGGTGTGGCGGTCCTCGATCTCGAGCAGCAGGTGCGGGCGATGAGTGGCGAGCAGGCCGGCGGCGCCGTCCAGCAGCGCCCCCTCAGCACCTTCGACATCGGCCTTGACCAGGGTCACGCGCTCGATGCCGAGGTCGGCGACGATCGAGTCGAGGGTCTCGACGGCCACGGACTCCAGGCGGTGCCCGGCGAACTCGCGGTTCGGGCCGGCGTCCTGCGCGCCCGCGGTGAGGTAGGCGCGGCCGTGCACGGGCAGACCGCGTCGCCGGGGCACCGAGAGGTGCGCGGTCCCGGGCGTCGCGCCGAGGGCGATGCGGTGCAGCGACACCCAGGACAGCCCGGCGGCGCGCACCCCGAGCTCGAGCGCCCGGTGCGCCCCGTGCTGGGGCTCGAACGCGTGCACGGCGCCGTCGGGTCCGACGAGGTCGGCGAGCACGTGGGTGTAGAGCCCGAACTCGGCGCCGACGTCGAGGCAGACGTCGCCCGGCCCGACGACGTCGGCCAGGCCGAGGATCTCCTTCTCGACGACCGAGCCCCGGCGGGCGGCGGCCGAGAGGGCGGTGCGGACGACGCGCGAACGGCGGGAGCCGCGGGCGGTCCGTTCGGTGGGAGGGCCTCCGGCGATCGACACGGCGCGGATGCTCCCACGGTGCTCCGGACACGTTCGGGCGGCGGTCGCTTCCCGGCCCGTGGACAGGCACCATGGAGGCGACGACCGTCGTCCGCCCGGCGGACGGCCGGGTCGGAGACGAGGAGGACGGCATCGGTGGAGGACCGAGCACCGGTGCGCGCCGCATCGGCGGGATCCCCGGTGCCCGCTGACGCCCCCGACGGCCCCGTGGACGGCCCCGCTGACGCGCCTGCGGCCGGGCCGTCGATCGCTGTCCGGGTGCTCGTCGCCGTGCTCGGCTTCTACCGGCGCTGGATCTCGCCGATGTTCCCGCCCTCGTGCCGTTTCCACCCCACCTGCAGCGCCTACGGGATCGATGCGCTGCGCACCCACGGGGTCGTGATCGGCACGGGGTTGACCCTGGTCAGGGTGGCCAAGTGCGCACCCTGGCACCCTGGAGGCCTGGACCCGGTGCCACCCCGCGGGCACCGGACGTGGTGCGGGTGGCCCCGCCGCGCCGCTGACACGGGGGCTGACCCCCACACCGAGGAGCGAGAGTCGTGCTGAACTTCATCTACTACCCGGTGTCGGCCATCATGTGGTTCTGGCACGAGGTGTTCGGCTTCCTCCTCGGGCCCGCCAGCGGCCTCGGCTGGGCGCTGTCGGTGATCTTCCTCGTCTTCACGCTCCGGGCCCTGCTGATCAAGCCCTTCATCAGCCAGGTGCGCTCGATGCGCAAGATGCAGGAGTTCCAGCCGCAGATCAAGAAGCTGCAGGAGAAGTACAAGAACGACAAGACCAAGCTCGCCGAGGAGATGCAGAAGCTCCAGAAGGAGCACGGGGTCAACCCCCTCGGCGGCTGTCTCCCCCTCCTGGTGCAGCTGCCGGTCTTCATCGGCCTGTTCCACGTGCTCCGCGGGTTCCAGCCGAACTACCCGTACAACTACGTCTTCGACCGCGCCGACATCGAGTCGTTCACCAACGCCGACATCTTCGGTGTGAGGCTGAACGAGGCGGTCGCCGGCGGGATGCAGTCGCTGGGCACCTTCAGCTTCAACTTCGGTGACTTCCAGGCCCACGTCCTGCCGGTGGCCCTCCCGCTGATGATCCTCGCGGCGGTCGCCACCCACTTCACCGCGCGCGTCTCGCAGCAGCACCAGAGCCCGGCGGCCGCGGCGAACCCGCAGGCGGCGATCATGGGCAAGATCACGATGTGGCTGTTCCCCGCCGGTCTGCTGGTCTTCGGTGTCTTCTTCCCGATCGCGATCCTCATCTACTTCCTGAGCCAGAACACCTGGACCCTCACCCAGCAGTTCCTCATCTACCGCAAGATCGCCCGCGAGGAGGAGGAGAAGCGCGAGCAGGCGCGCGAGCAGCGTGACGCGCTCGCCCCGCGGCCCGGTCAGAAACCGCAGCGCCAGCGCGCGACGGATGCCGACCTCGACGCGAGCGACGACCTCGTGGCCGACGACGACGTGGCCGAGGGCCCCGCGCACACGGCCACCGCGCCGAAGCCCGGCGCGAAGCCCGGCGGCAAGAAGGGCGGCGGCGGCTCGGGTCGGCGTGCCCCCGGGAAGGTCGGACCCGCCCGCTCGGGTGGTCGCCAGACCTCCGGCAACGCCGCCCCCGGCAAGGTCGGTGCGAACGGCTCGACGAACGGGTCCGGCAACGGCTCCGCGAACGGCTCCCCCAACGGCTCCGCGAAGAACGGCGGCAAGGGCGGCGGCAACGGCGCCGGCGGCAAGAACGGACAGCTCACGTCGTCGGGCCAGGGCAAGCGCCCGAACAACAAGAAGAAGAAGTAGAGCCACGCGGACGGCCTCCGGGCCGTCGCGACCCCCGGCCCGACGCGCGTCACCCGCAGCGCGGACCGGACCACGAACCCGCACGCGCGCGACGGTCGGCGCGACGCGTGCCAGGAGAGGCCCCGCGGGGCCCGGCGGAAGGAGACGGCGTGTCGGAGACGGTGACGTCGCAGGACCAGGCGGAGGACCAGACCGGGGCGGAGGTCGGCGCGGAGACCGGGAGGCCCCCGGAGGACGCGACGCGCGCGGAGCGCAGCTCGGAGGACCAGCTGGTCCGCGAGGGCGACATCGCGGGTGACTACCTCGAGCGGCTGCTCGACATCCTCGACTTCGACGGGGACATCGATCTCGACGTCGAGGCCGGGCGCGCGGTGGTCAGCGTGGACGGCGGCAAGGACCTCGAGAAGCTCGTCGGCGCCCGCGGGGACGTCCTCGAGGCGCTGCAGGAGCTCACGCGCCTCGCGGTGCAGCAGTCGACGGGCACCCGCAACCGCCTCATGCTGGACGTCGCCGGCTGGCGCTCGCAGCGCCGGTCGGAGCTCACCGACCTCGGACGCACCGCCGCCTCCGAGGCGAAGGACACCGGGCACCTCCAGCGCCTGCGGCCCATGACGCCGTTCGAGCGCAAGATCGTGCACGACGCGGTGGCCGGGATCAGCGGGGTGCGCAGCGAGAGCGAGGGCGAGGAGCCCCGCCGTCGCGTCGTGGTCCACCCGACGGAGGGCTGAGCACGCCGTGGCGCGGACCAGGGGCCCGGCACCGCACGTTCCACGTGGAACACGCGGATGAGCACCACCCGCGGGGACTCCGCGGACGGGGTCGGACGGGGCGGGCCGGCCCCGGGCGCCGGGGAGGTGCCCGACCCGCCCGCGACTGCGGCGACGGTGTTCGGTGACCGCCTGGCGGCCGCGGAACGCTACGTCGCGCTGCTCGCCGGCCCCGGCCAGGAGCAGGGCGTCATCGGTCCACGCGAGCTCCCCCGCCTCTGGGACCGGCACGTGCTCAACAGCGCCGCGGTCGGCGAGGTGCTCCCCCTCGACGCCACCGTGGTCGACGTCGGCTCCGGCGCCGGGCTCCCCGGCATCCCGCTGGCGCTCGCGCGTCCGGACCTCCACATCACGCTCCTCGAGCCGATGGCCCGCCGGGTCGCGTGGCTCGAGCAGGTGGTCGCCGAGCTCGGGCTCGCGGTCACCGTCGTCCGGGGCCGGGCCGAGGAGCGGGAGGCCCGCCGCCAGTGCGGGGAGAGCGACGTCGTGACGGCACGCGCCGTGGCCCCGATGGGACGACTGACCACCTGGACGCTCCCTCTGGTGAGGCCGGGTGGGACCCTGGCGGCGATGAAGGGCGCGAGCGCCGCCGGTGAGGTGGAGCGCGACCTGAAGGAGATTCGCGCGGCGGGCGGGGAGGACCCCCGGGTGGTGCGGTGCGGCGTGGGAGACGCTGCCACCACCGTCGTGCTGGTAAGCCGGAGCGAGCGACGCGGCCCGTCCCCCGGTGCCGGACGCCGCGCACGCGGCAGGAAGGATCGAGCCCGTGACCGATCGACCGACGTCCGGCCGCACCGTTCCACGTGAAACTGCTCGCCCCGGCGAGCGCCCGTCCGCGGAGAAGGTCCGCGAGGCGGTCAGCGATGCCGCCGCCAGCGCCGGCGCCGGAGTGCTCGGCGCGGGCGAGGTGCTCTACCCGGCCGGCGACGAGGGGCTGACGCCGATCGCGGAGGAGGCCGCCCGTGCGGCGCGCGTCCTGCACCCCGAGGACCACCGTCTCCCCCGCCCCAACGAGCGCCGGATCATCACGGTGGCCAACCAGAAGGGCGGCGTCGGCAAGACCACGAGCGCCGTCAACCTCGCGGCGGCCCTCGCGCTGCACGGCGCCCGGGTGCTCCTGATCGATCTCGACCCCCAGGGCAACGCGAGCACGGCGCTGGGCGTCGACCACCGCAGCGGGACGCCCTCGGTCTACGAGGTGCTCCTGGGCGAGATGACGATCGACGAGGCCGCCGCGGTCTGCGACCGCTCCTCGGACCTGCTGTGCGTCCCCGCCACGATCGACCTCGCCGGCTCGGAGATCGAGCTCGTCTCGATGATGAACCGCGAGTCGCGGCTGAAGAACGCGCTGACCACCGAGGCGCTGGACCGGCTCGACGTCGACTACGTGCTCATCGACTGCCCGCCGTCGCTCGGGCTGCTCACGCTGAACGCGATGGTCGCCGCGCCCGAGATCCTGATCCCGATCCAGTGCGAGTACTACGCGCTCGAGGGTCTGAGCCAGCTCCTCAACAACATCGCTCTCGTGCAGTCGCACCTCAACCCGCGGCTGCACGTCTCGACGATCCTGCTGACGATGTACGACGGCCGCACCAAGCTCGCCGATCAGGTGACCTCCGAGGTGCGCACCCACTTCGGCGAGGTCGTGCTCCGTACGGTCATCCCCCGCAGCGTCAAGGTGTCCGAGGCGCCGGGCTTCGGCCAGACCGTCCTGACCTACGACCCGGGCTCGCGCGGGGCCATGAGCTATCTCGACGCGGCCCGTGAGGTCGCCGCGCGCAGCGGTGTGCGTCGCCAGACCGAGCGTGCGGAGGGGGCGCGATGAGCGAGCGACAGGATGCGGAGCGCCATGGAGGGGGGCCGTCGACGATGAACGGCCCGGCGCGCACCGAGCGGCGTGGCGGGCTGGGACGCGGTCTCGCCGCGCTCATCCCGACCGGCCCGCCGGAGACCGACGCCCCCGCCCCCTCGCGGCACGGGCTCGGCAACCGCGCGGCGGACGTCGTCTTCGGCGCCCGGCGCCCCGGCGAGGAGCCCGGCGACGTCGCGACGACCGGCGACGGTTCCACGGGAAACACGGCGGACGTCGCCGGCACGGTCCCGGGCGACGTCTCGGGCGAGGTGGCCGGCGCGGTCTACCGCGAGGTGCGCATCGACGGGATCCGCCCCAACTCCCGGCAGCCGCGCCAGGTCTTCGACGAGGAGGCCCTCGCCGAGCTCGAGCACTCGATCCGCGAGTTCGGACTCCTGCAGCCGATCGTGGTCCGCGAGCTCGCCGTGCCCGAGGCGGGTGCGGACGGCGGCCCGGTCCTGACCCACGAGCTCGTCATGGGCGAGCGCCGCTGGCGCGCGGCGCAGCGGGTGGGCCTGGAGCTCATCCCCGCGATCGTGCGGCACACGCCGGACGACACGCTCCTGCGGGACGCGCTGCTCGAGAACATCCACCGGGCCCAGCTCAACCCGCTGGAGGAGGCGGCGGCCTACCAGCAGCTGCTCACCGAGTTCGACGTCACGCACGAGCAGCTCGCCGAGCGCATCGGGCGCAGCCGCCCGGCCATCACCAACACCATCCGCCTGCTGCGGCTGCCCGTGGCGGTGCAGCGGCGGGTCGCGGCGGGCGTGCTCTCCGCGGGCCACGCGCGGGCGCTGCTCGGCCTCGACGACCCGGGCGCGCAGGAGGAGCTGGCGGCCCGCATCGTCGCCGAGGGGCTCTCGGTGCGCGCGGCCGAGGAGGCCGTCACGCTCGCGCGCGGCGGCACCCCGAACGCCGCCAAGCGGGCGCCGGCGCGCAAACCGATGCACGCGCCGGGACTCCAGGACCTGGCCGAGCGGCTCTCCGACACGTTCGACACCCGCGTGAAGGTCGAGCTCGGCCAGCGCAAGGGGCGGATCGTCGTGGAGTTCGGTTCGGTGGACGATCTGGAGCGCATCGCGCACCTGATGGGTCGAGACCCCTCCTCGGGCTCCTGACTCCGGGGAAGGTCGCCGAGGCCCTCTCCGTCGATCTGAGGGCGCCCTGAGATCGACGGAGAGATCGGCCGCCTGGTCGGGGCCGCGACATCGCACGACGCGAGAGGTGGTCGCCCGGACGGGCGACCCCGTGATCGGGACCCGGTGAACCGGGCACCGTATCCTCTCGGACGAAGACTGTCGGGGAAGGCGGGTCGCGTGTCGCGGAGCTGCGTCGGGGTCACCCTCGACAACATCGAGGAGCTGCCCAAGCAGTGTCGGCGCTGCGTGTACTGGGAGATCCCGCCGCACCTGAGCGACCAGGCCGAGGAGTTCGGCACGGTCGAGCTCGAGAAGGAGGCCTGGGTCTCCGGCGTCCTGCTCGAGTGGGGCTCCTGCGGGCGGATCGCCCACGTCGACGGCGTCCCGGCCGGCTTCGCGTTCTTCGCACCGCCCAACGTGGTGCCGCGCGCCGCGGCGTTCCCCACGGCCCCGGTCTCCGCGGACGCGGTGCTGCTGTGCGGCGTGCACGTGATGCCGGACTTCGCCGGTGAGGGCATCGGGCGCCTGCTCGTCCAGGACGTGGTGCACGACCTGACCCGCCGCGGCGTCAAGGCCGTCGAGGCGTTCGGTGACGACGCCGAGCGCCCCCGCGCCGAGGCCCACGGCCGCACCGAGCGCGGCACGCCGACGTGCGTGCTGCCGGCGGCGTTCCTGCGCAACGTGGGGTTCAAGACCGTGGCGCCGCACGCGCGCTGGCCGCGGCTGCGCTACGAGATGCAGACCGGCTTCAACTGGAAGGAGGACGTCGAGGCCGCCATCGCCCAGCTGCTGGGCTCGGTGACGATCTCGACGGCCCCGGCGGCCTCGCCGCAGCCCGCACGGGTGTACTCGGGGTCCTGACGGACCTCCCGGCCCGCCGGGGGTGCCTCACACCCCGGCGGGGCGGTTGCTCTCGCGCTGGAGGACCTCGGCCCAGGTGAAGGTGCCGGTGGGCTTGTCGTCCTGGCCGAGCAGGTACAGGCGCTTGACCGCGACGAGGATCCCCTCGGCGACGATGTCGCGGAACCCGGGATCGAGCAGGGCGGCCCGGTCGCGGGCGTTGGTCAGGTAGCCCATCTCGACCCGTACGGCCGGCATGCGCGTGAGGCGCAGCAGCTCCCAGGGGCGGGGGTGGACGCCGCAGTCGAGCATCTGGGTGCGGGCGAGCAGCTCGCGGTGGATGAAGCCGGCGAGGGCCTCGCCCACCGTGGAGGTGGCGCCGGTACCGGTGCCGAAGTGGAACGCGGCGAGACCGTTGGCCGCGGGGCTCGCGTTGGCGTCGACGTGCAGCGAGAGCACGACGTCGGCACCCGCGGAGTTCGCGAAGCCGGCGCGCTCGGCGTCGGTCGGGCAGTCGTGCGGGCCGTGCGAGAGCAGCGCCTCCATGCCGGCGGCGGCCATCCGACCCTCGAGGCGGCGGCCGATGTCGTCGACCAGCCCGGCCTCGGTGATGGCCTCGGCACCGTTGCCCACAGACACGCCGCGGTCGGCGCCGCCGTGGCCCGGGTCGATGACGATGCGCTTGCCGGAGAGGCGGGGGCCGGCGCGGTGCAGGCGCTCCTGCTCGCGCAGCAGACCCGGGCGCCCGCCGGTGACCTTGCGGCCGAGGTAGCCGAGGTGACGCAGGGTGCGCGGGCCGCACATGCCGTCCGGGCTCATGCCGTAGTCGCGCTGGAAGCCGCGCAGGGCCTGCTCGGTCTGCCGACCGAACACGCCGTCGGCGCGCCCGGAGTCGTAGCCGAGCTCCAGGAGACGCTCCTGGAGGGCGAAGACATCGTCCCCGGTGAGGGGGAACGCGGCGTTGAGCAGCAGCATCCGGTCGCCCAGGGCCCAGCGTGCGTCGCGCAGGGCGCGGTACGTGGCGGGACCGACGATGCCGTCGGTGATGAGGCCGCGGCGCTGCTGGAAGATGCGGACGGCGTGCTCGAGCTGGTCGTCGAACAGCACCGGGCCGGGGCCCACGGGCTCCACGATGCCGAGCGCCTCCAGCGCTGCGCGGACCTCGGCGACCGGCGGGCCGGCGTCACCGCGGCTCAGCAGCTGCATGCAGTTCGCTCCCGATCGTCGCGCCCGGGTACCGGGCGCCAGGTGTGGTCGCACTTCACTGGCGCCTCATTGTGCCCTGCCCGGGCCGTCACGCCGCGCAGCGGGGCGCCGCGGGGGGTCACGGTCGGGCCACGACGGGCGGACACGCCGAAGCGCCGGGCGGCCGCCGCGGAGGACGGCCACCCGGCGCCGGAGCGACGAGCGGCAGCGATCGGGCCGACGTGGACCGTCAGGCCAGCACGTCGGAGAGGTCGTCGAGCAGGACCGACTTCGGCTTGGCGCCGACGATCTGCTTGATCGGCTTGCCGTCCTGGAAGACGAGCAGCGTCGGGATCGACATGACCTGGTAGTCCCGCGCCGTGGCCGGGTTCTGGTCGATGTCGAGCTTGGCCACCGTCAGCTTGTCGCCGTGCTCCGCGGCGATCTCCTCCAGCACCGGGGCGACCATCTTGCAGGGGCCGCACCAGGTGGCCCAGAAGTCGACGACGACGGGCTTGTCGCTGCCGAGCACCTGGTCGGCAAAGGTGGCGTCGGTGACGTTCACGGGGGCGCTCATGCGCTGGTTTCCTTCCGGTGGAGCGGGTCGAACGGGATCAGGAGGGAGCGGGAACGGCGTCGCCGGCGGGCTCGGGAGATCCCTCGTCCACCGAACCACCGTTGCTGCGCGGGCCGTCGGAGGCCCCGATCGAGGCCAGGCCGTCGACCTGCGCACCGTCCACCCCGGGGGTGGGCGGCGGGGCGGTGTCGACGGTCGCGTCGGCGGTCTCGGCGAGCCAGCGCTCGGCGTCGAGCGAGGCCTGGCAGCCGCTGCCGGCCGCGGTGATGGCCTGGCGGTAGGTGTGGTCGACGAGGTCCCCGCAGGCGAAGACGCCGGGGAGGTTCGTGCCGGTGCCGGGCAGCGCCACGCGGACGTAGCCCTCGTCGTCGGTGTCGACGACGTCGCGGACGAGCCCGGAGCGCGGGTCGTGGCCCACGGCGACGAAGAAGCCGGTCACGGCCAGCGTCTCCTCCTCGCCGGTGACGGTGTTGCGCACCCGCACACCCTCGACCGTCGTCTCGCCGACGACCTCCTCGACCACCGTGTCCGTCCGGATCGTGATCTTCGGGTCCTGGCGCGCACGCTGCAGCATGATCCCGGAGGCCCGGAACTCGCTGCGCCGGTGCAGGATCGTGACCGACTTGGCGAACCGGGAGAGGAAGGTGGCCTCCTCCATCGCGGAGTCGCCGCCGCCGACCACGACGATGTCGTGGTCGCGGAAGAAGAAGCCGTCACAGGTCGCACAGGCGCTGACACCGCGCCCCAGCAGCTTCTGCTCGCCGGGAACGCCCAGGTAGCGGGCCTGCGCACCCATCGCGAGGATGATCGCCTTCGCGCGGTGGTCGGCGCCGTTGACACGGACCGACTTGATGTCGCCGGTGAGGTCGAGGGACTCGACGTCCTCCGGTCGCAGCTGCGCGCCGAAGCGCTCCGCCTGGCGTCGCATGCGGTCCATGAGCTCGGGGCCCTGGATCTCGTCCGCGAAGCCCGGGTAGTTCTCGACTCCCGTCGTGGTCATCAGGGCGCCGCCGAACTGGCTGCCCTCGAAGACCACCACGTCGAGCTGGGCGCGCGAGGAGTACACCGCGGCGGTGTACCCGGCCGGTCCCGAGCCCACGATGATGACGTCGTGGATGGTCTGGTCGCTCACGTCTGCGTCAACGCCCGGGGCCGCCGCAGGATTCCCCGTGCGGTGCCGCTCACCGGCCGACGAGCGTGTCGGACAGGGTGAGCGGTGCCCCGGCCGCGCACCCCGGCTCCACGACGAGCACCCGGAACCGGGCGGCCACCCCGGTGGGCAGCACGAACAGCACGCCCGCCCGGCCGTCCACGACGACCTGGCGTGCGCCGACCGGTCGGGCCCCGGCGGGCACCCCGTGCGCGCCCAGGCAGCCCGCGAGTCGTCCCGGGTCGCCGAGCGGTCCGTAGTCGGAGCGGCCCAGCCCGGCACGCAGCGCCGACGGCCCGTCGCCCCCGGCCAGCACGGGGACCTCGGGGGCCGGGGTGGTCGGCAGGGCGCTCGGGGCCGGGGCACCGGCCGGCGCGACCGCGGAGAGCACCCCGACGACCACGGCCGCGACCACGGCGGCGGCCGCGACGAGGACCAGGACGGTGCGTCGGCCCGTCCGCCGACCCGGACCGGGGGTGTCGGTGGTGATCGGCCCGGGTTTGTCGCCCCGCGCCGCGCCGCGCTCGTCCGCGAGGGCGGCGTCGATGTCGGCGAGCAGGCCGGCGGGCATCGGCGGCGTGCGCTCGCCGTACGCGGCGAGGTCGGCGCGCGTGCGGGCCAGCGCGGTGGCCGCGGCGGGGTCCTCCGGGTCGGGCAGGGCGGGCAGATCGGGCGGCTCGCCGTCGCGGTCGTCGGCGGCGTGCTGGTCGTCGGTCACGGTCCGCCTCCTGTCCGGTCGGCCCTGGTCGCGTTCCTCGTGGGTTGGACGTCGCCGGCGCCCCCGCCGTTCCCGGCGTCCTCCCGGTCGCCCGGAACCCTCGTCGGGTGGCGTGGCCGCAGGTGGCCCAGGAGGCCGGCCAGGCGGCCTCGCGCGCGGGCACAGCGGCTCTTCACCGTGCCCTCCCGCACCCCGAGGATCCGAGCTGCCTCGGTGACGGAGAACCCGTGCACGTCGACGAGCACCACCGCCAGGCGCTGGCCGTCCGGCAGCGTCGCGAGGGCGTCCGCGACGGTGAGGCGGGTGAGCTGATCGTCGATGCCGTCGCGCGGGGTGGGCAGGTCGTGACCGGCGAGGGGCTCGGCGGAGCGCGTGCGGCGGCGCCGGATGCGGTCGAGGCAGGCGTTCATCGTGATCCGGTACAGCCAGGTGGAGACCTCGGAATCGCCGCGGTAGCGGCCCGCGCCGCGCAGCGCGGACACGAAGGTCTCCTGCACCGCGTCCGCGGCGTCCTCACGGTGGTCCAGCGTGCGGTACGCGAGCAGCCACAGCCGCTCGGCGTAGCGGCGGACGATCTCGTCGAAGGCACCGTCCTGCCCGGCGACGTGCGCGGCGAGGAGCTCGCGGTCGCTGCGCGGGTCGGGCACGCCGGTGACGCTAGCGAGCGGGCGCCGCCCGCCGGGGCCGTTCGGGGAAGCCCGCTCCGATCAGGGCCCGGCGCGCTGGATGCTGACGTCGGCCAGCTCGCTGACGTACTGGTCGTCGTCGTCCTGCCCCAGCGCCGTGATCCAGATCAGCAGGTTGCCGGTGGGCGGTGAGGCCTGCAGCGGGATGACCAGCAGGTCGCCGTCCACCGTCCCGGCGCCGAGGAGCTGGGTCTGGGCGAGCGGGACGTCGGCGGTGGGCGCGCTGCGGACCTCGATGCGCGTCCCCGGGCTGGGCGAGCGCACCGTCACCGACGCCACCGGGGCCGGCGTGGTGAACGTGCTCATCATGCCGATCCCGGGCTTGAGCGCCGGGAGCTGCTGGCGGTACTCGGAGGTGGACCACGTCGTCGACGGGTCGTTGTCCGCGGCGCGGTTGATCCGCGTCGGGTTGTCCGGGCTGCCCGCCGGGCTGTAGACGGCGACGCTCGAGAGCTGCACCGGCCCGCCGGCCACGGGGGGCGGCGAGACGGGGGCCGGGGACGGCGAGGCGGGCGCGGGGACCGGCGCGGGCGCGGGCGCGGCGGTCTCGGGGATCACCACCACCGGGGGCCCGGACGAGCCGCCGCCCGCCACGACGGTGATCACCTGGTAGGTGACGAAGCCGAGGATCGCGAGCGTCGCGAGGACCAGGGCCGTCACGCCGATGCGCAGCTTGCGGCGTCGCGCGGGGTCGGGACCGGGCTCGGGCACGGCGTCGTCGTGCCACACCTCGGTGGGGTCGTCGGCGTCGATCGTCTGGCCGTTCTCGAGCACCGGCAGCAGCACGCCGTCGTCCTCGAGGCCCTCGCGCATCTGCGTGACGAGACGGTGGACCGCGGCCGCCGTCCGGATGCCGCCGTCCTCGTCGAGCGTGCGGTCGACGAGCGCGGCGAGCTCGACCGGCAGGTCGGGCCGCAGCTGGCGCGCGGGCACCGGGCCCCCGTCGGGCGCGTGCGGGGCGAGCCGCAGGCCGGCCGGGGCCTGGCTGCCCTCGGGACCGGGCCAGCGCGCGGTGAGCATGAGGTAGAGCAGCGCCCCGAGCCCGTGGACGTCGTCGGCGTTGGTGGCCTCGCCGCGCGGCATGGGGAACGCGAGCCGCGTCGCCGCCCGCGTGCTGACCCGCACGCGCTGCGGGTGGTCGAGGCCGAGGACGAGACCGGAGCGGTGGGCCGCGGCGACCGCGTCGGCCAGCGGCTCGATGACGCGCAGCGCGGTGCTGGGGCGCAGGGGGCCGTCGGCGACGAGCTCGACGAGGTCGCGGCCCGGGGTCCACTCGGCGACCGCGGCCCCGAGGACGCCGGTGGGCAGCGGGTTGCCGCCGGGGCGGACGACGTCGAGGATGCGCGCCGCGTGCGGGTGCTCGAAGTGCGCGGACCGCGTGGCCCGCGACAGCGCCGCCGAGGCGCGGGCGTCGCCCTGCCACGTGCCGACGAGCAGGGTGATGGCGACGTCGCGCTCGAGCATGACGTCGCGGGCCTTCCACATCGCCGCCTCGGCGCTGCGGTCGCGGCCGACCTCGGCCACCAGGCGGTAGCGGTCGGCGAGCAGGGTGCCGGGCATCAGCGGCCCGGCGGCCGGACGCCCCGGAGCACCGCGGCCGGGGCGGCGGGGCGGCGCCGGGAACGGTCCGGACGGGGGGCCGGGCGGGCCACCGGGTCCGGGCCTGCGCGCCGCGGGACCCCGCGGGGCACGGCCGGCGCCTCCGGAGGTGCTCGGCGCGCCGGGGGCGACGGTGCCGGTGCTGCCGTTCGTGCTGCCGTTGCCGTTCGCGGACGACGCGCCGGCGTCCCCGGCGGGCCGGTCGGACGCGCGGGCGACGTGGGCGGTGGGCCCGTCGATCCCGACACCCGTGCGGGCGGGGGTGGCCGGCGGCGGGGTGGGCGTCGACGGCGCGTCGCGGCCGGGCGTGTCACGCTCCGGCGTCGCGGGCCCGTTCGCGTCGGGCGCGGGACCGGTGGACGTGCGCTCCCCCGACGGCTCGCCGGCCACGTCCCTCACCTCCCCCTCGACGACGTCGGAGCCTACGGGACTCCGGTACCGCCTCGGGGGACGCCGGGGCACGGGTCCGGGTTGCGCCGGGCGGGCCGGGACCACCCCGATGGCCGCCCCGACGCCACCGCGTCACCGGGCCGGCGCGCGGCCCCGGCCGACGAGGCGCCGCAGTCGCGACACCACGGGATCGAGCTCGGGCACCTTGAGCACGCGCATGGCCACCGCGACGACCACGAGGAAGACACTTGAGCCGATCACCAGCACGAGCCACGAGCGCAGGACGAGCGAGACGCCGCCGCCGACGAGGCGCTCGAGCAGCGTGACGCAGAGCACGGCGACGAGGACGGCCACGAGCGAGGCCAGGAGGGTCAGGACGAAGGTCCGGAGCACGCGGCGGGTGTCGAGGTGCCCGATGCGCACCCGCAGCCAGATGTTGCCGACGACCAGGCCCACGACGAACCCGAACGCATTCACCGCGGCCAGCCCGAGCACGACCTGCTCCGGCGGCAGGAGCACCGGGCAGAGGTAGGCCATCGGCACCTTGACGGTCGTGATGACGACCATGATGAGCGTCGGCGTGCGGGCGTCGTTCATCGCGTAGAAGACGCGCATCTGGAGCATGACGACCGCCATCGGCACCAGCCCGAACGCCGACGCGGCCATGGCGCCGCCGAGCGAGGCGGCGCCCTCGGGGCCGGAGCGCCCGATGCTGAACAGCGCGATGCCGAGCTGCGAGCCGAACACCGTGAGCAGCGCGCTCATCGGCAGCAGGGTGACCGTCGAGAGGCGCGTCCCGAGCGAGAGGTCGGAGACGACCTGGTCGAGGCGGCCGTTCGCGGCAGCGGCGCTCATCCGGGGCATGAGCGCGGTGAGCAGCGAGACCCCGAGGACGCCGTAGGGCACCTGGATGAGGAGCCAGGCGTAGCTGTAGACGGCGGGTCCGCCGTCGCTCGAGCCCGACGCCACGCGCAGGATCGCGGCGAGGCCGACCTGGCTGACGAGGACGTAGCCCACGACCCAGGCGGCGAGCCCGCCGAACGCGCTCAGGCGCTGGTCCCACCCGAAGCGCCACTTCCACCGGAAGCCGACCCGGCGCATCGCCGGGAGCATCACGCCGGCCTGGACGACGATGCCGAGCGTGCTGCCGATCCCGAGCACGAGCAGCTGCGTGGTGGAGATGCCCACCTCGGGCGACGGGAGGAAGGCGTAGATGCCGAGCGCGATGAGCGCGACCACGTTGTTGAGCACCGGGGCCCAGGCGGCGGGCCCGAAGTTGGCCCGCGAGTTCAGGATCGCCCCGAACAGCGCGCCCATGCCGTAGAAGAAGATCTGCGGGAGCAGCAGGTAGGCGAAGTCGGTGGCCAGCTCGAGGTCGGTGCCCGGGTCGAGGTAGGGCCGGATCAGCAGGGGCGCGCCGATCACTGCGATCCCGGTGGCCAGGGCGAGGCCGACGGAGGCCCCGGAGAGCAGCTTCTGGGCGAACCCCTCGCCGTCGTCGCCGTCCTCCTTGGCCGCCTGGACCAGCACCGGGATGACGACGCTGGTCAGGACGCCGCCGAGCAGCAGCTCGAAGATGATGTTCGGCAGGGTGTTCGCCACGTTGAAGGCGCTGCCGACGAGGTTGAGGCCGACGATCGCGGTCAGCCCGAGGGTCCGCAGGAACCCGGTCAGGCGGCTGACGAGGGTGGCGACGGCCATGCCGCCGGACGCCTTGACCAGGGCCCTGTCGTCGCGGCCGGCGTCGTCCACCGGCGAGCGCGGGGCCGGGACGGCGGACGCGTCCTGCTCCAGCGGCGGGCGCGGGAGCAGGACGGTCTCGTCGTTCGAGCCGGCCACGCTCCACGAGGCGAGCGGGGCCGGGCGGGCGACGCGCACGGTGCGCTCGTCGCGGATCCCGGGCGCGGCCGGCGCGACAGTCGCCGCGTCGGCTGCCTCCATCGCGGCGGTGGGCGCCGTGAGACCGGTCGTCGAAGGCTCGGAGGCGGCCGCGCCGGCGGGCGAGCCGGGCGGGCGCGGCGGCGGACCGCCGCGGGGCAGGGGCCGGGTCGGGTCCGCGGGCGGGGGGCCCGGCGCCTGACCGGGCGTGTGACCGGGAGGTCCCGGGGGCGGGCCGGGCGGCGGTCCCGGGGGTGGCGGACGTCCCGCACCGGCCGGCGGGGGCCGCCCGGGCGTGCGCGGCGGTCCGGGTGGTCCGGCCGGCGGCCGGGGTACGCCGGGCGCTCCCGCCGGGCCGGGCCCGTGCGGCGGTGACGGCGGACGGGCGGGCGGACCGGGTGGTCCGCCGAGGGGCTGTGCGGGGGCCGGTCCGGGAGGGGGCCGGTCCGGAGGGGGCCGGTCCGGAGGGGGCCGGTCCGGAGGGGGCCGGTCCGGAGGGGGGCCCGGGTGGAGCGACCGGCGCGGCCGGCCGGTCGGCGGGACCCCCGGGCACGCTGAGGCCACCCGGACGGGTCTCGGGCCGCGCGTCCGACGGGGGCGGCGGCGGGACGACGTCCGGGACCTCGCGGCCGGTCTCGGCAGCGGGGTCGGCGGCGGGGCCTGCGTCGTCGCGGTCCTCGTCGGGCTCGCGGGAGGTCACCGTTTCTGCAGCTCGCGGGCCGTGAGGTCCAACACGTCGGTCGGCGGGCCCGGCCCCCGGTGGCGGTGGTTGGGCCGGGACCGGCGTGCCGCCCGCACCCGGCGAGCGATCCGCACGCTCGCCAGGATCACCAGCACGACGGCTGCGGACGCGGTCAACCACACCGTGATCGTGCCGTAGGCGGTCGATCGCAGCAGCAGACGAGCCGAGGGCCCGAGAGGTTCACCCCCCGGTGTCTGGGCCTGCGCGTCCACCGCGAACTGCCCCGCGCGGGTCACCTCGACCTCGACCTGCACCTGACGGCTGCCGAACGCCGGCACCGTGATGACGGGCAGCGGCCCGGTCCGCAGGCCGTTCGTGGGCTCGAGCACCACCTCGACCCGGACGGCCACCGGCAGCCGGTTCTCGACGGTGAGCAGCAGGGGCGCGTCGTTGCTGCCCAGCGAGTACGAGCCGGCGGGCTGCACGACCCGCACCAGCGAGCGCAGCTCGTCGATCTGCCGTTCGACGCCGCCGATCGCGGCCTCCTGGGCCGCCGGGTCGTCGCGCCACGCCGCGGAGAGGCTGCGCAGGACACCGTCGGTGAGCGGCTCGACGAAGTCCGAGGGCGAGGGGGCGCCGACGCCGTCGCGTTCGGTGGCGGCGAGCAGCTCGCGCTGGCGGTCGCGGACCTCGCCGGCCCGGGTGAGCACCGTCTCCCCGATCGCGTCGACCTCGTTCGCCGGCGCCGACGGCGAGGTGGCGGGCAGCGGCGTCGTGGGCCCGATCCCGCCGAGCAGGGTGCCGAGGTCGAGGGGCCGGGCGAGTCCGAGCCGGGTCAGGTCGTCGACGGCGCCGAGCAGGGCGCCCGCCTCGCCGGTGCTCGCGGCCCAGTCGAGCGGCGGGGCGACGACGTCGACGGGCGGGGTCTCGTCGTCCGGGGTGTCCTGCAGCGCGCGCAGGGCGAGGATCCCGACGGCGTCCTGGGTGGCGAGGGCGCCGGAGGTGCCGGCGGGGCTCGTGGAGTCGCCGCCGTCGCGCCCGCCGGCCCGCGCCGCGAGCGCGGTGGCGGCGAGCGGGTCCAGACCGACGGCGGTGGCCGCGGCCCCGGGCGGGCCGGGGAGGCGGGCGAGGGCGCCGGCGGGCAGCCCGCCCTCGAGCGCGTCGCCGTCGAGGAGCAGGGACCGGGTGCCGCCGCCGGTGAGGTCGGCGAGGCTGCGCTCGTCGACCACCCCGCCGGCAGGCCACACGGTGTCCGGGACCGGGGTGACGCCGAGCAGCTCGGCGACGCGGCGCGTCCCGGTGGCGACGGCGGCGGTGGT
Organism: uncultured Actinomycetota bacterium; assembly: GCA_963786585.1. Taxonomy (GTDB): domain Bacteria; phylum Actinomycetota; class Actinomycetes; order Mycobacteriales; family Pseudonocardiaceae; genus Actinomycetospora. Next base: position 1,897,499 of record CAWAZG010000003.1, read on the forward strand.
CAGGTCGGTGAGGTTGCCGCGGGCCGTGGCGACGAGGTCGGTGTCGGCGTAGGGCAGCGCGGTCACGCACCGCCCGCGGGCCTGGGCCCGCAGCGCGTCCAGCCACCGCCCGGCGGCGTCGGCGCCCGCTCCGGGGACGGAGCCCCCGTCCGGCGTGCGCACCCGGTAGCCGCCGCTCATGGCCTCGGCGGTCTCGAGCAGGTCGGCGTCGACGGCGAGACAGACCGACCGGGCGGCGGCGGATCCCGCGGGTGCGCTGCGTCCGAGCGCGTCGACCAGGCCCGCGAGGCGACCGCCGGTGGCGAACGAGGTCGCCAGGTCGTCGTCGGCGAGCAGTGTCGGGGCGCCTGGGACCACGGGGATGCGGCGCGGGCGGTCGGCGAGCGGGTAGAGCACGGAGACGCCGGCGGCCCGGCCGATCGCGGGCGCGGCGACGGGCCCGCCCCCCGGCACGCCGACGACGGGGAGCAGCAGGCGGACCGCGCCGAGGCGCGTCACGCTCCCGGAGCCGAGGGCACCGTTCGCGTTCACGAGCAGCGGGTGGACGCCGGGCCCGGCGAGGGCGAGCGAGCGGGCGGCGTCGCCCACCAGCGGCACGCGCAGCGTGAACGGCACCTCCTGGCCGGGCGCGAGCACCCCGGCGATCTCGGTGAAGCCGGTGCGGACGGCCTGGGAGGACTCGTCGCCCCCGAGCGCGCCGAGCGCGGCCCGGCCGCCGGACAGGGCCGCCCCGCGCTCCAGGCGCACCCCGAGGTCGCGCACCGGGACCGCCGAGCGGTTGACGACCCGGCCCGTGACCACCAGCTCGCCCGGGCCGTCCGCCGTCACCACCCGCGGCGTCATGCCGCCGAGCACCACCGCGACCGGCTCGTCGCCCACCGCGGGCGGCTCGGCCGCGGCCGCCGTCGGGCCCGTCAGGGCACCCAGCCCGACCAGGGCGAGAGGTAGCAGGACGAGGACGAGGACGAGGACGGCACGCCGGAGGGCTCCCCGCGGTCGGCGGGGAGCCCTCACGCCGACTCCTCCAGGATCTGGGCCGCGCGCCGGACGAGCCGGCGTTCGTCGGCGTAGGCGAGCCGCGTGTCCAGCTCGGCGAGCGGCACCCAGGCGACCTCGGTGACCTCGATGTCGGCGTCCGAGAGCTCGCCACCGTGGGCCGACAGCAGGTAGTGGTGCACCGTCTTGTGGATCCGGCGGTCCTCGGCCACGAACCAGTAGTCGATGCTGCCGAGGAACGCCCGCACGGACGCGATGATGCCGGTCTCCTCCTCGACCTCCCGCACCGCGGCCTGCTCGGCGGTCTCGCGGTCCTCCAGGTGGCCCTTCGGCAGGGACCAGAGCAGGCGACCGCGACGGTCGAGCCTGCCGATGAGGGCGGCACTGGTGCCGGTGGCGTCGACGACGAGGCCGCCCGCCGAGGTCTCGTCGACCGTGCGCATCCGCCGCCGGGAGCCCCGTCGGCGCCGGTCGCCGGACCGTCGCGACGGGGTGGACACGATCGCGATCGTACGGCGCCCGGGCGGTGACGGGGATCCGTCGGCCGTCTGTCGGCGCGGTGTCGCCCGGGTCGTGCCCCCGTGTCCGGCCGGTGTCCCGTCCCCGGCCCGCCGTCGCGGTACGGTGACCTGCCGTGCCCGTTCCCGCCCAGGCCCCCGCCACGCCCACCGGCGCCGATCACACGGCGGTGGTCGAGATGCTGCGCTACTCGCCCGTCGCCGACGACCTCGCCGAGCGGTTCGCGGCGGCCGGGCACCGGCTCTACCTCGTGGGCGGCAGCGTGCGGGATGCGCTGCTGGGACGGCTGTCCCCGGACCTCGACTTCACCACCGACGCGCGGCCCGAGCAGATCCAGGCGCTGGTGTCCGGATGGGCGGAGGCCGTGTGGGACACCGGCATCGCCTTCGGCACCGTGGGCGCCGTCCGGCGTGGCGTGACCTGCGAGATCACCACCTTCCGGGCCGACGCGTACGACGGCGTGAGCCGCAACCCCGTCGTCGCGTTCGGCGACTCCGTCGAGGGCGACCTCGTCCGCCGCGACTTCACGGCCAACGCCATGGCGCTGTCGCTGCCCGACCGCACCTTCGTCGACCCCTACGGCGGGCTCGCCGCCCTGGCCCGCGGCGTCCTCGACACCCCGACCGACCCGGAGACGTCGTTCGGCGACGACCCGCTGCGGCTGCTGCGCGGGGCCCGCTTCGTCTCCCAGCTCGGGTTCGAGGTCGCGCCGCGGGTGCGCGTGGCGATGGAGGCGATGGCGCCCCAGCTCGGACGGATCACCGCGGAGCGGGTGCAGGCGGAGCTCTCGAAGCTGCTGCTCGGCGCGCACCCCCGACGCGGGATCGAGCTCATGGTCGACACCGGGCTCGCCGACGTCGTGCTGCCCGAGGTGCCGGCGATGCGCCTGGAGATCGACGAGCACGCCCAGCACAAGGACGTCTACGAGCACTCGCTGACGGTGATGGAGCAGGCCATCGACCGCGAGAGCTCGGACGGCGGGGGCCCGGACCTCGTCCTGCGCCTCGCCGCGCTGCTGCACGACATCGGGAAGCCGGCGACGCGCAAGGTCGAGCCGGGGACGCGGGTGAGCTTCCACCACCACGAGGTGGTCGGGGCCAAGATGACGCGCAAGCGCTTGCGCGAGCTGCGGTACCCGAAGCAGGTCATCGAGGACGTCGCCCAGCTGGTGTTCCTGCACCTGCGCTTCCACGGCTACGGCAAGGGCGAGTGGACCGACTCCGCGGTGCGCCGCTACGTCACCGACGCGGGCCCCCTGCTGGAGCGGCTGCACAAGCTCGTGCGCTCGGACTCCACGACGCGCAACAAGCGCCGGGCCGCCGCCTTGCAACGGTCGTACGACGACCTCGAGGAGCGGATCGCCCGGATCGCGGAGGAGGAGGACCTCGCACGCGTCCGCCCCGACCTCGACGGCAACGCGATCATGGAGCTGCTCGGGATCCCGCCGGGTCCGCTGGTCGGACGGGCGTGGCGGCACCTCAAGGAGGTCCGCCTCGAGCGCGGCCCGCTCGATGACGACGAGGCCCGCGCGGAGCTGCTGCGCTGGGCAGCCGCAGAGGGGATCGGGGACGAAGGGATCGCGGCTCCCGCCGGCGACGGGGAACCGGAGCACTGACGCGTGCGTCGAACCCGGTGTGGGTTCCCCTGCGATCAGTTACGTCTTCGGCACCGGGCAGGACCCGGTGCACCACCACGTCTCCCCCGCCGACGTCGCGCTGGGCCCGGCCGGCCGCCGCGACGCCGTGGCCCTCGACTTCGACGGCGACGGCCGCGTCGACGACGCCCTCTGGGACGCCGACGGCGACGGCGCCGCCGACCGCTCGGTGCTCGACCTCGACGACGACGGCCGCCCCGACCACGCCTACGCCGACCCCTCGGGGCGGGGGCTGTGGGACACGCGCGTGCGGTTCGCGGCCGGGCCCGACCCGGTGACGGCCGGGGCCGCGCTCACCTGGAGCGACGTCCGCGGCCGGTCCACGAGCGCTGCGCCCGCGGTCGACACCGACGGCGACGGGGTGCTCGACGGCGCGACCGTGGACGCCGACCACGAGGACGGCACCGAGGTGGTGTGCGACCTCGACGGCGACGGGCGCGCCGAGCAGCTGCTCGTCGACGCCGACCACGACGGCCGGCCGGAGTTCGCCTACCTGTCGTCGGCTCCGGAGTCGCCGTCGGCACGCTGGGACGTGCTGCTGACCGACACCGATGCCGACGGGGCGGTCGACACCTTGGTCGCCGAGGGGTCGGCGGGATGGGTGCCGCCCTGAGCCGGGCCGCACGCCCGGCTGCGCAGGGCGAGCTCGTGCACCACCAGGCCGAGCAGGTAGAGCCCGGCGGCGAGCGCCAGCAGCAGCGGCGAGCGGCCGCTCGGCGGGGCGAGGAACGCGGCGCCGGCGACGGCGGCGACGTAGGTGACGTTGAACGTGGTGTCGGACAGCGAGAACACCCGCCCGCGCACCGCGTCGCCCACCTCGGTCTGCACCGCGGCGTCGGAGCACAGCTTGATCGCCTGGCCCACGAGGCCGAGCACGAAGGACCCGCCGAGGATCGTCGGCAGCGTCATCGGCAGGCCGAGCGAGAGCAGGGCGACCGCGGCGAGCACGAGCATGATCCGCACGGTGCCGGTGCGCCCGACGCGCCCGGTGAGCCACGGCGTCACCACGGCGGCGACGCCGAGACCGGCGGCCGCGGCCACCACCACCTCGCCCAGGCCGGCGATCCCGGCCTTGAGCGGCCCGACGTCGGTGAGCGAGTTGCGCATGAGCAGCAGCACCACGAGCGTCGTGACACCGAATGCGAGGCGGTGCGCGGCGACCGCGCAGAACGCGGCGACGACGCCGGGGGCGTCGCGGGCGGCCCGGGCGCCGTCCGCGAGCCCCGAGGCCACTGCGCGCAGGGCCTGGGCGGCCTCGCGGCGCTCGTCGGGTCCCAACGAGCCGCGGGCGATCGTCGTCGCCACCACGACGATGACCACCGACCCGACGCCCGCGACCATCGTCGTCCACGCGGCGTCGACGTCCGCGGGACCGAGGAGCCCGCGCAGACCGATCGCGCAGCCTGCGCCGATCGCGGCGGCGACGGCCCCGGACGTCGTGACCAGGGAGTTCGCCCCGACGAGGTGCTCGGTGGCCACGACATGGGGCAGCGCGGCGGAGAGCCCGGCCTGGATGAAGCGGCTCACCCCGATCGTCGCCAGGGCGCCGAGGTACAGGGGTGGACCGGTGATCCCGGCGAGCACGACGCCGGCGGTGGCGAGCGTCAGCACGCCGCGCAGGGCGCCCGCGACGACGAGGACGCGCCGCCGGTCCCAGCGGTCGAGCAGGGCGCCGGCGAACGGGCCGATCAGGGAGTACGGGAGCAGGACCGTCGCCAGGCCGAGGGCGACCATGACCGGGTCGGCCTCGCGCTCGGGGCTGAACAGCACCAGCCCGCCCAGCGCGGCCTGGAAGACGCCGTCGCCCCACTGGGCGGCCAGCCGGACCGTCAGCAGGCGGCCGAAGCCGGGGTGCAGGAGCAGCTCGCGGAGGCGTCCGGTCCGTCCGGCGGCCGGCGACGCGCCCACGACCGTGGCAGCGGTCGTATCGGACGCGACGTGCACGGGCGCCCACGCTACGCGTCCGTCGCGCCCTGCGGCGTGGTGCTCCGGCGTCCGCTCGGCGCAACCCCCGGCGGCCGTCCTCGGGCGCTCACCACGCCGCTGTCACCCGTGTGTGACCGGCCGGTCACGCGCTCGGCACGCGTGCCGCCGAACACCCCACCGTGCCTGCCGCCCGCCCTCCCGGCGGTGCGACGATGGGCGGCGTGGCCAGTGGTGTGGAGGAACATCAGCAGGCCGAGGTCGAAGCGGGGACGCTCCTCGTCGCCGCGCCGACCCTGACGGACCCCAACTTCGCGAGGTCGGTCGTCTTCGTGATCGACCACCGGCCCGCCGGCACCCTCGGCGTCGTGCTCAACCGGCCCAGCGAGGTCTCGGTCGCCGACGTCCTGCCCACCTGGGGTCCGCACACCTCGACGCCGCACGCCGTGTTCGTCGGCGGCCCGGTCGAGCAGCGCACGGCGCTGTGCCTCGCGGCCCTGCGTGCCGGCGAGGACCCGGCGCGCACCGGCGGCGTCGTCGGCGTCCGCGGCCCCGTGGCGCTCGTGGACCTCGACGGCGACCCCGACGACCTCGCCCCCCGCGTCCGGGGTCTGCGGGTCTTTGCGGGCTACTCCGGCTGGGACCGGGGGCAGCTCGCCGGCGAGATCGGGCGTGGCGACTGGTACGTCGTCCCCGCCCTGCCCGACGACGTCCTCGCCCCGCCCGGCTACGACCTCTGGGGCGGCGTCCTGCGCCGCCAGGGCGTCCCCCTCGCCCTCCTCGCCACCCACCTCGCCGAGCCCCGCCGGAACTAGGCGCGCCTTCTGTAGCAGCGAACGCGCTGTTCGCTGCTTCTATGCGCGCGAACTCCCCGTTCGCTCACCGCGCCGGGCCGGCCGACCGCGCCTAGCGTCAGGGCCGTGCGACGCATCGAGCCAGGTCCGGGGCAGGAATCGGTGTGGGACTACCCCCGCCCGCCACGCGCCGAGGCCGTCCGTCGGCGCGCGGTCGTGACGCACGGCGGCACGGTCGTCGCCGACACCGACGACGTGGTCCGCGTGCTCGAGACCAGCCACCCGCCGACCTGGTACCTGCCGCGCACCGCCTTCACCGAGGGCGTCCTGCGTCCCGCGCAGCGACGGACGGTGTGCGAGTGGAAGGGCACCGCGCGCTATGTCGACATCGTCGTGCCCGGCGTGGAGCCGCTGCGCGACATCGGCTGGTGGTATCCGCAGGATGCGGTCTACCCCGTGCTCGCCGACCGCGTCGCGCTCTATCCCGCGCCGTTCGACGAGATCACCCTCGACGGCGAGCGCGTCGAGCCCCAGCCCGGCGGGTTCTACGGCGGCTGGATCACCGCGGACGTCGTCGGCCCCTTCAAGGGCAGCCCGGGCACCTGGGGCTGGTGAGTCAGGCCTTCGCCCGCGGGCAGATCGCGCACGAGCCGCCGCACAGCCCGGTGGTCGGCGCGCATTCCGGCTCCTCGGGCGGCATGCACGACGTCGGCGGCAGGGCGGCGAGGGCCTCGTGCTCGGCCTCCTCGGCCGCGGCGAAGCGCGCGCCCACGATCCCACCGGCCCCCAGCAGCCCGACGAGCCCGAGGGCGCCGAGCACCAGCATCGTCACGCCCGCGACCGTCGTCGCCGACAGCAGCGCCGCGCCGGCCCCCGCGAGCCCGACGAGGCCCGCGCCGACGAACGCCGGGGCGGCGGCACGGTTCGCGCGGCGGAAGGCGTCGACGCTGCTCATGGTCCACAGCGTCCGGACCCCGAGCACGCGGTTGCGGGGCAGCCGGTGGACGAGGGCGAGCACGCCGGCGCCGCCCACGACGAGCGCCGCGAGGGTCAGGACCAGGGCCGGGACGATCACACCCCCAGAGTAGGCTCGATGAGGTCCTCGCGGGATCCGCGGTGCCCCCCTCGCCGGGGCGTGGCCCCGGGTCGACGGCGGATGCCGTGGCAGGTGCCGACCGGCCGCATCCGGAGGGCGAGGACCGCCGGTCGAGACCAGGAGGAACCCCCGTGACCGCCGAGCCCGAGGTGGCGCCGGACGTGCGACCCGACGCCGAGAGTGCCTCCGGTGTGCCGCCCCACCGCTACACCGCCGCGCTCGCCGGAGCGATCGAGCGGCGCTGGCAGGACCGCTGGGAGGCCGCGGACACGTTCGCCGTCCCGAACCCGCCCCCCGCGCCGGCGGGCGAGAAGTTCTACCTGATGGACATGTTCCCGTACCCCTCCGGCTCGGGTCTGCACGTCGGGCACCCGCTGGGGTTCATCGGGACCGACGTCCTCGGCCGCTACCTGCGCATGACCGGGCGCACGGTGCTGCACACGATGGGCTTCGACGCGTTCGGCCTGCCGGCCGAGCAGTACGCGGTGCAGACGGGCACGCACCCGCGCACCACCACCGAGGCGAACATCGCGCGCTACCGCCAGCAGATCCGCCAGCTCGGCCTCGCGCACGACCAGCACCGTTCGGTGTCCACCACGGACATCGACTTCTACCGGTGGACGCAGTGGATCTTCCTGCAGATCCACGGCGCCTGGTACGACGGCGAGGCCGACCGGGCGCGCCCGATCACCGAGCTGGAGGAGGAGCTGGCGGCGGGCATCCGCGCGCTGCCCGACGGCCGCGACTGGATGACGCTGTCGCGTCCCGAGCAGGACCGCGTCCTCGACGGCCACCGCCTGGCCTACCTGGCCGACGCCCCGGTGAACTGGTGCCCGGCGCTGGGCACGGTGCTCTCCAACGAGGAGGTCACCGCCGACGGGCGCTCCGAGCGCGGCAACTTCCCCGTCTTCCGGCGCAACCTGCGCCAGTGGATGATGCGGATCACCTCCTACGCCGACCGCCTGGCCGACGACCTCGACGGCATCGACTGGCCGGACTCGGTCAAGGCGATGCAGCGCAACTGGATCGGACGCTCGCAGGGCGCGCAGGTGCGGTTCGCGTCGGACGCCGGCGACATCGAGGTCTTCACCACCCGCCCGGACACCCTGTTCGGCGCCACGTACCTCGTGCTCGCCCCCGAGCACCCGATGGTCGACGCGCTGGTGCCGGCCGCCTGGCCGTCGCCGCCCACCGGCGAGGAGCTCGACGGCCGCTGGACCGGCGGCGCCGACACCCCGGCCGACGCCGTCGTGCAGTACCGCAGCGTCGTCGCGTCGCGCTCGGACCTCGAGCGCCAGGAGGCCCGCGACAAGACCGGTGTGTTCACCGGGGCGTGGGCCACCAACCCGGTCAACGGCGAGGCGCTGCCCGTCTTCGTCGCCGACTACGTGCTCATGGGCTACGGCACCGGCGCGATCATGGCCGTCCCGGGCCAGGACCAGCGCGACTGGGACTTCGCGACCGTCTTCGGTCTGCCGATCCGCCGGACCGTGCAGCCGCCGGAGGACTTCGAGGGCGAGGCCTACGTCGGCGCGGGCGCGGCCATCAACTCCGCGAACGACGAGGTCAGCCTCAACGGCCTGGACGTCGACCCGGCCAAGACGGTGATCGTCGACTGGCTGGCCGCCCGCGGGGCAGGCGAGTCGGTGGTGCAGTACAAGCTGCGCGACTGGCTGTTCTCCCGCCAGCGCTACTGGGGCGAGCCGTTCCCCGTCGCCTACGTCGCGGAGGGCGAGACCGACGGCGGGCCCTCGATCCCGCGCGCGCTGCCCGACGCCGACCTGCCCGTGCTGCTCCCCGACGTCGAGGACTACTCGCCGAAGTCGTTCGCCCCCGACGACCGGGACTCCTCGCCGGAGTCCCCGCTGGCGCGTGCCACCGAGTGGGCCGCGTTCGACGCCGACCTGGCGTCCGACCCCGAGCACGGCTGGACCGAGTACCTGCGCGAGACCAACACGATGCCGCAGTGGGCCGGCTCCTGCTGGTACTACCTGCGCTATCTCGACCCGCACAACAAGGAGCGCTTCGTCGACCCCGACGTCGAGCGCTACTGGCTGGGCCCGAAAGGACCGGGCGACCCGGGCGGCGTCGACCTCTACGTCGGCGGCGTCGAGCACGCGGTGCTGCACCTGCTCTACGCGCGGTTCTGGCACAAGGTGCTGTTCGACCTCGGCCACGTCTCGTCGTCGGAGCCCTTCCGCAAGCTGTTCAACCAGGGTTACGTGCAGGCCTGGGCCTACACCGACGCGCGCGGCGTCTACGTGCCGGCCGAGGAGGTGGCGGGTGACGCGGCGTCCGGATTCACGTGGAACGGCGAGCCCGTGCGCCAGGAGTACGGGAAGATGGGCAAGTCGCTGCGCAACGTGGTGACCCCCGACGAGATGTGCGACGCCTACGGCGCCGACACCTTCCGGCTCTACGAGATGTCCACCGGGCCGATGGAGGCCTCGCGTCCCTGGTCGACCCGCGACGTCGTCGGCTCGCACCGCTTCCTGCAGCGGGTCTGGCGCCTGGTGATCGACGAGCAGACCGGAGACCTGCGCGTCGCCGACACCGAGCCCGACCGCGACACCCTCACCGCGCTGCACCGCGCGATCGACGGCGTGCGCACCGACCTGCCCGCGATGCACTACAACACGGCGGTCGCGAAGCTGATCGAGCTGGCCAACCACCTGACGAAGACCTACCCGTCGGGCGGCACGCCCCGCTCGGTCGTCGAGCCGCTGGCGCTCCTGCTCGCGCCGCTGTGCCCGCACCTGGCCGAGGAGCTGTGGTCGCGCCTGGGCCACCCGGACTCGCTCGCGTTCGCGGCGTTCCCCGAGGCCGACCCGGCCCTGCTCGTCGAGGACTCGACCGAGTACCCGATCCAGGTCAACGGCAAGGTGCGTTCGCGCATCACCGTGCCCGCGGCGGCCGGGCAGGACGAGGTCCGCTCCGCGGCCCTCGCCGACCCCAAGGTCGCCGAACTGCTCGCGGGCGCCGAGCCGCGCAAGGTGATCGTCGTCCCCGGGCGCCTGGTGAACGTCGTCCGCTGACGATGCCGGAGCGTGTCCCCGAGTTCCGCGCGAAGGGCACCATCAGCCGGATAGAGCGGCGAGGGGTGCCCTTCGCTGATTGGACCCGGCGCGCCGCGCGGCGACGCCGTTCCGGCCGAAGGTGCCCTTCGCGCGGGTAGAGCGGCGAGGGAGCCCCTTCGCCAACTCGGCGCGGTACGCCCGCGAGGTTGATGGATCCGGCAGACGCCGGCGTGCGTCGAACAGGATGTGCCCCGACGTTCCCGTGTCGAATGGGCTGCTGTCGCGGCGGCCGCCCCCTTCGACGTCATCCATCTCCGCGACCTCGCCCAGCTCGGCGTCCCGTCGAGCACCATCTCCTCCCGATGCGCCCCCGGAGGTCTCTGGGTGCGGGTGATCTCGGGCGTCATCGCGCTGACCCGCGGTGTTCTGACCCGTCGCCAGCGCCTCGCCGCCGCGCTGCTCTACGCCGGCCCGCGGGCGGTGGTCACCGGCGTCGCGGCCTGTCGCCTGTATGGGCTGAGACGACTCCCGGCCGACGACACCGTCCACGTCCTGGTGCCCCACGCCACGCGCCGACGCTCGCAGCGATTCGTCCTCGCCGAGCGGACCCTGCGGCTGCCCCGTCCCCACCATCGGGACGACGTGCCCGTGGCGCCGATCCACCGCGCGGTGCTGGACGCGGCGCGGCGGATGAGCCGGATCGACGACGTCCGCGCGCTCCTTGCCGAGGCCGTGCAACACCGCCTCACGACGGTCGTGGCCCTGCGTCGCGAGCTCGAGGAGGGCTCCGGACGGGGGACTGCGCTCGTACGACGGGTCCTCGTCGAGATCGAGGACGGTGTGCGATCGGTCGCTGAGGCCTGGTGCCGGATGATCGTCGCGGAGATGCCGGGCTTCCCGCCGGTGATCTGGAACGCCCGACTCGAGCACGCCGACGGGACGTTCCTCGCCTGCGTCGACGGGTTCGTCGACGGTGTCGCGCTGGCGATCGAGATCCAGTCGTTCGAGCACCATGCCGACCCGGTGGCGTTCGACGAGACCATGGGTCGCCAGGCCCGCCTCATCGCCGCCGGCGTGCTGCTCGTGCCGGTCACGCCCCGCCAGCTCCGCGACGAGCCGGAGACGGTGAAGAGGCTGCTCTGGGAGGCGCTCGCCCAGGCCCGCGCCCGCCCGCGTCCGGCAATCCGCCGCCGGTGATCACCACGAAACAGCGAAGGGCACCTTCCGCCGCTCTATCCGGCTGAAGGTGCCCTTCGCGCGAAACCCGTGGCGCCCCGCGATCAGCTGTCGTCGCCGCGGATGAACGACTCGACGCGGTCGTAGGCCACCGAGTCGCGGTACTGCTCGGGCGGGGACTTCATGAAGTACGACGAGGCGCCGAGCAGCGGGCCGCCGATGCCGCGGTCCATCGCGATCTTCGCGGCACGGACGGCGTCGATGATGATGCCCGCGGAGTTCGGGGAGTCCCAGACCTCGAGCTTGTACTCGAGCGACAGCGGGACGTCGCCGAACGCGCGGCCCTCGAGGCGCACGTAGGCCCACTTGCGGTCGTCGAGCCACGGCACGTGGTCCGAGGGGCCGATGTGGACGTTGCCCTTGCCCATCTCGCGGTCGACCTGCGAGGTCACCGACTGGGTCTTGGAGGTCTTCTTCGACTCCAGGCGCTCGCGCTCGAGCATGTTCTGGAAGTCCATGTTGCCGCCGACGTTGAGCTGCATCGTGCGGTCGAGCTGCACGCCGCGGTCCTCGAAGAGCTTGGCGAGCACGCGGTGGGTGATCGTCGCGCCGACCTGCGACTTGATGTCGTCGCCCACGATCGGCACGCCGGCCGCGAGGAACTTGGCCGCCCACTCGGGGTCGGACGCGATGAACACCGGCAGCGCGTTGACGAAGCCGACGCCCGCGTCGATGGCGCACTGGGCGTAGAACTTGTCGGCGTCCTCGCTACCCACCGGCAGGTAGGAGACGAGGACGTCGGCCTGCGACTCACGCAGGGCGGCGACGACGTCGACGGGCTCGCCGTCGGCCTCGGTGATGATCTCGCGGTAGTACTTGCCGAGCCCGTCGAGGGTGTGGCCGCGCTGGACCGTCACACCGGTCGGCGGGACGTCCGCGATCTTGATGGTGTTGTTCTCGGACGCGGAGATCGCGTCGGCGAGGTCCTGGCCGACCTTCTTGGCGTCCACGTCGAACGCGGCGACGAACTCGAGGTCGCCCACGTGGTAGCCGCCGAAGTCGACGTGCATGAGGCCCGGCACGCGCGCGGCCGGGTCGGCGTCGGCGTAGTACTGCACGCCCTGTACGAGTGAGGAGGCGCAGTTCCCCACGCCCACGATCGCCACTCGGACCGAACCCATGGCAGTTCTCCTCTTGTCTCTTCCTCGGTGACAGGTGTCGGACGGACCTGGGGCTCAGGCGTCGCGGGGTGACGGCGGACGGGTGCCGACGTCGTCGGGGGTGGAGTCGGGCCCGGGATCAGGGCCGGTATCGGACGGCCGTGTGTCGGCCACCGGCTCCGCGGCCTGCTCGGCGGCGATGAGCTCGTTGAGCCACCGGACCTCGCGCTCGGTGGATTCCAGGCCGATGCGGTGGAGCTCGCGGGTGTAGTGGTCGATCTGCTCGCCCGCGCGGCCCAGGGTCGACCGGAGGCCCTCACGGCGCTCCTCCACGCGACGGCGCCGGCCCTCGAGGATGCGCATCCGCACCTCGACCGGCGTCCGCGAGAAGAAGGCCAGGTGGACGCCGAAGCTCTCGTCGTCCCAGGTCTGCGGCCCGGCGTCGCCGAGGAGCTCCTCGAAGCGGTCCTTGCCCTCCGCGGTGAGCTCGAAGGTCCGGCGGCCGCGCCGTCCCCACGAGCTGCGGGGTGCCGTCCGCGACCGGGCGGACCCGGCCGGCTCGCCCTCATCGGCGGTGTCGTCGGGGGGCGGCTCGTCGGTCTCGGCGATCAGGCCGGCGCGTTGGAGCCGGCGCAGGGTCGGGTAGAGCGACCCCCAGGAGAAGGCGCGGAAGGTCCCGAGGCGGGCGTGCAGCTGCTTGCGCAGCTGGTAGCCGTGCATCGGTGACTCGTGGAGCAGGCCGAGCACCGCGAGCTCGAGCACGGACACCCCCTCGGTCACCGGATCGCCCACGCCGATCTCCGCGAGCACCGTCCGACCATATCGGAGCGATACATCAGGCGTCGGGCATCGACGATCACGTCACACCCGCGCAGGGGACCCGGAGGCCTCCGGAGCAGGGGACGTGCGGTGTCGCGGTGGCTACGCTGGTCTCCGTGCCGGGAGTCCGTCAGGTCGTCGACTACGCGTTGCAGCGCCGTGCGCTCCTGGCCGACGTGTCGGCGGGCCGCGTGACCACCGCCGACGCCTGTGACGCCGGGGTCTACCTGCTCCAGGCCGCCTCGCACCACGGTCGCCCGACCACCCGGACGTGCCCGCTCTGCCGGCGCGATCCCCTCGTCGAGGTGCACTGGATCTTCGGGGAGCGGCTCGGTGCGGCCGCAGGATTCCGCCCGGTCTGCCGACGAGATCAGCCGGTTGGCGGATGCGATCAGCGAGTTCACCGTGCACGTCGTGGAGGTCTGCCGGTCGTGCCGGTGGAACCACCTCGTACAGTCATACGTCTTGGGAACCGACGACGCGTCGGGAGGGGGCCGCCGGCGCCGCCGGACCGCCTCGCCCTGACGGTTCGGAGAGAACCACCCGGAACCGGGAGGCGATCGGTGGACGACGAGCGGCGCACGGACCGCGGGGGATCACGACCCCCCGGGCCCGACCGGGCCAGACCCGGCGCCACCCCGCCCGGACCGCCGGCCCGCGGAGACGGGCGAGGTGACGGGCGAGGTGACGGGCGAGGTGACGGGCGAGGCGCCCCGCCCGGCCCATCGCGCACCCCCCAGGGCCCGCCCGGCCCATCGCGCACCCCCCAGGGCCCACCCGGCCCACCGCCCGGACCGCCCCGTCCTCCGCAGGGTTCCCCCGGTCCACGCAACGGAGGACACGGCCGCCCCGCAGGCCCACCCCCGCCCCCCGCCCCCGACGGTGCCCTGCCCGCCGGCTGGCGCCCGGTGCCCCCGTCGCAGAACCCCACCCACCACGCCGCCTTCGACGAGCCGACCGTCACCAACACCGAGGCCGTCGGTGCGACACGGCGCAGCGCGGTCGGCACCGTCACGCCCCCCGAGGGCGCCGGCCAGACCCGCGAGCCGCGTCTGCTGACCCACGACAGCGGCCGTACCGGCAGCCGCAACGGCACCGGCACCGCGACGCGGGCGATGGCCCCCACCGCGACGGCCGCCACCTCGCGTTCGGCGATGGCGAGCGGCGGCCTGTCCGGCACGGCGGTGTCCCCGCGGCCCGCCCGTCCCGGTCGGGGCGGGGACGACGACGAGCCGCCCCGCGGGCGCCGCCCGGGACGCGACGGCTCCGCGCCCGCACCGAAGGGCCGCAAGCGCCGCATCCGGCGCATCGTCTTCCTGCTGATCGGGCTGCTCGTGCTCGGCCCGGTCCTGGCCTTCGCCGTCGGCTGGATCTTCTTCCGCGTGCCGACGCCCGACGACGCGACCAACAACCAGGTCGCGACGATCTCCTACGCCAACGGGACGTCGCTGGCCTCGCTCGTGCCCGAGCAGGGCAACCGGATCAAGGTGCCGATCACCCAGGTCCCGCTGCACGTGCAGCAGGCGGTGCTCTCGGCCGAGGACCGCTCGTTCTACTCGAACCTCGGCTTCGACCCGGTCGGCATCGTCCGCGCGGCGTTCAACCAGGCCACCGGCGGCAGCGGCGGCGGCTCGACGATCACCCAGCAGTACGTGAAGAACGTGCTCGTGGGCGACGAGTACTCGCTGTGGCGCAAGTACCGCGAGGTGGTGATCGCGGCGAAGATCTCCCAGGAGCAGAGCAAGGAGGAGATCCTCGGCAACTACCTCAACACGATCTACTTCGGCCGCGGTGCGTACGGCATCCAGGCGGCGGCGCAGTCGTACTTCGACAAGGACGTCTCGCAGCTGTCGGTGTCCGAGGGCGCGATGCTCGCGGGCCTGATCCAGTCGCCGTCGCGCTGGGACCCCGCGGTCGACCGCGGGATGTCCGAGCAGCGGTGGGCCTTCGTCCTCGACGGGATGGTGGGCCAGAACTGGCTGCCGGCCGCCGAGCGGGGCGTGCAGACGTTCCCGGCCGCGATCCCGCCGCAGCCGCGGCGCAGCGGCATCCCCGACAACGACCGCGGCCACATCGTGTCCGCGGTGCGGGCCGAGCTGAACACCTACGGCATCACCGAGACCCAGGTGAACCAGGAGGGCCTGCAGGTCACGACGACGATCGATCCCCGACGCCAGGACCAGGCCGTCGAGTCGGTCGAGCGCCGCCTGCGCGGTCAGCCGGCGAACCTGCGGACGGCGGTCGTGTCCGTCGACCCGCGCACCGGTGCGGTCCTGGCCTACTACGGCGGCGAGGACGGCTCCGGGTTCGACTACGCCCAGACCGAGCGCCAGCCCGGGTCGTCGTTCAAGCCGTTCGTGCTGCTCGCCGGGCTCCAGCGCAACCCCAACCCGATCGGCCTCGGCACGACGTTCGACGGCTCGAGCCCGCAGACGATCGCGGGCACCGAGGTGGAGAACAACGAGGGCGAGAACTGCGGGAACTGCGACCTGCGCACGGCGATGACCCAGTCGATCAACACGGTCTTCTACCAGCTCGGCGTGCAGGTCGGCCCGCAGCGCGTCGCCGACGCGGCGCACCAGGCGGGCGTCTCCGCGCCGCTCGAGGCGCCCAGCGGCGGTATCTCGCTGGGTGACCGCGAGGTGCGGCCCAGCGACATGGCCGCCGCCTACGCCACGTTCGCGGCGGACGGCGTCTACCACCGGCCGCACCTCGTGAGCCGGGTGACGACGGCCGACGGTCGCGTGCTCTTCGACGCGGGCGCGCCGGCAGGCGAGACGCGGATGACCCAGCAGCTCGCCCGCAACGTCGTCGAGGCGATGCTGCCGGTGGCCGACCACTCGGAGATCCCGCTCTCGGGCGGTCGTCCCGTGGCGGCGAAGACCGGCACCGTGCAGTCCTCGGTCGACGGCCAGAACAACGACGCCTGGATGGTCGGCTTCACGCCGTCGATCTCGACCGCCGTGTGGGTCGGCACCGACGACAACACCCCGATCAAGAACAGGGACGGGCGCCCGATCTACGGGCGCGGCGTGCCCGGCCAGATCTGGCAGGGCTACATGAACGACGCCCTGCGCGGCGACCCGGTCGAGCAGTTCTCGGACTTCCGGCCGATCGGCACCCCGCCGCAGACCACGCCCGCGGCGCCGCCCAACCAGCCGGGCTGCGTCGAGGGCCAGCCGTGCCCGCCGGGCGACCAGAACCAGGGCGGCGACCAGGGCGGTGGCGACCAGGGTCAGGGCGACCAGGGCGGCGGCGACCAGGGCCAGTTCGGCGGCGACCAGGGCGGCGGCGATCAGGGTCAGGGCGACCAGGGCGGCGGCGATCAGGGCCAGGGCGACCAGGCCGGCGGCGATCAGGGCCAGGGCGACCAGGCCGGTGACCCGGGCGGCGGCCAACCGGGCGGCGAAGGCGGCGGCCTCTTCGGTGGCTGACGTGCGCCCACAGGTCGGCGCGCGGTGAGCGGAGCGCCCACCCGCAGCGGCGTCCCGACCTCGGGGCGCGCCCGGACCCACGACCCGGCCTCGCTCGGCCCGGACCAGCGCGTCCGTCCGACCCACGAGGATCCGTTCGTCGCGTCGCTCTCCGCGGTCGTCGGCGGCCCGCTCGGCGAGCACGCCGTCGCGGGCCGGGCCCGACACTTCACCCCGCTGCGGGTGGTGATGCTGCTGGCGATCGCCGCCCTCGCGCTCGCGTGGTTCGCGAAGGCGCCGTGCCTGCAGCAGTACCCCGGCGAGAACGGGCTCGAGCTCGACTGGCGCGACGGCCGCCAGTACGTGGCGATGTGCTACTCCGACACCGTCCCGCTCTACACCGCCGAGCGCCTCGACGTCGGCGGGATCCCCTACGTGACGTCGTGGGTCGACCGTCGTGACGACGGCTCCGAGCAGGTGCGCTACATGGAGTACCCGGTGCTCACCGGGTTCTTCCAGTGGGCCAACGCCCGCCTCGCCGACCTCTGGCTCGCCGGCGCCGAGGCCGGCCTGCTCCCCGGCGGGCTGGCGGTGGTCGTCTACTTCGACCTCTCCGCGTTCTGGCTCGCCCTGGCCTGGCTGGTGACGGTCTGGGCGGTGGTGCGCCTGCGACCGGGGCGTCCCTGGGACGCCGCCCTCGTCGCCGTGTCACCGCTCGTCGCGGTCCACGCGTTCACCAACTTCGACACCCTGGCCGTCGCGGCGGCGACGCTCGGGATGCTCGCGTGGGCACGCCGTCGCCCGGTGCTCGCGGGCGCGATCCTCGGTGTCGGCGCGGCGGCGAAGCTCTATCCGCTCTTCCTGCTGTATCCGCTGCTGCTGCTCTGCCTGCGCGCGGGCCGCATGCGGGCCTGGGCGCAGGCGACCGCGGCCGGGGTCCTGGCGGTCGGGTTGGTCAACCTCCCGGTGGCCTGGGCGGCGCCGGCGGGCTGGTGGGAGTTCTTCCGGCTCAACGGCCAGCGGGGCGCCGACCCCGACTCGCTCTACAACGTCGTCTCCGGGTTCACGGGCTGGAGCGGGTTCGACGGCCAGCTCGCCCCCGGGCAGGACCCGACGGTGCTCAACGCGGTCAGCGCGGTCCTGTTCGCCGTGTGCTGCCTCGCGATCGCCGTGCTCGTGGTGCGTGCGCGGCGCCGGCCCCGGTTCGCCGCGATCGCGTTCCTCGTCGTCGTCGCGTTCCTGCTGACCAACAAGGTCTGGAGCCCCCAGTACTCGCTGTGGCTCGTGCCGCTCGCGGTGCTGGCGTACCCGCGCTGGCGCCCGCTGCTCGCGTGGATGGTGCTCGACGCGCTGGTCTGGGCACCGCGGATGTACTACTACCTCGGCACCGACGCGAAGGGTCTGCCCGCGCCCTGGTTCTACGGCTCGGTGCTCGTGCGCGACCTCGCCGTCCTCGTCCTCGCGGCGCTCGTCGTTCGCTCGGTGCTGCGTCCCGAGCACGACCTGATCCGCACACCGCGGGACCCCTCGTTCTCCCGCGGCCTGGACGACCCGGACGGCGGGGTCCTCGACGACGCGCCCGACGACGCCCGCCGGTTGGCCCGGGCGGACGCGCTCATCGACCCTGTGGTTGGGCTGTTCGGACGAGCCCGCGGAGGGACTGGAGTCCCACGATGAGGGCGGGCCAGGCTGCGGTGGCGTGTCGCCCGCCGGACGCTCCGGCAGCCGGGTGAGGGTGGGCGTCACCACCGGGTTACTCGCTCGTTGGGTTCACGTGCCGCCGGGACGGCCCGCTCCCCCAGTGGGGCCTGTCCCGGTCTCCCCGGGCTCGTCAGAAAGGTCCTCCTCCATGGCCGTGCGTCCTCCCCGTCTGCTGACGAGCCTCATCGCCGGCGGCCTGGTGACGGGATCGCTGCTGCTCGGTGCCGGCTCGGCCCTCGCGGCCCCCGCCGCCGACGACGTCGTCGAGGCCCGCTGCGGCCAGACGGTGCGCGCGGAGGAGGGGCAGACCCTCAAGATCATCCCGACGCTCGGCCTGCCGTTCGAGCGCGAGGTCCGGACCGGGATGAAGCCGATCTCGGAGCTCGTCGGCGGCATCCTCTGCCGCGTCCAGGTGCAGGTCGTCGAGCCCGCGAGCGAGCAGGTCGCCCAGGCCGCGCCGCCGCTGCGCCAGGCCACCGAGCAGCTCAGCGGAACGACCGGTGCCGTGCTCGACGCTCCGCGCTCGGCAGCCACGGCCACCCCGCGCTCGCGGGCGGCCGTCCCGACGCCCGCTGCCGCCGCGCCGACCTTCACGCCCCGGCAGGCCGCCGCGGCCGCGCCGGCGTTCGCGCCCGCCTTCGGCGCGCTGCCCTCGTCGTTCCTCAAGGGTGCGGCGGGCCCGGCGCCCGGTCTGCGGGCCTTCGACCCGAACCTGCTGCTCGGCTCCGCCTTCCCGGGGCTGCGCGCGGGCTCGCCCGCCTATCTCGGGTACGACCCGGCCAGCGCGGTCACCACCGCGAGCCAGGTCCAGGCCCTGCCCGTCGACGCCCTCACCGAGGGTGGGGTCGGGGTGCCGGCGCTCATCGCGGTCCTGGCGCTCTCCGGCGTCGCGGCGTTCACGGTGCGCCGGGTCGTCCTCGGTCGTCCGGCCGCGTCGTCGTCGGTGGGTGGCGCTGCCGCCGCGCCGGTGGCGGACGCCGAGCCGGCGGACGAGGTGACGGCCGAGGTGGCCGAGGACCGCGACGAGGACGCCGACGAGCAGGCCGAGCTGGACGAGGCCGCCGGGACCACGGTCTCCGCGCGCACGCCCGTCCCCGCCTGAGAAGTCGCGGGAACCGCCGGGTCCGCCGCTGCGTCGGACCTGGTGAGGGCGCTCGCAGGCCGGTTCGGTAACCTGGACGGACCGAGAACCCCTCCTGTCACGGATCGTCCGTGGCCGCTGAGCCCATAGGAGGTGAGTGGTACTCGTGCGCCACTACGAACTGGTCGTCATCCTCGAGCCGAGCCTCGACGAGCGCACCATCGCCCCGTCCCTCGAGACGTTCCTCAACGTCGTCCGCAAGGACGGCGGCACCGTCGAGAACGTCGAGGTGTGGGGCCGCCGTCGCCTCGCCTACGAGATCGAGAAGCACGCCGAGGGCATCTACGCCGTCCTCGACGTGAACTGTGAGCCCGCCACGGTCAAGGAGATGGACCGTCAGCTCGCGCTCAACGAGTCGATCCTCCGCACCAAGGTCATGCGCCGCGACCCCGCCTTCGCCGGGCGTCGTGGCAAGGCCGGCGCTGCCTGATGGCCGGCGACACCGTCATCACCGTGGTCGGCAACCTCACTGCTGACCCGGAGCTGCGGTTCACGCCGTCGGGTGCCGCCGTCGCCAACTTCACCGTGGCGTCGACGCCGCGCACCTTCGACCGCCAGAGCGGCGAGTGGAAGGACGGCGAGGCCCTCTTCCTGCGCTGCAACATCTGGCGTCAGGCCGCGGAGAACGTCGCCGAGACGCTCACCCGCGGGGCCCGCGTCATCGTGCAGGGGCGGCTCAAGCAACGGTCCTTCGAGACCCGTGAGGGCGAGAAGCGCACCGTCATCGAGCTCGAGGTCGACGAGGTCGGCCCGTCCCTGCGCTATGCCACCGCGTCCGTCACCAAGGCCTCCCGGGGTGCCGGGGGCGGCGGTTACGGCGGCGGGGGCGGCAACGGTGGCGGCGGCTACGGCAGCGGTGGCTCCGGCGGGGGCTCCGGCTCCGGTGGGGGCTCCGGTGGGGGCTACGGCGGGGGCGACGACCCCTGGGCCTCCGCTCCGGCCGCCGGGTCCTCCGGCGGCGGCGGCAGCGGTGGCGGTTACGACGACGAGCCCCCGTTCTGACCTGGGCTCCCGCCCGCATCGACCTGTACGAATCGGCCCACCCGGCGCCCCACGGCGCGGCGGGCCACCACGCCTGGAAGTGAAGGAATCATGGCGAAGCCGCCGATCCGCAAGCCGAAGAAGAAGGTCTGCACCTTCTGCAAGGACAAGAACCAGCTGATCGACTACAAGGACACGAACCTCCTGCGGAAGTACATCTCCGACCGCGGGAAGATCCGTGCGCGCCGGGTGTCGGGCAACTGCTCGCAGCACCAGCGCGACGTCGCGGTCGCGGTGAAGAACTCCCGCGAGATGGCGCTCCTGCCCTACACGTCGACCGCGCGCTGAGGGAGGACGACATGAAGCTCATCCTCACCGCCGACGTCGCCAACCTCGGCGGCCCCGGCGACACCGTCGAGGTCAAGGACGGCTACGGCCGCAACTTCCTCCTGCCCCGCGGTCTGGCCATCGTGGCCACCCGCGGCGCCCAGAAGCAGGTCGACACGATCCGCCGCACCCAGGAGGGCAAGCGGATCCGCGACCTGGACCACGCCAAGGAGGTCGCCGGGCAGATCCAGGGCCTCGGCACCGTCACGGTCAGCGGCAAGGCCGGCCAGGGCGGGCGCCTCTTCGGCTCGGTCACCCCGGCCGACATCGTCGCGGCCGTGCGCTCCCAGGGTGGTCCGAACCTCGACAAGCGGTTCGTGGCCATCTCCGGGCACATCAAGTCGACCGGCGACCACAAGGTCACGGTGCGCCTGCACCCCGACGTCGCGGTGGACCTCCCCCTCGACGTCCAGGGCGGCTGACGACCCGCTGACGGGTCGAGCTCCGCCTCGTCCCTCGCACCACTTCGGGCCCGGACCGCACGACGGTCCGGGCCCGGCGTGTGTCCGGACACGCCCGCCGGAGGATCTCCGGCTCGACCCGTCCGCACCGCCGCTCCCCCGCCCGGCGAGCCCCGGCGCCCGCTCGGCTCGCGACGCTGCGCGACCGGGTGAACACCGAGGCGACACGCGGCGGACGACGCGCCGACGACTCCTTCATCCACTTGTTGTCCACAACGCCCACAGGTCCCCCACCTGCGACGATCGTTCGAGATCATGGGTTGCCCACAGGTTGTCCCCACCTGCGTGCCCACCGCAGGGGTGTGCTCGGTGGACCGATCCCGGGGTTGTCCCCAGGGCGTCCCCAGGGCCTGTTGGAGCCTTCGCCGTCGGGGACCTAGCGTGCGGTCGACACGGTCGGGAGACCGCGTCAGCGCCGCCGGCCGGTCCGGTGTCGCCGGGGCTGTCGGTGGGCCCTGCTAGAACGTGTGTTCGACGGACGTGTTCCCGCCGGGCACGCGTCCGAGGCGAGGGAGGGGAACCGACGTGGCGGTACTGGACGATCGGGGGACGTCCGGACGGGGTCAGGACCGACCGAAGGCTGCGCCCACCGAGTTCGACCGGCAGCCGCCCCAGGACCTCCCCGCCGAACAGTCGGTGCTCGGCGCGATCCTGCTCAGCAAGGACGCGATCGCCGACGTCATCGAGATGCTCAAGCCCGACGACTTCTACCGTCCCGCCCACCAGACGGTCTACGAGTGCGTGCTCGACCTCTACGGCCGCGGCGAGCCCGCCGACCCCGTCACCGTCTCCGCCGAGCTCGAGCGCCGCGGCGAGCTCCTCCGCATCGGCGGGGCGCCGTACCTGCACACCCTCATCGCCGCGGTGCCCACGGCCGCCAACGCCGGCTACTACGCCGAGATCGTCGCCGACCGCGCGATCCTGCGACGCCTCGTCGAGGCCGGTACGCGCATCGTGCAGCTCGGCTATCACGGGTCCGAGGGGGCGGACACCGACGACGTCGTGGACCGCGCCCAGGCCGCCGTCTACGAGGTCACCGACCGCCGCGTCACCGAGGACTACGTGGCCCTGGAGGACGTCCTCCAGCCGACCATGGACGAGATCGACGCCATCGCCTCGCGCGGTGGCGTGTCCTTCGGCGTGCCCACCGGCTTCACCGACCTCGACGACGTCACCAACGGCCTGCACGCGGGCCAGATGATCATCGTTGCGGCCCGTCCGGGGATCGGAAAATCCACGCTGGGAATGGATTTTGCTCGCTCGGCGAGTATAAAACATGGCCTCACCTCCGCGTTCTTCTCCCTGGAGATGAGCCGCACCGAGATCGTCATGCGCCTCCTGTCGGCCGAGGCGAAGATCCGCCTGACCGACATGCGGTCCGGGTCGATGACCGACGACGACTGGACGCGCCTCGCCCGGCGGATGAGCGAGATCAGCGAGGCGCCGATGTTCATCGACGACTCCCCCAACATGACGATCATGGAGATCCGGGCGAAGGCGCGGCGCCTCAAGCAGCGCCACGACCTGAAGCTGATCATCCTCGACTACATGCAGCTGATGACCTCGGGCAAGAAGGTCGAGTCACGTCAGCAGGAGGTCTCGGAGTTCTCCCGTCAGCTCAAGCTGCTGGCCAAGGAGCTCGAGGTCCCGCTGGTCGCGATCAGCCAGCTCAACCGTGGTCCCGAGCAGCGCACCGACAAGAAGCCGATGCTCTCCGACCTCCGTGAGTCGGGGTCGCTGGAGCAGGACGCCGACATGGTCATGCTCATCAGCCGTCCCGACGCCTTCGAGCGCGACGACCCGCGTGCCGGCGAGGCCGACCTGATCCTGGCCAAGCACCGCAACGGCCCCACGGCCACCATCACCGTCGCCCACCAGCTGCACTACAGCCGGTTCAGCGACATCGCGCGGGGCTAGCCGGAAGGGGGGCCAGGCGGTTGGCGCGCAGCGGCCACACCACGACCGCTAGCAGGGCCAGCAGCACGAGCACGAAGCCGATGGTCGCGGGCCACCCCGCCACGCCGTAGGCGACGCCGCCGAGCGTCCCGCCGACGGACGAGCCGACGTAGAAGGCGCCGAGGTAGAGGCCCGAGGCGACGGCGCGCCCGTTCTCGGCGCGGCGGCCGACCCAGGCGCTGGCGACGGTGTGCGCGGCGAAGAAGCCGACGGTCAGCAGGGCGAGGCCGACGATCACGACACCCAGCCACGTCGTCAGCATCGCGGCGGCGCCGAGGGCCCCCACACCGGCCGCTCCGAGGAGGACCGGCCGGGGGCCCAGGCGGTCGGCGAGGCGGCCGGCGCGGGTCGAGGTGGCGGTGCCGACGGCGTAGAGCACGAAGACGAAGCCGACGGCGAGCGCGGGCAACCGGAACGGAGGGCCGAGCAGCAGGAACGTCACGTAGTTGTAGGCGCAGACGAACACGCCCATGGCGAGCAGGCCGACGGCGTAGAAGCGGCGCAGCACCGGGTCGCGGAGGTGGGCACGCGCGGCGCCGAGGAGCTCCCCCACGCCGACGGGGCGCGGGCGGAAGCGGCGCGAGACGGGCAGCACCAGCACGAACGCGACCAGGAACGCGCCCGACACCAGCGCGATCCCGCCGAGGGCCCAGCGCCACGACCCGGTGAGGTCCGCGATCGCGCTGACGATGATCCGCCCGCCGAAGCCGCCGACCGAGTTGCCCGCGATGTAGAGGCCCATCGCGCCGCCGAGGTGCTCGCCGTCGATCTCGTCGGCGAGGTAGGCCATGCCGACCGCGGGGAGCCCGGCCAGCGCGAGCCCCTCGAGCCCGCGCAGCACCAGCAGCAGCGCGAACCCGGGGACGACGGCGGCGGCGAGGCCGAACACGACCGCGGCGGCCAGTGACCCCACCATCACCGGACGGCGGCCCCAGCGCTCCGACAGGGCGCTCGCGGGGATGACGCCGACCGCGAGGGCGGCGGTCGTCACCGAGATCGACAGTGACGCCGTGCCGGGCGTGATGCCGTAGGCGTCGACGAGCGCCGGCAACAGCGGCTGGGTCGCGTAGAGCAGCGCGAACGTCGTGAAGCCCGCGCAGAACAGGCCGACCGCGATCGGGCGGAAGCCGGGGTCCCCACGGCGCAGCGCCGCCGGGCGCGCAGTGACCACGGGCGACGACATCGTTGTCGAGGCTAACCGTCAGCGGCACCCGAACGCGCGGTCTCCTGCGTCACGGGTCGACTCCGCTCCGCTCCGTCTCCTCGGTCACCCACGCCAGGTACGGCCCGTGCCCACCGACGACGGGCAGGACGAGCACCTCGGGCACGTCGTAGGTGTGATCGGCAAGGAGCCGGGCGGTGAGGTCGTCGACGCGCGCGACGTCGGTCTTGAGCCAGACCTGCCACTCCTCCTCGACCGACACGGCGCCCTCCCAGCGGAACACGCTGCGCACCGGGCCTGCGATCTGCACGCAGGCCGCGAGCCGGGCGTCGACGAGCACGCGGGACAGACGTTCCGCCTCGTCGGCGGAGTCGGTGGTGGTGAGGACGACGCGGGCGGTCGTCCCGTCAGGGGTCATCAGCCAGGCCTCCCGGCGCCGGTGGATCCGTGCTGGTGGATCCGTGCTGGGTCCGTGTCACGATGCGGCGATGTTCCTCGTCACGGGCGCCACGGGCTTCGTCGGGTCGGCCGTGGTCGCGCTGCTGCACGCGCGGGGCCACGCGGTGCGCGCCATCGTGCGCGACCCGGCGCGCGCGGACGTCCTGCCCGACGGCGTGGAGCGGGTGGCGGCCGACCTCGCCGACGGCGAGGCCCTGGTGCGCGCGATGGACGGCTGCGAGAGCGTCTTCCACCTCGCCGCGGCGGTGGGCGCGCCGGGTCCCGAGGCGCACGAGCTCAACGTCGGCGGCACCGCCCGGGTGGTCGACGCCGTCCGGCGCGCCGGGGTGCGCCGGCTCGTGCACACCTCGACCAGCGCCGCGATCTGCGTGCCGGATCCCGACGGCCCCGGCTGCGTGGTCGACGAGGACGCCGCCGGGGGCACCGCGCTGACCGACCCGTACTCGACGACGAAGGCCGAGGCGGAGGCCGTCGTGCTCGACGCGGTGGGCTCCGGGGGCATCGACGCCGTCGTCGCGACCGTCGTCAACGTGTACGGCCCCTCGCCGCGCGGGCCCCTGAGCTACAACCAGCTCCTCGCGGCGGCGGCGCGGGGTGCGGTCGGCGACATCGTCGCCACCCGCGTCGGCTGGGTGCTCGCCGAGGACGTCGCGGTGGGCCAGCTCCTCGTCCACGACCACGGGGAGACGGGCCGACGCCACGTCCTGTGCGGGGAGATCGCCTCGTTCCCGGAGGTGCTCGACACCTACTGCGAGGCGGCCGGCAGCCCGCACCGGGTCCGTGCGCTCCCCGAGGGCTCCGAGCTTCCGGAGGGCCCGCCGCCCTTCGCCGACCGGTCGGTGGTCTACGGCCGCATCGGGGGCTACCGGGTGCGTGACGACCGGGCCCGCGCGCTGGGGTTCGCGCCACGGGGGATCGCCGAGGGGCTGGCGCTGACGGCCCGGTGGATGCCCACGACGTGATCCGATCGGGGACGTCTGTGCCCCGTGGATGGGACATCCGACACGCGCCCCGACACGCGGCGGCCGGGGATGCCACGCTGGTGCTCACGGCTGGACCGAACACGGCCGGAAAGGGTGAGCACATGACCGACGACACCGCTGTCGAGACGGGCCCCGTGGCTGCCTCCGGAGAGTTCACGCTGGGCGACGACCTGCGGGTGCGTCGCCTCGGGTACGGCGCCATGCGCCTGACCGGCGAGGGCATCTGGGGACCCCCCAAGGACCCGGAGAACGCGGTAGCGGTCCTGCGGCGGGCGGTCGAGCTCGGCGTCGACTTCGTCGACACCGCCGACTCCTACGGGCCCTACGTCAGCGAGGAGCTCATCCGGGAGGCGCTGTACCCGTACCGAGGGATCACCGTGGCCACCAAGGCGGGCCTGCTGCGCACCGGACCGAACCGCTGGATCCCCTGCGGGCGCCCGGACTACCTGCGCCAGGAGGCCGAGATGAGCCTGCGCCGTCTCGGCGTGGAGACCCTCGACCTCTTCCAGCTCCACCGCGTCGACCCGCACGTCGCGGCCGACGAGCAGTTCGGTCTGCTCGCCGACCTGCAGCGCGAGGGCAAGGTCCGCGAGGTCGGCCTGAGCCAGGTCTCCGTCGCGGAGATCGAGGCGGCCGGGCGCATCGTCGACGTCGCCTCGGTGCAGAACCGCTACAACCTCGTCGACCGCTCCTCGGACGACGTGCTGCGCCACTGCACCGCGCACGGCATCGGGTTCATCCCGTGGGCCCCGGCGGACGCCGGCAAGCTCGCCGAGCCGGGCCACGCCGCGGCGCGTGCCGCCGACGCGCTCGGCGCGACGCCGGCGCAGGTCGCGCTGGCGTGGCTGCTGCAGCGCAGCTCGGTGATGCTGCCCATCCCGGGCACCAGCTCGCTGGAGCACCTCGCGGAGAACTGCGGGGCCGCGACCCTCGAGCTCGACCGCGACACCGTCGCGACGCTGGACGCCGCCGGCTCCTGACGTCGGGGCCGGGCCGGGCGCGTCAGGTCCCCGTGCGCAGCACGGGGCGGGCGCGCTCGGCGTCGCGGCGCGCGCGCCGGTCGCGGAGGCGGGCCACCACGCCCGTCGGGGGATCGGGGTCCTCGCCGCGCTCCACGCGCTCGGCGGCGCCCACGATGCGTCGCTCCATGCCCCCGAAGACCAGGGCGTGGAACGGCGCGATGACGTACCAGTAGGCGTGGCCTGCGAGCCCGTGCGGGAAGAAGATCGCGCGCTGCCGGTAGATCGAGCCGTCCTCGGTGGGGGCGACACGCAGCTCGAGCCACGCGAGGCCCGGCGCCTTCATCTCCGCGCGCAGGCGCAGCAGCCGCTCGCCCGGTGCCAGCGCGGTCTCGCCGGGGTCGAGGCGCGAGACCCCCTCGTCGACGCACTCCTCGACGCGCCACCAGTCCAGGGCGTCGCCGACCTTGAGCGAGTCGGCGTCCCGACGGCCTCGGCGCAGCCCGACCCCGCCGACGAGCCGGTCCATCACCCCGCGCGCCCACCAGCCCAGCGGGAACGAGTACCAGCCGCGCTCGCCGCCGATGCCGGTGACGACGTGCCACACGTGCTCGGCCGACGCGGAAGCGTGGCGCTCGCGGCTGTCGGTGTAGACGGTGCCGCCCGCCCACGCGGGGTCCGACGGCAACGGGTCCGACGGGGCGTACGTCGCGTTCGCCCCCGACCAGCGCGTCTCCACCTGGCCGGAGCCGATCCGCTGCAGCGCCAGGGAGACGGCCCGGTGGAAGTCGGTGAGCCCGCCCTCGGGCAGAGCCACGAACCGGTCGATGTCGTGCTCGGCCGCGACGACCTCGTGGACGAGCGAGTCGATGAGGGGCACGGCCGTCGAGCGGGGCACCGGGGTCACGAGGTTGACCCAGTGCGAGGACAGGCGGGGGGTCAGCACCGGGACCGGCAGCATCGTCCGTCGCGGCAGCTCCGCCACCTCGGCGAAGCCCTCCATCATCTCCAGGTAGGTCAGGACGTCGGGGCCGCCGATGTCGAACGTCCGGTTGATCTCGGGTGGCAGCGTCACCGCCTTGACCAGGTAGTGCAGGACGTCGCGGATGGCGATGGGCTGGACGCGGTGGTGCACCCACGACGGCGTGAGCATCACGGGCAGGCGCTCGGTGAGGTAGCGCAGCATCTCGAAGCTCGCCGACCCCGACCCGAGGATCACCGCCGCCTGCAGGACGACGGTCGGGACACCTGAGCGCAGGAACGTCTCGCCGACCTCGGCGCGCGACGCGAGGTGCTCGGAGAGCTCGACGCCCTCGGGGTGCATGCCGCCGAGGTAGACGATCCGCGACACACCGGCCTCGCGGGCGGCCTGCGCACTGATGAGCGCGGCGCGTCGGTCGACCGCGGCGAAACCGTGCTCGGACAGCGAGTGCACGAGGTAGTACAGGACGTCGGCGCCCTCGCAGGCGCGGCGCATCGACTCCTCGTCGAGGACGTCGCCCGCGACGATCTCGACCTGCTGCGCCCACGGGGTGTCGCGCATCTTCGCGGGATCACGCACGACGCAGCGCACGTCGTGGCCCTCCGCCGCCAGACGTGGGGCGAGGCGCCCGCCGATGTATCCCGTCGCTCCGGTCACCACGCATCGCACGAGGTCGATCGTGGTGCCTGCGCGCCCCGACCGCAGTGTCGGACCACCGGCGCGGCGCGGCGCGGCTGCCGTGCGGCTCTCGTTCGACGTTCGTACGTCGGGGACCCCTCCCGAAACCCCTGGGCACTCCAGGGAGTGACACCCGGCCGGGGGAATCCGTCGGCGTGTCGCGGGCGAATGGCCGTGTCGGCGGGATCCGGGCCCCAAGTCCTCTCCAGTGGCTGCCGTTGAGGGAGCCAGATGCTCGACGTCATTCGGCCGTTCGGCGGCCACGGCGACGGGCCGAGGGATCAGTAGTCGGGGAGGTCGAAGTGTGGGTGTGGCGTGACGACCTGGGGTCCGGAGGAGCGCTCGGCGCAGCCGGCGGGTGGCGACTGGACGGGAACAACACGTGGGTGTGGGAAGAGCCCTCGCCGCTCGACCGGCCGGGGGCCGGCACGGGTGCTCTGCGGGGCTATGCCGGCGGGGGCGGGAGCGCTCCTGTCGTCGACCAGCGGCGTCCGGAGCGGCGTACGGAGCGCCCGGTCGGTGACCGGGCGCTGGCGACTCTCGGGGACGACCCGACGCCGATCTTCCACGAGCTGAGCGTCGACCGGTCGCGGAACATCCCGCGGCCGTCGTGGCGGGAGCGCGACCGAGACGCGGTGCACGTCCCGGAGCCGCACCCCGGCTCCGGCGCGCTGCCGATCCAGGACGAGGAGTGGGCACAGCGGGCACAGCACCACGGACGCGGTCTGCGCGACGTGCCGACCGTGCCCCCGCCGCCGGCTCCCGAGGCCGCGGAGAACCCGGAGGACGAGCTTCGCCGCCGCGCCGAGCGCCGCCGCCGCCCGATGGGTGACGGTCGCGAGGACGCGGGACGCGAGGGCGGGCGCCACACCTGGCGCCGCGAGGAGACCCGGTCCGGGCGGCACGCGCTGCGTCGCTGACGCCGCCGACGGGTACCGGTCCGTCGGGTCGCTCATCACGGGCGGCCCGGCGCTCCGGACGGAGGCTGCCCTGCGGCAGCAACGGCCGGAGCTATGCTGCGGCACCCGCGCGGACCCGTCGGTCCTCCGGCGTGCCCGGTCCCGCCGTCGTCGTCGCGCCCCGTGGAGGTCGCTTCCGTGCTCATCCGTCGTCTCGCCCGGCCCCTGCTGGCCGCCATCTTCATCAAGGGCGGGGTCGACACCCTGCTCAACCCCGAGCCGCGGGTGCAGAAGGCCACCCCGCTGCTGGAGAAGGCCGCGCCGAGCCTTCCGGACCAGGTCCCGTCCGAGCCCCACCAGCTGGTCAAGATCGACGCCGGCGTCAAGATCGGGGCCGGGGTGCTGCTGGCCGTCAACAAGTTCCCGCGGCTGGCGTCCCTGGCCCTGGCCGGGACCCTGGTGCCGACCACCGTCGCGGGTCACCCGTTCTGGGAGAAGTCCGACCCGGCGGAGAAGGCGGCCGACCAGCAGCAGTTCCTCAAGAACCTCAGCATCCTCGGCGGCCTGATCCTGGCCGCGGTGGACACCGAGGGGAAGCCGTCGCTGGGCTGGCGCGGCCGTCGCGCCGCCCGCAAGATCGCCGAGAAGACGAGCGACCTCACCGACCAGACCGAGGGCACGGGCGACAAGGTGCGCCAGACCCTCACCGACAGCGTGGACGTCGCGATCGGGAAGTTCGCGGCCTGACCCGCCACGGGGACCGCCGGAGACGGCGGTCCCCCGCGCGGGCGGATCCCGCCCGCGTCGAGCCCCTAGGGTGGCGTCCGTGTGGACGAACTGGTCCGGAGGCCAGCAGTGCCGGCCGACCGCGACGGTGCGCCCGCTCGACGACAGCGGCGTGTCGGCGGTGGTGCGGCGCGCGGCGGAGCGGGGCCAGACCGTCCGGCCGATCGGCGCCGGGCACTCCTTCAGCGCGCTCGCGGTCACCGACGGCGTCCACGTCGACCTCTCGGCGTTCCGTGGGGTCACCGGGATCGGCGGGCGCCCGGGCAGGCCGACGGTCCGGGTGCGGGCCGGCACGACGATCGGCGAGCTGCACGAGGAGCTCGCGTCCCGTGACCTCGCGCTCGAGGCGCCGCTCGAGCTCGCCGCCCCGACCGTCGGGGGCGCGCTGGCCGTCGGCATGCACGGCAGCGGTTCCGCGCACGGCTCGCTGTCCGCGGCCGTGGCGGGGCTCCGTCTCGTCGACGGCCGGGGCCGCCTGCGGGACGTGACCGTCGCCGACCTCGACGGCGCCCGCACCTCGCTGGGCGCGCTGGGCATCATGGTCGAGGCCGAGCTCGCCGTCGTCCCGGCCGGCCGGGTCCGGGTGACGCGTGCCCCGCGCCCCGTCGAGGAGGTCCTCGACCCGGCGTTCTGGGCGGAGCACCCGGTCGCGGAGGCCGCGGTGTTCCCGTCGGCGGGCACCGCGCTGACCCGCTGGGCCGAGCCGCTGCCCGAGCACACCGACACCGGGGACACCGACGAGGACGCGGAGACCGAGGAGCCCGAGCGCAGCCTCGGGGTCACCGTGGCCGGCGCCACGGGACGCACCGCGCTCGGGGGCGCGGTGGTCGTCGAGCGCGCCCTGCCCCGTCTCGTCCCGCGGTTCAACCGCGCGGTCTCGCGGCTCGCGCGCCGGGTCTCGGCCACCGGCCCGATGCACCGGGTGCTGTCCAGCCCGCCGGCGGTCCGCTACGAGCAGACCGAGTGGGCGCTGCCCCGGGCGGCGCTCGCCGAGGGCGCCCGGGAGCTGTTCGCCGCGCTCACCGACGACCACCTCGAGGTCGGGCTCCCGGTTCGCCTGCGCGTCGGCGCGCCCGAGTCCGGCTGGCTGCACCCCGCGCACGACCGCCCGACGGCCTGGGTGGCCGTGCGGGTCCCGCGGGGCACCGATCATGCCCCGGTGCTCGAGCGGGCCTACCGGGTCCTGCGCGCCCACGGCGGGCGCCCGCACTGGGCGTCGCGCTCCGACTGGACCGTCGAGGACACCGCCCGCGCCTACCCGCGGCTGCCGGACTTCCGGCGGGTGCGCGACGACTACGACCCGGACCGGGTGTTCGCCACCCCCGCGCTGGCGGCGGTGCTGGGCGACTGATCCTCGTCCAGGTCCTCGGCGGCGCCCAGGTCGATCGCGAGCCCGACGACCGCCTGGTCGATGCGGCGCAGGAGGCGGGCCACCCCGAGCATCGTCGTGCGCCGGTGGGGATCGTCGGAGGACCGTGCGGCGTGCTCCTCCGCGGCGTCGACGAGACGTTCGGCGGAGCGGGCCCGGACCTGCCCGCCGTCGGAGGCGCGCTTGCCGCGCACGAGGACGTCGCGCAGCCCGTCGAGGTTCGCCCGCACCTGCTCCGAGGCCGGGACGAGCGTGGCGGCCCAGCTCGGGTCGGTGACCTGGTCGGCGCTGCGGGCCAGCGAGCGCGCGTAGACGTCGCAGACCACCAGCACCCGCAGGCCCCGCTGGTAGCTCGACCGCGCCCGCCGTCGGGCCAGTGGGGCGGCCAGCGGCTGGGCGCGCTGGCGCAGGGTCACCAGCGCGTCGTCCATCGCCCGCACGCCCTCCCGCCGGGAGGTCGCCGCCGCGCGGCCCACCAGCCTCTCGGTGGCGTCGGCGAGCACCTGGTCGATCGCGTCGACGAGCTCGCTCACCGCCTCCCCGAAGGCCTCGCGCGTCCCCCGCGGCAGCACGAGGAAGGCGGCGATCACGCTCGCGGCCGCCCCGATCGCGGTCTCCTCGATGCGGAGCAGGAGCACCTCGACGCTGAACTGACCGATGAGGCCGTAGACCAGCGCGAGCACCGCGGTGATCCAGAACGCGAGCATCGCCGGCGAGATGCGCACCAGGTAGAGGGCGAGGAAGACGCCGGCGGACAGCAGCACGAGCGACAGCACCTGGTTGTCGCCCACCAGCGCGGCGAGCCCCATGCCGGCGATCACGCCGCCGATCGTGCCGACGACCCGGCCCCAGCCCCGGGTGAGCAGGTCGCCGCGGCTGTTGGTGCCGGCGAACACGACGAACGCGGCGATCACCGCCCAGTACCAGCGTGACGGCGCGATCGACTCGCTGACGACGATCGCCAGCGTCGCCGCCACCCCGACCTGCACGGCCTGGCGGGTCGTCACGGCGATCCCGCCCGCGGGGCGCGGCGGCTCCTCCTCGGGCCGCACGTCGTCCTCGGCGGGGCGGCGCTCGGGCACGTCGACCGTGCTCCCCGGTTCCGGCCGGTCGGCGAGCGTGTCCGGCGACGGGGCGCCCCCGCCCGCCGCCGTCCCCGCGTCCCGCCGCCCCGGCGCCGAGGCGGGCGACGGGGCGTCGAGCTGCGCGTGGTGGATGGCGTCGGCCACCCGCCGGATGGCGAAGGCGGTGCGCTGCACGCGCTCCCCGCCGGCGCGGGTGTCGGCGACGAGCCCAGCCACCGCGGCACGGGCGTCCGCGGCCGCCTCGAGGATCGTCGCCTGGTCGGAGCCGGCCCCCAGTGCGGTGCGCAGGTGGCCCACGCCGGTGCGCAGCGCCGCGACGACGATCGGGTCCACGGGCTCGGGCGGCCCGTCGGCGGGCGGGAGGGCCAGACGCCGCACGACCACCGAGAGGCGCTCCAGGGCGAGCTCCGCGTCCGCGACCCGCAGCGCGAGCGTGTCGTCGTCGAGGCCCGGCCAGACGCGGCCCGCGGTGGTCTGTTCGAGGGCGTCCTCGACGAGCAGCGCCACCTCCTGCAACCGCGCACGGGCCTTCCGGACGCTCTCGAGGTCACCTTCGTCCGGGCCCTCGCGCGGCAGCTCCACCAGCACGTCGTCGATCTCGCTGACCAGCGCGTGGGCGCGCGCCCGGAACGCCGTCACCATCCGCCGCAGCGTCCGGGCGGGACGCTCGGCGAAGACGACCCCGCGCAGCAGCAGCGTGGACGAGACGCCCACGACCACCGCGATCAGCAGCCACGGCACCTGCGCGGGCGTGACCTTGAGGAACTGGGTGAAGAAGAAGGGCATGAACGCGGCCATGCCGAGCGCGAAGCCGCGCGGCCCGTAGCGGCGGACCCAGACCGCGACCACCATGACGGCGACGAACGAGACCGCGGACGCGATCGGGTAGGGCGACAGGAACGCCCCGGCCACGGTGCTCGCCGCCGCGGGCAGGATCAGCAGAGCGGTGGTCGTGCGCCGGCGCGGCAGGGTGGGCTCGTTGACGGCGAGGTTCGAGATCATCGCCAGGACGCCGGTGAACAGCAGGACCGTGACCGGCTCGGACGGGTCGAGCAGCGCGCGCAGGGCGGCCACCACCACGACCCCGAGGATCATCGCCGTGACGGCGATCGCGGCGAGGCGCAGGCGCGTCAGGCCGGGGTCGACGCCGGCGAGCCAGGTCCGGAGGTCGAACGATCGCCGCGTTCGTCGCCCGTCGCCTGCCACCGCTCCTCCGTCCGGGACGCTGCGCGCGAGTCTCGCACGGTGGACCCGGCGCAGGCCGATCTCGACAGGGTTACCCCGGAGTAATACCCTGCGGTTACCGGCCGGTAGAGACGCCGACCGCACACCACGTGGTGAACAGGAGCGAGGCGGGATGGGCCACTACAGGGCGAACGTCCGCGACATCGAGTTCAACCTCTTCGAGGTCTTCCGCGTCCAGGACCGCTTCGGTTCCGGGCCCTTCGCGGACGCCGACGAGGAGACCGCCCGCGCCCTGCTGGGCGAGGTGGCGGCGATGGCGGAGGGGCCGCTGGCCGACTCCTACGAGTCCGGCGACCGCAACCCGGTGCGCTTCGACCCGCAGACCCACACCGCCCACCTCGACGAGGGCATCAAGAAGTCGTTCCACACGCTGTGGGACGGCGAGTGGTGGCGGCTCTCGGCCGACAACGAGATCGGCGGCATGGGCGTCCCGCCCACCGTCCAGTGGGCCGCCGGCGAGATGATCCTCGGCGCCAATGCGCCGGTCTTCATGTACATGGCGGGCCCGAACTTCGCCTCGGTCGTCTACCGCAACGGCACCGAGCAGCAGAAGCACTGGGCGCAGCTCATGGTCGACCGCGGCTGGGGCGCCACCATGGTGCTCACCGAGCCCGACGCGGGCTCCGACGTGGGTGCCGGCCGCACCAAGGCCCGCGACAACGGCGACGGCACCTGGTCGATCGAGGGCGTCAAGCGCTTCATCACGTCGGGTGACGCCGGCGACCTCAACGAGAACATCATGCACATGGTGCTCGCCCGCCCCGAGGGCGCGCGGGCCGGCACCAAGGGCCTGTCGCTGTTCCTCGTCCCCAAGTTCCACTTCGACCCCGAGACCGGCGAGCCGGGCGAGCGCAACGGCGCCTTCGTCACGAACGTCGAGCACAAGATGGGTCTCAACGCCTCGGCGACCTGCGAGGTCACCTTCGGCGGCAACGGCGTCCCGGCCACCGGCTGGCTGCTCGGCGAGGTCCACGACGGCATCGCCCAGATGTTCCAGGTCATCGAGTACGCCCGGATGATGGTCGGCACCAAGGCCATCGGCACGCTCTCGACGGGTTACCTGCGGGCGCTGGAGTACGCGAAGGAGCGCATCCAGGGCGCGGACCTCACGCGCCAGACGGACAAGACCGCCCCGCGCGTGCCGATCACCAACCACCCGGACGTGCGCCGCAGCCTGATGCTGCAGAAGGCCTACGCCGAGGGCCTGCGCGCCGTCTACACGTTCACGTCGACCTACCAGGACGTGATCCGCTTCGGTGAGGCTCCCGACGCGGACCGTGGCGCGGTGTCCGACGAGGACATCACGCTCGCGGAGCAGGTCAACGACCTGCTGCTGCCCATCGTCAAGGGTGTCGGCTCCGAGCGGGCGTCCGAGCAGCTGATCCAGTCGTTGCAGACCCTCGGTGGCTCGGGCTACCTGCAGGACTACCCGATCGAGCAGTACATCCGCGACGCCAAGATCGACTCGCTGTACGAGGGCACCACGGCGATCCAGGCGCAGGACTTCTTCTTCCGCAAGATCGTCCGGGACAACGGCCAGGCGCTGATGCACGTCGCCGGCCAGGTCCAGGCGTTCCTCGACGCCGAGGGCGGGAACGGGCGGCTCAAGGAGGAGCGCGCGCTGCTCGCCACGGCGCTGGGCGACGTCCAGGCGATGCTCGGCAGCATGGTCGGCTACCTGACCTCCTCGCAGGAGGACGTCACCAACCTCTACAAGGTCGGCCAGCAGGCGGTCCGCTTCCTGATGAGCGTGGGCGACATGCTCATCGGCTGGCTGCTCCTGCGGCAGGCCGAGGTGGCGGGCGAGGTGCTCGACGCCGGCACCGCCGGGCGCGACCGGAACTTCTACGAGGGCAAGATCGCCGTCGCGCGGTTCTTCGCCCGCAACGTGCTTCCCGAGCTCAGCTCCCGCCGCACGATCGTCGAGGGCGCCGAGAACTCGATCATGGAGCTCGACGTCGCCTCGCTGTAGATGGCTTCGCCACGTGAGTGTTCCGGGTCGTCATGACGACCCGGAACACTCACGTGCGGGCACGCATCGGGACGTCGGGATGGATCTACCCGCCGTGGCGCGGGGTGTTCTACCCGGAGGGTCTCGTCCAGCGTCGTGAGCTGGAGTATCTCGCCGAGCGCCTCGACACCGTCGAGATCAACGGCTCCTTCTACAGCCTCCAGCGCGCCTCGAGCTACCGGACGTGGGCGCAGCGCACGCCCGACGACTTCGTGTTCGCGGTCAAGGGCGGGCGCTTCGTCACGCACATGAAGAAGCTGCGCGGCGTCGAGGAGGCGCTCGCGAACTTCTTCGCCTCCGGTCCGCTGGCCCTCGGTCCCAAGCTCGGGCCCGTCCTGTGGCAGCTGCCGCCGAACCTGGGCTACCACCCCGAGCGCATCGAGGACTTCCTGCGGCTGCTGCCGCGCACCACCGCCGAGGCCGCGGCGCTGGCCGAGGGCCACACCGACAAGGTCCCCGATCCCTGCACCGAGACCGACGCCGACCGCCCGCTGCGGCACGCGATGGAGGTCCGGCACGCCAGCTACCGCGACCCCGGCTTCGTCGACCAGCTGCGCCGGTACGGCGTCTCGCTCGTGGTCGCGGACACCGCCGGAACCTTCCCGCGCCTCGACGACGTCACCGCCGACCTCGTCTACGTCCGCCTCCACGGCGACACCGAGCTCTACGCCAGCGGCTACGCACCCGAGTCGCTCGACCGGTGGGCCGCGACGATCCGGGCCTGGACGGCCGGCGAGGCCCCGACGTCCGGGGCCACCGTGGCGCCCGACGTCCCGCCGCCGCCCGCTCCGTCGGGGCGCGACGTCGTCGTCTACTTCGACAACGACATCAAGGTGCACGCGCCGTTCGACGCGATGGGGCTGCAGGAGCGGTGTCGCTGAGGAGTCAGATCCGGCGTGCCCACGCCTCGGCGCCGCAGTAGAGCCCGTAGGCCACGAATCCCAGGGCCACGACGAGCAGGAGCAGCACGCCGAAGGGCTGGGCGGCCAGGGCCTTGAGGGCCGCGTCGAGCCCGCCGGCCTGCCCCGGGTCGGAGCGCACGGCGGCCAGGCCGAACAGCACCGCCATCACCGCGAACGCCACGGCGCGCAGCACGTGGCCCGCGATCCCGAGCCAGTAGACGGGCCTGCGCAGGCTCTCCGGCAGCCGGGACCAGGCGAGGTCCTCCGCGAACGAGCCACGGATGCCGGTCCAGGCGGTCGCCCCCGCGATGACCAGGACGACGAGCGCGACGACCCCGACGATCAGCTGGCCGCCCGGCAGCGCCAGCAGGCCGGCGGTGGTCTGCTGCGAGCCGCTGCTGCTCGACCCGGACGACCCGGTGACCAGCAGCTGCACGCCGATGAGCGCCACGAAGAGCACGCCGGCGGCGGTGGCCCCGGACCCGATCCGTCGCTGGGTGCGGGCCCAGCCCGAGGCCCAGCGGAACCCCGTCGCCGCGGCCACGCCCTGCCAGATACCGAACGCGACCAGCCCGATCACGATCACGATGATGAGGAGGAACCCGAAGGGCTCGGCGGCCAGGGCCGACAGCGCGCCCTGCTGGTCGGCCTGCCCGCCACCGCGCACCGCGATCTGCACCGCGATGACACCGATGAGCAGGTGGACCAGGCCGTAGCCGGCGAGGCCGACCCGTCCGAGGATCTCGACGGCGCGGTGCGGGGCCTCGCCCTCGCCGTCACCCCGGGCGACGTCGCGGGTGGAGCCGGACGAGTACCCCGCCGACGACCCGGCCGCCGCGTCGCTCACTGGCCGCAGGTGACGGTCGGCTGGGGCTCGTAGCGCACCGTGCGGGGCTCGCGACGGACCTCGCCGCTCCGGACGTCGCGCAGCACCCGGGTGTCGGTGATCGTGAAGCCCTCCGACCCCTGGGAGGGCTTGCACTCCGGGTTGGCGCCGAGGTCGCGCACCCCGGGCGGGGTCGGGTTCACCCGCGGCCCGGGCTCCGAGGTCACCTCGAAGCGCTTGATGCCGTAGAGCTGCACCGTGATCGACGACGGGGTCCACTGGGTGCGGATGTACACCGGCGTGGGCCCGTCGTTGCCGAGCCGCAGGTCGATCGAGCCCTCGAAGACGGTCGCCTCACGGCCCGCCGGGTAGCGGCTGATGTAGTAGCTGTGCTCCTTGTGCTCGACGTCGTCGAGCCCCGCGAGGTAGCCCGCGTTGAAGAGCGTCGTCGCGAACTGGGAGACGCCGCCGCCGACGCCGCGGCCCGGGGCGCCGTCGTCGATGATCCCGGCGGGGACGAAGCCGTTGGACTCGTTGCGGGGGCTCGAGGCCTCGTTGAGGCTGAACACCGAGTTCGGCGCGATGACCTGGCCGTTGACGATCTCGGCAACGCGACGGATGTTCTGGCCGGAGTCGGGCTTGAAGCCGCGGGTGGTGAACTCCCCGATCAGCTCGGCCGGCCCGAGGGCCTGCAGCGACTCCGTGGTCACGCGCGGCTGCGTCGTCGTGTAGACGGCGTTGATCGCGCGGCCGGTCGCCGGCGGCGGGGACGCCGGATCCGCCCCGGGCGTCGTCGGCGGCGGGGTGAAGATCGGCGGGGTGGTCCCGTCGTCCGGGCGGCGCAGCGCCTCGACGATCCCCTCGAAGGTCCGTGGCCACTCGATCTCGCGGCCGACGACGGCCGGCACGACGTTCGCCGTGGTCCCGCCGAACTCGAGGGTGGCGTTGCGCGGCTCGGTCTCGGTGGTCCCGAGCTGCGGCTCGACGGCCGCGATCGCGGCCGGCTCGTCGACGCCGGGCGTGAGGCCGCCCTGCCCGTCGGGACGGAAGATGAGGAAGGTGGTGATCGCGCGGCTGGTGACCGTCGCGTTCTTCCCGTCGCCGACGACGGTCAGCGGGCCCGCGACGGCGGGCCGGGCGACGGTGTCGAGCGCCTCCTGGATCGCGGCGGGCGTCACCGTCACCGGGGCCTCGGCGATCGGGAGGCCGACCGGCGCCGGGTCGAGCCAGTGGTCGGTGACGGCCTGGGCGGCGCCCGGCCCGTCGACGACCTGGCCGGGCACGGACGGGACGGCGACCGGCTCGAGGTTCTCGAAGCGGATCGTCCCCTCGGTGGCGGGGCGGTCGAGCTGCGGGCGGGCGCCGTCGAGCGCCTGCCCCAGCGCGAAGCCGTTGACCCGCGTCACCGGGGCCACGTCGCGGGTGCCGAACAGCGAGGTGAGGCGCGTCCAGGGGTTGAACGGCTGCTCGCCGGCGCGGGCGATGGTGCCCTCGACGTCGAGCTCGAGGCCCGCGGCACGCGGATCGATCGTCGCGGTGCTCGACCCGGCCTGCAGCGTCACCGGCTGGGTGAGGCGTCCCGCGAGCTGGGTGTTGAGCTCCTGCTCGGCCTCGGGCTTGCCCATCCCGCCGATCTCGACCCCGGCGACGGCGACCCCGCGGGGCACGTCGGTGGAGGAGATCAGCAGATCGCCGAGGTAGAGCACGGCGAGCAGACCGACCACGGCCGCGCCGATGAGCAGCGGGCGGCGTCGGCCGCCGCCGGAGGAGTCGTCGCCGGCCTCGTGGGCGCCGCGATCCCGCGGCGGTGGCCCCTGGGGGCCCGTCGGCCGGTCGTCGGTGACGGGGATCCACTCGGTGCGCGCGGCGTCGGTCTCCGCCGCGCGCTCCGGGGTCATCGACCGCGTGGGCTCGTCGAGCCCCGACCCGTCGGTGTCGGCCGTGGCGTCGATGTCCTCGGCATCCCGATGGTGATCGTCGACGGCGGGGTCGACGGTCGTGTCCTCGGGTGTGCGGCCCCCGGGTGAGGTCACAGATACAGCCCCGTTCCGCTCGAACTTCTCGTCGACTCGCTCGTCGCGCTCGCGACGGCGTGCAGGTCGCGCTCTCGGAGCACGACGAAGGAACGCCCGGACACGTCGACCTCGAAGTGGTCGTCCTGGCCGTAGAGCACGCGATCCCCCACCGCGACACTGCGGACGTGCTGGCCCGTCCCGTACACGTCGCCCCAGACGAGCTTCTTGGGCGTCTGAGCGGTCGCCGGGATCACGATGCCTCCGCTGCTGCGTCGCTCGCCGTCGCCCTGGGCGGGCGCGACCATCACGCGGTCGTGGAGCATCTGGATCTCCAGCCTGGGATCCGACACGTCGGGATCGTACGGGGCGCCCGGATCGGGTCTCGGGTCAGGGCCGCGGAGACCTCACGCGGGCCTGACGGGGGAACGGGCCCGGAACGAGGAACGCCCCGTGGCCCTGCCAGGTCGGGGGTCCGGCAGCGCCACGGGGCTCGTCGGGTGTGTCGGTGGACGGGGAGGCCGCGTTACGGGGACCGCGGCAGTTCACTCGTCCGGGCTAGTTCGACCTCAGTCGCGGCCCAGGAGGAAGCGCCCGAAGTGCGGGACGGTGAACGCGATCCAGCCGCGCTCGGCGGAGAACACCAGGCCCTTGCGCAGCAGGCTGTCGCGCGCCGGGGACAGCGACGAGGGCTTGCGGGCGAGGTGCTGGGCCAGCGCGGCCGTGGTCACGGGCTCGTCGCGACCCTCGGCCAGCTCGGCCATGCCCTGCAGGTACTCGCGCTCGGCCGGGGTCGCCCGCTCGTAGCGCGAGCCGAAGAAGCCGACGGCGAGCTCGGTCCCGGCCTCCGGGGCCGCCATGCGCACGTCGTCGGCGTCGATGGGGCTCTGCACCGCGGCGTCCCAGGCGGCCTTGCCGTAGGCCTGGACGAAGTAGGGGTAGCCGCCCGAGACCTCGTAGAGCGCGTCGAGGGCGGCCTCGGTGAGCTCGGCGTCCTCCCGCTTCGCCGGCACCGTGAGCGCGAGGTCGGCGTCGGCGCGGTCCAGCTGGCCGATGTTCACGTAGCGGAACAGCCGCTCGGAGTAGGACTTGGACGCGCTCAGCACGGCCGGCAGGTGCGGCAGCCCCGCGCCGACGACGACCAGCGGCGCCCCGGACTGCGAGAGCTCGTGGCAGGCCGCGCAGAGGGCGGACACGTCGTCGAGCTGCAGGTCCTGCATCTCGTCGATGAGCAGCGCGATGCCGACACCGACGTCGGCGGCGAGCTCGGCGCACACCCCGAACAGCTCGACGAGGTCGATCTCGATGTCGCCCGAGTCCGCCCGCCCGTTCTTGACGGGCACGTCGATGCCGGGCTGCCAGCGGTCCTTGATCTTCGCGTCCGACGGCGTCGCCTTGAGCGCGAACGCCTTGAGCACGCCGAGGGCGTCCTCGACGCGGTCGGGGGCGCGGTGGTGCACGGCGAGGTCGCGCACCGCGCGGTGCAGCGCGGCCGAGAGGGGCCGGCGCAGGTCGGCGTCCGGCCGCGCCTCGATCTTGCCGGCGCCCCACCCGGCCCGGACCGCCATCGAGCGCAGCTCGCCCAGCAGCACGGTCTTGCCGACGCCGCGCAGCCCCGTGAGCACCAGGCTGCGCTCCGGGCGGCCCCGCGCGACCCGCTCGAGGACCACGTCGAACGCGCCGAGCTCGCGGTCGCGGCCTGCCAGCTCCGGCGGGCGCTGGCCCGCGCCGGGGGCGTACGGGTTCCGCACGGGGTCCATGCGCCACCTCCGGGTCGGGCCTGGTCGCTACGAGCGTATGGACCTCTCTAGCGCCCACCCGATACCTCGCGAGAAATCGCGATCGGCGTGTCGCGGATCGGGTCGTCTCGGGCTCTCTACGCCGTGACCTAGACGGGGCGAGAGAATGCGATCGCGCTCTCTACGCATCTCTAGCTCTCGGGCGAGACGGGCGGAGACGACCCGATGGCGCGCTCCGACCCGGCCCGGTCCTGCTGATCCTGCGGTGGGCTCCAGACCCGTCCGGAGCGCAGGGCGTCCAGCCCTGGCCAGGCCGCGGACATGAGCATGCCCGCGAGGACGTCGGCGGCCGGCTCCTCGCCGTCGCCGGTCACCGGTGCGGGACCGGTCAGCCACCAGTCCGCGAGCCCCTCGGCCGCCCCGACCAGGGTGTGGGCGTACGGGCGCACGGCCTCCCGCGACATGCCGAGCCCGTCGGCCATCAGGGCGGCGGCCTGGGCGACGATCCGGCCGCGCAGGGCGTCGACCTCGCCGGCGAACTCGCCCGTCGACGCCTGCCGGTAGAGCACCGTCCAGCCCGCACGGCGGGTGGTGAGCGCGTGGAAGAAGGCGCGCAGGCCGAGCCAGAGCCGGGTCTGGGGATCGTTCGACGTGTCCTCGGTGGCCTCCCCGGATGATGCGGCCTCGACCGAGCGCAGGAGGCGCTCGGCCTCGCGGTGCAGACACGCCGCGAACAGCTCGTCCTTGCTGCCGCCGTGGGCGTAGACCATCGGCTTCGACAGCCCGGCGCGCGCGGCGACGTCGTCCATCGACGCACCGTGGAACCCCTGCTCCGAGAACACCGCGACGGCGGCGTCGAGCACCTGGCGCCTGCGCACCTCGGGAGCGAGACGCTGCCGTGCCGGACGCGCGGTGGGGGTCACGCTGGCGAATCCAATCTACCGATGCGTAAAGTAGGGCTCGATGGCGGGACCGCCAGTACCGCATAACCCGCGACGATGCCGGAGTCGACCGTGCCAGAGAAGATCGACGTCAACGAGCTGGGGCGCAGTGTCGACCCCAAGTCCCTCTCCGAGGAAGAGCTGGTGGCCGCCCTGCGGGACGGCCTGGCGGGCGGGGGCGCGGGCGACATCGACCCCTCCCTGTTCGCGCGGCTGGTGAAGAGCACGGGCAAGGGCCAGCTCGAGGCCGTCATGTCCTCGGAGGTGCGTCGGCCCGTCCTGGACGCCATCTTCGGCAGGATGGCCGAGTTCTACTCCTCGAAGGGGTCGAGCGCGAAGCGCCAGGTCGTGCACTGGCACGTCACGGGCGCCCCCGGCGGGGGTGACGACAGCTACCAGACGGCGATGCAGCACGGCACCTGCGAGGTGTCCGAGGAGCTCTCCGAGGAGCCGCGCACCGAGCTCTCGATGGACGGCGTGCAGTTCCTCAAGGTGGTCACGAACAACGCCTCGCCGATCACGCTGTTCATGACGCGCAAGCTCAAGGTCTCGGGCGACGTCGGCTTCGCGACGGCGCTGCAGAAGATGTTCACGATCCCCTCGGCGTGACAGGAGTCCCGCGATGACCTTCTCCATGGAGCTCTCCGAGGAGCACACCGACCTCCGCGACTGGGCCCACGGGTTCGCCGCCGACGTCATCCGCCCGGCCGCCGCCGAGTGGGACGAACGCGAGGAGACCCCCTGGCCGGTCCTGCAGGAGGCCGCCAAGATCGAGCTGTACAACTTCGAGACCCTGGCCAGCTTCTGGGGTGACGAGACGGGCCTGAGCCTGCCGCTCGTCAACGAGGAGCTGTTCTGGGGCGACGGCGGCATCGGGATGGCCATCTTCGGCACCACCCTCGCCGTCGCCGGGATCTTCTCGTCGGGCACGCCCGAGCAGATGGTCGAGTACATCCCGCAGTGCTACGGGGACGCCGGCGAGGTCAAGGTCGCGGCGTTCTGCTCCTCGGAGCCCGAGTCCGGTTCGGACGTCTCGGCGATGCGCACCCGCGCGGTCTACGAC
Source organism: uncultured Actinomycetota bacterium (assembly GCA_963786585.1). Classification (GTDB taxonomy): domain Bacteria; phylum Actinomycetota; class Actinomycetes; order Mycobacteriales; family Pseudonocardiaceae; genus Actinomycetospora. Next base: position 1,940,794 of record CAWAZG010000003.1, read on the forward strand.
GAGGCCAAGGACGAGTGGACGCTCACCGGCGCCAAGGCGTGGGCGACCAACGGCGGCATCGCCAACATCCACGTCGTGCAGGCCGTCGTCGACTCGTCGCTGGGCTCGCGAGGACAGGCGGCGTTCGTGGTCCCGCCGAACACGCCCGGGCTCGAGTCCACGCGCAAGATCAAGAAGATGGGCCTGCGCGCGTCACACACCGCGGACGTCTTCCTCGACGACGTCAAGGTCCCCGGGTCGTGCCTGCTCGGCGGCAAGGAGAAGCTCGACGAGCGCCTCGCCCGCGCCCGCGAGGGCGTGAAGTCCAAGGGCTCGTCGGCGATGCAGACCTTCGAGCTCTCGCGCCCGACGGTCGGGTCGCAGGCGATCGGGATCGCCCGGGCCGCCTACGAGTACGCCCTCGAGTACGCGAAGACCCGCGAGACGTTCGGGCGCCCGATCATCGACAACCAGTCGATCGCGTTCACGCTCGCGGACATGAAGACCGAGATCGACGCGGCCCGCATGCTCGTCTGGCGGGCCGCCTGGATGGGCCGCAACGGCGTGGCCTTCGAGGCCGGCGAGGGGTCGATGTCGAAGCTCAAGGCCGGCCGCGTCGCGGTCTGGGCCACCGAGCGCGCGATCCAGATCCTCGGCGGCGCCGGCTACTCCCGCGAGCACCCCGTCGAGCGGATGCACCGCGACTCGAAGATCTACGACATCTTCGAGGGCACCGAGCAGATCCAGCAGCTCGTCATCGCGCGCGCCATCAGCGGGCGACACATCGCCTGACGCTCCCCGGCGGCATCGGCGCTGCTTACGAGGGCTGTCCTCGTGGCCAGCGCCGTCGTGCGTCCAGGCGAGGTGTGGCCCTCGGTGCTCGGTCCTCGTCGGCGTCTTCATGATCAGGCCGTCCTCAGGCCGTCGGAGATATCGCCGCCGGCTCCGAGTACCGCGTCCACGGCCTGGCGAGCGCGGGCGTGGCTCGACGGCACGAGGTGGGTGTAGGTCCGCAGCGTGAAGCCGGGGTCGGCATGGCCGAGGTACTCGGCGACCTCCTTGATGGAAACGCCGCCGGCCAGGAGCGTCGAGGCGTAGAAGTGCCGGAGCGCGTGCATGCCGTCGGTCCGTGGTGCGTAGGCGAGCCCGGCGGCCCGGAACGCCGCATGCCACGTCACCTTGTTGAAGTGATCGCCCGAGTGCGGCTCGCCCCGCTCGTTCGAGAGCAGCAGCTCGACTTCGACGGAGCGTCCTCCGGGCTCCAGCCACGGCAGCCGGACCGGCACCGACGGGAAGCGCCTCCGATGGGTCGCCACGGCGGCGCGGACCTCGTCGGGCAGCGGAACGGTGCGGGACTTGCCGCCCTTGGGCGGCGCGAACACGAGCTGGCCGCGGATGATCCGCAGTTGCCGAACGACGTGGACCACGGCCTCGGTGGTGTGGAGGTCGCCGGCCGAGAGCCCGAGTACCTCGCCCTGACGCAGGCCGAGCCCGACTCCGACGTCGGCCGCCAGACGCCACCGCTCGGCCAGCCCGTCCTGCACGGCGCGGACCCTTTCCAGGGGCCAGGGCACGACACGCCGGCTCGACCGTCGGGGCTTCTTGATGCTCCGTGCCTGACAAGGATTGTCACGAATGAGCTTGTCCTCGACCGCGCTGTTCATGATCGATGAGAGCGTGTCGAAGAGGACCGCCCGATACGTCCCGTCGAGCCGCCGCTCCTCCAGCCACGCGAGCCAGTCACGCACGCGAGCCGGTCCGATGGCGTCGACCGGGCGCCGGTCGAAGAAGGGGTAGAGCTGGCTGCGCAGCCGGCTCTCGATCGACTGCCGCGAGGACGCGTCGCTGGACTGCCCCTTGATCCAGCTCTCCGCGTACTCGCGGAAGGGCACCTTGCCGGCGTCGGGGTCGAGGTAGGTCCCCGAGCGGACGCCGGACTCCATCTCCCCGAGGAAGTCCTCGGCGGCCTTCTTGCGTCGGTCGGGGAAGGACTTGGACCGCTCCCGGCCCTCGGGGTCGACGTAGCGCACCTTGTAGCGCAGGCCCGTGCCGTGCAGGTCAGTGCGTTCTCGTCGGGTCTCGCCGGTGAGCTCGTCCCGCACGGTGCGGAACCAGCGGTCTTGTACGTGGCCCATGGGCGATCACGCCGCTTCGGGCTGGGTGGCCCAGGCCCGGACCTGGTCAGGCACGTACCGGAGGTGGCGACCGATCTTCCGAACCGGCGGACCCTCGCCGCGCCACTTCCACTGGTAGAGCGTCTTCACGGGGATGCCGAGGTACGCCGAGACGTCGTCGACCGACCAGAGGCCCTCCGTCGCGGTGCTCGTCATGCCGCTTCTCCTTGGTCATGAGTTGCCGAGTTAACGTGGGTCTTGGCCTGGTCGTACTGCTCGCGCCATCGCCGTCGTTGGGCGATGGACCGGAGCAGGAGTTGGAGCCGGTCGGGTTGGTCGCGGTCGCGGGGCCCGATGAGCTGCCAGTCGTAGCGGGCGAGGTCGCCATCGTCGGTGACGTGCTCGACGGTGGCGCCGACGGCGCCGAGGACCTTGAGCACGTGGTGGCGGCGTTCGCTGCGGTGCTCGCTGAGGGTCTTGCCGGACCACCTGCGGGAGACGAGGCAGCGCCGTCCGCCGTAGCCGAGATGCTCGCGCTTGTGGGCCTTGGCGCGGCACTGGCCCGGAACCATGCCTGGCTTCGGGTTCACGGGGACGATGCCGTGAAGCAGCCAGTTCGGGCAGGAGTCCGAGCACGGCTCCCACCGCAGGGCCTCGACCAGTCGGTCCAGGTGTGCCGCCGCGGCGGGGGTGTCAGGTTCGGCGGTCTCGCCGAGGCTCTTGGTCAGGTACTTGGTCAGGTACCGGATCGCCTTATCGCTCTTGTCGGTGCCGGAGATGACGCCCTGGATGTCGACCTGGGTGCCGAACTCGATGACGTGCGCCGGGACGGCGTCGGGGTCGTCGTCGAGCGCGTCGAGCGCCTGCTCCCAGCTGGGCAGGGGCTGGCCGGTGTCGGGGTCGACGTAACTGGCGGGGTCGCGGGTCTCGTCCCACACCGGCGCGTGTCCATCGGAGTAGACCGGCTCGTCGTGGGCCGGCCACCACACCTGGTGATAGGTCGCCGCCACGACCTGCTTGATCAGCTTGCGAGGGATGGTGCCGCGGATCGCGGCGTGCAGGTGAGGTGCGCCGCGACGTTGGGGTTCGACGGCGGCGAAGTACTGCACGTTCCACCCAACCGCCCGGCGCAGGTTCTGCACGAACCGGTCAAACAGCTCCCCGAGGTGCAGCGCATCGCGGGCCGCGCGGCGGTAGTCGTAGCGCTCCGGGTCCCGCGGAGCGCCGTCCTGCGCGCGGACCGGCCCGTAGGAGGGCAGCGTGAGCGTGACGAACGTCGACGGCCGGTAGGTCCGCCCGTTGGGGGCTTCGAACACCCGCCCGGTGGTGGTGGCGCGTACGGGGAGCCGTGGGTAGGTCGGGGACGTCCTGACGCCGCTTCGTCGAGCGGGCACGGCGCTTCGGCTTGTCCGCCGAGGTGCCTCGGGAGGTCGATCCGCGGACGCCCTCGGCCCGAAGCATCGCGTCGGTGTTGTCGATGGCGGCTTCGACGTCGAGGACGCGGGTCATCTCGCCGGCCTCGAGGGCGGCGGCGTGGTCGTGCTCGAGGTCGGCCCGCTGCCCCAGCAGCGCGCGCTGGCGCACCGTCGGCTCCTGCGGTGGGGGTCTCGGGTTCCTCGTCGAGGTGCCAGCCCTGCTGGGCTTGCCACATCCGCAGCCGGCGGGCTCGCTCCGCGCAGGGTCCGCACAGGGACGCGCGGGTGGCTCCGCACGGGATCGGGACCACAGTCGTGGCGCCGGTCTCCCGCTCGATCCGCCGCACAGCCAGGGGCCGGATGCACGCCCCGACCTGTTCGGCGGCGCTCTGGGCGACCTCGCGCATGACCGGGCCGGTGAGCTTCCCGACCGGCACCGGCCCAGGACTGTTAACCGAAGGATTGCTGGTTCGCGCGTCGTCGGTGCTCATTAGGAAGCCTCCCGCTCGCTCTTGCCCTTGCGGGTGCGCCGCGGCTTGTCGGGCAGGTCAACGACCTCGGGCAGGACCTCGCGGGTCGGGGACGGGTAGTTGGCGGCGAGCCAGCGGAGCTGGTCGTCGTCGACGAAGGCGGCGCGGACCTTGGTCACGACGGTGGAGCCGTCCTCGACGAGGTAGCCGACGCCAGGCGTGCTCATGGGGATGCGGTCGCACAGTGCCCCGCGCTCGCGGGCACCGTCGCCGAGCACCATCGGGCACTTCGGTCTTCTCGGCGAGGCGCAGCCCGATGCGGGTGGTGAACAGGTTGCGGACCTCCAGGACGTCCTTGCGGGGGTCCTGCACGCACCCGACCACCGAGACGCCGGGCGCACGGCCCTTGGTGAGCAGCCGCCCGAGGGCCTGCTTGGCGCGCTCCTTGAGCTGGCGGTCGCCGATGTAGGCGGTCAGGGAAGCGATCTCGTCGACCAGGACGACGTAGAACGGCTCGTCGACGGTGGGCTCGTGCTGGCGGGTCACGCCGGCCATCGCCCGGGCGCGCTCGGCGACCAGGTCGGCGGCGGCTTCCAGGGCGCGGACCATGTCCTCCTCGGTCTCGCACGCCAGAGGTGGAACAGGTCGCGGTAGAGGCCGAACTCCATGCCGCCCTTCGGGTCGATCCCGATCAGTCGCACCATCCCCGCCTTGATGGCCGGGGCGAGCGCCACCAGCAGGGAGGCGACGACGCTGGACTTGCCCGCGCCGGTCGCGCCGGCCACCAGGAAGTGGCGCCCGAGCAGGCGCAGCCGCCACGGGGTGCCGTCCTCGCGGCGACCGAGGTGCAGCGGTGAGGTCCACCCCGTTGTTCGCGGTGTCGGTGCTCATCGGTGGCGCGATGGGGTCGAGCAGGGTGTCGGCGCATATCACCCGCAGCGAGACCCATCCGCGCCGGCGATGAGGCAGGACGCGGACCTCCAGGGCGCGGAACTCGGTGCGCAACGCGTCGGCAGCCGCTTCGAGGTGCTCGGTGGTGATGCCGGGGCAGAGCTGCACGGTGAGCAGGTCGGCGTGGCGCCCGAGACGGACCCACAACAGCCGCGGCACACGGATGACGTGGTGGGCGTCGCGGGCGCGGACGTCGGCGGCCGCGAGCAGGTCTCGCCAGACCCAGCGGTAGCGGATGCGGCGGGTGAACCGCCATACCCGCGACGCGACGAACCGTTCCCAGGTCTCGGGGTGGGCGCGGGACCAGGTGTAGAACGTAACGCCGACCAGCGCGACGCCCGCGAGGCCGGCACCGCGTCCCTGCACCGACCACACCATGGCGACGAGGGCGGTGGCGGCGGCCAGGATCGGGACGTAGGCCAGCAGCCATGCGGCCATGACCGCGCCCCACGCGGCGAGGACGAGCAGTCGCCCGACGGCGAGCAGGCCGCGGCGTCGCAGCCGCCCGAGGAAGGTCCGCGAGGGCTCGATGAGGGTGGGTTGGACGTCGGCGCGGCGCCGGATGGTGGCGCCGCGTCCGACCGTGTGTCCGAGCGGCATCAGAACTCAGTCCTTCCGGAGCGGTCGCGCCGAACAGGGCGCCCGGTGGTCGTGTGGTGGCGGTCGTGCCGGGGCGAGAGGTCGTCGGCCCCCGAGCGGACGCGCCGACGTCGTCCGGGGACGGCCGCGAGCGGGAAGAGGGCCTGTTGCGCGAGGTGCTCGGTGCAGCGCCGGGGCCGGTTGGTTGGGGTGTCGGGGTCGAGGCGGGCGGCGCAGACTTCGCAGCGCGGCCCGGCCGGCGGGCGGCTCACGCCACTGCTCCTGACTCGCCGGTCGCGTCGTCGAGGGCGAACGCTCGGGTGCGCAGGTCGGTGTAGAGCCGGGACCGGTCCCCCGCGGAGAGGCCGCCGAACACGCCGTAGCGGGCGGTCGGGGACTCGCGGGCCATCGTGTCCGCGAGGCACGTGGTCCGTACCGGGCAGCTGGCGCAGACGGCCTTGGCCTGTTCGATCCGCTCGACCCCGAGAGGTCCGCCGTCGGCGACGGGAAAGAACAGGGCCTCGTCCATGCCCGCGCAGGCGGCGTGCTCATGCCAGTAGGGCACGGGGTGCCCGTCGAGGACCAGCTCCCGGACCACGGCGCGCAGCCGCTCGCGGGTCAGCCGGCGCGCGGTACGGGGCGGCCTCGCTTCAGTGATCTTCTTGGTGCCGTGGCTGGTGGTGCTCATGCCGCGCCGCCGATCGCCCGCTCCGTGGTGGGCGGCAGCCAGTGGGTGGCGTGCTCGACGAAGACCGTCAGCGCCGCGAGCAGCGACCGGGCCGCTTCCAGCTCCTCAGCGGTGACCTCGTCGAGGCGCCGCGCGGTCAGCGTCAGCACCGCCCGGTGCTCGACGATCACGTCCAGGATCGGCGGCATGTCCTCGGGGAGGTGGACCTCGGCGCGTCCGACCGGGGTGAGACGGACCGACAGCCCGGGCATCAGGCCGCCTCCCCGTTCTTGGGCTGGCGGGCCTGCGGCGGCTGGCCGCCATGTACGCCCGGGGTCGGCGCGCGCATGCCGGTGGCGCGGAGGCTGAACGCGATCTTCGGTCGGGGACCGTTGCTGTCGAGGTAGGGCGTGACCTCCAGGCCCTCGAACTCCACCGGGCGGAACGGCAGCCCGGGCAGCGTCTCGGGCGGGACCGGCTGGTGGGTGGTCGCGAACTTCATCGTGAACTGCCGGTCGTTCTTGCGTGCCTCGGGATCGGGGTCGTGCCCGGTGGCCTCCCACAGGGGGAGACCGGTGTCCTTGTCGACCATCTGGACGAACTGCTCACGAGTGGATCGGTCGAAGTCTCGGACCGGCACCACGTCGCCGGTCAGGAACGCCCCATGCGGGAACAGGTCCTCCATCGAGACTCGAAGCCGCCGCTTGATCGCCATCTCTGTTGCTCCAGTTCACTGAATCCGACCCCGCGTGTCGGGGTCTGCAGCTAGCGTCAGAGCGGTTCCGGCGTTCGACCCGGAAGAAAATTCCGGGGTCCTCCGCGGGTGCGGGAGGAGGTTCTTGCCATGAGAGGGATGACCGAGTCACTGACCATCGGCGAGCGCGTGGCCTTCTACCGCCGTCGCCGCGGCCTGTCTCAGGAGGTCGTGGCGGGGCTGGTCGGCCGCACCGAGGACTGGCTGGGCAAGATCGAGAACAACCGGGCCGAGCTGGACCGGCTCTCGGTCATCCGCCGCTTCGCCGACGTTCTCGACGTCTCGCTCGGAGACCTCCTCGGAGAGCCCACGCTCCTCGACTGGACCGCCGAGACCGGCACCGGCACCGTCCCGGCGCTGCGCACCGCGCTCATGGACTACCGCCAGCTCAACGCCGTCCTGCGCCGCGCCGCGCCGGCAAGCGAGCCGCCCGCGATGGCGTCGGTGGAGCGGGACGTGGCAGCCGTGTTCGACGCCTACCAGGCCTCGCGGTTCGGGTTCGTCACCAGCCGGGTCCCGCTACTGCTCACCGACGCCCTCACCGCGGCGGACGCCTACGTCGGCGACGAGGGCGAGCGCGCCCATGCGATGTTGGCCCTGGCCTACCAGGTGGCAGCCTCGACCCTCACCAAGCTCGGTGAGTGCGACCTCGCGTGGATGGCCGCCGATCGGGGCCTGGCCGCCGCGCAGCGCTCCGGAAGCCTGCCGGTGATGGGGTCACTGTTCCGGTCGGTGGTCCACTCGCTGCTCGCGACCGGCCGCTACGACGCTGCCGCCCAGCTCACCGCCGACGGGTCGGACTACTTGTCGACCTCCCTCGGTGGCGCCGACGCGAACCTGTGGTCGGTCTACGGGTCGCTGTTCCTCGCGGGGGCCATGGCGTCGTCGCGCATGGACGACCGGACGATGACCCGCGACTTCCTCGAGCAGGCCCGCCGCGCAGCCGGCTACCTCGGCGGCGACGCCAACCACATGTGGACCGCCTTCGGCCCGACCAACGTCGCGATCCACCGGGTCGCGACCGCAATGGAACTCGGCGACGTCCAGGTGGCTGCCGACCTCGGACCGACCGTCGACACAACGGCGCTACCGACCGAACGGCGCGTCCGGCACGCCCTGGAGACCGCCCGCGCCCTGTCGGTATCGGGGCGCCGCGACCAGGCGCTGAGCACCGTCCTCGACGCCGAGCGCCTGGCGCCCGAGCAAGTACGGCACCACTTCATCAGCCGCCAGCTCGTCCTGTCCTGGATGAAGAACCCACGCGGCAACGTGACCACGGAGCTGGGAGCGCTCGCGCACCGCCTTCGGCTTGCGGCCTGACCACCACCAGACGTCATCCTGACGTCCAGCAGTAGCCTCGGGGCGTGGCCGCTCCAGAGGACACCTTCGCCACCCCACGGGTCGCCGCCGGGGCCTTGTTCGTCGACGCCGACGGCCGGGCCCTGCTGGTCCACCCGACATACAAGGACACCTGGGACATCCCAGGTGGGTACGTCGAGCGCGGTGAATCCCCCGCGGCCGCGTGCCAACGGGAGGTCCGCGAGGAGCTGTCGCTCGACCGAGAGCCGCGCCGGCTCGCCGCTGTCGACTGGGCGCCCAACGACCGCGAGGGCGACAAGCTCCTGTTCGTCTTCGACTGCGGTCCCCTCGGCGACGACGAGGCCCGCATCCAACTCGACGGCAGCGAGCTCGACCGATGTGAGTGGGTCGCCGCCGACCAGCTCGACGACTACCTCATCCCGCGCTTGGCCCGACGGGTGCGGTCCTTGCTGAACGGCGACGCGAGAACCGGGGCCTACTTCGAGCACGGCATGCCCTTCCCCGGGCCGGCGCTCGTCTGAGCATCCGGCTGGGTTCGCGCTCAAGGCCGCGCAGGCCGAGCTGAAGAACGGCGGACCCGACTTCGTCGGGTGGTCTGCCGGCCCCGGAGCGTCACACGGGCTGACTCCCGATCAAGAGTGCTGCGCATCGCTACGCGACGGACTCCGTCCGCTCTTGATCGCGAGCCTCCACGCCCGTGTCCCCGCGCTCCAAGCGTGGCGGGGGCAGCACCCCGCCACCCGACCGGGGCCGACAGCCCCGACGGGGCCTCCCAGCGCTGTCGGCGAACGCAGCCGATGAGCTTAGTAACGTCCCTCTCGGAGGAAGCGACGTTCTATCGGACGAGGATCGCTCCTGCTCACGTATTGTTCGAACCTTGGGGGACACGCCGAGTGGATAGTGCTGCGTGGGTGGCGTTGATCGCTGCCGCTATATCTGTGACTACTTTCGGATTGCAGTTCTTCCTCATGCGCCGCCAGGTGAGCATCGCTCAGCAGGACGTCGATGCAGCCGCCTTCGTGGACCTCATGAACGCCTTCCGTCAGCAGTCCTTCCACAGACATTACAATTTTGTCACCGGCGAACTTCGCTCAAAGTACGATCCTCTGAACGCCGTCCCTTTGTTCGATATCGACGGAGAGGACGGCGCTGCAGTCCTCGATATCGTGTACTTCTTTCAGAACTGCGCTGCCTTTGCCGACTTCAAGATCGTCTCCGAAGAGAAGATGATGGCTTTCCTTCACCTGCGCTTCAGCCACGTATGGGAGGCCGTAGAGCCCTACGTGGAGGCTGAGCGCGCAAGGCTCGGATTCAAGGTGCTTAGCGCTCTGGAGTCCTACGCGAAGGAAGCCAGACGGCGCTCACAGTACGAGGTGCACAAGGACATGCTCCGCTCCAGCAAACACTTCGACCCGACACCGCACCGCTTGCCGAATTGATCTCTCATCAGTCAAGGCGGCGCCTCCGGCGCCGCGCCGGCCACGGCCCTTCGGCCCTGGCCTCCCGCTCCGCTCCGGCGGGCCGGGGCCGAGCCGGCAGGCTTAAGGGCGCGCTGGAGCAGAAGGACGACAAACGGCAGGGCGCATACCGCGAGTGCGATTGTTTGACGGCGCGGGTGCTGGTCTCGATGGACTTCGGCACTGCGCTCAAGCGCTCATCGCGTGAGGCAGGCTCCCGGCCTTCTTCCCGATAAGGAAGTCGCCTCGGACTTCGTCTCGTCCTCGCAGCGCAGCATCGTCGGCCTCTCGCTTGATGCTCGGGGCCGATGGAGAGGTCGTCGATTGTGGTCGGCGGTGTCGCCCAGGAGCGTCAGGGATTGCCAGGCAGATCGCGCCCGCTCGTCTCCGTGGCAGGATCGTTGTGCTTCCCAAAGAGGCCGTTTTGGGCGTTAGCGCGTGCGAAGTGTTCGGCAGTCACGGCGAGGAACACCGCGTCGGAGCTGAATGCGAGGCGCCCGTCGGGGTCGTGGCCCTGGGTGCGCAGGAAGAGCTTGCGGCCCTGCCGGTAGGCCAACCACCCGGAGAGGTCATACGGGATGTTGAGGCGAGCCGGGGCGAAGTAGTCGACGCTGAGGTTGCGGGTCACTGCGAGCTGGCCGACGACATAGAGCACGAATCCGCATAGGTCATCCAGGACGGCGGCAACGGCGCCTCCGTGGGCGACGTCGGGGCCGCCCACGTGGCGGGTGTCGAAGACGTGGCGGGCCAAGACCCGGTCCTTGTCCCGGCGGACTTCGAGGTGGTGGCCGTGCGGGTTGTCAGGTCCGCATCCTAGGCACTGGGGGCTGTGCGCGGGCAGCGGACCACCAGTGGCGCTCGCGGCTGCGGCGGCGGCAAACGAGTCCTGCAGGCCGCGGGCCGTGAAGTGGGTGTCGGCCACTCGAGGCGTGCTCCTTCCTTCTGCCTTGGCGCAGCGGTCCGCGTGGTGGCAGTGCACCGCCAGTCAGGGCGGCGGGTTGGTTCAGATCAGTTGTTCGGCCTGGGTGAGGGCGTCGTGCCAGGTGGCGCGGCGGGTGATGGCGATGCGTTGTTTGACGATGAAGCGGGGATGGTTGAGGGCGAAGGCACCGACGAGGTGGTCACCGCGGCGGTAGAGCACCGCGAAGCGGTCGGTGTGGGGGTCGCCGAGGATGGTGGGTTCGTGCTCGGTGTCGACGATGCCGACCAGTTGTAGCCGGGAGTCGTACCAGTCCGACCAGAAGTAGGGCACCGAGGAGTGGGGCTCGGCCTGGTCGGGGTCCAGCGCGTTGCGGGCGGCTCGGGCGCCTTGCTCGGCGGCGTTGGTCCAGTGCTCGAGGCGCATGTGCTGGCCGAAGAGAGGGTTGGGCCAGCGCGCGACGTCGCCGGCGGCGTAAACGTCGGGCACGCCCACGGCGGCCAGCGTGTCATCACAGAGAACTCCGTTGTCCACTGTGAGGCCGGAGCCGGTGAGCCAGTCGGTCGCTGGGGCGGCGCCGACCCCGACCACGACCACGTCGGCGTCCAGGCTGGTGCCATCAGAAAGCTTCACGCTCTGCACCCGGTCGGTCCCGGTAAGGGCGGCGACCTGCACGCCGGTACGAACTGTGGTGCCCTGACGTTCGTGCAGGGCGGTCAGAGCGCGGCCGGCAATGGTGCCGACGGCGTGAGCGAGGGGGACCTCGAGAGCTTCGACGATGGTCACCGGAAGGCCGCGGCGTTGAGCCGCGGCGGCGACCTCGGAGCCGATGAAGCCAGCTCCGACGATCACCACTCTGCTGCCGGTGTCCAGGGCTGCTCGGAGGGCACGTGCGTCCTCGAGAGTGCGCAGGGTCACCACCCCGTCGAGCGCTGGAGCATCTGGCAGCGCCCGTGCGGTGGCACCGGTGGCGATGATCAACGCCGAGTAACCCACCTGCGCTGTCATCCGCTCTCCGACGTGGTCGGAGTCGCCGTGCTCGATGTGGACTTCGTGGGCGTCGACGTCGAGGGCGGTCGCCCGTACGCCGAGCCGCACCTCAACGCCCAGTTCGTCGCGGAGGTAGTCGTGGTCGGACAAGGAGGTCGCCGGCTCTTGCACGACGTCGGCGGCGTCGTCCCCTGGGGCGGGTGCGAGGAACTCCTTCGACAGTGGTGGGCGGTCGTAGGGCAGGTGGGGCTCGGCGCCGAGCAGGGTGATCCGGCCGGCGTAGCCGGCTCCGCGCGCGGCTTCCACGGCCCGCAACCCGGCCAAAGAGGCTCCGACCACGACCAGATGGTCAGTCACCGAAGACCACCCATGCTCGGAGGCGTGTGTCGGTCATGGGCTGCCTAGTCCTCCACGCTGATGGCGAGCGTGGGACATTCCTTGATCGCTTGGTCGACGTCGGCGCGACGGTCCTCTGGGGGGTCCTGGAGCACATAGGCCAGGCCGTCGTCGCGAACCTCGAAGATGTCCTCGGCGACCCCCTCGCACACCCCATGTCCGGTGCACTTGTCGGGATCGATACGAACCTTCATCACAAACCTCCTTGGTGGTAACCGTTCGCGGCCCGGGGGCGGGGCGAGGGACGGCCTTTGTCCTTTTGGGGTGCTGGTGGGTACTCGGTCAGCGGTCGGTGCCCCGGTGGCACGGCATGCGCTTGACGACGTGGAAGAAGTTGCCGGGCATCAAGGTCGGCTCGCCGGCGCGCAGGTCGGGGACGCGGGTGAGCAGCTCGGTGAACAGCGCCCGCAGCTGGGTGCGAGCGAGCTGGTTGCCCAGGCAGTGGTGGATTCCGCCGCCGCCGAATCCCACGTGCGGGTTCGGGTCCCGCGACAGGTCGAACTCGTACGGACGCTCGATGCGGGTCCCGTCGCGGTTTGCCGACGAGTAGAACATCACGACCTTGTCGCCCTCGGTGATGTGCTGGCCGTGCAGCTCGACGTCTCGGGCGGCCGTGCGTCGGAATGTCATGATCGGGGTGGCCCAACGGACGAATTCCTCCACCGCCGGCGTCACCCTGTTCTCCAGGTCCTCCAACAGCCACTCGCGCTGGGCCGGGAAGTCGGTGAGGGCCCGCAGGGCGTGGCTGGTGGACTGGCGGGTGGTGTCGTTGCCCGCGATGGTGAGCAGGACGAAGAACGCCCCGATCTCATCGTCGGTCAATCGCTGCCCGTCGATCTCGGCCTCGGCCAGCGAGGTGACCAGGTCGTCGGTGGGCTCGTCGCGGCGGGCCTGGGCCAGCGAAGACGCCAGCCCGTGGCTGTAGGTCATTGCCTCGAACAGTCGCCCCAGTACTTGCTCGCGGCCTTCGCCCACCAGCTCGGGGTCATTCCAGCCGGTGCCGACCTTCATCTCGTGGGCGGCCTTCTGACGCTCCCCGTCGGGCACGCCCATGATGTCGTTGATGTTGTGCATCGGTAGCAGCTCGGCGCACTCAGCCACGAAGTCGCAGCTTCCGTCGCCCTGATCGAGCTGCTGGATGAGGTTGTCCACGACCATCCGGGCATTAGCTCGGATGCGGTCCTCGATGCGGCGCATCTGCTTGGGGGTGAACGCCGAGGCCACCAGCCGGCGCAGCTTGGTGTGCCGCGGCGGGTCCATCCCGATGATCGACTGACCGGCCTCGACGAGCTCGGCGGGCAGGCTCTCCATGAGAATGCCCGGTCCGGACAGGAAGTCGTCGTGCCGCTTGGTCACCTCGACCAGATCGTCGTAGGTCACGACCGCCCAGAACCCGTGGTCATCGGGGTCTTCGAGCAGTTGGTCCTCGAACGGTGGGTGCCACGTCACCGGCCGGTTCTCGCGCAGGAACGCGAAGCTCTTCTCTCGCTCATCCATCGTGGTCGACCAGAAGGCCCGCGATGACAAGTCGACGTCATCGTAGGGGCGATCCGGGTTGCCGCTCGCGGTCCGCGTCACGCTCTCGGTCATGGCTGGTCGCTCCCGCTCTCGCCGTCGAGGTCCTGGGGGTCACCACGCCGGAGCAAGGTGACCACGGCCACCGAGGCTGTACATGGACACGGCCCGTGTCAAGACAAGACACACGACTTTGTAAAGCACGTGGACGCCGTGGCTGGATACAGTCGAGGAGTGAGCAGCCATGTCCGGGACACCGCACACCTGCAGATGCGGGACGCGGCGCTCGACGCCGCTGCCGCCGAGATCGTTGCCCGAGGCTGGAAGGGCCTGCAGATGCAGGCCGTCGCGGAGCAGGTCGGCATCAGTCGTCAAACCCTCTACAACACCTTCACCACCAAGCACGGCCTCGCCCAGGCCCTGGTGCTGCGCCTGACCGAGCGATTCCTCGACGGGGTCGAGCGCGCGCTCAACAGCCGCGACCAGGTCTACGACCAGTGGCTCGCCGCCATCCGCTACACCCTCGACACCGCCGCCGACGACCCGCTGCTCAAAGCCGTCCTCACCGGCGACGCCAGCACCGAGTTCCTTCCCCTGCTCACCAGCGACGCCGGCCCCGTGATCAGCGCGGCCCGCGACCGCCTCAGCGCTGCCCTGCACCAGGCGCGACCCGACCTCGACACCGCCTCCACCGCCGTCGCCGCTGAAGCCGCCACCCGCCTGGCCATCAGCCACGTCGTGCTGCCCCTGCACCCCACCGAGCAGGCATCCGAGCAAATCGCCCGCATAGTCGAGCGCTACCTCGCTCCCCCAACCCCGTAGCGCTGGGCCACCAGTCGCCGCGGGCGACCGACGGATCGAGTGGGCAGCGCGAACGTCGCGGCGTGATCGGCCTCGAGCACCTTGACCGGGCGACCGTGAACTCGAAACGGACGATCTGCTGTGACCCGCCGCGTGTCCCGGGGGCGGCTGCCGCAGGCGTGGGAAGAGCTGGTGCGTCGGTCCCAGCTCACATGACGGGCCCCACCGAGACTTTCGAGACTGCGCGTCGCAGGTACAGAGCGCCAGCGGCGTCGCTCTGCGATGGGCTCCGCGGTCCCTAGCCCGCACCGCTCCAACGAGACGAGGAGCCAGGACGGGGGACCGGGAGGTCAGCGCACTGGGGTGGGCCTCTTCGATGAGGTCCAAGCTGATCACAGCCAGGCCGTCGCCAGGCCGCGGGAGGTCGGGGACGGCCGAGCTGAACTGAGAAGTGCTGAGCAGCTCAAACCCTGCTTCACAGGGGCCGGCCAGGCGTCGGTGCACGTTGTCGACTGCCCCGGACAGATCTACGACATCTTCGAGGGCACCGAGCAGATCCAGCAGCTCGTCATCGCCCGCGCCATCTCGGGGCGCCACATCGCCTGACGCCCGTCGCTCCCCGGCGCCCGTGCGGGCGCCGGGTTGTGGCGCCGGGGGCTCAGGGCTCGCCGAGGCGCCAGTGGCCTCGCGGTCGCGGGATCGCCACCGGGTGGTGGCGCGCGATCCGCACGTCCGCGGCGTACTCGCCGGCGCCGATCAGGGCGTGGCGCCGCCGTTCGGCCTCGTGATGGGCCGCCGTCAGGCCGTAGGGCCCGTACGCATCGCGGAACCGGCCGGTGCGGTCGACCACCACCACGAGGTACTCACTCGCGTCGCGCCGCTCACCGTTGGTGCGGTGTGCCTGTCCGTCCATCCACTCCCCCCGGAGCGCGACCACGGTCCGGGGTGGACGAACGTCCAACGTGGGCCGGCCGCGGATCGCACGGCCGCAGGTCGTGCGGCCGTGCGAATGACGGAGGACAGGGAGTCGAGCGGCCCAGGTTCGGAAGAACGTGTCGCTCCTCCGGCTGCGCCGGGCTGTCATCCGTCTCGCTGTGTGGCCAGGCTATCGGACGACCGGGGTGCGTGACACGGCCGGACCACCCGGACGGGTGATCCGGCCGAGGGTCGACGGCTCAGGCGCTCTCCTCGATGGGCGCGCCGGTGGCGGCCTTCTGGACCGACTCGCAGCCCTTCTTGGCTGCGGCCTTGGTCTCGTAGGCCTCACCGGACGCGACGATCTGGCCGTTGCTGGCCTTGAGACGGAACCGGAACTTGCCGGCCTTGTCCTCGTACACCTCGAACTTGCCCGCCATGACGATCCTCCGCTCGGTGCTGAACGTGCTGGTCGCCGGCGGACGTTAGCGCGAACGGACCCGGCGCGGGTGCACCCTTCCGGGCGAGCCGTCTCCGTCGGTCGGGACCGATGACCAGCGGCGATCGCGCGCACGAACGCCGGACGTCAGCGACGCCCCGGCAGCAGCGACACCAGCGCCCGGCCCGTCCCCGCGAGCAGCGCTCCGGTGACCGCGGCCCAGTCGAAGTAGTCGCGCCAGAGCGTGATCACGCCGTCGTGCACCTCGAACGTGCCGCACACCCAGAACGAGGTGCGCAGCCGACCGATCTCGATGGTGTCGGTCCGCTCGGTGAGCACCACCGGCCCGTCCGCGACCACGCGGTGGTTCTCCGCGCGGAAGCCGGTGGCGCGGCTCGTGAGCAGGCCGAGCACCCGGCGGGTGGCGTCGCGCCCGCGTGCCGGGGGCAGCGACACGTTCTCGTAGACGACGTCGGGGTGCAGGCGGGCACACGCGGCGTCGACGTCGAGGCGCTCGAGGTCGGCGAGGAAGGCGCGGACGACCCGCGCCGGATCGGTCTCGGCGGGTGCGGTCATGGCGTCATCCTGCGCTCCGGGGCGTGGTGACCCCGCCCACGGGGAACCGCCGACAGGAGTGGGCGGGCCGACCGCCCCGACGAGGGGATGATCCGCGATGCCGGTCGACAGCGACGCGCCGCTCACCGAGGCCCTCGGGACGGACTTCTTCTCCGTGCGCCGACGCTTCAACGACGCGCAGTGGGAGACGTTCATGGCGGTCCGCCGCTACGTCGACCGCGTGGTGTCCCCGGCCGCGCCTGCGGCGTGGGACGCCGCGGAGATGCCGTGGGACGTCATCCGTGGGATGCCCGACCTGCAGATCGTCGGCGACGACATCGAGGGCTACGGGTGCCCGGGGCACGACCCGCTGACCTGCGGCCTGGTGTCCATGGAGCTCGCCCGCGGCGACGGCAGCCTCGCGACGTTCCACGCGGTGCAGTCGGGTCTCGCGATGAAGTCGATCGCGATGCTCGGCTCCGACGAGCAGAAGCAGGAGTTCCTGCCCGCGATGGCCCGCCTCGACCTCGTCGGCGCCTTCGGCCTCACCGAGCCCGAGCACGGCTCCGACTCCGTGTCGCTGGAGACCACGGCGCGCCGGGACGGCGACGACTGGATCCTCGACGGGCGCAAGCGCTGGATCGGCAACGGCAGCATCGCCGGGCGGACGGTCGTCTGGGCGCGGGACACCGAGACCAACACCGTCCTCGGCTTCCTCGTCGACACCACGACGCCCGGCTACGAGGGCATCGTGATCCCGCGCAAGGGCTCGATGCGCTCGGTGTGGCAGGCCGACGTCAGCCTCGACGGGGTGCGGGTGCCCGAGCGCGACCGGCTGCCGGGGGCGGAGAGCTTCAAGGACACGGGGCGCGTGCTGGCCACCACCCGCGGCACGTGCGCGTGGATGGCGCTGGGGCACGCGACCGCCGGCTACGACGCCGCGCTGCGCTACGTCCTGGAGCGCCAGCAGTTCGGGCGTCCGCTCGCCGCGAACCAGATCATCCAGGACAAGCTCGTGAAGATGCTCGCGGAGCTGACCGGGATGCAGCTCTACTGCATGCAGATCGCGCAGCTCGCCGAGGACGACGACCTCGCGCCGACCATCGCCGGGCTCGCCAAGATGAACAACACCCGCAAGGCCCGGTGGATTCTCGCCGAGGCGCGCGACATGCTCGGCGGCAACGGGATCCTGCTCGACAACCACGTGATCCGGCACATGGCCGACATCGAGTCGATCCACACCTTCGAGGGCACCGAGACCATCCAGACCCTCATCGTCGGGCGCGAGATCACGGGGCTCAGCGCCTTCACGTGACCCGGGCGACCGCCGGCTCGAGGCGCACGGGCAGCTCCGCGTAGCCGCGCAGGATGCGCGTCGGACGACGGCGCGCGGGCCCGGCCGGCGCGAGGTGGGGGTGGCGTTCGAAGAGGGCGCGCAGCGCGACCTCGCCCTCCATGCGCGCGAGCTGCGCCCCGAGGCAGAAGTGCGGCCCGCTGGAGAACGCGAGGTGCTCCTTGGCGTTCGCCCGCGCGACGTCGAACGTGCCCGGGTCGGCGAAGACGTGCGGGTCGCGGTTGGCGCCCGCGAGCACCGTCACCACCAGGTCGCCCTCGGCCAGGGCCGTGCCGGCGATCTCGGTGGCGCGCTTGGCCCGGCGCGCGGTGCGCTCGACGGGCGGGTCGAAACGCAGGATCTCGTCGACGGCGTTCGGCCACAGGTCGGGCTCCGCGGCGAGACGTTCGCGCTGCTCGGGGTGGGCGAAGAGCTGCGCGGTGCCGTTGCCGATGAGGTTCACCGTCGTCTCGAACCCGGCGGCGAGCACGAGCAGCGCGGTGGACACCAGCTCCTGTTCGGACAGGCCCGCGCCGTCGTCGTCGACCTCACCGACGAGGCTCGAGAGCAGGTCGTCCCCGGGCTCGCGCCGCAGCCGGCGCAGGTGCTCGCGCATCCAGTCGTTCAGCGCCGCGAGGTTGGCCTCCATGCTCGCGTGCGCCCGCCGGGTGAGCCCCATGTCGAGCGAGGTGGCCGCGCCGTCGCCCCAGCTCAGGAACTGCTCGCGCATCGAGGTGGGCACCCCGAGCATCTCGCTGATCACGGTGACCGGCAGCAGGCTCGCGTAGTGCGCGACGAGGTCCACGGTGCGGCCGTCGCCGTCCCGGGCGGCCCGGTCCATGTCGTCGAGGAGCTCCTGGGCGACCTCGGTGGTGCGCTCGCGCAGCGCCGCCACCCGGCGAGCGGTGAAGGCCCGGCTGACGAGCTTGCGGTAGCGCGGATGGTCGGGCGCGTCGACCGCGAGCATCGAGGGCGGCTCGATCGGGCCCGGGTTCCGCGGCGGGCCGGCCAGAGCGAGTGCCGCCCGCGCCGGCGCGGGCACGACCTGCGTGGGGTGGGTGACGCCGAAGTCGTCGCTGCGCAGCACCGCCGTCGACACGTCGTGGTGAACGGTGAGCCGGGCGAACGCGCCGGGCGCGAAGGGGTACGACGCGCGCAGGGTCTCGTAGTGCGGGAACGGGTCGGCCTGCATCACCGGGTCGAGCAGCAGGCGGGCGTCCGGGTTGCCGGCGCGCACCTGGCGGCGGATCGCCGCGCGCATGAGCCCGTGGGTGGCGCCCCAGCGCAGTGTCGTCCCGAAGGAGGAGGACGCGACGGACGCGGCGACGGACGAGGGCAGCGACGACAGGGCCACGGGGGCCTCCCGGTGTCGGGTCGGTACATGGACGTACCAGGGTGCGTCGAAACCATACTCGGAGTATGTGTTCGTCGTCCAGGCCCGTCGCGGGTACTCCCTCGACCGTGCAGACCACCCTCCGCGCCACGGGACCGCTCCCCGCCGACCAGGCGTGGGAGCGCTACGCCGACCTCGACCGCTGGCCCCGCTGGGCGCCTCGAATCTCCGGGGTTGCCGTCTCCGGGCCGGGACCGCGCCGGCTGCGTCCCGGGCTCGAGGGCACGGTGCGCGCGGCCGGGCTCGTGCACGTCCCGTTCGAGGTCCTCGCCGTGGACGAGCAGGCCCGCACCTGGTCGTGGCGCGTCCGCGTCGGGCCGGTCGCCCTCACCCTCGACCACGGGATCGAGGACCTCGGCGCCGGCGGCACCCGCACCTGGCTGCGCACCACGGGCCCCGCCCTCGTCGTCCTGCCCTACTCCCCGGTGGCCTTCATCGCGCTGCACGCGCTGCTGCTGGAGCGGTGACCGCGGTGACCACCAGGCTGCTGATCACCAGCGACACCCACCTGCCCGTGCGCCGGCCGACCCGACGGGTCCTGCCCGACCCCGTCTGGGAGGCCCTCGACGCCGCCGACGTGGTGGTGCACGCGGGCGACTGGATGGACCCCGAGCTGCTCGACGCGTTCGAGGATCGGTCGGCGCGCCTGGTCGCCTGCTGGGGCAACAACGACGGCGACGCGCTGCGGGCCCGGCTCCCGGAGACGGCGGTCGCCGAGATCGACGGGCTGCGCCTGGCGGTCACCCACGAGACCGGCGCCGTCGCGGGCCGCGAGCGCCGCTGCGACGCCCGGTTCGGGCCGGACGGCGACACCCCCGTCGACGTCCTCGTGTTCGGGCACAGCCACATCCCGTGGGACTCCACGACCCCCGGCGGCGTCCGGCTGCTCAATCCCGGCTCGCCCACCGAGCGCCGGCGTGAGCCCGCCTGCACCTACATGACGGCGGAGGTCCGCGACGGCACGCTGGCCGCCGTGCAGCGTCATGCTCTCCCACCCGGTGGCGCCGGTCGGTCGTGACGGCACTACCCTCAGTCATCGGTCTCGGATGGGTGTCGTTGCGAGCGACGACGGTGCGGTCTCCCTCGAACGGGCCAACGTTGTGCGATGTTGCTGGGTGCCGGGGCCCGGGACGGCCGAAGAACGTCCCCCTGGGTGAGCACGGTGGGTGATGGCCTTACCGTTTTCCCGGACCGTTGACCACAACGGTTCCGGCGAGGAGACGACCGACGGGAGGACCGCAGGTCGGCGGCGACCGCCCTCGCGGGCCCGTGAGGGCCGTGACGACGACGGGAGGCTCGTGACGACCGACCACTCGGTGTCGCGAGAATCGAGACGAAACGGCCGATGACCCTTCTTGCCGAGCGACCCCCGGATGAGGTCGACGAGTCCGAACTCGTCGTCGGCCGACGCATCCAGGAGTTCTCCCAGCTCGCCGGGCCGATCCGCGAGCCCGACCCCGCCGAGGGCGCCTACCGGGTGGCCTACCGCGGGGTCGACGCCGTGCACGGTCGCGGTCGGGTCGCCCGGTCCCTGCTCGTCGCCGGCCTGAACTTCGCCTTCGAGGCCCTCTTCTTCCTCTGGTTGCTGCACCCCTCGCACCGGCCGCCGGTCTTCGGCTCGACCTTCGCGATCTACGCGAACTGGATCGTCATCGGCTCGATCGGCCTCATGGAGCTCCTGCGGCTGATCAACGTCTTCTCGCTGTCGCTGGCCTCGGTGATCTCTCGCGACCCGGTGCCCGTGCCCCCGCGGCCGGACCAGCGCATCGCCTTCCTCACGACGATCGTCCCGAGCAAGGAACCGATCGACGTCGTGCGCGGGACGCTCCAGGCGGCGCTGCGCATCCAGTACGACGGGATCCTCGACGTCTGGATCCTCGACGAGGGCGACGACGCGGACGTCAAGGCGATGTGCCGCGAGCTGGGCGTCAACCACTTCACCCGCAAGGGGATCGAGAAGTACAACCAGCGCAAGGGCGCGTTCAAGGCCAAGACCAAGCACGGCAACTACAACGCCTGGGTGTCCGAGCACGGCGACTCGTACGAGGTCTTCCTCTCGGTCGACCCGGACCACGTGCCGCTGCCCAACTACGCCGAGCGGATCCTCGGCTACTTCCGCGACCCGGACGTCGCCTACGTCGTGGGCCCCCAGTGCTACGCCAACGACGAGACGTTCGTGACGCGCGCGGCGGAGTCCCAGCAGTTCCCGTTCCACTCGCTGATCCAGCGCGCGGCCAACCGCTACAACGCCGCGATGCTGGTCGGCACGAACAACGCCATCCGGATCAGCGCCCTGCGGGCCGTCGGCGGCCTCTCGGACTCGATCACCGAGGACATGGCCACCGGCCTGAAGTTCCACACCCGGCGCAACGCGGCGTCGGGGCGGCGGTGGAAGTCGGTCTACACCCCCGACGTGCTGGCGGTCGGCGAGGGACCGTCGTCCTGGGGCGACTTCTTCTCCCAGCAGATGCGCTGGTCGCGCGGCACCTTCGAGGTGCTGCTCAAGGAGATGATCTTCCGGCTGCCGCGGCTCTCGCCGGGCCGGGCGCTGCACTACATCCTGATCACGACGTTCTACCCGTCGATGGCCATCGGCTGGGTGCTCGGCGCGGTCAACGCCTGCCTCTTCCTGGCCCTGGGCGTCCAGGGCGTGGTCGTGCCGGTGCAGCTGTGGCTGGCGCTCTACATCGACGCGACCGCGTTCCAGCTCTGGGTCTACCTGCGCAACCGCCGCTACAACGTCAGTCCCTACGAGCCCGAGGGCTCCTCGGGTATCAAGGGCATGCTCATGTCGATCTTCGCGGCGCCGATCTTCGCGGCGTCCCTGATCGCGACGATCCTGCGGCTGCCGGCCAAGTTCGTCGTCACGCCGAAGGGCCTGTCGTCGAGCGCCGACCACATCCTGACGTTCCGCCGGCACCTGCAGTGGGCGGCGCTGCTCATCGGCGCGATCGTGCTCGCGATCTTCCAGGGCTACGCCACGCCAGCGGTGCTGCTGTGGCCCGCCGTCGCACTGGCCGCCTGCCTCGCGCCGCCGGTGCTGTGCCTGGTCGAGCGCATCGTCGGGCGCCAGCCGGCCATCGACGCCGCACCGCCCGCCGTGCTGCCCGACGGCCGCTCGGGCATCACGACCGAGTCCCTCGAGCGCGCCGCGCTCGACGCCCTGCTCGCGGCCGGCAGCGCCACCCGCCGCTCGCCCCGTCCGGAGGCCGTGCCCGCCGGCGTCGGGGCCCGTGAGGCGGACCGCGCCGGGGCCGTCCCCGAGGGCGACCTGCCCGCCGGCTGGGTCCGCACCGCCTCGCTCGCCGGCCGCGACCGCCGGGCCGGGACCGAGAGCGCCCCGAAGCCGACCCCTCGCGACGGGCGCCCGGACCGGCCGACCCCCGACCGGCCCACCCCGGACGCCCGGCCCACCCCGGGCCGTCGCCACGCACGCGACGACACCCCCGTCGTGGACCCGACGCCGTCGCCGGTGCCGCGGTCGCGACCCACCCCGGGCCCCGCACCCCTGCCCGCCCAGCCCGGGCCGCAGGGCCAGCCCGGCCAGCCGCCGCGGCCCGGACCCCACCCGGGTCCGCAGGCCCCGCAGGGCCCCCCGCGTCCTGCCGGCCCGCCCCCCGGGCCGCCCGCCGTCCCGCCGGGAGCACGTCCCCCCGGCGGCGCTCCGGGACCGCGTCCCCGGCCCACGCCGCGTCCGGCGCCCAGCCCGTTCCCGGCGCCGCCGGTCCGTCCGGGCGAGCGTCCCGCCGCCGCCGAGCACGGCGGCCGCTACGTCGCCCCCGCCGCCGAGCACCAGGGTGCGGTCCCGCCGCCCCCCGCGCAGCGGCCCGACGGACGCCCGGGCGAGACCCCGGTCGGCCGTCCGACCCCGCCGTCGCCGGCACCCCGTCCGGACGCCGCCCCGGGCCGCGGTCCCGACCGGACCCCGCGCCCCGGACCGCGTCGCGAGCGCCCGCCGATGCTGTTCTCCACCCCGGCCGAGCTCGAGGCCGAGGGGACCGAGGCCGTGATGCCGGTCTCGGTGGGGTCTAGCATCGGTAACGAAACGACAAAGCGACACGACGGACGAGACGGTGGGAGCCGCGCACCCGACACCGGCTCGGTCAACGCGCCGACGGTGGCCGTGCGTGTGGTGGCACTGGCCGCGGTGGCCGGTCCCGCCCGGCAGGAACCCGCGGGGGTGCCGCCGGACATCGGCGGGCGACGGACGGAGGCGAGTTGATCGAGCAGGGGCTGACCAGGCGGGTCAAGCGTTTCCTGCTCCTCGTCGTCGTCCCCGCGGTCATGCTCGGCGTGAACGTGCCGCCGGCGTGGGCGTGGATCTCCGAACTCCGGCACCAGCAGCTGATCAACAGCCAGGAGTACAAGGAGCAGTTCGGCAAGTGGGACGTCGTGGACCTCCCCGACGACCAGAAGGTCAACGCGATCCACGCTGCCGTGCTCCCGACGGGGCGCATCCTCCTCATCGCCGGTTCCGGCAACAAGGAGGACATGTTCAACGCGGGGACCTTCAAGAGCCTCATCTACGACCCCGCGACGGGACGTAGCCGCGTCATCCCCACGCCCGACGACATGTTCTGCGCCGGCCACACGTTCCTGGGCAACGGCAACCTGCTCATCGCGGGCGGCACCCAGCGCTACGAGCGCCTCGACGGCGCGGTGGTCAACGCCGCCGGCGGTGTGACGGTCAAGAACGAGGACCCGGACGCGGCGCCGCGCACCTTCCCCGCCGGGACGGAGTTCCTCTCGCCGGAGGGGCTCGTCTACCGCGCGGGCCACTCGTTCACCGTGCAGCCGGCGAACAAGGTCGCGACCCGACGAGGCGCGACGGTCACCGCCAGCGAGACCATCGTCTTCGCCGAGGCCGTGGCGCCCGGCCCGCAGTACGTGGCCGTCGGCCCGAAGCAGTACACGGTGGGTGGGCTCACCCCCGCCGAAGGGCAGAACATCTACGCCCTCGGCCAGGCGATGACCATGGAGAAGCAGGACTACCAGGGCATCGAGGAGACCTACGAGTTCAACCCGTTCACGGAGTCCTACGAGCGCGTCGGGGACATGTTCTTCAAGCGCTGGTACCCGACGCTGACGCCGCTCGCGGACGGCAGCGTCATCGCGGTCTCCGGCCTGGACGGCACGGGCGAGATCCTCAACGGGCAGAACGAGGTCTACGACCCGGCGACCCGGCGCTGGACCGAGCGCAAGGACCTCACCCAGTACTTCCCGACCTACCCGGCGCTGTTCCAGACCGCGCGGGAGGACCAGCTGTTCTACTCCGGCGCGAACGCCGGGTACGGCTCGTCGGAGCTCGGCCGCGTCCCGGGCATGTGGAACCTCAAGAACAACATCTTCTCGCCGATCCCCGGCATGCGTGACCCCGACCTGCTGGAGACCGCGGGCTCGGCCTGGGTCGGCCCGGTGCAGGACCAGCGGGTCGCCGTCGTCGGCGGCGGCGGCGTCGGCGAGAGCCCGCGGTCGAGCGCCCGGATCGACACGATCGACCTCACGAGCCCGAACCCGACGTGGACGCCGGGGCCGATGCTGCCCGAGGGCACGCGCTACCCGAGTCTGACGACGCTGCCGGACGACTCGCTGCTGATCAGCAACGGGTCGCGGGACTACCGCGGCAAGGGCAACTCGAACAACCACAACGCGCGCCTCTACCGGCCGCAGACCAACACCCTCGACTACGCCGCGGACCCGCAGGTGGGCCGGAACTACCACTCGGCGTCGATGCTGCTGCCCGACGGGCGCGTCATGGTCGTCGGCTCGGACCCGCTGTTCGACGACGCCGCGGGCACCATCCCGGGCACGTTCGAGCAGCGCATCGAGATCTACACGCCGCCCTACCTCTTCCGCGGCGCGCAGCCGACGGTCGGCGAGGCCCCCACGACGCTCGCGCTCGGGCGCACCGCCGAGGTCCCGACGCCCGACGCCGCGCGCATCACCAGCGCCCGCCTCATGGCGCCGATGGCGTCGACCCACGTCACCGACGTCGGGCAGCGCTCGATCGCGCTGGACATGACGAAGACCGACACCGGCGTCTCGGTGACCATGCCCGAGGATCGCACGATCGCGCCTGCCGGCCGCTACATGCTCTTCCTCGTGGACGACCGCGGCGTGCCGTCCCAGGCGCGCTGGATCGAGGTACCGGAGGCCGGGCCGGCGGCCGCATCGTGACCTCCGTCGCCCACTCCCGGCGGGCCGGGGACCTCGACGGTCGCGTTCCGGACCCCTGCTCGGGCCCCTGCTCGGACCACGGACGGGTGAGCGGACGGCCGGCCGCGACGGGCGGCGCATCCCCCCACACCGGCGCCACGGGGTGGCCTGGGAGCCTAGGTCCGAATGGACGACACGCCCGGGGGTGGCACGACGGTGGCACGTGAGACGCACGGACGACGCGGTGGAGCGGAGGTGTCGAAGTTGCCGGAGAAGATGTCAGGGATGCCGGAAGCCGACACCGAGCCCATCCGGATCGGTCCGCCCAGTGCCGATCCGTCTGGTGCCGAGCCGCGCGATGCCCGGCCGCTGAGCACCGGGCCGCGCAGTACCGGGCCGCGCAGTACCGGGCCGCGGGCCCGCGCCCGCCGGCCGCGCCGGGGATGGCTGATGGCCGGAACGGCCGCCGCGGTCGTCGTCGTCACCGCACTCGGCATCGCCGCCTGCAGCAGCGGGTCGGACGAGGGTGGCGCCCCGGGCGGCGAGCCGGCGGTCGCCCCGGCCGCCTCCGAGTTCTGGGTGGACCCGGGGTCCGCCGCGGCTCGCCAGATCGAGCAGTGGCGCTCCGATGGGCGCACCGACGAGGCGACGGCGCTGGAGAAGATCGCCCGCCAGCCCGTTGCGATCTGGCCGACCGGCGAGACCGGCGGCGTCGAGGGCGAGGTGGCCGGCGTGGTGTCGCAGGCCCGCGCGGCCGGCCGCACCCCGGTCCTCACGGCCTACAACATCCCCAATCGCGACTGCGGCCAGTACTCCAGCGGCGGCGCCGGGGACGAGGGCGCCTACCGCGAGTGGCTGAGCGCCTTCGCCCGCGGCATGGGCGGCACCCGCTCGGTGGTGATCCTCGAGCCCGACGCGCTCCCGCAGACGCTGACCAACTGCGAGGGCCAGGGCGAGCAGGAGGGCCGCGAGGAGCTGCTGGCCGAGGCGGTGCGCACGCTCAAGGGCGCGGGCGGCGAGGTCTACATCGACGCCGGCAACCCGGGATTCGTCACCGACATCGGCAAGCTCGCCGACGGTCTGCGCAAGGCGGGGGTCTCGGACGCCGCCGGCTTCGCCCTGAACGTCGCGAACTTCATGGAGACCGACCAGGTCGAGACCTACGGCAACCAGGTCTCCGACCAGCTCGGCGGCGCCCGCTACGTCATCGACACCAGCCGCAACGGCAACGGCACCTACAACGGGTCCGAGCAGCCGACCTGGTGCAACCCGCCGGGCCGTGCGCTCGGCACCCCGCCCACCCGCGACACCGGGTCGCCGCAGGTCGCGGCGTTCCTCTGGGTCAAGGAGCCGGGCGATTCCGACGGCGACTGCCGGGGTGCCCCCTCGGCCGGCGACTTCTGGCCGCAGTACGCCCTCGATCTGGCCCGCAACACCCCGGGGGCCTAGAGCGACCACCGGAGCGCGCCGGCGGTTCGAGCAGGTGGCACGACGGAGGAGCGCCACCTGCTGCACGCCTTGGCGCGACGGGCTAGTACGCGTGGATGACGGCCGCCATGTCCTGGGCGCCGTGGCCGTCGGCCGAGGCGGCCGCGAGGCGGTCGCGCACCGCGGTCGCCAGCGTGGTGTCCACGCCGGCCTCGCGCAGGGCCGCGGTGATCAGATCGGTGTCCTTGATGACGCCGTCGAGCTCGAACGAGGGCGCGTACTCGCCGTCGATCATGGCCTTGCCCTTGAGCTGCACGTACGGCGCGTTCACCGCGCCGCCGTCGACGGCGTCGAGGAACTGCTGCGGGTCGATCCCCAGCCCGCGGGCGAGCGCGACCGACTGCGCGATGCCGTTGACCATGACGCCGATCCAGGCGTTGATGGCGAGCTTGAGCCTGCTGGCGTCGCCGATCGTCTCGCTCACCCACTGGGTGCGTGAGCCGATCGCGTCGAAGACCGGCGCCACGGTGTCCCGCAGCGACGACGGACCCGAGGCCAGCACCACGAGCTGACCGTTCTCGGCCGGCGCCTTCGTACCCAGCATCGGGGTGTCGAGGAAGTCGACGCCGGCGTCGCGCGCGAGCGCGGCGAGCCGGTCGGTGCCCTCGATGCCCACCGTGCTCGCCTGGACCCACACCGCGCCGTCGCGGAACTGCAGGAGGACCGGCTCGATCGTCTGCGCCACGGCGTCGGTGTCGAAGAGCATCGTGATGACGACGTCCGCGCCGGCGACCGCGTCGGCCGCCGTCTCCGCCACCCTCGCACCGTCGTCGGCGAGGGGCTTCGCCTTGTCGGTGCTGCGGTTCCAGACGACGACCTCGAGGCCCTCGCGGAGCAGGCTGCGGGTCATCCCCGCGCCCATGATCCCGGTGCCGAGGACTGCGACCGTGGTGCTCATGTCCGTCGCCTACCCCCGCGGCTCGCGGCCCATGCCGAAGAACTCGGCGTTGGGGCGCAGGGCCGTGAGGTGCGCGAGACGGTTGGACATGGCGAACATGGCGGTGATCGCCCCGACGTCCCAGATCTCCTCGTCCGACAGGCCGGCGTCGCGGGCGTCGTCGAGGTCGTCCTCACTGAGCGAGGCCGGTTCGAGGGCCAGCGACAGCGCCAGGTCGACGATCGCGCGGCGGCGCGGGTCGAGCTCCGCGCCGTAGGGGTTGATCCCGACGTGGTCGGCGAGCTCGGGCTCCTTGCTGCGGATGCGCAGGATCGCGCCGTGGGCGACGACGCAGTAGGTGCAGTGGTTGGCGCCGGACGTCGCGACGATCACCAGCTCGCGCTCGGCCTTCGACAGCGGGGACTCCCGCTCCATGAGCGCATCGTGGTAATCGAGGAACGCCCGCAGCTCCGCCGGCCGGTGGCCGAGGGCGCGGAAGATGTTGGGGACGAACCCCGAGCGCTCGGCGATGGCGCCGACGCGTTCGCGGAGGTCGTCGGGGAGCTCGTCGAGCTCGACGACGGGGAAGCGGCTGATGGACTCGGTCACCGCCGGACCGTAACCCTCAGCCCGGCGGGCGGAAGGTGATGCCGCAGCGCTGTTGGGTGACCTCCTGGATACGGGTCACCGCGGGCTGGGCCTCGCGCTGGAGGCGCTCGAGGGTCGCGCGGTCGATGCGGGACGGGTCGCCGCCGGTGTCGGCGAGCGAGGCCAGCGCCTGGTCGGTCAGCGCCTGCACCGTGCGCCAGTCGCCGGCGATCTCGGGCGGGGCCACGGCGACGAGGTCGGCGACCTGCTGGCGCGCGGCGGCCGAGGACGTCGGCACCCCGCCCTGGCCCGCGCCGGGTGCGGCCTGCTCGCCCTGCACGCGCGTGACGGTGTCGCAGTAGGGGCGCACGGCGGGGTCCGGCGTCGCGGGGGCTGCGGCGGTCGGCGGGGCTGCCCCCGGCTGGGGCGCGGCGCCGCCGCACGCGGCCGCACCCAGCATGAGCCCGATCCCGAGGACCGCGCCGGCACCGGTCCGCACAGCCCTCCCGCGGCGTGTCCCAGCGCTCACGCCTCGCCCCTCTCGTCCCGGCTCGCCCGCCCTGCTCGACGGCGCATGCTGGCAGGCCGTGCCCGTCCGGCGCGGAGCGGGTGGTCGTCGGGCCCCTGCTGTCGGCTGCTGGCTGATCAGTGGTGCGGGGCACTCCCGGGCGTCAGGGCGGGCGTGTCACAGTGACGCCCGTGGAGGTCCCCGACGAACACCGCGCTCTCGTGCGGCAGTGGTGCGCCCGTCGCGTGCCCGAGGCGCAGCGCGACTCGCTGCGCATCTCGTACACCGAGCGCGCCGGCCGAATCACGATCTCGGTCCGGCGGGCGCCGGTGTTCCCCGAGCTGGGCACCAACTGGACCACCGAGCCCCTCGCCCAGCTGCGCCTGGTGCCCGACGAGGACCGCTGGATCCTGCTCTGGCCGGACTCCAGCGGACGCTGGCACCGCTACCCGGACGAGACGAAGGCCGGCTCGCCCGCCCCGCTGCTCGACATCATCGACGCCGATCCGACCGGCATCTTCTGGGGATGACACATCCCTCGGCGGCCGACGTGGCCGCGCGGGTCCGCGGCCACGACCGCGACGACCGGCGCGTCGTCGAGCGCCCCGACCTGCGCCGGGCGGCCGTCGCCGTCGTGGTCCTCGACGACCCGGGGCGCGGGCCGGGGGTGCTGCTCACCCGGCGCACCTCGAAGCTGCGCGACCACCCCGGCCAGTTCGCGCTGCCCGGCGGCTCGGTCGACCCCGGCGAGGACACCGTCACCGCGGCCCGCCGTGAGCTGGACGAGGAGCTCGGGCTCGCGCTCGGCCCCGACGCCGTCCTCGGGCTGCTCGACGACTACCCGACCCGGTCCGGCTTCGTGATCACCCCGGTGGTGATGGCCGGGCCCGGCGCGGTCGCCGACCTCGTGCCCTCGCCCGACGAGGTCTCCGAGCTCTTCCACATCACGTTCGACGAGCTCGACGTCGAGCCGCGCTACCTGACGATCGAGGAGTCCCCGCGACCCGTGGTGCAGATGCCGCTCGTCGGCCACTACATCCACGCCCCCACCGGCGCCGTGCTGCTGCAGTTCCGCGAGGTCGCGCTGCACGGGCGCACCACACGGGTCGACGGGCTCGAGCAGCCGGTGTTCGCCTGGCGCTGACGGGCCTTGACCGTTACGGCCACGTGACGCGTGCCCCGAGACGGCGCGTCACAGCGGAGATCGTGGTTGTCTGGACAACGACCCCGATACGAGGATGCGTGAGCACACGTGTGCGGAATCGTCGCTGCCTACGGTTCGATCGATGCAGAGAAGTGCGAGCGGATGCTCGCTCGTATCCACCACCGAGGACCGGATGACACCGGTCGGGTGCGGTTGGAGAGCGCGTGGTTGGGCCACCAGCGTCTGTCGATCATGGATGTGACGGGCGGGAAGCAGCCGATCGCCGATGACACGGGTTCGGCGTATGTGGTCGGCAACGGCGAGATCTACAACCATGAGGACATCCGGGATGTGCTCTCGGAGGTCCGTTTCGCCACGGACTCGGACACGGAGTCGGCGTTCCGGTTGGTGCTGCGTGATGGTTCGGCGGCGTTGTACGAGGTGCGGGGCATGTTCGCGTTGGCGATGGCCCATACCGATGGGCGCGGTGCGGTGGCGCGGGATCCGATCGGGATCAAGCCGTTGTACTGGGCGCGCCTCGGTGAGACGACGATCTTCGCGAGCGAGCTGCGCGCGTTCGACCCGGAGGACCAGCCGTTGGTGGAGGCGTTCCCGCCCGGGCACGTGTGGACCCCGGGCATCGCCGGTCACGACGTCGCCGAGGGTGCGATGGTCCGGTTCGCCGACGCGGTGCCGGTGGAGGTGCGCCCGGCGCGGCTGGCGCCGGACAAGCAGTGGACCGAGGAGGATCTCGGGCACATCCGTGATGTGCTCTCGGACTCGATCCGCCGGCACATGATGAGCGATGTCCCGGTGGGGGTGTTCCTCTCCGGGGGTCTGGATTCGGCGATCGTGGCGGCGATCGCGGCGAAGGTCGCGGGGGAGAAGGGGGAGCGGCTGCCGACGTTCGCGGTCGGTACGGAGGGCTCGGGGGATCTGCTGGCGGCCCGGGCGGTCGCGGAGTATCTGGGGACCGAGCACCACGAGATCGTGCCGACCGCGCAGGACCTGGAGTCCGCGCTGGACGAGGCCGTGACGGTGATCGAGCATTTCGACCCGGCGCTGGTGCGGTCCGCGGTGCCGAATCTGTTGCTGGCCCGCGAGGCGGTGAAGCACGTGAAGGTGGTGCTGACCGGGGAGGGCGCCGATGAGCTGTTCGCGGGCTATGAGTACGTGCACGCCGAGGAGTTCTCGACCCCGGACACGCTGCAGGCCGAGCTGGTGCGCTCGATCGAGGGCCTGCACGAGCTGAACCTGCAGCGCTGTGACCGGGCGACGATGAACTACGGGCTCGAGGCGCGGGTGCCGTTCCTCGACGCCGCGGTGATGCGCGAGATGCTGGCGCTGCCCGCGGAGTGGAAGCTCAAGATTCACGAGCGGACCGAGAAGCAGCTGCTGCGTGAGGCGTTCGACGGGATGGTGCCCTACGACATCATCTGGCGCGGCAAGGAGCAGTTCGGTGACGGCTCCGGCGCCGGCGACGTGCTCGCCAAGCTGGTGGAGAAGGAGAAGGCCAAGGAGGACGCGCAGGACGCGGAGCCCCCGACCGTCGAGCACGGCTGGGAGCTGCGCAGCGACGAGGAGATCGCCTACTACCGGACCTGGCACCGGACGTTCTCCGGCGTCCGCCCCAACGCCACCCTCGGCGCCTTCGCCACCGCGTAGCCGGTGAGCGGTTGTCGGTGCCCGGGCACCGACAACCGCTCCACCGCTGGTTGAGGACCGGACGGTCCCGGGTAATCGGGCGGCATGAGTGACGTCCCCGGTATCGAACTGAACAACGGCACGACCATCCCGCAGCTGGGGTTCGGCGTGTTCCAGATCGACCCGTCGGACACCGCGGAGACGGTGAGGGCGGCGCTGGACGCCGGCTACCGCCACATCGACACCGCGCAGATGTACGGCAACGAGGCCGAGGTCGGTGAGGCCGTCGCGAAGTCGGACATCCCGCGTGACCAGCTGTGGATCACGACGAAGTGCAACAACTCGAACCACGGCTACGACGACTCGCAGACCGCGCTCGACGAGAGCCTGCGCGTGATGGGGCTCGACCACGTCGACCTCTACCTCATCCACTGGCCGCTGCCGGGCAAGGACCTCTACGTCGACACCTGGAAGGGCCTGGAGCAGGCGAAGGCCGACGGGAAGACGCGCACGATCGGCGTCTCGAACTTCCAGCCGCACCACCTCGACCGCCTTCTCGAAGAGACCGAGACGGTGCCCGCGATCAACCAGATCGAGCTGCACCCGCACATGCAGCAGGCGGGCCTGCGCTCGTACCACGAGCGCCACGGCATCCACACCGAGGCGTGGAGCCCGATCGGCCAGGGCAAGGGCCTGCTCGACGTGCCCGAGTTCGCCGACATCGCACAGACGCACGGCAAGTCCGCCGCGCAGGTGGTGCTCCGCTGGCACATCCAGCTCGGCAACATCATCTTCCCGAAGTCGGTGACCCCGGAGCGCATCCGCGAGAACTTCGCGATCTTCGACTTCGAGCTCTCCGACGACGAGATGAACACGATCAACACCATGGAGAAGGCGGAGCGCCTGGGTCCCGACCCCGACGAGTTCGCCCGCTGAGCATCACCCGGGCTGCGCGCGGCCTCCCGCGCGCGCCCGGACGCCCCGCGCCGTGCCATGCGTGGGGGTCGGTGCCAGCCTGGGGGCCACGCTGACGTTCAACGTCAGCAAAGCCCCCACGTCGCGCGAGGTGATCGTGAGCTTCTCCGAGAACCTGCACGCCGCGACGTCCACCACCTGGAACGCCGCGACCGGCCACCGGTTCGTCGGCGAGCTCTGGGCGGGCACCGTCGACGACGCCGTCCTCGCCCGCTACCTCGCGCAGGACGCCCTGTTCCTCGACCGGTTCGTCGCCCTGCTCGGCGCCGCCGTGGCCACTGCCGACGACACGCAGGCGCGCCTGGCCATCGCCCGCCAGCTCGGGCTCGTCGCCTCGGACGAGGACGACTACTTCGGGCGCGCCCTCGGACGCCTCGGGGTCACGGCGCCGGTCGAGCCGCTCCCGCCCACGCAGGGCTTTCTCGACCTCATGGACGACGCCCGTCGGTCGGGTGACTACGGCGTCGCCCTGACCGTCCTGCTCGTCGCCGAGTGGCTCTACCTCGACTGGGCCGCCGGGCCCGACACCGCGCCGCCCGACTGGCTGCACCGCGAGTGGATCGACCTGCACCGCGGGCCCGGCTTCACGGCCTGGGTCGACCTCCTGCGCGCCGAGACCGACCGCGTCGCGGCGAGCGCCGACGACCTCGCCCGCGAACGCATGGACGAGGTCTTCCGCCGCACCGTCGACCTGGAGCTCGCTTTCTTCGACGCCGCGTACGGGGACCGCTAGGCCGCCGAGGGCCAGCGCTTGCGCAGCCGGCGCAGCTGCGCGTCGAGGTGCGGTCGGGCGCGGCGCTGACCGCCCCGCTCGGCGATGGCGTCCGCCAGCGACACGAGCACCCGCTCCAGGCGGGCGGGGTCGGGCGACCCACCGCGTCGCTCGCACTCCTCGAGCCACTCCACCGCCCCGCGGTGCCCGCGCTCTCCGTTGCAGCGGCGGCAGGCGGCGACCTCGTTCTCCAGCCACGACGGCCCGCCCTTGACCTTGGGCACGACGTGGTCGGTGGTGGCCGCGACGGTGCCGCTCAGGCGGCGCGCACACCAGAGGCACGTGTCGCCGTCACGCTCGCGCGCGGCGAGCAGACGCTCCCGTCGCCCCGGCTGCCGCATCGCCCTCCATGCTGCCACCGGCCGGCGGAGATTGCGGTCTTGTGACGATCACGCCCGGCGGCGACGGCGCGGCCCTCCGGCGTGCTCCGATGCGCGGCGGGGGTCACCGTCGACCGAGAGGGTCCGCGCATGCCGCCACCCACCGACGCCGAGCACTTCCCGCTCGGTGACGTCGTCCTCCAGCACGGCATGACGCTCCCGGACGCCCGCCTGGCCTACCGGACGTACGGCACGCTCAACGCCGACCGGTCGAACGCGATCGTCTACCCGACCTGGTTCTCCGGGTGGCACACCGACAACGAGTGGTTGATCGGGCCGGGCATGGCGCTCGATCCCGCCGAGTGGTTCATCATCGTCCCGAACATGCTGGGCAACGGGTTGTCGAGCTCACCGAGCAACCAGCCGATGCCGTACGACCGCGCACGCTTCCCGTTCGTGACGTTCCACGACCAGGTCGCCGCGCAGCACCGTCTCGTCACCGAGCACTTCGGGATCGAGACCCTCGCGCTGGTCACCGGCTGGTCGATGGGCGCCGGCCAGACCTACCAGTGGGCGGTGAGCCACCCCGAGATGGTCCAGCGGGCCGTCCCGTTCTGCGGGTCGAGCGTCACCGCGGACCACAACAAGGTCTTCCTCTACTCGCTCGGCGAGGCGATGCGCGCGGACGCCGTCTTCGCCGACGGGTGGTACGCGCCGGACGCGCCGCCGTTGCGCGGGCTGCGCGCGTTCGCCCGCATCTACGCGGGCTGGGGCTTCTCGCAGGCGTTCTACTGGCAGGAGGAGTGGCGCCGGCTCGGTCACTCCTCGCTGGAGGACTTCCTCGTCGGCTTCTGGGAGGGCTTCTGGCTCGACGGACGCGATCCGAACAACCTGCTCACGATGCTGTGGACGTGGGAGCACGGCGACGTCGGGCAGACGCCCGGCTTCGACGGCGACACGGTGGCGGCCCTGAACTCCATCCGCTGCCCGCTCCTCGCGATGCCCGCGGAGAAGGACCTGTACTTCCCGCCCGAGGACGAGGTCTGGGCCTCGCAGCACATCCCGCACGGCGACGTCCGCGTCATCCCGGGCGTGTGGGGCCACTTCGCCGGCGGAGGGAAGAACCCCGACGACACCGCGTTCATCGACGCCGCGATCCGGGAGATGCTCGAGCGTCCGGTGTAACCCTGGTCCGGATGCGAGCGGGACCGGGCAGGTGCCACCGGGGTGGGTGCCGGCGGGGGAGTGTCCATCCGGTTGTGCGCGTCTAGCGTCGCGCGGGATGACCACCAACGGCACCACCCCCGGTCCCCGTCAGATGAGCAACCAGGTCCTGGGCGAGGCCGCCACGCGCATGCTCCCCGTTCTCGCCGGCCGCGTCCTGGCCGCCGTGGTCGACCGCGCCGTCGAGAAGGTCGACGGGCTCGCCGACCGCCTCGGTGAGAGCAGCGCGGGCGGCACGAAGGAGAAGGAAGCCGCCCCCGAGGGCCAGAGCAGCGCGGGCGCGGCGGTCGCGTTCGTCATGGAGCAGGCGCGCCTCTTCCTCGCGTTCGTCGTCCGCCTCGCGGCGCAGGCGCTGGAGATGCTGCGCCGGGCCACCGAGACGCTGCGCGCCCGCCGCGCCCCCGAGGGCATCGACGAGGCCCCGACGCCGGAGCAGATCACCGCGCCGGAGGACCTCGAGGACGAGTACGACGACGAGTTCGAGGACGAGTACGAGGACGACGAGATCGAGGAGCGCGCCACGGTCCGCGCCTGAGGCCGGGCTCATCGGGCATCGTGGGAGGGGCCGTCCCCCCACGATCGACCCGGGAGCCGTCCGTGCCCGACACGCCCTGGTGGCGCGACGCCGTCATCTACCAGGTCTACATCCGCAGCTTCGCCGACGCGGACGGCGACGGGATCGGTGACATCGCGGGCATCCGCGAGAAGCTGCCGTATCTCGCCGACCTCGGCGTCGACGCGCTGTGGATCAACCCCTGGTACGCCTCGCCGCAGGCCGACGCGGGCTACGACGTCGCCGACTACCGCGCGATCGACCCGGCCTACGGCAGCGTGGCGGACGCCGAGAAGCTGATCGTCGACGCCCACGAGCACGGGCTGCGGCTGATTCCCGACATCGTCCCGAACCACACGTCCGACCAGCACGTGTGGTTCCGGGCTGCGCTCGCCGACGAGCCCGGCGCGCGCGACCGTTACGTCTTCCGGCCGGGGTCTGGCCCTGACGGCGCCGAGCCGCCCAACAACTGGCGCTCACACTTCGGCGGGTCGGCGTGGACGCGCGTCCCAACTCCGGACGGGACGGCTGGCTCCTGGTACCTCCACCTGTTCGACCCCGGCCAGCCCGACCTGAACTGGGCGCACCCGGACGTCGCCGCCGAGTTCGAGTCGGTCCTGCGGTTCTGGTTCGACCGGGGCGTCGACGGGTTCCGCATCGACGTCGCGCACGGGCTGGTCAAGGACGCGGCGCTGCCCGACCTCGGCGACGCCGACGACCTGCTCGGGCGCAGCTACGCCCCGGGCGGGCACCCGTTCGTCGACCGCGATGGGGTGCTGGAGATCTACGAGTCGTGGCGGCGGGTGGCCGACGCCTACCCCGGTGACCGCATGTTCGTGGCCGAGGCCTGGACGCCGGCGCCGGAGCGGCTCGCCCGGTATGTGGCGCCGGGCCGCCTGCACACCGCGTTCAACTTCGACTACCTCGTCGCGCCCTGGGACCCGACGGCGCTGCGCGAGGCCGTCGACGTGACGACCGGCCACCTGCGCGAGGTCGGCGCCTCCGCGACCTGGGTGCTGTCGAACCACGACGTGGTCCGCCACCCGAGCCGCTACGGGCGGCCCGCCCGCGAGCCGGAGAGCGTCCCGACGTCCGCGGTGCCGCCGGTCTCGGGCGGCGCCCCCGACCTCGTGCTGGGCACCCGGCGCGCCTGTGCGGCCCTGCTGCTCGAGGCCGCCCTGCCGGGCGGGATGTACGTCTACCAGGGCGAGGAGCTCGGCCTGCCCGAGGTCGAGGACATTCCTGACGAGAAACGTCAGGATCCGACCTGGGAGCGCTCCGGGCACACGGTCCGCGGTCGCGACGGCGCCCGCGTGCCGCTGCCGTGGTCGGACGAGGAGGGGGCCTCGGCGGGCTTCAGCCCGGACGGGGCGGCCGCTCCGTGGCTCCCGCAGCCCGACGGGTGGGCGCGCTACGCCGCGTCGCGCCAGCAGGGCGACCCCGACTCGGTGCTCGAGCTCTACCGCACGGTCCTCGTTCGCCGGCGCGCCCACCCGGCGCTGGGCGACGGCGACCTGACCTGGGTCTCGGCCCCCGGCGACGCGGTGCTGCACCTGCGCCGCGAGCCGGGCTTCGCCTGCGTGGTCAACCTGTCCGACGCACCGGTCGATCTGCCCGCCCACGACGAGGTGCTGCTCGCCAGCGTGCCCCTGGAGGACGGGCGGCTCGGCAGTGACGCCGCGGTGTGGCTCGCCGTGTCCTGATCACCAGTGATCACCAGTCCGGCGGCACCGGCGGGACGGCCGGGTCGGGGGCGACGATCGGGATGTCGGACGCGGTGTCGGCGACGAGCGCGCGGGCCGCGGAGTCCGTGGGCGCCCTCTCGGCCAGCGCCTCGAGCGCCCGCTCGGTGCCGACGTCCGCGCCGGCCTGCTCGGAGAGCAGCCAGCGGACCTCGAGCAGGTCGCAGTAGGCCTGCACCGCGGTACCGACGTGGCGCACGGCGGCGTGCGCGCGTCGCATGCCGGGGGTGAGGACGTCGTGCAGCCAGCTCGCGATCGCCTCCCCCTCGGTGACGCGCCGGGACTGGTCGAAGCTGAGCGATCGCTGGTGGGCGCGCAGGTCGCCCAGCAGGATGCGGGCCTGGCCCTCGCCGACCTCGAGCCCGGTCAGCTCGTGGAGGTACCGGGCGTGGTGGGTGCGGTCGCCGACGGCCATCCGCAGCCGCACGAGGCCGCCGCCGCCCTCGGTGTCCCCGGACGGGGCCAGGTTCACCTCGTCGACGATGTAGCCGAGGTCGTTGAGCTCGCGCACCGTCCCCTCGACGCGGTAGCGGTCGCCGAAGGCGAACTGCGGCATCGCGTGCAGCGCGTTCCA
The DNA here is from genome assembly GCA_963786585.1 of uncultured Actinomycetota bacterium. Taxonomy (GTDB): domain Bacteria; phylum Actinomycetota; class Actinomycetes; order Mycobacteriales; family Pseudonocardiaceae; genus Actinomycetospora. The sequence continues at coordinate 1,978,321 of CAWAZG010000003.1, forward strand.
CAGCGCGTCGTAGCGCTCCGGGAGCGCCATCGCCTCGGCGATGAGCTCGTCCTCGATCTCGGGCGGACGACCGAGGCTCGCCGCGAGGTCGACCATCCCGGACGCCACGTTCTCGACGAGGATCTCCAGGTCCTGCGCGCGCTGCCCGTCGGACAGCGACGGGTGCACCTCGCTGGTCTCGGCGTCGACGAGCCGGGCGGCGTAGAGCTGTCCGTCGCGGGTGAACAGCGTGTTGGCCAGCGAGCAGTCGCCCCAGTAGACGCCGTGGCGGTGCAGCTCGACGAGCAGGCCGACCATCGCGTCGAAGAGGCGCTCGCGGTGCGCGGGCCGGTTCGGGGGCAGCCGCGCGATGAGGCGCCGGTACTGCCAGGACCCCGTGAGGTAGCGGGTCAGCAGGATTGCGACGTCGTGGTCGGGCTGGGTGACGAGCCCGGCCGGGCGCACCGCGGGGAGGCACTCGTCCTCGAGGTGGCGCAGCACGTCGAACTCGCGGCGCGCGATCCGCGGCGGCAGCTCCTTGAGCGCCCACAGCGTCCCGTCGACCTCGACGAACCGCACCAGGTGCCGGCTCGGTCCGACGGGGAGCTCGCGCAGCGGGACCGTGGCCTCGTCCCACTCGCCGAGGCGGCGCTCCCACGGCAGGGCGAGCAGCCCCGGGCTCGGCGCGCGCAGGCGCAGCTCCGGCGCGCTCACCGCGGGGCTGCCGGGGGCGAGGTGGTGCTCCGCAGCACCAGGCGGGTCGGCAGGGTCACGGCCTGCTGGTCGAGCTCGCCGCGCAGGGCGGCCTGCACGAGCTCGCCGGCCCGCCGGCCCTGTTCTCGGACCGGCTGGGCGACGGTCGTGAGGTCGGTGAGGGCGGCCAGCGGGTGGTCGTCGATCCCGATCACCGACAGGTCCTCGGGGACGCGCAGGCCCGCGCGGCGCAGCGTGCGCACCGCGCCGAGGGCGATCTCGTCACTGTGGGCGAACACCGCGGTCGGCGGCGAGCGCAGGCCCAGCAGGCGGGCCATCCCGTCGGCGCCGCCCTCCCCGTCCGCGGACACGGTGACGACGAGGTTGCCGTCCGGCTCGACGCCCGCGTCGCGCAGCGCGGCCTCCCAGGCCGCGCGCCGGCCGTCGGGACGTCCGGCGTCCTCCACGTCGATCATCCCGATCCTCCGGTGCCCGAGGTGCAGGAGGTGGTCCATGGCCTGGCGCCCGGCCGCGTGCTCGTCGACGGCGATCGACGGGTACGGCGCGACCCGTCCGCCCGCGGCGACCACGGCCACGTCGAGGGATGCGAGACGGGCGTGCTCGGTCTCGTCCACCGGCGTGAGCACCACGACGGCGTCCACCTTGCGCCGCGCCGGCAGCCGGGCGAAGAACGCCGCCCGCTCCTCGGGGCCGCCGACGCGGAAGAGGACGAGGTCGAGGTCGGCGGCGCGCAGCTCGCCCTCGAGGCCCTCGAGCAGCTCGCCGAAGAACCATCGCGACGGGTGCGGGACGAGGACGGCGACCCGGCCCGTCGGCCCGCCCGCCAGCCGGGCGGCCTCGGGGGAGGCGACGTAGTCCAGCTCCTCGGCGGCGGCGCGGACGCGCTCCCGGGTGGCCGCCGCGACGTGGGGTCCGTCGCCCAGGGCGCGCGACGCCGTCGCCGCCGAGACCCCGGCGTGGCGGGCCACGTCGTCGAGGGTCACGCGCGACGCAGAGCGCAGCGGCGCCTGCGCACCACCCATGTCCCCGGTCACAGGCGGAGCATGGCACGTGCCTGGAAGCGGTTCCAGGCGTCGGTGGGCGCACTGCATCCGATGTGCGAGCACATTGCCCCAAACGTCACAGGGTCATCAGGCGGTCGCTCTGAGCGCTTGACTTGTGAGACCCGGGTCACCAGTCTCCCCCCGGAAGCGCTTCCATCGCCCGTGCTGGGGAGGGGATGACCGAATGGGCCACCCACGACGACGGCTGCGGTGGTCCATGACCGTCGTGGTCGCGGTCATGGCCGCTCTGGTGTCGGCGTGCAGCTCCGGCCCGGCCGGGCCGCCGGTGCTCACCTGGTACATCAACCCCGACGACGGGGGCCAGACCGAGATCGCCGCGCGCTGCACCGCGGCCTCCAACGGGCGCTACACGATCACGACGTCGACCCTGCCCCGGCAGGCGTCCGAGCAGCGCCAGCAGCTCGTGCGCCGCCTCGCGGCCAACGACTCGTCGATCGACATCATGAGCATCGACCCGCCCTACGTGCCCGAGTTCGCGCAGGCCGGCTTCCTCGCACCGATGCCGCCGGCCGTCGAGGCGGCCGCCCGCGAGGACCGGTTCCCCAGCTCGATCGAGGCCTCGACCTGGCAGGGCCGTCTCGTCGCCGTGCCGTTCTGGGCCAACACCCAGCTGCTCTGGTACCGCAAGTCCGCGGTCGCGGGGATGGGTCTGGACATGAGCAGGCCGGTGACCTGGGACCAGATCATCCAGGCCGCCTCGCGGGCCCAGACGCAGATCGCGGCGCAGGGCGTCCGGGGCGAGTCGCTGACGGTGTGGGTCAACGCCCTCGTCGAGTCCAGTGGCGGCTCGATCATCACGAACGTCGGCGAGGAGGACCCCGCGCTGGTCCAGCTCGGTCTCGACGCCCCGCCCGGGATCGAGGCCGCGCGGATCCTCCGCACGTTCGGCGACGCGGGGGTCGCGCCGCCCGGGTTCCCGACGGCCGACGAGGACACCAACGCGGAGTCCTTCCAGTCGGGCTCCGCCGCGTTCATGGTCAACTACCCCTTCATCTGGGGGAAGGCGACGTCCGCCGTCGAGGAGGGCACGCTGCCCCAGTCGGTGCCCGACGACTACGGGTGGACGGTCTACCCGCAGACCACGCCCGACCGGCCCAGCGCGCCGCCTCTCGGCGGCATCAACCTCGGGGTCGGCGCGTTCAGCGAGCACCCGGACCTCGCCTACGAGGCGACGACCTGCATCTCCAGCCCGGCGAACTCGTCGTACTACTTCGTCTCGAACGGCAACCCGTCCTCGCGGCCCTCGGTCTTCGACGACCCGGAGGTCGTGGCCGAGTTCCCGATGGCCCCGGTCATCCGGGACTCCCTCGCCCTGGCCAAGCCCCGGCCCCAGACCCCGTACTACGCCGAGGTCTCCGGCGGCATCCAGCGGACCTTCCACCCGCCGGGCTCGGTGACGCCCGGCGCGACCAACGAGGCGGCGACGACGCTCATCACCGCGGTGCTGAGGAAGGAGGCTCTGCTGTGACCACGATGGAACGTCCTCTCAGCGCTGCTGACCCGACCGCCGGCAACCGCAACGACAAGTCGCGGGCCGAACGCCGGCTCGGCTGGTACCTCGCCGGCCCCGCCTTCGCGGTGATGCTGCTGGTCACGGCGTACCCGATCGTCCAGGCGATCTACGACTCGCTGTTCGACTACCGCCTCACCGACCCGCAGAACTCGTCGTTCGTCGGCCTGGGCAACTACGGCGTCATCCTCACCGACTCGGTCTGGTGGACCTCGTTCGGCGTCACCGTCTTCATCACCGTCGTGACGGTGGCGGTCGAGCTGGTCCTCGGCTTCGGGCTCGCGCTGGTCATGCTCAACGCGCTGCGCGGGCTGCGGCCGGTCCTGCGCACGGTCATCCTCATCCCCTACGCGGTGATCACCGTGGTCTCCGCCTTCGCCTGGCAGTTCGCGTTCAGCGTCGACTCCGGGTTCGTGAACTCCTGGTTCTCGTGGATCCCGGGGGTCTCGGCGACCACCGACTGGTTCGGCACGCAGGGCCTGTCCCTGTTCGTGATCTGCCTGGCCGAGATCTGGAAGACCACGCCGTTCATCTCGCTCCTGCTCCTCGCGGGCCTGGCGCAGGTGCCCGACGTGCTCCAGGAGGCGGCCAAGGTCGACGGTGCGACGGCGTGGCAGCGCCTGCGGCGGGTCACGCTGCCGAACATGAAGGCGGCGATCATGGTCGCCGTCCTGTTCCGCACCCTGGACGCGTTCCGCGTCTTCGACTCGGTGTTCGTCATGACGGCGGGCGCCAACAGCACCGAGACCGTCTCGTTCCTGGCCTACCGCCAGACGATCGAGCGCGTCGAGATCGGGCTGGGGTCCGCGGTGTCGGTGCTGTTGTTCCTGTCGGTGGTGCTGATCAGCGCGCTGTTCATCAAGGGCTTCAAGGTCGACCTGTCCCAGGCGCGAGGGGAGTAGACGGTGTCCACCCGCGAGAAGGTCGGCTGGGGAATCGGCGGCCTGATCATCATCATCTACTGCCTCTTCCCGGTGGCGTGGATCGTGTCGCTGTCGTTCAAGTCCTCGGACGACATCGCCAACGGGCAGTTCCTGCCCACCGAGTTCTCCGGCGCGAACTACGAGCAGATCCTCGTCGGCGACGCGGCCGGGCTCTTCCTGCCGGCGCTGGTGAACTCGTTCGGCATCTGCCTGATCGCCACGTTCATCTCGTGCCTGCTGTCGATGTTCGCGGCCTACGCGATCGCGCGTCTCGACTTCCCGGGCAAGAAGATCATCCTGTCGACGGCGCTGGCCGTCGCCATCTTCCCGGTGATCTCGATCGTCACGCCGCTGTTCAACCTGTGGCGCCAGATCGGGCTGTACAACACCTGGCCGGGCCTCATCATCCCGTACCTGTCGCTGACGCTGCCGATCTCGATCTGGACCCTGTCGGCCTTCTTCCGCGAGATTCCGTGGGAGATGGAGCAGGCCGCCCAGGTCGACGGGGCGACGCCGTGGCAGGCCTTCCGCAAGGTGATCGTCCCGCTCGCCGCGCCCGGCGTGTTCACGACGGCGATCATCGCGTTCTTCCTGGCCTGGAACGACTTCGTCTACGGCATCTCGCTGACCTCGACCGAGGCGGCGAGACCGGTGCCGGCGGCCCTCGGTCTGTTCTCCGGTGCGTCGCAGTTCGAGTCGCCGAACGGACCCATCGCCGCCGCGGCGCTCATCGTGACGGTCCCGGTGGTCGTCCTCGTCCTCCTCTTCCAGCGACGTATCGTCGCCGGTCTGACCAACGGCGCCGTGAAGGGATAACCATGGCCTCGATCGAGATGAGCCACATCGTCAAGAAGTACGGCGACGGCTTCCCCGCCGTGAACGACGTGAGCCTCGACATCGCCGACGGCGAGTTCATGATCCTGGTCGGGCCGTCGGGCTGCGGGAAGTCGACGCTGCTGCGGATGATCGTCGGGCTCGAGGACATCACCTCGGGCGACATGGTCATCGCCGGGAAGCGGGTCAACGACAAGGCGCCGCGCGACCGCAACCTGTCGATGGTGTTCCAGAACTACGCGCTCTACCCGCACCTGACCGTCTACGAGAACATCGCGTTCCCACTGCGCCTGGCGAAGGTGTCGGACGACGAGGTCCGCAGGCGGGTCGGCGAGGCCGCCGACGTCCTCGAGCTGCGCGAGCACCTCGAGCGCAAGCCGGCGAACCTCTCGGGTGGTCAGCGCCAGCGCGTCGCCATGGGGCGGGCGATCGTCCGATCCGCCGACGCGTTCCTGTTCGACGAGCCGCTGTCGAACCTCGACGCGAAGCTCCGTGGCCAGATGCGCACCGAGATCGCGCGCCTGCAGCGCAGGCTCGGCATCACGACGGTCTACGTCACCCACGACCAGACCGAGGCCATGACGCTCGGCGACCGGGTCTGCGTGCTGCGCAAGGGCGTCATCCAGCAGGTGGCGTCGCCGCGCGAGCTCTACGAGCAGCCCGTCAACCTCTTCGTCGCCGGGTTCATCGGCTCGCCGCCCATGAACTTCCTGCCCGCCTCGGTGTCGGGGAACGCGCTGCAGACCCCGTTCGGCGACATCGAGCTGGACGAGGAGCGGGCGACGAAGGTCAGCGGCCACGACCTGCTGCTCGTCGGCGTCCGCCCCGAGTACTTCGAGGACGCGAGCCTCGTCGACGAGGCCAAGAAGCCGCGCGGCACGACGTTCAGCGCCCGGGTCGACGTCACCGAGTGGCTCGGCGACGCCCAGTACGCCTACATCCCGTACGAGGCGCCTGCGGACGTCACCGAGCAGCTCAAGGAGCTCTCCCGCGAGCTCGACTCCGACCAGCTGCGCACCCAGGCCGTCGTGTCGATCGACTCCACCAGCCGCATCCGCGAGGGCCGCGAGGCGGAGTTCTGGCTCGACACCCGCAAGGTGCACGTCTTCGACCCCAAGACGGGCGAGAACCTCACCCGCGACGCCGAGGCCGGCCGCAGGCTGACCGAGGAGGCCGCCGAGGACCGGATCGAGCAGGTGGAGCGGGCGCGCGTGTGAGCCACGCACACCCGATCGTGCGGAGGAGGTAACTCCGGGGGCCGGGGGCGCGATGCGTCACCGTGTGGGAGATCCGTTCGTGGGCCGTGGCGGCGCTCGCCGTCGCGACGCTGGCCGTCGGCATCGGTGCCGGCGCCCAGATCGTGAGGACGACCGAGGCGCCGGTCGCGCCCGTGGTGGCCGTGGCGCCCGCCGTCGTTCCCACCACGACGGACGTCGCCCCGCCGTCGACGACCCCCCGTGCGGTGGCACCGCCGCCCGCGGCGACCACCACGGCCACGTCCCCGCGGTCGTCGTCCCGGCCGACCACGACCCGGAGCACCCGGACGTCGCGCACCACCGTGACGGTCCCGCGGGCGACCGCTGAGGACGAGGGACCCGTGGTCTCCGGGCAGACGAACTCCCAGGCCTACCGGCATTGCGTGCGGGCGACGAACTCTCCCGGGCCGACGGTGTGCCGGGCCCTCGTCGACGCGGGCGTGCGCGGCGAGTGATGCCCGTGCACGAAAGCGCAGCTCAGAGGCGGTGCCAGGCCTGGGCGAGCTGGGAGGCGATCGGCGTCACGACGCGCCGGTCGTTCCAGTAGTACGGGTGGGCCAGGGGCGTCCAGCCGAGCCACCAGGGCCCGACGCCGACCCGACGGTCCTCGCGGACCGCGCCGGCCCAGGCGTCGCTGAGCGGGCGCAGCGGTGAGGCGATGACGTCGTCGGGGTCGTAGACGTTGACCCACTCGCCGCGCTGGCCCGGATGGTGCTCGGCGAACTCCGGGTGCGGCACCGTCAGGGGGACGCCGAAGTCGGGGTGGCGCTGCGCCCACAGGGCCAGCGGGCTCCCGAGTGTGTAGAACCAGCCGAACGTCTCGCCGCGCTCGATCGGGGTGTCGTCGAGGGTCGCCCGGGCGGCGGGGTAGAGCGGGGTCCCGTGCGCCACGCCCTGCAGGTCGTAGAGGAAGTCGCTGGAGACGACGCTGCCCAGGCTGTGCCCGAGCACCGCCAGCGGGGCGTCGCCGCCGGCCTTGAGGGCGAGCTCGTGCAGGCTGCGGGCCAGGACGGCCTGGACCTGCTCGTAGTGGCCCGTGCCGTCGGTGCCCGAGTGGTAGGCCACGGCGTCGCCCAGGTAGTGCACGATCAGCCAGCGCAGGGTGGGGAAGTGCGCGTTCTCGAGCCCGGGCAGCCAGCGCAGGCCCGCCGTGGACGCCGCCGCCAGCAGCGCCGGGGTCGAACCCTGGCTCGCCCGCGCCGCCAGGGCGTCGAGCAGGTCCACCAGCCACTTCGCCCCGGGCCCGCTGAGGCGCTCGCTGAGCTGCGCCTGCCCGGACTCGAACACCGGCGCCCAGAACGCGGGCTCGATGACGAGCGCCTCGTCGGCGGAGACACCTGCGATGCGGGTGAACTCGGAGCGCAGGAGCTCGGTCGCCCGGGCGGCGTACTGCTCGCCCGCGCTCTCGACGCCGTGCACGAGCATCACGGCCAGCTTGCGGTCGCTCACTTCGCCTCGGTCAGGTCGGCGTACGGGGTGCGCAGGCCGTCGCGGACCAGCTGCACGAGGGCGTGGCGGTGCCGGATGAACAGCACGATCGCGGCGATCAGGTAGACGGCGGAGAGCACGAGCAGCTCGAGCTCCTGCAGGGGCGGGGGCAGGGTCGCGGCGAGGACGAACTGGGCGGCGAAGAGCCCGAGCAGGCTCAGCGCGCCGACCACGGTGATCGACAGCGTCACCAGCAGGGCCACGGCGAACAGCGACTGCGCCGCGGTGATCAGCAGCTCCTCGCGCTGCATCGCGTCGATCGGCAGGCCGTTGAACGAGCCGGCCGACAGGGCGAACACCACCGGCAGCGTGCCGACGAGCAGCGACCACTGGTTGACCTTCGACGACACCAGCGTCGCCAGCGCGTCGGTGGTCTTGAGACGCCAGGCGTAGAGCCCGGCGACGAGCAGTTCGGGCGCCTCCGAGGCCAGCGGGGCGAGCCACTGGACGAGGAAGAACTGGCTGATGCCGAGCTCGGTGCCGGTCTCGACGAGCGACTCGGCGAAGGGCTCGGCGCACAGCAGGATGATCACGGCGGCGACGACGAAGAGCCCGATGTAGCCGGTGCGGCGCCTCGGGGCGTCCATCCGTCCGATCCAGGCCGATGGGCCGATCAGGTCGGGGTCCTCGGCGGGCGCCTTCGAGACCCGGATGCTGTAGAGCACGAAGATGCCGACGAGGACGACCGTGTCGACGAGCGTGATGCTCTCGCGCAGCGGCAGGGTCAGCGAGTAGAGCGTCGCGATGAGCAGGAACACCAGCGGCACCGAGTCGGTGCGCAGCAGCGTCACCTTCGTCGAGTGGCCCGGCTGGTGCGACGTCCCGGCACCGCCGTCCTGCCCGGCGTCGGCGCCACCGCGGCGCAGCCGGAACGCGGCCAGCAGCACGACGAGCGCCCACCCGACGCCGACGAGGATCCGGTTGGCGCCGGTCATGTTGGCCAGCGCGAGGCCACAGGGCGACTGCTCCGCCGAGCCCGGCGGCAGACACGTCGGCCCGTACTGGGCGTAGGCCTCGCCGCCCTGGATGGTGAAGACGAAGTCCACGGCGTACTCGGGCAGCACCGCGACGAGTGCGAGCAGCGCGATCGCGAGGCCCGCGGAGATGTCGACCTGTGCGGCCTCCGCGGCCCAGGACAGCAGGAAGGCCGCGCCGATGATCGCCAGGCCGTAGAGCAGGGCGTCGATCGGCGGGGACAGCGAGAGGCCCGCGACGTGCAGGACCAGTCCGGGTAGGGCGGCCGCCACGGCGCCGGCGACCAGGAGGGGGGATCGGTCTCCGCGACGGGTCGTACCCGCGCTGCTGGTCGCCATGTCCGGTTCTCTACCCCGCTCCTGACTCCGACACCCGTTCGACGGGCCCGTTTCGTACGGGACCGTGTGTGACGGAGGGTGCCGGACGCCCGGATCGGCCTGACACGCGCGTGTGCCCAGGTGGTTTGCGACGTGCCGGATCGTCCGGCACGGTGCGGTGCCGGCATCCCCAGACCAGCGCTCCCCGCTGCTCAGCTCCCCGAGGTGGTCGCCGTGCCGTTCGCCCCTGCCCTCACCGTCGACGGTCTCGTCCAGGTCGGCGTCACCGTCGCGATCATCGTGCTCGTCGCCGTGGTCCTGCGCTTCGTGGTCAACCGCGTGATCGGGCACGTGGCCGCCGGTGCCGGCGTGCCCGGGATGCTCAGCCTGGTGCGCCGGCGTCGCGGTGTCAGCGACGCCGACCGCATCGAGGCCTTCGGGTCCGCCCGCCGTGCCCAGCGGGCCCGCACCGTGGGGTCCGTGATCCGGAACGCCGCGACGATCCTGATCTTCGGTACCGCGTTCATGATGGTGCTGGGCCAGTTCGGCGTGAACCTCGCGCCGGTGCTCGCCTCCGCGGGCGTGCTCGGGCTGGCCATCGGTTTCGGCGCGCAGAACCTCGTGAAGGACTTCCTGTCCGGGATCTTCATGCTGCTCGAGGACCAGTACGGCGTCGGCGACCACGTCGACCTCGGTGACGCGACCGGCACCATCGAGCGCGTCGGCCTGCGCACGACGACGGTGCGCGACGTCACCGGCATGGTCTGGTACGTGCGCAACGGCACGATCGAGCGCGTCGGCAACGGCTCGCAGGACCACGCCGTCGCCGTCGTCGACGTGCCGCTCGCCCTCGACACCGACATCACCCGCGCCGCGGCGACCGCCGAGGAGGCGGCCACCGCCGGGATCGACGAGCACGGTCACGGCCCGGACGTGCTCGAGAAGCCGCAGGTGCTCGGGGTGGAGTCGCTGTCGTCGTCGGGCATGACGCTGCGGCTCACCGCGATGACCAGGCCCGGACGCCAGTGGGCGGTCCAGCGGTCGATGACCGAGCACGTCGTCGCCGCCCTGCGCGCCGACGACGTCGTCCTGGCGGCGTGACGGTCATGTGACGTCGGTGGCTCCGGCCGTGTGTCGACGCGCGGATTTCACTCGATCGGGCGGAAGATGATCGTGTGCTGGCCGGCCGATCACGCCGCGGACGTCGCCTCGCCGCGTCCGTGCTCGTGGCCACGGCGCTCCTGGCCGGCTGCTCGTCGGCCGGACCGCGGCCCGCGGCGGCCCCGGCGCCCGGCCCGGTGGTGACGAAGCCGCCGCCCGTGGCGTCCACGCCACCGACCCCGACCCCGGCACCGACGCCGTCGCGGGCCCGGGCGGCCGTGAACGCCACCGCCTCCGCCGGGCAGGAACGCGACGACGTCACCCTCGGCGTGGCCGTGCTCGACCGCGGCACGGGCCAGACGACCACGAACGACCAGGGCGACACCCAGCTGCGCGCGGCGTCGGTGGCCAAGCTGTTCACGATCGCCGACATCCTGTCGCGGCGGGAGGCGGGCCAGGTGACGACCACCCCCGCCGACGACGAGCGCATCCGGCGCGCCCTGAGCCTCAGCGACGACGAGGCGATGAACGGCCTGTGGTCGCGCTTCGGGGGCGAGGAGGGCGTCACGCGCATCGCCGCGCAGCTGGGCCTCACGCAGACCCGGCCGCCCGAGCGCGTGGGGCAGTGGGGCGAGGTGGAGACGTCGGCGCGCGACGTCGCCACGGTGTACGGCTTCGTCCTCACGCGCCTGAGCCCCGCCGACCGCGACCTCGTGCTCTCGGGCCTGGCCGGGGCGCAGGACACCGCCGCGGACGGGTTCGACCAGGCGTTCGGCCTGCTGGACCCGGATCGCCGCGGCGCCGCGGCGGCCAAGCAGGGCTGGCTGTGCTGCCTGCAGTCGAGCATCGATCTGCACTCGACGGGCCTGCCCGACGTCGACGGGCGCTACGTCGTCGTGCTGATGTCCAACCAGCCGCGGGGCTACGACGCCGGCAAGTCGCTGCTCGACGACGCCGCGGGAGCGGTCCGGGACGCGCTCGCCGGCTGACCCTAGGCTCGCGCGGGTGCAGAGCCTCGCCCTGATCGACGACTGGCCCGTCGAGCACGCCGCCGCCGGCGTGGTGACCGCCGACGGCACGGTGCGCGGCATCCGCGGCGACGGCGGCCGCCGCTTCCCGCTCGCGTCCGTGACCAAGCCGCTGGTGGCCCACGGGGCGCTGGTGGCGGTCGAGGAGGAGGCGATCGCCCTCGACCAGCCCGCCGGGCCCGAGGGCTCCACGGTGCGCCACCTGCTCGCCCACACCTCGGGGCTCGCGTTCGGCGAGCACCGCTCGGTCGCCGAGGTCGGCGCGCGGCGGCTGTACTCGTCGGCGGGCTTCGAGGTGCTGGCATCGACGATCGAGGAGGCGACCGGCATCGGTTTCGCCGACTACCTGCGCGAGGCGGTGCTCGAGCCGCTCGGGATGTCGTCGACGACCCTCGACGGCTCGCCCGGCCACGGCGCGACCTCGACCCTCGACGACATGCTCCGCCTGGCCGCCGAGCTCCAGGCGCCGACCCTGCTCCACCCGTCGACGCTGGCCGAGGCGACGTCGGTGCAGTTCCCGGGACTCAACGGCACGATCCCGGGCTTCGGGCACCAGAAGCCCAACGACTGGGGCCTGGGGTTCGAGCTGCGCGACGGCAAGTCCCCGCACTGGACGGGGACGGCGAACTCCCCGCGCACCTTCGGCCACTTCGGCCAGTCCGGCACGTTCCTGTGGGTGGACCCGGACGCCGGCGCCGCCGTCGTGGCCCTGACCGACCGCGACTTCGGCGACTGGGCCAAGTCCGCCTGGCCGCCCTTCTCGGACGCGGTGCTGGCTGATCTGCCCTGAGTGCCAGCGTGGGGGCCATGCTGACGTTCAACGTCAGGGAATCCACCACGATCATGGACTCGGGTGGCGCTGAAGCGGACACATCGAGGTGGGGGCTTTTCTGACGTCTGACGTCAGCATGGTCCCCAGGCTGATATCAGCGAGGGACGACGAGCACCAGGGCGTGGTCGGCGGCCTGTTCCACGCGCAGGCCGGCGTCGCGCAGGAGCGCGAGGACCCCGCCGGCGTCCTTCGGGCGGCGTCGGGACGAGGCCAGGATCCGGGCGGCGCGGCCCTTGTGCGACTTGTTCGCGTGGCTGACCACCGTGCGCGAGCCGTCTGCCGCCTCGCTGTGCACGTCGAGGGTCACCGCGCCGCGCGCCGGGCCGAGCGCGGCGTAGGGACCCGAGCGCAGGTCGATGACCAGGTCGTCGGGGTCGGCGAGCAGGGGCATGAGCTCCGGGCGCCACAGCGTCCGCAACCCGTCACGACCCGGTAGCGCGCTCGCGCCCGAGAGCCGGTAGGCGGGGATCGGGTCGGTGCCGCCGACCAGCCCGAACAGCGCCGAGCAGACGAGCAGGCGACGCCGGGCGGCCGGGGTCAGCGACGCCGGGTCCAGGGCGTCGTAGAGCACCCCGGTGTAGCGGCGCAGCGCCGGCGCGGTGGGCGCGTTCCACAACCTGGCGTTGCGCGCGATCTCGTCGTCCTGGCGCTCGGAGATGTCCAGCGCCGCCCGCGAGGCCGGCAGGTCGGCGGCGAGCGCCACGACCTCGTCGACCAGCACCTTCCGCGTCGGGTTCAACGACGGGAACGAGAGCGCGTCGAGGTCGAGCGAGCGCCCGCGCCCACCGGGCGCCTTGGTCTCCGACGGCGGCAGGACGACGAGCACGGACCCAGGATCTCACTCCCGCTCGACGCGGCGTCGCCCCCGTCCCGGGCGCCACGACTCGACGACCAGCCGGTCGCCCGCGTCGTTCAGACCCGTCCACACGACCTCGGTGATCTCCACGCGGAACCCGTCGCCCGGGACCTCGCCCGGTCAACGGCCCCGTCGACACCGCCCGGCCCGCGAGCTTCACGTCACCCGGCACCACGGGGGACGGCACCGGGGTGCGGTGCAGGGCGTACCGCGGGTCCCGACGCAGGTCGGCGCCCTTGACCGCGCCCGGCATCGAGCCGAACCGGAGCTCCTCGCCGTCCGAGAGATCGACCTCCAGGCCGCTGACCCGCGGCGACCCGTCGGCGCGCAGCGTGGCGAGGACCGTCACCTCGTGCGCGTCGAGGATCGTCCGCACCCGCGCGGCGAACTCCGGCTCGGCGCGGGCGAACGCACCCCAGGACGTCATGCGCGTGGCGATCCACCCGACCCCCGACACTGGCCGAGATGAGCGATCGCGGGACCGACGCCTGGCGCGACGAGGTGCTCGCGTGGGTCGCGGAGACCACCGGCCTGCGCCCGACCGGCGAGGTCGAGCAGCGCCACCGCGCCTGGTCGACGGTGCTGCGCATCCCCACCGTCGAGGGAACGCTCTGGCTCAAGGAGCCCGCGCCCGGGATGGCGCACGAGGTCCCGCTGCACGCCCTGATCGCCGGCCTCGCCCCGGACGCCGTCACGACTCCGCTGGCCGTCGACGACCGGCGGCTCCTCCTGCCCGACCACGGCCCCAGCGTCCGCGACACCGACGCGGACCCCTCCGACGCGATGACCGCAGCCCTCCCGCGCTACGCCCGGCTGCAGCGCGCGCTGGCCGCGCACCTCGGTGACCTCCGGGCGACGACCGTCCCCGACGCCACCCCGCACGCGCTGGCCGACCGGTACGACGAAGCGGTCGCGACCATCGGTGGCCCCGGCGACGACCGCCGCGCGCTCGTCGCCGGCTGGGCACACGAACTCGACGGGACGACCGCCCCGACCGTCGACCACCAGGACCTGCACGTCGGCAACGTCCTGGTCGACGGACGCTTCGCCGACTGGGGCGACGCCGTGCTCGCCCACCCGTTCGCCAGCCTGCTCGTCGCGCTGGGCTCGCTGCGCCGGACGCTGCAGGTCGGCGCGGACGACCCCGCGATCGCCCGGCCCCGCGACGCCTACCTCGAGGTCTTCGCCGACCTCGCACCCCACGAGGAGCTCCGCAGGCTCGCCGAGACCGCCTGCCGGGCCGCCGTCGTCGCCCGGGCCCTGACGTGGCGGCGCGGTGCGGCGGGCGATCCACGGTTCGTCGACACACCCCGCGAGGTGCTCGCCCTCGTCGGCGACCCCGACTGGCTCGCGGGCACGTAGGAGCCGCTCCGTACCCTCGCCCGGGTGCCCGCTGACGATCCCGAGCAGCGCTGGAGGCCCTCCCGCGCCGGCATCCTGAACGTCTACCAGTACCAGGACGAGGTGCTGGAGTTCGCCGGCGGACGCCTGCTGCTGCGCGGCGTCAACGGGTCGGGCAAGTCGACGGCGATGAACATGCTGCTGCCGTTCCTGCTCGAGGCCGACGTCCGCAAGATCGACGCGGCGGGCGAGCAGCGCGGTGTGCTGCGCAGCTGGATGCTGTCCGACCACGACGACACCCAGCGCACCGGCTACCTGTGGATCGAGTTCGAGCGATGCGCCGCAGGAGGAGACACCGAGTACCGGACGGTCGGTTGCGGCATCCGGGCCAACCGCAGCACCGACCGCGTCGCCACCTGGTGGTTCTCCACCGACCGCCGGGTCCGGATCGACCTTCGGCTCACCGAGGCCGACGTCCCGTTCTCCGTCGACGTGCTGCGCTCCGAGCTGGGCACGCGCGGGCAGGTGTTCACGTCCACCGCCGAGTACCGCGCCGAGATCGCGCGGCGGTTCTTCGGCGGCGTCGACCCGGGGGCGTACTTCCGGTTGCTGCACCAGGTGCGCAACCCGCGCGTCGGCGACCGGATCGACACCGACCTGCCGCGCACGTTGCGCGAGGCGCTGCCGCCCGTCCCCGAGGACGCGGTGCACGACGCCGCGCAACCGCTCGAGGACCTCGAGGACCACCGCCGCAACGTCACCGACCTCGCGCGCACGGCCGAGGCGCTCGACGGCGCCGTCGAGACCTACACCGACTACGCCCGGCGCGTCCTCGCGGCCACGGTCGACGACACCGCGGGCACCGTCGACGCCGCGCGCACCGCCGCCCGCCGCCTCGAGCGCGACCGGGGCGCCGTCGAGAAGGCGACGGCCGCGCAGGCGACCGCCGCGACGGTGGTGGCCGACCTCACCGACGACCACGCCGCGGCGACCGCGGAGCGCGCCGGCCTCGCGGCGCTGCCCGAGTACACCGCGCACGCCGACCTCGTGCGCCGTCGCGACGAGGTGGCCCGCGCTGACGCCCACACCGCGACCCTCGACGGCCACCGCACCCGTGCCCGCGACCGCGTCACCGCCGCCGCCTCGGCCGTGGCCGCCGCCCGCGGTCAGCTCGACTCCGACCTGGCCGGGGTGGCCGACGGTCTGCGGGCGGTCGCCGGCGCCGCGCGCGCCGCGTCCGCTCCGTCGATCGCCGCGTCGCTCCCGGACCCGCCGGCGCCGGCCACCGAGCCGCGGCGCGACGAGGCGGGCGAGACCACCGTCGACGTGCCCCAGGACCCGGATGTCGACCTCACCGCCGACCTCGCGGGCCCCCTGACCGCCGTCGGCGACGCCCTGCGCACCCACCGCACGACGGTGCGCGACGTCGCCGAGCGCGCGAGCGGCGCCCGGCGCGCCACGGAGACCGCCGACGCCGCGGATGTCGCCGCGGCAGACGCACTCGCCGCGCACGAGGCCGCCGCCGAGCAGGCGGCGGCCGCCCGCCGGGCCGCGCGGGCCGCCGCCGACGAGCACACCGACGCCGTCGCCGGCTGGACCCGGCGCCTCGGTGAGCACGTCGCCGCCGTGCCGCCGACCGAGCCGGACGGGGCCGCGGGCTGGCTCGCCGTACCTGCGGTCGGGGACGACGAGGCCGACGACCCCGGAAACACCGACCTCCGCCGCGCCGCCGAGGCCCGACGGGCCCGCGCGCGGCACGCCGCCGACGACCTGACGGCGACGCTCACGCAGGCGCGGACCGTCGCCACCACCCGCGTCACCGATGTCGAGGCCGAGCTGGCGCAGTGGCGAGCCGAGCACGCGCGGGTCGAGGACGCCGGCGAGCTCGCCCTGCCGCGCGCGTCCTGGCGCACGGACGACGTCGTCGCCGACGGGACACGGCTGGCCTCGCTCGTCGACTTCCGCGACCACCTCGACGACGCCGAGCGCGCGGGCCTCGAGGCGGCGCTGGAGGCGTCGGGGCTGCTCGCCGCGGCCGTCGACGGCTCCGACGGCACGGGGACGCTGCGTGTCGGCGACCTCGTGGTGGGCGCTTCGGGACCCACCGACGGCACTGCGCTCGACACGCTCCTGGCCCCGGTCGACACGGGCGACGTCCCGGTCGAGGCGGTCGCGGGGGTGCTCGCGGCCGTGGGTGTCGCCGCCGGCCCGGTCCACGTCGCCACCGACGGCACCTTCGGCCTGGGCCCCCTGCGCGGACGGCACGCCAAGCCCGCCGCCGAGCACGTCGGGGCGGGTGCCCGCGCGCAGGCCCGGGCGCGGCGTCTCGCCGAGCTCGCGGCGCTCGTCACCAACGCCGAGGCCCGTCGCGACGCCGCCCGCGCGACCTCCGACGCCCTCGACGCGAACGCCGGGACGCTGCGCCGGCTCGTCGCGGAGCTGCCCGGCACGCGTGGGGTGGACGACGCCGTGGCCGCGGCGACCGGTGCCGTCCGCTACGCCGAGGGCGCCGAGACGCGCCACCGCGAGCTGACGGCGTCGGCGACCGACGCCCGCCGCCGCGCCGACGACGCCTGGGCGGCGCTGTCCCGGTCGGCCGTCGAGGCGGGCGTGCCCACCGACCCGGAGCGGCTCGACGGCCTGCTCGAGTCCGTGGTCGACGCCGAGCGCGCGCTCGCCGGCGTGGACTCCGCCCGCGACCGCGTCACCCGGACCGCGCGCTCGTGGCGCGAGGCGATCACCGCCTGGGAGCGGGACGCGGCCGACCACGCCACCGCCGTCGCCGAGCACCGCGCCGCCGCCACCCACGGGGCCTCGGTGCGCACGGAGCTGTCGACGATCGAGGAGTCCCTCGGCGAGGAGCCGGCCAAGGTCGCCGCGCGCGTCGGCGAGCTCGACGACCGCCTGCGCGAGGTCGCCGGGCAGCTCGAGGGCGCCCGCGAGCAGCAGACGACGGCCGCGGTGGCCGTGTCGAAGGCCGAGATGACGCTCGAGGAGTCCCGCCGCGCCCTCGATGAACGCCAGGGAGCGGCCCGCGGGGCGCGGGGACGGCTGGTCGAGGCGGCCGCGGTGCCGGGCCTGCTGGCGGCGGCGGAGCGGTCGTCCGAGCCGGTCGAGGACGCCGAGGAGGAGGTCGCTCCGGAATCTCTCCCGTCCGTCGCCGACACCGTCGAGGGCGCCGAGGAGCTCGTCGCGGCCCTGCGGGCGCGTCTGCCTGCGCCGCGCCGGCCCGTCAGCGAGGACGCGCTGGAGAAGGCGCTGCGCACGGCCCGCGACGAGCTGGCCAGCGGCTGGGACATCGAGAGCACCCGGTCCGCGGACGGGATGCCGCTCGCGGTGCACGTCAGCGGGCCGTCGCGGGCGGTGCTCGCGCAGATGGTGCACCGGGTCGCGGTGCAGCGCCGCCGGGCCGTGAGCCTGCTGTCGGCCCAGCAGGACCAGGCGCTGCGCAACCTGCTGCACGGCCGGATCGCCCGCGAGGTCGCCGACGCGCTGTTCTCGGCGCGCGAGCTGGTCGACCGGATGAACCGCATCCTGAAGGGCGTCACGTCCAGCCAGGGCATCGGCGTGCGGCTCGACTGGCGCCCGCGCGGCGACCTCGACCCGGAGACCGCGACGGCGCTGGAGCTCCTCGGCAAGCACCCCGACCTGCGCAGTCCCGACGAGGACGACCAGGTGCGCGAGGCCGTGAAGACCCTCGTCGAGCAGGCGCGCACCCACGATCCCGAGGCGTCGTACCGCAGCGTCATCGGCGAGGTCCTCGACTACCGCACGTGGCACGAGATGCGGCTCTACCTGCGCCGCCCCGGACGCAGCGACGAGCTGCTGACGCGCCGCACGACGCTGTCCGAGGGCGAGAAGAAGCTGGTCACCGTGCTGCCGATGGCCGCCGCGGCCGCGGCGAGCGCCGCCGCCCACGACCCGCACGGGGTGGGCGCGCCGCGTCTGGTGCTGCTCGACGACGCGTTCGCCAAGGTCTCCGAGGACAACCACGCCAAGCTCTTCGGCCTGCTCGTCGACCTCGACGTCGACTTCGTCGTCACCTCCGAGCGGCTGTGGGGCACGCACCCGAACGTGCCCGCGCTGGCGATCACCGAGGTGCTGCGCGACCCGGAGCTGCGGGCCATCGCGCTCGTGCACTACCGGTGGGACGGGGCTTCCCTGGAGGTCAAGGCGTGACCGGTGTTCGGCCGTCCGTTTTCGCCTACGTCACCGAGTCGCCCGAGTACCGGGCGATCCTCAGCGTCTTCGCCGGCACGTTCTTCGCCGAGCTGACCCCCGCCGAGGTGACCGCACAGCTGCACACGGATCTCGACGAGGCCACCGTGACCGCCCGCCTGGAGGCGCTCCGGGGCTGGGGCAACCTCGAGGTGTCGGCGTCGGTGGGCCAGGTCGGCACCGTCGAGGACTACTACCGGCGCCGCAACCGCTACCTGATCACGCGCGTCGGGCAGGAGGTGCACGACGTCGTCGAGGGCGTGCTCTCGCAGGTCGACGACGTGCGCGACGTGTCCCTGGGACGTCTTGATCAGGTGCGGGCGGGGCTGTCGGCACTGGCCGCTCTCGACGCTGCGAGCGCCCCGCCCGGTCGGCTCGCCGAGGCCGTGCGCGCCGTGTTCGACCCGCACGTCGCGTTCTCCGCCGAGATCACCCAGTTCTTCGCGGCGATCAACCAGTGGCAGTCGCGGTTCGACCTCGACGAGGACGAGTTCGCGTTCTTCTCCGAGGTGCTCGTCGGCTACGTCGGCGAGCGGCTCGAGGCGCTGCGCCGCCGGGCCCGCCCGGTCGGCGCGCTGCTGGAGACGGTGCTGCCGCGCGTCCCGGTGATCGTCGACCGGGCGGCGGACGGGCTCGCGGCGCGGGTCGCGGCGGCCGGCCTGTCGAGCGTGCGCGTGCGCCGCGAGCCGGGTGCGGTGGAGGCCGACTGGGAGAACCTCGCGTCGTGGTTCCTCGGCGCGCCGGGACGTCCGAGCCGCATCCAGGTCCTCGAGCGCGACGCCGTCGACGCCGTCCGCACCCTCACTCAGAACCTCACCCGGCTCTCGCGCAGCGGCACCGCCGGGGCGTCGCGGCGCGCGGACTACCTCCGGCTCGCGCTGTTCTTCGACCGCAGCGACCCCGGCTCGGTCCACGAGATCGCGGCAGCGGCGTTCGGGCTCGCCGGCGCCCGGCACCTCGGGGGCGCCGGCGGCGACGACACCGACCCCGTGGACGCCGCGGTGTCCTGGTGGGACGCGCCGACCGCGCAGGTGCCCGTCAGCCTGCGCGAGCGCGGCGACACCACCAGCCGCGGGCGCACCAGCCGCGTCCAGGACCGCAGCCAGGAGCGTCGCCACCTGCTCGCGAAGCGCGCGGAGGCCGAGCGTCGCTCCGCTGCCGCCCGCGCCGAGCTGGTCGAGGCGGGCGTCGAGGGCTTCACCGCGCGCCTGTCCGAGCCCGCGCTCCGCGAGCTCCAGCGCGTGCTCACCCGGGCCGTCGCCGACCTCGGCCCGGCGGCCGCCTCGGGCACCGTGACCCTCGACGGCGTCCGCTGCACCGTCGCCCGCGCGCCCGGGACCTCGACCAGCGTGCCCACCCACGCCGGCGCCCTGCGCGTCCGCGACCTCACCCTGACCGTGGAGCCGGCGTGACGGGTGTTGCAGCGAACGGGCGGTTCGCTGCTTCTAGGCGCGCAAAGTCCCCGTTGATCACCGAGGTCGTGCCGTGACCGCCGCCCGCTCCGACCCTCAGCGCGACGGCGAGCTGGTCGCGGCGACGCGGGCGCTGCTGGCGCGGCCGTGGCGTACGGCGGAGGCGGACCCCGAGATCGTCGCGCTGGTCCGCCGGCACGCCGACGCCCTCGACGCGTGGTTCACGCAGGAGCTGAACTACCGCCTCGTCGTCACCGCGGACACCGCGCGGCTGGTCAAGGTCGGCCACGTGCCCGCCGACCGGCCGCTGCGCACGATCTCGACGACGCCGCGCGCGTTCACGCCGTCCGAGTACACCGCGCTCGTCCTGGTGCTCGCGGCGACGACCTCCGGCCCCGACCGCACGAGCCTGCGGGACCTCGTCAACGGCGTGCACTCAGCGGCCGCCGAGGCCGGCATCCTGATGGACACCGACACCGCGTCGCGACGGGCACTGGTGACGGCGCTGCGCTGGCTGATCGCGCACGGGATGGTGCGCGAGCTCGACCGCGGCGTGGGCCTCTACGAGCACGACGCCGACGCCGACGCGCTGCTCGAGGTCCGCCAGGACCGGATGGCGCTCCTGCCGGTCGGTGCCGTCGCGGGGGCCGAGACGCCCGCCGACCTGCTCGCCCGGGCCCGCGCGCGTGGGTCGGCGTCGACGGCGGCGCGGCGTCGGCTCGTGGAGGACCCCGTGGTCCACGCCGACGACCTCGACCCGGCACGGTTCGCCGAGCTCCGGCGGCACGCGGGCGACGAGGCGCGCCGGATCGAGGCGCGCACCGGGCTCGTCGTCGAGGCCCGCGCCGAGGGCTTCGCCGCCCTCGACGTCGACGGCGGCTGCTCCGACGTCGCGTTCCCGGGCTCGGGCACCGTCGCCCACGCGGCGTTGTTGCTGGTCAGCGAGCTGATCTACCAGTTCCGGCCGGCCGAGGACCCCGAGCCGATCCCGTGGCCGTCGGTGCGCGAGGTGCTCACGGAGCTGGTCGGCGAGTACGGGCGATACTGGTCGAAGGCGGCGATCGCGGACGGCGAACGCTTCGCCGTCGACGTCGTCGGGCTGCTCGAGGCGATGCGCCTGGTCTCCCGCGGGCCCGAGGGGTCCCTGCGCGTCCTGCCCGCCGCTGCGCGCTACGCCCCCGAAGTGACCGTCGCCGACGGTGACGACGAGGAGGAGCAGCCGACGCTGCTCTGAGGGTCAGCGGCGGTCCGTCGCTGACGTTGAACGTCCGTATCGCCACGCACTCGCAGGCGATGTGTAGCTGGACGGTTAATGAAAGACCTGGTTACATATCGGACCGTGTTCCCCGCCGATGCGCTCGCGGACCCGGTGCGCCGGGCGATCCTCGAGCGCCTGGCCGACGGGGAGGTCGGGGCGGGCGAGATCGCCGCGGACTTCCCGGTGAGCCGCCCGGCGATCAGCCGCCACCTGCGCATCCTGCGCGAGGCGGGGCTGGTGACGTCGCGGGTCGCGGGTCAGCACCGCATCTACCGACTCGACCGGCGTCCGCTCGCGGAGCTCGATGCCTGGTTGCAGCGTTTCCGACCGCTCGAGAGCGCCGGCCCCGCGAGCCGTCTCGACGCCCTCGACACCGAGATGCACCGCGGCCGGCGTGCCCGCCGGACCGCCGCCGACGAAGGAGACCGTCATGACCGCACCGCCGGCTGAGACCCGCACCGACCCCGACGGCACGACCACGCTCGTCTGGCGGCGCGAGTACCCCGACCCCGTCGACGACGTGTGGGCCGCGATCACCGACTCCGAGCGCCTGGGCCGCTGGATCGGCACCTGGACCGGCGAGCCCCGCGTCGGCGGCACCGTCGGGTTCACCATGACGGGCGAGGCGGACGCGGGCGGCGAGGTCCCCGAGCCCGCCGACGTCCGGATCCTCGCCTGCGACCCGCCGCGCCACCTGGCCCTCGAGTTCCCGGAGAGCGAGGAGCGGTCCTGGCACCTCGATCTCACCGTCGAGCCCCACGGCGACGGCGCGGTGCTCCTCTTCGCCCAGCGCCTCGCCGACGGCCTCAAGCGCGAGGACGTCGAGAGCGGCTGGCGCTGGTACCTCGACCGCCTCGAGGCGAGCCTGCACGGCGCCCCGATGCCGAACTGGGAGGACTACGCCTGAGGTGAGCCCGGCTCGCCCCGCAGCTCGCGGGCGAGCAGGGTCGCCGCCGCCGCGCCGGCCGGGATGGCCAGGATCGCGACGAGCGGGATGGCCGCGAGCAGGTAGGTCGGGATCCCGACGCCCCAGGTCAGGAGCCGGCGGGACCGCAGGAGCCGCCGGCGGCCACCGACGTCCAGCCCGCGCCGCTGCAGCGCAGGCGCGGTCAGCTCGATCATCAGCAGGCGCCCGCCGACGAGGGCGGCCCCCACCGGCGCGAGCACCGGCCCGACCACCGGGATCAGGCCCACGAGGAACAGCGGCACCGCCGCGAGCACCGAGAGCCCGATGAGCAGCAGCCCGTCCCGGATTCCGCGCAGGACGGCGCCGGTCCACGAGTTGGGCGTCGCGGGGGCCGCGCCCAGCTCCTCGTCGACGGTCTCAGAGAGCTTCTCGTAGAACGGCCCACCGACCGCGAGGGTCACCGCCACGAAGGTGACGACGGCGGTCGCCCCCGCCGCGGCCACGATCGCGACGCCGGCCGCGAGTCGCGCGGCCGTCCGGGCCGTCTCGGACCACCCGTCGGCGAACGGCGTGATCCCGGCCGCCAGGTCCGGCAACCACACGCCCAGCGCGATCAGCGCGCCGACGTAGAGCACCGACACGATGAGGGCAGGCACCGCGCCCAGCGCCAGTAGCCGCGGCGACCGGAACACCGTCGCCGCGCCCCGGACGAACAGGCGTACCCCGAGCAGCAGGTCCACCCGTCCGATTCTGTCGGCTACACCATCCACTCCCGAGCCCGGGCGAGCAGGGCCCGGGCCGCCGGGCTCAGCGGCGCGTCCCGGCGCCGCGCGAGGTCGATCCGCGCCCGGACCTCGGGCACCAGCGGCGCCACCCGCACGTCGTCACGCCCGGTGACCGCGGGCTCCGGAACGATCGCGACCCCGAGGCCTTGGCGCGCGAGGTCGAGGAGCACCGCCGGCGAGCCCGCCTCCAGCGCCGGCGTCAGCACGACACCGGCGTCGTCCGCGGCGCTGTCGAGGGCCGCGCGCACCCCCGCCCCGCGCGGCAGGGCGATCACCGGGTGCTCGGCGAGCTCGACCACCGTCACGGTGTCGCCGAGCGGGTTCCCCGGCGGCAGCACGGCGACCAGCGGGACATCGAGCACGACGTCGACGTCGAGGTCCGCGGGCGGGTCGCCGTGGCGCCCGACCCACGCGAGGTCGAGGTCGTGGCGGCGCAGCCCGTCGAGCAGCGAGTCGGTGGCCGCCTCGACCAGCCGGATCTCCACGCCCGGGTGGGTCCGGTGGAAGTCGCCGAGCAGGCCGGGCAGGTCGACGACCCCGCCACCCCGCACCATGCCCACCGACACGCGGCCCCGGACGAGGCCCGCGAGCTCGTCGGCGGTGTCGCGCACGGCGGCGACCGCGGCGAGCGCGGCGCGCGCGTGCGGCAGCACGGCCTCCCCGGCCGGGGTGGGACGGACCCCGCGTGCCGAGCGGTCGAACAGCACGTGCCCCAGCTCGCGCTCGAGGCGCGCGATCTGCGCGCTGATGCCCGGCTGGGCGACGTGCTCGCGCGCGGCGGCCCGCGTGAACCCGCCCTCCTCGGCGACGGCGACGAGGTAGCGCAGCTGGTGCAGCTCCATAAGCGCCAGTTGTAGCAGGGAGCGCCGACAGCTCTTCGACTTCTGGGTCATCCCGGCTCAGGCTGGGTCCATGACCACGACGCACCGCACCCCCGCCGACACCATGACCGCCTACTTCGACGCGTGGCAGCGCCGCGACGCCGAGTCCCTGTACGGCGTCCTCGCCGACGACGTCGTCTTCGACGGCCCGATGGGCCACGTCGAGGGCCTCGAGGACAACGTGGCGAGCCTGCGCGGCCTGTTCGGCATCGTGACCGCCGTGACGATCAAGCAGGTCTTCGTCGACGGCCCGGAGGTCGCAACGATCTACGACCTGCACACCACCGAGGCCGGCGCCCCGATGCTCACCGTGAACTGGGCGCACGTGGTCGACGGCCGGGTCACCCGCGTCCGTGCCGTCTTCGACCCCCGTCCGCTGCTGAGCACGTGAGAACTTTCCGCCCCTATAGGGCAGGAAAGTGCTCACATAGGGTCGGGCACGTGCGGATCGCCTCGCTGCTGCCGGCGGCCACGGAGATCGTCGGCGCGCTGGGTCTCGCCGACGACCTCGTGGCCGTCACCTTCGAGTGCGACCGGCCCGAGGACGTGCGCGCGACCCGACCCGTCGTCGTCGACACCGCCCTGCCGGCGGGCCTGACGCCCGCGGAGATCGACGCGATGGTCCGCGAGCGGGCGGCGCAGGGCCTGCCGCAGTACGTGCTCGATCGCGAGGCCCTGCGCGACGCCGCACCCGACCTCGTCCTCACGCAGGACCTCTGCCGGGTCTGTGCGCTGCCGGCTTCCACGGTGTCCGACGCGCTCGACGCCCTCGACCTCGACGCGACCGTGCTGACCGTCGACCCCCACACCCTCGACGAGGTCTTCGACGCGATCGGCACCGTGGCACGCGCCGCGAACGGCCCGGCGGCGGGCGAGGCGCTGGTCGCCGAGCTGCAGGAACGCCTGCGCGCCGTCGACGCTGCTGTGACGAACCGACCGCGGCCCCGGGTGCTCGCGCTCGAGTGGGTCGATCCGCCCTTCCTGCCCGGGCACTGGGTGCCGGCGATGGTGCGCCGCGCCGGCGGGGAGCCGCTCGCGGGGATCGACGGCGGGCGCAGCGTCGCGACGACCTGGGACGAGGCCCGCGCGCACGCCCCGGACGTCGCGCTCGTCGCGCCGTGCGGGTTCGGGCTGGACGACGCCGTGACCCAGGCAGCAGCGGTGAAGGAGCAGCTCCCCGGCGTGCCGCTCGTCGCGATCGACTCCGCGTCCTACGTGGTCCGCGCCGGCCCGCGGCTGGTCGACGGGATCGAGGCGCTGGCCGCCGCGCTGCACCCCGACGCCGTGCCCGCGCCCCCTCCGGGCCGGATCACGGCTCTCGGCTGAGCACTGCCGCGGCGAGCCGCTCGGCGACGGCCCCGGCGTCGTCCGGGTCGCCGAGCGCCCCGGGCAGCGTGAGCTGGTGGAGGATCAGGCCCTCCATCGCGTGGTGCAGGAGCGCGACGGCCTGCCGGCCGCCGGGCGCCCCGGCCTGCTCGTGGAACGCCACGTCGGCCTCGAAGCGCGCCCGGACCGTCGCGGTGAGGGACTCGCGCAGCGCCGGGCGGCGGGTCGCCTCCAGCCGCAGCTCCAGCAACGCCACGTAGACCTCACGGCGCGCGAGCACCCGCTCGAGCAGGCGACGCATCACGATCGGGGTCGGGTCCCCGCCGCGAGCGGCCGCCAGCTCGGACTCGTCGGGCTCGAGACGGGTGTGGATCCGCTCGCCGAGCTCGGCGAGCAGGGTGTCCCGGTCGGCGAAGTAGTTGGTCGCCGTGCCGGTGGCCAGGCCGGCACGGGCGTCGACCGCGCGGAACGTCAGGCCCCGCGCGCCCTGCTCGGCGAGCACGGCCAGGCCGGCGTCGAGGAGCTGGTCGCGGCGCACCGGGTTGCGCGGCGGGCGGGTGGTCACGACGCGGACGTGAACGAGGCGAGCCAGGTCGGATCGGGCGCCGTGGGCTGGACCAGCTCGACGCCCGTGCCGGCCGGATCGCGCACCAGGCACCGGCGCTGGCCCCACGGCTCGTCGCGCGGCGCCACGTCGACCGGCACGCCGAGCTCGACGAGACGGGCGTGCTCCGCGTGGACGTCCTCGACGAGGAACGCGAGCACCACGCCGGCCACCGGCCCGCCCATCCCGGCGAGCGCGTGGTCGCGGTGGACGACGCACAGGTCGAGGTCGTCGTGATCGGGGTGCCGCAGGCTCACGAACCAGCCGAGGTCGAGCATCACCGCGAACCCGAGGACGTCGACGTAGAAGGCCCGGACCGCCGGGACGTCCTCGGTGTGGACACACACCCCGAGCGTGCTGAACCGCATGCAGGCCTCCCGACCACGTCATCTGTCGTGGTCACGCTAACCACGACACATGACGTGGTCAACCCACGAGGCGCCGTGGCCCCGGGCCGTCCTCGCCGAGGCGGTCGTGCGGGTTGACGAGGCCGCAGCGATCGATCGAGAGGCAGCCGCAGCCGATGCACCCGGTGAAGTCGTCGCGCAGCTGCTCGAGACGCCGGATGCGGTGGTCGAGCTCCTCGCGCCACTGCGCGGAGAGCCGCTCCCAGTCGGCGCGGGTCGGGGTGCGACCGTCGGGCAGGGAGTCGAGCGAGGCCCGGACCTCGGCCAGCGGGATGCCGACGCGCTGCGCGATGCGGATGAACGACAGCCGGCGCAGCACCTCGCGGCGGAAGCGGCGCTGGTTGCCGGACGTGCGGCGGCTGGAGATCAGCCCCTCGCGCTCGTAGAAGTGCAGCGCGGAGACGGGGACGCCGCTGCGCTCGGCCACCTCGCCGACGGACAGCTCCTGGCCCGGGTAGGGACGAGGGTGCTCGCTCACGTCGGGCTCCCCACGGTGCGCTCGTCGCGGGCGCGGCGCAGGGTGCGGGCCCACCACACGAGGGCGTCGAGCAGCACCGCCGCGGCGGCCTCCTTCTCGCCCTCCTCGCGCGGCCGGCCGCCGGCGTCGAAGGCCCCGGCCGCGCCGTGGAAGCTCACGGTGTCGCGCAGTCCCACGGCGTGGAGCTCGGCGAGCACGGGCCGCAGCTGCTCCACCGCGCGCAGCCCGCCGGACATGCCGCCGTAGGCCACGAACCCCACCGGCTTGTCCCGCAGCTGCCCCGACGTCGCGTCGATCGCCGACTTCAGCGGGCCGGGGAAGCTGTGGTTGTACTCGGGGGTGACGACAACGAGGGCGTCGGCGAGCTCCATGCGCTCGACGAATCCGGCGTCGAGCCCGGTCTCGATCAGGTCGACCACGTCCACGGAGAGCTCGGGCCGGTGGCGGGCCCGCTCGGCGAACCAGCGAGCGACCACGGGTCCGAAGCGGCCCTCGCGGACGCTGCCGACCACGACGGCGAGTCGGATGTTCTCGGTCATGTGAGCGACGGTAGGAGCTCGACAATGGTTCAGGTCAAGGACGCGAGCAGGCGGACCGTCGCGACGGCCGCATCCTCGGTGCGCACACCCTCCCGCTCGGCCCACGACGACACGGTGCCGCCGCCGGCGAGATCGGCGCCGAGAGGGCCCTCGGCCGGAGCCGTCACCTCGGCGGTGACCGCGTCGCAGGCCTCGAGGACACGGTCGCGCCGGCGGGCGAGGTGCTCGACGAGGACGTGACGCAGCTCGGTGAGCGCGTCCTCGTCCCCGCCGGCGAGGTCGGCGGCCGTGCTGCGCAGCACCGCCTGCAGCGACTCGGGGGGCAGGCCCGGATCGTCGGGTCCGGCCTTCGCGTCGAAGCCCCGCTTCGCGTCGCGCCGGCGCTTCTTCTCGGCGCGTCGCTCGCGGTTCCCGGCCACGGGGGCATCCTCGCCTACCGGTGCCTACCCGGTAGCCAGTGCGTCGCGGCCCGGGGTGAGGCTCGCGGCGTCCGCCGCGGCGCGCCCCGCCGCCCAGCCCGCCCCGTTGTTGACGCTGAAGCGCCGGCGGGTCACGCGGGGGAACAGCTCGCCCACCGTGCGTTCGACGACCTCCGCGCGCGCCGCCAGCACGGGCAGCAGGCCCTCGCCCAGCTCGGCGCGGGCCTGCGCCTGGGCCTCGTGGGCGGCGGCGGCGAGGCGCTCGCCGATCCTCGTCGCGTAGGCGAGCAGGAACGCGTGCCGGAACGAGCGCGTCCGCGAGCGGGGCACCGTGCCGTCGTCCGCGACGAGCATCGCGCGGTCGGCCTGCACCAGCAGCGACGTGACCAGCAGCTCGACCGTCGCGAGGTCGGTGGCGTGACCGATGACCGTGACCATGTCGAGCGCGGCGAGACCGATCGCCCGGCACCGGTTGGCCGCGGCCACCTGGTGCACGAGGCTCGACTTCGCACTGGCGTAGGGCGGGTCGAGCCAGAGACGCCGCGCCGCCGCGCGCGGGCCGGTCTCGGCGGCCGGGGCGACGAGGGCCTGCGCGAGGGCGTGGCGGCCCATCAGCTCCTGCGCCTTCGCCGAGAGCGCCTCGGCCTCCTCGGGGTACTCGGTGGACTCGGCCTTCGCCAGCAGCCCCCGGACGCGGGCGAGCACCCGTGCGTCGACCCCGTCCGGCGGCCGTGCCTCCTCCCCGAGGCGCGGCAGCGCGGGCAGGGAGCGCATCAGGCCGACCAGCGCCACGGCCGCGCGCAGCGCGGCGTCGGGGTCGACACCTCGCACCGTGCTCCACTGCACCACCAGCGGCGTGTCGCGCGCCGGCGGCCCCGTGTCCAGCCCTGCGCCCAGGTCGGCGAGATCGGCGTCGGTGGCCGCATCGCCGCGGGGTCGCCGTGCCGCGGCCGCGCCGAGCACGTCGACGGCGAGCACGAGCCGCCCCGCGGGGAGCCGCCGGCGCACGACCTCGGTGATGTCGCGGGGACCCCAGCCGTGCTCGTGCAGCGCGTCCGCCGCGTCCAGCAGGGCGAGGTCCGCACCGGCCGTCAGGGCCCGCGACCGTCCGTACCGCATCCGCAGCATCTCGGCGTTCCGTCGCTCCGCCCGGGCGTCCACGGCCGCGAGGCCGGTGAGGAACCGTGCGACCTCCGCGGGGTCGTGCGGGTCACGTGCCTCCGTCGTTCCCATGGCGTCCTCCTCTCGGGTCGGTCACGGGATTCGACGCACGCGGGGCCCGCGCGGTTCCCTCGAGTTCCGCGGCAAGGACGGGCTCACGTACCCGCACCTGCACCGGGATGCGATTGTGGTCCGCCGGGAGACCGAGCACGCGGGCGGAGGGAGCGAGGTCGTGGCCGTGCCGCAGGAACCGCTCCGGATCGCGAGCGGATCGTCCGATGTCACCCGTCCCGAGCACGACCCCGCCCTGCGCGACCGGGTCCAGCGCCTCGTCGAGGTGCTGCGACGTGTGGCCCTCGCGCGCGCCCGCCCCGTCCGCCACACCCGGCATCACATGGGTGAGCTCGCCCTCGTCGACGTGGCCGACCAGAGCGCGGTCCGGCGTCCCACCGAGGCGGGCGACGAGATCCTGCGCGCCCCCGCCGAGGGCCCGATGCGGGCGACGTTCGACGCGCTGTTCGACCTCATGCGCGCGGCCGCGGACCAGCCCGAGGCCGTCGAGCTCGTCCTGGCCGGGGGCCTGCTGCACGCGCCCGATCAGGACGTCCGGGTCCACCTGCTCGCCCGCCCGGTGCGCATCGAGCACGACGGCGACGAGATGGTCGTGACCCTCGCGGGCGAGGCCGCGCGCTGGGAGCACGAGGAGCTGCTGGCCGGCACGGGGCTCGTCGACGACGCGGCGCCCGGCGAGGACGTCACCCCTGCCTCGCCCCTGGACCCCGGCCTCGTCGCCGTCCTCGCCGGGTGGGCGGACCGGCACCTGCGGGTCGAGCACGCCCGCGGCGACGACTGGATCGCCCCGACCGGGCCCGGCACCGCGCTCGTGCCCGCCCCCACGATCGTCGCCCGCCGGCGCGGGGCCGCGGCGCTGCGCACGTTCTACGACGCGATCGTCGCCGACCTGGCCGATACGGAACGCCCCCTCCCGGTCGGCCTCGCCCAGCTCGTCGAGGCGATCGAGCCCGCCGACCGCGCCGCCTGGCTCGCCCGTACGGGCCACGACGAGGCGCCCGTCGTCGACCCGCTCTTCCCCCTACCCGTCGGCGCGGCGCAGGGCCGGATCCTCAGCAGGCTGGGCCGCGACTCGGGGGTCGTCGTCGAGGGGCCGCCGGGCACCGGCAAGACCCACACGATCGCGAACCTGCTCTGCGCGCTGCTCGCCGAGGGCCGCCGCGTGCTCGTGACCAGCGAGAAGGCGCAGGCCCTGCGGGTGCTGCGCGACAAGCTGCCGCCGGAGATGCGCGACCTGTGCATCTCGCTGGCCGAGGGTCCCGACGGCGGCGACCCCGGGCTCGGCGCGGGCATCGCGGGACTCGAGGCGCGCAGCACCGAGTTCGACCCCGACGAGGCCGACCGCACGATCGCCGAGCTCGTCGAACATCGCGACGGTCTGCGCGCCGACCGAGACGCCGCGCTGGACGCCCTGGTCGCCGAGCGCGCGGCCGAGACGGCGGTGCAGCGCGACCTCGGGCCCGGCATGGCCGGCACCCGGACCGAGGTCGCCCGTCGCGTGCTCGCCGCCCGCGCGCAGGACGGCTGGTTGGCCGACGTCGTCGGGCCTGCACACCGAGCTCCCGGCCGAGCCCGCGCTGACCGCCGAGGAGTTCGCCGAGCTCCGCGCGCTGCTCGCCACCGAGACCCCGGCCCGCCGCGAACGCGCCCGCCAGGTGCTCCCGCCCCCGGTGGAGCTGCCGCCGGAGAGCCACGTCGCCGACCTCGCCGAGACCGTCACCCGGGGCCTGGACGCCACCAGCGGCGACGCGGGCGAGGTCGTGGCCGCGCTCGGGCGCCTGCCGTCCGAGGCGGCCGCGCACCTCCCGACGGTCAGCCGCCGGGTGGCCGACGCGCTCGCCGAGCTCGAGGACACCGGCGAGGACGCGGAGTGGGCGCACGGGGTCGCCGACGCGGTGCTCTCCGGGCGCGCCGGGCACCTGTGGGGCCGTGCGGTCGACGGGCTGCGCGCGGTGGACGCGGTACTCGATCACGACCGTCGCGCCGGGCCCGCCCAGGTGCGGGTCGACGACGGGGTGGACCCCGCGGCGGCGGCGCCGGTGTTCGAGCGCTTCGCGGCGTTCCTCGCCGACGGCGGCACGACGAAGCGGCTGTTCAAGCCCGACGAGCAGAAGGCCGTCGAGCCGTACCTGACGTCGATCCAGCTGCAGGGCGCCCAGCCGTCCACGGTCTCGGGCGCCACCGCGATCGCCCACCACCTGCGGATCCTCGAGATCACCGACCGGCTGGCCGAGGGCTTCGGGCCGCTCGGCCGGCCCGTGCGCCGCGCCGAGCACCGCGCGATGCTCGTCGAGCAGGTGCTCGCCCTGCGCGCGACCTGCCTGGCCGTCGGCAAGGTCCTCACCGCGGCGGTCGACGTCCGGCGCCTGCTCTCCGCCCTGCCCCCGGCCGAGCGCCCGCGGGTGGACTCGCTGGCGCGGCTGGAGGTGCTCGCCACCCTGAGCCTCGACGTCGACGACACCCGCGCCGCGGACCTCGCGCGCAGCGAGCTGGAGGAGGTCGTCGAGCGCGTCCAGGGCGGCGTGCCCCTGGCCCGCCAGGCACCGGAGCTGATCGCGGTGCTCGAGGCCCTGCGCCGCCGCGACGCCGACGCCTACGTCGACGCGGTGCTCGCGGTGGAGGCGGCGCACGACGAGGCCCGCGACCAGCGGCGCGCCGACGCCCTCGGCGAGCGCCTCGAGCGCGCGGCGCCCGGGGTGCTCGCCCTGCTGCGCGCGCACGCGGGCGAGGCGTGGCCCGAGCGCGAGGCGCGCTTCGACCGGGTGTGGGCGTTCGCGCGGGCCGCGGCGCGCGTCGCGCAGTGGACCGCGGCCGAGGACGCCCCGGACCGCCTCGCCGACCTCGACGTCGAGCTCGCGCGGGTCACGGCCCGGCTCGCCGCGGCGCAGGCGTGGCGGGCGTGCCTGTCCCGGATCACCGCCGAGCAGATGCGGGCGCTGCAGAGCCACCGCGCGTCGGTGTCCGCCGTGGGCCGGGGCACCGGGCGCTTCGCCGACCGCTACCGCACCGCGGCCCGCGAGGCGGTCGCCGTCGCCCGCGACGCCGTGCCCGCGTGGGTGATGCCGATCCGCGAGGTCCTCTCCTCCGTCGAGCCGCGGCCGGACGCGTTCGACGTGGTGATCGTCGACGAGGCCAGCCAGGCCGACCTGACCAGCCTCTTCCTGCTCTGGCTCGCCCCGCGCGTGATCGTCGTGGGCGACGACCGGCAGTGCACGCCCGCCGACGTCGGCGTCGGCTCGCTCGAGCCCGCGTTCGCGCGGCTGGAGACCGACCTGCCCGAGGTGCCGTTCTACCTGCGCAGCCAGTTCACGCCGCGGGCGAGCGTGTTCTCGGTGTTCCG
The DNA here is from genome assembly GCA_963786585.1 of uncultured Actinomycetota bacterium. Taxonomy (GTDB): domain Bacteria; phylum Actinomycetota; class Actinomycetes; order Mycobacteriales; family Pseudonocardiaceae; genus Actinomycetospora. The sequence goes on from CAWAZG010000003.1 coordinate 2,010,346, forward strand.
GGCGACGTTCGGCCCGCCGATCCGGCTGCGCGAGCACTTCCGCTCGATGCCCGAGATCGTCGGCTGGTCGTCGCGGGAGTTCTACTCGGGACCCGACGACACGGGCGCGGGCGCGCCGCTGGTGCCGCTGCGCCAGTTCGGCGCCGATCGCCTCCCGCCGCTGCGGGCGACGTTCGTGCCCGACGCGACGGTGCGCGGCTCGGGCTCCTCGCTGGCCAACGACGCCGAGGCGGCCGCGCTCGTCGACGCCGTCGCCCGCTGCGCCGCCGACCCGGCCTACGCCGGCGCGACGTTCGGGGTCGTCGTGCTGCAGGGCCACGGGCAGGTCGAGCTGATCGAGGGACTGCTGCGCGAGCGGCTCGGGGTCGACGCGTGGGAGACCCGGCGCCTGCGGGTCGGCATCGCCGCGGACTTCCAGGGCGACGAGCGCGACGTCGTCTGGCTCTCGATGGTCGTCGCGCCCGGGCACCGCCTGGTGTCGCTGACCGCCGAGCGCTACCGCCAGGCCTTCAACGTCGCCGCGTCCCGGGCCCGCGACCAGATGTGGCTGTTCCACTCGGTCCCCGCCGAGGACCTCGCCCCCGCCGACCTGCGCCGGAAGCTCCTCGAGCACGTCACTGCGACCGAGCCCGACGGCTCCGCCGGCGCGCCCGAGAACCGCCCGGCGCCCGCCCTGGTCGACCGCGACCACCGCCACCCGGCGTTCGGGAGCCTGTTCGCGCAGCGGGTGTTCGCCGACCTCTCCGCGTCCGGGTTCGCCGTCGTCCCGCAGGTCGAGGTGCACGGGCGCACCCTCGACCTCGTCGTCACCGGGGCGAACGGACGGCTGGCGGTGGTGTGCGACGGCGACGAGCACCGACGCGTCGCGACCCGCGCCGACGTCGAGGCCGAGCACGACCTGCGGCGGTGCGGCTGGCCCGTGGTCCGCGTCGCGGAGTCCCGCTACGTCACCGACCCCGAGGCGGCGCTGGCCCCGGTGCTCGAGGCGGCCGCCGCCGCGGGCATCACCCCCTCGGCGCCGACCGGGCCGCTCGCCGTCGTCGAGTCCGCTCCGGGGGACCACACCGAGTACCGGCCGCGGCGGGGGCGCTCCGGACGCGCGGTGCTGGGCGAGGCGGTGCCGGAGACCCTCGAGGACCTCGTCGACGACCTCGCCGCCCAGGGCTTCCCGCCCCCGCGCCGCGAGGCCCGGGTGCACGACCCGCGCGGCGGCGGTGTGCTCACCGACGCCGCCGCCCTCTGGCCCACGGGCCTCAGCCGGCGCGCCCTCGCCCCGCCGGTCGTCCTCGACCCCGACCTCACCGAACCCGCCCAGGACCGCCTGCGCGCCCTCGGCTACCAGGTGTTCACCTCCGCCGCCGACATCCGTGCCCACCTCGGGGAGTCGACGGAGCGTTAGGGGCCTGGTGTCAGCGGCGGCACGTCGCTGACACCCAGTGTCCGTATTCTTCCGTCGATCACGGGAAGGTCAGGCCGCGAGGTCACGCTCCGCGAGGTAGCGGGCGGGGTCAGGCGCCCGCGAAGATCTCGTCGCCCTCGTCGTCCGCGTCCTCGCCACCGTCGTCGGGCTCGCCGTCGACGTAGGGCCGGTAGTTCGCCGGGTCGAACGGCAGGTCGACGCCGAACGGCAGCTCGTACTTGTCGTGCAGGAAGCGCTCGCGGTAGAGGTGCTCGGCGGTGTCGACGACGGTGGCCAGCAGCCGCGCCGAGAGCACCGCCCCGACGCCGATCCCGAGCACCGGCACGAGCTGCGCGAACTCCTTCTGCCCGATCTGCGCCAGCAGACGGCGGTACACGGCCTGCCCGAGGCGCTTGATCTGCGCCTGCTGCTGCTTGCGCTTCTGGTTCTCCTCGGTCTTCGCCGTGATGAGCTCGGTGAGCTCCTGGTACGCGCCGGGAGCGTCCTCGTCGGACGACAGCCCGACCGCGAGCACCGCCAGCGCGATGATCTGCTCGGAGCGCTTGGTGACGTCGTACCCGTAGTACGCAGCGACGTGCGCGACGGCCCGCGTGCAGGAGGCCACGGTGACGAGCGTGTCGCCGGTGAAGGTCGCCACCGTCACCGCGATGCCGGGCAGGCTGCCGATGCCGGCGCCGTTGCTCCCCCCGGCGGCGGCGGTGATGCCCGCGCCGGACAGGAAGCCCGTGACCCCGCCCTGGATGCCCGCGAACACCGTGTAGCCGATGTCGAGCCGGGGCATCGCCGCCTCGACCTGCGCGATGTCGAGCTTGCGGATGTCCTTGAAGTCGGTGACGTCGTGGCCCTGCGCCCGGAAGTCCGCGAAGACCGACTCCCGCCGCAGCGTCGCCGCGCCCGCACCCGCGCCCGCCGCGGCGAGCTGGTGCATCATCCCCTGGACGCTGTCGTCCACCTGGGAGACGCCGGGGACGCGGCGCAGGAACGACGTGATCTCCCCACTGACGCCGGCGAGGCCGTTGAGGACCGGGCTGAGCATGCCCGACGAGCTCTGCAGCGAGCGGTCCTTCCACTGGGCGACCTCGCGCCAGCGCTCCACGTCGCCGGGGGACACGTCCGGTGTCGTCGGTGCGGTGTCCTCGGTCGTCGCGGTCACGTGCGGGACGTTACCCACCGCAGGGGCATCCGACCTCATCGCCGAGGTGACGGACGCATGTCGAGGCCCCCGTCCGGGTGGTACCGGACGAGTGCGTCGGCGGCCTCCGGCAGACCCTCCTGCACCGCGAGCGCATGTTCGCGGTGTTGCCAGGCCTCGCGGTGCGGTTCGTAGAGCGGCCAGTCCTCCCGCTCGCGCAGCCGCCGCTCGCGCTCCTGCGGTGCGGCGTCGACCCACACCGTCAGCGCCTGGTGCGCCCGCAGCACCCGCGCTCCCGCGCCGCAGCCCTCGAGGACGACGACCGGTCCGGGCAGCGGGCGCTCCGTCTCCGCGCCTTCGCGGTCGTGCTCCCAGTCCCACGACCTCCACCGCGGCGTGCGGCGGTCCCGCAACGGCTCGACGAGCCCCTCGACCGCGCGCGCCGGACCCTGCGCGAGGCCGTCCCATCCGGGATAGAACTCCTCGATCGAGACGACCTGGATGCCCTCCCGGCGACCGAGCGCCTCGGACAGCGCCGTCTTCCCGGCCCCGGAGAAGCCGTCGACGCCGACCAGGATCGTGTCGCCGGCGGAGGGCGGGAGCGACGCGAGCGAGGCGGCGAACTCGTCGACCGGGTCACTTGCGGCGGTGACGGACGGCAGCGATGCCACGACCCGTTCCACGACCTGCGCGACCGCTTCCGCACGGGGTCGTCCGGCTGCTCGCCCGCCGCGACCTCGAGTCGGGTGTCAGGTGACGACGAAGCGCCTGGCTGTCCGCGGTCGCCACGCGTGATCGTGCAAGCGGTGGCCCGAGCTCGATGACTGCTCCTGGACGGCGGGCAGCTCCGGACCGCGATCGGGCTGGAAGAGCGGGTAGAGTCGCGTGCGGTAGGTGTCGACGAGGATAGTCCCGGGTCGGGTAGAGGGCGAGGCTGAGGTCTGTTCGGTGCTCCGTAGTCCTCCCAGAGTGCAGGAGTTCGCGCCGGTGGTGAGGCGCGTCGGGACGTGCCCGGGTTCCCGAACCCGAGTTCGCGGAGCGTGTCGCCGGTGAGCGGGCCGTCGCAGGGCGCCGACGGCGGTCGGGACGTGACATCGCTCGGGGACGGCGACGACGGGTGCGCCGTAACGGTTCGGCGTCGGGGCGAGGAGGATCGCAGGGCTGGAGCACGCCGCGACCGTCGACACGCGCCAGCGCGCATCCGATCGCCGAGTGAGGCTGGGCTTCACAGCGAGGTCCGCACGCGGCTGCGGTCGTCGGCGTCCGGTCCTGGCGGAGCCGGCCAGGCCTCCGCATGCTCTGCGATCATGTCGCTCTGATCTGCTGCAGGCCGAGATCGAGCGCCTGGATGAACGAGCCGTTGCCGCCGACTGCCGCGACCCCGAGCACGTGGCGCCGCGTCGAGACTGACCTGGTCGCTGCGAGGGTGGAGTGACCTTCCCGAGTCGGACGGCCTCATCCTTGATATCGAACGGAGCTCCGCTTCGGCCTCCTCCAGCTCCCGGATCGCCTGAGGCGCGTTGGCCAGGTCCACCGCGAAATCCCCACCCCCGACCCCGGGCGGCCGGTACCGCTCGACGACCCGGCCGTCGAACAGCACGGTGGGGCTGTCGGCCTGGAGCGGCGGGGGTTGGGGCTCGGTCATCGGGCCGTCCTTCCGCTCGCCGAACAGGTCGCTGATCACGGTAGCGAGATCCCCGCCCCGCAACGGCCCGGTTCGGGGAAGAAGCACGTCAGAACGGTCGCCGCCGACCCGCGGGCCCACCCGCCGCCGGCCGGACCTTCTCGCCCCGCGCCCGCTGCCCGGCCATCCGCATCGCCTCGACGATCAGGTCGCTGTTCCCGCGACCCGTCGCCGCGTCGGTGCGGGGAAAGACGAGCGGGCTCGGGTGCGGGGCGGTCCGGACCGTCGCCCCGCGCAACGCCTCGGGCAGGCCGGCGCGGACGAGCCGGTCCCAGGCACGCGCCGCCGGTCGTCCCAGGAGGATGACCTCGGTCGGCGCCGGGTCGAGCATCTCCAGCAGCTCGACCATGTACGGCTGGGCGCGCACCGACTCCTTCCACAGCGACCGCACCGGCTTCGCGGTGTTCGCCACCCACCACGGCACGACGTTCCAGTGCAGCGAGATGTCGTAGCCGAGCTTGGCCCGCTCGGTCGCGATGTTGGTGTTGTGCGCGGTCGGGTCGTTGTTGTGCTTGCTGACGAAGCCCGACCCCTCCTCCGCCTCGCCCGACGGGTCCTGGAGCAGCACGAGGACGTGTGCACCGGAATCGGCGCTCGCCGGGTCGAAGTAGGGGATGTTCTCGTAGGTCGTGTCCCGGACGTGGTCGACCCAGCGGTTGAGCGGACCGACCGTGCCGTCGTAGCGCCGCGCCCAGCGCTCGGCGTGCACGTCCGGAGCCAGCTCGCGGCTGAGCAGCTCGCCGCGCCTGTCGGCGAGCTCGTTCCACACCGGGCGTGGCATCAGCGGCGTTCGAGGAGCACGACGGGGATGGTGCGCGAGGTCTTCTGCTCGTAGCCGGCGAAGCCCGGGTAGTCCGCCTTCTGCTTCTCCCAGATCGGGGCGCGCTCGTCGGCGGGCAGGTCGCGGGCGCGGAGGGCGACGGTGTCGGTGCCGACCTCGGCCGTGACGTCCGGGTTCGCGAGCAGGTTGTGGTACCAGGCCGGGTTGACGTCCTCGCCCGCGTACGACGCGAAGACGGCGAGGTCGTCGCCGACGGCCTGGTACATCATCGGCGTCACGCGCTCGGTGCCCGACTTGGCGCCGATGTGGTGCAGCAACAGCAACGGAGCGCCCTCGAAGGGCCCGCCAACGCGCCCCTCGTTGGCGCGGAACTCGTCGATGATCTGGTCGTTCCAGGAACGCGTGTCGCTCATGGCACCCATCCTGCCGATCTCAGGACGACAACGCCGCTGCGACGATCAGGAGGACGAACGCGACGCCGACCGCGGCCCAGGCGAGCCCGGCCCGTCGCGTCGTCCGACGCCCGAGCGCGCTCAGCGCCGTCCCGGCCAGGACCGCGCCGAGGACGGCCGTGAGCACGCCGAGCAGGGCGCTCCCGCCGGCGACACACGAAGCCGCGCGGGTGGCACACCCCCCGAGCTCCGCGACCGCCCCTCCCACGCAGATCAGGGCGAGGAGGGCGGCCACCGGCAGCGCGCAGATCGCCGCGGCGGTGCGCCCGCCGGTCCGGGCCGGCGGCGGGGCCGCCATCACCGGAGGTGGCGCGTAGCGCGGCGGGCCCGGCTGCCACGGCTGGGCAAAGGCGGGCGGTCCGAAGGCCGTTGCGGGACGGATCGGCGGCGCCGCGCCCGCCTGCGGGACCGGGCGGTCGACCGGGGGTGCCGGACGCGGCGGCACCTGGGTCTCGACGCGTGCCTGCGGCGCCGGGCGGGTGGATGCGAGGGCGCGGCGCGCGGCCTCGGTCAGCTCGCCCGCGCGGCTCCAGCGGTCGTCCGGGTCCTTGGCCAGCGCCCGCGCCACGACCTCGTCGAACCCGGCCGGCAACCCGCCGGTGATCCGCGACGGAGCCGTGGGCGCGGTGTTGAGGTGCTGGTACATGAGGCTCGCGAAGTCGCGGCCCGCGAACGCGGCGCGGCCGGTGAGCATCTCGTGGAGGACGCAGCCGAGCGCGTAGACGTCGATGCGTCGGTCGGCGTCGACGCCATCGGTGAACCGCTCCGGGGCCATGTAGGCAGCCGTGCCGATGGCCAGCCCGGTCTGGGTCAGGCGCGTGCCGAGGGCGGCGCCGGTCGCGATGCCGAAGTCGATGAGGTAGACGAAGTCCCGCGGCGCCGCGGTGCCCTTCGACGGCGTGAGCAGGATGTTCGACGGCTTGACGTCGCGGTGCACGAGCCCCTCGTCGTGGGCGGCGTCGAGCGCGGACGCGACCTGCTCGAGCACTGACACCGCCCGCGCCGGCTCGAGGGCGCCCTCCTTCTCGACCACGGCGCCGAGGTCGTTGCCGGCCACCAGCCGCATGTCGAGGAAGAGCCGTCCCTCGATCTCGCCGAAGTCGTGGATGGGGATGACGTGCGGGTCGTTGAGCCGCACCGCGGCCTGGGCCTCGCGCCGGAACCGGTCCTCGAACTCGCGCTCGCCGGTCATCTCCGCCGGCAGGCGCTTGAGCGCGACGGTCCGCCCCTTGCGGGTGTCGACGGCGCGCCACACCTCGCCCATGCCGCCGCGCCCGAGGAGCTCGATGAGCTCGTAGGGCCCGAAGCGCTCGGTCACACGATCTCCCACCCCAGGTCCACCGAGGGCGCATCGTCGCAGGCGAGCACGGTCCACGCCGACGGGCTCCAGCGGAAGACGGCGTCCTGACCCCAGGCCGCGCCGAACGCGCAGGCCACGGCATCGTCGAGGCCGACCACCAGCGCGCCGACCTCCGCCGCCGACCCGTCCTCGGCGCTCGCCACCGTCGCCCACCGGCGCAGGCCCCGCGCGTCGAGGTCGGCCTCGAGACGGGCTTGCCGCGCCGCGTTCTCGGCGTCCCCGGGACGCTCGGCGCCCGGGTTGTGCGCGGTGACGACGTGCGCGGGCCCGTCGAACGGGAACGTCCCGCGCACCGTCCCGGGTGGCCGCGGTCGCAGGACGAGCCCGAGGTCGGGGACGCGCAGGACTGCGCGCACGTAGTCGCCGGTCCGCGCCGTTCTCTCGTCCATGACGCCCCGGATTGTGCCGGGAGCGGGTCCGGCGAAAGTGCACCCATGGGACGGCGCGGGTGCCTAGCGTCCTCGTCGTGGCGGACGTCCAGGTGGTGCTGCAGGCGCTGCTCGACGCCGCCCACGGGGTGAACGCCGTGATGGACGAGCTCGCCGCGCATGACGTCGGTGACCTCGTGACGACGCCTGGGGCGTTCGGCCATGACGGCCTCGAGGTCGTCACCGCCGACTTCGGCACGCGATGGTCCTACGGCCTCGACAACCTCACCGACGACGGCAACGCCCTCGCCCGCGGTCTCGACGAGGCCGCGAGGGCCTACGCGAGCGCCGAGGACCTGGCCGTCGACCGGTTCCGCTGGGGCAGGTGAGCCGGACGTGGCCGAGCTCGGCGAGACCGCGGACCCGGCCGCGCTCCTGCCCGGCGACCCCGCCGGGGTCCGAGCCGTCCAGGCGACGATGTCGCGGCTCGGGGCCGCACTGATCGGCGCGGGCGACGGGCTGCGCCGCATCGACACCGGCGACTGGCAGGGCGGGGCTGCCGACTCCTTCCGCCGGGTGTTCGAGCCCGTGCCGCCGCAGTGGACCGGGACGGGCGAGGCATTCCTGCAGGCCGCCGACGCCCTTGCCGAGTACGCCGACGTCCTCGAGGGAGCCCGCGACGAGGCTGCCGTCGCCGTCCGCGAGTGGGAGACCGCGCAGGGGGTCAGCGCCCAGCCGCGCGCCGTCGACGTTCCCGACCCGGGGGAGGCCGGCCGTGTCGCTGCGCTGGACCGGCTGCGTGCTGCCCGGACCGAGGTCTTCGCTGCCGGCGATCGCGCCGCGACCCTCGTGGGGCACGCCCGCGATCTCGCCCCGCCGTCGCCGTCCGTGTCCCAGCAGCTCGGGGGCTTCCTCGGCGACCTCGCCGGTGGGGCATGGTCGGAGCTCTCCGCGACGGGACAGTTCCTCTGGCAGGTCAACCCGACCCGCTTCCTGGTCGAGCCCGCTGCCGCGGTTCAGGGCTGGGAGGACCTGGGCACCGGCGTCGCGCACGCCGTCACGCACCCCGCGGAGACCGTCGCGGCGGCGCTCAACCCGCGCGAGGCGGCCACCAACCCCACCCGCTGGGCCGGCGAGATGCTCACCGGCGCAGGACTCTCGGCCCTCGGCGGTGCCGGCGCTGCCGGACGGATCGAACGCGCCACCCGCGCGGGTGGGGCGGTGCCGGCCGGCGCACCAGGGGACGGCGGCGACCAGGGCCCACCCCTCGGGCGCTACAACGGCCTGACCGCCGCGGAGCACGCAGCTAACGAAGGCGTGCTGATCGGGCGCCGGGGGAGTGCGCGGAGGATGAAGTTCCCCGTCCGTGAGGTTGACACCGTCGCCGAGGTGGACGAGGTCTTCCGCGCCCTGTCCGAGGGCGGGCAGGTGGTCCACACGTCCGGCAAGAGGACGGTCGTCCTCCTCGGCGACGGCACCTACATGACCTACAGGCCGACGTCCTCCACCCCGCCCTACGATCCGGCCGTCGACGTCAACGCCGGACGGGGCCGACAGATTCGCGTCCACACGCCGAAGGAGGGTGGATGAGTCGCGACGCCGAGATGATGCAGGACATCGTCGAGGAGGCCCGGGTCGACTGGATCGACATGGGTCACGCCATCGGGATCGTCAGCCTCGCGGAGGGTGGTGACGACGACCTCGCGCTCCTGCGACGGGCAGGGGCGCTCGTCGCCCGGCTGGTTCGGGAGGGCCGCTTGGTCGCCGGCGACATCGGTGACGGCCCGGGCGCCTTCGTCCCCTGGCGGCTTGGGTCGCCAGCTGCCGCGCAGTACCTGGAGGACTACGTCGATCAGGTGGTGAGCGGCGCGAAGCGCTTCGAACCGTGGCAGCCCTGCCTGTTCGCCGCCGCGCCGAGCACCTGACCCGACCGACGAGAACGCTTCGGAAATCGAAGCGTCGGCATCTTGTCCACAGCCCGCGGAACCGGATGGAACCGCAGCGACCTCGCGGCCCTCCAAGAAGGAGAGGAGACCCGAGGAGGCAGGCATGGGAAAGCCCGCGGGAGCGCGACGGGACAAGGAACGGCGGGTGGCCGGGCGTCACCACGAGGACCGGGAGGAGCTCGTCCGACGCACGCTCGGCCGCCGGGCGCTGCGCGAGGAACGGTGGGACGGCGAGCTGACGGTGCAGCTCCTCCCGCAGCACCTCGCGGCCGGGGCGCTGCCGTCGGTGGTGGTCGGGCGGGAGCTCGAGGTCGCGCCGGCGATCTACACGGCGGGCCACCTGCCGGCGCTCGCGGGCGGCGAGACGTGGATGGTCGACGAGTTCGGCTGCTTCGACGGCCGGGGCACGGTGATCGCCGCGCCGGTCAGCGGCGACGAGTGCACCTGTCACGTCGACGTGCTCGACGTGGCCGGGCGGCTCTTCCCCGTGAACTGGGCGGCGTCCGAGCCTGCCGGCGGGCGCCTCTGGCTGGAGGGCGCGCTCTACCTCGACCCGGAGCTGTCGGCCGGCACCGAGCACGGCGAGGCGGTGGCGCTGTGCCGGCGGCGCTATCGGGTGCGCGAGATCCGTCGCTACCTCCGCACCGCCTTCCGCCCGGGCGATCCGGTGCGGCTCGACGCCGTCCCCGAGCCTGACGAGGTCACCGACGACGCGATGTACGTCGCCGACCTGCGTCTGGTCGACGACGTACCGGACGCGGCGCTCGCGGGGGAGGTGGCCGCCCGTTGACGTCGCTGCCTGCTCAGCGCCCCACCGGGTCTACGACCAGACGAGGTCCGCGGTGCGCACGACGGTCTCGAGCTTGCGTCGCTGGTCGTCGACGGAGAGCTCGTTGCCCTCCCACGTGCTGGCGAAGCCGCACTGGGGGCTCAGGGCGAGGCGGTCGAGGGGCAGGTGCTCTGCCGCCGCGTCGATCCGCCGGCGCAGGTCGTCGACGTCCTCGATCTCGGGGTGCTTGGTCGTGACGAGGCCCAGGACGACGGTGCTCTCGGGCCGCACGTGGCGCAGGGCGTCGAACCCGCCGGCGCGGGCGTCGTCGTACTCGAGCAGCAGCCGGTCGTAGCGGGCCTCGGAGAAGAGCACCTCGCCCATCTCGTCGTAGGGCACCGTGCTCTCGAACATGCTGCGGTAGTTGCCGCGGCAGATGTGGATGCCGGTCACCACGTCGTCGGGCAGCCCGTCGAACACGCGCCGGTCGGTGCGCAGGTGCGTGGCGAGCTGATCCGCCCAGCGGGCGGGGTCCGGGAACATCAGCCGGTTGTCGAGGAACGTGTACTTCGGCGCGTCGAGCTGCAGGTAGCGCACGCCGGCGTCCACCAGCGCGCGGGCCTGGCGCTGGAGGATCGCGACGAGGTCGTCGAGGAACTCCTGCGGGTCGGCGTAGGCCTGGTCGGAGATGCCCGGGGTCCAGTAGCTCAGGAAGTTGGTCGGCACCGGCAGGGTGACCTTGACGGGCCGGTCGGCGTGCGCGAGCACGAACGCCGCCTCGACGTCGACGAGGCTCCCGCGTTCGGTGAGGCGCGACGTCACCACGGGCGAGGTGTGCGAGGCGGTCCGGCCGTCGGGCGCGGTCCAGGTCCGCGTGAAGCCCTCGGGGTCGAAGCCGTCGGCGACGTCGAGCACCGGGCCGTGCCAGATCCGCCGCCGCATCTCGCCGTCGTTGACGACGGGCAGCCCGACCTCCTGCTGCAGGGCCAGGGCGTCCAGCACCGCCCGGTCCTGCAGCGCGCGGAGATCGGACGCCCCGGCGAGCATGGCGTCCCGCAGCTCGGCCGGGCGCAGGAGGCTGCCGACCGTCTCGGCACGCCAGGAGACGTCACCCATCGCGGCGCACCCTCCTCGCCGCCTCCGCAGCGGCGGTCATCTTCGCCATCGCGAGGTTGCGCGGCACGCGCCGCAGCCCGCAGTCGGTGGAGATCTCCAGGGCGTCCGGGTTCCGGTACTTCAGGCAGGTGTGGAGACGTTCGACCAGGTCGTCGGGGGTCTCGGCGTAGTGCGTCTTGATGTCGACCAGGCCCGCCGAGAGGATGCGGCCCGGGTCCCACTGGCCGACGAGGTCGATCTCGGCCATCTCGCGCCCGCCGAACTCCAGGCTGAAGCCGTGGACGTTCGCGTCGAGCAGCGTCGGGAAGAGCCACCGGTAGGTCCGCTTGGCGTAGGGCAGGCGCCGGAACGAGCCGAAGCAGATGTGCACCGTGAAGGTGCAGTCGTCGAAGCCGTCGACCACCTTGTTGATGATCTCGACCATCGACGCCGGGCTCCGGTCGTCGTCGGCGACGGCCGGGGTGATGGGTTCCTCGAGCTGGATGTAGTCGCAGCCGGCGTCGAGCAGCTCGCGGATGTGCCCGCGCAGTGCCGGGACCAGCGCCTCCGCGCACGCCTTGCGCGACGGGTAGACGTCGCGGAAGTCGAGCTCCGTGGTCATCCCGTAGGGCCCGGGCATGCCGACGCGCGGGCGCCGGTCGGTGGCCGCGCGCAGGAAGCGGTACTCGCCGACGAAGTCCCACATCCACGAGAGCTCGTCGAGCGGCTCGGTGACCTTCCAGACGTCGAGCATGTCGTAGCCCAGGGCCCCGAGCCGTCGTGGCGCCGGCTGCAGGACCAGGCCCGGCAGCGCGGCGGTGATGTTCTCGATCCAGCCGCGCCTGCGGTGCTCGCCGTCGGTGACGATGTCGAGCCCGCAGCGCTCCTGGTCGGAGATCGCCAGGCGGCAGTAGTCGTCGTAGAGCTCCTTCTCGTCGTCGGGCCCGAAGCGTCCAGCGGCCTCCGCGGGCTCGACGACGTCCCACCAGCCCGGGCGCGCCCAGCCGCCCGTGGTGGTGACGGCCAGCTCCGTGTTGACGGTCATCCGCCCTCCTCGAACTGCATGCCGGTCGCGGCGACGAGCTCGTCGTGCACCGCGCCGTTGCTGGCGACGACGTCGTAGCGCGACGACGCGTCCCGGGTCCGGCCCTCGAAGTCGGTCACGCGCCCGCCGGCCTCCTCGATCAGGAGGCGCCCGCCGGCGACGTCCCACGGGTTCATGTCGCGCTCGACGTAGCCGCCGAGGTGGCCGGCGGCGATGTGGGCCATGACGAGCGCCGGGGCGCCGGGGAAGCGCACCCCGGCCGACACCGTGAGCATCGCCCGCATCAGCCGGGCGAACTCGGCGATCACGACCGGGTCGGACGACTGGGCCTGGACGATGACGACGACCTCGGCGACCTTCTCGGCGGCCGCCACCCGCAGCGGACGCCCGTTGCACGTCGCCCCGCCGCCGCGCACCGCGCGGTAGAGCTCGTCGCGCAGCGGGTCGTACACCGCGGCGACCACCGGCTCGCCCCCCACGGTGATCGCCACGGCCGTCGCGAACCACGGGAAGCCGTCGATGTAGGCGCGGGAGCCGTCGAGCGGGTCGACCCACCAGACCAGGCCCTCGGACGCGACGCCCGTGTCGGACGGCGACTCCTCGCCGACCACCACGTCGTCGGGGCGCTCGGCTGCGATCGCGGCGAGCACCGCCTCCTGCGCGGCGAGGTCGGCCGACGAGCTCACGTCGACGCGCTCGTCCTTGAGCGTCACCTCCAGCACGCGGTCCTGGTACTCGAGCAGCACCGCGCCACCGGCCCGGGCGGCGCGCTCGGCGGTACCGGCGAGGGCCTCCAGATCGAGGGCCTCCAGATCGAGGTCCGTCACGCCCGATTCCGTCACGCCAGGACCTCCACGACGCCGCGGTCGCCGTCGATGCGCACCCGGTCGCCGGTGCTGATCGTCGACGTGGCGACGCCGGTGCCGACGACGCACGGAATGCCGTACTCGCGGGCAATGATCGCGGTGTGGCTCAGGGTGCCGCCGGTGTCGGTGACGCACCCGACCACCAGCCCGAACACCGGCGTCCACTCGGTGGTGGTGCCGCCGCAGACCAGGATGTCGCCGTCGCGGACCTGGTCGATGTCCTGCGCCGCGCGCACCACGCGGGCGGTGCCGACGACCGTGCCGCGCCCGGCCGCGAAGCCGCTCAGCGACGTCGTCGTGCCCTGCGCCTTGATCGTGGCGAAGTACTCGGGGGTCAGCCCGAAGAGCTCGGTCATGATCGGATCGTGGACCGCGTCCGGGACGCTCCCGACGACGGGCGGCAGCTCGCTGCCCCGGGCCGACCAGTGGTCGTAGTAGTCGCGGCGGGCGACGACGAGCGCCGGGACGTCCGACGGCCCGCCGCCGGCGAGCATGTCGAGCAGCTCGTGGCGGAAGAGGAAGAACACGTCCTCGCGCGCGCCGAGCCGCCCGTCGGCGACGAGGCGGTCGGCGACGGCCAGCGTCAGCCGGCGCACCGGCAGGTGGATGCGCCGGTCGATGAGGAAGTTGTGCTCCTCGTTCCACCACACGAAGTTCGCGGACCGGTTCGAGGCCAGGGCCTGGTCGAAGGACACCCGCCCCTCCTCGGTGAGGGTCGCGCGGGCCTCGTCGACGAGCCGGTCCCGCTCGGCGAGCACGTCCCGGCGGGCGGCGGCGAAGTCGTGGCCCTCGGGCCGGGTGAGGAACTCCCGGATCGACGCCAGCGGGGTGGCCGGGTGCTCGGCCCACGACGGCCGGTCCATCGTCGCGGTCTCGTCGGTGCGCTGGCCCCACACCGCGAGGAACGCCTCGAACTCCGCCCACCACGTCGCGCCCTGCGGCGCCGCGTCGAGCGCCGCCCGGACGGTCTCGACGGTGGGCTCGGTGAGCGCGACGGCGACGTCCAGCTCGCGGGCCCGCCCGGCGAGACGCCAGAGCTCGGCGTCGGTGTGCAGGTACGACGTCTCCTCGCCGGCGAGCCACTGCGCGATCTGCCCGGTGTCGAGCCCGAGGTCGGTGGCGAGCTGGAAGAAGCCGACGTAGTTGGCCGCGAGCAGGTACATCACCTCGAAGTGCACGCCCCACCCGCGGCGGTGGAAGGCGTGGGCGTCCTTCAGGGCGTCGTGCAGCTCGTCGAGCGACAAGGCGTCGACGTCGAGCCCGTCGAAGTGCGCGTACGCGGCCTCGAGCTCGGCGCGGTAGCCCGCCCAGTAGGTCGCGAAGTCGGCGAGGCGGGGTCCGGCGAAGGCGCCGAAGCGCTCGGCGCGAGCACCGATCTGCCACGGCGAGGTGATCGGGCACTGGCCGAGGTAGACGTGCACGCCGGCGATGCGGTTGACCATCCCGGCCGTGGGCGGGATCCCGACGATCTCGGCGCCGTACTGCGTGCCCCAGGTCTGGGCGTCCTCGAGCAGGCCCATGCTCGCCGGGGTGATGCCCTCCGAGAAGTGCTGCGAGTCGCGCATCCAGAACCGCGACTCGTCCTCGCGGGTGAACGGCGCCAGCGGTTCGGCGAGGAACGGCCGGGACTCCAGGCGCGGCTCGTAGCCCGGGTAGAAGTCGCCGTCGGCGTACTCGCCGAGCGGGATGACGGTCTCGTTCGACACCGGCGTCACGTCCTCGTGGTTCAGCGGTGGTCGCGAACGTAGGAGCGGGTCGCGCGGGCCGGTAGCCGCTTCCGGCGAGGGACGTCCTCTTGCGGCGGGCCTTGACACCCGGTCGCCGCCCCAGTGGTCTGGGTCACGGCGCGAAGGGAGGTGCTCTTGTGGCGGCAGTGCTCCGGGGTGGGTTCCGCACCGACGACCCCGAGGACGCCCACGAGCGCACCGAGAAGCTGATGACCGGCCACCGGATGACGGTCGACCGCCGCGGTGCCCCGTTCCGCGCCGACGTCGGGTGGGTGGGCGGCGACGGGCTCGGCCTGCTGCGGTTCTCCTACGGCGCCGAGGTCGAGATCCGCTCGCACCCCCTCGACGACTTCGCCACCGTGCACCTGCCCTCGCGCGGCGGCTTCCGCGCCGAGCACCGGGGCATGCGCGTGCGCGCCGACCGGACGACCGGCGCGGTGTTCTCGTCGTCCGGGCCGCTGACGATGCAGTGGGACCCGGGCCTCGAGCTCCTCGTCCTCAAGATCGCGCGCGACGACCTCGAGCGCGAGCTCGCGACGCTGCTCGGGCGCGCGCCCGAGCGGCCGGTGGCCTTCGACCTCGAGGCGCCCCGGGTCCGCGGGGCCCTCGGCGGGCCCGCCGAGCTGGTCCGCAGCACCTGCGCCGCCGCCGGCGCCGAGGGACCGCCGGCGCGCGTGTGGTCGTCGCTGAAGACCCTGGTGTGCACGACGCTGCTGCTCGGCCACCCGCACTCGTTCAGCGACGCCCTGCGCGCGCCCGCCCCGCCGGCGTCGTCGACGGTCGTGCGCCGCGTCCTCGATCGCGCCGCCGAGGACCCCGCCTGCCCGCCGACGGCGCCCGAGCTCGCCCGGCTCACCGGGGTCAGCGAGCGCACGCTGCGCACGATCTTCCACGCCGAGTTCGGGGTCGGGCCGGTCACCTACCTGCGACGACGACGCCTCGATGCCGTCCGCGCGGACCTCCTCGCCCTCGACCCGGGCGCCGCCACGACGGTGGCCGACATCGCCCACCGCCACGGCTTCGCCCACGCGGGCCGCTTCGCCGCCGAGTACCGCGCCCGCTTCGGCGAGACGCCGAGCGCGACCCTGGGCCGCTAGCAACCGTGTCCTGAGGACACGGTCCGTCGTCCCCGACCGGGAGGGACCCTGGACCCGCCGCCCGCCTCGGAGCAGCATCGCCGCATGGCGGACGCGGTACCCGTGGGTGAGGACGACGTCCCCGTGCTCGCCGACGTCGCTGCCCGCGCCTTCGCCGACGACGCCATGTTCACGTTCGTCTTCCCCGACCCCGTGCGCCGGCCGGCCCAGCTCGCCCGCTTCTTCCGGGGCGCCGTGCGCTACGGGACGCTCGCCGGCCGCCCGCGCACGACGCCCGAACGTGCGGGCGTCGCGATCTGGCTGCCCCCGGGGCACACGGGGATGTCAGTGGTCGCGACGGCCCGCGCGGGCATGCTCGCGTTCCCGGCGACGCTCGGCCCGGCCGCGTTCCGGCGCTTCGTCGCCTACACATCATGGCTCGACGGGCAGCGGCGCGCGCTCGTCCCCGATCCGCACTGGTTCCTGCTGGCGCTCGCCGTCGACCCGGCGCGGCAGCGCCGCGGCGTCGGGACCGCCCTGATGGCGCCGATGCTCGGGGACGGCCTCCCGGTGTACCTGGAGACCACCGAGGAGGAGAACGTCGCGTACTACGCGCGCTCCGGGTTCGAGGTGGTCCGCGACGCGGTCCCCGATACGGCCGGACCGCGCACATGGTTGATGCTGCGCACGCCGGAGGGGTGACGATGCATCGCGGGGTGTGCCGCCGCGAGATCATGGGGTAGTCGCCGCGTCGACACGAGCGGAAGGGGCTCCGAGCAATGGCAGTGCTGACCACGGAGGCTCCTCGCGAGCGCCTGCGGGGTCCGGTCGTGGTGGCGCTGTCCGTCACGGCGCCCCTCCTGCTGGTCGTCGGTGGGCTCGTCGCGGAGTCCGTGCAGCCGCCGGGGACCTACGACGCGGTCGGCCAGACGGTCAGCACGCTCGCCGGCCGGGGGGCGACCGACCGATGGATCATGGCGTCGGTCCTGGCATCCATGGGCGTGATCTACCTGGTCGTGGCCCTCGGGCTGCGCCACGTCCCGCGCCCGGCGCGCCTGGTCCTGGGTGTCGGTGGCGTGGCCACGGTCGTCGCCGCTCTGGCCGCTCAGCCGGCGCACGGCAGCTCGACGGTCCACATGACGGCGACGGTCACCGGCCTGCTCGCCTTCATCGCCTGGACGATCCCGCTCGCGGCGGACCGCGGCCTCGACCCCGGCCTGCGACGGGACTCGGCTGTCGCGGTCGCGGTCATGGCGGCCGCTCTGGCGTGGTTGTGCGCGCAGGCCTGGACCGACGGCACGTGGCTCGGTACCGCCGAGCGCGGGATTCTCCTGGTGCAGACGGTGTGGCCGGTGCGGGTCGCGGTCGCGTCGTGGCGCGGACCCGTGGGCCGGGTGTGGGGCGGCGCGGGGTGGACGACGCTCGCACTCGCGGTGCTCGCGCCAGCGGTGCTCGTCGTCGGTCTCGGAGCCGCGCAGTCCGCGTGGCCCGGACCCGACCCCTGGAACCAGTCGCTGAGCGCGCTCTCCGGTCTCGCGGCGACCAGCCGGTGGATCATGGCGGCCACCCTCGGCGTCGCCGCGGTGCTGCACGTGCTCGTCGCGGTGGGTCTGCGTCCGCGCGTCCCGGTGGCCGCCTGGGCGCTCCTCGGCACGGCCGGGGTGATGCTGCTCGTCGCGGCGCTGAACCCGCAGCCGGTCGGCGGCTACTCCGCGGTGCACATGGTGGCCGCTGGCCTGGCGTGGCTGGCCTACTCGCTCTGGCCGCTGGGGCTCGCGTTCTCGCCGTCGGTGCCGCCGTGGCTGCGGAAGGGGTCCGCGATCGTCGTCATTCTCCTCGCCGTCCTCGTGGCCTGGTTCACGGTGCAGCTGATCAGCAGCGGCACCTGGTACGGGCCGTCGCAGCGCATCGTGATGCTGGTGCAGTCGGTGTGGCCGGTCGTGGTGGCCGCGGCGCTGCTGACGCACCGGCCCGTCAGGTGAAGATTCTCGTCAGGGCCGGCGCGACGTCGGTGTGATCGCGCACGGGCCGGCACCGACCCCGGCCGGCGCGCGCGAGGTCGCGGCCGAGCTCGACGTCGCGCTCGCCGGAGACGTCGAGCAGCACGTCCAGTCGGGGCAGGCGAGCAGCGATACCGCGCGGATCGGGGCCGGCGTTGTGCACGGCGTCGGAGAGCAGCAACACCCGCGCGTCGCGCGTCCCGCCGACCATCCGTGCTGCGGTGGTGAGCGCGAAGGCGACGTTGGTCAGCCCGCGGGTGGGCACGCGCAGCAGCAGGTCGAGCACCGCGAGCGGGGCCACACGCTCGCCAGGACGCACGAGCACCGCGGCGTCGGACCAGAACGCGAGCACGGCGAGCCCGTCGCGGCCCAGCTCGCCGGCCAGGGCGCCGACGGTGGCGGCCGCGGTCAGCGCGCGCTCCCCGGTCATCGACCCCGAGACGTCGACGGCGAGCACCACCGTCCGCGCGCTGCGACGGCGCTCGCGGACGATCAGGTCCTCGTCGGTGGGCATCGGGTTCGCGGCGAGCACCTCGAGCGTCGCGTCCAGGTCGAGGTCGTCGCCCGCGCCATGCCACCGCGCGCTGACGAGCTCGCCCGCCGTCCCCGTCGCGTCCGCCTCGTGGGGCCGGCGCAGGGCGAGCCGGCGGGCGATCCGCCGCAGGCGCTCGCGGGCGACGGCGTCCCCGGGACGGTCACCCAGCTCCTCCAGCGGCACCACCTCGGCGGGCTCGTCGGACGCCCCGGGCGCGGTCGGACCGCCGGCCGAGCGGTCGCGACGACGCCGGCGCCGGGTGCCGTCGGAGAGCACGAGCCCGCCGCCCGCGCCGCCCCGCTCGTAGAGCGCCGGCTCCTCGCTGAGCTGCTTCGGTTTCCGGCGCAACGGCCGCCTCGCCCGTCGGGTGGCCGGCCCCTCGGCCGCGACCTGCTTTCAACCCGGCTCGGCGCGCGCCGGGTCGAGCACGAAGTACGACTCCCAGATCGAGCGCAGCACGTCCTCCGGCGTCGCCTCCACGACCTCGTCGAGGTGGATGCGACCCGAGAGCGCGAGCAGCATGCCGTCGAGGACGAGGTCCGGGTACGGGTCGGTGTCGCCGCGCAGCCGGGCCAGGCGGTCGACCACGAGCGCGAGGTCGATCGCTCCGCGCACGCTGCTGCCCTGGCGGATCGCCTCGTGCTCGCGGGTGGCCCGGGTGAGGGCCACCGCGTCCGCGATCAGCTGCGGCTGCTCCAGGTCGGTGCGGGCCGCGACGATCGCCCGCTCGGCGGTTGCGTCCTGGTAGCCGACGGCGAGGCGGCACAGCCGGTCGCTCACCGACGTCGAGAGCCGCGTCGTGCCGATCGTGTCGTAGGGGTTCATCGTCGCGACGACCCGGAACGACGGCAGGGCCTCGACGGTGCCGACGCGCGGCACCGCGATCCGGCGCTCGGCCATCGCCGTGAGCAGGGTGTTGAGGGTGTCCTCCGGCGCGCGGTTGAACTCCTCGACGTAGAGGAAGCCGCCCGAGCGCATCGCGTCGAGCAGGGGCCCGGGCACGAAGGTGTCGGCCGAGTAGTCCTCGCGCAGCACCCGCGCCGGGCTGTGGTGGCCCACCAGCCGGGTCGGGGTGAGGTCGGCGTTCCCCTCGACGAACACCAGCGGCACGTCCCACTCCGCGGTGATTGCCGCGAGGATCGTCGACTTCGACGTCCCCGGCGGGCCCTCGATCAGCACGTCGCGCCCGGCCGCGACGGCGGCCAGGAGCAGGTCGAGCTCCCGCTCCCGGCCGACCACCCGCGCGGCGACCTTCGCCCGGAGGTCGGAGAGGCCGTCGGGCAGGTGATCCAGGTCCGTCACTTGACGCTGAACCCCGCGTCGACCGGCAGGGTCACGCCGCTGACGTAGCGCCCGGCGTCGCTGACCAGGTAGAGGATCGCGTTGGAGATGTCGACGGCCTCCACCATCGCGACCGGCAGGAGGTTCGCCAGCGCGTCGCCCTTCTCGGGGTTCGCCGCCATCCACGCCTCGAGCTGCGGGTTCACCACCATCGGCGTGTTCACGCCCGTCGGGTGCACGGTGTTGACGCGGATGCTGTGCGGCGCGAGCCAGTGCGCGAACGTCCGCATCAGGCCGACGACGCCGTGCTTCGCGGCCGCGTAGCCGCTCATCGCGCCGCCACCGTCGCCACCACGACCGGACAGGCCCTGGGTGGAGCTCGTCAGCACGATCGCGCCGCCGTCGCCCTGTTCGATCATCCGCGGCGCCGCGACCCGCACCGTGTTGTAGACGCCGGTGAGGTTGATGTCGATGACGTCCTGCCAGCCGCGCTCCTCGTCCTCGGGCTCGCCGCCGACCTGGTTCGCGATGCCCGCGTTGGCCAGGATGATGTCGACCCGGCCGAGCTCCGCGACCCCGGCGTCGAACGCCTCCTGCAGGCCGCGCTTGTCGCGCACGTCGGCCTGGCGGGTGACGATGCGGCGGTCGAGGTCCTCGACCTCCTTCGCGGTCTGGGCGAGGTCCTCGGGCGTCGACATCGCGTACTGCACGGTGCCGACCTGCTCGCAGAGATCGACGCCGATGATGTCGGCGCCCTCCCGCGCGAGCCGCAGCGCGTGGCTGCGTCCCTGCCCCCGCGCTGCCCCGGTGATGAAGGCGACCTTTCCGTCGAGCTGTCCCATGCTCGCGGCTCCTTAGCATTCGACATCGGTGTCCCCTCCACCGTGACCCACACCACGTCGATCACGCCACAGCCGGACGGCCGATCTTGTTGCTCATCCCTGGCGAGTACTCCCGAGGTACGGCACGGTGCTCGCCGTGTGGGGTCGCCTACTGGCCGTGGTGCTGCTCGCGGTGATCGGCGTCTACGCCGTGCTCCTCGAGCGCCCGCCCGACCCGGCGCCCGCCTCGGCCCCGCCCACTGAGTTCAGCGCCGACCGGGCCGTCTCCGCCGTGGACCAGCTCGCCCGCGAGCCCCGTCCGATCGGCAGCCCGGCGTCCGACGCGGCCCGGGACGCGCTGGTCGGACGCCTGCGGGCGGAGGGCCTGGCGCCGCGGGTCGATGCGACGGCCTCGCTCGCCGCCGAGGAGGGGCAGGCGCGGGCCGCGCGCGTCGAGAACGTCGTCGCCACCCTGCCCGGCACCGACCCGACCGGCGCCGTCGTCCTCATGGCGCACTACGACTCGGTGGCCGCCGGGCCCGGCGCGGCCGACGACATGTCGGGCGTCGCGACGATCCTCGAGACCGTGCGGGCCCTGCGCGCCGGCCCGCCGCTGCGCAACGACGTCACCGTCGTGCTCACCGACGGCGAGGAGGCGGGGCTGCACGGGGCGCGGGCGTGGGTGCGGGAGCAGCTGGCTCCCGATCGCCCCACCGTCGTCCTCAACTGGGAGGCCCGGGGCGTCGAGGGCCCGTCGCTGCTGTTCGAGACCTCCCGGGGCAACGCCGGGCTGATCGAGGCATGGGCCGCGAGTGTGCCCCACCCGCGGGGTGACTCCTCGGCGGTCGAGGTCTACCGCTTCCTGCCCAACGACACCGACCTCTCGCCCGTCCTCGACGCGGGCCGGCCGGGCATGAACGCGGCCTTCATCGAGGGCGCGTACCTTTACCACACCCCCGGCGACGTGCCCGCGAACCTCAGCCGCGCCTCGGTGCAGAACCACGGCGGCAACGCCCTCGCGCTGACGCGGGCCCTGGGGGAGCGGGACCTCGCCCCGCTGGACCCCGCGGCTTCCGGCGCGCCCGCCACCGGTGACCGCACCTACTTCACGGCGCTCGGCTACCTCGTCTCCTACGACACCGTCTGGGCCTGGCCGGTCGCCGGGCTGGCGCTGCTGCTCGTGATCGTGCTGATCGTCGTGGCCCGGGTGCGGCGGAAGGCGACGATCGCCGGCGTCCTCGGGGGCGCTCTGACGTACCTCGTCTCGCTCGCCGTCGCCGTTGCGGCGGGCATCGGCTTCTGGCAGGCGCTCGTGTGGATCCGTCCCGCCTACGCCGACACCGGCCCCTTCCTCGGGCGCCCGCTGTTCTACGAGATCGCGGCCGGTGTGCTCGCGTTCGCGGTGACCACGCTCGTGGTGAGCCTGCTGCGGCGACGACCCGGGGGCGCGGCCCTGTGCGCCGGCGCCCTGCTCGTGCTGGCGCTGCTCGCCGCCGCACTGGCCGTCGTGGCGCCCAGCTCGGCGTTCCTGCTCGCCTGGCCGGTCGCCGGCCTCGCCCTGGGGCTGACGATCGTCCTGCTGGCGGGGGAGCGGCTCTGGCTGGCGGTGCCGTTCCTCGTGCTCGGCGCGGTCCCCCTCGTGGCGCTGCTGATCCCCTTCGCCGTGGCGTCCTTCGACATCGCGGGGATCTCCGACGGGCTGTCCGTCGCGGTGTTCGTGCTGGTCGGCGTGCCGATCGGCGCCGCGCTGTCCGCGCTGCCGCAGCCCGGCGCCGTGCGCGGCTACGCGCTGCCGATCCTCGCGGTCGTCTGGGTGCTGATCCTCGGCGCCGGTGGCCTGTTCCTCGACCGGCCCGATGCCCGCACCCCCTACGGCAGCAGCCTCGCCTACGTCGTCGACGCCGACCGGGGCGAGGCCCGGTGGGTGACGGCCGACCAGGCGCCGGCGCCGTGGATCCGGAGCTACGCGGGGAGCGCGCGTGCTCCGCTGGCCGCCTGGCCCGGCGACGAGCCCGTGGGCACCGGACCCGCGCCGCCGCTGCCCGTCCCCGGCCCCGTCGCGACGGTGCTCGAGCGGACGCCCGCCGGCGTGCGCCTGCTGCTGAGCTCGCCGCGGGGCGCGCCGACGATGTTCCTGCGCGGCGAGCGCGGCGGGGCGATCACCGTGCTCTACCCCGGCCGCCCGCCGGTGTCGGTGGACCCCGGCCCCGGCCCGCTGAACCTGCGACTCGACGACGTCGGGCGCGAGGGCGTCGTGGTGGACCTGGCGATCCCCGGACCCGTGGCGCTGCGCGTCGACGACCAGACCCTCGGCCTCGGCGCCGTCCCAGGCTTCACGCCCCGCCCGCCGGAGCTGAGGCAGGCGCGAGGGAGCGAGAGCGACGTCGTGGTGGTGTCGCGGGCGGTCGCGGTGCCTTAGACGTCTCCGGGCACCCACTGCGTGAGATCGCGCCACGTCAGCCGCGCGGGCTTGATGGGTCGCGGCTGGTCGGGTGCGGGGTGGCCGAGACCGATGACCAGCTCGGCGGTCCAGCCCACGGGCAGACCGAGCACCACGCCGACGGCCGCCCGGCTGAACGAGCTCACCGGTCCCGCGCCGATCCCCACCGCCTGGGCGGCGAGCAGGATCGTCGCCGTGGCGGTGCCGACGTCGATCCACGGGCCGCGGTTCTCCGGCGGGAAGCCGTACTCGGCGGCGAGCCGGTGGTCGACGCAGACGGCGATGGCCGCGGTCGGGCGGGCGATCATGCCCGGGGACACCATGCGCAGCACCCGCAGCGTGCCCGGGTCGGTCGTGGCGACGTAGCGCTGGAGGTGCCGGTTGCCCGCGGTCGGCGCCCAGCGCGCCGCGTCGAGGATCGTCTCGACCTGCTCGCGCGCCACCGGCTCGTCGGTCATGGCGCGGGTGACCCGGCGACGGTGGATGGCAGCGAGGACAGGATCGAGCCTGGGGTCGGTCACGGCGCGTACTTCGCGCTGAGGTGCGCGGCCAGCGACCGGCAGACGTCGTCGAGCTGCTCGACGTAGGCGGTGCGGTCACCGCGGGGGACGGCGAGCAGCGGCATGGCGCTCAGCGGCCCGTCCAGCGCCTCGGCGGTCGCCGTCGACGCGCGCGGACCCATGGCCTCGGCCAGGCGGTGCGCGGCGGTCAGCAGGCGCATGGGCCCGTACTCGGCGGCCTCGTCCACCTGCGTCCGCGCCGCGGTCACGAGGTAGGCGAGCAGTTCCAGCGCGTCGTCCTCGTCGAGGACCCAGGGTGCGGTCACCCCGTCATCCTGGCGCGCTCAGGCACGCTCGTCCGAGACGACCTCGTACCAGCTCATGTCGCTCGGGCCGTCCTGCAGACCCTCCATGCGCTCGCGCGTCTCGAGGAACGCCTCGTCGGAGTGCCACGCCTCCCACGCCGCGCGGGTGGTCCAGGTGCCGATCACGGTGCGCTCGTTGGGCGCGTCGAGCGGGATGACGAGCTGGTTGCCCACCCAGCCCTCCTTGTCGCGGGCGGTCTCGAGCCGGTCGCGCATCGCGGCGTCCCACTCCGGCTCGCGGCCGGGCGTGAGGGTGACGTGGGTGATGACGGTCATCATGACGTCCCGGATACCCGGCTCAGCTCCTCGGGAACGCGACCTCGCCGGCCGCCGCGCGCTCCGCGATCTGCGCGACCCGCGCTGCCCGCGTCGCCGGCCTCTTGGCCTCGGCGAGCCACGCGAGCATCGCCCGGCGCTTGGAGCGACCGAACGCGTCCCACTGCACGCGGGAACCGGGGTGGGCGTCGAAGGCCTCGGCGAGGTCGGGCGGGACCACCAGGTCCTCGACGTCGTCCAGCATCGTCCAGGAGCCGTCGGCCTTGGCGCTGTCGATCAGCGCGCGACCGGGCGGTGCCATCTGACCTGACGCCTCCAGCCGCTCGATGCGCTGCTTGTTCGAGCGCGCCCAGCCGCTGCCGCGTCGGCGCGGGGCGAACCACATCATCGAACGCTCGTCGTCGAGCGAGCGGACGGTGCTGTCGATCCACCCGAAGCACAGGGCCTGTTCGACGGCCTCCTCGTACCCGACGGTCGGGCGCTGCGTGCGGGCCTTCCAGGTGACGAGCCAGACGCCGACGCCGCGGTCGTGGTGCTCGGCGAGCCAGGCCCGCCACGCGTCGATGTCCTCGGGGTGCACCTGCTCGCCGGTGACCATGCCCGTCCTCCCGCGCGTACCGTCCGGCGTCGTGGTGGCACCGGGTCCCGACGAACTGGGCGCCGCACCCGCCTGCGGCTGATCGTCGCGATCGGGAGCCTGCTCGGTGCCGCGGCCGTCGTCTACGGGCTGGTGGTGTCGCTGTGGGCGCCGGTCGTGCTGGGCGCCGTGCTGCTGGTCGTCGCGGTCTACAGCGCCGTGGTCCTACGGGGTCTGCGTCGACGCTCCTGACGGCCGTCGCCGTTCCTCGAGCCGGTCGGCCAGCAGGCCCAGCGGGAAGGCGCGCGCCCAGCTGATCCGCGCCCACGTCGGGGAGACGAAGGCGAGCGGAATCGAGGGCAGGAACGCCAGGACGATGGCGCCGGTGCCCCAGTACTTCTCGTGCGCCCACCGCCGGGCGCGCTCGGTGCCGGCGACCCCGTCGCGCTCGGCGCAGAGCCACATGAACAGCGAGCTCAGCGACGTCGCGATCAGCGCGAGCGCGTAGATGACCGTCCCGGCGCCGCTGTCGCCGTCGCCCAGCAGGGCGGTGGGGAAGGGCAGGAGCACGACGAAGAAGAGGAAGACGAGGTTGCCGACGAGCATCTTCGGGCCCGCGACGGTCATCATTCGCAGGTCGTCGTGGTGCAGCAGCCAGAAGCGCCCGATCACCGCGAAGCTCAGGAAGAGCGCGAGGAACTGGTGCTGCAGCGCGAGCAGGTCCTCGACGACCTGACCATCCCGGATCTGGGCCTCGGTCAGCGGCAGGATGAGCAGCGTGATCGCGATGGCGAAGATGCCGTCGCTGAACGCCTGGACCCGGTCGAGGGTCGGCGGTGGTGGCTTGTCCTCGTCGTCCACCACCGACGCCCCCTGCTGTTAGCCGCTGATCTCGTAGGTCGGGGTGATGATCGCCCGCCCGATGCTGTGGAAGAAGAGATTGAACCCGAGGAACGCCGGGGTCGCGTCGGCGCCCACGCCGAGGTCGTCGGTGTCGACGGCGTGGACGACGAAGAAGTAGCGGTGCTCGCCGTGCCCGCCGGGCGGCGCGGCGCCGATGTACCGCTTCGCGCCGGCGTCGTTGGCCAGCGTGATGGCCCCGCCGGGCAGCAGGCCCTTCTCGGGGTCGCCGGCGTCGGCGGGCAGGCTCGTCGTCGACGCGGGGATGTTGGTGACCGCCCAGTGCCAGAACCCGCTCGCGGTCGGCGCGTCGGGGTCGAAGCAGGTGACGGCGAAGCTCTTCGTGCCCTCGGGCGCGCCGGACCACTCCAGCTGCGGCGACACATCCTCGCCCCCGGCGCCCATGATGCCGCTGACCTGTGTGTTCGGGAGCGTCTGCCCGTCGGTGACGTCGCTGCTCGTGACGCTGAACGACGCCACGTCGGGCAGGAACTCGTAGGGATCGGGCGGCTGGTGGGACACGGGAGGGCCTCCTCGGTGCGGATTCGTCTGTCCGCGCCAGTACCCGTGCGGTCCCGCCCGGCACGCCTCCCGGAGGACCGTCGTCGTCAGACGGTCGCCGGCGCGGCGTCCCGATCGTCGGCGGGCACCGTCCGCGCGACCAGGAGCGCCGCCCCCAGCACCACGAACCAGAGCAGGCTGCTCAGCGCGGCGACGATCGGCAGCCAGAGATGCAGCAACGGAAGGACGCCGAGAACGCCGGCGATGGCGACCCAGGAGGGCAGGACCCGGGTCCGCCACACGACGAGCGACGTCGCGAGGATCATCGCGGTCGCCCCGAGCTGGGCGTAGTGGTAGCTCCAGACGGCCAGCGCGAGCAGGGGCTGGGAGAGCACGGGGAGGACGACGCCGCCGAACCGCACGACCGCCGCGGGGTACGCCACCTCGGCCGCGAAACCCGCGGCGGTCAGGGCGAAGAAGAAGCCCCCACCGGCGAGGGCGAGGTATACCGCCGCCGACGGGCCCGCGGCCCGGCGCAGCACGTGGACCAGCACCGCGAGGAACACCAGCCCCAGCAGGATGTGCAGCATCGGCAGCGATCCGTTGGCCGTGACGAACCAGGACGCGCTGTCGTAGTAGCCGGCGGCCTCCTCCGGCGTGCGGGGCTCGTCCGGGGTCCCCACGAGATACGCCGGGATCATGGCCAGCGCGGCCAGCACCCCACACGCCCCGCCGATCTTCGTCTCGGTGCTCGTCATGGCCGTTCCCCTCCGCGCTCGCGTGACCCGTCATCCCACTGCGGCACGACGATCGATGACAGGGCCTCGGCGCGAGATCGCTCGTTCGTGTTTCGGAGGAGCCGCAGGGCTCATCACGCGTCGGCGGCTCGCGACACCACGCCGGTGCGGTCGAGGTGCAGCTCCGTCTCGCCGGGCTTCGCCGTCCGGACGGCCTCCTCGAGGTGGACGAGGAAGAGCCGCGCCAGGCCGCCTCGTCGGGCTGGACGTCGGGCCACACGACGGCCGCGTCCGGAGCCGCCGCGCGCAGATGGTCCCCGAAGCTCGTTGTGGTGAAGTGGAGGCGGAGCGGTACGGGGAGTGGACGGTGATCGAACTCGGTGAGGACGACCAGTCCCTGCACGCGGTCCTCGTCGACCGCACCCTCGGCGGCGAGGTAGCCGACGAGCTGGTCGTAGAGCTCTTCGTCGCTCGGTTCCACGACGTGCCTCCTCAGGCTGGATCGCGTGTCGGGTAGAGCTCGAGCGGTTCCATCGATCTCCCGCACCTCCGCTCGGTCGGGCAGCTACCGTCGCACCGTGAGGCTGGTGGCGGTGGTCCCGACCCACACGCTCGCGGACGGCGAGTACGACGACGTGGTCACCGGTCGGCTCGCCGGGTTCGGCTTCGCGCTGCAGGTGACGTCGACCGCGGCCGCGTCGAGTGCCGGCGTGACGCAGGAGGGCAGCCCCGTCCCCACGACCACCGTCGCGGGCACGGTGCGCCTGCCCGGCACCGAGGTGCCACCCGTCCTCGACGCGGGGTTCGTCCAGCCCCTGCTGGCAAGCTCCGACGAGCGGTGGCCGGCGGACGCGATGCTCGCCGTGACCGGGCGCCTGGTCGTCGAGCCGTACCTCTGGGCCGCCGACGGCATGCTCTGGCCGCTCCTGCCCGACGGCGTGCGGATGTGGTCGGTCGACCGCATCCGCCGCATCGGGGACGAGGGCACCGAGGAGCTGGAGAGCCTGCCCGGACCGTCAGGGGTCGAGCACGCAGCGACCTACCTTCTGGACCTCGAGGGGCACTGAGTCCGCGCGCTCAGATCGTCAGGCCGCCGTCGACGGCAACCGTCGCCCCGGTCATGTAGGCGCTGTCGTCGGAGGCGAGGTAGACGACCGTCTTCGCGATCTCCGCGGGCGTGGCGTGCCGGGCGAGCGGGACGAGGTCGTCGAACGCGGCGGCGGCCTCCTGTTGCGGCAGTCCCGTCGCGCGCATCTCGATGGAGTCCTGGAACGGCGTCGATGTCGGCCCGGGGTGCAGGGAGTTGACTCGGATGCGTCGCGGCGTCAGCTCCTTCGCGGCCGCCCGCATCATGCCGACCTGCGCGTGCTTGGCGGCGACGTAGCCGCTGATGCCGCCGAAACCCATCAGCCCGACGACGCTCGAGGTGATGATGATGCTCGCACCCTCGCCGAGGTGCGGGGACGCGTGCTTGATCATGTGGAACGCGCCCAGCGCGTGGACCTGCAACGTGCGGGCGAACTCGTCGGACGGGTAGTCCTCGATCGGCGCGACAGCCCCGGTGTTGCCGGCGTTGCTGAAGACGACGTCAAGGCGCCCGAACCGCTCGACGGCCTCCGAGACAGCACGGCGGACGGCGTCCTCGTCGGTGACATCGGCGTTGGAGAACGCGGCTCGGTCGTCCCCGAGCTCGCTGACCGCCCGCTTCAGCGCGTCGGCATCGAGGCCGACGAGGTGCACCTGCGCCCCCTCGTCGACCATCGCGCCCGCCGACGCCCGCCCGATCCCGCTCTCCCCGCCGGTGATGATGGCGACCTTGCCGTCCAACCTCGCCATGATTGGCCTCCTCTCGCGTCGCTCCCGAAGGCGCAGCGTGGCGCGTTCTGGAGGCCCGCAGGTCACGGTCGCGGCACGGCCGGGTGGTGCCTGCGTCGCGGTGGCGGCGTGTCGTGGCTGTCCGTCGTGGGACAAGTTCGGGGCGTCAGAAGTGCGCCAGTGTCCTCCTCCATGCGACGCGCTCGATCTCCAGCTGGCGAGTGGTGCCGTCGTCGAGCGGCACGTCGAGGCAGCCGGTCGCCGTAGTCGTGGACCTAGCCGGCCTGATCACCGGGCTGATCTTCGGGCCACCGGGTCACGAGACCCATCTGAGCCATGTGCCACTCTGCCGTCGTGGATGGGGAAGTGGACGACGGGCTATACGAACTCCTTTACACGCGGGGTGTCGAACGCCGCCTGCGTGCGCTGCCGGACGGCGCCGCTCAGTTCGACGCGATCGATAAGGCGAGCGCGCCTGACGTTCTCGCCCGGCACGTCGCTGAGGTCGTCCGCCGCGCACTGACCGACCAGACGGACAGCGATCGTCGTCGCGATCTCGTCAACGGAATCGTCGACATGGTGAACCAGAATCAGGGCGACGACGCTGTCGTGGCCTTGGAGCAGCTGCTGGCCGTCGCGGTGGCGCCCGGCGTTCAGCGGGTCGTCCGACCGACGGTGCCGCTGTCGGACACGGCGTTGCTGACCAACACGCCGGACGAGCCCAGTCTGGGTGCGGAGCTGAACGCTGAACTTGCGAGTGCAGATCGGGTCGACCTGCTTTGCGCATTCGTCAAGTTCCACGGCACGCGCCTTCTCGCCGAGCAGCTCACGGCGTTGCGCGAGCGCGGAGTGCCGCTGCGGGTCATCACCACAACGTACTTGGGCGGTACTGAACGGCGCGCCGTTGACGAACTAGTCCGACGCTACGGCGCTGAGGTCCGTATTCGGTACGAGGAGCAGTCAACGCGGCTGCACGCGAAGGCCTGGCTGTTTCGGCGGGACAGCGGGTTCGACACGGGGTACGTCGGGAGCTCCAACCTGTCGAAGTCCGCGTTGGTCGACGGGCTGGAGTGGAACGTCCGCATCTCCTCTGTCGCCACACCGACCTTGGTCCGCAAGTTCGAGGCCACCTTCGATACCTATTGGAACAACCCGGAGTTTCGGCCTTACGACCCCGATCGCGACGCCGAACTTCTCGACCGCGCGCTCGGCGCCCAGTCAGGCACCGGTCCGTCCACCTTGGTCCTCTCGGGGCTCGAGGTCCGGCCGCGTCCGCACCAGGAGCGCATCCTCGAAGCCCTCGAGGCCGAGCGCACCGTGCACGATCGTCACCGCAACCTCGTCGTCGCCGCGACCGGTACGGGCAAGACGGTCGTGGCCGCTCTCGACTACCGGGGGCTCGGCGGCAGCGAGAAGAGCCTGCTGTTCGTCGCGCATCGTCGGGAACTGCTCGAGCAGGCACAGCGCACTTACCGCGAGGTGTTGGGCGACGGAACGTTCGGTGAGTTGCTCGTTGGTGGTCAGCGTCCAAGTCGGTGGAAACACGTGTTTGCTTCCGTTCAGTCGCTCCGCGAGGTAGATCCTCCGGCGTACGACGTGGCTGTGATCGACGAGTTCCATCACGCGGAGGCGCCCTCGTACCGCGCTCTGCTCGGGAAGCTCGAGGCGATCGAACTCCTCGGTTTGACCGCCACGCCCGACCGCGCCGACGGCGTCGACGTGCGGGAGTTCTTCGGCGGCCGCACAGCCGTCGAGATCGGCCTCGGGGAAGCCCTCGAGCAGGACCTGCTGTGTCCGTTCCACTACTTCGGGGTCGCGGACAACACTGACCTCAGCGCGCTCGAATGGAAGCGCGGCTCCTACGACACCGAAGCCCTCGATCAGCTCTACACCGGCAACGACGCTCGTACACGGATCGTCCTCAACGCCCTACATGATCGGGTGGCTGATCCTCGGCGGGTACGTGCCCTCGGCTTCTGTGTCTCGGTTGCGCATGCCGAGTACATGGAGCGGAAATTCAGCGAGGCCGGCATCCCGTCACGCGCGGTGCACGGTGGGACCGCGTCGGTCGAGCGCGACCAGGCGGCGGCCGACCTTCGCTCGGGCGCAGTCGCGTGCCTGTTCACCGTCGATCTCTACAACGAAGGCGTCGATCTCCCGACGGTCGACACCGTCCTGTTCCTACGGCCCACCCAGAGCGCCACGATCTTTCTTCAGCAGCTCGGCCGCGGGCTTCGGAGAGCGCCCGGGAAAGCGGTGCTAACCGTCCTCGACTTCATCGGCCAGCATCGCCGTGAGTTCCGTTTCGACGTCCGTTACCGTGCGCTGACCGGATCGACCCGTGCCGGGCTCGTTCGCGACATCGAGGATGGCTTCCCGTTCCTCCCTTCTGGTTCGCGGTTGATTCTCGATCGTGTCGCGCAGGGAGTCGTCCTCGAGAACGTGCGGCTGGGTTTGAAGGGTGGTCGGAAGGCGCTGGTGCAGGACGTCCGGTCGCATGGCGACCTGTCGCTCGAGGACTACCTCCAGGCGAGCGGGCAGGAGCTCGCCGATGTCTACGGTCGCGTGGCTGGAGTCAGCTGGACCGGCTTGCGGAGGGAGGCCGGGTTCGCGACGAAACCCGCGGGTCATCGGGAGGACGAACTTCTCCGGCGGGTCGCGAGCCTGATTCACGTGGACGATCCAGGTCGCGCCGCCACTTACAGTGAGTTGTTGAGTCCGGAGGGTCCGGCCTTCCCCTCGCTGTCGCCGGACGACCAGGCCCTCGCGCGGATGCTCGTCTACACGATCTGGCCGGACCTCGGTCGCCATGCCTCCTTCGAGGCGGCGTTGCAGACGCTGCGCAGGCACCCGGCTGTTGTCGAGGAGTTGGGCACCCTGATGGCGCTCGCCGCGGATCGGGCGCGGATGGTCCCGAGGGACCTCAGTGTCCCGGGCGTCTCGCTTCAGTCGCACTGCACCTATCGGCGCGATGAGGTCCTGGCGGGTATCGGTTGGGCGGACGGGACGCGCAAGACGCGTGGGCAGGCCGCCGGAGTCGTGTACTCGGAGGCGACGAACGTGGACGCGCTGTTGGTCACTCTGCACAAGGAGGAGAAGGACTTCGCGCCATCGACAAGATATCGGGACTACCCGATCTCGGCGGACCTCTTCCACTGGGAGTCGCAGAACGCCACAGCGCTCGCCTCGGCGATGGGTCAGCGCTACATCAAGGGAACGAGCAACGTCGTGCTGTTTGTGCGGGCGACGCGCGCCGACGAGTTCGGGTCCGCGCCGTTCCTCTGCCTCGGGACGGCTACTGCCGTAGAGCACGCGGGCGAGCGCCCGATATCGATCACCTGGCGTCTCGACCGGCCGATGCCGCAGTCTCTGCTTCAGGCTGGCGCCGTCGACGCTGCTTAGGAGGAAGTCCGTTCAGCGACTGTCCAAGTCACATGTCGTCAAGCGGATCGATGGGGTGGGCCCGCCACACGAAGACGGGCTCGAGGCCCTCGAGGAACGCCGCGGCGAGCTCGCACCAGCGTCGCGCGGGGATGGCCGTCGCCTCCTCGAGCTGGACGCAGGCTGCGGACAGGTCCCACTCGTCGTCGCAGAGCTGGGGCACGAAGAGCCCGCTGGAGGAGATCCATCGCGCGACCCGGCTCCCGCGGCGCCCGGAGCTGCGTTGCAGGATCTCGGCGAGTCTCGGGTTACGACGCGCCGCCGGGTAGCGCGAGACCCATGGCCACGAGTCGAAGGCGCTCGTCAGGGCAGCGTCGAGCGGGGCGGTCGAGCTGATCGCGTTGACCCCCGCGACCAGGCAGCCCACGGCGAGACCTTCGCCGATCTCGGTCTGTTGCCGGGTCCTCGTCAGGCCTTCGGGCATCGCCGTCATGGTCTCTCGGCCGAACGCTGCATCTGCCGGCGACGCGCGGAGCGGCACCTGCCTGCGGAGTCATGCTGTCGAGTCAGCCGCCCGTCCGGACGCCGCCAGCAGCCGGTGCCAGACGCAGCTCATCACCGACCGCGACCTCGCCCGGCACCAGCACCGTGTACTTCGCCCCGAACACGACGCCCTTGTCGGTGAGTCGGTAGGTCGCGAGGGTCTCCAGCGGCTCGGGGCCGGCGCGCTCGCCGGAGCGCTGGTCCACCGTGACGACGGCGCAGCGCACGGCCTGCTTCGAGCACGCCAGGCGAGTGCCTCCGAGAACTATGCGGTCGAGGGAATCCTCCGCGTGGGCCGCGCAGTCGGTGAGGACGACGTTGGCGCGGAAGCGATCGAGGGGGATCGGCTCGCCGGTGCGTTCCGCAGCGCGGTCGGAAAGGTCGTCGGCCGCGGCGCGGGAGAGGAGCAGGAGCGAGCCGCTGTCGGCCCAGCCGGAGAGTCCCGGCACGAGGCCGTCGGTGGGGCGGCGGTGCTCGGGCGTGACGCCGACCAGTCGGCTCTCCACCCCGAGCACGTCGGAGAGCCAGGCGGCGGCCTCGTCGCCCTGGTCGAGCGCGGGATGGTCCTGGCCGAAGATCTCGACCTGGCGCCGCGGGCCGTCGCTGACGATGTCGATCGAGCACTGCTCGCGGCTGTCCGCGGCGAGCGTGAGGCGGTCACCGTCGAGGTGTGGCCGCACCGTCGCGAGGAGGGGATGGCGCCGTTGGGACTTGAACCGGCCGTCGGGGCCGATGACCATGAACTGCCGGTCGCCGGCCAGCCCGGTCGTCGTGACCTCGCGGCGGTCGACCGCCATCCCCGCACAGCCCTTGATCGGGAAGACGGTCAGGGACGCGACACGAGCGATCGGTCGTCGGTTCTCCTCGACCATGCCCCTCCCGACGCCGTGTGAGAGCCAGCGTGT
Organism: uncultured Actinomycetota bacterium; assembly: GCA_963786585.1. GTDB lineage: Bacteria > Actinomycetota > Actinomycetes > Mycobacteriales > Pseudonocardiaceae > Actinomycetospora. The sequence continues at coordinate 2,043,644 of CAWAZG010000003.1, forward strand.
CACGCCGCTGCGCCCTGGCGGGGTCACGGCCAGGAGGCGTCGGGCAGACCGAGGGTCAGGCCGGGACCTGGTCCTCCGAGACCGCCCGCACGCCGCCGTCGACGAGCAGGAGGTGGTCCTTGCCCGGCTCGCGGACGAGGATCGCCTCCTCGATCTGGGCGAGCAGGGTCTGCAGGCTGGCGGCCTCGGGGTCGTCGAGCTCGTCCGGCTCGTCGTCCAGCGACGGGTGGGCGCCGGGGGCGACGCCCTGCTCATCGCACACGTGCGCGGCCAGCGTCTCGGGGCACACGTGCAGGCGCACGGCGGGGTCGACGGGCTCGCCGTCGAGGTCGATCAGGTCCACGCCGCCGGACGGTGTCCCGTCGAGGTTGGCGCGGAAACCGAGGGCAGAGAGGAAGCGGTCGTAACGCTCCTGGTCGTTCAAGGCGTACCTCCGTGGACGGATGACCGATGGTGCGAGGAGCAGGGCCGGTCCTGCCAGTGCGGAGGGGTGTGACCCTGGCCAAGTGGGCAGTGACGTCCGGCTCACGGACCCGTGAGGCGATCCTCCACCGGGGCGAGTTCAAAGGGTCGGTGGGGTTCGGCCTGGTACCAGTAGGCCGTCGACGACCAGTCGTCGCTGCGCTTGTTCGCGTGCCCGTGCTCGATGCTCACGCGGATCGAGCGCTCGAAGACGACCGGGTCCTCGACGTGGAAGCGGTACAGGCTCACCGGTCCGCGCCAGTTCTTCCCGCCCGCGAGGGTGACCCCGTGGTACGGCGCGGAGTAGGTCTGCGTCGGGCACCAGGCGGTGTTGACGTAGTCCTCGGTGCCGGTCCCGTGCAGGGTCGGCGGCCACTCGTCGCCGTCGATGAAGATCATGTCGTCGCCCTCGCCGTACCAGTTCCACTTCCGGGTGCGGCGCCGGTTCTGGATGTTCAGGACGCAGCCGACGTAGTGCCCGTGGCCCTCGGCCTCGAGGATCGTGTAGTTGTCACGCCCTGTCAGGTTCGTGCCGTGGAACTGGTAGGCGGCGTTGGACGGGCCGGGGCGCACGCCCGCGGTCGGGTTCTGGCGGCGCCACTGGGCGTGGAAGCGCCCGATGTCCGCGTCGAGCGAGTCGAGCTCCTCGTAGTCGACGTAGAAGTAGACGACGACGTCCGCATCCTCGACCTCGCTCGTCACCTCCATCCGCGCCCCGGACCCGAAGGGCATCGCGAACCAGCAGTTGAACGCCTTGCCGTCCTCGGGGCTCATCTGCAGCGGCAGCGACACGAAGTTGGTGGTGCGGCCGTGGCCGACGCCGAAGAAGTCGCCGAGCGGGACGGCGACGCTCGGGTGCTCCTCGCCGTCCCACCAGGCGCGCAGGACGAGACGGCGCAGCAGGTCGTCCGCCCCGCCGAGCGGCCGGCGCAGTGAGCGGGGCGCGGCGACGGTCATCCAGAGGTGGGTGACGACGCCGGCTCCGGCGACGTCGAGCATCGTCGCGGTCTCGCCGGGGCGGAGGCTGGCGCGGTCGTCGTTGCCCCCGGTGCGGTCCCAGCTCGACGACCGCCGCCGTCGCGTGCGCCGCAGGCGCGGGAGGTCGCGCAGGCTCGATCCGTGGGGGCCGTAGTCGACGGTCATGGGTCCAGCGTGCCCAACCGGAGCGAGTCGACCGAAAATGGAAGGAACCGCTCGGCGCCCGCGGGAGTCAGAACCAGATGACGACCCGAGGACAGAAGGAGGCGGTGGCGATGTCGACCGCGGAGGAGATGCCGACGGCGGAGGAGCTGGACGAGACTCCCCCACTCGGCCGGGTGAGGGCGCAGGTGTTCGCGCTCCTCCTGATGGAAGGGCTCATCCCCTCGATGGCGACCGGGGACGTCTGCGAGCTCGCCGTGTCGATCGACGACTGGAACGTCGTGGAGGCGGCCGACGACGGCATGGAGTACCTGATCACCGATGACGACTGCTGGTCGGTGACGCGAGGGCTTCTCCGGCGGGAATCGGCTCCCGGCCCTGAGGACGGGCAGCTGCGGGTCGACACCTGCGGACAAGGGTTCCTGCTCCACGGCACCGCGGCCGACCATCCGCTGCCCGACCGACCGGTCTACATCGAGGGCTTCGTGTACGTGGAGCCCGCGAGGATGCCGATGTTCGGGGTCGACAACCCCAAGGCGCGACCGATGCGACGCCCGTGGAGGGTGGTCGCGCTGCACCGAGAGGTCGTCGCGCGTCGTCGTGCCGAAGGGAAGTCCGCGACGTTGATCGATCGGCTCCCGGACCCCGCGGACGTCGACACCGGCAGCTACTACTTCGCCGATCTCGTCCTGGCCTGACGGTGACCGCTGCCGGTCGTCGTCCGGTGTGTACCGACGTCAGCGGCGGTCGGAGGCTCCGGTGATGCGGTCGAGCCACTCGCGCAGGACGCCGAGCTCCGCCCCGCTGAGGGTGTCGACGTCCGGCAGGGCGGCGCGCAGGGCGGCGGCCGCGGGAACAGGACCGGGCTCGGGGAGGGCAGGCGCGTCGGTGGTGATCGCCGCGATGACGGCCTCGCGCGCGGAGGTCGCGAGGAGCGGGTCGCGCCGGCCCTCCGGCGTGGCGATGAGGGTCAGCGTCGTGCCCTCGCCGACGGCCCGGACGAGCCCGACGGCCCGGTCCTCGGGCACACGGAGGCGGCCGGCTTCGGCGATCCGCCCGATGTGCTTGGCGAGGACGTCGACGGCGGCGGTCGCCGCCGGCGAGCCCGGGCCGGCGCGGGCGTACATCAGGCGGTAGAGCGCGGGGTGGGCGAGGCCGAGGCCGACGTGCAGGTCCCAGCCCTCGCGCAGGTCCTGCACCGGATCGTCGCCCGGCTCGGTGGCGGTCTTGGTGGCGAGGTAGGACGCGAAGCCGTGCGCGGCGACGGCGTCGAGCAGGCCCTGCTTGTTACCGAAGAGCCGGTAGATGGTCGGGGCCTGGACGCCGGCGGCGGCGCTGACCGCGCGGGTCGAGACCGCATCCGCGCCCTCCTCCTCGAGCAGGCGCAGCGCCGCCGCGACGATCCGCTCGCGCGGTCCGTCCGCACCACCCTCGGTCTCCACGATGCCGACGATAGCGAGAACCCGCTTCCACCGCTAACAACGGTGCTACTGTCGAAGCATTACCACTGAAAACGGAGTCCTCATGATCGTCGTGACCGGAGCGAGCGGCCAGCTGGGCCGCGCCGTCCTCGAGCGGCTGCTCGACCGCGTGCCCGCCGAGCAGGTCGGAGCGAGCGTCCGCGACCCGGAGAAGGCCCGGGACCTCGCGGAGCGCGGCGTTCGGGTGCGCCGCGGCGACTATGCCGAGCCGTCGAGCCTCGCCGCGTCCTTCGAGAGGGCGTCGCGGGTGCTGGTGGTGTCGGCCAACACGCTCGGCGAGGAGGGCCTGCGGCAGAACTGTGCGGCGATCGAGGCCGCCGTCGCGGCGGGCGCCGAGCGCGTGCTCTACACCAGCCACGCGGGTGCCCGGCCGGACTCGCCGTTCCCGCCGATGCCCCAGCACGCCGCCAACGAGGAGGTTCTCCGCACGTGCGGGGCGCCGTTCACGTCGCTGCGCAACGGCTTCTACGCCTCAACGGTGCCGAGGCTCCTCCAGGGCGCTTGGCACACCGGGGAGCTCCGGGTGCCCGAGGACGGGCCGATCGCGTGGACCACGCACGGCGACCTCGCCGACATCACGGCACTGGCGTTGACGAGCGACGAGCTCGACGGCCTCACCCCGCCGCTCACCGGCCCGGACGCGCTCACGATGGAGCAGGTCGCCGCGCTGGCCTCGGAGGCCGCCGGCCGCCCGATCCGTCGTGTCGTGGTGTCCGACGCGGACTACCGGGCCGAGCTGGTCGGCCACGGTGCACCGGAGGCGGCCGCGGACATGCTGGTCGGCATGTTCGCCGCGAGCCGGCGTGGCGACTTCGCCGCGGTCGACCCGACGCTGCCCCGCCTGCTCGGCAGGCCGGCGACCCCACTCGGCGAGGTCTTGGCCGCGGCGGTGCCGGCGGCTCAGGCGTAGTCGTCGTTCGTGCGCCCAGTGAGCACCGAGGTGTTCTCGTCCCGGGCGGGGTCGCGGTGACGATCGGCGGCCGCGTCCTTGGTCTTGATCATCAGCCAGTCGTCGCCGCCTGTGCGGAGGAACGCGTAGCCGCCGGTGAGCTTGTGGCCGTGCAGCTCGACGGTGAGGTGGCCGTTCGCGAGGGCCTCGGCCGTGGTGCCCTCGGTCCGCATCTCGTAGGTGCCGGTGTCCCAGACGATCACCGTACCGCTGCCGAGCGGGCCCTCGACGTCGATGTGGCCGAGCGCGTGGTCGTCCACGCGCTTGGCGAGACGGCGCTGCGCAGGATCGGTCGACGGCCCCTTCGGCACCGCCCACGACACGAGCACGCCGTCGATCTCCAGCCGCACGTCGAAGTGCAGCGTCGAGGCGTGGTGGCGCTGGATGACGAAGCGGCCGGCGGTGGTCACGACAGACGCAGGGTCGCGACGAGCGGGCGGTGGTCGGACACCGAGACGTCCGGTGCCTCAGGCGCGCCGACGGGCGCCAGCCCGCGCAGGAAGATGTAGTCGATCTTGCCAAGCAGGCTCGTGGCGAGCCGGGCGTCCGGGTCGACCTCGGCGAACCGTTGGCGCAGGGGCGCGAGCTCGGGCTGGGAGGCGATGAGGTTCAGGTCGCCGAGCACCACGGCGGGCGCCGCCCCCGCCGCGTCGGCCGAGAGACGACGGAGCTGGTCGTCCTGCGTCCCGTCCAGCCCGAGGTGGGTGGTGTGCACGAAGACGGCCTGCCCCGCCCGCGTCGTGACCTGCAACGACAGGTAGCCGCGCTGCTCGTCGCGGGGGTCGGGCGGGTAGGTCGTGACGCGCGCGCCGGTCACGGGCAGGAGCGAGAGCACGGCGAGGCCGAACTGCACGTCCTCGGGGCCCGTGTCGCAGGCGGGGCCGAGCGCGGCGTTCACGGGGGCGTTGGCCTCGGCGGGGGTCGGCGGGCGGATCGGTCCAGGGACGACCTCGTAGGTCAGGCCGTGGTCGCGCTGCAGGAGCCGCGCGAGCTCCTCGGCGTCGTCCGTGCAGATCTCCTGCAGGGCGAGGACGTCCGGGCGCAGCTGGGCGACGACCGGGGCCCACTCCGGCGGGTCGTGCTCGCCGGTCTGGACGTTCCAGGTCATGACGCGCAGCGCGGCGGGGTCGGTGGGGTCGGGGGTCGTCACGACGGGTTCGGCGCCGCAGGCGACGAGGGACAGGCCGACCAGGAGGGCGAGCCCGAGCGCCTGCCAGCGTCGCTGCACGCCCCCATCATGGCGGCTTCTGATCAGCCGAAGCGCTCGGTGGTGATGGCGCGGGCGGGGACGCCGAGGCTGTCGAGGCCGTCGAGCGCCGCGCCGACGAGCGGGGGCGGCCCGCAGACGAAGTACCGGTGGCTCTCGGGGACGCCCGTCGGCAGCACGGCGCGGAGCATGCCGGGATCGAGGCGGTGGCCGCCGGTGCGCAGGACCGACAGGTCGAGACGCCGGGACAGCGCGAGGATCTCGGTGGCGAACAGCGCCTCGTTCTCACGCTCGGCGAGCAGGAGGGCGTGGGCGCGGGGATCGGCCGCCGCGGCGTGGGCGCGCAGGATGCTCATGATCGGCGTGATGCCGACCCCGCCGGCGATGAGCACGAGGCCGCCGCCGCTGATGTCGGTGGCGGCGATCGGCACGAAGGCGCCGTGCGGGCCGTCGACCCACACGTGCCGCCCGACCTCGAGGGCCTGGAGGCCGCTGCTGAAGGGACCGCGGTCGCGGACGGTCAGCTCGAGCCGGCCCGCCCGCGTCGAGGCCGCGATCGTGAACGGGTGCTCCTCGGCGAGGGGCAGGCGCCGCAGCCGCAACCACACGAACTGCCCCGGCTCGGGCGCGGGGTCGAGCGCGCGTCGCGCCGGGGCGAGCACCACGGTCGAGGTGTCCGACGACTCCGGGCGCACCGCGGACACGACGTGCAGGCCGCGGTCGAGCAGCGGCACGGCGATCCAGCGCCGCACGACCACGCCGACCAGCACGACGCCGAGCACGCCGAGGGTGACCCCGACCAGCGGGTTCTCCGGCAGGTGCCCGAACAGCACCACGTGGGCGACGACGAGCAGCACCGTGATGACCCCGAGCGCCGCGTGGACGCGGGAGGACAGCCCGTAGCGACGGGAGGTGGCGCGGGGCCGGAGCACCACGAGCACGGCCATGAGGACCACCGCGATGATGCCGACCTTGATCGGCGGACCGACGGCGAACACGTTGAGGAGCCCGAGGCCGCGGTGCGAGTGCGCGACGGCGGCCACGACGTGCGTGACGGTGATGCCCACGACGGCCACGCCGAGCCGGCGGTGCAGCGCGACGCCGAGCTCCATCCCGAGCACCCGCGTCAGGCCGCGCACCCGGGAGACGAGAACGACGATCGCGACCATGAGCACCGCGGCGACGAGGCCCGTGCCCGAGGTGAGCGAGACCGTCTCGGCGAGCTGGGGCGAGCCTGCGGAGATCATCAGGGCCACGATCGGCATGAGTACGACCAGGACGAGGACCATGACCCACGTCCGACCCTGCTCGCTCATGGCGCGGAAGCTAGGCGGGTCGTCGACGGCGCCGGTGGCGTTCGGTGGCGCTGTGACCTTTTCGTGACCGAGGGAGCTCCGTGACCGACCCCGAGCTCGTCGCCCGGGCCGTGGTCCTGCGCGACGGCGCGGTGCTGCTCGTGCAGGAGCGGGCCGCCGGCTACTGGTTCTTCCCCGGCGGGCACGTCGAGGTGGGGGAGTCGCCCGAGGACGCGGTGGTGCGCGAGCTGCGCGAGGAGCTCGACGTCAGCGCCACGATCACCGAGCGCTGGGGCGAGCTGGAGAACCGCTGGGACGGGCACCACGAGATCAACCACGTCTTCGCCGTCCGCATCGACGCCGCCGACCCGGTCAGCCAGGAGCCGCACCTCGCCGTCGGGTGGCACCGGCTCGAGGACCTCGCGGACACCGACGTCCGCCCGCGGCAGCTCGCCGACCTCGTCCTGGCTCACGCCCGCCGCAGGTAGCGGGGGTCGAGCGCGTCGGTCAGCCAGGTGTCGTCGTTGCCGCGGCGGAAGACCACGCCGTCCGCGGCGGCGGCCCGGGCGTCCACCACGAGCACCACCGGGCGCCCGTGCCGCGCGCCGACCGTGAGCGCGGTGTCGGGGTCCGGCGACAGGTGGACGTACTGGCGACCGCCGGGGAGCAGGCCGTCGCGCAGGATCGCGTCGACCACGACGGACGACGTCCCGTGGAACAGCTCGTCGGGCGGGTCGGCCGGCGGCAGTGCGACGTGGCCGGGCAGCGAGTGCCCGTAGCGGGCGCGGACTCGATCACCGCTGAGCTCGAAGCGCGCCTTCGACCCGTGCGCCACCACGTCCTCGACGTCGGCGCGGGACACCTGCAACGCGGCGCACAGCGTGTCCAGCGACACCCACCCCTCGGCGTCGAGCGTCAGCCCCACGCGCCCGGGATCGTGCCGCAGAGCGCGGGACAGGCGCTTCGAGAGCCGGACGCGGTCCACGACCAGCAGGTTTGTCGATCGGCCAGGAGAGGCAAACGCCGGACATGACGACCGTCGCCGGCATCGACGTCACGCACCCGGACAAGGTGCTCCTGCCCGCCCGCGAGGGCGGCGAGGACGTCACGAAGGCCGATCTCGCCCAGTACTGGGAATCGGTGGCGACAACAGTCCTGAAGCACCTGACGGGCCGGCCCCTGACCCTGCAGCGCTTCCCTGACGGCCTGGACGCCGGCGGGTTCGTCCAGCAGGACGCCGGGAAGCGCGCGCCGAAGGGCCTGCACACCGTCGACACCCCGCGCCGCGAGCGCAAGAAGGGCGCGGACGACGTCGTGCACCACCCGGAGGTCGAGGAAACCGCGGACCTCATCCGGCTCGTCCAGTTCGGCACCGTCACGCTGCACGGCTGGAACGTCGTCGCGGGCGCGCTCGAGCGTCCCGACCGGCTGATCGTCGACATCGACCCCGGCGAGCGCCAGGACCTCGCCGGCATCAGGGACGTCGCGCGGGCCGTGCGGCACGCCGTCGAGGGCCGCGGCCTCGTCGCGTTCCTGCAGAGCACCGGCAGCCGCGGCTACCACGTCGTCGCGCCGCTGGACGGGACCGCGGACCAGGAGACCGTCCGGGGCGCCGCGATCGAGATCGCCGAGGCCGTCGCCGCGGACGACCCCGAGGAGCTCACGACGGAGGTGCGCAAGGACGCCCGCGGCGGCCGGACCTTCCTCGACATCGGCCGCAACGCCTACGGCCAGACCGCGGTGATGCCCTACTCGCCGCGGGCCCGCCCGGGCGGACCGACCGCGACGCCGCTGGACTGGGACGAGCTCGCCCGCGTCACGCCCGACCAGCACGACGTCCGCTCGATCCCGCGCCGGCTCGCCCGCAAGGCCGACCCGTGGGCCGGTTTCGCGGAGAACGCCCGCGCGTTGAGCTAGCCCGCGCTGCGCAGCACCGACCGGATGCCGACCACCAGCCCGGCGGCGCAGGTCAGCGCCGCGGCGATCGCGCCGTAGAGGATCGACGGGTCGCCCAGCGCCCCGGTGAACGCCGCCCGCTCCGCGTTCACGACGTAGGTCAGCGGGTTCACCGTCGCGGCCGTCTGCATCCAGGCCGGCCCGGACTCGAGCGGCAGCATCATCCCGGAGAGGATCAGCAACGGGAAGATCAGCGTCTGCTGGACACCCCAGAACAGCCACTCGCGGTTCTTCGACGCCAGCGCCAGCGCGTAGGACAGCGCCCCGAGCCCGACGCCGAACACCCCGAGGATCGCCAGGCCGACGAGCACGCCGACGGGCGAGAACGTCACGCCGAACGGGACGGCCGCCAGCGTGATGATCACGGCTTGGACGACGAGCGGGGCGAGCTCCTTGAGCGCCCGCCCGACGAGGATCGACGCGCGCGAGATCGGGGTGGCGAGCACCCGCTCGTAGCTGCCGGTCATCAGCTCGAAGAGCAGGTTGGCGCCGGTGCTCCCGGTGCCGAACAGGGCGATCATCACGACGACGCCGGGCAGGAACCACGTCAGCGGCGACTCACCGCCGAGCTGGTCGGCCGACAGTGAGCCGGCCAGCAGCGGGGCGAACAGCCCGAGGAAGACGAGCGGCTGGAGCAGGGAGAAGATCAGCGAGAACGGGTCGCGCAGGACGAGCGCGAACTCGCGCACGAACACCGCGGCGGTGTCGTGGACGAAGCCCGCCCGGGGTGCGACGAGGTCCGGGGGCGAGGCGACATCGACGCTCATGCCGCGGCTCCTTCCTCGCGCAGGCTGCGGCCGGTCAGGGCCAGGAAGACGTCGTCGAGGCTCGCCTCGTGCAGGTGCGCGGAGTGCACGGTGACGCCGGCCCGGTCGAGGCGGGCGAGCAGGCCGGGCAGCACCCGGGCGCCGCCGGTGAGGCGGAGCTCCACCCGGTCGGCGAGGACCCGCGAGCCCTCGACCAGGCCGGCGACCGCCGCGGGGTCGTCGACGTGCAGGACCAGACGGTCGTCGGCGTGGCGCGTCCGCAGCTCGGCGCTGCCCGCGTCGGCGATGACCTCGCCGTGGTCGACGACGACGATCCGCTCGGCCATCGCGTCGGCCTCGTCGAGGTAGTGGGTGGTGAGGACGACGGTGGTGTCGTGCTCCTCGCGCAGGCGGGTGATGTGCTCCCAGAGGTTGGCGCGGGCCTGCGGGTCCATGCCCGTGGTGGGCTCGTCGAGGAAGAGCAGCCCGGGCCGGTGCATCAGGCCGATCGCGACGTCCATGCGCCGCTTCTGCCCGCCGGACAGCGAGGCGACCGTGCGGCGATCGAGGCCCTGCAGCTCGAGGGCCTCCATCAGCGCGCCGGCCCGTCGGCGGGCCGTGGCGCGCGTCTGGCCGTAGAAGGAGCCCTGCGTGATCAGCTCGTCGAGCACGCGATGGTTGTGGCCGCCGGCGTTGCCCTGGCCGACGTAGCCGATCCGTCGCCGCACGGCGGTGGGGTCGGCGACGACGTCGATGCCCGCGACCTCCGCGGTGCCCGACGTCGGGCCGAGCAGCGTCGTCAGCATCCGCAGCAGCGTCGACTTCCCGGCGCCGTTCGGGCCGAGCACGGCCACGAGCTCGCCCGGCTCGACCCGCAGCGAGATGCCACGGACCGCCTCGACCACCGCGCCGCGCCGCCGGAAGGTGCGCCGCAGGTCTTCGGTGCGGATCATCGTGATCCTTTCGGTACAACGTCTGGAAAGTGCCTGCGCTAGGTTAAGCGGACGCTGTCCGGAAAGGCAAGGGAGTGCTGATGGGCGACGAGCACCACCTCGACCTGCTCTGGGGACGGGGTCCCGCGACGGGACGGGGGCGGCCGGCGCGGACGACGCGCGCGCAGGTCGTCGCGGCCGCGCTCGCCCGGGCCGACGCGGCCGGGCTCGAGGAGCTATCGATGCGCGCGATCGCGGCCGACCTCGGCGTCGGGGTGATGGCGCTCTACACGCACGTCGAGAGCCGGGAGGGCCTCGTCGCGCTGATGATCGACGCGGCGTTCGCGGAGATCACGGGCGACCTGTACCCCCACCCCGGCGAGCCCTGGCGCGACGCCGCGGCCCGCCAGGCCCGGGCGTTGTGGGACCTCTACGCCCGCCACCCGTGGATCCTCGACCAGGGCAGCCGCCTGCCGTTCGGACCGCAGGTGCTGGCGATGGAGGACGCGTTCTACGCCGCGTTCCTCGACATCGGCCTCGCTCCGGTCGACTCCGCGAACGCGGCGATCGCGCTCCGGTCGCTGGTCACCGGCCTCGCGCGCGACTCGACCAGCGAGCAGGACCAGGTCCGGCGCACCGGCGTCGGGCTCGCCGAGTACTGGTCCTCGATCAACGCGGTGTTCTGGGAGCGGTACTTCGAGGAGGAGCGGTACCCCTCGATGACGCGGCTCTGGTACGAGGGCGGCTTCGAGAGCGAGGACGTCCTCGCCGAGGAGGGGATCCTCGAACGCGCGGTCGATGCCTATCTCGACGGGATCGCGGTCCGGGTGCATTCCGGAGGTTCCGGGCAGGACGCGGGCGGCACCTGATTCCAGGGAGCACCATCGAGGGCGGGGGGCCCACCACCGTCACCGGGAGGACCGCGATGACCGACCAGGCGACCCACGCGTGGACCGGCGAGGTGGCCGCGCAGCGCGACGGCTTCACGCTGCTGCCCGAGGTCGAGGAGCTGCGCGACGCGGGGGAGACCCGCCGCGTCGCGACGCCGTTCGGGCACGAGGCGACGATGGTCAGCCGCTACGCCGACGTCCGTGAGCTGCACGGCGACCCGGAGCGCTTCCGCCTCGACGGCGTCCCGGCGCCGCCCGCGCTGGTGGCGGCCGGTCGCGACACCGCCGAGTTCCGCCGCCGCCAGGCCGGCAACCTGCTCGGGCAGGAGCCGCCGGACCACACGCGGCTGCGCCGGATGCTCACCGGCGAGTTCACCGTCAAGCGGATGAAGCGCCTGGTCCCGCGCGTCGAGGAGATCGTCACCGAGCACCTGGACGCGATGGAGAAGGCCGGGCCGCCCGCGGAGCTCGTCGCGGACTTCGCCCTGCCGGTGCCGTCGATGGTGATCTGCGAGCTGCTCGGCGTGCCGTACGAGGACCGCGGCGAGTTCACCGAGCGCAGCGCCCGCCAGCTCGACAGCACGATCGAGCCCCAGGAACGGATGCGCCTTGCCGACGCGTCGCGGGAGTACATGAGCGACCTCGTCTCCCGGCACCGCGAGGCCCCGGGCGACGACCTGCTCGGCATGCTCATCCGCGAGCACTCCGACGACGTCACCGACGACGAGCTGATCGGCATCGGCAACCTGCTGCTCGTCGCCGGGCACGAGACGACGTCGAACATGCTGTCGCTGGGCACGCTGGCGCTGCTCGAGCACCCCGACCAGCTGGCCCGGGTCCGCGACGACCCCTCGGCGGTCGACGGCGCGGTCGAGGAGCTGCTGCGCCGGCTGACCGTGGTGCACGGGAGCTTCCCGCGCGCCGTCGTCGCCGACACGACGCTCGGCGGGCACCCGGTGGCGGCCGGCGAGCTGGTGATCGCGTCGCTGGTCGCGGCCAACCACGACCCGGAGGTCGTCGAGCACGCCGAGGAGCTCGACATCTCCCGCCCGCCGTCCCCGCACCTCGCCTTCGGCCACGGCATCCACCACTGCCTGGGCGCCCCGCTGGCGCGGATCGAGATGCGCGTGGCGTTCCCGGCGCTGCTGCAGCGCTTCCCGGGGCTGCGCCTGGCCGGCGAGCCCGAGTTCCGCCACCGCACCCTGATCTACGGCCTGCACCGCCTGCCGCTGGCGTGGTGATGGCCGACGGCCATGTGAGTGTTCTGGGTCGTCAGGGCAACCCGAAACACTCACGTGCGCAGAGCGCCTCGTGATCGCACCCCCGCCCGGCGGCGTCCCGTTCCTGCTGGCCCGGGACGGGTACGAGCCGCTGGCCTGGGTCGACGGCCACGGTACGTGGCTCCGGTGGGTGTAGGGCCCGTCGCACGTCGGGAGAATGCTTCGGTTCTCGAAGCGTTTCCTGGGAGGCAGTCGCACCGGGTCTCTAGTGTCGCGAACCGTGACGCTCGTCCTCGGGATCGACATCGGCACGTCGTCGTCGAAAGGCGTCCTCGTCGACGCCGGCGACGGCACGGTCGTCGCGCGGGCGGAGGTCGAGCACGCGACCTCGTTCCCGCACCCCGGATGGGTCGAGCACGACGCCGAGGGCGTCTGGTGGGCCGATTTCGCGTCGATCACCCGCGAGCTGCTCGTCCAGGGCACGCCGGCCGCCGTCGGCGTCAGCGGCATCGGGCCGGTGCTGCTGCCCGCCGACGCCGAGGCCCGCCCGCTGCGTCCCGCGATCCTGTACGGCGTCGACACCCGCGCCACCCGCGAGATCGCCGAGCTCACCGACGAGATCGGCGCGGACGCGATCGTCGCGCGCGGCGGCACGCCGCTGTCGAGCCAGGCGGTCGGGCCCAAGTGGCGGTGGCTGCAGCGGAACGAGCCCGAGGTCTGGGACGCGACGCGGTACTTCTTCATGGCGAGCTCGTACCTCGTGCACCGCCTCACCGGCGAGTACGTCCTCGACCACCACTCCGCGAGCCAGTGCGACCCGATGTACGACCTCGAGGCCGCCGACTGGGCCCCCGACCTGGCCGAGCTCGTCGCGCCCGGCCTCGCCCTGCCCCGGCTGCGGTGGCCGGGGGAGGTCGCGGGGGTCGTCACCGAGCACGCGGCGGCGCAGACCGGGCTGCGGGCCGGGACGCCGGTGGCCACCGGGACGATCGACGCCTGGGCCGAGGCGGCCAGCGTCGGCGTGGAGCGCGCCGGTGACACGATGGTCATGTACGGCACGACGATGTTCCTGGTGCAGGTCGCGGACGCGCCGGTCCGGCACCCGGCGCTGTGGGCGACCCGCGGCGTCGCGCCCGGCTCGTTCACCACCGCGGCCGGGATGGCCACCTCCGGCGCGATCACCGCCTGGCTGCGCGACCTCGTCGGCGCCGACTACGCGACGTTGACCGACGAGGCCGCCGGCGTCCCGCCGGGAGCCCGCGGGCTGCTCCTGCTGCCCTACTTCGCCGGCGAGCGCACCCCGATCCTCGACCCCGACGCCCGCGGCCTGGTGCTCGGGCTGACGACGGGCCACGGCCGCGCCGAGCTCTACCGTGCGGCGCTCGAGGGCATCGCGCACGGGGTGCGGCACAACCTCGAGGCGTTCCGCGACGCCGGCGGACCGGACCCGCGCCTGGTCGCCGTCGGCGGCGGGACCCGCGGCGGGCTCTGGACACAGATCGTCAGCGACGTGACCGGGCAGGAGCAGCACGTCCCGGCCGACACGACCGGCGCGGCCCTCGGGGACGCCGTCCTCGCGGCCCGGGCGCTCGGGTTCGCCGCCGACCTCGCGAGCTGGAACCCGATCGTCGCCACCGTGACGCCCGACCCCGAGCGCACCGCCCGCTACGACGCCTTCCACGAGCACTACCGCGCGCTGTACCCAGCCACCGCGGACGCCGCCCACTTCCTCGCCGAGGAGCAGCGGCGGGCTTAGAGCTGCGGCGTCTCGACCTGGGGCGCGGTGACCAGCGACCGGAGCTGCGTCAGCACCGCCCGCAGGACCTCGGCGAGCGGGCGCTCCTCGCCCTCGGCGATCCAGGTCGCGAAGCCCACCCGGAAGACGGCGACGCCGCTCTCGGCGGCCAGGGTGGCCGCCGTCGGGTCGACGCCGCGGCGGCGCAGACCGTCGGTCATCGCCGTGGCGAGGCCGGAGAGCTTGAGGAGCTCGCGCTCCTGCAGGCCCGGGTCGGCGTCGATGACGCGCTGGCGCGCGCGGGACCAGCTGCGGCGGTCGTCGGGGAAGAACGCGGTCGCGCCCTCGAGCGCGGCCGCGACGATCGCCATCGGGTCGGAGCCGCCCGCCTCCTCGATGCCCGCGAGGAACAGCCGCTCGAACTCGTCCTGGCCGGTGAAGAGCACCTCGCGCTTGTCGGCGAAGTGCCGGAAGAACGTCCGCTCGGTGAGCCCCGCCGTGGCGGCGATCTCCGCGACCGTCGTGCCGTCGAAGCCCTGCGCGCCGAACCGCTCGAGGGCGGCGGCCTGCAGCCGCTCGCGCGCCCCGGGCTCCCAGCGGACCATGGGCACAGCCTACTGATGGCAGCCGCTGACATCAGGGTCTACAGTGATGTCAGTAACTGACATGGTCGCCCGTGAGGGCAGAGGAGGCCACGCATCATGCGTGTATTCGTCACCGGAGCCAGCGGTTGCATCGGCTCCGCCACCGTCGACGAGCTGCTCGGCGCAGGACACGAGGTCGTCGGCCTCGCCCGCTCCGACGCCTCGGACGCCGCGCTGGAGGCCAAGGGCGTGACGGTCCTGCGCGGGGACCTCGACGACCTCGAGGCGCTGCGGCGCGGTGCCGGCGACGCCGAGGGGGTCGTGCACCTCGCGAACAAGCACGACTGGGCGAACCCGGCGGAGTCGAACCGGGCCGAGCGCGTCGCGGTCGAGACGCTGGGCGAGGCGCTCGTCGGCACCGGCCGCCCGCTCGTGGTGGCCGGCGGGGTGGCCGGGCTCGCGGCCGGGCGACCCGGGACGGAGGCGGATCCGTCGCCCGCGATCGGTCCCGACGCCCCGCGCGGCGGCGACGGAGAACCTGGCGTTCGGCTACGTCGACCGCGGCGTACGAGCCGTCAGCGCCCGCTTCGCGCCCACCACCCACGGCGACGGCGATCACGGCTTCATCGCCCTCATCACCGCCGCCGCCCGCCGTCAGGGCGTGTCCGCCTACGTCGGGGACGGCTCGACGCGCTGGTCGGCGGTGCACGTCTCCGACGCCGCCCGGCTCGTCCGGCTCGGGCTCGAGCAGGCCCCGGCCGGGACGCGGCTGCACGCCGTCGCCGAGGAGGCGATCCCCAGTCGCGAGATCGCACAGGCGATCGGCGACGCGCTGGGCGTCCCCGTCACCTCCGTCGCCCCCGAGGACGCCGTCGAGCACTTCGGGTTCATCGGGATGTTCTTCGCGATGGACCTCGCCGCGTCGAGCGACCACACCCGCCGGGTCTTCGACTGGACGCCCACGGGCCCCGGCCTGCTCGAGGACATCAAGGCCGGCGCGTACCGGTGAGGGGCTGCGCCCACGTGAGTGTTCTGGGTCGCCCGGGCGACCCATATCGCTCACGTGGGCCGCAGGCCCCTCACTCGAAGTCGACGTCCTTCGTCTCGGGGCCCGCGGCCGCGCCGCCGGCCCCGAGCAGGCCGCCGAAGGCGAGCAGCACGAGCACGGCCGTCGCGTACGGCATGAACCCGCCGAGGCCCTCGAGGTAGAAGGCGTAGAAGGACGGGATCACGACCGACACGCTGAACCCGAGACCGAAGCCGGAGGCGCGGACGTCGGTGCGGAACCGCTCGGTGATGTAGGGCAGGACGACGCCCCAGGGTGCGGTGACGACGATCGAGAACAGGCAGACGACGAGGATCACGACGCCGAGCGGCAGCCCGCGGCCGTTGACGAGGACGGCCATGAGCCCCACGCCGACGGTGGCGATGAGCAGTCCGCCGATGATGAAGAACCGTCGTCGCCCGATGCGCTGGCCGATCACGCCCGCCGCGATGTAGCTGCCGATCAGGCAGACGTACGCGATCAGCAACGTCACGGTCAGCTGGTTGTTGGTCAGGCCGACGAGGTTGCGCAGCACGGTGGTCGGCAGGAAGAGCGTCACGAGGTTCTGCGTCAGCCAGAACCCGGTCATCATGGCGAACACCTGCAGGAACGTGCGGCTGCGCAGCACCGCGAGCAGCGGCCGGCCGGCGCCGCCCTGCGAGGTGCCCTCGGACTTCGCGGCCTCGGCGGCCTCCCAGATCTCCGACTCGGACACGCTGCGCACGTAGTAGGCCGCGAGGACGAAGGCGAGCAGCGCGCCGAGCACGAACGGGACGCGCCAGCCCCACACGGCGTACGGGGAGTCGGGCCCGGCCAGCGGGAAGAGCGCGAACGACGCCAGGCCGACGAGGGTGATCGCGACGTAGGCCAGCGGGAACGCCGACAGGATGATCCCGCCGAGCAGCCCGCGGCGGCTCTTCGTCGAGTACTCCATGGCCAGCGGGAGCGCGCCGGTGTACCCGCCGCCGAGGCAGATCCCGTCGAGGAACCGCAGCACGATGAGCACCCAGAACGACGCGATCCCGATGGTCGTGTAGCCGGGCACCAGGGCGATGAGCAGCGTGATCACGCCGAAGCCCGTCACCGAGATGATCGTGCTGCGCCGGCGCCCGATGCGGTCGGCGAGCGCGCCGAACACCGCGGCGCCGATGGGGCGGCCGACGAGCGTGGTGACGAAGACCAGCGACGTGAAGATCGCGGTGGTGCCCGGGTCGAGCTGCGTGGGCTGGAAGTAGAGCAGCGCCGGGGTCAGCACCACGGTCGGCAGATAGATGTCGAACATGTCGACGAACTCGGCGAAGAACGCCCCGCGGGTCGCCGACTTCCGCTTCTCCGCACGTTCCGGGCTCTCCGTCGCCGTCGTGCTCACGGCCTGCTCGGGACTCGTCATCGAGACCACTCCTCGCCACCGAGGTCCTTCTTCGTCTGGCTGTCAGACAATCTGGAACGTAGAGTCGCGCCCCGACGGCGTCAACAGGTCCTCGACGGGGAGGCGCGATGGGGCTCGACGAGACACGGGTGGCGGAGACGCTCACCGATGACCTGCTCGCGGGCCTCCCGCCCGGACCCGACTGGAGCCTGCTGCTCGAGATCGGGGCCACGCGCGTCCTGCTCCGCGTCGTCGACGGCTCGGTGCGCGTCGAGGGCCCGCCCGGCATCAACGCCACGTGGGACGTCGGCTTCGCCGTCTCCGACGCGGAGTGGGCCGAGTTCTGCGCCGACCCGCCCCCGCGCGGCGCGACGTCGGCGCAGGCCCTCGTCGCCACCCGCGGGAGCGAGCGGATCACCGGCCGGCGCGAGGTGTGGGCGCGGGCGGCCCCCGCGATCGACCGGTTCCTCGACGCGCTGCGGGACACCGAACGGGCGCCGATCCGGCGACGGCCCGATCCCGCGCCGCGGCCGCCGGGCTTCGGACCGAGTGTGGGGCGCTACCTGCACCTCGACGACGGCAGGAGAATCTTCGTCGAGACCGCGGGCGAGGGCCCGCCGCTGCTGTGCCTGCACACGGCGGGCGCCGACTCGCGCCAGTTCCGGGGCCTGCTCGAGGACCCGCGGGTCACCGACCACCACCGCGTCGTCGCCTTCGACATGCCCTGGCACGGGCGCTCCGATCCCCCCGACGACTGGCAGCACCGCCGCTACGCGCTCGACACCGCGACGTACGCGGCGACGGTGCTCGCGGTCGTCGACGCGCTCGAGCTCGACCGCCCGGTGCTCCTGGGCTGCTCGATGGGCGGGGCGATCGCGCTCTACCTCGCCGCCGAGCACGGCGACCGGTTCGCCGGGGTGTGCGCGCTCGAGGGCGGCCTCGGGAGTGCCGGGCGCTTCGTCGAGTGGACCCACCGCGCCGACGTCGACCACTCCGGCTTCCTGGCCAGCTGGGTCGGCGGGCTGATCGCGCCGTCGAGCCCGGCGGGACAGCGCGCGCAGACCCTGTGGGGCTACGCCAGCAACGGACCCGGCGTCTACCAGGGCGACACGGCGTTCTACTCGCTGGACTTCCCCCCGATCGCCGCCGGCCTCGGGCGCGCGACCTGCCCGCTGTACGTCTTCAGCGGCGAGTACGACTACTCGGCCACCACGGAGATGAGCCGGCGCGCCGCCGAGCAGCTGGGCGGCGAGCTGGTGGTCATGGCGGGACGCGGCCACTTCCCGATGTCCGAGGACCCCGAGGGGCTCCTCGAGCACCTGCTGCCGGTTCTGGAGAAGGTGCGATGACCAACGAGGTCTGGGCCGTCCGCTACGGCACGCGCGTCACCACCCGCACCGAGGCGTACCTGAACTGGCACGTCTACGGCGAGCCCGACGAGTGGTTCCGCATGGACTACTTCTTCTGGATCGTCCGGGGCGGCGGGCGCACCACCGTCGTCGACTGCGGGTTCGACCCTGAGGTCGGGCGCCGTCGCGGCCGTGAGGTGCTCGTCGACCCCGTCGACGCGCTGGCCGCGCTCGGGATCGACGCGGCGACGGTGGACCGGCTGGTGGTCAGCCACGCGCACTACGACCACATCGGCAACCTGCACCGCTTCCCCGCCGCCGAGATCGTCGTGACCGCGCGGGAGCTCGCGTTCTGGACCGGCCCGCACGCCGGGCGCATCCAGTTCGCGCACTCCACCGAGGCCGGCGAGATCGCCGCGCTGGCCCGGGCCCACGAGGAGGGCCGCGTCACGACGTTCACCGGTTACTGCGAGCTGGGCGACGGGTTCGGGCTCCTCGAGGTCGGTGGGCACACGCCGGGTCAGCTGATCGCCCGCGTCGCGGTGGCGGGCGGGGAGGTCGTGCTGGCGGCCGACGCGCTGCACTTCTACGACGAGCTCACGCGGGACCGGCCGTTCTTCGTCGTCGCCGACCTCGAGGCCATGTACGCGGGCTTCGACACGCTGCGCGACATCACCGACCGGCCGGGTCGGGTGCTCGTGGCCGGGCACGACGCCGACGTGGGACGTCGCTTCCCGGGTCGCGCGCAGGGCACCGGGATCGACGACCTGGTGATCCGACTCGAGGTGGAGGGGCACCGGACATGACCACGGTCGGCGTGATCGGACTGGGCAACATGGGCGGGCGGATGGCCCGCCGGCTGGTGGACGCGGGGTGGGAGGTCGTCGGCCACGACCCGGTCGCGGGCCGGGCGGAGGAGGTCGGCGCCGAGGCCGTGGGGAGCCCCGCCGAGGTGGCGCGGCGCTGCGCGACGGTGCTGCTCTCGCTGCCGGACTCGACGGTCGTCGAGCCGGTGGTCCGCGACCTGCTCGCCGGGGCCGCATCCGGCACGACGGTGGTCGACCTGTCGACGGCGTCGCCCGAGTCGACGGTCGCGCTCGCCGCGGAGGCCGAGGCCCGCGACGTCGCCTACCTCGATGCCGGCATCTCCGGCGGTGCGGCGGCGGCCGAGAAGGGCACGCTGACGATCATGGCGGGGGGCGACGCCGAGGCCGTCGACGCGATCCGCCCCGTCCTCGCGCCGCTCGCCGCGACCGTGCACCACCTCGGACCGGTCGGCGCCGGGCACACCGCGAAGCTGCTGAACAACTTCCTCAACGCGGTGACGCTCGCCGCGACCGCCGAGGTCATGGTGGCCGGGCAGCGCGCGGGCCTGGACCTACGCACGCTGCTCGCGGCCATCAACGGCGGGAGCGGGCAGTCGTTCGCCTCGAGCAACCGGTTCCCGCGCATCGTCGAGGGCGACTACCTCGAGGGCGGGCTCACCAGCCGCCTGATGACCAAGGACGTCACGCTCTACACCGAGCTGCTCGCGCGCCTCGGCGTGCCCTCGCTCAACGCCGCGGGCCCGGTCGCCTCGTTCGGCATGGCCGCGCACCTCGGCTACGCCGACGTCATCTCCAACCGCGTCGTCGACGCCCTCGGCGACCTCGCCGGCGGTGTCCGGATCCAGCAGCCCACGACTGAGTCCACTTCTGGGGAGGTCTCGTGAAGATCGTCCACGGGCGCGCCGACGGCGTCGTCACCGAAGCACGCGGAGCCACCTTCACCGGCACCGTCTGGGGCGACCCGGTGCTGCCGACCACCGACGGCACCACGATCAACTCGGTGACCTTCACCCCCGGCGCGCGGACCTTCTGGCACCACCACGAGCGGGGCCAGATCCTCGTCGTCACCGCCGGCACGGGGTGGGTCTGCACGCACGGCGAGACGCCGCAGCCGCTCACGGTCGGCGACGTCGTCTGGGTGCCGCCGGACGAGCGGCACTGGCACGGCGCCGGTCCCGGCTCGATCATGACCCACCTCGCGGTGTCCCTGGGCACGACGACCTGGCTCGACGAGGTGTCGCAGGACGAGTACGGGCAGGCGGGGCAGTGAGCGTGCAGAGCGGCCGGAACGGGACCGACGACCGCTTCGAGCGCGGGCTGGCCATCCGCAAGGAGGTCGTCGGCGAGGACCATGTCGAGCGGTCGATGGCGCAGGTCAGC
Organism: uncultured Actinomycetota bacterium; assembly: GCA_963786585.1. Taxonomy (GTDB): domain Bacteria; phylum Actinomycetota; class Actinomycetes; order Mycobacteriales; family Pseudonocardiaceae; genus Actinomycetospora. The sequence goes on from CAWAZG010000003.1 coordinate 2,064,211, forward strand.
GACTTCTCCCGGCCCGTGCAGGAGTACGTGACCCGCTGCTGCTGGGGCGAGGTGTGGGACCGCCCGGGGCTCGACCGCCGCACCCGCAGCCTGCTCAACCTCGTCATGCTCACCGCGCTCGGCCGCTCGCACGAGCTCGCGGTGCACGTGCGCGGCGCGCTCACCAACGGGGTCACCGAGACCGAGATCCAGGAGGCGCTGCTGCAGGCCACGGCCTACTGCGGCGCGCCCGCGGGCCTCGAGGCGTTCCGGGTCGCCGACGGTGTGCTGGCCGAGGCGAGGGAGCGGTCGTGAGCGGGGCCTCCGGTCGGGCCGTGGGCTTCATCGGCCTCGGGCACATGGGCACGCCGATGGTGTCGCGCCTGGTCGACGCCGGGGTGACGGTCCGGGCGTACGACGCCTCGCCCGAGGCGCGCGAGGCGTTCGCCGCCGCGGTGCCCGGCGCGACGGTCGTCGGCTCGGCGTCGGAGACCGCCGACGGGGCCGAGGCGGTGCTGCTCTGCCTGCCGAACTCGGCGATCGTCGAGTCGGTGGTGGCAGAGCTGGATGCCGCTCGGGTGATCGTCGACATGAGCTCCTCGGAGCCCCTGCGCACCCGCGTGCTCGCCGCCTCGTTGGCCGACACCGGGCGCGTGCTGGTCGACGCCCCGGTCTCCGGCGGCGTCTCCGGGGCGCGCGCCGGCACGCTCGCCGTGATGGTCGGCGGGCCCGACGACGTCGTCGCGGACCTCGAGCCGCTGCTCGCCGCCATGGGCCGCCCGCGCCACGTCGGGCCGGTCGGCGCCGGGCCACGCGCTCAAGGCGCTGAACAACCTGATGTCGCGCGGCCCACCTCGTCGCGAGCTCGGAGGCGGTGCTCGTCGGCGAGGAGTTCGGGCTCGACCCCGCCGTGATGCTCGAGGTCGTCAACGGCTCGTCCGGGCGCAGCGGATCCACCGAGAACAAGTGGCCGAACCACATCCTGCCCGGCACCTACGGGGCGGGCTTCGGCATCGGCCTGCTGGTGAAGGACATCCACATCGCCCTCGACCTCGCCGCGAGCACGAGCGTCCCGACCCGGCACGCGGCGGCGACCGTCGCGCTCTGGGACGAGGCGCTCGCCGAGCTCGGGCCGACCGCCGACCACACCGAGATCGCCCGCTGGCTGCGCGACCAGGGAGACGTAGCGGAGCGGAGCTCGACCCGACCCGACAGCGAGGGGACCCCGTGACGCTCACCGACGAGCAGCAGGCCATCAAGGACGAGTTCGTCCGCGTGCGCGGCACCTGGGGCGAGCCGTGGGAGCGGATGCTCGAGCTCGACCCCGCGTTCGTCCGCGCCTACCTCGACTTCTCCGCGGTGCCGTGGCGTCGCGAGCCGGGCGCGCTCACGCCGAAGGTCCGCGAGCTCCTGTACATCGCCGTCGACGCCGCCGCGACCCACCTCTACACGCCGGGGGTGCGCCAGCACGTGGCCGCGGCGCTCGACGCGGGCGCGACGCCGCACGAGATCATGGAGGTGCTCGAGCTGACGAGCACGCTCGGCATCCACGCCGCGAACATCGGGGTGCCGCTGCTGGTCGAGGTGCTCGTCGAGGAGGGGCTGCGCGACGGGCCTGCGCCGCTCGACGAGCGCCAGGAGCGGCTCAAGGCCGAGTTCACCGCGACCCGCGGCTACTGGCACACGTTCTGGGACGAGATCCTCGAGCTGGACCCGGACCTGTTCGAGGCCTACGTCGCCTTCTCGTCGGTGCCCTGGCAGACCGGCACGCTCGAGCCGAAGGTCAAGGAGCTCGTCTACTGCGCCTTCGACGCCTCGGCGACGCACCTCTACGTGCCGGGCCTCAAGCTGCACCTGCGCAACGCGCTGGGCCACGGCGCGACCGTCGCGGAGATCCTCGAGATGTTCGAGATCGCGAGCGTCGTCGGGATCCACGCCGCGACGACCGCGGCACCGATCCTCGCCGAGCTGGCCGCGTCGCGCTGACGCGTGGTGCTGGGGCCTGGTGCAACGATGGGCGCCGTGTCGTCGTCGGTCTGGGGCCCCGAGCCGCTACCGCGCGTCGCCGCGCCGCTGCGCGAGCAGGTGACCGACCGGGTGCGCTCGGCGATCCTCGACCTGCGCCTGCGCCCCGGGGAGCGCCTCATCGAGCGCGAGCTCACCGAGAGCCTCGGGGTCTCGCGGGCCACGGTCCGCGAGGTCATCCGCCAGCTCGCCGCCGAGGGCCTGGTCACCGTCGTCCCGCAGCGCGGGGCCGAGGTGACGTCGCTGTCGCCGTCCGACGCCGCCGACATCTACGAGATGCGCGCCTCCCTCGAGGCGCTCGCCGTCCGGCGCTTCGTGCAGCGGGCCGGCGACGACCAGGTCCGCGCGCTGCGCACTGCCGTCGACGAGATCGCCCGCAGCGCCGCGACGGGCGAGGTCGGCGACCACCTCGGCGCGAAGGACCGCTTCTACGACGTGCTCATGGAGGGCTCGGCGAGCGGGCCGCTGCAGCAGACGCTCGCCGGGCTCCAGGCGCGGGTGCGATTGCTGCGCGCGACGTCGCTCTCCGCGCCGGGCCGGCCCGCCGAGGCGGCGGCGGAGCTGCGCGCGGTGGTCGACGCCGTCGAGGCGCGCGACGCCGACGCGGCCGCCGAAGCGAGCGTCCGGCACATCCGCGCGGCCGCGGCGACGGCGACCGCGCAGCTCACGCCCTGACCGGGGGTGCCTGCCGGCATGTGAGCAGTTCGGGGTGCTGGAGCACCTCGAAGTGCTCACCTGCGCGCAGCGCACCCGGCAGCGGGTCGCGGTGCAGGACGCCGAGGCGCTGGGTCGCGCGGGTGAGGGCGACGTAGAGGTCGGCGGTGCCCTGCGGTCCCTCGGCGAGGATGCGGTCGGGGTCGACGACGAGCACCGCGTCGAACTCGAGGCCCTTCGTCGCGGACGGCGCCAACCCACCGGTCCCGATCACCACGCTCGTCCCCTCGCGTCCGGCCTCGTCGCGCACGAACGCCTCGATCGCGGCGGGGAGCTCGTCGTCGGTGACCTGGCGCGACCACGGCTGCACGCCGGACGCCCGCACCGAGTCCGGCGGCCGGACGTCGGGGGCGAACTCGGCCAGCACCGCAGCGGCGACGGCCATGATCTCCGCCGGGGTGCGGTAGTTGACCGTCAGCGACCGGTAGGCCCAGCGGCCGGGCACGTACGGCTCGAGCATCGCGCCCCAGGACCTCGCCCCGGCCGGTGACCGGCGCTGGGCGAGGTCGCCGACCACGGTGAACGAGCGGCTCGGACAGCGCCGCATCAGCACCCGCCAGTCCATCTCCGAGAGCTCCTGGGCCTCGTCGACGACGACGTGGCGGTAGGTCCAGTCGCGGTCGGCCGCGGCGCGCTCGGCGAGCTCGCGGGTGTCGCGCACCTCGAACCGCTCGGCCAGGCGCGCGTCGTGGATCAGGTCGTCGACGGTCACCCCGACGTCCTCGTCCAGCTCCTCGCGATCCAGCGTCAGGATCTCCATGACCCCCGCGGCGTACTCGGACTCCGCCTGCCGCTCCTGCCGGGCGGCGCGCTCCTCGGCGTCGACCGCCGCCTTGTCGCGTCCCAGCAGGTCGACCAGCTCGTCGAGCAGCGGCACGTCGGGCACGGTCCAGGCGTCCCCGTCGGCCCGCCACAGCACGGGGTCCGCACCGGCCGCACGCAGCCGGTCGGGCGAGGCGTAGAGCGGTCCGAGCAGCGTCTGCGGGGTCAGGATCGGCCAGAGCTCGTCGAGCGCGGCGGTGAACGCCTCGGACCTCGCCAGCTCGTCGAGCACGTCGGTGCGCAGCTGCGCCCACGCGGCGCGGTCGGACCGGGTGATCCAGCCCTGCGCGATCCGGCTGACCGCCCGCTCGGTGGCGACGTAGGTGACGATCTCGGTGAACACCGGGCGGGCCTCGTTGTGCGGGAGTCCGCTGGCGCGGGCCTCCTCGCGCGCCCACTGCGCGGTCTCGGCGTCGATGCGCACCGTGACCTCCCCGAGCGCGATCGTCAGCGGCTCCTCCGGCAGCCGCTGCCGGTCCGCGATCGCCGCCGCGAGCACGTCGAGCATCGCGCGCGAGCCCTTGAGGCGGGTGGCCTCGGGCGTGTCCTCGGCGGTGACGGACAGGCCGGGCACGAGGTCGCCGGTCGTCATGAACACGACGTCGGACTCGCCCAGCGACGGCAGGACGCGGCCGATGTGGTTCAGGAACGCCGGGTTCGGCCCGACCACGAGCACGCCATGACGCGCCATCCGCTCGCGCTGCGTGTAGAGCAGGTACGCGACGCGGTGCAGCGCCACCACGGTCTTGCCGGTGCCCGGGCCGCCCTCGATGACGAGCACGCCGGGGTGGTCGAGCCGGATGATCTCGTCCTGCTCGGCCTGGATCGTCGCGACGATGTCGCGCATGCCCTCGCCGCGCGGCGCGTTCACGGCCGCGAGCAGGACCGCGTCGGCGTCCCGGTCGCCGCCGTCGGGGCTGCCGGCGCCGGGATGGCTGAGCACCTCGTCGGTGAAGTCGACGACCCGTCGCCCGCGCGTGTGGAACTGACGACGCCGGCGCATGTCCTCGGGATGCGCGCCGGTGGCGACGTAGAAGGCGCGCGAGGCCGGGGCGCGCCAGTCGAGCAGCACCGGTTCGTCGTCCTCGTCGCGCAGACCGATCCGGCCGATGTAGGAGCGCTCGCCGGAGTGCGCGTCGAGCCGTCCGAAGCACAGCCCGTTGTCCGCGACGTCGAGCCGCTTCATCTGCGAGGCCGCGGCGCGCACCGCGACGTCACGCTCCATGGGCGACCCGCCGGTGCCCTTGAGCGCCGCGTCGTACTCGCCCTTCACGCGAGCGCGTTCCGCGTCGAGCCGCGCGTACAGCCCGGAGACATGGTCGCGCTCGGACCGCAGTTCCTCGTCGTACCCCGGCGTGGACACAGGCCTCCCCACAGCGCCGTGCACGACGGCGCCGATCCCGTTCTGGTGAGCGGCGATCGTGCGCCGCGACCCGGGTCTTGCCGCAAGCCCCGTGGTCGGCTATACGTTGGAGAGGGAAGAGATCAGGCGCGGTCGCCGCGGCGCCGGGCGCGCTTGTCGGCGTACATCGCGGCGTCGGCCGCCACGCAGGCGTCCGGGAAGCCGTCGAGGACCGTGAACGGGGCCGTGCCGATCGAGCACGGCACGCCCGAGTCGTCCAGGGCCTCGCGCAGGCGCTCGACCAGGCCTTCCGCATCCTCGATGCCCACCTGCACCACCAGCGCGAACTCGTCACCGCCGAGACGGGCGAGCGGATCGGTGCTGCGGATCGCCGAGCGCAGGACCGCGGCGGTGTGCCGCAGATGCCGGTCGCCGGCGTCGTGGCCCTCGGTGTCGTTGACGGTCTTCAGTCCGTCGCTGTCGAGCATCACCACCGAGGCGGGGTCTCCGAAGCGCCGGAAGCGCTCGTCCTCGCGCGCCAGCCAGCGCTCCCACCCGCGGCGGTTGAGCAGCCCGGTGAGAGGATCGGTCTCGGCGTCGCTGACCGCCCGCTCGAGGGCGCGCGCGGTGTCGACCGCGGCGGAGTCGGCCTCGAGCACCGAGGACAGCAGGCTGGAGAGCAGGTCGAGCAGCGGCTCCTGGTCGTCCAGGGTCGTCGTCACCGGCTCGCGGTTCATCCCGACGACGGTGCCGAAGAGCGACCCGTCCCCCGTGACGATCGGGGTGCCGACGTAGGTGCCGACCTCGATGCCCCGCTCCGCGGCGACGCACGCGATGCGTTCCAGGTCGGGTATCGCGCGGGTGTCCGGGACGATGCGCGGGGCGGTCCCCGCGACCATGTACTGGCACATCGAATCGGTCCACGCCGCGCTCACGCCGGGCTCGAGACCGTAGGCCGAGTCGACGGTGACGAGCATCGTCTGCCGGCCGTCGGCGACGCGGGTGACGGCCCAGGCGTCGAGCGGGACGACGCGGGCGAGGTAATCGACCACCATGCGGCAGGCCGTGTCGAAGGCGCGCGGCGGCGCGAGCTCCGCAGCGATCCGGAGATCCTGAGTGGACGTCACGACCGTGCCTCCCCCGGCGTGGATGCGCGGCCCCCTCCCGGCCGCTGCCTCCAGTGTTGCGCCCGCGGGTCCGCGCCGGTCGGGGAGGTCCCGGTCATCACCCGTTGTGGCCATCGGCGAGGGTGATCGAGCTCTCTCAGGCCGTCTAGCGTCTCCACGAGACGGCCGGATACTCCGTCAGAGACGGATGCCCGCCCGCCACACCGCGCGGACGTCGCGGGTGGCGGTGACGTCGGCCAGCGGGTCGCCCTCGACGAGCAGCAGGTCGGCGCGCTTGCCCGGTGCGACACGGCCGCGGTCGGCGAGACCGAACACGTCCGCCGGCACCGAGGTCGCGGCGCGCAGGACGTGGCGCGGCGTGAGGCCCGCCCGCGCGAGCAGCTCCAGCTCGAGGTGCATGGACGCCCCGTGCAGCACCGCCGCGGCGTGACCGGGGACGTCGTTCGCGTCCGTGCCGGCGAGGATCGTCGCGCCGGCGTCGACGAGGCGCCCGACGTTCTCGACCGCGTGGTCGTAGGACACGCCGGGCGCGGTGCTGACGGGCAGATGGCCCCGGTCGCCGGCGCGCAGGGCGGCCACGACCTCGGGGTCGAGCCCCGCGAGCAGGCGCGGGTCGGCGAGGAGCTCGTCGGTGCTCGCGGCGTCGGAGCGGGCCCGCATCATCGCCAGCGTCGGGCAGACGACGAGGCCGGCGAGGTCGGCGTCGTCGATCGGGCCGTCCAGCGGGACGTGGGTGAGGACGTCGACCCCGGCCTCGAGCGCGGTCCGGAACGCCCACCGGGTCGGCGCGTGCGCCACGGTCTGCAGGCCGTGGGACCGCGCGGCGGCGCACACGGCGACCACCGTCTCCGGGCTCAGGGTGGGGCGGGTGACGTCGGCGCTGTTCTCGACGAAGATCTTGAGGTAGTCGGAGCCCTCGCGGACGCGGTCGCTCACGAACTGCTCGGCGTCCTGCGGACCCGACAGCCCGGGCATGCGCCAGCCCGAGGGGTCGGGCGGGAGCATCACCGCGGGCCAGCCGTCGACCGCGCCGGCCATGAGCCCGGAGCTGCGCAGGTCGGCCTCGTCGGTGCGCACCTGCGCCCGCCGCCGGAGCATGCCGGTGAACTGCGGCGGCGCGGAGAACATGTCGAGCACCGTGGTGACGCCGTGGCGCAGGTCCTGGCCGAGGTTGCCGGCGCCGCGCAGGTGCACGTGCGCGTCGATCAGCCCGGGCAGCAGCGTCATGCCCCGGCCGTCGACGTCCCCCGTCCCGTCGTCCGCCCCGGGGCGCACGACGGTGATCACCCCGTCCTCGACGGTCACGCTCGCCACGCCGAGGGCGTCGTTCCCGTCGAACACCCGCGCGCCGGAGATCGTCGTCATCGCTGCCTCCCAGCCGAGGGGGACCAGGGTGGTGGCATCGCACCGAGATCACCAGGGCGAAAGGCACCTCTCGAGGATCTCGGGAGGTGCGTTTCGCCGTGCTGATCTTCTCCGCGGGCGTCTCAGGCGAAGCAGGTCAACGGGCCGCCGTGGTAGGTGACCATCTCGTCGAGGGCGGCGAAGACGTCGATCGTCCCGCCGCGCTCGAGTCCGTCGAGCTCGGCGTAGGCGCGGTGGAGGTTGCCGACGATGCGCTCGGCGTCGGGCCAGTCGGTGAACCGGCCGAGGTCGGTGTCCCGCGCGGCCTGCAGCGGGGTGACGCCGGCGGCGCGGCCGCGTTCGGCGACGTCGAGGACGAAGCGCAGGTAGTCCAGGGTCGCGTCCAGCGGCGCCTGGTCGTGGAACACGGGGCCGTGGCCGGGCACGGTCGTCTGCGCACCGAGGGGCACGAGGACGTTCTCGAGCACGTCGATCGCGCCCGCCACCGAGCCCATGAGCAGGAACGGTGTGCCGCCGTGGAAGACCAGGTCGCCGCAGAACAGCGTCGAGCGGTCGGGGAACCAGACGATCGAGTCGTTCGTGGTGTGCGCCGGGGTGCCGACGTGGAGCACCTCGCCGCGCAGGTCGCCGGCGTGCACCGCCACGCGGTCGGTGAAGGTGATGAACGGCGGGTCGAGGGGCAGGTCGCCCCACTCGGGGTTCTGCCAGTACGGCAGCTCGCGGGCGGGGCCGAACGCGATGGCCTCGGACCGCGTCTTCTCGTGCGCCACGATCGCCGCGTTCCCGAACAGCGCGTTGCCGAAGGTGTGGTCGCCGTGGTGGTGGGTGTTCAGCAGGGTGCGGACCGGCCGGTCGGTCACCGAGGCGATGGTGTCGAGGAACGCGCGGGTGCGGCGCTCGGTGGAGCACGCGTCGATCGCGGTCACGCCCTGCGGGCCGACCACGAAGCCGGTGTTGTTGATCCACCACGTGCCGTCGGGCTGGATGTAGGCGTGGATGCCGTCGGAGACCTCCTCGCAGCGCGGGGGTCCGGGAACGGTGATGTCGTCGTGTCGGGCGCTCATCGGATCAGGCGATCTCGGCCCGCAGCTGCTCGGCCGCCTTGGCCATCGAGACGAGCTTCCCGCGCGCCATCGGTCGCGGGAGCGAGAACAGGCCGCAGTCGGAGGTCAGGTGGACGCGCTCGGGCGAGACGTGCTCGAGGGCCTTGCGCACGCCCGCGGCGATCGCGTCCGGCGTCTCGACGACGAGCCGCTTGATGTCGATGCAGCCGACGCCGAGGCCCTTGTCGCTGGGGAAGCGCGACCACAGGTCGAAGTCGGCGTCCGGGAAGCCCGTCTCGGCGAAGGCGTACTCGACCGCGTCGACCCGCAGCTCGTTCGCGACGAGCTCGTGGAAGCCGGCGTACGGCGTGATGCCGACCGGGACGCCGCTGGCGAGGTGGCAGATGTGGAAGATCGTCAGGGCGTCGACGCCCTCGAGCGCCTGGTTGAGCGTCTCGATGACGAGGGGGTAGTCCTCGGGCTGGTGCAGGGTGAAGCCGACGTCGTCGAGCTGGAGCACCTCGACCCCGGCGGCGACGGCGTCCTTGAACTCGGCGTTGTAGGCCGCCGCGAGGTCGCGGTAGAGGGCCTTCTTGTCGTGGTAGTGGCGGTCGGTCAGCCAGCCGGCGAGGTTGGCCGGGCCCATCCCGCTGCAGAACTTCACGGTGCGCGGGCTGACGGCGCGCGCGCTCGTCCACAGGTCGGCGAGGTGCATGGTGCCGCGCCCGATCGGGCCGGTGACGGCCGTCTCGCTCCACGTCCCGGCGAACGGCGCCGCGGTCTCGGTGCCGAACGCCTCGAACAGGTGGTTCGGCGCGGGCTCCACCGTGATGCCGTCGAGGTGGTACGCGGGATAGAGCAGGAACGACGAGATGAAGCCCTCGTGGCGGTCGTACCAGAGGTGGCCGTCGGTGGGCAGGTCGATGCCGGCGTCGATCTGGTCGCCGATCATGGCGCGCACGCCGTCGGAGTAGGCCTCGGCGAAGTCGCCGCGGCGCATGGCCACGCGGATGTCCTCGCCGCCGAGGTCGAAGGTGTTCCACTTCGGCCGCGGGTAGGAGCCCACCGCGGTCGTCGGGAAGAGGTGGCCGAAGTGGTCACTGAGTCGCCGGGCCATCGTGGCCTCCCACGTCGTCGGGGTCGGTCGTCGGGGTCGTGACCCCACCGTGGCCCGGGTCGGCCGCCGGATCACGTGCCGTTTCGGTTGCGATCCGTCCCTTGACAGCTCAGGCGAGCGTGACGAGGTCCGCCGCCTGGCGGAACGCGAGCGCGATGCGCGAGTCGTCGTCGACGCGCGTGGCCACCGAGACGTGGCACTCGTCGCCCGCCAGCGGGATGAACCGCACGTCGGGGCGGGCGAAGAACCGCCGGGCGGGGTCGCCGTGGACGCCGAGCATCCCCGACGTCGCGACCGCCGCCGGGATCGCGGCGGGCGTGCGCACCACCGGGCTGCGGCGCGACACCTGCATCGCCGGCCCCGCCCACCGACCGAGACCGGGATGGCGCCCGATCGGCCGCACCCACGCCGAGCCTGCGACGTCGTCCTCGTCGAGGTGCTCCGCGTCGGCGAACGGGGACGAGACCGGGACGACCGCCACCCGGCCCGCCGTCAGCACGTGATCGAGACGCAGCCCGTCGACCGGCCCGACGTCGTGCACCACCGCGACGTCGACCTCGCCCTCGCGCACGGCGTCGAACTGCGAGTCCCAGTCCAGCTCGATGTGCACGAGCAGGCTGTCGGGGAGCTGCGCCTGCACCAGGCGGCGCAGCGCGGTCCAGCGGTCGGCCGCTCCGAAGCCGAGGATCCCGACACGCACGACCCCGTCGTCGGTCGCCGACGGCGCGTCGCGCACCGCCGCGGCCAGGTCGTCGACGCGCGCCAGGACGTCGCACGCCCGCTCGACGAGGCGGACCCCGGCCGGGGTGAGGGTGACGCGACGGCTCGTGCGGTCGAAGAGGCGGGCCCCGACCTCCTTCTCCAGCGCGCGCACGTGCCGCCCGAAGGCCTGCGGGGCGATGTAGTGCCGCTCCGCGGCCTTCCGGAAGTGCAGTTCCTCCGCCAGCGTCACCGCGTAGCGGAGCGCCTGGATGTCCATGGGAACGCCTCCGTGACCGGCGACGCTACTGCGCGGCGGGGCTCGGAGGAACGGGTTCAGGTGTCGCGGGCGGCCTCGATCCGACGCGCGACCTCGTCGCCGGCGGGGGTGTTGTCGAGCCAGACGACGTTGCCGGGGACGAGGTCGCGTTCCGGGTCCCACCACTCGCGACGGACGCGCGTCAGACCCTCGTCCTTCGACAGGGACCACGGCTCGAATCGAGGGTTGAGATCGCCGAGCCGGACGAGGTCGTGCTCCACGAGGAGCGTGATCGCCCGCAGCGTCGCCTCGCGGACCGCGTCGGGTGAACCTGGCTCGGCGAGGCTCACGAGGAAGCGGGCCTCAGCCAGGCTGACCCAGTCGTCATGCCCACGAAGAAGGATCTTCGCCGCGCCGTCGTCATCGGTCAGCGCCGGGGTAGATGGACTTTCCATTGCTCTCCGTTCGGCAGATTGGCGTCCAGTGTCGTGCCTCCGGACTTCGAGATCTCGCGCAGCCCGATCTGCGTGCCGTCGGGCAGCTCGACCGCCTGCCCCGGTAGCCGTCCCAGCTCGACTGGCGTGCCGCTCCTCGGCGAGCTCGTCGTAGAGGTCGCGGACGGCCTGCTCGTTCGGGAAGCTCGCGGACGCGCTCCGTTGTCGCCGGGGATCTCCGACGGTCGGGATGCGCTCCGCGGGCGCGAGCGGCACGTCGTCCCCGCGCGTCCGCGTCCGCGGCGACCGTGAAGGGCGCGACGCGGTCGTCGCCGACGGCGTGGGCGATCGCGTCCGCCGCGCCGACGCCGGCGATGCCCACGCCCGTCGCCATCCCGGCGAGCGACAGGCCACCGAGGGGGACACCGGCGACCGCGCCGACACCGGTCGCGTCGAGGGCCACGGACCCGACCACGCCCGCGGCGCTGACCGCGGCCAGCGCGCCGCCGCCGACCACGGCCACGGCGTCCAGGGGGTTCCGGAGCAGGGCGTTCCCGACCGAGGCCAGCGCGTTGCCCGCCGCCGGCGGCGACCGCGCCCGCCCCGTCGGCGAGCTCGCCCCAGGACCCGGGCGCGGCCGGAGCGGTGGCGCAGGCTGCGGTGACCGCGGCGGCGGACCGGTCGCCGGAGTCGCGCACGTGCTGCCGGGCCTCGGCGAGGAGCCGCTGTGCGTCAGCGCGTGCGGCGTCACCGGGGTCGACGAAGGGCACGGGGACGGCGCCGGCGGCGATCGCCCGGTCGTACTGCGCGCGGGCCGTCGTGGACGCCGCCTGCGCCTCGCGCCAGCGAACCACGGCCTCGCCGGCCCGACCCCGCGCCCACTCCAGCGCGGTGGCGTGGTCGTCGGCGGCGCGGGCGGCGTCGACCGAAGGCTGCGGCGGCGTCCTGCCAGCGTCGGGGCTCGGGGGCGAACGCCGCGCGGAAACCGTCCGCCGCCGGCCCGGACCAGCCTTCCGGCGTCCCGACCCGACCGAGCCCGGCGGAGGCGTCCTCGAGGGTCAGCGCGTACCGCCGGTAGGTCGCACCGGCGGTGCGCAGGACGACGGGGTTGCCGGGGATCAGGGCGGTCAGGTCCTCGGTGGCGCCGAGCTCCGGCATCAGCCCTCGCCCGGGTCGGGGCCCGCACCGCGCACCAGCCCGTCCAGGCCGCGGGCGGCTCCGGTGTCCGCCCGCCGGTACCCGGCCTCGGCCGCCGCGAGCCGGTCGGCGACCGCACGGCCGTCCTCGGCGAGCACCTCCACGCCCTGCTGCCACCGCGTGGCGAACTCCTCGAGCACGGCGCCCAACCGGTCGTGCCCGGGCGCCGACCCGACGCCGTCGAGACGCCCGATCTCGACCTGCTCGACGGTGGCGCGCACACCCCGGGCTGCACGGCCCAGCGCCTCGAGGTCGACCGCGTACCCGCCCCCCACGACCGAGAGGCTGGCACGCCCCGACCGTCGCCGGGTGCCGTTTCGGGAGGACGCTTGACCTCGACTTCCGTCCAGGTCGCACCGTCGATCCCATGAGCCGACACCAGCCCACAGCATTGATCACCGGCGCGTCCCGCGGGCTCGGGCGCGCGCTCACCACCAACCTGGCCGGCGACGGCTGGCGCGTCGTCGTCGACGCGCGCCACGGCGACGAGCTCGCCGCCGCCGTCGCCGGCCTGCCCGGCGTCGTCGCGGTCCCCGGCGACGTCGCCGATCCCGTCCACCGCACCGCGCTCGCCGAGGCCGCCGACGACCTCGGGGGCCTCGACCTGCTCGTCCTCAACGCGAGCCTGCTCGGACCGAGCCCGCAGCCCGAGCTCGCCGACTACCCCCTCGACGTGCTCGAGCAGGTGCTGCGCGTCAACGTCGTCGCGCCGCTCGGGCTCGTCCAGGCGCTGCGCCCGCTGCTGCGGCCCGGAGCGCGGATCGTCGCCGTCACCTCCGACGCCGGCGCCGAGGCGATGGCCGGGTGGGGTGGCTACGGCACGTCGAAGGCGGCGCTCGAGCACCTCGGCGCGGTGCTGGCCGTCGAGAACCCGCAGTGGCGCGTGCTGACCGTCGACCCCGGTGACATGCGCACGGTGATGCACCAGGAGGCCTTCCCGGGCGAGGACATCAGTGACCGCCCCGAGCCCGAGACCGTGGTGCCCGCACTGCGCGCCCTCGTCGACGGTGACCACCCGAGCGGCCGTTACCGCGCCGCCGACCTCACTCCGGCGGTGGCGTCATGACCGTGCTGCCCGAGACGTCCTTCCGGCTCCCGCCGGGCGCGGAGGCCCGCGAACCCCCCGAGCACCGGGGGCTCGCCCGGGACGGGGTGCGGCTGCTCGTCGCCCGTCCCGGCGTCGTCGAGCACCGGCGGTTCCACGAGCTCGCCGACGTCCTCGACCCCGGCGACCTGCTCGTCGTCAACACCTCCGCGACCCTCCCGGCCGCCCTCGACGCCCGGCACCGCGACGGGCGGGCGATGGCACTGCACGTGGCGACGGATCTCGACGACGGCGACTGGGTGGTCGAACCCCGCCGCCCCGGCGGCCCCGATCGCGACGTCGCGGCCGGCGACCGGCTCACGCTGCCCGGCGTCGTCCTCACCCTCGTCGCGCCCTACCCGGACGAGCACGCCCCGCGGCGGTTGTGGCGGGCGCGGCCGTGGCCGGCGGTCGGGAGGGCGGGCTACCTCGCGACGTACGGGCACCCGATCGCGTACGGGCACCTCGCCGGACGGTTCCCGCTCGCGGACCACCAGACCGTCTACGCCACCGAGCCCGGCAGCGCCGAGATGCCGAGCGCCGGACGCCCGCTGTCCGAGCGTCTGCTCGTGCGTCTGATGGCGCGCGGCGTGACCGTCGCCCCGCTCGTGCTGCACGCCGGGGTGTCGAGCCAGGAGAAGCACGAGCCGCCGACGGCCGAGCGGTTCCGGGTGCCGGCGTCGACGGCCCGGCTCGTCAACTCGGCGCGGGCGACAGGCGCGCGGATCGTCGCGGTGGGGACGACCGTCGTGCGGGCGCTCGAGACCGTTGCGGCGCCGGACGGGACCGTGTCCTCAGGACACGGTTGGACCGACCTCGTCCTCGGCTCCCACCGCCCGGCGCGGACCGTCGACGGGTTGATCTCCGGCCTGCACGAGCCGGAGGCGAGTCACCTGGCGCTGCTCGAGGCGGTGGCCGGGCCGGCGCTCGTCGGGCGGGCGTACGAGGCGGCCGTGGCCGAGCGGTACCTATGGCACGAGTTCGGCGACTCGACGCTCCTGCTGCCCGCGCGGGTGAGGTCGTGAGCCGGTCCACGCGGCACGCGCCGCTCCTGCTGCACAACACGATGCGGATCACCGAGGGCCACCTCGACGAGTTCCGGGCGGCCGTCGAGCGCGGGGTGGCCTTCGTCGAGGAGCACGGGCCCCAGCTCGCCGTCCAGGTCTTCATCGACGACGAGCGGCTCCTGGCCCACAGTTTCCAGCTCTACCCGGACTCGGCGGCGATCGTGGAGCACTGGCGCCTGTCCGACCCGTACATCGCGGAGGTGATGGAGCACTGCTCGGTCGAGAGCCTCGAGATGTACGGCGAGCCCGAGGAGGACGTCGTCGGGGACGTCTTCCGGCCGGACGTCGCCGGGGACGTGCCGCGCAGCGTGGTGCCGCGGCTGGTCGGTTTCGTGCGTTCCTGAGCGACACTTGACCCTCACGCGACGGAAGGCCGGAGGGTGGTTCCCATGACCGAGACGGCACCGGGGACGACCACCTGGACGGTGGGCCAGGTCGCCGAGCGTTCCGGGGTGACGGTCCGGACCCTGCACCACTACGACGAGATCGGGCTCCTGCGCCCGAGCCGCCGGAGTGCGTCGGGGTACCGGCTCTACACCGACGAGGACCTCGTGCGCCTGCAGCACGTCGTCGTCTACCGGCGGCTCGGGTTCTCGCTCGAGGAGGTCGCCGTCCTCCTCGACGACCCCGAGGCCGACGTCGCCGGGCACCTGCGCCGGCAGCGCGCCGCGGTCATGTCCCGGCTGGACGAGCTCGGCGAGCTCGTCACGGCCATCGACCGAGCCCTGGAGGCAGAAGTGTCCGGCATCCAGCTGACCCCCGCCGAGCAGCGCGAACTGTTCGGCGAGGGCTACAAGGAGGAGTACCAGGAGGAGGCGCGCGAGCGGTGGGGCGACACCGACGCCTGGCGTCAGTCCCAGCAGCGCACCTCGCAGTACACGAAGGCCGACTGGCAGGCGATGAAGGCCGAGACGGACGACATCCACGGCCGCTTCGTTGCCGCGCTGCAGGCGGGCGAGCCCGCCGACGGGCCGGCGGCGATGGGGGCCGCGGAGGCCCATCGCCAGCACATCACGCGGTGGTTCTACGACTGCCCGGCCGAGATGCACGCGTGCATCTCCGACATGTACGTCTCCGACCCCCGCTTCACCACGACGTACGAGGACATCGCCCCCGGGCTGGCCCAGTACGTCCGGGACGCGGTGCACGCCAACGCGGAGCGCCAGTAGATCGCTGTCTTCGGTGACGAACCCCTGCCGATCTGCGGGGGTTCGTCACCGAACCCTGGATCTTCGCCCGAACCGCACCCACGGCGAGGCGTCGGTGGCTAGCGTGAGCGGTCGGTGATCAGGAGGAGGGCGACGCGATGACCCAACCCGGCGGCGGGTCCTTCGTCGTGGACATCGCCCGGGCGCCGACGGCGATCCGGGAGTTGGAGGACGCGAGGAGCGAGCTGGAGAGCATCAAGCAGGACGCGCAGGTGCTCGGGCAGGTGAACCCTCCTGCTCGAGATCAGGTCAGTCTCGACGCTGCCCAGGTGCTTGGGCGGATCGCAGTCGGTGGCCCCAACGTCTTCATCCAGGCGCTCGACCAGGGGATTCGGGAGATCGTCGCAGAATGATCGAGGCTCTGCGTTCCGGGTTCGAGAACTACCGGGGCGGCGACGAGGACGCGTCGATCGCAACTCCGTCGAGCGACGTGACCCGGCTGAGCCTGATCGTCGTGGCGCTGGCGGCGTTGGCTGCGTGTTCATCGACGCCACAAGCGCCGCTCGCAGCCACAAGTCGAGCGGTATCGGAGCACCCGCGGTGTCGGCTCCCCGAGATGTCCGTCCGTTCGCGCCCGCACCCTGTTCCGGTCCACTCGAGGCCGCCGGACTGGCGAGGACCTCGGGTTCTCTCCGACCGGAGCGCCTTCGTTGTTGGCCACGGGCGAGCGCGCATGCGCGCATCGAGGAGGGCCCGAGACGGAGAGGTACGCCTCGATCACAGTCGTGCCGGCGAGGGACGTTCTCGTCGACACCTACCGAGTTCGGCAGTTCGCCCTGTTCCGCCCGACGATGGTCGGCCCACTCCCGGCGACGCATCGAGCAGAGTGCGCCCGACGATGTCTCCTGCACCGTGACTGTCGGGACAGCCGCCGAACCAAGGCTTCATCCTGAATTACTCAGAGTACGAGCTTCGGGTCCGGACGGACAGCGCCGCGACGATCCGTGCGGTCGCGGGGTTCGAGTCGCCGAGCGGATCGTCGCCTCCCTCCCACCCCTCCCCGGCAAGTAGGAACCGTGTCCTCAGGACACGGTCCCGTGCCCCACCCTGCGCGCCGCGGCCCGCCGAAGATCCCGATCCGTGGAGCGAACGCTCCGCTCAGCAGAACGCACGCTCCACGACCACAGAATCTTGCCCCCGCCACCCCTCCGACCCCGGCCGCTCACGGCACCAGCAGCGTCTTCCCCACCGCCGTCCGGGCCGCGATGGCGGCGTGGGCGTCGGAGGCCTTGTCGAGCGGGAAGGTCTGGCCGATCACCGGCCGGTAGCGGCCTTCCGCCGCCTCGGCCAGCGTCCGCTCGACGTGTGCTCGCCGGGCCGCGCGATCGAGGCGGGGGAGGTCGGTCAGTCCCGTCACGGCGATGCGCCGCCGCGCGGCCTCGTCCAGGTCGGGCGAGGCGAACTCGCCGCCCGCCGTCCCGTACGAGACGAAGCGCCCGCCGTCGGCCACGATCCCGAACGCCGCCCGGCCGAGCGCGCTGCCGGCGCCGTCGAGCACGGCGTCGACGGAGCCGACGTGGGAGGTCCACGACGGGGACCCGTAGTCCACGACCTCCGCGGCGCCCAGCGAGCGCACGAGCATCGTCTTCACCGAACCCCGCGCCGCCCCGACGACGTGCACCCCGCGCCGCGACAGCTCCTGGACGAGCAGCACACCGGCCCCGCCGGCGGCGGCCAGGACGAGCACCCGCTCACCCGGAGACGGAGCCACGGCGTCGAGCAGCGACCGCAGCGTCGGACCGTCGTGGAGCAGGGCCACGGCCTGCTGGTCGGTGAGGCCGTCGGGGATCGGGATCAGCTCCGACTCCAGCACGACGGCCTGTTCGGCGTAGCCCCCGACCGGGATCTCCGACCCGTCCACGACCTGCTTGGTGTCGGCGACGACGCGGCGTCCGGCGCAATTCCCCGCCACACCGCTGCCCGGCACGTAGGGCGGACGGACCGGGAAGAAGCCCTCGCCCCACCCCGAGCGCAGCAGCGTGTCCAGGAACATCACGTCGCACGCGGACACGGCGATCACCGCCTCCCCGGGTCCGGGCTCCGGATCCGGGACGTCGACGGGCCGCAGCACCTCGGGCCCACCGAACTCCTCCACCAGCACCACACGCATGGCCACTCCTTCCGTCGGACGACGCACCCGAGGCTGCGGCCTGGAGGAAGGTCGAGGTCAAGACACGCACGAGCCCGGAGGGCGGAGCTGTCGGCCCCCTCGTCTAGCGTCGCGACTCGGGCGGATCGGTCGCCAGGGGGAGGTGGAGGCGTGCTGCACGTACACCGGGCGGAACGCGCCGACCGCCTCGTCGAGGCCCTGGCCGACGTGCTCGCCGACCCGCCGGACGACCCCTTCGCGCCCGAGCTCGTCGCCGTCCCCACGCGCGGGATCGAGCGGTGGCTCGCGCAGCGCCTGTCCCACCGGCTCGGCGTCACCAGCGGGGACGACGGGGTGTGCGCCAACATCGTCTTCCCGTCGCCCGCGGACATCGTCGGGCGCGTGCTGGCGGTGCCGGACGAGGCCCCGTGGCGTCCGGAGCGCCTGGTGTGGCCGCTGCTCGAGACCATCGACGAGTGCGCCGAGGAGCCCTGGTGCGCGCCGCTCGGTGCCTTCCTCGGCGTCGGCGACCAGGGCGACACGCGACGCGGGCGCCGGTTCGCGGCCGCGCGCCACCTCGCCCGGCTCTTCAGCCGCTACGCCGACCACCGGCCCGCGCTGGTCCGCGCCTGGGCCGCCGGGGACGACACGCAGACGCCCGACGACCTGCGCTGGCAGCCCGAGCTGTGGCGCCGGCTGCGGGCGCGGGTGGCGACGGTGAGCCCGGCCGAGACGGTCGCGGACGTCCGCGTGCCCGCCGGCCGCTTCCCGGCGCGCCTCTCGCTGTTCGGGGCCACCCGCCTGTCGGATACCGAGCTCACCGTCCTCGACGCCCTCGCCGTCGACCACGACGTGCACCTCTGGCTGCCCCACCCCTCGCCCGCACTGTGGACGGGTCTCGAGGGCCGGGAGGGCAGCCGGCGCGCCGACGACACGAGCGCGCAGGCCGTGGCGCACCCCCTGCTCGCGAGCCTCGGGCGCGACGTCCGCGAGCTGCAGCTGCGCCTGTCCCGCCCGGGGCGCGCCGCGCGCTCCGACCGGCACCACCCGGCGGCCACGACGCCGACCACCCTGCTCGCCCAGCTCCAGGACGACCTGCGTCACGACCGCGCGCCCACGGCCCGCCCCGCGGTCGACGACGGCAGCATCCGCGTGCACCGCTGCCACGGTCCGGACCGCCAGGTCGAGGTGCTGCGCGAGACGATCCTCGGCATCCTGCGCGCCGATCCGACGCTCGAGCCCCGCGACGTCATCGTCCTGTGCCCCGACATCGAGACGTTCGCCCCGCTCGTCACGGCGTCCTTCGGGCCGGGCGACGGCGAGGCGACCGCGCACCCCGGCCACCGGCTGCGGGTGCGGCTCGCCGACCGCTCGCTGCGCGAGGTCAACCCGCTGTTCGGCACGCTCGCCACGCTGCTGGACCTCGCCGACGCGCGGGTGACGGCGTCCCAGCTGCTCGACCTCGCCGAGTCCGATCCGGTCCGCCGGCGCTTCCGCTTCGACGACGAGGACCTCCCGCGCCTGCGCGAGCTCGCCGAGCGCGCCGGGGTCCGCTGGGGTCTCGACGCGCCGCACCGCGCGGCGTTCTCCCTCGCGCGCTTCGGCGAGAACACGTGGTCCCAGGGGCTCGACCGTCTGCTGGTCGGCGTCGCCATGTCCGCCGACGGCGGCGACTGGCTCGGCGACGCGCTCCCGCTCGACGAGGTCGACTCCGGCGACGCCGAGCGCGTCGGGCGCCTCGGCGAGCTGGTCGACCGCGTCGGCGCGGTGCTCGAGGACCTGCGCGGCGAGAAGCCCCTCGCCGCCTGGATCGACGCCCTGCGCCGCGGGCTCGACGGCCTCACGGCCACGGTCCCGGCCGACGCCTGGCAGCTCGCGCAGGCGCGCGCCGAGCTCACCGCGGTGCTCGAGAGCGCCCCGCACGACCCGCGGATGACGCTGCACGACGTGCGCGCGGTGCTCGCCGACCGGCTCGCCGGGCGCCCCACCCGCGCCAACTTCCGCACCGGCACGCTCACGGTGGCGACGCTGATGCCGATGCGCTCGGTGCCGCACCGGGTCGTGTGCCTGCTCGGCATGGACGACCAGGTCTTCCCCCGCGAAACGCGCGCGGACGGCGACGACGTGCTGGCCCGCGACCCGCGCGTGGGTGAGCGCGACCCCGCCGCCGAGGACCGCCAGCTGCTGCTCGACGCGATCGTCGCCGCCACCGACCACCTGGTCGTCGTCCACTCCGGCGCCGACGAGCGCACCGGCGCCGACCGGCCGCCGGCGGTGCCGATCGGCGAGCTGCTCGACACCCTCGACGCCACCTTCGCGTTCGCCGACGGCGAGCGGGCCCGCGACCACCTCACGCGGCGCAACCCGCTCCAGCCGTTCGACGCGGGCGATTTCGACGCGGGCGCACCGTTCTCCTTCGACGGCGCGGCCCTCGCCGGCACCCGCGCGCTGCGCGCCGAGCGCTCCGCCCTCGTTCCGTTCCTGCCCGGCCCGCTGCCGGCGCGCCCGCGCGGGCCGCTGGACGTCGACGACCTCGTGCGGTTCGTCGAGCACCCGGTGCGGGCCTTCCTGCGCCAGCGCCTCGGGGTGTTCGCCCGCGGCGAGGAGGAGGAGACGGCGGAGGCGGTGCCGGTGGAGCCCGACGGCCTCGCGCGCTGGGCGATCGGCGAGCGCCTGCTGCGCGACCGGCTCGACGGCCGCGACGTCGCGGCCTGCGTGGAAGCGGAACGCCGGCGCGGGGATCTCCCGCCCGGCCCGCTCGGCGACCGTCTGGTGCGCGACATCGGCCGTCAGGTCGAGCCGCTGACCGCCGCCGTCACCGGGCTGCGCGACGTGGCCGCCACCGACATCGACATCACCTCGGACACGCTCGTCGGGTCCGTCGCCGGGGTGCACGAGTCGACGCTGGTCACCGTCACGTTCTCGCGGCTGGCGCCCAAGCACCGGCTACGGGCCTGGATCGGCCTGCTCGCGCTCAGCGCCGCCCACCCGGACCGCACCTGGCGGGCCGTCACCGTCGGCCGCGGCTCCTGGGACAAGCCGACCACCGTCTCCACCCTCGGGCCGCTCGAGCCCGAGGTGGCGCAGAAGGTGCTCGCCGACCTCCTCGCCCTGCACACCGACGGGATGCTCGAGCCGCTGCCGCTGATGTGCCAGACGTCGGAGGCCTACGCCCAGGCGCGGGCGACGAAGGGCGAGAGCGCGGCCATGAACCGGGCGCGCGACAAGTGGACGAACCGCTACGGGGGCGAGCAGGACGACCCCGCGCACGTCCTCGTGTGGGGCCGTCGCCGCCTGCTCGACGACCTCGTCGGAGCGGCGACGGGCGAGGCGCCGAGCAGGTTCGCGGGGCTGGCCACGCGGCTGTGGACCCCGGTGCGCGAGGCCGAGGAGCTGGGCAGCCGATGACCGCCACGCTCACGCGCCCCTTCGACGTCTGCGGCGACCTCCCGAGCGGCACCACGGTCCTCGAGGCCAGCGCGGGCACCGGCAAGACGTACACGATCGCCGCGCTCGCGGCCCGCTACGTCGCCGAGGGCCACGCGACGTTGCCGCAGGTCATGCTCGTGACGTTCGGGCGCGAGGCGACGCGCGAGCTGCGCGAGCGGGTGCGGGGCCGGTTCGTGGCCACCGAGCGCGCGCTGGCCGACCCGGCGGGCGCGCGCCGCCACGACGACCCCGTGATCCGGCTCCTCGCCGAGGGCGACGACGCCGTCGTGGCCCTCCGGCGCGCCCGGCTGGGTGCCGCGCTCGCCGGCTTCGACGCCGCCACGATCGCGACCACCCACCAGTTCTGCCAGGACATGCTCACCGGCCTCGGGATCGTCGGCGACACCGATCCCGACGGCACGTTCGTCGAGCGCATCGACGACGTGGTCACCGAGGTCGTCGACGACTTCTACCTGCGCAAGTACGCCGTCCCCGGCGCGAAGACCCCCGACTTCGACCGCGCCACGGCGCTCGCCATCGGCCAGGCCGTGGTCAACGATCCCGGCGCGCGCATCGAGCCCGGACGCGACGCCCCCGACGCGGCGGGCGCGCGGGCGGGGTTCGCCGAGGCCGTGCGCGCCGAGGTCGAGAGGCGCAAGCGCGGGCGCCGGCTGTTCACGTTCGACGACATGCTCCTGCGCCTGCACCGCGCGCTGCGCCACCCGCAGCTCGGCGCCGCCGCCCGCGCGCGGCTGCGGGCGCGGTTCTCGGTCGTGCTGGTCGACGAGTTCCAGGACACCGACCCCATCCAGTGGGACATCCTGCGGGCGGCGTTCCACGAGGAGTCCCCGGACCAGCCCACGGCGCTGACCTTCATCGGCGACCCCAAGCAGGCGATCTACGCCTTCCGCGGCGCCGACGTCGTCAGCTACCTGCAGGCCGTCGAGACCGCCGGCACGCGCGAGGGGCTGACGAAGAACTGGCGCAGTGACGAGCCGCTGGTCCGCGCCCTGGACACCGTCTTCGGCGGCGCCGCGCTGGGCGACGAGAAGATCGTCGTTCCGCGGGTCGAGTCCGCGCATCCGACGCGCAGGCTCGTCGGCGCGCCCCGGCCGGCGCCGTTCCGCCTGCGGGTGCTCCCGCGGGCCGGTCTGCGGGCGCACTGGAAGACCGGGCTCCCGATGGTCGGCCCGGTCCGCGAGCGGATCGCGGCCGACCTGGCCGCCGACGTCGCCGAGCTGGTCGCCGCGGACTCCCGCTGGGAGGACGGCCGGGAGGACCCGTCGCTCGGTCCGGGCGACGTCGCGGTGCTCGTGCGCACCAACGCGCAGGCGGGCCTGGTGCGCGAGGCCCTCGCCGTCGCCGGCGTGCCCTCGGTCCTCGCCGGGGCCACCAGCGTGTTCGCCACCGAGAGCGCCGAGGAGTGGCTGACCCTGCTCGAGGCCGTCGAGCAGCCCGGCCGCACGGGGCGGGTCCGGGCGGCCGCGCTCACGGTGTTCCTCGGCCATGCCGCCACCGACCTCGACGCCCACGCCGACGCCGTCCTGCCCGAGGTCGGCGCGATGCTGCGCCGGTGGGGCGCCGCGCTGCACGACCGCGGCGTCGCGGCGTTCCTCGAGGCCGTGGCAGCGGAGACCGGGCTCGCCGCGCGGGTGCTCGCCCGGGTCGACGGCGAGCGGCGCATCACCGACATCCGCCACATCGGCCAGGTCCTGCACGCCGCGGCGGCCGAGTCGCGTCTCGGCGTGGTCGCGCTGGTCGAGTGGCTCCGCGCGCGCATGGCCGAGGCCGCCGCGGGCACCGGCGAGCTGCGTCCCGAGCGCAGCCGGCGGCTCGAGTCCGACGCCAGCGCGGTCCAGGTGCTCACCGTGCACAAGTGCAAGGGCCTCGAGTTCCCGGTGGTCTACGTGCCGTTCGGGTGGGACCGCTGGGTCTCCGACACCCCGACCGTCGTCACCCACCACGACGAGCACGGGCAGCGGGTGCGCGCGGTCGGCGGGCAGGACGACCCCGCGTGGCCCGAGCACGTCGCCGCGGCGCGCGCCGAGGACGACGGCGAGGACCTGCGCCTGCTCTACGTCGCGCTGACCCGCGCGCAGGGCCAGGTCGTGTGCTGGTGGGCGCCCGCCACCACCACCGCGAACTCCGCGGTGCAGCGCCTGTTCCTCGGGCGGCCCGCGCCGGGCACGAGCCCCGACGGCGCGTACCCGGTGGTCGAGGACGAGCGCGTCCTCGCGGAGCTGAGCGCGCTGGCGGGGGACGACATCGCCGTCGAGCGGGTCGAGCCGCGCACCGCGGTGCCCTTCGTCCCGTCCGCGGGCCGCGCGCACGCCCTGGCCGCGGCCCCGTTCGACCGCCCCCTCGACCTCGCCTGGCGGCGCTCGTCGTACTCCTCGCTCACCGCCGGTGCGCACGCCGGCAGCCCGGTCAGCGAGCCCGAGGAACGCACGATCCTCGACGAGGACGACCCGGACGACGCCGCGGCGCCGATCCCCGACGAGGTCGAGCCCGTCCCGTCCCCGATGGCGGACCTGCCCGTCGGGGCGGCGTTCGGGACGCTCGTGCACTCGGTACTCGAGACCGTCGACACCGCCACCGGCGACCTGCACGCCGCGCTCGCCGCCGCGGCCACCGAGGAGCTGCGGCTCCACCCGCACGCCGACGTCGACGCGACGACGCTCGCCGACGCGCTCCTGCCGGTGATGCGCACGCCGCTGCCGCGCGGCGGGCCGGCCAGCCTCGCGAACGTCACCCCCGCCGACCGGCTGGCCGAGCTCGACTTCGAGCTCCCGCTCGCCGGCGGCGACCGCGCGGGGACGGACACGCCGCTGGTGACCCTCGCCGCCGTCGCGGCGCTCCTACGGCGCCACCTGCCCGCGGACGACCCGCTCGCCGCCTACCCCGACGCCCTCGAGCACCAGGCCCACGGCCTCGGCGACCAGGTGCTGCGCGGCTACCTCACCGGCAGCATCGACGGTGTCCTGCGCGGCCCCGACGGGCGGTTCGTCGTCGTCGACTACAAGACGAACTGGCTGGGGCCGGTGGGCCCGACCGGCCGCGAGCCGCTGACCGCCGCGCACTACGGGCCGACGGCGATGGCCACCGCGATGATCGGCGCGCACTACCCCCTGCAGGCGGTGCTCTACGCGGTCGCGCTGCACCGGTTCCTGCGCTGGCGGCTGCGCGGCTACGACCCCGCGACCCACCTGGGCGGCGTGCTCTACCTGTTCCTGCGCGGCATGTGCGGCCCGGACACCCCGGTCGTCGGGGGCACGACGTGCGGGGTCTTCGCGTGGTCGCCGCCGCCCGCGCTCGTCGTCGAGCTCAGCTCCCTGCTCGGTGAGGGCCTGTTGGGGGGAGGCCCGCGGTGAGCGCGCCGACGGTGTCCGGCGACCTCCTCGCCGAGGAGGGCATCCGCTTCGCGACGCGGGCCACGGGTCTGCTCGCCGCGTTCAACGCGCGCGGCGTCCTGGCGCCCACCGACGTCCACGTCGCGCGCCGTCTCGGGCGCCTCGGCGGCGAGGACGACGAGCAGGTCCTGCTCGCCGCCGCCCTGGTGGTGCGCGCGCTGCGGGCCGGGTCGGTGTGCCTGGACCTCGCCGCCGTCGACCGGACGGTGCTGGCCGAGGGCGACGAGGTCGTCGACACCTCGGACCTGCCGTGGCCCGACCCCGCCCCGTGGACCGCGGCCGTCGCCGCGTCGCCCCTGGTCGCCGACGACGCCGCCACGGCGGCCGGGCGCCCGTTGCGGCTGGTCGACGGCCTGCTCTACCTCGACCGGTACTGGCGCCAGGAGGAGCAGGTCCGCGCCACGCTCGCGCAGCGCGCCGCCGCCCCGCCCCCGGACGTCGACGAGGGCCGGCTCCACGTCGCGCTCGACCGCCTCTTCCGCGCCCGGCAGGACGGCGAGGGCGCCCCCGACCCACCTGATGACGCCCAGCGCCGCGCCGTCGCGGTGTGCACGCTGCGCTGGACCAGCGTGCTCGCCGGTGGCCCCGGCACCGGCAAGACCACCACCGTCGCGACGCTCCTCGCGGTGCTGCGCGACCAGGACCCGTCGCTGCGCATCGCCCTGGCCGCCCCCACCGGCAAGGCGGCCGCGCGGCTGTCGGAGGCGCTCGCCGAGGTCGACCTCCCGGCCGCCGACCGTGCGCGCATCACGGGGCTCTCCGCCTCGACCATCCACCGCCTGCTCGGGCCGATCCGCGGGTCGTCGCGGTTCCGCCACGACCGCCACCGGCACCTGCCCTACGACGTGGTGGTGGTCGACGAGACGTCGATGGTGTCGCTGACGCTCATGGCCCGGCTGCTCGAGGCCGTGCGCCCCGACGCCCGGCTCGTGCTCGTCGGCGATCCGGACCAGCTCGCCTCGGTCGAGGCGGGCGCGGTGCTCGGCGACCTCGTCGCGGCCCCCGCCGACCCGGAGCCGGTGTTCGACCGCGCCCTGGAGCGCGTCGGCGCGCCGGGCCCGCCGGTGCGGGGCGGGGTGACGGTGCTCGACCGCACCTGGCGGTTCCACGGCACCATCGCCACGCTCGCCGCTGCGATCCGTGAGGGCGACGCCGACGCCGCGGTCGCCGCCCTGCGCGCCGGGCACCACGACGTCGTGTTCGTCGAGGACGCCGACCTCACCACCCGCGATCCGGGCGGCCTGCGCGAGCTGCGCGAGGAGGTCGTCGGCGGCGCCGCCGAGACCGAGCTCGCCGCACTCGACGGTGACGCGTCGCTCGCCCTCACGCGCCTCGACGAGCACCGCCTGCTGTGCGCGCACCGGCGCGGCCCGTGGGGCGTCACCCGGTGGGCCGCCGACGTCGAGCGCTGGGTGCTCGAGGCCGGGCCCGTCGCCGACCGCGACGAGGAGTGGTACCCCGGACGCCCGCTGCTGGTGACGGCCAACGACCACGACCGCGGCATCTACAACGGCGACACCGGGGTGGTGATCTTCACGCCCCGGGGTGCCCGCGCGGTGTTCGCCCGCGGCGGGGCGCCGGTCGAGATCGCGCCGGCCCTGCTCGACGGCATCGCCACCGTCCACGCGATGACCGTGCACCGCGCCCAGGGCAGCCAGTTCGCCCGCGTCTCGGTGATCCTGCCGCCCGCCGAGTCACCGCTGCTCACCCGCGAGCTGCTCTACACGGCGGTCACCCGCGCACGTACCAAGGTGCGGCTCGTCGGCAGCGAGGAGGCCGTCCGGGCCGCCATCGCCCGGCCGATCGGACGGGCCTCGGGGCTGCGGCGACGCCGCTGACACCGGCGCCGACGGCCCCGGCCGCGCGTCGGCAGTGACGACGCCACCACCCGTATGGGCGAATCCTCCCCTCGGCGGGCGGGGTGGCCTGCCCGGCGGGGGGAGAGCGCGTGACGCCGGTGATCGTCTCCATCGTGGTGCTGGTCGCGATGTTCGTGATCGCGACGGTGCTACCGATCAACCTCGGCGCGCTCGGCTTCGTGGCGGCGGCGGGCGTCGGTGTGCTCGTCGTCGGCATGAGCCTCGACGACGTGCTCGCCGAGTTCCCGGCCGACCTGTTCCTCATCCTGCTCGGGCTGACCTACCTGTTCGCGGTCGCCCACCAGAACGGCACGGTCGACCTGCTGGTGCGCTGGTCCATGCGTCTGGTGCGGGGCCACCTCGTCGCCGCGCCGTGGATCTTCTTCACGCTGTCCGCGGTGTTCTCGGCGATCGGCGCGCTGTTCGCGGTCGCGATCGTGGCGCCTCTGGCGATGCCCTTCGCCCGCCGCTACGGGGTGGACCTGCTGCTCATGGGCATGATGGTCGTCCACGGCTCGCTGGCGGGCGCCTTCTCCCCGATCAGCGTCTACGGCACCTTCGTGGCCGGCGTCGTCGTCCCGACGGGGATCCCGTTCAGCCCCACCGTGCTCTTCCTCGCCCCGCTCGTGATCAACCTCGTGATCGCCGCGGTGATCTTCGTCGTCCTCGGCGGACGGTCCTTGGCGGGCGTCCGGGTGGCGCACAACGTCCCGGTGGGCGGGCCGGGGGGCACGTCGGACGAGGACGCCGAGGAGGACGGCGGGGAGGACGCCGAGCAGCAGGAGGCCCCGCCGGTCGACCGCGCGCAGGTGCTCACGCTGATCGGCATCCTGGCGCTGGCGGTGGGCACGGTGGCGTTCGGTCTCGACGTCGGCGTGCTGTCGCTGACGATCGCCGTGGTGCTCGGGATCCTCTGCCCGGCCGGGCACCGCGAGGCCGCGGGCGGCATCGCCTGGTCCACGATCCTGCTGGTCTGCGGCGTGCTCACCTACGTCGCGGTGCTCCAGGAGGCGGGCACCGTGGACTACGTCGGCGAGGCCATCGTCGCGCTCGGCGTCCCGCTGATCGCGGCGTTGCTGCTCTGCTACCTCGGCGGGGTGCTCTCGGCGTTCGCGTCGTCGGCGGGCATCCTCGGCGTCGCGATCCCGCTGGCGCTGCCGTTCCTCCAGCAGGGGGCGGTCGGCGCGATCGGGATGGTCGCGGCGCTCGCGGTCGCGTCCACGGTCGTCGACGTCAGCCCGTTCTCGACGAACGGCGCGCTGGTGCTCGCGTCCACGCCGGCCGACGTCGACCGGGAGGCGTTCTACCGGCGGATGCTCGTCTACAGCGGGATCGTCGTGGTGACGGGCCCCCTGCTGGCGTGGGGCCTGCTCGTCCTGCCCGGATGGCTGTAGGAGCGCCCGACCGGGTACCCCGGTTCCCATGACCGAGGAGCAGGGCAAGACCCCTCAGGCCCGCAACCCCGCCGCGGACCCGGACCACGCGCCCGAGAAGCAGAGCGAGCTCAAGCTCAACGTCGGGATCGGGGTCCTCGGCACGGCCCTGTCGGTCGGCGTCGCGCTGATCTTCTTCTTCGTGCTCGAGGACATCGTGCTCGGCATCGTCTTCGCCGTCGTGGCGCTGGTCGCCCTCGCGATCACCCTGCGCGTCGCAGCCCGGAAGCGGAACGCCAAGCCGTCCTGACGGCGGCTTCTTCTTCCAGGGAGATGCTTCGGATTTCGAAGCTTCCGGCGTGGGTGGTCCTGCGTCTCACCGCGGCAGTCGGTCGATGACCTCGGCGAAACGCATCTCGATGTCGGCGAGACGCCCGCGCAGGGCCGCCGCGGCGTCACGCCACGACGCCCAGGCGACCATGGTCGAAGAGACCGTCGGCCTCGTCGACGGCGCGGGCGATCTCATCGACCTCGCGGCGCAGACCGGAGCTGACGGCGGGCAGAAAGCCCGCGGTCACCTGGAGATCCGCCACCGGACGAGCGTTCCACGCTCACCACGAGAGTGGGGGCGGATCAGTCGTAGCCCCGGAACCCCTGCCAGGCGAGCCGGCGCTCGCGGCGGGGGTCGGACTCGACGCGGTCGGTGTGGTCGAAGATCTTCGTGAGGCGGGTGTCCGTGTCGTACGTCGGCCAGTGCCCGGCCGGAGTGCCGTGCCGGGCGAAGTGGACCCAGTCGGCCTGGATGCGCTCGGACAGGGCCCGCAGGTGGCGGCGCCCGCCGAGCGCGGTCAGGACGCGGGCCGCGCCCGAGTCGACGAGACCGAAGACGGCGTAGAGCTCCATGCCGTGCGTGGCCCGCACGCCCATCAGGTTCAGCACCGGCGTCGTGAGGTCGTAGCGGTACGCCCACACCGGCCCGCGGTGGGCCTGCATCACGCGCACCGACGGGTACCAGAACATGTAGTCCCCGCCGAGGTCCTTGCGGTGCGCCGTGCCCTCGTAGGCGGCGAGCACCTGGTCACGCAGCTCGGGCTGGGTCAGCGCGAACATCTGCGACGCCCGTTCCTCGCTGACCAGGACGTCCATCCGCAGGCGGGGGAGCTCGAACAGGCGCCCCTCGGTGTCGTTGGTGCCGATGATCAGCGGGACGTCGACCGCGCGGCCGCCCTCGAACGCGTCGAGCGGGGACTCGGGCAGCAGGTCGCCGTCGACGACCGGTGCGGTGGGGATCGTGCCCGGCTGGTCGCCGATGCTCTCGCGCAGGATGCGGGCGGCGGCGAGCAGCTCGTCCGGTGTGGCGGTCGTGAGGCCGCGGAGCGGGTCGTCGTCGGCACCCAGGGCGGAGACGAACCCCGCGGCCCAGCCCCGCGCGCGCTCCTGGCCGAACACCATGCCCGGCGCCGAGCTCTCGGCGATGGCGCGGTGGAACAGGCCGTGCGCGGCGGGCGTCGCCATCAGCGTCGTCACCGAGATCGCCCCGGCCGACTCGCCGAAGACGGTGACCTGCCCGGGGTCGCCGCCGAAGGCCGCGATGTTGTCGCGCACCCACTCCAGGGCGGCGATCTGGTCGCGCAGGCCGAGGTTCGACTCGACGGGCCGCTCGGGCGTTCCGTAGCCGGAGAAGTCGAGGTAGCCGAGCGCGCCGAGTCGGTAGTTGACGGTCACGAGGAGGCACTCGCCGCGACGCACGAAGTCGTAGCCGCGGTAGGTGGGGGCCGACGACGCCCCGACGACGAACGCGCCGCCGTAGAACCAGACCATCACGGGTCGCGGTTCGTCGGACGGGGTGGTCGGGGCGCTGACGTTGAGCGTGAGGCAGTCCTCGCCCATCGGCGTGTGCCGGCCGGCGCCGATGAACTCGCCGACACGCTCCTGGATCGGCACGGGCCCGTACTGCGAGCCGTCGCGCGCGCCCTCCCACGGCACCACGGGCTGCGGGGCGCGCAGGCGGAGGTCGCCCACGGGCGGCGCGGCGTAGGGGACACCGCGCCAGGTGTGCACGTCGTGCGTGGTGACGCCCCGGACGCCGCCGCCGGTGGTCTTGATCTCGGGACCGGGAGTGGGGGCCAGGGACCGCGAGCGCATGGCCCGACTCTCGTCCACGGCGCCCCCGGACGCCCGCCGATGTGATCAGTGCGGCCCGTCCCGGGCGTGTCGCGGCCGGAACCCGCCCCCTCGATGACAAGACGAGTGGACGTGCTGACACGCTCGGCGGTACCGCAAGCGACACTCGGTCACACCACTGATGGATATTCGCCCTATCGGCCCAGCGTGTCGCGTTGCGAGGACGAAGATTTCTCTCGATGGACGTTCAGACGGATGCGGGCGTGGACGCCGCGCTGTGGGGACTCGAGGCCGCCTTCGTGGCGCACCCGGCCCCACGGTCGCTGGCGGGCTGCCCCCACTGCCACGGCGGCGAGGTGTCGATCGCCGACACCGACCCGCTCACGCTGGCGCTCACCCTGGGCAACACGCTGGGCACCCCGGACGACCTGCGCGCGCTCACCCCGTGGCTGCTGCGCACGGCGCTCACCGACGAGGGTGTGGACCTGCGCACCGTGCTGGGCCGGATCGCCGAGAACTGGGCGACGTGGGGCGACCTCGAGCGTGACGCGGTGCGCGACGTCGCTGACGCCGTGTGGTCGGCGTTGCTGGACATGCACCCGGACGCCCCCGGGGGCGCGACGGCCGTGGCGATGCTCGACAGCGTCGGCGCGCTCGGTGAGCCGCCCGCGCGGCTGATCGCGATCTGGGAGTACAAGGAGATCGCGAGCGCCGACCACCACCTCGCCGAGCTCGTCGTCGACGCCTTCTACGGCGCGCGCGTCGACCCGATGATCCTGGCCTGGGCGCACTCCGACACCCAGCGCGAGCGCCTGGAGCGCGCCCGGGACCGCGACACGCGCGAGCGCTGGGCCGGCACCCTCACCGCCGCCTGCGACCTCCTGGACTGAGGCTCTCGACGGGGCCGCTCTCGGAGACACTGGTCGGTGTGGCGAGCTCGCGGGGTCTGCCCGACACCCTGATCGACGAGTTGTGGCGGCGCGCGGTCGGCGGGATCGGCCCGTTCGCCGGGGCGGCGTCGGTGGCCGACGACGCGTTGCGCGCGACGGAGGACGACATCGAGGCCGCGGTGCGCCGGGTCGTCGGCAGCCACGTCCGGCTCGCGGCCAGCTCCGGCCTGCTCACCAGCCTCGGGGGTGTCGCGACGCTCGTGGTCACCGCACCGGCGGGGATGACCGGGCTCTACCTGCTCGGCACGCGCCTCGCCGGGACGATCGCCCACCTGCGCGGCCGGGACCTCGAGGACCCGGTGATCCGGACCGCGGCGTTCGTGTGTGTCCTGGGTGGCGACGGCACCGAGCTCGCCGAGCGCACGGGACTCGACCTCGTCAACGCCTCGCTGCTCTACGGCCTGCGCCGGCTGCCGCCCGAGGTGCGCGGGCAGCTGGACACCCGCATCGGCTACCGCCTCACCTCGCGCTTCACCAAACGCGGCGCCCTCAACGTCACCAAGCTCATCCCCGTCGTCGCGGCTCCGATCGGCGCGGGAGCGGACGCCATGGCGATGAGGACGGTGGCGACGTTCGCGCAGGCTCACCTCTGAGTGGGGAGCTGAGTGGGAAGGGGCTGACTCAAAGTCACCCGACCGGGCGCCTTCTGCGCGTGGTGTGGCGAGTGGTGCGCATGTGGGGGTCATCGTGTGCCTCCGCGGATCATGAAGATGCCGCCGATGCGAGCGGAGGTGTGTGCGCGATGGTCGGGTCCGGTGCTCCGAGGGGGCGTGCCCGCAGGGTGGCGCGGACGCGGACGGGCGCCGTCGTGCTGCTCACGGCGGGGGCGCTGCTGCTGCCGAGCCCCGCGCTGGCGCAGCCCGCCGGCCCGGAGGTGCCCCCCGACCCGACGGCGCCCACCGGCGTCTCGCAGCTCGACCCGGCGCACGCGGTGATGCCGCCGGCCGGTCTGCCGCCCGCGGCCCCGGTGACGGCCGGCGTCGCGCCCGTCTCGTACGCGCCGGGTGCCCGTGACGCGCTCGGCGCGCGGCAGGCGCGCAGCGAGAGCCCGCTGCGTCTCGTCGCCGTGACCTGGGCCGGACCGGCGCCGGACTCCGTGTCGCTGCGCTCGACCGACGCCGCCGGGCGGTGGGGCACCTGGACGAACCTCGACCCCGCGGGCAGCGAGCGCGAGGACGCGCCCCCGACCGGCGCGCCGGGACGCGGCGGGACCGACCCGATCTGGGTGGGCGACCGCACCGGGGTGGAGGTCCGTGCGATGCGCGCCGGGCAGCCGGTGACCGACCAGGTGCAGGTCGTGCGGATCGACCCGGGTGTGGGCAGCAACGACCAGGCGATCGGGTCGATGGGCTCGGCGCGCGGGCCGGCCGCCCCGAAGTACGTCACGCGGGCCCAGTGGGGCGCCGACGAGTCGAAGATGACGTGGCCGCCGCAGACGACCCCGGCGGTGCGCGCGGTGACCATCCACCACACCAGCGAGTCCAACGACTACTCGCCGGCCGACTCCCCGGGCATCGTCCGCGCGATCTTCGCCTACCACTCGGAGAGCCAGGGCTGGGGCGACATCGGCTACAACGCCCTCGTCGACAAGTACGGGACGATCTTCGAGGGACGCGCGGGCGGGCTCGACCGCAACGTCACCGCCGCGCACGCCGGCGGGTTCAACCGCGAGACCTTCGGCATCGCGATGATGGGCAACTACCAGGGCACGGCGCCGACCCCCGCCGCGATGGCGTCCACGGCGGCGCTGGCCGCGTGGAAGCTCGGCGGGCTCTACCGCGACCCGCGACAGCAGGTGCAGCTCACGTCGAACGGCGGGGGTACCTCGCGCTTCCCGAAGGGCCAGTCGACGACGGTGCCGGCGCTGTTCGCGCACCGGGACGTGGGCCGGACGTCGTGCCCGGGCGACGCCGCCTACGCGCAGATGGAGCCGCTGCGCGCGAAGGTGCAGGAGCTCATCGCGGGCGCGGCGTCGGACGTCCGGACGGCCTGGTCGGCCGACCGCGACGCGCTCGGCGAGCCGACCCGCGTCGAGTCGCCGACCGTCGACGGGTCGGGACGGCGCACCGACTTCGAGCGCGGCTCGGTGGTCTGGTCGCCGCGGACCGGGGCCTGGCCGGTGACCGGCGCGATCGCCGAGCACTGGCGGGGCGCCGGGGCCGAGGGCTCGCCGCTGGGCTATCCGACCAGTGCCGAGTACGACGTCCCCACCGGGCGTCAGCAGAACTTCGAGCACGGGGCGCTGACCTGGACACGGGGCAGCGGATCGGTGGCAGCGCCCGCCTGACCACCGCGCCCGCCTGACCACCGCGCCCGCCTGACCACCCGGCGGTCCGGCGCCCGCGAGGGCAGGATGCGCGGCGTGGACGACGACGCGGCGCGCCGGGCGGCCGTGGAGCGGTTCCTCGCCCTGGTCGCGGCGGGGGAGCCGGATCTGCTGGAGGGTGCGCTCGAGATCGCCCGCGCCGCCGACCCGTCGGCCGACGCGGAGCACGCGCGCGCCGAGATCGACCGGCTCGCCGTGGGGATCACCGACGTCGACGCCCTGGTGCACCGGCTCTACGTCGAGGAGGGCTTCCACGGCGACCGCGAGGACTACTACGACCCCCGGAACTCCTCGCTGATCGAGGTGCTCGGCAGGCGCACCGGCATCCCGATCACGCTCGCCGTGCTGTGCGTGGAGGTCGGGCGCCGCGCGGGCGTCGCGCTCGAGCCGGTCGGGATGCCGGGGCACTTCCTCGTGCACCCCGTGGGCTCGGCGCGCCACCTCGACCCGTTCACCGGGGAGATGCTCGACCGCGAGCAGTGCGAGCGCCGCTTCCGGGAGGCGACGGGCCTCGGTAGCGAGGTGGCCTTCGACGACGCCTTCCTCGCGCCGGTCACCAGTGAGTCGGTGCTCGTGCGGATGCTCGCCAACCTGCGCGGCATCCACCGCGCACGCGGCGACCTCGCCCAGCTCGGCTGGGTGCTGCGCATGCGCCTCGCCCTGCCCGGGGTCTCCGCCGTCGAGGTCGCCGAGCTGGCCGAGGTCCGCGGCCGCCGCGCGGCGTTCGGCGAGGCGGCGGCCCTGCTCGAGCACTGGGCGGAGCACCTGCCTCGCGACGCCGACGAGCTCCGCCGCCACGCCCGCCGCTGGCGCGCGCACCTGAACTGATGGCTTCGCCACGTGAGTGTTCTGGGTCGCCGGGGCGACCCAGAACACTCACGTGCGCGAAGCGCCTCCGTCGGGGATCCAGCTGCCGTGGAAGCCCGAGGGCACCCCGCGGGGGAGGGTCACCGCGGCGACCGGGGGCCCGCCGACGTCCGTCGCGTCGAGCACCAGCAGCTGCGACGCTGCGCCGTCGCGCGTGGTCGTGATGGTCAGCAGCCAGCCGTCGTCCTCGGCGCGGCCGGGTGCCTCCGACGCGACGAACACCGCCTCGCCCGCCACGACGTCGGGACCCAGCTCGTGGGCGGCCAGGGTGCCGTCGGTGTCGACCTTGACCACGGCGCCGGCCCGCTCGCCGCCCGCCCCGCGGTCGGCGACGGCGTAGCGCCAGCGCGACGGGCGACCCACCAGCGCCTCGTCGATCGTCGGGAACTCGACGCCACGCTCCTCGAGCGCCGTCTCGGTCACCGAGCCGTCGCGCGGGTCGAGCACCCAGCGGTGCATCCGGGCCGCGCCCGTCGCCGCCGCAGCCGCCGCGGGGTCGCCCGGCACGGGCCCGCCCCACATCACCCCGACGTCCGCCGGCGCGTAGCGGGCGCCGTCGACCACCACGCGCCCGTCGTCGTCGGTGTGCGCCCCGCCGACGTGGAAGACGTAGCAGGGGTCGACGTCGAACCACGTCACCGCGCCCGCCGGGTCGTCCTGGCGCATCACGCCGAGGCGAGCCCCGTACGACTCGTCCCAGCCGAACGGCATGCCCGTCGCCATCCGCTCCCACTGGAAGGTCATCGGCAGGTCGAGCCACACGACGTGCTCGGCGGTGACCGCGAAGTCGTGCATCATCGTCGGCCCCGCGACGTCGACCCCGCGGCTGACGAGATCGCTGCCGTTCGCGGAGAGCCGGTGGTAGGTCAGGAACGGCGGGAACGGCGAGTAGCCGAAGAAGTGCAGGTCGCCGCTGACCGGGTCGGTCTTCGGGTGCGCGGTCATCGCCGTGGTGAGGCGGCCGTCGAAGTCGCAGGGCCCGGCGGTGCCGAGGTCGGCGTCCACCTCGTAGGGCAGCCCGTTCTCGACCAGCGCGAACAGCCGCCCGGCGTGCTCGATGACGTGGGTGTTCGCGGGGACCGCGGCCAGGTCGACGCCGGCCTCGGACAGGAACGGGTGCCCCTCGAGCGCGCGGGTGCGCACCCAGCGGTTGCGGTACCACTCCGCGCGCCCCTCGCGCAGCCGCACGCCGTGCAGCATCCCGTGCGCGGTGAACAGGTGGCCGGGCTCCTCGCCGGGCAGCCGGTTGGGGCCGTTGCGCAGGTAGCGCCCGGTGAGCTCGGGCGGCAGGGTCCCACCGACGGGAAGGTCGACGGCGTCGATCTCGTCGGGGACGGGGGTGAACCGCCCGCCCAGCTCCGGGCGACGCCCGATCGGGGTGGGGGTGGGGGTGGTGGCCATGCGCCCCACCCTCAACCTGTCTGTATGGACATGTCAAGACGGACTGGTAGCGTCGCCGCATGTCGCTGCGCCACGCCCTGCTGGGCCTGCTCGCCCAGGGCCCGGCCAGCGGGTACGACCTCACCCGCGCCTTCGACGGCGGCATCGGCCGCTACGCCTGGCAGGCGGGCCACAGCCGCATCTACCCCGAGCTCGGCAAGATGACCGAGGCCGGCCAGGTCGTCGTCGACCAGACGGGGCCGCGCGGGCGCAAGTCCTACGTGCTCACCGAGGACGGGCGCACCGAGCTGCGCCGGTGGATGTTCCACTGGCCCGAGCAGGCGACGGTGCGCGACGAGACGGTCCTGCGCATGTTCCTGGTGCAGTCGCTGGAGCCCGACGACGCGCGCAAGCTCCTCGAGGGCATCGCCGCGCACTGCGCCGCCGAGATCGAGGAGCTGCGGCCGGTGATGGAGGCGGAGGACGCCGAGCACCGCGAGGGTGATCCGCTCCCCTTCGGCCGGCTCGCCGGCGAGTACGGGCTGCGGCAGTACGAGGCGGTGCACGGCTGGGCGACGTGGAGCCTGGAGCGCCTGGTCGGGGTCGGCTCGGCGCGCTGAGCGTCAGGCCCGCAGCGCTCAGGCCTCAGGCCGCGACCTCGTGCTCGGCCGCCCAGGCGCGGGCCTGGGCGCCGGCGCGCTTGCCGTACCACCCGTTCCACACCGACAGGCCGACGATCACCGTCACCATCATCGCCGTCGACAGGCCGACCATGACGTCGATGGGCAGCAGGTAGATCAGCGGGATGCGCACGATCGCCTCCAGCAGCAGGCCGATGCCCCACACCACCGCGCTGCGCCGGAACATCCGCCGGATCGGCGGCAGGGTCCGGTAGAAGCCGTCCATCTCGGCGGCCTCCTTCGGCTGCCACGTCTGGAACGCCGACAACGTCAGCGGCTTGCCGAAGAGCAGGCTCGCGAGGAACACCAGGCCGACGAGCGCCGTGCCGAACGAGTCCTTGAGCAGCAGGAACCGCGGGTCGCCGCCGACGAACGCCAGGGCGAGGCCGAGACCGAAGACGGCGAGCATCACCGCGGCGAACCACGTGATCTCGCGGCTGCGCACCGCGACCCAGACCAGGCGCAGCCCGGCGGCGAGCGTCGCGACGAGCAGTGCCACCCAGTCCGACGCGCCCAGCAGGTGCAGCGCGTAGTAGCCGACGAGCGGCACGCCGACGTCCCAGAGCAGGCCCGAGAAGTTCTTCAGGCCGGTGGGGCGCTGCTCGTCCTCGGTGGCGGTCTCGTGCTCCATGACGAGGAGCATCCAGCTGTCCGCCGCGACATGTCAATCAGGACATGTCACTCGTCGGCGTCCAGACCACGCTCGATGGCGTACCTCGTCAGCTCCACGCGGTTGCTGAGCTGCAGCTTGCGCAGGGAGTTCTGGACGTGGTTCTCCACGGTCCGGTGCGAGAGCGTCAGCCGCGTGGCGATGGCCCGGGCCGTCAGCCCCTTGGCGACGAGGCGCAGGACCTCGGTCTCCCGCGGGGTCAGGCGCGGCTCGTCGGGGCCCTCGGACTCGAGCCGCCGGTACTCGCCGAGCACGAGCCCGGCCAGCCCGGGCGAGAAGACGGCCTGCCCCCGGGCCGTGCGGTCGATCGCGTCGACGAGCTGCTCCATCCCGGCCGACTTGACCAGGTAGCCCGACGCGCCCGCCCGCACGGCCTCGAGGACGTGGCCGTGCTCGGTGCTCGCCGACAGCACGAGGACGCGGGTGTCGGGCAGCGCCTCCCGGATCGCCGCCGTCGCCTCGGCGCCGGAGAGCTCCGGGAGCTGCAGGTCCATGAGCACGACCTCCGGCCGCACGGCGCGCGCGATGCGCACCGCGGCGGCCCCGTCCGGGGCGGTGGCGACGATCTCGACGTCGCGCTCGGCGAGGTCGCGGGCGACGCCCTCGCGCCAGATCGGGTGGTCGTCGACGACCATGACGCGGACCATCACGCCTCCTTGCGCGGAACGATGATCTCCCACTCGGTGCCCTCCCCGGGGCCGGTGTGCAGCGACAGGGTGCCGCCGAGGTCGCGGACGCGCCCGCGCATCGATCCCGCGACGCCGAGGTGCCCCTCCGCCGCGGCCTGCTCCAGGCGCCCGTCGGGGATGCCCGGGCCGTCGTCGCGCACGCTCACGGTGACCGCGTCGTCGTCGGCCTCGACCAGCACCCACAACCCGGCGTCCGGCGCGTGGTTCGCGGCGTTGGTGACGGCCTCGCGGAGCACGGCGGCGAGCTCGTCGACGGCGGTCGCGGGCAGGGGCACTGCATGCGCGGGCACCGCGAGCGAGGCGTGCGTCGGCAGCACGCCGGCGAGGCGCGAGGACAGGTCGACCGTGCCGTCGGCCGCCGGCAGGGGCGCCGAGGTGATCAACCGGCGCAGCGCGACCTCCTGCTCACCGGCGAGACGGGCGAGCTCGACGGCGGGCGCGTCCACCCCGTGGCGGGCCAGCTCGTCGCCGCGCCTGCGGACGAGGGCGAGCACCTGGAGCACGCCGTCGTGGATGTCGCGGGCCAGTCGCTCGCGCTCGGCCGTCGCTGCCTCGCGGGCGGCGGCGGCGCGCAGCTGCTCGACCGAGCGGCGCATCGTGTCGGCCGCCAGCCCGACGGCGAGCCCGGCGACGAGCAGCAGCTGGGCGTCGAAGAACAGGTCGCCGTCGAGGGCTCGGCGGACCCCCAACAGGACGGCGAGGGTGACCACCGCGCCGGAGAGCCCGCCCCGCCACCCGAGGGCGATCGCCATCGCGAGCACCGGCCCCGCCGACCACACGGTCGTGATCACCGAGCCACCAGCGGCGACGCGGTCGGGGGTGTCGACGAGCAGCGTCGAGGCGGTGGCCAGCGCGGTCAGCACGAGGTCGGCCACGGCGGTGGCCGGGTCGCCGGAGCGCAGGTAGCGCCGCGAGGAGATCGCGGTCCAGACGGCCATCGCGGCGACCACCACGATCCCGAGCACCGGGCGCGCCCACACGTCGTAGAAGCGCACGAGGTTGACCACGACCGCGACCAGCGCCACGACCCGGTAGACCACGAGCCCCCGCCACAGTGGCACGAGGTGGGGGTGGACGAGGTGCGGGTGGGTGCGGGCGCGCGGGGAGGCGTCGGCGGTGATCACGACACCTCCCGTCGGCGCACCTCCCCGGGCGAGGAGCGCGAGCGTAGCGGACACGTCACTGGCCAATCGCCGAACGGACTATCCCTCGGGATCACCGATGAGTGAAGATCCCGGCAACCGGCTAACGCAGCGCGTTCGTGGACCGGACGGTCGAGTGAACGTTAACCTGTTCGGAGTACGACGGGTGAAGGGGGAGACGTGGACCGGTGGGTCATGGTGCTGGAAGCCGTCCCGGGCTCCTCGGCGGCGATCCGGGTGGACGACGCCGAGTACCGCGCGACCGACGTGGAGCTCGCCGACGGCGACGCCGAGGTGCTGGGCGCCTCGCTGGCCGAGCTCGTGGCCGCCGAGGGGAGCCAGCCCGACCACCTGGTGCTCGTGGTGCCGGGCGACCTCGACGAGCACCGGTTCGCGGTGCTCACCGAAGCCGTCAGCCTCGCGGGCCTGCCCGACCCCTCCTGGCTGCCCGACGCGGTGGCGTGGGCCGGCGACCAGCTCGCGCGCTCGGGCGCGGGGACGCCTGCGGTCGTCGTCGACACCCGGGGCGACGAGCTCGCCGTGTGGCCGGTGCGCGCCGCCGACGACGGGGTCGAGATCGCCGAGGGCGGCGCGGTCGACCTGAACGCGCGCCTCGACGGCCTGCTGGCGGGCGTCGTGCACGCGAAGCTCGCGGTGGTCGCCCCGGAGCTCGCCGACTCGCTGCGCGACCGCTCCGACGCCATCGGCCGGCGCGACGCCGCGCACCTGAGCCGCGAGCTGCGCGAGGCCCGCCACATCATGTGCGTGTCGGACGGCGAGGAGCTGGTGGTGACCGCGGGCGACGCCGAGGTCAACCTCACCCGCGGCGAGTTCACGCGCCTCGTCGAGCACGCGCTGCTCGAGATCATCACCGACGGCCTCGGCGACGACGTGACCGACGTCCTCACGATCGTCGTGGCCGATCGTGAGACGCCGGTCGTGGAGCACCTCGCCGACCCCGACGGAGCCGACGCGACCCTGCTGTGGGCGCTCCCGGAGGCCAGCTCCCTGCCGTGGGCCGCGGCGCTGGTGCTCCCGCGACACCAGGATGACGCCGGCGCGGTGGACGACCCGTGCCCGACCGACGGCTTCCCGCTGCCGGACGGCGCGCTCGTCCCCCTGCCGCGCGCCGGCGGGCCGCGCGGCGACCGGCCGGGCTGGGTCGTGCTCGCGCTCTCGACGCTGCTGGTCCTCGTGCTGGCCGGGTCCGGCGCGGTGCTCGTCAGCGATCCCGACATCCTCGCGCCGAACGCGGACGCCGTGTCCCCGATCGGCTTCGACCAGGGCGGGGATCCGCCGCGCTGACCCGCGACGTCAGGAGGTGACGGCCTCCACGTACGCCTCGGCGTCCTTCTGCTCGAAGGACAGACCGCGACCCTCCGCGTGCTCGACCTTGAACTGCTCGAACTTCGCGCCCAGCTCCTGGCGGAACGCGAGCGAGGTGACCTTGCGGAAGGGCGCGAGGTCGTCGCTCTCCTCCTCCGCCATGTGGTGGTTGTTCGCCTTGTCGGTCTCGTCGATGGCGTCCCACCACTCCTGGCTGCCGACGGTCGCGGCACGCGCCTTCTCGGTGCCCGCGCGGATCTCGTCGTGGTCGCCGATCGCGTCCTCGGTCGCCGAGGCCTCCTCGTCGTCCGCGCGACGGGCCATCGACGGGTAGAAGTGCTGCTCCTCGGCGGAGGCGTGGACCTCGAGCTGGATCGCCAGGCCGTCCCAGACCTTCTCGGCCTCCTCGGGCTGCTCGCGCAGATCGGCCAGGTGCAGGAACTGGCGGCGGAACCAGTCGTGGTCGTCGAGGATCATCTCGGTGATGTCGGCGGACATGGGTCCCTCTCGTTCGCGTGGTGGCACCGAGGTCCTACCCCGGGCCGTTCGACACGAACCGGTAGGCAAGCCTCACCGCGCCTGGACGGACCCCGCCGGGTCGACGAACCACACCTCGGCCCTCGCGCCCGCCAACGACG
The DNA here is from genome assembly GCA_963786585.1 of uncultured Actinomycetota bacterium. Lineage (GTDB taxonomy): Bacteria > Actinomycetota > Actinomycetes > Mycobacteriales > Pseudonocardiaceae > Actinomycetospora. Next base: position 2,104,645 of record CAWAZG010000003.1, read on the forward strand.
TCGCGCGCTGCTCGGTGAGGCTGCGGTAGCGCCGTGTGTCGGGCAGCGCGATGACGATGCGCGCCTTCGGGTGTGCGCGACGTCGCTGCGCCGCCGCCTGCTCGGCGCCGGAGAACCAGTCGCCGGCGATCGTCGTCGGGTGCGTCCGTGCGCCGTCCGCGGGCCATCCCGTGACCTCGACGTGCACGTCGTCGCCGTCGAGGGACGCGACGAGGTCCCGGGTCGGTCCCTGCCCCTCGAGCGTGGCCGACCGCAGCGTCGCCCCCCGCCGCACCAGCCAGTCCGCGACGAGCGCCTGCACGTTCGCCACCCGCGACCACGCCTGCAGGGCGTCGAACGGCGGCGGCCCGCAGGTCGGGGCCTCGGGTTCGCTCGGCGACGTCGTCGGGGTGACGTCGGGGGCCGTCCCGGCCTCTTCCGACGCCGGTGCGGAGTCGGTCTCGGGAGCCGCGGTCTCGGCCGCGGTCTGCTTCCGCCGCCTCGGCTTCGCGGGCGGCGGCGTGGTCTGCGGCTCGGCGGCCGCGCGGCCGTTCTTCGTGCGGGTCGTCGGGTCCGGCTGCGCTGCGGGAGTTGCTTCGGTTTCCGAAGTGTCCGGCGTGGAGGTGGTGACACTCGTGCGGCCGCTCTTCGCGCGCGTTCCGTTCCCGGCCCGTCGCGTCGTGGCCGTGGCCGTGGCCGGCTCAGTCGCGGGAGACGCTTCGATTTCCGAAGCGTCCGGCACGGGTGTGGTGTCGTCGGAGGCCGCGTGACCGCTCTTTGCGCGCTTTCCGTTCTGGGCGCGTCGGATCGCGGCCGGGGCCGGGTCCGTCGCTGAGGATGCTTCGGTTTTCGAAGCGTCCGGCGTGGGGGTCGAGACGTCCGCGGCCGGGCGGCCACTCGGCGGCGTGGTCTTCCCCATCCGACGGCTGCCGGTCCCGCGCGCACGCAGGTCTGTGGGCGGCGCCTCGGGAGTCGAGTCCGGGGCGCTGGACGCGGCCGTCGTCTTCCGACCCCGGCGGCGGGCGGGAGGGGTGGGGAGGCGGTTGAGGATCGGGCGGGTGCCGACGCGTTCGAGCGCGCCCTCGGCGACCAGGCGGCGGCAGAGTTGGTTGACCGTCTGGGGGCGGATGCCGTCGCCGAGCGTCTGGGCGAGGGCGGCGTCGGAGAGGCCGTCCGGTGACGCGTGGAGCATTCGGAGTACGGCCGCGCGCCGATCGGTGGGGTCAGGGCTCACCGGGAGGGCCATTCGGTCGTTCCCCTCCGTGTTCGGGCAGTCGTTCTGGCCTGAGCTGGGGATTCGGTCGCGTGACGGCACGCGCATCCACGTGCGTGACCAATCCGTGATCCGTATGGTAACGAGGCATGCTGGCACTGACGGAGACGGCGGCCGAGGCGATCTCGACCATCCTCGAGACCAATGAGATGCCTGAAGGGTCGGGTCTGCGCATCGCGGCCACGCCCAACATGGCGGAGGAGGGCCTCGAGCTCTCCGTGGCACCCACCCCCGCGGCGGACGACACCGTGCTCGAAGGTGGCGGCGCCGTCATCTTCCTCGAGCCCCAGGCCGCGTCGGCCCTCGACGACAAGGTGCTCGACGTCGAGCGCGTCCCGGACGCCGAGCGCGGCGACGGCGACGAGTTCCGCTTCGCGATCACGCCGCAGTCCGAGCTCCAGGACTGACCCGCCCCGCTCAGTGCCCGCCTGGTCACTACTGGGCGGGATCGTGGGTGAGCGGCTGATCGTGGCCGTCCGCCTGCTCCCGCGGGACATGTCGTCGCCACGCCTCGACGTGGGGATGGTCGGGCGACAGCTCCTCGCACTGCCGTAGCGCCAGCTCCACCGCCGCCCGGTACTCCCGCTCCAGCGCCCACGCGGGCGGTTCCGTCGATGTCGCCAGCGCATCGTCGATCGCCGCCTTCGCCGCCACCACCGCCGGGTCGCCGAACCGAGCCAGCATCTCCTGGCCCCGGCGGTGCCGATCGGCGCGCGCCGGGACGCGTCGCCCGTCGACCGCCCGCGTCGGATGCGGGAGATGGATGGTCGCGCCCGGCGCGTGACCGGCGGGGATCGGGTCCGTCGCCGCGTGCGTCCGGCCGCGGGCGAGCAGGCGCGGCAGCAGGTGGGTGTGCGGACCGTCCGGGCTGACGCCCGTCGGCGGCGGGATCGGGGTGAACACCTCGAGCCGCGCGACGCCGGTCCGGAAGACCCGGTGCGGACCGGCCTCGACCAGCGCCGCGGCCAGATGTCCGACCTCCGCGAGGGGTCGCCCCTCGACCGCCCGCAGCTCGGCCAGCAGCGACGCGTCGCTGGTGCGCACGCACGCCTCGAGGTGCGGCGCGCCGACGCCGAGGTCGACGAGGACCGCCTCGCGGTCCCCGTCGCGCAGCGCGTCGTCGTCGGCCCCGAGCTCGGTGATCACCGACCGTCCGCCCGCGGGCAGCAGCAGGCACAGCGCGACGGCCTGGCTCCAACTGTCGCCGGCCCGCCGCTCCCAGGCGACGGGCAGGACGTCGTGCAGGGTGACGGCGACGCCCCCGCGCGGCGTGACCACCGAGGCCCGAGGCGGCGCGTGCACCACGTCGGCGGGCTCGTCGGCGTCGCGCAGGAACTCGGCGAGCGCGCCGAACGTGCCGACGCTCCAGCCCGCGTCCGGATCGTCGACCCAGTCGAGGAGGTCGTCCACGAGCGGGGTCAGCCCGTGGGGGCGCCGACGGTGGTGACGAGCTCGCCGTCCGCGGACACCACGAGCTCGACGTCGCGCACGCGCCCGGCGGCCCGCACGTCGGCGAGCGTCGCGCGCAGCGCCTCGAGCGCCGCCGGCGCGGCCTGCACCGAGAGGCTCTCGACCTCGGTGCGGATGGACAGCTTCTGCTCGGACTTCGCCCGGCGGATGCTCCCGATGACGTCGGACGCGACCTCGAGGACCTGCGGGTCGGCCTCCGCGGAGGTGGCCAGCTCGTGGATGTCCGGCCAGGGGGCACGATGCACCGAGCCCTCCTGCCACCACGACCAGACCTCCTCGGCCACGAACGGCAGCACCGGCGCGAACAGGCGCTGGAGCACCCGCAGCGCGGCCGCGAGCGTCGCGAGCGCGGAGTCCCGTCCGGCCTCGTCGAACTCCCCGTAGGCACGGGACTTGACCAGCTCGAGGTAGTCGTCGCAGAAGAACCAGAAGAACTGCTCGGTGGCCTCGAGCGCGACGGCGTAGTCGTAGCCGTCGAGGGCCGTCGTCGCCTTCTCGACCACCTCGGTGAGACGGGCGAGCAGCGCGCGGTCCAGGGGCATCGTCACCGCGGTGAGGTCCGGCTCCCCGGCCGGCACCCCGACGCCGAGGATGAACTTCGACGCGTTGAGCAGCTTCATCGCCAGGCGGCGGCCGACCTTCATCTGTCCGCGGTCGAAGGCCGTGTCGACGCCGGGGCGCCCGCTGGCGGCCCAGTAGCGCACGGCGTCGGAGCCGAACTCGACGAGCAGGTCCATCGGCGTGACGACGTTGCCCTTGGACTTCGACATCTTCTTGCGGTCCGGGTCGAGGATCCAGCCGGACAGCGCGGTGTGCGCCCAGGGCAGGCTGTCGTGCTCGAGGTGGCTGCGCAGCACCGTCGAGAACAGCCAGGTGCGGATGATGTCGTGGCCCTGGGGGCGCAGGTCCATCGGGAAGACCCGCGAGAACAGGTCGTCGTCGATGCTCCAGAGCCCGGCGATCTGCGGGGTCAGCGACGACGTCGCCCACGTGTCGAGGATGTCGCGGTCGCCGGTGAACCCGCCCGGGACGTCGCGCCGCTCGGCGGTGAAGCCGGGAGGGAGGTCGGTCGAGGGGTCGACGGGCAGGGCGTCGTCCGACGGCGTCAGCACCTCGTCGGGCAGGACCTCGCCGTCGGCGTCGAGCCGGTACCAGACCGGCACCGGCACCCCGAAGAAGCGCTGGCGGCTGATCAGCCAGTCGCCGTTGAGCCCGCGCACCCAGTCCTCGTAGCGGTGGCGCATGTAGCCCGGGTGCCACTGCAGCTCCTGGCCGCGGGCGATCATCTCGTCGCGCACGGCCGCGTCCCGGCCGCCGTTGCGGATGTACCACTGGCGGCTGGAGACGATCTCGAGCGGCTTGTCGCCCTTCTCGAAGAACTTCACCGGGCGCGTGACGGGACGGACGTCGCCGACGAGCTCGCCGGTCTCGGTGAGCATCGCGACGATCCGCTCCTTGGCGGTGTGCACCGTCGCGCCCGCGAGCTCCTCGTAGCGCTGCCGGCCCTCGGGCGACGTGATCCAGTCGGGCGTCTCGCGCAGGAGCCGGCCATCGCGGTTGATCACCGTGCGGTTGGGCAGGTCGAGCTCGCGCCACCACTGGACGTCGGTGAGGTCGCCGAACGTGCAGCACATGGCGATGCCGGCGCCGCGGTCCATCTCGGCGGCCGGGTGCGCGAGCACCGGGACCTCGACGTCGAACAGCGGCGAACGCACCGTCGTGCCGAACAGCGGCTGGTAGCGCTCGTCGTCGGGGTGCGCGATCAGCGCGACGCACGCCGGGATGAGCTCCGGGCGGGTGGTCTCGATGAAGACGTCTCCGTCGGGCTCGTGATAGGCGACGCGATGCCACGCGCCCGTGTGCTCGCGGTCCTCGAGCTCGGCCTGCGCCACGGCGGTGCGGAACGTGACGTCCCACAGCGTCGGCGCCATCGAGACGTAGGCCTGGCCGCGCTCGACGTTGCGCAGGAACGCGCGCTGGCTGATCGCGCGGGCCCGGGCGTCGATGGTCTGGTAGCCGTGCGACCAGTCGACCGACAGGCCGTTGCGGCGCCACAGCTCCTCGAACGCCTTCTCGTCCTCGGCGGTGAGCGTCTCGCAGAGCTCGACGAAGTTCTTGCGCGAGATCGGGACCTGCTGCTTCCCGGGCTTCTCCGGCGCGGTGAAGTCCGGGTCGTACGGCAGGCTCGGCTCGCACCGCACGCCGTAGAAGTTCTGGACGCGCCGCTCGGTGGGCAGGCCGTTGTCGTCCCAGCCCATCGGGTAGAAGACGTGCTTGCCGCGCATGCGCTGGAAGCGGGCGACGATGTCGGTGTGGGTGTAGCTGAACACGTGCCCGACGTGCAGCGAGCCCGACACCGTCGGCGGCGGGGTGTCGACCGAGTACACCTGCTCGCGCGTGGCCGTGCGGTCGAACGCGTAGGTGCCCTCGTCCTCCCATACGCGCGCCCACCGGTCCTCGAGGCCGTCGAGGGTCGGCTTCTCGGGCACGCGTGTGCCGGGCTCGGACTGCACCATGGCACCAGTTTACCGACGGGGTCCGGCGCGTTCCCGGCCTGCTCGCCACGCACGCAGCGGAGCGGAGCTGCGCAGACAGGGTGTGCCCGCGGCGGTCCCGGGGCACGCGGGGGACATGCCCACGACGATGCGCGCGATCACCCAGGACACCGCCGGCGGGCCCGAGGTCCTGCACCTCACCGAGGCCCCCGTCCCCGAGCCCATCCCCACCGAGATCCGGGTCCGCGTGATGGCCGCGGGCGTGAACCCCGTCGACACCAAGGTGCGCGCGGGCGGGGCCGGGCTCGGCTCAGCCGGCGGAGACATGACCGCGCCGCCGTTCACGGTCGGCTGGGACGTGGCCGGGGTCGTCGACGCCGTCGGCATGGGCGTCACCCGCTTCGCGGTGGGCGACCGCGTGTACGGGATGCCCTGGTTCCCGCGGCAGGCCGCCGGCTACGCCGAGTACGTCACCGCCCCGTCCCGCCAGTTCGCGCGCATCCCCGACGACGTCGACGACGTGACCGCCGCGGCCACCCCGCTCGCCGCCCTCACCGCCTGGCAGGTCCTCGTCGACACCGCCGACGTCCAGCGCGACCAGCGGGTGCTGATCCACGCCGCCGGCGGGGGCGTCGGCCACCTCGCGGTGCAGATCGCGAAGGCCCGCGGCGCCTACGTCATCGGCACCGCCTCGGCCGGCAAGCACGCCGACCTCATCGCCCTCGGGCTCGACGAGGCGATCGACCACCGCACCGAGGACGTCACCGAGGCCACCGGTGACATCGACGTCGCCGTCGACCTGACCGAGACCAACGGGCCCGCCTCGCTCGCCGTGATGCGCCCCGGCGGCCTGCTGGTCTGCGTGCCCTCCGGGGTGCCCGAGGGCCTCACCGAGCGGGCGCACGCCGAGGGCAAGCGGGTCACCGGCTTCCTCGTCGAGCCCGACGGCGTCGCCCTCACCGGGATCGCCCGGCTCATCGACGAGGACGTCCTGACGGTCCGCATCGCCGGCACCTTCCCGCTCGAGGACGCCGCCGCCGCGCACCGCGAGCTCGAGAAGGGCTCGACGTTCGGGAAGCTCGTGCTGACGCTCTGAGGAGCGTTCACTCGTTCCGGTGACGGTGCTAACGGATCGTCGCCCCCGACGACATCAGCGGCAGGTCCGCCACTCGGCGGACATCACGCATCTCGTCGGGGGATACGCACACCATGACCACCGTCCAGCCGCCGCGTCACCGCGCTCCCGCCGAGACCTCGGCGCCGGTCGAGCCGCCGACCGTGCCGATCCCGCGGGCCGCGCTCGACGCCGCCCGCGCGGCGTCGGTGCCAGCGCCCCGGATGGCGCCGGGCACGCCGGGGATGCTGGGGATGGCCCAGCCGCCCGTGCCGCCGCGCAACGGCCTCGGTATCGCGGGGCTGGTGCTGGGCCTGTGCGGCCTGGTGGTCGGCCTGATCCCGCTGTTCGGCATCGGCGCGATCCTGCTGGGCATCGTCGGCCTGGTGCTCGGCCTCGTCGGCGTGCAGCGCGCCCGCCGCCGCGTCGCCACCAACACCAAGACCGCCGTCAGCGGCGTCGTCGCCTGCGTGCTGGCCGTCGCCCTCGGGATCACCGGCATGGTCATCGTCGCCAACGCCATGACCCAGCTGGGCGAGGACCTGTCCGCGATCGGCGCCACCACCCCGGCCGCCTCCGGCACGCCCGACACCTCCGGCACCGCCACGACCGCGGTGGGCTTCGGCCAGACCTTCACCTACGCCGACGGCCTGGCCGTCACCGTCGACCCGCCGACCGCCTACGACCCCTCGAGCTACGCGGCCGGGAACACCAACCCGCACGCGTTCCAGGTGACCGTGCGCGTCACCAACAACACCGGCCAGGCCTTCGACCCCACCCTGCTCTCGGTCGCGATGTCGACAGCCGGCGCCCCGGCCTCGCAGGTCTTCGACAGCGAGATGGGCCTGCCCCCGCAGAACCAGCTGCAGCCCGGCCGCAGCCTCACCTACGACGTCGCGTTCTCCACGACGACCGACGCGGGCGAGGCCCAGGTCGACGTGGTGCCCTCGTTCGACCACGAGCACGCGGTCTTCACCGGGTCGCTGTAGCGCCCCGTCGCTCCAACTACACGGCTCCCTGCTCGCGCCACAGCGTGAGCAGCTCCGAGGCCCCGAGGACGTCGACACCGGCGTCCTCGGGGCGTTCGCGGCTGGTGAGCACGGTGAGCAGGGCGCTCGCCGGTCCGCGCACCGCCGCGTCGCTCTTGCGGTGCGCATGCTCGATCACCGGGCCCTCGGCGCCGAGCGTCACCACCCACTCGCCGGCGCCGTCGAGCCCCTCGTCCGTCGCGTGCAGGTGCAGCGTCGCGCCGTCCGCGCGCAGCTCGGGCCGGCGCTTGGCGCCCATCGCGATCATCGCCAGGTGCTCGTCGACGGCGTCCACGGCGATCACCGGGTCGACGCCGGCCAGCACCGGGACGCCCGCCGCGAGCTCGGCGTCGACGCGGTGCACCAGCGTCTCGTGGCACTGGCGCCGCGCCCAGAACGACACCGGCACCATCGTCCCGAAGCCGCCGACCATCGTGTCCTCGCCGGCGGCGCGGATCGCCTGGGCCACCGTCGCGGTGCCCTCGAGGAGCCAGGTCGAGACCTCGTCGTCGGCGGTCGGCATCGGCGGGTCGGTCGGTCCACGACGCACGAGCTTCTCGCCGGGCCGGGACACGGTGCCGGCGCACCAGCGGTGCACGGCGCCGAGGTGCTCGGCGAGGTCGCGCACCGACCAGTCCGGGCACGACGGGACCCGCGCCTCCTGGCCTGCGGTGTGCACGGCGTCCGCGAAGGCCGCGGTGTGCAGGACGATCTCGTCGGAGAAGCGGTCGACGGTCGGCATGGCGCCCATTCTCGGCCCACCCGAGGGCGTCAGCCCACGCGGACCACCAGCTCGCCGTCCTCCTCGGTCGCGGTGTAGGCCGCGACGTCGTCGGCACCCGTCGCGCAGGAGCCGTCGACCAGGGAGAACTGGTGGTTGTGCAGCGGGCACATCACGACCTTCCCCTCGCCGGCGTCGCTGCCGATGAGACCGTCCGCGAGCGGCCCGCCGCGGTGGGGGCAGATCGCCCGCAACGCGTGGAGCCCGCCCGAGCGCGGCCGGAACACGGCCACGGGCTCGTCGCCGACGAGGAACGCCCGCCCCTCGCCCAGGGGGATCCGGTCGACGGGGCCGAGACGCGCCTCGACGGCCTCCCCGGTGCTGCTCACGACGACACCCCGTCCCGGACCGAGCTCGTCCTGATGGGCACCTGCGGCAGCGGGACCAGCGGCAGCGCGTCGTGGAACTGGCCCGGCGTGGCCTCGGTCCGGTCGGTCGCCCACGGGTCGGCGTAGCGGTCGACGGTCTCCTGCATGCGCGCGTCGAGCTCGTCCGCGATGCCCTCGACGTCGTCGACGACCACACCGATCAGGTGGTCGAGGCCCATGCGCGGCACGAAGTCGTAGGTGCGCTCGAGCCAGTTGGCGTTCTCCCGGTAGTACTGCAGGAACCGGTCGGTGATCCGCAGCGCCTCGTCGTGGGAGTCGACGGTGGCGAGGATGTCGCCCTTGCGGATGGTCGCACCGGCCGCGCCGCCGACGTAGATCTGCCACTGACCACCTTCGACGGCCACCAGACCGACGTCCTTCACCATCGACTCCGCGCAGTTGCGGGGACACCCGGAGACGGCGAGCTTCATCTTCGCCGGCCCCTCGACGCCCTTGTAGCGCTCCTCCATGTCGATCCCGAGCCGCGTGGAGTCGCCCAGCCCGAACCGGCAGAAGTCGGTGCCGACGCAGGTCTTCACCGTCCGGAAGCTCTTGCCGTACGCCCAGCCCGAGGGCATGTCGAGGTCGGCCCAGACCTCCTGCAGCTTCTCCTTCGGGACGCCGAGCAGGTCGATGCGCTGGCCGCCGGTCAGCTTCACCATCGGGATCTCGTGCTTGTCGGCGACGTCGGCGATGCGCCGCAGCTGGTCGGGGCTCGTGACGCCGCCGGACATGCGCGGCACGACCGAGAACGTGCCGTCGCGCTGGATGTTGGCGTGCACCCGGTCGTTGATGAACCGGCCGTCGCGCTCGTCGACGTGGTCGTCGGGCCACATCATCCGCAGGAGCGCGGTGAGCCCCATCTTCGAGCCGACGTGGTCCTTGCCGTCCGGGGCGAGCTCGGCGAACACGCTCGAGACGGACGTCAGGCCCCGGGACCGGATCTCGGCCATGAGCGTCGGCTTGTCCAGGGGGATGCCTGGGACGTAGTAGCTGTCGGCCGGGTCCTCCGCGCCCGCGCCGCCGAGCGCCGCCTCGACGACGTCGGTGACGAGCCCCTTGCAGGAGCCGCAGCCCTTGCCCGCCCGCGTCGCGGCCATGCACGCCGACACCGACTCGGCGCCGTCGTGGACGCAGGCGACGAGGTCGCCCTTGGAGACGCCGTTGCAGTGGCAGATCTGGGTGTCGGCCGGGAGGTCGGCGGCGCTCGTGGCGTCGGCGGCGCTGCCGAGGTCGAAGAGCAGCTTGATGCGCTCCTCGGGCAATGCCGAGCGGCTGTCGAAGGCCTGGGTCAGCGCCGCGACCTTGCTGACGTCGCCGACGAGCGTCGCGCCGATCAGCGTGCCGTCGCGAATGACGACGGTCTGGTAGACGCCGCGCCCGGTCTCGGAGAACTGGACGAACTCGTCCGACGACCTCTCGGGGACCTTCACGCCCATCTGCGCGACGTCCACGCCGGCGACCTTGAGCTTCGTCGCCAGCCGCGAGCCGTGGTACTCGGCGTCGGGGTCCGCCCCGGTGACGACGTCGGCGAGCACCGCGGCCTGCTCCCACAACGGCCCGACGACGCCGTAGACCTCGCCGCGGTGCTGCGCGCACTCGCCGACCACGAAGATCGAGTCGTCGTCGACCGACCGCAGCTTGTCGTCCACGACGATCGCGCGCTGCGTCTCGAGCCCCGACACCATCGCGAGCCCGATGTTGGGGCGGATGCCGGCGGTGACGACGACCATGTCGCACGCGAGGTCCGAGCCGTCGGTGAAGCGGACCCCGGAGACACGGCCGTGCTCGGTCAGGATCTCGTTCGTCTTCACCCCGAGGTGCAGGTGCATGCCCATGTCCTCGAGCTTCGAGCGCAGCACCTTCGACGCCCCGGCCTCGAGCTGCTGGTTCATCAGCACCTCGGTGGGGTGCACGACGTGCACCGCGACCCCGTGCGCCTGGAGCCCCGCCGCCGCCTCGAGCCCCAGCAGCCCGCCGCCGATGACCACCGCGGTCCGGTGCTCCGTGATGTGGGCGAGCATCCCCGTCGCGTCGTCCAGCGACCGGAACCCGAACACCCCGCGCGTCAGCTCGGTCTTCGACGCCCACATGCCCTCCATGGGCGGGAAGAACGAGCGGCTGCCGGTGGCGAGGACGAGCGTGTCGTACGGCGTCACCGACCCGTCGTCGCCGAAGACGACCTTGGCGTGCCGATCGATGCGCACGATCCGCACGCCGGCGTGCAGGGTGATGCCGTTCTCGTCGTACCAGTCCAGGGGGTTGAGGTAGAGCTCGTCCTCCCCGTCGGCGTCCTCGTTGTCGACGGCCTCACCCGCGGCGTTGGCCAGCACCTCGGACAGCAGGATCCGGTTGTAGTTGCCGTACGGCTCGTCGCCGAAGACCTCGATGGCGAAGGTGTCCCCGCCGCCGCGGGCGAGGATCTCCTCGAGGGCCCGGGCCCCGGACATGCCGTTGCCGACCACCACGAGCCGCGTCTTCGAGGGGCTCTCCTGCTCGGTCTCCGGCCGCTGCGCGGTTTGGGTCATCCTCAGACCTCCACCAGTCCGCAGTCGACGACGAGGGTGCCGGTGGCGCCCTCGGGCGCCGAGTAGTGGATCTCGACGGTGCTGCCGGCGAGGAGGTCGTCGACGACGCGCAGCGAGACGTGCATGTCGCTCTTCGCGCCGACCGGGAGCCATCGCGACGGCGTCCCGTCGAAGGCGAGCAGGACCGACACGAGCTCGTCGGAGGAGTTGCCGGCGCGGACGTAGAGCACCTGGCCGGTGACCCCCTCGGGCACGGTGTAGCTCAGGCTCGGGTCCAGCAGCGCGGGCTTGGCCAGCCCGTGCCCCTCGAACTCGAACGCGCCCTGCAGGAATCGGGGGGTGGTCATCACGTGTCGGCGTCCTCTCCGGTGGTGGACTCCGCGGCCTCGAGTGCCACGGCGCAGGTCTTGAACTCGGGCATCCGGGACACCGGGTCGAGGGCGGGGTTGGTGAGGTCGTTGATCGTCGCCCCGCCCGACCAGTGGAACGGGGCGAAGACGGTGTCGGGCCGGATCCCCGGCGAGAGCCGCGCGCGCATCCGCGCCGTCCCGCGCCGGGTGCGCAGCGATAAATCGCTCCCGTCGGTGACGCCGAGCCGCGCGGCCAGGTCGGGATGGATGTCGACCACCGGCTCGGGCTCGGCGTCGAGCAGGGCCTTGGTCCGGCGGGTCTGCGTGCCGGACTGGTAGTGCGCCCGGCTGCGCCCGGTCGTCAGGCGGTACGGGTACTCGTCGTCGGGCGGCTCGGCGGCGTCGCGGTGATGGACGACGTGGAAGCGCGCCCGGCCGTCCGGGGTCGGGAAGCCGTCCCGGAACAGCCGCGGCGTGCCGGGGTGCGCCTCGCCGTCGGGATCCGGGGCGGGGCAGGGCCAGAACACGCCCCGCTCGGCGTCGATGCGCTCGTAGCTGATGCCCGCGTAGTCGGCCGTGCCGCCCGCGCTCGCGCGGCGGAGCTCGTCGAACACCGCCCGGGGCTCGCGGTCGAAGAAGGCCCCGCGGCCCAGCCGGTCGGCGATCTCGGCGAGGACCTCGAGGTCGCTGCGCACGCCGTCGGGGGCCTCGACGGCACGGCGTCGCCGCAGGACACGGCCCTCGAGGTTGGTCATCGTGCCCTCCTCCTCGGCCCACTGGGCGCAGGGCAGGACGACGTCGGCGAGCTCGGCGGTCTCGCTGAGGAAAAGGTCCGAGACGCACAGGAAGTCGAGCGCGCCGAGCCGTTCCCGCACGCGGGCGGCTCGCGGCGCCGAGACCGCGACGTTCGACGCCATGACCAGCAGCGCCCGCACGCCGCCGGGGGTGCCGAGCCGGTCGAGCATCTCGTAGGCGGAGACCCCGGGCTGCGGGAGATCGTCGGGGTCGATGCCCCAGACGCCGGCGACGTGCGCGCGGGCGGCGGGGTCGGCGAGCATCCGGTAGCCGGGCAGCTGGTCGGCCTTCTGGCCGTGCTCGCGCCCGCCCTGGCCGTTGCCCTGGCCCGTCATCGTCGCCCAGCCCGAGTACGGGCGGCCGGGCAGGCCGAGGGCGAGCGCCAGGTTGATCCAGGCCAGAGCCGTGTCCGAGCCCTTCGCGTGCTGCTCGGCGCCGCGCGCGGAGAGGATCATGGTGGCCCGCGACTCGGCGAGCAGGTGCACCGCGCGCTCCATGACCCGCACCGGGACCCCGGTGATCCGCTCGACGCGGTCGGGCCAGTACTGGCGCATCGCGCGCCGGACCGCCGGCCAGCCGGTGGTGCGCTCGGCGACGTAGGCCGCGTCGACGAGTCGGTGCTTGATCGCGAGGTGGAGCAGCCCGTTGGCCAGGGCGAGGTCGGTCCCCGGCACCGGCTGCAGGTGCACGTCGGCCGTCGCCGCGGTCGCGGTGTAGCGGGGGTCGACGACGAGGTGGCGCGCGCCGCGCTCGAGGCCGGCGGCGAACCAGCGCATCGCCGGCGGCATGGTGTCGGCCGGGTTGGAGCCCACGAGCACGACGGTGTCCGCGCGGGCGATGTCGGCCAGCGGGAACGGCATCCCGCGGTCGATCCCGAACGCCTTGGTCGCTGCGGCCGCCGCCGACGACATGCAGAAGCGGCCGTTGTAGTCGATCGACGCGCTGCGCAGCGCGACCCGCACGAACTTGCCGGCCTGGTAGGCCTTCTCGTTGGTCAGCCCGCCCCCGCCGAAGAGCCCGGCGGCGTCGCGGCCGTGGCGTTCCTGGGCGACGGTCAGCGCCGTGGCGATGCGGTCGTAGGTCTCGTCCCAGGTGGCCTCGCGGAAGGGCGCATCGCGGTGGTCGCGGACCAGGGGCGTCGTCAGCCGGTCCGGGTGGTCGATCAGCTCGGCCGACGAGAGGCCCTTCTCGCAGAGCCCGCCGCGATTGGTCGGGAAGTTCGCGCCCGCCACCTCGAGCACCGGGCCGGCGCCCTGCTCCCGCGGGGTCAGCGTCATCCCGCACTGCAGCGAGCAGTACGGGCAGTGGGTCGGCACCGGGGTCACCGCCCCGGTGGTGGGCGAGGGCATGCCCCCACGCTGCGGGGGAGCTGTTTCCGGGCGGTTACACGAGCACTACACCTGGGCGAGGGACGGCGGGGCGTTCGTCACGGCGGGCCCGGAGACGCCGAAGGCCTGCGCCACCAGCTCGTACGACCGCCGCCGCTCGGCGATGTCGTGGATCGGCGTCACGAGCATGACCTCGTCGGCGTCCGCGTCGCGGGCCCGGCGCTCGAGGTCGTCGCGGACCTCGTCGGGGGTGCCGGCCGTCATCTTCGACGCCATGGCCTTCTCGACCTGCAGCTCGGCGGGGCTCCAGTCGTGCGCCATCGCCTCCTCCGGGCTCGGCAGCGGACCCGGGTTGCCGGTGCGCAGGCGGGCCATCGACAGGGCGTGCGCACGGCCCATGGCGCGGGCGCGCTCCGGGTCCTCGTGGCACAGCACCGCGGCGGCCAGGATGACGTGCGGATCCTGGGCGCCCGCGGCGTCGCTCGGGCGGAACTGCTCGCGGTAGATGCGGGTCGCCTGGCCGGGGTCCGCGCCGCCGAAGTGCCCGGCGTAGGCGAAGCCGGTGCCGAAGGCGGCCGCGGCCTGCCCGCCGTAGTAGCTCGAGGCGAGGATCCACACCGGCGGCAGCGGCACGTCGTCCGGCATGGCGGCGATCCCGGCGAAGTGGTGCTCCTCGGGGAAGCCGTCGACGTAGCCGCGGAGCTCGGCGAACTGCTCGGGGAAGTCGTCGGCGGTCAGGGCCTCGCGGCTCCGGCGCAGCGCGATCGCGGTGCGCGGGTCGGTGCCCGGGGCGCGGCCGATGCCGAGGTCGATGCGGCCGGGGTGCAGCCCCTCCAGCGCGCGGAACGTCTCCGCGACCTTCAGCGGGCTGTGGTTCGGCAGCATGATCCCGCCGGACCCGACGCGCAGCGTGCTCGTCGCGCTCGCGACGGCCTGGATCAGGATCTCGGGGCTGGAGCTCGCGACGCTCGGGATGCCGTGGTGCTCGGCGAGCCACATCCGCCGGTAGCCGGCGCGCTCGACGGTCCTCCCCAGCTCGATGGTCTCGTGCAGCGCCGCCGAGGTCCGCGTGCCGGAGGGAACCGGGGAGAGGTCGAGGACCGAGAGCACGGGATCACGCATGATGGGGACAACGTCGTGGACTCGCGTCCGGATTCCGGGACCGGTCAGTGGCCGCGGAGTCCCAGGTAGTGGGCCTTCTCCTCGGCGGGCAACTGCTCCACGTCTTAGCGCAGGGCCGTGCGCGGCATCGTCGCCGCGTGGGCGTCGAGGTAGGCGCGCAATGGCGGCGCCGGTAGAGCTCGTCCAGCGCGCGGCGTTCGTCGTCGTCGATCTTCTTCCGGCGGGCGCGGAAGTCCATGAGGCTGACGGCGACGACCTTGTGCTCGTGGGTGGGGCCGTCGAGCAGGTGCTCCATGTCCGCGACCGGGGCGGCGGGGAAGGCCTTCGTGAGGGCGAACAGCTCACGCATGGGGATGCGGTCCGAGGCCTGCGCGCGGAGGTCGTCGAGTCGCTGCTCGAGCTCGTCGGGCACGCGGGCGAGCGTGCCGACGTCCCCCGGCACCTGTCCAGGACGGACCGGGCGCCGGGGACGGGTCGCTCAGGGTGCGCCCTCCACGGTGCGGTGACGATCGTCCCGATGTGAGACAGGACCTCCACGGAGATGTTCCACGGACGTGAGATTAGGGTCGCCATCGACAGCCCGTTCGGACGAACGTCCGGACGGTCCGCACGGCGTCGTCGCTGGTGACGGCGCACGTGGCGGGCGAGAGAGCAGAGGAGCGCGACGGTGCGCATCGGTGTGCCCCGGGAGCCCGGGGCCCGCGAGACCCGGGTGGCCGCAACGCCGGCCACGGTCCTGGGTCTGATCGACCTGGGGGCGACGGTCGTCGTCGAGCCGGGCGCGGGGGAGCGCGCGAGCTTCACCGACGACGCCTACGCGGCGGCCGGCGCGGAGATCGGTGACCCCTGGTCCGCCGACGTGGTGCTCGCGCTGCGCACGCCGGACGCCGAGCACCTCGACCGGCTCGCCCCCGGCACCACGCTCGTCGCGATGGTCGGGCCCGCACGGAACCCGGATCTGCTCGCGGACCTCGCGCGGCGCGGCATCACGGTCCTCGCCACCGACGCCGTCCCGCGCATCTCGCGGGCGCAGTCGCTGGACGTGCTGAGCTCGATGGCCAACATCGCGGGCTACCGCGCGGTCGTGGAGGCCGCGCACCGCTTCGGCCGCTTCTTCACCGGGCAGGTCACCGCCGCGGGCAAGGTCCCGCCGGCCACGGTGCTCGTCGCCGGGGCCGGGGTCGCCGGCCTCGCCGCGATCGGGGCGGCGTCCAGCCTCGGTGCCGTCGTCCGGGCCACCGACCCGCGACCCGAGGTGGCCGAGCAGGTCCGCTCGCTGGGCGGCGACTTCCTCGCCGTCGAGGTCGCCCAGGAGGCGAGCACCGACGGCTACGCCCGCGCCACCTCCGAGGCCTACGACGCCCGGGCCGCCGAGATCTACAGCGAGCAGGCCGCGGACGTCGACGTCGTCATCACCACCGCGCTGATCCCGGGCCGCGCTGCGCCGCGGCTGCTCACCGCCGCCGACGTCGCGGTCATGAAGCCCGGCAGCGTCGTGGTGGACATGGCCGCGGGCCAGGGCGGCAACGTCGAGGGCTCGGTGGCCGACGAGGTCGTCGTCACCGCGAACGGCGTGATCATCGTCGGCGACACCGACCTCGCGGCCCGGCTGCCCGCGCAGGCCTCCCAGCTCTACGGCACGAACCTGGTCAACCTGCTCAAGCTGCTGGTCCCGGAGAAGGATGGGCGGCTGGTGCTCGACCTCGACGACGTCGTCGTCCGCGGGGTCACCGTCACCCACCACGGCGAGGTGCTCTGGCCGCCGCCGCCGATCTCGGTGTCCGCCGGGGCGGGCGGGAACGTTGACAGCGCGCCGGTCGAGCCGACGGCGTCGACGCCCGTGGTGGCGCCCGCGAAACCGGCCTCGCCGGCCCGGCGGTACATGCTGATCGCCGTGGCGTTCGCGGTGCTCTTCGCCGCGACGGCCTTCGCGCCGCCGGCGCTCGCCACCAACCTCACCGTGTTCGTGCTGGCCGTCGTGATCGGCTACTACGTCATCGGCAAGGTCCACCACGCCCTGCACACCCCGCTGATGTCGGTGACGAACGCGATCTCCGGCGTCGTGGTGGTCGGGGCGCTGCTGCAGTTCGGTCAGCACGGCACGGTCGTCTCGGTGCTCGCGTTCGTGGCGATCCTGCTGGCCAGCATCAACATCGTCGGCGGCTTCGCCGTGACCCGACGGATGCTCGCGATGTTCACGAGGGGGCCGTCGTAGATGAGCGCGGACACGGCGGCCACCGCCGCCTACATCGTCGCGGCCCTGCTGACGGTGATGAGCCTCGCCGGCCTCTCCAAGCACGAGACCGCGCGCGCCGGCGTCGCCTACGGCATCGCGGGGATGGCCGTCGCCCTCGTCGCCACCGTGGTGCTCGCGGCGCAGTCGCTCACGGCCGGGGCGATCGCGCTGCTCGCCGTCGCGATGGTGGTCGGCGGCGGCATCGGGCTCTGGCGCGCCCGGGTCGTCGAGATGACCGGCATGCCCGAGCTCATCGCGCTGCTGCACAGCTTCGTCGGCCTGGCCGCCGTGCTGGTCGGGTGGAACGGCTACCTCGAGGTGGAGGGCAGCCAAGAGGCAGTTCAAGGGGGCGCGGCGCAGACGACGGTCGCCCCGGAGCTCCTCGGAATCCACTCCGTCGAGGTCGGCATCGGCGTCTTCATCGGGGCGGTGACGTTCACCGGCTCGCTCGTCGCCTACGGCAAGCTCTCCGGACGGATGAAGTCACGCCCGCTGACGCTCCCGGGCAAGAACGCCCTCAACCTCGGCGCGCTCGTCGCGTTCGCCGCCCTGACCGTCGGCTTCACCGTGACGCCCTCGCTCGGCCTGATGATCGCGATCACCGCGGTCGCCCTGGCGCTGGGCTGGCACCTCGTCGCGTCGATCGGCGGCGGCGACATGCCGGTCGTCGTGTCGATGCTCAACAGCTACTCGGGCTGGGCCGCGGCCGCGTCGGGCTTCCTGCTCGACAACACCCTGCTCATCGTCACCGGCGCGCTCGTCGGGTCCTCCGGTGCGTACCTCTCGTACGTGATGTGCCAGGCGATGAACCGCTCGTTCCTCTCGGTCATCGCGGGCGGGTTCGGCGTCGAGTCGGGCACGTCGTCGTCGGGCGCCGAGGAGGGCGAGCACCGCGAGGTGGACGCCGACGCCGTGGCGGAGATGCTCACCGAGGCGTCGTCGGTGGTCATCGTCCCGGGCTACGGGATGGCGGTGGCCCAGGCGCAGTACCCGGTCGCCGACCTCACCCGGCGGCTCGTCGAGCGCGGCATCGAGGTCCGGTTCGGCATCCACCCCGTCGCCGGGCGCCTGCCGGGGCACATGAACGTCCTGCTCGCCGAGGCCAAGGTGCCCTACGACGTCGTCCTCGAGATGGACGAGATCAACGACGACCTCGCGTCGACGTCGGTCGTGCTCGTCATCGGGGCCAACGACACGGTCAACCCCGCCGCGATGGACGACCCGGGCAGCCCGATCGCCGGCATGCCCGTCCTGCGCGTGTGGGAGGCCAAGAACGTCGTCGTGTTCAAGCGCTCGATGGCGGTCGGCTACGCGGGCGTGCAGAACCCGCTGTTCTTCCGCGCGAACACGTCGATGATCTTCGGTGACGCGAAGGCGCGCGTGGAGGACATCCTCAAGGCGTTGTGAGCAGGGCCAGCAGGTCCACGCGACCGAACATCCGGGCGGTCTCGACGGCCGTGGGGTGCCCGGCGAGGGGGTCGGCGCCCGCCTCGACGAGGACGCGGACCACGGCGTCCTCGCCCTTGAACACCGCGCCGGCGACGGGCGCCTGACCGCGGTCGTTGAGGCGGTCGACGTCGGCGCCGCGGGCGGCCAGCACGGCCACCGCGTCGGCGTGCCCGTGGTACGCGGCGAGCATGACGAGCGTGTCGCCCTTCTCATTCGTGAGGTCCACGGGCACCCCGGCGTCGAGATAGGCCGCCAGCGAGGCGGCGTCGCCGTCGCGCGCCATGTCGAACACGCGCGTGGCCAGCTCCCGGACGTCCGCCGACGGTTCCTCGCTCATCGGGTCACGACTCTAGGTGCGCGCCGCGTCCCCGGCCGAGACCCGGGTGCGCGGGCGGCTCATCAGCAGCACGACCGCGACGATGGTCAGGACGACGGTCGCCGACCCCCAGACGACGAACTCCGCCGGGACGCCGGACACGAAGAACGCCGGTAGCGCGGTCAGGCCCGAGAGGATCCGGGCCACGGCCATGACCCGCAGCGCCGCCCGGCTGCCGGACCGCGCGACGAGGACCGCGGCGACGAGGGTGACCAGACCCATGGCCGCGGAGAAGACGACGACCGCCAGTGGCGGGCCCTCGGCGTCGGGAGGCGTGGGGATGAGGGGGCCGGCGAGGTCGACCAGCGAGAGGACGACGGCGAGCCAGAATCCGACCTTCGCGCGCGTGGCGAGTGTGCTCATGGCGGTGCTCCGTGACGGGCGCGGCCTCCGGCGGGCGGCGCGGTGTCGAGCGTGCGCGTTCCCACGCATCGTCACAACGGACGGTGTCCCGGCCGGTCCGGGCGTCTTCCCGGGTGAACCGGGAGGCCGAGCACGGGGACATGATGACCACGAGGTGTCACCCTCGGGGCCGTGACCCGCTCGCCGATCCGCGTGGTGCTCGCCGACGACCACCCGGTCGTCCGGCGAGGTCTCGCGGCACTGCTCGAGTCCGTCGAGGGCATCGAGGTGGTGGGACAGGCCGCCACGGGGCGGGAGGCCGTCCGCGAGGCCCAGCTGCTCGCGCCCGACGTCGTGCTGATGGACGTGCAGATGCCCGACCTCGACGGCGTCGAGGCCAGCCGCCGGATCGCCGCGGCCGGACTCGGGGTCGCCGTCCTCGTCCTGACGATGCACGAGGACGACGAGACCGTGGTGGCCGCCCTGCGCGCCGGCGCCCGCGGCTTCCTGCTCAAGGGCGCCGACCAGGAGGAGATCCGCCGTGCGGTCGAGGCCGTGGTGGCCGGGGAGATGATCGTCGCGCCCGGCGCGGCGGCGCACGTGCTCGCCAGGCTCGCGGTGGACGCCGCACCGCGGCCACCGTTCCCCGACCTCACGCCCCGGGAGCGTGCGGTGCTCGCGGCGATGGCGGGGGGACGGCGCAACGGGGCGATCGCCACGGAGCTCGGGCTGGCCGCCAAGACCGTCGCGAACCACGTGTCCGCGATCCTCGTCAAGCTCGGCGTCGAGACCCGCGGCGAGGCGGTCGTCCGGGCGCGGGACGCGGGTCTGGGAGGCCCGGGATGACCGTTGCGGCCCGGGGGTGGACCCGCCGTCCGACGTCGGGGGAGCTCGCCGGCGTGCTCGTCGCGGGCGCGGCGACGGTGCCGGTCGTGCTGTGGCCGCCCGTGTCCCCGGCGGGGACCTCGTGGACTATCGACGCGCTGGTCCTCGGGGTGGTGTTCGGCGTGGCCGCGGCCGTGGTCCGCCGCGGCGGCGGGGAGCGGCGTAGCGCGTCCTGGATCGCCGCGGTCGGGGTGGCGCTGCTCGTGCTCGCCGTGCTCGAGACGGCCGTGGACCGCGACCCGGCGCTGCGCACGCTCGAGCTGCGCGGGCTCGCGGCGGTGTTCGGGCTCGTGCTGCCCGGGCTCGTGCTCGTCTTCCCGACCGGTCGCCTCGAGCACGCCGTCGAGCGCTGCGCCGCGGTGGTGGTCGCGGTCTGCGGGGTCGCGGTCCTCGCCGCGCCCGTGGAGGCGGTGGCGATCCCGGCCGCGACCATCATCGTCACCGCGGTCGCCGCGGCGGTGTGGTCGCGCAGCGAGCGGTCCCGGGACGTCGACCGCGAGCGCATCCTGTGGCTGCTGCTGGGCGCAGGGGTCGCGGTGGTGGTCGGCGGACACCTCGTCTTCGCGTCCGAACAGCTGCCCGGCGCGGCCGTCGCGGCCGTCGTGCTGGTGCTCGTCCTGCTGTGCGGCCTGGCGGTGCCGGTCAGCCTCGTGGTGGCCCTCGTCGCGCCG
Organism: uncultured Actinomycetota bacterium; assembly: GCA_963786585.1. Lineage (GTDB taxonomy): Bacteria > Actinomycetota > Actinomycetes > Mycobacteriales > Pseudonocardiaceae > Actinomycetospora. The sequence continues at coordinate 2,125,235 of CAWAZG010000003.1, forward strand.
CGGGCGCTCGACGTCCGGGCGACGATCGCGTGGGTCGCGGCCGGGATCGTCATGGTCGACCTCGCCCTCGGGGTGTTCGCCGGGGGCCAGGCCGCGCTCGAGCTGGCCACCGGCCGTGCCCCGTCACGGGTGGCCGTGTCGATCCTCTGCGTGCTGGTGGCGGCGGGCTTCCACCCTGCGTGGCTGCGGGTGCGCGAGACCCTCGACCAGGTCCTCTTCGGCGGACGCCCCGATCCGGTCGGTGTCGTCTCGACGCTCGGCGACGAGTTCCGCCGCGGCGGCGGGCCCCAGCAGTGGCTCGACGCGTTGCGGGCGTCGGTCGACCTGCCGTCGGTGGCGCTGCGCCACGACGACGAGGTCGTCGCGAGGGCGGGTCGCACCGACGGACCGGTCACCACCATCGCCCTGCAGGCGGGGGACGACCACGTCGGGGACCTCGTCGTCGGCCTGCCCGAGCACCACCGCGAGCTGCCCCGGGCCACGGCCGCGGTGCTGCTCCTCGTCGCGGGGCCGTTGGCCCGCGCGCTGCAGAGCGCCCGCCTGGCCGAGGAGGTGCAGCGCTCGCGCCGGCTCGTGGTGCTCGCCGCGGAGGAGGAGCGTCGCCGGCTGCGCCGCGACCTGCACGACGGGCTCGGTCCGGTGCTCGCCGGCGTGGCCTACACCGCCGACGCCGCGCGCAACGTGCTCGACGCCCGTCCCGAGCGCACGCGCGAGCTGCTCGGCGACCTGCGCGGCGACGTCGCCGGGGCGATCGCCGAGGTGCGGCGGCTCGTGCACGACCTCCGCCCCGCCGTCCTCGACCAGCTCGGTCTCGTCCCCGCCCTGCGCCAGCAGGCCGAGCGGATCACCCAGGACCCCGGCGGCCCGACCGTCAGCATCGACGCCGACGCCGTGGGGACGCTGCCGGCCGCGGTCGAGGTCGTCGCCTACCGCGTGGCGACCGAGGCGGTGCTCAACGTCGTGCGCCACGCCGGCGCGGGATGCGCCCGGATCACGGTGCGGCGGGGGACCGACGCGCTGGAGGTCCTGGTCGTCGACGACGGGCGCGCCGGGAGGCCGTGGACGGCGGGGGTGGGCCTGACCTCGATGCGCGAACGCCTCGAGCAGCTCGGTGGAGTGCTGGACGCGGGTGCGACCGCCGACGGTGGCCGTGTCCACGCGCGGATTCCGCTCGTGGCGGGCTGAGCTCAGCCCCGGGCGAGCAGCAGCGGGACACGTTGCTCGGCGTCGGTGAGCGAGCCGTGATGGCCGATCAGCGCGGTCTCCATCGGCTCGATGCGTGAGCGCACGAGCGTCCAGCTCCCCTGCGCCGCCGCGACGACGTCGCCGATGCGCCCGCGGGCGGTGTCGGTGACCTCGAGGCCGAACCAGCCCTCGTCGATGGCCTCGTCGCGGGTGCGCACCCACGCCGCGTCGCCGAGCTCGGAGCGCCAGGCCGCGGCGACGTCGTCGCCGGCACCGGCGGCGGTGAACACGTGGCGCACGCGGGCCTCGCCCGCGAGCCGGCGGACACCCGTGAGGAGCTCGGGGCTGGTGTCGAGGTCGATCCGCCAGCCGGAGTCGGTGCCGACCATGCCGTGGTCGGCGACGACGGCGAGCAGCGTGTCCGACGGCAGCTCCTCGGCGATCGCGCCGACGAGCCGGTCGATGACCGTGAGCTGCATCAACCACGGCGTCGAGCCCGGGCCGAACGTGTGCCCGAGCATGTCGAGGTCGCCGTGATAGGCGTAGCAGAACGCGCGTTCCCCGGCCGCTCCCGCGGCGAGGGCGTCGAGCACCGCGGCGGCCAGGTCGCCCAGGGCCGACACCCCGTGGAACCGGCCGCCCCGCAGCGCCGCCCGGGTGAGGCCCGAGCGGCGCTGGATCTCCGGCGCGATCGTGGTGACAGCGACCCCGGCCCGCGCGGCGCGCTGCATCACCGTCGGCGCGGCCTGGACCTCCTCGGGCGGGAGCTCGCGACGAAGGTCGACGGGGTCGGTGGCCCCGTGGGCGCACCAGCGCAGGGTGTTGAGCACGGTCTCCGCCGGCGCGCCCGGGTCGTCGAGCGGCGGCACGCCCATGCTGTAGCCGACGATGCCGTGCTCGCCCGACGTCAGGCCCGTGCCGAGGCTCGTGACGCTGACGGCCGTCGTCGACGGGAACCCGGCCAGCAGCGTCTGCCCGCGCGCCGCGAGCTCGGCCAGGACCGGCGCCCGGTCGGCGTGCTCGGCGAGCAGATCCGCACCCAGCCCGTCGATGAGCATCAGCGCCGTGCCGCGCGCCGGCCCCACGCCGAGGTGGTCGTCGAACCCCTCGACGCCGAGCGCGGCGGCCAGGGAGGGCGAGACGTCGGCCAGCGTGCCGACGGCGGGGGTCATGGGCCGGAGTATGGCCCGGTCACACGCTCGTGACGGCCTCCGGCGCCGTGGACTCGGGGACGCGCGTCGCGTGGTAGTCCGCACCCGTCGTGTGGTCGCGGCCCTCGGGAGTGCCGATCGCGCGCAGCACGAACGTGGCCACGACGCAGACGACGATGTTGAGGATGAGCGCCACGAAGCCGACGTAGATCTGTACGCGTGAGCCGTCCCACGGCGCCCAGCCGAAGAACGAGAGCTTGTCGAGGGCGAGCGCCGAGCCGCCGAAGTGCTGCTTGCCGTTCGACGGATTGGGGATCTGGTAGAGCAGGTACATCCCCCACGCCATCCCGGCGGCCCAGCCGGCGACGAGCGCCCAGCGGTGGAACCAGCGCGTGTAGAGCGCGATCGCCACCGCCGGCAGCGTCATCAGGATGATCACGCCGCCGATGAGCTGCAGGTCGACCGAGAACTGCGGGTCCACCGCGACGATGAACAGCACTGCGCCGACCTTGACCACGAGCGAGGCGAACTTGGCCTGGCGGGCCTCCTCGCGCGGGGTCGCGCCGCGGTGGATGTACTCCTTGTAGATGTTGCGGGTCCACAGGTTCGCGGCGGCGATCGACATGATCGCGGCGGGCACGAGCGCGCCGATGCCGATCGCGGCGAAGGCGATGCCCGCGAACCAGGACGGGAACTGTCCGGCGAACAGCACCGGGACGATGGTGTTGGTGTCGGGTCGGCCGGTGGAGCCGTTGACGATCGGCTTGCTGCCGGCCGCGATCGCGACGTAGCCCAGCAGGGCCAGCAGCGCGAGCAGGAACGAGTAGGCGGGCAGCGCCGCCATGTTGCGCCGGATCGTGCCGCGGCTGGAGCTGGAGAGCACCCCTGTGACCGAGTGCGGGTAGAGGAACAGCGCCAGCGCCGAGCCGAGCGCCAGCGTCGCGTACTGGAGCTGGTTGTTGGCCGTGAGCAGCGTCGAGCCCATGGGCTGCCCGGTGCTCGGCGAGGGCTGGGAGAGCTTGGCCGCGCCGGCGTCGAAGATCGTGCCCCAGCCGCCGAGCTTGAGCGGCAGGTAGATGATCGCGACGAGGATGACCAGGTAGATCAGCAGGTCCTTGACCACCGCGATCAGCGCCGGCGCGCGCAGCCCCGACTGGTAGGTGTATGCGGCGAGCACGACGAACGCGACGAACAGCGGCGCGTGGCCCCAGAACCCCGACCCGTTGAGGCCCATCGTGCGCAGCACGGCCTCGAGCCCGGCGAGCTGCAGGGCGATGTAGGGCATCGTCGCGACGATCCCGGTGATCGCGACGAGCAGGGCCAGCACCGGGGAGTCGTAGCGGCCGCGGACGAAGTCGGCCGGGGTCACGTAGCCGTGCACGCGGGACACCGACCACAGGCGCAGCAGCGGCAGCATGACCAGCGGGAACGCGATGATCGTGTAGGGCACGGCGTAGAAGCCCAGCGCGCCGGACGAGAACAGCAGCGCGGGGATCGCGACGAACGTGTACGCGGTGTAGAGGTCCCCGCCGAGCAGGAACCACGTCACCCACGAGCCGAACTTGCGCCCGCCGAGCCCCCATTCGTCGAGATGCTCGATGTCGTCCGCGCGGCGCCAGCGGCTGGCCATGAAGCCCATGACGGCGACGCCGATGAACAGCAGCGTGAAGACGATCAGCTGGACGACCTGCGCGCCGGTCACTGGTCACCCTCCTCGTCGACGTGGCGGGTGAGCCGGTGGACGGCGACGGTGCACAGGATGCCGATGGGGATCACGGCCATCTGGAACCAGTAGAAGAACGGCATCCCGATCAGCGTCGGCTCCGCCTGGTTGAACAGGAACGGCAGGATCGAGATCAGCGGGATGAGCAGGAGCAGGTTGACCGGACGGAACTTCACGTCGGTCCAGCCACGGGAGGGCGCCGGCGTCTCATCCGTCGGGCTCGAGGATTCCCCCGGTGGAGGGGCGCTCGTCGTCATCCCATGACCTCCCTGTCATCGCGTGCTCACGCAGAGCGCCGCGATCCTAAGCCCGTCTCACGTCGGGGTGAAGCGCGTGCGACCGGGTCGGCCGCTGCGGCCGAGGCGGCTCGGCCGTCTGCACGCACCCCGGGACGAACGAACGGCGCCTTCGCTGCTTCGGGAGCAGCGAAGGCGCCGTTCGTTCGGACGGAGAGAGCGCGATCAGCTCGCGTCGAGGCGCTGCTTGAGGGACTCGAGCTCGTCGCGCATGGAGGTCGGCAGCTTCTCGCCGATCTTGGAGAACCACTCCTCGATGAGCGGCAGCTCCTCGCGCCACTCGTCGACGTCGAAGCGCAGCGACGCCTCGATGTCCTCCATCGGCTCGCTGAGACCCTCGACGTCGATCTGGTCGGCGCTCGGGACGTGGCCGATCGGCGTCTCGGTCGCGGCGGCCTTGCCCTCGAGGCGCTCGATGATCCACTTCAGCACGCGGCTGTTCTCGCCGAACCCGGGCCACAGGAAGCGGTTGTCCTCGCCCCGGCGGAACCAGTTGACGTAGAAGATCGACGGGAGCTTGGTGGCGTCGGCGTTCTTGCCCACGTCCACCCAGTGCTGGAAGTAGTCGCCGACGTTGTATCCGAGGAAGGGCAGCATCGCCATCGGGTCGCGGCGGACCTGGCCCTTGCCGCCCTTGGCCGCGGCCGTCATCTCGCTCGACATCGTGGCGCCCATGAAGGTGCCGTGCTGCCAGTCGAACGACTCGGTGACCAGCGGGATCGTCGTCTTGCGGCGGCCGCCGAAGAGGATCGCCGAGATCGGCACGCCCTGCGGGTCGTCCCACTCGGGCGCGACGACGGGGCACTGCGAGATCGGCACGGTGTAGCGCGAGTTCGGGTGGGCCGCCGGCTTGGCCGAGCCGGGCGTCCAGTCGTCTCCGGTCCAGGCGGTGAGGTGCTCGGGATCGCCCTCGAGGCCCTCCCACCACACGTCGTTGTCGTCGGTCAGTGCGACGTTGGTGAACAGGGCGTTGCCCTGCTCGATGGTGCGCATCGCGTTCGGGTTGGTCTTCCAGTTCGTCCCGGGCGCCACGCCGAAGAAACCGAACTCCGGGTTCACCGCGTAGAGCCGGCCGTCGGCACCGAACCGCATCCAGGCGATGTCGTCACCGACGGTCTCCGCGCGCCAGCCCGGGATGGTGGGCTGCAGCATCGCGAGGTTCGTCTTGCCGCAGGCCGAGGGGAACGCGGCCGCGATGTAGTACGCCTTGTCCTCCGGGCTGATCAGCTTGAGGATCAGCATGTGCTCGGCGAGCCAGCCCTCGTCGCGCGCCATCGCCGACGCGATCCGCAGCGAGTAGCACTTCTTGCCGAGCAGCGCGTTGCCGCCGTATCCGGAACCGAAGCTCCAGAATCTCGCGGGTGTCGGGGAAGTGGCTGATGTACTTCGTGTCGTTGCACGGCCACTTGACGTCCTGCTGGCCCCGCTCGAGGGGGGCGCCGACCGAGTGCAGCGCCGGGACCCACTCGGTGTCGCCCTCGTCGAGGCGCCGCTGAACCTCGGGGCCCATGCGCGTCATGATGTGCATCGAGGTGACGACATAGGCGCTGTCGGAGATCTCGACGCCCAGCTTCGGGTGCTCGGCGTTCACGGGGCCCATACAGAACGGGATGACGTACATCGTCCGACCGCGCATGCAGCCGCGGTAGAGCTCCGTCATCGTGGCCTTCATCTCGGCCGGGTCCATCCAGTTGTTGGTGACCCCCGCGTCGACCTCGTTGACCGAGCAGATGAAGGTGCGCTCCTCGACGCGAGCGACGTCGTCGGGGTCGGAGGCGGCGTAGAACGAGTTCGGCTTCTTGGCCGGGTCGAGCCGGACGTAGGTCCCGGCCTCGACGAGCTCGGAGGTGAGCCGGTCCCACTCGTCCTGGGACCCGTCGCACCACACGACCCTGTCGGGCGTGGTGAGGTCCGCGACCTCGTTCACCCAGTCGAGCACCTCACGGCGTCGGATCGGCGGGTTGTCGAGTCCCTGGATGGTCGGAACGGCAGTCATGCGTCTCCTCGGTCGCTCGATCGCCGAACGCCGAGACCGCGAAGCGGCCCGGTCGCCTCGGGAACGGAAGCACCCCCGGACACGGCGACGTGCCCGGGATCAGCCTCCGATGGTGGTCTTCGACGTTAACGAGACTTCTTCTCCGCGACACCGCCGAGTCGCTGTCGGGGGACTCACTTCCACGATCAAGCTGAACGATTCAGGCTCGTTCGCCGAGGCCGAGCGTGGCCAACGTCGCAGGCAGGACCTCTCCGAGCGCCTCGGTGAGACGGATGGACGCGACGTCGTCGGCCCGGCTGGGCCCGGCGGTCACGACGGCGACGGGGAGATCACGACGGGCCGCGGCACGCACGAAGCGCAGCCCGGACATCACCGTCAGCGAGGAGCCGAGAACGACCAGCGAGCGCGCCCGCTCGACGAGCTCGAAGCAGTGGTCCACTCGCGGGCGCGGCACGGTCTCGCCGAAGAAGACGACGTCCGGCTTGAGCGGCCCGTCGCCGCAGGACGGGCAGCCGGTCATCGCGAAGCGGTCGAGCTCGGCGTCGGGCAGCTCGGCGTCGCCGTCCGGGTTGATCTCCGTGGCCCGCGTGCCGAAGTCCGGGTTGAGGGCGGCGAGGTCCTCCTGGACCCGCACGCGTCCTAGCGCTGCTCGGCAGCCCAGGCAGACGACGCGACCCAGTGCCCCGTGCAGCTCGACGACGTCGCGCGCGCCCGCCTTCTGGTGCAGCCCGTCGACGTTCTGGGTGATGACGCCCTGCAGCAGGCCCGCGCGTTGCAGGGACGCGACGGCACGGTGCCCGTCGTTGGGCCGTGCGCCGGCGATCTGCGGCCAGCCGACGTGGCTGCGGGCCCAGTAGCGGTGCCGGGCGACGGGGTCGCCGACGAACGCGTCGTAGGTCATCGGGGCGTGGCGGCGCTGCGCGCTCGTCGGGCCGCGGTAGTCGGGGATGCCCGAGTCGGTGGAGATCCCGGCGCCGGTGAGCACCACCGCCCCGCCCTCGGCGAGCAGCGTCGCGAGCGCGGCGACGTCCCCGCGGACGGGGACCTCGGCCTCCCACGCCGTCTGGGGCGCGGTGTAGCGCATCACCGACCGGATCACGCTCTCCATGATGCGCTTCGCGCACGTGAGTGATTCGGGTAGCCGGGACGACCCAGATCACTCACGTGGGCGGAGCCCATCAGCGGCCCTGGGACACCGAGGTCATGTGGAAGTCGGGGACGCGCAGCGGGGGCATGGCGGCGCGGGTGAACCAGTCCTTCCACTCGCGCGGCAGCGTGCGCTCGGTGGCGCCGGCCTCGGTCGCGCGCCGCAGGAGGTCGAGCGGCGACTCGTTGAAGCGGAAGTTGTTCACCTCGCCGACGATCTCGCCGCCCTCCACCAGGTAGACGCCGTCGCGGGTCAGGCCGGTGAGCAGCAGCGTCGTCGGGTCGACCTCGCGGATGTACCAGAGGCAGGTCAGCAGCAGGCCGCGTCCGGTGGTCGCCACCATCTCCTCGAGCGTGGCGTCGTCGCCGCCGGTGAGCACGAGGTTGTCGGTGGGCGCCGCGAACGACGCCCCGTACTCGGTGGCCGCCGCGCGGGGGTAGGCGAGCGTCGCGACCGTCCCGTCGCGCACCCACTCCACGCGCCCGGTGGTGGTGCCGTTGTCGAACACCGAGACCTCGTCGCCGGAGTACGTCGTCGCGAGCACCGGGGTGTAGGCGAGGTCGGCGAATCCGGCGCCGGCCGGGTCGCCCGCGAGCGTCAGGGGCAGGTCCCCGAGCCGCTCGCCGACCCGGGTGCCGCCCGCCCGCGAGAAGGCCGAGCGGCCCTCCTGGGCGGGCCGCCCGCCCATCGACCAGGCGAGGTAGATCATCAGGTCGGACACCGCGGACGGCGGGAGCAGCGTCTCGTAGCGCCCGGCCGGGAGGTCGATCCGCCGGGCACCCCACGGCAGCCGGTTCCGCAGACGTTCGACGAGGGCGCTGACGTCGACCGTGCGGATGTCGGTGGCCCCCTCCCCGCCCCAGACCGACGTGCCCGTCGCCGGGTCCTTGAGGTTGAGCTCCACCGACCCGCCGGGCTCCACCCAGCGGCGGCGGACACCCGCCGAGGTGCCCAGCCAGCTCGTCGTCACGCGGTGGTCGGCGAATCCGAACGACGCCTCGCCGGGCCGGAAGGACGCGCCGAGCTCCTCGGCGAGCCGGGCGAACACGGCGGTCGAGGTGTCCTCGGCGCTCTCGTCCCAGTGCGCGTCGGCCGCGCCGGCGGGCTCGGGCAGCGGTGCCGCGTCGCGGGCGGGACCGGCCCGGCGGGCGGCCTGCACCGCGCCCGCGACGGCGTCGGTGAGCACCGCGTCGCCCTCCGGGCCGTCGGCGAGCCCCGTCGGGGCCGGCACGGTGACGACGCCCGCGCCGGTGCCGCCCTCGAGGGGCACGAGCACGACCACCGAGAGCCGCCGCTCGACGGTGTTGCCGTTCGTGGTCATCGTGGAGTTCGCCCACCGCACGACGGCCTCGGAGACCTCGCGGACCAGGGCGACCGCGCCCGCGTCCGGGACCTGCGCGGCCGCGATCGCGAGGGCGCGCTCCACGAGGGCCGAGCCGGTGGTGCTCACGATCCGCTCCCGGTGTTGAGGACGGTCACGGCGCGCAGCAGGGCCGACGGGCAGCCGTGGCTGACCGGCGCGACCTGGCCGGGCTGGGCCTTGCCGCAGTTGAACGCGCCGCCCAGCCGCCACGTCGAGGGGCCGCCGACGGCCTCGAGCGAGCCCCAGAAGTCGGTGGTCGTCGCCTGGTAGGCGACGTCACGGACCTGCCCGACCAGCTCGCCCCCGCGGATGCGGTGGAAGCGCTGCCCGGTGAACTGGAAGTTGTAGCGCTGCATGTCGATCGACCAGGAGCGGTCGCCGACGACGTAGAGGCCGTCCTCCACCGCGCCGATCAGGTCCGACGTCGGCCGGTCCGTGACCGGGTCGGGCCGCAGCGACACGTTCGCCATCCGTTGCAGGGGCACGTGCTCCGCGGAGTCGGCGTAGGCGCAGCCGTTCGACCGGTCGAGGCCGAGGCGCGGCGCGAACGACCGGTCGACCTGGTAGCCGACGAGCACGCCGTCGCGGACGAGGTCGAACTCCTGCGCGGCCACCCCGTCGTCGTCGTAGCCGACGCTCGCGAGGCCGTGGGGGACGGTGCGATCGCCGGTCACCGTCAGGACGTCGCTGCCGTAGCGCAGGGTGCCGAGCTTGTCGGGCGTCGCGAAGCTGGTGCCGGCGTACGCCGCCTCGTAGCCGATGGCGCGGTCGTACTCCGTGGCGTGCCCGATCGACTCGTGGATGACGAGCCAGAGGTTGGTGGGGTCGATGACGAGGTCGGTGGGCCCCGCCTCGACGCTCGGCGCCCGCACCTTCTCGGCGAGCAGCTCCGGGAGCTCGGTGAGCTCGGCGCCCCAGTCCCAGCCGGTGCCGGTGAGGTACTCCCAGCCGCGTCCGGCCGGCGGCGCGAGGGTGCGCAGCGACTCGAAGGCCCCGCCGGCCCGGTCGACCGTGGTGATCGAGATGTCGGGGTCGACGCGCACGCGCTGCTGCGTCGTCGTGGTGCCGGCCGTGTCGGCGTAGAAGCTCTGCTCCTTGACCTGCACGAGGCTCGCGGAGACGTGGTCGACGCCGGACGCGGCGAGCAGGGCCGCCGACCGGTCGGTGAGCAGGGCGATCTTCTCGGCGACGTCGACGGCCCAGGGGTCGACGTCGTACGGCGAGACCCAGACCGCGCCCGCGTGCACGGGCTCGTCGGCGAGCGTGACGCGCTCGGTGGCCAGCGACGCGAGGGTCGCGGTGACGTCGAGCGCCCGGCGCGCCGTGGCCACCGCGACCTCGGGCGTCAGGTCGACGTGGGCGGCGAAGCCCCACACGCCCTCGCGCAGCACGCGCACGGCCAGCCCGAGGGTCTCGGAGTCGGAAGCCACGACCACGCGGCCGTCGCGCAGCTCGAGGTGCTGGGTGCGCAGGCGGTGCACGCGCAGGTCGGCGTGCTGGGCCCCGCCCCGGCGCGCGGCGTCGAGCGCGGCGTCGGCGAGGGCCGTGAGGGGCAGGGCGAGGAAGTCCGCATCCACCGCGTGCGTCCTGCTGCTGGTCACGGCCGCCGAACCTACCGGCCGCCGGCCACCGGGTTGAGGATCAACCGCCGCGGACCCACCGTCCGGTGATCGGATCGATCGTCGGCGCGGGCCCGGGCGGGCCCTCGTCCCAGCTCTCGCGAGGCAGCCCGGGCGTGGTGTCGGTGGTGGCCGTGCCGTCGGCGAGGACGTGCGTGAGCACGTCGACGCGCCCGTCGCCGTCCAGGTCGGTGCCCAGCTCGATTGCGTCCGGGCGGGCGACCACAGCGGTGTCGGCGCGCCCGTCGGCGTCGCTGTCGACCGTCGCCGGGCCGAGCGCGTGCGGGCCGTCGGGCGCCGCCACGAGCAGCTCCGCGGCAGGGCCACCCGGATCGACGTGCGCCTCGGGGTGGAGCCCGGAGTCCAGCGAGGAGTCGTCGGGCAGCTCGACCATGTCGCGAGGCTAGGTCGCCGCCGCCTCCCGTGGTGGCGGTTCGGGGAGATCCACGCGGTCCCGCATCGCGGCCAACCGTCGCAGCAGGGTCTCGGCGCGGTCGCGCCCCTCGCGGGCCTCCGCCGCGGTGTGCGCGGCGGCGCGGTCGGCGGCGACCCGGTCGGCGCCCGCGTGCCGCACGGCGCGCTCCGCGGCGGCCAGCGCGTCGTCCAGATCCCGCGCGCGGTGCTCGAGCGCCGCGTCGAGGGCGAGCGTGACCTCCCGCTCGGTGGTGATGAGGGCGTCGGCGAGCACCCGGTCGAGGTCGCCGCGCACCTCCGCGAGCGCCTCGGCCGTCCACTGGCGCAGGTGCGCGCGGTCGGCGGCGAGGCGCCGGGCCCTCGCGACCCAGCCTGCCGCGCCCAGCCCGAGCCCCACCGACACCGGGACGAGCGCGGCGCCGAGCGCGACCGGCGCGATCGGGACGGCGAGCAGCGGCAGCAGCGCCAGGCGGGAGAGCCCGAGCCCGCCCGACGCCCCGGCGACCACGAGCAGACGGTCCTCGGCGGGACGGGTCCGCGGGGGCGGCACGAGGCCGGGCTCGGCGACGTCGGTCACCCCCAGATCCGCGACCCGCAGCGCCGGCAGCTCACCGGCCGGGACGAGGTCGGCGAGGGTCGCCGCCACCAGCCCGCGGAGCCGCGTGCCGAGGCCCTCGACGACGGCGGCCGCCAGCGTCTCCACCTCGGCGGCGAGGTCCCGCGGGATCGCGGCGAGCCCGGCGCGATCGGCGTCGTCGATGCGCCCGCGCATGGCCGTCGCGAGGGCCCGGACGCGCGTGGCGAGGTCGTCGGCGGCGGCCACCCGTGCGGCGGCGAGGTCCGCGCGCCAGCGCGTGTGGTGGTCACGGCGCAGGGCGGCCCGGGCGGCGAGGAGCTCGTCGCGACGGCGGGCGAGGTCGCCGGCGCCGTCGGCCGGGGCGCGCAGGGCGCTCCGGGTCGCGTCGGCCCGGGCCGCGACGCCGTCCAGCCCGGCGGCGAGCAGGCGCAGCGCGTTGGCCTCGGCGAGCATCCGGCGCCGGCGCGCGACGAGGCGGTGCAGCTCGCGTTGCAGGGCGGCCAGGCCGGAGCGCCGGCGCAGCGCCTCGGCCGCCTCCGGTGTCGCGGTGCCGGCGAGGCGCGTGAGCTCGGCGGAGACCGGGAACCACGGCGCCCCCGCGAGCCGCGGGACGTGCTCGGCCACCAGGGCGCGGTCGGCCTCGAGCACCGTGCGCCATCCGCGGTGGGCCTCGGTGCGGGTCAGCGCGAACACCACGGTGTCCACCCGGCCGGCCGCGCGGGCGAGCGCGTCGAGGTCCTCGGCGCCGAGCGGGGCGGCGGCGTCGGCGAGCACGAGCGTCGCGGTGGCCCCGTCGACCGGCCAGCTCCCGGGGTCGGGGCCGCGGGCGGGGACGACGAGGTCCAGCTCCTCGAGCAGCGGTACGCCGAGGTCGTCGTGGGTGGCGTGCTCGACGGTGACCTCGTCCAGACCGAGCAGCGCGGCCAGCAGCTCCCGGCGGCCCCGGCCGGGCGCGCCGACGAGCACGACGGTCGGCCGCGCCGGCGGGGGCGGAGCCGCGGCACGGCCGGCGGCGTCCGGGTCGAGACGGGCGAGCAGCGTCGTCAGCGCGTCGCGGGTACGCGTGACCTCGGCGGGGACGTCCCGTAAGGACCCGGTCACGGCGGACCGGTGCGGGCGGTCAGGTCCTGCCACATCCCGACGTAGGTGCGATGCACGACATGGGCGAGGTCGGCGATGCGCCGCGGCGAGCCCCAGGACCCGTAGGCGCGCCACCAGGCGGCGCGCCGGGCGGCGTGGCCGGCCACCTCCACCGGACCCGCGCCCGGGCGACCCGCGCGGACGTCCGGGGGCGCGGCCGAGGCGAGCCGGTCGACCTCCTCGAGCAGCTCGGCGGGCAGCCCCAGCGCGCCCGCCCACAGCCGCGCGCGGGCGGCGAGCAGCGCCCGCTCGGTGAACGCGTCCCGGCGCGCCAGCGCCGCGGCCGCGTCGGCGACCCGGGTGCCCTCGCCCCGCCCGCCGCCGTCCTGCTCCTCGGTGCGCCCCAGGGCCTCGCCGAGCGCGGCGAGGTCGCGGATCCCGGCCGTCGCGGCGTGCAGGTCGGTGCGGGCGCGCACCTCGTCGTGGAGCCGTCGGACCAGGGTGGCGAGCCCGGACGCCGCGAGCAGCGCGTCGCAGAGCTCCCCGACCCCGGCCGCGGCGTCGGCGCGCAGGAGCGCGACCCCGAGGGCGAGGCCGCGCAGGTCGAGCAGCTCGAGCAGCCGCGTCCGGGCCTCGACCGGCAGGGGCAGCTCGGCGGTCGTGAAGAGCTCGGCGTCGAGCAGGGCGACCTCGAGCACCGCCGGGTCGGCCGCTGCGAGCGCCCGGAGCGCGCCGACGTCCTCCGCACGCAGCGCCCCGGTGACCGCGGTCTCGGCGAGCAGGCCGATCACCGGCGTCACCGGCCCCACGCGGTCGCCGAGCCGTCGCCCGAGCTCGACGGCGAGGTCGCGGCCGTCGTCGGGACCCACCGTGTCCGCCCGTCCGAGCACGGCGACGACCCCCGCCGGGCCGTGGGCCGCGGGCCCGGGCAGCACGTCGAGGTCCCCGGCGTGCGCCGTCGCCGGCAGCACCACGAGCGCGGCGTCGGCGTGCGCGCCCCCCGACGTCCCGCCCGGCCGGCGCGCCGAGCCCGTGCCCGGGGTGTCGATCACCGTCAGGTCGTCCAGCGCCGCGCTGGTGAGCGTCACCACCAGGTGGTCGACGTCCTCGGGCCGCACGCCCAGCCGGTCGCCGACCGCGGCGGGCACCCGGCCGCCCGCGGCGAGCGGCAGCGGCCGGCGGGTGCCGTCGACGAGGACGACGTCGAGCCGGTCGGCGGGCCCGCGGACGTAGTGGGCGGTCAGGCCGGTGCACTCGCCCGCGCCCGTCGGCGCGACCCGGCGACCCACCAGGGCGTTGACCAGCGTCGACTTGCCCGACGAGACGGGTCCGGCCACCACGAGGGACGGCGTGGCGAGCATCCGGTCGGCGATAGCCTCCACCGCGTCGGCGCTCGGCAGCGACACCCGCGGGGACAGCGCACGGCATGTCGCGACCACGGCGCTGCGCAGGGGGCCCACAGCCGTGGCAGCGTAGGCGGCGGACCGTGCCCGCGAGGCCGGTTCGGCAGGACTCCCGAGGGTTTCGCGTGATCGCCCGTCGGGGGAGACTGCTCACCAACCGTCACCTGCGAGGAAGGCACCCCGTGCTCGACACCGGCACGTATCTCTTCATCGTCGTGGTCGGCGCGATCATCACCCTGGTGGTGGGCCAGATCCTCATGCGCTCGGGGATCGGGTTCCTTCGCGACGTCTTCGACTCCGAGGAGACGGCGGTCTCGACCAACCGGCTGCTCGGGGTGCTGTTCCACCTCGTGGCGCTGGGCTTCCTCGCCCTCATCTCGACGTATCGGCCCTTCGACGTCCAGGGCACGGTGCAGGTGGTCATCACGCAGCTCGGCGGCGTGATGCTGGTGCTCGGTGTCCTCCACGGCCTCACGCTGCTGCTGCTCGCCCGCGTCCGGAGCCGGCGCCGCAGCGAGACCATCGAGTCCGAGATGAGCAGCCAGTACGAGCAGCAGCGTCGCGCGCGGCAGACGCAGCGTCAGCAGGTGATCGAGGGCGGTCCCTCGTCCGGCGGCGCCGGGCGCTGACCTCGGCTCCCACGGAGGCCGTCCGGGCTCCATCGATCGCCCGACCGGGTCATCTCGCGCCGATCCGCTAACCCGAGCTGTGATCTGCGCGATGTGCGGATGTGACTCTCGTCCCCTTGACCCGGCGCCGCACGCCCGTCGTGGCGGAGCCCCTGACCAGGCCACTGCCGCGACTCACCGACGTGGTGCACGCGGTGACCGCCACCTTCGCCTCCGGCGGATGGACGCTGCGCTTCGGCCCTTCCGGGCAGCAGGTGGTGGTCGACCGCCTCGCGGAGGCCGACGCCGCGGCCCGCCGGCTCGTCGGCGCCGTCCTCGGCCTGCCCGACGCGGCCGTCCGTATCCGGATCACCCCCGACGGCGCCTCGCTGGCCTCGCTGCGCCGGGCCTGACCGCACCACCGGTCCCGCACCTCTCGCCCCGGGGCGCGGGATGTGAGGATCAGGAGGTGGAGACCGATCACGACACGCTGCCGACGTCCGGACCGGACGTCCCGCGGCGCACGGTGGTCAGCTTCACCGACCGCGGCGGGCGGATGACCGCCGGCCAGCAGCGGGCCTGGGACCGGCTCTGGGCGCGCTTCGGGGCGGACGCCGCCGGCTTCGACCGGGACCCCGACGGCCCGCGGCCGCCGCTGGCCGACGGCATCCTGGACGCCCCCGCCTGGTTCGGCCGACGGGCCCCGCTGCGGCTCGAGATCGGCTCCGGGATGGGGGAGACGACCGCCGCCCTCGCCGCCGCCGAGCCCGACGCCGACCACGTGGCCGTCGAGGTCTATCCCCCCGGGCTCGCCCAGCTGCTCATGCGGCTCGAGGAGCAGGACCTCACCAACCTGCGCCTGCTGCGCGGCGACGCCGTCGTCGTGCTCGAGGACCTCGTCGCACCCGACTCACTTGCCGGCCTGCGCGTCTACTACCCCGACCCCTGGCCGAAGCGCCGGCACCACAAGCGTCGCCTGGTCCAGCCCGCGACCGTCGCCCTCATGGCTTCGCGCCTGGCGCCCGGCGCGACGCTGCACCTCGCCACCGACGTTGCCGACTACGCCGAGTGGATGCTCGAGGTCACCGACGGCGAGCCGCTGCTCGAGAACCCGCACGGTGGCTTCGCGCCGCGGCCGGCGTGGCGTCCGCGCACCAAGTTCGAGGCCCGCGCCGAGCAGGAGGGCCGCCCGAGCCGGGATCTCCTCCTGGTGCGCACCGAGGCCGTCGGGGGCGAGTCCTGAGCACCCATCGGACCCGACGCCGGGCGGTTAGAGTCGGCCCCGTGTCACCCGCGCCGTCGCCCGCCGATCTCGCCAGCCCGCCCACCGACATCGCCGGTGGCGGCGACGTGCGGGTCGACGAGGGCGTCGGTGCGGTGCCCACGACGGAGGCGCCGCCCGCGCGCACGCTGCTCGTCTGGGACGCGCCGAACATCGACATGAGCCTCGGCTCGCTGCTCGGCACGCGCCCGACCTCGGCGTTCCGTCCCCGCTTCGACGCGGTCGGGCGCTGGCTGCTCGGCGAGGCCGGCCCCGAGGGCGTCGCCGAGGCCACGGTGTTCACCAACGTCGTGCCGGGCTCCACCGAGATCGTGCGGCCCTGGGTCGAGGCGCTGCGCAACGTCGGGTTCGCGGTGTTCGCCAAGCCCAAGTCCGTCGACGACTCGGACGTCGACGACGACATGCTCGCCCACATCGAGCTGCGCCGGTCCGAGGGCGGGCTCGCGCACGTCGTCGTGGCGTCCGGCGACGGGCGGGCGTTCCGCGAGCCGCTCGAGGACCTGGTGGCGCAGGGCGTCACGGTCACCGTCATCGGGTTCCGCGAGTACGCCGCGTTCGCGGTGTCCTCGGAGATCGTCGACTTCCTCGACCTCGAGGACATCGACGGCGTCTTCCGCGAGCCCCTGCCGCGCGTCAGCCTCGACACCCTGCCGGACGCCGGCGCCTGGCTGCCGCCGCTGCGCTCGCTGCGTTCTCTTCTCGAGCGGTAGCCCGGTGGAGCTGCCGGCGCACTGGGGCACGACGCCCGACGAGCGCGCCCGGCGCACCCCGGCCGACGCGCTGGTGCCCGCGCCCCGGGCGCGCTGGACCCGCGGGGTCACGTCGCCGGCGAGCCCGGAGGACCTGTGGCTCTGGGTCTGCCAGCTCACCGTCGCGCCGTACAGCTACGACCTGATCGACAACCGCGGCCGACGAAGCCCGCGACTGCTGACCCCGGGTGCGGACGACCTGCGCGTCGGGCAGCGCCTGCTGGTGCTCTTCGTCATCGACTCCTTCGACCCCGGCGAGCAGCTGACGCTGCGGCTCCGACGGCGCGGGACCGGCTCGCTCGCGGAGTTCGCGATCACCTACGCCGTGGCCCCCGACCCCCGCGGCTCCCGGCTCGTCGCCACGGTGACGGTGGACGGCGCCCGTCGCGGCGGGCTCCTGCGGTACGCCCTGGCCTGGGGTGACCTCGTCATGATGCGTCGCCAGCTCACGACTCTGGCTTCCCTCGCCCCTCTGTGAGAACTTTCCGCCCCTATGAGGGCGGAAAGTTCTCACGTACGGCGGAAGAACGCGTTCGCCTGCGGCCGGAACATGAGCACGAGGGCGACGACGACCGCCGTCAGGTGCACGACGCGCAGGGCGACGACGGCGAGGTCCGGCACGCCGGCGCCGGCGAGGTACTCGACGGGCGAGGCCCCGGTCGCGAGCCACGTCAGCGGTTCGACGACCAGCGAGGCCGTCCCGACCACCCCGAGCAGCACGGCGAGCGTCCACCGCACGACGTTGCGGCCCCGGGGCAGGGCGAGCACGAGCACGACCACACCGGCGTAGATCAGGGCGCGCTTGGCCAGCGCGGCCGGGCCGGGAGGGTCCGGCAGGGCGAGGTGGACCAGGGTCTCGGCGACCCCGGCGCCGACGGCGGCCAGCCAGACGACGACCGCGGCGCGCACGGGACGGGGGACAGGAGGTGAGACGGCGAGGATCGACATGCGGGCCACACTCCGCGGCACCGCGCGGCCGGGACAGCCGGCAGGCGCCCCGCCCGGGGTGGGGTTGTCCCTACCCTGACCGGGAGGATCACCGGCTGGGGCCGGTCGGGGACGACGAGCAGGGTCCGGAGGCATGACCACGATGTCGCTCGCCGCACCCACGCTCACCGAGATCGAGAAGACCGCCACCGGTCTCTGGCGCCGCGTCGCCTACCTGCTCGCCGGGCTCCCGCTGGGCATCGCCGCGTTCGTCGTCGCCGTCGCCGGGTTCAGCGTGGGCGTCTCCACCCTGATCCTCTGGATCGGCATCCCGATCCTCGCCGCCACCCTCTGGGCCGCGCGGGGACTCGCCACCGTGGAGCGCCGCAGCACCGAGCGCGTCACCGGCCGCGCGCTGCCGCCGCACCACTACCGCGTCGCGGTCCCCGGGGCGGGGCGCCCGGCGCTGTCGCTGGCCATGATCGGCGACCCGCAGGCGTGGCGGGACCTGCTGCACGCGGTGCTCGGGTTCCCCGTCCGTCTCGCGGCCGCCGTGATCGCCTTGTGCTGGGGCCTCGGCGGGCTCGGCGGCCTGCTCTTCGTGGCCTGGGAGTGGGCACTGCCCGACGGCCCGGAGGATCGCCGGGGCCTGTTCTGGCTGCTCAGCGGCACCGAGAGCCGGGTCGCCGAGATCGTCGTCAACACCGTGCTCGGTGCGGTCGTGCTCGCCGTGTTCCCGTGGCTGGTCCGCGGGCTCGTCGCGACCCGGGCGGCGCTGGCCCGCGGGCTCCTGACCAACCAGACCGCCGCCCTGCGCGCCCGCGCCGACGAGCTCGCGGACGGCCGGCGGGCCGCGGTCCATGTGGAGGCGAGCACCATGCGCCGCCTCGAGCGGGACCTGCACGACGGCCCGCAGCAGCGGCTGGTGCGGATGACCATGGATCTCGAGGCCACCTCGCGACGCCTCGACGACGACCCGGAGAAGGCCCGGCCGCTGCTCGACGAGGCGATCGCCCAGAGCCGCGAGGCCCTCGCCGAGCTGCGCGCGCTCTCCCGGGGCATCGCCCCGCCGGTGCTGTCGGACCGCGGGCTCGACGCCGCCCTCGGTGCGGCCGCCGCGCGCAGCCCCGTCCCGGTCACCCTCGACGTGGCTGTGCCCGGACGTCTGCCCGCCGCGGTGGAGACGACGGCGTACTACGTCGTCACCGAGGCGCTCACCAACGTCGCCAAGCACGCCGCGGCCTCGCGGGCCACGGTCACCGCCGCGGTCGACGACGGCCGGCTCGTCGTCTCGGTAAAGGACGACGGCCGGGGTGGCGCGCACTCCGGCAAGGGCCACGGCCTCGCCGGTCTCGCCGACCGCGTCACGACCGTCGACGGGTCGCTGGCGATCACCAGCCCGGCCGGCGGCCCCACGGTGCTCACCGCGAGCCTCCCGGTCCGGGAGAGCTGATGCGCGTCGTGCTCGCCGAGGACTCGGTGCTGCTGCGCGAGGGCCTCGTGCGCCTCCTGCGCGAGTACGGCGCCGAGGTGGTGGCGGCCGTCGGCGACGGAGAGGCGCTCGTCGCGGCCGTCGCGGAGCACCGGCCGGACGTCGCGGTCGTCGACGTCCGGATGCCGCCGGACTTCACCGACGAGGGGCTGCGGGCGGCGCTGCGCGTGCGTCGCGACGTGCCGGGCACCGCGATCCTCGTGCTCTCGCAGTACGTCGAGGTGTCCTACGCCCAGGACCTCCTCGGCGCGGGCGGAGGCGTCGGCTACCTGCTCAAGGACCGCGTCACGCGCCTGGACGACCTCGCCGACGCCCTGGCCCGCGTCACCGCGGGCGGCACCGTGCTCGACCCCGAGGTCGTCTCGGCGCTCTTCGCCCGCCGCGATCCCCGCGCGTCGCTCACGGCGCGCGAGCGCGAGGTGCTCGCCCTCGTCGCCGAGGGCCGCGCCAACGGGGCGATCGGGCGCACCCTGACCCTGAGCCAGGGGGCGGTCGAGAAGCACATCTCGTCGATCTTCGACAAGCTCGGCCTCGCCCGGGACTCGAGCGACGACCACCGCCGCGTGCTCGCCGTCCTCGCCTGGTTCGGGCTCGGCGGGGGCCGTGGCACAGTCTGAGACCGTGTGCCGCCTCTCCCGTCGTCTCGCTGCTCCGATCGTCCTGCCCTGCGACGCGTCGATGTCGGTGCTGCGCGACGCTGTGGTCGACATCGACGACGACGGGCGGATCACCTTCGTCGGGCCGGCCGACACCGCGCCGGCCACGGACGCGCCGGTCACGCGGGTGAGCGGCCTGCTCATGCCGGGCCTGGTCAACACCCACGCCCACACGCCGCTGACCGTGCTGCGGGGGATGGGCGGCGACCTGCCGCTGATGCGCTGGCTGCTCGAGGTCGTCTGGCCGGCCGAGGCCAAGCTCGACGGCGCCGACGTGCGCGCCGGGATGCTCGCGGGCACCGCGGAGATGCTGCGCGGCGGCGTCACCACGTCCGCCGAGATGTACTTCCAGAGCGAGCACGTCGTCGAGGCGGTGCTCGAGATCGGCTCCCGGGTGGTGCTGACGCCCGGGATCATCACCGCGCCCGGGATGGAGCGTCTCGGCACCTGGCAGCAGATGCGGGACGCGATCACGCGCTGGATCGACGCCGACGGGCTGCGTTTCGGGCCCGGCGAGCGCATCGAGCTCGGCTACGGCCCGCACGCCGCGTACACGCTGCCCACCGAGGCGATCGTGACGACGGCGGCGCTCGCGCGGGAGCGGGGCGCGCTGATGCAGCTCCACGTCGCGGAGGCGATGGGCGAGGACGACGACGTGCGCGCCGAGTTCGGCTCGGTTCCCGCGATGCTCGAGGCGACGGGCTCGCTGGGCGGGCGGGTGCTCGCCGCGCACGCGATCCAGCTCTCCGACGACGACATCGCGATCCTCGCCCGCCACGACGTCGCCGTGGCCCACTGCCCGGGCTCGAACGCGAAGCTCGCGGCCGGCACGGCGCGGGTGGCCGAGCTGCGCACCGCCGGCGTCCGGATGGGCCTGGGCACCGACTCGCCGGCCTCGAACGACGACCTCGACATGTGGGAGGAGCAGCGCCTCGCCTCGCTGTTCGCCCGCCTGCGGGGCGCCGACGCCACCGCGCTCACCGCCGCCGACGCCCTGGCCATGGCCACCCGCGAGGGGGGCCGCGCGCTCGGCCGCGACGACCTCGGCGTCCTCGCGCCCGGCGCCTGGGCCGACGTCGTGCACATCCGCCTCGACGACCCGGCCTTCATCGACCCCGACGACGACGCCCAGCTCGTCTCCAACCTCGTCTGGGCCAGCGGCGCCCGGGGTGTGCGCGACGTCTGGGTGGCGGGCGAGCCGGTGCTCACCGACGGGGCCCTGACGCGCGTCGACCCCGGCGACGTGCTCGCCGGGGCCCGCCGCGTGGCGACGAAGGTGAAGAGCTGATGTGAGCGAAGTTCCCGGCTATAGCCGGGAAGATCGCTCACGGAGCCCGAACGCCACCACCAGGGACGCCGCGACGACGAGGGCGCCGGCCACGAGGTAGGCGGCGCGGAAGCCCTCGGCCGCGGCCACGGCGGCGAGCACGGCGATGCCGATCGCGCCGCCGACCTGCTGACCCGTGTTCGCCAGCCCCGAGGTCAGGCCGGCGGTGTCGGCGTCCGCGTCGGCCATCACCACCGTGGTCACCGACGGCATGACCAGCCCGGCCCCGAGCCCGAGGAGCACGAGCGCGGGCAGGAGGTCGGTGAGGTAGTCCGTGCTGTGTACGTCGGTCATGGGCGCGCCGACGAGCACCGCGAAGCCCGCGAGCAGCAGCCCGAGCCCGGCGAGCAGCACGCGGCGCGCGGTGAACCGGGAGATGAGCGGGCCCGCACCCCGCAGGGCGACGACCCCGATGATCACCGCGACCGGCGTCATCGCCACCCCCGTGGCGGCCGGCGAGTAGCCCAGCACCTGCTGCAGGAACAGGGCCGTCGCGAACTGGAAGCCCATCATCGCGGCGACGGTGAGCACCTGGGCGAGGTTGCCGAGCGACACCGCCCGCGAGCGCAGCACCCGCGGCGGCACCAGCGGCGCCGCCGCCCGGGCCTGGCGGACACCGAAGCCGGCGAGCAGGACGACGGCCAGCGCGGCGGCGACCCAGCGCACGCCTCCCGGCTCGACGATCGCGAACACCAGCCCGGCGAGGCCGAGCGTGACGAGGACGGCCCCGAGCAGGTCGGGCCGCTCCCCGCGGACGGGGCCGGGATCGCGGGGCAGCACCCGCAGCACGAGCAGGGTCGCCACGGCCCCGATCGGCACGTTCACCAGGAAGATCGCGCGCCAGGAGAGGGCCTCGGTGAGCACCCCGCCGAGCAGCAGGCCGATCGACGCCCCGGCCGCGCCGACGAAGGCGTAGGCGCCCATCGCCCGTGCGCGGTCCCCAGGGTCCTCGAACAGCCCGACCACCATCCCCAGCACCACCGACGACGCGAGCGCCGCGGCCACGCCCTGGACCGTCCGGGCGGCGACGAGCATCGCGGGGCCGGCCGCGAGCCCGCACGCCAGCGACGCGAGGACGAAGAGCACGAGGCCCGCGACGAGGATCCGGCGGCGCCCGACGAGGTCGCCGAGACGACCCGCGAGCAGGAGCAGCCCGCCCAGCGGGATCAGGTACGCGTTGACGGTCCACGAGAGCCCGGCGTCGGTGAACCCCAGGTCGGCGCGGAGCGCGGGCAGGGCGACGCTGACGATCGTCCCGTCCAAGATGATCATGAGCATGGCGGTGCTGAGCGCCGCGAGGGCGACCCAGGGGGACGCGGTACGCGAGCGGCCGGCGCGAAGCATGGTCCGACCGTAGCAGAACGTCTATTTCAGAACTATCCCGAAAGGTTCCATCACGTTCGGGACGACCGGCGTGGACGCGCAGCGTCCGCGTCGACGGCCAGGGGTCCGCCCGGGCCGACCAGCCGGAACAGGCCGTCGACGACGGCCTCGCGCTCCGGCCCGAGCACGCCGAGCACCTCGTCGTACAGGTCCTGGATCACGGCGGCGGCCTTCTCGACGAGGGCCTCGCCGGCGTCGGTGGTGGCCACGAGGCGGGCGCGCCGATCGGTCGGCGACGGGATGCGGCGGGCGAGGCCCGCGCGCTCGAGGCCGTCGAGCGTCGTGACCATCGTGGTCTTGTCGAGCAGGGCGTCCTCGGCGATCTGGCCCTGCGTGCGGTCGCCCGCCGACGCCTTGTCGAGCACGCAGTACTGGCGCACGGTGAGTCCGAGGTCGGCGAGCGCGGCGGTCATCCGGACGGCGAGGCCCTCGCTCGCCTTGTCGACGAGGAAGCTGAGGTCCGGAGACACGCGCGCCATGTAGGAAGGCTAGGGGAAAATCCAGAACGGAACGATCTGCCTGACGCTTCGGGCGGTGCGCCGGGGCTCGTCGCGTCGTTAGGGTCGCGACCATGAGTGGCGAGTACCAGCAGGCCTACGACCGCAGCATGACCGACCCCGACGGCTTCTGGCGCGAGGCCGCGGGCCTGATCGACTGGTACCGCGAACCCGACACGATCATGGACGCGTCGGCGCTGCCGTTCTCGCGCTGGTTCCAGGGCGGGGAGCTCAACACCTGCCACAACGCGCTCGACCGCCACGTCGACGCCGGTCGCGGCGACCAGGTCGCGCTGATCCACGACTCGCCGGTCACCGACGACCGCCAGCGCTACACGTACTCCGAGCTGCGCGACCGGGTCGCCCGATTCGCCGGGGTGCTGCGCTCGGTCGGCGTCGACAAGGGCGACCGCGTGATCATCTACATGCCGATGATCCCCGAGGCGGCCGTCGCGATGCTCGCCTGCGCGCGGATCGGCGCCGTCCACAGCGTCGTCTTCGGCGGGTTCGCCGCCCGCGAGCTGGCCGTCCGGATCGACGACGCCCGGCCCGCCGCGATCGTCAGCGCGTCCTGCGGCATCGAGGGCAAGCGGGTCATCGAGTACAAGCCCCTGCTCGACAAGGCCGTCGAGCTCGCCGAGCACGACCCGGGCCGAGTGATCGTCTTTCAGCGCCCGCAGGCCGAGGCCGCGATGACCGAGCGCGACCTCGACTGGGCCGGGGCCGTGGAGGCCGCCGAGCCCGCCGACTGCGTCTCCGTCGCGGCCACCGACCCGCTCTACGTCCTTTACACCTCGGGCACCACCGGCAAGCCCAAGGGCGTCCAGCGCGACAACGGTGGCCACGCCGTCGCGCTGGCGTGGTCGATGCCCAACGTCTACAACGTCGGGCCCGGCGAGGTCATGTTCACCGCGTCCGACGTCGGGTGGGTCGTCGGGCACTCCTACATCGTCTACGCGCCGCTGCTCATCGGGGCGACGACCGTGCTCTACGAGGGCAAGCCGATCGGCACCCCCGACGCCGGCCAGTTCTGGCGCGTGGTCCAGGAGCACGGGGTCAAGGCGCTGTTCACCGCGCCCACCGCGTTCCGCGGCATCAAGAAGGAGGACCCCGACGCGGTGCTCCTCCAGGACTACGACATCTCGAGCCTCGAGACGCTCTTCCTCGCCGGCGAGCGGCTCGACCCCGAGACCTGGACGTGGGCGTCGGAGAAGCTCGGCGTGCCGGTGGTCGACCACTGGTGGCAGACCGAGACGGGCTGGCCGATCGCGGCCAACCTGCGCGGGCTCGAGCCGATGGAGCTCAAGGCCGGCTCGCCGTCGGTGCCCGTCCCCGGCTACCAGGTCGAGATCCTCGACGTCGACGGGTCGGAGCTGCCCCGCGGCGAGGAGGGGGCAATCACGATCAAGCTCCCGCTGCCCCCGGGCTGCCTGCAGACGCTGTGGGACGACGACGAGCGGTTCCGCGAGTCGTACATGTCGCGCTACGAGGGCTACTACCTCACCGGCGACGGCGGCTACCTCGACGAGGACGGCTACCTCTACGTCATGGGCCGCACCGACGACGTCATCAACGTCGCCGGGCACCGCCTGTCCACCGGCTCGATGGAGGAGGTCCTCTCCGGCCACCCCGACGTCGCCGAGTGCGCCGTCATCGGCGTGCACGACGCGATGAAGGGCCAGGTCCCGCGCGGGTTCGTCGTGCTCAAGGCCGGCGTCGAGCGCGACGAGGCCGAGCTCAACGCCGAGCTGGTGAAGATGGTGCGCGACGAGGTCGGCGCCGTCGCGTCGTTCAAGAACGTCGCGGTCGTCCCCGCCCTGCCCAAGACCCGCTCGGGCAAGGTGCTGCGCAAGACCATGCGCGGGATCGCCGACGGCAAGGACGAGGCCGTGCCCTCGACCATCGACGACGCGAGCGTGCTCGACACCCTGCGCCCGGTGCTGCAGAAGGGGCCGGAGGTCTAGCCCCGGGACTCCCTCGCCGCGGCGTCCCGCGACGGCCACCTCGCGCTGCGCCGCGTCGAGCGCCAGCAGGCCGTCATCGAGCGCCTCCACGCCGTGCGCGGCGCCCGGCTCCAGCTCGCCGACCTCGCCCGCGAGCTGGGTGTCTCGCCCCGCACCGTGGCCCGCGACGTCGAGCGCCTGCGCGACAGCGGCGTCCCGATCGTCGCGCACCCCGGGCGCGGCGGCGGCGTGAGCCTCCCGCGCGTCGCCGCCCCCGCGCCGATCCGCTTCGACCTGCCCGAGGCCGCGGCGCTGATCTCCAGCCTCGCGGTCCTCGGGCCGACCGTCAGCCCCAGCGCCGCCTCGGCGATGCGCAAGCTCGCGGCGGCGGTGTCCGGCTAGCGCTCGTCGGGCGGGAAGTCGGCGCCGACGGCGACGTCGCGCCAGGCCTCGGCCTCGTCGATGCGCTGCTGCCACAGCGTCGGGGCGAGGTCCGCCGCGAACTCGCCGAGCAGCAGACGCCGGGGCGGGTCGTCGGCGTCGACGACGCGGATCATCGCCTCGCCCGCGCGGCGGGGGTCGCCGGGCTGGGTGAACGCCGACGAGCCGTCCATCGCCTGCCGGCGCGGCCCGAGGACCTCGTCGTAGGCGTGCATCGGCCTCGCGCGCACCATGCTGCCGCCGTTCCAGTCGGTGCGGAACGGGCCCGGCTCGACGATGGTCACGTGGATGCCGAAGGGCTCGACCTCCTGGGCGAGCGACTCCGACAAGCCCTCCAGGCCCCACTTCGTCGCGTGGTACAGCCCGGTGTTGGGGAAGGCTCCGACGCCGCCGATGCTCGAGATGGGCAGCAGGTGACCCCGGTGCTGGGCGCGCATGGTCGGCAGCACGGCCTGCATCGACCAGAGCGCGCCGAACAGGTTCACCTCGACCTGCTGTCGGGCCTCCTCCTCGGTGACCTCCTCGACCCCGCCGGCCAGGCCGTAGCCGGCGTTGGCGACGAGGACGTCGATGCGGCCGGTCTCGCCGGCGATCTGGTTGGTCACCGCGAAGACCGCGTCGCGGTCGGTGACGTCGAGGTCGCGGGTCAGGAGCCGCTCGGGGTGCTTCGCGGTGAGGTCGTCGAGGGCACCGGCGTCGCGCGCCGTGGCCACCACGCGGTCACCGGCCTCGAGCACGGTCTCCGTGAGGGCGCGGCCGAGACCGCGCGAGGCGCCGGTGATCAGCCAGGTTCGTTCGCTCATGCCTCCGGCATACCCGCACCGGGCACGGGATGTCAGTCGGCGAGGCCCAGACCGTCGTCGGGGATCGCCGCGCCGCCGTAGCCGATGTAGTTGCCCGACGAGTTCCGCAGACCGCCGGCGAGGACGTCGTCGATGCTGTGGTTCGCGATCATCGTGCGGACGCCCGCGGTGATGTTGGCGACCGGGTCGAAGATGCCGCGGTCGGCGAGCTCGGGCAGCACCGCGTTGGAGAACGTCGTGTCGATGAGCTGCATGAGGCCCTTGGACGGGGTGCCGCTCGCCGCGTTCGAGTCCCAGTCGTTCACCGCGTCGGCGTTGCCGGTGGACTCGCGCATGATGATCTTCTTGACGCCCGGCGCCAGTCGCTGCGGCAGGCCCATGAGCCCGAGCGCCTTGGCGATCTGGCCGTCGAGGGTGCGCTCGTTGCCGGCGGCGTAGGGCCGCCCGAACTCCAGCGGGCCGTTCTCGCGCTCGTACTCGATCGACTTCAGCATCGAGGAGACGTCGGAGGCGTCGCCGGCGCTGGGCTCGTCGTCGGACGACGAGGCGGCCGCGTGCCTCGCGGTGGCGGTCGAGGTGGCCGGCATGGAGATCGGGCTCACCGAGCTCGAGTGGCCCGCGGTGCGGTGCTGGGAGGCCAGGGACAGCGCGGCCGTGGTCGACGCGGGGTCCGGCGCCTGCGGGGCCTCCGCGTCGGCGACGTGGGCCGTGCTGAGGGCCTGCACGGCGGGGAGGACCGCACCGGCGGCGACAGCGGCCACGAGGATGGTGCCGGGGGTGGAGCGCGGGGAGAACCGGGAGGTTCCGCGCGTCGTCGTCCGGGTACCGCTCAGGGAGAACGGAACGGTGTCCGGCTCGCCTAGGCCGTGTCGGGGCACGGTCACCTCGCTCGTATCGACTACAGGCCCGGCAGCGCAGTGGGGGAGCTGTCGCCGTGACCTATCCGTGATCGGACCGTCACAACATAGCGAGCCTTCGCATGGCCGCGCCGCAGCCCTCCGGCGTCCTGACGGCCGCGAACGGGCGTCGTCCCCAACTCGTGGCGACGAGAGGTCCGACGGGCGGGACCGGGTTGCTCATGCGCACCCAGCCATCCCCGCGAGTGGGCTCCGTCGCGCGGCGGGCGGTCCATCGGACGGCCGGCGGCCGCTCGACGGGCGGCTCGCAGACGCGCCAGTGCTCCACGACCCTTCGGCGCAGCGTGGCGCCGTCGGGCGGGTCCCGCGTGTCGGCCTCAGCGCGCGAGCAGGTCCCGGAGCGCGTCGAGGGCCCGATCGCCCTCCTCACGGGCCGCCGTCGACGCCACGGCGAGCCCGAAGTAGCCGTGGATGAGCCCGGCGCCCTCCAGCCGGCGGACGGCCACGCCTGCGGCCTCGAGGGCGTCGGCGTGCGCCCGTCCCTCGTCGCGTAGGGGGTCGAGCTCGGCGGTGGCGACGACGGCCGGGGCGACGTCCTGCAGGTCGCCGACGGCCTCGGTCAGGGCCACCGAGGGGTCGTGGCGCAGCGCGGGGTCGGGCAGATAGCGCTCCCAGAACCACTCGACGTCCGCGCGGGCGAGGAACGGCCCGTCCGCGTTCTCCGCGATCGACGCGGACGCCATCGACGGGTCGAGCCCGGGGTAGAGCAGGAGCTGCGCGTCGAGCTGCGGGCCCCAGTCCCGGGCGAGCAGGGCGGTGCCGGCGGCCAGGCCTGCGCCCGCGCTGTCCCCGGCGACGACCAGACGGTCCGACGGCCGCCGGGCCGCGGCCCAGCGCAGCGCGGCGTGGGCGTCGGTCAACGGCGCGGGGTGCGGGTGCTCCGGGGCGAGCCGGTAGTCGACGGACACGACGGTCACGCCGAGGTGCGCGCACACGCGCCGCGCCGAGGCGTCGCCGGTCTCGAGGTCGCCGAGGACCCAGCCGCCCCCGTGCAGCCAGACCACCGTGACCTCCTGCCGCTCGCCGGCAGGCTCGTAGATCCGCACGGCGACGTCGGTCTCGGTCACGGCGTCGGACACCACGTCGTCGTGCACCGAGCCCACCTCGGTCACCGCGTCCCCGCGGCGGGCGAGCGCCAGGTCCCGGTAGACGCGGCGGGCCTCGGCGACGGTCTCGCGGCGCAGGGGCAGCCAGCCGTCGGCCTCCAGGCGGACGACCGCGGTCGCGATCTCGGGGTCGATGCGGGGGTCGGTCACGTCGGCATCCTCGGGCCTGTCGCCGGTGCTCGCTACCGTGAGGACCGCTGCTCTCGTTCAACTCAGGGGTTGAACACGCTGGACGCGAGGGGTACCGTTCTCCTCAACCGCAAGGTTGAACAAGGAGTGGACGTGGACGACCAACTCTCCCGGGTGTTCTCGGCGCTCGCCGATCCCACCCGGCGCGACATGGTGGCCCGCCTGACCGCCGCCGACGCGACCGTCAACGAGCTCGCCGAGCCCTACGACGTCAGCGTCCAGGCGGTCTCCAAGCACCTCAAGGTGCTGGAGGAGGCGGGCCTCGTCAGTCGCAGCCGCGAGGCGCAGCGACGGCCGGTCCACCTCGAGGCGGAGGTCTTCGACCTGATGACCAAGTGGATAGAGCGCTACCGGCGCCGCGCCGAGGAGCGCTACCGCCGTCTCGACGACGTCCTCGCCGAGATGGACACCGAACAGCCGACCCCCCGACCCGACAGCGAACGAGGAGCTTCCTGATGAACACCACGACCCGTGAGACGACGATCGCGGCGGACCCGAACGCCCCGACCATCATCATCACCCGTGAGTTCGACGCCCCGCGCGAGAGCGTCTTCCGCGCCCACGTCGAGCCCGAGCTCGTGCGGCGCTGGCTCGGCCCGCGCGGGCTGGAGATGGACATCGACCGCTTCGACTGCGAGACCGGCGGGGCCTACCGGTACACCCACCGGGACGAGAACGGTGAGTACCGCTTCTACGGCTCGTTCCACGAGGTCCGGCCCAACGAGCGGATCGTCCAGACCTTCACCTTCGAGGGCTTCCCCGACGGCGTGAGCCTCGAGATGATGACCTTCACCGACCTCGGCGACGGCCGGACCCGCATCGAGGCCCTCTCGTGCTACGACTCGACGGAGACCCGCGACCTCGTGCTCTCCAGCGGCATGGACCACGGCGTGCGCGAGGGCTACGAGCGCCTCGACGAGCTCCTCGCCGGCTGAGGGCAGACGGAGGGCAGGCGATGGGCAGGATGGTGGCGTGACCTCCGAGGACGTCGAGCTCTGGTTCGCCACCTACCTGGACTGCTTCGTCGCTCTCGCTCGGGGCGAACGGGACGACGTCGAGGCGATCCTCGGGTTCTACGGCGTCCCCATGCTGCTCAGCTCGCCCGGCGGCACCGGGTGGCTCCACGACGCGGAGCAGGTCGTGGGGGTCACCCGCGCGCAGATCGAGGGCCTGCGCCACGCCGGGTTCGATCGCACGCAGGTCGAGGCCTCCGTGACGGTGGTCCTCAACGACACGTGCGCCCGCTACGAGGCGCGGTTCCGGCGCCGCGCCGCCGACGACACCGAGATCGCGAGCTTCTCGGCGAGCTATCTCATCGCCGAGGGGCCTGACGGTCCGCGGATCGCCGCCCTGGCGGTCGGGAAGGCCTGAGGGTCCGTCAGAGCTCGGCGAACGGCGCCGCATAGCGGAAGAAGCCTCGCGGCGACGGCCCCGCGAGGAGCCTGGCCTGGAAGTACGAGCCCCAGGCGGGGTCGGGCGAGACGATCCCGAGATCGCTCGCCGGGCGGAACCCGAACCGCCCGTAGAAGGCCGGCTCGCCGAGCAGGGCGACGAGCGCCTCGTCGCGGCCCTCGGCGGCACCGAGCACCGCGTGCATCAGCGCCGAGCCCACGCCGCGTCCCTGCCACTTCGGGTGCACGGCGACCGGGCCCAGTCCGAGGGCGGCCCGTCCGTCGACGTCGCCTCGGGTGGCGACGACGTGCCCGACGACCGGCCCGTCCGGCTCCGCCGCGACGAGCGAGTAGGCCGGCAGCCAGCCGGGGTCGTCCCGCAGCCTCGCGAGCAGGCCGACCTCGATCGGCTCCTGCCCGTCATCCCCGGCGAAGGCCGCCGCGACGACCTCCCGGACCGCGTCCACGTCCTCGCGTCGTTCCCGTCGCACCAGCACCCGCGCAGGGTGTCGTGATGGGCGGGGCAGGGCAACGGAGACCCCGGGCTAACCCGCGTCGGCGACCTCGAGGACGTGGCGCGTCGGGCTCGCCGGCGTCGCGCCGACCAGGCGCAGGTCCGCGGCGCCGAGCAGGTCCTCCCACTCGGGCATGGTGCGTTCACGACCACCCGCCGACACGAGCATCATCAGGTCGAGGAACTTCGTGGCGGGGTCGTCGCCCGGCGGCCCCACCACGGCGTCGACGATGATCACGCGGCCGTCCGGCTCGAGCGCGTCGCGGACCCTGCGCAGGATCCGGACGGCGTCGTCATCGAGCCAGTCGTGGAGGATGCGCACGAGCAGGTAGGCGTCGGCCCCGGCCGGCACCCCGTCGAAGAAGCTCCCGGACACGATCGTCGTCCGGTCCTCCACCCCGGCCTCGCGCAGGACCGGCGGGGCTCCGGCGACGACGTGCGCCTGGTCGACGAGGACGCCGTGCACCGCGGGGTTCGCCGTGAGGACCGCGGCGAGGACAGCGCCGGTGCCACCGCCGACGTCGGCCACGGTCCCGTAGCGGCCGAAGTCGTGGGCGGCGAGCATGCCCGCGCTGTCGGCGCGGGTGAAGGTCCGCATCGCGGCGTCGAAGATCTCGCCCTGCTCGGGGTGCCGCCGTCGGTACTCCCACATGTCCATGCCCAGGGTGTGCTGCGCCGCGTTCTCCCCGGTCCGCACGCTGTGCGCGATCTCTCCCCACGCCTGCCACTGATGGTCGGCGCCGAACATCCGCGCCGCGGGATCGATCGACATCGGGTGGTCGCGGCGCAGGAACTGGCCGGTGGAGGTCAGGGCGAAACAGCCGTCGGACGTCTCGGCGAAGACACCGATCGCCGCCAGCGCCCGCAGCAGCCGGTAGAGGGTCGGCGCGTGCGTCCCGGTCGCCGCCGCGAGATCCTCCGCGTCCCGGGCATCGTCGCGCAGCAGATCCGCGATACCGAGCTCGGCCGCGACCGTGATGGCGCGCGAGCGCTGGTAGCCGCGCACGAGGTCCAGCAACTCGACGTACTCCGGCGGCGGCCTCTCGGCCATCTGCGACTCCTCGGCGATCGGTTACGCCCGGAGTCCGCGCTTCCGGACCACGGATGTCGCACCATGGCAGGGCCACCCCCCGGCGGCGGCGGCGCGGACGTCACGAAACGGCCGCGACGTGGACCGACGGTGCTCTGGTGTGCCCACCCACGAGAGAGGCCCACCCCCGAATGATCGGGCGGCGGGCCTGTGACCTGCGAAAAGCGGTCTGGAGCGAGTGACGGGAATCGAACCCGCGTATTCAGCTTGGGAAGCTGATGTTCTACCATTGAACTACACTCGCGCGTGGTCCGAGAGCGTACACGGCGGCCGTGCGGCCCGGCGGAGGACCCGTTGCTCGGACCCCCTGCGTGACTACATCGGTGTGGTTCACCGCCCGATCACGGTGTGATCACGGATTGGACGCGACCAACTCGCACACTGCGTCACGGGCCGTTGCGTCGTCGGGGTAAATCCATGACCAGGCCCTGCAGCTGGGGCCACGTCTCGTGTTGGCTGGTCAGCGACATGCCACACGAGACTCCGGCGGAGGAGGTCGAGATGACTGCCTGTGAGCAGCAGGACGGCCTTCTCCCCGAGCTCCTCGTCCTCGTCGCGTCGGTGGAGGACGCCGACGTCCTCGCGGCGCTCGGAGCCCGCGATCCGGAGGTCCTCCCGGTGCTCGTCGCCACCGGTCGCGACCCGATGGCCGTCGACGAGGCCCTGGACGACCTCGGTGCCCTCGCCGGCCGGGTGCTGATCGTCGACGACGCCGCGGCCGGCCCGGCTGCCGAGGCCGCCGTCCTCCTCCCGCGGATCGACGCCCTCGTGGCCGACGACCGCCCGAGCGCCGTCGTCGTGCGCGGCGGGTCGCCCACCGCGCTCGTCGCGGCCCAGGTGGCGGTATGGCGCTCGGTCCCCGTCGTGGCCCTGCCGGTCGACGGAGGGACGGCCGTGGAGACCGCCAACCAGGCGGCGATCGCCGCGCTCGTGGCGACGCAGCACGCCGCGGAGACAGAGCCGGCCGACGTCCGCTCGGTGGCGGCCGCCCAGCGCCTCGTGCGCGAGCGGCTGGCGGCGACGGACGCCCCGCGGATCGTCCGGCTACCGACGGATCGAACGCTGTCCGCCTGACGAAGGTCACGCAGAGCGATCGCGGGGCCTTCGGTCATCACTCAGTGATGAAGTGTGTACAAAAAGTAGAGCCCTTACCCCCTCGCGGCTAACGTCATGCCCCGCAAGCCTGATGGACCTGGTGTACAGGCGGCGCACCAGGAAGGCGGGGGTCGGTGAGGCGAGCACCCAGGTTGATCCATGAGGTCCAGCGGTTGGGCCTCACGGTGTCGATCGCTGCGCTCCTCATCGTGCTGCTCGTCGTCTTCCGGCTCGTCTGGTCCGGGGCGGTGTCGGGTCCGACCGACGCCCGGCTGCAGAGCGGGCTCCTCGCGCTCGAGGACTCCCACCAGGCGATGCTCGACATGGACGCTTCGCTGCGCGGCTACCTCGCGACCGGCGACCAGTTCTTCGCCGACTCCGCCACCGGTGCGGCGCCCGCGCTCGCGGCCGCCGACACGCAGATGGTCAACCTCCTCGAGGAGCCCCGGCTCCGCCAGGACGTGCTCGCCCTCCTGCTCGCGCAGCAGCGCTGGCGGACCGAGTGGGCCGACCAGGCCCGCCGGCTGCCGCCGCCCGGCGGCGCGGAGGCGTTCCTCAAGCAGGGCACGGCTCTCTTCGACGACTACCGTGCGCGCAAGGACGCCACCCGCGTCGACACCCTCGCGGCGATCGATGCGGCCGACCGCAGCGCCGTGGTGAACCAGTTCGTCGTCGGGGTGCTGCTGGCGCTCATCGGCATCGCGACGCTCGTCGTCGCCCTGCGCGGTCGGTACCGGCTGCAGCGCCACGTCGTCGTCCCGGTCGACGGCCTGCTCGCGTCGGTCCGCGGGATCAGCGAGGGACGCCTGGCCCCACCGGAGCCCGTGCAGGGGTCAGCAGAGCTCGTGGCGCTGCGCGACGGGCTCGCCGACATGACGGTCGCCCTGCGCCGGCAGCGCGAGGAGGCGGCCGCCCAGGCCGAGCGCCTGCAGGCCCAGACCGACCGGCTGCGCACCATCCTGATCATGACCCGCGAGATCGCGGGCAGTCTCAACACCCGCTACGTCATCGACTCCACCGTCCAGGCGGCGGTCGCGGTCACCGACGGCCGGGTGCTGCTCTGGCTGCTCGAGGAGGACGGCAGCGGCCTCGAGCTCGCCTACGACTCCGATCGCGGCGCGGTGGCGCCCCTCGAGGAGCACTGCCACCTCGGGGTCGGCGTCGTGGGACGGTCGGCGCGCTACGGGCAGATCTCGCGCGGCGACCCCGACACCGGCGAGGACGCCGCGGTCGCGGTGCCGCTGGTCGTCGGTGCACGGGTGATAGGGATCCTCGAGTGCTACGACTCGCCCGAGGGCGAGGTCGACGGCCAGCGCCTGTCGGCGGTCGAGATGCTCGCGACGCTGTCCGGCTCGGCGATCGAGGCCAGCCGCCTGCACGCCGCCACCGAGCGGCTCTCGCAGTTCGACCCGCTGACCCAGCTCGCCAACCGCCGCCGCCTCGGCGCGGACCTGGACTCCGCCGTCGCCAACGCCAAGAGGCACGGCTCGCCGATGTCGGTGATCATGCTCGACCTCGACCACTTCAAGGAGCTCAACGACCGCTACGGCCACCAGCAGGGCGACGTCGTGCTCCAGGAGGTCGCGAGCACCATCCGCACCGCCATGCGCGACGGCGAGACGGCCTACCGCTACGGCGGCGAGGAGTTCGCGATCCTCGTGACGCGGGGCGGCCCCGAGGAGGCGGCCCAGCTCGCCGAGCGCCTGCGCTCCCGGGTCGAGGCCGACTTCCGGCGCGGCGACAAGCAGCTCGTGACGGCGTCGTTCGGCGTCGCCGGCCTGCCCGAGCACGCCGGCGACGGCGAGGCCCTGCTCAGCGAGGCCGACCGGGCGCTGTACTCGGCGAAGAACTCGGGCCGCAACCGCGTGCACCGCGCGGGCGAGCTCGTCGGCTGAGGTCGCTCGTCAGCGGGGCAGGCCGCGGCGGAAGTTGACGTACGAGCGCGACGGCGTCGGCCCCCGCTGGTCCTGGTAGCGCGAGCCGTAGACCGGCGAGCCGTAGGGGTGCTCGCTGGGCGAGGACAGCCGGAACAGGCACAGCTGCCCGACCTTCATCCCGGGCCACAGCCGGATCGGCAGGTTCGCGACGTTCGAGAGCTCGAGCGTCACGTGGCCGGAGAAGCCGGGGTCGATGAATCCGGCGGTGGAATGAGTCAATAAGCCCAAACGGCCGAGACTCGACTTCCCTTCTAATCGCCCCGCGACGTCGTCCGGCAGCGTGATGACCTCGTAGGTGGAGCCGAGGACGAACTCGCCGGGGTGCAGGACGAACGCCTCGTCCGGGGCCGGCTCGACCATGCGCGTCAGGTCGTCCTGCTGCAGGGCCGGGTCGATGTGCGTGTAGGCGTGGTTGTTGAACGTGCGGAAGTGCGAGTCGAGCCGCAGGTCGACGCTCGAGGGCTGCAGCAGCGTCGCGTCGAACGGGTCGAGCCCGACGCGCCCGGCCGCGATCTCGGCGCGGATGTCGCCGTCGGAGAGCAGCACGAGCGGACCCTATCGGGCGGGGCGGAGTCGGCGTCGCGAGCGCGGAGTTTGCGCGCATAGAAGCAGCGAACAGCGCGTTCGCTGCGACGCACCACGAACGAACGACGCCCCCGCTGCCTCGGAGGCAACGGGGGCGCCGTTCATGTTCCGGGAGGGTCGGCGATCAGCTCTCGGGGTTGCGCACGTTGGCCGAGGTGGCCGCGGTGTCCGGGTCGGAGTCGCCGACCTGGTCGGTCTCCTCGACCGCGTCGGGCCGCCCGCGCTTGACCGCCGCGAGGAGCATCTGCGAGACGTCCATGACCTCGGTGCCGACGGCCTTGGCCTCGCTCTGGCGCTCGGTGAGGCCGTCGGTGAGCATCACGCGGCAGAACGGGCAGCCGGTGGCGATCGTGTCGGTCTCGGTGGCGATGGCCTCGTCGACGCGCTCCATGTTGATGCGCTTGCCGATGTTCTCCTCCATCCACATGCGCGCACCGCCGGCCCCGCAGCACAGGGCACGGTCGGCGTGGCGGGGCATCTCCTTGAGCTCGGCCCCGGCGGCCTCCACGAGCTCGCGCGGCGGCGTGTAGACCTCGTTGTGACGGCCCAGGTAGCAGGGGTCGTGGTAGGTGACGGTCTTGCGGGCCGGAGCGTTCCCGTTCGACCCGTGCCCGTTCGTCGACTCCTTCTCGGCGAGGGCGACCGGGGCGGGCGCGGCCTGGTCGGCGTCGTGGCCCTCGGTGGCGTGGCCCCTATCGGCGTGCTCCGTTGATGCGGGGATCAGCCCGCGCTCGGTGCCGTCGGAGTGCGGACCGTGGTACTGCAGCCCCGTCACCGGCGAGATGTCCAGCTTGGCGGCCGGCACCGGCGACGCCTCGGGGGCGACCGGCACGAGCTTCTTCTCGCGCACCAGCTGGTTGAGCAGCTGGGTGTGGTGGACGACCTCGTAGTGGCCGTCGAGCTGCGGGTACTCGCGGCCGAGGGTGTTCATGCAGTGCGGGCACGTGGTGACGATCTTGCGCGTGCCCGGCTCGCGGCCCTCGAAGACGGCGTCGAGCATCTCCTTGGTCTGCATGGCCATCATCTGGAAGAGGAACTCGTTGCCCGAGCGCCGCGCCGGGTCGCCGGTGCAGCTCTCCTCCTTGCCGAGCACGACGTAGTTCACGTCGGCGATGTGCAGCAGCTCGGCGACCGAGCGCACCGTCTTCTTCGCGTTGTCGTCGAACGCGCCGGCACAGCCGATGAAGAACAGGTACTCGGTCTCGGGGGCGAGCTCGCCGTCGAACTCCGGCACGTCGAAGGGCAGGTCCTTCGCCCAGTCCATGCGCGAGGAGTTGTTCTGGCCCCAGGGGTTGCCCTTGTTCTCCAGGTTGCGGAACAGGACACCCAGCTCGGCCGGGAACTCCGACTCGATCATGACCTGGTTGCGGCGCATGTCGACGATGTGGTCGACGTGCTCGATGTCGACCGGGCACTGCTCGACGCACGCGCCGCAGGTGGTGCAGGACCACAGGACGTCCGGGTCGATGACGCCGAGGGACTCCGCGTCGCCGACGAGCGGGCGGGTGGCCTGCAGGAGGTCGGTGCCGCGGTGGCGCTCGTAGCCCGACTCCGGGACGCCGTGGGACTCGTGGCCCGGGTTGTCCGCGCCGGCCTGGGTGGCGGCGCCCTCGTCGGGCATGTCCTTGCCGCCGATCATGTACGGCGCCTTCGCGAACATGTGGTCGCGCAGGTCCATGATCAGCAGCTTCGGCGAGAGCGGCTTGCCGGTGTTCCACGCCGGGCACTGGCTCTGGCAGCGACCGCACTCGGTGCAGGTCGCGAAGTCGAGCATGCCCTTCCAGGTGAAGTCCTCGATCTTGCCGCGGCCGAACGACGCCTCCTCGGGCGGATCCTCGAAGTCGATCGGCTTGCCCTCGTGCTCGAGGGGCTGCAGCGCCCCGAGCGCCTTAGGCATGCGCTTCGCCGAGACGTTGATCGGCGCGATGAAGATGTGGAGGTGCTTCGAGTAGAGCACCACCACGAGGAAGATCAGCGCCACGGCGATGTGGAGCATGAGGAAGACGGTCTCGAGCACGAACAGGGTCTCCGGCGACAGCCCGGAGAAGAGGTACCCGGTGCCGATCGAGGCCCAGGCGCCCGACTCGTAGGGCAGGTTGCCGGCCGCGGAGGACGCGCCGCGGAAGGCGAACAGCGTCCAGACCACGCAGAAGATCAGGAAGAGGATCAGCCACGCGCCGCCGGTGTGGGAGCCGTAGAAGCGGGAGGTCCGCGCGCGGCGCTCCGGGGCCTGCTGGATGCGCATGATCCCGAAGGCGATGATCGAGAGCAGCACCATGATCGCGATGAAGTCCTGCAGGAAGCCCAGGGCCGCCCAGCGCCCGATCAACGGGATGTGGAAGTCCTCGACGAACAGCGCGCCGTAGGCCTCGATGTAGACCGTCAGCAGGATGATGAAGCCCCACATCGTGAACAGGTGGGCCAGGCCGGGGATCGACCAGCGCAGCAGCTTCCGCTGCCCGAACACCTCGACGAACTGCGCGCGCACCCGCCCGCCGAGGCCCTCGGCACGCCTGGCGTCGGGCTGGCCGGAGGAGATCAGGGTGTAGAGCCACCAGGCCCTGCGCGCGGCCACGACGGCCACGACCAGGGTCAGGGCGAGGCCCAGGACCAAACGGACGACCACGACGGGACCTCCCCGAGTGCCGGGTCGTGGTGGTGACCCGGTGAGAACAACGACTGCGTCGCGGCACTGTAACCGCCGGTCGGGGGATCGGCGCCGCGAAGGGTGACCGAAGCTACTCGACAGTAACTCGGTGCCGACCACACCATCGGGCGATGCTTTGCAGACGTGAACGTCAGCCGTCCGTGTCGGACGGTGATGACCGTCCGTGCGCTGAGCATCACTCCGGGCTCATCCGGACCACGAGGGCGTGTCGCGCGCCGGATGCGGTGGCGGAGGGTGGACGATGCAGCGACGCCTGTGGGGGAAGGAGTGCGGAACGGGTGTTCCGGCGCTTCTCCAGGGTGCCGCGTGTCGGGGCGAGCGAGGCTTTGAAACACCTCACCTGCCGTGTTTACTCAACCGGTCGAGAACGGGCCCCGGCACATCGATGAGCACGTCCGCAGGAGGACCGCCATGACCGTCACGTTCCTCGGCGCCGACCTGGTCGCGCAGGCCCCGGGGACCGGCGGGCTCCAGGGGTGGATCCAGGACAACATCGTCCCGCTGATCCTCCTGGGCATCGCGATCATCATGTTGTGGATCGGCGGACGCGGGGACAACGCCGGCGTCGCCCGACGTGCCGTCGGCCTGATCATCGGCCTGATCGCGCTCGGCATCGCGCTCACCCCGGGTGCGGGGGCGCGCGTGGGCGCGTTCTTCGCCCAGCTCATCACGGGGTGACGCGGGTGCACATCCGCACCGACGACGACGTGTACCGCGTCGACGCCGTCTGGCTCGGCCCCCCGAGGGCGACGTTCCCCTGGCGTGCCCGCTACTCCGCGTACGGCGTGGGCCTGCTCGTGATGCTCGTCGTGATGTTCGTGCAGCGACGCCTCGGCATCGACCTCGGCTTCTTCTCCGTCGCCTGGGCGCTCCTCATCACCGTCGCCGTCACGCGCTTCGTGTCGCGGCGCATCAACGACGAGCGCCCGCTCCTCGAGTGGCTGACGCTCTTCGTCCACGAACTGCGGGGTCCGCGAGCCCGCGACCGTGTGATCGGCGGAGCCCTGACCACCGGCCACGTCACCGTCCACCGTGACCGTCCCCGCCTGACCGGCGCGCCCACCGCGATCGCGCTGCCCCGCGGCAGCGACCGGTCGGAGCGCGTGATCGCGCCGCAGGAGCCCGCGGAGGCCGACGACTCCTGGGGCCCGCCGCCGCGGGACGACGAGTCGCCCAGCGAGCGCGCGGCCCACCCGGCCCGGCCCGCCGCGACGGAGGAGCCGGCGGCCGCCGCGCCCCCGGTGCCCGAGACCCCGGCTGCCGAGCCCGTCCCGCAGCAACGCCGCTCTGCGTCCACGCGGGCCGGCGAGCACCTCACGCCCGGCCTCGAGGACGCCGTCCCGTCCCACCGTCGCGCGGCGCGCGCCGCGCACGAGCGCCGCACCCGCGCGCGGCGCCCGAAGTCGCCGGGGCCGACCGCCGCGGCGCCGGACGCCGACTTCGGTCCGCCGTCCAGCGCGGACGTCGGGACCGGGGCCGTGCCGAAGAAGGCCGCCGCCAAGAAGACGGCCCCGAGGAAGGCCGCCCCGGAGAAGGCCGCCCCGGAGAAGGCCGCTCCGGAGAAGGCCGCTCCGGAGAAGGCCGGCGCTCCGAGGGAATTCGCGGCCCTGCCACCCGCCGCCGATCGGCGTGCCGGCGACGCGTCCGTCGCGGCGTGGACGGGCGCGGGCCGGGCCCGCCGCGAGGCCGTGCCGGCGCACCGGCGCACGACGGCGGCCGCCGACACCGATCCCGACCGCACCCAGCGACGCCCCACCCGTCGCCGCCCGGGCTGGCCGATGTCCAACGAGCCCTCCGGCTCGTCGGGACCCGACGCACCGTTCGGCCCGGGGACGCGCGGCAGCGCGGGGCGCTCGGAGAGCGGGCGAGGGAGCGGGCGAGGGGGCGACCGGGGGGACAACGGTGCTGCGCCGCGATAAGGCCCGGGGCCCGGCCGACGGCGAGCCCCGGCAACTCGAGTCCGGCCACCGCGCCACGGGGCTGCGTCCGGCCACCGGCTCGACGCACAGCGCCGGCCGGCGCGGACGTTCCCTGCTGGGCGAGTCCCCGGCGCGGGGCTACCGCTCCGCGATCGCCCTGCGCGCCATCGACGGCAACCTCGCGCGCACCGCCTCGAGCGTCACCGCCTGGTACCGGCTGGCTCCGCAGCCGTGGAGCTTCCGCAGCGACTCGCAGCGCGAGACGCTGATCCGCCAGATCGCCACCCAGCTCGGCGAGCTGCAGGGCCGCTGGCTGCACGTCCGCGTCACGTCGCGGCCCTACCCGGTGGCGCTGTGGGCCGAGACGTTCGACCACAACGCGCCCGGCCGCCTGCCCGACGTCGCGGGTGCGCTGTCCTGGGAGGGCTTCCTCGAGGGCGAGCAGCGCCACCTCATGGGCCTGTCGATGTCCGACAAGGAGGTCTTCGTCGGCGTCGAGGTCTCGGGGCGCTCGGTGGTCGACCGCTGGCTCGAGGGGGCCGCCCCGCTCCTGGGCCGGCTGATGCCCTCGGCGGCCACCGCGGAGCTCGCCGCGCTGGAGTCCGAGATCGCGCACGTCGAGGCGCTGGTGTCGCGGGCGGGGCTGGACGCGGTGCCGGCCACCGCCGAGGACATGGCGTGGCTGATGCACCGCTCGTGCTCGCTCGGGCTGCCCGCGCCCCGCACGGTGACGCCGACCTCCGGCGACCACTGGGAGACCGAGGACCTCGCAGCGTTCACCGACGGCGTCGCGCTGCACCAGGAGCCGTACGCGCCGACCGTGCAGGTCCTCGGTCGGTTCGGCACGCAGCCGGTGCAGCGGCACGTCGCGGTCCTCTCGGTGGGCCTCATGGACGGGCTGCGGATCCCCGAGGCCGACGACCCCTGGATGCAGCGCAGCGACCGGCTGCCGTTCCCCGTCGAGTGGTCCGCGCGCATCTACGTGCGCAAGCCGGAGGAGGTCGCCGGCGAGCTGCAGCGCCAGATGGGCAAGGTGCGCAGCCAGATCCGGCACTACACCCATGACCACGACCTCGACCCGCCGATGTCGCTGTCGCGCCAGGCCGACCGGGTGCTGCAGATCGAGGACGAGCTCTCCGGCGGGCTCACGCAGCTCAACACCCGGGTCTACGGGTGGTGGCGGGTCGCGGTCTCGGGCCGCGACGAGAGCGAGGCGCTGACCCGCGCCCAGCAGGTGCTCGACCTCTACCGCCCGCGCGTGGCCATGGAGCATCCCGAGGCCCAGTACGCCTACGCCCGCGAGTTCATTCCCGGTGAGCCGCTGGCGTCGACGGCCTACCGGCGGCGCGGATCGGTGACCTGGGTGGCGGCGGGCGTGCCGGCCGCGTCGGCGTCCGTGGGCGACCGGCGCGGGGTCATGATCGGCGAGACCTGCACGGCCACCCGCCGCCCGGTGGCGTGGGACCCGTGGATGGCCCAGGAGGTGCGTCGGGCCTCGGGCCTCACCGCGGTGGTGGGTGGCCTCGGCTCCGGTAAGTCGTTCCTCACCGGACTACTCGTCTACAAGACGCTGCGCGCCGGGGCCCGCTGGACCGTGCTCGACCCCTCCGGCCCGCTCGCGGAGCTGACCAAGCTCCCGGAGCTCGCGCCGTTCTCGCGGCACATCCACCTGCTCGGCGCCGACCCCGGCATCCTCAACCCCTACCGGGTGGTGGCCGAGCCCCGGCGCGACCACTTCCTCGACGAGGACGACCCCGACAAGGCCTGGCGCCGCGAGCGCTCGCTGGCCGCCGCGACCCGCCGGCGCCTCGTGCTCGACGTGCTCACCGGCCTGCTGCCCTTCGACGTGGCGCGCATGCCCCACACCCGGATCGTGCTGCTGCGCGCGGTGCGCGAGGTCGGCGGCGCCCCGGACCGCGACCCGGGCCAGGTCATCGCCGTGCTGCGCCGCCACGCGCGTGAGGGGGAGGAGCACGCCGACGTCGTCGCCGACTTCCTCGAGGAGCGCC
Organism: uncultured Actinomycetota bacterium; assembly: GCA_963786585.1. Taxonomy (GTDB): domain Bacteria; phylum Actinomycetota; class Actinomycetes; order Mycobacteriales; family Pseudonocardiaceae; genus Actinomycetospora. The sequence continues at coordinate 2,166,717 of CAWAZG010000003.1, forward strand.
GCGAGCTGCCCCAGGCCGCGCTGCTGTTCCCCGACGAGAACGCCGACCCGCGCGCCGACCCCTGGGTCGGCGAGGAGAACTACCGGCTCACCGTCCTGACGATGCAGGGTATGGCGCTGCCGCGCCCCGGGAGCCCGCGCGAGGAGTGGACGGACGGCGAGTCGCTGGCCGTCGAGCTGCTCAACCTCGCGTCCTGGCTGACCCAGCGCACGATCTACACCGCCGACCGGAACCTGCGGAAGGGCGTGGCGCTCGACGAGACCCACTTCCTGTCCCAGATCCCCACCGGCAAGGTGCTCATCGACCGCCTCGCCCGCGACTCCCGCAAGTTCAACGTCCGCGCGCTGTTCGCCTCGCAGCTCGCGGGCGACCTGTTGCGCGTGCCCGGGTTCGCGTCGCTGGTGAACGCGGTGTTCGTCGGCCGCACGGACGACGAGGAGGCCCAGGCCGAGGCGCTGCGCCTGCTCCGGGTGCCCACCGACGTCGGCTACGAGGAGATGCTCGGGACGCTGTCCCCGCGCCCCCGCCACGACGACCGCCCGGACGACACCCCGCGCCAGTTCGTCTTCGCCGACGGGCACGGTGGCGTCGAGAAGATCCGGATCGACCTCGAGGGCCCGCACCTCGAGCACCTGCGCGAGACCCTCGACACCAACCCCGACGCCCGCCGCGTCCGGCCGCTGCCGTCGGCCCCGGTCGAGTCGCCGGGCGAGTCGCCGGGGGAGTCGTCGGTCCCGCCCGAGACCGAGGCGGAGCGCACCGGACCCGTCCCGGTCGTGCCCGCGGCCGGCGCGCCCCCCGCCCCGCCCGCTCCACCCGCCCCGCCCCGTCGTCCGACGGCCCCGCCGCCCGGCACCGCCCGGGTGAGCCCGGTGACGCCGTCGCGCAACCCGATGGTCGAGCGCACGGTCGTCGAGGGCACGGTGCTGGACGAACGCGCCGACGGCCCGGAGGCCCTGCCGTCCGGGCTCGACGACCTCGTGCCCGACCTCGACGACGACCTGCCCGGACCGCCCGCGGAAACCAGCGCGACCACCGGGCCCGCCGGCGACGACGACTGGGCCGACGCCTGGGTCATGGACGAGGGCCCGGCCACCGGGGACGCGGTCGGGGAGCTGGCGGACGACGCCACGGTGACGACGCCCGCCGACCGCAGCCCCGGGCGGCGGGACGCTCCCGACACCGGCGGCTGGGTGGGTGCCGGGCGCCCGGGGGACCCGGGGTGACCCTCGTCGTCGCGATCCTCGCCGCCGCCCTCGTCGTGGGGTGGCGGCGGTCGCGGCGCGCGCGGGTGAAGCGGGAAGGTCGCCCGAGCCGCGGTCGCCGCCGGGCGCTCGTCACCGTCGTCACGCTGGTCACGGGCCTGGTGCTCGTGGGGCTGCCCGCGTCGGCGGCCCCGCTGGACTGCAAGGCCGCCCCGGACCCCGACCGCCCGGGGACGGGACTCGTCGGCTCGCTCGACCCCGCGCCGCTCGGGGTGGGCGCCCCGGGCAGCGTCTACGACGAGGTCGGCTACGCCGGGCAGGTGTGGTGGACCTACGACCTCGGCTGCGGCCCGGGCGCGGCCCGCGACCCCGCGGCGGCCACCGACACGTGGCTGGGCAACCAGTTCTTCAACCTCGCCAAGCTCGTCGTCGGCGGCGTCAACTGGTCGCACTACCTCATCGAGCAGGGCTCGGGGCTGCTCAGCCCGCTCGACGGCATCGTGCAGGCCGGCACGCAGGCGATGTACAGCGCGGTGTTCTCGACGTGGGTCGGCCTCGCGCTGATCGTGCTCGCGGCGATCCTGCTGGTGCTCGCGATGCGCGGCGACCTCTCGCGCCAGGCGCAGCGTGCGGGCATCGCGGTGATCGCCCTCGCGATCGCCGCCGCCGCGTACGCCGCCCCGGTGCGCTGGTCGAGCATGCTCGACGGGGTCCTGCTCGACGGCGTCACCGCGATGCAGCGGGGCTTCCTGGGCCAGGTCGGGGTGGGCGACGCCAACACCCTGCCGACGGTGCTCACCGACCAGGTGGTCTACAACAACTGGCTGCGCGGGCAGTTCGGGGCCGCGGACGTGCCGCAGGCCCGGGACCTGGGGCGCGAGCTGCTGCGGGCGCAGACGTTCACCAAGCAGGAGGTCGCCGACGGCCAGGACGGCCAGGCCCAGGCGGACGCGAAGAAGCAGCAGTACACGGCCGTCGCCGACCGCGTGGGCGACCGGTACAGCTACTTCCAGGGCCGGCAGGGCTCGCGCACCGGCGCGGGCGTCCTCGCGCTGATCCAGGCCGTGTGCATCGGGCTGTTCCAGCTGATGAGCAAGCTGCTGATCCTCGTCTCGATGTTGATCATCAGGCTGCTCGTGATGGTCGCGCCTGCCCTCGCCCTGCTCGCGCTGCTCAAGCCCGAGGTGCTGCCCGCGACGCTGCGCGTCGGCGGGGCGGCGCTCGTCAACACGCTGCTCGTGGGGGCGATGGCGGGGCTGCACTCGCTGATGGTCATCGCGCTGTTCCGCCCCGGGGCCGGGGTCAACACCTGGCTCGCGCTGCTGGTCACCGGGGTGGTGACCGTCGTGATGTGGGCCCTCGCGCGGCCGTTCCGCCGCCTCGCGGCGATGGTCTCGCTGACCCGCGACCAGATGAGCGGCTTCCTCCCGCCCGCCGGCACCGGGGCGCTGTCGCGCTTCATGCCGGGGTCGACGTCGCGCCAGGACGACTGGTGGACCGAACGGCGCGGGACGAGCGGCACCGGTGGCGACGGGTGGCGCCCCGAGGGCAGCACCCCGGCGCGCACCGAGCCGGCGACCTCCGCCGCCGGCACCGACATCGTGGCGCCGGGCCCGTTGCGCGTCGACAGCGAGCGCGTGGGTCACACCCAGGGTCATGCCGCCGACCCCGCGGCGGCGCTGGCCGCCCGGCGCGCCGCGCAGCGCGCGCTGCCCGGCGGCACGTCCACGGGGATGTCGAGCGGCGCGCCCCGCGGCGACCGGGACGCGACCCCGGCGGCACGCGCCGCGGTCGGCGACGCCGACCGCAGCCTCTACCGCAGCGTGGCCGCCCGCAGCAACGACGCCGGGGGCCCGCGACGGCCTGTGCAGGCCGAGCTCGTCGACGGCGCGCCGGTGTACCGGGTCTACCGCCCCAGCCGGCCGGTCGGGTCGGGCTCCAGCACTCGCTCCGCGCGGACCGCGCGGACCGCGCGGACCGCGCGCACCCCGCGCTCCTCCGGCGAGGGAGGCGCGCGTGCCGATCCGGACTAGGCGCGGTCGCGCGGCGGCCTACCGGGCGCTCTGGGAGTGGCCCCTGCACTCGCCCGCGCGCCTGTTCGCGGTCCTCGCGGTGCTCGTGGGCGTCGTCATCGGGTTCTCCTACCTCGGCGGGGGCGCGAGCGGGCCGAGCACCCCGGGTCGCGCCCTGGGGCCTGCGTCGACCGCCGCCCCCGGTGCGACACCCGGCAGCGGCTCGGCGCCGGTCACGGAGCTGCGGCCCCGCAGCCTGCCGCTGAGCGACGCCCCGCCGGTGGCGCTGGCCGTCGCGGAGCGCTGGACGCAGGCGTGGGCGACGCACCCGCCGGGCACGACGCCCGCGCAGTGGAACGCCGGCCTCGCCCCGTTCACCACCGACGAGTACCTCGCGACCCTCGCCGAGGTCGACCCGGCGAACGTGCCCGGCACGCGCGTCACCGGGCCGCCGCAGGCGGTCGAGGTCCGCCCCGAGGCCGTCCGCGTGCAGGTGCCCACCGACGCGGTGCGCCTGGAGCTGCTGATGGTGCAGGTCGCGCCGGGGGACTGGCGCGTGTCCGGCTACGACCGGGCGTCCTAGGCGGCACGCGTGATCACCCCGCCCCGGCTCCCGCCCCGCCTGCGGTTCCTGCGCCTGCTGCTGCCCGTCGCGGCCCTCGCGGGCTTCCTCGTCGTCGTGATGGCCGCGGGGCTGCTCGTGGTCGGGCAGTTCGTCGGCGGCGGCGAGGACGGCGACGAGGCCACGACGTGCGAGGCGGGGACGGGCGGGGCGGGTGGGGGACCCGCAGCGGACGTACCACAGACCTCCGCTGAGCTCGACGCGGTGCAGCGCCAGACCGCGGCCACGATCATCGGCGTCGCCAAGGGGATGGCGATCCCGCCGCGGGGCTGGGTGGTCGCCCTCGCCACGGCGATGCAGGAGTCGCAGATGGGCACCGTCGGCATGGACGTCGCGGTGGACCACGACTCGCTCGGTGTGTTCCAGCAACGGCCCAGCCAGGGCTGGGGGTCACCGGAGCAGGTGCGCGACCCCGTCTACGCGACCAAGACGTTCCTCGAGCGCCTGCTCACCGTGCCCGGCTGGGACACCATGCCCGTCACGCGGGCGGCGCAGATCGTGCAGCGCTCGGCGTTCCCCAACGCCTACGCCAAGTGGGAGTCGCTCGCCAACAGCCTGGTCACCGACCTCGCGGGGGTGACCGGCGCGATCCAGGAGTGCGTGCCCGCGGCCCAGGCGGGCCCGGGTCCCGCGGCCGCGCTCCCGCCCGGGGTCGCGCGCACGGCGATCGAGTTCGCCACGGCCGAGACCGGCAAGCCCTACGTCTGGGGCGCCACCGGGCCGAGCAGCTACGACTGCTCCGGGCTGATGCTGCGGGCCTACGAGCGCGCCGGGATCGTGCTGCCGCGCGTCTCCCGGGACCAGTACAACGCCGGCGCGCACGTCGCGGTCGAGCAGGCCCAGCCCGGCGACCTGCTCTTCTGGGCCTACGACCAGTCGGACCCCGACACGATCCACCACGTGGCGATGTACCTCGGCAACGGGCAGATGATGGAGGCCCAGCAGACCGGTGTGCCGCTGGGCACCCGCGAGGTGACGTGGGACGAGGGCGAGATCCTGCCCCTCGCGACGCGGCCGGGCACCGGGTCCGACCGGGCCTGATGAGGTCTCCTCGACGAAGTTGAGCGTGTCGGGAACAAGTCCGTGCGATGCTCCGTTGGTCGGGATGACACACTTGAGCGCATCGGACTCAGGTCCGGTTTGCGCGACACGGCATCCGGGTCATACTTGAGCGAAGAACACTCAACGACATCCCGGTCTCGAGAGGAGACGTCAGCATGGCGCGAGCGGTCGGCATCGACCTCGGCACGACCAACTCGGTGGTCGCCGTCCTGGAGGGCGGCGAGCCGACGGTCATCGCGAACTCCGAGGGAAGCCGCACCACCCCGTCGGTGGTTGCGTTCGCCCGGAACGGCGACGTCCTGGTGGGCCAGTCGGCCAAGAACCAGGCGGTGACCAACATCGATCGGACGATTCGGTCGGTCAAGCGGCACATGGGCACCGACTGGGCCGTCGAGATCGACGACAAGAAGTACACGGCGCAGGAGATCAGCGCCCGCACACTGCAGAAGCTCAAGCGCGACGCGGAGGCCTACCTGGGCGAGGAGGTCACCGACGCGGTGATCACCGTCCCGGCCTACTTCGAGGACGCGCAGCGCCAGGCCACCAAGGAGGCCGGCCAGATCGCGGGCCTCAACGTCCTGCGCATCGTCAACGAGCCGACCGCGGCGGCCCTGGCCTACGGCCTGGAGAAGGGCGAGACCGAGCAGACCATCCTGGTGTTCGACCTGGGTGGCGGCACGTTCGACGTGTCCCTGCTCGAGATCGGCGACGGCGTCGTCGAGGTCAAGGCCACCAACGGTGAGAACCACCTCGGCGGCGACGACTGGGACGAGCGGATCATGACCTGGCTGGTCGACCGCTTCAAGAGCTCCCAGGGCATCGACCTGTCCAAGGACAAGATGGCGATGCAGCGTCTCCGCGAGGCCGCGGAGAAGGCGAAGATCGAGCTCTCCAGCTCGTCCAGCGCCGGCATCAACCTGCCCTACATCACGGTCGACGGCGACAAGAACCCGCTGTTCCTGGACGAGACGCTCTCGCGCGCCGAGTTCCAGCGGATCACGTCGGACCTGCTCGAGCGCTGCCGCAAGCCGTTCAACCAGGTGGTCAAGGACGCGGGCATCTCCGTGGGCCAGATCAGCCACGTGGTGCTCGTCGGCGGCTCGACCCGCATGCCCGCGGTGCACGACCTGGTGAAGGAGCTCACCGGGGGCAAGGAGCCCAACAAGGGCGTCAACCCCGACGAGGTCGTCGCCGTCGGCGCCACGCTGCAGGCCGGCGTGCTGCGCGGTGACGTCAAGGACGTCCTGCTCCTCGACGTCACGCCGCTGTCCCTCGGCATCGAGACCAAGGGCGGCGTCATGACCAAGCTGATCGAGAAGAACACGACGATCCCGACCAAGAAGTCCGAGGTCTTCACGACGGCGGAGAACAACCAGCCGTCGGTGCAGATCCAGGTCTTCCAGGGCGAGCGTGAGATCGCGGCCTACAACAAGAAGCTCGGCATGTTCGAGCTCACCGACCTGCCGCCCGCCCCGCAGGGCGTGCCGCAGATCGAGGTCAGCTTCGACATCGACGCCAACGGCATCGTCAACGTCTCGGCCGTCGACAAGGGCACCGGCAAGTCCCAGCAGATGACCATCACCGGCGGCTCGGCCCTCTCGAAGGACGAGATCGACCGGATGGTCTCGGACGCCGAGGCCCACGCCGACGAGGACCGTCAGCGCCGCGAGGCCGCGGAGACGCGCAACCAGGCGGAGACGCTGGTCTACCAGACCGAGAAGTTCATCTCCGAGAACGACGAGAAGCTGCCGTCGGACATCAAGGAGAAGGTCCAGGCCGCCGTCGGCGAGCTGAAGACCGCTCTCGAGGGTGACGACACCGAGGCGATCAAGGCCTCCTCGGAGAAGGTCGCCACCGAGTCCCAGCAGCTCGGCCAGGCCCTCTACGCCCAGCAGCAGTCCGAGGGCGGCGCCGCGGGGGCCGCCGGGGCTGCCGGGGACGCGGGCCCGGCCGACGGGGCCGACGACGTGGTCGACGCGGAGATCGTCGACGACGACAAGAAGGAGTGACCCGACCGGCGGGGCCGCAGGCTTCCTGTGGCCCCGCCGGCTCCGGCACGTTCTCCCCCACCGTTCTCACCCCGGCGCCGCGGCGCCGGGGACCCTCTCGAGGAGGTCACAGTGCAGGATCCGGTCGTCGGGCAGGACGCCACCGACTCCAGTGTCGGCGGGGTGCCCACCTCCGGTCAGGACGCGCCCGCCGGTACGCCGCAGGGCGACGGCGGCATGGACGACGCCGCGACGCCCGCCCCCGGAGGCCTCGACGGGCTCGCCGGTGAGGCGCGGGCGGCCCAGGCCGCCGCGGACGCCAGCGCCTCGGACGCCACCTCGGGCGGACCCGCCGAGGGCGCCGACCCGGAGCTCGAGCGTGTGCGCGGCGAGCTCGCCGAGCGCACCGCCGACCTCCAGCGCGTCTCGGCCGAGTTCACCAACTTCCGCCGGCGCACCGAGCGCGAGCGCGAGTCGACCGTGGCGTCGGCGAAGGCGTCCGTGGCCGGCGAGCTGCTCACGGTGCTCGACGACGTCGAGCGCGCCGCGAGCCACGGCGACCTGACCGGCCCGTTCAAGGTCGTGGCCGACCGTCTCACCGAGACGCTGCAGCGCGCGGGCCTGACCCCCTTCGGCGCCGAGGGCGACGCCTTCGACCCGTCGGTGCACGAGGCCGTCGCCCACGACACGTCCCCGGACGTCTCGGGCCCGACCGTCACCACGGTGATGCGCCGCGGCTACCGCTTCGGCGACCGTGTGCTGCGCGCCGCGATGGTCGCGGTCACCGACTCCGACGGCACCGCGCCCGCCGCCGACACCACGTCGGAGCCGGCGGACGCCGGCACGTCCTGATCACCACACCCGTCCCGTTCCCGGCCCCGCGGAAGGAGCAGTTCCGACATGAGCGCCCGTGACTGGGTCGAGAAGGACTACTACCGCGAGCTGGGTGTGGCCAAGGACGCCTCCGCCGACGACGTCAAGAAGGCCTACCGCAAGATCGCGCGGGAGAACCACCCCGACGCGAAGCCCGGCAACGCGAAGGCCGAGGCGCGCTTCAAGGCGGCGGGCGAGGCCTACGGCGTGCTGTCCGACCCGGAGAAGCGCCAGCAGTACGACGAGGCGCGCACGATGTTCTCGGGCGGGCGCTTCGGCGGGTTCGGCGGCGGCCGCGGCGCCCCGGCCGGGGCGGGCGCGGGCGGGACAGGTTTCTCGGGCGGCTTCGACGTCGGCGACCTCTTCGGCGGCGGGGGCGCCCGCGCGGGCCAGCCCGGTGCGGGCGGTCTCGGCGACCTCCTGGGTGGGCTGTTCGGCGGCGGTGCGGGCACCACCACCGGGCCGACGCCCGGCATGGGCGGCACCCGCCCGCGTGAGCAGCGCGGCGCGGACGTCGAGACCGACGTGCGCATCGACTTCGCCGAGGCGGTCGGCGGCACCACCCTGCCGCTGCGCCTGGCCTCGCCGACGCGCTGCACGAACTGCGGCGGCAACGGCGCCAAGCCCGGCACCAGCCCCCGCACGTGTCTGACCTGCGGCGGCGCCGGTGTGGTCTCGCGCAGCCAGGGTGCGTTCGCGTTCAGCGAGCCCTGCCGCGACTGCTCGGGCACCGGGTCGATCGTCGACGAGCCGTGCCCCGAGTGCGGCGGCGACGGCGTGAGCACCCGCTCGCGCACCCTCACCGTGCGGATCCCGCCGGGCGTCGACGACGGCCAGCGCATCCGCCTCGCCGGTCAGGGGCAGCCCGGCAGTCGCGGCGGCCCTCCCGGCGACCTCTTCGTCGTCGTGCACGTCAACTCCGACGACCTGTTCGGGCGTTCGGAGCGCAACGCCGACGACCTGACGCTCACCGTGCCGGTGACGTTCCCCGAGCTCGTCGACGGCACGACGATCACCGTGCCCACCATGGACGGCAAGGTCTCGCTGAAGGTCCCCGCGGGGAGCACCAGCGGGCGGACGTTGCGGGTCCGCGGGCGCGGGGTGCACCGTAAGGACGGGCGGACCGGCGACCTGCTGGTCACCGTCGAGCTCGCGGTACCGAGCAGGCTGAGCAAGGACGCACGCGAGGCCCTCGACGCCTACGCCCAGGCGACGTCCGACCACGACCCGCGGGCCGAACTCACACGGCGCGCCGAGGCCGCTGCCCGGAGGGAGACCGCGTCATGAGCGGGGGCAAGGGCGGGACCGACGAGCGCGGGCCGTGGCCGGCCCCGCTCGGCTCCCCGTCCATGCCCGCCCTCCCGACGTGGGCCGACGAGGACACCCCCGTCTTCGTCATCTCCGTCGCGGCGCAGATCGCCGGGATGCACGCCCAGACCCTGCGCAGCTACGACCGCATCGGTCTCGTCAGCCCGGGCCGCGCCAGCGGCGGCGGGCGGCGCTACTCGGTGCGCGACATCGCCGTGCTCCGCGAGGTCCAGCGGCTCTCGCAGGAGGACGGCGTCAACCTCGCCGGCATCAAGCGGATCATCGAGCTCGAGCGCGAGGTCGGTGCCCTGACCGACCGGCTCGCCGAGGTCACCGAGGAGCTGGCCCGCTGGCGCACCGCCGCGGAGCAGGCCCCGTCACGCGGCGACCGGCTGCCGGCCCGGCGGACGCAGTCGGTGGTCGTCTGGCAACCGGGCCCGCGTCATCGGCACGAGTGATCAGTCCGCGAACGGGTCGTACGCGATGCGGTCGAGCGGCACGCCGTCGACGAGCAGCGTCTGGGCCGTCGCGCGGATCATCCCCGGCGAGCCCGAGAGCAGCACGTCGTGCCCCGACCAGTCGCCGGAGCGCACCACGGCGTCCGGCAGCGTCCCCGGCAGCGTCTCGGGGTTGAGCGCGTCGTCCTCGCACACGGGGGCGACCGCGAGCCAGGAGTGCGCCTCGGCGAGGGCCCGCAGGCGGTCGAGCACGACGAGGTCCTCGGGCACCCGCCCGCCCAGGAACACCGTGCACGGGCGGGGCCGCGCCCACCGGGCCATGTCCTCGCACAGGGCCAGCACCGGCGCGCCACCCGTTCCGCCGGCGACCATGAGCACCTCGCGCTCGCTGCGCGGGTCGAGCCCGAGCCGCCCGGACGCCGGGCCGAGGCGCCAGCGGTCGCCGGTCGCCGTGTGCGCGACCATCGCCCGGCTCACCCAGCCGCCCTCGACGGCGCGGACGTGGAACTCCAGCAGGCCGTCCGGCCGAGGCGCGGTCACCGGGCTGAGCGCGCGCCACATCCGGGGGCGCTGCGGGATCTCGACGGTCAGGGACTGCCCGGCGCGGTGCGGCACGGGTCGGTCGGGCGCGACGTGCAGCACCGCGAGGTCCCAGCCCACGCGCCGGTGGCCCACGACCGTGGCCTCGGCGAGGGCGGGCGCCCCGTCGTTCCCGGCCGCGCGCGCCGCGTCCTCCATCGGGCCCGCGGCCAGCGAGAACGCCCGCACCCAGGCGTGCTCCGCCGCGTCGTCCCAGGTGGCGCCGCCGAAACGACGCATCGCGCCGATCAGGGCGACGCCGAGCGTCTCGTACTGCTCGGCGCGCAGGCCGAGTGCGCGGTGCTCGCGCACCAGCGGCTCGAGCAGTGCGGTCAGGTCGCCGGGACGGTCGACGGTGCTCATCGCCAGCACGAGCGAGCGCAGCAACCGGCGCGCCGGCTCGGTCACCCGGGCGGGGAACAGCGCCCGCGACCCGGGGTCGAGGCTGAACAGCAGCGCCGCGAACCAGTCGGCGAGCTCGTCGACCTGCGGCCCGACCTCCTCCCACGCCTCGCGGACCCGGCGTGCGGCGTCGGCCTCGGGGGTCGGGGGCGCGGGAGCGGGTGCGCGCGGTGGGACCGGGGCGGCGCGGACTGCCGGGGGGTCGACGGGGTCCGGCGCGGCGTGCCGTCCCGGACGCACCATCGGCGTGGTCGGGGGCGGCGGGACGGGACGGACCGGGGCGAGGCGCCGGGGTCCGGGCCGGACGGTCGGTGAGGGGCGGAGGAACGGTGAGGGAAGGGGCGCCGGGGCAGGGTCGGCCGGACCGTCTCCCGGCAGCGGCTCCGCGGACATGCCCCCTACCTCTCCCCAGCCCCCCATCGCGGGACCCGAGCCCCCGCGTGTCCGGACCACTATGACAGCCCGTTCGTGGTCGTCACGCAGGGTCCCCATCATCGTGTCGTCGCCCGACCCCCCACCGGCGTCGTACGTCGTCCGCGGCCACGCTGAGCAGCGACGACGGCCCGGATCGAGACCTCTCGCCGTCGTCGCTGTGGGTGACCGAACCTCGGGGAATCGCCGGGAACAAACGCCACGTCAGCGAAGTTGAGCCAGGTAGACTCAAGTTTATCGGGCGGCTGGTGGGCTGCCCGATCCGTACGTCACGCAGGAGGACCCCCGCAATGGACTTCACCCCCACCACCCGCACCCAGCAGGCGGTGTCGGCCGCCGTGCGCGCGGCCACCGTCGACGGTCACCCGCAGGTCTCGCCGGCCCATCTCGCCGGCGCTCTTCTCGACCAGACCGACGGCCTCACCGAACCGCTGCTGCGCGCGGTCGGGGCGGACCCTTCGGCGGTGCGGGCCGACGTCGGCAAGGTCCTCGCGGGCCTGCCGAGCGCGAGCGGCTCGAGCGTCGCGGCGCCGCAGTTCGACCGCGAGACCGCGCGCGTCCTCCAGCACGCCCAGACGCTCGCCGCCGACATGGGTGACGAGTACGTCTCCACCGAGCACCTGCTGGTCGGGCTGGCCGCGGCCGGCGGGCGCACCGGCGAGGTGCTGACCCGCCACGGCGCGACGCCCGAGGCGCTCCAGGAGGCGTTCGCGAAGGTGCGCGGGTCGGGGCGGATCACGTCCGCCGACCCCGAGGGCACCTTCCAGGCCCTGGAGAAGTACGGCCAGGACCTCACCGAGCGCGCCCGGTCCGGCGCCCTCGACCCCGTCGTGGGCCGCGACGCGGAGATTCGCCGCGTCGTCCAGGTCCTCTCCCGGCGCACCAAGAACAACCCGGTGCTCATCGGCGAGCCCGGCGTCGGCAAGACCGCGATCGTCGAGGGCCTGGCGCAGCGGATCATCGCCGGTGACGTCCCCGAGTCGCTGCGCAACAAGCGCGTCGTCGCCCTGGACATGGGCTCGATGGTGGCCGGGGCCAAGTACCGCGGTGAGTTCGAGGAGCGGCTCAAGGCCGTCCTGCAGGAGATCACCGACTCCGCGGGCCAGGTCATCACGTTCATCGACGAGCTGCACACGATCGTCGGCGCCGGTGCCACCGGCGAGTCCGCCATGGACGCCGGCAACATGATCAAGCCCATGCTGGCGCGCGGCGAGCTGCGCATGGTCGGCGCGACGACGCTCGACGAGTACCGCAAGCACATCGAGTCCGACCCGGCGCTCGAGCGCCGCTTCCAGCAGGTCCTGGTCGGTGAGCCGACCGTCGACGACACCGTCGGCATCCTGCGCGGGCTCAAGGAGCGCTACGAGGTCCACCACGGTGTGCGGATCACCGACGCCGCGCTGGTGGCCGCGGCGACGCTCTCCGACCGCTACATCACCGCGCGATTCCTGCCCGACAAGGCCATCGACCTCGTCGACGAGGCCAGCTCGCGGCTGCGGATGGAGATCGACTCGCGGCCGGTGGAGATCGACGAGGTCGAGCGCGCCGTGCGCCGCCTCGAGATCGAGGAGATGGCGCTGGCCAAGGAGTCCGACGCCGCGTCCGCGGAGCGCCTCACCGCCCTGCGGGCCGAGCTCGCCGAGCGTCGCGAGGAGCTCGACGCGCTGACCGCCCGCTGGCAGGGCGAGAAGGACGCGATCGACTCGACGCGCGCGCTCAAGGAGCAGCTCGAGACCCTGCGCGGGGAGTCCGAGCGCGCCGAGCGCGACGGCGATCTGGGCCGGGCCGCCGAGCTGCGCTACGGGCGCATCCCCGCCCTGGAGAAGGAGCTCGCCGCGGCCGACGCCGGCTCGGCGGCCCCGGTGATGCTCAAGGAGGAGGTCGGCCCCGACGACGTCGCGGACGTCGTGTCGGCGTGGACCGGCATCCCCGCCGGGCGCCTGCTCGAGGGCGAGACCGCGAAGCTCCTGCGCATGGAGGACGAGCTCGGCCGCCGCGTGGTCGGGCAGGCCGAGGCCGTGCGGGCCGTGTCCGACGCCGTCCGCCGCGCGCGGGCAGGGATCGCGGAGGAGGACCGTCCCACCGGGTCGTTCCTGTTCCTCGGGCCCACCGGCGTCGGCAAGACCGAGCTGGCCAAGGCCCTCGCCGCGTTCCTGTTCGACGACGAGCGGGCCATGATCCGCATCGACATGAGCGAGTACGGGGAGAAGCACTCGGTCGCCCGCCTCGTCGGTGCGCCTCCCGGGTACGTCGGCTACGACCAGGGCGGCCAGCTCACCGAGGCCGTCCGGCGGCGCCCGTACTCGGTGGTGCTGCTCGACGAGGTCGAGAAGGCCCACCCGGACGTCTTCGACGTGCTCCTGCAGGTGCTCGACGACGGGCGTCTCACCGACGGCCAGGGCCGCACGGTCGACTTCCGCAACACGATCCTCGTGCTGACCTCGAACCTCGGCTCCGCCGCGCTCGTCGACACCTCGCTCGACGACGCCGGGCGCACGGAGAAGGTCATGGAGGTCGTGAAGCGCTCGTTCAAGCCGGAGTTCCTCAACCGGCTCGACGACGTGGTGGTCTTCCACGCCCTCTCGACCGAGGAGCTCACGCACATCGTCGACATCCAGCTCGACCGCCTCGGCGCCCGGCTGGCCGCGCGGCGGCTGACGCTGCAGGTCAGCGAGGCCGCCCGCGAGTGGCTTGCGCTCCAGGGCTTCGACCCCGTCTACGGGGCGCGGCCGCTGCGCCGACTCGTGCAGTCGGCCATCGGCGACCAGCTCGCCAAGGCCCTGCTCGGCGGCGACGTGCGCGAGGGCGACACGGTGTCGGTGGACCTCGACGAGCAGGGCGACGGCGGCACCGGCGCCTTACTGGTGTCCCGCGCGGCCTGACGTGCTCGTTGCTGATGCTCTCCGGGCCCGACATGACGATCAGCCGACACCAGCGCTCGGATCGGCTTCGAGGTCAGGGCCGGCCTTCGAGAACGATGTTGAACGGGGTGCGGGCGGCCTCGCGAACCCGGGTGAACCCGGCCTCGGTGAGGATCTCCACCGAGTCGGGCCGGTCCGGCCTGAGCCCCGAGGGCCATGCGTCCGGGCTGGTCCAGCGACGCTGGTGTGCAGACCATGGTGGAGATCGCGTAATACAGCCGGCCGACCGGGTTGAGGTTGTCGCTGATCTGGTCGCCAGCCGCCGGCTCGAACAGCATGAACGTGCCGTCCGGCGTCAGCGACTCTCGCACGTGGCGCGCGACCGCGAGCGGGTCGCCCATGTCGTGGAGGGCGTCGAAGATGGCGACGACGTCGTAGATGCCGGGATAGTCCGCGGCGCCGGCGACTTCGAACCGGACCCGATCGGCCGGGAGGCCCGCGTCGGCCGCGCGTGCGCGGGCGGCGTCGATCGACGCCTGGTGGTAGTCGTAGCCCACGAACGTCGAGTTCGGGAAGGCTTCAGCGAGCAGAAGGGTCGAGGCGCCGTGCCCGCAGCCGACATCGGCGACGACGGCGCCGGTCTGCAGCTTGGTCTCCACGCCCTCCAGGGCTGGAATCCACTCGGAGACCAGGTTGGCGCGGTAGCCCGACCGGAAGAACCGCTCGGTGCCCTCGAACAGCGCCTGCCCGTGTTCGTGCCAGCCCACTCCCTGCCCTGTGCGGAATCCTTCCACGATCCTCGGGGTCAGCCCGAACACCGCGGGCGCGCCTTGGAAGATGCCCGCCAGGTAGACCGGGCTGGTGTCGTCCGCGAGCACGAAGGCCTGTTCGGGGGGTAGCTCATAGGTGCCTGCGGCGGGGTCGTAGCTCAGGAACCCGCTCGCGGCCTGCGCGTTGGCCCACTCCCGGACGTAGCGTTCAGCGGTCCCGGAGCGCTCGGCGAGCTCGGCCGAGGACAGTGGCCCGGCATCGGCGAGCACCCGGTAGAGACCGAGCTGGTCGCCGATGGCGGTCAGCACCGTGTTGTACGCGGCGCCGACCTCGTTGACGACCTTCCCGAGGAAGGCCTCCAGTTTGCCCTGGTCGATCGCTGCGGGTGGTGTCGGTGGGGTCGTCCGCTCAGGGGTCTGGGTCATGGTTCTCTCCTCGTGGTGAGCGAGGAGTCTCGGCGGCGCCACGGTGGAGAAGCAGTACGAGCGCGCGGCCGCTGATGGCCCGGACACGCCAGCCCGGCGGATCATCGAACGCCGAGCGAGCGCTTCCGATCACGACCAGACATCTCGTGCGACTTCATCGGACCTCGTCTGAATTCGAGTCCCCTCGCCTCTCTGCTGCCCGCGGTGGCACTGCGCCACCGCGAGCTCCACGGTCCGCTGATCACCGAGCGTAGTAAAGGCCGAGTGCATGACTCGGCACATATCACCCGATCAGGCTAGGACGATCCGTAGTCAGTAGCGTGCCGCGACCTCAGCTGCCCGCGACGACGAGCTGAGCGAAGGGCACCGTCGACCGATCTAGCCGGTCGACGATGCCCTTCGCCTGTGTCCGCGCGTGCTCAGTGCCGGGCGGTGGCCGCAGTGAGGATGCCGTCCGGGTCGTAGGTCCGGGCGATCGCGTCGAGGCGCGCGGCGTGGGTCCCGAACACCGCGTCGCGGTCGGCGTCCTCGTCGAGGCCGGCGAAGTTGACGTACACCCCGCCGGTGGCGAAGGGGCTCAGCGAGTCCCAGCCCCGCCGGGCCCAGCCGATCGCCGCCGCGTCCGTCGCGGGGTCGGTCCAGCCCGCGTCGATGCTGACGTTGAACCGGGCGCCCCGGTGCGCGAACGCCGTCTCCTCGTCGCCGACCCGCGCGACCGCGCCCCCGAGCGTGCGGACGACGACGATGCACGAGGGGGTCGGCCGGTCCTCGCCGCACGCGATCAGCGCGCTCGCCGCGTCGTCGTCGATGTCGTCGAGGAACTGCGACTTGAAGAAGTAGCGGTTCCCGGACGGGAAGAGCGGGTCGAGGGAGGCCTGGCTCGCCGCGTAGTCGGTCACCGCGGTCGCGTCCATCAGGGGCGTCCCCAGCCGGGCCAGCGGGGCGAGCACCTCGAGCCCCTCCTCGGCGGGCCCGGCGTAGAGCCCGCCCGCCACGACGACCGGCATCCCGTGCATCTCGGCCGGGATCGCCGGGTCCGGCGGCACGCTCCACAGCGCGTACTCCGGCGACACGGTCTCCGGTAGCCGCGGCACGAGGTCGCACCAGGCGTCGAGGACGGCGGCCGCCTGGTCGTACGGGTAGAGCACGAGTGCGTTGGCCACCTGCGGGCCCAGCTGCCGGAGGTCGAACTCCATCGCGGTCACGACGCCGATCCCGCGTCCGCCGCCGCGCACCGCCCAGAACAGGTCCGGGTGCTCGGTCGCGCTGACGTCCCGGACGACACCGTCCGCGGTGACGATCTCCACCGAGCGCAGGGAGTCGCAGCTCAGGCCGAACGCGCGCTGCAACGCACCCATGCCGCCGCCGAGGGTGAGCCCGGCGACGCCGGTCTCGGAGACCTCACCGCCGGGCACCACGAGACCGTGCCGCTGGGTGGCGGCGTTGACGTCGGCCCACCGGGCGCCGGGGCCGACCCGCGCGGTGCGCGCCGCCGGGTCGACGGTCACGGACGTCATGTCCGACAGGTCGATGACCAGGCCGTCCTCGCACACCGCGCTCCCGGCGACCTGGTGGCCGCCGCCCCGGATGCTCACGGGTGGCCGGTGGGCCCGGGCCACCGCGACGGCGGCCACGACGTCGGCGGTCGTCGCACAGCGGGCGATCACGACGGGGCGCCGGTCGATGAGTCCGTTCCACACCCGGCGGGCCTGCTCGTAGCGATGGTCGGCGCGGTCGATGACGTCGCCGGCCAGGGCGGCGCGCAGGTCGGCGACGAGGGACTGGTCGTGGACGGTGACGGTCATGGGGTGCTCCTGAGCGCGAGGGGTGTCGGTCCGGGAGGTCCGACGCCGGGAACGCTGCTCCGATCGGCTGGCACGCCCCTTGCACGTCGCTGACAGCGCGGCATGCTCGTCACGAGGAGTGGCGGTGGGTGCTGGTGACGGGTGCTGGTGAGGCCGTCCGGGTCGACGTGCTCGGGCCGTTGCGGCTGGGCGTCGACGGACTGTCGGTCGACGTGCGCGGACCCAAGCGCCGCGCCGTGCTGGCGCTGCTGGCACTGGCCGAGGGCCGCACCGTCAGCGTCGATCAGGTGGTCGACGCCCTCTGGCCGGACGACCCGCCGGGTTCCGCGCGCGCCACCGTGCACAGCCACGTCTCCCGACTGCGCGCCGACCTCGGACCGGGGGCGCGCCGTCTGACCACCGACGACGGTGGGTACCGGCTGCGCCTCGCCGACGACGGGCTCGACCTGCGGCGGGTCCGCCTGCTGCGCGACCGCGCCCGTGAGGTCGCCCCCACCGATCCCGGAGCCGCTGCCGCCCTGCTGCGGGAGGCTCGGGGCGTTTGGCGCGGGACGGCCCTCGCCGACCTCGCCGACGTGCCTCCGCTGCGCGCGTCCGCGCAGGCCGCGCACGAGCTCTGGCGCGACGTCACCGATCGGCTCGCCGGCGCCCTGATCGCCGCCGGGGCCGCCGAGGAAGCGCTCGGCCCGGCGGCGGACGCCGTGGCGGACGACCCGCTGCGCGAGCCCGCGGTCCTGCTGCTCGTGCGGGCGCAGGCCGGCACCGGTCAGGCGCCGCGGGCCCTGCGCACCGCGCGCGCATTCCGGTCCCGGCTGGGCGAGGAGACCGGTCTCGATCCCACGCCGGCGCTGGGGGCGCTCGAGAGCGAGGTGGCCGCCGGCACGGTCGGCGCCGTCGTGCCCGCTCGTGGTCCGGCCCCGGTAGTGCGACCGGAGCCGCCACCGCCCGACCTGCACGGACGGGACCGCGAGCTCGCCGCCGTCGAGCGGCTGCTCGTCGCCGAGCGGCTGGTGAGCGTCGTCGGCACCGGCGGGGTGGGCAAGACCCGGGTGGCGCGCGAGATCGCTCGTCGATCGCCCGGAGCGGCGTCCGTCCTGCTGGCCCCGGTCACCGACCGCGCCGGCGTCGTGGACGCGCTCGCGAGTGCCCTGCGCCTGCACACGATCACCGGCGACGTCCTCACCGCCTGCCTCGACGTGCTGGCCGGCTCGCCCCGCCTGGTGCTGCTGGACAACTGCGAGCACCTGCTCGACGCGGCGCGCGACGTCGCCGGTGCCGTCCTCGAGCACTGTCCGGGGGTCGAGCTCCTGACCACGAGCCGGGAACCGCTCGGGCTGGGCGAGGAGGCCGTCGTCCGGCTCGCCCCGCTCCCGACTCCCGATGTCGCGCTGGACCCGGCCCGGCTGCCCGAGGTCGCCGCCGTCGCCCTGTTCCTCGACCGTGCCCGCCGGGTCCGCCCCGACCTCGCGATCGGGCCCGACGAGCTGCGCGAGGTCGCTGAGATCGTGCGTCGGCTGGAGGGCCTGCCGCTGGCGATCGAGCTGGCCGCGGGCCGGTTGTCGACGTTCTCCCCGGCCGCACTCGCGGCACGGCTCCACCGGTCGCTCGACCTGCTCGGGAGCCGTGGCCTGCACGTCCGTCACCGCACCCTGCGGGCGACCGTCACGTGGTCCTACGACCTGCTCACCGTCGACGAGCAGCGGCTCTTCCGGACGCTCGCCGTGTTCGCCGACGGCGTCGACCTCGCCGCGGTGGAGGCGGTGGCCGGCGCGCTCGGGCTCGACGGCGACGCCGGGGACCTGCTGGCGCGCCTCGTCGACGCGTCGATGGTGGACGCGGTGCCCGACCCGGCTGCACGCACCCGCTACCGACTCCTCGAGACCCTCCGCGCCTACGGTCGCGACCGGCTCGTCGAGGCCGGCGAGGGCGTCGCGGCCGATCGCCTGCTGGTCCGCTGGGCGGTCGAGCTGGCGGCGTGGGCCGAGCAGGCCTCGCTGACGGCCCGTGAGGCCGGCGTCGGAGCGATCGTCCGCCGGGAGCGGGGGAACCTGCGCGCCGCGTGGCACCTCGCGCGGGCCCGAGGCGACCTCGACGCCGCCGTCGTCCTGGCGACCTCCCTGTCGGAGATCGCCTACTGGCAGGACCTGCGCGAGGTCCGGGGCTTCGCCGCGGAGCTGGTCGACGATCCGGCGCTGGCCGGGCACCCGCACGAGAGCCGCGCGTGGGGCGCCGCCGCCCACGACGCCTACCTGCGCGGGGACCCCCAGCGGGCCGAGCGCCTCGCCCGCCGGGGGCTCGAGGCCGCGGACGACGGGTTCGGGCGGCGCCTGTGCCGCTCCTCCCTCGCCCAGGCGGACCTGAGCCGTGGTGCGTGGGACGAGGCCGTGGCCCACGACGTCTCGGCGATCGGGCTGGTCGACCGTCCGGGTCCGGAGCCCGGTGTGGGTGCCCTCGCCGCGCTGTACGGCGGCGACCCGGTGCGGGCGCGGGAGCTGGCGGGGCTGGTGCGCGCCGCCGACGTCCCGTCCCTGCTCGGTCTCGTCGCCTACGTGGTCGCCGAGATCGACAGCGTCGAGGGCCACGCCGACGCCGCGGAGGAGCGGTACACGACGGCGATCGCGCACGCCCGGTCCGTGGGCGCCACGTTCCTCGAGGCCATCGCCGTGGTGGGGCTCGCGTCGCTGCTCTCGCGGTCGGGGCGCACCGAGTCCGCCCTCCGGCAGTACCGGGAGGTGATCGAGCACTGGGCGAACGGTGGCAACTGGAGCCACCTGTGGGTCACCCTGCGCAACCTCGCCGACCTGCTCCGCACCCTCGACGACGCCGACACCGCGGATCTGCTCGACGCCGCCGCCGACCGCGCGCCGGACGCGCACGACCGGCCGCGGGACCAGGGTGTCGTGCCGCGGGAGCGGGCCCCGGAGCGTGAGGAGGCCCTCGCGCTGGCCCGTGACGCGATCGCGCGTCACGTCGGTGACAGCGCCGTGCACGGGCCCTGACAGGTGGTCCGCCCAGTCTCGGAGGCTCCGACACCACCAGGAGACCTCGATGACCACGACCGCTCTGCCCACCGCCGTTCGCCACCCCGCCGACGTCACCGCGCTCGGCACCGTGCTCGGTGTCTGGGCCCACCCCGACGACGAGCTCTACCTCTCCGGAGGCGTGCTCGCGGCCGCCGTCGCCGCCGGGCAACGGGTCGTCGTCGTCACCGCCACCCGCGGCGAGCACGGCACCGGCGACCCCACGCGTTGGCCCCCGGCTCGTCTCGCGGCCGAGCGCTCCCGGGAGATCGTGGCGAGCCTCGCCGCCCTCGGGACCGTCGAGCACCGCTTCCTCGGCGCCGACCGCTGTCATCTCGACGGTGCCCTCGCCGCCGACCCGGGCACCGACACCGTCGACGAGCTCGCCGCGATCGTCGTCGAGGTCGCGCCCGACACCGTGCTGACCTTCGGGCCGGACGGGCTCACGGGCCACGGCGACCACCGCGCGGTGTCCGCCTGGACCGACCGCGCGCTGCGGCGGGTCCCCTCGCGGCCCCGGCTGCTGCACGCCGTGGTGACGCAGCGGTGGCTGGCGCGCGCCGGCGAGTTCGTCACGCCGATGGACGACGCGGGCGACGCGTTCGCGCCGTGCCCGGACGACGCGCTGGTCGTCGACCTCGAGCTCGACGGCGCGCTGCTCGACCGCAAGGTCGCCGCCCTGCGCGCCCAGGCCACCCAGACCGCGACCCTCGAAGCGGCGGTGGGCCCCGACCGCTACCGCGTCGCCGTGGCGGGGGAGTGGTTCCGGGAGGCGCCACGGTCCAGGTGGTCCGGTGCTGACGATGGCTGCTGATGGCGTGTCGACGGTGACCGGTGTCACTGTCGACGCCATGACCAGCACCGACGAGAACACCACTCACACCACCGACTCCTGCGCCGAGACCGTCTTCGGCTGGATCCTCGGCATGGAGCAGACCACCGCGCTCTACGTGGGCGACCGGCTCGGCTGGTTCCGCTCGCTCGCCGAGGACGGCCCGGCCACGGCGCCCGAGCTCGCGGCGCGCACCGGGACCGCCGCCCGCTACGCCCGCGAGTGGCTCGAGTACCAGGCGGTGAGCGGGATGCTCACCGTCGACGACGCGGCCGCCGCGCCCGACGAGCGCCGCTTCGTGATGCCCGCCGCGCACGTCCCCGTGCTCGCCGACCTCGACAGCGAGACGGTGCTGACGCCGTTCGCGCGGATCCTCGTCGCGTCGCTGCGCCGCATCGACGACCTCCTCGAGGCCTACCGGACCGGCGGCGGCGTGAGCTGGGAGGCCCTCGGCGACGACGCGCGCGAGGGCCAGGCGGCGCAGAACCGCCCGCTCCTGCGGGACGCCCTCGCCCGCGACCACCTGCCGCGGCTCGGCGAGGTCGACGCCTCGTTGCGCGCCGGGGGACGGGTCGCCGACGTCGGTTGCGGCGAGGGCTGGTCGAGCATCGGCATCGCGCGGGGCTACCCGACGGCCCGGGTGGACGGCTTCGACGTCGACGCCGCCTCGGTCGACGCCGCGCGGCGTCACGCCGAGGCCGAGGGCGTCGACGACCGGGTCCGCGTCCACCACGCGGAGGTGGCGAGCGCCGAGGCCGGCGTCTACGACCTCGTGTGCGCGTTCGAGTGCGTCCACGACATGCCCGACCCGGTGGCCGTGCTCGCCGCGATGCGCCGGGCCGTGGCGCCGGGCGGCACTGTCCTGATCATGGACGAGAAGGTGGCGGAGGCCTTCGCTCCCGACGGCGACGAGGTCGAGCGCCTGTTCTACGGCTTCTCGCTGATGTGCTGCCTGCCCGACGGGCTGTCCACCGACGGCTCGGTGGGCACCGGCACGGTGATGCGCCGGAGCACGCTCGAGGAGTACGCCCGCGCCGCCGGGTTCTCCGGCGTCGAGGTGCTCGACGACCTGGAGAACGACATCTTCCGGTTCTACCGACTGCGGCACTGAGCACTCGCCAGCCATCGAGTGCGTGGCGTGACGGACACTCAACGTCAGCGGCGCCACGCCGCTGACATCTCCTACGACGTCACCAGCGGCTCCACGCGCCCGCTGGTGCCGTCCACGCGCACCTCCGCCACGCCGGTCAGGCGGGCCACGGCGTCGCGGACGCCGACGACGGCGGGCAGGCCGTACTCGCGGGCGACGACCGCGCCGTGGGAGTTCGAGCCGCCCATCTCCATCACCAGCCCGCCGGCGGTGAGGAAGAGCGGCGTCCAACCGGGGTCGGTGGACGGGCACACGAGCACGTCGCCGGGCTCGAGACGGGCGCCCTGCGGGTCGGTGATCACGCGGACCCGGCCCGTGACGGTGCCGGCCGAGGCCGGGACGCCGGTGAGCGCACCGTCGGCGGGAGCGTCCGTGGTGCCGAGCGCCTCGGGCTCGGTGCCGTCCGAGAGCACGATGCGCGGCACGTGCCGACGGCGCAGCTCGCGCTCGTAGGTCGCGCGCCGCTCCCGCACGACAGGGCGGCGGTCGACGTCCTCCCGGGCCTCGCCGAGGCTCAGGAAGAACACGTCGTCGCCCGTCTCCAGACGGCCCCGGGACGCCAGGTCGGCGCCGACCGCGGCGAGCTCGCTCCGGGCAGCCGCGAGCACCGTGACCAGCCAGTACTTCGGCAGCTCGCGCAGCCCGACGAGGTCGCGGGCCCGGTGCAGGGCCGCGGCCACGACCCGTCCGCGCAGGCCGCCCCCGCGCGCGGCCAACGCGTCGATCATCGCCTCGGCCTCCGCCGCGCTGCGGGCGAACACGACGTCCGGCGCGCGTCCGGCGTCGTCCAGACGCACGTAGTTGGCGAGCACCCCGAGCAGGTGGGTGGGGTCGTCGGACCAGCGCGGCAGGCCGAGGTCGATCTCGGCGACGGCGCGGCGGCCGTGCACGGCGAGGAAGGCGTCGAGACCCGTGGCGAGCACCGGCGGCCAGGTGCTGCGCTGCCCGGCGAGCTCGGCGGGCGGGGTCCCGGTGAGGGCGGCGACGGTGGCGGGGTCGTCGCGCAGGCGGACGGCGAGGTCCCAGAGCGCGAGGTCCATCTCCGTGGTGACGTTGTGCGGCAGGCCGCGCAGCACGGTGCCGAGCTCGCCGGGACGGGCGCGACCGCGGAGCAGGCGGGCAGCCAGGCCGAGGGCGAGGAACCCGGCGGCGGGCGCCGGCGCGATCCGCGGCGCCATCGGCGCGAAGCACGCGGTGAGCATCCAGCGGGCGCGGTCGACGCGCTCCTCCCGCCCGGCACCCGCAGGAGCGGGCAGGGTCGCGGCCGCGTCCCGGACCAGGGCGAACGCCCGGTCCCGCGCCCGGGCCGGGTTCGTCCAGGCGCCGACGACGGCCGGCGGGATGCGGTAGCGGAGGGCGATCCGGCCGACCCGCCGCAGGGCCGGCAGGGGCGAGCGCCGGGTGACGGCGAGCTCCGGCCGGTCGAGCTGGGTGGCGATGACCTCGGCCGAGCGGGTCTCCATGACCCCGAGCACCCCGGCGGCCCCGGCGCGGCCCACCCGGCTGCGCAGGACGTCGGTGAGGTCGACGAACACGCGCTCCCCGGCTTCGGAGAGCATCGTCGGGCCCTGCTCCGGGTCGTCGACCGGCGTACCGAGGAGACCGGCGACGCCGGACGCGAGGTGCCGGGCCGCGGAGAGCCCTGCGGGGGTGAACGGGCGGAACACGCCCTGCGCGACGTTCGCCGAGAGGAACAGGCGCAGGCCCGGACGCCCGGGTACGAGCGGGTAGAGCGTCGTGATCGGCCGCGACTGGGTCAGCCACGCGCGGCCGTCGCCGTCCAGGGCCCACTCGATGTCCTGCGGCGCGCCGAAGAGCGCCTCGACCCGGCTGCCGAGACGGGCGAGGGTCCGCACGTCGGCGTCGTCCAGCGAGGCCGCACCGCTCGGGTGCGCCACGGTCTCGGTGCCCCCGCCGGCCACGGCACGCACGACGGTCCCGCCGGCGCCCGTGTGCCGGGAGACGATCTCGCCGCCCGGGTCGACGACGAGGTGCTCGGGATCGACCGAGCCGGAGACCACCGACTCGCCGAGCCCCGGCGCGGCGTCGATCACGGCCTGACCGCGGCGTCCCGTCACGGGGTCCGCGGTGAACAGGACGCCGGCCCACCGCGCGTCGACCATCGACTGGATCACCACGGCGAGCGTGACCGCGGCGTGGTCGATGCCGTGGGCGCCCCGGTAGGCGACGGCCCGGTCGGTCCAGAGCGAGGCCCAGCAGCGTCGGACCGCGTCGAGCACCGCGTCGTCGCCGACGACGTTCAGGAACGTGTCCTGCTGACCGGCGAAGCTCGCGTCCGGCAGGTCCTCGGCCGTCGCCGACGAGCGGACCGCCACCGGCCCGTCGGGGCGCGTCGACCGCACCGCGTCCGCGACCTCGTCGGGGATCGGCACCGCGAGAACCGCGGCGCGGGCCTGCTCGGCGAGGGCACCGGTGTCGTGCTCACTGAGAAGGCCGTCGAGCGCCGATCCCACCGCGCGCCGGTAGGCGGCGGTGGTGAGGCAGACCCCGGCCGGCACGGCGAAGCCGGCGCGCACGAGGGCCCCGAGGTTGGCGGCCTTGCCGCCGACGCGGCCCAGAGTGTCGGGGTCGGTCGGGTCGACGGCCTCCAGGGGCAGGACGAGCGGTGCGTCGGTCATGGCGGGTCTCTCTTCTCTCGTCCCTGCCGGGCGGAGTCGCCGAGCAGGGTCATCGCGCGGGCCACCAGGGCCCGGTCCGCGGGGTCGAGGCGGTTCATGACCTCGAGCTGGGCCTCGGCGCGGGTGCGCTCGAGGCGGCGGAGCAGGGCGTCGCCGTCGTCGGCGAGCCCGATCCGCCGGACCCGACGGTCGGACGGGTGCTCCCGGCGTTCGACGAGACCGCGGCGCACCAGGGCGTCGACGAGGCGGCTGGTGGCCGACACCGACCGCCCGATCCGGTCCGCGAGCCCGCCGAGGGACACCGGCTCGCCGGCATCGAGGACGTAGAGGGTGGCGAGCTGGGTCATCGAGAGCTCGTCCCCGCCGTCGACAGTGGCGAGGAGGTCCAGCACGAAGGCGGGGATCATGGCGCGCCGCATGTCCCCGAAGCTCGTCGCGAGCCGGTCCCGCTCGTTCATCGACGATGTCCTTGCAGTCATGCAATCAATGCATTCATGCAAGCACTGGGAGCACGGGCCCGTCAATCGACCGTCCGCGCTGGTGAGCTGATGAGAAGGCCCTCACGAACGTCCCCCGAGGGCCTCACGGGCGCCGCCGACTCTGGTCCTCGCCGGGCGATCCGCCCCGGCGAGCACCCGCCCCGGAGGTTCCCGTGACCCGCTCCCGCCTCGCCCTCGTTCTCGCCACCGCCACGGCCACCGCCGGCCTCGCCCTCACCGGCTGCGCCGCCGACGACACGGGGGTGGTCCCCGCGTCCGTCTCGGTGCCGGCCGTTCCCACCGGCAGCCCGGTCCCGGCGCCCCAGCCCGCGTCCGTGGACGACGACGACGATGACGACGGCGTCCGCGACCTCGACGACCTCGACGACCTCGACGACCTCGACGACCACGACGACGACGGCTGGGACGACTGACCCCGGCAGCACGGTTACTGGCTGGTATCGCTCGCTCAGCGAGCGATACCAGCCAGTAACCGGGTCAGGCGAGCCGGTAACCCATCCCGCGCACGGTCGTGATGCGCTCGGTCCCGAGCTTGCGGCGCAGGTAGCGCACATAGACGTCGACGACGTTGGAGCCCGGGTCGAAGTCGTAGCCCCAGACGCGCGAGATCAGCTGCTCGCGGGAGAGGACCTGGCCGGGATGGCGCAGGAGCGTCTCGGCGAGGACGGACTCGCGGGCCGACAGGTCGACGGTCGTGCCGTCCACCGTCGCCTGTGGCTTGCGCGGGTCGAGCGACAGCGATCCGTGGCGCAGGACCGTCACCTCGCCGGGGCCGGCGTCGGCGAGCCGGCGGCGCACGCGGGCCAGCAGCTCCTCGAAGCGGAACGGCTTGGCCATGTAGTCGTCGGCGCCGCCCTCGAGCCCGGCGACGGTGTCGGCGACGGTGTCGCGCGCGGTCAGCACGATCACCGGCATCCGCGACCCCGACGCCCGCAGCTCGGCGAGCACCGCGGAGCCGTCCAGGCTGGGCAGCCCGATGTCGAGGACGATCAGGTCGTGGTGCCCGCCGAGGGCCTGGTCGCGGGCGGCGATCCCGTCCGCGACCACGGCCGTCGCGAACCCGGCCGAGCGCAGGCCCTTCTCGACGAACGAGGCGATGCGTGGCTCGTCCTCGGCGATGAGGATGCTGCTCATCGGGACGGCACCTCCGTCCCGGGGTGCAGGGGCAGGACCAGGGTGAACGTGGCGCCGGGGCCGGTCTGGCCCGGCAGGCCCGTGCCGACGCCGTCGGAGAGCTCGACGCGCCCGCCGTGCGCCGCGGCGATCGCACCCGCGATGGCGAGCCCGAGGCCGGCGCCGTCCGAGTGTCGCGTCGCGCCAGTGCCGCGGGCGAACCGCGCGAAGATTCGTTCGCGGTCGGCGGCGGCCACCCCGGCGCCCGTGTCGGCGACCCGGAGGCGCAGCGACCACCGGTCCGCGTCCGCGCCCAGCACGATGCGGTCGCCCGGCGCGGTGTGGTGGGCGGCGTTGTCGGCGAGGACGAGCAGCGCCTGCGTCACGCGCTGGGCGTCGAGGTCGACGACGAGCGGACCGGGCGGACGCAGGACGGCCCACTCGCGGTCGGCGAGCCCCGACGCCTTCCGCGGCGTCTCCTCGAGCAGCGCCGTGACGTCGGTCGGCGCCGGCGAGACGAACTCGGGCTGCTCGGCCTTCGCGAGCACGAGCAGGTCGGTGACGATGCGGTTCATCCGCTCCAGCTCGTCGTCGACCAGGGCGACCGCCCCGCGGACGTCGGCCGGGTCGTCGACGTCGAGCACGTCGAGGTGCCCGCGCACGATCGTGATCGGGGTGCGCAGCTCGTGTCCGGCGTCGTCGACGAAGCGACGCCGGGCGCGCGACCCGTCCTCGACGCGGTCGAGCATCGCGTTGACCGCCCGGACGAGGGCGCCGAGCTCGTCGCGGCCCTCCGCACCGGTGGTGATGCGGGCGGAGAGGTCGGTCTCGGTGACGCACCGGCCGCAGGATCCGGCCCGCCACCAGCCACGCCGCGCCGGCGGCGAGCAGCGCCGTCACCGCGCCGACGACGATGACGCCGCGCGCCGGGTCGCCCGCGAGCGTCACCGGTACGGCGATGTAGCGGACCTCGCCGGCGGCGCTGGCGTAGCGGGCCTCCACGGGAGCGGACACGGTGCCGGCGCGACGCGCGAACTCCGGGTCGTTCGCGAGCAGCACCGGGCTCTGCTGGCGGCTCTGGTAGCGGAAGACCCCGTCGAGGTAGCCGAGGAACTTCTCGTTGGGGCGCGCGAGGTTGTCGGTGATCGCGGTCCGTCCGTCGTCCGCGTCATCCCCGTCCTCCTGCCCCCCGGCGGGCGGCGGGGCCACGTAGCCGTCGTCGTCCTGGTCGGGCGCCGGCACGGGCGCGCCGCTCGGGACGGACGGCACCGAGACCTGCGCGGGCAGCGGGACCTCGTCCGCGGTGTCGCAGGCGGTCGCGCCCACGGCGAGGCCCGCGAGCAGCAGGGCAGTGACGAGCCGGGGCCGAGCCGTCGATCGAGCCATGCGGCCACCCTCGTCGGCGTCGGTGAGCCGTGGGTGACGCCCGGATGAGAGCGCTCTCATCCACGCCGGTCGACCTCGACGACGCGCCCGGCGTCGAGGTGCCAGCCCCGGGTGGTGGCGACGCCCGCGAGCAGGCGCCGGTCGTGGGAGACAAGCAGCAGCGTGCCCTCGAAGGACGCGAGCGCGGTCTCGAGCTGCTCGATCGCCGTGAGGTCGAGGTGGTTGGTCGGCTCGTCGAGCACGAGCAGGTTCACCCCGCGGGCCTGCAGCAGCGCGAGGGCGGCGCGGGTGCGCTCGCCGGGCGAGAGCGTGTCCGCACCGCGGTGCACGTGCTCGGAGCCGAGGCCGAACTTCGCGAGCAGGGTGCGGATCTCCGCGGTGGGCCAGCGGTCGAGCTCGGGCTCGCGGGAGAACACGTCGAGCAGCGACGTGCCGCCCGACAGCAGGCCGCGTGCCTGGTCGACCTCGCCCACGACGACCCCCGAGCCCAGCGCGGCGCGCCCCTCGTCCGGGGGCAGGCGCCCGAGCAGCACGGCCAGCAGCGTCGACTTGCCGGACCCGTTGGCCCCGGTGATCGCGACGCGGTCGGCGTAGTCGAGCCGGAGGGAGACGGGGCCGAGGGTGAAGTCGCCCCGCCGGACCACGGCGCCGTCCAGGGTCGCGACGACCGTGCCCGACCGCGGGGCCGCCGCGATCGACATCCGCAGCTCCCACTCCTTGCGGGGCTCCTCGACGACCTCCATGCGCTCGATCCGCCGCTCCGTCTGCGAGAATCTTGGAGGCCTGCTTCTCCGAGGTCTGGCCCCGGAAGTGCTTGACGTGCTTGTCCGGGTCGGACGCCTTCTTCCGGGCGTTGCGCACGCCCTTCTCCACCCACTGCTTCTGCGTCTGCATCCGCGCGGTCAGCTCGCCGCGCTTGTCCGAGTACTCCTCGTACGCCTCGCGCGCGTGCCGCCGGGCCGTCTCCCGCTCGGTCAGGTAGGCCTCGTAGCCGCCGCCGTAGAGCCTGACCTCCTGCTGGGCGAGGTCGAGCTCCAGCACCGAGGTGACGGTGCGGGCGAGGAACTCCCGGTCGTGGCTGACGAGCACGGTGCCCGCCCGCAGCTCGCGCACCCAGCGTTCGAGCCGGTCGAGGCCTGCGAGGTCGAGGTCGTTGGTGGGCTCGTCGAGCAGGAAGACGTCGAAGCGCGCGAGCAGCAGCGACGCGAGGTTGGCCCGCGCGGCCTGGCCCCCGGACAGGGAGGTCATCTCTGCGTCGAGCAGCTCGGTGGCGAGGCCCAGGTCGTCGGCGACCTCCTCGGTGCGCTCCTCGAGGTCGGCGCCACCGAGGTCGAGCCAGCGCTCGAGGGCCGCGGCGTAGGCGTCATCGGTACCCGGGACGCCCTGGGAGAGCGCGGTCGTCGCGGACTCCAGGACGGCCGTCGCGGCCGTGACCCCGGTGCGGCGTCCGACGAACCCGCGCACGGTCTCGCCGGGCACGCGGGCGGTCTCCTGCGGCAGGTGCCCGATGCTGGCCGTCGCCGGCGACACCGCGACGGAGCCCTGGTCGGGCGCCGCCAGACCGGCCAGCAGGCGCAGCAGGGTCGACTTCCCGGCGCCGTTGACGCCGACGAGACCGATCACGTCCCCGGGGGCGACGACGAGGTCGAGGCCGGTGAACAGCACCCGGGCGCCGTGCGCGGCGGCGAGGTCCCGCGCGACCAGGGTGGCACTCACGACGTTCGACCCTATCCGTGCGCCGCGACCGCTTTCGGCGCTCCCACGTGAGCGGAATTCGGGGCTATAACCACAGGATCGCTCACATAGGTCCGGCGCGCCGGTGACGTGCTGCACGATGGGGGAACGGGGGCGTCGTAGGCTCAGGGCCGTGCCTGCCTGGGTCTGGTTCGTCATCGCGGCGTTGGCCGCGGGCGGCGGGGCGCTGCTCTTGCTCTCCGACCGCTCCCGCACCGGCGGGCACCGACGCGACCGGCGTCGGTGGGCGGAGGCGAAGAGCTGGGAGTTCGTCGACGTCGACCCCGTCCTGCCGAGTCGCTGGCGCTACGGCGCCGTGCACCAGGGCGGCCACGGCCGCGCGCTCGACCTCGCCACCGGCGCGGTGCCCGGGCCCGGTGGCCGCCGCCTCGCGCACGTCTTCGACCACGAGCAGGCCGGCCAGGTCACCGGGATCGTCGCGGCCGTCCGCGGCGTGGCGACGCTGCCGGTCGCGATCGAGCTGCGGCTCCCGTCGGCGCCGCTGCCCGACGACGCGGGGCTCGACTCGCTGGGCCAGGTCGGCGAGCGCTACGCCTTCGTCACCTCGGTGGCGCAGGCGCGACCGCTCGTGACGACGGACGTCGCCCGCGCGGCCGACCTCGTCGGCGAGGACGTCCCGCTGGTGTGGGCCGAGGACACCTGGGTGCTCGCGACCATCGAGCCCGGCGCCGACCCCGACCGCGTCCAGAACCTGCTGCAGGCCCTCGTCGAGGTGTCGGTGGCGCTGGAGGACGCGGCGGGCGGCGCGGATCCCGACCGGGGCGACGGCTGGTCCGAGGGCGGCTTCGGGGCCTACGACGTGGCGGGCGAGGACCGCCCTGTCGACGCCGAGCCCGTGGACGCCGAGCCCGAGCCGGAGCCCCGCCCGACCCACCGCGACCGCCCCGCGGACATCCCCTACGACATCGAGGACGACGAGTTCGGGCCCGGCGCCCGCAGCAGCTCGTCCTCGGGGCGGTGAGCGGACCGACCCCGCGCCGCACCCTCGTGACCGGTGCGGACACGGACCTGGGGCGCGCCTTCGTCCGCCGCCTGCACGCCGCGGGCGACGAGCTCGTGCTCGCGGGCGGGGAGCGCGCCGACCTCGAGGCGCTCGCCGGCGAGCTGTCCGGACCCCGCCCCGAGGTGCTGCCCGGTGACCTCGCCGACGAGCTCGACCTCGACCTCGTCGTGCGCCGGCTCCTCACCGGCACCCGCCCGATCGACCTGCTCGTCGTCGGCCCCACCCCGCCGAGCACCCGCGCGCTGCCCGAGGCCGACGTCGCCGAGGTCCGGGCCGCGCTCGACCGCAGCGCCGGCGCCGTGCTGGCGCTCCTGCGGGCGGCGCTGCCCGGGATGATCTCCCGTCGCCACCCCGGTCCCGGCGGAGCGATCACCGTCACCGGCCCGGCGGGGTACCTGCCGGTGCCCGGGCCCGCCGGGCTGGACGGCGCCGCGCAGGCCTACATCGGGATGCTGACCGAGGCGCTGGCGCACACGTTCTCCCGCGACGGGCTCGCCCTCACCACGGTGTGCCCGACGCCGCCGCACGTCGAGAAGGAGCGGTGGCGGCTCGCCGGCGCGATGCCGCTGCACGTCGCCCCGCCCGACGCGGACGCCGTGGCGGCCGCCGCGCTCGCCGACCACGCCGCCGGCCGGGCGCTCTGCGTGCCCGGTGTCGGCCCGCGGGCCCTGGTGGGCGTCTCCCGGCTCGTGCCCTTCCCGGCGGTGCGGGTCGCCGCCGGGCTGCGGCGCGGCTCCCTGCCCCAGGCGCTGCGGGGCCGGCGCGGGCCCCGCGGTGCGCGCCCGGCCGGCACGGCGCTGGTCACCGGGGGCAGCTCCGGCATCGGGGCCACCTACGCCGAGCACCTCGCGTCCGCGGGCCACGACCTCGTCCTCGTCGCCCGCGACGCGCTCCGCCTCGAGGAGGTCGCCGACCGGCTGCGCGCGCAGGCGGTGCGCGTCGACGTGCTCGTCGCCGACCTCGCGACCGCCGCCGGCCGCGCCCGGGTCGCCGAGCGCATCGCGGCCCCGGAGCGCCCGATCGACCTGCTGGTGAACAACGCCGGGTTCGCCACCGCCGGCGAGTTCGTCGACACCGACCCGGCCGCGCTGCGCGCGAACTACGAGGTCAACATGGCCGCCGTGCTCGAGCTGACCGCCGCGGCCCTGCCCGGCATGGTCGCCCGCGGGCGCGGGGACATCGTCAACATCTCCAGCGTCGCGGGGTTCCTGCCCGGGCGCGGCTCGGTGTACAGCGCCGGCAAGTCCTACGTCACGGCGCTGTCGCGCACACTCGCCCTGACGCTGGTCGACACCGGCGTGCGGGTGATGGCCCTGTGCCCCGGCTACACGCGCACCGAGTTCCACGCCCGGCTGGGCCAGGAGCGCTCCGGCCCGGAGTGGCTGTGGATGGACGCGGACGAGGTCGTCGCCGAGGGCATGGCGGACCTCGAGGCCGGGAAGGCGGTGTCGGTGCCGGGCGCGGTGTACAAGACGATCGTCGGCGTGACGCGGGTGCTGCCGCGCGCGCTGCTGCGGGCCCTGGCCGCCCGCTCGGCGTCGGGGCGCGGATGAGCACCGTGGACGCTCCCGCCGTCGACCCCGACGCCCGCGCCCGGCTCGCCGCGCTGGTCACCGAGCTCGCCGTCGTGCACGGGCGGGTGACGCTGTCCTCGGGCCGCGAGGCCGACTACTACGTCGACCTGCGCCGGGCCACGCTGCACCACGAGGCGGGCCCGCTGATCGGGCGCCTGGTGCGCGAGCTGACCGCCGACTGGACCTACGACGCCGCCGGGGGGCTCACCCTGGGCGCCGACCCGGTCGCCCTCGCCGTGATGCACGCGCCAGGCCGGCCCGTCGACGCGTGCGTCGTGCGCTCGGCGGCGAAGACCCACGGGATGCAGCGGCGCATCGAGGGGCCCGACGTCGCCGGCCGCCGGGTGCTCGCCGTCGAGGACACCTCGACCACCGGCGGCAGCGTGCTCACCGCCGTCGACGCGCTGGTGGAGACCGGCGCCGAGGTGGTCGGGGTCGTCACCGTCGTCGATCGGGGCACCGGCGCCACCGAGGCCGTCGAGGCCCGCGGCCTGGCCTGCCGATCGCTGCTCGGGCTGGCCGACCTGGGGCTGTGACCACCCCCGACGACCCGGACGAGCCCGGCCCCACCGAGTGGCGCACGGGCCCCGAGCCGGTGGGGGTGGGGCCGTGGCCGGGCGGGCCCGCCGCGTGGCCCGACGACCCCCGCTACGACCCGGAGCTGCTCGCCGAGGGCGACCGGCGCAACGTCGTCGACCGCTACCGCTACTGGCGCCGCGAGGCCGTCGTCGCCGACCTCGACCGGCGCCGCCACCCGTTCCACGTCGCGATCGAGAACCTCCACCACGACGCGAACATCGGCACGATCGTGCGCACGGCCAACGCGTTCGCGGCGGCCGCGGTGCACGTCGTCGGGCGGCGGCGCTGGAACCGGCGCGGCGCGATGGTCACCGACCGCTACCAGCACGTCCACCACCACGCCGACGTCGCGGCGCTGCTCGCCTGGGCGCGGGCCGACGACCTGGCGGTGGTCGCCGTCGACAACGGTCCGGGGGCGACGCCGCTGGAGACCGCGGTGCTGCCGCGGCGCTGCGTGCTGCTGTTCGGTCAGGAGGGCGTGGGGCTGACCCCGGAGGCGGCGGCGGGCGCCGACCAGGTGCTGTCCATCGCCCAGTTCGGCTCGACGCGCTCGATCAACGCCGGCGTCGCGGCGGGGATCGCCATGCACGCGTGGATCCGCGCGCACGCGCGATCTCTAGCGGTCGGTGCGCCGGGTGTCGATGACCTGCGTGGGCTCCTCGCTCGCGCCGTCGAGGACGTCCTCGGCGAGGCCCTGGGCGCCGAGCTTCTTCTCCCGACGGGCCTTGATCACCTCGACGACGATCGGCAGCACCGAGAGGAGCACGACCAGGATCAGCATCATCTCGATGTTGTCCCGCACGAACTGGATCTGGCCGAGCGCCGCCCCGAGCAGGGTCACGCCGGCCGCCCACGCGACGCCGCCGATCGCGGAGAACGTGAAGAACCGCTTGGCGTCCATCCGCCCGACGCCCGCCATGACGGTGATGAACGTGCGCACGATGGGCACGAAACGGCCCAGCACGATCGCGCGGTTGCCGTACTTGTCGAAGAACGCCTGGGTGCGGTCGACGTTCTCCCGCTTGAACAGCCGCGAGTTCGGTTTGTCGAAGATCGCCGGCCCGGCCTTGCGCCCGATGTAGTAGCCGCAGACGTTGCCCAGGAACGCGGCGACGACGAGCAGGATGCAGACCAGCCACAGCGGCGTGTCGATGAGGCCGGTGACGACGGCGAGCCCGGTGATGAACAGCAGCGAGTCGCCCGGGAGGAAGAACCCGACCAGCAGCCCGCACTCCGCGAAGATGATCAGGCAGACGCCCGCGAGGGCCCAGGGGCCCAGCCATTCGATGATGAACTGCGGGTCCAGCCACTCCGGTCCGAGGGCCTGCACCGAGGTCGTCGCGGCGGCGAGAGTGGTCGACACGTGTCAAAACGGTACGCGGCGCGCCTCGTCGCGGGCCCCGGGGTCTCCCCTCAGCCGGGCAGCGCGAGCGTGCCGACGGCCGTGAGCGCGCCCGCGACGGCGCCGCCGAGCAGGGCGACGGCCGACCACCACGCGATCCGCGCGGGCGTCCACTCTGTCGCGCCGCCCTGGTCCGCGACCGGGCGCCCGGCGCCGATCGGGGTGACTGTCGTGGCTCCCGTGACCGTGGCGGGCCGCTGCTGCGGGACGCCGGGACGGCCCATCGGGCCGGTGGGCGGGACCGGCGGGCGTGACGTCGGGCGGGGACCGGTCTGCGGCCAGGGACGCGCGGGCCCGGCCGGCGCCGGCCCGGTCGGCGCAGGAGGCCCGGGGCGGGCTCCGGGCGGGGGTGCGCCCCGCGTGGCGGCCGGGAACGGGGGAGTCGCGGAGGGGCGGGCGGACAGAGCGGTCACGTCCTCGGCGTCGGGGGCAACGGGGGCATCGGGGTCGCCGCGTCGGCGGCCGAGCGGGCGGAAACGGTCACGCAGGCGAGAGGAGCCGGACGCGGTGTCCGGGGCGGGGGCACCCGGGGTCGGGGCGGCCGGGCCACTGCCCGGGGACGAGACCCCGCCCGCGGCGTGCGCGCGCAGGGCCTCCGACAGCAGCCGCTCGTCGTCCATCCCGGCCGATGGTAGTCGCGCCCCCCGACGCGACCCAGGCCCGCCCGAGGGGCCCCGAACGGCCCAACCAACGGCCTAACCGTCCCCCACGAGCTTGCCGATGGCCTCCAGGCCGCGGCTCGCCGTCGACTTCACGGTGCCCTTGCTGATGCCGGTGGCCTCGGCGATCTCGGCCTCGGACAGGCCGCCGTAGTAGCGCAGCACCAGCACCTCGCGCTGGCGGCGCGGCAGCTTGCTCAGCGCGGACACCACGGCCTGGTGCTCCGTGGAGAGCATCGCCAGGGATTCCGCCGACCGTGCGTCCGCCGTGTGGGGCGGGGTGTACTCGCGGGCCGTGCGCCGGCGCCGCAGCACCGAGCGCGAACCGTTCACGACGGCCGTGCGCAGGTACCCCAGCGCCGCGTGCTCGTCGCGCAGCCGGGTCCAGTGCCGGTGCAGGCCGGTGAACGCCTCCTGGACGACGTCCTCGGCGGTCGCGGGGTCGTCGACGAGCAGGACGGCCAGGCGGACGAACCGCATCCGGTGCTCGCGGTAGAGATCCTCGAGCGTGCGCGGGGCCTGCTCGTTCTGCGTCGCGACGGGCCCGCTGGCGGGGTACGGCGCCGGGGGGCCCGGTCGGTACGGCGCCGCGGGTGGTGCCGACGGATGGGGCACCGAGGCGTCCGACGGGGCGACCGCGTCGATCGCCCTCAGGCTGCCCAGCGTGCGCTCGACGGCACTCTCCCCGGGGTGGCCCACGTCTTGAGACGATAGCCCTTCACCACCTGTGCTCCCGGTGGGGACGAGGTCCGGCGGACCACCCGCCGCCGTGTCACCCGCGTGGCCCAAGACGCCTACCGGCACGCACCGGTCCGCTCGGCGACGACGATCGGGTCACACCACGGCGACCCAGCGCCGGGGCGCTCGCCTGCGTCATACTGCTCGCCAGTCCGCCGGTCGGCCGCCCTGCACCGACCGCGTCGAGAAACTCCTGGGAGGCACGACGATGCCCATCGCGACCCCCGAGGTCTACAACGAGATGCTGGACCGTGCGAAGGCCAACGCCTTCGCCTTCCCGGCCATCAACTGCACGTCCTCGGAGACGATCAACGCGGCGCTGCGCGGCTTCGCCGAGGCCGAGAGCGACGGGATCATCCAGTTCTCGACCGGCGGCGCGGAGTTCGGCTCGGGCCAGTCGGTCAAGGACATGGTCACCGGCGCCAGCGCCCTGGCCGAGTTCGCGCACGTCGTCGCCGACAAGTACTCGATCAACGTCGCGCTGCACACCGACCACTGCCCGAAGGACAAGCTCGACGCCTTCGTCCGCCCGCTGATCGCGATCAGCCAGGACCGCGTGAACGCCGGGCAGAACCCGCTGTTCCAGTCCCACATGTGGGACGGCTCGGCGGTGGAGCTGCACGAGAACCTCGAGATCGCCCAGGAGCTGCTGGCCGAGGCGTCCAAGGCCAAGATCATCCTCGAGGTGGAGATCGGCGTCGTCGGCGGCGAGGAGGACGGCGTCGCGAACGACATCAACGACAAGCTCTACACCGCCGCGGGCGACTACGAGCACACCGTCGACGCCCTCGGCGGCGGCGAGAAGGGCCGCTACCTGCTGGCGGCCACCTTCGGCAACGTGCACGGCGTCTACAAGCCGGGCAACGTGAAGCTCAAGCCCTCGGTGCTCAAGGAGGGCCAGGAGGTCGCGGCGCGCAAGCTCGGGCTCCCTGAGGGCTCCAAGCCGTTCGACCTGGTCTTCCACGGCGGGTCCGGCTCGCTGCTCGAGGAGATCCACGAGGCGCTCGACTACGGCGTCATCAAGATGAACGTCGACACCGACGCCCAGTACGCGTTCACCCGCCCGATCGCCGGGCACATGCTCGCGAACTACGACGGCGTGCTGAAGATCGACGGCGAGGTCGGCAACAAGAAGGTCTACGACCCGCGCAGCTACCTCAAGGAAGCCGAGAAGGGCATGGGGGCGCGCATCGTCACCGCCTGCGAGAACCTGCGCTCCACCGGGCAGACCCTGGGCCGCTGACCGCGGTGGGCCCGGGCGGATGATGGGGCCATGACCATCCCGACCGGGCCCGGCGCGGCGCACGGGCACAACCTGCTCGGACCGCAGCCCACCTACCTCCCCGAGTCCTCGGAACCCGCCTCGCGCCTCGCCGCGGGCGAGGACCCGGCGGCCGTCGTCGCGGACCACCCGACCTACAGCGCGGGCTGGGCGGCGCTCGCCGAGCGCGCCGAGGCGGCCGGCGAGCCCGTCACCGCCTACGCCTTCGCGCGCACCGGCTACCACCGCGGCCTCGACCAGCTCCGTCGCAACGGCTGGAAGGGCTTCGGCCCCGTGCCGTGGGACCACGAGCCCAACCAGGGCTTCCTGCGCGCCGTCGCCGCGCTCGCGCGTGCCGCGAAGGCGATCGGCGAGACCGACGAGGTCGAGCGCTGCGTGCAGCTCGTCGCCGACTGCGATCCCTCGGCGGTCGAGCTGCTCGGCCTCGCGGCCTGACGGTCGCCCGGAGTCGCGCCGTGGCCGCTGGAGACCGTCTGCGTCGGGTCGCCGGCACGCGGGTGCGGCGGCTGCGGGACTCCGGGCTGCCGGTGCTGCAGTGCGCGCTCGCGGCCGGGCTCGCCTACCTCGTCGCGCGCGACCTGTTCGGCCACCCGGTGCCGTTCTTCGCGCCGATCGCGTGCGTCCTCGTCCTGGGGGTCGGGGTCACCAACCGGCTGCGGCGTTCCGTCGAGCTCGCCGTCGGGGTCAGCGTCGGCGTGGCCGTCGGCGACCTCATCGTCGCGCTCATCGGCCCCGGTTGGTGGCAGATCAGCGTCGTGGTGGGGCTCGCGCTGCTGGCGGCGCTGCTCTTCGACGTCGGCGCCCTGCTGCTCAACCAGGCCGCGGTGTCGGCCGTGCTGGTGGCGACCCTGCAGCCGCCGGGCACCACGGCGGCGTTCTCCCGCTGGATCGACACGCTCATCGGGGCCGCCATCGGGCTCGCGATGGCGGCGACGCTGCCGTCACACCCCCTGACCCGCGCGCGGCGCGGCCTGACCGAGCTGCTCGAGGAGCTCGAGGCGGTGCTCGTCGGCACCGCCGACGCCCTTGAGGCGGGTGACGGCGACGCCGCCGCGGGCGTCCTCGAGCGGGCGCGGGCCACGCAGAAGCGCGTCGACACGCTGGTCGACGCCGTCGACGCCGGCTTCGAGATCACGACCATCGCCCCGCTGCGTCGCCGCCACCGCGGGGAGCTGGCGCGCCTGCGCACCGCGATCCGGCCGGTGGACCTGGCGCTGCGCAACGCCCGGGTGCTCGCGCGGCGCGGGCACGCCTCGGTGCTCGACGGCGAGGAGCCCGATCCCGATCTCGTGCTGGTGATGCGCCGGCTCGCCGAGGCCGTCGCGGTGCTGCGCGAGGAGCTGACCACGGGCGAGTCCACCGACGGCGCCCGCAGCGACCTGCTCGACACCGCCGCGCTGGTGCCGGCGCAGGGCGGGGGCTACTCGGCGGAGGTGGTGCTGGCGCAGCTCCGCTCGATGCTCGTGGATCTGCTGGGGGCCACCGGCATGGAGCGCGACGACGCGGTGGCGGCGACGGCGCGGATGCGCCCCGGTGCTGACGAGGGCTGAGCCGGTGGGGCGTGGGCCGGTGCGCTCAGGAGGCGCGGCGCAGGGGCGCGGCGGGCGTCGCGGCCGGCTCGGGCAGCACGCCCTGCTCGTCGTCGTCGGTCGTGCCGGGCACCAGCTGCAGGGGCGTCGCGGGGGCGGTGGCCGGTGTGCGGAGGCCGGCGCGCGAGGTGCGGGGGGCTCGGGCGGTGGGCACGGCGCGGGCCTCGAAGCGCTCGAGCACGCAGGCCAGAACCATGATCGCAATCGGTACCAGGATGACCACCGCCAGCATGGAGGTTGTGTACCCGGGCCCCCCGGAGCCATGCGTGATCGGCATGAGTGTGCACGGACGGTCGTTGACGGGTCGCGCAGAGAAGTCAGCCGGTCGATCGATCGGTGGGCTACCCCCGGGTCGGGGAACCTCGCCGGTCACCCGCTGCGCCGTGTCCCCGCAGGCGCCGGTCGCGCACGGGGGTAGTTTCGCGGCGTGGTCGACGTGTCGCGCAGCGGCGGCCCGGGACCGGCCGAGCCCGGGCACGCGGAACCGAGCCCCGTGGCCTGGGTCGTGCTGGTGGCCGACCCGGTCACCGGCGAGACCGATGCGTTCGGCCCGTTCGACCGCGAGTCCGCGGCGGTGGACGCGGAGCGACGCCGGGTCGAGCACGCGTCCGAGGGACTCGACGAGGTCCTCGTCGTCACCGTCCCGCTGACGCCCCCCGAGGACTGACCAGCAGCCAGTCCTGCGTGTGCCGGTACCAGCTGCGCCGGGCCGCCGTGCGCTCACCGGGGACGCCGTCGCGGATCACGGGCACGGGCGGGCGGCAGCCGAGCTGCACGGCGCGGCCCGAGAGGGTCGTGACGTGTCCCGCGCGCAGCCCGGCGAGGCGGCGCGGGCCGGTGACGGTCACGGTCACGCCGCCCTCGGGGTCCGGGACGACGACCAGGCTCTCGGCGTCGCCGCGCACGACGAGGCGCTCGTCGCAGTAGACCTCGCCGTGGAACGGTCCGGTCGCGTGGCGCCCGACGACCAGGCCCCCGTGGTCGTCGCGGACCAGCGGGGCCGGGTGGGCGACGCCGTCGCGGGCCAGGGCCACCGCGGCGGCGGGGTCGGTCGGGACGCCCCATGCGCCGGCCGCGGCGGAGTCGGGCGCGGGGAGCAGGGCGACGGCGACGTCCAGGCGCTCGCGGCGCAGCAGGCGCACGAGGACGGCGGCGAGGGCCGCGTCGTCGCCCGCGACCGCGAGGCGCCCGCCGGGCGGGACGTCGGCGAGCACAGGGTCGACGTCGGCGCGCGCCGGGAGGCCGGGGAGGTCGTGTCGCGGGGTGTCGTGCGCGGGCAGCCAGGGCGCCCAGCGGGCCCGGGCGGAGTCCCCGCACGTCATCACGCGCACCAAGGGCCCCGTGAGGACGAGCCGCTGCACACGCGTGGACTACCCTTTCGCTGCACGGGGCGGCCCGCACTCCCGTGCGACCAACGGAGTCGACGCCAGGGAGTTTGACATGCCGGCCATCGTCCTCATCGGCGCCCAGTGGGGTGACGAGGGCAAGGGCAAGGCCACCGACATCCTCGGTGAGCAGGTCCAGTGGGTCGTGCGTTATCAGGGTGGCAACAACGCGGGGCACACCGTCGTCCTCCCCGACGGCAAGAACTTCGCGCTGCACCTGATCCCGTCGGGGATCCTGACACCGGGTGTCACCAACGTGATCGGTAACGGCGTCGTGGTCGACCCGGGCGTCCTGCTCGAGGAGCTCGCCGAGCTCGAGGGCAAGGGCGTCGACACCGGCAAGCTGCTGATCTCCGCCGACGCCCACGTGATCATGCCGTACCACGTGGCCATCGATAAGGTCACCGAACGCTTCCTGGGCAAGTCCCGGATCGGCACCACGGGACGTGGCATCGGCCCGGCCTACCAGGACAAGGTCGCGCGCGTCGGCGTGCGGATGCAGGACCTTCTCGACGAGAAGTTGCTGCGCGAGAAGGTCGAGGCGGCGCTCGAGCTCAAGAACCAGATCCTGGTCAAGATCTACAACCGGCGCGCGCTGGACGTCGACGAGGTCGCCGACACCGTGCTCGGCCACGCCGAGGGCTTCGCCCACCGCATCGCCGACACCCGCCTCGCGCTGCACCAGGCCCTCGAGCGCGGCGAGACGGTGCTGCTCGAGGGCTCGCAGGGCACGCTGCTCGACGTCGACCACGGGACCTATCCGTTCGTGACGTCGTCGAGCCCGACGGCCGGCGGCGCCGCGGCGGGCTCGGGGATCGGGCCGACGCGCATCGGCCGCGTGATCGGGATCCTCAAGGCCTACACGACGCGGGTCGGCTCCGGCCCGTTCCCGACCGAGCTCTTCGACGCCGACGGCGAGTACCTGCGCAAGACCGGCGGGGAGTTCGGCGTGACCACGGGGCGCAGCCGGCGCTGCGGCTGGTTCGACGCCGTCATCGCCCGGTACGCGGTGCGGGTCAACGGGATCACCGACCTCTTCCTCACCAAGCTCGATGTGCTCTCCGGCCTGGAGAACGTGCCGATCTGCGTGGGCTACGAGGTCGACGGGCAGCGGGTCGACGAGATGCCGATGACCCAGGCCGACGTCACCACCGCCGTGCCGGTGTACGAGACGATGCCGGGCTGGTTCGAGGACATCTCGGCCTGCCGTTCCTTCGCCGACCTGCCGGCCAAGGCGCGGGACTACGTCGAGCGGATCGAGCAGCTCTCCGGGGCGCCGGTCTCGGCGATCGGCGTCGGTCCGGGTCGCGACGAAACCGTCACGAGGGACGTCGGCCAGTAGACTCGATCGGGTGGGAGCCTGCGAACACCTGCTGACCATCGGTCCCGAAGGCATCGCCACGGATCCGGCTCCGAGCGCCGTGGCGAGCGAGGGCGAGACGCTGATCTGCCCGGACTGCCGGGCCGACGGCTACACCGCGTGGGCGCACCTGCGGAAGTGCCTCGACTGCGGGCACGTCGCGTGCTGCGACTCCAGCCCGTACCGGCACGCCTCGAAGCACCACGAGGACACCGGCCACGCCGTCATGCGCTCGCACGAGCCGAACGAGACGTGGCGCTGGTGCTACATCGACCGGCGTCTCGCCCCTTAGGTCGTCACTGCCGCCAGCGCGGTGTCGGGGTCATCGCTGAACACCGCGTCGACGCCGAGCGCGACGTACTGCCGGTACTCGCCGAACGCGTCGCCGTAGGTGTCCGCGGGTGCGGCCGGCCCGCCCCGTCGCCGGCCCGCGGGGAGGAACTCGTT
Source organism: uncultured Actinomycetota bacterium (assembly GCA_963786585.1). GTDB lineage: Bacteria > Actinomycetota > Actinomycetes > Mycobacteriales > Pseudonocardiaceae > Actinomycetospora. The sequence continues at coordinate 2,207,933 of CAWAZG010000003.1, forward strand.
CTCGTTGCGGAACGTGTAGGGCATGACCCGCAGGTTCGCCGCGTGCGCGTCGCGGACCAGGGTCGTCGGCGCGCCCGCGGCGTCGTCCGGGCCGAGCGGGATGATCAGCTCCTTGGTCGGGCCGAGCCAGGTCGCGTAGCCGGCGACCTCGCGCAGTCCCTGCGGGGTCACCAGGGCCTCCGAGGTCCGCGGGTCGCCCACGGCCACGAGGTCGGCGGGGCGGGTGCCGGCGGCGTCGACAAGCTGCAGGAGCGGGCAGGCGACCTGCGTCCTGAGCGCCCGCAGGTTGGCGGTCTCGAACGACTGGATGATCACCCCGGAGTGCGCGCCGTCGCGGCCCCGCCGGCGCAGGGTCTCGACCAGCCCGGGCTCCACCGGCAGGCCGAGGCTCGCGAAGTAGGTGGAGTGCTTGACCTCGGGCAGCACGCCGACGGGGCGGCGCAGCTCGGCGGCCAGGCGGTCGAGCAGGTCGAGGACCTCGTCGAGCGTCACCACCGGGAACCGGCCGTCGTAGAGCGTGTTGTGCGGGCGCGTCTGCGGGATGCGCTCCTTCGCGCGGAGCGTGCGCACCTCGGCGAGCGTGAAGTCGGTGGTGAACCAGCCGGTGTAGGTGGTGCCGTCGATCTCCTTGGTGGTGCGGCGCGAGGCGAACTCGGGGCGCTCGGCGACGTCGGTGGTCCCGCCGATCTCGGGCTCGTGGCGCGCGACGAGCGCCCCGTCGCGCGTGGGGACGAGGTCGACATCGACGGCGTCGGCACCCATCCGGATCGCGAGCTCGTACGCCGCGAGCGTGTGCTCGGGCCGGTACCCGGAGGCGCCGCGGTGCCCGACGACCATGACCCGCGGCGGACCCGTCGGCGCGGGCACGGTAGGGGCGGGCGTCGGTGACGGGGAGGGCGTCGCGGTCGGCGGCGGCGCGGGGCCGTCGACCGGGGTGTTCGAGCACCCGGCGGCGAGCGCCCCGGCGGCGGCCAGGCCTCCCCACAGCGCGCTCCGGCGGGACATCGCGGACGGCACCCACCCCGGCGTGTACATCGCTGCGCATCCTCACCCGCCCCGCGCCCTCCCCGCCACCTCCCCTCCCGACGGGTGCGGTGAACTGCTGGTGCACCGGCGGTGCAAGCGCTGCGTCCACGCTGGCACTGGACGCCAGGAAAGCCACATCGTCGCTGCGCACCGGGCACCCGTAGCGTGGCGCCCGTGCGCGTCCTGGTCATCGGCTCCGGAGCCCGCGAGCATGCCCTCCTCCTCGCCCTCGCCGGCGACCCCGAGGTGACGGCCCTCGCCGCCGCCCCCGGCAACGCCGGCACCGCAGCGCTCGCCGAGCACCCGGGCCTCGCCGACCCCACCTCCGGCGAGCAGGTCGTCGCCCTGGCCCGCGAGTGGCGCGCCGACCTCGTCGTCGTCGGCCCCGAGGCCCCGCTCGTCGCGGGCGTCGGCGACGCGCTGCGCGACGCCGGCTTCCCCTGCTTCGGGCCGAGCGCCGCCGCCGCGCGCATCGAGGGCTCGAAGGCGTTCGCCAAGGACGTCATGACCACCGCCGGCGTGCCCACCGCGCGCAGCGAGGCGGTCGACAACCCCGGCGACCTCGACGCCGCGCTCACCCGCTTCGACCCGCCGTACGTCGTCAAGGACGACGGGCTCGCCGCCGGCAAGGGCGTCCTCGTCACCGAGGACCTCGACGCCGCCCGCCGCCACGCCGCCTCCGTCCTCGAGGGCGGGCACCCCGTGCTCCTCGAGTCGTTCCTCGACGGGCCGGAGGCCTCGCTGTTCTGCGTCGTCGACGGCACGACGGTGGTCCCGCTGCTGCCCGCGCAGGACTTCAAGCGCCTCGGCGACGACGACGCCGGACCGAACACCGGCGGCATGGGCGCCTACGCCCCGCTGCCCTGGGCGCCCGCGGGCCTCGTCGACGACATCGTCGAGCGTCTCGTCACTCCCGTCGTCACCGAGCTCGCCGCCCGCGGCACCCCGTTCTCCGGCCTGCTCTATGCCGGGCTCGCGCTCACCTCGTCGGGCCCGCAGGTGATCGAGTTCAACTGCCGCTTCGGCGACCCCGAGACCCAGGTCGTCCTTGCCCTCCTGCGCAGCTCCACGGCGCGACTCCTGTCGGCCGCCGCCACCGGGCAGCTCGCCGGCGAACCTCCCCTGAGCTGGGCGGACGGTGCCGCCGTGACGATCGTCGTCGCCGCCGAGGGCTACCCGGGCTCGGTGCGCACCGGCGACGTCCTGCGGGGTGCCGACGGGCCGGGCGTGCTGCACGCGGGGACCCGGCGACGGGACGACGGGGCCGTGGTCTCGAGCGGTGGCCGGGTCCTGTCGGTGGTCGGGACGGGCGAGGACCTCGACGCCGCCCGCCGCGACGCCTACGAACGCCTCGCGGCGGTGCACCTGCCCGGTGGCCACCATCGCACCGACATCGCTCGCGAGGCGGCGGCCGGACACATCGCGATGCCCGTCCGCGCCTGACACGGGTTCTGCGAAACGGCCCCAGCCGGGCGACTCGCCGACCTACCCTCCCGCCATGCCCGATCTCGTCCTCGGACCGGCGACCCTCGAGCAGGCGCGCACCGCCGTCGCCGCCGAGGCGCGCCGGGTGCCGGCGATGATCGACCAGGTCGTCGTCCCCCGCGCCGGGCTCGGCGACCTCGCCTCCGCCGGGGCGATGTTCGGCGCGCTCGGCGACGTCGTGCGCGTCCTGGACGGCGAGCTCGCTGCCGCCGGATCACGACTCGACGGGCTCGACCGCGCCCTCGACGCGGCGCTCACCGCGATCCAGGCCGACGACCGCGACGCCGCCACGTCGCTCTCCGCCGCGTGAGTCCGTGATGGCCTTCGACGCCGTTGGCGAGCTCGCCGCACAGCCCGGGGGGCAGGAGCTCAGCGCGCTCGTCGCTCGGGTGCAGCAGGTCGACCCCGAGGTGCTGCACGGGATGGGCCGCCGGCTCGGGTCGATGGTCGAAGGTGTCGACGGGTCGCTGCGCACGGTGCGCCGCCACGGCGACGACGTGCAGGGCGCCTGGCAGGGGCGGGGCGCCGAGGCCCTCACCGGGTACCTCGACGACTTCGGCCGCGCGGGCGCGCAGACGCTCGATGCGGCCGGCCGGATCCGTGTGCGGATCGACGATGCCGGCCGGGAGCTCGCCGCGCTGCGCGGCGAGGTCGACGCCCAGGTCTCCCGAGCCCTCGACGCCGCTCGCCGGGCCCGCTCCGAGGCGCTCGCCGACCCAGCACGCGCCCCGATGGCCGACCAGCTCGCCGCCCAGGCCATGGCCGAGCCGACCGCCGCCGCACGCACCGGCGTCGAGCGCGCCGAGACCGCCCTCGGTGACACCGCGCGGGCCCTCCGCGAGATGACGGCCGACGTCGTGGGCTTCTCCCGCCTGCCCGCCCCCGACGCGCGACCCATCGCCCCGACCGCGGGTGAGGGTCCGCTCGGCTGGTCGGCGACCCCGGTCGCCGAGTCGCTCGCCACCGTCCCCGCCTCCGTCGACGGTGACGGCGGCGCGCAGGGGATCGATCTCGACGGGGGTGGCGCCTCGTCGGACGTCTCGTCCGTGAGCGACTCGTCCTCGGCCGACGACGCGTCCGGGGTCTCTCGCGGGGAGTTGTCCGAGTGCTCGGAATCCGAGGCGTCGGGGTCGCCCGACTCGGGTTCCGGGAACGCCGGCGACTCGGCTGACCCGGGGGAAGGGTCGAGCTCAGGTGGTGGGGATGCTTCGGTTTCTGAAGCTTCCGGCGCGGAGGAGTCGGGTTCCGGGGGTGTGGGTGACTCGAGTGATCTGGGGGACGAGTTCCTGGAGGAGGCTCCGGATTCCGAGGCGTCGGACTCGGGTGGTGGGGATGCTTCGGTTTCCGAAGCGTCCGGGTCGGACGAGTCGAGTTCGGGGGGTGTGGGTGACTCGAGTGATCTGGGGGACGACTTCCTGGAGGAGGCTCCGGATTCCGAGGCGTCGGACTCGGGTGGTGGGGATGCTTCGAATTCCGAAGCGTCCGGGTCGGACGAGTCGGGTTCCGGTGGTGTGAGCGACTCGAGTGACCTCGGGGACGACTTCCTCGAGGACACCTCGGGTGCCGACGACCCCGCATCCGACGACTCGGGGTCCGAGGGCGAGGACGACAAGAGCGAGGACGACAAGAGCGAGGACCCGGGCGAGAACAAGGGCGACGACGGGTCGGGCTCGGAGGCGGCCGCCGAGGACGACGGCGACGCCACCGGGGAAGACGCCGACATCGGGACCGCCGACGCCGACGAGGACGACGTCGCTTCGGGCGACGATGCCCCGGCCGACGATGCCCCGACAGACGACGCCGACGCCGACGCCGACGAGGACGCCGACGTCGGGACCGATGACGCCGACGCTGACGAGGACGACGGCGCTTCGGGCGACGATGCCCCGGCTGACGACGCCGAGAGCGAGGACGGGGCCGTGACCGGGTCGTCGGGGGGCGGCAGCGACAGCGCCACCGACGCCGGATCGGCGCCGACGGGCGGGCCGCAGGGTCAGGTCGGGGACTGGATCCGCGAGGCGCTGGGCGTCCTGGAGGCCGAGGGCGTCTCCCTCGACAAGATGGACCCCGACGACATCGCCACGATCATCGAGCACGAGTCGGGTGGCGACCCCGAGGCGACCAACAACTGGGACTCGAACGCCGACAAGGGCACGCCGTCGCAGGGCCTCATGCAGACCATCGGGCCGACGTTCGACGCGCACAAGCTCCCCGGGCACGGCGAGATCACCGACCCGATCGACAACATCATCGCCGGGGTCCGCTACGCCATCGAGCGGTACGGATCGGTGTCGCAGGTGCCGGGCGTCGAGGCCGTGGCTCGCGGCGACGGGTACGTCGGCTACTGACGTCGGCCAGTTCTCCCGAACCGCACCCGGACGCCGGCGCGGCGACCTACCGTCCTCCTCGTGGACGACATCGCCTACGACACCGACACCCTCGAGGAGGCGCGCACGGCCGTGGCGGGCGAGGCGGACCGGATGCCGTTGCTGGCCGACCGGTGGGCCGCGACGCCGCCGCCGGACCTCGGCGGGCTGGCCGCCGCGCGCGCCCTGGTCGACGCCCTGTCCGCCCTGACGCGGGCGCTCGTCGCCGACCTCGACGCCGCCGGCGCCCGGCTCCGCGAGGCCGCGCGGGCTCTCGACGCGACGGTGCGCCTCGTCCGCGGGACCGAGGGCGCGAACACCGAGCTGCTCGCGCCGGCCGGGGGCTGAGCCGTGCCCGGGGATCTCGAGGCGGCCCTCGCCGGGGAGCCGGCCGCCGCCGAGCTCGCGGCGATCGCCGGACGGGTCCGCACGGTCGATCCCGGCGCGCTGCGGGCGTCCGCGGCGCAGATCGTGGCGGTCGGTGACGCCGTCGACGGGTCGATGCGCGCGGTGGGACGTGGCGCGGGGGCGGTCGAGGGCCACTGGCGGGGCACGGGGGCCACGGCGTTCGGCGACTGGGCCCGCGCGTTCGCGGCGGCGGGCGCGCGCGACCGGTCGGCGATCGTCGAGGCCGGCCCGGTGCTCGACCAGGTCGGGGCGGTGCTCGAGGACCTGCGCCGCGAGATCGACCAGCAGGTGGCGCGCGCCGTGGCCCTGGCCGGCAGCGCCCGCGCGCAGGCGGCGACCGTGCCCGACGCACCGCCGGACCTCGCCGACCGGCTCGCGGGTGACGCGGTGCGCGGACCCACCGACGCGGCCCGCACCGCCGTGCGGCGCGCCGAGGCCGAGCTGACGGCGTCGGCGGCACGCATCCGCGAGCTGGCCGACGGGCTCACGTCGTTCGCGGCGCTCGAGGGTCTCGACGCCCCGCCGGCCGGCGCCGCGTCCACGGTGGTCCGGAGCGGCGCAGGTCCAGCGCCTGCGGGCCGGGTCGGCGACTGGATCCTCCAGGCCCTCACGATCCTCACCGCCGCGGGGATCCCGCCCGAGAAGATGGACCCGGCCGCGATCGCCACGATCATCCAGCGCGAGTCCGGCGGCGATCCGGGCGCGGTCAACACCTGGGACGCGAACGCCGAGCGGGGCACGCCGTCGCAGGGGCTGATGCAGACGATCGAGCCGACGTTCGAGGCGTACAAGCTGCCCGGCCACGACGAGATCACCGACCCGGTCGACAACATCATCGCCGGCGTCCGCTACGCCGTGGACCGCTACGGGTCGGTGTCCGCGGTCCCGGGCGTCGAGGCCCTCGCGCGCGGAGACGCGTACGTCGGGTACTGAGCGGGGCACCTAGGGTGGGGCGGTGACGAGTCTGGCGCGCCTCGGCCCGGCCGTGCGGGCGACGGTCCCCCCGTTCCACGTGATGGACGTCTGGGCCGCCGCCGGCGAACGGGCCCGCACCCACGGCGACCTGGTGAACCTCTCGGCTGGCCAGCCCTCGACGCCCGCGCCCGCCGACGTCCGCGCGGCCGCCGCGAGGGCGCTCGACGAGCAGATCCTCGGCTACACGAGCTCGCTCGGGACCCCGGAGCTGCGCGAGGCGATCGCCGCCCACCACCGCCGGCGCTACGGCGACGACACCGTGCGCGCCGAAAACGTCATCGCGACGACGGGCGGCTCCGGCGGCTTCCTGCTCGCGTTCCTCGCCGCGTTCGACGTGGGCGACACCGTCGTGCTCGCGCGCCCCGGCTACCCCTGCTACCGCAACATCCTCGCCGCGCTCGGCTGCGACGTCGTCGAGCTGCCCTGCGGCGAGGAGACGCGGTTCCAGCCGACCGTCGCGATGCTCGAGGCCCTCGACACGACGCCGAAGGGCCTCGTGGTCGCCAGCCCCGCGAACCCGACGGGCAGCGTCATCGAGCCCGACGAGCTGGCCGCCCTCGCGAGGTACTGCGAGGAGCGCGGCATCCAGCTGATCAGCGACGAGATCTACCACGGCATCGAGTACGGGGACGCCCCGCCGACCGCGAGCGCCTGGAGCACCTCGCACGAGGCGCTCGTCGTCACGTCGTTCTCGAAGTACTGGTCGATGACCGGCTGGCGGCTCGGCTGGCTGCTGGTGCCCGAGCGGCTCCGGCGCGCGGTGGACGTGATCGCCGGCAACTTCACCGTCTGCCCGCCGGTCCCGGCGCAGTACGCGGCGCTCGCGGCGTTCACCGACGCCTCGGTCGCCGAGGCCGACGCGCACGTCGAGCACTACGCGATCAACCGCCGCCTGCTGCTCGACGGCCTCCCGCGTCTCGGGATCACGCGGCTCGCGCCCGCCGACGGCGCGTTCTACGTGTACGCCGACGTCGCCCACCTCACCGACGACACGCTCGCCTTCGGGCAGCGGATGCTCGCCGAGACCGGCGTCGCGGTGGCCCCGGGGATCGACTTCGACCCGGTCGACGGCCACACGTGGATCCGCCTGTCGTTCGCCGGCGCCACGGCGGACGTGCACGAGGCCCTCGACCGGCTCGGTCACTGGCTGCCGACGGTCTGACGGTCGGCCGGGTCCTCCGCCGGCTCGGCGCGCGCCGGGCGGACCAGCACGGCGACGAGGAGCGCGGCCACCAGGGCCGCGACGCCGGCGACGACGAAGACCGCGTCCAGCCCGGCGGGCACGGCCTCACCGAGCAGGGCGGCCACCTGCGGGCGGGCGCCCACCCGGGTAGCGGCCACGACGCCGGGCGTACCGCCGCCGGCGACCACCGTGGCGAGCGTGTCGGCGTCCGTCACGCCACCGGACGACAGGACATCGGCGATCCGCCCGGTGAACACGGTCCCGAGGACGGCGAGCCCCACGGCCAGGCCGAGCTGGCGGAAGGTGTTCACCGCGGCGCTGCCCACCCCGGCGCGCCAGGGCGGCAGGACGGCGAGGGTGGCCGAGACGAGGACGGGCGTCGCCAGACCCACCCCGAGGCCCGCGACGACGAGACCGGGCACCAGCGCCCACGGTCCCGAGCCGGCGTCGACGACGGTCATCAGCAGCGCGCCGACGCCGATGAGGGCCAGGCCTCCGCCTATGGGCCGGGCAGGTGAGCCACCGTGCAGGAACCGCCCGACGACGGCGGACACGGTGAACGCCGCGAGGCTCAGCGGCCGCGCCACCAGGCCGGCGCGGATCGGGCTGAGCCCGAGGACGGTCTGCAGCCACAGCGACACCAGCGCGAGGTGGGCGAACGCGGACGCCGAGAGCACGGCGGCGGCGACCATGATCGCGGTGAAGGAGCGGTGGGCGAAGAGCGTGAGGTCGAGCATCGGCGCCGCGCTGCGGTGCTCGACGACGACGAACGCCGAGAGCGCGGCGGCAGCGAGCACCAGCCCGAGCACCGTCGCCGTCGCACCCCAGCCGCGCTCGCCGGCCGAGACCAGGCCCCAGACGAGCAGCGCCGAGGCGACCGTGAAGGTCGTCGCGCCGAAGACGTCCACGCGCCCGGACCCGCCGGACGCCGACTCGGTCACCACGGCCAGGGTCAGAGCCACCGCGAGTACCGCGACCGGCAGGTTCACCAGGAAGATCGCTCGCCAGCCCCAGGCCTCGGTCAACAGGCCCCCGAGCAGCGGCCCGCACGCTGCGGCGAGGCCGTTGACCGCGCCCCAGACACCGAAGGCGGTCCCTCGGTGGCGACCCTCGTAGGTGGTCGCGATCAGGGCTGCGGTCGTCGCGAACATCGCCGCGCCGCCGCAGCCCTGCGCGATCCGGGCGGCGACGAGCGCGCCCGCGGACGGCGCGAGCCCGCAGGCCAGCGACGACACCGCGAACACCCCGAGGCCGACCAGGTAGACCCGGCGACGCCCGAAGCGGTCGGCGAGGGTGCCCGTGACCATCAGCAGCGCGGCGAGCGCCAGCGCGTACCCGTCGATCACCCACTGCAACGCCGAGAACGACGTCCCGAGCGACGCAGCGACCGCGGGCAGGGCGACGTTCACGAACGTGACGTCGACCAGGAGCATGGAGGTGCCCAGGCAGATCGCCACCAAGGGCCACCAGGAACGCATGTCGGTCCTCCTCGGGCTCCTCGACGGTCGGACGCCGTCGATGCGACCATCGTCGACATCCGCTGCCGGGACAGACGACCTGTCCGGCCGTTTTCCGCGGTCATCGACACGACGCCCTCGCGCGCCGCCCGGACACCTCCTGGATCGGGCTCATCGCCGGTGGCGCCGAGATCGCCTGCTCGCTGCGGGGCGCGACGGCCGACGAGATGCTGCTGCACCGTCTGCCACGGACGCCGCAGATCCTCGACGTCGGTGCCTACGAGATCCTCCATGTGTTCTACGGCGGCGCGCAGGAGCCGTTCACGAAGCAGGGCGCGCTGAGCGAGGACCAGACGCGGCGGCTCGCCGAGCACGTGCCCGGCCCCGTCCCGGTACCTCGGCTCGACGACGTGGACCGCCATCTGCTCGACCTGCTGCGTGACGACGGCCGCGCCCCGGTGGAGGACATGGCGCGGGCGTGCGGGACGTCGGCGTCGACGGTCCGGCGGCGGCTGCACGATCTGCGCGGCAGCGGTCTGCTGTACCTCGACGTCGACGTGACCCCCGACGTCACGGACCTCCCGATGCGCACGATGTTGTGGCTGACCGTCGCGCCGGCCGATCTCGACGCCGCCGGACGGGCCCTCGCCGCCCATCCCGAGGTGCCGTTCGCCGCGGCTGTCGCGGGCCGCTCGAACGTCTACGCGAGCGTGGCGACCGCCGACGCCGCCGGGCTGTACCGCTACCTGACGACGCGCGTCGCGACCCTTCCCGGCGTGCAGAGCGTCGAGACCGCCCCCGTGATCCGCACGGTCAAGGCGGCCGGCACGCACTATCCGGTGTGCTGACGCCCTACTCTGCCTGCCCATGGCCGGTGAACCCGACGAGGATGGCCGGCTCGAGGCGTGGGAGCGCCGCACCGACTACCCGCTGACCGCGCTCGCGGTCTTCTACCTCGTGACGTACGCCCTCCAGGTCCTCGCGACGCGCCCGGGGCAGTCGTGGTGGACGTGGCTGGACGCGGTGCTGTGGGGCGTGTGGGCGTTGTTCGTCGTCGACTACGTGATCCGGATCGGCCTGGCGAACCGCCGTCTGCGCTTCGTCGTGCGGCACCCGCTGGACCTGCTCATCGTCGCCGCGCCGTTCTTCCGCTTCCTGCGTCTGCTGCGCCTCGTCGCCGCGATCTCGACGCTCGGACGGGTGCTGCGCGACGACTTCCGCGGCCGGGTGGGCAGCTACCTGCTGGTGTCGGTGTCGCTGCTCGGCTTCGTCGCCGCGCTCGGGGTGTTCGAGGCCGAGCGCGACGCGCCCGAGGCGTCGATCACGACGTTCGGCGACGCGCTGTGGTGGGTGCTGACGACGATCACCACCGTCGGCTACGGCGACCTCTATCCGGTGACCACGGAGGGTCGGCTGGTCGCGGGGGGCCTGATGGTCGCCGGCATCGCCGTCCTGGGCACGGTGACCGCCGCGATCGCGACGTGGTTCCTCGAGCAGGTCGGGGCCCGCGACGCCGCCGAGGCCGTGACGCCGGCCGCGGCGCGCCGTGACCCCGCGGAGGTACGGCACGACGAGCTGCTCACCGAGCTGCGCGATCTACGCCGGCGCCTCGATGTCCTCGAGAGCGCGGAGAACTCGGAGCGGCGGACGACCGAGTCGGCGCCGGGCTGACACCCGGCGAGCGGGGGGCTTTCCTGACACTGAACGTCAGCATGGCCCCCAGGCTGAGGCATCGCGAGACCCCGGGGAGCCGGGGACTACGCCGGGGCCGCGAGGGAGGCGACGCGGTCGAGGACGCGGGTGATGTCGTCGTCGTCGACGTCCCGGTGGGTCACGAAGCGCACGCCGGGGCCGAACGGCACGGCCCGCACGCCCGCGGCGCCCAGCCCCGCGACGAGGGTGGCCGGGTCGGCGGTGGGGACGAGGACGATGTTGGTGTCCGGCGTCGTCGCCGGCCAGCCGAGGGCGCGCAGCCCCGCGGCGAGCCGGGCGGCGCGGGCGTGGTCGGCGGGGAGGTCTCGGGCCTGGCCGAGCGCGACGAGCCCGGCGGCGCCCATGACGCCGCCCTGCCGGATGCCGCCGCCGAGCATCTTGCGCAGCCGCCAGGCCCGGTCGACGAACGCCGCCGAGCCGGCGACCACCGACCCCATCGGCGCGCCGAGGCCCTTCGACAGGCAGACGCTCACGGTGTCGGCGCCCGCGGTCAGCTCGTGCGGCGCGACCCCGAGCGCGGCGGCGGCGTGCCAGATTCGCGCGCCGTCGAGGTGCACGGCGAGCCCGGCGTCGCGCGCCGCGGACACCAGCGCGCGGTGCTCGTCGACGCCGGTGACGGCCCCGCCCGCCCCGTTGTGGGTGTTCTCGAGGCAGAGCAGCGACGTGCGCAGCCCGAAGTAGGGCCCGGCGGCGCCTGCGGCGCGCGTCACCTCAGCCGGTGTCGGGCGCCCGGGCCCGCCGTCGTGCTCGAGCGGCAGCGGGAGTCCGCCGGCGAGCCACGCCGCGGTCCCGAGCTCGGCCTCGAGCACGTGCGCCCCGGCGGGCGCGAGGAACCTGTCACCGCGTGTCAGGTGGTGCATGAGCGCCACGGTGTTCGCCATGCAGCCGGTGGGGGTCCAGAGCGCGGCCTCGACGCCGAGCAGGTCGGCGACACGGGCCTGGAGGGCGGCGAGGGTCGGGTCGCCGTCGAGGACGTCGTCGCCGACGTCGGCCCCGGCCATCGCCTCGCGCATGGCGGGCGAGGGGCGGGTGACCGTGTCGGAGCGCAGATCGATCGTCCCGCTCACTGCGGCAGCTTCACCACCGACACGAAGAAGTCGTCGATCTGGCGGATGACCTCGATGAAGCGCTCGAAGTCCACCGGCTTGGCCACGTACGCGTTCGCGTAGAGGTCGTAGCTGCGCAGGATGTCCTCCTCGGCCTGGGAGGTCGTCAGGACCACGATCGGGATGCTGCGCAGCGAGGGGTCGTTCTTGACCTCCTCCAGCACCTCGCGGCCGTCCTTGCGCGGCAGGTTGAGGTCGAGCAGCACCAGGCCGGGGCGGGGCGCGTCGGCGAACTCGCCCTCGCGCCGCAGGTAGGCGAGCGCCTCGACGCCGTCGGAGACGACGTGCAGTTGGTTGCGCAGCTTGTGGTGCTCGAACGCCTCCTGGGTCATCAGGACGTCGCCCGGGTCGTCCTCGACCAGCAGGACGTGGATCTCGTCGGCGGGGTCGGTCACGGAGCGGCCTCCTGGTCGGGCCCGGGGTCGGGCGCAGGCTCGGTATCGGGGTCGGGATCGGTCAGGACGGGCAGGGCCACGACGAAGGTGGTGCCGAGCGCGGCCTCCGTGTCGAGCCACATCGAGCCGTCGTGGTGTTCGAGGATCTTCCGGCACATGGCCAGCCCGATCCCGGTGCCGGGGTAGGTGTTCCGTCCGTGCAGGCGCTGGAAGATCACGAAGATCCGCTCGGCGTACTCCGGGTCGATCCCGATGCCGTTGTCGCGGAAGTGCAGCAGCCAGCGGTCGCCGTCACGCTCGGCGTCGACGCGCACGAGGGGCGGGTCCTCGCCCCGGAACTTCAGTGAGTTGCCGAGCAGGTTCTGGAACACCGTGGTGAGCAGCACCGGTGCGCCGTGCACCCGGGGCAGGTCGCCGTGCTCGACGGCGCCGCCGGACTCCTCGAGCGCACCGGCGACGTTCTCGGCGGCCCGGTCGACGAGCCGGTTGAGGTCCACCGTCTCCATCGCGTCGCCCTGGCGACCCACGCGCGAGAAGGCGAGCAGGTCGTTGATCAGCACCTGCATCCGCTTGGCGCCGTCGCTGGCGAACTCGATGTACTGGTCGGCGCGCTCGTCGAGCTGGCCCGAGTAGCGGCGATGCAGCAGCTGGCAGAAGCTCGCCACCTTGCGCAGCGGCTCCTGCAGGTCGTGCGAGGCGACGTAGGCGAACTGCTCGAGGTCGGAGTTCGAGCGCGCGAGCTCGCGGCTGCGGCTGTCGAGCTCCTGGCGGGCCCGTTCGGTGTCGGCCAGCTCGCGGACGATGAGCACGCGCATCGCCTCGACGTCCTCGCCGAGCTCGGTGATCTCGCGGGGGCCTGCGGCGAGCACCTGGTGGTCGAGGTCGCCGTCCGCCACCTGCCGGACCTCCCGGGCGAGCCGGTGCGTCGGCGCGACCACCACCCGGCGCAGCCACTCCAGCAGCGCCAGGACGCCGAGCGCGACCACCACCAGGGTCACCGCGCCGGCGACGGCGAGCGTGTCCGCCGCGCCGTCGAGCCCGTCGCGGGCGTCGTTGCGCAGGTCGAACAGCCGCTGACGCTGGGCGTCGAGCGCGGCACGGACCCGGTCGAAGGCCGCCTTCCCGACCTCGATCGGCGGGCCTGGGACGCCCTGCCCGGCGGCGGCGATCGAGGGCTCGGCGTACGTCGTGCGCCAGGTGGCGATGGCGTCCTCGACCGCCTCGAGCTGGGCGAGTGCCTCGGGCCGGCCCGCGACGAGCGCGCGGAGCCGGCCGACCAGCTCGGCCTCGTCGGCGCGCCCGCGGGTGTAGGGATCGAGGAGCTCGGGGCGCGGCAGGAGGACGTAGCCGCGCACCCCGGTCTCCTGGTCGACGGTGGCGGCGTCGAGCTGCTGGGCGGTGAGCAGGGCGGGGTCGAGGCGGTCCACGAGCTCGCTGCGCTGCCCGGCGAGGGCCGTGAGCCCGGCGATCCCGACGAGGAGCGCGACCAGGAGCAGGACTCCGAGCGTGGCGCCGGTGACCAGCAGGATGCGCTGAAGCGGCCAGCGGCTCAGGCCGTCGCGGTGCCGCCGTCGTGAACGGGGGACCGGCGCGGCCGCCGGAGGCGCGCCGTCGACGTCCGGCATGGCCTCGGTCGTGTCCTCGGCGATCCCGGGGGGCGCGCTCACCTGTCGGACACCAGCAGCACGGCAGCGACGTCGTCGGGACGCGCCGTCGACAGGGACCGCACCCGCTTCATCACGGCGTCCAGCATCGTCCCCGGGTCGTCCCGCCAGGGCGCCGGGCCCGCGGTGACCTCGCGCAGGAGGTCCAGGAGGCCGTCGGTCCACAGCACGTCGCCGGAGACCTGCCGGCCCTCGATGAGCCCGTCGGTGTAGAGCAGCAGCGCCCATTTCTTGGGCAGCTCCACCTCGAGCGGCGTCCAGAACGCGCCGTCACCCACGCCCAGCGGCAGGCCGAGGCGCTCGGTCGAGAGCATCGACGTGTCCTGCCCCTCGCCGACCAGCGCGGGCGGCGGGTGCCCGGCGAGGCGCAGCGTCATCCGCTCCCGCCCCGGCTCGACGGTCGCAGCGGCCAGCGTGGTGAACAGTGTGGGCTGGTTGCGCTCGTGCACCAGCAGCTCGTGCATCGTCGGCAGCACCCGGTCGGGGTCGATCCCGCTGAGGACCAGCGTCCGCCACGCGATACGCAGGCTGACCCCGAGGGCGGCCTCGTCGGGCCCGTGCCCGCAGACGTCCCCGATGACCGCGTGCAGCGTGCCGTCGCTGCCCTCGACGACGTCGTAGAAGTCGCCGCCGAGCAGCGTCTGCTCGGTGCCGGGCTCGTAGCGGGCGAGGACCCGCATCTCCGGGTCCTCGATCACCGGGGTGGGGAGCAGACCGCGCTCCAGGCGGGCGTTCTCGTCAGCGCGCAGGCGGGCGTCGCGCAGCGCCCGGCGCACCCGGTCGGAGCGGCGGCGCTCGACGGCGTAGCGCACGGCGCGGGCCAGCGAGGGGCCGTCGACGAGGTCCTTGACCAGGTAGTCCTGCGCACCGAACCCCACCGCGTCGGCGCCGAGCTGCTCGTCGCGCAGGCCCGTGAGCACGAGCACGGCGGGGCCGTCGGTGTAGAGCAGGCGGCGCAGGCCCTCGAAGCCGTGGGCGTCGGGAAGGGCCAGGTCGAGCAGCACGCAGTCGACGGCCTCCGGGTCGTGCAGCGCGGCCTCGGCGTCGGCGAGCGACTCGGCGCGCTGGAGGTCGACGGCGAGGTCGGCGTCGGTGAAGTGCTCGGTAACCAGGACGGCGTCGGCGTCATCATCCTCGACGAGCAGCACCCGCAACGGGGCGGACACGTCCGGCTCCACCGGCTCCATGAGCCCCTCCTCCCCGGTCACGGCCCAGCGGGAACGGTAGCCGTTGGTGACACCGGCCCGACCGCGGGCGCAGCCCGTGCGCCGACCGGGCCCGTAGGCTCGGCCACGTGAGTGCACCGATGGTCCCGAACGTGCTCGCCGGGCGGTACGCCTCTCCCGCGCTGACGGCGCTGTGGTCGCCCGAGCGCAAGGTCACCCTCGAGCGCGAGCTGTGGATCGCGGTGCTCGCCGCGCAGGCCGAGCTCGGGGTCGACGTCCCCGACGGTGTCCTCGACGACTACCGCGCCGTGGTCGACCACGTCGACCTCGCCTCGATCGCCACCCGCGAGCGGGTCACGCGCCACGACGTCAAGGCGCGCATCGAGGAGTTCGACGCGCTCGCCGGGCATCAGCACGCGCACAAGGGCATGACCAGCCGCGACCTCACCGAGAACGTCGAGCAGCTGCAGGTCCGGGACTCGCTGCGCCTCGTGGCCGAGAAGACCGTCGCGGTCCTCGCCCGCCTCGCGCGCCGCTCCGGCGAGTACTCCGAGCTGGTCATGGCCGGGCGCAGCCACAACGTCGCGGCGCAGGCGACGACGCTGGGAAAGCGCTTCGCCTCGGCCGCCGACGAGACGCTGGTGGCGCACCGCCGGGTCACGGAACTGATCGCCCGCTACCCGCTGCGCGGGATCAAGGGGCCGGTCGGCACCGCCCAGGACATGCTCGGTCTGCTCGGCGGGGACGCCGGGAAGCTCGCCGAGCTCGAGCGCCGGGTCGCCGAGCACCTGGGCTTCACCGAGGTCCTCACCAGCGTCGGGCAGATCTACCCACGCTCGCTGGACCAGGACGTGCTCACCGCGCTCGTGCAGCTCGCGGCCGGTCCCTCGTCGCTGGCCACCACGATCCGCCTCATGGCCGGGCAGGAGCTCGTGACCGAGGGGTTCCGGGCGGGCCAGGTCGGCTCGAGCGCCATGCCGCACAAGATGAACACCCGCTCGTGCGAGCGCGTCAACGGCCTCGCCGTGGTGCTGCGCGGCAACGCGGCGATGGTCGCGGAGCTGGCCGGTGGCCAGTGGAACGAGGGCGACGTCTCCGACTCGGTGGTGCGCCGCGTTGCGCTGCCCGACGCGTTCTTCGCGATCGACGGCCTGCTCGAGACCATCCTGACCGTCCTCGACGAGTTCGGCGCCTACCCCGCGGTGATCGCCCGCGAGCTCGACCGGTTCCTGCCGTTCCTCGCGACCACGGCCGTGCTGATGGGCGCCGTGCGCGCCGGGGTGGGCCGCGAGACCGGGCACGAGATCATCTCCGAGCACGCCCGCGCGGTGGCGCTGGACATGCGCGAGAAGGGTGCCGACGGCAACGACCTGCTCGCCCGGCTCGGCGGCGACGCCCGCCTCGGTCTCTCCGCCGGCGACCTCGACGCCGCCGTGGGCGACCCGCGGGCCTTCGTCGGGGCCGCGGGCGCGCAGGTCGCGGAGATCACCCGCCGGGTGGACGCGCTCGTGGCGCAGCATCCCGACGCGGCGGGCTACACGCCCTCGCCGATCCTCTAGCCTCCCGGCCCGTGGGCTCCCTCGCCGATTACCGGCACGTCGCCTCCGGCAAGGTCCGTGACCTCTACGAGGTCGACGACGAGACGCTGCTGCTCGTCGCGTCGGACCGGATCTCGGCGTTCGACCACGTCCTGTCGACGCCCATCCCGGACAAGGGGCGGGTGCTGACGGCGATGAGCGTGTTCTGGTTCGAGCTGCTCAGCGGCCCGGACGTCGCCGCGCCGCCGGTGGGCCACCACCTCCTCGCGGCCCGCGACGAGCGCATCCCCGACGAGGTCCGCGGCCGCGCGCTGCTCGTGCGCCGGCTGGAGATGATCCCGGTCGAGTGCGTCGCCCGCGGCTACCTGGCGGGCTCGGGCACGACCGACTACCGCCGCGACGGCGCCATCTGCGGTGTCGCGCTGCCCGCGGGGCTCGACGAGGCGAGCATGCTGCCGTCGCCGATCTTCACGCCGGCGACGAAGGCCGCGCAGGGCGAGCACGACGAGAACGTCAGCTTCGAGACCGTCGCCGCGCAGGTCGGGCCGGACCTCGCCGGCGCGCTGCGCGACCAGACCCTCGCCATCTACGCGCGTGGCGCGGCCTACGCCGCCTCGCGCGGCCTGATCCTCGCCGACACGAAGCTCGAGTTCGGCCTCTCGCCCGAGGGCGCGCTGGTCCTCGGCGACGAGGTGCTCACCCCGGACTCGTCGCGCTTCTGGCCCGCCGAGGGCTACGCGCCCGGGTCGGTGCAGCCCTCGTTCGACAAGCAGTACGTCCGCGAGTGGCTGACCTCACCCGCGTCGGGCTGGGACCGCCACTCCGGCGAGGCCCCGCCGCCCCTGCCGGATGACGTGATCGACGCCACGCGGGCGCGCTACGTCGAGGCCTACACACGGTTGACGGGGCGGGAGTGGCCCCCCGCCATGTGACCTGACCTGCGTCGATGCCAGCGTGAGGCCGTCGTCCACCCGAGCGGAGGTGTTCACCCCCCCGACGCACGGACGGCACCTCCGACTGGCCTCATGGGGGGCGTGACTCCCCGCCTGATCGTCTCCGTGTCCGGCCTCGGGCCCGGTGCGCCGCTGACGGCCGCCGTCGCGCTCGCCGACGCCCTCGATGCCCGTCGCGTGCCGGCGACCTGGCTGATCGGCCCGCAGCCCCACCCCGAGGTCGCGGCCTGGGCCACCGCCCGGCGCCGGGTGGGCGACCTGGTGCTGCTGCACGGCACGCGGACCGAGGTCGCGGCCGGACGTCCCTACCGGCGCCTGCCCGCGCACGAGGCCGGCCTGCGCCTGGCCGGCGCGCTGCGCAGCCGCGACGTCCTCGGTCTGGCCGTCGACGGGTTCGCCGCCCCGGGGTGGTCGACCTCGGACGGCACCCGGACCGCCCTCGCCGCCACCGGCGTGGGTGTGCTGCTCGACGACGCCGGGGTGCACCGTCTCGCCGCCGGCGGCGAGACGGCCACCGCGTGGCGGGGGCCCGTGACCGGCCCGGGGGCGGACGCACCGCGTCGCGGCCGTCCGACCCGCCGTCGCACCGAGCCCGACCTCGTCCACCTCGCGCTGCACGCCGGCACGCCCGCGGCGACCGCCGGTGCGCTCGTCGACGAGGCCCTCGCCGGCGGCGCGACGCCGCTGGGTGCGGGCGACCTCGTCGGGCGCCGTGCTCCGCGCCGCACCGGCGCCGCCGGTGACCCGGAGGACTGGTCGATCACGGCGTGAGACGCCTCCGGCGTACGTGAGCGATCTGGGTCGCCGGAGCGACCCAGATCGCTCACGTGGCGAAAGCCACCCCGCGCGGGGCGATCCGGACGTCGGTGCCCTGCGGTCCGAGGTTCGAGAACAGGTTGTAGTGCAGATCCGGGTTCGCCAGGACGGCCTCGTGGATCGGCACGGCGAGCGGCGGGGCCACGGCGCGCAGGTAGTCGACGGCCTCGGACGCCTTGAGCCACGGCGCGGCGGTGGGCAGCAGCAGGACGTCCGGGGTGCGCTCGGGGACCGTGAACACGTCGCCGGGGTGCAGCACGCTGCCGTCGATCAGGTAGCCGTTGTTGGCGACGGTCGGGATGTCGGGATGGATCACCGCGTGCTCGCCGCCGCCGACGACCTCGACCGTCGCGCCGCCCACGGTGAACGTCTCACCGGTCTCGCGGACGGTGTGCGCGATCTCCCGCTCGCGCAGCTGCTCGGCGGTGCCGGTGTCGACCACCAGCTCCGCGCCCGGGTTCTGGGCCAGGAGCGCCGGCAGCTTCTCCAGATCGAGGTGGTCGAAGTGCTGGTGGGTGATCAGGACGGCGTCGAGACCCTCGAGGGTCTCGTAGCCCGAGGAGAAGGCGCCCGGATCGAGCAGGATCCGGGCCGAGCCGGTGTCCGCCACGACGCAGGCGTGGCCGAGGTGCACGAGTTCCACGCCGTCGCCGTTCCCCACCCGGAGCACCGGTAACCTGGTCGGCGTGGCTCGCGTGATCGTCGACGTCCTTCCGAAGGCCGAGATCCTCGACCCCCAGGGTCAGGCGGTGGCCCGCGCGATGGGTCGTCTGGGGGTCGACGGCGTCGCCGACGTCCGCCAGGGCAAGCACTTCGAGCTGGAGGTCGACGACACCGTCGACGACGCCGCGCTCGAGCGCATCGCCGGGTCGCTGCTGGCGAACCCGGTGATCGAGGAGTGGGTCGTGCGGAGGCTGCCGTCGTGAGCCGTATCGGGGTGATCACGTTCCCGGGGACGCTCGACGACGTCGACGCCGCCCGGGCCGTGCGCTACGCGGGCGGCGAGCCCGTCGGCCTCTGGCACGACGACGCCGACCTCAAGGGTGTCGACGCCGTGGTGGTGCCCGGCGGCTTCTCCTACGGCGACTACCTGCGCGCCGGCGCGATCGCCGCGCGCTCGCCGGTGATGGGCCCCGTCGTCGAGGCGGGCCGGGCCGGGATGCCGGTGCTCGGCATCTGCAACGGGTTCCAGATCCTCTGCGAGGCGGGCCTGCTGCCGGGCGCGCTCGTGCGCAACCACGGCCTGCGGTTCGTGTGTCGCGAGGTCGGGCTGCGCGTGGAGGCCGACACCGCGTGGACGTCGTCGTTCGCGGTCGGCCAGCACATCCGCGTGCCGCTGAAGTCGGGCGAGGGGCGCTACGTCGCCGACGACGCCACCCTCGACGCCCTCGAGGGCGAGGGCCGCGTGGTGTTCCGCTACACCGAGCCCGCGCCGAACGGGGCGTTGCGCGACATCGCGGGCGTCAGCTCGGCCGACGGCCGCGTGGTCGGCCTCATGCCGCACCCCGAGCACGCCATCGACGCGCTCACCGGGCCCGGTACCGACGGCCTGGGCCTGTTCACCTCCGTGTTGGCGAGGATCACGGCAGCAGCGTGACGCGGAGCTCCCACAGGTCGGCGTAGACCATCAGCATCTGGCCGCCGAGGTGCAGCACGAGCCCGCGCATCTCGTCCGGGCGCTCGACGTGGGTGAGCAGGCGCGACACGTCCTCGACGGCCTCGCCGACCACCTCGTCGAACGGGGCCGCCGCGCTGACGTCGTGACCCCCCGGCTCGGTGGGCTGCACCGCGGGGAGCAGGGGCACCACCGTGTCGCCCCGGGCACCCGGGGCCAGGGCGAGGACCACGACACCCCCGGCGCCGTCGGCGACGAGGAACTCGAGCATGCCGGCGGAGGCGTCGACGTGCGGGCGGACGCTCTCGGGAACGCGCCCGGCGAGCTCGAGGTCGTGACGGCGGACCCCGATCAGCTCGCGATCGAGCGCCAGGCCGAGCCGGGCGAGCGGATCGGCGGTCGACGCGGGCGCGTCGTCCGACGTCGCACCGGCGGCCGGGGAGACGGAGGCGGTGGTCATGGCTCCATGATGTATCGAGGGTCCGACACCCCCGGGTATTGCACGACACGCCCGCACCGTGTCGCGGCGAAACGACCGTGTTGGCCCATGAACGGCCATCCGATCGAGCTAACGGTCCAGCCAACTCCACCTAGTGGCGGTGCGCACGGTGGGCGTGTGGTGGACAGCGCCGTGTGGAGTCGGTGACATCGGCGGATCGTCGTTTGTCGACCGCACGTCGTGGGTAGCGGCACGCTCACCGCGGGTGAGGTCCTCGGGGACCGCCGGGTGAGGCCCTGCGCACGGGCCCGGGAGCCGGCCGCGACGGGCGCCTACGCTCGGAGGGGTGCCCGTTCCCGCCGGTCCGGCCCCTGTGAACCCCGTCCCCGAGGCGCCCCCGGCGCTCCCGCCCGTCGACGACGTCGCGCACGCCGCGGCGACGCCCGACGAGCCCCAGCCGCACGCCGCCCTCGGCCTGCGCGACGAGGAGTACGCCCGCATCCGGGAGATCCTCGGTCGCCGGCCGACCGAGGCCGAGCTCGCGATGTACTCGGTGATGTGGTCGGAGCACTGCTCCTACAAGTCCTCGAAGGTCCACCTGCGCCGCTTCGGCGAGACGACCACCGAGGCGATGCGCGCGCGCCTGCTCGCGGGCATCGGCGAGAACGCGGGCGTCGTCGACGTCGGTGACGGGTGGGCCGTCACCTTCAAGATCGAGTCGCACAACCACCCCTCGTACGTCGAGCCGCACCAGGGCGCGGCCACCGGGGTCGGCGGCATCGTCCGCGACATCATGGCCATGGGCGCGCGCCCGGTGGCCGTCATGGACGGTCTGCGCGTCGGCCCGCTCGACGCCCCCGACACCGCCCGGGTGCTGCCCGGCGTCGTCTCCGGCGTCGGCTTCTACGGCAACTGCCTGGGCCTGCCCAACATCGGCGGCGAGGTCGTCTTCGACCCGAGCTACTCGGGCAACCCGCTGGTCAACGCCCTGTGCGTCGGTGTGCTGCGCCACGAGGACCTGCACCTGGCGTTCGCCTCCGGTGCCGGCAACAAGATCGTGCTGTTCGGGGCCCGCACGGGCCTCGACGGGATCGGCGGGGTCTCGGTGCTCGCTTCGGAGACGTTCGACCGGTCGGATCCCACCCAGGCCCCGAGCCGCAAGAAGCTGCCCAGCGTCCAGGTCGGCGACCCGTTCGCCGAGAAGGTCCTCATCGAGTGCTGCCTCGAGCTCTTCGGCGGCGGGCTGGTCGTCGGCATCCAGGACCTCGGCGGCGCCGGGCTGTCCTGCGCGACGAGCGAGCTCGCGAGCGCCGGCGACGGCGGCATGCACGTCGACCTCGACACCGTCCCGTTGCGCGCGGAGAACATGACCGCCGCCGAGATCCTCTCCAGCGAGTCGCAGGAGCGGATGTGCGCGGTGGTCACCCCGGAGAACGTCGACGCCTTCATGGCCGTCTGCCGGCGCTGGGACGTCACGGCGACGGTGATCGGCGAGGTCACCGACGGCGACCGTCTGCAGATCACGCACCGCGGCGAGACGGTGGTCGACGTCCCGCCGCGCACCGTCGCCCACGACGGCCCGGTCTACGAGCGGCCCTACGCCCGCCCCGACTGGCAGGACGCGCTGCAGGCGGACGGTGTCGGGGGGCGCGCGCGGCCGTCGGCACCCGCCGAGCTGGCCGCCCAGGTCCGTGACCTCGTGGCGTCGCCGGCGCTCGCCGCGCGGACGTGGGTCACCGAGCAGTACGACCGCTACGTCCGGGGCAACACGACGTCCGCGACGCCCGCGGACGCCGGTGTGGTCCGCGTGGACGAGGCCAGCGGGCGCGGGGTCGCGGTGTCGATCGACGCCAACGCGCGCTTCTGCCAGCTCGACCCGCGCGCCGGGGCCCAGCTCGCCCTCGCGGAGTCGATGCGCAACGTCGCGTCCTCGGGCGCCGTCCCGGTCGCGGTCACCGACTGCCTGAACTTCGGCTCGCCCGAGGACCCGGCCGTCATGTGGCAGTTCGCGGAGGCCGTCGGGGGACTCGCCGACGCCTGCGCGGCGCTCGGCCTGCCCATCACCGGCGGGAACGTCAGCTTCTACAACCAGACCGGGAGCGCGGCGATCCTGCCGACACCGGTGGTCGGCGTGCTCGGCATCCTCACCGACGTCACGCGGGCGGTCCGCCACGGCCTCGGCCCCGAGGGCCACGCGGTGTGGCTGCTCGGTGAGACCCGCGACGAGCTCGACGGGTCGGCGTGGGCCGGCGTCGTGCACGACCACCTCGGCGGGCGGCCCCCGCGGGTCGACCTCGGCGCCGAGTCGGGCCTCGCCGCGCTCATGGCCTCGGCGGGCGCCGACGGCCTCGTCTCGGGCGCCCACGACCTCTCCGACGGCGGGCTGGCGCAGGCCCTCGTCGAGGCGTCATTGGCCACCGGGCGCGGCGTGCGGGTCACCCTGCCCCCGGCGCCGGGCCTGGACCCCGCCGCGGCCCTGTTCTCCGAGACCGGGGCGCGGATGCTCGTCACCGTGGCCCCCGGAGACGAGGCCGAGCTCGCCCGCCGCTGCGCCGACGCCGGCCAGGCGGCCGCGCGCCTCGGCGAGGTCGGCGGCGAGGTGCTCGAGATCGAGGGCGTCGACCCGCTCCCGCTCGCCGAGCTCCGCGCGCTCTCCGAGGCCACCCTCCCGGCGGCGCTCGACTGATCCTGTCCTGCAGCGAACGCGCGGTTCGCTGCTTCTAGGCGCGCGAACTCCCCGTTCGCTCGCCCAGGGCCTCGACGAACGCCCGGCCGTAGCGCCGGTAGCCGCGGCCGTTGGGGTGGGCGAGGTCGGGCCCCGCCTCCCAGACCCGGATGCGGTGGGTCGCGGCCTCGAGAGCCACCGGCCGCAGCTCCGGGTGGGCGGCCACGACCTCGCGGGCGACGGCGGACAGGCGCATCCCGCGCTCGCGGACGACGCCCCGCTGCAGGTCCGGGACGTCGGCCACCAGCGCGCCGGCGGGCAGGGCGGCGCACAGGGCGTCGAGGTCGCGCCGGTACTCCTGCACCGGGACGTCCTGGGCGGCGTCGTTGGTCCCGACGGCGAGGGCGACGATCGCCGTGGGGTCGGCGAGGGCCCCGTCCGGCACCGCGGGCAGCTGGTGGGCGAGGACGTCGGCCGCTGTCGCCCCGACGACGCCCAGGTTCACCACGCGCACGCGGACCCCGTCGCGCGCCTCGATCGCGTCGGCCAGCCGGCCTGCCCAGGACCGCTCCGGGTGCACGGCGCCCAGCCCCTGGGCCAGCGAGTCGCCGAGCGCCACGAGCAGGACGTCCCCGGGGCTGCGTCCGCGCCGGCGCCAGTAGGCGGCGTGGTCGGGCTCCATGGTCGTGGCGCGCCACAGGCGGCGGGCCTGCACCGCGGCGAGACCGAGGAACCCGGCGAGGACGAGGGAGCGGACGCGCGGCACGGATCGGCACCGTAGCCGCGCGGGATCCGGGCACCGTGTCGTGGTCATCGAGCCCATACGGTCACCTCGGAGATCGACATCGACCACCTGGGCTCGTTGACCACCGCAGTCTTGACCACCGCAGGCGCCGCTCCGGTGGCCCGCCGTCGCTACCCTGGACGACCGTGCCCCGCCGAGCCCCCGACCCCGCGCAGGTGCGGGCCGAGCTGCTGGCCGTCGCCGACTGGGTCCGCGACCCCGACGGCGTCGAGCGCCCGCCGCGTCCGGCGCTCGCCGCCGCGGTGCGCTCCTCGCTGCGCACCCTGGAGCACCACGCACCCGGCCACTCGGTGGAGGTCCGCGTGCCGCCGTTCGGCGCGGTGCAGTGCGTCGAGGGCCCGCGCCACACCCGTGGCACGCCGCCGAACGTCGTCGAGACCGACCCGGCGACGTGGCTCGCCCTCGCGCTCGGGCTGACGACCTGGGACGCCGCCGCCGACCGCGTGACGGCGTCGGGACACCGTGCGGCGGACATCGCCCGATGGCTCCCGGTGGTGGACGTGCATCGAAGGTGTGAGAACGAATGAGCCGACCCGGTTGCACCCGTATCATCCCGATGACCGGAACGTGACCGGCACGAGCGGTGGCGGTCGACGGAGAGGGGACCGGGTGCAGCGGCCGAGCTGGGCTCCCGAGGAGATCGACGTCGACCGGCCGAGTGCGGCCCGGGTGTACGACTACTACCTCGGCGGCCTGCACAATTTCTCGGCCGACCGCGAGATGGCGGCCCGCGCCGTCGCCGACTGGCCCGAGCTGCCGCGCATCATGCAGGCCAACCGGGCGTTCCTCCGGCGGGCCGTGCGCCACCTCGCCGCGCAGGGCATCGATCAGTTCCTCGACATCGGGTCCGGCATCCCCACGGTCGGCAACGTCCACGAGATCGCCCAGGCCGCGCTCGGCGAGGCCCGCGTCGTCTACGTCGACATCGACCCGGTCGCCGTCGCGCACGCCCGGGCCCTGCTCGCCGACGACCCCACCACGGGCGTCGTGGAGGCCGACTTCACCGACCCGGCGTCCGTGCTCGACGACCCGGTGACGCGCTCGCTGATCGACTTCTCCCGCCCGGTCGGGGTGCTCGTCGTGGCGCTGCTGCATTTCGTCGGCGACGACCGGCGTCCGGGCGAGGTGCTGGCCCGCTACCGCGAGGCGATGGCGTCGGGCAGCCACCTGGTCCTGAGCCACGCCAGCGCCGACGGTGCCCCGGAGCACGCGGACGAGCACCGGGCGCTGTACCGCCGCACCGCCACCCCGATGACCATGCGCTCCCGCGACGAGGTCGCCGGGCTCCTCGAGGGGCTCACCGTCGTCGAGCCCGGGATCGTGTACCTCCCGCAGTGGCGTCCCGACGACCCGTCCGCGCCGCTGGAGAACCCGGAACGGTTCACCGGCCACGCCGCCGTGGGTCGTCGTGACTGAGCGCCGGGCGGCGGGGCCGGCGGCCCCGGACCGCGACACGCTCGACGCGCTCGCCGCCCGCTGGGCCGAGGAGGTCGAGGGCACGAGCTACGTGCCGATGGCCGCCGAGGAGCTGCAGGAGCACCTCCTCGAGCTCGCCGGCCTGGTCGTCGAGGCCGTCCGCGCCGACCCGCCCCGCCCAGAAGTGGGCGCCGAGGTCGGCCGGCGCCTCGTCGCGGCGCACTTCACGGGGCCGTCGACGCTGGAGCGCACGGTGGTGCTGCTCGCGGACCGGCTGCCCGCGCTCTACGGCCCCGAGGTGGTGCCGGCCGTGCAGGCTCTCACCGGGGCGCTCGCCGCCGGCTACGCCGCCACCCTGCGCGACCGCACGCTCGACGAGCAGGAGGCGATCCGGCGGGCCGTGCTCGTCGCGCGCCAGCACACCGAGCAGGCCCTGCACGCCAGCGAGGCCCGGTTCCGCGCGATGTTCCACGAGGCCGCGATCGGGATCGGCCTCGGCGACATGAAGGGGCGGATCCTCGAGGTCAACCCGGCCATGACGCGGATGTTCGGGCACACCGCCGTCGAGTTCCGGGCGCTGACCGTCGGCGAGCTGGCCCACCCCGACGACGCCCCGGCCGTGTGGCGGCTCTACGAGCGCCTGCTGCGCGGCGAGCTGGACAACTTCCGCCTCGAGAAGCGCTTCTTCCGGCGCGACGGCGAGGTGATCGTCGGGCACCTGACGCTCTCGCTGGTGCGGGACGAGGAGGGCAGGCCGTCCTATCAGCTGGCGATGCTCGAGGACGTCTCCGAGCGGCACCGCCTGCAGCAGCACCTGACCTACCAGGCCTATCACGACCCTCTGACCACGCTGGCCAACCGCGCGCGCTTCACCGAGCGCCTCGAGAAGGTCTTCGCCGACGCCGGGCCGCACTCCACACAGCGGGTCGGGGTCTGCTACCTCGACCTCGACGGCTTCAAGACGATCAACGACAGCCTCGGCCACCACGTCGGCGACCTCATGCTCCAGGAGGTGGCCCGCCGACTCGGCGCCTGCGCGGGCGAGGGCGAGCTCGTCGCCCGCACCGGGGGCGACGAGTTCGTCGTGCTGGTCGAGGACTCCCAGGGCGTCGACCGCCTGGTCGGCCTCGCCGACCGCGTGCTCGCGGCGCTGGCCCCGCCGCTGCGCCTGGCCGGCCAGGAGCTCGCTGTCGGCGCGAGCATCGGCGTCGTCGAGCAGGCCGTCACCGACACCAGCGCCAGCGAGCTCATGCGCGCGGCGGACATCACGCTCTACACGGCCAAGGCGGAGGGGCGCGGGCGCTGGGCGGTGCACGACCCGGGTCGCGACGAGGCCGAGACCGCGCGGTTCACGCTGTCGGCGGCCCTGCCCATGGCGGTCGCGCACGACGAGTTCTTCGTGCTCTACCAGCCGCTGGTCTCGCTGTCCGACCACCGCGTCCGCGGCGTCGAGGCGCTGGTGCGCTGGCAGCACCCCCGCCTCGGCGTGCTCTCGCCGGCGCTGTTCATCGGGCCCGCCGAGGAGACCGGCGTCATCGTGCCGCTGGGGCGCTCGGTGCTCGAGACGGCCTGCCGCGACGCCCGCGCCTGGCACGCCGAGTTCGGGTCGGCGGCCCCGTTCGTCAGCGTCAACGTCGCTCCGCGCCAGCTCCACGAGCCGGGGCTTGTCGCCGAGGTGGCCGCCCTGCTCGACCGCACCGGCCTGCCGCCCGACCGCCTGCAGGTGGAGCTCACCGAGCGGGCGCTCACCACCGACGAGGGCGCCCCGCTCAAGGCCCTCGACGGGCTGCGCGCGATGGGCGTCCGGATCGCCGTCGACGACTTCGGCACCGGCTACTCCAACCTCTCCTACCTGCGCAAACTGCCTGTCGACGTGATCAAGCTCGACGGGTCGTTCGGCGAGGGGCTGCGCGAGGAGGAGCTCTACGACGAGGTCGACGAGCGGATCGTGGGGACGCTGGTCGACCTCGGTCACGCGCTGGACCTCACGGTCACCGCCGAGGGCGTCGAGACCGCGGCGCAGGCCGCGCGCCTGCGCGAGCTCGGGTGCGACGAGGGCCAGGGCTGGCTGTTCGCGCCCGCGCTGCCCGCCGCGGACGTCGCCACGATGCTGCGGCGCGGGGAGCCACTGGGCGAACTGACCGCCGCCTCACCGTCGAGGCCGGCCGGGCTGAGAGCGGGATCGCGTCCCCGACGGCGCGCGGGGCCCCGCCGGGACGGTCGGGGCGCGTAGGGTTGGCAGCGGCACGACTCGTGGCATCACCGTCGACAAGGAGCCGTCCCGGTGGACCCAGCCGGACCTGATTCACGGCCCACGTCATCCACCTCGACACCCCCCGAGGCCCCCGCGTACGACGAGGGGCCCAAGGAGGAGTGCGGCGTCTTCGGCGTATGGGCGCCCGGCGAGGAGGTCTCGAAGCTCACCTACTTCGGGCTCTTCGCCCTCCAGCACCGCGGCCAGGAGGCCGCGGGCATGGCCGTCAGCGACGGTCGCCAGATCGTCGTCTTCAAGGACCTCGGGCTGGTCAGCCAGGTCTTCGACGAGCAGACGCTCTCGTCCCTGCGCGGCCACCTCGCCGTGGGCCACACCCGGTACTCGACGACGGGCTCCCCCACCTGGGAGAACGCCCAGCCGACGTTCCGCACCACCGCGGCCGGCACCGGTCTCGCGCTCGGGCACAACGGCAACCTGGTCAACACCGCCGAGCTGGTGCGGCGCCGCGACGCCGCCCTCGCGGTGAACGGCGGCCCGCGCAACGGCCACCCCCACGGCCAGGGCGGCGGCAACCGGCGCTCGTCGGCCCTCGTCGGCGCCACCACCGACTCCGACGTCGTGACGGGCCTGCTCGCCGACGCGGCGGCCGACCTGGGGGTCGAGGAGGCGGCGCTGCGCCTGCTGCCCGATCTCCAGGGCGCGTTCAGCATCGCCTTCTGCGACGAGACCACGCTCTACGCCGCCCGGGACCGCCACGGCGTGCGCCCGCTCGTGCTGGGCCGTCTCGACCGCGGCTGGGTCGTCGCCTCCGAGACCGCCGCCCTCGACATCGTCGGGGCGTCGTTCGTCCGCGAGGTCGAGCCCGGCGAGTTCATCGCCATCGACGCCGAGGGTCTGCGCAGCTCGCGGTTCGCCGCGCCGGAGCCCAAGGGCTGCATCTTCGAGTACGTCTACCTCGCCCGCCCGGACACCTCGATCTCCGGCCGTGGCGTGCACTCGGCGCGCGTCGAGATCGGGCGCCGTCTCGCCGACGAGCACCCGTCCGACGCGGACCTCGTCATCCCCGTGCCCGAGTCCGGGACCCCTGCGGCGATCGGCTACGCCGAGCGCTCCGGCATCCCCTACGGCCAGGGCCTGGTCAAGAACGCCTACGTGGGCCGCACGTTCATCCAGCCCTCGCAGACCATCCGCCAGCTGGGCATCCGGCTCAAGCTCAACCCGCTGCGCGAGGTCATCCGGGGCAAGCGCCTCGTCGTCGTCGACGACTCGATCGTCCGCGGCAACACCCAGCGCTCGCTCGTGCGGATGCTGCGCGAGGCCGGCGCGCTCGAGGTGCACGTCCGCATCGCGAGCCCGCCCGTGCGCTGGCCCTGCTTCTACGGCATCGACTTCGCGTCGCGGGCCGAGCTCATCGCCAACGGCCTCGACGACGAGGGCGTGCGCCGGTCCGTGGGCGCCGACAGCCTCGGCTACATCTCGCAGGAGGGCCTCGTCGCGGCCACCGACCAGCCGCGCTCGCGGCTGTGCACGGCGTGCTTCTCCGGCGAGTACCCGATCCCGCTGCCCGACGAGGCGATGGTCGGCAAGCACCTGCTCGAGGACGTCACCGGCGCGAGCTGCGGCGACGGCGGCTCGGGCGGACCCGTGGTGTTCGAGCACGGCCGGTCGAACGGCACCGGGATGTCGCTCGGGACGCCGGGATACGGTGCCGAGGACGCGCTCAGCCGTCCCTGACGGCCCTCACCCCCGCCTACTCCCGCCCTGCGAGGAACTCCACCGATGACCCACGCCCCCGACGACACGGCACCCCAGCTCGCGGGGCAGCAGGCCAGCTACGCGGCCGCCGGGGTCGACGTCGAGGCGGGAGAGCGCGCCGTCGACCGTCTCAAGCCGCTCGCGAAGTCGACCTCGCGGCCGGAGGTCCTCGGCGGCATCGGTGGCTTCGCCGGCCTGTTCGCGCTGCGCACCGGCAAGTACCGCGAGCCCGTGCTCGCCGCCTCGACCGACGGCGTCGGCACCAAGCTCGCCGTCGCCCAGGCCGCCGACCGCCACGACACCGTCGGTCGCGACCTCGTGGCCATGGTCGTCGACGACCTCGTCGTCTGCGGCGCCGAGCCGCTGTTCCTGCAGGACTACCTGGCCATCGGGAAGCTCGTCCCGGAGAAGGTCGAGAAGATCGTCTCGGGGATCGCCGAGGGGTGCAGACTCGCCGGCTGCGCCCTGCTCGGCGGCGAGACGGCCGAGCACCCCGGCGTCATGGAGCCCCACCACTACGACCTGTCGGCCACGGGGATCGGGATCGTCGAGGCCGACGGGATGCTCGGGCCCGACCGCGTGCGCCCCGGCGACACCGTGGTGGCGATGGGTTCCTCCGGCCTGCACTCCAACGGCTACTCCCTGGCCCGCCAGGTGCTGCTGGAGATCGGCCGGATGTCGCTCGACGGGCACGTCGAGGAGTTCGGCCGCACGCTCGGCGACGAGCTGCTCGAGCCCACCCGCATCTATGCCCGCGACTGCCTCGCCGTCGCCGCCGAGACCGATGTGCGCACGTTCGCCCACGTCACCGGCGGCGGCCTGTGCGCGAACCTGGCCCGCGTGCTGCCGGCCGGCCTGACGGCCGAGCTCGATCGCTCGAGCTGGACCCCGGCCCCGGTGTTCAAGCTCATCGCCTCGCGGGGCCGCGTCAGCCGCGACGAGATGGAGCGCACCTTCAACATGGGCGTCGGCATGATCGCCGTGCTGCCGCCCGACGACGTCGACCGCGCCATGGCCGTCCTCACGGCCAAGCACGTGCCGTCGTGGGTGATCGGCGAGGTGCGGGCCACCACCGAGGCCGACGGCGCGGCGCCGGACGCCGGACACGCCCTGCTCCGGGGCGACCACCCTCGCTTCTGAGCTCAGTCAGGCATGAGCTCGGAGTGGAGCTTGAGCACCGTCTGGCCGTTCGACTGCTCCAGCACGTAGGCCGGGTTGTCGTCGGTGCCGTTGCGGGTCTTCTTCTTGCCGTCGATGGTGCGCTCGACGCGCTCGGTGTGGACCTCCGAGACCGTGGCCTCGGCCTGGCCCTGACCCCAGTTCCACTTGACGTCGTCGCCCTTGCTGAACGCCTTCGTCACGGTTGCTCCTCGCACGCCGGGCCGCTGCTGGTCGAGCGGTCGATGCGCGCGGTTACCCGCCCGGGCGGCGGTGAAGCCTGCCGTCCGGAGCGGGTCGAACCGTGGTGTGGCCGTGTGTCCGGCCGACGACGATCGACGGTCCTACAGAGCCGTCAACGCTCGTCGTAGCTGTACTCGCCCCAGCGTGCGTCGACCTGCTCGTCGTCGTCGGAGCGTCGGGCGGCGAACCGGTCGTCGCCGCTGCCCAGTTCCTGCTGCAGCGCGTCGAAGTCCGTGTTCGGGGAGCTGTACTTGAGCTCTCGGGCCACCTTCGTCTGCTTGGCCTTGGCTCGTCCGCGTCCCATGTCTGGACCCCCTCGCACAGGGCGGGGGCGGCCGGAGCATCTCCGACGGCCCCCTCAAATCTGAGGTAACTCTCGTGCTCACGACAATACCGTGTGTCCGATCGGGGTCGCGACGTGACATGGCACGATCGGCGGCCGTGCCCGCCCCCTTCGTCTGCTACCTGCGCGTCTACGAGCCGTTGGGGGCGTTGAAGGCCCCGTTGGCCGCGCGGGTGCGGGCCGGACTGGCCCGCGGGGCGGTCCCGGTGGTCGACGCGGGCCGTCGTGACCGCGAAGTGTGTCTCCGCGCACAGTTGGCCGCGCCGTCGCGGCTGCTGCCGGGCGAGCGTGCCGACGGCACCCCGCTCGACGGACCGGCCGACGTGCTGCTCGCGGAGGGCCCGGGCGGCACCGGTGGCGAGCCGGTCGGGCCGAAGACGCTGGTCTGCCCGCTCGAGACGCGCCCGCGGGCCGCGGCGGCGCTCGTCGGGTTCCTCACCAGCGAGGCGCCGATCCTGCGCTCGGCGGCGCTCGCCACCGAGGAGTCGGCGGTGCGGTCGCGGGCCGAGGCCGCCGTCGCGGAGCTCGGGGAGTCCGCGACGCACATCGTGTCGGCCAACTGGACGGTCCCGCTGCCGTGGTTCGCGCTGGTGGACCCCGCCGAGCGGATCCTCGTCCTGCCCAGCGACGACGCCGTCACCGCGCCCGAGGCGCCGACCCGTCGCTGCTACTGGCGCGTGCCGGTCGCCGATGCCCTCACGCGGGCGGACGCGACCGCCGACCTGCTCACCGAGACGCTCGGCGACGACGGCCCCGCCGAGGTCCTGCGCGACACCGCGCGGTGGCTGCGGCACTTCGACCCCGGGTCGCTGGTCGAGCTCGACTACGGCGGCCTCGTGACGCTCATGGACGACCAGACCCTCGCCGCCGATACGTCGGCCGAGGACGTCACCGAGGCCCTCGAGGCCCTGCGGGGCGGCGACGCCGAGCGGGCGATGGCGAGCTACCGGCGCCTGCGGGACTTCTGGGCGGGCCGTGCGGCCCACTCGCGCGCGAACTAGCTACTGCATCTCCTTGCGCAACAGGTCGTCCACCGACGCCGAGCCGTCGCGGTAGCGCCGGCCGAGCTCGTCGTTGCAGGCGTCCATGACCTGCTGGACCATGCTGCGGTGCTCGGAGACCGAGCGCTCCTCCTCCGCGTACGCGGAGGAGGCGGCCGTCAGGTCGTCCTCGGAGAGGGTGGCGACGTCGGAGAGGCCGGTGTCGGCGAGCAGCGCCTCGACATGCCGGCGGTGCGACTCGGCCCGCGAGGGCTGCACCGTGTGGTGACGCCCGCTGCCCGCGGCCGGGCCGAGCGCGTTGTCGGCGAGGATCCGCGGGAGCTCGTCGACGAGCGACGGACCCTCCTCGCCCCCGGCGGCGGCCGCCCGACGTCGCTGCTCGAACCGGACGATGTCCATGCGCGCGTGCAGGAGCCGGCGCAGGTAGGACAGGTCCGTCTCCTCCTGCGCCGCGTCGTCGCGCTTGGCCCGGGCGTCGTCCATCGGGCACGTCGCCAGGTCGGCGAGGAAGGCGGGGTCGAGCACGCGGTCGAGGCGTCGGCGACCGCCCTGCCGGAACTCGATCATGGCTTCACATCGTGCGCGACCAGGGGGCCGATGTCACGCGGCAGCTGGGTCGGCGCGTCGAGAGGTGCGTGCGGCGCGTGCGCCGGTCGCATGCCTCACCCGAACGTCGGCACGGCCCCGCGGTCGGGTCCGAGGACCCCGGCCAGCCAGGCGGGGTCGACGTTGCCGCCGCTGACCACCGCGACCGTGCTCCGGGCGCGGTCGTCGGGACGCAGGGCGAGCCATCCCGCGGTCGCGACGGCCCCGCTGGCCTCGCAGGGCACGCCGACGGCGTGCAGCCGGCGGGTGGCGTCGGCGATGGCGTCCTCGTCGACGGTGACGACGTCGGCGACCAGGTCGCGCACGTGCGGCCAGGTCAGCTCGCCCAGCGCGGTGGAGCGCAGCCCGTCGGCGGCCGTGCGGGCCACCTGCTCGCGGGGCCACCGCTGCCGCTCGCCGGCGTGCCAGCTCGCCGCGGCGTCGCCCGCGAGGGCCGGCTCGGCGCCGATCACCCGTACCCCGGAGCCCCGGAGCGCGGCGGCGATCCCGCTGATCAGCCCGCCGCCGCCGATCGGCACGACGACCTGCTCCACGCCCGCGCGGTCGGCGAGGATTTCGGCGCCCACGGTGCCCTGACCGGCGATGACGTCGGGGTGGTCGTAGGGCGGGATCAGCGTCCCGCCGGTCTCGGCGACCGCGGCGTGGGCGGCCGACTCGCGCTCGTCGGCAGGGACGCGCACCAGCCGGGCGCCCAGCGCGGCCATGGCGTCGACCTTGGCCTCGACCGCGTCGTCCGGCACGACCACGGTGCACGGGACGCCGAGGCGCTGCGCGACCCAGGCGAGGGCCCGCCCGTGGTTGCCCGAGGAGTGGGTGACGAGCCCGGACGCCCGGCGCTCGGGCGCGAGGCGGGTCGCAGCGTGGAAGGCGCCGCGCAGCTTGAACGCGCCGATCGGCTGGAGGTCCTCGCGCTTCACCGCGAAACCGGGCGCGAGCTCCTGGACCGGCGTCCGCACCGCGACGCCCTCGAGCACCGCGGCGGCCGCGGCGACGTCGGACGGATCGAGCAACCTCACCCCTGCAGGCGGCGCATCGCCGCACGGCCGGGCGGCTCGCCGGTGTCGGGCGGGATCGAGTCCGGGTCGACAGCGGCCGGGCCGGGCACCTGCTGCTCGCCCTCGGCCGCGACCCACAGCGGTGTCTCCGCCGACGAGGCCGCGACCGCCGAGCGCTTGAGCAGGGCCAGCGCGACCGTGCCCAGCTCGTGGTGACGCACGGCGCTGCCGATGCGCCCGACCGACCGGCCGCCCTCGGCGGCGAGCACGGGGGTGCCGGGCGGGGGCAGCGGGTCGTCCCCGGCCTGCAGGTGCAGCAGCACCAGCTGCCGGGGAGGGCGGCCCAGGTTCGCGACCCGCGAGACCGTCTCCTGGCCCCGGTAGCAGCCCTTGTGCAGGTGGACCGCGCCGCCGATCCAGCCCATCTCGTGCGGGATGGCGCGCTCGTCGGTGTCGAGGCCGAGGCGGGGGCGGACCGCGCCGACGCGCAGCGCCTCGAAGGCGTCGTGCCCGGCGGGGCGGGCGCCCGCGCCGCGCAGCCGCAACCACCAGGAACCGAGCTCCGCGCGCGGGACGATCAGGTCGACGGCCGCCTCGGGGCCCGGCCCGGGCCACGGCATGCGCCGCACGACGCCGCCGTCGGGCAGCGCCGCGGACGCGTGGTCGCCGTGCGGGGCCACGACCCCGGCGGCGGTGAGCACCTCGTCGATCTCGGGGCCGACCAGCGAGAGGACCGCCCAGTCGTCCGACTCGTCGGCCACGGTGACCTGCGACCAGAAGCGCATCCGGTCCAGGTACTCCGCCAGCTTGGCGGCGCGGCCGGGCTCGACGTCGAACCACACCGTGTCGTCCACGTGGGCGAGCACGGCGTGGTGCTCGACGCGGCCCTGGGCGTCGAGGACCAGAGCCTCGGTGCCGGCGCCGTCGGTGAGGTCGGCGACCTGCTGGGTGAGCAGCAGGTGCAGCCAGCTCAGCCGCTCGGGACCGGAGACGCGCACGACGCCGCGGTGGGAGCGGTCGACGACGCCGGCCCGGCGGATCAGCGCGCGCTGCTCGCCGAACGGGTCGCCGTAGTGGGCGGGGACGGCAGCGTCGGGGCCGGCGTCGGTGCCACCGTCTGGGCCCTCGTCGCCGTCGGGACCCATCGGGGGCTGCGGGGCGACCGCGCCCGGCTCGTCGAAGGTCGGGGACGGGTTCAGGGGAGAGGTCACTACGCGTCCTTCGCGAGCTCGGCGTCGGCGCGGTCGGCGCACGCGCGGCAGGTGCCGGAGAGCGCGACGTGGGTGGCGTCCAGGCGGAACCCGTGCGACGCGCGCAACGACTCCGCCAGGGCCTCCAGCGCGTCGACGTCGATCTCGTCGACCGCGCCGCAGTGATGACAGACCAGGTGGACGTGCTCGTGCTCGGACGTCGCGTACGTCGGCGCGCCGTGCCCGAGATGGGTGTGCTTCACGACGCCGAGCTGCTCCAGCAGGTCCAGCGTGCGGTAGACCGTGGTGATGTTCACCGCGGGCGCCGTCTCCTGCACCCGCGTACAGACGGCTTCCGGCGTCGCGTGGCCGAGCTCGATGACCGCGTCGAGCACCAGCTGGCGCTGCGGGGTCATGCGCAGGCCACGGCGGTGCAGCGTCTGCCGCAGTTCGGTGTCCACCCGGTCGATGGTAGGCCTCGGACGCGTCGAGAACCCCCGGGTGGGCGGGGGCGGCTCCGTGCGTCGGCGGGCGGGGGTCCCTACGATCGGGAGGGTTCTGCGCCCGACACCCGGCGCGCTCCGTGGACCCCGGCTGCAGGCAGGTGACGATGACGACCGGTGAGCAGGGACGCACACCGCCCGACGCCGAGCACTATCTGGACTTGTCCGGCATCGAGGAGGACAGTCCCGGCCCGCACTTCGACGTCGTGCTGCGGGGATACGACCGGCGACAGGTCGACGAGCACGTGGCCGGCCTCCGCCGGATGAACGCCCAGCTCCGCGCCCAGCTCGCCGTCCGCGAGCGTCGGCGCAGCGCCGCCCCCGAGGCGTCGGTGTCCTCGGGTCTGGAGGGTCGGGTCTCGGACACCATCCCCGAGGCGCGCCGCGCGTCCGTCGCGGACCAGCAGGAGACCGGTGACGCGGCGCCCGGCAGCCCCGACATGGTCGGGGCGTTCAACGACCGGCTGCGCGGCATCCTGCAGGCCGCGGAGCAGGAGGCGCAGCTCGTGCGCAGCAAGGCCGCCGAGTCGCTGCTCGCCGAGCACGCCGAGTCGCGCGCCGCCCTCGCGGAGCTGCGGGCGCAGCGTGACGCGGTCGTCGACGAGCTCCTGCGCCTGCGCGGGCGGCTCGACGACATCGTCTCCGGCCCGACGCGCCCGTCCGCCGCACCGCCCCGTCCCGGGCCCGGGGGGCCGTGGCGCGGTCCCGCCCGGCCGCCCGGTCCGCCGCACCCCGGGCACCGGCCGCCCGGGCCGTACGGCGGGCCTCCCGCGTTCGCGCCCGGGTCGCTGGACCAGCCGACCATGCATCCCGTCGCCCACCCGGTCGACGCCGACGCGACCGCGGCGGACACCGTGTCGGTCGACGCCGCCGCCGAGGCGGAAGGCACCGGCGAGCCGGGGACGCCCGAGTCCCCCGGGTCCCAGGTCGACGTCACGGAGGGCACCCAGCCCGCCGCAGGCGCGGCGCGCCCGACACCGTCGTCGCCGGAGCGTGCGGCAGACGGGTGATGTGCGGGAGGTCTCCCGAGACCGTCGGTGATCGGATGACGCCGCGTCGCACGGCCGGACGGCGTACCGTCGCCACTCATGCGCGTGCTCGAGTCCCCGATCACGTGGATCGTGGTCGCGGCCGTCCTGCTGGTCGTGGCGATCGTGCTCATCGTGGTGTCGTCGGCCCGGCGTCGGCGTGCCCGTCGGGCGGCCGCCGCCGCGGCGTGGCCGCCCCCGGCGCTCGAATCGGGCCGCCCGGACCCCGAGGCGGCCTGGAGCGACCCGGCCACGGCACGCAGGCGCCCCTCGGCGGGGTCGCCGGTATCGAACCTGGACGACACGCCGGACGCGACGGCCCCGGCGACGTACTCGGACCCGCCGACCGACCCCCTCCACGCCGGCGCCGTGCGGGCGGGTCTCGCCGAGCCCGCTCCTGAGGACACCCCGTCCGAGGAACCACACCGCCCCAGGCACGCGGCGGCCAGGGACGGCGACACCGGTCCCGACACCACCTCCGACACCGAGTCGGCCAAGGACCGGCTGCTCGCCGTGCTCCTCGGTGATCCCGGGGCCGCGGTGGCGGCGCTCGCCGCCGTCGACACCGACGCCGGCACGACGGCCTCCGACGGCGACGTCACGGCCCTGCTGCGGGCCGGGCTGAGCCCGAGCCAGGTCGCCCGCCTCGTCGGGGTGGACGAGTCCCGGCTCGCGGCGCTCGTGGCCCGGCGCCTGGGCCTGCTCCCCGACGATCAGGCCCCGAGCGGCACGAACCGCACCGACGAGCCGGGCCGGAGCTGGGCGAACGCCGGCAGCTCGGCCGGCTCCACGACGCCGACCACGGGATAGCCCCCGGTCGTCGGGTGATCGGCGAGGAACACCACCGGCTGTCCGTCCGGAGGCACCTGCACCGCGCCGCCCACGAGGCCCTCGCTGCGCAGCTCCACGCCCCGGAACGCCGCCGCCCGCTCGAGCGCGGGCCCCTCGAGGCGCACCCCGACGCGGTCGCTCGCCGAGCCCACCGTCCACGTGCCGGCGCGCAGCCGGCCCGCCGCGTCGTCGACCCACTCCGCGCGCGGCCCCAGGTGCAGCCTGATCACGACGGCGTCGGGGGCCGCGGAGACGCCGATGGCCCCGGTGCCGACGGACGGGGTGGATGTGGCCGGGCCGAGTGGCAGCCGCGTGCCGACCTCCAGCGGCGCCGGCCCGAGCCCGGAGAGCGTGTCCGCGCTGCGGCTCCCGAGGACGGGCTCCACCGCCACCCCGCCGCTCACGGCGAGGTAGCCGCGCAGGCCGCTGGTCGGCGCGGGCACGACGAGGACGTCGCCGGCATGCAGATGAACGGGCTGGTGCGACGCCACCACGCGCTCGTGGCCCCCGGTCCGCACGACCATCCCTCCGGGCGGGCCGGTGAGCGCCACGGTTGTCGCGGCGGTGGCCCGCAGCGCGAGCCCACCGAGCAGGATCTCCAGCCCCGCGGCGCCCGGTGGGTTGCCGACGAGCCGCTGCGCCAGCGCGTGCGCGGGTCCGTCCAGGGCGCCGGCCGGCGGGACGCCGATGTGGGCCCAGCCGGGCCGTCCGCCGTCCACCACGAGGGCGCGGGGGCCGACCTCGGTGACGACGAGCTCCCGGGTCTCCGGCTCCGGATTCATGGCTGCTTCCCCGCGTCCCGGAAACGCACCGTCGTCCCCGGCACGAGCAGCGCGGGCGGGTCGCGGTCGGGGTCGAACAGGGTCGGCGCGTCGTCGGTCAGCCGCCCCAGCAGCCGCCAGCCGCCGGGCGACGTGCGCGGGTAGACGCCGCCGAACTCGCCGGCCACCCCGACCGAGCCGGACGGGATGCGCGGGCGCGGGGTGTCCAGGCGCGGCTGCTGCAGGGGCTCGGGAAGCCCGGCGAGGTAGGCGAAACCGGGCGCGAAGCCGCCGAAGGCCACCGTGAGCGTGGCGCCGGTGTGCAGGCCGACCACCTCCTCCACCGAACACCCGGCGTCCCGGGCGACGAGCTCGAGGTCCTCGCCGTCGTAGTGCACCGGCAGCTCGACACTGCCCGCGTCGCGGTCCCCGCGCGGGGTCGTGGTGTCGATCCCCTCGAGCAGCGCCCGGACCGCGGGCAGGGCCTCGCGGGCGCCCGGGGCCGTCACCAGCACCGTCCGGGCCGCGGGGACGACGTCGACGACGCCGGGGAGCTCGCCGCGCGTCAGGGCGCCGCGCAGGGCCGCGCCGACCGCGTCCACGGCGGCGAGCCCGTCGAGGTCGACGAGCAGCGCCTCGGGACCGACGGGCCGGACGTCCACGGGCGGGGTGGAGCTCAGCCGACGACGCGCTGCAGCCGCGCGGAGGTGTGCGGCTGCATCGGCTGGCCCTCCATGGCGCGCTCCTCGACGTACGCGAGATCGCCGTCGTCGACGATGCCGTAGAGCCGTGTCGCGCCGTTGACCTCCTTCGCCGTGGAGGTCCGGGCGATCGCGTCGGTCTGCAGCTCCCAGGAGGTCTGTGTGCGGCTCTCGCCGTAGTAGAGCTCGATGATCCCGGTGTGGTGCGCGAGCAGGAGCTCGAGCGTGCCGTCCTCCTGCGCACGCCACCAGCCGACCTCCCGGGCGGCGGGCCGGACCACGGCCCCGCCCGGCCCGTCGAGGATCCAGGAGCGGGCCTCCCAGGACAGGAACGGCCGGCCGTCGTGCGCGACGGTGATCTGCTGCCCGAAGTGGAACGGGCCGTCGATCGTCGGGTAGACGACCTCGCCCTCGCCGCGCCACACCCCGACCAGCGGCAGCAGGCCCAGGAGCGCGTCGTTCAGCTCCGGGCCGAGCCGCAGGTTCGCGGTGTCGTTCGAGACCGGGAGGTCGTCCCACCCGGGGACGTTGGCGCCCCGGGTGCGCTCGGCGCGCTCCGCGGCCGCCCGGATCGCCTCGTTGCCGCTGCTGCCCTCGGGCAGGTCGGCCTCGTCGGGGTTGATGGACGAACTCATCGCTCCTCCTCGCCGGTGAGGGCCTCGTCGCGGAAGAGCCGCCGCGTCAGCACGACGCCGGCGCCGAGGATTCCGGCGCTGCACGCAGCGAGCAGGACGGTGTAGAACCACGCCACCGGGCCACCCTAACGACCACCGCCCGCCCCGCCGCGGTGGGCGCGACGAGCGGGCGGAGGGTGTCGTTCTCGAGTGATCGACGGACCGATACGGACACTGGGTGTCAGTGACGGCTCGCCGCTGACATCCAGGCCGCGACGGTCCGCCGCTGACACTCAGGCCGCGACGGACACCTCGGTCGTGAACAGGCCCGGGCCACCGACGGTGACCTCGGACTGACCGTTGCCGGCGCGCGAGAGCGCGCGGACGGTCCAGGTGCCCGGGGCCGCGAAGAACCGGTAGTCGCCGGAGGCCGAGGCCACGACCTCGGCGGTGAACTCGCCCGTGCCGTCGAGGAGCCGGACGTAGGCCCCGCCGACGGGCGAGCCGCCCGCGGTGACCTTGCCGACCACCACGGACTCCTTCTCGAGGTCGATGCCGGCCGGCAGCTCGACGGTCTGCTCAGGCGCTCCGCACATCAGGCACTCCCCGTCTCGATCGGCACGCCGATGAGCGAGCCGTACTCGGTCCAGCTGCCGTCGTAGTTCTTGACGTCGGACTCGCCCAGCAGCTCGTGGAGGGCGAACCAGGTGTGCGAGCTGCGCTCGCCGATGCGGCAGTAGGCGATCGTCGACCGCGACGAGTCGAGGCCCTGCTCGGAGTAGAGCTTGCGCAGCTCGTCGTCCGACTTGAAGGTGCCGTCCTCGTTGGCGGCCTTCGACCACGGCACGTTGAGCGCCGACGGGATGTGGCCGCCGCGCTGCGCCTGCTCCTGCGGGAGGTGCGCCGGGGCGAGGAGCTTGCCGGAGAACTCGTCGGGCGAGCGGACGTCGACGAGGTTCTTGGTGCCGATCGCGTTGACGACCTCGTCACGGAAGGCGCGGATCGAGGTGTCCTGCTCCTTCGCGGTGTAGGAGGTCTGCGAGCGCTGTGGGACCTCGGTGTCGAGCTTGCGCCCGTCGAGCTCCCACTTCTTGCGGCCGCCGTCGAGCAGCTTCACGGCCTGGTGGCCGTAGAGCTTGAAGTACCAGTACGCGTAGGCCGCGAACCAGTTGTTGTTGCCGCCGTAGAGGATGACGGTGTCGTCGTTGCCGATGCCCTTGGCGGACAGCAGCTTCTCGAAGCCGGCCTTGTCGACGAAGTCGCGGCGGACCTGGTCCTGCAGCTCCGTCTTCCAGTCGAGCTTGACGGCGCCGGGGATGTGCCCGCCGTCGTAGGCGGTGGTGTCTTCGTCGACCTCCACGAAGACCGTGTTGGGGGCGTCGAGGTTCTGCTCGGCCCAGTCGGCACTGACCAGGGCGTCCTGGCGGCTCATGTGTGTTGCTCCTCGGGTGCTTGCGGATTTCTGGTGGTTCTCGCGACGGGATCCCCGCCGGCGACCCCCGTACAGCCGAGGACCCGCGATCACACTGCGAAAGACGTCAGGTGGGCGGTCCGGGCGCGGAGTCGTCCGGGGGCCGGGTCAGCAACAGAGGCTGGAGTCCACACGGCACAGGTCCACCACGCGTCGCTGGGTGAGCCTGCCGTCCACGCGCGCCACGCTACCGAAGAATCGGGCGGCGACCGAGGGTGACGTCACACGCTCGTGGCGCGCGCTCACCCCGCGCGACGCCACGGGGCGAGCGAGCCCAGCAGATCGGCCCGCCGGGGTACCCCCACATGGCGCGCCAGCTCGACCCCCGCGGGGTCGACGACCAGCGTCGTCGGGGTGCGGCGGATCCCCAGCAGGCGCACCAGTTCGGGACGCATCGCGACGTCGACCTCGCGCACCGTGAGCCCTGGGTGCTCGCCGGCGACGTCGGTGAGCACGGCCCGGGAGGCGCGGCAGTCGGCACAGAACTGCGACGACAGCTGAAGCAGCGCGAGACCGCCGGGTGGGCCGGCGAGGTCGCGCGGGAGGACGCCGCTCACGGCCTCGCCCGGTCGCTGCGGGCCCACCGGACGGAGGTCGCGGCGCGTGCCCTCGGGTCCCGGGTCCGGGGCCGAACGGACGGGGGTGGGCCCCTCGGCCGCCACCGCCGCCGACGGCGTGGCGCGGGAGCGCCGGAGACGGACGAGCGCGAGGACGAGCCCCACGGCGAGCACCACCGCCAGGGCCGCGGCGGCGGCCACCAGCACCCAGCCCGACACCCGGAATCCCCCCCGCCTCGCACGAACGTCCTGCTCACGCAGCGTAGCCCGCGGTCCGACTCACCGGATCGGCGGGGATGTGCCCCTGACCGGCACTTTTCCCCGGCGGAAGGGCGCGCGGACCCGACGTGACATGGAACGCTCGGGAGGGTGACAGCGCGGTGAACTGGTCTAGGGTCCACCCCACGATCGCGGAGGGAGATTCGCGTGGAGCTGCTGCTGCTCACCGCCGACCCCGAGCCGACGTCAGTGTTGCCGTCGCTGACCCTGCTACCCCATGGACTCCGGACCGCAGCCCCCGAGGTGGCGGCCCTGCTCGATGCCGGCCCGCACGACGCCGTGCTGGTCGACGCCCGGCACGACCTCGCCGCCGCCCGCAGCCTCTGTCGCCTGCTGGGCTCCACCGGCCTGGACGTCCCGGTGATCGCCGTCCTCACCGAGGGTGGCCTCGTCGCGGTGTCCCTCGAGTGGGGCGTCGACGAGGTGCTGCTGCCCGGTGCCGGCCCGGCCGAGGTGGACGCCCGGTTGCGCCTGCTGCGGGCCCGGCGCGCCTCCGACGGTGCCGGCGCCGAGGGCGCGCTGGTCCTCGGTGAGCTCGTGATCGACGAGGCGACCTACACCGCCCGCCTGCGCGGGCGGCCGCTCGACCTCACGTACAAGGAGTTCGAGCTCCTCAAGTACCTCGCCCAGCACGCCGGCCGGGTCTTCACCCGCGCGCAGCTGCTCCAGGAGGTCTGGGGCTACGACTTCTTCGGCGGCACCCGCACCGTCGACGTCCACGTGCGGCGGCTGCGGGCGAAGCTCGGCCCGGAGCACGAGCAGCTCATCGGCACCGTGCGCAACGTCGGCTACAAGTTCGTCCGCCCGACGCGCGGCGTGTTCGGGACGGCGCAGACCTCGTCCGACGAGTCCGACGACGCCGAGGAGGACGCACCGGCCAGGAGCGCCCGGAGCACCCCGGCCACGCCGGTCCCGCGGTCCACCGGGTCCTGGGACGACGCCCGCGTGGTGCGTCCCGCCGCCTGGGCCCGGGGCGTCTGAGGCGAAGAGCGCTACGGTCACCGCCGTGCTGGAGATCCGATGGGTGTCCACGGTGACGCCGCAGGAGGCGCAGGACGTCCACGCCCTGGTCGCCGCGGTCGCGGCGGCCGACGGGGTGGACGCCTACGCCGAACCCGCGCGTCGCGACCTCGACGCGATCGTCGACGGCGGGCGCCCGACCACGCGGCACCTGCTGCTGCGCGACGACGCGGACCTCGTGGGGCACGCGCTGCTCGACGGCGAGAACCCCGACGACCCGGTCGCCGAGCTCTCGGTGCACCCCGCCCACCGTCGCCGCGGGGTCGGCGCGGCGACGGTCGACGCCGTGCTCGAGGAGTGGCCGACGGCGCGGTTCTGGGCCCACGGCGACCACCCGGGCGCCGCGCGCCTGGCCGAGCGGGCCGGCCGTCGCCGCGCCCGCGAGCTGTGGCGCATGCGCCGGCCCGCCCCCGGGCACGAGGCCCCGCCGCTCCCGGCGCTGGTCGTTCCCGACGGCGTCGCGATCCGCCCGCTGCGGGTGGGGCAGGACGAGGGCGCCGTGGTGGCCGTGAACAACCGCGCGTTCTCGTGGCACCCCGAGCAGAGCGGGTGGACGACCGACGACGTCGCCGCGATCGAGGCGGAGTCCTGGTTCGACGCCGACGGGGTGCTGCTGGCGTGGGACACCGCGACAGGCGACCTGCTCGGCTTCCACTTCACGAAGGTGCACGCCGTCTCCGAGACGGTGCCCGAGTCGCTGGGCGAGGTGTACGTCGTGGGCGTCGACCCTGCGGCGCAGGGGCGCGGTCTGGGCCGGGCCCTCACCCTCGCGGGGCTCCACCATCTCGGCGACCGCGGTCTGCGCACGACCATCCTGTACGTGGAGGGCGACAACGCCGCGGCGATCGCGACCTACCGCCGCCTGGGCTTCGAGCGCGACGCGGTGGACGTCTCCTACCAGCGCTGATCGCCGAGAGTGACCGACGTCGCACTCGCTCACCTCACCGGGCGACGTTTCCGGGATGCGTTCATCCCTCGTTCATCCCGAGCGCTCCGAGCGTCCATCCGGCCTGCTTAGCCTCCGTGGGCGTGGTGCGACCCCGCGCTGCGACGTGCCCACGCGGGGGTGGGCAGGACGGACACGGAGGAATCTTCTGTGAGGTATCAGCGACGCGTCGCAGCGATCGGCCTGATCGCCGCATCGGCGCTCGTGCTCAGCGGGTGCGGCAGCGACGACAACGCCGGTGGCGGCGGGGTGGCCGCGGCACCGGGCGTCACCTGTGGCGGCAAGCCCGACCTGCGCTCCAGCGGGTCGTCGGCGCAGAACAACGCCATGACGCGCTTCGTCGCGACCTACCAGCAGACCTGCCAGGGCCAGACCCTGAACTACACGCCGAGCGGCTCGGGCGCGGGGCGCAACGAGTTCCTCGGCGGGCAGACCGACTTCGCCGGTTCGGACTCCGCGCTCAAGGACGGCGACGAGACCACCCGCGCCCAGGCGCGCTGCGCCTCGCCGGCCTGGAACCTGCCGCTGGTCTTCGGCCCCGTCGCCATCGCCTACAACGTCCCCGGTGTGACCGACCTGGTGCTCGACGGCCCCACCGCGGCCCGGGTCTTCAACGGCCAGATCACTACCTGGAACGACCCGGCGATCGCCGCCCTCAACCCGGGCAAGCAGCTCCCGGCCGCCCCGATCGTCGTGAACTTCCGTTCCGACGAGTCCGGTACCACCGAGAACTTCCAGAAGTACCTGGTCGCCGCCTCCAACGGTGCGTACGGCAAGGAGGCCGCCCAGACGTTCAACGGCGGTGTCGGCGCCGGCGCCCGCGGCAGCCAGGGCGTCGCCGACGCCACCAAGAACACCCCGAACTCGGTGACCTACGTCGAGTCGTCGTTCGCCCAGCGCGGCGGGCTCGGCATGGCGCAGATCATCAACGCCGGCGGCGGTCAGCCGGTGCCGCTGAGCACCGAGTCGGTGGCCACGGCCGTCAACAACGTGCAGGTCACCGGCCAGGGCAACGACCTGAAGCTGGACCTGAACAGCCTCTACCAGACCAGCGCCCCGGGCGCGTACCCGATCGCGCTCGCGACCTACGAGATCGTCTGCTCCAACTACGCGGACGACCAGAGCGCCGGTGCGGTCCGGGCCTTCCTGCAGACCGCGCTCTCGCCGGGTGCCCAGCAGGCCCTGCCGGATGCGGGCTACGTCCCGCTGCCCGAGCAGTTCAAGCAGCGGCTGACCACCGCGGTCAACGCCATCCAGTAACGGACCGGCGACACGATTGCCCGGCGACGACGAGGCGGACGGAACCCCGGCTGTGACCGAACGC
This sequence comes from uncultured Actinomycetota bacterium, assembly GCA_963786585.1. Lineage (GTDB taxonomy): Bacteria > Actinomycetota > Actinomycetes > Mycobacteriales > Pseudonocardiaceae > Actinomycetospora. The sequence continues at coordinate 2,252,665 of CAWAZG010000003.1, forward strand.
ACCACGCAGGCTCGACCGCAGGACCCTCAGGACGAGGGTTCTGCGGCCGGGTCGGCCACCCTGGACACCGTGACCGATTCCGACCCCGGTAGGGGAGGGACGGGTCGGGGATCGCCCACGGTCGGACGCGGCGAACGCATCTTCCGCGGGCTGACCTCCGGCTCCGGCCTCCTCGTCGTCGCGGCGGTCGCCGCGATCGGGCTCTTCCTGCTCGTGCAGGCGGTGCCCTCCCTGCTGGCCAACAACGCCAACTTCCTGACGTCACCGGTGTTCGACACCCGCGACGCGGCGAACCTCAACTTCGGCATCCGCGACCTGCTCGTGGTCACGCTGCTGTCGTCGCTGTTCGCCCTGGTCCTCGCGATGCCGGTCGCCCTGGGCATCGCGCTGTTCCTCACCCAGTACGCCCCCAAGCGGGTCGCGCGCCCGTTCGCCTACGTGGTCGACCTGCTGGCGGCCGTGCCGTCGATCATCTACGGCCTCTGGGGTATCGCGGTCCTCGCGCCGGCCCTGCTGCCGATCGCGACCTGGCTGAGCACCAACCTGGGCTGGTTCTTCCTGTTCGCGCCCGGCAATCTGCCCGTCCTCACCGGGACGATCTTCACCGGTGGCGTGGTGCTCGCGGTGATGATCCTGCCGATCATCACCGCAGTCACCCGGGAGGTCTTCTCCCAGGCCCCGCGGTTCCAGATCGAGGCGGCGCAGGCGCTGGGGGCCACCCGCTGGGAGGTCATCCGCATGGCCGTCCTGCCCTACGGGCGCAGCGGCTACATCGCCGGATCGATGCTCGGCCTCGGCCGCGCACTCGGTGAGACGATCGCCGTCCTCATCGTCATCCGGGCGGCCACGACGCCGTCGGGCTTCAGCCTGTTCGACGGCGGCTACACGTTCGCCTCGCTCATCGCGTCGGCCGCCTCGGAGTTCAGCCAGCCGCTGCCGACCGGCGCGTACATCGCGGCCGGCCTCGTCCTGTTCATCCTGACCTTCGTGGTCAACGCGATCGCCCGGATGGTTGCCGGCGGGAAGGTGAACGGCTGATGAGCACCGCGACCGGCCTCAGCTCTCCGGAGCGTCCCGCCACCACGCCGACCTTCCAGGCCCCGAGCACCGGTCGGAAGATCAAGAACAACCTCGCGACGTTCCTCGTCGGGCTCGCGTTCGTCATCGCCCTGATCCCCCTGGTGTGGGTGCTCGCGACGGTCGTCGTCCGCGGCGTCGGCGCGATCGTGTCCGCGGACTGGTGGGGTCGCTCGCTGTCCGGCGTCCTGCCCGAGTCGTACGCCGGCGGGGTCTACCACGCGATCTACGGCACGCTGGTCCAGGCGGCGCTGGCGGGGTTCATCGCCGTCCCGATCGGCATCCTCGCCGCGGTCTACCTCGTCGAGTACGGCCGCGGGCGGCTGGCGAAGACGACGAGCTTCATGGTGGACATCCTCGCCGGAGTGCCCTCGATCGTCGCGGCGCTGTTCGTCTTCGCGGCGTTCATCAGCATTCTCGGCTTCCCGCAGAGTGCGTTCATGGTGTCGCTGGCGCTGGTACTGCTCATGCTCCCGGTGGTCATCCGCAACACCGAGGAGATGCTGCGGCTGGTGCCCGACGAGCTCCGCGAGGCGGCCTACGCCCTGGGTATCCCGAAGTGGAAGACGATCCTGCGGATCGTCCTGCCCACCGCCCTGTCGGGCACCGTGACCGGCGTGATGCTGGCGCTCGCCCGCGTCATGGGCGAGACGGCGCCCGTGCTGGTGCTCGTCGGCTACTCGCAGTCCATCAACTTCGACGCCTTCTCCGGGAACATGGCCTCGCTGCCGCTGTTGATGTTCTCGGAGCTCTCCAACCCGGAGCCGTCCGGGCAGTTCCGCATCTGGGGCGCCGCGCTGACGCTCATCCTCATCATCATGATCCTGCAGCTCGGGGCGAGCGTCGTGTCGCGCTTCTCCGCCATCTCGAAGTAGAGGAACACCGTGGCCAAGCGACTGGACCTGAAGGCCGTCGACATCTTCTACGGCGACTTCCATGCCGTGCAGGACGTCAACCTCTCGGTGTCGCCGCGCAGCGTCACCTCGTTCATCGGCCCGTCGGGCTGTGGCAAGTCGACCGTGCTCCGGACGCTGAACCGGATGCACGAGGAGATCCCCGGCGCCCGCGTCGACGGCGAGGTGCTGCTCGACGGCGAGGACATCTACGCCCGCAGCGCCGACGCGGTGGCCGTGCGCCGCACCATCGGCATGGTCTTCCAGCGTCCCAACCCGTTCCCGACCATGTCGATCCGCGACAACGTGGTGGCCGGCCTGAAGCTCCAGGGCGTGCGCGACAAGAAGAAGCTCGACGAGGTCGCCGAGGCCTCGCTGCGTGGCGCGAACCTCTGGAAGGAGGTCAAGGACCGCCTCGACAAGCCCGGCGGCAGCCTCTCCGGTGGTCAGCAGCAGCGCCTGTGCATCGCCCGTGCGATCGCCGTCCAGCCCGACGTGCTGCTCATGGACGAGCCGTGCTCGGCGCTCGACCCGATCTCGACGCTGGCGATCGAGGACCTCATCGGGGACCTCAAGAAGGAGTACACGATCGTCATCGTCACCCACAACATGCAGCAGGCGGCGCGGGTGAGCGACCAGACGGCCTTCTTCAACCTCGAGGCCACCGGCAAGCCCGGCAAGCTGGTCGAGATCGACGACACCGAGAAGATCTTCTCGAACCCCACCGAGACGGCCACCGAGGACTACATCTCCGGCCGCTTCGGCTGAGTCCCCCCGAACGCACAAGAGCCCCTCCCGCCGGTGGCGGGAAGGGGCTCTTTCGGCGGTGCGCTCAGGCCTCGGGAGTGTTGGGCATCTTGCCGGTGACCATGAAGACCACGCGACGGGCGACGGCCACGGCGTGGTCGGCGAAGCGCTCGTAGAAGCGGCCCAGGAGGGTCACGTCGATGGCGGGCGCGACACCGCTCGGCCAGTCCTTGCTCAGCAGCAGGGTGAACAGGTGGCGGTGCAGGTCGTCCATGGCGTCGTCGTCGGACTCCATGGTGAAGGCGAGCTCGACGTCGCGCGTGAGGATGACCTTGCGGGCGTCCTGGGCCAGGTCGAGCGCCACGCGGCCCATCTCGGCGAAGTACGGGGCGACGTCCTCGGGCAGCACCTTGGCCGGGTGGCGACGGCGCGCCGCCTTGGCGACGTGCAGGGCGAGGTCGCCCATCCGCTCGAGGTCGCCCGCGGAGTGGATCGCGGCGATGACCGAGCGCAGGTCGCCGGCCACCGGCGCCTGGAGGGCGAGCAGGCCGAACGCCTGCTCCTCGGCCTGGCTGCGCAGGGCGTCGATCTTCGTGTCGGAGGAGATGACCTCCTCGGCCAGGTCGAGGTCGCCCTCGAGCAGGGCGGTCGTCGCCTTCTTCATGGCCTCGCCGGCCATCTGGGACATCTCGGCGAGCTCTTCGGAGAGGGCGGCGAGCTTCTCGTTGTAGGCCGTGCGCATGTCGCGCAACGTACGCGGACGGCCGGTCGTCCGTCCGACGACGGCATGAACCAGGGATGAACGCCGCCAGGTCAGGCGCAGGAGGCGTCGGCGGCCGTGATCATCGGGTTGACCGGCGCGGACGGCGTCGCCCCGTCCGGGGCGGCGTCCGAGCGGACCTCGCCGTCGAAGTCGTCGCCGAGGGTCAGGGTCAGCGTGCTGCGCCCCGAGCCGCCGGGCTCGAGCCGGGCACCAGGGACGGCGGCGCCCAGCGCCGACGCGGCCGCGGACTGGTCGGGCGAGTAGCGGATCGTCGTCCCGCCCCCGCCCGACGACGAGCCCCCGTCGTCGCTGGTCACGACGAAGCCTGCGGAGCGCAGACGGTCCGCCACGCGCTCGGCCGACGGTCCGTCCGACGCGGAGTCCTCCTCGTCGCCGCCGTCCTCGCCCTCGTCGTCACCCCGGTCCTCGACGGGTGAGCGGGCGTCCACGAGCCGGATGTCGGCGGGTGCCGGGGCGGGCACGGGCGTGGCCGGCACCCCGGGCGCGGGCGCCCCGCTGCCGGGCAGCGGGTCGTTGCCGATGATCGCGTCGAACATGGCCCGCTCGTCGCCGCGGCGGAGCACCTCGTTGCCGCGGTCGTTGGCGAGCCCGGTCGTCGGCACCGTCACGAAGCTGACCGTCCGCGGGTCGAGGCTGCCGAGCGACTGCGAGAGCGCGAGCAGCTGGTCGGAGCCGATGTTCTCGCCGAACGTGGAGCGCGAGACGGCCTCGACGAGCCCCTCGAGACGGCTGGGGTCGAGCAGCGTGCCGGCCGAGAGCACCGAGCGCAGCAGCGCGCCGAGGAACCGCTGCTGGCGCTGGATGCGGCCGTAGTCGCTCGACGGATCGCCCTCGACGTGGCGGGCGCGGACGTAGTCGAGCGCCTGCTGTCCGCTCAAGACGGTGGGCCCGGCCTGGGGGATGACGGCGCCGAGCACGGAGTCGCGCACCGGCCGCTCCACGCAGATCGGCACGCCGCGCACGGCGTCGACCATGCCCTGGAAGCCCTGGAAGTCGATGCCGAGGAAGCGGTTGATCGCCAGGCCCGAGAGCTCCTGGATCGCGCGGGTCACGCAGCGCGGCCCGCCCGCGGCGTACGCCGAGTTGAGCTTCACGCGCGGCGTCGGCGGCAGCATCTGGGGCGAGTAGGCGCCGGAGACGGGGTCCCAGCGCTCGCATGCCGGCCGGGTGATCTCGAGGTCGCGGGGGAACGACACCACCGTGACCGTGGACCGGTCCTCCGGGACGTGCACCACCATGATCGTGTCGGTGCGGGCCCCGGGCACCTCGGCGGTGTCGCCGGCGTCCTCCGACGGGGGCGCCCCGGCGCGGCTGTCGGAGCCGACGACGAGGAAATTCTGGTCGCCGGCCTGCGCCGCGGCGTTCTGGATGGCCGACGAGTTCGGGTCCAGCGCGCCGATCTGGCGCACCGCGGCCTCGACCCACGACGCCGCGCCCCACCCGAGCCCGCACACGACGACGACGAGGACCGCGCAGGTCGCGGTGAGCAGCCGTGCCGTCCGCCGCCAGGTCCACCGCCGGCGCCACGTCGTGAATCGGCCGCCCACCGACGCGAGCACCGCCGACGTGGCGGCGTACTCGGTCTCGCCCGCGCGGGCCTCGGTGGCGGCCGGGCGGCGCGGCGCGGCCTCGCTCGTCGCCGCGGCGGCACGCACGTGACGGACGGCGGGCGACTCCGCGGGAGCGGCCTCGGGCTCGGGGGCACGGGGCTCGTCCGCCGCCGGCTCGACCGGCTCCTCGGGAGGAGGCTCGGCCGGTCGCGCGACGTCGGGCCGGGACGGGGCCACTGTGGGGACGGGCACGACGGTGGTCGGGACGACGGCGGGGGTGGACGGGCGCCGGGGCGCGGGCGCCACCGGTGCGGCCGGCGCGCTGGGCGGGGGTCCGGTCGGCGGTGGTGGCGCCGCGCGCGCCGGGATGCGGCCCGCGGGCAGCGTCACCGCGTCCACCGGACCCCGCGTGGAGGGTGCCTTCGCCGCCGCCGGCGACGGGATGCCCGCCGACGGGGTACCGGGCGAGGACGGCGCCGTCACGAGCCCGGCACCGGGCGGGCGGAGACCGAGACGCGGCCCGCGCTTGCGGGTCAGCGGCACCATCGTCGGCCGGCGCCCGGCCTGGGCCGTCGGCGTCGCGACGGGGATGCGGAACGGCGCCGACGCGGGGCCCGTGCGTGCCGCGGGAGAGCCGACTACGTCGGACCCGGGAGCCCCGGGGCGGGAGCCCCGGGCCGGGTCGCCGGCGCGGTCGTCGGTCACGCATCTCCTCGTGGCTGATGATCTCGGGCGGGCAGCCCGGAACACGGCTGGTCAGCAGCGGGATACTACGGCCGGGCCGGACTCCGACGGCCTCGGGGCCAGTACGCCACGCGGTGACCGGAGCACAACGGTCGCCACACGACCGGGCGACACGGGACACCCGTTCGGGCACCGTCGTCCTCAGGTCCGGCTCAGCGGCGAATCGGACGGGCGATCCGGTCGGGCCCCCGGAGGACGAGGTGCCCGGTGAGCGGTCGGAGACCGTCAGGTCGTCGCGAACGCCCCGCGGGCAGCGGCGGCGATCCCGCGACGGGCGGCAGCCGGGCCGGCCAGCCGCACGGTGCCGTCATCGGCGTCGCGGTAGGCCACGGCGTTACGGCCGGCGCGCTTGGCGACGTAGAGCAGGGCGTCGGCGGCGTCCAGACCGGGCGCGCCGGGGTGCGGGCCGGCGTCGAGGCACGCGACGCCCACGCTGACCGTGACGCGCAGGTCCTCGGCGAGCTCGTGCCACGGGTGCGCGTCGACCCGCGCGCGGGCCTCCTCGCAGACCCGGACCGCCTCGGCAGGCGCGAGGCCGGGCAGGACGAGTGCGAACTCCTCGCCGCCGTAGCGCGCGCAGAAGCCCTCGTCGGGGAGCCCCTCGTTCATGAGGTCGACGAGGCGGCGCAGCACCCGGTCGCCCACGGCGTGCCCGTGCGTGTCGTTCACGCCCTTGAAGTGATCGACGTCGGCCAGCGCGACGCAGGCGGGGGAGTCGGCGCCGTCACCACGCAGCGTGCCCAGCCGCTCGTCGAGGTAGCGGCGGTTCCAGGTGGCGGTGAGGCTGTCGCGACGGCTCTGCTCGCGGGCCTCGGCGCGCTCGCGCCGGAGACGATCGACCTCGATGCGTAACTGATCGGGCACTTCGTCCGGCGACGTCCGCTCGTCCCGCACGAGCGAGACCGCAGCCTTGAGGTGCTGGTACGCGCGGCGCCAGTCGCCGCGGTCGGCGAGGACCTCGGCGGCCGCCTCGTGGGCCCGCGCCTGGTCGGACCGGCCGGCGGCGGTCGGCGCCCCAGAGGGTGTGTCGGAGGGCACCGCGTCGAGCCCGACGATCGGGGAGGTGGGGAATCCGCAGGTGATGGTGCCCTGCTCGGGGGTGGGGTGCGCCGTGGGCGTCGCGACCCCGGCGTCGAGCACCGGCTCCACGGTCGTCGTCGCCACGGTCCCGCGTCCCGGCAACAGCCCGGCCAAGCGCACCCACATCACCTCCGTCCCTGCCCCTAGTGTCGCCCTCGATCATGGTTCTGTAACGGTCCTTCGCCGCGTCACCGACAACTTCGCTCGTCCGGCGCATGTGACGCTGCGTAGACGGATCCCGTGCCGACACGTTCGGCCCACCTTGAGTCGCCCGCGACGGTGGTCGTGGTGGACACGCGCATGCCGGCGGTGATGTGTGATCGACGTAATGCCGGGCGTCGATACGAGGAGTAGCGCCCGGCGCGGGGGTCAGCCGCCGGAGTGCATGACGTCGGCGCCCGCCGGGACGGTGTCGTCCTCGGGGTCGTCGAGCCATCCCTCGGGCAGGGTCACGTGCCCGGGTGATCCCTGCCGGCCGCGCGGACCGTCGGCGTCGGGCGGGAACGGCAGGTCGGGGTCGAGCTGCGCGAGCAGCTCGTCGAGACGCTCCAGCCCGTCGATCATCCCGAGCTCGCGGCGCAGCTCCGAGCCGACCGCGAAGCCGTGCAGGTACCAGGACATGTGCTTGCGGGAGTCACGCACGCCCTTGCGCTCGCCGTGGTGGGCGATGAGGAGCTCCACGTGACGTCGCATCACCGCCGCGACCTCGCCGAGACGCGGGGGCGTGGGGATCGGTCGGCCGGCCAGCGCGGCCTCGAGCTCCCCGAAGAGCCACGGGCGCCCGAGGCAGCCGCGCCCGACGACGACGCCGTCGCAGCCGGTCTTCTCCATCATGGCCACGGCGTCGGTCGCGGCGAAGATGTCGCCGTTGCCGAGCACCGGCACGTCCGCGGGCACCGCCTCGCGCAGCTCGGCGATGCGGTCCCAGTCGGCGTGGCCCGAGTAGCGCTGCGCCGCGGTGCGCGCGTGCAGGGCGACGGAGGCGGCGCCCTCGGCGGCGGCGATGCGCCCGGCGTCGAGGAACGTCACGTGGTCGTCGTCGATGCCGACGCGCATCTTCACCGTGAGCGGCAGCCCGCCGCGGGACGCCGAGGCGACGGCCGTCCGCACGATCGACTCGAACAGCCGCCGCTTGTAGGGCAGCGCCGCCCCGCCGCCGCGTCGCGTCACCTTGGGCACCGGGCAGCCGAAGTTGAGGTCGACGTGGTCGGCGAGGTCCTCGTCGACGATCCGGTCGATCGCGCGGCCGATCGTCACGGGGTCGACGCCGTAGAGCTGCATCGAGCGCGGCGTCTCGTCCGCGTCGAACGCGATCATCTCGGCGGTGCCGGGGTGCTTCTCCACCAGCGCCCGCGCAGTGATCATCTCGCAGACGTAGAGCCCCGCGCCCTGCTCGCGGCACAGGCGGCGGAACGCCACGTTGGTGATACCCGCCATCGGCGCGAGCACCACGGGCGTCGGCAGCTCGAGGGGGCCGATGCGGAGCACGACCTCAGTCTCCCAGCTTGTGCGCCCGGATTTCGTGACCTGCGGACGTCAGGCACCGACCGGTCCGGAGGTTGAACTTCCAGTTGTGCAGCGTGCAGGTGAGCACCTCGCCGTCGACGGCGCCGAACTTCGACAGGTCCGCGGACAGGTGCGGGCAGCGCGCCTGCACCGCCCAGCCGTCGAGCTCGACGTCGCGGCCGTCGTCGTTCTGCGCGTCGTACCAGTTCTCGACGTAGTCCATCCGCTCCTCGGACAGACACTTGAAGAACGTGTAGAGGTACTCGTTGTACTGACCCACGCGCGTCGCGGTGAAGCGCACCGACAGGAACAGCGAGTTCGACCAGTCGACCTCGCCGGTGGCGATGTTGGTCTGCACGAGCGTCGCCGGCATGCCCCAGCGGTAGCGGGCCTGCTCGCCGTTGTAGACGCGGATCTCGCGGGCGGTGAAGTCGAACGCCAGCGACAGCGTGCCGTCCTCGTCGACCCCGGGGGTGTCCTCGGGCATGCCGTGCAGGTCCATCCGGACCGGGCCGCCGATGCCGTCGCACATGTGGTCGGCGCGCTTCATCAGCGGCTCGATCCGCTCCTTGAGCTGGCGCAGGATGTCCGGCTGCGGCGCCGCCCACTGCGCCTTCTGCGCCTCGATCGCGGGCCGGGCGCGCTCGGCGAAGTCGCGCAGGTAGCGCTCCTTGTCGAGGAAGATCGTCTCGATCTCGGCGTCGGACATCGGGTGCGTGAGGTCGTCGACGGTGCCGTGGCCGATCTCGGCGGTCGTCCCGGGCAGGAGCAGGTGGCCCTGCTGATCGCTCCCGGACTCCCGGCCGAGCTCGCGCATCCGGCCCAGGAACTCCCACTGGTCGGTGAAGATCGACTCGTCCTCGACGCCCTCGTAGCCCAGGCCGTTCCACTGGAAGAGATCGTCGTCGAGGAAGCAGGGCGGGCCCGCCGTCGGGAAGATGTGCGTGGCGCCGACCTCGCGGATGTAGCGCATCGCCCGGTCCTCCTGGCCGATGCGCTTGCGGCGGGCGAACTCGCGTTTCGCGGCCTTCGGGAGGTCGTAGACCATCGGCCACCAGATGGCGCCGGAGAACTGCGTGAAGTGCGCGTCGTAGGCGCCGAACTCCAGCAGCCTCGGGATGTCCAGCGGGTGCGCGTCGTTCTGGTTCACGATCCGCGCGGTGCCGTCGTCGAGGGAGAGCGCGGAGTCGCCGATCGGGCCGTCGCCCGGTCCCTTCAGCGACGTGACCATGAACCGCAGGCCCCCGTCGAGCTCCTGCGGGACACCGCTCTCCGTGCGCACGAAGTGCCGGAAACCCAGCCCGCGCAGCTCGTTCTCGAGCTCGTCGGTGGGGTAGTCCGGCAGCAGGACGCGGGCGTCCTTCGAGACGTGGTCGCGCAGGTTGACCGCATCGAAGTGGTCGCGGTGCAGGTGCGAGACGTAGAGGTAGTCGCAGTCCCCGAGGGCGTCCCAGTCGAGCTGGGTGTTGTCCGGGAACGGCACCCACGACGCGAAGAACGTCGGGTTCACCCACGGGTCGCACAGCACGCTGCCGCCCGTGGTCTCGAAACGCATCCCCGCGTGCCCGACTCCGGTCACCCGCACGAGCAGACCACCTCCATCACAGTGCTCACCACCGATTGTGCGTGGTGGCGCGGCCCACGACCGCCTCGGGTGGGGTATCCCTGACCACGTGACCGCCCTCCCCGTCGACGGTGACCCGATCGCCGCACTGCGCGCCGTGGCCTTCTATCTCGAGCGTGAGCGGGCCGAGACCTACCGGGTGAAGGCCTACCGCTCCGCGGCGGAACGTCTCGCCGAGCTGGACCCCGACGACGTCGCGGCCCGCGCCCGGGCCGGCACGCTGACCGACCTCAAGGGGGTCGGCAAGAAGACGGCGGCGGTGGTCACCGAGGTCCTCGACGGCGGGACGTCGACCACCCTGTCCGACCTGGAGAGCCGGCACACCGACCCCGTCGCGGGCGGGACGGGGATCCGCGCCGCGCTGCGCGGCGACTGCCACACGCACTCGACCTGGTCCGACGGCGGCAGCGACATCCTCGAGATGGCCCGCACCGCCCGCGACCTGGGCCACGAGTGGATGGTGCTCACCGACCACTCCGAGAACCTCACCGTCGCCAACGGCCTCACGCCCGAGCGCCGGCGTCGTCAGTTCGACGTGATCGCCCAGGTCAACGAGGAGCTCGCGCCGTTCCGCCTGCTGCGCGGCATCGAGGTGGACATCCTCGAGGACGGCGACATCGACGCCCCCGACGACCTGCTCGAGGAGCTCGACCTCGTCGTCGCCAGCGTGCACTCGAAGCTCCGTGCCCCGAGCGACGTGATGACTGCCCGGATGGTCGCCGGGGTGTCGCACCCGCTGGTCGACGTGCTCGGCCACTGCACCGGGCGCCTGGTCACCGGGGGCCGTGGCACGCGCCCGCCCTCGACGTTCGACGCCGAGGCGGTGTTCGACGCCTGCGTGGAGAACGGCGTCGCCGTCGAGATCAACTCGCGCCCGGAGCGCCTCGACCCGCCGCGCCCCCTGCTGCGCCAGGCCCTCGCCACGGGCTGCGAGTTCGTCGTCGACACCGACGCCCACGCCCCCGGCCAGCTCGACTGGCAACCCTTCGGCTGCGAGCGCGCCGAGGAGTGCGAGGTGCCGGTGGAGCGGATCGTCAACACCCGCTCCGTCGACGACCTCGCCGCCTGGCGTTCTCGGGGTTAGTCAGACTGGGGGCCATGCTGACGTTCAACGTCAGGAAAGCCCCCACGATCAGTCGGTCACGACGGCCTCGCCGGTCTCGAGCACCGACTTGAGGTTCGACAGGATCGCCGGCCAGCCGCCCGAGACCCCCTTGAGCATCTCGCTGTCGGGCACGAAATCGTCGTGGGTGACCGTCAGCTTGACAGCCTGCCCCGCCGGCTCGATGTCGAAGGTGACCTTCGAGCGCTTCTCCTGCTGCAGCTCGGCCAGGCGCTCGTCGCTCCAGCCGAACATCTCGGCCATCTCGGGCTGGTAGTTGTGCCAGGTGAAGGACAGCCGCCGGGGCGGGTCGGCCTCGAGGACGTGCTGGTCCCAGTCGTGGGGCTCCTCGCCGCCCATCGACCAGAGGACCTTCGAGCCCACCGCCCAGTGCGACGTCGGACCGCCGCCGTCGTAGTACTTCGCGATGAACGCGGGGTCGGTGAGCGCCTGCCAGAGCTTCTCGGGCGTCGTGCGGATGTAGGTGACGTAGACGAAGTCGTCGGACATCTCGGTCTCCTCGGAGTTCTCCTGCAGTGCCTGCTTGAGGTCGGCGAGGGTCTGCGCCCGCGCCCGGTCGTACCGCCGGATCCACCGGTCGGCGACGTCGTTGATCGGCGCGGCGTTGAGGTGGTGGTGCTTCTCCCGCCCCTGCCACGAGGTGACGACGAGGCCCGCGGTCTCGAGCACCCCGAGGTGCTTGGCGACGGCCTGGCGGGACATCTCCAGGCCCTCGCCGAGCTCCCGCAGCGACTGGCCGCCGCGGGCGTGCAGTGCGTCGAGCAGGGCCCGCCGGCTGGGGTCGGCGAGAGCGCGGAACACCTCGTCCATCACACCTCCGATCAGGCAACTGTCCGGTTGCCTGTCCGACGATAGGCAACCTTTCGGTTGCTCGTCAAGGGACGCGCCGGAAGCCGTTTGCGAGGTGATCGAAGCGCGCCTAGCGTGGTCGGTACACGGGAGAGGAGGTGGTCCAGCGTTGAAGAACGACAGGACTCGTGAGGTGTCCGTCAGCTAGCTGCTCGAAGGCCGTGGAGTGGCCGGTCCGCAGGCGATGACCTGCGGCAGGGCGGCCAGCGAATCCAGGCAGGACACCAGCCCCCGGAGTTTCCCGACCCTCGTCCAGTCGGGGCCCGACCGCCCGGCATCGCCGGCGCGGGAGGGAGCGCTCCGGGGGCCTTCCTGTCTCCGGGGCCGGTGAGGCGCCGGGTGTGCTGACTAGTGCGCGGCGCGGGGCCGGTCGTCGACGCCGAACGAGGCGCCGTAGGGCGCGTCGAACGTCGAGCCGTAGGGGCGCTCTCCGGTGACCTCGTCCAGGGCGGCCGGCATCGGTCCGGAGGCCAGCGGGTCGCCCGCGAACGGACGATGGTCGTCCGGCTTGCTCTCGCCGGTCAGCCAGGGCAGCGACGAGGAGCCGGTCGACGGCGAGCGCCAGCCCCCGGTCGCGGGGAACGGGGTCGAGCCCGGGGCGTCGATGCTCCCGAGGGGGTCCTCGAGCGGGTCGTCCCGGCGCGCGGCCTGGGGCTCCGGAGGACTGAGCCGGGTGCGGCTCGGGCCGGGGCCGTGCGGCCCGGTGCCGGGCAGGCCGCCCTCGGCGACCCACTTCGCCTCCTCGGCGATGCGGTAGGTCTGGCACGGCCAGCTGGAACGACCTCCGGCGTGGAAGCACTCGCGACAGTTCCCCTGGGCGTCTGGCACGTGCTCGGCGAGCACCGTGCGCCAGAGGTCGGGCATCTCGGACATGACCACGGCCATCGACACGTCGTGGCCTCCTCTCCGTGCGGTCGGGAGGCCTGGGTGGCGTCCCGTCGGGCCCACGGGGAACCGTGCGGCACGCGGCGGGATCGAGCCGTGGATCAGGGAGCGCTCGTTCCCACCGCATCGGTCGTGCACACCGGGAGTAGGTACTCCGGTGCTGCGAGTGTTTGGTACCCGTTTCCGCGTCGAGGCACGATGGTCACCGGACGGTGACGCCCTGCTACGCAACGTCATACGGGTGATCGGCGCGTCGCTCTGGCGTGTCGGGGAGTCCCGACGGTCCTCGGTCGCCTGCGGCCCGTGGAACAGGGGAAACGTCGTTCTCGAACCCTCGCGCGGTGACCGGCCCTCACTCGTCCAGGCCCGTCGGGCTGCCCGTGTGCCGCCCGGGCGGGTGGTGCCCGCCACGGCTCCTCGGACGAAGCGGTGTCGCCGAGTGGAGCAGCAGTTGCGCTGAGCGGCCCATCGATGTGGCGGTGTGGCAATCGACCCCCAGGTCGGGGCGCCGCCGCGGTTACGCTTCTCCTGCGGCCGCACCCCGGCCCGGGCCTCTAGCTCAATGGGCAGAGCTACGGACTTTTAATCCGTTGGTTGTGGGTTCGAGTCCCACGGGGCCCACCACTTTGGACTTCGTACTCCTGGGCCTACTAGGCCTCAACTGGCAGCGGTTCGGATCGCGTCCGCATCGGCGGCAAGGGTTGCGACGATGTCGGCGGCCGGGCGGATGTCCGAGACCAGTGAGCAGGATTCCCCGGCGTAGAGCACCGACGAGTCCAGATCGCCTTCGAAGCCGTCCATCGGCATGAAGATGCTGTAGCGCGAGAGCTCAATGGTCTGCCCGCCGACCGGCATCTTGCCCGTGACCTCCCCTTCCCCGGCCCTTTGGCCGCTGGCAGGCGATCCGGCTGCCACCCACTCGTCGACGATCCGGTTCCGCAGCACCCGGTGCGCCGCGTCAGGCCACTCAAGATCGAAGAGCTTCGTGTAGTAGGTGTCGGCGGCGGTGGCCGCGACGACTCGGTCCTTGTACGCCGCGCGCGACTCGTCGCTGCACAGGAACCGCGTCCCGAGCGAGACTGCCTGGGCGCCGAGTGCCAGGGCGGCGGCGAGCCCGCGGCCGTCCGCGATCCCGCCCGAGGCCACGACGGGAAGGGGCGTGACGGCGTCCACGGTGGCGGGCAGGACGACCGACAGCGACTCGACGCCGCGGACGTGCCCGCCCGCTTCGACTCCCTGGATCATGATCGCGTCCACCCCGGCATCCGCCGCGGACTTCGCCTCGTCGGCCGACCCGACGTGGGCCACGACCCGTGACCCGACCGTGTGCGCCCGCTCGACGTACGGGCCCGGATCACCCCAGAACAGGACGAGGACCGGTACCCGCTCCTCGAGGCAGCACTCGATGGGCGTGTCGTCCGCGAGCAGCGGCAGGATGAGGTTGACGCCGAAGGGGCGGTTGGTGAGCTCGCGCGTCTCGCGGACCTGCTCGTGGACCACCGGATCGGGCAGCCCACCCATGCCGAGGACACCGAGGCCGCCGGCGTTCGAGACCGCTGCGGCCAGGGCCGGACCCGCGAGCCCTCCACCCATCCCGGCGTTCCAGATCGGGAGCTCGACTCCCAGGGTGCGACAGAGGTCCGTGGTGAGCATCGGTGCTCCAGCCCGTCATCGAGAGGTAGCCATTACGCACGGACTGTCCGCCCGGCCTGCACCGGCGTCAACGTCTCGCGGATGACGGTGCTGCTTCGAGGTCCGCCCGGCAGCGGCCGTGTCGGCCGGCGAGATCGTGAAGACCACCTCTGGTCGGCGTGGCCACCCTCGGCTGGACTGCCACCGATGGTCGAGCACCTATTCGCTTCCACCGCTCCCGCGGTCACGTCATTCCCCTCGCCCCGATCAGGCGCACGTAGCTGGGGGCGGTAGCCATTGACCGATAACCCGGTTGTATGACGGCGCCGGTCAGGCGACGAATGATCAGCCCGCCTGTGGGCCAGTCCCAGTCTGGGACGCAATGTGACCGACGAGGCCGGGCAGGGGCCATTCCGTGCACGCTGAGTCGATCGATGCGATGTTGCGGGTGCGATCCATCCGGGCTCGCCGGCTGGCGCTGGCGGCCATCGTTCGGAAGCGATGCGTAGCTGTGCCCTCACACTATGCGCCGAGGTTGGGCTATTCGTGTAGCGCCGCTCGACGTCGAAGCCGTGCCGCGCGCACGCTTTGTCCTGCAGGTGTGGTTGATACCACCCTGAAGGAGGCGGGCCTCATGGTGAGAGTGCCGGCGGTGTCTTGACGACTGTGATGTCGCGACGCTGGCCCCGTGACCCCCGCGTTGCCATGCCGCTGGGGCGGTCCTCCGCTCTCGGGATGCTGCGTCTCGGGACCCTGAGCTCTCGGGTTCAGTTGCGCTGGGCAATCCGGCCGACCGGACAGTAGGCGTTCATCTGCGTCCCGCGTGCCCGGCACTGACGATTCCGCATCGAGGAGAAACAATGTCCGACTACTACTCCGAAGAGATCCACGGACCCCACCAGTACTTCGACCTTGGTGACTACGAGCTGGAGAGTGGCCTCACGCTGCCAGCGGCTCGGATCGCCTATAAGGTCCACGGTACGTTGAACGAAGCTCGGGACAACGCCGTGTTGTTCCCGCATATGTGGTCGGGCACGTCGAAATCGATGGAGAGTTTCATCAGCCCTGGTCGACCGCTGGACCCGGAGCGGTGGTTCGTCATCCTCCCCGGCCAGTTCGCCAACGGATTCTCCTCGTCACCCAGCAACACGCCCCCGCCACTGGGCGCTGGTGCGTTCCCCGACGTCACGATCGGCGACGACGTCCGGGCGCAGCACCGGCTCATCACCGAGAGGTTCGGGATCGAACGGCTCGAGCTGGTCCTAGGCTGGTCGATGGGCGCAGAGCAGACCTACGAGTGGGCCGTGCGGTATCCCGAGATGGTTCGCCGGGCGCTGCCGTTCGCCGGCACCGCGAAGACCACCCCGCACGACTACCTCTGGGTCCGCTCCCATGAGGACTCGTTGAAGTCTGACCCGGCCTGGAACGGGGGCTTCTACGAGCATCAGAGCGAGGTCCGGGTCGGCCTGCGCCGGCACGCCCAAGCCTGGTCGGTGATGGGCCTGTGCCCTGAGTTCTACAACACGGAGGCGTGGCGGGCGCTGGGCTTCACGTCGCTGGACGACTTCAACCACCGATTCTGGGAGGGCTATTTCGCGCCCATGGACCCGAACAACCTGATCTGGATGGGGTGGAAGTGGCGCCATGGAGACGTCAGTCGGCACACCAACGGGGACCTGGGCGCGGCACTTGCCCGCATCACCGCGCGAACCCACGTCGTCGCGTTCTCGCGCGACATGTTCTTCCCACCCGCGGACCTCGAAGCCGAGCAACGCATGATCGCGAACAGCGAGTTCCGCGTCGTGGACTCGCTTCGCGCTCACTTTGCGATGTTCTGCTTGACCGATTCCGATCGTGAGCAGATCGACGCGTGCATCGACGAGCTACTCAAGGTCGAGATCGACTAAGGGCGCGACCTGACTACTGTGCGGGAGCATTGCGGTCCCGTCGATGACAAGTCCGGAAGAGGTCTTCGTGCAAGGCCGCGGTCGGCCCCGCGAGCGCGAGCGACTGCACACATCCGTGAACAGATAACCCCCAGGACTGTCACCCGCGGTCGTACAGATCGAGCTCGCCGACGGGACGCTGGTGGCGCTGGAGCTGCAGTCGAGGCTAGTTATTGACGACGAGTGGCTGACACGTCCCGGCAGCTATGCGCGGTACGGGGTGCGCGACGTGTGGCTGTGGCACCCGCAGGTCGGGGTGCCCCGGCATCGTCGCCGAGCACGGCCAGCCCGGCTGGATCTACGCCGCCGACCGCCACCGGCTCACTGCACTGGTCGGGAACGGCGCGCCGCGCGAGCAGGATTGGTGGGACGCCGCCGACGTCGAGGCCTTCGGGCCGCAGTGGCCCGCCCCGCCGGGCCGGCGCACCCGCCAGCTGCCGTTCATGCTGCGCGAGCTCGCAGTCAACCCGACCGGGGTGGCCATGCCGGAAGGGGAGGTGCGCTGCTGGCACGACGAGCTTACCGCCGCAGCCGCGACCGCCCGGACCGCAGGCATGGTCGAAAGCGCAGCCGTCGGCGCTGCCACCGCAAGCACTGAGCCGGCGTTGCTGTACCGCGGACAGGGACAGGAAGGGGGCCGGATTCCACCGCCGTCGCTCCCGGCTCGGCAGAAGTCGCGCCCGCTCACTGAGCTGGCGGCGAGGACGCGGCAGGGGTTGATGCGCATCGACGCGCGCCCACCCGACACCGGCCCCGCCCGCCAGCTCCACGTGTGCCGCGCCTGCGATGTGTTCCTGTCTGCCGACGTCACCGACGTCACCGACGTCACCGACGTCACCGACGACCTCGACGCTCATCGACGTGCCGTTGGCCTTGAAGTGGTGATTCTGCGGCGGCTGCCCGTGGCGACGCCGGCTGCCCGCGCTTGTTCGAGCCATGGGGAGCGCTCCGGGCTTCTCGTCGGTCAGGACCACGAGTCGACCCGCATGCCTGCGTTCTAGCCAGATTGGGGCCGGCGAGGCGACCGATCCCGGGCTGCGGTGTGGTGCCGCGGCCGCATGGCGGTTGAGCGGTGCGACGGTCGGTGTGTTCGATGAGGTACGTCGCGCGCTTTGAGCACTTCCCGGCACTGTCGCTGCTGGATCCATCGCGCTCCGGACCTCGGCGAGGGCGGTGACCCATGGCGGTCTCGACAACCAGCTATGCGGTGACCGTGGTCATCGGCATTGTCGTCGTCCTGGTGGTGGGTCAACTCCTGCGCCGGCTCGGCCACGACTTCCGCCGCGAGGTGCATGACAGGTACTACCGAGCTCGACACCCCGATACCGCCGAACGTGCAGCACACAGCGTGCGAGCGCGTCGTTGCAGCTCGCAGGTCTGCCGCCGAGAGCTAGACCGCCGCCACGGGGCTCCCCGATCGCTTGAAGGCGCAGGGCAGAACCGATAGCCCGGTTCTACGTCAGCTACTTTGGCGTGCCGCGGCAGCGTTGCCGCGTCCTGGTCGGTGCTGAGGCTGCAGGAGACGGCCGTGGTTCGGCCCCAGACAGGGTGCGCCAGCGTCCTGCCCGTCCGGGTCGACGGCCACTGCCAGTCCGCGGTATCCGGCGGGCAGACCGTTCGGACAGGGCTGGCTCTCCTTCAAGGTCATCGCCGCCGACGCCCCGGCCCGGCCCCCGGGCGGTGGACTCGTCACGCCCGTGGCGATGCTGGCAACCTCTGCGAGGTGAGCATGGAAGACGCCCCGAACGCCGCTCAGAGGCAAGCCTGGGACGGGCCCATGGGTGCGTTCTGGGCGGACAACGCCGATCGCTTCGACCGCGGCGCTCACGCCTACCGCGAGATGTTCGAGCAAGCCGCGGCGGTGGAACCGGACGACCAGGTACTCGACATCGGCTGTGGCGCTGGACAGAGCACCCGGGACGCCGCGCGGCGTGCCCATCGGGGACACGCCTACGGCGTAGACCTCTCCGCCCGCCTGCTCGAGATCGCCCGCCGACGCGCCGCCCACGAGCAGGTCGGCAACGTCACCTTCACCCAGGCCGACGCTCAGGTCCACCCGTTCACCCCGGCCAGCGTCGACGTCGCCATCAGCCGGCTCGGCTCGATGTTCTTCGCCGACCCACTCGCCGCGTTCACGAACGTCCGCAGCGCGCTCCGACCTGGTGGACGGCTGGTGCTGCTCGTCTGGCAGTCCCTCGACCGGAACGAGTTCATTCACCGGGTCCTCGACGCGCTCACCCCGGATCGCGAGACTCCGCTCCCGTCGGCGCAGGGGCCTGGCCCGCTCTCGCTCGCCGATCCCAAGCAGGTCCACGTTCTCCTCGAGAACGCCGGGTTCGCGGACGTCGAACTCGTGGGCGTCGAGAGCCCGATCAACTTCGGCGTCGACCCAGACGACGCACTGGCCTTCCAATCCGGCCAGCACGCCGGGCTGCTCGCCGACCTCGCACCCGACACCCGGGCCCGTGCATTGCACCATCTCCACGACGATCTGTTCGCCCATTACGATCCGCACCGCGGCGTCCTCTACCGCTCCGCAGCGTGGATTGTTCAAGCTAGCAACAGCCGGAGCTGACAGTTCGCGCGTGGTGGGAGATCATGCCCGCCCTCTGCCGCCCAGCGCTCGAAGCGGGATGCTCTTGATCTGCTGCCGCGATGATCTGCCCCGACTCCAAGCCCGCGGGCCGGGCGTTCCACGAGTGGTTCCATGGTGGGCGCCTCACGGTTCCTAGGCCCCAAGGGCGGTGAGCGATCGTCTCCGAGCGCTCGTGGCCGTCATTACGTGTGCCGAACATTCCCGATGGACCCACTTGCTCAGCACGTCTCGAAAGGACCGAAGGTCTGATAACCGACTTCTATGTCGCCCTCGAGCTTTACGGTCAGCCATGGATGGATGGTCGTCACAAGCCTTCGGGAAAAGGTGGCGCGCGTCAAGGTTCCCGCAACGGATTGGTCCCCCAGGTGATGATCGACGACCTGGTCCTCAGCAAGCCAGATCATCGCAGGTCAGGAGCACCTATCGTTTTTCAGTAGCTCGTGTCGAACGCAGCCCAATGAAGGCCCCGGAGTAGGGGGATCCTTCTGACGAGGTTGCTGAGACGTGGGGCGCAGGCCTCGGCCTTCAGAACACGGGGCCCGCGAGGCCCTGTCCGGCGAGCACCCCTCCTGCGGTCGTGAGCGTGTCCGGCTTCATCACGAAGTGCTGGGTCACGGCGTGGACGTCGCGCAGCCGCCGTTGCAGCGGGCAGTCGGCGTAGATCGAGCTACCGCCGCCCGATCGATACGCGATCTCCACGACGGCAGCTGACCGAGTGGTGACCCACACGCCCGCAGCTCGGAGCCGGGCGCGCTGCTCCAGGGTGAACTCGCCGTCGGACGTGGCGGTCGCCCACGCCCACTCGGCCGACTCGTAGAGGAGTGCGCGCGCCGCGCGGAGCTCGGTGTCGGCGGACGCGAACTCGAACTGGAAGTGCGGATTAGCTGCGAGGGGTGCGCCGGCCAGGAGCGGCACCTTGGCGGCGGCGAGGTCTCGGATCTCGTCCAGCGCCCCCTGCGCCACTCCCAGGGGCACGCTGGCGGTGAGCAAGGAGATCAGTGCGAGCGGGGGGATCCGTAGAATCGGCACGTCGACGGACGGTGGGTCGACGAACGGCCGCCAGGTGTTCTCGGCCGGGATGGTGACTCCGTCGGCGCGGAAGTGGTGGCTGCCCGTGCCGGACAGGCCGGACACCGTCCAGGTGTCCTCGATGACGACCTGATCGGGGGCGAGCACGGCCATGCGCATCTGGGGAGCGCCGTCGACGACGTCCTCGACGCCGTTGCCGAAAAGCCAGTCGGCGTGCTCGCAGCCACTGGCGAAACTCCACCGTCCCCGCACTTCGTAGCCATCGGGCACGGAATGGATCGACGCGGTGGGGTTGAAGACGCCGGCGGTGATGACGTCTGGTGAGGCGAACAGGGCATCGAAGGTGGTGCGGGGAAGGGCGGCCATGTCGACCCAGGTGCTGCCACCGATCATCACCGTCCATGCCACCGACGCATCGGCGCGAGCCAACGACTCGATCATCCGCATCGTGTCCGGCAGGTCGGCGCCCACCCCGCCGTGACTGCGGGGACGCGACACACGGAAGCATCCGGCAGCGAGCAGTTCGTCGAGTAGATCGCGCGGCAGCCGCCGGGCCGCCTCAATGTCGCGGGCCCGGGAAGCGATGGTCGGCCCCAGCTCGCGGGTCGACTCGAGGACGTCCTGGACGGTCGTCTCATCGTCGTACGTGCTCGTCATCGCATACCTCCCCGTCCGGCCGTGGCGCCGCTCGGGCTCCCGCGACGAGGGCGACGAGGCGCTCGGCGGCAGGTAGCCAGATTCCGCCAATCATTGGAATGAGTCAACAAGCAAGTCGGCGACCTCCGCGCCGGAGACCCCGGGACTGCCCAGGGTTCGGTTGACTCCTTGCCTGTGAGGACGAGGTCCTCGCTGGAAGGATCGACATCGTGCCGAAGCCGTTCCCACCCGAGTTCCGACGTGACGTGGTCGCGGTCGCCCGCCAGGGTGACCAGTCGATCGCTCAGGTCGCGAGGAGCTTCGGGGTCTCGGAGTCCTGTCTGTCGCGGTGGTTGCGGATTGCCGACCGCGAGGACGGGATCG
Organism: uncultured Actinomycetota bacterium; assembly: GCA_963786585.1. Lineage (GTDB taxonomy): Bacteria > Actinomycetota > Actinomycetes > Mycobacteriales > Pseudonocardiaceae > Actinomycetospora. The sequence continues at coordinate 2,273,750 of CAWAZG010000003.1, forward strand.
GCACCGACACCGCCGACGGGCCCCCGCCGAACCCGCGGGGTGATCTGGAGGCGGAGAACCGCGAGCTGCGCCGACGCACCAAACGCCTCGAGCAGGAGAACGAGATCCTGCGCCGCGCGACCGCGTACTTCGCCCGCGACGTGCTCCCAAAATGATGTACCCGCTGGTCCTTGACCTCGCCGCCGACGCCATCCCCGTCGCGGTGACCTGCCGGGTTCTCGGGTTCTCCAAGCAGGCCTTCTACCAGTGGAAGCAGAAACCGGTCAGCGACCGCGACTACGACGACGCCTACCTGATCAACGCCGCGATCGACGTCCACCACGACGACCCCGAGTTCGGCTACCGCTTCATCGCCGACGAGCTCGCCGCTCAGGGCCTCACCGCCTCGCGCAACCGGGTCGGCCGGCTGTGCACCCAGCAGCGGATCTTCTCGATCCACGCCCGCCGACGCGGCCGCCAACGACGACCGGGCCCGCCGGTGCACGACGACCTCGTGCGCAGGGAGTTCACCGCCGAGCGCCCGAACCAGCTGTGGCTCACCGACATCACCGAGCATCCCACCGCCGAGGGCAAGCTCTACCTCTGCGCGGTGAAGGACGCCTGCTCCAAGCGCATCGTGGGCTACTCGATCGACTCCCGAATGACCTCCGGACTTGCGGTCACGGCGTTGCGCAACGCCATCGCGCTGCGCGGACCGGTGGCCACGGTCGTGCATTCCGACCGCGGCAGCCAATTTCGATCACACGCCTACCAGCGCGCGCTTCGTGACACGAGACTGCGCGGCTCGATGGGCAGGGTCGGGACCTGCGCGGACAACGCCGCGATGGAGTCGTTCTTCAGCCTGCTGCAGAAGAACGTCCTCAACCGCCGCCGCTGGGCCACCCGAGCCGAGCTACGCCTGGCGATCGTCAGGTGGATCGAGACCACCTACCACCGCCGCCGACGCCAGGACGCCCTCGCTCGACTGACACCGGTCGAGTTCGAGACACTGCTCAACGCCGCTCACGCCGCCTGACCCACTGACCGAACCCGAGTCAACCGAAGTCTGGGCAGTCCCGTCGGTGGGAGCGTTACGGTCGGATGAGCGGTGGGCGCGCCGTGGCGTCCCCTCTGGCGCGCTGGCCGTCGGCTCAGTTCTGGGCGGTTGCTGCCGGCTGGCCCTGGGGTCGACCTTCTGGGGCACGCTGGTGGCACGCGAGCCCTCGACGACCCCGGAGGAGAGCCGAGGCACCAGAAGGTCAGCAGCCAGCTCAGACACGCGATCAGCCCCGGCGGCCCTGGTCGCTCCGACCACGAACGCGGTCCGGCTTACAGATCGCCCCGGTGCGCCGTGCTCAGCGTGGGGATGATCTCAGCGATGGCAGCAGCCTCGTCGGTGATCCTCTGACCTGCGTCTTTGTTCGGCGTGGAGATCAACAGCTTCGGACTCCCGCCCGTCGGTCCTCAGGAGGCGGGGGACCACACACCGCAGCTCGCATCCCTGACGACCGGACCCGCCAGCTGCTGAGCAGTGACACCGCGGGGTGTCGAGCTGTCAGGTCCCGCTCGCATCCTCGCTCAGCGACTCGCCCTGGGGGGACCGGACGCCGGTGAGGCCAGGCGGGGGTCCTCGCGGTGCGCTGTGGCGCGTCCGTGCAGGACGAGGGCCCAGGCGAGGCATCCGAAGGCGACGGTGGTGGCGACGGTCCGCACGTTGTGCCAGGCGGCCCAATGGGTCTCATCGAAGGCGTTGCGTACGGCGCTCACGTCGGCGATCGCGTCCGGGTCGCCGGCGTAGCGGAGGATTCGGTTGAGCGGCTCGTGGATCGCCATGGTGATGACGACCACGACCACGTAGAGGCCGAACGCCAGGGTGACCCACAGCAGGGGTGCGCGATCCCCCGCGCGCCGGTAGAGCAGCGCGGCGAGGCCGGTGAGCACCAGCGCGCCCATGAAGGTCAGCATGAACAGCGGGCTCAGGATGGCCCGGTCGAGGGCCTGGAGAGCGGCGACGAAGGTGCGGTCGTCGGTCTCGCGCAGGCCCGGCATGATCGCGCCTGCCCAATCGCCGAACCAGCCGGCCACCAGACCCGTCGTGAGTGTGGCGGGCAGCAGGACAACCAGCGGTCGCGATCGTCGGCTCATCGAGGTCTCCGTGGTGGTCTGTTTGCTGGAATTCCTGGCGTCGGTGGCTGCGGTGGCTCGCGCACCCTCGGCGAAGGCCTCGGGCGGGACGCGTCTGTGGGTGAGGTCGCGGCCGGTGGCGCCGGCGATCGTGGCGGTCGCCTCGGCGAGGGCGTCCTGTCGTTCTCCGGTCGACGGGTGGTCCGGCGGTGCCCACGATCTGCCCGGGCGGGGTGGCGAACAACGGCGCACTCCGCAACGATCGTTGAGCGAGGCTTCACGAACTCCGGAGGGGCGGTCGTGCCACCGTGGAGCAGCGCGAGATCGAGATCTTCCTGACGCTGGCCGACGAGCTGCACTTCGGCCGGGCTGCGGCACGGCTGCACGTGTCGACCGCGCGGGTGAGCCAGACGATCAAGAAGCTCGAACGGCGTATCGGCGCACCGCTGTTCGAGCGCACCAGCCGCCGCGTCGGGCTGACCCCCCTCGGACGCGGCCTTCGCGACGAGCTCGGGCCCGCCTACCAGCAGATCAGGGCCGCGGTCGACGCGGCGGTGGCGGCCGGTCACGGCATCAGCGAGACGTTGAGGGTCGGCTTCATCGGCGCCGCCTCCGGCCGCTTCGTCCTCGAGGTGGCTCAGGCGTTCCGTACCGAGTACCCCGATTGCGCGGTCACGCTGGTCGAGAACCAGTTCGGTGGCGGCCTCGGTCCCCTCCGCGCCCACGAGATCGACATGGTGCTCGCCACCGTGCCGCCCCGCGGTGCGCGCCAGGTGGAGCTCACCGCCGGGAGCGTGCTGCTCGAGGAGGACCAGCTCCTAGCCGTGTCGGCACGCCACCGGTTCGCCCGGCGATCCTCGGTGTCCTTCTCCGACGTCGCTCGCACGACGATCCTGCGCACTCCGCCGGCGATCTCCGACTACTGGGACCAGACGCTCATCCCCCAGCGCACCCCTGACGGCCGGCCCGTGGAACGGGGCCCGACCTTCGGGACCTCGCAGGAGATGTTGTCGCTCGTCGGCACGGGCGTCGGTAGCTATCCGGTGTCGGCCCAGTTCACGAGCTACTACGCCCGTCCCGATGTCGCTTACGTGCCCATCCACGACGCCCCGCCGTACCAACGGCGGTTCCTCTGGTGCTCGGCCGCCGAGACCACCACGATCCGCGCCTTCGATCGGGTCGCCGTCGCCCTGGCTCGAGCGCACACGGCGTGACCCTGCGATCGGATCCAGCCTCCGCCGCGCGGCAGGAACGGTCAACGGGTGTCGGGCACGGCGGGAGCGCCTGTCGCGCTGCCGAGGTCGTCGGATCTGCCCGCCTCCACCCGAGGCCACTGGGCGAGGGGGCGCCCGTTCCTCCGGTACGGGTGTCCGCCGTCGGCTCCCCAGCCCTGCGGCCAGCCGGCCGGGGACTCCTCCCACGGTTCCTGGCGGCCGTACACCGTCCGGTCCAGCAGCCCGTAGGTGTTGTCCAACGCCTCGACACCCCGGTCCTTCGTCCAGTAGGTCTCGAAGACCCGGTTGCCGTCCCGCAGGTAGCAGACCAGGTGGAACAGGCCGATCCGGCGCCCGACGAGGAGGAAGTCGAGGGAGGGCTGCGCCGAGTACCACGGCACGTCCCAACCCATGAAGTCGCGATAGCGGACGCTCGGCTCGTACGGCCCCTGGCAGAGGACGGCGAATGTGGCGTCGCGGGAGTGCACCTGGGAGAGCTCGCGGACCTGCCCGGTGTAGAAGGTGCAGCCCTCGCACTGCTCCGCCGCCGGGGGACCGGTCTGCCACATGAAGTAGTACGCGATGAGCTGCCGGCGCCCCTCGAACGCGTCGAGCAGGGTCAGGGGCCCGCCGGGACCGACGAGCGGCAGGCTCGCATCGACCTCCACCGCGGGTAGGCGGCGTCGCGCTGCGGCGATCGCGTCGCCTTCCCGGGTGTGGGCCTTCTCCCGGGCCCGCAGCCCGTCCATCGCGGTCGTGAAGGTGGCCCGGTCGACGACCGAGGGCCGACCGGGCGCATCCGCCGCGTCGTCCGCCGGTGCGGTGAGACCGGTCGGGCCCACGGTCTCGGTGCGCGCGCTCCCGCGGGTGTCGTCGTTCATGACTGTCTCCTTCCGTGTGCTGTCTCGTGCGACTTCGGAGCACCGGTCAGCGGACGACCACTGCTGGACGCCCGCCTCGCACGAACCCGACGGCGGCGATGAGGACGCCGAGGAGCGCGAGGAGGGCGATGAACGCGAAGGCGGCGTGGAAGCCGTCGAGCCCGGAACCGGCGACCAGCACGGTCGACACCGCGGCGACGCCGGCGGCGCCACCGATCTCGCGCATGGTCTCCTCCAGTCCGGAGGCCAGTCCCGCCTCCGACGGCGCGACCCCGGACAGCGCGCCGAGCTGCAGTGCCGGCTCGCAGAACCCGAAGCCGACGCCGGCGAGAAGGAACGCGGGCAGCAGGTCGGTGAGGTAACCGGCGTCGCCCGGCATCCTCGCCATCCAGAGCGACCCGACGGCGACGAGCGACAGGCCGATGAGCAGCAGCCGCCGCACGCCGAGCCGGGCCACCAGCCGGCCGCCTGCCATGGCCGCCACGAAGGTGGTGGCCGTCGTGGCCAGCCACGCCACGCCGGCCTGTGCCGGTGAGTAGGCCAGCACCTGCTGCATCAGCAGGGACCCGACGAAGATGAACGACAGCAGCGCGCAGAACCCGAAGAACGCCGTGAGGTTCGCGGCCACGAGCGAGCGGTTCCTGAGCAGCGCGGTCGGCACCAGCGGGGCAGTCGACCGTGCCTCGATCCGCACGAACACCGCCAACAGTGCTGCGGCAGCGGCGAACAACGCCAGCGCCGAGCTGGAGAACCAGCCGTGCTCGACGGTGTGGTGCAACGCGTAGACCGACAGCAGCAGCCCCCCGGTCACCGTGGCCGCCCCGGCGACGTCGAGTCGACCGGCGCGGCCGCTGCGTCCGTCCGGGGCCAGGAACACCAGGGCGATCGCGACCAGCACCACGCCGATCGGCACGTTGATGAAGAACGACCAGCGCCAGCCGGGCCCCGACGCCAGCAGCCCGCCGAGGACGACCCCGAAGGTGCCGGCCAGGCCGCCGACGGCCCCGAAGAGCCCGATGGCCCGGTTCCGCTCGGCCCCCTCGGGAAAGGTGACCGCCAGCAGGGACAAGGCCGACGGCACGACGAGCGCGGCACCGAAGCCCTGGACGCCACGGGCTGCGATCAGCAGGCCGGCACCCTGCGCGGCACCGGCCAGGAACGAGGCGGCGGTGAAGACGGTGAGCCCGGCCAGGAAGATCCGCCGTCGGCCCAGGTGGTCGGCGAGTCGGCCGCCGAGCAGGAGGAACCCGCCGAGCAGCAGCCCGTAGGCGACCACGACCCACTGCAGCGTGCTGGGCCCGACGCCGAGGTCGCGCTGGATCGACGGGAGCGCCACGTTGACGATGGCGATGTCGAGCCCTGCCATCGCCATCGTGGCGCAGGCCAGGGCCAGCACGACCCGCCGCCGGACCGGTCTCGCGGGAGCGCGCCCGGCGGGCGTGAGGGTCTCGTGCTCTCGTGTCGAGTGGGCGGGGGGCCGATCGTTGCGCGTCGGCTCGGGGGTCCGGGTGGGCATGGCTGTGCCTGCCTTCTGGTGGTCGCGATGTGGGTGGAGGCCTTTCGGGCGCGCGGGACCGACCGCGGCGCAGCGCACGGGATCGGCCGCGGCCGGTCTCCGTGATGGCTGGAGCTCAGGAGCGAGGCGGTCGGTGGTCGGGACGCTCGGCCAGCTCCTTGATCCGCAGCAGCCGGGTCTCCCAGGACCAGCCGATCCGGTCGAGTTCCCGGGCCAGCGCGTTGAGCCGGGCGCCGACGGCGAGGTAGACGACCTCGCGGCCGCGCTGCTCGGACTCGACCAGGCCGACCTCGCGCAGCACCTCCAGGTGCTTGCCGATCGCCTGCCGGCTCACCGGGAGCTCTCGGGCCAGCGCAGACGCCGACTTCGCGCCCTCCCCGAGCTGGGTGAGGACGTCCCAGCGGGTCGGGTCACCGAGGGCGGCGCACATCGTCGGGAGCTCCTCCGCGTTCACGACCCGCCGCCCGCGCAGGACTCGACGAACGTCTTCGCCGCGGCGAGTTCCTGCGTCCAGCCCTGGTCGTTGCCTTCCCGCTCCTTCAGCCACACGGCGGGGTCCTCGGACAGGGTGGAGAACCCGCTCTCCAGGACCCGCAGCGTCACACCGCCCCCCGCACGCTCCTGGACCCAGAACTCGACGAGCGTGCCCTCGGACACGTCCCGGAACGGAGTGCCGAGCCAGCGGAAGGCCGCGTAGCGCGGCTTGTCCAGCTGCACCGTCCGGAACCGGAACTCGCCCGTCGGATCCGTGACGACCGCGACGTCGTCCTCGTAGCGCAGGTCGGGCTCGGCCTCGACCTTGCCGTCGTTGATGAACCAGCCCGGCCGCGCGATCAAGTCCCACACGCGCTCGGCGGGCGCGTCGACGTCGATCTCGCGGGCGATGCTGTCCAGTTCGGCCAGCTCCGCGTGGGTGTACGTGGCGTCGTTCATGGGGGTGCTCCTCGTTGAGTGGGTGCAATCAAACGATTGCACATCGAGGCCGTGGGTGCAACCGATAGATTGCAGTAGTCCTGGGCGACGTTTCGGCGAGGCTCGAGGCGGAGCGTCCGCTCGACGAGCCGGCTGCTGTGTATCCCGGGGAGGAACTGGGCGTTGAGCCGCTGGCGCTGGCCGGTCGGCTGCGGTCGGTGCTCCACGCCCCCGACGACCGGGAGGCGCTTCGGCCCGTACCGCTCGAGTACCTGCTCGGGCGGGGCGGGATGGGCGAGGCCCATCGGGCTTACGACACCGCCCGTTCGCCAACGGCGTCTCGGAGCCGGTCAGCGTGGCCGTTGTGACGGGCGTACTCCACGATCGTGTGAAGGTAGATCCAACGCAAGGTGACGTCTTGTTCCATCGAACGCCCGGTGTCGGCCACGCAACGGCTCGCGCAACGTTCCTCGGCCCGCGGTCGGGGGCCGTTCTCCCACCGCCGCAGCAGGAACTCGTCGACCAGCGCCCACCGCTGGCGGCGATGTTCGGCGCTGTGGTCGGCGACGTCCCGCCGGTGTCGACCCCGAGGTGGGTCGCGCGCCAGCAGAGGGCGCAGCGACGCGTCCCGAAGTTCCCCAACGGAGTGATGGAGACGGGACGCTCGAGCCGATCGTTTGACGGCAACAGGACCGAACGCGCCGACCAGGACCCGCAGTCGTGAGTCGCCGACTCGGTGGCATGAGGTCGGCGTCTGCGCTTTCCACTGTGTTGGGGCGACGACGTTCCCCGCGACGATGCCGGGACCGATGACGCCTTCGCAGGTCTTCCGGGGGTGGCAACCTGAGCGGGTTCGGAGAGCGGGGGGCCCGGGGCGGCCGCACCCGAGCCGGACGGCCTCGACACGGCGCGGCGACCGCCGCCTCGGAGCGCGGTCGTTGTGGGACGGCTTCACCGACCTCGGTTGTGCCGGCGGCGCGGGAGGGCCACAGTCCGACGACGTGGTGGCGTTGTTCGGTGCGACGCCGGGCGAGTGGACGAGGCTGGGCCGGAGCTGTGGCGGCGGTCAGGGTCGCAGGCAGGTCTCTTGCGTACCACCGGGCCGGTCACGGGCCGCCGCTCGTCCTGCTTCATGGCGGCTGGAGCGACGGCCGTGCGTGGCGACCGCAGCTGGAGGGACTGTCCGACGCCTTCGATGTGATCGCGTGGGACACCCCTGGTTGCGGCGGCTCGGACTTGCTCACCGGCCGGCCGACGCCGGCCGACTATGCCGATGCTGTCGCCGATCTGATCGTTACCCTCGAGGTGGATCGGGCGCACCTGTGCGGGCTGTCCTTCGGCGGCGGCCTCGCGGCGGCGGTGTACCAGCGCCACCCGGAACTCGCGACCCGCGCCGGCATCCAAGACTTGTCCGAGGTGACCCACGTGGTCTACGCGGCCGTGTTCGAGAAGCCGGGGCCTGATCGCGGAAACTCACCGACTCCGGGCTGACCAAGGCCACCGGCCCGGACAACCGCGACGCCACCGTCGAGATCGTCGATCAGGTTCGATCAGCCCTTCGCGTAATCCGCGAAACCCTGCCAGTCGATCATGACGCACGGCTCGTCGCCGACGATCCAAGCGTCGTGTCCTGGTGGGCAGTCCATGAAATCGCCGGGCCCGATAAGGGTCTCCTGTCCGTCGTCCATGCGGACCATCATCTGGCCCGAGATCACGTAGCCCATGTGGGCGGCCTGGCAGCTCTCGGTCCCCGCGATCGGCTTGACGTGTTGGGACCACTGCCACCCGGGCTGGAACGTGGCGCGCCCGACCCCGCCGGCGTCTTGGTTGACCAGCTCAAGCTTGCCCATTCCGTCCTTGAACGGGCGGACCTCTTCAGGATTGTTCAGGCTCTTCGTGACGAGACCGGCCATGGTTGCCTCCTACATCAGTGACCGTTCTGCTCGTCCCGCGGCCCGAGGACGGGCCGTAGACCGATCATGGGGTGAACTGACCCGAACCAAGCTGAGCCTCTGAGGCGGAGAGACGAGCATCGCAGTCGCGTTGTGGACGCCGCTCACTGTAGGGCTCACGGCAATGTCATGGAGAGAAAGGCTCTATTCGGCCCCATGAAGCCTCACCTACGTGTCCGCATCCGTGGTGGAGCTGTAGCCAACCAATCACAGGCAGCTTCGGCTCCTCTTTAGGCAGCCTGTGGTGCCAGCTCCGTCAACCCCGAGCGACCCCTGGCGGTGACCTTGATGCTCGGCGCTTCCTCGACCACCGTGACCACGGGGTTGCGGCCTGGAGGACCTCACCCGTGCCGCAGTCGGGACTAGCTCGGAAGCCGCAGTATGCGCAACAGCTTTCGGGACGACCCGACAGGTACGCGGGATTCTGATCCTCAATGTAGCTCGATGGACCAGCAACGACCTTGTTCTCTACGCGTATCGCCCAGGAGAATGAGGGCCGCCCAGTAGATGATAGGCCCACAATCGTCCTGGTGACCGAGGTGGCCCTTGCGTTGCGCCTCAGGGTCTTCGTCATCTTATCCGGATGAGTCTCGGTACGGCAGCTATCGTAATGGCCGAGGCCGAGGCCACTTCCCACAAAGGGCCAGACCGTTGCAATCAGGCTTGCTGCAGCCGGAGTGATCGATATCAATTGCGCGACGTCGGCGCCCTGTGGGGACCGCCTCATTTCCACGCCTGACAGACGATTCTCCGTGTCATGGGGCAGGCAGGCGACGCTCGTCAGTTCGCCGTCCAGCCGCCGTCGACGGTGAGCACCTGGCCGGTGACGTAACTCGAGGCACTCGAGGCCAGGAACAGCAGCGGTCCGTCGATCTCGGCGATGTCGGGCGCACGTCGCAGCAGGGTCCGTCGGCAGATCCGTTCACGCAGCCCGGGATCGGAGAGTTCGCCGGTCAGTGGCGTGAGGAAGAAGCCCGGCGCCAGCGCGTTGACGCGCACACCGCGCCGGCTCCACTGCTCCGCGAGGTGGCAGGTGAAGCTGATGGAGTTTGCCTTTCGCGGCGTGATAGCCGGCCATGCCGCCGCCGGAGCTGATCTGCCCGAAGATCGAGGCGATGTTGATCACTGAGGCGTCGGGCCGGTCCAGCAGCAAGGGGGCGGCCAACCGACACAGATCGATGGCGGCGAGCAGATCGATGGCGATGATGTCGGCGACGTCGGTGTGCGATTGCTCCTCCAGCGGTCCGTTGTCGCAGGTGCCGACGGCGTTGACCAGCACGTCGAGGTAGCCGTGGTGGTCACGGACGGCCTCGATCAGCGAGGCGCGGAACGCCGCATCTCGCAGGTCGCCGGGCACGACGAGTGGCGACCCGCTCATGCTCGCCGCTCGTTGATCCAATCGGTCGGCGTTGCGACCGGTGAGCACGACCTCGGCGCCCGCGGTGTTCAGCGTGCCCACCATCCGCGCTCCCAGCCCCGAGGAAGAGCCGGTGACGAGCGCGACGCGCCCGTCGAGGCGCGGGCCGCTGTCGGTGTCGCACATGGCCGAGCCTCGTACACGATGTTGAACGGTGTCTCGGCCACCCGCTGGAAGCCGCCAAAGCCGGCCTGCTCGACGAGGTCGGCGACGGGCTCCTCTCCGGCCTGGTTGCCCAACGCATCCGCCGCGCCTTCCGAGAGAGCATGTGGCACGCACAGGAAGCTGGAGAGCGAGTAGTAGATCCGCCCGACCGGAGTGAGGTTGTCGGTGACCGAGGTTCCGGCGAACGGCTCGACGATCATCCAGACGCCATCGGGTGCGAGCGCGTCCCTGACACGGCGGGCCGCGCCGAGTGGATCGCCCATGTCGTGCAGGCAGTCGAACGTGGTGACCAGTCCGTAACCGTCGCCGGGAAGATCCTGTGCCGCCGCCACCTGGTAGGTGCACCGGTCCGCCAGCCCGGCCTCGAGCGTCATTCGGCGTGCGAGCTCGATCGACCCAGGATGGTTGTCGAAGCCCACGATCCTCGACGCCGGATACGTCTGGGCGAGGATCCGTGTCGAGGACCCGAGCCCGCATCCGAGGTCGGCCACGGTCACCCGGCGGTGAGTCGGTCATCGAGGCCGGTGATGGCCGGGATCCACTCACCCACCAGGTTCATGTCGGCCCTTCGGTCGCTGCTGAGCTGGTCGCACCCAGAGTCGTCACCGACGTTGGTCGAGCGTTGCCGAAAGGTTGTCGGTGCCGAGTGGCCCGGCGCGGTCAGCTCCGCAACTCGAGGTAGTAGTCCTGCACCGCCGGGCTGGGCAGGGTGCCGAGCTCATCGCGGAGCATGCGGCGGAGCTGCTCGTAGGAGCTGAGCGCCTCGGCCACGTTCCCGCGTGCCACCAGCGACTGCATCAGCAGCAGGTGACCGGTCTCTCGCAGCGGCGTAGCGGCCACGAGGTCGCGCGCGGCCCGTTCGGCGGCCGCCAGCTCCCCGCCACCGAGATGCACGCAGGCGGTGGTGTAGCACTCGAGGGCGCGGACGCCGGCGTCTGCGAGCTGGCGACGCCGGTTCTCCACCCACAGGCTCGTGGCGCCGGGCGGCAATGTCCGTCGGGTGACGAAATGCGCGGTCAAGGAGGCGAACCAGGCACGCCGCCAGTTGCCGGACGCGACGGCGGACTCGGCGGTGTGCAGCGCTCCCAGGGCGCGCTCGACGTCGACCGCGGCCGGGTCCGGCAGCACCGCGGACAGTTCCCCGCGACCCTGCAGGATGTCGCCGCCGATGGCGGCGCGCAGTTCCGAGATCACGACCGTCAGCGCTCGGTCGGCCGACGGGGGTGGATCGTCGCCCCAGAGCGCGTCGATCAACACTTCGCGGGGGACCGGCTGGGGACGACGCAGGACGAGGTAGGCGAAGAGCAGACGCGCCTGGCGGCTCAGCCGGGACGACCCGGTGTCTCGGCCGGGCAGCTCGATGGCGAAGGACCCGCAGAGCTGAACCCGTGTGCCGCCAGGAAAGTAGGGCACTTGCTCACCTCGGCAGCTGACGCTGAACCGACGACAACACGTGCGGTGTCGAAGGAGGCCCATGACCCGTCAGGTGCGCTGCGAGTGCGGTTACACCGCCCGCGGGCAGACCGACGACGAGGTGATCTCCCTGATCCTGACCCACGTGGCGGCCGAGCACCCCGAGCTGGACGACGACGAGTCCGCCGACGAGGTGCGCAACTGGATCGAACTCGTGCCCGACGGAGTGTGGAGAAACAATGCTCGAGGACCCGCGGAACCTCAGAGGGGGGAAGTCGGTCCTCGCCGTCCTGCCGGCCGAACCCGAACCAGCCGCCGTGGCCTACGGGCTCCAGGCCCGAGCGCGCCAGAAGGCGGTGAGGACACGTGCGCCGCGGGCCGGGTCCTCGGCCATCCACCAGTGGCCCAGGCCGTCGAGCACCGCGACCTCGGCGCCTGCGCGCTCCGCAGCTCGTCGACGGAGCCCCTCGTCGCCACCGAAGGGGTCCGCGGTGGCGACGAGCGCGAGTCCCGGGCGACTCGCCAGGGTCGACAGGCCCTTCCCGAGCTCGGCCATCGCCGGTTGGGCGGCGGAACGGTAGAGCGCGAGGATCGCCTGCTTCATCTCGTCCCCCTGCACGCCGGCGATCTGCAGGGCCTCGGGCCGACCGATGCCGAAGGCCTGCAGCCGTTCGGCCCGCTGCGCGGGGGTCCCGGCGAACATCTCGTCGAGGCTGGCCTCGCCGTCGCCGGGGGTCTGCCAGGTCTGGGCGAGGTCGTGCCACACGTAGTCCGGCTCGAAGAGGCTCAGGGCGTCGCTGGCCCAGCTGCGCACCAGCTCGGGGCGCTGCATGAGCGCGGTCCCGACGTGGCCGCCGCCCCAGTCGTGGCCCAGGAGATCGACGGGTCGGTCGAAGCCCTCGAGCTCGTTGATCAGCCAGTCGCGGTAGGCCGTGACGGTCGCGGGGAAGCCGGCCGGCAGCGGCACGCCGAAGCCGGGCGGGGAGAGCCGGACGACGTCGTCGACGCCCGCGCGGGCCAGCTCGGCGACGAGCGGGTCCCAGATCGCCGCACTCTCCGGATTGCCGTGCACCAGTGCCACCGTCATGGCGCCGCATCCTGCTCCGGTCGAGTCGGCACGGCCACGCCGGGGAGCGGCGAGCTACTCGAGGGCGTCCGTGCGTTCGACGAGCTGCTTGATGGCGGCGAGCGTCTCGTCGACGCCATTCTGGACGGAGTCATCGCCGGACGGGACGCGCTCGGAGTGGATGTGTACCTCGACCTCGCTGCGGTCGTCGCCGAGCGCCCGGACGTCGAGGTGGCCGTGGTACTGAGTCTCGCCCTCGGCGCCCCAGGCGATGTGGCGGGAGTCGTCGGTGACCTCGAACCACGCCGTGCCTTCGACCTGCGATCCGTCGGGCAGCGCGGCGGTGGTGTGCACCTCGTTGCCCTCGCCGGGCTCGGCCGAGGTCATGCGCGCGAAGTACTTCGGGAGGTTGTGGACGTCCGAGAGGAAGGCGAAGAGGACGTCGTCGGCAGCGTCGACGGTGGTGGTGCCCTGGAAGTCGGCCATGTCCGCGGGTATCCCGCCGACGCGCAGCTCACCGGCGAACGCGCACGTTTTCTCGCTCCGGCATGGTGCCGTCGGTGCAGCGATCGTCTCGACTCGCGGGCGACGACGGCCGAACGGGGGAGCGCGACGCAAGGCCTTCGAGCCCGGATCCCGATCGCGGCCTCCCTGCCCGCGGTCGCCGCCTGTCAGGCCTCCGCGGCGACCTTGCGAGGAATGTCCGGCGCGGCGGCGCCCGCGAGGGTGGGCATGTGCCGGGCGAAGGTCACGACGGTGTCCGCGAGCTCGTGCAGCCGGTCCCGCACGTCCCGGTCGACGAGCTCACCCGACGAGAAGTGCGTGTTGTTGGCGTACACGGCTCCGGGAACGGCCCAGGCCCGGAAGAAACCGACGAGCGGCTTGAGCTCGTGCTCGAGCGCCAGGAAGTGGTGGTCGGTGCCGCCGGTGGCCACCAGGCCCACCGGCTTGCCGACCAGAGCGTCGTTGGGGAGCAGGTCGAACAGGTTCTTCAGCCGACCGGTGTACCCGCCGCGGTACATCGGGGTGCCGACGAGGAGCGCGTCGGCGGCGACCACGTCGTCGATCGCCCTCCTGCTGGCGCCGGTGTAGTCGGCCGGGTCGCGCCCGTCGCTGAACACCAGTTCCTGCTCGCGCAGGTCCAGCAGCTCGGTGTGCACGTCGTCGTGCTCGGCGCCCCGCGCGAGCGCCACTGAGAGCGCCAGCACCGTCTTCGAGGGTGACGAGGGGCTGCCCGAGATCGCCAACAGCTTCATCGCGTGTACGCAGTCCTCTCGGCTCGGGGTCGACCGTCGATGATCCCCGGACGATCGCCGCCGGGCACGACGGCGGTCGGCTCACGACCGCGGTGCTTGTGCTGGCCGTCCCGTGTCCGCTGGCCCGGGCCATACTTGCCCCCATGAGCTCCCCGAGGGACGAGCTCGTCGCCGAGGTCGTCGTCGCCCTCACCGACACCTTGAGCGACGGCTACGACGTCGCCGACCTGCTGTACACACTCACGACGGCGTGTGTCGACCTGCTCGACGTCGATGCGGCCGGGGTACTGCTGGTCGACGAGCAGGGCCGGCTGGTCCCCGTCGCCGCCACCCACGGCAGCAGCGAGAACCTCGAGAACCTGCAGATCCTGATCCGGGAAGGCCCCTGCCTCGACGCCGTGCGCACGAGCGGACCGGTGCACTCCGCGAACCTGGAGGACGATGCGGACCGCTGGCCCGTCTTCGCCCGGCAGGCTCGGGCGGAGGGGTTCCGCGCCGCCCACGCCGAGCCGGTGGTGCTGCGCGCCGAGGTCGTCGGTGGCCTCAACCTGTTCCGTCGCGAGCCCGGGCCCCTGCCGGGCGCCGACCAGCGGATCGCCCACTTCCTGGGCACGGCCGCGGCCATCGGCATCCTGCACCGCCGGGCCCAGGTGAACGTCGAGACCGTCAACCAGCAGCTGGAGCACGCGCTGACGAGCCGGATCGTCATCGAGCAGGCCAAGGGCTTCCTCGCCGCACGCCACGCTCTCGACCTGGGCACGGCCTTCACCCGGCTCCGCAGCCACGCCCGCAGCCGCCGCCGGCCGCTGGCGGACGTCGCCCGTGCCGTTCTCGACGGATCGATCGACCTCGCCTGACGGCGAGGGGTCGCGGCTACGGTGCGGGTATGGCCGGACCGAGTCGGGGTGGGTGTCGATGAGCGCTCGCTTCGAGGAGCTCGACTGGCGGTCGACCTCGATGGGTGAGCTCGTGCTGCGTCGGCGGCGGCTCCCCGCGTCCGAAGTCGACATCTTCGAGGTCAAGCTCGGCGACGACTTCCTGATGTCGAGCATGTTCACCGTCGCCGAGGTGGAGATGGCTCGTCTCGCCCTGGCGGAGGTGTCGGGCACCGACCTCGACGTGGTCGTGGGTGGACTCGGGCTGGGCTACACGGCGCAGACGGTGCTCGCGGACCCGAGGGTGGGCCGCCTCGTCGTGGTCGACGCGCTCGCCGAGGTGATCGAGTGGCACCGGCGGGACCTGGTGCCCGCCGCCGCGTCGTTGATCTCCGACGAGCGGTGCACGATGGTGCACGGCGACTTCTTCGGGATGCTCCGGTCCCCGTCGGGGTTCGACGCGTCCGCGCCCGACCGGCTCTTCGACGCCATCGTCGTGGACATCGACCACTCGCCGAGGCACGTCCTCGATCCCGCGCACGCCGAGTTCTACGGCCGGGACGGCATGGCCCGCGTGGCCGATCGTCTGCGGCCCGGCGGGGTGTTCGCGCTCTGGTCCAACGACCCGCCCGACGACGAGTTCACCGCGCCGCTGGCCGCCGCCTTCGCGACCGCCGAGGCGCACGTCGTCCGCTTCCCGAACCCGCTGCAGGACCGCGAGGCGGCCCACACGGTGTACGTCGCGACCGCATCCGCTGCTCGGCCCTGACACGCTGGAGACGCTGCCTCTACGTCGCGAGTCCCCTACGTGCGGTGGCTCGGCCGGTCAGCGGCTGGTGGCGGTGCCCGATCCTGCGCCAACCTTCTCGAATCCGACAACGACGTCGGTGCCCATGGCGGGGAGCAGGACATGCGCGCTGACGCTCGGCCCCTGCCGCCCCCGCGAGCCCGTGTCCTCGGGCTGGCGGCCAGCCTGCTCCTGGTGCTCGCCGGCTGCTCGGCGAACGGAGCAGCGGCACCCACCGCGGCGGCCGCGGCGACGCCGTCGAACGGGTCGGGCGTGGTGAAGACGATCGATCCCGCCGCCCTCACGTCCATGGTCGAGGCGACCGCCGCAGAGCTGATGATCCCCGGCGCCGTGGTCGAGGTCCGCACCCCCCAGGGCGAGTTCACAGCCGCCGTCGGGACGACGCAGCGGGGAGCCCAGGTGGCGCCCACGGGCGGCACGCACGTCCGCATCGCCTCGATCACCAAGACGATGACCTCCGCGGTGACGCTGCTGCTGGCCCAGGAGGGGAAGCTGCAGCTCACCGATCCCGTGTCGAGGTACGTCCCGGGTGTGCCGAACGGCGAGAACATCACGGTCGCCCAGCTGCTGACGATGCGCAGCGGTCTGTACGGCTACACGAACGACCCCGGCTTCGCGGACACCCTCGACGCCGATCCGGCGAAGGTCTGGACGCCTCAGGAGGTGCTGGACATCGCCTTCCGGTACCCCCCGTTGTTCCCGCCCGGCGCCGACTACGACTACAGCAACACCAACTACGCCCTCCTCGGCCTCATCGTCGAGAGGGTCGACGGCAGGCCGCTGAACCAGGCGTTCCAGGACCGCCTGTACGGCCCACAGGGTCTGGCGCAGACCAGCCTCCCGGCGACCACGGACACCTCGATCCCCGAACCCTTCTCCCGCGGCTACCTGTACGGCGGCTCCGAGTACGCCCTCGTGGGGCCGCCCTACCCGCCCGAGATGGTGGCCGCGGCCCGGGCGGGCACCCTGGCGCCCGTCGATTACACCCACCAGAACTCGTCCTACGCCACGGCGGCCGGCGGAGCCATCTCGACCGCCGACGACCTCGCGACCTGGATGCAGGCGCTGGTCGGTGGCCGCGTGTTCGGCGCCGACCTCCAGCGGCAGTGGCTGGACAGCCCGCAGCCCTCCGACCCGTCGCAGCCGGGCGCGACGCAGTACGGGCTGGGCATCGAGCGGCAGATCCTCGCGCCGAACGTCCCGCTCTACTTCCACTTCGGCGAGATGCCGGGCTACAACGGCTTCGCCGGCTACGACCCGGTCAACCAGGTGACGATCGTGATCTGGAGCAACCTGACGGTGGGGCTCGACGGCCGGCAGACGGCGAACGTGTTGCTGACGAAGGTGGCCGACCAGGTCTACGAGCTGCCGGCGAGGTGATGCTCAGCGAGCTGAGCCGTCAGGCGACGTCCCGGACGAACACGACGCCGTCGATGGAGCCCAGGTGCGCCGGGTCCAGCGGGGCGTAGCCGAACCAGGGCGAGACGCGGGGCGTGGCGCCGGCCGGCAGCTGCCGGGCGTCGACGAGGACGCGGCTCTCCGGCAGCGCGGACAGGAGCCCCTCGAGGGTGTCGGGCGGCGGGTCGTCGACGCCCTGGTGCCGGATCGTGCCGAGCGCTGTGGCCAGGAACGCGTAGTCCTCGCCGAGGCGGGCGCTCACGAGCGCGCCGGCGCTCCACCACGCCACTCCCACGTCGCCCATCCGCATGGAGCTCTTCTCCCGCTGCAGGTGGGCGTTGTGGGCGAAGACCAGCGTCGGGCCCCGCTCGGCGGCGGCGAGGACGTTGCCGGCCATCATCTGGTCCCGCACGCCGAGCAGTCGCGGCATCCGGCTCGGCGAGGTGTCGGCCATCGAGTAGTGGTAGCGCAGCAGGCCGACGGCGGTGCGGGCGTGGAGGCGTGCCCGCTCCCACCCATCTCGGGAGGTCGCGGCGAGCAGGTGCGGCGTCTGCTCGTCGAGCAGCGACAGGAGATCGTCGGCGATCAGCCGCAGCTCCCGGGCCTCGGCGGAGCGCCCGACGGACTGGGCCGGCTCCCACATCACGGCGGAGTTGGTCCACCGGTCGTCGGCGCCGAGCAGGTCGTCGAGCGTCGCCGGAGAACACGGGAGCAGGCCCTGGTCGTCGTGCGCGGCGAGGTAGCCGTGGAGGGCGGTGAGGGCCTGCCGGGGGCTCGCCGCCCCGCTGATCTCCAGCGGACCGTCGACCCCGGCGAACCGGAGCTGCTCGGAGGCGGGCCGTCCGTCGTTGTGGGCCCGCATCCAGCGGACGAGCTCCCGGTTCGCCGCGGACGCGCCGAAGCCGTGGCTGAACCCGTGCTCCATGACGTCGTCGAGGGCGCCCGTCCCCGAGGTGACGTGGTCGTCCACGAGCGGGCCCTTCAGGCAGTCGCTCTCGATCGCGACGGTGCGGTAGCCCTCCTGCTCGACGAGCTTCCGGAACAGCGCGTTGCGCAGGTCGAGGAGTGCGTCCTCGCCGTGGGTCGGTTCCCCCAGCGCGAGCACCCGCGGCCGACCGGGGAGGAGCCCCATGACGGCGCGGGCGTCGACGGGTCGGACGGTGTCCGTGATGTCAGCAGCCACCTCCTCAACGCTATCGTTGAACCGTCGGTGGAGACTTCGGCGCGATCTCGGCGGGACAGTGGAACGAAACCCTCAAACCGGCGGGAAGCTCCGACCGGTGGACCTGGCGCGTCGGCACGGCCTGTCCACCCAGGCCGTCCGGAACTACGAGGACGCCGGCAGCCTCCCGCCCGCCGCCCGCACGACGCACGGCTACCGGGTCTACACCCCGGTGCACGCGGCGGCCCTGCGCGCGTTCCTCGCCCTCGTGCCCGGGCACGGCCACCGCGCGGCGACGTCGATCATGCGGGCGGTCAACGAGGGCGCGACCGAGGAGGCCTTCCGCCTGATCGACGAGGGCCACGCGCAGCTCCTCGACGACCGTCGGACCCTCCGTGCCGTGGAGCGGGCCCTGCGCGACCTGGGTCCCGTCGCGACGCCCGAGCCCGGCGGCATCTTCATCGGGCCGCTGGCGCACGAGCTCGGGCTGCGGCCCGCCACGCTGCGCACGTGGGAGCGGGCCGGTCTCGTGGTCCCGCGCCGCGACCCGCGCACCGGTTACCGCGTCTACGACGACGCCGACGTCCGGGACGTCCGGATGGCCCACCAGCTCCGCCGGGGCGGCTACCTGCTGGAGCAGATCGCTCCGCTGATCGCGCAGGTCCGGGCGGCCGGCGGGCTCGAGCCGCTGGAGGCCGCCCTGGGCGAGTGGCACGCACGGCTCGCCGCCCGGGGGCGGGCGGTGCTGAGCGGGGCCGCCGAGCTGGAGGCCTATCTCCGCGAGCGCGAGCGGCGATGATCATCTGGGGGTCGCGCGGCCCGGTAGTCTGAGGGAGCCGTGCACGCACCCAATGGCCGACGACACCGCGGCTGAGAGTGGACACACCATGACCACCACGGACAGCACGCGCCTGCTCCTCGATCTCGAGCCCGCCGTCACCGAGAACCTCAACCGGCACCTCGAGATGGCGAAGGACTGGATGCCGCACGAGTACGTGCCCTGGAGCCTCGGCCGCGACTTCGCCGACCTCGGGGGAGAGGCCTGGAACCCCGAGCAGTCGGCGTTGTCGCCGATCGCGCGGACGGCGCTCGAGGTCAACCTCCTCACCGAGGACAACCTGCCCAGCTACCACCGCGAGATCGAGCGGGCGTTCGGCCGTGACGGTGCCTGGGGGACGTGGGTGCACCGGTGGACCGCCGAGGAGGGCCGTCACGCCTTCTGCATCCGCGACTACCTCCTCGTGACCCGCGGGGTCGACCCGGACGAGCTCGAGCAGGCGCGGATGCAGGTGATGCAGACGGGCTACGACTCGGAGGAGAAGCCCATCCTCAACGTGCTCGCCTACGTCTCGTTCCAGGAGCTCGCCACCCGCGTCTCGCACCGCAACACGGGCAAGTTCGCCGGGGACCCCATCGCGGAGAAGCTGCTCACGCGGGTGTCCACCGACGAGAACCTGCACATGGTCTTCTACCGGAACCTCACGAAGGCCGCTCTCGACTTCGCGCCCAACGCCACGATGCGGGCCATCACCGACGAGGTGGTCCACTTCGCGATGCCCGGCGCGATCATCCCGGGCTTCACCCGCAAGGCCGTGCAGATCGCCCAGGCCGGCATCTACGACCTGCGCGTGCACCACGACGAGGTGGTCTGGCCGCTGCTGCGCCACTGGAAGGTGTTCGAGCTCGAGGGGCTCGACGCCGAGGGTGAGAAGGCCCGGACGGAGCTCTCCGAGTTCCTCACCAGGATCGATGCCCAGGCCACGCGGTTCGAGGAGCAGCGGGCGAGGACGCGGGAGCGCCTCGCCGCCAAGTCGGGCTGACGGAACAGGAGCCACGCATGACCTACGTGATCGTCGGAGCCGGCCTGGCCGGCGCCCGGGCCGCGGAGGCCCTCCGCGACGGCGGATACGAGGGCCCGGTGGTGCTGTTCGGCGCCGAGCAGCACCGGCCCTACGAGCGCCCCCCGCTCTCGAAGGAGTACCTCCAAGGATCGTCGGAGCGCGACGAGGTCTTCGTGCACCCGGCCGACTGGTACCGGGAGCACGACGTCGACCTGCGCCTCGGCGCGACCGTCACCGCGATCGACCGCGACGCCTCCGAGGTCGTCCTCGACGACGGCGGACGCGTCGGCTACGACGCCCTGCTGCTCGCCACCGGGTCGTCGCCACGGCACCTGCGGGTACCGGGCGCCGAGCTGGAGGGCGTGCACTACCTCCGGTACCTCGACGACAGCGACCGCCTCAAGAGCCTCCTGCAGCAGGCGGGACGGATCGCCGTGATCGGCGGGGGCTGGATCGGCCTCGAGGTGACCGCGGCGGCGCGGATCGCCGGCGTGGAGGTGACGGTGCTCGAGGCCGCCGACGCCCCACTGCTGGGCGTGCTGGGCCCGGAGATCGCCGAGGTGTTCGCCGGCCTGCACCGTGAGCACGGCGTCGACCTGCGCACCGGCGTGCAGGTCACCGAGATCGTGGGCAAGGACGGCACCGTCGTGGGTGTCCGCCTGGGTGACGGCTCGCTCGTCGAGGCGGACGCGGTCGTCGTCGGCATCGGCGCCGCCCCGAACACCGAGCTCGCCGAGAGCGCGGGTCTGCAGGTGGACGACGGCGTCCGGGTCGACGAGCACCTGCGCAGCAGCGATCCCCACATCTATGCCGCCGGGGACATCGCGAGCATCCACCACCCGGCCCTCGGCCGGCAGATCCGTGTCGAGCACTGGGCGACCGCCCAGAACAGCGGGCCGGTCGCGGCGGCGGCGATGATCGACGAGAACGCCGCGGGCTGGGACCGGCTGCCCTACTTCTTCACCGACCAGTACGACCTCGGCATGGAGTACACGGGCCACGTCGACCCGGGCGACGAGGGCGTCGAGGTGGTCGTGCGCGGCGACCTCGCGAGCCGCGAGTTCATCGCGTTCTGGTGCAAGGACGGGCGTCTGCTCGCCGGCATGAACGTCAACATCTGGGACGTCACCGACGACATCGAGCGGCTCATCCGCGCCGGCGCGACGCTCGACAGCGCCCGCCTCGTCGACACCGAGGTCCCGCTGTCCGACCTGTGATCGACGGCGGCGTGCTCGTCCGGCTATGAATGGAGGAATGAGTACGGAGCTGTGGCCCGCCCTCCGGGTCGCCGACTGGGCCGACACGCGCGACACGCTGCACATGTGGACCCAGATCGTCGGGAAGATCCGGATGGCCTCGGAGCCGATGGTCAACCACTGGTGGCAGGTCCCGCTCTACGTCTCGGCGCGCGGCCTGACCACGTCGTCGATGCCCTACGTCCGCGGCGCCTTCGACATGGAGTTCGACTTCGTCGAGCACCGGCTGCACCTGCGGGCGAGCACCGGCGGGCAGCGCTCCGTGCCGCTGGCGAGCAGGCCCGTCGCCGACTTCTACGCCGAGACCATGGCCGCCTTGGGCGAGCTGGGCGTGGACGTCGCGATCCGCACCACGCCCACGGAGGTGGTGCGGGCGATCCCGTTCGAGCTCGATCACGAGCACACCACCTACGAGCCGGCGCACGCGCGGGCATTCTGGGGCCAGCTCGTCAACGCCCAGCGGGTGCTCACCGAGTTCCGGTCGCGCTTCATCGGCAAGGTCAGCCCGGTCCACTTCTTCTGGGGCGGGCTGGACATGGCGTGCACGCGGTTCTCGGGCCGCACCGCACCGCCGCACCCCGGCGGCGCCCCGAACTGCGCGGACTGGGTCATGGTCGAGGGCTACTCGCACGAGCTCAGCAGCGCCGGCTTCTGGCCGGGCTTCGGGGAGGAGGGCGCCTTCTACGCCTACGCGTACCCGGAGCCGCCCGGATTCCGCGGGCACCCGGTCGCCCCTGCCGAGGCGGCCTGGGTCGACGCGGCCCAGCAGTTCCTGCTGCCCTACGAGGCGGTGCGCCGGGCGGCCGATCCGGACCGGTACCTGCTCGAGTTCCTCCAGAGCACCTACGAGGCCGCCGCGGACAACGGGCAGTGGGACCGGGGCGCCCTCGAGGCCGACCCCGCCTCGCGCGCCCGGTCGTGACGACGGTCCTGGGCTGCGCCGTGTCCGACCTGCCGCGCCTCGTCGAGCTCTCGCTCGCGGCGTGGGCGCCGGTGTTCGCCTCGGTCGAGCAGCAGCTCGCGGGCTCCGGGGTCTTCGAGGCGCAGCACCCGAACTGGCGCGCGGACCAGCAGCAGGCGGTGGAGGGCGCCTGCGCCACCCTGCACGTCCGGGTCGCCGAGGTCGACGACGACGTGGCCGGTTTCGTCGCGGTAGGTCGCCGCGAGGACGAGCCGATCGGGCAGATCCACATGGTGGCGGTCGACCCGAGGTACCAGGGGCGAGGGATCGGGCGGCGACTCACCGAGGTCGCCCTCGAGTGGATCGCCGAGCAGGGGTTCGCGACGGCGATCGTGGAGACCGCGGGCGACCCGGGGCCCGCGCCGGCCCGTCGGCTCTACGCGAGCGCGGGGTCCACGCCGTTCCCGATCGTCCGGTACTTCAGGACCGTGGATTTGAGCTAGTCGCACTCGTCGGCGGGGATGTAGCCCTGCTCGCATCCCCACTCGGTCTGGAGGTCGCCGGAGCTCGGGGCGCGACCGCCGGCGCGGCCGGGGTCGAGGTAGCCCTGGTACTCCGAGCACGACGGGTTGAACACGCCCGCGGTGACCGCGCGCCGGCCACACCCCGCGCCCGAGCTCCGGGCGCCGGAGCGTGACGAGGTGGCCGGCGTCTCGTCCCCGCCCGACGTCCGCGACCTGGTGGTCACTGGAGCGGCCTTCGGCGACGAGGCCGGAGCCGTGGTGACCGGAGCCGCGGGGACGACCGTCCCCGGTGCGACCGGCGCGACCGCGGCGGCGGGCGCCACCGGGGACGCCACGAGGGCCACGTCCGGCGCTGCGGACGTCAGCACCACCACCGCCGCAGTGAGGATCCCGATCACCGTGCTGGCGAGTGCCAGCCGCACGGCGTTGATCGAGCTGTGGTGGTCCCGAGCGTGGCGCCCCGACTGCGTCATGCCTGGGCATCGCTCCGTCCGGACCTCGCCGTTGGCCCGCGTGCGAACGATCACTCATCGGCGTGACTCAGCGTCCGCCCGGTCAGCACCACCACTTGCGGGCGCAGTAGCCGCCGGTGAGGGCCCCGTCGGGGAGGTTGACGTCGTCGTCGACATCCACGTCGACGTCGTACTCCGTGGTGGAGGGCGAGTAGTCCGGCTCCGAGCAGTCGCGACCGCCGGAGTCTCGCTCGCGCAGCTCGGCCAGCCGCGCGTCGGAGGCGTCGCTGTCGCCCCGAGCGGCGCCGGTGTGGGATGCGCCGACCATGGATTCGCCGAAGTCGCTGCCGTAGCCGGTGGAGACGTAGCGGAGCAGGCGTCCGTAGCGGTCGCGGTCGACGCCCGGCTCCTGCTCGAGGACCACCGACTCGCCGTCGAGAGCGATCTCGGCCGACTGCTTCGCCTGCGTGCCGCCGTAGGTGCCGATCTCGCAGGAGTCGATCCCGAGCACGCGCACCCGCTGCCCGCCGGCGATCTCGAAGGTGTCCCCGTCGATCACCCGGGTCACGGCGACCCCCGCGGGCGCGGCCGACGTGGTCGGCGCCGCCACGGGTGCGACGTACGGGGACGAGCTGGTGGGCGCCGAGACCGGTGCCGGCGCCGTCGTCGACGTCGTCTCCTTGTCGCTGCAGGAGCCGACGATCGCGAGGAACGCGACGACGCCGATGGCCCAGCCCTTCTTCGACACTGGAATTCCCCCCGACAGAGAACCGCACGAGCGTGGATGGAGACGGAACTGCGGCGATCGCTTCCGCGTTGGCGCGGGCGTTTCCTGCCGGTCCGTCGACGGTGTTCTCGTCGGGTCGGTCGGAATTGTTACGTCGTCACCCACTCGCGGGATCGAGCCGATCGGTGGGAGGGTGCGGGAATGCCGTTCACCGTCGCGCTGCCGGTGCAGGACCGCCGGATCGCCCACGACTTCTACCGGCGGGTGCTCGACCTCGAGACCGTCGGCAGCGAGATCGCGGACGACGGCCTGCCCGAGCCGCTCCAGTTCGCCCTCGGCCCCGGCGTGACGCTCATGCTGATACCCCGGGACGGGTTCGGCTTCGTCAGTGCCGACCACGAGGTGGCCCCGGACGGCGTGAGTGAGTGCCTCCTCGCCCTCGGCGTGGCCACGGCTGCCGAGGTCGACGCCGTCACCGAGCGCGTGCGGTCGGCCGGCACCGCGGTGAAGGTCGAGCCGGGCGACCCGGGGTGGGGGTACCAGAGCACGTTCACCGACGCGGACGGACACCTCTGGATGGCGCGGGTCGTCTGAGCCGGACGTGGAGACGCAACGCACCGTCTCGTCGTCGCCGGTGTGCTCGAGGTCGTGTGGGCCACGGCGCTGGGCAGGTCGGGCTTCTCCCGGGTCGGACCGTCGATCACATTGGGCGTGCCGATCCTGCTCAGCATGATCGGCCCGGCCTGACGCACGACCTGCCGGCGCGCGCTCAGGCGCTGCGCAGCTGCCAGTCCGCGCGGTCGACGCCGTCGGAACGGTCGTCGTCGCCGGTCGCCAGCCAGGCGAGGTCGACGCCGGCGAGCCCCTGCTCCGCGACGATGCGGCGGAAGTCGCGGTACTGCCGGCGACCCGCGCCGTCGGCGCCCTCGACCGCGTCGACGGCCCGCACGAGGAGCCAGAGCGCGCCGAACCGCAGCTCCCAGGCGTGGGCGAGACCCATCGCCACGACTCCCAGCACCACGAGCACCATCATCGCTGCTCTCCCTCACCGACCCTGCGTGACGGACTGGTGATCGTCGGGAGCGCGATCTTCGTTACGGCGAGCGATCGGCGCCGGTCACGGCCGTGACACACGACGGCCCCGGACCGACCAGTGGCCGGTCCGGGGCCGCACGGAGTGTGTGGGGGACTACTGGTGCTTCTTCTGGTCGGCGTCCTTCTTGTCGGCCTCGGCGCGGGCCTTCTGCGCCTCCGCCTCCTTCTGCCGGGCGGTGTCCTCGGCGTCGGCCTTCTTCTGCTGCTCCTTGCCCTCGCGGGCCCAGTCGTCCTGGCCCGTGACGGCGCCGACGGCTTCCTTCGCGCGGCCCTTGAGGTCCTCGGCGGACGTGTCCTCGGCCATGGGGTGCCTCCTTGATCAACGGTGCACGGTCGCCGCCGGGCCTACCCGATCGTCACCTCGCCGCACACCCGTGACGGCTGAGACGGGAACTGGACCGATCGGGTGAACCTCAGCGGCTGGACGGGCGTTCGGGACGACCGCTCGTCCCTTCCTGGTCGGCGGTCGGCGGACGGGTCCTCAGGCGCTCTCAGCTCCGGCGGCCGCAGCGTGACCGCCCCCTAACGTCGCGCCGTCGATCCCCGGCGACGAGCAGGAGGTGGCGGCGTGGCGACCGATGTCGCGGACAGCACGGCAGCGGCGAGCCCGGAGACGGTGACGACCGAACTGGCCGTCACCGGCATGACCTGCGGGACGTGCGCCGCGCGCATCCAGCGCAAGCTCGGACGGCTGGCGGGCGTCGAGGCCAGCGTCAACTACGCCACGGGCCGCGCCCGCGTCACCCACCCCCCGGAACAGGACACCGACGAGCTCGTCGCGGCCGTCCGGACCCTCGGCTTCGGCGCCACGACCGCGGAGCCCCTGGTGCCCGCCGGCGGCGGAGTCCCGGCGCCGCGGACCGCTCCCGAGAGTGCGCCGCGCCCCACGTCGTCGACCGCGACGGCGACGAAGGCCGAGGACGCGCCGGACCCCGAGCTCTCCGAGCTCCGCCACCGTGCCCTCGTCTGCCTCGCGCTGACGCTGCCGGTGATGGCGGTCGCGATGAATCCCGACTGGCAGTTCCGGTACTGGCAGTGGTTCTGCCTGGTGCTCACCGCGCCCGTCGTCATCTGGGGCGGCTACCGGTTCCACCGGGCGGCCCTGCGCCACCTGCGCCACCTCTCGGCGACGATGGACACGCTCGTCTCGGTGGGCACGCTCGCCGCGTTCGGCTGGTCGCTGTGGACGCTCTTCTTCGGCGGCGCGGGGCTCGGCGGGATGCGCCACGCCCTCTACCTCGTCCCGAGGCCCGACCAGTTCGACGGCTCGCGGACGGTCTATCTGGAGGCCGCAGCGGCCATCACCACCGCGGCGCTGCTCGGGCGCTGGATCGAGCTCCGCGGACGACGTCGTGCGCTCGGGGTGTCCTCGTCGCTCATGGCACCGCCCGCGACCGAGGCCCGCGTGGTCGTCGGCGACCGCGAGCTGCCGGTGCCGGTCGGTGGCGTGCAGCCCGGTGACCGCATCGCGGTCGGCGCCGGCGAGCCCTTCCCGCTGGACGGTCGCGTGGTGGAGGGACGGTCGACCGTCGACGCGGGCGCCATGACGGGCGAGTCCGCGCCCGTCGACGTCGAGCCCGGCACCGAGGTCCTCGCCGGCACGCGCAACGAGACCGCGCGCCTCGTCGTCGAGACCACCCGGGCCGCCGGGGACACGCAGTGGGCGCGGATGGCGCGCCGTGTCGAGGAGGCGCAGGCCGGCAAGACCGCGATCCAGCGGCTCGCCGACCGCATCTCCGCCTGGTTCGTGCCGGTCGTGATCCTGGTCGCGATCAACACCCTGCTGTTCTGGGGCGTCTCGGGCGCCGGCTGGGGCTTCGCGGTCGCGGCCGGCATGGCCGTGCTCGTCGTGGCCTGCCCCTGCGCGCTCGGCCTCGCGACCCCGACCGCCCTGGCCGTCGCCACCGGCCGCGGCGCCCAGCTCGGCATCCTGCTGCGGGGGCCCGAGGTCCTCGAGTCGACGCGACGGGTCGACACGATCGTGCTGGACAAGACGGGCACCGTGACCACGGGCCGGATGACCCTGCAGACGCTGCGCACGACGGACGGCGTCGACCGCGACGAGGTGCTCGCCCGTGCCGGTGCCCTCGAGACGCGCCTCGAGCACCCCGTCGCCCGTGCGATCGCCGGGGCGGCCCGGGACGAGCTCACCGAGGCAGCGTTCACGTCCGCCGAGGTCATTGACGTCGCGCCGCTCGACGGGCTCGGCGTCGTCGGGACCGTCGACGGCGTGCGGGTGCTCGCCGGCCGTCACCGCCTGTTCGTCGAGCGCGGGGTCGACGTCCCCGCCGACCTGCAGCGGGCGCTCGACGACGCCGCGGGCCAGGGGGCGACGACGGTGCTGGTGGCCTGGGACGACGAGAGCGGCGTCCTGCGGGCCCGCGCGGTGCTCGCGGTCGCGGACGGCGTCCGCGAGGGGTCGGCGGTGGCCGTCGCGCAGATGCGGGCGAGGGGTCTGCGTCCGGTGCTGCTCACGGGCGACAACCCCGCCGCGGCCCGCGCGGTCGCCGCGGAGGTGGGCATCGACGAGGCCGACGTGGTCGCCGAGGTCCTGCCCACCGAGAAGGCCGACGAGGTCCGCCGCCTCCAGGAGGGCGGCGCGATCGTCGCGATGGTCGGCGACGGCGTCAACGACGCCGCGGCGCTGGCCCAGGCCGACCTCGGCGTGGCGATGGGGACCGGCACCGCCATGGCCATCGAGGCCGGCGACGTCACCCTCGTCCGCGACGACCTGCGCGCCGTGCCGGTCGCCCTGCGCCTGGCCCGCCGCACGCTCTCCACGATCCGCGGCAACCTGTTCTGGGCCTTCGCCTACAACGTCGCGGCGCTCCCGCTGGCCGTCGCCGGGCTGCTGAACCCGATGATCGCCGGCGTGACGATGGCGCTGTCGAGCGTCTTCGTCGTCGGCAACAGCCTGAGGTTGCGGCGCTTCCGGCCCTGACGGCGTTTCCGTCCGCGAGGGATCGGCAAGGCCCTCTGCATGGCGGATCCCGAGGAGCTGGCGGAGTCGGTGTCGAAAGCGGCATCGAGGGACGGACGCCGGGTGGCGGTCGTCGAGTCGTTGACCGGTGGGCTGGTCTGCAGCGACCTCGCCGCGTCGCCCGGCTCGAGCGAGTGGTTCCGTGGCGGGGTCGTCGCGTACGACCGGACCACCAAGCACGGGGCGCTGGGCGTGCCCGACGGCCCGGTGGTGTCGGAGCCCGCGGTGCGGACGATGGCCGAGAAGGCGGCGGGGATGCTCGGCGCCGACCTGACGCTCGCGGTCAGCGGCGCCGGCGGGCCCGAGCCCCAGGACGACCAGCCCCCGGGCACCGTCTGGTTCGCGGTCGACGACCGGGGCGAGACGCAGGCGTGGGTCGAGGAGTTCCCGGGCGACGACCCGCAGGAGGTCCTGCGGTGCACCCGCGAGCGCTCCCTCCAGGCCCTCCTGGACCACCTCGGCAGCTGATCCGAGGGATCATGGTGACGTGGTCGAGCACGTCATCTGGGACTGGAACGGCACGTTGCTCGCCGACGTGCACGCCGTCGTCGACGCGACAACGGCGAGCCTGGCGGTGATGGGCGTCGTGCCGGGGCTCGACCTGGAGCAGTACCGGTCGACGTTCCGGCGTCCGTTGCGGGACTTCTACACCGATCTCGTCGGACGTCCGGTGGACGACGCGGAGTGGGCGCGGGCCAACGCCGCCTTCGGGTCGCACTACCTGGGTGTCGAGCCCGGCCTGCCGTTGGCCGACGGCGCGACCGACGCGCTCGGGCGGTTCGCCGACGCCGGGCTCGGCCAGTCGGTGCTCAGCATGCTCGCGCACGACGAGCTGCACGCGACGCTCGGACGACGCGGCCTGCACGACTGGTTCGCCCGCGTCGACGGCGACCACCACCACGACGGCCGCGGCAAGGCCGACGCCCTCGCCGCGCACCTCGACGCGCTCGGCCTCGACCCGGCCCGGGTGGT
Source organism: uncultured Actinomycetota bacterium (assembly GCA_963786585.1). GTDB lineage: Bacteria > Actinomycetota > Actinomycetes > Mycobacteriales > Pseudonocardiaceae > Actinomycetospora. Next base: position 2,302,636 of record CAWAZG010000003.1, read on the forward strand.
GCTGGTCGGCGACACCATCGACGACGCCGCGGCGACCGCCGCGGTCGGCAGCGCCTGCGTGCTCGTCGCCGAGCACTCCACCCACCACGAGGCGGACCTGCGCACCGTCGCCCCGGCCGTCGCGACGCTGCCGGAGGCCGTCGAGCACGTGCTGGCGATGCGCTGACCTACCGCGCCCGCCGCACCCGCCAGACCGTCACCGCGACCACCACCAGCGCCAGGACGACGAGCAGCAGCCCGTCGGGCACCCGGGCGCCGAGGCCGGCGATTGCGTCCTCCGCGCGGGCGGCCGTCGCGGGGTCGGCGCCGACCAGCCCGGCCGTGCCGTCGGCGACCAGGAAGAGGACGCCGATGCCGACGAACAGCAGCCCCGAGATCGTCGACGTGGTGTGCAGCCGCAGCGGGCCGACCCGGAACTCGCGACCGCGCAGCCAGCGGCGTCGTCCGAGGTCGAAGCGCACCCAGAGCGCGGCGAGCACGAACGCGGGCACGGTCATCCCCACCGCGTAGACCGCGAGCAGGGCCGCGCCGCGCAGGGGCTGCCCGCTCGCCGCGGCGACCGTGAGCACCGCGCCGAGGATGGGCCCGGAGCAGAAGCCGGCCAGCCCGTAGACCGCGCCGAGCCCGGCCGTCGCCAGCCACGTGCCGCGGCGTGCGAGGCCCTGCTGGGCGCGCGCGGCGGGGGCGAAGGCCCACCCGCCGCCGAGGATCTGGACGACGCCGAGCGCGATGACCACGAGCCCGGCGACGAGCACCACGGTCGCGCGGTGCCCGGTGAGCAGCCCCGTCAGCGCCGACGAGCCCGCGCCGAGCGGCACGAGCACGACGAGCAGGCCGAGGGTGAACGCGCCGGTGCGCGCGAGGAGGTCGGTGCGCCCGGCGACGGCGTAGGCGAGGAACGAGGGCAGCAGCAGCGCGCTGCACGGGCTCAGCAGCGCGAGCACCCCGCCGGCGAAGGCGGCGAGGTAGCCGATGTCGAGCACGTCAGCGGGACCGGGCCAGCGCGTCGTCGAGAGCGGCGGTGAACGTCGGCAGCGGCTGCGCACCGAAGATCAGCTGGTCGCCGACGACGAAGCTCGGCACGCCGCCCACACCCAGGCGCGTCCCCAGCTCCTGGTCGGCGGTGACGGCGTCGGCGATCGCCGGGTCCGCGGCGTCGCGGCGGAAGCGGTCGACGTCGAGCCCGAGACCCGCGGCCGTCGCGGCGAGCGAGGCGTCGGTGACCGCGCCCCGGTTCTCGGCCGGCTGGTCGCGGTAGAGCGCGGCGTGGAAGTCCCAGAAGCGGTCCTGGCGCGCCGCCGCCCGCGCCCCGCGGGCGGCGAGGACCGACTCGGGACCGAGGTAGGCGAAGTCGTGCCACTCGATGCGCACCAGGCCGGCGTCGACGTACCGGCGGATCAGCTCGGGCTCGGTCGTCGTCGCCAAGAGCCGGCAGAAGGGGCACTGGAAGTCGCCCCACTCGGCCATGACGACCGGGGCGTCAGGACGGCCGAGCGCGAGCGGGTCGCCGACCTCCCGACGCGGGACGTCGAGCCGGGCCTGCGCCTGCGGGTCGCGGGCGGCCTCGCCGGGCCGGAGCGTCGGCTGGGGCGTCCCCGACCCGAGCAGCAGCGGCACGCCCAGCACGGCGAGCACGACGAGGGCGATCACGCCGCCGATCACCGTTCGACGGCGCGTGCCGGTGCCGGTGCTCATCGTCCGACCGTCGCACGGTGGGCGCCCGGCCGCGCGCGCTGCGCCACCCGGACCCCGGCCCGCCGTATCCTCGGCGTGTGGCCCTGCCGTCCGAACCGTCCCCGGTGTCCGCCTACGAGCGGGTGGTGCTCGTCTACAACCCGGAGAGCACGGGCGACGGCCCCCAGCGCGCGGTGCGCGCGAGGTCCGAGCTGGCGGACGCCGCCCCGCACCTCGAGGTGGTCGCCGTCCCCACCGAGTACGCGGGGCACGCGCGGGTCATCGCCGAGCAGGAGGCCCGCGCGGGCCGGGCGCTCGTGGTGTCGGTCAGCGGCGACGGCGGCTACCACGAGGTCGTCGAGGGCGTCATGGCCGCGGGCGACGGCACGACCTCGGCGGCGGTCACGGCCGTGCTCGCGGCGGGCAACGCCAACGACCACCGCCGCGCCACGCGCGAGCGCCCGCTGGTGGAGGCCATCGCCGCGGGGGACGTGCGTCGCCTCGACCTCATGCGCATCGAGATCGCCGGGGAGGAGAGGGCGCGCTGGGCGCACTCCTACTTCGGCCTGGGGATCACTCCCACCGTGGCGCTCGAGATCGAGCGCGGGGGCAAGGGGTCGGTGCGCGAGGTGATCACCACTCTCCGGGCGTTCTCCCGCTTCAAGCCCTTCGCGGTCGACGTCGACGGCGAGGGGCCGCGGCGCTTCGACAGCCTCATCCTCGCCAACATCGCCGAGATGGCGAAGTACGCGACGCTCTCCGACGGCGACCCGGCCGACGGGCAGTTCGAGGTGATCACGCTGCCGCACCGCTCGCGGCTCCGGCTGCTGGCCTTCGCCGTCCGGGCGGCCGTCCGCGGCCTGGGACCCCAGCCGCACACCGAGCGGTTCGCGTTCACCACGCTCAAGCCGATGCCGGTACAGGTCGACGGCGAGGTGCTCGACCTCTCCGCCGACTGCGCCGTGGCCGTCACGATCGCGCCGGGAGCGCTGGCGACGGTCGTATGACCGGTCCGCTGGACGAGGCCGAGACCGAGGCGCGGGCCCGCGTCGCGGCGCTGACGGCCCAGCTCGCGGGCATCGTCGAGACGGCGTCGGCGAGCTCCGGCGACGACGAGCACGACCCCGAGGGCCAGACGATCGCCTACGAGCGCGCGCAGGCGGCCGCGCTGCTGTCGGGGGCGCGCCACGACCTCGACGAGATCGCCGCGGCCCGGGCGCGGGTGGCCGCCGGGACCTACGGGGTCTGCGAGCGCTGCGGACGCCCCATCGCCCCCGAGCGCCTCGAGGCCCGCCCCGCCGCCCGCACGTGCGTCACCTGCACGTGAGCGAAGTTCCCGGCGATAGCCGGGAACTTCGCTCACGGGTCAGGGGCGGCGGAACGGGACCGAGGGGTCGCGGACGGGGCGCTCGCCGCCGGCTGCGTCGAAGCGGGCCAGCGCGGACAGGGCGGGCTCGCGGTCGTCGCGCAGCCCCGGGGCCATGGCGTCGCGCACCGGCCCGAGCAGCAGCTTGCGGTCCTCGCGCAGCGTCACGCTGAGCCGCAGGTGCGCGCGCATCCACTCCGTCAGCCGGTCCTCGTCGGCACGGGGCAGGATCACCTCGGCGGCCCAGGTGGGCGCGAGCCCGAGGTCGTCGAGCAGCAGTCCGGCGAGCGTGCGGCGCAGCGTCGAGACGCCGGTCCGGTAGAGGTCCTGGCGGGTCACGCGGTTGCGCAGCATCGTCGCGTCGCCGACCTCGAGCAGCACCCAGCCGTCGTCGACGGGGTGCGCAGGCCCCGGGACCGGTACGCCGGTGCCCCACCACGCCACGAGCCCGGGGTCCCGCCCGAGCGAGGCGACGGTGTCCTCGAGGGGTGCGAGCGGCGCCGACAGGGCGGCCACGGCGTCGGTGACGGTCACGTCCGCAGTGTGCGCGCCGGCCGCAGCGCCCCGGCCAGCAGCATCGCGGCCATCGCGGCGATCGGGACGAGCACGAGCCCCGCGCCCACCGAGACACGGTCGGCGACGAGCCCGATCAGCGGCGGGAACGTCAGGAAGCCCAGGCGCGCGAGCCACCCGACCACCGCGATCCCGTCTCCGGGCCGCACCCCGGGGACGCGGCCCGCCGCGGCGAACCCGAGCGGGAAGAGCGTCGCCACGCCGAGCCCGGTGACGGCGTAGCCGACGACGGCGGCGACGGGGTGCGCGATGAGCAGTGCCGTCGACATCGCCACCGCGGCGAGCGCCGCGCCCGCGCGCGCCACGGCCACCCCGCCGAAGCGGTCGACGACGCGGTCGCCCGCGAGACGCCCGAGGGTCATGGCGATCTGGAACGCCACGAACGGCAGGCCGGCGACGAACGGGCCGCCGCCGAGGTCGTCGCGGACGTAGATCGCGCCCCACGACGCCGCCGAGTCCTCGATGCCGCCCGAGGCGACGAGCAGGGCGGCCAGCGCGAGCAGGGGACCGGCGGCGACGACCACGGCGCGCCACGGACCCTGGCGGGCGGCCCCGTCCTCGTGCTCGGCCTCCGGCTCCGGCCCGGGCAACGCCCAGCGCCAGGCGAGCACCGACACCACGACCAGCACGGCCGCCACGACCCCGAGGTGCACGAGCAGCGGGACCCCGAGGCCGGCGGCCGCCGCGCCGAGCAGGCCGGCGCCGACCGCGGCCATGCTCCACACCGCGTGCAGGCCGTTGACGATCGAGCGCCCGTAGCCGGTCTGGACCCGCAGCCCGTGGGCGTTCATCGCCGCGTCCGCCCACGCGTCGGTCAGCCCCAGCACGAACAGGGCGGCGGCGAGCGCGATCCACGACGGCGCGAGCGCCACGGTGGGCAGCAGTACCGCGCCCGCCAGGCCCACCCCGGCACCGGCGCGGCCACTGCCCACCCGCGCGATCAGCGGACCCGCGAGCACCCCGAACAGGAGCGCGGCGGCCGGGAAGGCGGCGATCGCCGTGCCCAGCGCGGCGTTCGACAGGCCCAGGTCGTCGCGGATGTTCGGCAGCCGCGGGACGATGCTGTTGTACGTCGCCCCGTTGACGACGAACATCCCGATCACCGCGACCCGCGCACGACGCAGGGACGTGGTCACCGGGGTCACGTCACGGGCTCCACGTCACCGACCGCCGGGCCACCTCGTAGGTCTGCGCGACCGCCTGGTCGGACAGCGGGTCCCCGAACGCGGTGAGCAGGCGCGGCAACTGGCCGACGCGGGTGACGGTGACCCCGCGGTGGCGCCCGTCGCCGGCGAGGATCGCGCCGACGACGGCGATGACGGGGTGCACCGCGGGCGGGTCGAGCGTCTCGGCGGCCCCCGCGGCGCGGGCGAGCGCGACCGACACCCGGTCGGCGGCCTCCGCGCCGATGCGACGGTGTCGCTCCAGGTCCATCGAGGTGCCGGCGAGGTCGAGCTTGTTGTCCTCCACGACGACCCGGCCGCCGGGGATGTTGACGACCTCGATGACGAACAGGCCGGGCGGCCCGACGACGACGTGGTCGAGGACGACGTCGCCCTCGGCGAACGCCATCGGCACCCGGTGGAGGATCCGCCACCGGGCGCCGCGCCCGCGCCGCAGCGCCGGCGGGCGGGTCAGCTTGCCCAGCGCCTCGGCCACGGCGTGCTGGCCGTCGGCCTGCAGGCGCAGCGGACGGTCGGCGTCGGGTCCACGGGTGGCCCGCGCCTGCGCGGCCTGGTCGAGCAGCCCGTGCCCGGGCCGGCGCAGGGCGAGGTCGTCGACGCCCGGGTCCCACCCGCCCGCCGGCGGCTCGACGCCCGCGCCGAGCGCGGGCGGAGGCTCGGGGGCCACCTCGCTGGGGCTGCCCATCGGCGGCATGTTGTTCTGCCAGAGCCAGGCGTTGGCCTCCTTGACGAAGGTCTCCCGGTACCCGGCCGGGACGTCGTGGGCGACGCGGCTGTACAGGTCGAGGTGCCCGAGCGGCAGGCCGTCGGCCGAGGTCACGTACAGCCGGTCGGCCCCGAGCCGGCGACGGCGGCGGGCCGGCATCAGCCGGCCTGCTCGGCGCGGATGAGCCACCGCGAGATGCGGTCGTGCTCGCCGCCGGTGAGCCCGCGGATGCCCGCCACGACGGCGCGCTCGATGCCGCCGCCGAGCAGCGGGACGGCCGCGGTGATGTCGAGGTCGATCGAGAGACGGGTGCCGTCGGCGCCCTGCGGGACGACGGCCATCGTGCCCACGGCGCTGATGGGCGTGCCCGGGACCGCGACGCGCGTCCGGCCGTCGCAGCGCCGCGGCGTGAGCGTCCACTCCTCGGTGCGCTCGATCACCAGGATCCCCGAGAGCATCCGCTCGAGCACCGCCGGGACCTGGCCGGGCGGCACGGGCTGGCGCAGGACGACCCGCACGCGCCGCGTCCCCTCCTCGTCGCGGGCGTGGGCGTCACGACGCTCGAAGGCAACCACCTCGATGCGCCCGGAACCGTCGACGTCGAGCTTGACGCGGTGGAAGTCGGGCTCGGCCAGCGCGGACGCGAAGGCGGGCACGCCGTGCGGGTAGTCGCGGCTCAGCGCCAGCCGGGTGCTCACGTCGATCGACCCTAATCGTCGTCGGCCACCCGTTCCCGGAGAAGGCTCGGACGGCCCCCGACCGGGGCGGGCCCGGCGTCCGATGAGCGCCGTCGCGCGCGAGCCGGCCGCAGCACCGTTCCCCCGGATGCCCCCGGCGCACCGTCGGTCGTCGCACCGCCCGTCGCGGGCCCGTGCCGCCGGTGGACGGAGCGGCGGCGGGCAACGGCGCACCCCGTGCTGTCAGCGGCGATTGCAGATGCTGCACGCCATAACCGTGATGTTGACCACAAGGTCCGCGACCGCGTTCAGTGGCCATCGCAGGACGGCGAGCGAGCGGCCGGTCGGAGCAAGGTCCACCGACGACGGAAGGGAGCAACCATGACGGAACCGCGCCACGCCCGCGGCGTCGGTGGGGGCCGCTCCCTCAAGACCGCCGCCGAGGCGCTGGCCGCCCTCCGGATCCTCGGGGCCTCGCCCGAGGGGATCACGCCGGAGGCCCTGGGCGCGGAGCTCGGCAAGAGCACCGCCACGGCGCGGTACCTGCTCAACACCCTCTGCCAGGAGGGCTACGCGGTGCGCGACAAGCAGGCAGGCACCGTCCGCCTCCACGAGTCCCCGCCGTGGGGCGAGGCGTGGGGCGACACCGCGCCCCGCGACGACCTGACGCGCTACGAGCTGCCCGAGCGGCTCTCCGACGCGGTCACCGAGCTCTACTGGCGCACCCGCCAGCGCACCTATCTCGCCCGCTGGGAGGACGACGACGCGACGGTGATCGTCGACGCCCGCGGCCACCAGGGCCTCGCCCGCATCCCGGACCTCACCGAGCGCATCCCGCTCGCGTCGGCCCACGCGCTCGCCGTGACGAAGGCCCTCGTCGCCTCCTCCGGCGCCCGCACCGAGCGTCTGCGCGAGCAGCGGGACCTCACGTCCTTCACGGGCACCACGATCACGAGCACCCCGGCCATGGAGCTGGAGCTCGCCCGGGTCCGCCGCCGCGGCTACGCGGTGGACCGCGAGGAGTACGCCGAGGGCTTCTGCTGCATCGGCGCCCCGATCTTCGATCCCGAGGGCCGGGTCGCCGCGAGCATCGCCATCTCCACACCGGCACGCCGCTTCGAGACCCACGGTGACGAGCTCACCGGCGCGGTCCGCGACGTCGCCACCACCGCCACCCGATCCTGGCTCGAGGCCGACAGCGACCTCCCGCCACCTCGGCCCGCCGATCCCGTCCCCGGGGGGCACTGACCCCTCGTACACGCGACCGGATACGACGCCGGCCGTGCCGCCGTCCCTCACCAGGGGGCGCCGGCCACCACCACGGACCACGGCTGCGGAACCCCGTAGGCCGAGCTGGAACTCCACAAGGAGAAGAGATGAGCCGTCAGAGTTTGGCGAAGGCTCACCAGAAGATCCAGGAACTTTCCTGGGAGCCGCAGTACCACGAGCCGTACATGAAGTACGGGACGGACTACACGTTCCGTAAGGCGGCCAAGAAGGACCCGCTCAAGCAGGTCCTCCGGTCCTACTTCCCCATGCAGGAGGAGAAGGACAACCGCGTCTACGGCGCGTCCGACGGTGCGATCCGTGGGAACATGTTCCGCCAGGTCCAGGAGCGTTGGCTGGAGTGGCAGAAGCTGTTCCTCTCGATCATCCCACTGCCGGAGATCTCGGCCGCACGGTCGATGCCGATGCTGTTCCAGGCGGTTCCGAACCCGGAGCTGCACAACGGCCAGGCGATCCAGATGATCGACGAGGTTCGGCACAGCACGATCCAGCAGAACCTCAAGCGGCTGTACATGAACAACTACATCGACCCGGCGGGCTTCAACAACACCCTCCGGAACTTCCACTCGGACTACTGCGGCACCATCGGCCGTCAGTTCGCCGAGGGGTTCATCACCGGTGACGCGATCACCGCGGCCAGCATCTACCTGACGATCGTCGCCGAGACGGCCTTCACGAACACCCTGTTCGTGGCCATGCCGGCCGAGGCGGCGGCGAACGGCGACTACCTGCTGCCGACGGTGTTCCACTCGGTGCAGTCGGACGAGTCGCGGCACATCTCCAACGGCTACGCCACGCTGCTCATGGCGCTGTCGGACGAGGACAACCGCCAGCTGCTCGAGCGCGACCTGCGCTACGCGTGGTGGAACAACCACCGCGTGGTGGACGCCGCCATCGGCACGTTCATCGAGTACGGCACGAAGGACCGCCGCAAGGACCGTGAGTCCTACGCGGAGATGTGGCGTCGCTGGATCTACGACGACTACTACCGGGCCTACCTGCTGCCGCTCGAGAAGTACGGCCTGGTCATCCCCCACGACCTCATCGAGGAGTCGTGGAACCAGATCTGGAACAAGGGCTACGTGCACGAGGTGGCCCAGTTCTTCGCCACCGGGTGGCTCGCGAACTACTGGCGCATCGACGGCATGACCGACGAAGACTTCGAGTGGTTCGAGTACAAGTACCCGGGTTGGTACGACAAGTACGGCAAGTGGTGGGAGAACTACAACCGCCTGTCGCGGCCGAACGGGCACCACCCGATCGTCGCCGAGGACGTCGACTACGTGTACCCGCACCGCTGCTGGACCTGCATGGTCCCGTGTCTGGTGCGCGAGGACATGGTCGTCGACAAGGTGGACGGCCAGTGGCGCACGTACTGCCACGAGGCCTGCCGCTGGACCGACGCCGAGGCCTTCCGGCCCACGTACCAGGGTCGCGAGACCCCGAACATGGGCAAGCTCGTGGGTCACCGCGAGTGGGAGACGCTCTACCACGGCTGGAACTGGGCCGACGTCGTCGAGGACATGGGCTTCGTCCGCGACGACGGCAAGACCCTCACGGCACAGCCGCACCTGGACCTCGACCCGAAGAAGATGTGGACCACGGACCACCTTCGTCGGATGGGGCCGGTCGCGAGCCCGAACGTCATCCTCAACGAGATGAGCGATTCGGACCGCGAGGCGTTCGTGGCGGACTACAACCGTCAGGGTCCCGCCGGCCGCCCGGCCGACGCGACCAGCTGACGCCCGTAGTACGACACATGGGCACGACGCAGTAGCACGGTGAGGTGACAGGGAGGGCCGGGGCAACCCGGCCCTCCCTCGATCCCTCACGGCCCTCGTCCGGCCGACACTGACCGTTTCGTCCGGATATCGGCACTGACTCCCGAACGGAGAAGCCATCGATGGGTGACAAGCACCTGGTGCGTTTCGAGCCGGTGGGCATCGAGATCGAGGTCGACGAGGACCAGACGATCCTGCGCGCCGCTTCCGAGCAGGGCCTCCAGCTGATGCACGGCTGCAAGGAAGGCCAGTGCGCCGCCTGCAAGTCCTTCGTCCTCGAGGGCGACATCGACGACATCGACCTCGACAAGTACTCGACCTTCGCCCTGCCCGACATGGAGCGCGAGGAGGGCCAGACGCTCCTCTGCCGCGCCCACGCCTACAACGACCTCGTGATCGAGCTCCTCAACTACGACGAGGAGATCATCAGGTCGGGGTTGCCGCTGCGGAAGGGCACCGTCGAGGTGCTGGCGAACGACGCCGTCACCCACGACATGCGCCACCTGGTGGTCAAGCAGATCGCCGGCGAGGACATCAAGTTCTTCCCCGGCCAGTACATGGACCTCACCGTCCCCGACACCGGCGAGGTCCGGTCGTTCTCGATGGCGAACCTCCCGAACCGCGAAGGCGTGTTCGAGTTCGTCATCAAGATTTACCCCGACGGGGCGTTCTCGCAGTTCCTGGAGCACAAGGTGGCGATCGGCGATCGCCTCGAGGTCGAGGCGCCGTTCGGCACCTGCACCCTCCGCGAGAACCGGACGTCGGACATCGTCTTCATCGGCGGCGGTGCCGGCATGGCTCCCATGCTGGGCCTGTTGCGCGCTCTGGCGGAGAAGGACGGCGACCGCAAGGCGCGCCTCTACTACGGCGCCCGCACGAAGGACGACCTGTGCTTCGAGGACGAATTGCGTGCCCTCGAGGAGAAGATTCCGGGATTCAAGTACGTCCCTGCCCTGTCCCACCACGAAGGTGACGGCTGGGACGGGGCGACGGGCCTGATCACGGAGGTGGTGCGGGACGGCGAACCGAACCTCGAAGGCATGGACGCCTATGTGTGCGGACCGCCGCCGATGGTCGACGCGGCGATCGCACTTCTGACGCAGCGCGGCATGGACACCCGGAACATCTTCTACGACAAGTTCACCACCACTGGAGAGCCGGAGGACGAGGGCACCTCATGACCAGCACCGAAGAACGTCCGGAGCGGAGCGTTCCGAAGCCCGTCTTCACCGACGCGGAAGCGGGCGCCAAGGAGTTCCCCGACTCGGGGCCCTCGGCCCGGCGCTACAACTACTTCAAGCCGGCGAAGCGCAAGCAGACCCACTACGAGGACGTCACCGTCGAGGTCCAGCCGGACCCGCGGCACTACCTCTCCCAGGGCTGGATCTACGGCTTCGCCGACGGATCGGCCGGCTACCCGCTGACCTGGACCAAGCTCAAGGCCTGGGGCGTCGACGACCCCGAGCCCGAGCGTGGTCCCGGCTCCGGCGGGCGCCACGTGGCCGACTGGCCGGCCCACGGCTGGCACGAGTTCCGTGATCCCAACGAGGAGTGGGAACTCACGATGTACCGGTACAACGCCAACGTTGTCCGGCAGGTGACCCAGAACGTCGAGAACGCGCGCCAGGGCAAGGCGTTCCAGCAGTGGACCCCGAACTGGGTGCGCTTCGTCGAGCGCAACGTCGGCGCCTGGATGCACATCGAGCACATCCTCGGCCTCTACGTCTTCGCCGCCTGCAACCGCAGCGGGCCGACGAACATGCACAACACGGTCATGGCCGTGAACAGCGAGCACAAGATCCGCTTCGCCCAGGACCTCGCGCTCTACAACCTCACGCTCACCGAGGAGATCGAGGGCTTCGACGGGGCCGCGCACATCGAGGCGTGGAACTCCGACCCGGAGTGGCAGGGCATCCGCAGGGTGGTCGAGGCGCTGACGGCGGTGGACAACGACTGGGGCGAGATGATCTTCGCCACCAACATCGTGTTCGAGTCGCTGCTCGGCGAGCTCTTCCGGTCCGGCCTGGTCATGCAGTCGGCGGCCGGCAACGGCGACTACGTGACGCCGACCGTCATGGGCTCGGGCGAGTACGACTACGCCCAGCGCGACCTGCGCTGGACCGTGGCCGCGTTCGCCCCGCTGACCCAGGACCGCGAGTTCGCGGAGCACAACAAGGAGATCTTCAACGGCTGGCTGCGGCACTGGGTGCCGCTGGCGATCGAGGCGGCCCGCACGATGCAGCCGCTCTGGTCGCAGCCCGACGCGAAGCCTCCGCGATTCGAGGACAGCCTCGACCGGGCCAAGAACCGATTCTCCGGGATCCTCACGGACCTCGGTCTCGAGACCCCGAAGGAGCTGAACCAGTGACGAAGAGCTTCAAGACGGCCGAGAGTCCGTTCAAGCAGGACAACACCGAGTCCGGTATGGCCGGCGTGACCCTGATGAACAACCAGGTCGGCGTCGTGGTGGCGGAGGTGATGGACCGTCAGGAGAACGTGACGGTCAAGGAACTTCCCTCGATGATCCGGGTCGACTGCGTCGGTCGCATGGACTTCGTGTACGCGGACATCTCGGAGGCGCTCGGGGAGGACCCCGACTTCTACAACGCCGCCGAGTTCGAGGAGAACATGTCGACCCACTACGGGAAGATGATCCACATGGATGACCGGACGATCATGTTCGGGAATCTCGAGGAGGCGGCCGAGTTCATCGGCGACATGCTCCCCCCGGTGGTCAACCCGAAGTAGCAGTCCGCGGCACCGGGTCGTCGCACGCCCGCACGGGGCGGCCGTGCGACGACCCGGTGCCGTTCCACCGCAGCACCCGATGACTCCCCGTTCGCGCCCCAGCACCGGAGAAGTGAGGACATGGCCAAGGAACTGCGATTCGGCGCCGACGCGCGCAGGGCTCTCCAGGCTGGAGTGGACCAGCTCGCCGAGGCGGTCAAGTCCACGCTCGGGCCCAAGGGGCGCAACGTCATCCTCGAGAAGATCACCGGTACGCCGGAGGTCACCAACGACGGTGTGACGATCGCGCGTGAGATCTACCTGCGCGACCAGTTCGAGAACATGGGCGCCCAGGTGCTCAAGGAAGCCGCCGTCAAGACGAACGACGTGGTCGGCGACGGCACCACGACCTCGACCGTGCTCGCCCAGGCGATCGTCCGCGAGGGCCTGAAGGCCATCGGCCAGGGCGGGAACCCGGTGCTGGTCAAGCGCGGGATCGACGCCGCGGTGGCGCGCGTGGTCGCGCACCTCGCCTCGGTCGCGCACCCGGTGAACGACGTGGACGCGCTCTCCCGGGTCGCCGCGATCTCGGCCAACGACGACGACGCGATCGGCCGCGTGGTGGCGGAGACCCTGCACACCGTGGGCGACGACGGCGTCATCACCGTCGACGACGGGCCGCTGATCGGCCTGAACGTGAGCTTCGTCGAGGACTTCGAGTTCGAGAACGGCTACGTCTCGCCCTACCTGGTCACCGACCCGGGCTCGATGCTCGCCGTGCTCGACGACCCCTACATCCTCTTCTCCGCCGAGAAGATCTCCGATGTCCGCACGCTGATGCCGATGCTCGAGCGGATCATGCGGAACCCGGCCCCGCTCGTGATCATCGCCGAGAAGGTCGACGGCTCGGCGCTCCAGATGCTCGTGCACAACCACGTCAACGGGCACCTCAAGACCACTGCCATCCAGGCCCCCGGCTTCGGCGAGAAGCGCGTCCACCTCCTCGAGGACATGGCCGCGCTGTGCGGCGGCCAGGTGTTCTCCCGGGCCTCGGCGTTCTCCATCGAGCAGATGGGCGTCGAGCACCTCGGACGGGCGCGTCAGGTCCGCGCGACGAGCGACCAGACCGCGATCATCGGTGGCGGCGGCGACCCCGCGGCCCGCGAGGTCCGGCTGTCCCAGCTGCGCGCCGAGATGGACCGCACGACGATCGGCACCGACGAGGACTGGTTCTCCGAGCGCATCGCGCGTCTCTCGGGCAAGGCCGCGATCCTGCAGGTCGGCGCCCCGACGAACGCGGAGCTCAAGGAGGTCCGCCACCGCGTCGACGACTCGCTGCAGGCCACGCGGGCCGCGATGGCGGAGGGCATCGTCGCCGGCGGCGGCGCTGCGCTGCTGCACGCCGAGGGCGCGCTGGACAACCTCGAGGGGCTGACCGGCGACGGCCGGATCGGTGCCGAGATCGTGCGCGCCGCGCTCTCCGAGCCGGCCAACCTCATCGCCTCGAACGCGGGCTACGAGGGCTCCGACGTTGTCAAGCAGGCCCGTGACCTCGGCGTCGACGAGGGCTTCGACGCCCTCGAGGGCCGCTTCGGCAACATGCTCGAGCTCGGCATCATCGATCCGCTGCGGGTCGTGCGTTCGGCGCTGCAGAACGGTGCGTCGGTCGCCGGTCTCATCCTCACCACGAACTCCCTGGTGGCCGAGGAACAGACCCCCTGGAACAAGTCACTCATGACAGAGTTCGGGCAGCTCGACGAGGGCCTGCCGCAGCCGCCGCCGGACTCCAGCACCCCGCAGTCGCTGGGCCTCGGCCCGTCGATGGGCTGACTCGATATCACTGCCGAGAGGAGACAGTCGTGAAGGCCGTGCGGGTGCACGAGTACAAGAAGGACCCGTCGATCGACGACATCCCGGAGCCCAAGCTCCAGGGGCCGCTCGACGTCATCGTGAAGATCGGCGGCGCCGGGGTCTGCCGCACCGATCTGCACATCGTGAACGGGGACTGGGAGGCGATCCAGAACCCGTCGCTGCCCTACGTGATCGGCCACGAGAACGCCGGGTGGGTGCACGAGGTCGGTGACGCCGTCACCAACGTCAAGGTCGGCGACACGGTCATCCTCCACCCGCAGCCGTCCTGCGGGCTGTGCCTCGCCTGCCGGGCGGGCCGGGACATGCAGTGCACCGGGGACGCGTTCTTCCCGGGCCTGTCGAACAACGACGGCGGGATGGCCGAGTACCTGCGGACCACCGCCCGGGCCTGCGTGAAGCTGAACCCGGACACCAACCCGGCCGACGTGGCCGCGCTGGCCGACGCCGGGATCACCGCGTACCACGCGGTGCGCAAGGCCGTGCCGCTGCTCTACCCGGGCACCACGGCCGTCGTGATCGGGGCCGGCGGCCTCGGCCACATCGCCGTCCAGGCGCTCGCGGCGCTCACCGCCACGAAGATCATCGTGGTGGACAAGAACCCGGACGCCCTCAAGCTCGCCTCCCAGATCGGCGCCGACGAGACGGTCGTGGCCGACGGCAACCAGGTCGCCGAGGTGCAGGAGCTCACCGGCGGCGGCGCCACCGTCGTCTTCGACTTCGTCGCCGAGCAGGGCGTCGAGCTCGAGGCCTGGCAGATGACCGGGCCGGCGGGTTACCAGTTCGTCCTCGGGTACGGGGGACAGTTCCAGGCCCCGACGCTCGATTTCGTCGCGGGCGAGAAGAACGTGATCGGCAACATCGTCGGGACGTACAACGACCTCACCGAACTGATGGTCCTGGCCCAGGCCGGCAAGGTCACGCTGCACACCGTGCAGTACTCGCTCGACTCGGCGCTGGACGCTCTGCACGACCTGGACGCGGGAAAGGTCCGCGGCCGGGCGATCCTGGTCCCGTAGTCAGGAAGGACACCACCACATGTACGAGAAGGACGGCGAGAAGTACTTCATCGTCGACAGCCACATGCATTTCTGGGACGCCTCGCCGGAGAACTGGGTCGAGGGTGCCGAGCAGTACGCCAAGGGCTGGATCGAGTGCTTCCACGCCTACCAGGGCCTCGGCCCGGCGGAGACGCACCAGCCGATCGAGGAGTTCCAGAAGGTCTCCGAAGAGCAGCTGATGCGCGAGGAGTTCGAGGAGGGCCACGTCGACGTGGCCATCCTGCAGTCGACCTACCTGCGTGAGTGGTACAAGGAGGGCTTCAACACCGCGGCCCAGAACGGCCACCTCGTCGAACAGCACCCGGACAAGTTCATCGTGAACTGCCGGTTCGACCCGCGTGACGGCGACGCCGGCATGCGCGAGTTCGAGGCCGAGGTCGAGAAGTGGCACCCCAAGGGCATCAAGCTCTACACCGCCGAGTGGAACGGTGAGTCCCGCGGGTACAAGCTCACCGATCCCGAGGCCTACCGGTTCCTGGAGCGTGCCCAGGAGCTGGGCATCAAGAACGTCCACGTGCACAAGGGCCCGACGATCTGGCCGCTGGACAAGGACGCGTTCGACGTCTCCGACGTCGATCACGCGGCCACCGACTTCCAGGGCCTGAACTTCATCGTCGAGCACGTGGGTCTCCCGCGTATCGAGGACTTCTGCTTCATGGCGACGCAGGAGCCCAACGTCTACGCGGGGCTCTCGGTGGTCACCGGTGGTCTGATGCACGCCCGCCCGCGCTTCCACGCGAAGGTCATGGGCGAGCTGCTGTTCTGGGTCGGCGAGGACAAGATGCTCTTCGGCTCGGACTACAACATCTGGACCCCGCAGTGGCAGGTCGAGGGCCTCGTGGACTGGGACTTCCCCGAGGGCCACGACTTCGACGACTACCCGCGTCTGGGTGTCGACGGCAAGAAGAAGATCCTCGGCCTGAACGCGGCGAAGCTCTACGACATCGACGTGCCCGCCGAGTTCCAGCTGTCCTCGGACACCAGCGCCCCCGCCTCTCCCGACGACGCCGAGCTCGTCGAGAGGTCGGTGGCCCAGGCATGACCGTCACCTCCGACACCCCGTCCACCACCTCCACGGTGGACGGGGTGTGGGAGGCCCTGCGCACGGTGCGGGATCCCGAGCTCGACACCGACGTCGTGAGCCTGGACTTCGTCGGGTCCTGCTCGGTGTCCGACGACGGGGTCGCGCACGTGCGCCTGCGCCTGCCCACCTACTTCTGCGCCCCGAACTTCGCGTTCCTCATGGTCGCCGACGCGTGGGACGCCGTGTCCCAGGTGCCGGGTCTGACCGACGTCGACGTCGAGCTGCTCGACCACTTCGCCTCCGCGGCCATCAACTCGGGCGTGGCAGCGCGGGCCGGCTTCGTGTCGTCGATGGCCGGCTCGGCCGTGGGGGAGGCCGTCGACGAGCTGCACGACCTGCGTCGTTCGTTCACCGAGCGGGCGATGCTGGCCGGCACCGACCTCGTCGTCCGTCCGCTCGTGCGGGCGGGGACGACCCCGGAGGAGCTCGTCACGCTGACGCTCGGGGACGCCCCGCCGAGCGACGACCTGCCCCGGTTGCGGGCCCGCCGCCGCGAGCTCGGCATCCCGGCCGGGGACGACGCGCCCCTGGTGGTCGACGCCGTGGGCCGGGCGGTGGGGATCGACGATCTCCCGCTGCACCTGCGCAAGGCGCGCAGCTACCAGGTCGGCGTCGAGGCGAACACCAGCATCTGCCGCGGTCAGCTCGCTGCCCGCTACGGGCTCTGACGACAGGGTCCCGACGAGAGGAGAGGCTTCCGCCATGCCGAGTGACCCGGTGCCGCTCGACCCCGGCCACGACGACCCCGGTGCCGGCCGTTGCCTCATGGAGCACGTCTCGGTGCTGGCGGGGGAGGCGTTCCGGACGTGGCCCCGCTGCACCCACCCCGCCGTCGCGGCGCTGGCCACCCAGGTCGACGACCACTGCTCGCCCGAGGGCCGGACGGCGCTGCTGCGCCGGGCCGAGGCCCTCGTCCTCGCCGACAGCGATGACCCGGCGCTGACCTGGCGCCTGGTCGGCGTCGCCGCGGAGACCGTGCTCACCCGGCGTCCCGGTGAACGCGTCGCGACGCGGCGCCTCGCCCGTACCCGTCGCCACCGCCGGGTCCGGGGCGCCGTGGTACCTCGGGCGCTGGTGCGCCGCCTGCCGCGGTGGGTCGGGGCCGCCCGCAGCCTCGCCGCCCTCGACGAGCTGGTGGCGGCGCTGCACCACGTGGTCGCCGTCTCCGGCCCGCCCTCGTCGCCCGAACGCGACATCGTGCTCGTCGCCCTGCTCGACGCCGCCCTCGACGAGGTGCTCGACGAGGGACGTCCCGTCCCGACCCCATCCCCCGCTCGCTTGGAGACCGCCGCATGACCGCCCCCAGCGAGACCCCGCGCACCGTCCGGCGCATCGGATCCCCGGCGGCCGCGGCGCTCGCCGACCTCGCCGCGATCTTCGACGACCTGCAGATGACACTGCTGTGCTGCGAGCGCCTCGTGCAGCAGCTCAGCGTCCCGGAGCCCGACGCGACCGTCGTCGAGTCGTTGTGGACCACCGCGCTGCTGTCCTACTCCCGGTGCTTCGCCCCGGGTGGGCGCGGGATGGGCCTCGTCGAGGCCGACGTCGAGGGTCTCGAGCTCGAGGGCGAGGTGCTCGCCTGGCACCAGATGCTCCGGCAGCTCAAGAAGCACTACGCCGACCCGGCGACCAACCCCCGCGAGACCTTCGAGGTGGGGGTGGCCGTCTCCGACGGCACGCCCCAGGGCGTCGCCATCACCTCCACGCGCCAGGCCCTGCCCGACACGGTGTCGGTGCACCAGACCGGCGCGATCGCCTACCGGCTCAGCCAGCTGGTCGACGGCCGCATCGCCGAGCACCAGGCGACGGTGCTCGAGGGCACCCGCAGCCTGAGCCCCGTCGAGCTCGAGACCCTCGACGAGGTCGAGCTCACCGAGACCCCCGGGAGCGAGGAATGATCGAGAAGTACAACCCCTGGACCGTCGTCAACCTGGTCTTCCGCCACCTCGCCGACGAGGGCCTGCACCCGGTGCTCGGGGAGGCGGGCGACCCGTCGGCGGCCGCGGCCGAGCTGCTGGCGACCCTCGGGATCACCCCCGGGGACCCGTCGTGGGGCGACGGCCAGGACGCCGCGCGGGTCCGGGCGGACCTCGCCGCCGTGCGGGCGGCCTTCGACTCGATGGACGAGTCGAGTGATCCCCCGTCGGTGCGCTCGCCCGGGTCGGGGCGGGACTGACCGTGGTCGCCATGCGCCTGGCGCGGCTCGCGGTCCACCGGATGACCCGCGAGCCGCTGGCGCTGCTCGTCGAGGACGAGGCCGACCGGTGCCTGGTCGTGTCGGTGCGCGGCCCGCAGGCCGAGGTCATCGACCGGGGACCCCGTTCGGCGGTCACCGACGACGACGGCAAGCTCACCCAGGACCTGCTCGCCGACCTCGCCGGGATCCTCGGCCGGCGACTCGACCACGCCGAGATCACCGACCTCGTCGACGACCGCTTCCACGCCGAGCTGGTGCTCGACGACGGGACGCGCCTGCCAGGGCGTCCCAGCGACGTGCTCGCCGTGGCGGTCCGGGAGGCCCTGCGCATCGAGGTCGCCGACGCCGTGCTCGACGCCGTCGGCCAGTCCTTCTCCGCGCTCGGCGGTGACCGTCCGGAGCCTGCGCGCGAGGCGGCCGAGGAGGTCGAGCGGATGCGCGCGTTCCTCGAGGACGCGACCGCCCAGGACTTCGGGCGGCCGCCCGGAGCGCCGGAGGCCGAGGGTCGTGACCCCGGTTGACCGGGTCCGTCCGGGATGAACCGATCTGACCTGCGGCGTCGTCTCGATCCGAGACACCCCGAAACCCCCTGCGGAGCCTGTTCGCGCCGTACGATCCCTTGTTGCGCATCACTCACGGTGTCGGGTCGATCGAGTGGTGTCGGATGGCGAGGTGGCCGATGAACGGACGCTCCCGGAGCGCCCTCGACCGCGCGCGCGAGTACTTCGTCGACCGCGGCTCCGTGAACGCCCGCGGCGTCGTCCGCCCCGAGATCGTCGACTCCTGGGAGCGATCGCGGAACGCCGGCGTCGACGCCACCCAGCTCGCCCTGCCCTACGAGCCCGACCTCGACTTCGACGGCAGCCTCACCCACTGCGCGCGCCCGGTCCTCGACGACCTGGCCGAGCGCCTCTCGGGGATGTCGGTCGCCGTGGTGCTCACCGACGCCGACGGCCGCGTGCTCGAGCGGCGCGTCGGCGAGGGCGAGCTCCAGCGCCGCCTCGACGAGATCTCCCTGGCCCCGGGCTTCAGCTACGCCGAGGAGTTCGCCGGCACCAACGGCGTCGGCACGTCCCTGGAGGGTGCGACCCCGGCCCTCGTGGTCGGCGCGGAGCACTTCAGCGAGCGGCTGCAGGCCTTCGCGTGCGCCGGCGCGCCCGTGCGGGGTCCCGACGGCGCGCTGGCGGGGATCCTCGACGTCACGTGCCTGCGCGCCGAGGCGAACGACCTCATGCGCTTCCTGGCCCAGCAGGCGGCCACCGACATCGAGGACGTTCTGCGCGAGCGCGGTGGGGCCGGGGTGCGCCGGGTCATGGCGGCGTTCCGCGCGACGTGTGCCCGCGCCCGGGGCCCGGTGCTCGCGGTCACCGAGGACATCGTCATGGCCAACCGGGCCGCGCGGGCCCTGCCGCCGGGCGACCAGGACCAGGTGACGATGCGGGCGTTCGACGTCGGCACCGGGTCGCGGCCGTGGCAGGAACGCGTGCTGCTCGCCGACGGCCCCGCCCGACTGCTGATCACGCCGGTGCCCACCGGGCGTCCCGTCGGGGTGGTCATCGAGGTGGTGCCGAGCCGCAGCAACCTGCGCCTCGCCGGCCGCGAGGAACCCCTGCACCGGGTACTGCCGGCACCGCCCGCCCCGGCGCGCAGCAGCGCGATGCCCGGCCCCGGCCTCGACCGGCCGCTCGCCGGGCTCGCCGGCGACTCCCGGGCCTGGCGGACCGCGGCGAGGGCACTGCGGACGGCGGCGTCCGCGGCGCGCAGCACGGTGGTGCTGGGCGAGCCGGGAACCGGCAAGGCCGCGGCGGTCCGGGCCGTGCACGGCGAGATGCGCCCGACGGCCCGCTGGGTCACCGTCGACGGCTCCGACCCCGAGGCGGCGGTCGTCCTGGCCGGGTACGCCTCCGAGGCGTCCGCCTCGCCCCAGGGCAGCCGCAGCGCGGCCACCGTCGCGATCCGCCACGCCGAGGCGCTCGACGCTGCCGGCGCCGGGGCGCTCACCGCGCTGCTCGAGGAGGTCCCGCCCACGTGGTGGGTGGTCGGGCTCGTCACCGCCGAGCGGACCCCGGAGCACGGGCAGATCGGCGAGGTGCTGGCCGGGTTCGCCACGTCGGTGCTCCTCGACCCGCTGCGCCGCCGGCCCGAGGACGTCCCGCTGCTCGCCACCGCGCTGCTCGCCCGGCTCGCCCCCGCGCGGCGTGCCGGCTGCACCCCGGAGGCGGCCGCCCTGCTCGCGGGGGCCCGCTGGCCGGGCAACGTCACGCAGCTCGCCGACGTGCTGCGCCGCGCCCTCGCCGCGCGTCCCGCCGGCGACATCACCCCCGCCGATCTCCCGGGAGAGTTCGCGGTGTCGGGTACCCGGCGTCGTCTCACCCCGCTCGAGGCCGCGGAGCGCGACCTCATCGTGTCCGCGCTGGTCGAGGCGAACGGCAACCGTTCGCAGGCGGCGGCCGTGCTCGGGATCGGCCGCGCGACGCTCTACCGCCGGCTGCGGGCCTTCGGGATCACCGACGTGGGCCGCTGACCAGACGGTCCTCGTCATCGGCGACGTCCTCGGCCGCGACGGTCCCGTCCGGCGTGCCGCCCAGCGCCGCGGGGGGCGTTCGCTCGCCCGCCCACTGCTCGCTCGCCCACCGCGCCACGTCGTGCACGGCGTCGACGAGCTCGTCGTGGTCGGTCGCGAGCCGCCGCGCGGAGCACGACAGGCCCAGGGCGACGGTGGCGGCTCCGGACGGTGAGACGACGGGGGCGGCGATCGTCGCGAGGCCCTCGGCGTACTCCTCGCGGTCGAGCGCGATGCCGTCGCGGCACACCCGCTCGAGCTCGGCGCCGAGCTCGGCCTGGTCGGTGATCGTGGCGTGCGTGAAGTCGGTCAGCTGTTCGGCCGCGATGGCCTCGCGGTAGGCCGGCGAGGTGGCCAGCAGCACCTTGGTCATGGCCAGGGCGTGCGCATGGTGCGGCGGGACGTGCGTGCCGAGGCCCGGCAGCTTCGCCAGGCCCTGATGGCCACGGGAGTCGGTCACCGTGGCCACCAGGGTGCCGGTGCGGCGCACGAGGTAGGACCTCTGTCGCGTGCGCCGGTAGAGCTCGGTGGTCGCCTCGGCGAGCACGGCACCCGGGTCGGGGTCGCCGGGCACGGGACTCGGGGAGGCACCCCACCGGCCCCAGGGCGGGGCCTCGGTGAGCCGCACGCGACCGGAGCGGTCGCGCTCGGCGTAGCCGGCCTCGCACAAGGTATTGATCATGTATCGCGCCGTCGAGGCGCTCTTGCCCAGGCGCTCGGCCAGCTCCGCGGCGCACAGGCCTGCGGGGTGGTCGCCGAGCAGACGCAGCGCACGCAGGACCGTGGCTGCGGTCTTCAGAGACCGCGAGCCGCCGCCCGTCGACACCACGTCGTCGTCCACGTGCCTGAATCTAGGACCGCCGGAGGGGTGACGCCTGTCTCAATGTGGGACGGCGCTCGACCGGGTGCCGGGGGCCGGACCCCCGTGGGCGTCGTCACGGCACCCCGACGAACCCCGGGGTCGGGCACCGGGGCGGTCTCCCGGACGTTGGGGGAGTGTCGGAGGTGACGGCGGGAACGGTCCCGCCGCACGAGGAACGGAGACGTCATGGCCACGCTGACCAGACCGCAGCACGGCACGGTGATCGCGGGGGTGTGCGCCGGGCTCGCGGAGCGGTTCGGCATGTCCGCGGGGGTGGTGCGACTGCTGTTCGTGCTGTCCTGCCTGCTGCCGGGCCCGCAGTTCATCATCTACATCGCGCTCTGGGTGATCATGCCGAAGCGGTGACCCAGGCGGGGTTCAGCCCGCTGTCAGCCGACTCTCAGCGTCCGCCCACAGGATCGGACGAAACGGACGGGGCCGAATCCGTCGGCCCCGGCGTCGAGAGGAGTCGGACATGGATGCGCTCCTGGTGCTCCTGGTCGTCCTCGTCGTGGTCGTGATCGTCCCGTTTCGCCGACCGGATGCGGAAGGTGCCGGTCCAGACGACGGTCCTCGACGTGCCGTCGCAGAACGCGATCACCCGGGACAACGTGACGATCGGCGTCGACGCCGTCGTGTACTTCCGGGTCAGCGACCCGGTCCGCGCGGTCGTCAACGTCGACGACTACCTGCGCGCCACGTCGCAGGTCGCCCAGACCTCGATGCGCCCGGTCATCGGACGCGCGGACCTCGACACGCTGCTCGCGGACCGCGACGCCATCAACGGTGAGCTCAAGGCCGTGATCGACGCGCCCACCGAGGACTGGGGCGTGAGCACCGACCGCGTGGAGATCAAGGACATCGCGAGCCCGAGGGCATGCGCCGCTCGATGTCGCGGCAGGCCGAGGCCGAGCGGGACTGGCGCGCCCGCGTCATCTCCGCGGAGGGCGAGCTCGAGGCGTCGGAGAAGCTCACGCAGGCGGCCGAGCGCATGAGCGCCGCACCGGGTGCCCTGCAGCTGCGGCTGCTGCAGACCGTCACGGACGTGGCGTCGGACAAGAACTCGACGCTGGTCATGCCGCTGCCGGTGGAGCTGCTGCGGCTCTTCGAGCACACGACGGGCGGCCCCGCGCCCTCGTCGGCGGCAGGGGCACCCGCGCCGGCCACAGCGGGTCCGGCGGACGGGCCGGGTCAGGCCGAGGCGGACACCGCGGCCGTGCAGCGGGCGATCGACGCCGTCGCGGAGCCGCTCACCACAGGTTCCCCGGCAGGTCGCGGGTGAGGTCCGCGAGCTCACCGCGGGTGCGCGCGGCGTAGGCCCGGGCGGCACGGTCGTCGAACTCCTCGACGCTCAACCGTCCGTTGCCCACGGCCCGCTGCAACCGCTCGACGGTGAGCTCGCGTTCCGCGTCCGACGCCCGCACGTCCCTCTCCACGTGCCCATCATCCCTCGGCAGGCGCGCTCATCTCCGTGGGCTGCGCGACCCGGCCGAAGCGCGAGTCCGCCGGGTCGGAGAACACGTGGAGACCGAAGGTCGCCGACAGCTCGCGGCAGAGGTTCACCCCGCGCACCGAGTTGCCGTGCTCGTCGAGGCCCGGCGAGTAGACGCCGAACCCGAAGTAGCGGGGCAGGACGCAGACGATGTCGCCCGAGACGCCGCTCTTGGCCGGGATGCCGACCTCGTTGGCCCACTGGCCCGCCGCGTCGTACATCCCGCAGCTCATCATCACGCTGACGATGCTCCGGACGTGCTCCCGGTCGACCGCGCGCTCGCCGGTGAACGGGTTGATCCCGCCCTTGGCGAGCGTGGCGCCCATGACGCTCAGGTCGGCGGCGGTCACGGTGATGGAGCAGGCCGACAGGTAGGTCTCCACGACCTCCTCGATGTCGCCGTCGATCATGCCGAGCGAGCGCATGATGTAGCAGAGCCCCAGGTTGCGGTCGTTGCTGCGCAGCTGCTGGCGCAGGATCCGCTGGTCGACGGCGAGCTCGGGGTTCCCCGCGTAGACGCGGTACCGCTCCAGGATGCGGTCGACCTTCTCGTCGACGTCCTTGCCCTTCACGAGGCTCGCCGCGACGAGCGCCCCCGCGTTGATCATCGGGTTGTGGGGCCGGTGGTGGACCTCGTCGAACGTGATCGAGTTGAACGGATCCCCGGAGGGCTCGACGCCGACGCGGCGCAGGGTCTCCTCCGTGCCGTTGTCCTCGAGGGCGAGCCCGTAGGTGAAGACCTTCGACACCGAGTGCAGCGGGAACGGCACCGAGCAGTCGCCCGCCTGCCACTGCGTCCCGTCGATGTTCGTGCCGGCGAGCCCGAACAGGTGGCGGTCGGCCTCCGCCTCGGGCGGGTAGTAGCTGACCACCTCGTCCTCGCCGGTCTGCCGGTACTTCTCGTGGAGCTCGTCGAGCTGCTGACGGACGAGTTCCCGTTCTCCTACGGCGACCACGAGCGGCATTGTGCCCGCCGTGCGTCGGACGCGGGTCAGACCCGGGTCAGGCGAGGCCCTCCGGTGCGGCGCAGGCGCCCGAAGCGGGTCTGGTCGGGCGACGAGAACATGTGCAGCCCGTAGCGCTCGGACAGCTCGCGGAACACCGCCTGGCCGCGCACGGAATTGCCGTGCTCGTCGAGGCCGGGCGAGTACGTCGCGAGGCCCAGGCGTCCCGGCATCACCGCGACGATCCCGCCCGACACCCCGCTCTTCGCCGGGATGCCGACGTCGGTGGCCCACTCACCGGTGGCGTCGTACATGCCGCAGGTCATCATCACGCTGACGACGTCGCGGACGTGGCGGGTGTCGAGCGCGCGCTCGCCGGTGAGCGGGTTGACCCCGCCGTTCGCGAGCGTCGCGCCGAGGGCCGAGAGCTCGCTGGTGGTGACCCGGACCGAGCACATCGACAGGTACACCGCGAGGTTGTCCTCGATCCCGCCCGAGATCATTCCCAGCGAGCGCATGAGGTAGCTGATCGCGAGGTTGCGGTCGGCGGACGCGAGCTGGTCGGCGAGCAGGTCGACGTCCACCACGAGGTCCGGGACGCCGGTGAACACGCGCAGCCGATCCAGGATCCGCGCGACCTTCTCCTCGGGCGAGTCGCCCGCGACGAGGTAGGCCGCGACCAGCGCGCCCGCGTTGATCATCGGGTTGTGCGGGCGCTGGTGCTCGTCGTCGAAGGTGATGGAGTTGAACGGGTCGCCCGACGGCTCGACGCCGACGTGGCGCAGGGTCGCCTCGCGGCCGTTGTCCTCGAGCGCGAGCGCGTAGGTCACGACCTTCGAGATCGACTGCAGCGCGAACCGGTGCTCGCAGTCGCCGACGGTCCATTGCGTGCCGTCGACCGCCGTGCTGGCCAGCCCGAAGATGTCCTCCTCGCCGTCGGCGGCGGGGAGGGCGATCGAGACGATGTCGTCCTCGTGCGCCTCGGAGTGGTGATCGTGCAGCTGCTCCAGCTGCTCCTGGACCAGCGCCTCCTCGGCATCGCTCACCACGGTCGCGCATCCTCCCTCCCGCCGGGTGGGTGCGCTGCGGGGGGATCCGGGGCATGCTCAGTGGCGTTCGACACCGACGTCGTCCCGCACCGAGGTCCCGCCATGGAACGCCCGCCCGAGCCCCGTCCCGGCCCGCTCACCGACCGCGAGCGGGAGGCCCTGGCGCAGCTCGCCGCGCACGAGTCGGCCGCCGATCCCGACTTCGCCCGGCGCCTGGGCGCGCGGCCCTCGCGCCGCGGCGGCCGGGTGCCGTGGCTGGTGGCCGCGGCGCTCGCGGTGATCGGCGTCGCCCTGCTGCTCGTGCCCGGCCCCTGGGTGCTCGCGGGCGTCGCGACGCTCGTGATCGTCGTCGTGCCCGTGGCCCTCATCGCCTGGGCCCTCGGCCAGGGCGACCGACCCCCCATGTGAGAACTTTCCGCCCCTATCGGGGCGGAAAGTTCTCACATGAGTTTCGCGAGGGCCTTCGTGATGCGCTGCTCGGACACGGGGCCGGCGGTGCCGACGTCCTGGGCGAACAGGCTCACCCGCAGCTCCTGGAGCATCCAGCCGACCGCGTCGTAGGCGTCGCGGTCGAAGGTGCGCGGTTCGGCAGCGGCCCGGGTCCGCTGCGCGCGGTAGGCCGCCTCGGCGCGGTGGATCTCCTCGGTGGCCTCGGCGTCGCGCCGCGGCGCGGTCGGGAGCTTCTCGAGGCGCCGGCGCGCGGCCCGCAGGTAGCGCACGACGTCGGGCAGGCGCGCCACCGGCGTGCGCGCGACGAAACGGTCGCCCACCAGGGTCCGCAGCTGCTCGCGCACGTCGTCGAGGGCGTGCCCGACCGACCGGGCACCGAGCTGGTCGATGGCCAGCTCCACCGGTCCGGCCTCGCCGAGCACGGACTCCGCCCGCGAGAGCACCTCGGCGGCCGCGGCCGGCAGCCGGGCGGCGACGTGGGCGCGCAGGGCCTCGAACGCCTCGGGGTCCCACGCCGGCCCGCCGCCGGTGGCGACGAGGGCGTCGACCGCCGCGTCCACGCAGTCCTCGGCCAGGGCCGCGACGTCCCGGTAGCCGCCGGTGGCCATCGCGCCCCGCAGTCGCAGCACGGCCGTGTTGTCGAGCGAGCGCACCAGCGACTTCGCCGGTGAGGACAGCGCGAGCCGCAGCAGCCGCCGGGTGCCGGCGCGCATCGCGTCGCGCGCCTCCAGCGGCGAGTCGAACACCCGCACGTCCACCGCGTCCCCGCGGTCGACGAGGGCGAGGTGCGCGGTCACCGTGCCGCCGGGGCGCTGCTGCTCGCGGGTGCGGGGCAAGGTCCCGATCTCGCCGAACGACGTGACCCCGCGCCGCTCGACCCCGTCAGCCACCGCGGCGACGGCGGCGCGTGTCTGGGCGGCGTGCCGGCGGCGCAGGGCGCCGAGGTCGGGGCCCTCGTCCACCGTCGCGCCGTCGTCGCCGACCACCCGGAACGTCAGCCGCAGGTGCGACGGGAGGCCCGCGACGTTCCACGCGTCGGTGGGGATGGTGAGACCCGAGAGCCGTCGGACCGCGTCGGACAGGGCGGGCAGCAGGGGCTCGTCGGCGGCGGGCCGGCCGTCGTGGGCCAGCCGGGCCGCGAGCGCGCGGGCGGTGTCCGGCGCGGGCACCAGCGAGCGGCGCAGGTTCTTCGGCAGCGAGCGGACCAGCGAGGTGAGCATCTCGTCGCGCAGCCCCGGGACCTGCCACGCGAGGTCCTCGGCGCGGACCTGCCCGAGCACCGCGAGCGGCACGCTCACCGTGACCCCGTCGGTCTCGGCGCCGGGCTCGAACGCGTAGGACAGCGGCAGGGTCAGCCCGCCCGCGTTCCAGCTGTCGGGGTACTGCTCGGTGCTGGGGGCCTCGCCGGCCAGCAGCGCGCGCGGGTCGAGGTCGAGCAGGTGCGGGTCGCGCCGCGAGGCCTTCTGCCACCAGCGGTCGAAGTGCCGCACCGAGACGACGTCGGCGGGCACGCGCGCGTCGTAGAAGGCGTAGATCTCGTCGTCGTCGACCACCAGCTCGCGGCGGGCGCGACGCTCCATCTCGGCGACCTGCTCGAGGCGCTCGCGGTTGCGGGTGACGAACGCGTGCCGGGTGTTCCAGTCGCCCTCGACCAACGCGTGGCGCAGGAGGAGCTCGCGGGCCACCTCGGGGTCGATGCGCCCGTAGTCGACGGTGCGGTCCATGGCGAGCGGGACGCCGAACAGCGTGACGCGCTCGGTGGCCACGGCGCTGCCGCGTCGCTTCGACCAGCGCGGCTCGGAGTAGGTGCGGGTGACGAGGTCGCCCGCCGCGGCCTCGACCCACGCCGGGTCCACGCCCGCCACCGTGCGCGCCCACAGCCGGGACGTCTCCACCAGCTCGGCGGCCATGACCATCGTCGGCGGGCGCTTCGCCAGCGTGGAGCCCGGCCAGATCACGAAGCGGGCACCGCGCGAGCCCTCGTACTCGGTGATCGGACGGCGCTTGGGCTTCGGCGCACCCTGCTTCGGCTCTGCTGACTTCTTGGGGGCTGGCTCCTGCGCCAGGCCGATCTGCGAGAGCAGGCCGCTGAGCAGGGCCTGGTGGACGCGGTCCGCGACGTCCTTGGTCAGCTCGGCGCCCGGCTCGTTGCGGGTGAGCCCCAGCTCGTCGCCGAGCTGGCGGATCTGCGCCGCGAGGTCCTGCCACTCGCGGATGCGCAGGAAGTTGAGGAACTCGGCCCCGCAGCGCTTGCGGAACTGGTTGGACGAGAGCTCCCGGCGCCCCGACCGCACGTGCTCCCACAGGTGCACCCAGGACAGGAAGTCCGAGCGGGGATCGGTGAAGCGGGCGTGGGCGGCGTCGGCCTCGTCGGCCTTCTCCGTCGGGCGCTCGCGGGGGTCCTGCGCAGAGAGGCCGGCGGCGATGACGGTGACCTCGTGAAGGCAGCCCAGGCGGTCGGCCTCGAGGACCATGCGGCCGATGCGGGGGTCGACGGGCAGGCGCGCGAGCCGGCGCCCCGTCTCGGAGAGCCGGGTGGCGTCGCCGTCGACGAGCGCCCCCAGCTCGGTCAGCAGCCGCACGCCGTCGCGCACCGCGAGCTTCTCGGGCGGGTCGACGAACGGGAACTCCTCGACGGGCCCGAGCTTCGCGCCGGCCATCTGCAGGATCACCGAGGCGAGGTTCGTGCGCTGGATCTCCGGGTCGGTGAACTCCGGGCGCGCGTCGAAGTCGTCCTCGGCGTAGAGCCGGATGCAGATGCCGTCGGCGACGCGCCCGCAGCGCCCGGCCCGCTGGGTGGCCGACGCCTGCGAGATCGGCTCGATCGGCAGCCGCTGCACCTTGGTCCGCCGGGAGTACCGCGAGATGCGGGCGAGGCCGGGATCGACGACGTAGCGGATGCCCGGGACGGTCAGCGAGGTCTCGGCGACGTTCGTCGCGAGCACGACCCGTCGTCGGCCGCCCGACGAGGGCTCGAAGACGCGGTGCTGCTCGGCGGACGACAGGCGCGCGTAGAGGGGGAGCACGTCGAGGTCCTCGGCATGCTCGCGGATGGCGTCGGCGGCGTCGCGGATCTCCCGCTCGCCGGAGAGGAAGACGAGCACGTCGCCACGCCCGTCTCCCTCCCGCCCGACCTCCCGACGCAGCTCGTCGACCGCGTCGATGATGCCGTCGACCTGGTCGCGCTGGTCGCCCCCGGGATCGTCCGGGTCGACCAACGGCCGGTAGCGGACCTCGACGGGGTAGGTGCGCCCGGAGACCTCGATGATCGGCGCGTCGCCGAAGTGGCGCGAGAACCGCTCGGGGTCGATCGTCGCCGAGGTGATGATGACCTTGAGGTCGGGGCGGCGCGGGAGCAGCTGGGCGAGGTAGCCGAGCAGGAAGTCGATGTTGAGGCTGCGCTCGTGGGCCTCGTCGATGATCAGCGTGTCGTACCGGCGCAGCATCCGGTCCTGCTGGATCTCGGCGAGCAGGATGCCGTCGGTCATGAGCTTGACCAGCGTGTCCTCGCTCGCGCGGCTGGTGAAGCGGACCTGGTAGCCGACGGTGTCGGTGCCGGTGGTGCCGAGCTCCTCGGCGACGCGTTCGGCCACCGTGCGCGCCGCGATCCGCCGGGGCTGGGTGTGGCCGATCGTGCCGAGCACGCCCCGGCCCAGCTCGAGCGCCATCTTCGGCAGCTGCGTGGTCTTGCCGGACCCGGTCTCGCCGGCCACGACGACCACCTGGTGGGTCTCGAGGGCCGCGCGGATGTCGTCGACGCGCCCGCTGATCGGCAGCTCGTCGGGATAGGAGACGGCGGGGACCGACGCCCGGCGGCGTTCGAGGCGCGCCTCGGCGGCGGCGACGTCGCGGCCGATGGCGGCCAGCGTGTTCTCGCGGCGCTCGGCGTCGTCGATCCGGCCGGCGCCCTGGAGGCGGCGCCGCAGCCGGTGGGCGTCCGCGGTGCCGAGGGCGGCGACGCGCGCGGCGAGGTCGCCGCCGACGTCGGTCTGCCTGTCGGTCGCGGCGGGCACGGCGGGACTCCTCCTGCGGGCGGTGGGGAACGGGCACGAGACGGCCCTGTCCCCATTGTCAGCGCGCGGGCCCACGCCGGTGTTCCCGACCCTTCTGGTCACGCAACGAAACCGAGATTAGACTGTTCGAGTGAGCAAGATAGCAGTCATCGTCGACGGAAAGTAACGTCTGGCGGCGAGGGAACGGCGACGCGGTCACCGATGGTGACCAGAGCGGGAGTGGTCGGTGAGCGTGTCGAACGGGCGGGCGGACACCGAGCTGGTGGTGCTCGCCGCGGGCGGCGACCAGGCCGCGTTCGCCGAGCTCATGACCCGTCACCGGCCCCGGCTCTACGCGGTCTGCCGGCGCGTCACCTGTCACGACCAGGACGCCCAGGAGGCGCTCCAGGAGACGATGCTCCTGGCCTGGAAGCGCCTCGGCGAGTTCGACGGCCGCTCCGCCGTCGGCACCTGGCTCTACCGGGTGGCCACGAACGCCGCGATCGACGAGGTCCGCCGGCGCAAGCGCACCCCCGAGCCGACCGAGGCCGACTCGATGCCCGAGCCCACGCCGCACCGGGGCGCCGACGGCGCCGTCGTCGCCCGGATGGACGTCGACCGCGCCCTGGCCCAGCTGCCGCCGCAGTACCGTGCCGTCGTGGTGCTGCGCGAGCTGTGCGACCTCACCTACGCCGAGATCGCCGAGCTGCGCGAGATCCCGATCGACACCGTCAAGTCCCAGCTGTCCCGCGGGCGCCAGGCCCTCGTCGAGCTGCTCACCGACCGTCCCGCCGCCCGGACCGCATGACGGGTCCTGCATGACGAGTACTGCATGACCGAGTCAGGGCCGGTCGGCCCGGTCACCTCCCGCCTCATCGCGGTCTGCACCCGCACCCGCGACCAGCTGCGCACCCCGGAGCTGCGCGACCGTCTCGACGGGCTCGCGGCACGCCTCGGAGAGCCGAGCATCCGCGTGGCCGTCGGCGGCCGGATGAACGCGGGGAAGTCGACGCTGGTCAACGCGCTGCTCCAGGAGCGGCTCGCGGCCACCGGCGCCACCGAGACGACGCGGCTCGTCACGTGGTTCCGGCACTCCCACCAGGCGCGCCTGCGCGTGCACGGCCGCGACGGCACCGACCGGCTGCTGCCGCTGGCGCCCGGGGGCGGCGTGGGCGCGACGGTCGCCGGTGCGGGCTCCGACGTCGCCGGGATCGCCCACCTCACCGTCGAGACGCCCAACGACGCCCTGAGCCGCCACACGATCGTCGACACCCCCGGCACGGACTCGCTGAGCCGGCTCGACCCGGACTCCCTCGGCGCCCTCGGCGACGCCGACGCCGTCGTCTACCTCATGCCCCACCCCGGCGAGCGCGACGTCGAGGCGATCGACGCGGTGCGCGGCTGGACCGGCGGCCTGCGCCTCGGCGCGGCGAACATGATCGGCGTCCTCAGCCGCATCGACACCCTGTCCGGCGAGGACGACCCCTGGCCGACCGCCCATCGGGTGGCGCAGCGCTACGCCCGCGAGCTCCGTGCCGTGCTGTCCGACGTCGTCCCCGTGGCCGGGCTGCTGGCCGAGACCGCCCGCGGGCCGGACTTCGGCGAGGCCGACGCCCGCCTCCTGCGGGCCCTCGCCGACGGCGACCGGGGGCGGACGACCCGCGCGCTGCGCACGGTGCAGCGCTTCCGCGGCTGGGACGACGCCCCCGTGGACGTCGGGGACCGCGAGCGGCTCCTCGAGCTGCTCGGCCTGCACGGCATCCGGGTCGGCCTCGAGCTGCTCGACGAGGGCCGGCGCGCGACACCGGCGCTGCTCGAGGGCTTCGTGCGGCGCTCGGGGATCGAGACCGTGCTCGAGCGCATCGACACCGTGTTCGTCGCGGGCGCCGACCGGCTGCGCGCCAGCGCGGGCATCGCGGCCCTCGAGCACCTCGGGTGGGACGCCACCGACGAGGTCGACCGCCGCAGCCTGCTCTCCCTCCAGTCCGAGCTCGACCGGCTGCGCCTCGAGCCCGCCCTGCGCCAGGTGGACCTGGCCGCGGCGCTCGTCGACCTCGAGGCCGGGCGCATGCGCCTCGCCGACGAGCACGTCGCCCGCCTGCGCGACCTCGCCACCGGCAGCGACGACGCCCAGCGCCTCGGGCTCGACCCCGGCGCCGACCGCCAGGCCGTGGTCGCCGCGGCCACCGCCCAGATCCCGGCCTGGCGCGCGCTCGAGGCCCGCCCGTCGCGGGTGCTGCAGCGCCACGTCCGCACCGCCCGCGAGATGTGCGAGCACATCCTGTTCGCCGGGACATCGCAGGGCCCGACCTGGCAGGCTCGATCGGAGAGCCGGTGATCGCCGGGTCCCGGGAGGAGGTCGTCGTGGGCGTGCCGCCCCGTCCCGGCCCTCCGCGGTCCGCCCTCGGGCCCTACGTGCTCTCCGACGTCGTCCACCGGGGCCGCTCCGGCGAGGTGGTGCGCGCGCACGACACCGCCCGCGACCGCGTCGTCGCCCTCAAGCTCCTCGCGCCCGACACCGCCGAGCGGGAGTTCCGCGCCCGCTTCGACCGGGCCTGCGGCACCGTCCGCACGCTGCGCGAGCCCCACGTCCTGCCGGTGCTCGACCACGGCGAGGCGGGCGGACGCCTCTTCGTCGCGACGCCCCTGCTCGCCGGCCCCGACCTGGGCGCGGTGCTGGCCCGCGAGGAGGTCCTCACCCCGGAGCGGGCGGTGGCCGTCGTCGAGCAGGTCGCGGCCGCCCTGGCCGCCGCCCACGCGCGCGGGCTCGCGCACCGCAACGTCAAGCCGTCGAACGTGCTGTTCACCGACGCCTCCGCGGCCGAGGTCCGCGTCGGCGACTTCGGGCTCGTGTCGCGCAACGGGCTCTCGCTCGACCACACGGCGCCCGAGCGCTTCCGCGGCGGCGCCACCGACCATCGCGAGGACGTCTACGCCCTCGGCTGCGTGCTCTTCACCTGCCTCACCGGCGCGCGGCCCTACCCCGGCCGGAGCCTGCCCGAGCGGATGCGCGGGCACCTGGAGAGCCCGATCCCGCGGCCGTCGGAGCAGCGCCCCGGCGTCCCGTCCGGGTTCGACGCGGTCATCGCGGGCGCGCTGGCCAAGACGCCGGGCGAGCGCACGGCCACCGTGGGCACGCTCGCCGCCGCGGCCCGGGCCGCGCTCGCGTAGGAAACCCGGAGAAAGTCGGCCGCCGCCGGAACATCCGGGTGGGCCCGCACCGTCACAGGCACGAGCGGTCCGCCACGGCGGTGGGCCACAGGGCGAGGGCGGACACGATGAGCGGGACGACCGGGGCCTCGGGCGACATGTACTTCAGCGCCGACGGCGGCGTGTACGACGCCTCCGGCACCATGATCGGCACCTACGAGACCGACGCGGCCGGCAACGTCGACGCGGTCTCGAGCGACACCGACGGGGACGGCGTCCTCGACACCACGGTCACCGACACCGACCACAACGGGACGTTCGAGACCGGCGTCGTGGACACCGACGGCGACGGCTACTACGACACGATGGTCGTGGACACCGACGGCGACGGCGACTTCGACACCGCGGCGGTCGACACCGATCGCGACGGCACCGCCGACACCACCGCCCACGACCCCGCAGGCTTCTGAGCCGCACGGCCACGACAGCCACGACGGTGACCCTCGACGGGACCAGTTCCGGAGACCCCCGATGACCATCCGAACTCCCGCGACGACGACGCGGGGCCGCCACCCGCGCACCGACGAGGTCCTCGCGCTGGTGGCCGACGTCCGCGCGACCGCGGTCGAGGACGACGAGGCCGGCGCCGCCGAGGCGCTCGACGCCGACGTCGCCCGCGTGCAGGCCGGGAACGCCGCGGTGGTCGTCGTCGGGGAGAAGAAGCGCGGCAAGAGCTCGCTCATCAACGCGCTGATCGGGCGTCCGGGCCTGCTGCCCGTCGACGCCGACGTCGCCACCTGCGTGCACATCGTCGTGAGCCACGGCCCGGACGGCGCGACCGTCGTGCTCGGCGGCGGCCCCGAGGGGCGCGAGGTGGGGCTCGACGCGATCGCCGAGTACGCCGCGCTCGACCCCGGCGCCCGCGCCCCGGAGCACGAGGACGTCAGCCAGGTCCAGGTCCGCGTGCCCGCCCCGCTGCTCGAGGGCGGCCTCGAGCTCGTCGACACCCCCGGGGTCGGCGGCCTCGTCGCCGGCCACGCCGCGCTGACCCTCGCGACGCTGAACCGCGCCGACGCGCTGGTGTTCGTCCTGGACGGCTCGAGCGAGATCACCGCCTCCGAGCTCGCCTTCCTCGAGCGCGCCACCGAGCGCATCGCGACCGTCGTCTTCGCCATCACCAAGATCGACCAGTTCCCGTCATGGGAGGCGGTGCGCGCCCGGGACATCGAGCTCATCGCCCACCACGCGCCCCGCTACGCCGACGCCCCGTGGTTCGGGGTCTCGAGCCGCGCCGTCGCCGACGCCCTCGCCGCCGAGGCCGACGGCGAGCTCGAGGAGGCGGCGCAGGAGCGTGCGGCGAGCGGGATCGCCCCGCTCTCGGCGCACCTCGCCGGCCTCGCCGAGGGTGCCGACGGCCTGCGGCTCGCGAACCTGCTGCACCAGGCCACGGCCACGGTGAAGCGCCTCTCCGCCCTGCAGGTCCGGCGGGCGCTGTCGCTCTCGCCGAGCCCGGAGTTCGCCGAGCTGGTCAAGCGCGAGAAGGCGGCGCTCACGTCGCTGCAGGGGCAGCACGCGACGTGGCGCCAGACGCTCGCGGAGCGCTCGGCCCGCCTCGAGCAGCGGATGCGCACCGAGCTCAACCGGCGCCTCGAGGACCTGCGCAAGGAGGTCGGCGACCGCATCGCCGTCGGCAACAACAAGATCTTCGACGAGGTCGGCACCGACCTGCCGCCGCGCGCGCAGGCGCTGTGGATCGAGCTCGACACGCTGCTGCGCCGCGAGCTCACCGCGCTCGGCCAGGCCCTGCTCGCCGACCTCGAGGGCGTCGAGCTCGACCTCGCCGGGGTGGTGCCGGACGCCCCCGAGCGCCTCGCCCAGCTGCCCGAGGCCGCGCGCGGCGCCGGCAGCACGAGCTTCGCCGAGCAGGGGATCATGGCGGCCGGGCTCGGCATGGGCCTCGGGCATCTCGTGGCCCTCGTGGTCGCGCCGCCGATCGGCATCCTGGCCGGGGTCGGCGCCGTCGGCTTCTTCAGCTGGCGACGCTGGAGCAAGGAGCGCGGCGCCCGCAGCCGCGAGGACGCCCGCCGCTACCTCGGCGAGGTCGCCACCCGGCTGAACAACGAGATCCCGCCGGTGGTCTCGCAGGCGGTGGCCGGAGCCCGCGAGGTGCTCGGCCGCCAGATCACCGAGGCGCTGACCGCGGAGAAGGAACGGCTCACCGTGAGCCTCGCCGAGCACGAGAAGAACCTGGCGAGCGAGAAGAGCGCCGTGGCCCGCCGTAAGGCCGAGGTCGAGGCCCGCCTGCGTCGCCGCAACGAACTGAGGGAGACCGCCGAGCAGCTCGCGACGCGGCTGCCCGCCGACCGAGAGGAGTCGTCGTGACCGCGCCTCAAGGGGCCGGGGGTCAGGGCGCGTGGCTGGACATGTCGCGCTACCCCGACACCGACCCGGACACCGTGCTCTCGTCCGACGATCACAGCCTGCTGACCGCGTCGCTCGCGGTCGACGACGCCGAGCTGCCCGACGCCGTCTGGGAGCACATGCTCGCCGTCGTGGTGGGCGACGTCCCCGAGGACGGGGACGGGGAGGTCGACGCCGCGACCGGGTCGCCCGAGGACGCCGCCGACGACCCCACCGCCGACCCGGCCGCCGACGCGGTGGACGCGCACGACGCGCACGACACCGGCGATCCCGGGGACGACCCGGGTGCCCACGACCCCGTGCCGCACGACGACGGCGGCCGGGACGGCGGCTGGGGGTGAACGGCTGGGACCTCGCGATCGACTTCGGGACATCGTTCACCACCACCGCGACGCTCGGCGGCGGGCGCACCGAGGTCCTCGAGATCGACGGCTCGAAGTACGTCCCGTCGCTGGTGTGCGTCGACGAGGACGGCACGATCCTGGTCGGCCGCGACGCGGTCAACGAGGCGGTGATGGCCCCGGAGCGCACCGAGCGCGTGCCCAAGCGGGCGCTGGTCGCCTCCGAGCAGGTGCTGCTCGGCGGGCGCACGATCGCCACCGTCGACCTCGTCGCGGCCGTTCTGGCGCGGGTCGCGGGCGAGGCGACGCGTCGGTTCTCCGGCCGGCGGCCCGGGCGCGTGCTGCTCACCCACCCGGCGCGCTGGCAGGCGGGCGGCCCGGAGCTGCGCCGACTCACCGAGGCCGCGGAGCGCGCGGGGCTCGGCGAGCCCGACCTCGTCGCGGAGCCCGTGGCCGCCGCGCACCACTACGTCCGCAGCGGCGACCCGGTGCCCGACGGCGGGATGATCGGCGTCTACGACTTCGGCGGCGGCACCTTCGACACCGCCGTCCTGCGCCGTCGCCGCGACGGCTTCGAGCTGGCCGGCTCGCCGGGCGGGGACGTCGCGCTGGGCGGCGAGGACCTCGACGCGACGTTCATGGAGATCCTCGCCGAGCACGCGGAGGCGCTCGACCCCGCCGCCTGGAACGAACTGTGGGAGGCCACCGGCCGGGTCGCCGAGCGGCACCGCACGCTGCTGCGCCGCGACGTCACGCAGGCCAAGGAGGCGCTCTCGCGCCTGCCCGCGGTCAACCTGTGGGTGCCGGGCTACGACGACGAGGTCCGCGTGACGCGCCGCGAGTACGAGCGCGCCGTCGAGCCCCTGCTCGCCCGCAGCGTCGAGGAGCTGACGGACACGATCGCCCGCGCCGGGACCACGCCGGACGCGCTCGTCGACGTCTACCTCACCGGCAGCACGAGCCGGACCCCGCGGATCAGCGCGCTGCTCGCCGACCTGCTCGGGCACGTCCCCGGCATGCGCGACGACCCCAAGGCCGTCGTCGCGCTGGGAGCGCTCGCCACCGTCCCGGGATCGGTGAGCGCGACGATGCACGTCCGGCTCCCGTCGCACCGCCCGCACCGATCCGCCCAGCCGCCCGCGGCGCCCACCCCGCCGCTGACGCCGTCGGGCTTCCCCGTCCCGCCCGCGCCGGCCGAGGCCACCGCCAGGGTCCGGCGCCCGGACAGCGTTCCCGCCGACGGTGGCCGTCACGCGGCCCCGGCGTCACCGCCTCCCGACGACGCCGCGGCGCGCGAGATCGCCCGCGAGATCGCGGCGCTCGCCGAGGCGGCCGGGGTGGCCGACCTCGTCGGGGCGTCGGCCCCGACCGTCCGGGCGGGCCAGACCGCGGAGGCTGCGCGCCGGCCGCTCCTCGTCGCCCTCGACGGCCTCGGCGCCGCGATCGGCACCCGCTTCAGCCCGTTCCCGGGTCTGCCGCCCGAGATCGCGCTGCAGGTCCTGCGGGAGGGACGCGGCGAGCTCGGCGCGCTGGGTCAGTGCCTCACCCGGCTGGACGGTGTCACGGAGCGTCTCGCCGCGTGGTGAGCGCGCGGGCGCCCCACGTGGTCGAGTAGGCGCACCCCCATCACCACGGAGGACCGATGTCCCACACCGCGACCGGCCGAGCCACGACGCCCGCCCTGCTCACCGCGCTGCGCCTCGTCGCGTCGCTCACGGTCCTGGCGCTGCTGTGGCAATTCGTCACCGCCGGGCCGCTGGTGGAGGGGTCCCAGTCCGCGGACACCCACGCCACCGGCGCCATCGTGCTGCACGTCCTGTCCGGGCTCACCATGATCGCCGCGGTGCTGGTGTGGCGCGCCGGGGCGGCGCTGTGGCCCGCGGTGCTCGCCGTGGTGGTGTTCGCGCTGACCTTCGCGCAGGCCTACCTCGGCAGCAACGGCCCGATCTCCGTCCACGTCCCCGGGGCCATGGTCCTCACCGTCGGGGCCGTGGTCGTCGCCGCCTGGTCGTTCACGGGCGGCTCGGCGCACGCCCGACGCTGATCAGCGCTTGCGGGCGCTGATCACCCCGGTGTCGAAGCCCGCGAGGTGCAGCCCGCCGTGGAAGCGGGCGTGCTCGACCTTGAGGCAGCGGTCCATGACGACGGTCAGCCCGGCCTCGACGCCGCGCTCGGCCAGCGCCTCGTCGTAGAGCCCGAACTGTGTCCAGAAGGTCGGCGCCCCTTCCCGGGCGGGCGAAGCGACGGGACGAGTCGCCGCGATGGTCGCTTCGAGGACGTCGGGCAGGTCCTCGGGCCGGCGGAAGACGTCGACGAGGTCGGGCGTCACCGGCAGCGCGTCGAGCGACGGGTACACCGGCCGGCCCAGGATCTCGCTCGCGTTCGGGTTGACGAAGTAGACGTCGAAGCCGGTGGACCCGAGCAGGTAGGTCGCGACGAAGTTCGAGGCGCGCGCCGGGTTCGGCGAGGCGCCGACCATCGCGACGCTGCGGGTCCGGCGCAGGATCGCCTGGCGCTCCTGGGCGGTGGGCGGGGTCCAGGTCATGTCGTGGCCACCTTCGTCGCCGCCGTGAGGGCCTGGTCCAGGTCCCAGAGGATGTCGTCGGCGTCCTCGATCCCGACGCTGATGCGGATGAGGTCCGGCCGGACGCCACCCTCGCGCAGCTGGTCGGCCGTCAGCTGCTGGTGGGTGGTCGACGCGGGGTGCAGCACGAGCGTGCGGGCGTCGCCGATGTTGGCGAGGTGGCTGCAGAGCTCCACCGACTCGATGAACCGCCGTCCCGCGGCCCGCGCGGCGTCCTCGTCGTCGCCGCGGACCCCGAAGCTGAACACCGCGCCCGGGCCCTGCGGGAGGTAGCGCTTCGCCCGCGCGTGGTGGGGGTGGCCCGGCAGACCGGCGTAGCTGACCCACGCCACCCGCTCGTCGGCCTCCAGCCACTCCGCGACCCGCTGCGCGTTGGCGACGTGGCAGTCCATGCGCTGGGGCAGCGTCTCGATGCCCTGGAGCAGCAGGAACGCCGAGTGCGCGCTCAGGGTGGCGCCGACGTCGCGCAGCTGCTCGGAGCGAATCTTGGTCAGGAAGCCGTACTCCTGGAAGTTGCCCCACCACGTCAGCCCGCCGTAGGACGGGATCGGCTCGGTCATCTGCGGGAAGTGGCCGTTGCCCCAGTCGAAGCGCCCCGACTCGAGGATCACCCCGCCGAGGGTGGTGCCGTGGCCGCCGAGGAACTTGGTCGCCGAGTGGATGACGATGTCGGCCCCGTGCTCCATGGGCCGGCACAGGTACGGCGTGGCCATGGTGGCGTCGATGATCAGCGGCAGGCCGCGCTCGTGGGCGACCTCGGCCAGGGCGGCGACGTCGGTGACCTCGCCCGACGGGTTCGCGACGATCTCGGCGAACACGCAGCGGGTGCGGTCGGTGATCGCCGCGCGGAACGCGTCCGGGTCGTCGCCGGGCACGAACGTCGTGTCGACGCCGAAGCGGCGCAGCGTCACGTCGAGCTGGGTGACCGTGCCGCCGTAGAGCGCGGCCGCGGCGACGATGTGGTCGCCGGCGCCCGCGAGGGTCGCGAACGTCAGGAACTCCGCGGCCTGCCCCGAGCTGGTGGCCACCGCGCCGAGCGCGCCCTCCAGGCTCGCCAGGCGCTCCTCGAGCACGGCGACCGTCGGGTTCGCGATGCGGCTGTAGATGTTGCCGTACTTCTGCAGCGCGAACAGGTTCGCGGCGTCGGCGGTGTCGTCGAAGACGAAGCTCGTGGACTGGTAGATGGGTACGGCGCGGGCGCCGGTCGCGGCGTCGGGCACGGCGCCCGCGTGCACCGCGCGCGTGCGGAATCCCCAGGGCCGGTCCTCGTCTGCCACTCCGCCGTTCTACACCGGGCGACGGTGTTCAGACCGCCGGGTTCGCGAACCACGCGTTGGTCGAGGGGTTCCAGGCGTTGACGAGCGCGAGCGCGCCGCCGGCGAGGACCACCGCGTTGGTCGCGAGCGAGATGACGCCGAACGCCGGGTCGAGGGCCATGAGGACGAACGACCCGAGGACGGCGAACAGGCTCGAGAGCATCGCGAAGCCGGTGAGCACGGTGAGCACGATGCGCGCCCACTGGACCCTGCCGCGGAAGTGCAGGGCGAGGAACACGCCGATCGCCCCACCGAGGAGCGCGAAGAAGATCCCGATCCCGGAGAAGATGTCGCCGACGCCGATCGTCTGCACGATCGTGCCGAGGACGTTCACCGCGATGACCCCGATCCACAGGAAGAACGCGCGCTGGGCGCTCTGGGGGATCACCGACGGCAGGGGCACCCCGCCGAAGCCCGGTGGGATCAGCGGGTTCTTCCCATCGCCCGGCTGACCGGGCCGGCCGGGCTGCTGCCCGTACGGCTGCTGGCCGTATGGCTGCTGGCCGTATGGCTGCTGGCCGTATGGCTGCTGGCCGTACGGCTGCTGGCCGTACGGCTGCTGGCCGTACGGCTGCTGGCCGTACTGCTGCTGGCCGAACTGGCCGGACGGTGGCCCGTAGCCCTGCTGCCCGTTCTGCGGCGGCTGGCCGTACTGGGGCGCGCCGTACTGGGGCGGCGGCCCGTATCCCCGCCCTCCCGGGTCGGGTTGCTGGCCGTAGGGCGGGTTGGGTGCGCTCACGGGCGGAAACGTAGTTCTGTCGTCCCTGCCCGAACAGAAGAGCGAGTACTCACTTCTCCGTCGCGGACGGGCCCCGATTACTCATGCGCTGCCAGGACGTCAGCCGAAGTAGGCGTTCGCGGGGGCCTGGAAGGAGAACAGGATCGCCGCGACGATCAGCGCGGCCTGGAGGAGGCTCACGATCGTCGACACGGCGCCGATGCTCACCCCGAGGCCCGCGGTGAGCAGCACGCCGAGCACGGTGAAGACCGCGGAGATGCCGCCCAGGATCGTCAGGACCAGGCGGGCCCAGTGGTCGCCCGCCCGCAGTCGCAGGGCGAGGTAGACCACGACGCCGAGGAAGAGCAGACCGATGACGACGCCGACGAAGCCGCCGGTCGCGGCGAGGGGGCTCGGAGCCGCCGTGGTGGTCGCGAGCGAGAGGGCGCTGCCGACGACGCCGACGACGACCGCGGCGATCCACAACTGGAAGGAGCGCTGGACGGGGGTGGGCGGGGTCACGGTCGGCCACCGTAGTGGGGATCAGCCCGGGTGCCGGGCCCAGCGCCACACGGTGCCCTCGTCCGGGTCGACGGTGATCCCGTCGCGGACGAAGCCGTTGCGGCGCAGCACCGCGCTCGAGGCGTTGTCCGCGGGCAGGGTGTGGGCGACGACGCGCCGCACTCCGGCCCGTGCGGCGCGGTCGAGCCACTGGCCGACGGCCGCGGTCGCGATCCCCCGTCCCTGGCACGAGGGCGCGACGGAGTAGCCGATCTCGATGACGCCGTCCACCGGCGGCCCCGTGTAGCCGCCGAGGCCCACGACCTGCGTGCCCTCGACGATCAGGTGCGCGAACCACGCGGGGGCGATCCCGCACTCGAGCGCCTCGACGGTCGGTTCGAGCGCTTCGGGGAAGGCGAGGAAGCCGTCGACCAGCGTGAGCCCGAAGCGCCCGGCGAACTCCTCCGGCTCCGTCAGCAGCGTCACCGCCTGCTCGACGCGGAGCGGCACGACCTCGATCCCCATGTGAGCGATGTTCGCGGCTATAGCCGGGAATTTCACTCACGGAGGGGTCTCACATGCCGTGCATCTTCGCGATGACCTGGAGCATGACCTCGTCGGCGCCGCCGCCGATCGACGTGATGCGCATGTCGCGCAGGAAGCGCGCGGTCCACGTCTCCTCCATGTAGCCCAGGCCCCCGTGGTACTGCAGGCAGGTGCGGGCGACGTCCTCGCAGAGCCGGCCGATCGCGAGCTTGGCGATCGTCGCGAAGCGCGAGGTGTCCTCGCCGCGCATGTACGCCTCGGCGCACGCGTAGTTGTAGTGCCGGCACATGTCGACACGGGCGTAGAGCTCCGCGAGCTGGTAGGTCAGGTACTGGTTCTTGATCAGCGGCCCGCCGAACGCCTCGCGCTGACGCAGGTAGGCGGCGGTGCGGTCCAGCGCCCGCTCGCAGGCGCCGACCCGTCCGTAGCAGGCGACCATCCGCTCGTTCTGGAACTGCGACATCTGCTGCTGGAAGCCGCGCCCGACCTCGCCGATGGTGTGGTCGACCGGGACGCGGGCCCCGTCGAACGCCAGCTCCGCGGTGTCCGAGCAGCGGTTGCCCAGCTTGTCGAGCTTGCGGGACACACTCACGCCGGGGGTGGTCGTCGGGACGACGATCTGGCTGATGCCGCGGGCGCCGCCCCCGTCGGAGGTGCGGGCGAGCAGGCAGAGCCAGTCGGCCTCCACGCCGTTGGTGATGTAGAGCTTCGACCCGTGGATCACCCACTGGTCCGCCCCATGATCATTTCGGCTGCGGACCGCGCGGGTCTTCAGACCGGCGACGTCGGAGCCGGCGTCGGGCTCGGTCACCGCGATCGCGCTGACCATCTCGCCCCGGATCGCCGGGACGAGGTAGCGCTGCTTCAGCTCCTCGGTGCCGAACCGGTGCAGGGACGGGGTCGCCATGTCGGTCTGCACGGCGATCGCCATGCCCACACCGGCGGCGTCGCAGCGCCCGATCTCCTCGGCGAGCACGACCGCGAACAGGTGGTCCGCGCCCCCGCCGCCGTACGCGGGGTCGTACTCGAGCCCCAGAAAGCCGAGGTCGCCGAGCTTGGCGAACAGCTCGTGGGTCGGCATCCGGCCGTCGCGCTCCCACCCGTCGACGTACGGGTCGATCTCCCGCTCGACGAACGTCCGCACCGTCTTGCGGAACGCCTGGTGCTCCTCGGTGAACGCGACCATCTCAGGCCCCCTTCTGAACGCGCTGCCGCAGGACAGCCTTCTGGATCTTCCCGGCGGGGGTGAGCGGCAGGTCGTCGACGAACTCGACGACCCGCGGGACCTTGTAGCTCGCCAGCCGGTCCGCGGCGAGGGCGACGAGCTCGTCGGCGGTGACGTCACTGCCGTGCGTGCGGACGATGAAGAAGTGCCCCACCTCGCCGTGGGTGTCGTCGGGCGCTCCGACACCCGCCACCATGGCGACGCCCGGGTGGGAACCGAGGACGTTCTCGACCTCGACGGGATAGACGTTGTAGCCGCCGCTGATGAACATCTCCTTGAGCCGCCCCCGCAGCGCCAGGTGGTCACCGCCGACGCGGGCCACCACGTCACCCGTGGCCAGCCAACGCTCCGGGCGGAACGTGGTCGGCTCCTCGCGGTGCCAGTAGCCGGCGGCGACGGGCGTGCCGCGCAGCCACAGCTCGCCCTCCGCCCCGTCTCCTGGGGCGTCGGTCCCCTCGACCGGGTCGACGATACGGGCCTCGATGCCGGCCAGCGGCACGCCGAGGGTGCTCGCGACGGTGTCGGCGTCGTCGTCGAGCGCCGACATCACCGCGGCGCCGGAGGTCTCGGAGAGCCCGTAGAGGTTGACGACGCGGGCGTGCGGCGCGGCCGTGGTGATCGCGGTGCACAGGGCGGGCTCGACGTTGGAGCCGCCGGCCACGGCGTAGCGCAGCGACGGGAGCGTGGCGTCCGGGCCGAGCTCGCGCAGCAGCAGCGTCCACATCGTCGGCACCCCGGCGAAGACCGTCACCGCGTGCCCCACGACGTCGCGCAGCGCGCCCGCGGGCGAGAACCCTGGCGTGAGCACGACCTCGCTGCCGGCGACGAGGGCCGAGAGCAACGTGCAGGTCAGACCGCCGACGTGCGTGAACGGCATCGTCGCGAGGAACCGGTCGTCCGGTCGGAGACCGAGGTGCTCCGCCTCGGCGCGCGCCGACGCGAGCAGGCTGCCGTGGGTGAGCACCGCACCCTTGGGTGTCCCGGTGGTTCCGGAGGTGTAGAGGATGACGGCGGGGTCACTTGGTTGGGCGTCGTCACCTCGGGCCGGCGCCGGGGAGTCGCCGACGAGCTCGTCGACGTCGACCACGACGTGCTCGAGGTCGGGCAGCGCCGGCTCGAGCTCGGCGTAGAGGGCGACGAGGTCGGTCCCGCCGGCCTCGGGCACGGTGACCACGACGCGGGCGCCGGAGTCGGCGAGCATGTGCTCGAGCTCGCTGCCCCGGTAGCGGACGTTGAGGGTGACGAGGACAGCGCCGAGGCGCGTCGTCGCGAACAGCAGGCCGATCCACGCCGCGCCGTTCGGCAGCGCGATCGCGACCCGGTCTCCGGGGCCGACGCCGCGCGCGGCGAGCCCGCCCGCGAGCCGGTCGGCGTGCTCGTCGAGCTCTTGCAGGGTGATCGTTCCGGGTGCCTCGCGCAGGAACACCGCGTCCGGGCGCTCGCGGGCAGCGGTGCGCAGGAGGCCGGGGAGGCTCACGGGAGCGCCCGCAGGTGCGCCAGGGCCGGGCCCCAGCGATCGGTCTGCGATCCGCGCGGCGCGTAGAGCGGGATCCGCTGGGCGACGCCGCCGAAGCGCCGCTCCAGGGCGGGCCCGACCTCGTCGGGCTCGGCGACGATCGCGATCGTGTGCAGCACCTCGTCGTCCACCGCCTCGCCCATCGCCTCCCACTCGCCCCTCTTGGAGAGCGTGTTGAGCTCGCGGGCGAGGTCGCCCCAGCCGTGCAGCTCGAGCACAGGGTGGTACGCCGGGGTCGACCCGTAGAACGCGACCTGGCGGCGGACGTCGCGGATCGACTCCTCGAACTCCTCCTCGGTGTTGCCGGTGGCGATCAGCGCGGTCGCGGAGAACTCGAAGCCGCTCCCGTCGCGCCCGGCCGTCTCGAAGCCCCGGTCCAGCGCCGGCAGCGTCACCTCGTGGAGGTAGCGCTCGGTGGAGAACGCGTGGGCCATGAAGCCGTCGGCCACCTCGCCCGCCACCGCCGTCATCCGCGGGCCGACTCCGGCGAGGTGGATCGGGGGGTTGCCGAACTCGTTGGGCCCGGGCGAGAAGAACGGCGTCATCAGCGTGTGCGTGTAGAAGTCGCCGCGGAAGTCCAGGCGCTCGCCGGTGGCCCAGGCGTCCCAGATCGCGCGGA
Organism: uncultured Actinomycetota bacterium; assembly: GCA_963786585.1. Lineage (GTDB taxonomy): Bacteria > Actinomycetota > Actinomycetes > Mycobacteriales > Pseudonocardiaceae > Actinomycetospora. Next base: position 2,347,111 of record CAWAZG010000003.1, read on the forward strand.
CGGCGCGGATGTACTCGTGCATCCGGCGCGCGGGCTCCGACCACGGCATCGAGAACCGCTTGGTGACGTGCGGCTTGATCTGCGTCCCGAGCCCCAGCGCATAGCGCCCGCCGGTGACGAGGTGCAGGTCGTTGGCGGTCATCGCCGTCGTCATCGGGGTCCGGGCGAACGCCACGGTGATCGCGGTGCCGAGGGTGACCGCCTCGGTGCGGGTGGCGGCCAGGGTGATCATGACGGCGGGGTCGTGCTGGGTCTCCGAGGCCCAGACCGCGTCGTACCCGGCCTTCTCCGCGGTGACGGCGTCGTCGGCGAAGGCGTCCAGCCCGCCGGTGACCACGGTGGCGTCGACCTTCATCGCAGCAGCTCCTCAGGGATGTCCACGTGGCGGGCCCGGACGAACTCGCCGAGCCCCTTGGCCTGTGCGTCCAGGGCCAGATTGTCGGCCACCCCGCGCCCGAGGAAGCCGACGACGGTGACGCCGACCGCCCGGAGCAGCGGGAACTCCCACAACCGCAGCGCGCACCCCGCGGCGTCCTCGCCGAGCAGGTCGGCGACGTGCTCGTCGTCCCACCAGGCGCGCAGCCACGCATACGACGCGTCGTCCCGCGCCCACAGCCCGAGCGTCGCGTTGCCGCCCTTGTCGCCCGACCGCGCCCCGACGATCTCTCCCAGCGGGGCGCGCGTGGTCGGGCTGTCGGAGCGAACGCGCTGTTCGCTGCTTCTAGGCGCCGGAACTCCCCGTTCGCCCGCCTCGACGGCCCGCGGGGGTACCGTCCACGTCCGGTCGCCGAGGCCGACGGTCTGGGGCAGGTCGGCAGCGGGCAGCAGGATCGGCCAGAACACGCTCGCGGCGCTGCCCGGACCGGGCGGGGCGGTGGCGAAGAAGCCGGGATAGCCCGCGAGCGCGGTCTCGACGGCCGCCCGGGACAGCCGTCCGACGGCCTCCTTGGACCCCGCGACGGCGACGGTGAGCAGGGAGACCGCCTCGGTCATGCGCGCGGGGTCGGGCCGGTCGGCGCGCAGCAGCCGGGTCTCGACGCGGTCGTAGGCCTTGCGACCGCCCGGCACCCCGGCCCACAGGGCGGCGAGCGCGTGCTCGGCCTTCGCCTCGACGTCGAGGCCGGTGAGCACGAACGTCATCTCGTTGTGCCACCCGGCGGGCACGACGGCGCCGACCTTGACGGTGTCGGGCGGCGGCTCGCCGCGGGTGCCGGCGAGGCGGACGCGGTCGGGGGCCTCCTGCGTGAGGGTGATCGTGTCGAGGCGAGCGACGACGTCCGGGGTCAGGTAGCGCGGGCCGTCGACTTCGTAGAGGAGCTGGGCGGTGACCGTCTCGACGGTCACGGCGCCGCCCGTCCCGGCGGCCTTCGTGATCACCGCCGACCCGTCGGCGTCGATCTCGGCGACCGGGAGGCCGACGTGCTCGGTGCCGTCGAGCTCCGCGGCGAAGGAGAAGTTCCCGCCGGTGGCCTGGGCGCCGCACTCGATGACGTGCCCGGCCGCGACGGCGCCGGCGAGCGCGTCGAGGTCGTCGACACCCCAGCCGTGGCGCCACGCCGCGGGGCCGACGACGACGGCCGCGTCGGTCACCCGGCCCGTGACGACGACGTTCGCCCCGGCCTCGAGCGCGGCGACGATCCCGCGGCAGCCGAGGTAGGCGTTGGCGACGCCCGGCGCGTCCGGCAGCGGCTCGCCGGTGTCGAGGTGCGCCGTGCGCTCCGGCGGCAGGGCGCGCACCTGCTCGGTGACGTCGTCCCCGGCGACCCAGGCGACCCTCGCGCGCTCGTCGATCGCGGCGATCTCCGCGGCGCACCCGGCCGGGTCGAGCCCGCCGGCGTTGGCGACGACGAGGATGCCGGCGTCGAGGCAGTCGGCGAGCACGTCGCGCATCTGGCGCACGAACGTCGTCGCCCAGCCCCCGGCGCCGCGCTCGCGCTGCTTGGCGAGCAGCCCCATCGTCAGCTCGGCGAGCCAGTCGCCGGTGAGGACGTCGACGTGGACGCGGCCCTCCTTGTGGGCGTGGACGATCTCGCGGGCCGCGGCGAGCCGGTCGCCGTAGAAGCCGGAGACGTTGGCGATCGCGATCATTCGGGCGTTCCCAGCGTGACGAGCGTGGCGTGCGCCTCGACGTACTGGCCGACCGCGACGTGCACGGTCTCGACGATCCCGTCGGCGGCCGCGAGCGCCGGGTGCTCCATCTTCATGGCCTCGAGGACGACGAGCTTCTGGCCGGCGACGACCTGCTCGCCCTCGCGGACGAGGACCTCGACGACCGTGCCCGGGACCTCGCTGACCGGCCCCGCCCCGCCCGCCGCGGCGTCGGGGGCGGGCAGGCGCGGGAGCTCCCGCCAGGCGCCGTGGCCCTCGGTGTCGTCGACGAAGGCGGTCCCGTCGTGCTGGGCGACGCGGCAGCGGTACTCGACGGCGTCGTGGGTGAGGCGGACGCCCTCGGCGGTGAGGTCCCGGAGACCGAGCGTGTGCTCGACACCGTCGACGTCCAGCGCGACCGCGTCCGGGCGGATCATGGTCCGCACCGCGACCTCGCCGTCCGGTCCGGCCCAGTGCACGGTCGGACGGGGCGCGCCGCGCAGGGTGCGCCAGGCGGGTGGGGCGAGGTGGGCACGGGGATCGTGCTCTCGGCGCGCCGCGCTCGTGCAGGCGACGGCGGCGGCGAGGTGCACGACGGGCGGGGTCGCGGGCGCCGGGGTGCGCAGGTGGGGGTGGCGGTCGAGGAAGTCGGTGCGCGTGGCGCCGGCGAGGAAGTCGGGGTCGCGCAGGACGGCGACGAGCAGGTCGCGGTTGGTCGGCGGCCCGTGGATCTCCGCCTGCGCGAGCCCGGCGGCGAGCCGCCGCGCGGCCGCGGCCCGGGTGGGGGCGTGGGCGATGACCTTGGCGATCATCGGGTCGTAGAAGGCGCTGATCTCTCCGCTCGCGCCGAGGGCATCCTCCCAGCGGAGGTCGCGGTCGTGGCGGTAGCGGTGGAGGGTGCCGGGCGCGGGGCGGTCGTCCTGGGCGGGGTCCTCGGCGTAGAGCCGGACCTCGACCGCGTGTCCCCGGGCCCGCACGTCCTCTTGCGTGAAGGGCAGCGGCTCTCCGTCGGCGACGGCGAGCTGGAGTGCGACCAGATCGACGCCGTAGACCTCCTCGGTGACCGGGTGCTCGACCTGCAGCCGGGTGTTCATCTCGAGGAAGTAGTAGCCGGGGAGTGTCAGCCTGGGGGCCATGCTGACGTCAGACGTCAGGAAATCCCCCACGTCACCGACGAGGAACTCCACGGTCCCGACGCCGACGTAGCCGAGCTTCTCCGCCAGCGCGACGGCTGTGCTGCCCATGCGCTCGCGCAGCTCCGGCGACACGGCCGGCGACGGCGCCTCCTCCACGACCTTCTGGTGCCGGCGCTGGATGGAGCACTCGCGCTCGCCGAGGTGGACGACGTGGCCGTGGACGTCGCCGACGACCTGGATCTCGATGTGTCGTGGCGCGTCGAGCAGGCGCTCGAGGAACACCGTGTCGTCGCCGAAGCTGCGCGCGGCCTCGGCGCGGGCGGAGCGGGCGGCGTCGGCCAACTCCGCCGCGGCCTGGACCTCCCGCATGCCGCTGCCCCCACCGCCGGCGCTGGCCTTCACGAGCAACGGGAACCCGACGTCCTGGGCGGCGTGGGCCCAGTCGTCGGGGTCGTCCGAGTCCAGCAGCGCGTCCGGGAGCGTCGGCACGCCGGCCTCGCGCGCCAGGGCCTTGGCGGTGTGCTTGACGCCCATCGCCTCGATCGACGCCGGGTCCGGACCCACCCACGTCAGCCCGGCGTCGGCGCACGCCCGGGCGAAGCCGGCGTTCTCCGACAGGAAGCCGTAGCCCGGGTGCACGGCGTCGGCGCCCGTCGCCCGCGCCGCGGCGAGGACCTGCGCGACGTCGAGGTAGGTCTCGGTGGCCGTCGAGCCCTTCAGCGCCACGGCGCGGTCGGCCTCGGCGACGTGCGGGGCGTCGGTGTCGGGCTCGGAGTAGATCGCGACCGTGCGGATGCCGAGCGTCCGGGCGCCGCGGATCACCCGGCGCGCGATCTCCCCGCGGTTGGCCACGAGCAGCGTGCTGATCACCGGCGCACCTCGAGATGGGGGATTTCCTGACGTGGAACGTCAGCGTGGACGCCAGGCTGGGACACCCCGATCACATCCGGAACGGCGCGAAGCGGGTCGCGCCGGCGATCGGGGCCGAGTGGACGGCCGAGAGGGCGAGGCCAAGGACCGTGCGGGTGTCGCGGGGGTCGATGACCCCGTCGTCCCACATCCGTCCGGAGGCGTACACCGCGTTGGACTGCGCCTCGACGCCGTCCTCGATCGCCTTGCGCGTCGCGCGGTCGGTGTCCTCGTCGTAGGGACGCCCGGCCCGTTCCGCCGACCGGCGCTGCACCATCGACATCACCCCGGCGAGCTGCGTGCCGCCCATGACCGCGATGCGGTGGTTGGGCCAGGTGAAGACGAAGCGCGGGTCGTAGGCGCGCCCGGACATGCCGTAGTTCCCCGCGCCGTAGGACGCGCCGACCATGAGCGTCAGGTGCGGGACCTCGGAGTTCGACACCGCGTTGATCAGCTTCGCGCCGTCCTTGATGATCCCGCCGCGCTCGTAGGCCGACCCGACCATGAACCCCGTGATGTTCTGGACGAACAGCAGCGGGATCGACCGCGCGTTGGCGAGCTGGACGAACTGCGCGCCCTTCTGCGACTCCTCGGAGAACAGGATCCCGTTGTTGGCGAGCACCCCGACCGGGAAGCCGCCGATCGATCCCCAGCCGCAGACGAGCGTCGTCCCGTAGAGCGGCTTGTGCTCGTCGAAGCGCGAGCCGTCGAGGACGCGGGCGAGGACGTCGCGCACCTCGACCGAGCGCTTCGGGTCGCTCGCGGCGCAGGCGAGCAATTCGTCGGACGGGTACCGCGGCGGGTCGGCGGGCAGCGAGGGCCCGGGTCCGCCGCGACGCCAGCCCAGGTCGGCGGCGATCCGGCGCCCGATCCGCAGCGCGTCGCGCTCGTCGGCGGCCAGGTGGTCGGCGAGCCCCGACTCGCGGGCGTGCATCTCCGCACCCCCGAGGGTCTCGTCGTCGACGTCCTCGTTGATCGCCATCTTCACCAGCGGTGGCCCGCCCAGGTAGACGGTCGCCTGGTTGCGGACGAACACCGTGTACTCGCTCATCCCGGGCATGTAGGCGCCGCCGGCGGTCGACGAGCCGAAGACCAGCGCGATCGTCGGGATGCCCTGGGCCGAGAGTCGCGTCATCTCGCGGAACGTGCGCCCGCCCGGCACGAACAGGTCGGCCTGGCGCGGGAGGTCGGCGCCGCCGGACTCGACGAGCGCCACCACCGGCAGGCGGTTGCGCTCGGCGATCTCGAGGCCGCGCAGCTGCTTGGTCACCCCGATCGGCGTGATCGAGCCGCCCTTCACCGTCGGCTCGTTGGCGACGATCAGGCACTCGACGCCGCTGACGGCCCCGATCCCGACGACGAGCCCGGCGCCCGGGGTCGTCAGGTCGGGTTCGTGCGCGCCGGCGAGCGCGCCGATCTCGAGGAACGCGGCGTCGGGGTCCAGCAGCAGGTCGACGCGCTCGCGCGCGGTGAGCCGGCCGCGCTCGTGGTGGCGGTCGACGTACTTCGCGCCGCCGGCCGCGAGCACCGTCGCGGCCACCTCGTCGACGCTCGCGAGGGCGGCCAGCATCGCCTTGCGGTCCGCCGCGAACTCCGCCGACGACGGGTCGAGGCGCGAGCCCAGGACGGCGCTGGGCGAGACCTCGGGAGCGCTCATGCCCGCACCGGATCCTTCCCCGGCGTCCCGGCGAACGCCTGGCCGATCTCCATCCACTCCCGTGCGACGTCGCCGGTGACCAGGAGGCCGGTGTCGTCGACATGCCGTCGACGGATCAGTACGAGGCAGAACTCCTCGGCGTCGCCCGAGATGGCATTCGCCGCGTGGCGTTATGGACATGGGTCGTCCTGCGGCGCCGGACGCCGCGTGGGGCATCGCCCCATCGCCACACCTCGCCCGACGGCCCGGTCAGCTCGACGCGCACGGGCGTCGCAGGGACCTCGAGACCCCGCACCCGGTACCCCTGCGCCCGCGCGCGGACCGCGATGTCGGCGACGTGCCGCAGGCGGTCGGTGCCCGGGAGGCGGGTCCCCAGGGCGTCGGCGACGTCGCTGCCGTGCGCCCAGGTCTCCATGATCCGGCTGGTGATCGCCGACCGGAGCGACATCGGCGGTCCGTACCAGGGGAGCCGGGTCGACGGGTCGCACGCGCGCGCCGCGGCGTCGAACGCCCGGGCCGCGTCCTGCCACCACGTCAATGTGGCCGGGCCGCCCTCGGGCACCGCGGCGTTCGCGGCGTCGACGAAGCCCTCGAGGTCGGTGATCGCGTCGCGCTCGGCCTCGAACTCCGCCGGGCGTCGAGATCGCGCGGGCGAACGCCGCGTCGAACCAGCCGAGGTGGGCGATCTGGTCGCGCACGGTCCAGGGCTCGGCGCGGGTGGGCAGCGCCCAGGACGCCGGCGGGAGCCCGCGCACCAGCGCCATCACCGCCGCGCGCTCGTCGTCGAGGTCGGCCAGCAGGTCCTCGACCGTCGGCCCGCTCACGCGTCCAGCCCCAACCGGCCCGCCACGACCTCGTTCATGATCTCGGTCGTGCCACCACCGATGCTCAGGATCCGCGCGTCCCGGTAGTGGCGCTCGACCTCCACGCCGTGCATGTAGCCCATCCCTCCGTGCAGCTGCACCGCGCGGTCGACGACGGCGTCGCACGCCGCGACCGCGGTGTTCTTGGCCATGGCCAGGTCGGTGACGACGTCGGCACCGGCCTGCCAGCGAGCCAGCACGTCCCGGACGTAGGTGCGCGCCACGGCCGTCTCCCGCGCCATCTCGGCGACCTGGTGACGGACGACCTGGCGCTGGGCGAGAGCCGACCCGAACGTGCGCCGGGACCGGACCCACGCGATCGTCAGGTCCACGCAGCGCTGCGCGGTGGCGTAGGCCTGCACGGCCATCGACAGCCGCTCCGCGGCGAAGTTGACCATGATCTGGCGGAAGCCCGTGCCCTCGGCGCCGACGAGGTTGGTCGCCGGCACCCGCACCCCGTCGAAGCGCAGCTCGGCGGTGTCGCTGCAGTGCCAGCCCATCTTGCGCAGCCGCGAGCGGGACACCCCGGGCCGGTCGGTCTCGATCACCAGCAGCGAGATCCCGCGGTGCCCGGGGCCGCCGGTGCGCACGGCCGTGGTGACGAAGTCCGCCCGCGTCCCCGAGGTGATGAACGTCTTGGCGCCGGTCACGACGTAGTCGTCGCCGTCGCGCTCGGCGCGGGTCGTGATCGACGCGACGTCGGAACCGGCCTCGGGCTCGGTGATGCCGAGGCTCGCGATCGCCCGGCCGGCCAGCACCGGTCGCACGAGACGCGCGACCTGTTCCTCGTCGCCCGCGGCGGCGATGTGGGGGACCCCGATGCCGTGGGTGAACAGGCCCGCGCAGACCCCGCTCGACCCCCCGGAGAGGATCAGCTGCTCGGCGACCAGGCAGGCGTCGAGGTGGTCGCCGACCCCGCAGGCGGCCTCCGGGAAGCCGAGCTCGAGCAGCCCGAGGTCCCCGGCACGCTCGTGCAGGGTTCGCGGCAGCGCGCCCTCGTCCTCCCAGCGGTCGAGGTGGGGGACGATCTCGCGCGTCGTGAAGTCGGCGACGAGCTCGCGCAGCGCCCGCCGTTCCGGCGTCGCCCAGGCGTCGTGCGCGGAGACCGATTCCGGCCGAAGGGCACCTTCGCGCGCTCTACCCGGCTGATGGTGCCCTTCGCGCGACACGGCGGACGCGCTCACCGCGCCACCGCCGAGGCCTGGCCCGCGAACTGCTCGCGCAGCACGCGCTTGAGCAGCTTGCCGGTGGCGTTGCGGGGCAGCTCGTCGACGACCTCGACGCGCCGCGGCGCCTTGAAGTGCGCGATGCGTTCGCGGGCGTAGGTGATGACCTCGGCCGGGTCGATCTCCCCGGAGGCGACGACGACCGCGAGCACCGTCTCGCCCCACTGCGGGTCCCCGACGCCGACGACGGCGACGTCCGCGATGCCCGGGTGGCGGTGGAGCACCTGCTCGACCTCGATCGGGTAGACGTTCTCGCCGCCCGTGATGATCATGTCTTTCTTGCGGTCGACCAGGGTCACGAAGCCCTCGGCGTCGCGCACGCCGAGGTCCCCGGAGCGGAACCAGCCCCTATCGGCGTGCTCTCCTGGATAATTGCGCAGGGCCTCCGCCGTCGCCTCCGGGCGGTTCCAGTACCCGGCGAAGACGGTCGGCCCGCGCAGGACCAGCTCGCCGACCTCGCCCACCCCGACGTCCTCGCCGGTCTCCGACACCAGCCGCGCGTCCACGTGCATGAACGGCCGCCCGACCGAGCCGGCGTGGGTGAGCACGTCGTCGGCGTCGAGGAAGAGCGCGGCGGGCGAGAGCTCGGTCATCCCGAAGCCCTCGGTGAACGTCCACCCGCGCTCGGTGAAGTGCTCGATGACGGTCACGGGGCACGGCGCCCCGCCTGAGATCGCCCAGCGCAACGTGGGCAGCGGGGGCAGGGACTCGAGGCGCGTCAGTGCCGCCCACATCGCCGGGACGAGGAACTGGGTGGTGACGCCCTCGCGCGCCATGAGGTCGACGAAGGCCGCCGGGTCGAACGACGGCACGACGACCACCGTCCCGCCCGCGTAGAGCAGGGGGAGCGCGGAGAGCCCGAGCGCGCCGATGTGGAACAGCGGGGCCGCCGCGACCGTGATGTCCGTGCCGCCGATGCCGGGGCCCGCGACGGCCATGTTGATCGCGTTCCACAGCATGTTGTCGTGCGTGAGGACCGCGCCCTTGGGGACGCCGGTGGTGCCCGAGGTGTACATGATCACGCAGGGGTCGTCGCCCGCGACGGGACGCGCGTCGACGACTTCGTCGCCCGGGTGCTCGCCGAGCTCGACCACCGGGAGGGAGCCGGCCACGTCGAGCGCGTCCCCGGCGAGACCCGTGAACGCCGTCGAGCGCACCAGCACTGCCGCGCCCGAGTCGGTGAGGACGTGGGCGACCTCGCCCGGGGACAGGCGGTGGTTGATCGGCACCGTGATCGCCCCCAGGCGGGCCGCACCGAAGAGCCACTCGAGGTAGGCGGCGGAGTTCTCGCCCAGCAGAGCGACGCGCGCGCCCGCCTCGATCCCGAGCGCGGCGAGTGCCGCGGCGCGGGCTCCGACCCGCCGGTCGAGGTCGGCGTAGGTCAGGCGGGCGCCGGTGGCGACGTCCACGAGCGCGACCGCCCCGGGCCGGCGTTGCGCACGCCTCGCGATCCAGTCGGCGATCCCACCGTCCATCGCCGTCCTCCTCGGAAAGCACCCCACGCCGACGTGACCTGGGCTACTCTGCCCGTACGTGCGGTCAGTTCACAAGGGGGCGTCATGACGGAGCCGGCGACGGTGGCCCCGGGTCGCGCGCGGGGCGGGCGGCGCGACGAGATCCTCGTGACCTTCACCCGCCACGTCGCGGAGCGCGGGTACGACCGCGCGAACTTCGGCGACGTCGCATCGGAGCTGGGCCTGTCGAAGGGGACGATCGTCCACCACTTCGGCACCAAGGACCGCATGCTCGCCGAGGTCCAGGAGCGCTACATGCGCCGCGCGCTCGACGAGGCGCGCGCCTTCCTCGCCCGGCTCGACCGTCCGGAGTACCGGCTCGCCGCGTTCGTCCACGCCGGCGTGCGCTACCAGACCGACGACCCGGCGACGACCATCGCGTTCCAGCGCGAGGTCGTCCGCCTCACCGACGAGCCCGGGATGGAGACCGCCCGCGCCCAGCGCGACGCCTACCGCGACCTCGTCGTCGGCGTCCTGCGCGACGGCGAGGCGGCCGGGGTGTTCGTCCCCGGCGACGCCCGGCTGCGCAGCCTGCAGATGTTCGGCTCGCTGCACTGGATGTGGACCTGGTTCGACCCGCAGGGCCGCCTCGCCCCGGAGGCCGTCGCCGCGGAGTTCTGCCGCACGCTCCTGCGAGGGCTCGGCGTGCCGGAGACGGCCGTCGCGGAGGCCGCGGACCCGGACGGTCCGGCGGCGGTGTGCGCGAGGGAGGTCGTCGGGAGCTGAACGCGCCTGTCCCCCGCGGGATCGGCGACCTACTCCGGTCCGCCGATGTCCTCGAGCCACGCCTCCGGGTGCTCGACGGCGAAGCGCTGCATGAGGGCGGCGCAGTCCGGGTCGTCGAGGACGGTGACGTCGACGCCGTAGTCGGCCAGCCAGGAGTGCTGCCCGCCGAAGTTCTCGGCCTCGCCGACCACCAGGCGCGGGATGCGGAACTGGCGGATCAGCCCGGCGCAGAACCAGCAGGGCGAGAGCGTCGTGACCATCGTCGTGCCGCGGTAGTCCGGGCGGCGTCCGGCGGCCCGGAAGGCGGCGGTCTCGCCGTGCGTGGCGGGGTCGCCGTCCTGGACCCGGCGGTTGTGGCCGCGGCCGAGCAGCTCGCCGTCGGGTCCGAACAGGGCGGCGCCGACCGGTACGCCTCCCGCGGCGGCACCGGTCCGGGCCTCCTCGAGCGCGACGGCGAGCATGGCGGTGGGACTGAGCACGGCGCCCAGTGTGCAGCGCAGAATGAGCCGCGTGCCGGAGCTGCCCGAGGTCGAGAACGCGCGCCAGGTCGTCGAGAAGGCCCTCGACCGCACCATCTCGGGTGTCGACGACACCGACGAGTACGTGTGCCGTCCGCACCACCCCGGCGAGATCGACCAGGCGCTGAAGGGCGGCCGGCTCGTCGCCGCGCACCGTCGCGGCAAGACGATGTGGTGCGACACGGTGACCGCCGACGGGGACGAGGGCCCGCACCTCGGCATCCACCTCGGCATGGGTGGCCGGATCTTCGTCACCGGCCCGACGGGCGACGCCAGCAGCCTCTACGCCGGCGGCGACCCGCACGTCGGCGGGATGCCGAAGAAGCCCGGCGAGCGCCCGGACAAGCCCGAGTGGGACCGCGTCACGATCACCTTCGACGACGGCGGGACGCTGCGGCTCTTCGACAAGCGACGCCTCGGCCGCGTGCACCTCGAACCCGCCGTCGAGGCCCTCGGCCCGGACGCCGCCGAGATCACCCGCGACGAGTTCCGGGCCCGCGTCGGCAAGGGGATCGTCGCGATCAAGGCGAAGCTGCTCGACCAGTCGGTGCTCGCCGGGGTCGGCAACCTGCTGGCCGACGAGACGCTCTGGCAGGCGAAGCTCCGCCCGTCGCGCCCGGCGGGCGAGCTCTCCACCGACGAGCTCGACGACCTGCGCCGCGTCCTGCGCAAGGCCACCCGCGCCGCGATCGCGCACGGCGGGGTCCACACGGGTGAGGTCATCCCCTACCGGAAGAAGGACGCGACGTGCCCCCGCTGCGGTGCGCCGATGGAGCGCGGCACCGTCGGTGGCCGGACGACGTGGTGGTGCTCGGCCGAGCAATCGGACTGAGACCGATCACCCAGGGGTACCAGCCGACCGGAACAACGACGTTTCGGAGGGACGGCGAATGGCGCGCGCAGGCGGCGACGAACCCGAGAACGCGGTGCTGCGGGAGGTCTGGCGGGACGTCCTGCGCCGCGACCCGCACCAGGAGTTCTTCCACACCGACGTCCGTGGGGTGCTCCGCAGCATCGGACCGGTGCTCGTCGAGCACCCGGAGTACACCGACGTCGTCGGCCGGCTCTGCGAGCCCGAGCGGGTCATCGTCTTCCGGGTCCCGTGGGTGGACGACAGCGGGCGGGTGCGGGTCAACCGCGGGTTCCGCGTCCAGTTCAACTCCGCGCTCGGCCCGTACAAGGGCGGTCTGCGGTTCGCGCCGTCGGTCGACCTCGACGTCGTCAAGTTCCTCGGCTTCGAGCAGGTGTTCAAGAACGCCCTGACCGGCCAGGACATCGGTGGCGGGAAGGGCGGCGCGGACGTCGACCCCAAGGCGCTGTCGACGGGCGAGCTCATGCGCTTCTGTCAGTCGTTCGCCACCGAGCTGGCCGGCCACGTCGGGGCCGCGGTGGACGTCCCCGCCGGCGACATGGGCGTCGGCTCCCGCGAGATCGGCTGGATCTACGGCCAGTACCAGCGCCTCATCGGCTACCACGAGCCCGGCGCGTTCACCGGCAAGCCCGCGGTGCTCGGCGGCTCCGCGCTGCGGCCCGAGGCGACCGGCTACGGCACCGTCTACTTCACCCGCCGGATGCTCGACGACCGGGGCCGCGACCTCGACGGCGCCCGCGTCGTCGTCTCCGGCAGCGGCAGCGTCGCCCTCCACGCGATGGCCAAGGTGATCGACTCGGGCGGGACCGTCGTCGGCTGCTCGGACTCGCGCGGGTCGATCTCCGAGCCCGACGGCGTCGACGTCGACCTCCTGCGCGAGATCAAGGGCCAGGGCGGCTCGGTGGCCGACTACGCCGAGAAGCGGTCGGGCGCGACGTCCTCGCAGGGCTCGCCGTTCACGCAGGAGTGCGACGTCGCGCTGCCCTGCGCCACGCAGAACGAGATCGGCCCCGACGAGGCGCGCGCGATCGTCGACCACGGGTGCTGGGTCGTGGCCGAGGGCGCCAACGGCCCGGTGACCCCGGAGGCGCGCGAGATCCTGCGTGACGGCGGGGTCGGCTTCGGTCCCGGCAAGGCCGCGAACGCCGGCGGCGTCGCGGTGTCGGCGCTCGAGATGCAGCAGGCCGCCGGCCGCGAGCGCTGGAGCGCCGAGGACGTCGACGCGCGGCTCTCCACGATCATGAGCGACGCCTACGACCGCGTGCGCGAGGCCGCCGAGCGCTATCACGGCGATCCCGGGGACCTCGAGAACGGCGCCAACGCCGCCGGCTTCCTGCGCGTCGCGGAGGCGATGACAGCCCTCGGGGTGGTGTAGACCGGCGCCATGGAACACGTCACCCCCGCCCCGTTCAGCTTCACCGAGCTGACCCCGACGGCGTTCCTCGACCGCGCCGGGCACGCCTTCGCCGCGCGCCCCGCGATCGTCGACGGCGAGCAGCGCTTCACCTACGCCGAGTTCGGCGCGCGGTCGCGGCGGCTGGCCGGTGCCCTGCACGAGCTGGGCATCGAGCCCGGGGACCGCGTGGCCGCGCTCGCCACCAACAGCCACGTGATGCTCGAGTGCCACCACGGCGTGCCCTACGCGGGCGCCGTCCTCGTCCCGCTCAACACCCGGCTCTCGGTCGACGAGATCGTCCACATCGTCGAGCACTCGGGCGCCCGGCTGCTGATCGCGACCCGCGAGCTCGTCGAGCAGGCCCGCGCCGTGGCCGAGCGCACGGGCGTCGATCTGGTCGAGGAGGGCGAGCGTTACGAGTCGCTCGTGGCCGACTCGCCGGAGCGCGTCGTGCCGGTCACCGACGAGCGCGGCCTACTCGCGATCAACTACACCTCCGGCACGACGGGACGTCCCAAGGGCGTCATGTACCACCACCGCGGCGCGAACCTGCAGGCGCTGGCCATGGCGTTCCACATGCGGCTGGAGCCGGCGTCGCGCTACCTGTGGACCCTGCCGATGTTCCACTGCGACGGCTGGTGCTTCCCCTGGGCGGTGACCGCGGCGGGCGGGTTGCACGTGTGCCTGCGCGTGATCGACGCCGAGGAGATCTGGCGCCTGATCCGGACCGAGGGCGTCACGCACTACTGCGCGGCGCCCACCGTGCTGACGATGATCGCCCACGCCGAGGCGGCGAAGGACGGGCCGGCCCCGCAGCGCGTCACCGTCGCGACGGGCGGTGCCCCGCCGTCGCCGACGCTGCTCGCGCGCATGAACGAGCTGGGCATGTCGGTCACCCACCTCTACGGGCTCACCGAGACCTACGGTCCGGCCGCGGTGAACGACTGGCACCCCGAGTGGGACGACCTCGACGACGACGAGCAGTCGCGGCTCAAGGCGCGCCAGGGCGTCGGCAACGTCATCGCGCAGCGCCTGCGGGTGCTCGACGAGCAGACCGGCGCCGAGGTCCCGTCGGACGGCGAGACGATGGGCGAGCTCGTGCTGCGCGGCAACGACGTGATGCTCGGCTACTACCGCGACGCCGAGGCGACGGCGGAGGTGAACGCGGACGGCTGGTTCCGCACCGGCGACCTCGGCGTCGTCCACCCCGACGGCTACGTCGAGATCCGCGACCGCAGCAAGGACGTGATCATCTCGGGCGGCGAGAACATCGCGTCGGTCGAGGTCGAGCGCGTGCTGGACAGCCACCCCTCGGTCGTCGAGTCGGCGGTCGTCGGCGTCCCGGACGAGCGGTGGGGCGAGGTGCCGGTCGCCTACGTGACCGTGTCCGCCGAGGTCGAGGCCGACGAGCTGGTCGAGCACGTCCGCACCCAGCTGGCGCGGTTCAAGGCACCGAAGCGCATCGTCTTCGGCGAGCTGCCCAAGACGTCGACGGGAAAGATCCAGAAGAACGTGCTGCGCGACCGGGGGTGAGTGCGGTCTCGGTGTCAGCGGCGGCACGTCGCTGACACCCAGTGTCCGTATTCTTCCGTCGATCATGGCGGCCTACCGTGGCGCCGTGACCTCGCTGCCCTACGGATCCTGGCCGACACCGATCACCTCGGAGCTCGTCGTCACCGCGGGGGTGCGGCTCGACGGCGTGCGGCCCGACGGGCGGGGCGGCGTCGTGTGGGGCGAGGGGCGCGCCGGCGAGGGCGGCCGGATCCAGCTGGTGCGCCGGGACGCCGACGGCACGGTGACCGACGTGCTGCCCGGAGACGCCAACGCCCGCACCGGGGTCCACGAGTACGGCGGCGGGGCGTGGTGGCTGCACGACGGCGCCGTCTTCGCCGTCGACTGGGCCGACCAGCGCCTGCGCCGGTACGCCCCGGGCGCCGAGTCCGTCGTCCTGACCCCGGAGCCCACGGTCCCGCGGGGCGACCGCTTCGCCGACGGCGACGTCGCGCCCGACGGCACCTGGCTCGTCTGCGTGCGCGAGCACCACCCGCGCGAGGGCGCCCCGGCCACCGAGGTGGTCAACGAGATCGTCCGTCTCGACGCGCGGGCGCCGAGCGAACCGGAGGTGCTCGTCACCGGGCCCGACTTCGTCGCCGCCCCTCGCCTCTCCCCGGACGCCGACCGGCTCGCCTGGGTCTCCTGGAACCACCCGTCCATGCCGTGGGACGACACGGTGCTCACCGTGCGCGACCTCGCGAGCGGCACCGAGACGGTCATCGCCGGCGGGCCCGGCGAGTCGGTCGGGGAGCCGGTGTGGCAGGCAGGAGGGGAGCACGCCGACAGGGCCCTGCACTTCCTCTCCGACCGCACCGGGTGGTGGAACCTCTACCGCTGGCACCCCGAGGACGGCGTGACCCCGCTCGTCGTCATGGACGCCGAGATCGGGCTGCCGGCCTGGCAGTTGGCCGGCGCCCGCCACGCGACGCTGGACGACGGCCGGGTGGTGGTCGCGCGATCCTCCGACGGGTTCGACGCCCTCGCCGTCCGAGAGCTCGACGGCACGGTGACCGAGCTGGACACCCCGTTCACGACGATCCGGTCGGTGCGCGCCGACGGGCCCGGGGCCGTCGTCTGCGTCGCCGGGTCGCCGGCCTCCGAGCCGGGGGTCCACCGCATCGGCGTCGACGGGACCGTGGAGACGCTGCGGGCCCCGCGGGACCTCGGGCTCGACCCGGCGACGATCTCGGTGCCCGAGTCGATGACGTTCCCGTCGACCGACGCCGCCGGCGCCCCGCGGGACGCCCACGCGCTCTACTACCCGCCGGCCACGGCCCACGCCGGCCCCGACGTCGAGCTCCCGCCGCTGCTCGTCGTCCTGCACGGCGGCCCGACCGGGGCGGCGGCGCCGGTGCTCAACCTCGGGGTCCAGTACTGGACGAGCCGGGGCTTCGGGGTCGTCGACGTGGACTACGGGGGCTCCAGCGGCTACGGCCGCGCCTACCGCGAGCAGCTCCGGGGGGCCTGGGGCGTCGTCGACGTCGCCGACTGCCTCGCCGCGGCGGGCGCGCTCGCCGACGCCGGTCGGGTGGACCCGAAGCGTCTCGCCATCCGCGGCGGGTCCGCGGGCGGCTTCACGACGCTCGCCGCGCTGGCCCGCGACGACACCCCCTTCGCCGCGGGCGCCGACCACTTCGGGGTCGCCGACCTCGAGGCTCTCGCCCTCGAGACGCACAAGTTCGAGTCGCGCTACCTCGACGGCCTGATCGGCCCGTACCCGGAGGCGCGCGACGTCTACGTGGAGCGCTCGCCGATCACGCACGTCGAGCGGTTCACGACGCCCCTGATCGTGCTGCAGGGCGACGAGGACGCGATCGTCCCGCCGAACCAGTCGGAGATGATCGTCGAGGCGCTGCGCCGCGGCGGCGTGCCCGTCGCGTACCTGCTCTTCGCCGGCGAGCAGCACGGCTTCCGTCAGGCCGGCAACATCCGCCGCGCCCTCGACGCCGAGCTCGCCTTCTATGCGCGGCTGTTCGGCTTCACGCTGCCGGCCGGGGAGCACATCGACCCGGTCGTGATCGAGAACCTGGACTGAGTCCGGTCCGTCCGGCGGACGCGCGCGGTGTCCACTTCCGTCGGGGGGCGCGTCGGGTGCAGAGTGGGGAGGTCACTCCGGGTGAGGAGGGTGCGCCATGGCGACCTCACGACTGGGCCGGTTCTTCGGCCGCGATCACGACGAGCGGGAGGCCGACACCGCGCCGCCCGCCTACACCGGCGTCGGGGCTCCCCGCCCCTACGACCCGCCTCCCGGGGCCCCGGGTGCCCCCGCGCCCGTCGCGGCGCCCACCCGACAGATGCCGCCGACGCCCGTACCCCGGCCCGCGCCGTCGTCGCACGGCTCGGTCACCCCCGCGCAGCATGAGCAGGCCGGCCGGGAACGGCGTGCGGCCGACCAGCAGGTCGGCGTCTTCGAGCGCTTCGACGCCAAGCTGACCGCCCAGATCCACCAGGCCACCGAGGCCGAGCGGTACGACTACGTGCGCGAGCTCCTGTCGCGGCGCATCGCGGTGCGCTCGCGCCTGGAGGAGGCCACGCTGCGGCGCAACCGGCTGGTGCAGACCGAGGAGGACCTCGCCCGGGGCCTGGACGCGCAGACGGCCCGCGGGCGTCGGTGACCCAGCGCCGGGTGACCCAGCGCCGGGTGACCCAGCGCCGGGTGACCCAGCGCCGGGTGACCCAGCGCCGGGTGACCCAGCGCCGGGTGACTCGGCGCCGGGTGACTCAGCGCTGCGTGTGCGGCACGACGTAGACGGCCGTGCCGTAGGCGGCGATCTCGCTGGCGGTCTGGGCGATCTCGTTGCAGTCGAAGCGCAGGGCGAGCACGGCGTTCGCGCCGTGGGCCTGGGCCTCCTCCGCGAGCCGTCCGAGGGCCTCGTGGCGGGAGTCCGAGAGCAGCTTCGACAGGCCCTTGAGCTCGCCGCCTGCCATCGCCTTGAAGCCGGCACCCATGGTCGAGAACATGTTGCGGCTCCGGACGGTGAGCCCGAAGACCTCACCGAACACGCGCGTGACCTCGTAGCCCGGGAGGTCGTTCATCGTCGAGAGCAGGATCGGGTACCGCTGGCCCTGGAACTGACCCTGCGCCTGGCCCGTCTGCTGCGGCTGGTTCATGTGGCGGAGCGTAGCGACGCGACCGGCCGTGTGGCATGCCTTCCGCCGGGTGGTCCACCGTCAGACGAGCGCGCGCAGGGCAGCGCGCGCCATGGCGACGAGCAGCGGGGCGGCCACGTCCGGGCGCGTGTGCCCGGCGCTGCGCGGCGTGGAGTTCATCAGCCCGAACGCGGCGTGGGCCCCGACCCGCGCGGCCTCCGCGTTCGCGGCGAACCCCGCCCGGCACAGCGCGTCCACCCAGACCTCGACGTAGGCGCGCTGCAGCCCACGGACCCGGCGACGGGCGGCGTCGGGGAGGTTCGCGAGGTCGCGGTCCTGGACGGTGATGAGCTCGGGCTGGTGCAGCGCGAAGTCGGTGTGGAACGCGATGAGCGCCTCGAGCAGCTCGACGGGGTCGGTGGTCTCGGCCGCGCGTTCCTGGCCGCCGGCGAGCAGGTGCTCGCTGATGCCCACCAGCATCTCGGCGAGCAGGCCCTCCTTCGACGGGAAGTGCCGGTAGAGCGCGGGTCCGCTGACGCCGACCGCCGCGCCGATCCCGTCGATCGAGACGCCGTGGAACCCGTGGCGGGCGAACAGCCGGGCGGCCTCGACGAGGATCTGCTCGCGGCGTGACGTCGTGACGGGCACGCTCGGCACCATACGGCCTCTTGCCAGGGGACGTGAACGGTCACTAACGTGAGCGAGCGTTAACGTGCGGTCCGCACGTCGACGTCGACGAGGAGGTCGCCCGTGGCTGCGCCGAGCACCGACCACGTGAGCGAAGTTCGGGGCGAGAGCACCGAAGATCGCGCACAGGGCGGGCACCACGCCCTCGTCGCCGACCTGCGCGAGCGGCTGGCCGTCGCGCGTCTCGGCGGGCCCGAGCGCAGCCGTATCCGGCACGTCGAGCGGGGCAAGCTGCTGCCGCGCGAGCGGGTGGACGCCCTGCTCGACCCGTCGAGCCCGTTCCTGGAGCTCTCGCCCCTGGCCGCCACCGGGATGTACGACGACGCGGCACCGGGCGCGGGGATCATCACCGGCGTCGGGCGGATCGCGGGGCGCGAGTGCGTCGTCGTCGCCAACGACGCCACCGTCAAGGGCGGCACCTACTACCCGATGACGGTGAAGAAGCACCTGCGCGCGCAGGAGGTGGCGCTGCACAACCGGCTGCCGTGCATCTACCTCGTCGACTCGGGCGGGGCGTTCCTGCCGCAGCAGGACGAGGTCTTCCCCGACCGCGAGCACTTCGGCCGGATCTTCTACAACCAGGCGACGATGTCCGGGCTCGGCATCCCGCAGATCGCCGCCGTGCTCGGCTCGTGCACCGCGGGCGGGGCCTACGTCCCGGCGATGAGCGACGAGGCCGTGATCGTCCGCAACCAGGGCACGATCTTCCTGGGCGGCCCGCCGCTGGTGAAGGCGGCGACGGGCGAGGAGGTCACCGCCGAGGAGCTCGGCGGCGGCGACCTGCACGCGCGCACCTCCGGCGTGGTCGACCACCTCGCCGAGGACGACGCGCACGCCCTGTCGGTGGTGCGCGACATCGTCGACACCCTCGGCCCGCGCGAGCCGCCGCCGTGGGAGCGGCGCCCCACCGTCGAGCCCGCGCACGACCCGAGCGAGCTCTACGAGGTCGTCCCGGTCGACGGGCGCACCGCCTACGACGTGCACGAGGTGATCACGCGGCTGGTCGACGGGAGCGCGTTCACCGAGTTCAAGCCGGAGTACGGGACGACGCTCGTGACGGGGTTCGCGCGGCTGCACGGGCACCCCGTGGGGATCGTCGCCAACAACGGCGTGCTCTTCCGCGAGTCGGCGCTCAAGGGCGCGCACTTCGTGGAGCTGTGCGACCAGCGCAAGATCCCGCTGGTCTTCCTGCAGAACATCACCGGCTTCATGGTCGGGCGCGAGTACGAGGCGGGCGGCATCGCCAAGGACGGCGCCAAGATGGTCACGGCCGTCGCCACCACGCGCGTCCCCAAGCTCACCGTCGTCATCGGCGGCTCCTACGGCGCCGGCAACTACGCGATGAGCGGGCGGGCCTACTCGCCGCGCTTCCTGTGGATGTGGCCCAACGCGCGGATCAGCGTCATGGGCGCCGAGCAGGCGGCGACGGTGCTCGGGTCGGTGGGTTCGAGCGAGGCGGATGTTCGCGACCAGTACGAGCACCAGGGCCACCCGTACTACTCGACCGCCCGGCTCTGGGACGACGGCGTCATCGACCCCGCTGACACCCGCACGGTCCTGGGCCTCGCCCTCTCGGCGTGCGCCAACGCCCCGCTCGACCCGCCACACTTCGGCGTGTTCCGGATGTAGGTCGATGTCAGCGGCGTGCCGTCGCTGACACCCAGTGTCCGCAATCTTCCGTCGATCATCGCGAAATCGAGGCCACCGTGTTCACCAGCGTGCTGATCGCCAACCGCGGCGAGATCGCCGTGCGGATCACGCGGACCCTCCGTGCCCGAGGCCTGCGCGCGGTGGCCGTGTACACCGACCCCGACGCGGGCGCGCCGCACGTGGGCGCCGCCGACGTCGCGGTCCGCGTGCCCGACTACCTCGACGGTGCGGCGATCCTCGCCGCCGGCGCCGCGGTCGGCGCCGACGCCGTGCACCCCGGCTACGGCTTCCTCGCCGAGAACGCCGGCTTCGCCCGTCAGGTCGGCGAGGCCGGGATGACGTGGATCGGCCCGCCCCCCGAGGCCATCGAGGCCATGGGCGACAAGATCCGCGCGAAGGCCACCGTCGGCCCCGCGGGCGTACCGCTGGTCCCCGGGTCCGACGGCACCGGGCTCGACGACGCCGCCGTCGCTGCCGCGGCCCGCGAGGTCGGCTTCCCGGTGCTGCTCAAGCCCAGCGCGGGCGGGGGCGGCAAGGGCATGCACGTGGTCGAGCGCGACGCCGAGCTCGAGAGCGCCATCGCCTCGGCGAGACGCGAGGCCAGGAGCTCCTTCGGCGACGACACCCTGCTCGTCGAGCGCTACGTCACCGACCCGCGCCACGTCGAGATCCAGGTGCTGGCCGACCGGCACGGCGGCGTCGTGCACCTCGGCGAGCGCGAGTGCTCCCTGCAGCGCCGCCACCAGAAGGTCGTCGAGGAGGCGCCGTCGGCCGTCCTCGACGAGACGCAGCGACACGAGATGGGGAAGGCCGCCGTCGAGGCCGCCCGGGCCTGCGGCTACGTCGGCGCCGGCACGGTCGAGTTCGTGACGAACTCCGACGCGAGCGAGTTCTTCTTCCTCGAGATGAACACCCGCCTGCAGGTCGAGCACCCCGTCACCGAGGAGGTCGTCCGGGTGCGCGGCGCGGGGCTGGACCTCGTCGCCGAGCAGCTGCGCGTCGCCGCCGGCGAGCCGCTGGGGTACGGCCAGGACGAGGTGACGCTCGAGGGCCACGCCGTCGAGGTCCGCCTCTACGCCGAGGACCCCGCCCGCGGCTTCCTGCCGACCGGGGGGACGGTCCTGGACCTGGTGTGGCCGCCCCACACCCGCGTGGACGCCGGGGTGGAGATCGGCACCGAGGTCGGCTCCCGCTACGACCCGATGCTCGCCAAGATCATCGCCAGCGGTCCGGACCGGGCCGCCGCCCTCGACCACCTCGACGCCGCGCTCGCCGCCACCATCGTGCTCGGCGTGCGCACCAACCTCGCCTGGCTGCGGACGCTGCTCAACGACGAGGACGTCCGGGCCGGGCGTCTCGACACCGGTCTCATCGCCCGCCTCGACCCGCCCGCCGACGGCGTCCCCGACGACGTCCTCGCCGCCGCGGCGCTCGCCGGCCTGCTCGACCTGCCCACCGGCGACGCCCCGTTCGATCGCCTGGGTGGGTGGCGCCTCGGCGCCGACCCCGCGCCGGCGCGGTGGCGTCTTGTCCCGGCCGCGGGGGCGAGCGGCGACCCCGTCGACGTCGCCGTGGCCGGTCCGCCGGACCACGCGAGCGTGACGATCGGCGCGGACGGAGCCCCAAGAGGAGCCTCGGCACGGAGACACGGCCCCACCCTCGTCGTCACCCTCGACGGCGCCACCCGCGGCTACCGCACCGCGGTCGCCGGCGGGGTGCGCTGGCTCGCGCGCGACGGCGACGCCTGGGCCCTGCGCGAGCAGGAACGCCTGCGGGCCGCCCGCACCGCCGCCGGGGGACAGGACGGTCCGCTGACCGCCCCGATGCCCGGCACCGTGACCGCCGTCGAGGTCGCCGAGGGCGACCACGTCACCACCGGTCAGCGCCTCGTCGTCGTCGAGGCCATGAAGATGGAGCACGTGATCTCCGCCCCGGTCGACGGGGTGGTCAAGGACCTGGCCGCGAAGGCCGGCGCAGCGGTCGCCCTGGACGCGCCGCTCGTCACCGTCGTGCCCGAATCAGGAGAATGATCATGCAGTTGTCCGAGGAGCACGAGGCCCTCCGCGCGACCGTCGAGGAGTTCGCGCAGAAGGAGGTCGCGCCGGTCATCGGCGACTTCTACAT
Organism: uncultured Actinomycetota bacterium; assembly: GCA_963786585.1. Lineage (GTDB taxonomy): Bacteria > Actinomycetota > Actinomycetes > Mycobacteriales > Pseudonocardiaceae > Actinomycetospora. Next base: position 2,369,120 of record CAWAZG010000003.1, read on the forward strand.
CAAGGAGAAGTTCCCGTACGCGCTGGTCAAGAAGATGGGCGAGATGGGCCTGTTCGGCCTGCCCGTCGGCGAGGAGTACGGCGGCATGGGCGGCGACTACGTCGCGCTGTGCGTCGCGCTCGAGGAGCTCGGCCGGGTCGACCAGTCGGTCGCGATCACGCTCGAGGCCGGGGTGTCGCTGGGGATCATGCCGCTGCTGCGGTTCGGCTCCGACGAGCAGAAGCAGCGCTGGCTGCCCGACCTCGCCGCCGGCCGGACGCTCGGCGGGTTCGGCCTGACCGAGGCCGGTGGCGGCTCGGACGCCGGGGCCACCCGCACCACCGCGAAGCTCGACGGCGGGGAGTGGGTGATCAACGGGACCAAGGCGTTCATCACGAACTCGGGCACCGACATCACCTCGCTGGTCACGGTCACCGCCGTCACCGACCGCGGTGAGGACGGGAAGAAGGAGATCTCGGCGATCCTCGTCCCGGCGGGGACCGCCGGCTTCACCGTCGCCCCGAGCTACTCGAAGGTCGGCTGGAACGCCTCCGACACCCACGAGCTCGCCTTCGACGACTGCCGCGTGCCCGAGGAGAACCTGGTCGGCACCCGGGGCCGGGGCTACGCGCAGTTCCTGTCGATCCTCGACGAGGGCCGCGTGGCGATCGCCGCGCTGTCCACCGGCGCCGCCCAGGGCTGCGTCGACGAGTCGCTGCGCTACGCCCGCGAGCGGGAGGCCTTCGGCGCCGCGATCGGCACCTACCAGGGCATCCAGTTCAAGATCGCCGAGATGGAGTCGCGCACCGTCTGCGCCCGCCTGGCCTGGCAGGACGCCGCCGCGAAGATGTCCGCCGGGGTGCCGTTCAAGAAGGAGGCCGCGATCGCGAAGCTCGTGAGCTCCAACGCGGCGATGGACAACGCCCGCGACGCCACCCAGATCTTCGGCGGCTACGGCTTCATGAACGAGTACCCGGTGGCCCGGCACTACCGCGACTCGAAGATCCTGGAGATCGGCGAGGGCACGAGCGAGGTCCAGAAGATCCTCATCGCCCGTCACCTCGGCCTCTGAGGGCCGGAGGCCACGTGAGTGATCCGGGTCGTCCCGACGACCCAGATCACTCACGTGCGCCGGAGGCGCCTCTCCCGCAGGGCCAGGAACAGCGGGAACGTGAACGCCACGGCGATCACGAAGCTGAGCACCACGAGCAGCACCAGGCCCAGCGGGCGGAAGCCGAGCCGACGGCCCTCGACGACCATGACGATGCAGGCCGCGACGGCCATGACGATGATGTCGACGGCCGCCGAGGAACTCGCGGCGTTGGCGAACCAGCCCCCGAGGTAGTCGGTGCCGCCCGTGGCGAAGAAGCTCAGGTTGAACCACCACGTCCCGACGAGGCCGACGAGCGACAGGACGAGGTAGACCGCGACGAGGGCGGGGTGGCCGGTGCGGGCGGGGGCGACGGTGGTCGGTGTGCTCATCGCTGGGTCTCCAGGACGGTCGTCGGGGTGGTGCGGGGGCGCAGGACGGCGGCGGTGGCCAGCGCCGTGACGACGACCAGCGCCGCGCCGACGGCGATCGTGAGGCCGTCCGGGGCGATGATCGACTGGCCGCGCAGGGCCTGCCAGACCAGGAGCAGCGTCAGCCCGGCCCAGAACCCGCCGGCGATGCCGACCAGCCGCGCCCGGACCGCCACGTCGCGCAGCACCGGCACGCGCGGCGCAAGGGCGAGCAGCGCGAAGGCGAGCAACGGCAGGCCCTGCAGCGCGTGGAGGCCGATGAAGTGGCCGATCCGCAGGTCGCCACCGGTGGTGCTCCAGCCGACCAGGGGCAGCGCCGCCCCGCCGTCGGGCACCCCGACCGCGTGCGCCCCGACCGTCGGCATCGATCCCGTGGTGCTCGCGGCGGCGATCTGCGCGCCGGTCGGGCCGGTCATGAGGAACGCCGTCGCCATCCCGAGCAGGGTGACGACGAGCCCGAGGCGGACCGCCCGGGCGATGTCGACGGGCAGCGTCCGTTCGCGCAGCAGCAGGACGCCGAGCCCGGCGGTGGCGACCCAGAGCACGACGATGGTCGTCCCCATGACCGCCCAGACGGCCGTGTCGAACGCCGTGGCGACGTTGAAGTGGCTGGCGCGCCCGCGGACCACCTGCCCGACGATGGCGATCATCTCGATCGTGCCGGCGGTGGCGACGACGGCGCCGGCGCGTCGGGCCCACCGCCGCGCTGCCGGCGAGGCCACCAGCGAGATCATCCACACCAGCGTCGCGCCGTAGAGGACGAAGCTGATCGAGAACTTCAGGGGCTTGGCCCAGATCGGCTGGCCACCGAGGAGGCGGGGGTCGAGCGCGAGCCCGGCCAGGCACACGGCCGCGAGCACGGCCATCGCGACGGTGAACACGGCCAGGGAGCGGGACTCCCGGGCGAGTGATCGGATAGTGGCACTGTCCATGAACGGAGAGTAGAACTATCCGAGTCGGACGTCCAGAGGGAGCGGGATGCGGGTCGCGGAACTGAGCCGCCGGTCGGGTGTGAGCGTCGCGTCGATCAAGTACTACCTGCGCGAGGGGCTGCTGCCGCCCGGCGAGCTCACGAGCCCGAACCAGGCGCACTACGACGAGGAGCACCTGCGCCGCCTGCGCCTGGTGCGCGCGCTCCTCGACGTCGGCGGGCTCACGGTCGCGGGCGCCCGGGACGTGCTCGCCACGGTCGACGACGAGCAGGTCGACCTGCACCACGCGCTCGGCACCGCGCAGGACGCGGTGATGGCGCGCGTGCAGCCCGTCGAGGACGACGCCTCGGTGCGGGCGGAGAAGGTCGTCGCGGACCTCGTCGCCCGCCGCGGGTGGCGGGTGACCGAGAACAACGCGGGCCGGCGCGCCGCGATCGACGTCATCGCGACCCTCGACCGGCTCGGGGGCGACCAGGTCGTCGGGCTGCTCGACGTCTACGCCGAGGCGATGGAGGCCGTCGGCGACCGGGAGGTCGCGGCGGTGGTCGACCGCGACGAGCGGGAGGGCTCGGTCGAGCGGGTCGTCGTCGGCATCGTCCTCGGGGGCGCGCTCATCGCCGCGCTGCGCGGGATGGCCCAGGAGTCGGCGTCGGCCCGGCGGGTGGGCCCCGGCGAGGAGCGCTAGCGTCCGGGCCGTGGCCGCACAGATCGACTTCCCGTCCCGCATCGGCGTCTGGTGGACCAGCGACACCTGGTCGATGCCGGACGCGCAGCAGGCAGCCCGCGACATCGAGGCGATGGGCTACGGCTCGCTGTTCTACGGCGAGGCCTACGGCAAGGAGACGCTGACCCAGGCGGGCGCGTTCCTCGCCGCCACCGAGCGCCTCGTCGTCGGCACCGGCATCGCCAACATCCACGCCCGCGACCCGATCGCCGCCGAGTCCGGCGCGCGCACGCTCACCGCGCTGCACCCGGGGCGCTTCGTGCTCGGTCTCGGGGTGAGCCACGCGCCGCTCGTCGAGCGCGGCCGGGGCGGCACGTACGAGAAGCCGCTGGCCACCATGCGCGACTACCTCGCGCGGATGGCCGCGGTGCCCGAGCAGATCGAGCCCGGGGTGGGCCGCCCCGCCCGTCTCGTCGCCGCGCTCGGCCCGAAGATGATCGAGCTCGCGGGCGCCGAGACCGACGGCGTGCACCCCTACCTCGTCCTTCCCGAGCAGAGCCGCGTGACCCGCGACGCCCTGGGGCCGGACAAGTGGGTCGTCACCGAGCAGGCCGTCGCGGTGGGCGACGACGCCGACGACGCGATGCGCCGCGCCCACGCGCACCTCGAGGTGTACTCGGGCCTGCCGAACTACCGGAACTCCTGGCTGCGCCAGGGCTTCGAGGAGTCCGACCTGGTCCGTGGCGGCTCCGACCGCCTCGCGCGGGCCCTGGTGGGGATGGGCGACCTCGCGACCGTCGCGGCGTCGGTGACCGCGCACCTCGACGCCGGCGCGGACCACGTGCTGGTCCAGGCCCTGGGCGACAACCCCGTGTCCGACCCCCGCCCGGCGCTGCGGGAGCTGGCGGGGGCGCTGGGACTGTGAGCGAAGTTCACGGCTATAGCCGTGAACTTCGCTCACGTACGGAGGTCGGTCCGGATCGGGTGACCGGGCGGGATCTCGACGAGGACGATCGCGCGGCCGTCGGGGTCGGCGATCCAGCACTCGTCGAGGCCCCACGGCTCGCGGACCGGCTCGCGCGTGATCGTCACGCCCCGACCACGCAGCTCGGCGACGGCGTCGGGCAGCGAGCGGACCTGCAGCCACAGCGCGTCGTCCCCGATCGCGACCGCGCCCGCCTTCGAGAGCTCCAGGTAGCCGGTGCCCAGGAAGAACACCACGCCGCCGGGGAACTCGCGGGCGACGGCGAGGCCGAGGGTCTCGGCGTAGAACGCCCGGGAGAGCTCCCAGTCGCGCGGGCGCACGAGGATGCGGCTCGAGAGGATCTCCACGGGCGTTCCCTCCGTCTCGTGTCACGATTGGCCCGGTGACCGCCGGGAACCTCAGCGAAGTGAGTTCTCCCGAGCCCGACCCGAGGCGCTGGCGCGCCCTGGCGGTGTGCCTGATCGCCGGGTTCATGACGCTGCTCGACGTCAGCATCGTCAACGTCGCCCTCCCCGCGATGCAGCGGGGGGTCGGCGCGTCGTCGGCCGAGCTGTCCTGGGTCGTCTCGGGCTACGCCCTGACCTTCGGGCTGGTGCTCGTCGCCTCGGGGCGCCTGGGCGACGACCGCGGCCGCAAGAAGATGTTCCTGCTCGCGCTGGCGCTGTTCACGTTGACGAGCGCCGCGGCCGGGTTCGCGCCGAACGCGGAGACGCTCGTCGCCGCCCGACTGCTGCAGGGCGCGGCCGGCGGGATGCTCAACCCGCAGGTCATCGGCTTCATCCAGCAGCTGTTCACGGGCCGCGAGCGCGGGCGGGCGTTCGGGCTGTTCGGCGCCGCGATCGGCATCTCCACTGCGATCGGCCCGCTGCTCGGCGGCCTGCTGCTGCAGTGGGGCGGCGAGGCCGACGGCTGGCGCTGGGTGTTCTACGTCAACGTCCCGATCGGTGTCGCGGCCCTGGTCCTCGGCGTCCGCCTGCTCCCGAGGGACGCGCCCGCGGCGACGGAACGGCGGCCGCTCGACCTCGTCGGGGCCGTCCTGCTCGGCGGCGCGGTCGTGGCGCTCATGACCCCGCTCGTGCTCTCCGAGCAGGACCCGGCGAGCGCCCCGTGGTGGCTGCTCGGGGTCGCCCTCGTCCTGCTGCTCGCGTTCGTCGCCTGGGAGCGCCGGGCCCGCCGCACGCACGGGCATCCGCTGGTGAACTTCGGCCTGCTGCGCACCCGCAGCTACGCGCTGGGCACCTCGCTGGGACTGCTCTACTTCGCCGGCTTCACCGCGATCTTCTTCGTCGTCACCCTGTTCCTGCAGAACGGCCGCGGCTACACCCCGCTCGAGGCGGGACTCGCCCTGACGCCGTTCGCGCTGGGCTCCGCCGTGACGTCGGCGATCGGCGGCCGCCTGGTGTCGCGGCTGGGCAAGTCGCTGGTCGTCCTCGGGCTCCTCGCGGTCGCCGTCGGGCTCATCGCCGTCGACGTCGTCCTGCGGCTCGATCCCCAGCAGGTCGGCTGGGCGATCGCCGGGCCGCTCCTGCTCGCCGGCATCGGCAGCGGCTTCGTCATCGCGCCGAACCAGACCCTCGCGCTCGAGGAGGTGCCCCCGCGGGAGGGCGGCACGGCGGCCGGTGTCCTGCAGACCGGCCAGCGCATCGGGTCAGCGGTCGGTATCTCCGCGGTCGGCGCCGTGTTCTTCGGCCAGCTCACCGCGACGGGGGGCGACTGGTCGCTGGCCATCAGCCGGGGCCTGCTCGGCGCCGTCGCGTTCGTCGTCCTCGCGTTGCTGCTCGGGCTCGCCGACCTCGCCCTCGACCGCCGTCGTCGGCGCGCCGCCGCCGGCGCCGAGGAGCCGACGGCAGACGAGGCCCCCACCCCCGTCCCGCACCACCCCGTCGCGGTCGACGGGTCGACCCTGCGCGGGCGGGTCACCGACCGGCGGGGGGACGGGCTCGGAGGTGCGACGGTGACGCTCGTGGGCGTCGACGGGCACGAGGTGGCCGTCGCCGCGGTGGACGAGGACGGGACCTTCCACCTCGAGCCGCACGAGGCGGGGACGTTCCAGCTGGTCGCCCGGGCCGACGGCCACCCGCCCGAGGTGGGCTGGGTCGCCGTCCCGGCGTCCGGCGAGGTCGTCCGCGACGTCGCGCTGGGCGCGCGGTCGCCGGCCGCGGATTGAGTCGTCCGGCCGGGGGTACCCAGCCGTCCGTCCAGCGCGCCGGAGGCGGCGCGTGGTGAGGAGGCTCTCATGGCGCAGGAAGACAAGGTCGACAACAAGGCCCAGGAACTCAAGGGCAAGGTCAAGGAGGGCGTCGGCAAGGCGGTCGGCAACGAGCGCCTCGAGGCCGAGGGCAAGAAGGACCAGACCGCGGGCAGCCTCAAGAACGCGGGCGAGAAGGTCAAGGACGCCTTCCGCGACTGACGCCGATCACCGACGACGGGGCTGCCCGGTCCGGGCCGCCCCGTCGTTGGTCCCTCACAGTCGTTTGAGGGGCGGCGGCGCGGCGCCGTCGTCGCCCGACAGGGACGCCTGCGCCGGGGAGCGCGCCAGCACCACGACACCGCCGAGCGCGAGCACCAGTCCCAGCACGAAGGCCGGCGTCCAGCCCGGCCGCACGGAGTCGCCCAGCGCCACGAGGCCGAGGAGGCCCGGCGCCAGCGTCTCGGTCACCGCGAGCACCGCCACCACGGGGCCGACCGACCCGCGACCCAGCGCCACCGTGTAGAGCGCGAGCCCGAGCACCGCGAAACCGAGCAGGGTCCAGATCACCGGGTCGGCCACCGCCTGGCGGGCCATCTCGCCGAGGGATCCGTCGAGGTCGATCATCCGGACCGCCACGGCGGTGCCGCCGAACGCGAGCCCGGCGAGGAACGACACGAGCATCGCGCGGCGGCTGCGGATCGCGATCGGCACCGACACGCCCAGCAGGACCACGAAGACGATCACGAGCGCGACGATCCCCGCCGTCGTGGGCCGGACGCGCTCGTCGTCGACGCTCGCGCTCGCCACCAGCAGCGCGAGGCCGACGACGTTCGCCCCCGCCGCCGCGAGGTCGAGGCGCCGCAGCGGGGTGTCGAACACCCAGTGCGACGCGATCACCGTGATGCCGACCTGGCCGGCGACGATCGCCTGCACGGCCACGATCGGCATGTAGCGCAGGGCGAGCACCGTGAGCACCCAGCCGCCGATGTCGAGGGCGAGCCCGCCGAGGTACATCGGGTGCAGCACCACCGTCGCGGCCCGGGTCGCCCGACGGGTGGCACTCGCCTCCAGCAGCGCCGCACCGGCGTTGGCTCCTGCCGAGGCGAGCGCGAAGAGCAGGCCCAGGAGGAGCACACACCCAGTCTGCCTTGGGATGATCGCCCCACACCGGCGCCGGACCGGCGCGTCCGATCGTTCGTCGACCGGATCGGTGCCCGCCCCCTGGAGGAGGAGCATCCGTGGCTCTCGACGCCACCGCCGTGTCGTTGATCGTCCTCGGACTGCTCATCGTGCTGGCGGCGCTCGCGGACCGCCTCGCGGGCGGAGCCCTGGCCGCCGTCCCCGGCGCGGTGCGGGACACCGCGATCGTCGGCGTCCTCGTCGCCCTCGCGGGCGTCCCGTTCGCCCTGGTCGCCACCGACGAGGCCCTGGCCGCGGCGGACTCACCGGTGCTGGGCTGGGTCCTTGAGCACCGCACCCCCGGGCTGACCACCGCCGCCGAGATCGTCTCCCTGGTCGGCGGCACCGTCGGCACCGGCGGGCTCGCCGTCCTCTCGGCCGTGGTGCTCTTCGGGCGCGGCCACCGGCGCACGGCCCTGATCTGGGTGCTGGGCGTCGTCGCGGGATCCGTGACGATCCGGCTGGTCAAGCTCGCGGTCGAGCGCCCGCGGCCGCCCGAGTCCCTCCGCCTCGCGCCGGAGACCACGGCGTCCCTGCCGTCGGGCCACGCCCTGATGAGTGCCCTCGGGCTGGGGCTCACGGCCGCCGCGGTGATCGCCCTGACCGTCGGGACGCGGCGCGCCGCCCTCGTGCGCACGCTGGCGATCGTGCTCGCGGTCCTCGGCGCGCTGCTGGTCGGCGCCAGCCGCGTCTACCTCGGCGTCCACTGGACCACCGACGTGACCGCCGGCTGGCTCCTCGGCGCGGCGCTGGCCACGACGTGCGTCACCCTGGCCCGGGTCCTCGACGCCCGGGACCGCCTGGGCGACAGCCCGGCCCCGAACCCGTGGCTCCGGGATCCCGTGACGGATTCCCCGAAAGACTGACACCCGGGCGAGTGGGTCATCGGCCCCACCGGTCACCAAGCGCCGCCCGATTGCTCCGTCCGAGACGCTTTGCCTACCCTTACCTCGTCCGCTCGGGTGAACGAGGTGAGCCGTGGTTGCCGTACCGCTGCTCGTGCTGGGCGCACGCGTCTCCGGCCTCGCCACGGCGCTCCTCCTCGCCCACCAGGGCTTCCCCGTGCACGTCCTCGAGCGCGACCCGCCCGTCGACGGCGACCCGGACGTCGCCGTGCTGCCCCCGCACGCGCTGCGGGAGCTGGCCGTCCTCGGCCTCGCCGACGCCGTCTGCGCCCAGGCCTGGGAGCCGGCCCGGCTCACGCACGCGGACGCCGGGACCGGTGCGCTGCTGCGGGTCGCCGACCTCGGGAGCGCCGTCCGCACGCGGTTCGGCCGCCCGTACGTCCTCGTCCCGCACGCCGTGCTCCGCGCCCTGCTCGTCGCGGCGTGCGCGGCCGACGAGATGGTGACCGTCGAGTACGGGCGCACCGCGGCCTCGGTGGAGGACCTCGGCGACGCCGTGCTCGTCACCGACGACACCGGCGGGAGCTACCGCGCCGAGGCCGTGGTGGGTGCCGACGGTCCCGGCAGCCGGCTGCGGGGGCACCTGGGCGGCGGCCACGCCGTCTCCGCGCCCTACCTGCTGCACCGCGCGCCCGGGCCTGCGCCGCCCGACGGCGTCCTGCGGCTGTGGTCCTCCCCGTCGCTGCACGTCACGCACGCCGAGGTGCCGGGCGGAGCGGGATCGGTGTCGGTGACGGTGCGCGTCGACGCCCTCGACGAGATGCACCGCGACGGCGTCACCGCCGTCGTCGGCCGGCTCATGGCGGCCACGTCGCCGGACGTCCGCGCGGCGGCCGGCGAGGCCGTCGGGACGCGCCCGCCGCGCGTGCTGCGCCACCACGTGCCGCTGCAGCGGGGCGCGCGCCACCGGATGACCGTCGTCGGCGCCGCGGCCCAGCCGATGCTGCCGCACACGGCGCAGGCCATCGCGGTCGATCTCCTCGACGCGGCGGCGCTCGGGCGCGCCTTCGACCACGCGGACGGCCGGATCGTGCCGGCGCTCGACGAGTACGCCCACGTGCGCGCGAACCCGCGCGCCGCCACGGCCGTCCGGGCGCACGACTTCGCCGCCCTCTGCCACGCCGAGGGCCTGGTGCGGCGCATGCGCGACCGGCTCTGGCGCAGCGACGCCATCGACGCCACGGCGGCCGTCGTGGACGCCGCCGGGTGGGTCCGGTGACGAGCGGGCCCGCCGGTCGCCCGAGACGCGTCCGACGGCCGGTGGTCGGGCCCGGACCGTCCTGGCGCGGCGGGGCCGCCCCGGGATCCCTCCGGGCCCGCCGGTCCGATGGCCGGGTGACGGCCAGGGCAGGAGGATGCGGCGGCGTGAGCACCCCCACCGAGAGCTCCACCGACGCCGTCCTCACCCCCGCCACCGTCGCCCTCGACGGGCTGCGCCTGCACTACCGCGTCGGGGGCAGCGGCCCGCCCGTGGTGCTGCTGCACGGCTGGCCGCAGACCGGCCACTGCTGGCGCCACGTCGCCGGCCCGCTGGCCGCCGACCACACCGTGATCGTCCCCGACCTCCGCGGCTACGGGGCCAGCGACAAGCCCACGGGCGGCTTCGACAAGCGCACGATGGCGGGCGACATCTCCGCGCTCGTCGAGCACCTCGGCCACGAGCGGGTCGCCGTCGTCGGGCACGACCGCGGCGGGCGGATCGCGCATCGCTGGGCGCTCGACCGGCCCGAGCAGGTCACGCGCCTCGCCGTCCTCGACATCGCCCCGAGCCGCGCCACGTGGCAGCGCATGGACGGCGACCTGGGCGCGAAGTACTGGCACTGGCTCTTCCACCTGCAGCCCGACCTGCCCGAGCGGTTGGCCGGCGCCGACGTCGAGGGCTACCTGCGCTACTTCCTCGAGAAGTGGACCTACGCGCGCGAGGGGCTCGAGCCGTCGGCGATCGCGGAGTACGTCCGCGCGTTCTCGCAGCCCGGGGCGCTGCGCTGCGGCTTCGACGACTACCGCGCCCACCCCGTCGACTCCGCGCACGACGAGGAGGACCACGCCGCCGGGCGGCGCGTCACCCAGCCGCTGCTCGCGCTGTGGGGCGCCGACGGGGTCATGGGCACGACGCTGCCGCTGCTCGACATGTGGCGCGAGTACGCCGACGACGTGCGGGGCCGGGCGATCGAGCGCTGCGGGCACTTCGTGCCCGAGGAGCGGCCCGCGGAGGTCGTGGAGGAGTTGCGGGGCTTCCTCGCGCAGGCAGGATGAGGACGTGAGCAGCCCCCTGAAGATCGAGGCCGATCCCGAGGAGCTGGGCTTCGACCCGGCGCGCCTGGACCGCATCGAGCAGCACTTCACCCGCTACGTCGACGACGGGCGCCTCGCGGGCTGGCACGCGGTGGTCGCCCGTGACGGGAAGGTCGTGCACTCGTCGAGCGCCGGCCACCGGGACGCGGAGGCCGGGCTGCCGGTCACCGACGACACCCGCTGGCGCCTCTACTCGATGACGAAGCCGATCACCTCGGTGGCGGCGATGATGCTCTGGGAGCGCGGGCTCTTCGAGCTCACCGACCCGATCAGCCGCTGGCTGCCCGAGTTCGCCGAGCCACGGGTGTACGTCAAGGGATCGTCCGGCAAGCCGCTGCTCGAGGCGGCCACCGAGCCCATCCGCGTGTGGCACCTGCTGACCCACACCGCCGGGCTGACCTACGGCTTCCACCACGCGCACGCCGTCGACGAGCTCTACCGCGCCGCCGGCTTCGAGTGGTCCGCGCCCCCGGGCCTCGACCTCGCCGGCTGCGTCGAGGCCTGGGCGAAGCTGCCGCTGGTGTTCCAGCCCGGCTCGGAGTGGAACTACAGCCACGCCACCGATGTCCTCGGCCGGCTCATCGAGGTCGTGGCGGGCCAGCCGCTCGACGCCTTCCTCGAGGAGAACGTCCTCGGACCGCTCGGGATGGGCGCGACGGGCTTCGTCGTCGACGACCCCGACCGCCTCGCCGCCCTGTACCTCCAGAACCCCTCGACGGGCCGTGCCCTGCTCGCCGAGACGGCCGGCATGGGCGCCCTGGCCCGCGAGGCCCTCGAGCCCACCTGGCTCGGTGGCGGGGGCGGGCTCGTGTCGACCGCCGGGGACTACCACCGGTTCACGCGGATGCTGCTGGGTCGCGGGGAGGTCGACGGCGTCCGCCTGCTCGGCAGCCGCACCGTCGACTACATGGGCCGCAACCACCTGCCCGGCGGGCTCGACCTCGAGCAGGTCGGGCGGCCGCTGTTCGCCGAGATGCCGTTCGACGGGGTCGGGTTCGGTCTCGGGTTCTCGGTGGTGACCGATCCCGTCCGCTACCGCACGCCCGCCAGCCCCGGCGAGATGGCGTGGGGCGGGGCGGCGAGCACAGCGTTCTGGGTCGATCCCCTCGAGCGGATCTCGGCGATGTTCTTCACCCAGTTGCTGCCCTCGAGCGCGCACCCCATCCGCACGCAGCTGCGCGGCCTCGTCTACCAGGCACTGATCGACTGAGAGCGTCCGCCCGAGGCGCACGGCCGGGTGCGCGGCCACCGTGCCGGCCCCGATCGTTGCGCAGCGTGACCGGATCGGGACGAAGCGGGTGCACGGAAATCTTTCCGATCGTCACTCGGGAAGGGGGCTGCGTCCGTGCGGGCGGCTGGGTAGCGTCGTCGCGACTCGGACGAGGGACGGCATCGGGCACAGCCAGTGACCGGTGCCGTCGCCGTGACGGGTGATCCCGCCGCGTGAGCTGTGGCAGCGGGTCGGGACCAGGCGGCCACCGGGAGCCAGCATGAATGCGACATCAGGACCTCGCCGACGACCGAACGGACCGCATCCCGAGCGCACCGCGCCGGACGAGCCGACGGTGCCGGCCCAGCGCACGGCGGCCGACGTCTACGGGGTGAGCGACGACCAGGTGCACCGCGCCCGGATCGCCGTGGCGCGCAACTCCCTCGACTCCGAGGACTGCCGCGAACTGCTCGACATGCTCGGACTCATCGGCGAGGGGGGCGACCCTCCTCCCGTCCGGCGCTGACCGAAATTCGTCCGAGCCGAGACGGCTTTGCGCGTGGGCGGCTCTCCCCGGGTCGCTCCCGCGCTAGCGTGACCGCCGATGTCCGACCACGCCGAGGCCGCATCGCGTGATCCCGCGGGGACGCGCGGGGTCGTGCCGCGCCAGGCGCGAGCGCTGGCGACGCGCGGGGCGATCCTCACCGCGGCCGCGGAGGAGTTCGCCGGTTCCTCGTACCACGAGGCCTCGCTCTCGCGGATCCTCGAGCGCAGCAAGGTCACCAAGGGCGCGCTCTACTTCCACTTCGTCTCCAAGGAGAGCATCGCGCTCGCCGTGGTCGACGAGATGGACCTGCTGTGCCGCGACCTCGTCGACCGCAGCAACGCCCTCGGCCTCGACGCCCTGCGCACCGCGGCCCAGGTGACCCGCGAGGTCCAGGACGCCCTCGCCGGTTCCGTGATGCGGGCCGGCCAGCGGCTGTCCACCGAGGGCTTCGCCGGGCCCCACCGGCCCGGGTGGCCCTTCCGGTACTGGGAGGAGGTCTTCCGCGACCTCTTCACCCGGGCTGCCGACGAAGGAATCCTGCGCCCCGGCGTCGACCCCGCCTCGTTCTCCCGCATGGCCGTCGACACCGGCGCCGGCGCCTTCGTCGTCTCCCTCGGCGTCTCGCACCTCGCCGACCTCGGCCGGCGGGTGTGCGACAACTGGGAGCTGCTGCTGGACTGCGCCGCGGTCCCCGAGTGGCTCGAGGGCTTCCGGGTCGAGGGCGGCATGGTGGCGGTGCTCGGGCCGCATCTCCCCGACGACCGACGGGACGGTCATCGGGACGGGAGGGGGTGGGTGGCGGACGTCTGAGCTCCGTCACCTATGCTTGGTGCGCTCCCAACGGGTACGCCGTTGGCGGGTAGGGTCCTCAGCCAGAGGGTCGCGCCCCCATCGTTCAGCGGCCTAGGACTCCGCCCTTTCAAGGCGGCAACGCGGGTTCGAATCCCGTTGGGGGTACGGTAGGTCAGCACGATCAAGGCCCAGTGGCGCAGTTGGTTAGCGCGTCGCCCTGTCACGGCGAAGGTCGCGGGTTCGAGTCCCGTCTGGGTCGCTCCACGGTCGAGGTTCTTCCTCGACCTCTTGGCCAGGTAGCTCAGTCGGTACGAGCGATCGCCTGAAAAGCGATAGGTCGGCGGTTCGACCCCGCCCCTGGCCACCCCTGCCCACCAGCGGAAACGCCCAGCGCGCTTCGTGCTTTCCGTGGCTTCTGCAGCAACCACTGCTCCAACGTCCGTCACAGGTCCTCCCACTCGATGGCGTCGAGCGCCTGGCGCGTGAGGTCGAGCGGCGGAACGAGTTGGGGGACTCGTGCACGGCAGGACCTCCACGAGCTGGAGGCCGTCACGGCGCAGGACCGTCAGAAGACGCGCGGCATCGCCACAGGAGCTCTCGGCTCCGCGGTGGGGTTTCGCGCAGTGGGGCCGCCCGAAGCTCTCGCGCTGGAGCCTCGGACAAGGAGAGGTCATCCGGTGGTCGACAGGCCAGCGGCGGCGATGACCTTGGCGGTGTCGTTGAAGGTCCGGTGCTCGACGATCAAGCCATCCGGGCCGAAGGTCCAGAGGTGTATCTCGCTGTCCTGGTACCGGGTTCCGGTGGCCTTGGCCGTTGCGTCGAGCGACATGACGACCGCGACCTGGGTGTCGTTCTCGAGCCAAGACACCGGGGCGAAATGGTGCATGTCGAGTCCGCCCAGGGCCTCGAAGAAGCCGGCGGCCTCCTCCTTGCCCTGTCGGTGTCGCTCCACCTCGACTCCGGCCGCTTGAGCGGAGTTCTGCACGGGGTGGTTGTTCCACTCGACGTCGTCGGCCAGCAGCCCCATCACCGCATCGAGGTCGCCGCGGCCGTAGGCCTGATATAGCGACAGCACGGTCTGCATCTTCGACACGGCCACCGACCTCCTGTCCGAGGAGAAGGCCACCAAGGTTCGCACCACCGGCCATGATCGGGTAGCCGCCGAACCGAGGATCGGCGGCCGGGCGCGGGGGGCTGCTGCGGGCATTCTCATCGTCGGCACCTGCACCTCGGGCGGTGTCGACGTCCTCCAGCAGCACTTCAGCAGCGGGCCGTTCCAGGTGACGGGGCAGACTGGACCGGTGGACACCGTCCTGACCGCGAGCGTCGTCTGCGACATGTTCGGCGTCCTGGTCGTGCTTTTCCTGGCGGCGATCCTGCGTGTCCGACGAGGTCGCGGAGCCGGCCGGGTGGTGGCCGAGCGCCTCGCCGAGATGGACGACTGGTTCACCCCTGGACGGCGGCGTCAGCTCGATCAGGAGCGGCTCGTCGCGATCGCCCGCATCGACGCCCGCACCGGCGACGGCGACCCGCTCGACCGCTTCTCCGACGCGGCCGAGCTGCGCCGTCTTCGGTGACCTTCTCCCTGCTCGGTCGACTGACCGGGACGAGCCGGCGCCCTCCCGAGGTCAGCCAGCCCGTGCGGTCACCAGAGAGATCGAGATCGACCACCTGGCCTGCCTGACCATGGCCGAACCGCTCCGCCGCCCCTCGCTCACCCGCCCGACGCCATGAACGCGTCGTAGGCCGCCTGGTCCTCGTGGATGAACCGCGCTTCGCGCACCTGGCGCCCGTCGATCTCGAAGACGACCACCTGGGATGACGTGAACGTCCGGTCGCCGCGCACGCCCATGACGTCGACCAGGGCGACGGCGCGATCGTCGTTGGCCAGGACGTCGCGCACCGCCAGGCGCAGCCCGCCGGTCTCCGCGGCCATCCGGCGCCAGAACGTGAAGATCGCATCCGGACCGATGTGGGTCCCGGCGAGCGCCCCTGCGCCGGCGATGACCCACCGGGTGTCGGGCAGGAGCGCCTTGGCCAGCGCGCGGCCGTCGCCCCGGTCCATCGCCGCGTAGAGCTCGCGGACGAAGACCTCGTTCGGGTGCGCCACGGCGGCAGCGTCGCGGGCGCCGCCCCGGTCGTCAACGACCGGCGACGAGGCGCCCGCCGACCGTTCGTCCCGTGCTCCCCGCCGGACGGCGAGACGCGCGGACGTTCGTCGACGCGGGAGAAGTCGCTCGTAACGCCGTCACCCGATCGAGCGACACGGTCCCCGAAACCGGCTGTGGAGTCGAAGGGGGGCCGGCGTGGAGTGGATCGTGGCGGTCGGGGCGTTCTTGCTCATCTCGGTAGTGGTGATCGGACTGCCGATGTACCTCGTGATGAACCGATGGTCGACGCGCTCGGAGCGGCTGGCCGCCGAGGCGCGGCGGCGGGCGTCGGCGAACCCGGCACCGCCGATCCCGGCCGCGCGCAACGGCGCCGGACGACGCCGCAAGGTCCTCAGCGGGTAGCGACCAGCCGGACGCCGTTTGCGCCGTGGTCGCGGGCGTAGTCGAGCATCCGCGCGAGGTCGCTCACGCCGTTGCTCGCGGGCACCGGCGCGAACTGCAGCGTGGAGAGCACGCCCAGGGCGGTGCCGTCCGCCGAGAGGAACGCGCTGCCCGAGTCGCCGGGGATGCCCGGGGTGGCGGTGAGGACGTCGTGGCTCCAGCCGCCGCCCCGCGTGGCGACGACGGTGCCGATCTTCGGGCTCAGCAGCGTGACGCCCCCGCGCAGCTCGGAGTTGCCGTAGCTGCGCACGATCTGGCCGGGCTGCGTGCCGTCGGTGTCGACGCCGGTCGGGCCGCCGAAGAACGGGACGGCGGCGGTGACGGCGGCCGCGTCGGCGGGGTCGAGGCGCACGAGGGCGAAGTCGTTGTAGGCGCAGGCGTCCGGGTCGCTCTCGCCGGCGTCCTGCATCGTGAGCCAGGAGTTGTAGGCCAGGGTGCCCGGCCGGCTCGCCCCGGCGATCTCCACGGGCGTGCCGAGGGGCAGCGAGCCCGAACTGCAGCCGTCGACCTCGGCGGACGTCCCGGTGCCCGAGCAGTGCGCGGCCTGCCCGAGGTAGGTGTCGTCGCCGTCGGTGAAGACGAAGTTCGACGTGCACTGGGCACCGTCCGTGCGCGTCTGGACGCCGGGGTGGACGCCCGGGGCGGTGGCCACCGGCCCGTCAGCCGGTGCGGCGACGGCGGGGACGACGGGGACGGCGGCCAGCCAGCCCGCAGCCGCGAGGGCGGCGCCCGTCGCGAGGGCCACCAGAGTGCGTCGTGCAGGCATGCGTTCTCCCCGGGCGTCCGTCGCGTCCACCAGGACCAACGCCGACACCCACGACCGGGTGACGCACGATCGGGTGCCCGGCGGAGAAGGGCTCAGCGCGACTGCAGCGCCGCCCAGGTGGTCGCCGCGGAGACCCCGCCGTCGGCGGCGAGCGTCTGGCCGTTGACCCAGCGGCTCTCGTTCGACATCAGGAACGCAACCACCGACGCGATCTCCGCCGCCTCCGCGTCCCGGCCGGCCGCGGTGCGCTGGCGTGCGAGACGTCGCGGGTCGGTGGAGCGCTCGACCTCGGGCAGCGACGGCGTCCGCACGGTGCCGGGGGCCACGGCGTTCATCCGCACGCCGTCGGCCCAGGTCAGCGTCGACGAGGCCGTCGTGTAGGCGAGGACGGCCTCTTTCGAGACCTCGTAGATCGGCCGGTCGGGACGCTGCTCGCGGCACCAGCGCAGTCCCTCCGAGAACGTGCGGGTGGCGAGCAGGGGGCGCAGCTCCGCGAGGTGTGCCACCCAGTGGCGCCCCTCGGACGACGACACGTTGACCACCGAGCCGCCGCGGCGGATGCGGCCCACCAGGCGCTCGGTGAGGTGGCGCATGCCGAGGAAGTTCACCGACAGCACGGTCTCGACCGGGGCCGTTCCCGGGACGCCGGCCACGTTGGCGAGCGCGTCGACCTGACCGTCGAGGCGGTCGACGGCGGTGTCGATCGACGACGGGTCCGCGAGGTCGCAGGGGATGTGCGAGACCTCGCGGTCGGGGGGATCGCGGCGGTCGAGCCCGACGACGGACACCCCGTGGCGCCCCAGGAACTGGGCGAGCGCCCGTCCCACCCCCGAGGAGGCGCCGGTGACGAGGAAGACCGTGCTCATGCGGGCACGGTAGCGGCGGCTCTGCGTCACCCCGTCGGGGCAGTCCCCGATCGACCTCCTGCGCCACGGGCTGCGGCACGCCGTGATCCACCCGTCGCTCCTGGTGTCGATCTTCGGCCGTCGGGGTGCAGATCCTTGGTTCTCGGGCGGGTGCGATGTGACGGTCGGTACGCAAGTGACGGTCACGGAATCGGAGCGCGCGATGTCGCAGCCCCTCGAGGTCGGAGCGAAGTCCTGACCCCCCGGCGTCCCCGCCGGAACCCGAGCCCGGGGCGTGGTGGGGCGGCCCGCGCCCCGGGCCGGCCCACCGGCGGGGCCGTGCCACCGACCGCCGAGCGGTCCGACTGCCCGAGCGGCGTCGCACACGGCACCATGGAGACCGTGCAGCTCCTCCTCGTCGACGCCTTCACGTCCTCGCCCTTCACCGGCAACCCGGCGGGCGTGTGTCTCACCGACGCCGACGACGCCGCGTGGATGCAGGCGGTGGCCGCCGAGGTGAACGTGTCCGAGACGGCGTTCGTCGACCTCTCGTCCCTCGCGACGACGGGCGAGGTGGGCCTGCGCTGGTTCACCCCGACGGTCGAGGTGGAGATCTGCGGGCACGCGACGCTGGCGAGCGCGCACGTCCTGTTCGAGCAGGGCCTCGCCGAGTCGCCGATCGCGTTCCGCACCGCGTCCGGCGTGCTGCGGGCCGAGGCGCTGCCGGGCGGCGGCATCCAGCTCGACTTCCCCGTCGACGTGCCGATCTCCGCGCTGCCGGACAGTCACCTGGCCGACGAGTTCGCCGACGCGCTGGGCGCCGCGATCGTCGAGATCGCCCGCTGCCGCTACGACGTGCTCGTCGAGATCCCCTCGGCGGCGGAGGTGCGCGACCTCGAGCCGGACCTCTCGGTGCTGCGGGCGGCCAGCGGACGGGGCGTCATCGTCACCGCCCGCGCCGAGGAGGACCCGACGCCGGGCGCCCCCGACTTCGTCTCCCGGTTCTTCGCCCCGGCGGTGGGGATCGACGAGGACCCGGTGACGGGCTCGGCGCACTGCTGTCTCGCGCCGTACTGGTCGTCGCGGCTCGGGCGGGACCGCCTGGTCGGCGCCCAGCTCTCCCCGCGCGGCGGCGAGGTCGGCGTCGAGCTCGCGGGCGAGCGCGTCTACCTGCGCGGCGACGCGGTCACCGTCAGCCGTGGCGAGCTGCTCGCCGAGGCGACGAAGATTCGACTTCTCACCAAGGGTAGGCGTCTGGCCCCTCAGAGGTCTCTTACTGGCGTCTCACTCGGTGCTGTGTCACTCTCTGTGAGCGGAGTCGGCGAGCGTCGCCGGCCGGGGACAGCGGGAGTGGCAGCCGTGTGGATCGTCGGTCTCATCCTCGTCGCCCTCGGGGTGGCGGGCTTCCTGATGGCGCAGCGCACCCGCGTGCGCCGGCACGCCATGATCGCGGCCGAGACCCTGCCGATCGCGGAGCTCGAGGAGCACCGGCGCACGCTGGCCGACCTCGGGACGGTCGGGGGCTTCCGCAAGGTCTGTGAGGTCGTCGGCGCCGCCCACCCACACCCGGACGGCCCGCTGCGCGCGCCCCAGAGCGGCGTCGAGTGCGTGTGGTTCCGCCAGACGGTCGTCCACAAGTACAGCGAGCAGTACCGCGACTCCGACGGTGACTGGCGGCGCCGGGAGCAGAACGACACCGTCCTCGACGACACCTCGCGCCAGGGCTACGCGCTCGTCGACGACACCGGGATCATCGGCGTCGACCCCAACGGCGTCGCGCCCGACCACCCCGAGAAGGTCCACGAGAACTTCGTCCCCGGCGGCCAGGGGCCGAGCGGCGGCGGCTTCTTCCACAGCGGCTTCTTCCACAGCGGCAGCGAATCCCTCGGCATGACCTACACGGAGTGGGTCATCCGCCCGGGCCAGCGGCTCTACGTCCTCGGCGAGGTCCACGACCGCATCGGCCCGCTGGTGATCGGCAAGCCGGAGTCGTCGTCGGAGCACTTCATCGTGTCCACGCGCTCCGAGGAGGAGCTCAAGGCCTCCGCCGCCGGCACCCAGCGCTGGTGGGCGTGGGGCGGCTCGGCGGTCGCCGTCCTCGGGATCGTGCTGGTGGTCGTCGGGCTGCTGTGAGCGGAGCTCAGAGATCCCCGCCCTCGTCGAGGAGACGGTCGATCTCCCGGCGCAGCAGGCCCAGGCGGGCCTCGCGCACGAGCGGGATGTCGCGACGACGCCTGCGGACGTCGGCGAGGTCGATGTCGACCGTGCAGGTCTCCTCGGCCTCGGCGCCCTCGCCGCACTCGCCGACGACCTCGCCCCAGGGGTCGACGATGTGGCTGCCGCCCCAGAACGTCAGGCCGCCCTCGACGCCGACGCGGTTCACGAACACCACGAACAGCTGGTAGATGCGGCCGTAGAACGTGGTGATGTTGCGCCAGTACTCCTTGGAGTCGTAGCGCTCGGGCGACATCGACTGCGCCGAGTTGGCCGGGACGAGCAGGATGTGCGCGCCGTCCTGGGTGGACAGGAAGGCGACCTGGGGCTGCCAGGCGTCGTTGCAGATGAGCGTGGCCGCCCGGTGCCGCCCGCCCTTCACGCCGTAGGCCCGGGAGTGCTGCCCGGGCAGGAAGTGCTTGCGCTCCTCGAACGTCGAGTACGTCGGCAGGTAGAGCTTGCGGTGGGTGTGGACGAGCCTGCCGTCCTCGTAGTAGCCCGCGCTGTTGTAGGTGTGCAGGCCGTGTCCGCCGGCCTCGGGGAACCCGACGAGCACCCCGGCGCCACCGGCGCGCTGGGAGATGCGCAGCAGCCGCGGGTCGTCGGGGGCCATCGAGAGGTCGTGCGGGACGTCGCCCACCTGGTAGCCCGAGAGCGCGAGCTCGGGGAACACCACGAGGTCCGAGCCGGCGTCGGCGGCCTCGGCGACCACGCGCTCGGTGCGCTTGATGTTGCCGTCGACGTCCCCGAGCGTGGCGTCGGTCTGGGCGAGCGTGATGCGCACGCGGGCTCCTCGGGATCGTCGCCGCACGCGGCGTGGGGGACGGGGACTCCACCCGGGCCCCCGGTCGCCTCAGCGCGACCGACGTGCCCGTCGCGCGACGAGGACGACCAGACCCGTTCCGCCCAGCAGCGCCATTGCGGCTGCAGAACCGGCCAGCGCCACCGTGCGCGATCCGGAGTGTGCATCGCGACCGTCGCTCAGGTCGACCCGGCCCGGCCCCGCGGGAGAAACCGACGCCGGACCGTCGCCGGTGAACTCGTCCGGACGGACGTCGGCGACCGCCGCGACGGGGTCGACGGTGCCCGCGCCCACCGCGTCGTCGTGGGCCCCGCCGGACGCGGGCGCGCCGCCGGGACGGTCGGCCGACGCGGTGACGCGCGCCATCACCTGACGGGCGTCGAGACCGGGGTAGCGGGCGCGGACCAGCGCGACCACGCCGCTGAGGTAGGGCGCCGCGAAGCTCGTGCCCTCGATCGGCACGCTGCGCTCGGCGCCGATCGGGGCGACGGTGTCGACGACCCCGGGACCGGCCGGGTCGAGCGAGACGATCTCCGAGCCGGGCGCGGAGAGCGACACCCACGGCCCGCGCAGGCTCAGCGGCGACGGCAGGCCGTCGCGGCGGGTGTAGCCGACCGAGAGCACGTCGTCGCCGAACCACGCCGGCGCGACCACCTGGCCGGCGCCCGGGCCCTCGGCGCCCTGGGTGCACGCCCCCGACCCGGCGTTGCCGGCCGCGGCCACGACGACGACGTCCGCGTCGACCGCGGCGCGCACCGCCGCACGGAGGGGCGCGAGCGCCGGCCCCGCGCCGGCCGCGGGCACGCACGCCGCCTCGGAGATGTTGATGACGGTGGCGCCGAGGCGGGTCGCGCGCAGGATCGCCTCGGCGAGGGTGTCGACGTTCCCGCCGCCCGTGCCGGTGGTGCCGTCCGGGCGCGTCGTGCTCACCGTGAGGCTCGACTGGCGGATCGAGAGCACGCGCGCGTCCGGGGCGACGCCGACGAACCCGGTGGCCGGGTCGGGTGCCGCGGCGATGATGCCGGCGACGAGGGTGCCGTGACCGTCGCAGTCGAGCAGGCCACCGTCGCGACCGACGAAGTCGCCACCGTCGACGAGGCGGCCCGCCAGTCGCGGGTGCGGGCTGACGCCCGTGTCGATCACCGCGACCGTCTGGCCCGCGCCGCGGGTGAAGCGCCACGCGTCGGTGAACCGCAGACGCTGCTGGCTCCAGGGCGCCCCGGGGATGACGCCGGCCCCGGCCGAGCGCACGCACGGGACGCGGGACCGCACGCCGGGCAACGGGTGGGGCTCGGGATCGAGAGCGGCGAGCGCCCGCGGGTCGGGAGGCGGCGGGACCGGCGCGTCGACCGGGAGCACGGGTGCCGCGCCGGCCGGGACGATGGCCGGGCCGAGCGCGACGAGGACCGCCGCGACGAGGGCCACCGTGACGAGCGCCGCCGCCCCGCGCGCCGCTCGAAGGGCGATCTCCCCCACGCCGCGGATGGTAGGGCGCCCATGAGGATCGCCGGGGCCGTTCGGCGGAATCCGTACCCACCGTGGCGCTCGTCGACATCCCGCTGGACTCGTCCACCCGTTCGGCCTACTGTCCGAACTTGTCGTATCTCTGTGTAGCCATCAGGCTGGCCGCCGAGGGAGGGAAACGATGACCGCGACGACGACGCGCGAGCCCGGGCCGGCCGGCGGCGGCCCCGCCGCGCGTTGGTCCCCGGCACGGCTGGGCCACCACCGTTACCTGTGGTGGGCAGGCTCCGTGCTGCTCGCGGCCCTCGCCGTCGTGATCGCCGTCGGGTCCACCGACTCGCCGGACGCGGGCATCACCGACGCCGGCGCCCTGACCGTCGTGGTCGCGGTGGCGCGGGTCGTCGAGCGCGCCGCCCACGGCAGCCGTCACCGCTTCCTCGAGACCGGCGACGAGGAGCTGCGCCTGCGCAGCGGGCGGGGCACGTTGACCGCGAGCGCCCGCGCCGGGGCCGTCCGCCACCGGGCGACCCGCCGCACGCTCCCGGGCCGCTACCGCGCCCGCTGGGAGATCGACCTCGACGGCCGCAGGCTCACCTGCGACGTGCGCGGCATCCAGGCGGTGCCGCGCCGCACGCTGCTCGAGCCCGACGGCACGGCCTGGCTGGTGCAGATGGGCGTCCCGTCGCTGGTCAACCAGCTGCGTGGCGGGCGCGCCGCCCGCCTGCGGCCGCAGGGACGGCTGCCCGAGGACCTGGCGCCGGACGCCGTGGCGTTCTGCCTGTGGCTGTTCTGCGAGCTCGAGACCCACCAGGAGCGCGTCCGCAGCTACGGCCGCGATTTCGGTGCCACGGCGCCGGAGCCCGTCGCCGACACGTGGACGGGCCACGAGGAGCAGGAGAGGATCCCGTGACCGCCACCCTCGACCCGGTCCGCCCGGCCCACGGCGGCCCCGCGCCCCGCTGGTCCCCGCGCCGCCTGGGGCACCACCGCTACCTCTGGTGGGCGGGCGCGCTGCTGCTCGCCGGCGTCGCGGCGGCGATCGCGGTCTCCCTCGACCCCTCGCCCGAGCCGGGGATCGCCGACGACGGCGCGGTCAACGTCCTCACCGCGGTGATCGTGCTCGTCCCGATCCTGGTGTGGGGTCTGGTCCACCAGCTCGTCTCCGCGATCCGCCGGCGCGCGCGCGACGACGTCCGGACCTACGGGACGGGCCAGCCGGTGCGCGTCCGGCGCCCGGGGCCGCAGGACGCCGGTCGGCCGGGCGACACCGTGCGCTACGTCGTCGACGTGGATCACGTCCCGGCCGCGGTGACGGTCAACGACCGCCAGGACCGCGGCGGCCCGTCCGCCTTCCTCGACGACGGCGACCGCCGCCTGCGACTGCGGGCCCGCGCGGGGCAGATGACCGCGAGCGGCGCCGGCGGGCCGGTGTTCGTCGCGCGCCGCTTCGGTCCGGCCGGGCAGCGTCGCTGGGAGATCGCGGTCGAGGGTCGCCGCCTGGACCTCGAGGTCCGCGGCACCCACCCCGTGCCACGGCGCACGCTCGTCGACGACGAGGGGGAGGCCTGGCTGGTGCGCCTCGGCCCGTGCCGTCGCGGCCGTGTCCACCCGCAGGCCCGCGTGCCCGAGCGTCTCTCGCCCGCCGCGGCGGCCTTCGTCGTGTGGGTGTGCGCCGAGCTCGACGCGAAGATCCGCGCGGCGCGGGACGCGCCCCTGACCCGGGGCAGTTGGGACGACGGCGAGGACTCGACGTGGTGGGACACCGGGAGCTCCGGTGACTCCCCGGGCTCGGACGACTCCGGAGGGTCGAGCAGCAGCAGCGACTAGGGCGGAGTGACCTTCTCGATCGATCGAGTCGTTCCGTCGAGGGCCTACGCTCGGAGACGTGCCAGCCCGCCCGGTGATCCTGACCGTGGACGACGACCCCGGGGTCTCCCGCGCCGTCGCCCGCGACCTACGACGTGAGTACGGCGAGCGCCACCGCATCGTGCGTGCCGAGTCCGGCCCCTCGGCGCTCGACGCCCTCAAGGAGATCGCGCTGCGGGGTGAGCAGGTCGCGGTGATCCTCGCCGACCAGCGCATGCCGCGGATGTCGGGCGTCGAGTTCCTCGAGCAGGCCATGGACCTGTTCCCGCGGGCGCGACGCGTGCTCCTCACCGCCTACGCGGACACCGAGGCGGCGATCACCGCGATCAACGTCGTCGACCTCGACCACTACCTGCTCAAGCCGTGGGACCCGCCGGAGGAGAAGCTCTACCCGGTGGTCGACAGCCTGCTCGCGGCGTGGCGCGACACCCCGGACCGGCCGTCGGCCCCCGTGCGGATCGTCGGGCACCGCTGGTCGTCGCGTTCCTACGAGCTGCGCGACCTCGTCGCCCGCAACCAGCTCTCCTACGACTTCCTGCGCGCCGACGAGCCCGAGGGCGCCCGCCTGCTCGAGGCGGCCGGCGCGGACCCCGACCAGCTGCCGGTGGTCATCACCGAGGACGGGACGGCGCTGGTCCAGCCCACCGACGCCCAGGTCGTCGAGTCCGCGGGCCTCTCGACCACCGCCTCGGAGGCCGTCTACGACCTCGCCGTGATCGGCGGCGGCCCGGGCGGGCTCGGCGCGAGCGTCTACGGCGGATCCGAGGGGCTGCGCACGGTGCTCATCGAGTCCCGGGCGACCGGCGGACAGGCCGGCACCTCGAGCCGCATCGAGAACTACCTGGGCTTCCCGAACGGCGTCTCGGGCGACCAGCTGACGACGCGGGCGCGCCTGCAGGCCGAGAAGTTCGGCACCGAGGTGCTCACCACCCGCACCGTGACCAACATGGAGCCCCGCGGTCGGGCGCGCGTCATCACCTTCGACGACGGCTCGGAGATCACCGCGCACGCCGTGGTGCTGGCCACCGGCGTCTCCTACCGGATGCTCGACTGCCCGGGGCTCGAGGAGCACACCGGGCAGGGCGTGTTCTACGGCGCCGCGGCCACCGAGGCGAACTCGTGCGCCGACCAGGACGTCTACGTCGTCGGCGGCGCCAACTCGGCGGGCCAGGCGGCGATGAACTTCTCCCGGCACGCCAGCCGGGTCGTCATGCTCGTGCGCGGTCCGTCCCTGACGGCGTCCATGTCGCACTACCTGATCGCGCAGATCGAGGCGAACCCCCTGATCGAGGTCCGCACCTGCACCGAGGTCGTCGCCGCGGCCGGCACCGAGCACCTCGAGAAGCTGACGTTGCGTGACAGGAACTCCGGCGCCGAGGAGACGGTCGAGGCCTCCTGGCTGTTCGTCTTCATCGGGGCCGCCCCGCGCACCGAGTGGCTGGACGGCGTCGTGGCCCGCGACGGACGCGGTTTCGTCCTCACCGGCCCGGACCTGCCCGGGGGCCCGAACGGCCGGCGCCCCGCGGGATGGGAAATGGACCGGGATCCGTTCCACCTGGAGACGTCCGTGCCCGGGGTCTTCGCCGTCGGCGATGTCCGGGCCGAGTCGGTCAAGCGCGTCGCGTCCGCGGTCGGTGAGGGCGCGATGGCCGTGAGTCTGGTGCACCGATGGTTGGAGAACTCATGAGCACGACCGAGCAGATCCCCGAGAAGCTCACCCGCGACGAGCTGCGGGAGCTCTTCCTGTTCGAGAAGCTCGACGACACCCAGCTCGACTGGCTCGCGCACCACGGGGACGTCGTCGTGGCCTCCGCCGGCGACACCGTCTGCCGCGAGGGCGATCCGGCCGCGTGCTTCTGGGTGCTGCTCTCCGGCGAGATGGCGATGCTGCAGACGGTGCGCGGCGACGAGGTCGAGACCACGCGCACGAGCCAGCGCGGCACCTACGGCGGCTCGACGCAGGCCTACATCCCGAACGCCGAGCAGACCTACATGCACTCGCTGCGGGCGACGCAGGACGCGACGTTCCTCGCGCTGCCCGCCACCGAGTGGGCCGAGGCGCTGCGCGAGTGGTTCCCGCTGCCGATCCACCTGCTCGAGGGCCTCGTCGTCGGCATGCGCCGCACCTCGACGATCACCAGCGAGCGCGAGCGGCTGCTCGCCCTCGGCTCGCTGTCCGCCGGCCTGACCCACGAGCTCAACAACCCCGCAGCCGCGGCCCAGCGCGCCACCGAGTCGCTACGCAGCCGGGTCGCCGGGATGCGGCACAAGCTCGGGATGCTGGCCTGCGGCAAGCTCGACGGCGAGACGATCGCCCAGCTCGTCGACCTGCAGGAGGACGCCGTCAGCAGGGCCGTGACCGCCCCGGATCTCTCGGTGATGGAGGCCTCGGACGCCGAGGACGAGCTCGGCGACTGGCTCGACCAGCGCAGCGTCGCCGGCGCCTGGGACCTCGCGCCGGTCCTGGTCGCGGGCGGCCTGGACGCCGAGTGGCTGGACAAGGTCGAGCGCGCGGTGCCCGAGGGGTCGATCGAGGCCGCGGTCCGCTGGATCGCCTACGCCGTCGAGACCGAGACGCTGATGGGCGAGATCACCGACGCCACCGGCCGCATCGCCAACCTCGTGGGGGCCGCCCGCCAGTACTCCCAGCTCGATCGCGCGCCGTTCGACGAGGTCGACCTGCGGGTGCTGCTCAAGTCGACGCTGATGATGATGAGCCGCAAGCTCGAGGGCATCCGGCTGGTCAAGGAGCTCGACCCGGACCTGCCGACGATCCCGGCGTACGCCGCCGAGCTCAACCAGGTGTGGACCAACATCATCGACAACGCCGTCGGCGCCATGAAGTCGACCGGGGATGGCTCGGGGACGTTGACGATCCGCACGCGCCGCGACGGCCGCAACGCCGTCGTCGAGATCTCCGACACCGGCCCGGGCATCCCCGAGGACGTGCGCCCGCGCATCTTCGAGCCGTTCTTCACCACCAAGGACGTCGGCGAGGGCACCGGGCTGGGCCTGGACATCTCCTGGCGCATCGTCGTCAAGAAGCACCACGGCGACATCCGCGTCCACACCGGCCCGGGCGGGACGACGTTCGAGGTCTGCCTGCCGATCGACGGTCCGACCCGCGAGACGACGCCGGGCGACGACCTCGAGGACTAGTGGCGCCAGGCCGGAGGGGGCGCCCCCCGGTCACCGTGGGGCAGCACGGCGACCGGGGGACGCGAGACCCCGTGCGGCCGGGCGCGGTCGGTCGCACGGGGGACCGGGTCGTCCCGAGGGACGGCACGGGGTAGTGGGCGGACGTGTCGACGACCCTGTTCACGGCAGGGACGACGGCGGCCGTGGAGACCGTGCGACGACTCCGGCGCGAACAACGGCGACAACGGCATCTATCCAACGACTGAAGTCGCCCGAGCGATACGCACTCTCGCCGCCCAGTGCGCGATTCGCGCCGGGTGGTCGTCCGGTTCACCGGACCGGGGGACGAATCCACCGTGACGCACGTCTCTTCCGGGCGTCATTGGGCCGAATGCGACGTCCTTGTGCTCGACGGGCCCCGCCCGGCACCGGTGGGACACTGGAGGCGTGCAGACCGCCCACGGCCCCGACGGTGCCAGGACACGTGGCGACGTGGAGGCCGACCCGCCGACCGTCCCCGTCGGCCCTCCCGTCACCGGTGGGGGCGACGACGTCGCGCTCCCGTCCTCCCGCCGTGCGTCCGGCGGCGACGGCGGCCTGATCCCGGATTTCGTCGACGACCCGGAGAAGCGGACCCGGCTGCGGCGCATGAAGGCCGTGGCCCTGTCGTTCCTCTTCGGCGCGGCGATCATCTGGATCGTCTTCCTGCTCTGGGAGCGCAACGGCGGGCCTGCGTTCACCGGCTATGTGCGCGCCGCGGCCGAGGCCGGGATGGTCGGCGGGCTCGCCGACTGGTTCGCGGTCACCGCGCTCTTCCGTCACCCGCTGGGCATCAAGATCCCGCACACGGCGCTCATCCCGCGCAAGAAGGACCAGCTGGGCGCCAGCCTCTCGGGCTTCGTCGGCGAGAACTTCCTCGCCCCCAAGGTCGTCGGGGAGAAGCTGCGCGCCGCCCGGATCTCCGCGCGGCTCGGCGGCTGGCTCACGACGCCGGGCAACGCCTCGCGGGTGACCGGCGAGCTCGCCACCGTGGTCCGCGGTGCGGTGACCGTGTTGCGCGACGACGAGATCCAGGCCGTCGTCGACCAGGCCGTCACCCGGCGCGTCGTCGCCCAGCCCTGGGGGCCGCCCATGGGCCGGCTGCTGGCCGGGGTGCTCGACGACGGGTCGCACCGCCGCGTCGTCGACCTCATCTGCGACCGCGCCTACGACTGGGTGCGCGACAACCACGACACCGTGATGGCGCTGGTCAGCAAGCAGGCGCCGAGCTGGTCGCCGCGCTTCGTCGACGGGCTGATCGGCGACCGGCTCTACGCCGAGGCCCTGTCGTTCGCCTGGGCGGTGAAGTCGGACCCCGACCACGCGATGCGCAAGGCCGTGGACCGCTTCCTGGTCTCCTTCGCCGCCGACCTGCAGGACGACCCGGACACCAACGCGCGGGTCGAGGACATCAAGCGCCAGCTCCTCGAGCACCCGGAGGTCCAGGCCCTCATCTCGCGCGCGTGGGCCACCGGCAAGGCGATGCTGCTCGACGCCGCCGAGGACCCGTCGTCCCAGCTGCGGCTGAAGGTGACCGACGGCGTCGCCCGCTTCGGCGAGCGCCTCGACACCGATCCCGAGCTCCGCGACAAGATCGACGGCTGGATCGTCGACGCCGCCGGGTACGTCGTCGGCCGCTACTCGAGCGAGATCTCCACCCTGATCTCCGACACCGTCGCCCGCTGGGACGGCCCCGAGACCTCGCGCAAGATCGAGCTCCAGGTGGGCCGTGACCTCCAGTTCATCCGCATCAACGGCACCCTCGTCGGTGCCCTCGCGGGCCTGGTGATCTACACCGTGGGCGAGCTCCTCGTCTGACGCCGTCCCCCGAAAGTGTGTGTGACAGGCCACGCGACCTGCGCAAGCACAGTGCTTGCGCCAGCTAGCACTCGTGTTAGCGTGGGTGTCAGCGAGTTCGGAGGAGGTGGTCATCGGTGTCCGGGACGGACGGGGTCGAGAAGATCGGCCAGGCCGTCGAGGACATCGGTGCCTACATCCGCCGGCAGCGCGAGGGCGCGGAGGTCAGCCTCCGTCAACTCGCGAAGGTCGCGGGGATCAGCAACCCCTACCTGAGCCAGATCGAGCGTGGGCTGCGCAAACCGTCCGCCGAGATCCTGGCCCAGATCGCGACCGGCCTGCGGATCTCCGCCGAGGCGCTGTACGTCCGGGCAGGGATTCTCGAGCCCCGGGAGCACTCCCCGGTGCTCGACGCCCTCGCGTCGGACACGGAGCTGACCGAGCGCCAGAAGCAGGTGCTCCACGACATCTACGAGTCATTCCGTCGCGGCAACGCTGCCGAGACCAGCACCGCGACCGGGACCGAGGACGCCGCGCTCGCCGTGGCCGCCATCGACGCTGCCGCCCAGGCAGTCGAGGCACCGGCCCACCGCACGTCCTGACCTACCGCTCAGGCACGTCACACACACGTATTTCAGGAGAGAGGACGACCATGGCTGTCACCTTCCCCACCAAGTTCGACGTCCGCGAGGTCCGCGACCAGGCCAGCAAGGCCGTCTCGGACGCCGTCGACCCGCTGCGCCAGCCCGCGCTGGCCGTGCTCGGCCTCGGCGACGTGGCCGTCGCCACCGCCCGTGAGGCCGCCGAGCGCGTGCAGTCCGGCGCCACCGAGGTGCAGGCCCGCGTCGAGGACCTGCCGGCCGAGGTGCAGGAGCTGCGCACCAAGCTGACCGCCGAGGACTTCAAGCGCCTCGTCGACAGCTACGTGGCCGCCGTCCGCAGCGTCTACACCGACCTCGTGAAGCGCGGCGAGTCCGCCTACCGCGACATCACGTCGCAGCCGCAGGTCAAGCAGGCGCTGAACACGGTCGACCAGGTCTCGAGCGAGATCGAGGACCGCCTCGAGGACGCCGTCGAGGGTGTCCGCGTCCGCGGTGAGAGCGCTCTCGCCGGGGTCACCAAGCAGACCCGTTCGGTCGGCGAGCGCGCCGCCCGCACCACGCAGCGCTTCAGCGCCCAGGCCGCCGAGGCCGTCGCCGAGGCCGGCTCCGAGCTCTCCGAGGACATCAAGGAGGCCGGTGACGAGGTGGCGTCCGAGACGCGCAGCACCACGCGCAAGGCCGCCGCGCGCACCGCGCCGAACAAGCAGGGCCCGAAGAACGCGCCGAAGTCCGCGGCCACCGCGGGCGGCGCCAAGCGGGCCCCCAAGAGCTGAGTCCCGCCACGGTGCGGTGACGCTCTGCTCGACACGACCCCGGGACGCTCCGCCGTCCCGGGGTCGTCGTGTGTCCGGGGGAGGACCGCGCGCCTGTCGCCCCGCTGCACGGGGCACGTATCGTGGTGGCGTGTCGGTGCTCTACAACCTCGATGGCTACGTGCTGCTCGTGCTGTGGCTGCTGGGGATCCCGGTGGGCCTCTACGCCTTCGTGCACGCCCTGATGCAGCGCTCCGACGCGTTCACGGCCGCGGACAAGCTGACCAAGCCCGTCTGGTGCGCGATCACCGGCGTCGGCCTGGCGATCCTCGCGATCTCCACCAGCGGCCCCTACAGCTTCCTGTGGCTCGTCGGCATCATCGCCGTGCTCATCTACATCGTCGACGTCCGCCCGCGGGTCATCGAGATCCAGCAGGGCCCGCGCTGGTGACGTCGCCGGCCGCCCTGGCCGTCGCCGGGTCGCTGGAGCCGGTGCCCGCCCTCGAGCGGACCGATCTGCTGGCCGAGCCCGTCGCCGAGGCCCTGCGCGCGCTGCCTGCCGACGTCGCTGCCGGCTGCCTGGTCGCGGCGATCGACCCCACGCTCGCCGACACCGCCGCGTTCTGCGAGGCCTACGGCTCGCCGCTGGAGGCGTCGGCCAACTGCGTCGTCGTCGCCGGCTCGCGCTCCGGCGAGCGTCGCTTCGCCGCCTGCGTCGTGCTGGCCACCACGCGCGCCGACGTCAACACCGTCGTCCGCAAGCGGCTCGACGTCCGCAAGGCGTCGTTCGCGCCGATGGACGAGGCGGTCGAGCTCACCGGCATGGCCTACGGCGGCATCACCCCGTTCGGCGTGCCGGCGTCGTGGCCCGTCCTCGTGGACCCCGCGGTGCTCGCCACGCCCGCGGTGGTGGTGGGCAGCGGCCGGCGCGAGAGCAAGCTCCTCGTCCCCGGTGCCGCGCTCGGTGAGCTCGCCGGGGCCGAGGCCCTCGAGGGGCTGGGTCGCTGACCCGCTAACGGCCGCCCTCGACGCGGGCCAGCCACAGCGCGGTGATCCGCGCTCCGGGGTCGCTGTAGACCGGGTTGTCGGCCGTGGTCGGGAAGGCCAGGTTCGACCCCGGCGCCGAGCTGAAGGGGTGCCGGGCGACCTCGGCGCCGTTGAGGCTGACGACGATCGTCCCCGAGGTGGCGAGCGTCCCGGAGTTCACCAGCCGCACCGTCACGGTGCACGTGGGCGTGTTGCCGTTGCCGTTACCGCCGTCCCGGAGCCAGACGTTCGTCAGGCGGTCGACGAGCTCGGGACGCGAGGCCGACCGCTCCCACCAGGCACGATCGGCGCGCACGGCCTCCTCGGCGCCCACCGTGACGAACTCGAGCCGCCCGCTCGACGCGCGCGTGACGCTGCCCGTCGCGGTGCCCCCCGCGGTCGACGGTCACCTCGAGCGCGGCCCGGCCGCCGAGGCCGTCCGGGATGCGGCCCGTGTAGGTGGCTCCGTCCCAGGTGCGCAGGTCTGCCGCGGCGGCGTCGACCGTCGCCGTCGGCGACCTCTGGCCGGTCAGGACCACCACGAGCGTGACGACGAGCAGGACCAGCACCACCGCCCCGGCGATCCCCACCCACAGCCACCGGCGGCGGCCGCGCGGCGGAGGCGGTGGCCCGCCGGGCGGCTGGCCCCAGGGCCGACCGCCCTGCGGTGGACCCCAGGGCTGAGCGCTGCGGCGGGCCCCAGGGCTGAGCGCCCCAGCCGGGGCCACCGGGGCCGTGGCCGCCGGGGCGGTCGCCGGGGCCGTAACCACCGGGGCCGCCGTGACCGGGCGGCGGGCCCGGGAACGGGGCGGTGCCGAAGGACGGCGCGGCCTGCGGGGGCTGCCAGGCGCCCGGGGTCGCCGGGACCTCGTGGCGGCGGGTGACGTCCCCGGTCGGGTCGGGCGGGGCCGCTCGGAGCGGTGGCCTGGGCCGCGGTCGGGTGGACGCCGGTCGTCTGCTCCGAGGACGGGTCCTGCTCGGATGCCGCTCTGTCTGTCTGATCGGTGCGGACGACCTGGGTGGTGTCGTCCTCGGCGTCGGAGGCCGGACCGGGGTCGGTGCGGTCGTCCTCGCCGGCCGTGGCTGCCTCCCGCGCTCGCCGGAAGCAGGGCGCCCCCGAGACCGGCCGGAACCGTAGCCCGTTCGTGTGCCCCGGAGGAGGCATTCGGCGCAGATCGCCGTCGGCCGCCTCGCCGCGCTATATTGAAGCTTCAACGAGTTGAGGAGGGGACGATGGCCGCTCTCACGGTCGCCGACCTGACGGTCCTGCCCCGCATCCCCGAGCCCGCGGGGCCCCGCATCGGGGTCACCGAGCGGGGCGTCCGCACGGTGACCACCGCGCCGCAGGGCTACGAGGGCGAGGGCTTCCCGGTGCGCCGCGCGTTCGCCGGCGTCGACCTCGCGCTCCTCGACCCGTTCATCCACATGGACCAGATGGGCGAGGTCGAGTACGCGCCGGGCGAGCCCAAGGGCACGGCCTGGCACCCGCACCGGGGCTTCGAGACCGTCACCTACATCATCGACGGCACGTTCGAGCACGCCGACAACCACGGCGGCGGCGGCTCGATCACCAACGGCGACACGCAGTGGATGACCGCCGGTGGTGGGGTGCTGCACATCGAGCGACCGCCGGAGGCGCTGGTCGCGTCGGGCGGCCTCTTCCACGGCCTGCAGCTGTGGGTGAACCTCCCGCAGGCGCAGAAGTGGGTGCAGCCCCGCTACCAGGACCTGCGCTCCGGCCAGGCCGCGCTGCTGACCTCCGCCGACGCCGGGACGCTCGTGCGGGTCATCGCCGGCGAGATCGGCGGGCACGAGGGACCCGGCTCGACCTACACGCCGATGACGATGGCGCACGCCTCGCTCGAGCCCGGCGCGGCGCTGAACCTGCCCTGGGACCCCGAGCAGAACGCGCTGCTCTACGTCCTCTCCGGCGACGGCACGGTCGGCGCCGAGCGGCGGCCGGTGCGCACCGGCCAGCTCGTCGTCTTCGGCCCCGGCGAGTCGCTGCGGGTCGCCGCCGACCCCGGGCAGGAGGGCCGGCACCCGAAGCTCGAGGTCGTGCTGCTCGGCGGCCGCCCGATCCGCGAGCCGGTGGCCTGGGGCGGGCCGTTCGTCATGAACACCCAGCAGGAGGTCCGGGAGGCGATGGTCGACTTCCACGCCGGCCGGCTGGGCGCGGTCCCCGCGGAGCGGGTGCGCGGGCGCATGTGAGCACTTTGCGGTGCCAGAGCACCGCAAAGTGCTCACATGCCGCAGGCACCTAGCGGAAGACGACGGTGCGGCCCGCGTGCACCTGCACGCGGTCCTCGAGGTGGGCCCGCAGCCCGCGGGCCAGCACCAGCTTCTCGACGTCGCGGCCGCGGCGGACCATGTCCTCGGCGCTGTCGGCGTGGTCCACGCGGCTGACGTCCTGCTCGATGATCGGGCCGGCGTCGAGGTCCGCGGTGACGTAGTGGCACGTCGCGCCGACGAGCTTCACCCCGCGGGCGTGGGCCTGGTGGTACGGGCGCGCGCCGGCGAACGAGGGCAGGAAGCTGTGGTGGATGTTGATCGCCCGCCCGGCCCACCGGTCGCAGAGCTCGGGGGTCAGCACCTGCATGAACCGCGCCAGCACGATCGCGGCCGGCTCGTGCTCGTCGACGAGGCCGGCGACCTTCGCGAACGCCGCGTCGCGGCCCGTGCGGGCCTCGTCGTCCTCGGCGCGGGACGGGAACGGGACGTGGTGGAACGGCACGCCGTGCGCCGCGGCGAGCGGACGCAGCACCTCGTGGTTGCCGATGACCGCACGCAGGTCCATGTCGAGCTCGCCGCCCCAGACCCGGCCGAGCAGGTCGTGCAGGCAGTGCGACTCCTTGCTGACCAGCAGCACCACCCGCGGCGGCTCGGCGGCGTCGCGCACCTGCCAGCGCACCGGGTCGCCGCCGGGCACCTCGAGGCTCGCGGCCACCTGGCCCATCATCGCGCGCAGCACGTCCGCCCCGCCGGGCACGGAGGCGGCGTCGACCACCTGGCGCGTGACGAACCAGCCGGCCGCGGTGTCCGCGTGGTAGGCGGCCTCGGTGATCGACGCGCCGAGCGCCGCCAGCCGCCCGGTGATCGCGGCGACGATGCCGGTGCGGTCCGGGCAGCTCAGGGTGACGACGAGGCGATGGGTCGCCATGGTCAGCGCTTCTCCAGCCGCCGGCGGGTGAACGCGTCCTCGGCGTCCAGCAGCGCGCCGACCTGCTCGACGACGACCTTCTCGATGCGCCCGCCGACCATCGGCACCGAGACCGTGGCCTCGCCCTGGATCTCGGTGACGGCGCCGCCGCCGGAGTCGGTGAGCTTCTGCGTGCCGGTCATCGTCCCCGGTAGGCCGCGGACCGTGACCTCGAACGTGCCGTCGTAGCCGCCGTCCTGGCGCAGCCGCCAGGTCTCGACCCGGTCGAGCACGAGGTCGTCGCCGGTGAAACGGCGGACCGCCGACGGCAGGAACTCGACGGGTACCGAGTGACGCAGCTCCAGGCGGGCCCCGGAGGCGTCGACGGTGTGCTCCACGAGGGCGGGGTCGTTGCCGCCGAGCTCCTTGAGGCGTGCCCGGAGGTGGTCGCCGTCGACGAGCTCCGCGTACACCTCCTCGGCGGGGACGTCCCAGGTGGCGCGATGGGCGATGCGGGTCGACACGGCCGGGAGGTTACCGTCGGAGGCCGTGGCACCCGGTCCGACCGCTCAGACGACGCCCGCGGCGGGCGACGGCCCCGTCGACATCGACGCCGCGACGCTCCTCGCGCCCCACACGACGCTCGGTCTCGGCGGACCGGCCCGGTGCCTGGTGCGGGCGACGACGGCCGACGAGGTGGTCGAGCGGGCCCGCGCGGCCGACGGGGCGGGCGAGCCGCTGCTGCTCGTCGGCGGGGGCTCCAACCTCGTCATCGGGGACGCCGGGTTCGCCGGCACCGCACTGCTCATCGACACCGAGGGCCACGAGGTCGTGCGCCGCGACGCCGACACCGTCGACCTGCACGTCGAGGCCGGCCACGACTGGGACGCGCTCGTCGCCGACACCGTCGCCGACGGGTTCGGCGGGCTCGAGTGCCTCTCGGGCATCCCCGGGCGCACCGGGGCGACGCCGGTGCAGAACGTCGGCGCCTACGGCGTCGAGGTCGGCGACCTCCTCGTCGACGTCGACCTCTACGCGCGCCGCACGGGCCGCCGCGGCGCGGTCCCGGCCGCCGACCTCGGTCTCGGCTACCGCACGAGCCGCCTCAAGGGCGCCCGCAACGTCGACGGCGAGATCGTCCTTGGCGTGCGCTTCCGGCTCACCACCGACGGCCTGTCGGCCCCGGTCCGCTACGCCGAGCTCGCCCGCGCCCTCGGCGTCGAGCCCGGCACCCGCGTGCCCGTCGCCGACGCGCGCGCCGCCGTGCTCGCGCTGCGCCGCGGGAAGGGCATGGTCATCGACCCCGCGGACCCCGACAGCCGCAGCGCCGGCTCGTTCTTCACCAACCCGGTGGTCGACGAGGCCACCGCGGCCCGCGTCGCCGCCCGCACCGAGGCCGCGGGTCAGGTCCCGGTCACGGCGTGGCCGCAGCCGGGAGGGCTGGTCAAGCTCTCCGCGGCCGCGCTCATCGAGCGCGCCGGCATCCCGCGCGGCCACCCGGGCGAGCACGCCCCGGCACGGGTCTCCACCAAGCACACGCTCGCCCTGACCCACCGCGGCGGCGGCACCACCGACGACCTGCTGGCGCTCGCCCGCGACGTCCGCGACCGGGTCGACGCCGCCTTCGGTCTCGTGCTCGAACCCGAGCCCGTGCTCGTCTCCTGCGCCCTGTGACCGGTGTGCGGCGAGACCCCGCTCACGATCACTGGGCCACCGGTGTGAGTGAGCCCGTGCCCTGACAACCGTCCCGGGGCCGTTCGCGTCATGCGTTCGGGATCGATCAGGAGAGGTGGCCCTCAGGGTGCGGGAACGCGTGCAGGGTGTGCTGGCCGTGGTGGTGGCGCTCGTCGCCGTCGCGGGCGTCGTCGCGGGGTGTGCGGCTGCGGGCGCGACGCCCCGGCCGGCGGGGAGTGATGCGGCGCAGCCCCCGACCGTGACCACGACGGCCGTGCCGGGCCGCGCCGACGTCGACCCGGGCGGCGAGATCAGCGTATCGGCGCCGGACGCCGCCCTGCGCGACGTCACGCTGACCGGCGCGGACGGCCGCCCGATCGCGGGGACCGTGACCCCCGACGGGCACCGCTGGGCCGCCACCGAGGCGCTCGGCTACGGCAAGCCCTACACCTGGTCCGGTGTGGCGGTGGGCGCCGACGGGGCCACGACGCCGGTCGCCGGCGGCTTCACCACGGTGAGCCCGGAGCGGGTCGTGCGCGCGCAGTTCGCGCAGCCCGACGACGCCACCGTCGGGGTGGCCGCGCCCATCGCCGTCCAGTTCGACGGCCCGGTCACCGACAAGGCGGCCGCGGAGCGGGCCCTGCAGGTGCGCACGTCGATGCCCACCGAGGGCTCCTGGGCGTGGCTGCCCGACGACGCGCTGGGCTCGCGGGTGCACTGGCGGCCGAAGGAGTACTGGAGGCCCGGCACGGTCGTCGACGTCGCGGCGAACCTGTACGGGGTGGACCTGGGCGACGGCGCCTACGGACGCGAGGACCTCACCAACCACCTCACCGTCGGGCGCTCGCAGATCGTGCGGGCCGACGTCACGAGCCACCGGATGGTCGTGATCCGGGACGGCCAGCAGGTCATGGACGTCCCCGCGAGCTACGGGCTGGGCAGCGACCCCAACCGCATCACGCGCAGCGGGACCCACGTCGTCACCGAGAAGTTCGACAACAAGCGGATGACCAGCGCCCAGTACGGCTACGACCTCGTCGAGCACTGGGCCGTGCGCATGAGCAACAACGGCGAGTTCATCCACGCCAACCCGGCGTCGGCCGGCGCCCAGGGCTCGAGCAACGTCACCCACGGCTGCGTCAACCTCTCCACCGCCGACGCGCGGGCGTACTACGACACTGCCATCTACGGCGACCCCGTCGAGGTCACGAACTCCCCGGTCCAGCTCTCCGCCGCCGACGGGGACGTCTACGACTGGGCCCTCGACTGGGACACCTGGCGCGGGATGTCGGCCCTGGGCTGAGTTCGACCCGGCGGGCCGTCGGGGTGCGGTGCCACGATGGTGGCCACGCACTAGGAGAGGTTCGGGGGACGCATGGGTCGGGCGCTGCTTGCCGCGCTGAGCGGGCTGCTGCTGGTGGTGCTGACGGCCTGCGGCTCGGGGGCGCCGACGTCCGGCGCGCCCGCGTCCACCGAGGCGCCGCCGCCGGTCGGCGTGGCGGTCGAGCCGGCCGCGAACGCCACCGACGTCGCGCCGCGGGCCACGGTCGCGGCCACCACGGAGGGCTCGTTCACCGACGTCACGCTCACCGCGTCGCCGGGCGGTGCCGTGGCCGGCACGCTCTCGCCCGACCGGAAGCGCTGGACGCCCGCCGGCCCGCTGGCCTACGGCGCCACCTACACCTGGGGAGGCACGGCCACCGGGCCCGGCGGGAGCAGCTCGCCGGTCACCGGCTCGTTCACCACGGTCGCGCCCGGACAGACGGTCCGGGCCACGCTGAACATCGGGGACGACCGCGAGGTGGGGGTGGCGGCGCCGATCACGATCCAGTTCGCGGCCCCGGTGGAGGACAAGGCGGCGGTGGAGCGGGCGCTGCAGGTGCGCACGTCCGTGCCCACCGAGGGCTCCTGGGCCTGGCTGCCCGACCAGGACGGCGGGTCGCGGGTGCACTGGCGTCCGATGGAGTACTGGCGGCCCGGCACGCAGGTCGACGTCCGGGCGAACCTCCTGGGCACGCCGTTCGGCGGCGGCGCGTGGGGCCGCGAGGACCTGACGACGTCGTTCAGGATCGGCCGTTCGCAGGTCGTGCGGGCCGACGTCAACAGCTTCCGCATGGTCGTCATCCGCGACGGGCAGCAGGTGATGGACGTCCCCGCCAGCTACGGGACGGACTCCGACCCGAACCGCACCACGCGCTCGGGCATCCACGTCGTGAGCGAGAAGTTCACCAACAAGCGGATGGTCAGCGAGCAGTACGGCTACGACCTCGTCGAGCGCTGGGCGGTGCGCATCAGCAACAACGGCGAGTTCATCCACGCCAACCCGGCCTCCACCGGCGCCCAGGGCTCCAGCAACGTCACCCACGGCTGCATCAACCTCTCGGAGGCCGATGCCCGGGCGTTCTACGACACCGCCCAGTACGGCGACCCGGTCGAGGTCACCAACTCCGGGGTGAACTACTCGCCGAGCGACGGCGACATCTACGACTGGGCCATCCCGTGGACGGAGTGGCAGGGCATGTCGGCTCTCTAGGTGCGGTGGAAGCGCATCCCCGTGGCCTGGTCGCGGGGCTTGAGGACGATGGTGTCGAGGTTGACGTGCGACGGCCGGCTCATGGCGAAGGCCACGACCTCCGCGACGTCCGCGGCGACCAGCGGTGTGATGCCCTCGTAGACCTTGGCCGCGCGGTCCTCGTCGCCCGCGAAGCGGACGAGCGCGAACTCGGTCTCCACCGCGCCGGGCGCGATCTCGGTGACGCGCACGGGCTCCCCGAGCAGCTCGCCGCGCAGGGTGCGGTGCATGGCGCCCTCGGCGTGCTTGGCGGCCGTGTAGCCCGAGCCGCCGTCGTAGACCTCGAGGCCGGCGATCGACGTGATGGTGACGAGGTGGCCGTCGCCCGAGTCGATCAGCAGGGGCAGCAGGCCCTTGGTGACGCGCAGGGTCCCGAGGACGTTGGACTCCCACATCCAGCGCCACTTCTCCTCGTCGGCCTCGATCACCTTCTCGGTGCCCTTGGCGCCGCCGGCGTTGTTCACCAGGCCGCGCAACGGGCTCTGCGGGGTGACCAGGTCGCGCACGCCGTCGACGAACGCGGCCACCGAGTCCGCGTCGGTGACGTCGAGCGGCAGCGCGGTGCCCCCGACCTCCTCGGCGACCTCGGTGAGGCGCTCCACCCGGCGTGCGCCGAGGACGGGGTGCCAGCCGTCGGCGGCGAGGGCGCGGGCGGTCGCGGCGCCGATGCCCGAGCTGGCGCCGGTGACGACGGCGAGGGGACGATCGGTTCCCGATGTCGGCGTGCTCATGCCCCGCACTTTAGGTCTGTTCGTCACGTGGTCCTCGGCGAGCCCGCGAGGGCCCGACGCACCTAAGCTGGCGGGGTGACCCCGGCGGCGACGACGGCGACGGCATCTCCGGCGACCCGTTCCCGTCCCCCGGGCCGGGTGGTTCGCCCGCATCCCGGGCGACCCCGCCGGGTCGCGGTCATCTCGCTGCACACCTCACCGCTCGCCCAGCCCGGCACCGGCGATGCCGGCGGCATGAACGTCTACGTCGTGGAGACGGCCCGGCGGATGGCCCAGCGCGGCGTGGAGGTCGAGATCTTCACGCGGGCGACGTCGTCCGACCTCCCGCCGGTGGCCGAGCTGGCGCCCGGGGTGCTGGTCCGCCACGTCATCGCCGGGCCCTACGGAGGCCTCGGCAAGGAGGACCTGCCCAGCCAGCTGTGCGCCTTCACCGCCGGGGTGCTGCGCGACGAGGCCCGCCACGAGCCCGGCTGGTACGACGTCGTGCACAGCCACTACTGGCTCTCCGGGCAGGTCGGGTGGCTCGTGCGGGACCGCTGGGGGGTGCCGCTGGTGCACACGGCGCACACCCTGGCCAAGGTCAAGAACGCGTCGCTCGCCGAAGGCGACCGGCCCGAGCCGCTGTCGCGGGTGGTCGGCGAGGAGCAGGTGGTGGCCGAGGCCGACCGCCTCGTCACCTCCACGCAGGCCGAGGCGGACGACCTCGTCGCGGCCTACGGAGCCGACCCCGACCGCGTCCGCACCATCGCGCCCGGCGTCGACCTGCGCACCTTCACCCCTGCGCCCGACCGCGACGCCGCGCGCGCCGCCCTGGGGATCCGCCCGCAGGACACGGCGATGGCGTTCGTGGGACGGATCCAGCCGCTCAAGGCGCCCGACGTCCTGCTGCGCGCCGCAGCGACCATGCTCGCGCGCCGCCCGGAGCTGCGCGAGCGGCTCGTCGTCCTCGTCGTCGGTGGTCCCTCGGGCACCGGGCTCGCCGAGCCGGAGTCGCTGGTGGCGCTCGCCCGCGAGCTGGGGATCGCCGACGTCGTGCGGTTCCTGCCGCCTCGGCGCGGCGACGAGCTCGCGCAGGTCTACCGCGCCGCCGACGTCGTCGCGGTGCCGAGCTACTCGGAGTCCTTCGGTCTCGTCGCCCTCGAGGCGCAGGCCTGCGGCACCCCGGTGGTGGCGGCCGCCGTGGGCGGGCTGCCCACCGCGGTCGCCCACGGGCGCTCGGGGCTGCTGGTCGACGGCCACGATCCCGAGCACTGGGCCGACGCCCTCGAGCGCGTCGGCCTCGACCGGGGCGGGCGCCAGCGGTTCTCCGCCGGCGCCGTCGAGCACGCGGCGATGTTCTCGTGGGACCGCACGGCCGACGCACTGCTCGCGACGTACGCCGAGGCCTCGCGGGCGAAGGACCGCGACCGGACACGAGGGATGGCGGTGTGAGCTCCCCCACCCCGGACGAGCTGGAGAAGGTGCTCGTCGACGCCCTCGACGAGCGCGAGCTGACCTACACCCGGCCGGGTCCGGGGCGGTTCTTCGTGACGCTGCCGGGGACCAAGAAGCTCGCCACGCACTGCTGGCTGGTGCTCACGCCGCACGCGCTGCTGGTCGAGGCGTTCGTGTGCCGGCACCCGGACGAGAACCTGGAGGAGGTCTACCGCTTCCTCCTGCAGCGCAACGCCCGGCTCTACGGGGTGCACTACACGATCGACCGGGCCGGCGACATCCACCTCGTCGGGCGCGTGGCGCGGCATGCCGTGGTCGACGAGGAGATCGACCGCATCCTCGGGCAGGTGCTGGAGGCCGCCGACGGGGACTTCAACACCCTGCTCGAGCTCGGCTTCGCCACGTCGATCCGCCGGGAATGGGCGTGGCGGGAATCGCGGGGGGAGTCGCTGGCGAACCTCTCGGCGTTCGCGCACCTGGTGGAGGGTCGCGACTGACCCACCGGGCCACGCCGCCGGCGTGGGACGGGGGGCATCCGACGCCGGCGGCGGGCGTCCAGGGCGCTCGCGCAGGCGAACGGGCACACGTGAGCCACGCCTCGGCCGAACCGTGGGGTCGAAACGGCTTCTCGCGTCACTGTCCCACCACGCAAGATGCGGGGCAAGACATCGTCATACGGCCGAACGGGTGACCACCTGGGCTGTCGACGTCGGGTCCGATCACAGAGAGATCATGCGAGAGGGCAGACGCTCGGCCGTACCGACAGGTAGGTTTACCTCCGCATTGCCGTCCAGCGCTCGACGAGGAGTTCCCGCATGGTCGTCCGCAGCCCGTACGCCGACGTCGACGTCCCGGACGTGGGTCTGCCCGAGTTCCTCTTCGGCGACCTGAGCGATGCCGACGCCGCCCGCGTGGCGATCATCGACGGATCGTCCGGTGCGCAGACGACCTTCGGTGAGCTCGCCGGAGCGATCGACCGCTTCGCCGCCGCCCTCGGCGAGCGGGGCCTCGGCCGAGGCGACGTGATCGCCCTGTTCGCGCCCAACAACGCCTACTACCCGGTCGTCTTCCACGGCGCGCTCGCCGCGGGCGTCGCGGTGACGACCGTGAACTCGCTCTACACGCCCGACGAGCTCGCCTTCCAGCTGCGCGACTCCGGCGCGACGATGCTCGTCACGATCACCCCGTTCCTCGACCGGGCCCGCGCCGCGACGGCCCAGGACGGCGTCGCCGTCACCGAGACCGTCCTCATCGACGGCACCCGGGACGACGCCGGCACCCCGCGGCCCGAGAACGGCCTCGCCGACCTGCTGTCGACCACGGCCGAGCGCCCGCAGGTAACGGTGACCGGCGACGACGTGGCCGCGCTGCCCTACTCGTCCGGCACCACCGGGCGCGCCAAGGGCGTCGTCCTGACCCACCGCAACCTGGTGGCGAACCTCGTCCAGTTCCAGGTGCTCAACGCGACCACCAACGCCGACTCGAAGATCCTCGCGGTGCTGCCGTTCTTCCACATCTACGGCATGACCGTGATGATGAACCACGGCATCTACGTGCGGGCGACCGTCGTGACGATGCCCAAGTTCGACCTCGCGGAGTTCCTGCGGGTCATCTCCGAGCACCGGGTCGACCGCGTCTACATCGCGCCGCCCATCGCCGTCGCGCTGGCGAAGCACCCGATGGTCGACCAGTACGACATCGACTGCGTCGACATCGTGTTCTCCGGTGCCGCTGCCCTCGACGCCGAGCTCGGGCATGCCGTCGGCAAGCGCCTGAACTGCACCGTGCTGCAGGGCTACGGGATGACCGAGCTCAGCCCGGTCAGCCACGCCATGCCGCAGGACCGTCCCGACATGGACCTCAACTC
Organism: uncultured Actinomycetota bacterium; assembly: GCA_963786585.1. Taxonomy (GTDB): domain Bacteria; phylum Actinomycetota; class Actinomycetes; order Mycobacteriales; family Pseudonocardiaceae; genus Actinomycetospora. The sequence goes on from CAWAZG010000003.1 coordinate 2,411,600, forward strand.
GATCGGCGTCGCGCTGCCCAACATCGAGTGCAAGCTCGTCGACCCCGAGACCGGCGAGGAGGGCTCCCGCGGCGAGCTCTGGGTCCGGGGCCCCAACGTGATGCGCGAGTACCTCAACAACCCCGAGGCCACCGCGGAGACCCTGGACGCCGACGGCTTCCTGCACACCGGCGACGTCGCCACCGTCACGGACGAGGGCGTCTTCCACATCGTCGACCGCGTCAAGGAACTGATCAAGTACAAGGGCTACCAGGTGCCGCCGGCCGAGCTCGAGGCGCTGCTGCTCACCAACGACGGGATCGCCGACGCCGCGGTCATCGGGGTCAAGGACGCCGAGGGCGAGGAGATCCCCAAGGCGTTCGTCGTCCTCCAGCAGGGCGCCGACCTCTCCGGCGACGACGTCATGGGCTTCGTGGCCGAGCGCATCGCCCCGCACAAGAAGGTGCGGGTCGTGGAGTTCATCGACCAGATCCCGAAGTCGGCGTCGGGGAAGATCCTGCGCAAGGACCTCCGCGCGCGCGAGCAGGCCTCCACGTAGGGCGCGCGCCCGGCTGGACCGACCGGGCGACTCGGCCCACAATCGTCGGCGGAGGCACAGGCCCGGTCGCCACCGTCGGAATCTCTCGTGAGGCTCGAGAGCCCGGGCCGACGAGAACTGATGGCCGAGAGCGACCTGAACCCGCGGGACTGGCGCGATGTCCGGGTGCTGCGGGCCCGAGCCGTCCTGGCCGAGGCGCTTGTCGTGGACCTCGACGAGGCCCACCAGGGCTTGCGAGCGCACGCCGCCGCCACCGGGACCTCGTTGCACGACGTGGCCCGCCAGGTCTGCGACGGCGACGTGGTCATCGATCGTGAGCTGTGTGTCGTGGCGCGGCGCCCCGCGGAGCGCCCTGACCTGATGGAGCGGGCCGGCAACGCCATCGAGGCGACACGCAAGATCTACCTGTGTCTCGCCGACGCCGCCGAGGCCCTCGCCGCCACCTACGACCGCCTCGCCGACACCCGTGAGGCGTACGCGCGCGAGGCCGGCGGCACGAACCCGGGTGAGGACGTCCTGGTCGCGCGCCGCCGGGCCGACGCCGAGCGGCGGGAGGCGCAGCGGCTCCGTCGCGCCGCCGAGGGACCGTGCGACGACGAGGGCCGCGACCGGCGCTGAGCCGATCGGACCGCGGCGACAGGCGGGGACCGCGCCGGCTCGGCACTGCGGCAGGATCCGGACGATGAGCGTCCGCGTCGATGCGCGGGCGACGCACACCGCGGTGCTGGTGCTCGTCCCCGCCGCCGAGCCCGTCGTGGGGGCGCTGCGCGACGCGCTGGACCCGTCGGCTCCCCAGGGCGTGCCCGCGCACGTGACCGTCCTCTTCCCGTTCGTGCCCGCCCGGGACGTGGACGACGGGACGGTCGCGACGCTGCGTCGCGCGGTCCGGGACGTCGCCCCGTTCTCGTTCCGCCTCGATGCCGTCGGCTGGTTCGGCGACGACTTCGTCTGGCTCGCGCCGAACCCGTCGGAGCCGTTCGCGGAGCTCACCGATCGCACTGCCAGCGCCTTCCCGGACCACCCGCCGTACGAGGGCGAGCACGAGCCGGTGCCGCACCTGACCGTCGGCTACCGCCGCCACTCCTCGCTCGCGGCGTTGGGTGCCGCCGCGGAGCAGCTCGCGCCGAGCCTCCCGATCACGGCCGAGGTCGACCGCGTCCACCTGCTCGCGGGGTCGCTCGACGTCGGGAGCTGGCAGGTCGTGGCCGAGGCGCCGCTGCTCGGCGACGGGTCCGTCATCGCGGCAGGGACGCGGTGAGGAGGTAGTAGCCGATCGCGCCGAAGAGGCGGTCGGCGCGGTGGAGCTCGGCGACGGTCGACGTCCACCGCTGCCCGGCGTCGGCGTCGATCACGCCGGCCCGTGCGGCGGCGTGGCCGAGGCCGCCGAAGTACTGCGCACCGAGGTCGGGGGAGAAGACGACCATGCGGCTGGCGAGATCGACGCCCTCGAGGCCCAGGTCCTCGAGCTTCCCGCGCAGGTCACGCATCAGGCGGGGGTTGACGACGGACGTGTCGGCCTCGTGCGCGAGCACCGCGCGGACCAGGGCGGCGTCCGGCACGTTGACGGTGTTCGTGTCGAAGTCCGGCGCGATGATCGCGATCCGGCCGCCGGGCCGCGTCACCCGGACCATCTCGGCGAGCGCGCGGTCCGGGTCGTCGAGGTAGATCAGGACCCGTTCGATCCGGGTGACGTCGAAGGCGTCGTCCGGGAAGGGCAGGTGCTGCGCGTCGCCCGTGGCGAGGTCGACGTGGAGGCCCTGGGCCTCGGCCCGGCGGACGGCCTCGGCGATGAAGTCGGCGGAGAGGTCGATCCCGGAGACGGCCCCACCGGGTTGCACGAGCGGCGCCAGCCGGAGCGTCTCGAGCCCGAATCCGCAGCCGACGTCGAGCACCCGGCGGCCCGGCCCGATCGCGGTGCGCTCGATGGCCAGCGCCTTGAGCTCCCGGAGCAGCGGCAGCCGGTCGAAGGCCTCGAGCGCGGCGACGTAGGTGGACTCCGCGGAGTGGTCGATGTCGGTGAAGTCGTGCAGGGAGATGGCCGGCGTCCCGGACCCGGGCGTCTGCTGGGCGGCCACGGTGCCTCCGGTTGCTCGGTGCTCGGCGGGACGTGATCGTCGCCCATCCACCGCAGGAGCGGAACCGGCCCGCGCCGTCCGTCGCCGTACCGTGAGGACCGTGCCGACCCGCGCCGTGCTCGCGACGGTGGCGGCGTGCGCGCTCGGCGCGGGCGTCGCGGCGACGATGCTCCTGGCCGGCGGGTCGCTGCTGATCGTCGTGGTCCTCGTCGTCGCCCAGGTCGCGCTGCTGGTCGCGGTGCGGGACGGGGCGCGGCGCCCACGGCAGTTCGTGCTGGCATGGTCGGCGGAGGCGGGGCTCACGCACGCCGTCGCCGGGGACCCGACCGTGGTCTCGGCGCTGGTCTACCTCGCGGTCGGTCTGGTGTTCGCGGCGGTGGCCGTCGCGTTCCTCGCGTTCTTCCGGCCCGGGACCGAGGAGGAGCTGCGCGTCGACACCGCGCCGCTGCCGGTGGTCGACGGCGACTGAACCTCGGTGATCCACGGAGCGATACGGACACTGGGTGTCTGCGGCGCCACGCCGCTGACATCTCTCAGTGGCAACCGGCCGCGGTCGTCGCGGTCTCGTACTCGTCGTGGCGGCGCCACCAGACGTAGGGATCGCCCTGCGGCGTGCCGGCCGGGGACTCCTCCCACGCCTCCTGGCGCCCGAACGGTGTGATGTCGAGGAACGACCAGACGCTGCCCAGCTTCTCGGTGCCCCGGCCGTCGATCATGTACGTCCGGTACACGTCGTCGCCGTCGCGCAGGAAGACGTCGAGCGCGAACGAGCTGTCGTGGCCGAGGTCGTCGAAGAGCTCGCTGTCGGCCGCCGAGTAGAACGGCACGCTCCAGCCCATCCGCTCGCGGTAGGGCAACGTCTCGGCGAGCGGGCCGGAGCTGATCACCACGCGTGTGACGTCGCGGGCGTTGAGGTGGGCGGTGTGGCCGAACTGGTCGACGAACAGCGAGCAGCCCTCGCAGGGGTTCTCGGGGTCGGTCCACATGAACTTGTAGGCGATGAGCTGGCGGCGCCCCTCGAACACGTCGACGAGGCGGACGGGGCCGTCGACGCCGTCGAGGACGTAGTCCTTGCCGAGCGCCTCCATCGGCATCCGGCGCCGGGCGGCGGCAAGCGCGTCCTGCGCGCGGGTGGCCTCCTTCTCGCGCACGAGCATCTCGTCGCGAGCCTTCTGCCACTCGGCGGACGTGACGACGGGGCGCGCGCTGAGGTCCATGCCGACGATCCTATTTCCGTACCAGTCGATCCTGTCAAGCGATGGCGCGGACCGATGTCCCGGTCTCAGCTCCCGAGCGCGGCGTCGAGGGTGATCGTGGTGCCGGCGAGGGCCTTCGAGACCGGGCAGGTCTTCTCGGCGGTCTCGGCCAGCTCGCGGAACTTCGCCTCGTCGAGGCCGTCGACGTCGGCGCGCAGCGTGATCGCGATCCCGCTGATCTCGAAGCCGCCGCCCTTGGCCGGCGACAGGGTGACCTCGGCGCTCACGTCGATCGCGTTCGCCGTGAGGCCCTCGCCGCCGAGCACGCCGGAGAGGTTCATCGCCAGGCACGAGGAGTGTGCGGCGGCGATCAGCTCCTCCGGGCTGGTCTGCCCGTTGGGGTCCTCGGCGCGGGTCGGGAACGAGACGTTGAACTGGCCGGCGTTGGACGAGTCGAGGCTCACCTGACCCGTGCCGTCCTGGAGGCCGCCCTCCCAGTGCGTGGTCGCGTCGCGGCTCGGCATCGTCGTCTCCCGGAGTCGGAGGGTGGCGGGTCGGTCGGCCCGGCCCGGCGGACGCCGGACCGGGCCAGGTGGCCTAGCGGCCGACGCGCTTGCGCCCGGTCACCTTGTTGTAGATCACCAGCAGGACGATCGCGAAGATGACCGACCCGATCCAGCCGACCGGGTTCGTCAGCTCGAACCGGCCACTGAACAGCGAGAAGACCAGTCCGCCGACGACCGAACCGAGGATGCCCAGGCCGATCGTCATGAGGATGCCGATGTTGTCCTTGCCGGGGACCAGGGCGCGGGCGATGAAGCCGACGATCAGTCCGAAGACGATCCAGCCGAGGATGGTGAGGATCATGGGTCCTGCTCCGTTCCGGGATTCGTGACGTTCAGCCGCCACGTTCCCCTGGATCCTCCTCCTGAACCAGTCCCCACGCCCGTTCCGGCGAGGTTCATCCCCCGGCCACCGCCCCCAGCGCTCCGACCTCGGAGAACCCGGAGCCGGGCGTCATCTCCACGAGATCGAACACACGCATCGACGAGGCGCGCCCGGCCGAGCACGTGAGCGGTGTGGGCGAGACGACCCAGCGCTCGCGCACGACCACCGACACCGGCCCTCGTCCGGGCCCGCCGTCGAGCGTCACCTCGACCACGCCCTGCTCCCGCGTCTCGGCGCCGAGCACGCGCAGGGCGTCCACGCGGGACTCCCCGAACGCGAGCCGCGCGTGGTGCTGGGCGGCCTGGGCGGGCGGGGAGAAGCCGGAGCGTCCGCGCACCCAGACGGTGTCGACCTCGCCGGCGGCGTAGCGCTCGACGACGGCCACCGCCTCGGTGGCGGGCACCCGGCCCAGCACGAGGCCGTGGGGGAGCAGGACGACGTTGGCGGCGAACCGGTCGCCGCCGGTGTGCGTGGTCTCCCATGTGCGGTCCGGGTACGTCGCGGCGAGCTCGGCGGCCACCGGGCGGCCCCGCATCGCGCAGCACGCGTCGTGGCGTCCGTGGGCGCAGACGAGGTACACGGGCTCGGACGACTCGGCGGTCGCGGCCTCCACGTCGGCCAGCGCGGCGGGCAGCTCGAGCGGCGAGGCGACCCGACCCCAGCGCACCGACTCCGCGCCCGGCGTCGTGTCGACCAGGGCGAAGCGCCCGCGGTCGGCCATCGGCTCCCCGCGGCTGCGGGAACGGCGGATGAGCTGGAACCGCGCCCCCCGGGCACGGCAGAACGCGTCGATCGCGTCGAGGACGTCGTCGGGGTAGCCGGCGTCGCCGAGCGCGTCCCGTCCCCACGGGCCGGGGTGCTCGACGAGCAGCCAGCAGCGGGCGGGCGGCGCGGTCGCGACGAAGGGGTCGTCGCGGTCGCGGGCCGCCTCCGAGCACCGGAAGCCCGTCGACGCTTCGGAGTCCGGCGAGGTCATCTCTCCGTCATACCCGGCCGGGGCCACGGTGGACACCCGGTGTGTGTCACGCCGGGCGCAGCACGCCCTCGCGCAGCAGGCGACGGACGATCACGGCGCCGTCGTCCGGGTCGACGCCGGGCAGCTCCCCGGCGGTGACGGGGTGTCCGTCGAGCAGGCGCTCGCAGGCAGCGCGCGTGCCCGCGGGCAGCGTCACGGTGCGGTCGGCGAGCTCGAGCAGGACGGCACCGTCGTCGCCGGTGCGCAGCCGGTGGTGCAGGCCCCGTCGGCAGCGGACGGCGGTCGACGCGTCGGCCGAGGTCGACGCCGCGGCCTGCGCGAGCGGGGCGACGGCCTCGGGGCGGTTGCCCGTCCACGCGCGCCGGCGCAGACGCCGGGCGACGTGCTCGGCGCGGCCGGGATCCGGTGCGGCGAGGGTCTCCGCGAGGCGCGCGGCCACGGCCTCGACGTGCGGGGCGAGCGCCTCGGGGTCGGCGGCGTCGATGCCGAGCGGCAGCGAGCCGCGCAGGGTCGGGTCGTCGGTGAGCGCGTTGACCAGCGCGTCCACCACGGCCCAGCGGGTGAGCACGTGGACGCCGATGGTCAGGTGCGCGCTGACCTCGCCCTGGGCGGTGGCCGAGTGCAGGTAGCCGCGCGGGAGGTAGAGCACGTCGCCGGGCTCGAGGAGCTCGTCGATCAGCGGGTCCTCGGTGGCACGGGCGGCGACGGCGCCCGCGCGGTCGTTCCAGGGCTGCGAGCGCAGCGGGTCCGCGTGCACGGGGGCGTGCACGTGCCAGCGCTTCGTGCCCGCCACCTGGAGGACGAAGACGTCGTGGACGTCGTAGTGGGCGGAGAAGCCCTGCGACGACGCGGGCGTGATGTAGGCGTTGGTCTGCGCGGGGTGCCCGAGCTCGGCCGCGAGCTCGGTGACGAGGTCCGCCACGGGCGCCCACGTGCGGTGCACGCCCTGGAGCACGACGGTGTGCCCGTCGGCGAACAGCGCGGCGACCCGGTCGTCCTGCACCTGGTCGGACACCTCGGCGCCGACGCCACCCTCACCGGTGAAGTGGCGCGAGTCGACCACGGTGCCCTGCTTGGCGATCCGCAGGAACGGGGTCCGCAGCCCGCGCCGCGACAGCAGCTCGTCGACGGCGGCCAGGTCGAACAGGTCGCCGAACGCCTCGGGCTGCTCGCCCTCGGCGTGTTTCGCCAGGTCCGCGGCGCGCGAGAGCCGGGCCTCGCGGCCCCAGGCCGCGCCGGCGAAGTCGTCGAGGTCGCCGGCCACGAGGCGCCGTAGCGCCGGGCGGTCGTGCGACCGCCCGGCGTCGGCGTCACGGCCGCGATCCGATGAGGGATCGGGCGTGGTGGTCATCGGTGGCTCAGGCCCCGCCGTCGGCACCGCCGTCGGAGCCGCCACCGCGGGCGCCGCCGTCGGAGGGGCCGTGGCCCGCGGCACCGTCGGCGCCGCCGTCGGCGGAGTTGCCGAACGCGCCGCCGTCGGACGGGCCGTGGGCGCTGCCGTCGGCGCCACCATCGGCGCCGCCGTCCGCACCGCCGTCGGCACCGCCGTCGGCGCCGCCGTCGGCGCCGCCGTCCGCACCGCCGTCGGCACCGCGACCGGCCGCGCCACCGTCGGCCGGGCCGTGACCCGCACCGCCGTCGGCGCCGCCGTCCGCGCCGCCGTCGCCGCCGTTGCCGGCCGCACCGCCGTCGGCCGGGCCGTGCCCGCTGGTGGTCATGTCGTCGTCGTTCACGTCGCACTCCTGGAATCGAGTTGTCGGGTGACCCGGGCGGCTCCGCGTGGTGCGCGGCCCGCCGCCACCGGGTCGGAGGGTTCGGCGCATCCTGCCGCCGATGCCGCCAGCGGTACCCGTCGGGAGGTGATCCCACGCGCGGGACACCCGGCGGCGTGGTGTCCCCGGCGGACCGCTGGCAGGCTTCCAGGTCATGACCCCGGAGGGAACCGTCGGCACGCTCGTGCTGCTGCGTCACGGCCAGAGCGACTGGAACGAGAAGAACCTGTTCACCGGCTGGGTGGACGTCGCGCTCTCGCCGAAGGGCGAGCAGGAGGCGCGCCGGGGTGGCGAACTGCTCGCGGACGCCGGCCTGCTGCCCGACGTCCTGCACACGTCGCTGCTGCGCCGCGCCATCAACACCGCGAACCTCGCGCTCGACGTCGCCGACCGCGGCTGGATCCCGGTCCGCCGCGACTGGCGGCTGAACGAGCGGCACTACGGCGCTCTCCAGGGCAAGGACAAGAAGCAGACGATGGAGGAGTACGGCGAGGAGCAGTTCCAGATTCTGGCGCCGCTCGTACGACACCCCGCCGCCACCGATCGACCCGGACGACCCGTACGCGCAGACCGGCGACCCGCGCTACGCCGACCTCGGCGACGCGATGCCGCGCACCGAGTGCCTCAAGGACGTCCTCGAGCGGCTGCTGCCGTACTGGACCGAGGCCGTCGTCCCGGACCTGCGTGCCGGGCACACCGTGCTCGTCGCCGCGCACGGCAACTCGCTGCGCGCGGTGGTCAAGCACCTCGACGGCGTGGACGACGAGACCATCGCCGGGCTGAACATCCCCACCGGCATCCCGCTGCGCTACGACCTCGCCGAGGCCGACGACGGGGACCTCACGCCCACCAACCCGGGCGGCACGTACCTCGACCCCGACGCCGCGAAGGACGCGATCGCCGCGGTGGCGAACCAGGGCCGCTGAGGCCCCGGGCGTGAACAACGCCTGAACTGCAGGCCAACCCTGGCTCCCTCGAACGTCGGACAGCTCACGCGGGACGCACGCGGAGGCCCCGAACGGCCCTACCATCGGGAAACGTGGCCGTCCCCGTGCTGGTGACCGTCGTCGTGGCCCTCCTCGCCGCGGCGCTCGGAGCCGTCGCCGGGGCCGCGGCGGTGCGCCGGAAGACCGAGGTCGGCCGGGAGCGCTCGCGGGGGCCGACGGTGGCCGAGCTCCTGGCCCGTCTGGTCCGCCGCTCGCAGTCGGGCATCGCCGTCGTCAACCGGTTCGGCGACGTCGTGCTCTCCAACGAGCGCGCCGAGACCCTCGGGGCCGTCGTCGACGCCCGCCCGGACCCGCGGCTGGCGGCCGCCGCCGAGCGCGTCGCCGCGGGCGCGGAGCCCTGCGAGGTCGACCTCTCGCCCCGGTCGTTCCCGCCGGGCTCGACGCCGCAGACGATCGTCGCCCAGGTCCGGTCGCTCGGGGACGGCTTCGTCGTCGTCGACGCCACCGACACGTCCGCGGCCGTGCGCCTGGAGGCGGTGCGACGCGACTTCGTCGCCAACGTCGGCCACGAGCTCAAGACACCGGTCGGGGCCATGGCGGTGCTGGCCGAGGCCGTGCTCGACGCCGACGACCCCGACGAGGTGGCCCACTTCGCCACCCGCATCCTCAACGAGTCCCACCGCCTCGGCGCGCTGGTCACCGAGCTCATCTCGCTCTCCCGGCTGCAGGGCGCCGACCGGCTGCCCGAGCTGGTGCGCGTCGACGTCGACGAAGTGCTCACCGAGGCCCTGCGCCGCGTCCGGGTGCCGGCCGAGGCCGCCAGCGCCGCGGGTGGCGACGACGGGGCCGCCGACCCGCGCGGGCGTTTCCTGCTCGACGCGCCGAGCGGGCTCGAGGTGGCCGGCGACCGCACGCTGCTCGTCACCGCACTGGCGAACCTGCTGGAGAACGCCGTCGCCTACTCGCCGGAGGGCACGCCGGTCTCGGTGCGCAGGCGCCGGCAGGGCGACCGCATCGAGATCTCGGTGACCGACCGCGGCATCGGGATCGCGCCCGAGCACCAGCAGCGCGTGTTCGAGCGCTTCTTCCGCGTCGACCCCGCCCGCTCCCGCGCGACCGGCGGCACCGGGCTGGGCCTCGCGATCGTCAAGCACGTCGCCGCCAACCACGGCGGCGAGGTCCGGCTCTGGAGCCAGACCGGCGTGGGCTCCACGTTCACGCTCCGGGTGCCCGCCGCCACCGCGGAGGACGCCGACACGGTGACGGACGGCCTCGACGGCGACCTCGCCCTCACACCGGCGGGCTCCGGACCGGACCCGGCCCCGTCCCTGCCCGGAGGTTCGCCATGACCCGCGTGCTCATCGTCGAGGACGAGGAGTCGTTCGCCGACCCGCTCGCCTACCTCCTGCGCAAGGAGGGCTTCGAGACCTCGGTCGCCGGCACGGGGGCCGCCGCGCTCGACGACTTCGAGCGCCACGGCGCCGACATCGTCCTGCTCGACCTCATGCTCCCCGGCATGAGCGGCACCGACGTCTGCAAGGCGCTGCGCCAGCGCTCCTCGGTCCCGGTGATCATGGTGACGGCTCGCGACGCCGAGATCGACAAGGTCGTCGGCCTCGAGCTCGGCGCCGACGACTACGTCACCAAGCCCTACTCGGCGCGCGAGCTCATCGCCCGCGTCCGGGCCGTCCTGCGCCGCGGCCAGGACGCCGACGCCGAGGGCGCCGTGCCCGGCGGCTCGGAGCGCCAGGTCCTGGAGGCCGGCCCGATCCGGATGGACGTCGACCGCCACGTGGTCACCGTCGACGGCCCGGGCGGGAGCACCGAGGTGCCGCTGCCGCTCAAGGAGTTCGACCTGCTCGAGTACCTCATGCGCAACGTCGGCCGGGTGCTCACGCGCGCCCAGCTCATCGACCGCGTCTGGGGCGCCGACTACGTGGGCGACACCAAGACCCTCGACGTCCACGTCAAGCGCCTGCGCGCGAAGCTCGAGCCGGAGCCCGCCGCGCCGCGGCACCTGGTGACCGTGCGAGGACTGGGCTACAAGCTCGACGCCTGACGACCGCGGCTGTCCGGGCCCCCGCTAGACTCGCCGCCGTGCGACTCGGTGTGCTCGACGTCGGCTCGAACACCGTCCATCTCCTGGTGGTCGATGCCCAACGAGGCGGGCACCCGACGCCGACCCACTCCACCAAGACCGCCCTGCGGCTGGCCGAGCACGTCCGCGACGGACGGCTCGAGGACGAGGGCGCGGACGCGCTGGTCACCTCGGTCGCGGACGCCCGCCGGCAGGCGATCGAGCTGGGCTGCGAGGACCTGCTGGCGTTCGCCACGTCCGCGGTGCGCGACGCGTCGAACTCGAACGCCGTGCTGGAGCGCGTCCGCACCGAGGCCGAGGTCGACCTGCACGTGCTCTCGGGGCCCGACGAGGCGTCGCTGACGTTCCTCGCCGTGCGCCGCTGGCTGGGCTGGTCCGCGGGCCACCTCCTGGTGCTCGACATCGGCGGCGGCTCGCTGGAGATGGCGGTCGGGCGCGACGAGGCCCCGGTGCACGCGATCTCGGTGCCGCTGGGCGCGGGCCGGCTCACCCGTGACTGGTTCACGACGGACCCCCCGCAGCGCCGCGAGCTCAAGTCGATCACCGAGTACGCGCACGAGGTGCTCGCCCCGGCTGCGACGACGCTCCTCGGCGAGGGTCCGCCGGACCGCGCGGTCGTCACGTCGAAGACCTTCCGCTCGCTCGCCCGCCTCACCGGCGCGGCCCCGCGCAGCGCCGGGCCGCGGGTGCGCCGGCGGCTGTCCGCGGCGGGCCTGCGCCAGGTCGTGGCGTTCATCTCGCGGATGAGCTCCGCGGACCTCGCCGAGCTCGAGGGCGTGAGCGCCAGCCGCTCGCACCAGCTCGTTGCCGGCGCGATCGTGGCGCACGAGGCCATGACCGCGCTGGGCCTCGAAGAGGTCGAGGTGTGCCCCTGGGCACTCCGCGAGGGGATCATCCTGGGGCGTCTCGACCAGGTGCAGCCGGGCGGTGGGGTGCTGTCGGTCGGCGGGCCCCTCGCGACTGGACGACCGACACTCCACGAGGCACGGTAGGTCGGGTGAACAGGGACGACGGGCCCCGTCCGGGCACCCAGCGCAGCGTGGCCGAGCTCCTGGCCGCGTACAGCGCGGAGTCCCAGCAGCCCCGGCGTCGCCGCACCAGCGAGCCCGAGGGCGACGGCGCGCCCGGGCCCGCGCCGGAGGCGCCCGGCGGCTACTCCAATGGGTACGACCCGGGTGGCTACTCCGGTGGCTACGACTCCGCCGGCTACTCCGGGGGCTACGACACCGGGGGATACGAGCCGGGCGGCTACGACACCGGTGGGTACCATCGGGTACCAGTCCGGCGGGTACCAGTCCGGCGGGTACCAGTCCGGCGGGCAGCAGACCGGGCAGTACGACGGCGGTCAGTACGGCGCGAGTCAGTACGGGGCCGGCCAGTACGACGGCAACCAGTACGGCGCCGGCCAGTACGAGAGCGGCCCTGCGCGGACCGGCCAGTACGACACCGGTCAGTACCGGACCGGCCAGTACGAGACCGGCCAGTACGAGACCGGCCAGTACGAGACCGGCCAGTACGACACCGGCCAGTACGACGGCGGGCGCTACGACTCCGGCGGCTACGAGCTCGGCGGCTACGAGCTCGGCGGGTACGACGAGGGGGGCCGCGCCCCCGCTCCCGGCCACGACCCCCGCAGCGCCGGCCCCGGCGCGTACCCGCAGCCCCGACGCGAGCCGTGGGCGGCCGGTCCGCCCGGACCTCCGCCGGGACCCCCGCCCGGTCCGCCGCCGGGACCTCCGCCCGGCCCGCCCCCGGGCCGCCCCGCCCCGCCGGCCACCGGCACCCAGGCCTTCGCGGGCCCGCCGGCCGGCCCCCCGATGACGAGCCAGCCCACGGCGGCCCAGCCCGCCCAGCCCACCCGGGGCATGCCGGCGGGCCCCGCCGGGGTCCCGGCCGCCCGGGTCGGCGACGGTGGCCCCGCGACGGCGGCCTCCCCCCTCGCCCAGGCCCCGGGCGCGCCCCCGCAACGCGGCGCCGGCCCGGCCGATGACCGCGGCGGACCGGCGACCGCGGCGTCGCCGATGGCCCGCCCCGACCTCGACGACGACGAGCTGGACGACGGGTACGACGACCGGTTCGACGACCGCTTCGACGACGAGCCGGACGATGCCCCCGCCGGGCTCGGCCGCGCTCCGCAGCGCACCCGTCTCGACGACGGGGACGAGTACGACGAGTACGACGACGAGCCCGAGGAGCGCCCCAGCTCGGTCAAGGACTGGGCGGTGATGATCGTCCAGCTCGTGCTCGGCGCGCTGCTCGGCGCCGTGCTCTGGACGGTCTTCTCCTACCTGTGGCAGGAGCAGCCGGTCGTCGCGCTGGTGCTCGCCGCCGCCGCGACCACCGGGCTGGTGTTCGGCGTGCGGGCCCTGCGACGTTCCGACGACCTGCAGACCACGGTGCTCGCCGTCGTCGTGGGACTCGTGGTGACCGTGTCCCCGGCTGCGATCGTGCTGCTGAGCCGCTGATCCGTGGCGTCCCACCCCTCCCCCCACGGGGGCCCGCCGGTCGCGCTGTCGACGGCCTCGGTGTTCCCGGAGCCCATGGACTCGGCGTTCGAGGTCGCGGCCGAGCTCGGCTACGACGGTGTCGAGCTCATGGTGTGGACCGACCCCGACAGCCAGCGGCTCGCCGCGGTGTCCCGGGCCTCCGAGCGCACCGGCATGCCCGTGCTCGCGGTGCACGCCCCCTGCCTCGCGATCACCCAGCGGGTCTGGACGCCCGACCCGGCCGAGCGCCTGCGGCGCAGCGCCGTGCTCGCCGCGAGCCTCGGGGCGCCGACGGTGGTGCTGCACCCACCCTTCCGCTGGCAGCGCCGCTACGCGCTGGGCCTGCCCCGGCAGATCGACGAGCTCGAGCGCGCCCACGGCGTGCGCATCGCGATGGAGAACATGTTCCCGCTGCGGCGCGGCCCGCTGCGGTGGTCGAGCTACACGCCCGGGCACGACCCGACGAAGCCCGGCGCCCGCAACTACACGCTCGACCTCTCGCACACGGCGACGGCCGGGGACGAGGCGCTCGCCCTCCTCGACCGCATGGGGGAGCGGCTCGTGCACCTGCACCTCGCGGACGGCACGGGCGTCGAGCGCGACGAGCACCTGGTGCCCGGGCGCGGCTCCCAGCCGTGCGCCGAGGTGTGCCGCCGGCTCGGCGCCTCGGGGTTCGACGGGACGGTCGTCGTCGAGATCAGCACCCGGCGCGCCCGCTCGCGCAACGAACGCCTCGACATGCTGGCCGAGTCGCTGCTCTTCGCGCGGCTGCACCTGGGTACCGACCTGCCGCGCTCGCGCGTCTGAGGTCGCGGGAGGATCGGGCCGTGGAGACGGTCGCGGTCCTGGGTGGCGGGAAGATCGGCGAGGCGCTGCTGGGCGGGCTGGTGGCTGCGGGCCGCGCCCCCGGTGAGCTGCTGGTCGTCGAGGCGGTGGCGGCGCGCGCCGCGGAGCTCGGCGAGCGGTACGGGATCGGCGCGGTCGACGCCACCGACGCCGCGCGGCGCGCCGACGTGCTGGTGGTGGCCGTCAAGCCCGGCGACGTCCCGGCCGCGCTGGACCAGGTGCACGACGTCCTCGCCGGGCGCCGCCCGGACGGCGACCGCCCGACGGTCGTCTCCCTGGCCGCGGGCATCCCGACGGCCAGCCTGGAGGCGCGGCTCCCGGCGGACACCGCCGTCGTGCGGGTCATGCCGAACACCCCGATGCTCGTCGGCCGGGCCATGTGCGTGCTCTCCCCTGGCGCGGCCGCGGGGGAGGCCGAGCTCGCGCTCACCGAGGGCGTGCTCGCCGCCGTGGGCCGCACGGTGCGCGTGCCCGAGTCCCAGCAGGACCTCGCGACGGCGCTGTCGGGCTCCGGGCCCGCCTACGTCTTCCTGCTCGCCGAGGCGATGATCGACGCCGGGGTGGCCCTCGGCATGCCGCGCGCCACGGCCACCGAGCTCGTCACCGCCACCGTCGAGGGCGCCGGGGGTCTGCTGACGACCCCGGGGAGCGACGGCCGCGAGGGTGTGGCGCCGCACCCGGGTCTGCTGCGCGAGGCCGTCACGTCGCCGGGCGGCACCACCGCGGCCGCGCTCGGCACGCTCGAGGCCGAGGGCATGCGCACGGCGCTGGCCCGCGCCGTCGCCGCTGCTCGCGACCGTTCCGTGGCCCTCGGGCGCCAGGACGGCTGAGCGCGCCGGGCGGCGCCGGGGGTCCGTTCGTCGTGACGGGATCGTTCTCCGGCGTGTCGGCGTGGACGCTTGACGCGCCTCGGTGCGCGGCTGCCGCACGGTCGGGTGGTTACGAACCAGACGTCACACGCGTCCCGCTACTCTCACGCGCACGGCACGGCGTGTCGAACCGCCGGGAGGGGAAGCCCGGCGGCACGGCCAGTGCCACGGGAAGGCGTGTGACCCATGCCCCAGAACAACGCGGGCCCCGGCCCGCGACGGACCGACGGCGACAACCTGGCGAGGGTGCAGTTCCTGACCGTCGCCGAGGTGGCGGCGGCCATGAGGGTGTCGAAGATGACGGTGTACCGGCTGGTGCACAACGGAGAGCTGCCCGCGGTCCGCGTGGGCCGCAGCTTCCGTGTGCCGGAGGACGCGGTCCACGAGTACCTGCGGGGCTCGTACTTCGACGCCGGCTGACGTCGCCCTTCAACCATCGGCCCTCCACCCACCGGCCGCCACGTCGGCGGCCGGTACGGTGGTGTGTCCGCGACCCGTCGGTCGCGTCCTGCTCAACGAGAGGTACTCCATTGGGTTCGGTCATCAAGAAGCGTCGCAAGCGGATGTCGAAGAAGAAGCACCGTAAGCTGCTCCGCAAGACCCGCGTGCAGCGTCGCAAGCTCGGCAAGTAGACCCGTCCGGCCCCGCGAGGGGGCCGACGTCGGCCGCACGATCCCAGGAGATGCCCGTGGCGCCGTCCGTCGTCCTCGTCACCGGGGTGAGCCGCTTCCTCGGCGGCCACCTGGCGGCGCGTCTGGCGGCCGACCCGTCGATCGAGCGCGTCCTCGGCGTGGACACCACGCCGCCGTCGCGCGAGATGCGGCGACGGATGGGGCGCGCGGAGTTCGTGCGCGTCGACATCCGGAACCCGCTGATCGGCAAGGTCATCTCCACCGCGAAGGTCGACACCGTCGTCCACGCGTCCCTGTCGGGCAATCCCGGTCAGTCCGGGGGGCGCTCGATGATGATGGAGATGAACGTCATCGGGACGATGCAGCTGCTCGCGGCCTGCCAGCGCTCCGACACGGTCCGGCGGCTGGTGGTGAAGTCGACCAGCGCGGTGTACGGCGCGAGCAAGCGTGATCCGGCGACGTTCACCGAGACCACCGAGCCGAAGGCGATCCCGCCGGGGGGCTACGCGAAGGACGCGGTCGAGATCGAGGGCTACGTCCGCAGCTTCTCGCGACGCCGGCCGGACATCCCGGTGACGACGCTGCGGTTCGTCAACCTCATCGGCCCGCGGATCGACACGTCGTTCGTCCGGTACTTCTCGCTGCCGGTGGTCCCGGTCGTGCTGGGTTACGACGCCCGGGTGCAGCTGCTGCACGAGGAGGACGCGGTCGCGGTGCTCGAGCGCGCCGCGGCGCAGGACCTGCCCGGAGTGTTCAACGTCGGCGGTGCCGGTGTGCTGATGCTCTCGCAGGCGATCCGGCGCGCGGGCCGGTTCCCGCTGCCGATCCCCCAGCCCGCGGTGCCGCTGGTCGGGCGGTTCACCCGGCGCGCGCGGCTGGTCGACTTCTCTCCCGAGCAGATGCGCCTGCTGAACTTCGGTCGCGTGGTGGACACCACGAAGCTGCGCACGGAGTTCGGGTTCACGCCACGCTGGACGACGGTGCAGGCGTTCGACGACTTCGTGGCCGGGCGCGGGCTGCGCCCGTGGATCGATCCGTCGAGGCTCGGGCAGGCCCAGGACGCGGCGGTCGCCGTCGCGCGCGCCCTGCCCACGGGCTCGTGACCCCGCACCACCACACCCTGTCCGACCACGAGCGTCCGCGAGGAGACGTCATGCCCGAGGCCCGGGTCATCCCGTTGCGCCAGGACGGAGGTCGTCCGCGACCCCGTCCCGCGCCGCGGCGGGCGAGCCGACCGGGGATCGGATCCCTCACCGAGCGCACGGCCGCCGCACGCGGGGTGGACGGCGACGGCGGGCACACCGAGGAGGCCCTGGACGCCGTCGAGCCCACCACCGGCGGCGAGCTGGCCACGCTGCCGACCCCGTCGGGACCGACGGAGCTCGAGGCACGGGTGGCCGAGGTCGGCGAGTTCCTGCAGCGCCGTCTGACGGGCCGCTACGCGGTCGATGACTTCGGGTTCGACCGCGACCTGACCGAGAACGTGGTCATGCCGCTGCTGCGCCCGCTCTACGACAAGTGGTTCCGCGTGGAGACCATCGGCACCGAGAACGTGCCGGCCTCCGGCGGCGCGCTGCTCGTGGCCAACCACTCGGGCACGTTGCCCCTCGACGCGCTGATGACGACGGTCGCGACGCACGACGACCTGCCCGTGCCGCGCTACCTGCGCATGCTCGCCGCCGACCTCGTCTTCGGCCTCCCGGGTGTCGGCGCCGCGGCACGCAAGGCGGGGCACACGCTCGCCTGCAACGCCGACGCCGAGGCCCTGCTGTCGGCCGGCGAGCTCGTCGGCGTGTGGCCCGAGGGGTTCAAGGGCATCGGCAAGGACTTCGCCGACCGGTACAAGCTGCAGCGCTTCGGCCGCGGCGGCTTCGTCTCGGCCGCGCTGCGCACCGGCGTCCCGATCATCCCGTGCTCGATCGTCGGAGCCGAGGAGATCTACCCGAAGATCGCCGACCTCGGTCCGATCGCGCGCCTGCTCGGCGTGCCCTACTTCCCGATCACGCCGACCTGGCCGCTGCTGGGCCCGCTGGGCCTCGTGCCGCTGCCGTCGAAGTGGTACATCGAGTTCGGCGAGCCGATCCCCACGGACTCCTACGACCCGAGCGCGGCCGACGACCCGATGCTGGTGTTCAACCTGACCGATCAGGTGCGCGAGAACATCCAGCAGACGCTCTACCGCCTGCTCGCGGGTCGGCGGAACGCGTTCCTGGGCTGAGCCGGGCGGGTCAGCTGACGCGGCGGCGGTATACCGCGCCCGCGACCACCGCGCCCGCCACGGCGCCGGCGCCGAGCACCGACGGCACGCCGATGCGGGCGACCTTGCGCCCGGAGCGGAAGTCGCGGATCTCCCAGCCGCGCCGCCGGGCCATCTGGCGCAGGTCGGAGTCCGGGTTGACGGCCACCGCGGTGCCCACCACGGCGAGCATCGGGGCGTCGTTGACCGAGTCGGAGTAGGCCGCGCAGCGCCGCAGGTCGAGGCCCTCGCGGGCCGCGAGGGCGCGCACCGCGTGCGCCTTGGCCGGGCCGTGCAGCAGCTCGCCGACGAGGCGGCCGGTGAAGACGCCGTCCTCGCTCTCGGCGACGGTGCCGAGGGCGCCGGTGAGGCCCAGACGGCGCGCGATGATGCGCGCCAGCTCCAGGGGCGTGGCGGTGACGAGCCAGACCCGTTGGCCGGCGTCGAGGTGCATCTGGGCGAGGGCGCGCGTGCCCTCCCAGATGCGGTCGGCCATCAGCTCGTCGTAGATCTCCTCACCGAGCTCGACGAGCTCGGCCACGGGCTGACCGGCGACGAAGGACAGGGCCTGCTCGCGATGGGCGCGGACGTCCTCGGGCGAGCCCTCACCACCGAGTCGGAACTTCAGCTGCTGCCAGACGAACCCGCGCATGTCCGAGCCCGAGAAGAAGTTCCGGGCGGCCAGGCCACGGGCGAAGTGGAAGATCGACGCACCCATCATCATGGTGTTGTCGACGTCGAAGAACGCCGCGGCCGTGAGGTCGGGCGGGACGCGCGTCGACGGCGGCACCTGGTGGATGTCCGGGGCGTCGGCCGACGCGGCCGCGGCCGCCGGACCCCCGCCCGAGAGCTCGCCGTCGGGGGCGCCGTCGATTCCGCCGCCGGCGTCCGTGCCGGCGCTGTCCGGAACCGCCTCGAGGAGCTCCGAGGCGGTGGGCGTGCCGAGGGCGGCGTCCCGCACCGCGGCCTCGGCGGAGGCCTCCCCGGCGCGTCGCGACGCGTCGCGCTCCGCCTGTATCCGGCGCTCGCGCCGTTGTCCCACCGCCGGGTCCTCCCCTTGTCGTAGCCGTCCCGGGACCGGGCCGCCGGGGTGGGACGGGAGCGTCCTCGGCGGTGCCCGTCCAGCCTAGACGGGCCCGACCGCACACCGGTCGCGCCGGGCGCGGCCGGTCAGCCCAGGCTGAGGCCGGGCAGACCCGGCAGCAGCGGCGGCACGTCGACCTGCGGCAGCAGCGGCACGGGCAGGGGGACCTGGACCGGGTCCGGGGTCGAGGTCCGCTGCTCGCGGGAGCCCGACGAGGAGCCGGAGTCGTCCGAGTCGTTGTCGCGGCTGGACGTCTCGTTGCGCGACGATGTCGTGGAGGACGTGCTGGACGTCGTCGTGCTCGACGTCGTGCTCGTGGTTGTGGACTCCGGGATCGCGGTCGTGCTGGCCTGCGAGTCGTCCGATCCGGAGCCGGCGTCGCAGGCGCCGGTGGGCAGCGGGCCGAGGTCGTCGGACGCGTCGCCGGTCGAGCAGCGCTCGGGGCCGCCGAATGCGGTGGCGCGCTGGTGGAGGCGCTGCAGCATCTGCTGCGAGCCGGCGGCGGCGGTGCGCGCGTCGCCGTCCAGCGAGGGGCTCAGCGTGTCGATGCGGGCCGACTGGGAGCGGGCCCACTCGCCCAGCTCGGCCGGCGACGGACCGGTGGGCTGGGTGGCGAGCGGCAGGATCAGGCGCGACCCGGTGCGGGCCTGCTCGTCGAACGCCCGCAGGTTGTCCAGCACGAGGGCGGCCTCGTCGGGGCCGATCCCGGCGGCGACCGGACCCGCGCCCGCGGCCGTGGCGGCCTGGCGCTCGATGAGGTCCGAGACCTCCTCGAGGCGGGTCGAGGCGAAGTCGAGGTGCTTGAGGCCCTTGGCCTCCTGGCCGCTGGTGAGGCCGATCTCGGCGCTCTCCGACGCGCGCTTGATGCTGTAGAGCATCTCGCCGGGAAGCGCGCCGCGGCTCAGGAGCACCGTCAGGGCGCCGAGCAGCATCACGGCGCACGCACCGGTGACGAAGGAGGACAGCAGGCGGGCGCCCGAACGCCGGGACGTCGCGCGGGCGGCGGGGCGCCGGTCCGCGGGACGCGTCCCGCCCCGGCTCTCGCGGCTCTCCCGGCGCGTGGAGGCACCGGCCCGGCCGGCCCCCCGACCACCGGCCGGACCAGCGTCTTCGGAGCGCAGCACGCGGGTGCGCTCGCGGGTCGCGCCGTCGGCGGTCCCGCCGCCGATCTCGGCCATCACGGCGGCGCGCATGCGCGCCGAGGTGTCCGGGTCGGGACCCTGCGCCGCGCGACCGGCGGTGCGCAGGGCGGCGGCAACGTCGAGGACGCGGGCGAGCTCGGGGTCGAGGCGCTCCTGGGGGTGCTCCCGACGGGGATCGGGGGGCGCCGGACGCTCCGCCGCGTCCCGCTGCGCCCAGACGCGAGCGAACAGCTCGTCGTCCCCGTCGTACCCGCTCGACATTCCGCCCGTCCTCATCGTCCGCGCGTCACAGTGGGTGCGCGCTGTACTCGTCGATGGGCAAAACGACCGGACGGGCGACCGGTTACGTCTTTGCGGTGTGCGGTTCGAACTACATCGTTGTGACTCACCGCAGACCCTCGGGCAACAGTTGAGCGAGGCGCCGCACCGCACGGTGCTGCAGCGCCTTCACGGCCCCCTCGTTGCGGCCCATGATGTCCGCGGTCTCGGCCACGGAGAGGCCCTGGAGGAAGCGCAGCGCGATGCATTCCTGCTGGTCGTCGCCCAACTTGGCGACGCATTTCAGGAGCTCGGCGTGGGTGGCGCCCGCGATCACCTCGGTCTCGGGACCGGGACGCAGGCTGCCGGGCGCGACGTCGGCGACCTCGGCGGTCGCATGCTCGAGCCGGTAGCGGCTGGACTTCACGTGGTCGAGGACCAGGTTGCGGGCGATGGTGACGAACCACGCACCGATGTCGCGGCCCTGGTAGCTCACCGACGTGATCCGGCGGAAGGCGCGGACGAAGGTCTCCTGGGTGAGGTCCTCGGCCGCGGGCCGGTCGCCGAGGCGGTAGAGGACGAACCGGAAGACCGTGTCGTGGTAGCGGTCGAAGAGCTGGCCGAAGGCGTCGGTGTCGCCGTCCTGCGCGGCCCGCACGAGCGCCCAGCCCTCGGCCGAGGCGCCCTCCTCGGGGAGGTCGTCGGGGAGCTCATCGGCGTCCACCGTCTCCGAGCCGTCCTCGGCGAGCGGGGGCGGGACGTCGGCCGCCGCGGCCGGCACGGCGACGCCGGGGTCGGCGATCGGGAGCCCGGTGGTCGGCTCGCCCGGGTCGGCGATCGGCGCGGGCCCCATCGGCGGGTGCCCCATCGGCGGGTGCCCCATCGGCGGGTGCCCCATCGGCGGGTGCGCCATCGGCGGGTGCACGGTCGGCGGGTGCGCGATCGGGGGCGGCGGCGGGCCAGGGAGGGGGCCGGAGCCGGTCCGGGGCGCGGGAGCCCCGTCGCCCGCGGGCGGGGGCCAGGTGTCCTCGCGCCGTCGCTGCGCGGGATAGAACGGAGCCGTCGGCGGTGCCGCCGACGCCGCGGTCGGGGTGCCGTGGCCGTGGTGCCCGCCGTGGCCGTTGCTGTGGCCGTTGGTGCGGGTGTCGATCACGGGCTCGGGCGGGGTGTCGGTCCCGGTGGCCCCGCGCGCGCCGGTGCCGCGCCGGGCGTCACCCCGGGCCGGGGGGCGGCCGGCGCCGGGCTCGTCGGCGGGATCGGGTGCCGCGCGCCTCACGTTGCTCCGGGCGGGGACGGGAGCCCGGAGGCCCCGAGAGCGTGCGCGCGCGCCGGGTCGTGACGACCGGCAGCGTCGGACATGCCCTCTCCCTCGATCGACGTTTCCCGACCGGATCCCCCGGTGAGGAGGCCTCGTCGCGGGAGCATACGTGCGGCGCGACGGCCCCTGACACCGGCGCGCCCCCGGGAGGGGTGACCCTCTCCGACCTGCAGCAACGGTGCGACGAGCGGCCGTTCGGAGTCGTCGTGGGGCTCCGCGTGGAGGTCACGGCACCGTGGGAGACTGCCGCCGGGCGGGGCAGGGACGCGGCCCCGGAGGGAGGCGACGAGCCGGTGGCGGACGAACGGTCCGACGAGCGGGCGACCGTGTCGGTGGGCGGTGCGACCGGCGGTCGCCCGGACGGGTCGGGCGCCTCCCCGGACGTGGACCCGGACGCGGGACCGGACGTCGGGACGCCCCGGATCGTCGTGCTCGTGCGGGCGGACTGCCGCACCTGCGACCGGATGGAGGGCGTGGTGCGGGAGATCGGCGCGCGGGTCGGCGAGGAGCACGTCGTCGTCGACGTCGACGCCGCGGGCACCGACCCCGAGTGGCGCGCCGAGTACGGCGACCGCATCCCCGTCACGCTCGTCGACGGCGTCGAGATCGGGTCCTGGCGGATCGAGCCGGACGACCTGGTCCGTGCCCTCACGGGCGGGGACGTGCAGTGACGGCGCCGACGGCCGCGGACGTGCCGATCCTGCAGACCGCCTCGTCGCTCGTGGAGCTCACCTCCGACACCTACACACGTCTGCAGCGGCTCCCCTACGCCGGCGGCGGCACCGCGCTCGCGCCGGTCCGCGCCCTCCTGGCGACCGCGGTGCAGGAGCTGGACCGCGCGCGCACCGACCTCGCCCGGGCCACCCGCGACGCCGGGGGCCGGGTGCAGACCTCGGCGGACGCGAAGTACGCCGCGGTGGTGGAGCAGGCTCTGCCGACGGTGCGCGGCCCCGGGGACGTCGTCGGTCTCCTGCTGACCCTCGAGGACGTCCTCGCCCAGACCCTCGTCGCCGACGTCGTCGACCTCTCGTCCCCCGACGTGCGGGTCACGGTGCTGGGTCACGCGACGGCCGCGGCCCGGCGCAAGGCCCTGCTGCTGACGCTGGGCGCGCTGCTCTCGACGGGGCGCGCCGACCTGGTCGCCGCGCCCCCGGACCTGGCCGCGCTGCCGCCCGGGGCGGGCACCGTCGGCTTCCCCGACGTCCTCTTCCCCACGGAGAAGGCGTCGCCCGCCACCGAGGGGGCCCTGCGATGACCGGGCCCGGGACGACGCGCCGTCGCTTCCTGCTCGGGCTGGGCGCGCTCTCGGGCGCGGCCGCGCTGGCCGCCTGCTCGAACACCGCGCCGCCCGGGTCTCCTGCCCCGCCGGGCACGCCGCCGCCGGCCACGACGACCACCACGCCAGCCCCCGTGTACGAGGGTGACGCGGCTCTCATGGCCGTCGCCGCCGCGCTCTCCGGCCTCGCCGGCGACCTCCTCGGCCAGGCCGGCACCGGCGCGGTCCAGGGTCGGTACGGGTCCGTCCCCGGGGTGGTGTCGGCCTTCCTGTCCGGGGCGGCGGCCCAGCACGTGGCGCACGCCGAGGCGTGGAACCGGCTCCTGACGAACGCCGGGCAGCCCCCGGTCGACGGCTATCCCCTCACCGTCGAGCCCGCGCTGCGAGGTCGCCTCGTGGCCGCCGTCGCCCCCGTCGACCTGCTGGGACTCGCCGCGGACGTCACCGCGACCGTCACCGCCACCATCACCGCGATCGTCGGCAGCGCCACCGGGACGTCGACGGTCGCCCTCGCGGCGGGCGTCGCGCCCGTCTCCGCGATGCACGGGGCGACGGCGGACTTCCTGCTCGGGCGGCCGCCCACCGCACCCACGGACCCCACCGCCGGAGCGCTCGGCCCGGACGCCCTGACGGTCTGACCCGAACGGGGCCGGACGGCGCACGGAGACGGCCGAGTACCGCCCCGCGCAGCTCCAGGCCGGTGTGGGCGGCGCGTCGCGGCGCGCCGACTGGCAGACTGGGGGCCTCCGCCGGTCGACACGACACGGCGTGGGTCCGCGCCGGCGCGGAGGGTGGTGGAGCCCACGGCCGGCGGGCCCGCGGCGATTTTGTGCGTGCGTTCACGAGCGCTAGCGTTGTTCTGGATCCGATCCAGGGACGTCCGCGTGGTGCACGGCCGCGGGTGCGGGGACCCCGCGACGGCGTGGTGATGCAGGCATGACAGGAGGCGCCCGGAAGTGACGGTCGACCGTGGCACCCGGCCCGCTCGGCGCGCGGTGCCCTCGAGCCGACCGCCCGGGGTGGATCTCGCACCGGACGCTGCGGACGGTGGCGAGGAGTCCGCCACCCGCCCGGTGCCCGAGGCGACCGTGGCCCGCCTGGCCGTCTACCTGCGCGTCCTCACCTCCCTGCTCGCCGACGGCCGCGGCACCGTGTCCAGCGAGGAGCTCGCCGCGGCGGCCGGGGTGAACTCCGCGAAGCTCCGCAAGGACCTCTCCCTCATCGGCTCCTCCGGTGTCCGGGGCGTCGGGTACGACGTCTCCCGCCTGACCGCCGAGGTCGAGGCGACGCTCGGCCTGGACAGCCCGCACGCCGTGGCGCTCGTCGGGGTCGGCAACCTCGGGCACGCGCTCGCCGGCTACGGCGGCTTCGCCCAGCGCGGCTTCCCGGTCGCGGCCCTCTTCGACGTCGACCCGGCGCTCGTCGGCACCGTCATCGACGGCGTCGAGGTGCAGCACGCCGACGCGATCGGCGTGGTCTGCGCCGCGCGCGGCGTCACCATCGGCGTGGTGGCCACGCCGGCGGAGGCCGCGCAGCGCGTCTGCGACCACCTCGTGTCCGCGGGCGTGCGCAGCATCCTCAACTTCGCGCCCACGGTGCTCGCGGTGCCGGCCGGGGTCGAGGTGCGCAAGGTCGACCTGGCGGTGGAGATGCAGGTCCTGTCGTTCCACGTGGCGCGCCGGCACGGCACGGTGCCCGCGGCCGGTCCCGCCGCCCCGTCGCGACCGACCCCGCGAGAGGTGTTCTCCCGATGAGCCTGCTCCTGGTCGGCGTCTCGCACCGCACCGCCGAGGTGCCGGTGCTCGAGCGCGTCGCCGTGTCCCCCGAGGACACCCGCAAGGTGCTCGACGAGCTCCTCACCGGCGAGCACGTCACCGAGGCGATGCTGGTCTCCACCTGCAACCGCGTGGAGATCTACGCGGTGGTCGAGACCTTCCACGGCGGCCTCACCGAGGTCTCGAACGTGCTGGCCCGCCACGCGCACGCCGAGGTCTCCGACCTCACCGACCACCTCTACGTGCACTACGCCGGCTCGGCGGTGGAGCACCTGTTCTCGGTGGCCGCGGGCCTCGACTCGATGGTCGTGGGCGAGGCGCAGATCCTCGGCCAGCTCCGCGCGTCCTACGCCGACGCCCGCGAGCTCGGCTCGGCGGGCCGGGTGCTGCACGAGCTGGCCCAGCAGGCGCTGCGGGTCGGCAAGCGCGCCCACGCCGAGACCGGGATCGACGCGGCGGGCGCCTCGGTGGTCTCCGAGGCCCTCACCGACGCCGAGACCGCCCTGGGTGGGCTGGCCGGGCGTCGCGCGCTCGTGGTCGGCGCCGGGTCGATGGGCGCGCTGACGGCCGCGCACCTGCGCCGCGGCGGTGTCGACGACCTCGTGCTGGCCAACCGCTCGGAGGCCAACGCCGAGCGCCTCGCCGTGGCCCTGCGCACCGAGGGGGCCGCCGCCCGCGCGGTCGGCCTCGACGCGCTGGCCGCCGAGATCGCCGCCGCGGACCTCGTCGTCGCCTGCACCGGCGCCGTCGGCACCGTGGTCGGCGAGGACGACGTGCGCCGCGGGCTGGCGGGCCGCGACACGGGCGCCGCCCCGCTCGTCGTCTGCGACCTGGGCCTGCCCCGCGACGTCGACCCGCGCGTCGCCGAGATCGAGGGCGTCACCGTCGTCGACCTCGCCGCCCTCGGGGAGCGGCTGCGCTCCGCGAGCGCCGGGATCGCCGTAGAGGAGGCGCGCACGGTCGTCTCCGAGGAGGTGCGGGCCTACTTCGCCGCGCAGCGCACGGCCGAGGTCACCCCGACGGTCACCGCCCTGCGCCGGCGCGCCGCGGAGGTCGTCGACGCCGAGCTCCTGCGCCTCGACGGCCGCATGCCGGACCTCGACGAGCGCTCCCGCTCGGAGGTCGCCCAGACCGTGCGCCGCGTCGTCGACAAGCTGCTCCACACCCCGACGGTGCAGGTCAAGCGCCTCGCGCAGTCCCCGGGCGGCGACACCTACGCCGAGGCGCTGCGGGAGCTGTTCGAGCTCGACCCGCAGACGCCCGCGGTGCTGGCCGCCACCGAGTCGAACACCCGCACGGCGAGCGTCGAGCCCGGCGACGAGGTCGACCAGGCGCTGGCCGTCGACACCCGGGGTCCCGGGGGGCGGCGATGACCGCCGACGCCACGGACGCGCCGCCGGTGACGGGCACCGACGCCCGCACGATCCGGATCGGTACGCGGGCGAGCCTGCTCGCGCGCACCCAGACCGACATCGTCGCCGCGGCGCTCACCGACGCCGGCGCCACGGTCGAGGTCGTCACGATCTCCACCGACGGCGACCGCAGCCAGGCGGCGGGCACACCGATCGCGATGGACGGCGTCGGCGTGTTCGTCACCGCGCTGCGCGACGCGCTCCTCGCCGAGGAGATCGACGTCGCCGTGCACTCCTACAAGGACCTGCCGACCGCCGCGGTGCCGGGGCTGACGCTGGCCGCCGTGCCGGCGCGCGAAGACCCCCGCGACGCCCTCGTGGCCCGCGACGGGATGGTGCTCGGAGAGCTGCCGCCCGGCGCGGTGGTCGGCACCGGCTCGCCGCGGCGGGTCGCCCAGATCCGCGCGCTCGGGCTCGGCCTCGAGCTCGTGCCGATCCGGGGCAACGTCGACACCCGGATCGCCAAGGTGACCCGGGGCGAGCTCGACGGCGTCGTGCTCGCCCGCGCCGGACTGGCCCGTCTCGGGCGGGTCGGCGAGGTCACCGAGGTGCTCGACCCCCTCCAGGTGCTGCCCGCGCCCGCCCAGGGCGCGCTGGCCTGCGAGTGCCGGTCGGAGGACGCGGCGCTCGAGCACCTGCTGCGCACCACCCTGCACGACGAGGGCGTCGCGGTGGCCGTGGCCGCCGAGCGCGCCGTGCTCAGCGCGCTGGGTTCACCCTGCAGCGCCCCGATCGGGGCGCTCGCCGAGGTCGTCGAGGACCTTGACGACGACGGCCATGTCGTCGAACGGCTGTCGCTGCGTGCGGTGGCCACCACGGCGGACGGCGCACTCGTGCGCGGGTCCGCGACCGGAGAGACCGAGGACGCCGAGCAGATCGGCCGCGCACTGGCCGAGGAACTGCTCGCCGACGGGGCGGAGCCGACGGGGCCTTCGGGGCCCCCGCACGCCTCCTGAACACCACGATGGGATCGGAAGACATGACAGCACCCTCGACGACCGCCGGCCGGGTCGCCTTCGTCGGCAGTGGACCCGGAGACCCGGGTCTGCTGACCGTGCGCGCCCGCGACGCCCTCGCCGCGGCCACACTCGTCGTGGCCGACCGCGGTGTGCCCGCGGACGTCCTCGGCCTGCTGCCCTCGACGACGACGGTCCGCCCGGTGGGGCACGCCGACGACCCGGCGGCCGGCGGACCGGCCACCGACGCCGTGGTCGCGCCCGGCTTCGCCGCCGACGATCCCGCCGCCACGAGCGGACCCGCACCCGCCGACCCCGCCACGCTGGCGGAGACCGTCGTCGGCGAGGCTCGCAGCGGCGCCTCGGTCGTGCGCCTGGTCGTCGGCGACCCGCTGGTGCGCCCCGACATCGTCAGCGAGGTCCGCGCCGTCGCGGCGGCCGGCGTGCCGTTCGACGTCGTGCCGGGCATGCCCGCCGACACCGCGGTGCCGACCTACGCGGGCGTCGCCCTCGGACCGGCCCACACCTCGGTGGACATCACCGCGGGTGAGGCCGTCGACTACGCCGCCCTCGCCGTGGCTCCCGGCCCGCTGGTCCTGCAGGCCACCGCGGCCGAGCTCGCCGGCGCGTCGGCCCGCCTCGTCGAGAACGGCTGGAAGCCCGGCACCCCGGCCCTCGTCACCGCGGGCGGCACCGGCTCCCGGCAGCGCACCGTGGAGACGAGCCTCGACAAGCTCGCCGCCGACGGCGCGGAGCTCGAGGGCCCGCTCGTCGTGACCCTCGGCGACGCCGTCACCGACCGCGCCACCCTCTCCTGGTGGGAGTCGCGCGCCCTCTACGGCTGGCGCGTGCTCGTGCCGCGCACCAAGGACCAGGCGGGCGCGATGAGCGACCGCCTGCGCGTGCACGGCGCGGTGCCCGAGGAGGTGCCCACCATCGCGGTGGAGCCCCCGCGGAGCCCGGCGCAGATGGAGCGCGCGGTCAAGGGCCTGGTCGACGGGCGCTACCAGTGGGTCGTGTTCACCTCGGCCAACGCGGTCCGGGCTGTCTGGGAGAAGTTCGGCGAGTTCGGGCTCGACGCCCGCGCGTTCTCCGGCGTCCGGATCGCCTGCGTCGGCGAGGCGACGGCCGACGTCGTGCGCTCGTTCGGCGTGCACCCCGAGCTGGTGCCTGGCGACGAGACCGAGCAGTCCTCCGAGGGCCTGCTCGACGTGTTCCCGCCTCACGACGACGTTCTCGACCCGGTGGACCGCGTCCTGCTCCCGCGGGCCGACATCGCCACCGAGACCCTGGCCGAGGGCCTGCAGCAGCGCGGCTGGGAGATCGACGACATCACCGCCTACCGCACCGTCCGGGCGGCGCCGCCGCCCGCGCCGGTCCGTGAGGCGATCAAGACCGGGGGCTTCGACGCGGTGTGCTTCACCTCGTCGTCGACGGTGCGGAACCTCGTCGGCATCGCCGGCAAGCCGCACGCCCGCACGATCGTCGCCTGCATCGGCCCGAAGACCGCGGAGACCGCGGTCGAGTTCGGGCTGCGCGTCGACGTGAAGCCCGACACCGCGGACGTGCCGTCCCTGGTCGAGGCGCTGGCGTCGCACGCCAACAAGCTGCGGGCGGAGGGCGCCCTGCCCCCGCCCCGCAAGACGAAGGCCCGCAAGCGCTAGCTTGGCGCTCCGCGCTCGTGAGCGGTCGTCCGTGCCCAGTGCACGGACGGCCGCTCACAGGTCCGAAGGACGAACCGTATGTTCCCCACCGACCGTCCCCGCCGCCTCCGGGCCACCCCCGGCCTGCGCCGGCTCGTCGCCGAGACCGACGTGCGCCCGCGGCACCTCGTGCTGCCGGTGTTCGTCGCCGAGGGTCTCGACGCCCCGCGCCCGATCTCGTCGATGCCCGGGGTCGTCCAGCACACCCGTGACTCGCTGCGCAAGGCGGCCGCCGAGGCGGCGGCGGCCGGTCTCGGCGGGATCATGCTGTTCGGCGTCCCGGCCCGGCGCGACGCCGTCGGGTCCGGCGGTACGGACCCCGAGGGCATCCTCAACGTCGCGCTGCGCGACGTGCGGGCGGAGGTCGGGGACGCGATGCCGGTCATGGCCGACACCTGCCTCGACGAGTTCACCGACCACGGCCACTGCGGCGTGCTCGACGACCAGGGCCGGGTGGACAACGACGTCACGCTGCCGATCTACGGGCAGATGGCCGTCGCGCAGGCCGACGCCGGCGCCCACGTCGTCGCGCCCAGCGGGATGATGGACGGCCAGGTCGGCGTCATCCGGTCCGCGCTCGACGAGGCGGGCCACCGCGACACCGCGATCCTCGCCTACTCCGCGAAGTACGCCAGCGCGTTCTACGGCCCGTTCCGCGAGGCCGTCGACTCGCAGCTCCAGGGCGACCGCCGCACCTACCAGCAGGATCCGGCCAACGCCCGCGAGGCGGGGCGCGAGGCGGCGCTCGACCTCGACGAGGGCGCCGACATGGTGATGGTCAAGCCGGCCATGGCCTACCTCGACGTCCTGCGCCGGGTCGCCGACTCCTCCGACGTCCCGGTCGCCGCGTACCAGGTCTCGGGGGAGTACGCGATGATCTCGGCCGCGGTCGAGCGCGGCTGGCTCGACCGCGAGCGCACGATCGTCGAGACGCTCACCGGCATCCGCCGCGCCGGCGCCGACATCGTCCTGACGTACTGGGCCACCGAGGCCACCGCCTGGCTGGACCGGTGACGGTGACCGACCACGCGCGGTCCGACGCGGAGCGGGACCTCACCCCGCCCGAGGAGGAGCCCGGACGCCCCGGGCTGGTCACCGCCGCCGTCGTGCTGTGGATCGTGCTCGGTGCGCTGATGATCGGCACGGCGCTGCTGTTCGGCCTGGGCCTCGCGTTCGGCACGGCCGACCCCGGCACCGGCCCGGCCGCCGTGGTCGCCGCCATGGTGGTGCTGGCCGCGGGGGGCGTCGGCACGATCGTCGCGGCCCGCCGGGCCGGGCGCGGCTCCCGGCGGGCGCGCACCGTCCTCACCGCGGTCGGCGTGGTCCTCGCCGCGGTCGGCCTCGTGCAGGTCACGTTCCTCGGGGTGGGCGGGGCGTGGTTCGTCGCGTTCGTCGCCGGGGTGGTGCTGCTCCACCTGCCCGCGGCCCGCGCGTGGTTCGGCCGGTTCCGGTGACCGCTGCGGACCCGCCGGCCACCACGACCGACGAACCGGTCCTGTACGCCGAGACCGGGTCGCGGCCCTGGGTGTTGCTCTTCGGCCCGGTGCTCGCGGCGGCCGGGATCGGGCTCGAGAGCCTCGCGCCGGGCGGACCGTCGTTCGCGCTGTGGCTCGGCGTCGGCCTGCTGGTGTTCCTCTACACGCTCGTGCTCGTCCGCAGCAGGCGGCGCTTCCTGCGGGTGGAGCTCACCCCGTCGACGCTGGTCCAGGGCAGCACCCGCCTGCCGATGTCGCAGGTGACGTCGCTGCGCCCCGCCGACGAGGACCACCACGGCCTGCGGGTCCTCGGCGACGGGCCGGTGGTGCCCCGCCGGCTGATGCCCGTCGTGCTGCGCCTGAGCGACGGCACCCGGGCGGTGGCCTGGGCCCGCGACGGCGCCGCGCTCCGGCAGGCCATCGGCGACCTGCTGCGCGCGCGGGCGTCGTCGTGAGGCGCGCCGTCCTGCTCGCCGCGGCGACGGTGGTGCTCGCCGTCGCGGCGGTCCTGCTGCTCGTCGCCGGGGTGGACGTCCGCGAGACCACCGGCGGCCTACTCGTCACCCCGATCCGCCAGCTGCACCTCGTCGGCGGCCTCCTGCTCGCGGGCACGGCCGCCGGGGTCGCGGCGGTGCTCACCGCGCTCGCCGCGGTCCCCGCCCTCCGGGCCGCCCGGGCGCCCGCCGACACGGCGGCACCGACGCCCGTCGACGCTCCCGACCCGGACGAGGTCCCCCCTCACACGGCCGAGGCGGACGACGCCGACCACGCCACGACCTCGCCGGGATCCGATCGCCGTTCGTGATCGCCTTCGGGGTGATCTGCGTCGTATCCTCCCGTCCGGGCCGCGGGCGACCACCCTCCGCCGCCCTGGGGGAGATCGACATGACGGGCTCGTCGGGGCCGGGCGCCGGGACGACGGGGCCCGTCGACGGGTCGGCCGAGATGTTCGGTCCCTACCGTCTGACCACCCGTCTCGGGCGCGGTGGCATGGGCGAGGTGCACCGGGCGTACGACACGCGGCGCGACCGCGAGGTCGCCCTCAACGGCTGGCCCCGGATCTCGCGGACGACCCGGAGATCCGCGAGCGGTTCGAGCGCGAGTGCCGCACGGCCTCGTCGAGCAGCTCGCGGACGCCCTCGACGACGCCCACGCCCACGACCTCGTCCACCGCGACGTCAAGCCGGGCAACGTCCTGGTGACCACGGCCGGTCCGCCGGGCCCACCGCACGGCCCCGAGCACCACCGCGAGACCTGGGTCGGGCCCGCCGGTCCGCCGTCCTACCCGCCCTACGGGCAGGGCCCGTACGCGCCCGCGGGCGGCCCGGCCATCCGCTGGGACAGCGATCCCCACCCCTCCGGCCCTCACCCGTCGGGCCCCTGGTCGCCCACGACCCCCGGTGGCCCGCCGGCCACTCGCAGATGGTGCAGGCCTACGTGACCAACGACCGGTACGCCGACGTCACCGCGAGCCTCAACGCGACCGGCCTGCCCACCACCGAGGACCTCCGGGCGCCCGAGCGCGTCTTCCCCGGCGCGATCCGACCCGGGTGCAACCCGGGCACGCCCACCGCGGGGACGTCCGGGGTCACGCCGAAGCAGGTGCGCGGCTGCGCCGGGCCCGAGGGCACCACCGGGAGCTACACGCGGTGGAACACCGCGGGCGACGTGAGCACCGAGGCGAACGCGCGCGGCGAGCAGTCGGGCGGCGCGGCCGCCTGGAACGCGCCGGGCGGAGGGCGCCTCGGCCCCTGGTGCAGACCGAGGACGGCGGTCCCTGCCGGACCTTCGTGGGCTGGGACGCCGTCGCCTACTCGATCGAGGTCGCCGGCCCGTCGTGCGAGGCGGTCGACCGCGCGGTCACCGCGCTCGCCCCCCGCCGCTGGAGTCGCTCCCGGCGTGACGGGCCTGGCGGGCCGGAGGTCCCGGCGGCTGGGAGACTGGGCGCCGTGACCCGCACAGCGATGACGAGCCCCGGGACGTCCGATGTCGGGCGCAGCGCGGACCTCTTCGCGCGCGCCGAGCAGGTGGTGCCGGGCGGGGTGAACTCCCCGGTCCGCGCGTTCCGGTCGGTCGGCGGCACCCCGCGGTTCATGGTGGCCGGCTCCGGGCCCTGGCTCACCGACGCCGACGGCAACCGCTATGTCGACCTGGTCAGCTCCTGGGGCCCGATGATCCTCGGGCACGCGCACCCGGCCGTGGTCGAGGCCGTGCGCGAGGCGGCGTCCGCCGGGCTGTCGTTCGGGACGCCGACGATCGGCGAGGTCGACCTCGCCGAGGAGCTCGTGCGGCGCATCGAGCCCGTCGAGCAGGTGCGCCTGGTCAACTCCGGCACCGAGGCGACGATGAGCGCGGTGCGGCTGGCCCGCGGGTTCACCGGGCGCAGCGTGGTGGTCAAGTTCGCCGGCTGCTACCACGGTCACGTCGACGCGCTGCTCGCCGAGGCGGGCTCCGGCGTCGCGACGTTCGGGCTCCCCTCGTCGCCGGGCGTCACCGGCGCCCAGGCGACCGACACCGTCGTCCTGCCCTACAACGACCTCGACGCCGTCGCCGCCGTGTTCGCCGAGCGCGGCCCCGAGATCGCGTGCGTGATCACCGAGGCCGCCGCGGGCAACATGGGCGCGGTCGCCCCCGACGAGGGCTTCAACGCCGGGCTCAAGCGGCTCTGCCAGGCGCACGGCGCGCTGCTGGTGATCGACGAGGTGATGACGGGCTTCCGGGTCTCGGCGTCGGGCTGGTACGGCCTCGAGGGCGTGGCCGGCGACCTCTACTGCTTCGGCAAGGTCATGTCCGGCGGCCTGCCCGCCGCCGCGTTCGGCGGCCGCGCCGATGTCATGGGCCACCTCGCGCCCGCCGGGCCCGTCTACCAGGCCGGGACGCTGGCCGGGAACCCCGTCGCGGTCGCGGCCGGGCTCACGACGCTGCGCCACGCGACGCCCGAGGTCTACACGGCGCTGGACGCGAACGCCGACCGCCTGCACGGCCTGGTCACCGACGCGCTCTCCGCGGCCGGGGTCGTCCACAGCATGCAGCGGGCGGGCTCTCTGGTGTCGGTCCGCTTCGCCGACGAGGTGGGGCGGAACTACGACGACATGAAGGCCGCCGAGACCTGGCGCTTCCCGCCGTTCTTCCACGCCCTGCTCGACGCCGGGGTGTACTGGCCGCCGAGCGTGTTCGAGGCGTGCTTCATCTCCGCGGCGCTCGACGACGACGCGTTCTCGGTGATCGCCGACGCGCTGCCGGGCGCGGCGCGGGCGGCGGCCGCGGCGACGGCACCGTGAGCCCGTTGCGGACGACGGTCCACCTGGTCCGCCACGGCGAGGTCCACAACCCCGAGGGCATCCTCTACGGCCGCCTGCCCGGCTACGGGCTCTCGGACACCGGACGCGAGCACGCGCGCCGGGCCGCGGAGCACCTCGCCGGGGCCGACGTCACCGCACTGCTCGTCTCCCCGATGCAGCGGGCGCAGGAGACCGCGGAGCCGATCGCCGAGAAGCTCGGTCTCGAGCCGATCACCGATGACCGGCTGATCGAGGCCGGCAACGCCTTCGAGGGCATGCACGTCGGGGTCGGCGACGGCGCGCTGCGCAAGCCGGAGTACTGGCCCTTGCTGCGCAACCCGTTCACGCCGTCGTGGGGTGAGCCGTACCTCGAGATCGCGCACCGGATGCTCGGCGCCGCGCACCGCGCGCGGGCGCTCGCCGCGGGGCACGAGGCGGTCTGCGTGTCGCACCAGCTGCCCATCTGGACCCTGCGCCGCTTCCTGTCCGGCGAGCGCCTGTGGCACAACCCGTCGCACCGGCAGTGCTCGCTGGGGTCGGTGACCAGCTTCGTCTTCGACGACGAGAGCCTCGTCGACATCGCGTACGCCGAGCCCGGCGGCGTCTCGGACCCGTCGGCGACGGGCGCCTGAGTGCGGGCCCTGCTGCTCGTGCTCGCGGGCCTGCTCGTGCTCGCCGGCTGCTCGTCGTCGCCGTCGGACGGGGCGTTCGTCTTCGGCGGCACCGGCGGGCGCACGACCGTCATCTACGACCCGCCCGAGACCCGGGGCGTCCTGCCCGCCCTCGGCGGCGAGAGCCTGCTCGAGCCCGGCCGGGAGCTGTCCACCGAGGCCTATCGCGGCCAGGTCGTGGTGCTCAACGTCTGGGGATCGTGGTGCGGGCCCTGCCGTGCCGAGGCGCCCGCTCTCGACCAGGTCGCCGAGGCGTCCGCGCCGCGGGGTGTGCAGTTCCTCGGGATCGACGTCCGCGACCAGCGCGACGCCGCCGCCGACTTCGTCCGCGACCGCGGTGTCGTCTACCCGTCGATCTTCGACCCGCCGGGTCGCTCCCTGCTCGTGCTGCGCGGCTACCCGCGCAACGCGGTGCCGTCGACGATCGTGCTCGACCGCTCCCACCGCGTGGCGGCGGTGTTCCTCACCGCCGTCCTGGCCTCGGACCTGCAGCCCGTGGTCGACCGCGTGGCCGCCGAGCCCGCCCCCGCTGGCTGACGCTGCACGCATCCACGCCGAGGAGCCGATGTGATCATCTTTGGAACCCGCCGCACCGTCGCTCAGCTCGCGATGGTGCTGCTGACCTGCGTGAACTGTCACCGGTCGGCGGCGAACGCCGTGCTGAAGCTGGTCACGAAGTTCACGCTCTTCTTCATCCCGCTCTTCCCGGTCCGCACGCGCTACGCCACGCAGTGCACGGCGTGCGGGTTCCAGATGACCGTCGACAAGGTCGCGGCCGAGCAGCTGATGCAGCTCCCGCCCGCGGGGTCGGGGCCGCCCCCGCAGCAGTACCCCCCGCAGCAGTACCCCCGCGCCCACGGCTGACGACCGGACCGACCGGCCCGGTCGTCAGCCGCCGGGTCCCCCGCTATCTCACCCGCTGCGGCGGGCGGCGAAGTCCGCGCGGGCGTGCGCGGGCTTGGTGTGCTCGCGCGGGCCGGTGGCCCGGGGTGCCGTGCGGGTGGAGCCCCCGCCGGTCGAGCGGCCGCGAGCGGCGGCCCGTCGCTCGGCGCGGTTGGCCGGCTGCGGCGCGGACGGGACCTGCGGAGACGGGGTGGTTCGCATGAGGACCTCCTGGGGGTGTGCGGTCGGACGCCGCCGGGTGCCGGGAGATCAGGCAGCCGTCACGGTCACGACGGAGATCGACATCGACCGTGGGGACTGCCTGACTACGCCCGGGGTGCAGGGCACCGCGCCGGACGGCGGGAGGGGCAGCGGAGGGGCGGGGGACCGGGCGATCCCGGACGCCTCAGGAGTCGATGTCCACGGCGGGAACGGTAGGAGCGACCCCGCAGGTGGCGCCACCGAATTACCGCGAACGCTTCGGTTCCCGAGGCATCCCGGTCGGGCGAGTGCCCCGGCGTCCCGACCCGACGGCACGATCTACGACACATCGTCGGAGATGCGTCCCCGTGCCCACGCGCGCCCGACGGGGGCGTCCTACCCTGGAGACGCCATGAACCTGACCGAGGTGGCCACGTCCGGCCCCGTCCTGCTCGCCGTGCTGCTCTGCGTGGCAGCCGGCGCGGTCAGCTTCGCGTCGCCGTGCGTCGTCCCGCTGGTGCCGGGCTACCTCGCCTACCTCGCCGGTCTGGTCGGTGCCGACGCGCCGGCGGTGACCGAGGACGAAGCGAAGGCCCAGGCCGCCGAGCGCCGCGCCGCGGTCACCGGCGAGCTCCCGGTGGCCACCGCGACCCCGCGCCGGCTGCGTCGCTGGCGGGTCGCCGGGGCGGCGTGCCTGTTCGTGCTCGGCTTCACCGTCGTCTTCGTCGTCGGCCTCGGGTCGGTCGTCTGGCTGGCCGACGCGCTGCTGGCCAACGAGGCCCTCCTGCAGCGGATCGGCGGTGTCGTCACCGTCGCGATGGGGCTGGTGTTCCTCGGCCTGGTCCCGGCCCTGCAGCGCGACACCCGCCCGCACCGGGTGCCGCAGCTCGGGCTGGTCGGCGCGCCCCTGCTCGGCGCGACGTTCGGCCTGGGCTGGACGCCGTGCCTCGGGCCGACGCTCGCCGGGGTGGTCGCCCTGGCCAGCGGCACCGACGCGGGCAGCGCCGGCGTCCGGGGCGTCGTGCTGCTGCTCGCCTACTGCGTCGGGCTCGGCGTGCCGTTCGT
The DNA here is from genome assembly GCA_963786585.1 of uncultured Actinomycetota bacterium. GTDB lineage: Bacteria > Actinomycetota > Actinomycetes > Mycobacteriales > Pseudonocardiaceae > Actinomycetospora. Next base: position 2,447,718 of record CAWAZG010000003.1, read on the forward strand.
GCTCATCGCCCTGGGCGCCGGACGCGCGGTGCGGGCGCAGGCCTGGTTGCGGAACAACAGCCGGCGCATCCAGGTCGTCGGCGGCGTCGGCATGATCGTCGTGGGGCTGCTGCTGGCCACCGGCCTCTGGGCCGAGATCATCGCCCTGCTGCGCGGTCCCATCGCCGGCTTCTCCACTCCCCTGTAGGCCTCCCCATGACCACCACGCTGCCGAAGGCGCCTCACGGGGACGCCGGCCCGCCGCCGTCCGGTCCGAGCCCCGCCCGGCGCGCGCTCGCGCTGGCCCGCAACACCTGGCGCGGCCTGACCAGCATGCGCACCGCGCTGATCCTGCTGTTCCTGCTCGCCGTGGCCGCGCTGCCCGGGGCCGTGCTGCCCCAGCGCACCCCGAGCCCCAACGCCGTCGAGGACTACCTCGCCCAGCACCCGTCGCTCGGCCCGGTGCTCGACGACCTCGGGTTCTTCGACGTCTTCGCCACGCCGTGGTTCTCGGCGGTCTACCTGCTGCTGTTCATCTCGCTCATCGGCTGCCTGGTGCCGCGGTCGATCGAGCACGCCCGGAGCCTGCGGGTCGAGCCGGTCGCCGTGCCGCGCAACCTCGCCCGCCTGCCCCACCACGCGCAGAGCACCTCCGACGACGACCCGGACGCCGTCGTCGAGGCGGCCCACCGGCGCCTGCGGGGCTGGCGCACCGTGGTGCGCTCCGAGCCGGGCGGCGTGCGCACGATCTCGGCGGAGAAGGGCTCGCTGCGCGAGGTCGGCAACCTGGTGTTCCACCTCAGCCTCGTGGCCCTGCTCGGCGGCATCGCGATCGGCAAGATCCTGGGCTATGAGGGTCAGGTCATCGTGATGGCCGACGGCAGCGAGTTCTGCAACTCCGGGATCTACGCCTACGACTCGTTCCGTCCCGGCCTGCAGGTCGACGGCACCGGGCTGGACCCGTTCTGCCTGACCGTCGACGGCTTCCGCGCGACGTTCCGCCCCGACGGGCAGCCGGACTCCTTCGACGCCGCGGTCCGCTTCCAGGACGGCGAGGCCGTGCAGAGCGGCGCCGACGCCTGGGTGCCCCACGACCTCGCGGTGAACGACCCGCTGCGCGTCGACGGCGAGCGCGTCTACCTGCTCGGGCACGGCTACGCGCCCCGCTTCACGGTGACCTTCCCCGACGGCCAGCAGCGCGTCGGCCTCGTGCAGTGGCGTCCCGTCGACCAGGCGACGCTGCTGTCCGAGGGCGCGACGAAGATCGACCCGCCGGGGATCACCGACGAGGCGCAGCGCCGGCGCTCCCAGCTCGCGATCACCGGCCTGTTCGCGCCGACCTCGTCCGGCGGCGGGCTCGTGACGTCGGTGTTCCCGGCGCTGAACAACCCCGAGGTCGCCGTCGACGTCCTGCGCGGCGACCTGGGGCTCGACTCCGGCCGCGCGCAGTCGATCTTCTCGGTGGACCAGGGCATGGTCGACCAGGGCCGGCTGGTGCGGGTGGCGCGGGAGAACATCAAGCCCGGCGGGGAGATCACGCTCGACGACGGCACCCGGATCCGCTTCGACGGCGTCGAGAACTGGGTGTCGCTGCAGGTGTCGCACGACCCCGGGCAGACGGCGGTGCTGATCACGGCGATCGCGCTGCTCGGGGGCCTGACGCTGTCGCTGACGGTGCGCCGCCGCCGCTTCTGGGTGCGCGCGGCCCCCGCACTGCCGCCTACGACAGGTGGTCGTACGGTGGTGACGCTCGGCGGGCTGGCACGCACGGACCGCGCGGGCTACGGCGAGGAGTTCGGGCGGCTCGCGGCCGAGCTGGGCGCGCGGGGCGAGGCGGAACCCGACCACGCCATGCCTGACCCGGACGTCCCCGAGGAGTCCGTGCCGCCCGAGGCGACGCAGGAACCGTCGGTGGACGCCGGCGGGGAGGACCGGGAGGCCCCCGATGGTCGTTGACGCGCAGCTCGGCCAGTTCGGCGACCTGCTCTTCGAGTCCGCGCTCGGCGTCTACGTGCTGGCGATGATCCTGCACGCCGTCGAGCACGCGCTCCTGCGGCGTCCGGCGCGGGCCGAGGAGTCCACGCGGGAGCCCGTCGGCGCGGCCGTGGGCGGTGGCTCGACCGGGGCCGACCTGAAGGACGCCCCGGCCGGCACCGCGACCGACACGCCGCCGCCCCGCTCCCGTGCCGAGCGGTTCGGGCGCATGGGCGTCTCGCTGACCGTCCTCGGGTTCGGCCTGCACCTGGCGATGCTCGTGGTCCGCGGGTTCGCCGCGCAGCGGGTGCCCTGGGGCAACATGTACGAGTTCACCGCCGCGATCTGCCTGGTCGCGGTGGGGGCCTGGCTGGTCGTGCTCCACCGCCGCCCCGAGCTCCGCCGCCTCGGCGTCTTCGTGCTGCTGCCCGTGATCATCCTGATGTTCCTGGCCGGCACGGTGCTCTACACGCAGACCGCGCCCGTGGTGCCCGCGCTGCGCTCGTACTGGCTCGCGATCCACGTCTCCGCCGCCGTCATCGCCTCGGGCATCCTGCTGCTCGCCGGCGTCAGCAGCGTCCTGTATCTCCTGCGGGCCGCGCACGAGAACACTCCGAGCCGCCTGGCGTGGGCCGCGCGGTTGCCGGGCGCCGACGTGCTCGACCGCGTCGCCTACCGCGCCACGGCGCTGGCGTTCCCGATCTGGACGTTCGCGGTGATCACCGGGGCGATCTGGGCGGAGGCCGCCTGGGGCCGTTACTGGGGCTGGGACCCCAAGGAGACCACCGCGCTCGTGGCCTGGGTCGTCTACGCCTGCTACCTGCACGCGCGGTCCACCGCCGGCTGGCGGGGCCGCCGCGCCGCGGTGATCAACGTGGTCGGCTTCGCGGTCATGGTGTTCAACCTGTTCTTCGTCAACCTCGTGGTCACGGGGCTGCACTCCTACGCCGGGGTCGGCTGACCGGTTCCGGTCGTTCGGATCTCCACGACGGGATACGGTCTGGCGCGCCACGCGACGAGGGAGGGGCCGCCCGATGGAACCCAAGGACGACGACGAGTCGCCCGCGACGGCCCCGTCGTCCTCGCCGACCTCAGCCCCGACCTCGGCGACGACCTCGGCGACGCCCTCCTCGGGCGTGACGTCGAGCGGGTCGTCGGAGACCGCGGCGACGAACGGCACCTCCGCCGAGCCGTCGGCCGTGGCCGCCCCCGCGGACTCTCCGGAGACCACACGGCGGGTCGACACGGCCGAGGCCGCCCGCGGTGACGCCGCCCAGCCCCGCCACGCGGCCTTCGACCCGCGTGGTGCCGCCGGGGCCCCCAGCAGCGCCGCCGCTCCGCCCGCCGGCCCCGTGCCGGGCGAGCGCACGCCGCTGTCCGGCCGCTTCACGACGCCGGGCCGCGGCGCCAACGCCCCGCAGGGCCCGAACGGTCCCGCGAGCTACGACCTCTCGTCGGCGCAGCTCCTGCGGCCCAGCAGGCGCCCCCCGCAGACGGGCTGGCGGCGTGCGCTGTTCGTCGGCAGCGGCGGCCTGGTCAACCCGGGGGAGAGCGCCGGGGACGCCGCCCGCCGCGAGCTGATCGCGCGGGTCAACCAGCCGCTCCACGGGTGCTACAAGATCGCGATGTTGAGCCTCAAGGGTGGCGTCGGCAAGACCACGATGACGACGACGCTCGGGTCGACGTTCGCGTCCCTGCGCGGCGACCGCGTGATCGCCGTGGACGCGAACCCGGACCGCGGCACGCTGAGCCAGAAGATCCCGCTCGAGACCACGGCGACCGTGCGCCACCTGCTGCGCGACGTCAACCGCGTGCGGCGGTACTCCGACGTCCGCGCCTACACCTCGCAGGGCCCGTCCCGCCTGGAGGTCCTCGCCAGCGAGCAGGACCCCGCGGTGTCGGAGGCGTTCAGCGAGGTCGACTACCGGCGCACGGTGACGCTGCTCGAGCACTTCTACAACGTGGTGCTCACCGACTGCGGCACCGGGCTCATGCACTCCGCGATGAAGGGTGTCCTCGACGTCGCGGACTCCCTGCTGATCGTCTCGTCGGCGTCGATCGACGGGGCGCGCAGCGCGTCGGCCACCCTCGACTGGCTCGACGCGCACGGCTACCGCGACCTGGTGTCCCGGTCGGTGGCCGTCATCAACTACGTGCGGCGGTCGTCGGGCAACGTCGACCTCGACCGCGTCTCCGACCACTTCGCGGCGCGCTGCCGGGCCGTGGTGCGGCTGCCGTTCGACCCGCACCTCGAGGAGGGCGCCGAGATCGAGCTGGACAAGCTCGCCTCGCGCACGCGGGCGGCGCTGCTCGAGCTCGCGGCCACCGTCGCCGACGACTTCGGCCGGGCCGGGTCGCGGGTGCGGCGCCCGATGATCCCCCGATAGAAGGACCCCCACAGACGCCACGAGGGGCGCCCCGGCGGACCGGGACGCCCCTCGCGGGAGGTCGTGTCTCAGGTGGAGGGCGGGTCCTCGCGCTCGGGGCGCTGGATCCGCTCGTCGAGCGAGCGCAGGAACTCCGGGTCGTCGTCGGGCGCGACCGGGCGCTGCGGGCGACGCGGAGAGGCCTGGCGGGTGGGGCCGGTCGGTGCGTCCTCGACCATGCCGCCGGGACCGCCGTCGTGTCCGGCCTGGGCCGCCTGGGCGGCCATCACCTTCCACAGCAACGTCCCCACGACGACCAGGACAAGCACGGCCACGAGGAACGGGATCACTCGGACGCCTCCTGCATCTTCGACGTCACCGGCCGCGGATGCTCCACGGACCGGGCATCCACCACGCTACCGGTCGGACCGGAAGTCCGCGTGACGTGCGCGAGGTGGACGTCGAGTGACGGTCGGGTGCCCGGGACGAGCGGGTGCCGCCCACGGGGCGCCCCGATGAGGTCGGACGAAGTGGATCCTCACCGACGCCCTCGCGGCGCCCTCGACCGGCGGCCGTCCGGCCGCCGGTCGAGCCGGATCGGCTAGCGGTGCGCCTCGCTGGTCAGGCCGTCGAGCAGGGTGCGGACCTCGGACTCGCGGAAGCGGCGGTGACCTCCCGGGGTGCGGATGGAACCGATGCGGCCCGCGGACGCCCAGCGCGTGACGGTCTTCGGGTCGACGCGGAACATCGCCGCGACCTCGCCGGGGGTCATCAGTCGCTCGCCGGCCTCGTGAGTGATGGTCATGTCACTCCACCTTCCCTATCGCCACTGGTGTCCGCCCGACCGCCGAATGACGGGAGCGGACACAACGCAGCGAATCGTGACACCGGACCCCCTACGTACTCGAACGCTTGTATCCAGGTAAAGAGAGCACAAAGGGCGAAACGGACGACTCCGGCGCCTGCGGACTGCGGGCGCGGCTCCCTCGTCGCGCGCCTACCCTGGTGCCGTGACCTCGCCGAATCCCGCTCCCGGGCCCGCCGAGGGCGTCCGGGACGACACCGCCGACAGCCCCGCCGACAGCCGCTCAGCCGCCACCGGCTCGCCCGGCGGCGTCGCGCTGGCGGTCCTCCTCTACGTCGGCGCCCGCCTGCTCGTCGTCGCGGTGATCGCGGGCGTGCTCATGGTCGCCGGACTGCCGCTGCTCGTGTCGCTGCTGATCGCCATCGTCGTGGCCCTGCCGCTGTCGCTGTTCCTGTTCCGCGGGCTGCGCGCCCGGCTCGCCGCCGAGGTGGACGCGGCCACCGCGTCGCGCCGGGCCCGGCGCGAGCAGCTGCGGGCCGAGCTCCGGGGGGACGACCCGGGAGAGGATCCCCAGCTCGATCCCTAGGTCAGGGCCAGACCCAGCGCCGTCGCGGCCGACCACACCAGCAGCCCGAGCGCGGTGTCGCGCAGCACGGGGATCAGGTCCCGGCCGGTCGACCCGGCGAGCACCCGCCGCAGCCCCGGCACGAGCAGGACCAGCGCCAGGAGACCGGCCAGCGCGCCCCAGGCCCGCAGGCTGAGCACGAGGGTCATGCCGAGCGGGACCACGACGAGCGCGGCGTAGAGCACGCGGGTGTCGCGGTCACCGAGCACCACCGCGAGGGTCCGCTTGCCGGTGTCGACGTCGGAGCCGATGTCGCGCAGGTTGTTGGCGACGAGGACCGCGCAGGCGAGCAGGCCGACGCCCACCGAGGCGCCGATCCCGAGGCCGCTGGCGCGGCCCGTCTGCACGAACTCGGTGCCGAGCACCGCGACCGGCCCGAAGAAGACGAACACCGCGAGCTCGCCCAGCCCGCGGTAGCCGTACGGGCGCGAGCCCCCGGTGTAGAACCAGGCGCCGAGCAGGCACACCCCGCCGACGACGATCAGCCACCAGTGCCCGCTGTAGAGCGACAGCACGACGCCGGCGAGCGCCCCGAGCCCGAGGCAGAGCAGCGCGGTGCGCTTGACCACGTACGGCTGGGCGACCCCGGAGCCCACGAGACGCAGCGGACCGACGCGGTCGTCGTCGGTGCCGCGCACACCGTCGGAGTAGTCGTTGGCGAAGTTCACGCCGATCACGAACGACACCGAGACGATCAGCGCGAGCACCGCGGCCACCGGGTCGAACCCGTCGACCCCCGCGGCCGCCCCGGAGCCCGCGAGCACCGGGGCGATCGCCGTGGGCAGCGTGCGGGGACGCGCGCCCTCCACCCATTCGCCGACGGTCGCCACGCCCGGCGACTTTACCGACGTGACGCTAGGTGCAGGGCGGTACCGGCGGCGCGCCCTGGATCCACGCCGCCGGGACGTAGCGCTCCGGCCGGGTCCGCAGCCAGAGGTTGCTGGTGCCCTGGGTGCCGGTGACGGAGCTGCCCGCGACCTGGCACTGCACCTCGACCTGGGCGCCGTCGCCGACCACTCCGCCGTCGGGTGCCGCGGCGTCCGGCGTCGCCCGTTCCACGACCGGACCGGCGCCGGCGGTGGCCGCCCGTCCCAGCGCCGCGGACTTCGCGGTCCACAGGTAGTCGACGGTGACGAACGCGTTGTCGCGCAGACCGAGGCCGTAGAAGGTGCCGTCGGCGAGGTCGATGCCCGCGGGGTTCTTCACCTGGCGGCCGAAGCCGTCGCGCCCGCCGTTGTACTTGTTCTCGAACGCGGCCTGGGCCTGCGGGCGGCCCTGCGGCAGGTCCTTCCACTGCTGGCGCTGCGCCGACGGGTTCCAGTAGTCGTCCTTGGTGTTCCAGGGCCCGACGTCCCATACCGGCACGGTCGCGCAGCGCCCGCCCGCGGCGCAGACGCGCACGCTGTAGTCGCCGCGCCCGTTCGGGGAGAGCGCTCGGCGCGAGGGCAGCGCGGCGAACTGGTCGTTCGGCGTGATCCGGTGCCCGTTGGCGGTGACGCCGCCGACGAGGCCCTCGCGGGTGGCGAACACCCGGTAGCTGGCCCGTGGGGCGATCGTGCGCGGGCCGGTCGGCACCTCGTCGGCGAGGACCTCGAGGCTGCGCACCATCGGTCCGGCCGAGCCGGTCGGGGCGAGCATCGCGAGGCGCACGGCCACGGTGCGCGTGGGCTCCGGGAGCACCGCGGGGGAGCCCGGCTCGGCGGGGAGCCACTCGCTCCACTGCCCGTCGGTGTCCTGTCCGCGCACGTCGACCGTCACCTGCGACCCGGGCGGGACGTCGCCGGTGACCGGGGCGTCGATCCGGTTGACGGGCGTCGCGAACTGGTGGGCGCCGAGGTCGAGCAGGCCCTGGCGCTCGGCGCCGCGCAGCGCGGCCGGGCCGGTCTCGGTGCCGTCGCGCATGGTGCTCAGACGGGCGGTGCCCTCGGCGATCGCGACGCCGGTGGACGTCCCGGCCAGCGGGGGCGCCCAGCGCTGCGGGCCCTCGTCGTTCGGGGCGGCCTGCGTGTGCGGGCCGGTGGGCGGCGGAACCCCCGGGTCGGCGCTCGCCACCGGGGCGAGGGTCGCGAGGGACAGGGCGGTCGTCAGGACGCCGGTGGCCACGACGAAGCCTGTCCGTCGCGTCCGCCGCGCCGGGACGACCCGCTCCGTGGAGGGCTGGAGTCGAGTCGTGTCGATGCGCACGGTGCAGTGAACGGCGCGATCACGGACCGCGGTGTCCGATTCGGCGGAGGTTCGCTCGATGGGTTGTCATCCCGTCGAGTGCTTCGCCACCCGTACGGCGCGCCTCCACGACGTCGGCCCGTGTGTGGTGCAGACGCACGGGGGCCGAGGGGCTCCTGTGGGTGATCATGCGCGGAACCCCTCCGGCGCACCATGCGCCGGAGGGGTCGGTCGTCCGCGGGTGATCAGACCCCGCGACGCATCAGAGCGGCGAACCCGGCGACGGCGAGCATCGCGGCGATGGCACCGATCGCGAGGGTCAGCGTGCCGGCGGCGCCCCCGCCCATCGCCCAGCCCCAGCCGAGCGCCAGGGAGAGGCCCGCGCCGCGGGAGGCGATCGCGAGGCCCCGGCGCCCGGTGCGGGTGAGGTGGCGGGCCAGCACGAAGCACGCGGCGATGAGCGCGGCGAAGCTGACGGTGCCGGCGACCATGTGGCCGACGGCGTGCCAGGAGACCAGCGGCAGGTCGTCGGGCGCCCCGACGGGGAAGTTCGCGCCCGGGTCCATGACCAGGAGGCCGGCCGCGAGGAGCCCGATCCCGGCGGCGGCCACGAGCCGGGGCGCCCACACGCCGCCCGGGGTGCCGCGCAGTGCGGTGCGCAGCCCGCGCGACCCGACGACGGCGAGGGTCGTCATGCAGAGGGTCTCCGTCGGGACCTCGGTGTCGGTGGCATCGAGAGGAGAGATCCAGTACCCGACGGGGTCGCAACCGGAGAGGTTCCACCTCGCCTTCTCGGAGCCCGAGTCATCGAGCACGACGACGGAGGCGGACCGTGCTGTTTCTGCGCCATCCCGTGCGTCCCGCCACCACTCCCACAACTCCGTGTCCGTGCCGCTCCCGTGCCTGTTCACCCGTGTGACCGGCATCGCGCGGCGCACCGAGGAGTCGAGCGGGCAGACCGTGTCCTCAGGACACGGTCTGTGGTGGTCTCTTCGCCTCGCCGCGCGCCACCGGACCTGATCAGGGGCCGGGATCACCCCCTGCCCATCGGGTGCGACAGCCTCGGCGTCATTACCGTGGGTTGGGTGATTCCCTCGACGGCGCAGGCCCACGTCGTCGTGGACGAGTGGGTCCGGGCGGGGGTGACCGACGCCGTCGCGTGCCCCGGGTCGCGCAACGCGCCGCTGCTCGTCGCCCTCTACGCCGCCGACCGGGACGGCCGGCTCCGGCTGCACGTCCGCATCGACGAGCGCGGCGCGGGCTTCCTCGCGGTGGGGCTCGGGTCGGTGTCGGGACGCATCGTGCCGGTGGTCGTCACCTCGGGCACCGCGGTGGCCAACCTCCACCCCGCCGTGCTCGAGGCCTCCCGCAGCGGGGTGGGCCTGCTGGTGGTCAGCGCCGACCGGCCCGTCGAGCTCGTGGGCAGCGGCGCCAACCAGACCATCGACCAGGTCGGGATGTACGGCGAAGCGGTCCGCGCCTCGGTCGTGATGCCGCTCGCGGAGGACCGCCCCGGGGCGGCGCGCTCCTGGCGGGCGGTCGTGGCCCGGGCGCTCGACCGGGCGGCGGGCACGAGCGGGGGCGACCCCGGTCCCGTCCAGCTCAACGTCCCGCTGCGCGAGCCGCTGCTCGACCCGCAGGGCGCCGCCGACCCGCGGACGAGCTCCGATCCCGCGCTCGAGGGGCGGCCCGAGGGCGCTCCCTGGACGGGGATCGTCCCGGCGCCGCCCGCCTCCACCCTCGCGCCCCTGGCGTTGCGCCCCGGCGCCCGGACGCTCGTCGTCGCCGGCCACGGCGGGGAGGTCGTGCCCGCCGGGACGCGCCTGCCCGACGGCGTCCCGGTGCTCGCCGAGCCGACGTCGCCGCTGTGGTCGGACCCCGCGGGCGGGCGCGCGCTGCCCGCCGGCACCTGGGCGCTCCCCGCGGCGCTGGACGGGACGCGCGAGGACCTGCGCCCCGAGCAGGTCGTCGTCCTCGGCCGCCCGACGCTGCACCGCGCCGTGTCGCGCCTGCTCGCCGACCCGTCCGTCACCGTCGTGGCCGTCCCCTCGGTGGCCCCGACCGGCGGGCGCCCCCGGCCGGGCTGGACGGACGTCGCGGGGTCGGTGACGGCCGTCGGCGCGCTCCCGCCCCCGGACGACTGGAAGCCCGACGCCGATTTCGCGCGCGCCTGGGCCGAGGCCGACGACCGGGCCCTCGAGGTGCTCGACTCCGCCGTCGTCGAGGGCAGCGGGCCCGCCCTGGCCGCGGCCACCGTCGCGGCGCTCCCGTCCGGGGCGTGCCTGGTGGTGGGCGCGTCCGCGCCGATCCGGGACGTCGCGCTCGCAGCCACCCCGCGCGCCGACGTCACCGTGCTGTCGGCGCGGGGCGTGTCCGGCATCGACGGGGCGGTCTCGCTGGCCGCGGGCGTCGCGCTCGCGCACCCCGGGCCGACCTACGCGCTGCTCGGCGACCTGACGTTCCTGCACGACACGAACGGCCTGCTCGTCGGGCCGGAGGAGCCGCGCGGGGAGCTCGTCGTCGTGGTCGCGAACGACGACGGCGGCGGGATCTTCGCCACCCTCGAGCAGGGCGCACCGCGCTTCGCCGCCGCGTTCGAGCGTGTCTTCGGGGCCCCGCACGGCACGGACCTCGCCGCGCTCTGCGCCGCGCACCGTGTGCCGCACCGCCACGCGGTCCCGGCCGAGCTGGGAGGTCCGACCGGGGCGCTCGCCCCGACCGGGCGACCGGGGACGCGGGTGGTCGAGGTCGCGATCGACCGGGCGGAACGGCGTGCGACCGGGGAGCAGACCGTGGCGGCGGTGCGGGCGGCGCTCGCCGACGACTGATCGCCGTCGGCGCGACCCCGCGGGAGTGACCTCGTCGTCACCGCACGCGACCACCACGGGGGATCCGGAATGATGCCCCCGCCACGGGTCGGGACGACAGTTGGGAGTGCAGCAAGCGTGCTGGTGCTGGTGGGAGCGCACGCGGTGGCGGCGCTGGCCGCGCCGGGCCTGGTCCGGGTGCTCGGTCGACGCGCGTTCGCGGTGCTGGCCCTGGTCCCCGCCGCGGCCTTCGTGTGGATCCTGGCGCAGCTGCCCGCGGTGCTCGCGGGCGCCGCACCCACCCAGGAGATCCCGTGGATCCCCGCCCTCGGCATCGACATCACGATGCGCCTCGACGCGCTGTCCGCCACCTTCTCGCTGCTGGTCACCGGCATCGGCGCCCTCGTGCTCCTGTACTGCACGCGCTACTTCGCGGAGGGCGCGCGCGGGCTCGGGCGGTTCGCCGGGGTGCTCACCGCCTTCGCCGGCGCGATGCTCGCGCTCGTCTGGTCCGACGACGTCTTCGTGCTCTACGTGTGCTGGGAGCTGACGACCGTCTTCTCCTTCCTGCTCGTCGGGCACGACTCGCACAAGCGGGCGAGCCGTGCGGCGGCGGTGCAGGCGCTCGTCGTCACCGCGGCGGGCGGCCTGACGATGCTCGTCGGCCTCGTGGTGCTGTCCGCCGCCGCGGGCACCACGCGGCTCTCCGACCTCGTGACCTACTTCATGGGCCCCGCCGCGACCCCTGCGGCGGTGACCGCCGGGGTCGTCTGCGTGCTGGTCGGGGCGATCACCAAGTCGGCGCTGGTGCCGTTCCACTTCTGGCTGCCCTCGGCGATGGCCGCGCCGACACCGGTCAGCGCCTACCTGCACGCCGCCGCGATGGTGAAGGCCGGCGTCTACCTCGTGCTGCGCCTCGCGCCCGGGCTCGCCGACGTCGAGCCGTGGCGCCCCCTGATCGCGACGCTGGCGATCACCACGATGCTGCTGGGCGGCGTGCAGGCGCTGCGCCAGCACGACCTCAAGCTCGTCCTCGCCCACGGCACGGTGTCACAGCTCGGGTTCATGCTCCTGCTCGCCGGGGCCGGCACCCGGGACGGCGCGCTCGCCGCCCTCGGGCTGGTGGTCGGCCACGCGCTGTTCAAGGCCTGCCTGTTCCTCGTCGTCGGCGTGATCGACCGTCGCGCCGGCACCCGTGACCTGCGCGAGCTCTCCGGCCTGGGCCGGCGCGCGCCGGTGCTGGCGACGGCGGGCATCCTCGCCGCGTCCTCGATGGCAGGCCTGCCGCCGCTGCTCGGCTTCGTCACCAAGGAGGCGTCCTTCGAGGCGTTCCTCCACGACGCCTACGGCTCCGCGGCGGTGCCGCTGCTCGCGCTGGTCGTGCTCGGCTCGGTGCTCACGGTCGGGTACAGCACGCGATTCGTGTGGGGGGCGTTCTGGCGCAAGCCCGGGGTCGACGCGGTGACCTGGCAGGCGCCGGGGCCGCTGTTCGTCGCGTCGCCGGCCGTGCTCGGGGTCGCGGGCCTGGTCGCGGGGCTCGGCGTCGCGGGGCTCGCGCCGCTGCTCGAGGGCTACGCCGACACCCTGCCGGTCACGTACCCGGTCCTGCTCGAGCTGGCCGTGATCCCCTCGATCGGCCTGGCGCTCGGGCTCTCGGTGCTCGCCGTCGCCCTCGGGTTCGTCGTGGGCCTGCCGGCGGTCAGCGCCCGCCTGACCGCGCGCCACCCGCTGGCCGGGGTGCGCGCCGAGATCGCGTGGCGCGGCGTGATCCACGCCCTGGAGAACACCTCGCTGCGCGTCACGGTGATGACCCAGCGCGGCTCGCTGTCGTGGGTCCTCAACACGGTCTTCGTCGTGCTCGTGCTGGGGCCGGGGCTCGCGCTGCTGCTGTCGGCCGACCTCGGCGACGTCCGCATCGACCGTCTCGCCGACTCGCCGTTCCAGGTGCTCGCCGCCGTCATCGGCGCCGCCTGCGCGATCGTCGCCACGCGCGTGCGCCGCCGCCTCGGCGCGGTGCTCGTGGTCGGCGGGCTCGGCTACTCGATCGCGCTGATCTTCGCACTGGCCGGGGCGCCCGACGTCGCGCTCACCCAGGCCCTGGTGGAGACGGCGACGCTCGTGGTGATCGTGCTCGTGCTGCGCACGCTCCCGCGCGACATCGCCGACCGGCACACCTCCCGTCAACGCGTCCGGCGCCTGGTCGTCGCCGTGCCGGTCGGGCTGCTCATGACGGGGCTCGGGGCGGTGGCGCTCGCCGCGCGGCAGGCCCCGCCGGTGTCGGCGGCCTACCCCGCGCAGGCCTACGACTTCGGCGCGGGCGCGAACGTCGTCAACGTGACCCTGGTCGACATCCGCGCCTGGGACACCATGGGCGAGCTCTCGGTGATCGTCGCCGCGGCCACCGGCGTCGCCAGCCTGGTCTTCCTGCACCGCCGCTCCGGGGCGCCGCCGCGCTCGGAGCCGCAGCCCGCGGTCACCCCGTCGACGGGGGCCGGCGGCTGGCTGCGGGCGGCCCGCCGCGGCGACGGCGACCGCGTCCTGCTGCTCGAGGTGATCACCCGCCTGGTCTTCCCGACGATGATGGTGGTCTCGCTGTACTTCCTGTTCGCGGGCCACAACGCCCCCGGCGGCGGGTTCGCGGGCGGGCTCGTCGCCGGTCTCGCGCTCGTCGTGCGCTACGTCGCGGGCGGTCGCTACGAGCTCGGCGAGGCCGTCCCCGTCGAGGCCGGTGTCCTGCTCGGGCTCGGGCTGCTGCTCGCAGGCGGCACCGGGGTGGGTGCGCTTCTCCTCGGCGGCGAGGTCCTGCAGACCGCCGTGCTCGAGGGGGACGTCCCGGTGCTCGGCCACGTCAAGTTCGTGACGTCGCTGATCTTCGACGTGGGCGTCTACCTGATCGTCGTCGGGCTCGTGCTCGACATCCTGCGCAGCCTCGGCGCCGAGCTCGACCGCCGGCGCTCCGTCGCGACGGGCCGGATGTCGGCCCGTGAGGAGGTCCCCTCGTGAGCTCGCCGATCGTCCTGCTGGCGCTCGTCGGCGTGCTCTACACCGCCGGGGTCTACCTGCTCCTCGAGCGCAGCCTGACCCGGGTGCTGCTGGGCGTCCTGGTGCTCGGCAACGCCACCAACGTGCTCGTCATCGTGGCCGGGGGTCCCACGGGCGCGGCGCCGCTGGTCGGCCGCGCGCCGGAGGAGACGATGAGCGACGCCCTGGTCCAGGCGCTCGTGCTGACCGCCATCGTGATCACGCTCGGGGTGTCGGCGTTCCTGCTCGCCCTCATCCACCGCGCCTGGACCCTCGACCGGGAGGACGACCTCACCGAGGACGCCGAGGACCGCTCCGTGCGCCGCCGCCTGGCGCGCGGGGAGCAGGAGGACGAGGAGGAGCTGGACACCACGGGCTGCGAGAGCGTCAGCGACACCGACCCGGAGGACACCGAGACGGGCCCCGACCCGGTCCGCGCGGCGGCCGGCGCCACCGGGGAGGACGGGCGATGAACCCGGGCTCCTCCCTGCTCGCGACCCTGATCCCGCTGCCCGTGCTGCTGCCGCTGCTCGGGGCCGGCCTGACGCTGGTGCTCTCGCGGCGCCCGATGCTGCAGCGCGCGATCAGCGTCGCCGTGCTCGCCGTCGTGGTCGTCATCGCCGCGCTGTTGCTGGTGACGGCCGTGCAGTCGGGCCCGGTCGTCGCCACGGTCGGCTCGTGGCCGGTACCCCTGGGCATCACGCTCGTCGTCGACCCGCTGTCGGGGCTGATGCTGCTGACGTCGATGACGGTGACCCTCGCCGTGCTCGTCTACGCCATCGGGCAGGGCGTGTACGACCGGGACGAGGACACCCCGATCACGATCTTCCACCCGACCTACCTGGTGCTCGCCGCGGGCGTCGCGAACGCCTTCCTCTCGGGGGACCTGTTCAACCTCTACGTGGGGTTCGAGGTCCTGCTGATGGCGAGCTACGTGCTCCTGACGCTCGGGGGCAGCAGGTCGCGCGTGCGGGCCGGCATCACCTACGTCGTCGTCAACGTGGTGTCGTCGCTGGTCTTCCTCGTCGGCATCGCGCTGGTCTACGCCGCGGTGGGCACGCTGAACCTCGCCCAGATCTCCACGCGCATGGAGCAGGTGCCGCCGGGCACGGCGCTGGCGATCCACCTCGTGCTGCTCACGGCGTTCGGCATCAAGGCCGCCGTGTTCCCGCTGTCGGCGTGGCTGCCCGACAGCTACCCGACCGCGGCCGCCCCGGTCACCGCGGTGTTCGCCGGCCTGCTCACCAAGGTCGGCGTGTACTCGATCATCCGGACCGAGATGCTGCTGTTCCCGGACTCCGAGGTCGCCCAGACCGTCCTGCTCGTCGCCGCGGGGCTGACCATGCTCGTCGGAGCGCTCGGTGCGATCGCGCAGGCCGACATCAAGCGGATCCTGTCGTTCACCCTCGTCAGCCACATCGGCTACATGATCTTCGGGATCGCGCTCGCGACCCCGCTCGGCGTGGCGGGCGCCGTGTTCTACGTCGTCCACCACATCACCGTGCAGGCGACGCTCTTCTGCGTCGTCGGCCTCATCGAGGGCGTCGGCGGCTCGACGTCGGTGACACGTCTCGGCGGGCTGGCGAAGGCGTCGCCGCTGCTCGCGCTGCTCTGGTTCATCCCCGCGGTCAACCTGGGCGGCATCCCGCCCTTGTCCGGCTTCGTCGGCAAGCTCGGGCTGGTGCAGGCCGGTGTCGTCGACGGCTCCGCGCTGGCCTGGACGCTCGTGGTGGTCTCGGTGCTCACGAGCCTGCTGACGCTCTACGCGGTCACCAAGGTGTGGGTGCTCGCCTTCTGGCGCCCCGCCGACCAGATCCCGGTCTCCGAGGAGCCCGACCAGGACGAGGACGAGGAGGCCGACGAGGGCGACGAGGACGCGCCGGACGACCGCGAGCGGACCACCGGCGGGCTGCCGGGCGCCCCGACGCCGCGCAGCGGGGTGCTCACCCAGGTGCGCCCCGGCACGGCCCGCACGATCGCGCGCGCCGACGCGAACTCCGGGGCCGAGGTCGACTGGCCCGTGGCGCGCCTGGCCCCGGCCGACGGCACCCCGGCGCTGTCGGGCCGGTTCCTCGGGGCCGCCGGCGACACCGTGTCGTCGCACCTCCCGCGGGTGATGACCGGGGCGACCGCCGCGCTCGTCGTGCTCGGCCTCTCGCTGACGGTCGCCGCAGGCCCGCTGTACGCGGTGGCCGACCAGGCCTCCGACGACCTCGTCGCCCGCACGCCCTACATCCAGGCCGTGTTCGCCCAGACCGTCGACGACCGGGTGGCGCGGTGAGCCGGGAGGGTGGGGAGGGAGGCGAGCGGCGCCGCACCCCGCCCGACACCGGTGGGCTCCTGCGCCGTGCCGTCCCCGTCGTCTGGCTCATGCTCGTCTGGGTCCTGCTCTGGGGGACCCTCTCGTGGGCCAACGTGCTCGGCGGCCTCGCGGTCGGGCTCCTCGTGCTCGTCGTGTTCCCGCTGCCGGCGGCACCCGGCGGGGGCTGGATCCGGCCGGGGGCGGCGCTCGGCGCGGCCGCGCGCTTCGTCGGCGACCTCGTCGTGTCGAGCCTCCAGGTGGCCTGGCAGTCGCTGCAGGCCGTCACCGGCCCGCCGATCCGCAGCTCGGTGATCGCGCTCCGGCTCGAGTCGTCGTCGGAGTTCGTGATGGCGATGGTCACCGAGATGCTCACGCTCGTGCCCGGCAGCGTGGTCATCGAGGCCCGGCCCGACGAGCGGACGATCTTCGCCCATGTCCTCGGCGCCGACGACGCCCAGGCCGTGGCGGACTTCCGCGAGCAGGTCGTCCGGCTCGAGGCCGACATCGTGGCGGCCCTCGGCCGACCGGCCGCGCCGACCGTCCCCGTGGGTCCCGACGTCGCCGAGGAGAGCCGATGAGCACCCTGCCCGCCCTGCTCGACGCCGTCCTCGTCGTCTCCCTCGTGCTGCTCGGGCTCTCCGCGGTCCTCGTCGTCGTGCGGCTGCTGCGGGGCCCGACGGGTCTCGACCGCCTCGTCGCGCTCGACGTCCTCGTCGCCGAGTTCCTGTGCGGGCTCGTCGCGTACGCGGCGCTGACCGGCGACTCGTCGCTCGTCCCCGTGGTGGTCGCGATCAGCCTGGTCGGCTTCCTCGGCTCGACCACCGTGGCGCGGTTCGTGCGACGGGGGACCGGGCGATGAGCACCGGGGAGCTCGTGCTGGACACGATCGGCACGGTGGCGATCGTGCTCGGCGTCCTGCTGACGTTCGTCGCCTCGATCGGCCTGCTGTCGCTGCCCGACGTGCTCAGCCGCATGCACGCCGCCACGAAGCCGCAGGTGGTGGGCCTGCTGCTCATCGTGATCGGCGGGGCGCTTCACCTGCGCACCAGCCCCGACGTCTGGATGCTCGTGCTCGTCGGGGCGTTCCAGCTCGTGACCGCCCCGGTCACCGCGCACGTCGTCGGTCGCCTGGCCCACCGCGGTGAGGGCGTCCGCCGCGACCTGCTGTACGTCGACGAGCTCACCGACCGCCCGGACGGGGTCGACACGGGCCCGGACGACCGCGAGGACGACGAGGCCGGCGGGGACGACGAGGACGGCTCGCCCCACCGCAACGGGGAGGCCGTCGGGCGCAGCCGTCGCAGGGTCGGGGACGGCTCCGACGGGGCCTCCCTACACTCGGGCGAATGACAGGGCTGCGCGAGCGGGCGCGGCGGGCCGTCGCGAAGGCGCGTCCGCCGTTCGAGGCCGCCGTCGCGCTGCTGCGCCCCGCCGCCCGCAAGGCTCCGGAGATCGTCGTCGCCGCGGGACTGGTGGTCAGCGTCCTGCTCGGCCTGGTGCTCGTCGCGGCCGCGCGCAACGATGCCCACATCGACGCCTCGATCGGACGGGCTGTCGGCGAGGTGCTCGAGGGCGGCTCCGGGCCCCACGTCTACGTCCGCTTCACCACCGGCGAGGGCGCGGTGCTCACCCCGGAGGACGGCGTCTTCTACCCCCGCGGCCTCGAGCCCGGCCAGCTCGTACGCGTCGAGTACGACCGCACGGACCCCGAGCTGGTGCGGGTCGCCGGGCGCACCTGGACCGAGGGCCTCCTGCCCGTCGCGCTCGGCCTGATCGTGCTCTGGGCCGTCGTCGCCCCCGGCGCCTGGGCGCTCGGGCGGGCCCGGCGGCACCGGGAGGAAGCGGTGGCCGCGCGCGAGGCGTGGACGGTCCGCGACGAGGACCAGGGTGACGGCGAGCGCGAGGACGGCGAGCCCGAGATGGCGGGGGCGGGGCACCGATGACGCCCCGACCGACACCCCGACCGGGCGGCACCCGCGCGGAGCTCGACCGCGATCCGGGCGCCGTGGCCCGGATGTTCGACGGCGTCGCCGCGCGCTACGACCTCACCAACACCGTGCTGTCGTTCGCCCAGGACGTCCGCTGGCGCCGTGCCACGCGCGCCTGCCTCGCGGTCGGGCCGGGGGACACGGTGCTCGACGTCGCCGCGGGCACCGGGGTCTCCACCGTCGAGCTCGCCCGCACCGGGGCCACCTGCCTGGCCAGCGACTTCTCGCTGGGGATGCTGCGCACCGGCCGGTCGCGGCTCGTGGGCAAGCTGGGCCGCAGCCCGGTGCCGTTCGTCGCCGCCGACGCCCTGCACCTCCCGCTGCCCGACGCGTCCGTCGACGCCGTGGTCATCTCCTTCGGCCTGCGCAACACCGTCGACGTCGACGCCGCGCTCGCGGAGTTCGCCCGCGTCACCCGCCCCGGCGGCACGCTCGTGGTCTGCGAGTTCTCCCGGCCCACCTTCGCGCCGTTCCGCCGCGTCTACACCGACTACCTCATGGCGGGCCTGCCCCGTGTGGCCCGCGCGGTGAGCTCGAACCCCGACGCGTACGTCTACCTCGCCGAGTCGATCCGCGCCTGGCCCGACCAGCCCGCCCTCGCCGCCCGCATCGGCGCCGCCGGCTGGCGCTCGGTGGCCTGGCGCAACCTCTCCGGCGGCATCGTCGCCCTCCACACCGCGACCAAGACCGCCTGACCAGTACCAGCCTGGGGGCCATGCTGACGTTCAACGTCAGGGAATCCCCCACGTGGCCGGCGAACTCCGGCGCCTGACCTCGCGTCCGCGAAACCAAACCACCCTCGGCGGGCGATCACGCCACACGGTCCCTAGACTCCCCGTAGCCGAGCTAGTGAACGGATTCACAAGGAGCCGTGCCGTGTCCGCCGCCACCACCGGAGCGCGCCGCAGCCCCGACGCCGACGCCGATGTCGTCGTCGTGGGTGCCGGTCCCGCAGGCTCCACGGTCGCGACGTACCTGGCGCGCGCCGGGCTCGACGTGCTCGTCCTGGAGAAGGCGACGTTCCCCCGCGAGAAGGTCTGCGGCGACGGCGTGACCCCGCGCGGGGTGAAGCAGCTCGTCGACCTCGGTGTCGACACCCGCGAGGAGGCCGGCTGGCGTCACCAGCGCGGTCTGCGCGTCGTCGGCGGCGGCACCAGCATCCAGCTCGACTGGCCCGAGCTCGCCACCTTCCCCGCCTACGGCCTCGTGCGCCCTCGGCGCGACTTCGACCAGATGCTCGCCGACCACGCCCGCGCCGCCGGGGCCCGCGTCGAGGAGGGCGTCTCGGTCTCCGGCGCGACGGTCGACGAGCGCACCGGCCGCCTCACCGGCGTCGACGCCCGCCGCGGCCCGGAGCGCGAGCCGGTCACCTACCGCGCACCCCTCGTCGTCGCCTGCGACGGCGTGGGCGCGCGCACTGCGCTGAGCCTCGGCATCGGCAAGCGCGACGACCGCCCGCTCGGTGTCGCGGTGCGCCGGTACTACACGAGCCCGCGCCACGACGACGACTACCTCGAGACGCACCTCGGCCTGCACGACGGCCCGGGCGTCGGCCCCGACCTGCACGGCGGCTACGGCTGGGTGTTCGGCATGGGCGACGGCACCGCGAACGTCGGCCTCGGCGTCCTCGCCACGCGGAAGAACGACAAGCGCGACTACCGCGCCCTGCTCCGGCACTGGGTCGAGGGCCTGCCCGCCGAGTGGGGTCTGCGCGAGGAGAACGCCACCGGCGCGATCGGCGGCGCCGCGCTGCCGATGGGGATGAGCCGCACCCCGCTCTACCGCGACGGCCTCGTGCTCGTCGGCGACGCCGGCGGGATGGTCAACCCGTTCAGCGGCGAGGGCATCGCCTACGCGCTGCAGTCCGCGGCGATCGCCGCCGAGTGCGTCGTGCAGGCGAGCGCCCGGCCGGAGGGCCCCGCACGGGAGCGCGCACTGGCCGCGTACCCGGCGGCGGTCCGCCACGAGCTCGGCAGCTGGTACCGCGTCGGCAACCGCGCGGCGAGCGCGCTCGGCCGGCCGCGGTTCATGCACCACGCCCTGCGTCTCGGGATGCCGAGGCGACGTCTCATGGAGGCCGCGCTGCGGCTCTTCACCGGCCTCACCGACGGACGGGACGGCGACGCGGGCGACCGCGCGCTGGACCTCGTCCTGCGGATGGTGCCGCCACTCGGGGACGCACCGCCGGGATCGCCGAGCACCCGGAAGGAGGGCTCCGTCGCGGCCTGAGCCGCGGATCGTTCACCCGGGTTAGGTCGCCCTCATCGGCGTCTCGCCCGCTCGGGCTCATTAGGGTCGGTCCCGCCCGCCGACCGTGATCCAACGCACGGCCCGCGCGTGGGCCGCACCACCACGGAACTCCCGACGCGCAGCACGGGGAGGAAGGAGCGACGATGCTGGACCTCTACGTCCCGCTGATCGTCATGTTCGTGCTCGCCGCCGGGTTCGGGCTGTTCTCGGTGACGGCCGCACCCTTCATCGGACCGCATCGCTACAACCGCGCGAAGCTCGACGCCTACGAGTGCGGAATCGAGCCGTCGCCGCAGCCGGTCGCCGGCGGCGGCCGCATCCCGGTGGCCTACTACCTCACCGCGATGCTCTTCATCCTCTTCGACATCGAGATGGTCTTCCTCTACCCGTTCGCCGTGAACATCGACGCGCTCGGGTTGTTCGGTCTCGTCGAGATCGTGCTGTTCGTCGCCACCGTCGCCTTCGCCTACGCCTATGTGTGGCGCCGCGGCGGGCTGGACTGGAGCTAGAAGTATGGGACTGGAAGAGAAGCTCCCGAACGGGATCGTGCTGGCCAGCGTCGAGAGCCTGGTCAACTGGACCCGCAAGGCATCGCTGTGGCCCGCCACCTTCGGGCTGGCCTGCTGCGCGATCGAGATGATGACCTCGGGCGCCCCGCGCTACGACCTGGGCCGCTTCGGCATGGAGGTGTTCCGCCCGAGCCCCCGCCAGGCCGACCTGATGATCGTCGCGGGCCGCGTCACCAACAAGATGGCCCCGGTCCTGCGCCAGATCTACGACCAGATGGCCGAGCCCCGCTGGGTGCTCGCCATGGGCGTCTGCGCGTCGTCGGGCGGGATGTTCAACAACTACGCGGTCGTCCAGGGCGTCGACCACGTCGTGCCGGTCGACATGTACCTGCCGGGCTGCCCGCCGCGGCCGGAGATGCTCATCGACGCCATCCTCAAGCTGCACCAGAAGATCCAGGCCGAGCCGCTCGGACCGGTCCGGGCCGAGCTCGCCGCCGAGCGCAAGGCGCAGGGCGAGAAGCTCGAGCTGCTGCCGTCGTCGGTGAAGTACGCCAAGCGGGACAAGCACGGGGAGGTGAAGGGGGAGCATGTCTGGTGACGAGAAGGACGGGCCCGTGACCCCGGGCACCGGTGCCGGCGGCGCGAGCGGCCCGTCCGGCGCGTCCAACGCCTCCTCCGCGGGTGCAGCCGCGTTCGGCCCCCAGGAGATCGCCCGCCACGACGTGTCCGGCGCCGTCGCCGGACGGGCCCGCGAGGGCATGTTCGGCATCGCAGGCTCCGGCGACACGTCCGGCTTCGGCGGGCTCCGCCTGCCCGCCTACGCGCCGGCCCCGGCCGAGCGGCCCTACGGCGGCTGGTTCGACGAGGTCGCCGACGAGGCGGCCGCGGCGCTCGCCGACGACGGCGGCGCCGATCTCGACACCTGCGTGCACCAGGTGACCGTCGACCGCGGCGAGATGACCTGGTACGTCGACCGCGAGCACCTCGTGCGGCTGGCCCGCACCCTGCGCGACGACCCGGCGCTGCGCTTCGAGTTCTGCTCCGGCGTCTCCGGGGTCGACTACGGCGAGGGCGTGCCGCAGCAGCTGCACGTCGTCGTCCAGCTGCTGTCGATGACCTACCGCCGCCGGCTGCGCCTCGAGATCGCCCTCGAGCTCGACGACGCGCACTGCCCGTCGCTCGTCGAGGTCTTCCCGACCGCCGACTGGCACGAGCGCGAGACCTGGGACATGTTCGGCATCGTCTTCGACGGCCACCCGAGCCTGACCCGGATCCTCATGCCGGACGACTGGAACGGTCACCCGCAGCTCAAGAGCTACCCGCTCGGTGGCATCCCCGTGGAGTACCACGACGCGGAGATCCCGCCCCCCGACCAGCGGAGGGCCTACACATGACGGGATCTGGCAACGTGACCACCACGGATCCGTACGCCGCCTCGTCCCGCGAGACCACCGAGGGGACCGTCTACACGGTCACCGGTGGCGACTGGGACGAGATGATCGACCAGACCGCGGGCGACGAGCGCATCGTCATCAACATGGGTCCGCAGCACCCGTCGACGCACGGCGTGCTGCGGCTCGTGCTGGAGCTGCAGGGCGAGGTCGTCACCGACGCGCGCCTGGTCATCGGCTACCTGCACACCGGCATCGAGAAGAACTGCGAGTACCGCACCTGGACCCAGGGCGTCACCTTCGTGACGCGCGCGGACTACCTCGCCCCGCTCTTCAACGAGACCGCCTACTGCCTCTCGACCGAGCGGCTGCTCGGCATCGACGTGCCCGAGCGCGCCGCGACGATCCGCGTGCTCCTCATGGAGATCAACCGGATCGGCTCGCACCTCGTCGCGCTCGCCACCGGCGGCATGGAGCTCGGCGCGCTCACCGGCATGACCAACGGCTTCCGGGAGCGCGAGGAGGTCCTGCACCTGCTCGAGTTCCTCACCGGCCTGCGCATGAACCACGCGTTCATCCGTCCCGGCGGGGTCGTCCAGGACCTGCCCGAGGGCTACGAGGAGCGCATCCGGTCGTTCATCAAGGTCATGCGCGAGCGGCTGCCCGGCTTCCACAAGCTGCTCACCGGCAACCGCATCTGGCGCCAGCGCCTCGAGGGCGTCGGCTACCTGCCCCTCGACGGCTGCCTCGCGCTCGGCGTCACGGGCCCGATCCTGCGCTCGGCGGGGCTGGCCTGGGACCTCCGCGAGGTCGAGCCCTACCTCGGGTACGAGAACTACGACTTCGAGGTCCCCACCGACACCGCCGCCGACAGCTTCGCCCGCTACGTGCTGCGGGTCGAGGAGATGAACCAGTCGCTGCGGCTCATCGAGCAGGCCCTCGAGCGGCTCGAGCCGGGCCCGGTGATGGTCGAGGACGCCAAGATCGCGTGGCCCGCCAAGCTGTCGATCGGGGCCGACGGCATGGGCAACTCCCTCGACCACGTCCGCAAGATCATGGGCCAGTCGATGGAGTCGCTGATCCACCACTTCAAGCTGGTCACCGAGGGCTTCAAGGTGCCGCCGGGCCAGGCCTACGTGCCAATTGAGTCGCCCCGCGGCGAGCTCGGGGCGCACCTGGTCTCCGACGGCGGCACCCGTCCGCTGCGCGTGCACCTGCGCGACCCCAGCTTCGTGAACCTGCAGGCCGCGCCCGCGATGTCGGAGGGCGGGATGATCTCCGACGTCATCGCGGCGCTGGCCTCCCTCGATCCCGTGATGGGGGGCTGTGACCGATGAGCCGCGCTCTCGGACCCGAGGCGCCGGCGGCTCCGCCCGTCGAGCCCGCGCACGCGATCGACGAGGCCGGCGGCACCACCGCGCAGCACGCCGAGCGGGCCTCGGTCGACACCACGGTCTTCGACGGGGTGCGCGACCGGGCCACGGCGATCGTCGCGCGCTACCCGCAGCCGCGGTCGGCCCTGCTGCCGCTGCTGCACCTCGTCCAGCACGTCGAGGGCTACGTCTCCCGCGCCGGGATCGCGTTCTGCGCGGAGGTCCTGGAGATCACGACCGCCGAGGTCTCCGCGGTCGCGACCTTCTACACGATGTACAAGCGCGAGCCCGTCGGCCGCCACCTCGTGAGCGTCTGCACGAACACGCTCTGCGCGGCCCTGGGCGGCGACGACATCTACGCGGCGGTGCGCGAGCGCCTCGGCGGGATCGGGCACGAGCAGACCAGCGCCGACGGCACGGCGACGATCGAGCACGCCGAGTGCCTGGCGGCCTGCGACCTCGCCCCGGTGCTCACCGTCGACTACGAGTTCTTCGACAAGCAGACGGTCGAGTCGGCCATCGAGATCATCGAGGCGCTGCAGCGGGGCGAGAAGCCGCACCCGACCCGCGGCGCCCCGCTCAACGACTTCCGCTCGGTGGAGCTGTTGCTCGCCGGGTTCTTCGACGACCCGGCCGTCGGCGGTCTCGCCGCCGTCGCCGGTCCGTCGGCGGCCGAGGAGAGCCTGCGTGGCGCCCGGCTCGCCGAGGAGCGCGGCTGGACCGCGCCACCCGTGCCGGACGAGGGAGGCTCCGCATGACCGACCCGCTCACCCCGGTCCTGACCAAGCACTGGCTCGGCCCCGAGTCCTGGACGCTGCGCAACTACACCGAGCTCGGCGGCTACGAGGCGCTGCGCACCGCGCTGGCGACCCCGCCCGACGACCTCGTCGCGCTCGTCAAGGACTCCGGCCTGCGCGGACGCGGTGGCGCCGGGTTCCCGACGGGCATGAAGTGGAGCTTCATCCCGCAGGCCAAGCCGGGCGAGACGCCCACCGGCCCGGCGGCGAAGCCGAAGTACCTCGTCATCAACGCCGACGAGGGCGAGCCGGGGACCTGCAAGGACGTCCCCCTGATGATGGCGGACCCGCACTCGCTCATCGAGGGCTGCATCATCACGAGCTGGGCGATCCGCGCGCACTTCTGCGCGATCTACGTGCGCGGCGAGGTCGTCCACGTCCTGCGGCGCCTGCACGCCGCCGTGCGCGAGGCCTACGACGCCGGGCACCTCGGCAAGGACATCCACGGCACCGGGTTCGACCTCGACATCGTCGTGCACGCCGGCGCCGGGGCGTACATCTGCGGCGAGGAGACGGCGCTGCTCGACTCGCTCGAGGGCCGTCGCGGGCAGCCGCGGCTCAAGCCGCCGTTCCCGGCCACCGCGGGCCTCTACGCCGCGCCGACCGTCGTCAACAACGTCGAGACGATCGCGACCGTCCCGTCGATCGTCAACGGCGGCAAGGACTGGTTCCGCACGATGGGCCGCGAGCGCTCGCCCGGCCCGAAGATCTACTCGCTGTCCGGCCACGTCGAGCGGCCCGGGCAGTACGAGGCGCCGCTGGGCACGACGCTGCGCGAGCTCCTCGACCTCGCCGGCGGCATGAAGGACGGCATCCCGCTGAAGTTCTGGACGCCGGGCGGGTCGTCGACGCCGCTGCTCACCGACGAGCACCTCGACGTCCCGCTGGACTTCGAGGGCGCCACCGAGGCCGGGTCGATGCTCGGCACCACGGCGCTCATGATCTTCAACGAGACCGTGTCGGTGCCGTGGGCGGTCATGAAGTGGACCGAGTTCTACGAGCACGAGTCCTGCGGCAAGTGCACGCCCTGCCGCGAGGGCTGCTACTGGCTCGCCGGCATCCTGCGCCGGATGGTCGACGGCGAGGGCACCGAGGCCGACATCGACACGCTGCTCGACGTCTGCGACAACATCCTCGGCCGCTCGTTCTGCGCCCTCGGCGACGGCGCGGTCTCGCCGATCACCAGCGGCATCAAGTACTTCCGGCAGGAGTTCGTCGACCTCTGCACGGCGCAGCAACGCCATCCGGAAGTGGACCGAATCGTGGAACTGAGCGGAGCCAGCGCATGACCCAGGCTGCCCAGAAGAAGGATTTGGCGGAGAAGCCCTCCGAGCAGGACGACCTGCCCCCGGTCCCGCACGGGCACGTCCGGCTGACCATCGACGACCGCGTGGTCGACGCCCCGCAGGGCGAGCTGCTGATCCGTACCTGCGAGCGCCTCGGGATCGTCGTCCCGCGCTTCTGCGACCACCCCCTGCTCGACCCGGCCGGCGCCTGCCGCCAGTGCCTGGTCGAGGTGGAGATGGGCGGGCGCAAGATGCCCAAGCCGCAGGCCAGCTGCACGATGACCGTCGCCCAGGACATGGTCGTCAACACCCAGATGACGTCCGCGGTGGCTGACAAGGCGCAGCAGGGCGTCATGGAGCTGCTGCTCATCAACCACCCGCTGGACTGCCCGATCTGCGACAAGGGCGGCGAGTGCCCCCTGCAGAACCAGGCGATGTCCTCGGGGCGCGCGGAGTCCCGCTTCGTCGAGGAGAAGCGGACCTTCGCCAAGCCGCTGCCGATCTCCGACGAGGTGCTGCTCGACCGCGAGCGCTGCGTGCTCTGCCAGCGCTGCACTCGGTTCTCGCGCCAGATCGCCGGTGACCAGTTCATCGAGCTGCTCGAGCGCGGCGCGCACCAGCAGATCGGCACCGAGGAGACCGCCTTCGGCGAGGGCGAGGACTTCCAGTCCTACTTCTCCGGCAACACCATCCAGATCTGCCCGGTCGGCGCGCTGACCTCGGCGTCCTACCGCTTCCGCTCGCGGCCGTTCGACCTGGTCTCGACGCCGGGCGTGTCCGAGCACGACTCCTCGGGCGCGGCGGTCCGCCGCGACTGGCGGCGCGGCGCGGTCACCCGCGTGCTCGCCGGCGACGACCCGGACGTCAACGAGGAGTGGATCGACGACAAGACCCGCTTCGCCTTCCGCTACGCGCAGTCCACCACCCGGATCACGCGCCCGCTGGTGCGTGGCGACGACGGCGAGCTGCACGAGGCGTCGTGGACCGACGCCCTCGAGCGCGCCGCGGCGGCCCTGCTCGCCGCGCGCGACGGCACGGGGCCCGCTCCGCTCGACGCGGACGGCGAGCCCGGCGAGCCCAAGCGCGGCGTCGGCGTGCTCCCCGGCGGGCGTCTGACGATCGAGGACGCCTACGCCTACGCGAAGTTCGCCCGCGTCGCGCTGGGGACCAACGACATCGACGCCCGCGCCCGCGCGCACTCCGGCGAGGAGCTCGACTTCCTCGCCGCGCACGTCGCCGGCACCGGCCTCGGGGTGACCTACGCCGACCTCGAGTCGGCGCCGGCCGTCCTCACCGTGGCCCTCGAGGTCGAGGAGGAGGCGCCCGTCGTCTTCCTGCGGCTGCGCAAGGCGGCCCGCACGGGCACGGCGGTGCACCACCTGGGCCAGTGGTCGAGCCCGGCCGTCGTGAAGACCGGCGGCCGGCTGGTCCGCAGCGCCCCCGGCCGCGAGCCGGAGGCGCTGGCCACGCTGCCCGACGACGTGGCCGCCGCGCTCGCGACGCCGGGCGCGGTCGTGCTGGTGGGGGAGCGCGCCGCCGAGGTGCCGGGTCTCTACGCCGCCGTGTCCGACCTCGTCGGCCGCACCGGGGCCCGCGTGGCCTGGGTGCCGCGGCGGGCCGGTGAGCGCGGCGCGGTGGACGCCGGCGCGCTGCCGACCCTGCTGCCCGGCGGACGCCCCGTCGACGACGTCGCCCGCGCCCAGCTCGCGTCGAGCTGGGGGCTCGCCGACGAGACGGCCCTGCCCTCGACGCCGGGTCGCGACGGCGCCGCCATCCTGCGGGCCGCCGCCTCCGGCGAGCTCGCCGGGCTCGTCGTCGGCGGTGTCGAGCTGGCCGACCTCCCGGACCCGGTGCTCGCCCGCGCGGCGCTGCGCGAGGCCGACGTCGTCGTGAGCCTCGAGCAGGTCGCGTCCGAGGTGACGCAGTACGCCGACGTGGTCCTCCCGGTGGCCCCGGTGATCAACAAGTCGGGGACCTTCCGCAACTGGGAGGGCCGCGACCGCCGCTTCGCCACCACGATCGACCCGTCGGGTGGCTCCTCGGGACGCGTGGGCGGGACCGCCACGATCACGTTGCCGGACTGCCGCGTGCTCGACACCCTCGCCGTCGAGATGGACGTCGACCTGTTCACCCAGACCCCGGAGGTCGCCGGCGCGGAGCTCGGGCGCCTCGGTGCCGGCCGGCCGACGGAGATCGGACCGGTGCGCGGCCCGGACCCGTCGGGCGACGACACCGCCGACGACACCGACGGCAGCCTGCGGCTGGCGTCCTGGCGCCAGCTCCTCGACGGCGGCGCGCTGCTGATCGACGAGCCGGAGCTCGCCGGGACGGCCCGCCCGCCGAAGATCCGGCTCTCGACGGTCACGGCCCGGCGGCTCGGGCTGGTCGAGGACGCGATGGCCGGGCTCGAGGGCCCGCGCGGGTCGCTGCACCTGCCCGTCGAGCTCGCCGACCTCCCCGACGACGTCGTCTGGGCGCCCGCACGGGTGCCGCAGGCCGGCGGCGGGATCGTCACGCTGGCGGGCCTCGGCCTCACCCACGGCGGGCCCGCCCGCCTCACCGGCGGTACCACCACTGACGGGAGCTCGGCGTGAACCCTGTTCCCCCGCCGGGGTACACCCAGACCCTGCTCGCGGACGACCCGTTCTGGCTGGTCCTGATCAAGGTCGTCGTGGTCTTCGCGATGCTCATGGTCATCACGCTGTTCATGATCTGGTTCGAACGCCGGGTCGTGGGTCGCATGCAGCAGCGTCCCGGCCCGAACTGGAACGGCCCGTTCGGCCTGCTCCAGTCGCTCGCCGACGGGCTGAAGCTGGCGTTCAAGGAGGACATCCGCCCCGTCCTCGCGGACAAGGCCGTCTTCTTCATCGCCCCGGTGCTCTCGGTGATCCCGGCCTTCGCGGCCTGGTCGGTGATCCCGATCGGCCCCGAGGTCTCGATCTTCGGCGAGCGCACCGCGCTGCAGCTGACCGACCTGCCCGTCGGCATCCTGGTGGTGCTGGCCTGCTCGTCGATCGGCGTCTACGGCATCGTGCTCGCCGGCTGGGCGTCCGGTTCGCCGTACCCGCTGCTCGGCAGCCTGCGCAGCGCTGCCCAGGTGATCTCCTACGAGCTCGCGCTCGGGCTGTCGATCATCGCGGTCGTGCTGTACGCGGGCTCGCTGTCCACCGCCGACATCGTCGCCGCGCAGTCCACCGGCTGGTACATCTGGCTGCTGCCGGTGAGCTTCGCGATCTTCGCGGTGTCGATGGTGGGCGAGACGAACCGCGCGCCGTTCGATCTCCCCGAGGCCGAGTCCGAGCTGGTCGGCGGCTTCCACACCGAGTACTCGTCGCTGAAGTTCGCGCTGTTCTTCCTCGCCGAGTACGTCAACATGGTCACCCTCTCCGCGGTGGCCACCACGCTGTTCCTCGGTGGCTGGCAGGCCCCGTGGCCGCTGTCGCTGTGGCCCGCCGCCAACGAGGGCTGGCTGCCGATCGTCTGGTTCCTCGGCAAGACGCTGGCGTTCCTGTTCGTCTACGTCTGGCTGCGCGGCACGCTGCCCCGCCAGCGCTACGACCAGTTCATGGCGCTGGGCTGGAAGCTGCTGATCCCGATCAGCCTGGTCTGGCTGATGCTCGTCGCCACGCTGCGCGTGCTGCGGGCCGAGCTGACCACGGGCCAGATCCTCATCGTCGGCGGCGTCGCGCTGGTGCTGCTCGTCGGCGCGGCCCTGTTGCTGCCCGACCAGACCCCGCCCGACGACGACCCGGAGCCCCCGGTCGTCGCCGACTACCCCGTGCCTCCCCTGGACCTCGCCGTGCCGCCGACCCCGAAGCGGCGCCGCCGCGCGGTGACGGCCGCGCGCGGGGACGACCGGGAGGCCGAGACCGTGACCGCCGGCGCGAAGGAGGGAGACCGCTGATGGGCATGTTCGACGGGATCGCCGGATTCGGCGTGACCTTCTCGACGATGTTCCGCAAGGTCGTCACCGAGGACTATCCGCGGGTGAAGAAGGTGACCGCCCCGCGCTACCACGGGCGGCACCAGCTCAACCGGCACCCGGACGGCCTCGAGAAGTGCGTCGGCTGCGAGCTGTGCGCCTGGGCCTGCCCGGCCGACGCGATCTACGTCGAGGGCAGCGACAACACCGACGAGGAGCGCTACTCGCCGGGGGAGCGCTACGGGTCGATCTACCAGATCAACTACTTGCGCTGCATCGGCTGCGGCCTGTGCATCGAGGCGTGCCCGACGCGCTCGTTGACGATGACGAACGAGTACGAGCTCGCGGACGACGACCGCCAGGCCCTGATCTACGACAAGGACCGCCTCCTCGCCCCGCTGCTGCCGGGCATGGAGCAGCCGCCGCACCCCATGCGCCTCGGCGAGAACGAGCAGGACTACTACGTCCAGGGTCCCGAGATGGCACGTCGCCAGGACGTCCAGGACGCGGTGCGCGAGGAGATCCAGATGACGCCCGAGGCGTCGCGGTGAGCGCGATCCTGGCGAGCGCCGCCCCGCTGACCGGTGGCGGCGAGATGAGCACCGGCGAATCGGTGGCGTTCTGGATCCTCGGCCCGGTGGCCCTGGCCGGCGGGCTCGGAATGATCTTCTCGCGGAACGCCGTGCACTCGGCGCTCTGGCTGGTGATGACCATGCTGTCGCTCGGGATCCTCTACATGGTCCAGCAGGCGCCGTTCCTGGGCTTCACCCAGATCATCGTCTACACCGGCGCGATCATGATGCTGTTCGTCTTCGTGCTGATGATGGTCGGGCGCGACGCGTCCGACTCCGTCGTCGAGGTGCTGCGCGGGCAGCGGCTCGCGGCGGCGGTCCTCGGCGTCGGCCTCGGCGGCCTGACCGTCGCTGCCGTCGCGGAGACGCTGACGACCATCGGCCCGGTGGGACTCGGCCCCGCGTACGGCCCCGAGGCCCGCGGCAACGTGCAGGCGCTCGGCACGAGCATCTTCCGCGACTACCTGCTGCCCTTCGAGCTGACCTCGGCCCTGCTCATCACGGCGGCGGTCGGCGCGATGGTCTACACGTTCGCCGGCCAGGCCCGTCGCAAGCAGGCGAGCCAGCGCGAGCGGGTCGTCGAGCGTCTCCGTGGCCCGATGGAGAAGTACGGGTCGCGCTCCGGCCCGGGTGTCTTCGCGACCGCCGACTCCGTCGCCACCCCGGCGCTGCTGCCCGACGGCTCGGTGGCCCCGGCGTCGCTGTCGAAGATCATCGAGTCCACGCGGCGCGAGCGTCTCGACGCCGACATCGCCGACGTCCGCAGCGACAGCGGCCCGGCGACCGACGTCTCCGCCCGGAGCCTGCGCGGCGGTGACGGCACCACC
Source organism: uncultured Actinomycetota bacterium (assembly GCA_963786585.1). Lineage (GTDB taxonomy): Bacteria > Actinomycetota > Actinomycetes > Mycobacteriales > Pseudonocardiaceae > Actinomycetospora. The sequence continues at coordinate 2,478,675 of CAWAZG010000003.1, forward strand.
GCCGGCAGCACCCATGACCGGCTCAGCGACGGCGAGCACGAGGGTGGTGCCCGATGAGCCCCACGATCTACCTGCTGCTCTCCGCGCTGCTGTTCGCGATCGGCGCGGTCGGCGTGCTCGTGCGCCGCAACGCGATCGTCGTGTTCATGTGCATCGAGCTCATGCTCAACGCCGTGAACCTGACGCTCGTCACGTTCTCGCGCATCAACGGGTCGCTCAGCGGCCAGATCATGGCCTTCTTCGTCATGGTCGTGGCCGCGGCGGAGGTCGTCGTCGGGCTCTCGATCATCATGGCGATCTTCCGTACGCGCCGGACGACCTCGGTCGACGACGCCAACCTGCTGAAGTACTGAGGGGACCAGAGTCGTGGCTTGGACCCATGCGCTGGCGACCGCCGCCCCGCTGCCGCCCGTCATCGGAGTGGAGGGCGGCGCGGCCGGAGCGGCCTGGCTGCTCGTCGCCCTGCCCGCGCTGGGCGCGCTCGTGCTGTTCGTCGGCGGGAGGCGCACCGACCGGTGGGGCCACCTGCTCGGCGTCGGCACCGTGGTCGCGGCCTTCGTGTACGGGGTGGTGCTCTTCCTCGGGACGGTCGCACTGCCCGCCGAGGAGCAGGTGCGCGATCTCCCGCTCTACGACTGGATCGCGGTCGCGTCGCTGAACGTGGAGTTCGGCCTGCGGCTCGACCCGCTCTCGCTCTCGTTCGTCCTGCTGATCACGGGTGTCGGGTCGCTGATCCACATCTACTCGGTGGGCTACATGTCCCACGACCCGAACCGCCGCAAGTTCTTCGCGCAGCTCAACCTGTTCGTCGCGGCGATGCTCGTGCTGGTCCTGGGCAACGGATTCGTGACGCTCTACCTGGGCTGGGAGGGCGTGGGTCTCGCGTCCTACCTGCTCATCGGCTTCTACACGCAGCGCCGGTCGGCGGGCAGCGCCGCGAAGAAGGCGTTCCTGATGAACCGCGTCGGCGACGTCGGTCTCGCGATCGCGATCTTCATCCTCTTCCTCGAGCTGGGGACCACCCAGTACGGCGAGGTCTTCGCCCGCGCCGGGGAGATCTCGCCCGGTGCGCTGACCGCGATCACGCTCCTGCTGCTCCTCGGCGCGTGCGGCAAGTCGGGCCAGTTCCCGCTGCAGGCCTGGCTCCCGGACGCCATGGAGGGCCCGACCCCGGTGTCGGCGCTGATCCACGCGGCCACGATGGTCACCGCGGGCGTGTACCTCATCGCGCGGTCGAACCCGCTCTACGACCTGGCGCCGATCGGCCAGCTCGTCGTCACGATCGTCGGCGCGATCACGCTGCTGATCGGCGCGATCATCGGCTGCGCGTACGACGACATCAAGAAGGTCCTCGCGTACTCCACGGTCAGCCAGATCGGCTACATGATGCTGGCCGTCGGGCTCGGCCCGGTCGGCTACGCCGCGGCCCTGGCCCACCTGTTCGCGCACGGCTTCTTCAAGGCGGGGCTGTTCCTCGGGGCCGGCTCGGTGATGCACGGGATGGCCGACGAGACCGACATGCGCCGGTACGGCGGCCTCCGGCGCCACATGCCGGTGACGTTCTGGACGTTCACCCTCGGCTACCTCGCCCTGATCGGCTTCCCGTTCCTGTCCGGGTACTTCACCAAGGACCTGATCATCGAGGCCGCGCTCACCGCGGGGCCGGTGGCGGGCTGGCTCCTCGGCGGTGTGGCCCTGCTCGCGGCCGGGCTGACGGCGTTCTACATGACGCGCCTGATGCTCATGACGTTCTTCGGCGAGGAGCGCTGGCGGGACCTCCGCCCGCGGCGCGTCGACCCCGCCGACCTCGAGGACCCGCCCGAGCACTACCACCCGCACGAGTCGGCGGCCTCGATGACCGTGCCGATGATCCTGCTGGCGATCGGGTCCGTCGGCGCCGGCGCGTACCTCGTCCTCGGGGAGCGGCTCGCGCACTTCCTCGAGCCCTCGATCGGCGTGACCATCGAGCCCACGGAGGTGCCCGCGGTGATCCCGATCGGGCTGGTCCCGATCCTCACCGTGGTGCTCATGCTCGCGGGGGCCGGCCTCGCCTACGTCCTCGTCGGACGTCGCGCCGTGCCGGTCGAGCGCCCGCAGCGGGTGAGCCTGCCCGTGCGCGCCGCCCGGGCCGACCTCTACGCCAACACGATCAACGAGAGCGTCATCGCCCGGCCGGGCATCTGGCTCTCCCGCGCGCTGGTCTACGTCGACAACCGCGGCGTCGACGGCGCCGTCAACGGCATCGCCGCCCTGCTGGGCGGCACGTCCGGCCGGCTGCGGCGCAGTCAGACCGGCTTCGTCCGCACCTACGCCCTGACCATCCTGGGAGGCTCCGTCGTGCTCGTCGCGGCCCTGCTCACCGTCGGCGGGTTCCCCGGATGAGCGCCGTCCTGCTGGTCCTGCTGCTCCTACCGCTGGTCGGCGCCGCCGTCGTCGGCGCGATGGCCCGCCGCGAGGACCTCGACCGCGCCGCCAAGATCCTCGGCCTGGCGCTCTCGGTGGTCTCGCTCGTGCTCGTGATCGTGCTGTGGGCCGGGTTCCGCACCGGGCCCGGCACGCCGCGCTTCCAGGCCGAGCTGTCGGTGGAGTGGATCCCGGCGTTCGGCACGCGCTTCGCGCTCGGTCTCGACGGCATCGCGCTGACGATGATCGCGCTGCTCGCGGTGCTGGTGCCGATCGTGCTGTGGTTCGCGTGGTCCGAGAAGCTACCCGCGGGCCGCACCGGCGCGGGCTTCACCGCGCTGATGCTCTCCACGCAGGGCGTCCTGGTCGGCGTGTTCGCCGCGACCGACGTCTTCCTGTTCTACGTGCTGTTCGAGGCGATGCTCATCCCGATGTACTTCCTCATCGGGCGCTTCGGCGGGCCGCGCCGCCAGTACGCCGCGGTGAAGTTCTTCCTCTACTCGTTCCTCGGCGGGCTGATCATGCTCGCCTCGGTCATCGGGCTGTTCGTCGCGAGCGACACCCGCCTGGGCCAGGGGACGTTCGACTGGGCCGCCCTGCAGGGGATGGCCGCGCAGCTCCCGCTCTCCACCCAGATCCCGCTGTTCCTCGGGTTCTTCGCCGCGTTCGCGATCAAGGCGCCCCTGGTGCCGTTCCACACGTGGCTGCCCGACGCCGGTGCCGAGGCCCCGATCGCGGGCGGCGTGATCCTGCTCGGCCTGCTGGACAAGGTCGGCACCTTCGGGTTCCTGCGCTACAACCTGCCGCTGTTCCCGGCGGCGTCCCGCGAGCTCGCCCCGCTGCTGCTGACGCTCGCCGTCATCGGCGTCGTCTACGGCTCGCTGCTCGCCGCGGTGCAGACCGACATGAAGCGGTTCGTGGCCTACACGTCGATCGCGCACTTCGGCTTCATCGCGCTCGGCATCTTCGCGTTCTCGTCGCAGTCGATCGCGGGCTCGGCGCTCTACATGGTCAACCACGGCATCTCGACCGCGATGCTGTTCCTGGTCGTCGGCCTGCTGATCCGCCGCGGCGGCACGGCGTCGATGACCGAGTACGGCGGGGTCGGGCGGATCGCCCCGCTGCTGGCGGGCATGTTCCTGATCGCCGGCCTCTCGACCATCGCCCTGCCGGGGACCAACTCGTTCATCAGCGAGTTCCTGGTCCTGCTGGGGGCGTTCCCGCGCGAGCCCGTGTTCAGCGTGATCGCGACCGTCGGCATCGTCTTCGCCGCGCTCTACATGCTCTGGGTCTTCCAGCGCGTGATGACCGGGCCGCTGCGCGGCTCGGCGGTGGTGGGTGACGGTCCGGGGGCCGCGTCCGCGGCGGTCATGGCTTCCCCCTCTTCCGATGGCGACGCCGACGACCCCTCGGCCCGCAACCTCACCGCACGCTTCGGAGACCTGACCCGCGGCGAGGTCGCGGTGCTGACCCCGCTCGTGGCCTTGATCCTCGTGCTCGGCTTCTTCCCCGGTCCGGTCCTCGAGGTCCTCGAGCCGGCGGTGTCGGCGACCATGGCCGAGGTCGGCGTCGTCGACCCGGTGACCCCGAACGGAGTGGCGCGATGACCGGGCAGGCCTTCCCGTCGGTCGACTACGGCGCGCTCGCGCCGGTGCTGATCGTGCTCGGCGGCGCGTGCGTGTCGGTGCTGCTCGAGGCGCTGCTGCCGCTGCGGGTGCGCGGGCGCGCCCAGCTCGGCCTGACGCTCACCGTGGTCGCCGCGGCGCTCATCGCCGTGATCGTGCGGGCGACGTCGGGTGCGGCGCCGGTGTCGACGCTGGCCGGGGCGCTGGCCGTCGACGGGCCCGCGCTGTTCCTCTGGGGCACGCTGCTGGCCCTCGCGGTGCCCAGCGTGCTGCTGCTCGCCGACCGCTCCGTGGAGCCCGGCGGGGCGTTCCTCGCCGACCCGGTGGCGCTCGGGGAGGCCGAGGCCGCCGAGCAGCGGGTCGCCGTCGGCGCCCGCGCGGGCGGCTCGTCGTCGGCGCGGTCCTCCGGCGGCGGCGGCCGTACCGGGCGCGCGGGCCGCGGGCAGACCCCCGTCGAGAGCCAGAGCGAGATCTACGCCCTCGTGCTCTTCGCGCTCGGCGGGATGCTCGTCTTCTGCGCCGCCGACGACCTGCTGACGATGTTCGTCGCGCTCGAGGTGCTGAGCCTGCCGCTCTACCTGCTCTGCGGGCTGGCGCGACGCCGGCGGCTCATGAGCCAGGAGTCAGCGGTCAAGTACTTCCTGCTCGGCGCGTTCTCGTCGGCGTTCTTCCTCTACGGGCTCGCGCTGCTCTACGGCTACGCGGACTCGGTGAAGCTCTCCGACATCTCGCTGGCCGCCGCGGGCTCGCTGCGCCCCGACTCGCTGCTGTTCGGCGGGCTCGCGCTGCTGGTGGTCGGGCTGCTGTTCAAGGCCTCGGTGGGCCCGTTCCACACGTGGACCCCCGACGTCTACCAGGGTGCGCCCACCTCGGTGACCGCGTTCATGGCCGCCTGCACGAAGGTCGCCGCGTTCGGCGCGATCCTGCGGGTGTTCACCGTCGCGTTCGGCTCCACGGTGTGGGAGTGGCGCGGGGTGCTGTGGGTCGTCGCGATCGCCTCGATGGTGATCGGCGCGGTGCTCGGGCTGACCCAGACCGACGTCAAGCGCATGATCGCCTACTCGTCGGTGGCGCACGCAGGCTTCCTGCTGCTCGGCGCCATGGCGATCACTCCGCAGGGGCTCTCGGCGACGCTGTTCTACCTGCTCGCCTACGGCTTCACGACCGTCGCGCTGTTCGGGCTGGTGTCGCTGGTGCGCGGTCCTGACGGCGAGGCGACGCACCTGTCGGCGTGGGCGGGCCTCGGAAAGCGCGCGCCGGTGGTCGCCGCGGCGGTGACGTTCCTCATGCTGGCCCTCGCCGGGATCCCGCTGACCAGTGGCTTCACGGCCAAGTTCGCGGTGTTCGCCGCGGCCCTGGCCGACGGCATGGCGCCGCTGGTCATCGTGGCTCTGGTGGTCAGCGCGGTGGCCGCGTTCTTCTACCTACGGCTGATCGTGCTGATGTACTTCTCCGAGCCGGCCGCCGACGGCCCGACCGTCAGCGTGCCTGGCCCGTTCACGACGGTGGCGATCACACTGGGGGTCGTGGTGACCCTCCTGCTCGGCGTCGTGCCGACCGCCGTCCTCGGATGGGCCGACGGCCTGTCCTTCCTGGGCTGACGCGTGACCGGCCCCCAACTCACCCAGGTCGCCGGCCTGCCGATCGGGGATCCCGATCTCGCGGCCGCGACCAGCGACGGCCTCGACCGGGTCGAGGAGCTGCTGCGCCGCGAGGTGCACAGCGACTACCGCTTCGTCACCGACACGTCGCTGCACCTCATCGAGGCCGGCGGCAAGCGCTTCCGGCCCCTGCTGACGCTGCTCGCGGCCCAGCTGGCCGGCGGCACCTCCGAGGACGTCGTGGTGGCCGCGACGTCGGTGGAGCTCGTGCACCTGGCGACGCTGTACCACGACGACGTCATGGACGAGGCCACGATGCGCCGCGGCGCCGAGAGCGCCAACGCCCGCTGGGACAACACCGTCGCGATCCTCACCGGCGACTACCTGTTCGCCCACGCCTCGCGGCTGGTCTCCCAGCTCGGGCCGGACGCGGTGCGGATCATCGCCGAGACGTTCGCCGAGCTCGTCACCGGCCAGATGCGCGAGACCCGCGGCCCCCGCGACGGCGAGGACGCCGTCGAGCACTACCTGGCGGTCGTGGCCGAGAAGACCGGCTCGCTGATCGCCACCTCGGGCCGCTTCGGGGCGATGTTCGCGGGCGCCCCGGACGAGCACGTGACGGCGATGCGGCGCTTCGGGGAGATCATCGGAACGGTCTTCCAGGTCTCCGACGACATCATCGACATCGCCTCGCCGTCCGGGGACTCGGGCAAGATCCCGGGCACCGACCTGCGCGAGGGCGTCGCGACCCTGCCGGTGCTCTACGCGCTGGCCGGTGACGGTCCCGAGGTGGCCCGCCTGCGCGCCCTGGGCGTCGGGAGCCGGGAGCTGGCCGACGGCGAGGTCGACGAGGCCCTGGAGCTGCTGCGCGGCTCGGCGGGCCTGCACGAGGCCCGCGCGGCCCTCGACGCCCGCGCCGACGCCGCCCGCGCCGAGCTCGCCGCCCTCCCCGACGGCCCCGCCCGCCGCGCCCTCGCGGCCCTCCTCGACTACACCGTCGCCCGCACCGGCTGACGTGAGCGAAGTTCCCGGCTATAGCCGGGAACTTCGCTCACGGGTGCGCAGGGCGTCGAGCGTGAAGATGACCAGCGCCGCCCAGACGAGGCCGACGCCGACCCACCGGGACACCGGCATGGGCTCGCCGGCCACGACCACGCCCCACAGGAACTGCAGGGTCGGGTTGATGTACTGCAGCACGCCCAGTGTGGCGAGGGGCAGGCGCCGGGCACCGGCGGCGAAGAGCAGCAGCGGGATCGCCGTCACCGGCCCGGCGGCGACGAGCAGCAGCGCGTGGCCCGCGCCGAACCCGGTGAACGTGCCGGCGCCGGTGATCTGGAGCCCGACGAGGAAGACGATCGCGAGCGGGCCGAGCAGGAAGCCCTCGGCGGTCAGGCCCGGGATCGGTTCGAGCGGGACCCGCTTCTTGACCAGCCCGTACAGGCCGAAACTGACAGCGAGTGTCAGGGTGATCCACGGCAGCCGGCCGGTGCCGACGGTCAGGACCACGACGGCCGCCGCGGCGAGCCCGATCGCGAGCCACTGCACGGGGCGCAGCCGCTCGCGCAGCACGAGGACCGCGAGCAGCACCGACACCAGCGGGGTGCCGTAGTAGCCCAGGGCGGCGTCGACGACGTGGCCGTGCGTCGTCGACCAGATGTAGGTGCCCCAGTTGACGGCGATCAGCACCGAGCCCGCGGTGACCAGGGCCCAGGTCCGCCACGCAAGCCCGCGCAGGTCCACCCACCGGCGCGCGACGGTGATCACCAGCAGCATGCCGAGGAACGTCCACGCGACGCGGTGGGCGACGGACTCCACGGCGTCGGCCGGCGCGAGCAGCGGCCAGAACGCGGGCGAGAGGCCCCACAGCACGTACGCGCCGACCGCGGCGGCGTACCCGCGTCCGGCGCCGGTCGCCGTGTCCGCCGCGGGCTCGTCGGTGACCGGCGGCTCACCGGGGGCGTCGTCCTGTGGGTGCCCGTCCGCGCCGCGGCACGGACGAGCACCCACGAGGCGAAGCCGAGCTACTGCTCGTTCTCGGGCTCCGGCATGACCGCCCAGGTGTCCTTGCCGCGCAGGAGGGCCTCGAGGTTGTCGCCCCGCTGCTCGGCCTGCTCCGTCGCCGCCTTGACCTGGGCGCGCGCGCCGTCGTCGTAGGTCGGGCGGTCGACCTTGCGGAAGATGCCGGTGACGGTGTGCGTGAGGTCCTGGTCGGAGAGCCGCGAGAGCGCGAAGGACTGCGTCGGGTCCTCCTCGCCGGCGCGGTGCACGACGACCGCGTCCTCGCCGACGTCGGCGACCTTCGGCCACCTCGAGCCCGCCGGCGGCGGACCGGACCACGCCGTACTCGCCGTCGTTGCCGAAGAGGATCGGCTCGCCGTCGACCAGCTTGATCAGCCGCTCGGCCACGTCGTCGCCCTTGCGCAGGACGTCGAACGAGCCGTCGTTGAAGATCGGGCAGTCCTGGAAGATCTCGACCAACGACGCGCCGCGGTGGGCGGCGGCCTGGCGCAGCACCTCGGTGAGGCCCTTGCGGTCGGAGTCCAGCGCCCGCCCGACGAACGTCGCCTCCGCGCCCAGCGCCAGCGAGACCGGGTTGAACGGCGCGTCGACCGAGCCCATCGGCGTGGACTTGGTGACCTTGCCGACCTCGGAGGTGGGCGAGTACTGACCCTTGGTCAGGCCGTAGATCCTGTTGTTGAACAGCAGGATCGTGATGTTCATGTTGCGGCGCAGCGAGTGGATCAGGTGGTTGCCCCCGATCGACAGCGCGTCGCCGTCGCCGGTGACGACCCAGACCGAGAGGTCCGGACGCGTGACGGCCAGGCCCGTCGCGATCGTCGGCGCGCGCCCGTGGATCGAGTGCATGCCGTAGGTGTCGAGGTAGTACGGGAAGCGCGACGAGCAGCCGATGCCCGAGACGAACACGATGTTCTCGCGCTTGAGCCCGAGCTCGGGCAGGAAGCCGCGCACCGAGGCGAGCACGGCGTAGTCGCCGCAGCCCGGGCACCAGCGCACCTCCTGGTCGGAGGTGAAGTCCTTGGCCTTCTGGGCGTCGTCGGTGGTCGGGACGAGGTCCAGACCACCCAACGGCATCGGCAGGTCCGTGGCCGTCATGCGGGCAGGTCTCCCTTCACGGCGTCGGTGAGGACACCGGCGAGCTCCTCGGCCTGGAACGGCAGGCCGGCGACCTTGGTGTAGGAGTGCGCGTCGACGAGGAACTTCGCGCGCAGCAGCATGGAGAGCTGACCGAGGTTCATCTCCGGCACCACGACACGGCGGTACGAGCGCAGCACGTCACCGAGGTTGCGGGGCATGGGGTTGAGGTGGCGCAGGTGCGCCTGGGCCACCGACATGCCCGCGGCCCGCACGCGGCGACAGGCCGCGCCGATCGGGCCGTACGACGAGCCCCAGCCGATGACCAGGATCTCGGCGTCGCCGTCGGGGTCGTACACGGTGAGGTCCGGCACCGGGATGCCGTCGATCTTCGCCTGGCGCAGCCGGACCATGCGGTCGTGGTTGTCCGGGTCGTAGGAGATCGTGCCCCGCCCGTCGGCCTTCTCCAGGCCGCCGATGCGGTGCTCGAGCCCCGCGGTGCCCGGGATCGCCCAGGGGCGGGCCAGGGTGTCGGGGTCGCGCAGGTAGGGCCAGAACTCGCCGGACCCGTCGGGGGCGTTGGGCTCGGTGGCGAACGTGGTCGACAGGTCGGGCAGCGAGTCGACGTCGGGCACGCTCCACGGCTCGGAGCCGTTGGCGATCGAGCCGTCGGAGAGCAGGAAGACCGGCGTGCGGTAGGTCAGCGCCATCCGTACCGCGTCGAGGGCGGCGTCGAAGCAGTCCGCGGGCGACTGCGGCGCGATGATCGGCACCGGGGCCTCGCCGTTGCGCCCGTACATGGCCTGCAGCAGGTCGGCCTGCTCGGTCTTCGTGGGCAGACCGGTCGACGGCCCGCCGCGCTGCACGTCGAGGATCAGCAGCGGCAGCTCGAGGGCCACCGCCAGGCCGATCGTCTCGGACTTGAGCGCCACACCCGGCCCGGACGTCGACGTGACGCCCAGCGCACCGCCGAACGCCGCGCCCAGGGCCGCGCCGATGCCCGCGATCTCGTCCTCGGCCTGGAACGTCGTGACGCCCATGCCCTTGTGCTTCGAGAGCTCGTGCAGGACGTCGGAGGCCGGCGTGATCGGGTAGGTGCCCAGGAACACCGGCAGCTTCGCCTGCAGGCCGGCGGCGACGACGCCGTAGGCCAGCGCGAGGTTCCCGGTGATCTGCCGGTACGTGCCCTCCGCGAGGCGCGCCGGGGCGACCTCGAAGGTGACCGCGAAGCTCTCGGTGGTCTCGCCGTAGTTCCAGCCGGCCCGGAACGCGAGGATGTTGGCCTCGGCGAGGTCGGGCTTCTTGGCGAACTTCTCGCGCAGGAACTGCTCGGTGGCGTCCGTGCCGCGGTGGTACATCCAGGACAGGAGCCCGAGCGCGAACATGTTCTTCGCGCGCTCGGCGTCCTTCTTGCTCATGCCCGTCGGCTCGAGCGCACCGCGCGTCAGCGTCGCCATCGCGACCTTGTGCGTGGTGTAGGGCCCCAGCGAGTCGTCCTCGAGCGGGTTCGACTCGTAGCCGACCTTCGCGAGGTTGCGCTTGGTGAACTCGTCGGTGTTGACGATGAGCATCCCGCCGTGCGGGAGGTCCCGGATGTTGGCCTTGAGTGCCGCCGGGTTCATCGCCACGAGCACGTCGGGGCGGTCGCCGGGGGTGAGGATGTCGTAGTCCGCGAAGTGGAGCTGGAAGCTCGACACCCCGGGCAGCGTGCCGGCAGGGGCACGGATCTCGGCGGGGAAGTTGGGCAGTGTCGCGAGGTCGTTGCCGAACGCCGCGGCCTCCGAGGTGAACCGGTCGCCGGTGAGCTGCATCCCGTCACCGGAGTCGCCCGCGAAGCGGATCACGACCCGATGGGTCTGGCGCACCTCCCGTCCGGCCGGCCCGACGTCGGTGTCAGTGCTCATCGAGCGATCGCGTCCCTTCGACATCCTCGATCTCGTCCCCCCGGACAAGAGCGGACTACCCAGGCTAACCTCACCGCCGCGTCACGGTCCGGCGGCAGGTCGTGGGTCACACGCTGGACCGAAAAAGCCACGTCACGCACGCGCGGCGTTCGCCGGGGCGGCACGGGTCACGTCTTGCCGGTGGCCCGACGCACCCGGGCGAGGCCCTCGCGGAACCCGTCCGAGTTCAGCGACTCGAGCTGGGGACCGACCTCGACGGCCACGGCGTCGCGGTGCCGGTCCAGCTGCCCGGTCGCGCGGATGCTCGCCTTGGTGGCGACGACGAGCTCGCGGGGCGCCGCCGCCGCGGTCGCCGCCATGCGCAGGGCGTCCGTGACGGCCGCCGACCGCCCGTCGGCGCCCTCGCCCGTCGCCACCCGCAGCACCAGGCCCAGCTCGGCGGCACGCGCGGCGTCGAGACCCTCGCCGCCGAGCAGCATCGCCGTCGTCACCTGCGGCCCGACGATCCGCTGCGCCATCCACGTCATGCCGCCGCCGGGGTGCACGCCGAGGCGCAGGAAGCCCGGCTCGAAGCGGGCGGTCTCGCCCGCGATGCGCACGTCGGCGGCGAGCGCGAGGTTCAGCCCGGCGCCGACCGCGGGCCCGTCGACGGCCGCGAAGGTCGGCAGCGGGCACTCCGCGAGCGCGAGGAAGCCGGCGTAGATGTGCTGCAGCGCATCGGGACCCGCCTCGCCGGCCGCGGCCAGCTCGTCGAGGTCGCCGCCTGCGCAGAAGGCGGGCTTGGGGTCGTCGTCCCCGGTGATCACCACGGCGCCGACGCTCTCGTCGGCCCCGACCTCCTCGAGCACGGCGACGAGCCGCTCGGAGAGCGCGCCGGTCATGGCGTTGCGGCGCTTGGGGTCGGAGACGGTGAGGAGCGCAGTCGTGCCACCTGTGCCGTCGAGTCGTTCGAGGCGGACATCCGGATCGGCCATGTCGGTCAGCATGCCGTGGGGTGACGCGGCTCGCGGCCCCGCACCCGTCCGCATCGGTAACGTGCGGCGCGTGCCGATCTCCATCGAACCGCCCGCGGACGCCGAGGCGCCGCAGCGGCACCCCAAGGCGCCCGCCCCCGGGGAGCGCACCCGCCAGCACCACTCCCAGTGCCGGGGGTGCGCGGACGTGCCGGGCAGCCTGCGGATCGCGTCGTGGGTCGAGGACGACGGCGTCTCGGTGCGCAGCCGCTTCGACGTCCTCGACGAGCACCAGGGCGGGCCGGGGCTGCTCCACGGCGGCCTGCTGATGACCGCGTTCGACGACGCCCTCGGGACGGCGCACACGCAGGTCACGCGCGCCGCCGTCACGGCCCGGATGGAGACCGACTTCCGCCGCCCGGTGCCGGTCGGGACCACCTTGTGGCTGCGCAGCCGGGTCGACGCCGTCGCGGGACGCAAGGTCTACACCTCGGGCGTCGCGTACCTCGGCGAGCTCGACGGCGAGGTGGCCGGCACGGCGCGGGCGCTGTTCGTGAAGGTCGGCGCCGAGCACTTCCTGCGCCACAGCCGCCCCGAGGACCTCGAGGCCCTCGGCGCGAGCCCCGAGGTGATCGAGGCGGCACGCGCCGCCCGCTGAGCGCGGGACCGCACTCTCCGAGTGCAAGCCCTGCGGCCTCGCTTGCGCTGAACGCCAGGATCGCCACATCGTCGCTCGGGACGACACGCCGGGTCATGCCAGCCTGGGGGCCATGCTGACGTTCAACGTCAGGAATTCCACCCGCTCGCCGAGCTCTTGACGCGTCGCCGGGATCAGCGCTGAGATCGTCGTCAGCGTCGCGTCCGGGCCGGTGTCAGACCGGCGGATGGAGGCGCCGGAGCCCTGGAGTCCACACCCCATGGCTGTTCGTATCGACCACCTCGCGCTCGCCGCGCACGACGCCCGCGAGTCCGCCCAGTTCCTCGCCGACATCCTCGGGCTGCCCGATCCCTACGAGGCGGGCCCGTTCCTCGCCGTCGACGTCGACGAGACGTTCACGATCGACTACGCCGCCCCGCCGATCGACTTCCCCGGCCAGCACGTCGCGTTCCTCGTCGGCGAGGACGACTTCGACGTGATCCACGCCCGGCTCGAGTACCGCGGCATCACCTACTGGGCCGACCCGCACCAGCGCTGGGTCGGGCAGTACAACACGAACGACGGCGGCCGCGGCCTCTACTTCGACGACCCCGCAGGCCACCACCTCGAGGTCATCACACGCCGCTACGGGTCCGGTGGCTGACGTCCGGCGGGCCGGGGTCGAGGACGCCGCGACGGTCGGGGCCCTGCTCCACGACTTCAACACGGAGTTCGACACCCCGACGCCCGGCCCCGACGTCCTGACCGAGCGGTTGCGGACGCTGCTGGCCGGCGACCACCTCGTCGCCCTGCTCCACGGGGTCCCGGCCGACGGGTTCGCCGTCGTGTCGTTCCGGCCCAACGTCTGGTTCGACGCGCCGGTGGCCCTCCTCGACGAGCTCTACGTGCGTCCCGACCTCCGCGGCCGGCGGATCGGGCACGCGCTCATCGAGGCCGTCGAGGCGCTGGCGGCGGCACGCGGCGGCCGGATCGTCGAGGTCAACGTCGACGGCGAGGACACCGACGCCCGGCGCTTCTACGCCGCCCACGGCTACGCCTTCATCGAACCGGGGGCGACGGAACCGAGCTACTACTACGCCAAGGAGTGGTGAGGAACCCCGACGTCGACCGGGGGCCGACCCCGAGGTGCACCGCCGACGCGGGCGCCACCGTGGGGTCCATGGACCTCAGCTCCCGCCAGACCGTGCGGGCCACCCGCGTCTTCGTCCGCGCCGAGCAGGAGGCGGCCCGCTGCGGCGACACCCGTCTCGGCACCGCGCACCTCCTGCTCGCCCTCGTGCGCGACGAGCGCGACCACGGCGGCGGGCTGCTCGACGGCCTCGACCTCGACCGGGCGCGCGCGTGGCTCGCCGCCTCCGGCGTCGGCTACCGCGATCCCGGGCACCGGCCGTGGCGCCCCGGCGCCGTCTTCGCCCTCGCCACGGCGCTCCGGCTGGCCGACGAGGCCGCCGAGCCGACGGTGGACGTGCGGCACCTCCTGCTCGGTGTCCTCGCGGACGGCGCCGAGGACGCGCCGCGGCTCCTGCGCGCACTGGGACTCGACGTCGAGCCCCTCGTCGCCGGCGCGCGGAGCGACGTCGCTCAGCCCGGGACCGCGGCGATCGCGGCGCGCACCTCGGCCGCGTCGAGGTAGTCGTCCGTGTGCTCGAACTCGCCGAGGCGCCCGCTGCGGTCGGTGAGGAAGCCGAGCCGCACCGGGTTCTGACCCTCCACCGCCCGCAGCGCCCAGCTGGTGGCGACGCGGGCGACGGCAGCCGGCGACCGCAGCGCCCACAGGTGGTACGCGCTGGTCACGACCGCAGCCGGCAGGCCGGCGAGGTCGAATCCCAGGGGCTTGGCGACGGCGTCGCTGCCGCCGAGGTCGACGACGAGCCCGAGGTCGCGGTGGCGGTAGTCGCGGGTCGGTCGTCCGGCGAGGCCCGCCGCGACGTTGTCCGCGGCCACCGGTGCCTGGCGGGTGGCGTGCTGCGCGGTGGGCGGGCAGGTCGCGCCGGCGCCGGTCGCGAGGTCGGGCACGGCCGCGGCGTCGCCGAGCGCGAACACCTCCGGGCGCCCGGGCACCGCGAGGTCGGCCCCGACGACCAGCCGGCCGTGCTCGGTCGCGGCGTCGAGGTGCCCCACGAGCGGGCTGGGTGCGACGCCGGCGGTCCAGATCAGGGTCGAGGTGGCGAGACGGCGTCCGTCGGAGAGCGTCACGGACTCGTCGTCCGCGGCGGTCAGGCTCGTGACGAGGTCGACGTGCACGCCGCGGGCCTCGAGCACCCGCCGCGTGTCGTCGCCGAGACGGTTGCCCATGCCGGGCAGGAGCCCGTCGTGGTGCTGCACGACGTGCCACTGCATGAGCGACGGGTCGAGACGGGGGAACCGCCGCGCGAGCGCGGTGGTCATCAGCTGCATGTTCGCCGCGGTCTCGACCCCCGCGTAGCCCCCGCCCACGACGACGAAGCTGCAGCGCCGCGCGCGCTCGTCGGGGTCGGTGGAGGCGTTGGCGACCTCGAGCTGGGTCAGCACGTGATCGCGCAGGAACGCGGCCTCGGCGAGCGTCTTGCAGCCCCGCCCGTACTCCCGCAGCCCCGGGATCTCCATGACCTTCGTGACGCTGCCCGGCGCGAGCACCAGCCGGTCGTAGGCGAGCGCGTGGTCGCGGCCGGTGATGCTGCGGACGAGGACCCGGCGCGCGTCGAGGTCGACGCCCGTCGCCCGCCCGGGCAGCAGCGTCGTGCGCTTCAGCCGCCGCGACAGCGACACCACCGCGGCCCGCGGCGCCAGCACGCCGGCCGCCACCTGGGGCAGCAGCGGGAGGTAGAGCATGTAGTCGTCGGGACAGACGAGACGGATGTCGGCGGCCGGCGCGAGCTTCTCCAGCCGCCGCGCCACGCTCGCGCCGGCGAAGCCCCCGCCGACGACGACCACGCGTTCGCCCATGCCGTCCTCCTCTCCTCGCCGCCACCGCCCGACGTGCGGGAGTCGTGTCGGTTGCCTGCGACGGGCCGCAACGACCCTGATGAGTGGTTGTCGGGGAATCCCCTAACGCCCTCGAGGCCCCCGGCGACAGTGGCGGTGAGTGCGGTCGCACTCGAAGCCACATCATCACTCAGCCAGATCATCATTCGGGGGAATCATCGTGCCTGCTCACCGCGCCGCTCGCCGGACCCGTCGCTTCCACGTCGCCGCCCTCGGCGGGTTGACGCTGCTGGCGGCCGTCGGCCCCGGGGCGGGCGCAGCGTTCGCGGCCGGGTCGGACGTGAAGAACTGCGACGACTTCCAGTACCAGGAGGACGCGCAGGACGAGTACAACGCCGACACCACCGACCCGAACCGCCTGGACCGCGACGACGACGGTGAAGCGTGCGAGACCCTGCCCCACCGTCCGGCGATCAGCGACGTGTCGATCGACGACGAGTGGGACTCCTCCTCGGAGGAGGACTCGGCCCCGTCCACGGGCGGGACCACCTGGACCGCCGCGGACACGTCCGACGAGAGCTCGACCAGAACCCGCGACCGCGACTGCGCCGACTTCGACTCGCAGGCCGAGGCCCAGGCCGCCCTGGACGACGACCCCAGCGACCCCGAGCGGCTCGACGCCGACGACGACGGCATCGCGTGCGAGTCGTTCGGCTACGCCGACGAGGTGGAGACCGTGCCCGCCGCGGTGACCGAGCACGAGAGCGCCCCGACGACGCAGGACAGCGCGCCCGCCTACCCCGTCGGCGGCGTGGAGGCCGGCGACGGCAGCGCCCCGGCGAGCGTCCCGGACCTGCTGACCTACGGCCTGCTCGGCTCCGCAGCCGTCGCCGGCGCGGTCGGCGCCCGCCACGCCCTGGCCGGCGGGCGCCACCGCCGGGCGTGACGGCCCGGGCCGGGCGTCAGCGGTAGTTGGTGAACTGCAGCGCGATCTCGAAGTCGCGCTCCTTGAGCAGCGAGATGACGGCCTGGAGGTCGTCCTTCTTCTTGCCCGTCACCCGGAGCTTGTCGTCCTGCATCTGGGCCTGGATGCCCTTGGGGCCCTCGTCCCGGATGGCCTTCGAGATCTCCTTGCCCTTGTCCTTGCTGATGCCCTGCACCAGGGTCCCGGTGACCTTGTAGGCCTTGCCCGAGAGCCCGGGCTCGCCGATGTCGAAGGCCTTCAGCGAGATGCCGCGCTTGATCAGCTTCTCCTTGAAGACCTCGATGGCGGCGTTGCAGCGCTCCTCGGTCTCGGCGCTGACGGTGATCGCCTCCTCGCCGGCCCAGGAGACGTCGGCGCCGGTGCCGCGGAAGTCGAACCGCTGAGAGAGCTCCTTGCTCGCCTGATTGAGCGCGTTGTCGACCTCCTGGCGGTCGACCTTGCTCACGACGTCGAACGAGGGGTTGGCCATGGTCGTCCTCCCTGGTGTGTCGGCCGGGCGCGCAGACCGGGGGCCGCCTGCATCGGCGGCGGACCGGCATCTGTAGTCTTCCCGACGTCATCCTGCGGGGTGGCACACCCTGGCGGGTTGCCCGAGCGGCCAATGGGAGCGGACTGTAAATCCGTCGCGAAAGCTTCGAAGGTTCGAATCCTTCACCCGCCACCGAGCCCCTGACCAGCAGGAACGGTCAGGGGCTTTCTTCATCCTCAGGCCGTGAGCTCGGCCAGCGAGAGGTTGTTGCCGTCCGGGTCGAGGAACCACGCGATCTTCGTGCCACCCGGGGCCGACCAGATGCCGCGCTCGTCCTGGCCCATGCCCTCGTACCGGGTGAAGATCACCCCACGCCCGGCGAGCTCGTCCACGGCGGCGGCGATGTCGTCGACGGCCCAGCCGAGCACCGTGTAGGGCGCGGCGGCGGGGACGTCCACGGCGGTGATCCGCAGCATCGTCCCGCCGACGTCGGCGACCAGTGCGAACGGACTCTCGTCGACCAGGTCGAGCCCCAGGACTCCGCCGTAGAACTCCTGCGCGGCGTCGAGGTCGGACACCCCGACGAACCCCATCAGCCGACCGTCCACGAGATCAGCATCCACCCGCGGGCAAGAGCTCAGCCGACGCGTGCCGCGACGTCCTCGACCCCGGGGCCGGAGAGGGCGGCGAGCCCGGCGGCCCGGCCCGTCGCCACCAGGAGCAGCTCTCCGGCAGGGCCGTGCACCTCGCGGTCGCCGTCACCGAACGACGCGTCGATGTCGGTAGGCACGAGGCGCAGGCCCTCGAGCCGCTTCTTCGCGCCGTAGAACGACGTCGCGCACACGTGGTGGAGCGCGAGGGCGGCGTGCTCGGGCGGCATCGTCAGCGTGCGTGCGAGCGGCCGGGCGATGTCCTGGCCGTGCACCATGACGTCCACGAGCGGGTCCGCGGGCTGGGTGCCCAGCGGACGCTGCTCCGACGAGATCGTCTCCCGGTACTGGGCGGCGAGCTCGCCGGGGGAGTACTCCGCCGCCCGCGCGCGGGCCGACCTGTCGATCATGCGGTTGATGTCGCCCCGTGCGGCCAGCACGGCCTTGACCGCCTGGAAGCGCGAGAGCCGCGAGGTCAGCGTCATGTGCGCGACGACGTCCTGGACGGTCCACCCCGCGCAGAGCGACGGCGAACGCCACTCCTCGGGGGTGAGGGTGTCGAGGACGTCGGCCAGCGCACGACGCTCGGCCTCCACGGCGGCCTGCAGGTGGGCACGGTCCACGGCGCGCTCCAGGGGATCGGGGGCGCGAACGCTAGCGGTGCGGCCCGTCGAGGTACATCGTCATCCGGACCGTCGTCCCGCCGTCGCGCGTGCTGTGCAGCCGGACGAGATCGCAGAGGTGATGGGTGAGGTACAGCCCGTAGCCGCGGCCGTCCGACGGGCCGGGCGGGTGACGCCCGACGAGCGGGTCGTCGACGTACCCCGAGTCCTGGATCTCGGCGATCACCCGGTCGTCGGTGTGCCAGAGCGAGAGGATGCCGGGGCCGTCGGTGTGCACCACCGTGTTGAGGGCGACCTCGTGCACCGCCAGACAGAAGTCGGTGACGCGGTCGGGCGTCATCCCCGCCTGGGCGGCGTGCTCGGCGACGGCCCGGCGGACGGCGCGCGGGCCGTGCGGCGGCCGGAACACCAGGGTCTCGCTCTCCTCGGGCCCGTCGGGAAGCACGCCGAGGACGGCCTCGGCGAGCACCAGAGGGTCGCCGAAGCCCGCGTTGGCCACGGCCGTCCCGTCCTCGACGACGAGCGGGTGCGCGGCGCGGACGTCGGTGAGGCCGTCCGCGTCGAGGAGCCGCGTGTCGTACGGGCAGAGCACGGACACCGGGAGGTCGGCGAACGCGAGGTTGGTCAGCGCGTCGTGCTGCAGGTACGCGGCGCGCTCGTCGGCGGGACGGTCTGGCCACAGCGCCTCGCCGACCGCGCGGACGCGGCGCCCCGGACGGTCCTCGACGAACTTCTGCAGCGCGGGGACCAGACGCGCCGGGTTGAGGCCCAGGCGCCGCACGTCCTGGAGGACCACGGCCTGCGAGTCGTCGCCCAGCGCGTCGTGGACGAGGGACAGGTGAGCGTCGGGCAGCGCCACGACCACCGCGTCGTCAGTCTCGAGGCCGGCACGGACGTGACCGACCACGCCCTGGACGAACTGCTCGTCGCCCTCGTAGAAGAGAGCCGCGTGCTCGAGGGACGCGACGTCGCGGCGATGTCGCCCGCGAATCTCCGACACAGTCACCCTCACACCACCCCGCTCCGTGGCGGCGTCCATCCGCTGCGCCGATCCTGGCCGCTGGGCGCATGCCGACGACACCCGATACCGCCCAGTGGACCGGCCGATGCGGCGGACGGTCGTGTCCGTTGGGCACGCTGGGTCACAGCGCGCTACACCTGAGCTACACCGCGTCGGCGCCGCGTTCACCGGTGCGGACGCGGGTGACGAGATCCACCGGGACGACCCACAGACGGCCGTCCGGGTGCACCGCGCCCGCGACCTCGCCGAGCACCCGCTCGACGATCTCGTCGTGCAGGATCGTCTCGATGCGCAGGCAGGGCGCGAACTCGTCGACGACGACCTGTCCCCGGTGGATCGCGCGCCGGCCGCCCGAGTTGGGGCCGCGCACCTCCGAGATGGTCATCCCGAGTACGGCGTGACGCTCGAGGGCGCGCCGCACGTCGTCGAGAGCGTGTGGCGGGACCATCGCGTGCAACATCCTCACCGCGGCCGCCCTCCCTCGTCCTCGCGGACGCTACGGGGCCGGGCGCCGCAGGGCGAGGGTGCGCTGCCTACGCTGCCGCGATGGCTGATCGGACCGCTGAGTCACCCGCGCCGGTCGTGCTCGTCCTCGGTGGCCGCAGCGAGATCGGGGTGGCGCTCGCCTGCCGCCTCGCCGCCTCCGGTCGCGCCGGGACCGTCGTGCTCGCCGCGCGGCGCGCGGACGACCTGGCCGCCGAGACCGCGGCGGTCCGCAGCGCCGGCGCCGAGGTCGCGACCGTGGAGTTCGACGCCGACGACCTCGGCGCGCAGGCCGCCGTGCTCGACGCGGTCGAGGCGGAGCACGGGGTGCCCGACACCGTGGTGCTGGCGTTCGGCGTCCTGGGTGACCAGGCCCGGGCCGAGCGGGACGCCGCGCACGCCGCGGCCGTCGTGCACACCGACTACACCGCGCAGGTCGCGGTGCTCACCGAGGTCGCCGCGCGCCTGCGGGCCCGGGGCCGCGGGGAGATCGTCGTGTTCTCGTCGGTGGCCGGCGTGCGGGTGCGGCGCGCCAACTACGTCTACGGCTCGGCGAAGGCCGGGCTCGACGGCTTCGCCTCGGGCCTCGCGGACGCCCTGCACGGCAGCGGGGTGCACCTCACGCTCGTGCGCCCCGGGTTCGTGATCGGGCGCATGACGGCCGACAGCGGGATCGACCCCGCGCCGCTGTCCTCCACCCCCGGCCAGGTGGCCGACGCGACCGCCGACGCCTTGACCACCGGCCGCGACGTCGTCTGGGTGCCGGGCTCCCTTCAGGTGCTCTTCACCGCCCTGCGGCTGCTGCCCCGGTGGGCCTGGCGACGCCTGCCGCGGTGAGGGGGCTTCGCCCCACGTGAGCGATTTGGGTCGCCAGGGCGACCCGAATCCCTCACGTGCGCGTCAGCGCCTCGTGATCTCCGCCGAGGCGCCGGGGGCGAGCCGCTGGCCGGTGACGGGGACGTCGCCGAGAGCGTCGTCGATCGCGGTCAGGGTGTCGGCGCTGAGCTCGATGCCGGCCGCGGCGGCGTTGGCGTGGACCTGCTCGGGACGCGACGCCCCGACGATCGCCGACGCCAGCTCGGGCCGGCGCAGGACCCAGGCCAGCGCCATCTCCGGCATCGAGAGCCCGGCGCCCTCGGCGATCGGCACGAGGCGCTGCACGGCCTCGAGCGTCCGGTCGGTGAGCTTCTGCTTGATGAAGCCGTTCATCTCGTCGCTGGCGGCCCGCGAGTCGACGGGCACCGGCTCGCCCGGGCGGTACTTGCCGGTGAGCACGCCCTCCGCGATCGGCGACCAGACGATGTTGGAGATGCCGTGCTCCGCGGTCACCCCGAACACCTCGGCCTCCGGCGCGCGCCAGAGCATCGAGTACTGGGGCTGCGAGGACACGAGGGTCACGTCGTCCGGGCACGCCTCGAGGCCCGCGCGGATCTGGTCCGGGGTCCACTCGCTGAAGCCCAGGTAGCGGGCCTTGCCGGCGCGGACGACCTCCGCCAGCGCCTCCATCGTGTCCTCGATCGGCGTCCGCGCGTCGAAGCGGTGGCACTGGTAGAGGTCGACGTGGTCGGTGCGCAGACGCGCCAGCGAGGCGTCGATCTGCTTCGCGACCTGGGCGGGGGACAGCCCGCGATCGGTGTCCGACATCGGGAAGTAGACCTTGGTGGCGAGCACGTAGTCCTCGCGCCGGTAGTCGGCGAGGATCGCGCCCCAGGCCTCCTCGGCGGCGCCGCGCCCGTAGACGTTGGCGGTGTCGAAGAACGTGATGCCGGCGTCGAACGCGGCGCGGGTGCACGCGGCGGTGGCGTCCGCCTCGACACCGCCGGAGTAGGTCAGCCACGAACCGAGGGAGATCTCCGAGACCCGCAGGTCGCTCGTACCGAGCTGGCGAAGGCGCACCCCGTCACCGTAGGCCGGAGTCGTCGGCACGGCCCGTGCGGAGATCGACACTCCCAATAGACGGAAGTTCAGGTCCGATCGGCGCATCAGACCGACCGATCGACGTAGTTCGCTGTGACCGACGTGTGAATTGCCGCGACAGCGGGTTCCGCCCTCCCGAACGACTGGCACGATGGGACCACGAACTCGCGAGGGTGGTCCCGAGGAGTCCCCGGCAGAGCCGCTGCGGACCGTCGTGTCGATCCCCTCGGGTCCTCGACCGTCCGCACGCCCTAGGGGATACGTGAACATTTTGCTGGCGCCGCTGCGCCCTCTGGCCGACGTCCTCGATCTGACGGCCGAGGCGGTCGCCGCCGTCGGCACGGTCTCGGTGGCGGCGCTGGGGGTCGTGCTTGCGCGCACCTCCGACTCGCCGGACGCGCCGCGCCTGCAGCTCGGCGGCCGCTCGCCGGAGGTCTGAGCCGTCCCTAGGAGACCGCTGAACAAAGGGGTATGTCGGTGCGGGTGTCCGGGACCCGGGCTGGGATCCTCAGTGGGTGCAGGGTCGCTCTGATGATCAGCGTGAGTTACTGGACGTGGAGTCGGTCGCCGGGCATCTGCTGAAGCCGGGCAGCGTGTTCGCGTTCCTGGCCGCCCACCGGGACCGGCTGTTCCCGCCGGTGCTGTTCACCGATCTGTTTCCCACCCGTCGGGGCCGCCCGAGTGTGCCGCCGGAGGTGGTGGCCACGGTGCTGGTCCTGCAGGCCCTGCACGGGCTGTCGGACCGGGAGGCGGTCGAGGCGCTCACGTTCGACCTGCGGTGGAAGGCCGCGTGCGGGTTGGCGATCACCGACACCGGCTTCGACCCGTCGACGTTGACCTACTGGCGCCGGCGGCTGGCCGCCTCTGACCGCCCGGAGCGCGTGTTCGAGGTGGTGGCCGCGGTCATTTCCGAGACCGGGGCGGTGTCCGGGAAGACCCGCCGGGCGTTGGACTCGACGATCCTCGATGACGCGGTCGCCCGCCAGGACACCGTGACCCAGCTGATCGCCGCGATCCGCCGGGTCGCCCGCGACGTCGGTGGCGCCGGCGAGATCATCACTGCCGCCGCCACGAGTGGGCATGACTACTCCCGGCCGGGTAAGCCCGAGATCGCCTGGGACGACCCCGCCGCCCGCGACGAGCTGGTCTCGGCACTGGTCAACGACGCGCTGGCGGTGCTGGCCGGCATCGAGGAACGCCACCCCCACGGCGCCGGGCTCGACGCCCGAGCCGCGGAGGCGGTGGCGTTGTTGGCGCTGGTCGCCGGCCAGGACGTCGAACCCGCCGAGGGCTCGGATGGCACCGACGGGCGGTGGCGCATCGCCCGCCAGGTCGCCCCCGATCGCATGATCTCCACCGTCGATCCCGACGCCCGCCACGCCCACAAGTCCCGGGAGCGTCGCCAGGACGGGTTCAAGGCCCACGTGGTGGTCGAGCCCGACACCGGGCTGATCACCAACACCGGGCTGACCAAGGCCTGCGGCCCGGACAACAGCGACGCCACCGTCGGGGTCGCCCTGCTCCGCGGCGACACCACCCTGGTCGCCGGCCCGGTTGCTGGTGAGCCGGTGGCCGGCGAGTTGGCCGGCGAGCCGGTCGAGGTGCTGGCCGACTCGGCCTACGGCACCGGCGACGCCCTGGCCGCGCTCGACGCCGCCGGGCACCGCGCGGTGATCAAGCCGTGGCCGCTGCGTCCCACCGTTCCCGGCGGGTTCACCCTCGACGACTTCACGATCAACGACACCAGCGGCACCGTGACCTGCCCGAACGGGATCACCCGGCCCATCACCGCCGCCGGGTCGGTGATCTTCGGGGCGCGCTGCCGGGACTGCCCGCTGCGCGAACGCTGCACCACAGCCACCGACGGGCGCACTCTCCGGCTCGGGCCCCACCACGCCCTGCAGCGCGCCCACCGCGAGCGCGCCTCCAGCGCCGAGCACCTCGCGACCTACCGCCGCCACCGGCCCATGGTGGAGCGCTCCATCGCCTGGCTCACCCGCGGCAACCGCCGCGTCCCCCACCGCGGCGTCACCAAGAACAACGCCTGGCTCCACACCCGCGTCGCCGCGCTCAACCTGCGCCGCCTCCTGGTTCTGGGCCTGCACCTCGACCACGGCCGCTGGGCCATCGCCGCGGCCTGACCCCGGCCAACGTCCGCACCCTCGACACGACCACAGACCCGGGCCACCACCGACGCTGGGCGGGGCGACCTCTTGTCGCACCCACGGGTGCTGACCTCACTGCAGCTCGACTGCCGCGAGGCGCCCCGCCCCCAACCCCACTTCTTCAGCGGTCTCCTAGCGCGGCGTCGGCTCGTCGCGGCGCCCGCGCAGCAGCTCGTTCAGGGCGCGCAGCTCGTCGCGGATCTCGGTGAGCAGGTCGGGGATCTCGTGGGTGCGCTCCCAGTGGGGCGTCACGTCGATGCCCAGCTCGCCGAGCTCGCGCTCGTAGAGCTCCGCGAGCAGCGTCCGGTAGGGCTCGTCCGGGATGGTGCCGTTCTCCCAGCGCGAGAGCTGCGTCTTGAGGCTGGCGGCGCTGGCCACGTCGACCTCGCCCTGCTCCGCGAGCTCCCGGAGCCGGGCGACGGCCGTCGTCTGCGACCACCCCCGGTCGCGCCGGGCATCACGCAACGAGACCACGTCGTCACAGTAGACGACGCCCACGCCAGCAGGCCTTCTCTAGCGCCGCCGGGGGGAGCGCGACGCCCGCTTCGGAGCGGGCAGCCGCGACGACTTCCTCGTCGGTCGCGCCGCCGCCGGCTTCGCCGCGGGTGCGTCGTCGTGGTCCTGGTCGTCGGCCGTATCGCCGGCCTCGTCCACCGGCGGTGGGAGCTCGGACACCGACGGTCGGACGGGCTCCACGGCACGCCGCGGCGCGGACCGGGCGGGGCGCAGCACGCGCCGGCTCCCGGGGCTGCCGCCCTCGACGACGGCCGGGGCGTCGTGGTGATCCAGGAACGCGCACAGCCGGGCCCACGTCGTGTGCTTGGCGGCCCGCCCGGCGAGGACGCCGAGGTGGCCGCCGGGGGCGGTCGTGAGACGCGTCGGCGCGCCGGTCAGACGACGCGCGCCGGCGCGGACGGCGCGGGGCGGGACGACGCGGTCGTTCTCCCCGGCGACGAGCAGCGTGGGCCGCTGCAGGTCCGCGAGGTCGATCACCCGGTGTCCGACGGGGACGCGGCCGAGCGCGAGGTCGGCCGGGTCGACCATCGCGCGGAAGTAGCTGCCGACGTAACGGGCCTGCTCGCCGATGATCGCCCGCAGGTCGTCGACCGCCTCGAGCTGCGCGAGGAAGTCGCGGTCGTCGAGACGCGCGATCATCGTCAGCGGGGCGGTCAGGAGCTCGTCGAGCGAGCCGAGGCCGAGGGCGCTGATCAGCCGGGGCAGCGGCATGATCGCGAGGAGCGTCTGCAGCGTCGCCAGGACCGGCCCGCCGGCGGCCACCGCCAGCGGCTGCGCCCGGACCACCGGCGGCACCTCGTCCAGCGCGAACGGTGTCGCGATCGCCGTGACCGAGGCCAGCGGGAGGTCGGGGTGCCCGGCGGCGCTGAGCACCCCGTGCAGGCCGCCGATCGACCAGCCGACCAGGTGCACCGGGGCGCCGTCGTGGTGACGGCTGACCGTGCGCACGACGTGCGGGAGGATCTCGTCGACCCACCGCTCGAGGTCCGCCGGGCCGGGGGCGATCGCGCCGCCGAACCCGACGAGGTCCTCGTCGTCGACCTGGTGCACCGAACGGCCCTCGCCGACGAGGTGCTCGACGAGGCTGTTGCCGCGCCGCAGGTCGAAGGCGACGCCGCACGCGCCGAGCGGGGAGACCAGCAGGACCGGCGAGCCCCGCAGCCGCGCGGTGGGGTGCACGGCGTAGCGGTAGGTGCTCACCGATCCGGAGCGCGCGAGGCCGAGCGCCCGGCCCACGCCGCCGGCGCCCGGGTCGCCCGGACCGGTGTCGAACGCCGAGCGGGGCATGCGACGCAGGTCCGCGAGCGGCCCCTCGAGCACGCGGGCGCGGACGTTGCCGACGGCACGCCAGGCCCCGGCCGGGGTCAGGATCACGGGCCCCTCCTCTGCGCTCCGCGCTCACCCGTGTCGGAGCGCGGAAGCGCGCGCACACGGCCGAAGGTCAAACCCTAGGCCTGGTGGACGACTCCGGCCTCCTGCAGTTTCGCGACGCGGTCCGGAGCGATGCCCCAGTCGGCCAGCGCCTCGGCGGAGTGCTGCCCCGGTACCGCCGGCGCGGACGGATTGGCGCTGGGCGTGCGGTCGAAGCGCGGCGCGGGCGCGGGCTGGCGGACGCCGAACGCGTCGATGAACAGCCCGCGGGCCTGGTTGTGGGGGTGCTCCTGCGCCTCGTCGATGTCGAGCACGGCGGCGACGACGGCGTCGGTCGGCTCGAGGTCGGCGGCCCACTCGTCGCGGGTGCGGGTGGCGAACACCTCCGCGAGCCGCCCGTGGAACTCCGGCCAGCGGGCCATGTCCCACTGGTTGCTCGCGATGTCCTCGCCCTCGAGCCCGAGGTGCGTCATCAGCTCGGCGTAGAACTGCGGCTCGATGGCCCCGACCGCGACCCAGCCGCCGTCGCTGCAGCGGTAGTGCTCGTAGAACGGCGCGCCGCCGTCGAGGAGGTTCTGGCCCCGCGGGTTGGGCCACATCCCGCCCGCCCGCATGCCGTAGAGCATCGCCATCTGCAGGGCCGCGCCGTCGACGATCGCGGCGTCGACGACCTGCCCGCGCCCCGACGTCGCGCGCTCCACCAGCGCCCCGAGCACGCCGACGACGAGCAGCATCCCGCCGCCGCCGAAGTCGCCGACGAGGTTGATCGGGATCGCCGGCGCGCCGCCGGGCCCCTCCATGTGCGCGACGACGCCGGCCGTCGACAGGTAGGTCAGGTCGTGCCCCGCCCGCGCGGCGTTCGGACCGTCCTGTCCCCAGCCGGTCATCCGGCCATAGACGAGGCGCTCGTTGCGGGCGTGGCACTCGTCCGGGCCGAAGCCGAGACGCTCGGCGACGCCCGGTCGGTAGCCCTCGAGCAGCACATCCGCGCCCTCGACGAGGTCGAGCAGGACCTCCAGGCCCTCGGGCGACTTGAGGTCCAGCGCCACCGAGCGTCGCCCGCGCGCCAGCACGTCCTTGCTCGCGTTGCCGATCGAGAGCCCTCGGCCCCCCGCTGGCCGGTCGACGCGCAGGACGTCGGCGCCCATGTCGGCGAGCATCATCGCCGCGAACGGCCCGGGGCCGATCCCGGCCACCTCGATGACCTTGACGCCGTCCAGCACACCCATGGGGCCCGATCTCCTCTCGCCGCGGTCGTGGCGGGGGTGAGCCTACGAGACAGTCAGGGCTGACGGTATGGGTGCGCTTCTCGGTTCAAGCCTTCGGATCACCGGGTTTGGCCGCGAGTTCGGCGCGTATCTCCAGTAGTTGTACGACCGTTCCCAGGGCAGGAATCAAGCTGGCCACGGTCCACGCACCCATGGCTCCGGCGAAGGCGCCGGTGACCACTCGCGCGATCGGGGCCGAGGTGGGGTCAAGCGCTGTCCAGGCCACCATGCCGCTCACGGCAAGGAGGCCGACCAGCGTCGTCGTGAGAAACGGTAGAAACAGCTGGAGAACGTACTGGGGGGATTTCAGTCGTCCAAGTAGTTCGTCGCCAGCCACAGCGGCCTGGACGGACATCGCTGCCAGTGCGGCACCGACGATGATGCTGATCACAGTTCCCGATATCGCAGCGACGTCCTTGACTCGCTCCGAGGCGGAGATCGCAGTGAGCGTCCCTCCAGTACCGCCAAGCACGAGTGCGCCCCATTCTCCGATCCATAGCAGCGAGGGACGCGCAACTGCCGCACTGAAGAAAGCAGACGCGGAGGCGTCGCCAGGTCGCGCGTTCTCGGTCATCAGGCGGGCGCAGAATCGCGGACGTCCGCCAGAATTCGAGAGAGGTGCGCCAGTATCTCATCGACTGTGAGGGGTCCCGTCGGCATGAGGATGTGGTCGGGCGACCGCCGCGAATCGTAGGTGGCGGTTTGGCTGTCCGGCCGCGTTCGATCACGTGCTATGACGTGGACAGCTCCGGACGCAAGCTCTCCTCGAAGGGCTTGGTCGTCACTGTCCCCGTTGGCGAGCAACGGATCGAGACTCACGTCCGACCCGTGCAGTTCGAGGACTGCCTCCCGTGAATTGGTCTCGCTCATGGCGGCGCGCACATCTCTGAAAAGGTGACGGATGTCCACGCCCGGATTTGGCTGGGTTATGACAAAGGATATCTCGGAGGCGACGTTGTTCTCGAGCCATTCCTGTAGTGGCTGCAGCGAGCTCGTGTAGTCGATATCGATTGTCTCAGTTGCTTCTTGCGGCTCGTCGGCCCACTGGGCATGTGCGTCGCGCATAAAGGTCTGGAGCGCCAACAGCGCTTCAGTGGCGCTCATCGTCGACGTGGGGCAGAGGGCGAGTCGGCGGTCCTCCTTCTCGAGAGCGAGTGCCACCGAGGCGTTCCTCATGCTCGGGAGATCGGCCGTACTGATCTCGAGTGAAATCGTAGAATCGTTCGGGCTCCTGGCGTCACCCCACACGAGGTGCCAGAGACGTGAGTCTCGATCGGGGTTAGTCCGCAGTTCCGTGACGCCCTCGTGTTCCTGCAGGGCGTCGACGAGCGTTCGGAAACGTGGTGCGGCTTCTTCGGGGAGAGGCGCCGTCGAACGAACGTTGACTCGTCCGATCGCTGCGGTTCGCCGAGCGTCTCCTTCGACCGCGGAGACCCGAAGGATCCCCCACATCCCCTGAGTCACCGCCCAGCGGAACGCGCCGCTTCGGTAGGCGTGGTCGCCCACGTGCTCGGCCGTCATTGCGATGTCGTGCACGACGTCCGCGGTCAGGCCCGACAGTCCGCCGACCTCCGGCGAGCCGGCGCCGAGCCACGGCCCCATCGCCCACTGCTGACCGTGGACGGTGAACGTGTGGTTCCGCGGCTTGTCGCATGCACCGACGAGCCGGAGCCACAGCGTCTCGCCCTGCCGCGCCTCCCACGTCGGCGTCGGCGGCATCTCGCGCAACTGTGTCCGAGGGTGCACTGGACGGCACCGGTAGTTGATGCCCTTCTGCCCGGCGTCCTCGGGGTCGTCGCCGGGTTCGACGTCCGCGACCGGCGAGGTCAGGTCGCCGTAGGCGTAGTGCCGAAGACCGTCTTGCCAGAACAGCACCTGCTCATTCGCCGTCCACCCGTCGGGATGCCGCACGATCGTCTGCGTCCCGACCCAATCGTCGGGCTCCCAACCGTCAGGCTCGACGACGATCGCGCCCACCAGCCCGTGGTGCCGGTGGTTGCGGATGTCGCCCATGTCGTGCAGGTAGCAGACCTGGCCGATGTCCTTGCCCAACTCGGGATCGGCGTACCACCAGTAGCATCGCCAGTTCTGCCGGTCGTGGCCGTGGTCGTGGTCCTCGGCCACCGCGTCGTCGCCGGGGCCGTGCCCGTGGTCCTCCTCCAGCGGCAGTGGCCGCACCGTGGAGTCGCGGTTGCGCCCGACGTGGGCCCCGTCGTCGGCGATCACGTCGTATCGGAGCAGCGCGGGGTGCAGGGAGACGCGCGGACTGACCGTGCGCCGCTCCTCGTCGAGGGGCAGCGCCGGCGGGTGCGGTTCCGGCCCGAAGCGGGGAAGCAGCGGGTCCTCGTAGCGTCCTGTCCACCCGTCGCGCGCCTCGAACCCGTCGCGGGGCAGCCTCACCTCGTTGATCAGGCAGACCCGGATCCACTCGCCCGGTCGGCAGCGCACAACCAGCGGCTCTGGCCCGGTCTCGGCAGATACCGGGCCGATCTTCCAATCCCCGCCTACCCACGGCTCCTGCATCGGCTCCGCGGACCCCGTCGCACCCTGGCGGACCTCCGGGTCCGCATACGGCGAGTCGGTCTCCTCGACGACCTCGTAGACCAGACCGAAGGGGTCGGTGAGCCGGCGGCCGTCGTACTCGTGCTCGATGCGCCGGGCACGGACCGTGTAGGGCCGGTCCGGTGTGCGAGGCCGTCGGAGCGGCTCGGGCAGGACTGCGCCGGGCAGCGGGTCGAGGCGCGATCCGGGAAGGAGCACGCGGACGAGACCCCAGCAGCCGAGCCAGAGGTCGTCCATAGCGCTGAAGCGCCAGAGATGGTCGGCGACGTCGTACGGGGAGGAGCCGTCCCCGTTGACGTCCAAGGTGAAGGCCTCGGAGATTCCGAGCGTCTGCTGGTTGACCAGCGTCGAGGTCGTCCGTTGCCAGTCCCTCCGCCACCGCAGCCCGTGGGTGACGAAGCTGTGCTGCTCCTCGTGCGAACCCTGAAGCAGGCGGATCCGCAAGCGCTCGCCTGGGTAGGTCGGGACGATCGGAGTCTCGGGGTCGCGCAGCCAGGAGGACCGCTCCAGTTCGTCGGCCTCGCCAGGATCGGGAAACTCCTCGCGTCCCCGACGTCCCGCGTCCGTGGCGAACCAGTCGGAAGGATTCGGGCCGCGGGCAGTGAGAGGCGCGCAGCGGTAGTTGACGGCCATCGTGCCGGGGTCGTCGTCGCCACCGAGATCGCCGGGCGGGTTGAGCGGACGCTCCTCGCGGTCATAGAGCGGGACGAAGTCGCCGACGCCCAGACATGCCTCGCGGAAGGAACCGATTGCGCTCTCGGGGAGCGGTGTCACCAGAGCGCTCGCTCCGGTCCAAGCGCTGCCTCGAGGCGTCGCTCCGAGGGCCGCCTCGTCGAACTCGTCGGCCTCGTCGTACGGGTTGCCGGTCCGGGACAAGGGGCGCACGAGCGGCGGACCGGTCACCCACGAAGCGCCCGGGGGCTCGGCGATGAGCGCGGCGAACAGACCTCGCTTCTGCCGGTAGTTCGCGAGCAGGTGGTCATGGAAGAAGCACGGGCCGAACTCCTCGTCGACCACCCACCGGTGGAGGCTGACGTTCGCCGGCAGCGGGACATCACCGACGCCCGGCACGGCCTCCCGGCAGCTCGCCCCCGACAGGTAGTTCCAGCCGGTGGAGGAGCCGTCGGCGGCGAGTACGTCGAACTTCACGAGGTGCACGTGTAGGCCGCACTCGACGGGGAGCTGGGTCAGGTCGAAATGGTCGGCGCGGATCGTGCCCAGCTCGTTGTGCAGCCGGAGCTCGACCACGTCACCGTGGTTAGCGCGGACGAAGAATGGCTCGCGCGGGTCGTGGTCGGCCGGGAGCTGGCGGACGGTCCGACGGCCATTCACGACGGTACTGACGCCGCGCGAGTTCGTATAGATGGCCGTGGTGGTCGTGCCAGCCGATTCGGTTGTAGTCCAGCCGCTCCTCGCGAACGGCGACGTCATAGGAGACGACACGGTTCGCGGCCGGCACAGCAGCCGTGGCATTCCAGGCGCGTGCCTCCGTGTCGAGGGCGACGAAGGGTGCCCCCGGACGCTGCGAGGCTCCCGGCGCAAAGGCCGCCGCCTCGGACGGAGAGGCGTCCGGGAGGTCCAGCAGCCGCACGTCGGCCACCCACCTGAGCCGGTGCGGCCGCCGGCGGCGGTGGTGCCTTCTGCGGTACGGCGGCGTCGACGAACCACGGGAAGCCGGTGCGTCCGGAGGCCGGAAGCGGGAACGCGGGGTGGCCGTACTGCGGGGCGTCATCAGGCCCGCGTCCGGGCAGGGGCACCAGCGCGGGACACGGGGTGCCGTCCGGGAGCAGGGTCGAGCTGCTGATGACGCGATCGAGGCTGCGCCAGAGACCCCACATTCCGTGGTGGAAGTGGGGATAGAGGTGGCAGTGCCAGATGATGTCGCCGAACGAGCGCTGGCGGCTGCCGGACCCGTAGAGCGGGTCGATGGTGAGGCCGGCCTGGGGGCCGATGGTGATCGAGTCGAGCAGTTGTGAACCGCGCTCCCCGCCCGGTCGCCACGTGCTGGGGACGGCCGCGTCGGTGCGGGATCGCATGCCACTGGTGGACATGCAGGTGGAAGACGTGGGTCTCCTTGACCCCGGCGTGCACGAGCCGGACCCGGGCACGGATCGCCGCGGTAGGCCCGCAAGATAGGCGTCACCGGGTCGCCGAAGAGCCACGAGCTGTGGTGCTGCTCCTCGCCGGCGACCCGTTCGACCCACGTGCCGTCCGAGCGTGCGGCCGATCCAGAAGTCCTCGGCCAGCGTGTGGAGATCGATCTCCCGCTTGACGGCGCGTAAGTCATGGGGGCTCGACGAGGCCGGCGTGCCGGGGATGGCGGCGGTGCCCGTCAGTGCGGTGCGTCGGGCGTACTCCCGCATTCGGTGCGGGAGCCGATTGGGCATCGGCTCGGCGCGGTAAGACAGCGGCATCACCGTGTGCTCGCCGCCGCCGATGTGCAGAGCGCTGTGGATCTCGGGCTCGTCGTGAATGAAGATCGTGAACTCGCGATGTGGCCGCAAGCGATCTCCGTCGGTGGTGAGGTCGACGTACTCGTCGGTCGCGGCCTCGCCGTCGACCCGGTGGATGTCGACGTCGAGCGCGCAACCGAGGTCTGAG
Organism: uncultured Actinomycetota bacterium; assembly: GCA_963786585.1. GTDB lineage: Bacteria > Actinomycetota > Actinomycetes > Mycobacteriales > Pseudonocardiaceae > Actinomycetospora. The sequence continues at coordinate 2,510,447 of CAWAZG010000003.1, forward strand.
TCGGTGATGTCTTCCCCGGTCACAGGATCGACCCAGCGCGCGAGTTCCGGTTCCACGAGCAGCGCGCCGAACAGACCGTGCACGTTGGATCCGTCCTCGGTGCCACGGACGTCGGCGAGGTCGTTGAGCGGCCACACCCCCTCGGAATTGGTCACCCACCGGTAGGTGATCGTGTCGCCCCGGCCCACCGTGGTGTCGGGGTTCGTCACGACGTGGGCGCCGTCAGTGGCGCGCACTCCATCCACGAGACCAGTGCCCTGGCGATGGAGGCCCACACGCCGATCCCGCACCTCGTTCCGGACGGTCACCTCCACCGTCTCGCCCACGCGAGCCCGGAGGACGAGCGGCCGCGCCGCCGGGAGCGGACGGAGCGGATTGACTCGGTTGTAGGCGACTGCTTTCGCGCCGTGGGACGGGATGAAGTCGTTGAAGGTGAGCTGCTCGAGCTGGGGCCTGGTGTGGCCGGTCTCCTGGACGAGACGAGGTAGGTCGGCGTCCCACTGCTCGTCGATGGCGGTGAGTCGATCGGTGATCGAGCTGGTCAGGATGTCGAGCGCTGCCTCCCACTGACAGCGCCAGCGCTCTCGGATCTCCGGGGCGCGATGGACCTCCTCGATCTCGCCGCTGGTCAGTTCGTCGAGAATCGTGGCGATCTCGTTGACTGTCGCGTGGTAGTGCTGCTCGATCTCCCGCCGCGCCGGCGGGACGTCGAGATCGGGACCCTCTTCCTCGGTCGCGTCCGCGGCGACGACCTCGCCGCGTTGCACAAGGAGGTCGGCGTGCTGGACGAGCGTGGTCCGTAGGAGACGCTCCATCTCCTCGTATCGGGCGAGCCCGTCGAGCAGCATGGAGATCAGCTGTCGCCGGCGATGGGCCTCCGGGAGCCAGTCGTCGTCGCGCCGCCACTCATCGCGGACCCAGCGCAGGAGCGGGACGAGGCTGCTCGTGGTGTAGAGCAGGCCGTTGCGGTCGTGGTCGCCGTCGAGCGTGTAGACGATCGGGAACTCGAGTGCGGTCACGTCATAGGTGCGGTCGGGCATGGAGGCCTCCGACGAACGCGGCGTCAGACGCCGAGGAGAGGGTGGACCAGGACCGGCGGGAGCAGGTTCGCGACCAGCGCCAGGCCGAGGAGGACGAGGGCGACGCCGGTCGCCCGGGCGACGACGCGCCCACCGGGCAGGAGGCGTTCTGTGGCCATGACGACCGCGAGCACCACCATCACCGGCAGCGCGAGAGCGCCGGTGCCGAGGCAGAGCACCATGAGGGCCCAGCAACATCCGACGCACGAGAGGCCGTAGGCGCCCGCGATCGCCGCCGCGTCGCGAGTCGGACCATGACGGCCCCACAGACGCAGGGCGAACCACCGCGGTGTGCGGCACGCCGTGAGGCAGGCGTTCTTGATCGGTGTGAATTGGTAGGCCCCGGCGAGAACGACGACGACGCCGGCGAGTCGGCCCTGGGCTTCCGTCGAGAGATCACCGAGCGCGAGGTGGAGCACCGCAGCGCCCGTGACGAGGACGGTTCCGACGGCGACCCACACCCCGACGAAGGACACGAGCGCGCCCGCCTGGCGCGCGGCCTCCCGGCCCTGGCCGGCCAACAGTCTGCCGAGCAGACCGACCAGGGGGAGCGCAGGAGGCAGCATCATCGCCAGGACCATGAGTGTCCAACCGGCGACCGAGATCGCGATGGCCACTGTGCTCGTCGCGACGCCGGTGTGGTGCCCGTCGTGGGGCTGGGTAGACGTGTGCCCGACGACGACGCCGACCCAGGCCGCAAGAGCGACCGCGAGCACCGAGATGATCGTGACAGTGCGTACGTCGATGCGGGCGAGGCGACGAAACGGTGCACGGAGGATCATGGCATGTCCTTCCGTCCGCCGACCGATCAGTACCGGTAGTGGAAGTCGCCGCGCATTCCAGACCGAGCGCTGGCTTCGATGTAGCCGCCGCCCCGGAGAGCGGGGACCGCGATGTGCAATTCCTTGCCCCGCTGCGGCGCGGCCGGACCGACGATCTGCAATTCCTGGTGAAGGGCGGTGTTGTCCATCGTCAAGGCCTGTGACTGACCGATGAACGAGAGCGGTCCCCCCTGTGCAGAGACGAGGGGGCAGTCTTCGTCACCGATCTTGATGGACCAGTCGCCAGCAGCCGTATCGATCGCGACGCGCGCACTCACTACATCTAGGACCATGCCGGTGACGGTCATCAGGGCGCCGAGTGGATCGCCTCCGCCCTGGACGAGGTCACCGCGAAACGCTTTCTCCAGTGCCAGGTACGCATGCGGGCCCGCGCCGTCGTCGACGAAGACGACGGTCGTCGCGCGAGAATCGCGCCGAACCGGCCCGTGGCTTGTCACCGCAGCAACACGTCGTCCCGCTACGGGGACACCGTTGATCGTGCCGTTCTCGATCTCCCACGCCACGAGGCCCGTGCAATGGCCTTCGTCTGGCTGGTCGTCGACCCAGCACGGGCACAATTCGAAGCAGTCACAGGCTTCGATGAAATGGCCCTCGAAATCATAGATCACGACGCCCCCCGGTTCGCCTGACGAAACATTTCGTCGTCGACGTGACGAGTGTGGTCCGCGTGAAGCTCGGGGCGTAGGCGCCAATCGGGCGAAGAATCCGATAATGATCGAATTCCGTCGCTTCGTGTACTTGATCCCATTCTGTGAGTAACGGGATTCACCGGGAACGCTCGTTCGGGCACGGAGCGAGGCACTCCGACACACGAAACGGCGCCCCCGCTGCTCGGGAGCAGCGGAGGCGCCGTTCGGTTCAGGACAGCTCAGGCGAGCCGGGTCACTCCCCGCGCAGGGACTGGCCCTTCTCCGCCTTCTCGACCAGCGAGGCCGGGGGCGCGAAGCGGTCGCCGTAGGCCTTGGCCAGGATGCGGGCGCGCTCGACGAAGCCGGGCAGGCCGCCCGGGTAGCCGTCGATGTACTGCGCCACGCCGCCGGTCCAGGCCGGGTAGCCGATGCCCATGATCGAGCCGATGTTGGCGTCGGCGATGGTGTGCAGGACACCCTCGTCAAAGCACTTCACGGTCTCGAGGGCCTCGGCGAAGAGCATGCGCTCCTGCATGTCCTCGAACGGCAGGTCGCCCGTGGCCGCGCCGAACTCGTCGGACAGGCCCGGCCAGAGGCGCGTGCGCTTGCCGGACTCGTCGTACTCGTAGAACCCGGCGCCCGAGGAGCGGCCCTTGCGGCCGAGCTCGACCATCCGGTCGATGATCGCCTCGGAGGGGTGCGCCACCCAGGTGCCGCCGGCCGCCTCGACGCCCTTGCGGGTCTCCTGGCGGATGTGCTGCGGCAGCGTGAGGGTCAGCTCGTCCATCAGCTGCAGCGGCGGAGCCGGGTAGCCGGCCTGCGAGCCGGCCTGCTCGATCGACGACGGTGCAGCGCCCTCGCCGAGCATGGCCACGGCCTCGTTGATGAACGTGCCGATGACGCGGCTGGTGAAGAACCCGCGGCTGTCGGAGACGACGATCGGCGTCTTCTTGATCTGCAGCGCGATGTCGACGGCCTTGGCCAGCGTCGCGTCGCTCGTCTTCTCGCCGCGGATGATCTCCAGGAGCGGCATCTTGTCGACCGGCGAGAAGAAGTGCAGGCCGATGAAGTCCTCGGGCCGGTCGACGCCGGTTGCGAGGTCGGTGATCGGCAGCGTCGAGGTGTTCGAGCCCAGCACCGCGTCGGGCGCCAGGTACGGCATGACCTCGGCGAAGACCTGCTTCTTGAGGTCAGGGCTCTCGAACACGGCCTCGATGACGAGGTCGGCGCCCGAGGCGTCGGCGGCGTCCGCGGTCGGCGTGATGCGCGCGAGCACCTCGTCGGCCTTCTCCTGGGTCTGCTTGCCGCGTGAGACGGCCTTGTCCAGGATCTTCTGCGAGTACGCCTTGCCCTTGTCGGCGTTCTCCTGTGCGACGTCCTTGAGGACGACCTCGAGGCCCGACATCGCGCACGAGTACGCGATGCCCGCACCCATCATCCCGGCGCCGAGCACGACGACCTTACGCGCGCTGTGCTTCTCGTAGCCGTCGGGGCGCGAGGCGCCCTTGTTGATGGCCTGCAGGTCGAAGAAGAAGGCGCGCGTCATGTTCGTCGACACCTGCCCGCAGGCGAGCTCGGCGAAGTAGCGCGACTCGATCCGGCCGGCGTTGTCGATGTCGACCTGCGAGCCCTCGACCGCGGCGGACATGATGCTGTACGGCGCCGGCATCGGGGCGTTCTTGAGCTGCTTGCGCAGGTTCGACGGGAACGCGGGCAGGTTCGCCGCGAACGACGGCGTCGACGGCGTGCCGCCGGGAATCTTGTACTTCTTCTGGTCCCAGGGCTGGATCGCCTCGGGGTTGTCCTTCACCCACTGCTTCGCCCGGGAGATCATCTCCTCGGGGGTGTCGACGACCTCGTGCACCAGCCCGGCCTCGAGTGCGGCCTTCGGGTTGCGCTGCTGACCCTGCAGCAGCACGTTCATGAGGCCGTCGGCGAGGCCGAGCAGCCGCACGACGCGCACGACGCCGCCACCGCCGGGCAGCAGGCCCAGCGTGACCTCGGGGAGCCCGATCTTCGAGCCCTTCGCGTCGAGGGCGATGCGGTGGTGCGTCGCCAGGGCGATCTCGAGACCGCCGCCGAGCGCCGCGCCGTTGATCGCGGAGACCACGGGCTTGCCCAGCGTCTCCAGGCGCCGCAGCAGTCCCTTGATCGACTGCGACTGGTCGAAGACCTTCTGTGCGTCGGCCTTCGTGTACTTCACGAGGTCGTCGAGGTTGCCGCCGGCGAAGAAGGTCTTCTTCGCGGAGGTCAGGACGACGCCCGTGATCGAGTCCTTCTCGGCCTCGAGACGGTCGAGGGTGGCGGCGAAGTCCTCGCCCCACGTGGCGCTCATCGTGTTGGCCGAGGCGGTCGGGTCGTCCATCGTCAGCGTGACGATGCCGTCCCCGTCGGCCTCCCACCGGAACATGTTCTCGGACACTGCGCTACTGACTCCTCGTTCGCTGGTCGGTGATGTTCCGGGGTGGCTCAGACGCGCTCGATGATCGTCGCGACGCCCATGCCGCCGCCGATGCACAGCGTCACCAGGGCGCGGCGCAGGTCGCGGCGCTCGAGCTCGTCGACCATCGTGCCGACGAGCATGGCGCCGGTGGCGCCCAGCGGGTGGCCCAGCGCGATGGCTCCGCCGGCCACGTTGGTGCGCTCGTGCGGGAAGCCCAGGTCCTTCATGAGCTTCATCGGCACGGCAGCGAACGCCTCGTTGATCTCGAGGAGGTCGATGTCGTCGACCGTCATGCCGGCCTTGGCCAGCACCTTCTCGCACGCGGGCGTCGGGCCGGTGAGCATGATCGTCGGGTCGGCGCCGGAGACGGCCGTGCCGACGATCCGGGCGCGCGGGGTGAGGCCGTTCTGCTTGCCGGCCTCCTCGGACCCGAGCAGCACCAGCGCGGCGCCGTCGACGATCCCGGAGCTGTTGCCGCCGTGGTGCACGTGGTTGATGGCCTCGACCCAGTGGTACTTCTGCAGCGCCACGGCGTCGAAGCCGCCCATGTCGCCGATGCCGGCGAACGACGGCTTGAGACCCGAGAGGCCCTCCATCGTCGTCTCGCGCATGTGCTCGTCGCGGTCGAGCACGATCAGGCCGTTGCGGTCGACCACCGGCACGATCGAGCGGTCGAAGGCGCCGTCGGCCCAGGACTTCGCCGCCCGAGTCTGCGACTCGAGCGCGTAGGCGTCGACGTCCTCGCGGCTGAAGCCCTCGAGGGTGGCGATGAGGTCCGCGCCGATGCCCTGGGGGACGAACGACGTCTTGAGGTTCGTCTCCGGGTCCATCGCCCAGGCGCCGCCGTCGGAGGCCATGGGCACGCGGGACATCGACTCGACGCCGCCGGCGACGATCAGGTCCTCGAAGCCGGAGCGCACGCGCTGGCCGGCCTGGTTGACGGCCTCGAGCCCGGAGGCGCAGAACCGATTGAGCTGGACGCCGCCGACGTGGTCGGGCAGGCCCGCGGCGATGGCCGCGGTCTTGGCGATGTCGCCGCCCTGGTCGCCGATCGGCGACACGCAGCCGAGGACGACGTCCTCGAGCTTGTCGGGGTCGAGCTCCGGGTTCCGCTTGCGCAGTTCGTCGATGAGTCCGACGACCAGCGAGACGGGCTTGGTCGCGTGCAGCGAACCACTGGCCTTGCCCCGGCCGCGAGGGGTGCGGAGCGCGTCGTAGATGAATGCCTCGGTCACGGGTGGGGTGTCCCTTCGCGCGCGTGGTGAGCCGACTGCTCTCAACAGTCATGATGGACTGTTTTGCTCTCGTGTCAACGTGCTGCCGACCTCCTGTTACTGGCCGGTAGCGTTGTCCGGGTCTCGTTGACAGGCTGCCAACGGCTCGCGAGGGTGGGGACATGGCGGCTCCCGACTACGACGTCCTGGTGGTCGGCTCGGGCTTCGGCGGCGCGGTGAGCGCTCTGCGCCTGGCCGAGAAGGGGTACCGGGTCGGGGTGCTCGAGGCGGGGCGCCGCTTCGCCGACGGCGACTTCCCCGCGACCTCCTGGCAGTTCCGCGACTACCTGTGGGTCCCGTGGGCCCGCTGCTTCGGCATCTTCCGGGTGAACCCCCTCCGCGACGTCCTCGTGCTCTCGGGCGCCGGCGTCGGCGGCGGCTCGCTGGTCTACGCCAACACGCTCTACCGGCCCGGGCGGGCGTTCTTCGACGACCCGCAGTGGCGCGACATCACCGACTGGGCCGACGAGCTCGACCTGCCCTACGACCAGGCCACGCGGATGCTCGGCGCCACCACGTACCCGCGGGTCTCGCCGTCGGACGAGGTGATGCGTGGCGTCGCCGAGGAGATGGGCGTCGGCCACACCTTCGGCCACGCCGACGTCGGCGTCTTCTTCGGCACTGGGAGGGCGGGGGAGAAACCTGGCGAGGAGGTCCCCGACCCGTACTTCGGCGGCGCGGGGCCCGCGCGCCACGGGTGCCTGCACTGCGGCGAGTGCATGACCGGGTGCCGGCACGACGCGAAGAACACGCTGGTCAAGAACTACCTGCACCTCGCCGAGGCGGCGGGGGTGCGGGTGCACCCGCTGACGACGGTGTCGCGCATCCGCCCGCGGGACGGCGACCTGTCCGGTGCGTCGGGCTACGAGGTGGACGTGCGGCACACCGGGCGTCCCGGCGGGCGGCGCACGCTGGGGGCCGACCAGGTCGTCGTCGCGGCGTCGGCGCTGGGCAGCCAGCGCCTGCTGCACCGGATGCTGCGCCGGGGCGACCTGCCGCGGGTCTCCCCACGGCTCGGCGAGCTCTCCCGCACCAACTCCGAGGCCATCCTCGCCGCGCGCGCCCCGCGCGACGACGTCGACTTCACGCGCGGGGTCTCGATCACCTCGTCGATCCACCCCGACCCGCACACACACGTCGAGCCGGTGCGTTACGGGCGCGGTTCGAACCTGCTGGCGCTGCTCTCGGCGGTGCTCGTCGACGGCACGACGGCGACGGACGACCGCACGCTCGGCGCGCGCGGCCCGTCGTGGCGCCGGATCGCGGGCGAGGCGCTGCGCTCGCGCCGGACCCTGCGCGCCCTGCACCGCCCGCGGCGCTGGGCGGAGCAGTCGATCGTGCTGCTGGTGATGCAGTCGCTCGACAACTCGCTGACGCTGCGGCCGCGGCGCCTGTTCCGGGGCCTCACCTCCCGTCCGGGTGCCGGGACGCCGAACCCCGCGTGGATCCCGTCGGGCCACGACGTCGCCCGGCGCGTCGCCCGCCGCATCGGCGGCTTCCCCGTCGGCGCGAGCTCGACGCTGGTCAACGTGCCGGTGACCGGGCACTTCCTCGGCGGCGCGGTGATCTCCGAGACGCCGGCGACGGGCGTCGTCGACCCGTACCACCGCCTGCACGGCCACCCCGGCGTCCACGTCGTCGACGGCTCGACGGTGCCGGCGAACCTCGGGGTGAACCCGTCGCTGACGATCACCGCGCTCGCCGAGCGGGCCCTCTCGCTCTGGCCCAACCGCGGCGAGCCCGACCCGCGACCCGCGCCCGGTGAGCCCTACCGCCGGGTCGCGCCCGTCGCCCCGCGCCACCCCGCCGTGCCTGTCGACGCCCCGGGCGCGCTGCGGACCACCACCGATCTGCCCCTCCCGAGCATCGGAGCGCCGTCGTGACCACCTACCCGCCCGAGCCCTGGACGCTCGTCGGCCGGATGGACCTGTCGACCTTTCTCGTGCCCACCGAGGACCTGCCGACCGCCACCTGGCCCGACGGCTGGCGCCCGCTGGCGCTCGGCGGCCGGACGCCGGTCGGCGCGGCGTGGGTCGACTATGCCCCGGGCGGCGCCATGAGCTACCGGGAGCTCCTGGTCGCGGTGGCCGGACGCGTCGGTGCCCGCGTGCGCCCGCACATTGTCGCCATCTGGGTCGACAGCCCCGCCTCGCGCGACGGCGGGCGGGAGCTGTGGGGCATCCCGAAGGGCCTCGCGCGGTTCACCGGCGTCGCCGAGGGCGCGCCGGAGACGACCCTCGAAGGTGCGGACCGCCCGGCCGCGTCCGCGGTCCTGCGCCACGGCCGGCGCCTCCCGGGACGCCCGCGCGTCGGGTTCACGCTGGCCCAGGACCTGGACGGGCGACGCTGCGAGAGCCCGGTCTCCAGCCGCGCGGGCCTCGGGCTCCTGTCCGCGAAATGGACGTTCGACCCCGACGGGCCGCTGGCCTTCCTCGCCGGGCACCGGCCCGTCGCCTCGGCGACGCTGCACGACTTCGCGATGCTGTTCGGGATGACGCCGGCCGACCGCGCGCGGGTGTCTCAGCCTGGGGGCCACGCTGACGTTCAACGTCAGGAAAGCCCCCACGTCGACCCCGCTCGATGAGCACACCCCTGCGCGGCCGGCGTCTGGACCCCGACGCCCGGCGCGAGGAGATCGTCGCCGGCGCGCTGCGGCTGTTCACCGAGCAGCCCTACGCCGCGGTGTCGACCACCGACCTGGCCGGCGAGGCCGGGGTCGCGCGCGGCCTGATCAATCACTACTTCGGCACGAAGCGCGCGCTCTACCTCGAGGTCGTGCGCCGGCTGACGACGATCCCGGAGGTCGCGGTCGCGGAGCTGCCGCCGGGCACGGTCGACGTCCGGGCCGGCGCCGCCGTCGACTGGTTCCTCGACGCCGTCGAGCGCCACCGCGGTCTGTGGCTGTCGGTCGGCACCGGGGCGGCCGGGGACATCGACGTCGACGCGATCCTGGCCGAGGCCGACGAGATCGCCGCCGACCGCGTCCTCGCGGCCCTGGCCCCCGACGCGCCCGACGACCCGTACCGGGCCCGCGTGCGGTCATTCTTCGGCCTTGTGCGCTCGGCCTCCCGGGAGTGGCTGGTGCGCGGCACGCTCGACCGCGCCGGCACCCGCGCCCTGCTCGTCGACGGCCTGCTGGCGGTGCTGCGGCCCGGCATGCCGCCTGGCCGCTCGGACAGTCAGGTTTGACCGTTCCCGTCGGGGGATGCACGATCGTCGTCCACCGACGGCACCAGGGACGGGGAGGGGCGAGAGGATGAGCAGCCGATCGACCGCCGAGCCGGAGCGGCGCTCCCGCGAGCAGCGGACCTCCGACAGCCGCACGCGCATCCTCGACGCGGCCGTCTCCTGTCTCGTCGAGTCGGGCTACGCGGGCACCACGACGCTCACCATCCAGAACCGGGCCGGGGTCTCCCGGGGGCGGCTGCTTCACCACTTCCCGTCCAAGGAGAACCTGCTCGTCGCCGCGGCGCAGCACCTCGCGACCAGCCGGTTCGCCGCCGACGGCCTGGCCCGCGCGGACCTGCCCGACGCCGACGTCGACCCGGGTCCCCGCCTCGACCGCGCCGTCGAGGTCATGTGGTGGACCTACCAGCAGGCCTACTTCTGGGCCTCGGTCGAGCTGTGGACCGCCGCGCGCACCGACCCGGCGCTGGCCGCGGCCCTGCTCCCCGCCGAACGACGCCTCGGCGCCGCGATCCGCCAGACCGTCGACGTGTTCTTCGAGGACTACGCCGACCCGCCGCGCGCGGCCCTCGTGCGCGAGACGCTGCTGACCGCCATGCGCGGCGTCGCCCTGACCTACGGGTTCGACCCGCGCGACCCGCAGACCGACCCGCACCTCGAGCAGTGGAAGCAGCTCGCGCGCATGCTCCTGCTGCCCGAGGGCGGGTCCGGCGCCTGAGGGCTCCTACAGCAGGGACTTCAGGGTCTCCAGCGACGACTTCACGGTCTCGTGGTCCGGGTCGAGCGGCTGGATGTTGAGCTGGGTGACCCCGGCGGTGGCGAACTCGCGCACCTGCTCGGCCACCTCGTCCTCGCTGCCGATCAGCGACACCGCGTGCACGAGCTCCTCGGGCACCTTCTCGGCCGCCTCCTCCTTGCGGCCGGAGAGGTAGAGATCCTGGATCTCGGCCGCCTCGTCGGCGAAGCCGTAGCGCGCGGCGAGGTCGTTGTAGAAGTTCTTGCCCTTCGCGCCCATCCCGCCCACGTAGAGCGCGAGCTGGGGACGCACGTGCTCGCGCAGCTTCCCCGCGCCCGGCCCGACGGCGAAAGGCACGTTGACCGAGGTCTGCAGCTCGCCCAGCGACGGGTCGCGACGGGCCTTGCCGGCCTCCAACGACGAGCCCCACACCTCCTGCGCGCGGCCCGGGTGGAACCAGATGGGTTCCCAGACCTCCGCGAGCTCGGCGGCCAGCTCGACGTTCTTCGGCCCGATCGCCGCGAGCATCACCGGGATCTGCGCCCGGACCGGGTGGTTGATGAGCTTCAGCGGCTTGCCCAGCCCCGTGCCCTGCTCCGGGGGCAACGGCACCGTGTAGTGCTTGCCGGAGTACTCGACCTTCTCGCGGCGCCACACCTGCCGGCAAATCTCGATGATCTCGCGCGTCCGCCCGACCGGCGCGTCGTACTTCACGCCGTGGAATCCCTCGATGACCTGCGGCCCCGAGGCGCCCATGCCGAGCACGAACCGCCCGTCGGAGACGTAGTCGAGGCCGGCCGCGGTCATCGCCGTCAGCGACGGGGTCCGCGTGTAGATCTGGACGATGCCGGACTCGATGTGCACCCGCGACGTGCGCGCCGCGATGTAGCCGAGCTGGCTCACCGCGTCGAAGCTGTACAGCTCGGCGACGCTCACCGCATCGAGCCCGACGTCCTCGAGCTCGACGAGCTTCTCGACGGTCTCGCGGAAGCCGCCCCGGGCGTAGGCGATCCCCATGCCGATCTTCATGGCGCTCATCCGAGCACCACCCGCCCGATGATCTCCTTCATGATCTCCGTGGTGCCGCCGTAGATCGTCTGGACGCGGGTGTCGAGGTACGCCTTCGCGACCGGGTACTCCTTCATGTAGCCGTAGCCGCCGTGCAGCTGGAGGCATCCGTCGATGACCTCCTTGGCCGTCTCGCTGGCCCAGTACTTCGCCATCGACGCGTCCGCGGGCCCGAGCTTGCCCTCGTCGAGCTCGGTGATGCAGCGGTCGACGAAGGTGCGGGTGACGGCGAGCTTGGTCGCCATCTCGGCCGTCGAGAAGCGGACCGACTGGAGCTTCGCGAGCGGCTTGCCGAACGCGGTGCGCTCCTTGACGTACTTGATGGTCTCCTCGAGCACCTTCTCCGCCCCGGCGATGGAGCCGACGGCGATCGAGAGGCGCTCGCGGGGCAGGTTCTGCATCAGGTAGATGAAGCCCTTGCCCTCCTCGCCGAGGAGGTTCCCGGCGGGGACGCGGACGTCGGTGAACGACAGCTCCGCGGTGTCCTGGGCGGACATGCCGATCTTCTCGAGGTTGCGGCCACGCTCGAAGCCGGGGGTGTCGCGCTCGACGACGATGAGGCTGAAGCCGTGGGCGCCGGCCTCCGGGTCGGTCTTGCAGACGACGATCACCAGGTCGCTCATGATGCCGTTGGTGATGAACGTCTTCTGACCGTTGATGACCCACTCGTCGCCCTCGCGGACGGCGCGGGTCTGGATGCCCTGCAGGTCCGAGCCGGTGCCGGGCTCGGTCATCGCGATGGCAGTGATCATCTCGCCGGTGCAGAAGCGCGGCAGCCAGCGCTGCTTCTGCTCGTCGTTCGTCAGCTCGTTCAGGTACGGCGCGATGACGTCGTTGTGCAGCGTGAAGCCGAGCCCGCTCGTGCCCGCGCGGGCGACCTCCTCGGTGACGATCCACTGGAAGCGCAGGTCGGGTGTGCCCCCGCCGCCGTACTCCTCGGGGATGTCCATGGCGAGCAGGCCGGTCTTCCCGGCGGCCAGCCAGATGTCCCGGCTGACGTGGCCCTGCTTCTCCCACTCCGGGTGGTGCGGGACGGCCTCCTTCTCCAGGAAGTCCCGGACCATCTGCCGGAAGTCGGTGTGCTCGTCGGAGAAGATCGTTCGCTCCACCGGGTGGCCCCTCCTCTGGGGACGTGCGGGCGCCCCTGTGGGTCCAGCGGGCCCGCGTCCGTGCTGGTGGACCTCAGCGTGGCTGCACCGGCCGGTAACAGTCAAGCCTGACTCTTCCGCACTTCCGTATGACCAATTACGGTCGCGCCTGCCTGTGGTCGGCGTCACCGCCGTCCCCTCTGTCCCGTTCCCCAGACCGGTTCCGCGTGGAGGTCCCCTGTGTCGTTTCGCCTGACCGACGTCGTGCGCCAGCACACGAGTGCCACGGACCTGGTGGCGCTGACGTTCGACGGTCAGAACACGACCTACGCCGAGCTGGACCGCCGCGCCGGGTCGGCGGCGCGGGCGATGGCGGCCGACGGGCTCGGCGCCGGCGCGCGCGTGGTGTGGCTGGGCAAGAACCGCCCCGAGTTCTTCGACCTGCTCTTCGGCGCGCCCCGCGTGCGCGCCGGCACCGCGCCGCTGAACAACCGGCTCACTCACGACGAGCTGATCGCGATCATCGAGGACTCCGCCGCCCCGCTCGTGGTGCTGGGTCCCGACTTCGCCGACCTGCGCGAGCGGGTGGGGTCGATCGACGCCGTGCGCCGCGTCCTCGTCGTCGACGACGACTACGAGGCGTGGCTCACCGCGTCGGACGAGGTGCTCGACCCGCCCGACGACGCGCAGGACGACGACTGCGTCCTGCAGCTCTACACCTCGGGCACCACCGGCCTGCCCAAGGGCGTCGTGCTGACCCACACCCAGTTCGCGGCGCTGCTCTCGGTCGGCGACCACTGGGGCTTCGACACCGAGTCGGTCGGCCTGGTCGCGATGCCGCTGTTCCACATCGGTGGCTCGGGCTTCGCCTTGGTGTGCATGTCGTTCGGGGCGCGCGTGGTGCTCGTCGCCGACATCGTCCCCGACCAGCTGCTCGCGACGATGGCCGAGGAGGGCGTCACCAACGCCTTCCTCGTGCCCGCGGTGCTGCAGTTCCTCGTCGGGGTGCCCGGCGCCGCCGACCGCGACTGGACGAAGCTGCGGGCCATCGCCTACGGGGCCTCACCGATCACGAGCGCGGTGCTCAACCGCGTCCTGACGACCTTCAAGGCGCCGCTCTTCCAGGTCTACGGCTCGACCGAGACGACCGGCGCGATCACGCAGCTCGACCCCGAGGACCACGACCCCGACGGCCCGCGCGCCCATCTCATGCGGTCGGCGGGCAAGGCGTACCCCTGGGTCGAGCTCAAGACCGTCGACCCGGCCACCGGCGAGGACCTGCCCACGGGCGAGGTCGGCGAGGTCTGGATCCGCTCCTCGCAGGTGACGCCGGGCTACTGGGCGCGCCCGGAGGAGACCGCGAAGGCGCTCTCGGAGGGCTGGTTCCACACCGGCGACGCGGGCTACCTCGACGACGAGGGCTTCCTGTTCCTCACCGACCGGATCAAGGACATGATCGTCACCGGGGCGGAGAACGTGTACCCCATCGAGGTCGAGAACGTCCTCTCCGGCCACCCCGACATCGCCGACGTCGCCGTCATCGGCGTTCCGGACGAGCGGTGGGGCGAGACGGTGAAGGCCGTCGTCGTCCCCCAGGAGGGCTCGACGATCGACAGCGACGCGCTGCTGGAGTGGTGCAAGGAGCGCATGGCCGGCTTCAAGCGGCCCCGCTCGGTCGACGTCATCGACGCCTTGCCGCGCAACGCGTCCGGGAAGATCCTCAAGAAGGACCTCCGCAAGCCCTACTGGGAGAACGCCGAGGGGCGCCACATCGGCTGAGAGCTGCGCTGACCTGCGCAAACGTCGGGTGTCCGATGTGAAGCCGCTGTGAGGCGTTGTGGCCGGAACCGGTTCGTCGGCGTTGTAGGTATCGCGCTGGCCGTCGAGGCACTTGGCGTAGGTCGACAGCAGGACCGCCACGGAGTGGCCGGCGCGCTCGGCGACCTCGGTGGGCGGGACGCCGCGTTGAGCCACGACGAGAGCGCGGCGTGGCGCAGGTCGTACGGACGGGCCGCGAGCGGGGAGGCCGCCTGCGCGGGGCTGAGCCCGATCTCGCGGGCCTGCTTCCACGTCTTGGTGTACACGACTCGCGGATGCGGCCGTCGGTCGTGGCGGCGTGGAAGAGCCGGCCGTCCGGCGGGTCAGGGAGTCGTTCAGGTCCTCCACGGGCTGCGAGGCACGGCGCAGCCACGAGCGACGGCCTGGATCACGGTCGCCGCCGTCATGCTGGTGGTCGGTACGTGTAGATCGACTCCGCGCTGATCCCGAGGTCCTGCGCGACGTCGACGACCCGTCGACCCGGCCTCGACCAAGTACAGGACCTTGCGTCGCAGCACCCGCGGAAACCACGCCTGCCCACGAGCCCTCCCTCAGGGTCACGTGACCAGAATTCCAGCTGCCCGACTCCGCCGACCCCGGGGGCGAACCTCAGGACTCGTGGCTGCAGTCTGCCCCGACTGCCTCCGAGCGACTCAGCCTTACCGGAGATGCGTATAAGAAGGGGCTTCAGCAGCTCCCACTCGCCATCATCCTCGTCGGGTGGTGCGCCGCTGCGTCAGACCGCTGACAGTGACCTCGTCAGGGAGTCGCTGAAGACACGGGGTCCACGAATGACGAACAACCAAGCGTTGGATGAACCTGCTGTGCTACACGACGGTGAGGGCGCCGCGTTCTGGCGCGTCGACGGCATGCACGGGACCCGCTACATCGAGATCTTCCTCGCCGGACGCGAGGCGGGGACCGGAAAGGTGGTGGCAGCCTGTTACAACCCCATGTTCAGTGAAGAGGGCATTCCAGCGTCCAAGGATGCTGCCCCGCATGCCCTCGTCGAAGGCATCGACTTCGACCAGCTCACGGCGGACTACGGCCTGCTCGGTGCATCGTTGAACGGACCGAAGACCTGGACCCCTGACTGGACCGAGGTGTACCGGGGCACGGAGCGCGACTTCAACGGCATCAAGGCCCCTTGGGTCGGCCAGCTCGACATGAAGAAGGTGGGTGCCGTCGCAGACGTCACGGCCTACGAGCCGATGACCATCGCACGCGACAGCCGCGTGGGCTGGAACAAGGGCACCACGGTCATGCTCTTGGACGACGCCGACGGCAACACCTGGGTCATGAAGGGATTCCAGCTGGGACTCGAGCCGAAGTTCACCTACGACGACTTCGTCGCCAACGGGGCGAGCTACCTCACGAACCTGCCGGCCAACTGGCAGTTCCGGGTGACGACCCTGGAGGAGGACTTGATCGAGACGCCAGAAGGCGGGGTCGCCACGATCATGAGCGACGAGTTCTTCAACGTCTACGACAAGACCGGGCCAAGCCAGATGAACTACAAGGCGTAGCCATCTTCTGGAGTAGGCATCCAGGACCGCGGCGCAGTAGAGCTTGCCCTCACCGGTGGGATGTTCGGTGATGTCGGTGAGCCAGACATGGTCGGGGCCGTCCACGGTGAACTGGCGATCGACGAGGTCGGGGTAGGGGCCCTGCGGCGGGGTCGCGGACGGTGCAGCCGTGACGTCGGCGCCGGTAGAGGCCCTGGATGCCGGCCTCGCGCATGAGCCGGGCGACCCGCTCGTGGTTGACCGCCAGCCCTGGCCCGAGGGTCAGCTCGGCGTGCACCCGGGGCCACCCCTAGTGCTTCGTTAGGGATGTTGCTTGCCGTGTGGTGAGTGGCGTGGGATCTTGATGCGTGGCGTTGACTGGAGCGGTGGAGGTCCCACCGCGTGACCGCGAGGTGCTGGAGTCGTGGCTGCGGTCGCCCTCGGTGCGAGCCGGTCACGCCCTGCGGGCGCGGATCGTGCTGATGGCCGCCGACGGGGTCGGCACGATGGAGATCGCCCGGCGGGTCGGGGTCTCCAAGCCGACGGTGATCTCCTGGAAGCGCCGCTACCGCGACGAGGGTGTGGACGGGCTCGACGACCGGGCCAAGTCCGGTCGGCCCCGCGAGATCGATGAGACCGAGATCGTCGCCCGGACCCTGGAGGAGCCTCCTGAGCGGCTGGGGGTGACGCACTGGTCGAGCCGGCTGCTCGCGGTCGAGCTGGGGATCAGCAACTTCACCGTCGCGAAGGTCTGGCAGCGCTGGGGGCTGCAGCCGTGGCGGGTCGAGACCTTCAAGTTCAGTACTGATCCCGAGCTCGAAGCCAAGATCCGGGATGTCGTCGGACTCTATCTGCACCCGCCGGACAAGGCCGTGGTCCTGTGCGTGGACGAGAAGTCCCAGGTCCAGGCCCTCGAGCGGACCGCGCCGATCCTGCCGCTGCGGCCCGGACTGCCGGAGAAGGCCACCCACGACTACATCCGCCACGGCACGACCACGCTGTTCGCCGCCCTCGAAGTCGCCACCGGCCGGGTGCTCGACGCCTGCTTCGACCGGCACCGCCACCAGGAGTTCCTCAAGTTCCTTAAACAGGTCGCGAAGGCCTACCCGCGGCGCAAGCTGCACCTGGTCGTCGACAACTACGCCACCCACAAGCACCCGGCGGTGCGGGCATGGCTGGCCCGCAACCCACGGGTCACGCTGCACTTCACCCCGACCTCGGGGTCCTGGCTCAACCTCGTCGAGGTCTTCTTCTCGATCATCACCCGCCAGGCCATCCGCCGCGGTAGCTATCGCAGCGTCGACGACCTCACCGAGGCCATCCGCACCTACATCGACGGCTGGAACACCCGCTGCCGCCCGTTCGTCTGGACCAAGCCCGCCGACGAACTCGTCGCCCGAGCCACCGGTGGGCAACGAACTTCAATCACGCGGCACTAGGTGCCGCGGGACTGTTCGTGAATCTTCTCGATGTGCTTGAGCAGCAACTCGTTCTCCTGGGCCCGGGCCGACTTCACCCCGGTGACGAATTCGTAGTAGCCCTGGCGGCGGACGCCAAGAACCCGACAGGCCACCGCGACGTCGAAACCGTCGTCGGCGAGTTCACGGACCCGCGGGAAGACTACTTTGGGAGGACGTTCTCCCGAGCGAAGTACGTCGCGGCGCGCTTGAGGATTTCGTTCTCGACCTCGAGGCGCTTGGACTTCTTGCGCAGCTCAGCGAGCTCGGCGCGCTCGTTGCTGGCCAACCGGGCGCTGTCTTCTCCCTCGTCCGCGTCGGCCTGCGCCATCCAGTTCCGTAAACAAGATCCCGAAATTCCCAAGTCCTTGGCGATCACAGCGACCGTCTGCTCGCCGGCACGAGCGAGATCCACGGCACGGCGCCGGAACTCCGGCGGGTGAGGTGCAGGCACGAACGACATCCTCCCTGGCGGACCGGGTCCACCTCAGATGACGTGTCCGGTGTCAGGGGCCAACCTCAGTCGTCACGAGCGGACGGAGTCCCTCGCGTGGCGATGCCTAGCAAGGTTGGTGTGACGCTCCGGGGTCGCCGAACCTTTCCTGACGAAGTCGGGCCCACTGATCTTCTCGGTCCTCCGCGGGCCTTGAGCGCCTCCCTGGCCGCGCGATCACACGGGTTGTGGCCCGTGCAGCGATCCGAGCCAGTTTCTCGTCGTGTGTCGCGCTCATCCTCGGCGGGTGATGTCCCACCGCGAGGGTGCCTACAGTGTCCAAACACAGCTCAGTTGTGGGTCTCGGCCCCTCGTCGCGGTGTCGTTCACCGGATGGGCTGGGCAGCAGAGACGAGCACGTGACCGTCAATATCGGAGAGTGGCCGCGGATTGGCCCCACTGCGACTAGAAACGCTGGCCACTAGCCCTCGAGGAACAGCACATGACCGAACCATTGGCGAGCTGGCACGACCGAGAAGCGAAGCGCGCCATCCAGCAGTTCGTGGCGAACTCGACGACGCCCGGCGACGATTTCATTGAGCCGGCGGCTCGGATCGCGGTCTTCGACAACGACGGCACCCTCTGGATCGAGCAGCCTCTGCCGGTCCAGCTCGACTTCATCTTCCGTGCCCTGGCGTCGGCGGCGCAGCACGACGAGGCGCTGTCCAAGCAGGAGCCTTACCGCGCGATCCTGGCTGGCGACCGCTCTTTCTTCGCGGCGGTCGGCCAGCAGCAACCCGACGCGATCAGGGCGCTGGAGGAGGCCCTCGCCCGGACATGGTTGGGCAAGACGCCCGAGGAGTTCGAGGCGGAGGTCCACACCTACCTGCGTGAGGTGAAGTCGGAGCGCTTCGGAGTCCCGTATCCCGAGCTCGTCTACCAGCCGATGTTGGAGCTGTTCGCCCTGCTGGTCGCCAACGACTTCCGTGTCTTCGTGTGCTCGGGCGGCGGGCGCGACTTCATGCGGGTGATGGCCGAGTCGGCGTGGAGCATACCTCGAGAGCACGTGATCGGGACCGCCCCGAGCTACAAGTACGAGGACGGGGTGATCAGGCGGAGTGACCACGTTCTGGGTGGCCTTGCGCTGGGCCCAGGCAAGCCCGAGCACATCTTCGCCTACGCCGGGAGGATGCCGGCCTTCGCGGGCGGCAACGCGGACGTGGACATCGAGATGCTGGAGTGCGCCCGATTCGGGATGCTCGTCGTGCATGACGATGCCGACCGGGAGTTCGCGTACACGAGTGCGGCCGAGAAGTCGGTCGAGGCGGCCCATAAGAACGGCTGGACGCTGGTGAGCGTGAAGGATGACTGGAAGACGGTGTTCCCGTGAGTTCTCCGCGGTAGCGCGCCCTCACCGACGTTCGAGCGACCGGCTCGAACGACCCGTCCCGTCCCCTCCCCGATCGGACTGCCATGACATCGTTGACTGCGATCGACATGCTGATCCTGCCGGACGACACCATGCTGAATCATGCGAAGGCTTGGAACGCCCGACTGCTCCAGAGCTACCCCGATGGCTTCGAGCTGGACTCGCAGCACACCCCGCACATCACCCTGTTGCAGCGCTACGTGGCTACCGAGCAGCTCGACGACGTCTACAAGGCCGTGGGCGATGTCGTCACGTCCGTGCCGGTGACGACCCTTGAGCTCACCGGCGTCAAGTTGGCCCACATGGAGCTCGCAGCCGTCCCCGGAGTTGGTCTGGCCGGAGTTGTCTGCCGAGCGAGCCCAGCGGTGATCGATCTCCAGGCCGCCTTGATCGACGCCGTGAAGCCCTTCACCGGGTCCGCTGGCACCGCGACCGCTTTCGTGACGACGCCGGCCGACCCCGACATCAACAGGGACACCCTCCAGTACGTCGAGTCCTACGTCCCCGACCACAGCGGCGACAACTTCCTCGCCCACGTCACGGTCGGACAAGCCAAGCTCGATGACCTCGCCGCGCTCGAGGCGGGGGCATTCGACAGCTTCTCCTTCCGCCCGGCCGGGTTCGCGATCTACCACCTGGGCAACAACGGCACTGCCCAGACCCAATTGCACCAATGGGACCTCGCATGACCGTCACGCGTCACTACGCCCCGGAGACCCCGGTGACCAAGCCCACCGTGAGCAAGTCCAGCCTGGAGACCTGGTTCGACACTGAAGTGCTCGAGCCGATGGAATTCTACGTCGAGGAGGTAGAGGAGCCCGCACGCGCCGTTAATCTCGGTGAGTCGCAACTACTTCGCGCGATTGCGTACTCGAGACCCCGCTCATCGAGCCATCGGCGCGCGCTAGCAACGCCCCCGTTCTCTGCGACCTCAAGAAGCCTGACCTTCAGGGCTCTAGTACTGAGCCAGTCTCAGGTGTCGTTAGTCAGGCCGAGGCGAAGGTCAGAGATCTGCTCGTCTTCGGCGATTTCTTCGTCGGTAGCGTCGCGCCCGAGGTTGGCAAAGAGACGGAGGTCGTGTCGACCGCGCGACCAGGTGAGCTGGCGTCCCCCGTCAGATGCCTCCTCCCATTCCCACCAGCGGGCGAGGTCATCGGCGCGGTAGGTGTCGACGGCGTCGGCGAGTAGCTGCATAGGAGTTCGTCCGCGGTGGCTGCGGCCGTGCTTGCCGGCGGCGCCGGTGACTTCGTGGGCCATCTTGGTGAAGTAGTCGGCCAGGTCGCCCTCGCCGAGCTGGGCCTTGCGCAGGTCCCAGCCGTGTTCGTTGGAGGCGTCGAAGCTCTTGCGCTCCAGGGCGCGGCGCCAGCGGCCGAACATGCGGGCTCCGACGTTGGCGGCGACGAGCTCGGCGGAGACGTCGTCGGCGAAACACAGCAGTGAACGTTGACGTGCCAGCCGTTGACGCCGTCGGTGACCTCTACGACCCTCGCCCACCCCAGCAGACCGCCAAAGAGCTGGGAGTCCTTGACCCAGGTCGAGCCGGAGGTGACGGCGGCCCAGGCGTAGCCGAGTACGTCCCAGCACCCTTCGGTGGCCTTGATGCCCGCGAGTTCGATGTCCTCGGCCTCGGCGGCGCGCTCGTCGACGTCCCACCCGTTGGCCTCGGCGACCTCGCGGTCGGCGCGGCGTTCCTCGAGCAGGTCCCGCCGCGGCGGTCGGTCGTGGACAGGCCGAGGCGGTCGCCGCGGGCGTGGCGCATGGTCAGGGTGAGCATGAACGCTGACCCGCCCTGCTCGTGGACCGCGCGCATCACCGCGGCGAGGTCGTCGGCGCGGCGGGTGGCGACCTTGACCGCGCATACCGGGCAGGTCCACACCGACCCGCAGTGCTTCAGTCCGCCGTAGGCCGCCGACCGGGTGCCGTCCTTGTTCGTGATCACCCCCAGCGTCGGGCCAGCCTCTGGGCCGCCGATCTTGTGGCCGCACTGCTGGACCCGCTTCAGCGACGAGATCGGGCGGAGCTGACGGCGGCGGGCCCAGCGGTCCCGGCGACGGGCCTGGGAACGCTCCTGGCGCTGCTTCTCGACGGACTCGGCGCCCTTGCCCGCACCACCAGCACGCCCCGGGCCGCGGCGGTCGGGGGTGTGGTCCTCGCGTCGGCGGCGTCCGGGTCGAAGAGCTGTTACCCCTTTACCGAGAACCCGCCCGCTCACCGGGCACCACCAGCGGTCAGGGCCGGCGCTGGCGCGCCGGCGGTGGCCGGCCCTTCCGGGCCGGCCACGCTCTCACTCCTGACTTCGTCCCGTGCCGCGCGGCCGGCCCCCGGGCCGCCCACCACGGCAACGGCAGCGGCGACCAGGACCACGGAGGTAGCCGGGAGCAGGACGAACCTCCGGCGGGAAGGGCGCTCCGCCCCTTCACCCAGGGCACCGACCTCAGGAGAGCCCCCACCAGCGACCGAGCCAGCGGCAGGGGAGAGGTGGTGGTCGGGGCGGGGCCTCACCCACGACGACGCGCCCGAGGGCTGCCAGACCGCCCGCACAGCCGCAAGCGCCCACCAGGCAGTGAACAGCCCGCTCCGAGGCACAGCAGCCGGGCCAGTCGCTCGGCATCGCGGCGATGGATCTGGTGCGGGCGCGCGAAGACTGCCGCGCGGACCTGATGCGCGCGGGCACCGGCTTTCGAAGCTGCTGCTGCCGCCAGGGCCTGGTGTGGGAACAGAGCGCCTGGACCGGCGCGCACGAGGACTGGCTGCGCAGCCATCGCTTCGACCGGCGCGGGGTCCAGCTCGCCTTCGACGAGGCCCTCGAGACGGTGTTCACGGTGCATGCGCGCCGCAACCGCCTCGACGCTGCGATCGAAGAGATGGCCGCTCGGACCAGTCATGATCGGTTCGGGCGACGCTCGCCCCTAGATTCGCGGAACGCTCCCGACGAACCTCCGGTCATGCGGTCACCAACCCGCGCATATCAGTCTGACCGCGCGTCGAGCCGACACACCTCCAGCCCACCCGGCCCCGCCGGACCCATATAGCCCTGACCAGCCACGATGCGCCACATCGAGGGTCGAACACCCCTGCCCACTTGACAGAAGTGCTCTCCATATCAGCTGTCGGTCCAGCGGTCCTGGTGTGATGCCAAGGTGATCGAACGTCTGGTGGCCTTCGCGGGACTCGCGGCAGTCCTCACCGCCATCCCCGGCCCGGCCGTCGTCCTGATCATGAAGAGTTCCCTGATCTCGGGGCGCCGCCGTGCCGCGATGACCGCGTTCGGCGTCTTCACCGGGGACCTGGTCTGGGTGGCGACGTCGCTGCTCGGGCTGACCGCTCTCCTGGTCGCCTACCGGCCGGCCTTCGAGGTGCTGCGCTTCCTCGGGGCCGCGTACCTGATCTACCTCGGACTGCGCCTGGCGCTGCGAGGTTTCGCGCTGCCGAACACCGACCGGTCCACCCCAGTCGTGAGGAGCACGGGCGCGCTGCGCCGGGGGTTCACCGAGGGCGTGCTGTGCGAGCTGTCCAATCCGAAGACGCTGCTCGTGTTCACCAGCCTGATCCCGCCGTTCGTGCCAGTCGGCGGCGGACCGGGCGACGTCGCACTCTTCGGGGCTCTGTTCGCCACCACCGGGCTCGTCGTCTGCGTCGTCTACGCCGCCGTCCTCGGGCACACCGGGGAACGCATCGTCCGACCGCGGCTCGCCGATCGGCTCCTGCGCGGGAGTGGCGGGCTGCTGACCGTCTTCGGGGGCGCCCTGGCCGTCGAGGGCGTGCGCGAACTGTGAGGTTCGCGCGCCGCCGCGGCTGTGGCCCGTCGCGGTTCGGAGCAGGCCGTCGGTGGCGGACGGACGCGGAACGCGGAACGCCCGAGCGGGGTCAGCGCGAATGCAACACCATCGCCGCAGGTCGGGGCCCGTACCTGCCGACTGCGGTCAGGTACCCGAGAAGGACCTCCGAAAGCCCTACTGGGAGAACGCCGATGCCGGCACATCGGTTGATGCGACCGTGGCCTCGGTGCGTCCCACCTCGAGCCCGCAGCGAAACACGTGTCGCTGATCGCTTCCGCTGAACCGATTTATCGGTGCGGAGCCGGTTTCCGCGCCGGGCGGGGAGGACACCCCGTGTGCAACGGGTCACGGTGATTTCTTCGGGGGATTCGCCGCGTGACCGTTCCGGATGGCCGGTCTCGCTCCTGCGCGCTGGGGAGCCGATCAGGGGCAAGACCGGCCCTCTACTTCTCGCCCCTGATACTTCTGCACAGCCCGGCGCCGCTCACGATGCGCGGCCACGTGGGCGCGGTTCCCGCAGAGGTCCGGCATGCAGTAGCGCCGTCGACCGGCACGGCTGGTGTCCACGAAGACCCCCGAGCAGGTCGGCGACGCGCAGTTGCGCAAGCGGTCGGCGTCGAGCACCCGCACCACGCCCAGCAGGCCGACCCCGGCCAGGAGCGCGAGCCGCTCGGCGAGGGTGGCATCCGGTCGGGGCGCGACCGTCCATCGCCAGCGCCCGTCGTCGCCGCGCGTGAGCGACGGCGGTCCGCCGGCCCGGGCGACCAGCGCCCCGGCGCGCGTCGCCACGTCGGCCTCCCCGTCCGGGCGGTCGCCCGCCTCGATCACCTCGCGCACAGGCGCCCGGAGCGCCCGCACCGCCTCGAGGTCGTCGACCGTCGGCGCGTGCTCCGGGGCGACGCCGTGCTCGGCGAGGAACCGGGTGAGCGTGGGAACGCCGTCGAGCTGGTCCTCACCGTGCCAGACCCCGGGGGCGGTGTTGACCAGCTCCGTCGCCAGGGTCGCGCCGCTCACGTAGTCGTCGAGGTCGACCCGCACCCTGCACCTCCTGCGCTCCCGTAATCGGTGAAGCGAGGTTATACCCCTGAGCGGTGGGCGATCGCCGGTCGACCGTTCGGGGCACTGCGATGCCTCGTGTGCCCCGGGGCGCGTCGTCCCGTCGGGACCCGGGTACAGCAGCCTCGTGACGGTTGAGAACACAGGCGTCGCGCTCGCCCGGCAGGCCACCGAGGCGCTCCGGCGCCTCGACGACCACGGGCGGACGCTGCGACCGGACGGTATGGATCACTTCACCTGGTCCGCGGACGTGCTCGACGAGCTCGCCCGCCTGGCGGAGGTGCTCGGCCGCGCGGTGGAGCGGGTGTCGGGTGAGGACGCCCCCGACGCCGAGTCCCACGCCCACGCGCTGGCGACCGCGATCGTGGCGCACCGGAACTCCCTGCTCCGACACGGGAGCTCCGATCGCCCTTTCCTCCCTGGCGATGACCACACACCTCCCCTGGACATCGCCCTCGGACACCGCGGGGACGGCCGGCTCGACCTCGTCGGCTGAAGGACCGTTCACCGGGGTGGCATAACGCACCCCTGAGAACGGCACACCGGCCGTAACATGGAGCGGTCGGCCGCGCCCCCCTCGGCCGACCATGGTTCCGGGAGCGCATCCCCCCGCGCTCCCGGAACCCCCTACTTCACCGCTCGGCGACGTGCTCCAGCACGAGGTCCGCGAGCCGGTCCGGGGCCTCGTCCGGAATCCAGTGGCTGACCCCGGAGAACACCTCGAGGCGGTAGGGCCCTCGCATCCACGCGGCGTTGCCCTCGACGGCCGCCCGTGAGACAGCGGTGTCGCCGTCGCTCCACACCATCAGCGCCGGGGCCTCGACGGGGATCGGCAGGCCGGGGTGCTCCCAGAGCGGCGTCGCGCGGTACCAGTTGACGCCCCCCGCCACGGCCGCGCGGAGACCGCCCCGGGCGGCGAGCGCGGCCTCGTCCCGCCGGGCCCGCTCGGGCGTCTGCCCGGTCCGGCGCATCGCTCGGACGAAGGCTCCCGGGCGGCTCAGGAAGCGCTCCGGCAGCCCGGGGAGCTGGAAGAGGTAGGTGTACCAGGACAGCGCGACCTGCCGGCTCGAGCGCATCGCCCGCAGGAACGCGGCGGGATGCGGTACGGACACCCCGGTCACGGTGCGCACCCGCTCGGGGTGCAGCGCGGCGAGCGCCCAGGCCACGATCGCTCCCCAGTCGTGCCCGACGACGTGCACCGGCCGGCCGCCCGCCGCGTCCACGAGGGCGACGGCGTCGGCGGCCAGCTCCTCGACGCGGTAGGCGCGGCGGCCCGCGGGCCGGGCGCCCGGCGAGTATCCGCGCTGGTCGGGGGCGAGCACCCGGTAGCCGGCGTCGGCGAGACGTCGGGCCACGGGCTCCCAGCTCGCCGCGGTCTGCGGGAAGCCGTGGAGCAGCAGCACCGGGGTGCCGTCGGCCGGGCCGTGCTCGGTCACGTCGAAGCGCAGGCCGTCGCGCGTGAAGGAGTCCACGGCCCGTCATGGTGCCGCGCCGGTGCCGCCGCGTCGATCTTGCGCTACCTCGCGACACTCCGTCGAAGGAGGACCCTCGGGTGGGGCAGTCGCGTTACGGTCGGTGCTCGTCGCATTCGAGCGGAGATGCGGCGCGGAGCCGGGGTGCACGGGAGCGGCAGGGACAGATGTCTTCAGGCTTGAGGCGGTTCCTGATCCTGGTGGTCGTGGCCGTGCTGCTCTACTTCGTGATCGCCCAGCCCGTGGGCGCGGCCGACGTCGTCCAGTCGATCCTGACGATCATCGGCAACGCGCTGTCGTCGATCGCGACGTTCTTCGAGTCGCTGTTCTAGGTGCAGCTCTAGGCGGCGAACTCGCCCGCCGCGTACCGCTCGCGCAGGCGGTGCTTCACGAGCTTGCCCGTCGGCGTGCGCGGCAGGTCGTCGGTGAACACCAGGCGCCGGGGCGTCTTGTAGCGCGCGATGCGGCCACGCACGTGCTCGAGGAGCTCCTCGGCGAGCGCCTCGGAGGGCTCGGTGCCGGGGGCGGGCTGGACGACGGCGAACACCGACTCGCCCATCTCGTCGTCCGGCACGCCGATCACCGCGACGTCGTGGACCGCGTCGTGCAGCGTCAGGACGTCCTCGATCTCCTGCGGGTAGATGTTCACGCCGCCCGAGATGATCATGAAGCTCTTGCGGTCGGTGAGGAAGAGGAAGCCGGCCTCGTCGACGTAGCCCAGGTCGCCGGTGGTCGTCCACGTCTCGTGCTCGGGGTGCTGCGCGCCCCGGGTCTTGTCCGGGTCGTTGTGGTAGGCGAACGGGACGCGGTCGCGCTCGAAGTAGACGGTGCCGACCTCGTTCGACGCGAGCTCGCGGCCCCTGTCGTCACTGTCGTCGCAGATGTGGATCGTGCCCAGACCCGCCACCCCGACCGAGCCGGGCCGCTCGAGCCACTGCTGCGGGCTGATGAACGTGATCCCGTTGGCCTCGGACGAGCTGTAGTACTCGTAGAGCACCGGGCCCCACCAGTCGAGCATGGCCTGCTTGACCTCGACGGGGCACGGCGCCGCGGCGTGGATCGCCACGTGCAGGCTCGAGACGTCGTAGCGCTGCTTCGTCTCGTCGGGCAGCTTGAGCATCCGCACGAACATCGTCGGCACCCACTGGCTGTGGGTGACCCGGTAGCGCTCGATCGCGGCGAGGGCCTGCTCCGGGTCGAAGCGGTGCATCATCACGACGGTGCCGCCGGTCGACTGGATCGTGGCCCCGAAGCGCAGCGGCGCCGCGTGGTACACCGGCGCAGGCGAGAGGTAGACGGTGTCCTCGTCGAAGCCGTACATCGGCTTGAACACCGCGATGTAGAGGTCGCCGGGCTCGTCGATCTGGCGCTCGACGAGGTTGGGCTTGATTCCCTTCGGTCGCCCGGTGGTGCCCGAGCTGTAGAGCATGTCGCCCCCGCGCGGCTGGTCGGCGAGCGGCTCGGGGCTCTGCGGGTCGACGAACTCGTCGTAGTCCCGGTGCCCGGCGACCGTGCCGCCGAAGGCCAGGCGCAGCGTCACGCCCGGGGTCGCGCCGATGATTGCCAGGGCGAGCTCGTCCTTCGCCGCCGACACCACGAGGGCGCGGGCCCCGCAGTCGTCGACGATGTAGGCGGCCTCGTCGGGCGAGAGGTGGTGGTTGACGGCGGTGACGAGCAGGCCGGCGCGCTGCGCGGCCCAGTAGACCTCGAACACCCGGGGGTGGTTGTCGCTGAGCAGGGCGACGACGTCGCCGCGCTGGAGCCCGTGGTCGAGCAGCGTGCGCGCCAGGCGCACCGAGCCGTCCTCGAGCTGGCGGTAGGTCAGCCCCTCGCCGGTCTCGGCCATGATCACCGCAGGGCGGTCGGGGTGGGTGGCGGCGAAGGTGCCGGGATACATCGTCGTCTCCTCAGCGATCACGAGACCGGGGGTCGGCGGGCCGTAGAGTAGATTACGGTGTGCTCGGAGGGGAACCGAGCGTTCGCGTCGAGGTGGGGGGACCGGGATCCATGCCGACCGCCACCCCGCAGGCCTACTTCGAGGAGGCCCTGCGCCTGCTCGCCCGCCAGGGCCGCAACGGGCTGCGCATCGGGCGCCTGTGCGCCGCGCTCGGGGTCACCAGCGGGTCCTTCTACCACCACTTCGGTAGCTGGGAGGGATTCGTCGCCGCGCTGCTCGAGCACTGGGAGCGCGAGGAGACCGCCCGTCTCGTCGAGCTGGTCAACGCCTCCGACGACGCCCTCGAGCGCGTCACGCGGATGAAGTACCTGGCGCTCACCGTGCCCCACGAGGCCGAGACCGCGATCCGGGCCTGGGCGACGGTCGACCCCACCGTCGACGCCGCGCAGCGGGCGGTGGACCGCGGCCGGGTGCGTGCGCTCGGCGACGTGCTCGCGTCGGTGATCGCCGACGACGCGCTCCGCGAGCGGCTCGCCTCCTTCGGGGTGGCGGTGCTCGCGGGGCACCAGCAGATCGCGAGTGTCACCCCGGTCGAGCTGTCCTCGCTGCTCGACGAGTTCGAGCTCCTCGTGCGCGCGCACGCCGACGGCGCGTGGGATCCGGCGGCCACGCCCGTCGTGCCGTGGCGGGCGACGGCGCGCGACGATCGGTGATCGACGCGGATTCCTCGCACCTAGTGCAAGCGTGGACGCAGGGCTGGCACCGCAGGTGCGACGCTCCTATGGTTCGTCAACCCCGCCTGAGGGTTCTAGCTGACGGTAGAGCTGTCGGGCGATGTAGCGCTTGAGGCAGCGGCGGTTCTCGCGGTCGGTCTTGCCTTGGGCGCGGTGTCGGTCGGTGTCGTCGCGGGTGGGCTGGTGGTAGCGCTGCCGCGAGAGGGCGATCGAGTGCAGCGCCCGGTTGAGTTGGCGGTTCCCGGAGCGGTTGAGCCGGTAGCGCACGGTGCGACCCGAGCTGGCGGGGATGGGGGCGGCGCCGGCGAGCATGGCGAACGCGGCGTCGTCGCGGCAGCGCCCGGGGTGTGACCAGGCGGTCAGGACGACCGCGGCGTTGATCGGGCCGATGCCGGGCAGCTCGAGCAGGTCGGGGTGCCAGGCGGCGACGACCGTGCGGATGGCCTTCTCGTGGTCGGTGGCCTCGGCCTCGAGGGCACGGACTCGGCGGGCGAGATCACGCAGCACGGTCAGGGTGGTGACGACCTCGACGTCGCCGCTGCAGGTCGTCGGGCGTAGCGCGGCGGCGATGGCGAGTTGGGCGCGGGTGCTGCGGTGCCCGCGGAACCGGGCCCGGACGGCTTCGGGGGCGGTGACGACCAGCGCGCGCAGCTGGCGCCCGGCGTCGGTGGCGGCGTCGACAGCCGAACGTCGGGCGGTCAGCAATGCCTGCAGCGCGCCGCGCTGCGGCCCGGTCTTGGGCGCGGCCAGGCGGGTGCGGGCCAGCGCGTCACGGGCGGCGCGCTCGGCGTCCAACGGGTCCGAGCGACGACCGCCACGACGCGCGGGCCGCGCCGGGCGGTCGAGTTCGACCACGACCTCACCGGCCGCGGCGCCGGCGAAAGCCCGCAACCCCCGGTGACGCTCGGCCACCGCCAGCAGGCTCTGAGAGCCCTCCGGGTCCGCGGACACGGGAACGGTCTCGACCAACGCCCCGGTGGCCGCGACGACGACCGCGGCGGTGTGGGTGTCGGTGTGGGTGTCGACCCCGATGACGAGCTCGACGACCTCTGCCAGCATGGACATGCGTTCTCCTGACGCGTGGACGCGACTGTGAACGCCGGTCCGGTTCGGAGAACGGGCAGGACTGTGATGGGACACCCCGAGCGGCTACTCGGGGGTCAAGCTCCTGATCAGGCCACCACTCCGGCCGGGCCGGCACCAGCAGCGACAGGCGGACATGTCGCCTCGCAGGCATCACGCCAGTCAGTCGGAGGGTCACACCCGCTGCTGCTGATCACCAGCCCACCACGACCACCAGGGCCAGCGAGAACCGACCCTCACAGTCAGTCGGCGTAGCGCGGCGCGCGTCCCTGGCTGAACGCGGTGACGGCCTCGGTGAGGTCGTCGGAGATCAACGCCGAGGCGTTCCACGTCGCGATCTGGTCGAGGCCGTCGGCCACGGAGTGGTCGCGGGCGTAGGTGATCGCGTGCTTGGTGCCGCGCATCGCGAGCGGGGACTTCGCGGCGAGGGCCCGGGCGATCTCCTGGACGTGCGCGACGAGGGCCTCGGGGTCGTCGACCTCGACGCACGCGTTGACCAGGCCCATCGTCTCGGCTTCTGGGCCGCGGACGTCGCGGCAGGTGTAGGCCATCTCGCGCGCCCGGCCCTCGCCGACGATGCGGGGGAGGCGCTGCAGGACGCCGACGTCGGCGGCGAGGCCCATGTCGACCTCCTTGAGCGAGAACTTCGTGCGCGGGGTGGCGTAGCGCAGGTCGCAGGCGACGGCGAGGTCGAGGCCGGCGCCGACGCAGACGCCCTGGATCGCGGCGAGGACGGGGACACGGCAGCGCTCGACGGTCGTGAGGACGTCCTGGAGGTCGAGGATCAGCCGGCGCAGCGCCTCGCGCGCCCGGCCGGGGTCGGCGCCGTCGGGGGCCATGCCCTGGATCTCGCCGAGCATCGAGAGGTCGATGCCCGCGCAGAAGTGCTTCCCGGCGCCGGCGAGGACGACGACCCGCACGCCCGGGTCGGCGTCGAGCGCGGTGAAGGTGTCGCGCAGCTCGCGCCAGAGCGTGCGGTCGAGCGCGTTCGCGGCCTCGGGGCGCTCGAGCCGCACCGTCGCGACGCCTCCGTCGTGCGTGACCGACAGCGCGGTGGGAGTGGCCGGCGCGTCCAGGTCGAGCGTGCTCACGTCCGTGTTCCTCTCGCCGGGGTCCAGGTGGGGGCTTTCCTGACGTCCAACGCCAGCGTGGCCCCCAGGCTGGCACGTGGCTGACAGTCTTGCCGGTGCTGACGTGGAGTGATCAGTCGGTGACGCAGGTCTCGCGCCGTAGCATCACGCACGTTATGGTGCGCCGCGGGCTCGTCGAGAGCTCCATCGCCGAGGACGCCGACCCGGGGGAGGGCCACCCCAATGAAGATCAACGTCGACTGGGACAAGTGCACCGGCATGGGGATGTGCGAGTCCCTCGCGCCCGACGTGTTCGAGGTGGACGACGACGGCTCGCTCATCCTGCACGCCGAGGAGGTGCCCGACGGGCAGGAGGACGAGGTCCGCGAGGCCGTCGCCGCCTGCCCGACCGAGGCCCTCTCGCTCGAGTCCTGAGCGGTGACGCACCTGGTGGTCGTCGGGGCGTCCCTCGCCGGCCTGCGCGCCGTGGAGGCCGTCCGCGGCGACGGGTTCGACGGGACGGTGACCCTGGTCGGGGCCGAGGAGCACCTGCCCTACGACCGGCCGCCGCTGTCCAAGGAGTACCTCGCCGCCGAGGAGTGCCCCGACCCGCGCTACCGGGAGCACGCGACGTTCGCCGACGACCTCGACGTCGAGCTCGTGCTCGGGACGCCGGCGTCGGCGCTGGACACGTCGGCGCGCACCGTGACCGTCGGGGACCGGTCGATCTCCTACGACGGCCTGGTGATCGCGACGGGCGCCCACGCCCGTGCCCTGCCCGGCACCGAGGGGCTCGCGGGCGTGCACGTCGTCCGCACCCTCGACGACGCCATCGGGCTGCGCGGGGCCCTGCGGGACGGCAACCGGAAGGTGACCGTCGTCGGGGCGGGCTTCATCGGCTCCGAGGTCGCCGCGGTCGCCCGCTCGCTCGACCTCGAGGTGACGATCCTCGAGGCGATGGAGACCCCGCTCGTGCGCGCGATCGGCGAGCGGATGGGCCGCGCACTGACCCGCCTGCACGAGCGTCACGGCACCGAGGTGCGCACCGGGGTGGCCGTCGACGAGGTGCTCCACGACGACGGCCGGGTCCGCGCCGTGCGCCTGGGTGACGGCACCGAGCTGGACACCGACCTGCTCGTCGTCGGCATCGGGGCGCAGCCGACCACCGGCTGGCTCGAGGGCTCCGGCCTCACCGTCGACGACGGCGTGGTCGCCGACGCCCGCCTCGAAGCGGCACCGGGCGTCTACGTCGCCGGCGACGTCGCCCGCTGGCCGAACGCGCTGTTCGACGACGTCCTCGACGGCCCGATGCGCCTGGAGCACTGGACCTCCGCCGCCGAGCAGGGGCGCTGCGCGGCCCGCAATGCCGTCGCCCCGGAGAACGCCAAGGCCTACGAGACCGTCCCGTACTTCTGGTCGGACTGGTACGCGAGCCGGGTGCAGTTCGTCGGCGTCGCGGCGGGCGACCACGTCGAGGTCGTCGCGGGCGACGACGCCGACGGCGGGCCGTTCACCGCGCTCTACCGGGCGAACGGCCGGATCGTCGGCGCCCTCGCGGTCGACATGCGCGCCGAGGTCATGAAGTACCGCCGCCTGATCGGCAAGCGCGAGGGCTGGGACGCCGCGCTCGCCCTCGCCGCCGAGCGGCGCGAGCAGGCAGCGGCGAAGGCCGCCGAGGCGACGGCGGCGGCGGAGACGACGGCCCAGGACGGGGCGAACGCATGACGACCACCACGGGCACTGCCACGACTCCCGGGCCCGACGTCGACCCGGTCGACCTGTCGTCCCTGGAGTTCTGGGGCCGGCCGATGGCCGAGCGCGACGCGTCGTTCGCCGAGCTCCGCTCCGAGCGTCCGATCTCCTGGCACCGCCCGCCGGAGGGCATGCTCATGCCCGGCGAGGACGACCCGGGTTTCTGGGCCGTCGTGCGCCACGAGGACATCGGCTACGTCAGCAAGAACCCGAAGCTCTTCTGCTCCGGGCAGGGCGTGCAGTTCCAGGACGCGCCCGAAGAGCTCCTCGAGGCCAGCCAGTCGTTCCTCGCCATGGACGCGCCGCGGCACACCAAGCTCCGCAAGATCGTGAGCGCCGCGTTCACCCCGAAGCAGGTCCGCCGCGTCGAGGACAGGATCGCGGCGCGCGCGCGGTCGATCGTCGACGAGCTGCTCGACCACGGCGACGGCGACTTCGTGGCGCTCGTGGCCAAGCGGCTGCCGATGGGCACGATCTACGACCTCATGGGCACGCCCGAGGAGTACCAGGAGTCGTTGGCCGAGGCGGCCGACCTGCTCGTCGCCACGAACGACCCGGACGTGCTCCAGAACCTGGGCCTCGAGGACCCGCTGCAGGCGGCGGGCCAGGCGCTCATGGCCCTGCTCGGCCCGGCGCTCGAGCTCGCCGAGGCCCGCCGCAACGACCCGCGGGACGACCTCATGACCAACCTGGTGCAGGCCGAGGTGGACGGCGAGAGCCTCACCGACAACGAGATCGGCGCCTTCTTCGTGCTGCTCTCGGTGGCCGGCAACGACACCACGCGCAACACGATCGCCCACACCATGCGCCGGCTGACCGAGAACCCGGACCAGCGCGCGTGGCTCGCCGAGGACCTCGAGGGCCGGTCGAAGACGGCGGTGGAGGAGTTCGTCCGGCACGCCAGCCCCGTGGTGACGTTCCGCCGCACCGCGACCCAGGACACCGAGCTGCGCGGCACCCCGATCGCCGAGGGCGACAAGGTCGTCATGTTCTACGAGTCGGGCAACCGGGACGCCGAGGTCTTCACCGACCCGCTGCGCTTCGATCTCTCCCGCGACCCCAACCCCCACGTCGGCTTCGGGGGTGGCGGACCGCACTTCTGCATGGGCAACATGCTCGCGCGCACACAGTTGCGGCAGATCTTCTCGCAGCTCCTGACCCGGGTCCCGGACCTGACGGTCGGCGAGCCCGGGACCCTGCGCAGCAACTTCGTGCACGCGGTCAAGACCATGCCCTGCTCGATCCGGGGCTGACGCTCGCGTCCCCTGACGGGAACGCGGAGACGCAGGGGAGCACAGAGTGGTGCGGACGCTGGTGCTCTCGGGGGCGCGCTCGCGCACCGAGCGCGAGCTGGTGCGGCAGTGGACGGAGTCGACGTACGGCGACGGCCGGGCCCAGGTGGTCCCGGACGGCGCCCGCGAGCTCGCCGCCGCCCTCGACGCCGCGGCGCCCGACACCACCGTCGTGCCGGTGCGCGTGGTCTGGCCGCCCGACGAGCGGGCCTCCTCGGACGAGCCGTCGTTCTCGGACCTCTTTTCACTGAGCCCCCGCCGCCGGGGTGTGCGCCACGCGCGCGCCCGGCTGCGGGGCTGGTCGGCCGACCGCGCGCGGGTCGTCGCCGGCGACGCGGCGACGCTGTCGGACCTGCGGCGCGAGGGCGACCAGGAGGTGGGCTCGCCCGACGGGTCGGGCTTCGTCGCCTTCGTCCGCCGCCGCGCGACCCTGGCCTGCGACCGCGCCGAGCGGCGGCTCACCGGCGACCGCTACAAGGTGCCCCGGCTGATGGCCGAGCAGATCGTGGCGTCCACGGCGGTCGCCCGCCGGGCCGCCGACCTGGCCGGCGAGCTCGGCCTGGCGCCCGACGACGTCCTGGCGAAGACGTCGGACTGCCTGGAGGAGATGGCCGCGGTGCAGAGCCCGCCGGCGATCGAGGCCTTCCGGTCGGTGATGAGCCCGCTGCACCGCAAGGCCTGGGACGTCGACGTCGACACCGCCAGCCTCGAGCGCCTGCGCGAGCAGGGCCGTCGGCGCCCGCTGATCTTCCTCCCGTCGCACCGCAGCTACGCCGACCCGCTCGTGCTGGCCGAGGTGCTGCACGCGCACGACTTCCCGCGCAACCACGTCCTCGGCGGCGACAACCTCGCGTTCTGGCCGCTCGGCGCGCTCGGGCGCCGGGCCGGGATCGTGTTCATCCGCCGCAGCTTCGGCGACGACGCGATCTACAAGTTCGCGGTGCGCGAGTACCTCGGCCATCTGCTGGACAAGCGCTTCAACCTCGAGTGGTACATCGAGGGCGGCCGCACCCGCACCGGGAAGC
This sequence comes from uncultured Actinomycetota bacterium, assembly GCA_963786585.1. Classification (GTDB taxonomy): domain Bacteria; phylum Actinomycetota; class Actinomycetes; order Mycobacteriales; family Pseudonocardiaceae; genus Actinomycetospora. The sequence continues at coordinate 2,544,594 of CAWAZG010000003.1, forward strand.
TGCGCCCGCCCAAGTACGGGCTGCTGCGCTACCTCGTCGACGCGGCGGCCCAGCTCGAGCCGGACTCGCCCGGCCGCGACCCGCTGCTGGTGCCCGTGTCGCTGCACTACGACCAGCTCCACGAGGTGGGGGCGCTGGCCGCGGAGCAGGGCGGGGCCGGCAAGAAGGCCGAGGGCCTGGGCTGGCTCGCCGGCTACATGCGCGACCAGCAGCGGCGCATCGGCTCGGCCCGGGTCCGCTTCGGCGAGCCGCTCGCGCTGCGGGCGGCCCTGGACGAGGCCGGCGAGGGGCGCTCGCAGCTCGAGAAGGTCGCGTTCCGGATCGCCGTCGGCATCAACCGGGCCGCGCCCGTCACGCCGACCTCGGTGGTCACCTTCGCGCTGCTCGGCGCCGGCGGGCGGGCGCTGACGTTCGAGCAGGTCCGCGCGGTCGTGGAGCCGGTGCGCCGGCTGCTCGAGCGCCTGCCGGCGATCGGTGACCTCGGCTCCGACGAGGCGCTGGAGGACACCCTCGAGCGACTCGTCTCGGTCGGCGTCGCCGAGCGCTTCGACGGGGGACCGGAGGCCGTGTGGTCGATCGGGCCCGACCGTCACCACGTCGCCGCCTTCTACCGCAACGGGGTGCTGCACCACCTGCTCACGCGGGCCGTGCTCGAGATGGCGCTGCTGACGATCGTCGACGCCGACCTCCCACAGGACGAGGCCCTCGAGGCGTGCTGGGAGACGGCCCTCGAGCTGCGCGACCTGCTGAAGTTCGACTTCTTCTTCTCCCGCAAGCGGGAGTACCGCGACGAGCTGCTCGCCGAGCTCGACCGCCTCGCCCCCGACTGGAAGGACGTCCTCGGCACGCCCGACGGTGCGGCGCAGGTACTGAGCCGCGCGGAGCTGCTCGTCGCGCCCCGCACGCTGCTGCCGTTCGTCGAGTCGCAGTGGGTGGTGGCGACGGTGCTCGCCGACCACGACGGAGCTATGGAGGACCGCGGGCCCTTCCTCGACGCCTGCACGGGCCTCGGGCAGCAGTGGTGGCGCCAGCAGCGGCTGCACGGCGCCGACGTCGTCTCCCGCGAGCTCTTCTCCACCGCGTTGCGCGCGGCGGAGAACCGGGCACTGCTGGGCGCGGACGCGACGCCGGCGGCGCGGGCTACCTGGCGCGACGAGGTCGCCGGCGTCCGCGACCAGCTCCGTCGTGTCGCGGAACGCGAGCACGCACTCCGGTCGGAGGTCTTCGATGCCCCTGCCCAGCGCTGAGCTCGACGCCCGGCGGGCCACGATCCGCTCCGCACCGTCGGGCAGCGTCGCCGTCGTCGACGAGACCGCGCTGCTGGACGCCTCCGCCGTCGCCGCGCACGCCGGCGAGGCCCTGCGCTCCGGGCGCACGTCCTGGCGGGCGCTGCCCGCCGACATCGCGCTGGTCGCGGGGGCGGGCGACGACGAGGCCGCCGTGCGGCGTCTCGTCGCGAGCTGGGCCGGGCAGGACGAGGACACGGTCGCCCGGCGGTCGCGGGTGCTGCACCGCGACGAGCTCGGGGCGGCGCTGCGCCCGGAGATGTGGTCCCTCGTGGCCGAGCACCGTCGCGCCGGGCACCGCGTGGTGGTCACCGGGCACGCGCCCCGGCCGGTGCTCGCGCCCGTGGCCGAGGACCTCGGTGCCGACGAGCTGGTGACCACGGAGGTCGACGTCCGCGACGGCACGCTGAGCGGGGAGGTCGCCGGGCCGGTGCTGGTCGACGGCGACGGGAGCGCCAAGGCCGCCGCCCTGATCGCGGCCCTCGACGGGCAGAAGCCGACGTTCGTCTACGCGGGCCCGTGCTCGGCGGCGCTGCTGGATGCCGGCGAGCGGCCCCTGGTGGTCACGCCGCGGGCGACGACGTGCGGCGACCGGCCGGTGCTCACCGTCGCGGAGCGGGGCGGCACGCTCGCCACGCCCGGCGACGTCCTGCGCACGGCCGGGTTCTACGGCGCCCTGCTCGGCGGCGCCTCTGCGGGCGCGGCGGTCGGCCTCGCGCGCCGGTCGCGGCGGCACATGGTCGACCTGGCCTCGTCGGTCACCGGCGACCTCGGGCTCGCGCTGGCCGGCATCGACGTCGACGTCCGGGGCGCGGAGCACCTGTGGTCGGCGCGGCCGTGCGTCTTCGTCTTCAACCACCAGTCGAAGGTCGACGTCGCCCTGCTCATGAAGCTGCTGCGTGGGGGCTTCACCGGCGTGGCCAAGGCGGAGGCCGCCTCGATCCCGCTGTGGGGCCAGATGTTCAGCCTGGCCGGCGTCGCCTTCGTCGAGCGCGGCAACGCCCGGCAGTCGAAGGAGGCCCTCGAGCCCGCGGTGCGCAAGATGCGCGACGAGGGCTGGTCGCTCGCGATCGCGCCCGAGGGCACCCGCTCGCCGACCCCGCGGCTCGGGACGTTCAAGAAGGGCGCCTTCCACATCGCGATGCAGGCGGGCGTGCCGATGGTGCCGATCGTCATCCACGACGCCGGCGAGGTGATGTGGCGCGGGCACCAGACCCTGCGGGGTGGCACCGTGCACGTCGACGTCCTGCCGCCGGTCGACACCTCGGAGTGGAGCGTGGCGACCATGAACGACCACGTCGCCGACGTGCGGGCACGGTTCGTCGCGACGCTGGAAGGCACGCCGTGAGCTCGTCGGGAAAGACCGACCCCACCCCGCCCCGCAGTGCCGACGGGAGCCTCCTCTGGTCCCGGTCCGAGGAGATGACCGGTTTCGAGGCGCTCATGTGGCGCGTCGAGGCCGACCCGCGGATGCGCTCGACCGTCGTCATCGTCGAGACCCTCGACCGCGAGCCCGATTGGGACCGCTTCGTGGCCGCCACCGAGTGGGCCTCCCGCGTGGTCCCACGGTTCCGGGAACGCATCGTCACGCCGTTCCTCGGCGCCGGGACCCCGCACTGGGCGCTCGACCACGACTTCGACCTGCACTACCACCTGCGCCACCTGCGGCTGCCCGAGGGTGCGGGCACCGACGGCCTGTTCACCTTCGCCGAGCAGGCCGCGATGACCCCGCTCGACCCGTCGCGCCCGCTGTGGGAGGCCACGCTCGTCGGCGGCCTGCCCGACGGCGGGGCCGCGCTGCTGTTCAAGCTCAGCCACGTCCTCTCCGACGGGATGGGCCTCGCGCAGCTGCTGGCCGGGCTGCACTCGCGCACCCGGGAGCCCACCACCGACAAGCCCCAGCCGCCCGCTCCGACGGGCGAGGCCCCGACCCTGTCCCGGGAGCTCACACGCCAGGTCCGCAGCGACCTCGGTCTCGTCGGCGGGGCGGCGCGCGGGCTGCTCGGGATGGCGGCGTCGCTGGTCCGCCCCGACCGTGCCGTGCGGGACGCCCTCGGCTACGTCGTCTCGGCGCGGCGGGTGCTCTCGCCGCCGCCCGCCCCGCCGCTGCCGGTGCTCGCGCACCGCAGCCCGTCCTGGCGCTTCCGCACCCTCGACGTGCCGTTCGCCGACCTGCGCGCGGCGGGGAAGGCGGCCGGCGGCTCGATCAACGACTCCTACCTCGCGTCGCTGCTCGGGGCGTTCCGCCGCTACTCGGCCCGCCAGGGCGACCCGCTGCCCCCGGAACGGCTGATGCCGGTGACGCTGCCGGTGTCGGTGCGCCGCGAGGAGCACGAGGCCGGCGGCAACCATTTCGCGCCCGCCCGGCTCTCGGCGCCGGTCGGCATCGTCGACCCGGCGGCCCGGATCGTCGACGTGCGGCGGCGCATGAAGGCCGCGCTCGCCGAGCCGGCGTTGGAGAGCGTCGAGGTCGTCACGCCGTGGCTCGCGCGGCTGCCGGGATCGGTCATCACCGGCCTCGGTGCCGGCGCGGCGACCGGGGCGAACGACCTGCAGGCCAGCAACATCCCGGGCCTGCAGGGCGACATATACCTCGCCGGCGCGCGGATCGTGCGCAGCTACCCGTTCGCGCCCCTGCCCGGCTGCGCGGCGATGATCGCGATGCTGACCCACGGGCCGACGTGCTGCGTGGCCGCCAACCTCGACGCCGCGTCGATCACCGATCTGCCCGGCTTCGAGCAGGACCTCGCCGACGGGTTCGACGAGGTGCTCGCCCTGGGACGCTCGTGAGCGCGCCCGAGGGCCCGTACCGGGGCGGGCGCGGCGAGCCGTTGGTGCTGCTGCACGGCGCGAGCATGTCGTGGCGGGCGTGGCGCCCGGTGCTGTCCGGCCTCGAGGCGCACCACGACGTGCTCGTGCCGACGATGATCGGGCACCGCGGCGGGGCACCGTGGCCCGAGGGCGAGCCGGTCGGGGTCGCGGGGATCGTCGACGACGTCGAGTCCCTGATGGACGCCGCCGGCATGCCGACCGCGCACCTCGTCGGCAACTCGCTGGGCGGCTGGGTGGCCCTCGAGCTCGCCCGCCGCGGGCGCGCCCGCACGGTGGTCGCGCTGTCGCCGGCCGGGGGTTGGCGCACGCGACTCGACCTGCGCCGGCTGGTGTGGTCGTTCCGCCTCGGCTCGGCGCTCGGCGGCTCGCCCGCGGTGCGCGTCATGGCGGCGCGGCCCCGGGTCCGGCAGCTCCTGCTCGGCCGGGTGCTCGAGCGCGGCGACCGCGTGCCGACCGCCGACGTCCCCGACCTGATCGACGACCTCGGCGGCTGCGCGATCCTGCACGAGCTGCTCGACGGCGCGGCCGAGCACGGCGGGCTCGCGTCGTTCGAGGAGCTGCCGTGCCCGGTGCGCGTCGCCTGGTGCGGGCGCGACCGGCTCATCCCCTGGTGGCGTCACGGCGAGACGCTGCGGGCGCGCCTGCCCGGCGCCGAGTTCGTCCGCCTGCCCCGTGTCGGCCACGTGCCGATGTGGGACGACCCCGACCTGGTGGTGCGCACCGTCCTCGGTGTCACCACCGCCCACCCCTGCCTTCGCGAGGAGACCTCTGCATGATCGGGACCGAGACCGACCTGGAGCTCGACGGCACGCACGGCCGCGTCGTCGTCCGCCGTCGCGACCCCGGCGCCGCGCCGCGCCGCGTGGTGCTGGTCGCGCACGGCTACGGCGAGCACTCCGGGCGCTACGCCCACGTGCTCGACCGGCTCGCCGGTGACGGGGCCGTCGTCTACGCGCCCGACCACCTCGGCCACGGCCGCTCCGAGGGCGAGCGGGTGCTCGTCGCCGACGTCGAGGACGTCGTCGAGGACCTCGACCAGGTCCGCCGCACCGCCCGCAACGAGCATCCCGACCTGCCGATCGTGCTGCTCGGGCACTCGATGGGCGGCCTCGTCGCCGCGCGCTACGCCCAGCGGTACCCCGAGGTCCTCGCGGGCCTCGTGCTCACCGGCCCCGTCGTCGGCGGCAGCCCGGGCATTTTCGGGCTCCTGGAGTACGACGAGATCCCCGACGTCCCGATCGACCCCGCGGTGCTCTCCCGCGACCCCGCGGTCGGCGCGGACTACGAGTCCGACGAGCTGGTGTGGCACGGGCCGTTCAAGCGCCCGACGCTCGAGGCGTTCGTCGCGGCGGTCGAGGCGATCGCCGCCGGCCCCGGCTTCGCGGAGCTGCCCGTGCTGTGGATCCACGGCGAGGACGACCAGCTCGTCCCGCTGGACTCCACCCGGCCGGTCATGGAGAAGCTCGCCGGCAGCGACGTCACCACCCGCATCGAGCCCGGCGCCCGGCACGAGGTGCTCAACGAGACCAACCGCGACGAGTTCCTCGACGACGTCGCGGCGTTCGTCGACCGCGTCGCGTAGACGTCAGCGGCGTGCCGTCGCTGTCATTGAGTGTCCGTATTCTTCCGTCGATCATTGCGGACTAGACCGGCGCGGGCTCCCCGTCGCCGGTGAGGACGCGGCGGATCAGGTGCATGGCGAGCACCACGGAGCGCTCGCGGACATCCCCGCGCTCGCCGGGCAGCACCGGCTCGCGCGCGAGGGTCCGGCCGTCGGCGGTGCGCACGCAGAAGCAGACGTAGCCGACGGGCTTGGCCTCGGTGCCGCCGCCGGGGCCGGCCACACCGGTGATCGCGACGGACACGGTCGCCCCGAAGCGGGCGAGCGCGCCGTCGGCCATGGCCTCGGCGACCTGCGGTGACACGGCGCCGTGGGTCTCGATCAGCTCGCGGGGCACGCCGAGCAGATCGGCCTTCGCGTCGTTCGAGTACGAGACGACGCCGCCCGCGACGTGCGCCGACGCGCCCGCCGGCGCGGTGAGACGCCCCGCGAGCAGGCCGCCGGTGCACGACTCGGCGGTGGCCACGACCTGCCCGTCGAGCAGGTCGAACAGCAGCTCGTCGATGCTCTGCCCGGTGCGGGAGAAGACGCTGCGCCCGTGCCGACGGTCGATCGCGGCGATCACCGCGTCCCGGGCCGTCGCCCCCGCGGTGGAGCCGGGGGCGTGGCGGAGGTCGACCTCGAGCGTGAAGTCACGCAGGCAGGTGGTGATCTCCAGCGGCTCCAGGTCGGTCTGCTCGCCGACGTCCCGCAGGGTCGCGGCGATCTCGGACTCGGGCACCCCGAAGAGCCGGAGATGGGTCTCGGCGTAGGGCTCGGTGCGGGCGAGGACCTCGCGGACCGGGTCGGTCGCCAGCGCGTCGTCCCACATCGCGCGGACCTCGCGCGGCGGACCCGGCAGCACCAGCACCGTCGGCCCGCCGCGCTCGCCGTCGGGCGGGACGGCGAGGCCCGGCGCGGTGCCGGCCGGGCGGATCGGCGTCGCCCCGCGCGGCACCATCGCCTGCTTGCGATTGGCGGCGGCGAGGGCGTCGGCGTCCCAGCGCAGCCGGTCGGCGAACTTCGCGATGATGTCGCCGACGACCTTCTCCATGTGCTCGTCCAGCTCGAGCGGGCGCCCGGTCTCGGCGGCGACCACCTCGCCGGTGAGGTCGTCGGCGGTCGGCCCGAGGCCCCCGGTCGTCACGACGAGGTCGACGCCGTCGCCGGCGAGGAAGCGCAGCGCGGCGGCCATGTCCTCGGAGCGGTCGCCGACGAGCAGCAGGTGGGACACCTCGACCCCGAGCTCGCCGAGCCGTTCGGCCACCCAGGGGCCGTTGCGATCGGTGATCCGCCCGGTCAGCAGCTCGCTGCCCGTCGCCACGATCCCGGCCCGCACACCCGTGCGCGCCCCTTGCCCGTCGTCGGTCACGCCGCACCCCTGTCCGATCGGTCGTCCCCGTCATCCCACCAGAGCTCGCGGCCGGAGGCGCAGCGAAGCGGGGCGGGCGGCCGCGGCCCGGGCCTCACGACACGGACGTCGCGGACGTCCGGGCGCACCTGTGTCGGTCGGTCATCGTTGAGGTCCACATGAGGTGGATGATGGGCCGGAGGAGTGAATCCCCCGTCCGTCGGTTGGCCACGATCTGTTGCGTAGGGTGAACGAGACGACGATGTGGTGCGCTACCCCGGCGACCCTTCGCCGCAGGCGGCTCGTCGTCGTGGCGCGACCGGAAAGGGTGTGGTGACGTGACCCCGGCTCGTGTCGCGTCGGCCGTCGCCTCGCCGGCTCCCGCGCTCTGGGTCCTGATCGTCGCCGGCCTGCTCCTCCTCATGCTCGTCGCCGCCGTCGTCGGCCTGCTGGTCCAGCGGGTCCGGCGCCACCGCCACGACGTCGAGGCCGCCGCGCTCGCCGAGCGCCTCCGTCGCGACGCCCATCACGACCCCCTGACCGGCCTCCGGAACCGCGAGGGCTTCCTGCACGCGACCACGGGTGCGGGGGGCGCGGTCGCGCTGGTCGACCTGAGCCTGCTCGACCAGGTCAACGACACACTCGGGCACGCCCGCGGGGAGGTCTTCGTCCGCCTCGCCACCGAGCGTCTCGTCGACGTGCGGCTGCCCAGCCTGGCCGGACTGGACCTGGTCGCCGCCCGCCTCGAGGGCGACACGTTCGCGGTCCACATCCCGGGCGTCGACGGCCACGACGCGCACCGGGCGGGCGAGGAGCTGCGCGAGCGCCTCCTCGCGCCCTACGTCGTCGAGGGCGTGCGGTTCGAATCGCCGGTGGTGGTCGGCATCGCCGCCGACGGCCCGTGGCTCACCGACGTCCCGGCGGGTCCCGAGCGCACCGCGGCCCTGCTGCGCCGCGCGGACGTCGCGCTCGCCGCCACCCGCGACGGGGTCGAGGCAGTGCGCTGCTACGAGCCGAGCATGGGGGAGCGGGCCGCCCGCCGCCTGCGCCTCATCCGGGGCTTCTCCGCGGCCGTCGAGCGCCGGGACGTGCGGGTGGACTTCCAGCCCGTCGTCTCGCTCGGCGAGCGGACGGTCGTGGGGGTGGAGGCGCTCGCCCGCTGGGACCACCCGGAGCTGGGCCTGCTGCTGCCCGACGAGTTCGTCCCCGTCCTCGAGGCCACCGGCCAGATCGCCGAGCTCACGACGTTCGTGCTCGACGAGTCCCTCGCCGCGGCCCGACGGTGGCTCGACCGCGGGATGCGGCTGTCCGTGGCGGTGAACGTCTCGGTCGGCAACCTCGGCATGCCGGGCTTCCCCGAGGAGGTCGCCTCCCTGCTCGCGGCCCACCGCGTCCCGGCCGAGCTGCTCACCCTCGAGCTCACCGAGTCCGGCGTCTCCTCGGAGCGTCAGATCGCGCTCCCGGTGATGCGCCGCCTCCACGCGCTGGGCTGCCACCTCGCGGTCGACGACTTCGGCACCGGGCAGTCGTCACTGGCCCATCTGCGCCGGCTCCCCGTGGACCAGGTCAAGATCGACAAGAGCTTCGTGCTGGGCATGGGTACCGAGTACGGCGACGTCGCCGTCGTCCGCGCGATCGTCGAGATGGGCCACACCCTGGGTCTCACCGTCGTCGCCGAGGGCGTCGAGCAGGCCGCCGTACGCGCCACCCTCGCGGAGATGGGCTGCGACGTCGCGCAGGGCTACCTGGTGTCCCGTCCGCTGCCCGCGCGGTGCTTCGACAGCTGGCTGGAATCCCTCGAGGCGCACCCCGACGAGCCCGGTGCGGCCCCGGGACCCCGCACTCTGATCGCGTGACCGCGCGGGGTAAGCTGTGTCGTGCCCTGCGGGGCAGGCCCCTTTAGCTCAGTCGGCAGAGCGTCTCCATGGTAAGGAGAAGGTCTACGGTTCGATTCCGTAAAGGGGCTCTCGGTGAGCAGGCCGGCGGACGGGCTTCCGCCGGCTTCGTCATGAGACGGGTGCTCATCGCGGCGGTGTAGCTCAGTCGGTAGAGCAAACGGCTCATAATCGTTGTGTCGCCGGTTCAAGTCCGGCCACCGCTACCCAGGCGCCACGGGTCCGCCCGCGGCCGCTGCCACACCGTGACGAGAGGAACCTCCATGGCCACCACCGACGTTCGACCGAAGATCACGCTGGCCTGCGAGGAGTGCAAGAACCGCAACTACATCACCCGCAAGAACCGGCGGAACGACCCCGATCGTCTGACGATCAAGAAGTTCTGCCCGAACTGCGGGACGCACCGCGGTCACCGCGAGACCCGCTGACGCGCACACCTCGTGCCGCTCGACGAGTCGTTCGTGGGCCGGTCCTGGCCCGCGGAGACCTACGAGGTCTCGCTGGAGAAGATCCGGGAGTTCGCGGTCGCCGTCGGTGCCGACGACCCGGTGCACCACGACCGTGACGCCGCCCGGTCCGCGGGCCACCCCGACGTCGTCGCCCCGACGACGTTCCCGGTGGTCTTCACCTGGACCGCGACCCGGCGCGTCGTCGACGACCCCGCCCTCGGCTTGGACTTCACGCGCGTCATCCACCGCGACCAGGGCTTCGAGGTGCGGCGCCCGGTGCACGCCGGCGACGTCGTGAGCAGCGTCGTGTCGGTCGACGAGATCCGCGAGCTCGCGGGCAACGACGTCATCACCTTCCGCTGCGACGTCACCGACGCCGACGGCGAGACCGTGGCGACGACCCGGGCCACCCTCGTCGGCCGCGCCGAGCCCGAGGGTGGTGACGCATGAGCGCCCTGTCCGGCCTGGCCTCCGGCGACGCCCTCCCGGCGCGCACGGTGACGATCACCCGCGCCGACCTCGTGCGCTACGCCGCCGCGTCCGGCGACCAGAACCCGATCCACTGGAACGAGCGCGTCGCGCTCGAGGTGGGTCTGCCGGGCGTCATCGCCCACGGCATGTTCACGATGGCGCTCGCCGCTCGCTACGTCACCGACCTCGCCGAGGACCCCACGGCCGTCGTGTCGTTCTCCACCCGCTTCACCCGCCCGGTGGTCGTCCCCGACGACGACACCGGCGCCACCGTCGAGTTCGGCGGCAAGGCGGGCGACACCGCCGACGACGGCACCCGCACGGTCACCGTGACGGCCACCCACGAGGGCAAGGGCGTCCTCGGCAAGGCCGTCGCCACCATCCGCCCGTCCTGACCCGCGCCTGCCCCTCCGCCGCAGCGAACGGGTATCTCGCTGCTTCTACGCGCGCAAAATCCCCGTTCGCGAGGGGCCGATCATCGGGGCGGCGCGAGCGAACGGGGAGTTCGTGCGCCTAGAAGCAGCGAACAGCGCGTTCGTTGCACAACCAGGAACTCAGGCCGCGGCCGGCACGCCCAGGGTGGTGAGGACCGCGCGGGCGAGGGCGTCGGAGCCCGCGGCGTTGGGGTGCACCGGCAGCGCGGGGGCGGTGGGCACGAGGCCCTCGATCCACCGCGTCCCGGGCAGCGTGCAGACGTCGTGGCCGACGGTCGGGGTGAAGGTGTCGACGTACGTCGCGTCGCCCTCGGCGGCGGCCTCGGCGATCGTGTCGTTGAGGTGGCCGAGCACGCCGCGCAGGTACTCCACGTCGCCCGCCGTGTACGGGACGACCGGGTAGCACCCGGGGCCCTGGGCGGGCAGCACCGACGGGTAGCCGACGAGCAGCACGCGGGCGTCCGGGGCGCGCGAACCGACCTCGTCGAGGACGTCGTCCAGGCGCCCGGCGAGCGCGTCGATCCGCTCCTCGAGCTGGTCGGTGCCGCCGGCGGTCCAGCGATCGCGGCACGGGGTGCCGAACGGCGTCGGGCTCACGCAGCTCTGGACGATCTCGCCGAAGCCGATGTCGTTGCCGCCGATCCCGACCGTGACGAGCTGGGTGCCGGGCCCGAGCGCGTCGTACTGCGGCGGGTTCACCCCGCCCGAGGTCTGCTGGGGAGCGGCGAGGTCGCGGGTCTGCGCGCCGCTGCAGCTCACGTCGGTCAACCGGGCGCCGGAGCGCTCGGCGGCGAGGTGCGGGTAGTTGTTCGCCGAGCGCAGGCAGCCGGGCGGGGGCCCGGCGATCGGACCGGTCAGCGGCGAGGCCGTGTAGGAGTCACCGAGCGCGACGTAGGCCTGCCCGGCGGTCGTCGGGGCGCCCATCGCCACGGGCGCGACGAGGACTCCGAGGAGGCCGATGCCGAGGGCGACGAGCAGGCGCACGACGACCGGACGACGCACCGGGTCTCCCTCGTGTCCGGGGTCCCGGCGGGACCGTCGGGGCGGATGATCGCGCGTCTCAGCGTGCCTCGGCCAACAGGTCGGCCATCCGGGTGACGCCGGTGCGCAGGTCCTCGTCGCCGAGGGCGTAGGAGAGCCGGAAATACCCGGGCGTCCCGAACGCCTCGCCCGGCACCACGGCCACCTCGGCGTGCTCCAGGATCAGCGCGGCGAGGTCGACGCTGGTCTGCGGGCGCTCGCCGCGCAGCTCGCGCCCGAGCAGGCCGGCCACCGACGGGTAGGCGTAGAACGCGCCCTGGGGGGTCGGGCAGGTGATGCCGTCGATGCCCGAGAGCAGCTCGACGATCAGCCGGCGGCGGCGGTCGAACGCCTCGCGCATCTCGGCGACCGCGTCGAGCGGGCCGGACACCGCGGCGAGCGCCGCACGCTGGGCGACGTTGCAGACGTTCGAGGTCAGGTGCGACTGCATGTTGACGCCGGCCGCGACCACGTCGGCGGGCCCGATCATCCAGCCGACGCGCCACCCGGTCATGGCGTAGGTCTTGGCGACGCCGTTGAGCACGACGCAGCGGTCGGCGATCTCCGGCACGGCGACGGGCATCGACACCTGCTCGGCGCCGTCGTAGGTCAGGTGCTCGTAGATCTCGTCGGCGATCACCCAGACGCCGTGCTCGGCGGCCCAGCGCCCGACGGCCTCGACGAGCGCGCGCGGCGCGACCGAGCCCGTGGGGTTCGACGGCGAGCACCACAGCAGGGCCTTGGTGTTCGGGGTGCGCGCGGCCTCGAGGGCCTCGACGGTCGGCAGGAAGTCGGTGGACTCGTCGGTGCCGAGGACGACCGGCTCGCCGCCGGCCATGCGCACGGCCTCGGGGTAGGTCGTCCAGTACGGCGCGGGCAGCAGGACCTCGTCGCCCGGGTCGATCAGCGTCGCGAAGGCCTCGAACACGGCCTGCTTGCCACCGTTGGTGACGAGCACCTGGCGCGCCTCGACCTGCCAGCCCGAGTCCCGCGCCGTCTTCGTCGCGATCGCGTCGCGCAGCTCGGGGAGCCCGGCGGCGGGGGAGTAGCGGTGGTTCTTCGGGTCCGAGCACGCCGCGATCGCCGCGTCCACCACCGGCTGCGGGGTGGGGAAGTCGGGCTCGCCGGCGCCGAAGCCGATGACCGGCCGGCCGGCCGCCTTGAGGGCCTTCGCCTTCGCGTCCACGGCCAGCGTGGCCGACTCCGCGATCCCGCCCACACGGGCCGAGATGCGGCGGTCGGTCGCGGTGGACTGGAGCGAGGTCACCGATGCCATGTCCCCGATATTGACAGATGGGAGCGACGGCGTTCCCGGCCAGGTCCCGCCGTGGCCAGGGGTCGGGGCGCTGCTCCCGCGGGTCGTTGCGTACCATCGATGGTCGGGACGGTTCGTCCGTCGTCCTCGCGCGTCCGTCGGCGTGCCGGGAACGACGTCGCATCGTCCGGGCGGGCCTCCGGGTCCGCCACAGGGGCGTAGCTCAATTGGCAGAGCAGCGGTCTCCAAAACCGCAGGTTGCAGGTTCAAGTCCTGTCGCCCCTGCACTACACGACAACGGGCCCGCCGGCCGGCGGGACGGTGGACGAGGACGGTGAGGACGGCCCCGTGAGCGAGGACAGCAGCCGACGTCGGCGCGCGAGCGACGACGACGAGGCGCGTCCGGTCACCGCCGCCGGCCGTCGACGGCGAGCCTCCGGCGACGCTGACGACGACGCCGCGGACACCGGCACGTCGCGGCGGCCCGGTGGCAAGGGCACGACCACCCCCACGCGCGACCGGGCGAAGGCCGAGCCGGAGGGCTCGCTCATCACGCGCCTGCGCCGGTTCCTGCGCGAGGTCGTGGCCGAGCTCCGCAAGGTCCACTGGCCGACCCGGCGGCAGATCGTGGTCTACACGTTCGTCGTCCTCGTATTCGTGGCGTTCATGGTGTCCCTGGTGGCGGCCCTCGACTGGGTGTTCGCCAAGGCCGTGTTCGCCCTCTTCGGCTGACCGTTCCGCGAGCGGCCGGCCGGGCACCTCCGTGGTGCCCGCCGTGCAAAGGAAGTGAGACGAGAAGTGACCTCCGCAGGATCCGGCGCAGACTCCGAGACCACCACCCCCGACGGCGGCGAGCCCGAGCTCGTCGGTGAAGCCCGCACGCGCGGCGTCATGGTGCGTGAGGGCAGTGGGACGTACGGGGACCTCAGCACCGAGGAGAACCCGGCGACGCTCGACGACGCCGCGGTGGCGCGCGCCGGCCAGGAGGCCCGCGAGGCCGCCGAGGACGCCGACGAGAGCGCCGAGGACGAGGTCGACGCCGAGGCCGAGCTGCGCGCCGCTCGTGCCGCCCTGGGCAGCCCCGCCGACGAGGACGACTCCGACCTCCCCGTGGAGTCGGCGGGCACCGGCGACCTCGCCGCGCGCGCCGACACCGAGGACGCGCCGGTCGTCGACGAGACGCCCGTCGAGGAGCCCGCCGCCGAGGTCGAGGAGGAGGAGGAGGTCGACCCGGCGCAGGCCCTCAAGGACTCGCTGCGTCTGGCTCCCGGCGACTGGTACGTCGTGCACTCCTACGCGGGCTACGAGAACAAGGTGAAGGCCAACCTCGAGACCCGCGTGCAGACGCTGGACGTCGAGGAGTTCATCTTCCAGGTCGAGGTGCCCACCGAAGAGGTCACCGAGATCAAGAACGGGCAGCGCAAGCAGGTCCAGCGCAAGGTGCTGCCCGGCTACATCCTCGTGCGGATGGAGCTCAACGACGCCTCGTGGAGCGCCGTGCGCAACACGCCGGGTGTCACCGGCTTCGTCGGGGCCACGTCGCGCCCGTCGCCGCTGACCCTCGACGAGGTCGTCAAGTTCCTCCTGCCGCGGCAGGAGACGCCGAAGAAGGCCAAGGGTGCCGACAAGTCGGGCACCGAGTCCTTCGGCGCCAAGCCCGCCGTCGAGGTGGACTTCGAGGTCGGCGAGTCGGTCACCGTCATGGACGGCCCGTTCGCGACGCTGCCCGCCAGCATCTCCGAGGTCAACGTCGACGCCCAGAAGCTGAAGGTGCTCGTCTCGATCTTCGGCCGCGAGACCCCGGTCGAGCTCGGGTTCAACCAGGTCTCCAAGATTTAAGGCACCACCCCCGGAAGAGGAAGCAGTCCATGCCCCCGAAGAAGAGGCGACTCTCCGCAGTCGTCAAGCTGCAGATCAACGCCGGCGCGGCCACGCCGGCCCCGCCCGTCGGCCCGGCCCTGGGTCAGCACGGCGTGAACATCATGGAGTTCTGCAAGGCCTACAACGCCGCCACCGAGGCGCAGCGTGGTCAGGTCGTGCCGGTGGAGATCTCGGTCTACGAGGACCGGTCCTTCACCTTCGAGCTCAAGACCCCGCCGGCGGCCAAGCTGCTGCTCGCCGCGGCCGGCGTGAAGTCCGGCTCCGCGACGCCGCACAGCAAGAAGGTCGGGTCGGTCACCGCGGACCAGGTCCGCGAGATCGCCCAGACCAAGATGGCCGACCTCAACGCGAACGACCTCGACCAGGCGTCGAAGATCATCGCCGGCACCGCCCGGTCGATGGGTCTGACCGTCTCCGAGTGACCCGCGCCGACCCGGTCGGCGACACGTGGGAGGGCGGCGCAGCCCTGACCACCACTGATCCATCAGGACAAGGACAGACATGAAGCGCAGCAAGGCCTATCAGAACGCCGCCGAGAAGGTGGACTTCGACAAGCTCTACGCCCCGCTCGAGGGCATCGAGCTCGCCAGGGAGACGTCGCCGACGTCGATGGACGCGACCGTCGAGGTCGCCATGCGCCTGGGTGTCGACCCGCGCAAGGCCGACCAGATGGTCCGCGGCACCGTCAACCTGCCGCACGGCACCGGCAAGACCGCCCGCGTCATCGTGTTCGCCACCGGCGACAAGGCGCGCGAGGCCGAGTCGGCCGGCGCCGACGTCGTGGGGTCGGACGACCTCATCGAGCGCATCCAGGGCGGCTGGCTCGACTTCGACGCGGCCGTCGCCGCGCCCGACCAGATGGCCAAGGTCGGCCGCGTGGCCCGCATCCTCGGCCCCCGTGGGCTGATGCCGAACCCGAAGACCGGCACGGTCACCCCGGACGTCTCCCGCGCCGTCGGCGACATCAAGGGCGGCAAGGTGAACTTCCGCGTCGACAAGCAGGCCAACCTGCACCTGATCATCGGGAAGGCGAGCTTCGACGTCGAGAAGCTCGTCGAGAACTACGGTGCCGCGCTCGACGAGATCCTGCGCGTGAAGCCGTCGGCCGCGAAGGGCCGCTACGTCAAGAAGATCACCGTCACCACGACGATGGGCCCGGGCATCCCGGTCGACCCGAACCGCACGCGCAACCTGCTCACCGCCGAGGCCTGAGCAGGTCTCGGGGCACCCTGCTGCGCGGGGTGCCCCGGGGCACCGCGTAGACTCGACCCCAGATCGAACCCCGATCCACCGAAGACCGCTGGTTTCCGGCGGGCTCTCGAGCCCACCGGACGAAGGCCCCACGACGGGGGCGACCCGCGCAGGAGGACGAGGGCAGCGAGTCCGCCGGGCCCCGCCCGTGCGTCACCTCCCCGCCCCGTGCGCCTGCGCACGGGGCGTTCGTCGTTCCGGGCCGCCGCACCGCGGTCGCCCGAGTACGCAGAGAGGAGGCGCGCATGGCTACAGAGACCGAGAGGCCTCCGAACGCCGACAAGGTGGCTGCCGTCGCCGAGATCGCCGCGGAGTTCCGCGACGCGTCGGCGATGGTCGTCACCGAGTACCGCGGCCTGTCGATGAAGCAGATCTCGCAGCTGCGGCGTTCGCTCGGCACGGACGTCACCTACACGGTCGCCAAGAACACCCTGGTCAAGCGGGCTGCCGCCGACGCCGGGGTCGAGGGTCTCGACGACCTGCTCGTCGGCCCGACGGCCATCGCCTTCGTCAGCGGGGAGCCGGTGGACGCCGCCAAGGCGCTCCGCGACTTCCAGCGCGACCACAAGGCCCTGGTCGTCAAGGGCGGGTACATGGAGGGCCGCGCGCTCTCCGCCGTCGAGGTCACGCAGCTCGCGGACCTCGAGTCCCGCGAGGTGCTGCTGGGCAGGCTCGCCGGCGCCATGAAGGGCAACCTCACGAAGGCCGCCCAGCTGTTCAGCGCTCCGGCCTCGCAGGTCGCGCGTCTCGCGCAGGCCCTGCAGGACAAGCGGGCCGCCGAGGGCACCTCGAGCACCGAGGACGCCGTCGCGGCCGTCGAGTCCGCCGACGCCGAGGCCGCCACCGAGGCCGCCACCGAGGCCCCCGCCGAGACCACCGAGACCGCCGACGCCTGAGTACGGCCGGTCCCATCCCCATCACTGATCATTCTTTAGGAGCCACCATGGCGAAGATGTCCACCGACGAGCTGCTCGACGCCTTCAAGGACATGACCCTGATCGAGCTCTCCGAGTTCGTGAAGAAGTTCGAAGAGGTCTTCGAGGTCACCGCGGCTGCCCCGGTCGCCGCGGCGGCCGCCCCGGCCGCCGGCGGTGCCGCCGCCCCGGCCGAGGAGGAGAAGGACGAGTTCAACGTCGTCCTCGAGGGCGCCGGCGACAAGAAGATCCAGGTCATCAAGGTCGTCCGCGAGGTCGTCTCGGGCCTGGGCCTCAAGGAGGCCAAGGAGCTCGTCGAGAGCGCCCCGAAGCCGATCCTCGAGGGCGTCAACAAGGAGGCCGCCGACGCGGCCAAGGCCAAGCTCGAGGAGGCCGGCGCCAAGATCAGCCTGACCTGATCGGCGCGCACGAGCGCTGCACGGAACGTACGGGGCGGGGACCGGTCGGTCCCCGCCCCGTCGTCGTCTCCGGTTCCGTCAAGCCCGCGTCCGGGGGTCGCCGGAGCGGGTGGCGCGGCACTCGCCGATGCGTCGCACGGCAGCGATCAGTCCACCGAACGCGTGAAGCGGACCGCTCGTCGCCACCCGTGCGGCGCAAGCACCCGCCGTGTCCGGTCGATCACGACCCGGCGTCTGCGCAACTTTGCGCGTGAGTAACCTCCCGCAGAACCCCGTCGTTGTAGACGTGACGCCCCTCTCGCGGGGTGCCGGCCACATGACGTCGGTGACACAGCGGGCGCGCATCAGGTCGACACGACGACGACAGTGGGAGGACACCGATGGCGGGCGTCGAGGTCGGTATCAAGAACCTCTCGAAGTCCTTCGGCAGCTCCAACATCTGGTCCGACGTCACGCTGACGCTCCCGGCCGGTGAGGTGAGTGTCCTGCTCGGCCCGTCGGGTACGGGTAAGTCGGTGCTCCTGAAGTCGATCATCGGACTGCTGAAGCCCGAGAAGGGCTCGATCTTCATCCACGACACCGACCTCGTGCGGTGCTCGGAGTCGAAGCTCTACGAGATCCGGAAACTGTTCGGGGTGCTGTTCCAGGACGGCGCGCTGTTCGGTTCCATGAACATCTTCGACAACATCGCCTTCCCTCTTCGCGAGCACACCAAGAAGGGCGAGAAGGAAATCTCCGACATCGTCATGGAGAAGCTCGACCTGGTCGGGCTCGGCGGTGCGGAGGACAAGCTCCCCGGCGAGATCTCCGGCGGCATGAAGAAGCGCGCCGGCCTGGCCCGCGCGCTGGTGCTCGACCCCGAGATCATCCTGGTCGACGAGCCCGACTCCGGCCTGGACCCGGTGCGCACGGCGTACCTCAACCAGCTGATCGTCGACCTCAACGCCCAGCTCGACGCGACGATCCTCATCGTCACCCACCACCTCGGGACGGCGCGCTCGCTGCCGGACAACATCGGGATGCTCTTCCGCAAGAACCTGGTGATGTTCGGCCCGCGCGAGGTGCTCCTGACCTCCGAGGAGCCCGTGGTCCAGCAGTTCCTCCAGGGTCGCCGCATCGGCCCGATCGGCATGTCCGAGGAGAAGGACTCGGCCCAGATGGAGGCCGAGATGGAGGAGCTGAAGAAGAAGGGCGGGGCGGCGGAGTCCGAGGAGTCCTTCATCGACCCGCAGCTCGAGGTCAGCGAGGGCGTGCCCGAGCGCAAGGCGGTGCAGCGGCGCAAGGACCGCGTCATGCAGGTCCTGCACACCCTGCCGCCGAAGGCGCAGACGGCGATCCTCGAGCAGCTCACGGAGGAGGACCAGGAGCGCTACGGCATCTCCCGGGACCAGGACCGCACCGAGCTCATCGAGATCACCCGCAACAACCCTCCCGAGGACGCCGACCCGTTCGGCTACCAGGCCATGTCCGAGGCCGAGGACAACTCGATGGTCGAGGACTCCCCGGCCGGCGAGGGCGAGGGCGAGGGCGACCAGGCCGGCAGCGGCGACCCCGACGCGGACGCCGAGGCCCGTAAGGCCCCGCCCGCGCCACCGGAGTCCGACGAACCCCTCGTGGGTGTGCCCGCCGACGAGGACGCCGGCGGCACCGTCGTGCTGCCCCAGGCGGGGGAGCACACGAAGGAGGGCGACGAGCAGTCCGACGAGAGCGGCGCCGACTCCTCGGACCAGACGAGCGAGCAGTCCTCGGACCAGCAGTCTCAGGACCAGCAGTCCTCGGACCAGCAGGACTCCGACCAGGACCTGGGCGACGACCCGCCGACCGAGCAGTTCCAGGCCGTGCGGGACGACTCCGGCCAGGACCAGAACGGCCAGCAGCAGTCGGGCGAGCAGCAGCAGGACCAGCGGACCGAGCAGGTCGCCACCGCCGGAGCGGCGGGCGCTGCGGGTGCTGCCGCGGCCGGGTCCGACGACGCCCAGACCACCGGACGCCACCACTGGCGCGGCGAGGACGCCGGTGCCCCGGCCGATCAGGGTGGCGACCAGGGTGTCGCCGGCCTGGTCCCGATGGCGGCCCGCCCGGCGCGCGAGGACAGCGGCCAGCAGGATCAGGGCCAGCAGGAGGGCCAGGGCGCCCGCAGTGGCCGCGAGTCCGAGCGCTCGGGCTGGGCCCAGCCGAACGCCGGCCAGGACGCCGCCCCCGATCCCCGCGGGGAGACGACGAACGACCCGCCCGCCGAGGGCGGGCCGGGGTCGCCGCAACAGGCACCGCCGGGCGGCGAGTCGTCCGGAGACGTGCCGCGCGGCCGCGAGGACGACGACCGCAAGCTCGGCGGTCTCCGCCGCATGTTCCGCCGGAGCGGCTCGTGAGCAACCGTCTCGCGGCCGGGAACTTTCCCGGGGCCGGCGCGCTCACCGCGACCGGGAAGATGTTCGCCCTCGGTCTCGACGTGATGTTCGGGATCTTCCAGCGGCCGTTCCAGACCCGCGAGTTCATCGACCAGTGCTGGTTCATCTCGCGCGTCTGCATCCTCCCCGCGGCGCTCGTGTCGATCTCCTTCGGCTCGGTCATCTCGCTGCAGCTGGGGTCGCTGATCCGGCAGTTCGGTGCGCAGTCGTTCTCGGGCGCGGCGAGCACGCTGGCGGTCATCCAGCAGGCGGCACCCGTCATCTGCGCGCTCCTCGTCGCCGGGGCCGGCGGATCGGCGATCTGCGCCGACCTCGGCGCCCGCACCATCCGCGAGGAGATCGACGCGATGGAGGTGCTGGGCATCAACCCGATCCAGCGCCTGGTGGTGCCCCGGGTGCTCGCCTCGATCCTCGTGTCGTCGCTGCTCTTCGGCCTCGTCTCGATCGTCGGCGTCGCCGGCGGCTACTACTTCAACGTGGTCCTGCAGGGCGTCACCCCGGGCGCCTACGTGCAGGGCTTCTCCGCCCTGTCGAAGCCGAGCGACCTGCTGGTCGGGTTCATCAAGGCTGCTCTGTTCGGTCTGGCCGCCGGGATCGTCGCCGCCTTCCGCGGCCTCAATCCCGCGGGCGGGCCGAAGGGCGTGGGCGACGCGGTGAACCAGGCCGTGGTCATCACGTTCATCCTCCTGTTCGCGATCAACGTGATCGTGACGGCCGTGTACCTCAACCTCGTTCCCCCGACCAAGTTCTGACCAGCTCGACGTTCTGACCGCCGCTCCCCAGGCCAGGAATCGATGACGATCACTTCACGCGCACGTCGTGCCGCCAGCGCGCCGCTCGGTGTCCTCGACACCCTCGGCGACCAGGCGTCCTTCTACGCGCGCACCATCGGCTGGATCCCCAAGTCGGTGACCCGCTACCAGCGCGAGGTCCTGCGGCTCCTGACCGAGGTCGCCTTCGGGTCGGGCGCGCTCGCCCTCATCGGCGGCACCGTCGTCATCGTCGCCACGCTGACCTTCTTCACCGGCTCGGTGGTCGGTCTGCAGAGCTACTCGGCGCTGAACCAGATCGGCACCTCGGCGTTCTCCGGCTTCGTCACCGCGTACTTCAACACCCGCGAGGTCGCGCCGCTGGTCTCCGCGCTGGCGCTGTCCGCGACGGTCGGCGCCGGCTTTACCGCCCAGCTCGGCGCGCAGCGGGTCTCGGAGGAGATCGACGCCCTCGAGGTCATGGCGGTGCCGTCGCTGCCCTTCCTCGTCACCACCCGCGTCGTCGCCGGCTTCATCGCGGTCATCCCGCTCTACGTCATCGGCCTGGTGGCCTCGTACCTCGCGGCGCGCCTGCTGGTCACGAACTTCTACACGCAGTCGCCGGGCACGTACGACCACTACTTCAACCTGTTCCTGCCGCCGCAGGACGTCATGTACTCCTTCGGCAAGGTGCTGGTCTTCGCCTTGGTGATCATCCTCGTGCACTGCTTCTACGGCTACAACGCCAGCGGCGGGCCGGCCGGCGTGGGCGTCGCGGTGGGCAACGCGGTGCGGAACTCGATCGTCATCTTCTCGGTCCTCGACAACCTGCTGACCCTGGCCATCTGGGGCACGACGACCTCGATCAGGATCGCCGGATGAGCGCGCCGACCCAGGACATGGAGCGGGACGACCAGGGTCCGCAGCTCAAGGACAAGCGGCCTCCGCTCAGCCCGCTGCGCCGCCGGTCGATGGGCCTCGCGCTCATCCTCGTGATGCTGCTGATCGTCGGGCTGTGCCTGGCGAACTTCAACAAGCTGTTCAAGCCGACGGAGACCGTCTACCTGCGCACGGCGACCGTGGGCAACCAGCTCTCCAAGCAGGGCGACGTCAAGGTCCGCGGCGTCATCGTCGGCGAGATCACCTCGATCGACAGCGACGGCTCGGGCGCGGTCATCGAGATGGCGATGAGCCCCGACTTCCTGCCGACCATCCCGAGCAACACGACGGCGACGCTCATCCCGAAGACGCTGTTCGGTGAGCGCTACGTGTCGCTGTCGATCCCGCCGGGCGCGAGCCCCCGCCCGCTCCAGGAGGGCGACACCATCGCCCAGGACCGGTCGTCGAACGCGACGGAGACCGAGCAGGTGCTCAACAACCTGCTCCCGGTGCTCACCGCGGTCCAGCCGGAGAAGCTCTCGGACACCCTGGGCGCGGTCTCGCAGGCCCTGTCCGGCCGCGGCGAGCAGCTCGGCAACACGCTGGTGCTGCTCAACCAGTACGTCGAGGGCCTCAACCCGTCGCTGCCCGACCTCCAGGCCAACCTGCGGGCCCTGGCGCCGACGGCGGACATCTACAACCAGGCCTCGCCGGACCTGATCCTCGCGCTCGACAATCTCGTCACGACGAGCCGGACCCTGGTCGAGGAGCGCGCGGCGTTCGAGTCGACCTTCCGCACGGTGACGTCGGCGTCCGACACGACGACGGCCTTCCTGGTCGCCAACCGCGAGAACATCATCGAGCTGGCCGCCACGTCGCGGCCGATCCTCGAGCTCCTTGCGCGGTACAGCTCGGAGTTCCCGTGCCTGTTCCGGCAGCTCACGGACGTCACGCCCGAAGATCAACAACGTCCTGCAGCCCGACGACCGGCGTCCTCATCGAAGCCGAGATCACGATCGACAACGGCAAGTACGTGCCCGGCGAGGAGCCGCAGTACCTCGACACCCGCGGCCCGCGCTGCTACCAGATCGAGGGCCAGGCGCCGCAGTTCCCGCCCGGCGGCCCGATCCAGGACGGCTCGATCGCCGCCCGATCCCTCGCGCAGCCACGCAGGACGCCTACGCCGGCGGCGAGGGCGGCGAGATCGACGCGGAGTCGCAGACCGGTGACGACTCGCCGGACGACGGCGCAACGGTGGCGGCCGGACCGAGGGGCAGTCCGCCCCCGGGCGCGTCGACGGCGCCAACATCGGCCTGCCCAACACCCCCAACTCACCCGAGGAGCGCCGGCTGGTGACCGAGGTGACGGCGATGCAGATGGGCGTGAGCCCGTCGCAGGTGCCCTCCTTCGCCCCGTACCTCAGCGCGGCGACGCTGCGCGGAGCCCAGGCGGAGTTCCGGTGAGGGGCCTCGCAGCGCCGCTGATCAAGCTGGCGATCTTCACCGATCGTCACGGTCCTGTCGGTGGCCGTGCTGCTGACGGCGGTCCAGAACTCGTACTTCGGCAGCACCGAGGACTACAAGGCGCGCTTCGTCGACGCCTCGGGTCTCATCGCGGGCAGCGACGTGCGCATCGCCGGGGTCCGGGTCGGCCAGGTGACCGACGTCCAGCTGGTCGACCGCGACACCGCCGAGGTCATCTTCAAGGTCGACAGGCCCGCAAGCTGCCGGTCGGCTCGATCTTCTCGATCAAGTACCAGAACCTCGTCGGTCAGCGGTACCTCGAGGTCGCCCGGGGCAACGGGCCGATGAACGCGATGCTGCGGCCCGGCGCGACCATCCCGGTGAACCAGACCCGCCCGCCGCTGAACCTCACCGTGGTGTTCAACGGCTTCAAGCCGCTGTTCCAGGCGCTGAGCCCGAACGACATCAACCAGCTGTCGTTCGAGATCATCCAGGTGCTCCAGGGCGAGGGCGGCACGGTCAACTCCCTGCTGGCCCGCACCGCGTCGCTGACGTCGACCATCGCGGACCGCGACGCCGTGATCGGCTCGCTGATCACGAACTTGAACACGGTCCTCGACACGGTCAACGCCCGCGACGAGCGGCTGTCCGGACTCATCGTGTCGCTCCAGCAGCTGGTCAGCGGCCTCGCCGCCGACCGCGTCCGGATCGGGGAGACCCTGCAGCCGATCGCCGACCTGACCACCACGACGGCCGGTCTCCTCGAGGAGGCACGCCCGCCGCTGCGCGACGACATCGTCCAGCTCGGGCGGCTCTCGGCCAACCTCAACGACAACCGGGACCTCGTGGAGCGGTTCCTGCGTCTGACCCCGCAGAAGGCCAACAACTTCGGGCGCGCCGGTAGCTACGGCTCCTGGTTCAACTTCTACCTGTGCGCGGTGGGCGGGACGATCAGTTTCGATCCGCTCCCCCTGCCCCCGATCGACGCTGGCTCCCTGATCCAACTCCCGGATACGGCGAACCGATGCAACGGATGAAGCCGTTCCGCAAGCGGAACCCCCTGCCGATCGGCGCGGCCAGCCTCGCCATCCTGCTGCTGCTCACCGCGGCGTCCCTGAACATCCGGGACCTTCCCCTCATCGGGCAGGGCCCGACGTACTCGGCGCGCTTCAGCGAGTCGGCCGGTGTGCAGCCCGACGACGACGTCCGCATCGCGGGCATCCGGATCGGGACGGTCACCGACCTCGAGCTGGACGGCAAGGACGTCGTCATCTCGTTCAAGGCGCCGGACGCCTGGGTCGGCGACCGCACGTCGGCCTCGATCGAGATCAAGACGGTGCTCGGGCAGAAGTACATCAACCTCGAGCCTGCCGGCGAGGCGCCGCTCGACCCCGACGCGTCGATCCCGAGGGAACGCACCCGCGCGCCGTTCGACGTCATCCAGGCGTTCTCGCAGCTCTCGACGACCGTCGAGGACCTCGACACCGACCAGCTCGGTCAGAGCCTCGGCGTCCTGTCCGAGACGCTCGACGGCGCCGCCGGTCCTGTCCGCGGTGCGCTCGACGGTCTGAGCCGGCTCTCGCGCACGATCTCCTCGCGCGACCAGGAACTGGCCCGGCTGCTCGCCAACACCCGGACGACCACCCAGGTGCTGGCCGACCGGGACGCCGAGGTCGAACGACTGATCAACGACGGCAACCTGCTACTCGGTGAGCTGCGGGCCCGCAAGGCGGCGATCGACAACCTCCTGACGGGCACGATCGCTCTGTCCCAGCAGCTGCGCGGGCTGGTGGCCGACAACGAGGCGACGCTGCGGCCGACCCTCGAGCAGCTCGACGGCGTGCTCTCGACGCTGGAGGAGAACTCCGCGAACCTGGAGAACGGCCTGCGGCTGCTCGCGCCGTTCGCCCGGGTGTTCGCCAACGTCGTCGGGAACGGGCGCTGGTTCGACGCCTACATCTGCAACCTCGACCCGCCGGGGGACCAGAACTGCGTACCCGGGGTCCGCGAGCCCGGCCTGGTGGTTCGGCCTTCCGTTCGATATCGCTCAGTTGTTCGATCCCGGCACTCCTCGCACAGATCCTGCAGAACGCTCTCGCCCAGCTCGGGCTGCCGGCCGTGCCGGGCGCCGACGCGCTCCCGGACGTCCTCGCGGGGCTGAGCCCGGCGCAGCTGACCCAGCTCGGAGCGCTCCTGAGCGGCGGTACCCCGGAGGTCCCCGGACTCACGCCGCAGCAGGTGCAGATCCTCTTCCCGAACGGAGTGCCCGACGTGAACGCGCTGACCCAGGCGCTGGCGCCCGCCCCGGCGGGGGGCTGCTCCCCGGCGCGGGTGCGACGGCCGGCGCCGGCGGCGGGACCGCCGGCGGCGAAGGCGGAGGCAACTGATGTCGAACCGCATCGCGACATTCCTCGAGAGCGCGGCCCGCACGCTCGCCGTGGCGCTGGTGCTCGCGCTCCTGGCCACGGCCGGGCTCTGGTACGCGCTGCAGCGCGGGAGCCAGCGCACCGTCACCGCGTACTTCGAGAACACCGTCGGCCTCTACACCCAGAACGAGGTGACGATCCAGGGCATCCCGGTCGGCTCGGTCGACGAGATCGTCCCCCAGGGTGACGTCGTCCGGGTCACCCTCAAGGTCGACAACGACGCGCCGGTCATGGCGAACCCGCAGGCCGTCATCGTCGCCCCGACCCTGGTCAGCGACCGGTACGTCCAGCTCGGACCGACCTACGAGGGTGGGCCGCAGCTGGCGGACGGCGCGATCATCCCGGTCGAGAAGACGGCCACGCCCGTCGAGCTCGATCGCGTCTACCAGAGCCTCGACACGATCGCCCGATCCCTCGGCCCCAACGGCGCCAACCGGGCCGGGGCGCTCAACCAGCTCCTCCGCTCCTCCGCGGGCGCCCTCGGCGGCAACGGCGAGCTGCTCAAGAGCACGATCACCGAGCTCGGCGGTGCCGTCGGCACCCTGGCCGACAACCGCGACAACCTGTTCGCGACGGTCGACAACCTCGGCCAGTTCACGAACATGCTCGCCCGCAACGACGGCGCGGTCCGCGACCTGAACAACCAGCTCGCGGACATCTCGGCGTTCCTCGCGTCGGAGCGCGGCAACCTCTCCACGGTGCTCGCGACGCTGCCGCCGGCCCTGGACGACGTGGCCCGCTTCATCCGGGACAACCGCGACATCCTGCGGACCGACGTCCGAAAGCTCGCGAACATCACCGACATCCTCGTGCGTCAGCGCCGAGCGGTCACCGAGTTCACCAACGTGGCGCCGCTGGCCCTCGGTAACCTCACGAACTCCTACAACGCCCGCTCCGGGACGCTCGACGTGCGTCCCGGTCCTCGCTCCTGAGCTCTTCGGCGCCGGGCTCGATCCGCGAGCGCTGATCTGCAGCCTGCTCGTGAACCAGCCGGGGCTGCCGGACGTCCTGGCGGGGCCCGCCGACCCCGTGCTCACCCAGGTGGCGCGGGCGTCGACGGTCTGCGGGGCCCTCCTCGGGGGCACGAACGCCGACGGCGAGATCGTCGGCAACTCGCCGCTGGGGGTCTCCCTGGCGCCGATCCTGAACCTGCTGGACCTGCTGAACGCCCAACCGTCGCTGAACGCGCTCGTGCCCGTCACGGCGCTGCCCGACGCGGCGGCACCGGGTGCCGCCGGGGGCGCGGCACAGCCGGGAGCCGACGGTGCCGCGGGCGGCCCCGGCGAGGCGGCGACGCCGACCGAGCCGGGCAGCGGGATCCTCGGCTTCGAGACCGTCGGAGGTGGCCAGTGAGCGCGCCGCAGGAGGGGTCGACGACCCGGCCGCGCCGTACCCGACGTGGCGGCACTCATGGTCGTGGCGCTCTTGGCGCTCTCGGGCTGTGGGCATCAGTTCCCTGCAGGACCTGCCCCTGCCCGGCGGGGCCGCGCTGGGTCCCGAGCCCTACATGGTCACGGCGCAGTTCACGAACGTCGTCGATCTCGTCGCCAACAACAGCGTGCGCGTCAACGACGTCCCGGTCGGCGTCGTCCGGGAGGTCTCGCTCGCCCCGGACGGCTGGACCGCCCAGGTCACGGTCGAGGTCAACGGCGCGGTCGTGCTGCCGGCCAACGCCACGGCTCGCCTGCGCCAGACGAGCCTCCTCGGCGAGAAGTTCGTCGAGCTGATGCCCTCGCCCACCGACCCGCCGCAGGGCCGGCTCGCGGCCGGCGCGGTGATCCCGGCCGACCGCACCGACGTCGGCGCGCAGGTCGAGGAGGTGCTCGGCGCGCTGTCGCTGCTGCTCAACGGCGGCGGCGTCGAGAAGGTCCAGACGATCGCCCGCGAGCTCAACGCGGCGACGACGGGCAACGAGGCCCAGCTGCGGTCCCTGCTGACAGAACCTCGACCAGTTCGTGGGCACGCTCGACCGGCAGAAGGCCGACATCGTGCGGGCGATCGACTCCCTGGAGCGGCTCAGCCGCACGCTGGTCGACCAGCGGGCGCGGATCGCCAACGTCATCGACAACCTCGGGCCGGGCCTGGACGTGCTCAACCAGCAGCGGGGCCTGCTCGTCGGCACGCTGCAGTCGCTGAACCGGCTCTCCGACGTCGGCACGGACGTCATCCGCCGCAGCCAGGCCAACACGGTGGCCGATCTGCGGGCGCTCCAGCCGATCCTGCGCAACCTCGTCGAGGCGGGGGACGCACTGCCGGGCTCGCTCCAGATCCTGCTGACGATCCCGTTCGCAGACAACTCGCTCAATGTCATCAAGGGCGACTTCGCGAACATCGACGTCAGCCTCCAGATCAACCTCAGGGACCTGCTCACCACCATCCTCAACAGCCCCGAGGTCCCCGGCGTGGACGCGATCTTCAAGTTGCTCCAGCCGCCGGGCACGACGCCAGCGGCAGGGGACGCGGCCGCAGGGGGAGCAGGTGGCTCGGGTGCACGGGGGTCGACGAACACGGCGGGCCTGGTTCCCCAGCTGCCCGGTCTCGGCGGAGGTAGCGACGGATGATCGGCACCAAGACGCTGCGGTTGGTGGCGCTGTTCGCCGTCATCTCGATCGTCGGCATCGTCTACGTCGGCCTGCGCTACGTCGGCGCCGACTCTCTGATCGGCCTCGGCCCGTACACGGCGAAGGTCGAGCTGGCCGACTCCGGCGGCATCTTCCCCGACGCCTCGGTGAGCTACCGCGGCGTCGAGATCGGCAAGGTCGGGGACATGCGGGTCACCCCGCAGGGCCTCGAGGTCGATCTCGAGATCGAGCAGGACGCACCGCCCGTGCCCACGTCGTCGACGGCGGTGATCGCCAACCGGTCCGCTGTCGGCGAGCAGTACGTGGACCTCCAGCCGGCGAACGACCGCGGTCCCTACCTCGACGAGGATTCGGTCATCCCGATCTCGCAGACGCGGACCCCGGTACCGGTCGACCAGCTGCTCGCCGACGTCAACGCCCTGGCGACGTCGGTCCCGCTGCCCGAGCTGCGGACCACCGTCGACGAGCTCTTCAACGCGTTCGACCGGGCCGGGCCCGGACCTGCAGCGCCTGCTCGACTCGAGCAACGCGCTGATCCCCGACGCGATCGCCAACCTGCCGCAGACGCGGCAGCTGCTTCGGGACGGGCGGATCGTGCTCACCACGCAGAGCCAGCTCGGACCGCAGATCATCTCCTTCAGCCGCGACCTGCAGCTGTTCACGGCGCAGCTCAAGGCCGACGACCCGAACCTGCGTCGCCTCGTCCGGTCCGCCCCGCCGGCCGCCCAGCAGCTGGAGGGGCTCATCCGCGACGTCGGACCGGACCTCAGCCGCACGATCGCCAACCTGCTCACGATCACCCGGATCATCGAGCCGCGCCTGGCCGGCGTGGAGCAGATCCTCGTGACGTACCCGGCGCTGTCGGCGGCGGCCCCGTCGGTGCTCAAGGACGCCGAGGACCCCGGCCCGGACGGGCGGGTGCACTTCGGCCTCGTGCTGAACATCGCTGATCCGCCGTACTGCACCGACGGCTATCTGCCGGTGGAGCAGTGGAGGCCGGCCACAGACAAGACCTTCATCCCCATGGACACCAACGTCCGCTGTGACGAGGCGCCCCCCGTGAACGTCCGCGGGGCCAGAACCTGGCCCGCGCCCTTCAACTCGGAGAACCCTGGTAACCCCGCCGACGCCGGTGGGACGGGCCAGTCGCAGAATGAGCAGCAGGACACCACCACGCTGGCTTCGCTCCCCGCGGGCGGAGTCCTGGCGGGCAGCGAGCGCGGCGCACCGCCGGTGATCATCCCGGGGCTGGGCGACTGACCCTCGACGCACGACCCCGCCGGGCGCTCCCCGACAGCCCGGCGGACGACCTGAGGAGCTGAGCGCCACGTCCACGACGACGGCCGAGAAGGCCCCCGAGAACGACGAGGCCCCGCGACCACCGCCGGTTCACCCGACCGGCGCCGGCGGCGCACCGTCACCGTGCTGGCCGTTCTGACGGTCCTGGCCCTCGCTGCCGCAGTGGCGAGCGGCGTCTACTGGTGGTCAGGCACCCAGAGCGACAACGCGAGCGCCGCAGCGATGCGCGACGAGGCGACCGACGCCGCCGAGCAGATCGTCGTCAACATCAACACCGTGCGGCCCTCGACGCTCGACGCCGACCTCGGCGCCGCGCGAGTCATCGCTGACCGAGCCGATGCTCGGCGAGTACAAGCGGGTGCGGCAGCAGTTCGCCGAGAACCTGCGCCAGTCGCAGGCCGAGGTCGTCGCGACCCCGGTCTCCGCGGCCCTGACCGCCTTCGACCCCGAGCGGGCCACCGCCTCGGCGATCGTCGCGATCGACGTCAACGCCCGCAGCGCCACGGCGCAGCCCCAGTCCAAGCAGCAGCTGTTCCTCGTCGAGATGATCCGTACGCCGGACGGCTGGAAGGCCGCCAAGGCGACGCCCTCGACCGGACAGCAGTAGCCGCGGCCGACACCAGAAAGGGGGAGTGACCGTGCCACCCCGCTCCCGCACCAAGCCCGGCTCCGCCGCCCGTCGACCCAAGGTCGCCGGCCTGCGCCAGCACGCGCACGCCGGGGCCGCGAGCCCCGATCTCACCGACCCGGAGCTCGACGAGGGGCCGCTCGACGCGTCCCCCGTCGCGGACGAGGACACCGGCCCCGCCGCGTCCACCACGGTGACCGCGCCGGTGGCGACCCCGACGACGGTGCCCGCCGACCTCCGCGAGGACGCGCCGGTGGAGACGGAGGCGCCCGCGGGCGCCGACGACACCCTCACCGCGACGCCGAGGACGGACACGACGTCCGTCGATGTCCCCGCCGACAACACCGTCGGCGAGGAGACGACGGCGCTCCCCGCCGCGGACGCCACGACCTCCACGGTGTCGCCCACGGAGACCGCCGAGGACGCCACCGAGGACGCCACCGAGGCCGAGCCGGCCACGGAGGGCGTCGCGGCGACCACGGTGACGACGCCGCGTCCGAAGGGGCGTCGGACCACGCGGATGACCCCGCGCGCAGATGCCCCCACCACCGTGCGCCCGGGCCGGCAGGACGAGGACGCCGCCGCGTCCCCGACGCGGGCCGGGAGGCCCACCCGGATGCGGGGACGCACGCCGGAGTCGGACGGCGCCTCGCGTCGCTTCGAGGGGCAGCGCGCCGCGCTGACCCGCTTCGGCGGCTCGAAGGCTCTCCCGATCACGCTCGTCGCCGTCATCGTCGTGTGCCTGGTGCTCGCGGGCCTCGCGTTCTGGCAGGGCCGGCAGGCCTGGACCAGCGGGCCGGTGAGCAACCAGGCCGTCGTCGACGTCGGGGGCACCGCCGAGCTGGTCGGGCAGAGCCGCGAGTCGATCGAGAAGATCTTCTCGTACGACTTCACGCGTCTCGACGACTCCGTGGAGGCCGCCCGCACGATGTCGACGGGCCAGTTCACCGACCGCTACCTGTCGGTGTTCGACCAGACGATCCGGACCCCTGCGCAGCAGCAACAGCTGCGGCAGACCGCGACCGTCCAGAACATCGGCGTCGTCTCGATGCGGGACGACCGGGCCACGGTCATGGCGCTGACGCAGTTCTCCGCGCAGCGCACGACGACCGGCCAGTCGACCAACGCGCCGGGGCTCCTGCGCCTCGAGATGGAGCGCGCCGACGGCCGTTGGAAGCTCGCCGAACTGACCCCCCTGACGGCGAACCGCTGATCGTCCCCGCGACGTGCCGGGTGGACCGACGGTCCACCCGGCATCGTCGTGTCCGGGCCCGATCGGGTCCATGTAGGGCCTGACCTGCACGGGGATCGTCCGATCCGCCCGGGCGACACCGGGCGCGCCCCACTTGACTCCGGCGGCACGGGCGGTCACTCTGTTCGCAGCGCGGCACCCCCGCGTCAGACCCCGGAGGTCGATCCCGCCCCAGGCGGACATCCCTCCCGGCGCGTCACGAGGGGGGGTCGTTCGACAGGTGCCATCTGCATGGCTAGACTGTCGGATCGCGCTGCCCTACGTCTGTCCGCCCCCTCGTGTGCCGACGCCCGGGCCGCGTCCACGCCGACCGGATCGCTGCGCTGCGTACCGGCCGGTGAAGCTACTGACAGCGTTCAGACAGCGTTGTTCCGGAAGGACGCATCTTGGCAGTTACCCGCGCCACCAAGGTCTCGAACCACCACGCGTCGTTCCCCGGGGCACCCACCCGGGTCTCCTTCGCCAAGCTGGACCAGCCCCTCGAGGTTCCCGACCTGCTCGCCCTGCAGACCCAGTCTTTCGAGTGGCTGGTCGGCAGCGAGGAGTGGTTCGAGCGTCGCGTGGAGGCGGGTGAGGAGCTCCCCGCCGGCGGCCTGGAGGAGGTCCTCTCCGAGATCTCTCCCATCGAGGACTTCTCCGGCTCCATGTCGCTGTCCTTCTCCGACCCGCGCTTCGACGAGGTCAAGGCCTCCGTCGAGGAGTGCAAGGACAAGGACATGACGTACTCGGCCCCGCTCTTCGTCACCGCCGAGTTCACGAACAACACCACTGGTGAGATCAAGAGCCAGACGGTCTTCATGGGCGACTTCCCCGTGATGACCGACAAGGGCACCTTCATCATCAACGGCACCGAGCGCGTCGTCGTGTCGCAGCTCGTGCGCTCGCCCGGGGTGTACTTCGACCGCTCGGTCGACAAGGCCACCGACAAGGACGTCTTCAGCGTCAAGATCATCCCCAGCCGCGGTGCCTGGCTGGAGTTCGACGTCGACAAGCGCGACACCGTCGGTGTCCGCATCGACCGCAAGCGCCGCCAGCCCGTCACCGTCCTGCTGAAGGCGCTGGGCTGGACCACCGAGCAGATCCAGGAGAAGTTCCACTTCTCCGAGACGCTGCTGGCCACCCTCGAGAAGGACTCCACGGCCGGGCAGGACGAGGCCCTGCTCGACATCTACCGCAAGCTGCGTCCCGGCGAGCCGCCGACGCGCGAGTCGGCCCAGACGCTGCTGGAGAACCTCTTCTTCAAGGACAAGCGCTACGACCTCGCGAAGGTCGGCCGCTACAAGGTCAACAAGAAGCTGGGCTCGGCGGTCGATCCCTCGGTCGGCACGCTCACCGAGGACGACATCATCAACACGATCTCCTACCTCGTGCGCCTGCACGCGGGGGAGACCGAGGTCGAGGCCGAGACCGGCTCCATCCCGGTCGAGACCGACGACATCGACCACTTCGGCAACCGCCGTCTGCGCACCGTCGGCGAGCTCATCCAGAACCAGATCCGGGTGGGCCTCTCCCGCATGGAGCGCGTCGTGCGCGAGCGCATGACGACGCAGGACGTCGAGGCGATCACGCCGCAGACTCTGATCAACATCCGGCCCGTCGTGGCCGCGATCAAGGAGTTCTTCGGCACCTCGCAGCTCTCGCAGTTCATGGACCAGACCAACCCGCTCGCGGGCCTGACCCACAAGCGCCGGCTCTCGGCGCTGGGTCCGGGCGGTCTGTCGCGTGAGCGCGCCGGCATGGAGGTCCGCGACGTCCACCCGTCGCACTACGGCCGCATGTGCCCGATCGAGACGCCGGAAGGCCCGAACATCGGCCTGATCGGGTCGCTGTCGAGCTTCGCGCGGGTCAACCCGTTCGGCTTCATCGAGACGCCCTACCGCAAGGTCGTCGACGGCGTGGTCATCGGCCAGATCGACTACCTCACCGCCGACGAGGAGGACCGCTTCGTCGTCGCGCAGGCCAACGCGCCGCTCGACGAGGACGGCCACTTCTCCGAGGAGCGCGTCCTCGTCCGCCGCAAGGGCGGCGACGTCGACCTCATCGCGCCGACGCGCGTGGACTACATGGACGTCTCGCCGCGCCAGATGGTGTCGGTCGCGACGGCCATGATCCCGTTCCTCGAGCACGACGACGCCAACCGCGCGCTCATGGGCGCGAACATGCAGCGTCAGTCGGTGCCGCTGCTGCGTTCCGAGTCGCCGCTGGTCGGCACCGGGATGGAGCTGCGCGCCGCGGTCGACGCCGGCGACGTCATCGCGACGGACCGCGGAGGTGTGGTCGAGGAGCTCTGCGCCGACTACATCACGATCATGGACGACGAGGGACAGCGCACGACGCACCGTCTCCACAAGTTCACGCGGTCCAACCAGGGCACCTGCATCAACCAGAAGCCGATCGTCTCGGAGGGCGACCGCGTCGAGGCCCGCCAGGTCCTCGCCGACGGGCCGTGCACCGAGGACGGCGAGATGGCCCTCGGGAAGAACCTCCTCGTGGCGATCATGCCGTGGGAGGGCCACAACTACGAGGACGCGATCATCCTGTCGCAGCGTCTCGTGCAGGACGACGTCCTGACCTCGATCCACATCGAGGAGCACGAGATCGACGCCCGGGACACCAAGCTCGGCGCCGAGGAGATCACGCGGGACATCCCGAACGTCTCCGAGGAGGTCCTCGCGGACCTCGACGAGCGCGGCATCATCCGGATCGGTGCCGAGGTGGCCGACGGCGACATCCTCGTCGGCAAGGTGACGCCCAAGGGCGAGACCGAGCTGACCCCCGAGGAGCGCCTGCTCCGCGCGATCTTCGGCGAGAAGGCGCGCGAGGTGCGCGACACCTCGCTCAAGGTCCCGCACGGCGAGACCGGCAAGGTCATCGGCATCCGGGTGTTCTCCCGCGACGACGACGACGAGCTGCCGCCCGGGGTCAACGAGCTGGTCCGCGTCTACGTGGCCCAGAAGCGCAAGATCTCCGAGGGTGACAAGCTCGCCGGCCGCCACGGCAACAAGGGCGTCATCGGCAAGATCCTGCCGGTCGAGGACATGCCGTTCCTCGCCGACGGGACGCCGGTCGACATCGTCCTCAACACCCACGGCGTGCCGCGACGCATGAACATCGGCCAGGTCCTGGAGACCCACCTCGGGTGGATCGCCAAGAGCGGCTGGGAGGTCGACGCGGACAACACCGAGCAGTGGGCCGTCGACATGCCCGACGACATGCGCCGGGTCGAGCCCGACACGAACACCGCCACCCCGGTGTTCGACGGTGCGCGGCAGAACGAGATCTCCGGGCTGCTCCAGTCGACGCTGCCCAACCGCGACGGCGTGCGTCTGGTCGGTCCGGACGGCAAGGCCCAGATCTTCGACGGACGTACCGGTGAGCCCTACCCGCACGCGATCGCGGTGGGCTACATGTACATCCTCAAGCTGCTGCACCTGGTGGACGACAAGATCCACGCCCGCTCCACGGGCCCGTACTCGATGATCACCCAGCAGCCGCTCGGCGGTAAGGCCCAGTTCGGTGGCCAGCGCTTCGGTGAGATGGAGTGCTGGGCGATGCAGGCCTACGGCGCCGCGTACACGCTGCAGGAGCTGCTCACCATCAAGTCCGACGACGTGCTCGGCCGCGTGAAGGTCTACGAGGCCATCGTCAAGGGCGAGAACATCCCCGAGCCGGGCATCCCCGAGTCGTTCAAGGTGTTGCTCAAGGAGCTCCAGTCGCTGTGCCTCAACGTGGAGGTGCTGTCCTCGGACGGCGCAGCCATCGAGATGCGCGACGGCGATGACGAGGACCTCGAGCGTGCCGCGGCGAACCTCGGCATCAACCTGTCGCGCAACGAGTCGCCGTCCGTCGACGACGTCGTGAACTAGCCGCGCCGGCCGGCCCCGGCCCCCACACCGGGGCCGGCCCGCGGACCTTCGATACACCGCTCACCCATCCAGGGGAGAACCTTTGCTCGACGTCAACTTCTTCGACGAGCTGCGGATCGGTCTGGCCACCGCCGACGACATCCGCCAGTGGTCCTTCGGCGAGGTCAAGAAGCCCGAGACCATCAATTACCGCACGCTCAAGCCCGAGAAGGACGGACTCTTCTGCGAGAAGATCTTCGGTCCGACCCGGGACTGGGAGTGCTACTGCGGCAAGTACAAGCGCGTCCGCTTCAAGGGCATCATCTGTGAGCGCTGCGGCGTCGAGGTGACCCGGGCCAAGGTGCGCCGTGAGCGCATGGGCCACATCGAGCTGGCCGCGCCGGTCACGCACATCTGGTACTTCAAGGGCGTCCCGTCGCGCCTGGGCTACCTGCTCGACCTGGCGCCCAAGGACCTCGAGAAGATCATCTACTTCGCGGCGTACGTGATCACGGACGTCAACAAGGACCAGCGTCACGCGGACCAGTCGACGCTGGAGAACGAGATCTCCGGGGAGCGCAAGCGCCTCGAGACCCAGCGCGACAACGACCTCGAGGCCCGCGCGCAGAAGCTCGAGAGCGACATCGCCGAGCTCGAGGCCGAGGGCGCGAAGTCCGACGTGCGGCGCAAGGTCAAGGAGGGCGGCGAGCGCGAGATGCGCCAGCTGCGCGACCGTGCGCAGCGCGAGATCGACCGCCTCGACGAGGTCTGGACCACGTTCGTCAAGCTCGACCGTGCCCAGCTGATCTCGGACGAGACGCTCTACCGCGAGCTCTACGACCGCTACGCGGACTACTTCACCGGCGCCATGGGTGCCGAGGCGATCCAGAAGCTCCTGGAGACCTTCGACATCGACGCCGAGGCCGACAACCTCCGCGAGACCATCCGCTCGGGCAAGGGCCAGCGCAAGCTGCGCGCGCTCAAGCGGCTCAAGGTCGTCGCGGCGTTCCAGGCCACCGGGAACCGTCCCGGCGGCATGGTGCTCGACTGCGTCCCGGTCATCCCGCCGGACCTGCGCCCGATGGTGCAGCTCGACGGTGGCCGCTTCGCGACGTCGGACCTCAACGACCTGTACCGCCGGGTCATCAACCGCAACAACCGCCTCAAGCGACTGATCGACCTCGGTGCGCCCGAGATCATCGTCAACAACGAGAAGCGGATGCTGCAGGAGGCCGTCGACGCGCTGTTCGACAACGGCCGCCGCGGCCGTCCGGTGACCGGGCCGGGCAACCGCCCGCTCAAGTCGCTGTCCGACCTGCTCAAGGGCAAGCAGGGCCGGTTCCGTCAGAACCTGCTCGGCAAGCGCGTCGACTACTCGGGCCGTTCGGTCATCGTCGTCGGCCCGCAGCTCAAGCTGCACCAGTGCGGCCTGCCCAAGCAGATGGCGCTCGAGCTGTTCAAGCCGTTCGTCATGAAGCGGCTGGTCGACCTCAACCACGCGCAGAACATCAAGTCCGCGAAGCGCATGGTCGAGCGTCAGCGCGGCCAGGTCTGGGACGTGCTCGAGGAGGTCATCAACGAGCACCCGGTGATGCTGAACCGGGCGCCCACGCTGCACCGCCTCGGCATCCAGGCCTTCGAGCCGCAGCTGGTCGAGGGCAAGGCGATCCAGCTGCACCCGCTGGTCTGCGAGGCGTTCAACGCCGACTTCGACGGTGACCAGATGGCGGTCCACCTGCCGCTGTCCGCCGAGGCGCAGGCCGAGGCCCGCATCCTCATGCTGTCGGCGAACAACATCCTGTCGCCGGCGTCCGGCAAGCCGCTGGCCATGCCGCGCCTCGACATGGTGACCGGCCTGTACTACCTCACCCAGCGCCGCGAGGGCACGGCCGGCGAGGGCCGGGCGTACTCGTCGGTGGCCGAGGCGATCATGGCGTTCGACCTGGGGTCGCTCGACCTCCAGGCGCCGATCAAGATTCGCCTCGTGGCGTCGGTCGTGCCCGGTCCGGGGATGACGAACGGCTCCTACGAGCCCGGTCGTCCGTGGCTGGCCGACACGACGCTCGGCCGGGTGCTCTTCAACGAGCTGCTGCCGGAGGACTACCCCTTCGTCAACGAGCAGCTGCCGAAGAAGAAGCAGGCGGCGATCATCAACGACCTCGCCGAGCGCTACTCGATGACCGAGGTCGCGATGACCCTGGACCGGCTCAAGGACGCCGGTTTCCACTGGGCCACGCGCTCGGGCGTCACCATCGCCATCGACGACGTCGTCGTGCCCCCGCGCAAGCAGGAGATCCTCGACGGGTACGAGACGCGCGCGGAGCAGGTCAACAAGCGCTACCAGCGCGGTGCGCTCTCCTACCAGGAGCGCAACGACGAGATGGTGCGCATCTGGGGCCAGGCCACCGAGGAGGTGGCGAAGGCGATGGAGGACAACTTCCCCGCCGACAATTCCATCTCCCGGATCGTCGCCTCGGGCGCGGCCGGCAACATGACCCAGGTCCGTCAGCTGGCGGGCATGAAGGGTCTGGTCGCGAACCCCAAGGGCGAGTTCATCCCGCGCCCGATCAAGTCGAACTTCCGTGAGGGCTTCTCGGTCGTCGAGTACTTCATCTCGACGCACGGCACCCGCAAGGGTCTGGCCGACACCGCCCTGCGGACCGCCGACTCGGGCTACCTGACCCGGCGTCTGGTCGACGTCTCGCAGGACGTCATCGTCCGCGAGGTCGACTGCGGCACCGAGCGCGGCATCCCGATGCCGATCGGCGAGGAGGGCCCGGACGGGACCCTGGTGCGCGACATCCACGTCGACACCAGCGTCTACACCCGGACCGCGGCCTCGGCCGTCACCGACGCCGACGGCAACGTGCTGCTCGACCGCGGTGCCGACATCGGCCAGCAGGCGATCGACGCCCTCCTGGGCTCGGGCGTCGGCAAGGTCCGTGTCCGCAGCGTCCTGACCTGCGACTCGGCCCAGGGTGTCTGCGCACGCTGCTACGGCCGCTCGCTGGCCACCGGCAAGCTCGTCGACGTGGGCGAGGCGGTCGGCATCGTCGCCGCCCAGTCCATCGGTGAGCCCGGCACGCAGCTGACGATGCGCACCTTCCACACCGGTGGCGTCGCGGGTGAGGACATCACCACGGGTCTGCCGCGTGTGCAGGAGCTCTTCGAGGCCCGCGTCCCGAAGGGCAAGGCGCCGATCGCCGACGTCGACGGCCGCATCCAGCTCGAGGACGGCGACAAGTTCTGGAAGATCACCCTCATCCCGGACGACGGGAGCGAGGAGGTCGTCTACGACAAGCTGTCCAAGCGCATGCGGCTCGCCACGGTGCCGGTCGACGGCTCCGAGCGTCCGCTGCAGGACGGCGACCACGTGGGCGTCGGTCAGCAGCTGCTCGAGGGCACGGCCGACCCGCACGAGGTGCTGCGCGTGATGGGCCCCCGCGAGGTGCAGCTGCACCTCGTCGACCAGGTGCAGAAGGTGTACCGGTCGCAGGGTGTGTCGATCCACGACAAGCACATCGAGGTCATCGTCCGGCAGATGCTCCGCCGGGTGACGATCATCGACTCGGGCGCCACCGAGTTCCTGCCCGGTGGCGTCGTCGACCGCGCCGAGTTCGAGGCGGCCAACCGCAAGGTGGTCTCCGAGGGCGGCGACCCGGCGGCGGCCCGCCCGGTGCTCATGGGCATCACGAAGGCCTCGCTGGCCACCGAGTCGTGGCTGTCCGCCGCCTCCTTCCAGGAGACGACGCGCATCCTCACGAACGCGGCCATCGAGGGGAAGTCCGACAGCCTGGTCGGGCTGAAGGAGAACGTGATCATCGGAAAGCTGATCCCGGCCGGCACCGGCATCAACCGGTACCGGAACATCCAGGTCCAGCCGACCGAGGAGGCCCGCGCGGCCGCCTACGCCCTGCCGAGCTACGACGACGGGTACTACGCCCCCGACGTGTTCGGCTCGGGCAGCGGCGCCGCCGTGCCGCTCGACGACTACGACTTCGGCCAGTTCAGGTGATCGAGCTCCGCTGATCGCGTAGGAGTAGCACCGCACGACCCCGGAGGGCGTCCCCGCACCAGCGGGGGCGCCCTCCGTCGTGTGTCAGCGACGGCGTCTTGCAGGACGTCACAGGGGTCGGGTTGCACGCCGCTGCGGCGGTGGGGGATGCTGTGGAGGTCCGGTCGTCGCTCTGCGACGGCATGGTGGCCCGTGAGGCGCCCACCGAGGACACCCGAGGGGCCCCGGAGCTCAGGACGCCGGCGGCATTCCCGGAGACCGCCAGGAGGCGGTCCGGGCCCTGATCCGACCCGCTGCATGCTGCCGTGCGGGAAGCGCGTACCCTGGAGCCCAGAGCCCGACGTGGTCGGGTCGTTCCGCGTGCCGATGGGTGTGTGGTGCGCCGGTTCCCGTGCGGGAGCCACGGCGCCCCTCTCCCCGGCCGGCCCTCAGAGCCGGTACCCCGGGTGCGGACGTACGAGCCCGATCAGACAGCCCAGAGGAACGGAAGTCAGCGCACTCGATGCCCACCATCCAGCAGTTGGTCCGCCGGGGCCGCGAGGACAAGGTCGAGAAGACCAAGACCGCGGCCCTGAAGGGGAGCCCGCAGCGCCGTGGCGTCTGCACCCGCGTCTACACCACCACGCCGAAGAAGCCGAACTCCGCGCTGCGCAAGGTCGCGCGTGTCCGGCTCTCGAACGGCATCGAGGTCACCGCCTACATCCCGGGTGAGGGCCACAACCTGCAGGAGCACTCGATCGTGCTCGTGCGTGGTGGCCGGGTGAAGGATCTCCCCGGCGTCCGGTACAAGATCATTCGCGGCGCGCTGGACACGCAGGCGGTCAAGAACCGCAAGCAGGCCCGCAGCCGCTACGGGACGAAGAAGGACAAGAGCTGACATGCCGCGTAAGGGACCCGCACCGAAGCGTCCGCTGGTCGCCGACCCCGTCTACGGGTCGCCCCTCGTGACGCAGCTCGTGAACAAGGTGCTCGTCGACGGGAAGCGCTCGCTCGCCGAGCGCATCGTCTACGGCGCCATGGAGGGCTGCCGGGAGCGCAACGGCGCCGACCCGGTGGTCACGCTCAAGCGCGCGCTGGACAACGTGAAGCCCGCCCTCGAGGTCCGCAGCCGCCGTGTCGGTGGCGCGACCTACCAGGTGCCGATCGAGGTCCGGGCCGGCCGCTCGACCACGCTCGGCCTGCGCTGGCTGATCACGTACTCCCGCGCCCGTCGTGAGAAGACGATGATCGACCGGCTCTGCAACGAGCTGCTCGACGCCTCGAACGGCCTCGGCGCGGCCGTGAAGCGCCGCGAGGACACCCACAAGATGGCGGAGTCGAACAAGGCGTTCGCGCACTACCGCTGGTGATCGCGCGGGGCGCCGGGGTGCGAACCACCCCGGTCCCCGACCGGTCCGAGAACACCCGCCGCGGGACCCGCGGCGACGACCCGACGGAAGAGGAATCTCGTGGCACGCGACGTGCTGACCGACCTGGGCAAGGTCCGCAACATCGGGATCATGGCCCATATCGACGCGGGCAAGACCACCACGACCGAGCGCGTCCTGTTCTACACCGGCATCAACTACAAGATCGGTGAGGTCCACGACGGCGCGGCCACGATGGACTGGATGGAGGAGGAGCAGAAGCGCGGCATCACGATCACGTCCGCCGCGACGACCTGCTTCTGGAAAGACCACCAGATCAACATCATCGACACGCCGGGTCACGTCGACTTCACGGTCGAGGTCGAGCGCTCGCTGCGCGTCCTGGACGGCGCCGTCGCCGTCTTCGACGGCAAGGAGGGCGTGGAGCCGCAGTCGGAGACGGTGTGGCGCCAGGCCGACACCTACAACGTCCCGCGCATCTGCTTCGTCAACAAGATGGACAAGCTCGGCGCGGACTTCTACTTCACCGTGCAGACGATCAAGGACCGTCTCGGCGCCAAGCCGCTGGTCCTGCAGCTGCCGATGGGGTCGGAGTCGGAGTTCTACGGCGTCGTCGACCTGGTGCGCATGCGCGCGCTGACCTGGCGCGGCGACGTGTCCAAGGGCGAGGACTACGCGGTCGAGGAGATCCCGGCCGAGATGGCCGAGCAGGTCGCCTCCTACCGCGAGGCGCTGCTCGAGGCCGTCGCCGAGAAGGACGACGCGCTCATGGAGCGCTACTTCGCCGGCGAGGAGCTGACGGTCGAGGAGATCGAGCACGGCATCCGCGCCGTGACGGTCACCGGCGAGGCCTACCCGGTCATCTGTGGCTCGGCGTTCAAGAACAAGGGCGTGCAGCCCATGCTCGACGCCGTCATCGCCTACCTGCCGGCGCCCACCGACGTCCCGCCGGTCGAGGGCACGCTGCTCGACGGCGAGACGCCGATCCAGCGCAGCCCCAACACCGAGGAGCCCTTCGCGGCCCTGGCGTTCAAGATCGCTGCGCACCCGTTCTACGGGAAGCTGACCTACGTCCGGGTCTACTCGGGCAAGGCTTCTCAAGGCACGCAGGTCATCAACTCGACCAAGGACCGGAAGGAGCGCATCGGCAAGTTCCTGCAGATGCACTCCAACAAGGAGAACCCGGTCGACAACGCCACCGCGGGCCACATCTACGCGGTGGTGGGCCTGAAGGACACGACGACGGGCGACACCCTCTGCGACCCGCAGAACCCGGTGATCCTCGAGTCGATGACCTTCCCGGAGCCGGTCATCTCCGTCGCGGTCGAGCCGAAGTCGAAGGCCGACCAGGAGAAGCTGTCGACGGCCATCCAGCGTCTCGCCGACGAGGACCCGACCTTCCGGGTCAACCTCGACGAGGAGACCGGCCAGACGATCATCTCCGGGATGGGCGAGCTCCACCTCGAGGTGCTGGTCAACCGGATGAAGTCCGACTACAAGGTCGAGGCCAACATCGGTAAGCCGCAGGTGGCCTACCGCGAGACCATCCGCAAGACGGTCGACAAGTACGAGTACACGCACAAGAAGCAGACCGGTGGCTCGGGGCAGTTCGCCCGCGTCATCATCAAGCTCGAGCCGCTCGAGAAGACGGCCGACGGTCCGCTCTACGAGTTCGACAACAAGGTGACCGGTGGTCGCGTCCCGCGGGAGTACATCCCGTCCGTGGACGAGGGCGCCCAGGACGCGATGCAGTACGGCATCGTGGCCGGCTACCCGATGGTCGGGCTCAAGCTGACGCTGCTCGACGGGCAGTACCACGAGGTCGACTCGTCGGAGATGGCGTTCAAGGTCGCCGGATCGATGGCGCTCAAGGAGGCGGCCCGCAAGGCCGACCCCGCGCTGCTCGAGCCGGTGATGGCCGTCGAGGTGAACACCCCCGAGGACTACATGGGTGACGTCATCGGCGACCTCAACTCCCGCCGTGGCCACATCCAGGCCATGGAGGAGCGGGCCGGCGGCCGCGTCGTACGCGCGATCGTCCCGCTGTCGGAGATGTTCGGCTACGTCGGCGACCTGCGGTCGCGGACCCAGGGCCGGGCGAACTACTCCATGCAGTTCGACTCCTACGCGGAGGTCCCGGCCAACGTGGCCAAGGAGATCATCGCGAAGGCGACCGGCGAGTGACGCGGGTCCGTGACCCGGGTGAGAGCCCGGGTCGCGGACCACGTCGCGGGACGTCACAGGGCTTTCGCTAGCCTCGTGTCGGCCCTCTCGGTCCTCCGAGACACGGCAGGACCCACCGACGAAGCACCACCCGGCCCGCCCACTTCCAGGGACGGGCCAGGAGAACACAGTCCAGGAGGACGAGAGCAGTGGCGAAAGCCAAGTTCGAGCGGACCAAGCCGCACGTCAACATCGGCACCATCGGTCACATCGACCACGGGAAGACGACGCTCACCGCGGCGATCACCAAGGTGCTGCACGACAAGTACCCGCAGCTGAACCAGGCGTCGGCCTTCGACCAGATCGACAAGGCGCCCGAGGAGCGGCAGCGCGGCATCACGATCTCGATCGCGCACGTCGAGTACCAGACCGAGAAGCGCCACTACGCGCACGTCGACTGCCCCGGGCACGCCGACTACGTGAAGAACATGATCACCGGTGCCGCCCAGATGGACGGCGCCATCCTCGTGGTGGCCGCCACCGACGGCCCCATGCCGCAGACCCGCGAGCACGTGCTGCTCGCGCGCCAGGTCGGCGTCCCCTACATCGTGGTGGCGCTGAACAAGGCGGACATGGTCGACGACGAGGAGATCATGGAGCTCGTCGAGATGGAGGTCCGCGAGCTCCTGTCCTCGCAGGACTTCCCCGGCGACGACCTCCCCGTCGTACGCGTCTCGGCGCTGAAGGCGCTCGAGGGCGACTCCGAGTGGGCCGACGCGATCGTCACGCTCATGGACGCCGTCGACGACGCGATCCCGTCGCCGGAGCGCGACACCGACAAGCCGTTCCTCATGCCCGTCGAGGACGTCTTCACGATCACCGGTCGCGGCACCGTCGTCACCGGCCGCGTCGAGCGCGGCATCGTCAAGGTGAACGAGGAGGTGGAGATCATCGGCATCCGTGCGAAGTCGACGAAGACCACCACCACGGGCATCGAGATGTTCCGCAAGCTCCTCGACGAGGGGCGCGCCGGCGACAACGTCGGGCTGCTCCTGCGCGGTATCAAGCGCGAGGACGTCGAGCGCGGCATGGTCATCGGCAAGCCGGGTTCGATCACCCCGCACACCGAGTTCGAGGGCCAGGTCTACATCCTGGGCAAGGACGAGGGCGGACGGCACACGCCGTTCTTCAACAACTACCGCCCCCAGTTCTACTTCCGGACCACCGACGTCACCGGTGTGGTGACGCTGCCGGAGGGCACGGAGATGGTCATGCCCGGTGACAACACCGAGATGTCCGTCTCGCTGATCCAGCCGATCGCCATGGAGGAGGGCCTCCAGTTCGCCATCCGTGAGGGTGGCCGGACGGTCGGCGCCGGTCAGGTCACGAAGATCAGCAAGTAGGACAGGAGAAGGGGCTCGACCCCTTCTCCGACCCCGGTGGGGCTCGGCCCGAGCGGCCGTGCGACACTGGACACCTAGCTCGCACGGGGCGGTCGGCTCAGGCGGTATCGAGCCGACCGCCCCGCTGTGAGCGGGGGTCCGAGAGCCACACCGTGGGCCCGGATCGGCCGGCCATCGTGCCGGCGGTCCACCGTGTCGCCCCTCGTGTCGAGGAGCGGGACGGACACACGTTGAACAGCGCGGGGTCCACGGGGCCGCGGTGTGCGGAGTGCACACGGCGGAGCCTGTCGACCGACCCGACACACCCGACCGCGTGGACCGGAGACGGTCTCGCTCGGGGGGTGTCCGGGCCGGAGGCATGAGCACCGGGGCGTCTCGAGAACCTGGCCAGCCACCAGGGGTCACACCCTGGCGGGACGAGAAGAGGAACGGCAAAGCCACCATGGCGGGACAGAAGATCCGCATCCGGCTCAAGGCCTACGACCACGAAGCGATCGACGCGTCGGCTCGCAAGATCGTCGAGACCGTGACGCGCACCGGCGCCTCCGTGGTCGGGCCCGTGCCGCTGCCCACCGAGAAGAACATCTACTGCGTCATCCGCTCGCCGCACAAGTACAAGGACTCGCGCGAGCACTTCGAGATGCGCACCCACAAGCGACTGATCGACATCGTGGACCCCACGCCGAAGACGGTGGACGCGCTCATGCGCATCGACCTGCCGGCGAGCGTCGACGTGAACATCCAGTGAGGTCGGCAGTGACGACAGCGAATGCAGCCAATGCAGCGCCGGCGCGCCCCGAGCGGAAGATGAGCGGCGTCCTCGGCACCAAGGTCGGTATGACCCAGGTGTTCGACGACTCGAACCGCATCGTCCCGGTGACCGTGGTGAAGGCCGGCCCCTGCGTCGTGACGCAGGTGCGCACCCCCTCGGTGGACGGCTACAACGCCGTGCAGATCGCCTTCGGCGCCATCGACCCGCGCAAGGTGAACAAGCCGGAGACCGGCCACT
Organism: uncultured Actinomycetota bacterium; assembly: GCA_963786585.1. Taxonomy (GTDB): domain Bacteria; phylum Actinomycetota; class Actinomycetes; order Mycobacteriales; family Pseudonocardiaceae; genus Actinomycetospora. Next base: position 2,589,140 of record CAWAZG010000003.1, read on the forward strand.
TCTCCAAGGCCGGCGTGACCCCGCGGCGCCACCTCGCCGAGCTGCGCACCAGCGACGCGAGCGAGTACGAGATCGGCCAGGAGGTCACCGCGGAGACGTTCGCCGCCGGTGCCGTCGTCGACGTCTCGGGCACCAGCAAGGGCAAGGGAACCGCCGGCGTCATGAAGCGCCACGGCTTCCACGGCCTCGGCGCGAGCCACGGCACCCAGCGCAAGCACCGTTCGCCCGGCTCCATCGGTGGCTGCGCCACCCCGGCGCGTGTCTTCAAGGGCACCCGCATGGCCGGCCGGATGGGCAACGAGCGCACGACCACCCAGAACCTGACCGTGCACGGCGTGGACGCCGACGCGGGCCTGCTGCTCATCCGCGGCGCCGTCCCCGGCCCGCGCGGCGGCCTGGTCCTCGTCACGTCGGCCGCCAAGGTCGACCCCGCGAAGGGCGGTGAGCAGTGAGCACCCCGGACGGACAGACCCCCGGCGTCACCGACACCGAGGGCCCCGACAGCGGTGAGCAGATCGAGGCCGGCACCAGCTCGGCGACGGCCGCGGCCACCAGCACGCTGCGGTCGACGCACGGTCATTCGACGCGTCGCCGTGGCTACACCGCCGGCGAGGCGCGTCGTCTCGCCCGGCGGGACCAGCACGCCACGGCCTCCGGCGAGACGCGCTCCGTGCCGGTGAACCTCCCGGCCGGCGGCACCGACGGCTCCGTGGAGCTCCCGGGCGTGCTGTTCGACGCCCCGGCCAGCACCGCGCTGATGCACCAGGTCGTCACCGCGCAGCTCGCGGCGGCCCGCCAGGGCACGCACGACACCAAGACGCGCGGCGAGGTCCGCGGCGGCGGCAGGAAGCCGTACCGCCAGAAGGGCACCGGCCGCGCCCGCCAGGGCTCGGTGCGCGCACCGCAGTTCACCGGCGGCGGCGTGGTCCACGGGCCGACGCCGCGCGACTACGACCAGCGGACCCCCAAGAAGATGAAGGCGGCCGCCCTGCGCGGTGCGCTGTCGGACCGCGCCCGTCACGAGCGCATCCACGTCTTCTCGGCGCTGATCGAGGGCACCGCCCCGTCCACGAAGGGCGCCCGCACGGCGCTCTCGGGCGTGGTGACGTCGGGCGCGGAGCTCCGCAACGTGCTCGCCGTCGTCGCCCGCGAGGACGAGGCCGGCCGCCGCAGCGTGGCCAACCTCCCGGCGGTCCACATGATCACGCCGGACCAGCTCAACACCTACGACGTCCTGCGCGCCGACGACGTGGTCTTCACGTCCGCGGCGCTCGAGGCCTTCATCGCCTCGCGCACGCCGGGACAGGAGGCCGACAAGTGATCGCCGACCCGCGAGACGTGATCATCGCGCCGGTCATCTCCGAGAAGAGCTACGGCCTGCTCGAGGAGCGCCAGTACACCTTCCTGGTGCGCCCGGACGCGAACAAGACGCAGATCAAGGTCGCCGTTCAGCAGATCTTCGACGTGCAGGTGGCCAGCGTGAACACGCTGAACCGCGAGGGGAAGCGCAAGCGCTCCCGCCGCGGCTTCGGCAAGCGCAAGGACACCAAGCGCGCGGTCGTGACGGTGACGCCCGAGAGCCGGACCATCGACGTGTTCGGCGCGCCCGGGGCAGGGAGCTGACCATGGGAATCCGCAGGTACAAGCCGACGACCGCGGGGCGGCGCGGTGCGAGCGTCTCGGACTTCGCCGAGATCACGCGCGACCACCCCGAGAAGTCGCTGATCCGCCCGCTGCACAACAAGGGCGGCCGCAACGTCACCGGGCGCATCACCACCCGGCACCAGGGCGGTGGCCACAAGCGGGCCTACCGGCTCATCGACTTCCGTCGCCACGACAAGGACGGCGTGCCGGCCAAGGTCGCTCACATCGAGTACGACCCGAACCGCACCTCGCGCATCGCGCTGCTGCACTACGCGGACGGCGAGAAGCGCTACATCATCGCCCCGGAGCGGCTGCACCAGGGCGACACGGTGGAGGCCGGCCCCAAGGCCGACATCAAGCCGGGCAACAACCTCCCGCTGCGCAACATCCCGACCGGTACGACGATCCACGCGATCGAGCTCCGCCCCGGTGGCGGCGCCAAGATCGCGCGCTCGGCCGGCTCGAAGGTGCAGCTGGTGGCCAAGGACGGCCCCCACGCCCAGCTGCGGATGCCCTCGGGCGAGATCCGCAACGTGGACGTCCGGTGCCGCGCCAGCATCGGCGAGGTCGGCAACGCCGAGCACTCGAACATCAACTGGGGCAAGGCGGGCCGCAACCGCTGGCGCGGCAAGCGCCCGTCGGTGCGCGGTGTGGCCATGAACCCGGTCGACCACCCGCACGGCGGTGGTGAGGGCAAGACCTCCGGTGGTCGCCACCCGGTCAACCCCGCCGGCACGCCCGAGGGCCGTACCCGAGGCCGGAAGGAGAGCGACCGCATGATCGTGCGTCGCCGCCGCACCGGCAAGGGCAAGAAGAAGCGCTGACGAGAGCAGGAGGGAGCGAAGCGATGCCACGCAGTCTCAAGAAGGGCCCGTTCGTCGACGACCACCTGCTCAAGAAGGTGGACGCGCTCAACGAGGCCAACCGCAAGACGGTCATCCGGACCTGGTCGCGCCGTTCGACGATCATCCCGGACATGATCGGCCACACGCTGGCCGTGCACGACGGACGCAAGCACGTCCCCGTGTTCGTCTCGGAGTCCATGGTCGGGCACAAGCTCGGCGAGTTCGCCCCGACCCGCACGTTCCGCGGGCACGTCAAGGAGGACCGCCGCTCCCGCCGTCGCTAGACGACACAGGGATACAGCGCGCGGGACCCCCATGGCCCGGAATCAGGAAGGAACGTCAGAGATGTCTGCACCAGCCGACACCGACACGGCCCCGCGCGGGGCCGTGGCGCGGGCGCGCTACGTGCGCATGTCGCCGATGAAGGTCCGTCGCGTGGTGGACCTGGTGCGCGGCATGCCCGTGGGCGAGGCCGCCTCGGTGCTGCAGTTCGCCGAGCTCAAGGCCGCCCAGCCGGTGGCCAAGGTCGTCGCGAGCGCGGTGGCCAACGCCGAGAACAACGTCGATCTGGACCGCGCGAACCTGGTGATCTCCACGATCACCGTGGACGAGGGTCCGACCATGAAGCGGTTCCAGCCCCGCGCGCAGGGGCGGGCGTACCGCATCCGGAAGCGGACCAGCCACATCTACGTCGAGGTCACCGAGGTGGCCGCGGCGAAGGGCGGCCGAACGCGTTCGAAGAGGAGTGGCCGCTGATGGGCCAGAAAATCAACCCGCACGGCTTCCGCCTCGGCATCACCACCGACTGGAAGTCGCGCTGGTACGCCGACAAGCAGTACGCCGACTACGTGGCCGAGGACGTCAAGATCCGCCGCATGCTCTCCAAGGGCATGGAGCGGGCCGGCATCTCCAAGGTCGAGATCGAGCGCACGCGTGACCGCGTCCGCGTCGACATCCACACCGCGCGTCCGGGCATCGTCATCGGCCGCCGCGGCGCCGAGGCGGACCGCCTGCGTGGCAACCTCGAGAAGCTGACCGGCAAGCAGGTTCAGCTGAACATCCTCGAGGTCAAGGGCGCCGAGGCCGACGCGCAGCTCGTCGCGCAGGGCGTCGCCGAGCAGCTGTCCAACCGTGTGTCGTTCCGCCGCGCGATGCGCAAGGCCATGCAGTCGGCCATGCGCAGCCCCGGCGTGAAGGGCATCCGGGTGCAGTGCTCCGGCCGGCTCGGTGGCGCCGAGATGTCGCGCTCCGAGTTCTACCGCGAGGGGCGCGTGCCGCTGCACACGCTGCGCGCGGAGATCGACTACGGCCTGTTCGAGGCCCGGACCAACTTCGGCCGCATCGGCGTGAAGGTCTGGATCTACAAGGGCGACGTGGTCGGCGGCAAGCGCGAGTCCGAGCGCCAGGCCGCGCTCGACGCCGCGACGCGTGACCCGCGTGGCGGCCGTGGCCGTGGCGGCGGCTCGAACGACCGTCCCCGCGGGCGCCGTTCCGGCTCGTCGGGCACGACCGGGACGAGCACCGAGGCCGGGCGCGCCGCAGCAGCTGCCGAGCAGGCAGGTGCGGGCGCGAGCACGGGTGGGGCCCCCGCCGACGCCGCCCCCGAGGCGACCACGCAGACGGAGTCCTGAGTCATGCTGATTCCCCGCAAGGTCAAGTACCGCAAGCAGCACCGGCCGGATCGGACGGGCGCCGCCAAGGGCGGCACCCAGATGTCCTTCGGCGACTACGGCATCCAGGCCCTGGAGCACGCCTACGTCACCAACCGGCAGATCGAGTCCGCCCGTATCGCCATCACGCGGCACATCCGCCGTGGCGGCAAGGTGTGGATCAACATCTTCCCGGACCGGCCGCTGACCAAGAAGCCGGCCGAGACCCGCATGGGTTCCGGCAAGGGCTCGCCCGAGAAGTGGGTGGCGAACGTGAAGCCGGGCCGGGTCATGTTCGAGATGAGCTACCCCAACGAGGCCACGGCCCGCGAGGCGCTGCGTCGCGCGCAGCACAAGCTGCCGATGCGCTGCCGCATCGTGAGCCGTGAGGAGAGTTTCTGATGGCCGCCGGAACCCCCGCGAGCGAGCTCCGGGAGCTCAACGCCGAGGAGCTCGTCGCCCGCGCCCGTGAGGCGAAGGCCGAGCTGTTCAACCTTCGTTTCCAGATGGCGACCGGGCAGCTGGACAACAACCGTCGACTGCGGACCGTGCGCCACGACATCGCGCGCATCTACACGGTGATGCGCGAGCGCGAGCTCGGCCTGTCGGTCGCCCCCGATGAGGAGGGAGCGGCATGAGCGAGAGCACCGCTGAGACCACCACTCCGGCAAGCTCGGGCGCCACCGCCCCCGAGCGTGACGAGCAGGAGCAGGTCCGCGCCGAGGTGAAGCAGGCCGAGAAGGCCCAGCAGAGCCCGGCCGAGGCCCGCAACGACGACCGTGGCCTGCGCAAGGTGCGTGAGGGTCTCGTCGTCTCGGACAAGATGGCCAAGACCATCGTCGTCAGCCTCGAGGACCGGGTGAAGCACCCGCGCTACTCGAAGGTCATCCGGCGCACGAAGAAGGTCAAGGCGCACGACGAGAACAACACCGCCGGCCCCGGCGACCGCGTGCTCCTCATGGAGACCCGGCCGCTGTCGGCCACCAAGCGCTGGCGTCTCGTCGAGATTCTCGAAAAGGCCAAGTGATCCTTGGAAACCGTCCGCTCGTGCGGGCAGGTCAGGAGAAGAAGTGATCCAGCAGGAGTCGCGGCTGCGTGTCGCCGACAACACGGGTGCACGGGAGATTCTGTGCATCCGCGTTCTCGGAGGCTCGTCCCGCCGCTACGCGGGCATCGGCGACGTCATCGTGGCGACCGTGAAGGAAGCCATCCCGGCCGCCGGCGTCAAGCGCGGCGAGGTGGTCAAGGCCGTCATCGTGCGCACCCGCAAGGAGAAGCGCCGCCCGGACGGCTCGTACATCAAGTTCGACGAGAACGCCGCCGTGCTCATCAAGAACGACCGTGAGCCCCGCGGGACCCGCATCTTCGGCCCCGTGGGCCGCGAGCTGCGCGACAAGAGGTTCATGCGGATCATCTCGCTCGCGCCGGAGGTGCTGTAGCAGATGAAGGTCAAGAAGGGCGACACGGTCGTCGTCATCGCCGGCAAGGACAAGGGCGCCAAGGGCAAGGTCATCAAGGCCTTCCCCGACCGCGACAAGGTCCTCGTCGAGGGTGTCGGCCGCGTCAAGAAGCACACGGCCCAGTCCGCCAACCAGCGTGGCGCCCAGAGCGGCGGGATCGTCACCCAGGAGGCGCCGATCCACGTCTCGAACGTGATGGTCGTCGACCCCGACGGCAAGCCGACCCGCGTCGGCAGCCGCGAGGGTGGCGAGGGCGAGCAGAAGCGCGTGCGCATCGCGCGCCGTAGCGGGAAGGACCTCTCGTGACCACCACCGAAGCTCCCGAGACGACCCGTCCGCGGCTGCAGCAGCGCTACCACGACGAGATCAAGAACGCGCTCTCGGAGCAGTTCGGGTACGCGAACCCGATGCTGATCCCGGGCGTCGTCAAGGTCGTCGTGAACATGGGCGTCGGCGAGGCCGCGCGGGACTCCAAGCTGATGGAGGGCGCGGTCCGCGACCTCACCCTCATCGCCGGCCAGAAGCCGGAGATCCGCAAGGCCCGCAAGTCGATCGCGCAGTTCAAGCTGCGCGAGGGCATGCCGATCGGCGCCCGCGCGACCCTGCGCGGCGCGCGGATGTGGGAGTTCCTGGACCGGCTGCTGACCATCGGCCTGCCGCGCATCCGTGACTTCCGCGGTCTCTCGCCGAAGCAGTTCGACGGCTCCGGCAACTACACGTTCGGTCTGTCGGACCAGACGATGTTCCACGAGATCGACCAGGACTCGATCGACCGGCCGCGGGGGATGGACATCACCGTGGTCACCTCCGCGACCACCGACGAGGAGGGCCGGGCGCTGCTCCGTCAGCTCGGCTTCCCGTTCAGGGAGAACTGAGAATGGCGAAGAAGGCTCTGGTCAACAAGGCCGCGAAGACCCCGAAGTTCAAGGTCCGCGGCTACACCCGGTGCAACCGTTGCGGGCGCGCCCGTGCCGTGCTGCGGAAGTTCGGGCTCTGCCGCGTGTGCCTGCGCGAGATGGCGCACCGGGGCGAGCTCCCGGGCGTCAGCAAGGCGTCCTGGTGAGCCCGGCGAACACCTCCGAGAACGCCGCCGAGGTCCCCGAGGCCCCGAGCGAGGGCGCGATCGACCCCGCGCTCCTGCGTCTGATCCAGCGCGTGGCGCACCGCGAGCACATGCTCGTCGGCGTCGCCTCGCCCACGGCGCATCCCCGAACCACCGCTCAGAAGAGCTCCACACGCCGCAGGCCCGCCATCGGGACCGCGCGCACGGCCTCCGTGCGCCCGACCCGGGGAACCACGGCGAGGAAGGTGACCTGGTCATGACGATGACCGACCCGATCGCGGACATGCTGACGCGCATCCGGAACGCCAACTCGGCGTTCCACGAGAGCGCGACCATGCCGCACAGCAAGCTCAAGACCCACGTCGCGCAGGTCCTGCTGGACCAGGGCTACATCGCCGGGTTCCGCACCGAGGACGCCACCGTGGGCAAGTCCCTCGTGGTCGACCTCAAGTACGGCCCGAACCGCGAGCGCAGCATCGCCGGCATCAAGCGCATCTCGAAGCCGGGTCTGCGCATCTACGCCAAGTCCAACGAGCTCCCCCGGGTGCTCGGCGGCCTCGGCGTCGCCATCATCTCGACGTCCTCCGGTCTGCTGACCGACCGGCAGGCCTACCAGCGACGGATGGGCGGGGAAGTCCTCGCCTTCGTCTGGTAACGGCTCGGAAGGAGAGGGACCAGACAATGTCACGTATCGGCAAGGCCCCGATCACCGTGCCGTCCGGAGTGGACGTCGCGGTGGAGGGCCAGCAGGTCACCGTCAAGGGACCGAAGGGCACGCTGAGCCACACCGTCGACGAGCCCATCCGGGTCTCGGTCGACGACGGTGTCATCTCGGTGGCCCGCCCCGACGACGAGCGGGACAACCGTGCGCTGCACGGCCTGTCCCGCTCGCTGCTCAACAACCTCGTGCAGGGCGTGAGCCAGGGCTACGAGCGCAAGCTCGAGATCCACGGCGTCGGCTACCGCGTGCAGCTCCAGGGCTCGACCCTGGTGTTCGCGCTCGGATTCAGCCACCCGGTGCGGATCGACCCGCCCGAGGGCATCACGTTCACGGTCGAGAGCCCCACGCGGTTCTCCGTGCAGGGCATCGACAAGCAGCTGGTCGGCCAGGTGGCCGCCAACATCCGCTGGCTGCGCCGTCCCGACCCGTACAAGGGCAAGGGCGTCCGGTACGCCGGCGAGCAGATTCGCCGCAAGGTCGGGAAGACGGGCAAGTGATGGCTACCAACACCGAGAGCACGACGACGAAGGCCCGGGGCCACCTGGGCAAGAACGTCTCGGAGACGCGTCGCACGGGTCGTACCCGACGCCACGTCCGGCTGCGCAAGAAGATCGCCGGCACGCCGTCGCGTCCCCGTCTGGTCGTCACCCGCTCGACCCGGCACATCACGGCGCAGGTGGTCGACGACATCGCCGGCCACACCATCGCCCACGCCTCCACGCTGGAGGCGGACGTGCGCGGGCTGGAGGGCGACAAGAAGGCCCAGGCCGCGAAGGTCGGGGAGCTCGTCGCCTCGCGGGCCCAGGCCCAGGGCATCGACGCGGTCGTCTTCGACCGCGGCGGTCGCCGCTACCACGGTCGCATCGCGCAGCTCGCGGATGCGGCCCGCGAGGGGGGTCTGCAGTTCTGATGCGGACTCCCAGGACGAACACGATTGGAAGGAACGCCTGATGCCGGGACGCACACGGCGCGACGGGCCCGCGGGCTCGGGCGCACAGGGCGGCGAGCGTCAGGGCGGCAGCGCCGGTCGCGACCGCCAGCAGGGCGGCCGCGACCGCCAGCAGGACCGCACGCCGCACCTCGAGCGCGTCGTCGCCATCAACCGCGTGGCCAAGGTCGTCAAGGGTGGTCGTCGCTTCAGCTTCACCGCCCTGGTCGTCGTCGGTGACGGCGACGGCATGGTCGGCGTCGGCTACGGCAAGGCCAAGGAGGTGCCCGCCGCGATCGCGAAGGGCGTCGAGGAGGCGAAGAAGAACTTCTTCCGCGTCCCGCGCGTCGGCGGCACCATCACGCACCCGATCCAGGGCGAGGACGCCGCGGGCGTCGTCCTCCTGCGCCCGGCGAGCCCCGGTACCGGCGTCATCGCCGGTGGTCCGGTGCGCGCCGTGCTGGAGTGCGCGGGCATCGCCGACATCCTGTCGAAGTCGCTCGGCAGCCAGAACGCGATCAACATCGTGCACGCCACCGTGGCGGCGCTGAAGGGGCTTCAGGTCCCCGAGGCCGTCGCCGCCCGTCGTGGCCTGCCGATCGAGGACGTGGCGCCGGCGCGCATGCTGCGTGCCCGGGCCGCGCAGGGAGCGTCGTGATGGCCGACCTCAAGGTCACCCAGACCCGATCCCAGATCGGCGGCAAGCGCAACCAGCGCGAGACGCTGCGGACCCTGGGGCTCCGGCGCATCGGTGCCACCGTCGTGCGCCCGGACACGCCCCAGAACCGTGGCCTGATCAACACCGTTCGTCACCTGGTGACGGTCGAGGAGGTGGGGAGCGATGGCTGAGTCGTCCCCGATCAAGCTGCACCACCTGCGCCCGGCCCCGGGTGCCAAGACCGCGAAGACCCGTGTGGGTCGCGGTGAGGCCTCGAAGGGCAAGACCGCCGGTCGCGGCACCAAGGGCACCGGCGCGCGGAAGAACGTCCCCGCGGGCTTCGAGGGCGGCCAGATGCCGCTGCAGATGCGTCTGCCGAAGCTCAAGGGCTTCCGCAACCGCAACAAGGTCGTCGCACAGGTCGTCAACGTCGGCGACCTCGCCCGGCTGTTCCCGGACGGTGGCGAGGTCGGCCCGGCCGAGCTCGTCGAGGCGGGCGCGGTGCGCGCCGGCCGTCCGATCAAGGTGCTCGGCACCGGCGAGATCGGGTCGGTGACGCTGCGCGTCACCGCGCACTCGTTCTCGGGCTCGGCGAGCGAGAAGCTGACCGCCGCCGGCGGCAGCGCCACCGTCGCCGAGTAGCAGTACCCCTCGTGACGCACGCACCGGCCCCGGCCCGCTCCTGTGCAGGAGCGGGCCGGGGCCGGTCCTGCGTCGCGGTGTAGTCTCGCTCCGGGTCGCCTTCCGACCCGGCGCGGCCCTGCGCACCGCCCGTGATGCGGTGCGTGTGGTGACCCCCGGCCCGCGCGGGTGTGGAGTTCCGCGGTGCGGCCGAACGACATCTGGAGGTCCGAGTGCTCGGCGCCGTGCGGTCAGCTCTGACCACACCGGACCTGCGCAAGAAGATCCTGTTCACGCTCGGGATCGTCGCGGTCTACCGGCTGGGAGCCACGCTCCCGGCGCCCGGCGTCTCGTACTCGAACGTGCAGGAATGTCTGCGGCAGGTCCAGGGCAGCGACGCGGCGAGCGTGTACTCGCTGATCAACCTGTTCTCCGGCGGTGCGCTGCTGCAGCTGTCGATCTTCGCCCTGGGCATCATGCCCTACATCACGGCCAGCATCATCGTGCAGCTGCTGACCGTCGTGATCCCCCGCTTCGAGCAGCTGAAGAAGGAGGGGCAGAGCGGTCAGGGCAAGCTCACGCAGTACACGCGCTACCTGACGATCGCGCTGGCCGTCCTGCAGTCGACGGGCATCGTCGCCCTGGCCGACCGCGGTCAGCTCTTCCAGGACTGCGACCCGAGCCAGTTCCCGATCCTGCCGGGTGCGGACGTCTTCGACCTCGCCGTCATCGTCATCGTCATGACGGCCGGCACCGCGGTCATCATGTGGTTCGGCGAGCTGGTGACCGAGCGCGGTGTCGGCAACGGCATGTCGCTGCTGATCTTCTGCTCGATCGCGGCCCGCATCCCGGCCGAGGGCGGCAACATCCTCGCGAGCTCCGGTGGCATCGCCTTCGCCGTGGTGTGCGCGTTCGGCCTGGTCATCATCGCGAGCGTCGTGTTCGTCGAGCAGGGCCAGCGGCGCATCCCCGTGCAGTACGCCAAGCGGATGGTCGGGCGCCGGATGTACGGCGGCACGTCCACCTACCTGCCGCTGAAGGTCAACCAGGCCGGCGTCATCCCGGTGATCTTCGGGTCGTCGCTGCTCTACCTGCCCGACCTGCTCTCGCGGATCACGGGCAACCAGGACTCGGGCTTCTCCCGGTTCGTGCAGACGTACCTGGCCAACCAGTCCAACTGGCTGCACATCCTGCTGTACTTCGCCTTGATCATCTTCTTCACGTACTTCTACGTCGCGATCACGTTCAACACCGAGGAACGCGCCGACGAGATGAAGAAGTTCGGCGGGTTCATCCCCGGGATCAGGCCCGGCCGTCCGACGGCCGAGTACCTCAGCTACGTGCTGTCCCGGATCACCTTGCCGGGGGCGCTCTACCTGGGCATCATCGCCGTCCTGCCGAACTTCTTCCTGGGCCTGACCGGTGAGGGACAGAACCAGAACTTCCCCTTCGGGGGCACGGCTGTTCTGATCATGGTGGGCGTCGGGCTGGACACGGTGAAGCAGATCGAGAGCCAGCTGATGCAGCGCAACTACGAGGGCTTCCTGCGCTGACCGGGTAGCCGGTCGGCGCGGTACACGGACCACAGAGATGTCGGGCGAAGGAGTGTTGTCGTGAGGATCGTTCTGGTGGGGCCGCCGGGAGCGGGCAAGGGAACGCAGGCCGCGCGGCTGGCCGAGCGTCTCGGCGCACCGCACATCTCCACCGGTGACATCTTCCGCGAGAACATGAAGAACGAGACCGAGCTCGGCAAGGAGGCCCAGCGCTACGTCGACGCGGGCGACCTGGTGCCGGACGAGGTCACGGTCAAGATGGTCAAGGACCGTCTCGCCCAGCCCGACGCGGCCGAGGGCTTCCTGCTCGACGGGTTCCCGCGCAACACCGCCCAGGCGCAGGAGCTCGAGACCGTGCTCGGCGACCTCGATCAGCGCCTGGACGCCGTGCTCGTCTTCGAGGTCGACGACGAGGAGCTGATCAAGCGCCTCATGTCCCGCGGCCGCTCGGACGACACCGAGGAGACCATCCGGCACCGCCAGGAGGTCTACCGCTCGGAGACCGAGCCCCTCATCGCGCACTACAGCGACATCGCCGTGCGGGTCGACGCCGTCGGGTCGGTCGAGGAGATCACCGACCGGGCCATGGACGCGCTCGCCGACGAGCCCGACGACTGATTTGGGCAACACGCGTCGGCCGATCACGGAGGTCGTCTCCTCGGGGGTCGGCGGGATCGCCGACCGCGTGCGGGGTCGCTTCGTGGAGATGAAGACGCCGGGTCAGATCGAGGCGATGCGCGCCGCAGGCCTCGTGGTCGCGGCCACCCTCGCCGCCGTCACCGATGCGGTCCGTCCCGGGGTCAGCACCGCCGACCTCGACGCCGTCGCCGAGGCCACGATCCGGGAGGCCGGCGCGGAACCGTCGTTCCTCGGGTACCAGGGGTTCCCGGCGTCGATCTGCGCGTCGGTCAACGAGCAGGTCGTGCACGGCATCCCGTCGCCCACGACGGTGCTCGCCGACGGCGACCTGATCTCGATCGACTGCGGCGCGATCCTCGAGGGCTGGCACGGGGACGCCGCGGTGACGGTCGCGGTGGGCACCCCGCGCCCCGCGGACGAGTCGCTGTCGGCGGCCTGCCGGGCGGCCATGTACGCGGGCATCGAGCACCTCGTGCCCGGCGGCCGGCTCGGCGACGTCTCGCACGCCGTCGAGGGCGAGGCCCGCCGTCGCGCCGCCGCGGACGGCCGCGAGTACGGGATCGTCGCCGACTACGGCGGTCATGGCATCGGGACCTCGATGCACATGGACCCGTTCGTGCCGAACCTCGGACGGGCCGGCACGGGCATGCGCCTGCGCAGCGGGATGGTGCTGGCCATCGAGCCGATGCTCACCGGCGGCACCGACGAGACCGACGAGCTCGCCGACGGCTGGACCGTCGTCACCTCGGACGGCAGCCGGGCCGTGCACTGGGAGCACTCGGTCGCCGTCACCGACGACGGGCCCCGCATCCTGACCTCACCCGCCTGAGCCCGACGACCGGATAGCAGAACTATCCGCTCCCTGTTATCGTCGGCCGCAGGGTCGAGGAGACGGGGTGGTCGTGGTGGCCGGAGAACTGCGGGTGGCGGACGCGGACCGCGAGCGGGTGGCGGCGCGGCTGGGGCAGGCGCACGCCGAGGGGCGGCTGACGCTCGCCGAGTACGACGAGCGGGTGCGCGCGGCGCACGGCGCGGTGGTGGGGTCCGACCTCCTGCCGCTGACCGCGGACCTGCCGGCCGAGGCGCCGGCCCGGCCGGGAGGCGCCGTCCGTCCGGGAGCGCGGCCGGCGCGTTCGCCGATGCGCACCGCGGTGGCGGTCTGGGCGGTCGTCTCGGTGATCAACCTCGTGATCTGGGTCGCCGTCTCGGTCGGCACGGGCGGGGTCGTGGCACCCTGGTGGATCTGGGTCGCCGGACCGTGGGGCCTGGCACTCGTCGTCGGGGCCCTCGCCGGCCGGGCGGGCGTCCCGTTCCCCGGTCCGTGCTCCGGGGTGCCGATCCGGCGCTGAGGGGATCCGCTGCCCCGTGGTCGAGGGCCCCGGTGGCGGGGCTCTCGACACGCCACGCGTACACTTGACAGCTGGTGCGCGTGTCGTGCCGGTCGCCGCGCGCTCGTGTGTCGGTCCGGTGTCGAGCGCGCTCCCCGTCCCTTGTGGACGTGTCGTCGCGATCGCGGTGACACCGAGCCGGGGACGGCAGCGTACGTCGAGAAGAATGCGGAGGACATGGCGAAGAAGGACGGCGCCATCGAGGTCGAGGGCCGGGTCATCGAACCTCTGCCCAACGCGATGTTCCGGGTGGAGCTCGAGAACGGGCACAAGGTCCTGGCGCACATCAGCGGCAAGATGCGTCAGCACTACATCCGGATCCTCCCCGAGGACAAGGTCGTGGTGGAACTGTCGCCCTACGACCTGTCGCGCGGCCGGATCGTCTACCGCTACAAGTGATCCACACAGCGAGGAAGAGGACGTGAAGGTCCAGCCGAGCGTCAAGCGCATCTGCGCGAAGTGCCAGGTGGTCCGCCGTCACGGGCGGGTCATGGTCATCTGCGACAACCTGCGCCACAAGCAGCGCCAGGGCTGACGCAGTACCGGGCACTCGCGGCCACACGCGGCCGCATCCCATTCCTCCCCGCACCTACGTCGGCTCGAGAGATCGATGCCCCGGCGGAACACCCCCGGCTCGGGAGGCCGGGGCCCGGACCCGTGAGGTCCGGGACGGGCGGGGAGCCAGACCTCCCGGACGACACGAGGAGCACGTCGCCACATGGCACGACTCGCCGGCGTCGATCTCCCCCGCGAGAAGCGGATGGAGATCGCGCTGACCTACATCTTCGGGATCGGCCGTAGCCGTTCCAAGGAGATCCTCACCGAGACCGGCATCGACCCCGACCTCCGGTCGAAGGACCTGTCGGACTCCGATGCCGCGACACTGCGTGCGTACATCGAGAACCACTTCCGGGTCGAGGGTGACCTCCGCCGCGAGGTCCAGGCGGACATCCGGCGCAAGGTCGAGATCGGCAGCTACCAGGGGCTGCGGCACCGCCGCAACCTGCCGGTGCACGGGCAGCGGACGAAGACCAACGCCCGCTCGCGCAAGGGCCCCAAGAAGACGGTTGCCGGCAAGAAGAAGGCTGCACGCAAGTGATGCAGGCCCCCCTCGATCAGGAGAAGAGCTAGATGCCACCCAGGACTCGCCAGGGCGCGGCCGGGGCCAAGAAGGTCCGTCGTCGGGAGAAGAAGAACGTCTCCCACGGGCACGCGCACATCAAGAGCACGTTCAACAACACGATCGTCTCCATCACCGACCCGACCGGCAACGTCATCAGCTGGGCCTCGGCCGGACACGTGGGCTTCAAGGGCTCGCGCAAGTCGACGCCGTTCGCCGCGCAGATGGCCGCCGAGAACTGCGCCCGCAAGGCCGCGGAGCACGGGATGAAGAAGGTCGACGTCTTCGTGAAGGGCCCGGGCTCGGGCCGCGAGACCGCGATCCGGTCGCTGCAGGCGGCCGGCCTCGAGGTCGGCACGATTTCCGACGTCACCCCGCAGCCGCACAACGGTTGCCGCCCGCCGAAGCGTCGCCGGGTCTAGGGCGGAGAGGAGACACACGATGGCTCGCTACACAGGACCAGCCACCCGCAAGTCCCGCCGCCTGAAGGTCGACCTGATCGGCGGCGACAAGTCCTTCGAGCGCCGTCCGTACCCCCCGGGTCAGCACGGCCGGATTCGCATCAAGGAATCCGAGTACCTGCTGCAGCTGCAGGAGAAGCAGAAGGCCCGCTTCACCTACGGCCTGCTCGAGAAGCAGATGCGCAAGTACTACGAGGAGGCGAACCGCCGCGAGGGCAAGACCGGCGACGAGTTCCTCAAGCTCCTCGAGTCGCGTCTCGACTCGGTGGTCTACCGCGCCGGGATCGCGCAGACCCGTCGTCAGGCCCGCCAGCTGGTGGGCCACGGCCACTTCCTGGTCAACGGCCAGAAGGTCGACGTCCCCAGCTACCGGGTGACGCAGTACGACATCATCGACATCCGGGACAAGTCCCGGAACATGCTGCCCCTCGTGGTGGCGAAGGAGAACTTCGGCGAGCGGCCCGTCCCGGGCTGGCTCCAGGTCGTTCCCGACTCGCTGCGCATCTTCGTCCACTCCCTCCCGGAGCGGACGCAGATCGACACGCCGGTCTCGGAGCAGCTGATCGTCGAGTTCTACTCGAAGTAGCGGTACCCACGGGGGGCTCCGCCCCCCGTGGCCCCCCGGGGTGCGGGTTCGGAGTGCCCCGGGGGTTTCACGTTCGGCGTCAAATAGCGGACGCCGCATCGGAAAGGTTTCGCACGTGCTGATCTCTCAGCGTCCCGCACTGTCCGAGGACGCCATCGACGACACCCGTTCCCGGTTCATCATCGAGCCGCTGGAGCCGGGCTTCGGCTACACCCTCGGCAACTCGCTGCGTCGCACCCTGCTGTCGTCCATCCCGGGCGCGGCCGTGACCAGCATCCGCGTCGACGGTGTCCTCCACGAGTTCACCACCGTCCCGGGGGTGAAGGAGGACGTCACCGACATCATCCTGAACCTCAAGGAGCTCGTCGTGAGCTCCGAGGAGGACGAGCCGGCCACGATGTACCTGCGCAAGCAGGGCCCCGGCACCGTGACGGCGGGCGACATCGTCCCGCCGGCCGGCGTGACCGTGCACAACCCCGACCTCCACATCGCGACCCTGAACGACCAGGGCCGCCTCGAGGTCGAGCTCGTCGTCGAGCGTGGCCGCGGGTACGTCCCGGCCGCGCAGAACAAGGCGTCCGGCGCCGAGATCGGCCGCATCCCGGTCGACTCGATCTACTCGCCGGTGCTCAAGGTCAGCTACAAGGTCGAGGCGACCCGCGTCGAGCAGCGCACCGACTTCGACAAGCTGATCCTCGACGTCGAGACCAAGCCGTCGATGACCCCGCGCGACGCGATCGCGTCCGCCGGGCGCACCCTCGTCGAGCTCTTCGGGCTGGCCCGTGAGCTCAACATCGATGCCGAGGGCATCGAGATCGGGCCCTCGCCGGCCGAGGCCGACTCGATCGCCGCGTTCGCGATGCCCATCGAGGACCTCGACCTCACGGTCCGGTCCTACAACTGCCTGAAGCGGGAGGGCATCCACACGGTCGGCGAGCTCGTCGGCCGCTCGGAGGCCGACCTGCTGGACATCCGCAACTTCGGTGCGAAGTCCATCGACGAGGTCAAGATGAAGCTGGCCGGGCTGGGCCTCGCGCTCAAGGACAGCCCGCCCGGGTTCGACCCGTCCGCCGCGGCGGCGGACTACCCCTCGGAGGGCTTCGAGTCCTACGGCTCCGACGGCGGCTTCGGCGGCTACGGGGCCCCGGAGGACGACGGACAGGACTACGCCGAGACCGAGCAGCTCTAGCACCCCAGTAACTCTGACGTGCTGCCCCCTCCGCGGTCCGTACGCGGGCCGGGGAGGAAAGGCGTCACGAGACAGGAGCATTCGACATGCCCCAGCCCAGCAAGGGCCCGCGGCTCGGGGGTTCCCCCGACCACCAGAAGCTGATGCTGGCCAACCTGGCCACGTCGCTCTTCACCCACGGCCGCATCCACACCACGCGTGCCAAGGCCGACCGGCTGCGCCCGTACGCGGAGCGGCTGATCACCAAGGCCAAGAAGGGCGACCTGCACAACCGGCGCATCATCCAGGAGCAGATCCGGGACAAGGACGTCGTGCACCGCCTGCTCGCCGAGATCGGCCCGTTCTTCGCCGACCGGCCCGGTGGCTACACGCGCATCGTGAAGACGCTGCCGCGCAAGGGCGACAACGCGCAGATGGCGGTCATCGAGCTGGTGAACGAGCGCACGGCCAGCGCGGAGGCCTCCCAGGCCACCCGCGTGGCAGCCCCGCCGACGTCTCCGTCGGGTCCGGGCGCCGAGGTCGGTGACACCGCGACCGGTGCCGCCGCCACGGCGGCCACGATCGCGGCGGCCGAGAGCGGCGAGGAGACCTCCTCGCCGGAGGTCTCCGAGGCCGAGGCCGCGGGAGCCGAGGACAGCACGACCGAGGACACCGCGACTGAGGACACGACCGAGTCGTCGGCGGCTGCCGACGACGACGTGCCCGAGGACATGGCCGACACCGCGGCGGCCAGCGCGGGTCTCGAGACCTCCGATTCCGACTCGGACGATTCGGACAAGGACTCGGACAAGTCCTGACCCCGCACGACCCCCACGAGCCCGCCGTCGATCCCGACGGCGGGCTCGTGGTGTCGCCGGGTCCGGCCCGGCGGTACCGGATCGACCTCGCCTACGACGGCACCGACTTCTCGGGCTGGGCGCGCCAGCCGGAGCTGCGCACGGTGCAGGGCGTCCTCGAGGAGACGCTCTCCACGATCTGGCGGGTGCCGGTCGCGCTGACCGTCGCCGGGCGCACCGACGCCGGCGTGCACGCCGACGCGCAGGTCTGCCACGTCGACCTGCCCGCCGGGGTGGAGCTGCACCCCGGGCTGATCGGCCGGCTGGCGCGGATGCTGCCGCCGGACGTGCGGGTGCACGCGGTGACGCCGGCGCCCGACGGCTTCGACGCGCGGTTCTCCGCGATGCGCCGCCACTACGCCTACCGCGTCAGCACCGCCCCGTGGGGACCGGAGCCGCTGCGCGCGCGCGACACCCTGCGCTGGCCACGGCCCCTCGACGTCGACGTTATGAACGCGGCCGGCGCCGCGATGCTCGGCGAGCACGACTTCGCCGCCTACTGCCGTCCTCGCGCCGGCGCGACCACCGTGCGCGAGCTGCAGTACCTGCATTGGGACGCGGAGCCGGGCGAGCCCGACGTCCTCGTCGCCCGGCTGAGCGCCGACGCGTTCTGCCACTCGATGGTCCGGTCCGTCGTCGGCGCGCTGCTCGCCGTGGGCGAGGGCCGGCGGCCCGTCGAGTGGCCCGCGGTGCTGCTCGCGGCGCGCGGGCGGTCGAGCGAGGTCACCGTCGTCGCCGCGCGGGGGCTGCGGCTGACCGGGGTCGACTACCCGGACGCCGCCGACCTCGCGGACCGCGCCGCGCGGACCCGGCGGCGGCGTGACGAGGTCTGAATGTCAGCGGCGTGCCGTCGCTGACGTTGAGTGTCCGTAACGCCACGCACTCGATCGCCGGCTGATCAGCTCCCGCTGCCGTAGGGCCGGGTGAGGATCTCGAGGTTGTGGCCCTCGGGGGAGTCGAAGTAGGCGCCCAGACCCCCGTCGTTCGTGTTGTGCCCCGACCGCCGGTGGCCGGGGTCGGCGTAGGTGGGCACGCCCCGGTCCCGCAGGCGGTCGGCGATGACGGCGAACTCGTCGTCGGGGACGAGGAAGGCGTAGTGCTGCGGGTGAGGGTCGTCGACGTCCATGAAGTCCAGGCTCGTGCCGTGGGCGACCTCGACGACGGTGAAGGGCCCGAAGCGGACGGGCGCAGGCAGGCCGAGGACCTCGGCGAGCCAGGCCGCACCGGCGTCCTGGTCACGGGTCTCGACGATGGTGTGGTTCAGCTCGATGGGCATGCCTCGAGGGTCCGACCTCAACGGTGGTCGAGGTCAAGCCCCGTCAGCCCCCTGCCGCCACCTCGACGGTCCCGCTCTCGACGCGGCAGGGCAGCGCGACCAGGTGGCAGTCGCCGGGGTCGATCCCGCGGCCGGTGGCCACGTCGAACGTGTAGCGGTGGTTCGCGCAGGTGAGGACGCCGTCGGCGAGCGTGCCGCGTTCGAGCGGCCAGGCCCGGTGCGGGCAGCGGTTGTCGTACGCGCGCACCTCGCCGTCGGCGCGGACCAGCAGCACCCGCCGACCGCCGACCATGGATGCGGTCATCGTGCCCTCGGGCAGGTCCGCGACGGCCAGGACCGGGGTGAACGTGTCGTCCATCGTGTCTCCCTCGCCGCTAGTCACCCCGGCGCACCGGGCCCAGGATCGCGGTCTCGCGGGGGCCGGTGACGAGGTCGACCCGACGCCAGAGGTTGCGCCCGAGCACTACGATGCCGCGGTCGGGGAGCGTCCGCAGGGTCTCGGTCATCGCCGGCGTGAGTCGCCAGAGCCTGCCGGCGAGCTCGGCCTCGTGCGGGGGCAGGCGCTGGATGAGGACGAGGTCGGCGTCGTCGGCCAGGTCGGACACCGCGGGCACGAGCGAGGGCAGGACCACCAGCGTCGTCTGCCGCGGACGTCGCGCCGGTGCGGGGCCGCGCGCCGTGGCGCCCCGGTCGTAGACGACGAGCAGGGGCTCGCTCCCGGCGGCGAGGTCGGCCGGAGCCTCGCGCACGACGCGGACGGTCGCGTCCGGGTCGTCGGCGTCGGGGTCGCCGGGGTCGGGGGCCTCGGCGCCGGGCACCTCGCCCGCGCGCCGCACCGCGTCCCACACCGGCGGCCGCCCGGTGACGACCACGGCGCGCGTGCCGGTGCCGACCGCGCGCAACGTCACCTGGCGGGCGAGGTAGAGCCCGCCGAGGAGGACGACGCGGGTGGGGGCGGGGCGCACGAGGGTGACGGCGACCGGCTCACCGTCCGCGTCGGCGCCGAGGACGACGCCCGCCGGGCGCACGGGGGGCCCGAGGGCGTCGAGCATCTCCGGCGACACCGAGAACGTCGGCGCGAGCTCCGGGTCGGCGCGGGTGGGCGCGACGCGGCCCGCGGCGCCGGGCGTCGTCACGGCGCCACTCCGAGCGGGAGGGTCGCGGCGAGCCCGGCGGCGTGCTGGCCGTCGAGCGGGTCGAGGGTGATCCCGAGGGCGTGCCCGCGGGCGACCAGCTCGCGGCCGGCCTCCTCGAGCGCGTCGGGGGTGTCGGCGGTGAGGCGCACGGTGCCGCGGAGCCCGACGGTTGCCGGCGTGCTCCCGTCCCGGTCGGCCCGCGGGTCGGGCTCGAGGGTCAGGGCGAGCGTGCAGGTGCGCGCGGCCGTGGCGGTGAGGGCGGTCAGGCGCTCCGGGGCGTCCCCGGTCGGCCAGCGCGTCACGGAGTGCACCGCGTGCCCGACCTCGCCGACGACGACGGCGCGCCAGTGCTCCCGGAGGCGTTCCGGCTCGCCCGGGGTGTCGGAGACCTCGAGGCCGGCCTCCAGGACCTCGTCGACCCCGAGCGGGCGGACCGCGGTGCCGTGCTCGGCGAGCACCCGACCGATCCGCGCGAGCGCCCCGACCACGGCCCGGTGCGCCCCGGCGACCCCGCCGCCGCGCTCGGCCACCGCGTCGGGGCAGCGCGACGGGTCGAGGCGCACGACCAGCCACGCGTCGCGGCGCGAGAGCGGCGGCAGGGCGCCGAGGACCTCGCGGTACGCCGCGGCGGCCGGGGTGTCCTCGGCGACCGGGCGGCAGTGCCAGAGGGCGCTGACCGCGTCGAGCACCACGCCCCGGTCGGCCAGGCAGCCGGCGAGCGCCGCCAGCGGGAACGTCGCGGTGCCCGACGAGGCGTCGCCCGCCACGAGGCCGGGCGCGCCGTCGGGGGAGGTCGGGTCGAGCGCGAGCACGGCACTCCAGGCGCCGCCGTGCCCGAGCATCCCCACCTCGCGGCCGTCGTGGTCGCGGGTGCGCGCGACGGTGAGGTTGCCGCTGAGCAGGCGCAGCGTCCGCAGGCGCGGGTCGGCGTCGGGATCGAGTGGCTCGGACTCGCGCTCGCGCGCCCGGAGGCGGTAGCGCAGCGCCAGCCCGATCCAGACGACGAGCCAGCGCCCGCGCACCCGCAGCAGCCCGACGAGGAGCGCGGCGGACAGGACGACCCCGGCGAGCGGCAGCAGCCCCCGCTCGACGGCCACGAGCGCCACCGCCAGGGCGAGCCCGACCTCGACGACGACCACGCCGGCGAGCGGGACGGGCCCGAGCGAGGGCCCGGACGGCCGGCGCGACACCGACGGCGCGGGGCGGGACGGGGTGACGACGAGGCTCACCGCGCACCACTCCGCCGGCGGCGGGCCGCGACGGCGCCCACCGCCACGACGGCGGCGACGGCACCGACGGCGCCGGTGATCCACCCGGCCCCGGACCCCTCCGCCGGGGGCGCCGGCGGCTCGGGACGGACCTCGGGCCCCGTGCGGGGCGGGCCGCCGCGGACCGCGGCTGCGGCGTCCAGCACCCCGTAGCCGACGGCGTCGTCGCGCACGCCCGGGGTCAGCCCGGGCGGCGGAGTCGCGGAGCGTACGAGCGCGGCGGCGATCTCGCGGGCGGGGGTCTCGGGGGAACGCTGGCGCAGCAGGGCCGCGGCCGCGGCGACCCGCGCGGCGGCGAAGCTCGTGCCGACCAGGGGCCCCGACGCACCGCCGGGCGCGCCGAGGGTCGTGGTGAGGCCCGCGCCGCGCGCCGCGAGCGACGACGGCTCGCGCCCGGGGGCGGCGAGGTCGACCCAGGGCCCGGCGAGCGACGACGGGTCGGGGGCGCCGGCGTCGTCGACCGCGCCCACGGCGAGCACGTCGTCGCCGAACCACGCCGGCACGGGGACGCTGCGCACCGGCCCGCCGGTGTTCGGGGCGCAGGCCGGGCCGGTGTTGCCCGCCGCGGCGACCACCACGACACCCCGGTCGACCGCGTCGCGGACGGCCGCGCGCAGGGCCCCGAGGGCGGGCGCGCCGGACGGGTCGGCGACCTCGCCGGGCGTGCGGCAGGCGGTCAGGGCGAGGGTGAGCACCCCGACGCCCGGGGTGTCCGAGGCATGCCGGACGGCCCGGGCCAGGCTGGTGACGTCGCCGACCCCGGCGCGTCCGTCGACGCCGAAGAAGGCGCTGGTCTGGCGGACGGCGAGCACGCGGGCGGCGGGTGCCCGGCCCACCACCAGGTCGTCGGGGCCGGGGCTCGCGGCGATCACCCCGGCCACCGCGGTGCCGTGCCCGTCGCAGTCGTCGAGGCCGGAGGCGCCGGCCACGAAGTCGCCGCCGTCGACGACGCGATCCGCGAGCCGCGGGTGGGCGGCGACGCCGGTGTCGACGACGGCGACCAGCTGGCCCTCGCCGCGGCCGTCCACCCAGGCGTCCGCGGGATCGGGGCCCGGCGGGAGGTCGCCGAACCCGGTGCCCGACGGCGGGGTCGGCGAGGGGCACGGGGCATCACGCCGCGCGCCGGGCACGCCGTCCGGGGCGGCGTCGAGGGCGTCGAGCGCCGCGCGGTCCGGTGCGGGGGGCGTCGGGGCGGTGGACGGGGCGTCGACGGGATCGGTCGCTCCGGCGGGCGCGGCGCTCAGCAGGACCATGAGCGCGGCGAGAACGACGGCACCGACGAGCGTGCGCGTCACAGGAGCCGCATCGCGGTGTAGAGGTCCATGACGGCCAGCGCCACGGGCAGCACGGCCGCGATCCCGACGGCCTCCGCGATGTCGACGGCCCGCCGGGCCACCGGCGAGAACCGCCGCCGGGGCACCACGACACCGAGCACGAACGCCCCCGTGCCCGCGGCGAGGGCGACCGCCGGCACGGCCAGCATGGCGACGGCCGGCGGGGCGACGAGCAGCCAGCCGACGACCAGCCCCGCGCCCGCGAGCAGCGCGCAGACGAGCAGGGCGACGGCCTGGACGCCGTTGGCGTAGGTGCGCGAGCGCAGGGCGAGCAGGAGCGTCAGCAGGACCGCGAGCGCCCAGCCGGCGACACCCCGCCAGCCGCCCACCGGCGCGAGCGCGAGCACCGTGACGGCGCCCGCGGTGACGGCGCCGCACCCGAGGACCAGGCCGGAGAGGGCGGCGTGGGCGCGGTCGGCGCGTCGTTCGATGTCGGCGTGCTCGGCGACACCGGGGTCGTCGGCGAGCTCCTCGGCCGACGCCGGGACGCGGGGTAGGGGGAGGCGGGCGAGGGCGATCCCGGTGCGCGGGAGCAGCGCCGAGGCGACGAGGGCGAGCGCGCCGGCTCCGGCGGCGACGCCCGCGGCGTCGCCCGCGTCGGCCACGGTGGCGACGCCCGTGGTGAGGGCGACGAGCACCGCTGCGGTGAGGGCGCCGAGCAGGGCGACGACGCCGGCACGCCCGGCCCGGCCCAGCGCCAGGAGCGAGGCGGCGGCGACGGCCGCGGCGAGGACCGCCCCGAGCAGCAGCTGCGGGGCGCCGGCCGTCGCGGCCAGCGAGGCAGCGGGGCCGGCGGCCCCCCACGGCACCGCGGCCACGCCCGCCACCCCCGCGAGGGCCACGGCGCCGGCGGCGAGGACCGATCCGGCGGCCGTGCCGTCGACCACCCGGGTGCACACCGCGGCCGCGGCGAGCGCCCCGAGGGCGGCGACGCCGGCCACCGCGGCCGTGCCCAGCCCCCCGGCGGTGCCCGGACCCCGGCCGGCGACGACGAGCGCGAGGACCGCGCCCGCGAGCCCGAGCGCCAGCCCGCAGAGCCCGAGGACGCCCGCGAGCCCCGGCCCCCACGCCCGGTAGCTCGCCGGCGTGGCCTCGGCGACGGCGTCGACGACGTCGTCGAACAACGGGGGCGGCGCCGCGTCGGCCCGGCGGCGCAGCACGAGCTGGTCGCCGTCGAGGACACCGAGGGAAGCGAGCGTCCGCGACGGGTCGACCGGGCCCTGCCCGAGCGGGGCGAGCGTCCAGGTGCCGCCCCGGGCGCCGGCCGTCGACTCGCCGGTCATGTCCAGCAGCACCGGCAGCAGATCGGCCAGCGGGACGTCGGGGGGCAGGGCGACGTCGACCCGCGTGCGGGGCGCGAGGACCGACACCCGGCTCGCGGCCGTGACCGGCGCGGGCGACCCCGCGGGCAGCGAGGCGCGGTCCCCGTCACCGGCGGCCCCCGGCAGCGCGCGACCCGGGCGGGCGGTGTCCGTCATGCGCTCCTCCCGGCTCTCGGCGACCGTCGTTCGGGGATCTTGTCATCGGCGCCGTCCGGGGACCGTCCGGAGGTTCGCCGAGACGGACCCGGCGCGGGCCGCGGCTCCTTAGTATGGCCGGACCGCGGGGGCCGGGTGGTGCGTTCGGAGGATGGGGGGCGACCGGTGGGCACACGGGTCTACCGGCGCGCCGCGCGCCCGGCACCCCCGGAGGTGCCGTCGGGCGAGGTCCATCTCGAGGCCCCGCCGGAGATCCCGCGGGCGGTGCCGACGTCGGCGTTGCTGCGGCTGTTGCCGCTGCTCATGGTGCTCGGCTCGCTCGGGTTCATCGTCGTCATCGGCGTCGACAACCCCACCTCGTGGCTCTTCGGCGGGATGTTCGCGCTCTCGACGATCGGCATGGTCGCCGGCGGGGCGACGCGCGGGGGCGGGCAGCGCCGGGCGGAGGCCGACGAGGACCGCAAGGACTACCTGCGCTACCTCGCCCAGATGCGCCGGCGGGCGCGCGAGACGGCCGTCGACCAGCGGCGCGCCCTCGAGTGGACCCACCCCGAGCCCACGACGCTCGTCGGTCTCGCGCGCGGCCCGCGGATGTGGGAGCGCCGCCCGTCCGACCCGGACTTCGCCCACGTGCGCGTCGGCCGCGGCTCCCAGCGCCTCGCGACCGCGCTCGTCCCGCCGCAGACCGGTCCGGTCGACGAACTCGAGCCGGTGTCGACGGTGGCCCTGCGCCGTTTCGTGCGCACCCACTCGATCGTCCCGGACCTGCCCACCGCGGTCTCGTTGCGCGCGTTCGCGTCGGTGGGCGTCACCGGGGGCGACGCGGAGGGCCGTCGCCGGCTCGTGCGGGCGCTCCTCGCGCAGCTCGTGACGTTCCACAGCCCCGATGACCTGGTGGTCGCCGTGGCCGCCACGGGTCCGGCCCGCGGGGAGTGGGAGTGGGTCAAGTGGCTCCCGCACGTCGCGCACCCGCGGCTCTCGGACGGCGCCGGGCCGGTGCGGATGGTGACGTCCTCGCTGGCCGCGGTCGAGTCCTGGCTGGCCCCGGAGCTCGCCGGGCGGGGCCGGTTCACCCGCGGTGCCGCGCCGGCCGCCGACACCCGCCACGTGGTCGTCGTGCTCGAGGATGCCGAGGTCACGCGCTCCGAGCAGGTCGTGCTCGAGGAGGGCCTGGCCGGTGTCACCGTGATCGACCTGTCGGACTCGCTCGGGACGCTGACCGCGCGCCGGGGCCTCGGGCTGGTCCTGGAAGCGGACGGCGAGGGCCGCATCGGAGCCAGGGGCCAGCAGGGCGTCGAGTGGTTCGGCCGTCCCGACACCCTCGGCGGCGCCGAGGCCGAGGCGCTCGCGCGGCGGCTCGCACCCTGCCGCCCGCCCGCGGCCGGCGCGAACGACGAGGAGCCCCTGCTGACCAGCCCCGGCATCCTCGAGCTGCTCGGCGTCGACGGGGAGCCCGACACGTTCGACGTCACCGCGGCCTGGCGCCCGCGACCGGTGCGGGACCGGCTGCGGGTGCCGTTCGGGATCTCGGCCGAGGGCGAGCCGGTCGAGCTCGACATCAAGGAGGCCGCCCAGGAGGGGATGGGCCCGCACGGGCTGTGCGTCGGGGCCACCGGATCGGGCAAGTCCGAGCTGCTGCGGACCCTGGTGCTCGGGCTGATCACGACGCATTCCTCCGAGGCGCTCAACCTCGTGCTCGTCGACTTCAAGGGCGGCGCCACGTTCGCCGGGCTCGCCGCTGCGCCGCACGTCGCCGCGGTGATCACCAACCTCGCCGACGACCTCAGCCTCGTCGACCGTATGCAGGACGCGCTGGCGGGCGAGATGCAGCGCCGCCAGGAGAAGCTGCGCGCCGCGGGCAACCTCGCCAACGTCACCTCCTACGAGCGCGCCCGGGAGAACGGTGCGCCGCTGGAGCCGTTGCCGACCCTGTTCGTCGTCGTCGACGAGTTCTCCGAGCTGCTGAGCCAGAAGCCCGACTTCGCGGAGCTGTTCGTCGCGATCGGGCGGCTGGGCCGCTCGTTGCAGATGCACCTGCTGCTCGCCTCGCAGCGCCTCGAGGAGGGACGGCTGCGGGGCCTCGACTCGCACCTGTCCTACCGCATCGGGCTCAAGACGTTCTCGCCGTCGGACTCGCGGGCCGTGCTCGGGGTCCCGGACGCGGCGGAGCTCCCGCCGGTGCCGGGCTCGGGCTACCTCAAGGTCGAGTCGTCGACGATGACCCGTTTCAAGGCCGGGTACGTGTCGGCGCCGTACCGCTCCGCCGAGCGGGCCGCCCCCGACCCCGACCCGGTGGCCCGCGAGATGCGCCCGCGCCCCTTCTCCGCGGGCTGGGTGGAGCCGGGCTCCGTGCTCGAGGGGAACGGTCACGCCCCGGCCGGTGGGCCGCCCGCGGTGATCGGCCCGCACGGGCCGTCGGTGCCGCGCGGGGCGGGGACGCCGTCGGTGCTCGACGTCGTCGTCGAACGGCTGCGCGGCCAGGGCCCGCCGGCGCACGAGGTGTGGCTGCCGCCGCTGGCCGACCCGTCCACGCTCGACGCGCTGCTGCCGCCCCTGACCGCCACCCCGGACCGCGGCCTCACCGCGCCCGGCTTCCCCGCCAACGGGCAGCTCGCGGTGCCGGTGGGCGTCGTCGACCGCCCCTACGACCAGCGCCGCGACGTGCTGTGGGCCGAGCTCGCCGGGGCGGCGGGGCACGTGGTGGTCGCCGGCGGGCCGCAGTCGGGCAAGTCGACGCTGCTGCGCACGCTCGTCGCCGCGGCCGCGCTGACCCACACGCCGGCCGAGGTGCAGTTCTACGCGGTGGACCTCGGCGGCGGCACGCTCTCCGGGCTGGCGGGGCTGCCGCACGTGGGCACGGTCGCGGGCCGCGGCGAGCCCGAGCTCGTGCGGCGCACCGTGGCGGAGGTGACCGCGCTGCTCGCGGGGCGGGAGCGCTGGTTCCGCGAGGCCGGGGTCGAGTCGATGGCCGACCTGCGGGCCCGGCGCCGTCGCGGCGAGCTCGCGCCCGGTACCGGTGGCAGCGACATGCTCGGCGACGTCTTCCTCGTCGTCGACGGCTGGCACGCCTTCCGCAGCGAGCACGAGGGCCTCGAGCAGACGGTGATCTCGCTGGCGACGGGCGGGCTCTCGTACGGGGTGCACGTCGTGATCACGGCGAGCCGCTGGGCGGAGCTGCGGCCCGCCCTCAAGGACCTGCTGGGCACCCGCTTCGAGCTGCGGCTCGGGGACCCGTCGGAGTCCGAGGTCGACCGCCGCGTCGCTGCCGTCGTGCCGTCGGGGCGGCCGGGGCGCGGGCTCTCGCCGGACAAGCGCCACGTCCTCACCGCCCTGCCGCGTCTCGACGGGGTGGCCGACACGGCCGACCTCGGGCGCGCCACCGGCGAGCTCGTCGCCCGTGTCGCGGCGGCCTGGAGCGGCACCGGGGCGCCGCGGGTCCGGCTGCTCCCGGACCGCGTGGGGGTCGAGTCGCTGCCCGGCCCGGGCGACGGCCCGCCGCACCTCCTGCCGCTGGGACTGTCCGAGGAGCGCCTCGCGCCGGTCCTGCTCGACGTGTCCGCCGACCCGCACTTCGTCTGCTTCGCCGACGCCGAGTCGGGCAAGACGGCGCTGCTGCGGGGGCTGGCCCACCAGATCGTCACCCGGTACCGGCCGGAGCAGGCCCGGCTCGTGATCGTCGACTACCGGCGCTCGCTGCTCGGAGCGGTGGCCAGCGACCACCTCATCTCCTACACGTCGTCGGCCGCCGCGCTGACCCAGGCGCTCGCGGAGCTCGTCGAGTCGCTGCAGCGCCGGCTGCCCGGCCCCGACGTCACGCCCGAGCAGCTGCGGGAACGCTCGTGGTGGACCGGCCCGGACGTCTTCGTCCTCGTCGACGACTACGACCTCGTCGCGGGCGCCGCGACCAACCCGCTCGCCGTCCTGCTCGACCTGCTGCCCCAGGCCCGCGACGTCGGACTGCACCTCGTGGTCGCGCGGCGCACGGGCGGGGCGTCCCGTGCGGTGTTCGAGCCGGTGCTCGCCCGCCTCCGCGAGCTCTCGTCGCCCGGGATCGTCATGAGCGGCAGCCGCGACGAGGGCGTGCTGCTGGGCACGGTGCGGCCGGGTCCGCAGCCGCCCGGGCGCGGGTGGCTCGTCGGGCGCCGCCACGGGGAGCGCCTCGTGCAGGTCGGGTGGCGCGCTCCGGATCCGCCGATCACGGTCCCGGACGCCGAACCGTGAGCGAAGGCCCGACGGTCGCGATCGACCTCGGGGTGACGACGGTGGCCGCGGCGGTGGACGCGTCCCTGTCGCCCGACCCTGCCGACGGGCGCGCCCCCGCGGAGTACGTCGAGCCCGCCGACGTGCCGCTCGACCTCGCCGCCGTGTTCGCCCCCGCCGACGGCACGGCCCTCGCCGTCGGCGCCGCCGCCCGGCGGCTGGCCCCGACCGACCCGTCGCGCTACGAGCCGACCCCACGCCTGCGGCTCGACGACCCCGACCTCCTGCTCGGCACCCGGGTGGTCGGGATCGCGGAGGCGTGGGGCGCCGTCCTCGCCGCGGCGCTCGAGCGGGCGGGCCCGCTGCTGAGAGGCCAGCGGCCGCGCCACCTCGTCCTCACCCACCCGGCCGGCTGGGACGCGGGGCGCCGCGAGGTGCTGCGGAGGGCGGGCTCCGGGCTCGCCGCCGAGCTCACCCTGCTCGCGGAGCCCGTCGCGGCCGCCGCGCACGCCGCGTGGATGCGCCCGCGGGAGAGACGTCCCGGACCGCTCGCGGTGCTCGACCTCGGGGGGCGCGGGGCCGACGCGACCGTGCTCGCGCCCGAGCCCGGGCGCTGCGGTGGGGCCCGGCTGCTCGCGCGGCGACGGGACGACCGCTTCGGGGGCGACGACGCCGACGAGCTGCTGCTGGGTCACCTGCTGTCGACGCTCGCGGACGAGCCGACCCCCGAGGACCCGTCGCGTGATGTTCTGGCTGCGCGGCGCGACGCCGACCGGGTCCGCGAGGTCGTCGCCGCCACGACCCTCGGCGACCGGCGGCATCGTCAGGTGCTGCTCGACGACGTGCGCGCCGCGAAGGAGCAGCTCTCCGACGCCGAGCAGGCCGCGGTGCCGCTGCCCGGACGGCTCACGGCGGCGTGGCTGTCGCGGGGCGAGCTCACCGAGGTCCTGCGCCCGTCGCTGCGGCGGGTCGTCGACCTCCTCGCCGAGACGCTCGCCGACGCCGGCACCGGCCCGGAGCACCTCGACGGCGTGTGGCTCACCGGCGGCGGCGCACGGATCCCGCTGCTCGCGGCGCTCGTGCACCGCGAGCTGGGCGTGCCCGCCACCGTGGCCCCGGAGCCGCGGCTGGTCGTGGTGCGGGGCGCGCTCGTCGTGGCCCGGGAGGACGAGGCGCTGCTCGGAGGAGTCGCCGGCGTGGCGTCGTCGCGGGTGCGGGCAGGGGCCGCCGTCGCGGCCGGTGCGGGCTGGTCGTCGTCGTCCGCACCCCGGTCGGCCGCCGGTCCCTTGCTCGACCCCCCGACCGTCGAGCTGCCGCCGGGGGACCGGGCGTGGCCCCGGGCCGGGCCCGACGCCGAGCCGACCGAGGACCTCGGCGATCCCGCGGACGCCCCCGCCTGGCTGACGCCGACCTCGTCGGGGTCCGCGGCGCTGCTCCCGGTGCGCCGTGTCGACCCGGCGGACGGGGACGACGGGAGCGACGACGCCACCGCCCCCGGCGCGGCCGTCGTCGCCCGGCCGCGGTCCCCACAGCGACATTCCTCCCGGCCTGGGGCCTCGCGTCGGCTCCCCGCGCGCCGGCCGCGGTCGGCGGGCCCACCGCGCCGCCCGGTGGGTGTGGGGGCGGTCGTCATCGCGGTGCTGGCGATCCTCGCCCTGGTCACCGGGATCGTCCTCGGCGTCCGGGCCGTGAGCCGCCCGTCCGGCACGCCCACCGTCGTCGGCGGGCAGGCCTTCGTCACCCCGGTCGGGTGGGTCACCGCCGGCGGCGACGCGGCCGCGCGCCGGGTGCTGCTCCGCCCCGCGGGCGCCCTGCGGGGCACCGACCTCGTCGCCGTGCAGGAGAACCCCCTCGACGGGGCCGCCGCCGCGGACCCGGAGCGCGCCCGGGGGCAGCTGGCCGCCCAGTACGAGGCCGCGCGCGCCGCCGGCGATCCCGTGTCGGGCTACGAGGCCCGCGCTGAGTTCGGCGACCGCGAGGTCGCCCGCTACCGCCAGGACCCCGCGCCGGGCGTGCGGGTCGACTGGTTCGTGGTGCTCTCGTCGCCGTCGTCGATGGTCAGCGTGGGGTGCCGCCACGGCACGGACGACGCCGAGGCGACGCGTGTCCTCGCGGTCTGTGCGCAGGTCGTCGAGACCCTCGGGCCCGCCGGCTGACCGGGTCGCGGATCGGGTCCGCGGGTTTCACCGAACGACCACCACGAGCTGCGTCCGCTCGTCATGCTCGATCCGTCAGCAGCACACGGGGCCGGTCGGCCCCCGCACACGGAGGGAGCCGCGGATGGCCGGGCAGTTCGGTACCGAGACCGACGTCATGCTCACCGCCTCGCAGCGGATCCAGGACATCAAACAGGGCATGGCGGGCCACATGAGCAGCCTGCAGTCGCAGCTCGCGCCCCTGGCGGGCACGTGGCGCGGCCAGGGCTCCGTCGCGTTCCAGGGACTCATGGCGCGGTGGAACGAGGACGCGACGCGGATCAACACCGCCCTCGACGAGATCGCGGCGAAGATCGGCCAGAGCGGGCGGAACTATGCCGCCTCCGACGAGGACAACCGCCAGGCGTTCTCGCAGCTCGGCGGCACGGGCGGGTCGGGTCCGGCCCCCGGTGCGACGACGCCGGCCTCCGGCGGCGGCCTCGGCCAGTACCTCTGAGACACCCCGCACGTACGAGGACGGAGTCCCCCATGAGCAGTGAGATCCGGGTGTCGTTCGGCGACATCGAGGGCGCGCAGGCCAACATCGGCCGGGGCGCGTCCGCCATCGAGCAGGAGCTGGCCGATCTGGACTCGACGATCGCCCAGCTCGCGGTCTGGGACGGCGCGGCCGCCGACTTCTACCGCCAGCGCCAACAGCAGATCCGCACGTCCTGGGAGGACATGAAGGGCCTCCTGGCGCAGATCGGCACGCGCACCGGCACGGTCAACGCGAACTACCAGAACACCGAGAACCAGGTGAGGAACATGTTCACCTGACGGCGGCTCCGCGGGGACGACCAACGGCGAGGGGGTGGTCGCCGTCGGCGGCGGCCGCACGCGTACTCTGGACGACTGATGCGCGGTGCATGTCCCGCGCCCGCTCGACCACACCCCGGCCCCGAGCCGACCGCCCAGCCGTCCGTGACGAGGTAGCTTCCGTGCGCACGTTCAGTCCGAAGCCCGGTGACATCGACCGCGCCTGGCACGTCATCGACGCGTCCGACGTCGTCCTCGGCCGCCTGGCCGCCCAGAGCGCCCAGCTGCTGCGGGGCAAGCACAAGCCGACGTACGCGCCGCACGTCGACACCGGCGACTTCGTCGTGATCGTGAACGCGGAGAAGATCGCCCTCACCGGCGGCAAGCGTGACGACAAGATGGTCTACCACCACAGCGGCTTCCCGGGTGGCCTGCGCTCGCGCACGATCGGCGAGGAGCTCGACAGGTTCCCGGCGCGCGTGGTCGAGAAGGCCATCAAGGGCATGCTTCCGCACAACCGCCTCGGCCGCGCCATGGGTAGCAAGCTCAAGGTGTACGCCGGTCCCGAGCACCCCCACGCCGCGCAGAAGCCGGTGCCTTACGAGATTCGACAGGTGAGCCAGTGACCAGCCCCGACGACGCGACCGACCAGCCCGAGGTCAACGACACGGTCAATGACACGGACGCGGCCCAGACGCTCGCCGAAGCTGCGGACCTGCCGGAGGGTGCCGTCGGCGGCACCCCGGTGTCCGCCACGGACGAGCCCGGTGCCGACGTCGAGGTCCTGGCCGAGGTCGAGGTGGACGTCGAGAACGACGGCGCCGAGACCGACGCTGCCGAGACCGATGGCGCCGACTCCGATGACACCGACGACACCGACGAGCACCGACAGCGATGACGCCGAGACCGACGTCTTCGGTGACGCCGCGCCCGCGCCGGTGTTCGCCCAGATCGACCGCCCCATCCAGACGGTCGGCCGCCGCAAGGAGGCCATCGTCCGCGTCCGCCTCGTGTCGGGCACGGGCCGCATCGTGTGCAACGGGAAGGCCTTCGAGGAGTACTTCCCGAACAAGGTGCACCAGCAGCTCATCCGCGAGCCGCTGGTGATGACCGAGCGCACCGAGCAGTTCGACGTCTTCGCGACGCTGCACGGTGGCGGCACGTCCGGCCAGGCGGGCGCCCTGCGCCTCGGCCTCGCCCGCGCCCTCATCGAGGTCGACCCGGACGACCGTCCGGGCCTCAAGAAGGCCGGCTTCCTCACCCGCGACCCGCGGGCCACGGAGCGCAAGAAGTACGGCCTCAAGAAGGCCCGGAAGGCTCCTCAGTACTCGAAGCGCTGATGGCGCGGCTCTTCGGCACCGACGGTGTGCGGGGGCTGGCCAACGCCGAGCTGTCGCCCGAGCTGGCGACGGCGATCTCCGCATCGGCCGCGGGCGTGCTCGCCGAGCACGCCCGGGCCGGCGGTCGGCGTGGTGCCGCGGGCAGTCGTCCCCTGGCCGTCGTGGGTCGTGACCCGCGGGCCAGTGGCGAGATGCTCGAGGCGGCCGTCACCGCCGGTCTGAGCGCCGCGGGTGCGGACGTCCTGCGTGTCGGGGTGCTGCCGACACCCGGTGTCGCGTACCTCACCGGCGAGTTCGACGCCGATCTGGGCGTGATGATCTCGGCGTCGCACAACCCGATGCCCGACAACGGCATCAAGCTCTTCGCCGCCGGCGGGCACAAGCTGCCCGACGCCCTCGAGGACGAGATCGAGGCCCACGTCCGTGCGGGCGACGCCACGCCGCGTCCCACCGGCCACGACATCGGCCGGGTGCGCGACGTCCCCGATGCGCTCGAGCGCTACGTGGCCCACCTCGCGTCGGCCACGCCGACCCCGCTGACGGGGCTGCACGTGGTCGTCGACTGCGCGCACGGCGCCGCCTCCCAGGCCGCGCCCCGCGCCTACGCCGCGGCCGGCGCCCGGGTGACCGCGCTGCACGCCGACCCCGACGGCTGGAACATCAACGACGGCGTCGGCTCCACGCACATGGACGTCCTCACCCGCGCGGTCGTGGCGGAGGGTGCCGACCTGGGGATCGCCCACGACGGCGACGCCGACCGCTGCCTCGCGGTGGCGGCCGACGGCACGGTCGTCGACGGCGACCAGAATCCTCGCGATCCTCGCGCTCGACATGCACGAGCGCGGCGAGCTCGCGGCCGACACCCTCGTCGTCACCGTGATGAGCAACCTCGGCCTGCACCTCGCCATGGCCGACGCCGGGGTCGCGCTGAGGACGACGGCGGTGGGCGACCGCTACGTCCTCGAGGAGCTGCGCTCCGGGAGCTTCTCGCTCGGCGGCGAGCAGTCCGGGCACGTCGTGCTCCCGGCGCACGCCACCACCGGCGACGGCCTGCTCACGGCCCTGCGCCTGATGGCGCGCGTGGCGCACACCGGACGCCCGCTCGGCGACCTCGCCGCGGTGATGACGCGCCTGCCCCAGGTGCTCGTCAACGTGCCCGTCGCCGACAAGGCCGCCGTGGGCGCCTCGACGGAGGTGGCCGACGCGGTCGCCGCCGCGGAGGCCGAGCTCGGCGGCCGGGGCCGGGTGCTGCTGCGCCCCTCGGGCACTGAGCAGCTCGTGCGCGTGATGGTCGAGGCGCCGACGCAGGTGGTGGCCGGCCAGGTCGCCGACCGGCTCGCGGGGCTCGTCTCCAGCGTCCGCTGACGACCCCCACTGACGACGCAGCGGAATCGACTCGCGACGCTCGGTACCACCTCACCCGCCTCGGCGGGCCGGTCCCGGGTTCGCGCTCCTCGTCGGTCGGTCAGGCGTTAACCTGACGTCGGTCCCGCGCCCCGGCGTCATCGGGAGCGGGACGGACGGTGTCGGTACCCCGCTCGTGCGGGCCGGACGCGGAGGGCGCGGATGGACTCGATCCCGCCCGCGCACGGCCCGGCCCGACACCTGGACGAGCTCTTCGAGGGGCTCGACGACGACGCTGCCGCCGAGGACGACGGCCCGCCGCCCGACCTGCCCGAGGTCGTCGAGGCCGTGACGGGCCGCGCCCGCGACCTGCACGAGCTGGCCGACCGGCTCAGCGCCGACCACGGCGAGCCCGGCCGGCCCGGCGAGGCCGGCACGCTCTCGGCCGTCGCGCTCCTGCGGGCCCACGCCGGCGCGGTCGACGACCTGGCGGAGCACCTGCTCAGCGCCGGGTCGGGCGACGACACCGGCCCCGAGGGCCCCGGACCGCGCGGGGTGCCGCGCAGCGCCGGGTGACCCGCCCCGACCGCCCGCTCCGGCTCGTCGGGGAGGTCGGCCCGGTCGACGTCGCGGGGCCGTCCCGCGCCGCCCTCCTCGGTGCCGTCGACACCGCGGTCGGCGTCCTGACCACCCACCTCACCCGCTGGGCGGTACTGCCGCCGCGCTGGCGGGGCATCCCCGCCGGCCCGGACACCGACCCGGCCACCGTGCGGCGCGCCGGCGCCGAGGCCCGCGAGCTCCCCGAGCCTGCGGCGCTGGCCGCGCAGGCGGAGGCGCTGCGCGAGGCCGCGACGCAGGTGCGCCGCCAGCACGTCGACACTGCCGAGGATCTCGGGCCGCTGTGGGACACGTGGGCGGGACCGTCCGCCGACGCCGTGCAGAAGCGGGTCTCGGCGCTGGCGCGCTCCGCGCACGGCCTCGTGGGCGAGCTGGGGGACACCGCGGACGTCTTCGAGATGGCGGCGGCCACCGTCGCGGCCGCGTCGCGCGACCTCGCGGCGGGCGCGGCCGCCGTCCGGCCCGCCGATCCCGTCGGCGGCCTGCACCCGGCCCAGGTCGACGCCCTGCTGCCCGCGGTCGGGACCGACCCGTCGGCGGAGCCCCGGCTTCGCGCCTGGGCCGCCGACCTCGAGGAGCGCCTGCGCGTCTTCCTCGCCGCCGCCGCGCGCAGCCGCGCCGCCGGACGCGAGGCCGGCGCGCGGGTGCGCGAGCGCCTCGCGGCGGGCGGGGGCGACCCGCTCAGGCCGAGTGGACCTCGGTCCCCTTGACCGGGCCGTCGAACGCCGCCGCGTAACGCCCGTCGCCGTTCAGGCGGTGCAGCAGGAAGCCGGTGAGCAGCGCCTTCACGAGGCTCCGCGTCGCCGGCTCGCCCTTGCCGTCGAGCAGGATGTCGCTCCAGTGCCGGCCCTCGAGCAGGCCGAGGTGGGTGGCCTTCTTGATCGTGCGCAGCGACGACTCGCCGCCCCAGTTCTGCTCGACCAGGTCGGCACCCGCGGCGGGCGGCGACACGAGGTCCTTGCCGAAGCCGAGGTGCATGCCGGGCAGGTGCACGGCGCGGGCCGCGTCCACGGCGGACGGCCGGGTGTCGGTGAGGGCGATGGTGGCGACGGCCTGCACGGCCACGCCGTGCCCCACCTCCCAGTAGGGCTCGCCGACCGCCTGCACCTGCGTGTCGGCCGCGGGCACCGCCGCGGCGAGGACGGCCGAGCCCGCGCCCATGCCGTGACCGGCGAGACCGAGCTTGCCCGGGTCGACGCTCACGGCGGCGCCGCGGGCGCTGCCGCCCAGCCGCACGCCGGAGCAGACGCCGAGGGCGGTGCGCAGGTCGTGGGCGAGGGCACGGTGCGAGCCGATCGGGCTGCGCTGGGTGTCCGGGGCCGCGGCGACGATCCCCCAGCTCGCGAGGTGCCGGAGCAGCCCGAAGTAGCGGGCGGCCGGCTGCAGCCAGTCGTGCGCGAAGGCCACGGCCGGCAGACCGGTACCCGTGGCGGGGGTGAACACCGCTCCGGGCAGGCCGACCAGCGCGAGCTCTCCGCGCAGCACGGGGTACGGGCCGGGCCGCGAGAGCTCGGCGACCACGGCCTTCGGCGCCAGGGCCTTCCCACCGATCACGCTCGCCATGGCCCGGGAACCTATCGGAGCGGGCCCGTCACGGCCCGTTGCGACCCCCCGGGAGGTCGTGCACCCGCAGGAGCCGCGATCGGGCGCGGCTACCCTGAGGCCCGTGTGCGGGATCGTGGGATACGTCGGCTGGCGCGGAGCCCAAGAGGTCCTCGTCAATGGTCTGAGACGTCTGGAGTACCGCGGGTACGACTCCGCGGGTGTCTCCGTCGTTGACGGGACGGGGTCGTTGGAGGTGCATCGGGCGGCCGGACCGCTCGACAACCTCGTCGCGGTCCTGCCCGAGGGCGGGGCGTCGGACGAGCCCACCGGGCGAGGTGGGACCACCGGGATGGGCCACACCCGCTGGGCCACCCACGGGCCGCCGACCGACCGCAACGCCCACCCGCACCAGGACGTCACCGGCAAGGTCGCGGTCGTCCACAACGGCATCATCGAGAACTTCGCCGCGCTGCGCGCCGAGCTCGAGTCCGAGGGCGTCGAGCTGGCCAGCGACACCGACACCGAGGTCGCGGCCCACCTGGTCGCGCGGGCGTTCGAGGCCGACCCGGGCGCGGGGCTCACGGGCGCCGTGCGCGCCGTCGTGGCGCGGCTCGAGGGCGCGTTCACGCTGGTGTTCACCCACGCCGACCGGCCCGACGAGATCGTCGCCGCCCGGCGCTCCTCGCCGCTGGTGGTCGGTGTCGGCGAGGGCGAGATGTTCGTGGCCTCCGACGTCGCCGCGTTCATCGACCACACCCGCGAGGCGGTCGAGCTCGGCCAGGACCAGATCGTCACGCTGACCCGCGACGGCGCGGTCGTCACCGACTTCCACGGCGACACCGCCAAGACCCGCCCGTTCCACGTCGACTGGGACATCGCCGCGGCCGAGAAGGGCGGCCACGACTTCTTCATGCTGAAGGAGATCGAGGAGCAGCCGACCGCGCTGGCCGACACCCTGCGCGGGCACCTCGTCGACGGCCGCATCGTCCTCGACGAGCAACGCCTCTCCGACCAGGAGCTGCGCGACATCGACAAGGTGTTCGTCGTCGCCTGCGGCACCGCGTACCACGCGGGCCTGCTCGCGAAGTACGCGATCGAGCACTGGTGCCGCATCCCCGTCGAGGTCGAGGTGGCCAGCGAGTTCCGCTACCGCGACCCCGTGCTCGACCGCTCCACGCTCGTCGTCGCGATCTCCCAGTCGGGCGAGACCGCCGACACGCTGGAGGCCGTGCGCCACGCGCGCGAGCAGAAGGCCCGGGTGCTGGCGATCTGCAACACCAACGGCGCCCAGATCCCTCGCGAGTCCGACGCCGTGCTCTACACCCACGCCGGCCCCGAGGTCGGCGTCGCGGCGACGAAGACGTTCACCGCGCAGGTCGTCGCCTGCTACCTCGTCGGCCTGGCGCTGGCGCAGACGTTCGGCACGAAGTACGCCGACGAGGTCGCCCGCGAGTACGCCGAGCTCGAGTCGAGCGCCGACGCCGTGGCGCGCGTCCTGCAGACGGTCGTCGAGCCCACCCGCGCGCTGGCGCGCGAGCTCTCCGCGTCGAAGGCGGTGCTCTTCCTGGGCCGCCACGTGGGCTTCCCGGTGGCCCTCGAGGGCGCGCTCAAGCTCAAGGAGCTCGCCTACATGCACGCCGAGGGCTTCGCGGCCGGCGAGCTCAAGCACGGCCCGATCGCGCTGATCGAGCAGGACCTGCCCGTCGTGGTGGTCATGCCGTCGCCCAAGGGCCGCGCGATCCTGCACCAGAAGCTGCTCTCGAACATCCGCGAGATCCAGGCCCGCGGGGCCCGAACGATCGTGGTGGCGGAGGAGGGCGACGAGACGGTGCGCCCGTTCGCCGAGCACCTCATCGAGGTCCCGGCGGTGTCCACCCTGCTCCAGCCGCTCGTGGCGAGCGTGCCGCTGCAGGTCTTCGCCGCCGAGGTCGCCCGCGCCCGCGGCTACGACGTCGACAAGCCCCGCAACCTCGCGAAGTCCGTCACCGTCGAGTAGCCCTATGTGAGAACTTTCCGCCCCTATGGGGGCGGAAAGTTCTCACATACCGACGCAGGAGGCAGCCGGGGTGTACGGCGTCTGGACGCCCGAGCAGGTGGGTGCGGCCGAGGAGCCCGTGCTCGCGCGCACCCCCGAGGGCGCGCTGATGCGCCGGGCTGCGCACGGCCTCGCGCAGGTCGCCCTCGAGCAGCTCCGGCGCCGCACCGGCGGGGTCGCCGGGCGGCGGGTCGTCGTCCTCGCCGGCGCGGGCAACAACGGCGGCGACGGGCTCTGGGCCGGCGACGAGCTGCGTCGGCGCGGCGTCGCCGTCACTGCCATGCTGCTGAGCCCGGACCGCGCGCACCCCGCGGGGCTCGCGGCCCTGCGTCGCCGCCGCGGCCGCGTCGTCACCGACGTGGAGCGCGGCGTCTCGGCCGTGCACCACGCCGACCTCGTCCTCGACGCCATCGTCGGCACCGGGGCCCGCGGGGGCCTGCGGCCCGAGGCGGCCACGCTGGTGGACGCCGCGCGGGTCGCCGGCGTCCCGATCCTCGCCGTCGACACCCCCAGCGGCGTCGACCCGCTCACCGGCCTCCCGGGCGAGCACCACGTCCGCGCCGCCGCCACCGTGACGTTCGGGGCGCGCAAGCCCGTCCACGTGCTCGCCGCGCCCCTCTGCGGCCCCGTCACCCTGATCGACATCGGCCTCGGCCCCGAGCTCCCGCCGGCCCCGGTCGACGTGCTCGACGCCGCCGACGTCGGCGCGCGCTGGCCGGTGCCCGGGCCCGGCGACGACAAGTACAGCCAGGGCGTCGTCGGGATCGCCGCCGGCTCCCGGACCTACCCCGGCGCCGCCGTCCTCGCCGTCGGCGCCGCGGCGCTGTCCACCAGCGGCATGGTCCGGTACGCGGGCAGCGCCGCCGACGAGGTCCGTGCCGCGTGGCCCGAGATCGTCGCCACCGACACGGTCGGCGAGGCCGGGCGCGTGCAGGCCTGGGTCGTCGGCCCGGGCCTCGGCACCGACGACGCCGGCGCGCAGACCCTCGGCGACGTCCTCGACGCCGGCGTGCCGGTGCTCGCCGACGCCGACGCGGTGACGCTGCTCGGCCTGCACGTCGGGCTCCGGGAGAAGGCCGCGGGCGCCCCGGTGCTGATCACCCCGCACGCCGGGGAGTTCGCCCGCGTCGCCGAGCTCACCGACGACCGCGTCGACTCCGCCCGGCGCGCGGCCGCCGACCTCGGGGTCACCGTGCTCCTGAAGGGCAACGCCACGGTCGTCGCGGCCCCCGACGGACGCGTGCTCGTGCACCCCGCGGGCAGTGCCTGGCTCGCCACCGCGGGCTCCGGCGACGTGCTCTCCGGGGTCGCCGGCGCCCTGCTCGCCGCCGGCCTCGAGCCCTGGTGGGCGGGCGGCTGCGCGGCGTTCGTGCACGCCCGCGCCGCCGAGATCGGGGCGGGCGCGGACGTCGGTCCCGGCTCGCCGGTACCGGCATCGCACGTCCAGGCCGCCCTGCCCACGGCGATCCGCCGGGTCCGGGAGGCACGCCGATGACCACCACGACCGGCCGACCCCGGATCGAGGCCCACATCGACCTCGACGCCCTCGCCCACAACGTCGACCTCCTCGCCGGCCTCGCCCGGGGCTCCGGCGCCGCCACGATGGCCGTGGTCAAGGCCGACGGCTACGGCCACGGCGCGGTGGACGTCGCCCGCACGGCGCTGGCGAGCGGCGCCACCTGGCTCGGCGTCTGCACCCTCGGCGAGGCCGCCGAGCTGCGCGCCGCCGGCATCGACGCCCCGGTGCTCTCCTGGCTGCACCTGCCCGACGAGGACTTCGCGCCCGCGGTGGCCGACGGCGTCGACCTCGGGGTCTCCTCGCGCGCGGAGCTCGACGGCGTCGTCGCCGGGGCGCGCCGCGCCGGCCGGCCCGCCCGCGTGCACCTCAAGATCGATACCGGGCTGAGCCGGAACGGCTGCCCGCCCGACGCCTGGGGCGAGCTGCTCGACGCCACCGAGGACGCGCGGGCCGCGGGCGAGGTCGAGGTCGCCGCCGTCTGGTCGCACCTCGCGCACGCCGACGCCCCCGCCCACCCGACGATCGACGTCCAGGCCGCCCGCCTCGACGAGGCCTGGCGCGTGGCGTCGGCGCGCCTCGGCGGCCCGGCCCCGTGGCGGCACCTGGCGAACTCCGCGGCCACGCTCACCCGCCCCGACCTGCACCTCGACCTCGTCCGGCCCGGAATCGCCGTCTACGGCCTCGACCCGCTCGATGCGCCGGACCATCACGGTCTGCGTCCGGTCATGACGTTCCGCACCCGGGTCGCGCTGGTCAAACGGATCGCCGCCGGGGAAGGTGTCTCGTACGGTCACGAATGGGTCGCTCCCAGCGACCGGGTACTCGCTCTGGTCCCCACGGGGTACGCCGACGGGGTGCCCCGACGGCTCGGAGGGACGATGACGGTGCAGCTGGCCGGTCGGCGCCGACCGGTCGTCGGGCGCGTGTGCATGGACCAGGTCGTGGTCGACCTGGGTCCGGCCGCCGATACCGCGGACGCGGCCGTCGCCCCTGGCGACGAGGTCGTCCTGTTCGGGCCCGGCGACGCGGGCGAGCCGACGGCCGCCGAGTGGGCGCGCTGGCTCGACACCATCCACTACGAGGTCGTCACGGGCGTCGGCTGCCGTCCCCGCGTCACCCGGACCTCCGGGCCCCGCGCGTGAGCGGCGACCACGACCACCGCGTCTCCCCGGGCGGCGTCGCGGGGGCCGTGGCCGGCGCGGTGCTGGGCGGCGCCGCGGCGGCGGGCGCGGTCGGGGCGGGCCGGGCCCGCAACCGCATCCTGCGCCAGCGGGCGCGCCTCTCCGAGGAGGAGAAGGCCCACCCCTCGAAGCTGGGCATGCTCCCGCCGGGCCGCGAGTCCTCCGTGGCCGCGGACGACGGGGTGCGGCTCTCGGTGGAGGAGGTCGACCCGGTCACCCCGGGCGCGAAGCCCGAGCTGACCGTCGTGCTCGTCCACGGGTTCGCCCTCGACCGCAAGTGCTGGCACTTCCAGCGCCGGATGCTCTCCGAGCTCACCGAGCCCGCGGTGCGCACCGTGCTCTACGACCAGCGCCGCCACGGCCGCTCCGGCCAGGCGAGCGCGCGCTCGTGCACGATCGCCCAGCTCGGCGCCGACCTCGACGCGATCCTGCGCTCCGTCGTCCCCGAGGGCCCGATCGTGCTGGTCGGGCACTCCATGGGCGGCATGACGATCATGGCGCTGGCCGAGCGCCACCCGAAGCTGTTCAAGGAGCGCGTCGCGGGCGTGGCGCTGGTCTGCACCTCGGCGGGCGACGTCATGGCCGGCGGGCTCAAGCAGGCCGTGCTGTCGCACCGCAACCCGACGGTCAACGTGCTGGGGCGGGTGGCGCACTGGCAGCCCGCCTTCGCCGATCGTGTGCGACGGGCCGCGGGCAACGTCATCTGGGCGTTCGTGCAGGGCCTGTCGTTCGGCGACCGCTCCACCGACCCGGCGCTGGTGAACCTGGTCGACCAGACGATCGCCTCCACCCCGCTCGACGCGCTCACCTCGTTCGCCAACACGCTGTCCACGCACAACCGCCGCGCCGCGCTCGCGGGGCTGTCGCAGTGCGAGGTGCTGGTCGCGGGCGGGACCCTGGACCGGATGATCCCGTACGAGCACTCCGAGCTGATCTCCGCGGAGATGCCGCACGCCGAGCTCCTGCCCCTCGAGGGCGCCGGGCACATGGCGATGCTCGAGCAGCCCGGCGAGTTCGACGCCGCCCTGCTCGAGCTCCTGCGCCGCTGCACCCACCGCACCCAGGTCCTGCGCCGCCTGCGCCCCGGACGCGCCGCGTCGGAGGACCGACCGCGCCGGGGGCTGCGCCGACCCCGGCGACGGGCGTGACCCGGCCGGGAGCCGTGGGGGCCGGACGTCGCGTCGTGCTGCCCACGGCCGCGGACACGACGGTCCTCGGTCACGAGCTGGGCACGCGCCTGCAGCCCGGCGACCTCGTCGTGCTCTCGGGCCCGCTCGGGGCCGGCAAGACGTGCCTGGCCGCCGGCATCGGCGAGGGCCTGGGCGTCGAGGGCCCGGTGACGTCCCCGACCTTCGTCATCGCCCGCGAGCACCCGCCGCTGCCCGACGCTCTCGGCGGGCGCGGGGTCGTGCTCGTCCACGTCGACGCCTACCGGCTCGGGGTCGGGACGAGCGGCGACCCGGACCCCGGCGACGTCGCCGCCCAGCTCGACGACCTCGACCTCGACACCGATCTCACCCGCGCCGCCGTGGTGATCGAGTGGGGCGAGGGCGTCGCCGAGCACCTCGCCGCCGAGCACCTGACGGTCCGCCTCGACCGCACCGGGACACCCGACGCGCCGGAGTCCAGGGTCGCCGTGCTCGAGGGCCCCGCCCGCCTCGTCGGCGGCGGGGACCCCGGCTCGTAGGGTTCGGTCGTGCTCGTCCTGGCCCTCGACACCGCCACCGCCCGCATCACCACGGGCGTGGTCGAGCTGGATCCCGAAGGACCCCTCGTCACCCTCGCCGCCCGCGACGGCCTCGGCGCCCGGGCCCACGCCGAGCTCCTCGCCCCCGCCGTCCGCGACGCGCTGGCCGAGGCCGGACGCACGCGCCGCGACCTCGACGCCGTCGTCGTCGGACTCGGCCCCGGGCCGTTCACGGGCCTGCGCGTCGGGCTCGTCACCGCGGCGGCGATGGGCGACGCGCTCGGCATCCCGGTGCACGGCGTCGGCACCCACGACGCGATGGCCGCGGGCCTGCTCGGGAAGGTCCTCGTCGTCACCGACGCCCGCCGCCGCGAGGTCTACTGGAGCCTCGTGGTCGACGGGGTCCGCGCGCACGGCCCCGAGGTCGTCGCTCCCGCCGTGCTGGCCGAGCGCCTGGCGACCGACCTCGGGCCTGTCGACCGGGTCGTGGGCGACGCGGCCGGCCAGATCGCCACCGGCCAGCTCGGCGCCGAGGCCGAGGTACCCGGCCCCACACCCGCCGGGCTGGTCGCCGTCGCCGCGCCCGCCCTGCGCGCGGGGACGACGCCGGCCCCGCTGGCGCCGCTCTACCTGCGTCGCCCCGACGCGGTCCCGCCGGGCGCGCCGAAGACCGTCACGCGCGCATGACCAGCACCGACGTCGTCGTCGACGCCCTGACCCCCGACGACGCCGACCGGTGCGCCCAGCTCGAGGCCGTCCTGTTCCCCGGCGACGACCCGTGGAGCGCGCGGGCGTTCCGCGACGAGCTGCGCGCCGGCCACGTCTACCTCGCCGCCCGCAGCGCGGGGGAGCTCGTCGGCTACGGCGGCATCGCCCTGCTCCCCGCGCGGCTCGGACAGCAGGCCGAGGCCGAGATCCACACGATCGGCGTGGACCCCGCCCACCAGGGGCGCGGCATCGGACGCGCGGTGCTCGACGGCCTGCTCGCCGCCGCCGACCGGATCGCTGCGACCACGTACCTGGAGGTGCGCACCGACAACGAGGCCGCCCGGCACCTCTACCGCGTCACCGGGTTCGAGGTCGTCGGCACCCGCCGCCGCTACTACTCCTCGGGTGCGGACGCGTACACGATGAAGCGGGCACCCGGCGGCGACCCGCCCGCGCCGGACCCTCGTTGATGACCTGGCACTCTCGGGGATAGAGTGCCAAACAGCACGGCGTCGGAGCCGGCCCGGCACCCGCGACGACGGGTCGGACCACCGGCGCCGTGGAGATCGTTTCCGGCGTATACCGCTCCGACCCCAGACAGGTGGAGGTCACCGACGTGGCCAGCGTGAACATCAAGCCGCTCGAGGACAAGCTCGTGGTGCAGGCCAGCGAGGCCGAGACCACGACCGCGTCCGGCATCGTCATCCCGGACACGGCCAAGGAGAAGCCCCAGGAGGGCAAGGTCCTGGCCGTGGGCCCGGGCCGCGTGGACGACAACGGGAATCGCATCCCGCTCGACGTCGCGGTGGGTGACGTCGTCGTGTTCTCGAAGTACGGCGGCACCGAGATCAAGTACAACGGCGAGGACTACCTGATCCTCTCCTCGCGCGACGTGCTGGCGGTCGTCAACTAACGACGCCGCTCCACAGAGCACAGCGATGCCGCCCCGGTGGCCCCGGACGGGGTGACCGGGGCGGCGTCGTCTCGCGTCACGAAAGGTAGGTCAGTGCCCAAGCAGATCACGTTCGACGAGACCGCCCGCCGCGCCCTGGAGCGCGGCGTCGACCAGCTGGCCGGTGCGGTCGTGGTGACCCTCGGACCGCGGGGGCGTCACGTCGTGCTGGAGAAGAAGTTCGGTGGTCCGACGATCACCAACGACGGCGTCACCATCGCCCGCGAGATCGAGCTCGAGGACCCCTTCGAGAACCTCGGTGCGCAGCTGGCGAAGAACGTCGCCACCAAGACCAACGACGTCGCAGGCGACGGCACCACGACGGCCACGGTCCTCGCCCAGGCGCTGGTCGCCGAGGGCCTGCGCAACCTCGCCGCGGGCGCCAACCCCACCTCCCTGGGTGCCGGCATGGTCGCCGCCACCGAGAAGATCACCGAGGTGCTGCGCTCGCGTGCCACCCCGGTCGACGGCCGTCAGGGCATCGCCGCCGTCGGTGCGGTCGCGTCCCGCGACCAGACGATCGGCGACCTCATCGGCGAGGCCATGGAGAAGGTCGGCGAGGACGGGGTCATCACCGTCGAGGAGGCCTCGACGCTGGCGACCGAGCTGGAGGTCACCGAGGGCCTGCAGTTCGACAAGGGCTACATCTCGCCCTACTTCGTCACCG
Source organism: uncultured Actinomycetota bacterium (assembly GCA_963786585.1). Taxonomy (GTDB): domain Bacteria; phylum Actinomycetota; class Actinomycetes; order Mycobacteriales; family Pseudonocardiaceae; genus Actinomycetospora. The sequence goes on from CAWAZG010000003.1 coordinate 2,633,740, forward strand.
ACAACGACTCCATGGAAGCGGTGCTCGAGGACGCCCAGGTCCTGCTGAACCGCGACAAGATCAGCGCGATCCAGGACCTCCTCCCGTTGCTGGAGAAGGCCGTCGAGTCGGGCAAGCCGCTACTGATCATCGCCGAGGACGTCGAGGCGGAGGCGCTCTCGACGCTGGTGGTGAACTCGATCCGCAAGACGGTCAAGGTCGCCGCGGTGAAGGCGCCGTTCTTCGGCGACCGCCGCAAGGCGTTCATGGACGACCTCGCCGCCGCGCTCGGCGCGACGGTGGTCAACCCCGAGACCGGCACCAAGCTCGCGGACTCCGGACTCGAGGTGCTCGGCAGCGTGCGCCGCGCGGTGATCACCAAGGACACCACCACCTTCGTCGAGGGTGGCGGCTCCAAGGACGCCGTCGACGCCCGCGTCTCCCAGAATCCGGCGGGAGATCGACGAGACCGACTCCGACTGGGACCGCGAGAAGCTCCAGGAGCGGCTGGCCAAGCTCTCCGGCGGCGTCGCGGTCATCAAGGTCGGCGCGGCCACCGAGACCGAGATGAAGGAGCGCAAGCACCGCATCGAGGACGCGATCGCCGCCACGCGCGCGGCGGTCGAGGAGGGCATCGTCCCCGGCGGCGGCAGCGCGCTGCTGCACGCCTCGGCCGAGCTCGAGGGCGGTCTCGGCCTCACCGGCGACGAGGCCACGGGCGTGGCCCTGGTGCGCCGGGCGCTCTCGGCGCCGCTGCGGGCCATCGCCCGCAACGCGGGGCTCGAGGGCTCGGTCGTCGCCGCGCACGTCGCCGAGGCGGGCTGGGGCAACGGTTACGACGCCGCGGCCGGCACCTACGGCGACCTCATGGCGACCGGAATCATCGACCCGGTCAAGGTGACGCGCTCCGCGCTGGAGAACGCCACTTCCATCGCGCGCATGGTGCTGACCACGGAGAGTGCCGTGGTCGACAAGCCCGCGGACGAGGAGCCCAGCGCCGGTGGAGGCGGCCACGGCCACGGGCACGGCCACGGGCACTGACGAGCCCCAGCCACGGAGAAGTCCTGCACGACGCACGACGGGCCCCACCGCGACCGCGGTGGGGCCCGTCGTGCGTCACGGGGCCGTCCGAACGGCTCAGCCGCTCGTGAGACGGCGCGGGCGACCCGTGGCGACCGCGACCCGCTCGGACTCCGACATGCCGCCCCAGATGCCGTAGGGCTCGCCGGCGGCGATGGCGTGCCTGCGGCACGGCTCGACCACCGGACAGTCGCGGCAGACCGCCTTCGCCCGGCGCTCCCGGTGCGCACGGGCGGGGCCGCGCTCACCGTCGGGGTGGAAGAAGAACGCGCTGTCCATGCCTCGGCAGGACCCGAGTCGCTGCCAGTCCCAGATGTCGGCATTGGGTCCCGGAAGCCGGCGGACGTCCGCCATGAGCCACCTCCTACGCGAGGACCCGTGGGTCCGGCTGCTCCGCGCGTCCGCACGGGGGTCGGTGTGGTCCGCCTCCGTGCGGGTCGCGCTCCCGGTGGCCGTCACTGACCGTGCCCACGACGGCGCGGACCGCGACCACCGATGAGGACCCTATGGCGGTTGCGCGCGACCGGACAAGAGCATGCGACGTGCGCCATCCCTCACGTCGAACGGTCGCCTACATGCAGGGGTGCTTGCCGAACCGGCTCCGATCCGTGATCATCCTCCGCACGCGGAGTACACAGGATGTCGCCGGACGGTCGTATCCGGTGGATCTCCGGTCGTCACCGTAAGGTCGCTGGGACGTTGGACAGGGGGAGGGTCGTCACGCTCGTCCGGTCGTCGTACCGGGCGGAGCCGAAGGCCGTGGTGGCCCTCGGCCCCATCGAGGCGTGGACAGCCCTGCGCCCGTCGTGAGGAGAGCGCATGGACCGGCACGTCGAGCGGGGTCTCGACCGCGGACGCGAGCCGGGGCCGACGCGCCCCGGCGAAAAGAGCGCCGACGGCGGGTCAAGCTCGTCGCTCCGGGCGCCGATGGGGGAGAGTGCTCGCTCATCGGCTGCGTCCGTGCAGAAAGGAGCTCCCGTGACCACGGTGCTGATCTGCGACGATCGTCGCAGCGTCCGTGAAGGCCTCACGAGGGTGATGTCCGCGGTCCCGGGGGTCCACCGCATCGACTGCGTCGCCCACGGCGACGAGCTGCTCACGCGGTTCTCGCGGCAGACCGTCGACGTCGTGCTCGTCGGCACCCAGCGCGCGGTGCCCACGGGTGTCGAGGCCACGCGCCGCCTGGTGGCCGCCCACCCGCAGGCCAATGTCATCGTCTTCGGTGCTCCCGACGACTCCGGCAGCATCGCCGCGGCGATCGCCGGCGGTGCCCGCGGCTACCTGCGCTGGGACGCCTCGCGTCCCGAGCTCGTCGCCGCGCTGGCCCACACGCTCGCGAGCACCTCGGTGCCCGCCCCGCGCACTCCGGCCGACTCCGGCGTCCAGCTCACCGAGAGGGAGCTGCAGGTCCTGCGCGGCATGGCCCAGGGCAAGAGCAACGGCCAGATCGGCCGCGAGCTCTACCTCTCCGAGGACACCGTGAAGACCCACGCCCGCCGCCTGTTCCGCAAGCTGGGCGTCCGTGACCGTGCGCAGGCCGTGGCACACGGCTTCCGACGGGGCCTGGTCTCCTGACCGCATACCGGAACGACGGACGTTCAGGGGGTGCCGGCGACGTGACCCGAGGGATGCACGCCGACGACGTCCCGACGCCGGTGATCGGGATCCCCCGCGCGGTGCACCGCGCGGCGGATCGGTGGCGTGGCCCGGATCGGGCGAACGTCGCACCTCCCGCTTCCTGGGCCGCGCAGGGCCCTCCGACCGCCCGCTACGCTGATCCGACCAACCCGTCGACCGGTCACCTCACCTCGGCCGGACCGTCGGACCGTCCGGCGGTGGAGCCGACGCCGATGCGCCCGGTGCCACCGCCCCGCGTAACACCGGGGCCACGCGCAGCGATGAGCGAAGCAGGGAACGACCTCGAGGGTCTGGTGGCCGCCGCCAACGACGGCGACCGTTCGGCTCTCAACCGCGTTCTCGCGATCATCCGGCCGTTGGTCGTGCGGTACTGCCGTGCGCGCATCGGCCGGCAGGAACGGTCGGCGGTCTCCGCCGACGACGTGGCCCAGGAGGTGTGTCTCGCCGTGCTGACAGCGCTGCCGGGCTACCGCGACCAGGGCCGCCCGTTCCTCGCGTTCGTGTACGGCATCGCCGCCCACAAGGTGGTCGACGCCCACCGTTCGGTCGCCCGCAGCCGCTCCGAGCCGGTGGAGGAGCTCCCCGAGGAGCTCGATCCCCGGGACGGACCCGAGCAGCGTGCACTCAACGGCGCGTTGTCCGTCCAGATGGGTCAACTGCTCGACACGCTTCCCCCCAAACAGAGGGAAATCCTCGTGTTGCGTGTCGTCGTTGGATTGTCGGCGGAGGAGACAGCGGAAGCGGTCGAATCCACTCCCGGCGCTGTGCGGGTGGCACAGCACCGGGCCCTGTCGAAGCTGCGGACCGCGGTGTCCGCGATCTCGGAAGAGGTGAGTTGAGTGGGCGGCCACCGGGCGTCGGGCGGGTCCGAGGGTGACCTCGTCGACGGCCCCGTCGACCTCGCAGCGGTCCGGGCGGACGACGCCCTGATCGATGCGCTCGCCGGCGGTGCCGGCGGAGGGGCTGACGGCTACGGATTCGGCGGCTCCGACGACGACGACCGTCTCGCGGCGATCCTCGCCTCGTGGCGGGCGGACATCGAGGCCGACCCGATGCCGGAGCTCGTGTCCCTGGACGAGGCGGCCGAGGCCGTCGCCGCGGGGCACGAGTCGCGCGACCGGTTGCGCTCGCGCGGTCGTCGACGGATGCCGTTCGCGATCGCCGCGGTCGCGGCCGCCGTCGCCTGTGCGGGGCTGACGGTCGCTGTCCACGGCGCGATGCCGGGCGACACGCTCTGGGGCGTCTCCAAGGTCTTCTTCTCCGAGCGCGCGCAGGGTGTCGAGCGCGTCGAGGAGGTCCGCAACCGCATCGAGGCCGCCAACGGTGCCCTGGCGCGCGGCGACACGGCCACGGCCCGCAACGAGCTGGCCCAGGCCAACATCGCCATCCCGCAGGTGGCGCCCGAGCAGCGGGCCCCGCTGGTCCAGGAGCGCGACCGGGTGCAGAGCTCGATCGAGTCCGACCCGTCGCCCTCGTCCCGCGAGCCTGCTGGCTCCGAGCCGAGCACGGCTCCGTCGTCGGGCGGGAGCTCCCCCGCGGACGACACGGCGACGCCGAGCCCGGCGGAGCCGGCTCCGGCCACGCCCGAGGACGCCTCCCCGTCGCCCGCCGATCCGGCGGACCCGGCGGCCCCCGACACCCGCGGCGCCGACGACCCGCCGCCCTCGACCACCACCAACGGGCTGTCCTCCAGCCCCGGTGCGACGTCCACGACGGGCTGACCTCACCCCGAACGCCGAACGGCCCGGCCCCCGCGAGGGGACCGGGCCGTTCGTGCGTGGGGAGCAGGGCTACTCCGCGAGCGTCGCGTCCGCGAACCCGCGGCAGTACTCCCAGGTGACGTAGGACGCCGGGTCCGGATCGAACGGGGGCTCGTGCGGGCGCATGTGGCCCTCGTCGAGGAGCTGCTGGAGGCTCGCCCGCAGGAGGTCCCAGTCGTGGTAGTGCTGCTCGGAGCAGTCCTCGCAGTCGACCACGACGCCACGGACGCCGCGGGGCGCGAGCAGGGCCTCGAACACGGCGAGGTCACCGAGGTCGGCCACCACCTCGTCGCGCTCGGCGTCGTCGAGGGGCGCGTCGTCGGCGGCGTCGGCGTCCGGCCCCCCGAGCGCGCGGGCGGGGTCCGCGGGATCTCCCGCGAACGGATCGGGCGGCAACGCTTCGTACGGCACGACCAGCAATTTACCTGTCTCGCGGCGCACGTCACGCGGCGGCGGTCCGCGCGCCCGGGGGACCGGTCGGCGGCGCGACTACGATTGAGCGCATGGTGTTGACCGAGCCCGGGTTGCCCGAGAAGTTCGCGTTGCTCGGCCTGACCTTCGACGACGTCATGCTCCTGCCGGCCGAGTCCGACGTGGTCCCCTCCGAGGCCGACACGTCCGCGCGGCTGACCCGCCGGGTCACCCTGCGCGTCCCGCTGGTGAGCTCGGCGATGGACACGGTCACCGAGTCGCGGATGGCCATCGCGATGGCGCGTCAGGGCGGCATGGGCGTGCTCCACCGCAACCTGCCGGCGGAGGCGCAGGCGGCGCAGGTCGAGGTCGTCAAGCGCTCCGAGGCCGGCATGGTCACCGACCCGGTGACCTGCTCGCCCGAGGACACCCTCGCCGAGGTCGACGCGCTCTGCGCGAAGTTCCGGATCTCGGGGCTGCCCGTGGTCGACGAGTCCGGCCGCCTCGTCGGCATCATCACCAACCGGGACATGCGCTTCGAGGTCGACCACTCGCGTCGCGTGCGCGAGGTCATGACCTCCGATGACCTCGTCACCGCGCAGGTGGGCGTGACGGCCGAGGCCGCGCTCGGCCTGCTGCGCCGTCGCAAGATCGAGAAGCTCCCGCTCGTCGACGGCGCCGGGATCCTGCGTGGGCTCATCACGGTCAAGGACTTCGTCAAGACCGAGCAGTACCCGATGGCCACCAAGGACCCCGACGGCCGCCTGCTCTGCGGCGCGGCGGTCGGCGTCGGCGACGACGCCTGGTCGCGCTCGATGGCCCTGGTCGACGCCGGCGTGGACGTCCTCGTCGTCGACACCGCGCACGGTCACTCCCGTGCGGTCACCGCGATGGTCGCGAAGCTCAAGCAGGAGCTCGGCGAGCGCGTCGAGATCGTCGGCGGCAACGTCGCCACCCGCGCGGGCGCCCAGGCGCTCGTCGACGCGGGGGCGGACGCCATCAAGGTCGGCGTCGGGCCGGGCTCGATCTGCACCACGCGGGTCATCGCCGGGGTCGGCGTCCCGCAGATCACCGCGATCCACGAGGCCGCGGCGGCCGCCTCGCCGGCCGGCGTCCCGGTGATCGGCGACGGCGGGCTGCAGTCGTCCGGCGACATCGCGAAGGCGCTCGCCTCCGGGGCGAGCACGGTGATGCTCGGGTCGCTGCTGGCCGGCACCGCGGAGACGCCGGGGGACCTCGTCCTGCTGGACGGCAAGCAGTTCAAGACCTACCGCGGCATGGGGTCGCTGGGGGCGATGCAGACCCGCGGACGGCAGGGCTCCTACTCCAAGGACCGGTACTTCCAGGACGACGTCCTCTCCGACGACAAGCTGGTGCCCGAGGGCGTGGAGGGACGCGTACCCTTCCGGGGGCCGCTGGCCCAGGTGGCCCATCAGCTCGTCGGCGGACTGCGGGCGGCCATGGGCTACACGGGCTCGCGGACCACGGCGGAGCTGCAGCGGGCGAACATGGTGCGCATCACCGCCGCCGGGCTCGCCGAGTCGCACCCGCACCACGTCACCATGACCGCCGAGGCGCCGAACTACGGCGCGCGCTAGCCAGGAAAGGACCTCCCGCGTGCGCGAGCAGGTCGAGATCGGTCGGGGCCGCAGCGCCCAGCGCAGCTATGTGTTCGACGATCTCGACATCGTCCCGTCGCGCCGGACGCGCTCGTCGTCGGCGGTGTCGACGGCCTGGCAGCTCGACGCCTACCGCTTCGAGCTCCCGCTGCTGACGCACCCGACGGACGCCGTGGTCTCACCGGCCACCGCCGCCGAGGTCGGCAGGCTCGGGGGGCTCGGCGTCCTCAACGCCGAGGGCCTGTGGGCGCGCCACGCGGAGGCCGAGAAGGTGCTGGCCGAGGTGGTCACGCGCGCCGCCACCGACCCGGCCGACGCGGTCGCCGAGCTGCAGCGCCTGCACGCCGCGCCGGTGCAGCCCGCGCTGCTCACCGAGGCCCTCGAGCGGATCCGGGCCGGCGGCGCCACCGTCGCGGCGCGGGTGAGCCCGCAGCACGCCCGGGAGCTCACGCCGACCCTGCTGGCCGCGGGCGTCGAGGTGCTCGTGGTGCAGGGGACGATCATCTCGGCCGAGCACGTGGGGGGCGAGGACGACGGCGCCGAGGGTCCGCTCGACCTCGAGGACTTCATCGACGGCCTCGACATCCCCGTCGTCGCGGGCGGGGTCGCCGACTACCGCACCGCCATGCACCTCATGCGCACCGGCGCCGCCGGCGTCATCGTCGGCTACGGGCAGAGCGCGGCGACGTCCACCGACGCCGTGCTGGGCATCGGGGTGCCGATGGCCACCGCGCTCGTCGAGACGGCCGCCGCGCGGCGCGACTACCTCGACGAGACGGGCGGTCGGTACGTCCACGTCGTCGCCGACGGCGCGATGGGCACCTCCGGCGACATGGCGAAGGCCATCGCGTGCGGTGCCGACGCGGTGATGCTCGGCGAGCAGCTCGCCGCGGCCGAGGAGGCCCCGGGCGCGGGCTGGTACTGGACGGCGTCGGCCGCGCACCCGTCGCTGCCCCGCAGCGGGATCACCCGCGTGCCCACCGTCGCGCCCGACCTGGCGACCGTGCTGACCGGGCCCGCCCGCTCCGGCGCGGGCACCATGAACCTCTTCGGCGCCCTGCGTCGGGCGATGGCCAAGACCGGCTACTCGGACCTCAAGGAGTTCCAGCGCGTCGGGCTGTCCGTGCGCCGCTGACCTGCGACCACGCAGGGCGATCATCCGGTCTCCCACGGAAGTGGGCCTGGACAGGGGACGACGGGTGCGCTCAGGTCGCCCTCATGACCGCGCACCCGGAGGCCCCGTGGCCACGGCGTGCGGCGTCGGCTCCCGTGTTCGTCGGGCGCCGCGGCCCGCTGGCGCTCGTCGACGAGGCCTGGGACGACGCGCGCGCCGGGCGGCCGGGCGTGGTGTGGGTGGAGGGCGAGGCCGGCGCCGGCAAGAGCGCGGTCCTCGCCCGCGCCGTCGCCGGGCGCCGGGCGTCCGCCGTCCTCACCGCCACCGGCGACGCCGCGGAGACCGGGCTCGCGCACGGGCTGCTCGACCAGCTCCTGGCGGATCTCCCGCCGGCCCTGCTGGACCGCTTCCCGCTGCTGCGCCCCGACCGCGACCCGCGGGCCGACCCGCTGGCCGTGGGCGCCGACCTGCTCGGTGCGCTGGGTGCCGTGCCGGGCGAGGACCCGGTGCTCCTCGTGCTCGACGACCTGCAGTGGGCCGACCCGGCCTCGGTGCGGGTGCTCGTGTTCGCGCTGCGACGGCTGCGCCACGACCGGGTCCTCGTGCTGGCCGGGGTGCGGGTCGCCGGGACCGGGCCGGGCGCGCAGGAACCGGCCCCGGCCGACGCCTGGTGGGAGCGCCTCCCGGCCGCGGGACGGGCGATCCGCCGGGTGCGCCTCGAGGGTCTCGAGCCCACCGAGCTCTCCGAGCTCGCCGCCGCCGTCGGCCGTCCGCTGGGCTCCACCGGCGCCGCCGAGCGGCTGTGGCGCCACACCCGGGGCCACCCGCTGCACGCGCGGGCGCTGCTCGAGGAACTGCCGCCCGAGGTGCTCGCGGGCAGTGCCGACGCGCTGCCGGCGCCGCGCAGCCTCTCGTCGGTGGTGCTCGTGCGGCTGGCGCGTGCGGCGCCGGCGACCGAGGCGCTGGTGGTCGCGACGTCGGTGCTCGGCGAGAGCGCGCCGCTCGCGCTCGCCGCCGCCGTCGCGGGTCTCGACGACCCCGCCGCCGCGCTCGACGAGGCGGTCGGGATGGGCCTGGTCGAGGAGCTGCCCGGCGGGCCGACGGTCCGGATCGGGTTCGTGCACCCCCTCGTGCGGGCCGCGATCCGCGGGGACCTGCCGCCGATGCGGCGCCGCGCGCTGCACGCGGCGTCGGCGGCCCTGCTCTCGGGGCGCGCCGCGCTCGACCACCGGGTCGCGGCGGCCGCGGGCCCGGACCCGGAGCTGGCCGCCGAGATCGAGGACCTGGTCGCCGAGCCGGGCGCGGCGCTCGCCGGCTCCGAGGCGGCCGACCTGCTGCGCGCGGCCGCCGACCTCAGCACCGACCCGGACGACCGCGAGCGCCGGCTGCTCGCGGCGGCGTCCCGGCTGCTCGCCGACGGCGAGGTCGCGCGGGCGGTGGCCCTGGAGGGCGCGGTCGAGGGCTGCCGGCCGGGGCCCTGGCGCACGGCGGTGCTCGGCCAGCTGGCGCTCGTCACCGGACGGTTCGGCGTGGCCCGCGAGCGCCTGGAGGCGGCGCTGGCGACGGGCGCGCCGGGGGACGGACGGCCGGGCGACCGGGCGCGCGCCGGGGCCGCGGCGCACCTCGCGGTGCTGCACCTGCTGCGCGGCGACCCGGCCCGGGCGATCGAGACCGCAGGCGTCGCGCTCGCCCACCCCGCCCGCGGCGACGACGTCCGCCTCCCGGCGGGGCTGGCGCTGATCCTGGGGCTCGCGGTCGCGGGGCGCGGCGACGACGCCCGGGCGATCCTCGACCGCGCCGGGGGCGACGACGGGCGCGGGCCACCGGTCGACGCGCTGACCCTGCGCGGGATGCTCGCGACGCTCGGCGGCGACGACGCGACCGCGTCGCTGCACCTCGACGAGGCGGTCCACCGCGCGCGGGCGGGCGAGCCGGTGCGCGCGCTGGCCCTCGCCCTGGCCTTCCGCCCGGCGGTCGCGGACCGGATCGGGGTCCCCGACGGCGTGGTCGAGGGCTTCGAGCTGGCGATCACGCTCGCCCGCGACGGGGGGACGGCGCTGCCCGGCGCGCTCGCGCACACGTTCGCGGCGGAGGCGCTGGCGATCCGGGGACGCGGGGACGAGGCGCGCACCCACCTCGCGGCGGCGGCGACGCCCGGCCCGCGCTGGTGGGGCGTCGACCTGTGCGCCGCGGTCGCGGGGGCGGTGCTCGCGGAGGTCGAGGACGATCCCCACGGGGTGCTGCGGGCGCTCGCGCCGGCGCAGGAGCCGGCGGCCCGCGCGGCGGCGGACGGCCTCGGGCTGCTCGCCCCGCGGGTGCTCGAGGCCGAGGCGCTGCTGGCCCTGGGTCGGGTCGACGAGGCCGCGGCGGCGCTCGACGACCTCGTCCCGCGCGCGACCGGCCGGTACGCCGTCGACGTCGCGCGGCTGCGGGTCCGGCTCGGCGCGCCCTGGCGCTCGGTGGCCGAGGCGGGCGTCGCCGACGTCGTCGCCCCGCACGCGGTGGCCCGCCTGGAGACCGAGATCGGGCGGCGCCTGCTCGCCGCCGGTGAGCGCCGGGCCGGCGTCGACCTCCTGCGCGGCGCCCGCGACACCCTCGCCCGCCTCGGTGCCGCGCCGTGGTGCGCCCGCGCCGAGGAGCTGCTGCACGCCGCCGGGCTCACGCCGGCGCCGACCGGCGGCGATCCCGGCGCGCTCGGGCTGACCCCGCACGAGGAGGCCGTCGTCGCCCTCGTCGCGCGCGGGCAGACGAACCGCGAGGTCGGGCGCGACCTCTACATCACCCCGCGCACCGTCGCGTACCACCTCAGCAACGTCTACGCGAAGCTCGGCGTGACCTCCCGGCGCGAGCTGCGCGCACGACTGGAAGCCCGACTGGAAGGTCCGGCCGGGGCGCCCGTCCCCGCCTCGCCGCACGCTCGACGGTGACGAGCGGAGAGGAGGTCGCCATGCACCTGACCGTCGATCTCCTCCGCACCCCCGACGGGCGCCTGGAGGGCACCGTGATCACCGAGACAGGCCGGGAGCAGGCGTTCTCCGGCACGCTCGACCTCCTGCGGGTCCTGGAGGACCTGCAGGCCGAGCCCGTGCAGGACGAGCGGTGAAGCCCGCGACGCCGCGGCTCGCCGCCGTGATGGGCCTCCTCTTCTCCGGCCTGTTCATCGCGGCCCTCGTGGTGGTGAACGGCGTGCCGCACCTCGGCGCCCCCGACGCCGCGTACGGGTCGTTCTACGACGGGGCCGGCAACACCGTCGTCACCGCCGTGGCCCTCTACCTCGTGCCGCTGGCCGGGATCGCGTTCCTCTGGTTCGTCGTCGCCCTGCGCTCCGTGCTCGACACGCTGGCACCGGCGCCGTCGGCCATGGCGAACGGCCTCAACCTGCTCTCCGGGGTCCTGTTCGTCGCCCTGCTCTTCGCGGGCACCGCCGCCCTCGCGACGCCGGTGTTCGTGACGACCATCGGGGGCGGCCCGCCGCTGTCCCCGGAGGCCGCGCGCGCCCTGTCCGGGCTCGGCTACGGCCTGGTCTTCGTGTTCTCCGTGCGCGGCGCCGGCATGTTCGCGCTGACCACGACGACGCTGCTGCGCAGCGCGGGCGTCATGCCCCGCGGCGCGGCGATCGTCGGCTACGTGCTCGCGACCTGGCTGCTGATCACGGCGACCGACCACCCCGCGAGCCTGCTCGTCCTCCCGGCCTGGGTGCTGCTCGTCGCCGTCGTGCTCCTGCGCCACGACCGCCGGGTCCGGAGCGACGCCGAACCCCCCGCCACTCCCGCCACCACCGCGTCCTGACCCGAGGAGCGAGCCATGACCACCTCAGCCCCGAGCTCGGCAGCCACGCCCCGGCCGCTGTCGGAGATCCCGGGACCGAAGCCGCTGCCCGTCGTCGGCAACATGCGTGACGTCGACACGCACCGGCTGGTCCAGAGCATCATGGAGCTGTCCGACGAGTACGGCCAGATCTTCCAGCTGCACACCCCGGGCGGCGTCACGTACGTGGTCTCGGGTCTCGACATGGTCCAGGACCTGTGCGACGACGCCCGCTTCGACAAGCTCGTCGGCACCGGCCAGCGCGAGATCCGCAAGACCCACGTGAGCGCGGGGCTCTTCACCGCCGACACCGTCGACCCGCTGTGGAAGTCCGCCCACGACATCCTGCTGCCGAGCTTCTCGACCTGGGCCATGAAGGGCTATGTCGAGCCCATGGTCGACATCGCCGAACAGATGATGCTCAAGTGGGAGCGGCTCAACCCCGACGAGCCGATCGACGTCGCCGGCGACATGACCCGGCTGACGCTCGACACCATCGCGCTGTGCGGGTTCGGCTACCGCTTCAACTCCTTCTACCGCGACACCCAGCACCCGTTCGTCGAGGCGATGATGGAGTCGCTCTCCGAGAGCCTCCAGCGCCAGCAGATGCTCCCGGTGCAGGTCAAGCTCCGCCGGGGCGCCCAGCGGCGGTTCCTGGCGAACGCGAAGTACATGGACGACACGATCGACGCGATCGTCAAGGAGCGGCGTGCGTCCGGCGAGCCCGGCAACGACCTGCTCGGGCACATGCTCGTCGGCACGGACAAGCAGGGCAACACGCTGCCCGACCACAACATCGTGGCGCAGTGCGGCACCTTCCTCATCGCCGGTCACGAGACCACCAGCGGGCTCCTGTCGTTCGCGATCTCCTACCTGCTCAAGCACCCCGACGTCGTGGCGCGCGCGCAGGAGGAGGTCGACCGCGTGCTGGGCACCGACCCGGGCGCGTCGCCGACCGGCGCCCAGATCAACCAGCTCGGCTACATCCGGCAGATCCTCGACGAGACCCTGCGGCTCTGGCCCACCGCGCCCGCGTTCACCCGCCAGGCGAGGAACCCGGGCGAGACCGTCGGCGGGTACGGCCCGTTCGACCCGGGGACCGGGATCGTGGCACTGACCCCGATGCTGCACCGCCTGCCGGAGATCTGGGGCGAGGACGCCCGGGAGTTCAACCCCGACCATATGTCCGAGGAGCGGCGCGACGCCCTGCCCCCCAACGCCTACCGACCGTTCGGCTCGGGGCAGCGGGCGTGCATCGGGCGGCAGTTCGCCCTGCAGGAGGCGACACTCGTGCTCGGGATGGTCCTGCAGCGCTTCGAGCTCATCGACTCCGCGCACTACCAGCTCAAGATCAAGGAGACGCTGACCCTGAAGCCGGAAGGCCTCACGATCACCGTGCGGCCCCGGGAGGGCCGGACGTGGGGGTCGACGGTCCGGCCGGCGGTCAGCGTCCCCGAGCCGCGGTCGGCCTCCCTCCCGGTCGCACCCGTCGACCGGCACGGCACGCCGTTGCTGGTGCTGTTCGGCTCCAACCTCGGCGCGGCCGAGGACCTCGCCACCCGCATCGCCCGCGACGCGGGCGACCGCGGCTACACCGCGCGCACCGCCGCGCTCGACGAGGCCGTCGGCGAACTGCCGACCGAGGGCGCCGTGGTCGTCGTGACGTCGTCGTACAACGGCGAGCCACCGGACAACGCGGGGAAGTTCTGCGCCTGGCTCGACGGCTCGGGGTCCTCGGCCGCGGGTGTGCGGTACACGGTCTTCGGGTGCGGGAACCGCGACTGGGCCGCGACGTACCAGGCCGTGCCGATGCGCGTCGACCGCGGGCTCGAGGCCCGTGGCGCCACCCGCGTCTACCCGCGCGGCGAGGGTGACGCCCGCGGCGACTTCGACGCGCAGTTCGAGGACTGGTACGCCGGGCTGTGGGACGGCCTCGGCGCCGCCCTGGGCCTGGACGCCTCGACGACGGCGACGGCCGACGGCGGACCGCGACTGTCCCTGACGCTCGAGCAGCGGCGCACCGCGAGCCCCGTGCTGCAGTCCTACCGCGGCCAGGCGGCCACGGTGCGGGTGAACCGCGAGCTCACCGCCCGGGCCGGCACGCCGGGCGGCCGCTCGGTGCGCCACCTCGAGATCGCGCTGCCCGCAGGCGCGACCTACGCGACCGGTGACCACCTCGGGGTGCTGCCCCGCAACCCGATCGGGCTGGTCAACCGCGTCATCGCCCGCTTCGGGCTCGACGGGGGCCAGTTCGTCACGCTTTCGGCCACCGGCAGCGCGCCGACCCACCTCCCCGTCGGCGAGCCCTACCCGCTGCTCGGCATCCTCGCGGGCTGCGTCGAGCTGCAGGACGTGGCGAGCCGCGCGGGCCTCACGGCGATGGCGGCGGCGATGCCCGAGGGCCCGGCGCGCGACGAGCTCGCGGGCCTGGCGGCGAGCGACGACGACGCGAAGGCGCGCTACCGGGAGCAGATCGCCAGACCCCGGCGCACCCTGCTCGAGCTGCTCGAGGCCCACCCGGAGTGCGACCTGCCGTTCGCGACGTTCCTCGACCTGATGCCGCCCTTGCGCCCGCGGTTCTACTCGATCTCGTCGTCGCCGCAGACGGCGGCGGAGGTCGCGCTGACCGTCGGGGTGCTCGAGGGCCCGGCCCGCGCGGGCGACGGCGCGACGTACCGGGGCGTGTGCTCCGGGCACCTGGGCGACGTCCCCGAGGGCGGCACGGTCTTCACGTTCGTCCGCTCGCCGAGCATCAGCTTCCGGCCGCCGGAGAACCCGCACGTCCCGATGATCATGGTGGGTGCGGGGACGGGGATGGCCCCGTTCCGCGGGTTCCTCCAGGAGCGCGGGTCGCTCCGCGCCCGCGGCGTCCCGGTCGCGCGCTCGCTGCTGTTCCTCGGCTGCCGCGACCCCGAGGACGACCTGCTCTACGCCGACGAGCTCGCGGCCTACGAGAAGGCGGGCGTGGCCACGCTGTTCCCGGCGTACTCGCGGGTGCCGGGCTCGCCCTACCGCTACGTCCAGCACGCGCTCGAGGGCGCCGCCGACGAGGTGTGGGCGGCGATGCAGGACGACGCCGTCGTCTACGTGTGCGGCAACGCCTCGACCATGGCGCCGGGGGTGCGCGCGGCCCTGGTCGCGGTGTTCCGCGCGAAGACCGGGGCGGGCGAGGCCGACGGCGAGGCCTGGCTCGCGGGCCTGCGGGCGTCGAACCGCTACCTCGAGGACATCTGGGGCGAGAGCGCGGTGGTGTAGGCGCGGGGTGCCACCTCGCCGGGATCGCGCGAAGGGCACCATCAGCCGCCTCTAGCGGCCGACGGTGCCCTTCGCGCCGATCCGGGCGCGCCCTAGAGGTGCCCTTCACGTTCACGATCTGCCGCAGGGTGTGCCGCACCTCGACGAGGTCGGCGGCGTCGGCCATGACCACGTCGACGTCCTTGTACGCCGCGGGGATCTCGTCCAGGAACGCCTCGGTGTCCCGGAACTCGATCCCGGCCATGGCCTCCCGCAGCTGGTCGTGCGTGAAGGTCTTCCGGGCCGCGGTCCGCGAGTACGCCCGGCCCGCCCCGTGGGGCGAGCTGTGCAGCGACTCGGGCTCGCCCTTGCCGGACACCACGTAGGACGCGGTGCCCATCGACCCCGGGATCAGGCCGGCCCGGCCCGCCGAGGCGTCGATGGCGCCCTTCCGGGAGACCCAGACCTGCTCGCCGAAGTGCTCCTCGGACTCGGTGTAGTTGTGGTGACAGGAGATCCGCTCCTGCTCCACCACCTCGGTGCCGACGAACTCCGAGGTCTGCCGCACCACCCGGTCCATCATCTCCTCGCGGTTGAGCAGCGCGAAGTGCTGGGCCCACCGCAGCTCGCGGTTGTAGGTCCAGAACTCCTCGGTGTCCTCCGTGAGGTAGGCGAGGTCCGGGTCGGGCAGCTCGACGCCGGCGCAGGTCTCGCGCGCCACGGCCGTGTGCCGCTGGGCGATCTTGTTGCCCACGCCCCGGGACCCGGAGTGCAGGAACAGCCACACCCGGTCGGCCTCGTCGACGGTGACCTCGATGAAGTGGTTGCCGCTGCCCAGCGTGCCGAGCTGCGCCTCCCACCCCTTCTTGTCCCGCGACGGGTCGAACCCGGCCTCCACGGCCAGGTTCGTGAGCTCCTCGACCCGCGGCGCGGAGGTCGCCACGACCTTCCGGTTGTGGTGCCCGGCCCCGAGCGGGATCGCCCGCTCGATCGACTCCCGCAGCGGCGCCAGCGACCCCTTCGCCCGCAGCTCCCCGACGTCGCACTGGGTCCGCACGGCCGCCATCCCGCAGCCGATATCCACGCCCACGGCCGCCGGCATGATCGCCCGCAGGGTCGGGATCACCGAGCCGACGGTTGCGCCCCGGCCGAGGTGCGCGTCGGGCATGAGCGCGACGTGCGGGTGGATGAACGGCATCGCCGCGGTCCGCTCGGCCTGCTCCCGCGTGCGCGCGTCGAGGATCGACGCCCAGTTGACCAAACGCGCGCTGACCTTCTGCACTGTGCTGTCTCCTCTCCGCGGCTCGGGTGCCGTCGGACGGGGAGGGACGCTAGCCAGGAGGAACGCCGCGGCGCCGCCCGTTTTCAGGCGACCCCGAGGTCCGCGGACATCGCGGAGGTGGCCTCCAGCAGCGCCGCGGTCACGTCACGCAGGACGTCCTCCGACGCCGCGCGCTCGGGCAGGGCCAGGGCGACGACGAGCGGGAGGGAGTCGCCGGTGGTGAGCACCGGCGCGGCCACCGAGGCGATGCCGGGGATGACGCCGCCCGAGGTCCGGGCGTAGCCGAGCCGCCGGACCTCCTCGACGACGGCGTCGACCTCGCGCGTGGAGCCGGCGCCCGTGTCGGCCTCCTGGGCGCGCAGGACGGGCTCGGTGAGCGAACGGGGCAGGTGGGCGAGGTACACCCGGCCCACCGACGACGTCAGCATCGGCATCGTCGCGCCCACGCGCACGGTGATCGGGAGGGCGTAGGCGCCGTAGTCCCAGCGCACGATGACGGGCCCGTGGTCGCCCCACACCGCGAGGTTGACCGCGTGGCCCGTGCGGTCGCGCAGGCCCGGGATGTACTGCGACACCAGCCCGACCTCGTCCATGCGCCGCAGCGACTCGGCGCCGAGGCGGCGCAGCGCCGGACCCATGTCGTAGAGCCCGGAGCTGCGCGACTGCGCCACCATCCCGGCACGACCCAGGCTGACGAGGTAGCGGTGCGCCTTGCTCGCGCCCATCCCGCTGGCGTGCGCGATCTGGGTGAGGCTCATCGGCCCGCCGCCGCGCTCGAGGGCGTCCAGCACCGTCATGGCGATCTCGACGGACTGGATGCCCTGACGGGAGGCGCCCGACGGGCCCTGCGGTTCGGGGTCGTCGTCCTGCGCGCCGGCGGGGGCCACGCCGTGGACCCTAGTCACGGCGCGACCCCCGATCGTCACGCCGTGACCCGGGCCGTCTCGGACGCCGCCGAGCGGGACCGGATCGCCGGCACCGCCAGCGCCAGCAGCGCCCCGACGACCCCGGGGACGGCGAACAGGTAGAAGTTCCACGCCACTCCGAGCCCGGAGGACAGGATCGCCGCGCCGATGAGCGGGCCGGCGATCGCGCCGAGGCGCCCGATCGACAGCGCCCAGCCGATCGCCCGGCCGCGCAGCTCCGGCGGGTGGTGGCCGACGATGTAGGCGTTGGTGAGCACCTGCGAGCCGATGAGCCCGAGCCCGCCGACGAACATGAGCAGGAACAGCACGCCGAGCGCGGGGCGGGCGCTCATCACCAGCAGGCTCGCGGCGCCGGCGAGGAACGCGACGGCGACGACGGGCTTGATGCCGACGCGGTCGGCGATGCGCCCGCCGAGGACCATGCCGACACCGGCGCCGACCCACAGGGCCGCGGTCTGCAGCAGCGAGGAGCCGAGCGAGTAGCCGGCGGTCTGCATGATCGTCGGGAGCCAGGTGCTGATGCCGAACACGAGCAGCAGGCCGCAGAACGACATCGCCCAGAACAGCAGCGTCGCGCCGCGCACCCCGGGGGCGAGCAGCGGGCGCAGGCCCAGGAGGTCACCCCGGGCGGCGGCGCCGCCCGACTCCTCGTGCACCGGGCTCTCGGGGAGCATCCGGATTGCGAGCGGGAGCAGCACGATCGCCGGGGCGGCGCCGATGACGTAGATCCAGCGCCAGCTCCCGCCGGTCAGCAGGGCGGCGCCCAGCAGCGGGGCGAGCAGGGCGCCTGCGGCGTACCCGGACATCATGATGCCGACGTTGCGGGCCCGGCGTTCCGGCGCGGAGAGGTCGGCGACGTAGGCCGTCACCGTCGGCAGCACGATCCCGAGCCCGACGCCGACGGCGAGGCGGGCCGCCCCGAACAGGGCGAAGGTCGGCGCGATCGCGCACACGAGCATGCCGAGGGAGAACAGGCCCGCGCCGCCGATCAGCAGCCGCCGGCTGCCGGCCCGGCGGATCGTGGCCGCGCAGATCGCGGCGCCGAGCAGCATCCCGATGGCCACCAGCGCGCCGACGGTGCCGGCGGCGGCCTTGTCGGCGCCGAAGCCGCGGTCGGCGAGCAGGGACGGGACGGTCACGCCGTAGCAGGCGAGGTCGTAGCCCTCGAGCGCGGCGAAGCCGGCCGAGAGGACCAGGACGAGGCGGTCGGTAGCGCGTGCGGGTGGGGCGGTCATCGAGGGGCTCCTGCCGTCGGTGGCGCGGGTGAGTGGATCAGTGCTGGAGTGCCGGGCTGGGCGCGCCGAGCGCCGCGACGAGCTCGCGGGCCAGGGCGTCCGTGGTGCCGGCGTCGGTCGCGGTGCCGAAGACGTAGAAGTCGGGGCGGACGGCGGCCGCGAGGACGCCGAGGGACGCGAGCCAGGCGAGGTGGGTGCCGGCGACATCGACGACGGCCCCGGGTCGCGGGTCCGAGTGCAGCGCGACGATCCGGACGCCCGCGGCGGCGAGGGCCGCGGCGGTGTCCTCGTCGAGGGCGACGCTGCGGGCGTCGAGCAGCAGGTGGGCTCCGTGCCCGACGACCTGGTCGAGCCGGTCGCGCACCGTGCCGTCGTCGACGACGCCCTGCACCGCGAGCGCCCCGCGCCCGGGCCCCGACGCCGTCGCCAGCAGGCCGTCGACCAGCCCGGGGAAGCGGATGGTGTCGGGCTTCTGGTGGGCCGCCCGGCGCCCCAGCAGGACGCGGTCGCGCTCGGCGGCGCGCTCCGGGTCGCGCACCGTCTGCTGGCGTCCGAGCTCGATGCCCTTCTCGATCACCGCGCGGACGTGGGGCTCGCGCTCCTGCTGGTAGGTGTCGAGGACGTCCTCGGCGAGCCGGCCCCGCAGGACGGCGTCGAGCTTGAACGCGATGTTCTGGGCGTCGCGGATGCCCGAGCACATGCCCTGCCCGAGGAACGGCGGCATCTGGTGCGCGGCGTCGCCGGCGAGCAGGACGCGCCCGACCCGCCACCGGTCGGTGACCAGGGAGCGGAACGTGTAGGTGGCGACGCGGATGAGCTCGGCGTCGTCCCGGGAGAGCCAGCGGGTGGTGCGCGCCCAGACCTTCTCGGGGTCGCGCTCGACCTCGAAGTCCTCGACCGAGTCGAGCATGTAGCTGAAGCGGTGGTGCGCCGGCCCGAGCGAGATGATCGAGGTGGGGCCGGCCGGGTCGCCGACCTGCCGCGCGGTGGGCACGGTGTGCGCCGCGGCGGGGTCGCGGAAGCGGAAGTCGCACACCATCCAGGGCTCGGAGAACCCGTAGTCCTCCATCGCCAGCCCGAGCGCGGAGCGCACGAAGCTGTTGCCGCCGTCGCAGGCGATGACCCAGCGGGCCCGGACCCGGCGCGACTCGCGGCCGCCGACCTGGAGTTCGACGTGGTCGCCGTGGTCGTTTAGGCCCACGACCGGGCTGTCGAAACGGACGTCGACGCCGGCGTCGCGGGCGCGCCGGTCGAGCGCGTCCTCCAGCTCGGGCTGGTACATCATGTACCACTCCGCCCAGCCGGAGCGCCCGGTCGCGGCGAAGTCGTGCTCGATGAGCAGCTCGCCCACGGCGTTGCGCCACTCGTAGTTCCGCTGCACGTGCAGCTTCGGCAGCAGCTCCTCCGCGACGCCGAGACGCGCCAGCGTCCGCATCGTCTCGTCGTCGAAGATCGCGGCCCGGGGCAGGTTGTAGAGCCCGGCGTAGCGCTCCAGCACGACGACGTGGTGCCCGGCGGCGCCCAGCAGCGCGGCCGTCGCCATCCCCACGGGGCCGTAGCCCACGACGGCCACGTCCACGGTCTCGGGGCTCTCGATCATGCGTGCTCCTCCTGTGAGGTTTGACACCGACGAACGGTAGGATTCATCATTGAGGAAGTCAATGCGCGATGGTGAATCACAGGAGCGGGGTCAGGATGCGGACGATCGGGCTGGAAGAGCACTTCGTCACCGAGGAGCTCGCCGGGTACGGCGCGGGCACGGCGACGATCGCGGAACCCCACGTCTGGGCGGAGATGTCGCGGCGGCTGCTCGACCTCACCGGGGCGCGGCTCGAGCGCATGGACGCCGCCGGGCTCGACGTGCAGGTGCTCTCGCTGAACTCGCCGGGCCTGCAGGCCGAGCCGGACGCCGCGACGGCGGTCTCTCGCGCCACCGCGGTCAACGATCTGCTCGCCGCGACGATCGAGGCCCACCCGACGCGCTTCGCGGGCTTCGCCGCGCTGCCGCTGCAGGACCCGCAGGCCGCGGCGAAGGAGCTCGAGCGCTCGGTGACGCAGCTCGGCCTGCGCGGGGCGCTGGTCAACGCCCACACCCAGGGCCGCTACCTCGACGACCCCGAGCTGCGCGTCGTCTGGGAGTACGCGGCGGGCCTCGACGTCCCGCTCTACCTGCACCCGGCCAACGGCGTCGACGTGGCGGACGTGCTCTCCGGCCACCCCGAGCTCGTCGGCCCGATGTGGAGCTGGGGCACCGACACCGCGTCGCACGCCCTGCGCCTGATCTTCAGCGGCGTGTTCGACGATTTCCCCGAGGCGAAGCTGCTGCTAGGGCACATGGGCGAGGCCCTGCCGTTCGTGCTCTGGCGCCTGGACTCGCGATGGGACTTCCACGCCCACCACGGCATCGAGCTCGCCCGTGGGCGCCCCTCGGAGTACCTGCGCCACAACCTCTACATCACGACCAGCGGCGTCTGCTCCGCCGCGCCGCTGCTCTGCTCGCTGCTCGCGCTGGGGTCCGACCACATCCTCTTCGGCACCGACTACCCCTTCGAGGAGATGGACGTCGCGACAGAGTTCCTGCGCACCGCCCCGATCAGCGAGGCCGACCGCGCCAAGATCGCGCACGGCAACGCCGAGCGGCTGCTGCGCCTGTGAGCACCGGTCTCACGGACGAGGTGCTCGCGAGCTTCGCGTCCACCCCCGACGAGCGTCTGCGCACGATCCTCGAGCGCGTCGTCGTGCACCTCCACGAGCTCGTGCGCGAGGTGGAGCCCACCGTGGCCGAGTGGGAGACCGCGATCGGCTTCCTCACCGACGTCGGCGCCATGTGCGACGACACCCGCCAGGAGTTCATCCTGCTCTCCGACGTGCTCGGGGTGTCGTCGCTGGTGGAGACGCTCAACGGCTCCCCTGAGGGCACGGAGAGCACCGTGCTGGGCCCGTTCCACATGACGTCGTCCCCGGCCCGCGAGCTCGGGGAGAGCATCGACGACGTCGGCGGCGGGCGGCGCGCGCTGGTCACCGGCCGCGTGGTCGACCCGTCCGGGCGGCCCCTGCCCGGCGCGGAGATCGACGTCTGGCAGTGCACCGAGGACGGCTTCTACGACGTCCAGCAGCCGGACGTGCAGCCCGCGGGCAGCGGGCGCGGGCTCTTCCACGCCGACGACGAGGGCCGGTTCGGGTTCCGGACCGTCGTCCCGGGCCACTACCCGATCCCGACCGACGGGCCCGTCGGCGCGCTGCTGGGCACCACCCGGCGGCACCCCTACCGGCCCGCGCACGTGCACCTGCTCGTCTCGTCGCCGGGGTTCGAGACGCTGACGACGCACCTGTTCGTGGCGGGGAGCCCGTACCTCGACCAGGACGCGGTGTTCGCGGTGAAGTCGGACCTGGTCGTGGACTTCGTGGAGGTCGATCAGGACGCCGAGGGGCTCGACCGGCCCTACCGGCACGCCGACGTCGAGGTCGTCCTCGTGCCCGCGTCCTCGGCCGCGGTCGACGTAGGTTGACCGGCATGCGCTTCGTCCACGACGCCCTGCCGATGCGCGTGGTCTTCGGCCCCGGCCGTCTCGCCGAGCTGGGCGAGGAGCTGGAGCGCCTCGGGCTGACCCGGGTGCTGGTGCTCGGTACGCCCGAGCAGGAGGGGACGCTGCGCGCGGCCGCCGACGGGCTGGGCGGCCGGGCCGCGGGCGTCTTCGCCGGCGCGCGCCAGCACGTGCCGGTCGAGGTCGCCGCGGCGGCCGCCGACCGTGCTCGCGAGCTGGGCGCCGACGGGTGCGTCACGATCGGGGGCGGGTCGTCGGTGGGCCTGGGCAAGGCGGTCGCGCTGCGCCACGGGCTGCCGGTCGTCGCCGTGCCGACGACGTACGCCGGGTCGGAGATGACCCCGGTGTGGGGTCTCACCGAGGACGGGGTCAAGCGCACCGGACGGGACCGCGCGGTGCTGCCGCGCTCGGTCGTCTACGACCCCGAGCTGACCGCGTCCCTGCCGGTCGGTCTGTCGGTGACGAGCGGGCTCAACGCCGTCGCCCACGCCGTCGAGGCGCTGTGGGCGCCGGACGGCACGCCGATCACCGCGGTGATGGCCGAGGAGGGCGCGCGGGCCCTGCTGGCGGCGCTGCCGGTGATCGTCGAGTCGCCCGGCGACCTGGACGCGCGGTCCGGGGCGCTGCAGGGCGCGTGGCTCTGCGGCGCGGTGCTGGGCGCGACGACGATGTCGCTGCACCACAAGCTCTGCCACGTCCTGGGCGGCTCGTTCGACCTGCCGCACGCCGAGACCCACGCCGTGGTGCTCCCGCACGTCGTGGCCCACAACGGCCCCGCCGCGCCCGCGGCGGTCGCCGCGCTGGGCCGGGCGCTCGGGGTGGCCGCCGACCCCGACACGGTGGCGAAGGCCCTGGCCACCCGGGCCCGCGACCTCGGCGCCCCGACCTCGCTGGCGGCCCTCGGCATGCCCGCCGACGGGCTGCCCCGCGTGGTGGAGCAGGTGCTCGCCGCGCCCTACGCGAACCCCGCCCCGGTGACGCGGGAGAGCCTCACGGCCCTTCTCGACGCGGCGTTCTAGAGGCGCTTCCGCAGGGTCGCGACTCCGGGTCCCTCGAGGTCGTCGCGGTGGGCCGCGCGCCCGGCCATGACCATGACGAGCGCCAGCGTCGGACCCGTGACCAGGGGACCGTCGCCGGCGACGAACGGACCGTCGGTGGCCTCGAGGCGCAGGCCCTCGCTCACCGTCTTCCCGGCGACCGTGAAGTCGCGGCTCGCGACGAACTCGGCGACCGTGGTGGTCGTCTCCACCGGCGGCGTGCGCACGAGCCCGAGCGGGCGGCGGATGTCCTCGCCGTGGATGATGACCTCGCCGAGCCACGCCGCTTTCGGGCCCCACGTCGACGTCGTGCTGTCCCGCACCGCCCGGAAGCGCGCGAGGGACTCGGCGGGCGTGGCGCCGCGGTGCTCGGCGAGGCGGCGGTCGTTGTGCAGGTCGAAGTCGCCCCGCGCGCCCAGGACGCTGCGCACCCAGCGCCACGGCCCGATGCTCGCGGCGGCGGTGAGGTGGGCGACGGTCTCCTCGACCGTCCACCGGTCGGACAGCGACGTCGTCGCCCACTGCGCGTCGGTGAGCCCGGCGAGGTCGTCGGCGAGCGCGGCGCGCTCGACGTGGGTGGCGGCGTAGACGGTGCTGGGGTCGGCCACGGGCATGAGGATCCCTTCCTCGGCGGGGTGCGTCGGGAGGTGGACGGCCCGGAGGCCGGGAACTCATCGATGCTCCGCACGTGAGTGATCCGGGTCGTCCTGGCGACCCAGGACACGCACGTGGCCGAAGGCCATCCCCAGGTGGGCGTCGAGGGTGGCGACGGCATGGTCGGCGGTGAGGTGACCGCCGAGCACGTGGATCGCCAGACCCTCGACCAGCGACAACAGGCCCGTCGCGGCGCTCTCCGGGTCGAGCGGGCCGTCGGCCGGGACCTGATCCGCGATCATCGCGCGCATGCCCCGGGTGTCGTCGCGCAGCCGCGCCGCGACGTCGGGACGGCTCGCGGCGTAGGCGTGGAAGGCGATCGCGACCCGGCCCTCGAGTGCGCGGTCGTCGTCGACCGGCAGGAGCTGGACGAGCAGGGCGCGCACGAGTGCCCGTGGCCCGTCGTGCGTGGTCGGATCCGACTCGAGACGGGCCTGGACGCGGGCGGAGACGACGTCCAGCGCGAAACCATCATCTCGTCCTTGGTGCGGAAGTAGTGCTGCACCATCCCCGCGGTGACGCCGGCCTCGGCCGCGACGTGGCGCAGGCTCACGTCCATGAGTCCGCGGGTGGCGGCGACGCGGAGCAGGGCATCGGCGAGCAGCGTCCGGCGCTCGTGGGGGTCGACCTGCTTCGGCACGGCGTCACCTTGTCACATTGCAGTTGTATCGTCATCCTTCACGTTGCATCCGCAATGCGAAGGAGGAGTCGTGGAGCAGACGCTGCCGCTCGAACGCCCGGACCCGGTGGGGCCGCCGGCGTACGACCGGACGGCCGGGCCGGTGACACGTGTCGTGCGCGCCGACGGGCGCCGCGCGTGGCTCGTCACGTCCTACGACCTGGTCGCGGCCGGGCTCGCCGACCGGCGTCTCGGGCTCGTGCCGCCCGGTGTCCCCGTCGACGAGCGGGCGTCGTTGTTCCAGGACGGGCCGGCGCACGCCCGCCTGCGCCGCCTCGTCGCCCGGGCGTTCACCCCACGCCGGATCGCCGAGCTGGCCCCGCGGGTGACCGCGCTCGCCGAGACGCACGTCGCGGCGCTCGTGGACGCCGACGGCCCGGTCGACCTGGTCGACGTGCTGTCGACGCCCCTGGCCGTCGGGAGCCTCGGGCTGCTGCTCGGCGTCGACCTGGCCGAGCACCCCGGGTTCCGGGGCCTGGTCGAGGACGCCCTGCGCGCCGACCCGATGGCCGCCGCGGGCGACCCTGCCCTGCTGGCGGAGGCCGAGCGGGCGTGGGGCGCGCTGACCGCGTTCACCGCCGGGCTCGTCGCCGCCGCGCGCGAGGACCCCGGCGAGGATCTCCTCGGCGCCCTCGTCGCCGTGGACGACGCCGACGACGGGCGCCTGGGCGACGGCGAGCTGGTCGCTCTCGTCAGTGCACTGCTGGCGGCCGGGGTGATCACTGTGCGGGGCGGGCTCGCGGTCGCCGTGGTCCACCTGCTGCGTGCCGACGCCCTGGCCGGGTTCGCCGAGCGGGCCGACGTCGAGGGCCTCGTCGACGAGCTCGTCCGGCGTCTCGGCGTCGAGGTCTTCCCGCGCTGGGCCCAGGAGGACCTGGAGCTCGGCGGCGTCGCGGTCGCCGCGGGCGACGAGGTGCTCCTGCGGATCGAGGCGGCGAACCACGACCCGGCCCGCTTCGACGACCCCGAGGCGCTGCGCCCCGGGCGGCGCGGCCCGCACCTGGGCTTCGGGCGGGGCCCGCACCACTGCCTGGGCGCGGCGCTGGCCCGGCTGGAGATCACGGCCGCCCTGACCGCGCTGTCCCGCCGCGCCCCCGGGCTGCGCCTGGCCGGCCAGCTCGAGGACGTGCCGTGGCACCGCGGCGAGGTGGACGCGGGACCGTTGGCGTTGATGCTCCGCACGTGAGTGATTTGGGTCGTCATGACGACCCAAATCACTCACGTGGCCGCAGGCCCTCAGACCAGCTCCGAGTCCCGCACCTTCTGGAAGCCGCGGGCCATCCGGCGCTTGGCGGGCGGGATGCGGTCGACCAGGCGCATCCCGGTGCGCTGGGCCAGCACCGAGAGCGGGCCGATCACCGGGCGCCGCGCGGTGCCGTTGTCGTTCATGAACTCCAGCGACTCGCGGACGGCGAGCGACGAGTACCGGCGCATCAGGTCCTCGTACTCGCCGACGGCCTCGACGAGCCCGAGCTCGCCGTCCCGCGCGCGCACGAGCCGGTCGCGCAGCTCGCGGGCGTCGCGCAGCGCGGTGTTCGCGCCCGCCCCGCGGCCCGGGGTCATGGTGTGGATCGCGTCGCCGATCATCGTCACGGTGCTCGGCGTCCACGCCGGGACCGGGTCGGCGGTGCGGATGCTCAGGGCGACGGCCGCGCCGGGGTCGGAGGTGGCGATCAGCTCCAGCCAGCGGGGGTCCCAGCCGGCGCTGAGCTCGCCGGCGAGGGTGACGAGGTCGGTGTCGGTGCGGTCGAGGACGTCGGCCGGCGCCAGCGAGCGGGACGTCGTGATCGCCCAGGACACGTAGTCGGTGGTGTTGTCGAAGCGCAGGCCGGGCCAGCGCTCCATGAGCTCCTCGTCGCTGGAGCCCGGACCGTCGACGCTTCCCCACGGCATCCGCATCACGTGCGTGATCCCGAACTGGCCGCGCCGGTCGAAGTACATGCCGAAGCCGTCCCGGACGGGCTCGGGCAGCAGGGCCTCGGTGCGCTCGGTGAGCAGCGTCTTGCCGCCGATCCCGACCAGGCCGGTCTCGGTGTGCGTCGCGTGCGGGAGGTACTGGCGCCGCACCGGCGAGCCCGCGCCGTCCGCACCCACGAGCAGGTCGCCGGTGTCGGAGCTGCTGTCGTCGAAGTGCGCGGTCACTCGGCCGTCGGCGTGCGTCTCGTAGTGCGTGAACCGGCGGTCGAACGTGATGACGTCCTCCATGCCCGTGAACAGGACCTGGCGCAGCGTCATCCGGCTGACGTTGTGCTCCCTGTTCTCGGGGGCACGGTCCTCGGGCTCGTCGCCGGTGTGCGGGAACTCGTCGAAGCTCATCGTGATCAACGTCCGGTACCGCTCGGTGACCATCGCGAGGGTGTCGTAGGGCGCGGCCGTGGTGGCGACGAACGTCGCGAAGAGCTCGGGGTCGAGGCACGCCTTGAGCGCCCGCGCACCGTTCGGCGAGATGCCGACCCGGTAGCCGTGCAGGCTGCTCGTCCGGGTCCGGTCGCGCTCGTACACGGCGACGTCGATGCCGGCGCGGCGCAGGCCGTGCGCGAGGCACATGCCGCCGGTCCCGCCGCCGATGATGATGACCTTCATGGTCGGTCCTCCCCGCCGGGGTCCGCCCGGCGTGCGATGTCGGTGAGGGCGGCGCGGTCCCAGGTGAGGGCGCCGGAGCGGAGGTCGTCGAGCAGGGCGGCGATCCAGGCGACGTCGGTCTCGAGGTGCGCGATCGCGTACTCGGCCTCGACGACGACGATGCGTGGCAGGAACGCGGGCGCCTTCTCGAGGTCGTGGCGCACCCGCTCGAGCTCGCTGCGCCGGTCGGACAGACGCAGGGCCAGCGCGTCCGCGGCGACCTCGGGATCGAGCAGCGGCAGGTAGGCCAGCGCGGCGGTGAACTCGGCGAACTCGTGGCGCGGGGCCGTGAGCATGTCGAGGGTCCAGGTGATCGCCAGCTCCCGGCCGGCGTCGGTGGCCGCGTAGACGGTGCGCTCGGGGCGCGTCGCCTCCCGCTCGGTGGCCAGGGCGGCGAGCAGGTCGTCACGCACGAGGCGGTCGATCGTCTTGTAGAGCTGCGAGCGCTGGCCGACGTTGACCACCTGGTCCTTGCCTCGCTCGCGCAGGAGCTGCTGCATCCGGTACGGGTGCATGGGCTCCTCGGCGGCGAGGGCGAGGACGGCGAGGGCGAGGCCGGAGCGCTGAGTCATGGTAGCGAGGACACTAGTGTCATCGACACTAAGACGGCAAGGGTCAGGTCGGCGACGGTCGTCGGGCACGATGGGAGACGTGACCGGCAGTGGTGACCGACCCGTCCTCGTCGTCGACTACGGCGCGCAGTACGCGCAGCTCATCGCCCGGCGGGTGCGCGAGGCGCAGGTGTACTCCGAGGTCGTCCCGCACACGACGTCCGTCGACGACATGCTCGCCAAGGACCCGGCGGCGATCGTGCTCTCCGGCGGGCCGGCGAGCGTCTACGCCGACGGGGCTCCGGGCGTCGACCCGGCGCTGTTCGACGCCGGGGTGCCGGTGTTCGGCATCTGCTACGGCTTCCAGCTCATGGCCGGCGCGCTCGGCGGGGTCGTCGAGAACACCGGCGCGCGGGAGTACGGGCGCACCGAGCTGTCGGTGACCGAGCCCGGGCGCCTGCACGACGACCTGCCCGACGCGCACCCGGTGTGGATGAGCCACGGCGACGGCGTGACCAAGGCGCCCGAGGGCTTCACGGTCACCGCGTCGTCGCCCGGTGCCCCCGTCGCGGCGTTCGAGGACGTGGCGCGCCGGTTCGCCGGCGTCCAGTACCACCCGGAGGTCGGGCACTCGCCGCACGGCCAGGAGGTGCTGCGCCGCTTCCTGCGCGACGTCGCCGGCGTCGACGCCGACTGGAACACCGCGAACATCATCGCCGAGACCGTCGACGCGATCCGCGCGCAGGTCGGCCCCGACGGCCGCGCCGTCTGCGGCCTCAGCGGCGGCGTCGACTCCGCGGTGGCCGCGGCGCTGGTGCAGCGGGCGATCGGCGATCGCCTCACCTGCGTGTTCGTCGACCACGGCCTGCTGCGCGAGGGGGAGCGCGGCCAGGTCGAGCGCGACTTCGTCGCCGCCACCGGCGTCGACCTCGTCACCGTCGACGCGGCGGAGACGTTCCTGCGCGAGCTCGACGGCGTCGTCGACCCGGAGGAGAAGCGCAAGATCATCGGGCGGGAGTTCATCCGGTCCTTCGAGGGTGCGGCGCGCGAGGTGGCCGAGGGCAAGGGCGCGGACTTCCTGGTCCAGGGCACGCTCTACCCCGACGTCGTCGAGTCCGGCGGCGGTTCCGGGGCGGCCACCATCAAGTCGCACCACAACGTCGGCGGCCTGCCCGACGACCTGCAGTTCTCGCTGGTCGAGCCGCTGCGCGCGCTGTTCAAGGACGAGGTGCGCAAGGTCGGCGCCGAGCTGGGCCTGCCCGAGACGATCGTGCGTCGCCAGCCGTTCCCCGGCCCGGGGCTCGCGATCCGGATCATCGGGGCCGTCGACGCCGAGCGGCTCGCCACCCTGCGCCGCGCCGACGCGATCGCCCGCGAGGAGCTGACCTCGGCCGACCTCGACGAGGTGATCTGGCAGTGCCCGGTGGTCCTGCTCGCCGACGTGCGCTCGGTCGGCGTGCAGGGCGACGGACGCACCTACGGGCACCCGGTGGTGCTGCGTCCCGTCTCCAGCGAGGATGCGATGACCGCCGACTGGACCCGCCTGCCCTACGACGTGCTCGAACGCATCTCCACCCGGATCACCAACGAGTGCGCCGAGATCAACCGCGTGGTCCTGGACGTGACGAGCAAGCCGCCGGGGACGATCGAATGGGAGTGACCGACTAGTGGCCGAGACGATCTTCAGCGAGATGTCCCGGCTGGCGCTCGAGCACGACGCGATCAACCTCGGCCAGGGCTTCCCGGACACACCGGGCCCGCACGAGGTCGTCGACGCCGCCGTCGCCGCCATGCACAAGGGGTGGAACCAGTACCCGCCCGCGGTCGGCATCGCGTCACTGCGCACGGCGATCGCGGAGCACCAGCGCCGCTGGTACGGCCTCGACGTCGCGGCCGACGGCGGCGTGGTGGTCTGCTCCGGCGCGTCCGAGGCGCTCTCGTCGGCCATGACCGCGCTGCTGCGTCCCGGCGACGAGGTGATCGCGCTCGAGCCGTACTACGACCTCTACGGGGCGACCGCGAATCTGCTCGGCGCGCACCTGGTGCCCGTGCGCATCCACGCGCCCGACTACGCGCTCGACCCCTCGGCGCTGCGGGCGGCGGTCACCGACCGCACGCGCATGATCGTGCTCAACACCCCGCACAACCCCACCGGCGCGGTGCTCTCGCGCGACGAGCTGCAGGCGATCGCGGACGTGGCGATCGAGCACGACCTGATCGTGCTGGCCGACGAGGTCTACGAGCACCTGGTGTTCGACGCCGGAGTCCACGTCCCGATCGCGACGCTGCCGGGGATGTTCGAGCGCACGATCACCGTCGGCTCGGGCGGCAAGACGTTCTCGGTGACCGGCTGGAAGATCGGCTGGGCGACGGGCCCGGCGTCGCTGGTCGAGAAGGTGCTGGGCGTCAAGCAGTGGTTCTCCTTCGCCGCCGGCACGCCGCTGCAGCACGGCATCGTCGCGGGGCTCGAGCTGCCCGACAGTCGGCTCGCGGCCCTGGGCGCCGACCTCGGACGCAAGCGCGACCTGCTCACCGACGGCCTGCGCGAGCTGGGCCTCGAGGTGTTCCACTCCAAGGCGACGTACTTCGTCACCGCCGACGTCGCGCCCCTCGGCGTCACCGACTCGCTGGAGTTCTGCCGCTCGCTGCCCGAGCGCGTGGGCGTCGCGGCCGTCCCGAACCAGGTCTTCCACGCCTCGCCCGAGGGCGTCGAGACCCAGGTCCGCTTCGCGTGCTGCAAGCGCGACGAGATCCTCGCCGACGCCCTCCTGCGGCTGCGCAAGCTCTGAGATCCATGTCAGCGGCGGACCGTCGCTGACGTTGAGCGTCCGTATTCTTCCGTCGATCACTCGCGACTGGTCACCACGCCGGGCGCAGCGGCCCCGGGGTGACGACGCGGCGCAGCATCGCGTGCAGGGCGCCGAGCGACGCCCCGGGCAGCACCTCGTTCCAGCCGGCGACGACGTCGGCGGCCGCCGCCTCCGCCGCGCGGGTGCACGCCTCGCCCGCCTCGGTCAGCCGCAGCAGCCGCGCGCGGGCGTCGCGGGGATCGGGCTCGCGCACGACGTAGCCGCGCTCGACGAGCCCCGCGACGAGCTGGCTCGCGGCCTGCTTGGTCGTCCCCAGGTGCTCGGCGAGGTCGACGACCGTGGTGTCCGCCGCCGCGATCCGGGCGAACGCGAAGCCGTGGGCGGGGCGCAGGTCGTCGTACCCGCGGGCCACCATGCCCTCCTGGATGCCGTCGACCACCTCGGTGGCCGCGCGCAGCACGAGCATGGCCAGGTCGGTGGCAGCGCGGTCGTCCACGCCCGCACCTTGACACACAGGTCAAGCAGACTGACCATATGGTCAATCACATTGACTACTCTGAGGAGTCCCGATGCCCGTCCTCCGCCCCGCCGACGCCGTCCGCCACGAGGTGCACGGCGCGTCCTTCCACGCCCTCGTCGCCCCGTCGCGCGGCAGCGCCGAGCTCTGCGCCTGGCGCCTCGAGGTCCCGCCGGGTCAGGTCGGCGCGCCGCACCGGCCGAGCCGCGAGGAGGTGCTGCTGGTGCTCGACGGCGACCTGACCGTGGTCCTCGACGGGCACCCCGAGACGGTCGTCGCCGGCGACGTCGTCCTCGTCCCGGCCCGCGCCGAGCTGCGCGTCGACGGCGGGACGACGACGGCGTCGGTCTGGGTCACCACCTCGCCGGGTCTCGAGGCGGAGCTCGCCGACGGTTCGCGGCTCACGCCTCCCTGGGCGCAGTAGGCCGGCCGCCCTCGAAGGACAGCTCGCCCTCGGGCACGTAGAGCCGCGGCGCCACCATCCCGCTCACCACGGTGATCAGGGCGATCCCCACCAGCAGGAGCCCCGGCGCCCAGGAGCCCCCGCCGGCCGCCGCGAGCACCGCCGTGGCGACGAGGGGGACGAAGCCGGACACGATCCCCGCGAGGTTGGCGGCGAGCGCGATACCGCTGTAGCGCAGGCGGGCCGGGAAGAGCCGGGCGAGCAGGTCGCCGGAGACCGCGTACGGGATCGAGAGCATCGCGACCCCGAGCGTCACGCCGAGCACGACCGCGGCGGCGTTGCGGGTGTCGAGCAGCCAGAACATCGGCAGCGCGACGACGGCGGAGGCAACGCCCCCGACCACCGTCACCCGCGCCGCCCCGAAGCGTTCCGCGAGCCGCCCGCCCAGGATGAGCACGCCGATCTCCACCACGGCGGCGACGAGCGTCGCGCCCAGCGCCAGCGGCCGCGGCAGCCCGAGGTCGCCGGTGGCGTAGCTGATGACGAACGTGGTCGCGAGGTAGAAGCCGCCGACCCCGAGCAGCGCGGACCCGGCACCCACGAGCAGGCCCCGCCATGCGCCGGTGATCACCTCGCGGACGGGGGCCGACGCGCGGGCGTCCTCGGCGAGCAGGCGGTCGAACAGCGGCGACTCCTCGACGCGCCGGCGCAGCCACAGGGCGACGGCGACCAGCGGGAACGCCGCGAGGAACGGGAGCCGCCAGCCCCAGGAGTCGAAGTCCTCGGGCGGCAGCAGCGCCACGAGCAGGAACGCGCCGGACGAGAGCAGCGTGCCGACTGGCGAGCCGATCTGGGGCATGGCCGCGTACCGCCCGCGCTTCTCCGGCGGGGCGTGCTCGACGGCGAGGGTGATCGCACCGCCCCACTCCCCGCCGACCGCGACGCCCTGCAGCAGGCGCAGGAGGGTCAGCAGCACCGGCGCCGCGATGCCGATGTCGGCGAAGTCGGGCAGCACGCCGACGAGCCCGGTGACGATGCCGATCATGACGACGGTGATCAGCAGGCACGCGCGCCGCCCGATGCGGTCGCCGAGGTGGCCGAAGATGATCCCGCCGAGCGGCCGCGCGGCGAACCCGACGGCGAAGGAGGCGAACGCGGCGAGGGTCGCGACCACGGCGTCGTCGGTGGCGAAGAACAGCCGGTTGAACACCAGGGACGCGGCGGTGCCGTAGAGGAAGAAGTCGTACCACTCCAGCGCGGTGCCGACGAAGGCGCCGACGGCGACGCGGCGGGCGTCGGCCGGGGTGGGGGCGGGTGCGGTGTCGCTCATGAGGGATCTCCGTCGGGCGGCAGCCCCAGGGCGCCCGCGCCGTGGGTGGCGCGTCCGCCCCGGAGGGTGG
The DNA here is from genome assembly GCA_963786585.1 of uncultured Actinomycetota bacterium. GTDB lineage: Bacteria > Actinomycetota > Actinomycetes > Mycobacteriales > Pseudonocardiaceae > Actinomycetospora. Next base: position 2,666,043 of record CAWAZG010000003.1, read on the forward strand.
CGACGACCTCGATGTCGCCGATGCGGTCGGTGTCGACGCGGGTGGGGTCGTCGCCGAGGACGACGAGGTCGGCGGCGAGGCCGGGCGCGAGCCGCCCGCGGACGTCCTCGTCACCGGCGATCCAGGCGGCGTCCACGGTGTAGGCGCGCAGCGCGGTCCCGACGTCGACGGCCTCGTCGGCGCCCAGCGTCCGTCCCGTCGCGGTGCGCCGCTGCACCATCGACTGCGATCCCGCGCAGGGGGTGCCCGTCGGCGACGCACGGCCGGTCCGAGCTCGCCGGCACCCGCAGGCCGGCCCGCAGGAACGACGCGTGGCGGTAGAGCAGGTCGGCGCGGTCGTCGCCGACGGCGGCGGCCATCGAGTCGCCGATCTCGTACAGGAACCGGGCCTGCGGGATGGGCGTGACGCCGAGGGCGGCCAGGCGCGCGAGGGCGGCGTCGTCGACGACCCCGGCGTGCTCGAGGCGGTGCCGGGGCGGGCGCACGCCGGGCCAGGGCCGGTCGGCGGCCGCGGCGAAGGCGTCGAGCGCGGCGTCCACGGCCCGGTCGCCGATGGCGTGCGCGGCGACCGTCCAGCCGCCGGCGACGGCCTCGACGAGGGCGTCGTGCAGGGCCTCGGGCTCGGCGCCGAGGTAGCCGGCGTGGTCGCGATCCGCGTAGGGCTCCCGCATCGCCGCGGTCCGCGAGCTCAGCGCCCCGTCGAAGAAGATCTTCATAGGGCCGATGCGCAGGTCGAGGTCGCCGAGCCCCGGCCGCAGGCCCAGGTCGAGACCACGGCCCGGGCCGCCGGGGACGTCGTGCAGGACGGAGGTCTCGGGCATCAGGTCGACCCGCACGGCGAGGTCGCCGCGCTCGCGGGCGAGCTGGTAGGCGGCCAGCTCGCGCGGCGAGCGCCCGATCCACCCGCCGGCGATCCCGGCCTCGGTGACGTGGGTGAGGCCCTCGCGGGCGAACACGGCGGTGGCGCGCGCGATCGCGTCGGCCAGGTCCGCCACGCCGTAGGGCCGCAGGAGGTCGCCGGCGAGCGCCTGCGCGGCCTCGAGCAGGACGCCGGTGGGGTCGCCGGCGTCGTCGCGGACGATCACGCCGCCGGCGGGGACGACGGCCCGCCCGTCCAGCACCCCGGCCCGCGCCAGGACCTCGGTGGACACCGCGCAGACGTGGGCGGAGCGGTGCTTGAGCCACACCGGCCGCCCGCCCCCGGCGCGGTCGAGCGCGCGCCGGTCCGGCGAGCCGCCGAGCGCGACGTCGTCGTAGCCGCTGCCGACGACGAACGCGTCGGGCGGGAGCTCGGCCGCCCGCGCGGCGACCGCGTCGTAGACGGCGTCGAGGTCGCGCAGCCCGCCGAGCGGGATCTCGGCGAGCGACTGCCCGAACCAGGCCGTGTGCTGGTGGGCGTCGTCGAACCCGGGCACCACCGTCGCGCCCCCGGCGCCGGCGACGCGGCGCGCGCGCACCCCGGCCGGGAGCTCGTCGTCCTCCAGCACGGCGAGGACGCGGCCGTGGTGGACGGCCACGGCCCGCCCGCGCGGGCGGGCGTCGTCGAGGGTCAGGACGTCGGCGTCGCGCAGCAGCAGGTCGATCTCCAGCTCGTCGGCCACGGGAGGCATCCTCACGCCAGGTGGTGCAGGCGGGTCAGGGGCAGGTCGACGGCGTGGTGCAGCGGTACCTCGCGGCCGTCGACCCGGACCGGGGCCGGCTCGCCGGGGATCTCGACGTCCGGTGTCGCGGTGTTGAACAGCATGTCCGCGGCGCCGAGGCCCCGGCTGTCCGCGATCGCGGTGTAGCGCGGCCCGACCGGCAGGGCGGCCCGCGCGGCCGGGTCGTCGAGGCACGCGGCGGCGACGAACTGGTGGGACAGGCGGGCGGGCGCACCTCCGCGGGCCCCGTGGAAGCCGCGCATCCGGCGGGGCTGACCGAGCCGCGTCGAGCCCGACCCCGACCCGGCCGCACCCCAGGCGACGAACCCGGACTTGATCACCAGCTCGGGCACCGCCCCGAACCAGGCGGGCGACCACAGCACGATGTCGGCGACCCGGCCGGCCCGCAGCGAACCGACGTGCCCGGCGAGCCCGTGCGCGACGGCCGGGTTGTGCGTGAGCTTGGCGAGGTAGCGCAGGACCCGCGCGTTGTTCGCGACGTCCGGACCGGTCTCGCCGGCGAGGTGGGCCTGCACGTGGGCGAGCTGCCAGGTGCGGCGCACGGTCTCGCCGATCCGGCCCATGCCGAGCGCGTCCGAGTTGATGATCGAGATGGCGCCGTCGTCGTGCAGCCGGTTCTCCGCCGCGATGGCGTGCTCGCGGATGCGGCTCGCGGCGATGGTCCGGTCGCTGGGCAGGTCGGGGTGCCCGCGGTGCACGGTCATCGTCATCGGGCCCAGCTCGCGGACGGTCGCCGCGGTGAGCGGGAGGGTGGGCGTGGTCGAGGACGTCAGCACGGACTCCCGGCCGACGATGCGCAGCAGGTCGGGGTGCCCGCCGCCGCCCTCGACGTGGTACGCGTGCACGGTCCGCCCGCCCACGGCGTCGAGCGTGTCCTCCAGGAAGCCGGACTCGTTCAGCGTGTCGGTGTGCAGGGCGACGGGCAGGTCGGCCCGCTCGGCGACACCCAGGCAGGTGTCGACGGCGTCCGGGCCGGCGCCCCAGTCCTCGTGGACCTTGAACCCGCCGGCCCCGGCGAGCACCGCCCGCTCCAGGAGCTCGGCCGAGCCGGACGACCCGCGGGCGAGGAACGCGGCGTTGACCGGCGCGCCGGTCCAGGAGGCCATCAGCGTGTGCAGATTGGGCGCGGGGTTGGCGCCGACGTCCCAGACGCCGCCGATGCCCATGCCGACCAGCGTCGTCACCCCGGCCGACAGCGCGGCCGGGACGAGGTCGGCGTTGGAGAGGTGGACGTGGGAGTCCACGGCACCCGGCGTCGCGACGAGGCCCTCGCCCGGCACCATCGCGGTGTGGGCGTCGACGACGAGCTCGACGCCGTCCTGGACGTCCGGGTTCCCGGCACGGCCCACACCGACGATGCGCCCGTCGGCGATGCCGATCGAGGTCTTGCGGATCCCGAGGACGGGGTCGAGCAGCAGGACGCCCAGCACGACCATGTCGAGGGCGCTGTCGCGGGGCGCGCGGTCGGTGACCAGCGCGCCCTGGCGGGCGGTCTTGCCGCAACCGCCGAGCATCTCCTCGCCGGGCTCGGTGTCGTCGGCGTCCACCTCGACCCACAGGTCGGTGTCGCCGAGGCGCACGCGGTCGCCGGTCGTCGGGCCGTAGAGCCGGGCGTACTCGGCGCGGTCGAGGGAGCTCACCGGGCGGCACCTCCCAGGCGCACGGCCGTCGCCGCCCGCGTCGTCCCGGCCTCCACCCGCAGCGCCGTCCCGGCGGCGATGTCGAGGCGCAGGCGCGCGGGGTCGGCGCTGTCGTCGCTGTCGTCGACGTCCACGCGGAGCCGGCGGTTGAGCCGGTCGAGCGGGACGTGCGAGGTGACCCAGACCGGCTGGTCGCCCTCGTTGTGCAGGCGGACCCCGCAGCGCGCCCTGCCCGGGGCGAGCTCGACCGTCCCGGCGGCGGGGCGGACGGCGCCGGGGCCCTCGGGCGTCGGTGGCCCGAACGGCCGGTCGACGTGCACGAGGGTCGTGCCGTGCGGGAAGAGCGCCTCGACCTGCACCGACGGCGCGGTCGTGGCGACGCCCTCGAGCACCTGATCGGGCCCGACGATCCCGTGCGCGCGCCGGACGACCTCGTCGAGGTCGTGACCGTCCCAGGCCAGCTCGCAGAATCTCGTCGCACACCAGCGCGACCGCCTCGGACGCCCCGAGCCGGGCGCCCCGCGCGAGGCGGCGGCGGGCGAGCTCGGCCGCGCTGTGCAGGAGCACCCTCTCCTGCTCGCGGGGGGTGAGGTGCACGGCGTCCCCTCCGGTGACGGTCGTGGTGATGAGCGCTCCAGGGTGCCCGGACGGTCCGGCGCACGGAAGGCGTCCTCGTCGCGTCCCGCGCGCCCTAGGTTGGGCACATGCACAACGATCGTCGCTGGCGGGATCTCGTGGAGCGCGTGCGCGACGACGCCGACGCGTTGCGGGTCGCCTTCGTCGACCGGGTCCGCTCCGTGCCGGCCTACGGGCGCGGCCTCGTCCCCGCCGAGCGGCTCGACGCCGACGCCGACGACACGTTCGCCTACCTGCTCGGCCGCCTCGTGGGGCGCGCCGTGCCGGACCGGCTCGCCGAGGTGGGGCCCGCGATCGGGCGGGACCGGGCGCGCCGCGGCGTGCCGCTCGACGACCTGCTCACCGCGGTCCGCCAGGACTTCGGCGTGCTGTGGGAGGCGCTGCGCGCGCGGGCGACGTCGGACGAGGCGGCGCTGCTGGTCGATCGCGTCCAGACCGTGTGGACGGTCGTCGAGGACTACTCGTCCCGCATCCGGCTCGCGTACCTGGAGGAGGAGGCGGTGCTCGCCCGGGAGCGCCAGGGTGAGCGCACCGCGCTCGTCGGGGCCCTCCTCGCGGCCGACGACCCCGCTCCGGAGGACGTCCGGCGGGCCGCGATCGCGCTGGGGCTCGACGCCGGGGACGACGTCCTCGTCGCCGCGGCCGCGGGGGAGGACGCGTCCGCGCTCCGGCGGGCGGCGGACCGCCTGGCCGCCGGCGGGCGCCCGGTGCACGTGCAGCCGACCGGCCGGCACAGCGTGCTGCTCGCGCGCTGGGAGGGGTCGGACGGCGCGCCGGTGCGGGCCGCGTTCGAGGGCGTGCGCTGCGGGGTGGGGCCTACGGCGCACGGGCTCGCGGACGTCCCGCGGCGGGCCCGGCTCGCGGGCGAGCTCGCCGACGTGACGGCGGGCGGTCCCGCCGAGCCCCGCACCCTCGCGTCGGCCTGGCTCCCGCTCGCCGCGGCGCGCCTCGGGGACGTCGGGGCCGATCTCGTGGTGGGGGAGCTCGGCGGTCTGGCCGGCGTGCCCGCGGCGGAGCGGGAACGGCTGGTCGCGACGGTGCGCCGGTTCGCCGTCGACGGCGCGGTGGCCGACACCGGGGCGTCGCTGTTCTGCCACCGCAACACCGTGCTGAACCGCCTGCGTCGCGTCGCCGGGCTCACCGGCCGGGACCCGACCGTCCCGGCGGACGCCGCGGTCCTGCTGCTGGCGCTCGCCTGCGAGGAGATATCTCCATCATCGAGAGGTATTGTCGTGGAATGAGCGACGTCGTGGTGGTCGGCGGGGGTCCCGCCGGGGTGCTCCTGACCTACCTGCTCGCCCGGGGCGGGGCGTCGGTGACGCTGCTGGAGTCCCGGCACGACTTCGCGCGCCGCTTCCGGGGCGACACGCTCGCGCCCGGGGTGCTCGAGTACCTCGACGGGCTCGGGCTGGCGGAGCCGCTGCTCGCCGAGGTGGCGCACACCCGCTCCGACGCCTTCCGCTGGCACACGGCGTCGCGCACGTGGACGCTCGTCGACTACCGCGGCGCGAGCACGCGCTTCCCGTTCTACGCGCTGATCCCGCAGGCCGAGTTCCTGCCGTGGCTCGCCGCCCGGGCCCGTGCGCACGGGGCGACGGTGCACATGGGGGCGCGGTTCTCGTCGCTGCGCCACGACGGCGACGGGCGCGTGTGCGGCGTGGAGTACACGGTCGACGCCGCGAAGCACCACCTCGACGCCGCGCTGGTCGTCGGCGCCGACGGGCGGAACTCCAAGGTCCGGGCGACGTCCGGGCTCGCGGCCACCGAGCTGGGCGCGAGCCTCGACATCCTCTGGCACGCCCTGCCGCGCCGTGCCGACGACCCGTCGTACTCGGGCCTCGACCTCTTCGGCACGCCCACCGGCAGCCTCGCGCTGCTCGACCAGGGCGGCGACTGGCAGCTCGGGTGGACGATCCGCGCAGGGACGCTCGCCGAGGTCCGCGCCCGCGGGGTGTCCGCGCTGCGGGACGCCGCCGTCGACGCCCTGCCGTGGCTCGCCGGGCGCCTCGACGACCTGGGCGACGTCGCCGACCTCACCCTGCTCCCCGTGCGCATCACCACCGTCGAGCGCTGGACGCGGCCCGGGCTGGTGCTGCTCGGCGACGCCGCGCACGTGGTCTCGCCGGTGGGGGGCAACGGGATCAACCTCGCGCTCGCCGACGCGGCCGACCTCGCCAACCGTCTCGTCGGTCCCCTGCGCCGCACCCCGCCGTCGCCGCGTCAGCTCGACGACGCCGCCGCGGGGCTCGAGGCCGCGCGCCGCCCGGCCGTCGAGCGCGAGCAGCGGGCCCAGGTGCGCACGGAGCGGGCGGCGGCCGAGCGCATCGGCAGCGGCGACCCCGGTCCGCCGCCGGTGCTGCGCGCGCTGTCCCGCCTGCCGGGCTTCCCCCGGCTCGCGGGGCGGCGCAATCGCGTCGACGTGCCGGCGCCGGTGGCGGTCATCTCTGCCGGCGCGCCGTAGAAGCTGACATTGCCCGTCCCGTCGAGCTGGTGGGTTTCCTGACGGTGAACGTCAGCATGGCCCCCAGGCTGGTAGGTCAGGCGAGCAGCGGGGCCAGCTCCGCCGCGTGCTCGCGGAGGAGCGACAGCAGCTCGGTGTTGGGCGCCGCGACGCGGTCGGCGGGGCCGGTGAGGGCGAGGCCCGCGACGAGGCGTCCGTCGCCCGGCGCTCGGATCGCGACGGCGAGGCAGCCGAGGGCGGCGTGGAACTCCCCGCACTGGCGAGCGAGGCCGGTGCGCGCGACCTCGACGAGCGCGGCCTTGAGCTCGTCGCGGTCCACCACCGTGCGCGGGGTCAGGCGGGCGAGCGGGCCGTCGGGGAGCTCGTCGTGCTCGGCGAGCAGCAGGCGCCCGAGCCCGTTGGCGTGCGGGTGGCGGGCGAGTTCGTCGGCGTCGGTCGGCGGGTGGTCGGGGTCGGGGTCGACGAACAGGAAGCGGTGCCGGTCGTAGGCGACGAGGTGGGCGCCCCAACGGACGCGCTCGCGCAGCCGGCGCATCACGTCGCGCGCCGCGGTCGGTGCGGACAGGGGCGCGGGCGCGAGGTTCGCGATGCGCCGCCCGAGCGCGAACCCACCGAGGTCGGGCAGCCGCACGAGGTACTCCTCGGCGACGAGCAGGTTGAGCAGCCGGTAGGTCGTGGCCGGCGGGATCCGCAGCGCGGCGGAGATCTCCTTCGCGGTGACGCCGACCCCGGCCGCGGCCACCTCCTCGAGGATGAGCAGCGCGCTGCGCACCGCCTGGGGCTGCCGCCCGCTGATCGGCGAGGTCACCGGGGTCCCGCGGCGAGGACGTCGGCGGTGGTGGTCTCGTCGTACACGCCCATCGCCTGCAGCGCAGGCCCTCGGCGCCGCCGCAGGACCACCCACCCGCCGGCGCCGACGACGAGGAGGCCCGCCAGGGTGATCAGCAGGCCGGTGCTCGCGTGGATCACCACGACGACGACGGTGGCGACGAGCGCGGCCGACGCGAGCACCGAGACCACGACGACCCCGCCGGTGAGCTCGCCGATGCGGGCGAGGAACCGGGGCGCGGCGAGGCACACCAGCAGGTAGGCGGCGAGGAAGCCGAGGGTGGCCACCGCGACCAGGCCGCCGAACACCGTCGCGGGCGCGACGCCGGCGGCGGCGCCGACCACCACCACTGCGGCCGGCACCGGCACCGTGACCCACACGGCGACGGCCGGGGTCAGGTGGCGACGGTGGGTGCGTCCGAGCGCCGCGGGCGCCACGCCCTCGCGGGCCAGCGAGAACAGCACGCGCACCAGCGTGTTCAGCGCGGCCAGCGCACACGCGCCGAAGGAGGCCACGATGCCGACGTCCATGAGGATCGAGGCCCAGCTGAGGTCGCCGACGGTCGCCGGGACGCCCGAGGTCGGGCTCGTGGCGCGGCCCGCGCCGCCGGGCGTGGCCAGCTGGACGAGCGTCGCCACGAGGTAGAGCACGGCGGCCACGGCGGCCGTGGCGGTGATCGCCCGGGGGATCGACGCGAATGGCCTGCGGGCCTCGACGCCCAGCGACGCGGCGCTGTCGAACCCGATGAACGCGGCCAGCGCGGGCAGCACGCCGACGGCGATGCCGCCCAGCCCGAGTCCCTCCGGGCCGGAGCCGGCTCCGATCGAACCCGGCGGCGTGCCGGGTGCCGTGGTCAGGGCGAGCGCGACGAGCACCACGAGGATGAGGCCGATCGACACGGCCTCGATCACCAGCATCACCCGCCCGGCCAGACGGACACCCCGGACCGCGCACACCGCCACGGTGATCGCGAGGACGACGACGAGCGCGACGCCCGCGCCGGCGGCGACCGCCTCGCTGCCCCCCGCGAGTCGGGCCACGAGCGCGCCGCCGTACCAGGAGGCGCCGGCGAACGTGACGGCGACGAGCATCCCGTACCCCACGACCATCGCCACCGCGCACGCGTAGGCGCCGCCGGGGCCCAGCCCCTGCGCGGTGAAGCTGTAGAGCCCGCCGGCCGCGGCCATCCGTCGCGCGAAGACCGTGATGCACGCGGCGACGAGCCCGACGAGGGCGGCGGCGATCGCGAACGACCAGAGCGCCCCGTTGCCGGCGGCGGCGATGACGAGCAGGGGCGTCGAGGCCATGGCGCCGGCCGGGGCGGTAGTGGCCACGGACTGGGCGAAGACCCCCGGCGGGCGCAGGGAGCGGCGGCGCAGCCCGGCCACCGGCGAGCGCGACCGCAGCACGGGGATGCGCGTCACGGCGGACCTCCGGGCGTCGGCACGCCCGTCACCGTAGGGCCGGAGCCCCGCCACGGCGACGAACTCACCCCCCGAACGAGAAACGGTCCGTCGCGATTCTCATTCGGACGCTCCGCGCGAATGGCCGATCTCCGTTCGGAGAATGGCCGAAGATCACGACACGGATTGTGGGAGTCCGGATCTTCCCGGGCCCCGTGCTGCTCGACGAGGGGTTGACCCCACGGGAACGCCTCCGCAAACGTGACCCGCGACATTCTCGTCGGCCCCTTTCCTCCGATTCCCGGGAGTCGCCATGGCCGCGCCCACCGAATCCGCCCCCGCGCCCGCCACACGCCTGTCCGGCACCCTCGGGGTCGGTTCCATCGTCTTCATGGTCGTCGCGGCGGCCGCCCCGCTGACCGTCATCGCGGGCACCATCCCGCTGGGGGTCGGGGCCGGGAACGGCGCCGCCTTCCCCGCCACCTTCGTGCTGTGCGCGGTGGTGCTCCTGCTCTTCGCCGTCGGGTTCTGCGCGATGAGCCCGCACGTCCCCGACGCCGGGGCGTTCTTCACCTACGTCCGCCACGGCCTGGGCCGTCCCCTCGGGATGGGCGCGGCGTTCCTCGCGCTCGCCACGTACACCGCCGTCCAGCTCGCGGTCTACGGCTACATCGGTGCGGCGATCGACGAGCTCGTCACCAGCTACGGCGGCCCGAGCGTGCCGTGGTGGGTATGGACGATCGCGGTGATCGCCGTGGTCGCGGTCCTCGGCTACCGCCACATCGAGCTCTCCAGCCGGGTCCTCGGCGTGCTGCTGCTCGCGGAGATCGCGATCGTGGTGGTTCTCGACGTCGTGGTGATCGTCGGCGGCGGCTCCCCGGAGGGGCTCTCGACGGCGGCGTTCGACCCCGGTCAGATCTTCTCGGGCGCGGTGGGCATCGCGATCATGTTCGCGATCGCGAGCTTCATCGGGTTCGAGGCCACCGCGGTGTTCCGCGACGAGGCCCACGACCCGCAGCGCACGATCCCGCGCGCCACCTACCTCGCGCTCGTCATCATCGGGGTCTTCTATGCGGTGTCCAGCTGGGCCATCGTGTCCGCATGGGGCGACGAGGCCGCGGTGGCCGAGGCCGGGGCGAACCCGGGCACGTTCCTCCTGACCACGGCGACGAACTGGCTGGGCCCGATCGGCGGGCACATCGTGACGATCCTGCTCGTGACCAGCCTGTTCGCCGCGATCCTCGCGTTCCACAACGTCGCGGCGCGCTACTGGTACGCCCTCGGCGGGCACCGGGCTGTCCCGGCCGCATGCGGTCGGACCCACCAGAGCCACGGCTCGCCGCACATCGCGTCGCTCACCCAGTCCGGGGTCTCACTGCTGTTCATCGTGGTGTTCGCGGTGGCCGGGCTCGACCCGGTCGCCCAGGTCTTCGCGTGGATGGCGGGCACCGCGACGCTCGGCGTCCTCGTCCTCATGGTGATGACCTGCCTGGCCGTGCTCGTGTTCTTCGCCCGCAGCGGGGTCGACCGGCGCGTCTGGAACACACGGATCGCCCCGACGCTGGGTCTGCTCGGGCTGCTCGGCTGCCTGGTGCTCACCCTCGGCAACTTCCCGACGCTCATCGGCGGCTCCACGGGGCTGGCGGTCGGGATCGGCGCCGTGCTCGTCCTTGTCACCCTCGCGGGCGTGGTCGTCGGCGTCACCCGGCGCGAGACCACTCCGCCCGCCGTCACCCGCGAGAACGCCTGATGACCACCCGTTCCGAGCCGAACCGGAGGACTGCACCGTGACCGCCACCGCCCCGAGGAGCGTCGCCGCCGACGCCGCCACCCACCCGCTCGACCTGGCCACGACCGAGGAGTTCCGGGCCGTCCGGGAGGTGCTCGCCGACGCCGGGCTGCTCGGCGACTCCGTCCGCTACTGCTTCGCCGGGCTCGAGGAGCCCGACAAGGCGGCCGTCCTCGCCCACACCGACGGCGACCACGTCGACCGGCGCTTCCGCGTCCTGCTGCTCGACATGAGCGGCGCGCCCTCGCGCGACGTCGTCGTCTCGGCGTCCCGCGGGGAGATCGACTCGGCCGTCGAGCTCGACCCCGCCACCAGCGGCCAGCTCCCGATCATCGACTCCGAGTTCGAGATCATGGAGGAGATCGTCCTGGCCTCGACCGAGTGGTGCGACGCGCTGCGCCGCCGCGGCATCGACCCGGCGACGGTCCGCGCCGTGCCGCTCTCGGCCGGTGCCTACTACCCGGAGGAGACCGGGCGGCGCATGGCTCGGGTGCTCGGGTTCCGCCAGGACCACGAGAAGGACTCGCCCTGGGCCCACCCCGTCGACGGTGTCGTCGCCTACGTCGACCTCGTGGCCCGCGAGGTCTCCCGCGTGGTCGACCACACGCCGCTGCCGGTGCCCGACGAGCCGGGCAACTTCGACGACCCCGAGCAGGTCGGCCCGCAGCGCACGACCCTGAAGCCGATCGAGATCACCCAGCCCGAGGGCGTCAGCTTCACCCTCGAGGGCAACCGGCTGCGCTGGGAGGGCTGGGACCTGCGCGTCGGGTTCAACGAGCGCGAGGGCCTGACCCTGCACGAGATCGGTATCCACGGCCGGCCGGTGGTCTACCGGGCCTCGATCGCCGAGATGGTGGTGCCCTACGCCGACCCGTCGCCCGTGCGGTTCTGGCAGAACTACTTCGACGCCGGCGAGTACATGTTCGCCCGCTACGCGAACTCGCTCGAGCTGGGCTGCGACTGCCTCGGCGAGATCCGGTACATGGACGTCGTGGTGGCCGACGACGACGGGTCGCCGCGCACGATCACCAACGCGATCTGCCTGCACGAGGAGGACTACGGGATCCTCTGGAAGCACTCCGACCTGTTCACCAACGCGTCGGAGACCCGCCGGCAGCGCCGCATGGTGATCTCGTTCTTCACCACGATCGGCAACTACGACTACGGCTTCTACTGGTACCTCTACCTCGACGGCACGATCGCGTGCGAGTCCAAGCTGACCGGCATCCCGTTCACCTCGGCCTACCCGTCCGAGGGGCACCCGTTCGCCACCCAGGTGGCGCCCGGGCTGGGCCTGCCGTACCACCAGCACCTGTTCTCGGCGCGTCTGGACATGGCCGTCGACGGCCAGCGCAACGCCGTCGAGGAGTGCGAGGCCGTTGCCCTGCCGATGGGGAAGGACAACCCCTGGGGCAACGCCTTCACCGAGTCGCGCACGCGGCTGACCCACGAGGCCGAGGCCCAGCGCCTCGCCGACCCGGGCCGCGGGCGCACGTGGCAGGTGGTCAACCCGGAGTCGACCAACCGCCACGGCCGACCCGTCGCGTACGCCCTGCACTCCGAGGGGAGCCCGACGCTGCTCGCCGACGAGCGCTCCGTCGTCGCCGGGCGCGCAGCCTTCGCGACGAAGCACCTCTGGGTCACCGCCTACGACGCCGACGAGCGCTATCCGGCCGGCGACTACGTCAACCAGCACGCCGGCGGGGCGGGCCTTCCGACCTGGACCGCCGCCGACCGTGCCCTCGACGAGGACGGCCGGGGCGCCGACGTCGTCCTGTGGCACACGTTCGGCCTGACGCACGTGCCGCGCCCGGAGGACTGGCCGATCATGCCCGTCGACTACGCCGGCTTCCGGCTGATGCCCGTCGGGTTCTTCGACCGCAACCCCACGCTCGACGTCCCGCCGTCGTCGAACGGGCACTGCCACTCCTGACCCTGCACAGCATTACTGGCTGGTATCGCTCGCTGTGCGAGCGATACCAGCCAGTAATCGTTCCGGGGTCAGCCGCGGCGGCGCAGGGTCGCCAGGAGGACGCCGAGCCCGACGCCGACGGCGCCGAGGGCGAGGACCCAGCGCGGGTCGACGCTCGCGATCGTGCCGGTGAGGGCGAGGACGGCGACGAGGATCGCGGCCAGGCCGGCCACGAGGCCCAACGGGTCGGGCCCGGGCCTGCGGGCCGGGGCCTCGCCGGCGTCACCGTCGATCGTGTCCACGTCCTGGTGGATCGTGTAGGGCTGGTCGGGTGTGTAGGGCTGGTCGGTGAGGGACTCACCGGGTCGGCGCTCATCCACGGCGCACCTCCACGTCTCCGCCGCCGCTGACGGCCTGCAGCTGGATGCTCGGGCCCCCGGGTCCGTCGGGTCCGAGGTCGATCACCGGGCCGTCGACCCGGCCGAGGCACTCCGCCGTGCCGCCGCCGCTCTCGCAGGTCGCGGTGACGTCGGCGTTGAGGGGCACGAGGACGGTGACGTCGCCGGCGCCGCTGCTCACCTCGGTCTGCACGGGCGGCGACCCCGGCGGGGTCGCGGCGAGGCCACGCAGGTCGAGCTCGGCGTCGCCGAAGGCCGTCTCGTACGCCGGGGCGACCATGCCGATCATCGGTGCCCAGGAGGCGTCGCCGAGGGTCTGGACGGAGCCCGGGGCGCCGTCGGAGTCGACGCGGAAGTCCCCGTCGTTCCACGGCCCGTCCCCGGCGCCGTTGGCGGCGGCGACCAACACGAGCGCGAGCGGCACGGCCGCGATGATCAGTCCGCGTCCCCGGTGCAGGAACGCGCCGACGACCAGGCCCGCGCCGATCACGGCGAGGGCGGTGCCGAGCACCGCGGTGGCGCCGAGCGGCACCAGGCCGAGCAGGCCCAGCAGGGCGACGAACCCGGCCGCGACGATCGCGGCGCCGAGGGTCACGGGCACGACCTTCGAGCGCGGCTCCGGCGGCGCGGGCGGCGGCGCGGGCTCCGGGAGGTCCCAGGCGAACGGTGCCGCGCCGAGCGGATCCCACGACGGCGGCTTCGGGGCGTCCCCGGGCTCGACCGTGGGCGTCACGCCGTCGACCGCGACGGGGCGCTGCGGGTCCCGCAGGTGACCGCGGCTGCGGTGCAGCCCGTAGAGCAGGGCGACCGCGACGACGATGCCGATCACCGTGCCGAGGTCGCCGGAGAACGCCGAGGCGACCGCGGCGATGCCGAGGAGCGTCCCGATGACGATCGCCCACACCGGCGTCTCGCGGCGCCGGCCCGTCTCGTCGACCCGCGGGAGGACGAGGATGCCGGCGAGGTAGACCAGCAGGCCCACCCCGTAGAACAGCGAGACCACGAACCCGACCCGCACCAGCGTCGGGTCGACGGCGTAGCGCCGCGCGATCGCGGCGGCGACGCCCGCGATCTTGCGGTCCTCCTTGAGACGGGCGGGGCGCGTCGCCCACATCTCGCGGAGGGTCGCGCCGACGTCGGCACCCGCCGGCGCCCGCGACCCCTGGCCGGGACTGCTCATCGTCCTCATCCTCCTCGCCGATCGGACCGGTCTGCGCGGCCCGTCGTTCCCCGTCGGCCCCGTGCGAGCCGGCGATGGCATCGACACTGGCCGTCGCGGAGGCCCGAAACCTCCGGGAGCGACCCCGGTCCCCACCCCGGGACGACCCCGAGGACCTCGGGGGTCGCGACCGGCCCGCCGGGGTCGCGCGCGTGTGACGATGAGGCCGTGGACGAGACGGCCTCCGTGGAGGAGGTGGACAGGGTGGGCGAGGCGCCGGCGCCCGCTGCCACGCCCGCGCCCTTCGTCATCTCGCGCGTCCGTCGCCGCCGGCAGGGATCGGTGATCGCGGGCGTCACCGGCGGGGTCGCCGATCACCTCGGCGTCGACGTCCTGCGCGTGCGCCTGGTGTTCGTGCTGCTCGTGGCCGCGTCCGGCGCCGGGTTCCTCGCCTACGCCGCGCTGTGGCTGTTCTGCCCCCTCGAGCCGCGCGGGGTCCGGCGCGAGCTGCCGCCGAACGAGCGCCGCCAGGGCCTGGGCCTCGCCACGCTCGGGGTCGGGCTCGCGTTCGTGCTGTCCGCACTCGGCGGGGAGCTCTCCGGCTGGGTGACCATCCCGCTCGGCGTGGTGCTCGCGGGCGTGGCCCTGGTGTGGCGGGAGGCCGACACCGGCACCGGGGTCGCCGCCGGCCCGACGCGCCGCGCGCGCTGGCTCGGCGGGAAGCTCGGCCTGGTGCGGGCCCTGGCGGGCGCGCTGCTGGTCACCGCGGGGATCGCGGCCTTCCTGCTCGGCAACATCGACCTCGACCAGGTCCAGTTCGGCCTGCTCGCGGCCCTCGCCACCCTCGCCGGCGTCGTCGTGCTCACCGTGCCGTGGTGGCTGCGCCTGGTCCGCGAGCTCGGCACCGAGCGCACCGAGCGCATCCGCGGGCAGGCGCGCGCCGACATCGCCGCGCACCTGCACGACTCGGTGCTGCAGACCCTCGCGCTGATCCAGAAGCAGGCGGGCGAGGACGCCTCCGGCCGCGAGGTCCGCCGCCTCGCCCGCAGCCAGGAGCGCGAGCTGCGGGCCTGGCTCTACGGCCCGCCCGGCGGCGACACCGGGCACCCCGCGGCCGCGACCGACGCGACGCTGGCGGCCACCCTCGCCGCGGCCGCCGGCGAGGTCGAGGACGACTACGGGGTGCGGGTCGCGCCGGTCGTGGTGGGCGACGCCCCGCTCGACCCGGACACCGCCGCCCTGGTCGCGGCGGCCCGCGAGGCGATGGTCAACGCCGCCAAGCACGCCGGCGTCGACGAGATCGACGTCTACGCCGAGGTGGAGCCCGAGACCGTGGAGATCTTCGTGCGCGACCGCGGCTGCGGGTTCGACCCGGACGCGGTGCCCGACGACCGGCGCGGCCTCGCCGGCTCGGTCAAGGACCGCATGGCCCGCCACGGCGGGAAGGTGCAGCTGCGCAGTACACCGGGCGCGGGCACGGAGGTCGGCCTCGTCCTGCCCCGTGCCCGGCGCGGGACCCCGAGCACCGAGGAGGAGACCCGATGAGCGAGCCCGCCACGCCGGAGGACGCCGTCAGCGTCGTGATCGTCGACGACCACGCGCTCTTCCGGCGCGGGGTGCGCGCCGAGCTCGAGTCGCTGGCGCGCCGCACCGTCAGCGTGGTGGGCGAGGCCGGCTCGGTCGACGAGGCCGTCGCCGTCATCGGCCACCGCAGGCCCGACGTCGTGCTGCTCGACGTGCACATGCCCGACGGCGGCGGCGCCGCGGTGCTCGCCCGCACCCGGCCGGACCACCCGGAGGTCGTGTTCCTCGCGCTGTCGGTGTCCGACGCCGCCGAGGACGTCATCTCGGTGATCCGCGCCGGCGCGCGCGGCTACGTCACCAAGACCATCTCGGGCCACGAGCTCGCCGACGCCGTGGTGCGCGTGCACGCCGGCGACGCCGTGTTCTCCCCGCGCCTCGCGGGCTTCGTGCTCGACGCCTTCGCCGACCGCCCCGGCGCGACCGGCGTCGTCGACCCCGAGCTCGACCAGCTCACCCGCCGCGAGCGCGACGTCCTGCGCCTGCTGGCCCGGGGCTGGTCGTACAAGGAGATCGCCGCCGAGCTCGTCATCTCGGTGAAGACGGTCGAGACCCACGTGTCGAGCGTCCTGCGCAAGACCCAGTCGTCCAACCGCCACGAGCTCTCGCGCTGGGCGAGCGACCGCCGACTGGTGTAGCCGGCGGATCAGCTGTCGTCGCTGTCGTCGTCCCCGCCGTGGCCGTCCCCGCCGTAGTCGCCGTCGTGCCCGTGGCCGCCGTCGCCGTTGTGGTCGTCGCCGCCGGAGTGCCCGTGCGAGTCGTCGCCGCCGTGTGAGTCCTCCGCCTGCGTGGGCGGCGGGGACGAGGTGGTGGTCGGGCCGGACGCCTCCGCGACCGGGGCCTCGAGGCTCAGCCCGGTCGCGGCCGCGCGGGGGCTGGCCGCGTCGACGCTCTCGTCGGTGTCGATGAGCCAGCGGCCGTCGGGACCCTGGACCATGCCGAGCTCGTGCACCTCCTGGCTGCGCTCGCGGCCCTCGGGGGCGAAGTCGAGCGTCGCCCGCACCGTGTCCGCGTCGAGCGCCGAGGCGTCGACGACCTGCACCGACGAGATCGTCGACCAGAACGCCTGGTAGTTCCCGAAGCCGCCCGTGCGGGCCTGCAGGTTCGGCCCGAGGCGCGCCCAGCCCGCAGCCTCGTTCCCGGTGACCACGCCGTAGTAGTCGCGGACCGCGCTCACCATCGCCGCCTGCGGGTCGGACTCGCCGCCGCCGCCGACGGTCGACCCGACGGTCGCGCCCGTGGAGTCGGTGCCCGACGACGAGAGCAGGGCGACGCCGACGACCCCGCCCGCCACCAGGGCGACGAGGAGCACGAGGACGGCGATGGTCGCGGTCGGCCGGCGACGCGGGCGTCGTCGCGACACCGGCGGCTCGGGGGCCGGCATGCCCTGGCGGGTGGGCGGCCCGGCCGGTGCCGGTCCGCTGCCCGGCGGGGACCCGGGGCCGCCCGCGCTGCCCCAGGGGTCCGACCCGTGCCGCGCCTCGGGCACCGGCGGCGGGCCGCCGGTGGGGTCGGTGGCGCCCAGGGGGACGAGATCGGCGAGCGGGGTCTCGGTGCGTCCGCCCGCGTGCGCGATCCGCCCCAGCTCCTGACGTGCCTGCGCGGCGGACGGCCGCTCGGCGGGGTCGTCGCGCAGCAGGCGCATGAGCAGCGCGGTGAGAGGGCCGGCCTGCTGCGGCGGGACGACCTTGCCGGCGGCGACGGAGTGCAGGAGCGCGAGCGCGTTGTCGTCGGCGCCGAAGGGCGGGATGCCCTCGACCGTGGCGTAGAGGGTGGCGCCGAGGGAGAAGACGTCGGACGCGGAGGTCGAGTTCTCGCCTCGGGCGACCTCGGGGGCGAGGTAGGCCGGCGTGCCGGCGAGCATCCCGGTGCGGGTCAGCGTCAGGTCGCCCGTGGCGCGCGAGATGCCGAAGTCGGTGATCTTGACGGTGCCGTCGGCCCCGAGCAGTACGTTGCCGGGCTTGACGTCACGGTGCACGATCCCGGCCTGGTGGGCGGCGTCGAGCGCGTCCGCCACCTGGCGCCCGATCCGCGCCACGGTGCGCGGCTCGAGGGTGCCCTGCTCGCCGAGGACGGCGGCGAGGCTGCGCGACGGCAGGTACTCCATGACCAGCCACGGCTCGTCGCCCTCGATCGAGGCGTCGAACACCGAGATCGCGTGCGGGTGCTGCAGGCGGGCGGCGATCCGGCCCTCGCGCAGGGTGCGCTGGCGGACCTCGTCGGCCTCCCGCTCGTCGAGGCCGGCGTGCAGGAACACCTGCTTGACGGCGACGACCCGGCCCAGACGCTCGTCCGTGCCGCGCCACACGACGCCCATCGCCCCCGCGCCGATGCGTTCCTCGAGGCGGTAGCGCCCGGCGACCACGCGGGGAGAGCTCACCGGCTGCTCCCCGTCCGTGTGTGCACGAGGGTCACAGTAGAGGTCCCGACCGGGTGACGACCACGCGCCCGGCGAGCCCCCACCGCACCCCCGCGGCGGTTCAGGAGCCGCCCAGCAGGCCGTCGACGGTGTCGCCGACGGCGCCGGTGGTGTCCTCCACGGTGTCGCCCGAGGAGTCGGAGACCGAGTCGACGGTGTCGCCGACGGCCTCGGTGGTGTCCTCGACCGTGTCGCCGGCGGAGTCGGAGACCTCGTCGACGGTGTCGGCCGTGTCGTCCACGGTGTCGTCGACCGTGTCCGTGGTGTCCTCGACCAGATCGGAGGCCGTGTCGCCGACGACCGGGGTGTCGTCGACGGCGTCGGAGGCCGTGTCGCCGGCCTCGTCGACGGTGTCGGTGACCTCGTCGGTGGCGGACGCGACCTCGTCGGTGGTCGCGTCCAGCGCGCTCCCGACGTCCTCGCCCGTCCCGTCGACGGCGTCCGTGACCGCGTCGGTCGTGGGCTCGACGACGTCCTCGGTGGCCGAGCCGAGCGTGGTGGCCGCGACCTCGCCGGTGCCCTGGACGGTCGTGGTGACGGTCGAGGCGGCGGGCGCCACGACGTCGTTCGCGACCGATGCGGGGACGCTGCTCGCGGGCGTCGAGCCCGCCAGCACGCCACCGAAGAGGCCGCCGACGCCGTCGACGACCGGACCGACCCCGCCGCCCGTGGTCTCGACGACCCCGGTGAGGCCGCCGACGGTCGTCCCGACCGTCGTGCCGGCGCCGCCGACCGTGTCCCCGAGCCCACCGGTCACGCCCTCGACGGTGGTGCCGACCCCGCCGACGGTCTCCCCGACGGTGGTGCTCAGGCCGCCCACGGTGTCGCCGACGGTCGTGGTGAGGCCGCTGACCACCGGCCCGACAGGACCGCCGACGAGGCCACCGACGGAGTCGCCGACACCCCCGACCGTGCCGCCCAGGCCGGTGCCCAGATCGCCGACGGTGTCGCCGACGCCGCCGACGAGACCGCCCGCGGTGGTGCCGACCCCGCCGATCACGCCGCCCGCACCGGTGCCGACCCCGCCGATGACACCGCCGGCGGTGCCGCCGACGCCGCCGATCACGCCGCCGACCCCGTCGATCACGCCGCCGACGGGACCGCCGCCGGGGGTCCCGCCGCCGCCGGGAGCTCCACCGCCGCCGGGGACCCCGGGGGCGCCACCGCCGGGGGCGCCGCCTCCGCCGGGGGCTCCGCCGCCGGGAGCTCCACCGCCGCCGGGGACCCCTGGGGCACCGCCGCCGGGCAGCGTGCCCGTCCCACCGGCCAGGGGGCCGCCGGTGAGGCCGCGGCCCGCGAGGGCGGTCCCGCCAGGGGCGCCGAGGCCCAGGCCGAGGTCGGCGACCGAGGCGCTGAGCGTCACCTGGGCCGGCGTGGCGACGCCGTCCGGGCCCAGGGCGCCGGGGACCGAGCCCGGCAGACCGGGGCCGCCGAGGCCGGGCGGGAGCGCCACCGGGCCGCCCGTCCCCGGACCCTCCTCGATGAGCGGCGGGACACCGGGCAGCGGCAGGCCGGCCACGCTCGCGACCGCGCCGGCGACCAGCAGGACGCCCGTGCTCGCGCCGAGCGCCCGGCTGTTCCCGCGGCCGAACACGTTGGTCCGGCGGCGCGCGGAGCGCCCGGGGGTGGGCGGGGTGGGTCGCCGGCGGGCGAGGGGTGCGGGGGGCTCGTCGGTGACGATCCCGTCCGTCGGTACCTCGTTGTCGAGCGTCACCGGGGAGGGCCGGTCCATCACCGGCGGCGGGACGGTCAGCCGGGCGAGGATCTCGGTGACGGGGATGCCGGCGGTGTGGCGGGGCTCGTCGGCCCCGCGATCCGGGTCCCGGAACAGGTCGTGGACGGGATGGCGCGGCACCGGGACGAGCTGGATCAGGCTCTCCTCGTCGGGGCCGGCGTCGTCGAGGTCCTCGTGGGCGACGTCCTCGGGGTCGTCGTCCCCGGGGAGCGCGGGTGGGGGGACGGTGGGGACGGCGAGGAGTGAACCGGTGGTCGTGGCCGGCTCGTCGAACCAGGCGTGCCGTCCCTCGCCCTCGCGCATGTCTCCGGCTCCTCGTCCGTCGAGGACGCGCCGGGCCCGGGTTCACCGGGATGAGGGCGCGTCGTCCACTCCGTGTGAGGACATGGCTACTCGCGTGTCATCCGGGCCGGGAAGGTCTATCCAGGCGACGAAGGTCCATCGTCCGTGTCACGGCGCCCAATGGGCGTGTCGTACCTCCTGGCGCGCTCGGCGCTGCCCGCCGACCGGTCGTACACAATCGGCCGCCGCCGGTCGTCCGGGGACGACCGTTCGGCTCAGGAGGACCCGGAGGCGAGCCGCTTGCGGGCGCCCTGGAACTGGTTCACCGCGACGAGACCGACGCCTCCGCCGACGAGCAGTCCGATGACGTCCAGCGGGACCCCGCCGCCGGTGAGCAGGAGGGCCACGAGCGCACCCAGGGCGAGACCGCCGGCGGCCGGGATGCGACTGCGCGCGTCCGCGGCCAGATGTGCGGCGCCCGGGCGCTTCGATGCCACCGACGAGAGCATCAACAGGTACCCGCCATAGCCCAAAGAGGCGAGCAGGCCCAGCACGGTGATGATCGTGGCGATCAGGTCGATGACCGTTCCCATGACACCAGAGTGCCACTCGTCGTGTGGGGTCCGTAGTACGACGCGAGCGGTCCGCGGTGTGCGGCGCGTGCACCCGGTGCCGGGACCTCACCCGTCAGGACGCAGGGGACGCGGCCGTTCGTGTGGTGGGGCGGATGCGGCCCGTCCGCTTCGCCCGCCGGACTGGAGGCCGGGACGGGGTGGCGCGGCCCCGCGACGCGTCTAGCTCCGGCCTCCGAGGCGTCCCCGGCCGAGGCGTAGCAGCAGCATCGCGAGCTCGCGACCTTCGGTGCCGAGCCCGCGGAAGCGGGCGAGGACCTGCATCTCGCGGTTGTAGACGATGCGCGGCCCGCCGGCGGCCATGCGGGCCAGGCCGATCCGCTGGGAGATCTCGGAGCGCCGGCGCACGAGGCGCAGCAGCTCGGCGTCGATCGCGTCGATCTCCTCCCGCAGCGCCGGGATCTCCTCAGCGGTCGCCGGGGACAACGGCGCGGCGGCGTCCGGCGCGGTCTCCGGGCCGCCCTCGGGAGCGGGCTCCGGTGCCGGCTCGGCGTCGGACGTCGGGGCGTGCGCGGGATCGCTGGTCATGGCACTCACGGGGATCGGCCTCCAGGGGGTGTCCGGGGTGGGTGGGTCCTCCTGACCCCGGACACGAAGACGCCCCGGGGTCTGGAGGACTCCGGGGCGGCGTGGGTCGGGCGCGGCGGGCGCGTCAGGTGTCCACGGGCACCGGGGTGCGGTACCCGTAGAAAAATCGACGCGACTGCTCGTGCACGCGGATCACTATGCCACCGCGTCCCGGCGCCGCCAACCGTCGGCCGCGGGGCGCTGTCGGGGGGTCCCGGTACCGTGGACCGACGATGAGCACCGGTCCCGCCACCCGCCCCCCCGCGTCCGACCCGGAGTCCGATCCCGGGTCCGCCGCGAGGTCGGGCCCTCCGGTGCGCTCGGCGGCCTCCGCCCTGTCGCGCCGCCTCGCCGCCGCGGCCGCCGGGGGCGGTGACGCCAGGGCCGGAGCTGCGGTCCGCCGGGACACCGGCCGTCCCGATCCGGCGGACGATCCGCTGCTCGAGGGCATGAACCCGCCCCAGCGCGAGGCCGTGGTGCACACCGGCTCGCCGCTGCTGATCGTCGCGGGCGCCGGGTCCGGCAAGACGCGGGTCCTCACCCACCGCATCGCCTGGCAGATGCGCCACCAGGGGGTCGGGCCCGGCCAGTTCCTGGCCATCACGTTCACCAACAAGGCCGCGGCCGAGATGCGCGAGCGGGTCGCCGCGCTGGTGGGCCGCCGCGCGAACGCGATGTGGGTGTCGACGTTCCACTCGATGTGCGTGCGGATCCTGCGCCGCGAGTACCGCCACCTCGGGCTGAGCTCCACGTTCTCGATCTACGACGCGGACGACTCGCGGCGGCTGGTCGCCACGGTCGCCCGCGGGCTCGACCTCGACGCCAAGAAGTACTCGCCCCGCGGGCTCCTGGCGCGCATCTCCGCGTGGAAGAACGAGCTGGTCTCGCCGATCGAGGCCGTCGACGCCGCCGCCACCGAGGCGGAGAAGCGCACCGCCGAGGTCTACACCGTCTACCAGGACCGCCTGCAGCAGTCGAACTCCCTCGACTTCGACGACCTCATCGGCCGCACGGTCGACCTGCTCACCCGCTTCCCGGACGTCGCCGAGTACTACCGCCGCCGGTTCCGGCACATCCTGGTCGACGAGTACCAGGACACCAACCACGCCCAGTACATGCTGGTCCGGGCGCTGGCGGCGGGCAGCGACGACGGCTCCGTGAAGCCCGCGGAGCTGTGCGTGGTGGGCGACGCCGACCAGTCGATCTACGCCTTCCGCGGCGCCACGATCCGCAACATCGTCGAGTTCGAGCGCGACTACCCCGATGCGCGCACGATCCTGCTCGAGCAGAACTACCGCTCCACCCAGCGCATCCTCAGCGCCGCCAACGCGGTCATCAGCCGCAATGCCGAGCGGCGGGACAAGCGGCTGTGGACCGACGCCGGCGACGGCGAGCTGGTCGTCGGCTACGTGGCCGACAACGAGCACGACGAGGCCGCGTTCGTGGCGTCCGAGATCGACCGCCTCGTCGACGCCGGCGAGGTCCGCTTCGGCGAGGTCGCGGTGTTCTACCGCACCAACGGCCAGTCCCGTGTCTTCGAGGACGTCTTCATCCGCCTCGGGCTCCCGTACAAGATCGTCGGCGGGGTCCGTTTCTACGAGCGCCGCGAGGTCCGCGACGCGATGGCCTACCTCAAGGTGCTGTCCAACCCCGAGGACACGGTCTCGCTGCGCCGCATCCTCAACGTCCCGAAGCGCGGTATCGGCGACCGCGCCGAGTCGGTGGTGGCCGACGCCGCCGACCGCGAGCGCATCACGTTCGCCGCGGCCCTGCGCCGGGCCGCGGCGGGCGAGGTCCACGGGCTCGCGACGCGCTCGCAGCGCAACATCGCCGACTTCGTCGAGATGATGGACGGGCTCGCCGCCACCGTGGCGGGCGGCGGGTCGGTCGACGAGGTGCTCGACGCGATCCTCGACCGGTCGGGCTACCGCAAGGAGCTCGAGGGCTCGGAGGACCCGCAGGAGCAGTCGCGCCTGGAGAACCTCCAGGAGCTCGTCAGCGTCGCGCGCGAGTTCGTCCAGGACGCCATCAACGCCGAGGGGCTCGAGGAGGAGCCGGCGGCCGCGGAGCCCGCGACGGCCGAGGGCGACGCTGATGCCCAGGACGGCGCCGAGCAGGACGATGTCCCGGGCGACGGCCTCGCCGAGCCGGGCTCGCTCGAGGCGTTCCTCGAGCGCGTGTCGCTGGTGGCCGACGCCGACTCGATCCCCGATGGCGGCGACGGCGTGGTCACGCTGATGACGCTGCACACCGCGAAGGGCCTCGAGTTCCCGGTCGTGTTCGCCACCGGCTGGGAGGACGGCATCTTCCCGCACTCGCGGGCCCTGGCCGACCCGGCGGAGCTCTCCGAGGAGCGGCGCCTCGCCTACGTCGGCATCACCCGCGCCCAGCAGCGTCTCTACCTCTCGCGCGCGGTGATGCGCTCGGCCTACGGGCAGCCCCAGGCCAACCCGCCGTCGCGGTTCCTCGACGAGGTACCCGCCGACGTGTGGGAGTGGCGGCGCGTCGAACCGACCTTCGAGCGCTCGTCGCCGGTGGGCCGCACGCGGTTCGGCTCCGGGCGCTGGGCGAGTCCCGGCACCGACGTCAGCGGGCGCCCGTCCCGCCCGTCGCCGATGCGGCCGGACTGGAAGGAGGCGCCGACGATCTCGCTGGACGTCGGCGACCGCGTCAGCCACGACAAGTACGGCCTCGGGACGGTCACCACCGTCGACGGCGTCGGCTCGCGGGCCACGGCCACGATCGACTTCGGGTCCTCGGGCACCGTGCGGCTCATGCTCATCGGCGGCGTGCCGCTCACGAAGCTGTAGCGACCCACCACCTCCCCGCCCGGTCGCTGGAAGCCGCCCGCGCGCGCCTGTTTCGGCCGAAGGGCACCTTCGCGCGGCTAGAGCGGCGAGGGGCGCCCCTCGCCGGCCCCGGCCCCGGCGCCGGGTGCCCGCGCGCGCCTGTTTCGGCCGAAGGGCACCTTCGCGCGGCTAGAGCGGCGAGCCTCGCCGGCCCCGCGCGCGCCCGAGGCCCCTCCTGATCGACGCGGCTCTGGCAGTGGCCTCGCGGGCGCCCGAACGCCGACGCCCGGCGTACGAGCGGCCGCACGCCCGGAAACATGAGCGGCGCGTTCGCTGCTACGGAAGCAGCGAAAGCGCCGTTCGTTCGGCACCCGCCCGACGACGAGGGCCCCGGAGCGCGGTGCGCTGCGGGGCCCTGGTCGTCTTACGGGGGAGCGGACTAGTCCTGTTGGGATCCCAGCGAGATGCCGCGCTCGGCGAGCCACGGCAACGGGTTGATCTTGTTCTCGCCGTCGGTCCAGACCTCGAAGTGCAGGTGCGGGCCGGTGGAGCGGCCGCGGTTGCCGATCTCGGCGATCTCCTCGCCGGCCCGGACCTGCTGGCCCTCTCGCACGTAGGAGCGGTTCACGTGGCCGTAGACGTTGATCGTGCCGTCGTCGAGCTCGACCTTGACCCACATGCCGAAGCCACTGGCCGGGCCGGACTCGACGACGGTGCCGTCGGCGACCGAGACGATCGGGGTGCCGATCGGGCCGGCGATGTCGATGCCGCGGTGCGACGAGCCCCAGCGGGCGCCGAAGCCCGAGGTGAAGCGGCCCTCCGCCGGCTTGGCGAAGTCGGGACGGGCAGCCTCGGCGGCGGCGCGGGCCTGGGTGGCGCGACGCTCGGCGGCCTTGCTGATCGCGCTGACCTGACCCGGACCCTCGGCGGCGGAGTCCGCCTCGTCCGAGGACGTGGCAGCGGACGAGGCCGGCGCCGTGACGGGCAGGACGTTCGAGGTGGCCGCGTCGAGGCCTGTCGAGGAGGCCGAGGAGGCCGAGGAGGCCGCCGAGGACGACTCGGTATCGGTCGTGGTGCCGCGGTCGGCGGCGAGCGCCAGCTCGGCGGTGGTGGGCGCCTCGCTCAGCGCGTCGAGGCCGGCGAGGCTGTGCCCTGCGGTGGCCACGGCGCCCACGGCGACCGCGGCGACGGCCAGACGGCCGCGCAGCGGTGAGGGGCCACGCCCGGCGGGCGGCGCGGGGCGCAGGCCACGGCCGGGGTCGACGTCGCGGCGCTGCGGTGCCTGCTGGGGCGCCCGGCGCGGCTCACGGGGGAACTCGCGCTGGTCGGAGGGCAGGGGACGGCGGCCATCGCCCTGGGGGCCCTGCGGACCCGTGGGCCGGGCGCCAGGGGGCCGTGCAGGAGCCGGAGCCGGGCCGGGACGGAGGCCGACCGGGCGGGCGGGGAGCGGTCCCGGTGCGCGCCCACCGGTGACCAGGCCCGCGGCGTCGCCACCGCGGCGCCCACCACGGGCGCCGAGCCCGGGCAGACCACCGGCGAGGCCGCTGAGGTCGGGGAAGCGCGGGCCCGACGGTCCGCCGGCGAGAGCCGGGGTGAGACCGAGGGCGAAGAGGGGCGCGGACGGCGGGCGGGGGGAGCTGTGACTCGCCAAGACCATCCTTCCCGCAGATCGGGGTCCGTCGCGGCGGCGCGGGCCGGGGAAGCCCTGGGGAACGTTCGGGGTCGTTCCGTATGCCGTTCGTGACCAGACCGTGATGAGGACCAGCGGAAGGTAGCCAGGACGTCACGCCCCGGGCAAACGACACGAGTGCCTCGAGCCGGTCGCTACGCCGTGCGTGCGGGCCGGCGCGCTGAGCGGTCATCACCGGGACGGGTGACACCGTCCGACCCGTCCGGCCCTAGCGGAAGCCGTTCATCCGGCGAGCGCCCGATGGTCGCGCCCGCCGCGGAGGGGGCGCCGGGCGAGCAGCCGGCTCACGAGGTGCACGACCTCCGGGTCGATGGTCATCGACAGGTGCCCGACGTGTTCGAGCATCACCTCGGTGACCTGCAGGTCCGGGTGCTCGAGCCGGGCGTGGGACTGCGGGATGATCAGCTGGTCCTGCTTGCTCCACACGGCGACGACGTGGGTGCGGCACCCGGGGGCCGGCTCCTCGAGCTCGCGGATGAGGTCGGAGCCGGGGCACAGCTGCTGCGGCACCGGCGTCGGGGGCAGGAAGTGCGCGATGAGGCTGCCGCGGTGCGGCGTGCCCAGGGTGACGAGCGTGTCGACGCGCGCGTCGCCGCCGAGCCTCTGGACGTAGTAGCGCGCCATCAGCCCGCCCAGCGAGTGGCCGACGATGTGGACGCGGTCGGCCCCGGTGCTCGCGCAGATGCGCTCGACGTGGTGGCCGAGCTCGCGCGCGGCCTCGCGGATGTCGCCGGTGAACGCGGTGAGCACGCTGAAGTTGACGGCGTGCACGACGCCGAACCCGCGCCGGCGCAGCTGGCGGGCGAGGAGCGCGAAGATCGAGCGGTTGTCGACGATCCCGTGCACGAGGAGCACGGGCGTGGTCGACGCGTCCATGTCGGAGACGACGAGGCTCCGCTGCGACGGGCTCAGGGCGTCTGTGCGGTGGTGGACGAAGGTGCCCGCCGGGCGCAGGACCTCGTCGATCAGCCCCCACGGGTAGAGCGAGAGGTGCACGGCGGTGTAGGCGACTTCGACGGCCAGCCCGCGGACGCCCGCCGGGACCCCGACCGTGCGCGCGGCGTAGGTGACGCCGCGCCAGAGGGCGCCCGCGACGGAGGCCAGGGGATCCGCCTCGATCGGCGGCGCGTCCGGCCCCGCTGCCAGATCGACGGGTCCGGCCTCGCCCCGCTGCGCGTCCGTCGACATGACGCCCGTCACGTCCATGAGGTGGACGTTAGGCGCTGTTCACTTGCGTGTCGCCTGGACCCCGGTCCAGACCGATCGAGATCAGTGCCCGGATCACCGGTCCGTGCGCACTCCGGAACGATCCAGCACCCTGTGGGGCGCGTCCTGTGTCCTGCGTCGCCCCGGTCACGGCGACCGGCGCCGACCAGCCTGGATAGGGTCGCCGGACATCCGTCGAATCGTGGGCGCCAGGCGCGCCGCGCGACCTCGCCCGGCGCCCGCCGACCGGCGGCGGCCGGGGAGTTGGTGAGGAGAGTTCACGAGTGGACCTGTACGAGTACCAGGCGAAGGACGTCTTCGCCGCCCACGGAGTGCCGGTGCTGCCCGGGCGCACCGTCGACACCGCCGCGGAGGCGGAGCGCGCTGCGCAGGAGATCGGCACGGCGGTGGTGGTCAAGGCGCAGGTGAAGACGGGCGGCCGCGGCAAGGCCGGCGGCGTCAAGCTCGCGAAGGACCCGGCCGAGGCCAAGGAGAAGGCCGAGGCGATCCTCGGCCTCGACATCAAGGGCCACATCGTCCACCGGGTCCTGGTCACCGAGGCCAGCGACATCGCCGAGGAGTACTACTTCTCGTTCCTCCTCGACCGCTCCAACCGCACCTTCCTGGCCATGGCGTCGGCCGAGGGCGGCATGGAGATCGAGGAGCTCGCCGTCGAGCGGCCCGAGGCGCTGGCCCGGGTGCCGATCGACGCGATCGCCGGGGTGGACCGGGCGAAGGCCGACGAGATCGTCGTCAAGGCCAAGCTGCCCGCCGAGGTCGCCGACGAGGCCGCGCAGGTCATCGTCAAGCTCTGGGAGACCTTCGTCGGCGAGGACGCCACGCTGGTCGAGGTCAACCCCCTGGTGCGCGACCCGCAGGGCAAGATCATCGCGCTCGACGGCAAGGTCACCCTCGACGAGAACGCCGAGTTCCGGCACGCCGAGCACGCCGGCCTGGTCGACGAGCGCAGCCAGAACGCGCTCGAGGCCAAGGCCAAGGAGAAGGGCCTCAACTACGTCAAGCTCGACGACGGCCAGGTCGGCATCATCGGCAACGGTGCGGGCCTCGTCATGTCGACCCTCGACGTCGTCGCCTACGCCGGCGAGCAGTACGGCGGGATGAAGCCCGCCAACTTCCTCGACATCGGCGGCGGCGCGTCGGCCGAGGTCATGGCGGCCGGGCTCGACGTCATCCTCGGCGACGACGACGTGCGCAGCGTGTTCGTCAACGTCTTCGGCGGCATCACCTCGTGCGACGCGGTCGCGAACGGCATCGTCGAGGCCCTGAAGATCCTGGGCGACGACGCCGCCAAGCCGCTCGTCGTCCGCCTGGACGGCAACAACGTCGACGAGGGTCGCCGGATCCTCGCCGAGGCGAACCACCCCCTGGTCACGGTGGTGGACACCATGGACGACGCGGCCGCGAAGGCCGCCGAGCTGGCTTCCGTCGGCGGAGCCGACAATTCTGCGAAGGCAGGAGCCTAAGATGTCGATCTTCCTCGATGAGAACAGCAAGGTCATCGTCCAGGGGCTCACGGGCTCCGAGGGCATGAAGCACGCGACGAAGATGCTGGCCTCCGGCACCAAGATCGTCGGCGGCGTCAACGCCCGCAAGGCCGGGACGACCGTGGAGATCACGGGCACGAACGTGCCGGTCTACGGCGGCGTCGAAGAGGCCATGAAGGAGACCGGGGCCGACGTCTCGGTGCTCTTCGTCCCGCCGAAGTTCGCCAAGGACGCCGCGGTCGAGGCCATCGACGCCGGCATCGGGCTCGCCGTCGTGATCACCGAGGGCATCCCGGTGCACGACTCGGCCTGGTTCTGGGCGCACGCCTGCGCGAACGGCAACCGCACGCGGATCATCGGTCCGAACTGCCCGGGCATCATCAGCCCCGGCAAGTCGAACGCCGGCATCATCCCGGCGAACATCGCGGGCCCCGGCAAGATGGGCCTCGTGTCGAAGTCGGGCACGCTGACCTACCAGATGATGTTCGAGCTGCGGGAGATCGGCTTCTCCACGGCGATCGGCATCGGCGGCGACCCGGTGATCGGGACGACGCACATCGACGCCCTCGAGGCGTTCGAGGCGGACCCCGAGACCGAGGCCATCGTCATGATCGGCGAGATCGGCGGCGACGCCGAGGAGCGTGCGGCCGACTACGTGAAGGCCAACGTCACGAAGCCCGTCGTCGGCTACGTTGCGGGGTTCACGGCCCCCGAGGGCAAGACGATGGGCCACGCCGGCGCCATCGTCTCCGGCTCCGCGGGGACCGCGCAGGCCAAGAAGGAGGCGCTCGAGGCCGCCGGCGTCAAGGTGGGCAAGACGCCCTCCGAGACCGCCGACCTCGCGCGCTCGCTGGTCAGCCGGGGCTGACGCCCCGGCCCGACCGCCCGCTCCACCGCTGACGTCGTCGTCCCGGGAGGACACCTCATGAGCTCACCGACCCAGGGCCCGCCCCCGGGCGGCCCGTCCGGCCAGCGGCCGCAGGGCGCGTCCGGTCCCGGCTGGGGCTCCGGCGGCGGCTCGCCGTACGGCGCGTCGTCGCCGTACGGGGGGTCCTCCTGGGCCGGCGCCGGCCAGGGCCAGCCCGGTCAGGGCCAGCCGGGTCAGGGGCAGCCCGGCCAGGGCCAGCCCGCTGCGGGCCAGGCCTACGGTGCGCCCGGTCAGGGCGGCTACGGCACCCAGCAGCAGGGTTACGGGCAGCAGGGCCAGCACGCCCAGCAGGGCTGGGGAGCCGCGCCGGGGGCCGGCGGCCAGGCCCCGTCCTATCCGTCGTCCGGCGGCTTCCCGGCGGCGACCACGACGATCGCGACGACGTCGGACTCCGGCGCCGCGACGGGGCCGAACCCGTCGGCGTCCGGGGCCTCCGGGGTCTCGGCGTCCTCGGGCGCGGAGAAGGGCGTCGCGCTCGGCGCCGGCATCCTCGCGCTGCTCGCCTACATCCTGACCTTCTTCGGCTCCGCCGAGGCGTCGGGCGTGGCCTCCGACCTCAGCGCGGCCTTCGGGTCGCTGTTCTACCTGCCGTTGGTGCTCGCCGGCGGCCTGCTCACGGCGGCCTCGCTCCTGCCGCGCGGCCCGCAGACGCTGGTGCCGGGCGCGGTCGTCGGCGTCACCGGCGCACTCGCCATGCTGCCGCTGCTGGCCTACGCCGACGGGCTGCTCGTCGTGCAGGTCGTGCTCGCGGTCCTCGCCGCGGTCGCCTCGGTCGTCGCCGCGCTCTTCGCCAGCGGTGTGATCAACGCGCCGGCGTCGCGTCCGGCCTCGTCCGGGTTCGGCGCTCCGGCGGGCGGCGGTGGGCCCGGCGCCCAGGCCGCCGGGCCCGGTGGTCCCTGGGGCGGGGCTCCGGGCGGACCGCCCGCCGGCCCGCCCGGGTACGGCGCCCCGGGCGCCGGTCCCCAGACCGGCCCGGCGTCGGGTCAGTTCGCCAACCCCCGCGGCCCGGGTGGCCCTGGTCAGGGTGCTCCCGGCCAGGGTGGTCCCGGTCAGGGCGGCCAGGTGGCGGGTCCGCCGTCGGGTCCCCTCGGCGGGGGTTACGGCGGGCCGGGCTCCCCGGCCGTCGGCTCGGCGGCGGCCACCACCCAGGTCGTCGCCGGCGCCACCGCCTCCGGGCAGGGCTCCTCCGCGTCGGGCGGCGACACGTCCGCCGCCCGCTCCGACCGCGACGACGCCCCCGATGCGTCGGCGGGCAGCACCACTGTCACCCCGACGTCGGGTGCAGGCCCCACCGGTACCCCCGCCGCCGGGTTCTCCACCTACGGCTCCGGCGACGGCGGCCCCTCGTACCTCTCCGGCCCGGGCAGTTCGTCGCCCGCGGGTCCCGCCGACGGGGCCGGGTCGAACACCCCGCCGTCGGGCACGCCGCAGGCCTCGGCCGCCGGGTCGTCGGCGCCCGGGGGCGGCAGCTCCACCCCCGGCTACGGCATCCCGTCCACCGGCTGGGGCGCCCCGTCGGGCGGCCCCGGTGCCCCCGGCGCACCGACGGGCGGACCCGTCGCGCCGCAGCCTCCCCAGGGCGAGTCCCGGGGCGCCCACGAATCCGGCGAGGACCCGGGCCGCCCGCAGCCGTCGTCCGACGACCGCCGCGGCGAGTGGGGCTCGCCCCGCTGAATCCGGCGCGTCACGGAAGGAGCGAGGGACGCCCTCGCTGAGGCACTCGGGGTGAACCTCGCCCCGACCCCCCGGGGGGCGACCGCGGCGTGGCAGCCGAGTGCGACGACGCCCGGCTGACAAGGTCTGGAGGCGTGACGGCTCCGACGGACGACCCCCCGCGGCGCGGCCGTCGGACCGCCCCGGCACCGGCGCGGTCGACCGGGACGCCGGCGTGGCTCCCCGTGCTCGCGCGGGTGGCGCTGCTGGCGCCGGCGGTCTGTTACGGCGTCGCGGTGGTGGTCGCGGGCGTGGTCGCCGCGCTGGCGTCCGGCACGACGCCGGGCGGCGAACCCGGCCTGGGCCAGGCGCTCGCGGTCGGCATCCCGCTGTGGCTGGTCGCCCACCTCGTGCCCCTCCAGGTCACCGGCGTCCCGCTCGGCGTCCTGCCCCTGACGCCCGCGATCCTGCTCGCCGCTCTCGTCGCCGGCGTCGCCCGCGGCGCGGTCCGGCGGCTGGGCGCACGGCCGGGCGACTCCCGGCCCCTGCACGGCGTCCTCGTGCCCGTCGTGGCCACCGCCGCCGCGGCGCACGCCGTGATCGGGGTGCTCGCCGCCGCCCTGCTCACCCCGGAGAACGTCGTCGACGCCTCACCGGGGCTCGCCGGCGTCACCTGCGGCGTCCTCGCGGGCCTGGCCGCGCTGGCCGGGGTCGCGGGTCCGTGCGGCGTCCTCACCCTGACCCGCCGCCTGCCTGCGTGGGCCCGCCAGGGTCTGCGCGGCGGCCTCCTGGCCGCGGCGGGCCTGCTCACGGCGGGGGCGGCGCTGCTGCTCGCCGCCCTGCTCGCGGACGTCGCCGGCGTCCGCGACGTGTTCCTCGGCATCGCCCCCGAGGCGGGGAGCGGCGCCGGGCTGACCCTGCTCACCGCCGCCTATCTGCCGAACGCCGTCGTGGCGGCGACGGGCTGGCTCATCGGGCCCGGGGTATCGATCGGCGCGGCGTCGGCCACCCCCATGGAGATCACCTCCGGCCTGCTGCCGCCGATCCCGCTCGCGACGCTCCTGCCGCAGAGCCCGCCCCCGACCTGGGCCGGGCTCGCCTTCGCCGTCCCGCTCGCCGTCGGCAGCCTGGTGGGGTGGCGCCTGTCGCCGACCGCCCCCGACGCCGCAACCCGGGTGCGCTCGGTGCTCGTCGCGGCCGCGACCGCCGCCGTCCTGCTGGGCCTCGCCGCCGTGCTGTCCGGCGGGCGCCTCGGGGCGGGGCCCTTCGACCCGGTCTCGGTGCCCGCCGGTCCGGTGGCGCTCGCCGTGTTCGGCTGGGTGCTCGTCCCCGGCCTCGTCGTCGCCGTGCTCGCGGTGCCGATCGGCACCAGCGGGGCCGCCGCCCGCCCGGCGCGGCGGCGCCCGAGAGCCACGGCGCCCGCGCCGACGCCGGAGGTCACCGTCGAGCCCGACGAGGGTGCCGACGACGCACCGTCCGGGGACGTCGACGAGGACCCGGAACCGGCTGCCGCCGACCCCGACCCGGTCGAGACCGCCGGTGGCGAGGGCGTCGGTCCTGGTGGTGGCGTCCGCGGCTAACCTGGGGGCGACATCCACGCCCGGCCCGGGAGCAGCGCTGACCACCACCGAGCAGCACCGGCTGCGTCTGCCGGCGCCCGCCCGCGTCGTCGTCCTGGCCTCCGGATCGGGGAGCCTCCTGCAGGCCCTGCTGGACGCCGCCGAAGACGACGGGTACCCGGCGCGCGTGGTCGCCGTCGTCTCCGACCGCTCGGCCGTCGGGGCCCTCGACCGTGCGACGGCGGCGGGCATCGACACCGTCGTCGTCCCCCCGGCCGAGCACGCCGACCGCGCCGGGTGGGACGCCGCGCTGGCCGAGACCGTGGCCGCCGCGGAGCCCGACCTCGTCGTGTCGGCCGGTTTCGCGCGGCTGCTCGGGACGGCGTTCCTGGCGCGGTTCGGCGGGCGCACGATCAACACCCACCCCGCGCTGCTGCCGGCCTTCCCGGGCGCGCACCCGGTGCGCGACACCGTCGCCTACGGCGTGAAGGTCACCGGCGCGACCGTGCACCTGGTCGATGCCGGCGTGGACACCGGTCCCGTCCTGGCGCAGGAGGCCGTGACCGTGGAGCCGGACGACACCGAGGACACGCTGCACGAGCGCATCAAGGTGGTGGAGCGCCGGGTGCTCGTCGAGACCGTGGCGGCGCTCGTCCGCCAGGGTGCCACCGTCACCGGACGAGGAGTGAGAATTCCGTGACCGCCACCGAGTCCCAGGCCGCCGCCCGGTCGGGCACCGACGGCCGCCGCCCGATCCGCCGCGCCCTGGTCAGCGTGTTCGACAAGGCCGGTCTGCTCGACCTGGCCACCGGGCTGCACGCGGCCGGCGTCGAGATCGTCTCCACCGGGTCGACCGCGGGGCGGATCGCCGACGCGGGCGTGCCGGTGACGCGTGTCGAGGAGGTCACCGGGTTCCCGGAGTGCCTCGACGGGCGGGTCAAGACGCTGCACCCGCGGGTGCACGCCGGGCTGCTCGCGGACACCCGCCTGCCCACGCACACCGAGGCGCTCGAGTCGCTGGACATCGCGCCGTTCGACCTGCTGGTGGTCAATCTCTACCCGTTCACCGCGACGGTCGCCTCCGGCGCGTCGCCCGACGACTGCGTCGAGCAGATCGACATCGGCGGGCCCGCGATGATCCGCGCGGCCGCGAAGAACCACGAGTCGGTCGCCGTCGTCACCGACCCGACCCGCTACGCATGGGTGCTCGAGCAGGCCGCCGAGGGCGGCGTCCCCCTGGCCGACCGCCGGGCGCTCGCGGCCGAGGCGTTCCGCCACACCGCGTCCTACGACGTCGCCGTGGCGTCCTGGATGGGCAACGTGCTCGCCCCCGATGGGGATGGTTCGCCGTTCCCGGGCTGGGTGGGCACCACCGCCCGGCGCCGCGCCGTGCTCCGGTACGGGGAGAACCCGCACCAGGCCGCGGCGCTCTACGGCGACCCGGAGAACACCTCGGGCATCGCCGGCGCGACGCAGCTGCACGGCAAGGAGATGTCGTACAACAACTACGTCGACACCGACGCCGCCTGGCGCGCCGCGCACGACCACGACGGGGTGTGCGTGGCGATCATCAAGCACGCGAACCCGTGCGGGATCGCGGTCGGCACCGACGTCGCCGAGGTGCACCGGCAGGCCCACGCCTGCGATCCGACCAGCGCGTTCGGCGGGGTCATCGCCGCCAACACCGAGGTCTCGACGGCCATGGCCGAGACGGTCTCGGAGATCTTCACCGAGGTGATCGTCGCCCCGTCCTACGCCGACGGCGCGGTGGAGATCCTGGCCCGGAAGAAGAACATCCGGGTGCTCACCGCCACCTGGGCGCCCTCGCCCGCCGAGCAGCGGGCGATCTCCGGCGGGCTGCTGCTCCAGCAGCGCGACGCCGTCGACGCCCCCGGCGACGACCCCGCGCACTGGACCCTGGCCTGCGGCGGGGCGGCGTCGCCGCAGCAGCTCGCCGACCTCGCGTTCGCCTGGCGCGCCTGCCGCGCGGTGAAGTCCAACGCGATCCTGCTCGCCCACGGGGGCGCGACGATCGGCGTCGGCATGGGGCAGGTCAACCGCGTCGACGCCGCCAAGCTCGCCGTGGCCCGGGGCGGCGACCGCGTCGCAGGCTCCGTCGCCGCGTCCGACGCCTTCTTCCCGTTCCCGGACGGGTTCGAGGTGCTCGCCGAGGCCGGTGTCGTCGCCGTCGTCCAGCCCGGCGGCTCGGTGCGCGACGAGCTGACCATCGAGGCCGCGAACAAGGCCGGCGTGACCATGTACTTCACGGGGACTCGCCACTTCGCCCACTAGGCGGGTCGGCGCAGCAGAGATGTCAGCGGCGTGCCGTCGCAGACGTTGAGTGTCCGTAACGCCACGCACTCGCTCAGGCGTCGACCGCCCCGACGGCCCACCGCTCCCGCAGCCACGTCCCCGCACGGGCCAGCGCCGCGGCCGCCTCGGGGTAGACGCCGACCCCGAGCTGGAAGAAGTGCTGCATCTGCGACCAGACGTCCAGCGTGACGGGGACGTCGGCCAGCGCCGCGAGGCGGGCCACGGCCCCGGGAGTCGTCGAGCAGCACCTCGTGGCTGCCGACCTGCACGAGCAGCGGCGGCCACGCCGTCGCGACGGTCTCCGGCGCCGCGAGCACGGGGGAGGCAGCCGGGTCGGTGGCGGCGTGGCCGTCGAGGTACTCGCCCGCCATCCGCGTCAGGCTCTCGTGGCTGCACTCCAGGTCGACGTCGAGGCGGACGAGGCGGACGAGCAGGTCAGGTCCGCCCGGGGCGACATCAGGTAGGCCGCCGCGGGACGCGGCAGCCCGGCGCGGGCGGCAGCCAGCAGCGTCTCGAGGACGAGGCCGCCGCCGGACGACTCCCCGACGAGCACGAGGCGGTCCGCCGGGACGTGCTGCGCTCGAGCAGCCAGCGCGCGGCCCGGACCGCCGCGTCCACGTCCTGCGGGTAGGGGTGCTCCGGCGCGAGCGGGTAGTCGAGCAGCAGGACCCGGGCGTCGAGCGCGCGGGCCAGGTGGCCGGCGAACTTGTGCCGTGACTTCGGCGAGGTGATGACGTGCCCGCCACCGAACAGGTAGAGCACCGTGCTGGTGGGCGCGGGTCCCGACGCCTGCGCCCACACCCCGGCGACACCGCCGTCCGCGACGGTCTCGTAGGTGACCCCCTCCGGCGTCGCGCTGAGGTCCTCGGCGTGCTCGCCGGCCGTGCGCTGGGCGGCGAGCGGGAGCTCGGCCATCCTCGGCGCCTGTCGCACCATGTCGGCGAAGCGCTGTGCCTCGGCACTGACCACGGGTCGTCCTCCTCCAGGGGCGGTCGCGACGGATGCGTTACGTGGCTCTGCGTGCGGCCATGAGGAGTACGGTAAGCCGCCGTGTCCGACCCGTCATCACTGCGCGTCGATCCCGAGCTCGCGGCTCTCCGCGCGGAGCTCGACGGCATCGACGAGGCCCTGTTCGCCCTCGTACGCGACCGGATGCGCTGCATCGAGCGCGTCGGGGCGATCAAGGCGCAGGCCGGGACGCCGGTGTTCCAGCCCGGTCGGGCGGCCGAGGTGCAGCGTCAGGCTGCGGCCCGGGCGCGGGAGCACGGCCTCGACGAGGGCTTCCTGGTGCGCCTGGCCGACCTGCTCATGGAGGAGGCCATCCGGATCGAGGAGGTCGTCGTGGCTCAGGCTGCCGTGGCTCAGGCCGGGGCGTCGAAGGACGAGCCCGCGAACTCGCCGCCGACGTAGGAGTCGGTGTCGGCCGGACGCCGGTCCACCTCGTCGGCGAACACCTCGGCGTCGTCCTGCGGGCGGTAGCCGATCTCGTGCGCGCCGGCGAGCGCCCACCGCCGGCGGGTGTTGGCCGAGACGCCCCAGACGATGCGGAAGCCCGGGGACGGGCAGGTCAGCGACGCCTCGACGAGCCGGCCGCAGTCGTCGGGCGAGAGCCACGTGGACAGGCCGCGAGCGTCCGTGGGGCGGTCGCGGCACGTCCCGATCCGCAGACAGACCACGTCGAGGCCGTAGCGGTCGTGGTACAGGCTGCCGAGCGCCTCGCCGGCCACCTTGCTGACGCCGTAGTAGGTGTCCGGTCGGGGCGGGAGGTCGTCGGGCACGGGGTCGAGGGCGGGGTGGAAGCCGGCGGCGTGGTTGCTGCTGGCGAACACGACGCGCGGTACGCCGGCGCGGCGGGCGGCCTCGAACACGACGTAGGTGCCGTGGATGTTGGTGGCCAGGATGTGGTCCCACGCCTCCTCGCCGCTGTGGCCACCGAGGTGGACGACGGCGTCGGCTCCCGCGCTCGCCGCGACGACCGCGTCGAGGTCGGTGACGGAGGCGGTGACGACCTCCTCGTCGGCCCTCTGATCGGGCGGTGTGTCGATGTCGAGCAGGCGCAACGTGCGGCCGGGGCGGGCGAGACGGGCCCGTAGGTAGCCGCCGATCCGTCCGGCTGCTCCGGTGACGAGGATGCGCTCGGGCATGGTCCGAGCCTGCCCCTCTCGCGTGGAGGTAGCGACCGGAGGAACCGTTCCTCCTCCGTCGGAGAAGGCCGGCCGGGGTGACTCTCGCCCGCAGGGCTCGTGGCTGTCGGGGGACTGAGCTAGCGTTCTCTTTGTTCGAACACATGTTCGATGAGGAGGGGTCGTGGCCGCTGCATCGGTGTCGTCGTCGGTCTCGTCGCTGCTCGACGGGCAGGGTTCCCCGTCGCGCCGCTGGGCCGACCTGGGGGTGGTGCGGGCCTCCGAGCTGAAGGGGCGCCGTGCCGGCCGCCCGGTTGCGCCCACGCCGAGGCCCGTGGAGCCCCCGCCGGAGCCCGAGTCGCCGCGGGTCGAGACCGAGGGCAGCACGGTGCTGCCGGTGGCGGGCCCGCTGGCCGGGGTCCTGCCCGGGGGCGGGCTGCGGCGCGGGTCGGTGGTGGCCGTGTGCGGCTCCACGTCGCTGCTGCTCGCGCTGCTGGCCGAGGCGTCGCGGGCCGGGGCGTGGTGTGCGCTGGTGGGCCTGCCCGACCTGGGGTTCCAGGCTGCCGCCGAGGCGGGGCTCGACCTGTCCCGCACGGCGCTGGTGCCACGCCCCGGTCCCCGTCCGGCGGCGGTGGTGGCCGCGCTGGTCGACGGGGTGGACGTGGTCGTGCTCGACACCACGCTGCCGGGGGTGCGGTGGCCGGCGGGGGATCGGCAGCGGCTCGGGGCACGGGTCCGTCAGCGGGGGGCGGTGCTGGTCCCCGTGGGCGCGCCGGGGACGTGGCCGGGCGCCGAGGTCGAGCTGCGGGCCGAGGGCAGTGCGTGGGCCGGGCTCGGCGGCGACGGCACGGGGCGGTTGCGCTCGCGACGCGTCCGCGTGCGCTGCGCCGCTCGCGGCCGTCCCGGCGAGCAGGAGGTGCCGGTGCTGCTGCCCGGGCCGGCCGGGGAGTGCGCGCCGGACGGCGAGCTGCCGATCGGGGCGCCGCTGACGGGCCCGCCGCGCCCGCTGCCGGACGAGCCGACGCGCATCGGGGCGGTCGGATGAGCGCGCCCGCGCGGGTCCTGGCGCTGTGGTGTCCCGACTGGCCGGTGGTGGCCGGCGCGGCCGAGGCCGGCCTGCCGCTCGCGCGGCCGGCCGCGGTCCTGGCGTCGCACCGGGTCGTGGCGTGCTCGGCGACGGCGCGGGCGCAGGGGGTGCGCCGGGGGCTACGGCGCCGCGAGGCCCAGGCCCGCTGCCCCGACCTCGCGGTGCTCGCCCGCGATCCCGAGCGTGACGCCCGGGGCTTCGAGCCGGTCGCCGCGGCGGTCGAGGAGCTGGCGCCCGGCGTGGAGGTGGTGCGCCCCGGGCTGGTCGCGCTCTCGGCGCGCGGGCCCACCCGGTACTTCGGCAGCGAGGAGATCGTGGCCGAGCGCCTGGTCGATCACGTTGCCGCGCGCGCCCGCGTGGAGTGCCAGGTGGGGGTGGCCGACGGGCTGTTCGCCGCCGGGCTCGCCGCGCGTCGCTCGCTGCTGGTGCCGGCGGGGGAGAGCCCGGCGTTCCTGGCGCCGCTGCCGGTCACCGAGCTCGAGCTCGAACCGGGCGTCGAGCCCGACACCGCGGGTGCCGACGACGACGCCAGCGCCGCCCGCGCGGAGCTGATCGGCCTGCTGCGCCGCCTCGGTCTCGGCACGCTGGGCGCCTTCGCCGAGCTGTCGGCCACCGACGTGGCCTCGCGCTTCGACGCGGCCGCGGTCCGGGCCCACCGGCTGGCCCGCGGGCTCGACGAGCGCCCGCCCTCGCGGCGACGCATCCCCGACGAGCTCACCGTGGAGCTCCCGCTCGACCCCCCGGTCGACCGCGTCGACGCCGCCGCCTTCGCCGCCCGCTCGCTCGCCGAACGGCTGCACGAGGCGCTGGGGCGGGCGGGGCTCGCGTGCACACGTCTCGGGGTGCAGGCCCGCACCACCGAGGGCGACGAGCTGGCCCGCGTGTGGCGCTGCGCCGAGCCGCTGACCCCGAACGGCACCGCCGACCGCGTCCGCTGGCAGCTCGAGGGCTGGCTGTCGCGTCGAGGAGAGGGGGCCGGGCGGTCCGACGGCGGGCTCACGGTGCTGCGCCTCGTGCCGGAGGAGGTCGTCGAGGCGGGGCGGCTGCAGCTCGGGCTCTGGGGCGAGGTCGGGGTGGCCGACGAGCGCGCCGGCCGGGCGCTGGTGCGGGTCCAGGGCCTGCTCGGGCCCGAGGAGGTGCTCACCGGGGTGTCCGGCGGAGGGCGCGGACCGGGCGAACGGATCCAGCTGGTGCCGTGGGGCGACGAGCGCGAGACCCCGGGCGTCGATCCGCAGGCCCCCTGGCCCGGGGCGCTGACCGCCCCGTCGCCGGCCCGGGTGCCGCCCGAGCCGCTGCCGGCGCGGGTGCTCGACGCCGACGGCGCGCCGGTGCGCCGGGCCACCCGCGGTCGGCTCTCGGCGCCGCCCGCGCACGTGGCCCTCGGTCTCGACCCGGCGGCGCCCACCGCGCCGGTCCGGGCCTGGGGTGGCCCGTGGCCCGATCCCGGCCGCTGGTGGGACCCCCGGGCCGCGCCCGGGGGGAGCGTGCGCATCCAGGTCGTGTGCGCCACCGACGCCGACGAGATCGCCGCCGGCCGCGACCCCGAGCCCGACCCGGTCGCCGACCTCGCGCCCGACCCGGTGGCGTCCGGCGCCGACGCGGTGGGACGCGCGCTGCTGCTCGTCCACCGCGGCGAGCGCTGGGCGGTGGAGGGGATCTATGACTGACGGACGCGCGCTGCGGACCATCGCCGAGGGAGGGATCTGACGTGGGCTGGGGCAACCCGCCGGTGAGCTGGTCGGAGATGGAGCGCCTGCTGTCGGGGCGCCCCGCCGACGGGCCCAGTCTGCAGGGGCGGGGCAACGGGACGCGCAAGGCGATCCAGGGCGACGCGGCGCAGCGGAGCTCGGCCAGGAGGGACGGCGAGCCGCACGAGGGTCACATCGGCCCCTGGCCGCCGGACGACGGGTCGGAGGACGGATGGGTCCGCGATCCCCTGGCCTTCGACGACAGCGAGCGGATCGACGGCCCCGGCACGCTCCGTCCGCCGCGCGAGGAGCACTTCCCGGGCGACGGGGGCGACAGCCCGGCGTGGTCGCGGCACCGCACGCCCTACCGGTCGCCGGCGGGGGCGCGCCCGACGGGCGTCACCGTCCCCTACGCCGAGCTGCACGTGCACTCCAACTTCAGCTTCCTCGACGGCGCGTCGCATCCCGAGGAGCTGGTCGAGGAGGCCGCGCGGCTGGGTCTGGAGGCGATCGCGCTCACCGACCACGACGGCATGTACGGCGTGGTCCGCTTCGCCGAGGCCGCGCAGGAGCTGGGGGTGCCGACGGTCTACGGCGCCGAGCTCTCGCTGGGCCTGTCCGCGCCGCAGAACGGCGTGCCCGATCCCGAGGGCGACCACCTGCTGGTCCTCGCCCGCGACCCCGACGGCTACCGGGCGATCTCGCGCGCGATCACCGAGGGGCAGATGCACACCCACGGGGAGAAGGGGCGCCCGGTCTACGACGCCGAGCGGGTCGCGGCGACGCTCGGCGGGCACGTCCAGGTGCTGACGGGGTGCCGCAAGGGGTCGGTGCGCCGGGCGCTGGCCGCGGAGGGGGCGGCCGGCGCCGCCCGCGAGCTCGACCGTCTCGTCGCCCTGTTCGGCGCCGAGAACCTCGCGGTCGAGCTCACCGACCAGGGCCTCCCGGACGACACCGAGCGCAACGCGGCGCTGGCGGGGCTCGCCGCGGGGGCCGACCGGGGGCGCGGCCTGCGCACGGTCGCCACCACCGGCGCGCACTACGCCACCCCCGACCGCGCCCGGCTCGCGGCCGCGCTGGCGGCGGTGCGGGCCCGGCGCAGCCTCGACGACGCCGAGGGCTGGCTGCCGCCGGGGCCGGCCCACCTGCGCTCCGGGGCGGAGATGGCCGAGCGCTTCGCCCGCCACCCGCAGGCCGTCGCCCGCGCCGCGGAGCTGGGTCGCGAGTGCGCGTTCTCCCTCGACCTGCTGGCGCCCGAGCTGCCCCCGTTCGCGGTGCCCGAGGGCGAGACCGAGGCGAGCTGGCTGCGCCGGCTGACGTGGATGGGGGCCGCGCTGCGCTACGGCGACCGGATGCGCTCGCCGCGGGCGTTCGAGGTGATCGAGCACGAGCTCGGGGTCATCGAGACGCAGGGCTTCCCCGGCTACTTCCTCATCGTCGCCGACATCGTGAAGTACTGCTCCGATCATGACATCTACTGTCAGGGTCGGGGGTCGGCGGCGAACTCGGCGGTGTGCTTCGCGCTGGGCATCACCCACGTCGACGCCGTCGAGATGAACCTGCTGTTCGAGCGGTTCCTCTCCCCGGAGCGCGACGGCTATCCCGACATCGACCTCGACATCGAGTCCGACCGCCGCGAGGAGGCCATCCAGTACGTCTACGCCCGCTACGGGCGCGACCGCGCGGCGCAGGTCGCCAACGTCATCACCTACCGGCCGCGCTCGGCGGTGCGCGACGCGGCCCGC
Source organism: uncultured Actinomycetota bacterium (assembly GCA_963786585.1). Taxonomy (GTDB): domain Bacteria; phylum Actinomycetota; class Actinomycetes; order Mycobacteriales; family Pseudonocardiaceae; genus Actinomycetospora. Next base: position 2,707,433 of record CAWAZG010000003.1, read on the forward strand.
GCGCTGGGCTTCGCCCAGGGCCAGCAGGACGCGTGGAGCAAGCAGATCGACCGGTGGGGGCCGGGCGCCGAGCTGGCGGGGCAGGTGCCCGAGATGCCGGCGGCGGTCGCCTCCCTCGCCGAGCAGATCGCGGGCTTCCCCCGCCACCTGGGGATCCACTCCGGCGGCATGGTCATCTGCGACCGCCCGGTCGACCAGGTGGTGCCCGTGGAGTGGGGCCGGATGCCGGGACGCAGCGTCATCCAGTGGGACAAGGACGACGCGGCGGCGGTCGGGCTGGTCAAGATCGACCTGCTGGGCCTGGGCATGCTCTCGGTGCTGCACTACGCCGCCGACCTCGTCGCCGAGCACCACGACGTCCGCGTGAAGCTGCACGAGCTGCAGGCCACCGACGACAAGGTGTTCGCCATGCTCGCCGAGGGCGACTCGGTGGGCGTGTTCCAGGTCGAGTCACGGGCGCAGATGGCCACGCTGCCACGGCTCAAGCCGCGCGAGTTCTACGACCTGGTGGTCGAGGTCGCGCTCATCCGTCCCGGGCCCATCCAGGGCGGCTCGGTGCACCCCTACATCCGGCGGCGCAACGGCCTGGAGCGCGTCGTCTACGACCACCCGCTCTGCGAGCCGGCCCTGGAGAAGACGCTCGGGGTGCCGCTGTTCCAGGAGCAGCTCATGCAGCTCGCCGTGGACGTCGCGGGCTTCTCCGCCGCCGAGGCCGACGAGCTGCGGCGCGCGCTGTCGGCCAAGCGCTCGAGCGAGCGGATCGAGCGGATGCGCGAGCGGTTCTACGAGGGGATGGCGGCCAACGGGATCACCGGGGACCTCGCGGACACGATCTTCGGCAAGACCAAGGCGTTCGCCAACTTCGGCTTCCCGGAGAGCCACTCGATCAGCTTCGCGTCGCTGGTCTACGTCAGCGCCTGGTACAAGTTCTACTACCCGGCCGCCTTCTGCGCGGCGCTGCTGCGCGCCCAGCCGATGGGCTTCTACTCGCCCCAGTCGCTCACCGCCGACGCCCGCCGTCACGGGGTGGCCGTGCTCGGCCCCGACGTCCTGGTCTCCGCCGACACCCCGGGCCTGGAGCCGCACCCGGACAGCACCGGCGGGGTCGCGGTGCGGCTCGGTCTCGCCGGGGTGCGCGGGATGGGGGACGAGGTGGCCGCCCGGATCGTGGCGGAACGGGAACGGGAGGGCGCCTACCGGGACGTCGCGGACCTCGCGCGCCGCGCCGAGCTGCCCACCGCGCAGGTCGAGGCGCTGGCCACGGCCGGGGCGCTGCGCTGCTTCGGGCTGGAGCGCCGCGAGGCGCTGTGGGCGGCCGGTGCGGCGGCGGCCGGGGTCGGGGTGGTGCGCGACGGCGTGCGCCACGACCGCCTGCCCGGCACCGCCGTGGGTCTCGAGGCGCCGGCGCTGCCGGGGATGAGCGCGGTGGAGCTCACCGTCGCCGACGTCTGGGCCACCGGCCTCACGCCCGACAGCCACCCGGTGACCCACCTGCGGAACGCGCTCGAGGAGCGCGGCGCCTACTCGGTCGGCGCGGTCGCCCGCGTGCCCGAGGGGGAGCGCATCGAGGTCGGCGGGGTGGTCACCCACCGCCAGCGCCCCGCGACCGCGGGCGGCACGACGTTCCTCAACCTCGAGGACGAGACCGGCATGCTCAACGTGGTCTGCTCGGAGGGGCTCTGGGCGCGCCACCGGGTGGTGGCCCGCACCAGCGCGGCGCTCGTGATCCGCGGCCGGGTCGAGCGCGCCCACGACGCGCCGACCGTGGTCAACCTCGTCGCCGACCGCATCGAACGCCTCGAGCTCCGCGTGCCCTCGAGCTCCCGGGACTTCCGGTGAGCCCCGCACGCAGAACGAGGGACGCCCCGACGCCGTCCCCGGCGGTCAGGGCGCCCCTCGCGGTGCGTGGGTACGCGGGTCGGTCAGCCGCCGATGAGGGCCTTGCCCATCGGCATCGGCTTCCCGCCGGTCGCCTGCCCGAGGGCGTCGAGGAACATGTAGACGCCGACGAGGGCGAAGGCGAACACGACGATGCCGCCGAAGAACAGCAGCCCGGTCGAGCCGCTCGAGGTCCCCAGCAGCACCAGCAGCAGCGCCGCGTCGATGAGGACGAACAGCACGGTGAACATCGCGGGCAGGCGCAGCGACGCCACCGTGAGGATGACGATGCCGATCAGCCAGGTCAGCAGGAAGGTCTCCTGGGCGCCCGTGGCGACGGCGGTGTCGGTGGAGGTCGGCCCGAACCAGTCCTGGCCCAGCGAGGTCGCCAGGACGGCGAAGCTCAGCCAGAACCCGGTGAAGATGCCGAAGATGGCTGCCGGTGCCCCGGCCCCGATGCGCACCGACCAGACCGTGGCCACCAGCTGCCCGATCCCGGTGCACATGAACAGGATCGGGAGCAAGCCCACCAGCGCGGTGCTCGACGCTCCGGTGAAGCCGACCAGGTAGAGCCCGAGGGCCACCGAGCCGATCACGAAGGTCGGGACGCCGACCAGCGCCGGGTTGGCGTTGGCAGCCGCCGCTGCCTCCTCGGCTCCGGTGTCCGGCGCCGCGTGCGCCGCGGTGGACTGCTCGTCGATGGTGCTCATCCGCACTCCTTCGTGGGTTGTCGCCCGGGACACCGCCCGATGACCCGTCCCGTTGGTACGGGTGGGCGCACGGTGTCCTCCCGGTGGTTCACAAGTGTGAGGCGGACCACGCCCTCTACGGCACCGCCCGAACGGAGGGGAACGGCGAGAGGGACCTCTACGGCCGCATAGTGAACCGATCCAGGGCAAGCTGACGTTCATGGGCGCCCGGCGCGAGAGCGCGACAGTGCTGCGCGAGGCCGCTCGCGGCGTGGTCGGCGGGGCCGTGGGCACCGGGGCGATGGCCCTGACAGCACGGCTGCACCGTGAGCTCCACGCCCGCCGCGACGGCATCCGGGTCGACGAGATCGAGGAGATCCTCGACTACGACGACAGCGAGCACGTCGTCATCGCCGCCTCGACGCTGCTGCAGCACGTGATCGGCTGGGCACCGCGCTCCGCGCGGGGCCGGCAGACCCTGTTCTGGTTGGTGCACTGGGGCTACGGCTCGGCGGTCGGCGCCGGCCACGTCGCGCTCCAGCGCGTCCTCGGGCGCGAGCCCGGGCCCGGCCTGGCCTTCTTCGTCGGCTGCCAGACGATGGCCCTCGGCCTGTTCCCGGTGCTCGGCGAGACCCCGCCGCCCTGGCGGTGGGAGCGCCGCCTGCTGGTGACGAGCATGGTCCAGCACGCGGTCTACGCCGGCGGCGTGGCCGCGGCGAACACGGCGACGGCCCGTCTCGTCGACACCCGGCTCCGTCGCCGGGCGTGGCCTCTCCGTCACTCCGCCCGGTAGGAGCTCGGCGGGTAGGAGTTCGGCGGGTAGGAGTCCCGGCGGGGCACTACCGTCCCCGGACCGTGGCTCCCCAGCGTGCGCGGACCCTCGTCGGCCTCGCCGGGGCCTTCGTCACCGGGATGTTCATCGTCGGGCAGGCGCGGGTCAACGCCGAGCTCGGCGCCGAGCTCGGTGACGGGATCCTCGCCGCGGTCATCTCGTTCGGTCTCGGGCTGGTGCTGCTGCTGATCCTGGTGGCGCTCCTGCGCCCGGGTCGCCGAGGTCTGCGGCGCGTGGGCTCGGCGCGGCGGCGGGGCACCCTGCGGTCCTGGCAGCTGCTCGGCGGCCTGGGTGGCGCGCTGCTGGTCGCCGGCCAGGGCGTCACCGCGCACGTGCTGGGCACGGCGCTCTTCACGATCGCGGTCGTCGCCGGCCAGTCCAGCGGCGGGCTCGTCGTCGACCGCGTCGGTCTCGGGCCGGCCGGACCGCAGGCCACGACGCCGCCGCGGGTGGTCGGGGCGCTGCTGATGCTCGGCGCCGTGGTGCTGTCGGTCGCCCCGTCGATCAGCTCCGACGCGCCCGTCGCCCTGGCGCTGGTCCCGCTCGCCGCCGGGCTCGCGATCGCCACCCAGCAGGCGCTCAACGGCCGGGTCGCGGCGGTCGCGGGCGGCGCGGGCACCGAGAGCGGGGACGGGGAGGGCGACTCGTTCGTCGCCTCCGTGCTCCCCGCCGCGACGATCAACTTCGTCGTCGGCCTGGTCGCGCTGGTGCTCGCCGCGATCGTCGCGGTGCTCGTGGTCGGTCCGCCGAACCCGCTGCCGAGCGCCTGGTACCTCTACCTCGGAGGCCCGTTCGGCGCGATCTTCATCGGGCTCGGGGCGTGGGTGGTCGGCCAGGTCGGGGTGCTGCTGCTCGCGCTCGGCGCCGTGGCGGGCCAGGTCGTCGGCGCGCTCGTCCTCGACCTCGTGCTGCCGTCGGCCGCCGGGACCCCGGGCGTCACGACGGTCCTCGGGGCGCTGCTCACCCTGGTCGCGGCGGCCGTGGCCGCCGCTCCGTGGCCGCTCCGGCGGCGAGGCGAGCGGGAGCGCACGGCCGACCTGCCATCATGAGGTCGTGACCGCGACCAAGCTGGACGGGAAGGCCACCCTCGCGTCGATCCTCGACGAGCTCTCCGGGCGGGTCGCCGCGCTCACCGCGGCGGGCCGGACCCCGGGGCTCGCCACCGTCCTGGTGGGCGACGACCCGGGCTCGCACTCGTACGTGCGCGCCAAGCACAACGACTGCGCGAAGGTCGGGATCACCTCGATCCGCCGCGACCTGCCCGCCGACGCGACGCAGGCCGACGTCGAGAAGGTGATCGACGAGCTCAACGCCGATCCGGCCTGCACCGGCTACATCGTCCAGCTGCCCCTGCCGAAGGGCCTCGACTCCGGGGCGGCCCTCGAGCGCATGGACCCGGACAAGGACGCCGACGGCCTGCACCCGACCAACCTCGGGCGCCTCGTGCTCCAGGAGCCGGGCCCGCTGCCGTGCACCCCGCGCGGGGTGGTCGAGCTGCTGCGCCGCTACGACGTGCCGCTGAACGGCGCAAAGGTCACCGTCCTCGGCCGCGGCGTCACCGTCGGGCGGCCGCTGGGCCTGCTGCTGACCCTCCGCTCGGTCAACTCGACCGTCACCCTGTGCCACACCGGCACCAAGGACGTGGCCGCCGAGCTCCGGGCCGCCGACGTGATCGTGGCCGCGGCCGGCGTGCCCGGCCTGGTCACCGCGGACATGGTCAAGCCCGGCGCCGCCGTCCTCGACGTCGGCATCACCCGGGGCGAGAACGGGCTCGTCGGGGACATCGCCCCGGAGGTGGCCGAGGTCGCCTCCTACCTCGCGCCCGTCCCGGGCGGGGTCGGCCCGATGACGCGGGGCATGCTGCTCACCAACGTCGTCGAGCGCGCGGAGCGCGGGACGGAGTGAGCGTGCGGTGACTGCCGTGACCCCGCGCCCGGGACGGCCGTCGGCACCCCAGCCGACGGGCCGGCCCGCGCCGCCGCCCGACGAGAGCCCCACCGAGGTGCTCCCGTCCGCGGCGGGACGGCACGCCCGCCCGCGCACCACGCGCGCCGAGATGATCCGCAAGGTCCGCGCGCACCTGCCGTTCCTCGCGGTGATGCTCGTCGTGGGCCTCGCGTTCGGCCGGATCGCGCTGCAGCACTGGCGCGAGGGCACCACCGAGCTGGGCCTCGCCCTGCTGCTCGCCGGGGGGCTGCGCGCGAGCCTGACCCGCACGGCCGCCGGCCTGCTGGCCGTCCGCAGCCGCCGCGTGGACATCGTCACGTACGTCCTGTTCGGGCTCGTCGTGATCGCCGTGGCGCTCACGATCACCGGAGGACCGCTCGCCACACGGTGACGTGCACCCCTCGTGGGCCGCGCGCCCGTTCCGGGTACTCGTTGCGTTGATAGCGTGCGGACAGGTCGAGCGGCGCCGATCGTCGGCGCCCACGAGGAGGGCTTTCGAGTCGTGGCGAAGATCAAGGTAGAGGGCACCGTCGTCGAGCTCGACGGTGACGAGATGACCCGGATCATCTGGCAGTTCATCAAGGACAAGCTGATCCACCCGTACCTCGACATCGACCTCGAGTACTACGACCTCGGCATCGAGCACCGCGACGAGACCGACGACCAGGTCACGGTCGACGCCGCCAACGCCATCAAGCGCCACGGCGTCGGCGTCAAGTGCGCGACGATCACGCCGGACGAGGCGCGCGTCGAGGAGTTCGGCCTCAAGCGCATGTACCGCTCGCCCAACGGGACGATCCGCAACATCCTCGGCGGCGTCATCTTCCGCGAGCCGATCGTCTGCCAGAACATCCCGCGCTACGTCCCGCACTGGACGAAGCCGATCGTCGTCGGCCGTCACGCGCACGCCGACCAGTACCTGGCCCAGGACTTCAAGGTCCCCGGCCCGGGCACGGTGACGATCACCTACACACCCGAGGACGGCTCCGAGCCGTGGGAGTTCAAGGTCGCCGAGTTCCCGGAGAACGGCGGCGTCGCGCTCGGGATGTACAACTACAAGGACTCGATCGTCGACTTCGCCCGCGCCTCGCTGCGCTTCGGCCTCGACCGCGGCTTCCCGGTCTACATGTCGACCAAGAACACCATCCTCAAGGCGTACGACGGCATGTTCCGCGACACCTTCGAGGAGATCTTCGAGTCGGAGTTCAAGGCCGACTTCGAGAAGGCCGGGCTGACCTACGAGCACCGCCTCATCGACGACATGGTTGCCGCCGCCCTGAAGTGGGAGGGCGGCTACGTCTGGGCCTGCAAGAACTACGACGGCGACGTGCAGTCCGACATCGTCGCGCAGGGCTTCGGCTCGCTGGGCCTCATGACCTCGGTGCTCATGACCCCCGACGGCACGGTGGAGGCCGAGGCCGCCCACGGCACGGTGACCCGGCACTTCCGCCAGCACCAGCAGGGCAAGGAGACGTCGACCAACCCGATCGCGTCGATCTTCGCCTGGTCGCGCGGTCTGGCCCAGCGCGGCCGTCTCGACAACAACGACGCCCTCGTCGACTTCGCGCAGAAGATCGAGGACGTCTGCGTCCAGACCGTCGAGGACGGCAAGATGACGAAGGACCTGGCGCTCCTGATCGGCAAGGACGCGCCGTACCTCAACACCCAGGACTTCCTCGACGCGATCGACGAGGGCCTGCAGAAGGCGATGGGCTAACGCTCGATCTGCTCCCACTCGGGCCCCTCTCCCACCTCGGGAGAGGGGCCCGCGTGTGTCCGGACCCCCGTCCTCGATCGGGGGTAACGTCCGGGTCCCGCCGGGCACCTGCACTCGCCCGCACCCGGCCGCCGGAGGACTCCCATCGCTGACAGACTCGGCTCCATGGACGAGGCCCCCGCCTCCCGGGACATCGCACGGGGGGACGCCCCGACCCGCGGCCACCTGATCGGCGAGGGACTCGCCTGGACCGCCCGCTGGAGCCTGCGCTTCTTGATCGTCGTCGCCGGGCTGACGGTCGTCGGACTCATCCTGGTCCAGCTGTGGGACATCGTGTTCCCGGTGTTCCTCGGGCTCGTGATCGCGACGATCGTCGAGCCCCCGGTCACGTGGCTGCGCCGCCGCCGGGTCCCCGGCGCGCTGGCGACGGCGCTGGTGCTGATCCTGGGGCTGGCCGCGTTCGGCGGGGTCGTGGCGCTGATCGCGCCGTCCGTGGCCGGTCAGGCGCCGCAGATCGCGCAGGGAGCCGTCGGCGGCATCCAGCAGATCCAGGGCTGGCTGCAGGGGCCGCCGTTCAACCTCGGCGCGAGCCAGATCGGCGGGTACGTGCAGGCGGCCGTCGAGCGCCTCCAGCAGAGCGCGGGCCAGATCGCCACCGGTGTCCTCACCGGCCTCACCACCGTGGCCAACAGCGTCATCAACGCGGTGCTCGCGCTGGTGCTCGCGTTCCTGTTCGTCAAGGACGGCCCGAAGTTCCTGCCCTGGGTGCGACGCACGGCGGGGCCGACGTCCGGGGACCACCTCGCCGAGATGGGCGCCCGCAGCTGGCTGCGCCTCGGGGGGTTCATCCGTTCGCAGGCGCTCATCGGCTTCGTCGATGCGGTCTTCATCGGCATCGGCCTGGTGGTCTTCGGCGTCCCGCTGGCGCTGCCCCTGGCCGTGCTGACGTTCTTCGGTGCTTTCATCCCGATCATCGGCGCGCTGGTGGCGGGTGCCCTCGCGGTGCTCATCGCGCTCGTGATCCAGGGGCCGGCGACGGCGCTCGGGGTGCTGATCCTGATCCTCGTCGTCCAGCAGGTGGAGGGGAACCTGCTGCAGCCGCTGGTCCAGGGCCGCGGCCTCGGGCTCAACTCGGCGCTGGTGATCCTGGCCGTGACGGCGGGCTCGAGCCTCGCCGGCATCGCCGGGGCGTTCCTCGCCGTGCCGGTGGCGGCGGTGATCGCGGAGATTCTGCGCTACTTCGGCGAGCAGATCGACCGGCGCACGGGCGAGGACGAGGGTGCCGGGGACGCGGGCACGGGGGAGAGGTCTCCGGGGGAGAAGCCGACGTCGGTCGCGGGGACGAGCACCGTGGCGCCCGACGAGGAGCCGGGCGACGCGACGGCGGACGTCGCCGACGACGACACGGTGCGCGCGCAATCCCGGGGTGCCTCGGACGCCTGAACCACCGGGATCGTCCGCGTCAGCGGGTCAGGGCCGCCCGCGGGTTCGCGGACCAGCGCGACGGTCTCGTGACGCCGCACCCACGCCACGACCGCGACGCAGACCAGCACGACGGCGGGGACGAGGACCATCGCGCCGCCGAGCGTCGCCAGGGTGCTGATCACGGCACCGGTCATGAGGACGACGCACCCGGTGGCGGCCAGGCCCGACAGCCGGGGGATCAGCAGTCCGATCGCCGCGGCGAGCTCGATGACACCGATCGTCACCGTCAGCCCCGGCCCGATCCCCATCATCGCGAACCCCTCGACGACCATCGGGTCGAGCGAGATCTTCCCGAACGCGGAGAACAGGTACAGGGCGGCCAGGAGGACCTGGAGCACGCCGAGCGTCCAGCGGGCCGACCGCGGGCGGGTCGTGGTCGGGACGGCGGACGTGGTCGTGGTGCTCATCGTCATCTCCTGGGTTGGACAACCTCTTAGTTTGATATCAAAACAGGACTTGTGAGTACGGTCAAGAGGTGAGGGGTGCGATCAGGGGGTCAGGTCGAGCGCGTAGGACTGGCCGAGCACCTCGGCGCCGAACTCGCGGTGGCTCTCCTCGCCGGTCAGCGTGAAGCCGGCGTCGAGGTAGAGGTGCCGGGCGGCGGCGAGCGGCTCGTTGGTCCACAGCACGAGGTGCGCGTAGCCCGCGTCGCGCGCGAAGTCGATGCAGCACCTCACGAGGCGCCGGCCGGCGCCGTGGCCGCGGGCATCGGGGTCGAGGAGCAGCAGCCGCAGGCGCGCGGTGCGCTCGTCCTCGCGGACGCACAGGACGCTGCCGACGCGCCGGCCGTCGAGCTCGGCGATCCATCCGGCGTCGCGGTCCGGCCGGGCGTGCGCCGCGTGGTCGGCGACGATCCGCGCCGTCACGGCCTCGGTGGCCCAGTCGTACTCGCGGGCGTAGAGCTCCCCGTGTGCCATCAGGACCCATCCCAGGTCCCCGGGCCGGTCCATCGCCCGGATCGTGACCTCACCCATGTCGACCTCCTCACTGAAACGACTGTTTCAGTGAAGCACACTGAGGATGTGGATTTCCTGGTGTCGAGTGCAAGCGAGGACGCAGCGCCGGCACGGACGCGCCCGTGAGCGAGCCCGAGGGGTCGGCGCGACGGCAGGAACTGCTCGAGGCCGCGTACGCCTGGGTGCTCGAGCACGGGTGGGCGGGGATGTCGCTGCGCCCCCTGGCCGAGGCGATCGGGTCGAGCCCGCGGGTGCTGCTGTTCCTCTTCGGCAGCAAGGACGGGCTGATCGCCGCCCTGCTCGAGCGCTCGCGCGCCGATCAGCTCGCCGTCCTCGACGGCCTGCGCGACGGGCCGCCGGACCTCGCGACGGTCGGCGCGCGCGTCTGGGCCTGGCTGGCGGCGCCCGGGCACCGCGCCCTGCTGCGCCTGTGGCTCGAGGCCTACACGCGCTCGGTCGGTGCCGCCCCGGACGCGCCGTGGGAGGGGTTCGCCGCCCGGACCGTCGCCGACTGGGACGCCCTGCTCGCTGCGCACCAGGACGTCGACGACCCGGCTCAGCGCGCGCTGCTGCTCGCCGTGCTGCGGGGGGCGCTGCTCGACCTGCTCGCCACCGGGGACACCGCCCGCCTCGACGCCGCCGTGGCCGCCCACCTGGCGACTCTCTGACCATGCCAGCCTGGGGGCCACGCTGACGTTCAACGTCAGGAAATCCCCCACGATCACGAGCGGGTCGTCAGACCACGAGACCCACGACCGCGGCGAGGAGCGTCATCAGCTCGAGCACGAGGAACGCGGCGGGGAAGCCGCCGACGAGACTCGCGACGGCGACCCCGAGCGCGCGGCTCCGGGCGTCCACCCGCCCACCCTGGACCACGCCCCCGCGGCGGGCAGCCCGTGATCGACGCGGATTTCCTGGCACCCAGTGCAAGCGTGGACGCAGGGCTTGCACGGCCCCGCATCCGGTCGTGGGCGTGCGGGCGGGTCGCGGCGTAGGTTCGGGACGTGGCCGATCTCGGACATCCGGCGGTGCCGCCGCCCGCGCTGGTCGAGCTGGACGAGCCGGCGGAGCCCTCGCGCGCCGAGGTGCGGTCGGCGCTCGAGCGCCTGGTGGCGGACGCCCCGACCCTCGCCGACGCCACGACCGTGCTCGCGGCGCGGGGCGAGGAGCTCGAGGTCCTGCTCGCGGCCGCGGCCGCCCGCCGCGACGAGCACCTCGCGGGCGAGGGCCGGCCGGGCGTCGTCACCTACAGCCCCAAGGTCTTCGTCCCGCTGACGCGCCTGTGCCAGGACCGGTGCCACTACTGCACGTTCGCCACGGTGCCCGGGCGTCTCCCGGCGGCCTACCTCGAGCGCGACGAGGTCCTCGAGATCGCCCGCGCCGGTGCCGAGCAGGGCTGCACCGAGGTGCTGTTCACCCTCGGCGACCGCCCCGAGGCCCGCTGGGCGGCGGCCCGGGACTGGCTGGGCGCACGGAACCTCACCTCCACGCTCGACCACGTCTACGAGAGCGCGGAAGCGGTCCTCCAGGAGACCGGGCTGCTGCCGCACCTCAACCCCGGCGTCATGGACCTCCTCGAGCTCCAGCGGCTGCGGTCGGTGTCGCCGTCGATGGGGATGATGCTCGAGACCACCGCGACGCGGCTCTGGTCGCAGCCCGGCGGCGCGCACTTCGGCTCGCCGGACAAGGAGCCCGCCCTGCGCCGCCGGGTGATCGACGACGCCGGCCGCGCGCGGGTGCCGTTCACCACGGGCATCCTCGTCGGCATCGGCGAGCACCGCGCCGAGCGCGCCCAGTCGCTGCTGCTGCTCGCGGAGTCCGCGCGCCGCGGGGGGCACGTGCAGGAAGTGATCGTCCAGAACTTCCGCGCCAAGCCCGACACCGCGATGCGCGGGGAGCCCGACGCCGAGTTCGACGCGTTCGTCGCTGCGGTGGCCCTCGCGAGAATGATCATGCCGCTCGGGGTCAGCGTGCAGGCGCCGCCGAACCTCGCCGGCGACCTGGACGACTCCGCCAGCGCGGCCCAGGACCAGGCCCTGCTGCTGCGCGCCGGCATCGACGACTGGGGCGGGGTGTCGCCGGTGACCCCGGACCACGTCAACCCCGAGCGCCCCTGGCCGGGCCTCGACGCGCTGCGACAGGTCACCGGCGCGGCCGGGTTCACCCTCGCCCCGCGGCTCACGATCTACCCCCGCTACGTGCGCGACCCGAACGCCTGGTTGCACCCGGACCTCGTCGACCCGGTGACCGCCCTGGCCGACCAGCGCGGGCTCGCCCGCCAGCGCCAGCCCAGCCCCCGCCCGATGACCGCTGCCCGATGACCGCTGCCCGATGACCGCTGCCCGATGACCGCTCCCGCCCGCTCCGCGCTCGCCCGCGCGGAGAACGATCCCGCAGGCCTGTCCGACGAGGCCTACGTCGACCTGCTCGCCGCCGACGGCGAGGAGCTCGAGGCCCTGGCGGAGCTCGCCGACGAGGTGCGGCGCGAGGTGGTCGGCGACCAGCTGACGTTCGTCGCCAACCGCAACCTCGACACCGCGGTCGTCCGCGACCCCGATCACGTCGCGGCGCTCGCCGACGAGGCCTGGGCGCTCGGGGCCACCGAGGTGTGCGTGCAGGGCCCGCTACCGCCCGACGCCCCGGACCGCGGGCAGCTCGACCTCCTCGCGCTGATCACGGGCCGCGCGCCGCTGCACGTCCACGGCTTCCGTCCCGCCGAGGTCGCCGACGGCGCCGCCCGCCTGGGCCTCTCGGCACGGGAGTTCCTCGAGGCCGCGCGCGACGCCGGGCTCGGGTCGGTGCCGGGGACGGCGGCGCGCATCCTCGACGACGACATTCGCGCGCGGCTCACCGGCGGCACCGACATCCCCGCCGCCCGGTGGATCGAGCTGATCACCACCGCCCACGAGGTGGGCCTGCGGTCGACGGCGACGATGGTCTACGGCCACGTCGAGACCCCGGCCGACCAGGTCGCCCACCTGCGCATCCTGGCGGCGATCCAGGACCGCACCGGCGGGTTCACCGAGATGATCGCCATGCCCATCTCGCCGGAAGCTCTGCCGGCTGGTGGATTTCCTGACATTCAACCTCAGTATGGCCCCCACGCTGACACCACCCGCCAGACCCGCGCCCTCTACGCCGTGACGCGTCTCCTGCTGCACGGCCGGATCGCGCACGTGCAGGCCGCCTGGCCCAAGTTCGGTCCCGGGCTCACCGAGGCCGTCCTGCGCGGGGGTGCCGACGACGTCGGTGGGCTGCTGCTCGACGGCGTCCTCGACCCGTCCGCCGGCGCCGAGGCGGGCCGGGCGCTGACCCTCGCCGAGGTCGAGGAGCTCGCCGCCGACCTGGGGCGGACGCCACGCCAGCGCACCACCGTCTACGGCGACCCGCCGGCGGACCGAGTGGCGGTGCTGCGGGGAGACACCCCGTGACCGGCTCGACGACCGATACCGACGTCGCGATCATCGGCGCGGGCTTCGCGGGGATCGGTCTCGGGATCCGGCTCGCCCGCCGGCGCCGGGAGTCCTTCGTCATCCTCGAGCGCGCCCACGGCGTCGGCGGCACCTGGCGCGACAACCGCTACCCCGGCGTCGCCTGCGACGTCCCCTCGCACCTCTACTCGTTCTCGTTCCGGCCCAAGCCCGACTGGTCCCGCGTCTTCGCGCCGGGCGACGAGATCCACGACTACCTGCGCGACTGCGCCCGCGACGAGGGCCTGGACCCCCACCTGCGCCTCGGCGCGGAGATGCAGCACGCGCGGTGGGACGGGACGCGGTGGCGGATCGAGACCTCGGCGGGCACCTACCGCGCGCGGGTGCTGGCCGTGGCCGCGGGCCGCCTCTCCGAGCCGCGCATCCCCGAGATCCCCGGCCTGTCCGACTTCGCGGGCCCGGTGTTCCACTCCGCGCGCTGGGACGGGGGCGCGGACCTCGCGGGCAAGCACGTCGGCGTCGTGGGGACGGGCGCCTCGGCGGCCCAGATCGTGCCGGCGCTGGCCGGGCGGGCCGCCGGGCTCGTGGTCTTCCAGCGCACGCCGTCGTGGGTGGTGCCGCGCGGCGACCGCGCCTACACCGCGCAGGAGCGGCGCGGCTTCGCCCTCGACCCGGGCGCGGAGCGCGCGCTGCGCGAGGAGCTCTTCGACGAGGCCGAGCGGGCGATCGGCGCGCGCCGGCGGGTGCGCCCGGACATCGACCGGCTCCGCGACCGCGCCCTCGACCACCTCGCCACCCAGGTGCCGGACGAGGACCTCCGCGTCCGCCTCACCCCCGGCTACGAGATCGGGTGCAAGCGCATCGTCATCTCCGACGACCTCTACCCGGCGCTGCGTCGCGACGACGTCACGCTGGAGCCCAGCGCGCTCGCCCGCGTCGAGAAGTCGACGGCGATCGCGGCGTCCGGCGCCCACCACCGCGTCGACGCCCTCGTCCTCGCCACCGGCTTCTGGACGACGCGGCTGCCGTTCGCGCAGCGCATCGAGGGACGCCACGGGCTGCTCGCGCAGCGGTGGGCCGACGGGATGACCGCGCACGCCTCCACCGCGGTCCACGGCTTCCCCAACATGTTCGTCATCAACGGGCCGAACGCGAGCCTCGGCCACAACTCGGCCGTGTACATGATCGAGACGCAGATCGACCACGTCCTCGGCGCGCTCGACCACCTGCGGACCCGGCCCGGGACCTCCCTGGAGGTCACCGCCGAGGCCGAGGAGGCCTACACCCGCGAGATCGACGCGATGAGCGAGGACACGGTCTGGCTGCAGGGCGGGTGCGCCAGCTGGTACGTCGACGAGACCAGCGGGCGGCTGACCCTCCTCTGGCCGGGCACCGCCCGGTCGTTCCGCGCGCGCAACGGGACGTTCGACCCGGTGCCGTACGGAGGGCGCGTGAACGGCGCGTGAGGGTCAACGACGCGGGGTAGTTGGTTCCCGCGCGGGCCGGTCGGCCCGCGGGGAGTCGGGGACCGCGAGAGGACGACGCGCAGCGATGACGAGCGCCGCCAGCACGACCGACACGGACGCGTCGGGGACGACCGAGCCGACGCAGCTGGAGAAGCTGCGCGCGAAGTACCCCTGGCTCGACCACCTGATCCGCGCCGCCACCCGGTACACCGAGAAGCACGGTGACCACTACGCCGCAGCGATCACGTTCTTCTCGATCCTCGCGCTCGTCCCGCTGCTCATGGTGGCGTTCGCGGCCGCGGCGTTCGTGCTGGCGAACAACCAGGCGCTGCTCAGCGAGATCCAGAACGCCATCACGGCCGCGGTGCCGCCGGGCCTCGGCGACCTGCTGAACTCGGTCATCGACCAGGCCATCGCGCAGCGCAACGCGGTCGGCATCATCGGTCTGCTCGGTGCCCTGTTCTCCGGGCTCGGGTGGATGAGCAACCTGCGCGAGGCCCTCTCCGAGCAGTGGGACCAGCGCGGCGAGCCCCCGTCGATCGTCAAGCGCTACGGCAGCGACCTGCTCGCCATGATCGGGCTCGGGCTCGCCTTCGGGCTCTCGTTCGCGATCACCGGGGTCGGCACCGGGCTCTCGTCCACGATCCTCGAGTTCCTGGGCCTCGGCGACGAGACCTGGGCGCGGTTCCTGTTCTTCCTCGCCGGACTGGTCGTCACCCTCGCCGCGAACTGGCTGGTGTTCCTCTGGGTCATCGCCCGGCTGCCCCGCGAGCCGGTGACGCTGCGCTCGGCCGTCCGCGCCGCCCTGTTCGCCGCGGTCGGGTTCGTGATCCTCCAGCAGATCATGACCGTCTACATCTCGAGCGTCACCAACTCGCCCGCCGGCGCCGCGTTCGGCCCCATCATCGGTCTGCTGGTGTTCGCCAACTTCGTCTCGCGCTTCATCCTCTTCGTCACCGCCTGGGCGGCCACGCTCAAGGAGAACGAGCGGGAGGAGCTGCCGGAGCCCGCGCCGGTGATCGTCCGGCCGGCCATCACCGTCGGACGCACGCCCGGCCCCCGCGCCACCGCGGGCCTGCTCGGCGCGGGCGCGCTGCTCGGCGTGCTCGGCCTCGGGCTGGGCCGGAGCAGGCGCGACCGCGAGGGCTAGTCGGTCGCGAGGATCAGTCGGCCGGGGCCGCGGGCGGGCCCAGCCACACGCAGGCGCGCAGCGCGAGCTCGACGTCGAGGCGGTCGTGGTCGAAGCCGCCGAGGGGCCGCCCCCGGACCTCGTAGGCGCGGCCGACCCGGTACTTGACGGTGTTGCGGTGGACCTGGAGCCGCCGCGCCGTGGTGGCGAGGCTGCCGCCGGTGGCGAGGAAGATCTGCAGGGTCTCGCGCAGACGGGCGGTGGCGGGTTCGGGGTCGGCGAGCGCGCCGAGCACGCGCCGCACCCACGCCCGGGCGCCCTCGCGGTCGGCGCACAGCAGCGCCACCGCGCCCACCTCGTCGAAGAGCGTCGCGACGGGCGCCTCGACGCCGGCAGCGAGCGCCACGTCCCGGGCGCGGCGCGCCTGGTCGTGGGTGGAGCGGAACCCGTCGGGGCCGGGGGTGGGCGACCCGCACGCCACGCGCACCGCGTCGCCGTGCCGGGCGACGGTGCGGGCGACGACCTCGCGCGACGGGGCGGTGTCGTCGCGGCACGGCAGCCAGGCCAGCACGCTGGCGGCGTCCCACGGGACCACGAGCGGCCGGCCCGCGGCCTCGAGCGCGGTCCCGAGGTCCAGCGCGACGCGCTCGAGGAGGGCGAACGCGCCCTCGGGTGGCTCCGGCTCCAGCCACACCACGAGCCCGAGGTGCAC
Source organism: uncultured Actinomycetota bacterium (assembly GCA_963786585.1). Taxonomy (GTDB): domain Bacteria; phylum Actinomycetota; class Actinomycetes; order Mycobacteriales; family Pseudonocardiaceae; genus Actinomycetospora. The sequence goes on from CAWAZG010000003.1 coordinate 2,723,675, forward strand.
CGCGGAGAACCGGTAGCCCAGCGTCGACTCGACCGCGAGCCGGTCGTCGGGCCCGGTGGGGGCCCGGCCGGCGAGGACGTCACGCACCCGCGCCACGCGCAGGGCGTGCCGGCTGCGGCGCGTGCGGTCGCGCTCGGCCTCGTACGCCGCCACGACGTGCTGGGTGACGTGGTCGACGTAGTCCATGACCACCAGCACGATCCGCTGTGACGCGGCCGTGGCGCCGAGCCGTCGCGCGGCCTCGGCGAACGCCCACTCCATGAGGTGGGCCTGCCCGACGCGGTACGCCCGGATCAGCGCGTTCACCGGGACCCCGCGCTGCGCCAGCCGCTCCGCGTAGGCGACGGCCGCGGCCGGCGGCTCGACGCCGCGCGGATCCAGGTCGTGGCGCAGCACGTGCAGGATCGTCTCGACGTTCCCCTCGACGCTGGCGCCGAGCAGGTCGCGCAGGGCGGGGTCGCCGCGCAGCTCGTCGATGCGCGTCGCGAGCGCGTCGCTGATCGACACGCTGACCTCGGTGCGCCGCGGGGCGAGCGCGTCGGCGACCTCGGCGACGGTGGTGACCGCGTCCTCCGGGATGGGCGACGGCTCGATCGTCACCACCCTGCACCACCACCCGAGTGCGCTCGTCGGCCCACGGCGGCCGTCCTCGGACCGTAACCGCCGGTCGGGGACCGCGACCAGCACTCGGCCGGACCAGTGGACGGGAGACGGGACGGGGACAACGGCCGCGGACGGTTTCGTCCCCGCCGCACAAGCGCCGTCCGTGTGGCCCGGGTCACGCTCGGTAGGACCTGTTCGCTCGACCCACCGGGAGACTCCGTGCCCCTCCACCCCGAGGCCCAGGCCCTGCTCGACGCGCTGGTGGCCGCAGGCATGCCGCCCATCGAGTGCATGACCGTGCCGCAGGCACGTCAGGCCGCCGGCGCGTTCCTCGACCTGCAGCCGCCGCCCGAGGAGGTCGGCACCGTGTCGAACCGGGCGATCCCGGGGCCCGCCGGGGACATCCCCGCGCGGATCTACACGCCTCACGGCGGCGGCTCCGGGGGCGTGCTCGTCTACTTCCACGGCGGCGGCTGGGTCATCGGGGACATCGAGACCGTGGACCGGCCGTGCCGGTCGATCGCCAACGCCGCCGACGTCACCGTGGTGTCGATCGACTACCGGCTCGCGCCCGAGCACGTGCAGCCCGCGGCGTTCGACGACTGCTACGCGGCCACCGCGTGGGTCGCCGAGCACGCCGAGGAGCTCGGCGTGGACGCGTCGCGCCTCGCGGTCGGTGGCGACTCGGCCGGCGGCCACCTCGCCGCCGCGGTGAGCCTCGCCGCCCGCGACCGGGGCGGCCCGGCGATCGCGTGCCAGCTGCTGTTCTACCCGGTCGTCGACTTCGACTGGACCAGCCCCTCGATCAACGACAACGGCGAGGGCTACCTGCTCGGACGCGCCACGATGCAGTGGTTCTGGGCGCACTACCTCGGTGCCACCGACCCGGCCGACGACCCCTACACCTTCCCGCTGCGCGCGGCCGACCTCTCCGGGCTGCCCCCGGCGTACGTCGCCACCGCCGAGTTCGACCCGCTGCGCGACGAGGGCGAGGCCTACGCCCGCAAGCTCGAGGCGGCCGGCAACTCCGTCACCGCGAAGCGCTTCGACGGCATGATCCACGGCTTCCTCTGGACGCTCGGCGCGACGCCGTCCGGCGCCGTGGTGATCGACGAGGCCGTCGCCGTGATGCGGTCCGCCCTGAGCCCGACCGTCTCCGCCTGAGCAGCCCCCGACCCGAAGGAGGACCCACATGACCGTCACCGAGACCCGCCCCGCGGGCGACGCCGGGGGGACCACCGGCGTCGAGCACGTCGACGTCCTCGTGATCGGCGCCGGCGTCTCCGGCATCGACGCCGGCCACCACCTGCGCGAACGCTTCCCCGACAAGTCCTTCGCGATCCTCGAGAAGATGCCCGGACGCGGCGGGACGTGGTGGACCCACCGCTTCCCGGGCGCCCGCTCGGACTCGGACCTGTTCACCTACGGCTACGGCCACAAGCCGTGGCGCGGCCCCTCGATCGCCACCTCCGAGGAGATCACCAACTACCTCGACGAGGTCATCGAGGAGGACGACCTCAAAGCGGCGATCCGCTACCGCCACGAGGTGAGAGCGGCGTCCTGGTCGTCGTCCGAGAACCGCTGGACCCTCGACGTGCACCGCGAGGACACCGGCGAGACGCTGCAGATGACCTGCGGGTTCCTGTGGATGTGCCAGGGCTACTACAACCACCAGGACCCCCACCGCCCCGAGTGGCCGGGCCAGGAGACGTTCCGCGGCGTCATCGTCCACCCCCAGACGTGGCCGGACGACCTGGACTGGGAGGGCAAGCGCGTCGTCGTCATCGGCAGCGGTGCGACGGCGGCGACGGTCGTCCCGGCGATGGCCCAGAAGGCCGCGCACGTGACGATGCTGCAGCGCACGCCGACCTTCGTCGCCGCGGTGCCGAAGACCCACGAGCTCGCGATCCAGCTCCGGGCGCTCGACATCCCCGAGGACTGGACGCACGAGATCCTGCGGCGGGCCTACATCGAGCAGTTCAACGAGCTGACCCGCATGTGCATGGAGACCCCGGAGGAGGCGCGTCAGTTCCTGCTGGGCGAGATGCGCCCGCTCCTGCCCGAGGGCTACGACGTCGAGAAGCACTTCAACCCGGGCTACCGCCCGTGGCAGCAGCGGATCGCGGTGGTGCCCGACGGCGACATCTTCACCGCCATCAGCGAGGGACGGGCCTCGGTGGTCACCGACACCATCGACACCTTCACCGAGACCGGCATCCGGACCTCGTCGGGTGAGGAGCTCGAGGCTGACGTCGTCGTCAGCGCCACCGGGTTCAACCTCGCGGCCCTCGGCGACATCCCGTTCAGCGTGGACGGCGACGCCGTCGACGTGTCGCAGCAGATCACCTGGCGCGGGATCATGATCTCGGGTCTCCCGAACATGGCCTACGTCTTCGGCTACTTCCGGCACAGCTGGACGCTGCGCGCCGACCTCGTCTCGGACCTCGTGTGCCGCCTGATGGCCCACATGGAGGCCAAGGGGGCCGGGCAGGTGACGCCCGAGCTGCGGCCCGAGGACGCCGACATGGAGATCCGGCCGTGGTCGGACCCGGAGAACTTCAACTCCGGCTACGTCATGCGCAGCCAGCACAAGATGTTCAAGCAGGGCGACCGCGCGCCGTGGACGCACATGCACGAGTACGCCGAGGAGCGCCACACCCTGCCCGCCGCCGACCTCGACGACGGGACGCTGCGGTACAGCTGAGGTCTCCTGAGAGCTCAGCGGAACGCCGAGCGCCGGACCTTGCCCGCGTCGTCGCGCAGCGGTCCCTCCGAGCGACGCCACATCCGTGGCCGCTTGGCCGGGGACAGCCGCGCGGCGACGTGGGCGTCCAGGTCGGCGTCGGTGACGTCGTCGGCCGAGCCGTCGGTCTGGACGACGGCGTGCGCCACGGAGCCCAGGTCGTCGTCGGGCGCCGGGACGACGACGGCCGAGATCACCGCGGGGTGGGAGAGGATCGCCGCCTCGACCTCCGCGGGGTACACGTTCTGCCCGCCGACGACGATCATGTCGCTCGCCCGGTCGGCGAGGTAGAGGTAGCCGTCGGCGTCGAACGAGCCCATGTCGCCGAGCGACTCCCACCCGCCCGGGCGGGTGCGGGGTTCGGCGCCGAGGTAGCGGTAGGTGGTGCGTCCCGGCTCGGGGCGCAGCCACAGCTCGCCGACCTCGCCCACCGCGCACGGCCGCCCGTCGTCGGGGTGGCGCGCCTCGATCTCGCCACCGGTCACGCGGCCCACCGAGCCGGGGTGCTCCAGCCACTCCGGGCCGGTGATCGTCGTGCGGGCCTGGGCCTCGGTGGCGGCGTAGCCCTCGAGCACCCGGTCGGCACCGAGCCAGTCGATGACCGCCCGCTTCACCGCGGGCGGGCAGGGCGCGCCGATGTGGAACAGGGTGCGCAGCGCCGGCAGCTCGGGGAGGTCGGGCAGCCGGACCATCCGCCCCATCATCGTGGGCACCGCGTAGATCCACGTCGCGGCGTGCTCCGCGGCCAGCGCCACGGCCCGGGCGGCGTCGAAGCGCCCCATCAGCACGATGTGGTTGCCGGTCATGAGCCCGAGCAGCGAGAACAGGTACGGCGCGTTGTGGAACAGCGGCGCCGTGCACAGGAACGTCCCGTCGGGCGCGATGCGGTAGATCGGCGCGCGGCGGGCGATCGCCGCCTCGGTGGTCCCCGCCTCGCCGGCGACGATGACCTTCGGGCGCCCGGTGGAGCCACCCGACGTCGGCGCCTTCCAGGCCGGCGGGGCCGGGGCGGGCGGGGGCGGGGTGTCGGGCCCGGTGGGCACGTGCCCGAGCGGGAGCACGGTGGTGCCCGCCGGCGCGACATGGGAGTCGGTGCCGGGCGTGAGCCCGACCACCACGGGCGGGCGCACGACGTCGAGCACGGCGCCGAGCTCGCCCGGCGTGAGCCGGTGCGACACCGGCTGCGGGACCGCGCCGAGCTTCCACGCCGCGATCGTCAGCGCGTAGTGCTCCGCGACGTTCGGGAGCGCGATCGAGACGAAGTCGCCGGGGGCGACCCCGTGCCCGGCGAGCTCGTGGGCCCAGCGGTTGGCGTGGGCCTCGAGCTGGGCGAAGGTCCAGCCCGAGACGTCGTCCGTGACCGCCGGTCGGTCGGGGTGGGCGGCCGCGAGGCGCGTGAACGCCTCGCCCAGGGGCTCGGGCATGTCGCCGATCCTGCGCTCAGCGGCGCCCGGCGCGCAGGGCGAAGAGCCCGCCGACGGCGGTGATGACGGCGAGGAGCAGCAGCGGCGTGCCCCAGGAGGTGGTGGCCCCCGACTCGGGCGCGGCGGCGTCGGGGTCCGCCGTGCTGGTGGTCTCCGGGTCCGCGGGCTCGGCGGGGTTCGAGTCGCTCAGGGTGCCGACGCCGCGGAGATCGGGGAGGGCGAAGCCGTGGTCGAGCAGCGCGCTCGCCTGCTCGTACATCGGCACCGGACGCTGCTCGCCGCGCATGAGCACGACGACGAGCCGCCGGCCGTTGCGCTCCGCCGCCCCGATGAAGGTGTGCCGGGCGTCGTCGGTGAAGCCGGTCTTCCCGCCGATGTAGCCCTCGTAGCCGCTGGTCAGCAGCTTGTTGTCGTTGGCGACGACGAAGGGCGGGCTCGCGCCGAAACCGGGGAACGGGATCTCGCGCGTGGCCACCGCCTGCGCGAACGGCTCCTCGCGCATCGCGACGCGGAAGATCGAGGCGAGGTCGTAGGCCGAGGTCTGCATGCCCGGCCCGTCGAGCCCGGACGGTGTCGCCGCGCGGGTGTCCAGCGCGCCCAGCCGGCGGGCGGTGGTGTTCATGAGGTCGACCGTCGCGGGGACGCTGCCGGTGAGGCGCACGGCCAGCGCGTGGGCGGCGTCGTTGCCCGACGCCATCATCATCGAATCGAAGACCTGGCGGATCGTGTACTGCCCGCCCGCGCCGATCCCGACGCGCGTGCCCTCCTGGTCGGCGTCCTCCTGGGTCCCGGTGATCGTCTCGTCGAGGGGGAGGCGCCGCGCCACGAGCAGCCCGGTGAGCGTCTTCATCAGCGACGCCGGGCGCAGCCGCGCGTGCGGGTTGCGGGCGGCGAGCACCTCGCCCGACTCGAGGTCGGCGAGGACGTAGGAGACGACACCGACCGGGGGCGCCGCCGGGGCGCCCTCAGGGACGACGTCACCGCAGGTGCCCATCGCCGGTCCGCCGACGGGCGGCTCGGGGATCGGCAGCGGCCTCGGCTCGGCCTGGCCTGGCTGCGGCGCCTCCGACTCGTCGACCGGGGGTCCGGGCGCGGTGCCGAACTCGCAGGACGCGTCGGCCGGGAGCGCCGGGGCGGCCATCGCGGCCCCGGGCAGTGCGGTCAGCCCGATCGCGACGGCCGCCGTGACCGTCGCGAGCATCCGTCGGGTGCTCATCGCGGGCGACAACGAGCCCGGACGGTCACCCGGGAGATCACCATCGACCGTGGGGACTGCCTGACCATCAGTTCTCGGCGTTGGAGTTCTCGGTCGGGAGCTCGGAGCCGTTGTTCTGGCCCTCGCGGATCGAGGGCTTGCGCGAGCCGCGGCGCGTGGTCGGGCGCGGCGCGGGCATCGAGCCCGAGGAGCCGCCGCCGGGGCCGAGGATGATCTCGGCGAACGTCGCCATCGCCTCGTCCAGGTGGCCGGCGTTGCGGCGCTCGGACTCCTCGTTGGCCTGGCGGACCAGGGCGACGACGGCCTCGTGGTCGGGGCGGTTGACCAGGGTGCCGTCGAGGCGGTCCAGGCCGTTCTCCACCGACGTCGACAGCGCGCCGACGCGGTCGCCGAGCCCGGACTCGACGGTGTCGAGGCGCGTGCCGACCTGGTCGAGGCGCTGCGTCAGGTTCTCGAGACGCCCGGCCAGCTCGCCGACCTGCGTGGTGGTCTCGTTCCGCGTGGTCGTGGCGTCGGTGCGCGCGGCCTCGCGGGTGCCGGTGATCTCCTCCGAGACCCCGCGGGCGAGGTCGTCGAGGCGGTCGCGCAGGCCCGAGTCGACGGCGTCGACGCGCTCACGCATCGGGCCGGTGACCGCCGAGGGGAGCCCGTCGAGGCGCATCTCGTGGCGGTCGAGCTTGTTGTCGAGGTCGTCGAGGCGCTTGTGCAGCCCGGAGATGCGGTCCTCGAGGCCGTCCATCCGGCCCGCGACACCCTCGAAGCGGCCGCTGACGCCGTCGAGGCGTCCGTCGATCTGCGCGAACGGCGTCGCGAGGCGCTCGGCCACGCGGTCCACCAGACCCTCGACCAGACGCGCGAGCGACGAGACCGAGGACTCCTGGGCGTCGATCTTCGCGACGGTCTCGTCGAGACGCTCGGCCAGCACGCTCATCTCGGTGCGGTCGGGCACGTCGGAGAGACGCTTGCGGATCGCGCCGAGGCCGTCCAGCGCCGCCAGCCGGCCGTGGATCTCGTCGAGCGAGTCGAAGATCTGCTGCTGTTCGCTGTCCCGGACCTCGGCCGCCCGCACCAGCATGCTGCGCATGCGGTCGAAGGACTGGGTCTGGTTGTTGTCGATCACGCGGAGCCCGCTCTCTCGGAAGGTCTGGCCCGGGCCGGACCGGGGTCGGCGGACTCGAAGGGTAAACACCCCCCGGGGTGCGACCCCATCCGGGTGAGCGACCGGCATCCGGGTGTCCGCCACAGGGGCACCAGGCGTGCGCTGGCGATCAGTGCTGCCGCAGCCGTCCCAGGAAACGGTCCTCGAGAGCACGCCACGCGGCGGCCTCGCGGTCGAACGGCGGCGACGGCGTCAGGCGCGTCGGGTCCGGCCGCACGACGAACGACACGAGCCACCCGAGGCTCTCCGAGGGCGCCAGGTCCTCGCGGGTACGGGTGTCCCCGGCCCACGCCGCGGCGTCGACGATCAGCTCGACGGCGAGCTCGAGCTGCTCGGCGTCGACGACGTCGGGACCCTCACCGAGGTCGTCGCCCAGGCCGGCGAGCACGTACCGGTTCTCCGGCGCGATCTCGATCTCGAGGTCGCCGCCGGTCGCGGCGGACACGACCTCCTCCCAGGTCGAGACCTCGGCGAGGTCGTGGCCCTCGGAGCCCTCCCCGGCGATCCAGGTGCGCAGTGCGCGCGCCGAGGAGAACACGTCGATCTGCCGATCGCTGCCGAGGAAGACGGGCTCGTCGTCGAGATAGCACCGCAGAGTGATCACCTCGCCGTCCGGGGTGATGATCGCGATCGGGTCGATGCCGACCTCCTCCCAGAAGCCCGGCGCGGGCTCCTCGGCCTCGTCGACGAAGTCGGTGCGCAAGGACTCGCCCGCGGTGTCCTCGCGGAGCTCCTCCGGCGCGTCGGCCAGGGGCCCGGACGTGGCGGAGTCCTGCGGGTCGGAGACGACGGCGCCCGGGTCCTCGGGGTCGTTCTGCGCGTCCTCGGACGGAGCGGCGGGCTCGCCCTCGGGGTCGGCGTCCCGGTCGCCCGCCGGGGCCGGCGGCGTGGCGGTCGCGCGGAGGCGGGCGGCCAGCTCCTCGTCGACCTCGGGGCTCGAGATCATCGCGTCGAGCGCGTCGACGACCTCGTCCCAGCGCTCGTCGACCACCTCGGCGAGCTCGGCCCAGAGCGCCGCGCCGTCGCGCCCTCCGAACGCCGCCGGGCCGGCGGTGAGGGCCGCGAAGGCGGGCGTCGCGTCGAGGACCTCGTGCACGACCGCCAGGTCGCAGACGTCGGCGAGCGAGCGGCACATGGCCGCGACCTCGGCGAGGTCGTCCAGGGTCCAGGTGTCGGGGTCCTCGGCGACGAGCTCCGGGACGCCGACGACGTCGTAGCGCTGCACGTCCTCCGGGGTCAGCTCGTCGACCGAGAGCTTGACGACCACCGGCCAGGCGGGGTGGTCGGAGAGGTCGTGCTCCAGGCCGGAGGACTCCGCCGCCGCGACCCAGGCCGCCAGGTCGGCGGCGTCCGCGAAGGCGAACAACGCGTCGTCGTCGCCGAGGAAGGCCTCCCATTCCTCGCCGTCCTGGCGCCACCTCGGGGCCCACAGCGTGACGAGGTCGCCGGCGGTGAGCGCCAGCGTGATCGGGATGATGTCCTGCGCCATACCGGGCGGGCCTCCGCGAGCCGTGGAGAAGGGGTGCGCGCGCACCCTATGACGACGCCGGTGACCTGCCCGTACCGGCGCGGTTCCCCCGGTCGGCTGACACGCTGGACGCATGGACCTCCTGCGGACCCCGGACGATCGTTTCGACGACCTGGCGCGCTTCCCGCTCGCCCCGCGGTGGGTCGAGGTGACGGACCCCGACGGCGGGCCGGCGATCCGCGTCGCCACCTACGAGGCGGGTCCGGACGACGCCCCGGCGGTGCTGATGCTCCACGGCGAACCGACCTGGTCGTACCTCTACCGGGACGTCGTCGACGCCGTCGTCGAGGCCGGTCTGCGGGCGGTGGCGGTCGACATGGTCGGTTTCGGACGGTCGGACAAGCCGGCGGCGATCGCCGACCACAGCTACGCCCGCCACGTCGCCTGGACGACCGAGGCCGTCGCGGCGCTCGACCTGCGCGACGTCGTGCTGCTCGGCCAGGACTGGGGTGGGCTGATCGGGCTGCGCCTCGTCGCCGCCGAGCCCGAGCGCTACGCGGGCGTCGTCGCCTCGAACACCGGCCTGCCGACCGGCGACACCGACATGCCGGGCGTCTGGTGGCAGTTCCGCACGGCCGTCGAGAAGGCTCAGGTCCTCGACGTCGGCCGCCTCGTCGCGTCCGGCTGCGCGCGTGGGCTCGCCGACGCCGACCGCGCCGCGTACGACGCCCCGTTCCCCGACGAGACGTTCAAGGCGGGACCGCGGGCGATGCCGCTGCTCGTGCCGACCCGCCCGGACGACCCGGAGACCGAGCGCAACCGCGCCGCCTGGGAGGCGCTGGGCCGCTACGAGAAGCCGTTCCTCGTCGCCTTCGCCGACTCCGACCCGATCACCGCGGCGATGGGCCCGGTGCTCCGGGGTCACGTGCCCGGCGCCGCCGGACGTGAGCACCCGACGATCACGAACGCCGGGCACTTCCTGCAGGAGGACGCCGGGGCCGAGCTCGGTCGTGTCGTCGGCGCGTTCGCGCGAGGCCTCCCGCACTAGCCTTCGCGCCCATGCCCGAGCCGCGGATCGTGCGCCACCCCCTCGTCGACGTCCGGCTGACGACCCTGCGCGACGAGACCACCGACCGGGCGTCCTTCCGCGCCGCGGTGCGGGAGCTGACCGCGATGGTCGTCTACGAGGCGATGCGCCACGCCCCGACGCGGCCCGTGGAGATCCGGACGCCGGTGACCACGACGACGGGCGCCGAGCTCGCGACGCCGACGGTGCTGGTCCCGGTCCTGCGCGCCGGGCTGGGGATGGCCGAGGCCGCCCACGCCCAGGTGCCCGGCGCGATCATGGGCTTCGTCGGCATGGCGCGCGACGAGGTGACCCTGCAGCCGACGACCTACCTGGCGTCGCTGCCGGGGAGCCTCGCCGGGCGCCCGGTGCTCGTGCTCGACCCGATGCTCGCCACCGGCGGGTCGATGGCCGGCACCATCGACCTGCTCGTCGAGCACGGGGCCGACGACGTCACCGCGGTGTGCCTGGTGGCCGCCCCCGAAGGCATCGCGAGCCTCGCGCAGGCGCACCCGGGGGTGGGGGTCGTCGCGGCCGCCGTCGACGAGCGGCTCAACGAGCACGGCTACATCGTCCCGGGCCTCGGGGACGCCGGGGACCGGCAGTTCGGGGCGATGCCCTAGCCGACGGTGGAGCCGGTGGCGGGAGCGCGGACAATGAACGCCATGAACGTTCCCGTGCTGACCGCCGTGGCGTGGCCCTACGCCAACGGCCCGCGGCACATCGGCCACGTGTCCGGGTTCGGTGTGCCCTCCGACGTCTTCTCGCGCTACCAGCGGATGGTCGGCAACCGGGTGCTCATGGTGTCGGGCACCGACGAGCACGGCACGCCGATCCAGGTGCAGGCCGACGCCGAGGGCTCGACGCCCCGCGAGCTCGTCGACAAGTACTCGCGGGTGATCCAGGACGATCTCGTCGGGCTCGGCCTCACGTACGACCTGTTCACGCGCACGAGCACCGACAACCACCACCGCGTCACGCAGGACCTCTTCAGCGCGCTGTGGAAGAACGGCTACGTCCGCACCGAGAAGGCCCTCGGCGCGATCAGCCCGTCGACGGGCCGCACGCTGCCCGACCGCTACATCGAGGGCACGTGCCCGATCTGTGGCTACCCCAGCGCGCGCGGCGACCAGTGCGACAACTGCGGCAACCAGCTCGACCCCGCCGACCTGATCACCCCGCGCAGCCGGATCAACGGCGAGACCCCGCAGTTCGTCGAGACCGAGCACCTGCTGTTCGACCTCCCGGCGTTCTCGCAGTCGCTCGGGTCGTGGCTCGAGACCCGGACGCACTGGCGGCCGAACGTCCTGAACTTCAGCAAGCGCCTGGCCGACGACCTCAAGCCCCGCGCGATCAGCCGCGACCTCGACTGGGGCGTGCGCATCCCGCTGGACGGCTGGCACGACCAGCCGATGAAGCGGTTCTACGTCTGGTTCGACGCCGTGATCGGCTACCTGTCGGCGTCGGTGGAGTGGGCGCAGCGCACCGGCGACCCGGACGCGTGGAAGCAGTGGTGGTGCGACCCGGACGCGCAGTCCTTCTACTTCATGGGCAAGGACAACATCACCTTCCACTCGGTGATGTGGCCCGCGATCCTGCTCGGGCACAACGGCGAGGGTGACCGCGGCGGCGAGGTCGGGCCGTTCGGCCGGCTCAACCTGCCCACCGAGGTCGTCAGCTCCGAGTTCCTGACGATGAGCGGCTCGAAGTTCTCCACCAGCCGCGGCACCGTCATCTACGTCGGGGACTTCCTGCGCGAGTTCGGGCCCGACGCGCTGCGCTACTTCATCGCGGTCGCCGGCCCGGAGAACCAGGACAGCGACTTCACCTGGGACGAGTTCGTCCGGCGCACCAACTTCGAGCTGGCCAACGAGTGGGGCAACCTCGTCAACCGCTCGATCTCACTGGCGTTCAAGAACGTCGGCGCGATCCCGGAGCCGACGTCGCCGGACCCGGCCGACGAGGCCCTGCTCGCGCAGTCGCGGGCCGCGTTCGACACCGTCGGCGCCCACCTCGCGCGGTCCCGGTTCAAGCAGGCGATCTCCGAGGCGATGCGGATCGTCGGCGAGGCGAACGCCTACCTGTCGCACCAGGAGCCCTGGAAGCGCAAGGACGACCCGACGCGCCGCGACACGATCCTGCACACCGCCCTGCAGGTCGTGCAGGACGCGAACACCCTGCTCACGCCGTTCCTGCCGCACGCCGCGCAGAAGGTGCACGAGGCGCTCGGGGGGACCGGCGTGTGGGCCGAGCAGCCGCACCGCGAGGACGCGGGCCTCTCCGGCGAGCTCGGCACCAGCCACTCGGTGCTCACCGGCGACTACGCCTCCGAGCAGGCGCGCTGGGCGTCGACGCCGATCCCCGTGGGCCGGCCCCTGCAGCGCCCGACGCCGTTGTTCGCCAAGCTCGACCCGTCTCTGGGCGAGACCGGGCCGTCCTGGGCGCCCATCGCGACCGATGGGTAGCGGGAAGTCCGATCGCAATGTCCCGCCGCCGATTCCCGAGCCCCTCGGGGACGTCGGCGTGGTGGACGCCCACACCCACCTCGACGCCTGCTTGGCCAGGATCTCTGGGCACCGGGATCCCGAGGTCCTCGCGCAGGTCCTCGACCGCGCCACGAGCGCAGGCGTCACGGCGATGGTCACGACGGCCGACGACCTCGCCTCCGCGCGCTGGGCGGCGTGGGCGGCCGACAGCGACCCGCGGGTGTTCGCGGCGGTCGGCCTGCACCCGACGCGGTCGGACGACCTCACCGACGACGCCAGGGCCGCGATCGAGGACCTGACCGCGCAGCCCCGCGTCGTCGCGGTGGGGGAGTCGGGGCTCGACGACTACTGGACCACGCGGCGCGAGGACTGCGCACCGCTGGACGTCCAGCGCGAGGCGTTCGCGTGGCACATCGACCTCGCGAAGCGCACGGGCCTGCCGCTGGTGATCCACGACCGCGACGCCCACGACGCGATCCTCGACGTCCTCGCCGCCGAGGGCGCGCCGCCGACCACGGTGTTCCACTGCTTCTCCGGCGACGTCGCGCTCGCCGACCGCTGTGCGGAAGAGGGCTGGTACGCGTCGCTGTCGGGCACCGTGACCTTCCGGAACGCCAACGCCGCCGAGCTGCGACGAGCGGCGCTCCGGCTGCCCGCCGAGCTCGTGCTCGTCGAGACCGATGCCCCGTTCCTGACTCCGCATCCGTACCGCGGTCGGCCGAACGAGCCCTACGTCGTCCCCCACACGGTGCGAGACCTCGCGGAGCTCCGTGATGAGCCCGCGGAGCGGTTGGCCCAGATCAGCGCAGACAACGCCCGGCGGGCCTTCCGGTTGGCCGAACAGCCTCAACCTTCACTCTCCGTCGCACGAGAGAGCGCAGAGTAGGCACGCTCGTCGTCGCCGGGACGCCGTTCGGCGCAACACGGTCGTGTCGGCTTGATGGTGGCGACACCCAGCTCGTTACCGTGCTGTGACTCGCCGGGATGGAACCACCCCCGAGGCCCGCGTGATGAGGACTTCCCCAGGTCCCCACCACAGGGAGGACGTCACGAGGTCGTGACGCACTCCCCAGGGCGCGGTTCCTGCCCGGAAGTACGAACGATGTGGACTCCCCCGTGTCTGTGCGCTCCCTGCTGGCCCTGAAGTCCTCCTCCCTCGTCGTGGCGGTCGACGCCCGATGAGCGCCGACACCGCGACCGCCCGCGGACGCGCGGGCTCGTACGCCGGCAACGGCGACGACACCGCCGGCCTGCCGATCGTCTCCGACGGTCACGGCGGCCGGTACGGGTACGCCGGCGCCGACCAGGGCTACGCGGACGGTTACGCCACCGAGTACGCCTCGGACTACGGCTACGACGCCGCCCACGAGTTCGGCTACGACACCGGGTACACGGAGCACAACGGCTACGCAGGGCACTACGCGCCCGCCGGCGAGACCCCGGGCTGGTTCGACGACATCACCGGCCCGCTGCCGATCGCCACCACCGGTGACGCGACGGCCGCCGACGGCGCGATCGCCCTGGACGACCTCGACGACTGGAACGACCTCGAGTCGTTCACCGGCGCGCAGGACACCGACGGCACGCTCCACGGCGCGGCTCCCGCCGGACTGACCTCGTTCGACGACCCCGAGCGCCTGACCACCGACACCAAGCGCCGCTCGAACGCGGTCAAGGGTGGCGTGGCGGTGGCCCTGCTGGCCGTCGCCGCCGGTGGCAGCACCGCGGTGGCGCTGGACAAGGAGGTCACGGTCACGGTCGACGGCGTCGACCAGGTCGTGCACACCTTCTCCGGCGACGTCTCCGGCGCGCTGGAGAGCGGCGACATCGAGCTCGGCCCGGCCGACCAGCTCGCCCCCGGCCCGAACGCCGACGTCCACGACGGCGACCACCTCGTCATCAACCGCTCGCGCGACGTCGCGCTGATGGTCGACGGCCGCCCGCAGACGATCACGACGACGGCCCGCACGGTGGCCGACGCGCTCGCGCAGCTCGGCCTCCCGACCAACAGCATCGTCGCCTCGGCGCCGATGAACGCCGCCATCCCGGTCAACGGGATGAACCTCGACGTGCGGGTCCCCAAGACCGTCACGCTCATCGACGGCGGCGCCGCGCCCCGCCAGGTCTCGACGACCGCGCTGAACGCCCCCGAGCTGCTCGCGCAGAACGGCCTGGCGCTCAGCCCGACCGACACGGTCGCCGGCGGCGACGCCCTGGCCGGCGGATCGACGATCACCGTCACCCGCAACACGGTCAACCAGGTCACCGAGACCCGTCCCGTCGCGCCGCCGATGCGCACGGTCGACGACCCGGACCTCGAAGAGGGCAAGACCCGCGTCCAGCAGGCCGGGACCGCGGGCGAAGAGGTCGTCACCTGGACGGTCAACGCCACCAACGGCGCCGAGACGGGCCGCACGCAGGTCGGCGAGTCCCGCGTGACCCGCCAGGCCGTCGGCGGCGTCATGGTCCGCGGCACCAAGCCGAAGTCCTCGGCCCCCGCGGTCAGCAACGGCGCCAAGTGGGACCGAATCGCCCGCTGCGAGGCCACCGGCGACTGGTCGATCAACACCGGCAACGGCTACTACGGCGGCCTGCAGTTCGACCGCTCGACCTGGCGGGCCTACGACGGCGACGAGTTCGCCCCGCTGCCGCACCAGGCCTCCCGCGAGGAGCAGATCGCGGTCGCCGAGCGCGTCCGCGAGGACCGCGGCGGCTACGGCGCCTGGCCGGTCTGCGGCCGCAAGTAGGCGGTCGCGCCCCCTGGGCGAGAATGACCGTGTGACGAGTCCGGCGCGCCTGCTCGGGGCGGGTGACGTCCGGGCTCTCGCCGCGGAGCTCGACCTGCGACCCACCAAGCGCCTGGGTCAGAACTTCGTCCACGACGCCAACACGGTGCGCCGCATCGTCCGTCTCGCCGAGATCGGGGCCGACGACGTCGTGCTCGAGGTCGGCCCGGGCCTCGGCTCGCTGACCCTCCCGCTGCTCGGGGCCGCGCGGGCCGTGGTGGCCGTCGAGATCGACCCGGTGCTCGCCGACCGGCTGCCGGCGACGGCCGCCGAGCGGGCCCCCGGCCGGGACCTGCGGGTCGTCACCGCGGACGCCCTGCGCATCGGGCCGGGCGACCTGCCGCTCGCCCCCGACGTCCTGGTGGCGAACCTCCCCTACAACGTCGCCGTGCCCGTGGTGCTGAACCTGCTGGCGGCCCTCCCGGGATTGCGCCGCGGGCTCGTCATGGTGCAGTCCGAGGTCGCCGAGCGGCTCGCGGCCCGGCCCGGCGAGCGCGCCTACGGCGCCCCGTCGGTCAAGCTCGCCTGGTACGCCGACGCGCGGCGGGCGGGCCCGGTGCCGCGCGCGGTGTTCTGGCCGGTCCCCGGTGTCGACTCGGGCCTCGTCGGGTTCGTCCGCCACGACCGGCAGGACGGGGCCGACGCGGGCGGTGCCGACCGTGAGGACGTCTTCGCCGTGATCGACGCGGCCTTCGCCCAGCGCCGGAAGTCGCTGCGGGCCGCCCTCGCCGGATGGGCGGGCTCGGCATCGGCCGCGGAGGCGGTGCTGCGGGCCGCCGGGGTCGATCCGGGCGCGCGCGGGGAGGCGCTGGACGTGGCCGCGTTCACCGCGATCGCCCGCGCAGGCCGGCACGCCCCGACTCCCTGAGGCCGGTCGCGCGCGGTCCGTACCCTGGACAGGTGCTCTCCGCCGTCGGACCGCCGGTCACCGTCCGCGTCCCGGCCAAGATCAACCTGCACCTGGCCGTGGGCGATCTCCGACCCGACGGCTATCACGACCTCGTCACCGTCTTCCAGGCCCTGAGCATCACCGACGAGGTGTCGGTGACCGCTGCGGTCCCCGGTGCCGTCGAGCCCGGCGTGGCGGTCTCCCCGATCGACGGGGTCGACGCCTCCGAGGTGCCCGCCGGCACCACCAACCTGGCCTGGCGCGCGGTGGAGGCGCTCGCCCGGCGTGTCGACCGCACCCCCGACGTCCGCATCGGTCTGCGCAAGGCGATCCCGGTCGCGGGCGGGATGGCGGGCGGCAGCGCCGACGCCGCGGGTGCGCTGCTGGCGACCTCCTCGCTCTGGCGGCTCGACCTGGGGCGTGACGACCTCATGGAGGTCGCGGCCGAGGTCGGCTCCGACGTCGCCTTCGCCCTGCACGGCGGCACCGCGCTCGGCACCGGGCGCGGCGAGCGGCTCGTCCCGGTGCTCTCGCGCCACACGTTCCACTGGGTGGTCGCGGTCGCCGACCACGGCCTGTCCACCCCCACCGTCTTCGCCGAGCTCGACCGCCTGCGCGACCGTCCCGAGGCGCCCCGGCGCGTCGGGGACGTCGAGCCCGTCCTCGAGGCGCTGGCGTCGGGGGAGGCACGCTCGCTGGCGCTGCTGCTCGGCAACGACCTGCAGGCCGCGGCCGTGAGCCTCGACCCCGGCCTGCGTCGCACCCTGCGCGCCGGGGTCGACGCCGGCGCGCTCGCGGGCGTTGTCTCGGGCTCCGGGCCCACGTGCGTGTTCCTCTGCGCCGGCCAGGACTCCGCGGTCCGCGTGGCCGCGGAGCTCGCCGGCGTCGGCGTGTGCCGCACGGTCCGCGTCGCCCACGGCCCCGTGCCGGGCGCCCGTGTCTCCGACGGCGGCCCCGCCGGCCCCGCCGGCCGCCCCCCACCCAGCTTCGACCCCGGCCCCGGCGCCTACGCCTGACCTCGCCCGCCCTGCCCTGCCCCGCTCTTTGCAGCGAACGAGCTGTTCGCTGCTTCTATGCGCACGAACTCCCCGTTCGCGCCCCTGGAGACTGGAAACCGTGCCCAACCTCGTCAACCTCGAGTCGGTGTCGATCGGCTTCGGGGGACCGAAGCCCGTCCTCGACGGCGTGTCCCTCGGCGTCGACACCGGCGACCGCATCGGCGTCGTCGGCCGCAACGGCGGCGGGAAGTCGACGCTGGTGAAGGTGCTGGCCGGGACGCTGACGCCCGACGGTGGCCGCCGCAGCCCCGTCGGCGGGCTGCAGATGGCGCTGGTCAGCCAGCAGACGCAGCTGTCCGGGGCGACGGTCCGCGACGCCGTGCTCAGCCAGGCGGGATTTGGGGCAGGCCCGGTCCCCGACCACGAGTGGGCCGCCGACGCCCGCAGCCGCGCGGTCGTCGAGGGCCTGCGCCCGGGCGGCGACCGGGGCCTCGACGCGTCGGTCGACGGGCTCTCGGGAGGCGAGCGCCAGCGGATCGCCCTGTGCGCGGCGCTGGTGCAGGACCTCGACCTCCTGGTGCTCGACGAGCCCACCAACCACCTCGACGTCGAGGGCATCGGCTGGCTCGCCGAGCATCTGCTCGCCCGCCGCACCGCGCTCGTCGTCGTCACCCACGACCGCTGGTTCCTCGACACCGTCGCCTCGCGCACCTGGGAGGTCGTCGACGGGCACGTCGAGCAGTACGAGGGCGGCTACGGCGACTGGATCTTCGCGCGGGCCGAGCGTGCCCGGCTCTCGGACGCCGCCGAGCAGCGCCGGCAGAACCTCGCCCGCAAGGAGCTCGCGTGGCTCCGGCGCGGGCCGCAGGCGCGCACGTCGAAGCCGAAGTACCGCGTCGAGGCCGCCGAGGCGCTCATCGCCGACGTGCCCGCCCCGCGGGACACCGTCGAGCTCGTGACGATGGCCAAGCACCGCCTCGGACGCACGGTCGTCGAGCTCGAGGACGCGACGTTGACCGTCGGGGACCGGACATTGGTCGACCGCCAGACCTGGCGCATCGGCCCCGGCGACCGGATCGGCATCGTCGGGATCAACGGCTCGGGCAAGACGACGCTGCTGCGGGCCGTCGGCGGCGAGCGCGCGCTCGACGGCGGACACCGCATCCAGGGCACGACCGTGCGCCTCGCCCACCTCTCACAGGACCTCGCCGACCTGCCGGTGCACCGGCGCGTCCTGCAGGCCGTCGAGGACATCGCCGAGCGGGTGACGATCGGGCGCTATGAGCAGACCGCCTCGCAGCTCGCCGAGCGCTTCGGCTTCCCCGCGAACCGCCAGTGGACGCCGGTCTCCGACCTCTCCGGCGGGGAGCGCCGGCGCCTGCAGCTCGTGCGGCTGCTGATGACCGAGCCCAATGTCCTGCTGCTCGACGAGCCCACCAACGACCTCGACGTCGACACCCTCCAGCAGCTCGAGGACCTCCTCGACGGCTGGCCCGGCACGCTCGTCGTGGTCAGCCACGACCGCTACCTCACCGAGCGGGTCTGCGACCGCGCCGTCGCCCTCTTCGGCGACGGGAAGATCACCGACCTCCCGGGCGGCATCGACGAGTACCTGCGCCGCCGTGCGGGCCAGCCTGCCGCGCCCTCGATCTCCGCGTCGTCGGCGCCGGGGAGCGGGGCGCCCCGTGGCGAGGCGGAGCGCCGCGCCGCGCGCAAGGAGGCGACGCGCATCGAGCGGCGTCTGGAGAAGATCGATTCCCAGGAGAAGCGCCTGCACGAGAAGCTCGCCGAGGCGGCCACCGAGCCGGGCCGGCTCCAGGAGCTCGACGCCGAGCTCCGGGCCCTGGTCAGCGAGCGGGAGCAGCTGGAGGAGGCGTGGCTGGAGAGCGCGGTCGACTGACGTCCCTCGCCAGCCACAGGCCCAGCGCCACGAACGTCAGCCCGAGCGGGCAGGCGAACGCCGCCATGCCCGCGCCGAGAGCGAGCACGCCGCTCACCACGAGCGCGACGGCGATCGGCCGGGGACACGCCCGCGCCCGCAGGAGCGCCGGGCCGAGCAGCACGCAGCCCAGCGCGAGCAGCACGTAGCCGGCCAGGGCGCCGAGCACGAGGATCATGCTCCGCTCGGCCCCGAACGTGGCGGGCGCGACCTCCGCGATCCGGGGCGCGGCGAAGCCGTCGAACCACATGTTCCCGCCGAACTGCACGACGCCGACGAGCGTGACGACGAAGCCCACGGGACCGAGGGTCCCCGTCGCCCGGGCCACGCGGAGGTAGACGGCGACGACCGCGAGCGGCCCGGCGTGCCGGGCGAGGGCGAGCTCGTCCATCACACGACCCGCGCGGTCGTCGTCGGCGCGTCCGGCGCCCAGGTCGCGTCCACGGGCGCGGGCCGCAGCCAGGACCGCAGGTCCACCACGACGAGCACGACGGCCACGGCCAGCCAGACGACCATGTAGAGCAGGCCCTCGTGCTGGACGGCGCCCTCGGCGGCGTGGGCGATCACCACGAGCAGGACGCTGCCGCCGGTGTGGTTGAAGAGCCACGTGTACCAGAACGTCACCGCGACGGTGCCCACGACGATGATCGCGAGGTTCGAGCGCAGGTCGTTCCCCTCGAGGAACGCCAGGGGCAGGTGCCACACGGTGATCACCACGGCGAGGATCGCGGTGGTGGCGAGTGGGGAGAGCCGGGACTGCATCCCGGGCAGGGCGAATCCCCGCCAGCCAGGTTCCTCGCCGAGGGCCCCGTCGGTCGGGTCCACCACGCGGAGCAGGAACATCAGCAGGACCGTGCCGGCCGAGACGGTCGCGGTGGTGCCGTCCAGCGCGAACGCGAGCAGGTGCACGGCGACCGGCACCCCGATCGCGAGCGCGTACCAGTACCAGCGCACGCGCCACCGCACGAGCCGTCGCCCGAGCTCGGCCAGGCCGGCCCGTCCCCGGCTGATCGGCGCCACGATCAGCGCGGCGACCAACGGGGCGAACGCCCCGAACGAGCCGAAGGGCACGAAGCCCCAGGCGATGACGAAGGACAGGACGAAGAACGTGACGAGGGGGTGGTTGCGGACGGCGGTCACGAGGAGCTCCTCGGGTCAGGGGTCGAGTACTCCCAGGCGGCGCACTCCGGGTCCCGGGTCTTCACGTCCTCGAAGAGCAGCACGGCGCGGTCGATGTACCAGGCCTTCGCGCACACGCACAGGAACAGTCCGGCGAGGGTGAGCAGGAGGTCCAGGCGGACGAGGCCGACGACGAGGCCGGCGAGCCCGATCGTCTGCCAGACGGTCGTGATCACGGGGACCCGTGAGGCGCGGAACTGCGCGGGGATGTCCCGCCTCGTGCCCTCGGCGAGGATGCGCTCGCCGAACACCCCCTTCGACGCCCAGTTCCGGGTGGAGCGGGGCGGGGGGAACAGCAGCGGCTCGACGACCATGAACACGAGCGCGGCGGCGCCGGCCAGCACCGCCCACCAGCCGATCCACACCCGGCTCCACGCCGCGAGGGCGATCAGCGGCAGCACGGCGAAGCGGACCCAGACGCTCCAGGGGTTGGCGTGGCGCATCCACTGCTCGCCCCGCAGACCGAACAGCCCCGCGATGCGGCCCTCGGGCGTCGACGTCGTCATGGCGAGAAGGGTCCGCGCGCGCCGGGAGACCGACCAGCAGGCTGACCCTCGCGGATCGCCAGGGTTGTCCCCGTAGCCGGCGCCCCCGCGCGGGTGCCAGCGTCCGGAGCGTGACCGCCCGGGTGCTGATCGTCGACGACCATGCGAGCTTCCGCTCGCTCGCGCGGCGTCTGCTGGTGGCCGAGGGCTTCGACGTCGTCGGGGAGGCGGGGGACGCGGCGGACGCCTTCGTCGCGGTCCGTTCGCTCGCGCCCGACGTCGTGCTGCTGGACATCCGGCTCCCGGACCTCGACGGTTTCGGTGTGGCCGAGGTGCTCGCCGGAGACGAGGACGCGCCCGCCGTCGTGCTCGTCTCCAGCCGGTCACGCCGCGACTACGGACCGCGTGTGGACGCGAGCCCCGCGCGCGGGTTCATCGCGAAGCACGAGCTCACGGGGGACGCGCTCCGGGATGTGCTCGGAGACGGAGCGCAGCGGAGCTCGACCCGTGGACACTGCGGGTCGCCGTGAGGCGTCGGGGCGAGTGGTTCGTCGTGACCGCGGCGGTCCTGGCCGGCGTCGGGGCCGCGGCGGCGCTCGTACGCGGCGGCTACGAGGTCCCGGCCGAGCTCGTGGCGCCGACGCTGGTGCTCAACCTCGCCGTCGGCTGGTCGTTCGTCGGGGTCGGGCTGGTCGCCCGGCGACGGCGGCCGGCGAGCCGGACCGGCCTGCTCATGGTGCTGCTCGGGTTCGCGTGGCTCGCGCGCTTCCTGCTCGCGGTGGACACGACGCCGGCGTTCGTCGCGGGCGTGCTGCTGAGCTCGGTCTCGCTGAGCCTGTTCGTGCACCTGCTCGTCACGTTCCCGACGGGCCGGACGCGCAGCGTCGCCCAGCGGGTCCTCGTCGTCGTGGGCTACCTGCTCTCGGCCCCGCTGGACGCGGTCTTCCTCGCCCTCGGTGCGCAGCGGGGGCGGGGTGAGGGGCCACCGCCCAACGGGCTGGTGATCGCCCCGTCGAACGGCGGGTTCACCCCCGAGCTGGTCGACCTCGTCGTGCAGGCCGTCGTGGTCGTGCTGCTGGTGGCGCTCCTGATCTCGGTGTGGTCGCGGTGGCACGCGGCCGGTGTCGCCGAGCGCCGGGCGCTGACCCCGGGCCTGGTCGGCGGCACCGTCGTCGTCGCCACCCTGCTCGTCGAGCGCACCGCGATCCTGCTGGTCCTACCCCCGTCCGCGGGGGTGGTGCTCGCCTGGTCCGCGCAGGTCGTCCTGGTCGTGTGGCCGGTCGCGCTGCTGCTGGGCCTGCTGCTCAGCAGGCTCGACCGCTCCGGCGTCGGCCGGCTCGTCGTCGACCTCGGGGACGGGCCTGCGGAGCCCGGGCGCCTGCGCAGCGTCGTCGCGCGGACGCTGCACGACCCGTCGGCGGAGGTGGCCTACCGGTTGCCCGGCACCGACGACTACGTCGACGCCGCGGGCGACCCGGTCGACGTCGCCCCGCGCGCCGACCGCGCCGTCGCCCACCTCGTCCGCGACGGCCGCCCGATCGCGGTGCTGCTGCACGACCCCGTGCTCACCGGCGAGCCGGACCTCGTCGAGGCCGTGGCCGCCGGTGCGGGGCTCGCGGTGGAGAACGAGCGCCTGCACGCCGAGGTCCGCCACCAGCTGCGCGAGGTGCGCGCGTCGCGGGCCCGGCTGGTGGAGGCCGCCGACGGCGCGCGCCGGCGGGTCGAGCGGGACCTCCACGACGGCGCGCAGCAGCGTCTCGTGGCCGTCGGGCTGGCCCTGCGGCTGGCGCGCGCCCGCCTCGGGACGGGGACGCCGGACGAGCTCGACGCCCTGCTCGCCGAGGCCGGAGACGAGCTCGCCGGTGCGCTCGCGGAGCTGCGGGAGCTCGCCCGCGGCATCTACCCGCCGCTGCTCTCCGACGAGGGTCTCGGGCCGGCGCTGGCCTCGCTCGCCGAACGGGCGTCGCTGCCGGTCGTCCTCGGCGCGGTGCCGGCGGAGCGGCCCCCGGAGGCCGTGGAGCAGGCCTGCTACTTCGTCGTGTCCGAGGCGCTCACGAACGCCGCGAAGCACGCGTCGGCGTCCCGGGTGGCGGTCGACGTGGTCGCCGACGGGGACGGCCTCCGGGTCGACGTCGTCGACGACGGCGGCGGCGGCGCGGACGCCGACGGCTCCGGGCTGCGGGGTCTCGCCGACCGTGTCGCGGCCGTGGGCGGGCGGTTCGTGGTGTCGAGCCCCGCCCGCGGCGGGACCCGCGTGACGGCGACGCTGCCGTGCGGGTGATCGTCGCGGACGACGCGGCGCTGTTCCGGGGCGGCCTCGCGCGCCTGCTCGCCGACCGCGGGATCGAGGTGACGGCCGAGGTCGGCGATGCGGAGGCGCTGCTCGCGGCGGTGCGCGCCGACCCGCCCGACGCGGTGATCGTCGACATCCGGATGCCGCCGACCCACACCACCGAGGGCCTCGACGCTGCGCGCACGCTCGCGGCCGAGCACCCCGCGGTCGGGGTCCTCGTGCTGTCGGCGCACGTGGAGTCGCACTACGCGGTGGCGCTGGTCGAGTCCGACGGGGGCGGCGCGGGCTACCTGCTCAAGGAGCGGGTCGCCGACGTCGAGGAGCTCACCGACGCCCTGCGGCGCGTGGTCGCGGGCGGCGTGGTCGTCGACCCGTCGGTGGTGGCGCAGCTCGTGGGACGCCGCCGCGTGCAGAACCCGCTCGACACGCTGTCCGAGCGGGAGCGCGACGTGCTGGCCGTGATGGCCGAGGGGCGCTCGAACGCGGGGATCGGCGACCGGCTGCACCTGTCGGAGAAGACGGTGGAGGCCTACGCGCGCTCCGCGTTCACCAAGCTCGGGCTGCACGCGGCGCCGGACGACAACCGGCGGGTGCTCGCGGTGCTGGCGTACCTGCGTTCCTGAGCCGGAGGGCTCAGTGGAACCGGTTCTGCGCCGGTTCCAGGCCCTCGACGGCCAGCGCCTCGATGGCGTCGGCGGCCAGCTCGACGGAGACGTCGAGCTCCTTGCGCTCGGCCGCCGACCAGCGCTTGAGCACGTAGTCGGCGGGGTCCTGACGACCCGGCGGGCGCCCGATGCCGAAGCGCACGCGCAGGTAGTCCTTCGTGGCGAGTGACTTGGAGATCGAGCGCAGGCCGTTGTGGCCGCCCTCGCCGCCGCCGCGCTTGAGTCGCACGACGCCGAACTCGAGGTCGAGGTCGTCGTGCACGACGATCACCTCGGTGGGCGGCACCGAGAAGAAGCGGGCCGCGCCGGCGACCGGCCCGCCCGAGAGGTTCATGTAGCCGCGCGGCTTCGCCAGCACCGCACGTCGGCCGGCCAGCCGGCCCTCGGCCACGTCGGCGCCGGAGCGCTTGTGGGCCGAGAACCGGCTGCCCATCCGCCCGGCCAGGGCGTCGACGACGACGAACCCGACGTTGTGGCGGGTGCCGTCGTAGTCCGGGCCGGGGTTGCCCAGCCCGACGACCAGCAGGGGGCCGTCGGGCCGGGCAGCGGGAGAGCTCACGCGGGCAGGTCAGCTCTCGTCGGCGTCGGAGGACGAGGCCTCGGCGCCCTCGCCGGACCCGTCGCCGGAGGCGGCCTCGGAGGACTCGCCGGTCTCGGCGGCCTCCTCCTCGGAGGCGTCCTCCTCGACACCGGCACCCTCGGCGTCGATCTCCTCCTCCATGGCTTCCTCGGTCGGCGCCTCGGTGACGTTGACGACCAGGATCTCCGGGTCGGTCACCAGCACGGCGCCGTCGGGCAGCCGGATGTCACCGGCGTTGAACTGGGTGCCGATCTCGGCGTCCTCGATGACGACCGTGATCTCCTCGGGGATGTCGGTCGCGTCGGCCTCGATGGTCAGCGTGTCCTCGTTCTGGAAGACCAGCGTGCCCGAGGCGGCCTCGCCCATGATCACGATGCGGACGTCGACCTGGACCTTCTCGCCGCGCCGGACGAGCACGAGGTCGACGTGCTCGAAGAAGCCCTTGATGGGGTCGCGGACGATGCTCTTGGCCAGCGCCATCGGCGGCTGACCCTCGAGTCCCGTGATGGTGAGCAGGGCGTTGCGCCCGTTCTCCCGCAGCACCGCCGCGAACTCGACGGTGTCGAAGGAGAGGTGCACGGGGTCGGTGCCGTGTCCGTAGAGGACGGCGGGGACCTTGCCGGCGCGACGCGTGCGGCGCGCGGCACCCTTGCCGAACTCGGTGCGGGGCTCCGCTGCGATGCGGGTGTCGGCCATGGTGCGTCTCCTGCGGTTCGTCCTGGTCGGCGCGCCGCGCGCGGCCCACCCGGGACGCCGGGGACGGCCGCACCGCGTCGATGACGGTCGGCTCTCGAGAGCCGACCCTCGCCGAAGTGCGTGGTCCACCATACCGGGGGGCCTGTCCGACCCCGCTCCTAGGGTCCGTGGCCGTGGACGAACCCGCGGACCGCGCCGCGACGCGCGCCGGATACGACGCGATCGCCGAGCCCTACGCCGAGCTGTTCGGCGCCGAGCTCGCCCGCACCGTGATGGACCGCGCCGTCGTGGGGGCGTTCGCCGAGATGGTGGGGGACGCGGACGTCCTCGACGCGGGCTGCGGGCCGGGCGAGGTGGCCGCCCACCTCCACGGGCTCGGGCCGCGGGTCCGCGGGATCGACCTCTCGCCCGCGATGGTGGAGCTCGCGCGGCGTGACCACCCCGGGATCCCGTTCGAGGTGGGCGACCTGGCCGCTCTCGACGTCGCCGACGGCGCGCTGGGCGGGATCGTGGCCTGGTACTCGGTCATCCACATCCCTGGGCCCGAGCTGCCGGCCGTGGTCCGCGGGTTCCGCCGCGTCCTGCGCCCCGGCGGCCACCTCCTGCTGGGTTTCCAGATCGGGGACGATGTGTCGCACCACGACGAGGCGTTCGGGCACCGGGTCTCGCTCGACTTCCGCCGACTGCAGCCCGACGACGTCGTGGCACTGCTCGAGAGCACGGGCTTCGACGTCGTCGCCCGCGTGGTGCGCCCGCCCGAGCCGGACAGCGCCGCGTCGAGGACGCCCCAGGGCGCGGTCATCGCCCGGCGCGATCAGGGCGTCGCGACGCCCCGGTAGAGGTACGACATCGGCCCCGGTCCGCGGAGGCTCTCGTGCTCCAGGTCGGTGACGGTGAGGCCGGCGTCGCGGACGAGGACGTCGATCGGCCGGGTCAGGTGGCAGCCGGCGAACAGGCGCTGCTGGAGGCCGTCGAGGCGGTGCTGCCAGCGGGCGGTCGACGGCTCGGGCGAGAGGCCGTGCTCGAGGAACAGGAACACCCCGTCGGGACGCAGGATGCGGCGCACCTCGCGCAGCGCGCGCTCGACGTCCGGGATCGTGCAGAGGGTGAAGGTGCTGACGACCGTGTCGGCCGTGGCGTCGGGAAGGTCGAGGTCGGCACCGTCGAGGCCGACGTGCTGCACCGGGATCGACGTGGCGGCCATCCGGCGCGCACCGAGACGCCGGGCCACCGCCGAGGGCTCGACGGCCCGTACCGAGGTCACCGCCGCGGGGTAGAGGGGCAGCGTCGGCCCGCTGCCGAAGCCGAGCTCGACGACCTCACCGCGCGCCCGCTCCACGGCCCGGCCCCGCACGGCGCGGACGTCGGCGGTGCCGAGCGCGAGGTCGGTGACCCGTGGGACGACGTGCTCGGACCAGATGCTCATGCCGACCCCCGTCACGCGCCGCCGCAGCCGACACGTGGCGCGACGGAGGAGCGCCAGGGGGCGTGACCGGCTTGGCGCGATACTAGGCGTTCCCGTCGAAGAGGTTCGTCACCGAACCGTCCTCGAAGACCTCCTTCACCGCCCGGGCGATGATCGGCGCGATCGACAGGACGGTCAGCGACGGGAAGCGCTTGGAGTCCGGGATCGGCAGGGTGTTCGTGATGATGACCTCGCGCGCCCCGCAGGTGGAGAGGCGCTCGACGGCCGGCCCGGAGAGCACGCCGTGGGTGGCGGCGATGACGACGTCCTTCGCCCCGTCCGCGAGCAGCGCCTCGGTGGCCTTCGCGATCGTGCCGCCGGTGTCGATCATGTCGTCGACGAGGATGCAGGTGCGGCCGCTGACCTCACCGACCACGCGGTTGGCGACGACCTCGTTGGGCTTGGTCTTGTCGCGGCTCTTGTGGATGAAGGCCAGCGGGACGCCGCCCAGCATGTCCGCCCACTTCTCGGCGACGCGCACGCGACCGGAGTCGGGGGCCACCACGGCGAGCTCGTGATCGGCGTAGGTGTCGCGCAGGTGCTCGGCGAGGACCTTGTTGGCCAGCAGGTGGTCGACGGGGCCGTCGAAGAAGCCCTGGATCTGGTCGGTGTGCAGGTCGATCGTCATGATCCGGTCCGCGCCCGCGGTCTTGAGCATGTCCGCGACGAGGCGGGCCGAGATGGGCTCGCGGCCGCGGTGCTTCTTGTCCTGGCGGGCGTAGCCGTAGAACGGCACCACGGCGGTGATCCGCTTGGCCGACGCCCGCTTCAGGGCGTCGATCATGATGAGCTGTTCCATGATCCACTGGTTGATCGGATCGGTGTGGCTCTGGATCACGAACGCGTCGGAGCCGCGCACCGACTCCTCGAAGCGGACGAAGATCTCGCCGTTGGCGAAGTCGTACGCCTGCTGGGGCGTGATGGTGACGTCCAGCTCCTTGGCGATCTCCTCCGCGAGCTCCGGGTGTGCCCGCCCGGAGAAGAGCATCAGGCTCTTCTTCGGGATCGACGACATGCTCACGGTCACGGGTCCTCCTGCTCGTGGTCGTCCGAGCCGGCGGCCCGGGTGGCGGCCTTGCCGGCCTGCTCGGCGGCCTGGGCCGCGGCGGTGCCCGGGCGCTTGCGCCCGACCCAGCCCTCGACGTTGCGCTGCGGCCCCGAGGACACCGCGAGCGCCCCCGGGGGCACGTCCTCGCGGATGACGGTGCCGGCACCGGTGTACGCCCCGTCGCCGATGTCCACGGGGGCGACGAAGGTGTTGTCGGAGCCCGTGCGCACGTGGGAGCCGACGGTCGTGCGGTGCTTGGTGACGCCGTCGTAGTTGACGAACACCGAGGACGCCCCGATGTTGCTGCCCTCGCCGATGGTGGCGTCGCCGACGTAGGTGAGGTGGGGCACCTTGCTGCCCTCGCCGATGTGGGCGTTCTTGACCTCGACGAACGTGCCGATCTTCCCGCGGGCGTCGAGTTCGACGCCCGGGCGCAGGTAGGCGAAGGGGCCCACCGAGGTCTCGGGCCCGATACGCGACGACGAGCCGTGCGTGCGCACGACGGCGGCGCGCGCACCGACGACGACGTCGGTGAGCGTGGTGTCGGGACCGACCGTGGCGCCCTCGGCGACGGTGGTGCGCCCGTGCAGCTGCGTCCCCGGGTGCAGCGTGACGTCGCGCTCGAGGCGGACGCCGACGTCGACCCAGGTGCTCGTCGGGTCGACCACCGTGACCCCGGCGCGCATCCAGCGCTCGAGGAGCCGGCGGTTGAGCTCGGCGCCGAGCGAGGCCATCTGCACGCGGTCGTTGACGCCGGCGACGAGCCACGGGTCGGCGGTCTCCACCGCGCCCGCCCCGCGGCCGGAGTCGGCGGCGATCGCGACCACGTCGGTGAGGTAGAGCTCGCCCTGGGAGTTGTGGGTGGTGAGGTGCCCGAGCGCCTCGCGCAGGAAGGCGAGGTCGAAGGCGTAGACGCCCGAGTTCACCTCGTTGATCGCGAGCTGCTCGAGCGTCGCGTCCCGGTGCTCGACGATCGCGGCGACCTGGTTGGCGTCGTCCCGGACGACCCGCCCGTAGCCGCGCGGGTCGTCGAGCTCGGCGGTCAGCAGCGTCACCGCGTAGCCGCCGTCGACGTGCTCGGCGAGCAGGGCGCGCATGGTGGCCGCGTCGAGCAGGGGCACGTCGCCGTAGGAGACGAGGACGGTGCCCTCGAGGTCGTCGGGCAGCCGGGCGATGCCGCAGGCGACCGCGTGCCCGGTGCCGCGGCGGCGGTCCTGCACGGCGGTGACGACCTCGCGGTCGAGCTCCGCGGCCAGCCCGATCGTGTGGGTGCCCACCTGCTCGCGCTCGTGCCCCACGACCACCACGAGGTGCTCGGGGGTGGTGCCCGCGGCGGCGTGCACGGCGTGCCCGAGGAGGCTGCGGCCACCGACCGGGTGCAGCACCTTGGGGGTGGCCGAGTGCATCCGGGTGCCCTCACCGGCGGCGAGGACGACGACGGCGGTCGGGCTCGGCGGCATCGGCTCTACTGGCTCCCACTCGTGCGCGGGCCGGCCCCGGGTCCGGGGCTCGTCGCGCCCGATCCTACGACCGTCCCCTCGCGCGGGGATGGGGGCGTGCGCCGGAGGGCCCTCGGGGCGGCTCAGGACCGGGTGCCGGACGGGGTCGCCTCGTGCACCCGGACCGCGTCCCCGCCGGCTCGTTTGACCGCGTACATCGCCGCGTCGGCCCGGGCGAGGACCTCGGTGGCGTCCTCGCCGGGGCGGGCCGCGACGACGCCGAAGGACAGGGTCACGACGTCGCCGCGGCCCCGGTGGGCCGGGGTCCCCCCGGCGTCGCCGCTGGTCGGCAGGGCCGCCACCGCCGCTCGCGCCCGCGCCATCGCCGCCCCGGCGTCGCCGGCCGCGGTGTCGGGGAGGACGACGACGAACTCGTCGCCGCCGTAGCGCGCGACCAGGTCCGGCGCGCGCAGCGAGGACCGCAGCGCCGCCGCCACCCCGCGCAGCACCTCGTCGCCGCGGGCGTGCGAGATCGCGTCGTTGATCTGCTTGAAGCGGTCGACGTCGATCATCACGACCGCCGGCCCGGCGCCCGCCCCGCGCAGGGCCGCCGCGGCGAGGGCCTCGTCGAGGAAGCCGTCGAGGGCGCGGCGGTTCGGGAGGCCGGTGAGCGGGTCGGCCAGCGCGAGCGCCGCGACCTGGCCGTGCTCGCGGCTGAGCCGGTCGTGCGCCAGCCGGGTCTGCAGCGACAGCACCCGCGCCTGCTGCAGCGCCCACAGCTCGGCCTCGAGGTCCGCGGTGTAGTCGCCGAGCGCGGCCTTGGCCGCGCGGTTCGGCGGGTCGCACGACACCGCGACCAGCGTCCGGAGCCGGGCGAGCTCCCGGGTGACCGAGAGCATGAGGCTCTGCTCGCCGCGCGGGGGGCGGGCGCGCACCGCGGCGAGCAGGGTGGCCGCGGCGTCCGCGTCGCCGGCGCGCTCGAGGGCGCGGGCCCGGGCGACGTGGACGAGCAGCCGGTCGTGCTGCGACGGGAGGTACGGCACGCGGCCGAGGGCCAGCACGTCGTGCCGCGCGAGATGGCGCTCGACGGTCGTGGCGGCCGGGCCCGGTGCGTGGCGGCCCAGGACGCCCGCGGCCCGCAGCAGGGGACGCTCGACGGCGCTCGCGCCACGGCGCATCCCGTCGGCGGCGTCGGCGGCCGCGCGCAGCCGCTCGGAACCCTGGTGCCCGCCGCGCTCCAGGCGCAGGCCCCACGACAGGCCGACGCGCACGTGCTCGTACCGGGGGCCCCCGCGGTCGTCGGAGAGCGCCTGGGCCTGGTCGAGCAGCGTCTCCGCCAGGTCGTGCATGCCCAGCGACACGAGCGTGCCGGCCGCGAGGCGACGGGAGCCCCGCACGTTGTCGTGGTGCTCGGCGACGGTCGGGGCGTGGTCGACGAGGACGGGCTCCTCGAGGTGCGACAGCGCCGTCGACACCGCCGACAGGGCGCGGTCGTCGTCGGCGTCGAGCATGGCGCGGCGCGCCAGCAGCATGTGCGCGTCGGCGGCGAAGAGCGTCAGCCCGTGCTCGGCCACCAGCGCGAGCAGCTCGTCGACCAGCTCGTCGAGCGCGGGGCCGGAGGCGACGTGACCGGGGTCGGCGGCGAGGACGACGCGCGCGACCAGGGTCTGGCGCAGCAGCAGTGCCCGCAGTCCCGGGTCGCACGGGCGGGCGGCCGTCGCACGCAGGACGGCCTCGAGCGTGGCCAGGCTGCCCTGGGGGTCGGGGGACGGGACCCGTGTGGCCGTGAGGGTGGCGACGCTGGCGCGGCCGACGAGCTCGGCCCGCGCGGGCGTGCGGGCATACCGGCGCTCCGGTGCGCTCGTCGTGCTTCCCGGGAGCATCGCCACCTCCGGCGGCCCGGGACCCCCGTCGGGAGTCCTGATTCAGACGATCGGGCGAAGGGCCGCGCCGAGAGGTGGACGCAGCGCCGAACGTCGGGGGTCACTCTCCTACGTGGCGGGGAGGCGACTGGACCCACCCCGGTGATGAGGCATCCTCGATCACCATGGCGCGCTCGTCCCCCGGGTCCCCGCGGTCGCTCGCCGACCGCGACGCACCCCTGATCCGTGACCACCTGCGCGGCCGT
Organism: uncultured Actinomycetota bacterium; assembly: GCA_963786585.1. Classification (GTDB taxonomy): domain Bacteria; phylum Actinomycetota; class Actinomycetes; order Mycobacteriales; family Pseudonocardiaceae; genus Actinomycetospora. Next base: position 2,754,430 of record CAWAZG010000003.1, read on the forward strand.
GCGGCCGTGCTCGCGGCCCTCGCGGCGACGGCCGTCGCCGTCCTGGCCTGGCGCTATGCGGGTGACTCGGACGGCGGGCGCACCGACCGGCAGCTCTCGGGGCTGCTCGAGATGCGGCAGGGGACTGCCCGCGCGGTCGGGCAGGGGTTCGCGACGCTCGGCGGCCCCGCGCCCGTCGTCGTGGCCCTGCTCGTGCTGGCGCCGCTCGCCTGGTGGCTGCGCGGCGGGCGCGGGCTCGCGCTCGTCCTCGCCGGCCCGCCCACGGCGATGGTGACGACGTCGCTCGTGCTCAAGCCGCTGGTCGAGCGCACGCGCGGCGACGACCTGGCCTTCCCCAGCGGGCACGCCACCTCGGTGGGCTCGCTGGCGGTGGCCGGTGCGGTCCTGGTGCTGGGGCCGCCCACGCTGCCGCGGGCCCTGCGCCTGCTGACGGTCGGCGGGCTCGCGGTGCTCGTCGGGTCGGTCGTCGCGTCGCTCGTCGGGCGTGGCTACCACTACCCGACCGACACGCTCGGCGCGCTCGGCGTGGCGGTGGCCGTCGTGCTGGTGGTGGCCCTCGCCGTCGACGCCTGGGCCGACGTCGTCACCGACCCCGGCCCGGACCCGCGCGCCTTCGACCCCCACGAGCGCCCGACCGACGTCCTGCCCCCGCTCGACCCGCAGCGGGACCGGAGCCCTGCCCGGCAGGACTAGCGGGCGGCGCGTTCCGGCGCGACGGGCGTCTTGTCGGGCGTGATCCCGGAGCCCAGGCGGGCCAGGAACGGGCGCGGGTCGGACGCGTCGAACGTGGCGAGCACCCGGGAGGAGAGGTAGGGCCGCAGGCCGCCGAGCGTGCCCTCGCGCCACCGTCCGGCGAGGATGCGGGGGTCCTTGAACTCGTTGACCCAGTGCACGCCCTCGCGCCACGGGGTCTGCGCCGGCAGCACGCCCTCGACGAGGTGGCGGTAGGCCAGCAGCGGGAAGTCGACGCCCGCCCGCACGGCCAGGCGCCCCGACATGTTCGGGCGGCCGTTGACCTCCATGAGGTAGTAGCGGCCGTTGCGCTCGTCCTGCTTGAACTCGACGTTCGCGAAGCCCTCGATGCCCATCGCGGCGACGATCGCGCGGCCCGGCTCGACCACCTCGGGCACGCGGCCGGTGACGACGGCGCAGGGGTAGCCGAAGTCGGACGGCGAGAGGCGCAGCTTGCGCGACGTCATCTCGACCCGCGGCTCGCCGTCGACGACGTAGACGTTGTAGTTGACCCCGCCGGTCTCCGGGCCGGGGATGAGCTCCTGGACCATCGTGCCGATGGCGAGCGCGTGCGCCTCGCCCCACGCGGTGCGCAGCTCGTCGGGGGTGTGCACCCGCTTCATCTTCACGCCGAAGGCGCGGTTGTAGCGGTAGCTCTCGGCCGGCTTCACCAGGCACGGGAAGCGCAGGTGGCCGACCAGCGCCTCGAGCTCCTCGTGCGAGGTCGGCGACGCCGTGCGCGGCGCCTCGACGCCGGCGCGGTCGGCGATCTCCGAGGTGATGCGCTTGTCGAGGAAGCCCTGGGCGACGCCGTCGGTCGCGCAGGCGACCGTGTGCCGCGCGGAGAGCACGTCGTGATGGGCGGCGACGGCCTCGAGGCTCTCGTCGGTGGTCGGCACGATCAGGCCCGGGCCGTACTCGTCGGCCAGGCGCAACAGGGCCTCGACGTACTCGAGGGTCCGGTCGGCGGGGTCGGGCACGGTCACGCAGGCGGCGATCCGCCGGGAGTGCCGCGTCGTCTCCCGGGGCGTGGTGACGACCGAGACGACGGGGACACCCGCTCGGCCGAGTGAGCCGACGACAGCCAGCCCTGCTTCGTACCCGCCGAGTACATAGGCGGGCGTGCGGGTGAACCTCGAGGCGGTCCGATCCGGGCGCATAGGCCGAAAGAGTAGAGCGGGGGTCATTCCACGTCCGAGCGACCCGACCCCGGGGTCCGGACCCGGGCGGGGGGCGTCCGTTTCGCCCGCTAACCTCGTGTCGTGGCCCCGCTCCCCGGACCGCAGTTCACGGTGTTCACCGCCTCCTACAACCGCGCGCACACGCTGCCGCGGGTCTACGCGAGCCTGCAGGCGCAGACCCTGCGTGACTTCGAGTGGCTCATCGTCGACGACGGCTCCACCGACGGCACCGCCGAGCTCGTGGCGGGGTGGGCCGCCGAGGCGGACTTCCCGATCCGCTACCTGGTCCAGGACCACGGCGGGAAGCACAAGGCCGCGAACCTCGGCGCCCGCGAGGCGCACGGGGAGCTGTTCCTGCCGCTGGACTCCGACGACGAGTGCCGGCCCGGGGCGCTCGAGCGCTTCGCCGCGCACTGGGCCGGCATCCCGGAGTCGCAGAGGGCCTCGTTCTCGGCGGTGACCGCGCTCTGCGACGACCAGCACGGCGAGATCGTCGGCTCGCGCTTCCCGCACGACCCGACCGACTCCGACGCGCTGGAGATCCGCTACCGGTACCACGTGACCGGGGAGAAATGGGGCTTCCAGACGACGGCCGTGCGCCGGGAGTTCCCGTTCCCCGAGGTCGACGGCCAGCCGAACGTGCCCGACGCGATCGTGTGGAACCGCATCTCGCGCTCCTACCGGACGCGGTTCGTCAACGAGGTGCTGCGCACCTACCACGTGGACGGCAACGACTCGATCACGCAGCAGAGCCGCTCGTCCGCGGTGTGGCGCGCCCCGGCGTTCGCACTGCGCTGGCGCGTCACCCTCAACGAGGAGCTGGACTGGTTCCGCCACGACCCGCGCTGGTTCGTGCGCGCCGCGGCGAACTACTCACGGTTCTCGTGGGACCAGGGACGCTCGTTCCGCGACCAGGGCCGCGACCTGACCAGCCCCAAGGCCCGCCTGCTGCACGCCGCGACGGCCCCGCTGGGCTGGGTGCTGCACCGGCGCGACCGGGCCGCCGCCGCGGCCTGACGACCATCTGACGCAGACCGGCCGGGTCCTCAGACGTTCTGGCGGCGCCGCACCACGACGACCGCCGTGACGACGATCGCGATGAGCGCGAGCGTGCCGGCGGCGAGGCCCGTCCGCAGGCCCGAGTCGGACCCGGTGGACTCGTCGGGCGAGGCGTCGGGGGTGCCCTCGCTGGACGAGGCGCCCTGGTCGACCATCGCGGAGTCGACGGCCGCGCGGGTACGGCCCACGGCCACGTCGTCCATGGTCAGCTGGGCGCGGTCCTCGAGGTCGGTGGAGCGGTAGAGCCCGACCTTCATGTAATCGCCGTCGTCGTAGAGCGTGCCGTCCGGCGGGTGGAACGCCGTCACGGTGCGGCGGCCCTGGGACCACACGTCGACCGTCCCGGTGCCCGGATCCCGGGAGAACACGATCCGCACGATGATGTCGATCGGGTCGCCGGGCTCGATGCGGGCGATCGGCTGCTCGTAGCGCTCGTTCCGGTCGTCGTCGCCGCCGGTGATCATGAGCTGGCCGCTCTGGATGGCGATCGCCACCGGCGGCGAGCCCTCGTCGCCGTAGTGGTGCCACTGCATGAAGATCTGGAAGCGGTCGGCGTCCACGGGGAAGTCGTCGGCCAGCTGTCCGCGGTACCCGTAGTAGTAGACGTCGCCCTCGCGGCCGTCGGGGACGCGCGGCAGGAGCTCGCTGCGCTGCTCGCCGCCGTCGAGGGAGAACTGCAGGGCGCTGCCGTGGCCCGTCGGGGAGGAGACCTCCCGCGGGGCGCCGTCCTGCTCGTTGTAGTCGTTGCGGTTGAACGAGCCGAGCATGTCGCCGCCGGTGTCGGCGCGCCAGATCAACGCGTTGCCCCCCGGCGGGCTCTGCTCGTCGGCGAGGGCGGGCGGCGCGACCAGCGCGACGAGCACGGCGACGATCGCGGTGGCGAGGGCGGTGGCGACTCGTCGCGCCCGGGTCCGTCCACCGTTGCTGTTGACCGTCACACCGCTCCCGGATCGCCTGTCGGATGAGCCGCGAGGGGCGCCCCGTCCCGATGGGTCACCGCACCTCCCGGCCCGATCGACAGTACCTGGACAGGGTGAAGGCCCGGTCGGCTCGACCGCACTCAGGAGCCGTCGTGACGTGAGCGACGCAGGATTTGCAGCGGCTCCGCGTCACGGTCGTGGCGACCGTCACGCCGTGCGTGCGCGGGGTGGCCCGGACGCGCCCGGCCCGGACCCCGCCCATGGGTGTGGCCGTTGGTGTGGCTCTTCGACGGCCCATGCCCGTTCGCGTGGTGGCCGTTCGCGTGGCCGTTGGTCGTCGGCGCCACGGGGGCCAGGTAGAGGCGCTCGGTGACCGCGACGGCCCAGGGCGGCGCGGTCTCGACGCCCTCGCCCGAGGCGATGAGCACGGTCGGGGCGTCGAGCGCGTTCCACTCGGGCGCGGCCGGACGTGACGGGCCTGACGGGAAGGCTTCGGTCGGGGTGCCGACGGCGACCGGCACCGCCGCGGTGGGCACGACCTCGGGCTCCGGCTCCGGGACGGCGGCGTCGGACCCCGTCCGGCGCTTGGGGCGGCGCAGCGCCGACCGCACCCCGGAGGCGAGCTCGCGGCTCACCGAGGGGGAGAGGATCCGCAGCAGGCCCAGGTAGATGCCCAGGAAGACGAGGACGTCCACCAGCAGCAGGCCGAGCCCGATGATGATCGGGCGCCCGTCGGAGCGGAAGAAGCCGTTCTCGAGGACGAAGGTCGCGCCCATCGCGGCGACCCCGGCGACCAGCACCGGGAGCAGGACCTTGAGGGCGTCCCCGACGCGGACGCCGGCGACCCGCATGCCGATGACGACCGCCAACGTGCCCGCGCAGAGCGCCTCGGCCGAGGCGGCCATGCCCACGCCGAGCAGCCCGAGGGTCGGCAGCAGGATCACCAGGGCGGTGATGCTGACCACGAGGCTGGTGCCGGTGACCCAGTTGAGCAGTCGGCTGCGGCCGGTGCCCTTGATGGACTCCTTGCCGATCGAGCCGAGCGCCATCCCGGGGCCGTAGCCGGCCATGCCCATGAGCACGAGGCCCGCGCCGCGCCACTGCTCGCCCAGCGCGATGACGACCAGGGGCTCGCCGATCGCGACGAGCAGCGCCCCGGCGGGCAGCGACGTGACCCACAGCGCCGTCATCGCCCGCAGGAAGCCCCGGCGCAGCCGGCCCGCGTCCTTGGCGATGCGTGAGAACGCCGGGAAGAGCACGTAGGAGGCGATCTGGATGATCGCCGTGCCGGGCAGGGCCGCGATGCGCCGCCCGTAGCGGTACATGCCCAGCGAGGCCTCGCCGAGGACGCGGCCGGTGAGGCCCGCCTCGGCGAACTCGCGGCCCTTCTGGGCGAACTCGCTCGCGATGAGGGGGAGGGCGAACCGCGCCATCTCCCGCCAGATCGTGAAGCTGAAGTGCCCGCGGCCCGGCCACCAGCCCGCGAGCCACCAGGTGAGCACCAGGGTCACGACCTGCGAGGCGTACAGGGCGATGACGAGGCCCCAGACGCCGAATCCCTGCGCGGAGAGCGCGATCGCGGTGGCCGCGAACGTCACCGCCGTCGACGGGTTGACGATCATCCGGCGCTTGAAGTTGAAGCGCCGCTGCATCAGGCCGTCGGGCACGTTGGTCAGCGCGTGGATGGCCAGGACCGCGGCGGTGGCGGCGCAGACCGCCCCGGCCACGTCCCCGCCGAAGAAGGCCCCGATCAGCGGGGAGACGGCGAACGCGATGCCGGACATCACGATGCCGTTGAACAGCGTCACCCAGAACACGGTGTCCGCCGCGTCCTCGAGGTCCTTCTCGCGCTGGATGAGCGCCGCCCGCAGGCCGCCCTCGGAGAACGTCACGAGGAAGTTGACGAGGATCGACCCGGCGGTGAAGGCGCCGACCTCGGCCGGGCTGAGCAGGCGCGCGACGGCCAGCGTCTGGATCAGCGAGATCGACTGCGTGACGACCAGGACGATCGCGGAGATCTTCGCCCCGCGCTGGAGGGTCTTCGAGAGCTTGTCGACCGACGGCTGCGCCGTCGCCTCGGCGGTCTTCTCCGCCGTGCCGGGCTGCTCGGGGCCGCTCATGCGGTCGGAGGGGTCACTTCTCCGGTGCCGGGTGTCGGAGGACGGCACCGGCCCGGGGACACGCCACCCGCGAGCGCGGTCGTCGGTCCGACGTACCGACGTGGGGAGCGGGGCACCAGCGCAGCGTAGCGAAGGCGGACACGCAGCGCGTCCGGCGGTGCTCTCACCCTCGGGGTTGACCCGGACGCGACGGCATCGTTTCTGCTCGGCGCACGCCGATCGGCCGACCGGACGAGAGGACCCCCGTGAGCCGCTGCTCCGCCGCCAGGATTCGAACCTGGATCATCGGAACCAAAATCCGAGGTGTTGCCCTTACACCACGGCGGATCGTCGCCTGCGACGGTGACCATGGTGACACGCAGGACCCGGCGCCCGGCGCGCGCGGTGACCGGGTCGCCCCGCCGGAATCCCTCGTCGGGCGCGGGTCGGCCCGGTGCTCAGCGGCGGGTGCGGGCGTCGCGGCGGGTGGCCACCAGCAGGAGCACGACCGCGACGAGCAGCACGCCGGCCACCCAGGTCACGGCGTCGCCGTCACGGTCGGCGGCGGTGCCCGACGGCGAGGCCGCGACGGCGGGGCCGGCCGAGGCGTCCTCGTCCTCGCCGGCCGTGGCCGAGCCCGTGGTGGTGGGGCCGACCGAGGCCATCGTGCGCCCGACCCGCAGGTCGTCGACCCACAGCCGTCCGCCCTCGTCGATCGCGGTGGCCCGGTAGAGGCCGACCTTCAGGTAGTTGGCGCCGTCGAGCATCGTCCCGGCCGGCGGGCGGTGGCCCTCCAGGACGGGACGGCCGTCGCGCCACACGTCGACGGCGCTGCGCTGCGAGTCCTGGGAGAACGCGACGCGCATCGTGACGTCGAGGCGGTCGCCGCCCCGGACGGGCCCGAGGTCCTGGAGGTTCTCGCCCTCCGTGGCCAGCAACAGCCGGCCCTGCTTGATCTCGAGGGCGAGGGGCGGGGAGCCCGAGTCGCCGGTGTGGTGCCACTGCAGGACGACCTGCCAGGCCTCGGTGTCGGTCGGGAAGTCCCGCGCCAGCCCGCCGCGGTACGTGTAGAACCACACGTCGCCCTCGACCTGGTCGGGCACGCGGGGCTGGACCTCGCTGCGCTGGTCGCCGCCGTCGAGCCGGAACTCCAGGGCCTGCCGGCCGGGGGCCGTGGGCGAGGCGATCTGGCGGGGCGCGCCGTCCTGCTCGTTGTAGCCGTTGCGGTCGAACGCGGCGAGCACGTCGCCGGCGGCCGGGAGCTCCCAGGTCGCCCGGTCGGCGCCGGGGGCGTCGGGCGCGGCGGGGGCGGCGGTGGCCGCGGGAGCGCCGGCGCCGAGCAGGGCGGCGAGCAGGGCGGTGACCGCGACGGCGGTACGGCCGGCGCGACGGCTGATGCGACCGGGCCGGGTCGCCCGGCGGGCGACGGCGTCGTGGGGCATCGGGGCGCTCCTCGTCTGGCGCGGTCGGGGCTGCGTCGACCAGGAGGCCGATCACGGGGTCGATCGCTGGGTCGATCGCTGGGTCGATCACCCGGTCGATCACCCGGTCGATCACTGGGCCGATCACCGGTGATCGACGGCGACCCCGGGCCGAATCCGGACGAAACCGGCGAGGTGGTTCGTCCGGCGGCACCATACCGAGCACGGCATTGCCCCTTACGGCGGTACCGGCGACGGTCCGTCGTGCCTGGTCCGTCCCGTTCGTCCGGGAACACGGCGGTGTCGTCGGCGAGCGGCCACCGTGACCGTCGGAGGCGCGTTCGGGGCATCGGCGCCACCGGGGCTGCTCCGGGCGTGCGGCACGATGCGCGCGACGGTGGCGGCGCGTACCCGGGCCGGGGTTCTCGACCGTGGCCGTGCCCCGCCCGGTCCAATCGTGGGCGACATCGGCGTGACCGCGCCGGTGGCGATTCGTTGATCCGGACGGCACCACAGGTCAGGTGCCGGCGGCTCGCCGGAAATTCGGGTGAACGGCCACGCAACCTCACCGCGGCCCTGGGCGTCATACGTCGAGCGGAAAGGTGTCCATGGCCGACGAGGTGCTACGAGTGGGTCCGCCCACGCGTACGACCCACGACGGGGGCTACGTGAAGAACGGACAAGCACGGTTCGAGGAGCAGGTGGGGTCGTCCCAGGCGGACGGCCCGGCCGGCGTGCCCCTCGACGCCTCGACCGGGACCCCGGTCGAGACCGGGATCACGCGCGGGATCGGCGGCAGGATCGACCCCAGGATCGACACCCCGATGTCCCCGGGCATCGACACCGGGATCGAGTCCGGCGTCTTCGTCGAGCCCGCGCCGACGGCCCCGGGCTTCGTGCGCATCTGGGAGGACGAGGGCCCGGAGCAGCCCGGCAGCGTCGCGGTGGCCACGAGCTGGCAGCTGAAGTTCGCGCTCGCCGTGGCCGTCTCCGACCTCGCCACCCTCGCGATCTGCGTCGTGCTCGGCGCGTTCGTCGGCTTCGGTGAGGGCGTCGGCCCGCAGAGCTCGGACCCGTGGATCCTGGGCGGCGCGGCGGGTGTGCTCGTCACCCTGGCGATCGTCGCCTGCCGGGCCTGGGACCCGCGCACACTCGGTCAGGGCGCCGAGGAGTGGAGCCGTCTCATCCGCGCCTTCGTCTCGGCGGCGATCGTGCTGGGCCTCGGCGGCCTCGCGATCGAGCGCCTCGGCGTGCGGCCCTGGGTGTTCGGCGTCCTGCCCGTCGCAGGCCTGCTGGCGATGGCCGGGCGCTACATGCTGCGGCGCTGGCTGCACCAGGCGCGCAAGCGTGGCCGCGGGATGCTCCCCGTCCTCGCCGTGGGCACCGAGCAGTCGGTGCGCGACCTCGTGGAGCGCACCCGGCGCGTGCCGCACATGGGCTGGGTCGTCATCGCGGCCTGCACGCCGACCGGTCTCGGCGAGGAGGGACAGGGCCACGTGGCCGGCGTCCCGGTCATCGGGGACCTCGACGACCTCTCCACGAGCGTGGGCAGCGGGCGCTACGGCGTCGTCGCCGTCGCGCCGACGCCGGGCTGGAGCCCCAAGCGCCTGCACCGGCTGGCGTGGGACCTCGAGGGCACCGGTTCCGAGCTCGTCGTCGACCCGGGCCTCATGGAGGTCGCCGGGCCGCGCCTGCACGTCGCGCCCGTCGACGGCCTGCCGCTGCTGCGCCTCACCGAGCCGCGCCTCTCGGGCGTGCCGCGGGTGTTCAAGCTGATGTTCGACCGCGTCACCACCGCGGCGATCCTCCTGCTGCTGACGCCGGTGTTCGCGGTCATCGCGTTCGTCGTGAAGCTCGACGGGGGCCCGGTGTTCTACCGGCAGACCCGCGTCGGGCAGCGCGGCAAGACCTTCCAGATGATCAAGTTCCGGTCGATGGTCCCGAACGCCGACAAGCTGCGCGAGGACCTCGTCGCCGGCACCAACGACGGGTCCGGCCCGCTGTTCAAGCTGCGCAAGGACCCGCGCGTCACCCGGATCGGCCAGCTCCTGCGGCGCTACTCGCTCGACGAGCTGCCCCAGCTGTTCAACGTCATCGGCGGCTCGATGTCGCTGGTGGGGCCCCGCCCGCCGCTCCCCGGCGAGATCGAGGTCTACACCGACGCCGCCAAGCGCAAGTTCCTCGTCCGCCCCGGTATGACCGGGCTGTGGCAGGTCAGCGGCCGTTCCGACCTCTCCTGGGAGGAGTCGGTCCGCCTGGACCTGCGGTACGTGGAGAACTGGTCGCCTGCGATGGACCTGGTGATCATGTGGAAGACGGTCTCCGCGGTGTTCCGCGGCGACGGCGCCTACTGAGATGGACCGAGTGGACAACAAGATCATCTGCCGGCTCTGCGGCTCACCCGACCTGACGAGCTTCGTCGACCTCGGCGCCACCCCGCCGTGCGAGCTCTTCCTCACGGCGGACGCCCTCGAGGCGCCGGAGCAGACGTTCCCGCTGCACCCCCGTGTCTGCGCGTCGTGCCTGCTCGTACAGCTGCCCCCGCTGATCGACCCCGACGAGACGTTCACGGAGTACGCGTACTTCTCGTCGTTCTCGACGTCGTGGGTGGACCACGCCCGCCGCTTCGTCACCGCGGCCACCGAGCGCGCCGGGCTCGGTCCCGACTCGCTCGTGGTCGAGGCCGCGAGCAACGACGGCTACCTGCTCCAGCACGTCGTCGCCGACGGCATGCGCGCGCTGGGCGTCGAGCCGAGCGCCAACGTCGGCCAGGCCGCCCGCGACAGGGGCGTGCCGACGCTGACGGCGTTCCTGTCGCCGGAGACCGGCGCGTCGGTCCGCGCGGAGAACGGGCCTGCGGGGCTCGTCGTCGCCAACAACGTCTACGCGCACATCCCCGACCTCGTGGGCTTCACCCAGGGCCTGCGGGCCATGGTGGCCGACGACGGCTGGGTGTCGATCGAGGTGCAGCACCTGCTCACGCTGATGCGGTACCGCCAGTTCGACACGATCTACCACGAGCACTTCCAGTACTACACGCTCGGCACGGCGCAGAAGGCGCTGCGCTCGGGCGGCCTGGAGCTCGTCGACGTCGAGCTCGTGCCCACCCACGGCGGGTCGATCCGGTGCTGGGCGCGGCCCACCGAGGTCGGTCAGGGGCCGTCGCACGCCGTCGCCGACGTGCTCGCCGAGGAGACCGCGGCCGGCCTGGACACCGTCGAGGGCCACGCCGGGTTCGCCCGCGAGGTCTCGCGCATCCGCAACGACCTCATGCGCTTCCTGGTCGACGCCGCCGACTCCGGGAAGACCGTCGTGGGCTACGGCGCGCCCGGCAAGGGCAACACCCTGCTGAACTACTGCGGGATCCGTCCCGACCTGCTGGCGTACACGGTCGACCGGAACCCCTACAAGCACGGGCGCTACACCCCGGGCACGCGGATCCCGATCCACGAGCCCGAGCGGATCGACGCCGACCGGCCCGACTACGTGCTGGTGCTCCCGTGGAACCTGCGGGAGGAGATCACCGCGCAGCTCGCGCACGTGGCCGACTGGGGTGGGTCGCTCGTCTTCCCGATCCCCTCGCTGCAGGTGGTCGAACCCGGGTCTGGCAAGGTGCTGCGACCGTGAAGGTCGTTCTCTTCTGCGGTGGCTACGGCATGCGGATGCGCAACGGGGACTCCGACGCTCCCAAGCCCATGCAGATGGTCGGGCCGCGCCCGCTCATCTGGCACGTGATGCGCTACTACGCGCACTTCGGGCACAAGGAGTTCATCCTGTGCCTGGGCTACGGGGCGCACCACGTCAAGGACTACTTCCTCGACTACCGCGAGACCGAGTCGAACGACTTCGTGCTCCGCAAGGGCGAGGTCGAGCTGCAGGGCTCCGACATCGCCGACTGGACGATCCACTTCGTCCACACCGGGCTGGAGTCGCCGATCGGCGAGCGTCTGCGCCGGGTGCGCCACCTCGTCGAGGACGAGGAGATCTTCCTCGCCAACTACGCGGACGTGCTCACCGACGCCCCGATCGACGACATGATCGAGACGTTCCGCGGCTCGGACGCCGTGGCCTCGCTGCTCGCCGTGCCCCCGCAGGCCGTCTTCCACATCGTGGACGTCGACCCGAGCGACCGCGTGAACTCGATCTACCCGGTCACCGACATGCGGATCCGGGAGAACGGGGGCTACTTCGCCCTGCGTCCCGAGGCGATCGACTACATCCCCGAGAACGGGGATCTCGTCGGCGACGCGTGCACGAACCTGGCGAAGGAGGGCCGCCTGCTCTCGTACACCTACGACGGCTTCTGGCAGCCCGCGGACACCCTCAAGGAGCGCAACGCCCTCGAGGCCGCCTACCGGGCCGGCACGCGCCCCTGGATGGTGTGGGAGCGCGAGCCCGAGCGCACGCCGCTGGAGGGCCTCGTCGACGAGGCCCTCGGCCGCTGAGGCATGCGCACGCTGATCCCCGAGGCCCTCGACGAGCTGGTCCTGCTCGCCGCGCACTGCGACGACATCCCGCTCGGCGCGGGCGGGACGATCCTCACGCTCTGCCGGGCCCACCCCGGCCTGCGCGTCCGGGCCCTGGTGCTCTCCGGCGGCGGGACACCCCGTGAGGACGAGGAGCGCGCCGCGCTGGCGGCCTTCTGCCCGGGCGCGGACCTCGCGGTCACCGTGCGGGACATGCCCGACGGCCGCCTGCCCCACCACTGGCAGTGGGCCAAGGAGGCGCTCGAGGAGTTCCGCCGGACCTGCGAGCCCGACCTCGTGCTGGCCGGGCACCGGGACGACGACCACCAGGACCACCGCGGCCTCGCCCGTCTCGTCCCGACGGTCTTCCGCGACCACCTGGCGCTGGGCTACGAGATCCTCAAAGCCGAGCCCGACCTCGCCCAACCGCCCCTGCTGTGGCCCCTGGAGCCCGGGGTCGTCGCGGAGAAGAGCCGCCTGCTCCACGAGCACTACCCGTCCCAGGTCTCCCGCGCCTGGTTCGACGACGAGGCCTTCTCGGGCCTCGCCCGCATCCGCGGGGTGCAGGCCGGGGTGCGCTACGCGGAGGGCTTCCACCTGACGCGGGCGCTGCTCGGGCCCCCCGTACCGTCGTCGCCCTGACGTACGAACCACTCGAAGGAGGGACCGCTCCGATGCGCGTCCTGCTCACCGGCCACCAGGGCTACCTCGGGACCCTCATGGCACCGATGCTCACCGAGGCGGGCCACGAGGTCACCGGGCTCGACTCCGGCCTCTACGCCGACTGCGTCCTCGGCGAGCTCCCGGCCCCCGAGCCGCCCGCGCTGGCCGTGGACCTGCGCGACGTCACCGCCGAGCAGCTGCGCGGGTTCGACGCCGTGGTGCACCTCGCCGCGCTGTCGAACGACCCGCTGGGGGCGCTGGCGCCCGAGCACACCTACGACATCAACCACCACGCCTCGACGCGCCTCGCCCGCCTGGCGAAGGACGCCGGCGTCTCGCGCTTCGTCTACGCGTCCACGTGCTCGGTGTACGGGGCGTCGGGCACCGAGGACATCCTCGACGAGGAGGCGCCGATGAGGCCGGTGACCCCCTACGCCGAGTCGAAGGTGCGCGTCGAGGCCGACCTCGTCGACATGGCCGACGACGACTTCGTCCCGGTGTCGATGCGCAACGCGACGGCGTTCGGCTTCTCCCCGCGGCTCCGCGCCGACATCGTGCTCAACAACCTCGTCGGCCACGCCCTGCTGTCGAACCGCATCCTCGTGATGAGCGACGGCACGCCCTGGCGGCCCTTGGCGCACGCTCGCGACATCGGCGGCGCCGTGGTCGCGGCCCTCGCGGCGCCGGCCGACGTCGTGCGCGCGCAGGCGTTCAACGTGGGGTCGACCGAGAACAACGTGCAGGTCCGCGACATCGCCGACGCCGTGAAGGTCGCGGTGCCCGAGGCCGAGCTGGTGATCACCGGCGAGACGGGCGGCGACCCGCGCTCCTACCGGGTCGACTTCGCGAAGATCGGCAAGTTCCTGCCCGACTTCCGCGCCGAGTGGTCGGTGGCCGACGGCGCCGAGGAGCTCATCCGCGAGTACCGCGCCCGCGGGCTCACCCAGGAGGCCTTCGACCGGCGCCTCACCCGCCTCGCGGTCCTCCGGGACCGCCAGGCCGCCGGCACCCTCGACGCCTCCCTGCGCCCCTCCTGACCCATGTGAGAACTTTCCGCCCCTATAGGGGCGGAAAGTTCTCACATACCGAGGAGGGCGCGCAGGTCGGCCCAGGAGCCGGCAGTGCGGTCGCGCTCCGAGATCGCGGTGACGGCCTCCGGCCAGGCGATCGCCAGCTCGGGGTCGTCGTGCGCGACGGCCAGGTCCTCGCCGGGGGCGTGCGGCCGGTCGATGCGGTAGCAGACGTCCGCGACCTCGGTGAGGGCCTGGAAGCCGTGCAGGAGACCCGGGGGGACGTAGAGGTGCCAGAAGTCCTCGTCGTCGAGCCGGAACGTCTCCACCCGCCCGAACGTCGACGACCCCGGACGGGCGTCGACGAGGACGTCGAGCACCGCCCCGTGCGCCGCGCGCACCAGCTTGGCCTCGCCGGCGCCCCGTCGCCCGTGCATGCCGCGCACCGTGCCGTACCGGGAGCGCGACTGGCTGTCCTGGGCCGCCGGCCCGAGGTCGATGCCGTGCTCCGCGGCGATCGCGGTGTCGAACGTGCGGGTGAACAGACCCCGGTCGTCGCGGTGGGGCGTCGGGACGAACACCCGGACGCCGTCGATGCCTGCCGTGCGAACCTCCACCCGCCGACCCTCCCATCCCGCCCCCGACGACCTCCGAGAGGATCCCGCCGTGGACCACCCCGGCACGTACCAGTCAACCCTCACCTGCCGCTGGTGCTCCGGCTCCGACGGCACGGTCGTGCTCGACCTCGGCGACCAGCCGGCCTCCGACCACTTCCCGGCCCTCGACGACCCGGGCCCGGACGCCGTGCACCCCCTGCGGATGTGGCTGTGCGCGACGTGTGGGCTCGCGCAACTCGCCGAGGACCCGACGACCCCGGAGGAGCCGCGCGGCGCCGAGCCGGACGCGCTGGTCGCCCAGGCCCGCGACGCCGTCGCCCGCGTGCAGTCGGCCGGGCTGCTGCCTGCTGACGGCGGCACCGTCACCGAGTTCGGCAGCCCGCACGGCGGCTCCTGGCTCGACCTGCTCGCGGCCACCGGCCTCAAGGACGCGAGCGCGCACGACGGCCCGGCCGACGTCGTCATCGACTGCTTCGGGCTCATGCACGCCGCGGACCAGCGCGCGGGCCTGCTCGAGCGCGCCGCCGCGACCGCGCCGGGCGGCGTGCTGCTCCTGCAGTTCCACACGCTCGCCGCGATCGTGGCCGACGGCGGCTGGAACGCCCTGCGCCACGGGCACTTCGCGTACTACGCGACGCCGGTGCTGACGCGGATGCTCGACGAGCTCGGTTTCGACGTCACCCACGGGTTCCTGTTCGACCTCTACGGCGGCACGGTGCTGCTGGCCGCCCGGCGCCGGGGCGCGGACGGCACGCGCGACGAGGCCTCCGTGCAGTCGCTCGTCGAGCGCGAGACGGCCCTCGGCGTCACCGACCCGGCCGTCGTGGCGGGTCTCGAGGACGCGGCCCGGCGCAGCGCCGAGGAGCTGCGCGCCCACCTCGAGGGCTCCCGCGACGCCGGGTACGCCGTGGTGGGCTACGCGGCGGCGTCCCGCGCGGTACCGCTGCTCAACCGCGCCGGGGTCGGGCCGGACCTGCTCCCGGCGGTGGCCGACGCCTCGCCCGGCAAGCAGGGCCGCCGCCTGCCCGGGGTGGGCGTCCCGATCGTGGCGCCGGAGGTGGTCGCCGAGCGTCGCCCCGACGAGGTCGTGCTCTTCGTCACCGACATGCTCGCCGAGATGCGCCGCCGGATGCCGGAGGTCGAGGCCGGCGGCGGCCGCTGGGTGATCGTCGATCCGACCGTGCGGGTGGTGCCGCCCGCCCGGTGACGGGTCAGGCCGGGCTCGTGGTGGCCGCGAAGAGCCCGGCCCACTGGCGTCCGACGGCCTCCCAGCGGTAGTGCTCGTCCACCAGCCGGTGGGCGTCCTCGCGCAGCGCCCGGGCGTGATCGGGATCCTTGAGCACCTCGCGCACCGCGTCGGCGAAGGCGTCGGGCGCCTCGGCGGTGCGCAGGTGCACCCCGTCGCGGACCTCGGGCAGCGCCTCCACGCCGAGGGGGGTGGAGACGACGGCGATCCCGAGGCCGAACGCCTCGAGCACCTTGTTCTTCAGGCCGCTGCCCGTCCGCATCGGGTTGACCATCACCGGGTACGGCGCCACGGCCGAGCGCAGGTCCTCCACGTAGCCGGTGAGGACGACGAGGGGGTCCTGGGCGGCGATCTCTGCCAGCCACGACGGGGCGTTGGGCCCGACGATGCACAGCTCGACGCCCTCGTCGCGCAGGTAGGGCGCCCAGACCTCGTGCACGAAGAACCAGAGGGCGTCGCGGTTGGGCGCGAACCCGAGGTTGCCCCAGAACACGACGCCGTGGCGGTCGCCGGCGCGGGGGAGCGGGGTCAGGAAGGCCTCGTCGACGCCGTTGGGCACCGTCGCGATCGTCTCCCGGCGCCCGCGCCGCAGCCGCTCGATGGCCCGGGTGTCCGGGAGGCTGATCGTCGCGACGACGTCGAAGCGGTCGGGCAGGCGCGACTCGGTGGCCTTCTTGCGGCGCAGGGCGAGCTTGTCCATCCAGCGCTGCACGCCCGTCGAGGGCTGGGTGCTCGCGGCGAGGGCGCGCTCGGTGGTGAGCACCCCGCTGTCGCAGACGTCCAGCACCACCGAGACGCCCTGGAGGGTCGCCGCCAGCTCGGCGAGCGCGACGCCGAAGACGACGACGTGGGTGATCCCGCGCTCGGCGACGATCTCGCGCAACCGGTCGCGGGCCGCGGCGAACCGGCCGGGCCGGGAGAGCTGCATGTAGTGGTCGTTGGACCGGCGCAGGTAGCGGCGAGGGCGCTCGCGGCCGGGCGGGAACGCGGAGAGCACCTCGACCGAGGCGAAGAGCGGGTCCACCGCGAGCCCGGTCGGACCGGACCCCCGGTCCTCCTCCAGCGGGATCACGGCGAGGTGGGCCTCACCGGGGAGGTGGGCGCAGAGGTTCGCGACGCGCAGGTCGTAGCCGCTCTGTCGCGACTCGATCCGGCGCGAGGCCAGGACCAGAATCCTCATCGCACCGTCCGCCGGCGCGACCAGCGCGCCCGCCAGTCGCGCGCGCGCAGGCGGGCGACCCGCGCCTGCAGGCCGCGCTTGAGCGGGTGGACCGCCGACAGCGCGCCGGGAGCGACCTTGAGGGCCACCACCAGGGCGCCGGTGCGGGCGGACGGCCGCTGGGCGTGGGCCTCCCCGACGTGCCGGCGCGCCGCCGCGGCGTCCCCCTGCGAGAACGCGACGCGTGCCCGCCGGATGGCCTGCTGGTAGGTCAGGCGCCGCAGGACGCGGTCGAGCGCCTCGCGTGCGTCGGGGTCGGCGGCGGCGTCCGCGGCGCGCCGCAGCACGAGCTCGCGCTGGCGCTCGAACTCCTCGGTGGCCTCCGGGTCCAGCGGACGGCTCTCCGAGCCCCGCTCGAGGCGGAACAGGCCCAGCCGGTCGCCGATGAGCCGCACGTCGTGGCCGGCGAGGATCGCGCGCAGCCAGAACTCGAGGTCGTGCACCACCGGCGCGTCGGTGTCGTTCCCCATCCCGCCGAGCGCGTCCCAGACCTCGCGGCGGATCGGCGCGCTGTAGTACGGGCAGGGGCCGTCGATGATGTCGGCCACCCCGAGGCGGACCGCGCCCTCGGGCGCCTCCGCGAGGCCCGCCGTCTGCAGGTAGGTGCGCGCCAGCAGCTGCTGGCCGGGGTCGACGAACTGCACGGCGTCGCAGGTGACGGCCGCGACCCCCGGGTCGGCGTCGAGCACCTCGCCGGTGCGCGCGCAGAAGTCGGGCGTCACGGCGTCGTCGGCGTTGAGCACGACGAGGTAGCGCCCCGTGGCGTGCTCCGCGGCCGCACGGACGCCGCCCACCGCCCCCTTGTTCTCCTGGCGGACCAGGTGGACGCGGGCATCGTCGCGGTGGGCCTCGACGACCGCGGCGACCGCGTCGTCGTTGCCGTTGTCGACGACGACGAGCTCCCAGTCGCCCCTCGTCTGCGCGAGCACGGCGTCGATCGTGCGGCCGAGGGTGTCCGCCGCCTTGTAGGCGGTCGTGAGGAAGCTGAACGCCGGCGGGCCGCCCGGCAGACGGGAGCCCGGGGCGCGGTCCGGGCCGCCGCCGTCGGAGCTGGTGGTCACCCCGTGAACGCTACCGCCGCCCCCCGGTCGCCCGTTCGGCCGCCCGGGGGGCCTACGCGTCCGCCCCGGGCTCCCCGTTCCGGTGACGACCGGGCCCCGAACGTGGAGAACGGGACGTTCTACCCGTGTTTCACTGGAATCACAGCAGTCCCATCGTGCACTCAGGCCTCATCAGCCCGTGTAATTGTGGTCGACCGCGACGAGTGGTCGTCTAGATACGACGAACGGACGCCATGACTAGTCCAGTCGCGCTGAGCGGCAGGCGTTCGACGGTCGACGGTCTGGAGGGGTACGCGTGGCAGGGATCGGCACCGGCGGCAGCACGTCGCGGCACGACGGCAGGAGGGGTGAGCGGCGAGTCGTCCGGGGCGCCCGGCCGGGCGCACGCCGGACCGGCCGGGTGGTGGCCGCCGTCGCTCTCGCGCTCGCGGTCTCCGCGACCGATGCGGCGAGCGGCTGGGCCGAGGAGCCGACGCCACCGACCGACTCGAGCACCCCGTCGGCCGAGGTCGACGTGGACGCCGGGCTCGGCGGGCTCGGGCGTGGACGTGGACGTGGACGTGGACGTGGACGTGGACCGAGACGCCGGCCTCGACGGCGGTGCGGTGGACGGCACCCGCGGCGCGGTGCCGGTCGGTCGCCGCCAGCTCTTCACCGGCGACTGGGAGACCGGCGACTTCAGCCAGTGGGAGGTCTGCCAGTCGAAGCTGGTCAACGGACGTTGCTCCGGGGTCGGGCGTGGCAACGCGAACATGGCGATCGTCGACGCGCCCGGCGCGCGGCAGGGGCAGCACGCCGCGCGGTTCACGGTGCGTCCGGGCGACGTGCCGAACTTCGGGGGCGGGGAGCGCAGCGAGGTCCAGTCGAGCGCGGCGGGCGCCCTGGTGCACGAGGGCGACGAGCGCTTCTACGAGTGGTCCGTGCAGTACCCGGAGAACATGCCCGACGTCTCCGGCCGCTACTTCATCATCCTGCAGTGGCACAGCTCGTCGGGGTCGCCGCCGCTGGCGATCGACCTCAGCCGGGGCTCCGTCGACATCGGCGGTGACGGCGTGAAGTCGGCGCCGCGCCGCACGATCGGCCCGATCCGGCGAGGCCAGTGGGTCGACTACGTCCTGCACGTGAAGTTCTCCCGGAACGCGGGCTCCGGCTTCGTCGAGGCCTGGGAGAACGGCAAGCAGACGGTGCAGCGCACCAACCGGGCGACGATGGTCGACGGCGAGAACTACCTCAAGCAGGGCATCTACCGCGGCTCGAACTCCGAGGGCACGGTCGCCCTGACGATGGACGGCCTCCGGGTGACCGCGCCGTGAGGGGCGCGCGGCTCCTGACGACCGCCCTGGTCGCCGTGCTCGGGGTCCTCGGTGGCCCCCTGCTCGCGCCCGCGTCCTCGACGGCGCTCGCCGCCGGGACGGGACCCGTCCGCGACCTCTACCGCCAGCCGTTCTCCTGGGACTCCCCGTGGAACCTGCCCCTGGCGGACGCGGCGCGCTTCGTGCCCTTCGACAGCGGCGCCGACCGCATCTACCTCGACATCGAGGACATCTCCGTCGACCCCGCCTTCCCCGTGAAGACCCTCGACGCCGACGGCCGCGACGTCCAGGTGCACACCGACCCGGAGCTCACCGCCGACGGGTCGTGGAACCACTGCTCGACGTTCCTCGTCGACGACGGCTCGCGGCGCACCGTGGTGCAGGGCCAGCCCCTGAAGCTCGAGGCGGGCGGTGACCCGTCGTTCGAGTTCGGGTGGCCGGAGGTGTCGTTGACCTCGACCGGCCTGCCCGGGTGCCACGGCGGGTCCGGGCTCTCGGGGCTCGGCGGCAGCGTCCGCGTCGGCGAGGTGTCCGGCGCGGCTCCCATCCGCCACGCGCTGAAGATCAGCCTGAACTGCAAGCGGACCTGCAGCACCGCAGGCGGCGGGTTCCGCTGGCCCGCGACGAAGGCCGACGGGTACTTCGAGGACCAGTACGGCGGGACGCTCGACGGCGTGCGGATGGGATCGCTGCTGGCCGTCCCGCCCGACACCGACATCGCGGGCCTGCGCAACCCCGACGTCCGCAAGATCGCCGAGGCCATGCGCACCTACGGCGCCTACGTCGTCGACGACACCTCCGGCCAGAGCACGAACTCGCTGTCGGTGCAGGCCGGCGCCCAGAGGGAGCTGCCGAACATCGACTCCGACGAGATGCAGGAGCTGTTCGGGATGCTCGACCTCGTCGACAACAACACCGCCGCGACCCCGGGCGGCGGTCCGCTGGGCAGTCCGCGCCGGGCCCCGTGCGCGGGCCCGTTCGCCGACGGCACCGGCGGCGCGCCGCCGGGGTGCTGAGCCGGCGGTCAGGACCCGTCGGGCGGCGGGTCCTTGCGGCCCTGGCGCCGGGTCACCACCGACACGAGGCGCCGGGAGCGACCGCCGTGGCCGTTGCCGTTCTTCGGGGGCGCCGCCGGAGCGGGCTCGACGGCCGTCGTCGGGGCGTCGAGCGGGGACGACACCGGCTCGCTCAGGGCGGTGGTCGGGGCGTCGAGGAGCGGGCCGTGGGGAGGCGCGCTGGGCGCCCCGTTCCCGGCGGCGCCGGGGGGCCGCGCCCCGACCGGGACCGGCGGCGGCGGGCCGGGACGCGGGGCCGGGCGCCGGACGGGGACGTGGTCGGTGACGTCGTCGACCATGAACGGCAGGCGCAGGACGACGGTGGGCGCGTCGAGCAGGTCGCGCCGCCAGTCCTCGATGGCGTCCTCGGCGTCCGGCTCGGCGGCCTCGGCACCCTCGGTGTCGTCGTCGTCCTTGGACTTCCCGCGGCGGCGCACGGCCGCGAGGACCTCGCGCACGGAGGCCGGGGCGATGAGGAGCAGCACCCCGAGGAAGATCCCGAGCAGCAGGAGCGTCTCGCCGGCGAGCGCGAGCAGGCCGAGCAGGATCGGCAGCTGGTCGGCGTTGACCACCGTCTGCTCGAGGAACCCGACGGCCACCCCGGCCACGACCGCCGCGATCGTCGGCGGGATGAGCAGGCTCAGGAGCTCGCGCCACGTCACGTTCGCGAGGTCGCGCGCGAGCACGAGGCTGACGAACCCGCCGACCGCCGCGTCGATGGAGACCGCGATGCCGACGCCGAGCAGGCCGTACGGCAGCAGGAGGACGAGCCCGCCGACGCCGAGCACGACCGAGAGCCCCGTGAGGATGTGGATGCGCCGGCTCTTGCCCGCGCCCTTGATCGACTCCATCCCGATCGCGCTCATGGCAGCCCCGGGCCCGTAGCCCGCCATCGCCGCGACGAACAGGCCTGCGGGACGCCACTGCTCGCCGAGCAGGACCACGATCATCGGCTGGCCGAGGGCGATGAGCACCGCGGAGAACGGGATCGTCGCGATCCACAGGGCGCGCAGGCTGCGCAGGAACCCGTCGTGGAACCGCTTCGCGTCGGAGGCGATGCGTGAGAACGCCGGGAACAGCACGTACGACGCGACCTGGATGATCGCCGTGCCGGGCAGCACGCCGATGCGCCGGCCGTAGCGGTACTGACCGGCGCCGCCCTCGCCCAGGCCGCGCCCGATGAGGGTCGACTGGACGAGCTCGCGGGACTTGTCGGTGAGGTTCGAGACGATGAGCGGGAACGAGAACCCGGCCAGCTCGCGCCAGATCCGGTAGCTCGGGCGGGTCTTCCCGGGCCGCCACTTGCACATCACCCAGCAGGAGATCAGCGTCGCGAGCTGGGAGGCGTAGAGGCCGATCACCATGCCCCAGACACCGAACCCCGCGAACGCGAGGGCCACGGTGACCACCGCGAACGTGCCCGCCGTCAGCGGGTCGACGATGAGGCGCCGCTTGAAGTTGAAGCGTCGCTGCAGCAGCGCCTCGGGGACGTTGACCAGCGAGTGGATGAGCAGCGTGCCGGAGGTGGCCGCGCAGACCAGGCCGACCATCTCGCTGGAGAAGAACATCCCCAGCAGCGGGGCCGCGGCGAGCGCGGCGCCGGACATGATCACGCCGGTGATCAGGCTCGCCCAGAAGGCCGTCTCCGTCGCCTTCTCGACGTCCTCCTCGCGCTGGATGAGCGCCGCGCGCATCCCGCCGTCGGCGATGGTCACCGCGAAGTTCGCGAGCAGGGTGCCGAGCGTGAAGATGCCGATCTCCGCCGGCGTCAGCAGCCGCGCGACGACGACGGTCTGCCCCAGCGAGATGAGCTGGGTGAAGACCAGCGCGATCGCGGCGAACTGGGCGCCCCGGCGCAGCCGGCCCCCGAGGCCGTCGAGCGACGGGTTGTGCTCGTCGGGCTCGTTGACCTCGGGGGTGGAGCCGCCCTCGGAGAGCGGATCCGACGTCGCCTCGGGCATCGCCTCGGCGATGTCCGGCTCGGCGTGCTCCCGCGAGCCAGAGTGCCGCGAGCCAGGGTCCCGCGAGCCAGGGTCCCGCGAGCCGTGGTCGCGCTCGGGACCCCGTTCAGGGTGGCCGTCGCTGTCCGGAGGCTGCGTCATGGACCTGTCATCGCCGTCGGGACCCCGGGACCGGACGATCCCGCGGCGCCGCGCCCGGCACGGACGTGGCACCTCATCCTATCGGGGCCGGGAGGACGCTCCCGGATCCCGCGGTGTGCCCCGCGCCCCTCAGGGGGCACCGACGACCGTCTCCCGCGGGCCCGAGGTGCCGCTCCAGCGCACGCGGACCGTGCCGTCGGCACCGGTCTCGATCGTCGGCGCGTCCACGTCCCCGGCGGCGCCCGCGGCCAGGAGGGTGGCGACGATCACGGGCCCGGCCTCCGGGGATACCTGCGCGCCGACGAACCAGCACGGCCGGCGCGCCTCGAGGCGGTCGGACCACCAGCCCAGCTCGCCGGCCCCCTCGTCGCCCCCGTAGAGGCTCCAGCCGGTCAGCGGCGCCGTCGCGGCAGTGATGATCCGGAGGACCGGCTCGCCGTCGCGGCGGGCAAGGACGGTGCCGTCGGTGCCGTCGGTGCCGTCGTCGACCGCGAGGTCCGGGTGCAGGGGCCAGGTGGTGCGGGCGGGAGCCGGCCCGCTCAGGACGTCCACCACGAGCACCACGTCATCGTCCGGCGGGGCGTCGACGACGCGGCGGTGCGTCACCGGGGTCGGCAGGCGCCGGTAGCCGTCGTGCTCGGCGTCGACGCGCCCGGCGGGGAGGTCGACGCCGTGCACGCGGACCGTCGCGTGCTCGGTCCAGAGGAACGGCCCGCCGATCACCGACTGGTCGGCGTCGTCGACGGCGACGGTGGCGTGCGCGCGGGTGCTGCGGTGCGCAGTGCGCCACTCGGGGTGGGCGAAGTAGCTGCCGGTGCCGGGGTCGCCCACGAGGTCGTGGCCGTCGACGGCGAGCCCGACGGCCAGCGCGTCGGCGTGCCCGTGCGCCGCGATCGCCAGGTAGCCGAGCGGGCCGACGTCGACGGTCACCCGGCGCCGCCCCGCCCGCAGGATCGCCAGCCCACCGTCGGGGGCGTACGCGGACCCGGGCTCCCAGGCGAGGTCGGCACCGGACTCCGCGCCCAGGCGGGTCGCGATCCAGGCCGAGGCGAGGTCGGTCGTGCCCGCCCGGCGGGCGGCCGGGAGGCCGGTGAGGGCGGCGGCGAGCGCGAGGTGCGGGCGGACCTCGCGGGTCGGGGCCGGGTCGAGGCGCAGCGCGAAGCCCTCGTCGTCGTCACCCGTGCGCGGGGTGGGGTCGCCGGTGCCGACGAGGTCGGCGAGGTGTGCGGCCGACCGCCCGAGCGCCGCGAGCAGCGTCCCGTCCGCCGGCGTCGGGACGTGGGCGGGCCGCAGCCGGCGCAGCAGCGCCACGACGGCGAGGAGCTCGGCGGTGAAGACCTGGTAGCCGACGGCCTGCTCGGCGCCCACGCCGTCGGAGAGGATCTGGCGGTCGGCCTCGACGGCGAGGGCGGCGACGGCGTCGCGCTCCCAGCGGGCCGACGCGGCGAGCTCCGGCAGCAGGATCGCCACCGTCGCGAGGCCGGCGAGCTCACCGACGAGGTGGTTGTTCGCCGAGCTGTGCTTCGAGCGGTCGCGCCAGCAGCGCCGAGCGCCGGCGGCGAGCATGCGCACCGCCCGCGCGTAGCGCTCGGGGGTCAGCGCCGGATGGTCGGCGAGGCCCTGGAGCGCGACGAGCACCGAGATCGCCCGCACGCCCACCTCGAACGCCCCGCGCCACGCGATGCCGCGCCCGGGCGGGTCAACGGTGATCCAGGCGTCGAGCTGGTCGAGGGCCTCGGTGCCGTAGCGCTCGTCGCCGGTCAGGAGCCAGGCCTCGGCGAGCCAGGGGAGGTGCTGGAGCCGGTTGAGCTCCCAGATCCACTTGGGGTCGCCGTGCCCGGCGCGGTGGTTGATCGCGTGCGACGGCAGGTCGGGCCAGTGCACGCCCGAGA
Organism: uncultured Actinomycetota bacterium; assembly: GCA_963786585.1. GTDB lineage: Bacteria > Actinomycetota > Actinomycetes > Mycobacteriales > Pseudonocardiaceae > Actinomycetospora. Next base: position 2,778,486 of record CAWAZG010000003.1, read on the forward strand.
GCGGATCGTACGACCAGTCGATCGGGCCCGGGTAGTGGGCCTCGGGGTGCGCGAAGAACGTGAACCGGTGCTCGAGGACGCGGTCGGCCGCGGCGAGGAGCTCCTTGACCGCCTCGGGGTGCGCGGCGGCGACGGCGGCCGCGGTCTCCCGGTCGAGCAGGACCGGGCGCCCGGTGCCGGCGCGGAAGTCGCCGAGCAGGGCCGTCCAGTCGGGGTCGGCGCGCCCCAGCAGCGTGGCGTCGTCGGGCTCACGGTCCCCGGTGACACGGCGCGCCGCCGTTGCGCCGACCGTCAGCGCGCGGTCCGCGACCTCGCGCGGGCCCATCGACTGCAGCCGCCGGGCGTACCAGGTGAGCTTGGCCGGGGCGAGTGAGCGCAGACCGGGCATGGGGAAACGGTAGGCGGAGCCCCGGACGTGGCCCCGTCGGGGCCCCGAGCGGCGTGATCAACGGGGAGTTCGCGCGCGTAGAAGCAGCGAACCGCGCGTTCGCTCCAACACCCCGCTAGTGCCGAGCCACCGACTCGACCATCTCGGTGAACGCCGCGGCGGTGTTCTCGACGGTGAACTCGGCGCGGGCACGCTCCTGCGCGCGACGCCCGAGCTCGGCGCGCAGCGCGGGGTCGTCGGCGAGCCGCGCGAGGCGCTCGGCGAGCCCCTCGGCGTCGCCGGAGGGGACGAGGAAGCCGTCGACACCCTCGGTGACCTGGTCGCGCAGCGCGCCGACGTCGGTGGCCACCACCGGCAGCCCGGCGGTCATCGCCTCGATCACCGAGATCGGGACGCCCTCGTGCACCGAGGACAGCGCGAACACGTCGCCGCCCGCGAGCAGGCGTGGGACGTCGCGGCGCAGCCCGAGGAACGTCACCGCCTTCTCCAGGCCCCGATCCGCGACCAGCGCCTCGAGCTCCTCGCGCCGCTTGCCGTCGCCGACGACGACCAGCCGGAGGTTCGGACGGTCGGCGCGGGCGATCGCGTCGAGCATGACCTCGTGGGCCTTCTGCCGGCTCAGCCGCGCGACCATGAGGACCACGACGTCGTCGTCGGCGACGCCCAGCTCGGCGCGCACCTCGGCGCGGCGCTCCGTCGGCACGGGCTCGGGCGCCGGGATCCCGTTGGGGACGACGTACTCGCGCGCCCGGCTGCGCCAGGAGGCGCCCACGCCCTCCTCGTCGTGCAGGTAGCGGCCCTGGCTGGGGGCGAGCAACGCCAGCCCCGAGCTCAGGAACAGCGTCTCGACGACGTGGCGCGGCAGGACGCGGGACCCGACGCGGGTGAGGTCCATGTCGTGGGCAGCGACGACCGACCGTGCGCCCGCCAGGACCGCCGCGATCCGCGCGAGCGTCAGCGCCGCGCGGTGGTGGTGCGAGACGACCACGACGTCGGTGCGGCGGCGCCGGAAGTGGGCGACGAGCCGCGGGACGCGGCCGAGCCCCGCGCGGTCGAACGTGCCTCCGCGGGGCAGCGTCGTCACCCCGTCGGTGACGGCGCGGAAGTCGTCGGCAAGCGGGCCGGCCTCGCGCAGGCACACGACGTCGGTGACGACCCGGCGCGGGTCGAGGTGGGCGAACGTGTTGCGCAGGACGATCTCGGCGCCGCCGACAGCGGCGACGTCGAGGACGAGGGTGACCCGGACCGGCCCGTGCGGGCCGGCCTCAGCGCCCGGCCGCGAGGGCATCGGTCTCCCGGACGGGCCGCCCGGCGGTCTCCTCGATGACGGCCTGCGCGCGGTCGATCGAGCGCTGCAGGGTGAACTCCTCGCGCACCCGGCGGCGGCCCGCGAGCCCCATGGCCCGGGCGCGCGCCGGGTCGCCCAGCACGTCGAGGAACGCCGCGGCCAGCGCCTCGGGGTCCTCGCGCGGCACGACGCGGCCGGTGACGCCGTCCTCGATCATCTCGGGCACCCCGCCGACCGCGGTGCACACCGCCGGCAGCGAGGCGCTCATCGCCTCGAGCACCGACATCGGGAAGCACTCGACCGTCTTGCTGCTGAGCGTGAAGACGTCGAACACCCGCAGCAGGCGCGGCACGTCGTCGCGGTGGCCCAGGAACAGCACCCGCTCGCGGAGGCCGAGCTCGTCGACCAGGGCCTCGAGGCGCGGGCGCTCGCGGCCGTCGCCCGCGAGCACGAGCTTCACGTCGGTGCGTGCGTCGGCCACCCGCCGGAAGGCGCGCAGCAGCGTCGCCTGGTCCTTCTCCGGGCGCATGACCGCCGCGGTGCCGATGACCAGCTCGTCGTCGGCGATGCCCAGCTCGTGCGCGAGCGCGGTGTCGCGACCGGAGGCCTCCGGCGTCGTGAACCCGAGCTGGGTGCCGTTGTGCACGATGCGGACCTTGTCGGCGTCGTGGCCGAGCTCGCCGGTGATGTAGGGCGTCTGGGCGTGGGCGACGCCGTAGACGGCGTCGGTGACCTTGGCCAGCACCCCGTCGACGGCGCGGCGCAGACGGCTGTGCGGGACGACGTCGCCGCAGTTGTGCACCCACACCGCGAGGCGCGGCACACCGGCCAGCACGCCGGCGATGCGGCCCAGGGTCTCGGCGTTGAAGCCGCGCAGGATCACGACGTCGGGACGCTCGCGGCGCAGGTGGCGCACGAGGTCGAGGAGCAGGCCGGGGACGTTGCGCTTGCCGCGGTGCAGCTCGACGACGGGGAGGCCGGCGTCCCGGACGGTGGCCAGGTCGGTGCCCGGGCCGCCCTGCTGCTGGAGGCACAGCAGCGAGCCGGCGAAGCGCTCGGGGTCGAACCCCGTCAGCAGCGTCGCGACGTGGCGCTCGGCCCCGCCGACGGCCATGTGCGGGACGACGAAGAGGACCCGCAGCGGGCCCTCGGTCTGCACCGGGCGTCGGGGCCGTCTCACTGCGTGACCGTTCCGTCGATCATGTATCTGAGCGTAGCGAGGGGGACGAAACGGGCCCCCGAGCCCTCTGTCCGCGCCCGGACAGGACCTCGTGATAGATGCCCTCGATGCGCGCCGCCACGGCGTCGGCGGCGAACTCGGCGCGGGCGCGGGCCGCACCGGCCTCGCCCAGCGCGCGCCGGCGGCCCTCGTCGGCGAGCAGGTCGCCGAGCGCGTCGGCCAGCGCCCCCGCGTCGTGCGGCGGCACGAGCAGCCCCTCGACGCCGTCGGAGACGATCTCGGGGATCCCGCCGACCCGCGTCGCGAGCACCGCGAGCCCGCGCGACATGGCCTCGAGCACGACCATCGGCTGGCCCTCGTTCTCCGAGGGCAGCGCGAGGACGTCGGCGTCGGCGAGCAGCTCGTCCACCTGGGCGGTCGAGAGCCAGTCGTGGACGGTCACCGAGTCGGCCACGCCCAGCTCGCGGGCCGTCGTGCGCGCCCGCTCGTGCTCGCCGTCGCCGGCCATCGTGAGGTGGCCTCCCGGGCCGACCTTCGCCCAGGCCTCGAGCAGCGCGAACGCGCCCTTCTTGTCCCAGATCCGCCCGAGGAAGACCACGTGCGGTGCGGCGCCTGCGGGCCGCCGGGTGACCGGGGAGATCGGTACGGGGTTGGGCAGCGAGGTGAGGCGGGCGTCCGGGGCGATCGCGGCGAGCCTGCTGCGCATCAGCTCACCGAGCGCGATCACCACGTCGGCGCGCGTCAGCGTCGCGGCGATGATCCGGCGCACCGGCGCGGGCGCACGGTCGTGGAAGAGGTGGAAGCGCCCCGAGTGCACGTGCAGCACCACCGGCACCCGAAGCAGGTACGCGAGCCAGGCCAGCGCGGCCTTGCGCACGAAGCTGCCCGCGGACGACATGTGGATGTGCACCAGGTCGGGCCGGCGCATCACCATCTCGGCCGCGTAGCGCACGAGACCGCGGGCGAACGTCAGCGCCTTGGTGGCCGACGAGCCGTCGCGGTGCGTGGCGACGTGCCGGACGCCCCAGCGCTCCCAGAGCCCTGTCGCCGACAGCGTCCGCACGCAGGTGGCGATGCCACCCTGGGTGGCCGTGCTGGTGGAGACCCAGAGGGTGCGCGGGGGACGTCCCGTCACGGAGCCCCCACGAGGCCACCGCGCCCCCGGGTGGAGCCCGCGGTGCCGGCCTCGTCCCGCGGGTGCGCGTCGTACCAGGCCGAGACCTCCTCGGGCGTCATCCCGCCGGGCAGCCCGCCGCCGGCCGCGCCCGGGCGGGCGGTGAACCGGACGGCGTTGAAGCGGTCGAGCTGGCCCACGACCATGCCGGCGTAGAGGAACGGGATCATGCTGGCGAAGTCGAGGACGCGCAGGTCGACGGTGATGCCGTTGACCACGAGGACCGTCATCGCCATCCCGCCGACCAGGGCCAGCGGGGCGCCGAGGAACGTGTCGCGCGGCAGGTCGTGCATCGCCCGCCAGAGCGCCCAGAACACGGTCACGAGGATCGCGAGCCACATGAGCAGGCCCGGGATGCCGAGCTCCGCGCCGATCCCCAGCTCGTTCTCGTGCGAGATGATGCCGAGCCCGCGGTTCCAGTCGAACTCCTGCGACCACGTGACGTGTTCGTAGGTGTTGTAGACCTGGAAGCGGCCGATGCCGATGCCGATGAACGGGTGCTCGCCCATCGCGCGCAGCGACGTGGCCATGATGTTCAGGCGGTCGTAGACCTCGTTGGACGACCCGACGCCACCGGCGGACCGGTCGCTCGAGAAGAACGTCGAGGCGTTGGCCCCGACGGCCGCCAGGCCGAGCAGGCCTGAGACGACGAAGGCGCGGCGCCAGCCCGCGGCGAAGACGATGCCGAGGCCCACCACGGCGACCAGCGCGAGCAGCGCGGCGCGGGTGTGGGTGAGGTAGACCGAGTAGGCGAGGAGCCCCGAGAGGCCCCACAGACCCCAGCGCATCCACTTCTTGGTGTCCGGGCGGGAGGCCAGGAAGAGGCAGACCACGAACGCGATGACCAGGATCATCCCGTTGACGACGGGCTGGTTGAACACCCCGTTCGCGCGGCCCTTCCAGTTCGGCGAGTCGACGATGTACGACGGCCACACCAGCGACTTCGGCCCGTGGAACTGCAGGATGCTGACCCACGCCGAGTAGGCGCCCATGGCCACGGTCGTCCACAGCAGGTAGCGCACCGAGCGCTCGTCGTCGAGGACGCTCTTGGCCACGATGTACACCACGATCGGCAGCAGCACGCCGCTGAAGATCCAGCGCCAGACGTCCACGGACGCGCCGGTGACCGGGTCGATCGCCTCGTACTCGTGCGGCAGCCACATCGAGAGGACGTTCCAGACGACGTAGACCGTCATCAGCCACTCGATCACCCCGAGCCGGGGCATCTGCTTGGAGCGCTGGGCCACGGCGAGCGCGAGGGCCAGCACCATCGCGTAGAACGCCGGGGTCAGGGCCTCCATCGAGACGAACTCCTTCTGCGCGGTGCGCAGGAAGCTCGAGACGAACACCAGCAGCAGCGCCAGCAGCGGGTTGCTCAGGGCCAGCAGGCCCACCCCGGCCCCGACGGCCAGTGCCGCCAGCAGGATGCCGACGTCGTCGGGCGCCGCGAACGCGAGCCCCAGGACGCCGACGACCGTGATGGCGCCGATGACCAGGTCACGGCGGGACGAGGCGCGGAAGCGCCCCGGGAGCAGGCTCACTTCTCCGTGCGCAGCGTGACCGTGGGGGCGGAGAGCCCGCCGGCCTGCTGCGCGCTCGGGGCCGCGCTGTCCGCGCCCGTGGCGGGGGCGCTGTCCTTCGACGACGACGAGCCGCCGTTGCCGTTCGGGGCCGCGCCGGCGGAGGCGCTGGAGGAGAACCGCGCCGTGCCGACGCGCTTCGCGCCGGGGGGCGAGCTCGGCGACGCCGACGCGCTCCCGGCCTTCGGGCCGGACGACGTGGCGGGCTTCGGCGCCGAGGTGGCCGGGCGCGCGGACGCGGAGGGCTGCCCGTTCTGCGGGGCGCCCTGCTGGCCGCCGGCGGGCTGGGGGCCATTCGGCTGCGGGCCGGCGCCGACGCCGGGCTTCGGGCTCGGCGAGGGCTTGACGCCCGAGCCGCGGCGGGTGTGCACGCTGACGCCCGGCGCGCCCTCGGGGCCCGACGGCGCGGGCTGGCCGGGAGCACCACCGGGGGCCGGCTTCGCGGGGGCGGCCGACGCCGATGGCGACGACGCGCCGGAGGCGCCACCGGCCGAGGGGCCCGTGCCTCCCGCCGGGGGCTTCGTGCCGCCCTGGGGGCCGCCGGAGCGGTCTCCGGGCTGGCCGCCCGACGGGGCGCCCGGGCCGGAAACCGGGCTGGAACCCGGCTGGCCGCCCGGGGCGGGCTTCGCGCCCGGGGACGGCTTCGCGCCGGAGGCGGACGTGCCGCCCGCGGGCTTGTCGTCCCGGCGCTCCTCGCGACGCGGCGAGGGACGGTCGACGGGGGCGCCGTTGGAGCCCTTCGGGGCGGAGTTCCCAGCGCCCCCGGCTCCCGCCGAGGGACCGGTCCCGCTGCGCACCGCGGTGCCGTTGGTGGGCTTCGCGGCGCCGTTGACGGGCGCGCCGTTGGTGCCCTCGGGGCCGGACGAGGCCGAGCCGACCGCGGCACCCGCCGCCCCGGCGCCCATCGTGGCGCGGGCCTCCTCGAGCTTCTCGCGGGAGATCGGGGCCGTGCGGTCGGCCGGCGGGACCTGGGCCGGGCGCCCGGGACCGGGCTGGCCGGCGGGCACACCCGGGCCACCGGGGCCACCGGCGGGCGCCGGGCGGGCCTGCGGCACGGACGGACCGGCCGGCAGGCGCACCGGCGACCAGGAGCGCTCGGCGAGGAAACCGGGGTCGACGAGCTGGCTCGGGTTGCGGACGAGCACGACGCCGAGCGCGGTGCCGCCGGCCTGGGCCAGCGCCTCGAGCGCCGCGGAGGCGTCGCGGGAGCGGGTCTCGCCCTCCTCGACCACCAGCAGCGAGCGGTCGGCGGCGGAGCAGACGACCTGGCCCTCGACGGACTGGACCGGCGGGGCGTCGATGATCACCAGGTCGGCGAGCATCGAGCCCTGCTGGAGCAGGCGCGAGACGTGCGAGCGGGAGAACAGCGCGAACAGGTCGTCGCGCTTGCTGCCCCGCGGGGACACCAGCAGCGCGCGGCCGTTGGAGAAGACCTTGCCGTCGAGACGGCTGTCGCCGCGCTCGGCGAGGAAGTCGGCGACACCGGACATCGAGGCGAGCTCCGACGAGCCGCCGGCGTCGCTCTCGAAGTCGGCCTGGACCAGCAGCGTCGTCTGGCCCTGCAGCGCGCGCAGGCCGGCGAGCGCGACGGCGACCCGGGTCTTGGAGGCGCGCGTCGTGGTGGGTCCGGTGATCGCGAGCGAGCCCGGCACGGGCATGCCGTGCGCGTTGGTGAGGCCCATGAGCGCGCGGAGCATCTCGTTGCGGGCGTTCTCACCGGACTTGCGCTTGCCGCCGACGGCCGCGAGGACCTGGAGGCCGAGACGGTCGCGGACCTCGTTCGTGGTCACGATGCGGTTCTCGAAGCGGCCCAGCGCCATGGCCAGCAGGGCGCCGAGGAGCAGTCCGCCGACCAGGGCGGCGGCGGCGTTGCGGCCCGCGTTCGTGGGGTTCGCGACGACACCGGCGTTGAGCTGCAGGTCCTGCAGCTGGTTGGTGCTCTGGCCCTGGAGGTCGCTGATCTGGCGCTGGAGCGTGCTCACCTGGGCCTGGTCGCCGGTCCGCTGGGCCGTGGCGAGCTGCTGGTTGAGGTCGGCGAGCTGCCGGGCCTGCGAGTCGCCGCCGAGGCTGGAGTTGACGTCGTCGCGCAGGGCGACGGCCATCTTCGTCGCGGCGTCCGAGGCGACCTCGGGGCTGTCCGCGATGGCCTCGATGTAGACGATCGGGCTGGCCGCGGCGATGCGGGCGTTGAGGCCCACCGAGGAGTCGATACCGGCGGTCTGGCGCAGCTGCTGCTGCGACGACGCCTGGTTGAAGTAGTCGGCGTAGCCCTGTGCGAGGACGGTGTCCTGCTCGGGCGCGCGGTCCTGCGAGACGATCGTCAGCGCGGACCGGCCGGTGTAGGTCGATCCCTGCAGGAGCGAGGCCCCCAGCGAACCGGCCGCTGCCACGATGCCGATGACCAGGATCAGCGCCCACCGGCGGCGGATGCGATCCCACTGGATCTGGAGCGGGCTCATGACGTGCCTTTCCTCGGGTCCTCGGCGTGTCGCTCGGAGCGGCTACCTGCCGGCATCCTAATGTCGAGCGTCGGAGTCTCAGACGTGCTTCGCCCGTCAGAGCGCCTTCGCGCGGGGTCGGCGGCGTGGTTCATGCTCAGCGACCTCGCGTGGCCGATTCGTACGCGGCCAGCAGTTCCTTCTCGGAGTTCGTCCACGAGAGCGGCCCGGAAACCCGTTCCACGCCGATCTCGCCCATCGCCGCGCGGCGACGGGGGTCGTCGAGCAGCTCGGACACCAGGCCCGCGAACTCGCCGACGTCGTTGGGGCGGGCGTAGACCGCCGCCTCGCCCGCCGAGACCCGTGCCTCGACCAGGTCGAACGACACCACGGGTCGCCCCATCGCCATGTACTCCATGATCTTGTTCATGGTGGACACGTCATTGAGGGGGTTCCGCGGGTCCGGGGCCAGGCACACCGACGCGGTGGACAGGTGCCGCAGCACGTCCTCGTCGGAGATGCGCCCGGTGAACGTCACGCGGTCGTCGAGCCCGTAGGCGTGGGACAGCGCGACGACGTCGTCGAACGCGTCGCCGGTGCCCATGAAGACCGCGTGCCAGTCGTCGCGGCGCTCGGCCAGGTCGGCGAGCGCGCGGATCGCGTAGTCGACGCCGTCCTGCGGGCCCATGACGCCGAGGTAGCAGAGCAGGTGCTCGCGACCGCGGGCCAGCGCCGGCTCGGCGTCGCGCAGCCGGAACCGCTCGACGGCGGGCGCGCTGCGGACGACGAACGTGTCCTCGACGGGCACCCGGCCGCGGCCGGTGGCCACGGCGCGGTAGCTCTCGTTCGTGGCGATGACGGTGTCCGCGGTGCGGTAGGTGCCCCACTCCAGCAGGCGCATCGCCCAGTACATCGAGTCGCGCTTCTCGCGGAACCGCGAGAGGTAGAGCTCCGGCACGAGGTCGTGCTGGTCGAAGATGATCCGGGCGCCGCGGGCCTTCGCGCGCAGCGCGGGGAGGAACAGCAGGTCCGGCGGGTTGCACAGGTGGACGACGTCGACCGGCGCGCGCTTCTGGATGCGCTTGATCAGCCGGTTCGTGTGCCAGAGGGCGGTGCCGTACTCCTTGAGGTAGCCCTGCGGCCCCCCGGTGGCGGCCACGAGGGGGTAGCGGTGGATCCGGACGCCCTCGATGACGACCTCGGTCTCGGTGTCCCGCTTCGTCCCCAGCGGGCAGATCACCTCGACCTCCCAGCCGTGGCCGGTGAGGGTCTGGCACTCCTGCCAGACCCGCCGGTCGAACGGGACCGAGAGGTTCTCGACGACGATCAGGGCTCTACCAGGCAAGGCCGACATATCCCTCCTGTTGGCGACGCGCCGCCGCGTCCGGGAGCCGGACGAGGTCGATGACGGGCACGGGGGTGCCGTGGCCGAGCGCGGTACGGACGTCGTCGTCCGCCTTCCCGACGACGAGCACCTCCGCGTGGTCGACGACCTCGGCGACGGTGTCGACGAGGAGGTCACGCAGGTGCGGCAGGTGGGCCTCGATGAACGCGCGGTTGGCCCCGAGCAGCGCCGACTCGACGACGGCGGGGTCGTAGATGCGCAGGTCGTAGCCCTTGCCGAGCATCCGCTCGCAGAGCTCGACCAGCGGGCTCTCGCGCAGGTCGTCGGTGCCGCCCTTGAACGCGAGGCCGAAGACGCCGATCCGACGCTTCCCGGTGGCCGCGACGTGCTCGAACGCGCGCTGGATGTGCTCGTCGTTGGACGGGAGCACGTTCTCGAGGATCGGCACGCGGACGTCGTGGCGACGCGCGGCGTGCACCAGCCCGCGCAGGTCCTTGGGCAGGCACGAACCGCCGAACGCGAAGCCCGGGCGCAGGTACGCCGGGCTGATGTTCAGCTTGGTGTCGGACAGGAAGATCTCCATGACGTCGTGGGAGTCGACGCCGAGCTCGCGGGCCAGGGCGCCGATCTCGTTCGCGAACCCGATCTTGAGCCCGTGGAACGTGTTGTCGACGTACTTCGTCATCTCGGCCACCGGCGGTTCGACCCGGAACTCCGGGGCACCGAGGCCGGCGTAGAGGGTGAGGACGGCGTCGCCGCTGGCCGGGTCGAGCTGGCCGACCACGGTCTTGGGCGGGTCGTAGAAGTCCTTGACGCTCGAGCCCTCGCGGAGGAACTCGGGGTTCACCGCGACGCCGAAGTCGGTGCCGGCGACGAGGCCCGAGGCCTCCTCGAGCAGCGGCACCAGCACGCCCAGGCACGTGCCGGGCAGCATCGTCGAGCGGAAGACCACCGTGTGGCGGCCCGCGCTGTCGTCGCGCGTGGCGAGCGCTCCGCCGATCTCCTGCGCGGCGCGCTGGAGGTAGGTGGTGTCGAGGCTGCCGTTGGCCGCCGAGGGCGTGCCGACGCACACGAGCGAGAGGTCGGTGCCGTGGATCGCGGCGGCGACGTCGTCGGTGACCGTCAGCCGCCCGGAGGCGACGACCTCGGTGATGATCTCGCCGATGCGCTCCTCGACCACGGGGGTGCGACCCTCGCCGATCATCGCGAGCTTGGCCGGGTTGACGTCGACACCGATGACGTCGTGGCCCTCCGTGGCGAGGCAGGCGGCGCTCACCGTGCCCACGTAGCCGAGACCGAAGACACTGACCTTCATCGCAGGGGGTCCTCGCAGAAGGGTCGGGGTCGCGGCGGGCCGTTGGGGAGCGGATCCGCGCGCCGGGGCATTTCCACGGTACCGAGGCGTTTCCGGGCCATCGCCGTCGGGCAGTGGACCCGGTCCCGACGCCGAATATCCGCTCACCGTTCCTGAAGACGTCCGGGAGGCCCGGAGGTTGAGTCGCGGGTCGGCCCCGATGGGGGAACCGGAGCGCCCGTTAGCCTCGGGTTCGTGAGCCGTGACGTCGAGATCCTCGCCGACCCCGCCGACGAGCCGGGTCTGGTCGACGAGTGGCGCGCCCTGGCCGAGGCCGCGGGGAACGCGTTCACGACGCCCGAGTGGTACGGCGCCTACGCCCGCCACTACGGCGCCGACGCCCCGCCGTTCGTGGTGCGCGTGCGCGACGCGGACGGCTCGCTGGCGGGCCTGCTGCCCCTCTGCCGTTCGGGGCGCACCGTGCGCTTCGCCGGCGCCAACGTGGGCGACCGCTTCGCCCCCGTGGCGGTGGCCGGGCGCGAGGCCGAGGTCGCCCGGGCCGCGGCGGGCGCGCTGGGGCGCGAGGCCGTCGTGCTGCACAACGTCGACGCCGGCGCCCCGTGGATCGGCGCGCTGGGCGAGGGCCTGCGCGGGCGGGTCGCCGCCACCCGGCTGCGCGGCAGCGTCATGCCCTACGTCCCGCTGACCGGCCACACGTGGGACACGTTCCTCGGCGCCCGCAGCCGCAACTTCCGCAGCCAGGTCCGACGCAAGGAGCGTGCGCTCGTCGACGGCGAGGGCGCGAAGTTCCGCGCGACGGCCGTCCCGGGCGAGGTCCGCCCCGACGTCGCCGAGTTCTTCCGCCTGCACAACTCGCGCTGGGACGAGCGCGAGGGCGGCTCGACGATCACCAGCCCGACCGTGCACGCGTTCCACGAGGACTTCGCCGCGGCCGCGCTGGAGCGGGGGTGGCTGCGGATGTCGTTCCTCGAGGTGCCGGGAGACGGGAATGAGCACAGCACGCCGATAGGGGAGCGGAGCTCGACCCTCGGATCGGGCACGGCGGTCGCGGCGCTCTACGCCTGGCGCATCGGCGGGCGCTACGCCTACTTCCAGGCCGGCTTCGACACCGCGTGGGCGGACAAGAGCGTCGGCCTGGTGCTCATGGCGCACACGGTCCGCGAGGCCATCGAGGAGGGCGCCGACGAGTACGACCTGCTGCTCGGCGACGAGACCTACAAGGCCCGCTTCGCCTCCGACGAGCGCGCGGTCGAGACCCTCGTCGTCGCCGGCGCGCTCGACCCCACCCGCCTGCTGGCCCAGGTCGACGCCGGCGTGCGCCGCGCCACCGACGGCCTGTCCCCGGAGCTGCGCACGCGCCTGCGCGACATCGCCAGGCCCGTCCTCGCCCGCATGCCGGGGACGCGCTCGCGCTGAGCGGGGGATGTCAGCCTGGGGGCCATGCTGACGTTCAACGTCAGGAAAGCCACCACGTCGGCGCGTTCCGGGCGTTCCCTACCATCGGTCGCCATGAGTCGACGGTTGCTCGTGCTGGGCTGGCACAACATCGACCCGACGCCCTTCTACCCCGCCGACCCGGGCGCCGGGCGCCGCGGCTTCGAGCGCCAGCTCGCCGCGATCGATCGGCTGGGTACCGTCGTCCCGCTCTCCGAGGCCGTCGACACCCTGGCCGCGGGCGGCGAGCTGCCCCCGCGGGCCGTGGCGCTGACCTTCGACGACGGCTATGCCGACTGGCTCGACGCCGCCGTCCCCGCGCTCGACCGCCGCGGGATGCACGGCACGTTCTTCCTCGTCTCCGACATCCTCTCCGGGCGCATCGGCGCCTGGTGGGAGGAGCTCGCCGACGCGTTCGACCGGGTCACCGCGCCGAGCCTGGAGTGGGCCGGGCGCACCCACGACCTGTCGACGCCGGCCGCCCGCCGCGCGGCGCAGGACGCCCTGAAGGACGAGCTGAAGCTCGTCGACCGCGCCACGCGCGTCGAGGCCGTCGCCCGCATCGCCGAGCGCATCGCCCCGCCCCCGCCGCCGCGTCCGCCGATGTTCCTCGACTGGGACGGCGCGCGGGCGCTCGCGGCCACCGGGCACGGCATCGGGTCGCACACCGTCACCCACCCGATCCTGTCCCGCGAGGACGAGGGCACCCAGCGCCACGAGCTCACCGCGTCCCGCCGCGCGCTCGAGGAGGGCCTGGGGCAGACCGTCGACCTGCTCGCCTACCCCAACGGCAACGCCGGCGACTACGACGAGCGGACGATGTCCGTGGCGCGCGGTGCGGGCTACCGCGCGGCCATCACCACCCGTCCGGGGCTCGTCGGGCCGAACGAGCCGCCGTTCGCGATGCACCGGATCGTGCTCACGCCGCTCACCGACGTCGGCGAGCTGTTCGGCAAGGTCGCCCGCAAGGGCACGGGGCTCGCCCGCAAGATCACCGGCCGCGCGGTCAGGAGCCTGACGCCAACGAGCTGAGGCGCGCCTCCCAGGCCGAGGTGACGATGTCGTCGAGGTCGTGACGGGCGCGCCACCCGAGGCGTCCGGCGATGCGCGAGACGTCGGCGACCACGGCCGCCGGGTCGCCCGGGCGCCGCGGCGCGATGGCCGGTTCGACGGGGCGCCCGGCGACGCGGCCCACCGTGGCCATCACCTCGAGCACCGAGAAGCCCCGTCCGACGCCGACGTTGAGCGTCTCGGCGCACGGCTCGTCGAGCAGGCCCGTCGCGGCGACGTGGGCGTCGGCGAGGTCGTCGACGTGCACGAAGTCGCGCACGCAGCTGCCGTCGGGGGTGTCGTAGTCGGTGCCGAAGACGGTCGGCGCCCCGCCGCGCGCGACCGCGTCGAGGGCGATCGGCACGAGGTTCGCCTGCCCCCGGTCGGCGAGGCGCGCGTCGCGGGCGCCGGCGACGTTGAAGTAGCGGAGCGCGACGTAGCGCAGCCCGGTGGCGCGGTGCACGTCGGCGAGCAGCCACTCCCCGGCGAGCTTCGTGGTGCCGTACGGGTTCACCGGCTCGCACGGGTCGTCCTCGGCCACTGCGGCGCCCGTCGTCGCGCCGTAGACCGCGGCGCTCGACGAGTACACGAAGCGCTCCACACCGGCGCGCCCGCACGCCGCGAGGACGCTGCGCAGGCCCTCGACGTTCTCGTGCCAGTAGTGCAGCGGGTGCGCGACCGACTCGGGCACGCTCTTGCGCGCCGCGAAGTGCAGGACGCCGTCGAGGCGATGCTCGGCGAGCGTCGCAGCCACCGTGTCCTCGTCGAGCACGCTCGCCCGCACGAGGGGGACGTCGTCGTCGACGCGCTCGGTGAGCCCGGTGGAGAGGTCGTCGAGCACCACCACCGCGTCGCCGCGTGCCCGCAGCGCCCGCACGGTGTGCGCGCCGATGTAGCCCGCGCCGCCGGTGACCAGCCAGCGGCCCGTCCCCGTCACCGCAGTCGCCTCGGGGCGGCCGTGGAGCGCAGCGCCGGCGCGACGGGACGGCCGTCGAGCACCGCGTCCGCGCCGAGCTCGAGCGCGCGCTCGTAGGCGGGCAGCGCCCCGGCGACGGCGTTGACTGTCTGCTCGACGTCGGCGTCGGTGTGCGCCGCCGAGATGACGAACGACTGCCCGAGGACGCCGCGGCGCAGCAGCTCGGCGAGGAACACCGTGCGCATCTCCTGGGACGGTCGGCCCGAGGCGTCGCGGGTGCGGAAGACGAGGCAGGCGGGGTGCCCGACGACATCGACGAAATCACCGAGCCCGGCCGCGGCGACGACCTCGTTGCACGCCTCGGCGAGCGTCGTGCCCTGCCGGCGCATCGTGGCCACCGGGTCCTCGCGGCGGTAGGCCTCGACGACGGCGCGGAACGCGGTGAGCCCGGCCGTCTCGGGACCGTGGGTGGTGGAGAGCAGGAAGACACGGTCGGCGTCGGTGCGCAGCCCGCCGAGCTCCATGAGCTCCCGGCGCCCGGCCAGCGCCGAGACCGGGAAGCCGTTGCCCATCGCCTTGCCCCACGTCGACAGGTCGGGGGTGACGCCGTAGACCGCCTGCGCGCCGCTCGCCGACCAGCGGAACCCGGTGATCATCTCATCGAAGACGAGCACGGTGCCCTCGGCCGTGCACATTTCCCGCACGCCCTCGAGGAAGCCGGGCGCGGGGTCGTGCAGCGCGGTCGCGGCCTCCATGAACACCGCGGCGATGCGGCCGGGGTGGGCGTCGAAGAGCGCGCGCAGCGACGCGAGGTCGTTGTAGGTGAAGCCGACGGTGCCCGCGCGGACCGCGTCGGGGATGCCGGCGTTCATCGGGGTGTTGCCGATGAACCAGTCGTCCGTGGAGAAGAACGGCTGGTCGGCGACGGCCACCGTCTCGCGCCCCGTGCCGGCGCGGGCGAGCTTGAGCGCCGCGGTCGTGGCGTCGGAGCCGTTCTTGGCGAACTTCACCATGTCCGCGCCCGACACGAGGCCCAAGAAGTCCTCGGCGGCGTCCACCTCGAGCCGGCTGGGGCGCGAGAAGCTCATCCCGCGGTCGAGCACCTCGCGCACGGCCGCGTTCACGGGCTCGTAGGCGTGCCCGAGCGTCACCGACCGCAGGCCCATGCCGTACTCGACGTAGGCGTTGCCGTCGACATCCCAGACCCGCGCGCCCCGGCCGCGCTCGATGATCGGCGTCATGTGCTCGGGGTACTGGTCGGACCCGCGGGCGTAGGTGTGGGCCCCGCCCGGGACGAGGTCGTGCAGTCGCGCCTGCAGGCGCGACGACTCGGTGAACACGGGCTGCGGACCGTCGACGGTCCCGGGCTCGGTCGGTGACGACGACACGGACGTCATGGGCTTCAGCTTCCCTGGTGCGACGGGTGGGCGAACGACGGGGGTCGCGCGGCGTCGTCGGCGCGGGGCCCCGGTGCACGGACGTCCGACGTCACGCGGGCGTTGCTCCGGCAGGAGGAGCGACGTCCACGGACGGGCCGTCCTCCCATCCTGGGCTGCGCGCGGTCACGACCGTCCGCGGGCCACCACTGGATCGGCCCAACCCCCGTCCCCCGGGCAGGACGGGCGTTCGGCGACCTCCACACTGGTCCGCATGGCAGCACCGGCCGCACCTCTCGGAGCAACATCATCCGGGCCGAACGGGCGCCACGCGCGGCTCGAGGACGGGCCCGCGGGGCCGCCCGGCGGCTCCCGCCGTCGCCTCGCGACCGCCCCCGTCCTGCGGGGCCCGTGGCCCTACGTGGCGACGCCGGATGCGTCGGCCCCCGGTGCAGCGAACGGGTATCTCGCTGCTTCTACGCGACGGAAGTCCCCGTTGATCACTCTGGCTCCGACGCCGCCGGCCACGACGACGGTCCTGCCCGGGTCGGCCGCGGCGACGACCGCGCACACCGGCGTCCCGGGGCTCGCGCCGGTCGCTCCGATCGCGCCGGTCGCGCCGCGGGGGCTCGCGGCGCCGCCGACCGTGCTGCCGCCGGACGCGCCGACGTCGGTCACCCCGGCGTCGGTCACACCGGCATCTGCCACGCCGCGCGCCCTCGTCCCCGTCGGCGGACCGGCCGCCCCGCCGCCCGCACCCGGCGCCCACGGCCCGCGGCCCCCGCGGCGCGCGCCGATCCGTCGCGGGCGTGCGCCGGGAACGCCCGTCGCCGCCTCCCGTCCCGTCTGGGGCCCGCCGCAGCCCGCGCGCTGACCTGCGCGGCGGGCGAGGGGCAGGCCGCGCAGGTCGGACGCGCCGCCTCGGCGGGCGCACCGTGAGTGGCAGAGTCGTACGGGTGGGGGAGATCGACGTGACGGCGCTTGTCGCCGATCTCGTCCCCGCGATGACGCGCCGCGTGCCCTACCGCCCGCCCGACGACGACGAGTGCGCGGCGCTCGAGGCGCTGGCCTTCGCGCTCGGCCGTGGGGAGACCGCCGGCGTCGCGTCCCTGGGCCTCGAGGCCACGGTCTCCGGGGACACACTTGTGCTCGCCTCCGACCCGACGACCGAGCGTGCGTGGCTCGTCGTCGTCCTGCGGCCCGGGGTGGTGCCGGACGTCGTCGTCGAGGTACCGCACCCGAACGCCGACCTCGACACCGAGCTCGTCGGGCTCGCCCTGCGCGACCGTCGTGCCGGCGCCCTCCTGCTCCAGGCCGGGGCGCACCGCATCGCCGGCGCACCACCGGAGGCGACCGACCGCGTCGACTGCCCGGCCGACGTCTCGTCCCGCGCCGACGCTCCGTTCTCCCGGGTGGCGTCGGTGCTCACCGCGCGGGGGCTGCCGCAGATCCAGCTGCACGGGTTCGCGGACCGCGACGACGTCGACGCCGTGCTCTCCCCGGGTGCCGCGGCGGGCGGGCCGCTGCTCGACGCAGTGGAGGCGCGGCTGCGGGCGGCGGGGGAACGCGTGGGCACGGGGGAGGACGCGCGCTGGGCCGACCTCCTGGGGCGCCGCAACGTGCAGGGCCTCGACGCGGCGGAGTGCGGCGCGGTGTTCGTGCACCTGGAGCTGTCCCGGTCGCTGCGCCGCGACCCGGGCCGTCGCGAGGCCGTGGCCGCGGCGCTCGCCGGCGCGCTGGACGACGTCGACCTGAGCAGCGCGAGCTGGGGGATTTCCTGACGTTGGACGTCAGCGTGGCCCCCAGGCTGACAACACCCCGGAACGCGGCACGGGGCCGGCCGGGAAGGCCCGGCCGGCCCCGTGCGTCACAGCGTTCGTGCAGCGTCCGTCAGCGACGGATGCGGAAGATGCCCCAGCTGAGCTGGCCGCTCTTGCCGCCGTTCACCCAGTTCTTCAGGCCCGTCTTCATGTTCGAGATGTACTCGTCGGAGATGGCGCCCTCGAACTTCGGCTCCGCGGCCTCGAGCTCGGAGAGCACGCGCCCGTAGTGGGTCGTGAGCTGGTCCGTGTGGTCCTCGAAGGTGTAGTCGTTGAAGCCGTGCTTCGCGAATTCCTCGCGGTAGAACCCCGGCGACCCGAGGGTGTCGAGGTGCAGGCGCGAGAGGATCGGCGCGAGCGCTGACGTGTCCGCGTTGTCGTCGGCCATCGGGTCGGTGAAGACGACCTGACCGCCCGGGACGAGCACGCGGTTGATCTCGGCGACGACCTCACGGCGCTCGCCGGAGTGCAGGAACGCGTCCTGCGACCAGACGAGGTCGTAGTAGTTGTCCTGCACCGGCATGCTCTCGAACGACCCGTCGACGACGTCCACGAGGTGGTCGAGACCCTGCGCGCGGTTCTTCTCGCGGTTCCGGTCGTTCTCGACCTCGGAGAGGTTCAGGCAGGTCACGTGGCAGCCGTAGGTCTTGGCCAGCCAGCGCGCCGAGCCGCCGTAGCCCGCGCCCATGTCGAGGATGCGGGTCTCCGCGGTGATGTTCATGCCCTCGGCCATCCGCTCCACCGTCCGCTGCGAGGCGGGGGCGATGGGCTCGTCGGCGCTGTTGTAGAGCCCGACGTGGATGTCCTCGCCGCCCCACACCTCGTGGTAGAAGGTGTCGGCGTCGGTCGAGTTGTAGTAGTCGCGCGCGGTGTGGACCGCGGTCGAGTAGTTCTCGGTCAATTCATCGTCCGGTCGGTAGGTCTTCTCCGCGACATGGATCCAGAAGTCGGGGCTCTCGGTCCCGTAGGTCTCCTGGAAGTCGCCGTACGAATCGATCTTCTGGAACCCGACCTCACGCATGAGCCGGCGCACGTAGTCCTTGCGCAGCGGGAACATGTTGAGGTGGTACACCGAACCGTCGTCGTGGAACGTGTACCGGAAACGGGCGAGCCCGTCGTCGATGTACTCGGGCTCCGCGGTGACGGTGTCGCCGCAGTAGAAGAACTTGTGCTTCGACGAGAACCCGTTGTCGAGGATCTCGTCGTAGTTGCGCTGATCGAGGATCAGGACGCCGTCGTGCTTGAGCATCGCGTAGAACTCGGCCAGCGCCTTGCGGCGGTCCCGTTCGTTGAACAGGTGGGTGAACGAGTTCCCCAGGCAGATGATGGCGTCGTACTCACCGTGGACGTCGCGGTTGAGCCAGCGCCAGTCGGCCTGGACCACGCGCAGGACGTGCCCGTACTGGCGACCGTTCTGGAAAGCCTTCGCGAGCATCTCCGCACTGCCGTCGGCGGAGACCGTCTCGAAACCGGCCTTCAGGAGTTGGACCGAGTTGAACCCGGTGCCCGTCGCGACGTCGAGAACCTTCTCGACCCCGCGGGCGCTGAGCTGGTCGATGAAGAACGACCCCTCGCTGGCGGCGCGACCCTCCCAGCCGATGTAGTCGTCCCACTTGTCCACGAACCCCTTGACGTATTCCTCTTGGTAGTGGTTCGTGTCTCGGACCTCGTTCGGGTTCTCCCCGAACTCCTGATGAACATCGGCCTCGGTGTAGGTCTCCTCGAGGCCAGCCGCGGTGTCGGGGCTCCGGTCTGCGGCTGTGGTCATGTGTCCTCCGGACGTCGGTGACGCTTCCGGGGAGAAGACGCTAGGCAGGCAGGCGCCGAGTCGGAAGCACCGGCAAGTCCGTACGGTCGACAGAATCGATTCAGCGCGACGTCACGCTCCTGGGTCGAAAGGCGCCATCGACGCTGCTCCGACCGGGTGCGCGCGCCGGGAGATCTCCGTGACCACATCGTACTGTGACGGCAGCCACGTTTCCCCGGGAATGCCCGGGATCCGGGGTCTCGACCGCGTGTCACCGGGCGGTTACCCGGAGGGCTCGACGATCACCGTGCGGTTGGCGCTGGCGGGTCCCGGCAGCTGGCGGCCGTCCGACCCGACGTCGTTGACGTAGCCCGGGAAGCGGCTGCCCACGCCCCTCGTGGAGATGCGGTCCGCCGGCGCCCCGAGCTCGACGAGCAGCGCCTTCACCGCCTCCGCGCGCCGGGTCGAGAGGTCGACCTGGCCGGCCTCGGTGCCGGCGCGCGCACTGGTGCCGGTGAGCGCGATCCGTCGCGACGGCGATTCCGTGAGGAACTGCGCGAACGGCGTGAGGACGGCGCGCGCGGCATTCCGGTCGCGGAACTCGGCGGTGTCCGGCTGGAAACCGACGGAATTGTCGTCCGGGAGCGCGGTGGTCTGTCCGGGCGTGATCGTCGGCGGCGGCGGGACGTCCACGACGCTCACGGCCGGCGCGTCGCTCGGGGCGTCCCCGCCGCGGGGCTCGTCGACCACCGCGACGCACGAGGCGCCGCCCGCGGTGGCGATCGCCGTCCACAGCGCGACCAGCGAGGAGCGCTGGGCGGGGCTGAGCGCCGGCTGGGGCTCGGCGACGTCGCCGAGGCCGGCGAGGACGACCGTCTCGCCCTGCAGCCCCGGCAGCGCGTTGTTCGCGCGCAGGGCCTCCACCGTCTCGTCGGGCGGCGCGTCGAGGAGCCCGCGCTGGCGGAAGTCGAGCGGGGCGACCGTCGAGAGCCCGGAGTCGACGAGCACGACGGTGCCCGGCCGGTTGCCGCCCTGCCCACCGAGCCGGCGGAGCGCCCCGCGAGGTCGAGGGCGGTGAGCACGTCGACCTCCGGGGTCTGCGCGCGCAGGCCCGTGACCGCCTCGCCGAACCCGTTGAGGAACTGGTTGCGGTCGTCCTCGGCGGCGATGCCGTTGCCGGCGTCGCTGGAGAACGTCTCGCTGCCGGCCGATACGGGCCGCCCGTCGACGTTCACCAGCGTGACGCGGGGCTCGTAGCCCTCGTCGACGGCGCGGGTGAGCACCGAGGTCGTGGCGTCCTGGACGGCCTGCGGCAGGCCCGGCTCCGGGCTGTTCGAGCGGCCGGAGACCGCGAACGCCAGGGGGCCCACCGGCACGGGGCAGGACAGCGCGCCCCCGCCCCCGCCGCCGGAGAACCCGCCGCCCGTGGCGTCCTCACCGCTCGAGCAGCCGGCAGCCAGCGCCGCGGCCAGCAGAACGGACAGCAGGCCGGCAGTGCGGCTCGTCAACGATGGTCTCCGTTCGGGCTGGGCTCGGGGACGGTCGGGGTGAACGGGCGCATCTCCGGCGGCGCCTCCTCGCCGGGCACGACCTCGTTGGCCGGCGTGAACAGCGGGTAGAACGCGGAGCCGGTGAGCCCGTCGGTGACCGACGGGTTGCCCTTCTTCGATGCCATGAGGGTCCGCGCGTAGTTCTGCAGCTCGAGCATCTCGGCGACCACCTGCTGGCGGGCCGCGCGCCAGCGCTGGTCCTCGCGCTCGCGCTCGTTCTCCTGCTGGCGCAGCGCCTCGCGGGCACGCTCCAGCTCGGCGCGGCTCGCCCGCTCCCTCTCGGTCGCGTCCTGCATGCGGCGCTCGGCGCGCCGCAGCGCGCCCGCGACCGGGTTGAACGACAGGAACGTCGCCACCATCGCGGCGATCCCGCTGGCCAGGAACAGGGCACCGAAGAGCATCGCGGGCAGCAGGGCCGTCAGCTCGATGCCCGACGAGGAGCCGCCGAAGCCGCCGCCGGAGCCGCCCGACCCGAACCCACCGCCGCCGGAGCCGCCCGACCCGAAGCCACCGCCGGACCCGGACCCGAAGCCGCCGGAGGAGGAGCTGCTCGGGGTCATGAGCCGGGTGTAGAACGCGCTGACGCCCAGCACGAGCCAGGTCAGCGCCGCGAGGACCGTGAGGGTGACCGACGCCCGCGGGTCGCCGCAGCGTCGCCGCGCAAGCCCCTGGCCGACGAGGTGCGCGAGCCCCACCGCCGCGGCCGCGAAGCCGACCGTGCCGAGCACGATGAGCAGCGGCGAGCCCCGGAACACGCGGGCGAGCACGACGTAGAACGCCGCGATGTCGCCGCCGATGGCGAGCAGGATGATCGTCAGCGAGAGGTAGTCCTCCCGCGAGCGGTTGATCATCAGGGTGGCGTCGCGGTACGAGCGGGGCCGCACGCCGTCGCGGTCCCCCCGGGAGCGGCCGAAGCGCGCGCGGAGGCCGCCGTCGGCGCTCATCGGCCCGACCTGTCGGCCCTGTCGGCACGGTCGTCGGTCATCGGGTCTCCACGGTCGGGGGAGGACGGCGCAGTGTAGGTCGACGGGCGGGCCGGCCCGCGCCCGGACGGCGGGCGCGGGAGGGGCCCGGTCGGCGGATCGGCCGGGGGCACGTAGACCTCCTCGGTGCGGTCCGCGTGGCGCCCGGCGCCGCGGCGGCCGGACGGACGGTCGTCGTCGTCACCCCCGACCGGCTCGGTGAGCCGCTCGCGGGCCTCGTCGTAGTCGCGCCGGGCGATCGCGAGCGCGCGGCGGTCGCGCTCGTGCGCGGCCTCGGCGTCGGCCAGCTGCTGGCGCGCACCACCGACGAGGCGGTCGACGACGGCCTGGTGGTCGGCGTGCTGGGAGTCGATGCGCGAGAGCCAGCCCGACGCCCAGGACGCGATCAGCGGGTCGAGCGCGCCGCCGGTGCCCTCGTCGACGCCCTCGAGCAGGTCGGCGACGAGCGTGCGCACACGCCCGCGTGCCGCCCCGATGTCGGGGGTGGCCTGGTTCGGGTAGGGCATGGGCCCGACGCGGTCGGCCGCGTAGACCTGGGCGAAGCGGCGCTCCTCCGGGGACGCGGACGCGAAGCTCACCCCGGGCAGGTGCGAGAGCGGCGCGTTCGAGGACCCCTGCTGGGGTCCCGACGGCGGCGTCGGTGCCGGGGGACGGGCGGTCTCGCTGCGGCGCCCGGGCCAGAACCTGCGGGTGGCCATGGCTACTCCTGGTGGGTCGGGGCGCCGGACCCGGTGGCGGTCTCGGGGGCGGTCTCGGGGGCACGGCGGGCGGCGGGTGCGGTGGCGGTGCCCCACGGCGGGGTCGCGCCGTGCGGTGACGACGCCGGGACGGGACCCGTGTCCCCGGCACCCGGGTCGGCCGTCTCGGCGGCGACGACCCACCCGGGGACGACGGGGTGCTGCGCGGCCAGCGCGGGGCCGATGCGGTCGCCCGCCGGGTGCCGGCGCACCAGGTGGCGCTCGTAGGCGCTGACCCGCCGCATGACCTGCGCGTGCAGCCGGCGGACGCGGGTGGCGCCGACGAGCTCGCACGCGCGGATCGAGCTGCCCAGACGCGCAAACTCCACACGCATCTGCGTGAGCTGGGAGTGCAGCCGCGCGCCCTCGTCGACGAGGGGCCGCCGTGTCGCCTCGTGCTCACGGGCGCGACGGGCGGCGACGACGTCGTCGGCGGTCTCGCCCTCCCCGCCGCGACGCACGGCGAGCTGGTCGGTCTCGAGGAGCACCGGCAACGCGTCGAGGCGCGCCCGCGCCCGGGCCAGCGCCTCCTCGGTCTCCGGGAGGCGCGCCGCGAGGGTCGAGCGGGTCTGGTGCATCGGCGACACCTCCAGGTCGACGCGCAGTCGCTCGCGGTGGACCCGGGCCAGGAACATCTGGTGGAACTCCTCCAGCGCCGGCGTGCCGACCGGGCGTCCCGGCTCGAGGCTCGGCAGCCCGGCGCGGGCGTCGGCGCGCGCCTGCCACCAGTCGCGGCCCCGGGCGACCCAGCCGTAGCGGGGCAGCGGCGAGCCCGTCGCCGAGGGGGACGGCCCGTCCGGCCCTGAGGGCCTGGTCATCGGGAGCTCGTCCGGGGCTGCCGTTCCACCTGGCGGGTTCCTCCTGCGTCGGCCCGGGGTTGCACCGGTTGCGTCCGTCGAGTCTAGGCCGCCCCCGACGGGGCCCCCACGCGCGCTCGGGCGTCACGCTCGCCGACGACACCGATGCCGTCGGCACGTGAGTGACATGGGTCGCCAGGGCGACCCGTTTCACTCACGTGCCGGAGGCATCCGGGAACTCGCGAGGGTCCGACGACGACCGGTACGACGATGGCCACGACCTCGTCCGAGCCCACCGATGTCCTCCCCGTCGTCCAGGGGGACGATCGGGGTGTGGACGTCACCCACGCACCGGCTGCGGTCGAGCCGGCCACCACCTCGCGCGCGGCAGGTGGCGTGCTGCTCGTCGGCGGCCTGGTCGGCGCCGTGGTGTCGCTGCTGCTCCTGCTCGACAAGCTCGCGCTGCTCGCCGACCCCACGTTCGTCCCGTCGTGCAGCATCGACCCGGTGCTGTCCTGCGGCACGATCATGCGGACCGCGCAGGCGTCGGTGCTCGGCTTCCCGAACCCGGTGATCGGGCTCGCGACGTTCCCCGTCGCTGCGGCCCTGGGCGCCCTGGTGCTCGGCGGGATCGCACTGCCGCGCTGGGCCTGGTGGGGCCTGCAGGCGGGCACGACCGCCGGGATGCTGTTCGTGCACTGGCTGATCGTCCAGAGCCTCGTGGTCATCGGTGCGCTGTGCCCGTGGTGCATGGTCGCCTGGGTCGCGGTCATCGCGATGTTCTGGTTCGTCACGGTCGAGAACCTGCGCGCGGGCCGGCTCGGCGGCGCACCGGCGTCGCTGCGCCGTCACGGCTGGGGGCTCGCCGCCTGGTACCTCGTGATCGTCGTCGCGATCGTCGCGACGTTCCCCGCGTGGGCGGCGGGGCTGGTGGGGCTGTGACGGCCACGTCCGTCGAGTCCACCGTCCTCGACCTCGAGATCGGCGGTATGTCGTGCGCGGCCTGCGCGGCCCGGATCGAGCGCCGGCTCAACCGCCTGGATGGCGTCGAGGCCAGCGTCGACTACGCCGGCGAGGGCGCGCGGGTCGTGCTCGCGTCGCCGGACGTCACGACGGCGCTGGTCGTCGAGACCGTCGGGAAGCTCGGGTACACGGCGCGGCCGGCGCGTCCGGTCTCGTCGGACGACGACGGGCCGTCCGACGACGCGGAGCTGCGCGACCTGTGGCGTCGCCTCGTGGTCGCCGCCGCGCTCTTCGTCCCGGTTGCCGACCTGGCGCTGGCGATGGCCGCGGTGCCCTCGCTGCGCTTCGCCGGCTGGCCGTGGGTGCTCGCGGCGCTGGCCGCGCCGGTGGTCGTCTGGTCGGCGTGGCCGCTGCACCGGCGCGCGCTGGCCGGGCTGCGCCACGGCACGACGTCGATGGACACGCTGGTCTCGCTCGGGATCGTCGCGGCGACCGTGTGGTCGCTGCTCGCGGTGGTGCGGGGCGCCGCGCCGGCGCCGAGCGCGAGCACCTGGGACCTGCTGCTGCACCCCACGGGCCCCGTCTACCTCGAGGTCGCGGCAGGGGTCACGACGTTCGTCCTCGCCGGGCGCTACGTCGAGCGCCGGGCCCGCCGCGCCTCCGGCGACGCGCTGGCCGCACTCGCCCGGCTCGCCGCGCGCGACGTCACGGTGCTCGACGACGACGGCACCGAGCGTCGCGTGCCGGTGGGCGAGCTCGTCGTCGGGGCGCGGTTCGTGGTGCGGCCCGGCGAGAAGGTCGCGACCGACGGGCGGGTGGTGTCCGGGCGCTCGGCGGTGGACCGCAGCATGCTCACCGGGGAGCCGGTGCCGGCCGAGGCGGAGGTCGGCGACCCCGTGGTCGGCGGCACGGTGGCGGTGTCCGGGCGGCTGGTGGTCGAGGCGTCCGCGGTCGGCGAGGCGACGGCGCTGGCCGGGATGGTGCGCCTGGTGCGCGACGCCCGCGCCGACAAGGCCGATGTCCAGCGCCTCGTCGACCGGATCTCGGCGTGGTTCGTGCCGGCCGTGGTCGTGCTGTCCCTCGCGACCGGGCTCGGGTGGTGGCTCCTCGGCGCCGATTGGTTCTCGCCCGCGCTCGCCGTGCTCGTCATCGCGTGCCCGTGCGCGCTGGGCCTGGCGACGCCGATGGCCATGGTCGTGGCGTCGGGGCGCGGGGCCCGGCGCGGCATCTTCCTCAAGGGCCACCATGCGCTCGAGACGAGCCGCCGCGTCGACACCGTGGTGCTCGACAAGACCGGGACGCTGACGACGGGGCGGATGGCGGTGGTGGCGGTGCTGGGCCCCGAGGTCGTCCTGGCGCGCGCCGCGGCCGTCGAGCGGGGCTCGGAGCACGCGATCGCGACGGCGGTCGTGGCGCACGGCCCGGGGGACGTGCCCGCACCGGTCGACTTCGTCGCCCTGCCCGGGCTGGGCGCGCGGGCGGTCGTGGACGGCGTGGAGGTGACCGTGGGCCGCCCCGACCTGTTCGACGCCGGGGTCCCCGAGGACCTGCGCGCGGAGTGGGACGCGGCCGAGGCCTCGGGCCACACGGTGGTCGCGGTGGGGTGGGACGGCGTCGTGCAAGGCGCGGTGGTGCTCGCCGACGATGTGAAGGCCAGCGCGGCCCCGGCCGTCGCGGCCCTGCGCGCCGCCGGCCTGCACCCGGTGCTGCTCACCGGCGACCACGAGCGCGCCGCCCGCACGGTGGCCGCGGCCGTCGGGATCGACGACGTCGTCGCCGGCGTCCTGCCCGAGGGCAAGCTCGCCGTCCTCGCGGAGCGCCGCGCGGCGGGTGCGGTCGTGGCGATGGTCGGCGACGGGATCAACGACGGCCCGGCCCTCGCCGCCGCCGACCTGGGCCTCGCCGTCGGCACGGGCACCGACGTCGCGCTCCAGGCCGCCGACGTGATCCTCGTGCGCGACGACCTCACGGCCGTCCCCGAGGCGCTCGCCCTCGCCCGCGCCACCCACCGCACGATCCGCGTGAACCTCGCCTGGGCGTTCGGCTACAACGTCGCCGCGATCCCCCTGGCCGTCGCGGGCCTGCTGAACCCCCTGCTCGCCGCCCTGGCCATGGCGCTGTCGTCCCTGCTCGTCGTCTCCTCGAGCCTGCGGCTGCGCTGATCGCTCCGGGTGCTCCGGCGGGCCCGCTGAGCGGGAGATTCGGAGCGCTGAGGCTGATCACGCAGCGGGCGTCGCCGCAGCGGTGATCATCGCCAGCACGCCGTCGGGGTCCGCCTCGAGGGCGTGCCAGTCGAGGCGCAGCACCGTCCACCCCGCGAGCACGAGCGCGTTCTGGCGGGCGTGATCGCGGCGGAACGCCGGGAGGTCGCGGTGGTAGGCCCAGCCGTCGATCTCGACGAGCACGCGCGCGGTGGGGAAGGCCAGGTCGGCCACAGCGACCCCGTAGCCGGGTACGACGAGACGGTGGTCGGCGAACCACCCGGTCACGCCGGCGTCGTGCAGGAGGCGGTGGGTTCGCCTCTCGGCCTCGGAGCGCGCGCCACCGGCCGCGAGGGCGAGCAGGCGCGCGACCGTGGCGGATCCGGGCCGCCCGAGCAGCGCGCGGTGGGCGCGCCGCAAGCCGTCCAGGGTCACGCGACCCGACAGCAGGGCACGGTCCATGATCTCGGCGCCGCGCCGCAGACCGAGCTCGGCGGCCGCGTCGACCACCGCGTAGGCCCGTGTCGCGACGGGGACGCCGTCGACCACGGTCCGGAAGCGACCGGGGACGTCGCGACGCACCGCCCGGCATCTAGGGCGGGGCCGCACCCGTCGCCATGGGGGGACCGCGAACCGCAGCTCGTCAGGAGCGACGTCGATCAGGTGCCACCACCACACCGCGCCCAGGCCGACGAGCGTGGCGCCCGGGCCGAGCCAGAGGGAGCCGGCCCGCACCCGGGCGCGCGCGGTCCACCGGTGGGCGGCCGAGAGGTACACGCGCGGAGCGGCGAGGGTCCACACGCCGGCATCGAGTAGCCGCCCGATCGCCGAGGAGGACAGACCGCACGCCAGAGCCTGGGCCCGGGACACCACGCCGTCCTGACGACGGAACAAGGAATCGAGGTTCACGCGGGCTTCGACGCACCCGGAGCGCCGCTGGATCCATCACGTTCGCCGCATGATCGCTCCGCGCGCTCCGACGAGCCCGCTCAGCGGGACGCCCGGAGCACCCGGGGCGATCACGGCCCTCAGCCGCCCAGCACCTGGTCGAGCTCGGTCGAGCCCTGCTGCTGGAGCTTCCCGTCGACGACGATGGTCGGGGTGCCGAAGCTGCCCTGGCGCTGGAGAGCGGGGTCGTTGGACGCCTGCTCGAAGTTCTGGGCGATCTCGCCGGCGTGGCGGTTGCTCGTCACGCACTCGGCGTAGCCCGGGCCGGCACCGGCGCGCTGGCCGAGGTCGACGAGCTGCGCGGGGTCGTAGCCGCGGCCACCCTCGGCCGGCTGGGCGGCGTAGAGGCTCGCGTGGACGGCGGGGAAGGCCCCGTTCTCGGCCGCGCAGATGATCGCGTTACCGCCCGCCGAGGAGTAGCCGGGCGGGTTCGAGCGCTGGTCGAGCAGGTTCACGAGGTGGTAGCGGACCTGCACACGCCCGGCCTCGATCGCCTGGGTGATCGGCTCGCCCGCCCGCTGCTCGAACGACTGGCAGGCCGGGCAGAGCGCGTCCTCGTAGAGGTCGATGGTGTGCGGCGCCGGCCCGCCGGCGGTCACGACACCGCCCTCGACGCTCGTCGGGTAGGACGCCGCAACCGGGGTGATGGGGATCGCCTGGCCCGAGGCGTCGGAGGAGCCGCCCGCGGAGAACAGCACGCCCCCGAAGACGACGGCCGCGACCAGCACCACGGCGACGATCCCGACGATCATCGGCGTGCGGGACGTCGTGCGCGGCGGTGCGGGGCGCTTCGGGCGCGTGGCCATCCGGGGGTTCCTCCTCGTGTCCGTGTGGCGCCGACCCTCGCGGCGCCCGTCCTGCCGGTCGCGCCTCGGGGCCCGTCGGTTCCCGGCGGGTCGTGACGGGCGCTCAGCGGCCGCGGGCGAGGTCGGCGAGCATCGCGTTCCACGCCGCGAGCTCGGCGTCGCCGTCGCGGTCGGCGTGCCGGTCGCGGCGGGTCGCGTCGCGCTGGTCGGCGCGCGACCACTGTACGAGCAGCGCGAGGACCACGAGGAGCAGCGGGACCTCGCCCGACGCCCAGGCGATGCCGCCGCCGAGACTCTGGTCGGCGAGCAGGTCCGGCACCCACGGCAGGGCGAGCTGGCGGAAGAACTGCTCGCCGATCACGGTGCCGGCGCCCATCAGCGCGACGCCGAAGAACGCGTGGAACGGCATCGCCGCGAGCAGCAGCGCCAGCCGTCCGAGGTGCGGCACCGGCCGGGGCGCGCGGTCGACGCCGATGATCGGCCAGAAGAAGAACGCGCCGGTGAGCAGGAAGTGGGCGAACATCAGCTGGTGCGCCCAGTGGTAGGGCAGCGCCAGCGCGTAGAGCGGCGAGAAGTACAGCGCGTAGAACGAGCCGACGAACAGCGCGAGCGACACCAGCGGGTGGGTCAGCGCCCGGGCGAGCGGGGCGTCGAGCAGCGACAGGAGCCAGGCGCGGGGCCCGTCGGCCGTCGCGGGCAGGGCGCGCAGCGCGAGCGTCACCGGACCGCCGAGCACGAGCAGCACCGGGACGAGCATCGACAGCAGCATGTGGACGCCCATGTGCGCGCTGAACGTCGCCGTCGCGTGGGCGCCGAGCCCCGAGCTCGTCGCCCAGAGCAGGAGCGCGCACCCGGCGAGCCACGCGCCGGTCCGCCCGGGCGGCCAGGCGTCGCCGCGTCGACGGAGCCGCCACACACCGGCGAGGTACGCCCCCGCCAGGGCGAGCGCCACCACCGCCCACAGCAGGTTCAGCCGCCCGGGCCCGAGCAGGCCGAGCACGGTGGGGGCGTCGAGCGAGTAGCCGAGCAGCGTGTCCTGGATCGTCGTCGGGGCCGCGAGGGCCGGGGCCGGTTCGCCGGCGAGCAGGGCGGCGGCGCCGGCGGCGCCGACGAGGAGCACGAGCGCCCGTCGCCGCGCCACCACGGCGACCACGAGCAGCGCCAGGAGGACGAGCGCGAGCGGGCCGTAAACGCCCGTGAGCCAGGCCCCGCGCACGAGGACCACCTCGACGACGACGGTGCCGGCGACCGCGACGCCGGCGGCGACCAGCGTCACGGGGCGGGCGCGGGCGGCCGCCGCGCGGTCGGGTCCGGGCGCGAGGACCTCGAGCGCGAGCAGGCCGAACCACACCGCGCCCGCGACGGCCGCGAGGGCGGCGGCGTCGGTGGCGAGGTCGTGCCCGGCCCCGGCGCTCGCGACCTCTCCGGTGACCACCGGGGCGACGACGGCGAGCGCGGCGAGCGGCACCGCGCCCACGGCGGTGCGCCACGACAGCGTCACGCGGCACAGCGCCCACACCACGGCCGCGAGGACCGCGGCCACGAGGAAGCCCGCGGGCTCCTCGAGCGCGCCGGCGGCGGTGAGGAACGCGTTCGGTGCCGCGAGCACGCGGGCGTCGCCGCCGGTACCGCCCAGCACGGTGAGCGCGGCCGCGGCCAGGGCGCCGGCCGCCCACACGCCGGCCGCGGCGCCGGCCCGGCGCACCGCGCGGTAGCCGTGCGCGCCGAGCGCCCGTCCGCCGCCGGTCGACGGCCGCGCGATCACGGCCCCGAGCAGGCCGCCGAGGCACGCACCGCTCGCCAGCAGCACGACGAGGCGGGCGAGCGGCGTCGCCACCTGCACCACGGTCGACGGGGCGGTGACGCCCAGCGCGGCGTACGGCGCGCCGCCCCGCAGGAGGGCCACCACGACGACCCCGGCGACCACCCCCACGAGAGCCAGGGCGTCCCTCGCTCCGGGTCCGGGCCCGCCCGGATCACGCGACGTCGGACTCACGCTCCCAGGGCGTCGGCGCCGGCCGGGTGGGGCCGTCCTCGGGGACCACGCCCCGACCGCCGGGCCGCCACCACCGCGCGCCCGGGCTCGGGCCCGTGCCGGGACGCGGCCCGGAGCGGACGACGGCGAGCCCGAGCAGGAACCCGGCGACGAGCACGAGGTGCGACACCACGCGGCCGGGCTCCACGCGTCCCGCCACCAGGTCGAGGGCGCTGAGCACCGCGAGCACGGCGATGAAGGCGCCCAGCACCGGCAGCAGTCCCGCGAGGTGCCGGGTGAACAGTGCGCCGGCGAGGAAGGCGACCCCGAGCGCGAGGTTCCACGCCGCCGTCTCGTGCGTCGCGTGCGCCATGCCGGCGCCGAGCACCATGAGCGGATCGGTCATCGCGTGGGCGTGCGTCGCGGCGCCGAGCAGCGAGACGAGCCCGAGCACCGCCTGCGCCAGCCCGACGGCGGCGAGCCCGGCGCGCGCGGACACCCCGCGCCACCGCACCGAGGCGGCGGGGGCGGCGACGACGACGCGGTCGACCAGATCGGGGCCGGCCCCGACCGCCGCCGTGCGCGCGTGCCGCGTCACGAGCGCGGCGTCGCGCTGCCAGGACCGGCAGGCGGTGCAGCCGTCCAGGTGCGCGTCGACCCGGGCCTGCTCGGCGGCGTCGGCCTCGCCGTCGAGAGCGGCCGACATCGCCTCCCGGCACCCGTCGCAGTCCATGGCGTGCTGGTCGTCGCCACCCGCGCCGTAGTTCCCGGCCACCCTCACCCGGAGCGGTGCGGCCGCTCGGCGGGACGGTCGGCGAGCGCGTCGACGAGGTCGGCCCGGGCCCGCGCGACGCGGGAGCGGATCGTGCCGATCGGGCACCGGCACACCGCGGCGGCCTCCTCGTACGACAGCCCGATCACCTGGGTGAGCACGAACGCCTCGCGACGGTCGGGGTCGAGCGCGTCGACGGCGTGGCGCACCGCGACCGACTCCGCGAGGTCGCCGCGCGGGGCACGCCCCACCGGGCGGTCGTCCTCGGACAGGGGCGCCGGGCTCACCGGGACGGCGGGACCGGCGGCGCAGGTGGTCGGCGGCGACCCGCCGCGCGACCGAGAGCAGCCAGCTGCGGGCGGGCGCGTCGCCCCGGTACCGGCGCAGCGAGCCCAGGGCCCGCTCGTAGGTCTCCTGGGTCAGCTCCTCGGCGACCGACGGGTCGGCGAGGTGCACGAGCAGGCGCCACACCTGGTGCTGCGTCGCCGCGACGAACTCCCCGGCGGCGCCGCGATCGCCGTCCCGGGCGCGCAGCGCCAGCGCGGTGATCCTCGCGTCGTCCACCGGAGCTCCTCGTCGTGTGCCACCGTCGGGTCACCCGTCGTCCGCGTCGTCCCAGGGACCCGCGAGGTTCCCGGGCGTGACCGTCCCGACAAACGGGGCTCGGCGTCACGCCGACGATGCCTACCGTGCTGCCGCTGACGGTAGGCGCTCCACCGGATCGTGCTCGCGGAGCCCTGCGAGGCGGTCACCTGAGAAGGAACGGGTGATCTCCTGAGAACGCTCGGCCGTCCGGGCACACCGGACCGGTGCGGTGGGGCGAGCGGTATGCCACCGAGCGACACCGCCGTACCGTCGCCGCTGGTCACGGACAGCCCACGCCCTGGAGGACCGCCATGACGGACCACGACCCGCTGCCTGCCGGTCTCACCGGGGGCCTGCAGCACGTCGCCACGTTCTGCGGGCAGTGCTCCTGCGGGTGCCCCGAGCTCTACGTCGACCCCCACGCCGGCGACGAGCGCCGCGTGGTGATCACCGACGACTTCGGCCAGCGCATCCAGATGAGCCTCGCCCAGCTCGCCGTGATCGTCGACGACGCCCGCAACGGGGTCCTCGACGGCCTCCTCGCCGACGCGACGTGAGCCTCCCCGCGCCCCTCGCGGGGTTCCTCGCCACCCTGCTGCTGGCCGCCGCGGGCCTCTGCGCGGTGAGCCTGTGGCGGCGCCGCGCCCGTCACGAGCGCGCGGCGGCGGCCGCCGAGGCCAACCACGTCGTGATGGGCCTCGGGATGGCGGCGATGGTGCTGCCCGCGACCGCGGACCTCGTGCCGCCGGTGGCCGGCGCCGTCGCCTTCGGCGCGCTCGGCGTCGTGTGGGCGGTCCGCCTGCTGGCGCTGCGCCACCGGGGACGGCCCCTGGGCTCGCCGGTCGGCGGCGACCGCTGCGGCGCGCACCCGACCCACCTGCTGCTGAGCAACGCGGCGATGGCCGTGATGTACGTGATCATGGTGCCGACCGGCGGGATGGCCGGCATGGACCACGGCGGCCACGCCGGGCACGGCGCGTCGGCGGCCTCGACGCCGCTCGCGCTCAGCGCCGTCGCCACCGCACTCGCGCTCTACCTGGTCGTCCACACCGCCGCCACGGTGGCCGTGCTCGTGCGTCTGCGCGCCCCGGCCACCGTGACGGTCGGCGGCGGGCCAGGTGGCGGGACGGTCGGCGGTGGCGGTGCCGGCTTCGGCAGCGCGCTCGGCCGTGCCGTCGACGCGCCCGCCGTCCAGCTCGGCTGCCAGGCCGTCAGCGGGGCCGCGATGGCCCTGATGCTCCTCGTGCACTAGATCGACGCCGATACCCCGAGAGGCTCTCCGTGACCGTCGACGAGCAGCCGGCGCCCCTGCGCCCGGCCGCAGCCCCGACCCGTGCGGGCACCTGGTCGCTGCTGCGGCCCCTCGTGCTGCGCATCCACTTCTGGGCGGGCGTGCTCGTCGGGCCGTTCCTGCTGGTCGCCGCCCTGACGGGGCTGGTGTACACGCTGATGCCCGCCCTCGAGCCCGTCGTCTACCGCGACGAGCTGACCGTGCCGCCCTCGGACGCCCAGGTCCCGCTCGCCGACCAGGTCCGCGTCGGCATGGACGCCCTGCCCGGCACCGAGCTCCGTGCCGTGCGGCCCGGCGCGACCCCCACCGACACCACCCAGGTGATCGCGAACGACCCGAGCCTCCCCGAGTCCTACTACCGCACCGCGTTCGTCGACCCGCACACCGGCGACCTGCGCGGCGTGCTCGAGACCTACGGGTCCGGGCAGGCGATGCCGCTGCGCGCCTGGGTCGACCAGCTGCACCGCAACCTGCACCTCGGCGACGCCGGCCGGCTCTACACCGAGCTCGCCGCGTCCTGGCTGTGGGTGCTCGTGCTGGCCGGGCTGACGCTGTGGATCGGGCTGGTCCGGCGCCGCCGCAAGGAGCGCGCGAGCGCACTGCTCGTGCCCCGCACCGCGGGCGGCCGACGGGCACGGCTGCTCTCGTGGCACGCCGTCGTCGGGCTGTGGGCCGCGGCCGGGCTGCTGTTCCTGTCCGCCACCGGGCTGACCTGGTCGACCTACGCCGGCGAGAACATCAGCGCGCTGCGCGCCCAGCTCTCCTGGGAGACCCCGGAGCCCGTGACCGCGCTGCCCGGCACCGTCGCCGTGACGCCGGAGGCGGGCGAGCACGCGGGCCACGGCGGCATGACCATGACGACACCGACGACGGCGACGCCCGCCTCGTTCGACGTCGCCGCCCGCGCCGCCGCGGACGCCGGGCTCGACGGGCCGCTCGACATCACCCCGGGCGGCGAGGGCGCGGCCACGACCGTCAGCCAGATCGACCGCACCTGGCCCCAGCGCCTCGACGCGATCGCCGTCGACCCGGACACCGGGCAGGTCACCGACGTCGTGCGCGGCGACGACTGGCCGCTCGCGGCGAAGCTCGCCCGCTGGGGCATCGACGCGCACATGGGCCTGCTGTTCGGGGTCGCGAACCAGGTCGCCCTCGCGGCCCTCGCCACCGGCCTCGCCTGCATGATCGTGTGGGGCTACGTCCTCTGGTGGCGCCGCGGTCCCGGCCGGCGGCCCGGTCACGTGCCCGCCGACGGCGTCCTGCGATCCCTGCCGCGGGGGCTCTACGCCGCGGTGGTCGTGGTGACGATCGCGGTGGGCGTCGCCGTCCCGCTGCTCGGCGCGAGCCTGCTGGCGTTCCTGCTGATCGAGACGCTGCTGGACCGGCGCCGCACCGCGATCCCGGAGCAGCGTCAGAACGTGTAGCGGTGCAGCCGCATCGCCTCGCGCAGGACCGGGACGGCGTCGAACCCGCGGTAGAGCCAGTGCCGCGGGCCGACCGTGTCCGCGGACGCGAGCTCGGAGACGGTGACGTCGCCGCGCTCGCGCAGCCGCGGGTGGCGGGCCGTCAGCTCGGCGCCGTCGAAGCCCCAGGCGAAGCGGGTGTCGACGCCGAGCAGCCCGAACGCGGCGTTCGAGACGGGCAGGGTCCAGCCGGCGACGGCGTCGAACGCGACCTCCCCGGACGCGCAGCGGGTGAGCAGCTGGTCGAGCACGGCGTGCACGGCCGACGGGGCGAGGTACATGAACAGGCCCTCGGCCAGGGCGAGCGTCGGGCGGTCGGCGTCCACACGCTCCCACCAGCCCGGATCGGTCACCGATGCGCTGACCGTCTCGATGTCGTCGGGCAGGTCGTAGACGCGGCGGCGCAGGTCGGCGACGCGCGGCACGTCGACGTCGATCCAGCGAGAGCCGGGCGGGCGCGCGACGCGCAACGGGCGGCTGTCCAGCCCGCAGCCGAGGTGCAGCACCTGGCCGTCGGGGTGCTCGCCGAGGAACGCGACCGTCCACTCGTCGAGGCGCCGTGCGCGGGAGCAGATCGTCGCGGTGTCCGAGCTGAACCAGCGCAGGGCACCGGGGTCGTGCTGCACGCGGGCGAGGACCTCGCCGGCGAACCGGTCGCCCAGCACCGGGTGGGCCGAGCGGGCGTCCCGCTCGCGCAGGTAGAGCGTGATCAACATGGTCGTCTCCGACCCGCGGAGGTCGACCGACTCGGGCGACATGCGCGCAGCCTCGCAGCTCCCCTCCGGGCTCCGCAGCCGCGGCGGGCGGACCACGCCCTCGTGCCCGGAGGGTGATCTGGCAGCGTGTGCTGCGGATTCGTCGGCAAAACCTAGGGGGAAGCCGTGTTCACGCGTCGGGTGGCCGTGGTGGGGACGGGCTATGTCGGTCTGACGACGGGGGCGTGTCTGGCGTCGCTGGGGCACCAGGTGGTGTGCGCGGACATCGACACCGCGAAGGTGGAGCGGCTGCGCCGCGGTGTGGTGGACATCGTGGAGCCGGGTCTGTCGGAGCTGGTGACCGAGCAGGTGTCGGCGGGCCGGTTGTCGTTCGTGATGGGCGCGTCGTCGGCGGTCGCCGAGCACACCGACGGGCTGGACGCCGAGGTGGTGTTCCTGTGCCTGCCGACGCCGATGGGTGTGGGCGGGGTCGCGGACCTGC
Source organism: uncultured Actinomycetota bacterium (assembly GCA_963786585.1). Classification (GTDB taxonomy): domain Bacteria; phylum Actinomycetota; class Actinomycetes; order Mycobacteriales; family Pseudonocardiaceae; genus Actinomycetospora. The sequence goes on from CAWAZG010000003.1 coordinate 2,813,805, forward strand.
GCGCGGTGGAGGCGGTGATCGAGGAGACCCGCGAGCTGCTGGCGCCGGGCACGGTGGTGGTGAACAAGTCGACGGTGCCGGTGGGGACGGCGGCGCGGACCGCGGAGCTGCTCGACCGCGCGGACGTGTCGGTGGTGTCGAACCCGGAGTTCCTGCGTGAGGGCTCGGCGGTGCACGACTTCCTGAACCCGGACCGGATCGTGGTGGGGTGCGACGCGGCGGAGGCCGCGGAGCGGGTGGCGGCGCTGTACGCGCGGCTGGGGGCGCCGACGGTGCTCACGGACGCGGCGTCGGCGGAGCTGATGAAGTACGCGGCGAACTGCTTCCTGGCGATGAAGCTGTCCTACGTCAACGCGATGGCCGAGCTGTGCGAGCGGGTCGGGGCCGACATCGGCGACGTCACCGAGGGCATCGGCTACGACCGCCGGATCGGGCAGGCGTTCCTGTCGCCGGGCCCGGGGTGGGGCGGGTCGTGCCTGCCGAAGGACACACACGCGTTGTTGCAGGTCGCGGACGCGGCGGACTTCGAGTTCCGGCTGCTGCGCGCGACGATCGACACGAACACCCGGCAGCGTCAGCGGGTGGTGGACAAGGTGCGGCTCGCGGTGACCGGGAAGCGCACGGGGTCGCTGACGCGGGTGCGGCTGGGTCTGCTGGGGCTGACGTTCAAGGCGGGCACCGACGACCTGCGGGACTCCCCGGCGCTGGCGATCGCGGCGCTGCTGCGCCAGGCCGGGGCGGACCTGGTGGGCTACGACCCGTCGCTGGTGGCCGACCCGGGGAACCCGGACAAGGTCGTGCGCGACGAGGTCGAGGGCGTGCCGCTGGTGGCGGACCCGCTCGAGGCCGCGCAGGGCGCCGAGGCGGTGGTGGTGCTCACCGAGTGGCCGGTGTTCCGGACACTGGACTGGACCGCGATGGCCGGGGTGATGAAGCAGCCGGTGGTCATCGACACCCGCAACCTGGTCGACCCCGCCACCCTGCGCCGGGCGGGCCTGACCGGCATCGGGATCGGCCGCCGGGACGCCTGACAGGGCCCCCGAGGGGCCGGGGGTGGCCTGGGCTCCGGCCCCCGCCTACCGTGGGGAGGACGTTGGGGGCGGCCGCGCGGGCCGCGTGCCGAGTCTCATCGGAGAGGCGAGCCATGCGCAGCGAGATCGCGGTCGACATCGACACCTGCCCGGACCACGTCTGGGCCGTGCTCACCGACGTGACGCGCTGGCCGCGGTGGACCTCCGCCGTCCGTGACGCGACCCTCGTCGGTGGCGGCGGCCTCACGCTCGGAGGCGTGGTGCGCCTGCGCGCCCCGCGCCTGCCCGAGCGCGTCTGGCGGGTCTCCGAGCTCCACCCCCGCCGGCGCCGCATCACGCTGAGCGACGAGGGCCTCGGCGCCCGCGCGAGCGTGCGCTTCGCCCTCGTCGCACCCCACGGCGACGGCGCCCGCACGCGCGTCACCGTGGTCCACGAGCGGGCCGGCTGGATCGGCGCCCCGGTCGCGCGGCTCACCGCGCGCACGATCGAGGCGCACCTGCAGACCCTCGCCGTGGACCTCAAGAAGCACTGCGAGACCCGTCGCCGCGCCGGCGACGCGGCGCGCGTCACCAGCACGGTGTCCTGACGGTCCGACCTGGGCCGACCTGGGCCGACGTGGTCTGACGTTGGCTGACGTGACGTCGGCGGCGTCGGGGGAGGACGGCGGCCTCGCGGGGTACGCCTGACCCATGACGGCCACCCCCACGACGCCTGTGCTGGCCCCTGAGCTCTCCCTCGGCACCTCCGCCTGGATCCCCGGGCCGCGCCAGGTGCTGCGCGAGGCCCTCATGCTGACCCGCCTCCCGCGCGGCGTCGCGGGCGTGCTCTGGCGCTGCGTGCGCCCGGACGTCGCGGTGCACGTCGTCGAGGAGATCGGCGACCACCGGGACCTGCCGCCGCGCCTGACCGACGCCACCGAGCGCGACCAGCCCCTCGAGGTGGGGTACGGGCCGGCGCTGCACCGCGAGTTCCGGGTCCGTGTCGTCGGCGCGCAGCGCGGTGCGGTCGAGCTCGTCGACGCCCTCGCCCGGAACATGAACCGCGCGGTCGTGCCCGGCGTCGCCCGCTTCGACTACGTCGCGGCGAGCGGGGCGATGGCGGTCGGCGAGGAGCTCGTCGTCCGGATGCCCGGTCCTTGGGACGGGCCCGTGCGGGTGCTGCGCCGCGATCCGACGTCGTTCCTGCTGGGGACGTTGGCCGGGCACCTCGAGGCCGGCCAGATCGAGTTCGCGGCACGCGACCTGGTCGACGGCGACCTCGAGTTCGCGATCACCACCTGGGCCCGCGCGGGCGACCCCGTCGCCGACGTGCTGTACAGCCGCATCGGGGTGGCCAAGCAGATCCAGTACCTGCTGTGGGTCGAGTTCTGCGTGCGCGCCGCCGCCCTGGCCGGTGGGCGCACCCCGGACGGCGTGACGGTGCGGACCCGGACGGTCGCCTGGCCCGACGAGTCTCCCGACCAGATTTCCCGGGACCAGATTCCTCCGGAGACGGTGTAACGACCCGCCGACCCGGCACGACATCCCGGGTGCCCCGTGCGGCCACCGGACCCCCGACCCGGTGGCCCACGGGGCTCTGTCGTTTCCTGGTCGTCTCCGGGCCCCTCACCGGTCCGTGAGCGCCCTTCGCTCCCTCCCGTGTGACTCGTGATCACTCAGGGACACGCGGGGTCGATGTGACACCGGTCGGTCCCTCGGTGGACGTACCCTCGTCCGCGTGGACGACGACGCGAGGGTGACGACGGCGATCGTCGGCCTGCTCATCGCGTTCTGCGCCGTGCTGATGGCCAAGTGGCTCGCGGTGGTCGCCCTCGCCGGGCTCCTGCTCGTGGTGGTCCTGCGCTTCGCACTGCGCCGGGTGGTCCGCACGGTGCGAGCCCGGCGCGCCCCCGCCGGGCTCGCGGTCGTCGCGCCCGACCCCGGCCCCGTCACCGGGCCCCAGCGCGTGGTCGTGCCGATGCCCGACTGCTCCTGGTGCGGGCTCGTCGGCGGCCACCGCGACCTGCGCGGGGAGCCCGTGCGCCCCCGGCACGCCCACGCGATGCCGGCGCCGGCGCGGCACGCGTCCTGAGTCTCGGCCTCCTCCAGACGGGCCTCCGACAGGCGGGCCTCCGACAACCGGGCCTCCGACAACCGGGCCTCCTACAACCGGAGCTGCACGAGCAGGGCGCGGTGGTCCGAGCCCGGCACGTCGAGCACCGTCACGTCGCGGGCCCTCGGCCCGCCGCTGGTCAGCACGTGGTCGATCTGCGCGCCGACGGCCCGGGGCCACCGCGCGTTCCAGGTCGAGGTCAGGCTCTCGCCGCGCTCGGTCGCGGCGTCGGCGCACCTCTGCGTGCCGGAGCGGAACGCGGAGTGGTCCGGGGTGGCGTTGAAGTCCCCGACGACGAGTGACCCGCCGCCCGGGCGGGCGCACCAGCGCTGCAGCAGCTCGAGCTCGCCGGGCCAGTAGCCGATCCACCCCGGCACGATCGAGACGACGTGCACCGCGCCGAGGTGCACCGGGCCGAGGATGCCTCCGGTGACCTCGGCCCACGGGTAGCGGGTGTCCGTGGGGGTGCCGGGGGCGTCGGAGATCGTCCGGGCGGTGACGTCGCCGGCCCGCGGTGAGGCGAGGACGACGATGCCCCGGACGTCCGCGGCGCGCGCCGGGACGTTGGTCCACGACCGGTACCCGGGCACCAGGGCCGCGATCCGCGCCCGAAAGCGCTCGCCGGCCTCGGGCAGCACGACGAGGTCGGGTCGCTCGCGGCGGATCACCTCGGCCAGGGCGGCGACGTCGGCGTGGCCCTCGAAGGCGTTGAACGACAGCACGGTCAGCGGGGTGCCGCCGGGCGGGGGCGGCTCCTCGGCGATCGCGCGGGGGACGACGAACGCCGCGGCCAGCGCGACGACCACCGCGACGCCGGCGAGACCGACGGCACCGGCCCGCCGCCGACGGGGCCGCCGTCGGGGCCTGCCAAGGCGCACGACCAGCGCGAGCACCACGCCCGCTGCCGCGAGCGCCGTGAGCAGGGGCCGCAGGGCCGCGAACACGGCGAACGGCAGGTGACGGTCCAGTCCGACCAGGTCGGGCAGGAGCACCAGGGCGGCGAGCACGACCGGGACGACCGCGAGACCCGCCGTCGCCACCGCCCGGCGCCACCCGCCCCGCGGCGCACCGGGCGCCGGCTCGGGGCGTCCCCGCACCAGGTCGGGGACACGGCCGGGCATCGAGCCAGGTTAGGGGCCCGGGGTGCCGGTCGCGCGTGAGGTCGGGCCGGAGCTAATCCCTCGCGCGCGGCCCGACGCCGCCGATCCCCGCGGCGTCCCGCCCGATCTTGAGGTCGGTGACGATGATCGAGCCGCCCTCGCGGATGGCCTGCGCGCGGTACATGCCCATCTTCAGGTACGCCGCGCGCGTGCTCATCGTCCCGTCGCGCGGGCTCCAGTTCGTGACGCCGGTGGGACGGCCGTCCCGCCACACCGTCACCGAGCCCTCGCTCGGGTCCTGCGCGAACGTGATCTTCATCGTGAGGTCGATCCGCTGGCCCGGCGACACCGGCCCGATCGCCTGCATGTCGTCGCCCTCGCTGACCATGTACAGCTGGCCGCGGGTGACCTGGAGCGCGAGCGGCGGCGACCCGTTGGGCGACGTGTGGTGCCACTGCAGGATCACCTGCCAGTTGCCCGTGTCCGTGGGGAAGTCGTCGGAGAGCTGCGCGGTGTAGCGGACGAACTGCTGGTCGCCGTCCTCCGGCTCGGTGCCCGGGCCCTGCGGCAGCACCTCGCTGCGCTTGCCGCCGGGGCCGAGGGAGAACTGCCAGGCCTGACGGTCCGGGTCGTCCGGGTTCGCGACGATCCGCGGGCGCGGCCCGTTCTCGACCAGCCCGTCGTTGGCGCTGTTGTCGAACAGGTCGGAGAACGCCCCGGACGCGGCGTCGAACAGGGCGCCGATCACGGGCTGCGGCCCCTCGCTGGTCGGGGTGGTGGACACCGCGGGAGGCGCCACCGGCACGACGGGCAGGGCCGACGACGACGAGGCGTCCGGACTGCTCGGCACGACCGGGGAGAACAGGCCCGCGGGCGCCGCCGACGACGGGGCGGCCTCGAGCGGGGCGGACGTCGACACCGGCGAGCCGGGCGTGGTCAGCGCGAAGAGCGCGGCCACCCCGCCACCGCCGATGAGACCGATCGTGGCGCGCAGGGGGAGGCCCCGGCGGCGCGCGGACGGCTCAGCGGTCCCGCCCGGTTCGGTGGTCCCGGCGGCCGTGGTCGGCGTCGCGGTCGTGGTCGGCGCGGCGGTGGCGACCCGGGAGGTCGGGGCGGCGTGGCGCCCGCTGGGCGGCCCGATCGCGGTGACGGTGTCGGGGACCGCGGCCGGGGCGTGCGAGGCGTCGATCGCGGCGTGGCGGCCGGTCGACGTCGGCGAGGTCAGCGCCGTCACCGAGGTCGCCGAGGTCAACGCGGGGGCCGCGGGCGCCGCGATATGGGTGGTCGCGGCCTCGGCGGGGTCGACCTGCGCCGTGGGTGCCCGGGTGATCGAGGGGAGCGCGATCGGGGTCGTGGGGTCGTCGTCGCCGACGAGGTCGGGAGCGTCGGCGACGTCACGGTGCGCCGCGCGATGACGGGTCGCGCCGGTCGTCGGCACCACGAACGGCGCAGTGCCGGAGGCGCGCCGGTGACGGGGGCGTCCGTCGTCCTCGGTGCTTCCGCCGGGCACACTGCCGGGGGCGCTACCGGGCACACGGAGGCCGCGGTGGGCACGGCGGTTGCGTGGTCCGCGTCGGCCGTCGCCGGACGAGGGGTCGGCGTGGGTCACCACGTCGGTCATCGAGGGCGTCTCCCGGGTCGGTCCGGGCGGGCGTCCGGCGCCTGCCTCGCGGCCGTGCGGATCGTGCTCATGTGCGAACAGATTGTCACCCGACCGAGGCCTCAAGGTGCTTCCGAGCGTGTCCTTGGGCCGAACGGCGTGCCCCTCGCGGCGGATGGCTGCTCCATCTCGCCTGCACACCTCCCTCACACGCGGCGGTCGCTCTCAGAGGCTCCGCAGCGCGCAGATCTCGGTCCGGTCACGGGGTGGTGTCGGCCCGGCGTCGACGACCGGTCCGACAGGCGGCAGCGGCCTCACACCGACCCGGGCAGACCGCCCGTTCGGCGCGCGTCCCGCGCGGGTCGTCGCCGGGATTCGCCCGATCTGCCGGAGATGAGGGGATCGCGGCCGGCGTCACCGCCCGACGTGCTCCGAACGGGTGAGCAACGCGGCCGGTCGTCGCGCCTCGACGGCGCGTGGGCGGCGCTCTCCTCAGGCTCTCTCAGGTTCGCGGTCCGTGCCCGGCCGATTCCCTAGCGTTCCCGGCGATGAACACGACGACCACACCGGAGCGCCCCGCCACGGGGTCGGGTCCGGGCACCACGAGAGGTCCCCGCGGCCGTGACGGTGCCGGCCTGCTGCGGATCGGGCTCCACCTGATGCTGGCGGCCCTGCCGCTGCTGGCGATCTCCGCCCACGTGTTCGGCGTCATCAGGATGCAGGACTCCGCACCGATCCTCGTCATCCCCCTCGCCGCCGGGATCGTGGCCCTGACGGTGCTCGCGCCGCACCAGGGCGACCGCGTCATCGCGCAGGGCATGCTCTGGGGCGTCGTGGGCTGCGCGATCTACGACGGCTTCCGGCTCACCACCGTCCACGTCTTCGGCTGGTGGGCCGACTTCATCCCCACCATGGGCACCTGGATCACCGGCGACCCGGACGACATGACCTCCGGCGCCGTCGTCGGCTACCTCTGGCGCTACATCGGCGACGGCGGCGGCATCGGCATCACGTTCTTCGCTATCGCGTCCGCCCTGGGCCTGCAGAAGTGCTCCCGCCGCACGACGGTGCTGGCCGCGGTGGCCTTCTCCGTCTTCCCCGTGTGGGCCGGGCTGATCGCCACCGTCTGGATCGCCCCGCAGGGCCAGACCATGATGTTCCCGGTCACCGCGACCACCCTGACGCTCTCGCTCATCGGCCACCTGATCTTCGGCTGGATCATGGGCCTCGGCTTCCACCGCTCGCGGGCGGTGCGGGAGTCCTGGCCGTGGGAGCCGCTGACCGGCAGCATGCCCGCCCTCCCGGCCGGCACCGTCCGGGCGGCCCGCCCGGCTCTCCTGCCCTCGCCGCGGACGCCGCACACGCCGCCGGCCGGACAGGCGATCGACCCCGACACCTGGGAGCTCTGGCGCCAGCGCCTCGAGGAGAACTCCCGCGCGCGGCGCACCCGCAGCCTGCACTGACCTCGTCGGACCCCGCTGTCACATCCCCCTCAGGCCCCGCTCCCCAGCGCCGCCCCGGCCCCGGCCCGCTCCTCGCGGGTCGGGGCCGTTGCGGTGCTCCGGGCAGAGGTGGTGCGCCGGGCAGCGATACTGATCGGGTGGCGCGACGCTCCGGGGTCCTGGCCGTCCTCGCGCTCCTGCTCGCGCTGGTCGCGGGGTGCGGCAGCGACGACCCGCTCACGGAGGTCCGCGACGCGGTCGGCCGGACCTACGAGGAGCGCACCGCGCGGGTGGCGTTCACGTCCCGTACCGGCCCGCCGGGCGCGCCCGGCACCGAGGTGACGGGCAGCGGCGTCGCGGACCTCGTCGCGCGCAGCGCCGACACGACCGTCACGGTGCCCCTGCTCGGCGGCGGGACGCGGGTGCTGCTGGTCGGTGGGCAGCTCTACGCCGAGGTGCCGCCGGCGATCTCGCTCCTGGTCCCCGGCGGGCGGCCGTGGGCCTCGATCGCCCTCGACCGGCTGGCGGCCGCGACGCTCGGCGGCCCGCTGCCGCAGCTCGCGGGCACGCCGACGGACCCGTTGCAGCAGGTCGCCGCCCTGCAGGGCGTCACCGAAGCCCGTCTCGTGGGGCCGGAGCCGGTGGACGGGACGCCCACGACGCACTACGCGGCGACCGTGGACCTGCTCGCCACCCCGGCGGCGGCGGACCCGGCGCAGCGGCCGGCGATCGACCGCCTCGTCGCGCAGATCGGCACGAGCCGTCTCCCGACCGACTGCTGGGTCGACGAGCAGGGACTCCTGCGCCGCATCGCCCAGACCACCACGGCGCCCGAGCGCCCGGGCCGTCCCGCGACCTCGACCGCGGTGACCGTGGACCTCACCGAGCACGGCCTGCCGGTCACGGTGGCGCCGCCGCCGGCCGACCAGGTCACCGACATCGGGGCGCTGCTGCCGGAGCGCTGACCCGGGCTGACCCGTTCGGAAGCGGACAGCAAGCGGCCCCGGTGACGTTTCGGGGACGTCACCGGGGCCGCGGGCTGTGCGGCGTCCTGGATCAGGACGCGGCGGGCGCCATGGCCGGGATGTCGGTGGTCGTCGGCGCCGCGGTGGCCGGGGAGGTGGCCTCCTCGGTGTCGTCCGCAGTGTCCTCCGCGGTGGCCTCCTCGTCCGCGGAGCCGGACTCCTCCGAGGCGGTGTCGGTGGCCTGGGTGGTGGCCTCGGTGGCCTCGTCGCCCTCGTCCGCGGACGGGAGCTGGCCGAGGATCTCGCTGGCCGGTGGGCAGACCGCGTCGTGCACCGGGGCGACGGCCTCGTTGCCGGCCTTCAGGGCCTGGGCGGTGGCGTTGCCCGTGGCGCCGTTGACCGTGGCGTCGAGCTGCTCGTTCGCCGGGTCGACGATCGGGATCTCGCAGTCGTTCTGGTGCTCGCTGGAGTCGGCGTTCTCGCCGTGCGAGCTCTCGTGGCCGTGGGACGAGGGCGCCTCGCCGGCGAACGCCATCCCGGTGCCGCCGCCGATCAGGGCGAAGGCGGCGGTGGCGGTGAACAGCCCGCGACCGGCGACGGTCGTCATCGAGCCGGTGCGGCGAGCAGAGTGCATGCCCATACGGAAGAACCCCTCGCGTCAGGTGGGAAGCGGTGGACGGCGCACGAGGGCGAGCCCCCGCGTGCCTCGGGAACGTGACGCTGCGTTCCCTCGAGCCGGACAACGAGTGATGTCACGACTCGATAACGGTCGGGTCACGGACTCACTCGGACGAGGGACAACCTCACCGAGACATGTCTCCACGACCAGTGGAGTCCCCGGTCAGGTCAGGCGGGTCACCCACAGGGCCACCGCGCCGGCGTTGGAGAGGTAACCCGTCCACGCGTCGTTGGCGAAGGCGTAGAGGTAGCCGCCGCGCCCCGCGACGAGCTCGCGCTCGCCGGTGGGCCCGATCGGCAGGGTGGTGCCCTCGCGCACCGTGCCGTCGACGTCGACGACGTCGTCGGCCACCGTGACGACGAGCTCGAGCCACCGCGCCTCGGGGACCCGCCGGCTGCCGACGACATCGCTGCGCGGGTTGCCGGTGACGCGCTCGATCAGTCGGCGGGCCCCGTCGAGTGCGGTCCCCACCGCGTAGGCGGGCCACGACGTGACCGGCCAGGGGGACGCCCCGGTGCCCGGGGAGGCGACGAGGTGGTCGCGCCAGCGCCCGGTGACCGCGAGCGCGTAGCGCCCCGGCACCACGTAGAGCCCGGTCTCCACCCACGGCTCGGCCGCCTCGACCGTGACCTCGGCCGTCTCGCCCGGCTCCAGCACGCGCCCGGGGCGGTACGGCGGGACGAGAGCACAGTGCCGGCGCGCGACCGCCGAGGAGTGGACGTCCGGCGCGCCCTCGACGATCCGCGGGACGGCGCGCGGGCGGGGGCTCAGCACGCGCCACACGCCGTCGACGCCGTCGTCGAGCTCCACGCACGGCCGGCCCTGCGGCAGCGGTGGCACGTCCTCGCGCCAGCGCGGGGCGACCGTGGCGTCGAGCTCCTCGACCATCCAGCGCAGCGCGCCGTCGGACAGCCCGGTCTCGGGCTTGCCGCCGCCGACGTCACCGTGCCCGCCGGGGAACCAGACCTGGGCGAACGACGCGTGCCGCCCGGCAGGCGGCGTCGGCCACACCGAGGGCACGTACGGCCCGCGCCGCTCGTCGGCCGCCAGGCCCTGGCGGGCGTGCCGGACGTCCGGGGCCAGCTCGAGGTCGTGGAACGCGACGCCGGCCCGGCCAGTCAGGCCCGAGAGCAGCCCGAACGTCCGCGGGATCCCCAGCGCGCCGACCGTGTCCCACACGCCGAGGAACGCGACGGGGGCCGTGTCGTCGGGGCCGAAGCCGGGGTGGAGGGCGAGCCCGGAGCCGGACAGGTCGCCCTTCGCCCGGTAGCCCTCGGTGAAGACGCGCTCGACGACCGCGGTGCGCGCCGCGTCGTCCTGCTCGGGGCCGAAGGCCACCAGCCCGCACTGCGCGAGCATCCCCACGGTGCTCCGCACGGTGAACGCGCCGCGGCTGAAGCCGAGGAGCACGAGCTCGTCGCCGGGCCGGAACGTCTCGGCGAGCCAGCGGTAGACCTCGCGGACGTGCTCACCGAGGTCCGTCCCGAACGCGCCGTCGAGCACCCGGCGGACCGGCCCGCCGTCGGTGCCGACGCCCGGGAAGTACCGCGGCAGCTGGTCGTCGGCGGTGGCGAGCCGTGCGTGGAGGCGGGCGACGTTGGTGTCGTCGGTGGCGGTGTTCCAGGTGCCGTCGCAGGAGACGACGAGACGCCGCGGCGAGGGGATCACTCGGCGAGGGCGCCCGCGAGCACGGTCTCGAGCAGGTCGGAGAGCTCGGCGGCGAGGTCGAACGGCGCGGGCTCGACGTCGATCCAGCGGGTCACGGCCGAGAAGTAGCCGAGCGCCAGCATCCGGCCGACCTGGTCCGGGTTGGCGTGGGGGCGCAGCGCGACGCCCGAGTCGATGACGAACTCGGCGAGGTCGCGGACGAGGGGATGGGTCACCAGCCAGTCGGTGTGACGCAGCCGCGGGGGCATGAGCGCGACCGTCTCGCGCCGGGTCTCGACGTTGAGGTCGGCCAGCGCCGCGAGGTAGCGGCCGAGGACCTCGCGCAGCGGCAGCGGGGCCCCGGGATCGTGGGCGAACGACGAGGCCGCGCGCTCGCGCCGCCGCAGGGCCCACTCGTCGAGGAAGGCCATCTTGCGGGGGAAGTGGTTGAACACCGTGGTCCGCGAGAGGCCGGAGCGGGCGGCGACGTCGTTCATCGACGTCTCGTCGAAGCCCTTCTCGACGATCAGCGCCACCGCGGCCTCGAAGACGCGGTCGTGGCGCTCGTGGCGCTTGCGGGTGCGTCGGGGCATCTCCGCGGTCTCCATCGCGCCCAGTAGAGCACGTGCCCCGGCCCGGCATCCGCACCTCACGGCCCGTGGGGGAAGCTGGCGACCGGCAGCGCGCGGGCTGCCGCAGGGTGTGACGGGGTGAGGGCGGGGGGCAGGGGTGGCGGGTCTCGAGACCGTCGATCGCGCGCCGGGCACGACCCGCAGCGCGCGCCGTCCCGAGATCGAGGGGTTGCGGGGTCTCGCCGCCGTCCTCGTCGTCGTCTACCACGTCTGGATCGGGCGCGTCTCCGGCGGCGTCGACGTCTTCTTCCTGCTCTCGGGCTTCTTCATCCTCGGGATGACCGCGCGCAGCGCGATCCGGGGCGAGCGGGTCGCGCTCGCCACCACCTGGACCCGGCTGTTCTGGCGGCTCGTCCCCACGGCCGGGCTGGTCCTGGCCGTCAGCACGGTGGTCGCGGCGGTGCTGCTGCCGGCCTCGACCTGGTCGCGCAACCTGCACGAGCTGCTGGCCTCGGCGTTCTTCGTCGAGAACTGGCGCCTGGCGCTGGACTCGGTCGACTACTACGCCGACAACGGCGCCGCGAGCGTCGCCCAGCACTTCTGGTCGCTGTCGATCCAGGCGCAGTTCTACGTGTTGGCCCCGCTGCTGGTGCTCGCCGTGGCGCGGTGGGCGCGGTTCCGTGGTGCCGACGTGCGCGCCGCACTGCTCGCGGCCCTCGCCGCGGTCGCGTTCGCGTCCTTCGCCCACTCCGTGATCGCCACGTCCTCCGACCAGGCCTTCGCCTACTTCGACGCCCGCACGCGCATCTGGGAGTTCGCCCTCGGCGGCGTCCTCGCCCTCGTGATCGACCAGGTGCGGCTGGGCAAGGTCGCCCGCGCCGTCCTCGGCTGGGTCGGCGTCGCGGGCCTGGTGACGTGCGGCGCGGTCCTCGACGTCGGCGCCGCCTTCCCCGGCTACCTCGCGCTGTGGCCGGTGCTGTCCGCGGTAGCGATCATCGTGGCCGGCCGCGCCGGGGGTGCCGACCGGCTGCTCTCCACACCCGCCGCCCAGTACCTGGGGAAGATCAGCTTCCCGCTCTACCTGTGGCACTGGCCGGTGCTCGTCGTGTTCCTGGTGCTCGCCGGGCTCCCGACCGCGGGGGCGGTCGGCGGGCTGGTGGTCGTCGCGGTGTCGGTGGCCCTCGCGATCGCCACCCACCACCTCCTCGAGGAGCCGCTGCGCGGGGTGTCGCTCGCGCGGCTGGGCCGGGTGCGGGCGCCGGCGCTCGTGGCGGCGTGCCTGGTCCCGGCGCTGGTCGCGCTCGGCGTGTGGTCGGCGATCGCGGCGGCCGGGGCGGGCGCGCCGGTCGCCCTCGGCGACCCCTCCCACCCTGGCGCCCTGGCCCTGGATTCCGGGGCGCTGGCGGCCGACCACGTCGTCGACGGCGACCCCGCCGCGCCGGTGGAGCCGTCGCTGGCGCGGCTGCAGGACGACTGGGCGGACTACCGCGCCGGGTGCGCCCCGGTGGCCGACCACCCCGTGCTCGAGGAGTGCGTGCCGGTCCGCGCCGAGGGCGAGCCGCAGCGCCGGGTCACCCTCGTCGGCGACTCCCACATGCAGCAGATCCTCCCGTCCCTCGAGCCGCTGGCGCGGGAGCAGCACTGGGAGGTGCGCACGCTCGTCCGTGCGCGCTGCCCGTTCTCGACGGCCTCGGAGACCGACCCGGCCGACGCCTCGTGCATCGAGTGGAACGAGGCCGCGATCGAGCACCTCGCCGGCGCGCCGCCGGACGCGGTGGTCGTCAGCGCCTCACGCGACGTCCGCCAGGGGCTCACCGAGCAGACCCCGGAGGGCTTCGTGGCCGCCTGGCAGCGCCTCGAGGCCGCCGGCGTCCCCGTCGTCGCGGTGCGCGACAACCCGCGCTTCGACCACCGCCCCGCGGAGTGCCTCGAGGCGCTGGGTCGCGGTGCCCCCGACTGCGAGATCCCCCGCGGCGAGCTCCTGGCGGCGGACCCGCCCTACGCGCTCCTCGACGGCGTGCCGGACAACGTCGGGTTCCTCGACCTCAGCGACGAGATCTGCACCCCGACGACCTGCCCGCCCGAGATCGGCAACGTGCTCGTCTACCTCGACGACAACCACCTCACGGCGTCGTACAGCCGCACGCTCTCGACCGCCGTGAGCCAGCGGCTGCCCGGCCTCCTGGGCTGGTGATCCGGGCGGTCAGCCCGAGGGCTCCTCGCCCGAGCCGGCCAGGCCTTGCTCGTCGGGCTCGAGGTCGATGTCGAAGGCCGGCTCGACCTCCTCGGGGGCGGCGTCGGGCGCGGTGTCCGGCTTCTCGTCGGGCGTGTTCTCGGTGGGGGCCTTCGGGTCGCTGCTCATCACCGGGCTGCGTACCCCCGTCACACCCCCGCGACGCCCGCTCGCGTGTCACGGGCGCGTGACGGCGCGGAGGTTGCGTCCGGGGCGGGAGACGACGCCCGTGACGTTGCCGACGGGCGCCGGCCGCCAACCACGACGGGGGGACAGCCGTCTGGATCCATGAGTGCAGGGGCGTTCCCGGCGCGCGGGAAGAGGAGAGACGGATGTTCGTCATCGTGGCCGTGGTCGTCATCGGCGTGTTCTTCGTGACCGGTGCACTGTTCGGCGTCAGCGTCGCGCAGAACCAGGCGTCGGACCGTGCCCGTCGCACCGCCCGCGACCGGCACATCTCGGCGATCCGCACCGACGCGCTCATCACCCAGGCCTGAGAGCCCGACCCCGGAACATTCCGCCCGGCCGGCGACGTCGAAGCGGCGTGGACTTCGACGCAGGAGAGCCGGCTGCGCAGGACGTGCTCGCTGATGAGTTCGGCGACGTCTTCACCGACCTCGACGGCGACGGGCTGGTCGACGTCACCGCGGTGGACACCGACGGCGACGGCGTGCTCGACCTCGCGTGGACCGACGCGGACGGCGACGGGCTGGTCACCGAGGACGAGGTCCACCCGGTCACCGACGGTGGCCGGTCGACCGACTGGTACCGCCACGAGGACAACTTCCGGGACGGGGTCCTGCCCGCGGACGCCTCGGCGGCCCGCGACCACGACGGCATGCACGGCGACCCCGAGCAGGCCTCGTCGTACTGGTACGCGCAGTCGGTCAACGGCTACTGCGTGCCGGCGGCAGTCGCGCAGGTCGTGGGCGAGTGGCAGGGCACCAACGTGGGTGAGGGCGAGGTCGTGGCCCGCGCGGTCGAGCACGGCTGGCTCACCACCACCGACACGAACGGCGACGGCGCGCCGGACGACGCCTCGGGCATGACGTCGTCGGAGGGCGAGGCGCTGCTCGAGAGCTACGGCATCCCCGCGACCACGACGCACGGGAGCCTGAAGGACCTCGAGCTCCTGCTCGACCGCGACCGCGACATCATCGCCTACGTCGACTCCGACGAGGTCTGGTACGGCGCGGAGGACGATGGATCGAGTGGGGCCTCGGACGGCGGCTCCGACGCGAACCACGCCGTCGTGGTGACGGGGATCGACGACGAGAACGTGTACCTCGCCGACCCCGGCGACCCGAGCGGCGCGATCTCGGTGGTGCCGCGGGAGACGTTCGAGGACGCGTGGTCGGACTCCGACCACGAGATGCTCGTGACCGACACGGCGCCGCCGCGGACCGCGCCCGCCGACAACGCCCCGGAGCACCAGCTCCCGCCGGGAGACCGTCCGGCCGCGACGTCCGGTGCCCCGGCGACCGACGTCTCGAAGCCGGCGATCGGCGACAGCCGCGGCCTGCTCTCGGCGGGCTCGACCGGGGTGGTCTTCCTGCCGATCGTGCTGCGCGACGTCGCGGTCGCGACCGCCGGCGTCTCCGCCCTGCTCGCCGCCGCCGGGATCGTCCGCCGCCGCCCCCCACGTGAGCGAACTTCCCGGCTATAGCCGGGAACTTCGCTCACGGGTCAGGAGCCGCAGGTCGTGGCGACGGTCTGGGCGACGCGGGTGGTGACCGTGCCGTAGTCCTCGGTCGAGCCGTCGCGCAGCCAGCCGAGGATGTCGTCCGAGCCGGCGACGAAGGCGTCGTGCTCGGGCGAGGTGGCGCCGTAGGTCGCGGCCAGCGTCTCCCCGCGGGCGTCGACGACCCCGGCCCACCGGTCGCTCGGCGTCTGCCCGAGCGAGGTGACGGTGTCGTCGAGGGCGTCGGCGACCACCGTGGCGCACTGGTGGGCGACGGTCGGCGAGGCGGGGGCGCTCGCGGGACTCGGTGCGCTCGCGGCCGTGGTGGACACGGCGTCGACGAGCGACGGGAGCTGCGAGCCGATCCCGATCAGCGCGATCGCGGCACCCGCGACGGCGACGGCCAGCGGGGCGCGCGTCCCGGGGCGAGCTGTGCGCGACGCCGTCCGGACAGCGCGGACGGGCCGGGAGGCCACGGCGCCGTGGGGCGGGGTCGGCACGCCGGTGACCGGGTGCGGGCGGTAGGCCGTGGGCTCCGGGTAGCCGAGCCCCGCGGGCGGGGCGTCGTGCGGCACGAAGCGGTGGGCGGGTGCCGGGACCATCGCCGGCGTCACGAGGGTGTCCTCCCGCCGGTGGTGCTGCCCCATGATCGACCCCCGAACGGCCTAGCGCCCCAGCGGCCGGTTGGACGCTGTGTGCCCGGTTGTCGAAGCGTGTGCCGGAACCGTTAGCGCCCGGGCGCCCGGATCGGACGGGTCCACCGGATGGGGTGAACGTGGTCACCCGGGACGCCCAGCAGCTGGTCAGGGGGAACATGACGCACCCTGTCAGGAACGGGTCATAGCGTCGGTGGCATGTCCACGACACTCGCCATGATCAACCTCGACGGCCCGGACCCGCGGGCGCAGGCCGCGTTCTACGGCGCCCTGCTCGGCTGGGACGTCGTCCACGCCGAGGACGAGTACGCGATGATCTCGGGCGAGGGCGCGCCGATCGGCTTCGGCCGTGTGCCGGGCTGGGTCGCGCCGCCGTGGCCGGACCCCGAGGGCTCCAAGCGCTACCACCTCGACCTCGCGGTGGACGACCTCGACGCCGCGATCGACCGGGCCCGCGAGCTCGGGGCGTCGCTGCCCGACGACCAGCCGGGCGAGCGGTGGCGGGTGCTCCTCGACCCCGCCGGCCACCCCTTCTGCCTCTGCCCGCGGTAGCGGCCGGGACGCGACGCCCACCCGCACCGTGCTTACGTCGGGTGGTCCACTCGCACGACGTGACGCGGCCTTCACATGCCTAGGCTTGCCGGGCACAGGGCCGGGGGTGGGGACCCCGGGCGACGTGGGGGCGACGACGTGCAGATCAGGGTGGTCCGTCCGGACGAGCTCGGCGCGTCCGACCTCGAGAGCTGGCGCACGTTCCAGGGCTCCGGTGCGACGGCGCACCCGTTCCTCGCGCCGGAGTTCGTGCTGGCCGTGGGTCGGGTGCGCCCGCAGCTGCGCGTGGCGGTGCTCGAGGAGTCGGTCGGCAGCGTCGGGTTCTTCCCCTTCGAGCGCGGGCCGTGGGGCTACGGCACCCCGCCGGCGCCGGGGCTCACCGACGCGCACGGGCTGGTGCACGCCCCGGACGTCGAGTGGGATCCCCAGCAGCTCCTGCGGGCGTGCGGGCTGTCGGTGTGGGAGTTCGACCACCTCGTCGACGGCCAGAAGCCGTTCGAGCGCTTCCAGGCGCTGCGCGTGCCGTCGCCGGTGATGGACCTCAGCGGCGGCTACGCGGCGTTCCGGGCGCACGTGCGCTCGCGGTCGAAGTCGTTCCTCTCCGAGCTGGAGCGCAAGGGCCGGGCGCTCGGTCGCGACCACGGCGCCGTGACGTTCACGCTCGGCACCGCGGACCCCGACGGGCTGCGCCGGATCATGGACTGGAAGTCGCAGCAGTACCAGCGCACCGGACGCAGCGACCGGTTCCGCGTCCCCTGGATCCGCGAGCTGCTCGAGTCGCTGCTGGACACGCGCACCGAGTCGTTCGCCGGCACGCTCTCGGTGCTCCGGGCCGGCGACACCCCGGTCGCCGGGCACTTCGGTCTGCGCAGCGGATCGTCGCTCGCCGGCTGGTTCCCGGCGTTCGACCTCGGGTTCCGCCACTACTCCCCGGGCCTGCTGCACCACCTCATGCTCGCCGAGCACGCCGCCGCCGACGGCATCGTCGAGATCGACATGGGGCGCGGCGCCAAGGGCTACAAGGACTGCTTCCGCAGCCGCGACCTGATCGTCGCCGAGGGCCGGATCGTGCGTCGTGGCCCGTCCGCCGCGCTGCACTGGGCACGCCGCGAGCCCGTGCGGCGGCTGCGCAACCGGGTGCTCGACGACCCGCGCCTCTACGCCGCCGCCGACAGGGTCCTCAAACGGGCCGCCTCGGTGCGCACGAGGGTCGTGCCCGGCGCCGCGCGCTCCTGAGGCTCGTCACACGGCGCACGGGTCACACGGCGTAGGGCAGCGCGACGATCCCGTGGTCGAACGACGAGCGCAGCGGCACCGCAGGCCCGGCCGTCCGCAGGTGGGGCAGGCGCGCGAGCACCGCCCGGAACAGGGCGCCCAGCTCGCGCCGCGCGAGGTGGGCGCCCAGGCACAGGTGTGCGCCGGGCCCGCCGAAGCCGACGTGCGGGTTGGGCCGGCGCCCGACGTCGAAGGCGTCGGGGGCGTCGAAGACGGCCTCGTCCCGGTTGGCCGAGCCGTAGAACAGCACCACCTTGGACCCGGCCGGCAGCGGATGGCCGCGCAGCTCGTGGTCGCGGGTCAGCGTGCGCCGGAACTGGATGATCGGGGAGCACATCCGCACGATCTCCTCGATCGCGGTGCCCATCAGCGCGTCCGGGTCGGCCGCGAGCCGCTCGCGCTGCCCGGGGTGCTCGGAGAGCAGCACCAGCCCGTGCGACGCGGCGTTGCGCACGGTCTCGTTGCCCGCGACCAGGAGCAGGTCGAAGAACGACCCCAGCTCCCGCAGCGAGAGCCGCTCGCCGTCGACATCGGCGGTGACCAGTGCGGACAGGATGTCGTCGCCCGGGTCGCGCCGGCGCTGCCTCCCGAGGCCCACGACGAACCGGCGCAGGTCGACGATCGCCCGCAGGTTCCCCAGCAGCAGCCGTGCCGTCGCGAGGCGGTGCATCTCCCCGCGCACCCCGGAGTACTCGGTCATGACGTCGATGCGCGAGAGGACGTACCCGCGTCGCTCGCGCGGGATCCCGAGCATCGAGCAGATCACGTGGATCGGCAGCTCGCGGGCCGCCTCGGCCACGAAGTCGCCCGAACCGCGGCGCTCGAGCCGGGTGACGATCTCGTCGACGATCTCCGCGATCTCGACGTCGAGGGCCTCGAGACGCCGGGGGGCGAACGCCCGGGACACGATCCGTCGCAGGCGCGCGTGCCGGGGGTCGTCCATGTTCACCAGGGGACGGCCGAACACCATCGGGAGCCACGGCGGCGGCTCGGGGCTCACCGCGGCGGGCTCGCTGGAGAACACGGCGGTGTGGCGGCTGGCCTCGAGCACGTCGGCGTGACGCACCAGCGCGTGGAACCCGCCGCCCGGGCGGAGCAGCGGCACCCGTGGCTCGGCGAAGAACACCGGGCGGTCCAGGGCCCGCAGGTGGGCGAAGGCGGCGAGCCGCGCGGACTCGGGAGCCGCCCAGAACCCGAGATCGGTGAGGTCGGGGAGGGTGGCGGCGTCGGCGCGCACCGTCGTCAGCCGGCCCGGGAGGGCAGCGCCCGGCCGACCAGGAGGTCGTGACGCACGGCGAGCGAGGCGGCCTCCAGCCGCGAGTGCACCCCGAGCTTCGAGAGCATCGACTGCACGTGGCTGCGCACCGTCAGGGTGGCGATGCCGAGGCGGCGCTC
The DNA here is from genome assembly GCA_963786585.1 of uncultured Actinomycetota bacterium. GTDB lineage: Bacteria > Actinomycetota > Actinomycetes > Mycobacteriales > Pseudonocardiaceae > Actinomycetospora. Next base: position 2,832,725 of record CAWAZG010000003.1, read on the forward strand.
CATCTCGCGGGTGCTCACGCCCTCGACGAGCAGGGAGAGGCACTCGATCTCACGCTCGGTCAGCAACGACACCAGCCGACGCGCGTGGGCGCCTGCCGGGTCCTGGTCCACCGGCGTGCGCGGGGCGCTGATCACGATCTCGCCGGCGGCCACCCGCCGAAGCGCCCGCAGCAGCGACTCGATCCCGTGACTGCGGTGCAGGTAGCCGCGGGCGCCGGCGGCCAGAGCGGCGTCGACGGAGGAGCGGAGGTCGTCGGAGGTGAGCACCAGGACCGCGTTCCGCCCGCCACCGGCGTCGCGCAGCGCGCGGACGAACACGGCGACGTCGCGGTCGGTGTCGGCGAGGTGATCGGCGATCACCAGGTGCGGGCGGCACGCCACCACGAGGGCGACGAGCCCGTCCCGTGCGGCCGGGCCGAGCGTGACGGCGTGCCCGTGCGCGGTCAGCGTCGTCCCCAGCAGATCGGTGAGCAGCGTCCCGCGCCCACCTACGACCAGATCCATCGTTCCCCCCCGGAGGAACATCCTTCGGCGCCCCTGCACGCCGACGGTGTGTTCAGCGTGACCACTCGGTCGAGGGCACGTCAAGCACGGGGAGTGACTGAGATCCGGGTTCTCGTCCTTCGGTCCACGGGCTGTCTGCGACGTTCGGACCAGAAACGCGGCCTGTTCGGCCGTACAGTCGCTCAGGTTGCCTGACGGGCCGTCACAGAACGGTTCCGTTTCGGATTGCGGACGGTTTCTCCTCCATCTTGAGGACGACTGTGGCGCACGTCATGCCTAGCGTCCTCGGATCGTGCGTCCCGTCCAGGTGCTCGTCGTCGCGGACCGGCTGCTGCACGACCTGCTCGTCGCGCAGTGGTCCGGTGAGCCGTCGCTGACCGTCGTCGTGCCCGCGCGCGCCGACGAGGCCTGGGACGAGCTCGCGGCCCGGCGGGCCGACGTCGTCGTGCTCGACCTGGCGGTCCGCCCGTCGCGGTGGGAGCGCGCCGTCGAGCTCCTCCGCGAGCGCCCGGTCGGGCCGCGCGTGGTGGTCCTCGCAGAGCCGGGCGACGACGACAGCGCGTGCGACGCGGCGCGCGCCGGTGCCTCGGGCTGGTTGCCGTCCGGGTCGTCGGTCGAGGACCTCACCGAGACGGTCCGCCTCGTGCACGACGGCCACGGGATCTACCCCTCGCGGCTGCTGGCCGTGGTCCTCGACGGGCTGCGCCACGACGTCGCGGAGGCCCGGCGCCCGACCGGGCTGCTCAGCGCGCTCACCGAGCGGGAGGTCGAGGTGCTGCGTGCCCTCGTCGAGGGGCTCTCCGCCCGTGACATCGCCGACCACCTCGACGTCGCGGTCAACACCGTCCGGACGCACACCCATCGGATCTTCCGGAAGCTCGGCGTGCACGGCCGGCTCGAGGCGGTCCGCATCGCCCGCGCCGAGAGGCTCGCCCCGCTCGCGGAGGCCGCGGAGCTCTCGGGGGTCTCGACCCCCTCGCGCCCGGTGCGGCTGGTCCGTGAGCAGGAGGACGACGTGGGCCGGATCGTCGATCCCTGATGAATTCGTACTAGTTCGCCTGCTCCTCCGAAGCGATCCGGGGCCGCGGGCCGAGTCGTAACGTCCCTGGTCCAGGGAATCTGCCTCCCGTCCGATGGAGGAATGTTGACCATCCAGCGCAACGGGGACGTGGGGGAGGGACGCCGCGTGCCCCTCGTCCCGCCGCCCGGCGCCGTGTTCCCCGAGGTCCCGGTCGCGCGGGTCGTCGCCCGGCCGGCCGAGCCCCGTCCGAACAAGGTCTCCCTGGTGGTCCCGGCCATGAACGAGGCCACCAACATCTCCTGGGTCCTCGCCCAGGTGCCGAGCTGCGTCGACGAGGTGGTGCTCGTGGACGGGCACTCGCGCGACGCGACGGTGATGCTCGCGCAGTCGGCCCGACCGGACATCCACGTCGTCGCGCAGTCCGGGCAGGGCAAGGGCGATGCGTTGCGCGAGGGCTTCCTCGCGGCCACCGGCGAGCTCATCGTCATGATCGACGCCGACGGCAGCATGGCCCCCGAGGAGATCCCGCACTTCCTGCACTTCCTCGACAACGGCTACGACTTCGTCAAGGGCTCCCGTTTCATGGGCGGGGGCGGGTCCCGCGACATCACGCGCCTGCGCCGCGGGGGGAACCGCGTGCTGGTCGGGATGGTCAACCGGATGCACGACACGTTCCTGACGGACCTCTGCTACGGCTACGTCGCCTTCCACCGGCGCTGCCTGCCCTACCTGGACCTCACCCGGCCCGGGTTCGAGGTCGAGACCTCGCTGACGGTCTCCGCGCTGCGCGCCGGTCTGCGCATCGCCGAGGTGCCGAGCATGGAGATGCCGCGGCGCTACGGGCGGTCGAACCTCCACGTCGTCCGCGACGGGACGCGTGTGCTGCGCACCCTGCTGCGCGAGCACGACCGGGGTCCCAGCGGCCACGCCGTCCAGGGGCTGCGCCGCCTGGTCCACCAGCGCGACGAGGCCCGGCGCGCCCTCGACGGCACCGTCCGGCCGGACCCCGGGGAGGTCCTGACGTGACCTCGGGCGCTGTCCCGCGGCGTCCGACCCGGCGGGTGCGTCACGTCGCGAGCCTCGCCGGCGCCCTGGTCGCACTCGCGGCGGGCTGGTGGGTCGCCGTCGTCCTCGACGCCCGGTCCGCGCCGGCGGTCACCGCCGTGCTCCTCGTGGTGCCGGTGCTCGCCGTCCTGGTGCCCACCCATCGCCTGGAACCGGTGGCCCGCGTGGTGCTCGCCGTGGGCTGGGTCCTCGCGCTGGACACCGTGGTGGCGCAGGTGATGCTCGCGCTCTCGGTGTGGGACGTCCGCACCGGCGTGCTGGTGGTGACGGGGATCAGCGTCGCGGTGTGGGTGGGGGTCGAGCTGGCCACGCGGCGGGGCGATCGGGCCGCGGAGGATCGGGCCGCGGAGGACCGGGCCACGGAGGATCGGGCAGCCGCGCCGGCGGTCGAGGTGACCCCGTGAAGGTCGACGTCGTCCGGCCCGACGAGCTCGGCGAGGCCGAGCTCGGGCGGTGGCGCGCGTTCCAGGTGGCGACGCCGTCACTGCACAACCCGTTCCTCTCCGCGGAGTTCACCCGCACCGTCGGGAGGTTCCGTCCGCGCACCAGGGTCGGGGTGCTCTCCGACGGCGGCGACGTCGTCGGCTTCTTCCCGTTCGAGCGGGCGGCGCTCGGACGCGGGCTGCCCGTCGCGCCCGGCCTGAGCGACGGGCAGGGCCTCGTGCACGCGCCCGGCGCCGACTGGGACGCCCGGGAGATGGTGCGGGCCTGCGGGCTGTCGGTCTGGGAGTTCGACCACCTGGTCGCGGGCCAGCGGCTCTTCGACGCCTACCGGACCGCCCGCGCGCCGTCCCCGGTCATCGACCTGAGGGACGGCTTCGAGGCGTACCACCGGGCCGCCCGCGTGCGGTCGTCGCGCGTGCGTGACCTGCCGCGACGGGCGCGTCGCCTGGAGCGCGAGCACGGTCCGCTGCGGTTCGTGCTCGAGGCCACCGACGGGACGGCCGGCTCCGCATTCGACACGGTGCTCGGCTGGAAGTCCGCGCAGTACCAGCGCACCGGACGTTCCGACCGCTTCGCCCGGCCCTGGATCCGGGGGCTGGTGCAGGGGCTGCTCGCCGAGCACACGGGTCCGTTCCGCGGGTGCCTCTCGCTGCTCTACGCCGGGGACGAGCTGGTGGCCGGCCACTTCGGGCTGCGCGACCACGGCGTCGTCCCGACCTGGTTCCCGGCCTACGCCCCGAGCATGGGCCGGTACTCGCCCGGCCTGCTGCTGCACCTCGCCATGGCCCGCGCGGCGGCCGACGACGGCGTGGTGCTGATCGACATGGGACGCGGCGACAAGATCTACAAGGACGAGCTCAAGTCCGGGGAGAGCACCGTCGCCGAGGGACGGGTCTCGCGCCCCGTGCCCGGCGCGGCGCTGGCGTGGGCGCGCACCGCGCCGGTCCGCTCGGCGCGCCGGGCGGTCGACCGGAGCCCGCGGCTCTACGGCGTCGCCGACCGTGTCCTGCGCGCCCGCGGCCGCTGGCGGCGGCCCGGCCCGGTGAACGGGGTGTCGGCATGAGCCGCACGGTCTCGGTGGTCATCTGCGCCTACACCGACGAGCGCTGGGACGACGTGCTCGCCGCGGTGTCGTCGGTGGCCGACCGACAGACCGTCGCGCCGCACGAGGTGATCGTCGTGGTGGACCACCACCCGGCTCTGCGGGATCGCCTGGAGGACGCGCTCCCGGGCGCCGTGGTCGTCGCGAACGCGCAGGTCCGCGGCCTGTCCGGGGCGAAGAACACCGGCGTCGCGGCGTCCACGGGGGAGGTCGTCGCGTTCCTCGACGACGACGCCGTCGCCGGGGCCGACTGGGTGCGGACCTTCGCCGAGGGCTACGACGACCCCGCCGTCCTCGGCGTCGGCGGCCTCACCCTGCCGCGCTGGACCACCGCGCGCCCGGTGTGGTTCCCCGAGGAGTTCGACTGGGTCGTCGGCTGCACGTTCGTCGGCCGCGAGGTGGGCGCGGTGCGCAACCTGCTGGGTGGCAACGCGTCGTTCCGCCGCGAGGCGTTCGAGATCGCGGGCGGGTTCCCGACCCACATCGGGCGCACCGCCGCCCGCTCGCGTCCGCTCGGCTGCGAGGAGACCGAGTTCTGCATCCGGCTCGCGTCCCACCGGCCCGGTGCGCGCTTCGTGTACGACCCGCGGGCGGTGATCTGGCACCGGGTGCCGGCGGTGCGCGAGGGCTTCCGCTACTTCCGCGCGCGCTGCTACGCCGAGGGTCTGTCGAAGGCGCTGGTCGCGCGCAGCGTCGGCGCCACGGCCGCGCTCGCCGTCGAGCGCAGCTACGCCGCGGTGACGCTGCGCCGGGGCGTGGTCCGCGGCGTGGCGCAGGCCTGGCGGGGTGACCGCGCCGGGCTGGCGCGCGCCGGCGCGATCACCGCCGGACTGCTCACGACCACCGCCGGCTACGCCGTCGGCACGCTGGCGCGGAGCGCCCCGTGACCGTCCCCGTGCTCATGTACCACTCCGTCGCCGCCGACCCGGCCGACGCGGCGCGCGGGCTCTCGGTGCACCCCGACCGCTTCGCCGCGCAGCTCGACCTCCTCGCCGCCGAGGGCTTCACCACGCTCACGTTCGGCGAGCTCGCCGCCGTGCGGCGCGGCGAGGCGTCGGCCCCCGAGCGTCCGATCGTGCTGACCTTCGACGACGGGTACGCCGACTTCCACCGCGAGGTGCTCCCGCGGCTCGTGCGGGCCCGCGCGCGGGCGACCCTCTTCGTCACCACCGGGTGGCTCGACGACGCGGGCGCCGAGGCCGCCGGCCGGCCGCTGGACCGGATGCTGTCGTGGTCGCAGGTCGACGAGTGCGACGACGCCGGCGTCGAGATCGGCGCGCACAGCCACAGCCACGCCCAGCTCGACCAGCTGCCGGACGCCGCGCTGCGCGACGAGCTCTCCCGCAGCAGGCGTCTCCTCGAGGAGCGGCTCGGGCACGAGGTGCCGCACCTGGCCTACCCCTTCGGCTACTCCAGCGCGCGGGTCCGCCGCGCCGTGGCGGACGCCGGGTACCGGCTCGCGGCGGCCGTCGGCAACCTCGCAGCCGCGCCGGACTCCGACGGCTACGCGCTGCCGCGCCTGACCGTCGCGCGGGACACCGACCTCGACACCTTCGGGCGCGTGGCCCGCGGGGAGCAGCACTCCCGCATCTACTGGAAGCAGCGCACGCTCACCGCCGGGTACCTGGTCGTGCGCCGCGGGCGGTCCGCGCTGGCGGCGGTCTCGTCCGGACGGCGTCCCTCGTGACGGCGGGATCCGTGGACGCCCGTGCTGCGGCGCTCACGACCGGGACGGCCGTCCCGAGGGCGTCCTGGCGCACCCGCCTGCGTGACCACCTCACCGACCCGTTCTCCCGGAACTCCTACGCGCTGATCGTCAACACCGGGATGACCGGGCTGCTGGGACTCGTCTACTGGTTCCTCGCCGCCCGCCTCTACACGCCCGAGGACGTCGGCCGCGCCTCGGCGCTGATCTCCGCCATGACCCTGCTCGCGGCGATCGTCGGGATCAACATCACCGGCACCCTCAGCCGGTTCCTGCCCCGCAGCGGGCCCCGCACGACCCGTCTGGTGCTGGCCAGTTACGGGCTCAGCTCGCTGGCGGTGGCGGCGCTGGCGGGCGGATTCGTCCTGACGCTGGGCTGGTGGGGGCCCTCGTTCAGCCTGTTGGCGAGCCCGGGGGCGGCGATCGGGTTCGTCGGCGTCGCGGTGGCCGCGAACATCTTCACCGTGCAGGACGGCGTGCTCGTCGGCATGCGCGGCGCGGGATGGGTGGCGCTGGAGAACACCCTCTTCGGCCTGCTCAAGGCCGGTCTGCTCATTCTTCTCGCGGCCGCGCTGCCGGCCACCGGCGTCTACGTCGCCTGGATCGTCCCGATGATCCTGCTCTGCATCCCGGTCAACGTCCTCGTCTTCGCCCGGCGCGCGCCCCGCCACGCGCGCGAGACCGCCGGGACCGTCACCACCGGCAGCGACATCCGCGGGTTCCTCGCCGGCGACTTCGTCGGGGCGCTGTTCGGGTTCGGCGCGATCTACCTGATCCCGGTGGTCGTGGCCGCGGCCCTGCCGCCGTCGACGTTCGCGGTGTTCTACATCGCCTGGATGATGGCCGCGGTCCTCAACCTGGTGCCGAACAACCTCGCGCAGACGCTCACCGTCGAGGGCGTCTTCGACGCCGACCGCCTCGCGCGGTACGCGCGCTCCGCGCTGGTGCGCTCGACCGCGCTGCTCGGGGCGGCCGCGGCGGCGCTGCTCGTGGTCGCCCGCCCGGTGCTCGAGGTCCTCGGGCCGGAGTACGCCGCGGCCGCGCCGCTGCTGCAGCTGCTGGCCCTCGCGGCGATGGGGCGCGCGGTGATGGAGGTCTGGCTCGGGGTCCTGCGCGCGCAGGGGCGGGCCCGGTCGATCGTGCGCTGGCAGGTCGTCTCCGGGACCGTCGTCGTCGGCACCGTGGTCGTGGGGCTGTTCGTCGGCGGCGGGACGCTCGGGATGCCCATCGACCAGGTGACCGGGGTGGGCGTGCTGGTGCTGGTCAGCCAGGCGGCGGTGGCGCTCGCGGTCCTCCCCAGCCTGCTGCGGGTGATCACCGTGAAGGCTCGCACCACGCCCGCAGTCACGCCCGCAGCCACGCCCGCAACCACGCCCGCAGCCACGCCCACGCCCACCGGCGACGTCCGCGTCCCCTCGCCGCGCCCCCGCCCGCTCACCGCGCCCGACCGCGGCGACCCGGCGTTCCGCTCGTCCCTCGTGGCCGTCCGCGTGCGCCCCCGCGAGGCCGTCGCGGCACCTGCCCCGCCGCCCGAGCCCGACCCCACCCCCGAGCCCACCCCCGACCCCGCTCCTGCGCCCACCGGACCTCCGCGGTCCCGCCGGCGGCGCCTCCTGGCCGCGGTCCTCCCCGTCGTCCCCGCGATCCTGGTGGCCGAGGCGAGCCTGCTGTCGGTGGTGCTGATCGTCGTGCCGCTGCGCCGCGTCGACCTCACCGGGATCACCGGGTGGGGCCTGGTCTCGGTGCTGCCCGTGGCGACGGTGATCGGGGTGGCGTGCCTGCTGCTCAGCGTGGTCGTCGCCCTCGCGCTCGCCCGCGAGCACCGCGTCCTGCTGACCGGGCAGCTCCTCGCGGTGTGCGTCGTGCTGCACGGCATCACCGCGTTCCTCGAGCCGCTGCCCCGCTTCCCCACGTCGTACGTGCACCTGGGGTTCGTCGACTTCATCTCGCTGTCGGGCACCGTCGCCCCGGACCTCGACGCCCGCTTCAGCTGGCCCGGCTTCTTCGCGCTGGTGTCGTTCGTGTCCGACGGGGTCCCCCCGGACGCGCTGCTCCCGCTGGTGCGCCTGACGCCGCTGCTGTCGAACCTGCTCTACCTGCTCGCGCTGTGGCTGATCCTTCGGACGCTGCGGGTGAGCTGGCGCGGCAAGTGGTTCGCGGCCCTGCTCTTCACCGTCCTGCAGTGGATCGGGCAGGACTACTTCTCGCCGCAGGGCTACACGTTCCTGCTCTACCTGATCTTCCTCGGGATCCTGCTGACGTGGTTCCGCCCGATGGGCCGCGAGGCCCTCCCGGCCGGCCGGCCGGCGTGGCTCGCGGGCGTGGCGCGCCGGACGCCGTCGTGGTTGCTGCGCGCCGGGAGCCGGGGACGCCGGCTCGTCGGCCGGGTGATCGGGACCCCGACGACGCCGGGCGAGCACGCCGCGCGGCCGTCCTCGTCGGCGACGCGCATCGCCCTGCTCGGGCTGCTCCTGCTGATCTTCGCGGCGTCCACGGTGAGCCACCAGCTCACCCCGTTCGTCATGGTCATCGCGGCGGGGGCGCTGGCGCTCGCGCGCCGCTCCACGCTGCGCGGGCTGCCGGTGCTGCTCGGGGTGCTGCTGGTGGCCTGGGTGAGCCTCATGACCGCGTCCTTCTGGACGGGCCACCTCCCCGACGTCCTCGGCGGGGTCGGCGACGTCTCCGGCAACGTCGCCACCAGCATCACCGCCCGCACCGGGGGCGACCCGGCGCACGCCGTCGTGGTGCTCGTGCGGGTGGCCCTGTTCGGCGTGCTGGCGATCGGGTCGCTCGTCGGCCTGCTGCGGCGCCGTCACCGCGGGGTGGACGACCGCGTCGTCGCGCTGCTGCTCGCGGTGCCGTTCCTCGCGGTGCTCGTGCAGAACTACGGCGGGGAGATCGGGCTCCGGGTGTACATGTTCGCCCTGCCCGGGGCCTGCGTGCTGATCGCGCTCGCGTTCTTCCCCGAGACCGCGCGCGGCGCCGGGTTCCGCGAGGCGTTCGGCTCGGTGTGGCGCTACGTGGCCGCGGGCCTGGTCGTGCTGGTGCTCGGCGCGGCCTACGGGGTCGCCGCCTACGGCAACGAGTCCTTCGAGCGCGTCTCGCCGGGGGAGATGGCGGCCGTGCAGTGGGTGTACGACCGTCCCGGCAACGCGCAGATCCTCTTCGTCACCGACTCCCTCGACTCCGGGGCCACCCCGATGATTCCGGTCGGCTACACCGACCCGGTCGGCGTCGGGCCGCGCGCGATGCTCGCGCCGACGGATCCGCGCACCGTCGACCCCGTCGTCGAGCAGCTCGTCTACTGGGGCGGCAGCACCTACTTCATGACCTCGCGGGCCGAGGAGCAGTACCTCGAGGTCAGCGCCGGCTACCCGAAGGGCTGGGGCGAGCGGTTCCGCGCGGCCCTGGCCGCCGACCCCCGGCTGCAGAAGGTGGTCGACACCGGCGACGCCCAGATCTACGTCCCGCGCAACGACCAGGCGTTCGACCCGATCAACCGCACCCCGGAGAACCTGGGCGTGCGCATCGGGGCGACCCCGTGGACGCCGGTCGGGGTGACGATCCTGGTCGGGCTGGTCGTCGTGCTCCTGACGCTGCAGGTCCGGGCGCTGCGCCGCCCCGGGCGGGCCGCGCTGCGGGGGTGGGTGGTCACCTGGGGCCTGCTGCTCCTGGCGTTCGCGGCCGTGGTCGTCGAGCGGTTGCTGGCGCTGACCTGATCACGGGATCCGGCCTGGACCGTCAGGCGCCCGACGGGATCCACCGGACCTCGTACGGCGCGAGCTCGACGTCGGCGCCGTCGAGCGTGGCCGTCGCGGGGGCGTCGCTCGTGTTGACCAGCACCGTGGCCCGGGGGCCGCGGGCGCCGAAGACGGGGGCCGCGACGCCGGGGTCGCCGACCTGGGCGCCCGGGGGGAACTGGCGGGCGAACTCCTGCAGCGTCGTCAGGAACGGCTCGGGCCGGCCGTCCGCGGACCAGAGTCCCGTCGGCGAGGAGGCGTTGCGCGCGGCGTTCCAGTAGAACGACGTGTCGACGCCGGTGCGGGCGAACTCGACGAGCCCGGCCGTGCGCTGGGCCAGCCGCTTCTCCGGCGCCCAGCGCGCCGCGTCCGGCTCGACGTACCACTCGGCCCACCACAGCGGCAGCGGCGTGCGGCCGTGGATCCACTGGTTGACGGCGGCGATCTTCGTCAGCGCCGTGACGTCGTCGGGAGCGCCCTCTTCCGTGGTGGTGTGCCCGTCGACGACGACGAAGTCGGCGCCGTTCTTGCGCTCGTTCCACGTGTCGAAGGCGTCGAGGATGCGCTGGTCGACCAGCCCCCACGGCCCCGTGAGCTCGGAGGGCCCGCTGTCGACGCCCGGCGGGGGCGCGGTCATCTCGATGTACGGGCCGCCGACCTGGTTGCCGGGGTCGACATCCTTCAGCGCGTCGTACACGCGGTTGTAGAGCTCGGTGTACGCCTCCCCGTCCCAGGTCTTGGTGCGCTCGTTGAAGAAGCCCTTGAACTCGTTCCACACCTGGAAGTGCCGGACGTCGGGGTAGCGGCGGGAGATCTCGGCGGCCAGGTCGGCGAAGTCCTGGTAGTGCTCGGGCTCGGGGGCCACCTCGAGCCGGCTCCAGTCGGTGCTGCCCTCGGCGCCGCCCTTCATCCAGTCCGGCGCGCAGCACAGGGTGATCACCGGCGTGCCGCCGCTGCGGCGGATGAAGTCCATGCGGGCGTCGAGGCTCGCGAAGTCGTACTCACCGGGCGACGGCTCGGGGTTGCCCGCGCCGAACCCCATGATGTGCTGCGCCTGGGGCATCGGCTGCGCCGCGAGGAGGCCGGCGATCCGCTGCGTGGCCACCGGGGCGCCGTCGACGGCGCTGAACTGGGTGTGGGTGAAGCCCACGCCGAGGCTGTTCGACGGCGCGGCCGAGGCGCGGGGCGTGCCGGCGTCGCACCCCGCCGCCATCAGCAGGGCCGCCGCCACCGTCAGGGCCGCGAGCCCCCGCGCCCACCGGTCGCGCTCGGAACGCATCTGCCCCCCACACCCCCACGTGGCGATCACCGGGCGCCCAGACTAGTCCTCCGGACGGTGGGGAAGTGGTGAGGATCTCAACGACGACGTTGCGCGAGTCCCGCGAGGTAGGCGGCCTGGCCGGCGTGCTGGATGTCGTCGTCGACGACGCTCACCAGCCGCACCCCGCGGGTGACGGGCGGGTCCCAGCGGTCGTCGATGACCTCGTCGAGGTCCTCGCCGCGCAGGGTCCGCAGGTAGGCGACGGTGCGCTCGTGCACGGCGTCGAGGTACCCGGTGAGCAGGCCCGGGTCGTCGACCCGGACGGACGCGACCTGCTCGCTGGTGTGGCCGTAGCCGATCGAGGCGTCGTCGAGAGGCAGGTCGAAGCGGCGGGCCCAGCCGTCGGCCCTGTACACCTGCTCGGTGCCGGCGAGGTCGGCGACGTGGTCGTCCTGCACCCGGGTCAGGTGCCACACCAGCCAGGCGATCGGGTTCGCCTCGTCGTCCGGCCGCCACACCAGGTCGGCGGCGGTGAGCCCGTCGACCGCCCGGGTGGCGTCGCTGCGGGCGCGCCCGAAGGCGTCGACCAGCACGTCGATGGCATCCACGGCTCCTCCTCCTCCCGCCTCAGCGCACCGAGGCGAAGACGACGACGTTGTCCCGGTAGGACAGGGTGTCCTCGTCGAACGGGCCGCCGCACGTGAGCAGCCGCAGCTGGGGCGTCGTCGACGGACCGTAGATCCGGTCCGAGGGCAGCGTGTCCTTCGGGTAGTGCTCGACGCTGTCGACCGAGAACCGCGCGGTCTCGCCGTCCGAGCGGGGCACCTCGATCATGTCGCCCGGCCGCAGGCGGTCGAGCTGGGCGAAGACGGCCGGTCCGCGCCGGGTGTCGACGTGGCCCGCGAACACGGCGGGTCCGCGGTCGCCGGGCACCGCGCTCGAGGTGTACCAGCCGACCTGGCCGAAGTCGGTCGGCGCCTGCAGGGCGCCGCGGTAGTCGATCCGCAGGTCGGCGATGTTCAGCGCCGCCAGCCCCACCGACGGGATCTGCATCCCGGTGGGACGCCGGCCCTCGGGGGCCGCGAGCGCCGCCGCCAACGGCATCCGGGGCGCGGGCGGGACGTCGGGGTCGTCGGAGAACCAGCTCTCGAACCAGGCGCCGACGGCGCTGACCGTGCCGAGCCCGGTCGGGGTGGCCAGGCCGCCGAGGCCGGCCCCGGTACCGCCGCGCGGCACCGGCGGGACGCGCGGCGGCGTCGGCAGCGGGGTCTCGGGGTCGGGGGTCGGGCGGGGCATCGGCGTCGCCGGCCCAGTGGTCGTCTCCGACGTCGGCTCGGTGCCGGGTCCGGGCACGCCGGCGACGGTCGCGGCGTCCGGCACGGCCTCGACGATCAGCTGGCCGTCGGGCTCGCGTCCCACGAACAGCGTCGTCACCCCGCCGTCGGACAGCGGCACCGTCGTCGTGGTCGTGGACCCCGGGCGGGACCGGACGTCGACCTCCCACGTCCGCGCGGGCACCGTGGCGTACGGGGTGGTCGAGCCGTAGAAGAGGTCGCGCCCGAGCGGCGGGCCGCCCGTGAGGTCGATGTCCAGCGCGCCGACGCCGTTCGCGCCCTGCACGACGCGGACCTGCGTCGATCCCGCCGCGGCCGGGGCGGTCTGGTCGTCGAGCACCTGCAGCTCCGGGCTGCCCGACGTCGCCGAGTCGACGAACGCCGCGGTCTGGGCGGTGCCGGCGGGCACGTCGACGGACACCCGCACCGCGGGCGGGCTCGTGGGGCTCGCGCCGGCCGGGCGGGTCGTGAGCGTGTACGTCCCGGCGGGCTCGCCGAGGTACGGAGCGGTCCCCCGGTAGGCCACGCCCGGCGTGACGAGCGTCTCGGGCAGGTCCGGGCCGGTGACGTACATGTCGACCGCGGGCGTTGCGGGCGACAGGTGCGCGACGCGCAGCATGCCGGGCGAGCTGTCGGCCGTGGCGGACGTGACGCCGAAGGTCACGGTCGCGGCCACCACGGCGACGAGCACCGCGGCGAGCGCGACCCACACGAGGGGCCGGCGCCAGGGTGGGCGCCGCTCGGGAGACGGGGCCGCGTCGCTCGGTGGGGTGTCGAGCTGGTCCTGCGCTCCGGTCACGGGGGAGCTCCTGGGCGGCGGGCGGACGGCGGGGACGAACGGGGAGCGCGACGATCAGGGAGCGTGCCGACACCGACGGCGGGCGCGGAGCGTGTCCGACCACTCACACCACGGCACGCGGTCACCCTAGTGGGTCAGTCCCCCGTTCGGACCACTACCCGGGACGAGGAGTTCCGGGTTCCGGGCGTCCGTCCTGCTCTGCGCGAACACCGCCCCGGGCCAGCGCTCGCGGGGATCACGCTGGGGCCATGAGCTCCAGCCTGTACGTGGCCCTGCGCAGCGGCCACGAGCACACCGTGACCGGTCTCGACGACGACGAGGCGACGGCGCTGCGTGCGCGCATCGTCGCCCACCTCGACGCCCGCGAGTCCCACCCGACGCTCGACCTCGGCGACGGCACCACCCTGCGCACCGACGCCGTCGTGATGGCGCGCGTGCACGACGAGGGGCCGCGCACCGGCTTCGTGGGTGAGGCGCGCCAGAGGTGAGGCTCGAGCGGTGAGGCTCGAGCGGTGAGGCTCGAGCGGTGAGGCGCGCGGCGTCAGGCCGTGCGGCGGGGCGCGGGGACGGGGGCGAGTGCCACCGCGCGCCGCGCGAGGTAGGCGGCGACCCGGCGCCGGGCGGTGCTCGACGCCGGGCGCCCGGCGCCGAGGTCGTCGAGCACGATGTCGAAGAGCGTCGGCAGCACGGGGTCGTCCCAGTCACGGCCGGCGAGGTCGGTGAGCGTCGGGACGTCGAGCCCGGTGCCCACCCACGCGATGGCGAGCTCCACGATCTCGGCGGTGTCCCACGGCTTGCCGATCACCTGCGCGGCCCGGGCCTCCGGGGGCGTCATCCCCCGCAGGGAGGGCAGCGCCGCGAGCCCGGCCAGGAGCTCGGACGTCCGCTCAGCCCGTCCGCCCTGCGTCGACCGCCGTTCGGCGGTGATCGTGCTCGTCATCGCTTTCCCCACCGTTGCTCAGCGTGAGAGGACGCCCCACGGATCTCACTCGCTCAGGCTAGCGCGGTGGGGACCTTCCGCCTACCGGCACTTTCCGTGATCATGTCTCGCTCGATGCCGGCGACGACGTCCACGTCGTGCACGAGGCGGTCGAGACCGGCGACCGAGATGCTTCGGAAACCGAAGCAATCTCCCTCGGTGCGGCGTGTCGTCGCCGATTCCGCCGGACGGGCGGTGGTCCCGTGCGACGCGGACACCGACGGCACGGCGCGTGACCGGCGTCCCCCACGCCCGTCACGGGCGTCGCGGGGCGATCGCGGTCGTGACCCGTCGGCGTGACCCCCGGTGCGGGCCGGGACCCGGACGTGCGCGGACGACGCCGGCGGGATTCGCGTGGGGCGTCGGGACGCGCTAGAGACCATGGGTCATGGGGATCTCCACGCCCATCCACGACGCGCTGGCCGAGGCCCTCGACGCCCTCCGGGGTCTCGACGTCTCGTTCGACCGCTCGATGGATGCGATGCGCACGGACACCGAGAACGCCGCGGGCGACCGTGACGACCTGCCCGCGCCGACCGTCGCCGGGGACGCCGAGCGCATCGTCGCGCTGGCGTGGGCGGAGGCCGCGGACCGGGGCCACGGTGCGTTCGGCACCGGGCACCTGCTGCTCGCCCTGGTGCGCGCCGAGGGCCCGGAGCGCGAGCTCCTCGCGGAGGCGGGCGTGACCACGGCGACGGTGGGTGCGGCGATGGCGCTCGTCGCGTCGTCCTCGCTGTCCGAGCCCGTGGACGAGGACGGCGACGACGTGCCGGTGGCGGGTCCGGCGGTCGCCGAGGTCCTCGCGGCCGGGGCGAGCGACGGCGTCGTCAGCGCCGCGGGCCTGCTCACGGCGCTGCTCGCGCGTCCGTGGGGCCAGGCGGCGGAGATGCTCGCCGCGCTCGGCGTCGACGCCGACGAGCTCACCGAGGAGCTCACCGGCCTGGCCGAGCGCCCCGAGACCGCGCCCCGCCCGATGCCGCGCGACCCGAGTGGCCTGCTGTCCTCGGCCTGGCGGCGGCCCGCAGAGGCGTGATGGCAGAGGCTTGATCTCCGGGGCGTGACGATCTCGTCGCGGGCAGGCACGATCCGGGCATGGCGAAGCCGAGCTGGATCCGTGCCGAGGACGGCGACCTCTACCGCGCGTCGGAGGTCGTCGCGGTCAAGACGACGCCGCACCCCACCGGCGGGTTCATGGTGGCCGTCGAGACCGAACGTCACGACAACATCGACGTCACCGGTCACCTGGACGATGCCGACGCCGCCGCGAAGGGCCGCGACGCGCTCGCCCATCTCCTCTCGCACGTCGAGAAGGGCACCGTGATCAGCTACGCGTCGGGGTGCTTCGAGGTCGGCGACCTCCACTGAGCCGACCTGGCCGCCGTCAGGGCTGCGGCCCGTACGCGTCGAGGAAGCGGTCGCGGAAGGTGTCCATCCGCCACGCGGGCGCGCCCGGGTCCGGGGTCAGCCCGTCCGACCAGCCCCAGCCGTCGACGGCGGCGAGCACGGCCGGGTCGCGGCTGACGATCGAGATCGGGATGTCCCGGTTCGCCGTCGGCCCCGTGACGACGGGCGAGGGCTGGTGGTCGCCGAGGACGACGAGCACGGGCGCGCGGTCGGGACGCGTCACGGCCTGGCGCTCGGCCCAGTCGTAGACCGTCGAGAGCGTGTACTCGATCGAGCGCCGGTAGTCGTCGCGGACCTCGGCCGAGTTCGTCGTGAAGATCGACTGGAACGAGTGCTGCGGCTCCTCGGGGCCGAACACGCTGCCGTCGCCGACCGCGTCCCACGGCACCGTGCGCGGCAGCGGCGCCCACGGCCCGTGGCTCGAGGTCAGGACGAGCTCGGCCATCGTCGGGGGCGCCCCGGGGCCGCGCTCGAGGCGGTCGAACGCGGAGAACAGGTACTGGTCGGGCATCGGCGACCAGCTGAACCGCGGGCCCCGGTACCCGAGGTCGTCGTGGGTGTAGGCGCGGTCGAGGCCGAAGAACGCCGCCTCCGGCCAGGGGCCGGTGGTGCCGGGCTGGACGGTGACGGTGCGCCAGCCGGCCTCGTGGAAGGCGCGCGAGAGCGTGAGACGTCCCGACGCCGTCAGATCGGTATGGCGCTGCTCGCCGTCGATCCACAGCCCCGAGAGCAGCGTGGCGTGCGCGAGCCAGCTGCCCCCGCCGGCGACGGGGGAGGTCAGCACGCCCGTGCGCGCGCCGTACCCGACGGCGCCGAGGCGTCGCTCGCCGTCGGCGACCACCGCGCGGACCGGGCCCGCCATCGCGGGGTCGTCGAGAGCGGAGAGGCCGTAGCTCTCGACGACGGCGACCACGACGTCGCGCCCGCGCAGGGCGGTGAGCAGGCGGTCGCCGGGCACGTCGCGGTAGGCGTCGACCGAGGCCTCGCGCTCGAACGCCTGCTGGTCGCGCACGCCGTCCCCGATCGCGACGGCCCGGTCGACGGCGCGGATCGAGACGTCGCGCGAGGCCACCGGAACGCCGGGCAGGAGCTGCGCCGAGAGCGTCCAGGCCACCATCCAGGCCACTGCGAGGACCCCGGCCAGCCGCAGCGCGCCCGACCGGTGGTCGGCGGCGATCCGCGCGAGCCGGACCACCGCACCACCCGTGCCGATCAGCAGCGCGACCCCGAGCAGCGCCACGAGCACCGCCACGACGACGCCGACGACGGGACCGGACGTCTCGGCGACGAAGTCGTAGGCGTTGCCGAGGAGCACCGCGTCGCGCGCCGGGTCGAACGGGCGCGCGATCGCGACGGAGAAGCCGAGGTCGAACAGCGTCAGCACCAACATGAGGCCGAGCAACACGCCGGCGATCCACGCGGCCACGAGGCGCGCCCAGCGGGGCAGGAGGACGGCCACGACGAGCGCGACGAGGACCTCGAACGGGATGCGGAGGCCGGACTGCGGCACGAGGCGCGCGATGTCCCCGGGCGTGAGCAGTGCGACGAGCACCAGCAGGGCGGCCAGCGCCGTCAGCACCGCGGCGAGCCCGCGACGGACGCGGACGGGGTGGGTGTCGGCGCCGCGCCAGAGCCGGACGACGTCGCGGCCGAATGACCACAGGAGCGCGAGGAGGGCGACCGCGACGAGTCCCTGCGCGGCCACGAGCGGCAGCAGCCCCGAGGCCGCGACGACCAGCACGATGCCCTGCGCGGCGGCCACGACCTTGCCGGAGAACTTCGTCTCGAGCTCCCCGCCGAGCCACGGGAGCACGACGCCCGCGGCGACGAACAGGTAGCGCGCGAGCCCGATGAGCAGCACCCACGACCCGAGCTGGCCCGCGACGTGCCACGACAGCACCAGCAGCAGGAACGCGTCGAGCTCCATGTCGAAGCGCGCGCCGAACTCCGAGGTCACGTTGCGGCGCCGCGCGACCTGGCCGTCGACCCCGTCGAGCAGGAGCGCCACGGCCGCGAGCACCACGAGCGCGGGCGTCGACACGGGGTCGGCGACGAGCGCGGTGACGCCCACGACGAGCACCCCGCGGGCCAGCGTCACCCGTCCCGCCGGGCCCAGGGCCGGCACGCCGGCGCCGAGGAGCACCGCGAGGAGCCCCGCGGCGGCCGCCGCCCCGACGACGAGACCGAACGGGCCGAGCCCGAACCCCTCGGCGAGCACACCGAGAAGACCCGCACTCGCCAGCGCGCCGCCGACGAGCTCGACGGTCAGGATCGCGGACGGGCCGTGCTCGCTCTGCACGCGTGCCAGCATGGCCGTCCTGTGATCGTCACGGGGTGAGGAGGGTCGTCGATGACCGGCACGACACGGGCGTTCCGGGTCGAATCACCCGGGCGGGCGAGCATCGTCGAGGTCCCGCTGCCCGATCCGGGTCCCGACGACGTCGTCGTCCGCACCCTCCACTCCGCCGTGAGCCGCGGCACCGAGACGCTGGTGTTCCGCGGCGAGGTGCCGCCGAGCCAGTACGAGCGGATGCGTGCGCCCTTCCAGGTCGGCGACTTCCCGGGGCCGGTGATCTACGGCTACCTCGCGGTGGGCGTCGTCGAGCAGGGCCCGCGCGCCGGGCGCACCGTGTTCTGCCTGCACCCGCACCAGGAGCGTTTCGTCGTGCCGGCGTCGATGGTCACCGACGTGCCGGACGGCGTGCCGCCCGAGCGCGCGGTGCTGGCCGGCACCGTCGAGACCGCGGTCAACGCCCTCTGGGACGCGGCGCCGCGCGTGGGCGACCGCATCGCCGTCATCGGCGCCGGGATGGTCGGGGCGTCGGTGGCGGGGGTGCTCGCGACGTTCCCGGGGGTGCGTGTCGAGCTCGTCGACGTCGACGGGTCCCGACGCGCGGTGGCCGACGCGCTGGGCGTCGGGTTCGCGACCCCGGACGCGGCGGCGGGGGAGTGCGACCTCGTGCTGCACGCCAGCGCCACCGAGGCCGGGCTCGCACGGTCCCTGGAGCTCCTCGGCGACGAGGGCGAGGTGATCGAGATGTCCTGGTACGGCGAGCGCGCGCCCCGCGTGCCGCTGGGCGAGGCCTTCCACTCGCGGCGCCTGACGATCCGCGCCAGCCAGGTGGGCAAGGTCGCCCCGGCCCGGCGTCCCCGGTGGAGCCTGGGTGACCGCCTCGCACTCGCCCTGCGCCTGCTCGCCGACCGGCGCTTCGACGCGCTGATCACCGACACCTGCGCGTTCGACGAGCTGCCCGACGTCCTCGCGGCCCTGTCGGCCGGCGAGCGCCCGGGCCTGGGGGTGCGGGTCTCCTACTGACCTGATGCAGCGAACGCCCTATCGGCGTGCTGACTTGGATGTTCGCCAAGCTTCTATGCGAATGAACTCCCCGTTCGTAGGCTGCGGTCCATGCCGCGCTACGAGTTCCGCTGCCGGACCTGCGCGTCGACCTTCGAGGTCGACCGGCCGATGAGCGCGGCGAGCGACCCGGCGCCCTGCCCCACCGGCCACGACGACACGGTGAAGCTGCTGAACACCGTCGGCCTCGGCGGCAAGGCCCGGACGGCCCAGCCGACCGGCACGCCGCGGGCCATGGCCTCGCCCCCGGGCGGCGGTGGCGGCGGCGGGTGTTGCGGCGGGGGTTGCGGCAGCTAGTCGTCCCCGGCGCGGCGCGAGTGACGCGTCGACGACTGTGCGTCGAGGGCCATCACCTACTTGGCCCAACCCCGGTCCGCTTGACGACACCGACGTTGCCTACAGTCACGTGGCCAGGTTCTCTGTGTCGGTGAGCACCAGGCAGGGCGGCGGTGTCGTCACCTCTGCCGTCACCCTCCGTCGTTCCGTCCTCGGGAGACCGTCATGTCCGTGACCACCTCGTCGCCGGCCGCCACGGGTCGTGTTGCCCGGCCGGTGCGCGTGATCTCCCGCATCCCGGACGCGCCGGTGCCCGAGGTCCCGACGCTGCCGGTCGCCGCGCCGTCGTCGCCCGACGCCACCTGGCGCGCGCGCCTGCTCGGCGACCTCTGGCTCTTCCTCACCGTGCTCGCCGTGGGCCTGACGATCGCAGTGGTGGCCGCGCTGATCTGAGCGGGCTGATCTGATGGGGGTGAGTACCCGTCGACGAGGAGTCCGCATGTTCGCCGTCACCGTCCGCGACCACATCATGATCGCCCACAGCTTCACCGGGGCGGTGTTCGGACCGGCGCAGGCGCTGCACGGCGCGACGTTCGTCGTCGACGCGACGTTCCGGCGTGCCGAGCTCGACGCCGACAACATCGTCGTCGACATCGGCCGGGCCACCGAGGAGCTGCACACGGCCCTCGCGGACCTGACCTACCGCAACCTCGACGAGCACCCCGACTTCGCGGGGGTCAACACGACCACCGAGTACCTCGCGAAGGTCATCGCCGAGCGCCTCGCCGCCCGCGCGGGCGACGGGAGCCTGGGCGACGGCGGCCGGAGCCTCGCCGGGATCACCGTGACCCTGCACGAGTCCCACGTGGCGTCGGCCGGTTATGAGCTGACGCTCTCGTGAGCGCGTGTCCGTGCACGGGGCACGGAGACGCACCCACGACTCAGCGCCGGATCTGCACCTCGTCGCCGATGTCGAGGGCCGCGAACACCGCGCGGGCGTCCTCCACCTCGAGGTGGATGCACCCGTGCGACGTGCCGGCCGTGTCGCCGCTGTGGAACGCCCGGCCCTCGTCGTCGAAGAAGATCGAGTACGGCATCGGCGCGTCCCGGTTCTCCTGGCTGACGTGGTGGCGCTCCTTGCGCGTCACCGTCGTCGTGCCGGTGGGCGTCGGGTCCTCGGGCGAGCCGGAGGTGATCGTCATCGCGTCGCCGGTCGCGACGCCGTCGTCGGCGAGCCAGGCCTTGTTCTCGCTGAGGTCGACGCAGACGTCGGCGGTGTCGGTGCAGGGGACGGCGTCGCCCTGACCCACCGCGCTCGGCGCGGGCGCGGCGGGTGCGGCCACGGCGAGGGGCGAGGCCCCCACGGCGCTGACGGCGGCCAGTCCGATCGGTGCGAGGACCGCTCGCGCGGTGCGGGCACGGTCGGACGTCCGGCGGTGCCGGGCCATCGGGGACTCCAAGTCGTCGGGGGCGACGGTCGGCCGTGGTGGATCGGCGGGGACCGTCTCACGACGGTGTCCCGGGCGATCGTCGTGGGGGAGCCCACGGCGTCGGTCGCCCCCCGGGTAACCCGGATGCCGCCCGCCGACGCGTTCTCGCCGCACTCATCTGGGTGGGCCTAGCGGGCGCCCGCGCGAGTACGTGAGAACTTTCCGCCCCTATGAGGGCGGAAAGTTCTCACGTGGGGGAGATGTCGTCGACGTGGTGGACGCCCTCGTGCGCGGCCTGGCGCAGCAGCCACCGGGCGGTCCGCTCCTCGTGGGGCAGCCGGGTGACGGTCCGGTCCCAGTCGGCGGCGCCGTAGCGCGCGACCTCGTCGAGCAGGCCGGGCGTCACGAGGTCCAGCTCGTCGAGCACCGCCGCGACGTCGTGGCGGTCGTAGCGGAAGCGGCGCACGCGCAGGTCGTTGTAGACCGGTTCCACGGCCGGCCGGTCCTCGGTGCGCGCCCGGTGCAGCCGGATCGTGAAGGCCATCGCCACGTCGCGCAGGTGGCAGACGTACTCGGCGACCGACCACACGCCCTCGCTCGGCCGGCCGTGATGCCGCTCCGGCGGGATCGCCGCCACCGCGGCCCGCACGAGGGTCGGCACCGACGCCGCGACCGCCGCCGCCTCCTCGACCGACACCTCCGCGAAGCGCCAGCCGCAGGGCGCGCACACGTGGTCCTCGGCGGCCAGGGGCGGGAGAGCGGACGGATCGGCCACACCGGCACCGTAGGCGCCGCGGGCACGGAATCCTGGGCTCCGTGACGCTCACGGTCGTGCGGCCTCCCGCGGACCCCGCCCTCGTCAGCGGGGGCGACGTCTACGACGCGCGGATCATCGAGGGGCTCCGGGCCGACGGCATGGCCGTGCGCGACGCCCAGGTCGCGGGCACCTGGCCGCGACCGGACGACATGGCGCGCCGGGAGCTCGATGCGGTGCTCGCCGACGGCGACGGCCCGGTGCTGCTCGACGGGCTGGTGGCGTGCGGGGTGCCGGGGATCGTCGTCCCGCACGCCGCGCGCCGTCCGGTCGCGGTGCTCGTGCACCTGCCCCTCGGCGAGGAGGCGCCCGACCTCGACGCCGGCGAGGGCGCGGTGCTGCGCGCCGCCGGAGCGGTGATCGCGACGAGCCCGTGGGCCGCGCGGCGGCTCCACGAGCGACACGGCCTCACCGGGGTCGTCGTCGCCGTCCCCGGGGTCGACCCCGCCCCGCTCGCCACCGGGACCGACGGCGTGCACCGCCTGCTCTGCCTCGGCGCCGTCACGCCCACCAAGGGACAGGACCTGCTCGTCGAGGCGCTGGCCGCGCTGCCGGAGCACCCGTGGACCCTCGACCTCGTCGGCCCCACCCGGCGCGCCCCCGCCTTCGTCGCCGACCTGCGTGCCACCATCGCCCGGCACGGTCTGGGAGACCGGATCCGTCACCACGGCCCCCTGTCGGGCGTTGCACTGGACAGGACCTGGGACGCGACCGATCTTCTCGTCGCGCCCTCGCGGGTCGAGACCTACGGGATGGTGGTGACGGAGGCGCTCGCACGGGGCATCCCCGTGATGGCGAGCGACGCCGGCGGACTGCCCGAGACCCTCGACGGGGCCGGAATCTTAGTTTCCGCTGAGGATGTTCCCGCACTCGTCGCAGGACTACACCGCTGGTTCGCCGATCATGCGCATCGCAATGGGCGACGGATCTCAGCGAGATCTCGGCATTGCACTCTTTCGACGTGGACGCAGACCTCGCGACGGGTGCAGCAGGTGCTGGCGGATCTGCGCGCCCCGAGCTGAGCGGGGGCCTCCCCGGCCCCCGCCACCCCGCTCCGGGCCACGCCCGGCCCGGCGCCCCCGCGGCGCCCGACTGGCTCGCCCTGCGCGAGCCCGCCGACGCCGAGGCCCGCGCGATCGACCTCGTCGAGGACCTCCGCGCCGGTCACCCCGCCGTCGGGCGGATCCTCGACCTCGGCTCCGGCACCGGGTCGATGGCGCGCTGGCTCGCGCCCCGCCTGCCCGGCCCGCAGCACTGGGTGCTCGCCGACCGCGACCCCGACCTGCTCGCCCACGCCGCCGCGAACCTCCCCGACCGGGCCCGCGACGGCTCGCCCGTCACCGCCGAGACCCGCGCGGTCGACGTCACCACGCTCACCGCCGACGACCTCGCCGGCCCCGACTTCCACACTGACCTCGTCACCGCGTCCGCCCTGCTCGACGTGCTCACCGCCGAGGAGGTCGAGGCCGTCGCCGCCGCGTGCGTCGGCGCCGGCTGCGCCGCGCTGCTGACCCTCAGCGTCGTCGGCCAGGTCCGCCTCGAGCCCGCGGAGGCCCGCGACGTCCCCATGGCCGCGGCGTTCGACGCCCACCAGCAGCGGGTGGTCGACGGACGCCGTCTGCTCGGCCCGTCCGCCCCGGACGTCGCGGAGCGGGCCTTCGCCCGCCGCGGCGCCCACGTCGTCTCCCGGGTCAGCCCCTGGCGGCTCGGGCTCGACGACGTCGACCTCGCCGTGGCCTGGCTGCACGGCTGGGTGTCGGCGGCCGTCGCGCAGGACCCCGACCTCGCGCGGCACGCCGACGCCTACCTCGACCGACGCCTCGACGCCGCGGAGCAGGGCCGGCTGCGCGTGCACGTCGGCCATCTCGACCTGCTGGCCCTGCCCTGACACCACTGCCCCGACCCCGCACCACCCGCACGACCCCGGACCACCCGCTCCCCAGCTCCCCACTGGACTGATTCGACGTGACGCTCCCCGCGCCCGTGACCTGCTCGACCCCGCCCCCGACGATCGACGTCCCCGCTCCCCGCACGAGCCCCGAGATTTCCCCGAAGGCGGCCCCCACACCCCGCCGCACCCCTAGCCTCGGCACGGTGATCCGGCTCGTCGTCGGCCTCGGCCTCCCCGTCCTGCTCGTCGTGCGCCTGGGCGCCGGCGGCGTGGTCGAGGCGCTCGCCGGGATCTCCGGGCCGGTGGTCGCCGCCGCGCTCGTGCTCGGTGCGCTCACCACCGTCGCCGGCGCCGCCCGCTGGTGCGTCGTGGCCCGCGGTGTCGGGCTGAGCCTGCCGCTGGGCGAGGCCACCGCCGACGCGTACCGCGCGACGCTGCTCAACTCGCTGCTGCCTGCCGGCGTGCTCGGCGACGTGCACCGCGCGGTGCGCCACCACCGTCCCGGCGACGGGCGTGGCGCGCGTGCCGTGGTGATCGAGCGCGTCGCCGGCCAGGTCGTGGTCGTCGCCGTCGGCGCCGCCGTGCTGTTCACGCAGCCCGCCGTGGTGCACGCCGTCGTCGGCCCCGGGCTCGGCTTCGTCGCGGCCGGCGTCGTGCTCCTGATCGCCGGCGTCGTCGGCTGGCTCTGGACCGCCCGGCGCGCGGCGCGGTGGCGCCTCGGGTTCGTCGCGGCGATGCGCGACGTCCGCGAGGGCCTCGGCCGCTGGCGCACCGCGCCCGCCGTCGTCCTGCTGTCGCTGGTCGCGCTCGCCGGGCTGCTCGCGCTGTTCGTCGTCGCCGCCCGCACGGCGGGGGTCACTGCACCCCTGGGGCAGCTGCTCCCGCTCGTCACCGTGGCGCTCCTGGCGATGTCGGTGCCCCTGACGGTCGGTGGCTGGGGCCCGCGGGAGGCGGTGGCGGCCGTCGCCTTCGCCGCCGTCGGCCTCGCCCCGGGCCAGGGGCTCGCGACGGCCGTCGTCTACGGCGTCCTCGCCCTGATCTCGTGCGCCCCGGGCGCCCTGGTGCTGCTCGCGGACGCCGCCCGTCGCCCGAATGCGCGCCGGATGGCCGCTCCGGCGGCACTACCGTGGCGTAGGTGCTCACCCTCGTCCGCCATGGTCAGAGTGAGGCCAACGCCCGCGGGCTGATGTGCGGGCGGGCCGACCCGCCGCTCACCGAGACCGGACGGCGGCAGGCCCGCGCCCTCGCCGCGGGGCTCCCGCGTCCGACGCGGCTGGTCACCAGCCCGCTCGTGCGGGCCCGCGAGACCGCGGCGCTCCTCGGGGCCGAGGTGCCCGTGGAGGTCGACACGCGGTGGACCGAGATGGACTACGGAGAGCTCGACGGCCAACCCATGACGGCTCTGGACGGCGAGGCCTGGCAGGCCTGGCGCTCCGATCCGGAGCACGTGCCGGCGGGCGGCGAGTCGCTCGTGGCGGTGCGGGACCGCGTGGCCGCCGCGTGCGCCGATCTGGCGGCGGAGGCGGCGGAGGGCGAGGTGGTGGTGGTCAGCCACGTCTCGCCGATCAAAGCGGCGATCAGCTGGGCCCTCGGGGTGGGCATCGAGATCGCGTGGCGGATGTTCCTCGTCGACGCCGCGGTGTGCCGTATCGACACCAGCGGGTCGGTGCCGCTGCTGCTCGCCGTCAACGACGCCGGTCCCCTGCACGCGGGGACGGAGCACGCGGGCACGGTGCTGCCGGCCTGACGGTGCGGTCCGGGCGGGTCAGCCCCGCGAGTGCCGACCCGGCACCGTGATCGGGACCAGGGTCGTCGCGGCGGTGCGCAGACGACCGAGGTAGTCCGCGGCGCTCAGGGCCACCGGGCGGATCAGCACGACGGGGTCGCCGGTGCCGCGGCCGGGCTGCTGCGGAGCCGAGTGCTTGGACATGGGACCCCCCGAGGGTGCTGAGCCGGCTCCCCGCCGGCGCTCGATCGGTTGTCGTCTGATCGACACGGAACGTTAGCTCGATCACGGCAACCCGCGCGATCTTTACCTCGATCGGGTGACATCTCCGGCCAGTGAGCGAACCCTCCGTTCGGATGCACGTCTCACCCCGGGTGGTGGTCGCTCGGACGAGAGCGATCGGCGACCATGGCCGATTCCCCAATGGTGAGGACTTCGCTGTGCAGGACAACTCGAGCGCCGGCACGACGCTCACGCGCTACGCCCGGTTCGCGAGGACGACGCTGGAGTCGGGGACCTTCGTCCCGACGATGCGCTCCGTCGGCAAGCGGGCGCTGTCGACGTCGCATTCCTACGGGCTCAAGCGGGACCTGGCGGTCCCCCACGAGACCCCCGTCGCGAAGATCCCGATCTCGGTGCGCGCGATGCGCGACGACGACGTCGAGCACATCCTCGACACCCACGCGGAGGTCGACACCGCCGAGCGCTGGGAGCGGCAGACCCGTGGTCGCCTCATGGACCAGGGCATCGGGAGCCCCTATGTCGCGGTCAACGATGACGACGAGCCCTGCTACGTCCAGTGGCTGTTCTCCGCCGAGGACAACGACGACGTGCAGTCGTTCTTCCACGGGATCTTCCCCGTGCTCGGCCCCGACGAGGCGCTGCTCGAGGGCGCGTTCACGCCGGTGCGCCACCAGGGCAAGCGGATCATGAGCGCGGGCATGTCGATGATCGCGGAGAAGGCCACCGACCTCGGGGCGCGCTACGTCGTCACCTTCGTCGGCATCGACAACATCGCGAGCCTCAAGGGCTGCGAGCGGGCGGGCTTCCTGCCCTACGTCGACCGTGTCGAGAAGAGGCTCGCGGGCCGGCGGCGCATGGAGTTCCACGAGATGGACGCGGCCACCGTCGAGCGGGCGCGGGTGCTCAAGCCCTAGCAACCGGCTTGGGAGCCGACGTCCCGGTGCCCCTGCGGGGTGCCGGGACGCTCAGCTCGTCACATCGCGGGACGGGTCGCGGCCGGGTCTCCCGCCAGGCCCGCACCTTCTGCCGGTCGAGCGTGCCGTGGCGCGCCATGTCGACGACGGGCGCGAGCGCCCATCCCAGAGCCGCTCCGACCAGGATTCCCACGGCCACCACCGGTGCCCGTCCGCGCTTCGCCATCCTCGGCACTCCCCCCGGAGACCTCGCACGCCACGTGCTGTGAGCATCGTGGGCCAGCGCTTCGCCCCGCGGGGCGGACGAGACCGAACTGTGAGGCCCGGACGGCGACCGGGCGTCGTCAGCGCTGCGCGGCCCAGGTCCGCTCGTCGACCGTGCCGTGGACGGCCATGCTCGCCCAGGGCGCGAGCAGCCACGCCGCCGCACCGGCCGTCGCGCCGGCAACGGCCGTCAGGATCATCGTCATCGCAGGCAACCCCCGTCGTCCTCGAACGTCTACGTGCTCTGTCGGCGGGCCCGGGGTCGTCGTTACGCGCCGGACGGGGGATGTTCGGGAGCCCGCGGGTTGGCCCGATCAGACCGATATCACTGCTGCTCGAGGAACCACTGATAGGTCGAGGCCAGCCCCGCGGCGAGCCCGATGGTCGGCTTCCAGCCCAGCGACTGCAGGCGCGAGACGTCGAGCAGCTTGCGCGGCGTGCCGTCGGGCCGGGAGGTGTCGTAGACGATGTCGCCGGTGAAGCCGATCGTGGCGGCGACGAGCGACGCGAGGTCGGCGATCGGGACGTCCTCGCCGACGCCGACGTTGATCGGCGACGGGTCGTCGTAGTGCTCGAGCAGGTGCAGGCACGCAGCCGCGAGGTCGTCGGTGTGGAGGAACTCGCGGCGCGGCGTCCCGGTGCCCCACACGGTCACGGTCGGCGCGCCGGACACGCGGGCCTCGTGGAACTTGCGCATGAGCGCGGGCAGCACGTGCGACTTCTCGAGGTCGAAGTTGTCGCCCGGCCCGTACAGGTTGGTCGGCATCGCGGAGATCCACGACCGCCCGTACTCGCGGCGGTACGACTGCACGCCCATGATCCCGGCGATCTTCGCGATCGCGTAGGCGTCGTTGGTGGGCTCGAGCGCGCCGGTGAGCAGCGAGTCCTCGCGGATCGGCTGGTCGGCGAACTTCGGGTAGATGCACGACGAGCCGAGCAGCAGCAGGCGGCCGACACCGACGCGGTGCGCGGCGTCGAGCAGGTTGGCCTGGATGCGCAGGTTGTCGTGGAGGAACTCGACGGGCTCGGCCGCGTTCGCCGCGATCCCCCCGACGCGCGCGGCGGCGTCGACCACGACGGCCGGCTGCGTCTCGTCGAGGAAGCGGGCGGTGGCGGTCGCGTCGCGCAGGTCGACCTCCGCCGAGCGCACCCCGACGACGTCGGTGAAGCCCGCGGCCCGCAGGTGACGCGCGACGGCGGAGCCGACGAGCCCCGACGAGCCGGCGACGAACACGCGCGCGTCGCGAGGCAGCGGCCGGCCGATCTCCCAGCCGGCGAGCGGGTCGGTCATGTCAGTTCCCCCTGAGGTGTCCGGGCCACGGCGTCGAGCAGATCCTGCGGCCGGCCCAGGGTGATGCGCACGCCGCCCCCGGTCGGAGCTCGACGATCGCCGCGCTGCGCTCCGGATGCGAGACGGCCGGTGGCGCGTAGGGCGCGCACACATTGCACGAACGAGCGAACACGGAGTCGACCGATAGCAGAGTGTCATCTATTTGACCAACTGCTTCACCTGAAAGGCGGAACATGGTTGGGTGAAGTAACTCGATCGGGTGAATACTGGCGATCACGTGGGTCGCCGGCCCTCCCGTGTGCTGCAAAGAGGTGAGACGTTTGGGAGCGGTAGTCGGCGTGACGTGGTCGGAGACCACCACAGCAGACCAGGGCACCGTCCGGGGTACGGACGCTCGGCCGGTGGTGCGGGTCCGCGACCGACGCGGTCGGTTCGACGTGCCCGACCTGCCCCGCCCGGCCCGCGCGCTGCTCGGGTTCCGCACGGCGATGTCGTGGCAGGCATGGATGCTCGTGCTTCCCGCGGACGCTGTGCTCCTCGTGGCGCCGGTCCTCTGGGTGCCGCAGTACGCCAAGGCCGTGCTGGCGATGACCGTCATCGCGCTCGCCCTGCTCTCCGGCGGGGGGCGCTACCGGGCGCGTCTGCACCTGTCCGTGCTCGACGAGCTCCCCGCCGTCCTCGGCCGTCTGCTCGTGGCCGCGGCGCTGGTCGCCTCGGTCTTCGCCCTGCGACACGATGGCGAGGGCGTCCAGACCTTCCTGCTCATCGTCCTGCCGGGCCTCGGTCTGGTGGCGCTCGGACGCGTGGCGACGAGCCGGTTCATCCTCGCCGCGCGCCGCCGCGGGGTCGTCGCCCACCGGACCCTCGTGGTCGGTGGCGATCGCCTGGCCGCCGACGTCATCGAGCTGCTCCACCGTCATCCCCGCTACGGACTCGCGGTCGCGGGCTTCCTGGACGACGGCCGCCGTCCCGCCGCCTCCGCGTTCGCCCCCCACCTCGGCGCCCTCGCCGACCTCGAGCGCCTCGTTGCCGAGAACGGTATCGACGTCGTGCTCGTGGCCGGTGGCGAGTTCGACGAGGCCGATCTGCTCGATCGAGTGCGCAGCCCCGGGTGCGCCGGCTGCGACCTGCTGATCGTTCCTCGCCTGCCCGCCTTGGTGACGCAGACCGGCACCGGCGACCACATCGGCTCGGTCCCGATCATGCGCATTCGGACACCCCAGCTCGACGGCATGAGCTGGGCGCTCAAGCGGGTCTTCGACGTGGTCGTCAGCGCGATCATTCTCGTCCTGCTCGCTCCGGTGATGGCCGCGTGCGCGCTGGCGGTGCGCCTCGAGGGGGGTCCCGGCGTGATCTTTCGTCAGGCGCGTGTCGGCCGGGACGGGAAGCTCTTCGAGTGCCTGAAGTTCCGGTCGATGCGGCCCGCGGACGAGGGTGAGTCGGCCACGCAATGGTCGGTCGTCGGTGACGAGCGTGTCGGCCCCGTGGGCCGGGCGTTGCGCAGGACCTCGCTCGACGAGCTCCCGCAGCTCTGGAACATCCTTCGCGGCGATATGACCCTGGTCGGGCCCCGCCCGGAGCGCCCGCACTTCGTGGAGAAGTTCTCCTCCGAGCTGCCCCGCTACGGCCAGCGTCATCGCGTCCCCGCAGGCATCACCGGTCTTGCTCAGGTCAGCGGTCTGCGCGGCGCCGACACCCCGATCTCCGACCGCGCCCGGTTCGACAACTACTACATCGAGAACTGGTCGCTCTGGCTCGACGCCAAGGTCCTCCTGCGCACGGTCAGCGAGGTCGTGTTCGCCCGCGGTCGTTGAGTCGGTCGCCGACGCCGGTGTCAGGGACTCTGCGGTGCGGTCAGGACGGGTGCCACCTCGCTGGCCCACTCGCCGGAGCCGGGTCGGCCGGTCTCCCACAGGAAGCCGCCGCGCACGCCCGGGAACGTGGCCCGGATCGTGCGCACGGCATCCAGGCATTCCTCGATGGTCCACTCCTCGGAGGAGTCGCCGATCATCATGCCGATGCCGATGTTGTTCTCGGGCACCCCGGCGTCGCGGATGCGCTGCACCTGGCGCAGGGCGTCGGCCGTCGTGACGGGGGCGTCGTAGAACTGCTGGCTGATCATCGTGAGCTGCCCGCGCGCGGCGAGCTCCCGGGCGATCGGCAGGTAGGCGTCGATGTTGGCGCCGTTCGGGGCCAGGGTGACGGCGAACTGCGGCCCCCGCCGCGCCACCAGCTCCGACGAGATGGCCACGATGTCGTCGGGCACGATGGCGGACTGCTCGATGTCCCAGTCGATGCCGTCCAGTGGGATGCGCTCGTTGATCGCCATCACTCTGTCGACGACCGCCTGGCGCGCGCTCGTGTCGATCGAGCCGTCCGCGCCGCCGATCGACAGCACGACGCGCACCCCCTGCGCCCGAAGCATTCGGGTGTCGCGCAGAAGCGCTTCCTCGCCCTGGGGGCTGGGGCCGACGAGGGCGAGCGGGGTGCCGGCGGCGAAGGCGAGGTTGACGACGTTGACGGAGCCGGGCACCTCGCCCAACGGCGGCGCCGTGGCATCCGCGTAGAGCTGGCTGTAGGCCGCGGCGACGCGGTCGGGGTAGGCCTGCGGGTCGGGGCTCGTGGTGCCCGGACCCGTCCGCGGCCGGATGTCGGCCCAGCCCATCGTGGAGCAGCCTGCGATCACCAGCGCCACGAGGAGGGCGCCGACGGCCGCGATCGGGCGCTTCGCCTGCATGTGCCGGCTCCCAGGAGTCATCGGGGTGTCCCCGCGGAGCAGCGTGCCACACGCACCCCGGACCCGCCCCGGTCACGGTGATCAGGGAAGCGGGTCATTCCCGCAGGTGGTCGGCGAGCCGCAGCGCCAGCGCCACGATGGTCAGGGTCGGGTTCGACGCGCCGTAGGTCGGGAAGACCGAGCTCCCCGCCAGATAGAGGTTCGGGACCGAGTGCACCCGGCAGGCGGCGTCGACCACACCCTGGCGCGGATCGGTGTGCATGCGGGTGGTGCCCATGTGGTGGTGGTTGCCCTCGACCAGCGGGTAGGTGGCCCGGTCGCCCGGCCTCCCCTCGATCCGCCCGAGTCCGCGGCTCTGCAGCGCACCGTCGAGCAGCTCGAGCGACGACCGCAGCGACGCCCAGTCGGACTCGTCGATGCGCCAGTGGACGCGGGCGAGCGGCATGCCCACGTCGTCGCGGCGGGTGTCGAGGACGACCCTGGAGTCGGGGTGCGGGGTCTGCTCGGCCTGCGCACGGACGGCGAGCACCTGGGGACCCGCCCCGCTCCGCAACCGGCCGGAGATGTAGCGGGCGAGGTCCCGCCGGCCGCGCACGAGGTTGCCGAGATGGGTGCCCAGCCCGTCGATCGCCGGTCGACGGCTGACCGCCCGGCGGAGGTCGCCCAACGTGCGCACGGCGTCGGTGGTGATCGCGGCGGAACCGGGCACCATCCAGAACGCGCAGTTGAGCAGTTGGTGCTTGCGCTGGATCTGGTCGCGCAGCCGCAGGACGCCGCAGACCTCGCCGTCGGAGGCGTCGTGGATTCGGTAGAACGCGGTGTCCTCGATCAGGCTCTCGCGCGCGCCGACGATGTGGCCGGCGTGCGTCGAGAGGCGCTCCGCGAAATACCGGCCGACGAGGTCGTGCTCGTTGCCCAGACCGGGCCCCTCGCCGGTCGCCAGCAGCATGCGGGCGTTCTCGATCCCGCCGGTGGCCAGGACGACGATCCGCGCGCGGACGACGAACCGGGAGCCGTCGTCCCGCCGGACCACGACCCCGTCGACCCGCCGGCTCCCCGGCTCGACCAGCATCTCGATGACGCGCGAGTGCGGGAACAGCGCCACGTTGCGGGAGTGACCGAGCCCGGTCCAGCCGTGGTGGAACGTGGGCGGGACGTACCGGAAGAAGGCGGTCTCGGCGTCGGTGTCGTCGAGCGGCAGGAGCGGATCGGGGTCGTCCGGCCATTCGGCGGGGTCGGCGCCGTCGGCCGGGAAGCCGCAGACCACGTGGGCGCGCCGGTAGTAGGTGTCGAGCTGCTCCCGGTCGATCGGCCAGCCGGGCAGGCCCTGACGGCGCTCGAAGTCGATCGGGTCGAGGGGGCGGACGGCCCAGCTGTCGTCGACGAGCTCCTCGTGGCGCAGGGTGCCGCCCACGGCCCGGACCCGCGAGCGGTGGAACGCGGGGAGCGGATAGCCGTCGTTGCGGGCGCGGCCCTGGCGCCGGACCCGCGGGTCGACGTCCTCGCCCCCGCTCTCGAGCAGGCAGACGCGCAGGCCGGAGCCGTCGAGCTCGCCGGCGAGGGTCAGCCCGGCGGGACCGGCGCCGACGATGCACAGGTCGGTCTCGACGTCGGCCGCGTCGGTCGGCGACGTCCGTCCGCCGCGCGGGGCTCCGGGCACCGGATCACACTAACGGCGCGACCCACCCGGGCCAGGGATGCGGCGCCGCCGGACGAGCCGCCGCGTCGATCACCCGGGCGTCCTTGACTTCGGCCACCCCGTGCACTCAGATTCGGTCCGCCGCGGGCCGCTGCGCCGGCGGACGTTCGCCCGGGGGCGGGTGTCGCGAGATCGTGGCGCCCGGGTCCCCGGTCACATCCCGGCCGGGCGACCCGCCCAGAGCCCGCGCAGGTAGGCGGCGAAGTGCTCGGTGAGATCGTGCCTGCCCCGCAGACGGGCGTAGAGGGCGCGCGCGGCGGTGCCCGCGGAGAGCGCGAGGCGCACCCCCTGCACCCGGTGAGCCGGATGGTGACGCCGCAGGTAGCGCATCATCGAGTCGGCTCGCAGCTGGATCATCCGTGTCGGGTCGTCGCCCGATCCACCGGGGTCGTGGTCGACCGTGATGTCCGTGCGCAGCCTCAGCCGATACCCGGCCTTGCGGATCTTGCGACCCAGGTCGATGTCCTCGGAGTAGAGGAAGAAGCTCTCGTCGTACCCGCCCAGTTCGAGGAAGACCCGGCGCGGGGTGGCCAGGCACGACCCACCCAGCCAGTCCAGGTCGACCTCGCGACCGGACTCGGTGACCGCCCAGAGGCCGGCTGTCGGCACGATCCGGTGCGCGCCCACCGCGTGGGCGATCGCGCGCGGCACGCTCGGCTCCCACCCGCCGACGCCGATGTCCGGACGCCCGTCGGGGAGCACGCTGTTCATCGCCACCGCCGCCAGGC
This sequence comes from uncultured Actinomycetota bacterium, assembly GCA_963786585.1. Lineage (GTDB taxonomy): Bacteria > Actinomycetota > Actinomycetes > Mycobacteriales > Pseudonocardiaceae > Actinomycetospora. The sequence continues at coordinate 2,865,451 of CAWAZG010000003.1, forward strand.
CGGGATCGGCCTCGATGTCGCGCACGATCTCCTCGATCTGCGCCGTGGACGGACGGCTGTCGGGATCGGCGTAGACGAGGGTCCGAGCGGCGGACGTACGTGCCCCGAGATTCGCTCCGGAGGCGAATCCCCGGCCCGGGCCGTGCAGGTAGCGGGTGCGAGGCCGAGCTCGCGCCACATCGGCCAGCCCGTCCTGGCCCTGGCAGTTGTCGATCACCGCGACCGGGACGTGGTCCTCGAGGCCCGCGAGCAGCTTCGCGACCTCGTCGGCGCTGAAGTACGCGATCGTGATGACCTCGTAGCGGGGACCGTCCGCCACCTCGGCGGCATCCGCCGTCCGCGCTGCTCCGTCCGTGTCCACCATGCGCACCCCCCGGTCACAGCCGGCGACCACCGCCGGCCAGGCCAGCCTCCCAGGCACTCGAGGGCAGGAGAAGCCGCGTTCGGCGCCCGGCGGGTGCCGCGATGACACGCTCGGAGCGCTCCCGACCCCGCAGCGGCGGGGCAGCCCGTCGCGCGGGCTGGAACCTCGTCGACCAGGTCATCTCGAGCGTCACGAACGCTGCGCTGTCGTTCGTCGTGGCACGCTCCGTCGACGTCGAGCAGTTCGGCGGGTTCGCGGTGGCGTTCTCGGTCTTCGCTCTGGCCGTGGGCCTGAGTCGCGCGCTGGCGACCTCCCCGCTCGGGATCCGCTTCAGTCGTGCCCCGGCCACGGAGGCTCACGAGGCCGCCGGCTCCGCGGCCGGCACCGCGGTCGTCCTCGGGGTGATCAGCGGGGTCGTGTGCCTGGTGGTGGCGGCCCTGATCGGCGGCCCGGCCGGGGTGTCGCTCGCGGCTCTCGGCGTCGTCTTCCCGGCCCTGCTCGTGCAGGACGCCTGGAGGTACGTCTTCTTCGCGGCCGCGCGACCGGCCGCGGCGGCGCTCAACGACACGGTGTGGGGGGTCGTCCAGATCGCGGCGTTCGTCGCGCTCCTGGAAAGTGGGGTCGTCACGGCCGGCCCGTTGGTGCTCGCCTGGGGCCTCTCCGCCGGCGTGGCGGCGCTGCTGGGCGCACGGCAGGCCCGTGCGCTACCCCGTCCCCGTCGTGCACGGCGGTGGTGGACGGCGCATCGCGACGTGTCGGGCTACCTCGTCAGCGAGTACGTCCTCGTGCAGGCCGGCCAGCAGGGTGCGTTGCTGATCATCGCCGCGGTCGGCTCGCTCGAAGCCACCGGTGCGTTGCGCGGCGCACAGGTCCTGCTCGGGCCTCCCATGATCCTCGCCATGGCGGCCATGAGCTTCGCGGTACCGGAGTTCTCGCGACGGCGGTCCACGCTGGACCTCAGAGGCTGGATCGGGGCGGCCTCGGCGCTGTCCGGCGGCGTCGCGCTCCTGACCTTCCTGTGGGGGCTCGCCTTCGCTCTCGCCCCCGACGCGCTCGGGGAGGCGCTACTCGGCCAGACCTGGCCGGGTGTCGACGCGATCCTGTGGCCGATGGTGCTGTCCCTGGTCGGTAGCGCGCTCAGTGTGGGTCCGTCAGCGATGCTCATCGCGATGGCGCGCACGCGGCTCAAGTTCGTCGTCAGCTTCATCGAGGCCCCGTTGCTCTTGCTGGGGGGCGTCGGCGGCGTGCTGCTCGCCGGCGCCTACGGCGCCGCGGTCGGCTTCGCCTCGGCCTTCTGGCTCGTCGTCCCGTTGACCTGGGGCCTCTTCATCCACGCGGCCCGTCGTCCGCTCCGGACGGACTGACTCCGGGTGCACCAGGCTCCCCGCAGCCGCGCGTCGGCGGGCGAGCAGGCCCTCGAGGAACCCGACACCCCAGGTGACGTGCATCGTCACCAGGGCCGCGGGCAGGGCCGGCAGCGAGACCGGTTCCCCACGCGGGCGACCCACCCAGGCCGCTGTCGCCCCACCGCCCACGACGAGCGCGTACGGGACGCCCACGACGACGGCGGGGCGGGGCCTGCCGAGCACCGCTGCGAGCGCGGCCAGGGTGAAGGCGGCGATGAGCGCCGGCGGTGCCAGGTGGCGAGCCGCCAGCGCGCGCGAGCCGTTCTTCAGGACCATGGCTCCCTTGCCGCGCCCGTACCGGCGGTACTGGCGGCCGAGCGCGAACAGGTCCTCGCGCACGTGCCAGTAGATCTCCATGCCGGGGTCGTAGGCGAGGCGGTGGCCGATGGCGCGAACCCGGTGGTCGAAGTCGACGTCCTCGTTGGCACGCAGTTGCTCGTCCCATCCGTTCACGGCCCGCGCCACCGTCGTGCGATACATCGGGAACGAGGCGTGGTCGGTGTCGGCTGGTCGCAGGCTGTAGTGGTTGATCGAGTCGCCGACCCCGACCCGGCTGGAGAGCGCGAGCGCGACGGACCGCCCGATCGGGGTGCGGGCGATGCCGATACGGCGGCCCCCGATGCCGGCCAGGTCATGACGGGCGGTGAGCGCGGCGACCCCTCGCCGGAGGTAGTCGACGTTGACGCGGGCGTGCCCGTCGATGCGGGCCACGATCGGTCCGGTCGCGGCGGCCAGGCCGACGTTGAGGGCCGCGGGGATCACGCGGGCCGGGTTGTCGAGCAGCCGCACCCGTTCGTCCTCCGCCGCCATGGCGCGAACCACCTCGCGGGTGCGGTCCTCGGAGCACCCGTCGACGACGAGCACCTCCAGCCTCGGATGGGACTGGACGAGCACGGAGCGCACGGCGATCTCGATCGCGGCCTCCTCGTTGCGCACCGGCATGATCACCGAGACCAGCGGCGTCTCGCTCGGACCGGAGCTCACGGCGACGCACCCGTCGGAGCGAGCGACCGGGGCACGTGCTCGTCCACCTCGGGTCGGTGGTCCCTCGGCCACAGCGACACGAGGATCACGACGTGCATGACCAGCAGGATCGTCGTCAGCCCCGGCTGGAGCGTCCACAGGGAGAAGAACAGGGTGAAGGCCAGCACGGGGCTCAGCGACCCGCAGTAACAGGTGATCAGGAACGCCGCCAGCACGGACCCCGCGATGATGCCGTAGTCGAAGAGAATCTTGATGGGTGTCGGGACGAGGAGCCCGGCCTCGCTCGTCGCGGTGACCAGGACCTGCGAGGTCCCCGGCCCGGCCCCGAAGAACATCGTCGGCAGGTCGGAGAGCCACGGCGTCAGTAATCGCTCGTACGGCTGGATCGCCCGCAGCGACGCCGAGGAGTTGTCCTCGGCGACCTCGCCGGCGCGGGCGGCGAGCCCGATCCCGTACGGCGTGCTCAGCAGCACGAGGATCCCGAGACCCAGCGGGAGCAGGCGAGGTCGGAGCTGGCCGCGGAGACGCGAGGAGACCAGGCCGGCGACGCCCACGAGCAGGATGAGGATCCCGGAACCCGAGGCGGTGGAGGCCAGCCCGGCGAGGATCAGGGCCAGAACGAGCCACGACCGTCGCACCATCATGGCGGCCAGCGCGGCCAGGCCGAGCTGAAAGGACACGAACGACGGCTCCAGCCCGACCCATGCGTTCGCGCGGAAGAGGGTTCCGCCGTAGGCGTAGGGATAGGTGATGACGTAGCCCGACAGCTGCAAGGGCTCGGGCACGACGCTCGCGAAGACGTCCCGGTAGGCGATGCCGGCGAACTGTGTGGCGGTCATGGTCAGCGCACCGAGCGCCTGGACGACGCCGATGGTGCTGACGGCGTGCAGCACGCCCTGGAAGGTCTCGGGCCTCCGGTCGACCAGGCGGAACACCAGCGTCGAGGACACGGCGAACACGAGGCCCCACGAGGTGAGGCTGACCCGGGGGGCAGGCACCAGTAGTGGTTGCACGAAGATCGCAGCGCCGGTGACCGCCACGGCCGCGCACAGGAGCATCAGGCGGGTCCGGTCCAACTCCACCACTCCGCGCGCCATCGCCAGCCCGAGCCAACCGAGCACGATCGGCAGCAGCAGGGGGACGACGGAGCCCGGGACGGAGAAGCGCTGTAGGAGCACGCCGAGGGCGAACAGGACCGCGACCCATCGCACGGTGCGCATCCGGGACACTTCGTCGAGCGGTGCGGGAGCGCGCGGGGTGGCGAGATCGACGATCACCTGGCCCCCCTCGCCGGTTCGTTGGCGCGGGGCAGCCTATCCGAGCAGCGCAGGCAGGAGGGAGCGTTCATGGAGCTCGAGCGACCGGCTCCGCGATGGATCGTGGTCGCCGACTCGCCGTTCCTCCCGCCGCGCGACGGGGGGGAACGCGAGCACACCGGGTTCGTGCGCGCCGCGGCAGCGGAGGGTCGAGTGGCGGCCCTGGTCCTGCCCGCCGACCCGGCCCTCGACGTGGGGCCGTACCGCGAAGCCAGCGGCGGGGCGCCCGTGGTCCTCGTGCCCCGCGATCGTCGCCTCCGGCACCTGCTGCACCGCCGGGTCCCGTTCGTCGTCGCCTCCCGTCCGGCCCCGGCCGGGCTGGGGGAGCGGCTCGCCGAGCTGGCTCCCGAGGCCACCGGAGTGGTGCTGTTCTCCGCCAAGGCACGCGCGCTCGGGGAAGCGGTGGCACGGGCTCGCGGTCTGCCGACGGTCCTGCGCGGCCACAACCTCGAAGGGCCGTATCACCGGGCGCTGGCCGGCGGGACGCGAGGACCGCGCAAGCTGCTGTTGGGCTGGGAGGCGCGTCGCGTGGATGCGGACGAGCGCGGTCTCGAACACGCCGGGTGGCTTGCCGGCATCGCGGACATCTCGGCCACCGACGCCGCGGTCCGGGCGCCACGGGCCGGCGTCCCGGTGGCCCACGTCCCGCCGTTCGCCGCGAGCGCCGACCAGGCCCCACGGCACCGAGGACCCCGGCCGGGTCAGGTGCTGTTCCTCGGCTCGCTGTCGGTGCCGACGAACGAGCAGGCGCTGATCTGGTTCCTCGACGGGGTCTGGGCGCGGGTGCGCTCGCAGGTTCCCGGTGCAGCACTGGCCGTCGTCGGTCGCGCGCCGACCGCTGTCCTGCGTCGTCGGCTGGCCGCCGCGCCCGCGGTCACGTTGCACGCCGATGTCGCCGACGTCGGTCCCCACCTGGATGCCGCCGCGGCCGCGATCGCGCCGACCGTGATCGGGTCGGGGGTGAACATCAAGACTCGTCGAGTACATGCTCGCCGGCGTGCCCGTCGTGAGCACCACCGCAGCCGCCCGGCCCCTGGGCCTGGCCGACGGTGCCGGTCTCGCCGTGGCCGACGATCCCGCCGGCTTCGCCGACGCTCTCTCGGGGCTCCTCGCCGACCCCGCCCGCGCCGAGCGGATGGCCGCGCTCGGGCAGGCGACGATGGTGGACCTGGTTGACCCACGGCGAACCCTGGCCGGGCTGGACGCGCTCTTCGCCGGAACCGACGCGGGATTCTGCGGAGGCCCTACCTAGCCGTTCTGTGGGGCTAGCATGCGTGCTCCGCGCCGCCGGGCGGAACGATCGGGGGGAACGGTCGATGGGTCTGCGTGAGTTGTTCGGCCTCCTGCGCCAGCACACATGGTTGCTGGTGGGCGGCGTGGTGCTGGGAGTGCTGATCGCCGGCGTGCTGTCCGCGGTGGTCCCGCCCCGCTACACGTCGACGACGTCCATGGCCTTCGCCGTGACGTACTACCGGGATGCCACCGAGTACTCGAACATCTACCAGGGCGCCCTGCTCGCTGCGGAGCGCGCCGCCTTCTATGCGCCCCTGGTGCCGGAGCCGCGGATCACCGACGCCGTCGCGCAGCGGGTCGGCGAGGGGCTCACCGGGGGCCAGGTCTCGGCCATGATGGTGGTCTCGGTGCCCCCGGAGACGTCGCTGCTCACCATCCAGATCACGGACACCTCGCCTCTGCGTGCACAGCAGGTCGCCCAGGCGGTGGCGGAGACCGTCGGGACCGTGGTCAGCCAGATCGAACCCCTGCCGGCCCCCGGGTCTCCGCCGATCGTCCGCGCCGACGTCGTGCAACCCGCGTCGTTCTCCCCGGACCCGGTGTCGCTGGGGACCACCGCGCAGCTGGTCCTCGGGTTCATCGTCGGTCTCGTGGCGGGCGTGCTCGCCGCGCTGGTCCGTAACGCGGTCCGTCGACCCATGCACTCGCCCGAGCAGCTCAAGGCAGCGACGGGGTGGCCGGTGCTGAGCGTCGTACCGCGGGACCGGAAGCTGGAGCGGTGGCCGTTGTCGATCGACCCGAGCATTCCCCCCGCTCGACGAGAGGCCTACCGGCTGCTGCGGGTCTCGCTCTCGTCCGTCGAGACCGGGTCGCACCAGGTGGTCGTCGTCACCAGCCCTCGTCCCGGAGATGGACGCACGCTCGTGGCCGCCAACCTCGCGATCGCCCTCGCGCAGGCAGGTGAACGCGTCCTCCTCGTCGAGGCGGATCTCGCCCGGCCGAGGCTGGCCACCCTGCTGGGTCTGGACCCGGGACCCGGCCTGGTGGCGGCGGTCGGCACCTCGCCGCCGGATGCGTCGCTCGTCCGACCATGGCCCGGGCTGTTCGACGTCCTGGCCGCGGGCTCCTCGGTCGACGACCCCACGACCGTCCTGGGCCGCCCCGAGTTCTCGGAGCTGGTCGACATGCTCCGGGACTCCTACGACAAAGTGATCATCGACGCGCCTCCGTTGCTCGTGGTGGCCGAGGGTGTCGTCCTCGCGAGCCGGGCGGACAAGACCGTGGTCGTCGTCGGCGACTGCGTCTCCAACCGCGATGACGTGGAGCGCGCCGCCGGATTGCTCACCGCCAGCGGGGCGACGGTGCACGGCTCGGTCCTGGTGCAGACCGGCGGAGGGCGACGTCTGTCGCCGGTATGGGACCGCGCCGCATCCGAGGCCTCCGTCCCGGCCGAGCCTCCTTCCGCTGACGAGTCGTCCTCCTCCCGTGCGCCGTCGCCACGTCCGCGCGACCGGGCAGACGACGGGGGCGACCCCCGAGCGCCACAGGTGCCGCTGCGATCGCGGGTGCCGAACGGGTCGGGGCCGGCGGCGCCGGCGGCCGACAGCGACGAAGCCTCGCCCGAGACCAGGCCCGGACCGCCGAGCTGAGCTCCCCGGCTCCCCGCGGGCGAGCCCCGATTCATGGGCCGCGACGATTCGAGTTCGACAAAGCGCAAGGGATCGGTCGCGCGGGGTGACCACACATCGTCGACCGTGTGCAATCCGGTGATTACCGAGAAGCACAGTTCTCTTCACGGCCTGTCCAGCCCTTCACCCGTGCACCGGGTGCAGATACATTCCTGTTCACTCGATCGGGTGACCATCGGCGTCAGACGTCGCGCGACCCGCGAGGCGACAGGGGGCCAATGAGTTGGTATCACAGACTGGCGACGCGATCGACATAGAACAGAGCAGGTCGACGGACAACCGGCGGAGGACGGGGAAGGCACGGCAGAGCGTGGGGGTCGATCGACTCGGCTTCGCCTACGACGAGGCCTTGGCGCCGCGTACAGCGAGACCGCTCCTGGGTTTCCGGTCGGCGGTGAACTGGCAGGCGTGGATGCTCGTCCTGCCGGTCGACGCAGTCCTCCTCACGGTGCCGGTGCTGTGGCTCCCGCAGTACGCCAAGGCGGTCCTCGCGACCACCGTCATCGCGATCGCCCTGTTCTCCGGCGGCGGACGCTACCGGGCACGTCTGCACCTCTCGGTGCTCGACGAGCTCCCCATGCTGGTGGGGCGACTCCTGGTCGCCGCCGCCCTCGTGGCGTCCGTGTTCGCACTGCGCCACGACGGCGAGGGCGTCGAGACGTTCCTGCTCATCATGCTTCCCGGGCTCGGCCTCGTCGTGCTCGGCCGGTTCGTCACCAGCCGCTTCATCCTCGCGGCGCGCCGGCGGGGGGTGGTCGCCCATCGCACGCTCGTGGTCGGCGGCGGCCCACTCGCGGCCGACGTCATCGAGGTCCTCCGGCGTCACCCGCGCTACGGACTCTCCGTTGCCGGTTTCCTCGACGACGGTGAGCACTGCGACGCCTCGACCTTCGGCCCGCACATCGGCGCGTTGGCCGACCTCGAGCGGGTCGTCGCGGAGAACAACGTCGACGTCGTCCTCGTGGCCGGCGGCGAGTTCGACGAGGCCGAGCTGCTCGAGCGCGTCCGCAGCCCCGAATGCGCCGCCTGTGACCTGCTCGTCGTGCCTCGCCTCCCCGCCTTCGCCACGCAGACCGGCACCGCGGACCACATCGGCTCGGTGCCGATCATGCGAATTCGGAGGCCGCCGCTCGACGGCGTCAGCTGGGCGCTCAAGAGGGGCTTCGATGTCGGCCTCGGCGCGGTGATGCTCGTGATGCTCGCACCGGTGATGGCCTTGTGTGCACTTGCCGTCCGCCTGGAGACCGGGCCCGGCGTGATCTTCCGTCAGGTTCGCGTCGGCCGCGATGATCGCCAGTTCGAGTGCCTGAAGTTCCGGTCGATGCGACCGGCGAGCGAGGGCGAGTCGGCCACGCGGTGGTCGGTCGTCGGCGACAAGCGCGTCGGTCTGGTCGGTCGGGTGCTGCGCCGCACGTCGCTGGACGAGCTGCCGCAGCTGTGGAACCTCCTGCGGGGCGATATGACCCTGGTCGGGCCCCGCCCGGAGCGCCCGCACTTCGTGGAGAAGTTCTCCTCCGAGCTGCCCCGCTACCGCCAGCGTCATCGCGTCCCCGCAGGCATCACCGGTCTTGCTCAGGTCAGCGGTCTGCGCGGCGCCGACACCCCGATCTCCGACCGCGCCCGGTTCGACAACTACTACATCGAGAACTGGTCGCTCTGGCTCGACGCCAAGGTCCTCCTGCGCACGATCAGCGAGGTTCTCTTCGCCCGCGGTCGCTGAGCACGCTCGCGTCGGCACGCCGCGCATCACGGAGAAGTCACCGCCGGGGCGGCCGCGTGATGCGGCGGATCAGGTCGTTCCCGGCCGCGTCCCGCCCGAACACCGACCACAACATGCGCGGCGTCACGAGTGCATGGGGGACCACCACGTCGGTGTGCGCGAGGCTCGGGTGCCCTGGTGCGGACTCCCTCAGGCGGTCCGGCGCCTTCGCGGAGCCCTCGCCTCGACGACCGAGCATGAAGAACGCCGACCGCGTGGACGCCCCGATGGCATGGATGACGAAGTCCCAGTCCCCGCCGGCCAGTGCCGAGATGAGGCCTGCCCACGCCCGTCCCCGCGCGTCATCGAGGCGGTCGAACCGCTCCGAGAGCAGCTCGGCGAGCCGCCCGAGCCACCAGGGCTCCTCGAGGTCACCGCCGATCCCGCAGCCCTCGGGCGGCACCATCTCGGCGCGGGTGAACGGCCGGCCGTAGGCGGTGGCCACGAGCTCGGCGCAGTAGTAGCTCGGCTCGTCGTCCGTCGCGGCCCAGGCCGTCGCGATGTCGGCGGCCGCCGCGAAGAGCGCCTCGGCGTGCCCGGGTTCCGTCGTCTGCAGCTCGAACGACCGCAGGGCGACTGCGACCGCGACGAGCTTGACGACCGAGAACGTGCCCTCGTCGTCGGGCTCGGGGCGGAAGACGCCGAGATGGGCGAGGGCCTTCTGCCGCTGGTCGTCGGTCATGGGGATGCAGTAGAGGTCGCGCTGCTTGTCCCACAGGTCGTGGAACGGGTCCCACCGCACGCCCCCGAGGTCGAAGCCGTCGCCCTCGAGCTTCGTCGCGAGGGCGCTGGCGAGATGGGTGGCCGGCCCGTCCGGGTCTCCGCCGGGCTCGCGCGTCGCGATCCCCGAGTGCGAGAAGCGCGTGCCGTCCAGCGACTCCATCATCTGCCCCAGCGGCTCGCCGGGGATCTGGGTGACCAACAGTAGATCACCTTGGCGGACCTGACCTGGTTCCATGGTCCGGAAGGACGTAAGGTCCTGCGTCGCCGTCACTGTGAGTGTCCTGGGGGGTTCGATGTCACCGTCGTCGTCCTCGGATGTCCGTATCCGTGTGCTCGGCGAGGTCGCCATCGAGGGCGCATCGGGCGCCATCGGACGGCCGGGGCGACGGCTGCGCACCCTCCTGGCCCTGATCGCCGCGGCGTGCCGGGGCACCGTGGCGGTGCCGGCGCTGATCGACGAGATCTGGGCCGAGGATCTCCCCGAGCGGCCCGACGGCGCGCTGCAGGTGCTGGTCAGCCGGCTCCGGCGCGAGGCCCCCGACGAGGGGACGCGGCTGCCGATCGTCCCGATCGGCGAGACCTACCAGCTCGACCTGCCGCGGGACGCCATCGACCTGCACCGCTTCCACGACGACGCCGCCGCGGCCCTCGCCGCCGACGCGTCGCGCGAGACCGTGCTCGAGTGCGGCGGACGGGCGCTCGCGACGTGGCGCGGCGAGCCGTTCGCCGGCACTCCGGTGGGCCAGCGCCTCGAGGTCGAGCGCGTTCGTGCCGTCGACCGCCGCCTGCGCCTCGTCGAGCGGATGGGCGCCACGCTGCTGGACCTCGATCGCCCGGAGGAGGCCGTCGAGCTCGTCGTCGCCGACCTCACCGCCGACCGCTCGCGCGAGCGCCTCGCCGTCATCGCCGCGTCCGGCCTGCACCGTCAGGGCCGCACGAGCGAGGCCCTCGAGATCCTCACGGCCACGCGCCGGGCGCTGCGTGACGACTACGACGTCGAGCCGGGCGCCGAGATCGAGGACCTCACCCTCCGGCTGCTCGCCCCCACCCCGGCCCGCCAGCCGCGGCCCACGCTCGTCGGCCGGGAGGACGAACTCGGCGCCGTCCGCGCGCTGCTCGAGGCCCCCGAGGCGGGCGCGATCCGCCTGATCACCGGCGAGGCCGGCATCGGCAAGACCGCGCTGCTGCGCGCCGCCCGCCGCGAGGCCTGGATGCGCGGGGCGGCGGTCGGCGGCGGCTCGTGCGACGTCGACGCGCCGCCGTGGACGGCGTGGGCCGAGGCGCTCGCCGAGCTCGGCGTCGCCCCTGTCGCTCCGGGGGAGCCCGCTCCGGGGCGCGCGCTGCTCGACCGGCTCACCGCCCGGCCCGGTCCGGTGCTGCTGACCCTCGACGACCTCCACCTCGCCGACTCGGCGACGCTCGCCGCCCTGCGCGGCCTCGCCCGCCTCGGCCTGCCCGCCGGGGTGGCGCTGCTCGTCGCCGCCCGCGAGCCCGACGCGCAGGCCCACCCGATCTGGGGCGGGACCCACGCCGAGCTCGCGCTGCTGGAGTGCGTCAGCGACGTGCGCCTCAGCGAGCTCGATTCCGCCGCGGTGCGCCGGCTGGTCGTCCGGCACCTGCCGGGGCTCGCGCCCGACGGAGCCGCGCGCGTCGCCGAGGCCCTGTACGAGCGCACCCGCGGGCACGCCCTGCACGTCTCCGCGGTGATCGAGTCGCTCTCCGGCCTCGACGCCCCGGACGGCGAGAAGGCGGTCGACGAGCTCGCCACGGTCATCCCCGCGCGCCTGCGCCCCCTGCTCGACCACCAGCTCGCCGGCCTCGAGCCCGAGGCCCGCGACGCCCTCGAGGGCCTGGCCGTGCTCGCCCCGCTCTCGCTCGCCGACCTCGGCACCCTGCTCGACGTCGCCCCGCGGGCTCTGTCGAAGCAGCTTCGCAGCGCCGTCGACCGCGGTCTGCTCGCCGCGACGGGCGACGGGTTCGCCTTCCGGCACGCCCTGACCCGCGACGCCGTGCTCGACGCCGTCCCGCCGGCGAGCGCGCAGGCGCTGCACCACGCCCGTTACCGCGTCCTCGTCACGGAGAGCCGGCCGGAACCGTTCACCCTGCTGCGCCACGCCGTCGGCGCCGGCCCGCTCCTCCCGACCCTCGAGCTCGGCGACGCCCGCCTCGGCGCCGGCATCGCGGCGTACCGCCAGGGCGCGATGGAGGAAGCCCTCGTCCAGCTCGACGCGGTGCTCGACTCGTCGCGACCCAGCTCGGTGACGCTGCACCGCGGTCTCGTGCTCGAGGCGCTCGGCCGACACGACGAGGCTGACGAGGTGCTCGACGAGGTCGTCGAGCACGCCGTCACCGCGCACCGCCGAGCTGGGGTCCGGCGAGCAGGGCCTTGCCGCGGCGGACACACGCGAGGTCGACGACGCGGTGGTCGCCGCCGTCGGGCACGACGCCATGGGCATCAGCGTCGCCGGACGCCCCCGACGCGCCCGGCGACTGCGGCGCGCCCGGGCGCTGCCGCTGTCGAAGCGGCAGCGCGCCGAGGTGCTGCGCAGCCTGATCCTGGAGGAGGAGCAGCTCCACGGGGACGTCGACGACCCCACGGCGCTGCCCGAGCTGCTGGAGCTCGCCGCGACGGGGTTCGGCGACCCGGGCCTGCTCGCCGGCGTCCGCGTCCTCGAGGCCAACCACCTCGTCGACGCGCCCGTCCCGGCCGCCCAGCGGCTCGCGGTGTGCGAGCAGGCCGCCGCGCTCGCCGACGCCGAGGGCGTGGACGCGCTGTGGTTCGAGGCCGAGGAGCTGCGCATCGCCGCGCTGCTGGCCACCGGCCGGCAGGACGCGGCCGTCGCGGCACGCCGCGCCCTCGAGCCGCTCGCCGTCGACCGTCACCGGCCGCGGACGATGTGGATGGTCTCGTTGCTCGACGCCGGGCTCACCCTGGCCCGCGGCGACACCGACGAGGCCGACGCCGCCGCGCTCGCCGCCCTGCACCGCGGCCAGGAGCTCGGGCTGCCCGACGCCGTCGGCGCCTACGGGGTGCACCTGCTGGTGCGCCACCTGCTCGGGCGCACCCTGCCCTCGCTCCAGGGCCTGCCCGCCGGCGCGGCCGCCATGTACCCGCTGGTCGCGGCGTGGTCGGCCGCCGCCGCGGTGGACGCCGCGGTCGCCGAGGACCTCGACACCGCTGCCTCCCACCTCGCCGACTGGCACCGCAAGCGCGAGGGGCGCGAGGGCCGGCTCTTCGACCGGCCCGGCCTCTGCCTGGCCGCCTGCGCGGCGTTCGCGCTGGGCGACGTCCCGACCGCCGAGGTCGTCCGCCGCGACCTGCCCCCGGACCCCGGTGCGCGTGGTCGTCGTGGGCATCGGCTCGGCCACCTTCGGCCCGCTCGCGCTCTACCAGGGCCTCGCCGCCGCCGTGCTCGGCGACCGGGCGGAGGCCCGCAGGCTCCTCGGCCAGGCCGCGACCGTCGCCGACGGCCTCGGCTGGGCTCCCTGGGCCGACGCCGCCCGCGGCTTCGTCCGCTACGTCAAGCCGGGGCAGGGGCGTCCGGCGGGGGGTCCCCCCACCCCGCCGGACGCCCGTCCGCTCGGCCTGCTCCCGCCGCCCTGACGTACCCCCCTCGCCAGGCCGGGACGGATCGCAGCCCGTGGCCCCGGGCCCGGACCTATGGCTGTGCGAGGCGATGGACATCCACCTGCACCCCCCGCCATCGGCTCTGGGCCCGTGACGCAGAGCAGACACGGTTCCGCTTTCACCGACCTTTCGCCGTGAAGGCGACGTGATGTCAGGTGCTGGCCCGGATGGAGCAGTGGCGTGCCCAGCGGCTTCTGCTGACGCCGACTGCGAGCGCGGCGGACGCACGACGCGCGAGCCCCAGCTGGGTGAACGTTCGGTCGGTGCACCGCGGATCGTTGCCGTCCGAAACGTTACGCAAAGGTGGTGCGATCCAGGCCACACAGAGCTGAACGGGTGAACACACGTCATCAAACAGCGCGTGTCGTTGCGACACGCCGGGGAACGGCCGCAGGGCGTGTGTAACGACCTGGGCGAGGTCACGCGATAGCGGCACAAGAACGCGGGCCGGTTCACACACAGCCGATGCCGCGGGGTCAGAGGGGCGGATGGTCGTTCACCATCCGTGACATCCGGGGGGATCACAGTGAGCAGTGGCGTCGACCTGACGGAATCGATAGAGAGCTCGGTGCCGCGTCCTCGCGTCGCCGCCGAGCTCGCGCCGACCGTCGCGGTCCGCCCGAGCTCGCGGCGCTGGCAGCGCCGGCTCCTCCAGATCACGGTCGCGACC
>CAWAZG010000004.1:0-10420 GCA_963786585.1 uncultured Actinomycetota bacterium
AGGAGGACGTCGTGCCTGGCACCATGGCCCACATGGGTGATCAGGGGCGGACGGCATCCCGGAGCGCGACCTAGATGCCGATCGTCGAGATCCACCTCGTGGACGGGCAGCACACGCCCACCCGGATCGAGGAGCTCCTGCGTCGCGTCAGCGAGCGCTACGCGGCCGTGCTCGACATCCCGATCGCGCGCACCTGCGTGTTCATCACGACCCACGCGCCCGAGATGTGGGCGTCCGGCGGCGTGCCGGCCGCCTTCGACGGCGATCCCTCGCCCTACTTCGTCGCCACCGTCCTGGAGGGCACCCCGCCCGCCCGGCGCCAGCGGCTGCTCGGCCAGGTCACCGACACGATCTGCGACGTGCTCGGCGCGACCCGGGTCCGGGTGCGCGGGCGGATCGCGCTGGTCCCGCCGACCGACTGGGCGGTGGGCGGCATGTCGACGTCGACCCAGCGCACCGTCCAGGTCGTGCCGAGCTCGACGCTGCTCTGACCCTGCGTCGACGCGGCGTCACCCGTTCGGAGGCTCCGGGGCCGACCCGTCCGGGTCGATGGGGACGGGGAAGCGGCACGCGCAGGGCACCCGCCCCGCGATCTCGGGAGGTCCAGTCATCGGTATCGGAGCAACGTCGGGCAGCGGACGTCATCGGTGGGAGAGCACCCGGTCCCCGGGGCGTCGCCCGCGCCGGGGCCTGACGATCGCGCTCGCGGGCGCGGCCGTGACCACGACCTTCGGTCTCCTCGCCGGACCGGCGCTGGCCGACGCCGCGTCGGAGAGTCCCGAGACGAGCCAGGTCGCCCGGGAGGCGCACGCCGAGGCGCTGGTGCCCGGCACCCCGTGCTCGGTGTCGGCGCGGGCATGCGTCGACCTGGAGTCCCAGCAGGCCTGGCTGATCCGCGGCGGGCAGGTCACCCGCGGACCGATGACGATCTCCTCCGGCGGCGAGGGACGGGCCACGCCGGTGGGCCACTCGTTCCGCGTCTACCGGAAGGACAAGGACCACGTCAGCGGCGAGTCGCGGACCGCCGAGGGCCGCCCCGCCCCGATGCCCTTCTCGACGTTCTTCGCCGACGGCGGGATCGCCTTCCACGGGGGTGACCCCTCGCGCTCGTCGGCCGGCTGCATCCGGATGAAGGCTGCCGACGCCGAGGCCGTGTTCGACGACCTGCAGAACGGCGACAAGGTGCAGGTGGTCAACGGCTCGCAGGAGCGGGCGGCGCGGGGCGGGGCGAGCTAGGCCTGGACGCCCTGCGCCTCCGCGCTCACGCGGCCACCGGGTCGGCGCCGACCGAGGCGATGGTGGCCGGCGGAGTCTCGGGCTCGCTCGGGGTGCCACCGCCGGGCAGCGCGAGCCGGGCGATGGTGGCGAGCACGTTGCCGTACTGGCGGGGCAGCGAGCCGCTGGTGTAGGGCAGCCCGTACTGCTCGCACAGGGCGCGGACCTTGGGTGCGACCTGGGCGTACCGGTTGGACGGCATGTCCGGGAACAGGTGGTGCTCGATCTGGTGCGAGAGGTTGCCGGTCATCAGGTGGAACACCGGCGGGCCGTCGAGGTTGGCCGACCCGAGCATCTGGCGCAGGTACCACTGCGCCCGGGTCTCGCCGTCGAGCTGGTCGGAGGTGAACGTCTCCGCGCCGGCCGGGAAGTGCCCGCAGAAGATCACCGCGTGGCTCCACACGTTGCGGGTGACGTTCGCGGTGAGGTTGCCCAGCAGCGTGGTCGGGGCGGCGAGGCCGGACAGCAGCGGGAAGCCGACGTAGTCCTTCAGGATCTGGCCACGGATCTTGCGCCAGAGCCCGCCGAGCTCGGTCCTCGCCTGCGCCCAGGGCTTGCGGCCCGCCGCGACCTCCTCGAGCTCGATGTCGTAGATCGCGATGCCGTACTCGAAGCCAGCGGCGAGCGCGACGTTGTAGAGGGGCTGGAGCAGGTGCCACGGCTTCCACGGCTGGTCGGGGTCGATCCGGAAGGCGGCGTAGCCGAGGTCGCGGTCCTTGCCGAGGACGTTCGTGTACGTGTGGTGGACGTAGTTGTGGGAGTACTTCCAGCCCTCGGCCGAGGAGGCGGAGTCCCACTCCCAGTTCGTGGAATGGATCTCGGGGTCGTTCATCCAGTCCCACTGTCCGTGCAGGACGTTGTGCCCGATCTCCATGTTCTCGAGGATCTTGGAGACGGACAGGGCAGCGGTCCCCGCCAGCCACGCGGGCGGGAGCAGCGAGAACTGCAGGAGTCCACGGCCGCCGGCGTCCAGGCCGCGCTGTACGGCGATCACCCGGTGGATGTAGCGGGCGTCGTCGTCGCCGAGGTCGTCCATCACCTCGGCACGGATCGCGTCCAGCTCGGCACCCAGCGCCTCGATGTCGGCGTCGGAGAGGTGCGCGGTGGTCTCGATCGTCGTGGTGGTGGCGCTCGGGGTGATGCTCAAAGGTCCTCCAGGGCCCGGGGCGGGCCTGCGGATCGCGTGCGCGGTGGGGAGGACGCGGGTCCGGGCGGCCTCCGGTACACGGGTACCTGGGCAGGGAGTTCTCGCCGGGGCCACCTGCCGAAACCGACACACGGCCGGACGTGGCCCGGTCCACAGCGTCCGTCCACTCGGCGATCGCGGTCGTGCTCCCGCTCACATCTCCCGGGAGACGGCCCGGGGCGGCGTACACAGACGGTCACACACCCACGACGGCACGGGGAGACGGATGCTGACCCGCAATCCTTGGGACGACGACACCGCTCCCGAACTGGTGGCGCTGGAAGCCGGACGGGCGCCGTGGCTGGACCGGCTGGTGGACCTCCACGTCCTCTCCGAGCACGGCGACCGCGACGCGGCGGACGTGGCGGGGCAGTGGCTGAGCACCGACCCGGATGCCCGCCGGGTCTGGGACGAGGTCGAGCGCTCGTGCGGCAGCCTGCGCACCGCGGGGAAGAGCGGTCACGACGAGGCGACGGCGGTCCGCTAGGACCCGGCGGCCGAGGGCTTCCTGCCGCGCGTTCACGGCGACCGGTGGGGCGTTCCCCGAGCAGCGCCTGCAGCTCGGCGACGAATCGCTCGGGCTGTCTTCTCAGTTCCTCTCCGTGGTGCGCCCGAGGCGCAGCGCAGAGACGAGGAAGAAGATGCCCCCCAGCAGGGCGTAGCCGGCGACGCTGACGAGTGACGCCCCGGTGGTCGACGCCATGAGAATGAAGGCGACCCCGGCCACCACGGAGATCGACCCGCTCGCGATCATCGCCCCCTGTCCTCCGAGTGAGCGACGACGGATCGCGACGACGAGCTGCACGAGGCCGGCGACGACGGCCCACGCACCCCAGACGCGCAGGACGGCCGGGACGCCCGAGGAGAGGGCGACGAGCAGCCCGATCGCGGCGAGGGCACTGATGATCATGGTGACGTCGAGGCCCGGGACGTCCTTGGTCCCCGCGGCTCGCGACGAACGAGCGTCGACCACGGCGGCGGCCACATCGACGAGCGGGTAGAGCACGAGGAGTACTGCGGTCAGCGGGCTGATGTGGGCCCCGACCAGGAACATCAGCAGAGCCCAGACGAGGGCGAAGCCGAAGCGGCTGAGATACAGGGGACGCAGGGCGGACGGGTTGCCCACCGTGACGGGGGCGGGCCTTGTAGCGGTGGTCATGGCGAGTTCCTCACGATCAGCGTGGTCCGACGTCGATCCGACCCACGCACGCTGGAGAGAACGACCGTTCTCTCTCTTTCGACAGCATCGACCCCTTGAGCCCGAAACGCAAGACCGATCGTTCTTTCTGCTATCGTGGGGCATGACCGTCAGCCGCGAAGGCGATCCGAAGGACCAGGTCAGCGCCCTGGCCGGTAGGGGAGACGCCGGCCGTTCGCCGGCTCGCGAGCGCTTGCTGTCCGTCGCCAGTGGCCTCTTCTACGGCGAGGGCATCCGCGCGGTCGGCGTGGAGCGGATCCTCGCCGAGGTCCCGACGACGCGGGCCACCTTCTACCGCCACTTCCCGTCCAAGGACGACCTCGTCGTGGCCTACCTGCGAGGCGTCGACGCCCGGACCCGCGCCGGGGTGCAGGCCGACATCGACGGCGCGGCTACGCCGACCGAGGCGCTACGGGCCATCGGCGACTCGGTCGCCGAGAGCCTGGCGACCCCCGGCTTCCGTGGTTGTGCCTTCCTCAAGGCCGCCACCGAGTTCCCCGACCCCGACGACCCGATCCACCGGGCCGTGCTCGAGCACCGGGCGTGGTACGCCGCCGCGATCACCGAGCTGTTCGCCCGGATCTTCGACACCGACGTCGAGCGCCCCGACCCCCGCGAGGCCGCCCAGCACTTCATCGTCATGCGCGACGGCGCCGTGGCCGGCGCCCAGATCGACGGTGCCGCGGACGTCGGGGTCGTCCTGCGCCGGGGTGTGGAAGGGCTGCTCCACGTCGTCCACCCGACGGACCTCGACGGTCGGCCGATCGATCCCCGACGCGCGAGCCCTCGGTAGCGACGTGCGGTCGGGCGCGATCGTCACGTCGTCGCAGGTCGGAAACGGTGCCCCCGGCAGGATTCGAACCTGCGCCACCGCCTCCGGAGGCCGGGTAACCCGGTGCGCGGGGGTGGTCTGCCTGGTCCGATAAACGCCGAGAGGTCGCGCCGAAGACCTCTGGTGGACCTTCGTGGCCCCTCGTTCGTCCCACGAGTCGCCCCACGAGAGGTGCTTGCGGGTCACTTGGGTGCGGTGACCGGTTGCGACACGGCCGGCGCGTCGCTCCCTCGCGTGTTGGCCCCCCGGATGAGCAGCCAGGCGACGGCCACGAGTTCGGCGGCGGAGGTGAGGCTTCCGATGATCGGGTCGAGTGCGTCGCGCATGGCGGGCGCGAGGAAGAGAAGGACGGTGTCGAGGAGGAAGCCCACGCAGGCGGCGACGAGGAGGACACCGAGCCAGCGGGGGAACATCGTCGACCGGTACATCAGGTAGCCCAGGGGCAGCAGCCACAGTCCGAAGAACACGTGGGCGCTCAGGTAGCCGTAGTGGTGGGTGTCCAGGAGCAGGAGCGCCAGCGGCGGTCCCTCGGTCGTGAGGGCGGTGTACTGGGGGGCCGTGGCGACGAGGAACGCGGCGAAGGTCTGGCTCAGGACGGCGAAGGTGATGGCGACGCCGACCGCGGCGAACACGACCATCGCGGCGGCGGCATCGGGGTGAACGTGACGCAGCAGCCGGTACAGCGCCATCGCTGTGAGCAGCAGGAAGGTCGCCATCGCCAGGTCGGCCACGAATCCGAGGCGGAACAGCGCTGGATGCGCCGCCAGGTTCGCGGCGGTCGCGGCGGCATCGCCGGGGATGTACAAGCGACCGCGGACGACGACGTGGGCGAGGACGCCGAACACCACGACGAGCAGGTAGAGAAGGCCGGCGAGACGGGCGAACCGGCGTGCTCCCACCACCTGGGGCGCGACGGTGCTCGGGTCCGGAGACGTGGTCACGGGATCACCACCCACTCAGAGGTCGGACAGGGACGCCCGACCCTTGATCGCCACCGCGGCGCGGCGCCATCGGTGTTGGACCCCATTTCTGCGAGCCGTGACGAGAAATGGGTGCGGGCACCGATGGTGCGCCGATGTCGGGGAGGTGACGGTGGTTGTCGACATGGGTGCCGTGGGAAGGCGTGGAGGAAGCGATGAAGGCGATCGTCCGGCGCGCCTACGGCGGCGTGGAAGCCGTGGAGTTCGGTGATGTCGAGCAGCCGAGCCCCGGGCCCGACGAGGTCCTCATCCGGGTCCAGGCGGCCGGTGTGGACCGGGGCGTGTGGCACCTGATGACCGGGTTGCCCTACCTGGTCCGCCTGGCCGGCTACGGCCTGCGCCGACCGAAGCACCCTGTCCTCGGCATGGACGTCGCCGGCGTGGTGGAACAGGTGGGGGAGCGGGCCATGTGGTTCGCTCCCGGCGATGAGGTGTTCGGTCTCGGCGCCGGATCGTTCGCGGAGTACGTCGTCGCTCGGGGCGACAAGCTGACCGCCAAGCCGCCCGCGATCGGGTTCACCGAGGCGGCGACGCTGGGCGTGTCCGGGTTGGCCGCGCTGCAGGCCGTGCGCGACCACGGCCGGGTGCAGCCGGGAGAACGGGTGCTGATCCTGGGCGCCTCGGGCGGCGTCGGAAGCTTCGCCGTCCAGATCGCGAAGGCGCACGGCGCATGCGTCACCGGCGTCGGCAGTGGCGCCAAGCTCGACCTGGTGGCCGGCCTGGGCGCCGACGAGGTCGTCGACTACGCCCGGGAGGACGTCACGGCGGGCGGTCGGCGGTGGGACGTCGTCCTCGACGTCGGCGGCAACCGCCCACTGCGGGTGCTGCGGCGGGCGCTGACGCCGACCGGGCGGCTGGTGATCGTCGGCGGCGAGGGCGGCGGCTGCTGGATCGGGGGTGTCGACCGCCAGCTGCGGGCCCTGCTGCTCTCACCGTTCGTCCGGCAGTCGCTGGGCACGTTCATCTCCTCGGAGAACGCCGGCGACCTCGCCGTCCTCGCCGACATGGCCGCCTGCGGCAGTCTCCTACCGGCCGTTGAGACGACCTTCTCACTCGCCGATGCCCCAGCCGCCATCGCGCACGTCTCCTCGGGACACGCCCGGGGCAAGGTCGCGCTCACCGTCTGACCCGCCACCCCGAGGACCCTGACATGACCGCTCGATCGGTGCGAAACCCGAACCGCCTGGCACGGGCGATCGGCGTCCTGTTCGTCGTGCTGGCCGTGCTGGGCCCGTTCAGCCTGCTCTACGTCCCCGGCCAGATCGTCGTGGCCGGCGACGCCGGAGCGACCGCCGCGAACCTCCGCGGCCCGGGCGGGCTGCTGCGCGCCGGCATCGTCGTCGAGGTCGCCATCATGCTCGTCGAGGTCGCGATGCCGGTACTGCTGTACCTCCTGCTGCGATCGGTGAGCCGAGGGGTCGCGCTGACCGCGACGTTCGCCCGCCTCGCCGAGGCGGTGGTGATCGGGATCGGACTGCTCGGCTCCCTCACGGCGCTGCGCCTGGCCGACGGTCCCCCGAGCGCGCTCGACCCCGGACAACGCGACGCGCTGGCCCTGCTGGCCCTCAAAGGCCACGGGGACGCGGTCTTCATCAGCCAGCTGTTCTTCGGCTTCTCGGTGCTGCTGCTCGGCTGGCTGGTCCACCATGCCGGGTTCGTCCCCCGCCTCTTCGGCGCCCTGCTGGGGCTCGCCGGGGCGGGCTACCTGATCGACGGCCTCGGCAGCCTCCTCTGGAGCGGTTACCCCGACGCGTGGGGCTGGCTCGTCGGGGTCACCGCGCTGGTCGGTGAGGTGCCCTTCTTCCTCTGGCTGCTCATCAAGGGCGTCGACCGGCAGGCCTGGGAGCGGCGCGCGGCCGATCACGCCGCGGACGGGCGCGGCGTCGCCGGTTCCCCGGGGCGGCTCGATCCCGCACGCTGATGGCCATGACGACGTCGCCCCCGGTGCAGCCGGCAGCCCGGCCGACGCGCGGTGCGCCGCGGGCCGCCGCCGACCCGGTCCCGCGCCGGCGCAACTCCTCGCTGTACGCACGGGTGGTCGCGGTGAACGCCGCCATCCTGGTCGCGGCCGTCCTCATGCTGGCGATCACACCCGCGACGGTGTCGTGGCCTCTAGTCACCGGGGAGCTGGCCGTGCTGGCCGGTGGCCTGGTGGTGCTGGTGGTCGCCAACGCGATGCTGCTGCGCTTCAGCTTCAGCGGACTGACCGCGCTGGTCCGGCGGATGGAGACGCTGGACGTCCTCCAACCCCGCGAGCGGCTACCGGAGATGGGCGGCGCGGAGACACGGGCGCTGATCGGCGGCTACAACACGATGCTTGACCGGCTCGAGGCCGAGCGGCGCGACAGCACCCGCCGGACGATCTCGGGCCTCGAGGCCGAGCGGCAACGCCTCGGTCGGGAGCTGCACGACGAGATCGGGCAGCGGCTGACCGGCATCCTGCTGCAGCTCGGCCGCCTCCACGACGAGGCCCCGGAGCTCCTGCGTCCGCGCGTCGAGGGCGTGCAGGACCAGACGAGGGCGACGCTGGACGAGGTCGGTGCGCTCGCCTACCAGGTCCGTCCCGGTGTGCTCACCGACCTCGGGCTGCGCAGCGGACTCGACGCACTGGTCGGCTCGCTGCGCCAGCACGGGACGACGTGGGTCGACGCGGCCCTGCCTGACCGGCTGCCGCCGATGTCCGCGGAGGCGGAGCTCGCGGTCTACCGCATCGCCCAGGAAGCGCTCACCAACGCCGTCCGGCACGCCGAGGCCGGCCGGATCACCCTCGACCTGGACGTCGACGCCGGTCAGCTGGAGCTGGTGATCACCGACGACGGCCTCGGTACGGCCGATGAGGACGGCGAGGGGCAGGGCATCCGCGGCATGCGCGAGCGCGCGCTCCTGATCGGCGGCCGGCTGCTCGTCGAGAGCGCTTCTCCGGGAACGCGGGTCCGGTTGACCGTGCGCACCGCGCTGCTCGCCGACCGACCATGACGTCACCGTCCCCGTCCCGGGTCCTCATCGCCGACGACCACGCCGTCGTGCGGGAGGGACTCAAGGCGGTCCTGGAGCGCCAGCCCGATCTCCAGGTCGTCGCCGAAGCCGTCGACGGGCTCGAGGCGGTCGACAAGGCCGCGACGACCGGCATCGACCTGGCGGTCCTCGACGTCGCGATGCCGCATCTGACGGGGCTGCAGGCGACCCGCGAGATCGTCCGTCGGCGTCCCGGCCTGCCCGTGTTGTTGCTGTCGATGTACGACCGCGAGCAGTACTTCTTCGAGGCCATCGCGGCCGGCGCCGCCGGCTACGTGCTCAAGCGCCAGGCCGACCGCGACCTGGTCGACGCCTGCCGGGCGGCCCTGCGCGGGGAGCCGTTCGTCCACCCCGCCGCCCTGGGCTCGCTGATGTGCCGTTACCTCGAGCGGGTCGCCCGTGGCGAGCGACCCGGGCGCGGGCCGCTGACCCCGCGCGAGAGCGAAGTGGTCAAGCTGATCGCCGAGGGCCACAGCACCGCCGAGATCGCCGAGCTGCTCACCCTCAGCCCCAAGACCGTCGAGCGGCACCGCGCGAACATCCTCGACAAGCTCGGACTGCGCGACCGTGTGGAGGTCACCCGCTACGCCATCCGCTCCGGCCTCATCGAGCCCTGAGATTCAGCGGGACGATCGACGGACCACGAGCTCAACAGCCGCGCCCGTCAGCCGATCTGCCCGGCTCGCCGCAATCGTGTCTGGAGAGGCAGCAAGCACTGCGTGACGAGGTGACTGCGCAGGGATCGGTGGCGGCCCAGGCGGGGAACAGGATCCGTTCAGCTTCGTGTTCAGCCGGCCGCCTCGATCGCGTCATAGCGTCGAGCGTCCGTGATAGCGAACTCGAAGAAGGCGACTTCGGGCCATCGGTCGGTGCCGAAGCGCGGTCTAGATCAGCAGCACGGGCGCGCCGCACCCCTCGTCCACCACCTCGACCCCGCCCGCTGGGCGCGTCGCGATGGTCGCCGGGTCCTCCGATGCCCGAGCGCCGGCTCTCGATCCGATCCTGCCTCCCGGCGACGTCACCTTCATGCGACCGCCGCAGGCACTCTGGCCAGGATGGCGGCCAGTTCCTCGGGGTGGGCCAGCATCGGCGAGTGCGAGCTCGCCATCCGCTCGACGCGGTCGGCCCTGGCCGCGTAGCGCTCCTGGGACGCTGTCGGCAGGGCGACGTCCTGCTCTAGGACGACATAGGTCGTGGGGTGCGTCCGGTCGGGAGCCGAGCTGGGGGTAAGCGCGGCTGCCCCGCTCGAGAACATCAGCTTCCCGAACGCCTCCCTGGCGACCCTGTCGGGCACGTCCCCGTAGAGGTGACGATGCGCGGCGTCCCAGTCGTCCGTGATCCGGAACGCGGTCCCGTCGGCCGCGGGCACCACGAACCCTGCGCTTCCCGAAGCGCCGTCGGTCTCCAGGAGCGTCTGGCCACGCTCAGGCCAGTGCGCCCCGACGTAGACGGTGTGGGCGATCGCCGGGTGCTCGGCCACTTCGGTGATCACCATGCCGCCCGATGAGTGGCCGACCAGGACTACCCCTGCGCCCGCCTGATCAAGCAATCGACGGAGTTCGGTCGTGTCCTCGACGAGGCCGCCCAGCGCGACGGGGTCGGTGCCGTTGCTGGGCAGCTGGGCGATCAGAACCTCGTGTCCTTTCCGGCGGAGCGCGGAGGCCGTGGCCTCCCAGTACTGCCCGTCAGTGAAGCCGCCGTGGACGAGCAGGTAAATGGTCATCGCGCCCCTCCGGACGGACTGGTCCCAGCGGCGTCCTGCGGCGCCTCCACCCGTGCCGCGGACGTGTAGGAGAGTGATTTGGCCTGTACGCGAGCTATAGCCTCCCTACCAGTCGTCTTGTCGTGCTGGTGAGGACTCGCGCCCTTGCGATCTACCGACGATGTCCGCGGCTCGGATGTTGAGCGTCACGAACATGCTTGCGCCGCTGTTG
>CAWAZG010000005.1:0-1098073 GCA_963786585.1 uncultured Actinomycetota bacterium
GCGTGGTCGGCGGCGCGCTGGTGCCGGTCGACGGGGACGCCGAGGACCGGGAGCGGTGGCTGTACGAGCAGGCGCCGTTCGGGCTCCTGGCCCACCACGGCGGCGCGGACCCGCGGTTCGTCTACGCGAACCTCACCGCCCTGCGGTGGTTCGAGTACGGGTGGGACGACCTGATCGGACGCCCCTCCCGGCAGTCGGCGGGCCCCGAGGAACAGGCCGAGCGCGACCGGCTGCTCGCGGAGGCCGCGCGCCGGGGCTGGTCCGACGGCTACGGCGGCGTCCGCGTCTCCCGGACGGGACGACGGTTCCGGATCGAGGACGTGCTGATGTGGAACCTCCTCGACGACGCCGGCGAGCGGTGCGGCCAGGCCGCGATGATCCGGACCTGCCGTCCGGTGGTGGACGACGAGCACGCCCACCCCGCCCGCTGAACGTGGTCGGGCACAGTGCATGCGTGATCCAGACCTGCCCGCGGTGCTTTCGGGCCGACGACGTGCGCGCGTCGAGGCTTCCGGAACAGATGGACAGCTATGTGTGCGAGGACCCGCACGGTGGCGGCACCAGGACGACCCGTTCGTCGAATACGGGATCGTCGAGTACCGATTGCGGACGAGCCATCCGGGTTGTCCACGCCCATGTCGCGGACCGGGGGCATTCGATGCTCGGAGACAGTCGGGCGACGGCTACGAGCGTGCGTGTCGCGACGACTCTCGGCAGGCTTGCGCGGCAACGAGTTCGCCTGCAGCGGTGGGGTCCGGCGACGGGAGCCTGGGCCTACAACGAACAGGTCTCCTGTTGGGCCCGGCCGCCGTCCGCACCAGGTCCGTCCATGACTTGGGCGGGCTTCTGCGAGGCGATTCGGCCGGTCCCCGGACCGGACGGCGGAGGACGTCGAGGAACTGAAGAGAGGTCGTCGCTAGGTCGGGGCGATCGCGGCGCTCGTCGAGACGAGAGGGACGTCGCGATCGCGCCTCTGAGCAGGAGATCGTTACCTGTCTGTGACCTTCAGAGGAGGGTCGGAGGGCCTCTGACCGGCCGTCGTTGTCGGGGGTCGCCGCTAGCGTTCTTGGTGTGAGCATCGACCACGGTGTCCGGGTCGGCCTGGTGGCCGGGCTGGACGCTCTCGCGCCGGGCGCGGAGCTGGCCGCTGCTCTCGAGGGCCTGTCGCCGGCCGCGTTGACGGGTGAGGATCTGGCCGCGTATGTGCGGGGCCGGTGGCGGTTGCAGAACCGGGCGACCGCGGAGCTGCTCGAGGGCATCCACCACCTGGGGCGCGCCCAGGACGGCCGCACCGAGCGCCTCGCGTCGTCCGACGAGTACTCCGGCGACGAGGTGTCCGCGCAGCTGGGGTGGTCGCGCCCCATGTCGGCGCGCAAGCTCGATCTGGCCGACGACCTTCAGCAGCGGCTGCCCGAGGTCGGCGACGCGCTCTACCAGGGATGGATCGACGAACCGAAGGCCCGCACCCTGTGCGAGCAGACCCGTGACCTCGTCGACGACCACGCCCACGAGGTGTGCCGGATCGTGCTGCCCGAGGCACCGGAGCTGCCGGTGGGGGCGTTGATCGAGCGCATCGAGCAGGTCGCGACGGCGCTGGACCCCGACTGGGCCGAGCGGCGCCGCAAGCGTGCGGAGGCTCGGGCGCGGGTGATCCTGTCGCCGAACCCGTCGGGTACTGCGAATCTGTCGTTCTGCGACGCCCCGGTCCCTGACGGGCTCGCTTCCCAGGCCCGTATCGATGCGCTCGCCGTCGCGGTGCGCCACCTCGGGGTGCTCACGCCGATCGGGGTGCTGCGCCTGCAGGTCGGGATGCGGCTGCTCGACGGGTCCACCGCCGGCATGGACGACCGCACCATCGCCCTGCTGCTCGCCGCCGAGCACCACGCCCAGAACACCCCCGACGACCCCGACGACGGCATCCGACAGCGGTTCCGACGACGGCGAGGGGCCCCGACGACGACCCCCGGTGACGACGGCCCCGCGCGGCCCCGATGACGGGCCCGACGACGAGCGGCCCGGACGACCGGACCCGGCGGGCGGGCCGCGCCGGTCCGGCGACGCACCGCACGGCGCCCGACGATCGCGGGCCGGCTGACGACGACCTCGTCTCGACCGTGCCCGCGCCGCGGTCACCGTCGGAGCAGGGCGTCCTCGACCTCCCCGACGTCCCCGACCTGCCTGATGCCTGATCCCGTGGTGCCGCTGGACCCGCCCGACACCGGGCCGGGCCGGATCCGGGAGGGCTGCGTCGAGGTCCGGCTGCGGCTGACCACCGTGTTGGGGCTCGACCAGTACCCCGGCAGCGTCCCCGGCTACGGCACCGTCCTCGCCGGTGACGCCCGCTCGCTCGCCCTGCGCCACCGTGACGGCGAATGGCGCGTCGTGCTCACCGACGACCAGGGCCGCCTGGAGCACGTCCTGCTCGCCCGCCGCCGACCCGCCGACCACCCGGTCCCCGCGGCCGGCATCGGACGCGGGGACGCACGGCATCGATCGTCGAGCTCCAGGTCCCGACGACGGTCCTGGCCGCCCTCGACCCGGACGATCACCCCGACTGGGGACCGCTGCTGCGCGAGCTGCAGCAACGGCTCTCCGAGCTCGGGCGCCCCGGCGCACCTCCGGACGGGAACGCCGGCCCCGAGGACTGGGCCCGGCGGCGTCCCGGCGCCGAACTCGACCGCTGGATCCGGGTCCGCGACCGGCGCTGCGTCGCGCCCTGGTGCCGACGCCCCGCCCACCAGGCTGACCTCGACCACACCCTCGCCCACGCCCGGGGCGGACCCACCTCGTCGTGGAACCTCGGCGCCTGGTGCACCCACGACCACCGCGCCAAACACCACGCCCCATGGACGGTGCGACAACCCAGCCCCGGGCGGTTCGTCATCCGCACCCGCGCCGGCACCACCTACACCAGCCACCCCAAAAGGATCACCGAGCCACTCCCGGTACCGCACCCCGCCGCCGCGCCCCGGCCCCTGCCCGACGACGGCTGGGCCGACGACCGCACCGACACCCGCGACGACATCGACCCCGACTGGTTCCAGAAGCTCACCCAGAAGACCCGCCCCACGGCGACCATCCCGACCCGGAGCTCCTACGACGACGAGCCACCGTTCTGAGGTGTCCGGCCTCGGCTCGGCCGCTCCAGGGGGCGCTCGACGCGCGGCTACCCCGACCGCGGATCGCGATCGGGGTAGCCGCCCGGGGAGCCGGAACTCAGGCGCTCGACATCGGCACTCCCATGCCCGGGTCCACCCGCGCCGGCCCGTTCTTCCCGGGCTTGACGTCGAAGTCGAAGATTCCGGTGGGGATGTAGACCGTCGAGCACGAGTTCGGGATGTCGACGACGCCGGACAGCCGGCCCTCGATCGGCGCGGCGCCCAGGATCATGTAGGCCTGGATGGCCGAGTAGCCGAACTTGGTCAGGTAGTCGATCGCGTGCAGGCAGGCCCGCTGGTAGGAGAGGTGCGAGTCGAGGTAGCGCTGCTCGCCCTCGAGCGTCACCGACGTGCCTGAGAAGGCGATCCACTCGCTGTACTGCGGGTCGGTGTTGCCCGGGATGAAGATCGCGTTCTCGGAGACGCCGTACGTCGACATCCCGCCCTTGATCAGGTCGACGTGCAGGTCGATGAACCCGCCCATCTCGATCGCGCCGCAGAAGGTGATCTCGCCGTCGCCCTGCGAGAAGTGCAGGTCCCCCATCGACAGGTTCGCCCCGTCGACGAACACCGGGTAGAAGACCCGGCTGCCCTTGGTGAAGTTCTTGATGTCCTGGTTGCCGCCGTTCTCGCGCGGCGGTGCGGTCCTGGCCGCCTCGTGGCGGGCCCGCTCGAAGTCGTCACCGGTGAGCGAGCCGAGGATCGCCGCCTCGGGCTGGGGCGGCAGGGCGAGCGGCGGTACCCGCTGCGGGTCGGTGTCGATCAGGGCCTGCTCGCGGGAGTTCCACTTGTTCAGCAGGTCGTGCGAGGGCGCCGTGCCCATGAGGCCGGGGTGCACGATGCCGGTGAAGGCCACCCCCGGCACGTGGCGCGACGTCGCCTGGCCGCCCTGGAAGTCCCAGATCACCTTGTAGGCGTCCGGGAACTGATCGGTGAGGAAGCCGCCGCCGTTCGTCTTCGCGAACACCCCGGTGTAGCCCCAGCCCTGTCCGGCCAGCGGACCGGAGTCCTCCTGCGGGATCGGGCCGACGTCGAGGATGTCCACGATCAGCAGGTCGCCGGGCTGCGCGCCCTCGACCGAGATCGGGCCGGAGAGCACGTGCACGTTGTTGAGCGGGGCGTTGAGGATGTCGTCGGCGGAGTCGTCGTTGTGGATCGCGCCGTCGAACCACTCGCGGCAGTCCACCCGGAACGAGTCGCCCGGCTTGACGTGCACCCGGGCGGGGACGTCGGGGTGCCAGCGGTTGTGACCGACGATCTGCTGATCGGTGAACGTCTTGGTGCTGTCGAGCGGGAAGACCTTCTGGGGCATCGGACTCTCCTTGCTGGGGCGGGCTGGGGCGAGCTGGGGGGTGGGCGGCGCAGGGCGATCAGGCGACGGCGGCGCGGTCGCCGGTGGGGGCGGCCGGAGCCGCGGGCGCGGGCTGTCGGCGCGCCCACGGGATCAGGGCGAGGAACACGACGACGCCGAAGATCGCGAGGCCGATCGCGAGCGGGACGCCGATCTCCGTGTAGACGCCGGTGAGGAGCAGGAACGCCGGGATCCACGCGGTCACCCAGCCCTGGATGGCGCACACGGCGCCGGTGTAGCGCCCGATCCCGTCGCGCTTGCGACCCAGGAGCACGAAGAACAGGGACCAGAGGAACGCCCAGTACAGCCAGATCACGCCGAACGCCGGGTCGGCGAAGCGGAAGAAGTTCAGCGCGGAGAACACGACGGCGGTGATCGCGACGAACAGGCAGAAGTAGCCGAGCCCGGTGCCGTCGAGGTCCCAGGTCAGGTTCACCGCCACGTAGAGGTAGGTGAACGAGAAGAGGAAGAGGCCCGACGCCGCGAGGATGACGTCGGCGTCACCGTTCGCGGTGAAGATCAGGTAGAGCGGCGTGATGATCTGCAGACCGCCGACGAAGAAGTTCATCGGCGCGGCCGACTTCGCGTCGATCCACCCCAGCAGCATGACGCCGTTGATGAAGAGCACGGCGCCGACGAAGAGCAGGCCGACGCTAGCCACGGGGCGGCGTCACTCGGGTGAGCAGCATGGGATTCCCTTTCGGACGAGGGCAGGACGACAGGGCCGTTCCGGCAGGCCGCGGTGGGCGGAGGGCCGGACGGTTCAGGGAGCGGACGGGATCAGGGGCGTGGCAGCGCCGCGGTGCGGGGGTCGAGACGGGGGGCGGGTCGCGGGCGCGACGCCCGGGCCGGCGGCGCGGAGACCACCGTGGGTTCGGTGCGCGAGGCCTCGGCGCGATCGATCGCCGCGACCCGGGTGCGGTCGGCCAGGCCGAGCCGGGGAACGGTGATCATCCGCCGGGCCTCGCCGCCGCAGGTCGGGCAGGAGATCGTCGCCGGCGCGGCGCCCATCGGCGCCGCCAGCTCCGCGGGCCCGTCCTCACCGCACCGGTACGCGTACAGGGGCATCCGTCGGGCTCCCTTCGTCGCGACCGGCCGCCGAGGTGGCAGATGTCACGTGTGAGAAATGATTTCCCAGGAAACTAGCCGCGGGCCGACGACACTGTCAACGACCGTCGCAGGCCGTCGCGAGCCGGGTTCGGACGGTCACAGCTGTTGGACGACGTCCCAGGTCAAGCCGTCGGCGATCGCCAGGAAGACCCGCTGTCGCAGGTGCCGGTCGTGGACCTCGACGGTGCCGCGCGGGCTCTCGTACGCGAGGCCCTCGGACACCGACATCATCGTCGGCACGTGCGTCGAGCCCGCGCGCCGCGTCAGCTCGGTGAGCAGCCGGACACCCTCGTAGCAGGACTCGCCGAGGCTGTTGAGCACCGGCGCGTCGTCCCCGAACTCGCGGAAGTACGTGGCGGCGAACTCCAGCCCGGAGGTCGTCGCGAGGTCCTCGAAGTAGCCCGCGGAGGTCATCAGTCCGCGCGTGCACTCCGCCCCGGAGGCGAGCAGGACGTTCTCCTCGATCAGGGAGCTGAACCGGAGGATGTCGCGGTCGAGTCCCGACGCGCTGAAGGCGCGGTTGAACGCGACGGCGTCGTCGCCGATGAGCAGCATCAGCACGGCCTCGCACCCGCTGGCCTCGACCCGGTGCACGACGCTCGAGAAGTCGGTCGTCCCGAGCGGCACGAACACCTCGTCGCAGACCGTCCCGCCGATCCGCCGCAGGTAGCGTGCCGCCGTGGTGGCGGTCCGGCGCGGCCAGACGTAGTCGTCCCCGACGATCATCCAGCGCCGGACGCCCGCGGTGCCGGCGAACCAGTCCAGGGTCGGGCCGAGCTGGAGGTCCGGCGTCTCGCCGGTGAGGAACACGCCGGGCCGGTTCTCGCCGCCCTCGTAGAGCGCCGTGTAGGCGTACGGGACGCGGCCGCCGATGCGGGGGGCGACCGCCTCGCGGACGGCCGAGATGTGCCACCCGGTCACGGCCTGCACCGCGCCTGCACTCACCAGCGCGTCGACCTCGGTGGCGACCTCCGCCGGGCTGCGGCCGCCGTCGACCGGGACCAGGTTCAGCTCACGGCCGAGGACGCCGCCCTCGGCGTTGATCTCCTGCGCGGCCAGCGCGGCGCAGCTCTCGCAGGACGGCCCGAAGATCCCGGCGGGCCCCTGCAGCGGGATCACGAGGGCCATGTCGAGGACGTCGCGACCGCGCGCGGCTCTGCCGCGGGAAGCCGTCGAGTCGACCATTGCTCGACGCTAGCGAGCGGGCCGCCTTCCCGGGCTGCTCCGATCGTACGAGTTCTCCCCTGCTCGATGGCAATTGCCCGATCACGACGCCGTCGCCGCTACCATCGATCGGTGCCCAGCAGCGCGGACCGGCCCTCGCCGGACGGCGACGAGTCGCTCCGCCTCCTCTCGCTCGTCGAGCGGACCCTCACGGGGCGGCTGGAGGAGGCCCTGCGCGGCTGCGACTCCAGCCTCGACCAGTGGCGGATCCTGCGGCTGCTCGCCGACCGCGGCGGCAGCCCGATGAACGTCGTGGCCGACCACGCGATGCTCCTCGCGCCCAAGCTCAGCAAGCTCGTGGACCGCATGGTCTCCGCGAACCTCATCCTGCGCCGCCAGGACCACGAGGACCGGCGCCGGGTGCTCATCGTCGTCTCGGAGCGCGGACGACGGGCCCTGGCCGAGTGGGACGAGGCCACCGCCGAGGTCCGCGCCCAGTTCCGGGAGCTGCTCGGCGCCGACGCCGAGCAGTTCGGGATGTTGCTGCGACGCCTGCAGGACGGCCTCGACCCGGCCGCGCTCGAGCAGTCGACCGCCGTGCCGGGCTGACCATGATCGCTCCGCCCGCCCATGATCGCTCGGCGGAGGAGGTAAGGGTACCCTGACACGGAGTCGGACATACCGACCGCTCCGGGAGGGTGCTCCGTGACCAGTTCCGTGCGGCAGACCGCGCCGCCCGCCGCGCCGCCGGCGCGCATCGCGCTGGCGATCGTGCTCGCGGCCGTCGTCGCCGCGGTCGTCAACACGCTCATCGGGCTCCTGATCGGCGTGATCGAGGGCACCGGGTACAACCCCACGACCGCCATCGCCTACAGCGTGATCGGGGTCCTGATCGGGGCCGCGGGCTGGGCGGTGGTCCGCCGCGTCGCGCGCCGGCCGGCCGCAGTGCTGCGCTGGCTGGTGCCCCTGGTCGTCGTGCTGAGCTTCATCCCGGACCTGCTGCTGCTCCGGTACGGGCTGTCCCTTCTCCTGGTCGTCGGGCTCATGGTCATGCACGTCGTGTGCGCGGTGGTCGCCGTCCCGGCGTTCCGCCGGGTCCTGCCGGTCTGACCGGGTCCCCGGTGGACCGGGGCGACGCGCCGTCGGCATAGTGGAGATCGCCAGCGTGCACGTCCCTCCCGGCCCGCCGGGGACGCACGCCCGGAACGGGAGGAGCGCGACGATGTCGGCCGCGGAGGGATACGGCTCCGACGGATCGGGCTCCGACGGGGCAACCGCCGAGGGCGCCACGGAGGGCAGCACCGAGGGCGCCACCACCGGCACCGAGGGCACCGCGACGTCGGCGCCCGCGCGCCGGCGCTGGGGCGGCCGGGAGTACAGCCCCGAGGAGATCGAGGCCGCCAAGCAGCAGTGGCGCGACATGCGCCCGTGGGACAGCCCCATGGCCCGCGCCGACAAGGTGCTGATCGGGGCGACGGTCGCGGTCATCGTCTTCGGGCTCGCCTCGCTCCCGTTCCGCCCGTTCCTCCTCGCCTCGCACCCGGTCCTGCTCAGCCTCGCCACCGGCAGCCTCTCGGCCATCGGCGCGGGCGCGGCGTTCGCCCGGGTGGGCGACACCGCGCTCTGGCTGGTGGTCGGCGCGGGCGTCATCGGAATGATCAAGTTCGATTGGTTGTTCTGGTGGGCAGGCCGGCGCTGGGGCGCGAAGGGCGTCCGATTCTTCGTGCCCAGCGAGCGGGCGCAGCGCTTCGTCGCGCGCGTCCGGTCCTGGCCCACATGGATCATGCCCCTGCTCGTGGTCGCGTCGGCCCTGCCCGGCGTCCCGTCCCTGCTCGTGCACCTGCTCGCCGGGCTGGCCGGGATGCGGCTGCTCACGTTCCTGCTGGCCAACGCCGTCGGCGCCGCCCTGGTCGCCGGCCTGGTGGCGGGCCTCGGGTACGCGCTGGGTCAGTACGCCGTCGACGTCGTGCTCGCCGTCGACCGCTACGCCCTCTGGATCACCATCGCGATCGCCGTGTTCGTGGCCTACCGCGCGGGAGCGACCCAGAACCGGAAGGCCAGGGAGCAGCGCGAGGAGGGTCCGTCGTCCGGCGGATGATCGATCACCCTCCGGCGCGTGTCCCACCGATCGCCGGGCGGTATGATAGAGATCGACCCCGGCCCGTCGTGCTCGTCATTGCGGCGCGGTCGGCGAGCGCGGTGGATGCCGTCACCCTCGACCGGTGACGCGGACCCCGCGGTGCCGCGGCGACGCGGACCCGCGGCCCAGTGGGAATCGCAGAGGAACCGTCCCGGTTCCCACTGCGACACACCACCCGCAGCACGATGCCCGGCAGTCCCCTGCCGGGCGTTCCGGAGGAGGTACATGGCTCGACGAGGCCAACCACAGTCCGGTGGGCGCAACACCGCCCCCGGGCAGCGGCGGCGAGGACGCAGGCGCGAGGACGTCATGTCCGTGCTCGCGCACGCCGTCGAGGACGTCCGGACCGCCCTGCGCGGCGGCCGGGTCACGACGTCCACACGCACGAAGTTCCAGGCCGTCGCCCTGGTGCTGCGCGAGGAGCGCGCCCGCGTCCGCGCGGACGAGACCATCGGGGACTCACGACGCACCGAGAAGCTCAAGCGTCTCGACGACATCGCGACCACCCTGGCGAAGACCGCCGTCCGCCACCCGGCGCTCCTGGCCCTGCTGTCCGAGGACGCCGTCGTCACCGACGACGCCCGGTCGCTCAAGCGCGACATGCTGCGCAAGGCCGGCATCGAGACCGAGGCCGAGGAGGCCCCGGAGCCCGTCGAGGAGCCGACCGCCGCGCCCACCAAGCCCGCCGTGGTGCCGCAGTCGGTGGTCTCGCGGCAGATGGCGAACCCGTTCCTCGCCCCCGACTTCTCGGCCGCGCGGCCGGCCGCACCGCGGCCCACGCCGCTGAGCGGCTGGGAGCTGCTCGACCCGCTGCTGCGGTCCTTCGAGCGCGCAGGCGACGGCTCCTCGGTCTGCATGCCCCTGCCCGAGCCCGGCTCCCGCAAGGCGGCCGGCGGCCGCGAGCTCATGCCGCACCAGGCCCGGCTGGTCGCCGCGGCCGCGGAGGGTCACCGCACCTTCCTGCTCGCCGACGAGCCCGGGCTGGGCAAGACGGCCGAGGCGCTGCTCGCCGCCGAGGCGGCGAAGGCCTATCCACTGCTCGTCGTCGTGCCGAACGTCGTCAAGACGAACTGGGTGCGCGAGGCCGGCCTGTGGTCCCCCCGCCGCAAGGCCACCGCGATCCAGGGCAACGGCGACTCCGTCGACGGCTTCGCCGACATCGTGGTGGTCAACTACGAGGTGCTCGACCGGCACGTCGGCTGGCTGCGGGAGTTCGGGTTCCGCGGGATGGTCGTCGACGAGGCGCACTTCATCAAGAACAAGACCTCGCAGCGCTCGCAGCACGTGCTCGGACTCTCCGAGCGCATCCGGGCCTTCACCGGGCGCCCGCTGCTGATGGCCCTCACCGGCACGCCGCTGATCAACGACATCGAGGACTTCCTCGCCATCTGGGAGTTCCTCGGCTGGATCGACGAGAAGAAGCCGCTCGCCGACCTGATGGACGCCCTGACCACCACCGGCCTGACGCCTGCCGATCCCGGGTTCTCCGCCTCGGCGCGCGAGAGCGTCGTGGACCTCGGCATCGTCCGTCGTCGCAAGGTCGACGTCGCGGCCGACATCCCGCCGCGCCGCATCGCCGACCTGCCCGTCGAGCTGGACGGGCCGACCGGCCGGTCGATCCGCGCCGCCGAGCGCGACCTCGCCGCTCGCATGGTGAAGCGCTACACCGACGCCCTCGCGGCGCGCGGTGCCGCGACCACCGACGAGATCGACCACGACCTCGTGCGCCGCGTCGCCACGTGGGAGCAGAAGGACGCGGCCGGCTCGTCGTCCGGCGACAACGTCTTCAGCATGATGCGGCGCATCGGGCAGGCGAAGGCCGCCCTCGCCGCCGACTACGCCGCCCAGCTCGCGCGCAGCGCCGGCAAGGTGGTCTTCTTCGCCAAGCACGTCGACGTGATGGACGCCGCCGAGGAGACGTTCGCCAAGCAGGGCGTCCGGTACTCGTCGATCCGCGGCGACCAGACCCCCAGCGTGCGGCAGCGCAACATCGACGCCTTCGTGGAGGACCCGGACGTCGCCGTCGTGGTCTGCTCGCTGACCGCGGCCGGCGTCGGCATCAACCTCCAGGTCGCCTCCAACGTCGTGCTGGCGGAGCTGCCGTGGACCGCCGCGGAGCAGACCCAGGCGATCGACCGCAGCCACCGCATCGGTCAGTCGCAGCCGGTCACCGCCTGGCGCATCCTCGCCGCGCAGACGATCGACGCCCGGATCGCGGCGCTGATCGACGACAAGGCGGGCCTCGCGGCCGTCGCCCTCGACGGCTCCGACGAGGAGGTCGGATCGTCGACCGACGCGCAGCACGCCGCGCTCGTGGCGATGCTGACGGAGGCGCTCTCGGTCCCCGCCTAAGGTGGTCGCCGTGCCGATGACCGCGAAGTACGCGACCACCTGCGGCGTCTGTGGCTCGCCCGTGAGCCCCGGCGAGGAGATCGCGCGCTCGGGCGAGCGCTGGGCCCACACGGCGTGTGCGGAGGCCACGCCGGCGAAGGCCGGTGCGCCGAAGGGTGCGGCGAAGAAACCCACGAAGCCGACGCGGCCCGACATGCCGGCCCCCGAGGGCGCGCTCGAGGTGTGGACGGACGGGGCGTGCTCCGGCAACCCCGGCCCCGGCGGCTGGGCGTGGGCCACCCGCGACGGCCGTCAGGACAGCGGCGGCGAGCCCGCGACCACCAACCAGCGCATGGAGATCCGGGCCGCCCTCGAGGCCGTGCGTGCCCTGGACGGCCCGCTCGTCGTCGTCAGCGACTCCACCTACGTCGTGAACTGCTTCCGCGACGGCTGGTGGAAGGGCTGGCAGGCGCGGGGCTGGGTCACCAGCGCCAAGAAGCCGGTGGTGAGCCGGGACCTGTGGGAGCCCCTGATCACGCTGGTGAACGACCGGGGCGACGTCTCCTTCCGCTGGACCAAGGGCCACTCGGGCGACGAGATGAACGACCTCGTCGACAAGCTGGCCGTCGAGCAGTCGAAGGCCGTCCCAGCGACCTAGGTCGTCGAGCGCCCTAGTCCGTCGCGTCCTGGTCGGTGGCGCGGTGCACGCCGCGCTGGGCCGCGCGGGTGCCGCGGGCGCTCACCAGCGAGGCCAGGTAGAGCCCGCCGGCGACGGTGGCGCCGACACCGCGGCCGGTGACCCGCACGGGGTTGAGGGTGTGCGAGAGCGCCCCGAGTCGGGCGAGGACCTGGTCGGTGAGCCGGTCGAGCGGGTCGGCCAGGGACTCCGTGGCGGCATGGATGCGCCGCCCGGTGTGGTCGGAGGCGGTGTCGAGCTCGTCCCCGATCCCGGCGCCGGCGACGGCGGCGCGGTCGGCCTGCTTGCGCGCGGCGCGCTCGCCGCGGGTGACGGTGGCCGCGACCTGGTCCCCGGCGCGATCGGCCGCGGAGGAGGTCTCGTCGCGGACCTGCCGGGCGGTGCGCTCGGCCTGGTCGGCGATCTGGTCGCCGGCGGTCCCGGCGATGGCCGCGGCGTCGCGTGCCGCGGCGCGGGCGGACTCGTCGCCGTCGACCACGGCGGCGGCCTGCTCGCCGATGCCGTCGGTGGCGGCGTCCGCGGTGGCGGCCGCGTGCTCGACGCCGGCACGGGTGCGGCCGGCGGCCTTCGTCGCCGCGGCGTCCGCCTCGTCGGCGAGAGCCTCCCCGGTCGCGGCGAGCTCGTCGCGCGCCGCGCGCCCGGTGACCTGGGCGCCCTCGACGGCAGCGTCGGTGGCCACTCCGACCGCAGTGCGGGTGGTCTGCGGGTCACCGGCGGCGACCGTGCGGTTCTCGCGGACCTGGCCGTCGTTGCCGTGCACGATCACCTGTCCCCCGCCGTCCTTGGCGACGATCTCCACGGCACGGGCGGTCGCCTCGGCCTGGGTCGGGGTCTTCGCGCTGGCACGCTGCGCGTGGTCCTTCTCGACGTGCCAGCCGTCCTCGGCGGGCACCACGTGGCGGTCGGACATGGGGGATCACCTGGTGCATGTGGGTGGAGCGCTCGGACGGACCGGGCCTGCTCCAGGGTGGTGTCGGGGGATGACGAACCGGCGACGCTCGGGTGAGGATCGCCGGCCCGGGTCAGGACAGCCGGGCGCTGCGGGCGTCGTCGAGCCGGATCAGCAGCTCGACGGGCAGGTGGGCGAGGTCGAGGGCCCGGCACAGCCGCGGCACGGCCTCGGTGTCGATGCGCCGGCGCAGGTCGGTGACGTCGGCGGCGTCCTCGGTGCCCACCGTGAGGTACAGCGTCGGGCGCGTCGCGGTCCCGGCGAGCCGGGCCGACGCGCGGTGCACCCCGGGGTAGGTCTCGACCTCGTCGACCAGCGGGCCGGCTGCGGCCTGGGCGTCGAGACGGGTGGTCCCGGTCGCCGGGTCGTCCTCGAGACGCCACGTGCCGGTCCGGGCCCGCCGCTGGGTCTGGGCGAGCAACCAGCGCAGGGCCAGCAGCCCGACGACCACGGCGACGACGACGGTCACGTACGCGACCCAGGTGGGCGGCGAGAGGCTCTCCGGGGTCAGCGCCTCATCGGCGGCCACCAGGCCCAGGACCCCTGACGCGGAGAGCAGGGTGAAGGCGGCCGCCGCGAGCAGGACGATCGCGACGAGGAGCAACAGGGTGCGGTTGAGCCGGGCGGGCCGGTTCGGGCTGGCCATGAGCGGCCTTCTCTCGGTCGGGCGGGACGCCGGGGTGTCAGGGGTAAGCGGTCAGGCGTTCGCGTCGGCACGGGCCCGGACCCGTACCTTCGGTCGCGGAGACGGACCGATCGCGGCGACGCGGGCCTCGAGGCGCTCGCGGACCTGCCCGGGAACGGCGGCGGGGTCGACGGCGGCGGGGTCGGCGGCGGCGACCCGCACGGTGGCGGTGATCCGGCTGCGGCGGGCGGAGACGTCGGCCGCGGTGACCCCGGCCACCGCGCCCGCCGTGGTGGCGAGGTCCTTGGCCAGGGTCGCGCGGCGCACGCCGGCGTCGGCGCCGGGGCGTCCGTCCGGGTACTCCATGCGGGCCAGCGGGACGACGGTGGGCTTGCCAGGCCGGAGCGCGGCGATCAGCAGGACGAGGCCGAGCACCGCCAGCACGATCGCCACCGCGACCGTGGCGGCGCTGTTCCACCGCTGCCCCGAGGTGACCGCGAGCAGCTGGTCGAGACCCAGGATCGGGGTCTGCCCGAGCAGGGACTGGACGACGGCGACGGCGACCAGGGCGCAGAGGGCGAGCAGCACCGTGGCGACGATCGTCGCCGGCGTGCTGCGCCGGGGGCGGCGGATCATGCGATCACCCTCCGGGTGGCGGTCGTGGTGCTGGTGAGGGCGGCGACGGAGACGTCGACGCGGGAGACGGTGAGGTCGGCGAGGGCGTGGACCCGGTCGCGGAGGTGGGACCGGACGGCCTCGGTGGTGGCACGGACCGAGGCCGGGTAGTCGACGGTGAGCCGCACGTCGAGCGCGGCGGTCCGTCCGGTGACCCGCGCAGAGACCCGGGGGCGCCCGTCGCCGTCGTCGCTGCCGGTGGGCACGCCCAGCACGCGGCGGGCGGCACCGCCGACACCGTCGATCTCGCCGGCGGCGGCCGCCGCGACCTTCTCGACCACGGTGTCGTCGATC
Source organism: uncultured Actinomycetota bacterium (assembly GCA_963786585.1). Taxonomy (GTDB): domain Bacteria; phylum Actinomycetota; class Actinomycetes; order Mycobacteriales; family Pseudonocardiaceae; genus Actinomycetospora. The sequence goes on from CAWAZG010000005.1 coordinate 14,495, forward strand.
GAGAGCGAGCCGCGCTCCCCCGCGGTGTCGAGCGAGAGCTGCCCGGTCGGGCTGTCGTCCGGTGCCGGCCACCCGGTGGTGCTGTCGAGGCTGGTCACGGCGGGCTCAGAGCCGGGTGCTCGGACGGTCACCGGAACGACCGCGGCCGGTGAGGCCGTCGAGGTCGAGCTGTCCGTCGAGGTCGCGGCCGACGAGCAGGCCCACCACGCCGAGCACGAGGACCAGGAGGAAGGCACCGAAACCGCCGAAGGCGCCGGCGAGGCCGAGCACGAGGCCCACGACCAGGCCGAGCACGGTGTTGGACACGCGCATGTCGATCAACTCCAGGAGAGAGGTGTGCGGGGGGCCGGTCCGGCCCGGCCAGCCGGTCAGACGATGGGACGACGGCGACGACGTCGCCGATCGGCCGGCGGCCGGGGGTTCAGCCCGGCTCGACGTCGAGATCGTCGAGGCCGATGTGGATCGGCAGGCCCGGGACGAGCGCGGTCACCGCGGCGCGGACCTGGGTCTCCAGGGTGCGCAGCGCGACCGGACGGGCGACGAGCCGGACCGTGATCCCGCTGGCGGTGATCTGGACGCCGGTCACCCGGCGACCCGGGCAGGTAGGTCCCGACGGTGCCGAAGGGTCCGCCCGAGAGTCGGGCGACCGCCGGGCAGGCGAGCACCGCGGCGGCCACCGGCTCGGCGAGCGCATCGGTGTCGAACGCCTGCCCGGTCGGGGGACGGGTCACTGGACCCGGTTGCTGGGCCGCGCCGGGGCCTGGTCCTGGTCCTGGTCGTCGTCGTCCGACGGGACGTTCAGGTCGACGACGTTGATGTTGACCTCGACGACCTCGAGCCCGGTCATCTGCTCGATCGCGCCGATGACGTTGCGGCGGATCGCCCGCGCGAGGTCGGCGATCGCGACGCCGTACTCGACGACGATCGTCAGGTCGACGGCGGCCTGGCGCTCGCCGACCTCGACCGAGACGCCCTGGGTGTTCGAGGCCCGCCCGCCCGGGATGCGCTCGGTGATCGCGCCGAAGGCGCGGGCCGCGCCGCCGCCGAAGCCGTAGACGCCCGGGACCTCGCGCGCCGCGATCCCGGCGACCTTGGCGACCACGGCGTCGGAGATCGTGGTCTTGCCCTGCGCGCTCTCGAGCCGCGAGCCGGCGGTGGCCGGCACGGCGGAGTGCGCGGGGGGGTGGGCGTCGTGGACGTCGTGGACGTCGTGGTCGGGGTGCTCATGGCTCAAGTCCTTCCGCGAGTGGAGACGGTGCCGCCCGGTCGGCGGCGCTTCCCGTTCAACTCATTTGGTTGGACACGACCGAACGACGATCCTCACGCGACACCGGGGTGACGCCGGGCACGTGCCCGCGCCGGCGACCCTGCGCGGTGCCGCCGTCACCCACAGACAGCACCTCTGACCTGCGCGGACGTCGTTCTTTGATCGAGATGTCGCAGGTGTGGATGCCACGGGTACCGCGGTCGACGATGTCCCGGTGACCACCGAGCAGCGCGCCACCGGCCCGGCCACCACGCCCGACGACGGCCCGCCGTCCTGGGTCCTGCGGCTCATGGGCCTGACGACCTACGTCGGCATCATCGGCTTCGTCGTCGCCGAGATCGTGCAGTACGCGCAGTCCGGCACCGACGGGTTCCTGCCGGCGACGTTCGCCAACGCCCTCGTCTGGGTGGTCGGCGTGAACGCGATCATCTGCGGCTCGGGCCACATCGTCATGCCCGGTCCCGTCGCGGACTCCATCGGGTGGCCGAAGGGCAGCCCGTTCCAGTTCGAGGTCGGCCTGGCCAACCTGGGGATCGGCGTCCTGGGCGTGCTCTCCCCGTCCTTCGACCGCGACTTCGCGCTCGCGGTCGTCATCGCCTTCTCGATCTTCTACTTCGGGGCGGCGCTCGGGCACGTCCGGGAGATGGTCCGCGAGCACAACATGGCGCCGGGGAACGCCGGGTTCATCTTCTGGTTCGACGTCATCGCGCCGCCGGCGATCATCGCCCTCTACCTGGCCACCTGAGACCCGGAGTCAGGTCGGGTGTCCCGGCGTCCCTCAGTGGCAGGGGAACCCGAGGAAGTGGCGGGCGTCGTGCACCAGCTCGTGGATCACCGAGCTGTCGCCGAAGAGCGACGTCGCGCCCTGGTCGATGCCGATCAAGTAGTAGAGCACCAGCCCGACCACCACCGCGCTGACCAGCCACGGCAGCGTCTCGGAGGCCGGCACGGCCACGGCCGTCGCCCGGCCCTTCGCAGCGGCGACACCAGAGGTCATGGTTTCTCCTCGAGAACGACGGGGCGTGCGACCACCCCCGACCCAACCCGGCCCGACCAGGACATGTCAACATCTGTGCACGGATCGAATCGATCCGTCAGCGCGGGCCCATCCGCAGAGCGCCGTCCATCCGGATCACGTCCCCGTTGAGGTAGTCGTTGGCGACGATCATCGCCACCAGCCGGGCGTACTCCTCGGGGGCGGCGATGCGCTGCGGGAAGGGCACGCTCTCCCCGAGTCCGGCGCGGACCTCGTCGCTGAAACCGGCCATCATCGGGGTGTCGACGATGCCCGGAGCGATCGTCATGACGCGGATGCCGTACTGCGCGAGGTCGCGGGCGGCGGTGACGGTCATCCCGGCGACGCCGGCCTTGGACGCGGCGTACGCGACCTGGCCGACCTGCGCCTCGTAGGCGGCGATCGACGCGGTGTTCACCACGACACCCCGTTGGCCCTGGGCGTCCGGCGGCAGGGCGGCCATGGCCTCGGCCGCCAGGCGCATCACGTTGAACGTGCCGAGCAGGTTGACCTTCAGGACCGTGTGGAAGAGATCCAGGTCGTGCGGCCCGCGGCGGGACAGCACTCGGGCGGACGGGGCGATGCCGGCGCAGTTGACGGCGAGCCGCAGCTCGCCGCCGTCCTCCTGGATGCACGTGACGGCGGCCCGGACCTGCTCCCCCTCGGTGACGTCGGCCGCGACCAGGCGCACGTCACCGGAGGCCGGGGCCGCGTCGGCGACGGCCTGTTCGAGGTCCAGCCCGTACACCGTGGCCCCGCCCGCGGCGAGAGCGGCCGCCGTGGCGGCCCCCAGGCCGGAGGCCGCTCCGGTGACGAGCGCAGCGATGCCGTCGAGCTGCATGCCCGATCCTCTCTCTCCCGTCGGTGTGACGAGTATGGGTTCCGCCGGGGAGATCAGGGTGCCGCGGAGGAACGACCGTCCCCCTCCGTGCCCGGTCCGGACAGGAGCCCGCGCAGCGACCGCCGGTCCCGGGTCTTCTTGCTGTGCAGGAGTGCGGTCTCGACCGCGCGGTGGGTTCCCTCGGGCTCCTCGACGTCCACGACGAGGCGGTGGAACGGACGCCCCGACAGGTAGACGACGATGACGCGAGGGCTCCGGCGCACGCCCCACAGCTGGCGCCGTTCACCGATCCCCCAGGCACCCGCACGGAGCCGACCGGGCCACCAGGAGCCCGGACAGGGCACGTGGGGGCTCGAGGCGATCGCCTCGCCCCTGGTCATCACCCGCGAGCCGACGATCCGCTCGAACGACACCTCGAGCCCACGGGAGCAGGCGGCCATCCGGTCGACCCCGGTGAGCTGCATCCGGAGTCCGGTCGGCGTCACGGCGAGGCTGATCGCCATCGGCCCCCCTCGAGTCTGCGCCCGGGGGCAGTCGACCGACTGCCCCTCCAGCGCGTCGACCCGGGGTCCGGGGGCGAACGCGATCGTCACTGTGTCGTCGCCGGAGCCCTGAGGGTTACCGACGGGGCCCGTTCGGGCGACGAGCGCCGGGCCCCGTCGTGCGCTCCTCAGCGCTCGATGAGGCGCATCTGCTCCTCGGTGTGGTGCTCGCCCTCGGCCGGGGGCAGCGCGTCGAGGCGGCGCAGCTGCTCGTCGGTGAGCTCGACGCCGTCGGCCGCGGCGTTCTCCTCGACCCGGCCGACCCGCTTCGTGCCCGGGATCGGGGCGACGTCGGTGCCCCGGCTCAGCAGCCAGGCGAGGGCGACCTGCGCGGGGGTGGCGCCGGCCTCGGTGGCGACGGCCTGGACCTCGTCGGCGAGGGCCAGGTTGCGCCGGAAGGCCTCCCCGACGAACCGCGGGTTGTCCTTGCGGAAGTCGTCGTCGGCGAAGTCCTCGATCGAGCGGATCTGCCCGGTGAGGAACCCGCGTCCCAGCGGCGAGTAGGGCACGAGACCGATCCCGAGCTCGCGCAGCAGCGGCAGGATCTCCTCCTGGTCGCGGGTGAACAGCGAGTACTCCGACTGCAGCGCCGTGATCGGGTGGGTCGCGTGGGCGCGGCGGATCGTGTCGGTCCACGCCTCCGACAGGCCGATGTGGCGGACCTTGCCGGCCCGGACGAGCTCGGCGACGGCGCCGACGGTCTCCTCGATCGGCGTGCCCGGGTCGACGCGGTGCTGGTAGTAGAGGTCGATGTGGTCGACGCCCAGCCGGCGCAGCGACCCCTCGACCGCCGCACGGACGTTGTCCGGGCTCGAGTCGGCGCCCTGTCCCCCGGTGTGGGAGATCAGGCCGAACTTGGTGGCCAGCACGACCTCGTCGCGCCGGCCCTCGATCGCGCGGCCGACCAGCTCCTCGTTGACGTACGGGCCGTAGACCTCGGCGGTGTCGATCAACGTGACACCCAGGTCGAGGGCGCGGTGGATGGTGCGGATCGACTCGTCGTCGTCGCTGCCGGCACCGGTGTAGCCGTGGGACATCCCCATGGCTCCCAGGCCGATGCGGCTGACCTCGAGGTCGCCCAGCTTCGCGGTCTTCACGGTGTGGTCCTCAGGTTGTCGGGTCGGGTTGCCGGGTCCGGGGTGGGTGGCGGAGCGGGTCAGTCGACCCGGACGCCGCCGAGTCGGGCGGCCATGACGGGGTCGCGGTGGTCGAAGAACAGCGACTCGCCGGCGTCCAGGCCGGCGATGCGGGCCATCTCGTCGTCGGTGAGTTCGACGTCGAACACGTCGAGGTTCTCGGCGATCCGCTCGGGACGCACCGACTTGGGGATGACGACGACGCCGCGCTGGATCAGCCAGCGCAGCACGACCTGGGCCACCGACTTCCCGTGCGCCTCGGCGACGGACGAGAGGGTCGGGTCGCCGAACAGGTTGTTCCTGCCCTCGGCGAACGGGCCCCACGACTCGATCTGCACGCCGTGCTCGGTCATGAGCCGCTGGTCCTCGACCCGGCCGTGGAACGGGTGGGTCTCGACCTGGTTGACCGCCGGGGTGACCTCGTTGTGGGTGAGGAGGTCGACGAGCCGGTCGCCGTGGAAGTTCGAGACCCCGATCGCCCGGGCCCGGCTGTCGGCGTACAGGCCCTCCATCGCGCGCCACTCGCCGTAGTAGTCGCCGTAGGGCTGGTGGATCAGGTAGAGGTCGACGTGGTCGAGTCCGAGGCGCCGCAGCGAGGCGTCGAACGCCCGCCGGGTGTTGTCCTCGGCCGGGCCGTCCTGCACCCACAGCTTGGTGGTCACGAACAGCTCGTCACGCGGGACGCCGCTGGCGCGGATCGCCCGGCCGACGGCCTCCTCGTTGCCGTAGGCGGCCGCGGTGTCGATCGATCGGTACCCGGCGGCGAGGGCGTCGGTGACGGCCTTCTCGGTGTCGTCGTCGGGAATCTGGTAGACGCCGAAGCCGAGGATCGGCATCTCGACGCCGTTGTTGAGAATGACGTTCTGCATCGTGCGGTTGTCCACGCGCTCGACGGTACGAGCAGCGCGCGCCGCGTGGGGGGTCCTGGCGTTACCCCGCACGAGGCCCGGCGGGTCTGGACGCGCCCGCCTCGACCTGGCCGACTGACCCCGACACGGTCGGACGGCGGGAAGGCAGCGGACATGGACCTGGGCATTGCGGGGCGGACGGCTTTCGTCTGCGCCTCCACCTCGGGGCTCGGCCTCGCGACGGCGTCGGCCCTGGCCCACGACGGCGCGACGGTGGTCGTCACCGGACGGTCCGACGAGCGCGTCCGCGACGCTGCGGCGGGGCTGACCGGTGCGGTGGGGATCGCGGTGGACCTGGTCGAGGAGGGCGGCGCGGAGCGGCTGTACGCGGCTGCGGTCGAGCAGGTCGGCGAGCCCGACATCGTGGTGCTCAACGGCCCGGGCCCGACCCCCGGCTCCGCTCGGGACGTCGGTCCGGACGGCATCCGGACGGCGATCGCGACCCTCGTCGCCCCGCACCAGGTCCTGCTGGAGCGGGCGCTGCCCGGGATGATCGACCGAGGGTGGGGTCGCATCCTGAGCATCAGCTCCAGCAGTGTGCAGGCCCCGATCCCCGGGCTCGCGCTGTCGAACCTGGGGCGCGCGGCGCTCGCCGGCTACCTCAAGACCCTCGCGACCGAGGTGGCGGCGTCCGGGGTCACCGTCAACTCGCTGCTGCCCGGGCGCATCGCGACGGCCCGGGCTGAACAGGTCGACTCGGCGGCCGCGGAACGCACCGGCCGCTCACGCGAGGCGGTCGAGGCGGAGGTCCGCGGCACCATCCCGGTGGGGCGGTACGGGGACCCCGCCGAGTTCGGCGCGGCCGCCGCGTTCCTCTGCAGCGCCCCGGCCGGGTACATCACGGGCACGGTGCTGCGCTGCGACGGCGGCATGCTGGCGACTCCCTGACGACGCAGCCCCCCGTCCGGCGGGCGGGTCGGCGACCGGCCCGACCGGGGGCGCTGAGCGCCGGGAGCGCCCTTCCCGGGCGAGGTGATCGGCGATAGGCTCATCCTCCGTTCAGAGCAGTGAATAGGCCTTTCAGCGGGGTGGCAGTCGTGGGCAATTCTGTCCTGGGCGAACTCTCGAGCCAGCTGCGTGTGGCGTTCCACCGCGTCCAGGACTGGGCGTATCCGGATCAGGTCGATCGCGGAACGTTCCGGGCCTTCATGAAGACGCCCCACGACGTCGGCGGTGAGCCGGACCCCCCGGCCTTGTTCGAGGACAAGGAGGAGGAGCAGTGGGAGCTCAACACCTTCGTCACCTGTGAGGTCCTGGGCTGGCGGGGCATCTGGACCTCGGAGGAACGCCGGAGGATCGGCAACGTCGACCTCGGACGGACGAACTATCTGGGCCTGCCCTATTACGGCCGCTGGCTGTGGGCGATCGCCCGGTGCCTGGTCGACAAGCGGCACATCACCCTCGGCGAGCTGATCGAGCGGGTGGGCGAGGTCCGCGATCGTTACGCCGGCGGCATCAGCGGTCCCCTCGATGCCGCACCGCGGACGACCGGGAACACCGAGGCGGTCGGCCGCAACCACCATCATGTGGACGCGATCGGCAAGGGCGATCCGCAGTGCTTCGCCGACACGGCGGGCACGCCCGGGTTCGCGGTCGGTGATGCGGTGCTCGTGCGCGAACTACCCACGATCTTCTACACGCGCACCCAGGAATACCTGAGGGGCGCGAGCGGAACGGTCGCCAAGGTCTCCTACGAGAGCCTGGCGCCGGAGGACGAGGCGTTCGACCGGGAGGACCAGAAGTCGGAGTGGTTCTACATCGTGCGCTTCCGGATGGCTGACCTGTGGACGGCGTACACGGGCCCTCCGAACGACACGCTCCAGGCGGAGATCTCGGAGCGGTGGCTCCGACCGGCGGTCTAGCCCCAGCACGAGCCGCGGGGACGAGGAGGGAGACGGGGATGGCGGAGACGGACCTGGACGGTTCGGGGCACGACACGCACCAGCACGCCGGCACGGCACCGATGGTCGAGGAGGTCACCGACTTCGAGGTGCTGGAGATCGCTCTGCGGGAGCTCGCCATCGAGAAGGGCCTGTTCACCGCCGAGGACCACCGGCGCTACACCGAGCACGTGGAGCAGCTCGGGCCGGCCGCCGGGTCCCGATTCGTCGCCAAGGCCTGGCTCGATCCGGAGTTCAGACGGCTGGCGCTCGACGATGCCGTCGCCGCCTCCCGCGACATGGGCATCGACTGGCTCCACCCGACCGGATTCGGCACGCCCAGTGATTTCACCGCGTTCGAGGTGCTCGAGAACACCCCGACGCTCCACCACGTGATCGTCTGCACCCTGTGCTCCTGCTATCCCCGCCCGATCCTGGGCATGTCGCCGGAGTGGTACCGGACGCCGAACTACCGTCGCCGCATCGTGCGGTGGCCGCGCCAGGTCCTCGCGGAGTTCGGTCTCTATCTCCCCGAGGACGTCGAGGTCCGCGTCGAGGACTCCAACTCGAAGCACAGATTCATGGTGCTCCCGGTCCGGCCGGACGGGACTGAGGGGTGGAGCGAGGAGCAGCTCGCGGAGATCGTGACCCGCGACTGCCTGATCGGTGTCGCCCTGCCCAAGCCAGGAGTGACCTCGAACGCGGCCCGCCCGGTGCACGCCGCGATCCGTCCGGTGACGAGCGACTAGTCCACGGGAACACGACATGACGACCGACCACGACATCGCCACCGTCCGGGTCCGGACGCTGGAACACATCGTCGAGCACGAACAGATCTGGGAACGGATGGCCGCGCAGTACGGCGTCACCCATGCGGTGCCGCCCTGGAAATCGAGCCTCGACGCGATGTGCGACGCGCTCGACGAGGAGGGGGCGGCGCTGCCCCTGCTCACCCGTCGCGACGACGAGGACCGCATCACCCGCGAGGTGTACACCTCGCTGCCCCACCCGGAGAACCAGCTCGTCGCCCTGGCGCACTCGCTGGTCGCCCGGAACGTCATCGACGAGACCGAGCTGGCCGCCCGCCTGGGCGCGGTCCGTGCGCGACTCGACGCGGGCGGGGCCTGACCGGCACACCCGCTCCTCGGCGGTGGATCTCATGAGAGCGGCTGTGGCCCCGACGTACCGTGGGTGCGTGTCCGTCGCAAGGTCGTGCCGGCTGTGCTCGAAGGGGTCGCGGCCCTGGCAGGTGGCGTTGTGCGGCACCCGGGCCCGGCTCCACGGCGACGACCCGGCAGCTCAGCTCGTCCGCTTCGTCACGGTGGGCGTGATCAGTTCGCTGCTCTACTTCAGTGTGTTCCTGCTGCTGCGCCCGCTCGGCATCCAGCTGGCCAACCTGACCGGCGCCGTCCTCTCGTCCGTCCTCGCCAATGAGCTGCACCGGCGGCTCACCTTCCACGCCGGGGAACGGATCGGCTGGTGGACGGCGCAGTGGGAGGGCGGCGGGCTGGCGGCTGCCGGCCTGATCGCCACCGCCACCGCCCTGGCGGTGCTCGAACCCGTGGTGAGCGATGCCTGGTGGGCGCAGCTGCTGCTCATCGGCGCGGTGACCGGCGCGGTCGGTGGGGTTCGGTTCGTCGTCCTTCGACTCTGGGTGTTCTCCACTCACGCGCGGCGGACCACCACGCGGCCCGAGCCCGAACCGGCCTGATCCGAGCGGCTGACGCGCTCGCGGGGTGTCCGTGGGCGGCAGGCCCCGTAGGGCGCGCGCACCCCGCCGTCCCGACGTGGATCGGCTCGCGACCTGCGGAGAGGTGTGCGCTTCTCGATCCCTCCCGAAAACCGACGGCAGCGATGGCCGGCGGGCCCGTGGACGCCGACGTCGCCCCCCGCGGGTGGACGTGGTGACCACGTCGGCGAGAGGGCAGCACGAAGGACAGCGGCGACGCCAGCGACGACGACGACAAGCACCGCGGCTGATGCCGAGGACGGGAGCACGACCATGAGCGAGAGCAACACCGGGGAGTCCACCGATAAGGACGCCGACACCACGGGCAAGGACCAGCACGGCGGCACGGCCCACAACTCCGACATCCCGGAGGAGTCACCGGCGTCGCAGTCGGACGTCTCGCTGTCCCAGCAGGTCGCCGACCGTGAGCCCGAGAGCGGGAAGAGCACCACGTAGGAGGAGGGCCCGGCACGCGCCGGCGGCGAGGGCGCCCTCGCCGGCCGGCGGTGCTGACGCCGGACTTGCCTGGGTCAGAGCAGCACGGCGATCGCGGTGGCGGCACCGATCACGGACTGGACGCCGGCTCCCACCGACAGTGACAGGTCCCGGTCACGCGTAGGGCGCTTCATGTCCGTCCTGCGGAGCCGCCACATCCCGATCAGCCACACGGCCATCAGGATGTAGGTCGCGACGACCAGAGCCCAAATCCACATTCTCCAACGCTGTCACGGTGACGACCATCCCGACCTGGCGGAGGGATGACGACACCCGTCGATCAACTCTGTTCGGAGCACTGGAGGAAACGGCACGACGCCGCCTCACAGGAGAATCCTCACAGGAATCGCCGATTCGACAGTGGTGCCCGCGGGTCAGGAACCGAGACGCCGCCGGCGGCGTCTCTGGCCGCCCACCAGCAACGGAACCACTGTGCCGAGGAAGACCAGTACGCCGGCGACGAGCAGTCCCCTGTCGGGTTCCTGGACCTCGACCGCTGCGGCGAGTCCGATCACGATCACCAGAAACGCCACCGCGGCCGCCGTCGCGATGGCCACGGCTCTCAACGACTCGGACATCGCGCTCTCCTTCCCGCGAAGTGCTCGCGCGAAATGCCGCGCTCGCGAACCTGCCGGCGTGGGAACTCATCTTCGGGATACCCCGACATCGACACCGGCGACCCAAGGCCGGTCCAGGGCGGAGTCCCGTGGATCCGATGGATTCACCGGTCACTCATGAAGGATGCCCTGCGACGCCGCACCGAGCCGCGAATGTCGCTGACGATCGGCTGACGAATCCGGCCCCAGGCACCGGCGACGGCGGTCGGGGTCCCGCGGCTCGTCCTCGCGCAGGTGGAGGACGTCGCCCTCCACGTTCTGGACGACCAGGACGATCCCGAGCACGGCGACGTGCGGCCGCCCCCGTCGGGAATCCCTCGGTCACGACCGGCTCAGCGCTGCGCGAGGAGCAGGGGTCGCCGGCCGGCCGGGTCAGCTCGGCGTCCCGAAGCCGAGCACACGGCACTCGGGCACGGCCGCGGCCCGCGCGGTGAGGCCCGGCGGCAGGGCCAGGTCGGGCAGCGAGACGACCGGTCCGGCGAGGACCAGGCTGCCGCGGACCTTCTGCAGGGTGTCGAGCAGCGTCCCGTCGGAGACCTCCGGGACCGCGCGCAGGTCCTCGCGCAGCATCGTCAACTGCTCGGAGCGCTCGCGCAGCAGCCGCACGACGGGCTCGGTGACCATCTGCCCGGCCTCGACGGGGGGCGGCCCGGCTCGGTTGATCCCGTCCGCGGCCGCGTCGAAGCCCGCGATGCGCTGGTCGAGGTAGGTCAGCATCTGCTGACGTGAGCCGAGGAGGTCGTCGGGCCGGACGTCCGGCGCGGCGGGCGCCCCCTGGACCGCCGGCGTCATCGCTGTGCAGACCTGGGAGAGCCACGTCTCGGGTGTCGGGTTGCCGGACGGGTTCCCGGGGCCCAACGGGGTCGGTTGCGGCGGCGCGGCCTCGACCCCGTTCGAGCACGCGGAGAGCAGGCCGAGGGCGATCAGGAGCAGAGGCATCAGATGGCGGCGCACATGGAGGCCATGCCCGCTCGGGCCTGCCCCCGACCGGCGCGCGGACATACGTCAGGCGATCGTCAGCCACCGCGCTCGGCTACGTCGTTCCCTCCCGTGGCCCGCGTCGAGCGCCCGGCGCCTCCCGATCAGCGGCCGACGCCCCGGGCACAGCGCGCAGATCGGCCGATCCGGGTCGACGGGTGGGCGGAGGCGAGGGGCGTGCGCCGACGCCGGGCGGCGGGCCGGAGAGCGGTCCGCGGATCGGTCGCCGGGCGTCATCGAGGAGCCAGCGCGCGACCCCGACGAGCGTCGTGTCGGTGGTGCGGGAGACCGTGACGAGCATCCCGAACGCCTCGCGGTCGCCCAGGCGGAAGCGCTCGGTCAGCACACCCGTGGCGCGGGCGATCAGGTCGCGGCTCTCCATCGGGCGGCGCGCGTGCTCGGCGTCGCCGGCCTCGTAGAGCACGGTCGCGGCCTGCAGGCTGAACAGCCTCGCGATGTTCTGCGCCTCGTCGTCGAAGGCGTCCGGCTCGCGCGCGTAGAGGTTCAATGCCGAGTGCAGTCCCGGGGCGCTCGACAGCTGCGTCGAGAGCATCGACCGGTAGCCCAGCGCTGTGGCCTGCGGAGCGAAGGCGGGCCACACGTCGCGGTCGGACCCGCCGAGATCGCGGGCGTAGACCTGACTGTTCTCGGCCGGGTGGTCCGCGGAGGAGATGCAGGGACCCTGCCGCAGCCGGGTTTGCAGCTCATCGAGGCCGCGGACGTCCTCGCTGGTGCCGTACGCGGCGTGGCCCATGACCTCGTCGGTACACGAGATGCCGCCTCCGCTCGCGGGGACGACGGTCTCGACGGCCGAGTCGACGATCTGCTGGATCGCGGTGTCGGAGTCCGGTCGCTCGGCGGAGGTCAGCGACCGGGCCGCGCCTTGCAACGCGCTGAGCATGTGCGCGCTCTGGGGGTTGCTCATGAGGTGGTTCCACTTTCCCGGCGGTAGCGGCGGAGAGGGGACGTCGAAGACGGGCAGAGCTGTCCCAGCGTGGCCCCCGCGCAACCCGATCCGGCCCCGTTCGCCCCCTGACGATCGCCTGACGATCGCCTGACGTCACGGTGGGCGACCACCCCGAGGCCACCAGACCCACCTCGCCCCCGCTGAGCCCGCAGCAGCGCCGGTTCGCCGCCGTGCTCGGGGTCCCGGCCTTCGGGATCGCCGGGCCTACATCGGCCGGGGCGCGGGTCGGGGACCCGGGGCGACGTCCCGGGCTGACCTCACCCGGGCCCGGACCACCCTCGCTCAGGCATCCGTGGGTCTCCGGACCCGGTGATCCTCCGACCGTCGCGGCGCGGGGACGGCGGAGCCGCCGACGGCCGGTCCGCGGTCGGAGGCGCTGCCGGGGCTCGCCGGGGCGGGCTCGGACCTCGACCCGCGACGGTCGCTCTCCTGCCGCTGCGCCGCCGCGACGTCGCGGGTCCCCCGCACGGAGAACCGGCCGATCGCCAGCCCGGCGAGCAAGGTCACGACCGCGCCCAGCCCGCTGGCCATGCCGATCTGTTCCGCGGCGCTGATCCCGTCCGCGGCGGGCACCCCGGCGACGGGAGCGCCGACCGGAGCCCAGGACCACACGGCGACGCCGACCGCGAGCCAGACACCCGCCGCGGCCGCGAGCACCCCGGCGACGAGCCCCGCCAGGCGACGTCGGGTGAGCGTGAGCACGATCCCGCAGAGCAGGAGCACCACGCCGGGCACGATCTGGAGCCAGAGCGCGGCCCACGGCGTCGTCCACGGACCCTCGGGGCTGAGGGCGTAGCCGAAGTACGGCCCCGCGAGCGGCACGAGGACCGACCAGACCCCCAGCACCGCGATCACGATGCCCGTGACCACTCCTCGGGTGCCGGCGGTGCGGAGCATTCCGCGCCCTGACGTGTCGGACCGTGTCGTCATCTCGCTCCTCCTCATCTCGGCGTCGCCGAGTGCGCCACATCCGGGCGGCGAGCCGATCGAGCGTTCCCTGACGCTCGCGGGGGCCTGTCCAGGGATGTGGTCCTTCTCAGCATCGCGCGTCGGGGGCCGCGAACGGGTGCCCGCAGGCTGACGATCCGCTGACGACGTCGTGCCCGGGTCAGGGCCCGGGGACGCCGCGGCAGGCCGCCTCCGCGGCCTCGAGGCGGGCCTGCTGGCGCTGCACCTCGTCGAGCACGTCCTGCAGGGCCCGCGGGTCGAAGTCCCGGAGCGCGCCCGCGGCCCGGTCGAGCTGCGCGCGGATCGCGGCTCCCGCGTCCGCCGCGGCGGGGCACGGGACCCCCGGCGCCGGCGTCGGTGCCGGCGGCGGGACGGGCGCGGGGGTGGCGTCCGGGGTCGTGACGGCTCGCGCGGACCAGCCGGCCCCGGCCCCGATCACGAGGGCGGCCAGCACCAGCAGCGCCCACGGCCCTCTCCGCGCGCGCCGCGGCGCGCCCTCGGTGGGTGCGTCGGCGGGGTCCACGTTCCCGTCGACGTCCCCGGCGGAACACGGCCCGTCCTGCGGGTCGGCGCCCGCCTTCTCCTCGGCCACAGCGCCCGAGGGTGGCAGTCGATGTCCGGGGAGGGAACGGCTCGGCCGATGGACCCCGGGACCCCGGGGTGGCAACGTCGCGCGCCGTGGGCGCCGCACCGGGTCCGGCGACGGACCCGGCGCCGGAGGGAGCTCCGACCCCGGGCCGCGCCCTCCCGGTGCGTGCCGCGGCTTCGCTCCTGACCCGCGGCTGGTGGGCAGTGCTCGTCCTCGTCGGCGTCGGCGTCTGGGCCACGGTGACCTCGCTCCCGACGCTCGCCACCGCGGGTGGCGGACTGTCCGAGATCATCGGCGAGGACGCACCCGCCGTGCAGGCGCAGGTCCGCGCGCTCGAGATCTTCGGTCTCCCCCTGCTGACCCGGACGGCGGTGGTGCAGCACGACCCGGGCGGTCTGGACGTCTACGCCCAGGCCCGGGCGACCCTGCGCGCGGCGGAGGTCGACGAGCCGGCGTACCGCGGCCGTCCGACCCCGCCGCTGCTCCTCGCGGTGCCGGTCTTCGACGGCCTGCCGCGCGGGCTGCCCGAGGGCCTCGCGCCGGGGGCGGGCGCATTCGCCCCGGAGACCCTGACGTCGGCCGGCCCGACCACGACGATCGTGACCTATCTCTTCACCGATCCGCGGGCACCGACGTGGCTGCAGGAGCAGGTGGCCCGGGACTACGCCGACCGCATCGACCGCCCCGGCGACCACCTGCTCGGGGTCAGCGGGACGATCCCGCTCCAGTCGGAGCAGGGCCGGCTCGTGGCGGACAACCTGACCGCGGTCGAGGTCGGTTCGGTGATCGCGGTGGCCCTCGTCGTCGCCCTCGCGTTCCGATCGTTCCTCGCGCCGGTGATCACGCTGGTCGCGGCGGCGACGTCCTACGTCGTCGCCGACCATCTCGTCGGAACCGTCGCCGAGACGTTCGGCCTCAGCGCACCCGCCCAGCTCGAACCGGTGCTGGTGGCCCTGGCCCTCGGGCTCACCACCGACTACGCCGTCCTCTTCCTCTCCGGCATGAGACGCCGCCTGCGCCAGGGAGAGGACGGCCCCGCCGCCGCCCGCGGAGCCGTCGAGGACTACCTCGCGATCGTCGTCGTCGCCGGGATCACCGTCGCCGCCGGCGTGGCCGCGCTCGGCGTCGCCCGGACGGAGCTCTTCCAGGCCTTCGGCCCGGGCCTCGCCCTGACCGTGGTGGCCTCACTCCTCGCGTCGGTCCTGGTCGTCCCACCCCTGATGACGATGTTCGGGCGGGCGGTGCTGTGGCCCGGGCGCCCCCCGCAGGCGGAACGGGAGCCCGGACGACTCGAGCCCGACCGGGGTCGGAGCCGCTACATCCGGCTCATCACCGGGCGTCGGGGCGCGGCACCGGCGGCCGCGGTGATCGTGCTCGCCGCGCTCGTCGTGTCCGCCCTGCCGCTCGCCTCGATGCGGGAATCGGTGTCGCCGATGAACGCGTTGCCGGCGGGCAACCCGGTGCGCGTGGCCTGGGAGGGCGCCGCGGCGGGGTTCGCCCCCGGGGTGCTCTCCCCCACCGAGCTCCTCCTGACCGGACCCGGCCTCACCGCGCGCCGAGACTCCCTCGAGCGCCTGCAGGTGGCGCTGGCGGATCGACCCGGCGTGGCCGGCGTGCTCGGACCCGTGCAGGGCGACCTCCCGGACAACGTCCCCGACCGGTACGCGCTCTTCCTGGGACCGCAGGGCGACGCCGCACGCTTCCTCGTCGTCTTCGACGCGGACCCGCTGGGCGCCCGGGCGATCGAGACCCTGGAGGCCCTGCAACGGGACATGCCGGGGCTGCTCACCACAACGGGGCTCGACGGCGTCTCCACGGCGTACGCCGGCGACACGGCCCTCGGTCTCGGCCTGGTGGAGAGCGCTCGGGGCGACTTCGTCCGGGTCGCCGTGGTCGTGGCCGCCGTCGAGCTGGTGCTCCTCGTGCTGTTCCTGCGGAGCCTCGTGGCGCCGCTCTACCTGCTCGGGTGCAGCGTGCTCGTGGTCGCCTCCGCGCTCGGGCTGACCTCGCTGGTGTTCGGCGAGCTGGGCCAGGACGGCCTGATCTTCTTCGTCCCCTTCGCGGTGGGCGCCCTGCTGGCCTCGCTCGGCTCGGACTACAACATCTTCGGCGTGGGCGACGTCTGGCAGGCGGCCCGCACGCGCTCGCTCGCCGAGGCCCTCGCCGTCGCGGTCCCCCGCTCCACACGGGCGATCGGGGCGGCCGGGATCACGCTCGCGGCCAGCTTCGGCCTCGTGGCGCTGGTGCCGCTCGCCCCGTTCCAGGAGCTCGCCTTCGCGATGGCGGTCGGGGTGCTCCTCGATACCTTCCTCGTGCGGTCCTTCCTGGTGCCCGCGCTGATCTGGTGGGTCGGACCCGCCAGCGCCTGGCCGAGCCGGCGCCTGCGGGCGCCCGCGCGGTCAGGCTGAGCAGGGCGACCCGGCGGCCCGCGTGGGGCCCGGCCTGCGGATCGTCCCGGGATCGAGGAGGCGCTGTGAAGCGCACCTGGCGCCGGCGCCTCAGGTCACAGGACGAGCCGGACGGGAATGTTGTTCCGGACCTGCTCGGTGGTGAACTGCTGCGTCAGACGACCGTCGTCACCCACCGCGACGGCGTATCGGCCGGGTTCCCGAGGAAGGCCACGCTGAACGGGAACACGCAGCCCCACGCCGGGTACGCCGGGACCCACCGTGATGCTCCCGCAGCCCGCAGCGGTCAGCATCTCGGTCTCGCGTGGACGCCGCGGGAGAGACGCGTCGAGCGGACCTGGCAGCGCTCAGGAAACCGTCCGAGTCCCGGCCCCACGGTCCCTGACCAGCAGAGAAGCTTGCGGGTTCCTGACAATCGCCGGACGCCCGTCTGAGAGGGGCGCGACCCCACGTTGGCCCTGATTCGACTATTCGCAGCAGGAAAATGCCGTCGGTCGCGCTCGACGGACCCGCGAGCGCCCTCTCCCACCATCTTTTCTCAGGCTCGATCCCACCTGCGGGTGTTCTTCCTACGGTTCCTCGCCATCGGCTCGCTGAGCGCCGTCGTTCTCCCTCGAACCCGTCGCCCGACTCCGACGAGATGACCAGGACAAACCACACCCTCGAGCGCGGGACGGGCTCCCTCAGCACGTCTGCCGTTCCGCGCCGTGGCGGCCAGGAGGTTCCCGTGCCCCGAAGCGGAAGACATCGCACCACCGGACCTGTTCGCATCGTCGCCGCTGCTGCCGCCGTGCTCGTGGCCGGCGGCGTCGTCGTGACCGCCGGCTCGGCGTCCGCCCACGCCGGATCGGACTCCACCGACGGCTCCGGCCTCGTCAGCAGGCTCACCGAGTCACTCGGCACGAGTGGGGACGACAGAGGATCCGACGAATCCGACAGATCCGACGAGCAGAGCTCGGAGGACCAGCGCGAGGACCGCGACTCCGGCGACCCGGACTCCCACGACCACGACCACGACCACGACCACGACCACGACGACGACCGCGACCGCCACCGCGACTCCGACGACCGCGACCGCGGCGATCGCGACTCCGGCGACCGCGACCGCGACCGCGACCGAGCCCACGACGACGGGGGCGACCGGGACGGGAGCTCCGACCAGGACCGGAGGGACGACCGCAACCGAGGCGACCAGGACCGGGGCCGCGACCAGAACGGGGACCGGAAGGACGACGGGGACGAGGCCCAGCCCGAGGAGCAGTTCAAGGGCCGGGACCAGGCCGCACCACCCGACGCCTCCGACTTCGTCGACATCCGGCAGGTCGACCCCGGTTCCGAGGGTGACGGCGGGCGCTTCTCCGCAGCCGGCACCTTCCGCGTCGACTGCGGCACGAACGCCGACGGCTCCCACCGCAACAGCGACAACATCGTCCTGGGTCCCGGGAAGCGCAACGCCGCTCAACACGTCCACGACTACGTCGGCACCACCGCCACGACCTTCGCGTCGTCGGACGAGGAGCTGCGGTCGACGAGCACGACCTGCACGAACGGCGACCACTCGACCTACTACTGGCCGGTGATCCGCGACCTCAACAGCACCGGGCCGGACGCCTTCGACGACGGCGGTGGGCTGGACGGCAACTTCGGCTCGGTCCTCCCGGCCGCGTCGGTCGACCTGACCTTCCACGGCAACCCCACCGACGACGTCGTCGCCGCACCCCAGGGACTGCGCCTGGCCACGGGAGACGCCAAGGCAGGCACCAACGGCGAGGCGAACGCCAACGCGCAGTGGACCTGCACCGGTTTCGAGGACCGGACGACCACCCGGTACCCGCTCTGCCCCCGGGGCAGCAGCCTCGTGCGCATCCTCGACTTCCCGAGCTGCTGGGACGGCGAGAACACCGACTCCGACGACCACCGCTCACACGTGGCGTTCCCCGAGGAGGACGGCACGTGTGACGGTGGCACGGTGCCGATCCCGGCCCTGCGGATGACGCTGACCTATGACCGGCCCGACGGTCGGGCGTTCGCCCTGGACTCCTTCCCGGACCAGCAGCACGACCCGGTGACCGACCACGCGAGCTCGATCAACCTGATGCCTTCGCGGCTGATGGACCGCGCCGTCGGTTGCATCAACGACGGCCAGGCCTGCTGACCCGACGACCCCCGGGCCCGCCCACCCTGCGAGGTGGGCGGGCCCGCGTCGACGTCTGCAGCGAGCGAGTCCGACCCTTCTCCGCCTGCGCCGCGGCCTTACGGCCCCGCTCATCGCGGTCACCGGCCTGCCCGTCGCCGTCCGTGAGGTCGGCTGGGCCACCGGCTACCGCATCCACCAGCGCATGGTCGCCCGCTACCGCCATGGGCGGGTGTTCCTGGCCGGCGACGCCGCACACATCCACAGCCCGGCCGGTGGGCAGGGCATGAACACCGGCATTCGGCGACGCGGTCAACCTCGCCTGGAGCTCGCGGAAGTCGTCCGCGGTCAGGCCCGCCCCGAGCTGCTCGAGACCTACCACGCCGAGCGGGCCCCGATCGCGCGCAAAGTCCTGCGCCAAGCCGACCAGCTCTTCCGCCTCGAGGCCGGTCAGAGCCGCCTCGCGGGCGCCGTACGCGTCCGGTTGCTGCCGCTGCTCGCCACGGCACTGTCGGGCACCGCTACCGCACGGCGCCTCCTGTTCGACCGGCTCTCCCAGATCGCCGTCAGCTACCGGGAGCCCGGCCGTCGCCGGCGGCGGGTGCGCGGTGCCACCGTCGGGGATCGCCTGCCCTACGTGACCCTCGACGATGGCTCGACCAGCCACGACCTGCTCGCCCCGGACCGCTACACCCTCCTGGTCGCCCCCGCCGCGACCGACGCCCTCGACGGCTCCGAGGTGGCCGGGAGGTGGCGGGACGCCCTGGCCGGCGTCGCCGCCTCGGTCCGCCTGCACGTGCTCTACGGGCCGCAGAGCGCCCTGCGGGCCGCCCTCGCCCACGACGGGCGCCTCGCGGTGCTCGTACGTCCCGACGGGCACATCGCCGAACTCGGTGACGCCACCGACACGGCCGGCATCACCGATGCGCTGTCGGCCCCTGCGGCCATGGCGACCCCGCACGGTGCCCGGCACCCGATTCCGACCCCCTGACCGACGTCGACCGACCGAGGTCCGTCGGTTGCCGAGCGATACCGCTCCGACCCCGATCTCGCCCCTTGGAGGCCCACCGTGTCCCTTTTCGCCGCCACGACCCACCCCGGCTCATCCGCGCCGGGCCGCTACCGCATCGAGCCCGCCCTCGGCGGCGCCCGGCTCTCGGCCAGCCATCTGTTCGGGCTGGGCACCGTGCACGCAACGCTCGACGTCGCCGGCGGGGCCGCCGACATCACCGAGGATGTGACCGCCACCCGCGTCGAGGTGCGCCTCGACGCCACCAGCTTCACCTCCGACAGCCGCCGACGCGACCACGACGTGCAGGGCCGTGGCCTACTCGACACCGGACGCTGGCCCGACATCACCGTCACCACCGACCACGTGGAGCCCAGCGCCATCGGCTGGCGAGCGCACGGCACTCTGACCGCCCGTGGTGTGCCCGCACCCCTCACCGTCGAGGCCACTGCCACACCCACCGACCAAGGCTTCCGACTGCTCGCCAACGCCACGATCGACCGCACCGCTCACGGCGCTACCGGCAAACCCGGAATGGTCGGACGCCGCATCGACGTCGAGATAGCCGTCGAGGTCAGGCGCACCAACCCCACTGAACCGCACGGGGTCTGATGGCGACCCTGGGGTGCCCCGGGTTCGTCGGAGTCAGATAGCTGGAAGCTTCAGGCCGTGACGATCGTGTTCTGGTTCTCGAACTCCACCCACGCACGCCGGACCACCACGCGGCCCGAGCCCGAACCGGCCTGATCCGAGCGCCTCGATCGGCCCCGCCCTCAGATGTTCGATGCGTCGGGCGGGAGCTCCGCCGGAGGCCGGGGCATGGCGTCCCCGCCGGACCCGCCCGCGCAGGAGGCGTCGAGGGTGTAGGCGGTCATCGACAGGGACCCGTACGCGTACCCGTCGACGAGCACGTCCATCTTCGGGTCGGCGCTCGCCCCGGCCATCCCGGCGAAGTACAGGGCCGGGATGAAGTGGTCCGGCGTCGGCACCGCGTGCCCGAAGTCGGCGTGGGCGTCGAGCGACGCGAACTCCGTGGGCGCCGTCAGCATCCGCTCGCGCGAGACGTCGCTGAACCGCCGCGCCCAGTCGTAGCCGTCGTCGGCGAGGCGCCAGTCCATCGCCCGCAGGTTGTGCACCACGTTGCCGCTGCCGATCACGAGCACGCCGCGCCGACGCAGCGGAGCGAGCTTCGCGCCCAGCTCGAGGTGGTAGTCGAAGGGCTTGTCGGCATTGATGCTCAGCTGCACGACGGGGATCGAGGCGTCGGGGAAGGCATGCAGGAGCACGGACCAGGTGCCGTGGTCGATCCCCCAGCTGTCCACGTCGGCCCCGACCCATGTCGGATGGACGATCTCGCTGATCTCGTCGGCGAGCTCGGGCAGTCCCGGTGCGGGGTACTGGACGTCGAAGAGCTCGGACGGGAAGCCGTAGAAGTCGTGGATGGTGCGCGGCCGCGGCATGACGGTGACGGCAGTGGCGTTGATGTACCAGTGCGCGCTGATCACCAGGATCGCGCGCGGGCGTGGCACGGTGGCGCCCAGCGAGTGCCAGGCCGAGGTGTAGCGGTTGACCGCCAGCGCGTTCATCGGGTTCCCGTGCCCGAGGAACGCGGCCGGCATCAGAGCGTCCTCCGGTGCCGGACCTGTCGTGGTGCCGGGGTCGACCATCTCGGTCCACCACCTTCCTGTGGGCCCGTGTGGCCCGCGTGGTGCTTCCCCACCCTCTCGACTCCTGCGCGTGTGCACATCCCGCGGACGGGCGCAGCGGTCGCCGCGCCCACCATGACCGCGGTGGCGGCCTCGTGGGAACCCTCCTGATCCGGCTGCCCCTAAGGCACGTCGCTCGGCTCGGAGACGAAGTTGGCGCTGCCGAGGAACACGAACTGGACGAAGCCGGCCAGGGCGATCACCACCGGCAAGAAGATCCCGGCCAGGTTCATGTCCCAGGCACCGACCGGGTAGTACACGCCACCGGAGGCGAACATCGCCGCAGCCACGCCCGCCTTGGCCACCGCGACGCGGCGCAGCCACGCCGGGCGGCGCAGGGTCACGAGGATCGCCAGTCCGATCGCGGCGAGGACCGCGAACTGGGGCAGGCCCAGCCGGACGCCGGCCACCGTCGCCGTGGCGGCCTCCCCGGCGTACAGAACGCCGACGCCACCGAGCGCCAGCGCGAGGACGCCCTCCACCGCCATTGAGATCCGGGTCCGACGCGAGAACCGCCGGGCCTCCTCCTCGAGGTGGGCGGTCGCCATCGCCCGCACGTCCTGACCCGTCGCCACGCTCCCCATCACCGCGCTCCTTCCCCTCACGTCGCACTGCTCGTCGCGGGGCGGCAACGCCGCCCTCACCATCGAGGATGCATCGAGGCGCCGCGGTACTGGTTATAGGATCGAACAATCTGGTGACCTCACGTTGTCGAAAAAGGACAGATGATCACGCTGGATCGACTCGTCAACGTGCTGGCCGGCAGCGGCACCCGGCTCGCCGGTGGAGCCCGGGGGCGCGACGTCATGCTGCGGAGTCTGGTGGTGCACGACCCGACCGATCCGCGCCCCGCCACCGGCGACGTCTTCCTGGCCGTCGGGGTCGACTCGACGGCGGAGGCGGTCGACCTGGCCGAGCAGGCGCGCTCGGCCGTCGTCCTCGTCCGCGCCCCGGCACCGCTCGAACCCGCGATCTCCGCGACGGCCGAGCACGCGGGCGTCGCCGTCGTGCTGGCCGACCCCGAGGTCTCGTGGAGCCATCTCACCGGCTTGGCCTACGGGCTGGTCCTCGAGGGCCGCGAGACCGAGTCGGGCCGGGGCCCCACCGACCTGTTCGCTCTGGCCGACACCCTGGCCGCCGCGCTTCGCGACTCCTCGGTCGTGATCGAGGACCAGCTCTCCCGCGTGCTGGCCTACTCGAGCTCCGACGATGTCGTCGACACGGTGCGCTCGCAGACCATCCTGGGGCGACGACTGCCCGACCGCGTCCGGGAGCTCTTCGCCGAGCGCGGGGTGTTCCGTCACCTCGCCGCCTCCGACGAGCCCCTGTTCGTCGAGCCGTCCGCGGCTCACGGCTTCGGCGGGCGCATGGTCATCGCCGTGCGGGCGGGCCGGGAGCTCCTGGGCTCGCTGTGGGTCGAGACCGCCGCCCCCTTCGACGCCGCGCGCAAGCGGGTCCTCGAGGACGGCGCACGGACGGCCGCGCTGCACCTGCTGCGCTCGCGCGCCAGCGCCGACCTGGAGCGTCAGGTGGAGTCCGACCTGGTCACCCGCCTGATCGAGGGGATCGGCGACGCCTCGGCCATGGTCAGCCAGCTCGGACTGCCCCGGCACGGACTGCGCGTCGTGGCGCTGCAGGCCCACGTGGCGGACGAGCAGCACGCCGGCGTCCTGCTGGCCTTCGAGCACGTCACGACGGGCTTCGGCTGGTCCCGGCCGGGCCGCAGTGCCCTGTTCGCCAACACCGTCTACACCCTGCTCCCCGCCGGGGACGACACGGTCGGGGCCGCGCGTGACTGGGTGGCGTCGGTGCGCGGCGGTCTCCCCGCGCACGTGGGCCTGGTGGCCGGGATCGGCGGTCCGGCCGAGGCCGCACTGCTGCCGGCCAGCCGCCGCGAGGCCGACGAGTGCCTGGCACTGCACGCCGCTCGTCCCGAGCTCCCGCCCGTCGCGTACGAGGAGTCGTGGGACCGGATCGTGCTCCGACGCCTGCGAGCCGTCACCGCCGCGGGCCGCATGCCCGAGCGCGGTCCGGTGGCCGAGCTCCAGCGGCACGACCGGCGCCACGGGACCCACCACGTCGAGACACTGCGGGCCTGGCTGGCCGCCCACGGGGACATCGGTGCGGCCGCGGCCACCCTCGACGTCCACCCGAACACGGTGCGGTACCGCTTGCGCAAGATCGACGAGGCCACTCCCCTCGCCACCGCCCACCCCGACCAGCGACTCGCCCTGATCATCGCCCTCGCCGCGATGGACGAGGACCAGCCCTCGTAGTTCACGTCCGCCCAGGCGGCGACGGCCGTGCACCGGCGGCGCCGGGACCCGCGACGACCACCACCGGCGTCCGTCGGAGTCGGCGGACGAGCCAGACCATCAGGACGGCCACCCCGGCGAAGAACACCGCAGGGCCCGGGGCCTGCGCCACGATCATCAGCAGCGCGAGGGCCGCGAAGAGCACCGACGCCACGGAGTGGAACGTCAGCTCGAAGGTGCGCTGCCGCCGGGCCCGCCACGCGTACGTGGAGAAGGCCGTGGACCACCCGGGGTCCTCGGCGAGCAGGTGATTCTCGATGTCGAGCAACAGCGCGCGTTCGTGGTCGTCGAGCATGTCGGGCCTCCTGTCGGGCCTCGGGTCGGTCGGGGTCAGCGCAAGGGATCGAACGGGAGCAGCGCGGGCGGCTGCTTCCCGGTGGTGATCTGTTCGGCCAGCAGGCGGCCCGTCACCGGCCCGAGGGTCACGCCCCACATGCCGTGGCCGCCCGCGACGTACACGCCGGGACGGCGCGTGGCCCCCACGAGCGGGAGCGCGTCGGTGGTGACGGGGCGCGCACCCACCCAGGGGCTGCTGCGCTCGTCCCAGCGGACCCCGGTGAGGAGGTCGCGGACCGAGGCGACGATGGCGTCGGCCCGGGTGGCGTCGGCCGGTCGGTCGGCCGCGCGGAACTCCATCGTGCCCGCCACCCGCAGGCGGCCCCGATACGGCGTGCACGCGACACGCGCCCCCGGCAGATAGATCGGCCCGGGTACCGGCGCGTCGGTCGGCACGGTGAACGAGTAGCCGCGCCCGGCGCGCACGGGGATGCGCACACCACGGTGGCGGGCGAGATCGCCGAGGTGGGCGCCGGTCGCGAGCACCGCGACGTCCGCGCCGATGAACGGGCCCTGGTCCGCGGACACGACGACGCGGCCCCGGTCGGCGCGGAGCGCCGTGACGGTCATCCGGGATCGGATGGTGGCGCCGCGGCGGACGACGGCGTGGGCCAGCTGGTCGACGAACCGCGCAGGGTCGAGGAACCTCTGTCCGTCGACGCGCACCCCGGCCACGATGCGGTCCGAGAGCTGTGGACGCGCAGCATGCAGCTCCGCACGGTCGAGGTCGTGGAACGACACCGGCACACCGACGGCCTCCACGAGGGCGAGCTCCCGCCGGAAGCCCGCCGCCGCTCGGGGGTCCGAGAACCCCGCGACGATCGGGGACTCGACGTCCCCGACGTCGACGCCCTCGCCGGACAGCGTGTCGTAGGCCGGCAGGCTCTCGACGAGGAGAGGCAGGTAGGCCTCGAGTGCCCGACGCCAGTGCCGGGTCGTGCAGTGGGCGGCGAAGCGCAGCAGGAAGTTCCACAGCCGGGGGTCCGGCCGCGCGGGGACGCTGAGCGGAGCACGGGGATCGAACAGCCCCCGCAACCCCTCACCCAGCACGTGTGGCGACGTCAGCGGCAGCGCGAGCCCCGGCGACACCCATCCTGCGTTGCCCCACGAGGCGCCGCTGCCGACCTCGTCACGGTCGACCACCGTCACGTGGACACCCCGGTCCTGCAGGAACCACGCCGTCGAGAGCCCGACGACTCCTGCCCCGACGACGACCGCACTGCGCGGCGTCATGTCGCCACCGAACCCGGACATGGCCGACCTCCCTATGACACTCCAGAGACGACTCCGACGATGACCGAGGCCGCACGGGAACTCGTTGTCCGTAGCGGACAACGAGTCCGAGATCGGTTGACGGGATCGGACAACTCGCGCTCGAGACCGGGGCCGCACCCTGAGGACACGGAGACGGACTCCGCGCTTCGGCGACCCATGCCGGGCAGCAACACAGGGAGGCGCGCATCGTGGGGATCGACGGCGGAGCGTGGCTGAGCGCGCAGGGCTATGAGCAGACCCGCACCGAGCTCGAGCGGCTCCTGCTGAGCCACCGCTCAGCGCGCGTTCGACTCGACGTCGACGACGACGCCGGGGCACGTCATCGGTGGCGGGAACGGCGGATCCGCCACCTCCAGGAGCTCCTGCTCGGTGCGACCGTCGGCACCGCACCGTCGGACGACGGCATCGCCGAGCCGGGCATGGTGCTCACCGTCAG
This sequence comes from uncultured Actinomycetota bacterium, assembly GCA_963786585.1. Lineage (GTDB taxonomy): Bacteria > Actinomycetota > Actinomycetes > Mycobacteriales > Pseudonocardiaceae > Actinomycetospora. The sequence continues at coordinate 40,026 of CAWAZG010000005.1, forward strand.
CATCGACGACGCCCCGGAGACGGAGACGTTCCTGCTCGCCGAGAGCAACGTCCCCACCCCCTCCGAGATCGAGGTCTACTCGCCGGCCTCCCCCATCGGACGGGCCGTGCTCGGCGCGCTCGAAGGCGACACCCGCACCTGCCGGCTCCCTGACGGGCACACGATCTCGATCACGCTCCTCGCCGCGAGGCCCTACGACCACGACGTCGCCGTGCTCGACCGGACCGGAACCACCCACGGGTGAGCGACGCACGACCGTGCTCGGGCGACGCCGAGCATGCGGGGCCGCACGGCGCGAGGAGTCGGCGGCGGCCGCCGCACCACACGACGACCCCGAGGGGAGAGGACGATGCTCGACGACGTGGAGCGCCGGGCGCTCGAGGACATCGAGGGCCGGTTGGTGGCCGAGGACCCGCGGTTCGCGGGCGTGTTCGACGCGCAACAGGCCCATCTGCACACGACCCGGCCCGCGTGGATGCAGAACCTGCTCGTGGGCATTGCGGCCCTGATGGGCACGCTCACCCTGATCATGCTCTTGGCCGGCATCCCGTCGCTGACCGCGCTCTTCATCCTCGCGGCAGCATGTTTCGTCTGGCTCGCGCACCGCCCGTCGCGATCCTGACCGGGCGATCGTGGACGGTTCGACCCTCCGACGAGAGGCAGATGGCTCGTGTGCGCGAGCCGCTCGCTGACACGCAGATCGCGGTGACCACCCATTCGGGTGGTCGGCCCGGCGACGTCCGCTGACAAGGTGGTCGGGGTCGCGCCAAGGCCGTGCTGGGTCGCGGGGCCCTGAGCCGGGTGTGGGCGACGGAGGACAGTCGATGATGACGACCGAGCCGGAGGTCCCCACGCCCGCCATGGCACGGCGGGCGCCCCGTGACGCGGCGTCAGCGCGATTCCGGGCACCGACGCACGTGCACAACGTCATCGAGCGGCGGCGGGTCCTCGAGGGTCTGCGCCGTGCCGAACCGCGCCGGCTCACGGTGATCCATGCACCGGCCGGCTACGGGAAGACGACGTTGGCGGTGCAGTGGCTGGCGATCCTGCAGGACTCCGGGGCACTGGTGGCCTGGCTGGGTCTGCACGGCGACGACGTCGATCCGCACTGGTTCCTCGCGCACCTGCTCGAGGCCGTGCGTCGGGCCCTCCCCGCGGCCGACGAGTCGATCGACGATCTTGCTGCCTTGATCGAGCAGAACGCCGAGGACGTGCAGGGCTACACCCTGTCGACGCTCCTGGAGGTCGTGGGCGACCACGAGGGCCGGGTCGTGCTCGCGTTCGACGACTGGCACCTCGTCGACGAAGCTGCGGCGCGGCGGGCGCTGGTGCACCTGGTGGACTTCGCGCCGCCCAACCTGTCGATCGTGCTGACCAGCCGTCGCCGGCCGCAGCTGCCGTTGAGCCGGCTGCGCGTACGGGGGCACGTGGTGGAGATCGACGCCGACGCGCTGCGCTTCGACCTCGACGAGACCCGGGAGTTCCTCGTCGAGCTCAATGGTCTGCGCCTTGACGGCGACGCCGTCGCGCAGCTCTCCGCCGGTACCGACGGGTGGGTCGCGGCACTGCAGTTGGCGTCGTTGTCCCTGCGGGACAGCGCCGACCCGGCCGCGTTGATCAGCGGCTTCTCCGGGCGTCATCACTCGGTGGGCGAGTACCTGGCGGAGAACGTGCTGGATGCGCTCCCGGCTGATCTCCTCGAGTTCCTGCTCACGACCTCGGTCTGTGATCGTCTCTGCGGCGAGCTCGCCGGCGTCCTCGCCACCCGCCGTGACGGACAGGCGATGCTCGAGGAACTCGAGAGTCGGGATCTGTTCCTTCGTCCTCTCGACAGCGAACGCGAATGGTTCCGCTACCACCATCTGTTCGCCGACTACCTGCGACGTCGCCTGGATCGCGACCATCCGGACCGCGTCGCCGACCTGCACTCCCGGGCCTCGGCGTGGTTCGCCGAGCAAGGCCTGGTGCCCGAGGCCGTGGCGCACGCGTTGGTCGGCGGCGACGTCCGGCAGGCCACCGATCTCGTGGAGCGGAACGCCATGCCTCTGGTCGAGCACAGCCGGATGGTGAGCTTGCTCGGGCTGCTCGGGCGGCTTCCGGCCACCGCCGCGGACGACCGGCCCGGGTTGCTGATGGCGGTGGCGTGGGCAAACTGCCTGTTGCAGCGGACCGAGGCCGCCCAGTCCTCCCTCGACGCCGTACGACCGGCGCTACCCGCGGCCGCGGACCACGAGGAGATGCGGAGCGAGGCCGACGTCGTGCAGGCATGCATCGACATCTACGGCGACCGCACCGACCGCGCCGAGGAACTCGTCGAACGGAGCCTGCACAGCTCCCGCAGCTACCGCCCCTGGGTCGTCGCTGTGTCGGCGAACATCCAGACCTTCTGCGACATCCACGCGATGCGATTCGACCGCGCGCGAGAGCGGCAACGGTGGGCCGTCCCCTTCCACGAGCGGACCCGGGGTCCGTTCGCCGGTGTCTACGGACGCTGCTTCGCCGGGGTCGCCGCGCTCTCGCAGCTGGACGTCCCGGCGGCGCGGGAGCAGCTCGAGGGTGCGGTCGTCCTGGCCCGCGATTCAGCAGGCCGCCGCTCCCACGCCGCGCAGCTGGCCGGCGCGCTGCTCGGAGAGCTGCACTACGTGCGCGGCGAGGTCGGCGAGGCCGAACGGCTGCTCGACGAGAGCGGGGAGCTCGGGTCCGAGAGCGGCGTCGTCGACTTCATGATCGCGAGCTTCGTGCTGTCGGCGCGCATCAAGGCGGCGCGCGGCGCGACCGACGAGTCCGCCGAGCTGCTCGTCGAGGGCGCCCGGGTCGCCGATCGGCTCCGCCTGACGCGGCTCCGGGCCGCTGTCGGCGCGGAACGCGTCGTCCAGATGCTCGCGCGGGGCAGGACCAGAGAGGCGCACCGGGTGGCCCGCGACCTGCCGGAGGGCTCGTCGCGACACGACGGGATCGGTGTGCGGATCGATCAGCTCCGGACATCGGCGCTGGCCGCGGTGCACTCCGCCGAGGGCGAGCACGACCGAGCTGTGGCCCTCGTGGAGGATCTCGTCGCCGAGGCCACGGAGCACGGGCAGCTTCGGGTCGCCACCGAGCTCTCGATCCAGCTGGCGGGCGTTCAGCAACGCGCTGCACGCTGCCTGTCCGCCGAACGCACCCTCGCCGCGGTCCTGACCAGGGTCCTCTCGGCCGGCGTTCCCCAGCTCGTCCACGAGGGCGGCCCGGACGTCCGGGTCGTCCTCGCACGCATCGTCGGCCGCCTCCGCGAGGGCGACGCCGACGAGTCGCTTCCGCCCGTCGAGGAACTCGATGCCCTGCTGGCGAACGCGGCGCAGCCGATCAGCCGGGCCTCGGTGGGGGATCTCAACGGCCGCGAGCTCGAGGTCGTTCGCATGCTCGACGTCGGGTGCAGCAACCAGCAGATCGCTCGGGCGCTGGGCGTCACCGTGAACACGGTGAAATGGCATCTGAAGAACGTCTTCGGCAAGCTCGACGTCGTCAACCGCACCGAAGCGGTGTCGGTGGCGCGACGGGGTGGGCTGTTGGCGTGATCGGCCCGTCACAGAGAGGCGTAGAGGGCCTGCTCGAACTCGCCGTAGAGCGCGAACGCCCCGGGTGAGACGAACGGGAGCGCGTTCGTGTAGATCGACGCGCAGATCCCGGTCCTGGGGTCGACCCAGAAGTGGGTGTTGAACAGGCCCGCCCAGGCGCCGCTGCCCGCACGGCGGCCGCCCGGCACGTCGACGGTGTTGAGCAGCAGCCCGTACCCCCACTTCCAACCGGGCCCGGCGTTGAAGGCCGCGGTGATAGCCGGATCGGCGGTGGGGATCTCGGGCGGGAAGTTCAGGGCACCGATCTGGTTGGTGAAGGCGTCGTCGACGGTCGACCGCTCGAGGACGCGCTCGCCGTCGAGCTCGCCGCCGCGCAGCAGGGCCTGCTCGAAGCGGATGTAGTCGCGGGGCGTGGAGTAGAGCCCGTGACCACCGGCCCACCAGTCCGGTTCCTGCGGGAGCAGTTCGCCGGCCGAGGTCCAGCTACCGTCCTCGCCCGGGACGTGGACGGTGACCGCGTTCGCCGTACGGGCCGGGTCGATCAGGAACATCGTGTCGGTCATGCCGAGCGGGCCGGTGATCTTCTCCTTGACGACGACGTCGAGGCCCTGTCCGGTGACGGCCTCGATCACCTTCCCGAGCCAGTCGGTGTTGATGCCGTAGGTGAACCGGGCACCGGGATCGTGCAGCAGCGGGGCCTTGAACGCCCCGGCGCCACCGAGGACGTTCGGGGTGCCCGTGACCTGCTCGTAGCGGGCCAGGTCGGCGTCGAAGAACCAGTAGCCCAGGCCCGAGGTGTGGGTGAGAAGGTGGCGGACGGTCGCCTGGGTGCGGGGTGCGCGCAGCCGTGGGGTGTCGCCGTCGAAACCGTCGAGGACCTGGAGGTCGGCGAACTCCGGGCAGAACTCGGCAACGGGGGCGTCGAGGTCGAGGCGCCCGGACTCGCGCAGCTGGAGCGCCGCCACGGTCGCGACCATCTTGGTCATCGACATGATCCGGAACTGCGTGCCGGTGGTGACGGTGTCGCTCTGGCCGGCGATCCGGGGACCGGCCCCGCCCTCGTAGACGATGCCGTCGCGGTCCGCGGCGATGGCCGCGACATGCGGCACCGCACCGTCGTCGACCGCGGCCTGGAGGACCTTGTCGATAGCGCTGCCGTCGATGGACTTGCTCATGATCGATCTCCGGTCTGCTGGCGCGCCGATCCCGGGACCCGGGTGCGACGCGGAGGGTGAGCGAGGAGGGACGGGGCTCAGGTCCGGGAGAAGGTCGGGTAGCCGCCGGCGGCTTCCTCCTCGCACTTCTGGCGGTAGGTGCCGACACCCCCGATGTAGGACAGCAGCCGACGTGGCTTGCCCGGCACGTTCGAGCCGAGGTACCAGGAGGTGGTCTTCGGGACGAGCGTCGCGTTGGCGAGCTCCTCGTGATGGGCGACCCAGGCGTCCTCGCCGTCCGCGGTCGGCTCGATGGTCGACTTCCCGTCGGCCTTGAGGTCCCGGATCGCCCCGCTGATCCACTCGGTCTGCTGCTGCAGGCAGGTGGTCATGTTGCACAGCGCCGCCGACGGGGCGAGCGGCACCGCGGTGGTCAGCAGGTTCGGGTAGCCGTGCTTGGCGAGGCCCATCGTGGTGCGGATGTCCTGCCCCCACTCCTCGGCCAGCGAGCGGTTGTCCCGGCCGCGGATGTCGATCCGGGTCAGCGCGCCCGTGCCGGCGTCGAAGCCGGTGGCCAGGATGATCACGTCGAACTCGTGGAGGGTGCCGTCGGCGAGCGCGATCCCCTCGGGGCGGATCTGGGCGATCGCGTTGTCGCGGACGTTGACGAGGTCGACGTTGTCCCGGTGGTAGACCTCGAGGTAGCCGTTCTCCAGCGGCACCCGGTGGGTGCCGAACCCGTAGTCGGTCGGCACGAGGGTGTCGATGAGGTGCTGGTCGCCGCGCAGGCGCGCACGCATCTTGTCGCGCACGAACTCCGAGACCGCCTCGCTGATCTCGTCGACGAAGAACACCTCACCGAACCCGGCGAGCCAGAGCTTGAGCGACCCGTCCTGGTAGATCTCCTCGAGGATCTCCTGGCGTCGCTCCGGGGAGCAGTCCGCCCAGGCGTGCTCGAAGTCGTACTCGAAGCCGGAGAACGTGTGCGGGATCGTGGCCTTGAGCTCCTCGAAGCGGCTCTTGTACCAGTCCTGTTCCTCCGGCCCGTAGGTCGGATTCTTCATCGGCAGCATGTACTGCGGAGTGCGGGCGAAGACCGTGAGGTGGCTGACCTCGGACGCGATCGTCTGGATGACCTGGATACCCGTCGCGCCGATCCCGACGACACCGACGCGCTTGCCCTCCAGGTCCAGGCCCTCGGCGGGATAGGCCGACGTGAACACGAGCTGCCCGCTGAACGACTCGATGCCCGGGATGTTGTGCAGGGGTGCGGAGAGCATCCCGGCGCAGGAGACGAAGAACTGCGTGTCGACGACGTCGCCCTGGTCGGTGTGCACGAGCCAACGGCCTCGGCCCTCGTCGTAGTGCGCGGAGGTGATCCTCGTACCGAACTGGATGTCCTTGCGCAGATCGAGACGGTCGGTGATGTAGTGCATCCACCGCTCGATCTCCGGCTGCCCCGGGAACTTCTGGCTCCAGCTCCAGTCCTTGTAGAGCTTCTCGTCGAAGAGGTACTGGTAGATGTAGCCCTCGGAATCGAAGCGTGCGCCCGGGTACCGGTTCCACCACCAGGTACCACCGACGTCGCCGGCGGCGTCGAACGCCTTCACCCGCAAGCCTTGCTCGCGGAGCTGGTGAAGCTGGTAGAGGCCGGCGACGCCGGCCCCGAGCACCACGGCGTCCAACTCGGTCACGCGGCTCTCCCCCTTGCCGTTCGAGGTCACCACGGGTGCTGACGTCATGTCTCGGTGCTCCTTCGTGGAGTGGTCCGAACTCGCGGCCTCGGAGACCGAGGCGTGCGTCGTCGGGACGGCGCGTGTGATGCGCGGGCGATGGCCGCATCGCCGGAGGCTGTGATGCAGAGCACTCTGACATCGTCGCCAGGAAGGGAGACCCACCTTCCTGGGTAGTGGCGGAGGCCTTCGCGGGTGGCGCGAGGCATCAACACGCCCTGCCTGGGCGCGGCGGTGTCCTGTCTCAAGGCATCCCGGACAGGTGTCTCACGACCCTCAGGTGATCCCGAACTCGCGCATCTTGCGGTAGAGCGTGTTGCGGAGCTCGGCGAGGTTGCCGGGCCAGTGGTAGGCCGTCAGCCGCTCCCAGGCCGCGGGGGAGATTCGGGTCCTCGACCGTGGTTCCGGCAGCTCCGCCAGGATCGCTCGCACGACGGCGGGCAGGTACTCGCGGCTCTGATGGAGCGCCGGCAACCGAACGGTCGTCGCCACCTGCCGCACGAGCCCGGCGACGCCGTCGTCGGCGGCGTCGAGGTCGACGGTCACCGCGACCGGGACGCCCGAAGAATGAAGACGTGGCTCGAGCGCATCGCCACCGGCGAGGTCGTCGCCTCGTTCGCGCTCACCGAGCCCGGTGCGGGCTCGAATCCGGCCGGGCTGCGGACGAAGGCACGGCGCGACGGGGAGGACTGGGTCCTCGACGGCACCAAGCAGTACATCACCAACGCCCCGATCGCCGACCTCTTCGTCGTCTTCGCGCGCACCGGCGAGGCCCGCCCGGGCCACCCGGGCATCGCGGTGTTCCTCGTCCCGGCCGACACGCCGGGCATCACCGTCGGCCCCAAGGACAAGAAGATGGGCCAGGAGGGCGCCTGCACCGCCGACGTCACCCTCGACGGCGTCCGCATCCCGCACGACGCCCTCGTCGGCGGCGAGGAGGCCGCCGGCTACCGCGCCGCGATGACGTCGCTGGCACGCGGCCGCGTCCACATCGCCGCGCTCGCCGTCGTGCACCGCCCAACGGGCCCGCGAGCTCCCATGGCGACGAGCGCATCGGCGACTTCCAGCTCGTCCAGGCCATGCCCGCCGACATCCAGACCGGCGTCCTCGCCGGCCGCGCGATGGTCCGCGAGACCGCCCGCGCCCACGTCTCGGGCGACGACCGCCGGATCGCCCCGTCGGCGATCAAGCTCTTCTGCACGGAGATGGTCGGCCAGGTCGCCGACCTCGCGGTCCAGGTCCACGGCGGGGCCGGCTACATGCGCGAGATCCCCGTCGAGCGCATCTACCGTGACGCGCGCCTGCTGCGGCTCTACGAGGGCACCAGCGAGGTCCAACGCCTGATCATCGGGAGCGGCCTCGTCCGGGCCGCGTCGGCGTGAGCCTGTGGTTGAGAGGGTCCGACTACTGGAACAGCCCCTCGCGCAGTGCCTTGGCGAGGGCGGAGGTCCGGTCGTTGACCTCCAGCTTGCGGTAGATCGCCCGCACGTGGGTCCTCACGGTCTCCTCGCCGACGATCAGGCGTCCCGCGATCGCGTGGTTGTTCATCCCGATCACGATCAGCGCGAGCACTTCGCTCTCACGGAGGGTCAGCCCGAAACGTCCGCCGGGCCAGTACTCCCCCGATTCGATGCGAGTGACCGCCGACGCTGCATGGCCTGCCGCGCTCGCGGTGACGACCAGCTCGCCCGCATGGACCCGGTGGATCGCCGCGACGAGCTCCTCGCCGGAGATGTGTTTGAGGAGGTAGCCCCGCGCCCCCGCCTGCAGCGCCTGTGAGAGGTACTGCTCGTCGTCGTAGACGGTGAGCATGATGACGCGCGAGTCCGAGCACCAGGTGAGGAGATCGTGGCAGAGCTCCAGCCCGCTCGTGCTTCCGAGGCGCACTTCGCTGAGCACCACATCCGGGGCGAGGCTCTCAGCGACCTTCAAAGCCCCGGGGGCGTCTTCCGCCTCCCCGACCACCCGGATTCCCGGGTACTCCGCCAGCATCTCCTTCAGGCCCACACGAACCATCTCGTGGTTCTCGACGAGGACCACCCGCACAGTTCCCATGAATGGCCCAGACCTCCGTGCGTTCCGTCGCCTTCTCCGTCGAAGACGCGGAAGCTCCCGTTCTCGCCCGACGACATCGTCTTCGCAGGGCACGAACGCGGCGCCCTGCAGGTCCTGGGACCTGCAGGGCGCCGGAGGTCCGGTCCCATCCCGGCGATCTTAGCGCCGGGACGGGAGGCCGCGGCGATTCGGTTGTCCGAGACCACCGGGAGGGGACTACTCGATCACCCGGCGGAGGCGGGCACGTCCTACGTCGCCGGCGGGAGGCCGGCCGCCTCCCGGAGCGCCTTCGCGGCGGCCGCGGGGTCGTCGGAGTTGTAGATCGACCCGCCGGCCACCGCGACCTCCGCGCCGGCTTCCTTGACCGAGGCGATGGTGTCGACGGAGACGCCGCCGGCGATGGAGAACGGGACGCCGGCCGCGCGGCCGTCGGCGAGCAGGGTCTCGATCGAGTAGTCGGGCCGGGCCTGCTCGTCGAGCCCCGCGTGGATCTCGACGAAGTCCACGCCCAGCTTGGAGACCTCCTGGATTCGCTGGACCCGGTTGTTCACCACGCCGATCATGTCGGCGACGACCTTCTTACCGGCGTTGTGGCCGGCATCCACGGCACCCTTGATGGTGTCGTCGTCGAGCGCGCCCATGACCGTCACGAGGTCCGCGCCCTGCGCGAAGGCGAGGTCGGCCTCCAGTTCGCCGGCGTCGGCGGTCTTCAGGTCCGCGAACACGAGCTTGTCCGGGTGCGCGGCCTTGATCGCAGCGACCGCGGCGAGGCCGGCGTTCTTGATCAAAGGGGTCCCCAGCTCGAGAATGTCGACGTGCTCAGCGACCTGACGCGCCAGCGTCAGTGCGTCGGCGAGGCTCGGGACATCCATGGCTACCTGCAGCTTCACTGGCATCTCCTGATCTGTCTTCGACGTGTTCCTCGTTCGAGGCGTCTCAGCGGTCAGCCCATTCCTGATTGTTCGACAGGTTGGGCCTGCAATTCTCGCCCGAGAACGGACCGCTCTCCGCCGACCGATTGTCGTGACCGGCGGGGCGCGGAGCTCCCGATATGTAGCGCAACTGCGACAGCAGCGCACGCTCCGACATTACTGATGATAGTCGATAAGGCCGTTCACCACCAGTCGCACGAGCACATCAGCACCAGAATTTCCGGCCGTGCCGGATGAATCCGTTCCCGCCCGGGAACGTGCTGATACCACGCACTGTCATCGCCTTCTTCGGCACTTTCGGGGACTTGGTGAACCGGTGACTCGGGCCCGGGTCACGGACCGACAGGCCGTCACCCGGCATTCGACAACGAGCGGCGCGCGGCCTCGACGACGGCGTCGACGGTCAGACCGAACTGCTGGTACAGGGTCTGGTAATCGGCGCTGGCACCGAAGTGCTCGAGGGAGACGATCTCGCCTCGGTCACCGACGAAACGGTGCCACGGCATCCCGATCGCGGCCTCCACCGCCACGCGGGCGGTCGTCCCGGGGGGCAGGACACCGTGTCGGTAGGACTCCTCCTGCGCGTCGAACCACTCGACGCAGGGCATGGACACGACCCGGGTCGGCACGCCTTCGTCCTGGAGCACCTCTCGCGCGGAGAGGGCCAGCGAGACCTCGGATCCGGTGGCGATCAGCAGGAGCCTCGGTGCTCGCTCGCCGCCCTCGACGGGGTCTGCCTCGGCAAGGGTGTACCCACCGCGCAGCACGCCGTCCGTCGTCACGCCCTCGAGGATCGGGACGTTCTGCCGGGTCAGGGCGAGCCCGGCCGGCCCGGTCGGGCTCTCGAGGATCCCCCGGAAGGCGGCGGCCGTCTCGCGGGCGTCGGCCGGGCGAACCACCGCGAGCCCGGGGATCGCGCGCAGGGCAGCGAGGTGCTCGACCGGCTGGTGGGTCGGCCCGTCCTCGCCGAGGCCGATCGAGTCGTGGGTCCAGATGTAGATGGTCGGCAGCTTCATCAGGGCGGCCAGGCGTACCGCCGGACGCATGTAGTCGCTGAAGACCATGAAGGTGCCGCCGTAGACCCGCGTCCCGCCGTGCAGCGCGATGCCGTTGAGGATGGCGCCCATGGCGTGCTCGCGGACGCCGAAGTGCAGGGTGCGCCCGTACGGTGACGCCTGACCCCACATCTCGGTCTTGATCGTGCTCGGGCCGAACGAGTCGGCGCCCTTGATCGTCGTGTTGTTGCTCTCCGCAAGATCGGCAGAGCCGCCCCAGAGCTCGGGCAGCAGGTCACCGACCGACTCGAGAATCTTCGCGAGCGCTTTCCTGGTGGCGACGGGAGAGTCGTCGGGGCTCCAGTCCGGAAGATGATCGGTCCAGCCCGCCGGGAGTTCGCGACGGGTCATCCGCTCGCGGAGCGCATCGCGTTCCGGATTCTCCCGCGCCCACGCGTCGAACGACTCGTGCCAGGCACGGCGGGTCTCCCGGGCCCGTTCGGCGAGACCGCCACGGGTGTGCGCGAGTACCTCGTCGTCGACGGCGAAGCTGACTGCCGGGTCGAAACCGAGGATCTCCTTGACCCGGGAGACCTCCTCGTCGCCGAGAGCCGCACCGTGCGCGGCGCCGGTGTTCATCTTCTCCGGGGCCGGGTAGCCGATGACCGTTCGCAGCGCGATGAAGGACGGGCGGTCGGTCTCGGCGGCGGCCCGCTCGAGGGCGTCGCAGATGCCGGCGACGTTCTCGCCCCCGGACACAGTCTGGACGTGCCACCCGTAGGCCTCGTAGCGCTGCGCCACGTCCTCGGCCAGGGCGATCGACGTGTCGTCCTCGATGGAGATGTGGTTGTCGTCGTAGATCACGACGAGGTTGCCGAGCTGCTGACGTCCGGCGATCGAGGACGCCTCAGCGGTGACACCCTCCTCGATGTCGCCGTCGGAGGCGATCACGTAGATGGCGTGGTCGAAGGGGCTGGCGCCGGGGGCGGCGTCGGGATCGAGCAGGCCCCGCTCGCGACGGGCGGCCATGGCCATGCCCACTGCCGCTCCCAGGCCCTGGCCGAGCGGGCCGGTCGTGATCTCGACGCCGGGCGTGTGGCTGTACTCGGGGTGACCCGGAGTCTGGGATCCCCAGGTGCGCAGCTGTTCGAGGTCCTCCAGCTCCATCCCGTACCCGGCCAGGAACAACTGCAGGTACAGGGTGAGGCTCGAGTGGCCACAGGAGAGGACGAACCGGTCGCGGCCTTGCCAGTCCGGGTCGCTCGGATCGTGGCGCATGACGCGCTGGAACAGCGCGTAGGCCAGCGGGGCCAGTGCCATCGCGGTGCCGGGATGGCCGCTACCGCACCGCTGGACGGCGTCCGCGGCGAGGACGCGGACGGTGTCGACAGCTCGGGTGTCGAGCTCCGACCAGTCGTCCGGAACCGACACGGCGAGCAGGGAGGCGACCTCGTCGAGGACTTCGGACCCTGGCCGGACGGAGGTGGCTTCGATGCTGTTCACGGGGCATGCACTCCTGAGGTCTCGGTGAACGTTGCTGTCGTCGCCCCGGGCGCACATTGCCGCGCGAGCGTCTCGGGCTGGTTGGTCGCTTCGAGCACGGACATCCAGAGATCCCCGTCGGGGTCCACCCGGTTGCGGTGGCTCGTGATGAGCGGCATCGGGACGTGCACGAAGCGCCGCCGCCAACGAACGACGACGGTCTCGGTCCGGCCGGCCATGGCCGCGTGGACGGCGGCGTGGGCCAGCCGGAGGCAGTAGACGCTGTCGTAGGCGTTCGCGGTGACGCTCCGGATGGAATAGCTCGGGTCGACGTAGCGCAGCGCCGGCTTCAGGCCGATCCGGGTGAGGTGGCTCGAGATGCGGTCGCTGAGGAACTGGCCGATGTCGCCGAGGCGCTGGTTGCCCGAGGCGTCGGTCGCACCGTTCCCGTCGGCATCTTCGGCCGCCGGGAGCAGCTCCTGCCCGGCACCTTCGGCCACGACGATGACGACGTGGCCGCGGGTCAGCAGGTGATGCTCGACCTTGGCCAGCAGGCCGTCAGACCCCTCGAGCTCGAACGGGACCTCGGGGATCAGCACCATGTCGGCACCGTGGTTCGCCAACGCCGCGTAGCAGGCGATGAAGCCGGAGTGCCGACCCATGAGCTTCACGATCCCCACGCCGTTCTCGTGGGCCGCGGCCTCGGTGGTGACCGCTTCGATGAAGTCGGTCGCCCGTTCGAACGCGCTCTGGAAGCCGAACGACTGGTCGGTGTAGGGCAGGTCGTTGTCGATCGTCTTGGGGATCGCGACCACCGCGATGTCGAGTCCCCTCCGGGTGATCGCCGACACCAGCCGCGTCGCCGCCCGGATGCTCCCGTCGCCGCCGATGACGAAGAGGATGTCGATCTTGCGCGCGACGAGGGTGTCGACCATCTCGTCGGCGTCCTGGTCGCCACGAGAACTGCCGAGGATCGTCCCCCCGGAGCGGGTGATGTCCTGGAAGTTGATCTGGGTCAGATCCATCGTGTCGTTGCGGTACTTGGCGGTCAGTCCTTTGAGCCCGTTGCGGAAGCCGAGAATTCGACGCACGCGGTAGTGCACGGTGAGCTCCTGGACGACGCCACTGATGACGTTGTTGATGCCGGGGCAGAGCCCGCCGCAGGAGACGATGCCGACCGTCGTCCGGGCCGGGTCGAAGTAGATCTTCCGGCGAGGCCCGGCGCACTCGAAGGACGGGAGGGCCTCGGCGGTGTTCGCGCTGATGATCGAGGTCGTGTCGTCGAGCATCACCCGGTCGTCCTCGTGGACGAAATGCGGGGTGGTCTGCTTGTCGGCGAGCCACGCGGAGAACGGCGACGTGTGTCGGCATTCGCCGAGCGTGCGGATTTGGAGATCCTCCAGTTGCACTGTCACGGATTCTCCCTCGGCAGTGGGTGGTCGGTGGTCGCGAGGGGCTCGGGCCGGAACCTCGGAGTCACCGCGTCGGGATCGGTTCGAAGGTGGTGTGCCGGATGAACCGCACCTGTCCGTTGGTGATCAGGAGAGACTCGACGAGAGTGGTCCCCTCGACGCGGCGCGGCGCGGCGAGCAGTGGCCCCCCGCTGATGCCTGAGGCGGCGAACAGCGCGCCTCCGCCGACGAGCTCGTCGCGCTCGTAGATGCGATCGACACTCATGCCGGCGCCACGGATCGCGTCGGCCTCCTCGGAGGTCTTGGGCGCGAGCCGCCCGAGCATGCCGCCGCCGAGGGCCCGGACCGCGGCGGCGGTCATCACTCCTTCGGGCGTGCCGCCGACGCCGAGCAGAAGATCGACGTCGCAGGTCGGCAGGAGGACCTCGAGCGCTCCCCCGACGTCGCCCCCCGCCGGGGTGTGAACCGCAGCTCCTGTCGCCAGCACCCGCGCGATCAGCCCGTCCTCCCCCTGGTGGCGAGGCTTGTCCATGATCACCACTCGAAGCTCGTCGACCTTCTTAGAGAGGGCCTCGGCAACCTTGTGCACGGTGTGCTCAGGCGAGTCGTCGAGGTCGATGGCATGACGCGCCGCCGGAGGGACCACGATCTTGTCCATGTAGAAGCCCGGTCCCGGGGACCAGAAGGATCCCGAGTCGCCGAAGGCGATCGTGGACAAGGCTCCGGGAAGCCCCTTCGCACAGAAAGACGTGCCCTCCAAGGGGTCGACGGCGATATCGAAGTCGGGCCCGCCTCCGTCGTCCCCGACGACCTCGCCGTTGAACAGCATCGGCGCGTTGTCCTTCTCCCCCTCCCCGATGACCACCGTTCCGCGCCCGGGGACGTTCGCCAGGGCGCCACGCATGGCCTCGGTCGCGGCGCCGTCGGCGGCATCCGCGTCGTGCCTACCGACCCAGGCAGCGCAGGCCAGCGCGGCGCGGTGGGTCGCCTCGACCGCCGCCGACTCCAAGGCTTCGAGGCCGAGACGCGCTGGCAGGAACGTGTCGCTCTGGGACTGCATATCGGGCTCCACATCTACTGAGTCGCTCTCCGAGAGCGACCGCGTCGTGCATGGCTCATCGGGGGGTGGTCCGCCGGGCCGTGCGCACGGAGGGAGGTCAGGGACTTCCAGCAGCGAGCCGAGTTGGCGCCCGCAGGTCGGATGCCGTCGACGGCCGGGTCCGGTGGCTAGGCGTTCGACGCGCGGTCGGCGAGGCGAGGGCGGCGAGCCCGCCACGGCCCGGGTCCGGGCCCGGGTCCGCAGGGAATCCCGTGGGGTCGTCCTTGCCGAACCGAGGTGACACCGCCGAACAGGGAGGCCGTGTCGATGGCGGCGCGGAGCGCGCCTGCCGCGGCGCGCGGGTCCGGAGCTCCATGGATCGCAGCCCCGACCACGGCGGCCGCCGCACCCGAGGCCCGGACATCGAGGATGCTGTCGAGGTCCACACCGCCGGCGACCGAGAAGGGCGTCTCCGACTGCCGGCCCGCCTCGATCACGGCTCGGATCGAGTACCGACACAGAGCCTGCTCGTCGATGCCGGCGTGGAGCTCACAGAACTCGACGCCGAGCCGGGCGAGCTCGCGAGCCCGCAGGACGCAGCCCCGGACACCGATCATGTCGGCGACCACGCCCTTGCCGTGGCGTCGAGCCGCGACGACCGCTCCTCGGACCGTGGCGTCGTCGGCCCAGCCCATCACCGACACCAGGTCTGCCCCGGCGTTGAAGGCCATGTCGGCCTCGAGCTGTCCGGCGTCCACGGTCCTCATGTCGGCGAAGATCGTCTTATCGGGATACGACGCCTTGATCGCGCGGATCGCCGTCACGCCCTCGTTCTTGATCAGAGGGCTCCCGATCTCGATGATGTCGACGTGCTCGGCCACCAGGCGGGAGAGGACCAGCGCCTCGTCGAGCGTGGCCACATCCATGGCGAACTGCAATTTCACGACCGCATCCTTTCCACCGGATCGACGGCATCGACGGCGACGCCGGAGCTACTCGAGATTCGCGTGGAGGCGCCACAGCTCCTCTGCCTGGCTCCCGCTGGTCTGCCACAGGACGTGGAAGAGCGCGTCCGTGAGGATCAGGAGGGACTGCTCGAACAGGCTCCCGGCGTACTGGGCAGACGTCGTGCCCTCGAAGTCCTGCTTGTCGGCTGCAGGAATCAGGAGAACCTCGGTCGCCAGTCCGGCCAGATCGGAGTCGGGGTTGGTGGTGATCGCCAGGACATGGGCGCCCTGCTCGGAGGCTGTCCGCGCAGCCGTCACGACCCGCTTGGTGGAGCCGGAGCCGGATGCTGCGACCAGCACGTCGCCCTCGCCGATCGCCGGGGCGGTCGTCTCCCCGACGACATGGGTGGCCTTGCCGAGATGCATGAAGCGCATCGCCGCCATCTGCAACGCCAGCCCGCTGCGTCCCGTGCCGATGGTGAACACCACGGGAGCATCGACCAGCAACGCTCCTGCCCGCTCCCAGGTAGCGCCGTCGACGCCCTGGAGGACCTTGGCGTGCTCGCCGATGATCAGATCGGCGGCCCCGCCGAACTGCGCGTCCGATGTCGATGCGGACAATTGACACAACCCCTTCGCCATTGAGCGGGCCGAATGCCCGTCCTCGCCTCCACCGAGTCGCCCCAGGACTCGATGCATCATCTAGTGACTCCGGTCGACGAGAGCGATGCGTCGCCCTCGTCTCCTACCGGGATCCACGCCACCGGGTCCTCGAGCCCGCGGTGACGAGAAGCTAGATCGCGTCGCGATCCTCGCCTCAGTGCCCTGACCCGAGCAGGCGCCCCTGCCTGCTCGTAGCCCCGGGCTCTGCTGCGGCGAGCACGGCATGCGGACCGGTCGATGACCAGCGCTCATGCCCTCGCCGCGGGGGACGTGGGGTCCCCCTCGAGGCATCCGGTGCACGTGGATGACGAACGAACATCGCGGTCATGGGCCAAACGCTAGGCACGCCGGCGGGTCAGTGTGCTCCCCTACGCGGGGGAGTCAGAGGGTGACACCGTGCGATGGTGGCCCTCGGGGGGCGGTCTCGGTCCTGATGTCGCTCTGGTCCGAACCATCACGAGACGTCGGATTCACCTCGGGTGTGCGTCCACCGACACGAGAGCGTCGAGACGGTCCGGACGCCCTCTGCGCCCTCCCACCAACCGACGCTGAGCAGCAAGAACCTTCGTCTCGGCAGGCGGGCGACCGGTGGGGCCGTGGCGACCGGTTGCGACAAGACGCTTGCGTTCCGTCGTCGGCGACGGCTACAAATGCTCTCCGGCGGACACCTCGAGTTGTCCGACGCCCGGCCGGTTCCCACCGCCCCCCGTGGGGGACCGCGCCTCGCCGGAGGGCCTTCCGCGGATGTCGCCCCTCCGTGCACCTCCAGCCGCGATTCCTCCAGCTGCGGGTCGATCCCGCACGCGACGCCGACGGCCGCGCAGCAGCCGGCTCGGCAGCGTGCCGGCGCCGCGCCCACAGCCGGAGACCATTCTTCGCCGCCGCATCAGGGGCGGTGTTCCACGAAAGAGGTAGGGGAACCCATGTCATCTCTGACCGACGTTGCTCGGACGCTGGTGTCGAACAAGCGAGGCATCCTGGCGGCCGACGAGAGCATCGGGACGATGTCGAAGCGCCTCGAGAGCGTCGACGTCGAGCCGACGGAGGAGAACCGGCGCCGCTACCGAGAGCTGCTCCTCACGACTCCGGAGCTCTCCGAATCCGTCAGCGGTGCCATCCTCGCGGACGAGACGTTCCGCCAGGTGCTCTCGGACGGGACCACCTTCCCCGCCGCACTCGCCGGGATCGGAGTGCTCGCCGGGATCAAGGTCGACACCGGGGCCAAGCCGCTGGCCGGCGCTCCGGGAGAGACGGTGACCGAGGGGCTCGACGGACTCCGCGAGCGGCTCGACGAGTACGTGGCCATGGGGGCCAGCTTCACCAAGTGGCGCGCGGTGTACTCGATCGGCGACGGCCTCCCCACGGACCGGACGAAGCGGGCCAACGCCCACGCACTCGCCCGCTACGCCGGGCTGTGCCAGGAGGCGGGTCTCGTGCCGATCGTGGAGCCCGAGGTGGTCATGGACGGCGGCCATTCGCTGGAGCAGTGCCGGCAGGTGACGCGGTCGGTGCTGCTGTCGGTGTTCAGCGAGCTGAGCCTCATGGAGGTCCAGCTCGACGGCATCGTCCTCAAGCCGAACATGGTCGTGGCGGGCGAGGCCAGCTCGGAGAAGCCCACGGCGTCCGAGGTCGCCCGCGCGACCGTGGAGACCCTGCGCGAGACCGTGCCGCCGGCGGTGCCGGGGATCGCCTTCCTCTCCGGGGGACAGGACCCGCAGGAGGCCACCGACAACCTGGCCGCGATGAAGGAACTCGCTCCCCTTCCCTGGGAGCTGACCTACTCGTTCGGTCGGGCGCTGGTCGGGCCGGCCCTCGAGACCTGGCGGGGCAGCGACGACAAGTGGGGCGCCGCGCAGGAGGCCCTCTCCGAGCGGGCAGTCGCGAATGCCGCCGTCCGCTGACTCCCTTCGCTCCTCGGCCCCTCGGGCCGTCGAGCGTGAGATGCCCGACCTCGTCCTCGAGCTCGCCCGGGTCACCGAGTTCGCGGCGCTCGCCGCGGGCCGGTGGGTCGGGCTGGGCGACGAGAGCAGCGGCATCGCTTCGGCCGTCGATGCCGCGCGCACCCTCATGAGATCGACTCCCGTCCGAGGCACGATCGCCACGGACGGGGGGGAGGACGGCTCCTTCCGCGTCGGCGAGCAGGTCGGTGACGGCGCCGGCCCGGCTCGCGACGTCGCGCTCGCCCCCCTCGACGGCGCCGTCCTGGCCGCGAAGGGCATGCCCGACGCTCTCGCGGTCATCGCTGCGACGGAGTACGGCGGGATGTTCAGAGCATCACCGATCACCGATCTGGAGATGCTCGTCGTCGGACCGGGTGCGTGCGACGTCGTCGACATCGACCGCCCGGTGGCCGAGAACGTGCGGGCGGTGGCCGCAGCCGGGCGGCGACCGATCTCCGACATCACCGTGACCGTCCTCGGGCGCTCCCGGCATCAGGAGATCGTGCGCGAGGTCCGTGGCACCGGGGCGCGAGTCCGTCCACTCCTCGGCGGTGAGATCGCCGGTGCACTCGCCGCCTCACACCCCGACAGCGACAGCGACATGCTCGTCGGCATCGGCGGCGCACACGAAGGCGTCCTCGCGGCCGCCGCACTGACCTGCGTGGGCGGGTCGATGCAGGCCCGACTGTGGCCACGCGACACCGGCGCGCGCCGACGGGCGCTCGACGCCGGGCACGACGTCGATGCGGTCCTGCACACCAGGGACCTCGTCGACGGGGAGGACATCCTCTTCAGCGCCACCGGAGTCACCGGCAGCGCCGACGTACCCGGTCTGCAGTACCGCGCCGGCCGTGTCACGACGCACTCCGTGGCCATGCGTTCGAGCACCGGCACGGTCCTGGTCGTCGAGAGCGCTCACCAGATCGACCGCCTGCCCGACGTCCTCGGCGCCTGACCCGGAACCATGCGCCCTCGTCGATCCACCGTGACCACCGCACCGGCGTCAGTGCCCGTGCAGCAGCGGCGGCTGTCCACTCTCCTCGTACCGGGTGAGCATCGCGATGCGGTCGAGGTGACGCGGGTCCTCCGAGAAAGGAGTGTCGACGAAGGAGGTGACGATCGTCGCGGCCTCGTCGAAGGTGTGCATGCGGGCGCCGATCGCCACGATCTGAGCGTCGTTGTGCTCCCTCGCCAAGGACGCGGTCTCGATGCTCCACGCGAGGGCGGCACGAACTCCGGGGACCTTGTTCGCCGCCATCTGCTCGCCGTTCCCGGAGCCACCGATGACCACACCGAGGCTGCCCTCGTCCGCCTTCACCCGGATGCCGGCCTCGATGCAGTAGGGCGGGTAGGCGTCGTCGGGGTCGAATTCGGCGGGACCGAGATCCCGCACTTCGTGCCCCAGTTCATCGAGGTGCCGGACCAGGTGGTTCTTCATCTCGAACCCGGCATGGTCGGAAGCGAGGTAGACGCGCATGCCGCAAGTCTGCCAGTCGTTCCGCCGAAACAACAACTACTCGATCGCAGCAATCGCGAACGTGCGCCGAATCTCGACCGAACACTATGCCGCTCCAGTGCCGGATGATAGGATGGAGATCACTTCAATGACACCACTCTCTCGTTAGGCCGATCGGTTGCGCTGAATACTCGGCCGAACTCCGGGTAGGCGCGGACGTCTCTTGTCGGCCGGAACTCTCTCACTCCGAGAGTCACCGCCGGCGACGTCGTGAAAGTGTGGACCACATTCGCGACGACAGCCGGGCAGGGCGATTCTCTCGTCGTCGGCGCGCCGAATCGCAAGCGCACGCGGAAAGGATTCGACGACCAATGGCGACCTGGACGCTCCACCAGCGACGGGTGATCGGCGAGGGCCGGCACGGTTCGCCCAGGGCGAGCACGACGAGTCGTAGACGGAGGGCATCGATGACCGCACCAGCCATCGTCGCGTCAGTTCTGGGCGCCGATTACTCCCGCCTCGCCGCAGAGGTCCTCGACCTCCAGGCCGCCGGCGTCGACCGGATCCAGTGGGACGTGATGGACGGCCGCTTCGTCCCGAACCTGACGTTCGGAGCCGCCGTCGTCGGCGCGTGTCGACCGTACGTCGACCTGCCCTTCGAAGCACACCTCATGGTCGAGGATCCGGACCCCGGGCTGGCGGACTTCGTCTCCGCCGGATGTGGCACGGTGATCGTCCACGTCGAGGCCTGCCAGCACCTGCATCGCACTCTCTCGAGGATCAGGGACCTCGGGGCACGAGTCGGGGTGGCCGTCAACCCGTCGACGTCGCTCGACTTCGTCCCTTACGTCCTGGACCAGCTCGATCAGATTCTGATCATGACCGTCAATCCCGGATTCGGCGGTCAGGAGTACATCGGCGCGATGGAGGACAAGGTCTCCGAGGCGCGGGAGATCGCCGACCGTTCCGAGCGGCCGATCCAGGTCGAGGTGGACGGGGGAATCTCGGCGAGTACGGCACCAGGGTCCCACCGGGCCGGCGCGGACCTGCTCGTCGTCGGTTCCGCGCTGCTCAGCCACCCGTCGGGGAAACGAGCTGCGACCGAAGAACTTCGCCGAGCGCTGACGCAGGCGACGTCCCTGACGTGAGCGGTGGAGAAGGAAGCCTCCGGCGAGAGCGCACCGGCGCGCCGGAAATGATGCAGAGGAGTTCTCCATGATGACCGATCAGTCCTCGGTGAGGGAAAGCCAGGACGACCTGCTGAAGCAGGCGGCGAGAATACTTCGGACGCGATACGAGCTCGGTAAGGGCTATGACGACGTGTCGTCGGGCGAGGCGGCGGACCTCGTGGTCGCCCTCGAGGCGACGGCGTCCGCCACGAGCGGTGCAGAAGGAGTCGACCGCGAGGAAGCGATCGCCCTGGCGCACCGCCTGGTGGACAACGATCAGCCCGAGATGTCCCCGATGTGGCCCCGCGCATCGACGGACTCGCACCCCGGCTAGCGGCCGGAGCGGCGCTTCCTGCCCGGGCCGCGGCGCGAACACCGATCGGGTACGTGATTCACGTCGATTCCTGAGGAGGTGAATTCACGTGGAGATGCACGCGTGGGAGTCCCCCGAGTTCGAGGAGATCGGGGTCGCCCCCGAGGTGACGATGTACGTCGCCCAGATGGACGACTGAGGTGACGTCGGGGGCGGCCGGACCCGTTCCACACGGGACCGGCGCCCCTCCTCGCAGTCAGCGATGTTCGGGGAGTTGGTATCGATGGGCGAGCAGACGCTCGCCGAGCCGAGGGCCAGGAAGTGGCTCTGTGAGCTCTGCGGCCTCATCTACGACCCGGAGGAGGGGGACCCCGACAGCGGCATCCCTCCCGGGACACCCTTCGAAGACATCCCCGACGACTGGATGTGTCCCATCTGCGGAGCCGAGAAGTCGGACTTCCGCGAGATCGAACCCGGCGAGGTGCTCGGCTGATGATCACTGGATACGGACACTTCGCCCAGCTCGCCGAATCACTGCAGTGGGACGAGACCACCATCGACCTCACCACGGACGTCGAGTCCTGGACGAGGCTCGAGGACAGCGAGTACGACCAGATCCTCGGGCTGATCGCCGGCTTCTGCATCGGTGAGACGTCGGTCGCCACCCACCTCACGTCGTTCCGCGCCGCGGCGAGCAACGACGACATGATGGCCGAGGTCTTCGCGGCCCAGGCTCGCGACGAGGCCCGGCACGCCCGCTTCTTCGACCGCGTGGTGGGGGAGGTCTGCGGCGTTCCCGGGGAGAACATGACCGAGCGCATCGACGCGATGCGCGACCGCATCAGCACCGACCTCGTCGAACTGTTCGAGGAGCGCCTCCCCGCGATCGCGGAGCAGGTGGCGGACGACCACGAGAACCTCACCTCCGCCGTCGGGCTCTACCACATGATCCTCGAGGGCGTGGTCCTCACGGCCGGGCAGCACGCGCTGCTCGACGCCCTCGAGAAGCTGTCGGTCCCGATGCCGGGAATGCGCAAGGGAATGGAGCTCGTGCTCCGCGACGAGCGCTGGCACATCGGCTTCGGATCGCGCATCATCCAGAGCGCCGACGTCGTCGACGACGAGATGGAAGAACTGCTCACGCAGGGCACGAAAGCGGCCGCGGCGTGGGGGGACCTCATCGCCCAGGACGACATCGCTCACGTGGAGCACCTCCATCGGCGTCGGCTCAAGTCGGTCGGAATCAAGTTCTGGTGAGAGGCGAGGCCGAGATGCCAGCTCGCGAGTCCCACTTCCGCTGATGGAGCCAACCGTGATCCCGATCATTGAATTCGTGCTGGGCATCGCCGTGCTGGTGTACAGCGCCGAGAAGCTCATCGGCAATCTGGTCGGCGTCGCGAGCCGATGGGCGATATCGCTGTTCCTCGTCGCGGTGGTCTTCACCGGAATCGAGTTCGACGACCTCGCCTTCGGGATCGTGCTGAACCTCGAGGACCTCAGCAACGTCGCCCTCGGTACGGTCATCGGCACGACGGTGGCCATGACCGGTGTCGTGCTCGCCGTCGCGGCGATCGTCGCCCCGACCCCGGTCGACGTTCCCACCAGCTATCTCGTCCTCTTCGTCGCCGCACCGGTCGTGATGTACGCCCTCGCACTGGTCGGGGCCCTGACACTCCTCACCGGGATCGTGCTCATCGTCGCGTTCGTCGCGTTCGTCGGCTGGGTGGCGTACAGGGAGCTCTCCGCACGACGCCCTGTCTGGCGCAACGCCGAGCTCTACGAGCAGATCGACCACCTCGAGGTCGGCGTCGGGAGCCGGGGTGGGACCGCCACGGCGACGACGCTGACAGGCGAGGGCGGCGACGCCCCGACCGTGGCGACGACAGCAGGTACCGCGAGCGGCTTCGACCTACCTGCTGATCTGAAGATCGATCAGGGCTTCCTCAAGGCCCGGCAGCACTCGCCCGGCGCCACCATCGCGTTCGCCGTTCTCGCCTTGTTCGGTCTCGTGGCCGGTGCCCTCATCGCCGGTCAGGGCACCGAGGGCATCCTCGACGAGTTCGCCATCGACGGGACGGTCTTCGGCGTCACGATCGCGACGCTGGCGCTCTCCCTCGAGGACATCTTCCTCACCGCCGAGCCGCAGCGGCGGGGCGCTCCGGAGATCGCCGTCGCGAACGTCATCGGCAGCGTGGTGTTCTCGGTGACCGGCAAGCTCGGGATCATTCTGCTCGTCGGCGGGGCGATCACCGTCGACCACACCGTCCTGGTCTGGCACCTACCGGCGCTGATCGTGATCACGCTGATCGCGGCGGTCTTCCTCTCCAGCGGTCGGCTGCTCCGCTGGCACGGGCTCGTCCTGCTCGGGCTGTACGTCATCTACTTCGTCACCAGCCTGGTGTCCTTCGGCGGAGTCCCCCTCGACGACTGAACCCGGCCGACGGCATCGCGAGTCCCGAGAGGAGCCGTCCCCGTGACGACGAAGGATCGCATCGGAGCCGGGCTGGCGGCCGTGGCCGCGATCATCGGCCTCGTGCTGGTGTTCGGGTACCGCGACGCATCCGGCGCCGACCTTGATGACGACGGCACGGGCCCCGCCGACCCTGCACCGACCAGCCAGGTCGCCCCGGGACCGGCGCCCGGCGGGCAGGTCCCTCCCCCGCCCGGCCAGATCCAGCAGCCGGCGGAGCCCCAGCAGGACGACGACGGCTGACTTCGCGACGCACCAAGCGGTGATGCTCTACGCGCCGCTGCAGCCTGCGCGGTACTGCGGTCCTGACACCCGAGGACGTCGGTCACCCGGAGACCCTGTAGCCGTGCCGGAGGATGTCCCGTGCCCCGTCGGCCTGCTGGGTCCCCCGTGGGCCGGTCGAGCCGAGCCACGCCAGCATGGCGGCGCACCCCACCAGATCGTGGGCGGTGACCTCCGGCCTCGCCACCCCGGCCTCCTGGGACTCGGCGAGGAACCTCGTGGTGGTGGCGATCATCTCCTCGCACGCGAGGCCGAGCGGAGTCGGCTGCCCACCCTCCAACGCCCCCACCAGCGGACCGGACAGGCCGCGGTAGCTCGCCACGTGTCTCTCCACCTCGCCCAACCAGGCGTCCAGCCGCTCCGCGAGCCCGACGTCCCGCGCGATGCGCTCGCCGGCCGCGCGGAGCTCGTCGTTCTCCACCCGGAGGACCTCGGCCACCAGGCAGTCCCGGTCGGGGAAGTGCCGGTAGAGCGTCCCCGGACCCACGCCGGCCTCCCGGGCGATGGCCTCCAGCGAGGTCGCGACGCCGTGAAGCCGCAGGTGCTGGCGCGCCACAGAGACCAGCAGCTCGCGGTTGCGCCGCGCATCGGAGCGCATCGGCCGGTCGGTGCCCGCCATGCGCCTCCTCCCCCTGCCGTCTCATGCCGACCCACCGTGGGTGGCCACTCCGGGCAGATTACCGGAGGCTGCCTCCGTGTACCGTAAATGGAGGCAGCCTCCGCTCGGGTGGGCGTGGCTCCGAGCCCATCACCACCACGAGAGGACCGCCGTGGCGACATCCGTCCCGCTCTCCCTATTGGATCTGGCCCGGGTCCGGCCCGCCGAGACCGCCGCCGAGGGGGTCGCCCGCAGCGTGCGCCTGGCGCGCACCGCCGACGATCTCGGCTACCACCGGCTCTGGGTCTCCGAGCACCACAACATGCCCGGGCTCGCGTCCTCGGCGACGTCGCTCTACATCCAGCACCTGGCCGCGAACACCACGAACCTGCGCGTCGGGTCCGGCGGGATCATGCTCCCCAACCACTCGCCGCTCGTGATCGCCGAGCAGTTCGGCCTGCTCGAGACGCTCTTCCCGGGGCGGATCGACCTCGGGCTGGGCCGGGCGCCCGGCACCGACGGGGCCACGACGGCGGCCCTGCGTCGGGGAGCCGCGGCCTCCGAGCACTTCCCGGCCGACATCGTCGAGCTGCACGGCTACCTCACCGGCGAGACCACCGTCCCGGGGGTCCAGGCCTACCCACACCACGCGGGCGGGGTCCCCCTCTACATCCTGGGGTCCTCGCTCTACGGCGCCCAGCTCGCCGCCCACCTCGGCCTGCCGTACGCGTTCGCCTCGCACTTCGCCCCCGAGGCCCTCGGCGAGGCGGCCGCCATCTACCGGGACCGCTTCGACGCCTCCCGGTCCCTCGCCGGCCCCGACGCGACGCCGCACTTCATCGCCGCCGCCAACGTCGTCGCCGCCGACGACGCCGAGACCGCCGCCGCGCAGTACCGCCGGACCGAGCTGGAGTGGTTGCGCTCGATCCTGGGCCGCGGCCGGGACCTGTCCGACTCCCAGCTCGTCGAGCTCCGCGAGAGCCCCGCCGGGCGCCAGGTGCTCGGCATGCTCCGCCGCACCCTGGTGGGCACCGGCCCCGAGGTCGTCGCCGGGCTCGATGCCCTGGCCGAGGAGGTCCGGGCCGACGAGCTCATGCTCGTCAACGCGGCGGTCGACGAGGACCAGCAGCACCGCACCCTCGAGCTGCTCGCCCCGGGCGCGGGCCGAGGGGCCCGCGACGAGGCTCCCCTCGTCGCCTCGGCGGGGGTCTGACCCGCACGCCGACGACCCGACATCGGAGGTAGCGATCATGGCAATGGACCTGGGCCGGTACGGCATCTGGCAGAGGGCGAGTGAGCTCGACCCCGAGCTGGCGGGCGCGGTCGAGTCGCTGGGGTTCGGCACGATCTGGATCGGCGGCTCCCCTCCCGGGGATCTCGCCCTCGCCGAGTCGCTGCTCGACGCCACCGACCACCTCGTGATCGCCACCGGCATCGTCAACATGTGGTCCACGCCGGCCGACGAGGTCGCCGCCTCCTACCACCGGCTCGAGGCGAAGCACCCGGGCCGCTTCCTGCTCGGCGTCGGTGTCGGCCACCCGGAGGCCACCAGCGACTACACCCGCCCCTGAGCCACGGTCGTCGAGTACCTCGACGCGCTCGACGCCGCCGAGGTCCCGGTCTCCCGCCGGGTGCTCGCGGCCCTCGGCCCGAGGGTCCTGCGGCTCGCCGCCGAGCGCGCCGCGGGCGCGCACCCCTACCTCGTTCCCCCCGAGCACACCCGCCAGGCGCGCGAGATCCTCGGCGACGGGGTCCTGCTCGCCCCGGAGAACAAGGTCGTCCTGCACCCCGACCCGGCCACCGCGCGCGACATCGGCCGACCGGCCGTGCAGACGCCCTATCTGGGGCTGCGCAACTACGTCAACAATCTGAAGCGTCTCGGCTGGAGCGACGCCGATATCACCGACGGCGGCAGCGACGCCCTGATCGACGCCCTCGTCGCCCACGGCGAGCCGGACGCGGTCGCAGCACGGCTCGACGAGCACCTGGACGCCGGCGCCGACCACGTCTGCGCCCGGGTCCTCACGGCGAGGGGCGACCCCCCGCTCCCCGACCTGCGCCGCCTGGCCGAGGCACTCCGGCTGAGCTGACCGCCGGCGGAGCCGGGCCCGGCCGCCGACCCGGGATCGTCGAGGACTGTCGACGACCTGGCGCGACGAGACTGCCGAAGACAGGAGGGAGCGGCGCCCGCCAGGCTCGCCGTCCTGGTCCGCTCGCCGCGTCCGGTTCAGGTCAATGAGGGTGCCGATCAGCGGTGGCCCCCGAGGCGCCGACCGGAGTGCCCATCCCGTGGATCTCGAGGCGGTCGATGTCCTGGGGACCCACACCGACAGGACGCCGGCGCTGCCGCCAGGGCTGCGCCGTCCAGCGCTCGGACCAAGCGGGAGCGGCGATCAACGGGAGGAAACCGGCCCAGAACTCGTTCATCAGGTTCCAGAGGGGTGCTGCGTCGCCGCCCGGATCGGCGACCGTCGCCCGGCCGGCGAAACTGGCGACGACCTCATCGGCGATACAGCCCGGGTCCGCCTCACCACGTAGCAGGCCGTCGGTCTGCGCGTCGGCGAGCAACTCCTCGGCCTGGTCACGCCACCAGGCGATGACCTCGGCCAGCGTCGGCGTGACGACGACGCGGTCGCGCAACAGGCGGCCGGCACCGCGCACGATCGAGTGCCGAGGACAGCGTGCCGGGCCGGCGCCGCTCGACGAACCGCACCACGACCGTTGGGGCGGACAGCGCGACGGCCAGGCCCAGCAGCAAGCCCGCCTCCACCCAGGCGTCGCCGAGCAGGAACCCCTCGGCGTCGCCGGCGCCGAAGAGCACGAGGTAGACGACAGAGGCGACCAGAAGGTCGAGCGCGATGCTGCCGAGGAACGACGCGAACCTGACGGGCGCGTGCTACCAGCGCTGTTCCGGCGTATGGGTCAGGTGCTCGTCCCGGGCGTCCGGCGGGGCCGCGGCGGCGCTCGCCTCGGTCGGCGTCACCTGCTCGGCCCACGGTGCCGCGGAGCGAAGTGGTCTGGCCGAGGTAGGCGTTGTGGTCATGACGGTCTCCTTTCTCCTGAACCGGGCCTTCTGCCCGGTGAGAGAAAAGGTCGCGCGCCTCGGGTGTCGCCATAATGCCGCGGCGGCGAGGGTTCGCTGGGACTCAGGTGAGGGTTTCCTGACCTTCACGCCAGGGTGGCGACGGGGGCTGGGTCACGACCAGGTGCTCGCCGAGCTGCCCCCCTCGAGCCGGTGACCTACCGACTGAACGCCGTCGGGTGCTGACCCACCTGCTCGACTTCGGTGTGCGCGACTGGCTGGGTGCCGACTTCGACGTCCAGCTCGTCCGCGGGGTCGACGGGCACCCAGCGACATACGGATACCCGGCTCGCCCGACACCCTCCGCGCGCTCACCGTCGCGCTGCCCCGCGATGGTCACCTCCCGCGGCGACGCCGGTGGCGCCGACGTGCGCGAGCGAGCGCGGTCGGGATGTCGCCCGGGCATGCACTGGGCCGTCGCTGCGAACTGTTCCGCTCACGGCGAGGGCGTGATACAGCGCCCACTCGTTGTCACCATTCGGCTGGTCGATACCCATGGGAGCGAATCGTTTCCCGCACCTCGGTGGGCGCCAGGCCACTGTCGCACTGTGGCGCCACGGTTAGAAAAGTCTCACCCCACGACGACTCGATCCTCACTGTCGCGGTCATTACCCGCGGCGTCGCCCGGAGTGACCCTGTTCCCACCCAGCAGTGTCCGATTCAGGAGAAACCGGGAGTCCGCCATGACCGCTCCGCCCCAGCCCGTCAGCGCCCTCGTAGGTGCGCCGCTGCTTCCCGGACCGCTCCCGGCCGTACTGGAACCACCTGCCTCGACGACAGCCCTTGAAGCGGTCGTCGTGAACCACACTGCCCAGCACACCTCGGAGATCGGCGACCGGGGCAGCGCGATCCTCGCCCTCGCCCGTCGCGTGGCCGTCACTGTCGTGGGCGCGGCAACGTCGAGGGTAACCGCGCGGGTGTGTCCGTCGGGCAGCTCGACCCAGTGGACCTCGACGCCCGCAAGGTCCGCGACCTGGCCACCCTGCCGTTCCTCGCCCGTCACGGCACCGGCGCCCACAGCACGGCGAGCAACGTGGCGCTGCTCGGCCCGCCGGGCACCGGCAAGACCCACATCGCGGTCGCCCTCGCGGTCGCGGCCTGCCAGGCCGGCTACTCGATCTACTTCACCAGCCTCGACGACTGCGTCCGACAGCTCCGCGCCGCCGAAGCCGCCGGCCGGTTCGCCAAGAAGCTCCAGACCTACCTGCGGCCCGCGGTGCTCGTCCTCGACGAGGTCGGCTACCTGCCCTGCGACCGGGCCGCGGCGAACATGGTCTTCCAGCTCGTCAGCCGCCGCTACGAACGCGGCACGATCATCCTGACCAGCAACAAGGCCTTCTCCGAGTGGGGACAGGTCTTCACCGACGAGGTCCTGGCCACCGCCATCCTCGACCGGCTGCTCCACCACTGCGACGTCGTCGCCATCAACGGCCCCAGCTACCGACTCAAGAACCTCGCCCCCGCGGCAGCCGCCATGCCATAGTCACCCCGCGCTGGCCAACGACACATCAGGTCGTCCCCCGACCGACACGTGAACCCGTCCTCCGACAGGCGACCAGCAGCGCCGGGGCCAGGCCGAGGTAGATCGGGCCCCCGACGGCAAGCCCGGCGGTCAGCTCCGGCTCTCGCGGGTGGTGTTGCCGGTGATGGTGATCGGGGGACTCATCGTGGGCTCCTCGGGCTCCTCGGGCTCCTCGGGCTCCTCGGGCTCCTCGGGCTCCTCGGGCTCCTCGGGCTCCTCGGGCTCCTCGGGCTCCTCGGGCTCCTCGGGCTCCTCGGGCTCCTCGGGCTCTGAGGGCTCGGTGGGGCTCCTCGGGCTCGGTGGGGCTCCTGTCGGCCCTGGCGTGGTCTCGCCCGAGCCCGGCCGAAAGCGCAGTGCAAGGGGCGCCGGAGGCGGTGCATCTCTCCCTTACGCGCAGCGACGCCGGGCTAGAGATCACAACCAGCCAGGGAGCGAACAGGGGGCACATGACGTCGATGCAGCTCAAGAGGGGAAGCGTCCGAGCCTCAGCTCGAGAGCGAGATAGCTCGACCCGGCCGAGAGGAGCGGTGACACTTCCTCGGTGGCGATGGTGGGGGAGGTCCGGCTGCTGGGCCGGTTCCAGCTGCGTGTCGACGGGCGGGAGGTGCCGCCGCTGGACTCCGCGCGCGCTGAGGCCGTGCTCGCTCTCCTCTTGCTCGGGGACGGCGGATCGATGTCGCGCCGGCATGTGGCGTCGATGCTCTGGCCCGAGTCGTCCGAGGCGCAGGCGCGCACCAACCTTCGCCATGTCGTGCACACGCTGCGCCGCAGCCTGCCCGGCCTGGAGCGCTACGTCGAGATCACTCCACAGACCCTGCGGTGGCGTCCCGAGCCCCCCGTGGAGCTCGACGTCGAGGTCTTCGAACGGCTCGCCGCCGGCGATGTCGGCGCGGGCGACCTGGAGGCCGGGCGTCGCATGCAGCAGCTACGCGACGCGCTCGCCCGCTACCGCGGTGATCTCCTCGAGGGCTGCGACGACGAATGGCTGCTCGAGGCGCGGGACCGTCTCCGGCGCCGGTTCCACGACGCCCTCGCGGAGCTCGTGAGGTGGTGCGAGGAGCACAGCGCGCTCGTGGAGGGGATCGAGCAAGCAGAGCGGCTCATCCGCTCCGATCCGCTTCGGGAGGAGACCTATCAGCGGCTCATGCGCATGTACGACGCGAGCGGGGACCGCGCGCGGGCGGTGCGCACCTACCACGTCTGCAGCTCGACGCTGGAGCGCGAGTTGGAGGTCCAGCCGTCATTGGCCACGCGTGCCACCTACGAGGCTCTGTTGCCCGCGCAAGGGGATGCCGACCACGAGCCGGCGGCCCGAGCGGGCGGCCCGCTCGTGGGCCGCCGAGCCGAACGGGCTCGGCTGGCCGATCTGTGGCGGTCCGCGGAGGCGGGCCTCGGCCGGCTCGTCATGTTGTACGGGGAGCCCGGGGTGGGGAAGAGCCGGCTCGCCGAGGAGCTGGCCGCGTGGTGCACTCACCGGGGCTCGAGGGTGGCGGACGCCCGCTGCTACCCCGCCGAGGGTCCGCTCGCCTTCGGCCCGATGGCCGCCTGGTTGCGCAGCGACGCTCTGCACGCGGTCCTGCGGCAGCTCGACCGAACACATGTCACCGAGATCGCGCGCCTGTTGCCCGAGCTCCTTGCGGACCGGCCAGACGCCGCGCGGCCAGCACCACTTCCGGAGGCCGAACAACGGCACCGGCTCTTCGACGCGGTGGCCGCCGCCGTGTTGGCCGGTGACCGCCCGACCCTGCTCGTCCTCGACGACGTCCAGCACGTCGATCGAGAGACCTGCCGGCTGCTGCACTACCTGCTGCGGGCACGACCCAGGGTTCGAGTCCTGGTGCTCGCGACGGCGCGGCGAGAGGACCTCGAGCCCGGCCACCCTGCCCTCGAGCTGCTCGTCGACCTGCGGACGCGCGACCGACTCGAGGAGATCGACCTGTCCCGGCTCGACCGCGCCGACACCACGATGCTCGCCGAACGGGTCGTTGGCGCACCGCTGGGCGCGGTCGAGGCCGCGGCGCTGTTCGACGAGACCGAGGGCAACCCCCTGTTCGTCATCGAGGCGCTGCGGGCCGGCTGGACCGCGGAGCGTTCGCTGAGCCCTCGCGTGCAGTCGGTGATCGAGGCGCGACTCAACCGGCTCAGCGAACCCGCCCGCGACCTCGCAGCGCTCGCGGCCACCATCGGACGCGGGTTCGACGTGGACGTACTGCGAGCCGCGAGCGACACCGACGACGCTGCCCTGGTGCGCAGCCTCGACGAGCTCTGGCGCCGGCGGATCTTCCGCGAGCGGCGGGGCGACGGCGCGGGCGGCGGCTCGTACGACTTCAGCCACGGCAAGATCCGGCAGGTGGCCGCCGACGGAACAGCCCCGGCCCGGCGGCGACGGCTCCACCACCGCATCGCGATCGCTCTGGAGCGGGTGTACGCCACCGAGATCGACCCGGTGAGCGCGCAGATCGCCGTCCACCACGAACAGGCCGGCGCCACCGGCCCCGCGGTCGCCTGGTATCGACGCGCCGCGCGAGCCGCCCAGCTCCTGCACGCCCACCACGATGCAGTGCGCCTCCTCGACCGCGGGCTGGGCCTCCTGGTCGCAGCCCCCGCATCCGCATCGTGCGACGCGAGTGAGCTCGAGCTGCGCACGGACCGGCTCGTCCCGCTGGTCGAACTCGCCGGCTACGCGTCACCGGAGATGATCGCGACCCAGGAGCGGGCGCTCGCCCTCACCGACGCCCGGGGCCTCGACCCGTCGCCTCCCCTGCTGCGGTCGGTAGCCCTGAGCGCCCTGACGCGATCCGACTTCCCCACCGCGACCCAGTTCGGGTATCGGCTCCAGGAGGCCGCGAAGCGGTCGGACGATCCGGTCCTGGAGGTCGAGGCGTCCTATGTCCTGGGCATCGCGTCGTTCTGGCAGGCCGAGCTGCCGTCAGCGCGGCGACACTTCGAACGCGCCGTGGAGTGCTACCGACCCGAAGACCGGAGGACCCACCTGGTGCACTACGCGCAGGACCCGAAGGTGGTGTGCCTGGGCCGGTTGGCCAACACGCTGTGGTTCCTCGGCTGCCCGGGCGCCGCGCGGCGGACCGCGGCGGCGGCGTTGGCGTGGGCGGCCGAGATCGACCACCCCTTCAGCTCCACCATCGGCCACACCTTCGCCGCCCTGCTCGCCCTCGACATGGGCGACGACACCGCCGTCCGGGTGCACACGGCGGGTCTGGCGAGTGCGCAGGACGAGACCGTGAACCGACACGTGGCCGAGGCCTTCCGTGGGTACATCGCGGTGCTCGACGGGGAAGGCGACACGGGAGTCCAGATGGTCCGACACGCGGTCGCGAGTACCGGTCCGGTCGGCGCGGCCCCCGGCCAGCAAGCATTGCTCGTCCGCGTCCTGCTCGCGGCCTGCGTGGCGGCCAGCGATCGTGCCGGCGCACGCGCCGCCGCCGACCGATTGCTCACCATGGGAGGACCGGCCCGGCTCTGGGCACCAGTGGCCCGCGCAGTGCGGGAGGAACGGGCGACCCGCACCTGAGGAACGGTTGCGGAACGCCCTCCCGCGCATCCTGCACGCGATCACCCGAGTGCAGGAGGGACCGACCATGACCGACACGCTGGGCGCCGCGTTCCAGGACGGCTTCGACGGCGGGTTCGACGGCGAGGTGTTGCGGCCGGGCGAGGACGGTTACGACGCGGCGCGCGTCGTCTGGAATGCCTCGATCGACCGGCGACCCGCAGTCATCGCGCGCTGTCGTTCCGCAACTGACGTCAGCGCAGCACTCGCCCATGCGCAGCGGCTCGGCCTCGAGATCGGCGTGCGCGGCGGCGGGCACAACTACGGCGGCGCCGCGGTCCCCGAGGCCGGGATGATGGTCGACCTCGGCCCCCTCGACGCGATCACCGTGGACGCCCCGGCGCGCCGCGTCCGTTGCGGCGGCGGCGTGCGTCAAGCGGCTCTCGACGCCGCGACCCAGGAGCACGGGTTGGCGGTGACCGGCGGAACGATCAGCCACACCGGGGTCGGCGGCCTGACCCTCGGGGGCGGGATGGGATGGCTGACCCACTGTTGTGGCTTGGCGGTGGACAACCTCGTCTCCGCGGAGATCGTGCTCGCCGACGGACGCTGCGTGCGCGCTTCGGCCGAGGAGCACCCGGACTTGTTCTGGGCGCTCACCGGCGGAGGGGGGAACTTCGGGGTCGTCACCGAGTTCGAGTTCCGGCTGCATCCGATAGGACCGGTCGTGCACCTCGGGTTGCTCTTCTGGGAGCTCGAGCGCGGCACCGCGGCCCTGCGCGTCGCCAGAGACGTGGCCGCCGCCCTGCCCCGGGACGCCGGTGCCATGATCGTCGCACTCAACGCTCCCCCGGCGCCGTTCGTCCCTGCGCAGCACCACTTCGCCCCGGGCGTCGCCCTCATGATCGTGGGATTCTCCACCGTCGCCGCGCACGCCGCGCTGCTCACGCCGGCGCAGGAGGCGCTGGCGCCGCTCTTCGAGTTCCGCACCGACCTGCCCTACACCGCCCTACAGGGGATGCTGGACGACAGTGCGCCCTACGGCGTCGCCCACGCCTACAACAAGGCACTCTTCCTCGAGGAGCTCAGCGACGCAGCCATCGACGTCCTCGCCGAGTGGTTGCCCGCCAAGAGTTCCCCACTGAGCCTTCTCCCGATCTTCCCGCTCGGTGGTGCGTTCGTCGACGTCGACGACGACGCCACCGCATTCGGCGGCCGACGCAGCTCTCGCTTCGCGGTCAACATGGACGCCGTTGCCCTCGACCCGGACGGTTTGGTCACGGACAGGGCCTGGGTCCGGTCCATGTGGGAGGCGCTGCTCCCGTTCGCCGCCGACGGCGGAAGCTACGTGAACTTCATGACCGACTACGAGCCCGACCGCGTGCGAGCCGCCTACGGTCCGACCAAGTACGAGCGGCTCGCTCGGATCAAAGCGGTCTACGATCCGCGGAACGTCTTCCACCGCAACGCCAACATCGAGCCGGACCCACGGGCGGTCTGCCCCTGAAGACCCGAGGCGGTGCCCTCCCCGCAGGCGGGCTCGGCGCGCCCGCCCTCAATCTCTCCGAAACCTAGACAGCGGATGACTGCCCGACATCGTCCTGGTCGGTCCCGGGCCTCGACGTCGATCTGCTCGACGATCGGACCACCGGGCGCTCGGGTCGATGTCGACGAGCAGGGACTTCGCCAGCGAGGTGAGACCTTCTTTCTCCGGCTCGGGTTGCGCATGAGGATGCGTGAATGGCGAATGAGTCGGTTGCCCCGCGTGCGGCGCAGCTCGCCGAACTGGCAGGGCTGCTGCGAGCCGGCCGCGGCGGCCTCGCACTGGTGACCGGGGAAGCCGGTGTCGGCAAGACGTGGCTGGCCGGGGAGACCGCCCGGATGGCACGGGGGCTGGGCACCGCCGTGGCATGGTCGGCGTGCTGGGAAGGTAATGGGGCGCCGGCGTTCTGGCCGTGGATTCCAGCTGCTGCGGGAGCTGGGGGCCACCGCCGTCGCCGAGTTGCTTCTCTCGGGCGGCAACGATCACCCGACCGAGCCTGCCGCGCAGCGGTTCCGGCTGGTCGAGGCCGTCGATGGCGTCCTGCGTGGGGCGGAGCCGCTGCTGCTGCTGATCGATGACCTGCAGTGGGCCGATCCCGGTTCGGTGCGACTGTTGGAGCTGCTCGTCCCGGTGCTCGCCGAGCGGGCGGTCACCGTGCTCGGCACCGTCCGCAGCGAGCCGGAGCAGCCGACCGCGGTCGCCGAGTTGCGGGCGATCCTCCGGATCCGACTCGGTGGGATGGAGCCGGCCGAGCTGGCCGTGCTGCTCGGTGGGCTCGACGCGGGTGAACTGGCCGCCGTGCATGAGCGCACCGGTGGGAACCCGCTGTACGCCACCGAGCTCGTGCGGCTGGCGCAGGCCGAGGGCGTGGGCGTCAAGGACGCCGCGGTGCCGGGATCGGTGCGCGCTGTCCTCGGCAGGCGGCTCGACGCGCTGCCGCCCGATGCGGTTGCGGTGCTGCGGGTGGCCGCGGTGCTGGGGTCCCGGTTCCGCTTCGATCATCTCGCTGCGGTATTGGGCGGGTCTTCGGCCGCGGCGTGCGCCTTGGATGAGGCGACCGCGGCGGGGCTGGTCCGTGGCGACCAAGCGGGCCGGCATGAGTTCGCGCACCCGCTGATCCGCGACGTCGTCTACGACGGCCTCGGGATGCTCGGGCGGATCGCGGAGCATGAGCGTGTGGCCGATGCGCTGGCGGCGTTCGCGGAACGCGGGGGGGTGGTCGTTCCGGCCGTGCTCGCCGTTCACTACGAGCACGCGACCCCGGCCGGTCGAGCGGCCGACGCCGTGCGGCACGGCCTGGCGGCGGCCGAGGCCGCGCGCGTCGCGTTCGGCTACGAGGAGGCGGTCCGGTGGCTCCGCACCGTGGTGGAGCTCCTGGGGACGGCGCCCGGTGCCGCCGACCGCGGCGCGGTCCTGCTGGCCCTGGCCGAGGCCGAGCTCGCCGCCGGCAACCCGGACGCGGCACGGGCGGCTGCCGTGGCGGCCGCTGAGGTGGCCCGGAGCACCGGGAACCACGAGCGGCTCGCGCTGGCGGCGCTGGCGCTCACCGGAGGGGTGGATGGGTTCGAAGTCCCTGCTGCCGACGCTTCGGCGCTGGCCTTGCTGCAGGAGGCTCGTGCGGCTCAGCGGGCGGGCTCGCCGTCGTGGGTGCGGCTCACGGCCCGGCTCGCGGTTGCCCTGACCCGCGATGCGCCTCGGTCCCGCCGCACGGCACTGGCCGACGGGGCCGTGGCCGCCGCGCGCGAGCACGGCGATCCCGCACTGGTGGCCATTGCGCTCGCGGCGCGTTGCGACACCGTGGCCGGCCCGGCCGACGCCGAGCACCGACTCACCGACGCCGAGGAGATCATCGCCCTGGCCCGGGTGGCCGCAGACGCGCGGGCGGAGCTCCTGGGCAGGCGGCTGCGGCTGGTGGCGTTGCTCGAGCGCGGCGACGTGACCGACGCCGATCTTGAGATCAGCACGTTCGCGAGTCGCCTCGCTGCTGTGCGGCAGCCCCTCTACGCCTGGTGCCCGCCGCTGTGGCGGGCGGCGCGGGCCTGGGTGGCCGGTCGGGACCGCGACGCGGCCGCGCTGCTCGACGAGGCCGCGGCTGCCGGGGAGCGGGCCGGCAGCGCGAACGCCGCGATGCTGGTCACAGTGGCGCGATGGCTCGTCCTCGTTGCGGACGGCGACGGGGATGCCCAGTACCGGCTGATGACCGGAGTCGGCGCGGAGGTCGGTTACGTCGGCACAGACTTCGAAGTCTCGAAGGCGCTGTGCGCCGCAAGCGTGGGGCACCTTGAGGCCGCCCGAGCCGCGCTGGATCGCCTCAGCGAGCCGATGCGGTCCTCACCGGTCGACTCGGAGTGGACGGCGATGCTCGTCCAGGCGACGGCGGCGGTCGCCCTGGTCGGCGGGCACCCGGTGGCAGTGTGGCTGTACGAGGTGTTGCTGCCGCACCGGGCCCGGCACGCCGTCGACGGCATCGGTGCGTTTCTGCACGGCAGTGTCGAGCGCCCGCTCGGGACACTGGCAGCTGCACTGGGCCGGACCGAGGACGCGCGGGCGCATTTCGCCGCGGCCCGGGCCGCACACGTGGCGATCGGCGCGGCGCGGCTCGTCGAGCTCACCGACGCCGACGAACGACGAGCGCTCGGCCCGGTCGCCGCCCCCACCGCAGACGGTCCGGTGTTCGACCGCCACGGCGAGGTGTGGTCACTGGCGTTCGCCGGCCGAGCGGCGACCGTCCGCGACAGCAAGGGCATGACCGACCTGGCGGTCCTGCTGGCCCGCCCGGGCACTGCGGTCCCGGCGGTCGAGCTGGCCGGCGTCGTCGACGGCGGGGCTCTCGGCGACGTCGTCGACGGTCAGGCCCGGGCGGCCTACCGGACCCGGCTCGCCGAGCTCGACGCGGAGCTGGCCACCGCCGATCATGACGGTGACGCGATGAGATCGGCCCGCGCAGACGAGGAGCGAGCGGCACTGCTCGCGCAGCTCGGGCAGGCGTACGGGATCGGTGGGAGGGCCCGCCGAGCCGGCAGCCCCGCCGAGCGGGCCCGCACCACGGTGACCTGGCGCATCCGCGCCGCGTTGCGGCGCATCGAGAGCGTGCATCCCGAGCTGGCACGGCACCTGCGCAACAGCGTCCACACCGGCAGCGCATGCAGCTACGAGCCCGAGACGCCGGTGCCTTGGCGAGGCCTCACATCGTGAGGGCCGGCCCCACGCCTCCTCGGTGAAGGCACGAAAGTATCCCGAGAGGAGGCCGTCATGGCCGTCATCACCCCGGCCACCGCGGACCAGGTGGAAACGATGGACGGGTTCGAGGGCCGGTTCACCGAGCGCGACGGGGTCGTCGTCGGGTTCGAGACCTACACTGCGGACGCCGATCCCGCCGAGCTGTTCCGGGGGCTCCCCGACGATCGCTGCCAGTGCCCGCACCACGGGTACGTGCTGCGCGGCGAGCTGATCTTCCGCTACGCCGACGGCACCGAGGACCGGATCACCGCAGGCCAGGCTTACACCGCGCCCCCCGGGCATCTGCCGGTGTTCACCGCCGGCACCGAGCTCGTCGAGTTCAGCCCGGCCGCCGAGATGGCCGCGACCATGCAGGCCGTGCTGGCCAACCTCGCCAAGGCCAAGGCCGAGGCAGGGGTCGAGGCAGGAGCCGAGGCATGAGAACCGCGACAGGCATCACGTTGGGGGCCTGGGACCCGCACCTGGCTCAGGTCGTCGACGCCGTGCCCGAGCGTCCCGACGCCGGGCAGCTGCGCGCCGTGGCCACCGCACTTGCCGCCGCGGCGGCGCGCCACGACCTCCCGGTCCGGCCGGCGCCGTCCGGGGACCGGATCGTGCTGGCCGGCGGCGCCGGGGAGCCCTACCTGGCCATCGGCGACTTTCCCGCCGACGAGTCGACCACCGTCCACGACCACGGTGTGTGGGGCGCCGGGGTGGTGCTCGCCGGGACCGACCGCTGGGAACGGTTCGACGCCGCCACCCGCCTGGTCGAGGCACGCGAGCTTCGTGCCGGCGACACGTTCGTCATCGGCGCACCGCCCGA
Source organism: uncultured Actinomycetota bacterium (assembly GCA_963786585.1). Lineage (GTDB taxonomy): Bacteria > Actinomycetota > Actinomycetes > Mycobacteriales > Pseudonocardiaceae > Actinomycetospora. The sequence continues at coordinate 77,920 of CAWAZG010000005.1, forward strand.
CGACGTGCACCGCCAGACCGCAGTCGGTGGCCCGGTTCGGGAGCTGCTGCTCTTCGCCGTCGACCCGCACACCTTCCCCCGCACCGACCGCCAGCCCGCCCACAGCCCGGTCGAGCGAGCCGTCGCGGCGCTGATGCACGGCGACCGCGCCGCTATGGCGGCCCTCTACGCACCGGCCGCGCTGCTGGACGTCAACGTGCCGCAGTGGTGGTTCCAAGTGACCGGCCGGGCGAGGATCGATGCGCTGCTACGCGAGGAGCTGGACGTGCCGGGGCGGCGATGCACGGCGCTGCGCCGGACCGACACGAGCGAGGGCGTGCTCTTGGAGACCGCGGTGCGGTTCCCGGCCCCCGACGGCGAGCGGTACTGGCGCGACCAGCACCATCTGGTGTTCGACGGTGGCCTGGTCGTCGAGCACGTCGTCTACTGCACCGGGATTGGGACGCGACGACGGTGGTCCGGCACACCACTGACGTCGAGCTGGTGCAACCGTGACCGCGGCGGTGGATGCGCGGGCGGTGCTGGCCGCGGCGGTGGAGCGGGCCGTGATTGATGGTCATGACGGCCGCTCGGGCAGCACCTTGGAGCGGGTGCGCCTCGCCGACGGTACCGCGCTCGTGCTCAAACGCTCCCGGCCCGAAACCGACCTCGCCGCGCTCGTGACCGGGGGCGTCGACCGGGAGCTGGCGCTCCTGGAGACCGGCGTGCTCGACCGGCTCCCGTCCGGGGTCGGGCACGCGCTGGTCGGCGGCTGGCGCGAGGACGGTGAGGTCGTCCTGCTCATGCGTGACGTCGGGCCCGCGATCCCCGGGTGGGGCCGCATCCTCGATCGGGACGAGTGCCGTCGGGTGCTGACTGCGGCGGCCGGTGTGCATTCGACGTTCTTCGCGGGTCCTCCCATCGCCGCGCCGGTCGCGGCGGGTGTGCGTGCCACCGCACTGTGGCCCCACCGGATGCGGGCGCTGGCAGGCATGGCGAACCCGTTGCCGGAGATGGTGCTGCGCGGGTGGTCCCGGTTCGCCGAGCTCGTCGCGGGGCCGGTCGCGGACGCCGTGGCCCGCCTGCAGGCCGATCCCGCGCCGCTGCTCGCGGAGGTGGACCGGCGCCCAGGGACGTTGCTGCACGGAGACCTGTGGCTGGTCAACCTCGCTCTGGAGCCAGGCCAGGTGACGCTGCTGGACTGGAGCCTGGCCACCTGGGGTCCTCCGCTCATGGAGTTCGCGACATTCCTCACCGGAGCCTTTTCCCAGGTGAACGCGACCCGGGATGAACTCGTCGACGACGTGCGGGCCACCGCGAGCCTGTCCGATTCCGACGTGGACCTGATGCTGCTGCTCGGGCTCATGGAGCTGGGCTGGAACAAGGCGCTGGACGCCTCAGAGCACCTCGATCCGGCCAAGCGGACCGACGATCGCGCCGAGCTGGCGTGGTGGGTTGACCGCGCGACCCCGGCGTTGGCGGTGCTGCTGGGGACGGGCCTTGATGGGGCTCCACGTCCCCGCGCAGCCATGAGAGTCGGCGATTCAGACCCCCGAATGTGACGACGTCAATGGCCCGAGCGATCCCCTCGCGGCGGAGCAGCAGGCGGCGCTAGCAGTCGGCATGAACGCCCACGACGATGTTCGCGCTGTGTCGCAGCGGGCAGGACCGCAGCGTGGGACCCTGCGGTTGAAATCGCCGCATCCCGCCGGGGGTCCGGGCAGAGCCCGACCCCCGGCCAGGGGTGGGTCAGCCCGCTGGCTCATCCTTATGGTCCCTGCGGTGCGAATCATGGTCCCTGCGGTGCGAATCGCCGGCGTCAGGGCCAGAGTGGGTGCGGGTGAGGGTGACGGTGGCCCAGCGCAGGCTGGGGGCGATCTCGTCGGTGAGGACCTCGAAGCGGGTCCGTCGCTCCCCGGCCTGGGTCTCGAACGACCGGGACCGGATGTGGCCCAGGACCACGACCCGCGCCCCAGAAATGAGGGAGACCGCAACGTTCTCGGCGTGCTCGCCCCAGACCGCCACGGGGTAGAAGGTGGCGCCGTCGTCGACCCAGTCGCCGTCCTCGCTGCGGCGGCGGTGGTTGACCGCGACCCCCAGGTTGGCCACGGCCCGCCCGGAGGACGTGGAGCGCAGCTGGGTCGCTGGTGAGGTTCCCAATGAGCTGAATCGAAGTGGACATGGTGGGCCTCCCGGTCAAGGTCGGCGCTGGTGTGATGGGGCTGGCCTCAGCACGGCCCAGAGAGGTCCCCGCCCGACGCCGGAGGAAGGGGATGGTCGGGGTTCACGGCTCCGCCGACCCGGTGGCATCGCCGTAGGCGACCCCGACGTCAGGAGCGGGCTGGTGTCACCGGGTCGGTGCGGGCACGGGTTCATCGACCACGAGCGCCCCCGCGACGCCTCGCCGGGTTGTGCTGACCCTCCGGGGCTCACACCCCCAGCACCCGGCCCACCGGGAGGCCCGACGCCTCCGCGCGATCTGGTCCTCGGTCTCTCCCGACGGCCTCGCCAGCACAGCCACACCGCGCCTCGGGTAGCCACACCGTGAGCTCCAGAACGCGGCCATGATCGCCACGGTCCGATCCGAGGGCCCCCGCCGGGGTCCACCCGGCACGACACCGATCACCCCCCGGGGGGCTTCGTGGATAGTGGCCGGTACGTCGGATTGCTCGAGGTCAACAGCGCAGCGGGCGGTGATCGTGTCCGGGTCGCCGTCCGTCGCAACGCGGCCACGCGCTGACACCAGCTACGGACGGGGCCCGCATCACGGAAGCGATCCCCTGGGCGCTTCGGGTTCGACGCTTGCTTCGGCTCTCGCCTCGGGCCCGGCGTAGATAGCCTGTCGCGAGCGCTGTGCGCCCGATAAGGCGGTATCATCGCCCGTGCGAGCCTCGACCCCGCGAGCGGTGTTTTCGCAGGTCTAAGCCTTGTGAGTGGGCGCGGCAGGATTCGAACCTGCGACCGACGGCTTGTAAGGCCGTTGCTCTTCCGCTGAGCTACGCGCCCGGTCCCGGAGCGAACGGGGAGTTCGTTCGCCTAGAAGCAGCGAACAGCACGTTCGCTCCGGAAGCCAGGGAGTTCAGGTCAGGCCAGCTGCTTGAGCGCGTCGCGCCAGCCCTGCTGGTCGCGGGCCTCGCCGGGGCCGTTGTGCTCGGCGAAGCGGACGATGCCGTCGGAGTCGATCAGGAACGTCCCACGGAAGGCGAAGCCCAGGTCGGCGCTGAAGACGCCGTAGGACTCGGACACCGCGCCATGGGGCCAGAAGTCCGAGAGCAGCGGGAACTCGTAGCCCTCCTGCTGCGCCCAGACCTTGAGCGACCAGGTGGTGTCGCAGGAGACGCCGAGGACCTGGACGTCGTCGTTCTGGAACGACGACAGGTCGTCGCGCACCGAGCAGAGCTCGCCGGTGCAGATCCCGGAGAACGCGAAGGGGTAGAACACCAGGAGGACGGCCTTCCCGCCGGCGAAGTCGGCGAGCGAGACCTCCTGCCCGTCCTGGTTCTTGAGCGTGAAGTCGGGGGCTGGCGAGCCCACCTCGACGGCCATCTGACCAGTCTCCTGTTCCGTCCGGGTCGAGAACCCGGCCAGCCTAGCGAGGAGCGCAGGTCACCGACGTCGCTGGGCCGACGCCTTCGGCGGCACGAGGCGCGTGGCCACCCAGGCCTCGGAGAGACTGATGTTCGAGGTCTGCGAGAGCCCCGCGGTGGGGGCCGCCTCCGCGATGTCGGAGGGCTCGACGTGACCGTCGGTGCCGGTCTTCGGGGTCAGCACCCAGACCACGCCGGTGTCGGTCAGCGGGGTGCGCGCGTCGACGAGGGTGTCGACGAGGTCCCCGTCCCCGTCGCGCCACCAGAGCAGGACGAGGTCGACGACCTCCTGGGCGTCCTCGTCGAGCAGGTCCTCGCCGCAGCGGTCCTCGACTGCGGACCGGACCTCCTCGTCGACGTCCGAGTCCCAGCCCAGCTCCTGCACGATCATCCCCGGCTCGATGCCGAGCTTCCCGGCGAGATCGGACTTGTCCGCATCTCCCGTGGCCGCGACCACGCCTGGTTCCCCCTCCTCGTCCTCGGGTGCCGCTAGGTGCACGTCACCCGTCCGAAGCGCTTAGAGAACACGGCCGCCGCACGCAGCGCAACCAGCCACGCGGGGACGGTCGATGTGGGCGCGCCCGTCCTACCGGCCGGTAGACGTGACGGCGGGGGCGTTGCAGGTGACCATGGGTCCCCCGGACCACGTCGCGGAGCACCGGACGGGACGGCGCGGGTCCGGACGACCGGGCAGAATCGGTTCCGAAGCACCGGCCAGGGACCCCGTGATCCGGACCCGGCCCGGGCCGTCGACCCACCAGCGACAGGGAGATCGAGCCGTGACCACCCAGAAGGGCACCGCGAACGCGGACACCGGCCGGGTCCACATCATCCGCGACGGCCTCTCGTCGCACCTGCCCGACATCGATCCGGACGAGACCGCGGAGTGGATCGAGTCCTTCGACGCGATGCTCGAGGGGCAGGGCGAGCAGCGCGCCCGCTACATCATGTTGCAGCTGCTCCAACGCGCGCGGGAGCGTCGCGTCTCGGTGCCGTCGCTGTACTCCACGGACTACGTCAACACCATCCCGACCGACCAGGAGCCGTGGTTCCCGGGCGACGAGGAGACCGAGCGGCGCTACCGGGCGTGGATCCGGTGGAACGCGGCGGCGATGGTGCACCGCGCGCAGCGCCCGGGCGTGGGGGTCGGCGGGCACATCTCGACCTACGCGTCGGCGGCGTCGCTGTACGAGGTCGGCTTCAACTGGTTCTTCCGCGGCAAGGACCATCCCGGCGGCGGCGACCACGTCTACATCCAGGGCCACGCCTCCCCCGGCATCTACGCCCGCGCCTTCCTCGAGGGCCGCCTGGGCGCCCAGCACCTCGACGGCTTCCGCCAGGAGCTCTCGCACGCCGGGCCGGGCGGCGGCCTGCCGTCGTACCCGCACCCCCGGCTGATGCCGGGGTTCTGGGAGCACCCCACGGTGTCCATGGGCCTCGGCCCGATCAACGCGATCTTCCAGGCGCGCTTCGACCGCTACCTGCACAACCGCGGGATGAAGGACACCAGCCAGCAGCACACCTGGGCGTTCCTCGGCGACGGCGAGATGGACGAGCCGGAGTCGCGCGGGGCGATCCACGTCGCGGCGGCCGAGGGCCTCGACAACCTGACCTTCGTCATCAACTGCAACCTGCAGCGCCTCGACGGGCCGGTGCACGGCAACGGCAAGGTCATCCAGGAGCTGGAGTCGTTCTTCCGCGGCGCGGGCTGGAACGTCGTCAAGGTCATCTGGGGCCGTGAGTGGGACCGGCTGCTGCACGCCGACCGCGACGGCGCGCTGATCAACCTCATGAACACCACGCCGGACGGCGACTTCCAGACCTACAAGGCCAACGACGGCGCTTACGTCCGCGAGCACTTCTTCGGCCGGGACCCGCGGACGAAGGAGCTGGTCAAGGACCTGTCCGATGCCGACGTCTGGAACCTCAAACGCGGCGCGCACGACTACCGCAAGGTCTACGCCGCCTACCAGGCAGCGATGGAGCACCAGGGCCGCCCGACGGTCATCCTGGCGAAGTCGATCAAGGGTTACACGCTCGGACCGACGTTCGAGGGCCGCAACGCGACCCACCAGATGAAGAAGCTGACGCTCCAGGACCTCAAGACGTTCCGCGACGAGGTCCGCGTGCCGATCACCGACGCCGAGCTCGAACGCGACCCGTACCTGCCGCCGTACTACCACCCCGGCTCGGACGCCCCCGAGATCGAGTACATGCTCGACCGGCGCCGCCAGCTCGGCGGCCCGCTCCCGGAGCGCCGCACGCACGCGAAACCGCTGGTGCTGCCCGGCGACAAGGTCTACGACGTCGTGCGCCGCGGCTCGGGCAAGCAGGAGATCGCGACGACGATGGCGTTCGTCCGCCTGGTCAAGGAGCTCACCCGCGACGCCGAGATCGGCAAGCGCGTCGTCCCGATCATCCCGGACGAGGCGCGCACGTTCGGGATGGACTCGTTCTTCTCGAACCTCAAGATCTACAACCCGCAGGGCCAGCTCTACACGTCGGTCGACCACGACCAGCTGCTCGCCTACCGCGAGTCCGAGGCCGGCCAGCTGATGCACGAGGGCATCAACGAGGCCGGCTCGGTGGCCTCGTTCACCGCCGTCGGCACGTCGTACGCCACGCACGGCGAGCCGATGATCCCGATCTACATCTTCTACTCGATGTTCGGGTTCCAGCGCACCGGCGACGGCATCTGGGCGGCGACCGACCAGCTGGCGCGCGGCTTCCTGCTCGGCGCCACCGCGGGTCGCTCGACGCTGGTCGGCGAGGGCCTGCAGCACAACGACGGCCACTCGGTGCTGCTCGCGGCCACCAATCCCGGGATCGTGCACTACGACCCGGCGTACGGCTTCGAGATCGCGCACGTGGTGCGCGACGGCCTCGCCCGCATGTACGGCGAGCCGGACCCGCACCGCGACCCCAACGTCAGCTACTACCTGACGGTCTACAACGAGCCCTACCAGCAGCCTGCGGAGCCCGACGGCCTCGACGTCGACGGGCTGTTGCGCGGGCTCTACCGCTACGCCCAGGCGCCCGGCGGCCCGGGCCCGCGCGCCCAGATCCTCGCCTCCGGCGTCGCCATGCCGTGGGCGCTGAAGGCCCAGGAGATGCTGGCGCAGGAGTGGGGCGTGCAGGCCGACGTGTGGTCGGCGACGTCGTGGACCGAGCTGCGTCGCGACGGCGTCGAGACCGACGACCACAACCACTCGCACCCCGACGCCGACCCGCGCACGGCGTACGTGACGCAGGCGCTCTCGGACGCGGCGGGTCCGGTCCTCGCGGTGTCGGACTGGATGAAGGCGGTACCGGACCTGATCCGCAAGTGGGTGCCGGGCGACTTCACCGTCCTCGGCACCGACGGGTACGGCCTGTCGGACACCCGCCCGGCGGTGCGGCGGCACTTCGGCGTGGACGCCGAGAACATCACCGTCGGCATCCTCGCCGCGCTCGCCCGGCGCGGCGAGGTCGGGCACGACACCGTCGTCCGCGCCGCGGCGCAGTACCGGATCGACGACCCCCAGGCGGCCGGCCCGCAGACCTCGGACTCCGGCGTCGCCTGAGCCTCGTCCGCCGGGTCGGTGACACGCCGACCCGGTGGGCGGGGGCGCTTCGGCGCGCCCGGCGTAATCGCCCGATGACCGTTCGTCGCGAGAGTCGATATCAGGTCTGGTCTCCGACCCCGTCCTTCCGGATAGGCTGTCGCCGTCACGCCGCCCGGACGCCCCCGGACGATCCTGGCGGCGCGGCTCCGACGTTCCGGAGCTCCCGGCTCCGGCGGCGGATTCTGAAGGTCGGGGCTGATCGACGCCTCGTGACATCGGTATGAGGAGCAAGAATGGCAGAAGGCACCGTCAAGTGGTTCAACAGCGAGAAGGGCTTCGGCTTCCTCGCTCCCGACGGTGGTGGCGCTGACGTGTTCGTCCACTACTCGGCAATCCAGTCCCGCGGTTTCCGCACCCTGGACGAGGGTCAGCGCGTCTCGTTCGACGTCGAGCAGGGCCAGAAGGGCCTGCAGGCCGTTCAGGTCACGCCGCTGTAAGGACTCGGCGGAGTCACCTCACGAAATCGGGGGCGGGGCGTCGGGAGACGCCCCGCCCCCGTCGTGTGTCCGGAGCTGGGTGGTGACGACGACCAGCTCGGCGCCGTCGGGGCCCGCGTGGAGGTCGAGCGCCCCGACGCCGGTGATCTCGAGGCTGTCGCCGGCCGAGGCGTCCTCCAACGAACCGCGGGCCACGTGCACGTGCCGGAACTCCCCGTCGGCCGGGGACCACGCGTCGCCGGCATCGAGCCGCACGACCGTCACGGTCACACCGGGTCGGCGCAGCCCGAGGACGAAGGGCCCGGCGCTGAGTTCCGGCCGGTGGTGGGTCAGCGACGGCTCCCCCGGCGGCGGGTCGTCCATCCCCGGGGTCACCCAGACCTGGACCAGGTGCGTGGGCGCCTCCGCGGCCGCCCGCTCGTCGTGGTGCCAGCCGGTGCCGGCGACGAGGTGCTGCAGGGTGCCGGTGGGCGCGGGGGTGTCGACGCCGTCGGGTCCCGTGTGGATCATCGTCCCGTCGACGACCCACGCCAGGATCTCGACGTCGCGGTGCTCGTGGGACCCGTACGCGACACCCGCGGCGAGCTCGTCGTCGTTGTGCGCGACGAGGGCGCCGAACGAGGTGCGCTCCGGGTCGTAGTGCGCCCCGAACGACAGCCCGTGGCGCGAGCGCACCCCGTCGCCCTCGCTGACCGGGCGCTCGTCGCGCGGACGGATCCGGACGGTCGCCATTCGTGCCATGCTCCCCGTCCATGACCAGCGCCGCGGTCCCGGGGCTGCCCGGCCGCGCCGCGGCAGGTCCCGGCCCTGTGCGGGCCACGACGCTGCGCCGCCTCGAGCGCTCCTCCGGGGAGGTCGCGAACGCGGGGGTCGCCGCGATGGCGGCCCGCCTGCCCTGGTTCGCGCGCCTGACCGCCGAGCAGCGTTCCGGGGTCCTGCTGGTCACCCAGACCGGCGCCGCGAACTTCGTGGCCTGGCTGCGCGATCCCGACGCCACCCCCCGGCTCACCGCCGAGGCCTTCCGCAGCGCCCCGCTCGACCTCGCCCGCCGCGTGACGCTGCGCCAGACCGTGGAGCTGGTGCGCATCGCGATCGCGGTCTTCGAGGAGCGCATCCCTCGCCTCGGCACCGACGAGGCCGAGCAGGCCGCGCTGGAGCACGCGGTGCTGCGCTTCGGGCGCGAGGTCGCGTTCTCCGCCGCGACGGTCTACGCGAGCGCCGCCGAGGCCCGCGGCGCGTGGGACGCGCGGCTCGAGGCGCTGGTGGTCGACGCCGTCGTGCGCGGCGAGGCGGCGGAGACGCTGCTCTCGCGCGCGTCGGCGCTGGGCTGGGACCCGGCCGCCGAGACCACCGCCCTGGTGGGCGAGCCGCCCGCCGAGGAGCCACCCGAGCCGCTGCACGCGGTGCGGCGCGCGGCCCACCGCGCCGGGGCGACGGTGCTGCTCGGGACGCACGGCGCGAAGCTCGTCATGATCGCCGGGCCGGGGGCGCCGCTGGACGAGCTGTCGGCGTCGTTCGGGCCGGGCGCGGTCGTCGCCGGGCCCACGGTCGCGGGGCTCACCGAGGCCCACCTCAGCGCGACGCGCGCGCTGGCCGGGCACCGCGCGGTCCGGGCGTGGCCGGGTGCCCCGCGCCCCGTGGCCGCCGACGACCTGCTCCCCGAGCGGGTGCTCGACGGCGACGCCGGCGCCGTCGAGCAGCTGCGTCGCGAGGTCGCGGCCCCGCTGCGGGAGGCCGGCGGCGAGCTCACGGCCACCGTCGAGTGCTACCTCGACGTCTCCGGCGTGCTCGAGGCCGCGGCCCGGGCGCTCTTCGTGCACCCCAACACCGTCCGCTACCGGCTGCGGCGGGTGTCCGAGGTCACGGGCCGTCACCCCGGTGAGGCGCGAGGCGCGCTGGTGCTGCGGCTCGCACTCGTCCTCGATCGGTTGCACTCCGGAGCATCTCCGGGATGAGCCCCTGACCTGCATCGATGTGGTCCGCATCGTCCCTGGTGAGGGGTGTGTGATCCAGGGCATTGTGGGAACTCCACAACCACGGCGGACGCGAGTTCGTCGCCCCGACGCCTTCGGCCCGACGTGGGGTCGTGATGAGGTGACTACGTGATCGCGATCCTCGCCCCCGGTCAGGGCGCCCAGAAGCCCGGCATGCTCGCCCCGTGGCTCGACCGCCCCGAGGCCCGTGGACGGCTCCGGGCGTTCTCCGACGCGGCCGGGCTCGACCTCGTGCACCTCGGTGTCGAGGCGGACGCCGCCGCCATCGAGGACACCGCCGTGACGCAGCCGCTGCTCGTGGCGTCCGCGCTGCTCGCGTGGGACCAGCTCCGGCTCGACGTGACCATCCCGGACGACGCGGTGGTGGCCGGGCACTCCGTGGGCGAGCTCGCCGCCGCGGCGATCGCCGAGGTCATCGACGCCGAGCAGGCCGTCGCCCTCGCGGCCGTGCGCGGGCGGGAGATGGCCGCCGCGTGCGCCGAGGAGCCGACGTCGATGGCCGCCGTCCTCGGCGGTGACGCCGACGCCGTGCTCGCCCGTCTCGCCGAGCTCGACCTCGAGCCGGCCAACCGCAACGGGTCCGGCCAGGTGGTCGCCGCCGGCCGCAAGGACGCCATCGACGCGCTCGTCGAGAACCCGCCCGAGGGCGCCCGGGTCCGCGCGCTGTCGGTGGCCGGGGCGTTCCACACCCGCTTCATGGAGCCCGCCGAGAAGGCGCTGGGCACCTGGGTCGGCGAGCACCGCGACCAGCTCGCCCCCGCGGACCCCTCGCACCCGCTGCTGCAGAACGCCGACGGCGCGGTGGTCACCGACGGCGGCGAGTTCCTCGACCGCCTCGTGGCCCAGGTGACGCGCTCGGTGCGTTGGGACACCTGCATGGACACCCTCGCGGCGCGCGGCGTCGGCGCCGTCATCGAGCTGACGCCGGCGGGCACGCTGACCGGGATGGTCAAGCGCGCGAACAAGGGGACGGCCGTCGTCAACGTGAACACACCGGACGACCTGGAGAAGGCCGCGCAGACGGTCGGGGAGCACGCGTGAAGATCCAGCTGACGCCGCCCGTCGCGGGCGCCCGCATCCTCGGGCTCGGCAGCATGCAGCCCGACACCGTCGTCACCAACCACGACCTCGAGAAGCGCGTCGAGACCAACGACGCGTGGATCCAGAGCCGCGTGGGGATCGTCGAGCGTCGCTTCGGCACCGAGAAGGACTCGGTGGTGTCGATGGGCGTCGACGCCGGGTCGAAGGCCCTGGCCGACGCCGGCCTGTCCCCCACCGACCTCGACGCCGTCATCGTCGCCACCTGCACGATGGCCAAGCCGATCCCGAACGCCGCGGCGCAGACCGCCGACCGCATCGGGGTCAACGGCATCGGGGCGTTCGACGTCAACACCGCCTGCGCCGGCTTCTGCTACGGCGTCGGCATGGCCGGCGACATGATCCGCTCGGGCACCGCGCGCCACGTGCTGGTGATCGGCTCGGAGAAGCTCTCCGACTGGCTGGACATGGACGACCGCTCGACCTGCATCATCTTCGCCGACGGCGCGGGCGCCGCGGTGCTCGGACCGGCGGCCACCGAGGACGAGGTCGGCGTCGGCCCGGTCGTCTGGGGCGCGGCGGGCGACCTCGTCTCCACGATCCACATCGACGAGACCGACGCGCTGCGCCAGGAGGGCCAAGCGGTCTTCCGCTGGGCCACCACCAAGATCGCGCCGGTCGCGCTGCGCGCCGTCGAGGCTGCCGGCCTGACCCCCGCCGACATCGACGTGCTCGTCCCCCACCAGGCCAACCTGCGCATCGTCGAGGCCATTGCGAAGCGCCTGCGCCAGGCCGGGGCCCGCGACGACCTGCGCGTCGCCGACGACATCCAGTACTCCGGCAACACGTCGTCGGCCTCGATCCCGATGGCCATCGACCACATGCGCGGCGCCGGGCGCGCCCGGTCCGGCGACGTGGCGCTGCTCGTCGGCTTCGGCGCCGGCCTGTCGTACGCGGGGCAGGTCGTCGTCCTGCCCTGAAACGTCCTACGGTGCGCACCGCACGGCGCGCACCGCGAACGAAGAGAAGCACGAGAAAGGGAGCCAGTGGCGACCAACGAAGAGATCCTGCCCGACCTCGCGAGCATCGTGGAGGAGGTCGCCGGCGTCGACGCCGCGGAGGTCACCTCCGAGAAGTCGTTCGTCGACGACCTCGACATCGACTCGCTCTCCATGGTGGAGATCGCCGTGCAGGCCGAGGACAAGTTCGGCGTCAAGATCCCCGACGACGAGCTGGCCAAGCTCACCACGGTGCAGGACGCCGTCGACTACATCTCCTCGCACTCGTGAGCGCCACCGGCCAGGGGGTCGTCGTCACCGGCATGGGAGCGACGACCCCGCTCGGCGGCGACGTGGCGACCACGTGGGACGGCCTCCTGGCCGGTCGCAGCGGCGTCTCCACCATCGACGAGGAGTGGGTCGACACGTTCGAGCTGCCGGTGAAGATCGCCGCGCAGCTCGCGACGGAGCCGACCGAGACCATCAAGCGCGTCGAGGCCCGGCGCCTCGACCGCAGCGAGCAGACCGCGATCGTCGCGGCCCGCGAGGCCTGGGCGCACGCGGACCTCGGCGACTACCCGTCCACCGAGGGCGGCTCGCCGAAGGTCGACGGGCTCCGGCTCGCCGTCATCATCGGCACCGGCATCGGCGGCGCGCTGACCCTGCTCGGCCAGGACGACATCCTCGAGCAGCAGGGCCTGCGCAAGGTCTCGGTGCTCACCATCCCGATGCTCATGCCGAACGGCCCGGCCGCGCACGTCGGCCTGGAGGTCGGCGCCGCGGCGGGCGTGCACGCGCCCGTCTCGGCCTGCGCGTCGGGCGCCGAGGCCATCGCCTGGGCGTGGCGGATGCTCAAGGCCGACGAGGTCGACGTCGTCGTCGCCGGCGGCACCGAGGCGTGCATCGCCCCGATCACGATCGGCGGCTTCAGCCAGGCGCGCACCATGGCGCTGCGCAACGACGAGCCCGAGCGTGCCTCGCGGCCCTTCGACACCGGCCGCAACGGCTTCGTCCTCGGCGAGGGCGCCGGCATCGTCGTGCTCGAGCGCGAGGAGTTCGCGCAGGCCCGTGGGGCCACGGTGCACGGGCGCATCGCCGGCATCGGCACCAGCGCCGACGCGTACCACATCACCGCGCCCGATCCCGAGGGAACGGGCCAGTCCCGGGCCATCGCGTCCGCCCTGCGCACCGCGGGTCTCGACCCGTCCGACGTGGGTCACGTGAACTGCCACGCCACCGCCACCTCGGTGGGCGACGTGGCCGAGACCGTGGCCGTCAAGAAGTCGATCGGCGAGCACCCCGTGCTCACCGCACCCAAGGGCTCGCTGGGTCACCTGCTCGGTGCCGCCGGCGCCGTCGAGGCGATCACGACGATCCTGTCGGTGCGCGAGGGCCTCGTGCCGCCCACCGCGAACCTCGAGGAGCTCGACCCCGACGTCACCCTCGACGTCGTCGCGGGCGACGCGCGCAAGGTGTCGCTCGACGCCGCGATCAGCGACTCGTTCGGCTTCGGCGGGCACAACGTCTGCCTGGCGATCACGCCTCCCTGAGTCCTAGCAGGGCGTCCGCAGCTGGCTGCCGGGTCGGGGGTCGACGAGACGGGGCTCGCCCCGTTCGGTCTCGACGACGGCCCCGACCTGCCAGCACAGCCGCGGCACCCGTACGTCCGCGGGCGCGTCGGCCGGGTCCTGGGTGGTGACGTACCCCAGCGGCACGACCAGCTCGCCCCCGGCCACGGGGTCGATGCGGCGGACCACGACCGACCCCACGCGCTGGGTGCGCGCGGCCGCCGCGAAGGCGGCCGCGTCCACGCGGGCGTCCGGGAGGAGCGTCGCCCGGTAGGCGGACAGGTCGCCGCTGTTGCGGGCGTCGGTCCAGCGCTGGAGGAGGTCGCGGACCGCGCCCGACTGCGGGTGCGCGGCCGCCGACGCGGAGAGCACGACGGTCGGCGGGCCCGCGGAGCCGTCGGCGGGCAGCTCCGCGCCCACGAGCACCGGCCCGGTGTCGCCCACCGCGGCCCTGGCGACGGCGGCGGCACGGGCGCCGAGCACGGCCCCGGCCACGAGGACCAGCACCAGGGCGAGGGCCAGCACGACGGGCACGACGACGCCGGGACGCAGGCGGTCGGCGAGGGCGCCGTCCCGCAACCGACCGAGCATGGCTCCCAGCCTGCCAGTACCCCCCGACACGCTCCCGCCGGTAGGTGCGGAGGCCAGGACTAGCCGACCTGGTGCAGGCGGGCGGACGCGGCGCCGTCGCCGGCGTAGCGGAACTCCTCGAGCGCGGCGTCCCACCGGGTGCCGAGCAGGTCGTCGAGGTGGCGGGTCAGCGCCTCCCGGGTCCCGGCGCCGGCGAGGGCGTTCCGGACCTGGTCCTCACCGAGGACGATGTCGCCGTTGGCGCTGGTGCGGCCGTGCCAGAGGCCCAGGCCGGGGACGTGGCTGAAGCGCTCGCCGTCCGTGCCCGGGGAGGGGTCCTCGGTGATCTCGAAGCGCACCATCCCCCAGGCGCGCAGAGCGGTCGCCAAACGGGCCGCGGTGCCCGTGGGACCCACCCACGTGCACTCGGCACGCACCGTCCCTGGTGCCGCATCCTGCGCGGACCAGTTCAGCACGACCCGAGCGTCGAGGACGCTCGAGAGCGCCCACTCGACGTGCGGTCCGACCGCAGACGGCGACGAGTGGACGTAGACAACGCCACGGGTGCTCACTGCTGACCTCCGGCTCGACGAGAAGCGCCTTCCCCAACGTCCTCGTCCGGACTTTCGGTCCTCTGGATCACCCAGCGCTGCAGTGTGCACCGTGGGACGGGTGTGGCGCCAGTGTCCCCCGGATCTCGGGCGTGTCGACTTTCCTGTCCGTAGAGTCGTCGTACCGTGACCGACGATCACGGTCCGCACACGGGCGGTGCGCGGTTCGGCGACGTCTTCGCCGACGCCCAGTTCCGGGCCCTCTGGGCGGCCCAGCTGCTCTCGGTCCTCGGCGACCAGGTCGCCCGCGTCGCCCTCGCCGTCCTCGTGTTCACCGAGACCGGGTCGGCGGGGCTCACCGCGCTGACCTACGCCCTGACCTTCCTGCCCGACCTCGTCGCCGGTCCCCTGCTCTCCGGCATCGCCGACCGCGCCCCGCGCCGGCTGACGATGGTCGTGAGCGATCTCCTGCGCGCCGCGGTGCTCGTCCTCATGGCCGTGCCCGGGATGCCGTTCGCGGTGCTCTGCGGGCTGGTCGTCGCGGGCCAGCTGATCGCCGCGCCGTTCGCGGCGGCGCGGGCGGCGATCCTGCCCCACGTGCTCACCGGGGAGCGCTACGTCGTCGCCTCGGCGGTGTCCGGCACGACGTACCAGAGCGGGCAGGTCCTCGGCTTCGCGCTCGGCGGGCCGCTGGTGGCCCTCGTCGGGGTGCCGGTCGCCCTGCTCGCCGACGCCGCGACGTTCGTCGTCTCGGCACTGATCCTGCAGCTCGGGGTGGCGGAGCAACGGGCCACGGGCGGGGTCCCCGAGGACGCCGCCGTCCGCCTGCGCGACGGCGCCCGGATCGTCCTGGGCGACCGGCGCCTGCGCTCCCTGGTCGCGCTCGCCTGCGTGTCGGCGTTCGTCGTGACGGTCGAGGGCCTGGCCGCGCCGTACGCGGCGTCGCTGGGCGGCGGACCGGTGACCGTGGGCCTGCTGCTCGCCGCGAACCCGCTCGGGGCGGCGCTCGGCATCGTCCTGCTCGCCCGCCTCGTCCCGCCGGCGCGGCGCGACCGGCTGCTCGGGCCGCTCGCGGTGCTCTCGTGCGTCCCGCTCGTCGCCTCCGCGCTCGATCCGCCGCTGGGCGGGGTGATCGCGCTGTGGGTGGTCTCGGGGCTCGCGTGCGCCTACCAGGTGCCGGCGAACGCCGCCTTCGTCGCCGCAGTGCCCGACGCGCACCGCGGCCAGGCCTTCGGCCTCGCCGTGACGGCCCTACGCGTGACGCAGGGCCTCGGGGTGCTCGTCGCGGGCCTGCTCGCCGAGCGGACCGGGCCGGCGACGGCCGTGGCCCTCGCCGGCGCCCTCGGCGTCGTCGTGGCCGTCGTGTGCGCCGTCGCCTGGAGCCGCGCCCGCGGGTCCTGATCGGGCCCGCGCGTGCTTACTGGCTGGTATCGCTCGCCTGGCGAGCGATACCAGCCAGTAACGCGGCTGCCGGGGTGCGGGCCTAGTGCCAGTTCGAGTCCCGGTGCCCGTTGGAGTCGGCGAAGTGCCAGTTGGAGTCCGCGAAGTGCCAGTTCGAGTCCCGGTGCCAGTTCGAGTCGGCGAAGTGCCAGTTGGAGTCGCGGTGCCAGTTCGAGTCGGCCACGGGGGTTCCCTTCGGATTCTGTGGGGGTCGGTCGGACGGGTCGGGCCCGCCGCCACGGACGTGGCCCATCGCACACGCTGTGTGGTGGACCGAGCCGCGACACCGGTGCGATCACCGACCGCTCTCCGCGCTGACGGAGAGCGACCGGACTGTCACATCCGGCGGTGCGTCGCGGCGCATCCGCCCCTTGATGCTCGTCAACGGCGCTGTGCGTGACCAGACGGCGACTGGGCGTCAACCATCGGAGTGATTACTGCCCAACGGGTGATGCGGGATGACGAAATCCACAGTCCGTCGGTACCGTGTCCCGCACGCGGAGACCGCCCCTGCGGCGCTCCGTCGGCTCGGAGGAGGTCACTCATCGTGACGGCGCGTGAACCTGTGAGGGGTCCTGGCGACCCCGGGTCCGCGCTCTCTCCCGCGTCCGGAGCAGTACAGCCCGAACGTTCGGTACTTCCTGTGACGGAGGGGACCATCCAGACCGGGGACAGCGACGAGGTGCGGCCGGTGCGTCCGGCCCGCCCGACCGCCGACGGCCCGGTGGACGGTCCCGACGTCGACGTGTCCGACATCACGGCCGCGGCGGCCCCCGGACACTCCGCTCTCCGCCGATTCGACCCGCGCCGGCTCGATCCGCGCCGCTGGAGCCTGTGGCAGGCGCCGCGTCGGGTCGTCGTCGCCGTCCTGCTCGTCGACCTCGCCGCGGTGGGCCTGTCCCTCGGCGTCGCCGGGACCGAGCCGGTCGGGCCTGCCGACTGGCGAGCGCTCGCGCTCCTGGTGCTCGGCCTCGTCATCCACGTCGAGACCGCCCGCGGGATCGAACGACGGCGCGAGGTCGTCGCCGACGGCCAGCCCTACATCGAGCTGAAGTCCGTCTGGAGCTTCGCGGGGCTGCTCCTGCTCCCCATCGGCCTGGCCCTGGCCCTCGTGGTCGTCACGTTCGCGTACTGGTGGCTCCGGGTCAGCCAGCGCCCCGTGCCGCACCGGTGGACGTACTCCGCCGCGACCGTGCTCATCGCCTCCGTCGCGGCGTGGCAGGTCCTCGAGCTCGTGCCCGGCGGCGTCCTGGTCAAGGTCGTCGGCCCGCTCGGTCTCCTCGTCCTCGTCGCGGCGGGCGTCACCCGCTGGGTGGTCAACCACGGGCTCGTCGTCTTCATGATCTGCCTCAGCGCGCCCGGGACGCCCTGGTGGAAGCGGCTCGGGTCGCCCACCGACACGCTCATCGGCATCGGTGCGCTCGCCCTCGGCGCCGCGCTGGCCGTCGTCGCCGTGACGACGCCGTGGCTGCTGCCCGTGCTGCTGATCCCCGTCATGGGGATGCACCGCGGCTTCCTGATCCAGCAGTTCGCGCGCGCCGCCCGCACCGACCCCAAGACGGGCCTCGCCAACGCCACGGCGTGGCGCGACCAGGCCGACCGCGAGCTCGCCCGTCTCCGCCGCCGGGGCGGCGAGCTCGGCGTGATCATGGTCGACATCGACGCGTTCAAGGCGATCAACGACCGGCACGGCCACCTCGTGGGCGACGCGGTCCTGCGCGCGGTCGCCGACACCCTCCGGGCCGAGGTCCGCCCCTACGACGCCGTCGGGCGCTTCGGGGGCGAGGAGTTCATCGTGCTGCTCGCCGAGGCGAACCCCGAGCAGGTCGTGCGCACCGCCGAGCGCCTGCGGCGCAGCATCGCCGAGTGCGAGGTCGTCGTGGCCCCGACCCTCGGTGGCGGCACCGTGCGCGGCATGACGGCCTCGATCGGCACCGCCTCGTTCCCGGAGGCCTCCCGCGACCTCGACGGCCTGATGGTCAGCGCCGACGCCGCGCTCTACGCCGCCAAGCACGGGGGCCGCAACCGGGTGGAGTGCGCGCCCCCGCGCTGAGGGCTACCGGAACGCCGCGATCCCCGTGACCGCCTGCCCGATCGACAGGGCGTGCATCTCCTCGGTCCCCTCGTAGGTCAGGACGGTCTCGAGGTTGGTCATGTGGCGGAACACGGGGTACTCGAGCGTGATCCCGTTCCCGCCGAGCACGGTGCGCGCGCTGCGGGCGACGTCGAGCGCGGCCCGGACGTTCGCCATCTTCCCGAAGCTGACCTGCGCGGGGTGCAGCTGCTCGGCGTCCTTGAGCCGCCCGATGCGCGAGGCGGTGAGGCCGGCCTGGTTGACCGCGACCACCATGTCGGCGAGCTTGCGCTGCGTCAGCTGGAACCCGGCGATCGGCCGGCCGAACTGCTCGCGGGCGATCGAGTAGGCGCGTGCCGACTCGTAGCAGGCCCGCGCCGCGCCCACGGCGCCCCAGAGGATGCCGTAGCGCGCCTCGTTGAGGCACGACAGCGGGCCCTTGAGCCCGCGCACCTCGGGGAAGGCGGCGTCGGCGGGCAGCCGCACGCCCTCGAGGACGAGCTCGGCGGTGAGCGACGCCCGCAGCGAGAGCTTGTGCTTGACCTCGTTGGCGGTGAAGCCTGGGGTGTCGGTGGGGACGACGAACCCGCGGATGCCCGTGCTGCCCTGCTCCGGGTCGGTCTGCGCCCAGACGACGGCGACGTCGGCGAGCGTCCCGTTGGTGATCCACATCTTGGAGCCGTCGAGGACCCAGTCCTCCCCGTCGCGACGGGCCCGCGTGCGCATCGAGCCCGGGTCGGAGCCGGCGTCGGCCTCGGTGAGCCCGAAGCAGCCCAGCGCGTCGCCGGTGGCCATCGACGGCAGCCACCGCTGCTTGTGCTCCTCGGAGCCCCAGCGGTGGATCGCGTACATCGCGAGCGACCCCTGCACGCTGACGAAGCTGCGCAGCCCCGAGTCGACGGCCTCGAGCTCGCGGCAGGCCAGCCCGTAGGAGGTGGCGTTGGTGCCCGCGCAGCCGTAGCCCTCGAGGTGCATGCCGAGCAGGCCCAGCGAGCCCAGGCCCTTGGCGATCTCGCGGGGCAGGGTGTTCGACTCGTACCACTCGGAGATGCGGGGGCTGAGCTCCGCGGCGGCGTAGTCGCGCACCGCGTCGCGGATGTCGCGTTCCTCGGCGCTCAGGTCGGCGTCGACACCGAGGAAGTCGCTGGGGTCGGGAGGAGCGGTCGCCATGGGTTCACGGTAGGGGTTCGAGGGCGTCCGGACCCGCCCAGAACTGCGCGAACCCCGGGTGCAGTGGCAGGTCCGACACCTGCTCGACGGGCGTCCAGCGCAGCTCGGTGGCCTCGCCGTCGGTGGGCTCGAGCGCCGGCGGGACGTCGGTCTCCAGCCGGGCGTGGACGGTGACGTAGGACCATCCGCCGTGGTCGTCGACGGTGTCGCCGGTCAGCCGCACGCGGGCCGGGTCGATGCCGGTCTCCTCGACGGCCTCCCGCAGCGCCGCGTCCCGCGCCGTCTCGCCGCTGTCGCGCGCGCCGCCGGGGATGCCCCACGTGCCGCCGTGATGGCTCCACCACACCCGGTGCGCGAGCAGCACGCAGTCGGCGTGCCCGCGATGACCCGCGTGCCGCAGCAGCAGTCCCGCGGCCCCGAACCGGCCCCAGTGCCGGTGCCCGGCGTCGCAGACCACCCAGCCGTCGCCGTCACCACCCACGCGATCACGGTAGGCCGCCGACGGTTCGCGCGCCGGGCAGGTGGGAAGCTCGCAGCATGAGCGAGGTGCCCCCGTTCGGGGCGGAGGAGGAACTGCTCCTGGTCGACCCCGGGAGCGGCGCGCCGCGGGGCTGGTCGGGCGCCGTGCGTGACGCGGCCGACGGCTCGCTCGACGGCGAGATGCGCACCGAGCAGGTCGAGACCGCGACCGCGCCCCACACCAAGACCGACGACCTCGCCTCGGACCTGCACCGGCGGCGGATCGAGGCCCGCGAGGCCGCCGCGGCGCGGGGCGTCGACGTGGCCGGTCTCGCGACCTCGCCGCTGGCGGCCGAGGACGGCGGCGGGTCGGGGCCGAACCAGGAGGGCCGCTACGGGCGCATCGCCCAGCGCTTCGGCGCGATCGCCACGTCGCAGCTCACGAGCGGGCAGCACGTGCACGTCGAGGTCGGCTCGCCGGAGGAGGGGGTCGGCGTCCTCGACCGGATCGGTCCCTGGCTGCCGGTGATGCGCGCGCTCGCGGCGAACTCGCCCTGCTGGCGGGGCCTGGACACCGAGTACGCGAGCTACCGCTCGGTCGTCTGGTCGCGGTGGCCCTCGGCGGGCCCGACGCGGGTGTTCGGCTCGCTCGCGGCCTACGACGAGGCCGTCGCGGCGATGCTCGCCACCGACACGGTGCTCGACGACGGGATGGTCTACTTCGACGCCCGGCTCTCGCGCGAGCTCGGCACCGTCGAGGTGCGGGTGACCGACGTGGCGCTCGAGGTCGAGGACGCGGTGCTCGTGGCCGTCCTCGCCCGGGGCCTCGTCACCACCGCCGCGCGGGACCACCGTCGCGGGACGCCGGTGCCGAGCACGCCCGTCGAGGCCCTGCGGCTGGCGCACTGGCGTGCCGCGCGCTGGGGCCTGACCGACGCCCTCGTCGACCCGCGCGACGGCCGCACCGCCGCCGCGGGCACGGTGCTCGACGCCCTGCGCGAGCACGTGGCGGACGCCCTGACCGACGCCGGCGACGCCGACCGGGCCGCCGACGGCTGCGCCCGCCTGCTCGCCGACGGCACGGGCTCCGAGCGCCAGCGCGCCGCGGCCCGGCGCGCCGACGGCGACCTCGCCGCCGTCGTCCGCGACGCCCGCGAGCGTTTCCTGCCCTGACCCGCCGTGAGCGATGTTCCCGGCTATAGCCGGGAACATCGCTCACATGGCGTGCGCAGCGATGCCCCGGGCCATGGCACCGAAGATCGCGGGGGCGCCCGCCTGGATCGCGCGGCCGTAGATCACGCCGGGCAGGCCCGAGGCGGCGAAGCGCACCGCCAGGCGCAGGTGCGAGCCGTGGCCGGAGACGTCGGGGTCGACGGCGAGCTCGAGCCACATCCGCCCGGGCTGGCGCAGCTCCGAGCGCAGGAGCAGCGAGGTGCCCGGCTCGACGGCCGCGACGCACCAGCCGTCGACGACGTCGCCGGCGCGCAGCGGGCGTCCGTGCGGGCGTCCCCGGTAGGCCCCGACGCCCCCGAGCAGCTGGTCGGTCCACCCGCGCAGCGTCCACGCGCCGAGCGGGACGTACCAGCCGGCGTCTCCCCCGATCCCGTCGACCACCGCCCACAGGGCGTCCGCGTCCGCGGCGCACGGCTCGGCGGTGCTCCAGCGGTACACCGCTCCCCCGGAGCCCTCCGGGTCGGTGGGGCCCGCGAGCGCCGGGTCGTCGACGGGGACGGGCTCGGCGCGGTCGCCGTCGCGCGGGCGCCCCAGCGCCGCCCGCACCGCGGCGTCGTAGGTCGTGCGCCCGCCGGGCGGCGGCCCGATCACCGTGAGCACGTCCTCCTCGGCGCACACGAGCTCCTGGGACAGCGACTCGATCAGCGGGGTGACGAGCTGCCGCGAGAGCGGCGTGAGCGCCTCCACCACCCAGCCGGCCAGCGCGGGCGCCCCGGGCGGCACCGGCACGGGCAGCGGGACCGCGGCGCTCTGGGGCAGCCCGGCGAGGCGCAGGTAGCGGCGGATGAGCTCGAGGTAGCTCAGGACGTCGGGGCCGCCGACGTCGAAGCGGCGGTTCACCTCGGGCGGCAGGTCGAGGGCGCCGACCAGGTAGTGCAGGACGTCGGCGATCGCGATCGGCTGGGTGCGGTGCGCCAGCCACGGCACGGCAGGGAGCACGGGCACGCGCTCGGCGAGGTAGCGGATCATCTCGAAGCTCGCCGAGCCCGAGCCGACCACGACCGACGCCTCGAGCGCGGCGGTCGGGACCGGGCCGGCGAGGAACACGTCGGCCACCTCGGCCCGCGACGTGAGGTGCCGCGACGACGGGCCCGACGGCCGCAGCCCGCCCAGGTAGACGACGCGCCGCACGCCCGCGTCCGCCGCCGCGGCGTCCACGGCCCGGGCGGCGTCGCGGTCCTTGTCGGGGAAGTCGGGCTGGTCGAGGGCGTGCGCCAGGTACACCACCACGTCGGCGCCGGCCACGAGGGCGGCGATCGCGGACGGGTCGGCGAGGTCGCCGGGGACGACGTCCACGCGGCCGGCCCATCCCGTCGCGGCGAGCTTGTGCGGGCTCCGGACGAGGGCGGCGACCTCGTGGCCGCCCTCGAGCAGCCGGGCCACCAGCCGGACCCCGACGTAGCCCGTGCCCCCGATCACCGCGCAGCGCATGGGGCCATGATCTCCGCGCGCGCACCCCGAGGGCACCCCCGGGTCGGGGTCAGCTGACGGTG
Source organism: uncultured Actinomycetota bacterium (assembly GCA_963786585.1). GTDB lineage: Bacteria > Actinomycetota > Actinomycetes > Mycobacteriales > Pseudonocardiaceae > Actinomycetospora. The sequence continues at coordinate 100,116 of CAWAZG010000005.1, forward strand.
GGCTTGCCCGGGCGATCGGCACGACGCTGGTCGACGAACAGGCCGCCGCCGCGACGGGCCACGAGCACCAGCTGCCACAGCGCGAACGCGAGCAGCACCGCGCCGATGATCGACGCCCCGAGCACCAGGGCGACGATGCCCGCCGTGGCCGCGAGCCAGATGACGGTGTCGCGCGCCGTGCGACGTGCGCGCATGTCGTCCTCCTCTGATCCGGGACCCGACCCCCACGATCGTGCGTCGCCCGATCGTGCCCGACGACGCGGCCAGTGTGACCCGTCCGGGTCCGGACCGCAGCTGATCGTGCCCGGCGTGGGCCCTGCCACCCGATCGCCCGACCGCCGTCGGCGCAGCGTGAGCAGGAGCTGTGACGAGTCACACACCGCTGCGACAGGGTGGTGTGGATCCAATGCGTTTGCCCGACGCGCTGTACGGCTAGATCATGGTGTTCGGCTGACGCGGTGCCCCCGCACGCCCGGGGACCCGCTCCGCGACGACACGTCGTCGCGGGTCGAGGGAACCGAGACGGGGACCCCGACGTCATACCGAGTACATCGAGTGCTCCGGTCCCCGGAGACGTCGGCCCCCCGCGGGTCGCCGTCGAGGACCGTCACGCAGGACCTCCGGATACGTACCGACGCCCGGCGCACGACCGTGCCGCAGGGTCCGTCGCCGGGTGCGCACGCGCCCGGTACCGGGCCGCGGCGTCTGGCCGCCCCGGCGCGGACAGCACTGACCGACAGCTTCGACCACCACGAGCGAGATTGGATGAGCAGGAACATGGACTGGGAGCTCGCGGCTTGCCGCGACCACGACCCCGAACTCTTCTTCCCCCTGACCGCCCACGGTCCCGGCTCGGCCCAACTGGCCGAGGCGAAGGCCGTGTGCGGCGGATGCCCCCTGCAGCGGGGCTGCCTCCAGTGGGCGATGGACACCGGCCAGGAGGCCGGCGTCTGGGGCGGCACCTCCGAGGACGAGCGCCGCGCGATGCGTCGCGGTGCCCGGATCGGCAGCTCCGCCCGCGCCGCCTGAGGCGGGCACACACACACGAAAGGGCCCGTCCCCCGAGGGGGACGGGCCCTTCGTCGTGCGTGGGGCCGCTCGTCAGCGCCCGGTGACCTTGCGCGCCGCGAACTGCAGCACCTGACCCCCGGTGGAGATCACGGCGCCGGCCACGCTGAAGCCGGTCTTGACGGCGATCGCGGCGGCGTTGCCGACGATGCGCACCGGGTTGTAGCCCGGCGCGTTGTCGCGCACCTGGTCCGCGGCCTGGCGGACGTTGCGGTCCACCTGCTGGGCCGCAGCCTCGCTCGCACGCCCGACGCGCTGCGCAGCGGCGTCGCCGGCCCCGTCGAGCTCCGAGGCGATGCCCGAGGACACGGTGTCGGCGCGGTCGCCGGCCTCGGCCACCTTCTCGCCCGCCTCGTCGGCGCGGACCTTGGCCTCCGAGCCGGCGTGCTGCGCGACGCGGGTGGCGTCCTTCGCGACGCGCTCGCCGGCGCGCGAGGTCGTGGTGGCGACCTGCTCGCCGGTGACCTGCGCGACGGTCGCGGCGTCCTTGGCGGCCGCGGAGACCGACTTGTCGCCGTCCGCGGCCTTCTTGGCCTGGTCCGCGACACCGGACGCGCCGGCTTCGGCCTGGGCCGCGGCCTTCTTGCCCGAGGCCTGGACGCGATCGGCGTCCTTCTGCGCGGTCGCCTTGGCGTCCGCGCCGACCTTCTTGGCGCTGCTGGAGGCCTTGTCCGAGGCGGACTCGGCCTTGGCGCGCGCGCCCTCGGCGGTGGCCTTGGTGGTGGCCTTCGCAGCCTCGGCGGTGGTGTTGTCCTCGCCGGAGGCGATGGTGTGGGTGTCGCGCACCTTGCCGTCCGTGCCGTGCACGACGACCTTGCCGCCGCCGTCCTTCGACACGATCTCGGTGGCGCGATCGACGGCCTCGGCCTGCGTGGCCGCCTTGGCGCTGGCTCGCTGGGCGCCCTTCTTCTGCACCTGCCAGCCGTCCTCGGTGGGAACGACGTACCGGTCGGCCATGACGATCTCAACTCCTGTCTGACGGCTTCTTCAAACGCTTTGTTTCCCAGGCCGCGACCTGCACAAACGCGTCGGAAGCCGAGGTTGGTCTCACCCGTTCAGCGCAGCCGCCGCACGGTCCTGCAGCTCGACGTACCGCCGGGTGGCCTCGTCACGGACCTCCTCGAGGCGGGCGAGCCACGCCTCCTGCGGCGATCCCTCGGGCACGATGACCGGACCGTACCGGCGCACCAGCCCGGGTCCGACCACCGAGGCCGCGGTGGCGACGGTGGCCGATCCGGCGGCCTGCGCCCAGGCGACCGGGCCGAGCGGCGTACAACCGAAGAACTGGCTGACGCCCGGGGTCTGCACCACCGCGAACAGCGCGCCCGCGGAGACGACGCCGGCGCCGATCACCATCGGGCTGCGACCGCCGCCGGCGACGACGGTCTGCCCGAGCTGGGTGCCGACGAGCGCCGTGAGCGCGACGGTGCGGGAGCGGGCCGGGCTGCCGTACGGGGTGGTCTGGGCCGCCAGCCACGCGAGGCTCGCGCCACCCGCGGTGGCCATGGCCCGCAGCCCGATCTCGCGGTTGAGGGCCTCGCCCAGCGACGCGTCCGGCCCCTCGGCCAGCAGCGCGGCCGCCGACCCGGGCTCGGGCGCGCGCACCGCGAGCGCCAGCGAGGGCACCAGGTCGGTGAGCAGGTTGACCAGCAGCAGCTGGCGGGCGTTGAGCGGCGACGTGCCCGTGGTGGCCGCCCCGAGCACCGTGAACGCGATCTCGCCGAGGTTGCCGCCGACGAGCACACCGAGCGCCTCGCGCACCGACGCCCACATCGCCCGGCCCTCGACCAGCGCCGCGAGGATCGTCTCCAGGCGGTCGTCGGTGATGACGAGGTCCGCCGCGGCGCGGGCGGCGGGCGTGCCGCGACGGCCCAGCGCGATGCCCACGTCGGCGAGCCGGATGGCCGGCGCGTCGTTGGCGCCGTCGCCCGTCATCGCCACCGTGCGCCCGAGGCGCTGGAACGCCTGCACGGCGCGCACCTTGTGCGACGGCGTGCCGCGCGCGATGACGCGCACGCGCGGGATGAGCTCGTCGAGCGCGTCGTCGTCGAGGGCGTCGAGCTCCGTGCCGGTGACGACGATGCCGCCGTTGAGGACGTCGAGCTCCTCGGCCACGGCCTCGGCGGTGCTCGGGTGGTCCCCGGTGATCATGACGACCTGGACACCGGCGTCGCGCAGGTCGCGCACGGTGGCCTGCGAGCCGGCACGCACCGGGTCGGTGAAGCCGACGAACCCGGTGAAGTCGAGGTCGGCGACGTCGGCGTCGTCGATCGTGCGGTCGGCGGCGCCGTCGGTGTCGCGCTCGGCCGCACGAGCCGCGTGCTGCTCGGCGGTGATCTCCCGCTCCGCCACCGCGAGCACGCGCATGCCCTGCCCCGCGAGCAGCTCGGTGTGCTCGAGGAGGCGCTGGCGGGCCTCGTCGTCGAGCGGGGTGCCCGCCCAGCTGGTGGCGCGGGCGATGACCACCTCGGGCGCGCCCTTGACCGAGATCAGCCGGAACGGACCGCCGTCCTCCTGCGGATCGTCGACCTCGCCGAGCGTCGCGTGGTACCCGCGGGACGGGTCGAAGTCGAGGGAGGCCACCGGCCACCAGCCCGGCCGCTTGTGCGCCGGGTCGACGTCGAACTGCTGGCCGCCGTAGACCACCGCGCGGTCGGTGAGGTGCGCGAGGCGCTCCCCCGGCGCCGGGCGCGGGGTGGCGCGCAGCGCGGCCGCGAGCACGCGGCGCTGGCGCTTGCGCAGGCGGTCGGTGGGCCGCAGCTTGATGCCGTCGGAGATCGCCGAGAGCGCGAGGCGTCCCTCGGTGAGGGTGCCGGTCTTGTCGAAGCACAGGACGTCGGTGCGCCCGACGGCCTCGATCGTCTTGGGGTTGCGCACCAGGGCGCCCTCGGCCGAGAGGCGCCGGGCCGACGCGAGCTGGGCCGCCGAGACGACGAACGGGAGGCCCTCGGGGACGCTGGCCACGGCCAGGCCGACCCCGGAGTGCAGGTTCTGCTGGAACGGCAGGCCGCGCACCGCGCCCGCGAGCACCACGGCACCGGCCGACGCGATCGCCAGCGGGGTGGTGACGCTGGTGAGGCCGGCGAGACGCTCGTCGACGCCGGCGACCGGGGCGGCCGCCCTCGCCGCGGCGGTGGACCGGCCGACCTCGGTGCTCGACCCGGTGGCCACGACGACCGCGCGCCCGCGGCCGGTGGCCACGGTGGAACCCTCGTAGAGCATCGACCGGCGGTCGGCGACGGTGCGCGCGATGACCGGCAGGGGCGACTTCGGCACCGGCAGGGACTCGCCCGTCAGCGACGACTCGTCGATCTCGAGCCCGTCGGAGTCGAGCACGCGGCAGTCCGCGGGCACGACGTCGTCGGGCCCGAGATCGATGATGTCGCCGACGACGACCTCGTCGGCGCCCACGCCGCGCGAGGTCCCGTCGCGGATCACCCGGGCGCGGATCGAGGAGCGCTCGAGCAGCCCGGCCACGGCGCGGTCGGTGGCGACGCGCTGGACGCCGCCGATCAGCGCGGAGAACGCGGTGACGCCGACGACGATCGCGGCGTCGACCACGGCGCCGATGGCCGCCGAGAGCACCGCGCCGCCGGCGAGCACCGGGGTGAGCGGGTTGTTGAGCTCGTCGAGGAACGCGCGGCCGAGCGAGGTCTCGGTCTCGGCCGCGGCGGGGTCGTCGCGCTGACGGCGGTGCGCCTCGGCGGAGGTCAGGCCGCCCCCGGTGACGTCGAGGCGGGCGAGCACGGTGCTCGTCGGCATGACGTGCCAGGGCGTGCGGCTGACGCCGGGGACGACGACGCGGCGTCCGAGCTCCGTCGCCGACCAGGCGCCGTTGCCGAGCGAGACCGCGGCGGCGCCGTTGACGGCGAGCCCCGCGAGCCCCGGGCCCCGCGGGGCGGTGCCGGCCGTCGCCATGATCGTGCCGAGCACCGTGCCGGCGCGAGCGAGGTTCACCGAGCGCGAGGACACGCCGCGCGCGACCTTGACGCCCTCGATGAGCAGCGCGGCGGTGCCGAGGTCGTCGCCGACGAGCACGTGGGCGCCCCAGGGGGCGACGCCGTCGGCGCGCGAGACGCCGATGCCGAGGTCGGCGGCGGCGAGGGCCTGGCGGTCGCGGGACACGACGAGGACGCCCGACCCGGCGGCCTGCAGCGCGCGCACGGAGTTCCGGAGGGCCTCGCCCCCGGGCACCGCGCGGTCGGCGATGCCGGGGCCGGTGCCCTCGCTGTCGCCGAGCACGAGGGTGAGCCCGGCGCGGCGCGCGGCGGCGGCGAGCGCCTCGGCGGCGGAGGCCGGCTCGGGCAGCACGCCGACGACGGCGGTGAGCCGGTCGTCGCGGCGCAGGCCCAGGACGTGGGTGGCGCCGTCGGCGCGCAGGGCCTCGCCCGCCTCGACCGCCCGCGGGTCGTCGCCGCCGGGGATGTCGTCGAGGCCGGTGAGCAGCCAGTGCTCGCCGTCCGCGCTCAGCCGGCGCGGCGCGGTGGCGTCCTCGGGGTCGAACAGCTCGTGCACGCGCGGCACGAGCTCGTCGAGGGCGTCGGCGGTGCCGTCGGCGCCCGGCAGGGCGAGCAGGTCGCCGAGCATGAGCACGCCGGTGGTCAGGGCCTCGGCGTCGAGGACGACGGTGTCGAGGCGGTCCATGCGGCGCAGCGCGCTCGGCTCGACCACGACGGCGCCGCGGCGGGCGAGCACGCGGCCGAACGTGGTGGCGAAGCCCTCGCGGCCGAGGCGCCCGGCCTTCGGCAGCGTCGAGAGCGCGACGCCGGCGCCCTTGCGCAGGGTGGCGGTGACCGCGGACGCCCCCGCGAAGCCGGCGAGGGCCGCGGCGCCGACCACGTCGCCGTGGCGCTCGACCGGACCGAGGGGCAGCGGGACGGGGCGGGGCTCGGCGAGGGCGTCGTCGGCGGGGGCCGCCGCGCACTCGGCGCTGGAGAGCAGCCGCGGCTCGGCCTCCTCCCAGGTCTGCTGCCGCGCGCGGGCCTCGGCGACCTGCATCGCCCGGTAGGCGGCGTCGACCAGCAGGCCGGCGTGACCCTGGCCGAGGGCCTGCGCAGCGGCGTTGGACAGCGCCAGCAGGACGTTGGCGCGCTCCTGTCCCACCGCGCGCTCGACGGCCTCGCGCAGGCGGGGCTGGTGGTCCACGAAGGTGGCCGCGGAGGCGAGCTCCGTGGGCAGCGGGGTGCGCCGCAGGATGCTGCCCAGGGCGGCGACGCCCAGGCCGGCGATGTCGGCGGCCAGGATCGTGAACGCCTGCTGCGCGGCGTTCATCAGCGGCGCGGTCGCGACGGCGACCGCGTCCCCGCCCTCGCGCTCCTCGAGGATCTCGACGAGGTCGATCAGGTCGTCGACGGTCTCGTCGTCGGGCAGACCGACGGGGCCCTCACCCTCGTCGAGGAGGCCGACGACGACCGCACCGAGCGCGGCGTTCACCGCCGCCCACGCCACCTGCGGGTGTGCCGCGAGCGCCTTCTCGACCGCGCGCGCCAGCTCCTCCCCCGACTCGCGCACGACGGCGGGCACACCGATCTGCACGCGACCGGCTCCGCGCCACACGCGGCGGCCGCGGTGGCGGAACGGGTCGACGCGGTCGAGCACGCCGCCGGCGATCCCGAACGGGTCGACCACGCGGGCCAGCAGGCCGCGGGACGGACGGGGCGCGGGAAGGGAAGCCATGAGGGTGGCTGACGTCCTCTCGTCGAGGGGGGCGAGCGGTCGGCGCCCGTGGTGTCGAGGGCCTCGCGAGGTCTCCGCCGGGGCACACGCTCGGCCCAGCGCCGACACCGGCGGCGACCAGCTTACGGGCGACCGAAAGCAGGAGGCCCCATCGCGCGCGACCCGGACGTGGCGGTCGGGTGAACGTCACCCCGATCGGGTGCCCGTCCCCTGCCGACCGGCGCACCGATCCCGGCGTCGTCGCCTGCGCCGCCCGGTCCACCGGGGCCGCCCGGTCCCGCCGCCCGCGAGGCCAGGGCGTGCAGCACCCGGCCGGCCGGCGGCCACGACGCGACGCGCAGCGCGGCGCGGCGCACCCCGGCCACGAGGCGATTGCCGGGCAGGAAGAAGTGGCGTGACCGCCGGGCCGCGCTGCCCGCCGCGAGCGCCGCGGGCCGGTGGGCGTGCTCCCACTCCGCGAGCCCGGCCTCGGGGTCGTCGGGGTGCGCGGCGAGGTGCGTGCCCAGCGTCTCGCCGCCCACGAGCGCGAGCGCCGAGCCCTGGCCGGAGTAGAGCGTCGGGCACCACGCGGCGTCGCCGACGAGCACGACGCGGCCGCGCCGCCACGACCCGATCCGGATCTGGGCGACGGTGTCGACGTGCGTGGCGCCGGCCTCCTCGACGCCGTCGAGGATCTCCGGCATGAGGCCCGCGAAGTCGCCGTAGACCCGGCGCAGCGCGCCCATCGGGTCGCGGGCCGCGCGGGAGGCCGCGTCGGCGCCGTCGGCCCCGAGCAGGTCCGCCCGGAAGGTGAAGAAGACGACGGGGTCGTGCTCCGCGACGGCCATGAGGTGCGCGGTGCGACCGACCTCCGCGGGCACGACGTAGTCGCCCTCGCGCAGCTCGCCGGGCAGCCGCGGCAGGATCGCGGAGATCACGACCTGGTCGAACTCGTGGCGGAAGTGCTCGTCGGGGCCGAAGACCATCCCGCGGACCGCGGAGCGCACGCCGTCGGCGCCGACGACGAGGTCGAAGCGCTCGCGCGTGGAGCCCTCGGGGCCGTCGAGCACCACGTCGACGGTGTCGCGGTGCAGTTCGAGCCGGCGGGGCGCGGTGGCGAAGCGGACCGTGACGTCGTCGGGACGCGCCTCCCAGAGCGCGGCCTCGAGGTCGCCCCGCACGAGCGCCAGCGCGCGCGGGTCGTCGGCCAGCGACGCCTCGACCCGGGAGACGGTGCGCCCGCGGCCGTCGACCCCGGTGATGATCCCGTCGGCGGGCAGGCGTGTGCGCAGCCCGTCGGAGACCCCGAGGCGGTCGGCGGCGGCGAGGCCCTCGGGCGCGAGGCGCACGAAGTACCCGCCGGTGCGCCGGGCGGGAGCACGCTCGCAGACGTCGACGCTCCAGCCGGCACGGTCCAGCGAGGCCGCGGCGGCGAGCCCCGCGACGCCCGCGCCGACCACGAGCGCACGCGGCGGTCCGTCACGCCCGGTGCGCTCCACGATCTCCACAGTAGGCGTCGCCGGACGGTCGGACCGTGGGGCGGTCGCGTGGGCCCGCTCTCACCACGGGCTCCGGAGCGCACGCGGCCCCGTCACCCGCGGGGGGTGACGGGGCCGGGAGGAGAGCTCAGCCGCGCGCCGGCTCGCCGCGGCGGAAGTGCGCGCACTCGCACTGGGCGCAGTGGTCGCCGAGGTAGTAGTGCTCGTGCGACTCACGCGGGTGCCGACAGGAGCAGAGGTCCACGAGCGGGACCCGGGCCAGGGACGGCGGGATGGGGGCGCGGAGGAAGGGACGGTGTGACCGACGGTGGTCGATGAGCTTCATGAGGAGGAGGTCCGTTGAGGTGGAGGGGTCGGCAGGGGCGGTCGAAGAGCGGTCGTGGGCACTTCGGGCCCGCGCGCACGATGGGTACGCGCGGAGGGCACGGGGTGGGCGGTGGTCCCGCCCCGGGCCGCGACGAGCTCCGCCCGGACCCGTGCCAGTTCGCGTCGGGCCCGATCGAGCTCGTCGTGGGCCTGATCCCGCTCGCGCGCGACCAGGGCCACCTCGTCCTGCAGCGACACGACCATCGCGGCCGCGGTGAGGGTCAGCCCCTCGTCGAACAGCTCGCGGATCCGGGCGGCGAGGGCCAGCTGCCGACGCGACCAGCGCCGGTGTCCGCCGGCGGAACGATCCGGACGGACCATGCGACCCGCGTCCAGACTCCGGAGGAACGCCTGCCTCACACCCAGGAACTCCGCTGCCTGACCGGTGGTCAGAGCGGGGGTCTCCTCGTCGTCGAGGCTCTCGGCGCCCACGGCTTCCGTCGCGTCCTCAAGTTCGTGCACTGCGTTACGTCCGTACCGCGTTGCGCAGGGCGGACGTCCCGAAGTTCTACTCGGGACTGCAATTTCTGTCAACGCTGGAGGGAGGCACGAGCAGGGCATGTCACCCGGAGGGAGTGATCCGCGGGCGACCACCGGGCGACGGGGTGCCCACGATCACCCGAATTCGTGGACTCGGTAGGTCGATGTGGCCCCGATCCGGGTATGCGTGGTGGAAGGATGGGGACTTGGAGTCGAGTGCGGGGGGTGGATGATGGGCCAGTCGGATCCGCCGGCGCCCCCGTCCGCGCCAGGACCCCTGCCCGAGCGTCTCGGTCAGCGCTTCGCCCTCGGCGAGCTGATCGGCCGGGGCACGTGCTCCGAGGTCTACCGCGCCCACGATCTCCTCCTCGATCGCGACGCCGCCGTGAAGATCTTCCCGGTGGCCGACGACCCGCGCATCGAGCGCGAGGTCTCGCTCACGGCGTCGATGGACCACCCGAACCTCGTGCCCGTCTACGACGTCGGCGGCGTGAACGGCCGGGCGTTCGTGGTGATGGCGCTGCTCGAGGGCGGCAACCTGTCCGACCGCATCGCCGACGGCCCGCTCCCGCTCGCCGAGACGCTGCTGGCCGTGGCGGCGGTGGCCGACGCGCTCGGTCACGTGCACCGGGCGGGCGTCCTGCACCGCGACGTGACGCCCCGCAACGTCCTCTTCGACGGCGACGGGCGGGCGCACCTGTCGGACTTCGGTGTCGCCTTCGTGGCCGACGCCCCGCGCATCACCGACACCGGGATCGTCGTCGGCTCGGCGCCCTATCTCGCCCCCGAGCAGGTCCGCGGGGAGGCCGTGGGCCCGCCCGCCGACGTCTACGCCCTGGGCCTCGTGATGATCGAGGCGCTCACCGGGCGCCCGGCGTACGAGGGTGCGCCCCTGGCCGCCGCCCGCGAGCGCCTGGAGCGTCGTCCCGAGGTCCCCGAGGGCCTCGACTTCGAGATCGTGACGCTCCTCGAGGCGATGACCGCGGACGACCCGGCCCACCGCCCACCCGCCGAGAACGTGTGCATCGGCCTGCGTCGGGCCGCGCTCGCCGCGGAGACGCTCCCCGCGAACGGCGTGCCCCTCCCGTTCGCCGGCCTCGGCCTGCCCGGCCTCCTCCCGGACGCCACCACGGACACCTTCGCCACCTCGGGCGCCACCTCGGGCGCCACCTCGGGCGCCACCGCAGGCGCCGCCGCGGCGGCCAGGGACCGGGACGAGACCCCGGCCCGCGGGCCCCGCCCCGTACTCGCCCGGTCCGGCGGTCTCGTGGTCGCCGCCTCGGTGGCCGCAGCCGTCCTGCTCGCCGGCGGCGTCGTCGTGGCCTCGGCCTGGACCGTCGACGGCGTCGCCGCCTCCGCCCCGCCGGCGGCCACCCTCGCCCCGCCGACCGCGGAGATCGTCGCCGACCCCGGCCCGGGGTCGCTCGTCGGCCGCGGGTCCGGCGGGTCCGAGGCGCGCGACGAGGATCGCGGCTCCCGCGGCGACAACGAGCCGGTGACAGTGCGCCACGGATCGGGCGCGTCGCCGCGCGCCGCGGCGACCACCTCGACCGACGGCGGCGCGGCGTCCTCCGCGCCCCGCGAGACCACGTCGGCCGCGCCCACCACGGAGACCTCCCGGGAGACGACCCCGGAGACCTCGACCCCGGAGACCTCGTCGTCGGAGCCGAGCGAGAGCACCGAGCCGTCGGCGCCGGCGCTCGTCCAGGGGCTGCCGTCGGTCACCGTCCCGTCGGTGTCACTTCCCCTGCCCACCGGGACGTCGTCGATCACCAGCCCGACGCCCTCGTCGAGCAGCACCACGTCGAGCAGAACCACGTCGAACACGGCGCCGTCGTCGACGACCAGCGCCGACCCGACGGTCAGCACGCCGCCGTCCAGCACCCCGGCGTCCGGCGCCCCGGCCTCCCGCGTCCCGACCTCCGCCACTGACGCGAGCGGCGCTTCGGCGTCGACCACGACCACGACGGCGCCGAAGCGCGCGGCCGCCCTCACCGACCCGGCGGTCGAGGCGCTCGGCGGGGTGCTCGGCAGCCGCTGACCGTCCCTCAGCGCAGCGAGGCCATCGACCGGACGTCGAAGCGCTGCAGCACCCGGTCGGCCACCTCGGGGTCGACGCCCGGCTCGCTCCGGGCGGCGAGCACCTCCCGGCGCGCGGGGGCGAGGGCGAGCGACTGCAGCCGGTTCCACTGGTCGACACGCCGGCGTAGGGCCTCGAGGCGGCGTTCGTAGTCGGCGCGGTCGACCGTGTCGTCCCCCGGCGCGCCGCCCACTCTGCCGCCGGGCCCGCCCTCCCCCGCGCCGAGGCGGGCGAAGCGGGCGCGCAGCTCGCCGAGCACCTCCTCCCCGACGCTGTCGTCGATGCCGAGAGTTGCGCGGTCGAGGCCCGCGAGCTCGGTGAGGGCCGCCCGGCGCGCCCGGGCGGCGAGGCGCTGCTCGGCGTCGCGCCCGACCTCCTCGCCGTCCTGCACCCCGAGCCAGCGCAGGAGCAGCGGCAGCGTCAGGCCCGGCAGGACGAGCGTCGCCACGAGCACCCCGGCCGCGATGATCACCAGCTCGGTGCGGAACGGGAACGGGCTGCCGTCGGCGGTGACGAGCGGCAGGGCGAGGGCCAGCGCGAGGGTGGCGAGGCCCCGCATCCCCGACCAGGTCAGCACCACGGCCTCGGCGCCGGTCCGTGGTGCGGCGAGCACGGCATCACCCCGCCGGCGCACCGCCACGAGCGCGGCGAGCGCCCACACCGCCCGCACCGCGATCACGACGGCGACGGCGACGGCGACGCGACGACGGCCACCATCCCGCCGAGCCCGGCGCCGGCGTCGGCGACCACCGCGCGCAGCTCGAGCCCGATCAGCGCGATCGCGGCCGCGGTCACGAGCATCTCGACGACGTTCCAGAACGCCCCGCCGGTGAGCCGCTGCTCCACGTCGTCGGCGGAGGCCCGTTGGCGGGTCTGCAGCGCGGCCACGACGACGGCGATCATCCCGGAGGCGCCGATCCCGTCGGCGGCCAGGTAGACGGCGGCCAGGTAGACGGCGAAGGGCAGCACGAGGGTCAGGGCGCTCGGGGCGACGGGGTCGGTCAGCCGGTCGGCCAGGCGCCCGGCGAGCCATGCCGCGGCGAGGCCGACGAGCACCGCCCCCACCGCCGCCCACACGAGCTCCAGCAGGGTTCCCGCGCCCGCGGCCTCCCCCGACACGGTCGCCGCGATCGCGGCCTGGAACACGACCAGCGCAGTGGCGTCGTTGAACAGCCCCTCGCTCTGCAGCACCGAGACGAGCCGGCGCGGCATCCGCAACGGCCCGGCGACGGCCTCGACGGCCACGGGGTCGGGCGGGGCGACCGCGGCGCCGATCGCGAGGGCGGCGCCGACGGCGATGCCCGGGACCAAGCCACACCACCGTGGCGCCCACCGCGACGATGGTCACCGCCACCAGCAGCACCGCGAGGAAGAGCACCGACCGCCAGCGCTCGCGGAACACCGTCCGCGACGCCCGCTGCGCCGTGGCGAACAGCAGCGGTGGCAGGAAGAGCGGCAGGATCAGCTCGGGGTCGAACTGCGGGGCCTCGACGCCGGGGACGAACGCCGCCCCCGCGCCGACGAGCACCAGCAGCACCGGCCACGGAAGCCGGAGGCGGTCACCCACGCCCACGAGCACCACCCCGACGAGCAGGGCCGCGACCAACGAGCGCCAGGACGGTGATGCGGCCGGACCCTGCCAGAGCGCCGGCGGACCGACGCGGCATGCTGATCCCCATGGCGGGATTCCGGGACCTCGTGGGGCGGGCACTGCAGGCCGGGCTGGACCTGCTGAACAAGCAGACGGACAGCCGGGGTCGGCAGCAGGGTCGGGAGCAGGGACGGGGCGGCCGACCGGGTCCGTCCCCCGCCGGGGTCGGCGTGCGGACCGCGCCGGCGAACGAGCGCGCCGGCGCGATCTCCTACCAGCCCGACCTCGACGGTGCCGCCGATCCGGGCGAGGTCGTGTGGACCTGGGTGCCCTACGAGGAGGACGCCTCGCAGGGCAAGGACCGCCCCGTGCTCGTCGTCGCCCGCGCGAAGGGCGGCGGCGACCTGCTCGGCCTGATGCTGTCGAGCCAGGGCCGCCGCCGCGACGACGCGCACTGGCTGAGCGTCGGGTCGGGCCCGTGGGACCGCGAGGGGCGCGAGTCCTTCGTCCGCCTCGACCGCGTCCTGGAGATTCCGGAGGACGGCATCCGGCGCGAGGGCGCGATCATGCCCGCCGGGGCGTTCGAGCACGTGGCGGACGAGCTGCGCAGCGGCTACGGCTGGCGCTGACCACGCGGCGAGCCGCTACCCTCCAGCCACCGACCCGGCGACCTCTCCGGGTTTCGATCGTCCTCCGTCACCGCGTCGCGGCTGCTCGGCCGGGCCCGAGGGTGTAAGGAGTGCCCGTGCCGATCGAGCCCGCGTCCGTCTCGCCCTCCGTGTCCTGTGGAGCCTGCGGCGAACCCACCACCGGAGAGGACGCGCGCTGCGAGGCCTGCGGGCGCCGTGCCGCCGGCGTCGAGCACGCCGAGGACGTCCTCGAGAGCCCCGAGGCGGGGTCCGCCGCCCTGATCGTGCTGGGCGCCGGTGTCACCGACCGTGGACACCGCCGCCGGCGCAACGAGGACGCGTTCGACCTGGTGCGCGTCGCCACCGACACCGGCGACGTGGTGGTCGCCGTGGTCTGCGACGGGGTCGCCTCCGTGCCCGGCGGGGCCACGGCCTCGCGCGCGGCGTGCGACGTCGCGGTGGCCGCAGGCCGGGAGGCGCTGGCCGGCGGGCAGGACCTCGACGAGGCCGCTGCGACCACGGCGGACGCCGCGCGCCGGGCCGTCGCCGCGCTCGCGCCGGGGGCCGGCCAGGCACCGGCGTGCACCTACGTCGCGGCCGTGCTCGACGCCGAGCGCGCGGTGGTGAGCTGGGTCGGCGACAGCCGTGCCTACTGGCTCTGCCCCGCGACGCCCGAGGACTCGGCGGTGCTCACCGAGGACGACTCGTGGGCCGCCGAGATGGTGGCCGCCGGCGTCGTCGGCGCCGAGGACGCCCTGTCGGATCCGCGCGCCCACGTCATCACCCGCTGGCTCGCCGCCGACGCCCCGGACGTCGTCGCCCGCCACCGCAGCTGGGTCCTCGACGACACCGGTGTCCTGCTGCTGTGCAGCGACGGGGTGTGGAACCACCTGCCCGACCCCGCCGTCCTCGCCGCGGCCCTGCCGTCGGCGACGACGCCCACCGACGCGGACGGCGTGCACGCGGGCGCGCTCGCCCTCGTCGATGCGGCCCTCGACGACGGCGGGCACGACAACGCCACTGCCATCCTGCTCGCGGTCGGCCCGGCCCCCGGGGCCTGAGCGGTCACAGGGGTGTGCGCGACGCCAGATGGGTCGGCGTCATCGACACGGCGATCATGACCTCGCCGGCGTCGACGTAGGGCCGGTCGGGGATCTGCTCGAGCTTCGTGCGCGTCCGCGGGTCGACGCCGTAGTCGTCGGCGACGGCGAGCACCTGCCACCGCCGCAGCGGGAAGCGCTCGGCGTCGAGGACGGCGCGGAATCCGGGCACCCCTCCACGGGTACCGGCGCCCGCCGTCGTCGACAACGTGAGCGTCCCGACAGCCGGAGGTCACGCCACCGGTAACGCCCGTGTCCCGTGCAGCAACGCGCCCGTCAGCCGGGCGCGGGGGTCGGCGGCCACCTCGAGGGGGTCGGGCTCGACCTCGGCGCGCACCAGCAGGTCACCGAGGGCGGCGATCATCGCGCCGTTGTCGGTGCACAGGCGGATCGGCGGGACGCGCAGGGTGAGGCCCGCGGCGGCGCACCGCTGTTCCATCAGCGAGCGCACGCGGGAGTTCGCCGCGACCCCGCCGACCATGAGCAGGGTGTCGGCGCCCTGGTCGGCGCAGGCGGCGACGGCCTTGCGGGCGAGGGTGTCCGCGACCGCCTCCTGGAACGACGCCGCGACGTCGGGCACGGGCAGCGTGCCGTCATGGGCCTCCACCCACCGGGCGACCGCGGTCTTGAGCCCCGAGAACGAGAACGTCCACGGCGGGTCGGACGGGCCGGTCAGCGGGCGCGGGAACGCGATCGCGCGCGGGTCGCCGTCGCGGGCGGCGCGGTCGATCGCCGGGCCGCCCGGGTAGGGCAGGCCGAGGAGGCGCGCGACCTTGTCGAACGCCTCGCCCGCCGCGTCGTCGACGGTGTCGCCGAGGTGCACGATCTCGTCGCGGGCCAGGTCCCCGACGCTGAGCAGCGAGGTGTGCCCGCCCGAGACGATGAGCGCGACGCAGCGCTCGGGCAGCGGGCCGTGGTCGAGCACGTCGACCGCCGCGTGCCCGGCGAGGTGGTGCACGGCGTAGAGCGGCACCCCGGCGGCCAGCGCGTACGCCTTGCCCGCCGCCAGCCCGACCTGCAGCGCCGGGCTCAGACCGGGCCCCGCGGTGACGGCGACGGCGGTGACGTCGGCGAGGTCCACCTGGGCGCGCTGCAACGCCGTGCGCACCATCGGCGCCATCGCCTCGAGGTGCGCCCGCGCGGCGACCTCGGGCACGACGCCGCCGAACCGCGCGTGCTCCTCCATGCTCGACGCCAGCGCGTCGCCGAGGAGCACCCCGCCCGAGACCAGGCCCACCCCGGTCTCGTCGCAGGACGTCTCGATGCCGAGGACCAGGGGCGTGCTCACCCCGTCATTCTGCCTTCGCCCAGGCCGGTGACTCAGGCCGGTGACTCAGGCCGGCACCAGCCGCCGGCGGGTGCGGTCGGGGTCGGCGCGGTACCAGGCGAGGGTCGTGGCGATGCCGTCGTCCCAGTCGGTCGCGCCGGTGGTGAACGAGGCCCGGAACGCGGAGTCGTCGACGAGGAACGGCTGCTCGAACTGGTAGAGCAGCTCCGCACCCTCGCGCGCGACCGGCGAGACGAGGCGCATCGCCGCCACCATCGCCGGGGTGATCCGGCCGACCCGGGGCTCGTGGCCCGCGGCGGCGAAGACGCGCTCGACGAACTGCCGGCCGGTGATCGCGGGCGGGACCGGTGTGTGCCAGACCCGGCCGGTGGCGCTCGCCGGGGCGAGGGACAGCTCGACGAGCGCGGCCCCGACGTCGGGGGTGTAGCCGGCGGTCATCGGGAGGTCGGGGTCACCCGGCCAGCGGACCGTCCGGCCCTGCGCGGCCTCGCCGAAGACCCCGGCGGCCAGGAGCGACTCCACGCCCGGGCCCCACAGCTCCGGCGCGCGCCCGATCACCGTCTCAACCTCGCCGCGGGCGTGCGCGGCCAGCACCATCTCGGCGAGCCAGGCCCGCAGGACGCCCTTGGACGACACCGGCGCGACCGTCGTGTCCTCGCGCATCGGGGCGTCGACCCGTCCGTACATCCAGGTGTCGTCGGCGAAGACCAGCCGTGCCCCCGCCGCGCCCGCGGCCGCGAGCAGCGCCCGGGTCGCGGCCGGGAACGCCGCCCGCCAGGTGGTGAACGGCGGGTTCACGCAGTGGTGGACGACCGCGGCGTCGCGGCAGACGTCCCGCATCGCCGGGGCGTCTCCTGCGTCGGCGGCGACCGCCTCGGTGCCGTCGACCGGGGTGCCCGACCTCGTCACGGCCCGGACGGGCAGCCCGCGGCGGACGAGGTCGGCGCACACCGCCCGCCCGATCCCGCCGCCGGCGCCGACGACGACGTGCGTGCTCATGAGCTCATCTCCTTCTGGTGCGGGGTGTCGGGGGTGCCGAGCATGCGGTCGAGGCCGGCGGCCGCGACGCCCGCCGGGAGCGCCGCGACGAGCGCGTTCCGCGCGGCGACCGCGAGCGGCGAGCGCCAGAGGGCCACCTCGCCCGCGCGGCGGGAGCGTCGCGCCACCGTCTCCGCGCCGGGGCGCCGGCGGGTCTCGTAGGCGGCGAGGGACGCCGGGTCGTCGGTGGCCTCCTCGGCGAGGGCCACGGCGTCGAGGAACGCCTGGGCGGCGCCCTGGCCGAGGTTCGGGGTCATCGCGTGGGCGGCGTCGCCGAGCAGGGCGATCCGCCCGTGGTGCCAGGAGCGCGGCGGGCGCAGGTCCTCGAGCGCGTGCACGAGCACCGGTCCCTCGACGGCGTCGAGCACGGACGGGATCGGGTCGTGCCAGCCCGCGAGGCGCGCGCGCAGCCAGGGCAGGTGGTCGTCGCGCGCCGGGACCTCGGCGGTGGGCACGACGGCGTAGAGGTAGGTGCGCCCGCCGGGCAGCGGGCCGAGACCGACGAGGGCGCCGTTCCCCCAGCTCTCGCCTCCCTCGGCCAGGTCGTGGGCGGCGATGAGCCGGAACGCGGTCTGCCCGGTGGGTCGCGGCACGGCCTCGGGCCACACGGCGGCCCGGATCGTGCTGCGCAGCCCGTCCGCGGCGACGACGAGCTCGGCGGGGTGCTCCCGGCCGGCGTCGTCGTGGACCACCGCGGGCCGGGTGGCGTCGCCGGGGTCGACCCGGCGCACCCCCACGCCCGTCGTGACCTCGGGGGCCGCGGCCCGCAGCAGGGCGTGCAGGTCGGGGCGTCGCAGCACGACGACGCCGTCGCCCTGGCGCCGGCGCAGGTCGGCCGTGTCGGTGCGGGCGAGCCAGCGGCCCGACCTCGTGCGGATGCCGCCGCCGACCTCGACGGTGCCCGCGGCCCGGGCCTGCGCGCCGATACCCCTCGGACCGGGACCCAGCACGTCCAGCGCCCGCAGCGCGTTCGGCCACACCGCGATCCCCGCGCCGGCCTCGTCGGGTGCGGGCCGGCGCTCCAGGACCGTGACGTCCCATCCGTGCCGGCTCAGCGCGATGGCGCCCGCCAGCCCGCCCAACCCCGCTCCCACGACCATTGCTCGTGCCATGACCCTCGCTCCTCTACGTCTGTAGTAGCAGGTACTCTACGGCTGTAGAGGAAGCCGCGGAAAGGGGACGAATGGTGGAACGCCGGGACGTCCTCGCCGACGCCGCGATCGCGGTGCTCGCCCGGGCCGGCAGCCGCGGTCTCACCCACCGCGCGGTCGACGGCGCCGCCGGCCTGCCCGAGGGCACGAGCTCGTACTACTTCCGCACCCGCTCGGCGCTCCTGCAGGCCTGCGTCGACCGGATGGCGGCGCGGACGTTGTCCGAGATGGCGAGCGGGGCGCCCGCGGGGCCGACCTCGGTCGACGGTCTCGTCGCGGCCGCTGTCGCGACGGTCGGGCGCTGGCTGGCCGACGACCAGGAACGCCTGCTGGCGCGCTGGGAGCTCGCGCTGGAGTCGACGCGACGCCCCGAGCTGGGCGCCGCACTGCAGGCCGCGGGCGCCCGGGTGCGCGAGCGCGTGGCCGCGACGCTCGCCGCCCTGGACATCGCCGAGCCCGAGCGCCGGGCCCACGACCTCGTCGCCTGCCTCGACGGCCTCGCGTTCGACCAGCTGGCCGGCGCCGGACGGGTCCCGCGCGACACCGCGGCGCTCCGGGCCGCGATCACCGACGTCGTGCGGGGCTTCACGGCGTCGCTGTGAGAGCTCACGTCACCGGGGCCACCCGTCGATCCCGGACGAGGAGCACCAGGACCGCGACGGCCAGGACGATCTCGACGAGGAACGCGGTCTGTTGGAGCACGGCGTCCACCAGCGGGAAGTGCTCGAGGTGCAGGGAGTGGAACACCGTGTGGGGCACGACGAACGTCAGGAACGCCGCGACGGCCGTGATCACCACGCGACGGTCGAGCCACCACGCCGCGAGGGCCAGGGCGACGCCGAGGGCCAGCGTGCCGGCGCCGTGGTCGCGCACGAGGTGCTCGTTGTAGGGCGGGAGCAGCGCGACCCACGGTGTCCCGCCATACGGGAACACGTCGTAGAACGACTGCGGCAGGAACAACGACCAGCCGCCGATGACGAACTGGAGCGCCGCCAGGGCGCCGAGCAGGATCCTCATCGCGCGGCCTCCGCCCGGGACGCGAGGAACTGCGCGAAGGTGCCGACGCCGTCGGCGTGCTCCGGCGTGAGGTGGGCGCCGTCCCGATAGCCCCTGGCGATCGCCCCGGGCAGGCGTAGCGGGACGACGGCGCGACACCGGCCGGTGGCGGCGAGCCAGGCGCGGGCGAGGTCGGCCATCGGACGGATCTCGGGGCCGCCGAGGTCGCTCACGCGGCCCTGCGCCGGGCCGTCGACGAGATCGGCGAGGCGGTCGGCGACGTCGTCGAGGGCGACCGGCTGGAACGACGTCCCGGCGAGCACGGGCAGGAGACCGGTGCGGGCGGCGGAGGTGAACATCTGGATCAGGAAGTCGTGGAACTGCGTCGCGCGCAGGATCGTCCACGGCAGCCAGGAGGACTCGACGACGCGTTCCGCGCGGACCTTCTCCCGGTAGTAGCCGAGCGGGATGCGGTCGGCGCCGACGATCGAGACGAACACCAGGTGCGGGGTGCCGGCCCGCCGGGCGGCCGCGACGAGGTGCTCCGTCGCGGCGGCGTCAGCCTTCGGGGCCGTCGCGCAGTGGACGATCGTCGACACGCCGGCGACGGCCTCGTCGAGGCCCTCGCCGGTCGCCAGGTCGCCGACGACGCGGCCGGGCCCCGGCCGGCGGCTGAGCACCCGCGGCTGATCGAGCCGGGCGACGAGCGCGCCGCCGAGCCTTCCCGTCCCGCCCGTCACGAGCACGGTCATGGTGTTCTCCCGAGGCCGTCGGGCACCTCGGCGCGGCGCCCGTCAGGAAGGTCGACCGGACAGCCCTCCGGAACGTGACACCTGGTCGGCGAGGAAGGTGAGCTTGTCGGGGTTGCGCAGGAACCGGACCCCGCGGATGCGGTCGCCGTCCGCGTCGACCGCCACCACCCCGACGAGCTCGCCGTCGAGGAAGCCGAGCAGGGCCGGCGCTCCGTTGACCTCCGCGGCGGCGCCGGTCCCCCGCCACCGCGACGGCCCGAGGATGCCGACGAGGAACCGCGCGACGGCGTCCCGGCCGTGCACGGGGCGCCGGGCCGCGCTGACCTTGCCGCCGCCGTCGGACCAGACGGTGACGTCGGCGGCGAGCAGCGACTCCAGCCCTGCGACGTCGCCGTGGCGGGCCGCCGCGACGAAGCGCGCGAGCAGCGCCCCGACGTCGGCGCGCGTCGGGACCGCGGGCGCCGTGGCGAGGTGGCGCCGGGCGCGGGTGTGCAGCTGGCGGGACCCGGCCTCGGTGACGTCGAGGACCGAGGCGACCTCGGCGTGGCTGTGCCCGAACGCCTCGCGCAGCACGTAGACCGCGCGCTCCGGGGGCGTGAGCCGTTCCAGCGTCGTCAGCAGGGCGAGGGACACCGACTCGCGCTCCTCGACCGTCGCGGCCGGTCCGGTCGCCGGGTCCGTCGTGAGGATCGGCTCGGGCAGCCACGGTCCGACGTAGGTCTCGCGGCGGGCCCGGGCGGAGTCGAGACGGTTGAGGCACAGGCGGGTGACGACGGTGGTCAGCCAGGCGGCGGGGTTGTCCACCGCGTCGCCGTGGCCCGACCACCGCAGCCAGGCGTCCTGCACGACGTCCTCGGCGTCGTGGGCGGACCCGAGCATGCGGTAGGCGAGCCCGAACAGCCGCGGGCGCTGCGCCGTGAACGTCTCGGTGGCGTCCCTCACGACGACCATCCTGCCCGGGAACACTTGCCTTCGACCGCGCTCGAAGTCCTACGGTCGGGGGCGTGAGCGTGACGACCGAACGTCTGCGGGACCTCATCGAGACGATGCCGGGTGCGCTGCCGCCGCTCACGGTCGAGCTGGTGCGCGATCTCGACATCGCCGAGCACATGGCGATCGCGGACGTCGCGGCGCTGACCGGCCTGTCGCCGCACACCCTGCGCTACGACGAGCGGATCGGACTGGTCGACGTCGCGCGGGACGCGGGCGGGCGTCGCGTCTACGACCGGGACGCCGTGGGCCGGGTCGTGTTCATCACGCGGCTGCGCGACTCGGACATGCCGATCGCGTCGATCGCGCGCTACGTCGAACTGGTCAAGCAGGGCCCGGACACCGAGCCGGAACGGCTCGCGCTGCTCGAGGCGCACCGCGCCGACATGCTCGTCCGCCTCCGTGACCTGCAGGCGGCCCTGGCCGTCGTCGACTACAAGATCACCACCTATGGCGGTGCGTGCGGTAGTTAGGAAACGGACACGACGACGTCGGGATCGTCTCCGTCGACCACTTCCGGCGGCCGCTGGGCTGGGCGAACGCGCCGTACTGACCGACCCTTGCCGTGCCGGTGACCGTGCTGCTCTGATCTCGGGATCATGGGCCGCGCCGGAGCCGACCGCCGTTCGACGCGCACCGCATCCGGCCTCGCGATCGCGCTGCTGTCCGCGTTCTCCTTCGGGCTCGCCGGGCCGTTCGCCGCCGCGTTGCTCGCGGTCGGCTGGTCGCCGCTCGCGGTGGCGCTGGGCCGGCTGGCCGGCACCGCGGTCCTGCTCGGGGTGCCACTGGCGCTCGTCGTGGCGCGCGGGTGGCGTCCGCGCACCGGCCACCTGCGCGCCGTCGTCGTCTACGGGATCGTCCCCCTGGCCGGCGCGCAGGTCTGCTACTTCAACGCCGTCGACCACCTCTCGGTCGGCGTCGCGCTGCTCATCGAGTACACCGCGCCGGTCCTGCTGCTCGGCTGGATGTGGGCGCGGGGCGGGGCGCGTCCGAAGCCGGCGACCCTGCTGGGTGCGGCGCTCGCCGTGGCGGGTCTCGTGCTCGTCCTCGACGTCGCCCGGGGCGCGGAGTTCGACATCGTCGGCGTGCTGTGGGGCCTGGCCGCCGCGGTGTGCCTGGCGGCGTACTTCCGCCTGTCCGCCGACGCCTCCGACGAGAACGGACCGCCCGCGCTCGTGCTCACCGCGGGGGGCGCGATCGTCGGCAGCGCCGTCGTCGTGCTCGTCGGGGCCGTCGGACTCCTGCCGCTCACGGCGACGACGATCCCGATCTCCCTCGCCGGGTGGACCGCCCCGTGGTGGGTCGGCGTCGTGCTCGTGGCCGCGCTGTCAACGACGCTCGCCTACCTCACCGGGATCGCCGCCGTCGGGCGTCTGGGGTCCCGGCTGGCGTCGTTCGTCGGGCTCAGCGAGGTGCTCTTCGCCGTGCTCGGCGCGTGGTGGCTGGTGTCGCAGCGCCCCACGCTCACCCAGGTCGCCGGCGGCGTCCTCGTCGTCGCCGCCATCGCCCTCATCCGCTGGGCCGAACCGCCTACGTGAGAACTTTCCGCCCCTATAGGGGCGGAAAGTTCTCACGTGGGGTCAGGCGCCCTCCGCGTCGCCCTCGGCCTCGAGGAAGGCCTCGCGGAGCTGCTCGACCATCGCGGGGTCGGGCTCGGCCCAGAGCCCGCGGTCGACGGCCTCCAGCAGGCGCTCGGCCATCCCGTGCAGCGCCCAGGGGTTGGCGTCGCGCAGGAACGCGCGGTTCTCCGGGTCGAGCACGTAGTTCTCGGTGAGCGAGCCGTACATCCAGTCGCTCACCGTCCCCGCGGTCGCGTCCCAGCCGAAGAGGTAGTCGACGGTCGCGGCCATCTCGAACGCGCCCTTGTAGCCGTGGCGGCGCATCGCGGCCATCCAGCGCGGGTTGACGACGCGGCTGCGGAAGACCCGCGCCGTCTCCTCGATCAGCGACCGGGTCTTCACGTTCTCCGGCCGCGTCGAGTCGCCGACGTACGCAGCGGGCGCGGCGCCGGTCAGCGCGCGGACCGTCGCGATCATGCCGCCGTGGTACTGGTAGTAATCGTCGGAGTCGGCGATGTCGTGCTCGCGGGTGTCGATGTTCTTCGCCGCCACCGCGATCCGCCGGTACGCCGCGCGCATCTCGTCGACCGCCGACTCGCCCTGGCGCCCGCGCCCGTACGCGTGCCCGCCCCAGGTCGTGTAGATCTCGGCGAGGTCCGCGTCGCCGCGCCACTCCCGCGAGTCCATCGCCTGCAGCAGACCCGCGCCGTAGGCGCCGGGGGGCGAGCCGAAGATGCGCGTGGTCGCGGCCTGCCAGTCCGACCCGCCGGCGACATCGGCCCGCGCGTGGGCGGCGACGAAGTTGTCCTCGTCGGCCTCCTCGAGCCCCGCGACCAGGTGCACCGCGTCGTCCATCGTCGCCACCACGTGCGGGAACGCGTCGCGGAAGAAGCCGGAGATACGCAGCACGACGTCGACGCGGGGCCGTCCGAGCTCGTCGGTCGGCGTGACCTCGAGGCCCGTGACCCGCCGCGACGCCTCGTCCCACACCGGCCGGACGCCCATGAGCGAGAGCGCCTCGGCGATGTCGTCACCGCTCGTGCGCATCGCCGCGGTGCCCCACAGCGAGAGGCCGACGCTCGTCGGCCACTCGCCCTCGTGGTCCTCGCGGTACCGCTCGAGCAGGGAGTCGGCGAGCATCTGCCCGGTCTCCCACGCCAGCCGCGACGGGATCGCGCGCGGGTCGATCGAGTAGAAGTTCCGCCCGGTCGGCAGGACGTTGACCAGCCCGCGCAGCGGCGAGCCGCTCGGCCCCGCCTTCACGTGCCCGCCGTCGAGGGCGTGCAGGACCCCGGTGATCTCCTCGGTGGTCCGGTCGAGGCGCGGGACGACCTCGGTGGCGGCGAAGGTCAGGATGTCGGTGACGGTGCCGTTCTCGGCGCCCAGCACCTCGACGGTGACGTCCGGGGCGTCGGCGATCGCCCAGGCCCGCTTCTCCATCCCCAGCACCAGCGAGTGCGCGGTCTCCTCGAAGCGGTCGGTCTCGGCGCGCGAGGTGGTCCCGTCCTCGAGCATGCCCAGCGCCTCGCGCAGCCCGGGCAGGGAGTTCGTGCCCGACCACAGCTGCCGCGCGCGCAGGATCGCGAGCACCATGTCCACGCGTTCCTGGCCGCCCGGCGCCTGGCCGAGCACGTGCAGGCCGTCGCGGATCTGCGCGTCCTTGATCTCGCAGAGCCAGCCGTCGAGGTGCATGACGAAGTCGTCGAAGCGCTCGTCCTCGGGCTGGTCGGAGACGCCGAGGTCGCTGTCGAGCTTGGCGGCCTGGATCAGCTGCCAGATCTGGCCGCGGATCGCGGTGATCTTGCCGGGGTCCATGGCCTGGATCGAGGCGTACTCGTCGAGCAGCTGCTCGAGGCGGGCCAGGTCGCCGTACGACTCGGCGCGCGCCATCGGCGGGACGAGGTGGTCGACGAGCGTCGCGTGCGCCCGGCGCTTGGCCTGCGTGCCCTCGCCCGGGTCGTTGACCAGGAACGGGTAGACCAGCGGCAGGTTCCCGAGGATCGGGTCGGGCGCGCAGGACGCCGACAGCGCGGCGGTCTTGCCGGGCAGCCACTCGAGGTTGCCGTGCTTGCCGACGTGCACCAGCGCGTGCGCGCCGAACGTGGTCTGCAGCCAGCGGTAGGCCGCGAGGTAGTGGTGCGAGGGCGGCAGGTCGGGGTCGTGGTAGATCGCGATCGGGTTCTCCCCGAACCCGCGGGGCGGCTGCATCATCACGACGACGTTGTCGCGCTGGAGGGCCGCGACGGTGATGGCGTGATCGTGGATGAACATCGAGCCCGGCGCGGTGCCCCAGTGCTCCTCGACGCCCGCGCGGAAGTCCTCGGGCAGCGTCGCGAACCACGCGGTGTACTCGTCGATGGGCACGCGCGCGGGGTTCGCGGCGAGCTGGGACTCGGTGAGCCAGTCCTGGTCGTAGCCGCCGGCGTCGATGAGGGCGCGGATCAGCAGATCGCCGTCCTGGACGTCGAGCCCCGGGACGTCGCCAATGGTGTACCCGGACTCCCGCATCGCGGCGAGCAGCCGGACCACCGAGGCCGGGGTGTCGAGGCCGACCGCGTTCCCGATTCGCGCGTGCTTCGTCGGGTAGGCGCTGAGCACCAGCGCGATGCGCTTGTCGGCGTTCGGGACGTGCCGCAGGCGGGCGTGGCCCACCGCCAGCCCGGCGACGCGCGCCGCCCGCTCGGGGTCGGCGACGTAGACGGGCAGGCCGTCGGCGTCGGTCTCCTTGAAGGAGAACGGGACGGTGATGACGCGGCCGTCGAACTCCGGCACGGCCACCTGGTTCGCGGCGTCGAGCGGGCTCACGCCGTCGTCGTCGCCGAGCCAGTCCTCGCGGGACCGCGTCAGGCACAGGGCCTGCAGGATCGGGACGTCGAGGGCCGCGAGCGCGCCGGTGTCCCAGCTCTCGTCGTCCTCGCCCGCGCTGGCCGTCGCGGGCTTCGACCCGCCGGCGGCGAGCACGGTGGTGACCAGGACGTCGGCCTGCCGGAGCACCGCGACGAGCTCGTCCTCGGGGGCACGCAGCGACGAGCAGAACACCGGCTCGGGCACCCCGCCGGCGTCGACCACCGCGCGGCACAGGGCGTCGACGAACGCGGTGTTCCCGGCCATGTGGTGCGCGCGGTAGTAGACGATCGCGACCCTCGGGAGTGTCAGCGGCGTGGCGCCGCTGTCGTCCAGTGTCCGGGAATCAGAGGAGCACGCCGATAGGGCCACGCGCTCGGGCGTGTCCCAGCGCTCGGACGTCTCCCAGCCCTCGAGCCGGCCCCAGTTCGGCATCTCGGCCGGCGGGTCGAAGCCGTGGCCGGTGAGCAGGACGGTGTCGGAGAGGAAGTGGTGCAGCTGCGTGAGGTTCTCCGACCCGCCCTGGGCGAGGTAGAGGTGCGCCTGGGTGGCGACGCCGACGGGGACGGTCGACGACTCCATGAGCTGCGCGTCCGGGCTCTGCTCGCCGCCGAGGACGACGACCGGCCGCGGCTGCGACGGCGCGAGGAGGGCGTCGAGACCCGCCTCCCACGCCTGGCGCCCGCCGAGCAGGCGCACGACGACGAGGTCGACGCCCTCGAGCAGGGCCTCGAGGTCCTCCACCGCGACCCGGGCGGGGTTCGCCCAGCGCCAGGCACCCTCCTGCCCCGGGGTGCTGGCCCGCGCCGAGCGCAGGTCGGTGTCGGACGTCGACAGCAGCAGCAGCACCGGCGCTCCCGGGGGTCGGTGGCGGGCGCCCGGGAGTCCGGACACCTCATCATCTGATCAGACATCGTGACACGGGCACCGGGGTGCAGGTCCGTGTCGCCGGGCACTCTCATCTGAGCATCTGACTAGATACTGTGTCGACGATGCCCGACTCCCGACGACGTGACGGCGCCGAGCCTACGGACCTGCGCACGACCCCGCGGCTCGTGCCGGACGCCTGTCCGGGCGCCTGGCGACGCCACGACGCCGCCGACGGCGCCCTGGCGCGCTTCCGCCCCGTCGGCGGAGCCGTCAGCGGCGCCGAGCTCCGGGTGCTCGCCGACGCCGCCGCGACCGGCGGGTCGCCGCTGGAGCTGACCTCGCGGGGATCGCTGCAGGTCCGCGGCCTGACCGCCGAGGGCGCCGACCGGCTCGCCGCGACGCTCAGCGCGCTCGGCGGGGACAGCGCGCTGCTCGACGCGCTGGGACGCGACGTGCCCTGCAGCGTCGTGGCCTCGCCCTCGGGGCTGCTCGACGACGCGGCGCGCGCCGTCGCCGACGCCCTGCGCGGGCGCACCGACGTGCCCGGCCGGCTGCTCGTGGCCCTCGACGACGGCGCCGGCGACGTGGCCGTCCTCGACGGGGACGTCACGGTCGTCGACGGGGCGCTCGTGCTCGCGGGCACCCCGACCGACCTCACCGGCGATCCTGCCGCCCTCGCCCTCGCCGCCGTCGAAGCGTTCCTCGAGGTCCGGGCCAGCGCCTGGCGCGTGGCCGAGGTCGGGCCCGAGCGGGTCCTCTCGGGCGTTACTGGCTGGTATCGCTCGCTGAGCGAGCGATACCAGCCAGTAACCGCACCGCAGGGCGCCGGCCCGGAGGTCACCGAGGTCCTCCCGCGCCTCGGGGAGATCGACGAACCGACCGCCGCGGTGCTCGCGGACCTCGCCGACGCCGGGGCCACCCTGCGCGTCACGCCCCGGCGCACGGTGGTGCTGCGCGACCTCGCCGACCCCGATGACGCCCTCCGGCGACTCGCCGGTCTCGTCGAGACCGGGCCGTCGCCGTGGTCGAGCCTGTCGGCCTGCGTCGGCGCGCCCCGCTGCGCCCGCTCGCACACCGACGTCCGGGGCGACCTCGCCCGCGCCGTGGCCACGGGCCACGCCGGCGGACTCCTGCACGCGCACTGGGTCGGGTGCGCGCGGGCGTGCGGCACGCCGGCCGGCCCGGTCGCCGTGGTCGAGGGCACGCCCGGCGGCACCTATCGCACCATCGTCCGAGCAGGGAAGGTGTCCCCGTGAGCGCCGGCCACACCACATCGGCACCGACCGAGAGGTCCGCAGTCCCCTCCTACATCGCCGACGGACCCGAGATCTACCGCCGCTCGTTCGCGATCATCCGCGCGGAGGCGGACCTCGCGCACCTCCCCGAGGACGCCCACGACGTCGTCATCCGCATGATCCATTCTTGCGGGATGGTCGACCTCGCGGCCGACACCGAGATCTCCGCCGGCGCGATCGCCGCGGCGAAGGACGCCCTCAAGGCCGGCGCC
Organism: uncultured Actinomycetota bacterium; assembly: GCA_963786585.1. Lineage (GTDB taxonomy): Bacteria > Actinomycetota > Actinomycetes > Mycobacteriales > Pseudonocardiaceae > Actinomycetospora. Next base: position 127,579 of record CAWAZG010000005.1, read on the forward strand.
CCGGTGCTCTGCGACGCGATGATGGTCGCGAGCGGCATCACGCAGCGCTTCCTGCCCGCCGGCAACGAGGTGGTCTGCACGCTCAACGCCCCCGAGGTCCCGGCCCGCGCCGCGGCGATGGGTACCACCCGCAGCGCCGCCGCCCTGGAGCTGTGGCGGCCCCTGCTCGACGGCGCCGTCGTGGCGATCGGCAACGCCCCGACTGCGCTGTTCCGGCTGCTCGAGATGATCGAGCAGGGCGCCCCGCGCCCCGCGGTCGTCCTCGGCCTGCCCGTCGGGTTCGTCGGGGCGATGGAGTCGAAGGCGGCGCTGGTGGGGCATCCGGCCCGGCTCGAGCACGTCGTCGTCCACGGCCGCCGGGGCGGCTCGGCGATGACCGTCGGTGCTGTCAACGCCCTCGCCCTGGGCTGCGCGCCGTGACCGGACGGCTCTACGGCGTCGGCGTGGGCCCCGGCGATCCGTCGCTGATGACGGTGCGCGCGGTGGACCTCGTGCGCGGTGCCGACGTCGTCGCCTACCACTGCGCGCGGCACGGGCGCTCGCACGCGCGCTCGATCGTCGCGCAGTACCTGGGCACGCAGACCGAGGAGCAGCTGACCTACCCGGTCACCACCGAGCAGACCGACGACTACCAGGGCCGCCTCGACGCCTTCTACGCCGAGGCCGCCGCCCGGCTGGCGGCCCACCTCGACGCCGGCCGCGACGTCGTGGTGATCGCCGAGGGCGACCCGTTCTTCTACGGCTCGTACATGCACCTCCACAAGCGCCTCGCCGACCGCTTCCCCACCGAGGTCGTGCCCGGCGTGACCTCGGTGTCCGCGGCCACCGCGTCGCTGGGACGCCCGCTCGTGGAGCGCGACGAGGTCCTCACCGTCCTGCCCGGCACGCTGCCGCCCGACGAGCTCGCGGCCCGACTCGCCGACACCGACGCCGCCGCGGTGATGAAGCTCGGCCGCACGTTCACCGGCGTCCGCGCGGCCCTCGCCACCTCGGGACGCCTCGACGAGGCCTTCTACGTCGAGCGCGCCTCCACCGAGACCGAGCGCACCGCGGCCCTCGCCGACGTCGACCCGTCCACGGTGCCCTACTTCTCCGTCGGCATCGTGCCCTCGCGGGTGCACGCCGACACGACCCCGGCCGCGCGGGCGGAGACCGCCGAGGTGATCGCCGGCCGCACGCCCGGCGAGGTCGTCGTCGTGGGGCTGGGACCGGGGGCGCGCGACCGTCTGACCCCTGAGGCGGCCGCCGCCCTGGCCTGGGCCGACGACGTCGTCGGCTACGCGACCTACACCGCGCGGGTCCCGCCGAACCCCCGCCGGCGCGTGCACGCCTCGGACAACAAGGTGGAGTCCGAGCGCGCCGCGTTCGCCCTCGACCTGGCCCGCTCCGGGCACCGCGTGGCCGTCGTGTCGTCCGGCGACCCCGGGGTGTTCGCCATGGCGTCGGCCGTGGTCGAGGTCGCCGCCGACGACTACCCCGACGTCCCGGTCCGGGTCGTCCCCGGCGTGTCCGCGGCGCAGGCGGTGGCCGCCCGGGTCGGCGCCCCCCTGGGTCACGACTACGCGATGATCTCGCTCTCCGACCGGCTCAAGCCCTGGGAGGTCGTCGAGAGCCGGCTCGCCGCCGTCGCGGACGCCGACATGGCGATGGCCCTCTACAACCCGGGCTCGCGGTCACGGACCTGGCAGGTCGAGGCGGCCCGCGACCTGCTGCTGAAGTACCGCGACCCGTCCACGCCGGTGATCGTCGGCCGTGACGTCGACGGGCCGGAGGAGTCGGTGCGCGTCGTGCGCCTCGCCGACCTCGTGCCGAGCGAGGTCGACATGCGGACCCTGCTCATCGTCGGGTCGTCGAGCACGCGGTGGCCGGCCACAGGCACGGTCTACACGCCGCGGCGGCACGGGTAGGGGTCAGTCGCCCGCGAGGGGGACCCACATCCAGTCCTGGTCGGTGCGGTCGCGCCCGACCAGCTGCCCGCACGTCGCGCAGAACAGCTCGTTGGCACCCATCGACTCGTCGGCGACGGCCCAGCCCGTCACCACCCAGGAGTGCTGGAGCCCGCCCAGGCACAGCCACCGCTCGTCGCCGTTGCTCACGGGCCCGATCGTGTCAGGCGACCTGGGTCAGCGTCGCGGATTCGTAGGGGCGGGTCTCCCACCGGTCGAGCGGGAGCTCGCCGACGGAGGCGAACAGCTGGCCCATGCCGGCCTGCATCGCCTCGGGCGACGCCCAGATCGACAGCGCGACGATGCGCGAGCCGTCGGGCTCCTCGTAGGCCCCGATCTCGTCGAGCCCGTCGATGTGCGCGGACGTCTCCCGGATGACGTCCATCGCGGCGAGCATGTCCTCGCGGTGCTCGGGCTTCGGGAAGTGGACGACCTGGAACAGGACACGGCTCACGGCGAGCTCCTCTCGGCGTCAACGGTCGCGGCCAGGGCGGCGAGGATCGCGGCCCAGCCTGCGGAGTAACCGCCGCCCACCGTGGTGGCGGCGGCGAACTGCTCGGCGGTCAGCTGCTCCCAGCCGCGGTGCTCGACGTCGACCTTGGTCAACGCGGGCCCCAGGGCACGGAAGGTCAGCTCGACCTCGGTGGTGACCGGGGTGGCCTCCCAGGTCATGACGAAGCGTTCGGGCGGCTGCCAGGCCAGCAGGTGACCCCACGTGACCTCGGTGCCGTCGGCCCAGGTCTCGTGGACCCGGCCGCCCTCGCGGCGGTCGAACGCGACGGCGCGGACCCGCTCGCCGCCCAGCGAGTAGGGCTGCAGCGGCCACCACTCGCCGATCGTGTCGACGAAGACACCGAAGGTGTGCTCGCGGCTCGAGCGCACGAGCGTCGACTGCCGGATCGGTGGCCGGCGCAGCGGGGTGACGGTGCTGTCGCTGCGTTCGGGCGTGGCTCATCCGGTCTCCTCCTCGTGCTGATCGTCGGCCACGCCCCGGTCGGCCTCCGCGATCCGGCGCGCGCGGTCGAGCGCCGAGGCCCACAGGTCGTCGAGCATCTCCCGCAGCTCGGCGAGGCCCTCCGGGCGCGCGCCGTAGAGCCGGCGCGTGCCCTCGCGGCGCTCGGTGAGCAGGCCGGCCTCCTTGAGCACGGTGAGGTGCTGGCTGACGGCCGGGCGGGTCACGTCGAAGGCGGCCGCGATCTCCCCGGCGGCCAGCTCGTCGTGGGCCACGAGCTGCAGGATCGCCCGCCGGCGCGGCTCGGCGAGCGCCCGCAGCGCGCGGTCGCGGGGATCGTCCTCGGAGGAGGGGCTCACGCCCACAGCCCGACGGGGTTGCCGTCGGGGTCGGACACCACGGCGATGCGCCCGTAGCCGGCGGGCAGGTCGATCGGCGGAACGAGGGTGTCGGCGCCGAGCTCGGAGGCGCGGGCGAGGCCGGCCTCGAGGTCGTCGACCCGGACGTAGAGCTTCACGCCCGTGTCGCCCGGCCCCTGGGACGGCCCGATGCCGCCGCCGATGGCGTCCGGCCCCGCGCCGGTGTCGACCATCGCGTAGCCGTCCATGTCGGGGTCGGGCTCGGCCGACCACCCGAACAGCCCGGTGTAGAACCCTCGGACCTTCTCGGGCGCGGTGCTGGTGATCTCGAAGAACGCGACCGGCTGACCCATGGTGACCTCCTGCTCGTACCGTGTTGAACGTCGCTAACGTTAGCGTTTGCTTTCGTTAGCGTCAACGCACACTTACGGAGTCGCCGCGACGACCTCGCCGACCTCGTCGCGGAACCGGGGGTGGCGCGGACGCCACCCCAGCTCCTCGCGGGCACGGCGCGGGTCGATGCGGAACGAGGTGGTCAGGCTGGCCGTGAGCGTCCCGCCGAGGAACAGGGCGCCCAGCGCCGGCGGAAGCGTGCCGACGGGGCCGACGCCGCAGGCGGCCGCGGTGAGGTCGGTGAGCTCGCGCAGCCGCAGCGGCTCCTCGTCGGCGACGGCGTAGGCGGACCGGGGCGGCGCGTCGGTCAGCGCGCCGAGATACGCCGTCGCGAGGTCGTCGACGTGCACGCAGCTCCACCAGTTCGTCCCGCGCCCGAGGCAGCGCAGCCGCCCCGCCCGGGCCTGGTCGACGAAGGCCTGCTTGAACAGCCCGCCCGGGCCGTACACGAACCCGGGGGCGACGCGGACGGCGTCGAGGTCGGTCATCGCGTCGAGGACCGCGGCCTGGCGGGCGTGGCCGATGCCCATCGGCGACGGGTCGAGCGGGGTGTCCTCGTCGATCCACACCTCGCCGCGGTCGCCCCAGTCGAAGCACCCGGCGGTGTAGACGAAGCGTTTCCGCTGCTCACGACAGGCGTCGGCGAGCGCGGTGGTCATGACGCCGTCGGCGGCGAAGACCCGCTCGGCGCGCCGCCGGGTCAGCCGGCCGTCCACGGCGACCTGGGCGGCGTGCACGACCGCGTCCACCTCGCCGACGAGTGGCACGTAGGACGCCGGCTCGAGCATGTCGCCACGGCGCAGGTCCGCGCCCACCGCGCGCGTCGCCCGGGCCGGGTCGCGGACCAGCCCGACGACGTCGTGACCGGCGTCGAGCGCGGCCGCCGCGACGGCCCCGCCGACGAACCCGCTCGCTCCGGTGATCAGTACGCGCATGATGGTCTCCCCCGCAACGATGATTGTCAGTGCTGCTGACAGTAGAGGAGGTGCCCGTGACCGACCTGCCGGAGACGCTCACCGACCGCACGGCCTTCCTCCTGCAGCTCGCCCTCGGCCGGGCGCAGGCGATGGGCGAGGAGGTACTCGTCGAGGTCGGGGTCGGCGGGCGGGAGTACGGGCTGCTCGCCGCGGTCGCCCACCTCGCGCCGTGCTCGCAGATCACCGCCGCGCGCTCCCTGGGCATCGACCGCACCACGACCGTCGCGCTGGTCAGCGGCCTGGAGGCCCGCGGACTCCTGCGGCGCACCCCCGACCCGGCCAACCGGCGCGCCAACCTCGTCTCGCTGACCGACGAGGGCGAACGGGTGCGGGCCCGGGCCGCCGAGGCCCTCGCCGCGTGCGATGACCGTTTCCTCGATCCCCTGGACGCGCCCGACCGCGAGCGACTGCGCACGCTGCTCGGACGGCTCGTCGCGGGCGGTGACCCGCATACTGGGTGAGATGCGGCGCTTCCGCCGGTCCGCTCCACGCCGGCCCCTCGACGCGGTCGAACTCGCGGAGGCGGCCGCCCTCGGTGATCTCGTCGCCGTGGTCTGCGTGCTCACCCGCCTGTTCCCGGTCGGCCCGATCGGCGTGGTCGTCGCGGCCTTCCCGCTGGCCGTGCTGTCGTCGCGGCGACCGGGGCGGGCGGGGCCGGTCGGGGCGCTCGTCGCCGTGGTCGTCGCGTTCCTCGTCGCCGGCGTCGGCCCGGCGGGCACGGCGGCGTCCGCGGCGTCGCTGGGCTGGCTGGTCGGCGTCGGCGCGCGCCGGGGCTGGTCGACCGTGCGCACCGCGCTCACCGGCGTCGTCGTCCTCGCCGTGCCCACCTCGCTGGTCGGCACCGCGCTGCTCGCCGTGTTCCCCGCCTACCGGGAGCTGGTGCTCGACCAGCTGCGCATCTCGTGGAGCGGCCTGGCCCGTCTGCTGCGCGGCGGGCTGCCCGAGGTCGTGGCCGCCGGGGACCGCGCGGTGCAGGCGATCACCGACTACTGGTGGGTGACGCTGCCCGCGATCGCGGTCGTCAGCACCCTGGTCGGCGTGGCGGTCGCGGCCTGGATCCTCGCGCGGCCGCTGCGCTCGGTGCAGCGCCTGCTGCCGACCGACCTCGCAGGCCGCCTGCCCACCGCCCGTGCGGGCGCGCCGGTGGCGCCGCTGCCGCTGCGCCTGCGCGGGGTCGCGCTGCCGTCGGGGCCGCCGGTGGACCTGGACCTCGACGCCGGCCGGTTCGTCGTGGTCACCGGGCCGAACGGGGCCGGCAAGTCGACGCTCGGGCGCGTCGTCGCGGGGCGTCCGCCCGCCGAGGGCACCGCCGAGCGTCCCGGCGAGGCCGGGCTCGGCGTCGTCGGCGGCACCGGGATGGTGTTCCAGCGCCCCGACAGCCAGGTGCTGGGCGTGCGCGTCGCCGACGACCTGCGCTGGGGCCTCCCGTCCGGTCACCCCGTGCCGGTCGACGAGCTGCTGGCCCGGGTCGGCCTCGAGGGCGCCGGCGACCGCGAGACCGCCACGCTCTCGGGCGGCGAGCTGCAGCGTCTCGCCGTCGCGGCCCTGCTCGCGCGCGCTCCCGCCGTCGTCGTCAGCGACGAGAGCACGGCGATGCTCGACCCCGAGGGCCGCACCGAGGTGACCGACCTGCTGCGCAGCCTCACGCGCACCGAGGGCGTCGGGGTCCTGCACATCACCCACCACGACCCGGGCGAGGCCGACGCCGTGCTCGCCCTCCCCGGCGCGCCGACACCGCCGGGGGCGGGCGGGGTGCCGTGGGGTCCGCCGCGCCCGCCCGCCGGCGGATCGCTGCGCCTGCGGGGCGTCGACGTCGTCCACGACGCCGGCACGCCGTGGCGCCGACCCGTGCTCTCCGGGGTGGATCTCGACGTCCCGGCCGGGCGGATGGTGCTGGTCACCGGCCCGAACGGCGCCGGCAAGACGAGCCTCGCGTGGGTGCTCGCCGGCCTCGCCACGCCGGCGCGCGGCACCGCGACGCTCGACGGCGCGCCGCTGCGCAACGGGCGCGCCGGCGCGCTGCTCGCTGTGCAGCACGCCCGCCCGGCGCTGCTGCGCCCCACCGTGGGCGAAGAGGTCGAGGACGCCGCCGGCGTCGGCCCGCGCACCGCCGACACGACCCTCGCCGCCCTGGGCCTCGACCCGGCGATCTACCGCGACCGTCCTGTCGACGAGCTCTCCGGCGGCGAGCAGCGCCGGGTCCTGCTCGCGGGGCTGCTCGGCGCCGGGCCGCGGGTGCTCGTGCTCGACGAGCCGCTGGCGGGCCTCGACACCGACGCCGCGACGGCGGTGCGCGAGGCCCTGCGCGCGGCGCGGGCGGCGGGCACCACGCTGGTGGTGGTCACCCACGACATCGCGCCGCTGGCCGACCTCGGCGACGCGGTCCTGCGCGTCGAGGACGGGGTGGTGCACGGGCCGCCGGAGCTCGTCCGGCCGTCGAGCACCTCGTCGTCGTCCGGGCGGGAGCGCCGGCCCCGCGCCGTCGGGGCGGTGCGCACGCTGCCGGGGCCGTCGGTGCTGCACCGGACCTGGGTGGGCACCAAGATCGCGGCGCTGGCCGCGACGGCGCTGGCGCTGTTCGTCGACCCGACCTGGCCGACCCTCGGCGCCGCCACCCTGCTCCTGGTGGTCGGGGCGGTGGCGGCGCGCCTGCCGCGCGGGGCCGTGCCGCGCCCGCCCCGCTGGCTTCTCCTCTGGGTGCCCGCGATCGTGCTGTCGACGATCGGCACGCGCCCGCCGCTGGTCGACGTCCTGGGCATCGAGCTGAGCATCGGCGGGCTCGAACGCGTGGTGCTCTTCCTCGGCACGACGCTCGTCTCGCTGCTCGGCGCGGCCCTGCTGATCGCGACGACCCCGCTCGGGGCGTTCCCGCCGCTGCTCGAGCGCCTGGCCCGGCTCGGGCGGCGCGTGCGGATCCCGCTGCGGACGCCGACGACGGCGATCGCGCTCGGGCTGCGCCTGGTGCCGCTGCTGCTCGCGGAGGGCCGGACCGCGTGGCTGCTGATCGCCCAGCGGCAGCCGGTCGGGCGCGCGATCACGCCGCTGCGCGAGCAGGTGCGCACGGCGGTGCGGGCGGCGATGCAGGCGTGCGCGATGGCCACCCGACGGGCGGCCGAGACGGGCGAGGCGATCACCGCGCGGGGTGGCCTGGGCGCCGTCGCCGGCCCCGACCAGCGCCCGGGGCGGCGGGACCTCGCCGTCCTTCTCGTCGTCGCCGCCGTCCTCGCGGTGGGCTTGTGGGTCTAGGGGGGCGCGATGTCAGCGGCGTGGCGCCGCAGACGTTGAGTGTCCGTAACGCCACGCACACGAAGCGCAGTAGCGGGGGGAGACCGTGTCCTCAGGACACGGTTCGACTAGCGACCCTGGAGCGCCTCGAGCACCTCGCCGACGGAGCTCACCGCCGTCACGCCCTCCGGCAGGGGCGGCCGGTCGACGAGCACGACCGGCAGCGACCGCTCGCGGGCCGCGACGAGCTTGGCCTCCGTGGCGCCGCCGGAGTCCTTGGCGACGACGACGGTGATCGCGTACAGGTCGAGCAGGGCGTGCTCGTCGTCGAGGGCGAAGGGACCGCGGGCCAGCAGGAGCTCACTTCGCGGAGGCAGCACCGCAGGCGCCTCGATGGCCCGCACGAGGAACCACGCGTCGACGTCGACGAACGCCCCGACGCCCTGGCGACCGGTCGCGAGCAGCACGCGGGCGCCGGACGGGATCGCCGACGCGGCCGCCTCGAGCGACGGCACCCGCGTCCAGCGGTCCCCCGGGCCCTCGGTCCACCCCGGCCGGCGCAGCACGATCAGCGGCGTCCAGGCGAGCGACGCCGCTGCCGCGGCGTGCTCCGTCATCGTGGCCGCGAAGGGGTGGGTCGCGTCGACCAGCACGTCGACGTCGGCCAACGCCTCGGCCAGCCCGGCGACCCCGCCGAAGCCGCCGGTGCGCACCTCGCCGGCCGGCAGCCGGGGGTGGCGCGTCCGGCCGGCGAGGGACGTGGTGACGTCGAGACCCCGCGCGGCCAGCTCCGCCGCCAACGACCGCGCCTCCGCCGTTCCCCCGAGCACGAGGACCCGCCGCGTCATCGAGTGCCCGCGCCGTTCCGGCGAAGGGCACCCCTCGCCGCTCTATCCGGCCGAAGGTGCCCTTCGCGCGGAACCGGAGCCCGCCGAATCACGGGCGCGCGCGGGTCGCCGAGTAGAGGTGCGACTCGTCGCCGCCGGAGGTCCCGACCACCGCCCCCACCACGATCACCGCGGTTCGGCGAACGTCCGCCGCGGCGACCTGCTCGACGATGTCGGCGAGCGTCCCGCGCAGGATCACCTCGTCGTCGCGGGACGCGCGGGCGACGACGGCGACGGGCTCCGAGGCCGGGCGATGCCTCAGGAGCGCTTCCACCACCGAGGCGCACCGCTGCACGGCCAGGTGCAGGACGAGGGTCCCGCCGGCGGCGGCCCACACGTCGAGCGACTCCCCCGGCGGCATCGGCGTGGCGTTGGCGGCGTCGCGGGTGAGCACCACGGACTGACCGATGCCGGGCACGGTCAGCTCGGTGCGCAGGGCGGCCGCCGCCGCGGCGAAGGCCGGGACGCCCGGCACGATCTCCCACGGCACGCCGGCGGCGTCGAGACGACGGGTCTGCTCGGCGACCGCGGAGAACACCGACGGGTCCCCGGAGCACAGTCGCGCGACGTCGTGGCCCGCCTCGTCCGCGGCGACGAGCTCGGCGGTGATCTCGTCGAGCGTCATGCGGGCGGTGTCCACCCGGCGTGCCCCCGTCGGGCACTGGTCGAGCAGCTCCTCGGGCACCAGCGAGCCGGCGTAGAGGCAGACCGCGCTGGTGGCCAGGGCGCGCAGGCCGCGCACGGTGATCAGGTCGGGCGCGCCCGGCCCGGCGCCGACGAAGCGGACGGTCACGCGGAGGGGTCCTTCCGGTGGATCAGTTGGGTCACGCCGGCCAGGGCACGCCACGCCGAGAAGCGGCCGACGGGCTCGGCGCGCTGGATCCCGATCCGCCGCAGCGCCCCGCCGTGCGCGGCGCGGAACGCGGCGAGCGCGGCCTCGCCCTCGACGGTGACGGCGTTGGCCACCAGCCGTCCGCCGGGACGCAGCGACGAGTGCGCCGCGTCCAGCATCCCCGGCACCGACACCCCGCCGCCGACGAACACCGCGTCCGGCGTGTCCAACCCCGCCAACACCTCCGGCGCCCGTCCCAGGACGACGCGCAGCCCCGGCACCCCGAGCGTCACGGCGTTGGCGCTGATGCGGGCCGCCCGGTCCTCACGCACCTCAACAGTCAGGGCCCGGCACGCCTGGTGGTGCCGCATCCATTCGATGCCGACGCTGCCCGCCCCGCCGCCGACGTCCCAGAGCAGCGCGCCGGGCACCGGACGCAGCGCGGCGACGGACAGGGCCCGGACCTCGGCCTTCGTGAGCTGACCGTCGTGGGAGTAGGCGTCGTCGGGCAGGCCCGGCGCGCGCCCGAGCAGGGGGTCCTCGGGGAGGTCCGGGCAGGTCACGGCCACGACGGCCAGCGGGTCGCCCGGCGGGTGGACCCAGCCCGCGGCGTGGCCGTCGACCCGGCTCTCCGCCGGCGCGCCGAGGGACCCGAGCACCGTCATCGTCGCGGCGCCGTAGCCCCACGACGTGAGCGACTCGGCCAGCGTCTTCGGGGCGTCGCCGTCCGGCACCAGCACGAGCATGCGGCGGCGGGGAGCGAGCGCGGCGCGGACGGCCTCCGGCGGCCGGCCGACCGTCGAGAGCACCTCGACGTCCTGCGCGGCCCAGCCCAGGCGCGCACACGCCAGCGCGAGCGACGACGGCGCCGGGTGGACGGTCGCCGACGGGTCGTGGGCGAGCACCGCGGACCCGATCCCGTAGAACGTCGGGTCGCCGCTGGCGAGGACGACGAGCGCACGGCCGGCGTGCTCGGCGAGCAGCCCGGGCAGCGCCGGCATCAGCGGCGAGGGCCAGGTGGCGTGCGCCGCGGACAGCGCGGGCAGCAGGGCGAGCTGGCGGGGCGCGCCGAGCACGACGTCGGCGTCCTGCAGCGCGCACCGGGCGGGCTCCCCCAGCCCCGGCCACCCTTCGGCTCCGATGCCGACCACCGTCACGGTCACCGCGACACCTCATCACGGACCGGGGCACTCCCGTGCTGGGAGCCTCGTCACCCCCCGTGCGCCTCGACCCGGGCGTCGAGGTGGGCGCGTGCCGATGCCCACGGCGCCTCAGCCCGGGGTGTAGCGCAGGCCCGTCATCGTCAGCACGGTGCGGTCGCGGTCGTCGCGCAGCAGCGCGCGCCCGCTGCGCAGGCGGCGCCCGTCGTGCTCGACCTCGACCTCGGTGCGCACGGTGCGCCCGTCGGCGGGGACGGCGCGCAGGAACGTCGCCGTCGCCTCGTCGGGCGGCCCGCCGAGCACGTGGGCGAGGGCGCGGGCGGGCAGCGAGGCCAGCGCGCCCCCCTGCACCACGGCGGCGTGGTTCACGGCGTCGGGGTCGGGCGCGGCGCCCTCGCCCACCAGCGTGTGGGGCGCCCGCGCGGTGGGCGACCAGTCGGGGGTCGCCGTCCGGTACTCGGCGGCCTGCTCGTCGCGGAGCACGGCGTTGCGACCGTGGGCCCGCGCCAGCGTCCGGCCGTCGTCGTCGGTGATCACCGCCGTGCTCAGCGCCACCTCGGGGTTGCGCTCGTCGAGGCACCCGACGGCGTGCAGGGTCCCGGCGACGTCGTCCCGCGCGACGACGTGCAGGGTCAGCCGCAGCGTGGTGATCCGCTCGCCGGCCGCGAGCGTGCTGGTGACCGCGAGGCCGGAGACGAAGTCGCCGAGCAGCCAGAGCGCTGCGTCGACGTCCCCGTCCGGGGCCGGCATGTCGGCCTCGGCCCGCCCCGGCTCGATCGCGCGGAGCCGCGCCCGGACGGCGGCGTGGACGGGCGCGAGCGGGATGTCGTCCGCCACGCAGCGCCGCAGGACCGACAGCGGCGTCTCGTCGGCGGTGGGGGTGCTCAGGAGCGTGCCCCGGCCCGGATGTGGGGCGTGACGCCCGTCAGCTCCGACGCGAGGTCCCACAGGCGCGCCTGGACCTCGCGGTCGTGCGAGGCCACGGTCGAGCCCACCGGGACCGGCGGGCCCGCGATCTCCTGGAACCCGCTCGGGCCGATGAAGGTGCCACCGGGCAGGTCGGGCATCGTCGCGGCGTAGAGCGTCGGCTGGGCGCCCGACTCCGGGCCCTGCGCGATGACCTTGTTCATCAGGCCCATCGCGGCGTCCTGCACCGACTCGGTGCGGCTCTGGAGGTTCGTCGCGCTGTAGCCGGGGTGGGCGGCCATCGAGCGCAGCGGCGAGCCGGCCGCGACGAACCGGTGCTCGAGCTCGTAGGCGAACATCAGGTCGGCGAGCTTGGACTGCCCGTAGGCGAACCAGCGCTGGTAGCGGCGGCGGCGCCAGTTGAGGTCGGAGAGGTCGATGCTGCCGAGCCGGTGCGCGACGCTCGAGAGCGTCACCACGCGGTCGGTGATCTCGTCGAGCAGCAGGCCCGTCAGCGCGAAGTGCCCGAGGAAGTTCGTCCCCACCTGCATCTCGAACCCGTCGGCGGTGCGCCGCTCCGGGATCGCCATGAGGCCGGCGTTGTTGATGAGCACGTCGACCGGGCCGCCGAGCTCGGCGACGAAGGCGCGCACCGAGGACAGGTCGGCGAGGTCGAGCCGGCGGACCTCGGTGGTGCCCGGGGCGTCCGCGCCGATCTCCGTGGCCGCCTGCGCGCCCTTCTCGGTGTCCCGGACCGCGAGCACCACGTGGGCGCCGGCCCGGACGAGCGCGCGGGACGCCTCGAGACCGATGCCCGAATTCGCGCCGGTGACGACGAATGTCCGTCCGGTCTGGTTTCCGATGTCTGCAGGAGTCCACGCGGCCATGTGGCACCCGTGCCCGTCGTACGGGTGGCCGAAACGGTGGTCCCGAAACGGTGGTCACCGTCGCACGAGGACCTCGGCGAGGTGCCGGTACACCTCGACGTTGACGCCCAGCCCGACGTGGCTGCCCCGGACCTCGAGCGCCTCGGCGTCCTCCGGGCGGCACGCCGAGGGCCGCACGATCCCGTCCTGCCCGCTCCAGATGGCGACGACGGGCGGGGCGGCGGGCGCGACGAGGTCGGCGCCGAACGGGCACGGGCAGCGCACGGTCAGGCAGAGCGGGCGGTGCGGGCGCACCACGTTCTGCGCGACCCGTGCCCCGCTCACCGCGGCCAGGGTCAGCACCGAGGCGTCGAGCTGCGAGGCCAGTGGGCTGCCGAGCGCGACCACCCGGCGGACCAGCGCCGGACTCCGGGCCGCGAGCGCCCGGGCGAGCAGGCCGCCCCGGCTGTGCCCGATGATCGTCACGGGCGCCCCGGCGCGGTCGGCGACCTCGGCGAGGCGCCGGTCGAGGCGACGTACCGCGGCCTCGGAGCAGTCCACGTTCCAGGCGATGCCCGAGCGGTAGGACCGGTGGCCGATGCGCCGCAGCCAGTCGTGCAGGACGGTGAGCGTGACGTCCCCGGCGAGGAACCCCGGCACGAGCAGCACCGGCGCGCCGTCGCCGTGCGGCACGTCGTGCCCGCGCCAGGTGTCGCTCACCAGCAGCCGCGCCAGCTCGAGGTGCACCCGCGCCTCCCCGAAGGGACGGCCCCACCAGCGCAGCGGGGGCGGGAGCTCGGCCACGCCTGCGACCCTATGTGAGTGATGTTCACGGCTATCGCCGTGAACATCACTCACGGGTGGAGGCCGGTCAGCGCGTCAGGTACCGGACGACGGCGAGGACGCGGCGGTGGTCCTCGTCGGTGGCGGCGAGCCCGAGGGCGTCGTAGATGCCCGACGAGTGCGCGACGACCGCCTTCTCGGTGGCGCACGAGCACGGCCGCGACCACCCCCACGGGCAGCGCCACCGCCGCCGACTGCGCCCCGGTCGCGATGCTCGCGACGTCCGGGCGGTCCGCGACGAACAGCACGTCGTAGGGGGGCGGGTTGGGGGTCGCCGCGTAGCGCACCGGCTGTGGCAGGACCGCGGTGAGGTAGCCGGCGACGGCCAGCGCGCGGGCTCCCGTCCCGCCGAGGCGCCCCGACGGGAACGTGAGCAGGACGTGCAGGACGAGCGCGACCGGGACCCACGCAGCGATCTGACCTGCTGCGATGAGCACCGGGACGAGGGTGTTGACGAGGCTCGCCACGAGCCAGGTGAGGCCGCCGGCGACGAGCAGGACCCCGGTCCGGTTGCTCGGGCGCCGCGCCCAGGCCACCGCCCCCACCACGACGTAGACGAGCCCGTCACCGTGGTCGGCGACCTCCCGAGGCGCCGCCCCGCCAGTTCCTGACCCTCCCCGCCACCGATCTCGGCGGGAACCGCATCGTGCTCGACCTGGGCAACGGCGTGTGCGCCTTCTACGCCCACCTCAAGCCCGGATCGCCGGCGGTCCGCGTCGGTGATCGGGTGCGGCGGGGCCAGGAGCTCGCGCGCACCGGCAACTCCGGCAACACGAGCGAGTCCCACCTGCACTTCGGGCTCATGGACTCACCGCAGCCGCTGACCGCCGACAACCTCCCCTTCGTGATCGACACGATGACCTGGGTCGGCAACGTCAGCCCCGACACCGTCGTCGCGGAGCGCCCGCGGGGCCCCCGGTCCGGCGAGCTCCCGCTGCTCTACAGCGCCGTCGACTTCCCGGAGGCCCCGAGGTAGGTCAGCTTCCGGACGGCGAGCTCGGCGGGGCCCCGGTGCCCGGCGCGGGCGAGGAGGCCGGCGACGAGCACGCCGACGAGCCACACGAGCAGGCCGGTCACCGTGGCCGTGGTGAGCGACGCCGACGACCCGAGCCCGCCCGCGACCGTCGCGAACACGGCGACGAACACCACCGACTGGGACAGGTAGAGGGTCATCGACCACGTGCCCGCGCCCGCGATGAGGTCGCGCCCCGGCCAGGACACGCTCGCGAGCAGGCCCATGACGCCGAGCAGGCCGAGCGCGCCCGCGTAGCCGCCCGCGGTGTGCGCGGCGCCGGCGAGGCCCGCGAGGACCCCCGCCGGCACCCACGTCCCGACGACCGCCAGGGCCAGCGGCAGCCCGAGCACCACCGAGGCCCCGAGCCCCCCGACCGCCCAGACGGCGAGCCGCCGCCGGTGGGCCCCCGGGTCGTCGAGGGTCCCGGAGCGGGCGATGACGACGCCCACGAGCACCGCGGGCGCGGTGAGCAGCGCCGAGAACAGGGTGGTCGTGAGCCACTCCCCGGGGTGCGCGGCCAGGAAGGCGCCGACGGTGGGCGCCGCGATCGACGGGACGGTCGGGACCCCCTGCGGCGTGCCCTGGCCGGTGCTCAGCAGGACCCCGAACGCCGCGATCGCCCCGGCCGACGCGAGGAGCCCGCGGGACGAGGACGCGGCGGGCCCCGTCGCCACCACCGGCGCGATCAGCAGGATGACCAGCCCGTACGCGCCGATGATGTCGCCGGGGAAGAGCAGCACGCCGTGCAGCGCACCGACGCCGATCAGCACCACGCCGCGCCGTCGCAGCACCCCCTCGGGCACGCGGTCGGCCAGCCGCGCCAGCCCGTAGCCGACGAGGGCCGCGAACAGCGGGTAGACGCGGCCGTCGACGAGCACCATCTGCACCGTCGCCACGACGCGGTCGCCGCCGACGAGCCCCGCCGGGTAGCCGCGGTAGCCGATCGGGCGGTCGACGAGGTAGAGGTGCGCGTTGGCCACCGCGATGAGGACGAGCATCAGACCCCGGGCCAGGTCGGGGGCGGTGCGCCGCGCGGAGAGTCCCGTCGGTCCCGTCACCGCGCACGTCCCCCATCCCCCGGCATGGCTGTCTCCCGGCACCGCCACCCGGCGGCCGGGCGAGGATGACACGATGTGTCGGTGCACCTCACCGAGCCCCCGGACGGCACCGACGAGGATGCCGCACGGGCCGAGCAGCGCCAGCGCGCGCTCGACGAGGACCACCGGATCTGCGACGCCGTCGACGCGCTGCCCGACGGCGACAGGATGCACGCCTGGGTCACCCGGTTCGCCCTCCTCGCCGACCCGACGCGCCTGACGCTGCTGCTGTGCATCCACGCGGCCGGCGAGATCTGCGTGTCCGACCTCGCGTTGGCCGCCGGCCTGAAGGACACCACCACCTCGCAGGCGCTGCGCCTGCTGCGCGCGCAGGGTCTCGTCGCCACCCAGCGCAGCGGCCGCGTGGTGCGCTACCGCCTCGACGACGAGACCGTGCACGCGCTGCTCCACGAGGTGGCGGGGCAGCCCGCACGGTTGTAGCTCCCCGCCGGAGCGATGCAGCGCTCCTGCGTCGCGCTGCGCGACGGTCTTCCGGGAGCGGTCATGATCGCGACTTCGGTGACGAACCAGCGCAGATCTGCGGTGTTTCGTCACCGAATCGGCGATCACCGCGGCGTCGGGCCGCACGATCTGGGTTCGTGGAGCGAACGCTCCGCTCAGCGGAACGCACGCTCCACGAACCGAGATCTTGGCTGACCGTTCCGGCCAAGGGCGCCCTTCGCCTCTCTAATCGGCCGAAGGTGCCCTTCGCGCGGACACGGCCGCGCCCGCAACCGCGCTCACCGCGTCGCGTCGGTCCCCGCGAGCGCGACGGGGAGGCTGACGGGTGGGCTCTAGGCGCGGAAGAGCTCGCCCAGGATCTGCTCGAGCCTGCGCGCCTCGATGAGGAACGCGTCGTGCCCGTACGGCGACTCGATCCGGTGCACCTCGCCCGCGCCGGGGATGAGCTCGGCCAGCTCCTCCTGCTGGTGCAGCGGGTAGAGCCGGTCCGACACGGAGCCCGCGACCACGGTGTGTGCGGTGATCCGGCCCAGCGCGTCGCGCAACGAGCCCCGCCCGCGGGCGACGTCGTGACCGTTCATCGCCAGCGTCAGCGCGACGTAGCTGCCGGCGTCGAAGCGGTGGACGAGCTTCTCGGCGTGGTGGTCGAGGTAGCTCTCGATCGCGTAGCGCCCGCCGTCCTCCGGGTCCTCACCCGGCTGGGGTCGGCGTCCGAAGCGCGTGTCGTACTCCTCGCCCGTCCGGTAGGTGTTGTGCGCGATCCGGCGGGCGACGCCGAGCCCGACGTGCGGACCCTGCCCGCGGGGGCGGTCGTGGTAGTCGCCGCCGTGCCAGCCCGGGTCCTCGCGGATCGCCGCGATCTGGGGAGCCGACCACGCGATCTGGTCGGCCGACGCCGCCGCGGGCGAGCACAGCAGCAGCAGCCGCTCCACCCGCTCGGGCGCCATCACGGCCCACTCGACCGCGCGCATGCCGCCCATCGAGCCGCCGAGCACGGCGGCCCAGCGGTCGATCCCCACGGCGTCGGCGAAGCGCTCCTCGACCGCGACCTGGTCGCGCACCGTCGTGCGCGGGAACCGCGAGCCCCACGGGCTCCCGTCGGGTCCCGGGCTCGCCGGTCCCGTCGTGCCCTGGCACCCGCCGAGGACGTTGGGCGCGACGACGAACCAGCGGTCGGTGTCGATCGCCCGACCCGGCCCGATGATCGCCGACCACCAGCCCGGGGTGGGGTGCCCGAGACCGGGGTCTCCGGTGACGTGGCTGTCACCGGTGAGCGCGTGCAGCACGAGGACGGCGTTGGTCCCGTCGAAGCGTCCCCACGTCTCGTAGGCGACGCGCACGTCGGGCAGGGTGTCGCCGCTCTCGAGCGTCACGGCGCCGAGGTCGACGAAGCGACGGCCGCCGACCGGGTCCCCCTCCCGCCACGCACCGGTGGCGGGAGGGAGGACCTGGACGGACACGTCGCCGTCGACGCGCTGGAGCGAATCCGTCACACGTGTGACTTCGCCGCGGTGAAGCCCGCCTCGAGGTCGGCCTTCAGGTCCTCGACGTGCTCGATGCCCACGGCCAGGCGCACCAGGCCCGGCGTGACACCCGCGGACTCCTGCTCGTTCTCCGAGAGCTGGCTGTGCGTCGTCGACGCCGGGTGGGCGATGAGGCTGCGGACGTCGCCGATGTTCACCAGCTGCGAGTGCAGGGTGGTGCCGTCGACGAACGCGCGCCCGGCGTCCACCCCGCCGCGCAGGTCGAACGACACGATCGCGCCGACGCCGCGGGGCAGGTACTTCTTGCCGGCCTCGTACCAGGGGCTCGAGGGCAGGCCCGCGTAGTAGACCTTCTCGACCTCGTCGCGCTGCTCGAGCCACTCGGCCAGGGCCTGCGCGTTCTGCACGTGGCGCTCGAGGCGCAGCGAGAGCGTCTCGATGCCCTGGATGATGAGGAAGGCGTTGAACGGGGCGATCGCCGCGCCGGTGTCGCGCAGCAGCTGGACGCGCAGCTTGGCCGCGTACGCGCCCGGGCCGAGGGCCTCCCAGTACTTGAGCCCGTTGTAGCTCGGGTCGGGCTCGGTGAAGCCGGGGAAGCGGTCGCCGTGCGCGCCGAAGTCGAACGTGCCGCCGTCGACGACCACGCCCGCGATCGTCGTGCCGTGACCGCCGAGGTACTTGGTCGCCGAGTGGATGACGATGTCGGCGCCGTGCTCGATCGGGCGGAGCAGGAAGGGCGTCGGCACGGTGTTGTCGACGACCAGCGGGACGCCGGTCTCGTGCGCCACGCCCGCGACGCCCGCGACGTCGAGGACGTTGGAGCCCGGGTTGGCGATCGTCTCGGCGAAGAACAGCTTGGTGTTCGGCCGGACGGCGTTGCGCCACTGCTCGAGGTCGTCCTGGTCCTCGACGAACGAGACCTCGATGCCCATCTTGGGCAGCGTGTAGTGGAACAGGTTGTACGTGCCTCCGTAGAGGCTCGGGCTCGACACGAAGTGGTCGCCCGCGTGGGCGATGTTGAGGATCGCGGCCGTCGTGGCCGCGCTGCCGCTGGCGAACGCCAGGGCCGCGACCCCGCCCTCGAGGGCGGCGACGCGCTGCTCGAGTACGTCCTGGGTCGGGTTCATGATCCGCGTGTAGATGTTGCCCGGCTCGGCGAGGCTGAAGAGGTCCGCGCCGTGCTGGGTGTCGCGGAAGACGTAGGACGTCGTCTGGTAGATCGGCGTGGCCCGGGCGTTCGTCGCCGGGTCCGGGCTCGCGCCCGCGTGGACCTGCTGGGTCTCGAAGGACCAGCCGGTGCTCGCGTCCGTCATGGGGTACTCACTCCATCGTGGGGGATCGGGGATTCTCGGTCGCTCTCGTCGCCGGCGGGGTGCTGCCCCTCAGCGACACCATTCGTCGAACGCGTCGCCGCGCCTGCTCGGCCAGAAGCCTTCGAGATCAACCCGCACCACGTCGGCGATCCTCCCGCCGCAGGGCACGGGGCACAACCGACACCCCCGGTCGCGGGTGTCACGTCGCGCGCATGGCGGACAGCACACAGTGTTGGCATCCTGCCAACTATGTCGCTCCCGACCGTCGACCTCAGTGACCGCGAGTTCTGGGCCGCGCCCTGGGCGCGCCGGTTCGAGGCGTTCGACGCCCTGCGCGCCGACGCGGGGCTGCCGTGGTTCGCCGAGCCCGAGTTCCCCGGGTTCGAGCGCGGCCCCGGCTTCCGCGCCGTCACCCGGCACGCGGACGTCGAGCACGTCAGCCGGAATCCCGACCTGTTCTGCTCGGGCCGGGGCGCGGTCTCGATCCTCGACCTGCCCACCGAGGCCCTCGAGTTCTTCGGCTCGCTGATCAGCATGGACGCCCCGCGTCACACCAAGATCCGGCGCATCGCCGCGCAGGCGTTCACGCCGCGGCGGACGGAGGCGCTGCTGTCGGACGTGACCCGCGTGGCCCGGTCGGTGATCGGGGCGGCGCGCGAGAAGGCACTGGCCGGCGACGGCTCGTTCGACCTGGTCACCGAGGTCTCCGCGCGGATGCCGCTGTTGATCATCTGCGACATGATGGGCGTCCCGGAGTCCCGGCGCGACGAGGTGTTCGCCCACTCCAACGTCATCCTCGCCGGGGACGACCCGGAGTACGTCACCTCCGCCAACCCCCTCGGCGACTACCTCACGGCGGGCGCCGGGCTCTCGGGGCTGATGACCGAGCTCGCCGCCGCCCGCGAGGCCGCCCCGACCGACGACATCACCTCGGCGCTGGTGCACGGCACGGTCGACGGCGAGCGGTTGACGCACCAGGAGATCGCGTCGTTCTTCATCCTGCTCTGCGTCGCGGGCAACGAGACCACGCGCAACGCGATCACCCACGGCGTCTGGGGCATGCACCTCGACCCGTCGCAGTGGGAGGCGTGGTCCTCGGACGTCGACGGGGTCACGCCCGCCGCGGTCGACGAGATCGTCCGCTGGGCCTCGCCGATCAACTGGATGCGGCGGACGGCGGTCTCCGACACCTCGATCGGGGACGTGCCCGTGTCTGCGGGCGAGAAGCTGCTGCTCGTGTACGGCGCGGCGAACCGGGACCCGGCCGTCTTCGCCGATCCCGATCGCCTGGACCTGCGCCGCTCCCCCAACCCGCACCAGGGCTTCGGCGCCCACGGCCCGCACTTCTGCCTCGGCGCGCACCTCGCCCGTCGCGAGGTCGCGGTGCTCTTCCGCGAGCTCTTCGCCGGCATGCCGGACCTGCGCGTCGTCGGCGAGCCCGACCGCCTGCGCAGCATCTTCGTGAACGGGATCAAGCATCTCCCCGTCGCGCTCGCGGGGACCGACGCGGCGCGGTGAGCGCGGGTTGCGGGCCCGGCCGTGTAGGCGCGAAGGGCACCTTCGGCCGACTAGAGGGGCGAGGGGCGCCCTTCGCCGGAACGGTCAGGGGCCGAGATCTCGGTTCGTGGAGCGAGCGTTCCGCTCAGCGGAGCATTCGCTCCACGAAGCCAGAATCTTGAAGCGTGGCGCCGCTCCCGGGCGTCTTCGGTGACGAAAACCGCGCGGAGCGCGGGATTCGCCACCGAGGTCTCAGGTCGCCGGCTCGGGCTTCGGAGCGGCGGCGAGCCGGACCCGACGCAGCACCCGGTGGCGAAGCGCGAAGCCCGCGAGCGTGGAGAGGATCAGCACGCCCAGCACCGCCGGCGTCCCCAGCCCGCTCGGGAGCCCGTCGAGCGCCATCGCCTGGACGTCGCTCGACGTCGTCACCGGCGAGCCCGGGGTGACGCCGGTGAGCGTCCGCAGCGGGCTGCCGGTCGGCACCATGAGCATCCGGGGGTCGACGGTGCCGAAGCCCAGCATGGGCACCCGGGCGGACAGGCCGCCGGGCGCGGAGACGGCGGGCGCCAGCAGGGCGCCCCGGACGTCGGGGGCCTGGACGCCGGACGGCGCGGGGACGGCGGCCTGGGCGGGCCCGCCGACCGTCGCTGCTCCGCTCGCCCCGCCGACAGCCGTCTCGGAGTCGGTCGTGCTGGAGGAGGCGCCGGTGCCGCTGCTGCCCGCGCCGCCGGCGCCCGCTGCGGAGTTGCCGCCGGTGAGCTTGTCGACCGTGTCGCCGAGCGCTTCGCCGACTCCCGGCAGTGGGCCGGGGTTCGCCGCCGTCGGCGACGGATCGGCGACCGGAGCCTGTGAGGGCGTCTCCGCGGCCGACTGCGTTGCCGGGTCGAGGAGCCCGAAGACGTCGTCGACGTTCGAGGGGTTCACGCACTTGTTGCCGAGCGCGATGCCCGTCTGACCGTTTGCGGTACACGTCAGCGGCTCCGCCCCCGCCACCCCCGCCCCCAGGGCCAGGGCGCCGGTGACGAGGGCACCGACGATCACGCTCGGCAGCAGACGACCGGATCGAACGACCATGTGCGGACTCCTTCGGCCGGACGGTGGACCACCAGGTGCGTCCGGGTGATCTGCGCGGACATCGGCGTTCGCTGACCGTTGTTACCCGCGAGTCGGATATCCTGAGAAAGTGACTCGCTTCGGCCCAGTCACCCTCGGCGACTGGCCGTTGACGTTGCGCCGTCCGCGATGTTTGGTCGGCCCAACCTGAGTGCGTCCTGCAGGCCAACGGGCACCACCGACCGGGTGTGAGAGGGCTGCTCCGCGCACCGTGCCGGTTGCAGTGAGTGACACTGACCGGATGAGCGGCGAGTCGTTGCGCCTGGAGTTCCGGCGACAGGTGCGCGAACGGGTCCTCGAGACGGCCCACCGGCACACCGTCGAGCGGGGCTGGGAGCGGGTGCGCGTCGGCGAGGTCGCGGTCGACTCCGGGGTCTCGCGGCCGACGCTCTACCGGGAGTTCGGCAACAAGGACGGCCTGGGCGAGGCGCTCATGACCCGCGAGGCGGAGCGGTTCTTCGCCGCGATCGCCGAGGCCCTCGATCAGCACGAGGACGTCGCCCGCGCCGTCGCGGCCGCCACCCGCCTGACCCTGCAGGAGGCGGCCGACAACCCCCTCCTCCGCGCGGTGCTGACCGGGAGCCGGTCCGGCGACGCCGGGCTGCTGCCGTTCCTCACCTCGCGGTCGGAGTCGATCCGCGAGTCCGCCCGCGCCCTCCTCGCGGCGTGGCTCGGACGACGGCAGCCCGAGCTCCTCCCGTCGCGGGTCGAGGAGACCGTCGACGCGCTCGTCCGGCTCGTCATCTCTCATGTGGTGGCGCCGGCGCTGGACCCGGTGGACGTCGGCGAGCGCATGGCCCATCTGGTCGCCGCACTGTTGGTTCATCCGCGAAACTGAGACAAAAATTGGGTATTGTCTCTGAGCGCATCACCGCGCACACTTCGTCACGAGCCGTCGTGTCGAGGGAGACAGGCCCATGAGTACCGAGTTCGTGCCGGACACCGCGTCGGGGAACGATGCCCCGCAGCGCCCCTGGCGAGACCGCAAGCGCTACCTGTGGCCGCTGGCCACCCTGATGCCGGCGATGCCGTTCGTCGGCGCGGGGCTGTCCACCGCCACCGGCTGGGCCGGCTGGTGGTGGGTCGGCCCGATGATCCTCTTCGTGATCCTGCCGGCGCTGGACATGATCTTCGGCGCCACCGACGACAACCCGCCGGAGTCCGAGCGCGAGCGCCTCGAGGCCGACCGCTACTACCGCTGGGTGACCTACCTGTTCATCCCGATCCAGTACGCGAGCCTGGTGTTCTCGTGCTGGGTGTGGGCGAGCTGGGACCTGCCCTGGCACGCCGACCTCGGTCTCGCGCTGACCATGGGCGTCGTCAGCGGCGTCGCCATCAACACCGCCCACGAGCTGGGCCACAAGCGCGAGGACGTCGAGCGCTGGCTGTCGAAGATCGCGCTCGCGAGCTCCGCCTACGGGCACTTCTACGTCGAGCACAACCGCGGCCACCACGTCCGCGTCGCGACCCCGGAGGACCCGGCGAGCTCGCGGCTCGGCGAGGGCTTCTGGACGTTCCTGCCCCGCACGGTCTGGGGCAGCCTGCGCTCCTCGTGGCACCTGGAGTCGAAGCGCCGGTCGAAGGGCAGCCACACGCCCTTCGACCACGAGATCGGCGTCGCCTGGGCGATGACCGTCGTGCTGTTCGTCGCGCTCGTCGTCGCGTTCGGCCCGGTGATCCTGCCCTGGCTGATCCTGCAGGCGTTCGTGGGCTTCTCGCTGCTGGAGGTCGTCAACTACCTCGAGCACTACGGGCTCAAGCGCCAGCGCCGCGAGGACGGCCGCTACGAGCGCACCGACCCGCGGCACAGCTGGAACGCCGACCACACGGTGTCGAACCTGCTGCTCTACCAGCTGCAGCGCCACTCCGACCACCACGCGAACCCGCTGCGCCGCTACCAGACGCTGCGGCACTTCGAGGAGTCGCCGCAGTTGCCCAGCGGATACGGCTCGATGATCGTCGTCGCGCTCTTCCCGCCGGTGTGGCGGGCGATGATGGACCGCAAGGTGCTCGCGCACTACGACGGCGACGTCACCCTGGCCAACATCCACCCGCGCCGACGTGAGCGGTACCTCTCCCGCTACACGCAGACGTAGAGCGGACATAGAACCGACGACGCGGGTGTTGCGCCGGGAGTGACGGCACCCGCTGACAGCCTCGACCCCGTCCGCCGCGGCCGGCTCTTCGCCGCGGTGGCCGGGGTCGTCGTGCTCTTCCTGGCCGCCTCGAGCGTCCCGAGCCCGCTCTACGTCGTCTACCAGGCGCAGTGGGGCTTCTCGGCCGCGACGCTGACGGCGATCTTCGCGGTCTACGTGGTCTTCCTGCTCGCCTCGCTCCTCGTGGTCGGCGGCCTGTCCGACCACGTCGGGCGACGCCCGGTGCTGGCGGTCGCGCTGGCCGTCCAGACGGTCGCCGTGGTGCTGTTCCTGCTCGCGACGAACGTGACGATGCTGCTCGTCGCGCGCGCCGTGCAGGGGGCGGCCACCGGCGCGGCGATCACCGCGATGGCGGCGACGCTGGTCGACCTCAGCCCGCGACGGGCCGGGCTCGCGAACGCGACGACGCCGCTGATCGGCCTGGCGCTGGGCGCGCTCGGGTGCGGGCTGCTCGTCGAGTACGCCCCGGCGCCCACCCGCCTCGTCTACGGCGTCCTGCTCCTGGGCTTCGTCGTCGTCGGCGTCGTCCTGGCGCTGCTGCCCGAGACGGCCCAACGACGCACCGGTGCGCTCGCCTCGCTGCGTCCCCGCGTCCGGATCCCGGCGGGCCTGCGCGCCGAGGTGCTCGCGATCGTGCCGACGCTGGCGGCGAGCTGGGCGCTCGGCGGGCTCTACCTCTCGCTCGGCCCGTCGGTGGCCGCCGAGATCCTCGGGCTGCGCAGCCACCTCGTCGGCGGCGTCGTCGTCACCCTGCTCTGCGGGGTGGGGGCGGTCACCGCCGTCGCGGTCCTGCGCCGCTCCCCCGCGACGCTGCTCGCCCCGGCGGGCGGGCTGCTCGCCGTCGGCACCCTCGTCACGCTGGGCGGGCTCGTGCTCGGTGTCCCGCTCGGCGCCGCCGCGGGCACCGTCGTCGCCGGCGTCGGGTTCGGCATGGCGTCGCTGGGCTGCTTCGGCACGCTCGCCCGGATCGCCGCCCCGGAGACCCGCGGCGAGCTCATGGCCGTCGCCTACGTCGTCGCGTACCTCGCCTTCAGCCTCCCGGCGGTGGTCGCCGGCATCGCGACCGTGCACCTCGGGCTGCGGCCCGTCGCCGAGGTCTACGGCCTCGTCGTCGTGGCCCTCGGGCTGACGGCGGTCGTCGCGCGTGCCCTGGTGGTGCGCCGCCGGCGCTCCGTGGGGGCCGGGCGCGTGTGAGATCGCGGCCCATCGAGCACTCCTGCCCGAGACCGTGCTCCACCCCCGACGAGAGGACGACATGCCCAAGCCCCCGCTGCCCGACGACGTCCAGGAACTCCTGCGCAAGCCCAACCCCAGCGTGATCGTCTCGGTCCGCCCCGACGGCCAGCCGGTGTCGGTGCCGACCTGGTACCTCTGGGAGGACGGCCGGGTGCTGGTCAACATGGACAACGCCCGCAAGCGCGTCGAGTACCTGCGCAAGGACCCGCGGGTGTCGATCTCGATCCTGTCCGAGGACGACTGGTACACCCACGTCAGCATCCAGGGCCACATCGTGGAGTGGGCCGACGACGACGATCTGACGATCATCGACCGGTGCTCGCAGCACTACACCGGCAAGCCCTACCCGATCCGTGACCGCGGCCGGGTGGCCGCCTGGATCGAGGTCGACCGCTGGCACGGCTGGGGCGCGGTCAAGGCCTCGGACGTCCCGGACAACGCGGGCTGACCCGGTCTCCTCGGATCACCGCGATCACCCGATCGGCACCACTCCCCGCGTGGTTAGGGTTGCCTGGCTTCGGGGCGGGGATCCTCTTTGAGGATCTCCCGCCCCGGTCCGGACACGTCGCGACGGAGGTGTGAGTGACCCTCGCCCATGGGACCCGGGTGGGCCCCGAGGCCATCCACGGCTCGGTGCTCGACACGGTCGGGGCGACGCCGCTGGTGGAGCTGGGACGGCTGTTCGCCCGGCCGGGGGTGCAGGTCCTCGCCAAGCTCGAGCTGATGAACCCGGGCGGCAGCATGAAGGACCGCTCCGCCCGCTACATCGTGGCGAGCGGGCTGGCCGACGGGTCGATCCCGCCCGGGAGCCGGCTGGTCGAGTCGAGCTCGGGCAACTTCGGCGTCGCCGTCGCGATGGCGGCGCAGCTGCACGGCCTGTCGTTCACCTGCGTCGTCGACCGCAACGCCAGCGCCGCCAACGTGACGATCATGCGAGGGCTCGGCGCGGACGTCGAGGTCGTCGACGAGCCCGACGAGGCCGGCGGGTACCTGCACACGCGCCTGGCGCGGGTGCACGAGATCCTCGCGACCACCGCCGGCACGGTATGGATCAACCAGTACGCCAACGAGCGGAACTGGCTCGCGCACTACCACGGCACCGGCGCCGAGCTCGTCGACCAGCTCCTCGTCCCGCCGACCCACCTGGTCGGCGCGGTGTCGACGACGGGCAGCCTGCTGGGCTGCGCGCGTCGGCTGCGGGAGGTGTGCGAGCCGCTGCAGGTGGTCGCCGCCGACGCCGTCGGCTCGGTGATCTTCGGCGGCCGGGGCGGGTACCGGGAGCTGCCGGGCCTCGGATCCAGCCGCGTGCCCGAGCTGCACTCCCCCGACGAGATCGACCGCGTCGAGCACGTCGACGACGCGACCGCGGCCGAGGCGTGCCGCGAGCTGCTGGCCACCGAGGCGATCTTCGCCGGGGGGTCGACGGGGGCCGTCGTCACCGCGGTGGCGCGCCTGCTGGACGACGTCGTGCCGCCCGCGCGCATCGTCGCGATCTTCCCCGACCGCGGCGACCGCTACCTGGACCGCGTCTACGACGACGCCTGGCTCGACCGGGCGCGGGCGAGGCGGGTGGCCCTGTCGCGATGAGCGAGCGCCTCGTGATGCGCGACCTGCTCGACGCGGCGGTCGCCGAGGGCCTCGTGTCCGCGCCGCTGGTCTCCGGGCGGGTGCGTGTGCCGCTCCCCGGCGGCCGGGAGCTCAGCTGGCCGGCCCGGCCGGGTGGGGTCCTGCAGTCGACGCGCGCCGTCGACGGCCCGGTGCTGCAGGACGGCGTCCCGGTGCCGGCGCCGTCCGCGGTCCTCCGTCTCCTCGCCCCCGACGCCCCGTACGTCGAGGCGGTGGCGCGGGACCTCGACACCGCCGTCGGGCACGCCCTCGACCCGCCGTCCGGGGACCTCACCGAGAACCTGGGCGAGGTGCTCGCCGCGGTGCGCGGGCGGCCCTTCCACCCCACGGCGCGGGCGGTGGCCGGGTGGGGGGCCGACGACCTCGCGCGCTGGGGACCGGGGCGCACCGTCGCCGTCGACGCGGTCGCGGTCCGGTCCGACCACCTGCGGCTCGGGATCGGCGGCTTCCCGGACCTGCCGGACGCCCCCGACGGCTACCGGGTCCTCCCCGTGCACCCCTTCGACGGCGTGCACGTGCTGCCGGTCGCGTTCGCCGGCGAGATCGCCGACGGGATCGTCGTCCCGCTGGCCGGTGTGGTGGGCGAGGGACGGGTGACGTCGTCGCTGCGGACGCTCGACCTCGGCGGCGGACGGCACCTCAAGGTGCCCCTCGGGGTGACGACGCTGGGCTCGACCCGGCTGCTCGGGGCCCGCTCGCTGGACTTCGCGCAGCGCGGCGAGCGGGTGCTGCGCGACGTGCTGGCCGCGGACCCCGACCTCGCCGCGCGCGTTGCCGTGGCCGACGAGACGACCTGGGCCGGCTTCGCCCGTCCCGACGGCTCCGACGAGTTCGACGACCGCCCCGGGCACCTCGCCGCGGCGCTGCGCGTGCTGCCGCCCCCGACCGGGTCCTACCGGGTGCCGCTCGGCGCGCTGGCCGCGCCCGCGTGGGACGGGCCGCTGGCGGCACTCGGCGATCCGGAGGCGGTGTTCGGGGCGGTCGTGGACGCCGTCGTCGAGGTCGGGATCGGGTTCCTGCGCCACGGCGTGCTGCCCGAGATGCACGGGCAGAACGTGCTGCTGGACCTGGATGCCCACTCGACGAGGCTCGTCCTGCGTGACCACGACGCCGTGCGCGTCCACCCCGGCCGGCTCACGGTGCCCGGGCCGGGCTACCGGTTCACGCCCGGCGGCACCCAGTCGCTGGTGCTCGACACCCCGGCGGAGCTGATCGGCTTCTTCGCGACCCTCGCCGTCGAGGTCGGGCTGGGCGGGGTGGTCGACGCGCTCGTCCGGCACACGGGCACGCCCGAGCCGCGGTGGTGGGCGACGATCCGGCACGCCGTCGAGGGCGCCGTCGCCCAGACCGCCGACCCGGAGGTCCGGGGCACCCTGCAGGCGGTCCTGCTGGACGCCGACACCTGGCCCTACCGCACGGTGCTGCGCCCGCTGCTCGAACGCGGGCCCTCGCCCGGCACGAGCATGCCCGCCGGCGTCGCCCGCGTCCCCAGCCCGCTGCGCACGTGAGCGAAGTTCCCGGCTATAGGCGGGAACTTCGCTCACGGGTGGGTCAGCGCAGGCCGACCGTCCGGAACATGGCGGTCGGGTCGTACTGCTCGCGGACGGCGGTGAGGCGCGCGAGGGTCTCCTCGTCCCACAGCGCCCCGAGCCGCCCGCCGGACGCGGGGCCCTGGAAGTTCGGCAGCCCGCCGACCGACCAGGGCCGCAGCGCGTCGACCACCCCGCGGGCCGCGGCCGGGGCGATCCCGGCGAGCGGCGGGAACATCGGCGCGAGCGCGTAGAGGTGGAACGCCGCGTCCCGGCCGGCGACGGCGTCGAACGCCCGCTCCGGGCCGCGCGCGATCGCTCCGCCGAGCTGGCGCAGCTCGGCCATGACCAGCGGCGTCTCGACCCCCGGCCCCGCGACGGCGAGCAGCGCGTCGACGGCCTCGGCGGGCAGCGCCGAGAGCGTCGCCGACTCGTCCCAGATCGGCATCGGGTCGGTGGGGTCGGCGTGGATCGCGTCGATCCCCGCGAACGGCATCTCGTCGACCATGTCGGCGATCGGCTCAGCGACCGCGCGCATCGGCGCCAGCAGCGCGGCGCCCTCCTCGGCCGATCCCAGGTGCGCGAAGCGCAGGTGCACCACGAACTGGCCCCGCAGCGGCGGCGGCAGCGCCGGGTCCGGGGGCAGGCGCAGCAGCGCGACCGAGCTCGACGTGTCGGCCGGCAGCGTCGCGACCCACTCCCGCCAGGCGTGCAGCAGCTCGGGCGACGCGGCGCCGTGGAAGAAGATCCCGCCGCCATAGAGGCGCGCAACGGGGTGCAGCGCGATCTCGATCTCGGTGACGACCCCGAACCCGGTCTTGCCGCCGCACAGAGCGGCGAACAGCTCGGGCTCGCGGGCGGTGTCGACGTCGCGCTCGACGCCGTCGGCGGTGACGAGGCGGACGCGGCGGACCTGGTCGGCGCCCGTGCCGAACGCCCGGGACAGCGGGCCGTGCCCGCCACCGAGGCTGAAGCCCACGACGCCGACCTTCGACGACGAGCCGCAGATCGGGGCGAGGCCGTGCGGGGCGGCGGCCGCGATCACCTGGTGCCACTGGGCGCCACCGCCGACGACGGCCGTGCGCGCCTCCGGGTCGATGCGGACGGTGTCGAGGTGGCGCGCCGAGACCAGCATCGACCCGGCGAGGTCGGAGAGCAGCTGGTGGCCGGTGGCCTGGACCGTCACGGGACGACCCTCGGCGCCCGCCCAACGGACCGCGTCGACGACGTCGCCCGGACTGCGGGCCGCCACGACCAGATCGGGGCGTGGGGTCAGGGTCGTGACGAACGGGGCGACGGCGGCGGCGAAGGCGGGGTCACCGGGGAGCAGGGCGGCGGGGGTGGTGGAGGTGGTCACGGGAGGTCCTTCCGGGGTGGGTGGAGAGGGGTCAGCGGCCGGCGGTGGCGTCGATCTGGACGGCCATGCCGGGCAGGGCGAGGCGCGCGACCTCGACGAGGGTCGCGGGCGGGGAGGCGTCGAGGGCCTCGAGCCGCTCGGTGATCGCGCCGTAGGCCGCGAGGGCGGCGTCGACGTCGGTGACGTAGACGACGAGGCGGCTGACGTCGCGCAGGTCCATGCCGCCGGCGGCGAGGAGGTCTTCCACTCCTCCCATCGCGAGCGCCATCTGCGACGTCATGTCGCCCTCGTGCAGGACCACCCCGTCCGCGTCGACAGACCCCTGTCCGGCCACGGTGAGTGACTGCTGTGGTGCCGGGCGGAGTTGTGCCTGGTCGTAGCGGAAGGGCGCGTTCCAGGTGGTCGGGTTGATCCTCTGCGTGGCGAGGAGCTGCGGGTTCGGCATGAGCAGAAGCGTGCGCCGTCGGGGCGCGCCCGCCCATCCCAGCCTCCTGGTGTCCCGCCCTCCCAGGAATCTGGGATACCTCGTCCGGCCCAGCCGGTACTACGCTGGGTGACGTGGCTGTGATGAGCGCCGAGCGGGTGCGCGATCAGATCGACGGGCTGGCCGCGGCGGGCCTGGACTGGACGACGTTCGGCACGGCCGCGATCGAGACGCTGCGGCGGGCGCTCCCGTTCTCCGCCGCGTGCCTCGCGACCCTCGACCCGGCCACCGAGCTCGTCACCGCGACGGTCAAGTGGGGCGACGTCGACGACGAGCACGACCTCCAGTGGTCGTACTACGAGTACGAGGTCGACGACGTCTACGACTTCCGGGCGGTGACCCGGCGTCCCGGCGCCGTGACGGCGCTCGGCACCGAGACCGGGGGCGATCTCGCGCGCTCGCGACGGTGGGCGGAGATGTTCTCGCCGCTCTGGGACTACTCCGACGAACTGCGCGCCGGCCTGGCCGCCGACGGCGCGACGTGGGGCGGGATCGCGCTCTTCCACCAGGGCGGGCGCACCTTCACCCTCGCCGAGCAGGAGTTCGTCAGCTCCGTGGCCGGCGGGTTCGCCAGGGGGCTGCGGGCCGGGCTCGTCGCCGGCGCGGTCGACCTGGAGGCCGCCGGGGACGGCGACGGTCCGGCGGTGCTCGTGGTCGGTGCCGACGACGAGGTCGTGTCGGCGAACGCCGGCGCCGAGGCACGGATCTCCGAGCTCGGCGGCGGGACGCTCGGGGAGGCGCCGCTGCCGCAGATCGTGTGCGCCATCGTCGGCGCCGCCCGGCGACGCGCGCTCGACCCGACGGCGCCGCCGCCGCGGGCGCGCCTGCGGTCGCGGTCCGGACGCTGGGTGGTCGCGCATGCCTCACCCCTGGTCGGGCGTGGTGGCCGCGGCACCGACGTCGTCGTCACCCTCGAGGACGCCCGCCCGCCCGAGGTGATCCCGCTGATCGTCGCGTCCTACGGCCTGACCGACCGCGAGCGCGACGTCGTCGGCCTCGTCCTCGCGGGCGTCGACACCGCCGACGTCGCGCAGCGGCTGCACCTGTCGGCCTACACCGTCCAGGACCACCTCAAGAAGATCTTCGCGAAGGTCGGCGTCCGCAGCAGGCGCGAGCTCATCGCGCGCATCTACACCGACCACTACGTCCCGCGGCTGGTCGAGGGCGGCGGGCTCGCCCCCTCGGGATGGTTCGCGGGCTGACCCCTGCGTTCCTGTCCCGGAGCACGCCCGCGCGGTAGATTCGAGGTGACCACCCGGTGCGCAGCGCCGGAAGTCGCATCCGGGAACGACGATCGGCGCGTGTACCCCCTCGGATTCGATCCACCGTGATCCGAAACGCCGGGAGCGCCCGATGTCCGACAAATCCCCCCGCCAGTCCTCCTCGAAGAAGTCCGACAAGAGCCTCAAGGAGAAGCGGGCGATCAAGAAGGCGAAGAAGTCCGACGACGACGGCGGGGCCTTCCCGACGCGTTAGTTCGCCTGCCGCTGCCCGTCGATCTTCCAGATGCCGTCGGTGAAGGCCAGCCGGAACACCGTGCGCTCGTCGACCTCGCGGCCGTCGGCGTAGCGATAGGTGACGGTGGCGTCGACCTCGTCGCCGCCGGCGGGCGAGACCCCGCGCACCGTGACCTGCTGGATCGTCGCCCAGTAGCTGCGGTAGTTCTCGAGCCCGCCCGCGGTCGAGGACCGGAACGAGGGCGTCAGGCGCTGCCAGCCCTCGTCCAGCCGGTTCGGCAGCAGGCCGTAGTAGTCGATGATCGCCTGCTGGCGGGCCTGGTCCTCCAGGCCGCCGGCGAGCGCGCCGCCGCTCCCCTCCCCCGCCTCCGACGTCGTCTCGCTCCCGCCGCCGGCCTCCGGCGACGCGGTGCTCCCGGGGACCGAGGCCCCCGGCCGGCTGCCCGGTGTCCCGAGCAGGGCGGCGAGCACCACGGCCACGACCACCACGACGACGGCCGCCACCGCGGCCACCCAGGGCCAGCGACGGCGGCGTCCGCCGTCCTCCGGGGCGACCTCGTCGCGGTCCTGCGCGGCCACCGGCGCCGTCGTCGCCGGCCGCGTCGCGGGCGGGGCGTCGGCGCGCTCGGTCGCCACGGCCCCGTCCCGCACCGGTGCGGGCGTCGCACGCCTACCGGGGCCCGACGGCTGGGGAACCCCCGTGGACGGGGCGTGCGGGACGGGCGGGGGCGCGGGCGGCCCGGACCCCGGCCCCGGTCCTGAACTCGGCGGTGGCTCGGGAGGCTCGGGGCGGGCGAAGAACGGCGTGACCGGCCCCTCCTCGGTGCCGGCCTCGGTGGCGACGAGCCGAGCGAGGTCGCCGCGCACGCGCTGCATGCCCGGGCGGCTCGCGGGGTCGGGCCGGAGCAGGTGCTCGATCAGCGGGGTGATCGGGCCCCGCGGGGCCGGCGGGGCGTACTCGCCGGAGGCGACGCGGTGCAGGACGGCGAGCGGGTTGTCGCCCGTGCCGTAGGGCGGCACGCCCTCGAGCGCGGTGTAGAGCGTCGATCCCAGTGAGTAGACGTCCGAGCGGAAGTCGGCCGTCCCGCCCCGCGCGACCTCGGGGGCGAGGTAGGCCGGGGTGCCGGCCATCATCCCGGTCGAGGTGATGGTGACGTCGTCGACGGCGCGGGCGATGCCGAAGTCGGTGACCTTGGCCAGGCCGTCGTCGCCGAGCAGGACGTTGCCGGGCTTGATGTCGCGGTGCACCATCCCGGCCTCGTGGGCGGCGGCCAGCGCGTCGGCCACCTGGCGCCCGATGTGCGCGACGCGCTCGGGGTCCAGCGGCCCGTCGGCGACGAGGGCCTCGGCGAGGCTGCGCGAGGGCAGGTACTCCATGACCAGCCACGGCTGCCCGTCGTGCTCGACGACGTCGTAGACCGCGATCGCGTGCGGGTGGTGCAGGCGGGCGATCATCCGTGCCTCGCGGAACACCCGGCGATGCGCCTGGTCGCGGGCCTCGTCGTCGGCACCCGCGGGCAGCGACACCTGTTTGAGGGCCACCTCCCGCTGCAGGCGCTCGTCCTCGGCACGCCACACGACGCCCATGGCGCCCTGCCCGACGCGCGTGCGGACGCGGTAGCGCTCGGCGATCAGCTCGCCCTCGTCCGCCACCCGCCACCCCTCGCCTCGGTCCACCGTCGGTGCGGGGAGTCTGCCCGAGACGGGCGAGGACTATGTGGGGGACGTCGGATCAGACCACCGGGAGCCGGAAACCACCGGTCATGAGCTCGTAGCTCATCTCGTGGACGTCCTGGGTGGTGACGAGCTCGATGCCCCGGCGCGCGGCCTCCGCGCGGGCCGCGCCGAAGGTCTTCTCGGAGTCCTCGTGCGAGCGGCCCTGCGTCCAGTAGCGGATGGCGTGGCAGTGACTGCGCTCCAGGCCCCGGCCGAGACGCAGGGTCTCGCGGATGGCCTGGACGACGTGCCCCTCCCCCGCGACCCACGCGGCGGCGCCATCCGGGACGGGATGGGCGCGCACCACGTCGACGAGGGTCTCGCCGCTCGCGCGGTGCACCCAGCGCACCGGGCGGGCGAGCTCCTGCTCGTCGAGGGCGTCCTCCACCTCGATGGCCGTGTGCACCAGCGCGTGCTTCGGCAGCCACTCGAGCAGGGCGGCGATCGCGGGCAGGGCCGCCTCGTCGCCCGCCAGCAGGACCTCCGTGGCGTCGGCGGGCGGGGTCCATCCGCCGCCGGGCCCGACGATGCCGGCGGGGTCGCCGGGACGGGCCGCGGTGGCCCAGCGACCGGCGGCGGAGTCGCCGTGCAGCGCGATGTCGATCGTCATCTCGCCGCGGACGCCGTCGAGGGAGCGCACGGTCATGCTGCGGGCGTAGGGACGGTCGCGGTCGTCGGGCCAGGTCAGGCCGTACGGCCCGGGCGTCGGCAGGACCACGGGCGCGCCGGGCTCGGCGAACAGCAGGCGGACGTGCGCGGCGGGCGGGA
This sequence comes from uncultured Actinomycetota bacterium, assembly GCA_963786585.1. Lineage (GTDB taxonomy): Bacteria > Actinomycetota > Actinomycetes > Mycobacteriales > Pseudonocardiaceae > Actinomycetospora. Next base: position 161,235 of record CAWAZG010000005.1, read on the forward strand.
CGGCGTGGAGCGCGCGGAGGGCAGGGCTCCCCGAGCCACCGAGCGTCACGCGCTGCATGCGCGGAGTGAGGCGTTCGGACGCCACGACCTCCAGCAGCGGCAGCACCGACATCCGCGCCACGCGGTTCCCCTCCCTCACTCGAATGCGAGGAAGGCTAGCCTCACTTCACCCGTGCGTGCCACCCCGCGCCGCGATCGGGGCGCCGAGCGAGAGATCTCCGGCGCCGGGCGGGAGCAGTCACATGATCGAGGCGGATTTCCTGGCGTTGAGTGCAAGCGAGGACGCAGGGCTTGCACGCACCGCGTGCTACAGCCCGAACACCTTGCGGGCCGTCTCGCCGAGGATGTTGCGCTTGGCGTGGTCGTCGAGGAACGGCAGGGACGCGATGCGGCCGGGCACGTCGAAGTCCCAGTGCGGCCAGTCCGAGGAGTACATCAGCGAGTTCGGCGCGTCGATCGCCCGCAGCGTGGACTCGAGCAGGGCGTCGTCGGTCCACTCCATGGGCTGCGAGGTGTAGAACATCTCGCGCATGTAGTGCGACGGCGGCTTCGTCAGCAGCGGGGCGTCGGACTGGCGCATGTAGTACTCGTGGTCGAGCCGCTGCATCATGAACGGCACCCACGCCAGGCCGCTCTCGATCCAGATGGTCTTGAGACCGGGGAACCGCTCAGGGATCCCGTTGATGACCCAGTTGGTCATGTGGGTCATGTTGCAGGTCACGAAGCTCATGGCGTGCGCCGAGAGGAACTTGTTCATCGTCGACGTCATCGAGTCGGACTGGTTCGGCCCGGCGTGGAAGCCGATCGGCAGGCCGCGCTCCTCGAGCATCTTGTAGAGCGGCATGTAGGCGTTGCGGTGCACGCCGGCGTGGCGCTGGCTCGTGACGAGGAAGCCGATGACGCCCGGGTGGTCGGCGAACTCCTCCACCGTCGCCAGGCACGCGTCGGGGTCCTCGAACGGCAGGCCCAGCATGGTCTTGATGCGGGGCTCGCGCGGCAGGATCTCCGCGGTGAACCAGCGGTTGTAGGCCTGCAGCAGCGCGGTGGCGATCTGCGGCTGGGGGTGCAGGCCGGTCTCGAGCATCGGCTGCGGGAACACGATCTGGACGTCGATCGACATCGCGTCCATCGCCCGGCGCACGAGGGTGACGTCGCGGTGCGCGCCGTTGTCGGTGCCAGGGGTGTCCTCGCCCAGCGCGGCCTGGTGCGGGATGCGCCCGGAGACGTCCTGCATCGTCAGGCCCGGCGAGTGGTTGTGGAGGGCCAGCCGCGCCGCGTTCGGCCAGTTCTTCATCATCTGCTCGGCCGTGTCGCGCAGGACGGGGCTGTCGAGGTACTTCAGGATCTCCGGCCACGAGTCCAGCTCGACGTGGTGGGAGTCGACGTCGACGATGAAGTACTCGTCGAGCGAGTAGCGCTCGGTGTCCCGGGCGGCGTTCGCGAGGATCTCGCGGCTGTCGGTGTGGGTGGTGATCTCCTGCGTGGGCAGGCGACGCACATCGTCGTCGATGGTCATGAGGTGCTCCTCGAGAACCACAGGGCGAGGTCGAAGGGGTTGAGGTCGTGCGCGCGCAGCGCCGCGGTGGCGATCACGACGGACTCGGTGGGCGTCAGGTCCGTTCCGCCCGGCGGGTGCGCGCCCTCCTCGGCGGCGACGGCGTAGAGGCGCCCCGCGACCGCGAACAGGCGCCGGGCGACGTCGGGGCCCAGCGCGGCGATCGCCCCGTCGCCGAGCCCGGCGTCGACCTCCGTGCCGAGCTCGTCGACGAGCGTGGCGATGCGGGTGGCCCGCTCAGACGGTGACACGGATCCGCCCGCCCTCCTCGTCGACCGACACCCCGCGCAGCGCGAAGTCCGGCCGGCCGGGATGGCGCCCGGTGGTCACGTCGTACTCGAAGCCGTGCCAGGGGCAGACGATGTGCATCGTCGTCTCGTCGAACACGGTGCCGAGGCTGCGCTGCTGGTCGTCGAGCCGCTCGCGCACCCGGGAGACGATGCGTCCCTGGCAGGCGGGCCCGCCCTGGTGGGCGCAGCGGTTCTCGTAGGCGTAGAGCCGGCCGCCGAAGCGGAAGACGCCGACGGTGACCGGATCGGGCCCCCCGCCGAGCGTGACGACGAGACGGCCGCGCTCGGCGACCTCGTCGGACGCCCCGACGTCGTAGGTGCGGGCCGGCGGGGCCGCGCCGGCCGCCGAGCCGTCGAGCGTGGTGGTCATGGGACCACGGTGCGCCGCGCCACATCCCTTGTAAAGTTCAGGTATGTGGGCTGATACATGAGTAATCCTGCGTATTCGCTCCGGCAGCTCGCGTACTTCGTCGCGGTCGCCGAGGCGGGCACGCTGGCCGGGGCGTCGGCGACGCTGCACGTCTCGGCCTCGGCCCTCTCGCTCGCACTCGACGAGCTCGAGCGGGCCCTCGACGCCCAGCTCACGGTGCGCCGCCGCGCCCACGGCATCCGCCTCACCCCGGCCGGCCAGGAGACGCTGCGACGGGCGCGGCGCCTGCTGCGCGAGGCCGACGAGCTCGCCGACGCCGCGGGCGGCGATCCGGGCGAGGTCGCCGGCACCGTCCGGGTCGGCTGCTACACCACGCTCGCCCCGGGGCTGCTCCCGGCGACGATCGGGCGGTTCACCGCGCGGCACCCGCGGGCGCGCGTCGAGTTCGTCGAGGGGTCGCAGGACGTCCTGCAGCGGGGCCTGCTCGACGGCGAGCTCGACGTCGCCGTGCTCTACGACCACCGCCTCGACCCCGTCCTCGAGCTCACCTCCCTGTCGTCGAACACGCCCCACCTCGTGCTCCCGCGGGGCCACCGGCTGGTGCACGGGTCCGCGCCGGTCGCCCTCGCCGACCTCGTCGGCGAACCGATGGTGCTGCTGGACCTGCCGCCGAGCTCCGAGCACGCGCTCGGGGTGTGCCTGGCCGCCGGGCTGTCGCCGCGCATCCGCTACCGCACCGTCAACGCCGAGACGGCCCGGGCGCTCGTCGGGCAGGGGCTGGGGTTCACGGTGCTGGCCCAGCCCGAGCCGGGCGGTCGCGACGAGGTGGCCGCCGTCCCGATCGCCGAGGACCCCGCGCCGCTGCCGATCGTGATGGGGTGGTCGGGACGCGTGGCGCCGACCGCGACCGCCCGGGCGTTCGCGGACGCGGCGCGATCGGTCTGAGGGTTTCGGAGAGCCCCTCGCGGCGGAACAGACGGCGTGGAACGGACAGCGTGGAACTTCCACGGCGAAGAGCACGGCGTGCGACGAGGCTGGAGGGCCACCGGTGGCGGAGCTGCGGGACGACGACTACATTCCGGCACACCTGCGTGACGATCTGACCGACGAGCCGCCGCCCTGGCCGCCGCACGAGGTCGTGCCGGGCATCTGGCAGTCGGGCGACCCGGAGCCGGGCGAGCACTGGGACGCGGTCTTCGACCTGCACGGCAGCGCGCCGCCGCTGGAGGACGTCGAGTTCTACGTGCACTGGCTGATCGAGGACGGGCCCGCGCCGTCGTTCACCACCCTGCGCAGCCTCGCCGACCTCGTCGACGACCTGCGCGCCGACGGCAAGCGCGTCCTGATCCACTGCGCGGCCGGCATCAACCGCTCCGGCCTGCTCTCCGCCGCCGCGCTCATCCGGGGCGGCTACGACGCCGACGAGGCCATCGCCCTGGTCCGCGAGGCCCGCACCGGCGCGCTCAACAACGTCAACTTCGTGGATCTGCTCCACGACCCGCGATGGTCCCCACGTGAGTGATCTGGGTCGTCAGGGCGACCCACATCGCGCACAGGGGTGAAGCCCCTCGGTCCGGCCCAGCGTGGTCAGGACCGTGGTGATCTCCCGTGCGGTGCGACACGGCTCGCCCTCCACCTCTTCGGGCCCGTAGACCAGCCGGGCCCGGCCGGCCAACTCGGCCGCGTTGCCCCGGCGCCGGTCCCGGTGAGCGACGCGACGGTCGGAGTGGAACCGCCAGCCGTCGAGTCGGACGATGAGCTCACCACCGGGACCGGAGTAGAGGATGTCCTCGAAGAGCACGGTCCCGTCGACGACGACCGGTACCTGACGTGCGCCCCTCGGCAGGCCGTGCGCCGATTCGACCTCGAGGACGTACGTCGATTCGAGGGCCGACATCACGCCCTCGACCATCAACAAGGCGGCATCGTGCAGCGCGTCGCGATATCGCGGAGGTCGTCGGAGTTCCAGGGCGGCGAGGAGCTGGGTGCCCGAGACACCACCGGACAGGGCGCAGCGCTGCACGACCGACATCGCCGAGCGTGCCGTCGGCGCGGCGATCGCCAGATCCACGGCGGTGTGGACCGGCGCGACGATCGGCGGCCCGCCGTCGGGCGGGGCCGTGATGTGGTCGAACGCGCGACTGCGGTGCACCACCAGGTCGTCGTGCCGGCTCGTCGACGCGCCGTAGCGCACCGTCACGTGCGTCGGCGCTCCCGCGCGGGGGCGCACCATGCGGTAGCGCCTTCCGGCCGACTCGTGGCTGAGCGCTGCGGGCCAGCAGGCGAGCACCGCCGCCCACTCTGCGGCCTCAGGGGTCAGCGGGCCGGTGAAGGTCGCGATCACGCCGTACCGCAACCGGCGCCACCGCTCGGCGGCGACGTGGGCGCGGATCATGCCGAGGGTCAGGCCGTGCTCCAGCGCCTGCCGGCGGGTCACGATGCCGTGCTGGGCGAGGAGCAGAGCCCACCATGCGTCGAAGTCCTCCATGTCCTGTTCGACGCAGCGAGGGAGCCTGCGGCTCCACGTGAGTGTTACGAGTCGTCCGGACGACCCAAAACACTCACGTGGCCAACGGCCCTCAGCAAGTCGAACAGCGCCAGGAGCTCGCCGACATCGGTGGGGCCGAGGCGCTGCTGGTGGCCGATGAGCACGGCGAGGGTGAGGTCGGCGAGCCGGTCGGCGCGCTCTGCCTCGACCTCCGCCCCGACCAGCGCCTCCGCGACGACGCGCCGGCGCTGCTCGTCGACGCGCGCCTGCACGAGGGCCACCCGGTCGTCGCCGTGCGCCCAGGCCCGGATCGCGGTCTCGGCCTCGTGGGGAAACGTCAGCGCGAGGTGCTTGAGGACGTCAAGGCGTCCCTCGGGGTCGGGCTCGCGCGCGGCGAGCTCGGCGAGACGCCGGGTGTCGACGGTCTCCCAGTGCTCGAGCAGGGCGTCGACGAAGCCGTCCCAGCCGCCGAAGTGGTGGTAGAAGGATCCGCTGGTCACCCCGACGTCGCGGCACAGCGTGGCGAGCCGCAGGCCCGAGCGGCCGTCGCGCGCCAGCAGCGCCATGGCCGCGGCGAAGAAGCCGTCGCGGTTGGTCACCGTCACGTCCCCACCCCCTTGCCGCCGGAACGTAGCAGCTTCTATGTTCTCGGGCAGCCGAAGATAATCGACCTTACGTTCCGGGGAGACGCGCCGTGGACCGCTTCGCCTGGCTGCGACGCATCGACGCGCTCGACCCCGCGCACCCCGCCGAGGCGGAGGAGATCCACAAGATCACCGCGGCGATCGAGTTCCCGTGGGACGTGCGGCAGGCGCTCGGGCTCGCGCTGTTCCGCACCTACGCGATACCGTCGGTGGGCGAGCTCCTGGCGCGCACCGGCGAGTTCACCGCGCACACGCAGAAGCGCTACGACGACACGGTCCTGCTGCTCGGCGCCACCGTCGACCGCGGCGTCGACGACCCCGACTCCCGGACCGCGATCCGGCGCATGAACCAGATGCACCGCCGCTACGGGATCGGCAACGACGACATGCTCTACGTGCTCTCGACCTTCGTCGTCACCCCGCTGCGCTGGCTCGACGAGTTCGGCTGGCGGCGCCTGCACCCGCACGAGCGCCGGGCCGCCGTGACCCACTACCGCGCGCTGGGCCGGCGCATGGGCATCCGCGACATGCCCGAGGACGAGGCGGGCTTCGCGGCGCTCATGGACGGCGCCGAGGCCGAGCGCTTCGCCCACACCGCCGGCGGACGGGAGGTGGCCGACGCGACGCTCGCGCTGCTCGCGACGTTCCCCCCGTTCTCGACGCTCCCGGCCGCACTCGTCCGTCGGTCCACCACGTGCCTCATGGACCCGCACCTGCTGCGCGCGCTGCACTACCCCGTGCCGACGCGGGCGGAGCGCGCCGCGAGCCGGGCCGGCATGCGGGTGCGATCCGCGATCGAGCGCCGCATGGCCCCGCGCACGGCCCCGATCACCATCGACGACCTGCCCGAGGTGCGCTCCTACCCGGACGGCTTCGACCTCGCCCGCCTGGGCACGTTCGCGGAGACGGTCAGACCGTCGTCCGCCGCGGCAGGTCCATCCCGTCCGTGAAGTGCTCGGCCGCCGCGCGCAGCCACATCTCGCGGCGCTCGTCGCCGTCGGGCACCGGGAAACGCTCGCAGGTGCGCGAGCGCCCGGCCGCCGACGCCTCGGCCGGCCCCCAGACCTCGGCGAACTCGTAGGCGTGCGCCGTCGTCACGGCCTGCGCCACGGCGACGGCGTCGTCGTGCGTCGCGCTCCACGCGAGGCTGTGCCAGCCCTCGACGTCGCGCCGGCGCCCCGGCGGCTCGGCCCACCCCCGGACCTCCCAGGCCAGGACATCGTGCTCGTGGGGACGACGATCGGACAGGGGACGCTCGCTCACGGCGACCACGCTCCTCGCACGGACTCGGGCGGCAAGGGCGGCCCGGTCGGGTCCGACGGACCGGGTCGTCTGGGTCTGGAATACACCTCCCGGCCCCCGCCGTCGAGCACGACGAACCGCACCCGCCGGGACACCCCGGCACACCCCGGCACGGAGCGTCGGGAAACGTGATCAGGTCGGGCCGTCCAGGTGGGCCCGGGCGTCGGCCAGATCGATGACGTCGGCGTACTTGGCGTCGAGATCGGCGAGGTTCTGCTCGTGGAGCGCCGCGCTCCGGTCGGCGCAGGCGCCGGCCACGACGATCGGGCGGAAGCCCGCGGCCGACGCGTCGGTGGCCGTGGCGCGCACGCAGCCCGACGTCGACACGCCGGCCACGACGACGGTGTCCACGCCGCGGGCGCGCAGGGTGGCGGCCAGCGACGTGCCCGCGAACGACGAGGCGTGCTGCTTGGCGACGACGGGCTCCCCCGGCCCGGGCGCGAGCGCGAGCTCGCCCCACCCGCCGGGCGCACCCTCGGCGAAGCACGCGAGCGCGGGCACCTTCGCGGCGAAGAAGCCCGCGTCGCCCATGTCGGCGGCGAACCGCACGATGGTCCAGAGCACCGGATGGCCGCCGGCCCGGGCTGCCTCGACCAGCTCCGCGCAGCCGTCGACGACCGAGGGCGCGTCGAGCCAGAACGGGCCCTCGGGCTCGGTGTAGGCGCGGACGAGGTCGACGACCACCACGGCGGGGCGGGCGCCCCAGCCGACGCGGCCGGCGAAGCTCGAGCCGTGGGGGTTGCTCACCGAGCCCCCACCATCACCGCGCGGGCGTTGCCGATGTGGCTCGCCATCACCGCGGCCGCCCAGTCGCCGTCGCCGGCGCGCAGGGCCGCGACGATCTCGACGTGGTGCGCGAGGCTCCGCGCGAGCGAGGCCGGGTCGTAGGCGTGGAAGGTCCGCGTCACCACCGGCGTGTGCACGACTCCGGCGAGCGCGGCGGCCAGCGCGGGCGCCTGCGCGAGGTCGAGCAGCCGCGCATGGAACGCCCGGTTGAGCCCGACGAGCGCGTCGAGGTCCTGGTCCGGGCCCGGGGCACCGATCGCGAGCATGCGGTCGGCCAGCGCGGCGAGATCGTCGAGGTCCTCGCGGGTGGCGTGGTCCACGGCGCGGGCGGTCGCGCGCGGCTCGAGGGCGCGGCGGACGTCGAAGATGGCGTCGAGGTCGTCGCGGGAGAACGACGTCACCCGCGCCCCGCGGTGCGCCGTCGTCTCGACGAGGCCCTCGGCGGCGAGCCGGGTCAGCGCCTCCCGCACGGGGGTGCGCGAGAGGCCCAGGCGCTCGGCGAGCTCGACCTCGCCGAGGTGGGCGCCGGCCGCGAGGTCGCCGGTGAGGATCGCCTCGCGCAGGTCGGCCAGCGCGCGCTCGGACGCGCGCCCCGCCCCCCGTTCGACCGCCGTCGCCATGACCCTCCCCCTCCGGTTGTACGCAACGTAGGGTGCGCGGCCGCCCGCGACAAGGCACGATCGCCACGCCCCGTCCCGTCGTTGTGCACAAGGAGCCGTACCGTGGGAGATCTGCTCGGCCACCCCGGGAACCGCCGCGCCCGCCTGCGGGAGCTGCTCGGCTCCGGTCGCCCCGTCCTCGCCCCCGGCGCCTTCGACGCCCACTCGGCGCGCCTCGTCGAGCAGGCCGGCTTCGACGTCGTCTACATGACCGGCTTCGGGACCACCGCCTCGCTGCTCGGCCGCCCCGACATCGGGCTGCTCGGGCAGGCCGAGATGGTCGACAACGCCCGCCGTCTCGCCGGGGCCGTCGATGTGCCGCTGGTGGCCGACGCCGACACCGGCTACGGCAACCCGATCAACGTCGTCCGCACGGTCCGCGAGTACGAGCAGGCGGGCGTCGCGGGCCTGCACCTCGAGGACCAGGTGATGCCCAAGCGCTGCGGGCACCTCGCGGGCAAGGTCGTCGTGCCCTGCGAGGACATGGAGGCGAAGATCCGGGCGGCAGTGGCGGCGCGCACCGACGCGGACCTCGTGATCATCGCGCGCACCGACGTCGCCGCCGTCGAGGGTCTCGACGCCGCGATCGACCGCGCCCGCCGCTTCGCCGACGCCGGCGCCGACGTGCTCTTCGTCGAGGCCCCGACCTCGGAGCAGGACATCGAGAAGGTCGCGACGGCGCTCGCCGGCCACCAGCTCGTCTTCAACTGGGCCGAGGGCGGGCGCACGCCGCCGCTGTCGCTGGAGCGGCTGACCGAGATGGGCTTCGCGCTCGTCCTGTTCCCGGTGTCGACGCTGCTCGCGGCGGACACCGCGATGCGCTCGGTGCTCGCGCGGCTGCGCGCCGACGGCACGCCCGCGGGGGTGCTCGACGAGATCGGCGGCCTCGACGGCTTCGCCGACCGCGAGGGTCTCGCCGAGATCCGGGAGATGGAGACGCGCTTCTCGAGCTGAGGCGTCTACTCCGGCGCCGCCACGCCCCCGTCGCGGCGCCAGACGTCGCCCTCGACGTGGTCGAGGTCGAGGTCCGCGGCGGCCTGCAGGGCCGCGGGCGAGCGGGCGACCAGCAGCGCCATCCAGATCGGGTAGTGCTCCTGCTGGCGCAGCGCGACCTCGTGCTGCCCCGCGATGAGCAGCCCGGGCTTCGGGGGGCGGCACCAGCAGCGCGCCTGGTCCGGCATCGTCGCGTCGGGGTGGTGGGTGCAGAGGACGACGTGGTCGAGGAGGTTGGCGACGCGTTCGCGCACCGTCCAGAGGGTGCGCACGGCGGTCTGCGCGTCGATCTCGCCGAGCGCGACCCCGCCCTGGTGGCTGAACCCGACGATCCGGCCGCCCGCGCCCTTCCACAGCCGCAGGCGCTCGACGGCGTCGGGGAAGACCTCGATGTCGAAGGGGCCCTTCCACGGTCGTCCGAGGTCCTCGGGCGTCTTGCGCAGCACACCCTCGACCTCGACGAAGAGCATCGGCACCGCGGGCCGCGACGGCGGAGGGCTCATGGCCCGGCGATGCTAGTCCTCATCGCGCGCATCGCCTCGATCTCGCCGGACTGGGCGACGACGAGGGTCTGTGCGTACCGGCGGAGCGTGTCGTCGGTGCCGGTGGCGAGGTAGTCGCGCGCCATCATCAGCGCGCCGTCGTGGTGGCTGATCATGGTGTCGAGCCAGAGGCGCTCGAAGGCCGGGCCCCGCGACGACCGCAACGTCGCGAGCGTCGCCGGCTCGGCCATCCCGTGCATCATCCCGGCCGCCACCGGCGCGAGCCCCCGGGCGCGCATCAGCCCCTGCATCTGGCCGATCTCCTCGACCTGCTCGCGGTCGATGCGCAGCGCCATCGCCTCGAGCCCCGGCGAGCCGTCCCGTCCCCCGACCATCGCCGAGAGCCCGAGGGCCTGCTCGTGGTGCGGGATCATCCTCGAGAGGAACGCCGCATCGGGGCTCGGCGCGGGCGCGTCCACCGGCGCGTCGGCACACCCCGCCAGGACGAGGGCGAGCAGCACGGCGGCGAGCACACGGAGCATCGCGAGCGATCGTCGCGGACTCCGCGTGACGCCGCCGTGCGGGGCCCGGTGCCGGAGCGAACGGGGAGTTCGTGCGCCTAGAAGCAGCGGATCCCCTTCAGCACGCCGATAGGCCGTTCGCTCCGGAACCTCAGGACCGCAGGGCCCGCCGGAGCAGCTTGCCGGTGACGGTCTTGGGGATCTCGTCCATCAGCTCGACCTGGCGCGGGTACTTGTACGCCGACATCCGCTCCTTGCAGAACGCGATGAGCTCCTCGGGGTCGACCTCCTGCCCCGGACGCACCGAGACGAACGCCTTCACCGTCTCGCCGCGGTACTCGTCGGGCACGCCGACGACCGCCGCCTCGCGGACCGCCGGGTGCTCGTAGAGCACGTCCTCGACCTCGCGGGGCCAGACCTTGTAGCCGCCCGCGTTGATCTGGTCCTTCTTGCGGTCGACGACGTAGAACCAGCCCTGGTCGTCCATGTAGCCCACGTCGCCGGTCTTGAGCTCGACCGACCCGTCGGGGGCCCGCAGGGCGTTCTGGGTCTCCTCGGGCTTGTTCCAGTAGCCCGGCACCACCTGCGGGCCACGGGTGACGATCTCGCCCACCTCGCCGACGTCGGCGTCGGTGCCGTCGTCGCGCACGATGCGCACGACGGTCGAGAACACCGGCACGCCGACCGAGAGCGCGCCCGACGCCGTGTCGACCGGCGCGTCGGCCTCGCGCGGCACGCCGTGCGAGGGCGAGCTCGTCTCGGTGAGCCCGTAGAAGTTGTGGATGTAGAGCCCGAACTGGTCGGAGAACGCCTTGATCGTCGACGGCGGGATCGGCGCGCCCCCGGAGTACAGCCGGGTCATCGACGCGAGGTCGTCGCGCTGCGCGCCCGGCGCGTTCATCAGCGCGATGAACACCGTGATCGAGCCGATCGAGAAGGTCGGCTCGTGCTCCCGGATCGCATCGAGCACCACCTGCGGCTCGAAGCGGTAGGCGAGCACCAGCGGGATCGGGACGAGCAGGGCGATCGCGAGGTGCCCGATGACGCCCGTGATGTGGAACAGCGGGGCGACGCCGAGCACGGAGTCCTCGGGGCCGAGCTGGATCCAGTCCCGGTAGGTGCGGGCGTTGAACACCACGTTGCGGTGGGTGTTCATCGCGCCCTTCGGCGGGCCCGTCGTCCCCGACGTGTAGCCGAGGAAGGCGACGTCGTCGAGGCCGAGCTCCACCGGCTCGGGCCTGCGGTCGCCGACGGAGGCGAGCACCTCGGTGAGGTCCTCGGTGCCCTCGTGGCGCACGCGTTCGATCGACCCGAACAGCCGGGGGTCGTGGCGCGTCTGGTACTCCAGTGGCGAGGTCGTCCACGCGATGCGCAGCGACGGGATCGTCGGGACGACCTCGGCGGCGACCTGGCCGAAGAGGTCCTCCTCGGCGAGCAGCGCGGTGGCCTCGCAGTCACCGAGCAGCGTCGTCAGCTCGCGCGTGCGGCTCATCGGGTTGATGGAGACGACGATGCCGCCGGCCTTCCACGTCCCGATCACGGCGATCAGCACCTGCGGGATGTTCTGCAGGTACGTCGCGAGGCGGTGGCCCTTCTCGAAGCCGCGGTCGGCGAGCGCGACCGCGAACTGGTCGGAGAGCCGGTCGAGCTCGCGCAGGGTCAGCGTGCCGTCGAAGTACCGGACGATCTCGGTGTCCGGGGAGCGCTCGAGCGACGCCGAGAACATCGCCAGCGCGTTCGGGTACTCCGGCTCGACGTCGTGCGGGTAGTCGTCCCGGTAGCGCGGCAGCCAGGGCCGTGAGCCATAGACGGACGTCTCAGCGGTCCCCATCAGCGGATCACCACCGGGTTGACCGGTGAACCCGTCGCCTCGTGGATCTTCAGCGGGGCCGCGGTGTAGAGGAAGTCCCAGCGCCCGTCGGCGGCGCAGGTGTCGGCGAGGTCGTCCAGCCAGATGATCTCGGCGAGGCTGATCCCGAGGTTGCGCAGCAGCGACGCGTGCAGCGGCAGCAGCACCCCGGTCTCGGGGTTCGCCGTCACCTCGTTGGCGATGGTGTCGGTGACGAGGTTCGGGATCTCCTTGTTCTGGAACCACTCCACGAGCTCGCGCGAGTAGGTCAGCCCCGGCTCGATGAAGCCCTCGTAGAACTCCTCGGCGGACGTCGCGTAGAAGTACTTCAGGAAACCCGTGCGCACGAGCAGGATGTCGCGGTCCTCGATCGTCGTGCCCTGCTTCGCGGCGGCGTCCTCGAGGTCGGTGTGGGTGAACGTCTCGCCCTTGTCCAGCCAGTCCTTGCCGCGGTGGCGCGCCATGTCGATCAGCACGCCGCGCCCGGCGACGCCCCGCTCCGCGATCGGGAGGATCGAGGCCCAGCTCATGCCGCCGCCGTTGGTGGTGTCGGCCGAGCGCCCGTTCCAGAGCGTGTCGTCGTACCAGGCGTGGCCGAGCGCGTCGTACTGCGACGATCCCTGGAGGAAGATCTCCGCCTTGTCGTCGGTCGCGCGGATGCCGCCCGGGAAGCTCGGGCCGTTGCCCGACTCGAAGAGCTCCTGGTCCCACACCATCTCGCGCTTGATGCCCTCGCGGCCCGGGAAGACGGGGTCGCCGTGCGGGTGGCCCATCGGGCACTGGAGCGTGAAGACCTGGCCGTCGCGCACGCTCGCCACGCCCCGGAGCACCTGGGCGGGGTCGAGGTAGTTCAGCGAGCCGACCTCGTCGTCGGAACCCCATTTCCCCCAGTTCTGAGGGGGGTCGTCGCCCAGCAGTTCCCGCATCGACGGGACGTCGGCCATGTGTCTTCTCCTCTTCGAGAACGCGGTCACCACGCAGGTGATCCGGCCCACCGTGCCCCCTCGCCCGACGCCGCGACAAGGGGCCAGCACATCGGCCGTCGAGATCGACGAGGGGCCGGGCGGGTCCCCCGTCCGTGATCGGCTCGTACGGTCCCGGGCGCTTCGACGAGGTTGCTGTGACGCACCACCTGGGGGACCGATGACGAACTCGCTGCTGCTGCCGGAGGAGACCGCCACCGCCGCCGATCGCGGCCTGTGCCCGCTGCGCTGCCCGGACTGCCAGGGCACCCCGACGTTCACCCCCAGCCCCACCCAGCCCCTGCCCGGCGGGTGGTTCGGGGTCCTGCGCTGCGACTGCCACACCGACCCCGTGCTCGACTCGATCCCGATCCTGCGGCGCGGGCAGATCGATGTGCAGGACCACGTCACCGGGCGCACCGAGATCGAGGGCCCCGACCACGACTCGCTCGTGGCGATGCTGGAGGCCGACCGCGGGCTCGAGGCGCTGGTCGAGATGCTGACGTTCCCGCCGGCCGTGCCGTTCGGCCTCGCGCGGCACCGGGGCCTGCGCCTGCCGTTCACGCGCGGCCCGTGGCCGCGCCTCGCCCGCGAGGCCCGTCGCGGCGAGGTCGCGGAGATGCTGGCCGACGTCGAGGCGCTGACCGCCCAGGACTGGATGGAGCTCTGCTACGCGCGCTCCTCCGAGCAGATCGCCGGCGACATCTTCCCGTACTTCTTCGCGCGCTTCGGCCAGCCGCGCTACGTCGCGTCCATCGAGATGGCCCGCCACCTGCCGGTCGGCCGCGGCCCCGTGCTCGACCTGGCCTGCGGCTTCGGGCACCTCATGTACCACCTGGGCGCCCGCGACGAGGCGATCGAGACGGTCGGGGTCGACCGCAACTTCTTCCAGCTCTGGGTCGGGCGCCGCTACATCGCCCCCGACCAGCGGTTCGTGTGCGCCGACCGCGTCGACGCCCTGCCCTTCGCCGACGACGCGTTCGCGGCGTCCCTGTGCTCCGACGCCTTCCACCTCTTCGACGCCCACCAGGGTGCCGCGGACGAGATGCGCCGGGTCGCCGCCGACGACACGATCATCCTCGACCGGCTCGGCAACCGGCTCCTCGAGCCGTTCGACAGCACCTTCGAGCGCTCCCCCGAGGGCTACGCCGACCTCGTCGGCGACGCCCCGGTGCGCCTCACCTCCGAGGACGAGCTGATCGGGGCCTACCGCGCCGGCAGAGGGCTGGACCTCACCGCGCAGCGCGACACCGCCGGGCTCGCCGAGCAGAAGTGGCTCTACCTCGTCAGCTCGCGCGACGAGCGGGTCTTCGCCGACACCGACGAGATCGTCGGCACGCCACACGGGGCCGGGTCGCTGCGGGTGAACCCGATCTTCCGCGTCGACCGCGACGACAGGGGGGCCGTGCACCTCGTCTTCGACTACCCCTCGGCCTGGTACGCGTTCGAGAACGCGGTCATGCGCACCTACACCTCGGCGGGCGAGCGCCTCGATCCCGACGCCTTCGAGGAGGTCGCGGCCGGGCGCCCCGTCCCGGAGACCCCGCGCCTGCTGCGCCGGTGGGTCGTGCTCGGCATGCCGCCGCGCTACGCCCGCCCGCCCGGCACGCCGGGTGCGGTCGGCTCGGTCGCCCGGGGCCTCCTGCGCGGTGCCGTTCGGCGACTGCGCGATCGGCGGTGTTCCGATCGGGTGCAGTGATCGTCAGGAACGCTAAGGTTCCACCATGCGGCCGACGGTCGAGGAGCTCGGGCAGATCGAGTGGTTCCGCCGCCTGGATCCCGGTCACCTCGCCGCGGTCGCCCGGCTGTGCACGGTGGAGACGCTGGCCCGGGAGGCGGTGCTCTACAAGTCCGGGCACGCCCCGGACGCCTTCTACGTGCTCCTGCACGGGCGGGTCGGGGCGTGGCGGGGGGAGCCGACCGATCCCGAGTCGATGCTCTACTTCGTCAGCGATCGCCGGTTCGAGAGCCTGTGCCTGGAGAACGTCGTCGCGGACATCCCGTACTACGCGACGATGCGCGCCCTGGTCGACGGCACGCGCGTGCTGCGCATCCCGGCGTCCGTGCTGCCCGGGCTCCTCGAGGCCGACCGCGAGCTGGGCATCGCGATCGCCCGCCACATCGCCGAGCGGCTGCAGGCCTTCACCGAGCAGATGGCCGACCTCGGCTCGCTGCCCGTGACGCGCCGGGTGGCCAAGTTCCTGCTCGCCTCGCAGCAGGCCGGCTCCGACCTCGTCGTCATCCCCCTGCGGCAGGCGGAGCTCGCCAGCCGGCTCGGGGCCGCCCGGCAGTCGGTGAACCAGGCGCTGGCGGCGATCGCGGCGCGCGACATCGTCGAGCCGGTCGGGCGCGGCGTCTACCACCTGCGTGACCGCCCCGCGCTCGTCGCGCTGGCTCGCGGCGAGCCCGCGCCCGGGCCTGGCTCGCGGGCGCGCGGCGTGGTCGGATCGTCCCGTGCCCGCGACGCATGAGGTCTCGAACCAGGTGCCCGATCTCGTCGGTCACGACGTGGCGGCCGACCCGCCGCTGATCGAGGGCCTCGAGCGCGAGGGCGCCGGGTGGGCCCGCGAGGACCTGCACGTCGTCGGCCGGCTCGCCGGCTCGGCCGTCGCGGCGGAGTGGGCCGACGCCGCCCACCGGAACGAGCCCCGGCTGCGCACCCACGACCGCGTCGGGCACCGCGTCGACGAGGTCGACTACGACCCGGCGTACCAGGAGCTGACGCGCGTCGCCGTCGAGCACGGCTTCGCCGGCGCGCCCTGGGCCGACGCACGGCCGGGCGCCCACGTCGCGCGCGCTGCGGGGTTCCTGACCTGGTCCCAGCTCGAGGCCGGGCACGGCTGCCCGATCTCGATGACCTACGCCGTGCTGCCCGCCCTGCGCGCCGCCCCCGAGCTGCTCGCGACCTACGGGTCCGGGCTGACGAGCCGGACGTACGACCCCGGCCTGCGGGTGCCGTCGACCAAGCGGGGCCTGCTCGCCGGGATGGGCATGACCGAGAAGCAGGGCGGCTCGGACGTGCGGGCGAACACGACGAGTGCCGTGCCCTCCTCCGACGGGACCTACCTCCTCACCGGGCACAAGTGGTTCACCAGCGCCCCGATGTGCGATCTGTTCCTCGTGCTCGCGCAGGCTGGCGGGGCGAGCGGAGCGACGGGAAGAGGCGGAGGAGCCGGGCTGACCTGCTTCCTCGTGCCCCGCGTGCTGCCCGACGGCACGCGCAACACGTTCCGCATCCAGCGGCTCAAGGACAAGCTCGGCAACCGGTCGAACGCGTCGAGCGAGCCCGAGTTCGAGGACACCGTCGCCTGGCGCGTCGGCGACGAGGGCCGGGGCGTGCGCACGATCATCGAGATGGTCGCCTGCACGCGACTGGACAACGCGCTCGGCTCGGCCGCCGGCATGCGGGCGGCGGTGTCGCGCGCGGCCCACCACGCCCGGTACCGGTCGGCGTTCGGGCGGACGCTGATCGAGCAGCCGCTGATGCGCGAGGTGCTCGCCGACCTCGCCCTCGAGTCCGAGGCCGCGGTGACGCTGGCGCTGCGGCTCGCCGGGGCGCAGGACCGGGCACCGCGTGACGAGCACGAGGCCGCGTTCCGGCGGATCGGCGTGACGCTCGGGAAGTACTGGATCTGCAAGCGCCAGACCGCCGTGGTCGGCGAGGCCCTCGAGTGCCTCGGCGGCAACGGCTACGTCGAGGAGTCGGGGATGCCGCGGCTGTTCCGCGAGTCGCCGCTGAACTCGATCTGGGAGGGCTCGGGCAACGTCAACGCCCTCGACCTGCTGCGGATCCTCGGCCGCGAGCCGGCCTCGCTGGAGGCGTGGCGCGCCGAGGTGTCCGGCGTCGACGACCGGATCGACGCGGGCCGCAAGGAGGTCGAGGCCGACCTCGTCCACGTCGACGAGCGCGACGCCCGGCGGCTCACCGAGCGGATGGCGGTGCTGCTCTCGGGCGCGCTGCTCGTGCGCCACGCGCCGACGGCCGTCGCCGACGCCTACGTGTCCTCGCGCGTCGCCGGCGACCACGGCCAGGCGTTCGGCACACTTCCCCGCGGTGTCGACGTCGACGCCCTGCTCGCCCGGCTGCCCGACACCTCCAGGAGCGCCTGATGGATCTCATGCCCGGTGTGCGCGCCGCCGAGGTCGACGGGCGCATCCGCACCCACTACCTCGAGTCGGGCCCGTCCGACGGCGAGCCCGTGGTGCTCGTGCACGGCAACCTCTCGACGGGCCGGTTCTACGAGCACCTCATGCCCGGCGCGCCCGAGCGCTGGCGGCTGCTGGCCCCGGACATGCGGTGCTTCGGGCGCAGCGAGGCCGCGCCGATCGACGCCACCCGCGGGCTCGGCGACTGGGCCGACGACCTCGAGGGCTTCCTCGACGCGCTCGGCATCGACCGCCCCGTGCACCTCGTCGGCTGGTCCACCGCCGGCGCCGCGATCGCCCTGGTCGCCCGGGCCCGGCCGGTCGCGTCGCTGACGTTCCTCGACCCGGTCTCGCCGTACGGGTTCGGGGGCGTGTTCCGCGACGGCCGGCCCTGCTGGCCCGACGTCGCGGGCTCCGGCGGCGGCGTGGCCAACCCCGAGTTCGTGCAGCGCCTGCGCGACGGCGACCGCTCCGAGGACAGCCCGCTCTCGCCGCGCAACGTCATGAACGCGACGTACTGGCGCGCCGGGCACCGCGAGCCGCCCGCGCGCGAGGACGTCCTGCTCGACGAGATCCTGCTGACCACCATCTCCGACGACGGCTACCCGGGCGACGCCGTGCCGTCGGAGAACTGGCCGGGGGCCGCGCCGGGGACCCGGGGCCTGCTCAACGCCCTGTCACCGAAGTACTGCGACTGGTCGTGGCTGCCGTCGCTCGCCGAGAAGCCGCCGGTGCTCTGGACCCACGGCGGCGCCGACATCGTGGTCGCCGACAACTCGGCGCTCGAGCTCGGCACCCTCGGGGCGGGCGGCGTCGTGCCCGGCTGGCCCGGCGCCGACGTCTTCCCGCCGCAGCCGATGGTCACCCAAATCCGCGACGTCCTCGAGGCCTATCGTGCCGCCGGCGGACGGGCCGAGATCGAGTTCTTCGAGGAGTCGGGTCACGGCCCGCACGTCGACGACGCACAGCGGTGGGCCGAGACGTTCTTCAGCTTCCTGGACTCGGTGCGCTGACGCGCATGTGAGCACTTCGGGGTGCTGGAGCACTCCGAAGTGCTCACGTGCGCGCAGCGCACCCGAGGAAGACGTCGACGGCGTGGTCGGCGGCGGCGCCGATCTCCGCATCCGAAGGGGCCGCCGCCGGGACGTGGAACATGCCGTGGTCCAGCGGGCGCCCGAGCACCAGGAACGCGAAGTCGTCGGCGGCGCGCCGCGGGTCGTCCACCGTGATCAGCCCGAGGTCGGCGAGCCGGGCGAACCCGTCGGCGAGGGCCGTCAGGACCATCGCCGGCGAGCGGTCGTAGTACGCGGCCGCGACCTCGGGGAAGCGGGCGGCCTCGCCGATCACCAGCCGGCGCAGGGCCAGGACCTGCGGGTCCATCACCGCGGCGAGGTAGCGCCGCGCCAGCGCGCGCAGCACCGGCGCCACGTCCTGCGCTTCGGCGACGTCGGCGAGGGACGCCGCGAGGTCGGCGGCGAAGGCCTCCGCGGTGGCGGCGACGCCGAGCACGATCTCGCGGAACAGGCTCTCCTTGTCCCCGAACCGGCTGTAGACCGTCTGCTTCGACACCGCGGCCGCCGCGGCGATCTGCTCGGTGCTCGTCGCCTGGTAGCCCTGGCGCAGGAAGAGCCCGGTCGCGGCGCGGACGATCTCCTCGCGCTTCCCCGCGGTCATGTCGGCCTCCTGCTCGCGAAAACTGGACGGTACGGTACTAGGACCAGTAGCGTACGCCGGCATGACCGGTCCCTCGGGAAGCCCGCCGGTCGGGCGCGGTGACGCCGACCGCCACGCCGCGGTGACACGCTCGCTACTCGGATACGGGGTGCTGGCGGGGCCGTCCTACCTGGTCGTGGGCCTCGCCCAGGCCCTCACCCGCGACGGCTACGACCTCGCCCACCACGACCTCAGCCTGCTGGCGAACGGCCCGTGGGGCTGGATTCAGATCGCGAACCTCGTCGTCACCGGGCTGATGACGATCGGCGCGGCGGCCGGGATGGGGCGGGCGCTCCGCACCCTGGGCGGCGGTCCCGGCACGGTCTGGGGGCCACGTCTCGTCGCCGGCTACGGGATCGGGCTCGTCGGCGCGGGCGCGTTCGTCGCCGACCCGATGAACGGCTTCCCGCCCGGCACCCCCGACGGTCCGCCGGTCGTCGTCACGGTCGGCGGGATCGGCCACCTCGTGTTCGGCGGGCTCGGCTTCCTGTGCCTCGTCGCCGGCGCGCTGCTCCTCGGGCGCTACTTCTCCGGCCAGGGTCGGCCGGGGATGGCGTGGTTCTCCCGCGCCACCGGCGTCCTGTTCCTCGTCGCCTTCGCCGGCATCGCGAGCGGCTCGTCGTCGCCCGTCGTCGTGCTGGGGTTCTGGGCCGTCGTCGTTCTCGTGTGGGTCTGGCTCGCCGTGACGTCGATCGACCTCTACCGGCGCACGCCGCTGCTGACGCCGGCGCTCTAGCCGAAGACCTGGTCCAGGCCCGTGAGCTTCAGCGCGCGGGCGGGCTGGCCGTGCGCGCCGCGCAGGACGAAGGAGGCGCCGACGTCGCGGGCGCGGGCCTGGGCCGCGAGCAGCACGCGCAGCCCGCAGGAGTCGCAGTAGGTGACCTCGGCGAGGTCGACGCACGAGCCCGGACGGCGGTGATCCGTCGAGCGTGGCGCCGACCGCCTCCTCGAGACGGCCGTGGGAGTCGTAGTCGAGGTCGCCGCCGACGGACACGATGACGTCACTGTCGGTCCGCTCGGTACGGATGGTCAGGTCGGCCATCACGCCACCGGCGTCGGCAGGCCGCCGTGGGCAGCGCGCAGCATCGCCGCGGTGCGTGGCGAGTCGGCCATCGCGGCGGCGAGGGCGTCGAGCACCGGGCCGACCTCGTCGAGGCGCAGGCCCGTCGGGATCACCACCGAACCGACCCAGCGCACGAACTCGTCGAACAGCGACGGGTCGTCGACGAACACGGCGGCGGCCAGGAAGTCGACGAGGTGGCCGAGGTCGTCGGCGAGCTCGTCGGGGATGTCATCGTCGTGGCGGACCGCCGCCGCCGCGACCCGGATCAGCTCGGCGCGACGGGCGTGCAGCACGGCCTGCTCCTCGCGGGCGGTGCGGTCGACGGGGGTCCCGTCGCTCGACTGCTCGGTGAACCAGGGCCCCTCCGGATCGGCCGCGAGCATCGCGGCGGCGGCCCGGGCATCGGGCGCCCAGCCGTCGGCGCCCACGGCGCGGGCCCAGCGGCCGTCCTCGCCGAACGCGGGCCCGCCGGCGAGCACGGGCGTGCCGGTGGCCCGGCAGGCCTCGACCATCCGGCGCGCTGCGGGCAGCCGCGAGGCCAGCGAGCTCGAGATGGCCACGACGTCCGGGCCCGCGCGGTGGACGTGGGTGGCGAGCTGCGCGGCGGGCACCGAGGCGCCGAGGAACTCCACCCGCCAGCCGTGGCGGGCGAGGACCTCGGCGAGCAGCCGCGCCGGCAGGCCGTGCCACTCGCCGTCGAGGCAGGCGACGGCGACGGTGTCCCGGCTGGTGGGCGGGGGCGCCGGGGCGTGCCGGGCGACGGCGGCGACCACGCGCTCGCTGATGTGGGTCGCCACGTGCTCCTGGACGACCGTCCACTCCCCCGCGGCCCAGCGCTCGCCGACCTCGCGCTGCGCCGCGGCGACGACGTCGAGCAGCACGGCCTCGGGGTCGACGCCGGCGTCGAGCGCGTCGACGACCACCGCGACCGCGCCGGCCTCGTCGGAGACGGCGACGCGCTCGAGGTAGGCGACGCGCAGGTCGTCGGTGGTGGTCACGCGGGCGCCTGGATCGCCAGGAGGGCGACGTCGTCGTGGTCGTGCCCGTCGAGCCACTCCACGACGGTCTGCTCGAGGTGCTCGCACACCACCGCGGCCGGCGCACCGGCGCAGGCGGGCAGGGCGGCGGCCAGGCGTTCCTCGCCGAAGAAGTCGCCGGGGCCGCGCGCCTCGACCACCCCGTCGCTGTAGAGCAGGCAGGTGTCCCCGGGGCCGAGCAGCACCTCGGCCTCGCCGAAGCGAGCCTCGCGCAGACCGCCCACGAGCATCCCGGCCACCGGCACCGTCTCGACGCTCCCGTCGGCCCGCAGCACCAGCGGCGGCAGATGGCCGCCGGTGGCGAGCCGCAGCGCCACCGAGCCGTCGTCCTGCGGCCGGGCGTCGCCGAGCACCATCGTCGCGAAGCGCGGGCCCTCGTCACGGGTGGCGACGGCGTCGAGCAGCGCGGTGTTGAGCAGCGGCAGCAGGCGGGCCGGGCGGTCCTCGACCAGGCGCAGCGCGTGCCACGACTGGCGGACCCGGCCGGAGAGCACCGCGGCCTCGATCCCCTTGCCGCACACGTCGCCGAGCAGGAAGGCCGAGCGGCCCTCGGGTCCGCGCGGCCCCACGACCTCGTAGAAGTCGCCGCCGACGCGCATCGTCTCGCGGGCCGGGCGGTAGGCCGCGCCCCACACGACGCCGTCGGTCTCGGGCAGGCGCGGGGCGGCCAGGCTCTCCTGCAGGACGGCGCCGAGGTGGGCCTGCTCCTCGTGCAGCGCCGCGGACGCGAGGGCGGCACCGGCGCGCGCGACGTAGGAGGAGAGCAGGTCCTCCTCGGGATCGATCGCGTCGCCGTCGGCCGCGCGGGGGCCGGCGAGCACGACGAGCGCGTCGACGACACCGGTGACGGGCACCGGGCAGGCGCGCAGAGGCGCCCCCGGGCCCGGGGTGTCGAGGCCGGTCAGCGTGCCGAGCTCCTCGGCGAGCCACGGGTCGACGTCGACGCCGCCCTCGTCGGCCAGCGCCGCCGCGAGGCGCGGGACCCGGCTCAGCGCGGACGCGGTGGTGTGCCCGAGGCGCGGCCGGCCACCGCCGAGCTCGGTGGCCGCCCAGGTGACCTGGTCGTCATGACGCATCACGAGCACGGCCGCGGTGGCCAGGCGCGGCACGGCCAGGGCGACGACGCGACGGGCCGTCCGGTCGAGGTGCAGGACGCCGTGCAGCGCGCGCCCGGCCTCGGCGAGGAACGCGGCGCGCTCCTGGGCGGCGAGCAGGGTGTCGGTGCGGGCGTGCTCGCCGGTGACGTCGCGCAGGAACCAGGTGGAGTCGCCCTCGCCGGGCTCGGGCGGCGGGGGCGACGTGGGCCCGAGCGCCGGACCGCGGCGGCCACGCACGTGGCGCTCGCCCTCCGGGTGGTCGACGACGGCCTCGAAGCCGCCCGTCCCCGGGCCGTCGCCGCGGACGGCGCGGGCGAGGCCCTCGCAGCGGGCGACGTCGACGACCTCGCCGACGCGCAGGTCGGGCAGCAGGGCACGGGCGCCGGCGTTGGCGGCGCGCACGACGCCGGCGCGGTCGCAGACGACGACGCCCTCGTCGAGCCCGTCGATCAGGCCGGGGCCGACGGTGATCGGCGGGGCGGGGGCCGGAGCCGTGGAGGGGGTGTCGTCCGCGGTGGTGCGCACGTCGGCGACACGGGTGGGGACGCCGTGACGTCCGTCCATCGCCGTCGCCTCCCTCCGTGACGGTCCCGGAAACCCTATTGGATGCCGATCACCACCGGCCTGGCCCACGCGCGACCGCACGACGAACCGTCGGCGAGGAGAGGACGAGCGGTGGATGGACGGAGATCGCCGGGGGCCGTCACCCGATCGCGCACGGCGACCGGCTGTGACGCGAGGACGCCGGCCGGCGTCCGGTGTGATGCGCGGGCTCGCCGCGGGTACCGGCCCGCCATGAGCATCCACCTCGAGCAGGCCCAGAGCATCGTGTCCGCCGCGCTCGCCCACGCCCGGGCGCAGGGCTTCAAGCCGCTCACCGTCGTCGTGCTCGACCCCGGGGGCGCGCCGGTGGCGCTCGGGCGCGAGGACGGGTCGGGGTTCCTGCGCCCCGACGTGGCGACCGCCAAGGCCTACGGGGTGCTCGGCCTCGGCATGGACAGCCGGGCGATCGCGGCGCGGGCGGCGGACTCGGCGGAGTTCTTCACCTCGGTCGCCTCGCTGACCGGCGGCAAGGTGTTCTCGGTGCCGGGCGGGGTGTTCATCCACGACGAGGCGGGCGAGCTGCTCGGCGCGGCCGGGGCCAGCGGCGACGCGTCCCTGGCCGACGAGGAGGCCGTGGTCGCCGGCATCCGCGCCGCCGGCCTGGTGCCCCGGACGGGCGCGGAGTAGTACGTGCGAACTTTCCGCCCCTATGAGGGCGGAAAGTTCGCACGTAGGGGTCAGGGCTCGAGGACCGTGCCGAGGTCGCGGGCCAGGGCGGCGTCGTACACGTCGGCGGCGAGGGCGACGTCGAGGACGCCCATGCCGAAGGGGTTGCTGAGGACGACGTCCGTGTCGTTCGCCCGCCCCGGGTGCCGGCCCGCGACCACGTCGGCGAGCGTCGCGTCCACGCTGCGCGCCCCCGCCCGCGACTCCCCCGGCCCGCACAGGGTGCCCTCGCGCAGCATCCGGCCGAAGAGCCGGCGGTCGTCGGCGGCGATGAGGGGCCAGTCGTCGACGACGACCAGGTCGGCGCCGGTGGCGACCTCGGGCAGCACGTCGTCGAGGGACACGTGGGCGACGAGCGCGCCGGGAGCCAGCCAGTCGAGCGCGATGTAGCCGGTGGTGGTCGTGGTGGTGCAGACGACGAGCCCGGCGCCGTCGACGGCGGTGCGCGGGTCGTCGGCCACCTCCGCGCGCCGCAGCGCGGCCAGCGAGCGTGCGCGAGCCGGATCCTGGTCGTACACCACCACCGAGGCGTCCGGGTACTCGCCGCGCAGCAGGTCGAGGTGCGACTCGGCGAGGGCGCCGCAGCCGAGCACCGCGATCCTGTCGAGGCTCGGCGCGGCGAGCCGACGGGCCGAGAGCACGGTGTAGGCCGCCGTCCGGGTCGCGGAGATCCACGCCGCGGACAGCATCGCGATCGGGCGGGCGGTGTCCGGGTCGAACAGGAACGTCCAGCCCTGCGCGCGGGGCAGCCCGCGCGACGGGTTGTCGAGGCTCGAGTTGATCACCTTGAGGCCCACGGCCGGCCGGTCGCCCCACACCGCGCCGGGCAGCGCGAGGCTGCGGGCGAAGGCGCCCGACGCCGTGTGCCACGGGAGGTAGGCCTCGTCGGGCAGCGTCGTCGCGCCGCGCGCGTGCAGGAGCAGCGTCGCCTCCACGCTCGCGACGGGGTCGACGTCCACCGCCGCGGCCAGCACGTCGTCGCGGCGCAGCACGCGCAGGGCCGGTTCGGAGCTCGGGATCGACACGACGGGGATCCTCCCGCGCCCGCCCGGGACCGTCACGCACCAGCCCCGTCCCCCCGTGCGCGAAGTTCCCGGCTATCGCCGGGAACTTCGCGCACGTGCGCCGTTCGGCCCAACCCTGGGAGCGCCGTCCGGCCTCTTTCCGTCCGGACCCGGGCGAGTCGGGCACCGGACCGGGCACAGTGCGTCACGACGACGGAGGAGGTGGCGAGGTCCGGTGACGGGCGGAGGCGGCGGGCTGCATCGCGGGCGCGTCACGGGCGGGCCCGGCACGGGCGCCCACTGGTGGGGCGGCCGGGGCCCGGCGGGCGGCGGCACCCACGCGGCGCGGGTCGGCGGCCGGCGGGGCGTGCTGCTGATCGCCCTGCTCGCGGTGCTGCTCCTGGGCGGGGTGGCCGTCGCGGTCGCGCTGACGCGGACGTCCAGCACGCCCGCCCCGGCCGCGGCAACGCCCGGCGCGCCGGCACCCGGGACGCTCACGACGTCCCGCGCCGCAGGCACCCCCGACGTCGCGGTGCTCCAGCAGACGATCGACGAGGTCCTCGTCGCGACGCCCCTGCGCTTCCCCGCCGACAGCGCCACACCGAACGCCGAGGCGACGGGGGCGGTCGACCGGCTCGCCGCCGTGCTGAAGGCGAGCCCCGGGCCGGCGGTGACCGTCGAGGGCCACACCGCGCCCACCGGCGAGGACACCGGGGACGCGCAGGTGCTCTCGCAGCAGCGCGCGGAGGACGTCGTGCGCCGGCTGGAAGACGCCGGGGTGCCCGCCGGGAGCCTCACCGCCGTCGGCGTCGGCCCGCAGGATCCGCTGGGGTCGCTGGAGGCCAGCCGGCGCGTGGAGCTCCGCGTCGGCTGACCTCCGAGGTTTGCCGATCTCCCGGATCACCCACCTCTGAGGCCGACACGTGGGGGACGACGCCACCCCGCCGGACACACCCGGAGGTAGGCCGCGATGAGCCAGGACACGAGCAAGCAGGCCGAGGGCACCGAGGACCACCAGGACCCCGACGCCGGCCACGAGGGCCACCCCATCACTCTGACGCTCGGGAACCAGGAGCTCGTGCTGCGGCAGCGCTACGAGCTGCTCAGCATCATCAACGACATCGGAATCTTCATCTTCTTCACCGTCGGCAGCGTCGCCTTCTACTGGCACGAGCTCTTCAACGTCGGCGTCACGCTGTTCGTCATCGGCAGCGTCCAGCTCGGCATCCGTCCGCTGATCCGGCTCACCCGGCGCATCCAGCTCCGAAGCCTCACCCGGGGCACGCCGAACGAGGTGGCTCGGGACTTCTGACCGCGCCCCCGACGTGGCCACCGCCACCGCGACGGCGGTTTGCGCGTCGGCTCACCGGATAGTCCAGCCTCAACGGGTTGAGCAGCTCAGCCCCGTCCGGCGGTCCGTCCGCCACCCTCGTCACGACATCCGCGGTGATCCCGCGGCGCTCTGACGTGTCCTGGCACAAGGAGCTCCATGAGCACACGCAACACCGTCCTGCACGCCATGCACGACGTCGGCCTCGCGGCCTGGTTCGGCGGCTCGCTGTTCGGCCTCGCCGGCCTGAACGCCGCGGCCGAGGAGTCGGGCGACCGCCGCACCGCCGACCGCGTCTCCAGCATCGGCTGGGCCAAGTGGAGCCCGGTGAACGCCCTCGCCATCGGCGCGCACGTCATCGGCGGCGCCGGCCTGCTCGCCGAGAACCGCAAGCGGGCGGTGGCGCAGAAGGGCCACGCCGGCACCGTCAACGCCAAGCTGGCGCTGACCGTGGCCGCCCTCGCCGCCTCGGGCTACACGCGCCTCGTCGGCAAGAAGGTCGAGGACGCCGTGGTCCACCAGGCGAACGGCGTCTCGTCGTCGACCACCTCGCCACTGCCGTCGGGCACCGCCCAGCAGGGCGGGGCGAGCGACGCGACCGAGGCCGTCCGCGAGGCCGACAAGCGCATCGGGCAGAGCGTCAGCGCCGCGGCCGAGTCGCTGCCCGTCGACGTCGCCCGCGCCAACCGGCAGCTGCACGCCCTGCAGTACGCGATCCCCGCGCTCACCGGCGCGATCGTCGTGCTCTCCGCGCAGGCCAGCGAGCAGCAGCGCCCCGGCGACCAGCTCCGCGGCATCGCCCGCCGGGCGACCGAGGCCGTCAGCAACGCCGTCGCCGCCTGACCCTCCCCAGCACCCCACCTCCTGGCCGGGACCGCCACGCGCGGCCCGGCCGGAGGTGTGTCTCAGCCCGGACGCACGACCGCCTTGATCGCCTCCGGGTCGCGGCGGGCCGCGAGCAGGGCGTCGACGGCGCCGTCGAGGTCGTGGTGCGAGGTCACCATGTCGTCGAGACGCACGGCGCCCGACGCGGCGAGCGCGATCGCCGCCGGGTAGACGTGGGCGTACCGGAACACGCCCTTGAGCACGAGCTCGCGGGACTGGACGACGTCGAGGGGCAGCGTGACCTGCGCGCCCGTGCCGACGAGCACGACGGTCGCGGCCGGGGCCGTCGCGGCGACCGCGAGGTCCACGGCCGGCTGCATCCCGCTGCACTCGAGCACCACGTCGACCGGCGGCACGTCCTCCGCGGTCTGGACGGACGGGTCGAGCACGGCGTCGGCCCCGAAGTCGCGGGCGACCGCCCGCCGGCGCTCCACCGGGTCGGACACCGTCACGTGCCCGGCGCCGCGGGCCCGCGCCACCTGCAGGCACAGCAGACCCACCGGGCCCCCGCCGGTGACGAGCACCCGCGTCCCCGGCCCGATGTCGGCCTTGCCCGCCGCGTGCACGGCGACGGCCAGCGGCTCGATCATCGCGGCGGCGTCGTCGGAGAGCGCGTCGGGCACCGGGTGGGCCCTGGTCGCGGGCACCACGACGTACTGCGCGAACGACCCGTCCACCGGGGGCGTCGCGAAGAACGCGATGTGCGGGCAGAGGTGGTAGCGCCCGCGGACGCACTGCTCGCAGCGGCCGCAGTTGCGCTGCGGCTCGACGGCCACCCGCGTGCCGACGACCGGCTCCTCGACGCCGTCGCCGACGAGGCTGACGACGCCCGACGTCTCGTGGCCCAGCACCAGCGGGGCGTGCATGACGAACCCGCCGATGCGCCCGTGGTCGTAGTAGTGCACGTCGGAACCGCACACGCTCACGGCACGCACGGCGACCTGCACCTCGCCCGGGCCCGGCGTCGGCACCGGCCGGGTCTCGACGGTCATGTGCTCGGCTTCCTGGAGCACGGCCACGCGCTGCTGGTCGCTCATGTGACCCGTCCTACACGGCCGCCGGGGCTCAGTCGACGGCCGCGCGGACCTTCCGGGCCGGCGTGAAGATTCGGAGGTCGAGCAGGCCCGGCGGCTCGGCCACCCCGGGTCCGCCGGCCTCCACCCACGCGACGACCTCCGCCTCGGTCTCGTCGTCGAGCACGCCGAAGAGCCACACCGGACGGGCGCCGGCGGCGCGGCCGGCCGTCGAGGGCGACACCACGACGACGTTGGAGTAGGCGCAGGCGTCGAGGCAGTCGCTGACCCGGAGCCGCCCGGGGGCGCCGCGGAAGCGCTCGAGCTGGGCGCGGTGATCGACGCCGGGGTGCTTGCGCGAGGTGCCGCAACAGCAGTCGCGGCAGACGGTCAGGGTCGGTCCGGCGTTCATCGAGCGGGAACGCTAGCCGCTGGGGCGGTCAGCGCCAGGTCGAGGTGAGGCACGCCAGACGCCCGCCGGCGGTGCCGGCCTGGCCCGGGGCGGTCGCCGTCATCTCCTTCTCGTGCACGACCACCGAGGCCGGCGCCCGGTCGGGGAACGCGAACGGCACGGTGGCCGTCGCGGTCCCGGCGCCGTCGGCGTCGGTGCGCAGGTCCAGCCAGACCTCGTTCTGCGGGTTGGCGTAGGCGGGGTCGGACGACGGGGCCTGCGGGGTCGCGGCCGGGTCGACGCGGTTCTGGAAGTGCGGGCCGGCGTCGTTGCCGGTCGGCCCGCACGGGCGGACGTGCGCGTGCACGGCGTACCCGCGGTCCGGGAGCATCCCCACGACGCGGAAGGTCGCCGACGTCGACCCGTCGCCGGGCACGACCTCGAGGGCGACCTGCGCCCCCTCGGGCGCGCTGCCCGGCGCGTAGGTCATCGCGGGGCCGCCCTGGGCCGGCGTGGCGAGGACGCCCTCGGTGACGAGCGGGCCCGCGGCGTCCGCGGAGCCGGAGCAGGCGGCGACGAGGGCGGCTCCGCCGACGAGCAGGGCGAGACGGGCGAAGGGCAACGGGCGATCGGGCGCGGCACGGGACGATCCTGGCACGCTGTGTGCCCGCGCTCTCACTCGGTGTGTCCGGTCGCGGTCCCGTCGACCCCTCCGAGGGGCGCCCGGCGGCGGTTACCGTGGTCCGACCGACCCGACGAAGGGGCGCGCCATGAGCACCACCGCCGTACCTCCGGCCGCGACACCGGCTGCCGTCGTGGGGGCGCTCCTGGCGGCGCTGCCCGCCGGCCGCGTGCTCGACGACCCCGACGTGCTGGCGAGCTACGCCCACGACGACGCGGAGTGGGCGCCGCACGCGGTGCCGGCGGCGGTGGCTCGCCCGCGCACGGCCGAGGAGGCCCAGGCCGTCGTACGCGCGTGCCTGGAGCACCGCGCGCCGCTGGTGCCGCGCGGTGCGGGCACCGGCCTGTCGGGCGGGGCGAACGCGAGCGAGGGCGCCGTGGTGCTCTCCACCGAGCACATGACCGACATCGTGGAGATCGACGGCTCCGAGCGCCTCGCGGTCGTGCAGCCCGGTGTCGTCAACGACGACCTCCGCGCCGCCTGCGCCGAGCGCGGGCTCTGGTATCCCCCGGACCCCGCGAGCTCGCCCTGGTCGACGATCGGCGGCAACGTCGCCACGAACGCCGGCGGGGTGTGCTGCGTCAAGTACGGCGTCACCCGCGACTACGTGCTCGGCATGCAGATCGTCAACGGGCTCGGCGAGCTGGTGCGGCTGGGCCGGCGCACCGCCAAGGGCGTCGCGGGGCTCGACCTCGCCGGGCTGATGGTCGGGTCCGAGGGCACGCTCGGGGTGATCACCGAGGTCACCGTGAAGCTGCGCCCCGCCCGCGCGCCCGAGCACACGGTCGCGGGCTACTTCGACTCCGTCGTCGACGCCGGGCGGGCGGTCGCCGCCATCACCGCGGCCGGGCTCACGCCGTCGGCGCTCGAGCTGGTCGACCGCACGTGCCTCGAGGCCGTCGACGCCTGGAAGAACATGGGCCTCGCCGCCGAGGCGGACGTCGTGCTGCTCGGGCGTTCGGACGCCCCCGGGGCGGCGGGCGACGCCGAGGCGGCCGAGATGCTGGCGCACTTCGAGGCGGCGGGCGCGACGTTCGCCGCGCAGGCCGCCGACGCCGAGGAGGCCGACGCGCTCTTCGCCGCCCGCCGGCTGGCGTACCCGGCGCTCGAGCGCCTCGGCCCGGTGCTCACCGAGGACGTCTGCGTGCCCCGGGCCGCGGTGCCCGAGATGCTCGGCCGCATCCAGGACATCGGGCGGCGCTACGAGACGACCATCGCCAACCTCGCCCACGCCGGCGACGGCAACCTGCACCCGCTGCTGATCACCCCGGTCGGCGACGAGCCGGCTCGCCTGCGCGCCCAGGCCGCGTTCGAGGAGATCCTCGCCGACGCGCTGTCGCTCGGGGGCACGGTCACCGGCGAGCACGGCGTCGGGCTGCTCAAGCGCGAGGGGCTCCGGCTCGAGCAGAGCCCCGAGGTGCTGGCGATGCAGCACGCGGTCAAGGCCGCCCTCGACCCGCACGGCATCCTCAACCCGGGCAAGGTCCTCTGAGCGTCGCTCTCGTGACTGCACAGGTCGGGGCTGGAGACGGCACCGAGCGCTGAGCGCTCACGGCGTGTCGCGCTCGCGACGATGTGGCGATCCTGCCCTATCGGCGTGCTGTGTTGGACCGTCAGCGTGGACGCACGGCTGGCACTCAGGAACCCGGCGCGCTGCTCGTGGTCGTGGTGGTGGCAGACGACCCCGCCGGCGAGGGCGTCTCCGCGCCGCGACACGGCGCGCCCCAGACCCCGCGCTCGGCCAGCCTCGCGCGGTCCTGGGCCGCGCGGACGGCGGTCATGGCCTCCGGCCGCGCGTCGGCGGCGTAGGCGCGGGCGATGCCGGCCTCGGAGGCGAGCACCGCGTAGTCGGCGCCGCCGACCAGGGACACGGCCGCGAGGCGGCGGTCGAAGCGGTCCGTCGCGGGCCCGGCCCCGGCGCCCAGGATCACCGCGCGGCCGTCGAGCACCTGCGCCGCGAACGCCCGGGCCTGCGCGCCGTAGCAGGCGCCGGGCGGCTGCACGCCCAGGGCGCGCACCCGCACGATCGGCCCGCCGTCGGGCAGGCGCGCGTCGAAGGTGACCGCGTCGACCACCGTCTGCACGACCACCCGCTCGCCCACCGGCGCGGGCGCCGGGCCGCTCAGCACGGCGGCCGGATCGGGTGGCGGCACGGCGGCCACCACGGGCCCGCGCAGGGTCACCAGGGTGAACACGGCGGCCGAGGCGCACACGGCGACGGCGACCCCGAGGACGAAGCGCGCGAGCGCGGCACGGGACACGCCGTCATAGTGACTGATCGTGATCGGTAATCGACGTTCGGTCACTGGGGGTGGCGGTCACCCGATCAGGTCGCGACCACCGGTAGCTGCCGCGTCCCGAGCACACGACCCGTGTACGGACGGTGCTCCCCCTCGCCCACGGACAGCCCAGCCCACCGGGACGTCATCTCCTCGAGCGCGACGCGCGCCTCGAGTCGGGCGAGCGGGGCGCCGAGGCAGAAATGGATGCCGTGCCCGAACGCGAGCTGGGAGCCGCCGCCGATGCCGGTGCGCGTCGGGTCGAAGCGCTCGGGGTCGGGGTGCGCGTCGGGATCGTGGTTCGCCGAGAGCAGCCACGGCATGACGATCGACCGCGCCGGCACCGTCGTCCCCGCGATCTCGACGTCGCGGGTCGTCGCGCGGGCGGTCATCGGGAAGGGCGGGCGCAGACGCAGCACCTCCTCGATCACCGACGGGATCGTCGAGGGCCCGGCGCGCAGGCCCGCCCAGGTGCCCGGGTTCTCGTCGATCACCCGGGCCGCGTTCCCCAGCAGCAGCGTCGTGGTGATGTGCCCGGCGAGCAGCAGGAGCATCGAGAAGTTGGCGGCCTCCTCGTCGTCGAGGCGCCGCCCGTCGACCTCGGCGGTGACCAGCGCGGAGATCAGGTCGTCGGTGGGGTCCGCGCGTCGTGCCCGGCACCAGTCGCCGAGGTAGGAGGTGATCTCGCCCATCGCGTCGCGGACCTTCGGGTCGACGACCGCCTCCTTCGGGTCGTCGACCTGCATCGAGAACAGCCCCTCGGCCCACCCGCGGAAGCGGGGCCGGTCCGAGGCGGGCAGCCCGAGCATCTCGGCGATCACCGTGACCGGCAGCGGGAAGGCGAGCGTGTCGACGAGGTCGAACGACGCGCCTGCACCGTCGAGCATCGAGCGCGTCAGCTCCCGGATCCTCGGCTCGAGCGCCGCGACGCGACGGGGCGTGAACGCGGCGCTGACGAGGTGCCGCAGGGCCTTGTGCTCCGGCGGGTCGAGCCGCGTCAGCATCCCCTTGGTCATCGCCTCGGAGCCCGGCATGACCGCCGAGAAGTCGGAGCTGAAGGTGGCGACGTCGTGCAGGACGGCCTCGACGTCCGCGTGCCGGAAGACGTGGTGCAGCCCGTAGCGGTCGCGCCAGACGGGGGCGTCGTCACGGCGGGCGGCGAGCCAGTCGAGCAGGACGGGCAGGTCGGCAGTGTCAGGAGGCAGGTCGGGTGGCAGGTCGAGAACGGTGTTCGTGGTCATGGCTCCTCCGGGAGGGCCGCGGTGAGATGGTGGATGGTGCGCTCGTAGAGCGCGGCGAGCTCGGGCCTGGCTGCGGCGAGCGCGGCCGGGTCGGGCTCGCCCGGCGGGGCGAAGCCCGCCCGGACGAGGGTGGCCAGGGCGTCGGCCCGGGCCACGAGACCCATCCCGTCGGTGGGCACGAGGTCGTCGAGGAAGAAGCCGAGCACCGCGGCGCGCAGCCGGTAGGTCAGGTCCGGCGTCGTCGCGGGGTCGTCGGCGAGCAGGCCGTGGCGGTGGAGCATCGCGAAGTGCTCGGCGGCGAACTCCGTCTTGTCGGTGACGACCTCCAGGCCCGCCTTGGTGTCCGTCACGACCGCGCCCAGGATCTCGACGTCACCAGTGTGCAGCGCCCGGCTCAGGGGCCGGCGGTGCACGGCGAGGAACGTCGAGCGCAGGGTCGCGTCGAGGGCGGCCTCGCGCGGGTCGTCGTGCAGCGCGGCCAGCAGGTCGCGCGTCGTGCCGATCGAGTCACGGACGAGGACCCCCGCGAACAGGTCGAGCTTGCTCGCGAAGTGCAGGTACACGGTGCCTTTGCCGACGCCGGCGCGACGGGCGACGTCCTCGATCGTCACCCGGCGGTAGCCGTGGGCGAGCAGGAGCTCCCCCGCCGCGTCCAGCATCCGTGCCACCCGGCTCACGCGGGACCTCCTCGTGACTCATGACCGGAATTCACATTCGGTCACGAGTCAGGGTAGACCCGTGGCGGGCGGAGCGACAGACCGTGCGTCGTGATCGTCGAGGCGGCAAGCTCTGCGGTCATGACGAGGACGGTGCGGTTCTCCGAGCTCGGCGACCCCGACGTGCTGCGGATCGAGGAGGAACCGGACCCGGCCCCGGGGCCCGGCGAGGTGGCCGTCGACGTCGCCGCGATCGGCCTCAACCGGGCCGAGTCGATGTTCCGGCGCGGCGAGTACATCGAGGTCACACAGCTGCCGGCCCGCCTCGGCTACGAGTGCTCGGGCACGGTCGCGGCGCTCGGCGAGGGCGTCACGCGCTGGTCGGTGGGTGACCGGATCAGCGTCGTGCCGGCGTTCTCGATGAACGACTACGGCGTCTACGCCGACCGCGCCGTCGTCCCCGCCCGCGCCCTCGTGCCGCTGCCGGAGGCGACGAGCTGGGTCGACGGCGCCGCGGTGTGGATGCCGTTCCTGGTCGGGTACGGCGGGCTGGTCGAGACGGGCGGGCTCCGGGCCGGCGACCACGTCCTGATCACCGCCGCGACGTCGAGCGTGGGGCTCGCGGCGATCGCGGTGGCGAACCGCGTCGGCGCGGTCCCGATCGCCACGAGCCGGTCGAGCTCGAAGGCGGGACAGTTGCGCGACGCCGGCGCCGCGCACGTCGTCGCCACCGGCGAGGAGGACCTCGTCAACCGCGTCCTGGAGATCACCGACGGCCGGGGCTGCGAGCACGTCTTCGACGCCGTCGCCGGTCCCGCCGTCGCCGACCTGGCCCGGGCGACCGCGGCGGGCGGCATCCTCACGATCCACGGCCTGCTCTCGGGGCAGCCGACGCCGTTCCCGGCCGAGACGCTGCCCGATCTGTGGATGCGGACCTATACGTTGTTCGCGATGACCCACGATCCCGAGCGGCTCCGCCGCGCCGGCGCCTTCGTCGGCGCCGGCCTGCGCGACGGCTCCTTCTCCCCGCAGGTGGACCGCGTGTTCGACGGCCTCGACCAGGTGGTCGACGCGCACCGTCACCTCGAGTCCAACACCCAGGTCGGCAAGATCGTGCTGCGCCCGGGCGGTGCGTCGTGAGCGCCGAGGAGGTCCCCGACGTCGTCGTGCGCTGGTTCCGCGACCACATCGACGAGATCGAGGGCGCGCTCGACTTCACCCGCATCACCGGCGGGCGCTCCAACCTGACCTACCGCGTCACCGACGAGGCCGGGCACGCCTGGGCGCTGCGGCGGCCGCCGCTGGGCGGGGTGCTCGAGACGGCCCACGACATGAGCCGGGAGTGGCGGTTCCTCTCCGCGCTCAACCCGACCGACGTCCCCGTCCCGACGCCGCGCGCGTTCTGCGACGACCACGACGTCTGGGGCGCCGACCTCTACGTCATGGACTTCGCGTCCGGGAAGGTCCTCAACGACACCGAGTCCGGCGAGAAGGTGCCGCAGGAGGCGCGCGCGGTCGTCGGCACCTCGACGATCGACGTCCTCGCCGCCCTGCACGCGGTGGAGCCCGGCGAGGTGGGGCTCGACGACCTGTCCCGGCCCGGCAACTTCGTCGCACGCCAGCTCAAGCGCTGGCACCGCCAGGCGCACTCGTCGGCGATGGAGGACCTCTCCGCCCTCGACGCTGCCCACGACGCCCTCGCCGCGCGCGTCCCCGAGGGCGCGATCGGGATCGTCCACGGCGACTACCGGCCCGGCAACATCGCCTACTCCCCCGAGGGGCAGGCCGTCGCCGTCTTCGACTGGGAGCTGGCGACGATCGGCGACCCGCTCTGCGACCTCGGGCACCTGCTCGTGTCGTGGAGCGAGCCGGGCGACACGGTGCCCGAGGCCCTGCCGAGCCCGACCCCGGCCGGCGGCTACCCCACCCGCGGCGAGCTCATCGAGCGCTACACCGCGGCGACGGGCACCGCGGACGTCGACATCGCCTACTACCTGGCCTTCGCGCGCTGGCGGGCCGCGTGCATCCACGCCGGGGTCTGGACCCGCTACCGCGCGGGCGACATGGGCGCCGACGCCGACCCGGACGAGGTCACGGGCCCCGAGGCGATCATCGTGCAGGCCGAGACCGCGCTGGCGGAGCTGGACGGCTGACCCCTACGTGCGTGATCTTCTGAGCTATAGCTCAGAAGATCACGCACGTGGGTGGGCGCGCGTCACACCGTGGGCGCGGTCACGGAACGGGGTCGGGAACGTACGGGCGGGCACCACACTCGCGGGCGGTCCCGCGCTCAGCGTCGACGCGCGGGGGCCGTTCCCCCGAGATCGCGCGACGTGCCCGGAGTCCCCGATGATCACTGGCGAGTGCCACTACTGCGAGTCCGTGCGGGTCTGGAAGCTCTACCCGATCCGCCACGAGGACGAATGCCCCACCGGCGGACGCCGACCGCAGCGCCTGAGTCCCGACGAGTTCCTGCTCTTCCGGCACCCCGACCTGGCCGAGCTCGACCTCACGGTCAGCGCCTGGTACCCCGAGCTCGCGCCGGCGCTCTGAGCGCGTCGTCGGGCAGGGCCTCGGCCAGGCCCACGAGCAGGTCGGCGGCCCTCGCCGCCGCGTGACCGGTGAGCTCGCCGGTCCACGACACGCACGGACCGGAGCGGTCGATCGTGACCCGCCATGCCGGCGGCAGCGTGGCCGTGCGCAGGAGGTCGTGGGCGCCGAGCAGGAGCTCGTCGGCCGCGACGGGGTCGTCGGCCTCCACCCAGACGCGGGCGTCGAGGTCGTCGTCGAGCAGGTGCACGCGCCGCTCGGGACGCCGCACGCCGGGGTTGATGACGACGGGCGTGCACGTCAGGGGCAGATGCACGGAGCCCCGCACGTCGGTCCACCCGCTGCTCTCGCTGTCGGGCGCCGGGTGGCGCCGCTCGGTGAGGAGCACCGGGAGGCCGTCCCGCTCGGCCTCCAGGACGTGCTCGGCCAGCGGGTCGCCGTCGACCCCGGCCGACTCGGCGGTGTGGTCGACCCACGGATGCCCGCGCAGGACCCAGGCGCGGATCCGGTAGGTCCACCCGTGCTGCTCCGCCCAGCTCCCGAGCGCGGCGGTGCGGCTCCGGACGCGCGCGCGGGCGAACGCGGCGACGACCCAGCACAGCGCCAGGTAGAGCAGGCCCACGACGAGCACGCTGCCGACCATCGCCAGCACCACGAGGAATCCGACGACTCCCGCAGAATAGACACGCTGTGTGACCGACCTCAGGACTGAAAGGGTGATGATCCGAGAGCGCCCGCCAATCTGCCGCACATGCGAGGGCTTTCCCCGATGCAGAGAGCGAGTGGACCCCTCTACCGTCCGACGACGACGACCCCGCTGTGGGCCGTTCGGGCATGGGGGGCATCGATGGGGGACGACGATCAGGCGGTCCAGCACCGGGAGGCTGCGGTTCCGCACCCGCGCCCTGCCGCCGACGACGACGCGGCCGACCACACCTCCGCGCCGCCCGGCACGCGTCGCGAGTGGGTCCGGGCACTCGGGCAGATATCGGGACTGCTGCTCGCCCTGCGCGAGGCGGAGGCCGACGGCGCGACCCCGCCCGACCCCCTGGCGGGCGGCCTGGCGCTGCGGGCCTGGAGCGCGCTCACGCGGCCCGTCCTCCGCGACCCCGACCGCATCACGATCACCGACGCGCGGCCCGAGGAGCTCGCCCTCGTGGCGCACACGGCCCGCGTGCTCGCGAGGTCGCTGTGCCGTCGGCGGGTGAGCGGCGTCGCCGACCTCGTCACGGCGGTCCTGCGCGAGGAGGCGGTCGTCCACGAGTGCGAGCCGGAGTGGCTCGTCGCGCAGGTCGCCCGCGTCCACGGCGTCCTGTCGGCGCCGGACGCCGTCTCGGCCGGGGTCGTGTGGCACGCCCTGGACGACGAACCCGAGGAGACCCCGGGAACGACCTGACGATGCGCGGCCCGTGCGAGCGCACGGAGAGCTACTCCGGCTCGGGCTCCGGCCCGTCGATCGGTTCCTCGTGGTCCGAGCCCTGCACCGCGCCCGGGACGTCGCCACCCGGCTCGATCCTCGGGCGGTAGGCGGGCTCGCCCTCGGTCGGCGGCTGGTCGGCCGTCGCGAGCGGGTCGGTCCGGTCGCTGCGGTCGCCGGCCATCACAGCGCCGCCTGCAGGGCGCGGCCCTCGCCGACGCGCTCGGAGGCGAGCTCGCGCAGCCGGAAGCGCTGGACCTTGCCGGTGGCGGTGCGCGGGACCTCGTCGATGGCGATGACGTGGCGCGGGCGCTTGAACGACGCCAGGCCCTCGCGGCACCAGGCCACCAGCGCCTCGGGGTCGACGGTGTGGCCCTCGCGCGGGACCACGCACGCCACCGGGACGTCGAGGCCGTCGTCGTCCGACACCGCGACCACCACGACCTCGGCCACGCTCGGGTGCGCGACCAGGCGCTCCTCGACCTCGGCCGGCGTGACCCAGATGCCGCCGACCTTGAGCACGTCGTCGGTGCGCCCGAGGCAGGTGTAGGTGCCGTCGGCGTTGCGGATGTAGGTGTCGCCGGTGCGCAGCCACTCCCCCTCGAACATGAGGCGGTTGGTGGCGGTGCGGCACCAGTAGCCGGTGCAGATCGAGTCGCCGCGCACGTAGAGCGTCCCGGTCTCGCCGTCGGGGACGGTCCGTCCGTCGGTACCGCGGATCTCGACGTCGTAGCCGGGGACGGGCACGCCCGACGTGCCGGGCACGACCTCGCCGGGCCGGTTCGACAGGTAGATGTGCAGCGCCTCGGTGGACCCGATGCCGTCGAGCACCTCGACGCCGAACACCGAGCGCATCCCGTTCACCATCCGGGCGGGCAGCGCCTCGCCCGCGGACGCGCCCCGGCGCACAGTCGCGAAGGCCGCGGCGTCGATCTGCCCGGACTCGGCGGCGGCCAGCAGCGGGCCGTAGGAGCTCGGGGTGCCGAAGAACATCGTCACCCGGTGGCGGGCGGCGAGCTCGGCGAGCAGCGCCGGGGTCGGCCGCGACGGCTCGAGCACGACGGCCGCGCCCACCGACAGCGGGAAGAACATCGAGTTCCCGATGCCGTAGGCGAAGAACAGCTTGGCCACCGACAGGCAGAGGTCGTCGGGGCGGATGCCGAGGACCTGCTGGCCGTAGGTCTCGCACACCGTGCGGATGTCGGCGTGGCGGTGCATCGCGGCCTTGGGCTTGCCGGTGGTGCCCGAGGTGTAGAGCCACAGCGCCTGGGATTCGTCCCACGTGTCGTACGCCGGCGGAGTGCCGCCCAGCGCCTCGCCGGCGGCGAGCATCTCGGCCCACGTGCGCGCGCCCACCTCGGGGCCGAAGCCGGACGGGTCGTCGCCGGTGACGACGACCTCTCCGACGTCACCGCCCCGCTCGCGCGCCGCGAGCACGGCGGCGCGGGTGACGTCGGCGAAGGTCGCGGAGCACAGCACGAGCCGGCTGCGCGAGTCGGCCACGAGCACCGAGAGCTCGGGGCCGCGCAGCATCGTCGACACCGGCACGGCCACCGCGCCGAGCCGCATCGTCGCGAGGATGCCGCTGAACAGCTCGACCTCGTCGACCATGCACATGACGACCCGCTGCTCGGGCTGGACGCCCAGCGCCGCCAGCCCCGCCGCGACGCGCCCGACCTCGGCGTCCAGCTCGGCGTAGGTCAGCGTGCGCGAGGGCGCCCGCACCGCCACCCGGTCGCCCTCACCGGCCGCCAGGCGACGACCGACGAGGTAGTCCGTGGCGTTGAACGACTCCGACATGGGCGCCAGCTCCGTGGTGGTCGGCGTGACGGGTGGTGACGGCGAGGATGTGGCTTTCCTGACGTCCAGTGCAAGCGTGGGGGCCACGCTGGCACTCAACGTCAGGAAAGGCCCCAGCTCGCCCCGGGCGGGGTGACGCTCAGTTGAAGTGCACGTACTCGAAGTCCATGGGCTTGTCGTTGATCCCGTTGGACGGCGGGGCGATCCAGCCGGCGATCTTCCCCGGCTCGAGGACGGGGTGCATGAGCCCGCGCACGTGGGTCTTGTCCACGTCGGTGGGCAGCCACTTCGACTCCTGGGCCTTCCAGTCCGCCGCCGAGATCATCTTGCCCTCGGGGGTGATGTGGCTGCCGGCGAACGCACCGACCTGCCGGTTGAAGCCGACGTGCGGCAGGGACAGCCGCGCGTCGATCCCGTGCTTCTCGAGGATGCGGTTCCAGCGCTTGAGCCCGCCGCGGCAGTCGCTCATGTACTCGCTGCGCAGGTCCTGGTTCAGGGCCAGCAGCGCCGGCACCTCGGTGCTGGTGATCTGCCCGTCGCGCACGGCGTCCACGGCGCCGGCGTCGTCGGTGAGCAGGTGGTCGTCCTTGCGGCGCTCCTCCTGCCAGCGGCCCTTGATGCCGGCGGTGAAGTAGTTCGCGGCGTTGGTGGACGACTCGTTGCCGAAGAGGTCCAGCGAGACCGTGTAATGGAAGTTGATGTACTTCTGGATCATGTCCAGCGGGATGCCGCCGGCCCCGGCGACCTCCTCGGAGTCGTGCTCGTTCATCAGCTGCGCGGTGCGGGTCACGACGCGGTCGATGCCGGTGGTGCCCACGAACATGTGGTGGGCCTCCTCCTTGAGCATGAACTCGCAGGTGCGCGAGAGCGGGTCGAAGCCCGACTCCTTCAGCGTCCCGAGCTGGTACTTGCCGTCCCGGTCGGTGAAGTACGTGAACATGAAGAACGACAGCCAGTCGGGGGTCTCCTCGTTGAAGGCCCCGAGGATGCGCGGCGAGTCGTCCGAGCCGGAGTTGCGGGCCAGCAGCTGGTCGGCCTCCTCGCGCCCGGCCCGGCCGAAGTAGGCGTGCAGCAGGTAGACCATCGCCCAGAGGTGACGGCCCTCCTCGACGTTGACCTGGAACAGGTTGCGCATGTCGTAGAGCGACGGCGCGGTGGCCCCGAGGAAGCGCTGCTGCTCGACCGAGGCGGGCTCGGTGTCGCCCTGGATGACGATCAGGCGCTGCAGGTCGGCGCGGTACTCACCGGGCACCTCCTGCCAGACCGGCTCGCCCTTGTGCTCGCCGAAGGCGATCTTGCGGTCCGGGTCGTGCTCGGAGAGGAAGACGCCCCAGCGGTACTCGTTCATCGGGACGTGGTCGAAGTGCGCCCAGCCCTCGCGGCCGACGTCGACCGCCGTGCGCAGGTAGACGTCCTTGGTGTCGACGGCCGGGCCCATGTCGCCCCACCAGTCGAGGAAGTTCGGCTGCCAGCGCTCGAGGGCGCGCTGGAGCTTGCGGTCGGACGCGAGGTCGACGTTGTTCGGGATCTTCGCGTCGAAGTCGATCTTCGGGCGTGCAGAGGTCATCGTGTGGTCACACTCGCTTCTGGTCGAAGTCGGCCTTGCGTCCCGTGCCGTAGCGGCGCAGCGCGCCCTCCGGTCCCGAGGCGTTGGGGCGGATGAAGATCCAGTTCTGCCAGGCGGTCAGGCGGCCGAAGATCCGCGTCTCCATCGTCTCCGGGCCGACGAAACGGTGGTTCGCCTCCATGCCGGTCAGGGCGTCCGGGCTCAGGGAGGCGCGCTCCTCGAGGAGGATGCGAATCTCGTCCTCGTAGTCGATGTCGTCGGGGGCGTCGGTGACCAGGCCGGCCTCCTCGGCCTGCGCGCCGGTGAAGCGCGAGCCGGACTCGAGCGCCGCGAGCGTCTCGTCATCGCCGTAGAAGCGGGACTGCAGGCGGGTCAGCCCGTTGCCCATCGGGAACGCGCCGAAGTTCGAGTCGGTGAGGACGAGCTGGGCCGGGTCCTGCTCCTCGTCGTGGTCCTCGAACGTGCCCTCGAGCATGTACTGCCGGTCGCACGCGAGGGCCAGCTCGAGCAGGGCGCCGGCGAAGCAGCTGCCGGGCTCGATCAGCGCGATCAGCGTGCGGCTCGTGACGTCGAGGCGCTTGAGCGTCCGCTTGAAGTAGTGGCGGATCTCGTTGACGAGCCAGTCGGAGCCGGAGTGCTCGGAGATGACCCGCTCGAACGCGAGCGCGCCCTCGATCGAGCCCTGTGTCTTCACCAGCCAGGTGCCGATCTCGAGCTCGTTGGTGCGCAGCCGCAGGATCAGGTCGTCGAGCTCGCGGGTCATCGCCAGCGGCCAGAAGTCGGCGCCGAGGGCGTGGATGCGATCGAGCGATTCGGGCACCGCGTGGGGCTCGGGGCCGAGCACCGTGATCGTCGCGGTGCGCGCACCGCGGTCGATGTCGCAGCGCACGTTGGGGTAGCGGATGGAGTCCTCGGTGACCTCGCGCGCCAGGGGCGGCAGGCTGATGCCGTGACCATCGACGGGGCGGTGCGAGCCCGCCGCGGCCTCCGCCGCGCGCTCGCGCACCGTGGCGTCCCACTGCTTGCGCGAGACCGTTTCGTCGACGAGCTTCCAGTCGACGGCCTTGGGCCCCTGGAAGCCCTCGGACTTGGTGGCGAAGATGTCGGCGCGGTCCTTGCGGACGTGGCGCTTGTCGGTGACGCGGGTGAGGCCGCCGGTGCCGGGCAGCACGCCGAGCAGCGGCACCTCGGGCAGCGCGACGGCGCTGGACCGGTCGTTGACCAGCAAGATCGTCTCGCAGGCGAGGGCCATCTCGTAGCCGCCGCCCGCCGCGGTGCCGTTGAGCGCGGCGACCCAGGTCTGGCCCGAGTGCGCGCTCATGTCCTCGATGCCGTTGCGCGTCTCGTTGGTGAACTTGCAGAAGTTCACCTTCCAGGAGTGGCTCGACTGGGCGAGCATCCGGATGTTCGCCCCGGCGCAGAAGTTCGACTCCTTGCCGCTGGTGAGCACCACGCTGCGCACCTCGGGGTGGGAGAAGCGCAGCCGCTGGGTGAGGTCGTAGAGCTCGATGTCGACGCCCAGGTCGTACGAGTTCAGCTTGAGCTCGTAGCCGGGCACCAGCCCGCCGTCCTCGGCGACGTCGAGGTAGACCCAGGCGGTCTCACCCTCGACCTCGTACCGCCAGTGGCGGTAGCGCGTGGGGTCGGTGTCGAAGTCGACCTGCGGCGGGGCGTCGGCACCGGCAGCCTGCGGGGCGGCCGGAGCGTCCTCGAGAACGGTCACGGTGGTGGTCCTCCCTTGTCGTGCGGACCACACTCTACGAGAATTCGACGCCAGTGCATAGAGCTGTAGAACGTTGGAGGACCGGATGACGTGGCAGTGGATCGCCGAGCAGGAACCCCGCTGGGACCAGGGCAAGGCCGCGGCGTTGGGCGACCTGCCGCCGACGCTCTTCGGGCTCGGCTACCCCGAGGTGGGCCAGCACCTCGGTGACACGTGGTGGCGCGTGGAGGACGACGCCGGCGCGGCCATCGGCTACGGGCGCCTCGACGACACCTGGGGCGACGCCGAGATCCTGGTCGTGGCCGCGCCTGCGGCGCGCGGCACCGGCGTCGGGGCCTTCGTCCTGGAGAACCTCGAGCGCGAGGCCGCGTCCCGGCAGCTCAACTACGTCTACAACGTCGTCCCCACCCGCCACCCCG
Organism: uncultured Actinomycetota bacterium; assembly: GCA_963786585.1. Lineage (GTDB taxonomy): Bacteria > Actinomycetota > Actinomycetes > Mycobacteriales > Pseudonocardiaceae > Actinomycetospora. The sequence goes on from CAWAZG010000005.1 coordinate 203,418, forward strand.
ACGGCGAGACCGTGCGGGAGTGGCTCGGCGCGCACGGCTTCACGGCCACCGAGGTCGGCGAGCTGCGCAAGAAGGTCGCGTCGGGGGCGGCGCCGCGCGGGGCGTGACCATGGACCTTGTCCCCGCGGTACGGACCTCCCTACGTTGTGATCTGCGTCGCACGAGCGGCTCACGACGAGGGGACAGCGGATGAGTGACCAGCTCGCCGGCCGGAGAGTGCTGATCACGGGCGGCGCCCGCGGGCTCGGGGCCGGGATGGCGACGGCGATGGCGGCGGCCGGCGCCTCGGTGATGCTCGCGGACGTGCTCAAGGACGTCGGCGAGCAGGCCGCGGCCGAGATCCCGGGCGCGCGCTTCGTCGAGCTCGACGTCACCGACGACGCGCAGTGGGAAGCGGCCGTCGCGCACACCGTCACGGCGCTCGGCGGGCTCGACGTCGTGGTCAACAACGCCGGCATCGAGATCACCTCGCTGCTCGTCGACACCGAGCCCGACGACGTCCGTCGCATGCTCGAGATCAACGTCCTGGGCACGATGCTCGGGCTCAAGCACGCCTTCCGCGCCATGCGCCCCGGCGGCGCGGCCGGGCACGGCGGGTCGGTCATCAACATCTCGTCGGTGGCCGCGACCATCGCCTTCCCGGCGATCGCGGGCTACTCGGCCACCAAGTCCGGCGTCGACCGGCTCACCCGCGTCGCCGCGATGGAGTCGGGCAAGCTCGGCTACGGCGTGCGCGTCAACGGCCTCTACCCCGGCCTGGTGCCCACCGACATGGGTGTGAAGCTCGCGGTCGAGACCTCCGCCCTCGGCCTCTTCGAGAGCCCCGACGCCGCCGTCGGCGCGGTCGTCGAGCTCACCCCGTCCGGGCGCCTCGCCGAGGTGTCCGACATCGCCGACGCCGCGGTCTTCCTCGCGTCGGACGCGTCCCGGTTCGTCAACGGCGTCGGCCTGCCGGTCGACGGCGGGATGGGCATGTAGTGGCCCTGACGTCCTGGTTGGACAAGGGGGCGTCGCTCGGGCCGGACGCCCCCTGCCTGACCCTCGACGGCACGTCGCTGTCCTACGGCGACGTCGTCGACCTGAGCCACCGCGTGGCCCGGGCCCTGCGGCGCTCGGGCGTCCGGCCCGGAGACAAGGTCGGCATCCTCTCGGCCAACGATCCCGTCGCGTTCGCCTGCGTCTTCGGCATCGCCCGCGCCGGCGCCGTCTGGTGCCCGATCAACCCGCGCAACGCAGGCGACGAGAACCGCGAGCTGCTGGCCCTGTTCGACTGCGCCGCCCTGATCTTCCAGAGCGGGTTCGGCGAGCTCGTCGAGTCCATCGCTCCGGCGCTCCCGCAGCTGGGGACGGTGGTCTGCCTCGACGGACCACGGTCCGGGGCTCCGTCCTTCGCCGACTGGCTGGCCTCCGCCGACGGCGACCCGTCCGTCGAGGCCGAGCCGCCCGACGAGGTCGTCGCCCTCGTCGGCACCGGCGGGACCACCGGGCGGCCGAAGGGCGTGATGCTCACCGACCGCAACCTCGAGGCGATGTCGGCGATCACGCTGATGAGCTATCCGTTCGAGGGGCGCCCGGTCTACCTCGCGCTCGCCCCGCTCACCCACGCCGCGGGCGTGCTCTGTTTCCCGGTGATGGCCCTCGGCGGTGAGATCGTCGTGATGGCCAAGCCCGACGTCGGGCGGTTCCTCGCCCTCGTCGAGCGCCACCACGTCACGCACACGTTCCTGCCGCCGACGTTGATCTACATGGTGCTGGGGCACCCCGACCTGGACCGGACGGACCTGCGCTCGCTGCGCTGCTTCTGGTACGGCGCCGCGCCGATGTCGGTGGCGCGCCTGGAGGAGGCGCTCGAGCGGATCGGGCCGATGGCGCAGCTCTTCGGGCAGTCCGAGGCGCCGATGATGGTCTCGACGATGTCGCCCGCCCAGCACCGCAACCGGGACGGCTCCGTCGCGCGCTCCCGCCTCGCGTCCGCGGGCAGGCCGTCGCCGCTGGTGACGGTGGGGATCATGTCGGACGCCGGTGCGCTGCTGCCGGCCGGCGAGCGTGGCGAGATCGTCGTGCGCGGGTCGCTGGTGATGGCCGGCTACTACAAGAACCCCGAGGCCACCGCGGAGGTCTCGGCGCACGGCTGGCACCACACCGGCGACATCGGCTACCTCGACGACGACGGCTACCTGTTCATCGTCGACCGGGCGAAGGACATGGTCATCACCGGCGGGTTCAACGTGTACTCCGCCGAGGTCGAGCAGGCCCTCATGGCGCACGAGGCCGTCCGCGACTGCGCGGTGATCGGGCTGCCGGACGAGAAGTGGGGCGAGCGGGTGGCGGCGGTGGTCGAGCTCGTGCCGGAGCGCTCGGTCTCCGGCGACGACCTCGTCGCGTTCGTCAAGGCGCGCATCGGGAGCGTGAAGGCGCCCAAGCAGATCGAGTTCTGGGACGCCCTGCCGCGCTCCACCGTCGGCAAGATCCTGAAGACCGATATGCGGGCAGCACTGGCGGGGAGCTGATCGCCGTCCCGGTGACCTAACGGTGCCCGGCGACCCCACGGGGCTCGTAGCGCTCCTCGAGCGCGCGGACCTCGTCGTCGTCGAGACGCAGGTCGACGGCGGCGACGGCGTCGGCGAGGTGGTGCTCCTTCGTCGCACCGATGATCGGGGCGTCGACCACGGGGTTGTTCAGCACCCACGCGAGCGCCACCTGGGCGCGGGAGACGCCGCGCTTCTCGGCGATCTCGGCGACGGCCTCGACGATGTGCCGGTCGGTGTCCCGGTAGAGCGACTTGCCGACCTCGTCGGTCTCCTGCCGGCCGGTCGAGTCGTCCCAGTCGCGGGTGAGCCGGCCGCGCGCGAGCGGGCTCCACGGGATGGCGCCGACGCCCTCGTCGCCGCACAGCGGGAGCATCTCCCGCTCCTCCTCGCGGTAGAGCAGGTTGTAGTGGTCCTGCATCGTGACGAAGCGGCTCCAGCCGTTGACGTCCTGCAGGTGCAGCGCCTTCGCGAACTGCCAGGCCCACATCGAGGACGCCCCGATGTAGCGGGCCTTGCCCGCCTTCACGACGTCGTGCAGCGCCTCGAGCGTCTCCTCGATCGGCGTGCCGTAGTCCCAGCGATGAATCTGGTAGAGGTCCACGTAGTCCATGCCGAGGCGCCGCAGCGAGGCGTCGATCCCGGTCATGATCGCCTTGCGCGAGAGACCCCCGCCGTTCGGGCCCCGGCGCATCGGCATGAAGACCTTGGTGGCGACGACGATCTCGTCGCGGTCGGCCATCTCCCGCAACGCGCGGCCGGTGATCTCCTCGCTCGTGCCGTCGGAGTAGGCGTCCGCGGTGTCGAAGAAGTTGATCCCGGCGTCGAGGGCCTGGCGGAAGAAGGGTTTCGACGTGTCCTCGTCGAGGGACCACGGGTGGGTGCCGCGGTCGGGGACGCCGTAGCTCATGCACCCCAGGCAGATCCTCGACACGTCGACACCGGTCATGCCGAGCTTCGTGAACTCCATGCCGCCAGCCTGCCCCACGAACCGCCGATCGATTCACACGTCCTCGCGGGAATCGACGGGAGCCCGCCCGCGCTCGACTCCACAGCGTCGGCAGCCAGGGACATCGCCGTTCCCGACTCGGTCGAACCTCCCAAGAATCGCCCAGAACGGTCGTACGCCACGTGAGCACCCCCGAAGCACCACCCGCCCGGCGACGCTGGCTGATCCTCGCCGTGATCGGGATCGCCCAGCTGATGGTCATCCTCGACAACTCGATCGTGAACATCGCCCTGCCCTCGGCGCAGGCCGACCTCGGCTTCGACGACGCGCAGCGCCAGTGGATCATCACCGCGTACGCGCTGGCGTTCGGCAGCCTGCTCCTGCTGGGCGGCCGCCTCTCGGACCTCTTCGGCCGCAAGCGCGCCTTCCTCGTCGGCCTGGTCGGCTTCGCCGTGGCGTCGATCCTCGGCGGGCTCGCGCCCGGCTTCGAACTGCTGGTGGCGGCGCGCGCCCTGCAGGGCGTGTTCGGGGCGCTGCTCGCCCCGGCCGCCCTCTCGCTGCTGACGACGACGTTCACCGAGGGACGGGAGCGGGCGCGCGCCTTCGGGGTGTTCGCCGCCCTCGCCGGCTCCGGCGCCGCGATCGGGCTGCTGCTGGGCGGCGCGCTGACCCAGTACGTCGACTGGCGCTGGTGCATGTACGTCAACGCGGTGTTCGCGGCGGTCGCCTTCGTCGGCGCCTCGCTGCTGCTCCCGGCGCAGCCGGTCGAGCACCGGCCGCACCTCGACGTCGTGGGCACGGTGCTGGCCTCGGCCGGGCTGTTCAGCGTGGTCTACGGCTTCGCGAGCGCCGAGACCGACGGCTGGACCTCGCCGCTGGTCTACGCCTTCCTCGCCGCGGGCCTCGTGCTGCTCGTCGCCTTCGTTCTCGTCCAGCGCCGGGTCAAGGCCCCGCTGCTGCCGCTGCGGGTCGTGCTCGACCGCTTCCGCGGCGGGTCGTTCCTGACGATCCTCGTGCTCACCACCGGCATGTTCGGCGTGACGCTGTTCCTCGCCTACGTCATGCAGCAGGTCTTCGGCTTCTCGCCGCTGATGACCGGGGTCGCGTTCCTCCCCATGGTCGCCTCCATCGTGCTGGCGGCGAACACCGTGCCGGCGATCCTGCTCCCGCGGACCGGGCCCAAGCCCCTCGTCGTCGTCGGGATGCTGCTCGGCGCGGGCGGGCTGTTCTGGTTCTCGTTCCTCACCCCGGAGTCGGGCTACGCGGCGCACGTCCTCGGCCCGCTGCTGATGATCGGTCTCGGCATGGGCACGGCGATGTCGACGTCGATCAACACGGCCACCTACGGCGTCGAGCCCGGCGACGCGGGCGTCGCGTCGGCCTCGGTGAACACGATGCAGCAGGTCGGCGGGTCGGTCGGCACCGCGCTGCTCTCGAGCATCGCCGGCACCGCGGCCGCAGGCTTCGTGGGGCCGCCGCTCGCCGCGGCGCTGTACGGATACACGACGGCGTTCACGGTCGCCGCGGGCATCTTCGTCGTCGGCGCCGTCGTCGTCGGGTTCCTCATGCCCGCCGGCCGGACCACCGCGCGGAGCGCCGTGACCACACGGACGGCCACCACCGAGGCGGCCGAGCCCACCGAAACCGTCGGCACGGGGCTGGTGGGCGCGGTCCGCGACGGCGACGGCCGGGCCGTGGCCGGGGCGACGCTGACCCTCGTCGACACGGCAGGGCGCGAGGCGGGCCGGGCGGTCACCGACGACGCCGGCGGCTACACGTTGCGCGCGAGGCCCGGCGACCACCTGCTCGTCGCCGGGGCCGCGGGTCGTGCCCCGACCGCGCAGCAGATCGTGCTCACCGACGGGCTGACCTCCCGCGGCGACGTCGTCCTCGACCCGTCCCCCGAGCCCGCCCGCACCTGAGGTGCGCTCCGCGCACGTGAGCAGTTCAGAGTGCTGGAGCACTCTGAACTGCTCACGTGCCGAAGGCACCTCACGACGTGTGGTGCGACTCCTGGAGCTGGTGCACCGGGGTCGGGATGCCGACGGCCCGGGCCTTGAGCTGCAGCGCGAGGTAGAGCGAGTAGAAGCGCGACTGGTGCAGGTTGCCCCCGTGGAACCAGAGGTTGTCCTGCTGGGTCGGCTTCCACATGTTGCGCTGCTCGCCCTCCCAGGGACCGGGGTCCTTGGTGGTGTCCGAGCCCAGGCCCCACACCTTGCCGACCTTGTCGGCCACGTCCTGGCCGATGATGTCGGCGGCCAGGCCGTTCATGGACCGGTAGCCGGTGGCCCAGACGAGGAGGTCGGCCTCGAGACGGGTGCCGTCGTCGAGCACGACCTCCTTCTCGGTCAGCTCGGTGATCTGGCCCTTGGCGAGCTTGACCTTGCCGTCGGCCACGAGCTCCGCGGCGCCCACGTCGATGTAGTAGCCCGAGCCGCGGCGCAGGTACTTCATGAACAGGCCGGAGTCGTCGTCGCCGAAGTCGAGGTCGAAGCCCGCCTCCTCGAGGCGCCGGTAGAAGTCGGCGTCGACCTCGCGGGCCTTGTCGTACGCCGGCTTCTGGAAGTTGTGCATGATCCGGTACGGCAGCGACGCGAAGATCATGTCCGCCGTGTAGGTGTCGACGCCGTTGCGCACGGCCTCCTCGGAGTACAGGTCCCCGAGGGCGTAGGTCATGAGCGTCTCGGACCGGATGATGTGCGTGGAGCTGCGCTGCACCATCGTGACGTCCGCGCCGACCTCCCACAGCGAGCCGCAGATGTCGAAGGCCGAGTTGTTCGACCCGATGACCACGACCTTCTTGCCCTTGTAGGCGTCCGGGCCGGGATGCTGCGACGAGTGCTGGATCTCGCCCTGGAAGACGTCCTCACCCGGGACGGACGGGACGTTCGGCTTGCCCGAGACGCCGAGGGCGAAGACGAGCTGGCGCGGCTTGAGCGTCACCTGCTCGCCGGCGCGGTCGACGACGACGTTCCACTGGCCGGACGTCTCGTCGTACGTGGCGCTCTGCGCGGTCGTGGAGCCCCAGTAGTTGAGCTCCATGACCTTGGCGTACATCTCGAGCCAGTCGCCGATCTTGTCCTTCGGCGAGAAGACCGGCCAGTTGTCCGGGAACTTCAGGTAGGGCAGGTGGTCGTACCAGACCGGGTCGTGCAGGGCGAGGCTCTTGTAGCGCTTGCGCCAGGAATCGCCGGGCTTCTCGTTGCGCTCGACGATGATCGTCTCGACGCCGAGCTGGCGCAGCCGCGCACCGAGGGCGATGCCGCCCTGGCCGCCGCCGAGGACGACGACCTCGGGCTGACGGGTGTAGCCGAGCTCGGCGGCCTCGGCCTCGCGCTGCTCGGCCCAGGTGACGCGGTCGGGGTTGGCGCCGTGCTCGGTGCCGAACGGCCGGTCGGCGTTCGGGCTCGCCGGCTCCTCGTGGCCCTTGATCTCGTCGAGGGTGGTGAGGAACGTCCAGGCCTTGTCGTCGGCGTTCAGCCGCAGGTGCCCGGTGCCGCGGCCGACCGCGGTCTCGAACTTCAGCCAGGCCTCGGTGACGCCGCCCTCGCCCTCCTCTTGGCCGGCCTCGCTCGCTTCCCCGGAGACCTCGAAGCTCACCGGGGCGACCTGCCGGGCGGCGTCCGCGGACACCAGCTCGGACACCCCGGCGGGGCCCTCGACGGTGACCAGGTTCCAGGTGAACGACACGAGGTCGCGCCAGTAGGACTCGTCGGCGAACAGCGACGCGGCGCGTTCGGCGTCCCCGGCGTTGAGCGCCTCGGTGAACTGGGTCAGCCAGGCATCGACGCGGGTGCCGGCCTGGGTGCGGCCACTCTCGACCGTCTGGGTCACTGCTACCTCCACGCGGGCGACGTACGGCCGACCGCGGGCACTCGCCCACACCCGCCCGCGGTCGTGTGGCGTGAGGGACAGTGAAGCCGCTCACGCGCGTTCGCGGCAGGGGTTGCAGCCAGGTTGCAGCGCCCGTTCAGGCGCGCCGGCTGCCCCGGACCGCCAGCGAGACCCCGCCCAGCAGCACCACCAGGCCGGCGAGGGTGGCCGGCGCGAGCCGCTCCCCCAGCCAGAGCGCCGCGATCAACGCCGCGCCGGGCACCTCGAGCAGCGAGACGACGGCGACGACCGGCGCGCCCACGGTCCGCAGGGCGCGGTTGAGCAGCGAGTGCCCGAGGAACTGCCCGCAGAGGGTGATCGCGACGAGCGACAGCCACCCGGCCGCGGGCCACCCCGCGAGCGGCACCCCCGCGACGAGGACGACGGCGAGCAGGACCAGCGCCGCGGTGGCGTAGCAGAGCAGCGTGTACGTCGAGGTCGCGAGCCGTTGCCGCGCCGCGGCGCCGACCAGGAGGTAGCCCGCCATCGCCAGCCCGCCGAGCAGGGCGAGCGCGTCGCCGAGCAGGGCGCGGGGCGAGCCCGCGAGGTCGACCCCGGCGACGAGCAGCACACCCACCAGCGCCACCGCCACGCCCGCCCACTCGGCCGGCGCGACCCGCCCGCCGCGCATCCGGGTCAGCACCGCGGTCCAGAGCGGCGCGGTGCAGACCAGGGCCGTCGAGGTGGCCACCGAGGTGAGCACGAGGCTCGGCACCCACGTCCCGAAGTGCACCGCGAGCAGCACCCCCGCGACGGCGCAGGTGCGCGCGTCCCGGGCCCCGACCCGTCGACGCGCCGGGCGCGCCCCGACCACCGGCGCGAGGACCGCCGACGCCATCGCCGTGCGCCAGAACGCGATGGCCAGCGACGGGACGACGGCTGCGGCCGCGAGCGGCGCGGAGAACGAGATGCCGACGACCGCGAGGAGCAGCAGCCCCGCCTCGCCCAGCACGCGCCTAGAAGATCGAGTACGCGCCGTCGACGACGATCTCGTCGCCGGTGTGGAACCCGCCGACGCCGCCGGCCAGGTAGACGGCGAGCCGCGCGAAGTCGTCGGGCTCGCCCCAGCGCCGCTGCGGCATCCGCGCCATGACCGCCCGCTCGAAGCGTTCGTCGTGCAGCCGCGGCGAGGCCAGCGGGGTCTCGGTCCAGCCCGCGACGATCGAGTGCGCGTGGATGCCGTACCGCGCCAGCTCGACCGCGCAGCCCTTGATCAGCGCGGTGAGCCCCGCCTTGCTCGCCGCGTAGGCCTCCGCCCGCGGGGCGCCGTGCACGGTGGAGACGCTCGAGGTGCCGACGAGCACGCCGCCTCCCCCGCGCTCGACCATGTGCCGGGCGGCGGCCCGCAGCGTCAGGAACGCGCCGTCGAGGTTCACGCGGGTCACGGCGCGGAAGTCCTCGAGGGTCGTGTCGACGAAGCGCGCGCCGGAGCCGGTCACCCCGGCGTTCGCGAAGCAGGAGTCGACGCGGCCGAAGTGCTCCACCGTCGCGGCGAAGGACTCCTCGACGGAGTCCTCGTCGCCGACGTCGCAGACCACGGCCCGGACGCGGGTGCCGTACCCGGCGAGCTCGTCGGCGGCCGCCGCGTTGCGCTCGGCGTTGGTGCCCCAGAGGCAGACGTCGGCGCCGCAGCGCGCGAGCCCGCGCGCCATCCCGAGCCCGATCCCGGAGTTGCCGCCGGTGACGAGGGCGACGTGGCCGGTGAGGTCGAAGAGCCCCGTCACCGGATCGACCACTCCCCGGTGAAGTTCGGGTCGCGCTTCTCGGTGAACGCGGCGAACGCCTCGGGCGCGTCCGCGGTGGCGAAGTTGACGGCCTGGGCGCGCGCCTCGCTCGCGAGGGCCTCGCGCAGCGTGCGGTCGGCGTTCTCGTGCAGCAGGGCCTTCGACTGCGCCGCCGCCACGGGCGCGACGGACGCGAGCCGGGCGGTCAGGTCGGCGACGAACGCGTCGATCTCGTCCGCGGGCGTCACCCAGGTCACGAGCCCGAGCCGTTCGGCCTCGGTGGCGTCGATCATCTCGGCGAGCAGCGCGAGCCGCTTGGCCTGCTGCATCCCCACGAGGCGTGGCAGCAGCCACGACCCGCCGAAATCCAGCGAGAGCCCGCGCTTGGCGAAGATCTGCGAGAAGCGTGAGGTCGGGGTGGCGACGACGAGGTCGCAGCCGAGGGCGAGGTTCCAGCCGGCCCCGACCGCGACGCCGTCGACGCGCGCGACGGTGGGCTTCGGCAGCTCGTGCAGCAGCAGCGCGATCTCGTTGATCGAACGCATCCGGTCGAGCGGATGGCCCTCCCGCTTGGCGGACAGGTCGGCGCCCGCGCAGAACGCCCCGCCCGCGCCCGTGATCACCACGACCCGCGTCTCCGGGTCGTCGCGCGCACGCTCGAACCCCGCGCGCAGCGCGTCCCACGTCGGGCCGTCGATCGCGTTGCGGCGCTCGGGCCGGTTCAGCGTGAGGGTCAGGACACCGCTCTCGCGGTGGGCGAGCAGGACCTCGTCGGCCATGGTGCGGAAACCTATCGATCGATCGTTCAGGATGCCAGGCGGTCGCCCTATGCTGACCCGATGAGCACCGCCGCGCCGGTGCCGCGCGGGGGCGGCCGGGACGCGATCACGCGCGCGGCACGCGAGAGCTTCGCCGAGCAGGGGTACCACGGCACGTCGATCCGCGACATCGCCCGCCGGGCCGGTCTGTCCCTCTCGGCGCTCTACCACTGGCACTCCGGCAAGCAGGACCTGCTGGTGCTGCTCATCGAGGAGAGCACCGCCGAGTACTTCGGCCGCTGCGAGGATGCGCTCGACGACGTCGGCGACGACCCCGCCGAGCGCCTGCTCGCGCTCGTACGCGCCACCGTGGAGTACCGCGTGAGCCGCCGGGTGGAGAGCACCGTCGCCGCCGCCGAGTGGCGCAACCTCGCCCCGGAGCACCGGGCGCGGCTCGACGGTCTGCGGGAGTCCGCGGGCCGGCTCTGGACCGAGATCGTCGACGACGGCGTCGCGCGCGGGCACTTCCGGTGCGCCCACCCCGAGGACGCCCGGCGCGCGATCGTCGCCGCCTGCAACGCCATCGCGCAGTGGTACGACCCGGCGGGCGACGTCGCCGTGCCCGATCTCGTCGAGCGCTACGGCGAGATCGCCCTGCGGATCGTCGACGCCGCTAGGTGACCGACGCCGCATCCAGGAGGTGGGCAAACTTCCGTCGCGCCGCCTCGCGACGGGTCGGCACGTGCTCCGTGGGCACCTCGCGGGGCTCGTAGTCGCGCAGCACCCGGCGCGCGACGGTGACCTTGTGGACCTCGTCGGGGCCGTCGTAGATCCGCGCCGCCCGGGCGTGGCGGTACATCGACTCGAGCGGCAGGTCGGTGGTGTAGCCGAGCGAGCCGTGCACCTGGATCGCCCGATCGATGACGTTGTAGAGCACCGAGGCGCCGTAGAACTTGATCATCGCGATGTCCGTGAGCGCCGCCTCCGTGCCGCCCTGGTCCATCTTCCAGGCCGCCTGCAGCGTCATCAGGCGCGCCGCGGTCATCTCCGCGGTCGACGTCGCGATCCAGTCCTGCACCATCTGCTTCTCCGAGAGCAGCGACCCGTGCGTGTGCCGCGAGACCGCGCGCTCGCAGAGCATGTCGAAGGCGCGGCGCGACTGCCCGAGCCAGCGCATGCAGTGATGGATGCGGCCGGGGCCCAGCCGCTTCTGGGCGAGCAGGAAGCCGTCACCCTCCGCCCCGATGAGGTTCTCCGCCGGCACGCGGACGTCGCGGTAGAGCACCTCGGAGTGCCCGCCGGCGTAGCCCGTGCCCTCCTCGGGGTGCTCCATGGTCGGGATGTCGCGCACGACCTCCACCCCGGGCGTGCCGACCGGCACGACGAACATCGAGGCGCGCCGCCGCGGCGCCGCGTCCGGGTCGGTGACGGCCATGAGGATGAGGAAGTCGGCCACCGAGCCGTTCGACGTGAACCACTTGTGCCCGTTGACCACGTACTCGTCGCCGACGCGCTCGGCCCGGGTGGTGAGCAGGGTCGGGTCGGCGCCGGCGTTCGGCTCGGTCATGGAGAACGCGCTGCGTAGGCGGCCGTCGAGCAGCGGCTCCATCCACTGCTTCTTCTGCGCCTCGTTCGCCCCCAGCGCCAGCAGCTCGGCGTTCCCCGAGTCGGGGGCGTTGTTGCCGAAGACCGACGGCGCGTACACGCACTGCCCGAGGATCTCGTGCATCAGGCCCAGCTTGACCTGGCCGAACCCGCCCCCGCCCAGCTCCGGCGGCAGGTGCGCGGCCCAGAGCCCGCGGGCCCTGACCTCCTCCTGCATCGGGGCCGTCGCCGCCCGGAGGGCGGGGCCGTCGAGGTCGAGGGTCTCGAGCGGGAGGATCTCCTCGCGGACGAACGTCCGCATCCACGCGAGCTGCTGCTCGAACTCCGGCTCGGTCGAGAAGTCCCAGGCCATGTGTCGCTCCTTCAGGCCCTGAAGGCCAGGTCGAGCCCCGGGGTGTCCCACTCCAGGGCGTAGAGGACGCCGCGTCCCGACGAGGTGACCCAGGCTGAGGGCGAGTCCGCGCCGGCGAAGCAGATGTTGGTGACGTAGGGGTCCGGATCGGGCACGGGGACCTGCCGCAGCAGCGTCCCGTCGGGCGAGACGACGCTGATCGCGCCGGTCACCAGCGTCGCGACGCAGACGTTGCCCTCCCCGTCGACGGCGAGCGAGTCGAGCGGCTGGTGGCCCGCGAACCCGTGCAGGAGCCGCCGGGGTCCGTCGAGGCGACCGGGGCCGACGACGTCCCAGGCCCACAGCCGGCCCGGCCCGGTCTCGGCGACGTAGAGCCGCGACCCGTCCGGGGACAGGCCGACGCCGTTGGGCTCGACGAGGGGGTGCACGACCTCGGTGATCGCGCTGCCGTCCGGCCGCGCGTAGTACAGCGCCCCGGTGTCCTGGTCGCGCTCGCGCTTCTTGCCGAGGTCGGTGAACCAGATGCCGCCGTCGGCGTCGACGACGATGTCGTTGGGTCCGCGCAGCGGGCGGCCGTCGCAGGCGGTATAGAGGTCGGTGACCGTGCCGGCGTCCGGCCCGTCGAGGACGACGCGCTGGATGCGCCCGCCGAGGTAGTCGGGCGGCTGGTGGCCGGGTGCGGTGATCCCGCCGTCGCGGTCGTGCCACGCGAAGCCGCCGTTGTTGCAGACGTAGACCGCGCCGTCCGGGCCGATCGCGGCCCCGTTGGGCCCGCCGCCGAGGTCGGCGACCACCGTCGTCGTCCCGTCGGGCGCGACGCGCGTCAGCGTGCCCCGGCGGATCTCGACGACCAGGACGTCGCCGTTCGCCAGCGCGATCGGTCCCTCGGGGAACCGCAGGCCGGTCGTCACCGCGCGCATCTCCGGAGCCTCCTTCGCGACGGCCGTCCCGCGCAACGTCGCGTCATCCGGGCTGGTCATCCGGGTTGCGCCAGGTAGCGCGGGTTGGTGACGGCGAGCCGGTCGGTCGTCGCCGCGCGCACGGCCGCGAGCAGCGCGGGGTCGGTGTCGTCGATCTCCCCGGCACAGATGGCCGCAGCCAGGGCGGCCTGGTCGGCGTAGCCCAGCGCGGCCAGCCGCTCGCGGTGGCGACGCTCGTGCTCGGGGCCCAGGCGCAGCTCCCGCCCGACGCCGCCGAGGACGTTCGCGGCCACGCGGGCGAGGAACGCCACCCGCTCGTCGTCGCCGGTCACGACGTCCTCGCGCAGGAACGCCGTCACGGCGTCGACGAGGTCGACCGCGCTCGGGCGTCCGTAGAGGTCGGAGGGCCCTGCTTCGACTGCCTCGGGGACGGCCTCCTCCTGCGCCGGGAGACCCAGCAGGAGCAGGAGGTCGTGCTCGTTCTCGGCGACCCGCCTGCCGATCGCGGCGAGCTCGACCGACGGCGTCGTCCCGTCCAGGTGCCGCTGCGCCATCTCCCGGCACCCCAGCGCCCACCACGTCGTGCGGTGGATCTGCCACCAGCGCACGGCCTCCGGGTCGGGCCGGTACCCGGCCACCTCGGCGTAGCCGTCGAGCAGCTGGTCGACGGTGCCGAGGCCGGCGACGGGCAGCGGCGAGCCGAAGCGCCAGCACTTCACGCAGAGCCAGCCGAGGTCCTCGCGCGGGTCGCCGCGGTGCACCAGCTCCCAGTCGAGGACCGCGCGCAGCCCGGTCTCGTCGACGATGAGGTTGCCGAGGCGGAAGTCGCCGTGCACGAGGGTGTCGGGCACCGGGGCGGGCCGGTGGCGGTCGAGCCGGCGCAGCGCGATCTCGACGACGGGCAGCGGCTCGTCGAGGGCGTCGTAGGTCGCCCGGAGGTCCTCGACCGGGTCCCCCGCTGCCAGCCCCGGGAGCGTGTTCGGCCGGATCGTGTGGATGCGGGCGAGCGTGCGGCCGAGCTCCGCGGCGAGACCCTCGCGGGCCCGCGCGTAGCGCTCCTCGCGCAGCAGCCGCGGCCCGAGCGTCTCGCCGTCGACGTGCTCGGTGACCAGGTACGGCGACCCGACCGTCGCGGTGTCGCTGCCGCTGTCGACGAGCCGCGGGACCCGGACGCCGGCCTCCGCGGCGGCGGCGATCGCGGCGGCCTCGAGCGCCATCCCCTCGGGCCGGTCGTTGCCCGGCGGGTCGCGGCGCAGCACGAGGTCGCGCGGCCCGTCGGCGGACGTGGCGGTGAACGCCCACGTCTCGCGGCTGGCCCCGGCGGTGAGCCGGCGCAGGTCCGTCACCGCGACGGCGGTGCCGGAGATGTCGGCGAGGCGCGCCGCCAGCCGGTCGCGCAGGTCGCTCATCGGACCTTGTTCGGGCCCGCGAAGCCGAACAGGTACGCCGCCACCTTGCGCATCTGGACCTCCTCGGCGCCCTCGGTGATCCGGTAGCGGCGATGGTGGCGGTAGATGTGCTCGAACGGCGTGTGCCGCGAGTAGCCGAGGCCGCCGTGCACCTGCATCGCGCGGTCGGCGGCCTCGCACACGAAGCGGTTGGCCCGGTAGTTGCACATCGAGACGCGGTCGCTGATCTCCGTGTGCGGCACGCGGTCGAGCTCCCAGGCCGTCTTGCGCACCAGCCCGCGCAGCATCTCGGCCTCGGTCTGCAGCTCCACGAGCGGCCACTGGATGGCCTGCCGGGTGGCCAGCGGCTCGCCGAACGTCCGGCGCTCGCGGGCGTAGGCGACGCTGCGGTCGACGCAGTACTGGCCCGCGCCGACGCCCGACGCGGCCTGCCGGATGCGGTTCTCGTGCACGAACGTCTGCGCGACGGCCAGGCCGCCGCCCTCCTCGCCGAAGATCGCGGAGTCGGGGACGCGGACGTCGCGCAGGGTCACCTCGGCGTGGTCGGTGGGCATGTTCAACGTCCACCAGTGGAAGTCGACCGAGAACCCCGGCCTTTCCACGGGGACGAAGAACGCGGTGATGCCCCGCGCGCTCCCGTCCGTCCCGGACGTCCGGGCGAACACGACGTCGTGGGTGGCCGAGTGCATCCCGGAGTTCCAGCGCTTCGTCCCGTTGATCACCCAGTCGCCGCCGTCGCGGACGGCCGTGGTCTCCATCCACGTGGCGTCGCTGCCGTGGTCGGGCTCGGAGAGGCCGAAGCCGACGCGCGCGGTGCGGGTCAGCATCGGCTCGAGGAACTCCTCGCGCTGCTCGGCCGTCCCGTACTCGAGCACCATGTGGACGAACGGGAAGTTGCCGACCACCGACGACTCGTTCTGCAGGTCGTTGTGCAGGCCGAGCCCGCGGTGCGCGAGGTGCTCGCGGATCACGGCCATGTCGAGGTTCGTGCCGTCCGACCCGCCGACCTCCGCCGGCAGCCCGTAGCGCAGCCACCCCGCGGCGTCGGCCCGGCGGAACATCTCGCCGAGCAGCTCCTCCCAGTCCCGTCGCGGGACCCCGCCGCCCTCGAAGTCGGTGCGCGCCCACTCCCGCCGGTGGTCGAAGAAGCGGGCGTTGTCGTCCTGCTCCTCGAGCGGGCGGATCTCGGCCTCGATGAAGTCGTCGAGCGCGCTGAGCCGCTGGGTCAGCTCCGCCGGGAGTGCGAAGTCCACACCCCACCTCCTCCTGAACGATCGTTCAGCGAGCATGCCAGCGCCGGGAGCGCGGACGGAAGGGCGCGCCCGCGCACGGTGTGGCCACAGCGGATGATCACCAGGTCGAAAGACACCTCCGGAGGCCGACATCAGGTGCCTCTCGGTCTGCTGATCACCGAGATCGGGGCAGGATGCGGGCATGAGCGACGAGCGGGTCCGGGTCGAGATCACCGACGGGGTCGCCGACGTGCGGCTCGCGCGCCCGGAGAAGCGCAACGCGCTGGACCCGGCCATGTTCGAGGGGCTCGTCCACACCGGCGAGCGGCTGAAGGCCGCACCGGCGGTCCGCGTCGTCGTCCTCTCCGGCGAGGGCCCCGACTTCTGCGCGGGCCTCGACTTCGTCTCCTTCGGTGCGATGGCGAACGGGGAGCGGCTCTCGGCGTCGGCGCAGCTCCCGCCGTCGGACGGACCGGCGCGGGCCACCGGGCAGCGCGCGGCGTGGGTGTGGGCCGAGCTCGAGGTCCCGGTGATCGCCGCGATCCAGGGCAACGCGCTCGGCGGCGGCCTGCAGATCGCCCTGGGCGCCGACCTGCGCATCGTCGCTCCCGACGCCCGGCTCTCGGTGATGGAGGTCAAGTGGGGCCTGATCCCGGACATGACCGGGACGCAGGTGCTCCCCGAGCTCGTCGGCCGCGACGTCGCCAAGGAGCTCACGCTCACCGCCCGGGTCGTCAGCGGCACCGAGGCCGCGGCCCTGGGCCTCTGCACGCGCACCGACCCCGAGCCGCGGGAGGCCGCGCTCGCGCTCGCCCGCGAGATCGCCGGGCGCAGCCCGCACGCCGTGCGCGCGGCGAAGCGCCTGCTCGACGTCGCCGGCCGGGTGGACCTCGCCACCGGCTTCGCCGCCGAGCAGACCGAGATCGGCGCGCTGATCGGGAGCCCGAACCAGGTCGAGGCGATCACCGCGGGCTTCGAGAAGCGGGCGCCGGTCTTCGCCGAGGCGGAGTGATGTGAGCGAATTTCGTGGCTATAGCCACGAACTTCGCTCACATCAGCCGTCCAGCACCGGCAGGAGCACGGCGGCGACGTCGTCACCGAGCTCGCGCGGTGAGCGCGGGCCGGCGGGGTCGAACCACTTGTAGGTCCAGTTCGCGGCGCCGAGACACGCGTTGACGTAGGTCCGCGTCGTCATCGGCAGCGTCCGCCCCGTGGCGCGCAGGTGGGCCTCCACCGCCTCGAGCACGAGATCCTCGAATGCCCGCCGACGCGCGAGGATCGGCGCGGCGAGCTCCTCGGGCAGCTCGGACTCCTCCTCGAAGCAGATCGTGAGCAGGTCCCGGTTCTCGCAGGTGTAGGCGACGCGCTCGACGATCAGCGCCCGCACGGCCTCGCGCGTCGAGGGCGCCCCGGCGACGATCGTGCGGGCGCTGGTCAGGCTCTCGTCGAGCACCTCCTCGTAGACCGCGACGAGCAGGTCCTGCTTGGTCCGCACGTAGTGGTACAGCGTCGGCTTGCGCAGGCCGACCTTCTCCGCCACGTCGTTCATCGACGCCGCGCGGTACCCGCGGCGGCTGAACACCTCCACGGCGGCGGCGAGGATCCGCGCGCGGACCTCGTCGGCACGACTCACCGCGGCCTCCCCCGGTCCGTGCGGTTGACCCGGACTCCTGTGATGTGGGGTACTTTCGTCCGACCGGTCGGTCGAACGCAAGCGAAGGAGTCCGCGTGAGCCACGAACTCGACGAAGTCCACGAGGACTTCCGTCGCAGCGTCCGCGCGTTCACCGACCAGCGGGTCCGTCCCGTCGTGGACGAGGCCGAGCGCGAGGGGCGTCCTCCCGAGCGGCTCTGGAAGGAGCTCGGCGACGCCGGTCTCCTGGGCCTGCTGACCCCGGCCGAGTTCGGCGGGTCCTTCGGCGAGGGCGGCGAGGCGACCGCCGTGACGGTGCTCGCCGAGGAGCTCACCCGCGCCTGCGGCGGCATCGCCGTGAGCGCGCTGGTCAGCGCCTACATGGCCGCGCCCCACCTCGTGCGCCACGGCACCACCGACCAGCAGGAGCGCTGGGTCGCCGCGCTCGCCGCCGGCGAGGCCATCGCCGCGATCGCCGTCACCGAGCCGGGCGCGGGCTCCGACGTCGCGGGCATCACCGCCCGCGCGAAGCGCACCGACGACGGCTGGGTGCTCGACGGCCGCAAGATGTACATCACCAACGCGGGCCTGGCCGACGTCCTCGTCGTCGGCGCGAAGACCGACCCCGAGGGCGGGCACCGCGGGATCACGACGTTCGTGGTGCCGGCCGGCACGCCCGGGCTCTCGTTCGGCGCCCCGCTGCAGAAGATGGGCTGGCACTCGTCGGACACCCGCGAGGTCGTGCTCGACGGCGTCACGCTCGGCGAGGACGCGGTGCTCGGCGTCGAGGGCCGCGGCTTCCACCAGATCATGGACGCGTTCCAGCTGGAGCGCGTCGTCCTGGCCGCGATGGGGGTCGGCCACGCCGCCGAGGCCCTCGAGACGGTCACCGAGTACCTGCGCGGCCGCGAGGTCGCCGGCGAGCCGCTCACCGCGCGGCAGGCGATCCGGCACCGCATCGTCGCGATGGAGATCGAGCTCGAGGCCGCGCGCGTGATGACCTACAAGGCCGCCGACCGTCTCGACCGCGGCCACCCCGAGGCCGGGCGGTCCGTCGCGATGGCGAAGTACTTCGCGGCGAAGGCGGCCGCGTGGATCGTCGACGAGGCGGTGCAGCTCTACGGCGGCGCCGGCTACCTCGAGGAGACGCCGATCGCCCGCCACCACCGCGACGTGCGCATCCTGCGCATCGGCGGGGGCACGGACGAGATCCAGCTCGAGATCCTGGCGAAGCGGCTGGTGCCGTGACCGAGACGGCGGCCAACGGCGCGGGTCCCGCGTGGGAGGTGTCGGCGCCCCATCCCCCCGGGGCGCCGGCACCTCCCTCGAGGGATGACGTGCTCGCGGCCGCCGACCGGGCGCGCCTCGGCGGGGACTCCGGGCGCTGGCCCGAGAAGCTCCCCGTGCGCCAGCGCCTGGACGTGCTGCTCGACCCGGGCAGCTTCGTCGAGGACGGCCTCCTGGCCGCGGCCACCGAGCCCGGGATGCCGGGCGACGGCGTCGTCACCGGCGTCGGGACGGTCGAGGGCCGGCCCGTGGCGGTGATCGCGCACGACTTCGGCGTGAAGGCCGGGTCGTGGGGCGAGCGCACCTGCGAGAAGCAGATCCGCATCCTCGAGCGGGCCGACCGGGACCTCCTCCCGGTCTTCTACCTCGTCGACTCGGCGGGCGGGCGGCTCACGGAGCAGATGGGCTTCTTCCCCGGGCGCCGCGGCGCCTCGCGGATCTTCCACCTGCAGGTCAGGCTGTCCGGGCGGGTCCCGCAGATCTGCTGCCTGCACGGCCCGTCGGCCGCGGGCGGCGCCTACATGCCGGCGTTCGCCGACTGGGTCGGGATGGTCGAGGGCCGCGGGTCGATGTACCTCGCGTCGCCGCGGGTGGCCGAGAAGGTCACCGGCGAGCACACCACCGCCGAGGAGATGGGCGGCGCGCGGATGCACGCCGAGGTCTCCGGCTGTGGCGACTCCGTGTTCGAGGAGGACTGGGAGGCGCTTGCCGCCGCCCGCCTGCTCCTGACCTACCTGCCCGACGACTTCACCGGGACGCCGCCCGAGGTCGAGCCCGTCGAGCCCGAGGCCACCGGCTGGGACGGGCTGGTCCCGGAGGACCCGAACATCGGCTACGACGTCATCACGGTGATCGACCGGCTCGTCGACGGCGGCACGTTCTTCGAGATCAAGCCCGACTGGGCGCAGGAGCTCGTGGTCGGGTTCGCCCGGCTGGAGGGCCGCGTCGTCGGCCTCGTCGCCAACCAGCCGCAGGTGCGCAGCGGCGCGATCCACGTCGACTCCGCCGACAAGGCCGCCCGCTTCATCGCCCTGTGCGACGCCTTCAACGTCCCGCTGCTCTTCCTGCAGGACGTGCCGGGCTTCATGGTCGGCGTCGCCGTCGAGCGCCAGGGGATCATCCGCCACGGCGCCAAGATGATCCTCGCGATGTCCTCGGCGGAGGTCCCGAAGTTCACGATCGTCCTGCGCAA
Organism: uncultured Actinomycetota bacterium; assembly: GCA_963786585.1. Classification (GTDB taxonomy): domain Bacteria; phylum Actinomycetota; class Actinomycetes; order Mycobacteriales; family Pseudonocardiaceae; genus Actinomycetospora. The sequence goes on from CAWAZG010000005.1 coordinate 222,879, forward strand.
GGCCTACGCCGCGGGCTACTACGCGATGTGCGCGCCGGGCTTCGAGCCGCGGGCGACGCTCGCGCTGCCCAGCGCGTTCATCGGCGCCATGGGCCCCGAGGCGTCGGTCAACGCCGTCTACGCCGGCAAGATCGCCGCGATCGAGGACTCCGACGAGCGCGCCGCGTTCCTCGCCGCCCGCGTCGAGGAGCACCGCGCCGAGGTCAACCTGCTGCGCATGGGCGACGAGCTCGTCGTCGACGCCGTCGTCCCCGGCGAGGGCCTGCGCGACGAGCTGGTCTCCCGCCTGCGCCACGCCGACGGCTGGACCCGCACCAGCGGGCGCCGTCACCACCCTGTCAGCCCCGTCTGATGCCGAAGGAACGATCATGGACGATCGCGACGCCCTCAGCACCCTGATCTCCGCGCCGCTGGTGCCCCTGCCGGACCGGTGGCGCTCGGCCGAGCGGGTCGACGAGCTCGCGACGGCCCGTGCGCGCCACGACGCCGACCCCGACGACTACTGGGTCTGGGTGGCCGAGAAGCACCGCTGGCTCGAGCCCTGGCACACCGTCCGCTCGGGCGAGCTGGGCGACTTCCGCTACTTCGAGGGCGGGCGGATCAACGTCGCCGACAACTGCGTCGACCGGTGGGCCGAGGACCCGGCGACGGCTCACCGCGCCGCGATCGTGTGGGAGGGCGAGCCGGGCGACACCCGCACGGTGACCTACGCCGAGCTCGCCGACGAGGTGAACCGGCTGGCCGGCGGCCTGGTCGCCCTGGGCGTCGGGCGCGGCGACGTCGTCGCGGTCTACATGCCGAACCTCGTCGAGGCGTTCACCGCGATCCACGCCTGCAACCGCATCGGCGCGATCTACACGGTGCTCTTCTCCGGCTTCGGTCGCGACGCCGTGGCCTCGCGGCTCTCCGCCGCCCGGGCGAAGGCCGTCGTCGTCGCTGACGCGATCTACCGGCGCGGCAAGCCCGTCGAGCTGCTCGAGACCCTGCGGGCGGCACGGTCGGACGCCCCGACGGTGGAGCACGTCGTCGTGGTCGACCGCACGGGCCGCGGCGTGCCGCTGGAGGGCGACGAGGTCTCGTACGCCGCCCTGCTCGCCGAGCACCCCGAGGGTGCCCCGATGGCGTCCCTCGACCCCAACGAGGCAGCGTTCCTGATCTTCACCAGCGGCACCGAGTCGAAGCCCAAGGGCGTCGTGCACTCCGTCGGCGGGTTCCTGCTCGGCACCTGGGCGAACGTGCACTGGCAGGCCGGGCCCGTCGACGGCGACGTCTACTGGGTGGCCGCCGACGTCGGCTGGCTGACCTTCCCGATCCAGGCGGTGATCGGCGGGCTCGCCCACGGCTCGACGATCGCCTGCTACGAGGGCGCGCTGGACACCCCGTCGCCCTCGCGGTTCTACGACGTCTGCGAGCGCCACGGCGTCACCCAGGTGCTGTGCGCGCCGACGGTGCTGCGGATGCTGCGCAAGTTCGGCGACGACCTCGCCGCCGCCCACCCGCTCCCCCGCCTCGCGCTGATCACCGTGCAGGGCGAGCCGCTCGACGGGGAGACGTTCACCTGGGCGAACGAGACGTTCGGCGTGCCGATCGTCAACGCCTACGGGCAGACCGAGACCGGCTCGACGTGGACCTATCCCGTCACCGGTGTCGACGACCTCAAGGCGGGCTCGACCGGCACCCCGGTGCCGGGCCACGCCTTCGACGTCGTCGACGACGACGGCGCGCCGGTGGCGCCGGGGGTGAAGGGCAACCTCGTGATGACCCGGCCGTTCCCCACCCTCGCGCGCACGGTGTGGGACGACCACGACCGCTACCTCTCGACGTACTTCGGGCGCTTCCCCGGGCGCTACGCCACCAACGACGAGGCCGTCGTGGACCCCGACGGGCACCTCTGGGTGCTCGGGCGCGCCGACGACGTCATCAACGTCGCCGCGCACCGCCTGTCGACGATGGAGATCGAGGCCGTCGTCGGCACCCACCCGCGCGTCGTCGAGGCCGCCGTCGTCGGGGTGCCCGACGCGACCAAGGGCACGGTGCCGGTGGCGTTCGTGACCGTGTCCGGCGAGGCCGACGGGGTGCCCGACGAGGTGCGGAACCTGGTCGGCGAGACCATCGGCGGGCTCGCGCGTCCCGACCGCGTGATCGTCACCTCGGCGATGCCGAAGACCCGCACCGGCAAGATCATGCGCCGGCTGATGCGCGAGGTCCTGCTGCACGGCGAGGCCCGCAGCGACACCAGCGCGCTCGAGGACCCGGGCAGCCTGGACACCCTCGCGGCGGCGGTCCGCGGATGAGCGGCCTCTGGTTCGAGGACCTCACCGAGGGTCTCGTGGTCGAGCACGCCGTCCGGCGCACGGTCACCGAGACCGACAACGTGCTGTTCACGACCATGACGATGAACCCCGCTCCGCTGCACCTGGACCACCAGTACGCCGAGGGCACCGAGTTCGGGCGACCGCTGGTGAACAGCATGTTCACCCTCGCGCTGGTGGTCGGGCTCTCGGTGCCGGAGCTGACGCTCGGGACGATCGTCGCCCAGCTCGGGCTCGACGAGGTGACGTTCCCGGCGCCGGTGTTCCAGGGGGACACCGTGCGGGTGGCCACCGAGGTCGTGTCGGCGCGGGAGTCACGCAAGCGGCCCGACGCCGGGATCGTGGTGTTCGCCCACCGCGCCCGCAACCAGCGCGACGAGCTCGTGTGCTTCTGCAAGCGCACGGGCCTCATGCACCGGCGGCCGGCGTGAGGGTCCCCCGGAGCCTGCTGTTCGTGCCCGGCGCGCGGCCCGACATGGTGGCCAAGGTGCCGCGGTGGTCACCGGACGCGGTCGCCGTCGACCTCGAGGACGCCGTGGCCGCGGGCGACAAGGAGTCCGCGCGCGACGCCACGGTCCGCGCCGTCGCCGAGCTGCCCCGCGACGGCGGGACGCTCGTGCTGGTCCGCGTCAACGGCCCGACGACGCCCTGGTACGCGGACGACGTCGCCGCGGTCGCGGAGTCGGCCGCCGACGGCGTCGTCCTGCCCAAGCTGGAGTCCCCGGAGCAGCTCGAGGACCTGCGCGCCCGTCTCGGTGACCGCCCGGTGATCGGGGGCCTCGAGTCGGCGCGAGGGGTGGCGCGGTGCCGGGAGCTGATGGACGGCCTGCTGGCCGCCTACTTCGGCGCCGAGGACTACATCGCCTCGGTCGGCGGCCGGCGCACCGCGGGCGGGCAGGAAGTGCTGTTCGCGCGCAGCGAGGTGGTGCTCGCGGCCGCGGTCGCCGGCGTCGGGCTGCTGGACCAGGCCGTCGTCGCCGCCCACGACGCCGAGGCGTTCCGCGCCGACGCCGCCGTCGGCCGCGACCTCGGCTACGACGGCAAGATCTGCATCCACCCCTCGCAGGTCGCGCTCGCGCACGAGACGTTCACGCCGACCGACGAGGAGATCGCCCACGCCCGCCTCGTGATCGAGGCCGGGTCCTCGGGGGTCGGCGTCGTGGACGGCGAGATGGTCGACGCGGTGCACCTGACGATGGCGAGGGCGGTCCTCTCCCGGGCGGGAGTGGAGGCGTGAGGATCGGCTTGGTCCTGCCGCCCACCGGCGACCCCGCCGACGTCCCGCACACCGCCCGGCGTGCCGAGGAGCAGGGCTTCGACCTCGTCGCGAGCGGCGAGCACGTGCTCTTCGGGAGCCCGACGCCCAACGCGTTCGTCACCCTCGCCGCCGCGGCGGCCGTGACCACCCGCGTGCGCCTGCTCAGCGCCGTCACGCTGCTGCCGCTCTACCCCGCGCCGCTCGCCGCGAAGATGGCCGCGACCCTCGACCGGATCTCCGGCGGCCGCTTCGAGCTCGGCATCGGGGTCGGCGGCGAGAACCCCGTGGAGTTCGCGGCGTGCGGGGTGCCCGTCCGCGAGCGGGGGCGGCGCACCGACGAGGCGCTCGACGTCCTCGTGACGCTCTTCGCCGGCGAACCGATCGACGTCGACGGCACGCCCGCCACTCTCGACCCGCTGCCGATCCAGCGCCCGCGTCCGCCGGTGTGGGTCGGCGGGCGCTCCGAGGCCTCGATGCGCCGTGCCGGGCGCGCCGGGGACGTGTGGATGCCGTACCTGGGCAGCCCGGACCGCGTCGCCCGGGGCCTGGCCACGGCCCGCGAGGAGGCCGAGCGCCACGGACGCGACCCCGCCGGGGTCACCGGCGCCTACTTCGCGTGGACGGCCGTCGACGCCGACCCCGCCGTCGCCCGGCGCCGCGCGCGGGAGTCGCTCCAGGCGACCTACGGGCAGGACATGGACCGGATCCTCGACGCGGTCGTCCCCCACGGCACTCCCGAGCAGGTCGCCGCCCGCCTCGCCGAGTACTCCGAGGCCGGCGCCGACACGGTGGTCCTCGCGCCGGCGGTCGACGCCGCGGACCGCGAGCGGATGCTGCGTCTCGTGGCCGGCGAGGTCCTCCCCCGCCTGCGCAGCGCGTAGGCCGTGCCGGTGGGCGGAAGCCACCGTGACGGCGGGCCCTGCGTGGCGCACAGTGCCGAGGTCATCCCCTGCCGACCCCTTGCCGACGAGGAGCACCCGTGACCGCGGAGTTCGTGACACCGACGTCCGAGGAGACCCTCCCGGGGCGTCCGTCCCCGTTCTTCCTCGCGGCGGGCGAGGGCGAGCGGACGCACCTGTTCGACCAGCTCTTCACCGTGCTCCTCTCCGGTGACGAGACCGAGGGGCAGTTCGGCGTGTTCACGATGGAGGCGCCGAGGGGGCAGGCCATCCCGGTGCACTCCCACGACGACGTCCACGAGATCTTCTACGTGCTCGACGGGCGTGTGCGCGTCGCGGTCGAGGACGCCGACGGCCGGCTGCTCGACCGCGTCCTGGCCTCCGGCGACTTCGGCTACGTCCCGGCCGGGCGCAGGCACACGTTCCGCGTCGAGTCGCACCGGGCGCGCACGCTCGGGGTGTCGACCGGCGGCTTCGAGCGCTTCTTCGCCGCGGCCGGCGAGCGGACGGCCTCGACGATGCCGCCCGCCGAGCCCGTCATCCCCTCGCGCGAGCAGCTCGGCGACGCCGCGCGCCGCTACCGCAACGAGTTCCACCACGATGTCCGCCTCCTCGACTGAGCCGCCTGGCGAGCCACTGGGCGAGCCACCGGACCTGCCCCAGCCCGTCCGTGCCGACGGTGTCACGTCGTGGCGGGCGGTCGAGTACGCGGCCGTCCCCGGGTACCGGCCGCTGCTGCTCGACCTGCACCGACCGGACGGGCCGCTACCGGCGCTGATCGTCTTCCTGCACGGCGGCGGCTGGCGCGGCGGCAGCCGGTCGGGCTTCGGGCCGGCCTGTGCCGACTGGTCGCCGTCTCCGTTCCTGCAGCTCGCGGCGCACGGGTTCGCGGTGGCGTCGCTGGACTACCGGCTCAGCGGCGAGGCCCGCTTCCCGGCGCCGCTGGAGGACGCCGCCGCGGGGCTGGACTGGCTGCGCGCCCACGCCGAGCACCTCGGGATCGACCCCACCCGCATCGCGCTGTGGGGTGAGTCGGCAGGCGGGCACCTCGCCGCCCTGCTGGGCCTCACCGACCCCGGCGTCCGCGCCGTCGTCGACTGGTACGGCCCGGCGGATCTGACGACGGTCGCCGCCGACGCCGCCGCCGGGGGTGTCAGCGCCGTCGACCCGGGCGCTCCCGACTCCCGCGAGGCGCTGCTGCTGGGCGTCGCGCCGTCGTCGGACCCCGAACGGGCCCGGGCGGCGAGCCCCGTGACGCACGTCCACGCCGGCGCGCCGCCGTTCCTGCTGCTGCACGGCACGGCCGACCGCCTCGTCCCGACCCGGCAGTCGGAGCGCCTCGGCGCGGCCCTGGACGGCGCCGGCGCCGAGGTGACGCTCGAGCTCCTCGACGGCGCCGACCACCTGTGGCTCGGCCGGCCCGACGTCGCCCGGGCCGCCTTCGACCGGTCCGTCGATTTCGTCCTGGAGCGGCTCACGAGCTGACCGGGCTGCTGCTTCCGGTGCGTGCCGACCTGGTGACGAGCGGTGTCCGGCGCGTTAGCATATGGCAGTCGTACGGCCGCACTCGGCCGTACCGCGCCCCGGACCCCTGGCGCTCTGTCATCACTGCGCTGCGTCCTGGGGGACACCGAGATGAGCCGGATCACCGTCAGCCGCACGAGCTCCTCGCGATGGGTGGGCGAGCACCACCGCAAGACGATCTTCGTCCTGGGTGGCGCCGTCGACGGCGCCGCCATCCCGGCGCTGCGCGCCAGGGCCGAGTCCGAGGCCCGCGAGGGATCGACCCGGGTGGTCCTGGACATCCGCGCGATCGTGTCGTGCGACCGCGCAGGCCTCCTGGGTCTCGTCCGGCTGCGCGGCCGGCTCGAGGCCCAGCCCGACTGCGTGGTGGACGTGGTCGGCGCGCGCTGGCCGCAGTTCGCCGACGTCCTGGCCCGCGAGGCCGCCGAGGGTGCCGACGCGCTCCAGGGGACGGTCCGGGAGCTCCGCCGGCCGCTCATGATCGACCCGCACCGCGTCCCGGTCGTCGCACCCCCGATCCCGGCACCCCGGACGTCGACCCCGCCCGAGATGCGCCCCGCCGACAGCTGATGATCACCAACCGGGATCTCGAGTGCATCGGACTGGCCGCGGGATGCGTGTGCCCGGCCGGCACGGACACCGCCGGGATCCGCGGGGCCTGGCTGCGGGAGCGGCGGACCGCTCGACCGGAGACGGTCCTCGCGCTGCGCCGTCTCGTCCGGCGGTGGACGGTGACGACGGTGGTGGACGAGGAGATCGGTGAGTCGATCGTCCTGGTGGTCGACGAGGCGGTGAGCAACGTCGTCGAGCACGCCTACCGGGGCCCCGTCGGGGACGTCTCGGTGTTCGCGGCGCCCCGCCCGTGCGGGAACGGCGTGGTCGTGGTCGTCGAGGACCAGGGGGTCTGGTCGCCGCCGGGCGCGGACCCCGGCTTCCGCGGCCGCGGGCTCGACCTCATGCGCGAGCTCTCGGACCACCACGCCGTGCTGGGGTCGGAGCTCGGCACCACGGTCCGGATGTGCTGGCGGGCCCTCGTCACGAGCTGAGCTCAGCGCAGGAGCGGGGCGGTGTCGAAGGACCCGTCGGTCACGGCGCGGGCCAGGTCGGAGAGACGCTGCTGTGTCGAGCGGGCGTGCGCCCGCAGGCGGGAGAACGCCTCGTCGAGGGGGATCTGGCCGCGTTCGGAGAGGACGCCCTTGGCCTGCTCGATGATCACGCGGCTGGTCAGCGCGGCCTGGAGCTGCTCGGTGAGACGTTCCCGCTCGCGGGTGTTGCGGTCCGAGAGGATCGCGATGGTGGCGACGTCGGCGAGGGCCTGACCGATGGCGAGATCGTCGACGGTCATGTCCGTGCGGCTGCGGTGGAACAGGTTGAGCGCGCCGATGGTCTCCCCCCGCAGCCGCATCGGCAGCGCGTGCACCGCGGTGAATCCGTTCTCGTCGGCGAGCGCGGCGAACCGCGGCCAGCGGGTGTCGGCCGCGAGGTCGCCGGCGTGGATCTGGGCCGACGTCCGGAAGCAGTCCAGGCACGGGCCCTCCTCGGCCTGGAGCTGGAACAGCTCGACCAGGTTGGCCGCCTCGGTGGACGCGGAGACGACCTGCAGGTTGCCGCGCTGGTCGGTCAGCAGCAGCCCCGCGGCGTCGACGCCGAGCAGCGAGACACAGTCGCCGCACAGGGCGTGGAACAGCTCGATCACGTCGTAGTCCGCCACGAGGGTGTCGGCCAGACGGACGAACGCCGTCACCAACGCCTGTTCGCGGGCGGCTGGCGGTGTACTCATCATGGGCTCTCCTCGTCGTCCCGGCTGGAAGAGTCAACCGGGTCGTCGTCACGGGCGTCGCTGTGTTCGGGGTGTCCGGAAGCGACGTTGCTCCACACCCCGTCGGGGTGCAGGCGGAGGCGGCGGGCGACGACCTCGTCCGCAACCTCGGTGATCGTGCGTCCGGCACGGAAGGAATACGCGCGCAGCCGGGCCAGCGCCGACGGCGCGTCGAGCCGGGCCTGCGCCATGAGCATTCCCGTGGCCTGGTGCACCTCGCCGCGCACCAGCGCGGAGCCGTCCAGCGCGCCGGCCGACACGAACGGCCCGTCGCTCCCGGGGTGGGTGCGGTCGAGCAGAGACCACACGGCGGCGTCGGCCGTGCGCAGGGCTCCGGTCAGGTCCTCGTCGTCCAGCGGGCCGGGAGCGTCCCGGTAACAGTCGAGCACCCCGATCCGCGAGCCGCCGACCTGGAGGGGGAACACGAACATGCCGCGTGCGCCGGCGGCGGCGGCGGCCTCGGCGAACACCGGCCACCGGGTCTCGGTCGGATCGGCGATGTCGGGCACGAGCACCGCGCGCCCGGTGCGGAAGGACTCCACGCAGGGGCCGTCGCCCAGGCCGAACTGCAGCTCGTCGATGCGTGCGGAGACCGCGTCGGTGGCGCAGACCGGCTCCTGTACCTCGGCCACGGTCATCATCGTGATCGACGCCCCGGTCATCGGCAGCCATTCCACGCAGGCGCGGCACACGGCCAGTGCCGCTTCGGATCCACCCGCGGCGACCGCGTCGGCGAGGGCCTGGCTCAACCGAGCCTGATCCACCTCGCACCCACCGCCCATGGTCGTCGCGTGGGCGGGCTCCCCCGCTCACGCCCCGACGAGGTCCAGGCCGGGTGTCCCGCTCCCACCGAGATGTCTCCGGGGGGCAGGTGTGGCGACCTTACACCCGGCGACGGGCCCCACCCCGGCTGCGCCCTCACCGCCACCATCGCCACGACTCGCGGCGTTGTGCCGGGATCCGCGGCGCGACGGTGACGGCGACGTAGGCCCTCGCCTCCGGGTCGGCCGGGTTCCATCCCAGGACATCGATCCCGTGGACGGACAGGACGCGGACGGCCACCGCCTGGGCGACACGGGGGGTCGCGGCGAAGGCGGCACCGTGCGCGTCGAGACGGATCGACCAGCTCCAGCGGCTGCCGTGCGCGGCGAGCACGGTCCACCCCGGCCCGCACAGGCCCAGGCCCGGGACCGGTGGCGTCGGGGCGGACGACCCGGCCGGATCGCTGCCCGAGTGGACGAGCACGTAGGACACCGTGGGTTCTGCCGGCTGCGGGCGCGCCGGCGCGGAGGGACCGTGGGACGGCTGGAGTGTGCTCATCGGCGCGTCACAGGTCGTGCCCTGGCGGCGAGCTCGCGACCGCCGTGAGGTGGCGGCCGGTACGGACCGGACGGCGGAACGCCGGCTCGTCGTCCGCGGGGCTGTCCGAGAGGACGGCGAGGGCCGCGGCGTGGAGCGAGACGCTCTCCGCGGCGGCACGTCGACGGAGCGCCTCGGCGCTCTCGGCTCCGGTGAGGCCGCGCGCCAGACCGAGGAGGATCTGCGCGCGGCGGATGTCGCGTCGGTCCTGCAGATCTTCGGGACTCCTGTGGGCCATGGTTCCCCCGGTGCGATCGACGAGCCCCCGGTCTCGGGCGGGGGCGGGTCGGCGACGGGGTCCTGGTGCGCCGCCTCCACGATCGCGCACGACCGCGACGACGTCCAGCCGAAAAGGATCGCGGTGCTAGGAAGGCGGCATGACCCCGCCCACCACGCTCGTCCTCGGGCTCGACCCGGTCACCATCGCGGGCTACGACCCGGCGCCGGTGCTCGAGGCGCTCGGGCGCGGACGTCGGCGCTTCGACGAGCTCGGGATCTCCCACACCATGTGCCTGGTGCCGCTCGACGACAGCGCCGAGGGGACGATCGTCGAGCACCTGCGCCGCGAGCCCTGGGAGTGCGTGGTCATCGGTGGCGGCCTCCGGAAGGAGGAGGAGCTCCTGGAGTTCTTCGAGGTCGTCATCAACCTCGTCCGGCGTCACGCCCCCCAGGCCGCGATCGCGTTCAACACCACGCCCGTCGACTGCGCCGACGCCGCGGCACGGTGGCTGACCCCGCGCTGACCCTTCCCCACTGTTCAGTTGTCGCTGTACGGTTCAGCGCATGCTGACCGGTGAGACCCGGGACGCCGCCCTCGCGCGGGTCGGGCGTGCGCTGGCCGACCCCACCCGGTGCCGGCTGCTGGTCGCGCTGCTCGACGGTCCGGGCTATCCGGCACAGCTCGCCGGGGCGCTCGGGCTCTCGCGGTCCAACGTCTCGAACCACCTGGCGTGCCTCCGGGGCTGCGGCCTCGTGGTCGCGTCGCTCGAGGGCCGTCAGACCCGCTACGAGATCGCCGACCCCCACCTCGCGACGGCCCTGCGGGAGATGGCCCGCGTCGTCCTCGCGGTGTCGCCCTCCCAGGAGTGCCTGGACGAGGTGGCGCAGCCGTGAGCGCGGGGGACCAGGCGCGGCACTCGCTGCCCCTGGCCTCGGGGGCGGAGTGCGACAAGGAGTGCTGCGCGGGCCCCGTCGCGCAGCGTGCCGGCGGCGACGCCGACCGCCGCGCCCTCCTCACCCGGCGGATCCGTCTGCTGGTGGCCGCGACGATCACCTACAACGTCGTCGAGGCGGTCGTCGCGATCAGCGCCGGCACGGTGGCGTCGTCGTCCGCCCTCATCGGCTTCGGCCTCGACTCGACCATCGAGGTCGCCTCGGCCGCCGCCGTGGCCTGGCAGTTCTCCGGCCGCGACCCCGGGGCCCGTGAGCGCACGGCGCTGCGCATCATCGCCGTCTCGTTCTTCGCCCTCGCCGCCTACGTGGGCGTCGAGTCGGTGCGGACCCTGCTCGGCGGGGCCGACCCCCGGCCCTCGACCGTCGGCATCGTCCTGGCCGCACTGAGCCTGGCCGTCATGCCGTTCCTCTCCGTCGCGCAGCGCCGGGCCGGGCGGGAGCTGGGCTCGAACTCCGCGGTGGCCGACTCGAAGCAGACGCTGCTGTGCACCTACCTGTCGGGCGTGCTGCTCCTGGGCCTCGTCCTGAACGCCGCCCTCGGGTGGAGCTGGGCCGACCCCGTCGTCGCCCTCGTCATCGCCGCCGTGGCCGTGCGGGAGGGGATCACCTCCTGGCGCGGGGAGCACTGCTGCTGACGGCCTCCGTCAGGCCCTGATCAGCGGCCGGTGGCCGAGGACGGACGCGGCGCCGTCGAGGTAGGTCCTGCGGTGGGCCCGCGGGACCCACTCCTCCACGGGGTGGACGGTGAGCATGCCCCCGCCGGCGATGCGCCGGTGCTCCTCCTCGGCCAGTGCGATCGCGGCGTCCTGCTCGCCCTGGGCCTGGGCCTGCTCCCGCTCGGTCATGTCCGGCACGGTGCCCGAGCAGGACGGCGGCGTCCAGAGCGGTACTGACGCGTCAACCGCGCTCGGCGCGCGGAGGGAGGCCGCCGAGGTCGGTGGCGAACGACCCGATACCGAAGGCCAGGGCGTTCAGCATGCGCCCGTACGCGACGCGGTCGATGTTGCTCGTGGTGTCGCACGCCCGGTGGTAGCAGGGGTCGAAGGGGACGCCGGCCCGACCTCCCCAGAGCGCCGCCTGGTCCGACGTCATGCTCGGGGCGTCGCCGGTGAACACCCCACCCGACGGGATCGCGGCCTCGACGAACGGGCCGTAGTCGGAGTCGCCGTTGAAGGGGGTCCCCTGCGCTTGGACGCCCAGCGAGGCGAGGCGGTCGACGAGCAGGCGTTCGATCGTCTGCGATCCCGCCGCCGCGTCCTCGGTACTGCCCGGGTCCGACCCGTCGCCGTCGTAGACGAAGTACCCGGCGTTGGGGGACGCGATCATGTCGGAGTTCAGCATCAGCGCGATGTCCCGCCGCCGGTCGGCCGACAGTCCCTGGACGTACTGCTGCGAGCCGACGAGGCCCTCCTCCTCGGCCCCGAACCAGACGAACCGCACGGCGTTCGTCACCGGTGCGTCGGCACCCAGCCGCAGCGCGATCTCGAGGTTCGCGGCGACACCGCTGCCGTCGTCGTTGATGCCCGGGCCCTCGGGGACGCTGTCGAGGTGGGCGCCGCTCAGGACGACCTCGTCGGTCCGGCCCGTGGTGGTCTGGGCGACCACGGTGCGGGTGGTCCGGGCTCCGACGGTGTCCTCGGCGCCCTCGTTCTCGCTGGTCACGGCGATTGTGGGGGTCTCGACCCGGAAGCCGGCACGACTCAGCGTGGACGCCACGTACTCCACGCTCTGGTCGTAGCCGGGAGTGCCCGCGGCGCGGTTCCCGCCGTTGCGGTCGGCGATGTCCTGGAGCGCCTGGAGGTGGCCGAGGGCTCCGTCGACGGTCGCCTCGGCGGCGAGGCGCTCGGCGAGCGGGCCGCCGCCGACCGGGCCTCCCGGGGCTGGTGCCTGTCCTGGTCCGCTCGCGCAGCCCGTCAGGACGAGGGACGCGATGACGATGGCGAGAGCACGTCCCGCCAGGCACCGACTGCTCATCTCAGGCTGTCGTCGTTCGCTCGACGCCCGTGCTGCCGCTCTCGACCGTCCGTTCCTGCCGTCGCAGAGGTGCGCCGACGACGGCGACGCACACCAGGGCGGCCACCGCGAGGGCGACGTCGACCCAGACCCGAGGACTCGAGGGGGCGTCGATGGCTTCGGCCCAGCTGGAGCCGATCAGCCCGGCGACCAGCACGGTCGCGGCCAGGAGCCACCGACGCAGAGATCGGATCGTGGCGTGGTCCATGCCCCCAGGGTGGCCGCCCTCTCCCGAGTTGACCAGGCCGGCGGGGGACGGTGAACACCGTCGAGGGACCGGGGCGGGGCGGGGTTCGGTGGGGCAGATCGGCTCGCCGTGGGGCGGGAGCGGCGAGCGTCCGGCCACGTCCAGCTCATTCGCAGCCCGCAAGCGAGGATGTGGAAACGGCGACGGCTCTGCCACGGGGGCGACCTGACCGGTGTTCCTTGGGACATGACCGATCGCGCCGAACATCGTGACCACACCGCAAGACCCGTCTCGCACGCGGCTGGTGGGAGCGCCGGCAACTCGGAGCGGAAAGAGCGATCGACAACGCCACCGGACCCGCTGGCGGATCGTACTCTGTCGGTCGACGAACGGTCGGTGGCTCTGCGATCGGCGCGTTACGCCTCGCACGCCTATCCCGGACCGGTGGGCGACGTGATCAGCTCGAAGATTCGTGAGTACGTCCTCGGCGGGAAGCTGCTCGAAGCTTTCTCGCTGCCGCGTCGACTGGTCCGCTCAATGCAGACGATGGAAACTCGGAGCCCCCTCTCCCCGCTCGGCGGATACGACCACCTCCCGGCGACACACATGCCCGGCAGCGCCGGGCGGTGGCGGTACCGCACCGCGGCGGACGAAGACCAGGACCAGCGATGATCGGTCGGCTCGCCGCTGTCATGTCCGCCGGCGCTGGAGCGACAATTCTCGGGAGTGCGCGATGAAGGCCTAGCTGACTCTGTGCGGTGCGACGGGCCAGGAGATCATCTCAGTTACCCCTGACAAGAGATGAGTGCCGAAAGACCGCCGACGCGCTGAAGGCGGCAGCTCTTCGCCGCCCGAATCAGGCCGACGCCTGACTGTTCACGTCGGGAGGCGTCCGGTGTGAGCAAGAAAGCTTCACACCTCAGCGCGGAGTGACAAGTCACAACGCGATCACCCGCTTCTCGACCGAAACGAACCGCCTCTCCGATCCGTGGCGGTCACCTGCAACGCCGTCAGCAACTGCCATCGGACGAGATGGCGATGACGCTCACGAAGGGATGCACACCGTGTCGACAGAAGAGAACAAGGCCATCGTCGGTCGCTGGTTCGAGGAGTTCTGGGGGAAGGACTTCAACCCGGCCGTCATCGATGAACTCGCCGCGCCCGGCATCCGCTTCGAGTACTCGCTGCACGCCCCTCGCCGCGGGCGCGACGACGTCCGCGAGTTCGCCAACACGTTCCGCGCAGCCTTCCCCGATCTCCAGTTCTGGGGGACCGCCGATCTCATCGCCGAGGGCGACTACGTCATCGGCCAGTGGGAGGGCGGCGGCACCCACACCGGCGACGCCTTCGACGACCTGCCCGTCGGGGCGCTGCCCGCCAACACGGGCAGGACGATGCGCTTCACCGGCACCTCCGTCCTCAAGGTCGAGAACGGCCTCATCACCGAAGAGGTCGGCCTCGACGACGGCCTGGCGGCGCTGCAGCAACTCGGTCTCATCAAGGCGGCATGACCGTCGAGGACGGGGCCGCGATCCGATCATCCGAAAGGCACGGAGGGACGCGACCACCCGCCGGTTCCTGCTCGGGGCAGTGGGAGTCGATCTCCGGCCGAGTGCGTCGACGAGGCGTCGACCTGCGGAGATGGTGGGGCAGGTCGGGCTCGAACCGACGACCTGACGGATTATGAGTCCGCTGCTCTGACCAGCTGAGCTACTGCCCCCCGGGCACCGCGGACTCCGGAGCCCCGCCCCGGGCGTCGCGGCGGGGCGAGCGTACGACACCGCCGGGTGAGCCAGGTGCGACCACCGAGCTCGGCCGTCCTCCTCGCGCGAGGGGCACCTTGCGCATGATCGACGGGCCGGAGCGCCTGCCGAACGTGCCCCTCGTCGGACGAGGCACAGAAGGCCCCCGTGTCGATCCCATGACACCCCGTTACCGAGACGTGACATGCCGGAGATCCATCGGCGCGCGACCGAGCACCGGCTTGACATGCGACATCGACAACGAGGTGCGACGAGCGGTCGTCACGGCTCGATGATCTCGTTACCGACCGGCCGAATGGGCCGTTCTGGCTTGGATCGGACGTCCGACGGCGGTCATGGTTCGGCCGTTCGGTCCACTGATGGTCCGAACGTGTTCACCGTCCTGATCGGGAAGGACCCCCATGAAGAAGAGCACGCTGCGTCTCGCGTTCGCCGCTGTCGCCGTTCCCGCGGCCGTCACCGGCTTCGCCGCCCCGGCGGCCAACGCGGTCGAGCTGGCCCCCTACGCCCACCAGCTCGACACGGACGTCGCGGCCACCGAGGCCGAGGTCGGCGCGGTCGTCGACGACCTGGGCTTCGCCGCCGAGTAGGACCGAGCACGACAGCACGACCAGCACGACGGGCCGCTCCCCACAGCAGCTTCCGCGAGGGCCCGGGCCGGACCGGCTCCCCACAGGAGTCCGACCCGGGCCCTTCGCGCTGCGCGCGTGTGAGCGCAAAGGCTGGACACGATCGCGATCGCCGACGAGTCTGGTGGGACGTCACCCCGAACGCTCGGAGGCCGCCATGCGCCTGGGACGTCGACTCTCCGCCGGCATCGCTGAAGACCCGCCGGACACCCCGGAGGTCCCCACGGACGAGGTCGCCCCGATCAGGGCCGACGAGGTGAGAGCGGACCAGGTGAGGGCGGACCAGGTGAGGGCGGACCAGGTGAGGGCGGACAGCGTGAGCCGGCCGAGCAGCTGGTCGATCGCTAGGCAGCGCGGGCCGGAGGGTCCGCTCACCGGGTACAAGATCGCCTATCCGATGATCTCGGCGGACTCGCGGCGCGTCGGCTTCAACGGCGTCGCCCTGGGGCGCACCCAGGTCTACGGCCAGGTGGCCGACGCCGTCTGCATCCAGAGCCCCCGCCACCACCCGCCGTCGTCCTGGTGCGACTGCGGGTTCTACTGCTTCCACACCCTCGAGGACGCGCGCGACCTCGCCTGCGACCCGCAGTACCAGCACTGCGTCCTGCTCGAGATCGCCGCGTCCGGCCGATTCGTGCGGTACGAGCTGGGGCTGCGGTACGCGCGCCAGACCGTCCGCACGGTGCGCCTCGGGCGCTGCGGCTGCGGTCGGGTGTCGACGGCCCTGGCCGACGGCGGGCCCGGCGTCGTGGGCTGGCGGCGGCTGCACCCGGTGTGCGGTCTGTGCGCCGGACCGCGGCCCGTCCTCACCCTCGCGGCGTTCGGGACGTTGAGCGGCGGCATCACGGTCTGCAGCGACCAGGCCGGCGACGATCCCGACGCCGTCTTCGCCCCGCTCGCCGGCGTGGCCGACGACGTCGACGAGGCCTCGCTGGTCCCGCTGCTCTCCGCCGAGGTCGCACTCCTGCAGGCGCGCCTCGACCAGGTGCAGAGCCGTCTGGAGCAGCTGACCCACCGCTCGGAGTGATCGCGCCGCGCCCGGCCCCCGGGCGACGTGCCGCGATCCACCGGCTGGGGTAGGCAGGACCCGTGAGCACCCTGGAGCTGGGCCCCCTCCTGCGCCACGTCGGCACCACCACCGCCACGATCTGGGTGGAGACGAGCGAGGCGTGCACCGTCGAGGTGCTGGGCGCGTCGGCACCCACCTTCCAGGTCTGCGGGCAGCACTACGCGCTCGTCGTCGTCGACGGGCTCGAGCCCGGCACGTGCCTTCCCTACGAGGTCCGCCTCGACGGCGAGCTCGTGTGGCCCCTCGAGGGCACGGGGACGCCGCCGAGCTACCTGCGCACACGCACGGAGGTCGAGGACACCGGTCGCCTCCGGTTCGTGTTCGGCTCCTGCCGCTACCCCCCGACCGACGACGCCGACCTCGAGGCGTCGCTGGGCATCGATGCGCTCGATGCCTTCTCCGTGCGCCTCATGGACGAGGTCAGGGCGACCGACGACCCGGCGTCGGTCCTGCCCGACGCCCTCTGCCTGCTCGGCGACCAGGTCTACGCCGACGAGATCACCCCGCGCACCGAGCAGTGGATCCGCTCCCACCGCGACCCCGACGACGAGTCCGGCCCGGGCATGGAGATCGCGGACTTCGGCGAGTACGCGCACCTCTACAGCGAGTCCTGGACCGACCGCGAGATGCGGTGGCTGCTCTCCACCGTGCCCACCGCGATGATCTTCGACGACCACGATGTCCGCGACGACTGGAACACCTCGCAGGCCTGGCGCGACGAGATGGCGAGCAAGCCGTGGTGGCCGCAGCGCATCCGCGCCGGGCTGTCGTCGTACTGGGTCTACCAGCACCTGGGCAACCTCGACCCCGCGACGCGGGACGCCGACCCGCTCTACCGCAAGGTGCTCGAGGCCGACGGCGACGTCTACGACCTGCTCGCGGACTTCGCGGGCCGCGCCGACGCCGAGGTCGGCGAGCCCAGCGGCGTGCGCTGGAGCTACCGCTGGGACCTCGGGAAGACCCGGCTGCTCATGCTCGACTCGCGCTGCGCCCGGGTGCTCAACGCGAACGACCGGCTGATGATCAACGACCACTCGTTCGCCTGGATCGAGGAGAACGCGACCCCCGACGCGGGCGAGGAGGTCGACCACCTCCTGCTCGGGTCGTCGATCCCCTGGCTGATGCCGCCCGCGGTGAGCCACTTCCAGTCGCTCGACGAGTGGGCGGCCGCGCGGGGCAGCAAGCTCGCCGAGACCGTCCGCCAGGCCGTCGACCTCGAGCACTGGCCGGCGTTCCGGGCGTCGTTCGACCGGCTCGCGGACCTCGTGCGCGGCGTCGCGTCCGGCCCGGACGCACCCGCGACGGTCTGCGTGCTCTCCGGCGACGTCCACCACAGCTACGCCGCGGAGGTGCGCTACCCCTCCCCCACCCGCTCGCGGGTCTACCAGCTCACCTGCTCGCCGGTGCGCAACGGCGTCCCCTGGTTCATGGAGTACGTGTTCGCCCTGGGCTGGTGGAACGGCCTCACGTCCGCGCTGGCCCGCGTCGCCCGGGCCGCCGGGATCGGTGACCTGCCGATGAGCTGGTCGCCGATCGGCGGGCCGTGGTTCGGCAACGCCGTCTCCACGCTCGAGGTCAACGGCCGCGCGGCGCGCATCCGGGTGGAGCGCTCGGGCACCCGCGGCGGCCTCGAGGCCGTAGCGGAACTCCCTCTGACCTGAGGTCCTGGGGATTGTCAGCCTGGGGGCCATGCTGACGTTCAACGTCAGAAAGGCCCCCAGCTCGAACGATTCGTCGAGGACCGGGAACCGTCGGCACTGTCGCTGCGTCGAACCCCATGTGCCGGATCGAGTGCGATGCGGCGCATGTCGCTACCTGCCCGGGTGGCGACGTCGTTCTACGGTCGAAGGTCGAGCAGCGGAGGGAGGCGAGCGTGCGGTTCGTGCACACCGCCGACTGGCAGCTCGGCATGACGCGCCGGATCCTCGGCGCGCGCCCGCCCAAGGAGGCCGGCGGGCTCACGGGCGAGGCGCAGGCGCGCTTCGCCGAGGCCCGGCTCGACGCGGTGCGCGCGCTCGGGCAGATCGCCGACGCGCAGGACGCGGCGTTCGTGCTGGTGTGCGGCGACGTCTTCGAGTCCAACCTCGTCGGCCCGGACGTCGTCGCCCGCGCCTGCGAGGCGCTCGGGTCGTTCCGCACGCCGGTCCTGCTCCTGCCCGGCAACCACGACCCCGCCGACGCCGCCTGCGTGCTCCGCAGGCCGGACTTCGTGCGCCGGTGCCCCACCCACGTCCGCGTGCTCGACACCCCGGGGGTGCACGAGATCGCGCCCGGCGTCGAGGTCGTCGCCGCGCCGTGGCGCTCCAAGCACCCGCTCACCGACCTCGTCGGCGAGCAGCTGGCCGCGCTCGAGCCGGCGCCCGCGGGCACGCTGCGGGTGCTCGCCGGGCACGGCGAGCTCGACGTGCTCGACCCCGACGACGACGAGCCGGCCCGCATCCGCCGCGACGGGGTGCTCGCAGCGCTGGCCGACGGCCGCGTGCACTACGCCGCGCTCGGCGACCGCCACTCCGCCTGGACCGACGCCGTCGACGACCGCATCCGCCACGCGGGCACGCCGGAGGTCACCGACTTCGACGAGGTCGACCCGGGCCACGTCCTGGTGGTCGACCTGGACGACCGTGCCGCGCGCGTGACCATGGAGACCGTCGGGCGCTGGCGGTTCGTACGCCACGACGCCGCGCTCGACACCGACGCCGACCTCGACGCGCTCGACACCCGGCTCGCCGCGCTTCCCGACAAGGAGCGCACCGCGGTGCGGCTCGCCCTGGTGGGCACGCTCTCGCTGCGCCAGCGCTCCCGCCTCGACGACGTGCTCGCCGGGCACGGCCTCGCGTTCGCGGCGGTCGAGGTGGTCGAGCAGCACTCCGACCTCGCGACCGTGCCCGACGACGCCGACCTCCACGAGCTCGACCTGCACGGGTTCGCCGCCGACGCCGCCTCCGAGCTCTTCGCCGCGGCCGCACCGCCGAGGGCACGGGCGACGCCGAGTCCCGGGACGCGCTGCGGCTGCTGCACCGGCTGGTCGGGAGCCCCCGATGAGGCTGCACCGCATCCGCCTGCGCGACTTCCGCGGCGTGCACGACCGCGAGGTGTCGCTCGCCGAGCACGGGGTCACCGTGCTGCAGGGCGACAACGAGGTCGGCAAGACGTCCACGCTCGTGGCGCTCGACCTGCTCTTCGACGCGGCCGACTCGTCGCGCCGCGCGGAGATCCGCGCCGCCCAGCCGGCAGGGATCGACGCCGGGCCCGAGGTCGAGGCGGAGGTCTCCACCGGCCCCTACCGCTTCGTCTATCGCAAGCGCTGGCTGCGCCGGCCGCGCACCGAGCTGCACGTCACCGCACCGGCCCCCGAGCAGCTCACCGGTGCCGACGCCCACGCCCGCGTCACCGCGATCCTCGACGAGACGATGGACCGGGCCCTGTGGCGGGGCCTGCGCGTCGAGCAGAACAGCGTCGTCGGGCAGGCCGACCTCGGCGGGCAGGACGCGCTGACCCGTGCGCTGGACCGCGCCGCGTCGGGTCCGGGCGTCTCCCGCGCCGACCCCAGCGCCGACGACGGGCTGATCGACCGCGCCGCCGAGGAGCTGCGCCGCTACCGCACCCCGAGCGGCCGGGCCACCGGCGAGCTGCGGGCCGCCGAGGTGCGCCTCGCCGACGCCGAGGCCGAGGAGGCGCGCTGCCGCGCCGCGCTGGAAGCGGTGGAGCGCGACGTCGCCGCCCGCGATCGCCTCGACGCGGACGCCGCCGCCCTCAAGGCCCGCAAGCACGCGCACACCGCCGAGGTCACCGGCCTCGAGGACACCTGGGCCGCCCTGCAGTCGCGGCTGCGCGAGGTCGACGCCGCCCGCCAGCACGCGGTGCTCGCCCGGGAGCGCGCCGACGCCGCCCGCGAGCGCCGGGAGACCCGCGACTCACTGGTCGCCGCCGTCGAGGACGAGGCCGACACCGCCTCCCGCGCGGCCGAGGCGGTCGCCGCCCACGAGGCCGAGCACGCCGCCGCCCGCGACGAGCGCGACGCCCGCCGCGGCGCGGACACCGCGTCCCGGGCACGGGCGGGCGAGGCCCGCCGGGCCGCCGACGCGGCCGAGCGCGCGGTGTCCGCCGCCCGCGACCGCGCCGAGCTCGCCGACCTCGCCGAGCGGCTGCGGCGCGTCGACGAGGCTGCCGCCGGCCTCGCCGCCGCCGAGCGGGCGCTCGCCGCGAGCACCGTGGACGCCGACGACCTCGACGAGCTCGAGGACCTCGCCCGCGACGTGGTGCGCGCCGAGGCCGCGCGCGATGCCGCCGCCGCGCGGGTCGAGCTGGCGGTGCCCGACGACGCCGGCGAGCTGACCGTCGTGGTCGACGGGGAGACCGTCGTGCTCGCGCCGGGCGGGTCGCGCACGCTGCCCGTCGCCGGTTCGCGCGCACTGTCGCTGCCCGGAGTCCTCGACGTGCGGGTCACTCCGGGCCTCGACGACGCCGGCCGCGACGACGCGGTGCGCGAGCGCTCGCGCGCCCTCGCCGAGGCGTGCGAGGACCTCGGGGTCACCGATCTCGACGCCGCCCGCGTCGCCCGCCGCGAGGCCGAGGACGCGGCCCGCCGGGCCGACGAGCACCGGGCCGCCCTCGCCCGCGAGCTCGCCGGGCACGGCGACGCCCCCGCACTGCGCACCGCTCACGACGCGGTCCGGAGCCGGTTGCCCGACGACGGGACGTCCGCGACCTCGGCCGACGTGACGGAGCTGCGCGCCGCCGCCGACACCGCGCGCGCCGACGCCGAGGACGCCGCCCACCGGGCCGACGAGGCGGACGCGGCGTGCCGGAGCGCCGAGGACACGGTGCGCGAGGCCGACACCCGCGCCGCCGTGCTCGCCGAGCGCGCCGCCGAGGCCCGCCACGCGCACACCCGCCGTCACGAGGAGCTCGATGCCGCCCGCGCCGCCGAGCCCGACGCGACGCTGGCCGAGGCCGAGACCACCCGGCTCGCGCGCGCCCGGGATGCCGAGCGCGAGCACGAGGCGATGGCCGCCGCGCTCGCTGACGACGACCCGGACACCGTCGAGGCCCGCGTGCTGAACGCCCGCGCCGTCGCGGAGCGCCTCTCCGGCGAGGGCGCGCGCCTGGAGCGCGAGCACGCCGAGACGACCGGCCGCCTGCAGGCCGCGGGGCTCGCGGGCTGGCACGACCAGCTGGCCGCCGCCGAGCTCGAGCTCGACGCCGCGGAGCGCGAGCACGCCGCCGTGGCCCGCCGCGCCGCCGCCGCGCGACGCCTGCACGAGACCCTGACGCGGCACCGCGAACGTGTCCGGCGCTCCTACGTGGCGCCGTTCCGCGCGCAGGTCGAGCGCCTCGCGCGCATCGTGTTCGGCCCGTCGCTGGCGCTCGAGATCGACGAGGACCTGCGGATCACCCACCGCACGCTCGACGGCACCACCGTGCCCTTCGGAGCGCTCTCCAGCGGCGCCCAGGAGCAGCTGGGGCTGTGCGCGCGACTGGCCTGTGCGGCGCTCGTCGACCCGTCCGAGGGAGTGCCGGTGGTCATCGACGACGCGCTCGGGCACTCCGATCCCGAGCGGCTCGCCCGCCTCGGCGCCGTGTTCACCGCCGCCACCTCGGCGCCCGGCGCGGCCCAGGTCGTGGTGCTCACCTGCACGCCCGAGCGCTACCACGGCATCGGCGCGGCGACGGTCGTGCCGCTCGCGCCGTCCCGCAGGCCCGGCGAGCGCGCCGCGTCGGAGCGCTCCGGCCCCGAGGTCGTCCGCGCGGCCGAGGACACGCCGGCCGCGACGCCGGGCACGGTCCTCGAGCTCCCCCGCGCTCCCCGCGCGGGCTGACCCCCCGCAGCCTCAGCTCAGCGTCGCCTGCGCAGCGACCGCCGGACGCGCGCCCACGCCGACGGCCGGGGCACGTCCGTCGCCGGCACGTCCGCCGACGGCACGTCCGGCGTCGCCACGTCGGGCGCGGGCAACGACCGCGCCGCCCGCCCGGCCCGCCAGCCCTCGACCACGTCGTCGGCACGGGGCATGCGGACGCTGATCTGGGGGCCGTCGGGGAAGCGCAGCCACTCCGCGACCCGGCGGGCGAGGGCGGCGACGGTGTCGCGGACCTCGCGCTCGGTGTCCATGTCCCGCACGGTCTCGGGGAGGCGATCGATCTCTCGGCGCAGGCGCAGCGGCGTCGGCAGCAGGACGTCGTTGGGCAGGCCCTCGCGCTCGAGGTAGGAGCGCAGCCACCAGTTCTCGTCGTGCGGGCCGTTCAGGCCGCGCAGGGGACGCCCGGCGCCGCGCAGGTTCTCGAACGCACCCTCGTCCTGCGCGTCGCGGATCCGCTGCTCCACGACCGACTCGTAGCGTTCCCAGTAGGCCTCGTTAGCCATCGGGAACCAGGTTACGACGAGCCGGCCCCCACGGCGATGGCCGTGATCACCAAGCCGTCGCGCACCACCCAGCGCCCGCTGAACGCGGTGATCTCGGCGTCGTCGACCACCGGACCGGGCACGCGCAACGTCGCCCGGAAGGTGCCGTCGGGGTCGGGCGCGAGCTCGGCGTCCTCGAAGCCCAGCCACCGCCCGGTCAGCGGGAACCAGGCCTTGTAGACGCTCTCCTTGGCGCTGAACAGGATCTTGTCCCACCGCACCTCGGGCTGCTCGCGGGCGAGGCGCTCGAGCAGCGCGCGCTCCCCGGCGTCCGACACCGCCTCGAGCACGCCGTCGGGCAGGGCCGTGTGCGGCTCGGCGTCGAGCCCGACCGCGCGCACCTGCGCGCGCCACGCCACGGCCGCCGCGCGGAACCCGATGCAGTGGGTGATCGCGCCGACCACGCCGTCGGGCCACACCGGCGCGCGCCTCTCCCCCACCGGTACGGCCGGGGCGGCCAGGCCGAGCCGGGTGAGGGCGTCGCGGGCGCACGCCCGCGCGGTCGTGAACTCCGCCCGCCGGGTCGCGACGGCCTTCGCCACCGCCGGCTCCTCCTCGGGGGCGAGCACGGCGTCGGGGTCGTCGTCGGTGCGCGCAGCGACCACCACGGCCGACGGCAGGACGTCGGCGAGGCAGCCGAGGACGCCGGTCACGACCGTGCCCATCGGGCGTAGCGCTCGGCGGCCCAGGCGGTGAAGGGATCGGGGCCCTCGTCGACGGGGCCCGGCAGGATCTCGCGCAGCGCGCCGCGCACGAGCCCGTGGCGCTGCCACTCGCGCGGATAGCCGACCGACACCTCCTCGAAGCGCACGCCGTCCTCCTCGGTCGTGCGCGGGATGTGCAGGTGGCCGTAGACGACCGCGACGGCGTCGTGGCGGACGTGCCAGTCGGCGCTCGCGGTCGTCCCGCACCACAGCGAGAACTCGGGATACCGCAGGATGCGCGTCGGCTCCGGGGTGAGCGGCCAGTGGTTCACCAGCACCGTCGGCATCCCCGCCGGGCGCTCGGCGAGCCGCGCCTCGGTGATCGCGATCCGGTCGGCGCACCACGCGGCGGCGTCGGGGAACGGGTCGCTGGACATCAGGATCTCGTCGGTGGCCACGACGCCGGCCTCGCGGGCGACGTCGAGCGCGGCGTCGTTCGACCAGTCCGCGGGGATCGACGACGGGCGCACCGAGTAGTCGTAGAGCAGGAACATCGGGCAGACGAGCACCGGCCCGCCCGCGCCGTCCCACACCGGCCACGGGTCCTCCGGCGTGAGCACCCCGAGGTCTCGGGCCGCCTGGACGAGGTGGTCGTAGCGGGCGGGACCGACGAGGTCGACCTCGTCGCCGGGCGGGGTCCACAGCTCGTGGTTGCCCGGCACCCAGATCACCCGCGCGAAGCGCTCGGCCAGGATCCCCAGGGCCCAGGTGGTGGTCGCGACGCGGTCGCCGACGTCGCCGGCCACGATCAGCCAGTCCCCGGGGTGGGTGGGGTGGAGGTCCTGGACCAGGCCCTCGTTCTCCGAGCGGTTCACGTGCAGGTCGCTCGTGGCCAGCAGACGCGGGCCGCTGCTCATGGGGTCCTCCCTGTCTCCGACCCGCACGCTACGTGCCTGCTCTCCGGGGACATCGCCCTCGTGAGCGGACTCCCACACCCTGACCCCACCTCGCATGTTTGGCACCATGAGCCGGTGCCGCCCCGCCACCGCACATCGCTGCCGATCCCGGCGCGGATGCGGGCGGTGATGGCCGAGGGCGACTACGAGCGGGCCGGGCTCCTCGACGGCCTCACCGGCGAGGAACGCCGGACGCGGGTGTCGGTGCTCGAGTCGCTGGCCGCGGACGGCGTCGCCATCGACGCGATGCGCGACGCCATCGACGGCGACCGCCTCGGCCTGCTCCTGCTCGAGCGCACCCTGCGGCCCGAGGACGGGCACTCGTTCACCGACGTCTGCACCCTGACCGGGATCGAGCCCGACGTCGTCCGGCTCTGGTTCCAGGCCCTCGGACGGCCGCTCGCCCCGAGCCCCGACGACCCGATCTACACCGACGAGGACGTCGAGATCGCCCAGCGGATCCACCGCTACCGCAGCCTCGGCTTCAGCGACCAGGAGATGATGCCGGTCGTCCGCGCGATCGGGCGCGGCGTGCTGAACATCGCCGACGCGCTCGGCGGGCTGCTCGGCGAGGCCCTCCTGCGCCCCGGCGAGCCCGAGCCGGAGCTGGCCCTGCGCTACGCCACCGAGGCCCGTCGCATCGTCGAGGACGACTCGCTGCACCTGGTGCACCTCGTCGCCGCCGCCCTCGCGGACCGCATCCGCTCGCACGCCCTGGCCGTCGAGGAGTCCAACGCGGGGCGGCTGCGCGGCGCGCAGGAGGTCACCGTCTGCTTCGCCGACCTCGTCGGGTTCACCGACCTCGGCGAGACCGTGACGGCGGTGGAGCTCAGCGAGGTCGCCGAGCTGCTGTCGGCCACCGCCACCCAGGTCGCGGTGTGGCCGGTGCGCCTGGCGAAGGTCATCGGCGACGCCGTCATGCTCGTCTCGCCCGACCCGACGGCGCTGCTGCGGGCCACGCTCGAGCTCGTCGAGTCCTGGTCGCAGGCCGACGACGGCCGTCCCGCGCTGCGCGTCGGGGTCGCGATGGGGGTCGGGGTCCCCCACGCCGGCGACTGGTTCGGACCCCCGGTCAACCTCGCCAGCCGCGTCACCGAGACCGCGCGGCCGGGACACGTCACCGTCACCGCGGCCGTCCACGACGCGATCGTGGCCAGCGCGCCGGACGACTCGCCGTTCCGCTTCCGGGCGGCGGCACCCCGCAAGTTCAAGGGCGTCCGGGGCGCGCAGCGGCTGTATCGCGTCCAGCGTCGCCCGTCCGGGTCGCACGGCAACGGCGCGCTCACCGATCCGGTGAACTAGGCCGTCGAGGCGTTGCAGCTTAGGCCATTCGGTCTACCTCCTGTCCCGGAACGCCGGGAAAGGACCGGCGTCGGAAGGAGTGTTCGACGTGGAGACCACCACCAAGAGGCGCCTCGGTGCCATCGCCGGCGGCATCGCCCTCGCGTGCGTCGCGGGCGTCGCCCTCGCCGCCTGGCTCTCGAGCGGCGCCGGCACGGCGGAGGGGACCTCGACCACCGCCGTCAACTCGACCATCGCCCCGAGCGGGGGCGGCGCCGGCCTCTACCCGGGAGCCACGGTCGACACCACGGTGACGGTCAACAATCCCAACCAGTACCCGGTGGTGGTCGCCTCCATCTCGTCGGGCACCTCCGACGCCACCACCGGCAACTGCCCCGCCGGCACCGTCACCACCGGGGACCTGACCAACCCGCCGGGCACCATCGCACCCGGCGCGACGCGCACCTACACGCTGCCCGCGAAGATGATCAACGACCCGAGCAACAGCTGCCAGGGCAAGACCTTCGTCCTGCAGCTCACCGCCAGCCTGGCCTCCGCGGCCGGCTGACCGGTGTCCCCCCGTCGCGCCCGCTGGTCCTCGGACCGCCGGCTCTCGTGGCGGTGGTGGGTCCGCCGCCTCCCGGCCGTCGGGGTGATCGGTGTCGCCGTCGCCGTGCTGCTCGGTGCCGGGCTCGCCTCGGCCGCCTGGCTGTCCAGCGGCGGCGGCACCGCGACGTCGCGGGCCGGGCAGGCCCTGCCCCCGACGACGACCACCGTGGCCGGGTCGGCGATCACCTCCGGCCTGCTCTACCCCGGCTCCAGCGGCGATGTGAAGATCACTGTGAACAACCCGAACACCTACCCCGTGACCCTGACCTCGGTGGCCGCGAACGGCTCGCCGACCGCCACCGGCGGCACGGGCTCGTGCTCGACCACGGGGGTCACGCTGACCTCCGGGTCGTCGGGCACGACGATCCCGGGGAACGGGTCGGCGACGCTGACCCTGACCAACGCGGCGTCGATGTCCAGCGCGTCGGACACCGGCTGCCAGAACGCGACGTTCACGATCCCGGTCACCGTCGCGATCACGAGCGCATGAGGTGGCCTGCTCTCGCGGCCGTCGCCGCCGTGGTCGTCACGCTGCTGCTCGCCGGCGGCGGCGTGGCGGCCGCGGCGTGGCGCACCACCAGCACCGGCACCGGCACCGCCAGGGCCGGCCAGATCGGCACGCCCGCGAACGTCACCATCGGCGCGATCACGTGCACCACCAGCGGGCTCACGACCACCGCCTCGATCCCGGTCAGCTGGTCGTCGGTGACCGGGGCGACGCAGTACACGGTCGAGTCGGGCCGGGTCCTGAACCTGGTGCAGGCCGAGAGGAAGACCGTCACCGGGACGTCGACGACGCTCACGACCTCGACCCTGCTGCTGAACATCCACGTGCGCGTGACAGCGAGCGCCGGGAAGTGGACGGGCACGCCGAGCAGCACCGTCAGCAAGGCCGTGGTCTGCCCCTGAGCTGCGATGATGGTGGGCCGGGGCCCGCTCCCCAGCTGCCTGATCCGGCCCACCACCACGCGGACGGTGCCCCCGGGCACCGGCACCGGGAAGGTCCTCACCGGTGTACGGAGGAGCGTGCGGGCAGTTCGGCCCGGGCACCAGGGGTTTCCCCCGAGGTTCACTCGACGAGGGCACGGGTTCACTCGACCTGGCTAATGAGAGCGCCGTCCCCAGGCACTGACCAGCGGTGACGTGGCGAGGTCGGGGAGCCGCCCGCCGGCGAGATTGTCGAGGTGCTCCTCGACCTCCGCCGTGGTCGCGACGCCACCGTCGACCAGCCGCTCGCGAATCTGCTCGACCGTCGCGATCTCGAGGGCGGTACAGGCGGGACTGCTGATCGGGAAATTGGCGTCGGCGGCGACGTCGGCCAGTCCGCGCTCGCGCAGGAGCCTCGGCAGCGTGCGCCCGAGGGCGAGGTCGGCGTCGCGGCCGGCCATCAAGCTGCGGAAGCCCCGACGCAGGCGGTTCGCCAGACGCTCGGCGGGGCCGTGCTCGTCGGGGCACAGCAGCGGCTGGAGGCCCGGATCGGCCTCCTCCAGCAGCAGCCACCCGCCCGGTCGCAGCGCGGAGATCATCGAGGCCAGCGCCTGCTCACGCCGCGGGACGTGGGTGAGCACCAGGCGGGCGTGCACGAGATCGAGGCCGTCCGCGGGCGGGCCCTCGCGCCCGATGTCGTGGCGCCGTACCTGCAGCGGGTCGCCGGTCTCCCCCAGCCAGGACGTGTCGATGTCGGTGGCGACCACCAGCCCGTCCGCGCCCACCCTGCCGGCGAGCCACGCGGGGACACTGCGCCCGCCCGCACCGACCTCCCAGCAGCGCCAGCCGGGCGCGACGCCGAGGTCGTCGAGGTGGCGGAACGTCGACGGGTCGAAGAGCTCGGCCAGCGCGCGGAACCGGACCCCGGCCTGGGCCTGCCGGTTGTCGAGCAGATAGCCCTCGTCGGACTCCATGTCCGGGGATTCTCGGGTTGAGCACACGTCGCGTCGAATGATACAGATATAGGACCGCTTGGTTCTCAGGAGTACTCATGACGTCGCTGCCGCTGCCCGACACCGCCCTGCCGCCCATCGTCGCGCCGCAGGAGTGGGCCGCCGCCCACGAGGCCATGCTGGTGGAGGAGAAGGCGTTCACGCGGGCCCGCGACGCGCTGGCCGCCCGGCGCCGCCGGATGCCGATGACGCCGGTGGAGACCGACTACCGCTTCGTCGGCCCGGAGGGCGAGGTCGGCCTGCTCGACCTGTTCGACGGCCGGCGCCAGCTCGTCGTCTACCGCTTCTTCTACCAGTCCGACGTCGACGGTTGGCCCGACAAGGGCTGCCCGGGCTGCTCGTACCTGGCCGACCACGTCCCGTATCTCGACCACCTCCACGCGTGGGACACGACCTTCGTGATGGCCTCACCCGCCGACCGGGAGAAGATCGTCGACCTGCGGCGGCGCAGCGGCTGGGACCACGTCCCCTGGTACACGCTGGTCGGCGACGCCTTCGGCCACGACTTCGGCGTCGCCGAGATGTTCGGCCTCAACGTGTTCCTCCGCGACGACCACGACCGGGTGTTCCGCACGTACTTCGTCAACGGCCGCGGTGTCGAGTCCGTCCTCCCCACGCTGGGGCTGCTGGACCTCACCGCGCTCGGCCGGCAGGAGACCTGGGAGGACACCCCGGAGGGCCGCCCGCAGCTCCCGCCCTACCGGGCGCAGCGCCGTGGGGAGTACTCCTGATGCTGATCATCGCCGGGCACATCCGGGTCGCGCCGGGGCGCCGGGACGCGCTGGTCGCGGAGTTCGAGGACCTCGTGCGGCGCTCCCGGGCCGCCCCGGGCTGTCTCGACGTCGCCGTGACGGCCGACTCGGTCGACCCGGGCCGGATCAACAACTTCGAGCGCTGGGAGTCCCAGGAGCACCTGGACCGGTGGCGGGCCGTGGCCAACGCGCCCGACGTCGGCGACGAGTTCGTCGCGGTGGAGGTGGGCCTGTTCGACGTCTCCGGCGAGCGCCCGCCGTTCTGAGGGACCCACGCCACGAGAAAGCCCCAGGTCAGCGCTCTGACCTGGGGCTTCGGCTCCTCCGACTGGACTCGAACCAGTAACCCTTCGATTAACAGTCGAATGCTCTGCCGATTGAGCTACGGAGGACCGTCACGTCCGGACCGTCGTGCTTCCGGACGAGAAACACGCTACAACACCCGCCCCACCGCCTTCCCGCTCGGGGTGGGGCAGGATGGGTCGGAGAGACGATGTCGGGGAGGAGAACGTCAGATGGTGATCCCGTTCCTGTTGGGCGCCGGTGTGGGGTACGTCCTCGGCACGCGGGCCGGCCGTGAGCGCTACGAGCAGCTCTCCCGTGCGTACCGCCGGGTGGCCGACCACCCGAGCGTGCAGGGAGCCGCGGGTGTGGCTCGTGCGAAGGCCGGAGAGGCCGTCCAGGTGGGGGTGTCGAAGGCCCGCGAGCGGGTCGCGCCCACCGGTGGTCACGAGCCGGCGGCGCCGGGTCGCGCCACGGCCAACGGGTCGCACGCCCCCGGGCGCTGAGGCCCCCAGAGCTCGAGAGACCCGGAGTTCAGCAAGCGCCGAGCACCGCGAAGACGCGGCGGAACCCGAACCAGGTGACGCCCGCGTCGTCCGGTGGGTAGGCGGCACGGAGGCGCGGGGCGAGCTCGGCGCGCAGGCGGTTCCACGCCGCGTCGTCGAGCACCCCGCGCACCGGCCGCAGCGTCGACCCCGCGATCCAGTGGCCGACGGGATCGTCGCCGGTCAGCGGGTGCAGGTACGTCGTCTCCCAGCAGTCCACGTGCGCGCCCGGCCGCGCGCCGGCGAGCAGCCGGGCGTACTCCTCGGGGGTGCCGACGCCGTACGCCGGCAGGCCTTCGGGGACTCGCCCCGACCACTCCGGGGACGCGAGCAGGTCGCGGGCGGTGGTGTGCGACGGCGAGACCTCGTTGCCCGGCACCTGTATCGCGAGCCAGCCCCCGTCCGGGAGCGCCGCGGCCCAGCGCGCGAGCAGGGCCCGGTGCTCGGGCACCCAGTGCAGCACCGCGTTGCTCACGACGACGTCGGTCTCCGGGCCCGGGGCGAAGTCGCGGACGTCGGCGAGCTCGGCATCGACCCCGTTCTCGCGCGCGGCGGCGACCATGTCCGGCGACGCGTCGGAGGCACGCACCCGGGCCCCGGGCCAACGCTCTGCGAGCACCCCGGTGAGGTGCCCCGGCCCGCACCCGAGGTCGACCACCTCGCGCGGCGCCACGGCGCCCACCCGGGCCACGAGGTCGAGGAACGGGCGCGCCCGGTGGTCGTCGTGGTGGCGGTAGAGCGCCGGGTCCCACGTGTGGGTCACGGCCGTCCCGCGCCCCGGAGCTTCTCCCCCACTCCCGCGGCGACGGTGCGCACCGCCTCCGGGTCGGTGCCGGGGTCGGGCCGCACGTGGAGGACGATCCCGGCGCCCGGGACGCGCCGCTGCACGAACCACGCGCCGCCGTCACCGAGCTCGTGGTGCTGGCTGTCCTTCACCGCGCCGGTGACCCGGCGGTGCACGGTCTCGGGCAGGCGCCCCGGCGTCACGAGCGGCACGCGGCGGGGCGGGCGGTCGGCGAGCAGGACGACGCCGCCGTCGAGCTCCTCGACCTCGTCGGCCTCGATGATCTCGAGCGCGCCGCCCGACCAGGTCGCCTTCGTCACGAGGTGCCAGTCGACGCGTCGCGAGCCCTCCCCCGACGCCGCGGGCGGCAGCCAGAGCCCGAGGTCGGTGGCGAGCACGACGGACCCGCGCGGCCCGAGGCCGTCGGCGAGCACGCGCTCGTCCTGGTCGAGCGTGCCCGTGAACCCCTCCGGCACGGGCTCGCGGCCGGTCAGCAGGGCGGCGAGCCGCGCACGCACCCCGGTCACAGCGCCACCACCCCGGCCGCCTGGCCACGCAGGGCCTTCTTGTACTGCTCGAGCGCGACGAGGTCGCCGAAGAGCTCGTGGTACTCGTCGGCGTCGGTGACCGGCGAGAGCCGCTGGAGCCGCGACTTGATCTCGGCGACCTGCTTGCCGACCAGCGACTCCTGCAGGCCCGCGAGCATCCCGGAGATGTAGCGGTGGTCGTCGGACTCCCGTGACTGCAGCGCCTCGACCGCCAGCTCGGAGACCAGCGGGCGGAAGCCGGTGGGGACCTCGTCGGCCACCGCGTTCAGCCAGCTGTGGCCGGAGAGCCCGGACGCCGTGCCCCCGGCGGCGAGCACCCCCTGGTGCACCGCGAGGTAGCCGGGGTGGCTGAAGGCGTCGTCGGGCAGCGTGTCGTAGACCGGGCCGGCCAGCGCGGGGGCCTGGAGCGCGGCCTTGATCACCTCGCGCTGAACCCGCAGGCGCGGGTCGCGGCGATCGGGCATCTCCGGGCCCTCGGTGCGCGTGGCCTGGGCCTGGGTGCGGCGCTGGGTCCGGCGGGTGGGGGCGTCGACGGGCGCGCCGGCGCTCTCGCGCACCCGGCGGACCACGGTGTTCTCGTCCGGCCAGCCCGTCCAGCCCGCGAGGCGGCGCGCGTACCCGTCGCGCAGGTCCTCGCGGCGGATCCGCGCCACCAGCGGCACGGTGCGCTGCAGCGCCGCGGTCTGGCCCTCGACGGTGGTGAGGTCGTGCTCGGCGAGGATCGTGCGCACGGCGAAGGCGAACAGCGGCTGGCGGCGGGCCACGAGGTCGCGCACGGCGACGTCGCCGGAGGCCTGCCGCAGCTCGCACGGGTCCATGCCGTCGGCGGCCGTGGCGATGTAGGTCTGCGCGGCGAACTGCTGGTCGCCCTCGAACGCCTTGATCGCGGCCGCCTGGCCCGCGGCGTCGCCGTCGAAGACGTAGATGACCTCGCCGCGATCGAACGAGTCGTCCATGAGCAGGCGGCGCAGGACGGCGACGTGGTCGTCGCCGAACGCGGTCCCGCAGCTGGCCACGGCCGTGGGGACGCCGGCGAGGTGCATCGCCATGACGTCGGTGTAGCCCTCGACGATCACCGCCTGGCGGGTCTTCGCGATCTCCCGCTTGGCCTTGTCGAGCCCGAAGAGGACCTTCGACTTGTGGTAGACGGGCGTCTCGGGGGTGTTGAGGTACTTGGCCTCGATGCGGTCGTCGTCGAACAGCCGCCGCGCGCCGAACCCGACGACATCGCCGCCGAGGTCGCGGATCGGCCAGAGCAGCCGGCGGTGGAAGCGGTCGATGTGCCCGCGCTGGCCGGGGCGCGAGAGCCCCGCCTTCTCGAGCTCGTCGAGCGTGTAACCCTGGGCGAGCAGGTGCTTGGTCAGCCGGTCCCATCCCGACGGCGCGAACCCGCAGCCGAAGTCCTCCGCCGAGGCCTGGTCGAACCCGCGCTCGGCGAGGAACTCGCGCGCCTTCTGCGCCTCCCCCGGCGTCCGCAGCTCGGCGGCGTAGAACTCCGCGGCCAGCTTGTTCGCGGCCAGCAGCCGGGTGCGGGTGCCGCGGTCCTTCTGGACGCTGGACCCGCCGCCCTCGTAGGTCAGCCGGAAGCCGACGCGGTCGGCGAGCTTCTCCACGGCCTCGACGAAGCCCAGCTGCTCGATCTTCATGACGAAGTCGATGACGCTGCCGCCCTCGCCGCAGCCGAAGCAGTGGAACGTGCCGTGCGTGGGGCGCACGTTGAACGACGGCGACTTCTCGTCGTGGAACGGGCAGAGCCCCTTCACCGACCCCGCGCTGGCCCGCCGCAGGGCGACGTACTCGCCGACGACCTCGTCCACCCGGTTGCGGTCCCGCACCTCCGCGATGTCCGCGTCCCGGATGCGTCCCGCCATGGCCCCGAGTGTAGGGATCGGGCTCGGGAAGGGTGGCGCGTCCCGTGCGATTGCAGCCCCCAGCACCGGCTCACGATCGCGAGGAGGACCCATGCAGCTCGACCTGTCCGGGCGGACGGCCCTGGTCACCGGCTCGACGGGCGGCATCGGCCGGGCCGTCGCCGCCGACCTCGCCCGCGCCGGGGCCCGGGTGGTGGTCAACGGGCGGACCGAGCCGCGGGTGGACGCCGCCGTCACGCACCTGCGCGACGAGACCGGCGGCGAGGTCGTCGGCGTGGTCGCCGACGTGGCCACGGCCGAGGGTGCTGCGGAGGTCGCCGCACGCGAGCCCCACGTCGACGTGCTGGTAACAACCTGGGCATCTTCGGCCCGCAGCCCGCCCTCGAGATCAGCGACGACGACTGGCGGCGCTACTTCGAGGTCAACGTGCTGGCGGCGACCCGTCTGATCCGCACCTACCTGCCGGGCATGACCGCCCGCGGCTGGGGCCGGGTGCTCGACATCGCCAGCGACTCCGCCGTCGTCATCCCCGCCGAGATGATCCACTACGGGATGTCGAAGACCGCCCTGCTCGCGGTCTCACGCGGCTTCGCGAAGGAGGCGGCCGGCACGGGTGTGACCGTCAACTCCGTGATCGCCGGGCCCACCCACACCGGCGGCGTCGAGGGGTTCGTGCGCCAGCTGGTGGGCGACGAGCTCCCGTGGGACGAGGCGCAGCGGGAGTTCATGATCAAGTACCGCCCGCAGTCGCTGATCCAGCGGCTGATCGAGCCCGAGGAGATCGCGCACATGGTGACGTACCTGGCGTCGCCGCTGGCCTCGGCGACCACGGGCGCGGCGGTGCGCGTCGACGGCGGTTGCGTGGACTCGATCATCCCCTGAGTCATGCGCCGAACGTCGCGGCGTCCACGACCGCCCGGTCGATCTCGCCGTCGCCGACGACCTGGCCGTCGCCGTCCTCGGCCTTCACGGTGAACGACAGCTTCGCGCCGTCGCGCTCGCGCAGCTCGGCGGAGACCTCGATCCGCCCGCCCACGGCCGTCGGGCGGCGGTGACGGATGCGGACCCCGGTACCGACGGTCGTCTGGCCGTCGGCGAACAGCGGCTTCGCCGCCTCGACGGTCGCGGCCTCGAGCCAGGCGAGCAGCCTCGGGGTGCCCAGCACCTCGACCTCGCCGCTGCCCAGCGCCCGGGCGGTGTCGTCGTCGGTGACCTCGTGTCTCATCGGGCGGACCCTAGATCGGCGAGGGGCCTGCGGCCCACGTGAGGGGTATGGGTCGTCGGGACGACCCAGATCCCTCACGTGGGCGGAGCCCTTCACATGCCCGGCGCGTCCGCGTTGCTCGGCGTCGTCTTCTGCGCGGTGATGTGGTCGAAGTTGCGCAGGATGTACTCCCCGGTGCGCTGCGAGAGCGCGCCGATCGTGGAGGTCGGGTTGACCGCCGCGCCGGTGGTCAACGTGCTGCCGTCGACCACGAACAGGTTCGGCAGGTCCCAGGTCTGGCACCACTTGTTGAGCACCGAGTCGTCGGGCGTGTTGCCCATCCGGCAGGTGCCCATGAGGTGCCAGCCCGGCGGGGGGTAGAGCACGCCGGTGTCGTTGGTCTCGACCGCACCGACCGCCCGGGTGGCCTCGAAGATCTTCCCGATGCCGTACTCCGCGAGCGCCACGTCGTTGGGGTGGAGCTCGTAGTCCACGTGCGCGGCCGGCAGGCCCGACGAGTCCTTCACGTCCGGGTCGAGCGTGACCCGGTTCGTCGCCACCGGCAGGTCCTCGCCGAACATGAAGACCATCAGGTGGTTGGCGAAATGACCGTCGAAGAACTCGCGGTGCTTCTCGCCCCAGGGCGCCGTGTACCCGGTGTGCGTGCCCATCGCGGCGTAGCCCGGTCCGAAACTGCGCGCGACCTGCATCCCGAAACCGTTGACGAATCCTCGGCTCACATCGGTGTGGTAGAACTCGTGCGAATAGAGCGGGGCCCCGAACGAGCCCTTGAAGCCCTCGACGGGCTCGTCGAACCACGAGTCGCAGAACGCGAACACGTGGTGCATGAGGTACTTGCCGACAATGCCGTTCGCGTTCGCCAGCCCGTCGGGGTGGCCCTTCTGCGCACTCTGCAGCAGCAGGCGCGGCGACCCGATGCCGTTCGCCCCGAGCACCACGATCTTCGCCCGGATCTCGTGCCGCTCGCCGGTGGTGCGGTCGACGTAGGTCGCGCCGGTCGCCCTGCCGCCGTCGGCGTTGATGGTCTCGACGCGCGCCATCGTGCGCAGGTCCGCCCCGAACCGGATCGCGAAGGGCCAGTGCGCGTTCGCCGGCGTCGAGAGCGACCCCGTCGGGCTGCCGGAGAGCTCGTTGCCCATCGCCTGGTCGGCCTCGCGGTTCTCCCGCGGCACCGTGATGACGGCGTTGTCGGACGGCCACCAGTGCCAGCCGAGGTCGCGTGACGCCTTGGCGTACTTCAGGCCGAGCTTGCCGGGAAGGACCTCGGGGTCGCGCACGGCCTGCTTGCGGTCCGGGTAGGACGGGTCACCGATGCGGCCGGAGATGCCGTAGATCTCGTCGTTCTCGTCGTAGAACGGGGCGAGGTCCTCGTAGGCGATCGGCCAGTCGATCGTGCCCTCGAGGCCGTGCTCGGTGCCCTTGCGGAAGTCGACCGGCTTGTAGCGCGGCCAGTGACCCGCGTAGTGGATCGTGGAGCCGCCGACGTTGTTCATGAGGTAGGGCGTCGTGGTGCCGGTGATCGGATAGTCCTCCGGCAGCTGGCGCACATTCGGGTCGTAGGCCCATCCGCGCTGCTTCTCCAGCTCCCACTCGTCGTGGTAGTGCGGGTGGTCGGTGGGCTTGACCCACGGACCCTGCTCGAGACACACCACGTTCACGCCGGCCTTCGCCGCCTTGAGCGCGATCCCGGCGCCGCCGGGGCCCGAGCCGATGATCAGGAGGTCGGTCTCCTCGTAGCTGGCCATGGTGCGCTCCTCACTTCGTCCAGGACAGCTGGGACAGGTCGACGCGGACGACGTCCTCGGTCTCGAGGTACGAGCCGTTCTCCTGCGCCTGTGTCAGCAGGTCCTCGTCCCAGGGCTCGGTGGTCTGCAGGTAGCCGTAGGGCAGCGGCGGGCCGTGGTAGTCGCGGCCGGCGGGGAGGTTCCTGTTGATCGCCAACGTGACCACCGGGCGCGAGTAGTAGCCGTAGTAGACGAGCGCCCGCAGCTGCTCGAAGAGCGGGTCCTCAGCCTTCTCCAGCGCGGCGATCGCGGACGCCCTGTCGGCGGCGGAACCGTCCACGAACGCCTGCCCGAGCCCGTCGAGCCCCGCCTTGAACTGGTCCTCGGTCGCGAACGGGAAGTGCTTGTTGCGGTAGCCGCTGGGGGTGACGTAGCGGCCGACGAACGTCTCGATGTCGACCTCGCTCGCCGTCGGCCAGTCCGGGTGCGGCGGGATGATCGTGTCGGCGGCCGCGTCGATCACGGCGACCTGCAGGTCGCTGAACCGGATCGGGTCCTGCAGCCCGCCCAGGCGCGGGCGGCCGGTCTCGAAGTAGCCACCCGCCTCCCCCGGCGTCGCGGTCGTCTCCGGCGCGCCGAACGGCGCCGGCCTCTCTCCCAGGGCGTTGTCCACGGATTACTCCCTTCGTCGCACGTGAGCGGAATTCACGGCTATAGCCGTGAATTCCGCTCACATGGGTCAGCGCTTCGTGTGCTCGCGTTCGTCGACGACGCGCCGGGACTTGTGCTCGGCGCGCTCGAGGGTGTTTGCGTCGACGGACTCGAAGGTCACGCGGACGCCGAGCAGGGACTGCAGGCCGGCGCCGGTGTCGCGCTCGAAGGCGTCGCGCTGGCCGGCGGGGTGGGTGGTCTCGGCGCGGACGATCATCTCGTCCATCGACCCGGTACGGCGCACGACGATCTGGTGCTCGCCGCCGTAGCCGGAGACGCCGCGCAGGTAGTTGTCGACCTCGGTCGGGTACACGTTCTCGCCGCGGATGTGGATCATGTCGTCGATCCGGCCGTACACACCCTCGGGCAGCTTGGGATAGGTGCGCCCGCAGGGGTTGTCCTCCAGCACCCAGCGCGTGAGGTCGTTCGAGGCCAGCCGGATCATCGGCTGCGACGTGCGCTCGAGGTGGGTGTAGACCGGGGTGCCCTCGGAGCCGTACGGGACGGTCCGGAACGACTCCGGGTCGCAGACCTCGTGCCAGACGATGTCCTGCCAGAGCAGCATCCCGTCGGGCGTCCCCGCGGTGGCCGACGCCGACATGAACGGCGTCATCTCGGCCATGGTCCCGCAGTCGATCACCGTGGCACCGAACGCATCCCCGATCGCCTCGCGGACCGCCGGCACGGAGGCACCGGGCTCGCCGGAGAAGAACATGACCTGCAGCCCGAACTCGCGGGGGTCGATCCCCTCCTTCTCGGCCACCTCCGCCAGGCGCAGCGCGTACGACGGTGTCGCGTAGAAGGCCTTGGGCTTCGTGCGCGCCAGCCACGTCACCGCGCGGGCGGTCATGCCCTGCGCACCGGCCCCGAACGGCAGCACGCGGCAGTGCAGGCGCTCGGCACCGGCCAGCGCACCCCACGAGCCGAGGTAGAGGCTGAACAGCGCGGCGACGAACACGGTGTCGCCGGGCCGCACGCCCATGCCCCACAGGATGCGGGCGTGGTTGTCGGCGATGACCTCCCAGTCGCGGCGGCCGATCGCGAAGGCGGTGGGCGCGCCGGTGGTGCCCGACGTGCCGTGGATGTGGTGGATCTCGGACTCGTCGCAGCACAGGTAGTCGCCGAACGGCGGGTGGTTCGCCTGCGACTCCCGCATCTCGGCCTTGGTCACCACCGGGACCTGCTCGAACGCCTCGAACGACGTGATGTCGGCGGGCTTCACACCGGCCGCGTCCCATTTGGTCCGGTAGAACGTCGAGGTCGAGTACGCGTACTCCATGACCTCGCGCAGCCGCACGAGCACGGCGGCGTCGCGCTCCTGCGGGTCCATCGTCTCGCGGTGCGGGAACCAGTACGGCGACGACGGTTCGGGCAGGTAGTGCTGGTCGTAGCGGGCCGGGAAGTGCCAGTCCTCCATCTGTGCACCCATCTCAGGCCTTCCTCCGCTCGATCTCGGCGTCGTTCCACGGGGTCAGGGCCTGGTAGTCGGGCACGAAGCCCAGGCCCTTGTCGGCGTCGGGCGACGGCGCGTCCTGGGTGGTGACGACGTCGACGACCGCCGGAGCGTTCTCGAGGGCGCGCCGGATCGCGTCCGGGAGCTCCGCGGCGTCGGTGACCCGCTCGCCGTGCGCGCCGAGACTGCGACCGAGCGCCGCGTAGTCGGAGTCGGCGAGCTCGGTGCCGACGACGAGGCCGTAGTTCTCGGCCTGGTCGTAGCGCTCGATGTTCCACGCGCGGTTGTTGGAGACGATCACGACGATCTTCGCGCCGTGGCGCACCGCGGTGTCGATGTCCGTCGCGGTGATGCCGAACGCGCCGTCACCGGTGACCGCCACGACGGGGCGGTCCGGGTACGCGAGCGACGCGGCGATCGCGAACGGGGTGGCGACGCCGAGGCAGCCGAAGGCGCCGGGGTCGAGGTAGCGGGCGCAGCGGGTGATCCCGAGACGCGCGAACGACAGGAGATCGCCGCCGTCGGCGATCATGACCGTCTCGCCGAGGTCGAGTGCCGACCCGTCCAGGGCGTCGAGTGCCGCGAAGATCCGGTTGGGGTGCATCCCGTCGGCGCCGGCGGGCGACTCGGCCAGCGCGGTCCGGTACTCCGCGGAGCGCTTCTCGTGCTTGGCGCGCAGCTCGTCGCGCCAGCTCGTGTCGGGCTCGGCGTCGGCGAGGGCCGTCGCGAGCGCGTCGAGCGCGGCGGCCGGGTCGGCGAGGATCTCCACCTCGCCCCGGCGGTTGTCGATGAGCTCGCTCGCGGTGTCGGCGATGCGAACCACGGTGGCGTTCTTGAACACCGCCGGCGAGCCGAAGCCGAGCTGGTAGTCGAGCTGGCGGCCGACGGTGATGAGCAGGTCGCAGTCGCGCATCACGGCCGAGCGCGCCGAGCCGACGCCCGCCGGGTGGTCGGCGGGGACGAGGCCGCGCGACTCCTGCGTGTCGAGGTAGGCGGCACCCGACGCGTCCAGGAAACGCACGAGGTCCCGGCCGTCGGTCACCCGGGCCCCCCGGCCGGAGATCACCGCTGGCTTGCGCGCGTTGCGCACCAGCTCGGCCACCGCGGCGACGTCGTCGGGGTGCGGCTGCGGGCGGCGCCGGGGCTTGGCCCTCAGGTGCTCGTCCGTGACGAGTGCCGGGGGCACCTCCTCGCGCAGCACGTCGGTGGGGATCTCGACGTACACCGGGCCGGGCTCACCGCGGTCGCCCGCGGCGCGCGCCCAGGCCTCATCGAGCTCGCGCAGCACCTGGTCGGCGACGCGCAGCGTCCGGGACAGCCGGGTGACCGGCGCGAGGATCTCCGTGTGCGGGATGTCCTGCAGGGGGCCCATGTTCGACTGCTGGCGGGGTGGGCAGCCGCCGAAGACGAGCAGCGGGACGCGGCTGATCGAGGCGTTCGCGACGGCGGTGACGGTGTTCGTGACACCGGGGCCGGCGGTCACGAGCGCGACCCCGGTCTCCCCCGTCAGCTCGCTGTGGGCGTGCGCCATGTGCACCGCTGAGCCCTCGTCGCGGACGTCGACGATGCGCACCCCGAGCCGGGCGAGCTGGTCCCAGACCGGCTGGATGTGGCCGCCCTGGAGGCCGAACACGCGGTCCACGCCGTGGTCGCGCAGGAAGCGCGCGGCCAGATCGGCGACGACGGTCGCACCTTGGGCCGACTGCTCCGGCATCCGATCCCCTCCTCGATGAGTGATCCACAGCACGTGATGCAGCCCACCCACCGTGAGGGATTCTGAATTCAGAAGTCAAGGGCTCGGTCGTGATCCGGTACCGCGCTACGCTGGGTGTCCGGAACCTTCGTCCCCGGAGACGTCGAGGAGGCTGGTCGTGCGGCGTGAGCTCCGAGCCCCGCGACGGGGCCGACGAGGGCGACGATGACCGCGTTGCCGACACCGCCTTCGCGGACCGAGCAGGTCTTCGACGCGATCATCGACGACATCTGCACCGGGCGGCTCACCCCCGGCACTCCCCTGCGCCAGGAGCAGCTCGCCGAGCGATTCAACGTCTCCCGGCAACCGGTACAGCAGGCGCTGCTCCTCCTGCGCAACCAGGGCCTGGTGCGGGAGTTCGGCCGGCGCGGGCTCGAGGTCGCTCCTCTCGACCGGGAGTTCGTCAGCCACCTCTACGACCTGCGGGAACTGCTCGACGGGTACGCGGCGCGGCTCGCGGCCGAACGACGCACCGAGGCGTGGCTGAAGGACGCCGCGGAGGTCGTGCGCGCCGGAGAGAAGGCCTACGCCGACAGCGCCTTCGCCCGGATGATCTCCGCCGACGTCGAGTTCCACCGCACCGTCGTCGAGGCGGCGGGCAACCCGCTGCTCACGGAGAGCACCGGCGTGATGTGGCGGAACGTCCAGCGTGTCATGGGCGAGGTGCTGCTCCAGGGCGGCTCCCCGGCCTGGGTGTGGGAGGACCACGCGGCGATCCTCGACGCGATCGAGGCCGGCGACCCCGCCCGGGCCGAGGACCTCGCACGCCGCCACGCCGCCCACGGCGAGCAGCTCATCCTCGATGCGATGGACGGCCACCCTCCGGCCGCGACGGGCCTGCGGCCCACGTGAGGGATTTGGGTCGTCGGGACGACCCAAATCCCTCACGTGGCCGGAGGCCCTCATCCTCCCGGGGTGATGCGGCGCGCCCCGGTGAGCCGCGATCGTCGTCGTCCTTCCCGTTCGCATGGCTCCGGGAGGTCGGGATGGTCACCGCGGACGCCCCACCGGCGCGGGACGGAGCGGTGCGCGGCGGGCGGGCCTGGGTCCGGTTCCTCGTCGGGTTCGCGGTGCTCTGGACGGTGCTCGCGGGCGCGGCGCAGCTCGACCCGACGGCGACGTGGGGCGTCGCGGTCCTCGCCGCGGTCCTGGTGGTCGGCGTCGTCGTCGAACGGGCGCTCCACGGACCCGGGCACGCGCTGCGCCGCCTCGGGTTCGGGCGCCCGACCACCCGGGGCGTCTGGCTCGCGGCGGGCGTGTCGGCCGCGATCCTGCTCGTCTACCCGCTCACCACCGCGGTGACCGGCGCCCCGATCGCGCTGCGTCCCGGGTGGCCGTGGCTGCTGATCGGGGTGTTCGCCCTCCACGGCCTGGCCGAGGAGATCGTGTGGCGCGGCTACGCGTTCCGTCGGCTGCGGGTGGGTCGTTCGTTCCCGGCGGCGGCCCTGCTGTCGATGCCGTTGATCGCGGTCACCCACATCCCGATCGCCCTGGCGTCGGGAGCCGCGATCGGTCTCGGTGCGATGGCCGTCGCCGCGACCACCGCGGTGCCGCTGGCGTACCTGTTCGAGACCGGGCGCGGCACGCTCTGGGCACCCGCGCTCGTCCACACCGCGATCGACTCGTTCAAGCTCGTCGTGATCCCGGCCGCGGTCGTGACGACGTTCTCGCTGCTGCTGGTGGCCGTCTCGCTCCTCGTGCCCCTTCTGGCGCTCGCCGTCCCCCGTCGCGTGCTGGATCGCTGACGTGCTCGCCGTCTACGGGCTGCTCGCCTCCGTCGTCGCCACCGCCCTGTGGTCGGGCCTGCTCCTGACGCTGACGACGCTCCTTCACCCGCTCTACGCCCGGCGGGACGCCGCGGGCTTCGCGCGGGACATGCACCGATTCCTGCCGATCGCCCGGCGCTCCCCCACCAACTACCTGCTCGTCGTCGCGATGGTCGTCGCCCCGGTCGTGGCCCTCGTCGGACTCTGGCCGCCGCCGGTCGGCGTCCCGTTCGTGCTGACCGCCCTCGGCCTCGCCGTCATCGTCGTTGG
Source organism: uncultured Actinomycetota bacterium (assembly GCA_963786585.1). Classification (GTDB taxonomy): domain Bacteria; phylum Actinomycetota; class Actinomycetes; order Mycobacteriales; family Pseudonocardiaceae; genus Actinomycetospora. Next base: position 264,398 of record CAWAZG010000005.1, read on the forward strand.
CCCGCTGCTGACCTCGCGCTACGGCGCCGAGCCGAACTACGACGTGATCCTCGCCTGGGACCCCGCGGCGCCGCCGGCGGACTGGCGCGACGTCCGGGCGCGCTACCTGCGCCTGAACTGGGTCCGCGGCGCGGCGACGTGGACGGCGCTGGTGCTGTTCGTCGTCGCGGCGCTGTGGCCTCCGGCCCCGTGAGCTCACACGGCCGCGCGGTGCACTCCGAGCAGGTGGCGGTACGTCGCGGCGCTGGCGGCGATCATGGCGCGCTCGTCGTCGGTGACCTCGCGGCGGATCTTGCCGGGCACGCCGGCGACGAGGGAGCCGGGCGGGATCACGACGCCCTGGGACACCACCGCGCCGGCCGCGACGATCGAGCCGCGGCCGATCGTCGCGCCGTTGAGGATCACCGCACCCATCCCGATCAGGCAGTCGTCCTCGACCGTGCAGCCGTGCACGACGGCGCGGTGCCCGACCGTCACGTTGTCGCCGATCGTCGCCGGGAACCCCGGGTCGGCGTGCACCACCGTGCCGTCCTGCACGCTCGTGCCGGCCCCGACGGTCACCGACTCCATGTCGGCCCGGACGACGGTCGTGTACCAGACGCCCGTCTCCGGCCCGAGGCGTACGCGGCCCGCGACCACCGCGCCGGGCGCGACCCACGCGGCCTCGTCGATCTCAGGGGTGTGGCCGTCGACGGTGATCAGCTGCACGCGGGGCAGCCTAGCTTCACGAGCCGACCTCAGGACGCCGCGACGCAGCCGGACGCAGAGCGTCGTGGCGATGCTGGTCCGGGACCGCGCGACCTCGGTCCGCGTCCGGGTGGACGGGGTCCCGTCCGTGGCCGCCGAGGAGGAGCCGATCGGCGACGCCGTGGCCGCCACGCTCGTCGACGGTCTGCCCGCCGGGGGCCTGCGGTTCGCGGGCGGACAGCTCGCGCGGGACCGGGTCGGCGGCGACCGCCGCTCGCTCACGCTCCCCGACGGCACGACGGTCACCACCGCGTCCGTCCCGCTCGGCGAGCTCGTGGCGGCGTGGCGGGTCAGCGGCGCCCCGGACGTCGTCGTCGCCTCCAGCGGCGTCCCGAGCGGGCTCGCGGCGCGTGCGGTCCTGCCCGTCGCCGGCACCCTGCTCGCGGCGCGTCCGCTGCGCGATCTCGTCCGGCGTCCGCGTCGCCCGCGCCGCGATGCCCGCCCGTCCGCGCCCCCGCGAGCACTCCTACGCCCACGCCGAGGTCGAGTGGGCGGACGGCACGCGGCGCGAGGGCTGGCTGCGGATGGGCGACGCCTCGGACTTCACGACGGCCGTCGCCGTCGAGGTGACCCTCCGGCTCCTGCGCGGCGAGGCCCCGCCCGGCGCCTACACGCCGGCCGAGGCGTTCGGGCCCGAGCTCGCCGTCGCCGCGGGCGGGGAGTTCCTGCTCGACTGATCCCGCAGCCGGGCCCACCACCGCTCGGCGCCGGCGTCGGTGAGCACCGCGACCTGGTCCACGACGGCCCGCAGACGGCCGGCCTCGTCGGCGGCGCCCTCCCACGCGGGCACGAACGCGGGGCCGAGGGTGTGCGGGGCGCCCGCGACCAGCCGTTCGACCAGCTCGGTGACGACGTCGCGCTGCCGCGCCTGCACGGCGAGCCGGGCGGGGTCGCGCATGACCCAGCGCAGCGCCGCCGCCTTGAGCACCGCCACCTCCGCGCCCAGCGGGACCGGCACGACGAGGTCGGCGACGTACCCGGCGGGGACCACGTCGTCCCCGAGCGTCGTCCGGGTGGCCTCGACGGTGCCGGTGACGAACCGCCCGACGAGCTCGCTGGTCAGCCGCTTGAGCGCCGCGGTGGCCGCGAGCGAGCCGTCGTGCGCGCCGTGCGCCGCGGCGGCGCGCACCGACGGGAGCTCGGCGAGGGTGCCCGCGGCGTCCTCGAGGTCCCGGGGTGACGCGCTCGAGAAGGCCTCCGCGGCGAGGGCCGCGAGCTCGGCGCGCTCGGCGGGGCGCGCGAGCCAGCCCAGGACGATGCGGCCGGCGAGGATGCCGTCCTCGAGGTCGTGGACGGAGTAGGCGACGTCGTCGGCCCAGTCCATGATCTGCGCCTCGAGGCATCGACGGTGCACCGGCGCTCCCTCGCGCACCCAGGTGAAGACCGGCAGGTCGTCGGTGTAGACGCCGAACTTGCGGATGCCCGGCCGTCGCGGCCACGGGTACTTGAGGCAGGCGTCGAGGACGCCGCGGGTGAGGTTCAGCCCGCGACAGCGCTCATCGTCGAGCATCTTGGGCTCGAGCCGCGTGAGGATGCGCAGCGTCTGCGCGTTGCCCTCGAAGCCGCCGGCGTCGGCGGTGATCGCGTGCAGGGCCCGCTCGCCGTTGTGCCCGAACGGGGGGTGGCCGATGTCGTGGGCGAGGCCCGCGGTGTCGACGACGTCGGGGTCGGCCCCCAGGTCCTCGGCCATGCCCCGCCCGATCTGGGCGACCTCGAGCGAGTGCGTCAGCCGGGTGCGCGGCACGCCGGTGACCTCGGCGTCCTCGTCGGGACCGACGACCTGCGTCTTCCCGGCGAGGCGGCGCAGCGCCGCCGAGTGCAGCACGCGTCCCCGGTCGCGGGCGAAGGGCGAGCGCCGGTCGCGGCCCGGCTTGGGCGCCTCGTCGAACAGGCGGGCGGCGCGGTGCGCGAGGGTGCTCATCCCAGCCCGGGGTCGGAGAAGTCCGACGAACCGTGGGTGAGGTGATAGTAGATCAACGCGCCGGTCTCGCGGACGATGTAGCGGAGCTGGGTCTCGCGGGTCTGCACCACCGGGCCGCGCTTGGTCGGCGAGGTCGTGGTCTCCAGACCGACGTCGTCGGCCATGGTGCGCGACCGCAGCGAGTGCCACGGGTCGCTGACCAGCACCGCCGAGCGCCAGCCCCGTTCCTCGGCGACGGCGGCGACGGCCTCGAAGCTGCCGTAGGTGTCGCTGCCCTCGTCGACGGGCAGCAACGCCTGGCCCGGCACGCCGTTCTCGACGAGCCACTGCTCGCCGGCCTGGGCCTCGGTGAACGCGTCGCCCGCGGCGGCCCCGCCCACGGTGACGATGCGCGGCGCGACGCCCTGCTCGTAGAGCTCGAGCGCGTGCTGGAGCCGGGCCCGGAACACCGGCGAGGGCTCGCCGTCGTACTGCGCGGCCCCGAGGACGACGATCATGTCGACCGGCTCGCGCTCGTCGACCCGGCCCAGCTGCCACACCCGGAACGCCGTGCCGCCGACGAGCAGCAGCGCGACGACGAGGGCGCCGAGGACGATCCGTGGCGCCCAGGCGACGGCCTTGATCGCGGACCCGGACGGGGTGGGGGCGGGGCGGGGACCTGGCATGCGGCTCACGCGCCGATCGGCCCCGCCGCCACGCCCAGCGCCGACGGGTCGCGTCCGCTGCGGGCGGCGAGCACCTCGCCGACGATCGACACCGCCGTCTCGGCCGGCGTGCGCGCCCCGAGGTCGAGCCCGACGGGGCCGTGGATGCGGGCGAGCCGGTCCTCCGTGACGCCGGCCGCGAGCAGGCGCTCGCGGCGGGCGGCCTGGGTGCGTCGCGAGCCCAGCGCGCCGAGGAACCCGCGCCCCTCCAGGCCGGTGCGCAGGACGGCGTCGAACGCGGGGTCGTGGTCGAGCAGCACCAGCACGTCGGCGTCGGTGAACGCGGCCACCGCGGCGTCGGCCTCGGCGACGGTGTCGGCGCGGCCCGCGACCCAGCCGAGCAGTCCGGCCTGGGCGATCAGCGCGTCGGCGATCGCCCCGGGGCCGGCGATCACCATCGTCGGCACCGGCACCCAGAGGTCGACGAGCACGTCGGCGCCCGCCTCGAGCGTCACGCGCTCGGTGAGCGTGGCGCCGCGCCGCAGCAGGTGCCGCACGCGGGACGCCGCCTCCGCGTCGACCGTCGCGAAGCCCAGCGAGCCCTCGACGTCGTCGAGGTCGCCGCCGGTGATCGCCAGCGACGCCGAGCCGTCGGCGCGCGTCACGAGCGCCGCGGGCACGCCGGCCGCGAAGGCCTGCGCGAGCGCGCGGGCCGGGGCGGCGTCGAGGGGGTGGCCGAGCAGCGTCGCGCCGCCCGCGCAGGCGAGGCCGGCGGCCACGGCGTCGTTCTCGGCGACGTGCGCCTCGATCACCGACGGAGCCCGCCGCGCGTCGCGGGCCAGGGTCGTGGCCCGGTCGCCGAGCGCGCCGCGCAGCAGCACCCCGCCGAGCGTCCCGTCGGCGCCCGCGACCAGCAGCTGGCCGGGTTCGACGGTGCCGAACCCGTGCCGGTCGAGCACGCGCACCACGGCCCGGGCCTCGTCGCCGCGGGCGAGGACGTCGGCCACCTCGGTCAGCTCGCTCACGCCTCCCAGGGTAGGCGAGCGCGGCTCAGCAGCCGATCAGGCGGGCGGCGAGGTAGGACTCGAGCTGGTCGAGGGCCACGCGCTCCTGCGTCATGGCGTCGCGGTGGCGGACGGTGGCGGCCTGGTCCTGCAGCGAGTCGAAGTCGACGGTGACGCAGAACGGGGTGCCGATCTCGTCCTGGCGCCGGTAGCGACGGCCGATGGCGCCGGCGTCGTCGAACTCGACGTTCCAGTGCTTGCGCAGGGTGGCCGCGAGGTCGCGGGCGACGGGCGAGAGGTCGGCGTTGCGGCTCAGCGGCAGCACGGCGGCCTTCACCGGCGCCAGGCGCGGGTCGAGCTTGAGCACGGTGCGCTTGTCGACGCCGCCCTTGGCGTTCGGCGCCTCGTCCTCGGTGTAGGCCTCGAGCAGGAACGCCATCATCGGGCGCCCCACACCGGCCGCCGGCTCGATGACGTAGGGCTTGTAGCGCGAGTCGGTGGCTTGGTCGTAGTAGCTCAGGTCGACGCCGCTGTGGTTCGAGTGGGTCGTCAGGTCGAAGTCGGTGCGGTTGGCGACGCCCTCGAGCTCGCCCCACTCCTGGCCGGCGTTGAACTGGAACTTGTACTCCACATCCACGGTGCGCTTGGAGTAGTGCGAGAGCTTCTCCTTGGGGTGCTCGTAGTGCCGCAGGTTCTCCGGCGCGATGCCCAGGTCCGTGTACCAGCGGGTGCGCTCGTCGATCCAGTACTGGTGCCATTCCTCGTCCGAGCCCGGCTCGACGAAGAACTCCATCTCCATCTGCTCGAACTCGCGCGTGCGGAAGATGAAGTTGCCCGGCGTGATCTCGTTGCGGAAGCTCTTGCCGATCTGGCCGATGCCGAACGGCGGCTTCTTGCGCGCGGCGGACATGACGTTGGCGAAGTTGACGAAGATGCCCTGGGCGGTCTCCGGGCGCAGGTAGTGCAGCCCCTCCTCGGACTCCACCGGGCCCAGGTAGGTCTTGAGCATCATGTTGAACTCGCGCGGCGCGGTGTACTGGCCGCGCACGCCGCAGTTCGGACACGGCACGGTCGAGAGCTCGTAGCCGACCTTGCCCTCGGCGTCGACGGTCTCCAGCGACGGGCCGCCGGTGCGCTCGCTGAAGTCCTCGGCGAGCTGGTCGGCGCGGAAGCGGCGGTGGCAGTTCGTGCACTCGACCAGCGGGTCGGTGAACACGTCGACGTGACCGGACGCGACCCACACCTGGCGCGGGAGGATCACGCTGGAGTCCAGGCCGACGACGTCCTCGCGGCCGGTGATCATCGTCTTCCACCACTGGCGCTTGATGTTGTCCTTGAGCTCCACGCCGAGCGGGCCGTAGTCCCAGGCCGAACGCGTTCCGCCGTAGATCTCCCCGGACGGGAAGACGAAACCGCGGCGCTTGCAGAGGTTGACCACGGTCTCGATGCGGGCGCTGCCGGTGGGGGTGGGCACGGTGGTACTCCGGGATCGCTGGGTGAAGGGATCGCTGGGTGAAGCGGGTGCACCCAGCGTAGCGAGCGCCCCGCCCTGCTCCGTGCCGCGGCTCGTGACCGGCGTCAGCGGTCGGTGAGCAGGCTCGGGTGCTCGGTGACGCCGTCGGCGTCGGCGACGAAGGCGCGCTCGTGGGCGGCGGGCTCGTCGGTCAGTGCCTCGGAGAGCAGCGGCACGACGTGCTCGCGCACCTCGAACGGCTGCAGCGCGCGACGGTAGGCGGTGACCGTCGCGAAGCGGGCGACGAGCACCCAGTGCCCCGGCTCCTCGATCGCGCGGCCCAGATCGACGCCCTCGCACCCCGGCTGCGCGGCGAGCAGGGCGACGGCACGCCGGGCGCGGGTGAGGAACGCCTCGCGCTCCGCCTCCGCGGGCACGAAGCGACAGACCAGCAACATCGCGGACCCTCCTCGCCCCCACCATGTTCCACACGGCATCGACAACGGGTGCCATTATCGGGAGTGACAGACCGACGAGCAGTATCGGGAGGCACCCGTGAGCGACGGGAGGACACCCCGGCCGGGGCGCGCCCGGACGCCGTTCGCCCGTCGCCGTGGACCGATGGTCCCCGGCGAGGGGCCGCTCGCGCGCGTGCCCCCGGTGGTCGTGTTCCTGGCCGTGGTCGTGGTGTTCACCGCGGCCGTGGTCCTCGGTGGCGTCGTCGGGGCGCTCCTGCTCGGGCTGCTCGCGCTCGGGGTGGCCGGGCTGCTGGCCGCCACGTGGCCGCGCCTGACACCGGGCGCGCGGGCCGTGCGCGTGCTGGTGCTCGTGCTTCTCGCGGCCATCGCCGTGGGCCTGGTGCTCCGGTGACCGCCGCCCGCCCGGCCACCGCGGGACTGCACGACGACCACGTCGTGGAGCCGCCGGCCGAGGCGCCCGAACCCCCCGGCTCCGACGCGCTCGTCGCCGCGGGCGACCTCCTGCGCGCCCTGGCCGCCCCCGTCCGCATCGCGATCGTGCTGCAGCTGCGCACCTCGCCGCGCTGCGTCCACGAGCTGGTCGACGCCCTCGCCGTCACCCAGCCGCTGATCAGCCAGCACCTGCGTGTGCTCAAGGCCGCCGGCGTCGTGCGCGGCGACCGCCGGGGGCGCGAGGTGGTCTACCGCCTCGTCGACGACCACCTCGCCCACATCGTCGTCGACGCCGTCGAGCACGTGGAGGAGGAGTCGTGACGACCTCCAGCCCGCGCACCCCCTCGGTGCCCGGCCTGCGGGCCACCCGTCAGCGCGCCGCCGTCGCCGGGCTCCTCGACGAGCTCGCCGACTTCCGCTCCGCGCAGGAGATCCACGAGGAGCTGCGCCGGCGCGGCGAGGGCATCGGACTCACGACGGTGTACCGCACGCTGCAGGCCCTGGCCGAGGCCGACGAGATCGACGTCCTGCGCACCGGCACCGGCGAGGCGTCCTACCGCCGCTGCTCCGAGCACCACCACCACCATCTGGTGTGCCGCGTCTGCGGCAAGACCGTCGAGGTCGAGGGCCCGGCCGTCGAGCACTGGGCCGACCGCGTCGCCACCCTGCACGGCTTCGCCGAGATCTCCCACACCGTGGAGATCCTCGGCGTCTGCGCGGGCTGCCGCGCGACCGGCTGACCCCCGACACGACCGGAGCCGGGCCCCCGCGAGGGGACCCGGCTCCGTCTGCCGTCGTGCGCGCCTACTCCCGGTCGGCGCTGGGCCGGCCCGCGGCCTCGGCCCGGGAACCCGGCCCGGTGTCGACGACCTCGGTGCCGCTCGGGTCGTCGTCCTTGGGCACGGAGCGGGCCTGGGCCCGCGCCTCCTCCGGGTCCGCGGGCACGGCCGGGGTCTCCCCCGTCGAGAACGGGTCCTGCACGCCGTAGACCTCGGCGTACGTCGGCCCGGTGGCCTCGCCGGTGGCCCGCTGCCGGGCCTTCGTCGTCGGGAAGGCCTGCACGTGGAGGTAGAAGTCCTCGCCGTGCTTGTCGGTGCCGTGGTCGATCGCCTGCTCCATGACCTCGAGGCCCTTGCGCTCGCGCAGGACCACGGGGTCGTGGTTGAGGTCGCGCATGAACGCGATGCAGAGGAACACCATGATCACGACGAACGGGGCCGCGACCAGGATGGTGAGGCTCTGCAGGCCGGACAGGGCGTCCTCGCCACCGACCAGCAGCATGATGATCGCGACGGCGCCCATCACGGAGCCCCAGAAGATCACGACCCACTTGGACGGCTCGTCCGTCCCGCGCTGCGACAGCGTGCCGGTGACGATCGACGCGGCGTCCGCGCCGGACACGAAGAAGATCGCCACGAGGATCATGACGAGCAGCCCGGTGAAGGTCGCCCACGGGTAGGCCTGGAGCACCGCGAACAGCTGGGTCTCGGTGTCCGCCGCCGCAGGGTCGAGGCCCGCCTGCTGCTGGGTGATCGCCGTGCCGCCGAAGATGCAGAACCAGACGAGGCTCACGAGGCTGGGCACGAGGATCACGCCGCCGACGAACTGGCGGATCGTGCGACCCCGGCTGATCTTGGCCAGGAACATGCCGACGAAGGGCGTCCAGGAGATCCACCAGGCCCAGTAGAAGACCGTCCAGCTGCTCAGCCAGTCGAGCATCGCGGCGCCGCCGGTGGCCTCGGTACGCCCGACCATCTGCGCGAAGTCGCCGAAGTAGGCGCCGACGGCGGTGGGCAGGAGGTCGAGGATGATCACCGTCGGGCCGACGACGAACACGAACAGCGCCAGGATGCCCGCGAGCACCATGTTGATGTTCGACAGCCACTGGATGCCCTTGGCGACGCCGGACACGGCCGACAGCACGAAGGCCGCGGTGAGCACGATGATCAGCGGGACCAGGACCTCGTTGCCGGCGCCGGGCAGGAAGCCCGTCGCGTCGAGGCCGCCGCCGATCTGCAGGGCGCCGAGGCCCAGGGACGCCGCCGAACCGAAGATCGTCGCGAAGATCGCGATGATGTCGATGATCCGGCCGATGACCCCGTTGGCCGCCTTCTCACCGATGAGCGGGATGAACGCGGAGCTGATGAGCTGGCGACGGCCCTTGCGGAACGTCGAGTACGCGATCGCGAGGCCGACCACGGCGTAGATCGCCCAGGGGTGCAGCGTCCAGTGGAACAGCGACGTCGCCATCGCCGTGTTCAGCGCGCCGACCTGGTCCCCCGGCACGACCGAGCCGGGCGGGGGCTCCGTGAAGAACGACAGCGGCTCGGCGACGCCGTAGAACATCAGCCCGATGCCCATGCCGGCGCTGAACATCATCGCGATCCAGGACACGGTCTTGAACTCGGGCTGCTCGTCGTCGCGCCCCAGGCGAATGCGCCCGAAGCGGCTGAACGCCAGCCACAGCGCGAAGACCACGAAGCCGGTGGCCGCGAGGATGAAGCCCCAGCCACCGCCGCGGATGACGCCGCTGAGCATCGCGCTCGAGGCCGCGCTCAGGCTCTCGGTGCCGATGACCCCCCAGGCGACGAAGATGACCGCGAGGCCCGCACCGACGCCGAAGACGACCCAGTCGGTGCCGTGCTTGCGGTCGGCCGCGGATTCGGCCGGGACGTCTCCGGGGTCGGCCCCGGGATCACCGGCCGGGGGGCCCGGCGGTGATGAGAGAATCCTGTGTCATCGCGGGTCGCGCCACCCCGTCGGGCTCACCGACGGGAGACGCCCCTCCTCTCCGGCTGGACGGCAGGTGCGGAGTCTACGTGTCGTTCCGACGGGTTCGTCCCGCTTTCGGCCCTTCGCGGACTCCGCGCGTCGTTCGCGTCAGTATTCGTACACCGGATCGGGTGTCGCAATAGGCCACCACACGGTGACCGCCCGTGTCGGCACGTTCAGCGGGTCAGCTCTCCGCCACCAGGTCGTCCCGCACCCGCTCCGCCGTGGACACGACGAGCATGAGCAGGGTCCCGAGCGGGCCCGGCGCGAGGCCCTCCGCGGGGAACGCGTAGCGCAGGGTCACGTCCCACCCGCGGTCGGTCGCGACGGCGCCGAGGGTCCCGAACAGCCCCTGACCTGCGCGTTCGGCGACCCGGCGCGGGGTGTCGACGTCCTCGAGGTCCCAGGCCACCACGCAGGTCAGGCTCAGGACGGCGAGGCCCTCGACGAGCTCGACCCCCTGCACCGCGCACGGCACGGCGCCGGACCGGAACGACAGGGCGCCGTCGTCGTCGACGTGCACCTCGACGAACTGCTCCAGCGACTCCCGCGCGGTGATGAGCAGGCCGGCGGTCGTCGCCGCCTCCCGGCTCACGACGTCCCGTTCGTGTCGGTGCGGTCGAGGGCGCCGCCGTAGCGCCGGTCACGGCTCGCGTAGAATCTCGCACGCCTCCCACAGGTGCCGACGGTCGAAGTCCGGGAACAGCGTGTCGAGGAAGACCATCTCGGCGTAGGCCGACTGCCAGAGCAGGAAGTTCGACGTCCGCTGCTCGCCCGAGCTGCGCAGGAACAGGTCGACGTCGGGCATGTCCGGCTCGTCGAGGTGCCGGGCGAGGGCCTTCTCGTCGATCTTGTCGGGGTCGATCTCCCCGCGGGCGGCCCGGCGGGCGAGCTCCTTCGCGGCGCCGACGATCTCCTGGCGACCGCCGTAGTTGACACACATCGTCAGGGTGACGACGTCGTTGTCGCGGGTCAGGTCCTCGGCGATCTCGAGCTCCTTGACGACGCTGCGCCACAGCCGCGGCCGCTGGCCCGACCAGCGCACCCGCACCCCCATGGCGTGCATCTCGTCGCGCCTGCGGCGGATCACGTCGCGGTTGAACCCGAGCAGGAAGCGCACCTCGTCCGGGCTGCGCCGCCAGTTCTCGGTGCTGAACGCGTAGGCGGAGATCCACTTGACGCCGATGTCGATGCACCCGCGCACGACGTCGAGCAGCTGCGCCTCGCCGTGGCGGTGGCCCTCGATCCGCGGCAGACCCCGCTGGTTGGCCCACCGGCCGTTGCCGTCCATGACGAGCGCGACGTGGTTCGGCACCAGCTCCGCCGGGATGTCGGGCGCGGTGGCGCCGCTCGGGTGCGGCGTCGGCGCCATCACCGTCGGGTCGTCGCGTCCGCGCAGCGCGCGGCCGGTCGAGCGTCCGCGCTCGGGGCGCAGGCGGGGGCTCACAGGGTCACTCCCGGTTCGTCTCGGAGGGCCGGCTCGTCGTCGTCGTGTGCACCCTCCACCGTCGCCGGGATGCCCCCGGCCAGGTCGACGCGGGGGATGCCGCCGCGGCGGTCGACGAGCGGGAGGGAGCGCAGGGTCCGCTCGAGGTGCCACTGCAGGTGGGCGGCGACGAGGCCCGCGGAGTCGCGGCGGGCGGCGGGGTCGGTGCCCTCGGCGGTGCCCCAGTCGCCGTCGCGCAGCGCCTCGAGCAGCCGCCACGTCTCCTCGGACGGGACGACGGCGCCGGACGGGCGACAGCCCTCGCACACCGCGCCGCCCGCGGGCACCGAGAAGCGCCGGTGGTACCGCTCGCCCTCGATCCCGCAGCGGGCGCACTCGGTGATCGCGGGCGCCCAGCCGGCGATCACCATCGCGCGCAGGAGGAAGGCGTCGAGCACGAGGTAGGGGTCGCGGACGCCGCCGGCGAGCCCGCGCAAGCCCCCGACGAGCAGCAGGAACAGCTCGCGGGCGGGCTCGCCCTCCTCGGACGCGAGCCGGTCGGCGGTCTCGAGCAACGCGCACCCCGCCGTGTAGCGCGGGTAGTCGCCGGTGAGCCCGCCGCCGAAGGCGTCGAGGGTCTGCACCTGGGTGACGATGTCGAGGCTGCGGCCGGTGTGCAGCTGGAGGTCCACGTGACCGAACGGCTCGAGCCGGGCGCCGAACCGCGAACTGGTGCGCCGCACGCCCTTCGCGACCGCGCGGACCTTGCCGTGACGCTGGGTCAGCAGCGTGACGATCCGGTCGGCCTCGCCGAGCTTCTGCAGCCGCAGCACCACGCCGGTGTCGCGATAGAAGCCCACACCGTCATCGTCGCACGGGGTGGTTCGCGATCACGTCCTGTAGGAGGCTCCGGGGATGAGCGGAACGATCGAGCGGCAGGTCGTCGAGACCCTGGCCGACCCCTCCTCGATACCGCCGGAGGGCCTGTTCGCCCCCGGCGCGGTCACCTGGCACTCGTTCGACGAGGTCGAGGCCCCGACGGTGCCGGACACCTTCGCGTCGCTGGTCGCAATCCGGACGGTGGTCCCGGACTTCACGATGACCGAGCTGCGCACCGGCGACGGCTACGCGCAGTACGTCGTCACGGGGACGCTGCCCGACGGGTCGACGCTGCGCGCCCCGGCGGCGCTGGTCGTCCACGTCGACGGGGGCATGGTCACGCGCCTCGAGGAGTACGTCGACACCGGCCAGCTGGCGCCGCTGTTCGCGCTCCTGGGCTGAAGCGAACTGGGGGCTTTCCTGATGTTGAACGTCAGCGTGGCCCCCAGGCTGACACCGCTCAGAAGCCGAGGCGCCGGAGCTGGCGGGGGTCGCGCTGCCAGTCCTTCGCGACCTTGACGAACAGGTCGAGGTGGACCTTCTCGCCCAGCAGCGCCTCGATCTGGCGGCGGGCCTCGGTGCCGACGTGCTTGAGCCGCGAGCCGCCCTTGCCGATCACGATCGACTTCTGGCTGTCGCGCTCGACGAAGATCTCGGCGCGGATCGTGAGGACCTTGCCCGGCGTCATCTCCTCGACCACCACGGCCAGCGAGTGCGGGAGCTCGTCGCGCACGCCCTCGAGCGCGGCCTCGCGGACGAACTCGGCGATCATCGTGGTCTCGGGCTCGTCGGAGAGGTCGCCGTCGGGGTAGAGCGGCGGGCCGGGGGGCATCTGCGCGAGCAGCAGATCGGTGAGCAGGTCGACCCGCACGTTCCCGGTGGCCGAGACGGGGACGATCTCGGCGAACTCCGCCAGCTCCTGGAGCGCCAGGAGCCGCTCCGCGATCACCTCGGGCTTCACGAGGTCGGTCTTGGTGAGCACGCCGAGGATCGGGGTGCGTCCCGCGATCTCGCGCAGCTCACCGGCGATGTACTTGTCGCCGGGACCGATCGTCTGGTCGGCCGGGACGCAGAAGCCGATCGCGTCGACCTCGGCCCACGTCGTGCGGACGACGTCGTTGAGGCGCTCCCCCAGCAGCGTCCGCGGGCGGTGCAGGCCGGGGGTGTCGACCAGGATCAGCTGGCCGTCCTCGCGGTGCACGATCCCCCGGATCGCGTGCCGGGTGGTCTGCGGCCGCGACGACGTGATCGCGACCTTCGACCCCACCAGCGCGTTCGTGAGCGTCGACTTGCCGACGTTGGGACGCCCGACGAAACAGGCGAAGCCGGACCGGAAGGTGGTCTCAGGCGGCGTCAACGGACTTCCCCTCCAGCCGCGCCACGATCTCGCGCCCGATCGGCAGCGCCGCGGTCGCCGCCGGGGAGGGGGCGTTGAGCACGTGCAGCACCGCCGGCCCCTCGGAGGCGTCCCCGTCCTGCACGAACAGGAAGTCGTCGACGAGCGACCCGTCGGGCCGCACGGCCTGCGCGCGCACCCCGGCGCGGCGGGCGACGTCGTGCGGGGGCCGCAGGTCGTCGGCGGTGACGCCGGGCAGCATCCGGGCGACCGCGGCGGCCATCGCGCTCGTCGACAGCGAGCGGTACATCTCCCCCAGCCCGTAGCGCCACTGCTTCCCGGCGAGCTTGACGAACCCGGGGTCGACCAGCGTCCCGGCGAGCTCGCGCACCCGCAGCGTCCGCCAGTCGTAGCCCTCGCGGGCCAGGGCGAGCACCGCGTTCGGGCCCACGTGGACCGACCCGTCGACCCCGCGCGTGGCGTGCACGCCGAGGAACGGGAAGGCCGGGTCGGGCACGGGGTAGACGAGCCCGCGGACCTGGTCGGCCAGCGGCCCCACGAGGTCGGAGTACTCGCCGCGGAACGGCACGACGCGCACGCCGGGGTCGAAGCCCGAGGCCCGCGCGATCTCGTCGGAGCGCAGGCCCGCGCACACCACGACCTGGCCGGCGAGCAGGTCGCCACGATCGGTGTGGACGACGGCGTCGCGGCGCCGCCGGGTCACCGACGTCACCGCCCGCCCCGTGTGCACGGTGGCGCCGCGGTCGCCGGCGAGGCGCGCGAGCGTGCGGGTGATCGCCCCGTAGTCGCAGATGCCCGTGGACGGCACCCAGAGCCCGGCGAGCGCGGCGACGGCGGGCTCGCGCTCGCGGACCCCGGCCTCGTCGAGCTCGGTGACCTCGACGCCGTTCGCGCGCCCGCGGCGCACCAGCTCGGCCATCCGCGGCAGCTCCGCCTCCTCGGTGGCGACGACGACCTTGCCGCACTCCGACCAGGGCAGATCGTGCTCGGCGCAGAACGCCTTCGTCTCCGCGCAGCCCTCGACCGCGAGGCGCGCCTTGAGCGACCCGGGCGCGTAGTACAGCCCGGAGTGGATCACGTTGGAGTTCCGGCCGGTCTGGTGCGTGCCGGGGGTGTCCTCGCGCTCGACCAGCGCGACCGACGTGTGCCCGGCCGCGAGCAGCTCGTGGAGCACCGCGAACCCGACGATCCCGCCGCCCACCACGACGACGTCATGCCGCGGGCTGCCCGTCACCGGGAGGGTCGCCGGCTCGGTCACGGGGAGCCCTCCACGCGGTGGACCGCCGACGCGTCCGGGCCCGCGACCAGCACCGTCGCCCCCGCCGTGACGTCGGCGACGGCGGCGAGACCCGGGTCGTCGAACCCGTTCCCGAGGTCCGCAACGCCGACCACCGCGGCGGCCTCGAGGCCCGGAGCCCCGGCGGCGACGGCGGCGGCGACCGCGGCCTGCAGCGCGGTCAGCGACAGCGAGGGCAGCGCGACGGTGCAGGCGGCGTAGGTGCGGCCGTCGAGGTCGCGCACCGCCGCGCCGTGGGCCGCGCCGGTGCGCGCACGGGCGGAGCGCGCCAGCGTGACGATCTTGGCGTCCTCGGCGTCGAGCGCGTCGGGGGCGACGGGCTCGGTGAGGGTCGCAGCGGCGTCAGCCACGGTCGTCCTTTCCGTCGCGGGCGCCGGTCTGGGCCAGGTCGCCCGAGGTGGGGTCGCCCGGGGTGGGGTCGCCCGGGGTGGGGTCGCCCGAGTCGGGGCGCTCCGCGTCGTCCCCATCGTCGCCGTTCCGGTGGGCGCCGTTCGTGGGGGCCCCGTCGGCGGGGCGCGACGGGGCGTCGTCGGTGGGCACCGGGTCCTCGTCCGGTGCGGGACGCCAGACCAGCAGGCTGCGGATGCGCACCCGGCCGCGGGCGTCCTCGCCGCCCTCGGCGCGCAGGCGCAGGCCGGCGATCTCGGCCTCGGCGCCGGGCAGCGGCACACGGCCCAGGCGCTGGGCGAGCAGGCCGCCGACGGTGTCGACGTCCTCGACGTCGAACTCGACCCCGCAGGCCTCCTCGAGGTCCTCGACGGGCAGGCGCGCGGCGACCCGCCACGTGGACTCGTCGAGGTGCTCCAGCGGGCGGTGCTCGGCGGAGTCGTACTCGTCGGTGATCTCCCCGACGATCTCCTCGACCAGGTCCTCGATGGTCACCAGACCCGCGGTGCCGCCGTACTCGTCGACGACGAGCGCCATGTGGTTGCGGTCGCGCTGCATGTCGCGCAGCAGGGCGTCGGCCCGCTTGGAGTCGGGCACGAAGTTCGCGGGGCGCATGACCTCGCCGACCGAGCCGGCCCCCGCGCCCGCACCGCGCGGGGTCTCCCCGTGGTCGACGGTGCGTCGCACCAGGTCCTTGAGGTAGACCACGCCGACGGTGTCGTCGACGTTCTCCCCGATGACGGGGATGCGGGAGTACCCGCTGCGCAGGGCCAGCGCCAGCGCCTGCCGCACGCTCTTCTCGCGCTCGATCCACACCATCTCGGTGCGGGGCACCATCACCTCGCGCACGCGGGTGTCGCCGAGGTCGAACACCGACTGGATCATCGCCCGCTCGCCGCCGTCGACGAGCCCGCCGGCCTCGGCCATGTCGACCATCTCGCGGAGCTCGACCTCGGAGGAGAACGGCCCCTCGCGGAAGCCGCGCCCGGGCGTGATCGCGTTGCCGACGAGGATCAGCAGGGTGGCCAGCGGGCCGAGCAGGCGCGCGAGCATCCGCACGGGCCCGGCGACGGCGAGCGCGAGGCCGTAGGGGTGCTGACGGCCCAGGGTTCGCGGCCCGACGCCGATCAGCACGTAGGACACGAGCACCACGATCAGCGCCGCGACCAGCAGCGCGAGCCCGTCGGGCCCGATCAGCTGCAGCGAGACGAACGCCCCGAGCACCGCGGCGGTGGCCTCGCAGGCCACGCGCAGCAGCAGGAGCAGGTTGAGGTGGCGCGGACGGTCGGCGACGATCGCGGCGAGCGCCTTCGAGCCCGTCGCCCCCTCGCGGACCAGGGCGTCGACGCGGGCGCGGGACACCGTCGACAGGGCCGCGTCGGCCGCCGCGAACACCCCGGCCAGGGGCACCAGCAGGATCGCTGCGACGAGCTGGCCGACCAGCGACCCCGTCACCGCGACGCGCCGCCGGCGGCGTCGTCCCCGAGGCCCACGGTGCCCAGCAGACGGTCGTCCGCGGCCCGCTCGCGGGCGGAGCGCGCCGCGGCGGCGCGCTGGGTGCGCCAGTCGGCGAGCAGCTCGGCCTGCAGCCCGAACATCGTGCGCTCCTCGTCGGCCTCGGCGTGGTCGTAGCCCAGCAGGTGGAGCACGCCGTGAACGGTGAGCAGGTGCAGCTCGTCGTCGAGGCCGTGGCCCGCGGTGGCGGCCTGGTCGGCGGCGAACGCCGGGCAGAGCACGATGTCGCCGAGCAGCGCCGGGCCCGACGACGGCGCGTCCGGACGGCGCGCGGAGTCGTACTCGTCCATCGGGAACGACATGACGTCGGTGGGCCCGGGCTCGTCGAGCCAGCGCTCGTGCAGCTCGGCCATCGGCTCGAGCTCGATCAGCATGATCGAGAGCTCGGCGAGCGGGCTCACGCCCATGCGGTCGAGGGCGTAGCGGGCGACCTCGACGATCGGGCCCTCGGCCACGGCCACGCCGGACTCGTTCGCGATCTCGATGCTCATGTCGGTCCCGTCGTGCTCGGGTGCGGTCATCGTCCCCGGCGCTCGCGGTTGCGCGGGCCCACCGGCGGCCCGGTGCGCGGGGCGCTCGAGACGGCCTGGGGGCGCCGCTGCTCCTGGGCCTCGTCGTAGCGGCCGTAGGCGTCGATGATGTCGGCGACGAGGCGGTGTCGCACGACGTCCTGGCTGGTCAGCTCGGCGAACTCGACGTCGTCGACGCCGTCGAGGATCTCGCGGACGATGCGCAGGCCCGACGTCGAGCCACCCGGGAGGTCGACCTGGGTCACGTCGCCGGTGACGACCATCTTCGAGTTGAAGCCCAGCCGCGTCAGGAACATCTTCATCTGCTCGGGCGTGGTGTTCTGCGCCTCGTCGAGGATGATGAACGCGTCGTTGAGCGACCGGCCGCGCATGTAGGCCAGGGGCGCGATCTCGATCGTGCCTGCCGCCATCAGCTTGGGCACCGACTCCGCGTCGAGCATGTCGTGCAGCGCGTCGTAGAGCGGGCGCAGGTACGGGTCGATCTTCTCCGACAGCGTGCCGGGCAGGAAGCCGAGCCGCTCACCGGCCTCGACGGCCGGGCGGGTCAGGATGATCCGGTTGATCTGCTTGGCCTGCAGCGCCTGCACGGCCTTGGCCATCGCCAGGTAGGTCTTGCCCGTGCCGGCGGGGCCGATGCCGAAGACGATGGTGTTGACGTCGATCGCGTCGACGTAGCGCTTCTGGTTCAGCGTCTTGGGCCGGACGGTGCGCCCGCGGCGGGAGACGATGTCGAGGCTGAGGACCTCGGCCGGCGACGGAGAGGCGCCTCCGTCGGCTCCCTCGTCCTCGTCGTCCTGCAGCATGCGCACCGAGCGGCGCACGGCGTCGGGGTCGATCTGCTGGCCGCGGCTGGCCAGGACGACCAGCTCGGCGAACACCCGCTCGGCGAACGCCACGTCGGACGGCTCGCCGGTGAGGGTGAGCTCGTTGCCGCGCACGTGGACGTCGGCGGCCAGCAGGCTCTCGGCCTCGCGCAGGTTCTCGTCGCGCTTGCCCAGAAGCGCCAGCAGCGCCGCCTCGGGCACCACGATCCGGGAGGTTCCGTCACCGGTCACGTGCTGAACAGTCCTGCTTCCTCGCCGTCGTCCGTACCCCGTCATCGTACCGCCCGGGCCCCGCGCTCCGGACCGCCGCTCACAGCAGGCTCTCGACCTCCGCGCGCACGGCGGTCCACGCCGGCTGCGCGGGGTCGATCACGGCGAAGTGGTCGGCGCCGGGCACCACCCGCAGGCGGGCGTCGCCCCGGGCCGCCACCGCGGCGGCGACGTACCGCTGCGACTGGTCCAGCGTCACGATCGTGTCCGCGTCGCCGTGCACGCAGACCACCGGTCCGGCGGCCGGCACGAGGGCCGCGGGCGAGGCGAGCGCGTAGCGGTCGGCCACCGTCGCGGGGGTGCCCCCGAGCAGGTCGACCACCGCGCCGCCGCCGAGGCCTTGCTCGGCGCCGGCGACGAGGTCGAGCACCCCGGCCTGGGCGACCGTGCCGACCGGCCGGACGCGGGGCGCGGCGGCCACCGAGCCGTCGCGCAGCCGGTCGCGGCTCGCGGCCCACGTGGCCAGGTGCCCGCCCGCGGAGTGCCCGAGGAACACGACCCGGTCGAGGTCCAGGCGCCCCGCCGCGGCCTTCTGGACCGTCTCGGGCAGCAGGTCGATCGCGGCCGCGACGTCGGCGAACGTCGTCGGCCAGCCCCCGCCGGCGCCGACCCCGCCGGATCCGACTCTGCGGTACTCGATGTTCCAGGCCGCCATCCCGCGGTTGGTGAGGTCGACCGCGAGCGGGGTGCCGAGCTCGAGCCCGTAGGCCGACCGCCAGTAGCCGCCGTGCACCACGACGACGACGGGCAGGGACTTGCCGTCACCGGGCGGGAGGTGCAGCACCCCGTACTGGGAGGGGTCGGTGCCGTAGGCCAGCCGGCCGGGCGTCGGGGTGCCGGGTTGGGTGGCGGGGATCTGCACGCCGCCGCCGGGCGTCGGGACGGTCGAGCACGCCGCCAGGCCGAGCGCCGCGCCGAGGCCCCCGAGTCCGACCGCACCGAGCAGGGTCCGTCGCGGCATGCTCACCCCCACCGCGCCGTCCGGGCACCCAGGGCACCGAGCGCGACCGCGGCCGCGGTGGAGGTGCGCAGCACGTCCGGGCCCATCCGCACCTCGCGGGCCCCGGCGTCGGCGAGGACCGCGCGCTCGTCGTCGGTCACCCCGCCCTCGGGGCCGACGACGAGCACGAGCTCGCCCTCGCCCGGGAGCGCGACGCCGGCCAGCGTCTCGGCCGCCGTGGCTTCGAGGACGAGCATCGCCGCGCCGCGGCCGGCCAGCTCGCGGGTCGTCACGGGGGCGGTCACCTCGGGCACGCGCGCCCGTCGGGCCTGCTTGGCGGCCTCGCGGGCGGTCGTGCGCCAGCGCGCGAGGGCCTT
Organism: uncultured Actinomycetota bacterium; assembly: GCA_963786585.1. Classification (GTDB taxonomy): domain Bacteria; phylum Actinomycetota; class Actinomycetes; order Mycobacteriales; family Pseudonocardiaceae; genus Actinomycetospora. The sequence goes on from CAWAZG010000005.1 coordinate 283,652, forward strand.
CTCCCCGCGCGGGCCGTCGTCCCAGCGGGCGACGCTGCGCTCGGCGCGCCAGGGCAGCACCGCGTCGACCCCGGCCTCGGTGGCCGTCTCGACCGCGAGCTCCCCGCGGTCGCCCTTCACCAGCGCCTGGGCGAGGACGACGCGCAGCGCCGGCTCCTCGTCGTGGCGCTGCTCGAGCACCGTCGCGGTCACCCGACCCTTGGCGACGTCGACGACCTCGGCGCGCGCCCGCGTGCCGGCGCCGTCGCCGAGCAGCACGACCTCGCCGGCACGCACCCGGCGGACGTCCGCGGCGTGGCGCCCCTCCGGCCCGTCGAGGACGACCTCGCCCCCGGCCGGCACGTCATCGACCCAGAAGAGCGCCGGGCGGGTCCACGCGGCCGCCGTCTCAGCCTGGGGGCCACGCTGACGTTCAACGTCAGGAAATCCCCCCGCTCGATCGGCCGGGCTCACCGAGCGCGGCCACCCGACCGCCGCCGGCCGAACAGGCCGTTGCGGTGCGCGGCGAGGTCGGGGCGCTCCTCGCCACGGAGCTCGGCGAGCTCGCGGAGCAGCTCGGTCTGGCGGGCGTCGAGCCGGTCGGGGACCTGGACGTCCAGGTGCACGAGCAGGTCGCCTCGCCCGTCGGTGCGCCCCGTGGACCGCAGCCGCGGCATCCCCTTGCCGCGCAGGGTCATCGTCGTGTTCGCCTGCGTGCCGGGCTCGATCGAGATCTCCTCGTCGCCCTCGAGCGTGCGCTGCGGGAGCGTGGTGCCCAGCGCCGCCGCCGTCATCGGCAGGCTGACGTGGCAGTGCAGGTCGACGCCGTCGCGGGTGAAGTACTCGTGGCGCTCCTCGGAGACCTCGATGTAGAGGTCGCCCGCGGGCCCGCCGCCGGGGCCGACCTCGCCCTGGCTGGCCATCCGGATGCGCATGCCGTCGCCCACGCCGGCCGGCACCTGCACGGTGACGGTCCGCCGCGAGCGCACGCGCCCGTCGCCACCGCACTGGTTGCAGGGGCTCGGGATGATCTCGCCAGTGCCGCGGCAGACCGGGCAGGCCCGCGCCGTGACAACCTGGCCGATGAACGAGCGCTGCACGTTCTGGATCTCGCCGCGGCCGTCGCAGGTGTCGCAGGTCTCGGTGTGCGTGCCCGGCTCGGCGCCGCCGCCGTGGCACTTCTCGCAGAGCACGGCGGTGTCGACGGTGAGGTCGCGGGCGACGCCCGTCGCGCACTCCTCGAGGGTGAGGTCGATGCGGATCAGCGCGTCCTCGCCGGGCTGGACGCGGCTGCGCGGGCCCCGGCCGCCCGTGGCGCCCGCCGCCCCGAAGAACGCGTCCATGATGTCGCCGAGCCCACCGAAGCCGGCCGAGGAGAAGCCGCCGGCACCGCCGCCGCCACCGCGCGCGGTCTCGAGCGGGTCCCCGCCGAGGTCGACGATCCGCCGCTTCTGCGGGTCGGTGAGGACCTCGTAGGCGCTCTTGACGTCGTGGAACTTCGCCTGGGTCTCGTCGTCCGGGTTGACGTCGGGGTGCAGTTCCCGGACGAGCTTGCGGTAGGCCCGCTTGATCTCGCCGTCGTCTGCGTCCCGGGACACACCCAGGATTCCGTAGTAGTCCTTCGCCACGCTGGTCCTCGTCCGTCCTGTCGTTGCGTGCTGTCGCCGCCCTGCGAGGCGAGCGTTCAGCGTCCCCCGACGATCTCACCGACGTAGCGGGCCACCGCACGCACCGCCGCGATCGCACTGGGGTAGTCCATCCGCGTCGGCCCGACGACGCCCATGCCGCCGAGAGCAGTAGTCCCCGCTCCGTAACCGATCGACACCGTGGCGGCGCTCCACAGGTCCTCGGACTCGTTCTCCTCGCCGATGCGCACGGTCACGGTGCCCGGGTCGCTCGCCGAGGTGAGCAGACGGAGCACCACCACCTGCTCCTCGAGCGCCTCCAGCATCCCCCGCAGCGCTCCGGCGTCGGTGCCCGCCCGGGTGAGGTTCGCCGTACCGCCGAGCACCAGGCGCTCCTCGGGCCGTTCGAGCAGGGCCTCGACGAGCACCGCGGCCACGCTGAGCAGCGGGGAGCGGAGGCCGTCGGGGGCGTCCTCGGGCAGCTCCGACATCCGCATCGAGGCCGTGGCCAGGGGCTGGCCGACCAGCGAGTTGTTGAGCAGGGCACGCAGCCGCGCGACGTCCTCCTCGTCGAGCACGTCGCCGAGGTCGACGACGCGCTGGTCGACCCGTCCGGTGTCGGTGATGAGCACCAGCATCAGGCGGGCCGGGGTCAGCCGGACGACCTCGAGGTGGCGCACGGTCGAGCGGGACAGGGTCGGGTACTGGACGACGGCCACCTGGCGCGTGAGCTGGGCGAGCAGCCGCACGCTGCGCTTGAGCACGTCGTCGAGGTCGACCGCGCCTTCGAGGAACTGCGTGATCGCCCGGCGCTCGGCCCCGGAGAGCGGCTTGACCTGGTGCAGACGGTCGACGAAGAGCCGGTAGCCCTTGTCGGTGGGGATGCGCCCGGCGCTGGTGTGGGGCTGGGCGATGTAGCCCTCCTCCTCCAGCGCCGCCATGTCGTTGCGCACCGTCGCGCTCGAGACGCCGAGGTTGTGACGGTCGACGAGGGCCTTCGACCCGACCGGCTCGTTGGTGGCCACGAAGTCGGCGACGATCGCGCGCAGGACGGCGACGCGGCGCTCCTCGGCGTTCACCGCGTCCACCTCCCGAGCCTCCGTGACGTCCCTCGTGACGTCCCGACCCTCCATGGTAGGGGAGGCGCGGCGGGCGGGTGGGGGTGTCAGGGCAGCGCCGCTTCCGTCGTCGGGACCGCTGCCGGGACCGCTGCCGGGACCGCCGCCAGGATCCCCTCCACGCTCCGCGCCACGACGCGGGCGAGGTCGACGCGGGCGCGATCGGCCCGGGGGTCCTCGCCGGCGCGGCGCCAGCGGGTGAGGGCGTCGAGGGCGAGGCCGCGGACGTCGCCCGCGGGGAGGTCGGGCGGGGCGCCGAGGCGGGCGGCGGCGGACGGCCCGTCGCCGCCGAGCAGGCGGCGGGCGTCCTCGACCTCGCCGCGCTCGCCGGTGCCCGGTCGCGTGTGCAGGGCGACCAGCGCGTCCTGCTCGACGAACTCGTGGGCCCCGGTGAGCACCCGCTCGACGGCACCGACGAGCTCGGTGGCGGCCGCCTCCCCGCCGGCCCGGGGGTGCGGGACGGCGCGCAGGACGCGCTCGAGGGCACCGAGGGCCGCGCGGGCCCGGAAGACGTCGCCGTGCGCGACGAGCTGGGTGCCGACGACGGCGCGCAGCTCCTCCAGCCCGCTGCGCCGCACGAGCTCGCCGGCCATGGCGGCCGAGTCCGTGGCGCCGCGCCGGACCAGCGTCGTCGCCAGCCGCAGGCCGTGGAGCCCGAACCGGTCGAGCAGGGAGCGGCGGGCCCGTCGGTCGAGGTCGGGCACCCGGCCGTCGAGGAAGCGGTCCGCGGAGAGCAGGAGGTCCTCGACGTCCTCCCGCTCCAGCGCAGCGAGGTCCCGCACGGCGGCGAACTCGGCGCCGCGCAGCGTCCGCGCGGTCTCGGCGAGCAGGCCCGCCACCGGGACCACCGTGCGGCAGTGCCGACGCAGGCCGGGGTCCGCGCGGTAGCGCCGGGCCACCTGCTGCGCCGTGACCAGCGCGTCGAGGCGCCCGCCGCCGATCTCGTCGGCCCGCGAGAGCACCGCGACCGTGCCTGCCGGGCCGATCCCCCGCGCCGCGCGCTCGCCCACCGTCTCGGCGAAGGCGACGTCGGCGTCGTGCAGGTGGCGGACCAGGTGCAGCACGACGTCGGCGCCGTCGCCCGGCGCGGAGCCGAGCACCGACGCGATGTCGGCCCCCTCCCCCGGCGCGGCCGGGTCGGTCGCGCCGAGGAAGGCCCGGGCGCGGCCGGCGTTGCCGGGGCGGGTGGAGTCGACGCCGGGCGTGTCGATGAGGGACACCGCCCGGAGGCTCGCCGAGGGCCAGTCGACGCGCAGCGCGTGCACGCGGTCCATGCGGGTAGCCCCGAGGTCGATCACGAGCGCGCCCCGCCGGTGCACGACGGGCAGCTCTGCAGGCGGCGTGCCGTTGCGGTGCTCGACGACGATCCGGGCGGCGGGCGCGTCCTGGTAGGTCGTCACCACCCGGGTGCACTCGGCGGTCCCGGTGGGCGCGATCTGCTCGCCGACCAGGGCGTTGAGCAGCGTGGACTTGCCCGCCTTGAGGGTGCCGGACAGGGCGACGCGCAGCGGGCCGTCGAGCCGGTCGCGGTGCGCGCGGAGCACCTCGGCGGCCGCCGGGTCCTCGGCGTAGACCGCGAGTGCCTGGTCGAGGACGGCCCGGGTGCGGGCCGCGAGCCCGCTCACGAGGTCTCCCGGCAGCGCTCGAGGAGGTCGTCGATCCCGGCGAGCTCCGCGCGCACCTCCTGCGCCCGGCGCCGTCGCACCTCGACGTCGAGCTTGCGGGCGGCGGTGGCGGCCGCGACGGCCGCGGCGGCGACGGTCGCGACCTGGTCGGCGCGGGCGGTGAAGTGGTCGCGCAAGGTGCGCTGCACCTCGCGGAGCATGTCCTTGGTGTGCTTGCCGAGCAGGAACTGCACCTCGTCGGCGTGCTGGCGCACGACCCGCCGCGCGTCGAGGCGACGGCGCCGCAGGGCCCGGCGACGCTCGTCGCGCAGGGTGCGACCACCCAGCAGCACCCCGGCGCCGATCGAGAACGGGTTGATCAGCGCCATCCCCGAGAGCGTGGTGACCAGGCCGACCATGAGCACACCGCCGTAGGACCCGCGCAGCCCGACGAGCAGGCCCTGGGTGAACTGGATGCGGTCCAGGTCGGGCGGGGCGAGCTCGGGGAGGGCGGAGAGCTCGGCGACGAAGCGCCCGGCGTGGACGGGCGCGGTCTCGTCCTGCCCCGCGGGGTCGGCGAAGTGCTCCGCCACCCGCTCGGCGAGCCACCACGTGCGCTCGCCCGCCCAGAGGTAGGTGGTGGCGACGGCGCGGCCGAGCTCCTCGGCGAGCCAGGGCTCGAACTGGTCCCAGACCGTGGCCGGATCGACCGTCTCCAGGGTCTCCTCCGCGGTCCGCAGCACCTGCCGGACGCGGTCGCGCAGGTCCCATTCGATGTCGGCGGCCAGGTCGGCCACCCCGTCGGCGAGGGTCTGCTGCCAGCGCGCCGAGCGCTCCTTCGACGCGGCGGCCGACGCGGTCGCGGCGGCCAGGGCGGTGTCGAGCTCCCGGGCGCGCTCCGGGCCCTCGAGCGCGTCGAGCTCCGCGGCCGGGGCGGCGCGCAGGGTCGCCAGGACGCCCGCGACGTGCTCGCCGACCGCGCGCCCCGTGCGGACCCCGCCGGGCTCGACGACCCGCCGGCGCAGCAGGTCGCGCAGTGCCGGGACGCCGGAGGCGGTCTCGAGCTCGTCGTCCTCGCGTGCTCGGGCGTGGCGGTCCAGCTCGGCCGAGACGCCGATCACGTCCACGGCGAGCCCGCGCTCGGCGAGCAGCGTGGCGTCGAGGTCGCGGACCTCCCGCCAGGCGGGATGGAGATCGATCCGCGTGAGGGCGACGACGACGGTCGCGACGTGCGCCGACGCGGCCCGCAGCAGCTCGACCTCGCCCGCCGCGAGCTCTCGGGACGCGTCGCTGACGAGGACCACGGCGTCGGCGGCGGGCAGCTCGGCGAGCACCCCCGCCGCGGGCGCACCGCCCGGCCCGCCCGCGCCGGGGGTGTCGATCAGCGTCAGCCCCTCCGCGAGCAGCGGGCTCGGCCTGCCGATCTCCGCCTGGAGCCACGACGCCTCGCCGGCGTCCTCGTCGCGGCCGGTGACGGCGCCGGCGAGGCGGGCCGCCGTCACCTCCTGACGTCCCAGCGGCCCGACGAGCACCGTCGAGGGCTTCTCGGAGTGCGCCACCACCGTCGGCAGGGTCGTCGCGACGTCGGGGTGGACGGGGCAGACGTCGGCGCCGAGGAGGGCGCCGACCAGGCTGCTCTTGCCCTGCTTGTAGTCGCCGACGACGAGCACCCGGGCCCCCGGGTCGAGCAGACGGCTCCCGTCCCGCGCCAGCGAGGCGGCGACGTCGTCGCGTCCGAGATCGCGGGCCGTGGCCACGGCGCGGTCGAGCACCGCGGCGGCCGACCGCCGGGCGTCGCCGGGTGCGGGCCGCGTCGCTGTCGTCGTGATCGTCATGGGCTCTCCCGCCGTCGACGGGCGGTGCACGACCAGCTCGTGCACCGCCCGTCACCGAACAGCCTGCTGATACTACGCAGGGTTACAGACCACGATCAGGGGAGGAGGTCGAGGTCCACGTCGACGTCCTCGACGTCCACATCGATCAGGTCGCCGCCGACGATGTCGCCGGTGGAGACGTCGTTGTCCTCGCAGCGAGCTCTTCGGCGACCTGCGCGCCGCGCTGGGGCGCTGAGACGGCACTTCGGTGACGAAACCCGCGCTCACCGCGGGAATCGGCACCGAGGTCGTCGTCGGCCGCGCGGATTCACCGAAAGCCCCACGAGCCGGGCCTCCGGCTTGCGAGCTTGCCGCTCCCGCACGCCCTCGGCGACGACCGCGTCACCCCTCGGGATGCTTCGATTTCCGAAGCATCCGGGGGTCGGCCGAGTCGAGGTCCGGGGGGTGTGGGCGACTCCCATAACGCAGCACGGCAGGGATAGCGCCGAGGGGCGGGACGGCGTCGGCGTGCACCGAGGCCTCACGCCCCCGCGAGCGAGATCGCGACCCCGTCGGCGAGCAGCCGCCCTCGCCGCGTGAGCACCGCCCGCCCGCCGGCCCAGGCGTCGGGCGCCAGCAGGCCCTCGCGGGCGGCCTGCTCACCGGCGGCGCGACCGGGCCCGTCGAGGGCCTCCGCGGCGAGACCGTCGACCGTGCGGAGCTCGAGCAGCACCTGCTCGAGGTGGGCCTCCTCCGGCGAGACGCGCTCGCGGGCCTCGGCGGGCGAGCGCCCCTCGGCGAGGGCGGCCGAGTAGCGCGCGGGGTGGCGCACGTTCCACCAGCGCGTGCCGCCGACGTGGGAGTGCGCGCCCGGCCCGGCACCCCACCAGTCGCCGCCGCCCCAGTAGATCTGGTTGTGGCGGCAGCGGGCGTCGGGCGAGCGCGCCCAGTTCGACACCTCGTACCAGCCGAACCCGGCGGCGCCGAGGGTGTCGTCGACGATCTCGTAGCGGTCGGCGAGCACGTCGTCGTCGGGCATCGGCAGCTCGCCGCGCGCCACCCGGCGGGCCAGTGCGGTGCCCTCCTCGACGATCAGGGAGTACGCCGAGACGTGGTCGGCGCCGGAGGCCAGCACGGCGTCCAGCGAGCGCCGCAGGTCGGCGTCGGTCTCGGTCGGCGTGCCATAGATGAGGTCGAGGTTGACGTGCCCGATCCCCGCGTCGAGCGCCTCCCCCACGACCCGCGCCGCCGCGCCGGGCGTGTGCCGGCGGTCGAGGACGGCGAGGACGTGGTCGACGTCGGACTGCATGCCCAGCGAGAGGCGGGTGTAGCCGGCGTCGGTGATCGCGGCGAGGAGCTCCGGGGTCGTCGACTCGGGGTTGGCCTCGGTGGTCACCTCGGCGCCGGGCCGCAGGCCGAACGAGCCCCGGACGGCGTCGAGCACCGCGACCAGGCCCTCCGCGCCGAGCAGCGAGGGCGTACCGCCGCCGAGGAAGACGGTGTCGGCGGCCGGTAGGCCAGAGATCCAGCACTGCCCAGCACCCGCGCGGCGAGGTCGAGCTCGCGGCGCAGGCCCTCGAGCCAGGAGGCGGGCGAGGCGGGGTCGTCGCTGCTGGTCAGGCCGAGATCCGACGCCGTGTAGGTGTTGAAGTCGCAGTAGCCGCACCGGGTCGCGCAGAACGGGACGTGCACGTAGATCCCGAACGGTCGCGTGCCGAGCCCCGTCAGCGACGACGCCGGCAGGGCGCCGTCGGGGGGCGCCGGCTCGCCGGACGGGGGGACGGAAGGCACGGATCCAGTGTGCCCGTCACCGGGGCGCGACCGTCCGGCGCAACCAGTCGTCCGCCCGCGCGCCTGCCGTGGTCCCCGTCGACGATCACGCCACGAGCGTCCGACGGCATGCCGAGAGGGCTTCGCATGGCTCTGAGCTGCATCGTCGCCGTCCTCGCCCTCGTGGCGTGCGGCGATCCGTCGGCGGGCCCGCCGCGTCCCTCGGGCCACGGTGCCGACGGACGGCGGAGGCCTCTTCCGGTGCGCCCAGCCCTGGACCGCGGACGTCTCGGGTGCGCCCGCCGGAGCGCAACGCCGCGATCCTCACCGCGCTGACCGACGCGGGCGGCTGGGGCAACGGCAACGTCCGGCAGATCGACTTCGCGATGCCGGTGCTCACCGCAGCCCCGGACGCGCCGCGGATGACCGTCACCGGGAACGCCGACTATTGCTTCGGCGGGGTGGACTGCGACCCCGTGCCCGCCGAGATGCCGGTGCCACCCGGTGCCCACCTGGAGGGCTCGCAGGACCTGACCTGCGACGCCGCCAACGAGGACTGCCACCTGCTCGTCGCCGACCCCGCGGAGCAAAGGCTCTACGAGATTCTCATCAGGGCACGCAGGCCGGCGAGGGTCTGACCGCCGGCGGCTTCTTCGTCTGGGACCTCGACCGGACCTACACCGACGAGCTGCGCGGCCCCCAGTGCACGAGCGCCGACGCGGCGGGCTTCCCGATCGCCGCGCTCACCCCCACCGCCGACGAGGTGGCGGCCGGCCGGATCGACCACGCGTTGCGCTTCATCCTGCCCAACGACCGGATGAAGGCCGACGTCTACGTCCCGCCCGCCACCCACGCCGGCGGGCCGGAGAACACGAACCCCGACGCCCCGCCGTACGGCGTCAACCTGCGCCTGCGCTCCGTGTCGTCCTACACCCCCGCACAGCGCGTGGTGATCACCGCGCTCCAGACCCACGGCATGTACCTCGCCGACGGCGGCGAGATCGCGCTGACCTTCGCCGACGACAGCACGAGCACCGCGAAGTGGGCCGAGCTGGGCATCGACGCGCAGAGCTTCGCAGGCCTGCCGGTCGACGCGTTCGAGGTGATCGACCACGGCCCGGAGGTCCCCGTGACCTACGAGTGCGTGCGCTCCGACCGCTGAGCGAGTGCGTGGCGTGACGGACACTCAACGTCTGCGGCGCCACGCCGCTGGCACTCCCGACGCCGCCCCCGGCCGCCATCCCCGTCGCGCACAGCACTGTGGGCGAAGGTCACGTGGAGAAAGACCCCCTCCTCATGGCAGTCTGGGAGTCGTGCGCGCGACCGGACTGCTCCTCGTGAGCCGACGTCACGTCGACCTCGTGCGCCTCGCGAGCTCCCTCTGCCGGGCTCACTGAGCGCGAAGCACCGCCACCACATCCCAGCGGGTCCCGCGCACCACCACCTCGAGGACCACCTCGTCCCGTACGCGCGCGCGTTCGTGCACCACCCCGGAGGAACCCCGACCCATGGCTGACGCCCCCTCGTCCGAGAACGCCACGACCTCGGAGGAGTCGTACGCGGAGACCACTCCGCTCCGTCACCCCGGGGCCACCGAGGACGCCCCGCCGAAGCCCAAGCCCGCCCGGGCGCGCAAGGGCAAGGCCGAGGGCCAGTGGGCGCTGGGCTACCGCGAGCCGCTGAACAAGAACGAGCAGTCCAAGAAGGACGACCACCCGCTGAACGTGCGGGCGCGCATCGAGAACATCTACGCCCACCGCGGCTTCGACTCGATCGATCCGGCCGACCTGCGCGGCCGTTTCCGCTGGATGGGGCTCTACACCCAGCGCGCCGAGGGCTTCCCGGGCACCGACACCGGGCACGTCGACGAGGAGGAGCTCGACGCGCCGCACTTCATGCTGCGGGTGCGCGTCGACGGCGGCGGCCTGACCACCGAGCAGCTGCGCGTCATCGGCGAGGTCTCCCAGACCTTCGCCCGTGACACCGCCGACGTCACCGACCGCGAGAACATCCAGCTGCACTGGATCCGCGTCGAGGACATGCCCGAGATCTGGCGGCGGCTCGAGGCCGTGGACCTCTACACCACCGAGGCGTGCGGCGACTGCCCCCGCGTCATCCTCGGCTCGCCGGTGGCGGGCATCAGCGCCGACGAGGTCATCGACGGCACCCCGGCGATCGACGAGATCGTCGAGCGCTTCATCGGCGACCGCTCGCTCGCCAACCTGCCCCGCAAGTTCAAGACCTCGATCTCCGGGCAGCAGGACGTCGCCCACGAGGTCAACGACGTCGCCTTCGTCGGGGTGGACCACCCCGAGCACGGCCCGGGATTCGACGTGCACGTCGGTGGCGGGCTCTCCACCAATCCCAAGCTCGCCGTGCGCCTCGGGGCCTGGGTGCCGCTCGACGAGGTCGCCGACGTCTGGCACGCCGTGGTGCAGGTCTTCCGCGACTACGGCTACCGGCGCCTGCGCACCCGCGCGCGCATCAAGTTCCTCATCGCCGACTGGGGCCCCGAGAAGTTCCGCCAGGTCATGGAGGACGAGTACCTGCACCGGAAGCTGCTCGACGGCCCGGCGCCGGAGGCCGTCGCCGGCACCATCGACCACATCGGCATCCACGACCAGACCGACGGCAACCACTACGTCGGCGTCGCCCCGCCGGCCGGCCGCACCAGCGGGTCGACGCTCGTCGGCGTCGCGAAGGCCGCCGAGGAGGCAGGGTCGGGCCGCGTCCGGCTCACGCCGTACCAGAAGATCCTCGTACTCGACGTGCCCGGCGAGAGGCTCGACGGGCTCACCGCCGCGCTCGACCACCTCGGCCTCCCGGCCCGCCCGACGCCGTGGCGCCGGGCGACGATGGCGTGCACCGGCCTGGAGTTCTGCAAGCTCGCGTTCGTCGACACCAAGAACCGCGCGGGCGAGCTCGTGGAGGAGCTCGACCGGCGTCTCGCCGACGTCCAGGACTCCCTCGAGCACCCGGTGTCGATCCACCTCAACGGCTGCCCGAACTCCTGCGCGCGGGTCCAGGTCGCCGACATCGGGCTCAAGGGCCAGATCGTCAACGACGCCGAGGGCCACCCGGCCGCGGGCTTCCAGGTGCACCTCGGCGGCGGTCTCGGCCTCGACGCCGGCTTCGGCCGCAAGCTGCGCGGCCACAAGGTGCTCTCCGCCGACCTCGGCGACTACGTCGAGCGCGTCGTGCGCGCCTACGCCGAGCAGCACGAGGCCGGCGAGCGCTTCGCCCAGTGGGTCGTCCGGGCGGAAGAAGGACAGCTGACATGAGGTTGGCACTGCAGTACTGCCCGTACTGCGGGGAGCAGGACCTGCGTCCTCGGGAGGAGACCCCCGATATCCCGCAGGGCGCGTGGGAGTGCGCCGACTGCCGCAGCACCTTCGTCGTCACCCCGGCGCCCGCGAGGACAGAGCCGGCGAGAGGACCAGCATGACCACCACGGACACCCGAGAAGACCTCCGCGCCGCCGCCCTGGAAGCCGGTGAGCGGTTCGCCGATCGCGAGGGCACCGCCAGCCACGAGGAGCTGACCCGCGAGATCCTCGCCTGGGCCGCCGAGACGTTCGGCGAGGGCCTGATCGTCGCCTCGAACATGCAGGACGCCGTGCTCGTCGATCTCGGTGCCGCCGCCCGTCCGGGTGTCGACGTGCTGTTCCTCGAGACCGGGTACCACTTCGCCGAGACCCTCGGGACCCGTGACGCGGTGGCCCAGACCCACGGCGTCACCATCGTCCAGGCCGAGCCCGAGCTGACGGTCGCCGAGCAGGACGCGACGTTCGGCAAGGATCTCTTCAACGTCGACCCCGGCGCCTGCTGCAACATGCGCAAGGTCGAGCCGCTGAAGAAGACGCTCGCGCGCTACGACGCCTGGGTCACCGGCGTCCGCCGCGTCGAGGCGCCGACCCGCGCGGCGACGCCCCTGGTCACCTGGGACGAGCGCCACGCCCTCGTCAAGATCAACCCGATCGCCCACTGGAGCGACGAGCAGATGGACGCCTACATCCGCGAGCACGCGGTGCTCGTGAACCCGCTGGTCGACGCGGGCTACCCGTCGATCGGCTGCGCGCCCTGCACCGCCAAGCCGGCCCCGGGCGCCGACCCGCGCAGCGGGCGCTGGGCGGGCTTCTCCAAGACCGAGTGCGGGCTGCACGGATGACTGCGGTGGCAGGGACGACGGCGCAGATGGATCAGCTCGACGCCCTCGAGTCCGAGGCGATCCACATCATGCGCGAGGTCGCCGGCGAGTTCGACCGCCCGGTGATCCTCTTCTCCGGTGGCAAGGACTCCATGCTGCTGGTGCACCTCGCGCGCAAGGCTTTCTGGCCCGCGCCGATCCCGTTCCCGGTACTGCACGTCGACACCGGGCACAACTTCGACGAGGTCCTGTCGTTCCGGGACGCCGTCGTCGAGCGCTACGGGCTCGAGCTCGAGGTGGCGCGCGTGCAGGACTACATCGACGACGGGCGGCTCGAGGAGCGCGCCGACGGCACCCGCAACCCGCTGCAGACCACCCCGCTGCTCGACGCCATCGCCGAGCACCGCCACGACGCGGTCTTCGGCGGCGGGCGCCGCGACGAGGAGCGGGCGCGCGCCAAGGAGCGCGTGTTCAGCCTGCGCAACGCCTTCGGCCAGTGGGAGCCGTCGCGCCAGCGGCCCGAGCTGTGGAACCTCTACAACGGGCGCCACAAGCCCGCCGAGCACGTGCGGGTGTTCCCGCTGTCGAACTTCACCGAGCTCGACGTGTGGCGCTACATCCAGCGCGAGGGCATCGAGCTCCCGTCGATCTACTACGCGCACACGCGCGAGGTGTTCGCCCGCGACGGGATGTGGCTGACCTCCGGGCCGTGGTTCGGGCCCCGCGAGGACGAGGAGGTCGTCGCGAGGACCGTGCGCTACCGCACGGTCGGCGACGGCTCCTGCACCGGCGCCGTGGAGTCGGACGCGTCGACGCTCGACGAGGTGCTGGACGAGGTCCGCGGGAGCCGGTTGACCGAGCGCGGCGCCACGCGGGCCGACGACCGTCTCTCGGAGGCCGCCATGGAGGACCGCAAGCGAGAGGGCTATTTCTGATGCCGGACCTGCTCAAGCTCGCGACTGCGGGCAGCGTCGACGACGGCAAGTCGACGCTGGTCGGACGTCTGCTCTACGACACCAAGTCGGTGCTCGCCGACCAGATGGAGGCCGTCGAGCGCGCCACGCAGGGCGGAGGTGACCCCGACCTGTCGCTGCTGGTCGACGGCCTCCGTTCGGAGCGCGAGCAGGGCATCACGATCGACGTGGCCTACCGCTACTTCGCCACGCCGACCCGCTCGTTCGTCCTGGCCGACACCCCCGGGCACGTCCAGTACACGCGCAACACCGTGACCGGCGCGTCCACCGCGCAGCTCGCGGTGCTGCTCGTGGACGCCCGCAACGGGATCGTCGAGCAGACCCGTCGCCACGTCGCGGTGATGGCGCTGCTGCGCGTCCCGCGCCTCGTCCTCGCGGTCAACAAGATCGACCTGGTCGACCACGACGAGAACACCTACTGGCGGATCGCCAAGGAGTTCGCCGGGCTGACGGACGCGTTGGGCTACCCCGACGACGCCGTCACGGCCATCCCCGTGTCGGCGAAGAAGGGCGACAACGTCGTCCTGGCCTCGGAGAACGCCCCCTGGTACGAGGGCCCGACGCTGCTCGAGCACCTCGAGACGGTCCCCGTGGCGGGCGCCGACCGCGACGCCCCGTTCCGTTTGCCCGTCCAGTACGTCGTGCGCCCGCGCACCGAGTCGCACCCCGACTACCGCGGCTACGCCGGGCTGGTCTCGGCGGGCACGGTGCGCGTCGGCGACGAGGTCACCGTCCTGCCCGAGGGTCAGCAGACCCGCGTCGAGGGCATCGACACCTTCGACGGCGAGCTCGACGCCGCCTACGACGGGCAGAGCGTGATCCTCCGGCTCGCCGACGACCTCGGCATCTCCCGCGGTGCCGTCATCGCCGCGCCCGGTGCGCCGGAGCCGGTCACCGAGTTCGACGCCACGCTGGCGTGGCTGCACGAGAAGCCGCTGAAGCCCGGGGCGCGCCTGCTGCTCAAGCACGGCACGCGCACCGTGCAGGCGATCGTCGTGGCGGTGACCCACCGGCTGGACACCGAGACCCTCACCCTCGACGAGGACCCCGGCGAGCTCGGGATCAACGACATGGGCCAGGTGTCGCTGACGGTGTCGGAGGCGCTGCCCGTCGACGACTACGACGTCGTCGCCGCCACCGGCTCGTTCCTGCTCGTCGACCCGCAGGCCGGCGACACCCTGGGCGCCGGTCTCGTCGGGCGGCCGCTCCTCGCGGCGCCGCTCGACCACGACTGAGGGTTACTGGCTGGTATCGCTCGCTGAGCGAGCGATACCAGCCAGTAACCGGCGATCAGCTGACCTCGTTGAGCTTCCCCGTCGCGACGTCGAGGACGAAGCCGCGCACCGAGCCCTTGTTCTTGACGAACGGGCTGTCGGTGATGCGCTTGATCGAGTCGCGGACGTCGCTCTCGACGTCGGGGAAGGCGTTGGCCGTCCACGTCGGGCGTTCGCCGGCCTCCTGCTCGAGGATGCCGGCGAACTGCTCGTCCGTGAAGGTCACCATGCCGCAGTCGCTGTGGTGGATCAGCACGATCTCCTCGGTACCGAGGAGGTGCTGGCTGATGGCGAGCGAGCGGATCGTGTCGTCGGTGACGACGCCGCCGGCGTTGCGGATGACGTGCGAGTCGCCCTCGGACAGGCCCAGCGCGCCGTAGGGGTTCACGCGGGCGTCCATGCAGGCCACGACGGCGGTCCTGCGCGCGGGCGGCAGGGGCAGCTCGCCCGGGAAGTTCTGGACGTAGGTCTCGTTGTTCTTCAGGTACTCGTCGGTGACGGACACCGGGTCCTCCGCAGGCTGGATCGATTCTGACGGCACACGGCACACGGCAGCGCTGTGCGGCCGCGGAGCGGCTCGATCCCTACGGGGTACGGGCGCTCACGCGGCCTGGCGACACCACTGATCGAACTCCTGCCCGCGCCGACTCGGCCAGAACGGCTCGAGGGAGCGGGGACTCATGCGCACATCTCACCGCACGCATCCGTCCGGCCGCAACGAGGGCCGTGATGTCGGGTTCTCCGCACCTCGAGGAGGCCCACCAGGTCGGCGAGGGCGTCCTGCCCGAGCTCGCGCGGCGCGGAGTGCTGGCGGCGAGTCCCGAGCACCTCGCACGGGAGATCACGGGTGCGTGGTCCCCGTGCACGGGCCCTCGCGGGTGGGTGGAGTGCCCCTGATCTCCGCGAGGACTTCTGCAGGCCCGCGGGCTGCTCGACCGACGGATCGCGGGGTAGCCGGGGAGCGCCAGCCCCGCGTTCGAGGAGGAGCCCGCATGGGCGTCGAGTTCATCGGCCAGATCAGCACCCAGTTCGCCTCGGAGATCCATCCGTCGTCGGGCCCGGCGATCGACCCGGACTTCGTCCGCCGCTTCGTCGCCGTCCACGAGGACGCCGGGTTCGACAAGGTGCTGGTCGGGCACAGCGCGTCGTCCGCCGACGGGTTGCAGGTCGCGGCCTTCGCCGCGGCACACTCCGAGCGTCTCGGGTACCTCGTCGCCCACCGGTCCGGCTTCATGGCCCCGACGATGGCCGCGCGCGCCTTCGCGACGCTGGACCGGTTCTCCGGCGGCCGCGTCGCCGTGCACACCGTCTCCGGCGGCAGCGAGGCCGACCAGGCCCGCGACGGCGACCACCTCGACAAGGAGGGGCGCTACCGGCGCACCGACGAGTACCTCGAGGTCATGGAGCGCACCTGGAC
Source organism: uncultured Actinomycetota bacterium (assembly GCA_963786585.1). Classification (GTDB taxonomy): domain Bacteria; phylum Actinomycetota; class Actinomycetes; order Mycobacteriales; family Pseudonocardiaceae; genus Actinomycetospora. The sequence continues at coordinate 299,373 of CAWAZG010000005.1, forward strand.
CGCCGAGGAGCCCTTCGACCACCGCGGCGAGTTCTACGACGTCGCCGACGTCCACGCGATCGCGCGCCCGGTGCAGCAGCCGCGCATCCCGATCTACTTCGGCGGCTCGTCGGAGGCCGCCTACCGCGTCGGCGGGAAGCACGCCGACGTCTTCGCCCTCTGGGGCGAACCACTGGCCGAGACCGCCGAGCAGATCGCCGCGGTGCACGAGGCCGCGCGCGCCGCGGGCCGGACGACGATGCCCCGGATCAGCGTCTCCTTCCGCCCGATCCTCGGCACCACGGAGGAGCAGGCGTGGGATCGCGCCCACGACGTCCTCGACCGCATCGTCGCCGCCGACGGTGGCGGCGGGTCCTTCACCGGGCGGACGGCCCACCGGCAGGGCCACGAGACCACCCGCACGAACGCCGGCTCCCAGCGCCTGCTCGCCGCGGCCGAGCGGGGCGAGCTGCACGACCGCGCGCTGTGGACCCCGACGGCGGCGGCCTCGGGCGCCGCGGGGAACTCGACCGCACTCGTCGGCACGCCGGAGACCGTCGCGGCGGCCCTCCTGGACTACGTCGACATCGGCGCCACGACGTTCCTGCTGCGGGGATACGACCCGCTCGACGACGTCGCCGACTACGGCCGTCGGCTGCTCCCCCTCGTGCGCGAGGAGCTGGCCCGGCGCGAGAGGGTCCCGGCGTGACGACGCCCTCCGCCGCCGTGAGCGCCGCGGCCCGCTCCCCCGACGTCCGCGCGCTCCTGACCGGGGTCGCCGAGGGCGCCGCGGAGCGCGAGCGCCGCGACGAGAGCCCGTTCGCGCAGGTCGCGGCCGTCGCGAAGGCGGGGCTGGGCGCGTTGTCGCTGCCCGTCGACGAGGGCGGGCAGGGTGCGTCGGTGCGCGAGCTCCTGGCCTTCGTCATCGACCTCGCCGAGGCCGACCCGATCGTCGCCCACGTCCTGCGCACCCACTACAGCCAGGTGCTCGGGTTCCTGCGCAGCCCGGACCCCGACGTGCGGCGCCGCTGGCTCGACCGGGTCCGCGCCGGGACGGTGCTCGGCAACGCGATCTCGGAGACCGGCCCGTCCGCAGCCGGCGGCCACGAGTACGACACGCGCCTCGACGAGGTCGACGGGCGCCTCGTGCTCAACGGCACGAAGTACTACAGCACCGGGACCCTCTACGCGGACTGGATCGCCGTCGCGGCCCGCGTCGAGGGCGACCTCGTGGCCACCGTGATGGTCCCGGCCGACCGCGCGGGCGTCTCGGTGGTCGACGACTGGGACGGCATGGGGCAGAGCCGCACCGGCACGGGGACGACGACGTTCACCGACGTCGTGGTCGACCCCGACGACGTCCTGTCGCGGCGCCCGCGCCTCGAGCCGCGGGCCCCCGGCGACGTGGCGTTCCTGCAGCTCTACCTGCACGCGCTGGTCGCGGGGATCCTGCGCTCGGTGGTCGCCGACGCGACCGGGGTGGTGCGCTCGCGCAGCCGCACGTTCGAGCACGCGCCCGCGCCCCGAGCCGTCGACGACCCGATCCTGCACGAGAAGGTGGGCGCCCTGGCCGCCACGGCGTGGATCGCCGAGGCGGCCGTGCTCGCCGCGGCGGACGCCGTCCAGGCCGCGATGGACGCGGCGGCGCACGGCGAGCCGACCGACGAGCTCCGCACCGCCGCGGCGCTGGCCCACTGTGCCGTGAAGATCCACCTGGACCCCGCCTCGTTGGCGGCGGCCTCGGACCTCTTCGACGTCGGCGGCGCGTCCGCGTCGAGCCGCGCCCGCAACCTCGACCGGCACTGGCGCAACCTGCGCACACTCACCCTGCACAACCCGGCGTCGTACAAGGCCGCCGCGATCGGCCGGCACCTCGTCACCGGCGAGCCGCTGCCGGTGAACGGCTACTTCTGAGCGAGCTTCGCCACCGTCAGCAGGACGACCGCGTCCTCCACTGCCTCGAGGCGGTGTCGGGAGTCGGGGACGACGAGCAGGTCGCCGCGGCGCCCGTCCCAGGAATCCTTGTCCGACACCAGCCGGACGCGCCCCTGCAACACGACGAGGGTGGCCTCGCCGGGGTTCTCGTGCTCGCCGAGCTGACGGCCCTCGGTCAGCGCGATCACCGTCTGCCGCATGACGTTCGAGTGCCCGCCCACGACGGTGTGGGCGGCACGGCCCGCGGTGCTCGCGCGCGCCGCCGTGAGCTGCTGGCGGGCCATGGCGTCGAGCGAGAGCTTCAGCATGATCGTCCTCGTCCTGCCGTGGGTGGTGGACGACCATGCTCGCTGTTCCGGGCCCTCGTGAGCGAACTTTGGGCCTATCGGCCCAGAGTTCGCTCACGGGGTCAGGAGGCGCCGACGACGGGGCGGGCTGTTCAGCCGGTGACTTCGACGACGCCGAGAGCGAAGTCCCCATGGCCCACTCCGTTGCCGGCGAGTCCCACCGTGACCACACCCACCCCTTCCAGCCAGTGCGCCATCGTCAGGCCGCCGACGTCCAGCGGACGCAGCCCGATGCTCTCGACGAAGGCCGTCACGCTCGCCTTCGCCTGCGCACCGTCGCCGGCGATGAAGACGTCGGGGCGGCCCTTCTCCAGGACGCCGCGGAAGATGGTGTTGAACGCCTTCACCACGCCGGCGCCTGCCGGCGCCACCGTGGCGACCTCTCGCGCGATCGAGGTCTGCTCGCTGTGGGCCAGCCCGTCGAACGTGGCATTGAACGGGTTGCTGATGTCGACGATGACCTTGTCCGCGAGGGCGTCCCCGTACTCGACGACGACCGGAACGACACGGTCGTACAACAGCGCCGTGATGACGATGTCCCCGTCCGGGACGGCGCCCCACTTCCCCACCGTCGCGCCGCCGCCCAGAGCCCCGGCCAGGTCGTCGGCCTTGGACTGATCGCGGCCCATGACCTCGACGGTGTTGCCGCCCGCGACCGCCAGCGTGCCGATGGCCCGGGCCATGTTCCCCGTGCCGATGATGGTGATGCTGCCCATGAGGTGCGCTCTCTTCCTATGTATACCGATCTGTTTCCACAACGTAGGCGGCGGCGCGTCGGAGCGCAAGCTATGTACACCGCTACGTACCGAACAGGGCTACGCTGAGGGCATGACGGAGTGGGAGAAGGGCCCCCTTGGCCGGCGCCGCGGCCGGGGCGCGCGCGAGCGCATCCTCAGCGCGTCACAGCAGCTGTTCCGGGATCAGGGCATCAGCCGCACCGGCATGGACCAGCTCTCTGCGGTGGCCCAGGTGTCCAAGCGCACGGCCTACCAGCACTTCACCAGCAAGGACGAACTCGTCGCCGAGTACCTGCGCCGATTCGATCCCGACGTCATGGCCGGGGTGTTCGACCGCACCGACCTCACGCCCCGCGAACGACTCCTCGCAGCCTTCGACATGCCCGCGTCCACGCCCCTGTGCCCCTACATCGCGGCGGCCGTCGAACTCCACGACCCCGAGCACCCCGCATCCCGGTACGCACGCGACTACAAGACCGCCATCGCCGCGCGGTTCACCGAGACTGCCCGCGAGGCCGGCGCCACCGATCCGGGACGACTCGGCGAACAGCTGGCGCTCCTGCTCGACGGCGCCTCGGCCCGCACCCGGGTCCTCGACAGTGATTCCTTCACCACCGCCGCCGCGATCGCCGCCGTCCTCATCGACGACGCCATCCCGTCGCCGTCCCCGGCGGGAGGCCGGTGACCGCCGGGGACGCCCCACAGGCCGCGAGGCGGACGGCCCGCGTCTCACGTCAGGTGCCGGGCGAAGAACCGGTTGGCGGCATCCCCCTCGAACGCCGGGACGCCGGTGTGCCCGCCCATGTTGGCGTGCAGCGTCTTCTCCGCGGAGCCGAAGGCGTCGAACAGATTCAGGGCCATCTGCCGGACGTTCCCCTCGTCGTCCCACTGCAGCAGGACGAGCAGCGGAACGGCGACCTGCCGGGCCTCCTCGACCATGGCCCGGGGCACGTAGCTCCCGGCGTACAGAACGGCGGCCGCGAGGCGCGGCTCGACCAGCGCCAGCCGGACACCGATGGCGATCACCCCTCCCGCGAGCCCGACCGGGCCGCCGATCTCGGGCAGCGCGAGGAGGGCGTCGAGGACGGCCCGCCACTCCGGCACCGCCTGCTCGACCAGCGGGAGGACGAGCCGGTCGACGATCTCGTCGTCGACCGGCTCCCCGGCCTCCACGGCCCGGCGCAGGTCGGCACGGGCCTCGTCGGCGACGGCGGAACGGGGCCGGTCACCGCTGCCGGGGAGCTCGATGGTGGCCGCGGCGAAGCCCTCCGCGGCGCAGTGCCGGGCCCGGGCCACCAGCCGCGGGTACATCGCGCGAAGTCCGCCGGGATGGCCGAGCAGGATCAGCGGGGCCGCTACGGACGTGGATGCGGGGGTCCACACCATCCCGGGGATCTCTCCGAGGACGAATTCGCGTTCGAGAACTCCGTCGTCGAAGCGCTGTTCGATGGTGAATCGCATGGTCGTGCCTTTCGGGAGTGCCTTCGAACGGCGCTCCCGGACGACCTATCGCCCGACCGTGACCCCGGAGGGGAGCACCCATGTCGAAACGGTCACGGGTCCCACCTCCTCGTTCTCTCGCACGGCGTCCCGGGAAAGTAGCAGCGCCCGGCCGCCCACGAGGGGTACGTTCCGCAGCTCGAACACCGAATTGATCATGCGCAACGTGCCCGTCGCCCTGGCAGCGTTCCGGCGAAGGGCGCCCGCCGCCCCTCTAGCCGTCCGACGGTGCCCTTCGCTCGAAACCCGGAGAGCGCGCTCACACCCCGCCACCTTGACCCTCGTGCTCCGGGGCGCCGAGGATCGACGTCGCTGAGCGGGACGCCCGCGGACCACGAGCCGACCGAGGTGAGACGAGTGCGCGGACGCCTGCTGGCCCGCCGTCGTCACATCGACCTCCAGCGCCGCTGCGACGCGGCCTGTCCGAGGGTCTGAGCCACCTCCCCCGCTCGCCCGGCCGATCCTCCGGCCGTCTCCGCTCACCCCTGCGCGCCCTCCGGCGTGGCGACGTCCGTCGCCGCGCGCGGACGAGGCGCCTGCGCCGGAAGGCCACTCCGTGCCCGAGACCAGCCCTCACCCCGCGCCAGGGCCCACCGCCGACCTCGACCTGCGCTGGGTGCTGGCCGGCGAGCGCACCCTGCTCGCGTGGTTCCGCCTCTCCCTCGCGCTGTTCCTGCTCGGGCTCGCGCTGGTGGCGTTCGTCCCGCCTGGCGTCGCACCCCCTGCCCGTGTCGCTGGTGGCCGCCGCGCTCATGGTCGGCTGTGCGACCTCCGCCGTCACCGGGGTGCGGCGCTGGCGCCGCCAGGTGGTGCGTGCGGGCCGCTGACGACGGCTGGCGCTCACCGCTGCGCCGAGGCCCCGGGCAACCGCGACCTCAGCCCTCGCAGCCGGACGGCGCGGCGCGCTCCCCGACCCGCAGGGGGTCGAGGTCGCGCGGGTCGGGCATCGGCACCCACCGGCCGTCGCGCAGCGCGTAGGTCCACGACGGCCCGTGCCGCAGCAGCGTGGCGAGGGCGGCGACGAACCGGTCGACGTCGTCGGTCGTGGTGGCCAGCCCGAGGCTCGCGCGCACCGCGTCGCGGCCGCCGGTGAGCCGCGCGAGCAACGGGTACGCGCAGAAGCGTCCATCGCGCACCCCGATGCCGTGCTCGGCCGACAGCGCCGCGGCGACGAGGCCGGCCGGCAGCGCGTCGACCTCCACGGTGACGACGGCGACTCGGTCGGGAGCGTCGCTGAACTGCTGCAGGACACGCACCCCCGGGACCTGCGCGAGCCCGGCGCGCAGGCGGGCCGCGAGTGCCCGCTCGTGCGCCGAAAGTGCGGTGTCGATCACGGGCTCGAGGGCGCGGCAGGCCTCCGCGAGGGCGACGGCGCCGAGCAGGTTCGGCGTCCCGCCCTCGTGCCGCTGGGGCGCCGGGAGCCAGGCGGTCTCCGTGGCGTCGCCGGCCACCGCGACCGACCGCACCGCTCCCCCGCCGGCCAGGTGTGCCGGCGCGGCGTCGAGCCAGTCCCGGCGACCGACCAGCACGCCGGCGCCGTACGGGGCGTAGAGCTTGTGCCCGGACAGGGCGAGGTAGTCGGCGCCGAGCGCGGCGAGGTCGATCCTGCGGTGCGGGGCGAGCTGCGCGGCGTCGATCGCGACCCGCGCGCCGGCCTCGTGGGCGACCGCGACGATCTCGCGCAGCGGAAGCGTCTCGCCCGTGACGTTGGAGGCGCCGGTGACGGCGATCAGCGCAGGGGGGTGGTCGCGGACGGCGTCGCGCAGGGCGTCGACGGTCGCGGTCACGGTGTCGCGGGCGGCGACGACGCGGTGCTCGGTGTGCCGCCAGGCCAGCAGGGTGGCGTGGTGCTCGAGGTCGAGGGTCAGCACGGGACCGGGCACGGCGCGGGCCAGCAGCGCGAGCGCGTCGGTGGTGTTGCGGGTGAACACGACGACGTCGTCCTCCCGCGTCCCGACGAACCGCCCGACGGTCTCCCGCGCGGACTCGAGCAGGGACGTGCAGACCCGCGAGGTGTAGCCCGCGCCGCGGTGGACGCTGGCGTAGAAGGGCAGGACCTCGGCGACGTGGTCGGCGACGGCCTGCAGCGGCGGCGCGCTGGCGGCGGCGTCGAGGTCGGCGTAGCGCACGCGGCGCCCGTCGACGAGGGGGACCTCGAGATCGGCGCCGACCGTCGTCGGCAGAGTTGTCGGTGCGTCCAGGACAGCAGTCATGACGGATCTCCACACCGTCGGGACCCGACGGTGTGACGGATCCGCGCTTGCCGACTGCGGGTGTCGCGTCGGCCTGGTCATCACCCGGAGCACCCCACCGCGGAGGAGGGTTGCCGACCAGCGAGCCGGGGCTTGGCGCTGGTACTCGTGACCTGCCGCGGAAGCTAGCACGAGGCCTCCGGGGCCGAACACGGCGAGCCCGGTCACCCTGCCGACCCGTCGGCGGGTCGCTTCGAAAACCGAAGCATTCCTGTCGCAGGTCAGAGCCGCCCGGCGCCCACGTCGCGTGCCGACCGGACCGTCCCGCGGGGCGCAACTCGGAATGAGGTCCGGGACGGGGCGGTTGTGCTCGAGGTGGCACCCGCAACGACAGGACCGCTCGACGACCCGGTGCGGGCCGCCCTGCTCGGTCCGCACGCGCACCTCGCGCAGCGCCACGGGCTCGCGATCCGCTACGAGCCCGACGTCTCCCCCTTCCTCGCGGAGCCGCACGGCGCCGCGGAGTGGGACGACGTCGCGGCCCTGGTGGGCGACGGGCGCTCGGTGGTCCCGGCGTTCGCGCCCCTCGACCCGCCCGATCCCCTCGAGATCGGGATGTTCCTGCCCGGTGTGCAGATGGTGGGCGAGGCCGTCGCCGGGCGTCCGGACCCCGAGGCCGTCCGCCTCGGCCCCGACGACGTCCCCGCGATGCTCGACCTCGTCGCCCGCACGCGACCCGGGCCGTTCGGGAGCCGCACCGTCGAGATGGGCACCTACCTGGGGTTCGTCGAGGACGGCGTGCTGATCGCCATGGCGGGTGAGCGCCTCCACCCGCCGGGGTACACCGAGATCAGCGCGGTGTGCACCGACCCGGCCCACCGCGGGCGAGGGCTCGCGACCCGGCTCGTCCTCGCCGTCGCGGCCGGCATCCGTGCCCGCGGCGAGGTCCCGTTCCTGCACGCCGCGGCGGACAACACCACCGCGATCCGGCTCTACGAGCACCTCGGGTTCCGGCTGCGCGCCCGGCCGGACTTCGTGGCGCTCACCGTCCCGAGCGATGTCACCGCCCGGGTCTGAGACAGGAGGACCATGACCTTCCACCTGGCGGTCGCCCTCGACGGCACCGGCTGGCACCCCGCATCCTGGCGTGAGCCCGGCGCCCGCGCCGACGAGCTGCTGACCGCGGGCTTCTGGGTCGACCAGGTCCGCGAGGCGGAGGCCGGGCTCGCCGACCTCGTCACGTTCGAGGACGCCTTCGCGCTGCCCGGCAGCGAGCGCGCCGACCGCGTCCAGGGCCGCGTCGACGCGGTGATGACCGCCCTGCGCGTCGGGCCCGTCACCTCCCACATCGGGCTGGTCCCGACGGTGATCGCGACCCACACCGAGCCGTTCCACGTGTCCACGCAGGTCGCGACGCTGGACTGGGTCACGTCCGGGCGCGCCGGGCAGCGGATCAAGGTGTCGTCGGACCCGGCCGAGTACGCGCTGTTCGGTCGTCGCGACCCCGAGGACCGCGAGTCGCTCTTCGGCGAGGCCGCCGACCACGTCGAGGTCCAGCGCCGGCTGTGGGACTCGTGGGAGGACGACGCCGAGATCCGCGACGCCGCGACCGGCCGGTTCATCGACCGGGACAAGCTGCACTACATCGACTTCGAGGGCCCGCACTTCTCCGTGCGCGGCCCGTCGATCACGCCGCGCCCGCCGCAGGGCCAGCCGGTGGTCACCGCGCTCGCGCACGTCGACACCGCGTACCGGCTCGCCGCCCGCAGCGCCGACGTCGTGTTCGTGACCCCCGACGGCACCGGCCGTGACGGCCCGACCGGGGACGCGGCGTCGATCCTCGCCGAGGTCCGGGCGGCCGAGGGCGCGACCGACCGCACGATCCCGCTGCACGTGTTCGGCGACCTGCTGGTGCTCCTCGACGACACCACCGACGCCGCGCGCGAACGCCTCCGCCGGCTCGACGCCGCCGACGGCAAGGACCTGCGCAGCGACGCACGCATCCTCGCCGGCACCGCGAGCGACGTCGCCGACGTCCTCGCGTCGTGGCAGGACGCGGGCCTGACCGGCGCCCGGCTGCGCCCCGCCGTCGCCGCCCACGACCTGCCGCGCATCACCCGCGAGCTCGTGCCCGAGCTGCAGCGACGCGGCCTGCACCGCACGACCTACGAGGCCGACACCCTGCGGGGACTCCTCGGCCTCGAGCACCCTGCCGACCGCTACGCCACGGCCTGAGGAGGACCCCGTGCCCAAGCAGATCCACCTCGCCGCCCACTTCCCCGGCGTCAACAACACGACGGTCTGGAGCGACCCGGCGGCCGGCAGCCACATCGAGTTCGAGTCCTTCCGGTACTTCGCGCAGACCGCGGAGCGCGCGAAGTTCGACTTCCTCTTCCTCGCCGAGGGTCTGCGCCTGCGCGAGCAGGGCGGCAGGATCTACGACCTCGACGTCGTGGGGCGCCCCGACAACGTCTCGATCCTCATGGCGATGGCCGCGGTCACCGAGCGGATCGGCCTCGCCGGCACGGTGAACTCCACGTTCAACGAGCCGCTCGATGTCGCCCGCAAGCTCGCCTCGCTCGACCACCTCTCCGGCGGTCGCGCCGCGTGGAACGTCGTGACCAGCTGGGACGAGTTCACCGGCGAGAACTTCCGGCGCGGCGGCTACCTGCCGAAGGACAAGCGCTACCTGCGCGCACAGGAGTTCCTCGAGGCCGCGAAGACGCTGTGGGACGCCTGGGACGTCGACGAGGTGCTCGCCGACGCGACGTCCGGGCGGTACCTGCGCCACGGCGACGCCGGCCGGTTCGAGGTCCACTCCGACCAGTTCGACATCTCGGGGCGGTTCTCGACCCCGCGCAGCCCGCAGGGCCACCCGGTGATCATCCAGGCGGGCGACTCCGAGGAGGGGCGCGAGTTCGCCGCGGCGAGCGCCGACGCGATCTTCACCCGCCATGCGGAGCTGGAGGCGGGCAAGGAGTTCTACGCCGACGTGAAGGGGCGCCTGGCGAAGTTCGGGCGTCGCCACGAGGACCTCAAGATCCTGCCGGCCGCGACGTTCGTCCTGGGCTCCACCGAGGAGGAGGCGGCGGAGAACGCGCGCCAGGTGCAGTACCAGCAGGTGGGCCCGCAGACCGCGATCGCCTTCGCCGAGCAGATCTGGAACCGCGACCTCTCCGACGTCGACCCCGACGGGCCCGTCCCCTCGTTCGACCCGAGGACCGAGGACGACGTCGACAGCGGCGCGCACATCTCGAAGGGTCGCGCCAGCGTGCGCATGTACAAGGACCCGGTCGCGCTCGCGAACGAGTGGCGCGAGCTCGGCGAGCGCGAGGGCCTGTCGCTGCGCGAGGTCGTGATCCGCAAGAACGGGCGCCACACGTTCGTCGGTACGCCCCAGCGGGTCGCCGACACGATCGACGAGTTCGTGCAGTCCGACGCGAGCGACGGCTTCGTCCTCGTCCCGCACGTCACCCCGGGCGGGTTGGACGTGTTCGCCGACGAGGTGGTGCCGCTGCTGCAGGAGAAGGGCTCGTTCCGCACCGAGTACGAGGGCACGACGCTGCGCGAGCACCTCGGCCTCCAGCCCTCGCCCACCACGACCGCCCCGGCGGAGGCGCGCGCCTGATGCTCCGCACGTGAGTGATTCGGGTCGTCCCGACGACCCGAATCACTCACGTGCCGGAGGCATCGAGCCAGTCGCGGTACGCCGCCACCGCGGCGGCAAAGTCCACTCGTGGGACCCACCCGAGGTCGCGGGCCGCCGCGGACAGGTCGAGCGTGCCCGGCCAGCGGGCCGCGGCGATCGGGTCGGGCGGGTCGAGCTCGGCGCGCACCCGGGGCTCGACGTCCGTCATGGCGGCGACCAGCTCGGCGGCCGTGCGCACACGGTCGCCCGCGACGTTGTACGCGCCGACCGCGTCCGGGGCGTGCACCGCCGCGAGCACCGCGTCGGCGGCGTCGTCGATGGAGACGAACTGCTGGGGAGCGTCGGCGGGCATCCCGATCCGGGTGGTGCGATCCGCGGCCGCGTCGAGCAGCAGGTCCCGGATCAGGCAGTCGGTCTGTCGGCGCGGTCCGAACACCGCGACCAGGCGCAGCGACGCGGTGGAGATCCCGTAGCGGTGCCGGTAGGCCTCGACGAGCTGCTCCCCGGCGGCCTTCGTGGCCGCGTAGATGTTCGCCGGGTGCAGCGGGGTCTCCTCGGCCACCTTGCGCGCCGCGGTGCGGCCGTAGGCGGCGATCGACGAGCAGTACACCACCCGCGACACCCCGTGCCGGCGCACGGCCTCCAGCACCGCGGCGGTACCGGCGACGTTGACCTCCACCACGCGCGCCGGGTCGGCGGCGGCCACCATCGGCCCCGACACGCCTCCGGCGTGCACCACCACCGTGGGGCGTTCGGCGGCGACCACCCGCTCGACCGCCGCCGGATCGAGCAGGTCGCACTCGACCTGCTCGAGCCCGTCGAACGACCACCGGTCCCGGTCCACCGGGACGACCCCGACGCCCGCCGCCTCGAGCCGTCGCCGCACCGCGTGCCCGACCAACCCGGCCGATCCTGTGACCATCACCCGCACGAGCAGAGGATCCGGGTGATCCCCTCCGACGTCCAGGTCGGGACCCGCCCAGGTCACTCGGGCCCCGCGCTCTCCGACCTCCCGGCTGTCCGTTCGGCGGGTGGTGGACGGCGTCCGGTCGTGCAAGGCTGATCGCGTGAACGGGACCGGACCGGGTGTGCTGCTGGTCCGCCGTTTCTTCCTCGACCTGCTCCGGATCGTGACGAGCGGCTGTCGCGCGCACGTGCGCCGCTGACCCCCTTCCCCCGTGGGCGCGGTGACGCGCCCGCCGACCACCGCGCCGTGCTCCGACCACTCCCGGAGCCGTCATGACCACGATCCCGTCCGACCCGCCCGTCGCCATCACCCGCCCGACGCCCCGGCGCCGGCCGACCACCACCGCGCGCCGGCCCTCCCAGCTCGCCCGCACCGTCGAGCAGGCCATCACCCGCATCGACGGCGTCGCCGGGGGCCTCGACCACCCCGCCCGCTCGGCGCTGGACCGCCAGCTGCGGGCCGCGCTCTCGCATCACGTCGCGCAGACCGGCGAGGGCGCGCCCGCCGTTCCGGGTGGCCTGCGCCCACCTCGCCGCCGGCGACCTCGAGTGGGCCTACCTCTCGCTGCGGACCGCCCGCGACCAGCTGGGGTGAGACGATCCGCGGCGTGGCCGACCCCCGCCCGGACAAGGAACGTCCCGAGTCGCTGGGCTTCGCGACGCAGGCCGTGCACGCCGGCAACGCCGTCGACGCCGGCAGCGGCGCGATCCGCACGCCGTTGGTGATGGCGAACTCCTACGCGCTGCCCGAGGACCCCTCGGAGCTGTCGTGGTCGGGGTTCGACGTGCCGCTCTACACCCGCAACACCGGCGCCAACCAGCGCGCGCTGCAGCAGAAGCTCGCCCACCTCGAGCAGGGCGAGGACGCCGTCGTGCTCGCGTCGGGGGTCGCGGCGCTGCACGGGGTGTTCTTCACGTTCCTGCGCACCGGCGACCACGCGGTGGTCTCCGACGTCACCTACGAGGCGTCCTGGCGGCTGTTCGCCGACATCCTCCCGGCGCGCTACGGCATCGAGGCGACGTTCGTCGACACCAGCGACCCCGAGGCCGTGCGCGCGGCGATGCGGCCGACGACGCGGCTCGTGCACACCGAGGTGATCGCCAACCCGACGACGCGGGTGTGCGACGTCGCCGCGATCGCGGAGATCGCGCACGAGGGCGGCGCGCTGCTCTCAGTCGACTCGACGTTCACCCCGCCGCCGCTCTACCGCCCGCTCGCCGACGGCGCGGACCTCGTCGTCCACTCGCTCACCAAGGTGATCAATGGGCACGGCGACGCCATGGGCGGGGCGGTGATCGGGGCCCGCGAGCACATCGACGCGATCCGCGCCGAGGCGATGGTCGACGTCGGCGGCGTGGTGTCGCCGTTCAACGCGTGGCTCATCGCGCGCGGGGCGATCACCCTGCCGCTGCGGCTGCGCCAGCACCTCGCCTCGGCCCAGCGGGTCGGGGAGTTCCTCGCCGGTCACCCAGCCGTCGCCTACGTCGCGTACCCGGGGCTCGCCGGCCATCCGCAGCACTCCCTCGCGCAGCGGCTGTTCGGGGGCCGCGGGAACGGCTGGATGATGGCGTTCGCCCTCGACGGGGACGCCGACCTGCAGAACCGCTTCGTCGCCGACCTGCGCGTCATCACCTCGGCGGTCTCCCTCGGCCACGACGAGAGCCTGATCGTGCACGTCGGGACCACCGGGGCGCGGGCCGCGCACTGGCCCGAGGAGTTCCGGCGCTACGGGCACCTGCGCTTCTCCGTGGGCCTGGAGGACCCCGACGACCTGATCGCCGACCTCGACGCCGCGCTGGCCACGGTCCGTGGGTGACCGAGCCCGCTGGGTACTGGTCCGGTTGTGCGCCATCGGGTAGGAAGGTGGTCGTGGGCTTCGGTGGCGGACTGGTGCGACGTCTCCACGTCGACCTCTGCCGGCTCGCGACGTGCACCTGTCGTCGCGGCTGATCTGCTCGCGTCTCTCCCTCTTCTCACGCCCGGCCGTCACGCGCGTCCTGGCGCTCCCCCACGCCTCCAGAGAGGTCCCTGATGGCTGTTCGTCCCAAGGAATCCGTCGTCCCGTTCGCCGTGCACGGCGAGGGCACCGGCGTCGCGCAGGAGCTGACCGCCGGCGGTCACGTCTTCACCACCGACGCCTACCCCGCCTTCGGTGGCGCCGACGAGGCCCCCAGCCCGCTCTTCTACGCCCTCGGCTCGCTGACCTCGTGCAACCAGGTCACCGCCGCCCTCGTCGCCAAGGACCTGGGCATCCAGCTCGGGAAGTGGACCTTCGACATCCAGGGCGACCTCGACACCGCCGTGCTCGTCGGTGGTGCCGAGGGCAACGCCAACTTCGACAGGGTCGAGGTGCGCGCCACCGTCGAGACCGACGCCAGCGACGAGCAGTTCGCCACGCTGATCTCCGAGACCGAGCGCCGCTGCCCCGTGACGCAGCTCTTCCAGCGCTCGGGTCTGGAGTTCGAGAACAACTGGACCCGCGCGGAGCTCCCCGCCACGGTCTGACAGCCCCGGGATTCGGAAACGAACGCGCCGTTCACTGCTCCTATCGCAGCGAACGGCGCGTTCGCTGCTTCCCCGGGAAGGCGTGTGAGGTGGGTGGTACGACGGCGCGAGCGACGGAGGTGAGCGGACCGTGGATCGGTGCCCGCTCCCCCGCGAGGCCACGCTGACGCCCACACCTCGTCGCGCGCCTGCACGTCGATCTCCTGCGCCTCGCTGGCGCGCTCTGTCGACCCTGAGCCGCCCTCCCTCCCCGGTCGCCGTCGGCGATCCCTCCCCGCCGCCCGGAGCGCGATGCCGCGCGCTCGCCCCGGGCGGCACCCCGTTGCGTAGGAGCACACCCCGTGTCGATCACCACGACCACCGACATCCGCCGCGTCTCCGGGGCGCTCGGCGCCGAGGTCACCGGGCTGCGGCTCGGCCCCGACATGCCCGAGGACGAGGTCGCCTCGCTGCGGGCGACGATCCTCGAGCACAAGCTCGTGGTCGTGCGGGGCCAGGACCACCTCGACGACCGCGCGCACGCCGCGTTCGTCCGGCGCCTCGGCCCGCTCACCACGGCGCACCCGACGATCACCGGGGGCCAGGAGGAGGCGGCGGTCCTGCCCGTCGACTCCGAGCACGGCAACAAGGCCAACAGCTGGCACACCGACGTGACGTTCGTCGACCGCTCGCCGGCCTTCACCACGCTGCGCGCCATGGTGCTGCCGCCCTTCGGCGGCGACACCCTGTTCGCCAACACCGAACGGGCCTCCGCGAACCTCCCCGAGGGGCTGCGCACGCTGGCCGACGGGCTGTGGGCCGAGCACTCGAACGACTACGACTACGACTACGCGACGACGCACGGCACCGAGGGCCCGACCGGCGCCACGGCGGACTACCACCAGGAGTTCACCGCCACCGTCTACCGGACCCACCACCCGGTGGTGCGCGTCCACCCCGAGACCGGCGAGCGCGTCCTGCAGCTCGGGCAGTTCGTGTCGCGGATCCTGGGCGTGAACGGGCAGGACAGCCGCGACCCGCTCGCGCTCTACCAGCGCCACATCACGCGCCAGGAGAACATCGTCCGCTGGCGCCGGGCGCCGGGCGACTTCGCGGTGTGGGACAACCGCGCCACCCAGCACGACGCCGTCGACGACTACGGCGACCTCCCGCGCCGCATGCACCGCGTGACGGTGGCGGGCGACGTCCCCGTCTCGGTCACCGGGCGGCGCAGCGTGGCCGTGCAGGGCGACGCCGCCTCCTACGCCGGCTCATGACCGGCCTCCCGGTCCTCGACCTCACCCGCTTCCGGTCGGCCGAGCGGG
This sequence comes from uncultured Actinomycetota bacterium, assembly GCA_963786585.1. Lineage (GTDB taxonomy): Bacteria > Actinomycetota > Actinomycetes > Mycobacteriales > Pseudonocardiaceae > Actinomycetospora. The sequence goes on from CAWAZG010000005.1 coordinate 314,488, forward strand.
ACGCGTTCCTCGACGACCTGCGTCGCGCGGCGCGCGACGTCGGCTTCTTCACCGTCGTCGGCCACGGGATCGCACCGGAGCTGACGGCGCGCCTCGACGAGGAGGTGCTGCTGCACCAGGACGACGTCGGGGGCCTGCAGGTGCAGGTCCCGGGCACCGACGAGTGGCTCGACGCCGCGCCCGTGCCGGACGGCTACGTCGTCAACATCGGCGAGATGCTCGAGGTCGCGACGCGCGGCTACCTCACCGCCACCCGCCACCGCGTCGCCAGCCCGCCGCCGGGCGTCGACCGCTACTCGGTGCCGTTCTTCCTCGGCCCCCGCCTCGACGCCGTCGTCGAGCCGGTGGACCTGCCGCCTGAGCTCGCGGCCGAGACGACCGTGTGGGACCCGAACGACGACCCCGACAACCCCCTGCTCGCGGCCTACGGCGAGAACGCGCTGGTCGGCTGGCTGCGCTCGCACCCGACCGTCGCGGCGCGGTACTGGAGCTGAGCGCCGGCCTCCTTTCCGCGCGAAGGGCACCTTCGGCCGGATAGAGCGGCGAGGGGCACCTTTCGCCGGAACGCCCACGCCCACGCCCCCGCACCCGCACCCGCCCACGAAGGGCACGTTCAGCATGATCGGCAAGGGGATCCGGCTGCGGAACGTGCCCGTCGTGTGGTCCGGGGCCGTCGCGAGCGACGTCGGTCTCGTCGGGGCCCGTTGACCCCTCGGGCAGGGCGGAGGAGCGTGGAGGTCGTGGTCCTCCTCGTGTCGCGTCGGCACGTCGACCTCGGTCGGACGGCCTCGGCGCTCTGAGACGGCGGCTCCCCCGCCGCCCGTCGCCGACCCCCCGCGAGAGAGACACCACCATGCCCGTCGAGTTCCTCGGCATCGCCGCCACCAACGACGGTTCGGAGATCGGGGCCCGCAGCGGCCCCGCCTTCGACCCCGACTACACGCTGCGCCTCGCCAGCGCCCACCGCGACCACGGCTGGGACCGCGTGCTCACCGCCTACTCGTCCGGCAGCCCGGACCCCGCGCAGGCCGCGACGTACATCCTCGACCACGTCGACGACCTGCAGCTGCTCGTCGCGCACCGCCCGAACCTGTCGATCCCGACCTTCGCGGCCAAGACGTTCGCCACGATGGACCAGATCGGCGGCGGGCGGGTCACCGTGCACGTCATCACCGGCGGCAACCAGCACGAGCAGGCCCGCGAGGGCGACCGGCTGAGCAAGGACGACCGCTACGTCCGCACCCGCGAGTACATGCAGATCCTCAAGCGGGCCTGGACGGAGACGACGCCCTGGGACTTCGCGGGCGAGCACTACGCGTTCGAGGATCTCGCCCTCGACGTCCGCGCGCGCCAGGAGCCGCGGATCCGTCTGTCGTTCGGCGGGTCGAGCGACGCGGCGTACGCCGTCGGCGGCGCGGAGGCCGACATCTACGCGCTCTGGGGCGAGCCGCTCGCCGACACCGCGCAGCAGATCGCGACCGTGCACGCCGCCGCCCGGGCCGCTGGGCGCACGGAGATGCCGCGGATCCAGGTCGCGTTCCGCCCGATCCTCGGCGTCACCGAGGAGGCGGCGTGGGAGAAGGCGTACGCCACCGTCGCCCGCATCGAGGAGCGGACCCAGGGCGGCACGAAGCCCCTGACCAACCGACACCGGCTCCAGGACCCGGAGAACGCCGGCTCCCGGCGCCTGCTCGCGGTGGCCGAGCGCGGCGAGCGCTTCGACCGCGCGCTGTGGACCGTCACCGCGAAGGCCACCGGCGGGGGCGGCAACTCCACCGCGCTCGTCGGCACCCCCGAGACCGCCGCCGCCGCCCTGCTCGACTACTGGGACCTCGGTGTCGACATCCTCTCGGCCCGCGGCTACGACCTGCTCGCGGACGCCGAGGAGTTCGGCCGCGAGGTGATCCCGCTCGTGCGCGAGGGGGTCGCGCGGCGCGAGGCCGAGGGACGCCCGCGCGGGATCGGGACGCTCACCGCGGCCTGAGGTTCGCGGCCGCCACCCGCGCGCGGCAGGATCATCGTCGTGGCGAGGATGCGTGCCGTCGTGCTCGACGGGCCGGGTGACCTGACCGCGTTGCAGCTGCGCGACCTGACGGTGCCCGAGCCGGAGCCCGGGCAGGTCCTGATCTCCGTGAAGGCCTTCGGGCTCAACCGGTCCGAGCTGCACACCCGTCTGGGCCTCGCCGAGGGCGTGACGTTCCCGCGGGTGCCCGGCATCGAGGCCACCGGGGTCGTCGCCGTCTGCCCGGGCGGCGAGTTCGTTCCCGGCCAGCAGGTGGTCGCGATGATGGGTGGGATGGGCCGCACGATCGACGGCGGCTACGCCGAGTACACCTGCGTGCCGGCCGCCCAGGTCACCGCCTTCTACAGCGACCTCGACTGGGCGACGCTGGGCGCGGTCCCGGAGATGCTCCAGACCGCGCACGGCGCGCTGACGGACGGGCTCGACGTGCGGCCCGGCCAGACGCTGCTCGTGCGCGGCGGGACGTCGTCGGTCGGCATGACTGCCGCGGTGCTCGCCAGGTCGCGGGGGCTCACCGTGCTCGCCACGACCCGCGACCCGGCCAAGGGCGAGCGGCTCCGGGCCCTCGGGGTCGACCACGTGCTGGTCGACGACGGTGACGTCGCCCGCCAGGTGCACGACGTCCTCGGCGACGGCGTCGACACCGCGCTCGAGCTGGTGGGCACCCCGACCCTGCCCGACACCCTGCGCGCCACGCGCCGTCACGGCGTCGTCTGCTTCGCGGGGATGCTGTCGAACCGGTGGACGGTGCCGGACTTCTACCCCATCGAGTACCTGCCCCGCGGGGTCCGGCTCACCGCCTACGGCGGGGACGCGAGCGACCTGCCGGCCGCGGTGCTGCAGCAGTTCCTCGACGACGTCGGGGCCGGGCGCGCGACCGTGCCGCTCGGCCAGGTCTTCCCGCTCGAGCGCATCCGCGACGCCCACGCGATCATGGAGGCCGACCGCGCAACGGGGAAGCTCGTCGGGCTCCCCCGCATCTTGCGCTGGCGTTCCCGCGCGTGAGTGCCCGCCCCGTGGGTCGGAACGAACGCGCCGTTCGCTGCTTCTAGCGCAACGAACGGCGCGTTCGTTCCAACAAAGGCGGGCGGCGTCAGCTGTACCAGGTCGGCTCGGGAAGCTCGTCGGTCAGCACGAACCGGCCGACCTCGCGGCGCTTGTACGCCACGGCGTCGTGCAGGGTGTGGGTCCGCACGTTGCGCCAGAAGCGGTCGAAGCGCAACGAGGACGCGGTGGAACGGGCTCCCATGACCTCGAAGATGCCGCTCGTGATCTCGAGCGCCATCTCCGTGGCGCGCCTTGACGGCCGCGATGCGGACCTCGTGCTCCCCGCGCGCCCGCTCGGTGACCGCGTCCGGCTCGCGGTGGATCGGCAGGGCCTCCAGCGCGACCGCGTCCGCGAGCGCCTCGACGGCCCACAGCTTGGCCGTGTAGTCGCCGTAGACGTCGATCACGTACGGCTCGTCGACGGCGCGCTCCTGGCCGCCGTGCAGCGACGGCCGCGTCGTCGTGCGCGTGTACGCGGCGGCCTCGTCGAGCGCCCACGGGCGATGCCGAGGTAGAAGCTGACGAAGACCAGCTGGATCGTCGGCACGTTGAGGGTGTTGTAGACGCGCGGGGTGAAGACCTTGTCGCGGAACCCGGCGGCCTCCGCCCAGGAGACGCGCACACCGTCGAGCGTCACGCTGCCCGACTCGGTGAGGCGCTGACCGATGTTGTCCCAGTCGAGAACGACTTGTGGCCGGTGAAGGTGATCTCGTCGCCCCCGTCGCGGATGACGACGTCCGCGTCGCGCGGGTTCACCGCGCCGCCGAAGAACCCCCGCTGCCGCGTCGCCTCGGCCTCGACGTGGGCGATCTGCTCGGGCGTGCCCACCAGGCGCGCGGCCCAGAACCAGAGCAGGTGGTAGCCCAGGAGCTGGCCGATCGACCCGTCGCCGGCGGACACCTCCCGGATCACGCGGTAGGCGGTGGGCCACTCCTGCCCGCCGCCGCCGTGCTCCACGGGGCCGAGCAGCGTGACGAGGCCCGCGTCCTTGAGGCAGGGCGACCTCCGCGTACGGCGTCTTCCCGCCGGCGTCACGCTCGGCGGCGTCGGCGGCCAGGACGGTGCGCACGAGGCGCGCCTGCTCGAGCCAGTCGGCCTCGGTGCGCGGGGTGGGCAGGGTGCTGAAGTCGGGGGTGGTGGTCGGTCGGTCGGTCGTCTGGCGGTCGAGCGTGCTGGTCACGGTTCTCCTCGATCACGGGGTACGGGTGCGTCGGCGAGGAGGTCCGACAGGCCTGGGCGAACACCCGCCCGTGGTCGATGTGCCGGCGCCGCCTGAACGGCGCCGGCGCGGACGGCGGGGTCACCGCCGGGTGGGCAGCGGGTGGCGGCGCAGGTCGTCGCGCAGGCGCGCGAGGGCCGTGGCGACCTCGGCCGCGATGCGCTCGGCGTCGCGGTCCCAGTGCTCGGTGTTCGCGCTGTCGCGGGTGATCTCGCGGCGGATCAGGCCGTCGAGGTCGGTCAGAAGCTCGGCGACAGCGGCGCCGCGGGGGGTGAAACGGGGGATGACGGTGGCCATGCGGGGTTCCTCCGATGGACCTCGGCGGGCGCGGTCGGCGCGCACGGCGAGGAGGTGTGGACCAGGGCGAGCAGCGGCCCGAGACGACAGAGGTCATCGAGCAGGCGCCCGGAAGGGCGTCATGTCGACTCCGACGAGCAGGAGGGCGGCACCCGGGGATCACCCGGGTGGTGCTCATGCGGTCAGGGTCGACAGGTCGCGGCGGAGGTCCGGCAGAAGTCGACATGACGGCGCCACGTGTGCCACACGGTGGTCGGCGCCTCGGTCACGGACAGGACGGTACGCACCGCCCACGCCCCGGCGCCACCACCGTGTGAGCGAGATCGGTCGGCTGCCACAGTGACGGTCATGGACGACGAACTGGTGCACCTCGACGTCACGGGCGGCACGGCGACGATCACGCTCGACTCGCCGCGCAACCGCAATGCGCTCTCCGCGCAGGTCCGCCGGGAGCTCTCCGCCCACCTGGACACCGCGACCCTCGACGAGTCGGTGCGCGTGATCGTCCTGACTCACACCGGACCCGTGTTCTGCTCGGGGATCGATCTGCGCGAGTCGCGCGGCGCGGGGTCCGACGACCAGGGCGTCAACGAGTTCCCCGCGATCCTCAGCACGCTCTGGACGTCGGACACGCCCGTGATCGCCCGGGTCGCGGGGCCGGCACGCGCCGGCGGCGTCGGCCTCGTCGCCGCCTGCGACATCGCGGTGGCCGTGCGCGAGGCGACCTTCGCGTTCACCGAGGTGCGCATCGGCGTCGTCCCCGCCGTGATCTCGTCGGTGGTGCTCCCCCGCCTGCTCCCCCGCGCCGGCCACGAGCTGATGCTCACCGGCGAGACGTTCGACGCCGCGCGCGCCGAGGCGGTCGGCCTGATCAACTCCGCCGTCGACGCCGACGGTCTCGACGCCGAGGTCGCCCGCTACGCCGACATGCTCGCCCGGGGCGGGCCCCGCGCCCTCGCGGCCACCAAGGCGCTCCTGCGCCGCGACCGCGGGGAGCACCTGCAGCAGGACCTCGAGGCGATGCTCGGGCTCTCGGCCGAGTTCTTCGCCTCCGAGGAGGGCCAGGAGGGCATGGCCGCGTTCGCCGAGAAGCGGGCGCCGTCGTGGGTGCCGGGGGCGGTCGGCGAATGATCCTTTCGTGATGCGATCGTGACTCCGGTACGTCTCCTGGCTGTGGCGACACGGCCGATGACGGAGGTACGTACCGCCGGGGGGAGCACACGTGGGGATCAGGACGTCACGGCTGGCGCTGCCGGTGGTGCCCGCGGGTCTGATGGCGGGGCCTGCTGTTCGCGCCGCAGGCGGCGGCGGGTCCGGCAGCGGGCGGCCTGCGCGCCTCACCCGTCGTCCCGGTGGACACCACCGCGGGCTACCTCGTCTACGACCGCACGGCCCGGCGCATCGTCGCGCAGTCCGCGGCGACCACGCGGTTCCGGTCGGCGTCGCTGGTCAAGCTGCTCATCGCGCTCGACTACCTGCAGGGCCGCACGAGCGTCTCGGCGGCCGACCAGAAGATGCTGGACGCGATGCTGCGCTCCAGCGACGACGCCGCGGCGAGCACCGCTGTGGGTGCGACGCGGCTACGAGCAGGTCGTCGTGCGGATGGTGCGGCTGATCGGGCTCGTCGACACCGCCCCGCCCACTGACCGACGCTACTGGGGCTACACCGCCGTCAGCGCGGCCGACGTCGTCCGGATCTACAACTACCTCCTGGACCGCGCCACGCCGTTCGCCCGCAACCTCATCCTGGGCAACCTCGAGCGCTCCACGCAGTGTGCGGTCGACGGGTTCGACCAGTCCTTCGGCATCCCCCGCGCTGTCTCCGGGACCCGCGCGGTGCAGCAAGGCTGGTCGGGCTACGGGTCGGCGCCGGCGAGGCCGTGCGTCGAGGGACGCGTGACGAGCCCGCCCGACCCCGCGTCCCGCCAGGCGGCCGAGGAGGCCCCGCAGGCCATGGCCGACAGCCGACCGACCGCCCTCGCCGCGCCGGCCCTCGACCTCTCCCGGCGCGCCATGCACACCAGCGGCCTCGTCGACTCCCGCCGCCGCGTGGTCGTGGTACTCACCCTGAGCCCGAAGACCAAGAGCTTCGAGGCGCAGTCGTCGACGATCACCAGCATCACGCGCACGCTGCGCGACGAGGCCGCCGCGACGGCCGCGAGGCGCTGACCCCCGCCGACCTCGTCAGACGAGGTTGACGACGACCACCAGCACGAGCAGGGCCAGCAGGGTGGCCGTGACCCAAATCCGGGCGACCCGGCGGTCCACCTCAGGCCTCGGGCGCGGTCGTGGCCTCGGCGCGCCGCCGCTCACGCCGCTCCTGGGCCTCCAGGCGGGCGGCCACCGAGCGCTCGACGACCGTGTCGATGATCGCCGCCGCGCCCCAGCACACCGGGCCCACGACGGCGACGACGAGGACGACCTGGGCGGCGAAGTCGAGCTGGGTCAGCCACAGCTCGACGCCGTCCCACCAGGTCGCGACGGCACGCAGCACGGGTTCGACGGTACGCGGAGGGCCGGGGCCTCGGTCAGCGGGCCAGGAAGTCCTCGAGCAGGGGCGCGACGAGGTCGACGCGCTCGATAATCTGCGTGTGCTTCGTGCGCGGCAGGACGGCCAGGCCGGCGTCGGGGATCGCGTCCTGCATGGCCACGGCGGCGTCGACCCGGATGAAGTCGTGATCGCCGATGATCAGCAACGTCGGCGCCGTGACGCGCGCGAGGTCCGCGGCGGTCCAGTTCTGCTCCGCGGTGACGATCGGGTCCAGTTTCGCGACCACGGTCTCGAAGGTGCTCAGGCCGTACCGCTCGTACTCCGCGAACATGGCCCCGAACTCCGCCTCGGTGGGCATGCGGGTGGACGTCGCGTACGTCGAGGGGTCGTGGATCTCGTCGTGGTAGTCGTCCTTGCGCCGGTGGACGGCGCCGAGCACCAGACGGTCGACGCGGTCGGGATGGCGCACCGCCATCTCGAGGGCCACGAGCCCGCCCCAGCTGAACCCGAGCACGTCGGCGCGCTCGAGGCCGAGGTGGTCGAGCACGCCGACGACGTCGGCGGCCTGGTTGGCGAGGGTGATGTCACGGTCGACGTCGGCGGTGCGACCGTGGCCCTGGAGCTCGATCGGGATGACGCGCCGGTGCCGGGTCAGGCGCGGCATGAGCGCGCCGAAGCTGAGGTCCAGCGTCAGCATCCCGCCGTGCAGCAGCACCAGCGGCGTGCCGGTGCCGTGGTCCTCGAAGTAGATGTCGATGCCGGGCAGCGGGGCGTACACGGGTCCTCCAGGGGTTTCTCGGGTGCCCGTAGGGCTCTCATCGGTACAACTGCCCCCGCTCGCCGAACTCATCGGGCATCCGGCAAGCCGTCCCGGATAGGTTGCGGGGCATGTTCGCGGTCTACGCCTCCGAGCCCAACGCCGACGACCCGATCGCCTCCCTCGTGGTGGGCGAGCGGCCCGATCCCGACGTCCCCGAGGGCTGGGTACGGGTCAAGGTCGAGGCGGCGAGCCTCAACATGCACGACCTCTGGACCCTGCGGGGCGTCGGGATCAAGGAGGACCAGTTCCCGATGATCCTCGGCTGCGACGGCGCCGGGACGCTCGACGACGGCACGCCCGTCGTCCTGCACTCGCTGATGGGCGACCCGGACTGGAAGGACGACGAGACCCTCGACCCGAAGCGCAAGATGCTCACCGAGTGGGCGCAGGGCAGCTTCGCCGACTACGTCGTCGTCCCGAAGCGCAACGCGCTCCCCCGCCCGGAGGGCATGACCGCCTCCACCGGCGCGGTCATGGGGACGGCCTGGCTCACCGCCTACCGGATGCTGTTCACGAAATCCGGGCTGCGCGGCGGGCAGACGATGCTCGTGCAGGGCGCCTCCGGCGGCGTCTCCACGGCGCTGATCCAGCTCGGGCGCGCGGCCGGCATGCAGGTGTGGGTCACCGGCCGCTCCGACGAGAAGCGCGAGCTGGCCCTGCGTCTCGGCGCGCACCAGGTGTTCGAGTCGAACGCGAAGCTGCCGGGCAAGGTCCAGGCGGTGTTCGAGACCGTGGGCGAGGCCACCTGGAAGCACTCGCTGCGCTCGCTCGTCCCCGGCGGCACGATCGTCTGCTCCGGCGCGACCTCGGGCAACGCGCCCAGCGCCGACCTCGCCCAGGTCTTCTTCCTGCAGAAGAACGTCGTCGGCTCGACGATGGGCACGCTCGCCGAGCTCCGCGACCTGCTCGAGTTCGTCGCGGCCACGGGCATCGTCCCGGAGATCGGCCAGGAGATACCGATGGCCGACGCGAAGGACGGGTTCCAGGCGATGCTCGACGGCGTCACGGCCGGCAAGATCGTCTTCACGCGCTAGTTCCATGTGAGCGATATTCACGGCTATAGCCGTGAAGATCGCTCACGGGTCAGGCGGAGAGCCGGCCCCGGGCGGGCGCGGACTCGGCGAGCTGGGTCAGCACCGCGCGGGCGAGGGCGTCGTTCGCCCGGAAGCTCAGCGCGTTGGTGTTCGGGCGCGTGAACGCCCCGGGCAGCCGGACGTTGGTGTGCGGCCCGATCGCGAAGCGGCACGGGACGGGACGGCCCTCGGCGTCGACGAGACGGAAGTCCGAGGTGCGCACGCGGACGAGGCCGGTGTTGTGCAGGGTCACCGCGGCGCCGGAGTGCGCGACCGCCGCGTCGGCGGCCTGCACGGCCGTTCCGGAGTCGGTGTGCTCCTCGCGCAGGGTCTCCTCGTCGAGCAGGCCCTCCGCGTGGAGCCCCGCGAGCATCGGGTCGTCGCTGCGGCTCACGCTCGGCGAGGACAGGCGCGCCTCGACGAACGTCCGCGCGGTGACCGCGACGCGGTCCAGCGAGGCGCTGGTGGCCCGGAAGCCGCCGTCGACGGGGTACACCTGCACGCCCGCGCCGAGGAAGACGACGTAGCCCGCGCGCGAGAGCGCGAGCAGCTGCCGCAGCCGCGGGCCGGGCGGGCCGCTCGCCAGCGAACTGAAGAAGTTCTGCCACCAGGCGAGGTCCTGCGCCCGCGAGCGCGGCGTCAGGGCCGGCGTGCCCGCGAGCTCCGCGACCTGCGCGAACACCGACAGCAGGCCGACGAACGCCCCGAGCTCGGCGGTGTAGCGGTCGTCGACGTGGCGCGCGAGGTCGTCGAGCACGTAGGACCGCAGGCGCTGCTGCAGGCTCGGGAGATCCGGCGCGCCGACGTCGTCGAGGGGACGGTCCATCCGCTCGAAGTCGAGGCGGTCGGAGGGGTCGGGCACGAACCCGGCGACCAGCTCGTGCATCGCCGGCGTGTACCAGTCGAGCGCGGCGAAGCGCAGCGCGAAGTCGTCCCACACACCGCGCACGCGGTCGGGGTGGCCGGCGAAGAGCTCGTGGTAGTAAGCCCAGCCGACCTCCTTGGCCATGAGCGGCCACACGTCGCGGCGCAGGTCGACCGATCCGCGACGGACGAACCCGGCGATCTCGTCCGGTCCGAGGAACCGCGGCAGCGGGGGGCGCGGTCCGCGCAGCGCGTACTCGGTCTTGGCGTGGTACGGCACCCCGCGTCCGGACCCGACGTGCACCACAGGCTCGCGGCCGGAGGGCTCGTAGTCGAGCGTGCCGTCGCCCCGGTCGTGGAAGCGGCCGCCGCGGCCCTCGAAGAGCAGGACCATGAGGTCGATGAACGCGAGGCCCATGCCGCGCGCGATCACCGTCTCCCCCGCCGGGATGCGGTCGAGGTCGGAGTCGGTGGTCTGCTCGGGCGGGAAGTAGCGCAGGCCGTGCTCGTCGGCGTGCGCCGCGAGCGCGGCCTCGGCCTCGGTCGGCGCCGCGTCGAGGTGGCCCGACGCGAGCACCAGCACGTCGGCGGGCAGCTCGCCTCCGCCGTCGAGCAACACGACGTCCGGGGCGCCGCGGCGCAGCCCGACCGCCCGGGTGCGGTGACGGTGCACCCGGACCTGCGGCGGGAGGGTGGCGAGCACGCGGCGCAGCACGAAGTCGAGGTAGTGGCTCTGCAGGCGCCGGGTGGCGAACGTGGCCGGCCCGAGCGCGCGGAGCTCGTCGCCGACCGGCCCGTCCGGCACCGACTCGCCGTCGAGCTCGCCGTCGCGGACCGCCACGGCCCACTCGTAGAGCGACGGGCCGGGCACGATCGGGCCCTCGCAGCGCACGCTGTCGTCGGTGAACATCGTGACGTCGGCGGCCATGGAGTTCATCCACAGCAGCGCCGACTGATCCTCACGCCAGATGCGCCCGGCACCGTCCGGGTACGGGTCGACGAGGTGGACGTCGAGATCCTCGACGAACTCGGGCGCGCTCGCCGCGAGGCGTTCGAGAACACCGGTCCCCCGGGGCCCGCCCCCGACGATCACCACCGACCGCGTCATGACGCTCCCTCCGCGTGCTTCCACGGTAGGTCCGCGCCCGGAGCCCGGCCACTCTGCGCTCGGCGCGTGTGAGCGCTCGCACGCACAAGCGCCCAGCGCGAACCCTCAGCGGCGGGGGCGGCTCGGGCGCGAGGACGGGCTGGCCGCCTCGGCGCCCGACGCGCGGCGCAGGCCCATCGGACGGCCTGCGACGCGGGCGCGCTGCAGGCGCTTGACCACGTGCCCCGGCACGTCGGCCGGAAGCTCGACCAGCGTGTGGTCGGGCCGGATGTCGATGTGGCCGATGTGCTGCGAGTCGAGGCCGGCCTCGTTGGCGATGGCGCCGACGATCGCACCGGGACGCACCCGCTGGTTGTGGCCGACGTCGATCCGGTAGGTGTCGGTGCCCGAGCCGACGGTCCACTCGGGCGCCTTGCCGCTGCGGCCCTGGCCGCGGTCCGGCTTGCCGCCACCCTCACGCGGGCTGCGCTTCTCGCCGCGCGGCGGCGCGACGGGCAGGTCCTCGACGAGCAGGGGCTTGGTGCCCTGCACCATCTTGGCCAGCGCGGCCGCCAGCTCGAGGGGGTCGGCGCCGGTCTCGGCGACATAGTCGCCGACGATGCCGCGGAAGACGTCGAGCGGGTCGCCGCCGGTGACGGTGCCGTCGAGCGTGCCGGCGATGCGCTCGGCGAAGCGGCGCTTGCGCACCACGTTCACCTCGTCGGTGCCCGGCACCGACATCTCGTCGGCCTTCTGCTTCGTGGCCGACTCGATCATGCGCATCGTGCGGATCTGGCCGCGGGTGACGAACGAGATCGCCTCGCCGCTGCGCCCGGCCCGCCCGGTGCGCCCGATGCGGTGCACGTAGGACTCCGAGTCCGGCGGCAGGTCGTGGTTGACGACCAGCGAGATCCGGTCGACGTCGAGCCCGCGGGCGGCGACGTCGGTGGCCACGAGGACATCGATCTCACCGGAGCGCAGACCGTTGATGGTCTTCTCACGCTGCGGCTGCGACAGGTCGCCGGAGATCGCCACCGCCGAGAACCCACGCCGGTTGAGGGCGTCGGTGACGTCGGTGGTGTTCTGGCGGGTGCGCACGAAGACCAGCGCAGCGTCGAAGTCCTCGACCTGCAGGATGCGCGCGAGCGCGTCCGCCTTCTGCCGCTCGGGCAGCACGACGTAGCGCTGACGGGTGTTGATGCCCGTCTGCGTCTTCGACTTGATCGACACCTCGGCCGGCGAGTTCAGGTGCCGGCGCGAGACCTCGCGGATCGCGCCGGGCATGGTCGCCGAGAACAGCGCCACCTGACGGTCGGCGGGCAGCAGCTCGAAGATGGCCTCGACCTCTTCGAGGAAGCCCATCTGCAGCATCTCGTCGGCCTCGTCGAGCACGAAGTGCGCGACGCCGGACAGGTCGAGGGTGCGCTTCTCGAGGTGGTCGGCGATGCGACCGGGGGTGCCGACGACGATCTGGCCGCCGCGGCGCAGCCCGTGCAGCTGCGGGCCGTAGGGCGCGCCGCCGTAGAGCTGGACGACGCTCAGCCCGGGGACGCCGGCGCCGAGGCGCTCGATGGCCTCGGCGACCTGGATCGCCAGCTCGCGGGTGGGCGTGATGACGAGGGCCTGCACGCGCCGCTGCGCGGGGTCGATCGCCGAGAGCATCGGCAGCGCGAACGCGGCGGTCTTGCCGGTGCCGGTCTGCGCGAGGCCGAGAACGTCGCGGCCCGACAGCAGCAGCGGGATGGTCTCGGTCTGGATCGGGGTCGGGGTGTCGAACCCGGACTCGACCAGGGTGGGGAGCAGGCGCTCCGCGACACCGAGCGCGGCGAACCCGGTGGCGGGCTCGTCGTCGGTGGCGTCTTCGGTGACGTCTTCAGTGGCTTCGGGCGCGTCGACGACCGGCTCCTCGGAGCCGGTGTCGTCGGAGGTCTCGGCGACGCGGGCGTCCTCGGCGGACGTCGCGTCCGCGGGGCTCTCGTCGGTGGAGTGGGAGATCACGTCGACGAGCTCGACGTCGTGATCGGACAGGACAGCAGCGTTGGTCACAGATCTCTTTCAGGAAGGGTACGGCGGACACGTGAGCTGTCCGCGGACCCGGTGACACGCAGGGTCCTTCCCAGGCCGACAGCTCGGCGTTGGTAACCAGTCTACGCGAGCGGTTGTTCCCCGCCGATCACGGGCGTTGTCGCGACTACTTCTTCTTGGCCTTGTCCACGGCGTTCTGGTCGGTGGACAGGGCCGCGACGAAGGCCTCCTGCGGGACGTCGACGCGGCCGATCGTCTTCATCCGCTTCTTGCCCTCCTTCTGCTTCTCGAGCAGCTTTCGCTTGCGGGTGATGTCCCCGCCGTAGCACTTGGAGAGCACGTCCTTGCGGATCGCTCGGATCGTCTCGCGGGCGATGATCTTGGCGCCGATGGCGGCCTGGATCGGCACCTCGAACTGCTGGCGCGGGATGAGCTCACGCAGCTTCGTGGCCATCGAGTTGCCGTAGGCGTAGGCGGCGTCCCGGTGCACGATCGCCGAGAACGCGTCGACCGGCTCGCCCTGCAGCAGGATGTCGACCTTCACCAGGTCGGCCGCCTGCTCGCCGGCGGGCTCGTAGTTCAGCGACGCGTACCCGCGGGTGCGCGACTTCAGGATGTCGAAGAAGTCGAAGATGATCTCCGCGAGCGGCATCGTGTAACGCAGCTCGACGCGGCTGTCGGACAGGTAGTCCATCCCGGCGAGCTGGCCGCGCCGCGACTGGCAGAGCTCCATGATCGGGCCGACGAAGTCCGACGGCGCCAGCACCGAGACCTTGGTGATCGGCTCGAAGATCGTCGCGACCTTGCCCTCGGGCCAGTCCGCGGGGTTGGTCACCTCGGCCTCGGAGCCGTCGTCCAGCTCGAGGCGGTAGACGGTGTTGGGCGCGGTGGAGATCAGCTCGAGGCCGTACTCGCGCTCGAGGCGGTCGCGGGTGATCTCCAGGTGCAGCAGGCCGAGGAAGCCGCAGCGGAAGCCGAAGCCCAGCGCCGCCGACGTCTCGGGCTCGTAGGACAGGGCGGCGTCGTTGAGGCGCAGGCGGTCGAGCGCGTCGCGCAGCAGCGGGTAGTCGGTGCCGTCGATGGGATAGAGCCCGGAGTAGACCATCGGCTGCGGGTCGCGGTAGCCGCCGAGCGGCTCCTTCGCACCCTTGCGCTCCCACGTGACGGTGTCGCCGACGCGCGACTGGCGGACGTCCTTCACGCCGGTCATGAGGTAGCCGACCTCACCGACGCCGAGGCCCTGGCAGGGCTTCTGGTCCGGCGAGATGATCCCGACCTCGAGCAGCTCGTGCACCGTGCCGGTGGACATCATCTTGATCCGCTCGCGCGGGGTGATCTTCCCGTCCACGACGCGGATGTAGGTGACGACGCCGCGGTAGGTGTCGTAGACCGAGTCGAAGATCATCGCGCGGGCGGGGGCGTCGGCGTCGCCCACCGGCGCCGGCACCCGGTGGACCACCGAGTCGAGCACCGCGGGGACGCCGTCACCGGTCTTGGCGCTGATCCGCAGGATGCTGTCGGGATCGCAGCCGATGAGGTGGGCGATCTCGGCGGCGTAGCGCTCGGGGTCGGCCGCCGGGAGGTCGATCTTGTTGAGCACGGGGATGATCTCGAGGTCGTGCTCCATGGCCAGGTAGAGGTTGGCCAGGGTCTGCGCCTCGATGCCCTGCGCGGCGTCGACCAGCAGGATCGCGCCCTCGCACGCGGCGAGCGAGCGGCTGACCTCGTAGGTGAAGTCGACGTGGCCCGGGGTGTCGATGAGGTGCAGCACGTGGTCGCGCATCTCGCCGTCCGGACCGGCGGCGCACCAGGGCAGGCGCACGTTCTGCGCCTTGATCGTGATGCCGCGCTCGCGCTCGATGTCCATGCGGTCGAGGTACTGGGCGCGGTAGGCCCGGTCCCCCAGCACGCCGGTCATCTGCAGCATGCGGTCGGCCAGCGTCGACTTGCCGTGGTCGATGTGGGCGATGATGCAGAAGTTGCGGATACGGTCCGGCGGCGTGAACGTCTCGTCGGCGTAGCCCTTCGTGCCCGGCCGTCCGGGGTTGCTCGCGGACTGCTGGGTGGTCTGGGTCAACGGGATCCTCACGTCTCGCACGGTCGGGCTCACCCGCCATCGTCCCATGACGCTGCTCCGGGGCCGGTCGGCGGAGCGTCGGGGTGAGGTTGGTAATCTGGGCGGCACTGCGTGGTGCGGTCGAGCGCCCCCGCGCGCTCCCGTGCACAGAACTCCGACGGACGAAGGTTCGAACACCCCGTGGCGAACATCAAGCAGCAGGTCAAGCGCAACCGCAAGAACGAGGAAGCGCGTCAGAAGAACAAGGCGGTCAAGTCGCGCATCAAGACCGCGATCCGCCGCTACCGCGAGGCCACCGAGGCCGGCGACGTCGACCTCGCCGGCGAGCGCCGCCGCGAGGCCGGCCGACTGCTCGACAAGGCCGTCAGCAAGGGCGTCATCCACAAGAACCAGGCGGCGAACAAGAAGTCGCGCATGGCCCACCGCGCCGAGCGCTTCTCGGTGGACGCCAAGGCGGGCAAGACCCCGGCCTGAGCCACCCCACACACCACGAGAGCCCGTCCCCGGTACGCCGGGGACGGGCTCTTGTCGTGGGCGGGGTGGCACGGACCCGTGCAAGCCCTGCGTCCACGCTGGCACTGGGTGACAGGAAAGCCGCGTCGATCACGTGCGCGGCGGCCGCTCAGCGCCGCGAGCTCCCCCGGGCCGCCAGGACCTGCTCGACGGCGTACTCCAGGGCGTAGGCCGGGTCGGCGGCGGCGCCCTTGACGTTCGCGTTGAGGTCGGCCACCACGCCCATCGCCCGCGTGAGCCCCTCGTCACCCCAGCCCCGACCCTGCCCCTGGGCCTTGCGCACCTTCCACGGCGGCATCTTGAGCGACGACGCCATGGCGTACGGGTCGCCGCGGCCGGCGGCGCTTGACGCGCGCCACGGTACGCACGGCGTCGGCGAGGGCGTCGGCCAGCAACACGTGCGGCACGCCGGTCTCCAGCGCCCAGCGCAGCGACTCGATCGCCGCCGTCCGGTCTCCCGTGATGGCCCGCTCCGCGACCGCGAACCCCGTCACCTCGGCGCGGCCCCGGTGGAAGGCGCGCACGGCGTCGGCGTCGACCTGACCGCCGGAGTCCGACACGAGCTGCGACGCGGCCGCGGCGAGCTCGCGCAGGTCGGAGCCGACGGCGTCCATGAGCAGCCCGAGCGCGTCGCCGGTCATCCGCCCGCCGGCCTGGCGGACCTCGGTGCGCACGAAGTCGGCGCGCTGGTCGTCGGAGAGCCCCGCCGCCGAGGCCTCCGTGGCACCGGCGCCGCGCAGGCCCTCGAGCAGCGCGTCCCCCCTCGGGCCGCCCCCCTTGGCGCCCTTCGCGGGCGCCTTCCGCGCCTTGCCCCCCTTGGGCGGGCCGCGGTGCACGACGACGAGCGTCACGCCGTCGCTCGGGGTGCGGGCGTAGTCGAGCAGCAGCGTCGTCGCCTCGGCGCTCGCGTCGTGGGCGTTCTCGATCACGACGACCCGCGACTCGGCGAACAGCGACGGGCTGACGAGCTCGCCCAGCACGCCCGCGGTGATCTCGCCGACCGGGAGGTGCGCCACCTCGACCGCTGGGTCGGCCTCGCGCGCCGCGGTGACCGCCCGCGCCACGGCCCGCTCGACCAGCAGCGACTCGTCGCCGACGACGAGGTGCAACGGCGCGGTCACCTCGGGCGCGCTCGTGGGGCTCACGGTCCGATCGTGTCACGAGGGGCCGACGCCGCCGGGGCGTGCTGTCGTGAGGCGCCGTCGTGAGGGACGTCTCGCCTGGGCGCGCTCGGTGGTCGAGGTGTGACCCGTGCCGTAATGTGCTCCGGCGGGCGTCCGAGGGCGCCCGACAACCGAATACGGCTCATCCAGAGGGGTAGAGGGAACGGCCCGACGACACCCCGGCAACCGGCGCAGCGCGCTCCGCACGCAGCGATCACGGTGCCAATTCCGACCCGTTCGCGGGGAAGATGAGGAAGGATTTTCCTTTCATGACGCTCACCGCCCAGCCGACGACCACGTCGTTCGATCTCGGCCCGGCCACCGCTCTCGCGTGTCGCGCCTGCGGCCACCGCATGGACCTCGCCGCCGAGTTCGCCTGTCCGCAGTGCTTCGGCCCCCTCGAGATCGCCTACGACTTCGGCACGGTCACCCGCGAGGACATCGAGCGCGGTCCCCGCAGCATCTGGCGCTACAAGTCGCTGCTGCCGGTACCCACCTCCGTCGAGTCGCACCCGAACATGGACCCGGGCTGCACCCGCCTGCTGCGCGCCGACCGCCTCGGCGCCGAGCTCGGCATCCGCAACCTGTGGGTCAAGGACGACACCGGCAACCCGACGCACTCCTTCAAGGACCGCGTCGTCGCCGTCGCCCTCGCCGCCGCCCGCGAGCTGGGCTTCACCACGCTCGCGTGCCCGTCCACCGGCAACCTCGCCAACGCCACGGCCGCCGCCGCGGCGCGCGCAGGCTGGGACTCGGTCGTGCTGATCCCCGCGTCGCTCGAGCGCGCCAAGATCCTCATGACCGCCGTCTACGACACGAGCCTGCTGGCCTGCGAGGGCACGTACGACGACGTCAACCGCCTGGCCACGGAGCTCGCCTTCGACCAGGAGGAGTGGGCGTTCGTCAACGTCAACGTCCGGCCCTACTACGCCGAGGGCTCGAAGACCCTCGGCTACGAGGTCGCCGAGCAACTGGGCTGGCGCATCCCGGCGCAGACGGTCATCCCGATCGCCTCGGGCTCGCAGCTGACCAAGGTCGACAAGGCCTACGGCGAGCTGATCTCGCTCGGGCTCGTCGACGACGCCGAGTACAAGGTGTTCGGCGCCCAGGCCGCCGGCTGCTCGCCGGTGTCCACCGCCTTCCGCGAGGGCACCGACGTCGTCCGTCCGCAGAAGCCGGACACGATCGCCCGGTCGCTGGCCATCGGGAATCCCGCCGACGGGCCGTACGTGCTCGACGCCGTCCGCCGCTGCGGCGGCTCGATCTCCGACGTCACCGACGAGGAGGTCCGCGACGGCATCCGGCTGCTCGCCCGCACCGAGGGCGTGTTCGCCGAGACCGCCGGCGGCGTCACCGTGGCCAACGCCAAGAAGATGGTGGAGTCCGGCGACCTCGACCCGGACGCCGACACCGTCCTGCTCATCACCGGCGACGGTCTCAAGACCCTCGACGCCATCGAGCACCAGGTGGGCCCCAAGGCGACGATCCCGGCGACATCCAAGGCGGTCCGCGAGGCGCTGGGGCTGTAGCCCCGCTACGCGAGGGGCACGCTGCGCAGCACCGGCAGGCTGACCGCCTGCCGGACGTGCGCCTCGCGCCGAGGTCGTAGTCGCGTCGGACCCTCTCGCGGACCGTGTCCCCGGGACACGGTCGTCTCACCGTCGCCTCGGGTCCGGGCGCGGGTCGCCCCGGGCGACCACGGCCGGGCCGGCGCGTGGATCGGCGCCGACGACCACGGCCAGGTCGCCCGACTCGTCGGTGCGCCGGACGAGGGCGCCGCTGCCGGTGAGCAGGCCCATCACGCCCGGGTTCGGGTGGCCGTAGGTGTTGCCTTGCCCGACGCTGACCAGCGCCAGCGAGGCCCGCGCCGCGGTGAGGAAGGTCGGCAGTGACGACCGCGAGCCGTGGTGCGGCACCTTGAGGATCTCGGCGTGCAGGTCGCCGGCCCTCCCGAGCAGTGACGACTGGGCCGATCTCTCCGCGTCGCCGGGCAGGAGCACGCGCCCGACGGGGGTGTGCGCCCGCAGCACCACCGACGTGTCGTTGACCGCGCTCCCGTCCTCGCCGTCGACGTGGGCCACGGTGCGGACGGGGCCGAGCACCTCGAGCACCAGGCCGGGCCAGCGCAGGACGGTCCCGCGCCCGAGCCCGACCAGGGGCGCGCGGGCGGTCGCGGTCCGGCGGGTGACCTGCGCCAGGGTGTCCGCGGGCTCGCGCGCCGGCCCGAGCGCGACCCCACCCACACCCCGGCCCGCCAGCGCACCGGCGAGCCCGCCGACGTGGTCGGCGTGCAGGTGCGTCAGCACCACGAGGGCCAGCGACCGGACCCCGAGGCGGGCGAGGCAGCCGTCGATCGCGCCCGCGTCGGGGCCCACGTCGACGAGGACCGCGCGGCCCGGCTCGCCGGTGGCCAGTACCAGGGCGTCGCCCTGACCGACGTCGCACGCCACCAGCGACCACCGCGCGGGCGGCCACCCCGGCGGCACGACCCGGGTGGGCACGAGCACCAGGAGCGCGCCGACGAGCACCGCCGCCGCCACCGCGCGGAGCCGGCGCCACCGCAGCGCCGCTCCGACGAGCACCACCACGGCGGCGAGGGCGAGCGCGCCCGGCACCCCGCCCGGCCACGCCAGCGTCGCGCCCTGGACGGCCGCGCACCGCCGGGCCACCCACACCAGCCACGTCACCCCCGGCCCCGCGAGCCAGACCAGCGCCTCGGCACCCCCGGACCACCAGGGCGCGACCGCGGCGGCGAGCACGCCGAGCACCGTCACCGGCGCGATCATCGGCGCGGCGAGCAGGTTCGCGACGACCGCGACGAGGCTGACCTCGCCGGACAGGCCCGCGATCACCGGCGCGGTGACGACGTGGGCGGCGACGGGCACCGCGAGCGCCTCCGCGATCCCCGGCGGCACCCCACGCGCCCGCCACCGCGCGACCATCCCCGGAGCGAGAAGCACGAGCGCCCCGGTGGCGAGCACCGACAGCGCGAACCCCGGATCGGTGGCGAGCCCGGGGTCGACGAGCAGCAGGACGATCACCGCCGCGCACAGCGCCGGCACCACCGACCGGCGCCGACCCACCGCGAGCGCGAGCACCGTGACCCCGCCCATCACCGCCGCCCGCAGGACGCTCGGTGACGGCCGGGCGAGGACGACGAAGCCGATGAGCGCCAGGGCCGCCAGCACCGCCGCGGTGCGCGGACCGGCCCGGGCGAGGCGCGCGAGCAGCAGCACGGCGCCGCAGATGATCGCGACGTTGGTGCCGGACACGGCTGTGAGGTGGGTCAGGCCTGCGGTGCGGAAGTCGTCGGCGAGCCCCGGCGAGACGCCCGAGGTGTCGCCGACCACGAGGCCCGGGAGCAAGCCCGCCGGGTCCTCGGCGAGCACGGCGCGGGCGGCGTCGCGCAGCCCACCGCGCAGGTCGCCCGCGACCCGCTGGACCAGCGGCACCGGCCCGACCTCCCCGGGCGGGCCGCGGACCTGCAGGACGGCAACCGTGAGGTCCGCGCGGTCGGGCGGACCGAGCCGGCCCCGGGCGCCGACGACCTGGCCCGGCAGGAGCCCCGCCCAGTCCTCGGCGGGCGCGAGGAGCACCACGCGGCCCCCGGCCCGCCACGGCACGCCCGCCCCGACCTGCCCGCCCAGCAGCTCGCCCCGCACCACCACCCGGCCGGGCCCCGGCACCGTCGACCGGACCGGGCGCGGGTCGGCGGTCACCACGACGTCGAGCCGCGCGGACACCCCGTTCCCCGTGGCCGGGCGCAGCGGGTGGCTCGCGACGGCGAAGGCGCCGAGCCCGGCCACCAGCCCGACCGCCGCCGCGCACCCGCCGGTCGCGATGACCACCGCGCGCAGCCCCGCCCGGGACGCCGTGACCGCGGGCCGTCGGGCGGCGACCACCGCGGCCGTGACGCCGGCGAGGACCAGCACCGCCGCGGCGCCCCACCCGGCGGTCAGCGCGGCGATCGCGACGCCCCAGGACGCGAGCGCCGCGGGCACGAGGCGCAGGTCGGGTGGCGGCGGCAGCTCCGGCTCACCGGGCGCAGGCGCAGGCCGCCGGGCGCTCACACCGAGACCAGGTCGCGCAGGGTCGCGAAGCGCGCGTCGCCGATACCGCTGACCTCCTGCAGCTGCTCGACGGCCGCGAAGCGTCCGTTCTGCGTCCGCCACTCGAGGATCCGCTGGGCGGTGACCGGGCCGACGCCGGGCAGCTGGTCGAGCTGCTCGAGGGTCGCGGTGTTGAGGTCCACCCGCCCGCCGGGCGAGCCGCCCGCTCCCCCCGACCCGCCACCCGATCCCGGCGCGGCCCCGCCCGCGGCGGCCCCCGCCGGTGGCGTGACCGGCATCGGCACGCCGACGACCACCTGCTCGCCGTCGGTCACGCGCGCGGCGAGGTTGAACCCGGTGAGGTCGGCGTCGGGCGTCGCACCGCCCGCGGCGTCCACAGCGTCGCCCACCCGACTGCCCGGGGCGAGCCGCACGAGCCCGGGCCGGGCCACGCGCCCGGACACCGAGACCACGAGCGGCCCGGTGTCGGCAGGCGCCGCCACGGGCAGCACCGGACCCGCCGGCGGAGCCCCCGCGACCAGGGGCAACGACGGCACCGGCTCCGGCACCGGGCGCTCCGCCCACACGCCCACGGCCGCGACCACCGCCGCCACGGCCGCGACCGCGGCGAGGGCGAGCGCACCCGTGCGGCCCGGGTCCCAGCGCGCGCCGGCCCAGGAGGCGGGCAGCCACCGCGCCACCCATCGCTGCGCCCGTCGGCCGCGCTCCGGCGGGTCCCACGCGCTGCCGGCGCGCGCCGCCCGCGGTGGGTCGTCGTCCTCGTCGTCCCACCACTCGGGCTCGGGGTCGGCGGCGGGCCGGGCGCCGCCGACCGGCACCCGGAGCCGCGCGGCCGGCGTCCCCGGCGGCGCGCCCGGCCAGCCGACCCGCACCGGCCCGTCGTCGCCGCCGGGATCGTCGGGCTCGCCCACCTCGACGTCCTCCGGCCCACCCCACCCCGTCGCCGAGGAGGAGCGCTCGCGGGCCCCCTCGAGGGAGCGGAGCCGGATGCGGGCGCCGCCGGTGGCGGGCGCGGACGGGTAGCGCATGCCCGGGACGCTAGGAACGCGCCCGGCGGGCGGGACAGCACGCGGGCGACGCCTGGGGACAACGGGTCGGGATGGGGACGGACGCCAATCACGGTGGGCGCGCTCCACACCCGCCCGGCCCACGGCGGTGGGCTCCTCGGACCTCGGCCCCCTCGAGCGCGGTGCTCAGCCCCGGTCGGCCAGGGCCTTCTCCACCGTGCGGCCCACCGCGTCCCCCACGGCCGCGTGCGCCGCCCAGCCCCAGTGGATGCCGTCGGGGTTGCCGTGGCCGCGCAGGACGTGGTCGGCCACCAGGGGCGCCGGGTCGACGAGGGCGACGCCGCGCCGGGACGCCCACGCGGTGAGCGCGGCGACGTGCCGCTCCCGGCCGGCGTGCACGCCGCCGTAGGCCGGCGCCCGGTGCACCGCCGGCAGCATCCCGACGACGGGCAGGCCCGGGATCAGCGTCGTCACGGCGACGCGCAGGCGCTCGAGGTGCCGGACGGTCTCCCCCGGCGGGAGCGCCACCGGTCCTGCGGCGCCGAGCAGGCGCGCCGCCCGCGGCGTCAGCCACCCGTGCGCGTCACGGACCGCCCGCCGCAGCAGGGCCGGTCGCAGCGCCGGGATCGTCTCGCGCAGCGCCGTGGGGACCGGCGACGGCAGCGTGTCCATGCCACCGACGCCGAGGACCACCGCGTCCGCGTGCCGCAGCGACGCCCAGATCCGCGGGTCGCCGGCCATCGCGCGCCATGCGTGCCGGGCGGTCCACCCGAGGCCGGCGTGCAGCTCGGCCCGTCCGTCCACCACCGACGCGGCGACGTGCGGCCACAGCCGCGGCTCGTCGGCCGGCTCGGCCCGATCCGGCCCGTGGAACGACAGCGAGTCGGCGATCACCACGAGCACCGGGCCGGAGCTCACGCCGCCGCCAGGCCCCAGGCCCGCAGGCGCCACCGGTCGAACCGCTGCTCCAGCACGGCCCACGCGCAGTTGTGCAGCGGCTGCAACGAGTGCCACGCCGACACCGGCCAACCGAGCGTCGAGGCCGTCAACGCACTGATCGTGCCGCCGTGCGCGACGACCATCGCGGTCTGCCGCTCGTCGGTGTCGCTCAGCTCGTCGACCAGCTCGGCCAGCACCGGCAGGGCGCGCTCGGCCACCTCGACCCGGGACTCCCCGCCGGGCGGCGCCCACTCCGGGTCGCTGCCCCACGAGGCGAGCCCGCCGGGCCAGCCGGCCTCGACCTCGCCACCGGTCAGGCCCTCCCAGTCGCCCAGCGCCGTCTCGCGCAGGCGCCCGTCGGGACGGGGGACGAGACCGGCCTCCTTGGCGATGGCGTCGGCCGTCTGCCAGGCCCGGACCTGGTCGGACGCCACGAGCAGCACCGGCTCGTACGTCGCGAGCACCGGCGCCGCGGCGAGGGCCTGGGCGCGGCCGGTGTCGTCGAGGTCGGGGTCGAGACGACCCTGCATCCTGCTCTCGGCGTTCCAGGTGGTCCGACCGTGCCGGGCCAGGACCAGCCGGTGCAGGCTCACTCGCCGGCGGCGGTCTGGTCGCGGGGCGGGCCGTACACCTCGTCCGGCAACGTCAGCATCGGGCAGTCCTTCCACAGCCTCTCGAGGCCGTAGAACTCCCGCTCGTCGCCGTGGAACACGTGGACGACGACGTCGCCGAAGTCGAGGAGCACCCAGCGGGCCTCCTGCGTGCCCTCGCGGCGTACGGGCTTGGCGTCGAGTGCGCGCAGCTTCTCCTCGACGTTGTCGACCACGGCCTGCACCTGGCGCTCGTTGGGCGCCGACGCGATGACGAAGCAGTCGGTGAGGGGAAGCCGCTCGGACACGTCGATGGCGACGACGTCCTGGGCGAGCTTGTCGGCAGCGGCAAGTGCGGCGGTCTCGGCCAGACGGCGCGCGCGATCGGTGGCGGGCACGAAACCCTTCGAGGTCGTGGAGCGGGGGCGTACCGATCCTACTCGACGCCCTCCGAGGGCTCGTCGCCGTCGCGAGCCCGCGCCCCGGCAGGGCTCCCCGCATACTGGGGCGATGGCTGATTTCGGGGACGGGCTGGCCCAGGGAGCCGATCTCGTGGCCGCCGCCGAGGACGCCGTCGCGCAGGCCACCGCTCCGCTGGGAGGTCGGCGGCCCGACCTGCTCGCCGTCTTCGTCTGCCACCCCGATCCCGACGAGATCGGGCGTGCCGGGGCCCGGGCGATGGAGGTGGCGGGCGCGCGCGTGGCCGTCGGCTGCAGCGCCGGCGGCGTGATCGGCGACGGCCGGGGCGTCGAGGCGCGGCCCGCGGTCGCCGTCTGGGCCGCCGCGCTGCCGGACGCCACGCTGACCCCGTTCCGCCTCGACGCGAGCCGCACGGAGACCGGCCTCGTCGTCGGCGGCATGCCGAAGAACGCCGGCGCCGACAAGGTCGGCCTCCTGCTCGCCGACCCGTACACCTTCCCCATCCAGGGCTTCGTCGAGCAGTCGGCCGACGTCCTGGGCGGCCTGCCCCTCGTCGGCGGCCTCGCCTCCGGCCCGGGGGGTGCGGGCGGCACGCGCCTGTTCCTCGACGGCGTCGTGCACGAGCGCGGCGTCGTCGGCGTGACGATCGGCGGCGACGTGCGGGTCCGCACGCTGGTGAGCCAGGGCTGTCGGCCGATCGGCCCGACGATGACGGTCACCGCCGCCGAGGGCCCGCACCTGCAGGGACTCGCGGGCACACCGGCCTACGCGAAGCTCGAGGAGATCGTCCGCGGCCTCGAGGAGGCCGATCAGCAGATGGTCGCCCGGGGTCTGCACCTCGGCATCGCGATGGACGAGTACGCCGACGACCATCGCCAGGGCGACTTCCTCATCCGAGGCGTGGTCGGCGCCGACCCGGAGAAGGGCTCCATCACCGTCGGCGACGTCGTCGAGGTCGGCCGCACCGTGCGGTTCCAGGTGCGCGACGCGACGAGCGCCGACGCGGATCTCGACTGGCTCATGAGCCGCTTCCGCGGCGAGGGCACGACGGCCGGCGCGCTGCTGTTCTCGTGCAACGGGCGCGGCCGGGCGATGTTCCCGGACGCCGACCACGACGTCGACGCGGTGCGCCGCGGCCTCGGCCCCGAGGGCGTCGCCGGGTTCTTCGCCGCCGGCGAGATCGGGCCCGTCGCCTCCCGCAACCACCTCCACGCATTCACCGCGTCGGTGCTCGCCTTCGGGGGCTGACGGCGTGAAACCGGGGGCCGCTGCGACGCCGCGGCGGGGCTCTCCTACCGTGGTCGGGCCCGCCACCACCCGCCCGGAGGACCACGAGCGCCCGATGAGCCTCGCGTACCCGCAGACCGAGCCCCTCCCGGAGGACGTCGTGTCCCTCCTGAGGGGCCCGAACCGCTGCGTGGTCGCGACGGTCATGCCCGACGGGTCGCCGGAGACCACGGAGACCTGGGTGGACACCGACGGCACCCACGTCGTGATCAATTCGGTGGAGGGCTTCCAGAAGGTCGCCAACGTGCGGCGCGACCCGCGCATCTCCGTCGCGGTGGCCGACGCGGGTCGCCCGCAGCGCTACGTGACACTGCGCGGCCGGGTCGTCGAGGTGACGCCGCAGGGCGCGGCCGAGCACATCGAGGCGCTCTCGCGTCGCTACCTCGGCGGTCCGTACCACTGGAACGACGGCCCGGGGCACGCGCGCCGGATCCTGCGCATCGCGCCGACGGCCGTGCACCGCCCGGGCTGATCCCGCCTAGCGGTGCACTGCGGTGCCCTCGCTGCCGCCGCTGCGGGCGAGCCACTTGGCGAAGCAGTCGTCGGCGCCGGAGCCCTGGCGGTCGCACCAGGAGTTCGCCCCGCTCGCCGAGGACGACGGCGTCGCGAGCACCGTGACCCAGTAGTCGTCGCTGCCGAAGACCGGCCAGTCGCCCGACCACAGCAGCCGCGCCTGGGGATGGCGAGCGCGGAGCTGCTCGTGCTCGGCCAGGATCGCCGCCGCGTCGTAGGTGCGTCCCGAGGCGACGGTGCCCGGCCGCTTGGACGACAGCTGCGGCACCCAGGCGTTCTCGGCCGCCGCGAGCGAGGCCGCGTCGGAGCGGGCGAGGCGTTCCAGCTCCGCCGAGGGGTCGACGGGCGCGCTCGCGGCGGGCGCGACCGGCGAGGACCTGATCTCCGGCGCGGCGCCGGCCCCCGGTGCCGCCTCCCCGGACGCCGCGAAGGGCGACCGGGCCGAGAGCCCCAGGAGCTCCGGGCGCACGAGCCCCACGCCGAGTCCGACGAGCAGCACGACGAGCACCGCCACCGCCGCGATCACCCAGGCGCTCGGGCCCCGGCGTCGCCGCGGCGGGCCCATCGAGGGCTCCGGCGGCCACGGACCCCACACCACCGGCGGCGCCGGCCGCGGCGGGAGGGCCGGGAGCGCCGCCTGCGGGAGGGTCCGCGGGCCCTCGGCGCCCATGCGGGCGAAGCTCCCGGGAGCGTCGGCCCACTCCCGGCGCACCTCGGCCGGCAGCGCCGTCCCCCTCCCCGGGGTGATCGGCGCCCGCGCCGGGCCCGTGATCGCTCCGGGTGCTCCGTCGAGCCCGCTGAGCGGGTCCGCAGGAGCAGTCGGAGCGATCACGGCCCGCCGAGGGGTGACGATCGTGAGCGAGTGGCGGGTGGGCGGGGTCTGCTCAGCGACCCGCTCCGTCGGCGTCACCGGCTCGGACGCCGGCCGCTGCCGCGGCACGACGACCCCCGGCGGCAGGGTCAGCGGCCCGGTCGGGGGGTCGACGGCGACGTCCGCCGGCGCCTCGTCCTCGGGCTGACGGTGGCGGCTCACGACGCCGGGAAGAGCGTGCAGCCGGAGCCGGTCCAGGTGGTCGGCTCGTCGGTGGGCGATCCGATCAGGGACAGGGCGGACCCGCCCGTGCTGGGGCGCATGCGGAGGGTGTCACCGGACCGCGTCCATGAGCCGATCGCGGGCCCCTCGAGCGTGTAGGTGCCGTCGCTCTCGAAGGTGATGCGGCCCGACTCCGTACCGAGTCCGCAGGACACGGTCGCGATCCACTCGCCCGAGGGGGCGGTCGTCGACGCTGAGGCCGACGTCGTGGTCGTGGTCGACGGGGACGGGGACGGGGACGTGGACGTGGACGTGGACGGATCGGTCAGCCCCGGTGCGGCGCCGCTGCTCGGGATCGAGCGGTTCGCAGGGTTCCCCGTCGAGTCCTCGCCGCCCGCCGACTCCACATCGACGGGGGTCTGCACGTCGGCCGGAGCCTGGTCATCCCTCGCGGAGGCGTTCCCCGGCTCCGCGCCCTCGGTGAAGGCCTCGCGGACCTCCCGGTTCTCCCGGTCCCGCTCGCCGTCCGTGCCCCGCGGGCGGTCGTGGCCGCGTCCGGTGTGGACGTCGATGATCGTGTAGTTGTTCGTCACGGTCGTCGTCTGGTGGTTGACGATCGTGACCGAGTTCGAGGTGAACGAAGACCAGCGCGGGCCGACGTAGGCGACGGTGTTGAAGGACTGCGGGGCCGTCAGCGGGTTGCCGCAGAAGCATCGGGTGACGGGGTTGCCGTACGGGTCGACGAGCACGGCCGTGCCGGCCTGGAGCACTGCGGGCCAGGAGGTGACGCTGCCGTCGCTCCAGCCGTGGTTGGTGACGTAGGTGTCGGAGCGCAGGACCACCGAGGTCAGCCCGTCGACGTAGCCCGAGATCGTCGACGATGACCCGTCGCGCAGGCCGAGGACCGAGGCCCAGCCGGCGGCGCGGTCGGGGTGCGCGCTCAGGTAGCGGGTGAGCTGGGAGCGGTCGCACGACGAGTCGTCGCCGGTGCCGCCGTAGAGGCCCGGGGTGGTGCCGGCGTGCCGTCCTCCGGTGTTCGCGACGGGCCGGACGTCGGGGACGTCGGTGCCGACGCTGTCCATGAACGGGTTGGCGCCCGCGGAGGCCACCGGCTCGAGAGCGACCTCGGCCGGCGCGCTCATCTCGCGGGCGACGATCACCCCGCCGAGGGCGGCCACGAGCATCCCGAGGATGACGATCACGGCGATCATCCCGCGGGACAGCCCCCGCGCCGGCGGCGGAGCCTGCGGGACGACGGGTTGCGGCGGCACCAGCACCGAGATCACTCTCCCCCGAGTGGCCGGGCCCCGACCGGGCTCCGACGTTCGAAAGGATCTCGGAGAGCAGACACAGTGCGTTAGTCGGCGCGCGACACCGTCACTCGTTCGCGCGGAATCGGCACCGGACGGCCCAGCCGACGACTACTCGGGCGACACGTGCTCCGTCGGTCCGAGCGCCGCACCGTCACCTCGGCGGCGGTACAACCCGCGCTTGGCGATGTACTGCACGACGCCGTCGGGCACGAGGTACCAGACGGGTTCGCCGGCGGCGACGCGCTCGCGGCAGGCCGTCGACGAGATCGCCATGGCCGGCACCTCGAGCAGGCTCACCGAGCCGCTCGGGAGGTGTCCGTCGTCGAGGTCGAACCCGGGCCGGGTGACCCCCACGAAGTGCGCGAGCCGGAACATCTCCTCGGCGCGGTGCCACGACAGGATCTGCTCGAGCGCGTCGGCGCCGGTGATGAAGAAGAGCTCGTCGTCGGGGAAGATCCTCGCGAGGTCCTGGAGGGTGTCGACGGTGTAGGTCGGCCCGTCGCGGTCGACGTCGACGCGGCTGACCGTGAAGCGCGGGTTCGACGCGGTGGCGACGACGGTCATGAGGTAGCGGTCCTCGGCGGCGCTGACCGACTCGCTCTCCTTGCGGTAGGGCTTCCCCGTGGGCACGAACACGACCTCGTCGAGCGCGAACCGGACCTGGGCCTCGCTGGCCGCCACGAGGTGCCCGTGGTGCACGGGGTCGAAGGTGCCGCCCATGACCCCGATCCGGCGCTGTCCCACCCGGTCAGCCTAGTGATCTCGACTAGACCGGCAGGAGCCCGGAGACGACCCCCGCGAGCTGGGCCGCCGTCCGGCACTCGTGCATCGGCACGACCTGGCCGTAGCGACGGGCCGCGGAGTCACCGGTCCCCCACTGCGCCTGCGGCTCGGGGTTGAGCCAGTGCACGTGACGGGACCGCTCGGCGAGGTCGCCCAGGACCGCGAGGTTCGGGTCGCGGTAGTTGGTGCGGCCGTCGCCCAGCAGCAGCAGCGACGTGCGCGGGCCGACCACGTCCGGCCAGCCCTCGCGGAAGCGCCCGAGCGCCGAGCCGTAGTCGCTGTGCCCGTCGAACGCGATGAGGCCCGGGCGCGCGGTGATCTCGGCCATCACGCCGCCGAGGTCCGACCCCGGCCCGAAGAGGTCGGTCACCTCGACGCACCCGTCGACGAAGCAGAAGATCCGGATGCGGGAGAACTGCTCGCGCAGGGCCTGGACCAGCATCATCGTGAAGTGGCTGAACCCCGCCACCGACCCGGAGACGTCACAGAACAGCACCAGCTCGGGACGCCCGGGACGTGGGCGCCGGTAGGCAGGGCGCATCGGCACCCCGCCGGTGGACATCGAGCGGCGCAGGGTGCGGCGCAGGTCGATCGGTCCGCGGCGGGCCCGCCGGCGCCGGGCGGCGAGCCGCGACGCGAGGTGCCGGGCGAGCGGGGCGACGCGGCGGCGCAGGTCGGCGAGCTGCTCGGAGTTGGCGGTCAGGAAGTCGACGCGGTCACCCTGCTTCGGGACGCCGGTGCGCGCCGCCGCCTCGCGCCCGCGGACCTCCGCGCCGCGCCGCCGGGCCTCGTCGGTGACCATGCGCCGGAACGAGGCGATCCGGTCCCGCACCTCGCGGCGCGAGACCTCCTCGGCGAACGGGCTGTCCCACGCCGCCTCGGCCCCGCCGCGCAGGCCGGCCAGCACGCGCGCCAGCAGCGTCTCGGGCCGGACCGCGTTGAGCGCCTGGTAGGCCGACCACGTGGACGGCTGTCCTCCCCTGTCTTGGCCTCGACCACCCTGTCCGCGGTCGCCTCCCCCGCCGCCCTGGCCCTGCCCCTGACCGCCCTGGCCCTTCCCGACCGCGCCCAGCCCGTCGACGATCGCGCGCGCCAGCTCGGCCATCGCCGCGGTGTCGCCGTCGCGCAGCAGGCCGGCGAGCAGGTCGCGCAGCGCCTCGACGTCGACCGACCCGTCCTCGGCGTAGGGCAGCGCGACCTCGCCGAGCGCCGCGCCCTGCCCGAGCGGGAACCACAGGTCGAAGAGCGCGTCGAACACCGCGCGCTGACCCGAGCGACGCAGCATCGCCGCCGCGAGGCCCTCGCGCAGCTGCTCGCGGCGCAGCAGGTCCAGCTCGGAGATCACCGCCGCCGCGTCGACCGACTCCCCCGGCCCCACCGCGATCCCCGCCCGCCGCAGCGCCCCGACGAAGTCGACCAGGTGGCCGGGCAGTCCGCCGTGCACGACGGGAGAGGCCATCGGTTCAACCGCCTTCAGTTCAGACGGAGTTCGGCGACGGCACGCTCGGTGTCGGACTGGTGCTTGAGGACGACGCCGAGCGTCGCGCGCACCGTGGCGTCGTCGACCGTGTCGAGCCCGAGGGCCAGCAACGTCCGCCCCCAGTCGATCGTCTCGGACACCGACGGCGCCTTGCGGAGCTGGATGCTCCGCAGCACCCCGACGATGCGGACCAGCTCCTCGGCGAGCGCCTCGGGCAGCTGCGGCACGCGGGTGAGCACGATGCGCCGCTCGAGCTCGGCGTCGGGGAAGTCGAGGTGCAGGTAGAGGCACCGGCGCTTGAGCGCCTCGGAGAGCTCGCGGGTGGCGTTCGAGGTCAGGAGGGTGAACGGGCGCTGCGCGGCCACCACGGTGCCGAGCTCGGGGACGGTCACCTGGAAGTCGCCGAGCACCTCCAGGAGCAGCCCCTCGACCTCGACGTCCGCCTTGTCGGTCTCGTCGACGAGCAGGACGGTCGGGTCGGTGCGCCGGATCGCGGTGAGCAGCGGACGCGGGAGCAGGAACTCCTCGGAGAAGACGTCGTCGCGGGTCTCGTCCCACGCCTCGCCCTGGCTCGCGGTGATGCGCAGCAGCTGCTTGGCGTGGTTCCACTCGTAGAGCGCGCGGGCCTCGTCGATGCCCTCGTAGCACTGCAGGCGCACCAGGCCGCTGCCCGTCGCCTCGGCCACCGCGCGCGCCAGCTCCGTCTTGCCGACGCCTGCGGGACCCTCGACGAGCAGCGGCTTGCCCAGGCGGTCGGCGAGGAAGACGGTGGTCGCGACGGCCGTGGAGGCGATGTAGCCGACGTCGGCGAGCCGGGTGGCGACGTCGTCGACGGAGTCGAACAACGCCTTCTGGTCGACCGGCTCGGTGCTCACGCCCCGGCATCCTGCCCGGTGATCGGGCGCTTGTCCCGGCGTGGTGACGCAGTGGCCACCGGTCGTCGTGGACAGGACCCACGGTCGCCCGGCATGGGTATCCTCGGCGTCCGAACCGTCCCGTTCCCCGCGCGGCGCCCACGTCCCGGTCCGCGAGGGCAGCCACGGGCAACCGCCGGTCGGTCATCGACGACGCGTCCCGGCAGCCGGATTCGTGCTGCTCCCCGAGAGGACCGGGCCCCATGGCCGACGTGACGACCATCCGCCCGTCTCCGTGGCGAGGCGTGCTCGACCGCATCGAGGCCGCCCGTCGCGGCGACTCGAGCGAGTCGCTGGCCGCCGTCTTCGTCCTGGCGGCGACCGTGATCGCGCTGGTCTGGGCCAACTCCCCCTGGGGCTGGACCTACGACGCGTTCTGGGACATCCAGCTCGCGATCACGGTCGGCGACGCGGGCATCGACCTCGACCTGCAGCACTGGGTCAACGACGGCCTGATGGCGCTCTTCTTCTTCGTCATCGGGCTCGAGGTCAAGCGCGAGTTCGCGATGGGCGAGCTGCGCGACCGGTCGAAGGCGGCGGTCCCGCTCGCGGCGGCCGTCGCGGGCCTCGTCCTGCCGGCGCTGCTGTACCTGCTGCTCAACCCGTCGGGGGCGGCCGCGTCCGCGTGGGGCGTCGTGATCTCCACCGACACGGCGTTCCTGCTCGGCGCGCTCGCCGTGGTCGGGCCCGGGCGGGCGGAGCGCCTGCGCATCTTCCTGCTGACCCTGGCCGTCGCCGACGACGTGGGCGCGCTCGCCGTCATCGCCGTCGTCTACACCGACGAGCTGTCCCTCGTGCCCCTCGCGGTGGGTGTGCTCGGACTGCTCGCGATCTGGCAGCTGCGGCGCCTGCGGGTGTGGCGCGGCGGCGGCTACCTGATCGTCTCGCTCATCACCTGGGTCGCCTTCTACGAGTCCGGCGTGCACGCCACCCTCGCCGGGGTCCTCATCGCCCTGCTGCTGCCCGTCTACCCCCCCAAGCGCGCCCTGGTGGAACGGGCCGCCGCCCTCACGAGAGCCTTCCGGCAGTCGCCGAACCCCGAGTACGCCCGCTCGGCGCGGCTCGGGCTGGAGCGGGCGGTGTCGGTCAACGAACGGCTCATGCGGCTCTACCAGCCCTACACCGCGTTCATCATCGTGCCGGTGTTCGCGCTGGCCAACGCCGGCGTACCCCTGACCGCCGAGACGCTCCGGGCGTCCCTGACCTCCCCGTTGACCTGGGGCGTCGTGCTCGGCCTCGTCCTCGGCAAGTTCGTGGGCATCACCGCGGCGACGGCCCTGTTCGCCCGCCTGCGCCCCGGCAGCCTCGCTCCCGGACTCCGGATCCCTCAGGTCGCCGGCGGCGCGGCGCTGTCGGGCATCGGGTTCACGATCTCGCTGTTCATCGTCGACCTCGCGCTGGACGACGCCCCCCTGCTCGCCGACGAGGCGCGCGTCGGCGTGCTGGCGGCATCGGTGATCGCGCTCGTGCTGGGCGCCGGGGTCTTCCGCATCGGCGCGCGGCTCGGGCTCGAGCCCGAGGAGCCGTCGATGGAGCTGCTGCGCCCCGTGGACCCGCACCGCGACCACATCCGCGGCCCGGTCGGCGCGCCGTTGACGATCGTCGAGTACGGCGACTTCGAGTGCCCGTTCTGCAGCAAGGCCACCGGCAGCATCCGGCAGGTCCGGGCCCACTTCGGCGACGACGTGCGCTATGTGTTCCGGCACATGCCGCTCGACGACTACCACCCCGACGCCCGCCCGGCCGCCGAGATCTCCGAGGCCGCCTCGAAGCAGGGCCGGTTCTGGGACGTGCACGACGCCTTCTTCGCGCACAACGACGCCCTCGCACGCGAGGACCTCCTGCGCTACTGCGCGGAGCTCGGCCTCGACATCGACCGGATCGAGGAGGAGCTCCGCGCCGGCGACGTGCAGAATCGCGTGGCCGACGACGAGATCGACGCCCGCACCAGCGAGCTGCCGGGGACCCCGACCTTCTACCTGGGCGCGAACGGCTCGCCGCCGACGCGCCACACCGGCCCCTACGACGCCGACACCCTGATCGCCGAGCTGACGCGCCAGCGAGAGGCAGCGCCTGACCGGGTGTGAGTGGCGGCACCACCACCCGGCCTGTCGGACCCGTCGTCCACCATGGAGCCATGACCGTCGCGACCGAGTCCGATCTGCGCGCCGACGCCGAGGCCACGCTGCAGCGCCTGGCCGGGCCCGACGCCGCGCTGCGCGAGGACCAGTGGTCGGCGATCCACGCGCTGGTGGCCGAGGGCCGGCGGGCGCTGGTGGTGCAGCGCACCGGGTGGGGCAAGTCGGCGGTCTACTTCGTGGCCACGGCGCTGCTGCGCGCCCGCGGGAAGGGCCCGACGGTGATCGTCAGCCCGCTGCTCGCGCTCATGCGCAACCAGATCGAGGCGGCCAACCGCGCCGGCATCCACGCGGTCACGGTCAACTCCGCCAACACCGACGACTGGTCGCTGGTCTACGGCCAGGTCCAGTCCGGCGAGGTCGACGTCCTGCTCGTCAGCCCCGAGCGTCTGAACAACCCCGAGTTCCGCGACCAGGTGCTGCCCGAGCTCTCCCGCACCGCCGGGATGCTCGTCGTCGACGAGGCGCACTGCATCTCCGACTGGGGGCACGACTTCCGGCCCGACTACCGGCGGCTGCGCACGCTCATCTCGGAGCTGCCCGACGGCGTGCCGGTGCTGGCGACGACGGCCACGGCCAACGACCGGGTGACCGCCGACGTCGCCGACCAGCTCGGGGTGTCCACCAGCAACGCCGAGGCGCTCGTGCTGCGCGGCCAGCTCGACCGCGAGTCGCTACGCCTCGGGGTGCTCCCGCTGCCCAAGGGCGCCGACCGGTTCGCCTGGCTCGCCCAGCACCTCGACGACCTGCCGGGCTCGGGCATCGTCTACACGCTGACGGTCTCGGCCGCCGACGAGCTGGCCGCGTTCCTGCGCGAGCGCGGGCACCCCGTCGCCGCCTACACCGGCAAGACCGACCCGGTCGAGCGCGAGCGCGCCGAGGACGACCTGCTGGCCAACCGCGTCAAGGCGCTGGTGGCGACGTCGGCGCTGGGCATGGGCTTCGACAAGCCCGACCTCGGCTTCGTCGTCCACCTCGGGGCGCCGCAGTCCCCCGTCGCCTACTACCAGCAGATCGGCCGCGCCGGCCGCGGCGTCGAGCGCGCCGAGGTGCTGCTGCTCCCCGGCCCCGAGGACCGCGACATCTGGGCCTACTTCGCCTCGCTCGCCTTCCCGGCGGAGCCGCAGGTGCGCGTGGCCCTCTCGGTGCTGGGCGACGCCGGCCGCCCGATGTCCACCGCCGCGCTCGAGCCGCGTGTGGAGCTGTCCCGAAGCCGGCTCGAGATGATGCTCAAGGTCCTCGACACCGACGGCGCCGTCCGCCGCGTGAAGGGCGGCTGGGAGGCCACCGGGCAGGCGTGGGAGTACGACGGCGCCCGCTACACCGGCCTCGCGAAGGCCCGGCGCGCCGAGCAGCAGGCGATGCTCGACTACATCGCCACCGACGGCTGCCGCATGGAGTTCCTCCGCCGCCAGCTCGACGACCCCGGCGCGACGCCGTGCGGACGCTGCGACAACTGCACCGGGCAGTACGCCGACCCCACGATCGGCGAGGACGTCCGCGTGCAGGCGCAGGCGACGCTCGACCGACCGGGGGTCCCGCTGGCGCCGCGCAAGCAGTGGCCCAGCGGCATGGACGCCCTCGACGTCCCGCTCAAGGGCAAGATCAAGCCCGAGGAGGCGGCCGAGGACGGGCGCGCGATCGGGCGGCTCACCGACGTCGGGTGGGGCCCGCGCCTGCGGCCGCTGCTCCACGGCGACGACCTCGTGCCCGACGCCCTGGTCGACGCGGCCGTGGAGGTCCTCAAGGGCTGGGACTGGGCGCAGCGGCCGGCCGGGATCGTGTGGCTCCCCAGCCGCGGGCGCCCGGCGCTCGTCGAGAGCTTCGCTCAGCGCATCGCCTCGATCGGCCGGCTGCCGCTCCTGGGCGCGCTGGCCGACAGCGCCCCGCCGCACTACTTCGACCCCGAGGACGACAGCGAGCCCGAGCCGCCGAACTCCGCGCAGCGCCTGGCCGAGGTGTACCGACGGCTCTCCGTGCCCGCCGGCCTGGACCTCGGCGCCGGACCCGTCCTTCTGATCGACGACGTCGCCGACTCGGGGTGGACGCTCACCGTCGCGGCGATGCTCCTGCGCCGGGCCGGGGCGCCCGGCGTCCTCCCGTTCGTGCTGGCCACCACCGGCTGAGCCTGTCGGTGCCGGGCTCGAGAAGGGGTCTGGCACCCTTCCCGGGGACACGGTCGCACCGCGCACGAGGGGGACGATGACCGCCGGGACGACGGTCGGTGAGCGCACCGAGCACCCCGTCGAGGACGACCTGCGCCCCGAGGACCCGCTCCGGGCGCCGGTCGTCGGCCGCGGGATCCGGCTGCTGCTCGCCGTCGGGGTCGCGCTGCTCGTGGGCGCGGGGCTGCTCGCCCGGCTGGGCCTGGTGGGCGGGGACGCCATCGGTGCCGCGGACAACGGCGACGCCATCCGCCTGTACTGCGTCGCCGATCTCGTGCCCGACACCTCCGACCGCGCCGCCCCGGGCCACGGGGTCGCCGTCACCGAGTACCGCACCGGGGGCCCCGGCTGCCCCCGCGAGGCGCCCACCACCTCGGCCGGCCTGCTGCTGCAGGCGACCGTCGCGGTCACCACCGCCCTCGACGCCACGCCCCCGGCGCCGGACGGCTCCGACCGCTTCTCGCTGGAGTGGCTGGCCGCGGTCTACGTCGGCCTCCTCGCCGGCGGCGCGGGTGTCGCCGCCCTCGCCGCCACGTCCGCCCCTTCCCTGGCTGGCCGACGCGCCCGCCGGCTCGCCCCGGTCCTGCTCGCGGTGGTCGTGCCACCCCTGATCCCGCTGCTCGCCGTCCCGTGGTGGTCCCGCTTCCTGGTCTCCTCCTTCAGCGAGTCGGCGGGGCTGCTCGGCGCCGCCTGGATGGCGTGGGGCCTTCTGACGGTCGCCGTCACCCGTCCCACCGATCGGGGCGCGCGGGCCGCGGCCCTCGGCCTGATCGCCCTGGGCGGTGTCGTGGCGGCCACGGCCAAGCCGGGGTTCCTGCCCGTCGGGCTCGTGGCGGTCGCGGGCTGCGCGGTCGTCACGGTCGGCACCCGGCCGTGGTGGCGCCGCGCGCCGGGGCTCGCCGTCGCCCTGCTCGCCGTCGCCCTCGCCGTGCCGCCCGTGCTCTCGGGGATCGCGGCCCAGGACGCGGCCTACGACAAGGTCAACGCCCACAACCTCGCGTTCACCGCCGTACTCCCCGAGTCAGGGCCGGCGGCAACGACCGCGCTCGGCCTGCGCCCCGAGGCGTTCCGGCAGGCCGGCCAACACTTCTACCTCGACGGCGGCCGCAGCGTGCCGGGCTGGGCGGAGACGGTGGGCGCCCGCCCGGACGAGCTGCGCTCCGCGGCGCGCCTCTGGGTGGCCGAGCACCCGCTCGTGCTGGCCCGCATGGTGCACCGGGGCCTCGTCGCCACCCTCCGGCCCCACATCCCCTACCTCGCGAGCGAGACGGGCGGGCCGCGCACCGTCGGCGGCGAGATCCCCCGGCCTTCGTTCCCCGAGGGCTCGCAGCTGATGGGCCCGACGTTCGTCTACTTCGACGGGCTGCCGGGGCGCTGGGTGCCCCCGACGGTCCTCGTCCTGGCCCTCCTGGCCGCGGCGCTGGCGCTGATCGCCTCCCGCGTCCCGCGCCTGTCGGCCGCGACGACCCCGACCGCCCGGGGGCTCGCGCTCACCGCGGGCGCGCTCGCCGTCACCGCCCTCGGGATCGTGCTCGTCGCGGTGCTCGGCGACGGGTACTGCGAGCTCGCCAAGCACGTGTGGCTCGGCTCGTACGCCCTCGTCGTCACGGCCGCGACGCTGGTCGCGAGCGGTGTGGCCGCCGGCGCCGGTCTGCTCGCCGCCCGACGGGACCGCTGAGATCGGACAGACCCGACCGCGCGGCCGGTTCCCGACGGGTGGTGCGGGGTGGTAACCACTCCGGTGTGACCATCGCCGCTCTGTACCGCTACCCCGTCAAGTCGATGCTCGGAGAGTCCCTGTCGCGCGCCACGTTCGACGAGCGGGGGGTGCTGGGCGACCGCGCCTACGCCGTCCTCGACGTCGAGACCGGCATCGTCGCCAGTGCCAAGGTCCCGAAGCGCTGGGCGAAGCTGCTGGAGTTCTCGGCGGCGTTCGCCGGGGAGCCCGTGGCCGGGGATGCGGCCCCGCCGGTGGTCATCACGTTCCCCGACGGGTCCACGCGCCGCAGCGACGACGCCGACATCGACCAGGCGCTCTCGGACGTGCTCGGCCGCGAGGTCAAGCTGATCACCACGCCGCCGGACGGCGTGGCGTTCGAGGAGCTCTGGGTCGACATCGACGGTGTCGAGCGCGCCGAGCTGGGCCCCGAGCACATCATCGAGGCGACCACCAAGCGCCAGGAGGACACCGGCGAGGCGATCAGCCACTTCGACGTCGCCGCCTTCGCCCCGCCCGGCCGCTTCTACGACCTCGCGGCGCTGCACGTCGTCACCGAGTCGACGCTGGCGCGGCTGCGCGAGCTGGCGCCGGAGAGCGAGTTCGACGTACGCCGCTACCGGCCGAACGTCGTCCTCGCCGACACCCCGCCCGGCTTCGTCGAGAACGACTGGCCCGGGCAGGAGATGACGCTCGGCGACGACGTACGCGTCGCGTACACCTTCCAGACCATGCGCTGCGTCATGACCACGATGGCCCAGGGCGACCTCCCCGAGGACCGCAACACCCTGCGCACGGTCGCGAAGAACAACCGCATCCAGATCGACAAGCCCGAGGTCGCCGGGAAGTGGGCGTGCGCCGGCGTCTACGCCGACGTCGCCGCGGGTGGCGAGGTCGCCGTCGGCGACGCCCACGCCTGACCGTCGCGCCGTCGAGGAGGACACACCCCGTGGACCCCCGCTCGAGCACGGTCGACGGGGTGCTGGCGCGCAGCGCGCGCCGCACCCCCGACCGTGTCGCCCTGCACTTCGCCGACCGGACGTGGACCTACCGGGAGCTCGACGACGCCGTCACCCGTGCTGCGGGCTACCTCGGCGAGCTCGGTGTGTCCGCCGGCGACCGGGTCGCCGCCTACGGGCGCAACTCCGACGCCTACCTGCTCGCCTTCCTGGGGTGCGCGCGGCTCGGTGCGGTCCACGTGCCGATCAACTACGCGCTCACGGGCGAGGAGCTCGGCTACCTGGTGGAGCAGTCGGGTAGCCGCCTGCTGCTCATCGACCCGGCGCTGGCCGGCCCCGTCGACGCGCTGGACTCCCAGCCGAAGCAGGTGGTCCCGCTGCGCGACGCGGCGGGCTCCCTGCTGGAGCGTGCCCGCACCGGCGAGCTCCCGGAGCTGACCAGCACCGTCGCCGACACCGACCTCGTCCAGCTGCTCTACACGTCGGGCACGACGTCGCGGCCCAAGGGCGCGATGATGACCCACCGCGCGCTGGTGCACGAGTACGTCTCGTGCGTGCACGCGATGGCGATGGGCGACGGGGACGACCCGCTGCACCCGATGCCGCTGTACCACTCGGCGGGCATGCACTGCTTCCTCATGCCCTACCTGATGGTCGGCGCGGTCAACCACCTCATGGAGGCGCCCGACATCCCGGAGATCCTGCGCCGGGTCGAGGACGACCGGCTGGGCGCGCTGTTCCTCGCGCCGACCGTGTGGGTGCCGCTGGCGAACCACGCGGACTTCGGCACGCGCGACCTCTCGAGCCTGCGCAAGGCGTTCTACGGCGCGTCGATCATGCCCGGCCCGGTGCTCGCCCGGCTGCGCGAGCACCTGCCGGGGCTCGCGGTCTACAACTGCTTCGGGCAGTCGGAGATCGGCCCGCTCGCCACCGTGCTGCAGCCCGAGGAGCACGACGAGCGCCCGGAGTCGTGCGGGCGCCCGGTGCTGTTCGTGGAGCTCCGGGTGATCGACGACCAGGGTCGACGACGTCGAGCCCGGCGGCACCGGCGAGGTCGTGTACCGCTCGCCCCAGCTCTGCGAGGGCTACTGGGACAAGCCCGAGGAGACCGCCGAGGCCTTCCGCGACGGCTGGTTCCACTCGGGCGACCTCGTGCGGATCGACGACCAGGGCTACATCACCGTCGTCGACCGCATCAAGGACGTGATCAACACCGGCGGTGTGCTCGTCGCGTCCCGCGAGGTCGAGGACGCGCTCTACACCCACGAGGCCGTCGCCGAGGCCGCGGTGATCGGGGTGCCCGACGAGCGCTGGATCGAGGCGGTGGCGGCGTTCGTGGTGCTCAAGGGCGAGGTGTCGTCCGAGGAGCTGATCGCGCACGCCCGGGGGCGGCTCGCGGGCTACAAGACGCCGAAGAGCATCCATGTCGTGGACGAGCTGCCCCGCAACCAGTCGGGGAAGCTGCTCAAGCGGGTCCTGCGTGACCAGGTGCCGTCCTGACGCCCGTCCTCGGTCGAAGAACTTCCGCGCCCGGACCTCGGCCGAGCGGTGCCGCAGGCGCCAGCCCTGCGGTGTCCGCACCACCACGTCGCGGTAGTCACCGGCGGGCCCTCGTTGGGGAAGCCCAGGAACTTTCTGTGCGCCCGGACGGTGCCGTCGGGGTCCTCGCGGATCGTGGTGTTCGTCGTGACGTGGGCGTACATGTTCCGGCCCTTGGAGGTGGCGGCGATGTCGGCGATGCCGTGCAGGTCGGGGCGGTCGTCGCCGCGCTCGAACACGAAGTCCTCGGCGAACACCTCGTGCGCCCGGTCCCAGTCGTGGTCGTCGACGACGTGCCCGTAGTCGGCGAGCAGCGCCTGGATGGCGAGGACGTCCTCTGCGCTCCGCATGTCCCCATCATCACGCCGATCGGAGCGGTCGCCGACTAGGCTCGGACCGACC
The DNA here is from genome assembly GCA_963786585.1 of uncultured Actinomycetota bacterium. GTDB lineage: Bacteria > Actinomycetota > Actinomycetes > Mycobacteriales > Pseudonocardiaceae > Actinomycetospora. The sequence continues at coordinate 354,456 of CAWAZG010000005.1, forward strand.
AGCGGGGACGAGGGGGCGACGGATGTCCGGACCGCCGGCGGCGCCTGCGCGGCACGGGAACTGGTTCACCCGCGGCGGCTGGTGGTTCATCGTCCACCTGCTCAGCGCCGGGCTCCTGCTCCCGGTGCCGCTGGCCTCCGCCGCCGTCCGCACCCGGCGGCCCTGGCACGTGGTCGCCGCGGTCGCGTCGCTCGTCCTCGTGGTCGCGACGTTCGTGTTCGTCGGCGCGGCGGACCGCGGTCCCGACGGCTCGACGACCGGCCTGTTCGCGACCCTGTCCTCGATGAGCATCCTGACGCTCTTCGTCGGCGGGCTGGCCGCGCTGATCGTGGTGCGGCACCAGGTGTTCGGTCCCCGGGCCCGGCCCACCGGCTGGGACCGCCCGCTGCCCGACCCTGCCGTCGCCGCCGCGCTCGCGGCGCGCGACCGCCGCGCCGAGGCCCGCCGCCTCGCCACACAGGACCCGATGCTCGCCCACGAGCTGCGCATCGGGCGCCCGGACCTGCCGCGCTCCTACGACGACGGCGGTCTCGTCGACCTCAACGCCGCGCCGGCCCAGGCCGTCGCCCGGACCTGCGGCATCGCGCCGGAGCACGCCGAGCGCATCGTCGCGTGCCGCGCCGCGGCGGGCCGGTTCGCCACCGTCGAGGACGTGTTCGTCTGGGCGGACCTGCCCTACGACATCTGGGACTACGTCCGCGACCGAGCCGTGGTGCTCGGGCGCTGATCACGTGTGGCTACGGTGCGGCGCAGCCGAACCGGACCGAGGAGTGGGCGATGCAGGACGCGGTGACCGAGCACATCCGGGCGTCCCCGGAGACGGTGTGGGAGCTGGTCTCGGACGTCACGCAGACGCACCGCTACAGCGAGGAGACCTTCGAGGCCGAGTGGCTCGACGGGGCGACCGGGCCGGCGGTCGGCACGCGGTTCCGCGGGCACGTGCATCGCAACGGCCGGGGCCCGACCTACTGGTCGACCTGCCGGATCACCGCCTGCAAGCCGGCCCGCGAGTTCGGGTTCGAGGTGCTGGTGGGCGGACGCTCGATCAACAACTGGCACTACCGGTTCCAGCCCAGGGACGACGGCACCGACGTCACCGAGTCGTTCCGCCTCACCCCCAGCATCGGGACGCGGATCTACTGGACGATGGCCGGCTGGGCGCGCGGGCGGACCAACCGGGCGAACATGCGCGCAACGCTGCAGAAGATCAAGGCGATCGCCGAGTCCGGCGGCTGATCAGCTTCCTCGAGCGGGCCCCGTATCTCCCGTATGCCCGGCGCGTTCTCCCTGTGGACGACCGATCGGGGGGATCGTGGGCCGTAGGACGCGGGCTGCAGGGCGTTGGGTGGGTGCGGGTCTCGTGGCTCCGCTCGCGGCGGTGCTGATGGCGACGGGGGTGCCGGCGGTGCCGGCGATGGCCGCCCCGTCGATCGGCATGGCGCCGCCGTCGGGCGAGACCGAGGACGTCGAGCCCGCCCGGCTCCCGTCCGCGGCCGCGACGCCGGCGAAGGTGGAGGACGAGCGCCTCACCACGCCGACCCCAACTCCCGACTCGGGCGGCGCACGGCAGGCCACGAGCCCCGATCCGCTCAAGCTCGTTGCGGTGACCTGGACCGGTGCGACCCCGCAGGTCATCGAGCTGCGCAGCAAGCTCGCCACCGGGCTGTTCGGACCGTGGACGCGGGTCGACCCGGTCGACACCGAGCGCGACGGACGACGCGCCGCGTCGACCGGCACCGAGCCGATCTGGGTGGCCGACAGCAAGGAGGTGCAGGTCCGGGCGAGCACGGACGGGCAGCCCGTGACCCAGCGGGTGGCGCTCACCTCGATCGACCCCGGGACCGGCAGCAACGACGCGCGGATCGCCGCCGCGGCCGTCACCCCCGGCGGGGCGACCGGCAGCCCGAGCAGCCCGGCCGTGGTGACCCGCGCGCAGTGGGGCGCCGACGAACGCCTGATGACGTGGACACCGGAGTACACGCCCACCGTGCGGGCGGTGACCATCCACCACACGGCGGGCACGAACGCCTACTCGGCCGCCGAGTCCGCGGCCATCGTCCGGGGGATCTACACCTACCACGCCCGCACCCAGGGCTGGGGCGACATCGGCTACAACGTCCTCGTCGACCGGTACGGGACGGTGTTCGAGGGCCGCGCCGGGGGCCTGGCCCGCTCGGTGATCGCCGCGCACGCCGGCGGGTTCAACCGCGAGACCTTCGGCATCGGGATGATGGGCGACTTCACCTCGGTCGCCCCGCCGGCCGCCACCATCGAGGCGACCGCGCAGCTCGCGGCGTACAAGCTGGGCGGGCTCTACCGCGACCCGAACGCCACCGTCACGCTGACCAGCGCCGGGGGCGGCACCTCGCGCTACCCGGCGGGCCGCGCGGTGACGCTGCCGACGGTGTTCGCGCACCGCGACGTGGGCGCCACCGAGTGCCCCGGCAACACCGGCATCCGCTCCATGCCGACCATCCGCTCGCGCACCGCGGCGCTGGTCGGCAACCTGTCGACCTACCCGATCCGGCAGAAGTGGCTGGCGCAGCGCAGCGCGCTCGCCGAGCCGTCGGTGGTCGAGAGCCCGACGTCGAAGTCGGCGCGCGTGACCCGGTTCTCCGGGAGCAACGGCGCGGTCCACTGGTCGAGCGCCACCGGTGCCTGGGCGGTGCAGGGCGTCATCAACTCCCGGTACGACGCCCTCGGCGCCGCGGGCTCGGTGCTGGGCCTGCCGCGGACCGACGAGAAGGCCACTCCCGACGGGCGCGGGCGCTACAACCAGTTCCAGTCGGGCGTCGTCTACTGGACCTCGGCGACCGGCGCCTGGCCCGTGCGGGGCCCGATCCTGACCCGCTGGGCCCAGCTGGGCTCCGAACGATCGAGCCTGGGCTACCCGAAGGGCGACCAGTTCGCGGTCACCGGCGGGGTGCGCCAGAACTTCGAGCGCGGCTACCTGCGCCTCACCACGAGCTCCGGGGCCGTCACGACCAACGCGTGAGCTACTCGGGGTGCCCGATCGCGGTCGACGCGGGGACCACGACGTACTGGCGCAGGCAGAGGTCGGTGAAGACCACGGGGCCGCGGGGGCCGGGGACGTGGTCGACGTTGATGCCGGTCTCCGGGACGCGGCGCAGCTTGACGCCGTCGAGCAGCCGGGTGGTGGCGTTCCAGAAGGCGCCGGTGCCGGCGTAGGTGTCGAGGAACTCCCGCGCCGAGGCCTCGTCGGAGGTCACGATCGTCGCGGCGAGCCCCGAGGTCTCCCGGTTGGCGGTGGTGGCCGCGTCGGCCGGGCCGTCCACGGGCGCCAGGGTCACCGTCGCCTCGTTCCCGTCGTCGAGCGCCCACTCGTGCCCGAGCGCGTGCTCGTGCGGGGGCAGCGACGCGCGCAGGCCGCGCGCCTCGAGGAGCGCGACCAGGTCCGGGACCAGCTCGTCCCAGCGGTGCCGGTCGACGAGCAGGAGGTTGAGGCGGTTGCAGACGCCGAGCCGGTCGATCGACGAGGTCACGAGCGTGTGCGCGAGCTCGAGGGGCGCGGCGCGGTCGACGTAGAGCACGCCGCCGCCGTCGGCGTGGGCGAGCGTGCGCACCCCGTGCTGGGCCGCCTCGAGACCGAGCGAGCGCGTCGTGTCGCCCGAACCGCGCAGGATGACCAGCGGGATCAGGCCCGGGCGGCGCACCAGCTCGACGGCGCACTCGCGGCGCGGGTCGGTGACGAGCACGACGGAGTCGGGGTTCAGGCCCGCGCCGGCGAGCGCGGGGGCGACGACGGCCTCCATCAGCGCGGTGGCCGACGCGAGCGCCGCGCCGCCGGTGCGCAGCACGCCCGCGTTGCGCGACTTCAGCAGCTGGGAGGCGACGTCGACGACCACGTTGGGACGCGCTTCGAAGTTCGCGCCGATCACGCCGACGGGCCGGCGACGCTCGATCAGGCGCAGCCCGTCCGGGCGCTCCTCGAGCACGGTGTCGATCTCCGGCGTCGGGATGTCGGCGAGCTCGACCAGCGACTGCGCCATCCCCTCGAGGCGCGCGCGGTCGAGGCGCAGGCGGTCGACGAGCGCCGAGGTGGTCCCTGCGCCTTCAGCCGCCTCGACGTCCGCGGCGTTCGCCTCGAGCACGGTGTCGGCGGCCTCGACGAGCAGCCTCGCCATGCCGCGCAGCGCGGTCGCGACCTCGTGATCTGTCGCCGCCGCCATCCGCGGGGCGGCCGCGGCGGCGCGGCGGCCGCAGTCGGTGACGATCTCGATGGGCGTGCGCTGCGTGGTCGGGGTGGTCGCGGTCGGGCTCGTCACGCCCGCCATTGTGCCCACCCCGTCCGGCCTCGGGGGCCGTGGCTCTGGAGCAGGGAATCGTGACCGTTCCGTGACCTCGCGGGGGCGCTCAGGAGCCCTCTGAGCGGCCAGGACTGTCGGGGGTCGCCTCTACCGTCGTCCTCGTGAGCATCGACCACGATGTCCGGTCCGGCCTCAGGGCCGAGCTGGACGCGCTCGCGCCCGGCGCGGAGCTGGTCGCCGCCCTGGAGCAGTTGTCGCCGGCGGCGCTGACCGGTGAAGACCTGGCGTCCTACGTCCGGGCGTGCGCGCGGGCACAGAGCCAGGCCGCGGCGGGCTTCCTGGAGGCCATCCACCACCTGGGTCGCGCGCAGGCCGGCCGCACCGATCGGCGCGCGGAGCTCGACGAGTTCTCGGGCGACGAGGTCTCCGCGATCCTGGGTTGGTCGCGGACGATGGCCTCGCGCCGGCTCGACCTGGCCGACGATCTGTTCGGTCGGTTGCCCGAGGTCGGCGACGCGCTCCGGAGCGGGTGTCTGGACGAGCCCAAGGCGCAGCGGTTCTGCGAGTGGACGCGCGACCTCGCCGACGACCACGCCCGTCACGTCTGCTCCGAGCTCCTGCCGGAGGCCCCCGAGCTGCCGGTGGGCGAGCTCATCCGGCGCATCGAGGAGACCGCGGCCGCGCTCGATCCGGAGTGGGCGAAGCGACGCCAGAAGCGCGCCGAGAAGAACGCCCGGGTGATCCTCTCGCCCAACCCGTCGGGCACGGCGACCCTGTCGATCTGCGACGTCAACGCCGTCGACGGCCTGTCCATGCGCGACCGGGTCGACGCCCTCGCCGCCGCGGTGCGCGGGCTGGGGGTGCTGATCCCGGTCGGCGTCCTGCGCGCCGCGGGGGCTGCGCGGCTGCTCGACGGCTCCGTGGCGGGCCTGGACGACCGGCAGGTGGCCCTCAGGCTGGCCGCGGAGTACCGCGACCCGCCCTCCGGTCCCGACGACGGACCGGGGCCGCCCGACGACTCGGGGCCCGACGATCCCGGCCCCGACGATCCCGGCCCCGACGACCCGGCACCCGACGACTCGGGACCTGGCGACTTGGGGCCCGACGACGGACCGAATCCACCGGATGGTCCCGGGCCGGCCGACCCCGACCACGCCCCCGACACGGCGGGTCCGACCGCGGGCGACGCACCGGCGCAGGGCGTCCTCGACCTCCGGGACCTTCCCGAACACGACCTCCCGCCGATGCTCGACGGACCCGAGCCCGGCCCGGGACGCGTCCGGAGCGGGACCTCGGAGCTTCGCCTGCGGCTCTCGACGGCCCTCGGGCTCGACCAGTTCCCGGGCACGGTCCCCGGCTACGGCACCATGCTCGCCGACGACGCCCGCGCGACGCTCCGACGCCATCGCCGCGGCGAGTGGCGGGTGGTGCTCACCGACGACGACGGGCGCCTCCAGCACGTTCTGCTCGCCCGCCGACGACCCCGCCCCCGCGGCCCGTCACAGTGCCTCGGGGACGAGCCGTGCACCGCCATCGTCGAGCTCCAGGTCCCGACGACGCTGCTGGCCGCCCTGAATCCTCGCGAGCACGGGGCCTGGGCTCCACTGCTCGCCGAGCTCCGGCAGCGGCTCCTCGAGGTCAGCCCGCGCGCCGGCGGCCCGCCGCGGGACCAGGCCGGCGATCCCGCACGCCGACGCCCGCGCGCCGAGATCGACCGCTGGGTCCGGGTCCGCGACCGGCACTGCGTCGCGCCCGGCTGCCGGCGCCCCGCTCACAAGGCCGACCTCGACCACACGGTCGACCACGCGCTCGGCGGCCCGACCTCGCCCTGGAACCTCGGCGTCTGGGACCGCCACCACCACCGCGCCAAGCACCACGGTGGGTGGCGGGTCCGGCAACCGACCCCGGGTCGCTTCGAGATCCGCACCCGCGCCGGTGTCCACCACACGACCCTGCCCAAGAGGATCCTCGAGCCGCTCCCCCGCCCCCGGCTGTCCGAGCGGCCTCGGCCCCTGCCGGACGAGGGCTGGAGCGAGGACGACCCCGGCTGGCGGCAGCGGTTCCTGCGCAGGGCGGGCATACCCACCACCAGCGACAGACCGGCGACCCCGCCGGTGGTGCACGCCGCCGACGACCCGCCGCCCTTCTGACCCGGCCCGGCCGCCCGGCCGCTCCGGGGACCGCGTCAGCTCGAGGGGCTGGTGGCCGCGGGATCCGTGGCCGCCGGGTCGGTAGCCACGGGATCAGTGCCGGCGACCTCGGGGCCCGCGATCGTCGAGCCGACCGGCACCAGATCGTCGGCGTGCACGACCTCCCGCCGGTGCTCGGGCGCCAGGTCCTCGCTGGACCGGCCGGAGATCTCCGGCAGCTCCTCGGCGTCGAAGGCGACGACCCCGCGGGCGACGACGTCCCCCCGCGGGTCGACGAGGTCGACGACGTCGCCCGCCTCGAAGTCGCCGTCCGAGCCCACGATCCCGGCCGCGAGCAGGGAGCGCCGGCGCCCGACCACGGCCTTCACCGCGCCGGCGTCGAGGTGCAGCCGCCCGCGCGTACCAGCCATGTGACGTAACCAGAAGCGGCGGGCCGACAGTCGCGGGCCGTGGGGCGCGAACACCGTCCCGACCTCGGCGCCGTCGAGCGCGGCCGAGGCGTCGGCGGCTGCGGCCACCAGGACGGGCACGCCGGCACCGCTGGCGAGGTCGGCCGCGGCGAGCTTGGAGGCCATCCCCCCGGTGCCCAGCGAGGACGTCTTGCCGACGCGCACGCCGGCAAGGTCGGCGCCGCCCGTGACCTCCCGGACCAGCGTGGCCCCGGGGGCGCGCGGGTCTGCGTCGTAGACCCCGGCGACGTCGCTGAGCAGCACCAACGCGTCGGCCGAGATCACGTGGGCCACGAGCGCGGCCAGCCGGTCGTTGTCGCCGAAACGGATCTCGTCGGTGGCCACGGTGTCGTTCTCGTTGACCACCGGGACGACACCGAGCCCGAGCAGGCGCTCGAACGTCCGCTGGGCGTTGCGGTAGGGCTGGCGCCGCACGACGTCGTGGGAGGTGAGCAGGACCTGCCCCACGGTGCGGCCGTGGCGGGCGAAGGCCTCGGCGTAGGCGCGGGTGAGGTGCAGCTGGCCGACGCCCGCGGCGGCCTGCTGCGTCGCGAGGTCCCGGGGCCGGCGCGGCAGGCCGAGCGGACGCAGGCCCGCCGCGATCGCCCCGGACGACACGAGCACGACCTGGGTGCCGGCCGCGCGGGCGGCCACGGCGTCGACGAGCGCGTCGAGGCGCCCCACGTCGAGCCCCCCGTCGACCGACGTCAGCGACGTCGACCCGATCTTCACCACCAGCCGCCGCGCCCCGGCGACGGCCTCGCGGGCAGTCATCGATCGTCGCCGCGGAGATCGGCGGGCACGTCCTCGTAGTCCTCGTGCCACGGCGCGATGCCGAGCTCGTCGTCGGCATGGTGGCGGCGGCGCTCGTCGCGGGCTGCGCGGCGCTCGAAGGCGGACGCCCGGTCGACGTTGTCGATGCCCTCGAGGCGGGGGTCGGTGCCGCGGTTGCCGCGCATCGCCGCCACGCCGGCCGGCGTCGAGGGCTCCCAGTCGAAGGTGTTGATGCCGATCGTCACCATGTCGCCGGGCACCGCCCCGGCCTCGGCGAGGGCCTCCTCGACCCCGAGGCGGGCGAGCCGGTCGGCGAGGTAGCCGACGGCCTCGTCGTTGGTGAAGTCCGTCTGCCGCACCCAGCGCTCGGGCTTCTCGCCCTGGACGAGGAACCCCTCCTCGGGGTCGCGACCGACGGTGAAGCCGGTGTCGTCGACGGCCGTGGGGCGCAGGACGACGCGCGGGGCCGTCGAGGGGGCGGCGGTGGCGCGGGCCTCGTCGACGGCCGCGGCCATCTTGTAGGCGAGCTCCTGCAGGCCGGCGTGGCTCGCGGTGGAGATCTCCACGACCGGCCAGCCGAACTCCGCCACCTCCGCGCGCTCCATCTCCGCGAGGTCGGCGGCGTCCGGCACATCGATCTTGTTGAGGGCGACGATCCGGGGGCGCGCGGCGAGGTCGGTGCCCAGCGCCGGGGTGTAGGCGGCGAGCTCGGCCTCGAGCGCGCGGATGTCGGACACCGGGTCGCGCTCGGGCTCGAACGTCGCGCAGTCCACGACGTGTACGAGCACCGAGCAGCGCTCGATGTGGCGCAGGAAGTCCAGCCCGAGGCCCTTGCCCTCGCTGGCGCCGGGGATGAGGCCCGGGACGTCGGCGACGGTGTAGGTGCTGCCGCCCGCCGAGACCACCCCGAGGTTGGGCGCCAGCGTCGTGAACGGGTAGTCGGCGATCTTCGGCTTGGCCGCGCTGATGGCGCTGACCAGCGACGACTTGCCCGCGCTCGGGTAGCCGACCAGCCCGACGTCGGCCATCGAGCGCAGCTCGAGCACGAGGTCGCGCGACTCCCCCGGCTCGCCGAGCAGCGCGAAGCCCGGGGCCTTGCGGGACGGCCCGGCCAGGGCGGCGTTGCCGAGCCCCCCGCGACCGCCGCGGACCGCGACGAGCCGGGTGCCGATGCCGGTGAGGTCGCCGATCACCTCGCCGTCGGTGTCGAGCACGACCGTCCCCTCGGGGACCGCGAGCTCGATGTCCTCGGCGTTGGCGCCGTGGCGGAAGCTCCCCATGCCCGGCTTCCCGTTGCCCGCCACCGCGTGGGGCCGGTGGTGGAAGTCGAGCAGCGTGTGGACGCCGGGATCGACCACCAGCACCACGTCCCCGCCGCGCCCGCCGTTGCCGCCGTCCGGCCCGCCGAGGGGTACGAACTTCTCTCTGCGGATCGACGCGCACCCGTGGCCGCCGCTCCCCGCCGTGACGTGCAGCGTCACGTGGTCGACGAACCGGGCCATCGGTGTGCGGTGTCCTTCCGGAATGCAGGGGTGGAGACGAACGAAAGGGGCGGGTCCGAGAGTCCCGGACCCACCCCTGACGGTACTGCTGCTACACGGCGCTCAGGCGGAGACGGTCTCTTCCACCGGCACGATGTTGACGTTCTTGCGCCCGCGCTTCGTCCCGAAGGTGACGGCGCCCGGGATCAGGGCGAACAGCGTGTCGTCGCCGCCGCGGCCGACACCGACGCCCGGGTGGAACTTGGTGCCGCGCTGACGGACGAGGATCTCGCCGGCCTTGACGACCTGGCCGCCGTAACGCTTGACGCCGAGCATCTGCGCGTTCGAGTCGCGACCGTTGCGGGAGCTGGACGCACCCTTCTTGTGAGCCATTCCTGCTCCCCTTACTTCGAGATGTCGGTGACCTCGAGGCGGCTGTAGCGCTGGCGATGGCCGACGCGCCGCTTGTACCCGGTCTTGTTCTTGTACTTCATGATCTTGATCTTCGGGCCCTTGTGCTCACCGACGATGCTGCCGGAGATGCTGACCTTGTCGAGGTCGGACGCCGAGCTGAGGACGGTGCTGCCGTCGACGAGCAGGACGGGCTGGAGGTCCACGGTGTCACCGTCGAGGAGCTCCACGTCGATGACGTCGCCGACCGCGACCTTGTACTGCTTGCCGCCGGTCTTCACGATCGCGTACATCTTCCGCGTGAGCTCCTGTCTGGCGTGAGGTTCCGTCCCGGCGCGCGTCCCGTGCTGGACGGGCGCGGCGCGCCGGTGCCGCGGGCAGCGAGCCGGCGGGCACCGATCTCCTAGAGTACCCGCCCGGCCTCCGCGGGCCGGACCCCGGGTGGGGCCGACCATCCGCGGGTCGTGCGTCAGTCGCTCGATCCGCCGACCGGCGGACCGGCCGGCCGGGACGCTGCCCGGCGACGACGCGGTCGCGCCGAGCCGCTCCCTGTGGGGACCACCGCGGGCTCGGGCGTCGTGTCGTCCTCGATGTCCTCGGAGGTCCCGGCGGGGGTGATGACGGTGTCGCCCCCGTGGCCGTTGCCGTTGCCGGTCGCGGCCCCGATGGCGCCCGTGATGCGCGGCGCGGACGAGGTGGCGGGCTCCGGGGTCGTCCCGTTGCCGCCCGGCACGTGCTCGGCGAGGTCCGCCTCGAGGGCGACCTCGGCCTCGACGGCCTCGTGGATCGCCTCCTCGACGTCCTCGGTCTCCGCCGCCGCCGGGACGTCCGCCTCGGCGGCCGCCTCGTCGGTCTCCTCGACGCTCCCCGCGCCCGGGCTCGCCTCGGCCGGCCCGGCCTCGAGGGCCACCTCGGTCTCCTCGGCGCCCTCCACGGGCACCGCGGCCGTCTCGGGGCTCTCGGCCGTCCCCGAGTCGGAGGTGTCGACGGCCTCGACGGTCCCGACGGCGTCGGTGCCCATCTCGTCGGCGTCCGTGTCGTCCTCGTCGTCCCGACCGGCGGCGAGCCCGCTGGCCGCGGCGACGACGGCCGGCGAGGCGCCGTCGGAACGCTCGGACCGGCGTCCGCGACGACCCCGGCGCGAGGACGAGCCCCCGCCGTTGCCGTTCGCGGCCTTCTCGCCCGAGCCGTTCTTGTCGCCCGAACCGTTCTTCTCCGCGGAACCGGCCTTCTCGCCGCCGTTGCCCCCGCCGTTGCCCCCGCCCTGCTCGTGGCCCATGACCGGCTCGGACGAGACGATGACGCCCCGGCCGCGGCAGTGCTCACAGGTGGTCGAGAACTCGTCGAGCAGGCCCTGCCCGACGCGCTTGCGGGTCATCTGCACCAGGCCGAGCGAGGTGACCTCGGAGACCTGGTGGCGGGTGCGGTCGCGGCCCAGGCACTCGGTGAGGCGCCGCAGCACGAGGTCGCGGTTCGACTCCAGCACCATGTCGATGAAGTCGATGACGATCATGCCGCCGATGTCGCGCAGCCGGAGCTGGCGGACGATCTCCTCGGCGGCCTCGAGGTTGTTGCGCGTCACCGTCTCCTCGAGGTTGCCCCCGGAGCCGGTGAACTTGCCGGTGTTGACGTCGACGACCGTCATCGCCTCGGTGCGGTCGATGACCAGCGTGCCGCCCGAGGGCAGCCACACCTTGCGGTCGAGCGCCTTGATCAGCTGCTCGTCGATCCGGTACGCGGCGAACACGTCCTCAGGTCCGACGTGACGCGACAGGCGCCCCGCGAGTTCCGGGGCCACGTGCGACACGTAGCCCTCCAGCGTCTCCCACGCCCGCTCGCCGGAGACGACGAGCGAGGAGAAGTCCTCGTTGAACATGTCGCGCACGACACGGATGAGGAGGTCGGGCTCCTCGTAGACGAGGGTCGGGCCCTTCGAGTTCTTGTTGCCCGCGTCGGAGGCCGACTTGTCGATGGCCTCCCACTGCGCGGTGAGACGCCGGACGTCGCGCTCGAGGTCCTCCTCGCTCACGCCCTCGGCGGCCGTCCGGATGATCACGCCCGACTCGTCGGGGACGATCCGCTTGAGGATCTCCTTGAGGCGCTTGCGCTCGGTGTCGGGCAGCTTGCGGCTGATCCCGGTCGCCCCGCCGGCGGGGACGTACACCAGGAAGCGGCCGGGCAGGCTGATCTGGGTGGTCAGGCGTGCGCCCTTGTGCCCCACCGGGTCCTTGGTGACCTGGACGAGCACCTGGTCGCCCGAGGACAGCGCCTGCTCGATCTTGCGCTGCTTGCCCTCGAGGCCCGAGGCGTCCCAGTTGACCTCACCGGCGTACAGGACGGCGTTGCGCCCGCGGCCGATATCGACGAACGCGGCCTCCATCGACGGGAGCACGTTCTGCACCCGGCCGAGGTAGACGTTGCCGACCATCGAGTTCTGGCCGTCGCCCGCCACGAAGTGCTCGACGAGCACCCCGTCCTCGAGCACCCCGATCTGGCTGCGGCCGGCGTGCTGGCGCACGACCATCGTCCGCTCCACGGCCTCGCGCCGGGCGAGGAACTCGGACTCGGACAGGATCGACGGCCGCCGGCGACCGGACTCGCGCCCGTCGCGTCGCCGCTGGCGCTTCGCCTCGAGGCGCGTCGAACCCTTGACCCCGCGGATCTCGTCGTTCGAGGACTTGCCGCCCTCGGGCCGCTCGACGCGGTCGCGGACGTGGGTGACGGTGTTCGGCGGGTCCTCGACCTCGTCGCCGTCGCCCTCCGAGGACCGCCGACGCCGCCGACGCCGCCGACGCGAGCCGCCCGACGAGCCGTCGGCGTCCTCGGACTCGCCGGAGTCGGCGTCATCGGTGTCGTCGTCGTCGCCCTCACCGGAGCCGGAGTCCGACTCCGACTTCTCGGAGCCGTCCGTGCCCGCCTCGGCGTCGCCGTCGGTGGAGCCGTCGCCGGACTCGGCGTCGTCGGCACCGCCCCGACCGCGCCCTCGTCCGCGGCGCCCGCGACGACGGCGCCGGCGGCTGCCGTCCTCATCGTCGTCGTCGGAGTCGGAGGAATCCGAGGTGTCCGGAGAATCGTCGGACTCCGACGGGTCCGTGGCGTCGGCCGTGTCGGAGGCGTCGGGGGCCTCGGAGGACTCGTCGGCCGCCGGGCGACGACGGCGGCGGCGCGAGGGCGCAGCCGTGTCTGCAGCGGCCTCGCCGGTGTCCTCGGGCGCGGCGGCGGGGGTCTCCTCGTCCGTCGAGGCCGGGGTGTGGTCCCCCGTGGTCTCGGTCTCGGTGGACTCGCCGGGGGTGACGACGCCGGTGGAGCGGCTGCCGCGACGGCGACGGGCGCGCGTCGGGACGGCTTCCTCGGAGGTCGAGTCGGGCGCCAGGAACATCGGTGCCGCGAAGGCCGGGGCGCCGGCGGTCGGGGTGCCGGCGCTCAGGGTGAGCGGGGCCTCCGGCTCGCTGCCCTCGCTGGCCTCGCTCGCCTCGTCGGGCGAGGGCGTGAGCGCCGCGGCGGCCTCGGCGACCGGGTCGGCGATCGGACCGCCGGGCGGCGGGAACAGGTCGTCCATCACCTGGGCCACGACGCCGCGGTCGACGCTGGACTGCGCGCTGCGCGCCCCCACGCCGATCCGGGCGAGCACGGCGAGGAGCTCGCGGCTCGAGGTGCCCACCACTCGGGCCAGGGCGTGCACGCGGACCTTGTCCGGGAGCGCGGCCAGGGCCTGCTCGTCGGGGCGTCCGGGTGCGACGGAATCCCCCGCGGCGGTGCTACCGCCGGACGGGGTGTCGGTGTCGGTCATCCATCTCCTTCGCCCCCGGGCGCGACCCGGGGGGTCGCGGCCACACGGGGACCTCGCGTGGGCTCGCCGTGGCGGCCGCAGGGGACGGCCACCGACTGCGGCACGATTCGGCGGGTCGAGCCGGTGGGCCCGGGTGCCGTCGATCCGTGCGGTTCGCCGATGTGTGTGCACCGCGGCCGACCGGGGACCTTCCGCGGGGCTACGCGGTGGGTGCCGCGCGGTCCGTCGCGAACGGGTCGATCAGCTCCCCGCGCTCGTCGAGCCGACCCTGAGCCCTCCGGGTGGCCCTGACGGGTTCCGGGAACTCGAGGCCGGCGACGGCGCGGAGGGCACCGCACACGTCGTCGGGTCGTGCGGCCGGCGTGGTGTGCCGTACGACCGCCGTCAGTCTCCCACACGTCGCCGCTCGTGCATGGTCCTCCCGCTCCGGCGCCTCCGGTTCGTCCGTACGGGTGAGCGTCAGCCGCAGTTCGGCGACGGCCGTTCGCACGTCCAGCGGCTTCGGACCGTTCTTGGTGATGCGCTCCACGATGACCTCGTCGGCGGCGTGGAACGCGGTAAGGGCCGGGGCGAGCAGCTCGTCGGGGACGCCCGGCGTCTCGATCTCCCAGTGGCTCGCGTCGATCCGGTCGGCGAGCGCCCCGGGCGAGGCGGGCACGACCTCGATCACCGAGAGCCCCTCGGGCAGCGCGGCGTCCACCTCGCGGGCGACCACGAGCGGGTCGAGGTACTCGGTCACGCCGATCTCGACGTACTCGGCGTCGCTCGCCGCGCCGGTGGGCGCCGCGCCGATCCAGGAGAGCCGCGGGTGCGGGCTGAAGCCGTGGGAGAGGGCCACCGGCACCCCGGCGCGCCGCAGCGTCCACTCCATGGTGCGGGCGATGTCGCGGTGCGAGCTGAACCGCGCGCGGCCCCGCTTCGCGTAGCGCATCCGGAGCTTCTCCACGATCGGCGCCGAGGGGTGTGCCGCCTCGCCTGCCTTCGTCGTGCGGGTCGCCATCAGGCCGTCCCTCCGGTCGGTGCGTGTCCCCCGGTCGGGAGGACCACGATCTCGTCACCGGCCGGGCTGAACCCGGCCGCACGGTAGAAGGCCGTCCCTGCGGGCGACGGCCGCAGCACGAGCCGCGCGAGCCCGCGGTCGCGGGCGTGCGCCACGGCGGCGCCCAGGAGCCGGCGCGGCACCCCGCGCGGCGCGGCGCCCAGGGCGACGAGGCTGCCCACGTAGCCCCAGCGCTCCCCCGGCCGGCCCGGTGCGGGCATGGCGGCGACCTCGGCCACGTCGAGGGAGCCGACGACGTCCCACGCGCTGCCGGACGGCACCTCCGCCACCCACACCGCGTGGTGCGAGAGCTCCGCGCGCCACCACGTCGCGAACCCGTGCTCGAAGCCGGGGTCGGCGCCCGGCCGGGCGCGGCCGCGCTGCTCGACCCAGGCCCGGCGCAGAGCGGCGACGGCGTCGCCGTCCGGGGCGCCCGCCCGGCGCACGCGCACCTCCGACCCGTCGCTCACCGGTGTCCTGCCACGCGGTCAGACCCCGCGGTCGGCCGCGAGCGCGGGGTTGCGCACCGGCGTCGACCTGCGCTGCTCGACGGGCGTGATCGGCAGCGACGGGCGACCCGGCTGTATCGCTGGACTTGGGCCAATCTGGATCTCGGTGCCCATCGTCGGGCACACGCCGCAGTCGAAGCACGGCGTCCAGCGGCAGTCGTCCTGCTCCTCGGAGTTCAGCGCGTCCTGCCAGTCGTCCCACAGCCAGCCCCGGTCGAGCCCGGAGTCGAGGTGGTCCCAGGGCAGGATCTCGTCGGCGCCGCGCTCGCGGGTGGTGAACCAGTGGAGGTCGACGCCCTCGAGCGCCGCCCCGGCCGCGGTGACCCACCGTTCGAACGAGAAGTGCTCGCTCCAGCCGTCGAACTGCTGGCCGTCGCGCCACGCCCGCTCGATGACCCGCCCGATCCGCCGGTCACCCCGGCTGAGCAGGCCTTCGATGAGGCTGGGCTGGCCGTCGTGGTAGCGCAGCCCGATGTTGCGGCCCAGCGAGCGGTCGCTGTTGATCGCCTCGCGCAGCTTGCGCAGACGGTTGTCGACGACGTCGGGTGCGGTCTGGGCGGCCCACTGGAACGGCGTGTGCGGCTTCGGCACGAACGCGCCGATCGACACCGTCGCCCGGACGTCGCCCCGGCCCGCGGCCTTGCGACCGGCCCGGATGACCTCGTGGGCCATCGACGCGATCTGCAGCACGTCCTCGTCGGTCTCGGTGGGCAGACCGCACATGAAGTACAGCTTCACCTGCCGCCAGCCGTGCTCGTAGGCGGTGGAGACCGTGGCGATGAGCTCCTCCTCGGAGACCATCTTGTTGATCACCTTGCGCAGGCGCTCGGACCCGCCCTCGGGCGCGAACGTCAGGCCGGACCGGCGGCCGCTGCGGGTGAGCTCCTCCGCGAGCGTCACGTTGAACGCGTCGACGCGCGTGCTCGGGAGCGAGAGGCCCGTGCCGGTGCCCTCGTAGCGGTCGGCGAGGTCCTTGGCGATCGTGCCGATGCCGGAGTGGTCGGCGCTGGAGAGCGAGAGCAGGCCGACCTCGTGGTAGCCCGAGTTCTGCAGGCCCTGCTCGACCATCTCGCCGACGCCCTGCGGCGAGCGCTCCCGGACGGGCCGCGTGATCATGCCGGCCTGGCAGAAGCGGCAGCCGCGGGTGCAGCCGCGGAAGATCTCGACGCTCATCCGCTCGTGGACGGTCTCGGCCATCGGGACGAGCGGGGCCTTCGGGTACGGCCAGTCGTCGAGGTCGCTGGTGGTGCGCTTGTGGACGCGCTCGGGGGCGTGCGCGCTGGTCGGGGTGACCGCGGCGATCGTCCCGTCGTCGCCGTAGCGGACCTCGTAGAGGCCGGGCACGTAGACGCCCGGGACCCCGGCGAGCTGCTCGAGGGTCTCGCGGCGGGTGAGGCCGCCGGCCTTGGCCGCCTTCACGACGTCGGTGATCTCGCCGACGACCTCCTCGCCGTCGCCCAGCGCCACGATGTCGACGAAGTCGGCGATCGGCTCCGGGTTGAACGCCGCGTGCCCGCCGGCCAGGACGATCGGGTGACTCGTGTCCCGGTCGGCGGCGTGCAGCGGTATCCCCGCGAGGTCGAGGATCGAGAGCATGTTCGTGTAGCCGAGCTCGGTGGCGAAGCTGATGCCGAGCACGTCGAACGCCCCCACGGGGCGGTGCCCGTCGACGGTGAACTGCGGGACCCCGTGCTCGCGCATCAGCGCGGCGAGGTCCGGCCACACGGCGTAGGTGCGCTCGGCGAGGGCGTCGTCCCGCTCGTTGAGCACCTCGTAGAGGATCATCAGGCCCTGGTTGGGCAGCCCGACCTCGTACGCGTCGGGGTAGCACAGCGCCCAGTGGACCGGCACCGCGTCCCACGGCTTGGTCCCCGCGTTGCGCTCGCCGCCGACGTACTGCACCGGCTTCTTCACCCGGGGCAGCAGCGGTTCCAGGCTGTCGAACACGGATTCGGCCACGGACCCAGGGTAACGAGACCTCCGCCGGGCCCCGATCACCCGCCATTCGGCCGCCGAGCGAGCGAACTGACACCCTCCCCCGCCCGAAGATCGCGGCGTGGAGGAGTTCGTACAGGTCGGCGACATCCAGCTCTGCTTCGAGGTCCTCGGCGAGGAGGAGGACCCGACGGTCCTGCTCGTCATGGGTCTCGGGCTCTCGATGGACTGGTGGCGCGACGGGTTCTGCCGGCGGCTCGTCGACTGCGGCTTCCGGGTCGTGCGGTTCGACAACCGGGACGTCGGTCGCTCGACGCACCTCCGGGGGCGGGGCGTCGGGCCCTGGGGCTTCCTGACCCGGCGCGCCACGCCCGTCTACACGCTCGGCGACATGGCTGACGACGCCGCAGGCCTGCTCGCGCACGTCGCCCCGGACGGCGCGCACGTCGTCGGCGCCAGCCTCGGCGCGATGGTGGCCCAGGAGATCGCGATCCGGCACCCCGCGCGGACGCTCTCGCTGACCTCGATCATGGGCAGGCCCGGCGACGGCCGCACCGGGCGGGTGGCGCCGCGGATGCTCCCGGAGTTCCTGCGCCCGCCCGCCGCCGATCCCGTCGAGGGGCTCGTGACGTCGTTCCGCCGCATCGGCTCGGTCGGCCGGACCCCCGAGGACGACGAGGACGTGCGCGTCACCGCCCGCCGGGCCTCCGCCCGGGAGATCGGCGACGGCGGGTCACGCCAGCTCGCCGCCTGCGTGGGCGAGCGCGACCGCACCGCCGACCTCGGCCGGCTCACCTGCCCGGCGCTGGTGATCCACGGCGACCGCGACCGTGTCATCCGCCCCGATGGGGGGCGGGCGACCGCGGCCGCGATCCCGGGATCGGAACTGCTGGAGGTCCCGGGCATGGGTCACGACCTGGCCCGGTCCTCCTGGCCCGTCGTGCTCGACGGGATCGAGCGGATCGCTACCCGAACCAGAGCTTGATCTCGCGCTCGGCGGACTCGGGCGAGTCCGAGCCGTGCACGATGTTCGACCCGGTCTCCAGGGCGAGGTCGCCGCGGATCGAGCCGGGGGCGGCCTTCTCGACGGGGTCGGTGCCGCCGGCGATCTGCCGGAACGCCGCGATGGCCCGCGGGCCCTCGACGACCAGGGCGGCGACCGGCGCCGAGGTGATGAAGGAGATCAGCTCCTCGTAGAAGCCCTTGCCCTCGTGCTCGGCGTAGTGCTGCTCGGCGAGGCCGCGGTCGACGGTCTTCAGCTCCAGCGACACGAGGCGCAGGCCCTTGCGCTCGATGCGCGACACGACCTCCCCGACCAGGCCACGCTCCACGCCGTCGGGCTTGACCAGCACCAGGGTGCGCTCGCTCACTACGGATCCTCTCTCGTGGACACCTGTCGGTGCGCGAGCGTAACGAGCCGCGCTCAGGCGTCCCGGTCGGCCCAGAGCGCGTGACGACGCAGCACCTCGTGCCGCATCCACAGCATCCCCGCCCACACGAGGCAGAACACGAGTCCGAGCACGCCGAGCGACGGCGAGACGATCCAACCCAGCGCCATCAGCACCTGCAGGCCCAGGGCCAGCGGCAGCCCCCACGGCCGCGAGAACCGGGCGATCGCGACGATCATCCCGACGGTCAGCACGACCACCCAGGCGATCTTCACGGGCGTCAGGCCGCCCTCGACCTTGTCCATGACGAGCAGGGCGAGCGGGACGATGACGATCTCGAGGCTCAAGGCCGCGCTGGCCGGGCCGCGGAAGGCCTTCCGCGCGGCCTCGCCCGGAGCGAGCTCGGTCATGCCGGCTCCCGCCCCAGCAGCGTCCGGGCCTCGCCCGCGGCGACCACCGACCCGACGACCAGCACCCCCGCGCCCGCCATCGGGGCCTCGTCGTCGTCGGTCTCCTCCGCGAGCCCGATCGCGGTCTCCAGGGCGGCGTCCATGCGGGTCTCGACGACGACGCGGTCGGCGCCGAAGAACCCCACCGCCAGGCTCCCGAGCTCGTCGGCGTCCATCGCCCGCGGGGACGAGACCTGGGTGACGACGACCTCGTCGAGCACCGGCTCCAGCGCCGTGAGGATGCCCTCGGCGTCCTTGTCGCCCATCACGGCGACGACCCCGATGAGCCGGCGGAACGAGAACTCCTCGCGCACCGCCTTCGCCGACGCGCGCGCCCCGTGGGGGTTGTGGGCGGCGTCGACCACGACGGTGGGTGCCGAGCGCAGGCGCTCCATCCGCCCCGGCACGCGCACCGAGGCGAAGGCCTCGCGCACCGCGGTGATGTCGAGCTTGCGCGACGAGCCGGCCCCGAAGAACGCCTCCACCGACGCGAGCGCCAGCGACGCGTTCGCCGCCTGGTGCTCGCCGAAGAGCGGGAGGTAGATGTCGTCGTACTCGCCGCCGAGCCCCTGCAGGCGCAGCTGCTGCCCGCCGACGGCGATCTCGCGCGCCAGCACGCCGAACTCCATCCCGGAGCGCGCAACCTCGGCCTCGACCTCCACCGCGCGCTCGAGCAGCACCTTGGCGGCCTCGGGGGTCTGCTGAGCCATCAGCGCGACGGCACCCGGCTTGATGACGCCGGCCTTCTCGGCGGCGATCCCGGCGATGTCCGAGCCGAGGTAGGCGACGTGATCGACGTCCACCGGGGTGATCGCGGCGACCACGGCGTCAGCGACGTTCGTGGCGTCCCAGCTCCCGCCGAGCCCGACCTCGAGCACAGCGACGTCCACCGGGGCGTCGGCGAAGGCCGCGAACGCCATCCCGGTGAGCACCTCGAACTTCGAGAGCCGCGGACCGTCGCCCTGCGCCCGGTCGACGATGCCGAGGAAGGGCGCGATCTCCTGGTAGATCTCGACGTAGCGGCGCGCGCTGATCGGGGCGCCGTCGATCGCGATCCGCTCGGTGGCCCGCTGCAGGTGGGGACTCGTGTAGCGCCCGGTGCGCGGACCGATGCGGGTGAGCAGCGCGTCGATCATCCGCGTGACCGAGCTCTTGCCGTTGGTGCCGGCGACGTGGATCGCCGGGTAGGAGCGCTGCGGGTCGCCCAGCACCTCGACGAGCGCCCGGATCCGGTCCAGGGACGGGGCGATCCTCGTCTCGGGCCAGCGTTCGTCGAGCTCGGCCTCGACGGCACGTAGCGCGGCGAGCGACTCGGCGTCGTCGGGTTCGTGGCCGGGCGTGTCGCCGGTCGGCCCGGTGGTGACGCCCTGGCTCAGCGCGTCGGCGAGCGCGCCCCCGCCCGGGCCGGAGCCGGAGTCGTCCGCACCACCGGCCATGGCGAGGATCTGGGCGAGCTCGTCGGCGTCACCGTCGCCGGCTGCATCCTGGTCGGCGGAGACGGAGCCCCATCGGTCGTCGCTGGTCATCACCCACGATGCTACGGCTGGTCGTCACCGCGGGCCCGCGCCGCCAGCCGGTCGGCGAGGCCCTGGGCGAGCTCCTGCTCCCCCGGGCCCGACCCCGCCGCCCGTCCGACCGCGAGGCCGAGCAGGTAGGCGGAGATCGGGGCCGCGGGGCGCGCGACGCCGTGGGCGACGTCCTTGGTCATGTCGAGCACGAGGGGCTGGACGTTCTCGGGATCGACCAGCTCCCCGAGCTCGTCGATGCCGAGCTCGCGGACGACCTCGTCGATCCAGTCGGAGAGGGTGCTCATGCACCCGATTCTCGTCCCTACCCTCCGACGGTCGGTCGGCAGCGCGAGGAACGAGCGCTGACGGCCGCCCCGTCTTGGAGGATCCTCAGAAGAGGGCGCCGACGCTCTGCAGGAGCGACCACACCCCGTAGAGGAACGGGATCACGACCCAGGCCCACACGACGACGGTGAGCACGGTGCGTCCGGCGGTCATCGGGACACCTCCTGGTTGCGGTCGGACACGGACCCGCCCACCGCGGCGTCCTCGACGCCGCCGCGCTCGGAGTCGGGCACGAAGTACTTCGGGTCGACGGGACGGATGAGCTCGTTGGCGACGAACCCGATGGCCAGCAGCACGATCATGATCGTGAAGGACACCGTGTACTTCGACGGGCCCGCGACGTCGCCCTGGGCCTCGACGACGGCGTTGACGATCAGCGGGCCGAGCACGCCCGCCGCCGACCACGCGGTCAGCAGGCGGCCGTGGATGGCGCCCACCTGGTAGGTGCCGAACAGGTCCTTGAGGTACGCGGGCACCGTGGCGAACCCGGCGCCGTAGAACGACAGGATCAGCATCGAGGCGATCAGGAAGAGCACCTTGTTGCCCTCGCCGAACAGCAGGATCACGAGGTAGAGCAGGGCCCCCACCCCGAGGTACATCCGGTAGATGTTCTTGCGCCCGATCACGTCCGAGGCCGACGACCAGATGAACCGGCCGAGCATGTTGGACAGCGAGAGGATCGATACGAACGCCCCGGCCGCCGCAGCGATGACCGGCGCCGGGCCGGAGGTGGCGAAGAAGTCCTGGTAGATCGGCTGGGCCTTCTCGAGGATGCCGATGCCCGCGGTGACGTTGAAGCACAGCACGATCCACAGGAACCAGAACTGCGGGAGCTTGATGGCCTGCGCGGCCGAGACCGCGGGGCCGGAGCCGGTGCCGCCGGGCGAGGCCTGGGGTGGGTTCGGGGGCTGCCAGTCGTCCGCCGGGACACGCACGAGCAGCCAGCCGACCGACATGAAGATCGCGTAGCCGATCCCCATGACGAGGAACGTCTGCGACAGGCCCATCTGGGTCGTGCCGAAGGCGGCGAGGAGCGACTTCTCGATCGGCTGCGCGATGAGCGCGCCGCCGCCGAAGCCCATGATCGCGATGCCGGTGGCCATGCCCGGGCGATCGGCGAACCACTTGATCAGCGTCGAGACCGGCGAGATGTAGCCGATGCCGAGACCGATGCCGCCGACGAAGCCGTAGCCCACGACGACCAGCCAGAACTGGCCGATCGCGATGCCGCCCGCCGAGATCAGGAAGCCCGCGGAGAAGCACACGGTGGACACGAACATCGCCCAGCGCGGTCCGCGCCGCTCGACCATCGTGCCGCCGAACGCCGCCGAGAGACCGAGCATCACGATCGCGAGCTGGAAGGGCAGCGCCGTGGCGGTGCCCGACAGGCCCAGGCCCGTGCCCAGCCCCGCCTTGAGCACGCTCCACGCGTACGCCTGCCCGATCGCGAGGTGGACCGCGAGGGCGGCAGGGGGAACGAGCCAGCGACTCCATCCCGGTGGTGCGACGATGGACGAGCGGTCGAAGAATCCGCCGGGCATGGATGGCTCCCTTTCGACGACACCGTCCGGTGACCGGGCCGATACCCGATCGGGCGATGAGTCACACACCGAACACACACAGCGACGTAGTGGGAGGATCCGGGCATGGGACGCGTGACGGTGCGGCGCCCGGTGATGCGGATCGTCGACGGCGAGACCCGCCGGCGGCCGGACGTGCTGGCGGCCGAGGAGCCGCTGGAGATCCGCGTCGACGGGCAGTCGCTCGCGGTGACCATGCGGACCCCGGGCCACGACGTCGAGCTCGCCCACGGCTTCCTGCTGACCGAGGGCGTCATCGGCGGCCGCGGGGACATCGTGACGGCGCGCTACTGCGACTCGCTGGACGACGACGGCCGCAACACCTACAACGTCCTCGACATGGCGCTCGCCCCCGGCGTGCCGCCGCCCGACGACTCGGTGGAGCGGCGCTTCTACACGACGTCCTCGTGCGGCGTGTGCGGCAAGGCGTCGCTGGACGCGGTGCGCACGAAGACCCGCTACGCCCCGGGCGACGACCCGCTGCGCCTCACCACCGAGGTCCTGACGAGCCTCCCCCACACGCTGCGCGCCGCCCAGGCCGTCTTCGACAGCACCGGCGGGCTGCATGCCGCGGGCCTCTTCCGTGCCGACGGGACGCTGCTGGTGGCCCGCGAGGACGTCGGGCGCCACAACGCCGTCGACAAGGTCGTCGGGCACATGCTGCTCGAGGGCGGGGTGCCCGCGCGGGGCACGGTGCTCATGGTCTCCGGGCGCGCGTCGTTCGAGCTGACCCAGAAGGCCGTCATGGCCGGCATCCCCGCCCTCGCCGCCGTGTCGGCCCCGTCGTCCCTGGCCGTCGAGATGGCCCGCGAGTCCGGGATGACGCTCGTGGGCTTCCTGCGCGGCACCTCGATGAACGTCTACGCCGGCACCGAGCGGATCGTGACGCCGGACGCCTCGCCCGTGACGGGCTGACGCTCCCGCCCTCCCCCGGCACCGACCCGTACCGTGGCGCTCTGCGGCCGCCGTCCGAGTCCCGCTGAGCCGAGCCGAGGGGAGAACGCCCGACCATGCCGAGCCGACGGCAGTTCCTCCTCGGCACCGCGGGAGCCGCCGGGGTCGCCGGTGCCGTCGGACTGGGCGGGCTGCTCGTCAACCAGGACAGCCCGGCCCCGCCACCCCAGCGGATCCCGAATCCGCCGCGCCGGCCCACGCCCACCGACGCCGTCGCCACCGTCGACTGGGTCTACTCCTCCGCCCGCGGGCGGAGGGTCCGGCTGGTCACCGTCCTCCCGCCCGGGGCCGACGAGGTGGGCCTGCCGATCTGCGTGGGGCTCCACGGGCTGCGGGGCAACGCGCTGTGGTGGTCCGAGCCCGGCAACCGCGCTCTCCTGGGCGACGCCTGGGCGCGCGGGGTGCCGACGTTCGGGCTGGTCGGCGTCGACGGCGGCGACAACTACTGGCACCCCTACCTCGACGACGACGACCCCCTGCGCATGCTGCTCGAGGAGCTCCCCGGCTGGCTGCGGCAGCGGGGACTCACCACCCGGCCCGCGCCCGGCGACCTGCCCGGCGAGCCGGCGCTGGTCACGGGCATCTCGATGGGCGGGGCCGGCGCGTTCATCTACGCCCGCGAGCGGATGCGGCTACGCCGGCCGGTGCGTGCGGTGTCGGCGGTCAGCCCCGGCCTGTTCACCGACTGGCGCGCCGCCTCGCGGCGCCCCTTCGCGGGACGGGGCGACTGGGAGGCCAACGACCCGCTGCGCTTCTTCCCCGAGCTCGCGGGCGTGCCCACCGGCGTGTGGTGCGGCGACCGCGACCCGTTCGTCGACGCCACCCGCCGCTACATCGCGCTCGCCCGGCCCGAGGTCGGGGCGGTGAGCCCGGGACGGCACGACGGCGTCTACTACGCGCGCGTGCTGCCGGACATGGCGACGTTCCTCGGACGCCACGCCCGGGACAGGGTCGCCGGCGCGGCCGACCGTGGCGTGGGCTGAGGGGCCCTCGGGCCGGTCAGGCCGACTTGTCGCGGCGCTCCCGGCGCGAGGGCTGGCGCGGGACGATCGTGGGGTTCACGTTCTCCTTGACCGTCTGCTCGGTCACCACGACCTTGGCGACGTCGTCACGACCCGGGATGTCGTACATGACCGGGTTGAGGACCTCTTCCATGATCGCGCGGAGCCCACGGGCACCCGTGCCGCGCAGGATCGCGAGATCGGCGATGGCCTCGAGTGCCTCAGGGGCGAACTCGAGCTCGACGCCGTCCATCTCGAAGAGCTTCTGGTACTGCTTCACCAGCGCGTTGCGCGGCTCGGTGAGGATCTGGACGAGGCTCGGCTGGTCGAGGTTCGACACCGACGCCACGATCGGCACGCGGCCGATGAACTCGGGGATGAGCCCGAACTTGATGAGGTCCTCGGGCAGCGTGTCGCCGAACGACTCCGCCGACTCCATCTCGGCCTTCGAGCGGATGTCGGCGCCGAAGCCGAGGCCGCCCTTGCCGACGCGCTCGGCGATGATCTTCTCGAGACCCGCGAACGCGCCCGCCACGATGAACAGCACGTTCGTCGTGTCGATCTGGATGAACTCCTGGTGCGGGTGCTTGCGCCCGCCCTGCGGCGGCACCGAGGCGGTGGTGCCCTCGAGGATCTTCAGCAGGGCCTGCTGGACGCCCTCGCCGGAGACGTCGCGCGTGATCGACGGGTTCTCCGACTTCCGCGCGATCTTGTCGACCTCGTCGATGTAGATGATGCCGGTCTCGGCGCGCTTCACGTCGTAGTCGGCGGCCTGGATCAGCTTGAGGAGGATGTTCTCGACGTCCTCGCCGACGTAGCCGGCCTCCGTCAGCGCGGTGGCGTCGGCGATGGCGAACGGGACGTTGAGCAGCTTCGCCAGCGTCTGCGCGAGGTAGGTCTTGCCGCAGCCGGTGGGGCCGAGCATGAGGATGTTCGACTTCGCGAGCTCGACGACGTCCTCGTTGCGGGAGCCCTCGCGGTTCTTCTCGCCGGCCTGCACCCGCTTGTAGTGGTTGTAGACCGCGACGGAGAGCGTCTTCTTGGTGTCGTCCTGGCCGATCACGTACTGATCGAGGAACTCGTGGATCTCGGTGGGCTTCGGCAGCTCGTCGAGCTTGACCTCACCGGCCTCGGCGAGCTCCTCCTCGATGATCTCGTTGCACAGGTCGATGCACTCATCGCAGATGTAGACACCGGGGCCGGCGATGAGCTTCTTGACCTGCTTCTGGCTCTTCCCGCAGAAGGAGCACTTCAGCAGGTCCCCGCCGTCACCGATGCGTGCCATCGCAGCAGACCTGTTCCCTCCGGCACACCCGGTCGGTGCGCTCCGTCGTGGTTGACCGTACCTGCCCGCCCGGTCGGACGGGGAGGTTCGGGCCCGGTGGATCGTGCTGGTCGCGGGCCCCGAACCCGGTCCGCGGCTCGCGTCGCGCGACGCTCCCGCGACGGGCGGTCGGCCCGCTGCGCTCGGGTGCGTCGAGGGCCGCCGGCCCGCCCGGGACGCCCCGCCGCGGATGGCGGTGGGACGGGCCCGGGAGGGACGTCGGACCAGCGGACTACGAGCGGGTCGCGGAGAGCTTCCTGCTCGCGACGACGTCGTCGATGAGCCCGTACTCCTTGGCCTCGGGGGCCGTGAGGATCTTGTCGCGCTCGACGTCGGTGCGGACCTGCTGGGCGGTCTGGTTGGTGTGCCGGGCCAGCGTCTCCTCCATGAGGCGACGCATGCGGGAGATCTCGTTGGCCTGGATCTCGAGGTCGGACACCTGGCCGTAGAAGCCCTCGGTGGCCGGCTGGTGGATCATCACCCGTGCGTTCGGCACCGCGAGGCGCTTGCCCGGCGCGCCGGCGGCGAGGATGACCGCCGCCGCCGAGGCGGCCTGGCCGAGGCACACCGTCTGGATGTCGGGGCGCACGTACTGCATCGTGTCGTAGATCGCCATCAGCGCGGTGAACGAGCCACCGGGCGAGTTGATGTACATCGTGATGTCGCGGTCCGGGTCGTTCGACTCCAGGAACAGCAGCTGCGCCATCACGTCGTTCGCCGAGGCGTCGTCGATCTGCACCCCGAGGAAGATGATGCGTTCCTCGAAGAGCTTGTTGTAGGGGTTGGACTCCTTGACGCCGTAGCTCGTGCGCTCGACGAAGGAGGGGAGGATGTAGCGCGCCTGCGGCGAGGCCGGAGCCGTGCCGCCGGGCACGTGGAGCTCACTCATCTGCGTCTCCTTCAGGACTGACCGTTGCCGTTGGTGCTCGGCTGGTCTGCCGACCGGGTCACCACGTGGTCGATGAAGCCGTACTCGAGGGCCTCGGGCGCGGAGAACCAGCGATCGCGGTCGGAGTCCTCGGTGATGCGCTCGAAGGTCTGTCCGGTGTGCTCGGCGATCAGCTCGGCCATCTCGCGCTTGAGCTTGCGCATGGACTCCGCGCGGATCGTGATGTCCGATTCCGTGCCGCCGAGGCCGCCGGAGGGCTGGTGCATCATGATCTGCGCGTGCGGCAGCGCGAGGCGCTTGCCGCGCTGGCCGGCCGAGAGCAGGAACTGCCCCATCGAGGCGGCGAGGCCCATGGCCACGGTCGACACGTCGGGCTCGATCCACTGCATGGTGTCGAAGATCGCCATGCCCGCGGACACCGACCCGCCGGGCGAGTTGATGTACAGCGTGATGTCGGACTTCGGGTCCTCGGCCGAGAGCAGCAGGAGCTGCGCCGAGATCTGGTTGGCGATCGTGTCGTTGACCTCCTGCCCCAGGACGACGATGCGCTCCCGGAGCAGGCGCTCGTAGACCGAGTCGTTGAGGTTCATCGCCCCGCCTGCGGAACGCATGACCGCCCCGGCGGGGTCGGAGAGGTGCTCGCTCACCTGTGTCCCTGCTTTCTCGTACTGAGGTATCGGTCTGGCGTCGGTCGGGCCCACCGACATCGACAGTAACCATCGCGACCGGCCGGGCAGTCCGTGGAAGGCCCGTGTTCGCTCCTGGCCGATGGATGGCCCGGGCGACGGGGGCGGATCAGGCCCGCGTGGTGGAGTCGGGCGCGCCGACGACCTCGGTGTCCGCGTCCGCGTCGGCCTCCACCTGCGAGGACGGCGAGGCGGGGTCGCTGGCGTCGCTGTCGGCGTCGGCCACCTGGCTGGCGTCGTCGGTCGGGCCGGCGGCCGCGTCGGCACCCTCGGCCTCCGGGGCCTCCTCGTCGCCGGCGTCGCCGGTGCCGAAGAGCTCGGAGAGGTCGACCGGGTCGCCGTCGGGGCCGGTGATCCTGGCCGCCTGGACGACCGTGGCGAGCGCCTTGCCACGACGGACGTCGGCGAAGACCGCGCCGAGCTGGTTGGCCTGCTGCGCCTGCTGGATGTACTCCTCGGGGCTCACCCCGAAGCGCTGGGCCTGCATCATGATGCGTTCCATGAGCTCGTTCTGCTCCACCTGGACGTTCGCCTCGTCGGCGATCTTGTCCAGGAGCAGCTGGGTCTTCACCGCCTGCTCGGCGTTGGTGCGCAGCTCGGTGTCGAACTCCTCGCGGGTCTGACCCTGCGACTCGACGTACGAGTTGAGGCGCTCCTCGTCGTGGTCGAACTCGTGCACGGCCTCGTGGGCGCGGACGTCGACCTCGGACTGCACGACGGACTCGGGCAGCGGCACGTCGGCCTGCTCGAGGAGGGCGTCGAGCACGCGGTCGCGCGCCTGGCTGCCCTGCTCCATCTTCTTCACCCGGGCGAAGCGGGTGCGCAGGTCGTCCTTGAGCTCGTCGAGCGTGTCGAACTCGCTGGCGAGCTGGGCGAACTCGTCGTCGGCCTCGGGGAGCTGGCGCTCCTTGACCTGCGAGACGGTGACCGTGACCTCGGACTCCTTGCCGGCGTGCTCACCGGCCACGAGCGTCGTCGTGAACTGCTTCGTGTCGCCGGAGCTCATGCCCTCGAGCGCCTCGTCGAGGCCCTCGATGAGCTGGCCGGAGCCGACCTCGTGGGACATGCCCGTGGTCTGGGCCTCCTCGACGGCCTCGCCGTCGACGGTGGCGGAGAGGTCGATGACGACGAAGTCGCCGCTCTTCGCGGGCCGCTCGACGCCGGTGAGCGTGCCGAAGCGCGCCTGCAGGCCCGTCAGCTGCTCGTCGACGTCGTCGTCGGTGACCTCGGCCGCGTCGACGGACACGGCGATGGACGAGTAGTCCGGGACCGTGATCTCGGGACGGATGTCGACCTCGGCCGTGAAGGCGAGCTTGTCGCCGTCCCCGATCTCGGTGACCTCGATGTCGGGCTGGCCCAGCGGCTGGACCTCGGCCTCCTCGACGGCCTCGCCGTACTTGGCGGGCACGGCCTCGTTGACGACCTCTTCGAGCACGACCCCACGACCGAGGCGCTGGTCGAGGATGCGGGCGGGCGCCTTCCCGGGCCGGAAGCCCGGGATGCGCACCTGCTGCGCGATCTTCTTGTAGGCCCGGTCGAAGTTGGGCTTGAGCTCGTCGAAGGGCACCTCGACGGCGAGTTTGACGCGCGTCGGCGACAGGTGCTCGACGGTGGACTTCACTGGTCGGTCTCCTCGGGGCAGGGCATCGTGCTGGTGTCCGGCCCGAACGGCAGGCGTACGGACCGGTCGGGTCCGTGGCGTGACGCGGGAGGCCGCCCTCACCGCTCACGGTCGAGGAGCACCGGAGAACCGGAGCCTGTACCTGCTTTGCGCGCCCGCCCGGGCGTGGCGGCGAGTCTAGACGTGACCCCCGACCGCGCGCCGTGGCGCCCGGTTCGCGGCGTGTGGCGGGCCACGTCCACCGCCGATCTCCGCGCGGCGACCGCCGATCTCACGCCCCCTCACCCGCGTCCCCGTCGCGGCCGCGACGCGCGGACCGCCCGTCTCCCGCACCCGGCGACGCGTCGCTCGTCCGGAGGGCGACACGCCCGGAGATACCACCGTTCGGACCACACCGACCCTCCTCGACGCAGCGTCCGGCCCCGCGGTGCGGGCTGGCACGGTGGTGAGGCCAGCCCCCGCCGGGGCCCGCCACGAGAGGAGCAGTGAGCCGGATGAAGAAGATCCGCGGCAGCATCGAGCGCGCGCTCGAGACCTTCGAGGTGCTCGCCGGCTACGGCACGAAGCGCCGCAAGCGCACCCGGCGCTGACGGTGTGAGCGGCGCGCGGCCTGCCCCGAGGTCGGCGGACTGCTCCCGGTGCCTGGCACTGTGCTGCGTCGGGCCCGCGTTCGCCGCCTCGGCCGACTTCGCGATCGACAAGCCTGCAGGCTCGCCCTGCCCGCACCTGCGCGCCGACCACGCGTGCGGCATCCACGCCCAGCTGCACGAACGCGGCTTCCCGGGGTGCGTGACGTTCGACTGCTTCGGCGCCGGGCAGCAGGTCGTCGAGGTGACGTTCGGCGGCGCATCCCGACGCGAGCCCGCGATGTTCGCCGCGCTCGAGGTGCTGCGCCCGCTGCACGAGGTGCTCGCCCTGCTCGACGAGGCCGTCGCCTCCCCGGCCCACGGCCGCGCGGCCGCCGACCTGCGCGCCCGTGTCGAGGAGATGGTCACCGGGAAGGCCGACGCGCTCGGAGCCGTCGACGTGGGCGCCGTGCGACGCGAGGCAGGCGCGGTGTTCGACGGCGTGGTGGCCGAGGCGCACGCGGGGCGCCGTGGTCGCGACCTGCGCGGCGCCGACCTCGTCGGCCAGGACCTGCGCCGGCGCGACCTGCGCGCCGCCCGGCTGCGCGGTGCCCTGCTCCTGGGCGCCGACCTGCGCGGCGTCGACCTCGACCGCGCCGAGCTGCTCGGCGCCGACCTGCGCGGGGCCGACGTCCGCGGCGCGCGTCTCGCCGGCGCGCTGCTCCTGACCAACCCCCAGCTCGCCGCGGCCCGGGGCGATGCCGCGACGACCGTCCCGGCGCACCTCGGACGCCCGCCGCACTGGATACCGTCCGCGCCGTGACGCTCCGATCGATCGGGCTCTTCCTGCTCGCGGCGGTCCTCGAGATCGGCGGGGCCTGGCTCGTCTGGCAGGCCCTGCGCGAGGGGCGGGCGTGGTGGTTCGCGGCGGTCGGCGTGCTCGCCCTCGGCCTCTACGGCTTCGTCGCCGCCTTCCAGCCCGACGCCGCGTTCGGCCGAGTGCTCGCCGCGTACGGCGGTGTCTTCGTCGCCGGGTCGCTGGCCTGGGGCGTGGTGCTCGACGGCTACCGGCCCGACCGCTACGACGTCCTCGGCGCCCTGATCTGCCTCGCCGGGGTCGGCGTGATCATGTACGCGCCGCGCTGAGGCGACGGTCCAGCTCCTCGAGGTCGTCGACGAACCACAGCTCGCGACCCTCGTTCGCCTCGCGCACCCAGTCGGCGACGGGACCCGACGGCTCGCCGTGGTGGTCCAGCGGCCCCACCACGACGAGGCGCACGCGGTAGTTCACGAACTTCTGCACGACCGCGCCGGCGACCCCGCTCGCCAGCTGCGTGAAGGCGGGGTCGAGCCGCGCGACCGGCACGGCGACGAGCTCGGCCTCCTCGCCGAAGGCGTCCCCGATGACGTCGAGGGCGCTCTGCTCGTCGCCGATCACCGGGCCGGTCTCGGGGAGGACGAGGACGCGCACGCCGTGGCGCACGGACGTCGTGTTCGGGGTCATGCCCCGACCCCACCAGGACCGGGCCCGGCGGGCGAGCGGATTACATCGTCGGGGCGTCCGGGTCCGAGCCGTCGCCCACGAAGTGGATGTCGAACGGCTTGTTCGTGATGAACAGGAACGTGACGTCCTGGTCCTGCGTCGCCCCGTGCTGCATGACGCCGCCCTCGGGGAACCAGACGAAGCTGCCCGCCGGGTAGTCGCCCTGATGGGTGTTGAGCACGCCCTCGAGGACGTACACGCCGTGCGCGCACGAGTGGCTGTGCCAGGGATTGGTGAAGCCGGCCCGGTAGACCATCTTCAGCACCATCATCCCGGTCTCCGGGTCGTCCACGAGCGGGACGTGCTCCAGGTTCGCCCCGATGAACTCCACCGGGAAGCCCTGCCACGGGGCGGACGTGGTGTCGACGACGGTCAGCTCGACGGGCGTGCTCGGGGTGCTCACGGGACCTCCATGACGGATGCGGGGAACGCCGGGCCCCCCACGGCGCGAGCGGTGTCCTCACGGTGGTGGCTCCGGCTCGGGTCCACAAGGTCCGGTCGGCCGTGTCGGTCAGGCGCGTGGGTCAGAGCGTCTGCAGGAACTCCAGGCGGTTGCCGAACGGGTCGTGCGCGGAGAAGCGCCGGTAGCCCGGGAAGTCGCGCTCCCACCTGACGTCCTGGCCGGTGGTCGCGACGCGGCGGGCGACCTCGTCGAGGTCCTCGACCACGATCCCGGGGTGGGCCTTGCGGGCCGGGCGGAAGTCCGCCTCGACGCCGAGGTGCACCTCCAGCCCGCCGGCGCGGAACCAGGCCCCTCCCCGGTCCGCCAGGACGAGCGGCTTCTCCACCTCGGTCATCCCGAGGACGCCGACGAAGAAGCCCCGCGCGTTGCTCCTCCCCGGCGGGCATCGCGAGCTGTACGTGGTGGATGCCGAGGAACACCTGTCGAGTGTGCGCGGGTCGGCGGACGCCGCAAGCATGATCGCCCCGGGAGCTCCGGCGGGCCCGCTCAGAAGGGGGTGACCGCCGGGCTCGGGCAGCTCGCACACGGTCGGGGTGGCGGGATTCGAACCCACGGCCCCTCGCTCCCAAAGCGAGTGCGCTACCAAGCTGCGCTACACCCCGTGGGACGGAGTCTAGGGGCGTGGCGCGGGCCGCGGTGGCGACGGTGCCTCCCGGCCGCGTGCCGTGCGCGTCGCCGCATCGACGCACCCGGTACCGAACGTCGTGACGGCTAGTCCAGACCGCGGACGATGTGCTCGTCGTCGATGCTGACGGTGTCCCTGATCTCCGTGCTCATCTCCGGCTCCTCTCCCGATTGCGTGCCGGTCTCCTCATGGTGACGAGGAGTAGAGCGCTACCGGGGGGTATCGGTAAGAGGTCACGTTCTACTGATCGGTCAAGTCGATCGGTCAAGACCTGACCGTGGGACACCGGGCAACCTCCGGGTCCGCCGCCGCGGCGATCCCACCGGTCGGGGCGGCGACGGGGCGTCCGCTACGGTGGAGACGGGCCACAGGCCCGCCGCGGGCGTAGCTCAATGGTAGAGCCCCAGTCTTCCAAACTGGCTACGCGGGTTCGATTCCCGTCGCCCGCTCCACACCTGATGTACGGGCGCCTCCTGCTCCATTCGGGTCTCCTGGTTGAGGCCTCTCGTCCGGCGTGTCACGCTTCGTGATTGGCGACTGAGTCCCTCGCACTCTCGCGGAGTGCCCGGCGACTCCGTGGAGCCCGGAGGCCCGACCATGACGCTCTACCTGACCCGGTTCAGCTACACACCGGAGACCTGGGCGAGGTTGTCACAGCAGCCCGAGGATCGACGCGAGGCTGCTCGCACGTACATCGAGGCGGCGGGCGGGAAGCTCCACGGCTTCTGGTACGCCCTCGGCGAGTACGACGGCTACAACCTCTGGGAGGCGCCGGACAACGTGTCGATGGCCGCGGTCGCCCTGGCGATCTCGGGCGGCGGGGCGCTCAGCAAGTACGAG
Source organism: uncultured Actinomycetota bacterium (assembly GCA_963786585.1). Taxonomy (GTDB): domain Bacteria; phylum Actinomycetota; class Actinomycetes; order Mycobacteriales; family Pseudonocardiaceae; genus Actinomycetospora. The sequence goes on from CAWAZG010000005.1 coordinate 387,044, forward strand.
ACGACCGTGTTGCTGACGGTCGAGGAGACGATGACGGCGATGCAGCGCGCTCAGGGAATCCGGTACCGCCCGCCGGGGACGTGACGGGAGCGGGGAGCGCGATCGTGTCCTCATGGTCGGCTCTCGCGCGGCGGCTGTCGACGACCGAGAGAACGATCATGAGCGCGGTGAGTGCGAGGGCCCCGAGGGCGATGGCCGACAGTGCCGCGTCGAGGGGGAGCACGATCGTGAGGAGTCCGACCAGCAGGGTCGGGAGTCCGGCGCCCAGGTAGAAGGCGGAGTAGACGGCGGCGGCCGTGCCGCTGGCTCGCTGTGGCGGGGCCGTCGTGGCGACGATGGCGGTCGCTCCGCTGTAGAGCAGCCCGTTGGCCAGGCCCGCGACGACGCAGGCCACCAGGACCGCGCCGAGGGAGTTCACGCCGGGCGCGAGGACCACGAGCGAGACGGCCAGGGCGACCAGGCCCACGAGCTGAGCGCGACGGGGTCCCAGTCGGGTGACGGCGGGGACGGTCAGCGTCGAACAGACCAGGAGCGTCGCGGTGAGCCCTCCGGCCACGAGCGGATCACTCACCCCGAGGAAGCGGTCGGCGACCGAGGAGATCAGCCCGAGGAAGAGCCCGACCACGGCCCAGCCGAGGAAACCGTTCACGGCCGCGACGACGAGGGCACGCCGGACGGTCCGGGTCAGGCCGGGTCCGCCGTCGGGGTCTGCGACGGGCGCACCGTCGTCGGTCGAGGGCCCGGGCTCGCGCACGCCGCGGAGCCCGACGAACACGACGACGAGCAGCACCAGGTTCACACCGAAGGGCACGACGCCGGGACCCGGGCCGTAACCGGTGAGCGCGCCCCCGAGGACGGGGCCCAGGGCCGTGCCGAGGATGAACACCGTCGCCGACACCAGGCCTGCGCGCACCTTGTCCGCGCCGCTCGTCGCGACCGCGACCCCGGCGCCGGTGATGACGGCGAGCGCGATGCCGTAGGCGACACGACCGGCGATCAGCCAGGTGGTGCTCGTCGCGAGGGCCAGGGCGATCGATCCGACGGCGGCGATGGCGATACCGCAGCGCATGATCCGGCGCGGGGACAGTCGGTCGCCGAGCGGCCCCAGCAGGTACACCGCGGGGACGCTGACCAGGGGATAGACCGCGTAGACGGCCGTCAACGTCACGTCGCTGAAGCCGAGCTGCGCCTGGTAGGCGGGGTAGAGCGGGCTCGGGATGCCGGCGCCGGCGGCGCCCAGGGCGAGCAGCGCGAGAGCCCATGCCCGTGCGGCCCGTGACGGTGCCCGGGACGAGCTCCTCGAGGCCTCCAGGCTGGCGGGCGGGGACGCAGTGGAGGTCATGAGCACGACGATGCGGTGACGCTGGTGTTAGCACCAGCGCACGCTTCTTCATCGAGCGCGTAGCATCGCTACATGATCGATCCGCGGTTGAGGACGCTGCAGCTCGTCGCTCATCACGGATCGGTGAGTGCGGCGGCCAGGGCGTTGCACTTCACCTCGTCCGCGGTGTCCCAGCAGTTGCGCGGGCTCTCCGACGAGCTCGGGGTGGCACTGGTGCGACAGGTCGGGCGCCGCATGGAACCCACGGCGGCCGGACACGTCCTCCTGCGTCACGTCGAGGCGTTGCACGCCCGCGCCGAGATCGCGCGCGCGGAGCTGGCCGGCGCCGAGGACTCGCCGGGCACGATCGGCCTGTGCGGGTTCTCCACCGCGGCGACGAGGTTCCTCGTCCCCACGGCCGCCGCGCTGCGCGAGCGCTTCCCCGCCCTGGTGATCCAGGTCGTCGAGTCGGAGCCGGCACGCTGCATCGATCTGTTGCTCGCCGGCGACTGCGACCTCGCGCTGCTGGTGGTCGACGACCGCGTCCCGCCCGAGACCGACAAGCGCTTCGAGCAGCACCCCGTGCTCGACGACCCGATCGACCTCGCGGTCCCGGTCGGTCATCACCTCACCACCCGGTCCGAGGTGACGCTGCGGGACGCCGCCTCCGAGTCGTGGATCACCTGCCGTCCCGAGAGCGCCTATCACCGCCTCACCCTCGCCGCGTGCCAGGCCGCCGGCTTCCGCCCGACCGTCGCCCACTACGCCGACGAGTGGGCCACCGGCACGGCGCTGGTCGCCCACGGCTTCGGGATCTTCATGCTCCCCCGGCTGGCCCCGGTGCACCCCGACACCGACGTGGTGCGTCTGCGCCTGAGCGGGACGGCGGCCCCCGTACGGCGGATCGTGGCCGTGACCCGCGCGGGCGGCGCCGCACAACCCGTCATCGGGCACGCGCTGACGTCGATCACGAGAGCGGCCGAGTCCATCTCGGGATGAACTCGCGGGTCCGCCGGGCGCGACGGAGACTGTCCCCGTGGCGCGCAGCCCGGTCGGCACGAGGACGCGACAGCGCCCGTGGGCCGGGCGCCGCGGGACGAGGACGGCCACCGCGAACGCGTGAGCTCGGCCCGCCCCGCGCCCGCCCTGATCCCCGCGCGACCATGGCCCCGTGATCGGTCTCGGAGCGTTCGTCCTGGGCACACCGGACCCGGCGCGGCTCGCCGCGTTCTACCGCGAGCTCCTGGGCTGGACGACCGTCGAGGGCGGCGACCCCACGTTCCTGCGCCTCCGCGCGCCCGAGCAGGAGCGCCCGGGGCTGAGCTTCCAGCTCGAGCCCGACCACGTCGCGCCCACCTGGCCGCCGCGGGCGGGCACGCAGCAGATGCAGGCGCACCTGGACCTGCTCGTCGACGACCTCGAGCACGAGGTCGCGCGCGCCGAGTCGCTGGGCGCCACCCGCGAGGAGCACCAACCGGCGGACGGGGTGGTCGTCATGCGCGACCCCCACGGTCACCCGTTCTGCCTCTTCCTGCCCGGTCACTGACCGGGACGCGAACGGGCGCAGGCCACCTGGTCGAGAAGCCGGGCGATTTCCCAGGTCCCGTACGCTCGGTGACCGGGCGACGGGACAGGAGCCGATCTCATGAGCACCTCCCGATCGGCAGGGACGGCCGTCGTGGACGACCTCGGTGCGCTCGATTGCAGCGACCTCGCCGACCCCGCCCGGCTCGAGGCCCTCGCCGACGCGGGTCTCTCGGCGGCCCCGGACCCCGACATGGAGCTGTTCGCGGGCCGGGTCCGGCGCTGGCTCGGGGTGCCCATCGGCCTCGTCACCCTGGTGACGCCCGACGAGCAGGTCTTCCCGGGAGCGGCCGGGCTCCCGCCGGACCTCGCCGAGGGCCGCCGCACCCCGCTGACCCACTCGTTCTGCAAGCACGTCGTGATGACGGCGCAGCCGCTGGTGGTGGAGGACGCCCGCGAGCACGAGCTCGTCGCGGACAACCCCGCGATCCGCGACCTCGGCGTGATCGCCTACGCCGGGATGCCGCTGACCGACGGCGCGGGCAACGTCCTCGGCTCGCTGTGCGCCGTCGACGTCGTGTCGCGCCGGTGGGATCCGGGACAGCTCGACGCGCTCGAGGACCTCGCCCGCATGTGCTCCGTCGCCCTGCGGCTGCGCCTGGCCACCGTGGACGCCGACCGCGAGCGCCGGCGGCGCGACGAGCTCGACGTCCGCCTGCGCGAGCAGCTGCAGCACCGCACGACCGTGAACCACGTGCTGCAGCGGGCGATGCTCTCGACGCTGCCGCGGATCGAGGGCCTCGCGATGTCGGCGCACTACGCGCCGGCCGACAGCCGCGAGGACGTCGGCGGCGACTGGTACGACGTCACCCGCCTGCCCGCGACCTCGGGGACCGCCACCGACGTCGTCCTGTCCGTCGGCGACATCGCCGGGCACAGCCTCTCGGCGGCCACCGAGATGGGCCAGGTGCGCTCGATGCTGCGCCAGGCCGCGTGGGACCGGCGCGGCGAGCCGCCGTCGGTCGTCGTCGCCGCCTTCGAGGACGCGAACGCCGCCGTCGGTCCCCGGGCGCGCGGGACGCTCGTGGTCGCCCACCTGCGACGCGAGTCCGACGGCACGTGGTCGATGGCGTGGAGCAACGCCGGTCACCCGCCGCCGGTGCTGGTCGTGCCCGGGGGCGTCCCGGAGGCGCTCGGCGGGCCCGACCCGATGTTCGGGTTCCCCCACCTGCTCCCCAGCCACCGTGTGGACGACTGCGTCGCCGTCCCGGCGGGCTCGCTGGTGGTCCTCCACACCGACGGGCTCATCGAGCGCCGCGGCGAGGACCTCGACGTCGGGTCCGCCCGCCTGCTCGACGCCCTGCACCGGATGCGCGACGACGACGTCGCGACGATGCCCGAGCGGCTCGTCGCCGAGCTCTCGCCCGGCGAGGACGACGTCGTGGCCCTCGCGGTCCGGGTGGGCGACGCGGGCTGACGCCCGGGCTGTCGGGGTCGTCTCCTAGCGTGCGGGGTGCCGACCGCGGGGAGGGTCCGATGGCACTGGAGTGGAACGCGCTGCTGCGCGAGCAGGTCGACTGGCTCTGGGCGTACCAGTGGCGGGCGCGCCTGGACGGGCTCACCGACGAGCAGTACTTCTGGGAGCCCGCGCCCGGCGCCTGGAACGTGCGGCCCCGCGCGGAGGCCACCACTGCCATGGCCGCCGGCACGGGCGACCTCGTGATCGACTTCGAGTTCCCGGCCCCCGAGCCGTCGCCGGTCACGACCATCGCCTGGCGGCTCGGCCACATCATCGTCGGCGTGCTCGCGATGCGGGTCGCCGGCCACTTCGGTGGCCCGCCCGTCGACTACTTCACCCACCGGTACGCGGCCACCGCGCAGGAGGCCGTCGCGCAGCTCGACGAGGCCTACGCCGCGTGGACGTCGGGGGTGCGCGGGCTCGGGGAGGCCGGGCTGGCCGAGCCGTGCGGACCCATCGAGGGCCCGTTCGCCGAGGAGCCGATCGCGACGCTCGTGCTGCACATCAACCGCGAGCTGCTCCACCACGGCGCCGAGATCGCGCTGCTGATGGACCTGTACGACGCCCGCTCCGGCTGAGACGCGGCACTCCGGCATCATGGCGTCGATGGCCACCGGCACGGCGGACGCGACCGACACCCCCTCGGTGCCCGGCCCGGCCGCCGCACCACCCCCGCCGCGCCGCACGTCGCTGGCCGTCGTGGCCGGGCTCGCCGCAGCGCTGCTCGTGGTCCTCGCCGTACGCCTGCCTACGGGCAGCCCGCTGGGCGTTGAGGACAACGGCGACGGCTACCGCCTCTACTGCGGTGCCGGCCTGTCCCCCGACACCCTCGACAAGTTCGCGAGCTGGCAGGACGGATGGGTCCGGAGCTACGGGGTTGGCCCGCCGACCTGCTCGGACCCGGTGCCGTCCTCGGCGCTGGTGATCGCCCGCGCGACGACGTGGCTGAGCTCCGGGACCTGGTCGCCGACCGTGCTGGGCTGGACCTACGCCCTGCTCGTCGGCCTCGCCGTCGGTCTCGGCGCGTGGGCGGCGAGTGCAGCGGGCCGCCGGCAGGCACTGGCCGTCGCCGTGCCCGTTCTCCCGCTGGCGGGCGCTACGTTCCCGCGCTTCTTCGTCTCCACCTACAGCGAGCCGGCCGGGCTGCTGGGTGCGGTCACGGTCGGCGTGGGCGTCGCGGCCGTCCTCGTCACCCGCCGCGAGCACCGCGCCGAGCGGATCGTCGCCCTCGTCCTGTTGGCGGCCGGCGGGCTCGTCGCGACGACGGCGAAGGTCGCGTACATCCCCCTCCTCGCGCTGGCGGTGGTGGTCTGCGCCGCCACGGCCCTCGGTACCCGCCATCCCCGGCGTGCGGGCCCCGCGCTGGCGCTCGCGACCGTGCTCCTCGCCGCGTACCCGGTGATCTCCGCGGTGGACCGCCAGCAGCAGTTCTACGACTCGGTGAACGCGCACGACCTGGTGTTCACGATGGTCCTCCTCGAGCTCGGGCCCTCCGCTGCGGGCGACCTCGGGCTGCCCCCGGAAGCGGTCGCGCTCACGGGCGACGGTTACTTCAACGGCCCGCCGCGCCCCGACGGCGTCGCCTGGTGGGAGGGCGCGATCGTCCAGCGGCCCGACGAGACTCGCGCCGCGGCCCTCCTCCTGCTCGCCGAGCACCCGGCCGCCGCCGCACGCGCCGTCGGCGTCGGCCTGCAGGCCACGACGCTCGCCGACCTGACCTACCTCGACTCAGTCCCGGCGTCGCCGTCGAAGCTCTCGGCGCCCTCGGGCCATCCGGGCTGGTCGGGGGCCCGCCAACCCGACCTTGCCCAGGTCCTCGAGAACACCCGCCGGCCTCCGTGGCTGCCCAGCGCGCTCGTCCTGGTCGCGCTCGCGGCCGCCGCTACCGCCCGGTGGCAAGGCCGGGCGGGGCGCTGGTCGCTCGCCGCCGGCTTGGCGGCCGGCACGGGGCTCGCGCTGATCGTGGTGGCGGTCGCGGGCGACGGCTACTTCGAGGTGTTCAAGCACGCGTGGCTCGCGGCCTACCTGCTCGCAGTCTCCGGGCTCTGCCTGGCGGGCGCCGCCGTGACCGCCCTGGCCGTCCCGGTGCTCGCCCGCCGGAGGCGCGACACCGAGTAGAACGGGGTCGTGCGCGCCTACGGATTCCTCGGTGTCGGTGGTCCTGACCAGGAGGCGTTCCTCGACGTCCCGGTGCCCGACCCCGGACCGGGCGAGCTGCTGGTGCGCGTCCGGGCCGCCGGGGTGAACCCGGGCGACTTCCGGATGCGCCGCGGCGAGTACGGCACCACCGGGCCCGCAGTGCTCGGGCGGGAGGTCGCCGGCACGGTCACGGCGGTCGGTGAGGGCGTCGGCGGGTTCGCGGTCGGCGACGAGGTCTTCGGCGGCTGCCCCGGGATGGTCGGCGGCTGGGCCGAGCAGGCCCTCGTCACCGCCTCGTTCGCCGCCCACCGGCCGTCGACGGTGTCACCGGAGGACGCCGCGGCGCTCCCGGTGGCCGCCGGCACCGCCTACGACGCGCTCACCACCCTCGCGCTGCCCGTGGGCGCCACGCTGCTCGTCAACGGCGCGGGCGGCGGCGTCGGCATCCCGACCGTCCAGCTCGCGCGGGCACGCGGCCTGCGGGTGGTCGGCACCGCGAGCGCCGGCAAGCGGGACCTGCTGACGGAGCTCGGCGCGCTGCCCGTGACGGGCGGCGAGGGCGTCGCCGACCGCGTCCGCGCGGTCGCCCCCGACGGCGTCGACGGCGTGTTCGACCTCGTCGGCGGAGATGCCCTGCGCGCCGTCGCCCCGCTGGTCAACCCCGCGCGGCTGGCCTCGGTGGCCGACAAGCCGCTGGTCGCCGAGCTCGGGGGCGGCGACGTCCCCCGCGACCGCAGCACGGCCGTGCTCGACGCCCTCGCCGCGCTGGTGGCGAGCGGCGATCTCGACCCCTGGGTGCGCACGGTGCTGCCGTTCGCACGGACGGGCGAGGCGCTCGCGCGCGTCGAGGACGGGCACGTCCTCGGCAAGGTCGTGGTCGCGACGGACCCCGCCTGACCTCTCCCTGACCGCTCCGAGAAGGGGATGTCACAGACCGCGAACGACACGCGTGCAGTGTCACTCCAACGAGCGGCGCATCACTCCGTCGACCGCCTCGTGACGCCGATCGGCACGCGCGCCGCGTCCGTTCGGCCGTGATCCGAGGGCTGATCGTCTAACTGAACCATCGTTCAGTGAACGCAATCTCGATGAATTCTCGCTCACCAGCTCGGGAGACTCCTGTCGTGCCGCGACCACCGCGGTGACCGATCTCGAGAGGGGATCCACCATGACCCGACTGCAGCGCCTCGTCGCCGCGATAGCCCTGGCCGGCGCCGGCAGCCTCGCCCTGTCCGGCGTGGCGAGCGCGAGCGAGTCGCACGCCCACGGGGACGAAGGGCACTCCACCCGGAGCGACCACAAGGGCCTCGTCGGCGGCCTCGTCGGCGCCGGCGGCGAGCTCGCCGAGGGCGTCGACGGCCTCGTGGGCGGCGTCAACGGCGCCGTCGGCAGCGTGCTGGGGAGCGACGCCGTCGGCGACGTCGTGGACGGCCTGGTCTAGCTCGACGTCCAGGCGTCCGCTGCCGTTCCCCCGCTCGGGGGAGCGGGACGGGCAGCGACGAACCGGGGCGGGTCCCGGTGGCGCTGGAACCGCCACCGGGGCCCGCCCCGTCGATCGTCCCCGACGCTCAGCTGCGCGGGCGACCCTCGTCGGACGGCGACTCCTCCACCGGGCCGGGCGCGCTCCAGGGCTCGGCCTCGTCGGCGCGGCCCGGGGCCAGGCGGCGCAGCAGGTGGTAGCCCACGACGACGACGATCGTGCCCAGAGCGATCCCCGACAACGACCCGCCACCGATGGTCAGCGCGACGTCCCCGATGCCGATGACGATCCCGGCCGCGAGCGGCACGAGGACCTCCGGGCGGGCGAAGTCGACCTTGTTCTCCACCCAGATACGCGCGCCGAGCAGGCCGATCATCCCGTAGAGCAGCACGGTGATGCCGCCGAGCACCCCGCCGGGCGTCGCCGCGACGACGGCCCCGAACTTGGGGCAGAACCCGATCGCGATCGCGACGAACGCGGCGACCCAGTAGGCGGCGGTGGAGTAGACGCGGGTCGCGGCCATGACGCCGATGTTCTCGGCGTAGGTGGTGGTCGGCGAGCCGCCGACCCCGCCGGCGACGGCCGTCGCGATGCCGTCCGCGGCGAGCGCCCGGCCGAGGTAGGGGTCGAGGTCCTCGCGGGTCATGCTCGCGACGGCCTTGACGTGGCCGGTGTTCTCCGCGATCAGCGCGATGGCCACCGGGACGATCAGCAGGATCGCCGAGGCGCTGAACGCGGGCAGGTGCAGCCCGGGCGCCTCGGGCGTGCCGAGCGGCAGCCCGATCCAGGACGCGTCGGCGACGCCGGAGAGATCGACGCGCGGGTGGGTGGAGACGACACCGGACGCGTCGGGCCCGGTGATCGGCCCGAGCACCGCGTCGAGCAGGAGCGACAGGGCGAACCCGACGACGAGGCCGACCAGTACGCCGAGCCGCCCGACCATGCCTCGCCCGGCCACCGCCGTGATCATCACGACGAGCATGGTGATCAGCGCGACGAGCTCGTCCTGCGGCCAGTACGTGCCGGCGACGACCGGGGCCAGGTTGAAGCCGATGAGCATGACCACCGCGCCGGTGACGGCGGGCGGCAGGATCGCCGACACCGTCCGCGCGCCGCCGAGGTGCACGGCCAGCCCGACGAGGGCGACGACGACGCCGCACACCGCGATCGCCCCGGTCACCTCGGCGCTGGTGCCCCCGTCCGCGCGCACCGCGGCGACGACGCCGACGAACGAGGCGCTCGTCCCGAGGTAGCTCGGTACCCGCCCGCGGGTCATCAGCAGGAACAGGATCGTCGCGAGCCCCGAGAGCAGGATCGCGAGGTTGGGGTCGAGCCCCATGAGCACGGGGAAGACGAACGTCGCCCCGAACATGGCCAGGACGTGCTGCGCGCCGAGGCCGACCGTGCGCCCCCACGACAGCCGCTCCTCCGGCCGCACCACCTCGCCGGGCGCGGGCGCCCGCCCGTCACCGTGGACCGTCCATCCCCTGATCACGGGCGACAGGCTAGGGCTTCGCCACGTGAGGGATCCGGGTCGTCATGGCGCCCCGTTCCACTCACGTGCGCGGCACGCGCATCCCGTCCAGCAGGAGGCCGAGGTAGCGGGGCCAGCGGCCCTCGCCGGCCTCGGCGGTGACGACGGCCATGTGCACGACGGTCGGCAGGTCCTCGGGCACGAGGTCGTCGCGCACCACACCCGCGGCCTGCCCGCGGCCCAGCAGCTCGCCGAGCGGGGCCAGCGTGCGGGCGGCGAGCTCGGGGGTGAACGCGCCGGTGGCCTTGGCGGCCGCGAGCAGCGCGCGGTGGCGGGTGACCCCGTCGACCAGACCCTCGAGCACCCCGACCAGCGCCGCCCACGGGTCGGCGACCTCGGCGGCGCGGGCGAGCAGGGGCTCGACGAACCCGGCGACGTAGTCCTCGAGCACCGCGGCCACGAGCTCGTCCCGTCCGGCGAAGCGGCGGTAGAGCGTCGACGGCGCCACACCCGCCCGCCGCGCGACCTCCTCGAGCGCCACGTCCGGACCGCCGACCTCGATGGCCGTCCGGGCGGCGGCGAGGATCGCGGCGTGGTTGCGCGCCGCGTCGGCGCGCAGGGGCCGATCCACGCGGATCAGCGGATCGGGCGGCGCGGACATCGGCGACACCGTATCGCCCGCGATCAGTCGTCGACGAGCTTCAGCGCGCCCGACGGGCACTGGGCGACGGCGTTGCGGACCTCGCCGACCTGGTCCGCCGACGGCTCCTCCTCGAGCACCAGGACGACGGCGTCGTCGTCCTGGTCGAAGACGTCCTCGGCGGCGAGCACGCAGTTGCCCGCGCCGATGCACGCCTCACGGTCGGCCTGGATGTGCATGGGTTCTCCCTCGGTGGTGGTGGGTCACCAGGTGACGGGCAGCGCGCGCAGTCCGTGCACGATGGTGGCCGAGCGGAACTCGATCTCCTCGAACGGGATGCCCGGTGCGAGCGTCGGGAAGCGCCGGAACAGCGCGGGGAACGCCACGGCCATCTCGGCGCGGGCCAGGGGCGCGCCCAGGCAGTGGTGCACGCCGTGCCCGAACGCCACGTGCGGGGCGATCGTGCGGGTGACGTCGAGGTCGTCGGGGTGCTCGACCGCCGCGGGGTCGCGGTTGGCGGCGGGCAGCGACAGCACGAGGACCTCGCCCGCGGCCACCGGCACGTCGCCGACCGTCGTGTCGTGCCGGACGGTGCGCGGGATCCCGGAGTGCACCACCGACAGGAAGCGCAGCAGCTCCTCGATCGCCGGGGCGACGGCGCCCGGCCGGTCGCGCACGAGGGCGAGCTGCTCCGGCGCGCGCAGCAGGGCGAGGGTGCCGAGCCCGAGCATGTTCGCGGTCGTCTCGTGCCCGGCGATGAGCAGCAGGGACGCGATGCCGATCAGCTCCGAGCGCGCGAGGTCGTCGCCGTGCTCGCGCACGAGCATGCCGAGCATGTCGTCCCCGGGGTCGGTCCGCGCACGGTCGACGAGCTCGCCCATGTAGGTGCGCGACTCGGCAGCCACCCGCCCGCGTTCCTCCAGCGGCAGGCTGAGGTCGACCTGGCGGGCCGCGCGGCCCTGGAACTCGGCGCGGTCGTCGTACGGGACGCCGAGCAGCTCGCAGATGACCAGGCTCGGCACCGGCAGCGCGAACGCGCTCACGAGGTCGGCGGGCGGGCCGGCGGCGGCCATCGCGTCGAGGTGGTCGTCGACGATCTCGACGATGCGCGGCTCGAGACGTCGGATGCGCTTGACGGTGAACTCGCCGGTGAGCAGCCGGCGCAGCCGCGTGTGCTCGGGCGGGTCGGTGGCGAGCAGGTTCCCGGCGCGCGGGTCGATCCCGTCCTCGGGCATCGGCAGGCGGGGCAGGCCGGTGTTGGTGAAGCGCTCGGCGTCGCCGAGCACCTCGCGCACGTCGGCGTAGCGCGTGACGAGACGGGCCGGGGTCCCGAACCCCGTCCGGATCGCGGTCAGCCCCGGCTCGTCGCGCGTCGCCTGCGTCTCCGGCACCGGCGCGAACCGGTCGCGCTGCATGTGGCGGGGAAGCGGAGGAGCCCCGTCGGTGCTCGTGCTCATCGTCGGACCGTACGCCAAGTGGGAGTGTGCTGCCGGTTTGGCTGCGGACGCTGCGAGGCACACGAGCGCCATGAGCGAGAGCACCGAGCGGGTCGTCCTGGTCACCGGCGCGGGCCGGGGGCTGGGCGTGGAGATCGCCCGCCAGCTGGTCGACGCCGGGCACCTCGTGGTGGTCGGGGCGCGCGACGCCGAGGCCGGCGCCGCGGTGGCGGAGCGGCTGGGCGAGCGGGCCTGGCCGCTGCACCTCGACGTCACCGACCCGGAGTCCGTGCAGGTCGCGGTCGAGGCGGTCGGCCGCCGCCACGGACGCCTCGACGCGCTGGTGAACAACGCGGCGGTGCACTTCGACCCCGGTGCCGACCCCGTCACCGAGGACCTCGACGTCGCCGACGGCGCCTGGCGCACCAACGTCCTCGCGCCCTGGCGCCTCACGCAGGCCTTCGTGCCGCTCCTGCGCGCCGGGGACGACGCGGTGATCGTCAACGTGACCAGCGGGCTCGGCTCGCTGGCGCGCATGGGCGCGCACTCGCCCGCCTACAGCGTCTCGAAGGCCGGCATCAACGCGCTGACCCGCGTGTTCGCCGACGCCCTGGCCCGCGACGGCATCGCCGTGCACGCGGTGTCCCCGGGCTGGACCGCCACCGACATGGGCGGCTCGTGCGGGCGGCCGGTCGCCGAGGGCGCGGCCGGGATCGTCGACGTCGTCCGCTCCCCCGGCGCCGCCCCCTCCGGCTCGTTCCTCCAGGACGGCGAGCACGTGCCCTGGTGACCCGTGAGCGATGTTCCCGGCTATAGCCGGGAACATCGCTCACGTACCCAGGCTGCGCGCCACCTCGACGAAGTGGGCGACGGCAGGCGAGCGGTCGGCGCGGCGCCAGGCGACCTGCAGCGCGACCATCGGCACCGGCCCCGAGAGCGGGCGGAACACCACGCCCGGCGGCCGCAGGTTCGCGTAGTACGCGGGCTGCAGCGACACCCCGAGCCCCGCGGCGACGAGGCCGAGCTGGGTCTCGATGTCGGCGCCCTCGGCGACGATGCGCGGGCTGAAGCCGTGCTCGCGGCAGTAGCTCGTGATGATGTCGAAGAACGCCGTGCCCAGCGAGCGTGGCCACAGCACGAACGGCTCGTCCGCCAGCAGGGCCGGGTCGATCTCGTCCTGCTCGGCCAGCGGGTGGTCCCCGGGCAGCGCCGACACCAGGGGCTCCGAGACGAGGTGCTCGACCTCCACGGCCGCGGTCGGCGACGCGGCGCGCACCAGCCCCACGTCGAGACGACCGTCGGCGAGGGCGACGATCTGCGCGGCGGTGTCCTGCTGGGAGACCTCGAGCTGGAGGTCGGGGAACGACGTCCGCATCGCCCGCAGGATCCGCGGCGTGATCGAGGCCAGCGCGGTGCCGACCGACCCGACGACCAGCAGCCCCACCGCCCCGTTCGCCGCCTGCGTGACCAGCGACTGCGCCCGCTCGGCCTCGAACAGCACGCGCGGCGCCGCGTCGAGCAGCACCCGCCCGGCCGGGGTCAGCTCGGTGGCGCGGCTGGAGCGGTCGAAGAGCGCGGCGCCGAGGGTCTTCTCCAGCGCGCGGATCTGCTGCGAGAGCGCGGGCTGGCTGACGTGCAGGCGCCGGGCCGCGCGGCTGAAGTGCAGATCGGAGGCCACGGTGAGGAACACCCGCAGCTGCCGGAGCTCGACGTCCATGACCTTGATACTGCCCCGCGCGAGCGGCATAAGTCCGCCCTGATGACAGCAGTGGCAGGGGTGATCGCGGATCCCCGCCACGGGACCGGGTGAGCGGTGACGCTGGGGACACATCCGAGAACCGACCCGGAGTGATCACCGTGCACAGCTCACGAACCCGGCCCGACCGCCGCCTCGTCGTCATCGGCTGCGGCGGCCTCGGCTCCGCCGCCACCTACTGGCTCTCCCGGGCCGCCGGGGGTCGCGTCCTCGCCCTCGAGCGGCACGGCCTCGGGCACGACCACGGCGCGAGCCAGGACCACTCGCGGATCATCCGTTACGCCCAGCACCAGGACGCCTACGCCGTCCTCGCCCCCGCCGCCTACGCCGCCTGGCGCGACGTCGAGCGCGTCTCCGACCAGACGCTCGTGACCGAGACCGGCGGGCTCGTCATCGAGGACGTCGAGGCGCGCTCCGGGCTCGACACCGGCGGTCGCAACCTCGGCGGGTACGCCGCGGTGGCCGACCGGCACGGCGTCGACTTCGACCTCCTCGACGCGCGCGGCATCGAGGCGCGCTGGCCGCAGTTCCACCTCGCCGGCACCGAGCAGGCGATGTACCAGCGGCGTACCGGCATCGTCGACGCGGCCCGGGCCAACGCCACCCACATCGCGCTGGCCCGCGGGCACGGTGCGGAGATCCGCGAGCACTCCCCCGTGCGCGCCCTGCACCCCACCCGCGACGGCGTCGAGGTCGTGCTCGACGACGAGGTGGTCCGCGCCGAGCACGTCGTCGTCACCGCCGACGCGCGCACCAACGAGGTCCTCGACGGCCTGGTCGAGATCCCGCTGACCGTACTGCAGGAGCAGGTGACGTACTACGCGACGCCGAACCTGCTCGACTTCTCGCCCGCGCGGTTCCCGGTGTTCATGTGGCACGGCGCCGACAACTTCTACGGCTTCCCCGTCTACGGCGAGGTCGCCACGAAGCTGGGCCAGCACATGGGCGGCCACGAGGTCACTGCCGACTCCCGCACGTTCGAGCCGGACCCGCTGCGCCAGAAGCGCCAGGAGGCGTTCCTCGCCGAGCACCTGCCCGGCTTCGGCGGCCCCGAGCTCTACACGAAGACCTGCCTGTACACGATCCCGCCCGACCAGCACTACGTGATCGACACCGTGCCGGGCGAGCCCCGGGTCAGCGTCGGGGTCGGCGCGGGGCACGCGTTCAAGTTCGCGTCGCTGATCGGCAAGATCCTCGCCGACCTCGCGACGACGGGCGGCACGCGGCACCCCATCGGCGCGTTCGGTCTCGACCGCCCCGCCCTGACCGACCCGGCCTGGGGGCGAACCTTCCATGTCTGACCTCGTCAAGCGGTCCCCCGGGTGGTCGCTGCCGCAGGCGGCCTACACCGACGCGGACGTCTTCGCCGCCGACCTCGACCGCGTCTTCGCCGCGCACTGGCTCTTCGCCGGGCACACCGGCGAGCTCGACGCCACCGGCCGCTACCTCACCGTCGAGGTCGGCCGCGACCGCGTGATCGTCGTCCGCGGCGAGGACGGCGTCCTGCACGCCCACCACGACGTCTGCGCCCACCGCGGCTCCCGGGTGACCTCGGAGCCCCGCGGCCAGGTCAAGGCGTTCGTCTGCCCCTACCACCAGTGGGTCTACGCCCTCGACGGCTCGCTGCGCGCGGCCCGGCTGATGGGCGACTGCTTCGCCACCGCGTCCCACCGGCTCGCCCCGGTCGCGGTCCGCGAGGTCGCCGGCCTGGTGTTCGTCTGCCTCGCCGACGAGCCCCCGGACTTCGGCGCCTTCGCCGCCGCCCTCGAGCCGCGGCTCGGTCCGCACGGGCTCGCCGACGCGCGGGTGGCCGTACGCCAGCACTACCGCGTGGCCGCGAACTGGAAGACGCTCGTGGAGAACAACCGCGAGTGCTACCACTGCGCGGGCAGCCACCCCGAGTTCTCGCTGTCGAACTTCGACGTCGGCATGAACGGCGACGTGCGCACCAACCCCCGCTACGACCGCGCCCTCGCCGCCGCCCGCGCCCGCTGGAGCGCGCAGGGCCTGCCCGGCGAGGACGTCAACTTCCCCGACGGCGCCTGGTACCGCGTCGCGCGCCTGCCCCTGCGCGACGGCTTCGTCTCCGAGACCCTCGACGGCCGCCCGCTCGCCCCGCCCATGGGCCGGCTCACCGACCCCGACGTCGGCAGCCTGCGCGTGGTGTCGCTGCCCAACCTCTGGGCCCACGCCAACGGCGACTACGCGGTGACCACGCGCCTGACGCCGATCGACGCCGGCACCACGGACGTCGAGCTCTGCTTCCTCGTCGCCCGCGACGCGACCGTCGACGAGGACGCGATGACCGCCGTGTGGCGGGCGACCTCCGAGCAGGACTGGGCGCTCTGCGAGGCGAACTACGCCGGCATCGCGTCGCGGGGCTACCGTCCCGGGCCGCTCTCCCCGGTGGTCGAGGCCTCGGTCGAGGGGTTCCTCGACTGGTACGTCGACGCGGTCGCCGATCCCCCCCACGCCCGCTCCGCCTGAGCTCCGGAGTCCCCATCGGGTGGTCGTCGATGCTCGATGGCGTGACAGACCTCCCTCCTGTGGGCGTCGAGACCGACACTCGGCGGCGTCATCGGGGTGGGACGACGTGTCGGGGGTGCGGCCATGGTTGTCGATCGGGGGGTCTGTCGATCGGTGGTGGTGGCGGCGCTCGTCGGGGCCGCGCTCGTCCTCGGGTCCACGTCCGCGGCCGGAGCGCCGGCCGGCTCCCCCGCGAGCGGCGGCGACGGGACGCGACGGGTCGCGCTCGGCGACTCCTGGGCCGCCGGGACCGCTGCCGGCGAGGTCGAGGCGGCGTCCGGGACGTGCCGGCGCAGCCCGCGCGCCTACCCCGCGGTGGTCGCCCGGGCCGCCGGCGAGACCTCGTGGACCTCGCGGGCATGCGCGTCCGCGAGGGGCGGCGGGAACGGCCAGTTCACGTCGCTCGGCCCGGCGACCGAGGTCGTGACGGCCACCGTCGGCGCCGACGCGACGGGCCTCGGCGCGCTGGCGTCCGCCTGCTCGGCGACGGGCACCGCGGCACGCTGCGACGACGCGATGACCCGCTTCGATCGCGCGCTCACCACGCTGCCGCGCGCGCTCGACGCGTCGCTCGCCGACATCCGGAAGCGGGCACCGCGCGCTGCGGTCACCGTCACGGGCTACCCCCTGCTCGCCGAGGGACGGGCGTGCCCCAGCGGCCCCGCCGACGCGACCCGGGCCGCCCGTCTCGACGACGCCGTCACGCGCCTGGACACCGCGCTCGCCGGCCGCGTGGCCGCGGCCGGGATGCGGTTCGTCGACGTCCGGTCCGCGTTCGCCGGGCACGGGGTGTGCGCCCCGGACCCCTGGCTCGCCCCGCTGACCGGCCCCGACGCGCTCCTGGCCGGCGGCGCCACCGCGACCGGGCACGCGCTCGGCGTCCTGCCCGCCCTCGCCGCGCCCGCGGCGACGACGCCCGCCCCCACTCGCCCGGCGACGCCCCCGTCCGACGGGCGCCGCGACGACCCGCCGGCCCCGCTCTTCCCCGGCTGAGCCCCGTCCGGGCAGGGGTCAGCCGAACACCTCGAACGGCACCCGCGCCGGCCCGTCCTCGCCGCCGGTGGTCATCAGGACGACCTCGCGGGCCTGCTCGACGACCGGCCGCGGGTCCAGGGCCGCCAGGTAGGCGCGGTGCTCGGCCAGCGACGCGATCGCGACGTCGCGCCACCCGGTGACGTCCACGGCGTGCGTGGGCTGCGGGGAGTGGGCGACGACGACGTGGCGGACGCCGGACCATGTCTCGAAGCCCTCATCGATCAGCTCGCGGAAGACCCACTCGTTGCCGGCGTCCCCCACGGCGTCGAGGGTCGCCCGGCCGACCGCGCGGTGGTCGGCGCTGTTCCACGTGCCGGGGCCGAAGGTGTCGCGGTGATTGCTGACGATCACCAGCTGCGGGCGGGCCCTCCGGATCTCGCGGGCGAGGTCGCGTCGCAGGTCGAGCCCCTCGGTGACCACGCCGTCGCGATGGCCGAGGAACCGGACGTCGTGCACCCCGACCGCTGCGGCGCTCGCCCGCTCCTCGGCCTCGCGCAGAGGGCCGGCGACCTCCGGCGGCGTGCCGACGATGCCCGCCTCGCCGCGGGTGGCGAGCACGTACGACACCGAGCGCCCGGCGGCGGTCCAGGCCGCGACGGCGGCGTTCGTGCCGTACTCCAGGTCGTCCGGGTGGGCCGCGATCGCGAGGGCGCGCGACCAGTCGTCGGGCAGGGGCGGCAGGTCCGTGCTCATGGCGTGCAGCCTGGGACCTCGACCTTGGTCCAGGTCAAGGGGGTCCAGGTCAAGGGGGTCCAGGTCAAGGTGGGTTCATCCCAGGAGGGCCGCGAGCCGCCGGGGCGCCACCTGCCGGTACGCGTCGGTGACCACCTCGCGGACCTCGCCCCAGTCCGGCCCCTGCGCCTCGATGTCGAGCCGCAGCCCGAGCCAGCCGCGGTGACCGACGTAGGGCGGGACGAAGAACCGGTCGGGCTCCGCCGTGACCATCTCCTCCTGCGCGCCCTCGGGGGCGGCGACCCAGAGGCAGAGGTACTCGTCGCCGTGGTGGCGGCCGACGTAGCTGGCGAACATCTTGCGCACGAACCAGCTCGGCGTCCCGTGACTGATCTTCTCCGTGACCTCGGGCAGGGCGACGCACACGGCCCGCAGCCCGTCGATCAGCTCGTCGGCGTCCACACGGGCATCGTGGCCCGCGGCGGGCCGACTACGCCAGCAGCGAGCCGACCAGGATCGACAGGACGAACACGGCGAGGATGATCACCGTCGCCACCCGCACCCAGCGCCGGTGCGGGGTGGGCGTCGAGGGCTCGGAGACGCCCTCGGTGGGGTCGCTGCGCTCGTCGGGCCGCGTCATCGGCGTTCCTCACGGAAGGGGACGGATCGGACACCGACGAGGCTACCGGCCGGTGGCGGCGCGCCTCGGAGCCACGGGGACCTCGCCGCTCGCGTGACGTCCCGACGGCGGCTCGGCACGGTGCCGCCGGGAGCCGTCGGAGTCCTCGTCGGTCGACCGGTGCCGGGCCGGGCGCGGCACCGGGACGTCGCCCGTGGCGGCGTGCCGGCTCCGGGTGACCGGGAGCGGGCCCGAGACGGGCGACGGCGCTCGGGGGGCGGGGGTGGCCTCGGCGAGGGCGGCGGCCGCCGCCGCCTCGGCCCGGACGCGCCGCAGGTCGTCGAGCGAGGCGATGGAGGTCGAGGCCGACGGCTCGTCGTCCTCGGCGTCCTGGGCCGCGGGGACGCGCGGCGGCACGGGCCGGGCGCCGGGCGCCGGCCGCGACGGGCCGAACGACAGCGCCGAGGCGAAACCGGAGGGGGTGGGCGCCGCCGCGGGCTCCCGCGACGCGCTCGCCGCGGCGCGCACCGTGAAGGCGTCGGTGGTCTCCTCGGGCGCCGGGGTCGCGACGGGCTCGGGGGCCGGCTTCGGGGAGGGCTTCGCAGCCGGCTTCGGGGCGGGCCGTGCGGTCGCCGCGGCAGGGGGCGGTGCAGCGGGAGTCGCCGCCGTCGGGGTCGCCCGGGGCGCCGGCCGACGGGCGCGGATCGACACACGCGACGTCTCGGTCGCGACGGGCGCGGGACGGGCTGCCTCGGTCGTCACCGGGGACGGGACGGCCTCGGTCGCCGCCGCCGCGGTGGCGGGCTCGACCGCCCCGGTGCGGTCCGCCACCTGGCCGGCCCCCTTGTCGGCCACCTCGCCGGACGTCCGCTGCGCCGCCGGACGGGGGCGGGCGGGGCGCACGGGGACCGGCACGATCTCCTCGATCGGCGCGGGCACCTCCGCCGGGGCGGGAGCGGGTGCCCGGCGGCCGCGGATCATCTGACCCGCCGCGGAGATCAGGTAAGCGACGCCGACGAGGCTCCAGAACGAGAGCACGAGGAGCTGCACGACCGTCGGCGGGTCGCTGATCATCGCCAGCTGCACGCCGGCCACGCCGAGCCCGGCCACGCCGAGCACGAGCGCGAACCGCGAGCGCGTCGTCATCTGCCAGCGGGGCCGCGGGCGGGCGACCGACGGCGATGCGCTCCGCTTCGTCTCCCGGCCCACACATACCTCCTCGACGGATCGGACGACCCGCACCATACGGACAGGACGGACACGGGAGGTCGACGCATCGTCCGAGTACCCCGCCACGGACGGGGCACGTGTCACCCTCCCGGGTGAGGCATCGAACGCGGAGGGCGAAACGTAACGGTCAGGTCGCGGCCTGACAGGTCGCGCACCAGAACAGGTTCCGGGCTGCGTGCGTACGGCGGCTGACCTCCGTGCCACACACCCGGCAGGGCTGGCCCGTCCGGCGGTACACGTAGACCTCCCGGCCGCAGCCGCGGCCGTGCGGCTCGTCGGGGGCGTGACCACAACCACGGTGGACGGGGCGCACGGTGTCGATGGCGCCCCGGCGCACGCCGTCGGCGAGCAGGTCGGCGAGATCGGCCCAGACGGCGTCGAAGCGTTCCCGCCCGAGCTCCCGGCCGGGCAGCAGCGGGTCGAGGCCGTGGCGGAAGAGGACCTCGGCCCGGTAGACGTTGCCCACGCCCGCGATCACCGACTGGTCCATGAGCAGGGTGGCCAGCGGAGCCTTCGACCGGCCGATCCGCCGCCAGGCCGCCTCGGGGTCGGCGTCGTCGCGCAACGGGTCGGGGCCGAGGCGGGCCCGCACGCCGTCGACCTCGTCCTCGGTGAGTACCTCGCAGGCGATCGGGCCGCGCAGGTCGGCCCAGTGCGTCGGCCCCACGAGGCGCATCCGGACCTGGCCGCGGGGCGGCGTCACGTCGCCGGTGTGCATCGTGAACTTGCCGTAGAGCCCGAGGTGGATGTGCACGACGAGGTCGTCGGCGTAGACGTGGAAGAGGTGCTTGCCGTGCGCGTCCACGGCGCGCAGCTCCCGGCCGTCGACGAGCTCGGCGTCCCGGCTGAAACGGCCCTGCGGGGACGACACGGCCACCTCGCGGCCCACGAACCGGCGGGTGTGGGTGCGCGCGAGGCGACGGATGGTGTGGCCTTCGGGCACCGGGCCTGCCTACCCCGCGACCCGGCCGGTCACTCCTGGGGAAGGGCGGGGGGCTCGCCGGTCTGCTCGTAGGCGGTGAGCATGTCGATGCGCCGCTGGTGGCGCCCGCCCTCGAAGGCCGTCGCGAGGAACGCCGTGACGATCTCGGTCGCGTCGTCCGGGGTGTGCATCCGCGCGCCGAGCGAGACGACCTGGGCGTCGTTGTGCTTGCGCGCGAGCTGCGCGGTCTCGACGTTCCAGGCCAGGGCGGCACGGCAGCCCGGCACCTTGTTGGCCGCGATCTGCTCCCCGTTGCCCGAGCCGCCGATGACGACGCCGAGGGCCTCGGGGCTCGCGACGGTGCGGCGTCCGGTCTCCACGCAGAACGGGGGGTAGTCGTCGACGGGGTCGAACTCCTCGGGCCCGACGTCGACGACGTCGTGACCCGCCTTCGCGAGCTCGCGCAGCAGATGGGCCTTGAGCTCGAACCCAGCGTGGTCCGATCCGACGAAGACGCGCACCGGCGCAGTCTGTCAGGTGTGAGACACGCCGCCGCAGGGGTAGTGGACGGCGGCTCGGAAACATCCCCGTGACACACCGATCGTAAGTTGGCCCGTTATGGGAGCGCGACCGCCGGACCGCCGCCTGACCCCCGCGGGCGAGGTCGTGATGGGTGTCGAGGAGGAGTTCCACCTCGTCGACCTGGAGTCACGGTCGGCGGTGCCGCGCGTCCCGGAGCTGCTCGACGAGCTCCGGGCCCTGGACGGCGAGGCGTTCGCCCCGGAGCTCAAGCCGTCGATCATCGAGACGAACTCCCAGCCGACGTCGGACCTCGCCGCCCTGCGCACCGACCTCGTGCGGCTGCGCGGGATGCTCGCGCACATCGCCGACTCCCGCGGTCTCGGCGTGGTCGGGACGGGCAGCGTCCCGCTGATCGACGGCTCCGCCGAGGGCATCACCCCGTCGCCCCGCTACGAGCGGATGCGCGACGAGTACCAGATGCTCGCCTTCGAGCAGCAGATCTGCGGCACCCAGGTGCACGTCGACGTCCCCGACCGCGACGCCGCGGTCGCCGTGATGCAGCACAGCGCGCCGTGGTTGCCGGTCCTGCTCGCGCTCTCGTCGAGCTCGCCGTTCTGGAAGAGCGAGGACACCGGCTACGCCAGCTCCCGCACGCTGGCGTGGCACCGGTGGCCGACCGCCGGTCCCCCGGCCCCGCTGCGCGACGCCGCCGACTACGACGCCCTGATCGCCGACCTGCTCGCCTCGGGGACGATGTCCGACCCGGGCATGGTCTATTTCGACATGCGTCCTTCGGCGCACCAGGCCACCGTCGAGGTGCGCATCTGCGACGCCAGCCCGAGCGTCGACGGCGTGGTGCTCATCGCCGGGCTCTCGCGGGCGCTCGTGCGCCACGGGGTGCGCGCGCACGTCGAGGGCCGGCCGATGCCGCAGTACCGCCCCGAGCTGCTGCGCGCCGCGAGCTGGCGGGCGGCGCGCTCCGGGCTCGAGGGCGACCTCGTCGACGTCCCCGGCCGCGAGCTCGTGCCCCCGTCGCGGGCGGTGCGGCTGATGCTCGAGCACCTCGCCGACGACCTGGACGAGGCCGGCGACCGCGCCGTCGTCGAGGAGCTGGCCCTCGAGGCCCTCGCCCGCGGCAGCTCCGCGGCCCGCCAGCGCCAGCGCGCCAACCGCAACGGCAACCTCGAGGCCGTCGTCGACATGCTCCTCGCCGAGACCCGGGGCGCGCCGGACTCGCCGGTGGACGCGCCGATCTCGCAGACGCTCGCGCCGGTCCTGCTCGCCGACTACGTGCCGCCCGCCTACGACGAGGCCGTCGCCGAGGACGGCACCGTCCGCCCCGCGTACTCCTGGCTGGTCTCGACGCTCGAGCGGATCGGCCCGCCCGGGCTGCTCGTGCACGAGAAGAGCCGCGACGCCGAGCAGCGCGCCCGCGGCATGTTCTTTCCCCAGGCCGACGACGACGAGCGGCTCTTCCCCCTCGACCTCGTGCCCCGCCTCATCACCCCCGGCGAGTGGGAGACCCTCACCGAGGGCCTGATCCAGCGGGCACGCACCTGCGAGGCGCTGCTGCAGGACCTGCACGGCGAGCGCGCCTGCCTGCACGACGGCGTGCTCCCCGAGGACGCGCTGCGCTGGCTGCCGCAGCCGCACGAGACCGCGATGAACCTGCACCCCGGGGCCGTCCGGGCCCTGGTCAGCGGCCTCGACCTCGTCTGCGACGCCGCCGGCGAGTGGAAGATCCTCGAGGACAACCTGCGCATCCCCTCGGGCATCGGCTACGCCATGGCCGACCGCCGTGTCGTGCGCAGCGTCCTGCCGGAGCTCCAGGCCCCGAACGGCGTGCTCGACGCCGACGAGGGCCCGGCGATGCTGCGCGAGGCGCTGCTCGCGTGCGCCCCGCCTGCGGCCGGCCACGACCCCGTCCTCGCCGTCGTCACCGAGGGGCCGACGGACTCGGCGCACTTCGAGCACCGCATGCTCGCCGAGGAGATGGGGCTGCCGTTGCTGACCCCGGGCGAGCTCCGCGCGGTCGCCGGGATGATCACCATGGCCGCCAGCGGGCGCCCGATCGACGTGATCTACCGGCGCATCGACGAGGAGGTGCTCTTCTCCGCGCCGGACGCGGAGGGGGTCCCCCTGGGCGAGCCCGTCCGCGACGCCGTCCGCACCGGCCGTCTGACCCTGGCCAACGCGCCCGGCAACGGCCTCGTCGACGACAAGGGCGTCTACCCCTTCATCTCCTCGCTCACCGAGTACTACTTCGGCGAGAAGGCGACGCTCGCGGCCGTCCCGACCTGGTCGTGCGCCGATCCCGAGCAGCGCGAGTACGTCCTGGCCCACCTCGACCAGCTCGTCACCAAGCCCGTCGACGGGTACGGCGGGCAGGGCATCGTGGTCGGGCCCCACGCGAGCGCGCGGGAGCTCGACGAGGTCGCGGCGGCGGTGCGGGCGCACCCCGCGGCTTTCGTCGCGCAGGAGACCATCCGAATCTCCACCCACCCGACGTTCACCGGCACGACGCTGGAGCCGCGCGTCGTGGACCTTCGGGCGTTCGTGGTCCTCGCCCCCACCCCGACCGTCCTCCCGACGCCGCTCACCCGGGTCGCGCCGGCCGACTCCCTCGTGGTCAACTCCTCGCGCGGCGGGGGCTCGAAGGACACCTGGATCCTGCGCTGACCAGCGTATTCTCCGACCGATCGTGACCGAGGAGGCCACACGTGTGCGGCATCGCCGGTGAGTTCCGCTTCGACGGCCGGGCGGCCGAGGTCGCCACCGTGCTGGACATGGCCCAGGTCCTCGAGCCCCGGGGGCCCGACGGCTGGGGTGTCGTCGGCCACGGGCCGCTCGCGCTGGCCCACCAGCGCCTGAAGATCATCGACCTGTCGGAGACCGGCGCCCAGCCGATGGTCGACTCCGACCTCGGCCTGACCGCGGTCTTCAACGGGATCATCTACAACTACAAGCAACTGCGCGACGAGCTGCACGCCGACGGCTACCGCTTCTTCTCCACCTCGGACACCGAGGTGCTCCTCAAGGCGTTCCACCGCTGGGGCCCGTCGTGCGTCGAGCACTTCAAGGGCATGTTCGCGTTCGCGATCTCCGAACGGCGCACCGGCGAGCTGGTGCTCGGCCGCGACCGTCTCGGGATCAAGCCCCTCTACGTCGCCCAGGTGCCGGGCGCGGTCCGGTTCGCGTCGTCGCTGCCCGCGCTGCTGGCCGGCGGCGGGCTCAACACCGACGTCGACCGCGTCGCGCTGCACCACTACATGAGCTTCCACTCCGTGGTCCCCGCGCCGCGCACGATCCTGCAGGGCGTCCGGAAGCTCCCGCCGGCGACGGTCCGCACGATCTCCCCCGACGGCGGCACCACCGACTGGACCTACTGGGAGCCCGAGTTCACGCGCGACGGCGATCGTTCCGCCGAGGAGTGGGCGCAGACGGCGCTCGACTCGCTGCGCACCGCGGTGGAGCGGCGCATGGTCGCCGACGTGCCGGTCGGGGTGCTGCTCTCGGGCGGCATCGACTCCTCGATCGTCGTCGCCCTGCTCGCCGAGATGGGCCAGAAGGACCTCAAGACGTTCTCCATCGGCTTCGAGGCCGAGGGCGGCGAGTCCGGCGACGAGTTCGACTACTCCGACCTCGTCGCGAAGACCTACGGCACCGACCACGTGAGGTTCATGGTGCCCAAGCACGAGACCGACGACGCCCTGGCCGGGGCCGTCGCGGCGATGGCCGAGCCGATGGTCAGCCACGACGTCGTCGCCTTCTACCTGCTCTCCCGCGAGGTCTCGAAGTCGATCAAGGTGGTGCAGTCGGGCCAGGGCGCGGACGAGATCCTCGGCGGCTACGACTGGTACCCGCCGCTGGCCGGGATCGCGCGCGACGCCGCGCTCGACTCGTACCAGAAGGCGTTCTTCGACCGCCCGCACTCCGAGGTCGCGCAGCTGCTCACGCCCGAGGCCCTCGTCGACGACGACGTCAGCCGGGCGTTCGTCGCTGACCACTTCGGGCGGCCGGGAGCCGACTCCGCGGTGGACGCCGCGCTGCGCCTCGACACCACGATCATGCTCGTCGACGACCCCGTGAAGCGCGTCGACAACATGACGATGGCGTGGGGCCTCGAGGCGCGCGTGCCGTTCCTCGACCACGAGTTCGTCGAGACGATGGGCGCCTGCCCGCCGGAGTACAAGCTCGCCGACGGCGGCAAGGGCGTGCTCAAGGCCGCCGCGCGCGGCGTGCTGCCCGACGAGATCATCGACCGCAAGAAGGGCTACTTCCCGGTGCCGGCGATCCGCCAGCTCTCGGGCCCGGTCCTGGAGCGGGTGCGGGGCGCGCTGACCGACCCGGCCGCCACGTCGCGGGGCCTGTTCCGGGCCGACGCGGTGGCGACGATGCTCGACGACCCCAACTCGGGCCGCACCAACCTCGGCGCCAACGCGTTGTGGCAGGTGGCGCTGCTCGAGATGTGGCTGCAGGAGCACGGCATCACGTAGGTACCGTGCCCGCGACGGTGGATCGTGGTGGACCGAAGGAGGACGCGGGCCGGTGGACGAGTGGATCAGCGCCACACGCTGCTGGTCGCCCAGCCCCTCCCCGGACGGCACCACGATCGCCTTCGTCTGGGACGGGGACGGCCGGCCACAGGTGCGCATGCACCGCCGGGCCACCGGCGAGGAGTGGTCGCTCGACACCGGTGACGAGCTCGTCTCGACCGTCCGCTGGTCGCCGGACGGGCTGTGGCTGGCGGTCGAGACCGCGCCGGACGGCGGCGAGCGCAGCAACGTGAGCATCGTCCGGCCGGACGGCAGCGACCTGCGGCCGGTGCGCGGGGTCGGCGATGCCGACCGGGGTGCGGTGACCCTCGACCGCTTCACCCACACCGGCTCGGTGCTGGCGATCACCGAGTCCGACTACGACACCACCACCGCCTGGCTGGTCGACGCCGAGTCCTCCCAGCGCCAGCGGGTGGGCTCCGGGCACGCCCTGCAGATCCTCGACGTGAGCCGCGACCGGCGCCGCGTGCTCCTGCGCCGCGGGCGCCGCGGGTCACGCCACGTCGGCATCGTCGACCTCGACGGCACCGAGGGCTGGCACGAGATCGACTCCGGGCGCGGCCCGGGCGGCCCGCCGGGGGCCGTCGAGCACCCGGTGGCGATCACCCGGGACTCCAGCGTGGTCGCCGGCCGGTTCTGCCCCGACGGCACCCAGATGTACCTGCTCACCGACGGCGGGCGCGAGCGCGCGGCGCTGGTCCGCGTCGACGTCGCGACCGACGCCCGGCCGATGACGCCCGAGGTGCTCGCCGAGCGCCTCGACGCCGAGCTCGAGCGCTTCGCCCTCACCGAGGACGCGACGGTCGCCGCGCTCGTGTGGAACGCCGAGGGGCGCAGCGAGGTCGACCTGCTCGACATCTCCTCCGGCAAGTCCAGCGCCTACGCCCCGCCCGGCGACGTCGTCACGAGCGCGGTCTTCAGCCACGACGGCGACTCGCTGGTCATGGGCATCCAGGCCCCCGAGGTGCCCGCCGCCGTGTGGTGCCACGAGCTCTCGTCGGACACCACCGCGCTGATCTGCCCGCAGGAGGAACCGTCCTGGTCGCCGGGGCAGCTCGTGCACCCGACGCTCGAGGTCGTCACCACCCCCGACGGCCTGCGGCTGCCCGGGTGGCTCTACCGGCCGCGGGGCCATTCGGGGCCGCTGCCCACGGTGATCTACCTGCACGGGGGGCCGGAGGCGCAGGAGCGCCCCGTGTTCACCCCGCTCTACCAGCACCTGCTCGCCCGGGGCATCGCCGTCTACGCGGCCAACGTGCGCGGCTCCTCGGGGTTCGGGCGCTCGTTCGTCAACGCCGACAACGGCGCGGGACGCTTCGCGGCGATCCGCGACGTCGCGACGTGCGTCGAGCACCTCGTCGACACGAGGGTGGCCGACCCCGCGCGGGTCGGCGTCATGGGCCGCTCCTACGGCGGCTACCTGACCCTCGCGGCGCTGGTGAACCACCCCGAGCTCTTCGCGGTCGGCATCGACGTGTGCGGCATGGCGGACTTCGAGACGTTCTTCGCGCGCACCGAGCCGTGGATCGCCGACGCCGCGGTCGGCGAGTACGGCCACCCGATCCACGACCGCAACCTGCTCCGTGAGCTCTCCCCCGTCCACCGCATGGAGCACCTGCGCGCTCCCCTGCTGGTGATCCACGGGAAGTTCGACACCAACGTCCCGGTGCACGAGGCCGAGCTCGCCGTCCACGGCGCCAAGGCCGCGGGCGTGCCGATGAAGTACCTGCTCTTCGACGACGAGGGCCACGAGATCCAGCGCACCGAGAACCGCGTGCGCTTCATCCACGAGTGCGTGGACTGGCTGGACGAGCACTTCGGTCTGAACTGAGCGCGTGGCGCCTGGGCTGTTCGAGTGGCACCTCGCCCGGATCGTCCCACTCCCTGTCACTCTCGGTGAGACATCACCGGAGGTGCGCCATGAGCCCCATCGACGACCACCATGCGGCGCTCGGCGGTGACGGGGGCCTGCTGGGGGCGCCGACGGGTCCGGAGCTGAGCACACCGGACGGCGTCGGGCGGTTCCGGCACTACCTACGCGGATCGGTCTACTGGTCCCCGGTCACCCAGGCGCACGAGGTCCACGGCGCGATCTCTGCCGCCTGGTCCGGCATGGGCTGGGAACGGAGCCCGCTGGGCTATCCCCTCACCGACGAGCAGGGCACCCCGGACGGGGTCGGGCGCTTCAACCTCTTCCAGAACGGCGCGATCTACTGGACCCCGGGCACGGGGGCGTTCGAGGTCCGCGGCGCCATCCACGTGCTGTGGGCGCAGCTCGGCTCCGAGCGCAGCGCGCTGGGGTATCCGCTGAGCAACGAGGAGACCACCCCGGACCGGCACAGCCAGCACACGCGGTTCCAGGGCGGCGACATCTGGTGGGACGCCCACCGCGGCGCGTACGAGGTGCTCACCCGCCCGGCGTTCCCTCGCCCCGATCCCGCGGTCGGCGGCGCGTGGGCCGTCGCCCCGTTCACGGCGGACATCAGCGGGCTGCACGCGGCGCTGCTGCCGACCGGGGCGCGCGGCTCGGTCTGGTTCCTGAGCTACCTCGACGAGACGGGGCACGGCCACCACGATCCCCAGCCGGCTCACGACGGCGAGTCCCGGGTGCTCGACCTGTCCACCCGGACGGCGTCGACCCCGGGGTACGAGGGGCCGCACGACCATCTGCCGAACCTCTTCTGCGGCGGTCACGCCTTCCTGCCGGACGGGCGCCTGCTCATGGTCGGCGGGGACCGGGAGGACCAGGACCGCCTGCGGATGCTGCACACCTTCACGCCGGGCGGTCCGGGCGGCGGCCGATGGCGGGACGTCGACCGCATGGCCCAGGGCCGCTGGTACGCGTCCGCGGTCACCCTGCCCGACGGCCGGGTCCTCATCGTGGCCGGGGAACGCCGGGTGTTCGATCCCGCGCAGGGCCCCAACCCCAACCTCAGCTACGAGATCTTCGACCCGGACACGGACGGCGTGGGTCCGGCGACGCCGGCACCGCAGTTCGGGCAGTTCGCGGGCTCGGTCACCTACCCGTGGGTGTTCGTGCTCCCCGGTGACCGGGTGCTCGTGCACGGAGGCACGCGCACGGTCTTCCTGGACCTGGGCACGCTCGCCTTCGACCCGACCCCTGTGGATGCGATCGAGCGTCCCGACCGCAACAGCCGCACCTACGGCGTCGAGGGCACGAGCGTCCTGCTGCCCCTGCTCCCGGACGCGAGCCCGCCGTACCGGGCGAAGGTGCTGGCGCTCGGCGGCGGCGGACAGCCGCCGGTGGGGATGCGGACCCCCGCCACGGCGAGCTGCGAGATCCTCGATCTCGGCGTGCCCACCCCCGGGTGGGCGCCTGCGGCCACGATGCACGCCGCACGCGTCATGCCCGACGCCGTGCTGCTGCCCGACCGCACCGTGCTGGTGATGTCGGGCAGCAACCGCGGCTACGCCGACAACGGCGCGAACCCGGTGTGGGAGAGCGAGCTCTACGACCCGGAGACCGACACGTGGACGCCGATGGACCACACGACGGTCCCGCGGCTGTACCACGCCACGGCGCTCCTGCTTCCCGACGCGACGGTCATGACGTCCGGGACCGACGCCACGTGGAATCCCGAGGTCATCCCCGTCTCGGAGCTCCGGCTGGAGATTTTCCGACCGCCCTACCTCTTCCGCGGCGACCGACCGACGATCACGTCGGCGCCCGGCGCCGCCGACCACGGGAGCGTGATCACGGTCGGGACCCCCGACGCCGCGTCGATCACCACCGTGGCGCTGATGCGGAACGGCTCGTGCACGCACTCGTTCAACCCCGACCAGCGCCACGTGGGACTGGAGATCACCTCGCGGAGCGACGACGAGCTGGACCTGCGCATACCGCCGGACGGGGCCGTCGCCCCGCCCGGCTGGTACATGCTCTTCCTGCTCCGCGACGGGGTCCCCTCGGACGCCGAGTTCGTCCGCCTTTTCTGAGGTCGACCGCGGGAACCCGGCGCTACAGCTGGATGGACTTGACCTCGAGGAACTCCTCGAGCCCGTAGCGGCCCAGCTCGCGGCCGGTGCCCGACTGCTTGTAGCCGCCGAACGGCGCCAGCGGGTTGAACGCGCCGCCGTTGACGTCGACCTGCCCGGTGCGCATGCGCTTCGCGACCTCGACGCCGCGCTCCTGCGACCCGGCGAACACGGCGCCCGCGAGCCCGTAGACCGTCGCGTTGGCGATCTCGACGGCCTCGTCCTCGGTGTCGTACGGCATGACCGACAGCACCGGCCCGAAGATCTCCTCCTGGGCGATGGTCATGTCCGGGCGCACGCCCGCGAAGATCGTCGGCCGGACGTAGGCGCCACGCTCGAGCCCGTCGGGACGACCCGGGCCGCCCGCGGCGAGCTCGGCACCCTCGGAGACCCCGGTGGTGATGTAGCCGTCGACGCGCTCGCGCTGGCGCTCCGAGGACATCGGCCCGATGCGGGTGGACTCCTCGGTCGGGTCGCCGACGGTGTACTTCGCCGACTGCTCCACGGCCATCTCGACCACCTGGTCGTGCAGCGACCGCGGCACCAGCAGCCGGGTCCACGCCGTGCAGGTCTGGCCGCCGTTGATGAAGCAGTTGCCCAGGCCGAGCTTGACCGCCTGGGTGAGGTCGGCGTCGTCGAGGACGATGTTGGCGGACTTGCCGCCGAGCTCCAGGGCCACGCGCTTGACCGTGGCCGCGGCGACCTCCTGCACCCGGCGCCCGGCGGGCACCGAGCCCGTGAACGACACCATGTCGACCAGCGGGTGCTTCGCCAACGCCTCGCCGGAGTCGGGCCCCGTGCCGTGCACGACGTTGAAGACGCCGGCGGGCAGCCCGGCCTCGGCGGTGATCTCGGCGAGGAGGCTCGCGGTCAGCGGCGCGACCTCGCTGGGCTTCAGCACGATCGTGCAGCCCGCGACCAGCGCCGGCGCGACCTTCGCCACCACCTGGTGCAGCGGGTAGTTCCAGGGCGTCACGGCCCCGACCACGCCGATCGGCTCGCGCACGACCAGCGAGTTGCCGATCTCCTCGGTCCACGGGAACGACTCGGCCAGCCCGATGACGCCCTTGGACGTCGCCATCGGCATGCCGGTCTGGACCGTGTTCGCGAACTTCGTGGGCGAGCCCATCTCCGCGGTGATCGACGCGGCGATCTCGGCGCTGCGGGCCTTGATGCCCTCGCGGATCGCGGTCAGCGCCGCCACCCGGTCGGCCAGCGGCCGGGCCGCCCAGGCCGGGAAGGCACGGCGGGCGGCCTGCACGGCGGCGTCGACCTCGGCCGTGCCGCCCGCCGGGACCTCGGCGACGGTGTCGCCGGTCGCGGGGTTCACCACCGCGATCGACCCGGATCCCTCCTGCCAGGCCCCGTCGATCCAGTGCCGCGCGAGGGTGTCCGTACCGGTCGTCATCGCCGTGCCTCCGAGTCGGTGGGGTGCGCCCCCACCCTGCCCGAAGGGGCGACGTGCCCGCTCGTCTGACCTACCGTGTGAGCACGGACACACAGGTGGAGGCCCCCATGCTCATCGCCGAGATCCGACGGACGCCCGCGAAGGTCGTCACCGAGGAACAGCGCGAGTCGTACTGGGAGAACGGCTGCCTCCTGCTCGAACGGCTCATTCCCGAGGAGTGGCTGGTGCGCCTGCGCGCGGCCACCGACGAGATGGTCGAGCGCAGCCGCGAGCTCCGGGCCTCGGACCGCGTCTTCGACCTCGAGCCCGACCACACGGCCGACGCGCCACGGCTGCGCCGGGTCACCAGCCCCGTCGACCAGCACGCGGACTACTGGGCCTACGCCCGGGACTCGCTGCTCGCCGACGTCGCGGCCGACCTCGTCGGGCCCGACGTCGCCTTCCACCACTCGAAGCTCAACTTCAAGTGGGCCCGGGGCGGCGCGGAGGTCAAGTGGCACCAGGACATCCAGTACTGGCCGCACACGAACTACACGCCGCTGACGTTCGGGACCTACCTGTACGACTGCGGCATGGAGCAGGGGCCGCTCGGCGTCCTGCCGGGCAGTCACGACGGCCCGCTCTACGACCTCTACGGCGACGACGGCGCCTGGGCGGGAGCGCTCTCGGCGCGCGACGCCGCAGGCCTCGACGTCGCGCAGACCGTCTACCTGCCCGGTCCCGCCGGCTCGGTGACGATCCACAACTGCCGTACCGCGCACCACTCGGCGGCGAACGACTCACCCATCGGCCGCCCGTTGCTGCTCAACGTCTACAAGGCGGCCGACGCCATGCCGTACACCGCGAACCCCCTGCCCTCGAGCCACGCCGAGGAGGTCGTCCGCGGGCAGCGGGCTCGCTGGGCGCACCACGACCCGCGCCCGTGCCTGATCCCGCCGGACTGGTCCGGCGGCTACACGAGCCTGTTCGCGCTGCAGCAGAACGAGTCCCCGCCGGCGTCGATGTGACGGGTCAGTCGAACTTCAGCTCCGTGTCGCGCGTGCGCTTGAGCTCGTAGAAGTACTCGTAGCCCGCGAGGAGCTTGGCGCCGTCGAAGATCTGGCCGGCCTGCTCGCCCTTGGGGATGCGGGTCAGGACGGGGCCGAAGTAGGCCGAGCCGTCGACGTGGATCACCGGGGTGCCGACGTCCATGCCCACCGGGTCCATGCCCTCGTGGTGGCTCTTCTTCAGCGCCTCGTCGTACTCGTCGGAGTACGCGGCCTGGGCGAGCGAGGCGTCGAGGCCGACCTCGGCGAGCGCCTTCGGGATGACGTCGTCGAAGTCCTTGTTGCCGTTGTTGTGGATCTCGGTGCCCATCGCGGTGTAGAGCGGGGCGAGCACCTCGTCGCCCTTCTGCTGCGCCGCGGCGATGGCGACGCGGACCGGGCCCCACGCCTTCTTCATCATCTCGGCGTACTCCTCGGGCAGGTCACGACCCTCGTTCAGCTCCGCGAGGCTCATGACGTGCCAGTGGGTCTCGACGTCGCGCACCTTCTCGACCTCGAGCATCCAGCGCGAGGTGATCCAGGCGAACGGGCACAACGGGTCGAACCAGAAGTCGACGCGGGTCTTCTCAGCCATGGCGATCGGGTTCCCCTTCCAGAGAGTCTCACCGGGCAACCGACGGCAGGGCCGGGGATGTTCCCGACCGCCTAGGGTGGCGTCGTGGCTGCCCCGAACCTGACCCGCGACGACGCCATCACGCGCGCCGAGCTGCTCGACGTCGAGTCCTACGCCGTCGACCTCGACCTCACCGACGGCGCCGGCGGGCCCGGCGAGTCGACGTTCCGGACGACGACGACGGTGCGCTTCACGGCCGCCGAGCCGGGCGCCTCGACCTGGATCGACGTCATGGCCGCCGGCGTGCGCTCGGCGACGCTCAACGGCCGCGAGCTCGACGTCGCCGACTACGACGAGGAAAAGGGCATCGCGCTGCCCGACCTCGCCGCGGAGAACGAGCTCGTCGTCGACGCCGACGGCCGCTACATGAACACCGGCGAGGGCCTGCACCGCTTCGTCGACCAGGTCGACGGCGGCGTCTACCTCTACAGCCAGTTCGAGACCGCCGACGCCAAGCGGATGTTCGCCTGCTTCGACCAGCCCGACCTCAAGGCGACGATCACCGCGACGGTGACGGCGCCCGCGAGCTGGCAGGTCATCACCAACGGCGCAGGAGAGGCCGTCACGGACGCGGATCACGGCGCCAAGCGGCACGCGTTCGCCACCACGGCGCGCATCTCGACCTACCTCGTCGCGCTGATCGCCGGGCCGTACGCGCGCTGGGACGACACGTACACCGACGAGCACGGCACCATCCCGCTCGGCATCTTCTGCCGCGCGAGCCTCGCCGAGCACATGGACGCCGACCGGCTGTTCACCGAGACCAAGCAGGGCTTCGGCTTCTACCACCGCAACTTCGGGGTGCCCTACCCCTTCGTGAAGTACGACCAGCTCTTCGTCCCCGAGTTCAACGCGGGCGCGATGGAGAACGTCGGCGCCGTGACGTTCCTCGAGGACTACGTCTTCCGCAGCCGCGTCACCCGCTACCTCTACGAGCGCCGCGCCGAGACCGTGCTGCACGAGATGGCGCACATGTGGTTCGGCGACCTCGTGACCATGCGCTGGTGGGACGACCTGTGGCTCAACGAGTCGTTCGCCACCTGGGCGAGCGTCGTCAGCCAGGCCGAGGCCACCGAGTACCGCAACGCGTGGACGACGTTCGCCAACGTCGAGAAGTCGTGGGCCTACCGCCAGGACCAGCTGCCCTCGACCCACCCCGTGGCCGCGGACATCCCCGACCTGCAGGCCGTCGAGGTCAACTTCGACGGCATCACCTACGCCAAGGGCGCGAGCGTCCTCAAGCAGCTGGTGAGCTACGTCGGGCAGGATGAGTTCCTGTCGGGCCTGCGCCTCTACTTCTCGCGCCACGCCTACGGCAACGCGACGTTCGACGACCTGCTCGGCGCCCTCACCGAGGCGTCCGGCCGCGACCTGTCGGGCTGGAGCGCGCAGTGGCTGCGGACGACGGGGCTCAACTCGCTCGCGCCGTCGTTCAGCGTCGGTGAATCAGACGAGCACGCCGATAGGGGGCGCTACACCGCGTTCGAGGTCGTCCAGGGCGGCGCCCGGCCCGGCGCGGGCGAGCTGCGCACCCACCGGCTCGCGGTGGGGGTCTACGGCGATGACGGCTCCGGCAAGCTGGTCCGGCAGCACCGCGTGGAGCTCGACGTCTCGGGCGACCGCACCGAGGTCCCCGAGCTGGTCGGCGTCGAGGCCGGCGCCCTCGTGCTGGTCAACGACGACGACCTCACCTACTGCACGATGCGCCTCGACGAGCGCTCGCTGACCACGCTGATCGACCGCATCGGCGACATCGCCGAGCCGCTGCCCCGCACCCTGTGCTGGTCGGCAGCCTGGGAGATGACCCGCGAGGCCGAGCTGCGCGCCCGCGACTTCGTCGCCCTCGTCACCGCGGGGCTCGCCGCGGAGTCCGAGGTCGGCGTGGTCCAGCGCCTCCTGCTGCAGGCCCAGACGGCGCTCGCCTCCTACGCCGAGCCGGGCTGGGCGGTCACCGAGGGGTGGCCGACGTTCGTGGCGCGCCTGCTCGAGCTGTCGCACGTCGACCCCGGCTCCGACCACCAGCTGGCGATCGTCAACGCGCTCGCCGGGTCGGTGCTCACGGGCGAGGCGATCGACACCATCGGCGGCTGGCGCTCGGGCGAGAAGCCGCTCGAGGGCCTCACCGTCGACACCGACCTGCGGTGGCGGCTCCTGCACGCGCTCGTCGCGCACGGCGCCGCGGGCGAGGCCGAGATCGAGGCCGAGTACGCCCTCGACAACACCGCCACCGGGCGGCGGATGACCGAGCGCGCCCGCGCGCTGATCCCCACCCCGGAGGCCAAGGCCGAGGCGTGGCGCCGGGCCGTCGAGGACGACTCGCTCCCGAACGCGATCAACTCCGCGATCATCATGGGCTTCTCGCACCCGGCCCAGCAGGCCCTGCTCGTCGACTACGTGCCGCGATACTTCGCGGCCGTCGACGACGTCTGGGCCCGCCGGTCCTCGGAGCAGGCGCAGCCCATGGTGCAGGGGCTCTTCCCGTCCTGGGCCGTCGAGCAGGCGACCGTCGACACGGCGGACGCCTGGCTCGAGGGCGACCACCCGTCGGCCCTGCGCCGCCTGGTCACCGAGGGACGCGCGGGCGTCGTGCGCGCCCTCGCCGCCCGGGAGTTCGACCGCGGCTGAGGCCCGGTCCAGGCGAACGAACGGCGCTTTCGTCGCCTTCGATGCAGCGAAAGCGCCGTTCGTTCAGGGGCTGCGTCAGGAGTGCTGGTGGTGCGCGGCGCCCGCCTGGTCGGCGAGCATGGTGACGCCCTCGACGATGCCGCCGACGAGGTCGGACTCCTTGAACGACGCGACCATGCTCATCACCGCGAGCTTGGCGCCGCGATCGTCGATGCGGCGGCTGGACTCGGCACCGGTGACGATCTCGACGACGCGCTCGCCCGGGGACACGGCGACGACGACCGCCTCGGCCGCGCTGTCGCCGAGCGAGGCGTGGAGCTCCTCCGCCCGCTCGCGGGAGCGGGCGCCCAGGGCCCCGATCCAGAGCGTGAACAGCAGCGCGGTCTCGCGACCGGCGAGCGTGAGCGCCTCGTCGAGCCGGGAGAGCTGGGACGGGGTGAACGGGGTGCGCGAGTCCTCGGCGAGCACGTCGGTCGCCTCGGAGATGCGGCCGGACAGCGTCGCGACGCGCGCCTCCCCGTAGACGGGGTCCTCGAGCATCCCGGGTGTACCGCTGAGGCGGCTGGTCTCGCCCGGCGCGTCCTGCCTGGTGGGGACGACCTCACCACGTGCCACGAGCACCTCCTCGGGCGGTGTGCTCGGCGGCTGCCCCGGCGGGCACGGCCTCGACGGTCGGTCCGGGGACTCCGGAAGCGCGGGGGTTGCCCATCCACCACAGCGGCTCGTGGTCCCACGCGTCGCCGGAGCGGTAGCGGGCGCCGCGCGCGGGGCGGACGAGGGTCAGGGCGGCGATCAGGGCGATCCCCCCGAGCGAGGTCACCCCGTAGAGCAGGAAGGTGGTCAGCGGGCTCACGCGCAGCACCGTAGTGGATTCCGGCCCACGACGTCCCGTCGTAGGAGGCCCCGGGTTGCCTCACATCCCGGGCGGGCGCCGCTGCGCCCACGGCCGCGCCGCCTCGAGCTCGGCGCCGAGGGCGAGCAGCACCGCCTCCTCGCTGCGCCGGCCGCGCAGCGAGACGCCGATCGGCAGGCCGTCCGACCAGCACAGCGGCAGGGAGATCGCGGGCTCACCGGTGAGGTTGGCGATCGCGGTCCACGGGGTGAACGCGATCTGGCGCGCGAAGTCGTCGGTCGGGTCGCCGCCGGCGGTGAACCACCCGACCGGGCGGGGCGGCAGCGCGACGGTCGGGGTCAGGACGGCGTCGAACGCCGCGCGCTCGGCCACCAGCGCGCGGGTCGACATCTGGACGGTGTGCAGCGCCGCCATCGCCTCCCACCCGCCGACCTCGCGACCGCGGGCGCGGAGGTGGCGGGTCAGGGGCTGGAGCCGGGGTTCGTCGGCGGGCTCGACGGGATCGCCGAGCGAGAGCACCGTCCACAGCCTCAGGAACGCGTCGACCACCTCGCCCGGCAGGCGCAGCGTCACCGGCTCGACGTGGTGGCCGAGCTCGGCGAGCAGGGCGGCCGCGTCCTCCGCGGCGCGGCCGCAGGCGGGGTCGACCACGGCACCGTCCAGCGGCGCATCGAGGGCCAGCGCAATCCGCAGCCGCTCCGGGGGCCGGGCGACGGCACCCAGGAAGCCGCCGTCGGGCGGGGGCGCGGGGACGAAGGGTTCGCCGGGCGCCAACGTCGTCATCGCGTCGAGGAACGCGGCCGCGTCGGCGACCGTGCGGGCGAGCGGGCCGTGCACCGACAGCCCCGCCGGGTCGCCGCCCGCCGGACCGGCCGGGACGCGCCCCCGGGTGGTCTTGAGCCCGACCAGCCCGCACGCCGACGCCGGGATGCGCACCGAGCCGCCGCCGTCGGTGCCGTGCGCGACGGGCAGGATCCCCGCCGCCACCGCGGCGGCCGCCCCGCCGGACGACCCGCCCGCCGACCGCGTGGTGTCCCACGGCGTGACGGCCGGCGGCGCACCGGCGGGCTCGGTGTAGCAGGGCAGGCCGAACTCGGGGACCGCGGTCTTCCCGATGCTGATCGTGCCCGCGGCGCGCAGCAGGCCGACGACGTCGTCGTCGTGCGCCGGGACGTACCCGTCGTAGATCACCGAGCCCCGGGCCGTCGGGACGCCGGCGGTCGCGGTGAGGTCCTTGATCGCCGTCGGCACCCCGGCGAGCGGTCCACCGCCGGCGACACCGGCCCGGTCGAGCGCCCGCGCGGCGTCCCGGGCCCGCTCGGGTGTCAGCACCGCGAACGCCCCGAGCTCGGGTCCCAGGCGTTCGGCGCGGGCGAGGGCGGCGTCGACGACGTCGAGCGCGCTCACGTCACCGTTCCGCACCGCCGCCGCGGTCTCGAGGGCGGTCAGCTCATGGAGGTCGCTCACGGGTGCACCATCGTGCACGCAGGAGTCCGCGAGGTGTCAGGCGGCCGTCTCCCCCAGGTACGGCAGCCAGAGCGGGTCGGCGTCGACGACGCTCGCGAGCAGGCGCCAGTGCCGGCCCCGGGGCGAGGTGGGCATGGTGCGCAGCGGCCACCCGAGCTCGGCGAGCAGCTTGTCGGCCTTCTTGTGGTTGCACCGCGCACAGCACGCGACGCAGTTCTCCCACGTGTGCGTCCCGCCCCGGCTGCGCGGGACGACGTGGTCGATGGTCTCCGCCCGCCCGCCGCAGTAGGCGCACCGGAAGCGGTCGCGGTGCATGAGCGCCGCGCGGGTCAGCGGCACCCGCGCGCGGTAGGGCACGCGGACGTAGGTGCGGAGCCGGATCACCGAGGGGACGTCGACCGAGCCGGTGGCCGAGTGCACGACGAGCCCGGCGGCGTCGCCGTGCACCACCTCGGCCTTGTCGCAGACCAGCAGCACGATCGCGCGCCGGAGCGGCAGCGCGGTGAGCGGTTCGAAGGTGGCGTTGAGGAGGAGGACCCGGCGGCGGCCCCAGGACGGCGCGGACGGCGTCGGGGAGAGCGGGACCGGGAGCGAGGGAGCGAGGGAGAGTTCGGGGACGGGATCGGGAGGGTCGAACGCGCCGTACGGCGGCGTGGTGGGCGGGACCTCGCTGACCAGCGGAGTCACGCTGCCGGGTTGTCGTTCGTGCACACGACCACCTCCCGGGGAGTTGGTCCTATACGACCACACAACACGCGCGATCGCACGCGTGTTCTGATCGCTCACGCGCGGCGACCGGGGAGGGTCGGGGCTTGGTGGGGCATGGCGGGGCGTGCTCTAGCGTCGGGGAACGTGACCGTGCCGCCGCCGACACCGCCACCGGCCCCGTCGGACTTCCTGGAGAACCCGCTCTCGAGCGCGATCCCGCCCGAGGCACCCGCGTGCGCGGCGGACCAGGGCTCGCTGTGTGCGCGCGTCTACCGGCTCACGCAGACCGACTGGCTGTCCCGGTCCGCCGACGAGCTGTTCGCGCACGCCGTCGTCGTCCTCCTGATCATCGTCGTCGCGGTGATCCTGCGCCTCGCGGTGCACCGCGCGATCCACCGCTTGACCAGCGGCGCCGGCGAGGGGCGTGTGCCGACGCTGCTGCGTCCCCTGCGCGACCGCGCGGTGCGCACCCTGCGCGACGCCGCCCCGCTCATGGTCGAGCGCCGCACCCAGCGCGCCCAGGCGATCGGCTCGGTGCTGCGGTCGTTCTCGACGATCCTGATCTACGGCGTCGCGTTCGTGCTGATCCTGGGCGAGTTCGGGGTGAACCTCGCCCCGATCATCGCCTCGGCCGGGATCGTCGGTGTGGCCATCGGTTTCGGCGCCCAGAACCTCGTCCGCGACTTCCTGTCCGGCATCTTCATGATGCTCGAGGACCAGTACGGCGTCGGCGACATCGTCGACCTCGGCGAGGCCACCGGCACCGTCGAGGCCGTGGGGCTGCGCGTCACCACGTTGCGGGACATCGCCGGGACCGTCTGGTACGTCCGCAACGGCGAGGTGCTGCGCGTCGGCAACTCCAGCCAGGGCTTCTCCGTGGCCGTCGTCGACATCCCCGTCGGGCACTCGGCGGACGTCGACGACGCCCTCGAGATCGCCGAGCGGGCCGCCAACGCCGAGTGCGCCGAGCCGAAGATCGCGAGCAAGGTGATCGCGCCGCCCGAGATGCTCGGCGTCCAGTCGGTCACCGCCGAGGGCGTGCTCATGCGCCTGACCATCCGCACCCGCCCGGGCGAGCAGTGGGCGGTCCAACGCGCCGTCGCCGCCGAGGTCAAGACCGCCCTCGACGACGCCGGCGTGCCCGCCCCGTACCCGTTCGGCGGCCGGCCCGGTGTTGCGGGCCCCGGGACCCCGGCGGTCTGACGGGCCGGAGCGGGATCTGGGACCGTGGTGGGGTGAGTGCACCGCAGGCCGGACGGCCCGAGACCTTCTACGACGCCGTGGGCGGGCACGAGACCTTCGTGGCGATCGTGCACCGCTTCTACGAGCAGGTCGCCGACGACCCTGTCCTGCGTCCCCTCTACCCCGAGGAGGACCTGGGCCCGGCCGAGGTGCGCCTGCTGATGTTCC
Source organism: uncultured Actinomycetota bacterium (assembly GCA_963786585.1). Classification (GTDB taxonomy): domain Bacteria; phylum Actinomycetota; class Actinomycetes; order Mycobacteriales; family Pseudonocardiaceae; genus Actinomycetospora. The sequence goes on from CAWAZG010000005.1 coordinate 426,541, forward strand.
TCGAGCAGTACTGGGGCGGGCCGCAGACCTACTCCCACCAGCGCGGACACCCGCGCCTGCGGATGCGGCACGGCCCCTTCGCCATCGGCCCCCTCGAGCGGGACGCGTGGCTGCGCTGCATGCGCGTCGCGGTGGACGAGGCGAACCTCCCCGAGGAGCGCCGCCGGCAGATGTGGGAGTACTTCGAGATGGCCGCCACGAGCATGATGAACAAGAGCTGGTGAGATGGCCCGTATGGCCGAGAACCCGCTCCAGAACGTCTCCTTCCCCAGCAACGGACGGACCGCCCACGGGTACCTGGCCCTCCCCGCGTCCGGCTCCGGGCCCGGCGTCGTGGTCATCCAGGAGTGGTGGGGCCTGACCAGCCACATCGCCGACGTGACCAACCGCCTGGCGGCCGAGGGCTTCGTCGCGCTGGCCCCCGACCTCTACGGCGGCACGACCACCCACGACTCCGACGAGGCGGGGCGGCTCATGCAGGAGCTGCCCGTCGACCGGGCCGCGACCGACCTCGGCGGCGCCGTCGACTACCTGCTCGCGCACGAGGCCGTCACCGGCGACAAGGTCGGCGCGGTCGGCTTCTGCATGGGCGGCGGGTTCGTGCTGGTCCTCGCCGCGCAGCAGGGCGACAAGATCGGTGCGGCGGTGCCCTTCTACGGCGTGCTGGGCGAGGACTACCCGAGCTTCGAGAACCTCTCCGCCCCGCTCCTCGGCCACTTCGGCGAGGAGGACGAGATGGCGCCGCCGGAGGCCGTCGAGGACCTCGCCGAGCGGATCGAGAAGGAGTCGGGCGTCCGGCCGGACTTCCGCCTCTACCCGTCCGACCACGCCTTCTTCAACGACGAGAACCTGCTCGGCACCTACGACCCCGAGCAGGCCCTCAAGGCCTGGAGCGCCACACGCGACTTCCTGCGCGCGAACCTCGGCTGACGTCAGGTCAGCAGGGCCAGCCGGGGTCGGCGGCGGCGCACGATCGCGCTGTCTCCGACCTCGACGCGCATCCACGCGTCGTCCCCGGAGAGTGCGACGGTCAGCGCCGCGGGGTCCTCCGGCCACCCCATCCCCGCCACCGCGACGAGGCAGCGGGCGGGCACCCGCACCCCGCCGCCCTCCCAGGCCGTGTCGTCGAGGCCCGCCTCGGTGATGCGGGCGACCAGGGCGTCGACCTCCTCCGCGGGGATCGACCCCACCGCCCGCCACGGCCCGTCGCCCGGCAGGTCGCCGCGCCAGCGGCCGTCGACCGCCGCGCCGGGATCGACCTCCGGGGCGTCGACGACGCTCAGCGCGGCGAGCAGGTCCGACCCCGTCACCGTGATGTCGCGCGGCTCCACCGATCCGCGGGTCCGGGCGGCGACGAGCACGTCGAACGGCGTGCCCGCCCACAGCGCCACCCCGCCGCCGGTGTCCCGCAGGCGCACCACGGCCGCCGGGTCGAGGCGCACCACACGACCGACGACGTCGGCGAGCGCCGCCCGGTCCGCCGCGTCGGGGACCGCCAGGCTCACGAGGCGTAGCTCGCGAGGAACTCCCGCTCCACCGGGGTCAGGCGCCGCGGCCGCTCGCTGGCGAGGTCGTAGGGAACGAGCTGGGTGGTCGCGGTGACCGCGGGCTTCGCCGCGTCCCAGCCGCCGTCACCGTCGGGCAGCAGGAGCCGGTAGGCGACGCGGAACGACGCCGCGCGCACGTCCTGCGCGGTCATCTCGACGCGCACCCCGGACGGGGACCAGGTGATCGGCCGCTTGTAGGCCACGTCCAGCGCGGACACGAGCAGGCCGCCCTCGAAGTCCCCCACGCCGGCCTCGGTCGCGGCGTCGAACAACATGCCGGTGCGGGCGTCCTCGAGCAGCGTGACCACACGCGCGTGGTTGACGTGCCCGTAGGCGTCCTGGTCGGACCAGCGGACGGCCACGTCGTTGACGTACGGAGCCACGCGGTTGCTTCCTCCTGCGCTCGGGACGGGTCTTCTCAGCGGACCATGCTGCGGAGCTGGCGGGCGGCCACCGACACCGTGGCCAGGTCGTCCCGGCGCTCCTTGGCGATCTCGGCGAGCGCGGTGCGCGCCCGCACCAGCCGCGAGGCGTTGGCCTGCTCCCAGTGCTCGATCTTCTCGTCCACCGACTCCTCGGGGCCGGTGTCGGCCAGCACGTCGAGGGTGATCGCGCGCAGCGACGCGTAGAGCTCGTCGCGTAGGGAGAGCCTCGCCAGCGCGTTCCAGCGGTCGGAGCGGTCGAGCCCGGCGACGGCTGTGAGCAGCGCGTCCAGCCCGAGGTGCTCGGAGAGCGCGTAGTACAGCTCGGCGACGGCGAGCACCTCGTCGTCGGTGACCTCGCCGTCGGCGGCGTGCACCCCGCCCTGCTCCTGCTCGGCGATCTCGGTGATCTCGACGACGTCGAGCAGCCCGAAGGCGTACAGCCCGCCGAGGGCCCGCCGGGCGAGCTCGACCGGGGTACCGGCGACGACGAAGTCCTGGATGCGGGCGAACAGGCCCTCGGCCTCGCCCCCGCGCAGGAGGTCGGGGACATGCGGGGCGAGCGACGCGATCCACGGCCCGAACCGCTGGATCTCGGCGCCGACCGCGATCGGTTGGGGCCGCTGCGTGAGGAACCACCGCGCCGCGCGGTCGAGCTGGCGGCGCGCGGCGAGGGTGATCCGGTCGGCGACGAAGGTCGGGAGCACGTGCTCGCCCGCGGCGAGGTCGGCGGCCAGGTCGTCGAGCCCGAACACCGAGGTGGCCACGTGGTAGGCGCGCACGGCGTCACCCGGGGAGGCCGCCACCTCCTGGACGAGGCGGTGGACGTAGGTCAGGCCCCCGCCGTCGACGACGGTGTTCGCGAGCATGGTGGTGACGATCTGGCGGCGCAGCGGGTGCGCGGCGACGGCGTCCGGGTAGCGCTCGGCGAGCACCGGCGGGAAGTACGCCGGCAGTCGGCGTGCGAACACGTCGAGGTCGGGGAGCTCGGAGGCGGCGAGCGCGTCGGTGAGGTCGAGCTTCACGTGCGCCATCAGCGTGGACAGCTCGGGGCTGGTCAGCCCCCGCTCGTCGTTCCAGAGTGCCTCGAACTCCTCCTCGGAGGGGAGCACGTCCAGTTCGCGGTCCAGCCGCCCGCGGGCCTCGAGGTCGGCGACGAGGTCCCGGTGCACGTGGAGCATGCCGACCGCGTGCGCGCGCGACACGCCCAGCACCTCGTTCTGCGCGACGTTGTCGGCCAGCACAAGCCCGGCCACGTCCTCGGTCGTCGCGGCGATCTGCGTGTCGCGGTCGGCCGGGGCGAGCTCGCCGCGCTCGACGAGCGAGTCCAGCAGGATCTTGATGTTGACCTCGTGGTCGGAGCAGTCGACACCCGCGCTGTTGTCGATCGCGTCGGTGTTGACCTTGCCGCCGGCGCGGGCGTACTCGATGCGCCCGCGCTGGGTCAGGCCCAGGTTCCCGCCCTCACCGACCACCGCGACGCGCAGCTCGTCGCCGTCGACGCGCACCGCGTCGTTGCTCTTGTCGCCCACGTCGGCGTGCGTCTCGGTGGACGCCTTGACGTAGGTGCCGATGCCGCCGTTCCAGAGAAGGTCGGCGGGGGCCCGCAGGATCGCGCGGACCAGCGTCGGCGGATCGAGATTGCCCGGCTCGACGTCCAGGACCTCGGCCGCCCGGGCCGACACCGGGATCGCCTTCATGGTGCGCGGGAAGACCCCGCCGCCCTCGCTGATCAGCGACTCGTCGTAGTCGGCCCACGACGAGCGCGGCAGCTCGAAGAGTCGGCGACGCTCGGCGAACGAGGCCGCCGGGTCCGGGTCGGGGTCGAGGAACACGTGACGGTGGTCGAACGCGGCGACGATCCGCAGGTGCTCGGAGAGCAGCATCCCGTTGCCGAACACGTCGCCGGACATGTCGCCGACGCCGACCACGGTGATCTCGTCGCTCGCGACGTCGGTGCCGAGCTCGCGGAAGTGCCGCCGCACGCTCTCCCAGGCACCGCGGGCCGTGATCCCCATGGCCTTGTGGTCGTAGCCCACCGAGCCGCCCGAGGCGAACGCGTCGCCCAGCCAGAACCCGTAGTCGCCGGCCACGGCGTTCGCGAGGTCGGAGAACGTGGCGGTGCCCTTGTCGGCGGCGACCACCAGGTAGGAGTCGTCGCCGTCGTAGCGCACGACGCCGTCGGGGGTGCGGATCGCCGACTGCGCCGCGTGCCCCTCCCGGTCGTCGACGAGGTCGAGCAGCCCCGAGACGAACATGCGGTAGCAGGCGACGCCCTCGGCCCGCGCGGCGTCGCGGTCGGTGGCCGCGTCGCCGGTCGGTGCGGGCGGCCGCTTGACCACGAACCCACCCTTGGCGCCCACCGGGACGATCACCGCGTTCTTCACGGCCTGCGCCTTGACCAGGCCCAGGATCTCCGTGCGGTAGTCCTGCAGGCGGTCCGACCAGCGCAGACCCCCGCGCGCGATCGCCCCGAACCGCAGGTGCACGCCCTCGACGCGGTTGGAGTGCACGAACGTCTCGATGGCGGGCACCGGCTCGGGCACCCCGGGCACCTGGGCGGGGTCGAGCTTGAGGGCGAGGAACGGCCGCGGCGCGCCTCCCTCGATCCCTTCCTGGCTGCCGTTGCGCCGGAAGTAGTTGGTGCGCAGCGTCGCGCGCACGACCCCCAGCAGCGAGCGCAGGATGCGGTCGGCGTCGAGGCTCGTGACCTCGGCGATCGCGTCCGTCACCCGCCCGTCGACCTCGGCCACGCGCCGCTCGCGCTCGTCGTCGGACAGGGAAGGGTCGAAGCGGGCCTCGAACAGCTCGACGAGCCCGACGGCGACGTCGCGGTGGGCGCCGACGACGTCGGTGATGTAGCTCTGCCCGTAGGCGCTGCCGACCTGTCGCAGGTACCGCGAGAACGCGCGCAGCACCGCCGCCTGGCGCCACGACAGGCCGGCGCGCAGCACCAGCGCGTTGAAGCCGTCGGCGCCGACGTGCCCGCTCCACACCGCGTCGAACGCCTCCGCGAAGCGCTCCGTGATGTCGTGCTCGGTGCCCGGCGGCACGGTGTCGGCGTCGCCGAGGCGCAGGCCGAAGTCGTTGATCCAGCAGCTCAGCCCGTCGCTGCGGGTGACGCCGTAGGGCCGCTCGTCGACGACGACGACGCCCAGTGACTGCAGCGCCGGGAGCACCGACGAGAGCGTCGCGCGACGACCCGCGAGGTAGAGCTTGAGGCGGCGGTCGCCGGCGTCGGGGTTCGTGGGCCGGTAGAGGCGCACGGCCGTGTGGTGGCCGTCCCCGTCGGTGCCCTCCGGGGTGAGGCCGTCGAGGACCCGCAGGTCGAGGAGCCCGCGCTCGGGGCCGAAGTCCTCCTTGTAGGACTCCGCGAACGGCTCGCCGATGGTCGCGAGGACCGCGCGCTCCTCGCCGGTCGCGTGCTCGCGCAGCCGGTCCGACCACGTGCGCGCCGCCTCGGCGAGCTCGTTCGTGAGCGCCTCGAGGTCGGGCGACACCGGCTCCTCGCGCCCGGTGTGCACCGTGACGTGCAGCAGCGCGAGCTGGTCCTCGGTGACCCGGGCGGTGTGCTCGAGGTCGGTGCCGCGGAGCTCGCGCATGAGCACGTCCTGCATCCGCGTGCGCGTCACCGTCGTGTACCGGTCGCGCGGCAGGTAGATCATGCACGAGAAGTAGCGGCCGTACGGGTCGCGGCGCAGGAACAGCCGCACCCGCCGCCGTTCGGCGAGGTCGAGGACACCGGTGGCCGTCGACTCGAGCGAGGCGCGGTCGGTGCAGAGCAGCTCGGCGCGCGGGTAGGTCTGGAGCACCTCGAGCAGGCGCTGGCCGGACCACGAGTCGACCGGGAGCCCGGCCTCGGCCACGACCTCCTGCACCCGCCGCGACACCACGGGGATGCCGAGCACGTCGGCGTGCCGGGCGGCGACGGTGAGGATCCCGAGGAAGCGGTGCTCGCCGACGAGGCGGCCCTCGTCGTCGTGGATGCTCACGCCCACGTAGAGCGGGTGCTCCGGGCGGTGCACGGTCGACCGGGCGCTGGCCCGGGTGAGCACGAGCAGCTTGCGCGGCGCGGCGTCGGCGGCGACGCCTGCGGGGCGCACGCTGTCCGGACTGGCGGTCAGCGTGCGCGCGACGAGGCTGTCGCGGCGCAGCACACCCAGCCCGGTGGCGAGGACGCCCCGCAGGGCCGGCCCCTCCGGGGTGTCGATCAGCTCCTGGCGCCGGTAGCCGAGCAGGATCAGGTTGCCCTGCGCGAACCAGCGCAGGAGCGCGACGGTGTCGGCCGTGTCCGCGCCGCCGCCGGCCGCGGCCAGCTCGTCGGCCAGGGCGCGCGCGGTGGACACCATGCGGTCGCCGTCCTCGACGACCTCGCGCACGTCGGTGAGCACGCCCGAGAGGCGCGCGTGCAGGTCGGCCGCCAGGTCGCGCGCCGGGTCCGAGCCGGGGAGGTCGCCGAGCTCGATGTTCATCCACGACTCGGCCACCGTGCCCGGCGGCGGCGCCGCGGGGTCGGCGGGCGGGAGGATGTCCAGCAGCTCGCCGCGCACGTCGCGGCGCACCACGATCACCGGGTGCACGACGCGGTGAACGCTCGCACCCGTCCGGTCGATCTCGGCGAGCACCGAGTCGATGAGGAACGGCATGTCGTCGGTGACGACGAGCACCGAGATGCGCCCCGCGGCGCCCGGGGTGTCGAGCACCGCGGTGACCGGCTTGCCCGGCACCCGCAGGCGGGCGAGGCTGCGGTGGGCACGCACGGTCGCCAGGGCGTCCGCCGGCTCGGGGACGAGCTCGCTGTCGGGCACCCGGGCGAAGTACGTGATCGCGAGCTCGCCGAGCTCGCTGTCCGGCGGGTCCTGCTCGGCCGCGACCCCCCGCAGCACCTCCCGCACGCCGGGCCAGGAGCTCGCCGCCCCGTCCCGAGCGGCGTCATGGCTCGTGGTCGTCGTCATGGCGTGCTCACACACCTCGCACGTCGGTGGGCGGGGGTCCTCCCGGTGCGCCGATCGCGGCACGACCGAGGGGTCACGCGAGCCACCCTAACGACGTCCCGGGCGGGCGACCCGGGGTTCGAGGGTGACGTGACAGGCGCCCGGTGATCGATCACCGGCGCGCCCGCCGGTCGTCGGCGGCGTCCGGCCCGGGGCCGGCGGAGTGGTAGGCGTCCATGGCGTCGGCGAGCAGATCGGCCAGACGCGGGCCGGAGTCGTCCGCGCGGCGCGCCGAGGGCACGCCGTTGCGGGAGCCCCGGGGCTCCGCGTTCCGGGACGGGTTGGCGTGCGTGGCGCCGGTGCCCGTCGAGGTCCGGGGTGCGGCGGCAGGCCCGGCCGGCCGGCCGCCGAGGGCGCTCGACGGCGTGACGGTCGTGTGGCCGTTGGTCCCGTTCAGCGGCGTCGGCGAGCCGTGCGTGAGGCCTCCCCCGAGCGGTACCCCGGCGTCCTCGTACTCGCTGAGGAGGTCGACCAGGGTGAGCGCCAGCTCCCGAGCCAGCTCGTCGTCGGCACCTCCCGGGCCGGCCCCCTGCCCGGTGGTGGCGCCCTGGCCCAGGGCGCTCCGGCTGTTCGCGTCACGGGCGTTCTGGCCGTTCTGGCCGTTCTGGCCGTTCGTGCCTGTCCGGGCGGCGCCGGGACGCGCGGCGACGGTCGCGGGGTCCGGGTCGTCGAGGGCGTCGCGCGGCCGGCTCCCGGACCGCCCCCGGTCCTCGTCCGGCGCCCCGGTGGTGAGCCGCCCGAGGCCGAGCGGATCGCTGCCGTCGGGGCCCGGCCTCTCGAGGCCGGTGGCCCCGTGTCCACGATCCGCGAGGGGATCGCTCCCGTCCTCGTCGCGCCGGTCGTCGGAGCGGGAGGACCAGGGCATGTCGTCGCGGCGGGGCAGGATCGACTCCGGCGCCTCCCACCGCGCGCGGGCCCGGGCGAGCCGCCGGCGCCGGGCGGCCGCGGGGTCGTCGTCGCTCGGGGTGTCGTCGCTCGGGGTGTCGTCGCCCCGGGCCTCGTCGCTCCGGGGCTCGTCGCTCCGGGCCTCGTCGCCAGGGGCGTCGTCGCCAGGGGCGTCGTCGGTGAGGGTCTCGGCGGGGCCGTGCTCGGGCGGCTCGGTGCCGGTCGCCGTCGGTGCTGCGGTGGCGGACGCGCTCGAGAAGGCCACGAACTCGCCGCGGGCAGCGGCCAGCGCGGCGGCGAGCAGGTCGCCCGGGTCGCCCTCCTCGCGGTAGCGGTTCCGGCGGCGGCGCGGCTCCGCGGCGGCTTCCGGGGACGGCTCCGGCGGGTCGTCGGGGACGGCGTCGCTCTCCGGCGCCGACTCCTCCGGCTCCTCCGGCCCCGAGCTGGTCGGCAGGCCGTCGAGCGCGAACGCCTGAGAGGTCTGGGCGGGCTCGGCGACCGTCGGAGCCGTCGTGTCGGTAGCGATGTCGGCGGGGTCGGCGTCGCGCGTCGCCACGGTCGCCCAGGCGCCGTCGGCGTCCTCGCCGGTGGCCGGGTCCGGGGAATCGCCGGTGGCCGCGACCGAGGGGATCCGATCCTCGTCGCGGGAGAGCGCGGCCGCCAGCGCGGCACGGGCCCGCGTGGCCTCCTCGTGCGCGGCCTCCAGGTGCGGACGGGCGCGACGGAGCTCCTCCAACGCCTGACGCGCGTCACCACGTCCCTCGGCGACGGCGGCGAGCACCTCGACCGCGACGGCGACCTGCGCCTCGTGGCCCCGCGCGGCCAGATCCGTCTCCGCCTCGCGCGCGAGGCGCTCCGCGGTCTCGAACTCACCGGCCGGCAGGTGGACGTGCTGCGCCAGCACACAGCGCAGGCGGCCCAGCGCCAGGGACGTCGTCGCCGTGGAGGTCTCCGTCAGCGCCGGCGTCCCCGCCTCGCGGGCCTCGTCGCGACGACCGAGGCCGGCGAGGAGCTCGACGCGGTCCGCCAGCAGCAGGGCGGCCTGGCGCCCACCGTCGGCGACGTTCGCGTCCCGCACCGCGACGCGGAGGACCTCGAGCGCCCCGGACGTGTCCCCCGCGCGCCGACGCGCCTCCGCCCGGGCGCGCCGCACCGCGAGGCGCCGGGCGTCGTCCGCGGTCTCGCCGACGAGGTCGTCGACCTGCCGTCCGGCCGCGTCCACCCCGGCGACGTCACCCCGGGTCGCCCGCGCCGCCGCCCACGCGACCAGGGCGTCCGCACGCACCACCGGAGGCAGCACGCGCCCGGCGGCGAGCGGCTCGAGCAACGTCTCCGCGGCGTCGGCGTCACCGCACCGCAGAGCAGCGAGCGACAGCTCGCACCGCAGGGTGCCGGCGTCGACGACGCGGCCCTCGCGCTCGGCCGCACGGAGGTGGGGCAGAGCGCGCACGATCAGCTCGGCGCACCGGTCGGACTGCCCGAGCGCGAGCACCGCCGACCGCTCGGCCGCGGTCCGGGCGCTCGCGTCCACGCCGGCCGCCCGGGCCACGTGCTCGGCCAGGGCGACGCTGAGCTGCGGATCCGTCCACCGCAGGCCCTCCGCGACCGCGAGGATCGCGCTCGTACTGAGCCCTGGGACACCGGGCTGCCCGGCCGGCACCTCCACCTCGGGGAGTCCCTCAGTCCCGGGTCAGCTTGCGGTGCGTCACGCGGTGTGGGCGGGCGGCGTCCGCGCCGAGGCGCTCGACCTTGTTCTGCTCGTAGTCGGCGAAGTTGCCCTCGAACCAGAACCACGAGGCCGGGTGATCGTCGGTGCCCTCCCACGCCAGGATGTGGGTACAGACGCGGTCGAGGAACCAGCGATCGTGGGAGACCACCACGGCGCAGCCCGGGAAGTTCTCCAGCGCGTTCTCGAGCGAGGACAGGGTCTCCACGTCGAGGTCGTTCGTCGGCTCGTCGAGGAGCAGGAGGTTCCCGCCCTGCTTGAGCGTCATCGCCAGGTTGAGACGGTTCCGCTCGCCACCGGAGAGGACGTTGACCGGCTTCTGCTGGTCCGGCCCCTTGAAGCCGAACGCCGAGATGTAGGCGCGGGACGGCATCTCGACGTTGCCGACCTGGATGAAGTCGAGCCCGTCGGACACGACCTTCCAGACGTTGTCGGTGCCGGACAGACCTTCACGGCCCTGGTCGACGTACGAGAGCTTGACCGTGTCGCCGACCCGCACGTCGCCCGAATCCGGCTTCTCGAGGCCGACGATCGTCTTGAACAACGTCGTCTTGCCGACACCGTTCGGTCCGATGACACCGATGATGCCGTTGGGCGGCAGCGAGAACGACAGGTCCTTGATGAGCAGGCGGTCATCGAAGCCCTTGTCGAGGTGGCTCACCTCGACCACCACGTTGCCCAGACGCGGGCCCGGCGGAATCTGGATCTCCTCGAAATCGAGCTTCCGGGTCTTCTCCGCCTCGGCCGCCATCTCCTCGTAGCGGGCAAGGCGCGACTTGCTCTTGGCCTGCCGCGCCTTGGCGCCCGAACGCACCCAGGCGAGCTCGTCCTTGAGCCGCTTCTGCAGCTTGGAGTCCTTGCGCCCCTGGACCGCGATGCGGTCGGCCTTCTTCTCGAGGTACACCGAGTAGTTGCCCTCGTAGCCGATCGCCCGCCCGCGGTCGAGCTCGAGGATCCAGCCCGCGACGTTGTCGAGGAAGTACCGGTCGTGGGTGACGGCGAGGACCGCACCCTCGTAGTTCGCGAGGTGCTGCTCGAGCCACTGGACGCTCTCGGCGTCGAGGTGGTTGGTGGGCTCGTCGAGCAGCAGCAGGTCCGGCTTGCTCAGCAGGAGCTTGCAGAGCGCCACCCGCCGGCGCTCGCCGCCGGAGAGGTGCGTGACCGGGGAGTCGCCGGGCGGGCACCGGAGAGCGTCCATCGCCTGCTGCAGCTGGGAGTCGAGGTCCCACGCGTCGGCGTTGTCGAGGTCCTCCTGGAGGCCACCCATCTCGTCCATGAGCTCGTCCGAGTAGTCGGTGGCCATGAGCTCGGCGATCTCGTTGTACCGGGCGAGCTTGGTGGCCACGGCACCCGCGCCCTCCTGGACGTTGCCGAGGACCGTCTTCTCCTCGTTCAGCGGCGGCTCCTGCTGGAGGATGCCGACGCTCGCGCCCGGGGCGGCGAACGCCTCGCCGTTGTTGGGCTGGTCGAGTCCCGCCATGATCTTCAGAACGCTCGACTTGCCGGCCCCGTTGGGGCCGACGACACCGATCTTCGCGCCGGGGAGGAAGTTCAGCGTGACGTCGTCGAGGACCACCTTGTCCCCGTGGGCCTTGCGAACCTTCTTCATGGTGTAGATGAACTCAGCCACGCCTCCGATGGTAGTTCCCACCGCTCGGCGTCCACCGGCCCCGGGGCCGTTCAGGCGCTCGCGCGCGACGAGCCGGAACGCCGCCGGTCACCGGGGGTGATCCCCGTGACCGTCGCCCCCTCCGGCTCCGGCCCGTCGACCACCGACGCGACCTCCGGGCCGCCCTCGGTGGCCGGGGTCGGATCGCTGGTCGGCGCCGAGGCGAACGCCGGCACGACGTCGGACGTCTCCTCCCCGAGCCCCACCAGTCCTGCGAGCCCGTCGCCCTCGGTCACCGCGCCCTCGGCGGCCTGGGCGGCGTCGGGACGACGGCGGTGGACGTCCGCGGTGCACCGTGCGAGGTCCGGCCCGACCGCCACAGCGCTGATCTCGGTCATGTAGCGCCGCACGCCCTCCGCCTCGTACTCGCGCACCGAGAGACGCCCGGTGACGATCACCGGGTCGCCCTTCGTCAGGGAGCGCGCACCGTCGGCCAACCGCCGCCAGCAGTTGACCGACGCGGTGAATCGGTCGCCGTCGACCCACGACTCCGACGCCTTGTCCCAGCGACGCTCCGAGCTCGCGACCCGGAAGGTCACGAGCATGTGCTCCAGGTTGGCGCCCACCCGCCGCGCGATCACGTCGCCCGCGACGTTCCCCGTCACGGTCACCATCGTCTCGTTCACGTCGAACTCCGCTCGTCCTGTCCGGGGCCGGGGCGATTCCCTGCCCGCACGACGAGCATCACGCCGGCGGCACACAGGACGGGAGCGCGGATCGTGCGCCTGGGGACGAAGGCGGGAGGTGTGGACGGAGCGACGTCATGGTGAGTCGAGGAATGGTCCGGACGGCCTCGGCGGCACCACCGAAGAGACGATTCGGGGAGGGCCGGGAATCGGCGGGTGCCGGGCGCGCGAAAAAGGGGCGTGGGCTCCTGGTGGGAGTCCTCGCCCCTTTTGTCGGGAAGAGAGATGTGTGTGGGGGTGGTCGGGTGTTCCGGCGGTGTCCTACTCTCCCACGACCTGTCGGTCGCAGTACCATCGGCGCTGGAGGGCTTAGCTTCCGGGTTCGGGATGGGTCCGGGCGTTTCCCCTCCGCTGTGACCACCGGAACACCCCACCACCCCCACAAGACCGGGTTGCCCGGTTGTGGGGTGGGGTGTGTGGTCGCTGGGATATGCACAGTGGACGCGAACAGAGATTCTTCTGTTTCGTTACGCAGTTGCTTGCCGTGTTCACGTGGCACGTCGTGATTGCTTGACGTGTGTGTGGGCAAGTCCTCGGCCTATTAGTACCAGTCCACTGAACGCCTTGCGGCGATTACATGTCTGGCCTATCAACCCACTGGTCTGGTGGGGGCCTTAACCCTCGAAGGGGTGGGAGACCTCATCTTGGAACAGGCTTCCCGCTTAGATGCCTTCAGCGGTTATCCTTTCCGAACGTAGCCAACCAGCCGTGCCCCTGGCGGGACAACTGGCACACCAGAGGTTCGTCCGTCCCGGTCCTCTCGTACTAGGGACAGCCTTCCTCAAGTCTCCTGCGCGCGCGGCGGATAGGGACCGAACTGTCTCACGACGTTCTAAACCCAGCTCGCGTACCGCTTTAATGGGCGAACAGCCCAACCCTTGGGACCTACTCCAGCCCCAGGATGCGACGAGCCGACATCGAGGTGCCAAACCATGCCGTCGATATGGACTCTTGGGCAAGATCAGCCTGTTATCCCCGGGGTACCTTTTATCCGTTGAGCGACACCCCAACCACGTGGTGGTGCCGGATCACTAGTCCCGACTTTCGTCCCTGCTCGACCCGTCGGTCTCACAGTCAAGCTCCCTTGTGCACTTGCACTCGACACCTGGTTGCCGACCAGGCTGAGGGAACCTTTGGGCGCCTCCGTTACCCTTTGGGAGGCAACCGCCCCAGTTAAACTACCCACCAGGCACTGTCCCTGGACCAGATCATGGTCCGAGGTTAGATGCCCAATTCGACCAGAGTGGTATTTCAACGTTGACTCCACGATCACTGGCGTGACCGCTTCCCAGTCTCCCACCTATCCTACACAAGCCGAACCGAGCACCAATACCAAGCTGTAGTGAAGGTCCCGGGGTCTTTCCGTCCTGCCGCGCGTAACGAGCATCTTTACTCGTAGTGCAATTTCGCCGAGTCTGTGGTCGAGACAGCGGGGAAGTCGTTACGCCATTCGTGCAGGTCGGAACTTACCCGACAAGGAATTTCGCTACCTTAGGATGGTTATAGTTACCACCGCCGTTTACTGGCGCTTAAGTTCTCAGCTTCACCCCGAAGGGTTAACCGGTCCCCTTAACGTTCCAGCACCGGGCAGGCGTCAGTCCGTATACATCGTCTTGCGACTTCGCACGGACCTGTGTTTTTAGTAAACAGTCGCTTCCCCCTGGTCTCTGCGGCCCCACCCCGCTAACCCGCAAGGGGTTTCACGGGACAGGGCCCCCCTTCTCCCGAAGTTACGGGGGCATTTTGCCGAATTCCTTGACCACAGTTCGCTCGAACGCCTCGGTATTCTCTACCTGACCACCTGTGTTGGTTTGGGGTACGGGTCGCGTAGGAACTCGCTAGAGGCTTTTCTCGGCAGCATGGGATCACTCTACTTCGCCTCAAACGGCTATGCGTCACGTCTCAGCCTGTGTGGTGAACGGATTTGCCTGTCCACCGGCCTACACGCTTGCACCAGCACTACCACTAGCTGGCGGAGCTGCCCTCCTGCGTCACCCCATCGCTTGGCTACTACCAGGCGGGGTCCCGCGCTCCCCTCGAGGTGCTCCCGAAGGAGACACCCGAGGTTCGGGCGGTTAGCACACCTGGATTCGCCAGGGACGCGCCTACACGAGCACGGGAATATCAACCCGTTGTCCATCGACTACGCCTGTCGGCCTCGCCTTAGGTCCCGGCTCACCCTGGGCGGAAAAACCTGGCCCAGGAACCCTTGGTCATCCGGCGGCAGAGTTTCTCACTCTGCTATCGCTACTCATGCCTGCATTCTCACTCACACGGGCTCCACGACTGGATCACTCCGCCGCTTCACCGCCCGCATGACGCTCCCCTACCCAACACCACCACCAGCTACGCCATCAAGGGCAAGCAGTGTTCACGCGGTGTTGCCGCGGCTTCGGCGGTGCGCTTGAGCCCCGCTACATTGTCGGCGCAGGACCACTTGACCAGTGAGCTATTACGCACTCTTTCAAGGGTGGCTGCTTCTAAGCCAACCTCCTGGTTGTCTGGGCGATCCCACATCCTTTCCCACTTAGCGCACGCTTAGGGGCCTTAGCCGGCGATCTGGGCTGTTTCCCTCTCGACTACGAACCTTATCGCCCGCAGTCTCACTGCCGCGCTCTCGCTCACCGGCATTCGGAGTTTGGCTGACTTCAGTAAGCTTGTAGGCCCCCTAGGCCAACCAGTGCTCTACCTCCGGTGAGTACCACGCGACGCTGCACCTAAATGCATTTCGGGGAGAACCAGCTATCACGGAGTTTGATTGGCCTTTCACCCCTACCCACAGCTCATCCCCCAGGTTTTCAACCCTGGTGGGTTCGGGCCTCCACGCCGTCTTACCGGCGCTTCACCCTGGCCATGGGTAGATCACTCCGCTTCGGGTCTAGAGCACGCGACTACGATCGCCCTATTCGGACTCGCTTTCGCTACGGCTACCCCTCAACGGGTTAACCTCGCCACGTACCACTAACTCGCAGGCTCATTCTTCAAAAGGCACGCCATCACCCCGCAAGGCTCTGACGGCTTGTAGGCACACGGTTTCAGGTACTATTTCACTCCCCTCCCGGGGTACTTTTCACCTTTCCCTCACGGTACTCGTCCGCTATCGGTCATCAGGGAGTATTTAGGCTTACCGGGTGGTCCCGGCAGATTCACAGCGAATTTCACGGGCTCGCTGCTACTCGGGGACACCGCAACGGGAGAACGCAGTGTTTTCGTCTACGGGGGTCTCACCCTCTACGCCGACGCGTCCCAACGCCTTCGACTAACACCACGAACACCCGCACCAGGGCGGCAGCCCTGATACGCGGAACCCCACAACACCCCACCAGCAACGCCTGCCGGCTCTCACACTGACGGGGTTTAGCCTCTTCCGCTTTCGCTCGCCACTACTCACGGAATCACTCTTGTTTTCTTCTCCTGCGGGTACTGAGATGTTTCACTTCCCCGCGTTCCCTCCCACCGTCCTATACATTCAGACGGCGGTGACACCCCATGACGGGTGCCGGGTTACCCCATTCGGACACCCTCGGATCAAAGCTCGGTTGACAGCTCCCCGAGGACTATCGCGGCCTCCCACGTCCTTCATCGGCTCCTGATGCCCAGGCATCCACCGTGCGCCCTTAACAACTTGACCAACACACACATCAAGAAATCACGACACAAATGTGCACAGAAACAAAAGATGCTCGCGTCCACTGTACAATTCTCAACGACCACACGAACCGCCACCCGACAACCCCACAGGGAGCCGGGCGAACGATCGCCCCTAGAGCAGACAAACAAGCCCCCTACAGGGGGCCGGGTTGTCCTCTCAGGACCCAACAGTGTGCTGCCCACCCACTCCACAAGGAGCAAGCAGGACGTCTGGTGATTCCACATTTCTCGAGCAACCCCTCCCACCCCCGGAACCAAAAGTCCGAAGACCGAGCCCGGGGAGGTACTGGGGCCCTCCACCACCAACCTGCGCGCACAGAACATTCGCCTGTGAACACGCCGGCTCAGATGGTGTTCGGTGAAGCTCCTTAGAAAGGAGGTGATCCAGCCGCACCTTCCGGTACGGCTACCTTGTTACGACTTCGTCCCAATCGCCAGTCCCACCTTCGACCGCTCCCCCCCTTACGGGTTGGGCCACGGGCTTCGGGTGTTACCGACTTTCGTGACGTGACGGGCGGTGTGTACAAGGCCCGGGAACGTATTCACCGCAGCGTTGCTGATCTGCGATTACTAGCGACTCCGACTTCACGGGGTCGAGTTGCAGACCCCGATCCGAACTGAGACCGGCTTTACGAGATTCGCTCCACCTCACGGCTTCGCAGCCCTCTGTACCGGCCATTGTAGCATGTGTGAAGCCCTGGACATAAGGGGCATGATGACTTGACGTCATCCCCACCTTCCTCCGAGTTGACCCCGGCAGTCTCCCATGAGTCCCCGGCATAACCCGCTGGCAACATAGGACAAGGGTTGCGCTCGTTGCGGGACTTAACCCAACATCTCACGACACGAGCTGACGACAGCCATGCACCACCTGCACACCAGCCACAAGGGAACGCCCATCTCTGGACGCGTCTAGTGCATGTCAAACCCAGGTAAGGTTCTTCGCGTTGCATCGAATTAATCCACATGCTCCGCCGCTTGTGCGGGCCCCCGTCAATTCCTTTGAGTTTTAGCCTTGCGGCCGTACTCCCCAGGCGGGGCGCTTAATGCGTTAGCTGCGGCACGGAACCCGTGGAATGGACCCCACACCTAGCGCCCAACGTTTACGGCATGGACTACCAGGGTATCTAATCCTGTTCGCTACCCATGCTTTCGCTCCTCAGCGTCAGTATCGGCCCAGAGACCCGCCTTCGCCACCGGTGTTCCTCCTGATATCTGCGCATTTCACCGCTACACCAGGAATTCCAGTCTCCCCTGCCGAACTCTAGTGATGCCCGTATCGACCGCACGCCCAGAGTTGAGCCCCAGGTTTTCACGGCCGACGCGACACACCGCCTACGAGCTCTTTACGCCCAATAATTCCGGACAACGCTCGCACCCTACGTATTACCGCGGCTGCTGGCACGTAGTTGGCCGGTGCTTCTTCTCGACCTACCGTCACCCCATCCAGAAGATGGAGCTTCGTCGATCGCGAAAGAGGTTTACAACCCGAAGGCCGTCATCCCTCACGCGGCGTTGCTGCGTCAGGCTTCCGCCCATTGCGCAAGATTCCCCACTGCTGCCTCCCGTAGGAGTCTGGGCCGTGTCTCAGTCCCAGTGTGGCCGATCACCCTCTCAGGCCGGCTATCCGTCGTCGCCTTGGTAGGCCATCACCCCACCAACAAGCTGATAGACCGCGGGCCCATCCCCCACCGAAAAACTTTCCACCAAGAAACATGCATCCCTTGGTCATATCCGGTATTAGACCCAGTTTCCCAGGCTTATCCCGAAGTGGAGGGCAGGTCACCCACGTGTTACTCACCCGTTCGCCGCTCGTGTACCCCGAAGGGCCTTACCGCTCGACTTGCATGTGTTAAGCACGCCGCCAGCGTTCGTCCTGAGCCAGGATCAAACTCTCCAACAAAAAACATTGGAACAACAAACAGTCCCAGCAAAAACACCCGACCCCCACTGGCAAACAAGAGCCGGATGCACTCAAAGAAACCCATCAGGACACCCACAAAGACCCGAAAGCCCCAAGATGCCGACGGGAAAAAACCCACCAAACATCAGCACACTGTTGAGTTCTCAAAGGACAACCACACCACCGTACAAGCCGGCCCGAAGGGCCAGACGTTCCGGAGGGCGACCTTCCCATCCTACTGCGTCACCCGGACCGGGTTCAACCTCGCTGTCCTGGCGACTCGGAGAACACTACACCCGCTCGTCAGGGCCTCTCACGGGGGGTGGTCTTGCACGATCACCGCAGGTCAGCGCACGGTTCGCCGGTACGCCGTCCCGAGCGGCCGGCTCAGCCGACCCAGTGGACCTGCAGGAGGTCCACGCGCTCGAGCTCCTCGACCACCACGTAGGTCACCAGCCCGCGGGCCCCGAACGGCAGTGTCCGCACCGCTCCCCCGGGGTTCCGGTCCACCAGGGGGTCGCCCGCCCACGGGGTGAGCTCGAGGACGGTCATCGCCTCGGCGAGCGCCACCACCGCCTCGCGCGGCAACCCGGACAACGTCTCCAGGACCGAGCCGACATCGATCTCGTAGGCCACCTAGAGCCCGAGGTCCCCGCGCACCTCACGCCACGGCACGCGGGGCGTGCCGGGCTCGCGATCCTCGAGTGCTGTCGCCGCCGTGCTGCGGAGTGCCCGGTAACCGTCGTGCCCCCCCGCCGCCACGGTCACCCGGGCGACCCGGCGCCAGGCGTCCAGACAGACGTGGACGACCGTGAGGTCGTAGGTGTCGGCGGCTCGGGACAGCGCTGCACGCCACTGACGGTCGAACTCGGCCACGCTCTCGGGCGCCAGGACCGCGCGGACCTCGGCCGGGGTGGCGTCCGCCCAGGTCCCCGGGTACCGCCCATCCGGCGGGGTCGAGGATGCGGCCGCGGTCATGGCCGTCACTCTACGACGTAGGGCCCTGTCGCCGGCCGGGATCCGCCGTGGTGTCGCCACGCGACCCCGGCGCCCGGGACGGCGGAGAACGAGACGGGACCTCACGACGCCACGGGGCCGACCACCGTGCTCGCGGGCGCTCCGAGATCACCGACGAGGAACTCGTAGCGCTCACTCTCGTCGGTGGTGGCGAGGCCCGTGCCGGAGGGTGGGATCGCGTCCGCGCACCCTCGCTCGGCTGGGCCTCCGCTCGGGGGCGCAGCGAACGTCTGGTCGGGCTCGTCGACGTCGCGTGGGACGACGGTGACCACGCCTCCCTGCCCGACCCCACGGTCGCACCGGAGCACCGGCGTCGTGGTCTCGCCACCACGGTCGTGCGCCCGGCCACGGATCGCTCCCTCCCGGCGGGGTGCGAATGGCTGCACGTGGGCTTAGGGGTCGACCTCGCCGTGTTCTACCTCCGCGCCTGCGGCTCTCGCCCACCGTCTCCGACGGCTGCGCTGAGCGAAGCGACGGCGCGAGGTCCTCTACCGGTGTGGCGTCCCGACCCGACCGAGCTCGTCCCGAGGGACATCGCCTCTTACCCGGGGGAGGCGCGTGCACCCGGCGCCGCGGGCACCGGTCTGCTCGTGGCAACGGGTGGGCCGCCGGCACCGGCGGGCCGACCACGAGACTGGACGACGCCGCAGCCGTCGTGGGGCATCCCTGGAGGGGCGCTGCAGGACGCAGCCAGGGCGGGGGTGGCCGCCGACCACCCCAGGGGCCGGCGCACGCGGACGAGTGGACGTCGCCGACACGGCGGTCGCTCGTCGAGGACGCTGTCGCCCCGGAATCGATGATGCGCGCCGAAGCCCGGCCGCGCCGTCAGGTGCGTCACCGGATCCGCCGGCGCCTCTGTCCACGTGCTCCAGTCGGAGCCGTTCTTCGATGCGAGGGCCACCGAAGGCCGACGACGACGTTCCTCGGCCTGCCGCCGGTGCTCCTCAGAGACGATTCGGGGAGGGCCGGGAATCGGCGGGTGCCGGGCGCGCGAAAAAGGGGCGTGGGCTCCTGGTGGGAGTCCTCGCCCCTTTTGTCGGGAAGAGAGATGTGTGTGGGGGTGGTCGGGTGTTCCGGCGGTGTCCTACTCTCCCACGACCTGTCGGTCGCAGTACCATCGGCGCTGGAGGGCTTAGCTTCCGGGTTCGGGATGGGTCCGGGCGTTTCCCCTCCGCTGTGACCACCGGAACACCCCACCACCCCCACAAGACCGGGTTGCCCGGTTGTGGGGTGGGGTGTGTGGTCGCTGGGATATGCACAGTGGACGCGAACAGAGATTCTTCTGTTTCGTTACGCAGTTGCTTGCCGTGTTCACGTGGCACGTCGTGATTGCTTGACGTGTGTGTGGGCAAGTCCTCGGCCTATTAGTACCAGTCCACTGAACGCCTTGCGGCGATTACATGTCTGGCCTATCAACCCACTGGTCTGGTGGGGGCCTTAACCCTCGAAGGGGTGGGAGACCTCATCTTGGAACAGGCTTCCCGCTTAGATGCCTTCAGCGGTTATCCTTTCCGAACGTAGCCAACCAGCCGTGCCCCTGGCGGGACAACTGGCACACCAGAGGTTCGTCCGTCCCGGTCCTCTCGTACTAGGGACAGCCTTCCTCAAGTCTCCTGCGCGCGCGGCGGATAGGGACCGAACTGTCTCACGACGTTCTAAACCCAGCTCGCGTACCGCTTTAATGGGCGAACAGCCCAACCCTTGGGACCTACTCCAGCCCCAGGATGCGACGAGCCGACATCGAGGTGCCAAACCATGCCGTCGATATGGACTCTTGGGCAAGATCAGCCTGTTATCCCCGGGGTACCTTTTATCCGTTGAGCGACACCCCAACCACGTGGTGGTGCCGGATCACTAGTCCCGACTTTCGTCCCTGCTCGACCCGTCGGTCTCACAGTCAAGCTCCCTTGTGCACTTGCACTCGACACCTGGTTGCCGACCAGGCTGAGGGAACCTTTGGGCGCCTCCGTTACCCTTTGGGAGGCAACCGCCCCAGTTAAACTACCCACCAGGCACTGTCCCTGGACCAGATCATGGTCCGAGGTTAGATGCCCAATTCGACCAGAGTGGTATTTCAACGTTGACTCCACGATCACTGGCGTGACCGCTTCCCAGTCTCCCACCTATCCTACACAAGCCGAACCGAGCACCAATACCAAGCTGTAGTGAAGGTCCCGGGGTCTTTCCGTCCTGCCGCGCGTAACGAGCATCTTTACTCGTAGTGCAATTTCGCCGAGTCTGTGGTCGAGACAGCGGGGAAGTCGTTACGCCATTCGTGCAGGTCGGAACTTACCCGACAAGGAATTTCGCTACCTTAGGATGGTTATAGTTACCACCGCCGTTTACTGGCGCTTAAGTTCTCAGCTTCACCCCGAAGGGTTAACCGGTCCCCTTAACGTTCCAGCACCGGGCAGGCGTCAGTCCGTATACATCGTCTTGCGACTTCGCACGGACCTGTGTTTTTAGTAAACAGTCGCTTCCCCCTGGTCTCTGCGGCCCCACCCCGCTAACCCGCAAGGGGTTTCACGGGACAGGGCCCCCCTTCTCCCGAAGTTACGGGGGCATTTTGCCGAATTCCTTGACCACAGTTCGCTCGAACGCCTCGGTATTCTCTACCTGACCACCTGTGTTGGTTTGGGGTACGGGTCGCGTAGGAACTCGCTAGAGGCTTTTCTCGGCAGCATGGGATCACTCTACTTCGCCTCAAACGGCTATGCGTCACGTCTCAGCCTGTGTGGTGAACGGATTTGCCTGTCCACCGGCCTACACGCTTGCACCAGCACTACCACTAGCTGGCGGAGCTGCCCTCCTGCGTCACCCCATCGCTTGGCTACTACCAGGCGGGGTCCCGCGCTCCCCTCGAGGTGCTCCCGAAGGAGACACCCGAGGTTCGGGCGGTTAGCACACCTGGATTCGCCAGGGACGCGCCTACACGAGCACGGGAATATCAACCCGTTGTCCATCGACTACGCCTGTCGGCCTCGCCTTAGGTCCCGGCTCACCCTGGGCGGAAAAACCTGGCCCAGGAACCCTTGGTCATCCGGCGGCAGAGTTTCTCACTCTGCTATCGCTACTCATGCCTGCATTCTCACTCACACGGGCTCCACGACTGGATCACTCCGCCGCTTCACCGCCCGCATGACGCTCCCCTACCCAACACCACCACCAGCTACGCCATCAAGGGCAAGCAGTGTTCACGCGGTGTTGCCGCGGCTTCGGCGGTGCGCTTGAGCCCCGCTACATTGTCGGCGCAGGACCACTTGACCAGTGAGCTATTACGCACTCTTTCAAGGGTGGCTGCTTCTAAGCCAACCTCCTGGTTGTCTGGGCGATCCCACATCCTTTCCCACTTAGCGCACGCTTAGGGGCCTTAGCCGGCGATCTGGGCTGTTTCCCTCTCGACTACGAACCTTATCGCCCGCAGTCTCACTGCCGCGCTCTCGCTCACCGGCATTCGGAGTTTGGCTGACTTCAGTAAGCTTGTAGGCCCCCTAGGCCAACCAGTGCTCTACCTCCGGTGAGTACCACGCGACGCTGCACCTAAATGCATTTCGGGGAGAACCAGCTATCACGGAGTTTGATTGGCCTTTCACCCCTACCCACAGCTCATCCCCCAGGTTTTCAACCCTGGTGGGTTCGGGCCTCCACGCCGTCTTACCGGCGCTTCACCCTGGCCATGGGTAGATCACTCCGCTTCGGGTCTAGAGCACGCGACTACGATCGCCCTATTCGGACTCGCTTTCGCTACGGCTACCCCTCAACGGGTTAACCTCGCCACGTACCACTAACTCGCAGGCTCATTCTTCAAAAGGCACGCCATCACCCCGCAAGGCTCTGACGGCTTGTAGGCACACGGTTTCAGGTACTATTTCACTCCCCTCCCGGGGTACTTTTCACCTTTCCCTCACGGTACTCGTCCGCTATCGGTCATCAGGGAGTATTTAGGCTTACCGGGTGGTCCCGGCAGATTCACAGCGAATTTCACGGGCTCGCTGCTACTCGGGGACACCGCAACGGGAGAACGCAGTGTTTTCGTCTACGGGGGTCTCACCCTCTACGCCGACGCGTCCCAACGCCTTCGACTAACACCACGAACACCCGCACCAGGGCGGCAGCCCTGATACGCGGAACCCCACAACACCCCACCAGCAACGCCTGCCGGCTCTCACACTGACGGGGTTTAGCCTCTTCCGCTTTCGCTCGCCACTACTCACGGAATCACTCTTGTTTTCTTCTCCTGCGGGTACTGAGATGTTTCACTTCCCCGCGTTCCCTCCCACCGTCCTATACATTCAGACGGCGGTGACACCCCATGACGGGTGCCGGGTTACCCCATTCGGACACCCTCGGATCAAAGCTCGGTTGACAGCTCCCCGAGGACTATCGCGGCCTCCCACGTCCTTCATCGGCTCCTGATGCCCAGGCATCCACCGTGCGCCCTTAACAACTTGACCAACACACACATCAAGAAATCACGACACAAATGTGCACAGAAACAAAAGATGCTCGCGTCCACTGTACAATTCTCAACGACCACACGAACCGCCACCCGACAACCCCACAGGGAGCCGGGCGAACGATCGCCCCTAGAGCAGACAAACAAGCCCCCTACAGGGGGCCGGGTTGTCCTCTCAGGACCCAACAGTGTGCTGCCCACCCACTCCACAAGGAGCAAGCAGGACGTCTGGTGATTCCACATTTCTCGAGCAACCCCTCCCACCCCCGGAACCAAAAGTCCGAAGACCGAGCCCGGGGAGGTACTGGGGCCCTCCACCACCAACCTGCGCGCACAGAACATTCGCCTGTGAACACGCCGGCTCAGATGGTGTTCGGTGAAGCTCCTTAGAAAGGAGGTGATCCAGCCGCACCTTCCGGTACGGCTACCTTGTTACGACTTCGTCCCAATCGCCAGTCCCACCTTCGACCGCTCCCCCCCTTACGGGTTGGGCCACGGGCTTCGGGTGTTACCGACTTTCGTGACGTGACGGGCGGTGTGTACAAGGCCCGGGAACGTATTCACCGCAGCGTTGCTGATCTGCGATTACTAGCGACTCCGACTTCACGGGGTCGAGTTGCAGACCCCGATCCGAACTGAGACCGGCTTTACGAGATTCGCTCCACCTCACGGCTTCGCAGCCCTCTGTACCGGCCATTGTAGCATGTGTGAAGCCCTGGACATAAGGGGCATGATGACTTGACGTCATCCCCACCTTCCTCCGAGTTGACCCCGGCAGTCTCCCATGAGTCCCCGGCATAACCCGCTGGCAACATAGGACAAGGGTTGCGCTCGTTGCGGGACTTAACCCAACATCTCACGACACGAGCTGACGACAGCCATGCACCACCTGCACACCAGCCACAAGGGAACGCCCATCTCTGGACGCGTCTAGTGCATGTCAAACCCAGGTAAGGTTCTTCGCGTTGCATCGAATTAATCCACATGCTCCGCCGCTTGTGCGGGCCCCCGTCAATTCCTTTGAGTTTTAGCCTTGCGGCCGTACTCCCCAGGCGGGGCGCTTAATGCGTTAGCTGCGGCACGGAACCCGTGGAATGGACCCCACACCTAGCGCCCAACGTTTACGGCATGGACTACCAGGGTATCTAATCCTGTTCGCTACCCATGCTTTCGCTCCTCAGCGTCAGTATCGGCCCAGAGACCCGCCTTCGCCACCGGTGTTCCTCCTGATATCTGCGCATTTCACCGCTACACCAGGAATTCCAGTCTCCCCTGCCGAACTCTAGTGATGCCCGTATCGACCGCACGCCCAGAGTTGAGCCCCAGGTTTTCACGGCCGACGCGACACACCGCCTACGAGCTCTTTACGCCCAATAATTCCGGACAACGCTCGCACCCTACGTATTACCGCGGCTGCTGGCACGTAGTTGGCCGGTGCTTCTTCTCGACCTACCGTCACCCCATCCAGAAGATGGAGCTTCGTCGATCGCGAAAGAGGTTTACAACCCGAAGGCCGTCATCCCTCACGCGGCGTTGCTGCGTCAGGCTTCCGCCCATTGCGCAAGATTCCCCACTGCTGCCTCCCGTAGGAGTCTGGGCCGTGTCTCAGTCCCAGTGTGGCCGATCACCCTCTCAGGCCGGCTATCCGTCGTCGCCTTGGTAGGCCATCACCCCACCAACAAGCTGATAGACCGCGGGCCCATCCCCCACCGAAAAACTTTCCACCAAGAAACATGCATCCCTTGGTCATATCCGGTATTAGACCCAGTTTCCCAGGCTTATCCCGAAGTGGAGGGCAGGTCACCCACGTGTTACTCACCCGTTCGCCGCTCGTGTACCCCGAAGGGCCTTACCGCTCGACTTGCATGTGTTAAGCACGCCGCCAGCGTTCGTCCTGAGCCAGGATCAAACTCTCCAACAAAAAACATTGGAACAACAAACAGTCCCAGCAAAAACACCCGACCCCCACTGGCAAACAAGAGCCGGATGCACTCAAAGAAACCCATCAGGACACCCACAAAGACCCGAAAGTCTCCATAGATGCCGACGGGAAAAAACCCACCAAACATCAGCACACTGTTGAGTTCTCAAAGGACAACCACACACGCTTCTGCGGAGCCGTTTCCGACCCGGTTCTTCGCGGTGTTGACTACTGTACCCGACCCGATCGAGCGGCACTTCCGGGGGGGTCCCGGTCGGTCCGGCTCGGACTCGGGGGGCGCGATCTCGATCGGATCCCTCGCGGGATGCCGGTCCGGATCGCTGTCTTCGACTGTATCCGAGGCCCGAGAGCCTCGGTCGGCTACCGGCCGTCCGCGAGATCGCGTCCGTTCCCCGGTGCGTCACCTACTGTACGCGAACCCGTGGGAGGGGTGTGCGACCCGGGGTCAGCGTCGGCGTCGTCCCAGGTCGGCGGGTGCGTCCGAGTCGTCCGGGGGGTCCTCCGGAGCCGCTGCGCTCTCGGCCGTCTCCGCCGGCGCCGGCCGTCCGGTGGTGGCGAGAGACTTCAGCATCGCGTTGTAGGCGTTCAGGTCGCGGTCGCCGTCGCGGTCGGCGCGACGGTCGTCCCGGCGGGCGGTCCGCTCGTCGGCGCGCGACCACTGCACGAGCAGGGCGATCAGCACGATGAGCATCGGGAGCTCGCCCGTGGCCCACGCGAGGCCCCCGCCCGTGGTCTGGTCGGCAAGGCGGTCGACCCACGGCATCTCGAGCTGCTGGTAGAAGCCTGCACCGATCACCGTGGCGGAGCTCATCACCGCGATGCCGAAGAAGGCGTGCAACGGGATGGCGACGAAGAGCAGGCCGAGGCGCCCGATGGGGGGCAGCTGCCGGGGGCTGGGATCGATGCCGACGATCGGCCAGAAGAAGATCAGGCCGATGAGCAGGAAGTGGATGTTCATCGCGATGTGGGCCCAGTGGGACTCCAGCGCGACGTCGAACAGCCCCGAGAAGTACAGGACGTAGAAGCTGCCGACGAAGAGCGCCAGGGCGACCAGCGGCTGGGTGAGCACCCGCGCGACCGGCGAGTGGACCGCGGCGAGCACCCATTCGCGGGGACCCGGAGGTGCCCCGGCGCCCGCCGGGGGCAGGGCCCGCAGCAGCAACGTCACCGGGCCGCCGAGCACCAGCAGGATCGGGACCAGCATGTTCAGGATCATGTGCTGGCCCATGTGCACGCTGAACGTCACCGGCGCGTAGCGACCGATGCCCGAGGACGTGGCGATCAGCAGGGCGAGGCAGCCCACGAGCCAGGAGATGGTGCGGCCCACCGGCCACGCGTCGCCCCGGGCACGCAGTCGCCGCACCCCGGTGACGTAGAGACCGGCGAGGACGAGCGCGAGCGTCCCGAACAGGAGGTCGAACCGGGACTGGGTGAGCAGGCCCGCGACCGTCAGGGGCTCGTCCACGGCGTAGCCGACGAGCGCCTCGATGCGCGTGGGCTCGGGGGTGGGCGCCGCGGGGGGCGGAGTGCGTCCGAGGGCGACGGCGACCCCCATCGTCGCCGCCATGAGGAGGACCTCGAGCCCACCGAAGCGGATCATCGCGGCGGTGCTGCCCGCCTCGATGCCCGGGAGCGCGTGGCGCCGGTGCCAGGCACCGAAGGCGCCGAGCGCGACGAGGGCGAGGGCCTTGACCAGGACGAGGACGCCGTACGTGCTGGTCAGGAGGTCGGCGGGCGAGATACGGACCAGGACGTTCAGCACGCCCGAGAGCGCGAGCACCACCCAGCAGACGAGCGCCACCGCCGAGAAACGGCGGGCCGCGAGGCCCGGGTGCCGGCCCCCCGCGACGAGATGGGTCACGACGGCCGCGAGCCCACCCACCCACACGGCGGCGGCGAGCACGTGGAGCAGCAGGCTGTTGGTGGCGACGTCGTGGTCGCTGCCGCCTGCCGAGTGCCCGGTGAGGGCGAGCGGGAGGAGCCCGGCGAGCGCGACCCCGAGACCGACCACGGCGGCGCCCCACCCGAGCACGAAACGGGTGATCCCGAGGGCGACGAGGGCGATCAGCGCGGTCAGGGCCCACGAGGTGGTGCCCTCGATGCCGGTGACCGCGACCGACAGCACCCGGGCGTCGAGCATCTGGGACACCGGGCGGCCGTAGGCGTCGGCCGCGCTCAACGGGATCATCAGCAGCGCCGCCGCGGACCAGGCCGCGGCACTCCACGACGCGATGCGGACCGCGCGGTAGCCGTCGGCCGAGAGCCAGCCCGACGACGCGGGCGGTGTGAAGAAGGCCGTCAGCATGAGGAAGCCCACGGTCGAGGCGGCCGCCATCTGGCTCACCGCCCGCACGACGGGCAGGGCGTAGACCGTGACGGGGCCGGGATCGGGGAGCCCGAGGCGGGCGAACGTGGCCGCACCTGAGAGCGTGCTCAGCGCCAGCGCGACCACCGCGGCGACGGCGAGCAGGGGCGCGACCTGCGCGACGAACAACGCCCCGGGGGTGGAGGGGCGTGCCGGCGCGTCGGCGGGCGGCGGGGTCGTCGTGGCCACGCCTCCAGGGTAGGTCGCCGCCGTCGGAGCGCCGTGCGGTCCGGTTAGGCTTCCCCGCGCCGGCCCCCGTAGCTCAACGGACAGAGCATCGGCCTTCTAATCCGACGGTTGCAGGTTCGAGTCCTGCCGGGGGCGCCGTCAGCCGCCCGACAGGAAGTCGAGCACCTCGCGCGTCACCCGCTCCGGCTCGTCCTCCATGAGGAAGTGGCCGGCGTGCGGGACGACGACGAGCTCGGCGCCGGGGATGTCCGCCGCGAGGCGCTCGGCGTAGCCGACGGGCTGCCACCGGTCCTGCGCGCCCCGCACGATGCGCACGGGGACTGCGGGTGCAGGACCGCGATCCGCTGCCCGACCGCCCCGCCGATGTCGTAGGTGATCAGGCTGGGGCGCTCGAGGCCGAGCTCGTCGAGCAGCCCGATCAGCAGGTCGGTCTGGGCGGCGACGGAGGTGTCGCGGTCGAGGGCCGCTCGGAGTCGCCGAACCCGAGCAGGTCGTAGGTGACGACGCGATGGCCTGCGGCCTCGACGGCCGGGACGACGTGGCGCCACTCGTGAGACCAGGACGGCGTGCCGTGGACGAAGACGACGGGCTCGCCCTCGCCGCGATCGCGGTACGCGAGCCGGACGCCGTCGACGAGCGGGTTCCGGTCGAGAAGGGTCATATTGGGTAGACTAGTCTACCTAGAATGAGTGACCGAGTCCCGGCCCGAGCCCGGATCCTCGACGCCGCCTCGGAGCGCTTCTACGCCCGCGGCGTGGCGGCGACCGGGATCGACACGATCATCGCGGACGCGGGCGTCGCGAAGATGAGCCTCTACAACAACTTCGCGTCGAAGGCCGATCTCGTGTCGGCCTACCTGGAGCGACGGCACCAGGAGTTCCTCGAGCGACACCGCCGCCGGGTCGAGGCCCTGCCCGCGGGGGCGGGCCCCGGCGCCCGGGCGCTGACGGTCTTCGACGCCTACCTCGACGGGATCGACGACCCGTTCCGGGGCTGCGGGCTGCTCAACGCGGCGGGCGAGCTCCCCTCCGGCGACCCGGGCCGGGAGGAGGTGGCGCGCCACAAGGCGGAGGTCGAGCACCTGCTGCGGGACACCCTGGGGGACGAGGCGCTCGCCGAGCACCTCTCCCTCCTGCTCGAGGGCGCCATGGTGCGGGCAGGCCTGGAGGGCGACGCGGACCGCGTGCACCGGGCCCGCCGGCTCGCCGCGGCCCTGCTGGGCGAGGACTGAGCCGCCCGGACCTCCAGGAGGGTTGCCGCCACCGCCGGGGACCCGCTTGGCTCGCCGTGTGTTCACCGACCTCCCCGCCTCCGCCGCGTGGCGGTTCGTGGACGCCGTGGACGGCTTCGAGGTCGTCCACTTCGCGGCCGGCCGGCTGCGGGGTCACACCTCCGCCGTGGAGGACGGGCAGGCGTACGCGGTGCGCTACGAGGTCACGCTCGACGACGGGTGGCGCACGCGCGCGGCCCGCGTGTGGGCCGACACGGTCACCGGTGCGCGCGAGGTGACCGTCGCGTCCGACGGCGAGGGCCACTGGACGGTCGACGGCGCGCCCGCACCCCACCTCGACGGCCTCGTGGACGTCGACCTCGAGGCGTCGGCCTGCACGAACACGCTCCCGGTCCACCGCCTGGCGCTGACGACCGACGACGACACCCCCTCGCCCGCCGTGTACGTGCGCGCGCTCGACCTCTCGGTCGTCCGTCTCGATCAGACGTACCGCCGCCTCGACGGGCACCGGTTCGCCTACACCTCGGACGGCGACTTCTCCGCGGTCCTCACCTACGACGACGCCGGCCTGATCGTCGACTACCCCGGGATCGCGCGCCGGGCGTACTGACCAGCATCGACTTATATAAGCCATCACTGGTAGCTTTCGGTGGTGCACGCCATGGACGTCCTCGGGGACCCGGTCCGCCGCCGGATCCTCGAGCTCCTCGCGGACGGGGAGCTGGCGTCCGGGGCCGTCGTCGAGCACATCCGCGAGGAGTTCGGCATCTCGCAGCCCGGCGTCTCGCAGCACCTGCGCGTGCTGCGGGAGAACGGGCTCGCCTCGGTGCGGGCCGAGGGCACGCGCCGGCTCTACTCGGTCGACGCCGAGGGGCTCCGCGAGGTCGACGCGTGGATCGGGCGCTTCCGGCAGTTCTGGGAGCAGCGCCTCGACGCCCTCGGCACCGAGATCGCCCGTGGCAAGCGCGAGCGCAGGCGTTCACCCACCCCCGACCCCGAGGACGGCTGATGGATCTCTTCTCCGAGCTCGACGCCATCCACCGCCGGGTCGACCTCGACACGGTCGACGGCGACACCGTCCGCGTGCTCCTGCGCCGCCGCTACTCGACCGAGCCTGCCGACCTGTGGAGCGCGCTGACCGAGCCCGACCGCATCGTGCGCTGGTTCCTGCCCCTCCACGGCGACCTACGTGAGGGCGGTTCGTTCCAGTTGGAGGGCAACGCCGGCGGGGACATCCTGACGTGCACGCCTCCGCGGCTGCTGCGGGTGGCGTTCGGACACGAGACCAGCGTCGTCGAGCTCCGCCTGGCGGCCGACGGCGACGACACCGTGCTCGAGCTGGAGCACACGGTGCCGCTGGCGATGGCCGGCAGCGCCGCCGGCGCGCTGTTCGTCGGCCCCGGCTGGGACGGCGCGCTCATGGGGCTCGGGCTGTTCGTCCGCGGCGAGGCCGTCGGCGACCCCGTCGCCGCGGCGGACTCGCCGGAGGTCGTCGAGTTCAACCGGCACTCGATCGACCGGTGGGTGGCGGCCGCGGAGGCGAGCGGTGCCGCGACCGCCGAGGAGATCGAGGGCGGGAAGCAGGCCGCCCTGGCCCAGTTCGTCCCCGACCCCCGGTGACCACGACACGAACCGGCCAGTAGGTCAGACTGTCGGGCGGCGCATTCGGCCGGATGGCCGACGCGGTGGTCGAGAGGGGTGTCGATGGCGACGATGTCGTTCCGGGACGCGATGTTCCTGCTGGCTGAGTCGCGGGAGCGGCCCACCCACGTGGGCTCGCTGATGCTCTTCGACCGCCCCGAGGGGGCGGGACCCGACTATCTCGCGAACCTGCACCGGACGCTCGTGTCCGGCGACGTCGACATCGCGCCCCTGTTCCGCCGGCGGGCGACCCGCGGCGTCTCGACGCTGGGCCAGTGGGCCTGGGTGAACGACGACGACATCGACATCGAGTACCACGTGCGCCTCTCGGCGCTGCCGGGTCCGGGCCGCATCCGTGAGCTGCTCGAGCTCGTCTCCCGCCTGCACGGCAGCCTGCTCGACCGGCACCGGCCGCTGTGGGAGTTCCACCTCATCGAGGGCGTGGAGGGGGACCGCTTCGCGGTCTACAGCAAGATCCACCACGCGATGATGGACGGCGTCCGCGCGATGAAGCACCTCGAGAAGGCGCTGACCACCGACCCGGAGAAGCGGGACATGGCGCCGTTCTGGGCCGTCGACCCGCGGCCGGGTCGCACCAGCCGCCCGGTCGGCGAGCCGGCGCCCGGGCCGTCGGGGTGGGTCGGGTCGGCGCGCGAGTACGTCGGCGGCGCGCTGCGCACGGCCGGCACGCTCGCCGAGGGCGTCGGGCAGTCACTCAACGTCGGACCGGCGCTCGTGTCGTCGGCCTACCGCGGGCTCGTCGAGCACGACCTGGCCCTGCCCTTCGAGGCGCCCCCGACGATGCTCAACGTCCCGATCACCGGGGCTCGGCGGTTCGCCGCGCAGTCCTGGCCGATCAAGCGCATCCAGCGGGTGCGCGAGCGCACGGGCACGACGGTCAACGACGTCATGCTCGCGATGAGCGCCGGCGCGCTGCGGCGCTACCTCGAGGCCCACGACGGGCTGCCCGAGAAGCCGCTCGTGGCCGCACTGCCCGTCGCGCTGGCGGACTCCGGCTCCGGCAACGCGCTCGGCGCGATCCTGGTGAACCTGGCGACGGACGAACCTGATCCGTCCGAGCGCCTGCGGAAGATTCCGCCAGTCGGGCCTCGCGGCGAAGGAGAACCTGCAGGGCCGCGACCCGATGACGATCGCCGCGCTCTCCGCCGTCGTCGCAGCGCCGATCGGGCTCGGCCTGGTGCCGGGCTCGTCGGCGATCAACCAGGGCTTCAACCTGATCATCTCGAACGTGCCCGGGCCCAAGGACCCGCTGTACTGGGAGGGCGCGCGGCTCGACGGGATCTACCCGATCTCGGTGCCGCTCGACGGGCAGGCCCTCAACATCACCGTGATGTCCTACGCGGACAGCATGGAGATCGGCGTGACCGGCGACCGACGCGCGGTGCCGCACCTGCAGCACATCCTGGGCTACCTCGAGGACGCGCTGGTCGAGCTCGAGGCCGTCGCCGACGAGGCCGACCCGACCTAGGCTAGGTCTCCAGCTCGGCCGTGACGCCGCCGAGCACGTCGTGCACCTGCTCGAAGAGCGGCAGGCGCGCGGCGTACACGGCGGCGTCGGGGCCGGGCCGGAGCGTCTCGCCGAGCGGGATCTGCTCGGCGGCGTCGACGAGCCCGTCGGGACCCGGCGGGAGCAGCTCCACGCCCTGCATCCCGAGCAGCGCGGCCCCGAACGCGGAGCCCTGGTCGACGGACGGGAAGCCGACGGGCAGGTCGAGCGCGTCGGTGAGCAGGCGGCGCCACAGGGCGCTGCGCGCGAAGCCGCCCGTCGCGCGGACCTCGTCGACGGTCAGGCCCGCCTCGCGCAGCGAGTCGAGCACCAGGCGCAGCTGCAGGCAGACGCCCTCGAGCAGGGCGCGGGTGACGTGGCCGTCGGTGTGCCGGCGGTGCAGGCCGACCAGCGCGCCCGCGCCGCCGATGTCCCAGTGCGGGGCGCGCTCGGGCAGCAGGTGCGGCATGGCGAGCAGCCCGTCGGCGCCCGCGGGCACGGCGGCGGCCGCGGCGAGGAGGTCGTCGGCGTCGCGGTGGAGCGTCTCGCGCGCCCAGTCGAGCACGAGGCCGCCGTTCGTGATCGCCCCGCCGACGACCCATCGTTGGTCGGCCAGGCCGTAGCAGAACACCCGCCCGCGCGGATCGACGGCGGGCTGCTCGACGGTGACCCGCAGCGCGCCGCTGGTGCCGATCGAGCAGGCCGCGACGCCCGGGCGGACGGCGCCGACACCGAGGTTGGCCAGCGGCCCGTCCCCTCCCCCGGCGACGACGGGGACGCCGGAGGGGAGGCCCCAGTCGCGGGCCCGGAGCTCCCCGACGACGGCCGTGGGAGCGACCGGCTCCCCCAGCGCGTCGGCGGTGATGCCGGCGATCGCCAGGGCCTCGGGGTCCCAGGCGCCGGTCGCGAGGTCGAGCAGGCCGGTGCCCGAGGCGCACGAGGTGTCGGCGACCCGGGCGCCGGTGGCCCGGGCGAGCACGAACTCCTTGATCCCGCCCCAGGTGTGCGCCGCGGCGTGCAGGCTCGGTCGCGCGCGGCGCAGCCAGGCGAGCTTGACCAGCGGGCTCATCGGGTGGATCGGCGTGCCGGTGCGCCGGTGCAGGGCGAGGGCGCCGTCGCGGGACCGGAGCTCGCGAGCGACGTCGGCGGCGCGGCTGTCCGCCCAGGTCAGCAGCGGTCCGATGGGGTCGCCGCGGACGTCGAGGGCGAGCAGGCCGTGCATGGCGGAGCTGAAGGACAGCGCCGCGACCCGCCCGGGGTCGACCTGCGCGACGGCGTCGCGCACCGCGTCGCCGACGGCCTCCCAGAGCGCCTCCGGGTCCTGGACGGCGGCGCCGGGCTCGGGCTCGTCGAGGTGGTGGGGGGCCTCGCCGTGCCCGTGGTCGGTGCCGTCGGACGCGAACGCGACGGCCTTGGTGGCGGTGGTGCCGACGTCGACGCCGAGGACCAGGTCGGGCTCCGGCATCAGGCGAGCAGCTTGCCGAGCATCGGGCCGAGACCCAGGACGAGGGAGCCGACCATCTGCGCGGGGAAGGCGTGCAGCCGTCGTCGCGAGGTGATCAGCACGATCCCCTGTTTCCCCGCCGGCGCGTCCGCCTGAACCTCGGCGTGCCCCGCCCTGCGCGGCCCGGGGGGCCCACCTAGGCTGCGGTGCGGAGGCGTCAGGGTGCCTGGTGGCCCCCGCGGTCTTCAACACCGTAGTGGTCGAGCATCTCGGCCAGGCGGGTTCGATTCCCGTCCGCCTCCGCCAGACCCGGGTCCAGACGACGTGCCCAGGCCGCAACATCCACCACGTCTCGGAGGTTCCCGCATGGGTGTACGCACCTGGCTGGGCGAGTGGCCGATGTTCCGGCAGGCCACGGGTTCGGACCCCCTCGGTCGCGGGTCCGCCGTGCAGTCTCCGCGCACGCAAGCCCTCGGGCCGCGGACCGCGGACGCCGATGAGGTCGTCAAGTCGGTCTGCCCGTACTGCGCGGTGGGCTGCGGACAGAACGTCTACGTCCGCGACGGGCGCGTCACGCAGATCGAGGGCGACCCCGACTCCCCGATCTCGCGCGGGCGCCTGTGCCCGAAGGGCTCGGCGTCGACGTCGCTGGTGACCTCGCCGTCGCGGGTCACGACGGTGCGCTACCGGCGTCCGTACGGCACCGAGTGGGAGGACCTCGACCTCGACACGGCGCTCGACATGATCGCCGACCGCGTCATCGACTCCCGCCGCAAGGGCTGGCAGGACACCGACGACGAGGGCCGCGTCCTGCGGCGCACGCTGGGCTTCTCGAGCCTCGGCGGCGCAACGCTGGACAACGAGGAGAACTACCTCATCAAGAAGCTGTTCATGGCGCTCGGCGCGATCCAGGTGGAGAACCAGGCGCGTATTTGACACAGCGCCACCGTCCCCGGTCTGGGGACCAGCTTCGGTCGGGGCGGCGCCTCGAACTTCCAGCAGGACCTTCAGCACTCGGACTGCATCGTCATCGAGGGCTCGAACATGGCGGAGGCCCACCCCGTGGGCTTCCAGTGGGTCATGGAGGCGAAGGCGCGCGGCGCCAAGATCATCCATGTCGACCCGCGGTTCACGCGCACCAGCGCCGTGGCCGACCTGCACGTGCCGTTCCGTGCGGGGGCGGACATCGCCTTCCTCGGCGGACTGATCAACTACGTGCTCACCG
Source organism: uncultured Actinomycetota bacterium (assembly GCA_963786585.1). Lineage (GTDB taxonomy): Bacteria > Actinomycetota > Actinomycetes > Mycobacteriales > Pseudonocardiaceae > Actinomycetospora. Next base: position 461,041 of record CAWAZG010000005.1, read on the forward strand.
AGGGCAAGGACTTCCGCGAGTACGTCACGACGTTCACGAACGCCGCGGACCTCGTCGGTGAGGACTTCGTCGACACCGAGGACATGGCGGGGATCTTCTCCGGCTACAACGCCGACACCGGGCGCTACGACCCGATCAGCTGGCAGCTCGAGGGCGTCGAGTACGAGGCCCCGGCCGCCGGGATGCGCGACCACTGGGAGTCGGAGCTCCGCGACCAGTCGGGCCAGAGCGACGAGGGCAGGCAGCGCGAGCACCACGCCGCGATGGCGTCGGACTCGGCCGGTGGCGTGGGGGACGCCGCGAACGCGACCGGCGCGCCGGTGCGCGACGAGACCCTGCAGCACCCCCGCTGCGTCTACCAGGTGCTCAAGCGGCACTACTCCCGCTACACGCCCGAGGCCGTCTCGCGGGTGTGCGGCATGGGCGTCGACGAGTTCCTGCAGGTCGCCCGGACGATCACCGAGAACTCGCAGCGCGACCGCACGACGGCCTGGGTCTACTCGGTGGGCTGGACGCACCACAGCGTCGGGGCGCAGTACATCCGCGCCGCCGCGATCCTGCAGACGCTGCTGGGCAACATGGGTCGCCCGGGCGGCGGCATCCTGGCGCTGCGCGGGCACGCCAGCATCCAGGGCTCGACGGACGTCCCCACGCTCTACGACCTGCTGCCCGGCTACATCCCGATGCCGAACGCGCACCTGCACGACAACCTGCGGAGCTTCCTCGACGCCGACGCGGCGAAGACGGGCTTCTGGGGCAACATGGACACCTACATGGTGAGCCTGCTCAAGGCCTGGTGGGGCGACGCGGCGACCGCCGAGAACGACTGGGCGTTCGACTACATGCCGCGTCTCACCGGCGACCACGGCACCTACGGGATCGTGCGCGACCAGATCGACAAGTTGACCTACGGGTACTTCGTCGTCGGCGAGAACCCGGCGGTCGGGCACGCCAACGGCAAGATGCAGCGCCTCGGCCTGGCCAACCTCGAGTGGCTCGTGGTCCGCGACATGCAGATGATCGAGACGGCCACGTTCTGGAAGGACGGGCCCGAGATCGAGACCGAGGAGATGCGGACCGAGGACATCGGTACCGAGGTCTTCTTCCTCCCGTGCGCGAACCACACCGAGAAGGCCGGCACCTTCACCAACACCCAGCGGCTGCTGCAGTGGCGCCGCGAGGCGGTGCACCCGCCGGGTGACGCGCGCTCGGAGCTGCACTTCTACTTCCACCTCGGCAAGAAGATCCGGGAGAAGCTCGCCGGGTCGACCGACGAGCGCGACCGGCCCCTGCTCGACCTCACCTGGGACTACCCGACGTCCGGGGTCCACGAGGAGCCCGATCCCGAGTCGGTGCTCGGCGAGATCAACGGCTACGACGCCGACGGGAACCCGCTCTCGAGCTACACCCAGCTGAAGGCGGACGGCACCACCACGGCGGGCTGCTGGATCTACACCGGCGTCTACGCCGACGGGGTCAACCAGGCCGACCGTCGCAAGCCCGGCTCCGAGCAGGACTGGGTGGCCGCCGAGTGGGGCTGGGCGTGGCCGGCGAACCGGCGCACGCTCTACAACCGCGCGTCGGCCGACGCGCAGGGCCGGCCGTGGAGCGAGCGCAAGGCCTACGTCTGGTGGGACGCCGAGCAGGAGACGTGGACGGGGCACGACATCCCCGACTTCGAGGCGACCAAGCCGCCGTCGTACGTCCCCGAGGAGGGGGCCACCCGGCAGGACGCCCTGGCCGGCACCGACGCGTTCATCATGCAGACCGACGGCAAGGCGTGGCTCTACGCGCCCGCGGGCCTCGCCGACGGGCCGCTGCCGACGCACTACGAGCCGGTGGAGTCACCGGTGGCGAACCTGCTGCACGAGCAGCAGGACAACCCCGCCCTCGAGCGCATCGACCGGGCCTGGAACCGGATCAACCCCTCGCAGAGCGAGGTGTATCCGTACGTGTTCCTGACCTACCGGCTCACCGAGCACCACACCGCGGGCGGCATGAGCCGGTTCCTCGGCTACCTCTCGGAGCTCCAGCCGGAGTTCTTCTGCGAGGTCTCCCCCGCGCTGGCCGCGGAGCGGGGCCTCGAGCACCTGGGGTGGGCGACGCTGATCTCGGCGCGCACGGCGATCGAGGCCCGGGTGCTCGTGACCGAGCGCATGAAGCCGCTGCGGATCGGGGACCAGGTCGTGCACCAGATCGGCCTGCCGTACCACTGGGGGTCCAACGGGCTCTCGACCGGCGACCCGGCGAACGACCTGCTGGGCGTCGTCATGGACCCGAACGTCCACATCCAGGAGTCCAAGGTCGCGACCTGCGACATCCAGCCCGGGCGCCGTCCCCGCGGTCCGGCCCTGCTCGAGTTCGTGGAGCAGTACCGCCGCAAGGCCGGCGTCGAGCCCGGAGGAAACACGTGACCAAGTTGTGGGACGCCTTCTCCGGAGCGGCGACCTCGTTGTCCGGCCCGTTGCCGGACCCGACGACGGACGCCGGGTGGTCGGGCGACCACCCCAAGCGCGTCGGCTTCTTCACCGACACCTCGGTGTGCATCGGCTGCAAGGCCTGCGAGGTGGCGTGCAAGGAGTGGAACCTGGTGCCCGACGACGGCACCGACGCCTCCGACCTCTACCGGCTCACCGGGATGTCGTACGACAACACGGGTGACCTCGGCGCCTCGTCCTGGCGGCACGTCGCGTTCATCGAGGACGTCCGGCCGCACGGCAGCGCGACCGCGGCGCACGGCGGCCCGCCCAGCGGGGTGCCCATCGACTCTCTCGCCACCGGTTTCCTCCCGTCCGGCCTCCCGGCGGTGACCGACGGCGCGCCGCCGACCCCCACGCTGCGCGCCCCCCGTGACGCCGCCACCGCCCCGGCCGGCTCGACTCCCGCCCACCCGACGACCGTCGACCTGCTCGCGCTGCTGCCCGACTCCGGCGCGCACGGCCAGCAGACCCCCGACGACGAGCGGGACGTGCGCTGGCTGATGTCGTCGGACGTCTGCAAGCACTGCACGCACGCCGGCTGCCTCGACGTGTGCCCCACGGGGGCGCTGTTCCGCACCGAGTACGGCACGGTCGTGGTGCAGGACGACATCTGCAACGGCTGCGGCTACTGCGTGCCGTCCTGCCCCTACGGCGTGATCGACGTCCGGGAGGACGACGGCGGCGCCCACAAGTGCACGCTGTGCTACGACCGCCTCGGCGCGGGCATGGAACCGGCCTGCGCGAAGGCGTGCCCGACGAACTCGATCCAGTTCGGCGACCTCGACGAGCTCCAGGCCGCCGCCGACGCCCGGCTGGCGGAGCTGCACGGGCGCGGCGTCACCGAGGCGCGGCTGTACGGCCGCGACCCGGACGACGGCGTCGGCGGCGACGGCGCGTTCTTCCTGCTGCTCGACGAGCCCGAGGTCTACGGCATGCCGCCGGACCCGATCGTCACCACCCGCGACCTGCCGGAGATGTGGCGCAACGCGGCGCTCACCGCGGTGGGCCTGGGCGCGGCGGTCGTGGCGGCGTTCTGGGGAGGTCGCACGTGACGGACGCCAACCCGGCCGAGATGCCCGAGCGGTCGCGGGTCGACCACGACGCGTCGAAGCCGCGACGCGGGAGCCGGCGCCGGGGCCGCGGCGAGGAGCTGCAGGTCCCCGAGGCCGAGTTCCGGTCGTACTACGGGCGCCCGATCATCAAGGCGCCGGTGTGGAAGAACCCCGACGTCCCGCTGTACCTGTTCCTGGGCGGGCTGGCGTCGACATCGGCCGGTCTCGGTGCGCTCGGCGGGGCCACCGATCGGCCGACCCTGCGACGCACCGGGCGTCTCGCCGCGGCCGCCGGGGCGGCCGGCGGCACCGTGTTCCTCATCCACGACCTGCACCGCCCGTCGCGCTTCCACCACATGCTGCGGGTGTTCAAGCCGACGTCGCCGCTGTCGGTCGGCACCTGGATCCTCTCGCCGTTCGCGACGTTGGCCGCCGCGACCGCGGCCTCGGAGCTCACGGGCCTGTTCCGGCGGGCGGGCGACGCCTCCGGAGCGGTCGCGGCGGTGATCGGGCCGGCGCTCGGCACGTACACCGCCGTGCTGTTCTCGAACACCGCCGTGCCGACATGGCACGAGGCGCACCGCGAGCTGCCGATCGTGTTCGCCGGCAGCGCCGCGGCCGCCGGTGGCGGGATGGGGCTGGTCGGGGCGTCGGTGCGGGACAACGTCCCGGCGGCGCGGCTGGCCGTGGCAGGCGCGGTCGTCGAGCTGGCGGCCGGCGAATACATGGAGCGCAAGCTCGGCCTGCTCGGCGACGTGTACCAGAAGGGACGCGCGCACACGCTGATGCGCGCCTCGAAGGCGTGCCTGGCGGCGGGCGCGGTCGGCACGGTGCTGGGACGGCGTCGTCGCTGGTCGGCGGCGCTGTCGGGGCTGGCGCTGATGGCCGGCTCGGCGCTCACGCGCTTCGGGGTGTTCGACGCCGGCATCGCGTCGGCCAACGACCCCGCGCACATCGTCGTCCCCCAGCGCGAGCGCATCCGCCAGCGTCAGGCGACGACCGGCACCGACGTCGCGCCGCCGGACCGCACGTTCGCCTGACGCCGGCCGTGAGCGCCCGCGCCTCCCGAGGTGCCGTCGTCCCCCTCCCGTGTGACGATCCCCGATCGTGCCGGAGGAGGTGGACGTGTCCGACGTGTCGGTGGGGCCGCGCCGCACCGGGCCGCCGCCGTGGGCCGTGGCGCTCGGGTTCGGCGTGCTCGCGGTGGCCGGGCTGCTGTGGGCGAAGTGGGCGCCGTACTGGGTGAAGGTGCCGTCGGTGGCCGGGTCGCACTCGCTCGGCCCGTCGATCCTCACCGGCGGGGAGCCCACGCCACCCGGCGTCTCCCTGTCCGCGGGGCTGCGGTTCGCCGGCACCTACTTCCTCGCGATCTGGCCCGCGCTCGTCGTCGGGCTCGTGCTGGCCGCGGCGGTGCAGGTCGCGCTGCCGTCGGTGTGGCTCGCCCGGCTGTTCGGGAGCGGGGTCCGGGGCGGCGTGCGCGGGAGCGCGCTCGCGGTGCCGTCGATGATGTGCAGCTGCTGCGCCGCGCCGCTCACCGTCGGGCTGCGCCGCCGCGCCGCGGACCTCACCGCGACGCTCGCGTACTGGCTCGGCAACCCGGCGCTGAACCCCGTCGTCCTCGCCTTCTGTGCCTTCGTGCTGCCGTGGCCGTGGACGCTGCTGCGCGCGGGCGCCGGTCTCGCCGTCGTCGTGGGAGCGGTGGCCCTCGCGCGATGGTGGAGCGGGCCGGCGACGGTGGACGCGACGTCGGTCGTTCCCGCTCCGGACGCCGACGATCGACCGCTCGCCGTGCGCTTCCTGGCGGCGCTGGGGAAGCTCTCGGTGCGGCTGCTGCCCGAGTACCTGCTGCTCGTGGTCGCCCTCGGGGCGTTGCGCGGCGTGCTGTTCCCGGTGGGCTCGACGCTGCTGACCGGGACGGGGATCGTCCTCGGCGTCGTCCTGCTGGCCGTCGCCGGGACGCTCCTGCCGATCCCGACCGGTGCCGAGATCGCGGTCGTCGCGGCGCTCCTGGCGGTCGGGGTGTCGGCGCCGCTCGCCGCGGCCCTGCTGATCACCCTGCCCGCGCTGAGCCTGCCGTCGCTGCTCATGGTCCGCGGGGTCGTCCCGCGGGGGCTGCTCGTCGCCGTGACCGGGCTCGTCGTCGGGGTCGGGGGCCTGACGTCGGTCTTCGCCCTCGGCCTGTGAGTGGTGGTCCGGGGCACGGGGCGATGAGAGGCAAGATGGGCGAGGTGAGCGACGATCCCCGCCGGCGGGTGCCGCGCACCGACGCCGTGCTCGCCGACGCACGCCTCGGCCCGGCGCTGGCGACGCTGGGGCGGGCGCGGGTCAAGGAGGTCGTGACCGCGGCGCAGGACCGGGCGCGGGCCGGGGAGATCGCGCCGGAGGCCGTCGTCGACGAGGTCGTCGCGACCCTGCCCCTGACCTCGGCGACCCTGCGCCCGATCCTCAACGCCACCGGCGTCCTGCTGCACACCAACATCGGGCGCGCCCCGCTCTCGTCGGCCGCCCGGGACGCGCTCGACCTCGCGGCCGGGACCACGGACGTCGAGCTGGACCTGGCGACGGGCGGACGGGGCCGGCGGGGCGCGGGGGCGTTGGGCGCGCTGGCCGCCGCCGTGCCCGACGCGGGCGGCGTGCACGTCGCGAACAACGGGGCGGCGGCGCTGATCCTGGCGGCGACGGCGCTGGCGTCCGGTCGCGAGATCGTCATCGCCCGCGGCGAGATGGTCGAGATCGGCGACGGGTTCCGCCTGCCCGACCTGCTGGAGTCCACCGGCGCCCGGCTGCGGGAGGTCGGCACCACCAACCGCGTGCACCGCGCCGACTACGCCGACGCCGTCGGGCCGGACACCGGGATGATCCTCAAGGTCCACCCGTCGAACTTCGTCGTCACCGGGTTCACGTCGTCGGTGCCGGTCTCCGACCTGGTCAGGCTGGGTGTGCCCGTGGTGTCCGACATCGGGTCGGGGCTGCTCGCGCCGCACCCGCTCCTGCCCGCGGAGCCGGACGCGACCAGCGAGCTGCGGGCGGGGGCGGATCTCGTCACCGCGTCCGGTGACAAGCTGCTCGGCGGCCCGCAGGCCGGCCTGGTGTTCGGTGACGCCGACCTCGTGCACCGCCTGCGTCGCCACCCTCTGGCCCGGGCGCTGCGCGTCGACAAGCTGACGCTCGCGGCGCTCGAGGCGACGCTGCGGGGCCCGCTGCCGCCCGTGCGGGCGATGCTCGAGGCGGACGTCGAGGACCTGCGGGTGCGGGCCGCTGTGCTCGCCGAGAAGGTCGGCGGGGCGGCGGTGGACTGCGCGGCCCAGGTCGGCGGGGGCGGCGCGCCGGGGGTGGAGCTGGCGAGCGCCGGGGTGGCCCTGCCCGTCGAGGCCGCCGACCGGCTGCGCCTGGGCGCCGATCCCGTTCTCGCACGCGTCGAGCAGGGGCGGTGCGTGGTCGACCTGCGCTCGGTGCCGCCCGAGGCCGACGCCCGGCTCGCGGACGCGATCGCCCTGGCGCTGGTTCGAGCTCCGGGATGAGGGTCGTGGCCACCGCCGGCCACGTCGACCACGGCAAGTCGACGCTGGTGCGTGCGCTCACCGGGATGGAGCCCGACCGCTGGGCCGAGGAGCGCCGGCGGGGCATGACGATCGACCTGGGGTTCGCCTGGACAACACTGCCGGCGCTGTCCGAACCCGTCGCGTTCGTCGACGTCCCGGGGCACGAGCGGTTCGTGACGCAGATGCTCGCCGGGGTCGGGCCGGTGCCGGCGACGATGTTCGTCGTCGCCGCCGACTCGGGGTGGATGCCGCAGTCGACCGAGCACCTCGACGCGCTCGACGCGCTCGGGGTGCGCGACGGCCTGCTCGTCGTCACCCGCAGCGACCTCGCCGATCCGGAGCTCGCGCGGGACGAGGCGCTCGAGCACCTCGGGGAGTCGTCTCTGGGGCGGCTGCCGGCGGTGTGCGTGTCGGGGACGACCGGTGCGGGCCTGGAGGAGCTGCGGTCGGCGTTGGCGCAGCTCGTCAGCGGGTTGCCCGCTCCCGACCTCGACGCCGACGTGCGCCTGTGGGTCGACCGCGCGTTCACGGTGCGGGGGGCGGGCACGGTGGTCACCGGGACGCTCGGGGCGGGCACGATCCGGGTGGGCGACGAGCTGGCCCTGGGGTCGCGCACGGTCACCGTGCGCGGGATGCAGGCGCTGGGCGAGAGCGTCGACCCCGTCCAAGCCGTCGCCCGGGTGGCGCTGAACCTGCGGGGCGTGGGGCTCGACGAGGTCGGACGCGGCGACGCGCTGACGACGCCCGGGCGCTGGCTGCGCGGCGACGTCGTCGACGTGCGCGTCGGACCGCCGCGGGGCGCCTCGGCCGCGGTGGAGCTGCCGAAACAGGTGATGCTGCACGTCGGGTCAGCGGCGGTGGCGGCGCGCGTGCGGCCGCTGTCGCGGTCGGGGGCGCCCGACTCGGACGGCACGACCCGCACGGTGCGGCTGACCCTGCGGGAACCGTTGCCGCTGCGCCCCGGCGACCACGCGCTGCTGCGCGATCCCGGCGCGCACCGGGTGCTCGGCGGGGTGACGGTGCTCGACGTGCGCCCGCCCGCGCTGCGTCGTCGCGGGGCGGCGGTGGCGCGGGCCGGCGAGCTGGCGGGCACCGAGGGCGTCCCCGACGCCGCCGGCGAGCTCGCGCGTCGGCGGCTGATGCGTCGCGACGACCTCGTCGCCCTGGGCGCCGAGGTGCCGGCCGACGTGCCCGCTGCAGCCGGGTGGCTCGTCGACCCGGGGCACCTCCCGGTGCTGGCGCGGCGGCTGGTCGAGGCGGTCGTCGCCCACGCCGAGGCCCAGCCGCTCGAGGCCGGCCTGCCCGCGAAGGCGGCGGCGCGCGCCCTCGAGCTGCCCGATCCCCGCCTGTTGGACCTCGTCCTCGCCGAGCCGGGGGCGTCGTCGCTCACCGCCGCGGGCGGGCGGATCCGTCGGCGCGACGCGGGCGGGCTGCCCGACGCGGTGCGCGCGGCGGTGGCGGCGGTGCGCGCCGACCTCGCCGACGCCCCGTTCGCGGCCCCCGAGGCGTACCGCCTCACGGAGCTGGGCCTGCGCACCCGCGAGCTGGGCGCGGCGGTGACGGCGGGCGCGTTGCTCAAGGTCGGCGACGGGATCTACCTCGCGCCCGACGCCCTGGACGTCGCCGTGGCCCGGCTCGCGGACCTGCCTTCGCCGTTCACGCTCTCCGAGGCCCGCCAGGCCCTCGGCACCACCCGCCGCGTGGCGGTGCCGCTGCTCGAGCACCTGGCCCGCCGGGGCCGCACCCGCCGCGACGACGAGGGGCGGCACTCGCTGCGGTGAGGGCCTGGTCGAGTGCAAGCCCTGCGTCCTCGCTTGCACTCAACGCCAGGGGAGCCGCTTCGATCACCGGGCGTCCGGCGGCTTTCCCGGCACGCCGGGCCGCGCCAGGATCGTGGGCATGGACCTGCGTCGCGACGTCGTCCTCGGTGCGCGGCTGGCGGTGGTGCGCACCGGTGGGCTGGCGCTCGCGCTCGCCGGCGATCCCGTCCTCCGCTTGCTCTACCGGCCCTGGATCGACGACCCGGCGCCCCTCCAGCGCCGGCTGCGCGAGGCCTCCCAGCCCTACGCGAGCCGCAGCGGCGTGCTCGTCGTCGCCACCGCCGCGATGTGCCGTGAGGTCGTCCGCGACCGCCGATTCCTGGTGCGCCCGCGGACCGGCGGCTCGCTCGGCGGGGCCGTCGAGGGCCGGCGTGACCCATTGCTCGAGCCCGTCGAGCTGTCCTTCCTCGGCATGGATCCGCCGGAGCACACGCGGCTCCGGCGCCTGGTCGGCGGCTGGTTCACCCCGGCGCGCGTCAGCTCCTACGAGCCCCTGGTGGGCGGGCTGGCCGAACGGCTGGCCGACGAGGCCGCCGCGCGCGGCCGGTTCGACCTGGTCGCCGACGTCGCGACGCCACTGCCGGCGGCGGTGATCGCCGAGATCCTGGGCGTGCCCGAGTCCGACGCGGGCGCGTTCGCGCGGTGGGGCCAGGCCGTCGGCGCCGGGCTCGGCGGCGTGCGGTCGCTGCGCACGCTGCACCGCCTGGATCGCGCCGTCATGGAGCTGCGCGCGCTGCTCGGCGGCCTCCTCGAACGCCGGCGCCGCGACCCCGCCGACGACCTCCTCAGCCACCTCGCGCGCGAGGACGTCGACACCGACGAGGCCGTCAGCCTCGCCGCGTTCCTGCTGCTCGCGGGGTTCGAGACGACGAGCACGCTGCTCGCCAACGCCGTCGCCGCGATGACCGACGCCCGCGAGCCGTGGGCGCGGCTCGCCGCGGACCCGGGCCGGGCGGGCGACGCGGTCGAGGAGAGCCTGCGCTTCGAGGCGCCGATCCAGTTCACCGCGCGGACGCCCCACGAGACCGTGCGCCTCGGTGACCGCGACATCGCGCCGGACACCGTCGTCATGGCGATGCTCGGGGCCGCAGGCCGCGACCCGGCGGTGCACACCGACCCCGACGTGTTCGACCTCGATCGCCCGACGAAGGGCGAGCACCTCGCGTTCTCCGGGGGCATCCACTTCTGCCTCGGCGCGCCGCTGGCCCGGCTCGAGGCACGGGTCGCGCTGGCGGCCCTGGCCGAGCGGATGCCGACGCTGCACCGGGAGCCGGGCGCGGCACGACGGCGCTCGCTGCTGCTGCGGAGCTACACGACGCTGCCAGTCGGCGCGTGATCGTGGGGGCTTTACTGACGTTGAACGTCAGCATGGCCCCCACGCTGGCACCGGCCGCGCTCAGATCGCCGGCGGATCCTGGAGGTCGGCGCGCAGGGTCGCGAGGGTGCGCGTGAGCAGGCGGGAGACGTGCATCTGGGACACGCCCACGCGCTCGGCGATCTGGGTCTGGGTCATGCCGCCGAAGAAGCGGAGCATGACGATCGTCCGCTCGCGCTCGGGGAGCTTGCGCAGGGCGGGCTGCACGGTCTCGCGGTGCTCGACCTGCTCGAGCTCGGAGTCGGCGGAGCCCAGGACGTCGGCGAGCCGGCCGGACGACGGGTCGTCGACGAGCATGTCGTCGAGGCTCGAGGAGCGGTAGGCGTTCGCCGCCTCGAGCGCCTCGAGCACTTCCTCGCGGCTGCGCTGCAGGTGCTCGGCGAGCTCGCCGGCGGTGGGGGCGCGGTTGAGCTCCTGGGACAGCTGCGGCATCGCCGACCCGATGGTCAGGCGCAGGTCCTTGAGCCGCCGGGGCACGCGCGTCGACCAGGCCTTGTCCCGGAAGTAGCGGCGGACCTCGCCGGTGATCGTCGGGACCGCGTAGGACAGGAAGTCCGAACCGCGCTCCGGCGAGAACCGGTCGACGGCGTGGATGAGGCCGACCGTGGCGACCTGCTCGAGGTCCTCCTGCGGCTCGCCGCGCTGGGAGAAGCGGCGCGCGATGTGGCGCGCCAGCGGGAGGTAGCCCTCGACGAGGCGGTCACGCAGCGCCTCCCGACGCCGGTCGCCCTCGGGGAGCCCGGCGTGCTCGAGGAGCATCGGGACGAGGTGCTCGTAGGAGTCCTCGTTCCGGGAGCTGCGCTGAGGTGCCCCGCCCGCGCTACCCGCCAGCGGGCGCGCCGGCTCGCTCACGGGTTGAGCCGTTGCTTGCGCAGGTGGATACCGAGCCACTCCGGGTCGGCGTCGAGCACCTCGGCGTCGTCGGTGAGCGTGGTGAGCACGCGCCAGCCGAAGGTGTCCTGGCGCAGCGTCGCCTCGTGGCGCACCGGCACCCGGCAGATCACGTCGATGCGGCCCTCGGACATGACGAACCCGCAGCGCAGCTGCCCGCCCTCCCGTGCGAGGGGCACGAGCGCCGAGCAGGCCTCGTCGACCGCCATCCGCAGGTCCGAGACGGCGTCGAGGTCGAAGTCCGCCCGCGCGGCCAGGTCCGCCGCGACGGCGCGCACCGACGGGATCAGCGCCGGGTCGGCGTGCACGCGGACCTCGACGGGCGCCGGCGTGTCCGCCAGGCCTGCCGACCCGGCGGCACCGGGATCGGAGGTGGCGGTGGACGTGCGATCACGCTGCTGCGGTTCCGGCGTCTGCACGGCTGCTGATCTCCGTTTCGCGGCAGGTGAGGAGGTCGATGGCGCGGTCACCGTATCGGCGGAGCCGGCGCGGGCGGCAGGGCCCCGTGCCGGTCGTCCGGCTCATCCGGCGAGCGCGGCCTCGACCGACGGGTAGAGCGCGAACAGGTCGGTGAGGCCAGTGGCCTGCAACGGACGGCTCACCGGCCGCGAGTTCGCGACGAGGCGCAACGCCACGTCCCGGTTCCGCGACTCGTCGAGCGCCTCCACCAGCAGGGCCAGGCCGCTCGAGCCGAGGAACTCGACCGAGAGCATGTCCAGCACGAGCACCGTGGGCTTGCCCTGGAGCTCCTCGTTCACCTTTGCGCGCAGCGCAGGCGTCGTCAGCATGTCGATCTCGCCGGCAAGCCGGATCACCGACGCGCCGTTCGACCGCTGCACGTCCACGCCCAGCGGGTCCTCCGCAGTGAGGTCGTCATCGGTGGCCACGACGTCTGGTCCCCCTCCGGTCAGTCGGGTGTGGTCCGAACTCGGCGTCGGTCCAGGGAAAACGTACTTGCCGTGCTCGTGACCCTACTCGTCACCCCCCGTGGGCAGGTGTTCACGACACCGATGACCGCTCCCGCGTGCCGCACAGCACCTGACCGGGCCGTGCGCTCCACACGATCGTGCGGGGCGTTGCGCCGTTCAGGGGTGTTTGCCGTCGCGGAGCGGGGGGGATACCGCGGCTGTGCTGGCGCGTCGGAGGACGTCCTCCGTCCTGGCGCCCCGACTGGGAGGATCGCCATGGCCGACATCCGACTCCTGCCCGGCCCCATCATCGACGAGTGGGACTGGCAACTCCACGGCGCCTGCCGCGGGATGGACTCGAGCTTCTTCTTCCACCCCGACGGTGAGCGGGGCCCCCGACGCGAGCACCGCGCCGCCGAGGCCAAGCGGGTCTGCGCGTCCTGCCCGGTCATCGAGCCGTGCCGCCGCCACGCCCTCGCGACCCGTGAGCCCTACGGCGTCTGGGGCGGGCTGACCGAGGACGAGCGCCGTCTGGCCCTGCGCGGCGGCCGTCGCTCGGACGACCAGGTCGGCGCCGTCGTCTACGAGGCGCCCTCCCCCGTCTAGGGACTAGAGGTACTGGCCGCCGTCGTCCCCGCCCGGCACGGGACGGCTCCGGCCCTGGCGCATCTGCTCGAGCTGGCCCCGCGCGGCCATCTGCTGCGCGAGCACGGCGCTCTGGATGCCGTGGAAGAGGCCCTCGAGCCATCCGAGGAGCTGGGCCTGCGCGATGCGCAGCTCGGCCTGCGACGGTGCCGCGTCGGACGCGAACGGCAGCGTGATGCGGCGCAGCTCCTCGCGCAGCTCCGGCGCGAGTCCCTGCTCGAGCTCGCGGATCGACCGCTCGTGGATGTCGGCCATGCGTGCACGCCCCGCCTCGTCGAGCGGCGCCGCCCGCACCTCCTCGACGAGCTTGCCGACCATCCCGGCCACCCGCATCACCGCACCTGGGGAGGCCACCAGCTCCCCCGTGCCGGCACCCTCCCCCGCACCCGACGCCGCGGCCGCCGCCAGGGCTGACGACGGTCGCTCGTCCTGATCACTCATGGCCCCATCATGGCGGGCCGCGCACCTCCCGGCGCGCTGGCACCCGCCGCGGCGACACGGTCGCGGGCCGGGCGCTTCGGTGGCACGGGAGCGGGGTATGAAGGGCCCGAGGTGAGTCGTGGACACAAGGATCAGGCTGGCCCTCGACACCACGGGGGACGGCGGGACGAGGGTGCGTGGCGAGGCCGCGCCCGACGAGAGCGCAGCGGTCGACGAGAGCGCAGCGGTCGACGAGGCCGTGGCGCCGCACGTCGTCGTCGTGGCCCTCACCGGGCCGCTGTCCGAGCTCACCGCCCGGCCCCTGGCCGAACGGCTGGTCGAGCTCCTGCGCCGCCACGGCGGGGTCGTCGTGGACGTCTCGGGCATGAAGCTCACCCACTCCGGCGCCGTGCACGCCTTCGCCGAGGCGGCCGCGCTCGCCGGGGAGTGGCCCGACGTGCGGCTGGCCCTCGCCGCGCCGGACGCCACCACGGCCGCCCTGCTGGTGAGCTCGCGGGTCGCCCAGCGGGTGCCCGTGCACCCCGACACCGCGACGGCCGTCGCCCACCTCGACGAGCGCCCGGAGCTGTTGCGCGGCTTGTGGCGCTTCACCGTCGACCCGCAGGCCCCGGGTGCCGCGCGCGGGCACGTCCGGCGCGTCTGTCACCGCTGGGCCGTCGACGAGGAGGCGCGTGAGGCGGCCGAGATCGTCGTGACGGAGCTGGTCACCAACGCCGTCGAGCACGCGGCGAGCGCGTCGGTCGTCGAGGTGGAGCGCCGCGAGCACTCGGTGCGGCTCACCGTCCGCGACTTCGACCTCGCCCCGCTGCCCGAGGCCCACCTGCCGGAGCCGACCTCGCCGCGCGGGCGCGGCCTCGCCATGGTCGCCGCCGTGTCGCGGGCCTGGGGCGTGGAGTCCCACCGCGACGGCAAGACCGTGTGGTCGGAGATGACCACCACGGCCTAGGTGGCCAGGGAGGCCGGGGCGGCCCGGGTGGCCTAGGCGGCCGCCGCCTCCGGGGGCTCGCGGTGGGCGAGCAGCTCGAGCACGGCACGCTCCACGTGGGCGCGCATCGCCCGGTCGTCGAGCCCGCCGCCCTCGCGCACGGCGTCCGCGATCGTGCGGCCGTTCTCGAAGTGGCTGACGAGCACGGGGTCGACGTAGGAGCGCCGGCAGACCGCCGGGGTGTTGCCGAGCTGCTCGGCGACGGACTTCATCGTCCGTGTCACCGCGCTCTTGAGCTTGCGCTCCGCCCGCGGCGGGCCGCCGGTGTCGTCGCACTCCCCCGCCAGCGCCACCGCGGCCTGCACGCCGGCGTTCCAGGTACGCAGGTCCTTGGCGGTGAACTCCTCGCCGAGCAGCTCGCGCACGGCGTCGTTGACGTCCTGCGCGGTGACGTCGTGCCACGGCCCGCGGTCGCCGCCACGTCCGCCGCGCCGGAAGGCCAGGAGGTCCTCGCCCCCGCCCTGGCGCCGCTTCAGCGAGCTGACCAGCCCGTGGATGTGCTCGTCGTACAGCGTGATCCGCCGCGGGACACCGGACTTGGCGATGTAGCGGAACTCGACACCGCCGTCGCGGCGGGCCACGGCGTGCTCGCGGCGCAGCGTGGCGAGCCCGAACGACGCGTCGCCGGGCGAGTCCTCGTTGGCGTACTCCTCGTGCCCGACCCGGAAGACGCCGAGGTCGAGCATCCACACCGCGCCGGCGAGGACGCGGTCGCGTCCGAGGCCCTTGCCGCGGGCGAGGCGGGCGTCGATCTCGGCGCGGGCGTCGCCGATGACGTGGCCGAGGCGCGCGACGCGGATGAACTTCTCCTCGCCGCGCTGCCGGGTCCATTCGTCGTGATAGCGGTACTGGCGACGCCCGGCGGCGTCGGTGCCGACGGCCTGGATGTGCCCGAGGGGGTCGGAGCAGATCCAGACGTCCTGCCACGCGGGCGGGATGACGATCGCGTTGATCCGCTCCAGATGCGCGGCGTCGGTGATCGCCTCGCCCGTCTCGCGGTCGAAGTAGCCGAACCCCTGGCCGCGCTTGCGTCGGCCGATCCCGGGCCCGTGGGGCTCGATGTGCACCAGATCCACCGGCTGGGCGTACCCGGCTCCGCCGGCCGCGAACTCCGGGTGATCGTCACGTTTCCGGGCCTGCCCCGTTGCCGATCCCGAGCGGGAACATTCCTCGCACCTGAAGGTGACCGTGCTGCACGAGCCGCTCGACCCGACCCTGGCCCCGCCGGCCTCCGCTCCCGACACGCTCCCCGCGCCGCGCACTCCGGCCGACCTGCTCCCGTTGGCGCGTCGTGCCCGTCGCGACACCGGCTCGGCCCGCGAGTTCGCGGTCGCCCTGCTCGCCCGCGGCTGGGCCGCGACCAGCGTCGCCACACTCTCCGGCCTCGCCGTGAGTGCCGTGACCGCGCTGTCGCGCGTCCGCCGCCCGGGCACGGCCGCCGGATCGGTGGCCGACGACGTCGCCGCCCGCGCCCGTCGTCGCACGGCCCGCCGCACCTGACATCCTGCGCTCCCCGCCCCACCTGACCCAGGGAGTCCACCGGTGCCCGTCGAGCCCGATCTCGCGGAGCTGGCCACCGCGCACGGCATCGCCGTCCGCTACCGCGACAGCTCGGAGCGCGAGGTCGAGCTCGACCGCGACGTGGTGATCGACGTCCTCCGGGCCCTGGAGGTGGACGCGTCGTCGCCGTCCGCCCTCGCATCGGCGCTCGACGCCGTGCGCGGCGCGGACGGCGATGCGCTGCCGGCGACGGTGGTGGTCGACGAGGGGCACGGCCGTGCGCTGCCGGCGGCGGGCGTCGTGACGCTCGAGGACGGCGCGGTGCGCGAGGTGGGCACCACGCTGCCGACCGACCTGCCTGTCGGCTACCACCGGCTGGCCTGCCGGGGGCAGGACGTCACGCTGATCGTGGCGCCGCCCCCGTTGACGCCGCCGCCCCCGACGTGGGGGTGGATGGCGCAGCTGTACGCGCTGCGCTCGGCGGGCTCGTGGGGCTGCGGCGACTACGCCGACCTCGCCTCGCTGCTCGCGCGGACGGCCGGGGAGCAGGACGCCGGCGCGCTGCTGGTGAACCCGCTGCACGCGCTCGCGCTGGACCCGCGCGTCGAGGCCTCGCCGTACTCGCCGTCGAGCCGGCGGTTCCTGCACCCGCTCTACATCCGTGTCGCCGACACCGCGGCCTACGAGGTGGCGCCGGCGTCGGTCCGGGACGAGGTGGACGCGCTGCGTCACGCCGACGGCGAGCTCGTCGACCACGACGCGGTCTGGGCGGCCAAGGGCGCGGCGCTGGCGCTGCTGCACCCGTACGACCCGGCGGCACCGTCGGACGTCGAGGCCCTCGAGGAGGGTCAGCGGGACGTCGCCACCTGGTACGCGCTGGCCCAGCGCCACGGCAGCGACCTGCGGTCGTGGCCGGCGGGGCTGGCACACGTCGGGGACTCGGGGGTGCCCGACGCCCGGGCCGAGCTCGCCGACCGCGTGCTCTTCCACGCCTGGTGCCTGGACCTCGCCGACACCCAGCTCGCCGCGGCGCACCGGGCGGCGGACGGCATGGCGGTCGGGCTGATCGCCGACCTCGCCGTCGGCTGCTCGTCGGGAGGCGCGGACGCCTGGACGCTGGCCGACGCGCTCGCGCCCGGGGTGACCGTCGGCGCGCCGCCCGACGATTTCAACCAGCAGGGCCAGGACTGGGCGCTGCCGCCGTGGCGGCCGGACGCCCTGGCGGCGTCGGGGTACGCGCCACTGCGGTCGATGATCCGCGCGGTGCTGCGTCACGCCGACGGGATCCGCGTGGACCACGTCGCGGGGCTGTGGCGGCTGTGGTGGATCCCGCCGGGCCGGGGTGCGCGCGAGGGCGCCTACGTGCACTACGAC
Organism: uncultured Actinomycetota bacterium; assembly: GCA_963786585.1. Taxonomy (GTDB): domain Bacteria; phylum Actinomycetota; class Actinomycetes; order Mycobacteriales; family Pseudonocardiaceae; genus Actinomycetospora. The sequence continues at coordinate 478,054 of CAWAZG010000005.1, forward strand.
GCGCGGGCGATGCTCGCGGTCGTGGCGATCGAGGCGTCCCGGGCCGGCGCGGTGGTCGTCGGCGAGGACCTGGGCACCGTGGAGCCGGAGGTCACCGAGGGGCTCGCCGAGCACGGCATGCTGGGGTGCGCGGTGCTGTGGTTCCAGCGCGACGCCGCCGGGGACCTGCTCCCGCCGCGGCTCTGGCACCCGGAGACGCTCGCGAGCGTCTCGACCCACGACCTGCCGACCGCCGCGGGGTTCCTGCGCGACGAGCACGTCCGGGCGCGCGACGAGGCCGGGCTGCTCGACGACGTCGAGGAGGCGCGCGCGGCGGCCGCGCGGGACCGGGCCGAGCTGCTCGCCCTGCTGGAGTCCGAGGGGTTCGGGGTGTCGGAGTCCGCGTCGTCCGACGAGGTCGTGCTCGCGATGCACCGGCTCCTCGCCACGGCCCGCTCGCGGATCGTGCTCGCGGCGTTCACCGACGTCCTCGGCGACGTCCGCCAGCCCAACCTGCCCGGGACCGTCGACACCTACCCCAACTGGCGTATCCCGCTGTCCCACTCCCTCGACACGCTCCTCGCCGACCCCCGCGTCATGGCGGTGGCGTCATCCCTACGTGAGCGAACTTCCCGGCTATAGCCGGGAAGTTCGCTCACGGGCACCGAGGGCACAGCGCGAAGGGCTCGTCCCACCCGAGAGGGCGGAGGAGCGTCTCGACCTCCCGCGCCGTGCGACACGAGAACGTCGTGACCTCGAGCCACCCGAACGGGACCGACGGCACACCCACGAGCACCGCTGCCACCGAGCGACGCCGGTCGACGAGTGCGGTGCGCGGGTCGCGGTGGCCGCCGAAACCGTCGAGGCGGACGATCGCCCGCCCGCCGGAGAGGTCGTAGGCGATGTCCTCGTAGCGACGGACCCCGTCGACGAGGACGGGCGTCTGCCGGCGGCCGATCGGGAGCCCGTGCGCCTGCTCGACGTCGACGAGGTAGCGGTGCTCCAACGGCGAGAGGACGCCGTCGCGGAGGAGCGCCACGGCCTCCGCGACGGCGCGGCCGTGGCGCGGCGGCCTGCGCAGCTCCGCCGCACGCTCAAGGGCGAGGGGATGGACACCCGCGTCGAGGGCGTACTGGTGGGCCCGTCGAGTCGCCTCCTGCGCGTCCGGTGCGGCCACAGCGAGGTCGAGCACGGTGTGGACCCGACTCGTCCGCGGTGGAGCGCCCTCGGACCCGATGTGGGAGAACGCCCGCGAGCGGTGCACCTTCACCCCGTCCAGTCGCACCGCCGAACAGCCGTAGCGGACGGTCACGTGGATCGGCCGCTGGTCGTCGGGCGCCAGGAAGCCGTGCAGCTCGCCCGCGGTCTCGTGACTGAGGATGGCCCCGCCCCGGCACGCGAGGAGAGCTCCGATACGCCGTGCCTGGTCGGTGGGTGGCCCGGAGTAGGTCACATAGACGCCTTCGTGCAGCCGCTGCCACCGGTCCGCATCGAGGTGGGCCTGGATGCCGTGATCGGTGAAGCCACGGGCGAGCAGCTGCGCCCGGGTCATCACTCCGTGCTGGTCACGGCGGAGGCGTTGCCAGGAGTCGAGGTCATCGTCCATGACCGGTTGGACGCAGGCGCACGTCCGGCGGCTCCCTCACGGCCACCCGTGAGTGAAGTTCCCGGCTATAGCCGGGAACTTCACTCACGTGGGGAGCGCGTCGACGGCCGAAATGCCGCGGTCGGGGAGGGCCGTGGGGGACTCCTGGTGGTACGCGCCGGAGGGCAGGATGCCCGCGGCGCCGCGGCGGGCCATGACCTGCTGCTGGGAGTGCACGTCCTCGCCGTGGGCGTCGGGCGGGAGGTCGCGCCAGAACTCGAAGCCGCCCGCCTCGACCAGCGCGGCGCGGTCGAACAGGACACAGCCCGCCAGCCACGCGACCTTGTACGGCACGTAGGACTCCGGCGACGGCGTCGGGCGCCCCGGCCCGTCGAGGTCCAGCGACTCGGCCAGGTGCAGCCCGTTGGCGGCGTTGTGCAGGCGCCAGCGCTCCCAGCCCGGCCCGTCCTTGACCAGGGTCTCGGGCGACACCGGCCCGTCCCACGCCGCGAACGACGTCACCTCGTGCGGCCGCCGGTCCTCCGCGTGCCCGAGCGCCTGCATCGCCGCGCCCACCACCCCGCAGCCCAGCTCGCCGAGCGCCCGGTGCAGACGCGCCAGCACGCCCGGCTCGAGCCACACGTCGTCGTCGAGGTAGAGCACCGCGGGCGCCGAGGCGCACGACAGCAGGAACGCGCGCTGCTCGGCCATCCCGCGCGGTGGCAGGTGGCGGTGGAGGTCCACCGAGACCCCGCGCCGGCGCAGCCAGCGGATCACCGTCCACGCCGACGGCGTCTCCCAGGAGGGGTCGCCGTCGGACTGGTCGGAGATCGTCACCCGGTACGCCACACCGGTCTGCGCGGCGAGGCCCGCGAGCGTCGTGGCCAGCTCGACCGGGCGGCCCCGCGTCGGGATGAGGACGTCGATCACGACCCGCTCCGGATGCGGTCCACCAGCGACGTCGTCGACCGGTCGGGCAGGTAGTCGAGGATGACGACGCGCCCGCCGTAGGCGGTGACGGTCGCGGTCTCGCGCAGCATCTCCGGGGTGTAGTCGCCGCCCTTGGCGTAGACGTCCGGGCGCAGCAGGTCGAGCAGCTCGGCCGGGGTGTCGGCGTCGAACGCGGTGACGTGGTCGACGCAGCTCAGCGCGCCGATCACCGCGGCCCGGTCGGCCAGCGGGTTCAACGGACGCTCCGGGCCCTTGAGGCGCGCCACCGACTCGTCGGAGTTCAGCGCCACCACCAGCACGTCGCCGAGGCGCTTGGCCTGGTTGAGCGACGCGACGTGGCCGCGGTGCACGACGTCGAAGCAGCCGTTGGTGAACACCACGCGGCGCCCGGCCACGCGCTGGTCGTGCACGATCGTCGCGAGCGACGCCGCGTCCAGCAACGGGCCCTCGGCGGCGGCGACGCGCTCGGCGAGCTCGCCGGTGCCGCACACCGAGGTCGCCGGCCGGCCCACGACGACGTCGGCGGCGGCCTGGGCGAGCTCGACGGCGGTGGCCGCCGGCGTACCCGCGGCCAGCGCGAGCGTCAGGGTGGCGGTGAACGTGTCCCCCGCCCCGCAGGTGTTCGCCTCCGGCGCGGGGCGCGCGAAGGTGCGGTGCGTCGGGGAGCCGTCGTCGGGCAGCAGCAGGGCCCCGTCGCGGTCCAGGGTGACCACCACCGACGCCGCCCCCGATCGCTCCCGCAGCTCGGGGCCCGCGGCCTCCGCAGCCGCGACCCGGTCGGGCCCACCGAGCTCACGGCCCAGCAGGAGCGTCGCCTCCCCGGCGTTGGGGGTGACGACGTCGGGCCGCGCCGGGGCCCAGCGCGCCGGGTCGTGGGCGTCGACGACCAGCCGGCAGGTGCGCTCCCCCGGGGCCTCGAGCAGCGACCCGACCAGCGCCACCGTCTCGTCGTCGAGGATCCCGCCGCCGTAGTCGCAGACGACCACGGCGTCGGCGCCCACGACCGCCGTGCGCAGGGCGTCGTGCACGGCCGCGCGCCGGTCGGCGTTCAGCGGTTCCCGCGACGACGTGTCGAACCGGGCGACCAGCGCCTCGTCGGCGAGTACCCGCCGCTTGGCCGCGGTGGGCCGCGAGGGGTCGGTGACGACGCCCGCGGTGCCGACGCCGAACCCGGCGAGCACCTGGCGCACCGTCGCCCCGTCGGCGTCGTCGCCGAGCACCGAGACGAACTCGGTGCGGGCGCCGAGCGCCGCGAGGTTGGCGGCCGTGTTCGCCGCCGCGCCGGGCGAGCCGTGGGTGTGGTCGACCTCGACGACCGGGACCGGCGCCTCGCGCGACAGGCGGCGCGACGGTCCGGTGAGCCACTGGTCGAGCACCGCGTCGCCCACGACGACCACGCGCGGGGCGACCGCGGCGAGACGCGCGGGCAGGTCGGCGGCCAGCGGGGCGGCGGCCAGCTCGGGCGACTCGGGGCGCGGTAGTGACTCGGACCGCGACAGGGACTCGGGGCGCGACATTCCGGGCGCAACCATCAGCGAACCGCCCGTCCGGGGGAACACGGCAGGGTGCGGACGGGGGAAGCGATACCTGCCGACCGGCGCCGTACGGGTGGTCTCGGTACTGTCGCTCTCCGCTCCGTCTCCGGCGGGGTGACCCAGCCGTCACGGGAGTGCCGATGGCCAGCGACGCGCCCCAGCCCTCGACGGGCCCCGACACCGCGGGCCCCGACGACCAGACGACGATCGACGCCCGCCTCCTCACACCGAGGGTCGCGGTCGTGGCACCGGTCGGCGACGTCGACACCGTCACGGCCGGGCCGCTGCGCGAGGCGATCGGCGAGCAGGTCGGCGCGGGCGCGGTGCACGTCGTGCTCGACCTCTCCGGCGTCGAGTTCATGGGGTCGGCCGGCCTGGCGCTGCTCATCGCCGAGCGCGAGGCGGCGATCGGGCGCGAGGGCGAGCTGCGGCTCGCGGGTGTGCCGCGCACGGCGGGCCGGGCGCTGAGCCTGACCGGCCTCACCGAGCTCTTCGACACCTACCCCGACGCCGAGGCCGCGGCCGCCGACCTGAGCTGAGGCGGCGTGCGCTGCCCTCACGGGTACGAGCCCTCCTCCGACGACGTGACGACGAGCTCGCGCACCTCGCTGCCGGTCGGCCGCGTCAGCGCGTAGAGCACGGCGTCGGCGGTCTGCGCGGGGTCGTTGAGCTTGGCGTCGGCGCCCGGCTTGTACTGGTCGGGGCGGTCGTCGAAGAAGTGCGTCCACATGCCGCCGGGGACCAGCAGCGTCACCCCGACCGTGCCGGCGGTCTCCGCGGCGAGCGCGCGGGTGAAGCCGACGACGCCGAACTTCGAGGCGCAGTAGGCGGTCGCGTCCGACACGGCCTTGACGCCGAGGGTCGAGGAGACGGTGACGACCTTGCCCCGGCGCTGCTCGAGCTGAGGGAGGGCGGCGCGCACGACGGCGGCGGTGCCGAGCAGGTTGACCATGACGACGCGGTCCCACTCGGCGGCGTCGACGTCGACGAGGCGCCCGCAGCGGTCGATGCCGGCGGCGGTGACGACGGCGTCGAGGCCGCCGACCTGGTCGCTCGCCCGCGCCACGGCGTCCTCGGCGGCGCGGGGGTCGGCGAGGTCGACCTCGACGAAGGCGTGCCCGGCGTCGGGGGCCTTGAGATCGAGGACGACGGGGGTGCCGCCTGCGGCGACGACGGACTCGGCGACGGCGGCGCCGAGGCCGGACGAGCCGCCGGTGATCAGGACGGTGCCAGGGCTGGTCACGGTGTTCCTCCAGTGGGGACGGGTTCGGGTTCGAGGCGCGCGAGCAGCCGCGTGGACGAGCGGCCCGCGTGGTACGGCACGGCGACGACCTCGCCGCCCCAGCCCCGCACCAGCGGGGTCTCGGGCAGCTCGTCGGTCGCGTAGTCGCCGCCCTTGACCCAGACGTCGGGGCGCAGGCGCTCGAGCACCGTGCGCGGGTCGTCCTCGTCGAACACCTCGACGGCGTCGACGGCGGCGAGCGCGCGGAGCATCTCGGCGCGGTCGGCCTCGGCGACGACGGGACGGTCGGGGCCCTTGAGCCGGCGCACGGAGGCGTCGGAGTTCAGGCAGACCACCAGCACGCCGTCGTCGCCGGCCAGACGCCGCGCCGCGGCGAGGGTGCGGGCGTGCCCGGCGTGCAGGAGGTCGAAGCAGCCGCCGGTGGCGACCACGGTCGCGCCGCGCTCGCGGGCGGCCGCGACGACGTCGGTGGGGGTCTCCGTGGTCGTCCGGTCAGGCAGGTCGTCGAGCGCGCCCGCCCCGCCCGCGGCCACGAAGTCGGCGGCCGCGGCGACGGCGGCGCGCACCGCGTCGTCGAGCGCGGCCCCGTCGGCGAGGGCGACCGCGGCGGTGGCGGCGAACCGGTCGCCGGCACCGCACGGGTCGCCGCCGCGGGCAGGCTCGGCGGGCGTCACCGAGGTGCCGGTGGCCCCGCGCAGCACGGCGCCGCGGCTGCCCGCGGTGACGGCGACGGCGTCGACGCCCCAGTGCTCGCGCAGCGCCTCGCCCAGCGCGGCCGGCTCGTGCGGAAACCCCCGTGAGTGAAGTTCCCGGCTATAGCCGGGAACTTCGCTCACGTAGCCACGAGCCTCCGACAAGTTCGGGGTCACGAGCGTGGCGCCGGGGACGGGCGGAGCGCCGTTCGGATGCGGGTCCCAGACCAGCGGCACCCGGGCCGCGGCGGCGGTGAGGGCCGCGCGGACGGCGGGGTCGGCGGTGAGCCCGCGGCCATAGTCGGAGACCAGCACCGCGCCGGCCCCTGTGATGGCGTCGAGCACGGGACGGCCAACGGACAGGTCCCGGAGCCCGCCGGCGTCCACCCGCAGCAGCACCCGGTCGCCGGCGAGCATCCGGGTCTTGGTCGGCGTGGTCCCGCCGGCCGCGACGGCGACCACGTCCACACCGGGAAGCAAGGCGCGCATCTCGTCGCCGTCCTCGCCCAGCGCGGTCACGAGCCGCACCGGCCGCGACGAGGAGCGCGAGGCGAGCAGGGCCGTCAGGCCGGCGCCGCCCGGGCGCTCGCGCCTGCTCTCGGCCGCCAGCACCGGCGCGGGCGCGTCCGGGCACAGCCGGTCGACGGCGCCGTGGACATCGACGTCGCGCAGGCAGTCGCCGACGATCACCAGGGGCGCGCTCACGGGACCAGCTCCTGAGCCGCGCGGGCGGGGGCGGAGGCCCGCGACGCGAGAGACCGGTCGACCATCTCGCACAGCAGGTGCACGGTCACCAGGTGCGCCTCCTGCACCGACGGGGTCTCCCCCGGCAGGCACAGCGCCTCGCTCGCGGCGTCGGCGAGCGGGTTCGGACCCGGTCCGGTCAGCGCCCAGACGGTGAGCCCGAGCGAGCGGCCCGCCTCGGCCGCGGCGACGAGGTTGGGGCTGCGCCCGCTGGTCGAGAGCAGCATCAGCACGTCGCCGGGACGTCCGTGGGCGCGCACCTGGCGCGCGAAGATCTCCTCGTAGCCGTAGTCGTTGCCCAGCGCGGTGATCGCGGACGTGTCCGCGTGCAGCGCGATCGCCGACAGCGGCTCGCGCTCGCCGCGGTAGCGCCCGACGAGCTCGGCGGTCAGGTGCTGGGCCTCCGCCGCGCTGCCGCCGTTGCCGGCAGCGAGCAGGCGGGAGCCGCGGCTCAGGCGGGTGGCGAGGTCGACACCCCAGCGTTCGATGCGACCCGACTCCCCGGCCAGGCCGTCGAGCGTGACGCGCAGCCCGCCGAGGTGCCGGCGCACGATCCTGTCGGCGCTCATGCCGGGCTCCCCGTCGTCAGCGCGCGGGAGGACACGTTGGTCGACGCCAGGACGTCCGCGTACGCCTGCTCGTGGGCGGCGGCGACGCGGTCCCAGCCGTACTCGTCGACCGCGCGGCGTCGCCCGGCCCGCCCCATCGCGCGGGCGCGGCGGGGATGTGCCCGCAGCGCGTCGAGCGCCGCGGCCACCGCGGCCGGGTCGCCCGACGGGACGTGGTGCCCGGTGACGCCGTCGACGACGGTGTCGGCGAGCCCGCCCACGGCGGCCGCGACGACGGGGCGCCCGCAGGCCATCGCCTCGAGCGGGACGAGCCCGAACGGCTCGTAGACCGGGACGCAGGCGACGGCGTCGGCGCCGCGGTAGAGCGCGGGCAGCGCGTCGTGGGCGACGGCCCCCATGAACGTGACCCGGTCGGCGACCCCCGTCCGCGCGGCGAGCGCCCGCAGGCGCCGGACCTCAGGATCGTCGTCGAGACGGTCCGCGGTCGGTCCGCCGGCGACGGTCAGCTCGACGTCGCGGGGCAGGCGCCCGAGCGCGGTGATCACGGTGTCGACGCCCTTGCGCGGCACCAGCCGGCTCACGGTGAGCACGCGGAACCCGCTACGGCCGGACGTCGACGCGCCGTCGCCCCCCGGCGTGAAGTGCTCCACGTCGACCCCGCAGGGCACGACCGTCACCTGCTCGGCAGGCACGCCCAGCGCGGCGAGCTCGTCGGCCTCGTCGCGGCACGTCGCCAGCACCCGGTGGACCGAGGCGCCGAGATCGCTCTCGGCCGCGACCCGGCGGGCCGGGCTCGTGTCGTCGGCGCCCTGGTGGCGGCGCTTGACCGACCCCAGCGCATGGAAGGTCTGGACGATCGGCACGCCGAGGGCCCGGGCCGCGGGCAGGGCCGCCAGCCCCGACATCCAGAAGTGGGCGTGGACGACGTCGGGCCGCTCCGCGCGCCAGCAGCCGGCCAGGTCGGCCGAGAAGGCGTCCATGAGGTCGACGAGCTCGTCCTTCGGCAGGTCGGCGGCCGGGCCGGCGTCGACGTGGTCGACCACGACACCGGCCGCCATCGGGACCCGCCGCGGCGTGCGCGGGTCGGTGCGGCGGGTGTGGACGACCACCTCGTGCCCGGCGTCGGCCAGCGCCAGCGCGAGCGCGCGCACAGCGACGTTCTGCCCGCCGGCGTCGACGCCGCCGAGCCCGTCGGACGCCACCAGCGGGCTGGCGTGCTCGGAGACCATCGCGATCCGCATGCGCGCACTCCTCCCACGACCCCCGCGCCGGGTGGTCGCGTCGTCGCTCAGGTGGCGCCACGGGCGCCGGGGGAGGTCACGACCGGCAGGTGCCGGTCAGGGGAGAGGGGTCAGCCCGCTGGCTGGAGCCGACCCGGTCCACGGGCGAGGGCGGCGTCCTCGTCGACGCCGCCGGGTCCGCCCTCGACGATCTCGGTGAGGAGCCGCTCCCAGTCGTCCAGGAAGCGGTCCACCCCGTGGCGGGCCAGGGCGGCGGCCCGTCCGGCGGCACCTGCGGCGCGGGCGAGGTCGGGGTCGTCGCGGAAGGTCCGCAGACCCTCGTGCAGGACCCGCAGGTCGGTGGCGACGACGCCGGCGTCGGCCGGCACGTCGACCGCCACCTCGGTGGTGGCCAGGGCGACCACCGGCATCCCGAGCATCATCGCCTCGATCAGCGACAGGCCCAGGGACGTCCAGCGCACCGGGTGCAGGTAGACCCGTCGGCGCGCCATCTCGGTGTGCAGCCGGTCCTGCGGCAGGTCGCCACCGATCGCGACGTCCGGGTGGGTCACGGCCTCACCCAGGCGCTCGCTGCCGATCCCGAAGACGTCGAGACCGACGGTGTCGGCGAACCCGGCGAGCAGGTCCGTGCCGGTGACGCGTCCGCGGCGCACCGGCTCGTTGACGACGACCGCCGCCCGGCCGATCTCGCCGGTGTAGCGGTCGCCGGGGTCGAGCACGCCGTGCTCGATCACCCGGGTCGGCGCCCGGCCGGTGTCCCACGCCAGGGCGTTGAAGTGGGTGACGTGGACGACGGGGATGTCGTCGCGGTCGGCGAGCGGGTGCCGCGTCGTCGGCACGTCGCCCTTGGGGGTGTTGTGCTCGACGAACACCGCGGGCAGGTCGACGCCGGGGCGCCGGCCGGTCCAGCGTTCGGTCAGCTCGATCTCCTCGGGCCGCTGGAGCACCACCGCGTCGATCTCGTCGGCGCGCTCACGCAGCTGCTCCGGGGTGGCCTCCTCGGCCCGCGCCGGCCAGTCCCAGGCCGCCGGACGCCCGCCGCCCCAGGGGCCGCCCTCGGGCAGCACCGGGAACAGGCACGTGTGCCGGCCCTGCACGAAGGCCGTGCTCCAGGAGCCGTGCACGTGCCAGTGCAGGACGGTCCGCGGAACGGACGTCGCGGCGGGCGGGAAGGTCACCGGCGAGGTATTGGTCCCGCCGGGGACCCATAAACTTCTCGTCCGGAACTACTACTCTCCGTAGATCACAGCACCCACCGCGGCGACGACGTGATCCGCGCGGACACCGTCGAGGCACGGGTGACCAGGGACGGGACAGGTACGAGCGCGCGTACCCCGGCACGGCGCACCCTGATCACCGAGCAGAATTCGTCGCACTCCGTAAGGAGCCCACCGCTCCGGGGGCACCACGGGGGCGAACAACGAGACGACCGGCACACCCACCGCGGCCGCCAGATGGGCGGGTCCTGTGTTGCCCACCACCACCGCCAGCGCATCGGCCAGCACCGCCGCGAGCGCGCCGAAGGACGTCCGCCCGCCGAGATCCACGCCGTCGCGTCCGGCCACCCGCGCGGTGAGCGCGGCCTCCCCCGGCGCGCCCGTCACGACCACCCGGTGGCCGGCGGCCGCGAGGGCCGCGACGCCCTCGGCCGCGCGGTGCGGCGACCACGCCCGCGCGGGCACCGAGGCCCCGGGGTGCAGGACCACGTAGGGGCCGGCGACGCCGTGTGCGGCGAGCGCGTCGGCGGCCTCGCGGCGGGCCCCGTCGTCGACCGTGACGGCGAGCCGCCCGTCGTCGCCCTCGGGGAGCCCGTGGCCGGCGCGGGCGGCGATCGCCAGCGCGCGCTCGGCCTCGGGGAGGTCGTCGGGCAGGTCGACGGTGGGGTCGAGCGCCGGGTCGCCGGGACGCAGGCGGACGTCGAGCAGGCTGCCGGGGTAGTCGACCGAGGCCGCGGTGATCCGACCGACGCCCGCCAGGCGCAGGACGAGCGCGGTCGGCAGCGGCGACTGGTGGAACGAGGTGAGCACCACCGCCTCGTGGGCGCGCAGGGCGGCCAGGGCGTCGACGATCTCCTCGGTGCCCTCGCGCGTGACGGGCGGGGGCTCGCCGTCAACCCAGGGACAGCGCCACTCCACGACGGCGTCCACCCCCGGCAGCAGGCCGGCCGCCTGCCGGCCGCGCGGCCCGACGACCATGACGACCTCGTCGGGGCCCGCCGCCACGGCGCGCACCGCCGGGCCGGCGAGCAGGACGTCGCCGTCGCTGTCGAGGCGGACGACGAGCACCCGGCTCACGGCGCGGATCCGGAGGGCTGGAACCCCAGCAGCGCGACGGCGCCGGCCAGGTCGTCGGCGAGGATCCCGCGCGCCGCCGCCTCCTCGATCTCCTCGCGGCGGGTCGCGGCGGTCGGCACGAGCACCGCCCGCGCCCCGGCGGCGTCGGCGGCCCCGACGTCCGCGGCGATGTCACCGATCACGGCCACCTCGGCGGGCGCGACACCCAGGGCGGCGGCCGCCTCGAGCACCATGCCGGGCGCGGGCTTGCGGCAGGCGCACCCGTCGCCGCTGCCGTGCGGGCACCACCGCCACACCGCGAACGGGCCGAGGAGTTCGGCGACCCGGGCGTTGACCGCCTCGACCTGTCCCGCATCGAGCAGACCCCGGGCGATGCCCGACTGGTTGCTGACGACGCCGACCGGGACACCTGCCGCACGGACACGCTCCAGCGCCTCCACTGCGCCGGGCATGGCGCGCACCGCGTCGGGGTCGCCGTTGTAGGGGACGTCGACGACGAGGGTGCCGTCGCGGTCGAACAGCACCGCACGGGGCCGGGTGCTCACGGCCCGGGAGCACACCACGGACCGCGCGACCCCGCACGGTCCACCCCCCGGCGGTGTGTGCAGCGTGTGGTGCGGGGGGCCGCGTCGGTTTGTGGGTGGAGGCCCCGGGTACACGCCGGGAGACCGGGATCGCGCCGGTCCTGTCCGCTCGACCCGGACGTGACCGCCGTGGAGGGAACCGCGTTGATCCGTACCCAGCCCCCCGAGGACCGGGGTCAGGGTGCGCCGCGTGACGTGGAAGTGCGTGTCCTGGCACAGCCGGAGGCGCTCGTCACCGTGCGCACCGTCGCCGGCGATCTCGCGGCCCGCGCCGAGTTCCCCCTCGACGCCGTCGACGACCTCCGGCTCGCCGTCGACGAGGCGTGCACCTGCCTGGCCGGGCTGGCCCGTCCGGGCACCAAGCTGACCGTCACCTTCACGGTGGACGACGACCGGATCACGGTCACCGCGTCCGTCTCGACGACCGGACCGACCGGCCTGCCCACCACGACGTTCGCGTGGCGGGTCCTGACCGTCCTGGCCGACGACGTGCGGGTGCTCTCCGAGGCGCCCACCGCTCCCGGCGAGGCGCACCGCCTGGCCCTGCGGATGACGCTGGTGCGCCCCGCGCTCGGGGCGTCGCTCGGAGACGTCGACGAGGTGCCGCCCCGGGACGCCGCCGTGTCCTTCATGCCCGAGCGTCCCGGGAGGCCGGGGCCGTGACGCCGGCCCCCGACCCGGAGCCCCCTCCCACTCCAGAGACGACGGATGTGACCTCCATCGACGCCATGGCTGCGACCACCACGACGAGCGACACGGCCGACGCCGTCGACACCGCCGAGTCCGACCACACCGCCGGCACCACCCCGCGCCCGGCCGCAGACGCCACGACGAAGGACACAGGGTCCGGCGGCCGGTCGAACGGGCGGCGCAGCTCGTCGCGGGGCGAGTACGACCACCTCATGCCGAAGCTCGCCGAGCACGCGAAGCTCGAGCTGGGCTCCCCGGAGCGGCTGCGGCTGCGCGACGAGCTGGTGCGCGGGCACCTGCCGGTCGCCCAGCACATCGCGCGGCGCTTCTCGCGGCGCGGCGAGCCCGAGGAGGACCTCGAGCAGGTCGCGACCCTCGGGCTGATCAACGCCGTCGACCGGTACGACCCGGACCGCGGCACCGACTTCCTGTCCTACGCGGTGCCGACGATCACCGGCGAGGTCCGTCGCCACTTCCGTGACCAGGCCTGGTCGATGCGCGTCCCGCGCCGGCTCAAGGACCTCAACGTCACGCTGTCGGCGGCGATGTCGCAGATGTCGCAGACGCTGGGCCGCGCCCCGAACGCCCCCGAGCTGGCCGAGCACCTGGGCATCTCGAAGGAGGAGGTGCTCGAGGCGCTCGAGGCGTCGAACGCCTACCGCAGCGGCTCGCTCGACGAGATGCTCGTCGACGACCCCGACTCCGGGAAGGTCTCGGACCTGCTCGGCGAGGCCGACGCGGCCCTCGAGCAGGTCGAGTACCAGCAGACGCTGGCCCCGCTGCTCGAGAAGCTGCCCCAGCGCGAGCGGACGATCATCAAGCTGCGCTTCTTCGGCAACCTGACGCAGTCGCAGATCGCCGAGCACGTCGGCATCTCCCAGATGCACGTCTCCCGCCTGCTCGCGAAGACGCTCGTCCAGCTGCGCGGGGACGTCGGCGACGCGCGGTGACCCCCCGCCCGACGGCCGTCGTCCTGCGCGACCTCGGCCTGGGCGACCTGCTCGTCGCCGTCCCCGCCCTGCGGCTGCTGCGCCGGGCCCTGCCCGATCACGAGATCGTCCTGGTCGCCCCGGACGCCCTCGCGCCCCTCGTGGCGCGCATCGAGGCGGTGGACACCCACGTGAGCGATATTCACGGCTATAGCCGTGAACATCGCTCACGGGTGGATGTTGCCGTGAACCTCCACGGGCGCGGACCCGAGAGCCACGCGCGTCTCGCCGCCCTGGCCCCGCGCCGGCGGATCGGGCACGCGGCGCCGGGGTGGGACGGGCCGGCGTGGGTCGACGACCCGGCGCGCCCCGAACGACGGCGCTGGTGCGACCTGCTCGTCGAGACCGGTCTGGTCGATGGCGGGCACGGCGCCGACGACCTCACGCTGCCCGGGCGCCGGGCCGTCGCCTCCGGGCCCGTCGTCGTGCACCCCGGCGCCGCCTACGGCGCCAAGCGCTGGCCGGCGAAGCGGTTCGCCGCGTGCGCCGCCGCGCTCCAGGCGCGGGGTCACCCGGTGGTCGTGACGGGCTCGAGCAGCGAGCACCGGCTCACCGCCGAGGTCGTGGCCCGGGCGGGCCTGCCCGTCGACGCCGACCTCGGCGGGCGCACCGACCTCGCCGGCCTGCTCGACCTCGTCGCCGCCTCCGCGCTCGTCCTCGCGGGCGACACCGGCATCAGCCACGTGGCGACGGCGTTCGGCACGCCCTCGGTGACCCTCTTCGGCCCCGTGCCCCCGACGCAGTGGGGCCCGCCGCCCGGCGGCCCGCACGTCGTGCTCGGCGACGACACGGTCCGGCGCGGCGAGCGCTTCGCCGACGACCCCGACCCCGCGCTGCTCGCCGTCACCCCCTCCGACGTGCTGGCCGCGCTCCCCTCCCCCGCCGTCCGGAGCGTCGTCGGAACCCGTGTCGGTCGCCCGGGCTCGTGACGGTGCGACGCGGGAGGCCGGCGTCCACCTCGTTCACGACGCTTCGATTTCCGAAGCATCGTTCGAACCCCTGTCGGTGGGCCGCGCTCGTGCGGGGTTCAACCCGGCGGGCTCCGCCTAACATCACCAACCGTGAGGCTGCGCTACGAGCTCCTGGGCTGTTCGCTGCACGGGCACGCGCTCGTCGGCACCGACGCGGCCACGGTCCGCACGCAGGACGCGCCGCTCGTGCGGGAGGACGCCGACGGCCTGCGCTGGCACCGCTGCCTGCGCTGCGACGCCTGGGAGCCCCGCGAGGCACCCACGACACCCGCCCGGGACACCGCGCCCGGCCCCGACGAGATCGAGGTCCCGCTGCGCGGCCGCCCGCTGCGCGACCGCTACGTGCTGCGCCTCATCGCCCTCGACCGCGCCCTGCACGTCGTCGGCCTCGGGCTGCTCGGCACCGCCGTGCTGCTGTTCGCGGCCTACCGCGAGAGCTGGGGCCCGACCGCGGGCCAGATCGTCGGCATCCTGCAGGCGAGCCTCGGCGGCCCGGTCGGTCACGGCGGCCCGACGCTGCTCACCGAGGTCGAGCGCGCCTTCGCCGTCCCGTCCTCCACGCTCTACTGGCTGGCCCTCGTGCTGCTGGCCTACGCCGCGCTCGAGGCCGTCGAGGCCGTCGGGCTCTGGTACGCGCGGCGCTGGGCGGAGTACCTGACGTTCGTCGCCACCACCGTCCTGCTCGCGCCCGAGCTCTGGGAACTGAGCCACGGACCGACGCCGACGAAGATCATCGCCCTGGTGGTCAACATCGCGGTGATCGTCTATCTCCTCCTCGCCAAGCGCCTGTTCGGCGTGCGGGGCGGCGGCCGCGCCGAGGAGGCCGAGCGCGCCCACGACACCGGGTGGCCCGCGGTGGAGCGGGCCGGTCCCGGCATCGATCGGCTGACCCCGCGCTGAAGACTCGTCACAGGACGATGGCGATCGGCCGTCCGAGGTATAGGACGGTGCCGTGATGATCTCGTCGGGGTCGGTCCCGGCCGCACCCCACGGGCTGTCGCACACACCCGATCCCGACTGGCGCGAGGCCCCCGGCCACTGGTCGGAGCTCCTGGGCCGCGCCGGCCTCGTCGCCTACGGGATCGTCCACCTCCTGCTGGCATGGCTCGCGATCGTCGCCCGCAGCGGGATCCTCGGGCGCGTCCTGCTCGTCGTCGCGACGGTGTGCCTCGTGACCTTCGCGGTCTGGCAGGTCCGCGCGGGCACCGTCGGGTTCCGGTGGGTCGAGGGGCGCGGCCTGCGACAGCGCAAGCGCATCGGCGCGTTCGCCAAGGCCCTGGGCGTCGGCGGCGTCGCCTACCTGGCCGTGCGGGTCCTGGTGAGCGGCCCCGGCGACGGGTCCGACCTGCGGATGCTGACCACCGAGCTCGTCGCCCTGCCCGGCGGCCGGCTCCTCGTCCTCGTCGCCGCGATCATCGTGCTCATCACGGCGATCTCCACCGCGTTCACCGGCATCCGCGCGACCTTCCTCGGGGACCTCGTCCCCGAGAAGCTCACCCCGCGTCTGCGCCACCTCGCCCGCGGGCTCGGCGCGGTGGGCAACCTGACCCGCGCCGTCGTCGTCGCCGGGGTCGGCGTCCTCGCCCTCGGCGACGTCCTCGACGACGCCCCGGACGAGGTCGCGGGGCTCGACGTCGCGCTGCGCACCGTCGCCGAGCACACCCTCGGCACGACGGCCCTGGCGATCGCCGGCCTCGGCTTCGCCGCCTACGGCCTGTACTGCCTGGTCGACGCCTACGCCCGGCATCCCTAGGCCCCCCACCGACACCCGGGGCCGTCGCGGCACCCACGCGCCCGCCACGGCGCCCGCGGCCGTGAGCGCGGCGCACACGGCCATCGTCGGGACGAACCCGGCGAGGAAGTCGGCAGCGTCGGCATAGCCCCCGAGCGGCGCGAACACCGCCACGAGCACCGCCAGGCCCAGCACCCCGCCGAGCTCGCGCAGCGTGCTGTTCACCCCGGCCGCCTTGCCGACGTCGGCCGGCCCGAGCCCGCCCAGCACCGCGTTCGCCGCGGCGGGCATCGCCAGCGAGCCGCCGACGCTCGAGACGAGGAAGCCGGGCACGAGGTCGACGTAGGAGAGGTCCGGGGCCGCGGCGGCCAGCGCGACCCACGCCGTCCCCAGCGCCGTGAGCACCAGACCGACCACCAGCGGCGGCCGGTTGCCGATCCGGTCGGCCAGCATGCCGCCCACCGGCCCCAGCACGAACAGCGCCGACGTCCATGCCATGAGCCCGAGCCCGGTCTCCAGCGGCGAGAACCCGAGGCCGACGGCGAGGAGCTGCGAGTAGAAGAAGACGCCACCGAAGACCGAGACGAACAGGCCGGCGGTCGCGAGGTTGCCCGCGACGAACCCGGGCGCGCGCAGCAGGCGGCCGGGCAGCAGCGGCTCGGGCGCCCGGCGCTGCCGGAGCACGAAGGCCACCGCCAGCGCCGCGGCGGCGACAAGGGACGCGAGCACCTCGACCGACGCCCAGCCCGCCACATTGCCCCGCGTCAGGGCCCACACCAGCGCGAGCGCGCCGGCCGCGAGCAGCACCACGCCAGGGGTGTCCAGGCGCGTGTCGCCGCCGCGGGACTCCGGCACCACCGCGAGCACGAGGGGCACGACGACCAGCCCGATCGGCACGTTGAGCCAGAACACGAACTCCCACCCGACGACGTCGGTGACGACGCCGCCGAGCCCGGGCCCGGCGAGCACGGCGAGGCCCGTGACGCCCTCGAGGACGCCGAGAGCGCGTCCGCGCTGCTCGGGCGGGTAGGCGGCGCCGACGAGGGTCAGCGCGAGCGCGGTCACCGCGGCGGCGCCGACACCCTGGACCGCGCGCGCCACCACGAGCGTTCCGACGTCCGGGGCCAGCGCGCACGCGGCCGAGGCGAGGGTGAACACCACCAGGCCGCCGGTGAAGATCCGCCGTCGTCCGAAGCGGTCGCCCAGCGCCGCCGCCGGGACGAGCAGCACGGCGAGCGTGAGGTTGTAGGCGTTCACGGTCCACTCGAGTGCCTCGACGCCGCCGCCGAGGTCCCGGCGGATCGTCGTCAGGGCCGTCGAGACGACCAGTGTGTCCAGCGCGCACATCAGCGAGGTCACCGATGCGAGCAGCAGCACCCCGGTGCGCTGTCGCGGAGACATGACCCGTCCTCCTCCGAGCTTCTCGCGGGGGCTGGTCCCCCGCACCCGTGGAGCGAGACTCGGTTCGTGGTCAGGACTCATCGGTACGTCGGCGATATCGACTGAGAACGGGCTGTGACCCGTGCCGCGACCGGTTGTGCCACCACCACCTCGGGTACGCCCGGGCGGTGACCCGTCGACCTGCGCCGATCGCTGCGTGCCTGGCGCTCGCGCGGGACGTCGGAGCGACGTTGCGCGGGCGCGACCTCGCCGCCGTCGCGGCCGGGCTGACCTACTTCGCCGCCCTCGGCGTCGTGCCGTGGCTGCTCCTCGCGGTGTGGGGCGCGGCGCTGCTCACGTCGCCGGCGACGGTCGGCGCCTACCTCGCCGACCTGCGTCTGCTGGTGCCCCCGGAGATGGGCGCGCGGCCGGTCTACGACGCCCTCGTGCGCGCCGGCCTCGGCCTCGGCGCGTGGGGCGCGCTCGTCACCGTCGTGCCCGCGACGTTCTACGGCGAGGGCCTGCGCCGCGCGTGCCTGCGCCTGGCGCCACGGCGCGACCGCTTCACGGGCTGGCGGGCCCGGCTGAGCCTCCTGCCCCTCGTGCTCGTGGTGCCCGTCCTCGCCCTCGGGGTGTTCGCCGGCGCGCCGCTGCTCGCCGACCTCGCCCGAGCCGGCGGCCTGGCCACCGCCGGCTGGATCGTCGTCGCCTTCCACCTGTCCTTCGTCGCGCTCGGCGTCGTGCTCGCCTGGGGATTTCGCGTCGTCGCGCCCGGCGGCCCGGGGTGGCGGGCCACCCTGCTCGGGGCGTTCGGCACCGCGGCGGTGCTCGCCGGGTTCCTGCAGGGCTTCCTGCTCTTCCTCGCCCTGCCGATCGACCTGGGCATCCCGTTCGGCGGGCTCGACGTCGTCGGCGCGGCGGTCGCGATCGCCCTCTGGATGTTCGTGCTGCACGTGCTGCTGCTGACGGGCTGGGCGGCCACCGACGCGCTCGACCGGCGCCTGCGATCCGGTCGGGTCGCGGAGCCGCCCGTCCCGGAGACCGCGCCCGTCGCGGTCGGGGCCGGCCGATGAGCCACGCGACCCGCGTCCGGCCCGCCGTCACCGGCCACCCGGGCGTCCGCCCGACCCTGCACGCCGTGCCCTGGGCGCTCGGCGCCGGCGTGGTCGGCGTGCAGATCGCCTTCCCGCTGACCGGCGGCGGGACGCCGACGCTCACCGTGCTCGCGGTGGTCCTCTTCGCGTGCGCCTCGGTGGGCCACGCCCTGCTCACCCGCGGCCCCGGCGCCGCCGTGGGCCTCGTCGTCGTCGCGGGCGGGGGCGGGCTGGCCGCCGAGGCGATCGGGCTCGCGACCGGCCTGCCGTTCGGGCAGTACGTCTACACCGGCTCGCTCGGGACCGCCGTGCTCGGCGTGCCACTGGTCGTCCCGGCGGCGTGGATCATGATGGCCTACCCGTCGCTGATCGTCGGGCGCCGTCTGGCCGCGGCGCTCGGCCGGGGGCGGGGCGTCACCACCGTGCTCGGGGCCTGGGCGCTCGCCACCTGGGACGTCTTCCTCGACCCGCAGATGGTCGAGGCCGGCCACTGGTTCTGGCTCGAGCCGTGGCCGACGCTGCCCGGGGTCCCCGGGATCCCTGTGTCCAATTTCGTCGGCTGGCTGCTCGTCGCCCTGCTGATGATCGCCGCGCTGGACCGCGTGCTGCCCGGCCGCCACGACGGCGACGACCGGCTGCCGCTGGCGCTGTGGTGCTGGACGTTCCTGTCCTCGACGATGGCGGCCGCGGTGTTCTTCGGCCGGCCCTCGGTCGCGCTCGTCGGCGGGCTGCTCATGGGTCTCGTCGGGGTGCCGCTGCTGGTGGTGCTCTCCCGCCACGGGAGCGAGGCGTGACGCTCGTCGGGATCGGTACCGCGCTGGCCCTCGCCTCGCTCGGCCTCACCGTCGACAACCTGCGGCGCCTGCCCGTCCCCGACCCGGCGGCGCGGGCCCCGGGTGAGCGCGTCGCGGTCCTCGTGCCGGCGCGCGACGAGGCCGCGGGCATCGCGGACGCGGTGCGGGCCCTGCTCGCGGCCGTCGACGGCTGGTCGGCCCCGGTGGAGATCCTGGTGCTCGACGACGGGTCCACCGACGGCACCGGAGCGCGGGTGCGGGAGCTCCGCGACCCGCGCGTGCGGGTGCTCGACGGCGTGCCGCCCCCGGCCGGCTGGCTGGCGAAGCCGTGGGCCTGCCACCAGCTGGCGGGCGCGGCGCACCCGCGCACCGCGGTGTTCGTCTTCGTCGACGCCGACGTCCGCGTCGCGCCGCACGGGCTCGCCGCCACGGTCGACCTGCTGCGCCGCCGCGGGCTCGACCTCGTGTCGCCGCACCCGCGCCAGCTCGCCGAGGGCGGCGCCGAACGCCTGGTCCAGCCGCTGCTGGCGTGGTCGTGGCTCGCGATGCTGCCGCTGCGGGCCGCCGAGCTCTCGTCCCGCCCGACGCTCTCCGCGGCCAACGGGCAGCTGCTCGCCGTCGACGCGCGGGCCTACCGCGCTGCCGGCGGCCACGCCCGCGCCGAGGTCCTCGACGACCTCGCCCTGCTCCGGGCGCTCAAGCGGACCGGGGGCCACGGGATCGTCGCCGACGGCACGGACGTCGCGACGTGCCGCATGTACCGGGGCGCCGGCGAGCTGCGCGAGGGCTACGCGAAGTCGTTGTGGGCCGCGTTCGGGTCGCCGGCGGGCGCCGCCGGGGTGCTCGCGCTCCTCGGCCTGACCTACGTCCTGCCCGCGCTCGCGGCGCTGGGCGGCTCGCGGATCGGCCTGGTGGGCTACCTCGCGGGCGTCGCGAGCCGGGCGCTCGCCGCCCGGCGGACGGGCGCCCGGGTCCGCGACGCGGTCGCCCACCCCGTGTCCGTGCTCGCGGTCGGTGCGCTGACCGTCGACTCCCTGCGGCGCCGGCGCGCGGGCACGCTGCGCTGGCGCGGCCGGCCGATCGAGGCCGGGCCGGAGCCCCGGTCCGAGCAGGGGTCCGAGCAGGGGTCCGAGCAGCGGTCCGAGCAGCGGCCCGCGGCGTGACCGACCCGCGCGTCGTGGTCGTCGGCGGCGGGCTCGGCGGGCTGGCGACGGCGGCGCGGTTGGCCGCCACGGGCTCCCCGGTGACGCTGCTCGAGCAGGCCGAGCGGGTCGGCGGGAAGCTCGGCACCGTCGAGCTCGGCGGCTTCCGCTTCGACACCGGCCCGTCGCTGGTGACCATGCCCGCGGTGTTCGAGCGGCTCTTCGCCGACACCGGGGCGCCCCTGCACGACGTCCTCGACCTCCGGCGCCTCGACGTCGCCGCCCGCTACCGGTTCGGCGACGGCGTGGAGCTCGACCTGCCCGGTGACCGCCCGTCGATCGGACCGGCCATGGACGCCGCGCTCGGCGACGGGGCCGGCGCGCAGTGGGAGGCGTTCCTGCGCCACGCCGAGCGCGTGTGGGACGCGACCCACGAGCACTTCCTGGAGTCGCCGGTCTCCCCGGGCGGGCTCGCGCGCCTGTCGCTGCGGGTCCGCGACCTGGTCGCCGTCGCCCCCTGGCGCAGCCTGCGCGGCGTGGGTGCGCGCCACCTCCGCGACCCGCGCCTGGGCCTGCTGCTCGACCGCTACGCCACCTACTCCGGCTCCGACCCGCGCCGCGCCCCCGCCGCCCTGGCCGTCGTGCCGTACGTGGAGCAACAGTTCGGGTCCTGGTACGTGCCCGGCGGGCTGCGGCGTCTCGCGGAGGTGGTCGCGGACCGGTGCCGGGCGCTGGGCGTGACGCTGCGGACCGGGGAACGGGTGACGTCGATCGACACCGCCGGCGGGCAGGTGCGCGGGGTGCGGCTCGGGTCCGGGGAGGGCGTGCCGGCCGACGTCGTCGTCGCGAACGCCGACGCGGCGACGGTGTACGGGCAGGGCGGGCTCCTCCCCCACGCGCCGTCGGCCCGTCGGCTGGCGCGCACCACGCCGTCGTCGTCGGGGTTCGTGCTGCTGCTCGGGCTCGACGGCCGGGACCCGGCGACCCCGCACCACCGCGTGCTCTTCCCGCCGTCGCGCGCGGCCTACGACGCGGAGTTCGACGCGTACCGCGGTGCCGGGCCGCCGGCCGCCCCGGCGGTGTACGTGCACGCCCCCGACGACCCCGCGCTGCGGCCCGACGACCACTCCGAGGCGTGGTTCGTGCTGGTCACCGCCCCGCGCCACGACCCCGTTGGCGGCATCGACTGGGACGCGCCGGGGCTCGCGGCGCGGTACGCCGAGCGCATCCTGGCGCTGATGGCCGAGCGGGGCGTGGACGTCCGGCACCGCATCCGCCACTGCGCGGTGCGCACGCCGGCCGACCTCGAGCGCGAGACGCTCTCGCCCGGCGGCTCGATCTACGGCACCTCGTCCGACGGCGCCCTCGCGGCGTTCCTGCGCCCGGCCAACCGCTCGCCGGTCGACGGGCTCTACCTCGTCGGCGGCTCGGCCCACCCCGGCGGTGGCCTCCCCCTCGTCACCTTGTCCGCCGAGATCACCGCGCGCGTCGTATGTGAGCGATATTCACGGCTATAGCCGTGAATTTCGCTCACGGGTGCTCACGGGCGGAGGAGGCGGCGGCGCACCGTCACGACCACCTGCGTGAAGCCAACGACCGCCAGGACGGCCGCGATCGCCAGGGCGATCGTCGCCACCGGCAGGGCCGGGCTCACGAGCGCCCCGACCAGCCCGAGCGCCGTGACGATCACGCGCGACGGGCGCTCCCACACGCTCACGACGCCGACGTCGGGCAGCCGCGCCGAGGCCCGGACCGACTCCTGGAGCAGCGTCAGCACGCCCACCCCGGCCGCGAGCCACCCCGGCCCACCCGCCAGCACCAGCGCCACGAGGAACGCCACGTCGCCGATCCGGTCGACCAGCGGGTCGAGCACGCGCCCCCACGCCGTCGCGGTGTCGGTGAGCACCGCGACCGCGCCGTCGAGCCCGTCGAGCAGTGCGCACAGGACCGCCAGCATCGCCCCCGCCAGCAGGCCCCACCCCCCGGCCAGGACCGCGAGAGGCACCGCCACCCCGCACAGCGCCGACGCCCCCGTCAGCACCCACGGCGGCACGCGCCGGCGCGCCAGCGGCCGCACGACGACGAACACGACCCGCAGCCACCCGAGCACGAGCCCGCGCGGCTCGATGCCTCCGTGCGCCGCCGACCACCGCGCGAGGAAGTCGTTCACTGCTCCCGCACGACCTCCGCCGGGTCCTTGTCGATGCGCAGGCCCTGGTAGCGCGGGTGGCGCAGCCGGCCGTCGGTGGTCCACTCGCCGAACCCGACCGCGCACACCATCTCCGGCCGCACCCAGTGCTGCCCCTTCTCCCGGGGGGCGTCCGCGAAGGGGCACTCGTCGGTCGCCAGCGGGTCGAGGCGGTCGCGCAGCATCGTCAGCGTCGCGGCGTCGTAGCCGGTGCCGACCTTGCCCGCGTACCGCAGCCCGTCCACCCCGGCGGAGTGGTACCCCACCAGCAGCGCCCCCAGCCCGCGCCGCGAGCCCGACGGATCGGTCCAGCCGCCGATGACGAACTCCTGGTCGCGCACGCACTTGAGCTTGAGCCAGTCGCGGCTCCGACCCCCGACGACGTACGGCGCCTCGCTGCGCTTGGCGATCAGCCCCTCCCAGCCCCCGGCGCACGCCTCGGTGAGCAGGTCGGACGGGTCGCCCTCGAGGGCGGGCGAGCGGAACAGCGGCGCCTGCAGGTCGACCACCGCGTCGAGGATCCGGTGACGCGTCGACTGCGGGAGGCGCGTGACGTCGACGTCGTCGAGCACCAGCAGGTCGAACAGGTGCGCCTCCACCTCCACCCCGGTCCGTCGGGCCCGGTTCGGGTCCTGGAGGTGCATGCGCGCCTGCAGGCTGGAGAACGTGCCGTCGGCGGCAGTGATCTCCCCGTCGAGCACGAAGCGCGCCGGCCCGTGCTCGTCGAGGGCCTCGACGATCTCGGGGTAGCTCGCGTCCATCGGCTTCTGGTTGCGCGACCAGAGCCGCGTCGACTGCCCGCGCTCCCGCGTCGCGATCATCCGGACGCCGTCGAGCTTGTGCTCGAACACCCAGCCGGCTCCCGGCGGATGGTGCTTCGACAGCGTCGCCAGCATCGGCGCCCGGTACCCCGCGTCGTCGGCCCGGCGCAGCGCGCGCTGCTGCTCGGGCGGGAGGTCCCACACGTCGTCCGGCACCCCGCCTTCCTACCGCCTACGGTCGCGCCATGAGCGAGCAGCGCAACGAGGCCGCGAACATCGAGCAGCGCTACGTCGCCGAGCAGAACGACGAGGAGGCGCTGGTCGAGGGGCTCGACCCCGCGAAGCCCCGCGAGCAGAAGACGTCCGACGCGATCGCCGCATCGGGTGACGACGTCGAGGAGCACGTCGACGAGATGACCGACCCCGAGCGGTGACGCCGCTGAGGTGACCCGTCGGTAACCGGCGCGTGGCGGAGCGTCGTGGGCTGTGCCACGATCCTCCGCCATGCGGTATCTGGTGACCGGCGGTACCGGGTTCCTGGGCCGAGCGGTCCTCACCCGTCTGCTCCAGCGCGACGACTGCGACGCGGTGTACGCGCTCGTCCGTGAGGGCTCACGCGACCGGCTGCTGCGCCGGCTCGCCGACGTGGAGGGACACGAGAAGATCGTCCCGGTCGTCGGCGACCTGACGCGCCCGCGCCTCGGCCTGCACGACGCCGAGATCGACGGGCTGGCCGGTCGGGTCGACCACGTCCTGCACCTCGGCGCGATCTACGACATCACCGCCGACGACGACACCAACCGCGCGGCCAACGTCGACGGCACCCGCGGGGTGGTCGAGCTGGCCTCCCGCCTCGGCGTCTCCTGCCTGCACCACGTGTCCTCGGTGGCCGTGGCCGGCGAGTACGAGGGCACCTTCACCGAGGACGACCTCGACGTCGGCCAGGAGTTCGGCAACCCGTACCACGAGACCAAGTACCGGGCCGAGCGCATCGTGCGCGAGGAGTCGACGGTCCCGTGGCGGGTCTACCGTCCCGGGGTGGTCGTGGGCGACTCGCAGACCGGCGAGATGGACAAGATCGACGGGCCGTACTACCTGCTCACCGCGATCTCGCTGCTCGGCCGACTTGCGCCGGACAATTGGCTGAGCGCCCTGCGCTTCGCCGTACCCGAGCTGGGCGCCACCAACGTCGTCCCGGTCGACTTCGTCGCCGACGCGATGGTCCACCTGGTCCACGAGCCGGGCATGGACCACCGCGCGTTCCACCTCGTCCACCCGCGCCCGCAGCCGCTCTCCGAGGTCTACAACGCCCTCGCCGACGCGCTCGGTGCCCCGAAGCTGCAGGCGACGATGCCGACGGCCGTCGGCTCCCTCGTCAAGCGCGGCGCCGAGCAGGCCGCCCGGATCCCCGCGCTCGCCGCCGTCCGCGACATCGCCCTCGCCGAGCTCGACATCCCGCCCGAGGTGCTCCCCCACCTGACGTTCGGCGCAACCTTCAGCAGCGACGAGACCCGCCGCGCCCTCGCGGGCACCGGCATCGCGAGCCCGGAGATCGGCGACTACGCCCGGGTGCTCGTCGACTGGTGGCGCGAGCACCTCGACCCCAACCGCCACCGCCGCCCCCGCCCCGGCGGGCCGCTGCAGGGCCGGCGCGTGGTGATCACCGGCGCCTCCTCGGGGATCGGGCGCGAGACCGCCTTCAAGGTCGCGCGCGCCGGCGGCGTGCCGCTGCTCGTGGCGCGGCGCACCGAGGAGCTCGAGGAGGTCCGCACCGAGATCGAGCGCGACGGGGGCCGGGCCTGGGTGTACTCGTGCGACATCACCGACGGCGAGTCGGTCGAGGCCCTGATCAAGGCGATGATCAACGACCACGGCGGGCCCGACACGGGCATCGACATGCTGGTCAACAACGCCGGCCGCTCGATCCGCCGCGGCGTGCGCCTCGAGGTCGACCGCTTCCACGACTTCGAGCGCACGATGGCGATCAACTACTTCGGCGCCGTGCGGCTGACGCTCGCGCTGCTGCCGCACATGCTCGAGCGGCGGTTCGGGCACGTCGTCGACATCTCGTCGATCGGGGTGCAGACGGGCCCGCCGCGGTTCTCCGCCTACGTCGCGAGCAAGGCCGCGATGGACGCCTGGGCCGACATCGTCGCCACCGAGGTGCTCGGCGAGGGCGTCACGTTCACGACCGTGCACATGCCGCTGGTGCGCACGCCGATGATCGCCCCGACCCGTATCTACGACGCCTTCCCCACCGACTCCCCCGAGGAGGCGGCGGACAAGGTCCTGCACGCGCTCATCGACCGTCCCAAGCACGTCGGCACGGTGCTGGGGACGCTCGGCGCGGTGTCCGGCGCGCTGACACCGCGGTGGAAGGACGCCGTCATGCACGTCGCATATCGGGTGTTCCCCGAATCTGCCGCGGCCCGTGAGGGTAGTGAGCAGGAACGGCGTGACGACGACCGGACGCTCGTCACGGGCCCGCTCTCCCGCGGTGCCCAGGCCATGGCCCGACTTCTCCCTGGAGTGCACTGGTGAAGACCCCGTTCGGCACCCCCACCGAGCTCGCGACCGGGCTGCGGTTGCTGACGGACGCGGGCGTCATCGCCCCGGTGGCACCGCACCGGGCTGCGTTGTTCCCGACCGCGCTGTACCGCTACGGCTTCACACCGACCACCGCGTTCGTCGTCGGCCGCTGGCGCCACCCGGACCGCGTCGCGATCGTCGACGACCGCGGCACGGTGACGTTCAAGGAGATCCACGAGCGCACCGACCGGCTCGCCCGCGCCCTCGCGGACCGCCGCGTCGGCCCCGGCAGCCGCGTCGCCGTGCTGTGCCGCAACCACCGCGGCCCCATCGAGACGATCCTCGCCGTCTCCAAGCTCGGCGCCGACGTCGTCCTGCTCAACACCGGGCTCTCGCCGTCGCAGATGAAGGCCGTCGCCGAGGAGCAGGAGATCGGCACGATCGTCGTGGACTCCGATCTCACCGACCGCCTCGACGAGGTGCCCGACAGCGTGAAGCGCGTCTTCGCCTGGACCGAGGGCGCCGGGTGCTGGGGCGACGACACCCTCGAGGGGCTCATCGGCGCCGACGGCTCCAAGCCGCTGGCCACGAAGCCGCCGGTCGGCAAGACGATCGTGCTGACCTCGGGCACCACGGGCACGCCGAAGGGCGCCGAGCGTCCCTCGCCGAACGGCATCGGCGTCGTCAACGCGATCCTCTCCCGCATCCCGCTCTCGGCCCGCGAGCACGCCCTGGTCTCGGCGCCGCTGTTCCACACGTGGGGGTTCGCGGCGTTCCAGATCGGCTCGCTGATGGGCTCGACGCTGGTGCTGCGGCGCAAGTTCGACCCCGAGGACGCGCTGGCCCAGCTCGCCCAGCACCGCTGCACGTCGATGTTCGCGGTGCCGGTGATGCTCCAGCGCATCCTCGAGCTCGAGGACGAGGTGAAGGCCCGCTACGACGTGTCGTCCCTCAAGACCGTCACCGCCACCGGCTCGGCGATGCCGCCGGCGAAGGTCACCGAGTTCCTCGAGACCTTCGGCGACAAGCTCTACATGCTCTACGGCTCCACCGAGGTGTCGTGGGCCTCGATCGCCCGGCCCGAGGAGCTGCGCTCCGAGCCAGGCACCGCGGGCCGTCCGCCCGTCGGCACCACGGTGAAGATCCTGGGTGACGACGACCAGGAGCTCCCCGCCGGCGAGACCGGCCGCATCTTCGTCGGCAACGACATGCTGTTCACCGGCTACACCGGCGGGCGCGGCGAGACCGAGGTCGTCGACGACATGCTCGGCACCGGCGATCTCGGGCAGTACGACCGCCACGGACTGCTGTTCATCTCCGGCCGCGCCGACGACATGATCGTCTCGGGTGGCGAGAACATCCACGCCGGCGAGGTCGAGGGCCTGCTCGCCGACATGGACGGGGTCAAGGAGGCCGCGGTCGTCGGCGTCGACGACGAGGAGTACGGCCAGCGCCTGGCGGCCTACCTCGTGCTCGAGGCGGGGGCGAAGGTCGACGCGGACGCCGTGCGCGACCACGTCAAGAACAACCTCGCCCGCTTCGCGAGCCCCCGCGACGTCGAGTTCCTCGACGAGCTCCCGCGCAACAACACCGGCAAGGTGCTCAAGGCGGAGCTCGGGTCTTCGGACTCGTGAGTGTCAGCGGCGTGGCGCCGCAGACACTGAACGTCCGTATCGCCACGCACTCGAACCCGGCGAGGCCCTCGCGAGCGAGCAGACGGATGCCGCGATTGGGCAGACTGGCCCGGTGACCACGCCGGAGCCGGGCGCCTCGCGGTTGCGCGCGCCTGCGCACCGCGTGAGCCCGCGCGCCCGGTCGTGGTGGGCGCTGCGGTCGGCGATCACCTCGGTCGGGCTGCTCGTCCCCCAGGTCGTCGTCGCCGTCGTCCTCCCGACCTACACCTCGCTCATGATCCTCACGGGCGTGGCGACGGTCGTCGTCGGCGTGGCGCACCTGCTCGTCGTCCCCCGCTGGCGCTACGCCCTGCACCGCTGGGAGATCACCGACGACGCCGTCCACACGCTCTCAGGCTGGCTGCGCCTCGAGTGGCGCATCGCCCCGATCTCGCGGGTCCAGACCGTCGACACCGACCGGGGGCCGCTGCAGCGCGCCTTCGGCCTGTCCTCGGTGACGGTGACGACGGCCTCTGCGAGCGGGGCGCTGACGATCGAAGGGCTCGACGCCGACGCCGCCGTCGACCTCGCCGACCGGCTGACGAGGGTCACCGAGACCCTCGGGGGCGACGCGACGTGAGCGTCGACGTCGGCTGGCAACGGCTCGACCGCCGGATGCTCGTCGTCCACCCCGCCGTCGACCTGGTCAAGCTCGTCCCGGTCCTGCTCGTCATCGCGATCACCGGCGGCTCCAGCGACGACCGGTGGCGCCTCGGCGGCGGCATCGCCCTCGGTGTCGCGGTGCTCGCGTTCGGGATCTCGCGCTGGTTCACGACGTCGTACCGCATCGGCACCGACCGCGTGGAACTGCGCACGGGCCTGCTGCGCCGCCACCACCGCAGCGTGCACCGCGACCGCATCCGCACCGCCGACCTCACGGCCAACCCGGCGCACCGCCTGTTCGGGCTCGCCGTGGTGCGCGTGGGGACGGGACGGCGCGAGGGTGGCGACGACGCCGAGCTGACCCTCGACGCCGTGCGCCGCGTCGAGGCCGAGCGGCTGCGTGCCCTGCTGCTCGGCGAGGCCCCTGCCGACGCCGCCGCGCCGGTGCCCGAGCTCGCCCGCCTGCGCTGGACCTGGGTGCGCTTTGCCCCGCTGACCTTCTCGGCGATCGCCGTCGTGGGCGTGGTGTGGCTCGGGCTCTTCCGCCTCGCCGAGGAGTTCTCGCTGCGGGCGCCGGTCACCGAGACCCTGCGCGAGGGCGCCGGGCGCGCGCCGGTGTGGCTCGGCGCGGTGGCCCTGCTCGCCACGGCGGTCTTCGGGGCGGCCGTGGTGTTCGTCGAGGGCTGGTGGGGCTACCGCCTCACGCGTGCCGACGACGGCGGCCTCGTGCTGCGCCGCGGGCTGCTGACCCGCCGGACGCTGTCCCTCGAGGGCCGGCGCCTGCGCGGCGTCGAGCTCGACGAGCCGCTGCTGGTGCGCCTCGGCCGGGGCGCGCGCCCGCTGGCCCTGACCACCGGTCTGCGCGCCGACGGCCAGGGCGAGCACGTCGGCGCCGTCGGCCCGGCGATGCCACGGCGTAAGGCCCACCAGGTGGCCGCCGGCGTGCTCGGCATCGGCGAGGAGGAGGGCACGCGTGCCCCGCTCGTCCGCCACCCGCGTGCGGCCGTCACCCGCAGGCTGACCCGGGGCGTGGGTCCGGTGCTGGTCATCTGCGCCGTGCTGCTCGCCCGGCCCGAGGCGCCGGCCGACCCCATCGTCGTCCCGATCCTGCTCGGCGCTTCCGTGTTGCTCGCCGTCGACCGGATCCGGTCGCTGGGGCACGCGCTGACGAACACGCACCTCGTCAGCCGTCACGGCGCCTGGGTGCGGCGCACCGTCGTCCTGCGCCGCGGCGGCGTGATCGGTTGGCGGCTCACCCAGTCGCTGACCCAACGCCGCGCCGGGCTCGTCACCCTGCACGCGGTGACCGCCGCCGGACGCGGTCGCTACGAGGTGCTCGACGTCGGTGCCGACCGCGCCCTCGAGCTGGTCGAGGACGTCACCCCCGGCCTGCTTGCACCGTTCGTGATCGACGGTCGGGGAGCCGGGCGGCTCGTGCGCCGTTAAGGTCGTCCGGGTGAGTGCCCGGCTGGTGTGGATCGACTGCGAGATGACCGGACTCGACCTGGGCCACGACGCGCTCATCGAGATCGCGGCCCTGGTGACCGACGCGGACCTCGTCCCGTTCGGTGAGGGTGTCGACGTCGTCATCCACGCGTCCGACGAGTCCCTCGACAACATGCCGGACGTCGTCCGCGACATGCACGCCAAGTCGGGTCTGACCGACGAGGTGCGGCAGTCGACGGTGACGATGGCCGAGGCCGAGAAGCTCGTCCTCGACTACATCCGCGAGCACGTCCCGGAGGGCCGCTCGGCGCCGCTGTGCGGCAACTCGATCGCCACCGACCGCGGCTTCCTCGCCCGCGACATGCCCGAGCTCGACGGCTACCTGCACTACCGGATGGTCGACGTCAGCTCGATCAAGGAGCTGTGCCGGCGCTGGTACCCGCGCATCTACTACTCGCAGCCGGAGAAGGGGCTCGCCCACCGCGCGCTCGCCGACATCCGCGAGTCGATCCGCGAGCTCGAGTACTACCGCCAGACGGCCTTCGTGCCCCTGCCCGGCCCGACTACCGACGAGGCCCAGGCCGCGGCCGCCTCGGTGGTCGCCGACGATCGCGCAGGCGTCAACGCCGCGGCCTCGACCGAGGCCGGCCCCGCCGGCGGCCAGGCGCCCCCGCCGGGCGCCTGAGGGCGGTCGCAAGCCGCTCGCACCCGGCTTGTAGGCTCGTACACGACTCACCGGGGCCTCCCCGGAGAGGGCCAATGGTGGGTGTAGCTCAGTTGGCAGAGCACTGGGTTGTGATCCCAGGTGTCGCGGGTTCAAGTCCCGTCACTCACCCGGACGGCAGTGGTCCACCCGCTGTCGGATCGGAACGCTGGCTTTGCTAGGGTTTCGATCACGCGCCGTTAGCTCAATGGGCAGAGCAAGTGACTCTTAATCACTGGGTTCGGGGTTCGAGTCCCTGACGGCGCACCCTTTCCGCAGGTCAGAGCACCTGTACTCGATGTTCACAGGCGACTCCAGGCTTTCCAGCAGTCCGTTTACTCCGGATGATCTCGTCGTTGGAGATCAACTCGGCGTGGCGGGTTGACTCTTGATCCTCGAATCGTGTCCATCGCTGACCGCGCGCCGCCGTCACTCGCGTGGTGTCGGCGTGGATCGCTACCCGTCCTCCCATGACCGCGGCCGGCCGCGGCCAGCCAGAAGCGCATCCGCTGGCGCGGGGCGCATCGCCGGCCACCGTCCGCCACTGGCTGCTCCCCCACGACGCGGCGCGGTTCTTCACCGAGCACGAGATCGCCCTCGACGACGCCCGAGCCTCGCTCGACCTCAGCGCGGTGTTCGACGTCGTCGAACGTTGGCGTCGCATCGCGATCCTGCAGACGATCCCGACGCCTACCGGCGCACCATGCGGCTCGCCGCCGAACTCGCCACCGGCAAGCCCTCCCCCGACGACGAGCCTCTCGACGTCACCGCCACCAAGGCCGGCCTGTAGCGGGTGTACGTCGTCGAGACCGTCGGCGGAGACATCGACGACTCGATCGCCGCGCTCCTACCCGACCTCTCAGCCGCCTTCGCCGAGTTGCGGGCTGCCCTCGAGGTCTCACCATGGACTGTCGGCACGCCACTCGTTCCGTCCAACCTCACCGGCCTGCGCGTGGCCGCCTTCGGCGCAGCAGCACGGGCATGGTCGTCTACCACGTCCTCGAACGGGACCGGCGGGTCGCGATCGTCCAGGTCAGCTTCATCTGAGCCGAGGCGGTGAACCAGAGAGGTCCACCGCGCGCCAAGGTTCGACCATGGGGTGCGCAGGACTCGCATCCGGTCAACCGGGCTCGACGCGACGCTCGAGCGCTTGGTCGACTTCGTCGGCGACGCCCTCCCACTCCTGGACCAGGACCTCCTCGACGTCCCCGAAGGCGCGGCGGCTGCTGAGGATCGACGACGTCTCGGCGTAGACCGAACCTGCGCGCCGAGCCAACCCGTGGGCGAACCGCGCCGACCGGACCGCGCCCACGACGCCGCTTCCCCGCGGTCATGAGTCGGTCGCGGATCCGTGGGACGAGGCCGGTGCGAGGTTGCCCGTCTCCGTCACATGGCCGGCGAACCCGTCCGACGTGACGACCGGCGCGCGGACGGCGCGCAGGTCGTTCCAGACCACGGCGATGTCGGTGCTGCGCTCCCCCTCGACGCGCACGAAGCTCCCACCCGGCCCTGGCCGACATCCCTGCAGCAGCGCGCCGCGCGTCCCGTGGAGGCGCACGAGTGGTTCCGGGCCGGACGTCGCAGCCCGGAACCGGACGATCTCGAGGTCGTCCACGTCGTCGCCAGACCAGGGCAGCGCGCTCGTCGGGCGTGGCGCCAGGCCCAAGTTGGACCGAGATCGTTCGCGGCGCCCGCTCGCCGCATGGAATCATGATCGTCCACCCGTGAGGTTCCGTGCTTCGCGGGTAGTTCGGCCTCGTGACCCGGGTTACAGTCGGCGAACGTCTCTCGCCACCGTGAGGGGGCCTCCGTTGTCCGCCGGCACCGACGCCCGACCCGATGGATCGGCGGGGTACGTCCAGCCCTCGGAGAGTGCCGAGTGGGAGAGCCTGCTGTCCTCGACGCATCTGCCGTGGTCGGTGAAGGTCTCGACCGAGGTCGCGCCGGAGCCTTTCCAGGCGGTGGTGCGCCGTCAGTGGATCGACGACCTCGCCCTGGTCGATTGCGAATGCAGCCCGTGCAGCGGTGTGCGGGGGCGGAGCCAGATCGCGGCGACAGACGGCGACTACCTCGTCGTGTTGATCAACCGCGGCGGCAGCGAGACCGTTAGCCAGGACGGTCACGAAGCGCTGCTGAGGCCCGGGGACGCGGTGGCGTGGGACAGCAGCAGGCCGGCGCGGTTCGCCGTGTGGGAGCCGCTGGTGAAGCGCAGCCTGCTGATTCCGCGGACGGCCCTGGAGGCGGCCGGATTCGACCTCGCCGGCGGTGTGCTGATCGACCGTGACGCCCCGGCGATGCAGCTGCTCGGCAGCTACCTCAACAGCCTGAGCCGCACGCTGCCTGCTCTCCACGGCAGCGCGATCACCGCGGCCCGCAACGCGACCCTGGAGCTCTTCCGGGGTGCTCTGCAGCCGGGGACGTTGTCCGACCCGTCCGCCACCCGGCCTGCCCTACGCGATCACGTGGATCGCTGGCTGGACCAGCGACTCTCGGCTCGTGACCTCGACGCCGAGGCGGTGGCGGCCGCGCACGGCGTATCGGTGCGGACGGTGAACCGGCTCTTCAGTGACACCGGCGAGACGTTCTCCGGGGTGCTGCGTGCGAAGCGCCTCGCCCGGGTGCGTGAGGAGCTGCTGGCCGGCCCGGCGGCAATCTCCGCTCTGGCCGCTCGCTGGGGCTTCTTCGACGCGAGCCACCTCACCCGTAGCTTCCGCGCCGTGTACGGGCTCTCCCCGCGTGACTATCGACGCCGTGGCCACGACCGTTCCGAAGCACCCATCGCCCTCGCCTAGACGCCGCCGCCCCGCACTCCGTTCGGCGGAGGTGGCGCGCTCGTCCCAATTCCTGGCGGCCCTGTACCGGAACACGGCGCTCGCGTACCGGCGAGAGGCGACCGCGTACACGCCGGAACGTGACCCAGGCCACGAGACTTCCCCAGAACCAGGCGAGGACGCCCCGATCCGTTCCGGGATCACGTTCCGTCGCCACGGATCGAGGAGGAGCGCGATGGCACGCCGCGATGTCGAGTTCGACGCCGAAGGGACGATCCTGCGGGGCTGGTTCTATCCGGCAGAGGGTTCCGCCAACACCGCTCCCGTGATCGTCATGGCGCACGGCCTGTCCGCGGTCAAGGAGATGTACCTCGACGACTACGCCGCCGCGTTCGCCGCAGCCGGCCTCAACGCGCTGGTGTTCGACAACCGCAACTTCGGCGCCAGCGACGGCGAGCCCCGCCAGGAGATCGACCCGGTCGCGCAGGTCCGGGACTATCGCCACGCCATCACCTACGCGATCAGCCTGCCCGAGGTCGACCGCTCACGTGTCGGGGTCTGGGGCAGCAGCTACTCCGGCGGGCACGTGCTCACCCTCGCCGCGATCGACACACGCGTGAAGGCCGCCGTCTCCCAGGTCCCGCTGGTCTCGGGCTACGAGAACATCCGCTCGCTGGTCCGTTCCGACTTCATCGGCGGCTTCGAGGACATGTTCAACGACGACCGCGACGCCCGCTTCCGCGGCGAGGCACCGGTCTACGTGCCGGCCGTGAACGAGGACCCTCTCGGGCCGGCCGCGATGCCCACCCCGGATTCCTACCGGTGGTTCACCGAGACCCACGAGCTGCGCGCCCCCTCGTGGCGCAACGAGATCACCCTGCGCTCGGTGGAGATGCTCCGCGAGTACGAGCCCGACAGCTACGTCCACCGCATCGCGCCGACACCGCTGCTCGTGCTCATCGCCGAGAACGACGTGCTCACCCCCACCGAGCTCGCGCTGGCGACCTACCAGAAGGCGCGCGAGCCCAAGAAGCTCGTGATGCTGCCCGGCGGCCATTTCGACGCCTACACCAAGGGCTTCGACCAGTCGATGGTGCCGGCGCGCGACTGGTTCCTCGAGCACCTCCAGCCCTGAGGAGACCTTGCCGCACCAGATCGCGTCCAGATACGTGCTGGTGCCGGGCTCGGCGGACCCGAAAGCCGAGCGCCGCCGCAGACCTCGACAACGTCGCCCAGGCCCGCGTCACCATCCTCACCGGCCCGGTCGAGGTCGGGGTCCGACCCCCATCGACCGAAGGAGCTCACCATGACGAACCGCCTCCAGGGCAAGGTCATCATCATCACCGGCGCCGCGTCCGGCTTCGGGCGCGGCATCGCGGTCGCGTGCGCCGTCGAAGGCGCCAAGGTCGTGGTCAGCGACATCCACGAGGACGCCAACAAGGGCGGCTTCGAGAGCGACGCCAGCACGACCACCGTGCAGGAGATCGAGAAGAACGGCGGCCAGGGCACCTACGTCCGGGCCGACGTCACCAAGGCCGACCAGGTCGACAGCCTCGTCGCCCACGCCGTCGACACCTACGGCCGTCTCGACGTCATGGTGAACAACGCCGGCGTCTACCGGCGCGACAAGCTGATCCACGAATTCACCGAAGAGGACCTCGACGTCTGCTTCGACGTGAACTGCAAGGGCAGCTTCTTCGGAGCCCAGTCCGCCATCAAGCAGTTCCTCGCCCAGGGCGACGGCGGCAACATCATCAATCTCGTCTCCACCGCCGGGCTCCAGGGCCACCCGTCCCAGTCGGTCTACAACATCTCCAAGGGCGCGCAGGCCCAGCTCACCCGCTGCCTGGCCATCGAGTACGGCAAGGACGGCATCCGCACCAACGGCATCTGCCCCACCTTCGCCAAGACCTCCCTGACCCGCGCCCTCTTCGACAACAAGGACTTCGACGAGTTCTTCGTCGAGTCCGTCCCGCTCAAGCGCTGGGGCGAGGTCGACGACATCTCCAGCCTCGCGGTGTTCCTGGCCTCCGACGAGTCCAGCTACATCCACGGCGACCTCATCCGCATCGACGGCGGCGAGACCCTCTGCCGCTACTCCGTCTGACCTGATCAACCCGAGGGGCCGGCGGCGCGTCCGCGTCGCCGGCCCCCGTCGGAAGGACCGACCATGGCACGACTCCACGGCAAGACCGCCGCCGTCACCGGCTCCAGCTCCGGCAACGGCCGCGCCATCGCCCTCGCCCTCGCGGCTGAGGGCGCCAACGTCATCTGCTCCGACATCCGCAAGACCTGCCTCGCCGGCGGCTACGAGGACAACGCCCAACAGGACACCGACGATGTCATCCGCGCCAACGGCGGGAAGGCGGAGTACCTCGACGCCGACGCCGGTAAGGCGGCTGACGTCCAGGCAGTGGTCGATCGCGCCGTCCAGTCGTTCGGCCGACTCGATGTCATGGTCAACAATGCCGGCATCTTCACCGGCCTGCACACCATCGTCGACGAGACCGAAGAACAGTTCGATCGCACCATGCTCATAAACTGCAAGAGCGTCTGGCTGGGCTGCAAGTCCGCGATCACGCAGATGCGCCAGCAGGAGATCGTGGACGGCACGCGCGGGCGCATCGTCAACATCGCCTCCATCGGGGGCCTCGTCGGCCTCGCGTTCGAGCCGGCCTATTGCACCGCCAAGGGCGCCGTGGTCAACCTGACCCGCCAGCTCGCCGTCGACTTCTCCCCGGAGCAGATCAACGTCAACGCCGTGTGCCCCGGGTTCCTGCACACGGCGATGGTGCGACCCTTCATCGACGACCCCGAGCTGAACCAGGTCCTCCACGCCAAGACCCCCTGGCCCGACCTCGGCCACGCCGACGACGTCGCCAGCGCGACGGTCTTCCTCGCCTCCAACGAGGCGAAGTGGGCCAGCGGCAGCCTCCTCACCATCGACGGGGGATACACCGCTCCCTGACACCGGATGACTGCGGCCGGTCATGACGTGGCCGGCCGCGCCTCTTCATCGCCGCGATGGCCGAGACCCCGCACGTGACCGCTGCGACCAAGATCGGCGACGAGGTCCCGCCTTGAGTACCGCTTACGTCACACCACAGCGGTGCACGAGGCTCGACTGAACATGATCACTTCTAGCGAACAGCACCACTGGCCAGCACAGACGCACACCGCGCACCACCGTCACGACCGTGACTCTCGTCCACTGGTTCGGGGTTCGAGTCCCTGACGGCGCACTCTTTCCGCTGGTCACAGCTCTACGGAGCGATCTTCCAAGTGACTCCCTCTACTTTCGGGCACGCTTACTCCTGCACGATCACCTCGTCAGCGATCGATTCAAGATCGTCAAGAGCCGACCTGCGCCGCGGTTCATGTCGGGCAGGCGGCTCGGCCGATGGACCAACGCGGACGTGGTCGATGTTCTCGCCGGCCTTCACAGCGGGCGGCCCTTCCGCGGCCGGGTCCAGGACTGGCGACGCCACGAACGCCGCCAACGACACCGTTCGCCTCGGCGACACGTACCGCGTACAGATCAACACCTCTCCTCCGCAAACTGAGACCACGGGTCAGTGATCTTGATCGGGGCCGGTGTGGTGGGCTTCGTAGTCCAGTGGGCTGAGCATTCCGATACTGGAATGGCGCCGCTTGCGGTTGTACCAGCACGCTAACCATTCGAATATCGTGTTGACAAGCTCGGCGCGGGTCTCCCAGGTCCGTGAGTCGAGTAGCTCGAAGGTGCATGGTGCCCCAGAAGGACTTTATCATCGAATTGTCGTAGCAGTCACCGATCGAGCCCATCGACCCGAGCAGGCCAGCAGCGTGCAGGCGTTGCCCCAACGCCCGCGAGGTGAATTGCGAGCCGTGGTCGGAATGCATGATCGTGGAGTTTGGCTGGAGTCGGGCGCCGGCGGGTGATGGCCATGCCGAGGGCGTCTGTGACCAGCGCGGTGCGCATGTTGTCATCGATGGACCAGCCGATGATTCTTCGCGAGTAGGCATCGAGGACCGCCGCGCAGTACAGCTTGCCTTCTACTGTGCCGTGTTCGGTGATGTCGGTGAACCACAG
Organism: uncultured Actinomycetota bacterium; assembly: GCA_963786585.1. Lineage (GTDB taxonomy): Bacteria > Actinomycetota > Actinomycetes > Mycobacteriales > Pseudonocardiaceae > Actinomycetospora. The sequence goes on from CAWAZG010000005.1 coordinate 515,009, forward strand.
CCGATCCGGCGCCTCAACGCTGAAACGCCGCTCGACCAGGTCGGGGTAGGGGTCCGCGGCCGGGTCGCGGACGGTGCAGCCGCGACGTCGGCGCCGGTAGAGGCCCTCGATGCCGGCCCCCGCATCAGCCGGGCCACCCGCTTGTGGTTGACCGCCAGGCCGAGCCGAGGGTCAGCTCGGCGTGCACGCGCGGCCAGCCGGAGGTGCCGCGGGACTCCTCGTGGATCTTCTCGATGTGCTTGAGCAGCAACTCGTTCTCCTGCGCGCGGACAGACTTCGCCCCCGCGAGCCATTCGTAGTAGCCCTGACGACGAACATCGAGCACCCGACAGGTCACCGCGACGTCGACACCGTCGTCGGCGAGTTCACAGACCAGCGGGAAGACTACTTCGGGAGGACGTTCTCCCGCGCGAAGTAGGCTGCAGCACGCTTGAGGATCTCGTTCTCGACCTCGAGGCGACGCTTGTCTTTGGGCAGCTCGGCGAGCTCGGCGCGCTCGTTGCTGGTCAACCGATCGGTGTCGTTGCCGTCATCGGCGTCGGCCTGGGCCCATCCGATTCCGCAGACACGACTCAGAGATTCCGAGGTCCTTGGCGATCGCGGCGACCGGCTGCTCGCCCAGACGAGCCAGCTCGACGGCGCGACGCCGGAACTCCGGCGGGTGAGGTGCAGGCACGAACGACATCCTCCCTGGCAGACCGGGCCCACCTCAGATGACGTGTCCGGTGCCAGGGGCCAACCTCACGGCGCTCTGTGGCTGCCTGCCTCGGTCGCCGGTGACGCTGCGGTCATGCCTGGCTCATGAGCAGTCGATCGAGGCCGAGTGGCAGGCCGCGCAGCGGCCGGACCAGTTCCCACCGGACATCGCCGCCCACCCGGGCTGGCGCGAGGGGGTGCGGGCGACCTTCCAGTGGGCGTGGTGCCGGGACGGCCCTCCACCGGTCGAGGTCCCTTCAGGCTGAGCCGAGGTGTTCTGGGCCTGCCCTGCCGAGCAGCGCCCGGCAGCCCCAGGTCCCGAAACGCATAAGGTCCCGTCATTCCCACACGGCGATTCCGACGACCGAACACGTCGGGAAGCCGCGTGCTCATGGCCCCACGACACGACAAGTCCTGCTCGCACGACTCTGATCGGGGGCGGGCCGGATCACTCGGTCTCGGTGTCGCTGCCGGTGTGGCGACCGCGGCCGGTCTGCTGTTCGGCCGCAAGGTGGCGGTCACCGCGAAGGTCGGCAAGGGCCACCCCTCGAGCACCGCGCACTGGACATGGCTGCTGGGGCGATGCAGCCGAAGTACCCGCTGACCGCCATGAGCACCTACCTCAACGGCTTCCACATGTACGCCGACGACATGGGTCGGCAGGTCGAGGCGTCGCACTTCTGCATCCACCTCCAGCACGACCTGCATCAGTGCGTGATCTTCGACCGGAACGCCGTCCACGCCCGCCTGATCGGCATCGAGTACATCATCAGCGAGGAGCGCTTCCAGGCTCTGCCCGCCGAGGAGAAGCAGCTCTGGCACAGCCACCACTACGAGGTCAAGTCCGGCATCCTCGTCGCTCCGGGCATCCCCGACATGGCGGAGCACGCCTACTTCGAAGACCTCGTCACCACCTACGGGAAGACCTTCCACACGTGGCAGTACGACCGCGACGATTTCCCGTACGGAGTTCCGCAGCTGATGATGGGCCTGACCGAGGACGGGCAGGCCGACGAGCCTGCGATCCGCGAGCGGGACCGCAGGCTCGGCATCTCGACACAGCACAAGCGCGAGAACCGGGCCGACATCCCGATGCCGGAGGTCGCCGCGGGAGCGAACTCGTGGGAGAGCGGCCGAACCGTCCAGACGCGCCTGGAGGAGATGCCCTTCAAGCGGTAGGACCGCTCGTCAGTCGAGCGCGAGCGTCCGGATGAGCAGGCGCGCCGCTTCGCCCCCCTCGGTGAGGGCGATCGACAGCGCGCTCGGGACGTCGAGGTCGGTGACGAGCGCGTCGACGACCGCGGATGCCGCGGGCGAGACGGGCGTCGGGGTGCCCATCGGTGCCGGCTGTCGGGCCGCCGGCGTGCCGGCGGCGGCGTAGAGCGCGTCGAGCCGACGGGCCGCGGCCTCGAGGTCGGCCTCGGTGAACTCCCAATGCTGTCGCCAGGGCCGGTCGAGCAGCATCAGCCGGATGACGGACGGCGGGAACTCGCGTAGAAGGTCCCCGACGAGGACCAGGTTCCCGGTCGACTTCGCCATCTTCTGACCACCACGCAGAACTGCTCCAACGGGCATGGTCGCGCGATGGAACCGGCCTCCGGTCGCGGCGGCGGCGATCCCCGCCTGATAGGCGTGGTGTGGGAAGGAGAGGTCGGCGCCGCCGACCAGGACGTCGACGAGCCCACCGAGAGTGGCCAGGGCCATGGCGGAGCATTCCGCGTGCCAGCCGGGTCGGCCCGGGCCCCACGGGCTGGGCCACGCCGGGTGGTGATGGTCGGAGCGTCGCCAGAGGGGCACGTCGAACGGATCGTCCCGAGCCGGGTCACCGGGCTCGTCCCCGAACTCGGCGAGACGCTCAAGCGCGTCCTCGCGGTTCAGACCGCAGCTCGCGGCGACCTCCGCGCCCCGGAAGTACACCGAGCCGTCGCGCACGTAGGCGCGATCGAGGGCGACGAGCGTGGCCGCGAGCCGGACGACGTGCTCGACGTGGTGGCGCGCCCGGGGCACGTACGAGGGCGAACGCACGGACAGCGCCTTCATGTCCTGGTCGAACTGGTGCTCCTGGATCAGGCCGAAGGCGGCGTAGTCCGAGCCCTGCCGCTGCGCGGCGTCGGTGAGCACGTCGTCGACATCCGTGACGTTGCGCGCGAGCTCCACCGGGAGGTCGACGAGGCGCAGAACGCGCGACAGCGCATCGGCCCACACGAAGGTGGCCGCGTGGCCGAGGTGGGTCACGTCGTAGGGCGTGATCCCGCAGACGTAGATCCGGGCCGGCGCCGTGAGGGGCACGAGACGCCCGTCCAGCGACGGCAGTCGCAGCGGTGTCCACGCCGTGGCGGCCTCGGCGGCGCTCGCGCCGATCGTCCCGCTCGGGGCGTAGTGGCCGGCTCGGACGTCCGGCTCCGTGTCGTGGGCGTGGGATGCGCCGGTCAGCCCCATGCATCGCTCCTCCGTGCTGTCGCCGGTCGCGACCGGGATCGTCGTGCCCGGCACCGTCGGGGACCGACGTCCGGCCGTCAAGCTCCGAGAGTGGCTGTCGGGAATGTGCGGACGTTAGTATCAGACGTCGATCGTCATCCGAGGAACGGAGTGCGGCCATGTCCGCGGAGGCCGTGGATCGGGCGAGCCCGCTGCCGCTGTGGTCGCAGGTGCAGAACGACCTGCGGCGGCGGGCCGGCACCGGCGAGTTCGACGAGGTCTTCCCCGGCGAGAACGTGCTGGTCAACGAATACGACGTCAGCCGGAACACGGTGCGCGAGGCGCTGCGGGCACTGCGCACGGAGGGCATGGTCACCGCCGAGCGCGGCCGAGCCCCTCGGCTGGTGCGGAGCGGGGCCATCAAGCAGCCCGTCGGCACCCTCTACAGCCTCTTCGCCTCGGTCGAGGCCGCAGGACTTCGGCAACGCAGCGTCGTCCGCACACTCGGGATTCGCGCGGACGGCGTCATCGCCACGCGCCTGGGCCTCGAGGAGTCCACGCCGCTGGTGCACCTCGAGCGGTTGCGCATGGCGGGGGACGCACCGCTCGCGCTCGACCGTGTCTGGCTGCCGGCCGCGGTCGCCGAGCCGCTGCTCGATGCGGACTTCTCGCATACCTCGTTGTACGACGAGCTCGCCACGCGCACGGGAATCCGGATGGAGACGGGGCAGGAGCAGATCAAGGCCGTGATCCCGACCCGCGGCGAACGCGCCCTGCTGGAGTGCCCCGCCGACGTCGCGGCCTTCGCGATCGAGCGCACCGCCTACGCGGGACCTCGGCCGATCGAGTGGCGGTACACGGTGGTTCGAGGAGATCGCTTCATCTTCCAGGCGGAGTTCTCCTCGCAGGGCTATCACCTGGGCGTTTCGTCCGCCGGGGCCCGGCCCGCCGCTGTCGCGGGCTGACGCCCGCCCGCACCCCCGGCATGTCATGGCAGGGGTGCGGGGCGCGGCGGACTCAGGCGAGACCGCGGAGCATCAGGTTCCAGTAGAGCGAGGGAAGCCCGTAGCGTTTGAGGTACCACATGTCGCGACGCGGCTTGGTGGTGTCGATGTAGGGGAACGACGGCTTCGGTGTCATCGAGTAGTCGAACTCGGCGAGCAGCATCGTCGACTGCGAGGTGGTCAGCGGGCACGAGGCGTAGCCCTCGTAGCGCGCGCCCGGCTCGCCTCCGGCCATCACGGCGCGCAGGTTCTCCGCCACGACGGGCGCCTGCTTGCGGATCGCGGCACCGGTCTTGGAGTTGGGTGACGAGCCGGCGTCGCCGAGGGCGAAGACGTTGCCGTAGCGGGCGTGGCGCATGGTGTGCTTGTCGATCTCGACGTAGCCGTTGGGGTTCTGCGCGTCGGCGAGCGGGCCCTTCTTGATCCAGTCCGGGGCGCTCTGCGGCGGGACGAGGTGCATCACGTCGTAGGGGAGCTTGGTGGTCTCCCGCGAGTCGAGGTCGGTGACCGTCGCCTCCCGGTTGGCGGAGTTGACGTCGGTGACCTCGCTCTTGAAGTGCACGGTGATGCCGTAGTCGTCGGCCACCTTCGCGAGGGCCTCGGAGAACTCCTTGACCCCGAACATGCCCGGTGTGGGCAGCACGAGGTGGATGTCGATGTTCTTGAGCACGCCCTGCTTGCGCCAGTGGTCGGCGGCCAGGTAGGCGATTTTCTGCGGCGCGCCGGCGCATTTGATCGGGCCCGCGGGCATCCCGAACACCGCGGTGCCCGAGCGGGTCTCGCGGATGAACTTCCACGTGGCCGGCGCGAGCTCGTAGAGGTAGTTGCTGGAGACCCCGTCGCGCCCGAGGGTCTCCCCGAGTCCGGGGATCTTGCCCCAGTCCAGCTGGATGCCCGGGCACACGACCAGGAAGTCGTAGCCGACCGTGTCCCCGCCCGCGAGGGTGATCTCCTGCGCGTCGGGGTCGATCTCGGCGGCGGCGTCGGCGATCCAGGTAATACCGCGCGGCATGACCGACGCCTGCGGACGCGCACTCTCCTCGACGGGAGCGGCGCCGCCGCCGACGAGGGTCCACAGCGGTTGGTAGTAGTGCGTCATCGCAGGGTCGATCACCGCGACATCGGTCTCACCCGCCCGACGCAGCCGGGCGGCCACCGAGATCCCCGCAGAACCGCCACCGACGACGACGGTCTTGAACTTCCGAGTACCGGGCATGGCGCGTCCTCACTCACATGTAGGGACATGCCAACCTACGCGCTCGCTTCCGGGCCCTTCAAGAACCATTCAGGAACCGATATCGCCCTGCTTCTGCGGCATTCGCACCAATCTTGATCACGAGCCTCGCTCTCGATCATCGCTTGGCTTGGAAAAGTAGGGACATACGGCTACCGTGCGGCGCAGCCGACGAGGTGTGGCGCCGACCACACCTCGAGGCCCGACGGGAGGGGCTGGGGTGCGGTACGGCTTCGCGATCGATCAACGAACCTGCATCGGCTGTCACGCCTGCACGGTGGCGTGCAAGACCGAGCACGAGGTGCCGGTCGGGCAGTTCCGGACCTGGGTGAAGTACGTCGACCAGGGCACCTTCCCGTCGAATACCCGCGACTTCGGGGTGATGCGCTGCAACCACTGCACCGACGCTCCCTGCGTGAAGATTTGTCCGACCCAGGCGTTGTTCACGCGCGAGGACGGGATCGTCGATTTCGACCGCGACCGCTGCATCGGCTGCAAGAGCTGCATGCAGGGCTGTCCGTACGACGCGATCTACATCGACGAGGACACCCACACCGCGGCCAAGTGCAACTTTTGCGCGCATCGGGTCGACGACGGTCTCGAGCCGGCGTGCGTCGTCGTCTGCCCGACGCACTCGATCTGGGTCGGGGACCTCGAGGACCCGGAGTCCGGGATCGCGCGGCTGATCGCCGACAACCCCGTCCAGGTCCGCGCCCCGGAGCAGGGAACGGGCCCGAACGTGTTCTACCTCGGCGCTGATCGCGCGGTGCTCGACCCGGTGGCGGCACCCGCCCAGGGCGGCTACATCTACTCGACGCCCGACCCGCACCGCGCCGAGGTCGCCGCCGACATGGGGATCGACCCGATCACCCAGGCCCGCACGACGCTCGACACGGCCCACCCCCGCCCGTGGGGCTGGCGGGTGACCACCTATCTGTGGACGAAGGCCGTCGGCGCCGGGGCGATGATGCTCGCAACGCTGGCGCAGCTGTTCGGCATCCCGCTCGGCGGGCTCGGAACGATGCTCGCCCCGATCCTCGGGGTCGCCGGAATCGCGATCACCGGTGCCCTGCTGGTGTGGGACCTCAAGCGCCCGGAGCGGTTCTACTACATCCTCACCAAGCCCAACCCGACGTCCTGGCTGTTCTGGGGCTCGGTGGTCCTCGGCGTCGGGGCGGCGCTCTTCGGGGTCTGGCTCCTCCTCGGCGTCCTCGTCGCTTCCGGTGCCCTCGCTCCGGGCACGGCCTCGCCCTGGTTCAGCGCGCTCGCCGTACCGACGTTCCTCGCCGCGGTGATGGTCACCGGGTACACCGCATTCCTGTTCAACCAGGCCGAGGGACGGGACCTGTGGCAGTCGCCGCTGCTGTTCTGGCATCTGGTCATCCAGGCGTTCGCGGTGGGCGGCGGAGCCCTCCTGCTCGGTGCGGTCGTCGGCGCGGCGCCCGAGGCGGTCTCGCTGCTCGCCGCGTCGCTCACACTCGGCGCGGGGGTGCACGTGGTGATGCTGCTGCTCGAGTTCCTCGGCGGCTCACAGCACCCGGCAGGCGACGGCCGCAGCACACCTGGTCACCCACGGCCGGTACTCCACGACCTTCTGGTTCGGCGGCGTCGCGCTCGGCGGCGTCGCGGCCGTTCTGGGCGCGATCGGCTGGGCCGGCGTCCTCCTCGCCGGCGTTGTCGGCGGAGTCCTCATCCAGGCCGCTCTGCTGTTCTACGAATCGGTCTTCGTCCGCGCCGGCCAGGACATTCCCCTCTCCTGATCACACCCCTGCTGTCCTCGATCCGCGCCCACCACCGCGCAGAGGAGTCCTCGTGACCGACTCGACCCCCGCCGCCATCGGCACGTCGCAGGCTTCCGCGCCGCCGGACGCCGCAGCGCCGGCGCGCCCCGCGGCCCCGCCGCCCACCGGCGCCCCGGCGCCGCCCGAGCGGTCGCTCCCGGGGGAGCGTCGCCACGAGCACCTGCGCAACTATCCGCCGGTCTCCGACTGGGACCACCACGTCGAGAACGACGCGAAGGCCCACCCGCGCAAGGTTCCGCGCAGCTACATGCTGATCCCGACCACGTGCTTCAACTGCGAGTCCGCGTGCGGACTGCTCGCCTACGTGGACAAGGAAGACCTGTCGATCAAGAAGGTCGAGGGCAATCCCGCCCACCCGGGTTCCCGTGGCCGCAACTGCGCCAAGGGACCGGCCACGATCAACCAGATCGACGACCCCGAGCGCATCCTGCATCCGCTGCGTCGGATCGGTGAACGCGGCGGCGGGCAGTGGGAGCCAGTCAGCTGGGACACCGCTCTCGACGATATCGCCGGGCGCATCCGCACGTCGATCCGCGAGGACCGGCACGAGGAAGTGATGTACCACGTGGGCCGGCCCGGGGAGGACGGCTTCGCGGAGCGGTTCCTCGCGGCCTGGGGCGTCGACGGGCACAACAGCCACACCAACGTCTGTTCCTCGGGAGCCCGGTTCGGGATGACGCTCTGGGGCGGCTACGACCGCCCCTCCCCCGACCACGCCAACGCCAAGGTCATCCTGCTGCTCTCCAGTCACCTGGAGACCGGGCACTACTTCAACCCTCACGCGCAACGGATCATGGAGGGGAAGCAGGGCGGTGCGAAGCTGGTGGTCCTCGACCCGCGGATGTCGAACACCGCCAGCCACGCCGACGTGTGGATGGCGCCGTGGCCGGGCAGTGAGGCCGCCATCCTGTTGGCGGTCGCCTCGCACCTGCTGCGCACCCGCCAGGTCGACGAGGCCTACCTGCGGCGCTGGTTCAACTGGCGGACTTACCTCGCCGAGCTCCACCCCGACGCCGAGCCCACGTTCGAGGCGTTCCTCGACCGGCTCGAGGCCGACTACGCGGGCTACACCCCGGAGTTCGCCGCGGAGGAGGCGCAGGTCCCGGTCGAGCGGATCCTGACGCTGGCGGAGCTGGTCGCCCAGTGCGACCACCGGCTGTCGGCGCACATCTGGCGGTCGGCGGCCGCAGGCAACGAGGGCGGCTGGCAGGTTGCTCGCTGCCTCTGGTTCGTCCTGGCGCTCACCGGATCGATCGGAACGCCGGGGGGTACCAGCCCCAACGGCTGGAACAAGTTCATCCCTCACGGTCCGACGGTCCCCGCGGCGCACGACCACTGGAACGAGCTCGCGTGGCCTGCCGAGTACCCGATGTCGACCAACGAGATGTCGATCCTGCTCCCGCACTTCCTCGCCGAGGACCGCGGCCGGCTCGAGGTGTACTTCTCCCGGGTCTTCAACCCGATCTGGACCTATCCCGACGGATTCGCCTGGATGCGGGCACTCTCCGACCGCGACAAGGTCGGACTGCACGTCGCGCTCACCCCGACCTGGTCCGAGACCGCCGAGTTCGCCGACTACGTCCTGCCGATGGGGCACTCCACCGAGCGCCACGACACGCACTCCTACGAGACCCACGCGGGTCGTTGGCTCGGCTTCCGGCAACCGGTCCAGCGCGTGGCGATGGAGAAGCTCGGCCGCCCCGTGTCGGACACCCGTGAGTCCAACCCGGGCGAGGTGTGGGAGGAGAACGAGTTCTGGATCGACCTGTCCTGGCGCATCGACCCCGACGGCGAACTCGGAATCCGGCGGCACTTCGAGTCGCCCTACCGCGCCGGGGAGAAGGTCACAGTCGACGAGTACTACCGGTGGATCTTCGAGAACCGGGTGCCGGGACTGGTGGAGAAGGCCGAGGCCGAAGGGCTCAGCCCGCTGCAGTACATGCGCCGCTACGGTGTCGTCGAGGTCGGACGCGACATCTACCGGCAGGACGAACGCCCCCTGACCGCCGAGGAGCTCGACGGCGCCGAGCCCGACCCGAGCCCCGACACGCCGGGGGTGCTCCGCAAACCGGTCACCCTGGAGTCGACCCCGCCGCTGTTCGGCGAGGCCGGAGCGGTCGGGGTGCAGCACGAGGACGGAAGCGCCACCGCCGGCTGGCTCTCGCCCTCGCGCAAGCTCGAGGTCTACTCCACCGCGATGCGTGACTGGGGTTGGGCCGAGCACGCCACCCCTGGCTACATCCGCTCCCACGTCGCTCGGTCCCAGATCGACCTCGCCGCCGGCGACCTGGTCCTCGTCCCGACCTTCCGGCTGCCCACCCTCATCCACACCCGCTCGGGCAACGCGAAGTACCTCAACGAGATCGCCAACTCCCACCCCCTCTGGCTCAACTCCCGCGACGCCGACCGCCACGGTGTGGCGACCGGGGACCTGGTCCGGCTGTCGACCTCGATCGGCCACCTGGTCGCGCGGGTCTGGATCACCGAGGGCATCCGCCCCGGGGTGTGCGCGTTGTCCCACCACATGGGTCGCTGGCGGCTGCACGACACCGAGGGCAGCCGCTGGGTCTCCGGGCTGGTCGACATCCGCCACCCCGACGGACCGGACTCCTGGCTCCTGCGCTATCGCGGCGGGGTGGAGCCGTTCACCTCCGACGACCCGGACTCCGAACGCATCTGGTGGACCGACCCGGGCGTGCACCAGAACCTCGCCTTCGGCGTCCAGCCCGACCCGTGGTCCGGTCAGCACTGCTGGCTGCAGAAGGTCCGCATGGAACCCGCTCGATCCGGAGACCGCTACGGCGACGTCTACGTCGACGCCGCCCGCTCCCAGCAGGTCTACCGGGACTGGGTCGCCAAGACCCGGCCCCGCCTCGGCCCAGACCGCCAGCGGCGCCCCGAGTTCCAGATGCGCCCCGTCAAGCCGATCCGCCGCGCCTTCCGGGTCCCTGCCCCGGGCGCACCGGCCAATGGCGCCCCGACGGCTCCGGACCCCGCTCCCGTCGAGGGCGGGAGCTCCGGATGAGCCGAGCCGCACGGGAGGAGCGGATCGCCCGCGCACGCGCCGCCGCGGGCCGGGTCGTGGACCCGGTCCTGGGCCGTGCCCTCGACGAGCTCGGCATGGTGTCCGCCGTCAGCGAGGAGCGCGGCGGGCTCCTCGTCGAGATCGCACTCCCCACCTCCGAGCACCCGGCCGGGGACGAGCTGGCAGCGGCCGTGGGCGCGGCGGTCGAGGACGTGCTCGGCCGTGCGCGGCGCGTGCGGGTCACCTCCACCTCGATGACGCCGTACCGACGGGTCGAGCTCGCACAGCACCTCCGGGCCACGACCCCGCCGCTGAGCGGAGGCCTCGGCAGCCGCACCCGCATCTACGCCGTCGCCTCGGGCAAAGGCGGCGTCGGCAAGTCCACGATCACCGCCAACCTGGCCACCGCGCGGGCGGCCGCCGGCGACCGGGTCGGCGTGCTCGACGCCGACGTCTGGGGGCACTCCATCCCCCACATGTTCGGCGTCCACGCCAATCCGCTCACCGTCGGCGACCTGATGCTGCCCGTCCGCGCCCACGGGGTGGCGTTGATGTCGGTCGGCTTCTTCGTCGACCCGGCCGAACCCGTCGTCTGGCGCGGTCCGATGCTGCACAAGGCCCTCGAGCAGTTCCTGACGGATACCTATTGGGGCGAGCTCGACGTGCTGTTCATCGATCTCCCGCCGGGCACCGGTGACATCGGGCTATCGCTGGTCGAGCTCCTGCCGGAGGCCGCACTGCTCGCCGTCACGACTCCGGGCGCGAGCGCCCACACGGTCGCCGAGCGGGTGCTGACCATGGCCGCCCGTGACGGGATGCCGATCGCCGGCGTGGTCGAGAACATGAGCGCCGCGGTGTGCGCCCACTGTGGGGAGCAGAGCGAGGTGTTCGGCAGCGGCGGTGGTCGGCGGCTGGCCGACCAGGCCGGGGTCGAGCTGCTCGGGCGGATTCCCCTCGACACGTCCGCCCGCGTCGCCGGCGACGACGGCGTGCCGGTCGTGCTCGCCGACCCGGCAGCCGCCTCAGCGAGGTCGATGATCGATCTGGGACAGAGGCTGCCGACCGTCCATCGCGCGCTGCGCGGCCGGAGCCTGCCCCTCGCGGTGGTGTGACGGCGCAAACGCCGTCACAGCGTGCCGGTCAGGGCCTGCAGCCCGAGGCTGGACGCGGCCACGAGAATCCAGAGTGCGGCCCCGAGGACCAGCGGGCGCAGCCCGGCCTGGCGCATGTCGGACAGCCGCATCGACAGACCGATCCCCGCCAGCGCCGTCGTGATCAGCACCGTCCCGGCCTCGGTCAGCCCGGCGTGCCACGAGCCGGGAATGGCGCCGAGGGAGGTCAGCGTCGACGCCGCAACGAAACCGACCAAGAACAACGGCACGATCTTCGTCCACGGCACCGAGCGCCACCCCGTGCCAGACCCTGGGCCCTCGTCGCCGCCCTGGCCGCGGCGTCGGGCAGCCCAGAGCGCGAGCACCGTGACGATCGGGATCAGCGTCAGGGTGCGGGTGAGCTTGACGACCACGGAGTAGGGGCCGGCCCCGTCGCCGAAGGAGAAGGCCGCCGCCACGACCGAGGAGGTGTCGTTCACCGCGGTGCCGGCCCCCAGCTCGAAGGCGTGCCCGTCCATGCCGAGCAGGCGCCCCAGGGCCGGGAAGGTCAGCACGGCGATGATGTTGAACGTGAAGATCGTTCCGATCGCGTAGGCGACCTGGTGCTCCTTCGGCCTGATCACCGTGGTGGTGGCGGCGGTGGCCGAGGCGCCGCGGATGCCGGTCCCGACCCCGATCAGGATCTGCGCATCACCGCGGACCCCGAGGAGGCGGCCCAGCACCCACGCGCCGATGAGCGCGACCGCGAGGGTCCCCAGCATCACCGGCAGCGACCCCAGCCCGACCGTGGCGACCTGCTGCAACGACAGCGTCGCGCCCAGGAGCACGATCGACATCTGCAGGACGGGCTTCGAGGCGAAGGCAAGGCCGGGGCGCAGGGTCGCGCCCGGGCGCAGGAGCATCGCGAGCCCGATCCCGAGCAGGATGCCGAACACCGGGCCTCCGATCACCGGCACGAGCGAGCCCAGCGGCGTGGCGACCGCCGCCACAAGTGCCGCGACGAGAAGGCCCGGAGCGACCTCCCGAATCCGGCTCCCGCGACGGTCTTCGGGTCGCGGACGATCTCCTGTTTCGGAGGCCGCGGTCGCGGCGACTGTCTGGGCGGTCACCGCCTCGGCCGAGGCGTTCGGAAACGGCATGCGCTCCTTCGTGAGCGGACCCGATTGTTAGCTTCAGACATCGGCCTGTCCCAACATTAAGATCTCCCTCGTTGGACGCAAGACCTACTTACCGAGTGTGAGTCTCATCTCGCGGAGAGCGACCGATCACAGCGGAGTCGATTGACGATTCCGGCAGCGCGACCTAATGTTGGGACATCCTGATATCCCGATGCCGGGAGGACCCGTGCAGGTCGAGATCATTGCCACCGAGGCGCTCGGTGACCGCAGCTACGTCGTTCACGACGGGACCACCGCGCTGGTGGTCGACCCCCAGCGCGACCTCGACCGGGTCGAGGCAGTGCTCGCAGAGCACAGCCTCCGGTGCGTGATGGTGGCCGAGACCCACATCCACAACGACTACGTCACCGGCGGTCACGCGCTCGCGCGTGCCACCGGCGCCGACTATCTGGTCAACGCCGAGGACGACGTCGCGTTCGCGCGCCGAGCGATCTCCGACGGCGAGGAGGTGTGGGTCGGATCGATGACGGTGCGCGCCGTCGCCACGCCTGGGCACACCGTGACCCACCTGTCCTACGTGGTGGACGACACGGCGGCTCCGGATGATCCGCCCGCGGTGTTCACCGGCGGGTCGCTGCTCTTCGGCAGCGTCGGGCGCACCGACCTGGTCGACGCCGCGCGGACGGACGAGATGACCCACCACCAGTACCGCTCCGCGCACCGGCTCGCCGACATGCTTCCCGACGAGGCGCTGATCTATCCGACCCACGGTTTCGGGAGCTTCTGTTCCTCCGGCGGTGCGACCGGCGCGAACGCGAGCACCATCGGGGCTGAGCGGGCCGCGAACGACGCCCTCACCGAGCCCAACGAGGACGACTTCGTCGACAAGCTCGTCCAGGGCCTCGGCGCCTATCCGCGGTACTACGCCCACATGGGTCCGCGGAACCTCGCCGGGCCCGATGCCGCGGACCTCAGCCCTGTCGAGCTGGTCGACCGTGAGGAGCTGCGCAAGCGCATCGCCGACGGTGAGTGGGTCGTCGACCTGCGGGATCGCACGGCCTACGCCGGCGAGCACGTCGCGGGAACGATCGGGGTCGCCCTCGGCGGCCAGTTCTCCACCTATCTGGGCTGGCTCATCCCGTGGGGCACGCCGGTGACCCTGATCGGGGACACGAGCGATGCGGTGGCCGAGGCGCAGCGCCAGCTGGTCCGGATCGGCATCGATCGCCCCGCGGGCGCCGCTACCGGCCAGCCCCGCGACTTCGCGTCCTCGGAGGACCTGCGGAGCTACCCGACTGCGACCTTCTCCGACATCCTCCAGCGCTCCGGGGACGCGGCAGCCGAAGCCGTCCTCGATGTCCGCCGCGACGACGAGCGGGCCAAGGGAGGGATGCCTTTCGCCACGCACATCCCCTTGCAGGACCTGCTTACGCGTCTCGGCGACCTCCCGGAAGGTCGCCTCTGGGTCCACTGCGCGGCCGGTTTCCGCGCCAGCATCGCCGCCAGCCTCCTCGACCGGGCCGGACGCGACGTCGTCCTCGTCGACGACGACTACTCGAAGGCCGTCGAGCTCGGCCTGGCGACGGGCTGAGCCGGTGGTCGTGTCCGACGCGCGAGGTCCCGCCCGGGTGACATCCTGCGCGGGCCGCAGGGAGGCCCGGCGGGCGACGGCCCACGGCACCCGGTCCGGGCGGCCGGTGCCGACTGCGACGTTCGACGAGTACGTCGCCGGTCGCTGCGACCGCCTCGGGCAGGACATGCTGCTCGACGCGCGCGCCAACGATCACGGCGGCGAGACGCTCCGGGGCGCCGTCGACGCCCCGCCGGACTGTGACCTGTCCGCGCTCCATCGCCGACTGCGCCGTCGGCATCCCGACGTCGTGTGGGTCCACAGCACCGATCCCGACGCGAGTGGCCACGTCGCTGCGATCGCGGCGCTCGTGGAGCGGTGCGGTGCCGACGTGCTGCTCATCGACGAACCCACGGAGACCGCCGACACCGTCGGCCTCCTCCGGCGCCGGCCGTCTCGTCGCCCGGAATCTCGACGCGCCGTCGGCTGACGGCGAACCCCGCCACCTCTCGTGGCCCGACCGGGCGGCTCCCGGGACTTCGACCTGCGGAGGTTCCCGGATGACGTTGCTGGCCATCGGGATCGGTGTGGTGATCGGTCTGGTCATCGGCGCGCTCGGCGGCGGCGGCGGCGTCCTCACCGTCCCAGCCCTCGTCTTCCTCCTCGGCGCTTCGGCGCACGACGCAGCGACGGCCTCCCTGGTCATCGTCGGCATCGCCGCCCTGGTCGGGGTCCCGGCACACGCGCGGAGCGGGAACGTCCGCTGGCGCGACGGTGCGGTGTTCGGCGTCGTGGGCACCGTGGCAGCCGTCGCCGGCACGGCGGCCAGCCGCCATCTCGATCAGCGCGTCCTCCTGCTGGCCTTCGCGGTCGTCATCGCCGTGGCTGCGGTGCTGATGCTGCGCGACGCGCGGCGTCAGGCCCGCGCCTCGAACGAGGATCAGGAGGCGGGGCCGACCACAGCTCCCGCACCGAGTACCGGGACGCCTGCCCCCGGGGCCTCGCCCCATCCTGTGGCGGTGATCGAACGCCCGGCGCCACGCACCACGGTCGGTCCGCCACGACCGGCACTCGTGCAGGCCGCCATGATCGTGGGCGGAGGCTTGGCGGTCGGACTCATGACCGGGCTGTTCGGCGTCGGTGGGGGCTTCCTCGCCGTACCGGTGCTCGTCCTGGTCATGCGCTGGCCCATGACCGTCGCCGTCGGCACATCCCTGCTCGTCATCGTCATCAACTCCGGCGCAGCCATCGCGGCCCGGGTCGGCGTCGAGACCTTCGACTGGAGCCTCATCGTCCCGGTGACCGCGGCTGCCGTGGTCGCGACGCTGGTAGGAAAGATGATCACTGACCGGGTCCCCTCGCCCGCGCTCGGCCGCATCTTCGCCGTCATGCTCGTCCTCCTCGCCGGGTACACGGCGACGCGATCGGTTCTCGAGCTCGTGAGCTGACGGTCGGTCAGCCACGCCGGAGTGGGTTGTCGCGCACCCGTACGACGTAGATCACGCTTCCTCGACCTCACGCCTCGTATGTTGGTACAAATACGCCGTCGGGACGTCGAGGGAAGTGAGGGCCTCCGTGACGGAGACCATGCGTGAAGAGACCGTCGAGGAGCTCGCGGGGGGCCATTGGGAGGCTGGGCGCCTCGTCGACGTCCGCTCGGCCGAGGACTACGCGGCCGGTCACGTCCCAGGCGCGATCAACGTCCCGCTCGACGATGTGGTCGCCGACCCCGCTCAGTTCGGCGCCGGTGAGGTGCATTTCATCTGCCAGTCCGGGCGTCGCAGCCTCACGGCAGCCGAGGCGGTGGGGGCCGCTGGCACGCCGGCAATCTCGGTGTCGGGCGGGACGTCCGCGTGGATCGAGGGCGGGCGCCAGGTCGAACGCTGACGTTCGACGTCCGTACGGCGTTGTTCGTGGCTCCGCCGGTCGTCACCGTCGTCGCGGCGACTCGTCCCCGACGCGGGCGGCCGGCGGATTCGCGCCGGCGCTGGGGCCCTCGTCCCCGCCCTCGCCCCGCCGGGAGCGCCGCATCATCCGGATCAGCATCACCACGAGGAGCACGACGACCACTGCCAGGGCGACGACAAGGTCGCTCGTGCCGCCGAGATGCTCGCCGACCCACTCCTGCCACGCGAACTGGGTGTCGACGCCGGACAGACCTCCGAGGTTCGCCGTGCCGTCGGTGAGAAGGAAGACGACCCCGATGGCGATGAACAGCAGACCGGAGATCAGGCTCGTGCTGTGGACCCGCCACCGTCCCAGTGCCAGCTCGCGGCCTCGCAGGGCTGAGCGCACAGACAACGCCATGCGGTCCCACACCAGGGCGAGCACGAACAGCGGCGCCACCATCCCCACCGCGTAGAGCGCCAGCAACAGCGCCCCGTAGGCAGGGTCGGAGCCGATGGCCGCGACGGTCAGCACGCTGCCCAGCAGCGGGCCGGAACAGAACCCGGCGAGTCCGTAGACCGTGCCGAGCAGGAACACCGAACCCGCCGAGCCCAGGCGACGGCGACCGGCCAGCCTGCCTGCCGCGGTGCTGCCGAAGCCGCGACCGAGGACCGTGGCGACCCCGAGAAGGACGAGGACGACACCACCGGCGGTGGTCACCACGTCCCGGTAGCGGGTGATCAACGCTCCCGCCAGCCCGACGCCGGCCCCCAGTGGTACGAGCACCAGGAGCAACCCGGCGAGGAACACCGTCGTGCGGGCCACCAGCGTGCCGAGTCGGTCGAACGCGTAGGCGAAGAACGACGGCAGCAGTAGCGCCGCACACGGGCTCAGCAGGGAGAGCACTCCCCCGAGGAAGGCCGCGAGGATGCCCACCCCGCTCATCGACCGGCTGCTCGCTCGATCGCGGCGCGGAAGTCATCGAGTGGTTGCGCCCCGAGGACCGGGTTGCCGTTGATGACGAACGCCGGGGTGCTCGGTACACCGAGGCTGCTGGCCTGTCCGAGATCGGACTGGACGGCCGAGGCTGTCGCCGGATCCGCGATGTCGGTCCGGAACCGGGCGATGTCGCCGACGCCGGCCTCGGTCGCGAACTGCTCGAGCAGGTCCGGGGTCAGCTCCGGGTGACCTCGCTCGGGAGCCGAGGCGAACACGGCACGGTTGAACTCCCAGAAGCGTCCCTGGGCGGCGGCCGCTCTGCCGGCCTCGGCCCCGAGCGTCGACTCGGGCCCGAAGATCGGGTAGTCCCGCCACTCGATGCGCAACGTCCCCGTGGTCACGTACTCGTCAACCAACTCCTGCTCCGTGTCACGGGAGAACTTCGCGCAGAACGGGCAGCGGTAGTCCGAGAACATCACCATGACAACGGGCGCGTCGACCGCGCCCAGCGCCATCGGATCACCGGGCACCCGTCGTGCGAGGTCCCCGAGCGGGCCGGTCGGCGCCGGAGTGGTCGCTGCCCGGCCTCCGGCCGGTGCCTGCTCGTCCGCCCCGCCGCCGTCTCCGAACCCGATCGCGACCACGAGGGCGACGGCGAGCGCGACGAGGACCGCGACGATCGTGAGATCGCGCGTCCGACGGGTGCCGAACCGCCGGCCCTCACGTACGACGACGTTGTCGGGCCGGTGCTGCGTTCCGGCCCCTCCGCGTGGTGTGCCCACCCGTGCCCCTCCCCTGACGAAGACGATCTAACTACTATGATTCATAGTAGATGCTGATGATGGGACATTCGGGAGGGGTTGCATGAGAGCACGATGGCGGCGGGCCTCGATGTCTGCGGGGGCCGCGGTCCTGACGGCGCTCGTCTCCGTGATCCCGACCGACATCGTCCATACCGGACTGTTCGTCCGAGCCGTTCCGGTGCGCTGGTGGGAGCTTCCGGTCGCCATCGCGACCGCGGTCATGGTCGGCGTCTGGGTCGCGCTCGGCGACAGGCGTCGCGACGAACGCGGCGGGCGATCCGTCGTCGCCGGCGTCGTCCTGAGCGTGTTCGCGATCGGCTGTCCGACCTGCAACAAGGTCGTCGTGCTGCTCCTGGGCGCGGCCGGCGCACTCGGCGTGTGGGCCCCCTGGCAGCCCGCGCTCGGCCTCGTCTCGCTCGCCCTGCTGGCCGTCGCCGTGGCGGCCCGCCTTCGCTTCCGGGCGCAGAGCTGCCCGGTACCGCCATCACGCCCTTGAGCCAGACGTCGTCCGTTCCGCCCATCGTCCGAACCCGGACCCGGAGGAAGTACCCCATGCCTGCTCGCCACCGCCGTAGCACCCGCCTGATGGCGCGAGCCCGGGCTGTCGCCGCCCCCCTGACCCTCGCCTCGGCAGCAGCCCTCGCGGCGGCACCGGCGGCGATGGGCGCAGCACCGACCGCGGATGCGCCGGCCGGCACCGCGCCGATGCCCTGTTCCACCACTGCCGACGCGTGCGTGAGCCTGAGCCAGGACAGGGCATGGCTCGCGCACGACGGTCGAGTGCTCAGCGGACCGGTCTCGACTTCGCACGGTACCGACGCCGAGCCGACCCCGACCGGGACCTTCGCCGTGCAGTGGAAGGACGCCGACCACTACAGCGGCGAAGGCGCCGGCGGCCCGATGCCGTGGTCGGTCTTCTTCGACACCCACGGACGAGCTCTCCACGGCGGCAGCCTCACGCGTAACTCTGTCGGCTGCGTGCACCTCTCGGAAGAGGACGCGAAGACCTTCTTCCAAGCTCTCGAGCCCGGCGACGAAGTTCAGATCGTTCCGTGAGCGACTACCCCCCGGGGTATGCTGAGCCGGTCCCTTGGTAGATCACCTCGAGGCTGGAACCCCCACTGTGCAGGTCCGCACCTCCGAGCTCACCGACGTCGTGAGCCGTCTGCGTCGCGTCGAAGGGCAGATCGCCGGTGTCGTCCGGATGATCGAAGAGGGCCGCGAGTGCAAGGACGTGGTCACCCAGCTCGGCGCCGCCGCACGGGCCCTCGACAAGGCCGGCTTCAAGATCATCGCTACCGGGCTCCGGCACTGCGTCACCGAGAACGACGAGGGCATCCGCGACGTCGACGTCGCCGAGATGGAGAAGCTCTTCCTCTCCCTCGCCTGATCGCAGGCCGCCGAGTTCCCGGACTCTGTCCACCAGATACCCTACGGGGTACCGTATGATGCCACGTCCGCACCGCAGATCGAGAGGATCGACATGAGTTCCACCGCCACTCAGCAACCGGAGACCGTCGACGGGGCCACTCTGGCCGCGTGGTCGCAGGACGAGGCCGTGACGCCCCTCGTGGTCGACGTGCGCAGCGCCGCCGAGTACGAGTCCGTCCACATCCGCGGGTCGTACCACGTGCCGCTCGCGACGGTGGCCGAGCGCACCGACGAGCTGGCGGCCCATCTCGCCGACGACGAGCGCATCGTGCTCGTCTGCCAGTCCGGTGTTCGCGCGGAGCAGGCCCGCCAGCACCTGGCGACGAGCGGTCTCGCCCACGCACGCGTCCTCTCCGGTGGTGTGCCCGCCTATGCCTCCGCCGGCGGCGACGTCGTCCGCGGACGCCAGGCCTGGGCCCTCGAACGCCAGGTCCGACTCGTGGCCGGCACCCTCGTCGTCAGCGGGCTCGCCGCCGGTCGGTTCCTCTCGCCCAAGGCCCGACTCCTGGCCGCGGGGATCGGCACCGGCCTGACGTTCTCCGCCCTCACTGACACCTGCGCGATGGGGGCCGTCCTCGCACGCCTTCCCTGGAACCGCTCCGTCGTCGAGCCGGAGCCCGCCGAGACCGTTGCCCGGGTCCAGCGGCGATCCCCCGGCCACTGATGTCGTGACCTCGACGCCGACCTACTAGGCGAGGCCCGTGGCGCACCAGAGCCCGACGAGAGCCGCCAGCGCGCCGACCAGAGCGATCACAGGGACGGCGGACGTGGCGAACGCGATCGCACGAGCGCCGTGCGACCGCGCCCAGATGCGTGCCCCGTGGCGGTGCCCGAGCCACGCCAGACGGGCCCGGAGAATCGGCGCCATCTGCTCGTCCGTGATCCCGAGGATCGCGCCGGAGGCGTGCGGCCGGCCGGGCGGTCCGCTCGCCACGGCATGCAACGCGGAGGCCACCGCGTCCTGACCGCAGCGCCGCGATGCCTCGGCGTCGGCGCTCATCTCCACCAGGAGCCGGATCGCGGCGGGAGCCGCCCGGAACAAGGGAACGCGTGGCAACGCCGTGGCTGCCACGACGGCGAAACGCACGACCAGGTGATGGCGGCCCCGGACGTGGGCTCGCTCGTGCGCGAGCACCGCATACCGGTCCGCGTCCTCCAGGGTGGCGAGTGCCGAGCTCGCGACCACACGAGGGCTCCGGCCACCCATGCTGTAGGCCAGGGGACGGTCCCCAGGCACCCACCAGACTCCGTCGGCCGACCGGGCCACGAGGTCGAGCGCCTCGTACCGCCGGGCCCGAGCCGCTCGGTCGGCACGCGTCATGGTCACCGCGACCGTCAGGAAGCGGACCACCACCGCCCCGACCGTGACGCCGAGCAGCAGGCGTGTGGCGACGACCCAGGGCAACGCCTCACCGTGTACTGCGGCGCGCAGGCAGGCGTGGGCGACGCCGAGCGCACCTGCGGGAACTGACGGATCGGGGAGCACGAGCACGACGGCTGCCGCCGAGAACGCCACCATCGCCGTCAGCAACGATCCGGTCCACGCTGCCATCACCAGCGCGGGATGACGCCGCGGAACCGCGAGCCGGCGCAACGCGAACGGGCCGACGGTCCCTACCGTGATCGCGCCGAGCAGCAGACCGAGCGCCAGGATCACCGCGGCCCCCGCTCGTCGAGCGCCCGGCGCAGCAACTCGGACTCCTGCTCGTCCATCTCCCGGGCGAAGTGAAGCAACACCCCACGCGCATCACCGCTTCCCTCCAGCACCTCGCGCAGGGCCTCGGCGCCGGCCTCCTCGCGACTGCGGCTCGGGCGGTAGACCCACGCCCGGCCACGACGCTCGCGGTCGACCCAGCTCTTGGCGTGCAGGTTGTCCAGCACGGTCAGCACCGTCGTGTAGGCGCCGGGGCGATCTTCCACGAGCACCTCGTAGACCTCGCGCACTGTCATCCACGCTGCCGTCGCCCAGAGCGCGTCCATGACTCGGCGCTCGAGCCGCCCGAGTCCACGCATCGGCCGCTCCTCCCCGGGGTACATGTTGGTACATTACGCGGCGGTCCCGCGTCGGGATCACCCAGCCCTCGAGTGTGGCCCAACGGCTACGCCCGGCAGGAGGGAGAACGGACATGCGCCCTGCGACCGGCCGATCCGTCCCCGACGACGAGGGAGTGGACGACGACCACGAGCGCGAGCCCGACTATCGATTCACCCTCGCCAACGAGCGCACCTTCCTCGCGTGGCTGAGAACCTCGCTGTCGCTGCTCGCCGCCGGGATCGCCGTGGTCCAACTCATCCCCGCGTTCGTATCCCGGAGGCCCGGGGTGTGACCGGCGGCCTTCTCGCGGCCTTGTCGGTCGTCGCGGCTGCCTCCGGAGTCCTGCGCTGGCGTCGCGTCGAGACCGCGATCCGTCGCAACCGCCCTCTGCCCGCGCAGCGTGTGCCATGGGACCCCGCCGCCGGCCTGGTCGTGCTCGCGCTGTGCGGCCTGGCGCTGATCGTGTAGCGAGGACTCACGTGACCAGTCCATCCGACGCCGGCCTCCAGGCCGAGAGGACGGGCCTCGCGTGGAGCCGCACCTCTCTGGGAGTCGCCGCCAACGCCGCGCTGCTCGCGATCCGCGAGCTCGGACACGCAAAGCTCGGCCTCGCGCTCGTTCCGGCCTCGCTGGCCCTCGTCCTGGCTGTCGCGACCGCGATCTACGGGCGCCACCGCACACGCGCCCTGCGTCACGCGCCCCGACCGGCTCCCCTCGCACCCTCGCGTGCGGTGCTCGGGGTCGGGTCAGGCGTGGTCCTGCTCGGCATCCTCTCCGGCATCGTGATCCTCTGAGCTGTGCGACCACCACATCCGCTCACGACGGCCACCACCCATGATCGAGGGGCGGGCTCGTCGTTGCTGATCGGCACAGTCGGTCGCGCGCCATCTCGGCGCCGCGGTCACGTCAGCCGTTGGACGCCCGACGGCATCTGTGCTTGCCTGACGGCATGGGGATGGGCGAACTGGCAGGCAGCGCGTTCTGCCTGTGCCTGATCGCCGTCACCCTCCTCCTCGTCGACGACCGTCACTGTCGCGGCACCTCGCCCCGCTGACACTGCCCGTCCCAGCCGTCGCGGCTGGACTCTCACGCGAGGATCCACGTGACCGTCACGTCGAACAGTCATGTCCCGGCGACCCCGACCGCCAGGACCATCGAGACCAGCGCACCCGGACGTCACGTCGACCGCCGGGCGCGTCTGAGCACCTTCTTCCGCCGGTGGTCGGCCGCAGCCGCCAGCGCCCACCGCGCGGGCGTGCCCTTCTGAGATGGAGCTCCGACCCCACGACAATGTTCGGCTTGTCCGTGCCATGTGTTCTCCTCGTCCGACCTGGGGGGCGACCGCCGGGTGTCGGCGGACCGAGGAGCCGCGACGTCACCCTCAGGTCACCGGTCACCGCCGACGGCCCGTGCACACGCGACGAGGACGGTCAGGCCGACCACGAGCACGAGGACGCCGAAGGTGAGGTGCCACCATCCCGAGGCGAAGTTGAGGGCGGCATCGCCGTCTTGGAGTCCCCCGGGGACGGGCCCGGGATCGGTGAGCGTCCCGAGACCTTCGATGATCTGGAAGGCCGCCAACAGGAGAGCAGCGATGGCCGCGAGGTCTCCGGCGCCCCGCTCGCTCGGCCTCATCGGAGTCCGCTCGATGTCGGTCATCCTCGTCCTCCTGCTCGCGAACGCTCACCACGGTGAAGCCGGCGGCCGGCGCTGACGAGCAGCATCAGGTCGACGAGCGGGTGCTGCATCACCCTCCGGAGCTGAGCGCCGGACCCCACCCTCCGGACGGGTCCCGGGACCCCTGGCTTCCGCATCGCCCGGTCACCGCTCACTCACCCTTCTCAGGTGATGTCGCCCGCGGCTCGGGCTGTGAACCTCGGACGCACGGGACGGACTGGGCTGTTCAGAGACCTCCGAGGTCGTGACGAAGAGGCTGACTGATGGACGAGAACACGGAGGCCGTGGAAGCGACACGGCGGGTCGTGATCGTCGGTGGCGGTTTCGCCGGACTCTTCGCGGCTCGGGCCCTCCGGCATCGGGCGGTCCGGGTAACCGTCGTGGATCGTGCCGCCCACCACCTCTTCCAGCCCCTGCTCTACCAGTGCGCCACCGGCGTGCTGTCCGAGGGCCAGATCGCGGTGCCGCTGCGCACGCTCTTCCGGAGGCACGACAACGTGGAGTGCCTGCTCGCCGAGGTGACCGACGTCGACGTCGACGCCAAGGTGGTGCTCGCCGAGCAACCTCTCGGCGGTACGGTCCGCCTCCCCTACGACGACCTCGTCATCGCGGCGGGCGTGGCACAGTCCTACTTCGGGCACGACGAGTTCGCCGCGTATGCGCCGGGGATGAAGACCCTGGCCGACGCTCTGGCAATCCGCCGTCGCATCTACGGCGCCTTCGAGATGGCCCAGACGACGACCGACCCGTCCGAGCGACGGCGCCTCCTGACCTTCGCCCTCGTCGGAGCCGGGCCGACCGGAGTCGAGCTGGCAGGTCAGATCCGCGAGCTCGCCACCCTCACCCTGCGCCGCGAGTTCCGTCGCATCGACACCGATGAGGCCCGGGTGCTGCTCTTCGATGCGGGCGCCGCGCCGCTCGCCGCGTTCGGGCCCCAGCTCTCGGCTCGGGCGGCGGCGTCGTTGGCCGGCCTGGGTGTCGAGGTCCACCTGGGCGCTCGGGTCACCGACGTCGACCAGGACGGCCTCGTCGTCCAGGATGCCCTCGGCGCCTCGGTCCGCTACGAGGCGCGCAACGTGCTGTGGACGGCCGGGGTCACCGCCCCGCCATTCGCCGACAGCCTTGCGCGGGCGACGGGTGCCGAGCAGGACCACGCCGGTCGGATCGTGGTCCGCCCGGACCTCACGATCTCCGGCCACCCCGAGATCTCCGTGGTCGGCGACATGATGAGTCTGGATCACCTGCCCGGGGTGGCCGAGGTGGCGATGCAGTCGGGTCACCACGTCGGCACGCGGCTCCGCCAGCAGATCGACGCCGGCAGCGGGCCGTGGAGGGCCGCTGGACCCTTCCGGTACCGCGACCTGGGTTCCGCCGCCTACCTCGCCCGGGGTCAGGCGGTGGTCTCGGTGGGACGCTTCCGTGCGAGCGGCCTGCTCGGGTGGTTCGCGTGGCTCGGCATCCACCTCGCCTTCCTCACCACCTTCCGAAACCGAGCCGGGGCGATCGTGACCTGGGCGATCAGCTTCAGCCGCGGATCACGGCGCGAGCGCGCCTTCACGATGCAGCAGATCGTCCCGACCGAGAGCGTCTACGACACACCCGCCCCGGGGCGCGGGCGACGGGACCCCGATCCGCCCGCGCGCGGGGCCGCAGCGCCCGCCGTCGCGGTGGCGGCGCTCGATCTCCCGGCGCGCCCAGGGGATCCGGCAGGTCGACCTCGTGACGGCGCTCCCCCAGCAGCCGGAACCGATCCTCGAGAGTGACCTCCAGGCCTCGACACACCGTTCGGCGACTCCTTTGACGTCCGCTCCGCCGGACCTGTCGTGTCCGCGGTTCATCCTGCGCAGGTGACCTCGCCTCCTCGACGGCGGCCTAGCGTCCACGAGTGGTGCCGCTCCCACGGGGCACGCGCGGAGCCTGCGGAGGCACGTAGCCGGAGATGAAGGTCAGCCCTCTCGACGAACACGGAGGCGACGTTGAGGAAGCAGCGAGAGCCAGTTGTCCTTGTCGTCGTCCACGCCGCGATGCCGACGGCCGTGCACCCGTCCCGGCGTGGTGCCTGCCCGTCGGCAGCGCCTCGACGAGGACGGCCATGACGTCCGACAGTGTCGAATCGCAAGTCCAGCAACCTCCGCTGCGCAGTGCTCCGGCGAGCGTGCCGGGACCACGAACGTCCGTGGTCCCGTCGGATCCGGTGTGGGTGGCACCCATCCGCCGACCCGAGACCGTGTTGCGCTCCGGACTGCTCGATCGGCTCCTCTCCGTCGAGACGCCGCCGGTGATCGCCGTGGTCGCTCCGGCCGGGTACGGGAAGACGACCCTGTTGAGGCAGTGGGCACAGAGCTGGGGTCCCCGTGTCGCCTGGGTGTCGGCGGGCCGCGGCGACAACGATCCGGCCGTTCTGTTGGCGCATCTCGTCGCGGCGGTGGACCAGGTGGAGTCGATCGCGCCGCCCGTGCCGCGTGTGCTCGACTCGTCCGTCTCGGCGCTCGCCGTGGTGCCTCTGTTGGCGTCCGCCCTGGGTTCGGTGGACCGGCCGATGGCGGTGGTCCTCGACAACGCGGAGGCGATCACCGAGGCGGACGCCCTCGCCGTGATCGCCGAGCTCGCGCTCGCCTTCCCGGCCGCGTCCCGCTTCGCGGTCGCGTCGCGCGCCACCACATCGTTGCCCGCAGCACGGTTGCGCGCTCGCGGCAGGATCTGCGAGGTCGGCACCGACGACCTCGCCCTGTGCCCGGACGAGGCCGCCGCGCTGCTCCGCGGCGCCGAGGTCGAGGCCGACGAGCAGGACGTGGATGCCCTCGTCCGGCGCAGCGAAGGATGGGCGGCAGGGCTCTATCTCGCCGCTCTGGCGACCCAGGGCGGCGATCTGCGGGCCCGAGCCGCCGTGTCGATCACCGGTGATGACCGGTTCGTCCGCGACTACCTGCAATCGGAGGTCCTCGATGGGCTGTCCTTCGACGAGGTCACCTTCCTCACCCGGACGTCGATCCTCGACCGCATGTGCGGCGGCCTGTGCGACGCCGTCGCCGGCCGGACCGGCTCTCGTCAGATCCTCGAACAGCTGGAGAGCCGCAGTCTCCTGACCGTCCCGCTCGACCGCCGCCGCGAGTGGTACCGGTACCACCGCCTCTTCCGGGAGGCCCTCCGCGCCGAGCTCGGGCGGCGCGAACCGGACCTCGTCGCGCGGCTGCACAGACGGGCGGCACGGTGGTTCGAGGCGAACGGGATGCCGGAGACCGCCATCGACCACGCCATGTCCGCGGACGACGAGGACCGGGTGGCCGCTCTCGTCCTCACGGAGATGCAGCCCGTGTGGGCCAGCGGTCGGGTCGACACGGTGATCAGCTGGATGTCGTGGCTCGAAGGTCGCACGGCCGCTGAGCACTTCTCCGGGGTCGCGGCGCACGGGGCCCTGATCATGGCGCTGCAGGGGAGGCCGGCGGAGGCCGAGCGATGGGCGGCCGCGGCGGAACGCGGCTCGACCACAGGAGAGCTCCCGGACGGCAACACGACATCCGCGACGCTGGCCTATCTGCGGGCGCTGCTCTGTCGCCGCGGTATCGCGCAGATGCGCATCGACGCGCAGCTCGCCCTGGACGAGCTCGACCCGGCCAGCCCGTACCGGGCGACGATGCTCCACACCCAGGGCGTCGCGCACCTGCTCGACGGTGATCTCGACTGCGCCGACCCGCTCCTCGCGCACGCCTTCGACGTCGCCGGGGACACGGGCGCCGTGCCGCTCCTCCCTGTGGTGCTCGCCGAACGGGGCATCCTCGCGATCAAGCGTGACGACTGGTCCGAGGCCGGCGCCTTCGCCGACCGGGCTCTCGACCACGTCCGGGACGGCAGCCTCGACCGCTACTGGAGCAACGCGTTGGTCTACGCCTTCGCGGCACGGTGTGCCATCCATCGCGGCGATATCCCGAACGGGCGGGCGCACGTGGCCCGGGCCGCCCGTCTCCGGCCGTTGCTCGGCGCCGCGCTGCCCGTGGTGTCGTGCCAGGCCCTGGTCGAGATGGCCCGCTGCTCCATGACCCTCGGCGACGCCGAGGGCGCCCGCGCGAGCCTGCGGCAGGTGCACGACATCTTCCTCCAGCGGCCGGGTCTCGGCGACCTCCCCGCGGAGGCGAGGGAGCTGCGGGCCCGGCTGGACAACGGCCTCGGCACGATGCGGGGAGCGTCCTCGCTCACCGCGGCCGAGCTACGGCTCCTGCCGCTCCTGGCCACCCACCTCACGCTCGACGAGATCGGCGACCGCTTCTCCCTCAAGCGGACGACCGTGAAGACGCAGGCGCTCGCGATCTATCGGAAGTTCGGAGTCGGCTCACGACGCGAGGCGATCTCCCGGATGCACGAACTCGGTCTGCTCCCCCACGCCTGAGCCGTTGCCGCCGGACCACCTCGTCACAGGACCTGGCCGACGTCGCGGATGTTGGACCTGGCCTGCTGCCAGGCCTCGGCGA
The DNA here is from genome assembly GCA_963786585.1 of uncultured Actinomycetota bacterium. Classification (GTDB taxonomy): domain Bacteria; phylum Actinomycetota; class Actinomycetes; order Mycobacteriales; family Pseudonocardiaceae; genus Actinomycetospora. The sequence continues at coordinate 542,226 of CAWAZG010000005.1, forward strand.
CGTGCCCGCTGAAGACCAGGCGTCCGGTCGTCAGGGCGAAGCCCTTCACCTCCTCGAAGGTCGTGTGGGGTGGCACCGCGAGGGCCCTCGGGTCCGTCACGAAGTCGACGAGCGCCGGGCCGGGGTGCGCGAGGGCCCGCTCGATCGCCGAACGGATGTCGGCGGCCTTCTCGACCCTCTCGCCGTGGATGCCGACAGCGGAGGCCACGGCGCCGAAGTCCGGGTTCTGGACGTCCGTGCCCCAGGGCTGGTAGCCCACGACCATCATCTCCGCCCGGACCATGCCGAGCGTGGAGTTGTTGAAGACCATGAGCTTGATCGGGAGGTCGAGCGAGGCGGCGGTCAACAGCTCGCCCATCAGCATCGAGAAGCCCCCGTCGCCACACAGTGCGACGACCTGGCGGTCGGGCGAGCCGACCTGCGCGCCGATCGCCTGCGGCATCGCATTGGCCATCGAGCCATGGCTGAAGGAGGCGAGGACCCGCCGGCCCCGCGTCATCTCGAGGTAGCGGGCGCCCCAGACGTTGCACATCCCCGTGTCGACCGTGAACACGGCGTCGTCGTCGGCGAGCTCGCTCAACGCCGTCGCCACCATCTCGGGCCGGAGGCCGTCGCCGCTGCCCTCGTGCGTGACGTAGGTCTGGATCTCCTTCACCATCCGGTGGTGGTGTCCGAGCACCTCCTGGAGGAAGCCCTCGTCGGTGCGCGACGTGAGCCGAGGGAGGAGCGCACGGAGTGTCTCCCCGACATCTCCGGCCAGGCCGAGGTCGACCGCGGCACGGCGGCCGAGATGCAGGGGCTTGTCGTCGATCTGGATGATCGTCTTCCCGGACGGGAGGAAGGCGTGGTACGGGAAGTCCGTTCCGAGCATGAGGAGCAGGTCGCAGTCGGCCAGCGCCCGGGTGGCGCCACCCCACCCCAGGAGACCGGTCATGCCGACGGCGAACGGGTTGTCGGCCTCGAGGACGTCCTTGCCGCGGTAGGCGAACGAGACCGGGGCCTGGAGTACCTCCGCGAGACGGAGCACCTCCCCGCGGGCCTCCCGCGTGCCTTCCCCGCCATGGATCGCGATCCTCCCGGCTCGCGAGATCATGGCCGCGGCGTCGTCGAGTGCCTCGTCGGCCGGCCGCATGACCGGTCGGTCGGTGAGCACCGGGTGGCGCAGCATCGGATGGTCCACCGTCTGCGCCGCCACATCCCCCGGCACGATCACCATGCCGACGCCGCGCTCCAGGACGGCCGCCTGCAGTGCGAGCTCGGAGGTCCGCGGCATCTGGCCGGCGGACGAGATCATCGCGACATAGTTGGTGCACCCGGAGAAGATCTGCTCGGGGTTGGTCTCCTGGAAGTACCCGCTGCCGATCTCGGTGCTCGGGATGTGGGTCGCGATCGCGAACACCGGCGCGGCGTTGCGCTGGCAGTCGTAGAGACCGTTGACCAGATGGAGGCTCCCGGGTCCGGAGGACCCGAGCACCGCGGTCGGACGACCGGAGATCTGGGCGTCGGCGCCGGCCGCGAACGCCCCGGCCTCCTCGTGCCGAACGTGGACGAACTCGATGTCCGCCTCGTGCCTGCGCAGCGCGTCGACGATGGGGTTGGCCGAGTCACCGACGATCCCGTACACCTTCCGGATCCCGACCTCCACCATCTGGTCGACCAGGATTTCTGCCACGGTCGGGTTCATGCGCTGCTCCTCGAGCCGGGTCAATGCTTGATCGGGAGGTACTCGGGCATCCACATGGCCTCGTGGACGGCCTGGACCGGGTCGTTGACGCGCTTCCGCGCGATGCCCGCGGCCATCGCCGTCCGCACCACGTTCTCGGCGACCGTGGCGGAGACCTCACGGAGCCTGGTGATATCCGGCAGCAGACCTTCCGCGGGATCGGTCGGGTCCGCGAGAGCCGCGAGCGCCCGGGCCGCGGCGATGAACAACGACGGCGGCATCGTCGCGGCGCGGCACACGATCACTCCGAGCCCGAGCCCGGGGAACATCAGAGCGTTGTTCGCCTGACCGATGCGGTACGTCGTCCCGTCGCGCTCGACGGGCTCGAACGGACTGCCGGTCGCGACCAGCGCCGCGCCGTCCGTCCAGGCCAGCAGGTTCTCCGGAGTCTGTTCGGCGAGCACGGTGGGGTTGGACATCGGCAGGATGATCGGCCGCGGACAGTGCTCGTACATCGCGCGGACGACCTTCTCGCCGAAGGCACCGGTGACCCCGGACGTGCCGACGAGCATCGTCGGGTGGAGGTTCTCCACCACCTCCTCGAGGCCGATGCTCCCGTTCAGGGCGCGCCAGCCGGCCACGCGCGACGGGTCCTTGGCGTACGGCCGTTGGTAGTCGTGGAGGTCGTCCATGTCGCTGGTGAGCAGCCCCGGCCGATCCAGGAGGTAGATCCGGTCGGCCGCGTCTGCGTCACTGAGTCCTTCCTCCGTCATGGCGAGTGCGAGCAGATCAGCGATACCGACCCCGGCCGACCCGGCACCGAAGACGACGACGCGCTGATCGGTCAGCCGACCACCCGACACCGTGACGCCGGCCAGGGCGCACGCCAGACCCACGGCGGCCGTGCCCTGGATGTCGTCGTCGAAGGTGCACAGGGTCTCGCCGAAGCGCGCGAGGATCCCCCGCGCCTGCGGACCCGAGAAGTCCTCCCAGTGCAGGATCGCGTGGGGAAAGCGCGCCGACGCGCGGGCGACATAGGCGTCGACGAACGCGTCGTACTCGTCGCCCCGCACTCGTGAACGACGGAGGCCGAGATAGCGGGGGTCGTTGAGGAGCTCTTCGCGGTTCGTGCCGACGTCCAGACCCACCGCCAGCACACGACGCGGGTCGATCCCGGCCGCAACCGTGTACACCGCGAGCTTCCCGATCGAGATGTCGATCCCCCCGACACCCCAGTCCCCGATACCGAGGATCGCCTCGGCGTCGGAGGCCACGAGAAGGTCGACGTCGTCCGGCCCCAACCCCGTGGCGTCCAGGGCCCGATCGATGCCGTCGACGTCCTCGATCGTGAGGAACAGGCCCCGAGCCCGCCGGAAGAGGTGACTGAACTGCTCGATCGCCGCACCGACCGTGGGCGTGTAGACGATGGGCAGCATCTCGCGGACGTACTCGCCCACCAGCCGGTAGAAGAGCACCTCGTTGCTGTCGTGGAGCTGGGTCAGGAAGACCCACTTGCCGACGTCGGAGTCCGTGGCACGGAACTGCTCGTAGCAGCGGGCCACCTGCTCGTCGATCGTCTCCGATCCCGAGGGGAGCATGCCGTGCAGACCCAGGTGGGAGCGCTCCTCCGGGCTGAACGCCGTGCCCCGGTTGAGTTGTGGATCGTCGAGCACCTCGTGCCCTCGCACGTGAATCTGTTGCGAGCGGGAGCCCTCGGCCCCTGTGACGATGGTCGAACTCGTCCTCGGCGCCATTCTCGTTCCTCCACTCTTCTCGCTGACGGACGGCGTGGTGATCGCCGCCGAAACGCCGAGAATCGGACATAAGCCCCATGCGGCCTGTGCTCGACGAACTGATGCCTTGTCTACTGGGCGATCGACTCCCCGACGTCGTCCACAACGGATGACGCGATCCGGACGACGGCCGTGCCTACTACCCGCATGTCCCCGTGGCCTCGTGCGGCTCGAGCAGGCGCCCTCGTCGGGCTCGTACTCCTCGCGTCCGGCTGCTCATCCACCGCGGACGGCGGGCAGGCCGAGCAGACGTCTCGCGCGCAGAGCCTCGTGGCGACCGCCGGCGCCGCCGGCTTGGCACCAGGCCTCACCGTGGGCGCCGCCGAGTCGCTCTACGGCACCGACGCGCCACAGATCTGCGGTGTGCTCGACGACGGCGTGCAGTCCGCGCAGTCGCTGATCTCCTCGGTGCCGGTGGGCCGCCGAACCAAGCTCCTCACGCCGAATGCGGTCGCCTACGAGCGACTGGTCGTCGGGACGTACTGCCCGGAGCAGTTGCCGACGTTCGACGCTCTCGTCGCTGCCGTCCCCACCGTCGAAGTGTCCGGCTGACCGCGCCGACTCGCGGTCCACCACAGGAAAGCGCAGACACATGTCGAAGGCTGCACCACCGAGTACCGAGAACACCGGGGCCGGCACAGGACCGGTGTCCGTCGCGATGATCGCCTGGCCTGCCCTCGCGATGATGATGGTCGCCAGTGTCGGGAGCATCGCCCAGCTGTCGGACTCGGCCACTTTCGGGCTCGGCGCGGTCACCGTCTACCTGATCCCGGCGCTCCTGTTCCTGCTCCCGGTCGGCCTGGTCTCGGCGGAGCTCGCCACCAGTCACGAGGGTGGAATCTTCGTCTGGGTGCGTGAGGCGTACGGAGACCGCACCGGTTTCCAGGCGACCTGGCTCGTCTTCATGAACAGCGTCACGCTCTATCCCACGTTGCTGTCGTTCGGCGCCGCCGCCCTCGCCACGGCCTTCGGCCGTCCCGATCTGGCAGGCAATGGCCTCTACATGGGCGCCGTGGTGCTCGTCGGATTCTGGGGCGCCACCTGGGTGGTCTCCCGAGGAATGGGGACGACCGCCGGACTCAGCAACATCGGAGTGGGCCTGGGCACCATCGTCCCCGCGCTGTCCCTCATCTTCTTCATGTGCGCGTGGCTCATCAGCGGCAGACCGTCGTCGACACCGCTGAACTTCAGTGATGTCGTTCCGCCGTTCAGCGGGCTCTCCAGCATCGCCCTCGTCGTGGGCACGTTCGTCGCCTTCGCAGGTCTCGAGGTCAACGCCGTCCACATCAAACACCTCAAGGGACGTCCCCGCGCGTACTTCAAGGCCGTGATCTCGGCGGCGGCGCTCGTGTTCGTGATGTACCTGCTCGGCTCGGTGGCGATCTCGGTCGCCGTCCCGGACGCGACACTCGAACTCACCGCCGGGGCGTCCCAGGCATTCAGCGCCTACGCCGGCGGATTCGGGATCCCCGGGCTCTCGAACGTCCTCTCCGGCCTCCTCGTGCTAGGTGCGGTCGCCGCCTCCATCGCCTGGATCGCCGGGCCGAGTCGGAGCATGTGGCTCGTCGGAAGGGCCGGGTACCTGCCCCGCACCTTCCAGAAGGTCAACAAGAACGACGTCCAGATGCACATCCTGTACTTCCAGGGCGTCATCGTCACGATCCTCGCTCTCGTCTTCGTCGTCGCCCCCAACACATCGTCGGCCTTCGCCGTCCTCCAGGACATCTCGATCGTCCTCTACATGACGATGTACATCTGCATGTTCGCCTCGGCCATCCGACTGCGGCGGACACAGCCGAATCTCCCGCGCCCCATCCGGATCGCCGGCCTCAAAATCATCGCGAGCGTCGGTATTGCCGCCGCCGTCGCGGCCATCGTCCTCGGACTGACCCCGCCGGCCGGCTACACCGCCGTCTCGGGAGGTGTCTACGCCGGCATCGTGGTGGTCGGCGTCCTGGTGCTGGCACTTCCGGCCCAACTCCTCCATCGCTTCCGCCGACCGGAGTGGACCGACCCCGAGACCGTCGATGGCGACGTCGAATCCAGCGATCAGTAGCAGTCGTCAGTGAAGGAGGGCACCGCCATGATCGACCTCGAGACCTACGTGCCGATGGGGGACAAGAAGAACTCCGAGTTCTTCGAGGAGTACCTGCCCAGGGTCTACGAACGGCGCCAGAAGTCCGGCCTCGACGAGATCGTCCGGGAGACAGCAGCACTGGTCGTCCAGGTGGAGCACGGCGACGGCGTCGCCTACATGGCCGAGCTCGCCGCGATGGGCCCCTACCGACTGCACGCGGGCCGCCTCACCGAGACGCACAAGGTCTACGTGCTGATGTCCCGACCGGAGTTCCCGCGGCTGGTCGTTCTCGAACCCCTGACCGGGAACTACGAGGACGCGGTCACGCGATGGAACATGCTCTATCCCCTGGCTCGGAAGAAGCCGAACGCGCGATACATCGGTGAGATCTACAAGGCCGAGTCCACACAGGCCGTGCGCGATGCTCTGGAACCGCAGTACGTGCGCTTCGCCTACCCGGGCGACACGGTGAACAGTTTCTACGCCCTGCCACACCTGACCTTCACCTTCATGTCCGACTTCACCTACAACCGCGTCGGATACGTGGACGTCGACCTCGACGACCTGGGCGCTCTCGGTCTCGGGGAGGCGTTCGACCTCACGGCCGCGGAGCGGGGGACGCTGGACCGCGCCGACGCGCTGCAGGCCGAGCACGGCATCAAGGAACTCGTCCTCGGGGTCGATCACGCCGCGACGCGCATCCTCGCCGGCGACAGGGAGCACGCCCTCCTCGAATACCTCACGGTGGTCCCGTACTACTTCTGGGGCGCCTACAACATCCACGAGATGAACTCCTCGACCAACGTGACCCGGCACCCCGACATCGACGACGACAAGAAGTCGCCGGCACGCGTGTTCACCGCCAACAACACGCCGTCGATCATCAACTCGTTCGACGACCTGCCCATGCCCACCGAGGACTTCGTCCGCAACTTCGGACGGCGGATGCACCACCTCGCGATGGCCGTGACCGACGGGCACGTCGCGGACGAGAAGAACGTCGACTACGTGGTCCGGCAACTGGGCGAGATGGGGACGCCGTTCCTGGCGCATGTCGTCGGCGAGTGCAAGGACGACCCGAATCTCAAGCAGATCTTCTCCAAGAGCTCGACCTACTCCTTGCTCATCACCGAGTACATCGAACGGTGCCACGGCTACCAGGGCTTCTTCACGCGGGACAACGTGGCCGCCCTCACCGCCGCGGCCGGTGCCGACGAGCGCTACGAGCACGGACACGTCTTCGACTGACCACCGGTGCTGGCGCGCCGCCCTCACCCGCATCGTTCCCGGCAAGGAGAACACTGATGATCGAGCGAATCCGGACCAAGGCCCTGTGGGCGGTGATCGTCCTCGCGGTCCTGGTCGTCCCACTCGCACTGCTGGTGAGCGCGTGGTGGTGGCTCCTGGAGATCGTCTTCATCCCGCTCGCGTTGCTCGGTATCTACGACTACTTCCAGCAGCGACACAGCATCCTGCGGAACTACCCGCTGGCGGGGAGGATGCGTTTCCTCCTCGAGGGGATGGGCCCCGAGCTCCACCAGTACCTCGTGGAGAACGACACCGACGGGCGTCCCTTCGACCGGGACACCCGGTCGGTGATCTACGAGCGCGCCAAGAACGTCGGGGACAAGAAGCCGTTCGGCACCGAGCACGACGTCTACGGCGCCGGCTACAGCTGGTTGAACCACTCCATCGCCCCGCGTCCGATGATCGCCGATCCGGAGGCCGACCTCCGCGTCATCGTGGGAGGCGCGCAGTGCGCACAGCCCTACTCCGCGTCGGTACTGAACATCTCCGCGATGAGTTTCGGCGCGCTGGGACAGGCGGCCGTCCGCGCGATGAACCAGGGCGCGAAGGCCGGCGGCTTCGCCCACGACACCGGGGAAGGCGGGCTGTCGCGCTATCACAAGGAGGCGGGCGGGGACCTGATCTGGCAGATCGGGACCGGCTACTTCGGCTGTCGCACCCCTGAAGGGGACTTCGACCCGGAGGCCTTCCGCGCCGCCGCCACGCTCCCCCAGGTCAAGATGATCGAGATCAAGGTCTCGCAGGGCGCCAAGCCCGGCCACGGCGGCATCCTCCCGGCGGCCAAGGTGACCGCGGAGATCGCCGAGGCCCGGCTCGTGCCGCAAGGCAAGGACGTCTTCTCTCCGACGTTCCACAAGGCCTTCTCGACACCCCTGGAGATGACCGCGTTCATCAGCCGGCTCCGGGAGCTCAGCGGCGGTAAGCCGGTCGGGTTCAAGCTGTGCGTCGGGGACCCGCGGGAGTTCATGGGCATCATCAAGGCGATGATCCAGACCGGCATCTATGCGGACTTCGTGGTCGTCGACGGCGGCGAGGGCGGAACGGGTGCTGCGCCGCTGGAGTTCTCCGACTCCCTGGGCGCTCCCCTCAACGAAGGCCTGCTCGTCGTCCAGAACACCCTTGTCGGCGCAGGGATCCGCGACCGGGTCAAGATCGGCGCCAGCGGCAAGATGGTGACGGCGTCGGCGATGGCCCGGTCCATGGCCCTCGGCGCCGACTGGTGCAACTCGGCACGAGCGTTCATGTTCGCGGTCGGCTGCATCCAGTCGCAGCGCTGCCACACCAACCGTTGCCCGGTGGGAGTCACGACCCAGGACCCCAAACTGCAACGCGCGCTCATCGTGCCCGACAAGGCCGAGCGGGTGCACAACTTCCACCGCAACACCGTGCACGCCCTCGCCGAGCTGATCGCGGCCATGGGCGTCGACCACACCAACGAGCTCAGCCCGTACCACGCGGTGCGCCGGGTCAGCGAGTTCCAGGCGCTCGCCCTCGAAGAGATCTACGAACTGGTGCAACCGGGTCAGTTCCTCGAGGGCGCGGCACCGGCACGGTTCCAGAGGTTCTGGGACCAGGCGTCCGCCGAGGCCTTCCGGCCCTGGTCCCTGACCGGCCGTCCCGCAAAGGTCTGAGTGGGGAACGTGACCGTGCATGCCGTGCTGGCTGTCGCGCAGTCGGCGGTGGATCCCGTGCCGTGGGCCCGAGCCCAGATGGCGTTCACTCTCGCCTTCCACATCATCCTGGTCCCGCTGGGTGTGTCCTGGTCGGTCATGACCCTGATCGCGAACTATCGCGCGATCAAGCACGGCGACCGGGACGCCCTGCTCCTGGCGCAGCGCTGGTCGAAGTACATGGCGGTGACGTTCGCCGTCGGCGCTGTCACCGGGACCGTCCTGTCCTTCGAGTTCGGGCTGTTGTGGCCGCGGTTCATGGGCCAGTGGGGCGCCGCGTTCGGGATACCGTTCGCCTTCGAAGGGCTCTTCTTCTTCACCGAAGCGGTGTTCATCTCGATCTACATCTTCGGTTGGCGGCGCCTCCGGCCGTGGCCGCACTTCTGGACCGGGGTCCCGATCGCCCTCGCGGGAATCTTCGGGAGCATCTCGGTGGTGTCGGCCAACGCCTGGATGAACGCCCCCGAAGGCGTCACGCTCGGCCCTACGGGTGAGATCGTCGACGTCGACCCGGTCGGCGTGATCTTCAACAGCGCGATGCCGCTCATGTCGGCGCACATGGTCGTCGCGGCGTACCTCGTCGGAGGCTTCTTGATCGCCTCCGTCTACGCGACCGGGATACTGCGCGGACGCCGGGACAGGTATCACCGCCTGGGGCTCATCATCGGCTTCACGGTGGCAGCGATCGCGACACCGGTGCAGATGGGCGTGGGCGACGGGCTCGCACGCTGGGTCTTCAACGAGCAGCCCGCGAAGTTCGCCGCGATCGAGATGGTGCCGCAGACGAGCAGTGACGTGCCCGAGGTCCTCTTCGGCCACCTGAACGCCGCCGGTGAGGTGGAGGGGGGCATCCCCATCCCGGGTCTCGCCTCCATCCTGTCCGACCCCGGGACGGGGAGGTCCACCGTCGTACAGGGACTCGACACCATTCCCGCCGAGAATCGGCCGACGACGACGGAGGTGAACGTCACGCATCTCGCCTGGGACATCATGATCGGCATCGGAACTGTCCTGTTCCTGCTGACGCTGTGGTTCTGGGCATCGTTGATCTTCCGGCGACGCATGCCCGAGAGCCGATGGTTCCTCAGAGCGACGGCCGCCTCCGGAATCCTCGCGGTCATCGCGCTCGAGGCCGGTTGGACGGTCAGCGAGGTCGGACGCCAGCCGTGGATCGTCTACGAGAGGATGAAGGTCGGAGAGGCCGTCACGGCGAACACCGGCATCTGGGTCACCTTCATCCTCGTCCTCGTCCTCTACGTCGGACTCGGCATCACCACCATCCTGGTGTTGCGTGGCATGAGCCGCCGGTTCCGCCACCGTGACGGTTTCGTCGAGACCGATGTGCCGTACGGATCGCGTGAGCCGACCGACGAGGTGAAGGTGTCGGCCGAATGAGCGCCACGGCTGCCGTCATCCTGTTCCTGGCGCTCACCATCTACGCGGTCTTCGGGGGCGCCGACTTCGGCGCGGGGTTCTGGGACCTCGTGGCCGGGGGGACCGAGCGTGGTGAACGTCCCCGCGAGGTCATCGCCCATTCGATCGCCCCGGTGTGGGAGGCGAACCACGTCTGGCTGATCTTCGTGTTCGTGGTGACATGGACGTGCTTCCCGGAGGCCTACGCGTCGATCACCCTCACGCTGTTCGTCCCGTTGACGATCGCGGCACTCGGCATCGTGCTCCGTGGGGCGAGCTTCGCCTTCCGCAAAGCTGTCATTCGCACCCGCGACCGGCGCAACTTCGGCGCCGCGTTCGCGCTGTCCTCGGTCCTCGTGCCGTTCTGCCTGGGCGCCGTGGCCGGCGGCATCGCCTCGGGGCGGGTGCCGGCGGGAGGTGTGGCGGGCGATCCCTGGACGAGTTGGTTGAACCCGACCTCGATCCTCTGTGGTGTTCTCGCCGTCTGCCTCGCCGCCTACCTCGCCGCCTTCTTCCTGGTCTGCGACGCCCGCCGGTTGTCGGACGACGCGATGGTCGCGTACTTCCGGCGCCGGGCGACCGGCGCCGGCCTGGCCGCCGGCCTCGTCGCGGTCGGCGGGCTCGTGGCGTTCCGCAGCGGGGCCACCTACCTCTACGAGGGGCTCACCTCACGCGCGCTGCCGCTGGTGATCCTCTCCGTCGTGTGCGGTGTCGGCGCGCTCCTGCTCCTGCGCCGGAACCGCAGCGGGAAGGGCGCACGCGTGGCCGCGGTCGGGGCGGTCGCGAGCCTCATGCTCGCGTGGGGCGTGGCGCAGTGGGACTACCTGCTGCCGCCGACGCTGACGATCACGGCCGCCGCCGCGCCGACCGGGACCATCGTCGCCGTCCTGGTGGCGACGGGCCTCGCGCTGGTTCTGGTCGTCCCCGCCTTCGTCCTGCTCTATGTGCTCGACCAGCGGACCCTTCTCCCCGAGGAGGGCGTGTCCGACGAACCGGGTTCGGACCACGCACAGCAGGTGCACGCGCCCGTCGCCGACGCTGCGCTGGTGTCGGGCGCCGGGTCGTCCGGGAGGGGACGCCGGCAGCGGTGGAGTCGACATCGTCCCGACTGAGACGCACTGCGAGACGACCAGCCGAGGGAGTGTGTTGGTCTCCTGCGGTCCGCCGCGGTCGCGGGAGAACCGTGGACCGCCCCCGCCTCCCTCCAGCCGCGCACCAGAGCACCAGTTGGCCGCGGACCGCAGTGCCTCGTCAAGTTCGTCTCTCTCAAGGTTGAGGTTGGCCCCCAGGACCGGACACCGACAGTGTGGGGTCAGTGATCTTGGTTTGGGGCCCAGCTGGACTGCTTCGTAGTCCGCAGGGCTGAGCATTCCGATGCTGGAATGAGGCCGTTGGGGTTGTCGCGTCGATTGGCCTTCCGCACCTGCCGGCGCACCCCGACCACGATTGCCGAGGCGGCAAGACCGATGCCGGCGAACCGACCAGAATGTCTGCCTGGTTCAGCACGGGCAGTCGCGACGCCGATGCACACGATCCCGACGTTCAGCGCCGCCGTCGCCCAGTCGTCGGCGGCGCCAAGAGCCGCCACCGGTCTCGAGGATATCCGTGTCTCGCAGGTCGAACTGCCCAGCGTCCGGTGAAGGACGGGCGACGGGCATGGATCAAGCTCTGCTTCGCACGACGCGGGCGCGTTCGGCCACGTCGCGGACGACTTGTTCTTCGTCGAGGGTCTGGAACTCACCGTGCCGGATGACGATCCTGCCGCCGACCAGGACTGTGTCGACATCGCTGGCACGGGCGCTGTAGACCAGCGAAGCGAGCGGATCGTGCATCGGCGTCATGTGGGGGCCGGAGGCGTCGAGCAGGACGACGTCGGCGAGGAATCCAGGCATCAGCCGGCCGAGCCGATCACCGAGGCCGATGGCGGCGGCCCCGCCGGCCGTGGCCATCTGGAAAACCTCCTCGGCGACGACGACGTCGGCCTGTCGGGCCACCACCTTCTGCAGCAAGGCCGCGTACTTCATGTTCTCGATCATGTCTTGCCCGTTGTTGCAGGCTGGACCGTCGCACCCCAGCCCTATCGTTATCTCCGCGGAACGCAACTGCGGGATCGGGGCCACACCCGACCCGAGGAGCATGTTGCTCGTCGGATCGTGGATGACCGGCGAGCCCGCCTCGGCGATCAGCGCGATGTCGCGCTCGGACAGATGAACACAATGGTTGAGCATGACGGCGGGTCCGAGGGCGCCCACGTCCGCCAGCATCTCAACGTTGGTTCGCCCAGTGCGCTCCCGGACGAGATCGTTGTATTCCGGGGTTTCCGCGGTGTGCAGGTGAAGGGGAAGCTTGCGATCCGATGACAGCGCCACGAGGTCGCGGAACGAGTCCGCACTCGAGCCCCAAGGAACGAGCGGCCCGCCGCCGATCCTGGTGCGGCCCTCGTTCGGCCACCGGGCGTGCAGATCCTCCAGACGCCGGACGACATTGCGACGCTCCTCGACGAACCCCTCGAAGAACGTCTCGTCATTGGTGCAGCGGAACAACACTGAGCGAATCCCTGAAGCTTCGAGAGCCTGAGCGGAGACCTGGTCGACGGCGGCGTCGTAATGCGGCGAGAAGAAGACCTCGCACACTGTTGTGTTCCCGGCCTTGAGATTCTCGAGAGCCCCGAGGCTCATACTCAGTTCGTAGTCACGCGGCTCGAGGGCGCGCATGATCGGAATCTGCGCGTCGCCCAGCCACTGCAACAGGCCACGATCGCTTCCGAGGGACCGCCCGTAGATCATGCAGAGGTGGGTGTGCGCGTTGACGAAGCCGGGGATCACAAGCATCCCGGAGGCATCTATCACAGTATCGGCGTCGGGCGGCTCACCACTTCCTACCGCCTCGACGAGCTCGTCCTCGATGAGCAGCCACCCGTGTTCCACGGGCACGGCACCGTTCTCGCCGGTGAGAATCGTCCCGTCCACCACCGCCATCGTCGCCATCGCGCGCTCCTCGGCAGGAGATAGCTTCACGACGAAGCTGGCACACTCGCCATTAAGCGACAAGACGAGTGTCCGATCCTGCGGGACGGCCGGCTCGCGCCGCTCGAGACATGTGTGGAACTCGTCGGAGCTCACGGACCCCAGCGAGCAGCGCTTGACGATGCCGACCTCGGCGACCTCGCCGACCTCGAGAACCGCTTGACGACCGTGACCATCCAGCGCCGGCACGGTCCCGCACCGTCCCTGCGCTGCGACCATCACGCGCCCCGTCCAGTCACCGCACATCGTTCGGCGCGCGTTGGTTCGGCCACGACCCAGGCGGCGGTGACCATGTGGACGCGCCCGGGCCGGGCGGGACGCTACGGCAGTGAGGCCGAACCACGCAGAGCTTCTCGATCTCGCCTCCGAGCACGATCTCGACACCGTCACATGCGCCGAGATCCTCGACCATCTTCTGCACCCCACCAAGGCCCCCGCGTGCCCAAGACCGCGGTGCGCTCGCTCCGTTCGTTGGCCTGCCACAGGACGATCACCGTCCGCTTAGTTGGCCGCTTACGTCACGCCACGACCGGTCTCGGCGGGCCACCACTGACGATCGGGGCTCGGCGGCACGTCTACTGACCAGCACAAATGAGCACCGCGCGTCACCACCGTGACCATGACTCTCGTCCACTGGGTTCGGGGTTCGAGTCCCTGGCGGCGCACCATTCCCGCTGGTCACAGCTCTGCGGAGCGATCTTTGGCGTGACTCTCGAACTGCTCCACCGGCCGCTTACTCCGCGACGTGCTGCCAGCGGAGATCGACGTCATTGACGAACCGGCGGTCGATGGCGCCTGCACCGACACCCGCTGCGACAGCTCTCGCGGGTTGTCGGTGGGTGCCGCTACCGTCTGGACGTGACCGCCGCAGCCCGTCGCGACCCGGCACCGCACCCTCTTGCCAACGGTGCCTCTCCTGCGGTGGTCAAGGTCTGGCTGCTCCCCCACGATGCCGAACGGTTCGTCGCGGAGTACGAGGCGGCGCTGGACGACGCTCGTGCCTCGTTGGAGCTCGCTCGGGTTGTCCAGGTCGTCGAACGCTGGCGCCAGATGGCGATCCTTCAGACCGACCCCGACGCCAGCTCGGCGTTCTCCCCCCGAAGCCGCTTCTGGTCTTGATCGTGGTCGTCGACGCCTGCCCCAGGCGGGGCCTGGGCGCCGAGCGGGTCGGAGGACGTCCCGGTGCACTGGCCCCGGCTGGGGGACGTCACAGGAGCCTGCCACCCAGCACCCGACTGCCCACGCAGGCCGAACGACGACTCGGACTGCTCGAACACCGCGGGGTAGCGCGGCGTGCTCACGGCGGCGACCAGGCCGCGGGCGTGGTGAAGGACGGCCTGTCCGACCGAGCCCAGGAGCCCGCGCACCGTTCCGCGTCCGAGCCCCGAGGGCCAGGGCCAGGGCCGCCAGCGTGGTCCCGATCGTCGTGTGTGCCGCGGGTGGACCTCCCGCCCGACGGCGAGGACGTCCACGCCCCCCGGGGTGCACGGGGCTGGTTGCCAGTCAGGACCGCGGAAAAGTAGCATCCCGTATACCAATTGAGATTCTGGATCACAAGGCGGCGGGTATGGCCGGTGTCCCCGACGTGGTCGGCAGTGCTGCCGGGCAGCCCGGTAGGTCCCCGCCCGGGGCCTGCTTGACCGCGGACCACCGGCGGTCGCGACGAACACCACTCCGGTTGTGGCAACCGGAGGCGCACAAGGACGACCCGACCTTGCGATGCACGGCCGGGACGATTCGTCCCACACCAGTTCAGAGGGATTGTCGATGAGACACACCAACCACGCCGACTATGCGTTGCGCGTGCTGCTCTATCTGCAAGTCGCCCCTGGCCGTCACGGTTCGATCGCAGACATCGCGCAGGCCCACCACATCTCACGGAATCATCTCTACAAGGTGGTCCAACGGATGGGGTCAGCCGATCTCGTCGTCACGAGCCGGGGGCGCGGCGGTGGAGTTCGGCTGGTGCGCGACCCGACGACCATCACGGTCGGCGACGTCATCCGGGCCATGGAGGACGACTTCGCGGTGGTGGAATGCCTCGGGCCCGCTCGGTTCTGCCGGGTCGCCGGCGTGTGCGGAGCGCGAAGCGTCTTCGCGAAAGCCGTGGACTCATACTTCGCCGTGCTCGACAGCGCGTCACTCGATGAGGTGGCGGCCAACGACGGCGGCTTGCGGGGGGCCCTCGAACTGCACACCGGCTAGCGAGCCGCGGACCTCACCCGTTCCACCCGATCCGTCCCGTCGAAGCCGAAGTGGCCGTCCCGCTCCTGGCATGACGATCGGCATCCAACCACTCATCGGGAGGGAAGCCCATGTCGATCGATTTCGAACTCACCGACGACCAGAAGAAGCTGAAGTACGACGTTCGGGAGTTCGCCCGCGAGGTGCTGCGGCCGACCGCCGAGCGGGCCGACCGACTCACGGATCCGCAAGAAGCCTTCATCGCGATGAAACCAGTGTTCGAGCAGGCCTACGTGATGGGGCTCGCCACGAACTTACTCCCGAAGAAATACGGAGGCGGTGGAGCCACCAACGTCGACCTCATGATCGTGACCGAGGAGCTCAGCGCGGTCGACGCAGGGTTTCCCACGATTCTCTTAGTCAACGGCCTAGCGCTCATGCCCCTCACATGGTTCGGCAGTGAGCAGCAGTGCTTGAAGTGGATCGAGCCGGCGACCCAGAGTACGAGCATGGATTTTCTCGGTGGCTGGGTGGTGAGCGAGCGTGGCGGCACGGCCAATTTCGACCACCCCAGTCCCACCGCCGGCATCCAACTGATGGCCGACCACGACAAGGCCAACGGAGAATACGTCCTCAACGGCGAGAAGCATTGGCCGTGTAACTCGGGTGGCTGGGACCTGCGTGGTGCCGACACCAACCTCTGTATCGCTCGAACCGACCGCAGGAAGGGCGGCAAGGAAGCGTTGAGCGCCTTCCTGCTGGAACGCGGAACGCCTGGAATCGAGTACGAGGTCATCGACAAGATCGGCCATCGAACCTGCCAGAACGTGACGATGACCTTCCGCAACGTCCGCGTACCGGAGGAGAACCTGCTCGCGGAAGGCAACGGCGACCTCGTCATCAACCGCAACTTCACGTGGTCCGGGCCGATCGCAGGAATCGCCGCCGTGGGCGTGGCACGCGGCGCCTACGAGTTCGCGCTGAAGTGGACGAAGACCTTCACCGGCGGTGGCTCGTCGCCGATCATCAATCATCAAGCTGTGGGGAACCTGCTCACCGAGGTCGCTGCGAAGATCGAAGCAGGCAGGTACATGTCGTGGAAGGCGGCCCACTACATGGACAACCACGACAGCGAAGGCCAGGCGCTGGGCGCGATGAACAAGACGTTCTGCGGGGACCTGATGCAGAGCGTCGTGTTCGACTGTATGCGCATCGTCGGCGTGAACGCGATCGACAAGAAGTTCGGCATGGAGAAGTTCTACCGTGAGGCGCTCGTGTTCCCGCTGTACGACTCCGGGAGTCTGGCCATGCAGCGGCGCAGAGCATGGGGAGTGATGGCCGACCCGGGATTCACGCCGGACGTCTTCGTGGACGACGAAGTACTCACTTTCAAGAAGTCCATGGAGGGGTACGGCGTAGTCACCTAGAACAGACGGCCGAGGATCGACCGATGCCGTCGAAGGTCGCCGCCGCCATCCGCCGGGAGGGCCGAAGTGATGGAACGGGAGCAGAGTACGTACAGCGACGTCGCGTCTCGCGGCTCGGACGAACTCGCGCTTCGCGATGCGGTGGCGGTTGCAGGAAGCTCTGCCGCGCAGGGTGGAAGCCCGACCAAGCGGCTCGCGCTTGACCTGGCCGGCAACGTCGTCGCCGCGAACGAGGACGTCAGGAGGCTTCTCGGCAATCCGCCCCACGGGGTCGCACCTTCACGAGGACTCCCTCCGGGCTCATGGCTGACCCAGCTCCGGGGCCTCGCCGAGCGGTCCTACGCTGAGGCGGAGACCGACCCCTCGTGGCGCGGCACCGTCGTTCTCGGCCCTCCGCTCGCGGAGAAGATCCGAGACGTATGTGGTCACGCCGGTGATCGGAGCGCTCGGGCTAGTGGGCTGGATGTTGTCGAGTCACCACGCATCGCGGACCGGCCGCCCGGTGGACGGCGGGTACCCGGATGCCCGCCACGGCATCGACCGGATCGCTGCGCTGACCGGTGATTCTGTCCTCCTCCTCGAGCCGCATGAGATCCGGTACGCCGAGGCCGAGCGCCACGTCGTCTGGTTGACCACGGACTACGGTCGGCTCCGGGCGGCCACGAAAGGCATGCACCACGTCGAGCGTGAACTCGCCGGGTATGGATTCGTCCGAGTCCACCGGAGCTTCTTGGTCAACCCGGAGCGGGTCCGAAGGGTGCACCACCACGGGCACGGCATGATCACGTTGAGCACCGACCACCGACGAGTCGAGAGCATTCCGGTGTCCAGACGGTGCACGCACGAAGTGCGTCGACTCTTCGGCGTCTGACCGCACGTCGGGGTCTGGCAGCGCGAGATCAACGGGCGGGCACGTCGCCGTTCGTGCCGTCCCGGGGGACGTTCGTGCTCGGTTCACTGCTGTCCGTTCGGACGGACTGTCGACCCCCCGGTCGGGGCTGCCAACATCATGATCGACGCGGGCTCGAGCCCCGCTGTCCCCCTCTGATGCCCGACGAACCGGGCCGTTACCGCGAAAGGCGTGTCCGAATGGCGATCGATTTCACTCTCAGTGAGTCGCAGAAGAAGACGCAGCTCGATGCTCGCGACTTCGCCGAGGGCGTGTTGGCCCCCGTGGTCCGATACGCGGACCAGGAGCCGGACCCGCTGAAGGCATTTCAGATGACCAAACCGGCGTACATCGAGGCGTACAAGCGTGGCATCGCCTTCTGTATGTTGCCCGAGGAATACGGTGGCGGTGGCATCACCAACGTCGAACTGATCATTGCGGCGGAGGAGATTCTGCGCGGTCGACCCGGGGTTCGCCTGCACCGTGCTCGTCAACGGCCTCGGCCTCCTACCAGTGTGGTACTGGGGCACCGAGGAGCAAAAGAAGAAGGTCCTCGGCGAAGCCACGTCCGACCCCACGAGCGAGTGGATCGCGGGCTACGGAGCCAGCGAGCCGGCGGGCACACCGGGTGGGACCGCCAACTTCGATACTCCTCTCCCGTCTCCTGCGGGCATCGGCGTGACGGCCCGGCTGGACGGGGACAGCTACGTCCTCAACGGGCGCAAGTACTGGCCCTGCAACGTCGGTGGTTGGGACGGCAAGGGTGCCAACACGAGCCTCTACGTGGTGCGGACCGATCCCGAGAAGGGTGGGACGGAGGGCCTTTCCGCGATCCTCGTCGACCGCGGGACGCCGGGCGTCACGTTCAACACCATCGATTCCTTCGGTCACCGTCTGACGCCCAACTCCGAGGTGATCTTCGACAATGCACGCGTCCCGCGCGAGAACCTCGTCGAGGGCACGAAGGGGAACGGTGACCTCCTGATCAACCGTAATTTCGCGTGGTCGGGCCCGGTCGCCGGGATCGCGGCGGTGGGGGTCGCCCGATCCGCTTACGAGGCGGCGCTGAGCTGGGCGAAGACGTACACCGCCGGCGGGCCCCACCCGATCATCCACCACCAGTACGTCGGCTACGTGCTCGGTGACGTCGCTGCCAAGATCGAGGCTTGTCGCTACTTCTGCTGGAAGACGGCGCACTACATCGACCAGCACGACTACCACGGCGAGCTCATCGGCGCGATGAACAAGGTGTTCTGCACCGAATTGCTCTTTGACGCAGTGTACAAGTGCCTCCAGGTCGTCGGCGTGAACAGCGCCGACAAGAAGCACTCCTTCGAGAAGTACCTGCGTGAGGCTGCGATCTTCCCGATCTACGACGGCGGGAACTTCGGCATGCAGCGACGTCGGGTCCACGGAGTCATCGCGAGCCCCACCTTCGAACCGCGCGCGCTGATGGACGACGACTTCGTCGACTTCACGAAGGAGATGGAGACGATCGGCACGATCGCCGAACCGACGCCCTCCGCACGGTGAGGTCGCGGTTCACGAGGGACTGGGCCTGAGTGCTGCTCTGGGCGACGGGTCGGAAAGCCCCTCCTCGCGGCGGGTGGTCGTGAAGCACCGCGAACGCCCGCCGCGGTCCGCCGGCCCGGAAGTCGGGCTCCCCCCGAGCCCCGCCCGTCTGGGTTCGAGTCTCTGGCGGCGGGACCGTCGGTCGCCGCCCGGGGCGGTCGCCCGCCCCGGGCGTCACCCGGCCCGGTCGGCAGCGCGGACGCGGGTCCGGTCGCGCGGTTCCTCGAACCGCACGGCCTGGGTCTCGAGCCCGGTCAGGAAGTCGGCGAGCGCGGTGCGGGCCTTTCTCGCCCGCGGCGTCGAGCCCGGCGAGCTCGAAGACACCCCACTGACGCGGCAACGGCCGGATCACTTCGTCGTGGTGGACACGCAGGCCGTAGATCCCGGCGTGGGCGATCTGCACCGCCTTGCGGGTGAAGCCCGGGATGACCGCCCCGGCATCTCGAAGCCGACCACTTCGTCGGTAATCGCCCGCAGGGTCGCGCTCGGCGCGATCTCCAGGGCCGTCTTCGCGAGGTTGCGGTAGTAGACCATGTGCAGGTTCTCATCGGTGGACACGCAGGTGAGCAGCTTCTCTGCGATGGGATCCCCGGCGACCTTGCCGGTGTTGCGGTGCGACACCCGGGTCGCCAGTTCCTGGAACGACACGTAGGCGAGCACGTTCAGGATCGGCTTCTCCGCCGAGTCGAATCCCGTCTGCATCACCTGCATCCGTGCCCGGTCCAGCTCGTCGGGGTCGACTCCCCAAGTCACGAGGAGGTCGTCGCGGATGCAGTAGGCGTGCCATGCCTCCTCGGCGGTCCACCGGTGCACCCATGTCCCCCAGGCGCCGTCACGCCCGAACGCCCGCTCGATCTCACGGTGATGGCTGGGCAGGTTGTCCTCGTTCAGCAGGTTGACCTTGGGCGCCGCGCGGGCGACCGGCGACAGGGCCGACTGCTCGCGAGCCCACGCCTCCCCACCGAGGTCAGCAGCCGCGCTCGACGACGTTGCGTTCCTGGTTCGTCGTCGACGGCCCGGATCGGCTGTGGTTGAGAGCGGCACATGACGATCTCGGACAGCACTAGCGTTTCTGTCCGCGTACTTGGGCGCTCCTCCTAGCACCGAACCAGGCGGGCGCACCGGCCCGGCTCCGCCGCGGGGCTGGGAGGCAGCCACTGCCAGCTGACCCCGACCACGACTGGCGATCCGAGCGCGCCTGCCCGATCTGCTGGACCACCTTCACCCCCGCTGGCCCGCGGCACCGCTACTGCTCCGACCGCTGCCACAAGCACGCCCACCTACGACGGCGAGCCGAACCGGCGGTCGAGCATCAGAGCGGCACCCCGGACTCCGGGCCCGCCCCGATCGCGGTCCGGGACTGCCCGCACTGCGGCAACGAGGTCAGCATCGTCGCCCAGCTCACCACACCCGAAGCAGCCCGACCCGCCCTCCCCGACCCCGGCGTCATCCCACTACGACGAGCTTGACCACCCACGCCAAGTCAGCACTACAGTGATCCCCCACCTGGGGAAGATGATCTAGCACCGCTGGGGAACTTCGGCCAGCGTCATCAGAGTCGCCAGACCCGCTTGCGGCCCACCCGCCGGCCGTTCGCGCTGAGCTCGGCGAACACCCGGCGCACCCCGGGCTGGCCGGGCAGGTCGCGGTGCAGCTCACCGATCCGGTCGGCGAGCTCGGCATCGGAGAGTTCCCGGCGACTCGGCAGCCGGCGGCGCCGGTCGTAGTAGCCCGAACGCGACACCTCCAGCTGGACGCACCTGAACGCCACCGGAAACCGGTTCTCGTCGGGATCATCGGAGTCGGCCCAGTTCGCGATCGCCGCGTACTTCACGGCTGGTCCTTCGCGAACCAGGTCGCTACTTTTTTTGCGAAGTCCCGCTCCATCTTCAACCGGGCGTTCTCGGCGCGCAGCTTCTCCAGCTCCGCGCGCTCATCGACACCCAGCTCGGCATCGGGCACCCGGCCCGCATCGCGGGCCTTCTTCACCCACTTCCCGAGCGTCATCTCGTGCACACCGATGCTCTTGGCGACCTCGGCGATCGTGCGGCCCGAATCCACCACCAGGCTCACCGCCTGGTCCTTGTACTCCTGTGTGAAGTGTCGGCGTGTCGCCACGTCGTCCCTCCCGCTGGGGTCAGCGGCAGCCTATGACGGTGTCCGCCACGGCGGGGACGGTCCAAGGTGGCCCCGAGCAGCTACTACGCCGCCAAGACCCGCCCGCCCTCGGCGCGGGCACGCCGGGACGCCGAACTCACCCCGCAGCTGATCGAGCTGTGGGAGGACAACTACCGCGTCTACGGGGCCCGCAAGCTGCACAAGGCCGCCCGACGGGCCGGGCTCGACGTCGGCCGCGACCAGGTCGCCCGGCTCATGCGCGCCGCCGGGATCGAAGGCGCCCGGCGCAGCAAGCGGGTCCGCACCACCCGAGCTGACCCTGCGACCCCGCGGCACCCGGACCTGGTCGAACGCGCGTTCCGGGCCGACGCCCCGAACCAGTTGTGGGTCACCGATCTCACCTTCGTCGCGACCTGGGCCGGGGTGGCCTACGTGTGCTTCATCGTCGACGCGTTCCCGACGGCGCCCCGGTCTACGTCATCCTGGACAACTTCTCGGCGAACAAGACCCCCAAGATCCGCACCTGGGCGAGCGGGAACGACGTCGAGCTCTGATTCACCCCGACCTACGCCTCCTGGGCCAACCCCATCGAGGCCCAGTTCGGGCCGCTGCGGACTTTCACCATGGGTGCCACGAACCATCCCAACCACCCCGCGCTCGCCCGCAAGATCCAGGCCTACCTGCGCTGGCGCAACGCACATGCCCGTCACCCCGACGTCTTGGCCGCCCAACGCCGCGAACGCGCCCGCATCCGCAGCGAACGCCAACAACGCTGGGGCCGCCCGAAAGCCGCCTGACCCGGTCAACGTTCATGGCCAGCGCACTAGGTTGCAGGACCGGCAGGCCGCGCTCCCCGGTGGTGATGGCACCCACGGCGAACGTCGTTTGCTCGCCGCGGCGGCCCTTGCCGCCGCGACCGTTCCCCATCGGAGCACCGGCACACTGGTCGTGCCTGCCGACCAGCATCGGGTCCAGCTCGCCGTGTCGTCGTCCCTTCTCTGCTTGAGGTCTTCCGAGAGCACGACGCCGGGCCTAGACTGGCGGTCGAACCACCGGTCGAACGGGTGGGAAGGAGTCGCCATGAAGGTACTCATCGTCGGTGCCGGGATCGCGGGGCCGACGCTGGCCTATTGGTTGCTGCGCGCCGGGCACGAGCCAGTGCTCGTCGAGCAAGCCCCCGAGCTCCGTCGGGGCGGGCACCTCGTCGACTTCTGGGGGGCCGGCTTCGACGTCGCCGAGAGGATGGGCGTCGTCCCGGAGCTCCGGAGCCGCGGACACCGCTTCACCGAGGCTCGGGCGGTCGCCGCGAGCGGGAAGACCATCGGGTCGTTCGGGCCGTCCGCGGTGATGGGGGCGGACGATCGGTACGTCAGCATCGGACGGTCGGTGCTCGCCGAGGTCGTCCACGAGGCCCTGGAGGGACACGTCGAGACCGTCTTCGGCGACACGGTCGGCGCGCTCGAGGACGACGGGGACCACGTCCACGTCACCTTCCAGAGCGGGCGCGAGCGCGACGTCGATCTCGTCATCGGCGCCGACGGCCTGCACTCCCGGGTTCGGCGACTGGCCTTCGGCCCGCAGGAGCAGTTCGAGCGGTACCTCGGGATCGTCGTCGCCGCGTTCGACGTGGTCGGGTATCGCCCACGCAACGATCTCGTCGCCATGATGTACGCCGACGTCGGCTTCCAGATCGTCCGTCTGTCGCTCCCGGACGACGTCACCACCTTCCTCGTCACCCTGCGACACGAGGAGAACGTGCCCGAGCACGACACCGCCGCGCAGCAGGGCGTGTTGCGGGAGCGGCTTGCGGGAGCCGGCTGGGAGGCTCCTGCGATGCTCGAGGCGATGTCGTCGGCGCGCACGTTCTACTTCGACCGGGTGAGCCAGGTCCGGATGCCCGCGTGGTCCCGCGGTCGGGTCGGGCTCGTCGGGGATGCGGCGGCCTGCCCGTCGTTGCTGGCCGGACAGGGTTCCGCGCTGGCGATGGTCGAGTCCTACGTGCTGGCGGCGGAGCTGGCACGCTCGCCCGCAGACCCCGTCGCGGCGTTCACCCGCTACCGCGCGCGGCTGGCCCCGATGCTGAAGTCCAAGCAGGACGCCGCCCTGCGGCTGGGCCTGGCCTTCGCACCGAAGGGCAGGCGCCAGCTCCTGACCCGGAACGCGGCGATGAGGCTGATGGGTCTGCCCATCGTCGCGAACCGTGTCATGGGCGCAAGCTTCCGGGACGCCGTCGAGCTTCCCGCATCGACCGCGTTCCAACCGTCGGTCTGAGCGCGTGGTCCGACCGCGATTCTTCAAGCTCCCGCAGCGGCAGCAGCAGACGATCGTGCGCGCCGCCGTCGACGAGTTCGCTGCGCACGGCTTCCACGACGGGTCCCTCAACAGGGTCATCGAGGCCGCCGGCGTGTCCAAGGGCTCGCTGTACTACTACTTCGACGGCAAGGAGGACCTCTACGCCTACGTCACGCGTCTCGAGTTCGAGCGTCTCTTCGCCGACCTCGACCCCTTCGACGCTCCCGTCCAGGGCGGGCCCGACGCCTTCTGGTCCGGGCTGGAGCGCTACTACGTCGAGCTGATGTCGGCCTTCGCCGCCTCGCCGCAGCTCGCGGCGCTGACCAGGGGCTGGCTCGCCGCGGCCGGCAACTCCGCCCTGAACACCGCCCAGCTCGAGATGGAACGTGTAGCGCTGCCCTGGATCGAACGGACCCTCACCGCTGGGCAGGACCTCGGCGCGATCCGCACCGACGTGCCCTCCGGCCTGCTGATCGCCGTCGTCGTCGGCATGGGCCGAGCGATGGACACGTGGCTCGTGGCCGAGCAGCCCGATCCCGACACACGGGAACGGTGGATCCACACCTTCATCACCATGATCCGAGGCGCCCTGGCGTCGTGAGCCCGCCCGCCGGCCCACTCAGCCCGGAGCCGAACCCCGGTGCGAAGAGGCCCACCAAGGCAAGCGGTACGCGGTAGGCGCTCGAGCGACGACGATCACCCCGAGCGGACGCGCCGCACTGGCAGCCGCGTAGCTCGCACAACGCGTCGTCACCGCCCTGGCCCGGGGGCATGCTGACCGGATGCGCCGCGCCGTCCGCAAGCTGACGGCCACCGTGGGCTGGGTGGTGGTCGTGCTCCTCGCCTCGGCCGCGACCGTGGCCGCCACCCCGTCCCGGGCGGCGCCCGACCCGGCCGCGATCGACCGCCTCGTCGCCGGCGCGCGGGCCGCCATCGGCCTGCCGGGGATGGCGGTCGCCGTCACGCACGGCTCCGACGTCGTCCACCTCGCGGGCTTCGGCACGGACGGGCGCGGCGAGTCCGTCACGCCGAGCACGCGGTTCCGGATCGCCTCGTTGTCCAAGTCGTTCACCGCCGCCGCGGTCCTGCAGCTCGCGGAGGCCCGGCGCATCGATCTCGACGCTCCCGTACGGCGTTACCTGCCCGGTTTCGCCACCGCCGATCCCGGCGCCTCGGCCCGCACCACCGTGCGCCACCTGCTCAACCAGACCAGCGGCATCGCCGACACCGGCTTCCCCGCGATCACCGCCGACGAGCAGGACCTCGCGCGACGGGTGGCGAGCCTGCGCAGCGCGCGGCCCGTGAGCGAGCCCGCCACCGAGTTCCACTACTCGGATCCGAACTACCAGGTGCTCGCCCGGCTGATCGAGGTCGTGACGGGCGAGCCGTGGGCCCACCACCTCACGCGGGAGGTGTTCGCGCCCTTGGGGATGACCAGGACACTCGCGACGGCCACCGCGGCCGAGGCCGCACGGCAGGCGCCCGACCTCGCCGACGGCCACGTGCTGGTGTTCGGCAGACCGCTGGCTCGGGCCGAGCTCGACGGACTGGTCGCCGGCTCGACCGGGGTGGTCTCGACCGCCGAGGACATGGCGCGATGGCTCGTCATGCAGTCGACCGGCGGTGGGGGGCTCCTGCCGCCCCAGGCGGTCGCGGTCATGCAGTCCCCGCCCCCGGGCATACCCGGCGGATACGGCATGGGCTGGCAGGTCATCACCCCGGAGCAGGGCCCGCGACGGATCGAGCACACCGGAGTGCTCTCGACCTTCTCGGCCGTGCAGGTCCTGCTGCCCGACAGCGGATATGCCTTCGCCCTGCTCTGGAACGCCAACAGCGCACTAGCCGACACGGCCGGCGTCACGACGGCGCTGGCTGCGCTGCTGAGCGGGACCGGTGAGGCCACGACGCCCCGCAGCACCACGCTCGTCTCCGCGATGCTCGGTGGCGCGTGCGTCCTCGTGCTGGGGGTGCGGACACGCGCCTTTGTCCGCCTCAGACGGTGGCGCCGACGTCAGGCAGGCCGGCGGTGGTGGACCGCCGCGCCGGGGCTCGCCTGGCTGGTCCTTCCCGTCGCGCTGATCACCGGCCTGGTCCCGATCGTCAGCGCCACCACAGGCCGGGTCTTCACATTCTGGCAACTGAGCCTCGCGATGCCCGACGCCGTGGCCCTGCTCGCGGTCGCGGCGATCACCGGAACCGCGCTCGCCGCCGCTCGCGTCGCCGTTCTCGCGGCCGACCACCGGAAGCGGCACCATTAGTAGGCGCGTGGGCGATCTTCCTGCGAGCAGCCGGACGCCCGCGTCGGCGAGGACCCTTGGTCAGACGGAGCTGGGTCGACCAGTGGGCGCGCTGCGCCTGGCGGCTGCGTGACGGGAGCTTCGCGAACCGGCGCGCGCTCTTCCGCCAGCGCGCGACCTCGTCGGGTGCGATGAACCGGAGGCGGGATCGGCGGCGTGTTCGGGCGCGTCGGGGAACTTCTGGGTGTGCGCCCTGATCAGGGTCGGGCAGTGCCAGGTGCCCTGCTCGACGACGAGCTCCGCGAGCTGGTGGGCGCGCTCGTCGTCGAAGGTCGCGTCGCCGATCCCGAGCTGGCGGGCGTCCTCGGGCGTGGCCGTCACGGCCGGGTTGAGCACGATGCGGCGCAGGACGGCCTCGAGCAGACGGTCCATCCCGGGGAGTCGGAGCGAGGGCAGCCGGATCGTGCGCGGCGGCGACGCCCGGATCTCCTGTTCGCAGGTGCCGGCCGCGGCGAACACCGTCACACCCGGCCCGAGGTGCTCGATGCAGCGCATGCCCGCGCGGGCGGCCTCGCGGGGGTCGACATCCCCGTGCAGGTGCCCGTCCACCGGGAGGCCGGACACGACCATCAGCGCGATCGGCCACGCCCTGACCCTGTTCGCCCGCCACCCCGACCAGTGGCAGGCCGTCCTCGAGGACCCCTCGCTGGCCGTCGCCGCCTGGCTCGCCGCCGTCGGGGGTACGGGCCGAACTGCATGGGCCGCGCGGACGGGTCGCGGTGATCGACCTCGAGCGGCGCGGTGCGCTGCTGACCGGCAGCCCCCGCGTCGTCCTGGACCGCGCGCGCCGAGCGCTGCCCCTCCGGGCGTCCCTGTCGCCCGGCGGCGCGGTCGTCCTCACCGACAACGTCGGGGCGGTTCTGACCCTGGGCGAGCTGGTCAACGTCCAGGCGGTCTGCCGACGGCGCTCCCGGTCCGGGCCGCCCGGGCGCGCTCGCCCAGCGCGACGAGCACGGCGTCGTCGTAGTCCATGGGGCTGAACGGCACCAGCTCGCGGATGCTGTCGTCGCGCACCACGACCTCGTTGCTCATCGAGTCGATGAGCGAGCGCCCGGTCGCGACGTCCACGTCGGTGACCAGGGACAGCCAGCGCGACGACAGCGAGGGCGTCAGCAGCGGGACCGGCAGGACGAGCATCCGGCGGCCCTCGATCGCGGCCACCCGCCGCATCATCGTCAGGTACTCGAGGACGTCAGGGCCCCCGATGTCGAAGCTGCGGCCCGTCGTTTCCGGGACGTCGAGGACGCCGACCAAGTAGCGGACCACGTCGGCGACCGCGATCGGCTGGGTGCGGGTCCGGACCCACCGGGGGCAGACCATCGCGGGCAGGTGCTCCACGAGCTGCCGCGTCATCTCCCAGGAGATCCCGCCGTGACCGACGATGATCCCGGCGCGCAGCGTGGTCACCGGGACCCCTGCCTTCCCGAGCAGCTTCTCGACCTCGTGGCGGCTGCGCAGGTGCGCCGACAGGTCGTCCTCGCTCGCCCCGAGGCCGCCCAGGTAGACGATGCGGGCGACGCCCTCGTCGGCCGCGGCCCGCCCGAACGCGGCGGCGCCATCGGCGTCGCGCTGCTCGAAGTCAGCGTCGCCGAGGGAGTGCACGAGGTAGAAGGCCACCTCACATCCGGCAAGCGCGGTCCGCAGCGACGCCGGGTCGCCGACGTCGCCGGGCACCGGCTCGCCGACCCCGCGGTAGCCAGCCGGCCGCCGGGTCATCGCCCGCACCGTGTGCCCGGCGGCCTCGAGGGCGGGGCACAACCGCGCGCCTGCGAAACCGGACGCGCCCGCGACCAGCACCTTCACGAGCGGCCTCGCACGATCATCGTCCGTCGCCTCCGGCGAGCTGGGAGGCCCAGCATGCGGCCCCACACGGAGCCGTGCAAACCGGGCGCCGTCCCCGGAGGGCCCGCATCCGGCTTCACCGCGGCCCGGCCACCGACAAATCTGCACCTCGACAACGGCTTCATCCCGACCATGCGGAAGGGCGCGGTGCGAGGGTCCTTGGCCAGCAGGTTGGTGAACCCCTTCGCCAAGCGAACCCAGCGGATCGACCGGCGGGCGACCGCGCTTCCGCATGCACCAACTCCGCGCAGAGACGCCGATCGAGCCCAGATCGGCGGCCGCCACGATCGTCCGATCGGCGAGACGCGCGAGCTCGCCGTCGGGGTACCGGCGGTCGACGTCGTCGTCCCCGAGTCCGGCGAGGATCGCCTTGCCCATCGAGCTGCAGTGCGCCGGCGAACGCCTGCCCACCCAGGAGTGGAAGCGCACCGTGTGCCACCCGTACTCGGTGACGTCGGCTCGCGATGGCGCCTCGTCCCTCCCCCATCGTCCACAGCAAGAAGGAGCATCCGCGCGGCTCTCCCGCCGTCGAAGTAGGAATGGCTCGAGAGAGTGATGTCTGACCGGCCTCCCTCCATCAGCCGGAGCTACCTGGACTGGCCATTGATCATCGCGACCAACGACCGCTGCGCTGTCCGCTGACGTCATACGACAGGTCGCCACGGCTGATGGCAATCACCGGGAGAGCACTGAGGTTCTTCTGCCGGCGCGCCTCACGGAGCAGGTTCGCGGGTTCGAAGAGCGACGGAGCCTCGTAGCCCTTCGCGGCCAGAAGCGGGAGCTTCAGCGCTCGTCACACCCTGCGTCACAACACCACGGAGTCGATCTCCGCACTCCGGGCGCCGAGTGGGCCGGGACGGTTCGGGGCCGACTTCGGCACCGAACCACGCAGGGCACGGCGACGAATCCCGACGTAACACCGCTGTCACGGGCGCCTGCCTACCGTGACAGCAACTCGACCTTGGAGGTCACCCCGAGTGCGACCGATCAGGCTTCTCCTCCTGCTCGTCGCGGCCCTGGCGATGGTCACCGCGTGTTCCACCTCGGCGCCGCCAACCGCGACACCCGGAGCCGCCGGGTCCGGCTCGAGCGCTCTCGACTTCAGTTCCAGGACCCTCGCCGGCGCCGAGTTCTCCGGCCAGAGCCTGGCGAACAAGCCCGCCGTGCTGTGGTTCTGGGCGCCGTGGTGCTCGACGTGCCGGGCCGAAGCTCCCGCGATCGCTGCGGCCGCGGCCCAGCATCCCGACGTCACGTTCGTCGGTGTGGCGGCCCTCGACCAGGTCCCGGCGATGAACCAGTTCGTCGCGGACTACCAGCTCGGCGGCTTCACCCACCTCGCGGACACGGACACGTCGGTCTGGCGCCACTTCGGCGTGACCCAGCAGCCCGCGTTCGCCTTCGTCGCGCCCAACGGCACGGTGGAGGTGGTCAAGGGCACCCTGTCCGAGCCCGACCTCGCGCAGCGTCTCGACGCCCTGACGCGGGCCTGAGCCGACGTCGGACGTCCCGTCCATGGACTCCTCGCTCCTCGCCTTCGCCCTGGCCGCCGGCCTGGTCGCGGCCTTCAACCCCTGCGGCTTCGCGATGCTGCCGGCCTACCTCGCACTCGTCGTGCTCGGTGACGACCCGTCCGAGGCTCGCCGTGGACGCGGCGGCGTGGTCGCCCGCGCCCTCGTGGCCACCGGCCTCATGGCCCTGGGTTTCCTGCTCGTCTTCGGCACCTTCGGTGTCGTCGTCGCCCCGTTCGCCTCGTCGCTGCAGCGATACCTGCCGGCCGTGACGGTCCTGATCGGCGTCGTCATGGTGGTCCTGGGTGTCTGGCTGCTGAGCGGGCGGGAGCTCACCGCCCTGCTCCCGCGCACCGGGCGGGGGGCTCCGACCGGGCGCCTGGGCTCGATGTTCGGCTACGGCGTGGCGTACGCGATCGCGTCGCTGTCGTGCACGATCGGACCCTTCCTGGCCGTGACGACGTCGTCCTTCGTGACCGGCTCGGTCATCGGCGTGGTGGCCGGCTTCCTGGCCTACGGGCTCGGCATGGCCCTCGTGATCGGCGTGCTCGCCGTGACGGTCGCTCTGGCCGGCTACGGCGCTGCGACCCGCGCCCGCCACCTGCTCCCCTACGTCAACCGGGCGGCCGGCGCGCTACTGGTGGTCGTCGGGCTCTACGTGGGCTACTACGGGGTCTACGAGCTACGCCTGTTCTTCGGCGGCGGCAGCGCCCAGGACCCGGTGGTCGGCGCCGCGGGCGCGCTCCAGCAGACCCTCTCCGGTGGGGTCGACGCCATCGGCGCCCTCCCCCTCGCGGCGGCCCTGGTCGTCCTGGTCGTCGGTGCGGCCCTGTGGCGCCGACGACGAAGGCGGACGTCACGGGCGGCCGCCGGGGCGAGCACGACGACCGACCCGCCCCCGAGCCCGTGACGAACATCCGGCGGGCTCCTCCCGCAGGAGCAGCGTCGGACCGACCCTGAGGGTGGTTCGACCGCCCTACTGCAGCGGGCAACCGCCCGCCGACCCGAGAAGGACCCGACGCGATGTCCGACACCGACACCACCACCACGGCGCGAGCACCCGCCGCCGCCGCGCCCGGTCACCGGTTGATGGCCGGCGCCTTCGCCGCCCTACGCATATTCATGGGGCTGGTGTTCCTCAGCAACGGCCTGGCCAAGGCCACCGACGTCGGGCTCTACAACTGGGGGTTCATCAACTTCAACCTCATCACCAGCGGGAGCGCGCAGGCCATCGCCGGCGGTGCCGCGCAGGCCACGTACATCACGCCGCTGGCCGCGCTCTACCAGGGCCTCGTCCTGCCGAACTGGGCCTTCTTCGGGCCGTTCCTGACCATCGTCGAGATCGCGATCGGGCTGGGCCTGCTGTTCGGCGTCGCGACCCGGCTCGCCGCGGTCGGCGGGCTGCTCCTGCTCACCCCGATCTGGCTGATGCTCCTGCCGACCGGCGGGTATCTGTGGGAGTACCCCTCGGAGGACATCCTCCCGCTGACCCTGCTGGCCATCGTGCCCGCCGGCCGGGTCGCCGGGCTCGACCGACTCCTCGCACCCCGCTTCCGCAACCGGTGGCCGTTCTGATGCCGGTTCTGAGACCAGATGTTCCCGACCGACGGATGGTGAGCCGATGACCACGATCGCCCGTGTGGAGCTCGACCAGGTCCCGTTGCTGGCGCGGCCGTACTTCGCCGACGGCGATCCGGGACCGATCGTGCGCTCGCTCGCGCAGGTACCGGAACTGCTCACCGTCGCGCTGCCGTTCATCGGAGCGGCGCTGGGTCCCTCGGCGATCGGCTTCCGCGCCAAGGAGATCGTCATCGTCCGGACCTCGGCACTCGCCGGGTGCCGGTTCTGCGTGCAGACCCACGCGGTGGTGGCGCTGGAAGCCGGCCTGACCTCCGACCAGGTCGCCGCCCTGCAGTCCTGCGGGCCGACGGACGCCGCCTTCGACGACGCGCGCGAACGGGCCCTCCTGCGATGGGTCGACGTGGTCGCCGGAGGCGGTCCGGTCCCGGACGAGGAACGCGCCGCCGTCCTGCGGTCGTGGTCCGACCACGAGGTCGTCGAGCTGACCGCCGTGGTCGGGACCACCCTGATGCTCAACCGCTTCGCCACCGCGCTCGCCCTGCCGACCGCACCCGAAGCGATCGACCGGCTCGCCCAGGAGGGACTGCTGTGAGCACCGAGACCATCGACTCCGTACCGGCCGAGGCCGGTCCGATCGCGCGCGCCGTCGCGGACGGCGTCATGCCGGGCCGTGTGTGGATGTACGCGAACTACCACTGCAACATCCAGTGCACGTATTGCCTCACCGAGTCCGGGCCCAAGGTGGCGCCCCGCGCGCTCTCGGCGGAGACGATGCTCGCGGTCGCCGAGCAGGCCCGGGAGCTGGGCTTCACCGACCTCGGCGTCACCGGCGGCGAGACCTTCCTGATGCCGCACATGCCCGACACCCTCGCCGCACTCTCGACGAACCTGCCGGTGGTGGCGCTGACCAACGGCACGTTGTTCAGCCGCCGCCTGCTCGAGAAGGTCGAGCACCTCGCCGACTGCGACGTCGCCCTGCAGATCTCGCTGGACCGACCGGACGCGGACGCCAACGACGAGATGCGGGCACCGGACAACTTCCGCAAGGTCACCCAGGCCATCCCGGACCTCGTGGAGCGCGGGATCACGGTGCGGATCGCCACGACCGTCGAGTCGATCGAGGACAACGAGCTCGACCGGCTGTGCGCCCTGCACCGGGACCTCGGCGTGCCCGACTCCGAGCACATCATCCGGCCGATCGTGCGCCGCGGGCGGGCCGACACCGAGGACCTCGGGGTCGAGGCAACCGTCTCCGACCTCCCGTCGGAATTGACGATCACCGACGACGGCGCGTTCTGGGGTCCCTTCGGGCCCACCGTGAAGGACGGCGTGCTCGACACGGACCTCCTGGTCACCCGCACCACGCTGCCCCTGGAGACCCCGGCCCGGGCGTTGCTCGGTCTGCTCGAGGGTCGTCCCGACGGGGCCGACTCCACGCTCAACATCAGATGAGCGTGATCCTCAGCGCCCGGTCGGGCGCTTCGTCGCCCCGTCCACCGGACGCGGCCGCATCGGTCTCCAGCAGAACAGCGAGGATCAGCGTCGACGCCCTCGTCGTCCGGCGACGCCGGCGACGGCGGCCACCACCACGAGCACCACCACGAGCTGGACCAGGAGCTCGAGCCAGTCGACTCCTCCGGTATCGGTCGGGCTCCCGGGGGCGCGGGCGAGGAACGTGCCGAGCAGCGCGGCGACGATCCCGGCCGAGTACGTCGGCCTCCTGACCCACACCGAGGTTGGCCCCTGGCACCGGACACCGACGGTGTGGAGCCAGTGATCTTGATCGGGGCCGGTGTGGTGGGCTTCGTAGTCCAGTGGGCTGAGCATTCCGATACTGGAATGGCGCCGCTTGCGGTTGTACCAGCACGCTAACCATTCGAATATCGTGTTGACAAGCTCGGCGCGGGTCTCCCAGGTCCGTGAGTCGAGTAGCTCGAAGGTGCATGGTGCCCCAGAAGGACTTTATCATCGAATTGTCGTAGCAGTCACCGATCGAGCCCATCGACCCGAGCAGGCCAGCAGCATGCAGGCGTTGCCCCAACGCCCGCGAGGTGAATTGCGAGCCGTGGTCGGAATGCATGATCGTGGAGTTTGGCTGGAGTCGGGCGCCGGCGGGTGATGGCCATGCCGAGGGCGTCTGTGACCAGCGCGGTGCGCATGTTGTCATCGATGGACCAGCCGATGATTCTTCGCGAGTAGGCATCGAGGACCGCCGCGCAGTACAGCTTGCCTTCTACTGTGCCGTGTTCGGTGATGTCGGTGAACCACAGCCGATCCGGCGCCTCAACGCTGAAACGCCGCTCGACCAGGTCGGGGTAGGGGTCCGCGGCCGGGTCGCGGACGGTGCAGCCGCGACGTCGGCGCCGGTAGAGGCCCTCGATGCCGGCCCCCGCATCAGCCGGGCCACCCGCTTGTGGCCGACCGCCAGGCCGAGCCGAGGGTCAGCTCGGCGTGCACGCGCGGCCAGCCGGAGGTGCCGCGGGACTCCTCGTGGATCTTCTCGATGTGCTTGAGCAGCAACTCGTTCTCCTGCGCGCGGACAGACTTCGCCCCCGCGAGCCATTCGTAGTAGCCCTGACGACGAACATCGAGCACCCGACAGGTCACCGCGACGTCGACACCGTCGTCGGCGAGTTCACAGACCAGCGGGAAGACTACTTCGGGAGGACGTTCTCCCGCGCGAAGCCGGCTGCAGCACGCTTGAGGATCTCGTTCTCGACCTCGAGGCGACGCTTGTCTTTGGGCAGCTCGGCGAGCTCGGCGCGCTCGTTGCTGGTCAACCGATCGGTGTCGTTGCCGTCATCGGCGTCGGCCTGGGCCCATCCGATTCCGCAGACACGACTCAGAGATTCCGAGGTCCTTGGCGATCGCGGCGACCGGCTGCTCGCCCAGACGAGCCAGCTCGACGGCGCGACGCCGGAACTCCGGCGGGTGAGGTGCAGGCACGAACGACATCCTCCCTGGCAGACCGGGCCCACCTCAGATGACGTGTCCGGTGCCAGGGGCCAACCTCATGAGGCATCGAGGCCCCGTGGACCGGTCGCTCCCGCGTCGACGGTCGGACTCAGGGCAGGGTCAGGCGACGCGGACGTGTCAGCGAGACGACACACGCGGACCAGGACGTTCGGTCGGACGCCGACCCTTCAGCGGTACGCGAGGTCGCGCAGTCCCTGGAGCTCGATCACGGTGACTGTGGCGTAGCCCAGGGAGATCAGTCCTTGACGCTCGAACTCCTTGAGGACCTTGTTGAGCGAGGGACGCTGTACACCGAGCATCGCGGCGAGAGTCCGTTGCGGGAGCCGGACCTGGCCGTCGGTGACCTCATCGCACAGCAGGGCCGCGGCCTGCTGGGTGAGCGTCCTCCCCAGGAGGTTCATGATCCGCATGTGGCTGGCGACGAGCCGTTCCGCGACGCTCGAGAGCCACCGCCGGCTCACGGCGGCACGGCCGTTCAGGAGCCGGTCGAACTCGTCGCTGCTCAGGTGCAGACACGTCACGTCGTCGATGGCCCGAGCGGTGTAGGGAGCGGGCATCCCGAGCAAGACTGGGATGTCGCCGTCCACGTCACCGGGGCGAAGGACGCCGACCACCACGCGGCGGCGACCCGACCCGACCGCGAGCTCCACCTGCCCGTGCCGGACGATCCACACCCCGGCCGGACCCGAACCAGCACGGAAGAGCACCTCTCCGGCCTCCGCGCGCCGCTCGGTGAGCGTTGCCGCGAGCGCCGCGATGTCCCCGGCACCGAGGGGGGCGTTCTCGCCACGACCGACACAGCGGGCGACCCAGGCCGCCTGCTGGACCTGGCTGTCCCCCTGGTCCCCACCGAGCATGTCCAGGGCTTGACGGAGCGGCGCGGCCCAGCGGGCGGAGTCCATGACGACGATCGTGTCACGACGCTGACAGTGGCCTCGGAGCGAGCACGGACCTCGTGCGGGCATGGGCACACCTGACGTGAGGAGCTTGCGTGACGCGACTGGCCCTGTGCGGCGGTCTGTACTCCAACCCCCATGCGGTGCGGGCCTTCCTGGACGACGCCCGCGCTCGCGGGGCCGACCGGCTGGTGTGCCTCGGGGACTTCGGGGCCTACGGGGCGGAGCCGGAGGCGGTCTTCCCGCTGCTGCGCGAGCACGGTGTCGAGTGCCTCGCGGGCAACTACGAGGTGGCCATCGGGTCCGGGCAGACCGACTGCGGCTGCGGCTACACCGATGACGCCGACAACGCCTTCGCCCAGATCGCCTACGACTACACCTTCGCCCACACCTCGCCCGAGTTCGCGGCGTGGATGCGCACGCTGCCCACCGAGCACCGCGAGACCCTCGACGGCGTCGACATGCACTGGGTGCACGG
Organism: uncultured Actinomycetota bacterium; assembly: GCA_963786585.1. Classification (GTDB taxonomy): domain Bacteria; phylum Actinomycetota; class Actinomycetes; order Mycobacteriales; family Pseudonocardiaceae; genus Actinomycetospora. The sequence goes on from CAWAZG010000005.1 coordinate 577,236, forward strand.
CTCGACGCTGGCCCTCAACGACTTCTGGTGGGAGTCCCTCGACGCCGACGCCCACCGGCTGCGCGTCGACACCTCCGGAGCCGACGTCGTGTGCTGCACCCACTCCGGGCTGCCGTGGACCCGGCGGGTCGCCCGTACCGACGGCGGCGAGACCCTCGTGGTCAACGTCGGGGTGCTCGGCCGTCCGGCCAACGACGGCGCCCGCAACGTCTGGTACGCCCTGCTCGACGTCGCCGACGGCCGGGTGGACGCCGAGCTGGTCGCGCTGGACTACGACTGGCCCGCCCAGGCCGCGTCGATCCGGGCGGCGGGCCTGCCCGAGGCCTTCGCCGAGTCGGTGGAGACCGGCTGGCTGACCACCTGCCTGGAGATCCTCCCTCCGGCGGAACGCTCTCGCGGCCGGTTCCAGCTCTACAAGTCGGCGCTGCCCACCTTCGACGGTGCCGGCGCCTCCTGGGGCGCCGGGCCCGCCGTGCCCGAGGACGGGCGGCCGGTGATGCCGCTGTTCGGCTCCGCGCTGTTCCCGCCGCGGCTGTGGGTGTACACGAACTTCCACTGCAACCTGGCCTGCGACTACTGCTCGGTGGCGTCCTCGCCGCAGGCGCGGCCGCGCCGGCTCGGGTCGGACCGGTTCGAGGCTCTGGTGGACGCCGCGGTCGACGAGGGGTTCACCGAGCTCTACGTGACCGGCGGCGAGCCGTTCCTCGAACCCGACCTGGTCGACATGCTGCTGGTGGCCACCGAGCGCCTCGACGTGGTGTGCCTGACCAACGCGATGCTCTACCGCGGCCGCCGCGCCGAGCAGCTGCGGCGCCTCGCCGGCCGCGACCGCCTGACCCTGCAGACCTCCCTGGACGGCGCCGACGCCGCATCCCACGACATCCTGCGTGGGCGCGGGTCGTGGCAGCGCGCGATGGAGGGGCTCGACCTGGCCGTGTCGCTCGGGCTGCCGGTGCGCGTCGGGATGACCGAGACCGAGCACAACGCCGGCCAGGGAGACGCCCTGCGCCGGCTGCTCGCCGGCCACGGCGTATCCCCCGACCAGGTCGCCGTCCGCCCCCTGATCGCCCGGGGCCACTCCACCGAGGGCATGACCATCGGTGAGGACGACACCGTCCCGGAACTGACCGTCACCGCCGACGGCTGGCACTGGCACCCCGCGGGCGCCGACGTCGCCACCAGCCCCGACATGCTGCTCGGCGGCCCGGACCTGTCGATGGCCGAGGCCAAGCGCCGCGTCGTCGAGCAGTTCCTGACCTTCCGCCAGCGCGACGGGTCTCTGCCGACGATCTACCAGTGCGCTGTATGAGCACGGCCGGCGGCGCGGGGCAGTGTCCGCGGGAACCGTCCTCACTGGGTGTTCAGAGCTCGAGAAGTGCTTGCTCGACCACCTCGGTCAGGGCGGGGTGCACGTAGAGGACGTCCCGGGCGAGCTGGTCCACCGTGTTCCCCAGCATCATCGCCTGCAGCAGCGGCTGCAGGAGCGTCGCCGCCTGCGGGCCGATGATGTGGATGCCGAGCAGGGTGCGCGCGCGGGCGTCGGCGATGATCTTGACGAAGCTGGTCGTGTCCTCGAGGGCCCAGCCGTACGCGGCGCCCGCGTAGTCCCGCACGGCGACGACATGCTCGATGCCCGAGGCCCGGGCCTGCGTCTCGGTGAGACCGGCGGCCGCGACCTGCGGGTCGGAGAACACGGCGTGTGGGGTGACCGTGTGCGGCAGCGCGATGGGGGCCTCGGGGTGGGCGACGTTGTGCGCCACTACCCGGCCCTCCGCGTTGGCCATGTGCTTGAGCTGGAAGTGGTTGGCCGCGTCCCCGAACGCCCAGACGCCCGGCGCCGAGGTGCGGTAGTAGTCGTCGGTGACCACATGACCGTGGGTGTCGAGCTCGAGGCCGCCCGCGGCCGCGTCCACCAGGTCGGTGTTGGGTCGCCGACCGGTGGCGACCAGCAGCGTCTCGGCCTCGACGACATCGGTCTGTCCGGCCCGCTCGACGGTGACCGCGACCCCGCCCGACCCCGACCGCGCCACCGCGACGACGCTGGAGTCGAGCAGGACGTCGAACCGGGCGTGGGCGAGGTCGGTGAAGCGGTCGGACACCTGCTCGTCCTCGGCGGGCAGCAGTCGCGGGCCACGCTGCACGATGGTCACCCGCGTCCCGAAGGCCTCGAAGACGTGTCCCATCTCCGCGGCGATGAACCCGCCGCCGATCACGATCATGGACGCGGGGACGTCCTCGACCCGCATGATGGTGTCGGAGGTGTGGAACGGGACGCTGTCGATCCCGGGCAGGTCCGGGACGACCGGGCGCGACCCGGCGGCGAGGACGACGCGGTCGGCGACCAGTGTGTCGTCCCCGACCCGAAGGCGGCGCTCCCCGACGAACCGGGCGGGGTGGGTGTGGACGTCGATCCCGTTCGCCCGGCGGTAGTCGACCGCCGACTGGTGGATCGGGTCGATCCGGCCGAACACGCGGGAGCGGACGGCCGGCCAGTCGGCCTTGTCCAGGGTCGCCTGGACGCCGAGGCGGGCCGACTCGCGCACCGCGCGCGCCGCGTCGGCGGCGACGACGAACATCTTCGACGGGATGCAGCCCCGGTTGAGGCAGGTGCCGCCGAACCGGTCGGGTTCGACGACGGCGCTGCGCAGCCCGTCCAGCGGCGGGCCGAGGATCATGTTCCCGCTGCCGGCCCCGACGACGACGAGGTCGTAGGACAACTCGGTCATATCTCGCTCCTGAGCTGGTCGACCCGGTCGGGTGGGCGGACCACCACGAGCTCGGCGAACGCCACCCGTCCCTTGATCCGGCGAGCAGGTGGAAGCGGGTGGGCGTAGCTCCAGGCGGCGTCGCGGACCTCGGCCCCGTCGACACTGAGCGTGTAGTAGGAGGCGATGCCCTTCCACGGGCACACCGTCCGTGTGTCCCCCAGGGTGAGCGTCCCCGACCGGAGCGCACTCGCGGGGAAGTAGGCGTTGCCCTCGACCACCACGACATCGTCCGAGGACAAGAGCGGGGTCGCGCCGAAGGACGCCGTCCACGGCCCCGGCCGGGTCCGCAGCGCACGTGCCGCCCCGAAGAGCAACGCCAGCACCGCCGCACCGACTCCGAGGACGACGTGCTCGACGGCGAGCGTGGCGAATCCCAGCACGGTGGGCCCGCCGAGCAGCCCGGCCGCCAGCAGTGCCCCGGTCGCCGCAACCACCGTCACCGCGGCGCCGACCGCGGCGGCCACCAGGCGCGGGACTGTGGACCGGTCACCCACCCGCGCGTCCTGGCCCAGGACCCACGGACCGGCCGCACCGAGCAGAACGGGCGCGAGGTGCCACGCCGTGCCCGGCCGCCACAGCGCGAGGAGCACCCACACCCCCGCGATGACCGCGGTCCAGCCCACCGCGGTGCGCACCGAACGCACCCTCGGGTCGGAGCTCGCCGATACGGCAGGGGACAGCCCACGGCTCATGATTCCTCCGTCACTTCGCCACGTCGTAGCCCGCGCGGGCGAGCGCATCGAGCACCCACCGGTCGGGCGGTAGCCCCGGCACGCCCCCCCGGGGCCCGGTGCAGGCGGCACGTCAGTGCGGGCGTCGTGCCGGCATCTCTGTCGACGTCGATTCGCACCGTCGGCGAGCCGACGAACCCGACGACCCGGGCCCGGTGCTCGTCCTCGATCACCCGCACGGTGACCTCGGCGTCGGCGGCCGCCACCAGCTGGCGCAGTCGCGGCAGGTACGGCTCGCCGTGAGGGCATCCCGGCACGACCAGCAGCTCCACCACCGGAGACGACGGCGCGGGGGCATCAGTCGAATCCACTGTCACGCCTCCTCGCTGCGACACGAATGGTCTGGGGCAACGCTAGGCGGGCCGGTCGCCCGGGCGGCAGGACAGTGTCGGCGCGGCGACAGTCACGCCGCCCTGGCGGGTGCGGCCACGCGTCGCCGCGCCACGGTTCCGGCGCGGCTGACCGCGGAAGAGATGGGGGAACACCCCGCGGTTCGGCTATCGCCCCCGGATCTTCTCGGCTCGGTGCCACTGCTCGACGGCCTCCTGGCCGTTGCGCTCCAGCCGAGCGAGGAACTCCTCGCGTCGGACGTCGCGCAGCTCGAGCTGCTCGGTGTAGTAGGGCCCGATCTGGCGTCCGGGCTCGCGGTGGCGCTTGGCCGCCACGTAGCGGTCGACGAACGAGGCGACCTGGTCCGCGACCGTCCAGCTCGCCTTGTAGGCCACGATCCCGCCCCGGTCGAGGATCCAGGTCATGTTGGGCAGACCCCCGAACGCGCGGTGCGCGGTCCCGGCCAGGTCGTCGACCAGGATCGGTCGGCGGATGCCGACTTCGTCGCGCAGCAACCCTGCATGCGCCAGCTTCGTTGCGAACGAGTCGTGGTGCGGCACGCGCTCACCTGGATGCGCCTCGTGGGTGTAGACGAACACCCAGGTCAGCTCCGGGTAGCGGTCGGCCAGGCCGTCGAGCAGAGGACCCTCTGCGGAGCAGTACGGTCAAGTGAACGACCCGAACTCCACCACGACCGGGTCGCGCCGCCAGAGATCGCGGAGCTCGACCTCGGTCCCGTCGTCGAGACGGGTCAGCGGGAACGACGGTGCTCGCGACCCGGCGTGCAGCCGATCGGCGAACTCCTCGAATCCCGATAATGCCCCGCTCGCGACGTGCTCGGCGAAGTCGGCGTAGTTGTACTCGTCTCCCGCCATGCGTTGCTCCTATGTCAAGCCGCCGCTGGCTGCGGGGCAGCTGCGGTGGTCGTGGGCGGTTGGAGGAGGTTGAACACGACGCGGGCCAGGCGCCGTTTCAGGGCTCGTAGGGCTTCCATGGTGGTGTCGCCTCGGGCGCGTCGTCGCTGGTAGTAGGCCTGCCCGAGGCTGTTGGGCAGGCGGGTCTGTGTGATCGCGATACGGTGTAGCGCGGCGTTGAGCTGCCGGTTGCCGCCGCGGGCGAGGCGGTGGCGGTCGTTACGCCCTGAGGACGCCGGGACGGGGGCGGCGCCGGCGTGCATGGCGAAGCAGGCCTCGGATCGGAACCGTGCTGGGCGGGCGGTCTCCCCGACGATCTTCGCGGCGGTCAGCGCGCCGCAGCCGGGCAGCTCGAGCAGCCGGGGTGCGACCTGCCGGGTCGACGTGGTGATCTCGCGCGCAAGGGCCCGGATCCGCAGGGTGCGCTCGCGGACGTCGGCGATGAGTTCACCGGCCAGCCGAGCCACCATCCCGCTGTGCTCGGTCAGCCGCGCCGCGAGCGCGTCCAGCAGAGCGACCTCGCCCAGCCGCCGCGCCGGCGGGTCGATCTCGGGGTCGAGCTCGTGGAGGTGCCAACGCAGCCGGTTCTGCATGCGGGTGCGCTCGGCGACGAGGTCTTCGCGATGGTCGACCAGCAGCTTGAGCTCGCGAGAGGACTGGTCGTGCTCGGCGACCGGCAGGTCGGGCTCGCGCAGCGCGGCCCGCGCGATCGCCAGGGCGTCGATCGGATCGGACTTGCCCCGCCTGCGCGCCGAGGACCGGGCGCCGGCCATCAGCTTCGGCGGCAACCGCACCACCCGCTCCCCAGCCCCACGAAGCGCCCGCTCCAGGCGGGTGGAGACATGCCGACAGTCCTCGACCGCCCATGTCCGCTCGCCCGAGGCGTGCTGAGCCGCCCACCCGACCAGAGCGCGGTGACCGGCGTCGGTGGCCGCCACCGTGCGCTTGGCCAACTCGCGACCCAGCTCGTCGGCCACCACCGCGGTATGGGTGTCCTTGTGGACATCGACCCCGACCGTGAGCACCATCGAGAGGTCTCCTCTCTTCAGCCATGAGGGACACAGCTGGGCCGGCCGGCGGACACACCTCAGTGGGGGCGCAGCCACGCTCCTATCAAGTCACGCCGGCCGGTCCCAGCCGCTGATGATCGGCACAACGCATGCTCGCCAGCCTCCACGGCGGCACCGACGCTAAGAGCCAGATCACCAGCAGCCAGGTTCCCAACCACCGCAACAGCGGCGAGCGGACCCTGACACTGACGCGACGGTAGAGCCGCGCGCGACGTCGAGCTGTGTGTATTGTTCGCCGGCTGACAGAGCGCCACGCTCGCGGTTCGGGTTCGGGTTCGGGTTCGGGTTCGGGTTCGGGTTCGGGTTCGGGTTCGGGTTCGGGTTCGGGTTCGCGTTCACTCGCGAGGACCACCTCGTGCGAGCGTTCGCAGAGGGCGACGGTAGGCGGAGTCGCGATGACCACGGCATTCGTGCTCTCCGGTGGCGGAAGCCTCGGCGCGATCCAGGTTGGCGGGCTCAGAGCACTCCACGAGGCCGGCATCACGCCCGATCTCATCGTCGGTTCCTCCGCGGGCGCGGTGAACGGCGGATGGTTGGCCGGGCGTCCGAACCTCGAGGGGGTGCTGGCTCTCGCGACGATGTGGCAAGGGCTATCACGAGCCGAGGTATTTCCCGCCCGGCCGCTGCTCGGTCTGTCCGGGGTGCTGGGACGGCGCCGCAACGTCGTGCCCGACCGCGGCCTGCGCCGCTTCCTGACAGCGGGCCTGGGATTCGAGCGCCTGGAGGAAGCGCCCGTGCCCCTCGCCGTCGTGGCGACCGATGTCCTGTCCGGCGACGACGTCCTGCTCTCCTCGGGCAACGCGGTGGAGGCCATCCTCGCGAGCTGTGCGATCCCAGGGATCTTCCCGCCGGTGGAGATCGGCGGCCGCGTGCTGATGGACGGCGGTGTCGTCAACAACACGCCGATCTCGCACGGCCGTCGCGCTCGGCGCCGACGTGATCTGGGTGGTGCCCGTCGCCCATTGCTTCACGCGGACCGCGGCCCCGACGACCGTCCTCGGCATGGCCCTGCACGCGCTGACGCTCTCGCTCAACCAGCGCCTTGCGCTCGACATCGAACGCTTCGAGAGCGTCGTCGAGCTCAGGGTCCTCCCACCGCTGTGCGGGGTGCCCATCTCACCGGCCGACTTCAGCCACGGAGACGAACTGATCGCGCGGGCTCACTCCTCGACCCGGCAGTGGCTGGCCACGGCGCCGCATTCACAGCACGGGCAGGCACGCGGGCTGCGGCCGCACAGCACCCCGGACACGCGGCGCCCGCCAACGTGGATCGTGTCACAACGCTGACAGTCACCTCGGGCTCGGCACCGTCGCAGGTTGGGGTCGAGGGCACCGAGCGACGGATCGACGATGATCGATGGCGACCTCCTTCCGACATGGCGCCAGCCCGGTGAGCCGTCGCATCCTGGAGCGATCGGAGACCGCATGGCGAGCACGGCCGATGGCTCCTCTACCCCGCAGGTGTCGATCGTGGTGCCGGTGCTCGACGAGCAGGACGCGATCGCGGGCCTGCTCGACCACGTCGCCGCCCACTTCCCCTCCTGCGAGGTGGTGGTCGTCGACGGGGGCAGCCGGGACGCCACCGCGGAGCGGGCGAGCGGGCGGGCGCGGGTCGTCACCGCGCCCCGGGGCCGCGGGCCGCAGCTCAACGCCGGTGCCGCGGCGGCGCGCGGGGACGTCCTGTGGTTCGTGCACGTCGACACCCGCCCGGACCCGTCGGCGTTGGCGGGGATGGGACGCGCCCTGGCCGACCCGGCTGTGGTGGGCGGGGGCTGCCGGATCCGCTTCGACCGCGGCGGGCCCGCCCTGGCGTGGTTGCGGATGACGTCGAACCTGCGGGCCCGGCACCTGCATTGGATCTTCGGTGATCAGGCGATGTTCGTGCGCCGGACGGTGTTCGAGCACGTCGGCGGCTTCCCGGAGCTGCCGATCATGGAGGACCTGGAGATGTCACGGCGGCTGGCCCGCCAGGGCCGGCTGGTGCTACTGCGGTCGGGGTGCACCGCGTCCGCGCGCCGGTTCGTCGACCAGGGCACGCTGCGGATGATCGTGGTGATGCAGTACCTCAAGGCGCTGTACTTCCTCGGGGTCGCCCCGGAGCGCATCGCCGAGCGCTACGCCCGCGCCCGGCGCCCCGCCGTGGCCCGGTGGCGCCCGCAATCGGTGATCGCCGACCTCGAGCGCCGCACCCGCCCCGTCGACCCCCGCTTCGCCGCGGCCCTGGCCCGGCGGTGGGCGGAGCTCCCGGAGGTGGCCCGCACCCCGGGCCAGGTGCTCGGGCGCCACGGGGTGGGCTGCGAGGGCACCCACGGGGTGTTCCCGCGCTGCGATCTGGCCTGCACCCCCTGCTACCACTCGCGCGGGTCCAACCGGGTGCGCGTCGACGGCGCCCACACCCTCGCCGAGGTCGAGGCCCAGATGCGGCTGCTGCACCAGCAGCGCGGACCGTGGGCCCACGCCCAGCTCATCGGCGGCGAGGTCACGCTGCTCGACCCCGACGACCACGCCGCGGCGCTCGCGACGATGGCGCGGTGGGGCCGCGAGCCGATGAGCATGACCCACGGCGACGTCGACGAGGACCGCATCCGCCGACTGGCGCTCGACGCCTGCGGACGCCGACGCTTCCGCCGGCTGTCGTTCGCCGGGCACTTCGACTCGCTGATGTTCGGGCGCCGCGGGCTGCCCCGCCCACCCGACGAGGCCGCGCTCGACCCCCACCGCCGGCGCTTCGTCGCGATCTTCACCCGGCTGCGGCGCGAGCACGGGGTGCGCTCGTTCCTCGCGCACAACATGACCGTCACCCCCGCCAACCTCGACCAGGTCCCGCACGTCGTGCGCAGTGCCGCCGCGGCGGGGTTCGCGATGCTGTCGTTCCAGCCCGCGGCGTTCCTCGGCGACGACCGGCGCTGGCACGAGGACTACCGCGCGCAGACCGCCGACGAGGTGTGGTCGCGGATCGAGGACGGGGCCGGGGCGCGGCTCGACCCGCACGTGTTCGAGAACGGCGACGTCCGCTGCAACCGGACCGCCTACGGGGTGCTCGTCGGTGCCCGGTGGATCCCGCTGCTCGACCTCGACGACCCCCGCGACCCGGCCGTGCGCGACGCCTTCTTCCGCCGGTTCGGGCCGGTCAGCTTCACCGGGGCGTCCGGCGCGGTGGGCGCGGCCCGGGCCGCGCGGGTGGTCGCCGCACACCCAGGCGTCGTCCCGGTCGCGCTCGGGTGGGCGCACCGGCTCGTGCGCCGCGCCGGCTACGGGGCGGTCGCGCGCGCCGCGGTCCGCGGTCGAGTCCGCCCGCTCACGTTCGTGATGCACCAGTTCATGGACGCCGCTGACGTCGCACCCGCCTGGGAAGCCACCCGGCGCGGCGAGTGGTCCGCCGACCCCCGCATCCGCGGCACCCAGGAACGCCTCGCCGCCTGCCACTACGCGATGGCCCACCCCGAGGACGGGACCCTGGTCCCCGCCTGCGTCCAGCACGCCCTGCTCGACCCCGCCGAGAACCAGGCCCTCCAGCGCCTGCTGCCGATCACCGACACGACATCGCGCCACCGAGGACGCGTTGCGGACACCGGAAGCGAGGAGACGTGACGCCACGGTCGAGCACCGCGCCGAGCTCCGTCGAGGTCGGCCGGGCCTGGGCCGCCACCGGCCGGCAGCTACCTGTCCCCGGGGCGGACACCGCGGTGTGGGAGTCCGGCAACGGGCCCGCGGTGCTCTGTGTGCACGGCGTTCCGGCCTCGGCCTTCCTCTACCGCAAGGTGCTGCCCCACCTGGGCCGGTACGGCCTGCGTGGTGTCGCCGTAGACCTCCCCGGCCTCGGGTTCGCCGACCGCCCGAAGGACATGGACTACTCGTGGTCGGGACTCGGAGCGTGGCTGCACCGAGCGCTCGATGCCCTCGAGCTCGACCGGGTCCACCTCGTCCTCCACGACATCGGCGGGCCCGTCGGGCTCGAGCTGACCGCCCGCTGTCCGGAGCGGATCGCGTCGATGACCCTGCTCGACACGGTCGTCCGCGTGGCGACGTTCCGTCGCCCATGGGCCATGGAGCCCTTCGCCCGGCGCGGGATCGGTGAGTGCTACCTGGCCGCCACGAGGCCGTGGTTGTTCGAGCGGCTCATGCGCCAGCAGGGCGTCGCGACCCCGGTGCCCGCTGCCGAGCTGCGGGCCTACGTGCACCTGCTCAAGCGGGGCGACGGCGGACGTGCCTTCCTGCAGATCATGCGGTCCTTCGAGCGCACACCTGCCTTCGAGCGCCGCATCACCTCGACCCTGCAGCAGCGACGCTTTCCTGCTCAGGTCATCTGGGGGGAGGACGACCCCGCCCTCCCGATCGACTCCTTCGGCGAGCAGGCCAGGGAGGTGCTGGGCGTGGAACGAGTCCTGGGGGTGCCTGGCAAGCACTTCGTCGCCGAGGACTCGCCGGAGCTGATCGCCCGCCACGTCGCCGCTCTTGCCGCGCAGTAGCTCCGAGGAGATCAGCGCCGCCGGAACCACCGTCGACGGGGCGCGGGGGTGGTCTTGTCGTAGAGGTGCGGCGCGTACCAGCGCAGGCTCTCCTCGACCCGGGACAGCCGAGGGTTGATCATCACGTGCTCGCCGACGACGACGGTGGGCACGGTCTCGTCGCCGCGGGTGAGCTCGCGGAGTGTCGCTGCCGCTCCCGGCTCGGCCCAGATGTCGATCGTTCGGAGCGGCAGGCCGGTGCGTGTGAGCCCACCGAGCAGGGACATGCAGGCCATGCACCCGGGTCGCCAGTAGATCTCGACGGCGTCGGCCTCCGCCGGACCGGTCATGGGGCAGCCTCCCCGGTGGTGGCGGTCGCTTCGCGGCGCGACATCCGCCGGGCTACGAGCCCGCCGCCGACGGCGAGGACGACGAAGGCGGCGACGGCGATCAGGAAGGCGGGCGAGGTCGGGTCGTCGATGGTGCCGCCGAGGGCGACGTAGACCACGACGCCGGGCACGATGCCGATGCCGGTGCCGAGCGCGTAGTCCGAGAACCGCAGCGCGGTCACCGCCGAGCCGTAGTTGACCAGGGTGAACGGGAACAGCGGCACGAGGCGCACGATCAGCACCGCGGCCAGACCGCGCCGGCCCAGGAATCGGTCGAGCCGGCCGATCCGGCCACCGAGGAGCTGCTGCACGGCCGAGCGGCCCAGGACCCGGCCGGCGGCGAAGGAGGCGCCCGCCCCGAGCATCGCGCCGGACCAGACCGCGGCGACGCCGACCACCGGCCCGAACAGCAGGCCCGCGGCGGCCGAGAGCAGCGAGACCGGGAACCACGCCACCGTGGCCACGGCGTAGACCGCCACGAAGGCGACGATCCCGAGCAGGCCCAGGCCCGCCACGGCGTCGCGGGCCTCCCCGAGCACGGCGGTCCCGCGGGTGAGCGAGAACGCCAGCCCGGTCGCGACCAGGGCGACGAGCAGCGCGAGCCGCGGCCACGGTGACCGCACGACCCGCACCACCAGGGGCGCCCGCTCGGTCACGCCGAGCCCTTCCGGCCGGTCCGGTCGCCCAGGTAGCGGCGGGCGCCGAGGACCGCGGTGAGTGCGCCGCGCACGAGCGGGCGCCGCGTGGTCGCGGTGACCTCGTCGAGGGCGGCGCGCCACGGGCCGTCGGACCAGCCGGGATAGGGGTGGACGACGCCGGCGAGATCACGCAGCCGTCCCCGGCGCGCCACCAGCGCGGTCAGCTCCGCGAGCATCTCCCCCGCCCGCGGCGCGACGACGCACGCGCCCAGCACCCGCCCGCGCCGGTCCAGCACGACCTCGGTGAAGCCGGCGGTCGCGCCCTCGATCACCGCGCGGTCGACGTGGGCGTGCTCGACGCGGCGGGTGCGGACGCCGGCACCGTGGGCGGCCCGGGCCTGGTCCTCGGTCGGTCCGACCCGGGCCACCTCGGGGTCGGTGTAGGTCACCCACGGCACGGCGCGGGGGTCCCAGCGCCGCCACGGCCCGAGCAGCGCGTTGGTGGCGGCGATGCTGCCTCCCACCCCGGCCACGTGGGTCAGCGCGAGCCCGCCGGTGACGTCGCCGGCGGCGAACACCCGCGGGTTGGCGGTGCGCAGCCGCTCGTCCACCCGCACCTCGCCCCGCTCCCCCACGTCCACACCCGCGGCGCCCGGCTCCAGGCCGCCGACGTCGGGACGCCGGCCGACCGCGACCAGGACCCGCTGCGCCCACACCTCGCTGCGCTGCCCGTGGGCCCGCAGGGTGGCGACGACCTCGTCCCGGCGGGCGCTGACGCACTCCAGGGTGGTGCCGGTGCGCACGTCCACGCCGTCGGCGGTGAGCGCGGCGGCCACCACCGCGGACGCCTCCGGGCTCTCGACCGGCAGCAGGCGCTCGGCCGCCTCCACCAGCACCACCCGGGCACCGAGGCGGGCGAAGGCCTGCGCGAGCTCGCAGCCCACCGCTCCCCCACCCAGCACCAGCAGCGGGTCCGGCAGGGCCTCGAGCTCCCACACGGTGTCGCTGGTCAGCACGACCCCGGAGGTCAGGCCCGGAATGTCGGGCACGACCGGCTGCGCGCCGGTGGCGATCACGGCCCGGCGGAACGCGACGCGCTCGCCGTCCACCGTCAACGTGTCCGGGCCGGTGAAGTGGGCGGTGCCGGACACCACGTCGACTCCGGCGGCCTTCAGCGCCGTCGGCGAGTCCGGCGGCTCCAGCGCCGCGACCGCCTGCGTGGACCGCGGCCAACACCGCCGGGAAGTCGACGGTCGGCGTCACCGGCCGCAGACCCAAACGGCCGGCGTCGCGCATGTCGTGGGCGCGCCGGGCGGCGGCGAGCAGCGCCTTGCTCGGGACGCACCCGGTCCACAGACAGTCGCCACCCGGACGGTCCCGCTCCACCAGCACGACGGAGGCACCCAGCCCGGCGGCGGTCTTGGCGGCCACCAGCCCCGCCGCCCCGCCGCCGACGACCACCAGGTCGACCGGCTTGCTCATCGGCGGGCACCTCCGTTCCCGAGGTCGTGGTGTGCTGCTGGATGCACGACCGACCCTGACCCACCCGAGGACGGGCCGCCTGGACTCTGTCAGCGCCGCGACACATCCCGCCCGCCAGGTCGGCAGAAGGCGTGGAGTGACCGCCAGGACCTCAGCAGCGGCTAGAGGATCCGATCCTGACGACGGGGAGGACCTCGGGCGATGCCGAAGAGGACGACCCCCGGGACGGACCTGTCGGGGATCACGCTCCCCGACAGCGTCTCGGAGGAGCTATGGGATCTGGGTGGGCTGGACGGGACGTGGCTGCTGACCGCGATCCGCCACCACCTTTGACTCCCCTGCCAACAGCACCTGGTCCAGGTGCAGGAGGCCGCCGCCGGGGCCGGCCTGCCCGTCGTGGCCGTCGGGTTCAGCCCCCCCGAGGTGCTCCTCCCCCTCGCCGAGCACCTGTCGTGGCAGGGCCCGTTCCTCTCCGACGAGGACCGCGCGCTCTACCGCGTCCTCGGGCTCGGCCGCGCCCCCTGGTGGCGCGTGTACTCCCCCGGCACCCTCGCGATCTACGCCCGCGGCTGGCGACACCGACAGCGCCCCGACGGCGGCCCCGGTGAGGACACCCGCCAGCTCGGCGGCGACGCCGTGGTCCGCGACGGCGTCGCCCGCACCCTGTGGACGCCACGCAGCCCCGACGACCGCGTCGCACCCCAGGACCTGGTCGAGAGCGGGCGACGTTGACCGGCCCCAGGAAACGGACCGGGCTCCGCGAGCCGGTCACGGATCAGCCGTTGTGTCATCCGGATTACCGACGGCCGAGCGTCGGAGCGACACGGTCATGACGTCCCGGATCGCAATCAACGAGAGGACGGACCGACATGACAACCGCAGCAAGGCCCACGACGGCCTTGGTGACCCGAACGTCGACCGGCATCGTCGCCGGCCTGGCCGGAGGACTCGTCTTCGGCGCGATGATGGCCATGATGGGGATGCTCCCCATGATCGCCGGGCTGGTGGGCTCCACGAGTGCCGTCATCGGCGCCGTCGTCCACCTCGCCATCTCCGCGGCGTTCGGTGCGCTGTTCGCGCTGCTGCTGCCACCGCTCGGGGTTCTTGCCACACTGGGCGCCGGCGCGGCCTACGGCGTTGTGTGGTGGGTCCTCGGCGCGCTGGTGGCTATGCCGCTCATGATGGGCATGCCCGCGTTCTCCTTCGGGCCGACTGCGCTGCCGAGCCTCATGGGCCACATCGTGTTCGGATTGGTCGCGGCCGGGGTGCTCGTCGCTCTCCGACCCAACCGCCGGGCCGTCTGAGCCCCGGTGCAGCGGTGGCCCTCCTGCAGGTCATGGTCGCCGAAGGGTGTCTCGCCTGCCGGTCGGCCGTCCGGCTTGCGCGAGGTCCAGCACGCTCGCCCACGTCACCGCGTGGTCGTGCTCGACATCGCCGACGGCGGCGTCGCCGAGGACCAGGTCGTCGGGACTCCGACCTACTTGATCGACGGGGTGGTGGCCTTCATGGGCAACCCGGAGCGCGACACGCTGCTCGCCGCGCTGGACCGGGCCGGCTCGTGATCCCTTCGCCGCCCCCCACGCCACGCCCGACCCCAGCCCCATGGGCGGGAACGGACGACGACCCGACATGCCTGTCCCAGATGACCCTCGTGCAGGACCTGTCGATGCGGGAGCGAGCTCGGCTGGACGCCGACACACCCCGACGGACGGTCAGGGTAGGCCAGGTCGTGTGGCAGCCCTCCCGCCCCGTGGAGGTGCTGTTCGGCGTCCGGTCGGGCCGCTTCAGGCTCTATCGGCGGCTCCCGGACGGTCGCCAGGTCACGACGGCACTGCCGTCGACCGGATCGCTGTTCGGGGAGATGCCGTTGCTCGGGCTGCGGATGAGGACGACGTGGGCCGAGGCCCTAGAGGCCGGGGAACTGTGCCTCATGAGCCACCACGACGTGTCCACCATGCTGCTCGGCGATCCACGGATCGCCACGCGTATCGCCGAGCAGCTCGGGTGCCGCATCGGGGAACTCGAGGAACGCCTCGTGGACCTGGTGGGCAAGTCGGTGTGCCAGCGGGTCGCCCACACCCTCCTGCTGCTCACCTCGGAAGACGGCCGCACGGTGAGGTTGACCCACGCGCAACTCGCGTTGCTGGTGGGGGCCACCCGCGAACGCACGACGCTCGTCCTCGGCGAGCTGGCGGCCGGGCGACTCGTCTCACTGCACCGTGGGCGGATCGTCATCCGCGACCGGAGCGGTCTCGGATGCTTCGCCGGAGACTCGACCGGATGACGGGTGACCGGCCCCGGCGTCCGGGACCGGCTACCCCGACGGTCAGCGGGCGTCCAGCTCGGGGGCCGCCGGCACATCGAGCTCGGTGCCCACGTAGTGGTTGAAGTAGTTCGTGAACAGGTTGACCGCGAGGTGAGCGAACGCCTCGGTGAGCTCCTCGTCGCTCCACCCGGCCGCCTGGGCCTGCTTCCACGACCGGTCGCTCACCTCCCCCACCTGGCTCGCCGCCTCCCGGACCACGATGAGCAGGGCGTCGAGTCCGTCGTCGCCGGTCGGGCGGCCCGCTCGGACTGCGATCATGGTCTCCGGATCCAGCCCGGCCGCCTTTCCGCCCAGGGTGTGGGCCGACTGGCAGTAGTCGCACCCGTCGACCGCGCCGACGGCGAGGGCGATGGCCTCGCGCGTGGGCGCGCCGAACGACCCGTGGTCGGCGATGGCCTGCTGCATCCCGTGGTAGGAGGCGAGGACCACCGGCGAGTGGGCCATCTCGCCGTGGATGTTGAGCAGCTTGCCCATCTGCTGCGACAGGGACTCGAGGGTCGGGCGGGTCTCCTGCGGAGCGTCGTCGACCGTGTGAACCGGTACTCGGGGCATCTCGAAGGCTCCTTGCTCGCTGTGGACCGCGCTCGCGGCCCACGCCGGGGAACCCCGTCGCCCGGGTACGACCGCCCTCTGTGTCATCGACCCGACACAGGTCGCGGGTCCCGACCGACCTGCGCCGCCGAGACTGTCAGGGAGCTGAACATGCCCGCGACGTCCGGGTCGGTGGGCTGTCACCATGGGCGATCGGCGTCGGAGGTGAGCGTTGGTACGGGCACGACCTTCTGTGGTGATCTTCGACGTGGTCGAGACGCTGATGTCGCTGAAGCCTCTCACCGGGGCGTTCGACGACGTGGGCCTTCCCGCGGAGCTCGTCGGGCGGTGGTTCGACCGCATGCTGCGCGACGCGGTGGCGCTGAGCCTGGCCGGCGACTACCGGCCGTTCGGCGAGGTCGCCGTCGGTTCCTTGCAGGTCCTCGCGCCGGAGCTGGAGAGGAACGCCATCGACGGGGTGCTCGCCACCTTCGGTGGTCTGCCCGCCCAACCCGATGCTCAGCCGGCGCTGAAACGGCTGATGGACTCGGGAGTCTCGGTGGCGTGCCTGAGCAACGGGCCGCGGGCGAACACCGAGGCGTTCCTCGGTCGCAGCGGGCTCGACGTCCTCGTCGACACCGTGTTCAGCGTCGAGGACGTCGGCCTGTGGAAGCCCGCCGCCGCGGTGTACGAGCACGCGCTGGAGCAGCTGGGACGCCCGGCGGCAGAGACGGCCCTCGTGGCGGTGCATGCGTTCGACTGCCACGGCGCCCAGCGGGCGGGGCTCACCACAGGGTGGGCAGCTCGTCTGGAACGCCGTTACGCCGAGGTCTTCGCCCCGCCCGACGTGACCGGCGAGGACCTCGTCGAGGTCGTCGACGGGCTGCTCGCCCTGCCCGCTCCCTGAGGAACCCGAACATGGTGACGTGGTCGCGCCCCTCGGAGGCCCTCGGCCTCTTCCTCCGTGGTCACACCGTCCGGGCGGCCTGGCCCGTCGCCCTGGTCGTCGGCACCGTGCTGTCGTTGGCGAATCAGGGAGAGAACCTGCTCGACGGCGCGACCGGCCCCGGCACCTGGATGCGCATCGGGATCAACTTCCTGGTTCCGTTCTGCGTCGCCAGCTACGGCTTCCTGTCCGCTCGTCGCGTGCGGCTCTGAGCACCCGACCTCGCGGCCACGCACTCTCGGCCTCTCCGTCAGCCGGCCGCGTCCCCGTCCGGTTCTGCGGCGTGTGCTCGGCCGAGCAGGGAGTCCGGGAACCCGTCGGCGCGGAGCGGGAGGCCCATCGTGTCCTCGAGGAGCTTGACGACCTGGGTGGACCAGGCGTTCCCGCCGTACTGCGCACGGGCGCGTTGGAAGATCTGTTCGACGTGTCCGGCGACCTCGAGAGGGACCCCGTGCTTGCGCCCGAGGGCGTGGGCGAGTCCGAAGTCCTTGCAGGCCAGGTCGAGGCTGAACCGGAAGTCGTAGCTCCCGCTGAGCACGAGCTGGGTCTCGATCTCGAACGACCAGCTGTTGCCCGAGCTGTTCCGGATACCGTCGTAGGCCCGGCCCAGGTCGATGCCGGCCGCCTCGGCGAGCATGAGCGCCTCTCCCGCCGCCCACTGGTTCACGAACGCTGCGCAGCCACCCCAGCACCCGGTCGGGGAACCCGGCGTCCTCGTAGGTGGCCAGCAGCTGGTAGTCCTCCGCCGTGCCGTCCGCCGCAGCGTCGACATCGACATCCACCAGGGCCGCGACGCGGGGATCGGCGTCGACGCCCAGCTCCTGCACCACGACCACGCCGTCGTCGTCCACGGCCCCACCCACGTCGACCAGTACGGCCCGGTCCGCTCCGCGGAGGACCTCGCGGGTCGCCCCCGCATCCAGGTCCTGGGCTTCGACGACGTCTGGCCACGCATCCTCCCCGCTCAGGCATCGGCACCCACCCGTTCCATCACCGTCGACACCTCCGTCACCGCCCTCGAGCTCGCCGCGGCCGGCGACGCCTGCGCCGTCGTGCCCGAACGCTTCGCCCGCACCGCCGTCCGCGCCGGACGTGTCACCCTCGCCCTCGAGGAATCATGGTCGATGCGCCAGGCCCACTACCTGCTCCGCCCTCGCGGCCACCCCCACCCCGGGCCGCAGGCGCGCGCCTTCCTCGACTGGCTCACCGACCTCGACCGGGACGATCCGCCCCTCGTCACAGCAATCGGATCGCCCACCCGCTAGCGCGTCGCGCGTCCGAAGTTCGCCGACGTGTCCGCGGGGGACAGGATCTCCTCGGCGGTCCTGGTCCACATGAAGGGGCGGCAACGATCGTTCCGGCCAGCGTCCGCGGGCCGCTCGCGCGCGTCTGCACTCGACCGACCGATCGCGTCGCCGTATGAGGGTTCGGTCTCGCACGACTCCCGCTGGCGTTGTTCGACGACCATGAGCTCGGCGAACACGGCCCGGACCCCACGGTCGATGTCGTCGCGGATCGGGGCGGACGTCGTCGGCGCCCTTGCCGGCGGGGTCGGTGAGTTCCCAGTCGAGGTAGCGCTTGCCGGGGAAGACCGGGCAGGCGTCGCCGCAGCCCATGGTGATGACGACGTCGGCGGCGTCGACGACGTCGGTGGTCAGCGGCCTGGGGAACTCGCGGGAGAGGTCGAGGCCGAGTTCGCCCATGACCTCGCGGACGGCGGGGTTGATCTCGTTGGCCGGGGTGGAACCGGCGGAGCGGACGTGAACGGTGCCCTGGGCGTCGTGGTCGAGCAGAGCGGCGGGCATCTGGGATCGGCCGGCGTTGTGCCCGCAGACGAGCAGCACCTCGGGCCGGTCGTCGATCCGGTCGTCAGCCATGGCGGGTCTCCTCGGGCAGCGGGCGGGGCGGGGAGAGGCGGCGTCGCAGCCAGAGGGAGACGTAGACGAGGGCGACCAGGACCGGTACGTCGATGAGCGGCCGACGACGCCGGCGAGGGCCTGGCCGCTGGTGGCGCCCCAGGTGGCGATGGCGACGGCGATGGCGAGCTCGACGTTGTTGCCGGCGGCGGTGAACGCGAGCGTGGTGGTGCGCTCGTCGCCCAGCCCGACAGCCCGGCCGAGGGCGTAGGAGCCGGCCCACATCAGCGCGAAGTAGATCAGCAGCGGCAGCGCGATCCGGACGACGTCGAGGGGCCGGCTGGTGATGGCGTCGCCCTGCAGGGCGAAGAGCACGACGATGGTGAACAGCAGCCCGTAGAGGACGAAGGCCCGATCCGCGCCAGGAACTTCGCCTCGTACCAGTCGCGGCCCTTCGTGCGCTCCCCCAGGCGGCGGGTGAGGTAGCCCGCGAGCAGCGGGGCGCGCCGAGGAAGATCAGTACTGAGCGGACGATGGTCCAGGCCGACACGTCGAGCCCGGCGGTGGGGAACCCGAGCCAGCCGGACAGGACGGCGAGGTAGAACCAGCCCGGGGCGCCGAAGGCGATCACCTGGAACACCGAGTTGAGGGCGACGAGCACGGCGGCGGCCTCGCGGTCGCGGCGGGCGAGCAGCCGGCGGTCGCCCGTGACGGTGTCGAGGCGACCACCGCGTGACTCTCGTCCACTGGGTTCGGGGTTCGAGTCCCTGACGGCGCACCTTTTTCGCAGGTCATCGCTCTACGGAGCGATCTTCGATGTGACTCCAGATCGTTCCGGGGCACGTCTACTCCGGACGATGACGTGGCGTGAGATCAGATCGGCAAAGCTGAGAAGATCTCACTCGTCACGCTCCGGTCGCTCTGCCCGTTCACGCGATGCGCACGATCTGGTCAGCTCCAGCGAGCCCTGCCACTCTGTGCCCGTGGGTCCGACGAGCTCTGATGGCGCCCAGTTCAGGTCCGGCAACGTCCTCGTGCCGCGCGAGGAGTTCCTGGCGATCTGGCGCGAGGCGAGCCGACGCGAGGCAGCGCTCACCGATGTCGCCGATTGGTATGTGGGCGCCGTGGTAGAGACCTGCCGATGGATGGCTGCGGCCCCGATGCGAACGGCGCTCTGTGGTGGTCTGCCCCGATCGCCTGTGACCCGGCGCGCGTGCCTGGCTCGCGGGGAACTGATCGAGGCCGAGTGGCAGGCCGCGCAGCGACCGGACCGGTTCCCACGAGAGTTCGTCGCCCGTCCCGGCTGGTCCGAGGGGGTGCGCGCGACCTTCCGGTGGGCGTGGTGCCGGCAAGGCCCTCCGCCGATCGAGATCCCGAGGCCGTAGGCCCGAACGACCAGACGCTGAGCCCGATCACAGCGACCGTCTGCTCGCCGGCGCGAGCGAGATCCACGGCACGGCGCCGGAACTCCGGCGGGTGAGGTGCAGGCACGAACGACATCCTCCCTGGCGGACCGGGTCCACCTCAGATGACGTGTCCGATGTCAGGGGCCAACCTCAAACGTCCTCGAGCCGTCCCTGCGGCGGTCTTCTCCCCGTGATCACGGTCTACGACCACGAGTACCGGCAGCTGGCAGGCAGTCGCCACCGACCTGGCCCCTCGTCAGACGCGCGCACACTGCTCAAGGCCGGGCCCCGCTATGCGTTGGACATGGCGGGAAAGGGCTCCCGGCCCGCGATCTCGCGGATCAGTCGATGGAAGCGCTGGGTGGCCGCTGAGCGGTGCTGGTGCTCCGGCCCGACCACCGTCAGCACGCGGGCGCCCAGGTCATCGGCGGTGGTGTAGAGATCGACGCCGTCGCTCGGCCGGTACGACAGCGCGAGCTCGGGGATGATCGCGGCACCGAGCCCGGCCACCACGAGGGCCAAGACCGTGCGCGCCTCCATGCACAGGTGCAGGTGTCCGGTCGCGACACCGTGCCGGCCGGCCAGCCCGTCGAGGACGTGACGTACGGCGTGCCGCCGGGGCGTCGTCACCCACGCCCCGGCGAGGAGCTCCTCGAGCGTCGCGGGTCTCGTCCAGACCCGCGGAACGACGATCCGGAAGGGGTCGCGGCGCAGGTCGTCCTCGACGAGCCCCGGGTGGGGTCCGCTGCCAGGCGCCGTGGCCTCCGCGAACCGCTCGCTCAGCAGCAGGTCCAATTCGCCCGCCCGGAGGAGCTGCGCGCCCTCGTCGGCATCGACCTCGACGACCTGCACCTGTAGCGCCGGGTCGCTGACGGCGAGCTCCTTCAAGGCGGGCACCACGAAGGTCCCGAGCGCGGTCGGGAAGCCACCGACGCGCACCGTGCCCTCGGTGCCCTCGCGCTGGCGGTCGGCCTCGCGCTCCGCGTCGGCGAGCGCGACGGCGAGCTCCTCGGCCCGGCCGGCGAGCGCGAGTCCAGCCGTCGTCAGCACGACCGTCCGTCCCCCACCCCGTCGGGAGCGATCGAGCAGGGCCAGGCGGCTCTCGGCCTCGAGGCGGGTGAGGTGCTGTGAAACGCCCGACGCGGTGAGGTGCAGGGCCGCGGCGGCCGCCTGGACGCTGCCGGTGCGGTGTACCGCACGCAGGACGAGGAGCCGGTGGGGATCGAGGGACATTCGACAATACTGAAGCACAGGTGGAGGAGAATTAACTCCCACTAACGTCAGAACGGTCGCACGATGTCGGCTGTGCGAACACTGCCGACCAGATCGAGAGGCCCGGTGCTACTGCTGGGCACCATCGTGTGCGAGATACTGGGGACGCTGTCACTCCCCGCGTCGGAGGGCTTCACGAGGGCGCCGGGCACCGCCGGCGTCCTCGCCGGCTACACGACGGCGATCCTGCTGTTCTCGCGGGCCCTCGACCACGGCCTGCCCCTCGGCATCGCCTACGGGACCGTGACGGGCTGCGGGCTCGTGGCGGCGACCGCGCTGAGCACCGTGCTCCTCCACGAACCCGTGAGCTCGACCCAGGGCGCCGGCCTCGCGCTCATCCTCGGCGGGGCCGTCCTGATGCAGCGCCGCGAGGTGCGGCGGTGACCGCCACGCTCCTGCTCGCCGGGTCCGTCGCGACCCAGGGCGTGTGCCTGATCGCGATGCGCGCCTCGGACGGGCTGCGGCGCACTCGTTGGGTGGTCGCGGCGGTCGCCGCGATGGCGGTATCGGTGCTGCTCATGTCCCGTGCACTGGCGCTCGGGATGGCGCTGGCCGTCGGATACGGCGTGTGGACCGGAGGAGGGATCGTTCTGGGCGCCGCAACCGGCACGCTGGTCTTCCGCGACCGACTCGCTCGTGCCCAGGTCGGCGGCCTCGTGCTGGTGCTGGGCGGCGTGGTGCTGGTCCACGGCGGCTGACCTCAGGAGGCGCCCGGCAGGGCAGGGCCCGCGCCGCCGAGGGAGAGACCCCGGGCACGAGCCTGGCCTGAGCGCGCTGGCGTGTCGCGCTGGAGCGTTGGTCGAGGAACGCTCCCCGTGACCACTCGCCGCACGGCCGCGCGGTCGTCTTGATGTCACGCCGTGACATCGTTAGCGTGATGTCACACCCTGACATCGCGGTACAGCGGGATCGGCGTGGAGGACACACCGAGCACGGGTAGGCGCCAGCGCCGCGGCTAGAGGAGCACGATGAGACGGATCGAGTACGACCGGTACGGCGACGGGAGCCGACTCCGGCTCGCCGCCTTCGACCCTCCCGAGCCGGGCGACGACGAAGTCCTGGTCAAGGTCGTCGCGGCAGCCGCCAACCCGATGGACTGGAAGATCCGTCAGGGAGCGTTCAGGCCGGTTTCCGGATGGCGGTTCCCCCGTGGCGTCGGCCACGACTTCGCCGGTGTCGTCGAACAGGCCGGAAAGGGAGCGAGTCGCTTCCGGCCCGGCGACGAGGTCTTCGGCTCGGTCGGGATGTCCTCCGGCGCCTTCGCCGATCGTGTCGTCGCCTCCGCGAAGTTCATCGCCAGAAAGCCCGCGGGCCTGTCCTTCAGCGAGGCGGCGGCACTCCCGATCACCGGCGTCACCACTCTCCAGGCCCTGGAGAAGGCCGGCATCGTCGCCGGTGGGCAGGTCTTCCTCAACGGTGTCCTCGGCGGCGTCGGCCGAGCTAGCGCACAGCTCGCCCGCGTGCGAGGCGCGTCCGTCGCCGGCAGCTGCCGCGACGTCTCCGACGGGGCCGCACGAGCGCTCGGCGTCGCCCCGTCGTGGGATTCGACCTCGACGCGGCCCCTCTCACGGGCCGGTTCGACCTCGTCTTCGACACACCCGGGACGCTGCGGAAAGAAAAGGCCTACACCCTGTTGAAACACGGCGGGGCGCGTCATCGACATCACTCCGACCCCCACCAAAATCCTCAGGAGCATGCTGACCCGCAAGTTCGACGTCCTCATCGCCATAGGGGCCCGCCGATCTCGACACGCTGGGACGATCTGCCGCGGACTCATCATCGTCCCGTAGACACGACAGCGACGCATCAGCTTCTCACTCCCTTTTCGCCGATGAGCGCGAGACGTCGGCTGGTCTCCCATCGAGAAAGAGGTCATCGACATAATGAACGAGGACCGTCGCGATGGTCGCGAGCCTTGGTCGGCTCGTTGCTCGCGGGCATCGGAGTAGGTCCGTTCGTGGTGGACTATGCCCACGGGCCCACGGCCAGGCAACATGTCCGCAACCCCGCCTGGTCGCCCCACGCGAAATTCCACGACGCCCAGTACATCGCGATATCACCGCTCATCTCGGCCATCGGGCTCCGCATCCTGTTCCAACCCGGCGGCGACGCCGACGCCCGGCTCCGCCAGGCGGCAGCGCTCGCCTCGGTGGCCTGGTGGGGGATGTGGGGGGCTCTGCTCCTGCCCGGCACCTCGGCCTCCGACCCGGAATTCGAGCTCGAACCCACCGAACAGAAGGTCATGGGACTTCACCCGCAGCTGTTCCTTTCCCTGATCGCGCTCGCCGCCCTGTCGGGCACCGTGGCGGTCGAGGGCGTCCGCGCGCGGTGTCGCCGGGCCGCCTCGGGATCACGCGGGGACAGGTACGCTTCTCCCGTGCCTCGCTGGGAAGGCGGCAGCGAAGAACGGCTGAAGCAGGCCGCCATGGAGCTGTTCGGCGAGCAGGGCTTCGACGACACCAGCGTGGTCCAGATCGCCGAGCGCTCCGGCGTCACCACTCGCACGTTCTTCCGATACTTCTCCGACAAACGCGAGGTCCTGTTCGCCGATGCGGACACGCTGCGATCGGAACTTGTTCGCGCGGTTGCCGAAGCTCCCGACGTCGTCGACCCGCTCGACGTCGTCGTGAGGGTGCTGTCGACCTTCGATTGGCCGGGCCGGGGGCGGGACATCCAACGGCGACGGTACGCCGTGATCGCGGCCAGTCCGGAACTGATGGAGCGAGAACTCATCAAGAACGCCAGGATGGCCGACGAGTTCGCCGAGACCTTGCGGGCCCGGGGCGTCGACACCCACCGTGCGCGACTCGCTGCCCGCGTCGGGAGAGAAATATTCCTCCTGGCCTACGAAGAATGGCTCGACGGAGACGCAGACCTGGCAGCCGTCGCGAAGGACATGACGACCCTTCTCTGGTCCATGAAGTCGCCGGACACCACGGCCCCTCCTTCGCGCTGAACCGCCAGCCCGACGACACCGATCACGGGGACCGCCACAGGAAGCGAGACGGCCCGATGCTCACCGAAGCGGTTCCAGCGGCCCTTGGGGGCGTCGCTGTATCCCCCCGGGCTGCTGTTCGTGTCCTTCCTGCTGGCCAAAGCACGACCTCGGCAACGGGCTCTCGTGTTCATCGCCGGAGCCGCGATCGCGACCCTGGGCTTCGGCTTCGCGCTGGTGTTCGTCTTTCAGAGCACCGACCTCGAGCGCGGACCGCACCGCACCGTGCCCTCGTGGATCGATCTCGGCATCGGCGTCCTCCTGCTGGCTTCCGCGGTCTACGTCTGGTTCCGGCCGCCTCGAGGACCGAAAGCCGCCGAGCAGCGCAAGGAACTCGGACTGATCGAACTCCTGGTGATCGGCCTCGTGATGTACACCCCGTCGCCGCTCTACCTCGCCGCTCTCCACTCGATCGCCAAGGCCCACGACGGGATCGTCGTGACCGTCCTCAGCGTCGTTCTCGTCGCCGCCGTCTACATGCTGATCGTCGAAATCCCGGTCGTTGCCCATGCCGTCCGGCCCGACGCGACTCTTCGGGCCGTCGCGGCCGTGAACGCCTGGTTCGGCCGTCACGGGCGGACGATCATCGTGCTCGCGGCCGGAGCCTTCGGCGTCTACCTCACGATCTCCGCGACGGCGCAACTCCTCGAGAACGCGCCCGTGACGAGCATGTGCGGTGACGTCGACGCCGTCGCCGACCATGTCTGCGCCCGCGCTCGCGACGATTTACGGTGGCCCTCCCGGGTCATCCTCAGACAACGCGAGTGCACGACAGCCGGCGTCACGTCGTCGTCGTGAGTCCCGAGGGGTCCAAGCAGGTGAAGGAGGCGGTCCGTCAGTGTCCGAGACGTCCGAGCGGTCCGGGCTGCAGGTCGACGAGCACCTGCGAGCGTTCGTCGAGGACGAGCTGCTTGCGCAGGTCGAGCTCACCGGCGAGCAGTTCTGGTCGATCCTGGCCCGCCTGCAGGAGCGGTTCACGCCGCGGATCGCGACGGCGCTGGCCGAGCGCGACGATCTCCAGGGCAGGATCGACGCCTGGCACGCCGAGCACGGCGCGAGCTCCCGGGACGACTACGAGAAGCTGCTGACCGATCTCGGCTACCTGGCACCGGAACCGTCGAGCGTCCCGACGATCGACGTCGACCGGGTCGACCCGGAGATCGCCGAGGTCCCCGGCCCGCAGCTGGTGGTGCCGTCCACGAACGCCCGCTTCGCGCTCAACGCCGCCAACGCCCGGTGGGGCTCGCTGTTCGACGCGTTCTACGGCACCGACGCGCTCCCCCAGGACCACGAGCTCGCGAAGGGTTACGACGAGAAGCGCGGCGCCCAGGTCATCGAGGCCGCCGACGAGCTGCTCGACGAGCTGTTCCCGCTCGAGCGCGGGAGCCACGCCGACGTCACCGCCTACCGCCCGTCGACCGACGGGCTGGCCGCCGACACGGCGGACGGCGCGCTCGGCCTCGCCGACCCGTCGGCGTTCGCCGGGTTCACCACCCCCGAGGGCGGCAAGGGCGGTGTGGGTCATGTGCTGCTCGTCCGCCACGGCCTGCACCTCGACCTGGTGCTCGACCCGTCGACCAAGGTCGGCGCGCAGCACCACGCGGACGTCAGCGACGTCGTGCTCGAGTCCGCGGTGACCACGATCGTCGACCTCGAGGACTCGGTCGCGACGGTCGACGGCGAGGACAAGGTCCTGGCCTACCGCACGTGGCTCGGTCTGATGACCGGCGATCTGACCTCGGAGTTCTCGAAGGGCGGCGAGACCGTCACCCGGCGGGTCAACCCGGACCGCGAGTACACCGCCGCCGACGGCTCGGAGCTGACGCTGCCGGGTCGCTCGCTGATGCTGGTCCGCACCTGCGGACACCACATGACCACGAACGCGGTGCTCACCGCGGACGGTCAGGAGACCAACGAGGGCGTGCTCGACGCGCTCGTGTGCGCCGTCGCCGGCCTGTACGACCTGCGCGGGCTCGGACCGCACACCAACTCCCGCGCCGGGAGCCTCTACATCGTCAAGCCCAAGCAGCACGGGCCGGAGGAGGTCGCGCTCACCGTCGAGCTGTTCGCGGCGATCGAGGAGGTCCTCGGCCTCGACACGAACACGCTCAAGATCGGCATCATGGACGAGGAGAAGCGGACGACGGTCAACCTGTCGGCCTGCATCGGCGCGGCCTCGAACCGCGTCATCTTCGTCAACACCGGGTTCCTCGACCGGACCGGCGACGAGATCCACACCTGCTTCGCCGCCGGACCGGTGCTGCGCAAGGGCGACATGAAGTCGACGGTCTGGCTGCAGACCTACGAGGACCGCAACGTCGACGTCGCACTGGCGGCCGGCTTCGAGCACCACGCGCAGGTCGGCAAGGGGATGTGGGCCAAGCCCGCCGCGATGGCGGAGATGCTCGAGCAGAAGATCGGGCACCCGAAGGCGGGCGCGAACACGGCCTGGGTGCCGTCGCCGACCGCCGCGACGCTGCACGCGCTGCACTACCTGCGCATCGACGTGCACGCCGTCCAGGAGGAGCTCTCGAAGCGGGACACGGCCGACCGCCGCCTCCTGCTGGAGCTCCCGCTCGCCGACCCGGGCACCCTGTCGGACGAGGACGTGCGCCGGGAGCTGGAGACCAACGCCCAGTCGATCCTCGGCTACGTCGTGCGCTGGGTGGGGATGGGCATCGGTTGCTCGACGGTGCCCGACCTCGACGGGGTCGGGCTGATGGAGGACCGCGCAACCCTGCGGATCTCCAGCCAGCTCATCGCGAACTGGCTCGAGCACGGCGTCGTCGACGCCGAGACCGTGCGCGAGACGTTCGCGCGCATGGCCGCACTGGTCGACGAGCAGAACGAGGGCCAGGCCGGATACCCGCCGATGGCGCCCGACCTCGACCACAGCGAGTCGTTCCAGGCCGCCCTCGAGCTGGTCTTCACCGGCGGGACCGAGCCCAACGGCTACACCGAGCGCCCCCTCACGCAGTGGCGGCGGAAGGCCAAGGCCCACGCCTGAACGGACTCGAGAGCGGCGACGCCCTCGGAACACCGCAGGCACGAGGCCTCGAACCCGGCGGTGCCCCTCCCGGACGTGATGGCGTTCCGCCCCGAACTCGGCGCTCGAGGGATGGTCAGCCCACGGCGATCAGGTCGAGGCGGGCTCACCGCGAGCGTCGTCGGCAGCGGCATGGGCGAGGTCCGGACCGACTCCCACCGGCGGCGCGGCGCCGGCCGCGACGACGCGCCCGCGGCCGCTGACCTTCGCCACTCGGAGGGCGTCGTCGGCGGCGCGGTAGAGCTCCTCGAAGTCCGTGCCGTCGGGGCCCTGCTCGGCCACGCCGGCGCTGGCCCCCACGCTCAGGCGATTCCCGTCCACCTCCTGGGGAGTTTCAGCGAAGGCCCGGAGCACACCGGCCAGGCGCGCGACCGCGTCCTCCCGGCCCGTGCCCAGCATCGCCACCACGAACTCCTCACCGCCGATCCGCGCGACCACGTCTTCGCCGCGGAACGCCTCCTGGAGGTGGGCGGCCACCCGGCGGAGAACCTCGTCGCCGACCCCGTGGCCGTGGCGATCGTTGATTCGCTTGAAGTGATCGAGGTCCACCACCGAGAGCGAGAGCGTCATGCGGTGGCGCACCGCGAGCAGCTGAAGGCGGTCGAGATCCCGTGCCAGACGCCGGCGATTCGGCAGACCCGTCAGGGGATCGGTCTCGGCGAGGTGCGCGAGATCCCGCCGCAACGCGAGGTTGTCCCCCGAGAGCACGCCCTGACGCACGCCGAAGATCGCCAGCAGGACCACACCGAGCACGATGTCGAGCCAGTGCCCGACGCCCGTCCAGACGCCGGCGACCACCGCCAGGCCCACGACGAGGTTGACCAGCACGTCCCCGAGACGGCTGTCGGCGGCCGGGCGCAGGGCGCCGGTACCCGGCGCCCGGGCCGAGAACGTCAGGGCGGCGAGCGCGATCAGGAGGTAGCCCCCGATCCACCCCAGGTCGAACGGCGTCCCCGTGTGGAACTCGCCGCGGGCCTGCAGCAGGGCGTAGGCCGTGTCCTCGACCGCGTAGACCAGGAGCCCGCACGCCAGGAGCACCAGGTCCGCCCGCCGGCCACCCGGGGTCCGGGTCAGGAGCAGCAGGGCGAGGCTGGCCAGCAGCACGTCACCCAGGGGGTACACGGCGAGCACGAGGGCGCCGAGCCCCGGACCCAGGCGGGCGGACATCTCCTCGAGGACCAGGACACTGCTCAGGAACAGCACCGAGCACCCGATCAAGACGCCGTCGAGGAGCAACCGCACACGGTCGTTCTTGACCCGCCTCCCGGCCGGGAACCGCAGCAGGCCGGCAGCCGCCAGGACGAGCGCGACCACGAAGAACAGGTCGCTGACGGTCGGGAACGGTTTCACGGGTTGGAGGCTCTGGACGAACCAGACGACGTTGCCGATCGTCCACGCCGCACCCATGGCGGCGAAGAGCGCCCACGCCCGTCGCAGGGCTCCCGTGGTCCTCCACGCGGTGTACAGGCAGCACAAGGCCGCGGCCGACCCGCTCACCAGGAACAACCAGTTGCTGACCAGCAACTTCTCCCGGACGCCGGTCCAGCTCACCGTGAGCAGGATCGCCCCGGTGCCGAACAGGCCGAGCGCGACGACGACGGCAGCGCCGAAGACGTGCCGCCGGCCCAACCACGTGGCCTCGGTGGCCACGGGCCGGACGGGGACCCCGTTCACCTTCGACATCGCGCGCATCAGCCCCTCCGAATCGCCCGTCCTGGGAGACAAGGGGTGACCCAGAGCGCATGATAATAATGCGGTATTGCGCTCCTGGTGTCACCGTCGCACGGGTGGGACCTCGAATCCCCCTCGAGAGGACCCCGTTGTGACCGAGGCCCGGAATCGCCCCGCGGACCCGTCGCTCGTCGAGGGCGATGTCCGACTCTTCTCATCCCACCTCACGGTGGTGCTCGACGGGATGGTGCGCCGCTTCCACTACGTGTGGCTGCGGGACAACAGTTGGGCCTCCGAGGACAGGGTGGCCCAGAGCAGCGAGCGCAAGCTGTTCACCGCCGACATCCGTGAGGCCGTCGCACCGGTCTCGGTGGTCTACGACCCGGAGCTGGGGTTGGACGTCATCTGGAACGACGGGCGTGCCTGCACCTACGCACCGGCCTGGTTGCGCCGTCACGACTACTCCGACGAGCCCACCCGCCGGGCTCGCCGGTTCACCCCGACGCTGTGGGACGAGAACGCCTCGGGACCACCGCGCGTCGGCCACACCGAGGTGGTCGGCACCACGACCGGACAGCTGGCCTACCTCGACGCCCTCCGCGAGTTCGGCGCCGTGATCGTGACCGGGGTCCCGTCCCTCGACGGCGAGGTCGAGCGGTTCGCCGAGATCTTCGGACCTGTCCGCGAGCTCGCGTTCGAGCGGGTGCACAACGTGCGACTCGATCCCGGCGGTTACAACGTCGCGCACACCTCGGGCGAGCTGAAGCCCCACACCGACTTCCCCAGCTACGCGTGGCCGCCCTCGATCCAGCTGCTGCACTTCCGGGCCAACCGGACCACGGGAGGGGAATCGAATCTCGTCGACGGCTGGGCCGCGCTCGCCGAACTGCGCCGCACCCACCCCGAGCACTTCGCCGTCCTGGCCCGTGTCCCGGTGCCCTTCCAGATGTTCAGCGAGCACGAGGACACCGCCGCCGAGGCCCCGATGATCGAGCTCGACCCGTCCGGTGACGTGCGACTGTGCCGCTTCTCGAACCAGCTCGCCCAACCGCTGCGCGCCCCGTTCGACCAGGTCGAGGCCTTCTACGCCGCCTATCGGACCCTCGGCCGCATCATCGACTCCGGCCGCTACCGTGCCACCTTCAAGTCTGCCGACGGTGACCTCCTCACCGTGCACGCTCACCGCGTGCTGCACGGCCGGCTGGCCTACGACCCCGCCAGCGGCGCCCGTCATCTCCAGAACGTCTACATGGAGTTCGACGATCTGACGGCGCGGCGCCGCGTCCTGCGCGGCGAGCACAAGCCTCTCCCCGCCCAGCCCCTCGACGCTTCGCACGGCTGACGGAGCACTGCTCGTACGACCACTGAGGACTCTGAGTAGGCGGATTTTCGCCGGTATTGGGCTGAATAGGTGACTTATTCGTCTTCCGGCCCAGTCTCGTCGACAAGTATGGTTACTATCTGCACATAGTCCTCGTCGAGGACATCACCAGCTGCCAGGGGCCACATCGTGGCCCCGGAGCCGGCACACCGGGGGCGTCTGCCACCCCCGACGACTCCTCCTCCGCGTTCGGTCGACCGCCGACCGAGACGCGCAGCCATCGGTTGCTCTGCTGCCCGAGGAGTCCCGACGTGCCGGCATCACCGGCCGACCGGCCGGCTCGTGGAGCGTCGATCGCCACGACCCCTCGCGCAGCTCAGCCCCGCAGCACCATGCGACCCCGATGACGGGAGTCATGTCATGCACGACCATCCCGAGCACCTCAAGGACCGGCTGATCGAGCGGCTCGCCGAGCTCGACACCTGCGACGGCTACATCGTCCTGGTCCGCGACGCGCAGACCGGCGAGACCGACGCCCACGGCCCGTTCGACGGTCTGGACGCCCTCTGCGCGGCGGATCGAACACGCCTCCGGTTCGACCTCGACGAGCTCGACGACATCGAGGTCACCATCGCCCGCCTGCACCACCAGGCCGTTCCGTGACCCGAGCTGATCGCCGGAGCAGGAGGCGGTCACCTGAGGACCCGAGCCAGGTCTCCGACCCGTGCGTGAGATGCGCCGTGCCGGATGATCGTCCGGCCAGGGATGACCGGTCTGGCCCTGGCCTCGACGAACTCATCCGAGCCGGCATGGACGAGCGCAGATGGTCCTACACCGACCTGGAGCGTGCGTCCGACCGCGCCCTGACCCGCGGACGATGGCAGCAGTTGGGCTCCGGCGGCCCGCAGCGGAAGTTCCCGGAGCCCGGGTCGCTCGCGGTCATCGCCCGGGTCCTGGAGGTCGACACGACGACCGTCGTCCTCGCCGCCGCCCGATCCCTCGGTCTCGACGTCGGTCGCCCAGGGGCGGAGCTGGCACATTCGCTGCCCGTGGACACCGACCGGATCTCGGGGCGGATGCGCGACGCGATCCTGACCCTGATCCGCTCCGCGGTCGCCGAAGCACCCGACGGCCACGGTCTCGAGGTCTCGCCGTCGGACTCCCTGAGAGCGGGTTGAGGCCGGCCCGGTTCGCTGCTCTCGATCGCGGCTCCGAAGACCAGGACCGGCTTGATCGTCACGCCGGATGCGGCGGGTCGTCACGGCCACGGTCGTGGACTGATCGGTCCATAACGAGGTACTGTGCGCCGGTGCCGCGTCCACGCCAGTTCGACGAGGAACGGGTGCTGTCCGCGGTGCAGGCGGCGTTCTGGGACAACGGCTACGCGGGCACGTCACTCGACGACCTCCTCGCGGCCAGCGGCCTCGGGAAGGGGAGTCTCTACGGGGCGTTCGGGGACAAGCAGCACCTGTTCCTGCGCGTGCTGCGCGAGTACGACCAGGCCAACGACCGGATGCTGCGCACGTGGCTCGAGCATGCCGACCGCGGGGTCGACGTGATCCGCGACTTCGTGATCGGGCCCGTGCGCGATCCGAGCGGCGAGCAGGCACGGCGGGGCTGCCTCCTCGCCAACACCGCGATGGAGCTCTCGGCGAGCACTGCCGAGGTGGCCGCGGAAGCCCGGCGCAGCTACGCCGCGACCACTGCGGTGCTGGCCGAGGCCGTCGAACGAGCCCAGCGCGAGGGCGACGTCGCACCCCACATCGATCCGGGCGACACCGCCCGCGCCGTCCTGGCCGGCCAGCTCGGACTGCTCGTGCTCGGTCGGACCGGGCAGGACCCGGCGACCTTGTCGACCATGGCCGAGACCCTGCTCGATCGCCTGCTGCCTGCGCACTGAGCGCCACGGAGTGGCCTGCACCACGAACGTCGCCTCGTTGTTGACCGATCAGTCCACATCGTGTCTTCTGGACTGATCAGTCAATAATTGGAGCGGGGAAGCGGTCATGGGCGTGCTGAAGGGCAAGGTCGCGGTCGTGACCGGGGCGAACGCGGGTATCGGGTTGGCCATCGCGCGGGCCTACCGCGCCGAGGGCGCACGGGTGTTCGTCACCGGCCGTCGCCAGAAACAGCTCGACGAGGTCGAGGCCGAACTCGGCCCCGAGGTCACCGGGATCCGCTGCGACGTGGGCCGGCTCGAGGAGCTCGACACCCTCTACGCGACGGTGGCCCAGCAGGCGGGTCGGATCGATGTCCTGGTCGCCAACGCCGGGATCGGGATCGCGGCCCCGCTGGGTGAGATCACCGAGGACCAGTTCGACGCCATGTTCACCACCAACGTCAAGGGCTCGCTGTTCACCGTGCAGAAGGCGTTGCCGCTGCTCTCGCCCGGGGCGTCGATCATCCTCACCGGATCGACGGCCGCGTCACGACCCGAACCGTTCCTGCCCGTCTACGGGGCGACCAAGGCCGCGATCCGCAACCTGGTCCGCGGATTCGCCCACAGCGCCGGCGCCCGTCAGTTCCGGATCAACGTGCTCTCACCCGGCGGCACCCGCACCCAGGGCCTGCTCGACCTCGTCCCCGCCGACGAGCTCGCCGCCGCCGAGGCCTCGGTCCCCCTCGGTCGACTCGCCGAGCCCGACGAGATCGCCGCGGCGGCCGTCTTCCTCGCCTCCGACGCATCCAGCTTCGTCAACGGGTCCGACGTCGCCGTCGACGGTGGTTTCGCCCAGAATCTGACGCACGCCGGCGCCCGGGAGACGGTCGCCGGTCTACGACCGGGTGCTCCCGTCGCCCGACCGCTCGGCACGCAGTCGGGCCTCCTCGCGCTGCACCTCGTCGCGGAGGCTGCGCTCGCGGAGCAGCCACTCCGGCTGCTCTTCCTTGAGCGCCGTGATCTGGGCGGTGGTCAGGGGCTCGGTGATCTCGGCCCGGGCCAGACCGGAGATCGACACACCGAGCCGGTCCGCGACGACGGGGCGTGGGTGCGGGCCGTCGCGACGCAGCTCGCGCAGCCACGCGGGCGGGTCGGCCTGGAGGGCGTCGAGCTCGTCGCGGGAAACCACGCCGTCGCGGAACTCGGCGGGCGTCGCGTCGAGGTGCACGCCCAGCTTCTTCGCCGCCGTCGCGGGCTTCATCGTCTGCGTCGCCCTCTGCCGCGTCATCGGTCCAGATTATCGGGCCCGGCCGGTCGCTAGCCTGAGCCCGTGACCGAGCCGGGCGAGACCGCGTCCTTCCGGCTCGGTTACGTAGCGGGGGCCACGCCGGGCAAGTGGGCGCGGATCTGGGCCGAGCGTCGCCCCGACGTCCCCCTCGAGCTCGTCGGCGCGACCACGGACGAGGTGGTGGACCGGATCCGGGACGGCGCGGTGGACGCCGGCGTGGTCCGGCTGCCGATCGACCGGGCCGGGCTGCACGCGATCCCGCTCTACACCGAGACCACCGTGGCCGTCGTGCCGAAAGGGCACGTGCTCACGGCGGTCGACGAGGCAGGGCTCGACGATCTGGCCGACGAGATCGTTCTCCGGACACAGGACGACACCCTCCCCTGGCCCGGCGACCTCCCGGGCCACGCCCCGGCGTTCGAGACCACGACCACGGCCGAGGCGATCGAGCTCGTCGCCGCAGGCGTCGGCCTGCTGGTCCTCCCCCAGTCACTGGCTCGCCTGCACCATCGCCGGGACCTCGCCCACCGACCGGTGACCGACGCGCCGCAGTCCAGCGTCGTCCTCACCTGGCCGGACGCGGACAACACCGAGCTGATGGAAGAGTTCATCGGCATCATTCGCGGACGCACGGCCAACAGTTCCCGCACCCCCCGCCGTCGGGATGACCCGCCGCCGGGCGCCCCCACCCCCGCGAAGAGGGGGCCTACCCGGCGCCGAGCAGCCCGTCGTCGGTGACCACCGGCGCCACGACCGGCCCGCCCCTCAGCGGCGCACCTGATAGCGCAGGTGAAGCACCCGGTTTCCCTGGATCACCACGTCGGGCTCCTCCAACAGATGCTGCACGTTGACCGACCCGAAGTAGCGCTTGCCGGACCCGAACACGACGGGGACGACGTCCATGCGCACCTCGTCGACCAGACCCGCGGCGAGCGCTTGGCCACCGACGTCACCGGCGGCGACCTCGACCACGCGGTCACCCGCAAGCTCCTGCGCCGTGGCCACGGCTGCCCCGACGCCGTCGACGAAGTGGAACGGCGCCTCGGGGTCCCAGCCCTCGGGCTTCGGCCGGTGCGTCACGACGACCACGTGGTCGATCCCGCCGGGAGGCTGCCCGTCCCAGCCGTCCGTGATGTCGAAGACATGGCGCCCGGCGATCGTCGCCCCGATCTGGTTCCAGTACGGCCGGGTGTAGTCGTAGGACGTCTGCGACACCTTCACGACGCCGCTCTCGTCCAACGGGACGTCACCACTGGTCAACCAGTCGAACAGCGGTCCGGGCTGGTCGTTCTCGTCCGCGACGAAGCCGTCCACCGACACCGAGGCGTACATGACCACCTTGCCCACAGGGCCCTCCTCTGCTCGGGGTGCCCGAAATTAGTGGGTCCCGAGCTGTCGTTCTTGTAAGAAATCAATCGGCCGGCAGTGGCCAGCCGCCGAACGCGTGGCCGGGATGTTCACGAAGGAACCGCCGCCGGACTTCGACGTACCGGGTTGGTGTGAGCCCGGTGAACGCCCGGAACTCGTGGCCGAAGTGGGCCTGGTCGAAGTAGCCGGCGCTGCCGGCGAGGTCGCCCCAGTCGATCGGTCCGGCGGGGTCTATCGCGAACACCATGGCGGCGAAGCGGTGGGTGCGGGCCAGCCGCTTCGGCGTGATGCCGATGAGCTCCTTGAACCGCTGTGCCAGATGAGTGCTGCTGACGCCGGCTGCCACGCTCAGGTCGCCGACCGCCACCGCTCCGCGGGCCGCCGCGATGACACTGCTCGTTCGTCGGACCAGTCCCAGGCCGGCGGCCTCGCGCAGCCGTCGGACGAGCTCCTCCTCGAGCAGCGTCAGCATCTCGGGCGGTCCGTCCGCTGTGGCCAGCCGGTCTCGCAGCGCAGCAGTGGCGGGCCGGCCCCACGCCTGCTCCACCGTCACCGGCCGGTCACACAGCTCGGTCGCGGGCATCGGCAGGAACGGCGCCAGCCCCCACGGCTTGAAGTGCACGCCGACGGACCGGGTCCGAGGTGGGTAGCCGAACTCCCACGCCTGGGTGGGCGTGGTGACCACGCAGCCGTCGGCGTACTCGGTCGTCGCGATCTCGGTGCCGCCGCGGACGCGGAACGGCGCCCCGACGTTGACGATGAGCAATGCCGCGGGCGCGGGCGGAAGCGTCAGCAGGGCGTAGGGCGGCGCACCCTCCAGGTAGTAGATGTCGTCGATCAGCCCGTCCAGCGGCGGTCGCGGCGCTCTGGACACGTACTCCACGCCCACAGCATCGCCGATGCCCACCGCCTCCGTGGAGCACGACGAGCATCTGGTGACCGATGCGGTCCGGGCACTACGGTCCGGCCATGTTCGACGGTGACGAGATCGTGCTGGGCCCCCTACCCAAGGGCATCGTGCGCGCCGGGGAGGGTCAGCACGGGCGGGTGTGGAACGTGCTCGGCCACACCTACTGGGCGCGGGCCGTCAGCGAGTCCAGCTTCGCCTTCGAGACCCTCGACCCGCCCGGCACCGGCGTGCCGCCCCACGTCCACCCCACCCAGGACGAGCACATCCACGTCCTGGAGGGGGTCTTCACGCTCTACCTCGACGGACAGTGGGAGAAGGCGGGCCCCGGAGACACGGTGCTGATGCCGCGCGGCCTCCCGCACGCCTACTACAACCGCACCGAGGCCGACTCCCGAGCCCTGTTCTGGGTGAGTCCGACCGGGAAGCTGGCCCACCTGTTCGACCAGCTGCACGACCTCTCCGACCCCGCCGAGGTCGTGCGGCAGTCCGCGCTCCACGACGTCGAGTTCCTCCCGCCCGGCTCGGTACCCGGCGCCTGACCCGGCCTCCCCCCGAGCGGCGCCGGGCTGATCACCTCGCCGACGCCCCTGCTGCGTCCGGGCGCGCTGGCCGACCGCGCCGACGGGTAGGGAGCCGCCGCGGAAACGTGGGGATCGGGCACCGATGAGGTGATGGCCGGTCGGGCCGCACCGTTCAGGGCATGACCTACACCGACCGGCCCGTCACCCGTACCCCCGTACCCCCGTGCCCCCGCACGGCGCGAACCCGCAGCCGGGACCTCCGCCGACACGCTCGTTCTCGACACCCGGGTACCGCGCCGCCGGGCCGCTCGCGAGGGGTGAAGCTCGCCGCGGCGGCGGTCGCGCTCGCCATCGCCGCCGGCACGGCCACCGCGCTCGCACGGCTGGACTCCGGCCCGGAGATCGAGTTCCAGACAGCCCGCAGATGTACGCCGCGGACCCGGCGGCTCCGGCGTGTGACGGCGCAGCGCTGCTGCGGCAGCTCCAGGCCGACCCGGCCAGGGCCGCCGCATGGGCCGAAGTGCAGCGCATCAGCCCGGACCAGCTGCCGGCCTACACACGAAGCCTGAGCCCGGTGGTGCTCCGCTCGCCCACCGCGGTGGTCGATTAGGGCTACCGCGACGGAACTCTCGTCGCGACCCCGGCGGTACTGGCGGCGGGTACGGCCGTGCTCGTCAACAGCTACGGCCAGCCCACGGTGAAGTGCTTCTCGGGCAACCCGCTGGCCCCCGGGCAGACCTCCGACCCGGCGGTCACGATGGTCGCCCCGACGGCGGCGCCCCTCGCGACCCACACGGTCCACCACCCGCGCACCGGCCGGCCGATCACCCGTCCGGGCAGGCCTGACACCACCGGCTCCGGCCCCACCCCGATTCCCACCGACATCGACGGCGGCATCGGCGACGGCACGACCGGTGGTGACACCGGCGGTACCCCGGGGCCGATCACCCCGCCGCCGCTGACCGGAACGTTCAACGACGACGGGTCGATCACCCTCTCCGACGGGCGCATCCAGACCCCGACCGGCGCGATCGTCACCCTCCGACGCCCCCGGGCGGCAGCACCCCACTGCCCGACGGCGGGTACCGCAACCCCGACGGCACCGTCGTCAACCGGCACGGCACGAAGCGCGCCGTCCTGGACTTCGGGGGCCCCGACCGGACGCTGATCATCGTCCTGCCCGACGGGACGGTGCAGACCCGTGGGGGCCCCAGGACCCCTCTTCCGCCGGGACTGGTCGTCAAGCGCAGCTACGACGGCTCGATCACCGTGATCACCGCTGACCCGCGGGGTAGGTACGACACCGTCCAGGTGATCAGCAACACCGGACGCCCCGGGGCCGGTGCTGACGGGTCGGTACGAGAACGGAGCGGTGATCGACGCCTCGGGGCGGTTGCTCAATCCGGACGGCACCGAGCGACGGGAGACCACGATCCCGGGCGGCGGGAAGGTCCAGCCGAACGGGACGAACGTGCCTCCGCCGTCCACCGGCACGGGCGGTCCGGACCGCCCGACCGCCGGCCCCGACGCGCCGACGGACGGCGACGGCCCCGTGCCGCGTACGCCGACGACCGACGCCACGCCGATCGACCAGCCGTCCGAGCCTCGCTCGCCCCGGACCGGCGACCCCGAGACCGACACCAGTTCGGACACCGACTCCGGGAGCGGGACCGACGGGACCGGCAGCGGGAACTGACGGGTGGGCTTCTCCCGCACGAGGAGCCGCTCGTGCGGGGGAAGCCCACACCCGGAGCCCGGCATCACCTCGGAGGAGCGGCGCGGATCATCGCCCGACAGACCGCCGTGGCCTTTCGGCCACCGTGACCCGAACGGTCACTCATCACCCGGCGGTGCCGGGGCGCTCCTGCTGACGGGCGTGGTGCAGCGCGCGCAACCGGAGGAGGACGTCGAGCTGGGCGGGGTTGTAGATGTCCTTCATCGCCTCCCCCAACATCGCGCGGTAGCGCTGCGGACCGAGCGGGCTCTGCGTCCCGAGGGAATCGATCCCGGAGAACTGCTCCTGCAGTCGCTGCAGACCCACGACCATGCGTTCGGCGAGCTCCTGCCGGGTCGCCTCGTCGGCGTCGGGGGTCAGGACGTCGAAGTCGTCGTCGCCCGACACGCGCGCCGCGTCGGTGAACAGCTCGGCGTAGGTCGCCCGTTCCTCCTCCCCCAGCAGCCGACCCATCACCGAGGCGATGCTGCGGTCGGCCTCGGTCAACGACGCCTGCGGCACGTCCGCGAACTCGACGGGCAGGTCGGTCGCGAGGCCCCGCTCCAGGATGGCGGCGATCTCGGAGCGCAGCTTCTCGAGCCTCTCGATCTGAGCGGCGAGCTCGACGTCGAGCGCCCGCAGCGCCTCCTCGGGGTGCTCGTCGTGCTCCCCGAGGTCGGAGATCTGGGCCAGCGAGAAGCCGAGATCGACCAGCCGCTTGATCCGCAGCAGGCGCATGAGGTGCGCGACCCCGTACTGCTTGTAGCCGTTGGAGTGACGCTCGGGCTCCGGAAGCAGACCGACCTCGTGGTAGTGCCGCACCGAGCGCAGGCTGGTCCCCGCCAGATCGGCGATCTCCCGGGTGCTCCAGGCCATCCGACCCTCCCGCTCCGTTTCGTCGTCGATGTCTACTTCACATCAGCTCCTCGGACCACCTCGTGGGTCAACGGCACCGGGCCCCCGCCTCCGCGTCGGCCGCCTCGACGAACGGTGAGGCCGGTCACCACGGCTTGAGGGTGCCGCAACGGCACGGAGTCAGCTGTCCGGTGTCCACGACCACCGGGGAGGATCCGATGAGCACGACCGAGCGCCGGCACGACGAAGAGCGCGATCGCGAGCCGCCGACGGCTCCCGTCGCCGCCCCTGGGGCCTCGCCCGCACCGTCGGTCCTCGAGCAGATGGGCGGGGTCCACGGGTTCGTCTACTCGACGATCCCGGTGCTCGTCTTCGTCACGGCGAACGTGTTCCTGCCGCTCCCGATGACGATCGGCATCGCGCTCGCGACCGGGCTGGCGCTCACCGTGTTCCGCCTGGTGCGTGGCGAGCGCTTCCCCCTCGCCGTCGGGAG
Organism: uncultured Actinomycetota bacterium; assembly: GCA_963786585.1. Lineage (GTDB taxonomy): Bacteria > Actinomycetota > Actinomycetes > Mycobacteriales > Pseudonocardiaceae > Actinomycetospora. The sequence goes on from CAWAZG010000005.1 coordinate 616,404, forward strand.
CCTGGTCGGCGTCGCGGTGGCCGCGGCGATCGTGGCGTGGACGGGCTCGGCGAAGGACTTCTTCGCGATCGGCATCTGGATCTCGTTCGCGGGCTTCGTCGTGTTCTTCGGCTCGGTGATCCTCCGCCGTCCCCTGACCGGCACGGCGTGGAGCCTCGCGCACGGGCGACGCTACGACTGGCGGGCCGACGGACCCTCCCTGCGGGCCCACGACGTCGCCACCCTGGCCACCGCCGCCACCTTCGGGGCCCGCTTCGTCGTGCAGCAGTGGCTCTACCTCGCCGACACGACCACCGCTCTCGGCATCGCGCGGGTCGCGATGGGCACGCCGCTCTCGGTGCTGTCCGCGCTCGTCTTCGTCTGGGCCTACCGGCGCACCACCAAGCGGGTGCTCCCGCCCCCTACCTGACGGCCGGAGCAGGCGTCGCGCATCACGTCGGGGCCGCTGAGATCACCCCCGGTGGGTGACGTGCGCGGCCGGTCCGGGTCGGAGCCTGGGGCGCGAGGTCGGCCGGACGCGGGGGTGGCGCTCTCCGCGAGGCGCCCTCCGGCTCGGGCCGCGCCGCGAGGGCACACAGCTGACGGAGGCCGGCATGGACGTTTCGGCGGTGGCCGTGATCGCCGCGGCGGTCTTCGTGTGGGGGATCGTCTCGGCCCGGCTCGAACGGGCCGACCTCACCGCGCCGATCGTCTTCGTGGCGGTCGGCGTGGCCCTTGCGGCGCTGGGGACGATCGACATGCCGTCGGCGCCGGAGAACCTCAAGCCGCTGGTGGAGGTGACCCTCGTGTGGGTCCTCTTCTCCGATGCTGCTCGCATCCGTGTCTCCGACCTCCGGTACGACCTCGGCCGCTGTGTCCGGCTGCTCGGCTTCGGTCTCCCCCTCACGATCCTGCTGGGGTGGGCCGTCGCGGTCTGGCTCCTCCCCGGGCTCGACCTCTGGCTCGCCCTGCTCGTCGCCGCGGCATTGGCGCCGACCGATGCGGCGCTGGGTGTTCCGGTGGTGACGAACAGGGCGGTGCCGTCCCGGATACGCCGGCTGATCACCGTGGAGAGCGGCCTCAACGACGGGATCGCCACCCCCGTCGTCGTCCTCGCGATCGCCGGGGCGGCCTCGGTCGAGGGACTGGGTGGTGTCGGCCCGGGTCAGGCGGTGCTCGAGCTGGCGATCGGGGTGGTCGTCGGCGTCGCGGTGGGCGCGGGGGGAGGTGGCCTGCTGCGGTGGGCGCGTCGCGCGGGATGGGCTGCCGAGGGGTTCATCGGCATCGCGGTCCTCGCCCTCGCTCTCGGCGCCTACGCCGGCGCACTCCTCGCTCACGGGAACGGCTTCGTCGCCGCGTTCTGCGGCGGGCTGGCGTTCGCGGCCGCCGCGGGCCCGCGAGGGCCCGCGGAGGTGGGCTTCCTGGAGCAGGCGAGCGGTCTGGTCTCCCTGCTCGTGTGGCTGGCGTTCGGGGCCGTCGCCGTACCGATCATGCTCGAGGGCCTCGACCTGGCCGTGGTGCTCTACGCCGTGCTGAGCCTGACCCTGGTCCGCATGCTCCCGGTCGCGCTCGCCCTCATCGGTGCCGGGGTCGACCGGGCCACGGTGCTGTTCGTGGGCTGGTTCGGCCCACGGGGTCTCGCCTCGCTCGTGTTCGCCCTGCTCGCGCTGGAGGAGCTCGGTCCGGGCGCCGATCATGCCGTGGCCGCCATCGCGGTGACCGTGCTGCTGAGCGTCGTCGCGCACGGCGCCAGTGCCGCTCCCCTCGCTGCCCGGTACGGCGCGTCCGCTGCCCGCGAGGCCGAGCCCGACGCGCCCGACGTCCCCGTTCGGGGGCTACCGGGCCGTCGGGCACCGGAGCCGCCGTCCGACGACGGCTCCGGGGACGCCGAGCGGTGATCGCGGGCGTGGTTCGCCGGACGTACTACGCGGTGGCGAAGGCGCCGAGGGTGGCGTTGGGGCGGACGCCGGAGAACGTCCGGTGCCAGGTCCGGTAGTAGGCGATCTCCTCGTCGCTGCGCAGCTCCCAGCCGTGCTCGACGGTCGGGGGCTCCGCGTCCTGCGCGTCCTCCTTGGCCTTCTCCTTCTCCACCAGCTTGGCGAGCACGTCGCCGGCGCCGGAGCCGTCACCGAACTGCTCCTTGCCGCGCCAGATGATGTCGTAGGGCACCATCCCGTCGAACGCCTCACGCAGCAGCTGCTTCTCGGTCCGCTCGTGAATCTTGAGCTTCCACTCCGCGGGCAGCGCCAGCATCTCGCGCATCACCGCGGCGTCGAGGAACGGCACCCGCGCCTCGAGCCCGTAGTTCATCGTCGCCCGGTCACAGCGCTGCAGGTTCAGCTCGTGCAGGCCCTCGATCGAGCGCACCAGCTCGGCCTGCAGCGTGTCCGGGGTCGAGAACTCCTCGGCGTGCACGTACTCATAGCCCGCGAACAGCTCATCGGCGCCCTCCCCGGTCAGCACCACCTTCACGTGCTTCACCGCCTCGCGGGCCAGCAACAGATTCGGCACCGCGGACCGCACCAGCGCCGGGTCGAAATGCTCGATCACCGTCACGGCCTCGTCCAGCGCGGACTCCAGGTCCTGCGCGGTCGGCACGATCTCGTGGTGCTCGGTCCCCAGATACTCCGCGACCGCCCGGGCCGCCAGCAGATCCCCCGAGCCCTCCGTACCGACCGCGAACGTCGGCAGCCGCTCCCCCTTCTCCCCCGCGACCTTCGCCGCGATCGCCGCCACGATCGCCGAATCCAGACCCCCGGAGAGGAACACCCCCACCGGGACATCGCTCATCATGTGCCGGCGGATCGAGTCCGAGAGCACATCACGGATGTGCCCGAGATCCTCCTCGGTCCACTGCTTGTCCGGCGCCAGCCGCGCCGGGCGCACCTCCACCGGCACCGCGTCGGCGAACCGGACCATCGCACCCTCGGCGACGTCGTGACCGGCGATGCCCGGGGTCCACACGTGCCCGGGCGGGAACGCCTCCACCAACGGCTGGTCCTCCGGGTCGAACGCGCGCAGCTCGCTCGCGAAGATCGTCGTCTCACCGAGGCGCGCCCAGTACAACGGCTTGATCCCGATCGGATCCCGCGCCACCGCACCGCGCCCATCGGTATGGGCCATCGCCAACGCGAACATGCCCCGCACCTCGTACAACGCCGCCGAACCATCACGCAGCACCAACCGGAACGCCGACTCCGTGTCCGAGTCCGTGGCGAAACGGACCTCCGAGAGCACATCCCGGATGTCCTCATGGTTGTAGATCTCGCCGTTGCCGACCACATACGCCGAACCCGTGTCATCGGCGATCGGCTGCTTCCCGCCCGTCACATCCATGATCGACAGACGCTGGTGGCCCAACCACGCGCTCTCCAACCGCACCCGACCGGTGTCATCCGGTCCTCGGTGGTGGATACGAGCGAGCATCCGCTCGCACTTCTCCGGGTCGATGGTTCCGTACGCCATCACGATTCCGCACACGAGGCGGGTTCACATCCTTGATCGGGATTTCTGATCGCGGTCGGGACACGCCGTCCATCGAGGCTCGCGATCGATCAGCTATCCGATGAGCTGAGACTCAATGATCCCACGGATCCCAGCCTGGTGAGTGGGGGTTCAGTCACACGCCCCAGGTGTCGATCATTCGGCGTCAGTGGCAGCCCTCAACCAGGTGGAGCACCGTCGGCCGGAAGAGGAGAGATCAGGGTTCGAGGTCGGATGCGAGCGCCCTCGACGGCTCACCACGGACGCCTCGAACCTCGTCCGTCGCTTCGGCCGAACTCCGCGAGCCCGACCCGGGCTCCCGCATGCCGACGACCTCCATGACACCCCGCCGCAACCACAATCGCTGGCAGGTGTTCGCGAGCAGGTCGACGATCGCGACGTCGTCACCGGTCAGCCGGTCCATGTGAACGACGAGGTGCGCAGCCCCTGCGTGCAGGAGCCGCGCCAGAGCGACCTCGAGTCGGACGGCCAGGTCAGGGTCGGCATCAGCGTCCCCGTACACGCTGACGCGCACCTTCTGATGACCGGTCCACATCGTGACGATTCGTGTGGCGCGACTCATTGTCCCCCCGGCGCTTCGCATCGTTGCGAGCAGGCCGTCGGGGTCCGGGACAGCGCTGACATCTCGTGCCGACGCCACGGTGGGCGGCCGGCGTGATTCGCGAGGGTAATCGGGGAGGTCCGCCTCGGGGAACCGTCCGAGCACGTTCCATCCATTCACGACCGGGTATCTCTTGGTTGCCCTCCCGGCTTCTCCCGGACTGTTCAAACACTTCGGCGGCGCCCGACCGGCCGAGCCGAGGTGGTCGACACAGGTCGGCCGGGGCGGCAATCTGAGCGGCGTCGGCCCGGTCCCCGCTGGCTACGGCTCCCGCGCTCCGCGGGGGTACGAGTGCTGGGGGGACCGTGGCGCGCACCGGACGAGACCGGGAACGGCTCCGCGACGAGCGTGAACTGCGCGAGGCCGCGAGAGTCCTGGCCCACCTGCGCCGCCTGACCCGCGAGGATGCCGCGCAGGCCCTGAAGGACCACGCCGCCCTCGTGGAGACCTCGGTGATCGAGGTGGCCCGCGAGGTGCTCGCCCACCGTCCCGTCATCCGTCCACGCGTCCTGCTCCGCGGCGGCAGGTGGCTCTTCCCCGGCGGGGCCGTCCGCTGCGGCGCAGACAGGCCGGATGCCTGCCGGGGTTCGTAGGCTGCCCGCATGCGCATGCTCCATCTCGGACTCCGCGTCACCGAGCTGTAACGCTCGCTGGCCTTCTACACCGCCCTCGGCTACGCCGAGCTCGGCCGCGCCCCCGACACCCCGTTCGGCAGCCGCACCATGCTCCAGCTACCGGACGACCCCTTCGTCAGCCTCGAGCTCGTCCACGACCCCACTCGGCCCGTGACCAGCACCGACGCCGTCAACCACCTCGTCGTCCAGACCCACGACATCGACGCGACGATCACCGATCTCGCCGCCCGCGGCGTCCCCGCCGAACCGCCGGCCGAGCCCGCACCGGGGCTGCGGACGTCCTGGCTGACCGGCCCGGACGGCTACCGGATCGAGCTCGTGCAGTGGCCGGACGGACACCCCGCCGGCATGACGGCAGCCGACATGGGGGGCGCGTGAGCGCCAGCTGCGTCAGCCGTTCTCAGCATCAACGGCCTCGATCACGCCGAGGTCGTCGCGCACCGCCCAGTGCTCCGTGAGGTGCTCGCCGTCGGTGGCGAAGACGTGGAGCTGCTTCCAGGCGACCCGGGCGCCGCTCGGCGCCCGGTCCCCCAGCCAGGGCATCCCCCGTCCGACGTGCCGGCCGTGCAGGGTCACCCACACCGCGATCCGACCGTCGTCGAGCCTGCCCCAACCGTGCAGCTCCGCGCTGCGCTCCTCGAAGGTGGCCTCGATCCAGCCCCAGACCATGTCCCAGGTCTCCGGTCCGCGTCGCCCGCTGACGTGGTCGTGCAGATCGCGCCGCATCATCGCCTGGAACTCGGGCTCACCGTGCGCGATCCAACCCGCGTAGGCCCGCGCGACCTGCTCTGCCTCGAGCACGAACTCACCCTGGCACGGAGTCACCGTCCAGGTCACCGCTACGGCCGAGGCAGCGATCTGATCCCGAAGGACGCAGCGGCTCCGGTCAGCGCACTCCGAGCAGGTGCTCGAGGGCGAGGCGCTGCACGTGGGCGAAGCCGTAGCCCTGGGTGCGGGCGCGGTCGATGTCGAAGTCCTCGTACGCGCTGCGATCCGCCAGGAGGTCGGCGTAGCTCTCCCCCTCGCCGAGGGTGGGCCGGGCGAGCTCGGGAACCCGCGCGGCCGCGAGCGCCTCCTGCACCTCGGGGTCCGCCCGGAACGCCCGCGCCTTCGCGCGCAGAGCGAGGTAGGTCTCCATGTTCGCCAGCGCCGACTCCCACACGCCCTCCATGCTCTCGGTGCGCAGCGGCTTGTAGTCGAAGTGGCGGGGGCCGTCGTAGCCCGGCCCGCCGCCCGGGGAGCCGTTGTCGAGCAGGTCGACGGTGGAGAACGCCTGCAGCAGGTCGCCGTAGCCGAAGACGAGGTCCTGGTCGTAGCGCGGGCCCTTCTGCCCGTTGAGGTCGATGTGGAACAGCTTGCCGGCCCACAGCGCCTGCGCGATGCCGTGCGTGTAGTTGAGGGTCGCCATCTGCTCGTGCCCGGTCTCGGGGTTGATCCCGACCATGTCGGCGTGCTCGAGCTCGTGGATGAACGCCAGCGCGTGGCCGATCGTGGGGAGCACGATGTCGCCGCGGGGTTCGTTGGGCTTGGGCTCGAGCGCGAACCGCATCCCGTAGCCGTTGTCGATCACGTACTGCGCGAGGGTGTCGATCGCCTCGCGGTAGCGGTCCAGTGCCGCGCGGACGTCCTTGCCGAAGTCGACCTCCGAGCCCTCCCGTCCACCCCAGAACACGTAGGTGTGGGCCCCGAACTCGGCGGCCAGGTCGAGGTTGCGCATGACCTTGCGGATCGCGTAGCGGCGCACGCTGCGGTCGTTGCTGGTGAACCCGCCGTCCTTGAACACCGGGTCGCCGAACAGGTTCGTGGTGGCCATCGGCACCACCAGCCCGGTCTCGTCGAGCGCACCCCGGAACTCCCGGATGACCTTCGCTCGCTCGTCGGGGCTGCTGCCCGGCGGGATCAGGTCGTCGTCGTGGAAGGTGATGCCGTAGGCGCCGAGCTCGCTGAGGCGGTGCACCGCCTCCACGGCGGCGAGCACCGGGCGGGTGGCCTCGCCGAACAGGTCGCGAGCCTGCCAGCCCACCGTCCACAGCCCGAAGCTGAACTTGTCCTCGCGGGTCGGCGCGGTCATGGGCCATCCCCTCTCTCGACGTCGAGGGCAGGATCGCGTCGCGACGCCGACCCGGCAACCAGCAACCACGTCCCGCACACCACCGAGGAGCAGCCCAGATGAGCACCGGATATCTCTGGCACGAGGTCTTCGGCTGGCACGACACGGGGACGGGAACCCTGTTCCCGGCCGACCCCGCCTCCGGCCACCAGCCGATCAGCCACCACGTCGCCCACCCGGACACCAAGCGACGGATGCACGAGCTCGTGTGCGTCTCGGGGCTGATCGACCACCTGACCCGCATCGCCGGTCGGGAGGCGACGCGCGAGGAGATCACGCGCGTCCACACCCTCGCCCACGTCGACCGGATCGCGGCCGAGAGCGAGCAGCCCAAGGGCGGGGACGCCGGCGACGGCATCTCCCCCTTCGGCAAGGGCGCCTACCGCATCGCCGCCCTCGGCGCCGGGAGCGCCATCGTCATGACCGAGGCCGTCGTGCGCGGCGAGGTCGACAACGGCTACGCCCTGGTCAACCCCGCCGGCCACCACGCCCTGCCCGAGACGGGGCTCGGGTTCTGCATCTTCAACAACGTCGCCATCGCCGCGAAACACGCGCAGGCGGTGCTCGGGATCGAGCGGCTCGCGATCGTCGACTGGGACGTCCACCACGGCAACGGCGCGCAAGCGATCTTCGCCGACGACCCGTCGGTCCTGACCGTCTCGCTGCACCAGGACCGTTGCTTCCCGCCGAACTCCGGGCTCGTCGAGGAGCGCGGCACCGGCGCCGGCGAGGGCTACAACGTCAACATCCCCATGCCCGTCGGCTGCGGCGACGGCGCCTACCAGTACGCCGCCGAGACCGTCATCGGCCCGGCACTCGACGCGTTCCGACCCGAGCTGATCCTCGTCGCGTCCGGCTTCGACCCCAACGCCATGGACCCGCTGGCCCGACAGCTCGTGACCACCCGCGGCTTCACCACCCTGACCCGCACGGTCATGGACGCCGCCGAGCGGCACTCCCAGGGGCGCCTGGTCCTCACCCAGGAGGGTGGCTACAGCCCGGTCTACGTGCCGTTCTGCGGTCTGGCGACGATCGAGACCCTCGCCGGGGTCCACGTCCTCGACGATGCCATCCTGCCCGTCGTCGGCGGCATGGGCGGCCACGACCTCGAACCCCACCAGCGGGCCCTGGTCGATCGCGTGGCCACCCATGTCGGCGACATCGCGGCCCCGTCGTCGGCCTGATCGTCAGCCCCCATCGGCGTCACCGAGAGAGCTCGGTGGGGTCCCGGTCGGGCCGCAGACCTCGCCAGCTCGGGTGACGCAGGTGCCCGTCGTCGGTCCAGCTACGGAAGCGGGCCTCGCCGACGTGCTGGGCCACGCACCATCGCGCCGCGCGCTCCTCGGGCACGACGCCGGTGAACGGGCTCTCGGCGACGGCGTCGGCGACGAGCAGGTCGCGGAGGCGGTCGCGGGCCGCGTCGGTGAAGCCGGTGCCGACGTGCCCGATGTAGCGCAGGCGGCCGTCCGCCTCGGGCCGACCGAGCAGCACCGCGCCGAGGCTGTCCTCGTACCGGCCGCGGCCCTGTGCCCAGCCGCCGATGACGCCCTCGACCGTGCGCCAGATCGGCGTCTTGACCCACAGGTGGGAGCGACCCGAGCGGTAGGGCGCGTCGCGGCGCTTGGCCACCACGCCCTCCATGCCGTGCGCCTCGGCCAGAGCGAGGGCACCGTCCGGCTCGACACCGTCGAGGTGGGGCGAGGTCGTCAGGCGGGGATGACCGTCGAGCCCGAGCCCCTCGAGCAGGCGACGGCGCTCCTCCCAGGGCAGGTCGGTCACCGAGTGGTCGTCGAGCGCGAGCACGTCGAAGACCACGAAGGTCACCGGCACCTCCGCGCGCAGCGCCGCCGACGGTCGGGCGACGCCCATCCGCCGTTGCAGCCGGTCGAAGCTCGGCCGCGCCGGCGCGCCGGGCGAGGCCACCGACAGGGCCACGACCTCACCGTCGAGGACGACCTGCCGCGTACCGACGGCCTCGGCCAGCGCCCGCGCGAGCTCCGGGAACGACCCGGTGACCTGCCGTTGGTTCCGGCTCACCACCGTCACGCGCTCGGGCTCCGCCCCCTCGACGTACACGAGGGCGCGCATCCCGTCCCACTTGAGCTCCAGTGCCCACTCGGGACCGGTCGGCACCGGGCCCGCGGTCGCGAGCATCGGCGTCACCCGCGCAAGTCCCGGCCCGGCCGGGCTGCCGGTGGCGCGAGGACGGGGCACCATCCGGGTCTACCACCGCTCGTGGGAGCTCGCCCTGCCACGAAGGGGGCGACTCCGGCTCTCACGCGTGGTGCCGGTTCACCGCCAGGTCGCTGAGGCGGCTCAGGCACTCGGTGTTGCGCGCATGGATCGCGGGAGCCTGGAGGGCCGTCGGCACGAACCAGCCGGGGCCGCTGTCCGCGTACTCGTACATGGTCACCTCGCACCGGTCATCGCCGAGCGGTTCCACGGTGATCTCCACCCGAGCCGAACCGACCACGAACGCGCGCGCCTCGAGGAGCAGGCGGCTCCCCGGGTCGACCTCGAGCACCTCGGTGTCGTCACTGATCTGCAGCGGCCAGACGCCGGCGCTGTGGTGCAGCTTCGTCCCGACCTGCGGCCACTCCTCGTCGACCGCGCGCATGTGGGTCGCTCCGACCACCCACAGCGGATAGAGCCAGCCGTCGGCCAGGACCGCCCACACCCGCTCGCGGGCGCACGGCATCACCATGCTGGCTTCCGGTCGGAACACGTGGACCTCCCCCGACGCCATGACGGGAGTGTGGACCCGACAGGTACCTGAATCCCGAGCGGGAGAAACGTCCGGGGCGCGCTCGGCCCGGGTGCAGGCTCCCCTCCTCACCGCGGGGCGATCGATCGCAAGCGTCACGTGTCGGGCTCGCCGAACAGCTCGTGGACCAGGACCAGCGCGTCCTCGGGCGCGCGGACCTCCAGCGTCGGAGTCCCGCCGAGGTGCAGGCTGATGTCGAAGAAGCGGCAACACCCGACCTCGGCCGCTGCGAGCTCAGCGAGTTCGACGACGCGGACACGGGCCGGGTCGAACCGAAGCCGAACGCCACCGCGGATGGCCTCGCGGTCGGACACGCCGGCCAGGACGGCCTGCCACCGGCCGGCGCGCTCGACCCGTTCGAACCCGTTGAGCGTGCACGCGAGCGCCGGCGCCCCGCTCGTCCCAAGGGCGCCGCCGGACGCCCGCGGCAGCGCTCCCAGCGCGGTCTGCCCACCGGCGGGCCTCTGACCGAGGGACGCGCACGACGGGTCGCACGGCCCGTCACGGTCGATGGCCGCGAGCTGCTCACGAGCTCTGACCAGTCGTGCGGCGAACTCCCGGAGCTCGGTGATCCGCTCGTCGGTCTCGGCGATGCGCTGATCGAGCATCGGCCCCAGCTCGCCCTGGACGTCGGAGCACAGCCCGTGCTGCCACGGCTCCAGCAGATGCCGAACCTCGGAGAGTGGGAGCCCGAGGCCCTTGGCCGTCCCGATGAACCGCAGCCGCTCCACGGCTGCCTCCTCGAAGAGGCGGTAGCCCGAGGGCGACCGCGACGCCGGCAGCAGGCCTTCCGTGTCGTAGAACCGCACCGTCGTGGCCGGAACACCGGACCTGCGCGCCAGCTCCGAGACCGTCAACCCGTCCACGGGAATCGACGCTAGACCTGCGAGTCGACTCGAAGGTCAAGCGCGAACCTCGGTGTCCTCCGGATCATGTGGTGTCACCGGTGTCGCTGCCGGCAGAGCGACGCCACTCGGACGGTGTGACCCCGAAGGTCTGCCGGAAGGCCCGCCCGAAGTGGGACGGGTCGACGAATCCCCAGTGCCGTCCGACGGTGGCGATGGCCTGGTGGGCGTGGCGCGGGTCCCGCAGCTCCTGACGGCATGCCTCGAGCCGTTGCTCCTGGATCGTCGTGCGCAAGCTGATGCCGGCGTCGGCCAGGACGGCGTAGAGGTGCCGCACGGAGACGTGGTGCGCGGCGGCGATGCGCTGCGGGGTGAGGTCGCGCTCGTGGAGGTGATCGCGCACGTACTGCCGGACCCGCAGGACGAGGGAGCCCTCCAGCGACTCCCGTGCCGCGTCGTCGGCGCCCCCGTGGACCGCGAGCAGGGCCCGGACCAGCTCGATGCCCGGCTCGGCGACCAGTCGCGCGGCCTCGGGGTCGTCGAGCGCGGACGAGGTGGCCAGGGTGCCGAAGAACGACCCCACGGCCGACGCCAGCGGGTTGGTGTCGGCCCCGATCCGTATCGCGAGCAGGGGGTCGAGGCGGTGCGCGGACAGGGCCAGCGCCTCCCGGGGGATGCGGAAGTAGTGCAGCTCGGTGAGCTCGCGGTTCTCGACGGTGTACGGGCGGGTGCTGTCGTAGACCGCCATGTCGCCGGGCTGCAGCACGGCCTGGCTCCCGGCCTGCTCGACGACCGTCGTGCCGGCGACCTGGAGGGCGAGGAAGACCTGCGGCTCGTGGTCGCGACGCACGAGCGCCGGGGTGCGGTGCAGGGCGTTGGCGCTCGAGCGCGCCGAGGAGAAATTGACCCGTCCCGCCTGTCCCACCCGGAACCGGACGTCGATCTCCGTCGGGTCCGGCGAGAACGTCATCTCGACGGGAAGGACGCTGGACCAGATCGTCTCGTAGAGGAAGTCGACACGGTCGCGCGCGGGCGTGTCCGCGATGCTCAGCGACAGCACGTGACCAGCTCCTGACGGGGTGTGGAGGTCCCGTCGCCGACGCGTCGCACGGGCTGTGTCTTGCACGGATCGCACATCGGTGTGCAGAGCCAGTCCACTCCGGTGCCCGTCGGATGTCCATGGTCGAACCACCGCATCCGGTGCGACCAGCAGGAGGAACCCCATGACGGAGCCGACCCCCACACCCACGCAGGGCGAGCAGCAGGAGATCGATCGCGCGAACGCGTCGGGCAAGCAGCCGGTGGTGTTCGTGCACGGACTGTGGCTGCTGGACTCGAGCTGGGACCGGTGGGCCGCGCTCTTCGAGGACGCGGGCTACGTGGCCGTGACCCCCGGGTGGCCCGACGACCCGCTCTCGGTCGAGGAGGCCCACGCCCACCCCGAGGTGTTCGCCGGGAAGAGCGTCGGTGACGTCGCCGCGTACCAGCAGATGATCATCGAGCGGCTCGACAGGAAGCCCGCGCTCATCGGGCACTCCTTCGGCGGCGTGCTCGTGCAGATCCTCGCCGGACGGGGTCTCTCGGCGGCGACCTGCGCCGTCGACCCGGCACCGTCCCGCGGCGTGCTGCCCCTCCCGCTCGCCGCGCTCAAGGCCGGGGCGCCCGTGCTCACGAACCCGGCGAACCGGCACCGGGCGGTGACCCTGACCTTCGACCAGTTCCGCTACGGCTTCGCCAACGCCGTGCCCGAGAACGAGGCCCGCGAGCTCTACGAGCAGTTCCACGTCGCGGGGTCCGGCGTCCCGCTCTTCCAGGCGGCGTTCGCCAACCTCAACCCGGCCACCGAGGTGAAGGCCGAGAAGACCCGGGACGACCGCGGCCCGATGCTCGTCATCTCCGGCGAGCTCGACCACCAGGCACCCCACGCCATCGCCAAGGCGACCTACGACGCCCAGCTGCGCAACGAGCACTTCCCGACCGAGTTCACCGAGATCCCCGGCCGCGGCCACTCCCTGACGATCGATTCGGGATGGGAGGAGGTCGCCCGCACCTGCCTCGAGTTCGTCGGCCGTTTCGTCAAGTAGCCAGAGAACGAACGAACCGCGAAGCACCTAGCCGGATCCGGACGACCTGTCGCGGACGAAACTTGACCGGAGACCAGTTTGTCGCGAACGTAGTGGGGCCTGGCTCGTCGAGTGCACCGACTGTCGCCCCCAGCTCCGGTCGGTGCGGGAGCCGAGTGGGGGCGGCCCAGACCCCGTCATCCCCCCGACGTCGGTCTGGGCTGCCTTCCCGCTCCGCCTGCGGACGAGCGTCAGCTCAGCGATGCGGCTGCTGCTCGAGCGGGGACGCGTCGGCCGCCGGCGACGATGCGCGCCAGCACCGGCAGCCGCCGGATCGTGGCGGCCACCGGTCCTTCAGGTCGGCAGGGCCGCGGGGTCCGGCTCCCGCGAGCGACGCTCGTCGTGGAGGCCGAGCCGGCCCCGCGTCGCCACGACGACGATGACGGCCAGGACAGCGAACCCGACCAGCACCGGCAGCAAGCCGTAGTCCTCGAGCAGCGGGGCGGGGAAGGTCGGCGCCACGATCTTGTTCGCGAACGTGTTGAAGGACGCGTGCATGAGCATGGTGATCAGCAGGCTGCCCCCGACGTTGTTGAACACCCACGTCATGACGATCGTCAGCAGGGTGATCATCACGAGGAACATGACGATGTTCGCCACGGTGGGAGGTGTCCACACCCCGCTCCAGAACAGGGGCAGGTGCCACGAAGCCCACAGCACGCCGAGGACGATGGAGCCGATCAGAGGCCCATACGCCGCCTGGAGGCGAGGGAGCGCGAAGCCGCGCCAACCGGGCTCCTCGCCCAACGGCCCACCGAGGACGAACGTGGCGACGAACGCCAAGGGGTAGCCGAGCGCCATCCCCAGCGTCACGGGCTGGTAGGACGCCAGAACGCCGGGCAGGACGATCGCCCCGAGCACCACGCTGGCCGGGATGACCAGCAGGACGAACAGGTACCACCGGGGTTTCACCCGCCACAACACGTACCGGCGGAGCAGGCGCTTCGGGCCGTCCTCGCCCTCGGTCACCCGGACCATGACGAACGCCGACATGGTCGGGCCGGCGAACGTCGCGCCCGCGATCAGCACGAGCACCACGACCGGAGGGAGGGTGTACGGCAGGAGCCCGGTGCCGGTGCGGGACAGGACGACCGGCAGCTCCAGCAACCATGCGCCCGCGTAGGCGAGGACGAAGAAGGACACCAGCGGGTGCCGGGCCAGCACGCCGGGACGCGCGTCGTCGCGCCGTTCGACGTCAGAGGTCGTCATCTCGAAGCGCTCGTTTCCCGAAGCGATCACCTGTCCGGAGTAGGATATTAGACATTCTGCTGCGGCGAGAGGCTGCAGGTCCCCCGATCGTGGCTGCTCACCACTCCTCGGAACGGGCCCTCTGGATGACGTCAGCCCTCGACAGCGCGGGGTCCGCTCCCTCGAGGACCCGGATCACGCCGTTCCAGCTGGAGGAGTCGGCGAACGACGGACCGGCCGACGACCGCTCAGCTGCCCGCGGAACGATCGAGTGGCACGGTGCTCGGCACCAGCACCTCGGGATCGCGCACGCGGCGCACGAAGCTCGGCCGGCCCGCCAGCACCACCGCGCCGACGACGACCCACTCGAGGATCACCGCGAGGAGCGGCAACACCTCGTCACCGGCACTCGTCGCCGCCAGGGGGAGGGCGAAGACGTTCATGCCGGCGTGCAGGAGCACGGCGATCAGCACGCTGCCGCGGGTGTGCAGGAAGACCCACGTGAAGATCATCGCCTTCGCCATGAGGTCCGCGAAGAGCAACCAGAGGGGGCGTTGGTAGAGCGCGGCGCCGGGCGTCCACACGAGCGGCAGATGCCACGCCGCCCAGACCGCCCCCAGCACCAGGCTCGCCACCAGGGGAGTCCGCCGTGACAGCAGCCGGGGCAGGGCGAAGCCCCGCCAGCCGAGCTCCTCACCCAGGCCGTCCGTGAGGGCCGCGACGAGAAGGAAGATCGGCAGGGCCGCCCAGTCGCTCCCGGTGAATCCGAGGGGGTTGCCGCCGTCCCACGTACCGCCGAGCACCGCACCCAGGCCGGCGACGAGGGCGGCGAACACCGCGGGACCGAGCAGGACGACGACGTACCAGCGCCAGCCGACGCGCCAGCGCACGACGCGGGAGAGCAGGTCGCGGAGCGCGCCCCGGCCCCCGGTCACCAGGGCCACGACGATCGCGGTCAGCGAGACGGTCCACGTCCAGAGCAGCCCGACGGCCCCCATCGGGACCCCGAGTGCCCGCGGAGTCCACACGGCCCAGGTCGCGCCCACGGCCAGGACGAAGAAGGTGATCAGGGGATGGCGGCGGAGAATCTTCATGACGGCCCGGTGACGGCGCAAGCCGTCCCCCTCGCGACGCGAGCCGGCGTCGTCATGACCGCACCCTGCGCCCCGCGGACGTCGCCGGACCAGCAGGCCAACCCTCGACCTCTCGAGGGCTGTCCCCGTGGTCGAACGCCGGCGGGCGGTCTACCGCCGCCGTGCGGGGACGCTGACCAGGGTGAGGACCGCGGCGAGGAGGTAGCCGGCGGCGCCGATGGCCATGAACGTGGTGACGCCCGCGGGCAGCCCGGCCGCGGCGACGAGCGACCCGGCGATCGCGACCCCGGCGGCCGAGCCGGTCTGCCGGGCCGTGTTGAGGGTCGCCGACGCCGTCCCGGCGTAGTCGGCCGGAGCGGCACCCATGACCGTCGACGTCGCCCCGGTGAGGGTGAACGACGTGCCGAATCCGCAGGCCACCATCGCGATGACGAGGACCGCGTAGCTCGCCGCCTCGCCCACCACGGCCCACAGCGTCAGACCGAGGCACGCCGTCAGGAGGCCGACGAGCATGAGGCGCTGGTGGGGGAAGCGGTCGGCCAATCGCCCCGACAGGACGGAGGCCACCATCGTCACCGCCATGGCGGGCAGCAGGGCGAGCCCAGCCAGCGCGGCGCCGAAGCCCTCGTTCTGCTGGAAGTAGACGCTGGCGGCGAAGATCATGCCGTAGAAGCCGAAGTTGAACAGGAGTCCGATGGCGGTCCCGCCCAGCAGCGGCCAAGAGCGCAGCAGGGGTCTCGGCAGCGGAGGGTGGGCGCCGTAGCGCTCGCGCAGGACGAACACGCCCGCGGCCACGGCGGCGACGAGGACACCGCCGATGACCGCGGGCCCTCGGATGCCCTGGCGACCCACCTCGTTGAGGGCGGCGATCAGGGCGGCCACGGTCACCACGACGGCGGCCTGCCCGAGGGGGTCGATGACACGGCGGGGATCGCGCGGTGACGGGCCGACCGTCGCGAGCGTGGCCACCAGGCACAGCAGTCCCACCGGCAGGTTGATGACGAAGACCCAGCGCCACCCGACCGTCGAGGTCAGGACCCCGCCCACGAGCGGGCCGGCCGTGGCGGCGACACCCGCGATCGCGCCCCACAGCCCGAACGCCCGTGCCCGCGCCTCCGGTGTCGGATGGACCTGCTGCAGCAGCGCCAGCGAGGCAGGCACCAGCAGGGCCGCGCCGCAGCCCTCGACGAGACGGAACGCCGTGAGCGTCAGGGCGTCGCCCGCGAGGACGCAGCCGAGGGACGCCCCCGTGAACACCGACACCCCGAGGCAGAACACGCGGCGGTGCCCCCAGCGGTCGCCCAGCGCCCCGCCGAGCAGCAGCAGGCCCGCGAACGCGACCGAGTAGCCGTCGACGATCCACTGCAGGTCCGTCAACGACGTGGCGAGCTCGCGCCCGATCGCGGGCGCCGCCACGTTCACGATGGTCACGTCGAGGATGACCATGAAGTAGCCGCTGCAGACCGCCAGCAGCGGCGCCAGCGCCACCCCGGCACCCGGCTCGGCGGGGTCACCCACGGAGCCCCGGCTCACCGTCACGTCGACATCATCCACCCGCCGACCAACGGTTCATCCGCCTCGACACCGTGTTCGACGAGGGACCGGTGACGAGTGCCGCCGTGGCGTCGGTCAGCGCAGGGAACGGAATGCGGCGCGGACCTCGGCGGAGAAGAGCGCAGGTTCTTCCCAGGCGGCGAAGTGACCGCCCCTGTCGACCTCGTTGAAGTAGGCGAGGCCGGGATAGACGGTCTCGACCCAGCTCTGCGGGGCAGCCCAGATCTCGTCGGGGAAGGTCGTGAAGCCGACCGGGACCAGGACCGGCGGAGGGGCGTGGCCCTCCGCACGAGCGACGAACTGTCCGAACTCCCAGTACCACCGGGCGGCCGAGGCGCCGGTGCCCGTGAGCCAGTACAGCGTGATGTTGTCGAGAACGCTGTCCCGGGTCAGATGGCCCACGGGCTCGCCGTCGACGAACGCGCGGGAGATCTTGTAGTAGCTGTCCGTATCGTGGTCGAGCATCCAGGCCGCCAGCCCGACCGGCGAATCCAGCAGTGCGTAGCCGATCGTCTGCGGTCGGGTGGACTGCTCCAGGAAGTAGCCGAAACCGTCCGTCGTGAATGTGGTGAGCGCGCCGAGCGCCGTCCGTTCCGGCTCGGATCCCGCCGGCAGCATGTCCTTGATACCGATCGCCCCGGCGAGCAGATTGACGTGGATGCCGAGCAATCCCTCGGGTGCCTGGCGCCCCATCGCGTCGGTCACGGCGGCGCCCACGTCGCCGCCCTGGGCGACGTAGCGGGTGTAGCCGAGGCGGGCCATCAGCTCCGCCCAGGCCCCGGCGATACGGCCGGCCTCCCAGCCGAGCTCGGTCGGCTCGCCGGAGAAGCCGTAGCCGGGCAGGGACGGCAGCACCAGATGGAAGGCATCCGCCGGGGTCCCGCCGTGCGCGGTCGGGTCGACCAGCGGGTCGACCGCGTCCAGCAGCTCGACGACCGAACCGGGCCAGCCGTGCGTCATGATCAACGGCATCGCGTCCTCGTGTCGCGACCTGACGTGGATGAAATGGACATCGACGCCGTCGATCGCGGTCGTGAACTGCGGAAGCGCGTTCAGCCTCGCCTCGCAGCGCCGCCAGTCGTACTCGCTCGTCCAGTAATGCGCGAGTTCCCGGACCGTCTCCCGCTGCACGCCCTGCGAGCGATCCGAGACGAGTTCCCGGCTGGGCAGACGTGTCGCCAGCACGCGTCGCCGGAGGTCGTCGAGGTCCTCCTGCGCGACCTCGACGCGAGGGACGGCCCACGAGGGCGCCGGCTCGCCGTCCTGCGACGCAGCCGACCGGCTAGAGGCGCTACGCCCACACGAATGCGAGGTGGCGCGCCGATCTCCGCGAGCACTGACTCCGATCGCCGGACGCGCCGACAGCAGAATCGGAGGGAGTCGTCCTGGCCATTACGTCGCTCTCTCCGAGCAGACCCGCGAATGGGGAACCGTACTCCTCCGCGTCCGTCGGAGGGGGGCGTCGGCCCCAGGAGGGAACGTGTGCCGATAATGTTCGACTGGTCGGCGGCACCATCTCTCCTCCATCGGAGGGGGAGAACGAGAATTTCGCGCACGCGGAGTGCCGGAAACGACACGCTCGGGCGCGAAGAATCGATCGGTTTTCTCCGACGCTGATCTGCTGATATCGCCCGGCCGGTCGGCGACCGTTCAGCGGTAGGCCCGGGCAGTTCGCGGACGCTAGCGTTCGACGGCGCGACACGTGGCGCATCCGTCAACGCAGGGGGCGGCGCCGGTGTTCGGCGCCCGAGAACCTGGTGCCTCGTCCCGGTCTCCTGCGCGCCCCCGGAGCGAGCATGTCTCCCACCGTCTCCGCTGCCGTCGTCACCAGCCGCATCGAGGCCGAACTGATCGCCGGTTTCCTGCGGGACCACGACATCCGGGCCGCCGTGGCGGCGGACGACGCCGGTGGCCAGGAGCCCGAGCTGCAGCTGCAGGGAGTCCGCGTCCTCGTCGACTCCGCCGACGAAGCCGCCGCGCGTCGTCTGCTGGCCGCCGTCGAGGACGGCGCCGATCCCGGCGGGTAGCGCCGCCGACCCGAACCCCATCGCGACCGGAGCACGGGGCTCCCGTCGCAGGACCGCAAGGAGCACGTCATGGCCACGCGCGCATCGAGCACGGCGACCGCCGAGCGGGAGATTCGACCCTTCGCGATCGACGTCCCCGAGGAACAGCTCGTCGACCTGCGGCGTCGCATCACCGCGACGAGGTGGCCCGACCGGGAGACGGATCCCTCGCAGGGCGTGCAGCTCGACACGATCCAGGCGCTGGCCGAGTACTGGGCGACCGAGTACGACTGGCGCGCCTTCGAACGCCGGTTCGCCGCCCTGCCGCACTTCGTCACCGAGATCGACGGCGTCGACATCCACTTCATCCACGTCCGCTCCGAGCACGCGGACGCGATGCCGCTCGTCGTGACCCACGGATGGCCGGGCTCGACGATCGAACAGCTCAAGATCATCGATCCGCTCACCCGCCCCACGGAGCACGGTGCGAGCGCGGCGGACGCCTTCGACCTGGTGATCCCGTCGCTGCCCGGCCACGGGTTCTCGGGGCGGCCGACCGAGACCGGCTGGGACCCCGTGCGCATCGCCCGGGCGTGGGTGGAACTGATGAGCCGCCTCGGCTACACCAGGTTCGTCGCGCAGGGCGGCGACTGGGGCAACGCCGTCACGGAGCAGATGGCGCTGCTGAAGCCGCCGGGGCTGCTGGGCATCCACACGAACATGCCGGCGACGGTGCCGCCGGAGATCTCGAAGGCGCTCGCCGTCGGCGACCCGGCGCCGCCCGGCCTCGCCCCCGCCGAGGAGAAGGCCTACGAGGTCCTCGCCCACTTCTTCGCGACCGGCGTCGGCTACGCCGGCGAGATGGCGAACCGGCCGCAGACGCTCTACGGCATCGCGGACTCCCCCGTCGGCCTGGCCGCGTGGATGCTCGACCACGACGTCCGCAGCTACGAGCTCATCGCGAGCGCCTTCGCCGGACGGCCCGGCGGGCTCTCGCGGGACGACGTCCTCGACAACGTCACCCACTACTGGCTGACCAACACCGCGATCTCCTCCGGGCGGCTCTACTGGGAGAGCAAGCTCGCCTTCTTCGACGTCAAGGGCGTGGAGATCCCGGTCGGCGTGACGGTCTTCCGCGACGAGCTCTACCCGGCCCCGAGGAGCTGGGCGGAGCGGGCCTATCCGCAGCTCATCCACTTCAACGAGATCGACGAGGGCGGTCACTTCGCCGCCTGGGAGCAGCCGCAGACCTTCGCGGAGGAGATGCGGACGACCTTCCGGTCGCTGCGGTGACCAGGACGGAAGAGCTCCCGGTCGAGGGCGTCCTCCCGACGCTCGACGGGGCGACCACGTGGCTGAACTCCGCACCGCTGACAGCCGAGGGCCTGCGCGGGAAGGTCGTCGCCGTCCAGTTCTGCACCTTCTCCTGCATCAACTGGCTGCGCACGGTGCCCTACGTGAAGGCCTGGGCCGAGAAGTACGGGCCCGGTTTGGCGGTCGTGGGCGCGCATTCCCCGGAGTTCGCGTTCGAGCACGACCCCGAGAACATCCGGTCGGCGCTCGCCGAGATGGGCATCGGCTATCCGGTGGCCGTCGACAACGACTTCGCGATCTGGCGCGCCTTCGACAATGCCTACTGGCCGGCGCTGTACGTCGCCGACGCGCAGGGACGGCTCCGCTACCACCACTTCGGCGAGGAGGCCTACGAGCGGTCGGAGCGGGTCATCCGGCAGCTGCTCACCGAGGCCGGGCACGACGTGGACCCGGACCTCGTCGGCGTCGAGGCGGACGGGGTGTACCTCGCCGCCGACTGGACGCGGCTGAGCTCACCGGAGACCTACGTCGGCTACGCACGGGCCGCCGGGTTCGCCTCGCCGGGCGGATTCGCCCTCGACCGGAGCCGGGTCTACCCCGAGCCGGAGCGGCTCCGGCTGAACCACTGGTCGCTCTCCGGCGCGTGGACCGCGGGCAGGCAGGTCACCGTCCTGGACGAGCCCGGGGGCCGGATCACGCACCGGTTCCGGGGTCGGGACGTCAACCTCGTCATGGGCGGCCGGGCGGACGGTGGGCCGGTGCGCTACCGGGTGGCGCTGGACGGCGAACCGCCGCGCGGCGCCCGGGGGATCGACGTCGGCGAGGACGGCTCCGGGATCGCCGGCGAGGAGCGGCTCCACCAGCTGATCCGGCAGGACGGGGCGATCCGCGAGCGGACCGTCGAGATCACCTTCGCCGACGCCGGCGCCCGCGCCTACGTGTTCACGTTCGGCTAGGGGCGAGGTCGCCTGCCGGCGGGCGTACGTCTGACGCGCCGCCGAGAAACGACCCCGGCCACCGCCGCGCGGGCGTAGGTTCGGGGAGTCGGCCCCGAGGGCCGGCGTCCGTTCTCCGGGCACCCGCGATCCGGGCGAGCCCGTGCCCCCGACCCCGTCGCTCGCCAGTGGTGGCGGCGGGGTCGTGTCGTGCCATGGGTCGTCCGCCGCCGGGGCGATCGCCGGTAGTCAATCGTCACCTGCCCGGCATGTGGTGCCGCTAGCGTCGGAATCCGTCCGCCACCTCGCCCGGCTCGGGTCGAGCACGCGCACACGGACCCGAGCGCAGGAGACCTCTCGTGGACATGCACCTGGCGGGCAAGGTCGCCGTCGTCACCGGGGCGAGCAAGGGCATCGGGCTGGCCGTGACCCGGGCTCTGGTCGCGGAAGAGGTCCGGGTGGCCGCCGGCGCCCGCACGACCAGCGACGAGCTCGCGGCACTGGCGGCGGACGGGACCGTGGTGCCCGTCCTGGGCGACCTCTCGGCCCCGGGCGGGCCGGCGACGCTGGTCGACGAGGCGGTGCGGGCGTTCGGGGCGATCGACGTCCTGGTCAACAACGTCGGCGCCGTGACGCCGCGGCTCGACGGCTTCCTCGCCATCGACGACGCGGAGTGGGAGCGCACCCTCGCGATCAACTTCCTCACGGCGGTGCGGGCGACCCGGGCGGCGCTGCCCCACCTGCTCGAGCGCGCCCCGTCCACCATCGTCACCGTCTGCTCGGTGAACTCCTTCCTCCCCGACCCGACGGTGGTCGACTACGGCGCCGCGAAGGCCGCGCTGGCCAACCTGAGCAAGTCGCTGTCCAAGGAGTTCGGGCCACGCGGCGTCCGGGTCAACACCGTGAGCCCGGGGCCGGTCGAGACCGCCCTGTGGCTCGGGGACCAGGGTGTGGCGGCCACCCTCGCCGGGCCCGGTGGGCGGGAGCCGGAGGCCATCGCCAAGGAGGCCGTCGCGGGGACCGCCACGGGGCGGTTCACCCGTCCCGACGAGGTCGCCGACGTCGTCGTCCTGCTCGCCGGCGGCCGGGCCGGCAACGTCACCGGTTCCGATGTCGTCATCGACGGTGGTCTGGTGACCACCTTGTGACCACGACGAGGCGAGCGGCTGCCCGTCTCACGACGGCTGCTCGAGGGGGCTGCCCACGGTGTCCAGGTGCTGCCGGAGGATCGTCAGGGTCCGGTCGCCGAGCTCCGACGGCACGGTCCCGGTGTCGCCGAGCCGCCGCTCGTGGTCCGCGAGGACCCGACGGGCGGCCTCGACGAGCGAGACGCCGCCGAACTGGGCCTTGAGGTCGAGGCTCACGGCGGCCTGCTCGGTCGGTACGCCGAGCACGACCGCCAGCACACCCTCGGCCTGGTGGACCGTCGCCTGCTCGCGGACGGCCTCGGTGATCTCGCTGGTCTCCATCGGCAACCCCGGCGTACTCGTGCCGCGGCGGAACGCGGCTGGTGGTCGGCGGGGGCTGGGCCGAGAGATCGACACCTCCACCATCGCCCATCTCCGGCGTCGATGCCACCCGGTGTGCGGTCGCGCACGCGCGGCCACGGGACGATGCGGCCACGGGACGGCAGAGGAGAGCGCGGATGGACGGGCAACGGGTGCTGGTGACCGCGGGCGCGGCGGGGATCGGGCTGGCGGTCACGGAGGCGTTCGTCGCCGCCGGGGCGAGGGTGCACATCGTGGATCTCGACGAGGCCGCCCTCATCGAGGCGACCGCGCGCTCCGCGACGACGACGGGCACGGTCGGCGACGTCACCGACCCCGCCGTGGTGGGGCGCCTGTTCGCCGACGTCGAGCGCGAGCTCGGCGGCCTGGACGTCCTGGTCAACAACGCGGGGATCGCCGGGCCGACGGCGTCGGTGGAGGACTATGACGCCGAGGCCTGGAACAGCGTGCTGGCCGTCAACCTCACGGCCACCTTCGTGATCACGCAGCGGGCGATCCCGCTGCTCAAGCGGTCCGACCGCGGGTCGATCATCGTCATGAGCTCGGTGGCGGGACGCTTCGGCTACCCGAACCGCGTGGCGTACTCGACGACCAAGTGGGGGCTGGTCGGGTTCGCCAAGACCCTCGCCCTCGAGCTCGGGCCCCACGGCATCACCGCGAACACGATCCACCCCGGGGCCGTCGCGGGCCCCCGCATCGAGCGCGTGCTCGCCGGTCGCGCCCAGGCGACGGGGACCGACGTCGAGACCGAGCGCGCCAAGGCCCTCGAGAACCAGTCGGTCCGGGAGCTCACCGATCCCGCCGACATCGGCGCCCTGGCCGTCTTCCTCGCCGGCCCGCACGGCCGCTCGATCTCCGGGCAGGTGCTCCCGATCGACGGCGACTCGAAGTCCGCCCAGTGATCGCCTCGACGCCGCGGTCAGCCGCCGGCGCCGACCCGGCGGTAGCGGATGTGCGTGGTCAGCGGCGAGTGGAGCACCTCGACGGGCTCGAAGTCGAAGGAGTCGACGCCCTCGAACATGCGCTCGCCAGCACCGAGCAGGGTGGGCGCGATGTCGAGGGTGAACTCGTCGATCACGCCGGCGTTCAACGCCTGCCGGACGGTGGAGGCGCCCCCGGCGATGTCCACACCCTTGTCGCCCGCGGTCTCGGACGCCTGCGCGTAGGCCGCCGCGAAGCCCTCGGTGACGAAGTGGAACGTCGTCCCGCCCTCCATCTCGATCGGCTCGTGGGCGTGATGGGTGAGCACGAACACCGGCGCGTGGTACGGCGGTTCGGCCCCCCACCAGCCGCGCCAGTCCTCGTCCCACTCGCCGCGGATCGGCCCGAACATGTTCCGACCCATGACGTAGGCCCCGCGCGGGCGCATGAGCCACCCGGTCGCGATCCCGTCGGCCTCGTTCGCCCGCGGGTCCCCGATGTGCCACCCGTGAACCTCGACGCCGCGCTTCCCGAGAGGGTTGTCGCGGCTCTGGTCCGGCCCGGCGACGAAGCCGTCGAGTGAGATCGACATGTGGCAGGTGGTGTCCGACATCAGCGCTCCCGAGTGATTGCGAGTTGCAACCGGTCGGGACACGGTAGCAGCCGGACCGGCGTCGGCCGCGCGTCCTTCCGGCGGACCTGGCTACGCCGTCCCGTACACCACCAGCGTGTTGCCCCACGGATCGCGGGCGACTGCGCGCACCTCGTGCGGACCGGTCTCCGCCGGGCGGACGACCGTGCCGCCGGCCTGCTCGAGCGCGGCGAGCGTCGCCGCGACGTCGGCGACCTTGAACGACGCCGCTGGCACGCCGCCGGTGATGTCCTCCTCCGGCGCGGCGAGCGCCAGGGTCGTCCCGTTGCCGTCGAGCGCGGCGTAGCGGTCGCCGTCCACGAACGTCGTGGGCAGCCCGAACGCCGTCGTATAGAAATCGACGGCTGCGGCGACGTCGGCGACCGGGTGCAGCACGTTGCCGATGCGAGCGGGTGTCGTCATGAGGCGCTCGACGCGCTGCTCGTGCCGATCGAGGAGGACCCGTCACCGGTCCGGGGCCCGGTGTCCGGCACCCCGTCGTAGTCGGGCAGCTCGGGGCCGTTGACGGCACGCCCGATGAGCTCGGTGAACCACTCCGAGGCGAAGTCCGGGGGCGGTTCGGCGTCGGGGCCGGGGACGTCGCGGGTGTGCGCGTTCAGCCGGCCGATCTCCTGGTTGGCCTCGACGAACGAGCGCATCCGCGCCTCGTACCCGGCGAACCCGGCCTCGGGATCCCACCCGACGGCAGCCAGCTCCCCGGCGAGCATGGAGGCGCCGACCAGGGCCAGCCCGGTGCCCTGCCCGGACATCGGCGACGAGCTGAACGCCGCGTCCCCGAGCAGCCCCACCCGTCCGCTCGACCAGCGCTCCATCACCACCTGGGCGACCTGGTCGAGGTAGAAGTCCGGGGTGTCGTCCAGGTGCTCGAGGATGCGCGGGGTCCACCAACCGTAGCCCGCCATCCGCTCACGCAGCAGGCGCTTCTGGGCCGCGACGTCGCGGTGGTCGACGTCATGGTCGGCCGCGGGGAAGGAGAACATCGCCATGGCCTCGTCGGCCTCGTGGATGGGCCGCAGGCCGGCGGAGCGCCCGTTCTCCTGGTACTCGATCAGCCAGCGGTCCAGGCCGAACTCGTTGGGCACGCTGTAGAAGGCCAGCACGTGCCCGAGGTGGCGGACGAACCGCTCGTGCGGCCCGAAGACCATCGCCCGCAGCGCCGAGTGCAGCCCGTCGGCCCCGATCACCAGGTCGAAGCGCCGCCGGTCGCCGCCCTCGAAGGCCACGTCGACCCCGGCCGGGTCCTGGGTGAGCTCGACGATCCGGTCGCCGAAGACGTACTCGACCTCGTCGCGCGTGTCGTCGTAGAGCACCCGGGACAGGTCCCCGCGCAGGATCTCGATCTCCGCGATGAACCCGTCACCGCCGTCGTCCTCCGCGCTGAAGGTCTCCAGCACGTTCCCGTCCGCGTCCACGCTCCGGGCGCCTGCGGTCACGGTGCGGGCCGCGCGCACCTGCGCGTCCAGCCCCATGCGCCGGATGACCTCCTTGGCCACCCCGCGCGCGTCCACCGCCTGCCCGCCGGGGCGCAGCCCGGGGGCCCGCTCCACGACGGTGACCTCGGCACCCCGCCGACGCAGCCAGTGGGCCAGCGCGGGCCCCGCGATGCTCGCCCCCGACACCAACACCCTCGTGCCGCTCACTGCGACCCCCTGCTCGCCCGCCCGGACCACGGTCGGGACCCTACGGTGGCCCCCGGACACCAGGGCCTCAGGTGGCGACGGCCCGGACGTGACCTGACGGGAGGGTGAGCACGTGAACGACGAGCACCTCCGGTTCTGCGCCGGCGCCGAGTGGGCGGCCCTGGTCCGCAACGAGCTCCTGCCCTGGGTCCTCGGGGACGAGGGCCTGGGCGACGACGTGCTCGAGCTGGGCGCGGGGCCCGGGCTCGTGACCGACCTGCTGGTGGAACGCGCGGCGCGCGTCACCACCGTGGAGCTCGACCCCGCGCTCGCGGCGGCCCTGGAGGAACGGATGGCCGGGCTCCCCGTGGAGGTCGTCGCCGCCGACGCCACGGCCCTGCCGTTCGAGGACGGGCGTTTCTCGGCCGCCGCGTGCTTCACGATGCTGCACCACGTCCCGACGCGGCAGCTCCAGGACCGCGTGCTGGCCGAGGCCCGGCGGGTCGTGCGACCCGGCGGGCTCCTGGTGGGCACCGACGGCGAGGACACCCCGGCCCGGCGCGCCCTGCACGTCGATGACGTCTTCGTCCCGTCCGACCCCACGGAGCTGCCCGCGCGCCTGCGGGCCGCCGGGTTCGTCGACGTCGTGGTCGACAGCACCGGCGACCGCTTCCGATTCCGGGCCGCCGTCCCCTGACGCCGGTCCGGGATCCCGTCGCCCCAATCCTCCCGGCACGGTGACGTTCGGCCGATCGGTGCGGGGATGACCGCACCGTGCGCCGGCGTTGTACCGGTCATCGGGCCCGGGTCCCATGCAGTCCCCCGGTCCCCTGTCCGACCGGCACGACCGGTCAGGAGGAGCACCACATGACCGACGTCAGCCCCGTCGCCACCGAGCCCACCACCGGCAGCGTCCGCATCGTGCGGGTGCCCGAGCTCGTGGGGGTGCCGGCCATCGACGCCCACGACCGTGCCCTCGACGCCGGCGTGCTCGCCGTCGCGGAGAACGCCACCCACACCGCGAGCGGCCGCAGCCTCATCCACCGCCAGGACCCCGACCCGGGCGCCGAGGTCGAGCACGGGGCGATCGTGCGGATCTGGGTCAGCTCCTGACCCGGTAGCCACGCCGGGGGCTCGAACCGTCGTGCCCGGTGGGGCACGATCGCAGGATGTGCCGCAACATCCGGGTCCTGCACAACTTCGAGCCCCCGGCCTCCGACGCCGAGGTGCACGAGGCCGCCCTGCAGTACGTGCGCAAGATCAGCGGTGCGGCGCGGCCCTCGAAGGCCAACGAGGACGCCTTCGCCAGGGCCGTCGCCGACGTCACCGCGAGCACCCGTGCGCTCCTCGACGAGCTGGTGACCACCGCCCCGCCGAAGGACCGCGAGGTCGAGGCGGACAAGGCGCGGGAGCGGGCCCGCGAGCGCTACGCCCGCTGATCAGCCCGCGGTCTATTAGCGCGCCCTGGTCCGCGGGCCGGGACGGCGGGTGATGACGCGTTCCGACGACGTCGGCGTGGCGGTGGGGGTGCGCTCCGGCTCGACGGGCTCAGGCTCGACGGGCTCCGGCTCGACGGGCTCCGGCTCGACGGGCTCCGGCGCGATCGCCGCCGCGGGCGGCGGCGCGTCCTCGGCGCGGTCGCGCCCGCGGGGAAGACAGCACTTCTTGTACTTCGCCCGGGAGCCGCACCAGCACGGGTCGTTGCGGCCCGGGGGCCACGGGAGGCGGGGTCCGGGCTCCGGAGCGGTGTCGGCGTCGTCACTGGCGGCGTCGTCCGCCAGCATCGCGGCGAGCAGCGCCGGGGTCGCGACCTCGACCTCGAGGACCTCGCCCTCGGCGTCGGCGGCCTGCAGCTCGCCCTCGACGATCGCGCGGTGGGCGTCCCAGTCGCGCCCGAGCTCGTCGGCCGCCCGCGGCCGGGCGGCCAGGAGCTGGGTGAACGCCGCCTCCGGGAAGAACACCAGGTCCGGCGCGGCGTCGAGGTCGTCGGCGAGCGTGTCGTACTCGTCGGGGACGCGACCGAGCCCTGCGCGGACGTCGCGGCGGGTCATGACCAGCTCGTCCACCACCGCCGCCACCTCGAGCTGCTCGTCGGAGCCGTCGGTCGCCCGGTCCTCGCGCTCCATCGCGGTGAGCACGGCGGCCGTGACCCACTGCTCGGCGAGCTCGGCACGCCCGGTCTCGGTGAGCGCCTCGACGACCGGTCCCACGGCGTCGACGTCGCGGTGCAGGAGCGGCCGCAGCGCCGCGAGCGCCGCCATCCCCTCGTCCTCGCGCCCGAGACGCAGGAGGCGCTCCGCGTGGATCGCCTGCAGCCACGTCGCGTCGACGGTCCCTTCGCCCGTCGTGGCCGCCCGGGCCGAGAGGGCGAGGGACTCCTCGTGGTCCCCGGCGAGCTCACGGGCCTCGGCGGCGAGGCTCAGGGCGTAGCCGGCGTCTTCGGGGTCGGCCAGCCTGCCCCCCTCGACCGCGGCGACCAGCTCGACGGCGAAGGGCCGTGGATCGCGCGCGGCCTGCGCGTCGGCGCCGATGCCGTCGAGATCGTCCGCGGTCAGGAGAGGGGCCACCGGCGCAACGTAGTCCCGCCCCGGCCGCCGCCGCCCGTCACGGCGACCTGGCGGCCACCAGCGTCGCGGTGAGAGGTTCGAGCTCGGCGATCAGCTCGTCGAGCTCGGCGGGGGTGAGGGCGTCGTAGGGCGGGGTGGCGAGCTCGTCGGTCATGGCCTCGATGCGCTGCCGGGTCTCGCGGCCGACGTCGGTGAACCGGCCGTCGATGTCGACGAGCCCGCGCTCCCGGAGGCCGGCCATGACCGCGGCCAGCCGCTTCTTCGGCAGGTGGTGGATGCGTCCGAACGACTCCGCCGGGTAGATGCCGTGCGCCAGCGCACTGAGCACGTGGGCCTCCGTGCCACCGATGCCCGCCGCGAGCAGCGCCGCGACGTGCCCGTCTCCGCGGTGCTCGCGCAGCATCGTGGCGGCGTGCCACAGGCGGGTGACCGGGTCGCCGGGCACCTCCAGGGCGCGCCAGCCGGCGTACATCACCCGACCCTCGGTGGGCGCGCCGGTCGCGGCCTTCGTCGCCAGGTCGGCGGCGCGCACCAGGCCCGGGGAGTCGGCCAGCTCCGCCCCGAGGATGCGGCGGACCGACGCCGCGCTGCCCCGCCGCCACGCGGCGAACGACGTCTCGGGCGGGACCGTCTCCCACGCGCTCGGGATGTGCCGTGCCGCCTCCCCCTCGGCGAAGCTGTAGAACGCCGCGTGCACGACCTGGGCCGGCACCCGCCCCAGCGGAGCGGCGCGGGCGGCGAAGTAGCCGTCCCAGTAGGTGCGGTGCCCGAGCGCGGCCAGCTCCTCGTTCGACTCGTCGGCGAAGTAGGTGACCAGGCAGATCGGCTCCAGGAGCTCGAACATGTGACGGGCGGTGCTGGGCATGGTGTGCGCCTCTCCCTCGGTGGCGGGCCTTCACCACGACGACGAACCCGGACCCCCGTTTCGACGTCGGGCGCCGCGCTCCCGCCCCGCGGGGCCGGTCGGCGTAGGCTCGAAACGACCGGCGGAGTTGGCCCCGGACCTCGGCGGGCCCCGTCCCTTTCTCGTTGGGCGGAGTTCCCGTGAGTGCCTTGTTGATCTCCCTTGTCGTCGTCGTCCTGGTCCTGCTGGTGCTCACCACGGCGAGCGTGCGGCTCGTGCAGCAGTACGAGCGGGGTGTCGTGCTGAGGTTCGGCCGCCTCCTGCCGGACATCCGTCAGCCGGGCCTGCGTCTGCTGGTGCCGTTCGCCGACCGGATGGCCAAGCTCTCGGTGCAGACGGTCGTCCTCGACGTGCCGTCGCAGAGCACCATCACCCGTGACAACGTCACGATCGGCGTCGACGCCGTCGTCTACTTCCGCGTCGACGACCCGGTCCGTGCCGTGATCAACGTCCAGAACTACCTGCAGGCGACCTCCCAGGTCGCCCAGACCTCGCTGCGCTCGGTCATCGGCCGCGCCGACCTGGACACGCTGCTCTCGGACCGCGACCGGATCAACGGCGAGCTCAAGGACGTCATCGACGCCCCCACCGAGGAGTGGGGCATCAGCATCGACCGCGTCGAGATCAAGGACATCTCGCTCCCGGAGGGCATGCGGCGGTCGATGTCGCGACAGGCCGAGGCCGAGCGCGACCGGCGGGCCCGGGTGATCAACGCCGACGGCGAGCTCCAGGCCTCGAGCAAGCTGTCCCAGGCCGCCGCGGCGATGGGCGAGACACCGGGCGCGCTGCAGCTGCGTCTGCTGCAGACCGTGGCCGACGTGGCCTCGGAGAAGAACAGCACGCTGGTGATGCCGTTCCCGGTCGAGCTCCTGCGCTTCTTCGAGAACCGCAGCGGCGACCCCGTGCCGAGGACCACCGCCACTGCGGCGCCGGTCCCCGCGCCGGTGCCCGCCGTGGACGCCGTGGACGCCGTGGACGCCGTGGACGCCGTGGACGCCCTCGAGACCACAGCGACCACGGCGACGACGGACGTGCCGACCAACGGCGCCGTCGTCCCGACCTCTGGCACCGACCTCCCGGACCACGGCGACCGCTGACGGCGCCGGCTCAGTCGTCCCGCAGCGCGCGGCGCAGGATCTTGCCGGTGGTGGTGCGGGGCAGCTCGTCCAGGAACTCGATCTCCCGTGGGACCTCGTGGGCGGCCAGCCGCGCCCGGATGTGGGCGCGCAGCTGGTCGGCGAGCTCCGCGGACGGGCCAACCCCGGGGCGCAGCACGACGAACGCCTTGGGCACCTGCCCGCGCCGCTCGTCCGGCACGCCGACGACCGCGGCCATCGCGACGGCCTCGTGCCCGCCGAGGCTCTGCTCGATCTCGCCGGGGCCGATCCGGTAGCCGGCCGAGTTGATCACGTCGTCCTTGCGGGACTCGAACCAGACGTAGCCGTCCGCGTCCTGGCGGGCCAGGTCGCCCGTGAGCAGCCAGTTCCCGAGGAACTTGGCCTCCGTCGCCTCCGGGTTGCGCCAGTACTCCAGCATCACCGACGGCGTCCGGCGGTCGAGGGCGAGCTCGCCGACCGTGTCGAGCACGGGCTCGCCGTCGTCGTCGAGCACGACGGCGGTGAACCCCGGCAGTGCCTTGCCCAACGAGCCCGGACGGACCGGGTACACCGACGCGCAGTTGCCGATGCAGGCGTTGAGCTCGGTCTGCCCGTAGCCCTCGTTCACGGTCGCGCCGAAGAACTCCTCACTCCATTTCAGCAGGTCGGCGCCCAGGGCCTCGCCGCCGGAGCAGATCGCGCGGAAGCGGAACCCGCCGCCGTCGATGCCCGACGCGCGGATCATGCGCAGAGCGGTGGCCGGCAGCAGGGTCAGCGTCAGCCCGAACTCGCGCATCAGCCACACCGACCGCTCGGCGGTGAACGCCGGCTCGCGGTCGACCACCACGGGCAGGCCGTGGAACCAGGCCGGCACCAGGATGTCCATGATCCCGGCGATCCAGGCCCAGTCGGCGGGCGACCAGATCACGTCGTGGGCCTGCGGGAAGAACTCGTAGACCGCCTCGAAGGCCACCAGGTGCCCGAAGACGATCCGGTGCGCGTGCAGCGCGCCCTTGGGATCGCCGGTCGTTCCCGAGGTGTAGATCAGGAACGCCGGGTCCTCGGCCGCCGTGTCCACGGGCGTGAACTCCGGGGACGCCGCGGCCAGCGCGTCCTCGTACGACTCGGCACCGCTACCGCCGATCACCAGCACGGGCACCTGCTCGCCGCCGTCGTCGAGCGCCTCGCGCACCCGGTCCGCGTTCGCCGCGGCCGTCACCACGGCCTTCGCGCAGGCGTTGCGCAGCCGGTAACGCAGCGCGTCCGGACCGAACAGTGACGACAAGGGCAGCGCGATCGCGCCCATCCGGAACATCGCGACGAAGCCGACGCCGGTCTCGAACGAGGCCGGGCTGACCAGCCCCACGACGTCGCCCCGCCCGACCCCGAGCGCAGCCAGCGCGTTCGCGAGCCGGTTCGAGGACTCGGTCAGCTCGCCGAACGTGTGGTCGCGTGTGCTCCGGTCCACCTCGATGACCGTGAGCGCCCGCGCAACCGGGTCCTGCCGGTCGGCGCACGCCACCCCGAGGTTGAACCGCTCCGGGATGTCCATGGTGGCGAAGTCGACCTGGCGCCAGAGCTCGTCGTAGCTCGAGGCCCGGCTCAGCAGCGGACGTTCCACGACGACTCCCGCGGGTCCACGACGATGAGGACCGCTCCACGGTAGGGGCGCGGACGGTGGCATGGGTAGCTCCCCGGCCCACGGGTCAGTGATCCGGAGGTGCACGATCTGGCGTCTGCCGGTGCACGCGGTGGCGGCCGCATCGGCGCGGAGCCTCCTACAGTCGCTGCACGGGCTCGATCGCGTGCTCGGCTCGGCGGATCGGGAGGTGGCGGATGAGCGCACAGGCTCCGGAGGACTCCGCCCCGTCCGACCGTCACCTGGTCGCGGTGGCGGAGGCCGGCGACGGCGCCCGGTTCGCCGCCCTCCTCGCCCCGTCGGTCGGCCCGGTCCGGGTCCGCCCGCTCGCCGACGGCACCTTCCACAGCTCGCTGCGGAGCGCCACGGCGGGAGAGGTACGGGTCTCCGTGATGAGCGGCAGCCCGTGCGTGCTGACCCGTGACCCCGACCTCATCGACCCGGCCGATCCCGCATTCCTCACCGTCACCCTGCACCGCACCGGGCGGGCCGGGGTCGCCCAGGACGGACGGCACTGCCTGCTCGGCCCCGGCGACCTGGTCAACTACGTCACCTCACGGCCCTACGAGGTGACGTTCTGGGAGCCGTACGAGGCCGTCGTCGTCTCGGTCCCGATCGCGGCGCTGGGGTCGCATGCGGACACGCTGGCGGGACGCACGGCCGTCGCCGTCGGCACCGACTGCGGGCCGCGGGACGTGGTCGGGGCGCTGTTCGAGGGCCTCGCCGCGAAGGTGGACGGCTGCACCCTGGGGGCGGCGAGCCGCAGCAAGGAGTACCTCGCGGACGCGATCGTCTCGCTCGTCATCGCCGAGCTGGTCGACATCGCTCCGCAGGGGGCGGGCGACGATCTCGCGGACAGGGTGCTCGCCCACTGCCTGGCCTCCCTGGCCGATCCGGGGCTCACCGTGGAGTCGGTCGCGCGGGCCCACGGCGTGTCCGTGCGGTACCTGCACAAGGTGCTCGCCCCCACCGGCCACACCCTCTCGGCGTGGATCCGACGCCAGCGGCTGGAGCGCATCCGTCGCGACCTCGTCGACGAGTCGCTCCACGGACGCACCGCCTCTGCGATCGCCGCGCGGTGGGGCATCACCGGCACCGAGCACCTGAGCCGGGCGCTGAAGGCGGAGTTCGGCATGACCGCCAACGAGATCCGCCGCTCCGGCCGGTGGGAGCGCGGCGGGCCACGCCCGCCACGCGAGTAGACCCGGGTCTCCCGCCACCCACTGATCCCACACCCCGAGGGCCGCTCCGAGCGGTCCCGTCGATGACGCACGTCCGAGGAGATGTCCATGACCACGAACGGCCAGAAGGTCGTCATCGTCACCGGCGCATCGCGCGGTATCGGGGCCGGTGTCGTCGAGGGCTACCGCAAGCACGGCTACGCCGTCGTCGCCACCTCGCGCTCCATCGCGCCGTCCGACGACCCGCAGGTGCATACCGTCCCCGGGGATCTCGCCGAACCCGGGACCGCCGACCGCGTGGTCGATGCGGCGCTGGAGCGGTTCGGGCGCGTCGACACATTGGTCAACAACGCCGGGATGTTCCTCGCGAAGCCCTTCACCGCCTACACCGACGACGATTCGCGGCGATGGTCGGCCTCAACCTCGCCGGGTTCTTCGGCATCACCCGGCGAGCGGTCACGACGATGCTCGAGCAGGGCGCCGGCCACGTGGTCACCCTGACCACCTCGCTCGTCGACCATCCGCTCAAGGCGGTCCCCTCCGTCCTCGCGTCCCTGACCAAGGGAGGGCTCGACGCCGCGACCCGGTCCCTGGCCGTGGAGTGCGCCGGCTCGGGCGTGCGGGTGAACGCGGTGTCACCGGGGATCATCAAGACCCCCATGCACCCCGTCGAGGCACACGACGCCTACGCCGGGCTGCATCCGGTGGGACGCATGGGCGAGATCGAGGAGATCGTCCACGCCGTCCTCTATCTCGAGGCCGCGGCGTTCGTGACGGGCGAGACCCTGCATGTCGACGGCGGCCAGTGCGCGGGCCACTGAGAGCCGGGAGGAACGCGCCGTGACCGTCACCGAACCCGTCCGCACCGAGCAGAAGACCCTGCGCGCCCAGGCGCGCGAGTTCGCCGGCGACGTCCTCGCCCACGTCCGTGACGTCACCGACGCCCTGCCCACACCCACCGAGCGCTACCGGGCCACCCGCCCGTTCTACCGACAGATGGTGGAGGCCGGGTTCCTGCGCCGGCTCGTCCCGCAGGCCCTCGGCGGGGACGGGACCGGGGCGTCCACGACCGCGGTGCTCGCCGAGGAGCTGGTCGCCGGCGACCCGAGCGTGGCCCTGCACCTGTTCTCGACCGGGCTCGGGCTGACCCCCTGCTGCGGGCCGGCACCGCGCGCAGCACCGGCAGTTCCTCGCCCCGTCCTCGCGTCGACGGGACCCGCTCGCATCGCCCGCCCTCCGCCGGGCGTCACCGCCAGCATCGACGAGAACGACCCCGGACACGGGGATGGAGGTGGGGCTGCGGACCACGGCCCGCCGCGACGGCGGCGGACTGGATCCTCGACGGGGAGAAGCAGTGGGTCTCCCACGCGACCGGGTGGGAGGGCGACGGGCCCGACCTCATGACCGTGGTGTGCCGCGCCGGGGACGACCCCGACCGCGGCGGTCGACGGCGGTGCTCCTCGTCCCGGGCCCGATCGAGGGGCTGACGATCACCGAGGTCCTCGAGCCGCTCGGCCACCGGGCGCACCTCCTCCCCCGGTTCTCCCTGACCGACGTCCGCGTCCCGACCTCCCACCTCCTCGGCGAGGTCGGCGACGGCTCGGCATCGTCGCCACGTCCTTCGGCGGCGCCCTGATCGGAGCCTGCTCGGCGCGGTGTCAGCGCCGCGTCGACGCCACCCTGCGACTTCGGGCGCCCGCCGCCGGGCGGGCGATGCCGGCATCGAGCACCAGGGCGTCGGTTTCCAGCTCGCCGACGTGAAGACCCGGATCGAGGCCGTCCGCGGCCTCACCCGTGCGGCGTGCGCGGCGGTGGACAGCGGCTCACCCGGTGCCGAGGAGCTGTCCGTCCACGCCAAGATCTTCGGTTCCGAGGCGGCCGTCCAGACCCTGGTCGAGCTGATGAGGGTCGTCGGCGTGGACTCCTACGGCCACCACCTGCCCCTGGCCGGCCTGCTCCAGGACGCGCTCGCTTATCCGCTGTTCAGCGGCGGCAACGTCGGGTTCCGCCGACGCCGGCTGCACGCCCTCCTCGCCGACCCCGACTACGACCCGTGGTGCACCGTCGAGGGCTGACCTCGCTGACCGCACATCCCCGCCCCAGCCGCACGGAAGAGAGCGACCCATCGGCCAGCCCCCACCCGCGACGGGCCTCTTCCCCGTCCTCGACGGCCGCCAGGGCATCGTCGACGGCGTCGCGGTCAGCGTCGGGCCCATCGACACCGTGCACATGGCGACCAACCTCCGCGTGCTCCACGCCGAGGGGGACGGCGTCCGTGCGGCCTGGTCGCCGTCGTCGGATTGAGCTCGAGGCGGGGCTGCAGCAGCGGATGCTCCCACGACGACTCCCGCGGGTCCACGACGATGAGGACCGTCTCCACGGTAGGGCGCCGACGGTGGCGTGGGTAGCTCCGGTCGGTGGTCGGGGAGCCGATCCGGCAACGCGTACCTGACCACGAGCACGTCGGAGCTATGGTCTGGTCGGCACCGCTGAAGGTGGGGACGCCATGATCGTCGTGACCGGAGCCGGCGGCCGGCTCGGCCGCGCCGTGGTCGAACAGCTGCTCGACCACGTGCCACCCGGGCAGGTCGGAGCGAGCGTCCGCGATCCGCTGAAGGTCCAGGACCTCGAGCAGCGGGGCGTGCGGGTCCGTCACGGGGACTACACCGTCCCGGCGAGCCTGGGTCCGCCTTCCGCGGCGCGTCGAGGCTGCTCGTGATGTCCGCGGACACCACCGGGGAGGAGGCCGTGCGACGCCACCGCGCGGCGATCGCTGCGGCCGTCTCGGCCGGCGTCGAGCGGATCGTCTACACCAGCCGCATGGGCGCCGATCCGACCTCGCCCTACGCGCCCATGCCCGACCACGCCGCCACCGAGGCGATCCTCCGCGACAGCGGCGTCGCGTTCACCTCGATGCGCAACGGCTTCTACGACACGACCGTCCCGCAGCTGCTGGCGGGCGCGTGGCAGACCGGCGAGCTCCGCGCGATCGAGGACGGGCTCGTGGCGTGGACGACCACGCAGATCACGCGGTCGGCGCGGTGCTCGCGCTGACCGGGGACGTGTTCGACGGCAACACCCCGCCGCTGACCGGCTCCGAGGCCCTCGACATGACCGACGTCGCTGCCCTCGCCTCCACCCTCGTCGGCCGGGCGATCAGGCGGGTGGTCGTCCCCGACGCGCGGTACCGCGCCGAACTGCTGGAACAGGGCCTCTCCGAGCACGCGGCCGACCTGCGCGTGGGTTTGTTCGCCGCGAGCCGGCGCGGGGACTTCGCGCCGGCGGACCCGACACTCACCGCCTCCTCGACCGCCCGACCACCACGCTCGCCGCGTTCCTGGACGCGACGCTGACGCCGCCCGGGACCACGAGTCCGTAGGGCCATCACCGCGGCGGCGACGCGAGGACGTCGGTCGAAGGAACGTGATGCCGATCCGGTCAGGTGCCGAGATTGTTTGTCGCGACCAGTACCGAGTCGGCACTGACCGTGAGAGCATGCCATTCCTGTTCCTGCAGCCGGGGTACGCTCACGCACCGCCGTGAGGTCGACCAACTCGGCATTCGACCGCTCATGGCCTCGTGCGCTCCCGATCTCCCGGTTCCGTGAGTAACGTGGCTTCCCGTCTGGTCGGCGGTGAGATCACGTTGTCCGCCGGGGTGAGACGCTCCATCCATCACCCACACGTGGGCCGACGCGTGCGTGACCCGCCAGTTCGTGCCGCTACCACGCTCACCGAGATTCATGGCCTGCGGTCGTGCGGCCGATCGAACTCCGACCACCTGCGAGTGGGAGCGCCCCATGGGAACCATCACCGTCGCCGACGGTACCGAAATCTTCTACAAGGACTGGGGTTCGGGCCAACCGATCGTGTTCGTCACGGTTGGCCGCTCTCGGCTGACGACTGGGACACCCAGATGCTGTTCTTCCTGCAGCACGGTTTTCCGCGTCGTCGCCCACGACCGGCGGGGTCACGGACGATGCAGCCAGACGGGCGACGGCTACGACATGGATCACTATGCCGACGATCTCGCGGCGTTGACGACTCATCTCGACCTCACGGATGCCGTCCACGTCGGTCACTCACCGGAGGCGGCGAGGTGGTCCGCTATCTGGCCCGCCACGGCGAGGGCCGAGTGGCGAAGGCGGCGCATCGCCAGCGCCGTACCGCCCTTGATGGTCCACACCGACGCGAACCCGGGCGGCCTGCCCAAGAAGGTCTTCGACGACTTCCAGCGGAGCTCGCTCCAATCGATCGTCGTTCTACCGTGAGGTGGCGGCCGGCCCGTTCTACGGTTTCAACCGACCGGGAGCGAAACCGTCCGAGGCCGTGATCCAGAACTGGTGGCGCTAGGGCATGATGGGGGCGCGAAAGCGCACTACGACGGCATCGTCGCCTTCTCGCAGACCGATTTCACCGATGACCTGAAGAAGATCACGGTGCCCGTGCTCGTGATGCACGGCGACGACGACCAGATCGTGCCCTACGCGGACTCGGCGCCCCTCTCGGCGGAGCTTCTCCAGAACGCCACGTTGAAGACGTACGAAGGATTCCCGCACGGTATGCCGACCACGCAGTCGGAGACGATCAATGCCGATCTGCTGGAATTCATCAGGTCGTGACCGGACAGCGATCGGCCTGTCCCCATCTGTGAGAGGCACCGATGAGCCGTTCT
The DNA here is from genome assembly GCA_963786585.1 of uncultured Actinomycetota bacterium. Classification (GTDB taxonomy): domain Bacteria; phylum Actinomycetota; class Actinomycetes; order Mycobacteriales; family Pseudonocardiaceae; genus Actinomycetospora. Next base: position 653,818 of record CAWAZG010000005.1, read on the forward strand.
TCCGTCGTCGTCGTCGGAGGCGGGTTCGCGGGATACTTCGCGGCACGGACGCTGGAACGCCTGGTGCCGGCGATCGGCCGACCTCACGCTGATCAGCGCACGGATCATCTGTGCTACAGCCCGCTGCTGCCCGAGGTCGCGTCGGGCCGCTCGATCCGAGACGAATCGCGTTCCCCGCCGCGGTGCAGCGCCCGCTCGTCCAGGCCACGGTGGCGGACGTGGACTTCGAGGGGCGGACACTCGACGTGGTCGCCGGTCCGGCCCCGTCGAACCGGTCCGGTGGGACCGCTTGGCCCTGACACCGGCAGCGTCACACGCACGCTCCCGACGCCCGGGGTGGACAACCACGCGCTGGGCCTGAAGACACTGGTGGAGGCCCAGTTCGTCCATGACCACGTCCTGCGGCAACTGGAGCTCGCGACAGCACGGCGAACCCGACGAGCGCAGGGCTCGGTCGACCTTCGTCGTGGTGGGCGCGGGCTACGCCGGTACGGAGACCGCCGCACAGCTCCAGCGCGCACGGTCACGCAGCTGGACCGCTTCCCGCGGGTGTCGCGGGACGAGCTGCGGTGGGTCCTGCTCGACCTGGCTCCGGCCGTGTTGCCGGAGCTGGGTCCGCGCCTGGGTCGAGCGGCGCTCGCCGTCATCCGGGGCCGGGGATGGAGGTGCGCCTCGGTACGACCGTCACGGCGATCGGCGAGGGACGCGTGACCCTCTCCGACGGGACGGTCTGCCGACCACACCGTGGTGTGGACCGTGGGGGTCACACCACCACCGCTCGTCGGTCGCCACGGGCTGGCCGTCACTGTGGACGGCTCGTGATCGACGAGACCTCCGCCCCGCGAGGGGGTGTGGGCGGCCGGGACAGCGCTGCGGCTCGCGATCCCTTCAGCGCCACGGGGAGCGACTACCCGCCGACAGCCCAGCACGCGCAACGCCAGGGCCTGGTCATCGGCCGCAACTGGCGGCCAGCCTCGGCGTCGGGCGGGCGCGCCGCTACCGACACCGCGATCTCGGGCTGGTCGCTGACCTGGGCGGCGTCGCGGCCGTCGCCCGTCCGTTGGGCGTGCCGCTCACCGGACTGCCCGCCAAGCTGGTGACCAAGGCCTACCACCTGTACGCGTTGCCGGCGGCAGGCAACCGATTGCGGGTCGCGGCCGACAGGCGCTGAACCTGGTCCGGCGACCGATCGCAGGTCAGCTCGGCGCGTAGACGACTCGCGTCCCCGGCCGCGACAGAGGGGAGATGGTGAGGGGGGAGTCGTCAGCGCCGCGGGTCCTCCGGCCACGCGTGCTTGGGGTAGCGGCCCCGCAGCTCCGCGCGCACCTGCGGGTAGCCGGAGTCCCAGAACGACGCGAGGTCGGCGGTCACCGCTACCGGACGGCCCGCGGGTGAGAGCAGGTGGACCACGACGGGGACCCCCGCCAGGACGGGGGCCCGCTCCCACCCGAACGCCTGCTGGACCTTGAGCGCCACGACCGGCGCCGCGGGGTCGGTGTAGTCGACGCGGACACTGCGTCCGGCCGGAGTCGTGACCGCGGTCGGCGCGAGCTCGTCGAGCCGGCCGGCCTCCGACCACGGCACGAGGTGGCGCAGCGCGGACGCCACCTTCACCCGCGCGACGTCCGCGCGGCGGCGCACCCGCGTGAGGTCGAGCCACTCGTCGAGACGGGACAGCAGGGCCTCGTCGTCGACGGCGGGCCACGGGTCGCCCCGCGCCGCGTGCAGGAACGCCAGCCGGGCCCGCAACGCCGTCGCCGCGTCGTCCCAGCGCAGCAGCCCCAGCCCCTCGGCGGCCAGGCCGTCGCGCACCGCGGCCGCGACCGCCGCCGGGTCGGGGTGGGCGAGGGGCCGCCGCGCGAGCACGATCGCGCCGAGGCGCTCACGGCGTTCCGCCACGACGTCGCCGCCCTCCCAGGCCACGACCGCGTCGTCGTGCCACCAGCCCGCGGCGGCCTCCCGGGCGAGGTCCTCGTCGACGGGCACGGCGAGCCGCACCCGCGCCACCCGGTCTCCGGGACCGCGCACGGCGTCCGCGACGGCGATCCACGGGCTGCCCCGCAGCCGCGACCCCGCGGAGAGCTCGACCCCGGTGCCACCCGTCGTCAGGTACTCGCGGGCGTCGGCGCCGCGGGCCCGGGCGAGCCGGTCGGGGTAGGCGAGGGCGACGACCGAGGCGGCACCCTGCGAGCGCGTCGCACCGCTGCGCCGACGGGGCCCGCTCCCCTGCCGGAGCCGCCGGATCTCCGCCCGCCACCGCCGGTCGTTCGTGGCCCGGGCCGTGCGCAGGAGCTCCTCGAGGTCGTCGGAGTCGCCCCGCACGTCGGCGGCGAGCAGCGCCACCACCTCGGTCGCGGTGTCCGCCCCGACGAGCTCCGCGCCGTCGAGCAGCGCGCGACCGAGCCGGGGGTGCACGCCGGCCGTCGCCACCGACCGCCCGCGTTCGGAGATGCGCCCACCCTCGTCGACGAGCCCCAGTCCGCGCAGCACCTCCCGCGCGGCGTCGAACGCGACGGCGGGCGGCGGGTCGAGCAGGGCCAGCCCCGCGGCGTCCGGCGTGCCCCACCGCGCGAGCTGCAGCGCGAAGCCGGCCAGGTCGGCGTGCGCCACCTCCGGGGCGTCGTCCCGGTCGCGGTGCGCGTGCTCGGCCTCCGACCAGCAGCGGAACACCGTTCCGGCGGCCTCCCGGCCCGCGCGCCCGGCGCGCTGCGTCGCCGAGGCCTGCGACGCGAGCACCGTGACCAGGGCGTCGAGGCCGCGCGCGTGGTCGGTCCACGGCCGCCGCGAGAGCCCGGCGTCGACGACGACGCGCACCCCCGGCACCGTCAGGCTCGTCTCGGCGATCGACGTCGCCAGCACGACGCGGCGCCCGTCCGTCCCCCCGCCCAGCACGGCGTCCTGGTGCGCCGCGTCCTGCCCGCCGTGCAGCGTCAGGACCTCGGCGTCCACGCGGGCCCCACTCTTCATCCGACCAAGGCGGCGGGCGACGTCGTCGATCTCCCGGCGCCCGGGCAGGAACACGAGCACGTCACCGGCCGTCTCGGCCACGGCCCGTCGCACCACCGCGGCCACGTGGTCGAGGAACGCCGGCTCCACCCGCATCCCGCGCGGCGGCGGGACGGGACGCGGGGGCGGGCTCCAGACGACGTCGACGGGGTGCATCGGGTCGGGGGCGGTGACGACGGGTCCGTCGAGGGCGACCGCCAGGTCGTCCGCGGCCGCCGTGGCGGACGTCGCGAGCAGGCGCAGGTCCGGGCGCAGGGCGGCGCGCGCGTCGACGCCGAAGGCGAGCGCGAGGTCGGTGTCGAGGTGGCGCTCGTGGCACTCGTCGAGGACGACGGCGTCGACGCCCTCGAGCCCCGGGTCGCGCTGCAACCGGGCCACGAGCAGCCCCGTCGTGACGACCTCCACCCGGGTCTCCGGTCCGGTGCGCCGCTCACCGCGGATCGCGTAGCCGACGCGCCCGCCCACCTGCTCGCCGAGCAGCCACGCCATCCGCTGGGCCGCGGCGCGGACGGCGACGCGGCGAGGCTCGGCGACGAGGACCCGCCCGCGGAGCGACCCGGCCAGCGCGAGGGGCACCAGCGTCGTCTTGCCGGTGCCGGGGGGAGCGACGAGGACGGCGGCCCCGCGCTCGTCCAGCGCGGCCTCGAGCTCCGGGAGCGCCGCGCGCACCGGCAGGTCGAGGTCGACCTCGTCGATCACACCTGCGGGTCTACCAGTCGGACGCCCCGGATCATCCGAGCCGGGTGATGCGGGCGTCGGCCGGGAGCGCTTGTCTCGACGCCGAGGGCGGACCCGCGAGGGCTCCGCCACGATCCGCCGCCGCCCGAGGAGTCGCGATGTCCGCCGTCGAGGACCTGACGGAGCTCGTCGAACGCGCGGGCGCCGCCGAGCGCGCCGCACTCGCGTCGAGGTGGAAGGAACGCGAGGACGTCGACGCTCTCCGACGTCGCGTGGAGAGCGCCATCACCGAGCAGCACGACCTGGAGCGGCTCTCCTCCGGGCCGGCGCTCAGCGATCGGCGCGCCCGCCTCCGAGACGCGTTCCTGGACGGGGGCCTCCGCAGCGAGCCGTCTCCGACGGTGACCCATGCCGACGCCGCGCGCGCCGAGTCGGAGGCCGCGGGCGCCGTCACCGTGGCGCGGTTGGCGTTGCTCGACGCGCACCTCGCGGTGCTCGACGCCCGGCTCGCCCGCATCGACGCGGGCGAGGCCGAGCCCGGGGCCGAGACGGTCGACGGCCACGCCCCCCTGGAGGGGCGCAACGCGGTCGCCCGGCACGGGCCCGCGCTGGCCAACGGTGTGCGCGGCGAGATCGTGTACATGCTCGCGCGCAAACCGCGCTCGATCATCAAGAGCCTCGCGATCGGCCTCGCGCTGGGCCTGCTCTACCTCGGCGTCATCCGGGTGTTCCAGTGGGACCGCGCGCAGGCGTGGCTCCCCTACCTCGGCCTGTGGGCGATCTCGGTCGTCATGGGCGGTGCCGTCTGCCTCAACGCGATGAGCTTCGACGCGATGCGCGTCCGGGCCGCCCTCGACAGCGGCGCCCGGCTGTGGCACCTCCTGATCGTCAAGAACCTCGCCCTGATCTGCCTGGTCGCGCCGGTCGGCTTCCTGCTCAGCGGCCTCCTCTCCTGGCGGGCCGGGAACCTCGACGCGTTCTTCAAGGCCTGCGCCCTGATGATCTCGTTCATCGTGCTGTGGCTGGGCGTCGGCAACGTCCTGTCGGTGATCGTGCCGATCCGCGACGAGCCGATCCTGCGCCGCCGGAAGGACGGCACCCTCAAGCAGTTCGCGATCGTCTTCGCGGTGTCCTATGCGATCGGCTACCTGGTGAACATCATGCTGCTCTGGCGGGTGTTCGCGGCCCAGGAATGGGCGGCACGACTGGGGAGCGCGGTCCTCCCCGCCATCTTCGTCATCCTCAGCAGCGTCTCGATGTGGATCCTCCTGACGATCGTCGCGGTCGCGCTGTCCCAGCAGCCGAAGATTCGCCGGGGCCTGATGAAGGAGCTCGCCGACTTCCAGGCGAACGCCGAAGCGCAGGCGCTCGCCCAGGAGAAGGACCAGGCTCCGCCGAGCGGCACCCCGACGCCCGAGCCGGCGACGGAAACGGCGGAACCAGGGACGTCAGCCGCGCGCTGACGGCAAGCGCGTCCGGCTCGGACGGTTCGTCCTGCGCTCAGCCCACCCGCGTGATGTCGACCGTCGCCTCGGTGCCCTCGACCGCGGTCACCAGCGTCCGCAACTGCGCCTGCTGCCCGTCGACCCCGCCGGAGCAGACGGTGGACGCGTCGACCTGGGCGGGCAGGTAGCCGGGGCAGATGACGTCCGTCGCACCGCTCTGGGCGCCGACCTGCTCGGCGAGCGCGTCGCTCGGCACCTCGGGGCCGTACTCGCCGTCCGTGACGCCGACCGTCGCGGTGCCGGCCGGCCCGGTCGGCACCGGACCCGTCGGGGCCGCCGGCTCGGAGACCTCGGGCTGAGCGGCGACCGGGGCGGGTCCCGACGACACGACCTGCGCCGCGAGGACGGTCAGGTACACCGTGGCCACGAGGCCGAGGACGAGGAGCACGACGGAGAGCGCGAGGCCGACCGTCGCCAGCCCCCGCCCCGGCTGGCCGGTGCGACGGGTCTGGCGACGCCCGATGATCCCGAAGACGATCCCCAGCGGGGAGAACAGGACGGCGAAGACGACCGACAGGATCGCCATCGTGTTCGTGCCGGCGGGTCGGCCGCCGCCGGACACCGTCGGCGGCGGGCCGTGGGTCGGCGGCGGGCCGTAGGTCGGCGTGGGCCGCAGGGACACCGTCGGGGCGTCGTCCTCGGCGAACGTCCGCGTCGCACGAGGGTGGGTCGGCGGCGGCTGCTGGCTCATGGGCGACGTCCTCGTCGGAGACGGTGCGGGGTCGCTGCGCACGCTAGGACCACCGACGATCACCGGCGAAGGTCTTCACCGGCGTTGCAGTAGCCCGTCGTCGGGAAGGCAGTAGTCCGGAGTGCCGTCGACGACCACCCGCACCTCGTGCACGGCGTTGCGCGCGGCGTCGAGGGGCTGGACGCGCCCCTGCGTGTCGGTGGCGCGGGCGGCGAGCACGTGCTCACCCGGCGGCAGCTCGAGCGCGACGGCGAAGTGCTGCCACGTACGGTGCTCGCCGCGCGACTCCAGGGTCGCCGGGCGCCACCGGCCGCCCACGCCGACCTCGACCGACGCCACCGGCCACGCGCCCCACGCCCAGCCGCTCACCTCGACGTCGCGGCCCGCTCGGGCACCGTCGACCGGGGCCGTGATGACGCTCGTGGCGTCGAGGTCGCGCACGGGTTGCGGCCCGGGCTCGCCGGGCACGTCGCGCTGGTAGAGGCGGGTGGTGAACAGGTGCTCGGGGCGCCGGTCGGCGACGGTGAGCGCGCGGAGCCACTTGACGTTGTTGGTGCCGAAGTACCCGGGCACCACGAACCGCGCCGGCCCGCCGTGCGTGTCGTCCAGCGGCGCGCCGTTCATCCCGAGCGCCACGATCCCGCGCTCGCGGGCGACCTCGAGCGGCACGTCCTTGCGGTACTCGGTGCACGCGACGTCGGCGAAGACCCCGGCGTCGGCGCCGGTGGCCCAGAGCGCCGAGGCCGGTGCCGCGCCGGCGGCCTCGAGCAGCGCCGCGACCGGGACGCCGTGCCACACCACGTTCGCGGCCCGTCGCACGAAGACACCGGGCTCGAGCGGGTTCCCGAAGCACTCGAGGACGGCCGGCACGTCGACGGTGGGCAGGGCGCGCAGCGCGGGCAGGTCGAGCTCCCGCGGCGTCGCCACGTCGCCGTCGATGCGCACCCGCCAGACCTCGCGGTCGACGTGGGCGATGCCGAAGTGACCGATGACGTAGACGTCGTCGACCGCCGTCACGCGCTCGGTGAGGCGCTCCGGACCGGGGATCCACTTCGTCGTCGACGCGGGGTCCATGGGCGTGGCGGTCACGGCGAGACCTCCCGGGATGTCGGACGGGCCCGCTCAGGCTCCGGTGCCGGGCGCCCCGGGTCCAGGGGACGTCCGGTCCGGCGCCCCGAACGGCTGTGGCGGCAGGCCTGGACCTGGGTGGCGTCAGGGCCGCAGGGACGCGGTCGGGGCTCTCCTGACCCCGCGCCGCATACCAACGCCGCCGAGGGGTACTCACGGTCTGTCGGCGTCGTCCCAGCCCCGAGGACTCCGTGGTCGTTCCCACCCGGAACCCAGGGAGTCTCGTGTCGATCGTGTCCACCGGTACATCTCGACCACGGCGTCGGGTCGTCGTCCACGGTGGCGACACCGGGTACCTGGCGGCCGACCATGGCTGATCCGTCCCGTGGACCAGGTCCGTCCGACGCCGGTCCGCTGGACGACGATCGGGCCCGCCGCAACCCCGAGGACGCGGTGGACGCCCTCGAGCAGAAGGTGCTCGGCGGTCCGGAGCATCGTCTCGACGGCGGATACCCGGACGACCTGAGTCCCCCTCAGCAGAACGACGTCGACCACGATGCCGGCGACGGGTCGGAGGACCCGGACCGAGCGGCCGAGGCGGCCTTCGCCATCGACGTCGACCCCGAGGACCAGGGCAGCTCCGACGTCGCCCCTCGTCACCCGGACTGACCGGCTCGGCGCCCCCGCGGGGGTACGCGCTCGTCACACCATCATCATCAGGAGACCATCCATGTTGTTGAGGATCCTCGTCGCCGCGCTGATCGTCTGGGTGGTCCTGGCGGTCCTGGGCTTCGTGATCAAGGGTCTGTTCTGGCTCGCGATCATCGCCATCGTCCTGTTCGTCGCCACGGCCGCCGTGGGCGGCGCGAAACGGTCGGCTCTCCGGCGCTGACCCGGCCCTCGTCGACCGTCGCCCTACGGGCGCCCACCTGCGTAACGTGCGAGTGCATGACGACGCCGTCGGTGCTGGACGAGACGCAGCTGGGCCACCTGCGCCACTGGGACAACCTCTCCCGCCGCCTGCCCCACGACTGGTCGCTGATGCAGGGCAAGGGCGCCGGCGAGGACGACTTCGGCAGCTACCGCTTCCAGCTCGCCTACATGATCTACGGGCTGGCCCTCACCCACCGCCACCGGCTCCCGGCGGCCCCGGGCCTGTTCCGCCCGACGATCCAGCGCCTCATCGAGAAGCTGCTGATGCCCGACGTCTGGCTCTACTGGCGCGACGTCTCGCGCGGCGGCATGGTCGCGAACGCGCACCTCTCCGAGGGCTATCACGAGGAATGGGACCCCGTGGTGCGCGACAACATCATGTACTCGGCCTACGTGCAGTCCTGCGCCCTGCTGCACGACCACCTCTTCGCCGAGGACCGCTACGCCGAGCCCGGCGCGCTGACCTTCCAGCACTGGTCGTTCTTCTGGGGCGGCGAGGAGAAGCGCTTCTCCTACGACCGCGACTCGCTCAACGAGCACATCTACTGGCAGATGGTCGAGAACGGCTACCTCGGCGTCGCCTGCGAGCCGAACTGCGTGTTCCAGATCTGCAACCAGCCCGCGATCCTCGGATTCCGGCTGCACGACGTCCTCACCGGCGGCGACCGCGCCACCGAGGTGGTGGCCGGCTACGAGAAGGCCTGGGCCGACTTCGGCCGCCTCGACGCGGCGGGGCACTACAACCAGATGGTCCTCGAGGACAGCTTGGTCGTGGCGCCGAACGCGACGCTCGCGCCCTGGATCGACGCCTGGTGCGGGGCGCTGATGAACACCTGGAACCGCGACTTCGTCCGCGAGAACTACCCGCGCCAGGTGGCGGAGTTCCTCGTCCCCGGCCCCGACGGCACCCTCTCGGTCCGCTCCGCGCCGGCGAGGAACGTGATGGGCCAGGCCGTCATCACCGATACCTGCGACACCGGGTGGGTCGCCGCCTGGGCCTCCGAGATGGGCGACCGCGCCACCCTGGACGGCCTGCTCGCCCACGCCGACCGGTTCATGGCGCCCACCCGGCAGGAGGGCGGCCTCTACTACCCGCGCAACGACACCCCGGCCGACGCCGACGGCCACCGCACCGAGGTCGAGCCGATGACGGGCAACGTCCTGCTCGGCTACGCGCGCCTCAACGTCCCCGACGGGCTGCACGAGCTCTACCAGCGCCCGTGGGGACCCGAGCACTTCACCGAGCCCGCGCTGACCGAGGTCGGGCGCGACGTCGAGGTCCACCGCGCCGAGGTCGTCGACGGGGTCCTGCACGCCCGCCTGCGGCGCACCGGCGACGGCGAGCCGGCCGTCGTCGTGGGACGTGTGCCCGAGGGCGCGCGGCTGCGGGTCGACGGCCAGGAGGTCGAGGCCCGCCCGGTGCCCGAGGGCCTGCGCGTCGACGTCGCCCCCGGGCCGGCCCACGACCTCGAGCTGGTGCCGTGAGCGCGCCCACCGACATCGCCTTCGACCTCGTCGACCACCACGGAGACCCGGTCGACGTCCGGTCCTACCCGGGCGAGTGGCTCCTGGTGCAGTTCGGCTTCACGTCGTGCCGCGTCGTGTGCCCCCGGGCCCTGACCCGGCTCACCGCGGCCCTCGACGCGCTCGACGAGCTCGTGGCCGGCCGGGTCCGGCCGCTCTACGTGAGCGTCGATCCCGAGCGCGACACCCCCGAGGTCATGCGGGCCTTCCTCGCCGCGTCCTACCCCCGCTTCACCGGACTCACCGGGACCCCGGAGCAGGTCGAGGCGGCCAAGCGGGCCTTCCGCGTGTTCGCCCGGCGTCGCGCCGACCCGGAGGACCCGGACGGCTACGCCGTCCCGCACACCGCGATCACCTACCTCGTCGACCCCGACGGGCACCTCGCCCACCACTGGCCCGACACCGCCGACGCCTCGACCGTCGCCGCCGGGCTGACCGCGCGCGTGGCGGCCGGGATCGGGGCGAGCCCGGCACCGTGACCGCGTCGTCAGGGACCGGTCGGGGTCGCAGCGAGCCGGTCGAGGAGCGCGGCGAACAGCTGCTCGGCGAACGCCACGTCACCGCCGCGTGCGAGGGACAGCACGGCGATGCCCGTCGAGGTGGCCTGGAGGAGCGCGACCGACACCGGGTCGGCGTCCCTCCCCGCGGTGGCGAGCACCTCCGCGCCCAACGGCGCGACGCCGGCGGCGAGGGCACCGAAGGCGGCGCGGACGGCCTCGTTCTGGTCGGCGGCCTGGGTCAGGGCCAGCAGCACGCGGGTGTCCTCGGGCGAGCCGAACACCCGCGCGAGGGCCGCGACCTGCCCGGCCCTCCCGTCGGCGCCGGCCAGGGTCGCGGCCAGGAGGGCGACGCGACGGCGCACCGCCTCCTCGGCGACCGCGACGAGCAGGTCGTCGCGGGTCGGGAAGTAGTAGGTGAGGTGGCTCTGGCGCATCCCGGCCCGGGCGGCGACCCGGGGCTGGGTGAACCCGCCCAGCCCCGACTCGCCGATCACCTCGAGCGCCGCGTCGACGAGGGCGCGCCGCCGGTCGGGCTTCGCCGTCACGACGGTCCTCAGACCGCCGCCGCCTCGGCGGCGGGCGCGGCGACGTGCAGCGTGTCGGCGAGGTAGCGGCGCAGGAGGGCCGGGTCGGCCGTGTCGGCGACGAGGCCGAGGTAGCCGTCGGGGCGGATCAGCGCCAGCCCCTCGGCGCCGAGCCCGTAGGCGCGGCCGACGACGTCGTCGGGGTCGAGCACGTCCTCGCCGATCCGGACGACCGACCCGAGGTCACCGAGGGCCTCCGCCGGCCCGGCGGCGTCACCGCGGACGAGCAGCAGGAAGCCGGGCCGTTCCTGGAGCTCCTCGACCGCGACGGGCGTGCCGTCGGGACGGGTCAGGCCCTCGGGGTCCGGGGCGTGCTCGCCCGCGCGGGCCGCCCCGTGGTGGTGGCCCCCGTGCTGCACCGAGAGCGGGCTGCGGCGGTAGCTCACCCGCAGCTCGGCGGTGGTCGTGGCCGCGGCGGTCCCGAGCGGGTGGACGTGGCCGACGACGAACAGGGCGGCGTCGCGCAGCGCCGCGCCGGCGCCCTGCGCCGTGCCGACGTCGGTGAGCAGCGTCGTCGCCTTCACGACCTGGGCGCCGACCGGGTGCCGCTCGTCGTGGTAGCTGTCCAGCAGGACGGGGTCGGCGCGGCCCTGCACGACCAGGGCGAGCTTCCAGGCGAGGTTCGCGGCGTCCTGGATGCCGGTGTTCATGCCCTGCGCCCCGGCCGGGCTGTGGATGTGCGCGGCGTCGCCGGCCAGGAGGACCCGCCCGAGCCGGTAGCCCGGAACCTGGGCGTGGTGCACCTCGAAGTAGGTCAGCCAGCGCGGGTCGCGCACCGTGACCCGCCCGCCCATGCGGGCGTCGGCGAGGGCCTGGATCTGCGCGAGGGTGGGGTCCGGCGCGTCCGGCCCGGGGTCGTCGACGAGGAACATGATGCGGGCGCGGTCGCCGGCGAGCGGGAAGAGGATCCCCATCCCGTCGGGGTGGGTGAACATCCGGATCGTGTCGGGCGACAGCTCGGTGTCCACGTCGACGTCGGCCATCGCGAAGTGCTGGCCGTGGAAGGCCCCGTCGAGGTGCGTGCCCGCGAGGTGCCGCGCGGCGCTGTGCCCGCCGTCGGCGCCCACGACCCAGCCGACGCGCGTCGTCTGCTCCCCCTCCGGTCCCCGCAGGGTGACCTCGACGCCGTCGCCGTCCTGGGACAGCCCGGTCAGCGAGACCCCGCGCTCCACGACGATCCCGAGCTCGGTGGCGCGCTCGGCGAGGACGGCCTCGGTGTCGGGCTGGGGGATGTCGAGGAGGAAGGGGTGGCGGCTGGGTACGTCGTCGAAGGGGACGCGCGCCCGCGTCTCGCCGGTCCGGCCGTCGAGCATCGCGATCGCGGGGATCCGCCGTCCCCGGGCCTCGAGCCGGGGCAGCACGCCCATCGCCGCGAGCATCTCCATGCTGCGGGCGTGGAGGGTCACCGCGCGCGACTCGGTGGTCGGCGCCGGCAGGGCGTCCACGACGCGCACCGGTACGCCGAGCCGCGCCAGCTGGGATGCGGTGGTCAGCCCGACGGGCCCCGCGCCGACCACCAGTACGCCGTCCGCCGTGCTCATGTCCTGTGCCCTCCGCGCCCTTGTTTGGTGAACCTACCAAGTAGAGAACGCCTGCCCAGAGGCCGTCAAGCGGCACTTCGCGGGGTGCTCGACCGGACACGGAGGGCACACGGCGCACCCCCGGTGGACCCGTCAGGCCGGCGGCCGGCCGAAGTCGACGAGGACGCGCTCGAGGGGAGCGGGATCGACCGAGACGCCGCCGGAGAAGGGGTGGTCGAGGGCCAGGGCGACGACCAGAGGACCCCGATGAGCGCCGTCAGGCTCGCGGTCATGATCGTGTGCAGCAGCGCGCTGCGCAGACCGAAGATCATGGTGAAGCCGATGGTCACGGCGGCGCCGACGACCAGCGCCACCCAGAGCACCGCGGGCACGCCCTGGTCGACGACGTCCAGCCGCGCCGACCTCGCGGTGACCAGGTCGTTGAAGCGGTCGGCCTCGATGCCCTTGTACTGCAGCTCGTCCGGGGTCGTGGTGACCAGGGTGGCCAGGTACTCGGACGTCTCGTCGAGCACGCGGGCCGTCTCGGGGGAACCGGGCTCGCCCCGCGCCATGGCCGGCCACTCGTCCTCCACCGCCGCGGCCGCGTAGTCCCGGACGTCGGTGTGGATCTGCTCGCGCACCACCGGCGGGAAGGCGGCGCTGTCGCGGTACATCGTCCGCAGGGCGCTGGCCTCCTGCCCGACGACGTCCTCGGCCTCGCTGACGTTCTCCCAGCTCACGATGACGACGAACCCCAGCAGGACCGCGTAGATCACCCCGGCGGTGGCGTTCGGGGTGCGGCTCGCCCGCCGGGAGTCGCTGCGCGGCGCGCTGATCGGCCTTGCCGACGCCGGCGTCTGCACCGCCGTCGCCGCCTTCTCGGGCGAGGCCCGCGCCTTCTTCCTGCTGCCCACGCTGATCCCCGCCGCGCTCGGCGTCTTCTTCCTCGGCTCGGTGCTCGTGCGCCGGCCGGTGACCGGGCTGCTGCTCAACCGTCTCGTCGGCGGGCCCGCCGACTGGCGCGACGACGCCCGGCTGCTGCGCGTCTACAGCATCACCACGCTGGCCGGGGTCGGTCTCCATGCCCTCAACCTCGTCCTGCGGGCGTGGCGTACCTCGCGGACCAGCCCGCCGTCCTGGCCGCCCTCGGCATCGCCGCCGCGCCGATGTTCGCCGTCCTCGCCGCCGTCACCCTCGTCGCCGCCCGCCGCGCGATCGCCACCGACCCGGCCCCCGCCGTCGCCTGATCACGACGTCGCGTGCACGGGCTCGTGCGGATCTTGACCACGGCCTGCCCCGGTGCTTGTATCCAAGAGCTCGGGTCGTTCACGAACCGTCGGTGAGCTGCGCCTCCCCGACCTCCACAGGAAAGGGGACGCCCGCCGGATGTGCACCCGAGTCGTCTACTTCGGCCTCGACGACCGGGTCGTCACGGGGCGGTCGATGGACTGGAAGTTCGAGATCACCACGAACCTCTGGGCGTTTCCGCGAGGGATGTCGCGCCACGGGCAGGCGGGCCCGAACTCGATGTCGTGGACGTCCCGCTACGGCAGTGTGATCGCTTCCGGGTACGACATCAGCTCCACCGACGGCGTCAACGAGGCCGGACTCGCCGCCAACCTCCTCTGGCTGGCGGAGTCGCAGTACCCCGGGGCGGACGACGGCGCGCCGGCCCTCGCGCTGTCCCTCTGGGCCCAGTACGTGCTGGACATGTTCGGGTCGGTCGCCGAGGCGGTCATCGCGCTGACCGCCACTCCCCTGGCCGTCCGGACGACCACCGTGCCCGGCCAGGACCGCCTCGCCACCCTGCACCTGTCGATGTCCGACCGCACGGGCGACAGCGCGATCGTCGAGTACATCGCCGGCCGGCAGGTCATCCACCACGACCGCAGGCACCGGGTGATGACGAACTCCCCGACCTTCGACCGGCAGCTCGCCATCAACGAATACTGGAAGGAGATCGGCGGGGAGGTGATGCTCCCGGGCACCAACCGGGCCGCCGACCGCTTCGTGCGGGCATCGTTCTACATCGAAGCGATCCCCCGGACGGACGACCCGTTCACGGCGGTCGCCGCCGCCCTCAGCGTGGTGCGCAACGTGTCGGTGCCTTACGGCATCGCGACGTCCGATCAACCCAATATCTCCTCGACACGGTGGCGAACCGCGATCGACCACAAGGACCGCCGGTACGTGTTCGAGTCGGCCCTCTCGCCGAACACGTTCTGGGTCGACCTGGATCGTCTCGACCTCTCCGAGGGCGCACCGACCCGTGTGCTCGACCTCGGCGAGGCCTCGCGGACGGTGTACGCGGGCGAGACCAGTGCCGCCTTCGCCGACGCGGCCCCCTTCGACTTCCTCGGACTCGCGGCCTGATGACGACGCCCGCGGCGAAGCCGAAGCGCATCCCCAAGAAGCTCTACGAGGCCGAGCTGCTGCGGCTGCAGGGCGAGCTGGTCCAGATGCAGGAGTGGGTCCGCACGAGCGGCGCCCGGCTCGTCGTGGTCTTCGAGGGACGCGACGCGGCCGGGAAGGGCGGCGTGATCCAGCGCGTCGTCGAGAACCTCAACCCCCGCGTCGTGCGCACCGTCGCGCTCCCCGCACCGACCGCGCGCGAGCGCACGCAGTGGTACTTCCAGCGCTACGTCGCGCACCTGCCGGCGGCCGGGGAGATCGTCCTGCTCGACCGCTCCTGGTACAACCGCGCCGGCGTCGAGCACGTCATGGGCTTCTGCACGCCGCAGGAGTACGACCGCTTCCTGCGCCAGTGCCCGGTCTTCGAGGACATGCTGATCGAGGACGGCATCCTGCTGCGCAAGTACTGGTTCTCGGTCAGCCCCGACGAGCAGGAACGCCGCTTCCGCGCGCGCCTGGAGAACCCGCTCAAGCGCTGGAAGCTCTCCCCCATGGACCTGGAGTCGATCAGCCGCTGGGACGAGTACTCGAAGGCCAGGGACGCCATGCTCGCCGCCACCGACACCGACACCGCGCCCTGGACGGTGGTGGAGTCCGAGGACAAGCGGAGCGCCCGCCTGAACACGATCGCCCACCTGCTCGGCACGGTCCCGTGGACGCCGACCGACCTGTCGCCCCTTCAGATCCCGGCGCGCCCGCCGGGCGAGGGCTACGTCCGCCCGCCCCGCGAGCTCGCCCGCGCCGTCCCCGACCACGCGGCGATGCTTCTCGACGGATCCTGATCCACAATGGGGTCTCACGAGCGCGAGGTGTGGCCCCGGATGTCCGATCTGAACGACCCTCCACCGCCGGAGCCCGCGCGCCCGCTCTCCGACGAGGAGGAGGCGGTGCTCGCGCGGCTCGAGGCCGACCTGGCTCAGGACCGGGAGCCCGAGCCCGTGCCCCCCGAGGTGGCGACACGGCCGGGCCCCCGGCCACGCACCCTGCTCGTGCAGGTCGTCGTGGTCGTGGCGCTGGCCGTGGTCCTGGCGCCCAGCGCCGCGGTCGGCGCCGTGATCGCGCTGGTCGTGCTCGCCGGTCCGATCGCGGCCTCGCTGTGGGCCCTGCGGGGCACGGCCGGCTCCTCCACGTCCTGACCCCGGGGACCGTCGGCACCGGGGTGGCCCGGCAGCGTCGCCGCGTAGCGCCGCACCCGGCGGGCGCGGAACACGGCGAACAACGCGGCGGCGCCTCCCAGCACGGCCAGCGGCGGCTCGAGCAGCAGCAGCCCGGCCGCGACCAGCGCCCCGGCGAGCCCGAGCACCTGCCACCGGCGCTCCGCCGCGAGACACAGCGCCCGCTCGCGCTCGATCTCGCGGGGGTCCGCGTCGGCGACACCCGGCGCCGGCTCCGCCTCCGCCCGGGGGTCCCGGAAGGCGAGCCAGGCATTGGCCGCGCCCGCGAGCGCGAAGACAGCCGCCCACACCGGCGCGCCCTGCGAGGCCCGGACACCGGCAAGGGCCAGGAAACCCAGGCCGAGCACGACGTGGCGCCACGACACCGTGGACCTCATGCGATCGCCCCCAGCAGCTCGAGGATCGCGATCACGCCGCAGACGGTGAGGAACAGCGAACCGAGTACGACCAGCGTGCGCAGCGTCCGGCCCATCCGGTAGGGCTCCGGCAGGTTGACCTTGTCGATATACAGCAGCCCGGCACCGTAGATGCCACAGGCGAAGACGCCACCCAGGATCGACGCCGGCGTGACGAGGTCGGTGAAGCTCAGGTCCGAGAGGATCGCGACGAGGGCGATGACGCCGGTCCAGCCGTAGACGAGGGGCCGGATGCCGCGCTGCCCGCGTGCCCGCACCTTCTCCGACACCGCCGCGAGGCTCTCGTACGCGGTCCACGAGTAGGCCTCCCAGAGCGCGTACACCGTGCCGAAGAGGACCATGACGATCGCGACGATGTAGAAGTACTCGAACACCGGCGCCACCACGCCGAAGAACTGCGACTGGTAGGTCAGGACGTCGTTCTCCTCGGGCACCTGCTGCTGCGCGCCCAGGATCGTCGCCCCGTTCATCATGAAGGCGACCGCGATGACGCCCAGCGCCAGGAACGCCGCGAGCATGTCGAAGAGCGGAGCACGGCTCCAGGCGCGGGCGTTGGTCACGTCGTCGGGCTCGGTCGACAGCGGGATCGGCGCGTGGTCGTCCTTCGCCGCGAGATCCTCTTCGATCCGACCGGCGTCGCGGTGGCCGAGCATTCCCCACTTCTTCTCGCGCAGCATCCCGGTGTAGCCGATGTAGTCGTACATGCCGCCGCCGAGGCCGCCCATGAACACCGCGAGCTCGACCCACACCGACGTCTCGGCGACGTCGGGATACCGCTCCGCCACGAACGGCGCGTAGTCGGGGAAGACCGGCAGCAGCCCCTGGAGTGCCGCGAGCCAGTCCGGGTTCGACACGAACACCGCGATCAGGACCAGCACCACCATGATCCCGGCGATCGCCACCTGCACCTTCTCCAGCACCGCGTAGCCGCCGATGAAGGACAGGGCGGCGGCGACGACCAGCACGCCGATGGCCCACACGGTCGCGTTGCCGAGGCCGAGGGCCTCCAGGTAGTCCCCGAGGGCCGTCGACACACCACTGGCCCAGCCCGGGAAGGAGGCGAAGCAGATCACCACCAGCACGATGGGGAACCAGCCGCGCGGCCCGGGCATCACCCGTGCGAAGCGCCGCATCGGGTGCTCCCCGGTGAGGGTGATGTACCGGTTCGAGGCGTAGACGATGGCGCCCTTGGCGAAGCAGCCCACCACCACGGCCCAGAGGACGGCGTAGCCGAAGACGGCGCCCTCGCGGGAGGCGAGGATGGACTCCCCGCTGCCGATGGTCAGCGACGCGATGATCGCCCCGGGTCCGAAGTACCGCAGAGCGGTCGCCACCCCCACCCGTCGCTTGCGCAGGGCAGCCGGCGCCTCGGGCAGCCGGAGCGCCGGGTCGGTGGCCCGGCTCGTCTCGGATGTCGCCATGTCGATCACTCAAAATCGTGTAGGAAATTTCCTGTAGGGTGCGTGTGAGGCGGCTCACCCGTCAAGGGGTGGGGCCGGAGCGACGGGGGTCGGACATGAGCAGCGCAGCGCCGGGGGCGACGGTCGGACCGCTACCCCGCCGTCAGATGCTGGCCGACGACGTCCACGAGGCGATCAAGGCGCTGATCATGGACCGCGCCCTCGAGCCGGGCGCCCGGGTCTCGATCGACGGCCTCGCGCGCCAGCTCGGGGTCTCGCCCACGCCGGTCCGCGAGGCGCTGGCGCGCCTGGAGTCGGCCGAGCTCGTGGTCAAGGAACCGCTGCGCGGCTACCGCACCTCGCCGCTGCTCTCCCGCGAGCAGCTCGACGACCTCTACCAGTTCCGGCTGCTCATCGAGCCGTGGGCGGCGGCGCGCGCGGCCGAGCACGCCGACGCCGTGGGGCGGGAACGACTCGAGGCCGAGATGCGGTCCTGCGCGACCCCCGCGAGCGACACCTACGACTCCTACAAGGCGCTCGCCGCGCACGACACCCGCTTCCACGTCCTCGTGGCCGAGCTGGCCGGCAGCGGGCAGGTCCGGCGGGCGTTCGAGCGCACCCACTGCCACCTGCACATCTTCCGGCTGCACTACGACCGCGGGCTCGGCGAGCAGACCCTCTCCGAGCACCGCCGGATCACGCAGGCGGTCCTCGACCGCGACCCCGTGGCGGCGGAGGCGGCGATGCGCGCCCACCTCGAGGCCGCCTGCTACGACCGCCTGCGCCCGGTGTCCGAGGAGGCCGGTGGGCCCACGCAGGGCTGATCACAGGACTCCACACCACAGGACTGGCCCTCACCCCATCCGCAGCACCTCCGAGGTCCCGAACCGCTCCGCGACGCGCTGCTTGACCCCGCGCGGGAAGTCGCGCTCGCAGGCTAGGTGGGTCGGGGTGAACTTGCGCATCGCGTCGGCGTCGCCCGCGAACGCGGCGGCGCAGAGCTCGGGGGCGACGTTGGCCAGGGCGAGGATGCCGCCCGCGCAGCCGAGGGCGCCCGCCATGTGGATCAGCGCCGGGTTCCCGGTCCAGACGGGCCCGGCGTAGGAGTCGACGGTGGCCAGCAGGCGGGTGGGGTCGCCCGACGAGTCCTTGCACCCCGCGACGGGCAGCCCGGGCAGCACCTCCACCGGGATGCCGGGCGGGGAGACCGCCGGGAAGTGGTAGGCGAGCACCGGGGTAGCGCCCGCGGCGTCGGCGAGCTCGCGGTAGTAGCCGGACGGGTCGGCGAGCCCGCGCGGGGTGCGGGCGATGACCGCGTCCACGCCGGTGTCGGGAGCCAGCGCGGTGAGCGCCACGGCCTGGTGGGTCGAGGCGGCCCCGGTGCCGCCCACCACCACGGCATCCCCGACCGCGTCGCGCACCGCGGAGAACAGCCGCAGTCGCTCGTCGTCGTCCAGCGCGTCGGCCTCGCCGGTCGTGCCGGCCACGACGATCGCGTCGGCGCCCAGCTCGACCAGCTGCGCGGCGAGCCCGGCGGTGGCGTCGGCGTCGAGCGCGCGGTGGTCGTCGAACAGCGTCACCAGGGCGACGCCCACGCCGGTGAAGACGGGGTCCATGTCGTTCCTCCTCAGCGGAGATCAGGCGGGGACATCAGTGGGGGATCAGTGCGATTCGCGCGGGACCTCGGCACCGCCGGCCCCGACCAGGAAGTCGAGGTCGGCGCCGTGGTCGGCCTGCAGCACGTGCTCGGTGTAGAGGCGCGTCCAGCCACGGGACTCCGCCGGCGCGGGCGCCCGCCACCGCTCCCGGCGGCGGGCCAGCTCGTCGTCCTCGACGTGCAGGGTCAGCGAGCGCCCGGGCACGTCGAGCTCGATCTCGTCCCCGGTCTCCACCAGGGCGAGCGGCCCCCCGACAGCCGCCTCGGGCGCGATGTGCAGCACGACCGTGCCGTACGCCGTGCCCGACATCCGCCCGTCGGACACCCGCACCAAGTCCCGCACCCCGCGTTCGAGCAGCTTGCGGGGCAGCCCGACGTTGGCGACCTCGGGCATGCCCGGGTACCCGCGTGGGCCGCAATAGCGCAGGACCAGCACCGTCGACTCGTCGATGTCGAGCTCGTCGCTGACCGCGCGGTACTCCTCGGGGGACTCGAAGACCAGGGCGCGACCCCGGTGGCGCTGCAGCGACGGCGACGCCGCCGACTGCTTGATCACGGCACCGTCGGGGGCGAGGTTGCCCCGCAGCACGGCCGTCCCGCTGCCTGCGGGCGCCATCGGCCGGTCGAACGGGTGGATGACCTCGCGGTTCCAGCACGCCGCGTCCGCGATCGCGTCCCCGACCGTGCCCCCGGCCACGGTCAGGCGCCCGAGGTGGAGCAGCCCGGCGATCTCCTGCATCACCGCCGGCAGCCCGCCCGCGTAGCAGAGGTCCTCCATGAGGAACCGCCCCGAGGGCTCGAGGTCGACGAGCGTCGGCACGTCGCGGCCCAGCGCGTCGACGTCGTCGAGCGAGAACGGCACGCCCAGCCGGCCCGCGATCGCCGCCAGGTGGATCACGGCGTTGGTCGAGCCGCCGATGGCCGCGTTGACCTTCACCGCGTCCTCGAACGCCTCCCGGATCATGATCGACGACGGGCGGACGTCGGCCTCCACGAGCTCGACGATGCGCTGACCCGCCCGTTGCGCGGTCTGGTCGCGGCGGGCATCGACGGCGGGCCAGGTCGCCGAGTACGGGAGCTGCATCCCCAGCGCCTCGGCGAGGCACGCCATCGTCGACGCGGTGCCCATCGTCATGCAGTGCCCGGGTGAGCGGGCCATCGCGCCCTCGGCCACCGCGCACTCGGCGGGCGTGATGGTCCCGGCCGCGAGCTCCTCCTCGAAGCGCCACACCTGCGTGCCCGAGCCCAGCTGACGGCCCTGGTACCGGCCGCTGAGCATCGGCCCACCGGTGACCATGATCGCCGGCAGGTCGACGCTCGACGCGGCCATGAGGAGCCCAGGTGTCGTCTTGTCGCACCCCGAGAGCAGGACCAGCCCGTCGAGGGGGTTGGCCCGCATCAGCTCCTCGGCCTCCATCGCCAGCAGGTTGCGGTAGAGCATCGCGGTGGGGCGCAGCAGCGTCTCGCCGAGACCGGTGCACGGGAACTCACGGGGGAACCCGCCGGACTGCCACACGCCGCGCTTGACCGCCTCGGCGACGCGGTGCAGGTGGGCGTTGCACGGGACGAGCTCGGACCACGTCGTGGCGATCCCGATGACCGGGCGACCGTCGAAGACCTCGTCGGTGACGCCCTGGTTGCGCATCCAGGAGCGGTGGATCATCCCGGACCGGCCCTCGGCGCCGAACCACGCCGCGCTGCGACCGCTCATCGCCGACCTCCCGCGCTCGTCAGGTGGGCCCGGACCCACTCCTCGACCTCGACGACGTGGGTGGTGGCCGCGGTCCACGCGGCGAGCGAGTCACGCTCGCGCAGGGCCCGCAGGATCGCCACGTGCTGGTCGTGGGTCCAGCTCAGGACGTCGTGCTCGACGATCGCCCGCCAGATCCGGACGCGCGCCGTGCGCCCCGCGACGGCGGCGGTCAGCGAGGCGAGCGTCGCGTTGCCGGCCGCCGCGGCGATCGCGGCGTGGAACTCCAGGTCCTCGGCGACGAGGCGCTCGGGCTCGGTGAGCCCGCGCATCCGCTCGAGCCGTTCCTGCAGGTCCTGCAGGTCCGCCTCGTCGATGCGGGTCGCGGCCAGGGCGGTGGCGCCGGGCTCGAGCACGCGGCGGCACTCGAAGAGCTCGGCGATCCCCTGCTCGCCGACCAGCTCGAGGAACGAGCCGGTGGCCCGCACCAGCCGGTCGGGACGCAGGTCGGTGACGAAGGTGCCGTCCCCGCGGCGCACCTCGAGCACCCCGGCCCCGGCGAGCGCGCGCACCGCCTCGCGCAGCGACAGGCGCGACACGTCGAGGTCGGCGGCCAGGTCCGTCTCCGGCGGCAGCCGCTCCCCCGCGGAGAACTCCCCGTTCTCCACGCGGGCGACCAGCGCGCCGATCACCCGGTCGACGACGCTGTCAGCTCGCGTCACGGGCCCGGTCCGACCACGCCGAGCCGTGCGGGAACGCGTACGCGGCCCGGGACGCCGCGAGGATCTCCGCGCTGTAGCCCGGCCGGGTGGGCGGCAGGTAGGAGGTGCCGCGCATCCGGACCGGATCGGCGAAGTGCTCGTGCAGGTGGTCGACATACTCGATCATCCGATCCTGACGGGTGCCGCTGACCGCGACGTAGTCGAACATCGAGAGGTGCTGCACCAGCTCGCACAGCCCGACGCCGCCGGCGTGGGGGCAGACGGGGACCTCGTGGGCGGCGGCGAGCAGCAGGACCGCGACGGCCTCGTCGACGCCGCCGGGCCGCGCGGCGTCGAGCTGGCAGACCCCCATGGCGCCGGCAGCCAGGAACTGCTTGAACATCACCGCGTTGTGCGCGTGCTCGCCGGTGGCCACGCGGACGGGGGCGATGGCGCGCGCGATCGCGGCGTGGGCGAGGACGTCGTCGGGGCTGGTCGGCTCCTCGAACCACCAGATGTCGTACGACTTCAGGCTCTCCATCCAGCGCACCGCGTCCGCGGCCCCGAGCGTCTGGTTGGCGTCGATCATCAGGCGGCGCCCGGGACCGATCACCTCCCGGGCCAGCGCGCAGCGGCGCACGTCGTCGGCGAGGTCCCCTCCGACCTTCAGCTTGATCGCGTCCCAGCCCGCGGCGACGGCCTCCCGGCACAGGCGCACCAGCTTGTCGTCGTCGTAGCCCAGCCAGCCGGCGCTGGTGGTGTAGGCCGGGTAGCCCTCCTCGAGCAGCCTGGCCTCGCGCTCCGCACGCCCCGGGAGCTGCTCCTCGAGCATCGCGAGCGCGGCCTCGGGGGTGAGCGTGTCGCGCAGGTAGCGCCAGTCGACGAGGTCGACGAGCTGCTGCGGGCTCATGTCCGCGAGGACCTTCCACACCGGCTTGCCGACGGCCTTGCCGATGAGGTCCCAGGCAGCGTTGACCACTGCGGCGAGCCCGAGCTGGATCGTCCCCTTGGTCGGGCCGAGCCAGCGCAGCTGGCTGTCGGCCTGCAGGTACCGGGAGAATCCGCCCGGGTCGGCCACCAGCTCGGCGATCGACCAGCCCCGCGCCCGCCGGCCGATCGCCTCCGCCGCCGCGAGAGCGAGCTCGTTACCGCGCCCGATCGTGAACGTGAAGCCGTGGCCTTCCAGGCCGGCGTCGGTGTGCAGGACGACGTAGGCGGCCGAGTAGTCCGGCGCCTCGTTCATGGCGTCCGACCCGTCGAGCGCGCGTGACGTCGGGAAGCGGAGATCGACGGTCTCCACGTCGACGATGACCCCGTGCATGGCCCCGCTCCTCAGACCTCTCGACCACTCCGTGCGCAGCGATCGCCGGAGATGCGCGAGTTCCTCACGGTGCCAGGCACAGACATCAGATGTCTAGCGCTAACGGTCGCCCTCCCCCGAGGCCGCCATCTCCGGACTCGACGGCTCGTCGGCGACGTGGTGGCGCAGGTTGCTGCGGAAGTAGAGCAGGATCCCGAGGAAGCAGAGCGCCGAGACCACGAAGGACATCTGGAGCGAGCCGAGCACGTCGGACACCGCCCCCTGCACCACCGGGATCACCGCTCCGCCGACGATCGCCATCACCAGGATCGCGCCGGCGGTCTCCTGGTAGCGCTTGTCGTCGATGGTGTCCAACGTCTGCCCGAAGATCGTCGGCCAGCACGGGCCCATCACGAGGTTGGAGGCGATGACGAACCAGATGGCGGACGAGGCAGGACCGAACGCGGCCGCCGTCAGCAGCACCGCGCCGATCGCGCAGTAGGCCACCAGCACACGGGCCGCCGAGTACCGCGCGATGAGCCCGTTCGCGACGAACTTGCCGAGCAGGAAACAGGTGAACCCGACGATCATGTAGTTGGTCGCCTCGCGCTCGTTCATGCCGGGGTACAGCTCGAGCGCCACCCGGATCGTGAACGACCACACTGCCGTCTGCAGGCCGACGTAGAGGAACTGCGCGACGATCCCCTTGCGGTACTGCGCGGTGCGGACGAGCACCCGCAACGTGTCGGCCAGCCCGGCCTGCTGCTGCGCCGGCTCGTCCGCCGGCTTGCCCCGGGGGAACTCGGTGATCACGAAGAGCACCAGCAGGCAGACGAGCACGATCAGGATGTACTTGTAGGGCAGCAGGGTGTTCTGCAGCAGGGCCTCGCCGAGGGCGCGCTTGGCCTCGGGCGTCGGTGCCGCGTCCAGCTGAGCCTCGATCGAGTCCCCGGTACTGAAGATCAGGTACTTGCCGAGGATCACGCCCAGCAGGTTGCCGATCGGGGTGAAGGTCTGCGAGATGTTCAGTCGCAGCGTCGACGTCCTGCGCGGACCGAGCATCGACGAGTAGGTGTTCGCGCTGGTCTCGAGGAAGCTCAGGCCGATCGCGACGGCGAAGATGCAGAACAGGAACATCGCGTAGGTCGCGAGCGTGCTGGCCGGGAAGAACAGTCCGCAGCCGACGATGTAGACCGACAGCCCGATCAGGATGCCGACCTTGTACGACGTCCGGCGCACGATGCGCGACGCCGGGATCGCGATGAGGAAGTAGCCGCCGTAGAACGCCGACTGCACGAAGGCCGTCGCCGCGTCGGACAGGGTGAAGACGTGCTTGAACTGCGTGATCAGGATGTCGTTCAGCCCGGCCGCGGCGCCCCACATCGGGAACAGCAGCGACAACAGGACGAATTGGAAGATCGGCGTCCGGTCGAGGTAACCGGAAGCCAGCTGCCGTGCCGGATTCTTGATCAGCATCGAATCACCCCGTGCGCCGCCGCACCCCCGACGGTTCAGCAACGTAACCCGAGGGCTCGAACGGCAGCAAGGGAACTGCCGGCGGCCCGGCGCGCCTATCCCAGCGCCGGGACGATCGCCTCGATCAGGTGCGGGCCGGGCTCCCCCTGGGCCCAGCGCAGGGCGTCGAGCAGGTCCTCGGTGGTCTCCACCCGCCGTGCCGGCACGCCGTACCCGGTCGCCAGCGACACGAAGTCCGGCGTCGGGTCGGCCAGGGTCAGCATCCGCCCCGCGCGCCCCGAGTGGGCCGCCTCCCCCGCACCGGTGCGGCCGAGCTCCACCCGCAGGATCGCGTACGCCGAGTTGTTGATCAGCACGGTCGTCACGTCGAGCTGCTCGCGGGCCTGGGTCCACAGCGCCTGCAGCGTGTAGAGCGCGCTCCCGTCGGCCTGCACCGCGACGACCGGGCGGTCCGGCGCCGCGATCGCCGCCCCGAGTGCGGCGGGCGGTCCCTGCCCGATCGCTCCCCCGGTCAGCGCGAGCTGCGTGTGCGGGGCGGCCGTCTGCAGGGCCGGGGCCAGCACGGCGGCGGCGGTCAGGGACTCGTCGACGACGATCGCGTCCTCCGGCAGCGTCGCGGCGACGGCGGCGCACAACGACCGCACGTCCAGCGGCCCGGGCGCGGGCTCCGGCGCGTTCCGCGGCGCCGGGTCGACCACGGCGTCCGATGCCACCTCGGCCGCCAGCGCCTCCAGGGCTGCCGCCGCGTCGGACGCGGCGTCGGCCAGCCCGACCACCGTGCACCCCTCGGGCACGAGGTCCCCGGGCACCCCGGGGTAGCCGAAGAACGACACCGGCGAGCGCGCCCCGGCCAGCACCAGCGACGACGCCCCGTCGAGCTGGTCGAGCGCCTGCTCGGCGAAGTAGGCCAGCTTGTCCGCCCGCGGGCGGCCGGCGCCGGTGTCCCAGCGCCGCGGGAACGTCTCCGTCAGCAGGCGCGCGCCGGTGGCGGCCGCGACCCGCCCCGCGGCGTCCATCGCCTCCGCGGTCAGCGCCGGGCCGCCCAGGAGGATCACCGCGCCGGGCTCGCGCACCGCCTTCGCGGCCGCCGCCACCCGCGAGGCCGCGGGCGCGAACGGTGCCGCCGCGGGCAGGGCGGGCGCGAGGGCGCCGCCCTCGGACCACGACACGTCCGCCGGCAGGACCAGGGTCGAGACCTGGCCGCCGCGCTCCGAGGTCGCCGCCACCGCGCGCATCGCGTCGTCGGCCACGTCCCGGACGTCGCCGCAGACGTGCACCCAGCCCGACACCGTCCGCGCGAGCGCGGTGATGTCCGACTCGAGCGGCGCGTCGTGACGCACGTGGCTGGTGGCGTGCGCGCCGACGACGCACAGCAGCGGGGTCCCGGCCCGGCGGGCGTTGTGCAGGTTCGCCATCCCGTTGCCCAGCCCGGGCCCCAGGTGCAGCAGCACCGCGGCGGGCCCGCCGGCGAGGCGCGCGTAGGCGTCCGCGGCGCCCGTCGCGACGCCCTCGAACAGGGTGAGCACGCCGCGCATCTCGGGGACGGAGTCCAGCGCCTGCACGAAGTGCATCTCGGAGGTGCCGGGGTTCATGAAGCACACGTCCACGCCGGCCTCGACCAGCGAGCCGACCAGCGCCTCGGCGCCCCTCACGCGTCGCGCCCGGGCAGCGGAGCGGGCGGGGAGCACCACGACGTCGTCATGGTGCCCACTCCACACGGTGCGGCCCCACCGGTGCCAGCCGGGAGGTGCACCCGGCGGCGGATCGGGTGTATCACCGACTCCCGGCTCGCGACGTGGGAGGGGACCGGCGTGGCGCGTCCTCTGCTGCAGAGCAAATACCGCATCCCCGGTCACCGGCCCGGGACGGTGGCCCGCCCGCGCCTGGCCGAGGCCCTCGGCGGCGCGCTCCGCGCGGCGGTGACGGTGGTGTCGGCGCCGGCCGGCTTCGGGAAGTCGACGCTGCTGGCCGACTGGCTCGCCGACCTGCCCCGGGAGACGGCCACGGTGGCGTGGGTGTCGCTGGACGAGCGCGACGACGACCCGGCGCGCTTCTGGGGCTACGCGCTCACCGCGGTGCAGGCGGCCACCGGCGTCGGCGACGACGCGCTGGGGCTGCTGGAGTCGTCGTCGTCACCCGAGACCGCGCTCGTGGCCCTGCTGAACGACGTCGGCGGGATGCCTCGCGACCTTGTGCTCGTCCTCGACGATCTCCACCTCGTGACCTCGCCGGTGGTGCACGACGGCATCGCCTTCCTCCTCGAGCACCGCGTGGACCAGCTCCACCTCGTGCTCGCGACCCGGGTCGACCCGCCGCTCCCCCTGGCGAGGTGGCGCGCACGGGGTGAGCTGCTCGAGGTTCGGGCCGCCGACCTGCGCTTCACCGAGCAGGAGTCCGCGGCCTACCTCAACGGGCCGATGGGCCTGTCGCTCTCCCGGCACGACGTCGCGACGCTCGACGGGCGTGCCGAGGGCTGGATCGCCGCCCTGCAGCTCGCGGCGCTCTCGATGCGGGGCCGCGACGACGTCGGGGCGTTCATCACGGGGTTCGCCGGCGACGACCGCCACGTCGTCGACTACCTGGCCGAGGAGGTGCTCGCGCGCCTGCCCGAGGACGTGCGGGAGTTCCTGCTCGAGACGTCGATCCTCGAACGCCTGACCGGGCCCCTGTGCGACGCCGTCACCGGCCGCGAGGGGGGCCGGGCCAGGCTCGTGGACCTGGAGCGCGCCAATCTGTTCCTGGTGCCGCTCGACGACCGCCGGCAGTGGTACCGCTACCACCACCTGTTCGCCGACGTCCTGCGCACGCACCTCGCCGACGAGCGCGCGGACACGGTGCCGGAGCTGCACCGGCGCGCGGGTCTCTGGTTCTCGGAGCACGGTGACACCTCCGCCGCCGTCGAGCACGCCCTCGCCGGCGGTCACGTCGACCAGGCCGCCGACCGGATGGAACGGGCGATGCCGACGATGCGTCGCGAGCGACGGGAGGCCGAGCTCGGGCAGTGGGTGCGGTCGCTGCCGGACGACCTCGTACGCGTGCGACCGGTGCTCGGGATGGCCTTCGTCGGCGCCCTCGCCCAGGGCTCCGAGTTCGACACCGTCGAGCAGCGGCTCGCGGAGGTCGAGCGTGCCGTGCGGCCGGACGGCGGCTCCTGGCCCGAGCACGTCCCGCCCGGCCTGGTCGTCGTCGACGAGGAGGGCTACCGCTCGGTCCCCGCTGGCCTCGAGGTGTACCGGGCGGCGCTCGCCCTGCGGCGCGGCGACCTCGAGGCCGCCGCCGCCCACGCGCGGGAGGGCCTCGCGCTGACCCCGGCGTCCGACGACCTCACCCGGGCCGCCGCGGGCGCCCTCGGCGGGCTCGCCTCGTGGTCGCGGGGCGACCTGGCCGGGGCGGAGGCGGCGTACGTCGAGTCGGTCGTAGGGCTGCACCGAGCCGGTTTCGTCGCCGACGTCCTCGGCTGCTGCATCGCCCTCGGCGACATCCGCCGGACGCTGGGACGGCCCGGCGACGCCGAACACCTCTACCGGTGGGCCCTCGGTCTCACCGATCCTGCGGCCCCGCTCCGGGGCACCGCCGACATGCACGTCGCGCTGGCCGGGGCCCTGATCGAACGCGACGAGCTCACCGCGGCCGCCGAGCACCTGGACACGGCCCGGCGCCTGGGTACGCACCGCGGGCTCCCGCAGAACCCCTATCGCTCGCGGGTGGCCGAGGCGCGGCTGCTCGGGATCCGGGGCGACCTCGACGGTGCGCTCGCCCTGCTCGAGGAGGCCGAACGGGTCCACGACGGCGACTACTCGCCGGAGGTGGCGCCCGTGCCCGCGGTCCGCGCGCGTCTGCGCCTCCGGCGCGGCGAGCTGCGCGACGCCGAGGCCTGGGCCCGTGAACGCCGCCTCTCCCCCGACGACGAGCCGACCTACCTGCGCGAGTACGAGCACATCACCCTCGCCCGGCTGCTCCTCGCCCGCCGGGATGACGCCGCCCCCGCCCTGCTCGCCCGGCTGCTCGCGGCGGCCGAGGAGGGCGGACGGTTCGGGAGCGTCCTCGAGATCCTCGTGCTCCAGGCGCTCGCCGCGCAGGCCCGGGGGGACGTCCCGGCCGCCCTCGAGGCCCTGCGGCGCGCCCTCGCCCTGGCGGAGGCGGAGGGCGTCGTCCGCGTCGTCGCCGACGAGGGGCCGCCGATCGCGGCACTGCTCCGGACGCTCCCCCGGCATGACCCCGCGTACGGATACGGCCGACGCCTGCTCGCCGCCTGCGCGGGGATCACGTCGCCGGAGCCCTCGCTGGTCGACCCGCTGAGCGACCGTGAGCTCGACGTCCTGCGCCTGCTCGGCTCGGACCTCGACGGGCCCGACATCGCCCGCGAGCTCTCGGTCTCGCTGAACACCATGCGGACCCACACCAAGAGCATCTACGCGAAGCTCGGCGTCACCAGCCGCCGGGCCGCCGTCCGCCGGGCCCACGATCTCGGCGTGCTCCCGCGACGTCGCTGACCGTCACTCACCACACGTGGTGAGGACCGCTCACCACGTCGGACCCCACCGTTGCGGCCATGAGCAGCACCGGGCCACAGCGCTACGAGATCCGCGTGCGGGGACACCTCGCGCCCCGCTGGGCCCCGTGGTTCAACGGCATGTCGCTCGTCCCCCAGGACGACGGCACCACGGTCATCGACGGTCCCGTCGCCGACCAGTCCGCGCTCCACGGCCTGCTCCGCACGATCAGCGACCTCGGCCTGCCCCTCGTCTCGGTCACCCCGGGCGACGGGCCGGCACCCCTCTGGAGGAGGACCCCGTGACCACCGACGTCCACACCGCCCCGGCCACTCCGACGATCCCCCGACGACCGGACCCGATGAGGAGGATCGCCCTCGCGGCCGGCCTGCTCTACCTCGTCACGTTCGCCGCCTCGATCCCGCAGCTCGCGCTCTTCGCCGACCTCGTCGCCGACCCCGCGGGCTTCGTCCGCGCCCCCGGCAGCGACACTGCCGTCCTGTGGGGATCGTGGCTCGAGGTGATCACCGCCCTGTCCGCCGTCGGCACCGCCCTCGCCCTCTACCCGGTCACCCGGCGGGTCAGCCGGATCGCGGCGCTCGGCTTCGTGACCTCGCGCGTCCTCGAGGCCGCCCTGATCCTCGTCGGCGTCCTGTGCGTCCTGTCCGTGGTCGCCCTGCGTAGTGACCTCGCGGGGGCCGTCGGCGCGCAGGGTGACGCCCTCGGCGTCGTCGCGCAGGCCCTGGTCGAGGTCCGTCAGTGGTCGTTCCTGGTCGGCCCCGGCCTCATCCCCGGCATCAACGCCCTGTTCCTCGGCTACGTGATGTACCGGTCCCGCCTCGTCCCCCGGATCATCCCGATCGTCGGCCTCGTCGGCGCGCCGCTGATCATCATGTCGGCGACCGTGACGATGCTCGGCGGCTGGGACCAGGTCTCGATCGCCGGCAGCCTGTGCGCGCTCCCCATCGCCCTGTGGGAGCTCTCCCTGGGCGTGTGGTTGACCGTCAAGGGCTTCCGCCCGACCTCACTGACCATCGACTGATCGCCCCGTCCCTTCCGAGCGCCGACCCCTCGGGGTCGGCGCTCGGCCGTCCGGCGGTGGAGGAACGCCCCGTCCGGCCTCATCATCGGAGGGTGAGGCGCACCACACCGGCCATCGGGGGCCGGGCCCGCGGGAGCTCCTGACCGCGGACCGCTGGACGCCGGGACGAGGAGGACGCCGATGTCCGAGACCGTGTCCACCGATCTCCGTGAGCTCGACGCCCTGGTGGTGGGGGCCGGCTTCTCCGGTCTCTACATGCTCCACCGCCTGCGGAACACCCTCGGCATGTCCGCGCTGGTGCTCGAGGCCGCCGACGACGTCGGGGGCACCTGGTACTGGAACCGCTATCCGGGAGCGCGGTGCGACTCGGAGAGCTACTTCTACAGCTTCTCCGACCGGCTCTCCGAGGACCTCCTCGAGGAATGGACGTGGAGCGAGCGCTTCGCGGGCCAGCCGGAGATCCTGCGCTACCTGCAGCACGTCGCGGACCGTTTCGACCTGCGCCGCGACATCCGCTTCCGGACCACGGTCACCGCGGCGTCCTGGGATGACGACGGCGGGCGCTGGCTGGTCGACACCCAGGGCGGCGAGCGCTTCGCGGCGCGCTTCCTCGTTACCGCCGTGGGCTGCCTGTCGACGACGAACCTGCCCGTGTTCCCGGGCCGCGACAGCTTCGAGGGCGACTGGTTCCACACCGGGCTGTGGCCGCACGAGGGCGTGGACTTCACAGGGAAGCGCGTCGCCGTCATCGGCACCGGGGCCACCGGCGTGCAGCTGATCCCCGAGGTCGCGCAGGAGGCCGCGCACGTCACCGTCTTCCAGCGCACGCCCAACTACGACATCGCCGCCGGCAACCACCCGGTGACCCCCGACTTCGACCGGGAGATCAAGGACGACTACCCGCAGATCTGGGCGCGGACCCGCGAGACGGCGTTCGGCTTCCCCTACGACGTCGCGGACCGCACGGCGCTGTCGGTGCCGGAGGAGGAGCGCCAGGAGATCTTCGAGGAGGCGTGGGCGAAGGGCGGCTTCCGTCTGGGCACCACGTTCAACGACCTGCTCCTCGACGAGGACGCCAACGAGACGGCCGCCGAGTTCCTCCGCAACAAGATCCGGGAGCGGGTGGACGACCCGGAGATCGCCGAGATGCTCGCGCCGAAGGACCACCCGTTCTTCTCGAAGCGGCCGCCCCTCGAGAACGGCTACTACGAGACCTACAACCGGGAGAACGTGACGCTGGTCGACGTCAACAGGTCCCCGATCGAGGCGATCACGCCCGCCGGGGTGCGCACGGCGGACGGCGAGTACGAGGTCGACAGCATCGTCTACGCCACCGGGTTCGACGCCATGACCGGCACGCTGTTCAAGCTCGGCATCACGGGGCGGGGCGGGCTGACGCTCACCGAGAAGTGGGCCGAGGGCCCACGCAGCTACCTCGGGATCGCCACCCACGACTTCCCGAACCTGTTCATGATCACGGGCCCGCAGAGCCCGTCGGTGCTGAGCAACATGCCGGTCTCGATCGAGCAGCACGTCGACTGGGTCGCGGCCTGCCTCCGCCACCTCCGCGATCAGGGTGTCGCGCGGATCGAGGCGACCCCGGAGGCCGAGGACGGCTGGGTCGCCCACCACGACGAGGTGACCGCGATGACGCTGCTGCCCCGGGCGAACTCCTGGTGGGTCGGTGCCAACATCCCCGGCAAGCACCGCAGCCTCTACCCGTACGTCGGCGGGGTGGGGGTCTACCGCGGCCTCTGCGACGACGTCGCCGCGAAGGGCTACGAGGGGTTCGCATTGAGCCGGGCCGGCGCGGCGGCGCCGGCCTGAGTGCTTGACCATGCCGAGTGACCGAGCGTGGAGCGCGTTCCTCGAGGCGTCGACCGCGGGTCGAGGAGGCCGTCGCGACTTGTCCCGTTCGGGCCCTCGTTGTCGGGGGTCGGCTCTAGAATCGAACGTATGAGCGAACGAGGTGTCGGGGTGGTGGAGCGCGACGCGCTCGACCGCGCCCGGACGCGCCTGGTCGCTCTGCGCGCCGAGCAGTACCGGTTGCTCGAGGACATCGCCGAGCTCGAACGCCTCGGGGTCGCCCAACGGACCGGGGACCGCGCCACCCCACGGCTGCTCCAGGACCTCTCGACGCTGGACCTGCACGAGGCGAGGCGGCTGACCGAGGAGTCCGCCGATCTCGCCCCGCGCTGTTCCCTGCTGGGGGAGCCGTTGCCTCCGCGGTTGCCGGTCACGGCGACGGTCTACGCCTCCGGAGAGATCGGCCCGGCGCACGTCGTGATCATCCGCAGGACGATGGCGCACCTGGAACGCCTCGAGACGGTGTCGGTGGCGGACTGGTCCGCCGCGGAGCGGTTGCTCGCCGACGATGCGACACGGTTGCCGCCGCGGCTGCTGGCACGGGTCGCGGCCCGGTTGATCCTCCAGTTCGACCCGGACGGGGCGGTGCCGCCGGAGGGGGAGGACTGCCGCGACGAGCTGCACGTGGTGCGCCGCCGCGACGGTCGGCTGGAGTTCAAGGGGCGGTTGCACGACCCCGTCGACGGGGAGGTGTTCCTCGGCGCGATCGACCCGCTCGCCGAACCGTTCGGCCCCGACGACACCCGCAGCCTCGCGCGGCGGCGTATCGACGCGCTCATGGACATCGTCGGCGACTCCGCAGTGCCCGGCGGCCTCACCGCCGACACCACGCACACCGCTGCCGCCGCCACCAGCGCCCACGCCAACCCTGCGGACGAGGACGAGGACGAGGACGAGGACGCGGGCGCGCTGATCCCGCGCCCACGCCACCCCGAACCGGCACCGGCACCGGCACCGGCACCGGCACGCACACCACGCCCGGGTCGGGCACTACTGACGATCACGATGGACCTGCGGTGGCTCCAGCTCGCCACCGGCCACGGCACCCTCGACACCGGAACGCCGGTCGACCCGGCGACCGTGCGCCGGTGGGCCTGCGACGCCGAGGTCGTCCCGGTCGTCCTCGGCTCGCAGTCCGAGCCCCTCGACGTGGGGCGGTTGCAGCGCACCGTCAGCGACGCCATGCGCCGGGCACTCAACATCCGCGACGGGGGCTGCGCGTTCCCCGGGTGCGACCGGCCCCCACGACGCTGCCACGCCCACCACATCCGGTTCTGGGGCCACGGCGGTGACACCTGCCTGCAGAACCTCGTGCTGCTGTGCCGACACCACCACCAGGTGATCCACCACGGCCACTGGACCGTGCAGCTCCTCGACGGCCTGCCCTGTTTCACCCCACCGAGCTGGATCGACCCCGACCAGCAACCCCGACCCGGCGGCCGACCCCGCGTCCCTCTCTGACGGCCGAGAGCCCGGCACACCCAGCGCGCCTTGACCATGCCGCGACGGCACGGTGTTGATTGGGACGATGACCGCCACACCGGCGCCGAGGCCCGGCCTCGTCGACGTCGAGGACTTCTTCGCCGACCCGCAGTTCGCCGACCCGTCGATCTCCCCGGACGGCACCCGGATCGCCTACCTGGCGCCGCACCGCGGGCGTCGCAACGTGTGGGTGCGCGGCGTCGACCAGGACCACGAGCAGGCGGTCCCGGTCACGCACGACACCCGACGCGGGATCAGCACCTACTACTGGACCGACGATCCCCGCTGGCTGCTCTACCGGCAGGACACCGACGGCGACGAGGCGTGGCACGTGCACCGTGTCGACCTCGACCATCCGGACCAGCCGGCCGTCGACCTGACGCCGCTGCCCCCGGGCTCGCGGGTGTTCGCCGTCGACCCGGAGACGACGGTGCCCGGCACGGTGATCGTTTACATGAACCCCCGCCCGCTGTTCGTCGACGTCTTCCGCGTCGACGTGGCCACCGGGGTGACCACCCCGCTCGTCGAGCGGACCGACCCGGCGGAGACCTTCCTGCTCGACCGCGCCGGCCGCCCGAGCTGGTACGTCTCCCAGGACGCCGAGGGCACCCACGAGATCGCCGCCGTGGACCCCGACACCGGCGAGCGGCGGATCCTCCACCGGGTCGGCGGCCCGGAGCACCCCATGGGCATCTTCCTGCTGCCCACCCCGGACGGCCGCGGGGCGCTGCTCGGCGACTACCAGGACTCCGACGACCTGCGGCTGACGCGGATCGACCGCGACACCGGCGAGCAGACCGTGATCGCCGCGGTGGAGGGCCACAGCCTCGACACCCTGAGCTCGGCCGCCGACACGCTGCCGCCCAGCGTGTTCGTCAGCCGGCGCACCGGGGAGGTCATCGCCGCCCGCTTCACCGGCGACCGGCCCCGCGTCATCCCGCTCGACCCCCACTTCGCCGAGGTCCAGGCCGCGCTGGAGAAGCTCTCCGACGGTGTCCTGAACGCGGTGTCGTCCGACCTGGACGAGCAGCGCTGGATCGCCACCTTCGGCCACGACCGCGAGCCGACGGGGTCGACCTGGTTCTACGACCACGCCACCGGCGAGAGCCGCCTGCTCTCCGGGGGCGACCAGCACCCGGACCCGGCGGTCCTCGCACCGATGACCCCGGTCGCCTTCTCCGCTCGCGACGGCCTCCCGCTGCACGGGTTCCTGACCCTGCCCATCGGGGTCGCCCCGGAGGGATTGCCGCTGGTCCTGCTGGTGCACGGCGGGCCGTGGATGCACGACACCTGGGGCTACCACGCGACCGTGCAGTTCCTCGCCAACCGCGGCTACGCCGTGCTCCGCGTGAACTTCCGCGGCTCCACCGGCCACGGGCGCCGCCACCTCACCGCCGCGATCGGCGAGTTCGCCCGCGCGATGCACGACGATCTCATCGACGCCGTCGACTGGGCCGTCGCCCGGGGCTACGCCGACCCCGACCGCGTCGGCATCCTCGGCGGGTCCTACGGCGGGTACGCCGCGCTGGTCGGCGTCACGGTGACCCCGGACCGGTTCGCCGTGGCCGTCGACTACGTCGGCATCTCCGACCTGGCGAACTTCCTGGCCACGCTGCCCCCGTTCGTGCGCGCGAACATGACCAACAACTGGATCCGCTACGTCGGCGACCCCGACGACCCCGAGCAGCTGGCCGAGATGCGCCGGCGCTCCCCGATCACGATGGTCGACCGCATCCGGACCCCGCTGCTCGTCGCCCAGGGCGCGAACGACGTCCGCGTCGTGCAGGCCGAGTCCGACAACCTCGTCGCGCCGTTGCGCGCGCGGGGGGTGCCGGTCGAGTACCTCCTCGCCGAGGACGAGGGGCACGGCTTCGAGAACCCCGAGAACCAGGTCCTGCTGCACCGCGCGATCGAACGGCACCTCGCCGCGCACCTCGGCGGTCGCGCCGCCCCGTGACGTGGCCGGATCAGCCGTGCACCTCGGAGGCCAGGTCCGCCCGGCGCGTCTCCAGGAAGGTCCGTTCCGTGTCGTTCGTGGCCAGGGTGATCGCCTCCGCGTAGGCGGCGACGGCCTCGTCGTTCCGTCCCAGACGCGCCAGCAGGTCGGCGCGGGTGGCGGGCAGCAGGTGGTAGCCCGGGATGTCCAGCTCCTCGACCGCCGCGAGGGCGGTCGCGGGTCCCTGCACCTCGGCGACGGCGACGGCGCGGTTGAGCGCCACGATCGGGGTCGGGGTGAGCGCCATGAGCTGGTCGTAGAGGGCGAGGACCTGCGTCCAGTCGGTGGCCGGACCGTCGGTGTGCACGGCGTTGATGGCGGCCTGGATCTGGTACGGACCGGGACGGTCACGGCGCAGGCAGCGCCGGACGAGCTCGTGCCCCTCGGCGATCAGCTCCCGGTTCCACAGGGTGCGGTCCTGCTCGGCGAGGGTCACGATCTCGCCGGACGGTGCCGTGCGGGCCGGCCTGCGGGCCTCGGTGAGCAGCAGCAGCGCGAGCAGGCCGAGCACCTCGGGCTCGTCGGGCATCAGGTCGGCGAGCGCCCGGGCGAGGCGCACCGCCTCCGCGGACAGATCGGTGCGCAACAGCGGGCCGGTCGTCGCCGTGTAGCCCTCGTTGAAGATCAGGTAGAGCACGGTCAGCACCGGTGGCAGGCGGTGGGGCAGCTCTGCCTCGGCGGGGACCCGGTAGGGGATGCCGGCGTCGCGGATCTTCTTCTTGGCCCGCACGATCCGCTGGGAGATCGTCGCCTCGGGCGCGAGGTAGGCACGGGCGATCTCGGGGACCTCGAGCCCGCCGAGCAGACGCAGGGTGAGCGCGGTCTGCGCGAGCGGGGAGAGCGCCGGATGGCAGCAGGTGAAGATCAGTCGCAGCTGGTCGTCGCGCACCGGTCCCACCTCCTCGGTCTCCTCGGGCTGGTGCAGCAGCAGGGCCTGCGCGTGGCGGGCCTCGCGGGTGGACTCGCGGCGGATGCGGTCGAGAGCCCGGTTCCGGGCGGTGGTGACGATCCAGGCGCCCGGGTTGCGCGGCACCTCCTCCCCCGGCCGCGCCCACTTCTGCATCGCCACCGCGAAGGCGTCCTGCACGGCCTCCTCGGCGAGCCCGATGTCGCCGAGGAGGCGCGTCAGGGTGGCGACGCAGCGGCCGTACTCGGCGCGGTAGACGCTGGTGAGGTCCATGAGGAGACAGGGCGCCCCGGTCAGGCGAGGCCGTCGAAGGGCCGGACCTCGATGGGCGCCTCGCACGCCTCCGCGCACTTCTCG
Source organism: uncultured Actinomycetota bacterium (assembly GCA_963786585.1). Classification (GTDB taxonomy): domain Bacteria; phylum Actinomycetota; class Actinomycetes; order Mycobacteriales; family Pseudonocardiaceae; genus Actinomycetospora. The sequence continues at coordinate 690,197 of CAWAZG010000005.1, forward strand.
GCCCAGCCCAGCGCCGCGTCGAGATCCGGGACCTCGATGACCCAGAACCCGGCGAGCTGCTCCTTCGTCTCCGCGAACGGCCCGTCGGTCATGGTGGTGGTGCCGTCCTGCACGCGGACGACGGTGGCGCTGTCGTAGGGCAGCAGACCTCCGGCGAAGACCCAAATCCCCCGCGCCTTCATCTCGTCGTTCACCGCGCCCACCCGGGCGAAGTTCCGCTCCTGCTCCGCCTCGGTGGGCCGGGGGCCGCTCTGGTCGAGCTCGACACTCATCAGGTAGTGCACGGTCTTCGCTCCCGTTCGAGAGGTCGTGTTCGTGAGGTCGTCGACGTGAGGTCGGGTCAGGCCAGCCGGCGGGCGACGGCGGGGATGACGATCGCGGCGGCCACGACGTGGGTGAGGATCAGCAGCATCTTCGTGGACGCGGCGGCGTCGGCGAGCACGTCCGGCACGAACGAGAGCACGGTCAGCGCGACGGTGGTGCGCACCCACGCCGTGCGCGGGTGGCGGGCGAAGCGCCGCAGCGCCGTGGCGATGACCAGCCCGAGGACGGAGAAGATCGCCGTCAGGACGGCGAACCCGGCCGTCGGGATCGGCGCGCCGGAGACGGCGGTGCTGATGCCGATCGCCTGACCGCCGGCGGCCACGGCCACGGTGGCGACGGAGGCGGCGACGGTGGCCGCGGTGCCGGCCAGGAGCATCGAGCCGACGCTCGGGGCGGCCGCGGTGATGTCGTCGGCCTGGGTGGTGGCGGTGTCGGTGGCGGGTGGTGGTCGTGGACACGGGGACCTCCGGTGGGTGCGGGGACCGGCTCGGTTGCCGCTCTCTCATCCAGGCGACGAACGGGGTCGACCCTTTTTCGACATGCCCACCGAAATCTTTCCGAGAATCTTCGCCGGCCCGTCAGGCGCCGCCCTGCCCGGCGAGCTCGTCCTCGCGGCGGGTGAGGACCAGGGGGCCGTCCTCGGTGATGGCGATGGTGTGCTCGGAGTGGGTGGTGCGCGAGCCGTCGGCCGAGCGGATGGTCCAGCCGTCCGGGTCGTAGGCGATCTTGTCGGTGGTGCGGGCGAACCAGGGCTCGAGGGCCAGGGTGAGCCCCGGCCGCAGGCGCAGACCCCGCCCGGCGCGTCCGGTGTTGGCGACGTGGGGGTCCTCGTGCATCGTGCGGCCGAGCCCGTGCCCGCCGAACTCGAGGTTGATCGGATAGCCGTGACGGGCGGCGACCGCGCCGATCGCGGCGGAGATGTCGCCGAGGCGCTGACCGGCCTGCGCGGCGTCGATCGCGGCCTCGAGGGCCTCCTCGCCGGCGCGGACCAGCTGCTGGTCCTCCTCCCGGGGGGTGCCGACGATGACGGTCCGGGCGGAGTCGGCGACCCAGCCGTCGATGGCGACGGCGAGGTCCATGGTCAGGACGTCGCCGTCGCGCAGCACGTAGTCGTGCGGCAGGCCGTGCAGGACGGCGTCGTTGACCGACAGGCAGATGACGTTGCGGAAGGGGCCGCTGCCGAAGGAGGGGGCGTAGTCCCAGTAGCACGACTCGGCGCCGCGCTCCCGGATGAGCTCACGGGCGTGGAGCTCGAGGTCGAGGAGGTTGACCCCGACGGCGGCCCGCTCCCCCACGGCACGCAGGACGTGGGCGACGAAGCGCCCGGTCGTGTGCATTCGCTCGATCTCGGCAGGGGTCTTGAGCTCGATCATCGCCGCACCTCGGAGTGGGATAGTTATCCCGGTATTAGTATCACGGCCATGGTGCGCGTGCCCTTGACCCCGCAGGACCACGAGCGAGGCCGGCGACTCGGCGAGGTCCTGCGCGCGGCGCGCGGGCCGCGGAGCATGACGTCGGTCGCCACGGCGGTCGGGATGTCCCCGGAGACCCTCCGCAAGATCGAGACGGGCCGGGTCCCGACGCCCGCGTTCTTCACCGTCGTCACGCTGTGCACCGAGCTCGGGGTCCCGCTCGACCAGCTCGCCGACCGGTGCGCCGCCGACGACCCGGCGGAGCCACGGAGCGCCTGACCGAGACGCCTGACCGAGGTGGACTTCCCGGCCGGTCGGGAGCACAGTGGCGTCGACCCCGGTCTGGACCCTGCCGTGGCGCGATTCCGTGGCTCCCCACGAGCCGCGAGCCACGAGTGCAGCGGGTGACGATGGACAACGACGGCCGGCCTTTCGACCCCCGGGTCCACCAGGCCGAGGGCGTGCTCACGGCGCGGTACGGGGTGCCGATCACCGAGGCGGCCGGGATGCTGCGCGCGTGGGCGGCCCGGGGGCACGTGACGGTGTCCGAGATGGCGGCCCAGGTCGTCGGCACGCTCGTCGTCCGACGCGGGAACGGACACCGGAGTCGGTGACCGGCCGCGCGGAGGAGCCCGAGATGGTCGAGCAGCACGTCGTGAGCACCGGCGAGCGTGCGGGAGTCGATCTGGCACGGGCCCTGGAGGACGCGGCGCGGGGGCTGGTCGAACGGGGGCCGGACGAGAACGTCGAGCACACCCTGCAGCTGATCGTGCGGGGCGCGATCCACACCATCCCGCACATCGAGCAGGCCGGTATCTCGCTCGTCGAACGCGGCGGGATCGTGACGGCCCGCGCGCCGAGCAACGACGTCGTGCGTGAGCTCGACGAGCTCCAGACCGAGCTCGGAGAAGGGCCGTGCCTCGACTCGATCTGGTACGCGCAGCGGACGGTGATCGAGGACATGACCCAGGTGCGCGATCGGTGGCCCCGGTGGGCGATCGAGGCCGAGCGGCGGGGCATCGGGTCGTTGATGGCGTTCCAGCTGTTCACCGACAAGGGCAGCGCCGGCGCACTGAACCTGTACGCCTCCGAGTCCGGGGTGTTCGATGAGGCCACCGCGGATACTGGCTCCCTGTTCGCCACGCAGGCCGCCCTGGTGCTCCACGGCGCCCAGCGCATCCACGGTATGGCGGGGGCCCTGGCCAGCCGGGACCTCATCGGGCAGGCCAAGGGCGTCCTCATCGAACGGATGGGCGTGGGCCCCGAGCGGGCCTTCGCCATGCTCGTGGAGTCGTCCCAGCAGACGAACATCAAGCTCGTGGACGTGGCGGCCTGGCTGGTCGACGAGGCCCAGAAGCCCGGCAGACCGGGCGGCCACGGACGTTAGCCCGACACGACGAGGTCGGTACCACCGCGCCAGGTCGGCCGTGAAACCCGCGGGTAGGACGTCGACTCAGGTCCCGTCGGTTCAGCCTTCACGAGCCGGCGGGACCGTCGCCACCTGCAGGCCTCACGCGCCGGCGTCGACCGGGTCGAACCCGAGCTCGTCGACGAGCGCGAACACCGTGTCCTTGGCCGCCCCGCCCGCACCCGCGACCGGGAGCGCGATCCGCCCCTGCTCGCCCCGGGGCTTCCCGCGTTCGAGCAGGTGCTTCCAGTGGATGCCGTTGAACACCTTGTACACCGGCACGCCGAGGTGCTCGGCGACCCACACGCTCTCCGGGGTGCCGTCCTCGAGCGGCTCGATGCGGCCGTCGCGCTGCTGCGGGTAGTAGTTGTTCGTCTCGATCACCGGCGCACCCGGCCGCGCCGACGTCACCAGGCCCGGCGCGAGGTCCGGGGTGTTCTTCTGCAGGATGCTGACGATCACGACGTCCGCGTCGACGGCGGCCTCCCGCGCCCACACGGCCGTCGCGCCGTCTCCGCGGCCAGCTCGGCCAGCGTCTCCGGACCCCGGGAGTTGGCCACCCGGACCTCGTGCCCCAGAGCACTCAGCCGCCGCGTCAGCGTCCCGCCGATCAAGCCTGCACCGATGATCCCGATCCTCATGACGACCAGAACCCGGCGTCGCACGACCTGATTCCGGCGCCGGTCAGGCCAGGCGGACGACGTCCCCGGCGCCCTCGACCACTGCGCCCTCGATGACACGGGGGTCGTGCCCGGGGACGACGAGACCGTCGTCGCCGGCGAGCTCGACGAGCCGGTCGAAGGCGGCGTGGACGTCGGGCACGGAGTGCAGGATCGGCGGCGGGTGGTCGGCGGTGAGGTTCTCGTGGAAGTGGGCGGCGTCGGAGGCCAGCACCACCGGGCCGGCGGCGGTGCGCACGCGGACCACCTGCATGCCCGCGGTGTGCCCGCCGACGTGGTGCACCTCCAGCCCGGGCACGATCTCGGCGGATCCGTCGACGACGTCGAGCCGGGACCGCGCCGGACCGGTGAGGTGGCCGAGGTCCTCGCCGCTGACCAGCCAGTGCTCGCGGCGGATGCGGGCGGCCACCGGGCCGGTCCAGTACTCGAGCTCCCGGCGCTGCACGACGTAGCGGGCGGCGGGGAAGGCCGCCACCGTGCCCGTGTGGTCGTAGTGCAGGTGGCTCAGCACGACGTGGTCGACCTGCTCCGGACGGATCCCCAGCTCGGCGAGCCCCTCGACGGGCGAGTTGTGGAACGTGATCCCGTCGATCGGCACGGGCCGGGCGGGGTCGATCCCCGCGTCGACGAGGACGACGTGGTCGGCGTTCGTCGCGAGCCAGACGTAGTAGGCGGTGGGGTGGGGCTCGTCCGCGCGGTCGTCGTGACCGAGGAAGTGCTGACCCCGTACGCCGGGCCGGCTCGCGAAGCGGACGGCGTGCACCGCGAACGGCGGTGCCCCGCTCACGAAGCCGTCGGGCTGGCCGCGGCGGCCTGCGACCGCGGCACCGGCACGCCCAGGTCCTCGGTCGGGGTGCGGTAGTAGTCGCGGCCGGTGGCCACGGCGACGATGTTGAGCAGGCAGACCGCGGCGACGAAGCCCGCCACCGCCGGCCAGTTGCTGCCGTCGTCCCCCGCGAGGGCGACGGCGATCGAGGGCGCGAAGCCGGCGACCGCGAAGCCGATCTGCGTGCCGATCGCCACCCCGGAGAGCCGGACCTGAGAGGGGAACATCTCGCCGTAGAAGGCGGGCCACACCCCGCCGGTGGCGCTGTTGCCGAGGCCGAACACCAGGATACCGAAGACGAAGATCCAGGCGTAGCTGCCGGCCGAGATCGCGTAGAGGTAGCCGACCATCGTCACGGCCATCGCGATCGAGCCCGCGAGGAACACGGGCTTGCGCCCGATGCGGTCGCCCAGCGCCCCGAAGAGGGGGATGACGACGATGGCGAGGAGGTTGGCGACCACCCCGACCCAGAGCATCGCGGTGCGCGAGAGACCGACGTCGTTCACGGCGTAGGACAGCGCGTAGACGGTGAAGATCGTGCTGACGGTGGCGATGGTGGAGGCCATCACCACCCGGATCACCGCGCCGAGGTGCGAGCTGAACAGCACCGCGACGGGCGCGCGGACGGTCTCGGCACGACGCTGCTGCTCCTGGAAGACCGGCGTCTCGTCGAGGGTGCGGCGGATGAGGAGCCCGGCGACGACCACTACGGCGCTGAGCCAGAACGGCAGGCGCCAGCCCCAGCTCAGCAGGTCCTCCGTGGGCAGGGCGGCCACCGGCAGGAAGATCGCGGTGGCGAGCACCTGGCCGAACTGGGTGCCGCCGAGGGTGAAGCTCGTGAAGTACGCGCGGCGGTTCGACGGGGCGTGCTCCAGGCTCGTCGACGAGGCGCCGGCCTGCTCACCGCCCGCCGAGAAGCCCTGCAGCAGGCGCAGCACGACGAGGATGATCGGCGCGGCGATGCCGATGGACGCGTAGGTCGGCAGGCAGCCGACGGCGAACGTCGCGACCCCCATGAGCAGGACCGTCGACACGAGGATCCGCTTGCGGCCGAAGCGGTCGCCGAGGTGTCCCAGCACGAACGCCCCGACCGGCCGCGCCACGTACCCCGCGCCGAACGTGGCGAGGGCGAGCAGCGTGCCCGTCGCCGGCTCGGCCCCGGGGAAGAAGAGCTTGTTGAACACCAGCGCGGCGGCCGTGCCGTAGATGAAGAAGTCGTAGTACTCCAGCGCGCTGCCGATCCAGGCGGCCAGCGCGGCCTTGCGGGGCTGAGCGGGGGGCCCGGTGGGCGCCTGCGGCGATGCGGTCACGACCACTCCTCGACACGGTGCGTCTATGTACCGTTTGGTTACGTACCGGATGGTGAGTTGAGACGCACGGCCGTGTCAAGCCGCTCGGGTCAGGCTCGGCCGACATGCGCAGTCAGGTACTCCAGGACGAGGTCGCCGACCATGCGCCGGTAGTGCGCGCGCCGGTCGGGGTCGAGGAGATCCCGGTCGAACACGGCCTGGAACGTGTGCCGGTTCGCGGTGCGGAAGATGCAGAACGCGCTGATCACCATGTGCACGTCGAGGGCGTCAACGTCGGCGCGGAAGAGTCCCGTCGCGTGGCCGCGCTCGAGGATGCCGCCCAGCACGTCGACCGCCGGCGCCGCGAGGCCGGCCAGGGCCTCCGACGTACGCAGGTGCTCGGCGCGGTGGATGTTCTCGATCGCCACGAGACGGACGAAGTCGGGGTGCGACTCGTGGTGGTCGAAGGTGAGCTCGGCCAGCGCCCGCATCGCCCGGGCCGGGTCGAGGTGCTCGACCTCCAGCTGGGCCTCGAGGACCCGGATGCCGGCGTAGGCGTGCTCGAGCACCGCGAGGTAGAGCCCGCGCTTGCTGCCGAAGTAGTAGTAGATCATCCGCTTCGTCGTGCGGGTGCGGGCCGCGATGTCGTCCACGCGCGCGCCGGAGAACCCGTGGTCGGCGAACTCGGTGGTGGCCACGGCCAGCAGATCGGCACGGGTGCGGACGGCGTCACGGCGCCGCTCGGCCACCTCCGCCTCCTCGGTCACGGCACCGACCCTAGGCGGCACGGAACGTGGCGGAAGACCGAGCCGCTGGATAATGAACCATCCGGTACGTACGCTGCGGCCCGTGAGACTCGACCCCGACCCCGACGCCGTGCACGTCGGCCTGATCGGTGCGGGCATCGGCCCGTCGCTCTCCCCCGCGCTGCACGAGCGCGAGGCGCGCGCGCTGGGGCTGGCGTACCGCTACACGCTGGTCGATCTCGACGTCCGGGGCCTGGGCCCCGCCGAGGTCGGCGACCTCCTCGCCGAGGCCCGCGACGCCGGCCTGCGGGGCGTCAACGTCACCCACCCCGTCAAGCAGGAGATCCTGCCCCACCTCGACGCGCTGTCCCCCGACGCCGCGGCGATCGGGGCGGTCAACACGGTGCTGTTCGACGGGGACCGCACCCAGGGGCACAACACCGACTGGTCGGGGTTCGCCGCGGCGCTGCGGACGGGCCTGCCCGGGGCCGCGCTCGGACGGGTCGCCGTGCTCGGGGCGGGTGGTGCCGGCGCCGCGGCGGCCCACGCCCTCCTCACCGGCGGGGCCGGCGCCGTCGACGTCCTCGACGTCGACGCCGAGCGGGCCCGCGAGCTCATCGCCCGGCTCGACGCGACCTTCGGCCCCGGCCGCGCGCACCCCGCCGCGTCCGACACGATCGGCGACGTCCTGGCCTCAGCCGACGGTCTGGTCCACGCCACCCCGACCGGCATGGCCGATCACCCCGGCCTGCCCGTCCCGGTCACGGCGCTGCACGCGCGCCTGTGGGTCGCCGAGATCGTCTACCGACCGCTGCGGACCGCTCTGCTGGAGGCCGCGGAAGGAATCGGGTGCCCGACACTCGACGGCGGCCTGATGGCGGTGCACCAGGCCGCCGACGCGCTGCACCTGTTCACCGGGCTGCAGCCGGACACCGCCCGGATGCGCCGCCACCTGCACGAGCTCGTCGGCGACCCGGCCCAGCCCGACCACCGGGAGGACCACCGTGCCGGCTGAACCCCGCACCGCCGTCGCCACGGTCTGCCTGTCCGGCGCCCTCGAGGACAAGCTGGCGGCGGCCGCCACCGCGGGCTTCGACGGCGTCGAGATCTTCGAGCCCGACCTCGTGGCCTCGCCCATGTCGCCGGGCGAGGTCCGGCTGCGCTGCGCCGACCTGGGCCTGTCGATCGACCTCTACCAGCCGTTCCGCGACCTCGACTCCACCGACGACGACCGCCTGGCCGCGAACCACCGCCGCGCCGAGCACAAGTTCGACGTCATGCGCGCGCTGGGCACCGACACCGTGCTCGTGTGCTCCTCGGTCGCCCCCGACGCCGTCGCGGACCCCGACCGCCTCGCCGGCCAGCTTCACGGTCTGGCCGACCGGGCCGCCGAGCGTGGCCTGCGGCTGGCCTACGAGGCGCTCGCGTGGGGCCGGCACGTCGACACGTGGGAGGCGTCCTGGGACGTCGTCCGGCGCGCCGACCACCCGGCGCTGGGCCTCTGCCTCGACAGCTTCCACGTCCTCTCCCGCACGTCCGAGACCGACGGGATCGCCGGGCTCCCCGGCGAGAAGATCTTCTTCCTCCAGCTCGCCGACGCCCCGGTGCTCTCGATGGACGTGCTGCAGTGGAGCCGCCACCACCGGCTCTTCCCCGGCCAGGGCGGCTTCGACCTGCCGCGCTTCCTCGCCGCGGTCCTGGACGCCGGCTACGCGGGCCCGCTCTCGCTCGAGGTCTTCAACGACGTCTTCCGGCAGGCCGACCCCGTGCGCACCGCCGTGGACGGGCACCGCTCCCTGCTCGCGCTCGCCGAGGCCACGGCCGCCGGCGGCGCCGGGACCGACCCGGTGGGCGGGCCGGCGCCCGCCGTCGAGGGCACGGCGTTCGTCGAGATCGCCACCGGCGGCGAGGACCCGGCGCTCGACGACGCGCTCACCGCCCTGGGATTCGCCCGTACCGGGCACCACCTCACCAAGCCCGTCGACCGCTGGGAGCAGGGCCGCGCCCGCATCCTGGTCAACCGCGCCGAGGGACCCGCGGCCGCGATCAGCGCGCTCGCGGTCGAGTCGGCGGACCCGCCCGCGGCGGCCCGGCGCGCGGCCCGGCTCGGAGCGCCCCGCCTCGCCCGCGCGCACGGTCCCGCCGAGGCCGACCTCCCCGCCGTCACCGCCCCCGACGGCACCGCGCTCTTCTTCTGCCGGCCCGGTGTCGACGCCGACTGGAGCGGCGACTTCCGCGCCACGGGGGGTACGGGTGAGGGCCTCGGCGTCACCGCCGTCGACCACGTCGGGCTCGCCCAGCCCTTCGACCACTTCGACGAGGCGACCCTCTTCTACCGCGCGGTCCTCGGGCTGCAGCCCGGCAGCGCCGGCGAGTTCGCCGCCCCGTTCGGCCTCGTGCGCAGCCGCGCCCTCGCCGACCCCGCCCGGCGCGTCCGCCTGGCCCTCACCGTCTCGCTCCTGCGCCGCGGCGAGTGGGCGCCCGGCATCCCGGAGCCGCAGTACATCGCGCTCGCCGTCGACGACGTCGTCACCGCCGCCCGCGCCGCGCGGGCGGCCGGAGCGCCCCTGCTCGGGATCCCGGACAACTACTACGACGACCTCGCCGCGCGCGTCGACCTGCCGCCCGAGCGGCTCGCGGCGTACCGCGAGCTCGGTGTCCTGCACGACCAGGGGCCGTCCGGTGCGTACCTCCAGGTCTGCACCGAGGTCCTCGCCGGACGGATCTTCGTCGCCCTCGTCCAGCGGGTGGGCGACGACGACGGGTACGGCTGGACCGACACCCCGGTGCGCATGAGCGCCCACCGTCGCCAGCGCCTCGCGCGCCGGGCGCTCACCGCGGGCTGAGGCCGCCCGGCACCCGGGTCGTCGCGAGCCGCGACCGGGGTGACGATGTGCACCTTTCCCGCGACCAGGTGTGCACCTCGGGCCGCGGTGGCGCACGGTGTCGGTCGGACGTGACCGGCGGACGTGACCAGCAGACGTGACCAGCGGAGACAGGAGCATCGCGTGGACGACGAGGCGATCGTGCTGGCCGCGCCGCTCGTGCGGACCGACCCGCACCGTCCCGACACCGAGACCTGGCTGGGCCGTCCGGTGCCGGAGGGCTACACCGACATGATCGACCAGGTCCGGGAGCTCCTCGACATCCTCGCCGGTGCCGCCCCGAGCGCCGAGGTCGTGCGGTCCACGACGAAGACCGTCGCGGAGCTGAGCGCCGCGCTGGCCGCGTCCGAGGTCGACGAGCCCGACCAGCTCTCCGGACGGCTCGGTTCCGCGCCCGGCCGGGCACAGGTGGCCGGTCCGGCGCTGCACGTGGACGAGGTCGACGACGAGCGGATGACCGGCCGGGTCCGGTTCGGCCGGCACTTCCTGGGCAGCAACGGCGTCGTCCACGGCGGCGCGATCCCGTACCTGTTCGACGACCTGCTCGGCCGGCTCGCCCTCGGCGGGGGACGCCCGCGCTCCCGCACCGCCTACCTGCACGTCGACTACCGCTCCGTCGCCCCGATCGACACCGAGCTGCGCGTCGCGGCCTTCTTCGACCGCGAGGAGGGGCGCAAGCACTTCCTGCGCGGCACGCTCCACGACGGCGACCGCCTGTGCGCGGAGGCCACGGCCCTCTTCGTCGCGCTCACGCCGGGTCAGACCTGACGCGAGGTCCTCAGTCCTCCTCGGCGGGCGCCGCCAGCGAGGGCCACCCGACGTCGGCGCGGACGCTCCCCGAGACGTAGAACGCCGGCGCCGTCACCGACGTCCCGCAGGACGGGCAACGGCGTCGCTCGCGGCGCCCGCCGTCGACCAGCAAGCCCGGTGGGAAGCGTCGAATCCGACCCCGGCACCACTCACCCGGGCAGATCAGGTCCTGGTGCCACACCAGGTGCTCGCCGTCCGCCATGACCACCGAGTCTCGTCGGTCGGCGGGGGCCGGTGGCGCACCCCGGCGGCAATTACTTCCCGCATACCGTCCCGACGATCTCGCCGCCCGTGCGAGTTGGCTCCCCCGACTGCCCTGCCGCGTGGCCGTGACGGCCCAGCGGGGTCGGCCACTCGCGGCGCCACCCCGGCGACCGGCGCAATTACGGCGGGAATCCGCGCCGACCAGCACCGCCCCATCCGTCGGACTCGTTGTCCCCCCGACCGGCCGGGTTGCAGACGGACGACCCGGACCGGCTCCTCGCACGCTCCCCCCGGTATCGGAGAAACCTGTGATCATCCTCGGCATCATCCTCATCGTCGTGGGCTACCTGGCCCCCGTCCCGAGCATCATCGCCACCATCGGCTGGATCCTCCTGGTCGTCGGCCTGATCCTCACCCTGCTCGGCGCCGTCGGGCGCCCCGTGGGACGCAAGACCTACTTCTAGGCACTCCCGGGGACCCGCCGGCGGCTGCTCGCTCGAGAGCCGCCGGCGGGTCGGCCCGGAGTGAGCGGGCGGCGGTGTGCCTACGGTGGTGCGGACACCCGCACCGAGAGGACACCCCATGGCGACACCGCCCGGCTCGGTCGGGGCCCACCTGGCGACCCGGCTCGTCCAGCTCGGCGTCGGCCACCTCTTCGGCCTCCCCGGGGACTTCAACCTGGCGCTCCTCGACGAGATGCTGCCGGTACCGGGGCTGGAGTGGGTCGGGTCGACGAACGAGCTCAACGCCGCGTACGCCGCCGACGGCTACGCGCGCGTGGGGCGCCGGGTGGGGGCGTTCGTCACCACGTACGGCGTCGGGGAGCTCTCCGCGGTCAACGGCATCGCGGGCAGCTACGCCGAGGACGTCCCCGTCGTCCACGTGGTCGGGATGCCCTCGCGCACCGCCATGGCCGCCGGCGCCCCGCTGCACCACACCTTTCTCGACGGCGACTTCCGCCGCTTCGAGCGCGTGTTCCGTGAGGTGACCGCGGCCCAGACCGTCCTCGAGCCGCACAACGCCGTCGCCGAGATCGACCGGGTCCTGCGGGCGGCCCTCGAGACGAGCAAGCCGGTGTACATCGGGGTGCCCGCCGACGTCGCCACGGCCGCCCCGGGCGCCGGCTCGGTCGAGCCGCTGGTCGCCCCCGCAGGTGACCCCGCCGGCCTCGAGCAGTTCCGCGCCGGGCTGGCGGCGCACCTGCAGGGCCACGACGACGTCTGCCTCCTCGCCGGCCCGCGCGTGCACCGCCGGGGCCTCGAGCACGTCGTCGCCGGGCTCGCCGAACTGCCCGGGGTCCGGGTCGCCTCGCAGTCCGGGTCGAAGGCGCTCGTCGACGAGGAGCACCGCGCCAGCCTCGGGACCTACCTCGGCGCCACCACCCGCTCCGACGCCGCCCGCGCCACCGTCGACGACGCCCGTCTCCTGGTCATGGCCGGCACCGTCCACAGCGACTTCACGACGGGGTTCTTCACCCACCGCTACGACCGCGAGGCCGCCGTGGAGCTCGCGATCGACCACGCCCGGATCGGGCGCGCGGTGTACCCGCGGGTGCGCCTCGAGGACTCGCTGCAGGTCCTCCACGAGCTCGTCGAGGCGGCGGGGTTCCCGCCGGCGCCCCCGGTCGAGCTCGCGCCGTCCGGCCACGACGTGCCGGGTGACGACGACGAGCCGCTCGACCAGGCCCGGTTCTGGAGCCGGCTGCAGGGCTGGATCGCCCCGCGCACCACCCTCGTCGCCGAGGCCGGCACCGCCTTCTACGGCGCCCTCGACCTCTCCCTGCCCGCCGAGTCCGACCTGCTCGGCCAGCCGATCTGGTCGTCGATCGGCTTCACGCTGCCGGCCACCCTCGGCGCCGCGCTGGCGCGCCCCGACCGCCGTCCCGTGCTCGTGATCGGCGACGGCTCGGCGCAGCTCACCGCGCAGGAGCTCGGGACGCTCTACGCCCGCGCGCCGGACGCGATCGTGCTCCTGCTCAACAACGACGGGTACACCGTCGAGCGCGCCATCCAGAGCCCGGACGCCGTGTACCAGGACATCACCGCGTGGGACTGGACCCGCCTGCCCGCCGCCCTGGGTGCCCCGGACGTCCACGCGGTGTGCGCCCGGACCGTCGGCGAGCTCCGCGCCGCCCTCGACCACGCGGGGACGCCGGGCACCGCGGCGTTCGTCGAGGTCGTCCTGCCACCGAAGGACGTGCCCCGTCTCCTGCTCGAGCTGGCCCGGGGCCTGTCCACCACCGGCCGGGCGGCCTTCGAGACGCCCTGACCCCCAGCATCGGTCCGGCCAGCATCGGTCCGGGCATCGGTCCGAGCATCGGTCCGGTCAGCATCGGTCCGGTCAGCATCGGTCCGGTCAGCATCGGCGCGGTCAGCCTCGGATCGGCGGGCCGTGGTGACCGATCCCGGAGCGGCGCACTCTCGAGTCACACCCCCGAGAGCTCAGGAGCGCCCCATGCCACGCACACGGCCCGACATCACCGTCCCCGACCTGACGGGCAGGCGCGCCGTCGTCACGGGAGCGAGCGACGGCGTCGGCCTCGGCATCGCCGCACGGCTCGCCGCCGCCGGCGCCGAGGTGGTCCTGCCCGTCCGGAACCCGCGGAAGGGCGAGGCGGCGCTCGCCGCGATCGCGGACCGGGCGCCGGGGGCAGACGTCTCGCTGCGCGCCCTCGATCTGTCCTCGCTCACCTCGGTCGCCGACCTCGGCGCGACGCTGCGCGAGGAGGGCCGGCCCATCCACATCCTGATCAACAACGCCGGCGTCATGACCCCGCCGGACCGGCAGAGCACCGCCGACGGGTTCGAGCTGCAGTTCGGCACCAACCACCTCGGCCACGTCGCGCTGGTGGCCCACCTGATGCCGCTGCTGCGTGCCGGGCAGGCCCGCGTGACCTCCCAGATCAGCGTCGCCGCCCGCTCCGGCACGATCAACTGGCAGGACCTGAACTGGGAGCGGTCCTACGACGGGATGCGCGCCTACAGCCAGTCGAAGATCGCGTTCGGGCTCTTCGGCCTCGAGCTCGACCGGCGCAGCCGGGCGAACGGCTGGGGTATCACCAGCAACCTGTCGCACCCCGGCGTCGCACCGACGAACCTGCTCTCCGCCCGCAGCGAGGTCGGCCGCGACCGCCCCACCCTGGGACGGCGGGTCATCGGCGCCCTCTCCGCGCGCGGCATCCTCGTCGGCACCGCCGACTCGGCGGGCCTCCCCGCGCTCCACGCGGCCACGTCCCCCGACGCCCGCGGCGGGCTGTTCTACGGGCCGGGCGGGCCCGGGAACCTCGGGGGCGCGCCCGCGGAGCAGAAGCTCTACCCGCCGTTGCGCAGCGACGCGGAGGCCGAGCGCGTCTGGACCGTCTCCGAGGAACTGGCGCGGGTGGGCCTGACGACCGGGTGACGACGGGCCTGCTCGTCCCGCCGGACGTTCGTGCTCAGCGTCCGGCGAGACGCCGGCGGTTGCCCGTCACCGACTGGTGCACGGGGGCGAGGACGTTGCCCACGAACTGCGCGGTGTCCCGCGGGGGGTTCACCACGGCCGCGTACCCGGCCCGGCCGAACGCGCTCGCCTTCTCGGTGACCATCCGCTGCAGCTCCCGACGCTCCTTCGCGTTCGGCGGCCACCCGCCCAGCACGAGCCGCGCCGTTCGGTAGGAGATGACGATCGGGGTCGAGACCGTGATCTCGACGAGCTGCATCCACGGACGCAGCCACCCGGCCCCGGACCTCGTGCTCGCGGTGTTCATCCCGTCCACGGTACGGACGGAGCGCCGACAAGCTACCGGACCGTTCGGTCCGTTGCCGGCAGCGCGCGGACCGCACCGGCGTCGGTGCAGGCCAGGGCGGCCGCGGCCAGATCGCGGGCGGATTCGAGGTCGACGGCCCGGACGGCCTCCTTGACCGTGGCCGCGGCGCCCGGGGCGACGCTGAGCTCGCGGACCCCGAGACCGATCAGGATCGGGACCGCGGCCTCGTCGCCGGCGAGCTCGCCGCAGACCGCGACGAGCACGTCGTCCCCGGCCCCGCGCACCGTGGCCGCGATCAGCGCGAGCACCCCCGGGTCGAGGGCGTCGGCGAGGGCGGCGAGCTGGTCGTTGCCGCGCTCGGCGGCCAGCGTGTACTGGGTGAGGTCGTTGGTACCGATCGAGAAGAAGTCGACGCGCGGGGCGAACGCGGCGGCCTTGAGCGCCGCGGCCGGGACCTCGACCATGATCCCGACCCGCAGGTCGGCCGGGCGGCCCTGGCCGACGGCCTCGACGGCCTCGTCGAGCGCCCGGCTCGCCGCGGTGAGCTCGTCGACCGCCGCGATCATCGGGAACATGACGTCGACGGGGTGGTCGTGGGCGACCCGCACGATCGCCGTCAGCTGGTCGGCGAGGATCCGCGGGCGGGCCAGCGCCAGTCGGATGCCGCGGACCCCGAGGAACGGGTTGGCCTCGGGCGCCACGGGCAGGTAGTCCAGCGGCTTGTCGCCGCCGACGTCGAGGGTGCGCAGCGTGATCCGCCGGCCGTCCATGGCCTCCGCGATCGCGCGGTAGGACGCCTCCTGCTCGTCGACGGTCGGGGCCTCCCGCCGGTCGAGGAAGCCGAACTCGGTGCGGACGAGGCCGGCGAGGTCGGCCCCGTGGGCGGCCCGGGCGTCGGCGGGCGACCCCAGGTTGGCGCCGACGAGCACGGTGGTCCCGTCGCGGGTGACGGCGGGTTCGTGCGCCCGGCGACGGGCGTCGTCACGGCGGCGGTCGAACGCCGCGGCCCGGTCGCGGAACGCGGCCAGCGTGGGCTCGTCGGGGTCCGCGACGACCTCGCCGGTGGTCCCGTCCACGACGAGGAGCGCGGCCTCGCCGGCGCGGGCGGCCAGCGGGGCGCCGACCCCGACGACGGCGGGCACCCCGCGGGCGCGCAGCAGGATCGCGGCGTGCGCGGTGGGGCTGCTGCCGGCGAGGACCACCGCGGGCGTGCGCGCCGGGTCGAGCGCTGCGGCGTCGGCGGGGGTCAGGTCGTGGGCGACGAGGATCCCCTCCGGCGCGGTGTGGTGCTCTGTGTCGTGGGCGGGGGTGCCGCCGAGGGCGCGGAGCACCCGGTCGCGCACGTCGCGCACGTCGGCGGCGCGGGCGCGCAGGTACTCGTCCGCGGCGGCCGCGAACCCCCGCTCCACCTCGTCGAGGGCGTCCGCCCAGGCGCGCGCGGCGTCGGCGCCGCCGTCGATGCGGGCGGCGGCGTCGGCGAGCAGGTCGGGATCGTCGAGCAGCAGCACCTGGGCGTCGAAGATCGCGGCCTCGGACTCGCCGATCTCGCGGGCGGCGGTGCCGCGGACGCCGTGGAGCTGGTCGCGGGCGCGGGCGCGGGCCCCGTCCAGGCGGCCGCGCTGCTCGTCCGGGGTGCCGGGCCGCGCGTCGGGGACGGTGACGGCGGTGGGGCGCGCGACCCGTACGGGGCCGATCCCGATGCCGGGCGAGGCCGGGATCGGTCGGTGGTCGGTCCGGTCCTCCGCGACGTCGACCGGTGCCGGCGGCGGGCCGGCCTCGCCGAACCCGTCCCCGGCCAGCCCGAGGATCCGGCGGAGCGCCTCCGCGGCGTCGCCGCCGCGGGCCCGGACCGCGACCTCGTGGCCGTGCAGGGCGCCGAGGGTCGCGACCTTCGACAGGCTCGCCGCGGACACCTCCGGCCCGTCGAGCGTGACGTTGCGCAGCCGCACCTCGGCGTCGAGACCGTGCAGCGCGCGCACGAGCTGCGCGGCGGGCCGGGCGTGGAGCCCGTGCGGCATCGAGACGGTGAAGGACCCGCGCTCGTCGTCGCCGTCCGCCGCGGTGTCAGCGGTGTCAGCGGTGTCGACGGAGCCCGGCGGGGCCGAGGACGGGCCGAGGTGGACCGCCTTGGCCTCGAGGGCGTCGGCCGCCTCGGCGGCGACGGCTGCGGCCGAGGCACCCCCGGCCGCGCTGACCGAGGCCAGCACGAGGCCCTCGACCAGCGGGGCCGGGGTGAGCACCACGCGCTCGCGGACGTCGTCGTCGACCATCTCGAGGGCCAGCTCGGCGGAGAGCACCGCGCTGCCCATGTCCATCAGCACGACCACTCCGTCGCCCTGGTCGGCGCGGGCGACGGCCTCGCTGATGGCGATCGCGTCGGTGCCGAAGCCCCCGTCGTCGAGGCCGGCGGCGACCTCGATCGGACCACGGCCGTCCTGCAGCATCTCCCCCGCCAGCGCCACCGCCGCCTCCGCGAGGGCCCGGCTGTGGGAGACGACGACGATCCCGACGGTCACGCACCCTCCGCGAGGGCCTCGCCGATCGAGCCGGCGGCCGCGGCGACCAGCAGGGCGGCCGACGTGGCGCCCGGGTCCTGGTGGCCCGCGCTGCGCTCCCCGAGATAGCTCGCACGGCCCTTGCGGGCGACGATGGGCGTGGTGCCGTCGCGGCCCTCGTCGGCGGCCGCGGACGCCGCGCGCAGCGCGTCGGCGAGGGACTCGCCGGCGCTCAGGCCGGCGTCGAGCGCGTCCACCGCCGGGGTGAGGGCGTCGACCATGGTCTTGTCGCCCACCTCGGCCTTGCCGCGTGCGACCACGCCCTCGAGCCCCGCCCGCAGTGCCTTCGCGAAGGTCTCGGGGTCGAGCGTCGCGGCCCCGCCGGTGGCCGGCGCCATCCGCAGGAACAGCGTGCCGTACAGCGGGCCGCTCGCTCCCCCGACCGACTTGACCAGCGTCATCCCCGTCTGCTTGAACAGCGCCGCCGGGTCGTCGGGGGGCGTCGCCGACAGGAACTCGACCACCGCGCTCATCCCGCGATGCATGTTGGCGCCGTGGTCGGCGTCGCCGATGGCGGCGTCGAGAGAGGTCAGCTCGTCCTTGTGCTCGGCCACGGACGCGGCGAACGCCCGCAGCCAGCGTTGCAGGGTGTCGAGGTCGACATCCGCCATCACATGCCCCATCGCAGGCCGGAGGTGGCCACCGGCGCGTCCCAGAGCCGCAGGAGCTCGTCGTCGAGCTGCGTGATGCTGACCGAGCACCCGGCCATGTCCAGGCTGGTGACGTAGGGCCCGACCAGGGTGCGCACCGGGACGACGCCGGCCTTGTCCAGGAGGGCGGCGATCTCGCCGTACATCAGGTACAGCTCGAGCAGCGGTGTCGCGCCCGTGCCGTTGACGAACACGAGCACGCCGCCCCCACCGGTGAAGTCGCGGTCCGCGAGCACGGGGTCGACCAGCATCGGGGCGATCTCGTGCGCGGGAGCGAGCGGGACACGACGCCGGCCCGGCTCGCCGTGGATCCCGATCCCGATCTCGATCTCGTCGTCGGGGAGGTCGAAGGTGGGGCTGCCCTTGGCCGGGACGGTGCAGGACGTCAGCGCCATACCCATGCTGCGGGAGCTGTCGTTGACGCGGCGGGCCAGGTCGGCGAGCTCGGACAGGCTGCGCCCCTGCTCGGCGGCAGCGCCGACGATCTTCTCGACGGCGATGGCGGCACCGGTCCCGCGTCGCCCGGCGGTGAAGAGGCTGTCCTCGACGGCGACGTCGTCGTTCATCACCACGGCCTCGACCGTCGTGTCGGTCTCCGCCGCGGCGAGCTCGGCGGCCATGTCGAAGTTCATGACGTCGCCGGTGTAGTTCCAGACGAGGTGCAGGACGCCCGCGCCGCCGTCGATCTTCTTGGTGGCCTCGGCCATCTGGTCCGGCACGGGCGAGGTGAAGACCTCGCCGGCGCAGACCGCGTCGAGCATCCCGGGCCCGATGAACCCGGCGTGCGCGGGCTCGTGGCCGCTGCCCCCGCCGGAGAGCAGCCCGACCTTGCCCGACACGGGCGCGTCGGCGCGGTAGATGATCCGGTTCTCGTGGTCGACACGCAGCTCGGGGTGGGCGCGGTCCAGCCCGCGCAGGGACTCCGCGACGAGGTCGGCCGGGTCGTTGAGAAGCTTCTTCATGATTCGACTCCTGACGGTGAGCGCCGGGCCGACGATGGTCGTTCCGCCTGGTCCGGGCAAGGGTCCGGACGGCCGAGACGATCAGCGATCGGACCGGGCGAGCCACCAGGCCACGACATCTCTCTTGGTGTAGCCGACCGGTCGCGGGACGTCACCGGATGCCGGGTCGTCCCGGGGGTCCATCGCCCGCCGCAGGCCGTCGGCCAGGCTCGCCGGGTCGCCCGGGGTCGTGAGGGTGACGAGTGGGTGCCCGCGCAGGTCGTCCGCGAGGCCCGTCTCCGTCGTCGTCACCACGCGGCAGCCGTGGGTCAGCCCCTCCACCAGCGGCAGCCCGATCTGCTCGCGCCACCGCCGCAGCCGGACCGACGGCATGGCGACCACGGCGCTGGAGCGCAGGAGCTCGTGCACGACCCCCCGGGGCGGGCGCCGCCGGATCGACACCCCCGCCGGCAGGTCCGGCTCGCCCTCCCCTGCGGGGTCGCACACCACCATCCGCCAGCCCTCCGCGACGGCACCGGACCGTTCCCAGGCCTCCGTGAGTATGGGGAACCCCTTGCGCGCACTGGGGGCGCCGAGGACCAGGACGGTGCGGTCGCGGGGCGCCCTGGCCAGGGGCCCGCACACGCGGCAGGCGTCGAGGCGCGGCGTCAGGACGGTGTGGCGCGCCCGTCGCAGCGACCACCCGAACGCCCGCCGGTAGTTCTCGGAGGCGCCGGTCGTCCCGAACACCACCGTGTCGAGCAGCAGCAGGGAGAGGCCGAGCCCGACGGCGGCGAGCCGGGTCGCCGCCGGGCCCAGCACGGGGCGGGCGTCGAGGGACCGGAAGCTCAGGCGCTCGCGCGCGTCGAGGTTCTCGATGGCGTAGGTCGCGACCCGCACCCGGCGCCGCCCCGGGCGCACCGCGCGCAGCACCTTGACCAGGGCGATGTAGCGCAGGGCCCGGACCCACTCCCCGACCCACAGCGGCTCGGCGACCTCGAGGAGCTCCAGGTCGGGGTCCCGCACGGCCTGGAGCAGGCCCGGCCAGCTGAAGGGCCGCACGTCCGGGTGCTCCAGCAGGGCAGGGTCGGCGTCCCCGAGCTCCGAGGTGAAGAGCAGCACCTGGCCCGCCGGCATCTCCTCCACGACCGAGCTCCGCAGGTTCGGGACGATCCGCAGGGTCTGCACCGCAGCTGGTACCCCGCCGGCGCCGGGTCAATCCGGCTGTCGGGCACCTCTCAGAGATCCATTCGTGGACAGTTGAATAGTATACAACCGAGCTGTCGGTCGGGGCTGACAGGGTGCAAGGAGGCACCCGAGGACGTCACCCAGGAGGTCGTGATCGGGCTCTGGCGCGGGGGTCCCGAGGACTCCGTGGTGGCCGGCGAGCACGCCGCCGCGGGCCTCCGGGCGATCGCGGCGCTCCCCGACGAGCTGCGCGTGCCGCTGGTGCTGGTGCATCTCGAGGGCATGAGCTACCGGCAGGCGGCGGCCGAGACCGGGCTCTCGGAGGCCACGCTGCGCGGACGCCTCGCCCGCGCCCGCCTGCGGCTGACCTCCGGGATGACGCCGTGGGCCGTCGAGGAGCTCGCCGTCGCGCGGTGAGCTGCGGACGGTTCGCCGTGGCCCCTCACTGCGCTACCGTCGGCCCCTGCCCGGCCGCCGGGGACGGAGGCGGACCTGTGTCGCGGACCGGATGGCTCGGGGAGCTCGGCGCAGGCACGTGGCGACGCGTCGCCGTGGCGGCCGTGCTGCTGGCCGGACTGATCGTCGAGGCGACCCACCAGATCCGCGCCGGTAACCACGCGCCGGACCTCCCGATAGTCGACGACTGGCTCCACGCCGGGCTCATCCTCGCCTCGAGCGCCGTCTGCGTGTGGGGTGCGCGCCGCCGGCGGACGAGCCCGTCCCGCGGAGCGTGGTGGTGCTTCGCCGCGGCGCTGCTGCTCTTCGCCCTCGCGGAGCTCCTGTGGGGAGCGCTGTACGGCGACGGCGGCGACGTGCCCACCCCGAACCCCACCGACGCGCTCTACCTCGGGACCTACCCGCTCTTCATGGTCGGGCTCGTCCTGATGGTGCGGGCCCGGGTGGCCGACATCCCCTGGCACCGGTGGCTCGACGGGTTCGTCCTGGTGCTCCTCGTCGCCACCCCCGGCCTCCTGCTCGTGATCGTCCCGGTGCTGCAGAACGCCCCGATCGACCCCGCGGGGCAGGTCGTGGCCGTCGCCTACCCCCTCGGCGACGTGCTGCTCATCGGTGCACTGCTCGGCACGCTCCCGCTGATGTCGTGGCACCTGTACGGCAGCTGGCCGTGGGTCGGCGCCGGGCTCGTGTGCCTGACCGTCGCCGACGCCGCCTACAGCCTCACCGCCGCCGACCTCCTCGCCCACCGCGGCCCCTACGACTTCCTCTGGAGCGCCGGTGCGCTCGCGTTCGCCGTCGGCGCCACCAAGCTGCCCGGCCGCCCCCGCCCGTCGCGGGAGATCACCGGCTGGCCCGCGATCGCCCTGCCGCTGTTCGCCCAGGCGGTCGCCGTCGCCACCCAGATCTACGGGTGGTTCCGGCCGCTGCCGCCCGCCGAACGGCTGCTGACCATCGCCGTGCTGGTCCTCGGCATCGCCCAGATCATCGTCTCCCGCCCCCGGCCGTCGGACGAGAAGGCCGGGGCGGGCAAGGACGCCCGCTGACCCGGTCAGGTCTCCCCGGTGTCGGGTTCCCGTCCCGGCGCTGGCGCCGCGACGACGGAGCGTCGACCGTCGTCCCATGCGCACGCCGTCCACCGTCCTCGCCGCCGTCCTCCTGCTCGCGCTGGTCGCGAGCGGTTGCTCGGGAGGCGGTGGCGGCACCGAGGGCTCCGGCACCATCGCGACCCAGGACCGCCCCGTCGCGGCGTTCGACTCGATCGACTTCTCGTCCGTCGGCACGGTCACGGTGGAGCAGACCGGGACCGACTCGCTGCAGGTGCAGGCCGACGACAACATCCAGCCCCTGCTCACCAGCGAGGTCGAGGGGACCACGCTCAAGCTCGGGGTGCAGCCGGGCGCGAACATCGGACGCGCGGACATCACCTATCGCGTCACCGTCCGCCAACTGGGCGGCGTGGTGCTCTCCGGCGCCGGTTCCGTGAACGCCACCGGGATCGACGGCCCGTCCCTCGCGCTCGCGAACAGCGGCGCCGGCAGCCTCACCGTCGCGGGCCGGACGGACCGCCTGAACGTCGACCTGGTGGGCCTCGGGTCGGTCGACACCCGCGGCCTGACCGCCCAGGACGTCGACGTCTCGGTGGGCGGCGCCGGCACGGCCACCGTCAACGCCGCCCGCACCCTCTCCGCGCGGATCACCGGGGTCGGCGACATCGTCTACGTCGGCAACCCGGCCGTGACCCAGGAGGTCACCGGGCTCGGGACGGTCGGCCGCGGTTGACGCTCCGTGTCGGGTTTCCGTCAGACGCTGGGCCGTTGGAGTGAGCGCCGATTGACGGAGCGGTGACGGCCGGTCGAGCCTTCTCCCGAGTGCACACCCGGGGGTTCGCCATGACAGAGACCGTCGCGCAGCGCGCGCCCGAGGACGACGTCCGCCGCAACGCCCGTCGCGGCCTGGCCGTCTTCCTGGGCCTGGTGATCGCGTTCTCGATCGTCGTCGACGGCTGGGCGTTCACCCACCCCGAGCAGGCGGCGGTGTCCATCGCCGTGCTCATGTGCACCCCGGCGCTGGCGTCAGTGATCACCCGGCTCGTGCGGCGCGAGGGGTTCGCCGACGTGTCCTTCCGGTTCGGCCGCCCGCGTCGGACCCTGCCGTGGTTCGCCGTGGCCGGCGTGCTGCCGATCGTCGTCGGCGCGCTCGTGTACGGCACCGCCTGGGCGACCGGCCTCGCCGAGTTCACCGGCACGGTCGGCGGCGTGGCCCTCGGGGTGGCCTCGATGTTCCTCGTGGCCGTCTGGGGCTCGTGCGTGTTCGCGGCCGGGGAGGAGATCGGCTGGCGCGGCTACATGCTCACCCGACTGATCGACGCCGGCGTGCCCCGCCCGGTGCTGGTGAGCGGCCTGATCTGGGGCTCATGGCACCTGCCCATGGTGTTCGGCGGCTTCTACGCGGCCGGGTCCAACCGGCTGCTCTCGGCCGGCCTGCTCCTCGTCTCCGCCACGTCGTTCGCGTTCGTCCTCGCCCGGATGCGGCTGGAGACCGGGAGCATCTGGCCCGTCATCGTCGCCCACAGCGCCTGGAACGTGATCATCCAGAACCCGTTCGACGGCGCCACGGGCGGCGAGGGCGCCACGCTCTGGGTGGGCGAGGCGGGCGTGCTGACCTGCGCCGTCCTGGTCATCGTCGCGGTCGTCGTCTCACGGGGCCGCTGGGCCGACCACCGCACGCCGCCCCGGGACACGGTGCCCCCGTGACCGGGACGGCGTTCGTCGGCCAGGTGTTGTGACGGCTAGGCGGCCTCGACCTTGGGCATGATGTCGTTCTTGATGCGCTTGAGGTCGTCGAGCGTCTTCGCCACGGGCACGTCGGTGAAGGGCGGCCAGATCAGCGGCATGGTCAGACCGGCCTCCTTGTAGGCCTTGAGCCGGTCGGTGAGCTGCTTCTCGGTGCCCACCAGCAGGTTGGTCGGGACGCCGTTGTCGGTCTGGTCGGTCTCCTCGTCGGTGATGACCGTCCAGATCATGCTGCAGATCTCGAGGTCCTTCGACCGCTTCGAGCTGCCGATCTCCTCGAACTGCTGGTCGATGGCGGTGAGCCACTTGCCGAGGCTGGTCGGCGAGTCCTGGATGCCGATGAACCCGTCGAGGTCGTACTTCGAGATGCGCTTGGCGGCCCGCAGCGGGTCCTTGAGCCCGCTCATGAAGATCGGCGGACGCGGCTGCTGGAGGGGCTTCGCGCCGAAGCCGCAGCGGTCGAAGTCGGCGAACTCGCCGTGGTACTCGAAGTGCTCGTTGCCCCAGACGCCCTGCAGGACCTCGATCGTCTCGCGGACGTGCTTGTGCCGCTTCGGGAAGATGTGCGCGGCGCTCGCGGCGGCGAACTCCTCGGGCATCCACCCGGCCCCGAGGCCGACGTTGAGCCGACCGCCCGAGAGGTGGTC
The DNA here is from genome assembly GCA_963786585.1 of uncultured Actinomycetota bacterium. Classification (GTDB taxonomy): domain Bacteria; phylum Actinomycetota; class Actinomycetes; order Mycobacteriales; family Pseudonocardiaceae; genus Actinomycetospora. Next base: position 713,755 of record CAWAZG010000005.1, read on the forward strand.
GATGGTGGCCAGCTCCGCGGCGAGCACACCCGGCGCGCGGAAGGGCGTGTCGATGATGCTCATCCCGATGCGCACCTTCGACGTCTTCGCCGCGAGCCACGGGATGAGCGGGAAGCCCTGGAAGAAGCCGCCGTTCGAGGCCACGGGCAGGGCGTTCGGGAGCCCGTCCATCATGCCGAACGAGTACTGGAGCTCGCCGCGGTCCGAGGCCTCCGGCACGACGATGCGGTCGAGCGTCCACACGGAGTCGAAGTCGAGCTCCTCGGCGAGGTCGGTCAGGTCCTCGAGCTCCTTGATGGTGACCTCGGTACGGAAGTTCGGCAGGTAGAGAGCGAGCTTCATCGGGGACGGTCTCCTTGCCCTCGGAGCGACGTGGATCACAGTGGCCGACGATGACGCTCCCGCACCTCCTGATCCGAGGCAAGGGTTGCGTCCAACCGAGGCCCTCCCGCGACACCGGCCCGGCTGGCATGATCCGCACTCCGATGACCACGACCTCCCGCCGCCCCGGGACCTTCGCCGAGCTCTGGCAGCGCGCCGTCGACCGGCACGCGGATCGCCCGTTCCTCGTGTTCCGCAGCGAGGACGGCGAGATCGACACGTGGACCTACGACGAGTTCGACGGCCTCGTCCGCGACACCATGGCGCTGCTCGCGGCGCACGGCGTCGGCCCCGGGGAGGCGGTGCACCTGTGCCTGCGCAACTGCCCCGGGTTCATCGCGCTCTGGCTCGCCACCACGGCGCTCGGCGCCTGGATGGTGCCCGTCGACCCGGCGTCCACGAGCCGTGACGTCGAGACCCAGATCGCCCGCGTGACCCCGAAGATGGGCTTCTACGCGAAGTCGCGGAAGGACACCTACCTCGCCGGCACAGAGGGCACAGAGGGCACAGAGGGCACGGGGGGCGCGCCGCTGCGGAGCGTCGCCCTCGAGGAGACCGCCGCGGACGTGCGGCCGGGCGGCCGCCTGCGGGCCGGGGACGGCCGGACCGCCGAGGTGGAGGCCGTGGAGCCGGGCACCCGGCTCGCCGTCATGTTCACCTCCGGCACGACGTCGCAGCCCAAGGGCGTCGTGCTGACCCAGGCCAACTACCGCCACGTCGCCGCGGGGATGGCGGACGCCGCGGACCTCGGCGCCGAGGACCGATGGCTGGTCACCCTGCCGCTGTTCCACGCGAACGCGCAGTTCTACTGCTTCGCCCCGGCGATCGAGGTCGGCGCCTCCGTCGCCCTCACCGCGACGTTCTCGGCGAGCCGGTGGGTCGCCACGGCGACCGAGCTCGGCGCCACCCACGCCAGCCTGTTCGCCGCGCCCGTCCGCATGATCCTGGCGCGGACCCCGGCGGGCACCCCGCCCGCCCGGCTGCGCCACGTCTGGTTCGCGCAGAGCCTCGGCCGGGACCACCACCGCGAGTTCGCCGCGCTCGTCGGCACCCTGCCGCGCCAGGTCTACGGGATGACCGAGACGACCACGGTCGTCACCGCCGACCGCGGCGATCCGCCGAGCCACGAGCTGATCGGGGAGCCGCTGCCCGGCCGCCGGGTCCGCCTCGTCGACCCGTCCACCCACGCCGACGTCGAGCCCGGCACGCCCGGGATGATCATCGTGGCGGGCGAGCGCGGCGTCGACCTGTTCGCGGAGTACCTCGACGACCCCGCCGTCACCGACCGCACGTTCACCACCGACGACGAGGGCGTCACCTGGCTGCTCACCGGCGACCTCGCCAGGGAGACCGGGACCGGCGCCCTGCGCTTCGTCGGACGCGCCGACGACGTCATCAAGGTCGCCGGGGAGAACGTCAGCCTCACCGAGGTCGAGGCGGTCCTCGCCCAGGCGCCGGGCGTGCTCGAGGTCGCGGTGGTCGCCCGCGCCGACGAGCTCCGCGACCAGGTCCCCGTCGCCTACGTCGTCGCCCGCGACCCGGACCGCGCCCCGACCGTCGACGAGCTCGCCACCTGGGCCGCCGATCAGCTCACGCCCCAGGCCCGGCCGCGCGAGTGGCACCTCATCGACAGCCTCCCCCGCACCAGCGTCGGCAAGGTGCGCCGCTTCAAGATCGGCAGCCACGACGCCTGAGCGGCGAATCTGCCGACGCCGGGCGTTTGTTGCTCATCCGGAGCGTCCGTGGGTGTGATGTGGGCCTCACCCATGACCCTCGGGAGGTCGTCGATGGCCGACACCATGAAGGCGCTCGCATTCCTGGGCACCGGGAAGGTCGGGCTCGTCGAGCGCCCGATCCCCACCGCCGGCCCCGGTGACGCGGTCGTCCGGACGACAAAGGCGTTGATCTGCACCTCCGACGTCCACACCGTCGCCGGCCTGCTGCCGGTCCCCGAGGGACGCCTGCTCGGGCACGAGAGCGTCGGCGTGGTCCACGAGATCGGCGAGGGCGTGACGTCGGTGCAGGTGGGCGACCGGGTCGCGGTCAACGCCGTCACCCCGGACGGCACGTGCGACAACTGCCAGGCCGGCTACACGTCGCAGTGCGGCGGCCCGCTCGGCGGCTACCGCTTCACCGTCCAGAAGGACGGCAACATGGCGGAGTACTTCCACGTCAACGACGCGGACTACAACCTCGCCCCGATCCCCGAGGGCCTCGCCGACGAGGTCGCGGTCTACGCCTGCGACATGCTCTCGACGGGGCTCATCGGCTCCGAGAACGCCAACATCCCGGTCGGCGGCTCCGTGGCTATCTTCGCCCAGGGCGCGGTGGGCCTCTCCGCGACGCTCGGCGCCAAGCTCCGGGGCGCAGGGCTGGTGATCACCGTCGAGGGCCTGGCGAACCGGCAGGCCGTGTCCCGGCAGTTCGGCGCCGACGTGGTGATCGACCCGGCGTCGGGCAACGTGGCCGAGCAGATCATCGAGATGACGAACGGCGGGGCGGACTCCACGGTGGAGGCCCTGGGCAACCAGGCGACCTTCGAGGGCGCGCTCTACGCGACGCGGCCCGGCGGGACGCTGTCGAACGTCGGGTACCACGGGGAGTCCGGCCCGACGGTCGTCATGCCGCTCGACGCGTGGGGCCTGGGCATGGCCGGCAAGAAGATCGTCACCGACCTGTGCCCCGGCGGCCGCCTGCGCATGGAGCGGCTGATGCGCCTGCTCTCCAACGGCAAGATCGACCCCACGCCGATGACCACCCACCAGATGGGCATGGACGACGTCGAGGAGGCCTTCGACATGATGACCCACAAGCGCGACGGCATCATCAAGCCGCTGATCACCTTCTGATCACCCCTCCGTCCCCCCGCCGGCCGGGCCACCGCCCGGCGGCCGGGGGGCGTTGAGCCGGAAGCCGACGCCCACCAGGCGGACGACGAGGGCGACGGCGGCGCCGACGAGCGTCCACACCAGGCCGCCGACGCCCGCCCGCGCCGCCAGCACGACCACCGCGGCGCCGAGCATCGCCGGGATCGCGTAGAGCTCGCTGCTCAGGACGCTGGGGACGCGGCGCACGAGGACGTCGCGGATCGTGCCCCCGCCCGCGGCGGTGATCGTGCCGAGCAGGATGGCCTGCCCGGTGCCCGCGCCCTGGACGAGGGCCGTCGTCGCGCCGGTCACCGCGAACAGGCTCAGCCCGAGCGCGTCGAAGACCGTGATCGGGAGGGCCAGGCGCTCGAGCTGCCCGGCCGCGGCGAACGCGACCAGTCCGCCGGCGGTGGCCACCACGAGGTAGCGCCAGTCGCTGAACGTCGCCGGGGGCAGCGCGCCGAGCAGGACGTCGCGCAGGATCCCGCCGCCCAGGGCGGTGATCATCCCGAGCGTCACCACCCCCACGATGTCCAGCCGCGCGACGCGGATCCCGGTGAACGCACCGTTCAGGGCGAACGCGAACGTCCCGGCGAGCTCCAGGACGAGCGCCGTCGTGGCGGCCGCGGGCGATCCGGTCATGTCTCCATCCTTGGGTTCGCGGGGCGGGCGATCTAGAGTCGCGTCCGTGATCGCAGCGGTACGGCTGACGACACGGGGGCACATCGACCTCGCGCGCGTGTCCTCCGCTCTCTGTCGGCCCTGACGCCGATCACTCCCGGGCCTGCGCACCCCCCTCGCTCCTCCCCCCACGCCCCGTGCGGTGACGACGTCGTGCGCCCACCCGGGCGGACGTCGCCGCGCGCCGGCGGCCGCCGTCGAAAGGACCCCCCTTGAGCACCACGATCAGCACGGACGCCCGCGCCACCGACGAGCAGCTCGACGACACCTTCGCCCCGGTGCTCGCCCGGATCGCCGAGGCGCCGTGCAGCGCGAGCAGGACCGCTCGCTGGCCCACGACGAGGTCGCCGCCCTGAACGAGGTGCGGTTCGGGGCGCTGCGCGTGCCGGTGGAGCTCGGCGGCCACGGCGCCTCGGTGCGCCAGCAGTTCCGCCTGCTCATCGACCTGGCCGCGGCGGAGTCGAACCTGCCGCAGGCGCTACGGGTGCACTGGTGGTTCGTCGTCCTCGACGCCACCACGCAGCTCTTCGAGGTCGGCGGGGCGTCGATCACGTCCGAGTCGTTGCGCCTGGACCGCCACTGGCGCAACGCGCGCACGATCTCGGTGCACAACCCGCTCATCTACAAGCTGCAGACCGTGGGAGACCACGTGCTGAACGGCTCCGACCTGCCCTACGCCTGGAGCGCCGAGTCCCGCTGACCGGTCCCCAGAGCCCCCGGAACGCTCAGGGCCCCGGAACGCTCAGTGCCCGCGGAACGCCTCGGCCAGCCACCAGGACGGGCCGTCGGAGGTCACCTTTGCGTCGAGCAGCAGCGGGCGGTCGCGCGGGCCGGCGTGCCACTCCCCCACGATCGCGAGGTCGGCGGTCGACCGGACCACGGCCGCGTCGCACCCGTAGCCGCGGGCGATCGCGGCGAGGTCGGTGTCGGGGAAGCGGACGGTCCCGTGGTCGGCGTCGGCGAAGTGGTGGAACTCGGCGCCGTAGCCCGCGTCGTCGTACACCACCACGACCATCCCGAGCCCCAGCCGCACGGCCGTCTCGAGCTCGGCGATCCCCATCAGGAAGCCGCCGTCGCCGCACGCCGCGACGGCGAGGCGGTCCGGTCGGGCCAGGGCGGCCCCGAGGCCGGTGGCGAGGCCCAGCCCGATCGACTGGAAGGCCTGCGTGAAGCAGAAGCCGGCCGCATCGGGGACGGCCAGGTAGCCCGCCGGGTAGCCCATGAAGTTGCCGGAGTCCACGGCGACGGTCCGCTCGGCGGGCAGGAGCTCGTCGAGCGCGGCCGACAGCGTCCGCGGGTCGATGCGGTCCGATCCCGCGACGCCCGCGGGCGCCGCGTGCCGGCCCTCAGCGGCCAGGCGTTCGGCGACGGCGTCGGTCCGGTAGCCCGCGGAGGTCCCGACGTGCCCGGCGACGTCGCGGGCGGTCGCCGCGACGTCGCCGAGCACACCCAGGTCGACGGGACGCTGCGCACCGAGCGCGTCGGCGGTGTCGTCGACCTGCACCAGCGTCGCGTCGCCGAGCAGCGCCCCGTGCCGGGTGGTCCACATCGTCAGCGAGGCGCCCCAGGCGACCACGAGGTCGGCGCCCGTGATCAGCTCGGCGGCCAGCGGCGTCGAGAAGCCGCCGGAGATGCCGAGCGACCACGGACGGCCGGCGAAGAGCCCGTGCGCCACCGCGGACGTCGCGAGCAGCGCACCGCAGGCGTCGGCGAGCGTCTCGAGATCCGCGCGGGCGTGCCGTGCGCCGCGCCCGGCGATGAACACCGGGCGCTGCGCGCCGTCCAGCAGCGCGGCCAGCTCGGCCACCGCGCCCGGGTCGGGACGGGGGGCGCGCCAGATCGTCCGCGCCGGGGCGGGCGCCGGGTCCGCGGGCGCGGCCTGCACGTCGAGGGGCAGGTTGAGCACGACGGTGCGGCGCTGGTCGCGGCAGGTGGCGTAGGCGCGGACGACGTCCGCGGCCGCCGACGCCGGCGAGTGCACCCGCTCGGCGACGGCGCCGACGGAGCGCGCCACGGCGTCCTGGTCGATGCGGAAGTTCGACCGCACGGCCGCCCCGGCGGTCTCGGCCGCGAGCACCAGCAACGGCGTACGGCTCTTCGCCGCCTCGGCGACGCCGGTCAGCGCGTTGGTCAGCCCGCAGCCCTGGTGCAGGGTGACGGCGGCGACCTCCCCCGAGGTCCGGGCGTACGCGTCGGCCATCGTCGCCGCGCCGCCCTCGTGGCGGGCGGCGACGTACGGGACGCCGGCCGCGCGCAGCGCGTTGGTGATGTGGAAGTTGCCGCTGCCGACGACGCCGAACGCGTGCCCGACGCCCAGCTCCGCCAGCAGCGCGCCGACCTGGTCGGCGACCGTCACGTCTCCACCAGCGCCAGCACGCGCGTCGGGCTCCCCGACCCACCGACGATCGGCAGCGGACACACCACCAGCACCGCGCCGGTGGCGGGGAGCCGGCCGAGGTTGCGCAGGCTCGTCAGGCCCCACTTGTGCGCGCCCATGAGGAAGTGGTGGCAGGCGAACGGCGGGTCGAAGCCGCCCGCGGCCCCGGCGTCGGTGCCCACGGTCTCGACGCCGAACCCGGCCAACGGTGACTCCTGCGCGATCCAGCGCGCGCACTCGGCGGACACCCCCGGGGTGTGCGGGCCGGCCTCGTCGGCGTTCATGAACTCGTCCTGCGTCCCGCCGCGGGCCTCCCACCCGGTGCGGTAGAGCAGCCATCCGCCCTCGGGCAGTGCGCCGTGCTCGGCCTGCCAGACCTCGATGTGGGCCACCTCGAGCAGGAAGTCGGGGTCCCCCTCGGCCTCCCGGCTCATGTCGATCACGACGACCGGCGCGACGAGCAGCCCCATCGGCGCCTGCGAGACGTCGACGCCGTCCCGGCCGGTGACCCAGTGGTTGGGGGCGTCGAGGTGGGTGCCGGTGTGCTCGCCGGTGTGGATGTCGTTCCAGTACCAGGCGGGACCGCGGTCGTCGTAGCGGGAGAGCTCCTCGAGCCGGAACCGCGAGGTGTTCGCGAAAGGCGCGGGCAGCTCGAGGATCGGCGTCGACTCCTGCAGCGGCGTCGTGAGGTCGATGACCTCGACGCTCCCGGAGCGGGTCGCGGTCACCAGGGCGGACAGGACGGACACGGGGTCTCCTCGGTGGGGCGTGCGGGGGTTGCGACTCAGTAGATGCGGCGCAGGCGCGCCGCCAGCGGACGGCCGTCGGGGTCCAGCACCCTGCGGTACGCGGGGCCCGTGATCCAGCGCTGCCGCCAGGTCTGGTCGACCTGCTCGTGCCCGGGGGCGTGGCGACGGAGGCGCCCCGGCGGTCGGGCACCGAGCGCCCCGCCGGCGTGCCACGCGTCGAGCGCCGCGGCCCGGTCGCGCACGGTGCGCGCGGCGACGTCGGGGTCGAGCAGGACGGCGTCGTCGACCTCGAGGTGCTCGCCCATCAGCTCGAGGCGCAGCCGGCGGGCGAAGCCCCGGGCGCCGTCGCCCAGGCCCCCCGGGTCCGCGGGGGCACGCCCGTCGCGCTCGGAGTCGAGGATCGCGGCCGCCAGCTCGGAGTCGTGGGTCCAGGACCGCGTGTTGAAGTTGTTGCTCCCGACCGTGGCCCAGACGTCGTCGACCACGCAGATCTTGGCGTGCACGTAGATCGGGCGCGCCTCGTCGTTCTCGACGTCGAGGATCTGCACGCGGTCGCCGCCGGCCTCGTGGACCATCGCGATCGCCTCGCGCTGCCCGACCGACGCCGGGGTCGGGCCGTCGTCGCGGTCGGGCCGCGGGACGACGGCGATCAGGTGCAGCTGCGGGGCCCGGCGCAGCGCGGCGGCGAACACGCGGGCGACGTCGGCGGACCACAGGTACTGGTCCTCGACGTAGACCAGCCGCTGCGCGCGGCCCAGCACCTTGATGAACGCGCGGGCGAGGCTGCGCTCGCCGCGGGGCGCGAACGGGTGCGCGGGCCACCGGTGGGGATAGGTGCGCAGGATCTGGATCGCGCACCCTCCCGCCCGGGGCGGGTCGGGCTCCGGGTCCGGGAGCGACGACCCCCGCCGGGGCAGGCCGTGGAGGAGGTCGGGAACGACGTGCCACGGCAGCCGGGCCAGCGGCGCGGGGTCGTCCCACCGCTCGGCGATGACGTCGTGCAGGTCTCGGACGACCGGTCCGCGCAGCTCGACCTGGGCGTCGTGGCGGGGGCTGCGGGTGTACTCGTCGCCGGACTTCGCCGACTGCGGGTCGCCCCGGTGGACGATGTCGTCGCGGGCGCCGAGGACGAGGTCGATGCCGCCGACGTAGGCGACGTCGTCGGCCGGGTTGCGGTGCCGGAGGACGACGATCTTCTGGTGGTGGCTGCCGAGCGCCCGGATCCGCTGGTCGAGCAGCACCTCGCCGCCGGCGGCGAGGACCGCCGACGCGAGCCGGCGGTTCTGCGCGACGTGGTAGCCGAACACCTCGAGGTGCGAGCGCCACAGCAGCCCGCGCACCAGGGCCCCGCGCCGTGCCGCGCCCGTGAGGACGTCGGCGACCGTCGGTCCGCCGTCGCCCAGCTCCTGGTCGCCGTCGCCGCGCCAGCCGGCGAAGAGCACCAGGTCGCCCGCGCCGGTCGCCGCCACGCGCTCCGTGAGCGCGCGGTAGTAGGCGCTCCCGTGCACCCGCAGGTGCACCGCGTTGCCCTCGGTCCACGCCCGCAGCCGGGTCGCCGGGTTGTCGCGCTCGGCGCGCGTGAGGAACCAGTCCTCGGTCCGCGATCGGCCGCGCCTCGGGCCGATCCCCAGCGCGTCGCACAGCCCGGGCAGCATCTCCTCGCCGTTCGGGGCCTCGACGACCGGGGGGCTCCCGTCGCTGCCGGCCGACTCCCGGTCGTCGCCGACGTCGACGAGCCGGCGCAGCGCGATCACCGCGACCCGCCCCGGGTTGTCGCGGGCGAAGTCGGCGAAGAGCTGGGGGTCGTGGCCGGCGTCGTCGCCCACCAGCACGAAGGTGGTGTCCGGGTGCCTGGCCCCTAGCCGGTCGAGCACGGCGCGCTTGGTCTCCAGACCGGCGCCGAAGAACCAGCCTGTGAAGATGCCGCGCCCGGCCATCAGCACCGTGCCCGGCGGGTACTGGTCGTGGCGCAGGATCCGCCGCAGCGGTCGGGAGAGCCGGATCGGCAGGGCCGTCAGGAAGAAGACGGATCCCCCGGCCCCGCCCTCGACCAGGGTCTGCACCACCCGCTGCATGCCGAGCTGCGACCGGCGGTCGTGCGGGCCCCGGATCGCCAGCGCGCGCAGGCGGCCCCACTGCCGGCGCAGCGGCGCGATCCGAAGGATGCTGTCGATGTCGTAGACCACCGCGTAGGTAGCCCGCCCCGTGCCTGGCTGCCCTGTGGTCACCGTCCGCATCGTTGCGGGACGGTGCACCGGAGGACAAGTGGCATTCAGGCCGGGCGCGTCCCCGGACGAACTGGTCGACGGCGGTGTCGACGAGACCCTCGAGCCGCTCGGCCCCCACGATGCGGCCGTTGATGAGCGTCGCGATGCCCTGCATGGTGGCGAACAGGACGAAACCCACCTGCTCGGGGTCCCCGGCGGCCAGCTCGCCCGCGGCCTGTCCCTCGGCGATCAGCTCCGTCATCAGGGAGAACGCCGGCGCGGCGGCCTCCACCACGCGATCGGCACCCGGCCGGACCTTGCTCGTGAACATCAGCCCCATGAGCGCCGCGTCCTGCGTGGCGAACCGGACGTACGCCCTGACCGTGGCCCGCAGGCGCAGCACGAAGCCGTCCCCCACCTCGGCGAGCGCCGCGCGCAGTTGCGCGTCCAGGCGCCCGAACCCCGCCTCGGCCAGGGCGTCGAGCAGGGACCGGCGGTCCGGGAAGTGACGGCACCAGCCACCTGGGCCACTTCGCGCTGACCAACCTGCTCCTCCCGCGGATCACGGGACGGGTGGTCACCGTCGCCTCGCTGGCCCACCGGTCGGGCTCGATCGATGTCGACGACCTGCAGTGGGAGCGTCGGCCGTACCGCGCCTCGGCGGCGTACGGGCAGTCGAAGCTCGCGAACCTGTTGTTCACCAGCGACCTGCAGCGTCGGCTCACCGAGGCCGGGTCGCCGGTGCTCGCGACCGCCGCACACCCCGGACTGGCGGCCACGAACCTCCTGCGGCCGACCGGCGAGCACCCCTGGGTCGAAGCGATCCAGCGTCGGTTCCTGGGGCTGCTCGCCCAGAGCGACGAGGACGGCGCCCTGACCACCCTCTACGCAGCGGTGGCGGACGTCCCGGGTGACAGCTACGCCGGGCCGGGCGGCCTCCTCCAGGGACGCGGCGCGCCGACGCTGGTCGGTCGTAGCCGCACCGCCCGCGACGGCGACCTGGCCCGACTCCTCTGGGACGTCTCCGAGGAGCTCCCCGGCACCCGCTTCCCGCTCGCCGCCGTCACGCCGCCGCCGAGACCAGCCAGCACGCGGCGGTGAAGGCCACCTCGTCCCCGCGGACGAACGGGGCGAGGGCGGGGCGGAGGCGGTCGGCGACGCGGGCCCTGGTCGCGTCGTCCTGCCCGGCAAGCGCGCGGCCGACCGGACCCATGAGGGTCAGGTAGGCCTCCAGCTCGCTCGCGGGGAAGGTGCACTCGCGGTCGACGGGCTCGACGGTGACGTCGCCCCACCCCGCGGCGCGGAGCATCTCCGCCGTGCGCTCGCCGTCGGCGAGGCCCCACTGGCCCGGGGCCCCGGGAACGGGCGGGGGCACGTCGAGCAGGCCGGCAGCGGCCTCCGGTGCGGCGGTCATGAAGGGGTTCTCCCCGGGATCACGCCAGACGACCGCGCGCAGGGCGCCGCCGGGGGACGCCGCCGCGCGGAGGTTGGCGAACGCCACCGGGGGGTCGTCGAAGAACATCACGCCGAACCGGGAGGCGACCACGCGCGGGCCGGGACCGAAGTCGTGGCGCTGGGCGTCGGCGGCGACGAAGGGCACCTCCAGGCCCGCGCGCGACACCCGCTCGCGGGCCGCGGTGAGCATGGGCTCGGAGACGTCCACCCCCGTCACCGCGGTGCCCGCGCCGAGCCGGCGCGCGAGCGCGAGGGTCGTGGCGCCGGTGCCGCACCCGACGTCGAGCACCGAGGGGATGCCGGGAGCGGCGTCGGCGACGCGGTCGACCAGGAGCTCCTCCAGCGGGACGTACATGGCGTCGAGGACGCCCTGCAGGCGCACCCACGCCCTGCCCCCGGGTCCGTTCCACTGCGCCGCCTGCTCCGTCCCCATCGACCCGCCTCCCGTCGCCGTGCCACGTGACCATGCCGCGACGGCGCGGTCTGCGCACCTGATCCCCGCCCCGGCGGCTGGTCCGGGCCCGCGCGCTGGTGGACGCTGGGTCCGTGGGTGCGGAGCTGGGTCCCTATCGCCTGGGCCCGGTGCTGGGCAGGGGCGGTATGGGCGAGGTGTACCGGTCGTGGGACACGCGCCGCGGGCGCTGGGTCGCGCTCAAGCTGCTCCACCCCCGGTTCGGCGCCGACCCGGCCTACCGGCGCCGGTTCCGGCGCGAGGCGGAGGCCGCCGCGGACCTGCGCGAGCCGCACGTCGTGCCGGTGCACGACTTCGGGGAGATCGACGGCCAGCTCTTCCTCGACATGCGTCTCATCGACGGCACCGATCTCGGGACCGTCCTGGGCGAGGGCCCGCTCGCTCCCCCGCGCGCGCTCGACCTGATCACGCAGGTCGCCGCCGCGCTCGACGCCGCCCACGCCGCGGGTCTGGTCCACCGCGACGTCAAGCCGTCGAACGTGCTGGTGGGGCCGGGCGACTTCGCCCACCTGGCCGACTTCGGCATCGCCCGCTCCACGGGATCGGAGACCGCCGAGGGCTCGGTGATCGGGACCATGGCCTACATGGCCCCCGAGCGGTTGCGGGCCGAGCCCGCCGATGCGCGCTCCGACGTGTACTCCCTCGCCTGCCTGCTGCACGAGTGCCTCACCGGCTCGCCGCCCTTCGTCGCCGACGACCCGCCCGCGCTCGTCGACGCCCACCTGCGCCTGCCGCCGCCCGCCCTGACCGACGACGCGATCCCGCCGGCGCTGCGACGCGTGATCGCCCGCGGCATGGCGAAGGAGCCCGGGGACCGGCCCGCGGGCGCCGGGGCGTTCGCCGCGGAGGCGAGGGCGGCCCTGCGCCGGGGGCCGACCGCGCGGCTGACGCGGCTCGTCCCCCTCCCGTCGGACCGGCTCGTCCGCGGCTGGCGTCGCTGGTCGCCGCCGCTCCCCGGCCGGTGGGGTCGGCGGCTCCTCGGCCTCGCGCTCGCGGTCCTGCTGCTCGTCGTGGGGATCGTCGCGGTGCGCCGCTACGTCGGCGACGGGATCTCCGTCGGGTACAGCCCGGTCGCGGTGGCCTTCTCCGCCGACGGTGGGGACGCCTTCATCGCCAACGCGGGCGACCGGTTCGTCTCGGTGTTCGACACCGGCCGTCGCGTCCGGGTGGGCGAGGTCCTCCTCGACGGGGAGACCGTGGGCGCCGTCGCCGACCCCGCGGGCGAGCAGCTGTTCGTCACCACCAGCCGCCGCGACCGGCACGCCCTGTCCGTGATCGACATGCGCACCTCCGCCGTCGTCGCCGGCGTCGCGCTCCCCCGGGCCCCGGTCGCCGTGCCGGTGGTGAACGCCCGCCGGACCACGGCCTTCGTCCCGACGGCCCGGGGCATCGACGTCGTCGACCTGCGGGGACGGGGCGTCGAGGGCACCCTCAACCGCACCGCCACCGGGCTCGCGCCGAGTGCGGACGGCACCCGCCTACTGACCGTGGACGACCGCCGCTCGACCGCCGAGGTCGTCGACGTCGCCTCCCGCTCGACGGTGACGTCCATCCCCCTCGAGGCGCCGGCACGCAGCGCGGTCGCGTCGCCGGACGGCACCAGGGTCTACCTCGGCAGCGCGGACCCGCGGCACGCCCTGACCGTCGTCGACCCCGTCGCGGGAGCCGTCGTCGACTCCGTGGCGCTGCCCGGTCCCGTCTCGGCGCTGACCGTCTCCCGCGACGGCCGCCGGGCGTTCCTCGCCCTGGCCACCGCCGACCGGCCGGTGCTCGCCGCCGTCGACACCGACGACCTCCGGCCCCAGGTCGGCTGGTTCATGGAGGAGTTCACCGGCCGGGTCGCGCTCGCAGCCTCGCCGGACCGCAGGGAGGTCTACATCGTCAACACCGACCTCGGGACACTGACCATCGACGACGTCACCCGCCGGCCGTGATCGCCAGAGGGGGTGAACGCCGGAGGGGGTGAACGCCGGAGGGGTGACGGACGCCCGATTGCGTTGTCGTTAGCGGTGCTATGGACTGGCGGCCATGCTCCGTGACGCCGACGCCGCGGTGGCGCCACCGAGCGACACCAGCACGGGACCTCCCCGCCGCTGGCTCGTCCCGGTGCTCAGCGTGCTGTTCGTGCCGATCTACGCGTCCGGGTTCCTCGCCGGGAAGATCGCCACCGCGCACATGGCGGTGCCGACGGTGCTGCTGTGGCGGTTCCTCATCGCGCTGGCCGTGGTGCTCGTCGCCGTCGTCCTGATGCGGCCCGCGATGCCCCGCGGCCGGGCGTGGGTGCACCTCGTGGTGACCGCCCTGCTGCTGCAGGTCGGCCAGTTCAGCTTCGTCTACACCGGCCTCGCGGAGGGCGTCCCGGCCGGCGTCTCCAGCCTCATCCTCGGGATGGCGCCCCTGCTGGTCGGGCTGCTGACGCCCCTGGTGCTGGCCACGCGACTGGGGGCGGCGCCCGTCGTCGGCCTGCTGATCGGGGCCTGCGGGGTCTACATCGTGCTGTCCGACCAGCTCGGCGGGTCGCTCGGCTCGGCCGTCGTGCTCCCGGTGCTCGGGATGCTCTCGATGGCCGCCGGCACGCTCTACCAGAAGCGGTTCAACGATGACACGCCCGTCGCGACGAGCGTCGCGGTGCAGATGGCGGCGTCGCTGGTCGTGACCGTGGCCGCGATGCCCTTCCTCGGCGCCGGCTGGCTGCCCACCGACGCGACCGGGTGGTGGGTGTCGTTGTGGCTCGGCGTCGTGAACTCGGCCGGCGCGTTCGCGCTGATGTTCCTGCTGCTGCAGTGGCGCTCCACGGTGCACGTGAGCGCCCTGCTCAACCTCGTGCCGGCGACGGTCGCGCTCGCCGCCGTGCCGATCGTGGGCGAGCCCCTCACCGTGAACGCCGTCATCGGCCTCGCCGTCGCCCTCGTCGGCATGTACGTGGGCCTCGGGCTCCTGGGCCGGCGGCGCCGAGCAGAATCCCCGCCATGAGGCGAGTGGTGTGCCGCGCCTTCGGGCCCGTCGAGGACCTCGAGGTCGTCGACGAGACCGACCCCGTGCCGGGGCCGGCTTCCGAGTCGGCCCTGCGCGCCCTGCGGCCCTCCGGGCGGTTCGCCGTGCTCGGCTTCACCTCCGGCGAGATCCCGAAGCTGCCCGCCAACATCGTGCTGATCGGCAACCACGCCGTGATCGGTGTGGACTGGGGCGACTGGGCGCGCGCCGATCCCGCCGCCGCCACCGCGCTCGTCGCCGACCTCCTCGCCCGGCGGGCCGTCACCGGGAAGATCGCGCTGGTGCCCGGCTGAGCGGGGCGTGCACATCCTGAGCCGATGTTGACGGTCGTCGCGCCACCTCACGACGATGCCCGGAGGCGATGACCTCGCCGACGACTCGAAGGAGCCCGCCGTGATCGTGATCAACATCGTCATGCCGATCCGTCCCGAGAAGACGGACGAGTGGCTGGCCCTCGCCGACTCCTACGCCAAGGACGTCAACTCCGAGGAAGGCTGCCTGTTCTTCAAGTTCTCCCGCAGCCTCACCGACGAGAACGAGTACGTCTGCATCGAGGGCTTCCGGGACGCCGACGCCGGCGCGACGCACGTCCAGCAGCCCTACGTGAAGCAGTTCTTCGACGCCGCGCCCGACCTCGTGTCGGCGCAGCCGCAGATCCTCTACATCGACACGCCCCACGACGGCTTCGGCCCGATGGGCGAGATCCAGCCCCGCTGACCGTGCAGGGGACGTACATGATCAGCGGTTCGATGTTGCGACGGACCTGCATCCACGGCGCGGCCGGGACCGCAGGGGCACCGACCCTCGATCCCTGATCTGGAGTGCCCGATGAGCTCCGTCCTCGTCATCGCCGCCCGCACGATCCGAGCGGGCTCGCCGCCGCCCAGGTCTTCGCCGACCGGGTCGGCGGGACGGCCACCCACGGGGGCGCCGCGGGCCTCGACCACGAGGTCCGCGGCGCCGCCCGGGTGATCGTGCTCGATCCGGGTACGGTGCGGGCCCGTCTCACCCGCGACCGCGCGTTCACCGCCACGGCCGCGCCCGGCGCACGCCGCGACCTGATCATGCACCACGCGCCGTACCGGGACCGCGTGCGCTGGATGAGCCGGCCGGCCTAACCCCTGTCGACCGGGCTCACGTGGCCGATCGGGGCCGCGGGCGTGTGGCCCTCGCGTGCGTCGTGGCCCTGGAACACCAGGACCAGGCCGAGGACACCGGCGGCGATCGCGAGGACCGCCCCGACCCGGTCCTTCGTGGAGGTCGCCGACGGGACGATCAACGGCCCCTCGTGGGCGTACCCCCGCTCCGCCACCCACCAGGCGACCAGCCGCGTCGGCCGGGTGGACCAGGGCATGGGGTCGGAGCCGTCGACCCGGCTCGCGGCCCGGCGGGCGTTGCTCGTCCGCCGCTCGATGACGGCGGCGACCGCGTACGCGACCGCCAGCGGGAAGAGCGCCACCGTCAGCAGGTCGAGCGGGGCCGCCACCGCCCGGACCAGCCCCGCCAGCAGACAGGCGGCCGAGATGACGACGCCGCCCTTCCAGCTCCTCAGCCATGCAAGCATGCCGCCTCACCCCCGGATCGCGTCGACCGCGGTCCACACCGCGAGCCCGACCATGATCGCGGCCGCCACCCGGGTCACCCACTTCACGGGGATGTAGCGGCGGACGCGGTCCCCGCCCCACACCGCGAGCGCGGAGACGACCCAGAGCCCGAGCAGGGCGCCGATGCCGACGGCGACCGGGTCGCCGTACCGCGCGACCAGCGACGCGGCGACGATCTGCGACGGGTCGGCGAACTCCGAGAGCACGGTGATCCCGAAGGCGGTCGCGACCACGCTCCACGCGGTCCGCGGCGTCTCCTTCAGCGTGACCTCGTCGTCATCGTCGTCCTCCTCGCCCTCGCGCCAGATCAGGAACGCCCCGACGAGGAAGATCAGGGCGAGGACGGCCTCGAGGGGCCGTTCGGGCAGCAGCGCCAGGAGGCTGCCGGCCGCGATCGCGACCCCGACGTGCACGAGCATCCCGGCGCAGACGCCGACGAGCACCCACCGCGCCGGGAGGCGGGTGGCGAGCACGAGCGTGACCAGTCCGCTGGTGTCCGCCACCTCCGCCAGGAACACGAGCCCGAAGGTGATGGCTGCCACAGACACGGAGGGATCATCCAGTCACGCGCGCCCCACCACAACAGTCGCGGACGACCCGGAGGGCGCAGAATGGTTGTAGCGACAACCACTTCACCGACCGAAGGACACCGATGACGGACGCCGGAACCCGCCCCCTGCTGCAGATCATCGTCGCGAGCACCCGCCCCGGGCGGGTCGGTGAGCCGATCGCGCAGTGGTTCGCGTCGTACGCCCGGCAGTACGAGGGGTTCGACGTCGAGATCGTCGACCTCGCCGACGTCGACCTGCCGATGTTCGCCGAGCCGGAGCACCCGCGGTTCGCGCGCTACACGCTCGACTCGACGAAGGCCTTCAGCGCCACGATCGCCCGCGCCGACGCCTTCGCGATCGTCCACCCCGAGTACAACCACAGCTACAACGCCGCGCTGAAGAACGCGCTCGACCACCTCAACCAGGAGTGGGCGGGCAAGCCGGTCGCGCTGCTCGGCTACGGCGGCGTGGCGGCAGGTGCGCGTGCCACCGAGGCGCTCTGGCCGGTGCTGGTCGCCCTGCGCATGGTGCCGGTCGCAGCCACCGTGCCGATCCCGTTCGCCAGCAAGTTCGTCTCCGGCGAGGGCGACGCGCGGACCTTCACCCCGCCCGAGGAGACCGAGGCCGGCGCCAAGGCGGCCCTCGACGGCCTCGCCGGGTGGATCGAGACCCTGGGGCTGCGCGGCACGCGCTGACCACCTCGTCCGGCGCCGGACCGTGTCGTTCGGGGTGTCCGTCGCCTCGGTGGTCGGGCTCGGGATGACGCTCGCGCTCAGCACCGTGCTGTAGCTCAGAGCGCGAGCCCCAGCCCCGCGGCGCCGAGCCCGGCGAGCACCGAGGCGACGACGTTGAACACCGCCGAGCTCCAGGCGCCCTGCTCGGCGAGGCGGACGGTCTCGTAGCCGAGGGTGGACCACGTGCTCAGGGCCCCGCAGAACCCGGTGCCGACCAGCGCCGCCACCGCGGGCGGGCTGCCGCCGGCCACCAGCCCCAGGACGAACGAGGCGACGACGTTCACCGTGAACGTCCCCCACGGGAAGCCGGTGCCGTGGGTGGACTGCAGCCACCGGTCGGTCAGGTAGCGGGCCGGGGCGCCGACGGCGGCGCCGAGGACGACCAGCAGGCCTGCGGTGGCGGTCACGGGCGGGCCGCCAGCCCGACGGCGCGGCGGGTGACCGTCAGACCGAGGACGACGGCCACCAGCGCGGCGACGACGGTCAGGGCGAGGTAGAGGGCGGCCACCGCGAGGTGGGCGCCGTTCACGAGCTGCTGGGCCTCCACGGCGTAGCTGGAGAAGGTCGTGAACCCGCCGAGCACGCCGACGCCGAGGAACGGGCGCAGCATCGGGTGGGACTCGCGGGCCTCGGTGACCAGCACGACCAGCACCCCCATGAGCAGGCACCCGCCGACGTTGATCGCGAACGTCGTCGCCGGGAAGCCACCGGGCGGGGCGGGCCACGCGGACTCGAGGACCCACCGGGCCAGAGCCCCGAGCGCGCCGCCGGCCGCGACGGCACCCGTGATCGCCGCCTGGCTGCGCAGCACGTCGTCTCCCCCCGTCGTGGAACGCGGTACCGGCCGGTGTCTAGTTTCGTCCGGTGCCGCCCAACATGGCGATCCTGGTGCAGGGGACGGTCGCCGTCCTCGGATCGGCCGCCGCCCTGGCCGTGCTGGCCGGTGCCGCGACGGCGAGCCCGCTGATCGCGCTGAACGCCGTCGGGTTCGTCGGCACCGGCGCGCTGTCGTCCGCTGCGGTCTTCTACTCGGTGGCGCTGCTGCGGATCGGGCTGGACAGCGCCCGCAAGGCCGCGACCACCCTGGTCGCGGTGCTCGCGGGCTCCGCGGGGGTGATGACCCTCGTCCTCGTGCTGCTCCTCACCGAGGCGAGGTTCCGCGACGAGGCGTCACGCTTCGGGCTCCACTCGGTGGCGGGCATCGGCGTGCTGCTCGTGCTCGCCGCGGCCCTCGCGATCACATGGCACGAGCGGTAGCCGGGCGGCGGAGGAGCGCCACGGTCTCGCGGATCGCCATGAGCAGCGCGAAGGTCGCGAAGACCAGACCGAGCGCCACCGTGTCCAGCGCCAGGCCGAGCAGGGCCCCGGCGACGACCCCGGGCGCCGACGTCAGCCCCAGCAGCCAGCCCCAGCGGGCGGACGCCGTGCCCTGGCGGATGTGCACCCAGGACCCGACGATCGAGTTGGGGATGAACATCAGCAACGAGGTCCCGGCGGCGACGTGCAGCTCGACGCCGAACAGCAGGACCATCGCCGGGACGGCGAGCAACCCGCCGCCGAGGCCCATCGCGCCCGACCAGGCGCCGATCACGATCCCGACGACGAGGGTCGCCGGGACGACGAACCACAGGTCGGCGAGCAGGCCTGCCGGCACCAGGGCGTGGGCCAGCAGCGGCAGCCCGAGTGCGTCGACCGAGAACTTGGCGGCGGTGAGCACCAGGATCACGATCAGCAGGATCCGCAGCAGCCGCTCCGACGCGCGGGCCAGGAGGCGGGGCCCGATGAGGCCGCCGAGGGTGCCGCCGACCAGCATCCCGGTGCCGACGCGCAGGTCGACCGCGCCGCCGCCGAGCGCGTAGGCGGCCGAGCCGGCCACGCAGATGCCGATGTTCGCGATCGTCGATGTGCCGTGCACGCGGGCCCGGGACATCGCCGTGAAGCGGTCGAGGCCCGCGACGAACAGCACCCCGCCGCCGCCGCCGATCAGGCCACCGACGACCCCGCCGACCACCCCGATGGCCGCGATCCCGCCGCGGGAGCCGCCCTCGCTCGGCTCGTCCCGCCGCGTCCGCACGGCGTCACTGTCGTCGATGGTGACGGTGGAGGCCAGCTCAGTCCGCGGTGTGACGACGACGGGACAGCGGCAGCGTGACGCTGACGGCGACCAGCCACACCACGCCGCCGAACCGCGCGACGGGCAGCAGCACGGCCAGGGCCGGGACGAGCAGGCTCACCAGCGACAGCACGCCGACGACGGCCACGACGAGCCCGGCGATCGCGAGCCCGCGCGGCATCAGTCGCAGGATCAGGCCCGGGATCGCGACCCCGGCGATCAGCAGCGCCGAGGTCACCGCGAACCCGACGCCACCGAGCGCGAACGCGAGCGTGGACAGGGCCCGGACCAGCGGGGCGTCCCCGAGCGGCGCGGCCCCGCCCGCCGTCCAGGCGACGAGCCCGCTGAGCAGCAGCGACGCCGCGGCGAGCACGCCCCCGACCAGCCCGATCACCGGGCCCGCGACCCGCGCACCGAGCGCCTGCAGGCGCTGGGTCGCGGCGGCCGCCCACACCGCGAGCGGGGCGGACGCCCCGATCAGCAGGACGGCGGAGACCTGCGCGGCGACCGGGTGCGCCTGCAGCGTCACCAGCGCGCCGGCGGCGTCCTCGGTGGGCAGCGGGCCGGCCCAGGTCAGACCAGCGGCGACGGTCAGCGCGCCGTAGGCCACGGCGGGGATCGGCAGCGGCGGGCCGCCTCGGCCGCGGCGCGCCGAGGGGCGGCCGGTGGCGGCGGTGTCGACGGACATCGTGACTCCTCGTCTCAAGTAATCGTTACAAGGTGTAAGAGTCATGCGTTGGGAACTGTTCTGTCAA
The DNA here is from genome assembly GCA_963786585.1 of uncultured Actinomycetota bacterium. GTDB lineage: Bacteria > Actinomycetota > Actinomycetes > Mycobacteriales > Pseudonocardiaceae > Actinomycetospora. The sequence goes on from CAWAZG010000005.1 coordinate 733,695, forward strand.
TCGGTACCGTCCGACCGGTCGATCCCGCCGGGGTCCGTTCGTGGGGAGGCATGAGCATCGACATCGAGTACCTGCCACCGGCCCGCACCCTGCTCACCGGCTTCGCGATGGTCGAGTCCGCCCGCTGGCACGACGGGCGGCTCTGGTTCGCGCACTGGGGCGTGGGCGAGGTCGTGGCCGTCGACCTCGACGGGAACGCCGAGGTGATGGCGGACGGCCCGCCCCTCATGGGCTGGTCGATCGACTGGCTGCCCGACGGCAGCCTGGTCACCACGGGCGCGTCGGTCACCCTTCGCGAGCCGGGCGGCCCGGCGACGAGGCTGCGCGACCACGGCGCCAACGAGGTCGTCGTCGACCCGCGCGGCCACGTCTACGTCGACGGCGCCGACTTCGACTTCGCCGGCGGCGCGGCCCCGGAGCCCGGCTGGATCGACCTCGTCGCGCCGGACGGGTCGTCCCGCCGGGTCGCCGAGGACATCCAGTTCCCCAACGGCATGGTCGTGACCCCGGACGGCGCCACGCTCGTGGTGTCCGAGTCGTTCGCCGGCCGGCTGTCGGCGTTCGACATCGGCGAGGACGGCAGCCTGTCCGGTCGGCGCGTCTGGGCCGACGGGCTCGGTCCCGACGGCATCGGCGTCGACACCGAGGGAGCGATCTGGGCTCAGACCGCCGACACGTTCGCCCACTCGCAGCGGCCGGACGCGCCCGGCGGGGCATGCGTCCGCGTGCTCGACGGCGGGGAGATCACCCACCGCATCGACACCGAGCTGCCCTGCTTCTCGTGCGTGCTCGGCGGCCCGGAGGGCCGGCACCTGTTCCTGCTCTGCAACGAGTTCGAGGGCATCGACAAGCTCGCCGAGGTCCAGGCCCGGCGGTCGTCCCGCATCCTCGTCACCGAGGTGCCGGCGATCAGCCCAGTCGGGCGTGATCGATGATCGCCTCGAGGTCGACGCCGCGCAGTGTCCCGTAGCCCGGGCCCCAGCCGGTGCCGAGCCCCGAGGTGACGAACGCGTCCGCGACGGCGGTGGGCGCGTGCTCGACGAGCAGCGCGGCCTGCGCCGCGAGCGCGAGCCGTGTGACCAGGTAGCGCGTGGCGTCCTCGGGCTCGTTCACCAGCTCCTGTAGGCGTTGCCGCCGATGTGACCAGGTACGTCTCCCCCGGCCCGCGCCGGCCGACGGGGCGGGCGACCGTCACGTTGGCCCGCAGGTCGGAGCCGCCGTGCTTCTCGGTCATGAAGTAGCCGATGGTGGCCGCGGACTTCGCGGTGACCGGCACGTCCGCGGGGTCGTAGCCCTCGACGACCACCTTCTCCGCCCACGGCGCCAGCTCGGGTCGGCTGCGCAGGATCGGGATCGACACGTAGGCCATGCCCGTCGGGCAGGCGGTGGAGCCGTCGACCTGGTTCCAGAGGTACGACAGCACCGCCCGGGCCGAGTGCGCGCCCGGCTCGCCGGCGGTCCACGCCAGCGAGTGCACCCCGGAGCCGAACGCCAGCGACATCAGGTCGTGGTAGCTCGGGTGGAAGTCGACGTCGAAGACCTCGTGGCCCAGCCGGTCCAGCGGGCGCAGCTCCGGGGTGTGGCGCTGGGCCTTGCGCGCGGTCTCGAGCACCTCCGGGTCCCAGACGCGCGACCCGAGAGCGGAGGCGCGCTCGCGGGCCCCACGGCGCGTACCGCTCGACGACCCCGGACGCGATCGCGTCGCCGGCGAAGGCGTCGACCCCGGTGAGGTCCGGGACCAGGTTGTCGTCGGGGATCGGGCGCGGACGGGAGAACGGGGCCTCGTCGACGAGGGTCACGGGCCCATCTGAACCACGCCTCACCACCCTCGTCAATCGCCGACCGAGGCCGCGACCGTGCACGCACAGCCCACCGCTCTGCGCGGACAGGACATTCCGCCCGCACTCCCGCTGCCAGGTTGGGACGACCTGCTCGTCCTCGCGACGGCCTGAGAGAGGGACCACCGTCATGACGCACGCCGCCCGCCCGGCCCCCGACACCATCGTCCTCGTCCACGGCTTCTGGGTGACCCCGCGCTCCTGGGAGGAGTGGATCGCCCGCTACGAGGCCAAGGGCTACCGGGTGATCGCCCCGGCCTACCCCGGCTTCGAGGTCGAGGTCGAATCGCTCAACGCCGATCCCTCGCCGGTCGAGGCGCTCACCGTGCCCGCGATCGTCGAGCACTTCGAATCGGTCCTGCGCGAACTGGAGAGCCCGCCGATCATCATCGGGCACTCGGCGGGCGGGGCGTTCACCCAGATCCTGCTCGACCACGGGTTCGGCGCCGCCGGCGTCGCGCTGAACTCCGCGCCCACCGAGGGCGTGCCGATCATCCCGCTCACCCAGGCCAAGGCCACGTTCCCGGTGCTGAAGAACCCGGCCCACCGGCACCGGGCGATCCGCTACGACTTCGAGCACTGGAACTACGCCTTCACCAACACCTTCCCCGAGGCCGAGGCCCGCGCGCTCTACGAGCGCTACGCGGTACCCGTGTCCGGCGGCATCATCTTCGAGAGCGCCCTGGCCAACCTGACCCCGGGACACAGCGGGACGTGGGTGAACTACCACAACGAGGACCGGGCGCCGCTGCTGTTCGTCGCCGGCAGCGAGGACAACATCATGCCGCCGAAGATCCAGTGGTCGAACGCCGCGCACTACAAGGGCGAGAAGACGATCACCGAGGTGGTCGAGTACGGCAGCAAGCCCCACCTCCTGCCCGCCGCTCCCGGCTGGGAGGAGATCGCCGACTACGTCCTGGCCTGGGCCGTGCGCCACGCGACGACCCCGCCCGCGATCGTGCCCGCGCCGGCGGCACCGGCCGAGCCGATGACCGTCTGATCCGCGGGCCCACGACCACGCGACGTGCCCACCGGTGTGCACCTCGTGGTGGTCGTTGACCCCGTCGTCCCGGGGGCCGACGCTGGGCGGGACGAACCACGACATCGGGGATCCACGTGCTCGTACCGGACCCGGACTCCGCGCCGGCGTGCGACCGCGAGATCGCGCTGGTCCTGCGGGCCGGCGACCCCGTGTCGTGCGAGCTCGTCCTCGACGGCCGTCCCGGCGCCGCCCCGGACGCCGTCCACGTCGACCTCGACGAGCTCGGCCTGCCCTTGGACGTCGTCCGGGCGGCGGCGCGAGGTCTCCGGTCCAGCTCGCTCTACCCCCTCGTCCGGGACCACGTCGTCCGCGTGCACGCCCCGTCGCGGACGCTCGCCGACAGTGCCGCCGCCGCGGACCTCGCCCGGGCCTCGGTGCGGCTGGTGCGCGCCCTCGTCCTCTCCGCCGCCGAGCAGGCCCGGGAGCTCGACGAGGCGACGCCGGCGTCGACCGCGGACCGGGTCGACGCCTACGTGCGCGCCCACCTCCGCGACCCCGACCTCGCCCCCGCGGAGATCGCCGCGGAGAACGGCATCTCGGTCCGCGCCCTCTACAGGATCTTCGAGGAGCGCGGCGTCGGCCTCGAGCGATCGATCATCGAGCGTCGCCTCGAGGGCGCCCGGACCGACCTCGCGGCCCCCGGCCGTCGCCACCACTCGATCGCCACCGTGGCCCGCACCTGGGGCTTCGACAACCCGAGCTTCTTCTCCCGACGCTTCCGGGCGGCGTTCGGCGTCACGCCCCGGCAGTGGCGGGACGGGACCGGCGCACCCACTCCGACGGCGTGAGGCCGTAGGCGCTGCGGAACCGACGGCCGAAATGGCCGGCGTCGACGAACCCCCACCGCCGGGCGACCGCGAAGATCGTGACGTCGGACGGCAGGAACGTCAGCTCCCTGCGCACGCGTTCCAGCCGCTCGCGCAGGATCCACGCGGCGAGGGTCTCCTCCAGGTCGCCCCACGCGTTGTAGAGCGTGCGGAGCGAGACGTGGTGCGCCGCCGCGATGTGCGCCGGCGTGAGGTCGCGATCGCCCAGGTGGGCCCGGACGTGGGCGGCCACCCGCGCGCGCAGCGTCTCCCCCAGGACCTCCCGCTCCCGGTGCCCGGCCGCGGAGACGACCAGGGCGCGGGTCAGGTCGGCCGTCGCCGCGCCCAGGTCCGCGGTGACGACGGGGCTCTCCGCGAGCTCGTCGATCGCGCCCGACATGTGCACGAGGTGCGCCCGGACCAGGGGCAGCAGCTCGCTGCCCGCCAACCGGGGAACAGCGGCCCGTACGACGTCGACGCCCAGGCCGAGGTCGGCGTGGGAGATGTGCGCGACGATGCAGCTCATGCGCGACCCGGCGTGGGAGAACGCGTAGGGGCTGGTGAAGTCGACGAGCACCACGCCGTCGCGGCCCAGCCGCTGGTCGGTGCCGTGCGCCGAGTAGGTGCACCCGCCGCGCGCCAGAGCGATCCCGACGAGCTCGGGGGCGTCCCGTCGCACGTCGCGCGCCGTGCGGGTCAGCGTCAACGCCGTGCCCACGGTGCGCAGGACGCCGGTGGTGCCGAGCTGCCACGCCTCGGCGCGGACGTCCGCGGACTCGGCAGGCGCCTTCAGCTCCACCCGGCGGCGGACGCCGCTGCGGGCGATCACCTCCTGCACCAGCTCGGCCCGGTCGCCCGGTGGATGGGCGCTGGACTCCAGGACGAGGGTCATGCCCGCTCCCTCCCGAGAGGCACACGCCCTTGTGACGCCCCGTCACCGACGACTCGTTCCTACGAGTGAGCATAGGGACGAACCGGACCTGTCGGAAGCGCCGACGGTGACTTCGGGTCAGGCGACGGGGTGCGACCCGTTGTCGGCCTTCGCCACGAGTACCTCGCCCTCGAGGCCGTCCGGATCGCGGAAGAACATGCTGAAGGCGGAGCCGAAGTCGTTGACCGTGCCGTCGGAGGCGCCCCGGGTCATCAGCCGCTCACGGATGGTCGCGAACGCCGGGTAGGACGCGGCGTGCAGCCCGAAGTGGTCCAGGCGTCCGCGGTGCCACATCGGCGTCTGCCGGTCGGCCCCGTCGCTGCTCGGCACGGTGAAGACGTTGAGCTCGGTGTGCGGCCCGATCCGCATCACCGTCATCGTCTCCTCGCCCTCCTGGCCGTGCGCGCGGGTCGGCCCGATCTCGGCGTCGAACACCGCCGCGTAGAACTCCCCGAGCCGCGCCGGGTCGTGGGTCAGGCACGCGATGTGGTCCACCCCGCGAAGAAGCACGTCGATCATCCCTTTCGTCACCCGTCGTCCCCGGAGCAGGACGTCGCGGCGGCTGGTGCGCAGCCGAGCCGAGCTGCGAGCATCCTCTCGTGGAGTCCGCAGGCCGGGTGCGCTCCGACCACGGGTCGTGCGTGACGCCGGGCGAGCCGCCGTGGTTCACCCTCCCGGTCCCTCGCTGGTCGGACCGGGCCGCCGTGGCGGGCCTCCAGGCCAGGGCGGGGGCCACGCGCCACGAGCTGATCCTTTCGGCTGCCCGCCGCTTCGCCTGCCAGGGGTACCACGCGACGTCGCTCGTCCAGGTGGTCGAGGACTGCGGCCGCACCAAGGGCGCGCTGTTCTTCCACTTCGGCTCCAAGAGCGCCCTCGGCTGGGCGGTCGTGAACGAGGTCCACTCCTCGTGGGAGGACCTCGCCGAACGCATCGCGGCGCGGCACCTCGATCCCCTGCAGACCCTGCTCGTCGTGTACGACGCGCAGATCGGCCGGCTCATGCACGACCCGGTGGTCCAGGGTGGGGTGCGCGTGATGCGCGAGGATCCGGGCATGCAGGCCGACCGCCACAGGTGGGTCGAGGGCTGGCGGGCCGAGAGCGAGGTCCTGCTCGCACGGGCCCGTGCCGACGGGCTGCTGACCGCCGACACGGACCCGGCAGCGGTCAGCACCACGCTGCTCAGCACCGTCGTCGGGCACCACTACCTCGCCGAGACCCAGCCCGACGGCCCCACCACGTGGGAGCGCATGACCACGACGTGGCTCGGGCTCCTCCCGACCATCGCGGTCCGCCCCTGGGTCGCGCGCTGGTCGGGCTCGGGCTGGTCGCAGCGACCCGGGCCGACGGCCGAGCCCTACGAGCGGGCCCGGCGGGAGGGTGTGTCCGACGCGGGGCGTGACCCGGAACGCCCTGACCTCGGCAGGCGACCGTGCGGGGCGCCGTAGGGTCCTCGGCGTGACGACCGGGGCGACGTGGGGCGATGTCTTCACGGCGCTGACCGATCGGTCCCACCTCGTCGTCGGCGAGGGCCTGTCCGCCATGCTCGACGAGGCCGTCCGGCCCCTCGGGCTCCACGCCGACGTGCTGCTGGTCGACCTCGGTCAGCGGGTGCTCACCTCGGTGCGGGTGGACCCCCCGGCCCCGCAGTCGGTGGAGGGGACCCTCCCCGGGCGTGCCTACCAGTACGGCGAGTTCGTCGCCGGCTTCGGCGACGACGGCCGCCGGATGCTGTGGGTCCCGATGCTCGACGGCACGGAGCGGGCCGGGGTGGTGAGCCTGGAGCTCGGACCCGAGGTGGTCGACGACCTCGAGTTCCGCCGCCGGTGCTGGACCCTGTCCGGGCTGATGGGGCACATCGCGATCGCCAAGCTGCCCTACAGCGACCGCATCCGCCGGCTCCGCGCCCCCCGACCGCTGACGGTGGCCGCCGAGCTCCTCTGGCAGCTGGTCCCGCCCCGCACCTTCGCCACCGACACCGTCTGCGTCACGGCCCTGCTCGAGCCCTACGACCGCGTCGCGGGCGACGGCTACGACTACGTCGTGGACCTCGACACCGCGTATGTGGCGGTGTTCGACGGCGTCGGGCACGACCTCGCTGCGGGCAGTGCGACCGCCCTGGCCGTCAGCGCGATCCGCAACGCCCGCCGCCGCGGCGTCACCGACCTCGCGGCGCTCGCCGTCGAGGCCGACCTCCAGATGCAGGCGGCCGGGGTGCTCCCGCGGTTCGTGACCGCGATCCTGGCCCGACTGGACCTGTGCACCGGCGAGCTGCGCTACCTCATCGCCGGTCACCCCCACCCCCTGCTGCTACGTCACGGGCACCTCGTCGGCGCGTTCGGGGCGACGCCTCGGCCGCCGCTGGGGGTCGGCGAGCACGCCGCGCCGGTGGAGGAGGCCGTGGAGTGGCTGGAGCCGGGCGACCGGGTGGTGTTCTACTCCGACGGCATCACCGAGGCGCGCGGCGCCGACGGGCGGTTCTTCGGCGAGCGCCGGCTGGCCGACCTCAGCGAACGCGCGGAGCTCGACGAGGTCTCGGCGCCCGAGACTCTGCGACGGCTCGCGGCCGCGGTCCTCGAGCACCAGGGCGGGCTGCTGCAGGACGACGCCACCCTGCTGATGGTGGACTGGTCGGCCACGGCGCACGAGCGCCTGCTGCCCTCGGTCGCCCGGGAGGTCACGGCGTCGACCCCGCCGTCGCAGCGCCCGGAGAAGGTCCGGTCCAGCGCGGCCGGAGGCTTCCGCTCCCCCACGGCGTGAGTCAGAGGTAGCGGGTCAGGGCGAGGCTCGTGCCCCCCGGGCCGGCCTCGATGGCGACGTCGTCGACCAGCTCCCGCATCATGGTCAGCCCCCGGCCGCGGTGGCCGGTCTCGGCCTCCTCGAGCTGCCAGGACCCGTCGTCGGCGACGGTGATGACCAGCCGGTCGTCGGCCTGGGACGCGGTGAGCGTCATGGTGCCGGCGAGGTGACCGCCGGAGTAGGCGTGGTCGCAGCAGTTCTCGAGCGCCTCCGACGTGGCCATGACCAGGTCCTCGATCAGGTCCGCGTCGAGGTGGTCCCCGCCGAGCCACTGCGCGAGATGCCGCCGGAGCAGACGGACGTGGCCCCCCTCGGCCGACGTACTGACCTGCAGGGTGTCGGGCCACCGGGCGACGGCGGCGGCGCCCAGGGCGTCCGGGTTCGGCATGGTCCGTCAGGGTTGCCCGATCCGCGCCGTGTCAACCCACCGATTCCGGTGACGAGGTCCCAGGAATGGCACCCCTCCACGGAGCCGACATTCCTCGACGAACTGAGGAATGGTCGCGGTGCGATGGTCCCCGCCATTCCTTGCTGACGATTCTTGCCTGTGCTAAACCGAACGGGCCGTCCGGCAACGGGCGGTTCGCCATCGACAGAAGGGATCGTGGAGCCGGGATGAGCAGGTTCAACGGTGGCCGTCACGTCCTACCCGAGCCGGAGCAGCCGGCCGGGGTGGTCACCGCGCTCGGGATCGACGAACAATCCGAACCCTTCGAGCCGGTCCGCCCGACAGCCGCGCCCGAGGGAGCCCCGAATGTCGTGGTCGTGGTCCTCGACGATCTGGGGTTCGGCAGTTCCAGTGCCTTCGGGGGACCCTGCGACATGCCGACGGCGGACCGGCTGGCCGCCGACGGGCTGCGCTACACCCGCTTCCACGTGACCGCGCTGTGCTCGCCGACGCGCCAGGCCCTGATGACCGGCCGCAACCACCACTCGGTGGGCATGGGCGGCACCACCGAGATGGCCACGTCCGCCCCCGGGTACTCCGGCTTCCGCCCGCGCAGCGCGGCGACGATGGCCCGGACCCTGCAGGGCAACGGGTACTCGACGGCCGCGTTCGGCAAGTGGCACCAGACCCCGCCGTCGGAGATCAGCCCCGTCGGTCCGTTCGACCGCTGGCCCACCGGCGAGGGCTTCGACCACTTCTACGGCTTCATGGCCTGCGAGATGAACCACTGGTACCCCCTGCTCTTCCAGGGCACGACGCCGATCGAGCCCACGCGGCGACCGGAGGAGGGCTACCACCTCTCCGAGGACCTCGTCGACCACGCCGTCGACTGGGTGCGCACCCAGCGCACCCTGACCCCGGACCGGCCCTTCTTCACCTACCTCGCCTTCGGGGCGTCGCACGCGCCCCTGCACGTCCGCCCGGGGTGGCGGGACCGCTACCGCGGGCGGTTCGACCACGGCTGGGACCGGCAGCGCGAGCTGACGCTCGCCCGGCAGAAGGAGCTCGGGGTGGTCCCGCCGGACGCCGAGCTCGCCCCGTGGGCCGAGGAGGTGCCGCACTGGGACGAGCTCAGCGACGACCAGCGCGCGCTGGGGGCGCGGTTCATGGAGACCTTCGCCGGGTTCACCGAGCACGCCGACACCCAGCTCGGGCGCTTCGTCGACGAGCTGGACGAGCTCGGCGAGCTCGACAACACGGTGATCGTCTACCTGATCGGCGACAACGGCGCCTCGGGCGAGGGCGGCCTCGAGGGCACGCTCAACGAGCACCGCCTCGGGCACGGTCTTGTCGACGACCCCGCCGAGATGATCGGGCGCATCGACGAGATCGGCGGCGTCACGAGCTACCCGATCGCCCCGGTGGGCTGGGCGCTGGCGCAGAACACCCCGTACCAGTGGACCAAGCAGGTGGCGTCGCACTTCGGCGGCACCCGCGACGGGCTGGTGATCCACTGGCCCCGGGGCATCGCCGACGCCGGCGGCCTGCGCCACCAGTTCCACCACGTCATCGACGTGCTCCCGACCATCCTGGACTGCGCGGGCGTCCCCGCCCCGATCTCGGTCGACGGGGTCACGCAGAAGCCCATCGAGGGCACGAGCATGCGGTACACGTTCGACGACGCCGCAGCGCCCGACCGCCGGCGGACCCAGTACTTCGAGATGTGCGGCAACCGCGGCATCTACCACGAGGGCTGGACCGCGGTGACCCGTCACGGCGTCCCGTGGGAGATGGTGCCGACGGCCGGGAAGTCGTTCCGCGACGACGTCTGGGAGCTCTACGACACCACCACCGACTGGAGCCAGGCCCACGACCTCGCCGACCGCCACCCCGGGAAGCTCGCCTCCCTGCGCGAGCTGTTCCTGATCGAGGCGGCGAAGTACCAGGTCTTCCCGCTGGACAACCGCGTCACCGAACGGGAGAACCCGCGGATCGCGGGGCGGCTCGACCTGCTCGGCGACCGCCGCTCGATCACCTACCACGGGCGGACGCGCCGGCTGATCGAGGAGACGACGCCCAACGTCAAGAACCGCTCCCACACCGTGGTCGCCGACCTCGACACCGACGGCACGCTGACCGACGGGGTGATCGTCGCCCAGGGCGGGCGCTTCGGGGGCTGGGCGCTCTACTGCCTCGGCGGGCGCGCCTGCTACGTCTACAACTACTTCGGGACCACCAGCCACGTCCTGCGGGCCGAGGACCCGATGCCGGCCGGGCGCCACGAGGTCCGGATGGACTTCCACTACGACGGCGGCGGCCTCGGCCGCGGCGGCACCGTCGTGCTCACCGTGGACGACATGAAGGTCGCCCACGGCACGGTGGACGCCACCATCCCGTACTACTTCTCGTTCGACGAGACCTTCGACGTCGGCGTCGACCTCGGGACCCCGGTGGGCACCGACTACCCGATCGTCGGCAACGCGTTCACCGGGACCGTGCACACGGTGCGGATCGAGCTCGGGGACGAGGAGGGGACCTCCGAGGACGGAGGGCTCTACCGGCGGGTGATGGCCGCCCAGTAGGTCAGGTGGCGCAGCGGAACCCGAGGTTCCCGGAGCTGGACTCCGGGGTGTTCGACGACCGCGCCGCCACCCGGTAGCGGTAGCAGTACGAGTCGTGGCAGAGGTACGAGCCGCCGCGCATCACCCGGCTCACGCCCTCCGCCGGCCCGGCCGGGTCGGCGGGGGGCGACTCCCCGTAGGTGTCCGGGGAGAACCAGTCGGCGCACCACTCCCAGACGTTGCCGACCATCTGCCAGAGCCCGTGCCCGTTGGGCCGGTAGGTCTTGACGGGCGCGGTCGTCAGGTAGCCGTCCTCCTCGGTGTTGTGGGTGGGGAAGCGGCCCTGCCAGATGTTGAGCGGCCACCGGCCGCGGGGCCGGAGCTCGTCGCCCCAGGGGAAGCGGGCCCCCTCGAGGCCGCCGCGCGCGGCGTGCTCCCACTCCGCCTCGGTGGGCAGCCGCTTGCCCGCCCACGCGCCGTAGGCCTGCGCGTCGTTCCAGGACACGTGCACCACCGGGTGGTTGGCGCGGTCGCCCACCGACGAGCTGGGGCCCTCCGGTCGCCGCCAGCAGGCATCCCGCACCCCGAGCCACCACCCGGCGCCGTCGACGCTGGTCAGGATGTCGGCGCGATCCCCGTGGAAGGCCAGGTGGAACACCGCCGACGATCCCCAGCGCTCCGCGTCGGTGACGTAGGAGGTGTCCTTGACGAACGTCGCGAACGCGGCGTTGGTGACCGCGGTGGCGTCGAGTCCGAACGGCGCCAGGGTGACCTCGTGCACCGGGTGCTCGCCGTCGCCGACGTAGCCCTCACCGAAGTGGTCGCCCATCGCGAAGCGCCCCCCGGGCAGGGCCACCTGCCCCCGCGTGCTCACGCCCCGACACTAGACGTGGCCGAGATCAGAGGTGACCGGTGTTGAGGGGCTCGTCGCGGCCGCGCAGGGCCAGCCACGTCACCACGGCCATGACCGCGGCGGCGACGCCGAGCACGGCGAGGGCCGGCTGGAGGCCGCCGACCCCGACCCCGATGCCCGCGATGACCAGCGGGGCGAGGAACTCGCCGAGGAACAGGGACCCGGTCCACAGCCCGGTACCCCGGCCGCGCTGCTCGAAGGAGAGCCGGTTGACCGCCCAGGTCAGCAGGGTCGGCAGCAGCATGCCGGTGCCGAAGCCGGTGATCACCGCGCCGAGGGTGACGACGACGAGGGAGGTCGTGGCGAAGACGACGACCAGGCCGACGGCGGACAGGCCGAACGCGGTCGGCAGCAGGACCCGGGGCGAGAGCCGCGAGATCCGGCCGAACACGACGGCGCCGGCGGCCGTCGCCAGCGACATGACGGCGCTGATGCCGCCGATCACGGCGGTGGAGGCGACCCCGAGGCCGTTGAGGACGAAGGAGAGCTCGACGATCAGCGCGTAGAAGACGGCGCCGCCGAACAGCGTCACCAGGCACGGCGCGGCCAGCAGCCGCCACGGCACGCCCGCGAGCCGGGCGCCGGCCCGGGCCTCGGCGGTGGGACGGGCCGGCTGCCAGAGGAAGCGCGCCATGGGGACGACGAGCAGGATCGCGGCGAAGTACAGCCAGAACGGCGTGCGCCAGCCCGCGGCGCCGAGCGCTCCGCCGAGCCCGAGGAACACCGTCGCGGAGAGGGTCGCGACCAGCGTCTGCAGCGCGAGATAGCGGCTGCGCTGCTCGCCCGACCAGTAGTCGCCGATCAGCGTCGTCGCGCAGGTCATGATCGCGGCCTCGCAGACGCCGACCAGGACGCGGCTGCCGAGGATCGCGCCGAGCGAGCCGAGGTACAGCGGCGCCGTCCCGAAGATCGTGTAGCCGACCATCGCGACGAGCAGCAGGCGCTTGCGGTCGAACCGGTCGGCGATCGCGCCCGCGAACGGCGCCATCAGGCCGATGATCAGCGCGGGCACGGTGAGCACGATCGGGACGAGCACCTCGACGCCCGCCACCGCGGCGAACTCGGCCTGGATCTGCGGCAGGACCGGGGCGATGAGCACCGCGCCGAGCACGGACATGCAGCTCGCCGCGAGCAGCAGGATCAGCTGCGCACGGCCGGCGGGACGGCCCGTGGCGGGGTCGACGACCGCGGTGCCCGCGGTGGCGGCGGCCCCCGGGACGGGCGGCGTGGTGGGACTGGTGGTCATGGGTGGTTGGCTCCTCGGCCCTGAGGCGGCACGACCGTTCGTGCTGGTCGGCAGGTTGCGGTGGCCGTCAGCGTGACGGCGCTCTCACGGGGCGAGGAAGCCCGAAGACCTGATGACGGGTATCGGGGCTGCCGATACGCGTGTCAGACCGTCTCGAGTCGCAGACGGTCGCGGACGCGCCCGAAGACGGTGCGCAGCCACTGGTGCCCGGTGTCGCGCTCGTAGACCGGGTGCCACCACAGCGCCTCGACCAGCGGCGTCACCGGGAACGGGCACGGCAGGATCCGGACGTCCGCAGCGGCTGCGAGACGGGACGCCAGGCGCTGCTGGACGAGCGCGAAGCGGTCGGTGCCGGCCACCAGGAACGGCAGGGCGAGGAAGCTCTCGGAGACCGCCACGACCCGCGGCTCGATGCCGACCATGTGGAGCTGCTTGACCGCCGGGGTGAACCGGGTGGGCTCCCGGTAGGTGACGGCCATCGGCAGCGTGTGCAGGTGCTCGAGGGTGAACGTGTCCCCCACGACCTCGTTCCCGGCGCCGACCATGCAGACCCACTGGTCGTCGTAGAGGTCCTGGTGGGGCAGGTCGGTGAGGTAGCCGTGCGGCAGCAGCAGGCCGTCGACCGCACGGAGGCTCTCGGGTGCGGCGTCGACGGTCTCGGTGCGCATCTGCTGGAACCGCAGGCACACCGACGGTGCCTCCGCGGCGAGCAGCTCGCTCAGCGGCCCGCCCAGCACCGTGGCCGCGTAGTCGGAGACGACGACGGTGAACTCCCGGTCGGAGACGGCCGGGTCGAACTCGGGCTGACCGGCGAAGACCCGCTCGAGGACACCCACGGCGCCGCTGACGCGCTCGACGAGGTCGGTGGCCAGCGGCGTGAGCTCGTAGCTGTTGCCGACGCGGGTCAGCAGCTCGTCGTCGAAGTGCCGCCGGAGCCGCGACAGGGCCGTGCTCAGGGTGGGCTGGCTCAGGCCGAGGCCGGCCGCCGCCCGGGTGACCGACCGCTCGCGGAGCAGCGCGTCGAGCGAGACGAGCAGGTTCAGGTCGAGGTTCTGCAACGCGACGCTGCGCCGCGCTCTCACCGCTCGCCCATCGGAAATCGCCATACCCCGCATCGCCAGGTTCGTGTTCCCCGATAGTGCTCGGCTGCCGCACGGTGAGGCAACACACACCGAGCCCTCGGAGGGACCAGCAGTGCCGACTGAGCCGACCGGCGGCGACACCCGCGCCATCCTCGCGGCGGGCCTCGACCCGGCGAAGCCCGAGGACGCCATCGCCGCCACCGTCGCCCGCGTCTCGAACTGGGGCCGCTGGGGTGCCGACGACGTCCTGGGCACCCTGAACCTCCTCGACGACGCCAAGCGCGTCGAGGGCGCCCGCCTCGTCCGCCGGGGAGCGGCGTTCTCGCTGTCACAGCCGTTCGACATGGACGGGCCGCAGCGCGGCTGGCGCCGGCGCACCAACCCCGTGCACACGATGCTCGACACCGGCCGCGAGGCCCTCGACGGCGAGTTCCCGCACGGGCTCGGCGGCGCCGACGACGTCATCGCCATGCCGCTGCAGTGCTCGACACAGTGGGACGGGCTCGGGCACATCTTCGACCACGGCCACGCCTGGAACGGGCGCGCCGCCGCGGACGTCGTCACCTCCGCGGGCGACCGCGTCACCGGCATCGAGACCGCGGCGCTGGCGGGGTTCGCGGGGCGCGGGGTGCTGCTCGACGTCGGCCGTGCCCTCGGCCCCACCACCGGCGAGGGCGCCGGCGAGCTGCCCGACGGGTTCGCGATCACCGCCGAGCACCTCGAGCGGACCATCGCCGCCCAGGGCGTCACGGTCGGGCGCGGCGACATCGTCTGCGTGCGCACCGGTCAGTACGCGCGCACCCGCCGCGAGGGCTGGGGCACCTACGCCGGCGGCCCCGCGCCGGGCCTGTCGTTCACCACAGCCGACTGGCTGCACGACACCGAGATCGCCGCGATCGCCACCGACACCTGGGGCTTCGAGGTCCGGCCCAACGAGTTCGACGTCGCCTTCCAGCCCCTGCACCAGATCGCGATCCCGCACCTCGGTCTGTTCATCGGCGAGATGTGGGACCTCGAGGCGCTGGCCGCCGACTGCACGCCGGGAGGTAGTGGGGCCGGCGTCTACGACTTCTGGCTCACCGCCGCACCCCTGCGCATCACCGGAGCCGTCGGCTCCCCCCTCAACCCGCTCGCCGTCAAGTAGGAGGACCTCATGGCTGCGGTCCGATCCGTGCTCGTGGTCGGCGGCGGTGCCGCCGGCTGCGCCACGGCCATCCAGCTCGCCCGCGCCGGCGTCGCCGTCGACCTCGTCGAGGTCAAGAACGACGTCACGGCGGTGGGCTCGGGCATCACGCTGCAGGGCAATGCGCTGCGCGTGTTGCGCGATCTGGGCGTGTACGACCACGTCGCCGCCGTCGGCTACGGCTTCGACACCCTCGGATTGCGCGCGCCCGACGGCACGGTGCTCGTCGAGATGCCGGACGCGAAGACCGGCGGGCCGGACCTGCCCGCCACGGTCGGCGCCCGGCGCGCGGACCTGGCGGGCGTGCTCGTCGCCCGCGCCCAGGAGGTCGGCGCGAAGCTGCGCTTCGGCGCCACCGTCGAGACCCTCGCCCAGGACGACGCCGGCGTCGACGTCGCGTTCTCCGACGGCAGCACCGGGCGCTACGACCTGGTCGTCGGCGCCGACGGCGTCCGCTCGCACGTGCGGTCGCTGGTCGGGATCGAGGTGGACGTCGCCCCGCTCGGGATGGGCATCTGGCGGGTGTTCACGCCCCGTCCCGCCGGCCTCGAGCGGACCGACCTCTATTACCACGGTGCCTGCTACATCGCGGGGTACTGCCCGACGGGCGAGGACAGCATCTACGCCTACCTGGTGGAGGACGCGCAGGACCGTTCCGGGCTCTCGCCCGAGGAGCAGCTCGAGGTCATGCGCGGGCTCGCCGCGCAGTACCACGGGCCGTGGGACGACATCCGCGCGCTGATGACCGACGCCACGCGCGTCAACTACACGTGGTTCGAGTGGCACGTCCTGGACGGACCGTGGCACCGCGGGCGCGTCGTGCTGATCGGCGACGCCGCGCACTCCTGCCCGCCCACCCTCGCCCAGGGGGCCGCCCAGGCCCTCGAGGACGCCGTCGTGCTCGCCGAGGTGCTGCTGGACGCCGACCGCCTCGACGGCCCGGTGCTCGACGCGTTCACCGACCGCCGTCTCCCCCGCGCCCGCACCGTCGTCGAGAACTCCGTGCAGCTGTCGCGCTGGTTGCTCGACCACGTGCCTCCCCCTGAGAAGGGCGGCACTGCCGACGTCCCCGGCCTCATGGGCCGCACCGCCGCGCTGCTCTCGCAGCGCCCCTGAAGGAGACCGAGATGGACCGCCTGATCACCCACCTCCGCCACGTCGACCTGGCCGTGCCCGACTTCGACCGCCAGCTCGCCTTCTACACCGACCTCTGGAAGCTCTCCCCGGAGACCGCCGACACCGGGATCGCGTTCCTCGCCGCCGAGGGCTCGCCCGAGCAGTACCAGGTGCGCCTGCGCGCCGACGCCGAGAAGCGCGTCGACCTCATCGCCTTCGGGGCCGAGTCGGTCGCCGACGTCGACGCCCTGGCCGAGAAGCTGGGGCGCGACGGCGTCACCCTCGTCAGCACGCCCGACAAGCTGCAGACCCCCGGCGGCGGGTACGGGTTCCGGTTCTTCGACCTCGAGGGCCGCACCGTCGAGGTGTCCTCCGACGTCGAGGTCCGCCGGCACCGCCGTGTCGAGGAGGGCGAGTCGGTGCCGGTGAAGCTCTCCCACGTCGTCATCAACTCGCCGCAGCCCGAGGCGCTCGTGGCCTGGTACGACCGCCACCTCGACTTCAAGCTCTCGGACACCCTGTACTCGCCGCACATGGGCGAGATGATGTGGTTCCTGCGCTGCAACCCCCAGCACCACTCGCTCGCGATCGCGCGCTGCCCGCACGTCTCGCTGCACCACGCGTCGTTCGAGCTGCGCGGCATCGACGAGTACATGCGCGGCACCGGGCGCCTGCTGCGCGCCGGGGTCGAGAAGGTGTGGGGTCCCGGGCGTCACATGGCCGGGAACAACACGTTCTCCTACTTCCTCGACCCCCAGGGCAACACCGTCGAGTACACGACGGAGCTGGAGAACCTCGACGAGGACACCTGGCACCCGAGCCTGCACGACTTCACCGACCCGATGGTCTCCGACCAGTGGGGCACCGCGAACCCGATGAGCGAGTTCGTCGCCAAGAAGTCGTTCAACGACCCCGACCGCGGCGTCTTCGTCGCGCCGCCGGTCTGATGCGCGTCGCTTCGGTGCTGGTCGACGGCGTCGTGCGTGTGGGCGTCGTCGAGGGCGACGGGGTGCACCTCCTCGACCGCCCGGTCACCGTGCTCGACCTGCTGCGCTCCAGCGACCTGACGGCGGCCGGGCGGGACGCGCTGCGCTCCCGCCCGGTCGCGCTCCGGGACGTGCGCCTGCTGGCGCCGCTCGAGCCGCCGACGGTGCGTGACTTCGTCGCGTTCGAGGAGCACGTCGAGGGCGTCCGGAAGGCGATCGACGGCGTGGGCGGCGTCGTGCCCGAGTGGTACGAGGCGCCGACCTTCTACTTCACCAACCCCTACGCGGTGATCGGCCCGCACGACGACGTCCCGGTCCCGCCGGGGAGCTCGGTGCTCGATTTCGAGCTCGAGGTCGCCGCGGTGATCGGCCGCGAGGGCCGGCACCTGTCCCCGGAGCAGGCGCGCGAGCACATCGCCGGCTACACGATCTTCAACGACTGGTCCGCGCGCGACCTCCAGGCCCGCGAGATGAAGGTCAACCTGGGCCCGGCCAAGGGCAAGGACACCGCGACGACGCTCGGGCCCTGGCTGGTCACGGCCGACGAGCTCGAGCCGTACCGCGACGCCGACGGCTTCCTCGCGCTCGCCATGACTGCGGAGGTCAACGGCCGCGTCGTCGGCCGCGACCTGCTGTCGAACATGGGCTGGCCGTTCGAGGACCTGATCGCCTACGCGTCCCGCGGCACCCTCGTGCGTCCCGGCGACGTCCTGGGCTCGGGCACCTGCGGCAACGGCGGCTGCCTCGCCGAGCTCTGGGGCCGCGGCACCTCGCGCGACGAGCTCCCGCCGCTGCGCCCCGGCGACGTCGTCACCCTGACCGTCGAGGGCCTGGGCACGATCGCCAACCGCGTCGTCCCGGGCGTCGACCCGATCCCGGTGCCCGCCGCCCGCCCGCGCCCCCGCACCCGTCCGGCTGCTGCTCCGGTCGGGTCATGACGAGTGTCAGCGGCGTGGCGCCGCAGACGTTGAGTGTCCATCGAGGGGAGCACGCCGATAGGGCCACGCAGACGACGCCGCGCACCATGATCGTCACCGGCGCCGCGCAGGGGATGGGCGCGGCGCTGGTGGCCCGGCTCGCCGGGGACCACCGCGTCGTCGGGCTCGACGTGCAGCCCGGAACCGCCGAGGACGTCGAGCACCGTCGCTTCGACGTCGCGTCCCCCGACGACTGGGCCGCCCTGGCCGCCGATCTCGATCGCGTCGGCGGGCTGGTCCTCAACGCCGGCACGACCTGGCGGGCCCGGCTCGGCGAGGTCGCGCTCGCCGACTGGGACCGCGTGCAGGCCGTCAACACGACCGGGGCGCTGCTGGGCATCCAGAGCCTCGCACCGCGCATGCGGCCCGGGGCGTCGATCGTGCTCGTCGGCTCCGTCGCGGGGCTGACCGGCCACTACCCGGTGGCCTACACGACCAGCAAGTGGGCGCTGCGCGGGCTCGCAAAGGCCGCCTGCCTGGAGCTCGGGCCGCGCGGCATCCGCGTCAACGTCGTGCACCCCGGCTACATCGAGACCCCGATGACGGCCTCCGCGTCACCCGCGTTCCGTGACGCCAACGTCGCCGAGACCCCGCTGGGACGCACCGGCACCGTCGACGAGGTCGCCGCGCTCGTCGCGTTCCTGCTCTCCGACGCCGCCTCGTTCATCACCGGCGCCGAGATCCCCGTCGACGGCGGGATGACCGCCCACGGTGGCGTCAAGTCGATCTCCGACGCGCTGCGCTGACCCGAATCCCGAGAGGACCCCGAAGTGTTCGAGTACTTCCCCGGCAACTACGTCTGGAGCCTGGGCGTCGTCGCCACGCTCAACAGCGGCGGGCTCATCGACGAGGTCGACCGCGCGTGCCGACCCATCAAGGAATCCGCGGCCCAGGGCGAGGACGCCGGCACGCCGGACTTCCTGCGCGCCTGGACCGCGCTGACCGACCAGCTCGTCGGCCAGGCCGAGGACGCCGAGAAGGCCGGGCACACCCGCACCGCCGGGCAGCTCTACTCCCGCGCCACCAACTACCTGTGCCAGGCCGAGCGGATGCTCGCCCACTCCGACGAGAACCGGGTCCCCACCTACCGCCGCGTGCTCGAGCTCGCGCAGAAGGCCTTCGACCTGCAGGACACGCGCATCACCCGCGTCGCGATCCCCTACGAGGGCACCACGCTGCCGGCCTACTTCAGCGCGGCCCCGGCCACCGACGAGGGGCCCGCGCCGGTGATCATCCTGGTCAACGGGCTCGACTCGGCCAAGGAGCACATGTACAGCTCCGGGCACTGGGCCGAGCTCGCCGCCCGCGGCATCTCCTGCCTCATGCTCGACCAGCCCGGCACCGGCGAGGCGCTGCGCCTGCAGGACCTGACCGCGCGGATCGACACCGAGGTCTGGGCCGGCGCGGCCGTCGACTTCCTCGAGGCCCGCGACGACGTCGACGCCGAGCGCATCGGCATCGTCGGCTGGTCGCTCGGCGGCTACTTCGCCCCGCGGGCCGCCGCGTTCGAGAAGCGCCTCACCCTCTGCGTGGCCTGGGGCGCCAACCACAACTGGGGCGCGGTACAGCGCCGCCGCCTCGAGCGCGAGGGCGAGCGGCCGGTGCCGCACTACTGGGAGCACGTGCTCTGGGTGTGGGGACACGACGACCTCGAGACGTTCATCGAGTTCGCCGACGGCGTGCACCTCGACGGCGTCGTCGAGCACATCACCGTGCCGTTCCTCGTCGCCCACGGCCAGAACGACCGGCAGATCCCGCTCGAGTACGCCCACCGCTCCTACGAGCAGGCGGTCAACAGCCCCCGGCGCGAGCTGCGGGTGTTCACCCCCGAGGAGGGCGCCACCGAGCACATCGGGCTCGACCACCTCCCGCACGTGAGCACCTTCGTCGCCGACTGGGTGGCCGACGTCTTCGCCGAGGTCACCCCGTCGTCGTGAACACCGGCCACCCGATCTCCGTGCGCCACGCGGCGGGGTCGGCGGTGTCACGGGGCCCCACGAGGTAGGTCTCGTGCACGGGGCCGTCGACGAGCAGGGCGTGCTCGGCGAGGTGGGCGCCGAGCGCGCCGTAGGTGACGTCGATGTCGTCGTGCGGGCCGGGGTGCACCGTGAGCGCGAGCTCGCGGGCCGGGAGGTCGACCGGGTGCACGCGCCCGGCCCGGACGTCGCGGTCGGTCGGGACGAACACCGTCGCGTGGCCCGCGCCGTCGGTGAACAGGGCGTTGTCGTAGTGCCCGCCCGGCGGGCCGGTCGGCCGGGCGCCGGCCCCGGTGACGGCGTCCTCGATCTCGGCCATCGCCGCGGAGTACCAGTTCAGCACCCCGTCGAGCCCGACCTGGCCGACGACGGCCGTCACCCGCCGGGCCGGCTCGCGACGGTGCTCCACCGGCAGCGGCCGCGGCTCGGCCGTGAGCAGGCGCTGCAACGCGCCGACGGCCTCGGTGGTGGCCGCGAGGCGCTGCTCGAGCCGGGCGAGGTGGTCGGTGATGAGCGTCGCGCGCTCGTCGACGTCCGCGGCGAGCAGGCGGGCGATCTCGCGCACGGGCATGTCGAGGTCGCGGAACCGGCGGATGACCTGCGCGGTGGGGACCTGGACGGTGGAGTAGTAGCGGTACCCCGAGTGCGGGTCCACCTGGTCGGGCTCCAGCAGCCCGTCCTCGTGGTAACGGCGCAACGTCTTCACGCTCAGGTGGGTCACCGTGGCGAACTCGCCGATGCTCAACAACGCGGTCACACCAGGAGCCTGGACCCTCCCCCGGGGGGAGACGCCAGCGTGTGCGCCATGACCGCCATCGACACCCGGATCGAGCACTACTTCGACCGCGCCGCCGACCCCGATCTCGAGGCCTACTTCGCGCAGTTCGCCGACGACGCCGTCGTCGAGGACGAGGGGCGGCTCCACCACGGCATCGACGCCATCCGCGCGTGGCGGACCTCCGTTCCGGACGTGACCTACCGCCTCGTGACGATCGAGCCGGACGGCGACGGGCACCGGGCCCTCGCCGAGATCGCGGGCGACTTCCCCGGGAGCCCCGTCACCCTCGGCTTCGGCTTCGTCCTCGCCGAGGACCGGATCCAGCGGCTGACGATCCGCCCGGCAGACAGCTGAGGTCGTGTCGGGGTCGTCACGACGCGGAAGTCGCCCCACCTCCGGGGCGTTGACCACGATCATGGCCCCGACACTCCTCGCGCCGGACACCACCGTCGCCCTGAACAACGGCCTGCGCATGCCCCAGCTCGGCTTCGGGGTCTCGGAGGCCCGCGACGCCGAGGCGTCGGTCTCCGAGGCCCTCGAGCAGGGCTACCGCAGCATCGACACCGCGGCGGTCTACGGTAACGAGGAGGGCGTCGGCCGCGCGATCGCCGCGTCGGGCATCCCGCGTGACGAGCTGTTCGTCACCACCAAGGTGTGGCGCGGCCACGAGGGGTGCGCGCACGCCCGGGACTGCGCCGCCGGCAGCCTGGAGCGCCTCGGCCTGGACTTCGTCGACCTCCACCTCGTGCACTGGCCGACGGACGTGCTCGCCGAGTGCGTGCAGACCTGGGACGGGATGGAGCAGCTGCTCGCCGAGGGCCGCACCCGGGCGATCGGCGTCTCCAACTTCCGCGCAGGCCACCTGCGGCGCCTGCTCGACCTCGGCGGCACCGTGCCCGCCGTCAACCAGATCGAGCTGCACCCGCACCTGCAGCAGCACGAGCTGCGCGCCCTGCACGCCGCCCTCGGCATCACCACCGAGGCCTGGAGCCCGCTGGGACGCGGCGCCGTCCTCGACGAGCCGACCCTGCTGGCCGTCGCCGAGCGGCTCGGCCGCACGCCCGCCCAGGTCGTGCTGCGCTGGCACCTCCAGCAGGGCACGGTCGTGATCCCCAAGTCCGACAGCCCCGAGCGGATCGCCGGGAACCACGCCCTCTTCGACTTCGCGCTGACCGACGAGGACATGCTGGCGATCGCCGACCTGCACGTCGCCGACGGCGCCGGGCGCATCGGGCCGGTGCCCGACGAGCCGACCGGGGCCTGATCACCCCGCGGGCCGGGATCGTCCACTGAGCGCCGGGAAGCTGCGCGCCGCGACCGCGGCGGAGGCCAGGACGACCACCGCCGAGACGGCGAGCCCGAGGGCGATCGGCACGGCCCCGGGCCCGCCGTCGGCCGCCACCGGCCACGTCGACGCCAGCACACCCACCGCACCGACGCCGGCGACGCCGCCCACCTGACGGACCGTCGACACCAGGCCCGAGGCCTGCCCGCGCCGGTCGACGGGCGCGGCCGAGAGCGCGGTGTTCGTCATCGGCCCGAGCAGCAGGCCGATCCCGACGCCCGCGGGCACCAGCGCGACGCACACGACGACGACCTCACCGAGCACGATCCCCGCGCCGGCGCCGACGAGACCGGCGGCGAGGGCCAGCGTCCCGGAGACCCCGAGCACGCGGGGTCCGACACGCGGCCCGGTCCGCCCCGCCCAGCGCGTCGCCACCAGCAGGGGCACCACCAGAGGCAGCAGGGCCGCGCCCGCGGCCGCCGGGGGCAGGGACAGCGTCTCCTGGAGGGCAGCGGCGCCGTAGACCGTCGCGACCGTCATGCCGGACCCGAGCGCGAACAGCACCACCGACGCACCGCCGAACGCGGGGCGGCGGAAGAGCCCGAGGTCCAGCAGGGCGCGCCCCGGGTGTCGTGGCGTCACGGGACGCGCGCGGGGCCAGTAGCACCAGCCCCGCGACGCCCACGGGCACGTTGACCAGGAACCCCGGAGGAGTCAGGTCAGCGGCAGATGCAGCCCCGGTCCCAGCCGTGGTCCTGGGTGGCCGCGCAGAACCGGCGGCCCAACGCGTCGTGTCCCGACCAGGCGTGCGGACAGGACGAGCACGAGGGTTCGCTCGTCTCGTCCAGGACCCGGTCGGTGGGATCCTCGATGACCGAGGCCTCGTGAGTGCCCATGGCGTGCCCTTCTCGAGCGGCTGGAGTGGCTCCGGACGCGAGAGGCGACAGCCCGGCGGAGCAGGTACCGGACCTCGCCGACGCTACGCCGTGTCATGGGATTCGCGTAGGCTGAGGTGACTTACGGAGTTGGCCCCGGCCCCCGGCGAGCCCCGTTCCCCTCCTGGAGGTCGGAGCTCTCATGGCGTCAGTGGGACCGAACGTCGACGGTGATGTCCCTCCCGAGCGCATCCTCAAGAGCCACGAGGCCGAGGTCGCCGCGCACCACCTGGCCCGTCGCCGCGCCGTGCCCGTGATCGCCGGCCGTGCCATCGACGCCGACGACTGCCGCGAGCTGCTCCACATGCTGGGGCTCGCCGACGTGGCCGGGCTGCCGACGATCGAGATTCCGCCGCGCCGCTGAGTGTCGGTCACTCCAGGAAGCGCGCCCGGTAGCGGGTGGCGACCACCAGCAGGGCCAACTCGGCCACGACGGCGACCACCACGAGCTCGGCGTCGAGGTAGCCCAGCGCCACGTTGACGCCGGCGAGCGCCACGACGAGCCCGATCCGGCAGAGGCGGCCGCCCGCCCGATCGCGACCGATCAGCAGCGCCACCGCGGCGACCAGCAGCACGACGCCGACGACGGCCTCGCCCGCCGAGGCGACGACGAGCATCGGCGGTCGCGTGCCCGGCGGCACCGCCTGGTCGTCGAGGACGATCTGCGTGTCCGGGTCGCTGCTCCACAGGGCGATGAGCACGACGAGGCCGACCAGCGAGAGCAGGCCGAGCAGCGCCGAGCCCGCGGCGAGCACGATCCGGTGCAGCCAGCGCGGGACGAGCGTCGCCTCCGCCCGGGCGAGGCCCGCGATCCAGGTGCGGGGCCGGCTCGGCGCCTCCTCGAGCGGGGCGGCCTCGACGACCGGGCGCAGCGCTGCGGCGTAGGCGACGAGGTCGGGACGTGACGTGTCGGCCTCCAGCGTCGCGAGGTCGCGGAGCAGCGCGGCGCGGTCGTGCGGGCGCAGGGCGCCGTCGGCGAGGTCCTTCGATCGGACGGCGATCGAGCAGGCGAGCGCCCGGGGCCGGTCGAGCCGGGCGTGGCGCGTCACCGTCGCCAGCGCGAGCACGCCCAGGAAGACGACGTAGATGATCGGCGCCGCCAGCGGGGTGAAGTAGTCGTTCTGGCGGGTGATGAACTTCCCGACCTCGTCGACGAAGAGCCCGGAGCCGACGCCGACGAGGACCGCGGTGGCCGTCGGCACCCAGCGGTTGCTCCACATCAGGGCGGCGAGGCCGCCGAGCAGCAGGAGCAGCCCGCCCCAGAGGGCATGGGCGAGGTGGTAGGTCGCCCCGCCGATCTGGGGGTAGCCGGTGAGCGCCAGGTAGAGGCGGGTGACCACCACCGTGACGCCGAAGGCCACGGCCACCAGCCGCACGTTGCGGGCGGCGTCCTCCCGCGGCACCGGACCGCGGAGCCGGCGACGCGCGGGGGCCCCGTCGCCGGTCGACGCGGCCACCGCGGTCGTGGACATGGATCACGACCGTAGTGACTCCGGGCGCACCGCGGGGGTCGCCCGGCGCTCCGCCCGCCGGGGCGATTGCGAGCGCTCCACCGCACAGGGGACCCTGTAGGTGTGGGCGAACACCCGACGCACCTGACACTCGACGACCTCGGCGTGGCCCGGGATCTCCCCCGGCCCGGCGGCAAGGACCAGATTCAAGGCGTCCCCTACCGACCGATCCAGTTCCTCGACGACGACCTCCCGACCGCCCTCGAGCGCTCGGCGACCTGGTTGCGGGAGGCCGAGCAGTGGCTCGGTGAGCCCCTCGACGTCATCGCCGTGCACCTCGACTACGACGACGCCAAGGGCTCGCCGTACTACGACCTCAAGCTCCTCTGCAACGAGGAGGACCTGGCGGGCGTGCCGATCGCGATGCGCCAGCGCGACAACCACACGGGTTAGGCACACGGGTTAGGCACACGGGTTAGGCACACGGGATAGGCACCCGCGATCGGACGCCGGCTAGCGGCTCCGGAGCCCGGACGCCTCCACCTGGCCGACGAAGTACCGCACGGACTCGGGCCGGGCGGTGACGCTGAAGTCCAGGCGGTCGGGCGCCTCCCGCCCGGGGAGGGCACGGACGCCGGGGGCCAGGTCGTCGAACTCGACGCGCAGGGTCCCGGCGCCGACGGTGCCGACCTCGCGCAGCGCGGCGATCGGGAACTCCATGCGTCCGGAGTGCTCGCCGTCGAACGTCACCGCCACGGACGTCACGCACAGCAGGCCGCGGTCGGTGGTGTGGGGCTCGGTGATCACGGCGCTGAGGACGGCGCGGACCGAGGTCGTCTCCGGCACGGCGGCGAGCGCCTCCGCGAGGTGGCGCTTCGACCGCAGGCGCTCGGCGTCCTTGGCGTGCATGCCGTTCAGCGCCCGGCGCACGTCCTCGCGCTCGGGGAGCGGCACGGGTGGGGTGCGGGAGAAGAGACCCATGGCGTGGACCCTAGGGACCAACGTCGGGATTCTGAACGGAGTCTTCCGTCGGGCGTCCGGCTCAACTTCGGTTGTGGCCGTCTGAACCCTCGTGATCAGGGAATTTCGATCACATGAGTGCTGACGACACGGTCAAGAACCGCTCGAAGCAGGTCAAGGGGAAGGCCAAGGAGGTCACGGGCAAGGCCACCGGCAACAAGAAGCTCGAGCGGAGCGGCCAGAAGGACATGGTCGTCGGCGAGGTCAAGGAGCGCGGCAACCTCTGATCGGCTCCCTCTGATCAGCACCATCTGATCGCCGCCTGACGCCGACCCCCCCTCGGCCCCATGATGGGGGCGTGGCCACGCGGACGCAGGACACCGAGGTGATCCTCCGCCTGCCGTGCCTCGGTCCCGAGCCGATCCCGTTGACCCAGGCCACGTCCGCGGTTGTCGGCTACGCCCGCGCGCGCCGCTGGCTGCGCTTCCGCTCGCCCGGTATCCCGGAGGGCCGATGGGTGGAGGTGCCGGCGTTCGGCTGGGCGCGGTTCGACGCGCGGCCCGCGAGCGCGGGGCTCGACGCCGACGTCCTGCTCGCCGAGGGGCTGCACGGACGCCTCGACCAGGCCGGATGGCACGCCGTGCACGACACCCTCGCGGGGATCGGCGGGCTGATGGAAGCCCTGGTGGCCCAGGCCGGCGGACGCCCGTTCTGGGAGCTGTCCGACGAGGAGCTCTCGGTGCTCGGCGAGCCCGGCACCGTCGGCGCGTACCTGCGCCGGATCGGGCAGGACTCGGGTGCGTACTCCGCGCACGTCCTGGCCGCCCTGCACCACCGGCACCCCGAGCTCGTCCCGCACCTGACACGCACCACCCGTCGCGCGCTGCTCCCGTTCCTCGAGGAGGGCGACAGCGGCGTCGACGCCGTGGTGCGCCGGGACCTGCGGGACAACGCCGACGCGTTCGCCGCGCTGGAGGACGCCGTGGCGGCGGCGACGGGCGACGCCCGTCCGACCCGCCTGCGCCTGCACGACGTGCTGCTCTGGCTGTCGACGACGCTGCGCCTCGCGCACGCCGTCGCCGCGGGAGACCGGCTCCTCAGCGCGGCCCGCGATCCCGACTGCAGGTCGTGAGCGCCTCCAGCAGCGGAGCGAGGCGGCGGCCCTCGGCGGAGAGCGCGTACTCGGTGCGCGGCGGACGCGCGTCGAGCACCCGCCGTTCGAGCAGCCCCGCCGCCTCGAGATCGGCCAGGCGTGCCGCGAGCGTCGCGGGCGGCACCTGGCCGAGGGCCTGCTCGAACTCCGAGAACCGGACCGCACCGAGGTGCGCGGCGTAGAGCACCGAGAGCGACCAGCGTCGCTCCAGCAGTGCCGTCAGCGCGCGCACCTCGGGCGGTACCGGCTCCCGTGAGCACATGTCAGGCGGCCACCTCGAGGCTCTGGGGCACAGGCTCCAGGGCCACGTCGAGGACCTCACTGATCGTCATCGACGGGTGGAACTCCAGCTGCGCGGCCACGTCGGCAGGGACGTCGTCGAGGTCGGCGCGGTTGCGCTCCGGGACGACGATCTGCGTCAGGCCCGCCGCGTGCGCGGCCAGCACCTTCTGCTTGACCCCGCCGATCGGCAGGACCCGGCCCTGCAGCGTGAGCTCACCGGTCATGGCGACGGTGTGCCGCACCGGGCGACCGGTCAGCAGCGACACCAGCGCCGTGGCCATGGTGACGCCGGCCGACGGACCGTCCTTCGGGGTCGCGCCCGCGGGGACGTGCACGTGGAACGACCGTCCCTCGAAGGCGCTCTCGTCGATCCCGAGCTCCGGTGCGTGCGAGCGCACCCACGAGAGGGCGATCCGGGCCGACTCCTTCATGACGTCACCGAGCTGGCCGGTGAGGATCAGGCCCTCGTCGCCCGCCATCCCGGCGGCCTCGATGAAGAGGACGTCGCCGCCCGCGCCGGTCACGGCCATGCCGGTCGCGACGCCGGGCACCGCGGTCCGCTCGACGGCCTCGGTGAAGACCTTCTGGCGTCCGAGGTGCTTGCGCACCACCTCGGTGTCGACGACGACCTTGTCCGACCCCGACGCCACCTCGGTGGCGATCTTGCGGGTCAGCTTGCCCAGCGCGCGGTCGAGCTGCCGGACACCGGACTCGCGGGTGTACTCCGACACCACGAGGCGCAGGGCCGACTCGTCGGCGGACACGTCGTCGACCGTGAGGCCGGCGCTCGTGATCTGCCGCGGCAGCAGGTGGTCCCGGGCGATGGCGACCTTCTCCTCGACGGTGTAGCCGTCGAAGGAGATGACCTCCATGCGGTCGAGCAGCGGACCCGGGATGGTGTCCAGCTGGTTGGCCGTCGCCAGGAACACGACCTGCGAGAGGTCGATCTCGACGTCGAGGTAGTGGTCGCGGAACGCGTGGTTCTGCGCCGGGTCGAGCACCTCGAGCAGCGCGGCGGACGGGTCGCCGCGCCAGTCGGCGCCGACCTTGTCCACCTCGTCGAGCAGGATCACCGGGTTCATCGTGCCCGCGTCGCGCAGTGCCCGCACCAGGCGCCCCGGGAGGGCACCGACATAGGTGCGGCGGTGACCACGGATCTCGGCCTCGTCGCGGACGCCGCCGAGCGACATCCGGACGAACTCGCGGTTCATGGCCCGCGCGACCGATTCGCCGATCGACGTCTTGCCGGTGCCCGGAGGCCCGACCAGCGTCAGGATCGTGCCTGGCCCAGAATGAGACCCGAGCTTGTCGCCCTCGACGCCGCGATCACGGCGCAGCTTGCGGACGGCCAGGTACTCGACGATGCGGTCCTTGACGTCCTCGAGGCCGGTGTGGTCGGCGTCGAGCACGGTGCGGGCCGCGGCCGGGTCGAGCTGCTCGTCGGAGACCTTCGACCACGGCAGGGCCAGCAGCCAGTCGAGGTAGGTCCGGATCATCGAGGACTCGCCGGACTGCTCGCCGCTGCGCTCGAGGCGGGCCAGCTCGCGCTCGGCCTGCTCGCGCACGTGGTCGGGCATGCCGGCCTCGGCGATCTTGGCGCGGTAGTCGTCACCCCCGCCGGACTCGTCGCCCTCGCCCAGCTCCTTGCGGATGGACTCCAGCTGGCGACGCAGCACGTACTCGCGCTGCTGCTTCGCCGCGCCGGACTCGACGTCCTCGCGCAGCGTCTTGCGCACCTGCAGCTCGGCGAGCCGCTCGCGCTGCAGGCGCAGGGCCAGCTCCAGGCGCTCGCGCACGTCGAGCGTCTCGAGCAGGGACACCTTCTCGTCGTAGGGGGTCTCGGGCGCCCAGCCGGCGGTGTCCGCCAGCGCGCCGGGCTCGTCGATGCCGCGCAGGAACGTCGCCACGCGGCCGTCGTCGCCGCGCAGCTCGAGGACCTCCTCGACCACCACGCGGTACGTGCTCTCCAGTTCGCGGATCCGGCCGTCGCGGTCCGTGCTGTCCTCGTGCGGCGTCACGTCGACGCGCAGGTGGCCCGCTTCGTCGGTGTTGCCCGTGCCGGCCCTGCCGCGGTGCGCTCCGGTGAGCTGCACGGCGGTCACGCCGTTCGGGAGTCGGGTGCGGCCCGTGACGTCGGCGACCGTGCCCACGGCAGCGAAACGACCCTCGTGGCGCGGGACGAGCAGGACCTGCTCGCCCTCCTCGGCGCCGACCTCGGCGGCCGGGACCACGACGGTCATGCCCGGGAAGATCACGTTGTCGTCGACGGGGACCAGCAGCAGCTCGGTCATTCTCGTCACCCCATCACTCGTACTGATAGCAGCTACAAGTGTTGAAGTGCCTACGATATTCCGGGCGAGGTCCCTCAGCCGAGCGCCGGGACGACGCCCGCCTTCTGCAGCCACCCGAGCCAGTCGCCGTGGTGCCAGACCTCGGTCGGTGCACCGTCCCGCCAGGAGATGACGTGACAGCCGGTGGCGTCCGTGGCCGCACCCGTGGGCGGCCCCGGGAGGAGCCCCGAGTCGCCGGTGAGCGTCCCGCGGCACGACCAGCGGTGGGCGCTGCGGTCGTCGGCCTCGAACGCGTCCTGGACCGTGAGCGAGAAGTCCGGGAAGGCGTCGTGGAAGGCGGACATGAACTGCTTCAGGCCGGCCCGGTCCATGTCGGGGAACGGGGCCAGGTGGTAAACGACGTCGGCGGGCAGCAGCTCGTCGACGACGTCCACGTCGCCCGTCTCCCACACCTCGCCGAAGCGTTCGAAGGTCTTCGCCCGGTCCGTCATGTCGCCCCTCCTGCCCGGTCGCCTGGACCGAGCAGCGTCCCACCGGCGCGGGACCGTCAGCGATACGCAGACCTACGTAGGGGCACTCAGGTGGTGCGGGGGCGGCTGCCGCCGCGGGGGCGCATGGTGACGCCGGCGTCCATGAGGAGCCGCCGGACGTGGCCGAAGCTGCGGCCGGTGTCCTGCGCGAGGCGCATGAGGCTCTCGCCGGCGGCGTAGCGCTCGACCAGGTACCTCGACAGCACCGCCCGCTCCGACCCGCGGAGCTGCTCACCCGTGTCCGGCACCCAGGTCCCCTTTCCTCGACTGCCGCGACCATAGGCAGGTTCAGGGACCTTCTCCGTGAACTGTCCGGGATTGAGACAGGCCACGTCTCAGCTGATCACGGTGCTCGGGGGCCGCGATCGCGACCAGGCGCGCGGCCCGTTCGCCGAGCGGGACCCCGCGCAGGTGGGCGACGCCGTGCTCGGTGACCACGACGTCGACATCGGCGCGAGCGGTGGTCACGGGCCCGGACAGGCCCGCGACGACCGTGGAGCGCCCGCCGACGGTGGCGCGCAGGGCGATGATCGACCGGGCACCGGTGCGCGCCGCGGCGCCGGAGAAGTCGGCCTGGCCGCCGACCGCTCCGAGCGCGCGGCCGTGCACGGACTCGGCGCCGACCTGGCCGGTGAGGTCGACCTCCAGCGCGGAGTTGATCGAGACGAGGCGCCGCAGCCGGGCGAGCACCTCCGGGGCGTGGGTGTAGCTCGCGGGCCGGAGGACGACCGGCATGACCGGGACCCGGTCGTAGAGCGCGGAACCGCCGACGGCGAGGCCGGTCACCAGCACCCCGCGGTCGATCTCCTTGCGCGCCCCGGTGATCACGCCGCCCTCGACCAGGCGGCGCACGCCGTCGGTGAGCATGCCGGCGTGGAAGCCGAGGTCACGGTGCCCGGAGAGCCCTGCGAGGATCGCCGTCGGCAGGGCGCCCACCCCGATCTGCACCGTGTCCCCGTCGTCGACCAGGCCGGCGACGTGCGCCGCGATCGCCTCGTCGACCGCGTCCGGCGCACGGTCGGGCACCGGGGCGAGCGGGCGGTCGGTCTCGATCACGGCGGCGAAGCGCTCGCGCGGGATGCCCGGCGTGCCCGTGGTGCGGGGCATCCGCTCGTTGATCTCCGCGAGCAGCACCCGGCTGTGCGCGACCGCGTCGGCGGCGTAGTCCGCGCCGATGCCGAGCGAGCACAGGCCGTCGCGGTCCGGCGGCGCGACCTGGACGAGCCCGACGTCGCCGGGCAGCAGGCGCTCGGCGAACAGCCGCGGCAGCGCCGAGTAGTGGGCGGGGACCACCTGGAGACGGTCGGTGTGGCGCAGCTCCCCCAGCGCACCGTACGAGGTCAGCGACAGCTCGTCGGGGGGCGTGCGCAGCCGGGGGTTGACCGTGAGACCGCAGAACGCCCGCACCGGCCCGATCGCGGGGAGCGCGTCGAGCAGCGCGTCCACCAGCGGCGTCGCCTCGGCGCCCGCCTGGCTCCACCACACCCCGTCCCCGGGGCGGAGGTGGCGGCTCAGGTCCAGATCGGGCATCAGTAGGAGCGCTCGAGCCCGAGCACCGACTGCGCCAGGTAGTTCAGCGCCATGGCCTGGGGCAGCGGCGCCAGGCGCTGCAGGCGCGCCTCGCGGAAGTAGCGCTCGACGTGGAACTCCTGCGCGTACCCGAAGCCGCCGTGGGTCTGCACCGCGGTGTCGGCGGCGAAGAAGCCGGCCTCCGCAGCGACGAACTTCGCGGTGTTCGCCGCCTCGCCGGCGGGCTCGCCGCGATCGACGATCCACGCCGCCTCCCGCACCACGAGCCCGGCGGCGCGCAGGCGGGCGTGGGCCTCGGCCAGCGGGTGCGCCACCGCCTGGTTCGCACCGATGCTGCGCCCGAACACCCGGCGCTCCTTCGCGTAGGCCACCGCACGCCGCAGCGCCGCCCTCCCGGTGCCCAGCGCCTCGGCGGCGATGAGCACGCGCTCGGCGTTGAGGCCGTCGAGCAGGTAGCGGAACCCGCGGCCCTCCTCCCCCACCAGGTCGTCGGCCGACACCTCGAGCCCGTCGTAGGAGACCTCGCAGGACGCGACCGCGTTGCGACCCATCTTCGGGATCGGCGTGATCGTCACCGCCTGGTCCTGCAGGTCCGCCAGCAGCAGGCTCAGGCCCTCGGTGCGCGTCGCGCACTCCGCGGCCGGCGTGGTGCGCACCAGCAGCAGCACCTTCTCCGACTCCAGCGCCTTCGAGGTCCACACCTTGCGACCGGTGACCCGGTAGACCTCCCCGTCGCGCACGGCCCGGGTGCTGATGGCCGTGGTGTCGAGCCCGGCGTCGGGCTCGGTGACGCCGAACGCGACGTGGAGGTCGCCGGTCGCGATGCGTGGCAGGTAGCGCCGGCGCATCGCCTCGCTGCCGTGCCGCACCACCGGGTGCATACCGAAGATCGACATATGGATCGCGCTCGCACCGTTCATGCAGGCCCCGGACGCGGCGACCTCCTCCAGCACGATCGACGCGGCCTCGATGCCCTGACCCCCGCCGCCGTAGGACTCGGGCACGGCGATCCCGACCCACCCGCCCGCCGCCATCGCGTCGTAGAACGCCCACGGGAACGTGTGCGTGCTCTCGCACCCCGCCCAGTAGTCGTCGTCGAAACGGGCGCAGACGTCGCGAACGGCCTCCCGGATCAGCCGGTGGTCCTCGGAGTCGCTGAAGTCCATGCCGGATGCGTACCAGCGCTCCCGCCCGAGCGTCAGCGCTGGAGCTCGGCGCGCACCAGCGCCGCCCCCTGCACCATCACCGCGAGCTTCGCGCGGGCGACGGGGCCGGTGAGGTGCCGGAGCCCGCAGTCGGGGTTGATCACGAGCCGGTCGGCGGGCACGAGGTCGAGGGCCCGGCGGATGCGGGTGGCGACGAGGTCGGGCGTCTCGATCTCGGCGCTCTTGACATCGATGACCCCCAGGCCGATCGCGCGGTCCCAGCCGAACTTCTCGATCACGGGCAGGTCGTCATCGCCCTTGCGCGCGAACTCCAGGACGAGCTGGTCGACCCGGGCGTCGAGCACGGCCGGGAACAGGAAGTCGTAGTGCCCCTCCCACAGCGGGCGGGCGTAGCGGTTGCCGTAACAGACGTGCAGCGCCCAGCCGGCGTCCACGCCCTCGGTGACCACGTTGACGGCCTCGATGGCCCCGCGCACCTCGTCGGGGTAGCCCGCGAGGAAGGGCTCGTCGATCTGCAGGAGCTCTGCGCCCTGCGCGGCGAGCGCGCGGGCCTCGGCGTTCAGCACCCGCGCGATCGCCAGCGCCAGCTCGTGACGGTCGTCGTAGGCGAGGTTGCGGGCGCGGCGGGCCAGCGAGAACGGGCCGGTGAAGGAGAACTTCACCGGGGCCGCGGTCTGGGCGCGGGTGAACGCGAGGTCGGCGGCGAGGCCGAGCATCGGCCCGGCGGGGTCGGTGTCGGGGAACACGCGCGGGACGGTGACGTCGTAGTAGTCGGAGGCGAAGTCCTTGACCGTCTCGGCGAGCTCGACCCCGGGCAGGCGGGCGAGGAGGTAGTCGATGTCGTTGTCCCGGCGCAGCTCGCCGTCGGAGACGATGTCGACGCCCGCGTTCTCCTGGTCGCGCAGCGCGGCCTTGATCGCGGTCTCGTGCAGGTCGTCGAGCTGGGCGCGGCTCATGCGCCCGCGGTAGTAGTCGCTGGTCAGCCGCTCCATCCACTCCGGCACGGGGTAGGAGCCGACGACGGTGGTCGGCAGCAGCGGCAGGCCAGTCATCAGCTCAGCCATCAGTCCATCACCTGCGCCGACATCGTCACGATGTTGCCGCCGCTGCGGTGCGCGAACGGCGCGTACTGCACGTCGAAGCCCCGCCGGCGGGCGACGTGGGCCAGCAACCGGCCGTTGACCCAGTTGACCACCGAGCCGTCGTACTTCCCGGGCCCACGGAAGTGCGTGCGGTAGGCCTGGGTCTCGGTGACGAACAGGTCGTGGCACACCAGCTTCCCGTAGGGGTGCAGCAGCGGGAGGGTGTCGACGAAGCTCGCGAGCGCGCCGTTACTGACGTGCATCCGCAGGTCGGCGCCGGACTCCAGCAGCGGGCGCAGCATCTCGCCGCTGACGCCCGGCGCCAGCGCGTAGAGATCGAGCCCTCCGAGCGGGACGTAGCGCTCCTCGAGGCGGACCTCCGCCCATATACGGCGCCAGAAGTCGACGGCCGCGGCGAGGTCCGGGACGTGGGCGGGCGCGGCGTCGACGAGCAGCTCGGGTCCCAGGCGCAGCAGCTTGCGCACCAGGCCCGGGAGCTCGCACGGCTCGGCGTGCACCTGCGCGGCGATCTCCGCGGCGGGCGCGGCCGGCAGGTGTGCTCGGGTCTGCACGCAGTAGGTCCGGCCGCCGAGCTGGGCGACCTCGTCGGTGGGCAGGTTGTCGTAGACGTTGGAGATGTAGAGGAGGAAGACCTTGACCGTCAGGAAGCCGAGCGAGGTCCGCGGGCGCGTGGCGTCGAGGACGAACGAGCTGACGTGGTCGCGGTGCTCGGCGACGGTCGCCCGCGCGAGGTCGAGGACGTGCTGGGAGTAGTCGCACATCAGGTAGTGCAGGCGCCGGTAGTAGCCGCGTCCGTGGGCCCGGTCGCGGGCGCGGAACTCGTCGAGGAACACCCTGGCCTGGCTGCCGTTGCCCACGCCGAGCTCGACGACGTAGAGCTGGTCGGGCAACGCGCCGGAGGCTGCGAGCCCGTCCCACACAACGAAGAGCTCGTCGATCAGCGCCCGGGCACCGTCACGGTTGCGCGCGTCGCTCTCCCCACCGGGCAGCGCTTGCTCGTAGCCGTGACCGGTGGCCTCCTCCCAGAGGCGCAGGTGCGACCAGTAGAGCGCGTTGAAGTCCCAGATGCAGCTCCTGCTGCCCGGCCCCCAGTCCTCGAGGTGCACGCGCGCGCCGGGGTCCGCCCCGAGCCGGGCCGCGGTCAGCTCCTTGAGCGCGACACCGCCGCTGCGCCGCAGGTCGACAGCCACCTCGAGGTCGTCGTCGCGCACGCTGATGGGCGTCGGGGTCGGGCCGGTGCCCGTCCCGTCGGACGACAGGATCGGCCGCACGTCGACGACGTCGCGGAAGCTCTGCTTGTACTGCACCCAGTCGCAGACCACCCGGACCCGGTCCAGGTCCGCGTCGTCCTCGCCGAGCGCCTCGAGCACCGGGGTCACCGCGGTGGTGAGGTCCACCGGGGTCGTGCCGCGCAGGCGCGCGTGGGGTCGGAGGTCCACCAGCATGGCGTCAGCCCTCTCCGGGAACGGCGGACAACGCGCGGGGCGGCGCATCGTGGGCGGGCCCGCGGTCCGGTGAGAACCCGGCCGCGGCGAGGATGTCGGGGACGCCGCGCTCGTAGCCGAACGCCATGAGGTGCACGCCGGCCACGCCCGGGATCTCGCGGAGCGCCTCGATCGTCTCCACGCACACGCGGATGCCCTCGGCGGCCACGCGGTCGGACGGGACGCCGCGCAGCCGGCGTTCGAGGTGGTCGGGGACGCGGATGCCCGGGACCCCGGTGCGCAGGTACTCGAGCACGCGCAGGGACCGGACCGGGCCGACGCCCGCGAGCACCGCGCAGCGCTCCGGGAGCCCGAGGTCCCGGACGTCGGCCATCCAGCGGGCGAACCCGTCGACGTCGAAGACGTACTGGGTCTGGGCGAACTCCGCGCCGGCGGCGACCTTCTTCGCGAGCCGCCGCGCCCGGTAGGACGCCGGCGGCGCGAACGGGTTCTCCACCGACCCGATGAGCCACCCGGGCCGCCCGGCGAGCTCACGCCCGGAGAGCAGCTCGCCCTCGTCGCGCAGGGTCCGGGCGGTCCACGTCAGCTGCACGCCGTCGAGGTCGAAGACGGGCATCGCGTCGGGGTGGTCGCCGTAGCGCGGGTGGTCGCCGGTCAGCAGCAGGACGTTCGGGATGCCGAGCGCGCCCGCGGAGAGCAGGTCGGACTGCAGCGCCATGCGGTTCCGGTCGCGGCAGGTCACCTGCATGATCGGCTCGACGCCGGCGCGCTGGACCAGGACGCTCGCGCCGAGGCTGCCCATGCGCACGTGCGCGCCCTGGTTGTCGGTGACGTTCGCGGCGTCCACCCAGCCCCGCAGCATCTCGGCCTTGGCCACCACGGCGCCGGCGTCGGCGCCCCGGGGCGGCCCGATCTCGGCGGTGACGGCGAAGCGGCCGGCGGCGAGGGTGGCGCGCAGGCCGTTCACCGGGGGGTCAGCCCGAGCTCGCGGCGCAGCAGGGGCCGGTCCTCGCGCGGCGCGGTCCACAGGTCGGCGTCGCGTCCCTGCCAGTGGTGGAGCCAGGAGCTCCGGCCCCACCGGCGGTGGTCCAGCGGACGCAGCAGGCGGTCCATGTCCTCGCCGTGGCCGGACGCCTCCGCACGCTCGTAGGCCGTCACCCAGACGCAGGTCAGCTCCGGGTGCACCTCGCAGCGCCCCTCCGGCGAGACGCCCCCGCACGGCCCGTTGCGCAGCTGCTTCGGGCAGGTCTGGGGGCACGCGTAGCCGGTGGCGGGCAGGGCGCACTGCCCGCACATCCGGCACCCGAACAGCCGTTCCTTGCTGACGCGCTCGCCGCGGGTGAACGCCCGCTCGAGACCGGGGTGGCGCTCGACGAACGACGCCAGCGCCCGGTAGGCGCCGTTGCGGGCGAGGACGGCGTGGGCCGCGTAGCTCGCCCGCGCCGAGATCCGGGGAGTGCGCGGCCGGGGCCACGAGGTGTCCGGGACGGGGTCCACACGGGTCCTTCCTGACCACCGAGGGGCGGCTGAGTGACGCGGAATCCAGCCTGGCAGCCCCGCGCGCACGATCCCTCGGTCCCGACACCAAGGTTCCGCGTCGGGACCTTGTGGTGTCCGACAAGCGGCCGGCCGCGGTTGGGCCTCCTGGAGCAGCGCCGGGCTGCGGTCGACGTCCTGCTGCGGTCGACGTCCTACGGTCGCGCCGTGGCGCGATCCGGGTCCGGTGAGTCGGTGCTCGAGCGCGTCGTGCGCATCCTCGAGGCCTTCACCCCGCGATCCCCGGTGCTCACCGTCGGCGAGGTCGCCCGCCGTGCCGACCTTCCGGTGGCGACGGCGTCGCGGCTGATCGCGGAGCTCGTCGGGCACGGCCTGCTCTCCCGCGACGAGGACCGCCGCGTGCGGGTCGGGACACGGCTCTGGGAGCTGGGCTCGCGGGCGTCGCCGACGTCCTCGCTGCGCGAGCTCGCGATGCCGGTGCTCGAGGACCTCCTGCGGGTGGTCGGTCACCACGCGCAGCTCGGGGTGCTCGACGGCGAGGAGGTGCTGTTCGTCGAGCGGCTCTCCGCCGAGCACGCCGTCATCAACTACACCCGGATCGCGGCGCGGCTGCCGCTGCACGCGTCGTCGTCGGGCCTCGTCCTGCTCGCCTACGGCTCCGAGGTCCTCCAGGAGCGCATCCTCGCGGGGACGCTCGCGCGCTTCACGCCGATGACGATCACCGACCCCGGCGAGCTGCGGCGTCGCCTCGCGGACGTGCGCCGCCAGGGGTTCGTGCTCTGCCCCGGCTTCCTGCACGTCGACGCGACGGGCATCGCGGTGCCGGTGCGCGACGAGACCGGCCACGTCGCGGCGGCGGTGTCGGTGATCGTGCCCAACGACGAGCACGCCCGCGGGTACGTCCCCGTCCTCACCGCCGGGGCCCGGCAGATCGAGCGCCGGCTCACCCACGAGAAACCCATGTGAGCGGATTCCGTGCCTTATAGGGCACGAAAATCGCGCACAGGGGACGGCGTCTCATTGAATGAGAACGCCGTTCCGGCCACGGCGGCGGGCTCGTCATCCTCGGCGTATGGACAGCACCGCCGTCGACCGCCTCGTCGTCACCGGGAAGGCGCAGGCCGCCGAGGGCGTCGCGGTCCTGGAGCTGGCGCGGCCGGACGGGCGCCGGCTGCCGGACTGGACGCCC
Organism: uncultured Actinomycetota bacterium; assembly: GCA_963786585.1. Taxonomy (GTDB): domain Bacteria; phylum Actinomycetota; class Actinomycetes; order Mycobacteriales; family Pseudonocardiaceae; genus Actinomycetospora. The sequence goes on from CAWAZG010000005.1 coordinate 771,131, forward strand.
GGCGCCCACATCGACGTCACGCTCGCGAACGGCGAGACCCGCCAGTACTCGCTGTGCGGGGACCGGTGGGACGCCCACCGCTACCGGGTCGCGGTGCTGCGCGAGGTCGACGGCCGCGGCGGGTCGGCCTACGTCCACGACGAGCTCGCGGCCGGCGACCCGGTGACGCTCGGCGGGCCGCGGAACAACTTCGCGATGGTGCCCTCGGCGCGCTACGTCTTCGTCGCCGGCGGCATCGGGATCACGCCGCTGCTGCCGATGATCACGCAGGCCGAGCGGATCGGCGCGGAGTGGGCGCTGCTCTACGGCGGCCGCCGCCGCGCCTCGATGGCGTTCCTCGACGAGGTCGCTGGGCACGGCGACCGCGTGCACGTGGTGCCCCAGGACGAGGCGGGACTGCTGCCGCTGGCCTCCTGGCTCGGCGAGCCGCGCACCGACACCGTCGTCTACTGCTGCGGCCCGGCTCCCCTGCTCGCGGCCGTCGAGCAGACGGTCGCCGCGGCCGGGTGGGCGCCCCACCGGCTGCGCACCGAGCGGTTCACCGCCACCGAGGTCGGCGCGCCCGTGCGGGACGCCCCGTTCACCGTCGAGCTCACCCGCACCGGCACGACCGTCACGGTGACCCCGCAGATCTCGGTGCTCGCGGCCGCCCGCGACGCCGGGGCGACGACCCTGTCGTCCTGCGAGAAGGGCACCTGCGGCACCTGCGAGACCACGGTGCTCGGCGGCGTGCCCGACCACCGCGACTCGATCCTCGCCGACCACGAGCGCGCCGCCGGGGACTGCATGTTCCCGTGCGTCTCCCGGTCCTGCACCGACAGTCTCGTCCTCGACCTCTGAGAGCGCCTCATGACCACCACCGCCCTGCCCGCGGTCGCCGCCGTCGACCCGTTCTCCCCCGAGGTGCTCGAGGATCCGCTGCCGTTCCAGGCGGCGCTGCGCGACGCGGGGCCCGTCGTCCCCCTGACCCGCTACGACGACCTCTACGGCATGGGCCGCTACGCCGACGTGCACGCCGCCCTCGTCGACTGGCAGCGGTTCTGCTCGTCGGCCGGGGTCGGCCTGTCGAACTTCCGTCGCGAGGCACCGTGGCGTCCGCCGTCGCTGCTGCTCGAGGCCGATCCGCCGCACCACGACGCCCCGCGCCGGGTGCTCGCGCCGATCCTCGGCCCGCGCGCGCTGCGCCGGCTCCGCGAGCGGTGGTTCGCCGTGGCGGAGGAGCACGTCGACGCCCTGCTCGCGGGCGCGGGCCCGGTCCTCGAGGTCGACGCCATGCCGGCACTGGCCGAGGCGTTCCCGCTGCGCGTGTTCCCCGACGCCGTCGGCATCCCCCGCGAGGGACGCGAGCACCTGCTGCCCTACGGCGACCACCTGTTCAACGCCTTCGGCCCACCCAACGACCTGGTGGCGAAGGGCGCGCCGCACGTCGCCGAGCACGCCGGGTGGGTCAACGCGCAGTGCGCCCGCGAGGTGCTCTCCGACGACGGGTTCGGCGCCGCGATCTGGGCCGCCGCCGACCGCGGGGACATCACGCCCGAGCAGGCGCCGCTGGTGGTGCGCTCGCTGCTCTCGGCCGGCGTCGACACCACGGTCCACGGGCTCGGGGCCGTGCTTCGCGCGATGGCCACCCACCCCGGGGCCTGGGCTCGGCTGCGCGCCGACCCGACGCTGTCGCGGGTGGCGTTCGAGGAGGCGATCCGCTGGGAGTCGCCGGTCCAGACGTTCTTCCGCACCGCCGAGGTCGACGTGCCGGTCGGCGACACCGTCGTCCCCGAGGGCGCCAAGATCCTGATGTTCCTCGGGTCGGCCAACCACGACCCCCGGCACTGGGACGACCCCGACGCCTTCGACCTCGACCGCGACCCCTCGGGCCACGTCGGCTTCGGCATGGGCCTGCACCAGTGCGTCGGCCAGCACGTCGCCCGCCTCGAGGCGGAGGCGCTGCTGACCGCGCTGGCCGCCCGCGTCGAAAGGATCGAGGTCGCGGACGAGCCCACCCGGCACCTCAACAACACGATGCATGCCTTCGCGACGCAGCCGATGCGGCTACACCTCGCAGGCCTGTGACCATGGACATCGCCGTACTGATTAGTAGGACTTCCGAGTAACCGCGGACCACCTGCACGGTGGAGGGAGGCGTCGTCCACCACGGCGTGGCCCCACCCCGCGGAGGTCCCCCTCGTGCCGCCAGCCCCCATCGCCGCCCGTCCCGTCCCCGTCACGACGGGGGAACGACTGCTGGGACTGGGCGCGTACCGGCCGCGGCGCACGGTGGACAACGACGAGGTCTGCGCGCCGCTCGAGGACGTCGACCCGGACTGGGTGGTCGCGCGCTCCGGCATCCGGACGCGCCGGTTCGCCGGGGTCGACGAGACCGTCGTGGCCATGTCCACGGCCGCCGCCGCCGACGCCCTCACCGCCGCCGGCCTCACCGCCTCCGCCCTCGACGCCGTCCTCGTCGCGACGATGTCGCCCGACACGGCGTCCCCGCAGGTCTCCACCCGGGTCGCCGCCGAGCTCGGGACGACCGCGCCGGCCTTCGACCTCGGCGCCGCGTGCTCCGGGTTCTGCTACGGCCTCGAGGTGGCGGCCTCGCTCATCCGCGGCGGCACCGCCCGCCACGTGCTCGTCGTCGGCGTCGAGCGCATGAGCGACCTGCTCGACCCGCAGGACCGCGGCACCGCGTTCCTCTTCGGCGACGGGGCCGGGGCGGTCGTCGTCGGGCCGGCCGACGAGCCGGGCATCGGTCCCGTGGCCTGGGGCAGCGACGGCGGGCAGGCCGATCTCATCGTCCACTCCCCCACCTGGCAGGAGGCGGCGCGGGGCCTCGGGGACGGGGTCCCCGGCCTGCGCATGCAGGGGCCCGCGGTGTTCCGCTGGGCCAGCACGCAGATCGCGCCGCTCGCGGAGAAGGCCCTCGCCGCCGCCGGGGTGGGCGTCGACGACCTCGACGCCTTCGTGCCCCACCAGGCCAACAACCGGATCACCGACGGGATCGTGCGCGCGCTGGCCCTGCCCGACGGCGTCGCCGTGGCCCGCGACGTGGTCGACACCGGCAACACCTCGGCCGCGTCGGTGCCGCTGGCGATGCACGCGCTGCTGACGGGCGGCGAGGTCCGGGCGGGCGACCTCGCGCTGGTCTGCGGCTTCGGCGCGGGCCTGACCTACGCCGCGCAGGTGCTCACCCTGCCGCCGGTGACCCCGTCGTCGGCGCCCCGGGAGGGCTGACCGGCAGGCTGGCCACCTCGTGGCGCCAGGCGGTGTCATGGGTGAAGCCGCCACCGAGGTCGGGGAGCTCGGCGAGGTCCTCGGGCGGCAGGTCCACCGGGAGCCCACCGGCGCCCGCCACGGCGAGCATGAGCCCCGCGAGGGTGTCGACGCTGCGGGCGCGCAGCACCGCCTCGGGCACCGACGCGCCGGTGGCCGTGAGGCCGTGGCCGCGCAGGACGACGACGGGTCGGTCGCCCATCGCCGCGACCATCTCGGCGGCGAGCGCGCGGTTCCGCAGGAGCACCGACCGCGGGTACACCGGGACGCCCCCGGCGGCGAGGTGCGCGCCGGGGATGTCGAACGCGCCGACGATCGGGCGCAGGGCCAGGCCGGCGAGGTCGGCGGCGACGGTGTCGGCGGGGTGGGCGTGGACGACGGCCTCGACTCCCGCGCGGGCGCGCAGCACCTCGGTGTGCAGGGGCAGCTCGTTCGGGACCGCGTAGCCGTCGTCGAGCTCGCCCGGCGCGCCCGGCTCGCCGTCGAGGGTGACGAGCCGGATGTCCTGCGCGGTCGTGAACGCGAGCCCGCGCTCGTGGGGGCCGCGGCAGCGCACGAGCAGGCGGTCGGGCGCGACGCGCAGGCTGACGTGCCCGAGGACGCCGGGGGCGAGGCCGCGGTGCGCGAGCACCCGGCACGCCGTGGCGACGAGCTCGCGCGTCATCCCTGTGTCACTCATCCCCGGGCTCCCATCCCGCCGTCGGGGTGCGCGACGTCGCCGGTGATGCCCCGGGCCCGTTCCGAGGCGAGGAAGACGTAGCTCCACGCGTGGTCCTCGCCGGCGAGCGCCACCTGCAGCGGCACGCGCGCGGCGATCCCGGCGACGCGCTCCGGGCCGTCGTCCAGGCGCTCGCCGTCCAGCCCGAGGCTCGCGGCGCCCCGCAGGTCGGTGTGCACGGTGCCGCCCGGGGCGACGGCGTTCACCCGCACCTCCGGCGCCAGCTCGTGGGCCAGGCTCGTCACCAGCCCGCGGACGGCGAACTTCGAGGCCACGTAGAGGACCCCGCCGCGGCCCGGGTAGTACGCCGAGGTCGACGACGTGAGCACCACCGAGCCCCGGTGCGCGCGCAGCTCGGGCAGGGCGGCCCGCACCCCGTGCAGGTGGCTCTTGACGTTCACCGCGAACACCTCGTCGAACGCGGCGTCGAGGACGCCGGCGTCGATGTCATCGAGCCCGCGGTAGAAGTCGAAGATCCCGACGCAGCTGACGAACAGGTCGAGGCCGCCGAACGCCTCCACCGTCGCCGCGACCGCGCGCTCGTTGTCCTCGCGGGTGGTGGCGTCGCCGGTGACGACGGGGACGCCGTCGGTCCGCAGCGCGTCCGCCTTGTCGGGGTCCTTCTCGAGCACGGCCACGCGGGCGCCCTCACCGCGGAACGCGTCGACGACCGCCCGGCCGATGCCGGAGCCGGCGCCGACGACAAGCGCGCGCCGGCCGGCGAGCCAGTCAGTCATCGGGCCCGATGTCCAGCGACCCGTACGGGTTCCCGACCATCGCCGAGAACACCTCGTCGGACTGCCACGTCAGCGCCTCGAGCTCCAGCGGGCACAGCGCCACCCACTGCCCCGAGCGCGGGGACTCGATCATCAGCCGGGCGCCGTTGCGCGTCTCGACCCGGCGGACGCGGATCTCGGCGAACTCGTTGGCGACCGTGATCTCCTCCCCGCTCACAGGAAGATCGCCAGGTTCTGGGTCCGCAGCACGGACTCGTCGACGCTGATCGTGCGGCGGGCGAGCATCCAGTGCCCGGCCGAGGGCACGGTGCAGGACGCGTCGCGGCGCAGGAGGTCCTCGCGGCCCGCCGAGATCAGCGACGGCTCGCGGACGTCGCCCCGGCTGCGGAAGAGCAGCACCGCGGACTCCACGATCACCTCGTCCTCGGTGCCGTCGACGGCGAACGTCCGGACGTTGCCGAGGTGGTGGCGCAGGCGCGACGGCGGGTCCTCGGTCCACGCGTGCTCGGTGGCGAAGCGCGCCACGCGGCGCGAGAGCGAGTAGTGGTCCTCGTCGAAGTGCGCCATGCCCGCAGCGGTGTCGAACCCGGCGCCGCGCGCGGTGGTCACGCGGACCGGCATGAGGTAGCGGATGTCGGTGGTCAGCAGGGAGAACCAGGTGTCGTAGTCCTGGGTGTCGAGCAGCGCGGCCTCGTCGACGAGGAACTGGTGCGCCTCGAGGTGGCGGGGGTCGCCGAAGGGCAGGCAGCGCCCGAGGGTGCGGGGGGCCCGTGCCAGGGCGGGCGAGCGCAGCGTCACGACACACCCCCGAGGTCGACGGACCCGGGGTCGGCGACGGGGGTCTCCAGGCAGTCGGCCCAGGCCCGCAGCATGGCGCGCTGGTTGTACTCGCCGAACCCGACGTAGGCGACGCCCGGCCCGGAGAAGTGGGCGAGCGGCGCCGACACCGGCTTGTCGTCGGCGAGCAGGCCCATCCGGTTGTTCAGCTTCAGGCGCCGTGCCATCGAGCCCGCGGCCGTCGACGTGATCGACACCCAGTTCTCGACGTCGTCCTGCTCGAACATGCCGGTCGAGCCGAAGCACATGAGGTAGGCCTTGTAGGAGAGCTCTGTGAAGCGCTCCGGGGCGTTGCGGTCCACCGCGAACCACGACAGCACCTCGGTCTCGTCGGCCGAGACCGGCTGCCACTGGCGTAGGGAGATGAAGGGGACGACGTCATCGGACTCCGTGTCCTCCACCTTCGGCCAGTTGTGCACGAGGCTGAGGTTGGGGAACACCGACGCCGCCGAGACCATGAACCCGTCGTCGCCCACCATGCGCAGCTGCGCGTCGCTCCAGGTCGAGCGCATGCGCGCGATCATCTCGTCGGGGTAGCCGACGTAGCGCAGGCGCTCGTCGAGCGTGCCGGGCGGGAGCTTGTAGGTCGTCCCGCCGCCGCTGCCCGCCCAGTACAGCGCGCCCTCCTTGCGCTTGGAGGCCTTCGGCTCCCGGAAGAGGCCGATCTCCACGACGCTGGAGTGGGTGTGGGGGGTGTGGTAGCTGTCGCCGGCGAAGTTCTCGGCGCCGATCTTCCAGTTCGCCTTCACCCGCCAGCGCTGCGGGCCGACCAGCTCGATGCCCTCGGGGCTCTGTTGCGTGTAGAGGTCGAGGTAGAACGCGAAGTCGCCGAGGTACTCGCGCAGCGGGGGTGCCTGGGCGTCGAGGCTGATGAAGATCAGCCCGTTGTAGACGTCGAGCGACGGGGCCGGCAGGAGCGTCTGGCCCTTCTTGCGGAACCCCTCCTCGCCGCCGTAGGCCTCGCCGTGGAACGGCAGCCCCACGAGCCGGCCGTCGTTCTTGTACGACCAGCCGTGGTACGGGCAGCGGAAGTGCGACGCGTTGCCCACCTCGGCGCGGCAGACCTGCATGCCGCGGTGCAGGCACATGTTGAACAGCGCCCGCACGACGCCCGACTCGTCGCGGCTGATGATGAAGGAGTCGTCGACGACCCGGCGTACGACGTAGTCGCCGGGCTGGGGGACCTCGGACTCGTGGGCGACGAAGATCCAGGAACGCCCGAAGACCCGCTCCCTCTCGAGGACGAAGAGCTCCTCGTCGTTGTAGATGTGCGCGGGCACCATGCCGCGCCGGACGTCCTCGAGCACGGCCTCGTGGTCGCTCATGGAGAGCTCCCGTCTTCTGCTCCGCAGACAACGTTTCCTCTGAGGAGAGAGTGCGGTCCGCGAGCGCGCGCCGTCAAGGGACCCGACGTCAGAGCAGCAGGGCGTCGATCTCGCTCGCGGCGTCGCGCACGGCGACGAGCATCGCGGACCAGCGCGGCTCGCCGAGGCGGCTCACGGGTCCCGAGGCGTTGATCGCGTGGTGCGGGGTGCGGGCGGCGGTCAGGGCGACGGCGATCGAGCCGACGCCCTCCTCGCTCTCCTCGTGGCTGGTGGCGTAGCCGTCCCGGCGGATCGCGGCGAGCGCGGCGAACAGCTCGGTGCGCGTGCCGATCGAGTGGTCGGTCATGCGGGCGAGCTGCTCGTGCGGGTAGAGCACGGCCACCTCGTCGTCGGTGAGCGTCGCGAGCATGGCCTTGCCGTTCGACGTGCAGTGCGCCGGCACCGACCGGCCCAGCCGGCCCCCGACGCGCAGCGCCCGGCTGCTCTCCAGGGAGTCGATGAAGTGCACCTGGTCGCCCTCGAGCCGCCCGAGGTGCACGGTCTCCTCGAGGTCGGCGTTGAGCTTCTCGAGCACCGGGTGCGCGCGGGTCCGCACGTCGAGGCGGCGCAGGATCCCCATTGCGACGCCGTCCAGCGACGGGCCGGGCACGTAGCTGCGCGTGGCGGAGTCCTGCCGGACGAAGCCGCGGTACTGCAGCATCGCGAGCAGCCGGTGCGCGGTCGAGGAGGCGACGCCGAGGTAGTGGCTGACGTCGGTCAGGCGCAGCCGCGGCTGGTCGCCCATGAGCAGCAGGACCTTGAGCGCGTTGTCCACCGAGTCGATCGGGTACTGCGGCGTCGACCCGAACTCGGGGGCCGTCGCCGGCGAGGCGCGCTCCATGGGCCGAGCCTACGGACTGTCTGCTCTGCAGAAGACGCGCCGACCGGGTGGACACGCACCGGTCACGCGGCCGGCAGCACGAACGCGATCCACGTGACCACCGGCGCCACGACGATGAGCGTCAGGCCCCACCCGAGCAGCGTGCGGAACACCCGGGGCCTGCCGTCCTCGGGCACGTTCGCCAGCGTCAGCGCGCCGACCGAGGAGAACGGCGTGGAGTCGACGACGGTGGCGGACACCGCGAGCGCGACGATCACGCCCGCCGCCCCGATCTGCCCGGCGGCCAGGAAGGGCGCGGCCAGCGGGATGAGCACGCCCAGGATCCCCGCGCTCGACGCGAACGCCGAGGTCGCGGCACCCACCAGACAGAGCAGGAACGCCACGAGCAGCGGGACGCCGAGCCCCGAGATGCCTTCGCCGACCACGTCGATCGTGCCGTAGCGCGAGAGCGCCTCGACGTAGGTGACCACACCGCAGATCAGCAGGACGACGCTCCACACGATGCGCTTGTCGGCGCCGGCCACCCGCTGCGGGAAGGCCAGGTGCAGCAGGGCCGCGGCGATGAGCGCGAGGAAGCCGATCTCGGCGCCGAACACGAGCGCGCCGACGGCCACCGCGATGATCACGGTGAGCGTGATCCACTGGTCGGGACGCAGGGCCGTGCGTTCCGGGGCCTCGGTGACGGCGACCGGCGTCGGGGTGGCCGCCGGGGCCGTGACGGTGCCGGACGTCCCCACGGAGGCACCTCCACCCCCGCCGTCGGGCTCCTCGGCCGGTCGTGGCTCGGGAACGCCCGCGCCGCCGGAGGCGCCCGTGCGGCTCTCGCGCACGAGCGTCAGGCCACCGAAGATCAGGTAGGCGGCGACGCCGAGCGCCAGGTTCGCGGCGAGGTTGCCGAAGAACAGCTGGGCCGCGGAGACCTCGAGACCGTTGGCCGAGGCGGCCCGGTTGACGATCACGGACAGGCCGTTGAGCGGGGAGAAGTTCCCGGCCGACGAGCCGTGGATGACCATCAGGGCCGAGAGCCGGCGGTCGATGCCGTAGCGCTCGCCGAGCCCCATGCACAGCGGCGCGAGCATCGCGACGCCCGCCGGGCCGAGCGCGCCCGCCATGGTGGGGATCGCGGCGAACAGGAAGATCAGCCACGGGACCAGGGGCGGCCGGTCGCCGAGCAGCCCGCAGGCGCGGTCGACGACCCACCCCAGCGTGCCGTTCACGGTGGCGAGCCCGAAGAGGTACGTCACGCCCACGAGCAGCACGAACAGGTCCGGCGGGAAGCCCGACAGCAGCTCGTCGACGTCCTCCCCCGCCACCAGCGTGCCGATGAGGAACGTCGCGATCAGGGCGAGGACGCCGATGTTGACGGGGCGCAGCGTGCCGATCACGAAGATCAGCACGAGGCCCACGATCCCGATGGCGTGGATGGACACGTGGCCTCCCGGGACTCCAGCAGAAGTGTTCTCTGCGGTGAAGAAGAGTGTCTGGCACGCTCGCGTCGCGTCAACCGTCACCGCGCTCGAGCCCGGAGGACCGATGCCCGAGGAGTCCCCGCCGCCCCGACCGGGCGCCGACCTGGTCGTCGACTGTCTGGCCGCCGAGGGCGTCGACCTGGTCGCCGGCGTCCCGGGGACGACGGTGATGGAGGTGATCGACGCGATCGCCCGCCACGACGGCGTCCGCTACCTGCACACCCGCCACGAGCAGGTGGCGGGCTTCCTCGCCGACGGCCTCTCGCGCGGCGGGCGCCTCGGCGTCTGCCTGGTGTCGCGCGGCCCGGGCGCCGCCAACGCCGCGATCGCGGTGCAGAACGCCTACGACGAGTCGGTGCCGATGCTGCTGCTGGTCGGCCAGGTCGCCGACCGGATCGTCGAGCGCCGGGCCTTCGAGGAGGCCGACGTCGTCGCCACCTTCCGCCCGATGAGCAAGTGGGCGGTCGAGGTGCGCCGGGCCGACCGCATCCCCGAGCTGCTGCAGCGCGCGGTGCGCACCGCCGTCTCCGGACGGCCGGGGCCCGTCGTCGTGTCGCTGCCCCTCGACGTCCTCCAGGAACCGGTCGACGCCGCCGTCGTCCCGGCGCCGCGCTGGCGTCCGCACCGGCCGGCTCCCGACCCCGACGGCGTCGCGGAGGCGGCCGCGCTGCTCGCCGCGGCCCGCCGTCCGGCGCTGATCGTCGGCGGCGGGGCCGCGGGCGCGCCGGACGCGGTGACCGCGCTCGCCGACCGGGCCGGCGCCCCGCTGGTGACCACCTGGCTGCGGCAGGGGGCGGTGCCCCACGACCACCCGGCCTACCTCGGCGGGCTCGGCTACGGCGTCCACGACGTCACCTGGCGGGCGGTGCACGACGCCGACGTCGTCGTCGCGCTGGGCTGCCGGTTCTCCGAGTTCAGCACGCGGCGCTGGACCCTCCTGGCCGACGACGTGCGGCTCGTCCACGTCGACGTCGACCCCGTGGAGCTCGGGCGCGTGTACGTGCCCGCGGTGGGCCTCGTCGCCGACGCCGCGGCCGCCGCGCGGGCGCTGACCGCGGCGCTGGACGCCCCGTCCGAGGACCGGGTGAGGCGCCGGGAAGCGCTGCGCGCCGAGTACGCCGGCGCCGCGTCGCCGGCCTCGCCGGTGCTCGACGCCGACGACCCGCGCGGCGGGGTGAGCAGCCGAGCCGCCCTCGCCGCGCTGGCCCCGCTCGCGGCCCGCGACGACGTGCTGCTCGTCCAGGACGCGCCGAGCTTCGGGCCGTGGACCCACCGCTACCTGCCGCTGCCGGTGCCGGGGCGTTTCCTCGGGTCGGCCGGCGGCGCGATGGGCTGGGGGCTGCCGGCGGCGATGGGTGTGTCGCTGGCACGCCCCCGCGAGCGCGTGGTCTGCGTCAGCGGGGACGGCAGCTTCTGGATGGTCGCCCAGGACCTCGAGACCTGCGTGCGCGAGGACATCCCGGTGATCAACGTCGTGATGAACAACAACGCCTACGGCAACACCCGCGACCGCCAGCGCCTCGCGTACGAGGGCCGCTACCTCGGGGTGTTCTACGGCAACGCCGACCTGGCCGGGTTCGCGACGTCGCTGGGCGGCTTCGGAGTGCGCGTCGAGCGCGACGACGAGCTGGCGCAGGCCCTCGCCGCGGCGCTGGCCCAGGACCGACCGGCGGTGATCGACGTGATCCAGGACCCCCTGTACGGCCTGCCCCCGGGCCTCGAGCCACCGCCCACCCGATGACCCGCGTCCCGATCTCCCTCGCCTGCTGGGGCACGCTCGCGGACATGCTGGTCACCGGCGAGATCGACGCGCTCTACACGCCGCGCACCCCGCGCCCGCTGCGCGAGGGACGCCCCGAGGTCCCCCGGCTGTTCGCCGATCCCCGGGCCGCCGAGGAGCAGTACGCCGCCGTGACCGGGATCTTCCCGATCATGCACGTGGTGGTGCTACGGGCGGACGTCCACGCCCGGCACCCGTGGCTCGCGCGCTCGCTGCACGACGCGTTCGGGCGGGCGAAGGCCGTCACCGAGGACCGCTTCGACGAGGTCGCCGCGAACCCGACGATGCTCCCGTGCCTCTACGACGAGATCGAGCGCGTGCGCGGGCTGCTCGGTCGCGACTTCTGGCCCTACGGCCTCGAGGCCGATCGGGCGGTGCTCGCGACGTTCCTGCGCTACGCCCACGAGCAGGGGCTCACCGCGTGCCGTCTCGAGCCCGACGAGCTGTTCGTGCCCTCGACCCGCGAGGACCACGTGGTCTAGAGGTCGGGAAGGGCCTGCGCCGCCGCCACCGGATCGTCGCCGGGACCGGCGTCCGTGGTCTGCCGCATGGCCGCGCGGAGCGCCACCCGGCGGAACACCTCGGGGTCTGACGTCAGCGCCGCGACCCGCCGCCATCGGTCGAGCACCGTGAAGAGCTCGACGAGGTCGCCGCTGGCCTTCGCGTCGTCCAGCGCCTGCGCGTAGGCCGCGTCGAACTCCGCCTGGTCCTCGGGCGACAGCACGACGCGGATGGCCGCCGGCGACGCCCCCTTGGCCAGCGGGTGTCCGGGAACCGGCTGCTCATCGACCGAGTACATCGCCTTCATCTCCGGACCCTAACGCGCCGGCGACCCCACCGACGAGATCGCCGCCCCCCGCACGGCCGCGCGTCGTCGGGGGTGCTGGCTACTGTCCGATCCGAGGTGATGGCCATGACGACGGTGCGCCAGCTGCGCAAGGCCCTGGGCCAGGTCCGCGCCGAGGAGACCACGGACGACGAGGGTCGGACCACGTTCACCGTCGACGGACGTCCGTTCGCGGTGCTCGACGGGAGCCGCGTGCGCCTGCACCTGTCGGCCCCCGACGTCGACGCGATCACCGCGGCGCACCCGGCGGCCGAGCCCGCGCCCGGCGGCGCGACGCTGGTCCTGGAGGGGATCGACGGGCAGCAGCTCAACCACTGGGCCCGCCGCGCCTGGGCCTTCCGGGCACCCCAGGAGCTCGCCGGGACCGCGGCCGCCGCGGCGACGGAGCGCCCGGGCGAGGTGGGCGACCTGCCGCGGGCGATCGGCCGCCCGGCCACCCGCGCGCTGGCCGACGCCGGCGTCACCACCCTCGCGCAGATCGCGGCGATGCCGCGGGAGGAGCTGCTCGGCCTGCACGGCGTCGGGCCCAAGGCCGTCCGGGTGCTGGACGAGGCGCTCGGCCGCGGTGAATCCTCGTGACGCCCCTCCCCCGCACCCTCCAGGAGCCATCACCGTGCGCGTGTCGACGCTGACCCGCTACCCCGTGAAGTCGATGCTCGGCCAGCCGCTCGAGGAGGCTCTGCTCGCGACCGCGGGGCTCCCGCTCGACCGCCGGTACGGGCTGCTCGACGCCACCACCGGGCTCGTCGCCACGGCGAAGCACCCGCGCCTGTGGCGCCGGCTGCTCCAGTACACGGCGTCGGTGGAGGACGACCGCGTGCGCGTCACCGCTCCCGACGGCCACACGCTCGACGTCGACGACCCCCGGCTGCCGGACGAGCTCGCGGCCGACCTGGGCCGCGTCGTGACGATCGCCGCCGCGCGCCCGGGCGGCGCGGAGGTGGAGCGGCCCGACCCGGAGGACGTGCTCGAGCACGGCGTCGAGCACGAGGTCGCGGCGCCCACGCTGGAGATCTCGATGGGCAGCGCCGCGGACACGTTCGTCGACTACGCACCGGTCCACCTGATCACCACCGCGACCCTCGAGCACCTGGGCATGGACGCGCAGCGGTACCGGCCGAACCTCGTCGTCGAGTCCGACACCGCACCCTTCGCCGAGACCGACTGGGTCGGCCGGGAGCTCACCGTCGGCGAGGCGACGCTGCGGATCGTGCTGCCGACGCCGCGCTGCTCGGTGCCGACGCTCGAGCACGGCGACCTGCCCCGGGCGCCCGAGGCGCTGCGGCCGCTGCTGTCCGGCAACCGCGTCGACGTCCCGGGGTTCGGGGTGCTCCCCTGCGCCGGCGTGTACGCGGAGGTGGTGCGCGGCGGCACCGTGCGGCGCGGGGACACGGTCACCCTCGTCTAGGTTCCCGATCGTGGGCACGCGCCTCGGGATCGGGCTGGTGGTGGGCCTGCTCCTTCTCGTCGCGGGCTGCGACGTGGGGCCCCGGTCGCGGGAGACGTTCGAGGAGATCCGGAACCTCACCGGCGTCGTCGCCGTCGACGCCGGCAACCACTCGCTGGCGCTGACGGGCGACGGCCGCGTGCTGGCGTGGGGCGACACCGAGGGCGGGCGCGGGGCCCGGCGCCCGAGGAGGACTGCTCGGGGCGCTCGCCCTCCGGCTACGCCCCGTGCCGCACCACGCCCGCCGCCGTCCCGCTGCCGGGTCCGGCCACCGCCATCGCCTCGGCCATCGCCTCGGCCGACGACCACCAGGCCGCCCTCCTCGCCGACGGCGCGGTGTGGCGCTGGGGCTCCGACCACCACCCGCCGGGAGCGCGGGCCGTCGGGAGCTGCGAGGCGGCGTCCGGGGTGCGCATCCCGTGCCGCCGGACGCCGTCGCCGGTCGAGGGCCTGCCGCCCGCCGTGGCCCTCGCGACGGGGCTCGCGCACACCGTCGCGGTCGACCGGGAGGGACGCGTCTGGCGGTGGGGCGAGGTGCCGCCGCCCCTGGCCACCGCGACCTGCTCGGGCAGACCCTCCTACGGCCGCGACTACCCGTGCCGGCCGGAGCCGGTCCGCATCGACGGGCTGCCCCCGATCGTCGCGGTGTCCGGCGCACGAGTCCGTGACCACCCTCGCGATCGACGTCGACGGCGGCGTCTGGGGCTGGTCCGGCGGGCGATCGTCCGACGCCCCCGGCAACGCCGTCACCCCGACGCGCGTCCCCGTACCCGTCCCGGTCGCCGGGTCGCGTCGAACCGCAGCGGCACGGTGTTCGTCGGGCGCGACGGTTCGGTGGGAGTGACGGGCCGGCTCCGGGGGCTCGTGGCCGCCGCCCGCGGCCCCGGCTGCGCACTCACCCCGGTGCGGGAGATGCCCGTGGGGTCGGCCGTCGGGCCCGCGGGCGCGGCGATGGTGGCCAACGGCGACCAGCACATCCTCGTCCTGCGCCCCGACGGCCGGGTCCTCGCGCAGGGCTACAACGCGGAGGGCCAGCTGGGGCTCTGACACGCACTCACACCCGTGTCCATCCCTGCGCCCCGGCGAGCTCGCGGACCGTCGCGCGCACCGGGCCGAGGTCGCCCGGGCGGGAGATCATCGACCAGGCGAAGATCGGCTCAGCGGTGCTCGCCGGCGCGTTCCCCGACGGCCCGGCGCGCACGCGGGCGTTCGCCGCGTTCGCGGTCGCGGCGTCGAGCGGGTTCTCCGCCGGCCTCGTGCTCGGCGGCGTCCTCACCGACGGCCTCTCGTGGCGCTGGATCTTCCTCGCCAAGGTGCCGGTCGTCGCCGCCGTCCTGGTGACGGCTGCGATCGTCGTCCCGCGCCGGACGTCGACGACGCGGCGGGGCCTCGACCTGACCGGCGCCACCGCGATCACGGCCGCGAGCGTGCTGGTCGTCCTCGGCATCACCCTGGCCGGCACGCCGGCGGCGAGCCTGCTGACCGTGGGCGCGCCGGTCGCCGTCGCGGCGGTGCTGCTCGCCGCGTTCCTGCTCGCCGAGCGCCGCCGTCACGATCCGCTGCTGCCGCCCCGCCTGCTGCGGCGACGCCGCGCGATGGTCAGCGACGCGGCGGCGCTGACGGTGCTCGCGGCACCGTTCGGGGTGTCCTACCTGGTGACCGTCTACCACCAGGACGTCCTGGGGCGCTCGCCGTGGACCACCGCGCTGGTGCTCCTGCCCGGCGCGGTCCTGTCCGCCGTGGTCGGGCAGTTCCTCGCCGCCCGCCTGCTCGACCGGTTCGGGCTGCCCGTGGTCTACCCGGGCGCGCTGCTCGTCGTGGCCGCGGGCAACGCGCTGCTGTTCGCGATGACCCCGGCGACCGCGACCTGGGTGACCGTGGTGGCGACGGTCGTCTCGTTCGGGCTCGGCATGGGGATCGCCTACCCCGCCGCGACGCTGGGCGGCATCGTCGAGGTCGACGAGGCCGACCACGTCACGGCGGCGGGCCTGAACAACACGGCCCTGCAGCTGAGCGGCGGTCTCGGGCTCGCCGTCGTCGCCGCCCTCGTGACCGGGAGCCTCGGCGGGGGCACGATCGGGGAGGCGGGCGTCGACGCCGCGTCGGGGGCGGTGCACCTCGGCGTGATCGGGGTCGTCGCGCTGCCGCTGGCCGGAGCCGTCGTCACCGCCGTGGGGCTGCGGCGAGACGCGCGCGTCATGGCGGGGACGGAGTGCTGATGGTCCACCGGATCGTCGTCGTGGGTGCGGGGTACGCCGGGGGCGCGGCGGCGCTGCGGCTCGCGCGCCGGCTCGACCCCGCCCGCTTCCCCGTCACCGTCGTCACCGAGCACGACCGGTTCGTCGAGCGCATCCGACTCCACCAGCACGCGGCGGGGCAGCGCCTACGCGACCGCCCGCTGGGGCCGCTGTTCGCCGCCTCCGGGGTGGGGCTGGTGAGGGGCCGAGTCGCGGCGGTGGACCCGGCGGCGCGGACCGTCGAGGTCGAGGACGGGCTGATCGACTACGACGACCTCGTGCTCGCGGTGGGCAGCGGACCCGATTTCCACGGCGTCCCGGGCGCCGCGGAACACGCGCTGCCGGTGGCCGGGCTGCCGGGCGCGACGGCGATCGCCGCGCGCCTCGACTCCGGCACGGTGCGGCGGGTGACGGTCGTGGGCGGTGGCCTCACCGGGATGGAGACCGCGGCGGAGCTCGCCGAGAGCCGGCCGTCGCTCGAGGTCGCGCTCGTGACCGCCGGTGCCCTGGGCGACGGCCTCTCGTCCCGCGGGCGCGACCACCTGCGTCGGTCCCTGCGGGCGCGCGGGGTCACGGTGCACGAGGACCGCCGGGTGCTCGGGGTCGGCGCGGACGCGGTGTCTCTCGACAGCGAGCACCTCCCCTCCGACCTCACCGTCTGGGCCGCCGGCTTCCGCGCCCCGGACCTGCTCCGCGAGGCCGGACTCGCGGTGGACGACCGCGGTCGGATCGTGGTCGACGACCTGCTCCAGCCCGCCGGGCACCCGGGGATCCACGTGGCCGGTGACGCCGCCGCGGCGCCCGGCCCGGGGGGCGCCTCGTCGCGGATGTCGTGCCAGACCGGGCTCCCGATGGGCGTCCACGCCGGCACCTCCCTGGCACGGACGCTGCGCGGCGGCGAGCCCCGGCCGATCCGCCTGCGCTACGTCTGGCAGAACGTCGGGCTCGGGCGCGTCGACGGCGTCACCCAGTTCACCGCCGCCGACGACCGGCCGCTGGACCGCGTGCTCACCGGGCGGGCGTCGGCGTCGTTCAAGGAGGTCGTCGCGCGCAGCGCCGGCTGGATGGCGCTGCGCCCGGGGCGGGGGGCGCGATGACCATCGAGTTCGCGGACGGGCAGGTCATCACCGTCGAGACCTCCGAGCCCGACTTCGTGTTCACCGCCGTCGTGCCGCCGCGGCACGCCGGCCCGCCCGCCCATCGGCACCGCTGCGAGCGCGAGGTCTTCACCGTCGAGTCCGGGCTGCTGCTGGTCCGCCTCGGCCGCGAGAGGCACCTGGTGCAGCCCGGCGAGACGGTGAGCGTCCTGCCGGGGACGACGCACGCGTTCGCCAACCCCTTCGACGAGCCGGTCCGTCTGCGGACGGTCGAGACCCCGGCGGGCCCGCTGCAGGCGCAGCTGCGGGCGATGGCAGCCGCGACGGGCGGGCCGCCGCTGCGCGAGCTGGCCCGGATCAACGCCGAGCACGACTGGTCGTTCACCGTGGCCGGGCTGCCCGACCGTCCGCAACGGGCGCTGTGGCGACTGCTGGCGTGGGCCCCGTCCCGATGACCGCGATCCGCGTCGCCACCTGGAACCTGTGGTGGCGCTTCGGCGACCCCGAGCGCCGCCGCCCCGCGATCACCGCGGTGCTGCGTGAGCTGGACGCCGACGTCGTCGGGCTGCAGGAGGTGTGGTCGCTCGGCGGGCAGGACCTGGCGGGCGGGCTCGTCGCCGAGCTCGACCGTCACGTCACCTTCGTGCCCGTCCCCGACGCCTCGCACTGGACCGACCGGCTCGGCGACACCCGCTACGGCCTCGGCAACGCGGTGCTCAGCCGCTGGCCGCTGCGCGAGGTCCACACCGAGGTCCTGCCGGCGGGCGGGGAGGCGCAGGTGCTGCTCAGCGTCGTGGCCGACACCCCGGCCGGCTCCCTGCGGTGCGTGACGACCCACCTCACGCCGTCGCTCACCGCGTCCGCGCAGCGTCGCACAGGTCCGGGCCCTCGCCCGGCACGTGGCGACGGCGGACGCGACCGACCTACCGCCCGTGGTCGTCGGCGACTTCAACACGGAGCCGGCGTCGGACGAGATGCGCCTGCTCGAGGGGCACCTGACGTCCTGCTCGGTTTCGGCCGGGGCCGGGTGCCGGTCCGGGTCGAGGGCGTCGGGCTGTTCGGCACCAGGCCCGGGAAGGGGTGTGGCCGTCCGACCACGCCGGTTGGCCGCCGGGGCACCGCTCGGCCGTCACGCCGCGCGCCCAGGTCGCCCCCGATCCCGGGCGCCTCGGACGGATGCGCCGCGCGGTAGGGGCCTGGCTGGAGACCGCCGGCGTCGGCGAGGACGACGCGATGGCGCTGGTGCACGCGGTGGGTGAGGCCGTCACCAACGCCATCGAGCACGCCTACCCGGAGCCGCCCGACGACGGCATCGGCGCCCGCGTCCGGGCGGTGCTCGACGACGAGGGCCGGATGCACGTGACGGTGGCCGACACGGGGCGCTGGCTCCCGGCGCCCGACGACCCGGGCGGCCGCGGGCGCGGCCTGATGATGATGCGCGGGCTCGTGGAGCACGTGGACGTCACGTCCGGACCCACCGGCACGATGGTGACCATGGTGGCGCCGGTGCACCGCGAGGTCTCGGTAGGCAGCTACGACGACGAGGCCGCGGTCTCGGGCGTGCGCGGCCTCGACCGCGAGCTCACCACCGCGGGCCCGGAGCCCGGCGTGCTCGCCGTGGCCGGGCCGATCGACACCGGGACCGTCGAGCGCTTCAGCCACGGGCTGCTGGCCGCCGCCCGCGGCGGCGCCCGTGGGCTCACCGTCGACCTCGACGCCGTCACCGTGTTCTCCAGCTCCGCGGTGCAGGCGATCCACGAGTTCCGCGGCACGTCCCCGGGGCTGCGGCTGCGCGCCGGGCGGGGCAGCGTGGCCGGTCGGGTCCTCGATCTCACCGGCCTCTCCGACCTCGTCGACGAGGTGCCCGACGGCGCCGCGATGGCCTGACCACCGCACGACAGCCGCGTGACACGGACGGGGGCGCGGCGCACAGCGAGCCCTCGTCGGCGGCGCGCCCGCCTCGTGTGACGATGGTCGGCCTGTCCTGCTGGCCGCGGTGGAGAAGGAGTGCGTGTGGACGCCCGGTCCGACGATGCGGACGACCCGTCGACCGACGACGAGGTGGTCCACGAACCCGGTGAGATCACCTACGCGGAGCACCTCCACCCCGCCCGTCCGCGGGCGCTGCGCCACCGGGCCCGCGTCCGCTCACCCTTCGAGCGCCGGTCCAGCGCGCGGGACGGCGAGCCGGTGGGCACCAACCCGACGTACGTCTCGTGGCTGCTCTCGGAGTCGATGCTCACCGACGCCAACACGATCGCCCGCCAGTTCTCCGGGCAGGGCTCGATGTGGCAGAACCCCTACGCCGACCCCAACCCGCGCCTGGCCGTCGACACCGCGTCGGTGTGGTTCACCGCGTACCCGCTGTCGCTGATCACCCGTCCCGGCCAGTCGTTCCTCGCCGCGCTCGGCGACGAGGAGCTGTGGTCGTCGTTCGCCGACATCGGCATCGAGGCCGTGCACACCGGCCCCGTCAAGCGCGCCGGCGGCATCTCCGGCTGGGGGCACACGCCCAGCGTCGACGGGCACTTCGACCGCATCTCCACGGTGATCGACCCCGCGTTCGGCTCCGAGCAGGAGTTCCGGGCGATGTGCGGGATGGCGACCTTCTACGGCGGCACCATCATCGACGACGTCGTGCCCGGCCACACCGGCAAGGGCGCGGACTTCCGGCTCGCCGAGATGGGCTTCGCCGACTACCCGGGCATCTACCACATGGTCGAGATCGAGCCCGACGACTGGCACTACCTGCCCGACGTCCCGGCCGGCCGCGACTCGATCAACCTCGACGCCGGCACCGAGGAGCGCCTCGAGAAGGCCGGCTACATCATCGGGCGCCTGCAGCGCGTCATCTTCCACGCGCCCGGGGTCAAGGAGACCAACTGGAGCGCGACGGCCGCGGTAGCCGGCGTCGACGGCATCGAGCGCCGCTGGGTGTACCTGCACTACTTCAAGGAGGGCCAGCCCTCGATCAACTGGCTCGACCCGTCGTTCGCGGGCATGCGCCTGACGATCGGCGACGCGCTGCACTCCCTGGCCGACCTCGGCTCGGGGGCCCTGCGCCTCGACGCCAACGGGTTCCTCGGCATCGAGAAGAGCGCGGCGGAGGGCCCGGCCTGGTCGGAGGGCCACCCGCTCTCCGAGGCCGCCAACCACCTCATCGCCAGCATGGTCCGCAAGGTCGGCGGGTTCACGTTCCAGGAGCTGAACCTGACGATGGAGGACATCCGCGAGGTCGGCGAGGCCGGCGCGGACCTGTCCTACGACTTCGTCACCCGCCCCGCCTACCACCACGCACTGGCCACCGGCGACACCGACTTCCTGCGGCTGTGCCTGCGGACGAGCCTGGCGACGGGCATCGACCCGGCCTCGCTCGTGCACGCCCTGCAGAACCACGACGAGATGACCTACGAGCTCGTCCACTGGTCGACCGGGCACCGCGACGACGTCTTCACCTTCCGCGGCGAGCCCGCCACCGGCGCCGAGATCGGCGACACGGTGCGCCGCGAGCTCGCGACCGCGCTCGCCGGCGAGAACGCCCCCTACAACCTGGTGTTCACCACCAACGGGATCGCCTCCACCACGGCCACGGTGATCGCCGCCGCCCTCGGCATCCGGCGCCTCGACGACATCACCGAGGACGACGTCGTCGACATCCGCCGCGTCCACCTGCTGCTCGCGATGTACAACGCGATGCAGCCCGGCGTCTTCGCGCTCTCCGGCTGGGACCTCTGCGGCATGCTCACCCTGCCGCCCGAGCAGGTCTCCGACCTGCTCGCCGAGGGCGACACCCGCTGGATCCACCGCGCCGCGCACGACCTCATGGGCCACAACCCCGACGCGACCCGCTCCGCCGAGGGCATGCCGCGCGGGCGCAGCCTCTACGGGTCGGTGCCCGACCAGCTCGCCGACGAGGCGAGCTTCCTGCGCCAGCTCCAGGCGATCCTCGGCGTGCGCAAGCACTACGGCATCGCCACGAGCCGCCAGGTGGACGTCCCCGACGTCCGCCACCGCAGCGTGCTCGTGCTGGTGCACGCCCTCGACACGGGCGAGAACCCCCGGCACGCGCTGACGATCCTGAACTTCGGCGCCGAGCCGATCCCCGCCGCCACCGTGCGCTCGACGGTCCTCCCTCCCGGCGGCACCGTGATCGACATGTTCACCCAGGAGACCGTGGGCGTCGTCGACGACCTGCACGCGGTGGGGATCGACCTCAACCCCCACCAGGGCGTCGCGATGCTGGTGCAGCCCGCTACTTGATCTTCTTCAGGGTGAGGTGCGAGTCGATCCGCGCCAGTCCGGGCGTGCGGGCGAGGCGGTCGACCACGAACGCCTCGTAGGACTCGAGGTCGCGGGTGGCGACGCGCACGAAGTAGTCGGGCAGCCCGAACATCCGGCGTAGCTCGACCACCTCGTCGAACGCCGACACCTCCTGCTCGAAGGCGAGGAAGTCGTCGCGGTGCTTGCTGACCAGGTCGATGTTGACCAGCACCTCGAACCCGCGCCCGTCGACCACGGGGTCGATCTCGGTGCGGTAGCCGATGATGATGCCGTCGTCCTCGAGCCGTCGCACCCGGCGCAGGCACGGCGCCGGCGTGAGGCCGACGCGTTCGGCGAGATCGACGTTCGGGATGCGGCCGTCCCGGCGCAGCTCGTCGAGGATTGCGCGGTCGATGCTGTCCACGCACTGATGATGCCGAAGTTACGGCGGCTGTGCACCTTCTTCGCCATCGGGTGGCGCGGCGTTCGTCCTAACGTTGCCCCATGAGACAGGTCGACCTCCGCGACGCGCTGCGGGACGTCGCCGCGGTGGGCCCGGGCATGGCCGTGCTGGGCACGAGCTTCGGGCTGCTCGTCGTCGGCTCGGGACTCGACTGGTGGTGGGCGCCGGTCTTCAGCGTCGTGGTGTTCGCCGGCTCGCTGGAGTTCCTGCTGGTCGCCCTCGCGGTGGCCGGCACCCCGCTGGCCGCGATCGCCGTCACGACGCTGCTGGTCAACGGCCGCCACGCCTTCTACGGCCTGTCGTTCCCGCTGCACCGCATCCGCAGCCGGGTGGGCCGCGTCTACGGCGTCCTCGCCCTCACCGACGAGGCGTATGCGCTCTACACGGCCCGTCCCGCCGCCTCGCTGTCGGGACCGCGCATCGTCACCGGGCAGGCGCTGATGCAGGCGTGCTGGGTGGGAGGCGGCACGGTCGGTGCGCTGGCCGGCAGCGGGTTCGGACTGCACGTGCCCGCGCTCGCGTTCGTCTTCACCGCGCTGTTCGTCGTGCTCGCCACCGAGGCCACCGTGGCCGGGCGCGAGGCCACCGGGCCCCTGCTCGCCGTCGCCTGCGCTCTGGTCGCCCAGCTCGTCGCGCCCGGGCGAGATGCTGCTGGTCGCGATGGGGCTCTTCGTGGCGGCGCTGCTGGTCCGGCACCGGTTCTCGTCATCGCGGGAGGCCGCACGTGCCTGATACCGGCTACCTGATCGCGGTCGTCGCGGTCGCCGCCGCGATCACCGTCGCCCTGCGCGCCGCGCCGTTCGCGATGACGGCGACGCTGCGCTCCTCGGCTCTCATCGCGGACCTCGGGCGCCACCTGCCGGCCGGGATCATGATCATCCTGGTGGTGCACCTGCTGGGCGATGTCCCCCTGGACGGCCCGCTGGTGGGGCTGCGCGAGCTCGTGCCGGTGGCGGTCACGGTCGCCGTCCACCTCTGGCGCCGCAACGCCCTGCTCAGCATGGCGACGGGCACCGCCGTGTATGCCGTCGCGCTGGCGTTCGTCCCGGGCTGAGTGCGCCTCAGGGCAGGGGGACCTCGCGGCCGTCGACGACGAACCGGCCGCCCGGGCGCAGTGCTGCCGCCACCGCGGCGAGGGCCCGGCCGTGCTGCGCGGGGCGCCGGCCGTCGAGCACCCCGACCCGCACCGCGAAGGCGAGGTCGAACTGCTCCTCGCCGTCGTGGAGCACCAGGTCCTCCACCGCGACCTGCCGCACGCCCATCCGGCCGGCGGCGATCTCCGCGGCGGCGCCCTCGCGGGCCTGACGGACGGCCGTGGCGGACCGGTCGGTCGCCAGCACGAAGCCGGGGCCGGCATCCCGGCACACCCGGGCGGCGACGGCCCGGGCGGCCGCGCCCGGCCCGCACCCGATCTCCAGCACCCGCATCCCCGGCGCGAGCGGCAGCGCGTCCACGACCGCCGCGAGCCGGGGGGACAGTCCGCTCGGCACGCCGTGACGGTAGCGCCGACGACACCTCCCCGGTGCCATGCTGTCGACCATGAGCGAGCCGGCACCGAACTCCTCGCCCCGCATCGGCACCGCCGAGCGCGAGGCGGCCATGGCGGACCTCGGCACGCACCTCGAAGCGGGACGGCTCGACCCCGAGGAGTACGGCGAGCGCAGCGCGAAGGTCACCGAGGCTCGTACCGCGGCCGACCTGGAGCCCCTCTTCGCCGACCTGCCCGAGCCCCGGCCGCATGTCGGCCCGGGCGCGGTCGCCGCACCGGTGACGGGCGCCCCGCCCGCGACCCGGCCCGGGGGCCCGAGCGCCCTCGCCCGGTGGGGACCGGCCGTGAGCGGGGCGCTGCCGATCATCGCGCTGATCCTCTTCTTCACCGTGCCGATCGCGAACGCCTGGGTGTTCTTCCTGCTCATCCCGCTCGGCGGCGCGCTCTTCGCGCAGAGCCGCCGTGCCGACGGTGGGCGTGGCGACCGGGCGGACTGACCGCCTGCCAGGGCTTCCTCAGAGGGCCGTGACCGCGGCGCTCGGGACCTGACAGGCTCTCCGGATGGCAGCGCATGTCCGGGAGGTCGCCGACGGGGTGCACCTCGGCGCCCTGGCCCCGGCGGGGCTCCTGCAGACCGTCCTGCTCGAGGGACCGGACGGCGACGTCGTCGTCGACGCCGGGTTCCCCTGGTCGGCGCGCCGGCTGGCCACCCTGCTGCGCGGCCGCCACGTCGTCGAGCACGCCGTCACCCACGCGCACGGCGACCACGTCGGCGCGAGCGCCTGGCTGTGCCGACAGACCGGCGCGCCGCTGGCGATGGGCGCCGCCGACGCCCCGCGCTTCGAGAGCGGCCGCATCGACACGCACTCGGGGGCGGCCGGGCGCCTCGTGCTCGGCGGGCTGGCCCGGGAGCGACGACCGGTCGACCGCCGGCTGGTCGAGGGCGACCGCGTCGCGGGCTTCGAGGTGCTCGCCGTGCCGGGCCACAGCCCCGGCACGCTCGCGCTGTGGCGCGCCGCGGACGGCGTCCTCGTCGTCGGCGACGGCCCGGTGAACGTGTCGTCGGACCCGACCTCGCCGCGGTGGCTGCCGCTCCCCCGCGGCCTGCACGACGACCCGCCGGTCGCGGACGCCTCGCGTCGCCGGCTCGCCGCGCTGCGCCCCGCGCTCGTGGTGGCCCTGCACGGGCGGCCGGTGGCCTCCCCCGACGCCTGGGCCCGCGCGGTCGGCGCCTGACCCTCCCGCGCCACCCCCGTCCGGGCGTAGCGTCGCACGATGGCCAAGGGGAAGAAGAAGCAGCAGACCAACGGCGTCGCGGTGGAGGACGTCGTGGCGGAGGCCCTGACGGCACCCGAGGCCCCCGTGGTGGCGACGACGCCGGACGGCGCGACACCCTCCCCGACCGCCTCCCCGACGGCCTCCCCGGCCACGCCGTCGCCCGTCACCCCGGCCCCGGTCCCTGCTCCGGCCCCCGACCACCACCAGGACGGCGTCGTCGACACGGCGGTGGCCACCGCCTCGGAGGTCGCGCGGTTCGTGAACGCCGTGGTGCCGCAGCGCCTGCCCGCCTACCTCGGTGGCGCGGCGCTGCTGGTGCTCGGGCTCGTCGACCCGCCGCTGGTCCTCGGCGGCGTCCTCGCCTACGAGGCGATCCGGCGCTGGGGTCCCGCGCCGGAGGCGTGACCAGCGGCATCACATCGACGGGCTGAACCCGGGTACTCCCGGGGATGACACCGCGCCGCGTCCTCGTCTCCGGAGCCGGCGTGGCCGGTCCCGCCCTCTCCTACTGGCTCGGCGTCCACGGGTGGTCGACCACCGTCGTCGAGCGCTCCGCGCAGCTGCGCGACGCAGGCCAGAACATCGACGTGCGGGGCGCCGGGCGCGAGGTGCTGCGGCGCATGGACCTCGAGGACGCGGTCCGCGCGGCGGGCACCGGCGAGCTCGGCACGCAGTTCGTCGGCGACGACGGCGAGGTGATCGCGAGCTTCGACGCCGGCGAGAACGACACCGACGGCGCCACCGCCGAGCTGGAGATCCTGCGCGGGGAGCTCGGGCGGCTGCTGCACGAGCGCACGCGCGACACCACCGAGTACGTCTTCGGTGACGAGGTCACGGGCCTCGACGAGCACGCCGACGGCGTCACCGCCACCTTCCGGCGCGGGGCACCGCGGACGTTCGACCTGGTGGTCGTCGCGGAGGGCCTGACGTCGCGGACCCGGTCGCTCGTCTTCCCCGAGGCCGACATCCAGCTCCCTCGGCCTGCTCACGGCCTACCTGACCGTGCCGCGGACGGCGGCCGACACCGACTGGTGGCGCATCCACCAGGCCTCGCAGGGTCGGGCGGCCACGCTGCGGCCCGACAACGTCGGGACGATCCGGGCGACGCTGTCGCTGCTCACCGACGTCCGCGGGATCGAGGACCTCGACCGGCCCGCCCAGGTGCACGTGCTGCGCCGGACGTTCGCCGACGCCGGCTGGGAGGTCCCGCGCATCCTCGACGCGCTCGACGACGCGCCCCTCTACGTCGACGCGGTCGGCCAGGTCCGGCTACCGAGCTGGCACCGGGGACGGGTCGTGCTCCTCGGCGACGCCGCCCACTGCCCGTCGCCGATCACCGGGATGGGCACCAGCCTGGCCCTCGTCGGCGCGTACGTGCTGGCCGGCGAGCTCGCCGGCGCCGCCGACCACGAGCAGGCCCTCGCCGCCTACGAGACCCGCATGCGTCCCTACGTCGAGCGCGCCCAGCAGCTGCCCCCGGGCGCGCCGGGTCTCGTCCACCCGCGCACCCGCACCGGGGTGCGTGCCCTGCGGGCGGCCGTGGGCGTCGCCGGCAGCGCCCCCGCGAAGCGGCTCGGGAGCCTGCTCGGAGCGGCCTCGTTCGCGTCCCCGCCCGCCGAAGCGATCGACCTCCCGCGCTACCCGGTGCCCGTGTCCGCCTGACGGGACGGCCTGGGACACGCCCCGGAACGACGTCGGTGGCGGAACCCGCGCTGAGCGCGGATTCCGCCACCGAAGTCCGAGAGGCGGGGCCGGGTCAGTCCTCCGGCTTCACCGCCAGCACCGGGATCGGGCTCTCCAGCAGCAGTCGCTGGCTGACGCTGCCCAGCAGGGCCTTCGACACGGGCGACCGTCGCCGCAGACCGATGACCAGGCGGGAGACGTCGGGCCGGTCGGCGAGCTCGTCGAGCACGGCGTCGGCGGGGTCGCGGTCACCGGGGCCGGAGCGCTCGAGCAGCGTGACCTTGAGGTCCTCGGGCACGCCCGAGACGTCGATCGTGGACAGGGTCAGGTTGAGGACGACGAGGTCGGTGGCCAGCAGCCGGGCCTCGGTGATGCCGGCGTCCAGGGCTTGCGGACCCTCCCGCCCCTCGGGGACGGCGACGAGCACGGTCATGGGTCTCTCCTTCCGGAGGTCGCGCGGCGGGTCAGGAGTACTGGGTGCGGAACTGGTCCTCGAGGTCCTCGAGCGAGCGACCCCGGGTCTCGGGCACCGAGGTGTAGACGAACACCAGGGCGAACAGGCCGAGCACCACGAAGATGAAGAAGGTCGGCGCGATCCCGAGACCCTCGACGACGACCGGGAAGCCGAGGGACACGACGGCGTTCGAGAGCCAGAGCACCAGGACGCTGATGCCGATGGCGAGGCTGCGAATCTTCAGCGGGAAGATCTCCGAGAGCAGGAGCCAGACCAGCGGGCCGATGGTGGCCTGCATGAAGAACACGAAGAGCACGACGAAGACGAGCACGAACCAGGCCTTGGCCGTGCCGTCGGGCAGGAGCAGCGCCGACAGGCCGACGAGCAGGTGGAACGTCGTCGTGAGGGCGAAGCCGCCGAGCAGCAGCGTGCGCCGGTCGATCTTGTTCATCACCATGATGCCCGCGGTGATGCCCAGGACGCTGAACAGGCCGTTGGCGGTGTTGGCGATGATCGCCGCGCTGTCGGAGAAGCCGGCGTCGCCCAGGAGCTGGGTGCCGTAGTACATGATCGAGTTGATGCCGGTGAACTGCTGGAACATGCCCAGACCGGCACCGATGAGGATCAGGCGGCGGATCCAGCGGACGCCGAGGTCGGTGGCGCCGGCCGTCTTGGAGGTCCGCTCCTCCTCCGCGAGACGATGGACCTCGTCCATCTCGGCGCGGGCACGTTCCGGGGTGCGGACCTGCTGGAGCACGGCCAGGGCGTCGTCCTCACGGCCCTGGGCGACCAGCCAGCGCGGGCTCTCGGGCATCCGCATCATGCCGATGAACAGGACGATCGCGGGGAGCACCGCGACCACGAGCATGACCCGCCAGACGCCCTCGTGCTCACCCCAGACGTTGAAGATGATCGCGTTGATCACGAACGCGGCGAACTGGCCGCTGACGATCATGACTTCGTTGCGGGTGACGATGCTGCCGCGGCGTTCCGCCGGCGCGACCTCGGCGAGGTACACCGGAACCGTGGCCGAGGCCCCGCCCACGGCCAGGCCGAGGATGAAGCGGAAGAGGGCCAGCACGGGCCAGCTGGGCGACAGGACGCAGCCGATGGTGGCGACGGCGAAGACGATCGCCAGCATGAGGATGTTGTGCCGGCGGCCGAAGCGGTCGGAAAGTGCACCGCCGATGATCGCGCCGATGGCCGCCCCGAAGATCAGGATACTGACGACGAAGCCCTCGGTGA
The DNA here is from genome assembly GCA_963786585.1 of uncultured Actinomycetota bacterium. Lineage (GTDB taxonomy): Bacteria > Actinomycetota > Actinomycetes > Mycobacteriales > Pseudonocardiaceae > Actinomycetospora. The sequence continues at coordinate 798,644 of CAWAZG010000005.1, forward strand.
ACGCGGTGAGCCCGAGGTCGGCACTCAGCGGCTCGAGCGCGCCGTTGATGACTCCTGTGTCGTAGCCGAAGAGGAGGCCACCGAACGTGGCCACGACGGCGATGATCCCGAGTCGCTTCGAGTGGGGGCCGGGGACATCCGGCGGGAGAGCCGGGTGCGCCGGCTGCTGGTTGTAGGTGGTCATGCGAGAACTCCCCGTTGAGGAATGGCGAATCGCGGCGTGGAGCGGAAGCGCGGGCCACTCGGCGTGACACTCACGAGCCCCCCGGGGAGAAATCCCCGCCGGCATCGAGATCGACCGATGGCCCCTTACCGTCATCGAGGATGACGGGGAACTGTGATCGAAGTCAAGGCGTTCTTGAGAATTGTTCCAGCGCCCTGAGCAGCGCAGATGAGACGAAGAAAGCCCGGGAAGCAACATTGCTTCCCGGGCGATCCTGCGTTCTTCCTGAGATTTCGCATGTCTTCTCGGTGTCGTTCTCCACGACGACCTCCGGATACAGGAAAGGGTCGCGGGAGAATTCCGACCACCATTCAAGGCGACCGCGCGGACGGTTCGTGCTGCTGGTGACGACGGTACGAGAGGTTCGGGGTCGACGTCAAGACTTTGTCCTGACATTAGGTCAACCAGTCGTGAGTTGGGTCCGCCGGCGGCGCCGCCCCGACCTCCACGTGGGCAGGGCGGAGCACCCGCGGCCGACCCGGAGGCCGGCCGCGGGTCGCGGCGAGCGGGGATCAGGAGTTGCGAGGGAACCCGAGGTCGAGCTCACCGGCCTCGCCGCGCCGGGCCGGGTCGATCCAGCGGGCGGTGACGACCTTGCCGCGGGTGAAGAAGTGCACGCCCTCCGCCCCGTGGGCATGGGTGTCGCCGAACAGCGAGTTCTTCCAGCCGCCGAAGCTGTAGTAGGCCATCGGGACCGGCACCGGCACGTTGATGCCGATCATCCCGACCTCCACCTCGTTCTGGAAGCGCCGCGCGGCGCCGCCGTCGTTGGTGAAGATCGCGGTGCCGTTGCCGTAGGGGTTGGCGTTGATCAGCGCGACGGCCTCGTCGTAGGTGTCGACGCGGACCACGGCCAGCACCGGACCGAAGATCTCGTCGGTGTAGATCGACATGTCGGTGGTGACGTGGTCGAACAGCGTCGGGCCGACGAAGAAGCCACCGTCACCTCCTTCGGGCCAGTCCGCATCGGGCGTGACGCCCCGGCCGTCGACCACGAGCGTCGCCCCGGCGGCCTCGCCCGCATCGACGTAGGACGAGACGCGGTCGCGCGCGGCCGCCGTCACCAGCGGGCCCATGTCCGCGCCGCGACGGCCGTCGCCGGTGACCAGCCCGCGGGCCCGCTCGGCGATCTTGTCCACGAGCACGTCTCCGGCCGAACCCACCGCGACCACCGCGGAGATCGCCATGCACCGCTCGCCCGCCGAGCCGAAGCCGGCGTTGATGGCCTGGTCGGCGGCCATGTCGAGGTCGGCGTCCGGGAGCACGACGGCGTGGTTCTTCGCCCCGCCGAGGGCCTGCACGCGCTTGCCGTGGGCGGTGCCGGTCTCGTAGACGTAGCGCGCGATCGGCGTCGAGCCGACGAAGCTGATGCTCTTCACCTCGGGGTGGGTCAGCAGCCCGTCGACAGCGACCTTGTCGCCGTGCAGGACGTTGAACACCCCGTCGGGCAACCCGGCCTCGCGCCACAGCTCGGCCATCCACTGCGCCGCCGAGGGCACCTTCTCCGAGGGCTTGAGCACCACGGTGTTGCCGGCGGCGATCGCGATGGGGAAGAACCACATCGGCACCATCGCCGGGAAGTTGAACGGGCTGATGATCCCGACGACGCCGAGCGGCTGGCGGATCGAGGAGACGTCGATGCCCGTCGAGGCGTTCGCGGTGGCCGACCCCTTGAGCAGGTGCGGCATGCCGCAGGCGAACTCGACGACCTCCTGACCGCGGGCGACCTCACCGGCGGCGTCGGAGAGCACCTTGCCGTGCTCGGCGGTGATGATCTCGGCGAGCTCGCCGGCACGCTCGTTGAGCAGCTCGCGGAAGCGGAACAGGATCGACGTCCGCCTGGTCAGCGACGTGTCGCGCCAGCCGGGGTAGGCCCGGGCGGCCGCCTCGATGACCTGCTCGACGTCGGTCTCGGTCGCCAGCGCGACCTGGCGGGTCACCTCACCGGTGGCCGGGTCGGTGACGTCACCGAAGCGGTCGGTCGCGGACTTCAGGACCGCGCCGGCGGCCCAGTGGTGGAGGATCTCGGTCATGGGGACGTCCTTCCGGGTGGCGACTCCAGACCAGTGTCCGAGCCGAAGTGCTTGGCGACGAGGTCGGTGATGGTGGCGCGGTCCGCGGCGACGATCTCGCTCGCGCGCTCCTCCCAGCCGAACACGCAGTGGGTCAGTGTGCCGTCGAACCCGGCCGCGGCGAGCGCGGCGAAGACGGCGTCGAAGTCGACCTCGCCCGCGCCCATCGGGGCGTGCTGGTGCACGCGCACGGTGGAACCGGGCGGATTGACGATGTAGCGCAGGCCGCCCGACGCGGTGTGGTCGAGGGTGTCGGCGAGGTGCACGTTGGTCACCCGGGCACCGGCGCGGGCGATGATCCCGGCCGGGTCGTTGCCCTGGTGGAACGTGTGCGGCGTGCAGTAGAGGAACGTGACCCAGTCGCGGTCCAGGCCGGCGACCATGTCGACCGCGGCGTGCCCGTCCTCGATGAAGTCGTCGGGGTGCGGCTCGAGCACGAGGCGGATGCCCTCGCGCTCGAAGTCCGGCGCCAGCTCCTCGAACGAGCGCAGAAACATCGCCTCGGCGTTCTCCGCGGCCTCCGGGCGACCGTTGAACTCGGTGTTCATCGTGTCCACGCCGAGGTCGACGGTGATCTGGAGGGCCCGGCGCCAGGCACGGACGGCGGCCTGGCGGGCGTCCTCGGACGGCCCCGACCAGCGCAGCACCGGCAGCACCGAGGAGATGCCGACCCCGGCGTCGGCGGCGCGGCGCCGCAGCGTGGCGACGGTCGCGGAGTCGACCCGGGGGTGGGCGAAGAACGGGATGAAGTCCTCCTTCGGGGAGAGCTCCATCCACTGGTAGCCGGTGCGGGCCACGGCGTCGGGCAGGTCGGTCACCGCGTGGGTACGGTGGAACATCTGGGCGTCGAGGGCGAGCCTCATGAGCGCTCCTCCATCCCGGTCTCCACACGCTCGCCCTTGATGACGGCGGCCACGCCGGCCTCGCAGATCGCGGCGGCCGCGTAGCCGTCCCAGCTGCCCGGGCCGTCAACGGCGTCGCCGCCCGTGGTGACGCCCTGGCTCGCCGCGTCCACCCAGCGCTGCATCTGGTCGTCGTAGGCCTGCCCGAAGCGGGCGACGAAGTCCGGCGTGCTGGTCCCGCCCCACGTCCCGCCGACCCGCTTCGCGACCACGTTCTGGTCGAGGCCGATCAGGGCCGAGCCGCGCTCGGCGACGACCTCGGTGCGGACCTCGTAGGCGATGCCCGTACGGACGAAGATCTCGATGGTGACGAGGGCGCCGGACTCGGCCTCGAAGAGCACCAGCATCGGGTCGGACACCCCGGCCGGGGCGCTCCCGGTCGGGCGGCCGCGCACGACGCTCACCGCGATGATCTCCTCGCCGAGCAGGAAGCGCGCGGAGTCCGCTTCGTGGACGACCGAGTCGCGGATCATGAACTCGGAGTCGAAGAACTCCGGCACCGCCGGGTTGCGGTGGGTGCAGTGCAGCATCAGCGGCGCGCCGAGCTCGCCGCGGGCGATCATCTGCTGCAGGGCGGCGTACTCATGGTCGAAGCGGCGCATGAAGCCGACCTGGACGAGGCGTCGCCCCAGCTCGACCTCGCGGCGGTGGACCGCGGCACCGGTCGCGGCCTCGGTGGTCAGCGGCTTCTCGCACAGCACGGGCTTGCCCGCATCGAGGCAGGCCAGGACCTGCTCCTCGTGCGCCGCGCCGGGGCTGGCGATCACGACGGCGTCGACGTCGTCGGCGGCGATCGCCGCGAGCGGGTCGGCGACCACCCGAGCGCCGATCGGGTCGGCGACGCGGTGGGCCTGCTCGTCCGAGAAGTCGCTGACCACGGTGACCCGGGCGCCCCGGGTGCGCCGCGACAGGCTCTCGACGTGGAACGAGCCCATCTTGCCGACGCCGAGGACGGCGACCTTCAGTTCTCCGGTCATGGTGGCCTCCTATCGGGCCGGCGTGCCGATGCGGACCGAACCGGTGCCGCAGGAGCCGAGGTAGGTGTGGGTGCGCTGCGCGATCGGCAGCGGCTGGTCGGGCGGGCAGGGGTACATGTCCTGCTCGACGATCGCGAAGACGTCGGAGGCCAGATCCCGGGTGAGAACCGCCTCCTCGATCGCGGCGAGCACCTCGGGCATCGAGGGCACGCCGTAGGGCGGCTCGATCATGGCGCCGGCCTGCACGGCGGACGGGAAGGGCAGGTCCTCGGCCTCGACGCGGTCGATCACCGCCGGGTCGACCTGCTTCAGGTGCAGGTAGCCGATGCGCTCGGGGTACTTGCGGATGATCGCGACGTTGTCGCCCCGGTAGTAGGCGACGTGCCCGGTGTCCAGGCAGAGGTTGACGTAGCGGGGGTCGGTCGACTCGACGAACCGCTCGATCTCCGACTGGTAGCCGACGTGCGAGTCGGCGTGCGAGTGGAACTGCACGCGCAGGCCGTACTCCTCGAGCACCCGGCGGCCGAGCTGGTCCATCCCGGTGGTCAGGCGGTCCCAGCCGTCGGTGTCCAGCGTCGGCGACTCGAGCGGCGCCCCGGTCTTGTGGTCGCGCCACGGCTCGGGGATGACGACGAGGTGCTCGCCGCCGACGGCCCGGGTCAGCGCGGCGACCTCCGTGACCTGCTCCCAGACGTGGTCGAAGCTGACCGGGCGGTGCAGGTGCTCGAAGACGGTGCCGGCTGACACGGTCAGGCCGTGGGTCCGCAGGGTGTCGGCGAGCTCGGTCGGATCGGTCGGGAGATAGCCGTACGGGCCGAGTTCGATGACGTCGTACCCCGCGGCGGCGACCTCGGCGAGGAAGCGGTCGGCCGGGGTCTGGTCGGGGTCGCTGGGGAACCAGACGCCCCACGAGTCGGGGGCGGAACCCACTCGGATGCTGCTCACGGGGACACCTCTTCGCTGGGGTGGAGGAAACGCTGCTGGGTGGACTTGGCGTCGTCGTAGGTCTTGCGGGCACGCTGGGTCGACTCGAGGGACGACACCTCGGCGACCGGGACGTCCCACCACGAGCGGGAGTCGGGGGCGGGCACCAGGGGGTCGGTCTCGACGTGGAGGACGACGCTGGTGGTGGCGGCCTTGCCCTCACGCAGGGCGGCGGCGAACTCGTCGGCGGTCCGGACGCGCAGGACACGGACGCCGAGCGACTCCGCGTTCGCGGCGAGGTCGACGGGCAGCCGGTCGCCGTCGAGACGCCCGGAGCCCGACCGGTAGCGGTAGCGGGTGCCGAAGCGTTGCGAGCCGAGCTCCTCGGACAGCGCGCCGATCGACGCGTACCCGTGGTTCTGCACGAGGACGGTGATCACCTTGACGCCCTCCTGGACCGCGGTGACCAGCTCGGTGGCCATCATCAGGTAGGAGCCGTCGCCGACCATGACGAGGACGTCGCGATCGGGACACGCCATCGCGACGCCCACGCCGCCGGCCACCTCGTAGCCCATGCAGGAGTAGCCGTACTCGACGTGATAGCCCTTCGGGTCCCGCGTGCGCCACAGTTTGTGCAGGTCACCAGGCATGGAACCGGCAGCGCAGACCACCACGTCGCGCGGGTCGGTCAGCTCGTTGACCATCCCGATCACCGCGTTCTGGGTGAGCAGGCCGTCGGACGGCGCGTCCGCGTGGACCCGGGTGACCGTGGCGTCCCACTCGGCGTCGAGGCGCTGGTACTCGGCCTCGTAGTCCGCGTCGACGCGGTGGCCGCTCAGCGCTTCGGTCAGCGCGTCGAGGGTCTCGCGGGCGTCGGCGACGACCCCGATCCCGGAGTGCTTGACCGCGTCCAGCCCGGCAACGTTGATGTTGACGAACCGGACGCCGTCGGCCTGGAACGCGGTGCGGCTGGCGGTGGTGAAGTCGGAGTAGCGGGTGCCGATCCCGATGACGACGTCGGCGTCGCGCGCGATCGCGTTGGCCGCCGTGGTGCCCGTGGAGCCGATCGCCCCGAGGCACTGCGGGTGATCGAACAGGAGCGTGCCCTTGCCGGCCTGGCTCTGGCCGACGGGGATGCCGGTGGCCTCGCAGAACGCCGCGAGGGCCTCGGTCGCTCCGCTGTAGTGGACGCCGCCGCCGGCGACGACCAGCGGGCGCCGCGCGGAGCGGATCGCCTCCGCGGCCCGGGCGATGGTGGCCCGCTCGGGCAGGGGCCGGGCGACGTGCCACACCCGCTTCGCGAAGAGCTCCGCGGGCCATTCGTGGGCCTGGGCCTGCACGTCCTGCGGGAAGCAGACCGTCACCGCGCCGGTCTCGGCCGGGTCGGTGAGCACCCGCATCGCCGCGAGCATCGCCGACGGCAGCTGCTCGGGGCGCCACACGCGGTCGAAGTACCGCGACACCGGACGGAAGCAGTCGTTCACGGTGACGTCGCCGGAGTCCGGCAGCTCCAGCTCCTGGAGCAGCGGGGACGCGGCGCGGTCGGCGAAGGTGTCGGCGGGCAGCAGCAGCACCGGCAGGCGGTTGATCGTCGCCAGGGCCGCGCCGGTGACCATGTTGGTGGCGCCGGGGCCGACGCTCGTCGACACGGCCCAGGTCTGGAGACGGTCCTTCATGCGGGTGTAGGCCGCGGCGGAGTGCACCATGGCCTGCTCGTTGCGGCCGAGGACGTAGGGCAGGAGCTCGGGCTCCGCGAGCTCGGCCTCGAGCAGCGCCTGCCCGATGCCGGCCACGTTGCCGTGGCCGAAGATGCCGAAGCAGCCGGCGAACAGCTTCTGCTCGACGCCGTCGCGCTCGGAGTACTGGGCCCCGAGGAAGCGGACGAGGGCCTGGGCGACGGTGAGACGGACGGTCTCGCTCATGACTGGCCTGCCAGACGGGGATCGACCTGCTGGTCCGCCCACGTGGCGCGGATCCAGGCCTGGTCGGGGTGGTCGGTGATCTTCCAGGCGCGCTCGCCCGGGCCGGCCATGACGTTGAGGTAGTACATGTCGTGGCCGGGGGCGGCGGCGCACGGCCCGTGCCAGCCGTGGGGCACGAGGACCGTGTCGCGGTCGCGGACCTCGATGAGCACGTCGACGTCGCCCGCGGCCGAGGCGCTGGTGCGGTGGAAGCCGAGACCGGGCTCGCCGTGGGGGCCGGGCGCGATCTCGTAGTGGTAGATCTCCTCGAGCGGCGACTCGTGCTCGGTCGCCTCGTCGTGCTTGTGGGCGGGGTAGCTCGACCAGTTGCCGCCGGGGGTGATCACCTCGACGGCGATGAGGTTGCCGGCCTCGAAGATCCCGGCGGCACCGAAGTTGCGCACCTGGCGGCTGCACTGCCCGGCGCCCCGCAGCTCGACGGGGACGTCGGCGGCCGGCACGTAGCGGAAGGGCAGCGCGACCTCGGTGCGGGCGCCGGTCAGCGCGACCCGGGCCTGCCCCTCGTCCGCCCGGAGCGTCGCCGTCGTGCCGATGGGGAGGTACGCGACGTCGGTGGGGCCGGCGAAGACGTCGGTCCGGCCGGCGAGCACGTACTCGGTGGTGCCGTCGCCGACGGTGACACCGCCGGACAGCGGGACGACGATCATCTCCTCGTCGCCGGTCACGACCTCCCGGCGCTCCCCGGCGCCGAGCGTCAGCGTCCGCAGGCTCGACCAGGTCCAGCCCGCGGTCGCCGGGGTGATCTCGAGGTCGTATCCGGACGCGGCGGCGGTGCCGGCCGGGACGTGCAGCTCGGCACGGGTCGGCGCGCTCATGCCCGCACCCCCGGTCGGACCATCGCCACGGCGGTGTCGACCGCGCCCGCGACGTCGTCGTCGGACGGGTAGAGCAGGGTGCGACCGACGATGAGCCCGCGCACGCTCGGCAGGGCCAGGGCGTGCCGCCACGACGCGTAGGTCTCCTCGGGCGCGGACGCCGGGTCGCCGCCGAGCAGCAGGGTCGGCAGCGTCGTCGCGTCCATGACGCGCTCCATCTCGTCGACCACGGGCAGCTTCATCCACGTGTAGGCGCTGCTCGCCCCGAGCCCTTGGGTGATGTGGATCGAGCGCACCACGGCCGCGGGCGAGAGGTCGTTGACGACCTTCCCCTCCACGCGGCGGGAGATGAAGGGCTCGACCATGGCGATGGTCTGCGCGCGGTTGAGCTCGGTGACCGCGTCGGCGCAGGCCTGCAGGGTCTCGACGGTGCCCGGGTCGTCGTAGTCGATGCGGGTGAGCATCTTGGCGGCGTCGAAGCCGGCCTCGACCGTGCCGCGGACGTCGTAGCCGGTCATGCGGTCGTCCATCTCGAAGACCGCGCCGGCGAGCCCGCCGCGGTTGAGCGAGGACACGACGACCTTGTCCTCGAGCGCCCCGAGCAGCAGCAGGTCCTCGAGGATGTCGGCGGTGGCGAGCACGCCGTCGACGCCCGGGCGGGCGAGTGCGGCGCGCAGACGGTCGAGCAGCTCCGGGCGGCTGGCCATGGCGTCGGCACGACCGCCGGCCGCCAGCGCGCCGCGGGCGGGGTGGTCCGCCGCGACGATCATCAGGCGCCCGTCGGCGGGGACGAACGGTCGCCGCCGGCGGGCCGCGAGCAGCTTGGCGACCCGTTCCGGCTCGGTCGCGCGGATCGCGCGGACGTCGTCGTAGGTGGCGGCGAAGGTCATGCCAGGGAGCCCTTCTCGAGCAGGACGTCGATCTCGTCGGGCGTGGGCATCGCGGTGGAGCACTCGAGGCGGGAGGCGACGATCGCGCCGGCCGCGTTGGCGCGGTGCAGCACGGTGCCGAGGTCCCACCCGGCGAGCAGGCCGTGGGCCAGCGAGCCGCCGAAGCTGTCGCCGGCGCCCAGGCCGTTGAGCGGGGTCACGGGAATCGGCGGCGCCTCGACGCGCTCGCCGTCGCGGGTCTTGCCGAGCACACCGCGCGGGCCCTGCTTGACGACAGCGACCTGCACGCCGGCGTCGAGAAGCGCGTCGGCGGCGCGTTCGGGGTCGGTCTCGCCCACCGCGACCTCGCACTCCTCCCGGTTGCCGACCGCCACGGTCACCTGACCGAGGACCTTCTGGACCTCGGAGGTCGCCGTCGCGGCGTCGGCCCAGAACATCGGGCGGTAGTCGAGGTCGAGCACGGTGTGCTGCTTCTGTCCACGGGCATCGAGCACGTCGTGATGCGTCTGGCGGCTCGGCTCCTCCGACAGTCCTGTGACCGATAACCAAAGCAGGTCGGCGGCGCGGGCGACGTCGAGATCGACGTCGGCGGTGCGGACCTGCAGGTCAGGGGCGGTGGGGCGCCGGTAGAACCACAGCGGGAAGTCGTCCGGCGGGAAGATCTCACAGAACGTCACGGGCGTGAGGTGGTGCGGATCGGTGACGACGTGCGCGTCGTCGACGCCGAGGCGGCGCAGCTCGCGGCGCACGTACCGGCCGAAGGGGTCGTCGCCGACCCCGGTGATGATCGCGGCGCGCCGGCCGAGCCGGCTCGCGGCGACGGCCACGTTCGCAGTGGTGCCCCCGAGGAACTTGCCGAAGGTCTCGACGTCCTCGAGTCCGACGCCGGTCTGCAGCGGGTAGATGTCCACCCCGCTGCGCCCGAACGTCAGGACCTCCGGCGCGGTGCTGGCGGTGCTCATGGGCTGTCCTCGTCCGTCCTTCTCGAGGGCCTCCGGCGATATGCCGTGGCGATGACGAGGACGTTAGGCAGCGACCAGCACGACCGTCAATAGTTTGTTCAGACATATTGTCATTGAGACCAACGTACTCATCTGGCTAGGATTGGAGCCATGACCGTCGCGTCCGGGCCCGTCGAGCTGCCGATCGAGCTCGATCGCTCCAGCCCGGTGCCGCTCTACCACCAGCTCTCCGTGGCTCTCGAGCGCGCCATCGCCGACGGGGCCCTGCGCCCGGGCGACCGCCTGGAGAACGAGCTGGCGATGACCACCCGGCTCGGTCTCGCGCGCCCCACCGCCCGCCAGGCCATCCAGGAGCTCGTGCGCAAGGGCCTGCTCGTCCGCAAGCGCGGGGTGGGCACGCAGGTGGTCGCCGCACCGCCGATCCGCCGGGACGTCAAGTTCTCGAGCCTGCACGACGACCTCGCGTCGGCAGGTCACGAGCCTTCCACCGAGCTGCTCGAGCGGTCGGCGGGGACCGCCGCGGAGCTCGGCGTCGACGACGTCGTGGAGGTCGACGAGCGGCTCGTGCACCTGCGCCGGCTCCGCCGCGCGGACGGCGACCCGCTCGCGATCATGACGAACTACCTGCCGGACCGGTTCCGGCTCGAGGAGGACGAGCTGCGCGAGCGGGGCCTCTACGCCACCCTGCGCGCCCAGGGCGTCACCTTCGCCATCGCGCACCAGACGATCGGCGCCCGCCTGGTGACGTCCGAGGAGGCCGCGCTCCTCGGGGAGACCGAGCCGGCCGCATGCGTGACGATGCAGCGGCTGGTCTACGACGACACGGGCCGCCTCGTCGAGCTCGGGCGTCACATCTACCGCGCGTCGCAGTACACGGTGCAGACCTCCCTGGTGATCTGACCCGTCGATCCCGGGGCTCAGACCCCCGCGGCCCGGAGCAGCTCGTCGAGCCAGGTCCCGGTCTTGGTGCGCTGCTCCGGCGCCGGGGCGGCGTCGTGGAGGGCGAGGAAGCGGGTGACGGCGCGCGCGACGTCCGCGGCCTCGGCCGGCGCGCAGCGCGCCGAGAACTCCTCGAGCACCCGGCCGCCGGGGAACCGGCAGCGCTCGTGGCGCGCGTGCGGGAGCTGGCAGCGCGGACGCGGCACCGTGACCCGCTCGACGGCCAGCGGCCCGTGGGCGCGCAGTGCCGCCACCCCCGGGGCGGCCTCGTCCAGCAGCGCGGCCTGGGCCGCGGTCAGCACCTCGCGGGCGTCGAGCCGCCCGTCGCGGCAGGCGAGCGCGCGGTCGACGTCGACCACCTCCCGCAGCTCGGTGGAGTGGAAGGCGTGGCCCGGCAGGACGTCGAGCTCCACCCGCGCGCCGCCGGGGCGGGGCAGTTCGGCCACCCGGCCCTCACCGCGGAGCCGGACGGTGACGTCCCAGCGGTCGCGGCCGCGGTCGCGCAGCCGGACGTGGACGCCCGCGCGAGCGAGGACGAGATCCGGGGTGTCCATGAGGTAGAGCCGGCGTTGCCGCACCCGCGTGGCGTGGCGCACCGTGAAGCGTGTCCCTGTGCCGGGACCGGGCCGGAGCAGGACCTTGAGCTCGACGCTGTCGACACCGGAGCCGGCGACCCACGTCCAGAGGGCGTCGTCGGGCGGCGGGAACCCGACGGCTCCGGGGGCATCCCCCTGGGCCGTCCGGGCACGGTCGAGCATGCGGTCTCCCAGCGCGACGCTCGAGTGGCAGGCGTCGCCGGGTCGAGGACTCAGGTCACCGCGGCACTACTGCTGGACCGCGCTGCGCCGACCGTAGGCGACCCCGGGTCCGAGGGACACCCCGATCGGGACCGGTCAGCACGAACCGGACATCACGGGCGCCGGGCCCCGCCCGGGCCCACCGCCGCCGGGCCCTTCGGCTTGCCCTCCCACAGCTCGCCGCCGGTGAGCACGTAGACGAACGGCACGATCGGGACCAGGGCGAGCACCGCCCAGACGATCTTGGCGGTGGCGCTGAGCTCGGGGCGCACGATGAGGTTGAGCCACACGAGGATCACGGCGATGGGGTGCAGGAAGCAGACCAGGAGCTCCGCGAGCTTCTTCATCGACCGTCCCGGGCTCGGGTGACCGGGACGGTCACGGGACCGCCGACGGTAGCGGGATCATCGGGCGTCACACCAGATCTGCCGGCACCAGGGCGCGCAGGACCCGCTCGACCTCGGCGGTCGCCCAGGGGCGGTCATCGCACCAGCAGCGCAGGAACAGACCGTCGACGCCCGCCGCGGCCGCGAGCCGCCGTGACGGGGCGGGCACGAGCGGGAGCAGCAGGGCGTCGAGCGCGGCGGTCCAGCGCTCCCACTCCCCGCGCAGCGCCGGGCGGCGCCCGGCCTGCAGGAAGAGCTCGTACTCCGCGGCCACGGCGGGACCCCGGTCGGCGCCGCAGGCCGCGACGAAGCCGGCGAGGGCACGCACCGGGTCGTCGTGCCGCGCGCAACGCTCCAGCGCGGCGACGTAGGCGTCGTTGACCGCGGCGAGCGTCGCCGACAGGAGCGCGTCGACCGTCGGGTAGTGGTAGCTCACGAGGCTCGGCGTGAGGCCCGCCTCGGCCGCGACGGCCCGCTGGGTGACGGCGGCGACCCCGCCCTCGGCGATCCGCCGCATCGTCGCCTCGCGCAGCAGGCGGCGCCGCTCCTCGCCCTTGCGTCGGCGTCCGTCGGTCGTGGGGGTCGGTGAGCTGGTCACGTCGGCGGTGCTCACGCCGGTTGGGCCCCGAGCTCGAGGGCCAGCACCCCGGCGATGACCAGCCCGATCCCGCCGATCTGCACCCATGTCAGGGTCTCGCCGAGCAGCACCGTGCCGGCGATCGCGACGAGCGCGACCCCCGCGGCGGCCCACAACCCGTAGGCGACGCTCACGCCCAGCCCCCGCGCCAGGGCCTGCGACAGGAACCCGAACGCCGCGAGGTAGCCCACGACCACGACCACCGACGGGACGAGCCGCGTGAACCCCTCGGAGAGCTTGAGCGACACCGTCGCGACCACCTCGAAGGCGATCGCGAGAGCGAGGAGCACGTAGGGCACGGGTCCGCCTTCCGGGGAGGGGTAAACAAACTGGGCGTCTGCCCAAATTGTACTCGAGTATGTGCTCACACGTGGCCGACCGGTTCCCTCATCCGCAATACTCGGTCGCGCACGATCGATCGGAGGGGTGGAGGCATGGCCGGTGTGGCGACGCGGCCGCAGCCGGTCACGCGGTACCGCTGGGCGAGCACCGACCCGGACGCCGCGACCGAGTACCTCCGCGAGAACTACACCGACATGCGGCCCGGGCGGATCGATCCGCACGGGTTCTCGTTCTGGACCGAGGTCGTCGCCGTCGGGCCGGTCGTCGTGGGGAAGGTGCGCCACTCGGGTGCGCTTCGCGCGTGGTGCGAGCCCCCGGAGGCCCTGGTCGTGGTGCAGACCCTCGCCGGCGGGCCGCACCACATCCGCGACGGTCGCGGCGAGGTCGGCGGGTCGCTCAAGCTCACGCCGACCTGGTCGCCGTACGAGACGGGCTGGGACGACGTCACCGTGCTCGCGACGGCGCTCGACCCCGTCGAGGTCGCCCGCGTCGGCGCCGGCTTCTCCGGGCTCGACCCCGCCGCGATCACGTTCTCCTCGGCGGCCCCGGTGTCGGCCTCGCTCGCCGGCTACTGGTCCCGGCTGAGCCACCACCTGCACGACGAGGTCATCGCCTCCGACGTGCTCATGTCCGAGCCGCTGGTGCGCGCCACCGTCGTGCAGCAGCTCGCCTCGGCCCTGCTCGCGACCTTCCCGAACACCGCCCTCGACGCGCTCACCGACCCGTTCGCGCACGGCGACGGGAACGGCGAGCCGGCCACGGTCCGCCGCGCGGTCGACTACATGGACGCCCACGCCCACGAGGACATCGGGCTCACCGAGATCGCCGAGGCCGCGCGGATCGGGGCACGCTCGCTCCAGCTCGCCTTCCGCCGCCACCGGGACATGACGCCGCTCGAGTACCTGCGCCGCGTGCGCCTCGAGCACGCGCACCGCGACCTGCGTGACGGCGACCCCACGCGCGGCGACCGCGTCGAGGCCATCGCCGCGCGCTGGGGGTTCGCGCACCCCGGGCGGTTCTCGGTGGTCTACCGCGAGCACTACGGGCGTTCGCCCAGCGCGACGCTGCGCCAGTAGCCGACGCCGGGTACGGGGTCAGGCCTTCTCGACCGCGAAGATCTGCAGGTCGGCAGGGGCGCCCTTGAGGTGGGTGTTCCAGCGCTTGCGGCGCACGCGCAGGCGGGACTCGTCGAGGCGGGCGAGCAGGTCGCCGCTGATCAGGATCTCGTCGGGTCCGGCCCGGTCGCCCAGGCGCGCCGCGGTGTTCACGGCGACGCCGAGGAAGTCGCCCCCGACGCGGCGCGGGCGCCCGATGTGCAGGCCCGCCCGCATCCTCGGCGTCCAGTCCGGGACGGTGAGCGCGGCGAGCCGGGTGCGGGCCTCGACCACGGCCTCGAGGGCGTCGGTCGGCTCGGCGAAGGCGGCCATCATCCCGTCACCGAGGCGCTTGACCACGGTGCCCGCGCGGTCGGTGACCGGCTTCTCCCAGGCCTCGCTGACCTCGCGCATCACGCGCTGGACCTCGTCGTCGCCGGCGCGCAGGGCCCAGCGGGAGAACTCGACGAGGTCGGTGAACACCAGCGTCACCTCGCGCTCGCCCACCCCGCCGCCGAACCGCTCGAGCACCGACTGCCAGAGCTGCAGCCCGCCGAGGCTCACCTCGCGCGTGACGCCCGGCCGATCCCCGGTCAGCCCGACCACCGCGCGCCCGGCGAACTCCGTGTGCCGCGCGCCGCCGAGCGAGAGCGGATCGCCGAAGTGCGCGTCGCCGGGCAGCGCGCGGCGCACCCGCGCGACGGCGGTGCGCAGGCCCTCCGACCGGTCCAGGTCGCGCGCCCGGCGCCCGGCCCGTGCCGTCGACGCACGCCATCGCGCCCACCGACCGTCCTGCCCGTCGGTGCTCTCCTCCTCGGCCATGCGGGGATCCTCACCCGGACGCCGGGAGCCGGCGCGGGCGGGACGGTCCTCAGAGGTCGGCGCGACGCTCGGCGAGCGTGGCGGCGACGTCGCGCAGCTTCACGTTGAGGTCCTGCGACGCCCGGCGCAGCACGTCGAACGCCTGGTCGGCGGGCAGGCCCCGGCGCTCCATGAGGATGCCCTTGGCCTGCCCGATGACGTCGCGGGAGTCCAGCGCGGTGCGGAACTGCGTCTGGCGCAGCTCGGCGGCCTCGGTGGCCGTGACGTACGCGAGCGCCGTCGACACGTGGGCGGCGAGGAGCACCGCAGCCTCGCGGTCGGCCTGGCCGAAGCCCCCGGCCGCGCGACGGTAGAAGTTCAGCGCGCCGCGCAACGGGCGCGGACCGCCGACGGGGAAGAGCCCGACCGCGAACACGCTGCCCGCCCCGATCTCGGCGGCGGCCGGGCCGAAGTGCGGGAAGGTGGTGTCGTGGGCGAGGTCGTCGCTGCGGGCGACACCGAGCCCGCCGGCCTCCAGGGCCCGCACGCAGGGGCCCTCCTGGTGGTCGTACTGCGCCTTGTCGAGCCGGACCGCGAGCTCGTCGGAGTACACGGGTGTGGAGTAGCCGCCGTCGTCCTCGCGGCGCAGGGTGACGCTGGCCAGATCGGCGGCCGTGACCACGCGGGGTCCGAGGGCGACGACCCGCTCGAGCAGCTCGTTGACCCCGTCGGTCAGCGGGGTGTCGAGCAGCGCCGTGGAGAGCTCCCCGACCGCCTGCGCGAGCATGTCGATCCGTGGTCCCCCGGCCGGCGCATTCCCGTTGCTCGGGTACCCGTCGTTGCCCTTGAGACGCTCGGTCGCGTCCTCGGCCACGAAGGCCGAACGCTCGGCGTCCCAGTCGACCTCGCTGCCCTGCCTCGTCACCCCACCGCTCCTCTCGTGTCGTTCCCGACCGCGTGCAAGCTCCGTGTTGCGTACCCGGTGGCCGGGAGGGGTACGCGTCAGCCGCCGTCCGGCCCGCCCGCCAGCGCCCGGGCCACCTCGGCCCCGAGGGACACGTTGCCCCGGTAGACCGCGACGTTGACCTCCAGACTGCGGTCCTCGGTCGAGCGCCGCATCTGATCGAGCAGGAACGGCGTCGTGTCGTGGCCCACGACACCCTGCGCGGCGGCCTCGGCGAGAGCCTGGTCCAGCACCGCGCGGTGCTCGTCGGGATCGAGCTGGGCCGACGCCGCGACGGGGTTCGCGAGCACGATCGCCGAGCGAAGATCCAGCGCGTCGCGGGCCCGGACGACGGTCGCGACCTCCTGCGGGCTCTCCACCCGTGCGGGCACCGGGGACCCGGAGTCGCGCACGTAGAAGCCGGGGAACGCGTCGGTGCGGTACCCGAGCACGGTGACGTTGAGGGTCTCGAGGCGCTCCAGGGTGGCGGGGACGTCGAGGATCGACTTCACGCCCGCGGAGACCACGAGGATCGGGACACCGGCGAGCGCGACGAGGTCGGCCGACTCGTCGAAGGTCGTCGACGCCCCGCGGTGCACGCCGCCGAGCCCGCCCGTCGCGAAGACGCCGATCCCGGCCCGCCGGGCGAGCAGGGCGGTCGCGGCCACCGTGGTGCCGCCGTCGACGCCCCGCGCGGCCGCCACGGGCAGGTCGCGCACGCTGATCTTCGCGACGTCCGGCGTCTCCGCGAGGCGCGCGAGCTCGGCCCGCGACAGGCCCACGACGGGACGCCCGCCCACGACCCCGACCGTCGCCGGCACCACGCCGGCGTCGCGGAGCAGCTCCTCGGCCTCGAGCGCCGTCACGAGGTTGCGCGGGTGCGGGAGCCCGTGGGTGATGATCGTCGACTCGAGGGCGACGACCGGCCTGCCTGCGGCGATCGCCTCCCGGACCTCGTCGGCCACGAGCACGGTGGCGGGTGGTGTCACCTCGCGAGTGTCGCCTGCCGGGTCGCGGTGAACGACTGCTCACCCGGTCAACCCGGCCGGCTCGCCCTCCGCCCCGCACCCCTCGGTGGAGCAGGTCGTCGCCGCCCTCGACGCCGCCGGCGACCGCGTCGTCCTGCGCCATCCCGACGGTGGGACCACGGGCGCCGAGCTCCTCGCCGCGATCCACCGCTATGCGCGGGCCCTCGCCGGCCTGGGCATCGGCACGGGCGACCTCGTCGCGCAGTACGGCCCGAACCGGCCCGACGCGCTGGCGGTGCGCTACGCGACGCACCTGCTCGACGCGGGCGCGGTGTACGTCTCGGCCCCGCCCGGGGCGGACCGGCGGGCGCAGCAGCTCGCGCAGATCGACCCGCGCCTCGTCGTCGTCTTCCCGCAGACCGCCCACCTGCTGCCCGAGACGACCGCCCCCGTGGTCGCGGTCGGCCCCGTGGCGGGGTTCCCGGAGCGCCTCGACGAGCTCGCCGCCGCGCAGTCGTCCGCGCCGCTCGCGTCGCGGTCGCACCTGGCGGACCTCGGCACGGTCCTGTCCTCCGGCGGCACGACGGGCATCCCGAAGAGCAGCGTGCGGGACGTCGCCGCGTGGGCCGCGGCGGTCGCCACCCCGCACCGCCCCGAGCGCCGCCAGCTCGCCTCGGGTCCCGAGGCCTACCTCACCCAGATCCTCGTCGCCCAGACCCTGATCGGGGGTGGCACGGTGGTGCTGCGCGACGACTCCGACCCCGCCGCCCTGCTGGCGTCGATCGGGGCCGACCGGATCACCGACCTGTTCCTCGTCGAGCCCCAGCTGGTCGCGCTCATGGACCACCCCGACGTGGGACGCCGGGACCTGTCCTCGCTGCGGACGCTCACCCACATCGGCGCCTCCGCCCCGCCCACGCTGCGCCGGCGTGCCGTCGAGCGCCTCGGCCCGGTGCTCCAGCACACCTACGGCGCCAGCGAGATCGGCATCGTCAGCGCCCTGCGGCCCACCGATGACGACCCGTCCGACCCCGAGCGCGCCACCTGCGCCGGGACGGTCCTGCCCGGGGTCGAGCTCCGGTTCCGGCGCGACGACGGCGCGCTCGACCCCGCGTACGGGTCGATCGAGGTCCGCTCCCCCGCCATGGCGCACGGGTACCGGAACCGGCCGGTCGAGCAGGCGGAGCACTTCGTCGACGGCTGGTACCGCACCGGCGACCTCGGCCGCCTCGGCGACGACGGCCGCCTGCACGTCCTCGGGCGCGCCGCCGACTGCACGGTCGTCGACGGCCGGCTGGTGACGCCGACGGGCATCGAGGACACGCTCATGCGCCGGCCCGACGTGCGCTACGCGGTGGTCGTGGCCGACCCGGAGCGGGGCCGCCGGATCGCGGCGGTGCTGCCCTGGGGTGCGGGCCTCGACGTCGCGGGAGGCTTGGACGCCGTGGCCGCCGAGCACGGCCGGGCGGTGGCCGACACGCTGGTCGTCGTCGAGCCGGACGACCTCCCGCTCACCGAGCAGGGCAAACCCGACCGGGCCGCGATCATGGCCCTCGCCCCGGCGTGAGGGGAGCCTGCCGCCCGTGAGCGGAGACACCGTCGCCGACCACCTGGTCGACCGGCTGGCGGAGCTGGTCGCCGCGCTCACCCGCGTGCTGGGAAACCGCCCGGCGCCGGCGCATTGATCTGCTCGCGAGCCCGCTCCCGCCGCAGCTCCCGGCCGCCGCGGGCGTACCAGCCGGCCATCAGCGCCACGGCGAGCGCGATCTCCACCGCGCTGCCGCCGTAGTACATGACCTGCGCGCCGAGCCGGAGCTCGTCGGGGCTGCCGGCGCCGGCGGGCAGGAGGCGCGCGTACATCAGCTTGGCCAGCACGTCGTGCCCGGCGGCCACGACCAGCAGGAGCACCAGGGAGCCGACGATCCCCGGGCGGTGCGGGAGCGGGTCGCGGCCGACGAGGACGACGCTGAGCAGGAGGCCCGCGAGCACCATGTGCAGGTGCACGAGGGCCATCAGCGCCGGGTGCGCGTGGGTCAGGGTGAACAGGTCGGTGAGGTAGAAGGCGTACATCCCGCCGAGCTCGAGGACGGCGACGACGGGCGCCCACGTCAGCACCCGGGCGGGGCGGCTGTGCAGCACGGCGAGCAGCCGGCGGCGCCCCGTGGTGGGTAGTGCGCGCAGGGCCAGCGTGACGGGCGCGGCCAGCGCCAGGAGCAGCGGCGCGACCATCGCGAGCAGGAGGTGGCCGACGACGTGCGCCACGAACTCGGGCCGGTCGCCCAGGGGTGGGAGCAGCGCGGCGGCCATCGCCACGACGGCGCCGGCGGCCGCGGCCGACCGCGCGGGCGACCAGCGGTCCCCCCGGGCGCGCAGGCGCAGGACGCCGGCGGCGTAGAGCGCCGCGACGGTCAGGACCAGCAGGGCGGACACCCAGACCCCGGGCCCGACCGGCGCGTCGTGTACGCCGTGCCCCACGGCGGTCAGGCCCCGTCCCCGGCGCGCACCGCGATCGGACGCGTGGGGCCCAGGAGCAGCACGATCCCGACCACGACGCCCACTGCGCCGGAGATGTTCCAGGCCAGGTCGTAGGGCAGCAGGTCGACCTCGTAGCGGATCTGGTGGAGCCCCAGCACCTTGTGCTGGAACAGGCCGTCGTAGACCTGGAAGACGCCCCAGCCGAGGAAGCCCCCGGCCCAGACGCGCTTCGGCACCGTCGCGCGGCGGCGGTGGAGGTCTGCGAAAAGGAACAGGCCGACGACGATCGCGAGCCAGCCGCCGGCGTGGAACACGCCGTCGGACACCAGCCCGGCCTCGAGCCCGGCACCGTCGTAGAAGTGGTGCCAGTGCAGCAGCTGGTGGAAGACGGTCTCGTCGAGGAACGCCGCCACGCCCACCCCGATGAGCACCCCGGCGAGGACGGACCGACCCGTCGCCGGGCGCGTCGCTGTCGTGTCCATGCAGCGTGGTGCCCGGGGACGGCGCCGGCCGAACCCCTCAGGCCGGCGGCAGCGTGCGGTAGCCGGGGTGCACGCCCGGCGTCAGGCCCCGGTCGGCGGCCAGCCTGGTGAGCAGGTCATGCAGTCGTGTGCGCTCGTCCGGGTCGAGGGCCGCCAGGACGGCGTCGTCGTGCTCGCGGGCGACCCGCCCGATGTCGCGCATGAGCGCCGTGCCGGCGTCGGTCAGGTGCACGGCGTGGAGGCGCCGGTCGGCCGGGTTGCGGCGTCGCTCGACGAGGCCGCGCTCCTCGAGGCCGTCGACGAGCGCGACGAGCCGGGTCGCCGGCGTCCCCAGCAACTCCGCGAGCGCCTGCTGGCTGCTGCCGGGCGCCTGGGCGACGGCACGCAGCAGGCCCGTCTGGGGCGGCGTGAGGTCGAGCTCGCCGATCCGCCGGGCGAAGGCCTGCGCGCAGTGCGTCCCGAGCTGGGTGAGCAGGAAGGCCGAGCCGGCCACCGGCAGTCCCTCCGCGTCCACGTCGAGAACGATAGTGCTTGACGAACGGTGTCGCCAGCTCAATCATGACAACTTGTAATGAGTTCTGTGGGAGGAGACGCCATGCCCGCCACCGTCCGCCTGACGCTCGTCGCGAGCCGCGACGACGAGGACTGGCACCTGCTCAGCGCCCACCTCAGCGGACCGATCCCGGAGGGGGTCCGGTGAGTTCCCCGGCGTCGGCCCGGCGCCCGTCCTCGTGGCCGCAGGTGCTGTTCCTCGTGGGCGCCGTCCTGCTGGTCGCGATGGTCGTCCACATCGTCGCGATGGTCCTGCTCGGCGGCGCGGTGAGCGGCCCGGTGTCGCTGCGCAAGCCCGCGACGTTCGCCGAGACCGGCTGGCTGCTGTGCTGGTCCGTCGCGCTCGTGCTGCCGCGCCTGCGCACCCGGGCCTGGCAGCGCCACGTGGTCGGGGGCGCGGTGCTGGCGTTCGCGGTGGTCGAGACCACGGTGATCGGCATCCAGGCCTGGCGCGGCGTGCCGAGCCACTACAACTTCACGACCCCGCTCGACACCGTCCTCATGCGCGGCGGCGCGGCCGGGACCGCGGCGGTGTTCGTCGTCGGGATTGTCGTGCTGCTCGTCGTCGCGCTGCGGTCGCGCGGCGT
Source organism: uncultured Actinomycetota bacterium (assembly GCA_963786585.1). Classification (GTDB taxonomy): domain Bacteria; phylum Actinomycetota; class Actinomycetes; order Mycobacteriales; family Pseudonocardiaceae; genus Actinomycetospora. The sequence goes on from CAWAZG010000005.1 coordinate 819,394, forward strand.
CGCGGCGTCCCTGCGCCTGGGCGTGATCGTTGGCGTCGTCGTGGTGCTGGTCGGCGCGGCCACCGGCATGGTCATGATCTCCACCAACAGCGGCGTCTACCGGGGCGGCATCGGCCGCGCGTTCGGTGCCACCGGCGCCTACTTCGGCCCCGACCCCGCCACCGTCGGCCCCGACTACGCGGGCTTCCGCCCGGCCACGGCCGGCGGCGACCTCGTCCTGCCCCACGCCGTGGGCGTGCACGGCCTGCTGCTGCTCGCCGTGCCCGCGGTCCTGCTCGCCGGGACGGCGCTCGCCGCGAGGACCCGGCTGGCCCTGGTCGCGACGATGTGCGCGGCGGTGGGCGTCGGCCTGGCGGTCCTGCTCGTCCACGCCTTCCGCATGCTGCCGCTCGGCGTCCTGGACCCGGCCGTCCTGGCGCTCCTCGCCGCCTGCGTCCTCGCCTACCTCGCCGCGGTCGGTGCCGCCGTCGCCGCTGCCGCGCGTTCGAGTGCGTGGCGTTCGAGTGCGTGGCGTTACGGACACTCAACGTCTGCGACGGCACTCCGCTGACATTCCCAAGACCTGAACCACGCACCTCGTCGACCGTGGCGTGATCAGCCGAGGTGCGCGATCACGGCACGGTGGTCGCTGCCGGGCAGGTCGAGCACGCGCGAGGTGCGCACGGCGAGGCCACCGCCGGCGAGGACGTGGTCGATGCGGAAGCCGAGCCACCGCGGCCAGCGCCTCGGCCAGGTCGGCGGGCCCGGGAGGCCGCCGTCGCCGAGCGCGGCGAGGGCCCGGTGCTCGACGGTGGTGTTGAGGTCGCCGGCGACCACGGTGGGGCCCGGGGCGGCCGCGCGCCACGCGGCGACGAGGTCGAGCTCGTCGGCCCACCGCTCGACGAGACCGGGCACCGGGGCGGCGGTGTGCGTGGCGAGCACCCGGGCGTCGCCCAGCTCCCCGCCGGTGACCTCCAGCCACCCGTACAGCCCGCGCGGAGACCAGGCGCGCGACCCGGACGTCGCCGAGCGACGGCGCCGTGAGCACCGTGGTCCACGGTCCGTCGGGGTTCTCCGGGACGTGGCGATGCGCCCGGGGCGGCGGGGCGCAGTGCGCGACGTAGCCGAGGTCGGGCTTGAGGCGCTCCTCGAGCCGGGCCCGGAAGCGCTCGCCGGACTCGGGCAGGACGACGAGGTCGGGGCGCTCGGCCTCGAGGATCGCGGCGAGCGCCTCGGGGTCCGCCCGGCCCTGCCAGACGTTGGCGACGAGGACGGTCAGGGTGACCGGGCCCTCCGACGTCGCCGCCGGTCGCCGGCCCGCCGCCAGCACGAGCGCGGCGACACCCGCCGCACCGAGCGCCGCCGGCCGCGCCCGCGACGAGCTCGCCGCGAACGCCCCCGCGACCACGCCGAGGCCGCCCGCGAACACGGGGCGCGCGGCGAGCAGGACCGGCCAGGGCGCCCGGCGCTCCAGCCCGAGCGCCTCGGGCACCAGGAGGGCCGTCGCCGCCGCGGCTCCCGTCACGAGTCCCGCGGGCCAGCGCGTCACACGATCCTCCCCGCCTCGGCAGCCGTCGCCGATCATCGTGGCGGGTCGGGGATCGGTTCGCCGTGATCAGGCCCCGCCGCGCGGCGCGAACGCCCCGCGGACCGCGGCGGCGAGGGCCGTGCGGCGTCGCTCGTGCTCCGCCGGGTCGTCGTCCGTCGACGCCGCGACCGTCACGCTGGCCGGCGACCACGCCATCGACAGGGCGATGACCAGCGAGTACACGTCGGCGGGCGTGGGCTCGGGGTCGATCAGGCCCGCCTGCTGCGCGTCGGCGATCCGGGCGAGCTTCGCCGCGACGTCGTCGGCGGCGACCGCCAGCAGGTCGCCGGTCGGGACCCGCTCGAGGCGCGCCCACGTCGCGAGCAGCACGACCTCCGGGCGGTCGAGGTAGGCGTCGTACAGGCGGACCGCGTAGCCGGGGAGGTCGGTGGCGTCGAGGGGCACGAGGCCGACGATCAGCGACAGGTGCTCGACGAACACGGCGTCGAACAGGCCGTCCTTCGACGAGAACCACGCGTAGATCTGCGCCTTGTTGGCCTGCGCGGACACCGCGATCCGGTCGACGCGGGCCCCGGCGATCCCGTAGCGGGCGAACTCGGCGGTCGCCGCGTCGAGCAGCCGTCGCCGCGTCGCCTGTCCGTCGCCCATGACCGAGAGAATAACCAGTTGGTTTGCGCGACGCACGGGTCCCGCCTACCGTGGGTCGGGAGTAACCAACCGGTTTGTTTGCGGAGGAACCATGCACGAGGTGACGGGATGGGCGGCGCGCGCACCGGGGGCGGCGCCGGCACCGTGGACGTTCGAGCGTCGCGACCCGGGCGAGCGCGACGTCGTGGTGCGCGTGACGTACTGCGGGCTCTGCGCGACCGACCTGCACGCGATGCGCCACGGTGACCCCGCGGGCTTCCCGCTGGTCGCGGGGCACGAGATGGTCGGCGAGGTGACCGCCGTCGGGGCGGGCGTCGCGGGGTTCGCCGCCGGTGACGCGGTGGCCGTCGGCAACATCATCGGCTCCTGCGGTGTCTGCCGCGAGTGCCGCGCCGGGCGGGAGAACGACTGCCGGGAGTTCCCGACGCTGACCTACGGCGGCGTCGACCGGGTCTCCGGCGGCATCACCCAGGGCGGGTTCTCGCGCGAGATCGTCGTGGACGAGCACTTCGTGTACGCCTCCCCCGCCGGCCTCGACCCGGCCGGCGTCGCGCCGCTGCTGTGCGCGGGGGTCACCACGTGGTCGCCGCTACGCCGGTTCGGCGCCGGGCCGGGCACGACCGTCGGCGTGGTCGGGGTCGGCGGCCTGGGACACCTCGCGATCCGCTTCGCCCACGCCCTGGGCGCGGAGACGGTCGCCTTCACCTCCTCGGCGTCGAAGGCCGACGCCGCCCGGGGCCTCGGCGCCGACGACGTCGTCCTCTCCTCGGACGCCAAGGAGATGGACGCGCAGCACCGACGCTGCGACATCGTCCTCGACACCACCGGCGCGAGCCTGGACCTCGCCCCCTACCTCGCCGCGCTCGCGGTCGACGGCACCTTCGTCCTCGCCGGCATCCCGACCCGCCCGCTGACCATCGACCCGATGAGCCTCGTGGTCGGCGAGAAGCGGATCGCCGGCACGGGGAGCGCCGGCGTGCCCGACACGCGGGAGATGCTCGCGTTCTGCGGCGAGCACGGGATCACCGCCGACGTGGAGGTCGTGCCGGCCGAGCGGCTCGGCGAGGCGATGGACCGCCTCGCCCGAGGCGACGTCCGCTTCCGCTTCTCGGTGGACCTGGGCTGAGCGCCTGCCCGTCCGATGCGTCCACGACGCAGCCCGGCAACGGGTCCAGGATCGTCGCCATGACGACGCAGACCCGTTTCGTGACGACGACGATCGCGCGGCCCTGGCGCGAGGTGTACGCGTACGCGTCCGACCCCCGGCACCTCGTCGACTGGGCCGGGGGGCTGGCGAAGGCGCAGGTGGAGCCCGTCCCCGACCGGCCCGGGACGTGGATCGCCGACTCGCCGATGGGGCGCGTCGAGGTGGAGTTCGTGCCGGAGAACGAGTTCGGCGTGCTCGATCACGTCGTGCGCCTGCCCGACGGGCTGGAGATGCCGAACCCGCTGCGGGTGGTCCCCCTCGACGACGGCGCCGAGCTCGTCTTCCACGTGCGCCGGCGGGCCGGGATGAGCGACGAGGAGTTCGCGGCGGACGCCGAGCACGTCGCCCGCGACCTCGAGACGCTGCGACGGATCCTCGAGAGGAGCCAAAGTCCTGCGAGCGACTGAGTCCGGCCGATCATCGCCGCGCGGACCCACGGACGTCACTTTCTCCGACTACGGTCCCTTCACATGACCGACCGCGAGGTGGAGTCCGTCGCGTACCCCGGCCCCGGGTCGCGTCCCTTCCGCCGCGATCTCGACCCGATCGTCCCCCACGTCATCGTGCTGTTCGGCTGCACCGGTGACCTCGCCAAGCGCAAGCTCCTGCCGGGCCTGGCCTACCTCGCCGAGTCCGAGCTCGCCCCCGCGATCCGGATCGTCGGCACGGCGATGGAGGACATCGACACCGAGGCCTTCCGGGCGCTCGCGAAGGACGCGGTCCAGAACTACGGCATGCACCGGCTCAAGGACGAGGCCTGGGAGGACTTCGCCGCGCGCCTGAGCTACGTCCCCCAGAGCGCCGGCCCCGAGGGGCTGACCTCCGCGGTGAAGGAGGCCCAGTCGCAGCTCGGCGACGACGCGCGGCTACTGCACTACCTCTCGGTGCCCCCGAGGGCCGCGCAGGCCGTGGTGGAGATGCTGCGCGACGCCGACCTCACCTCCAGCGCCCGCGTGATCATGGAGAAGCCGTTCGGGCACGACTTCGAGAGCGCGGTGAAGCTCAACGACTTCGTCCACAACGTGTTCGACGAGTCGCAGGTCTTCCGTATCGACCACTTCCTGGGCAAGGAGGCGGCGCAGAACATCCTCGCGTTCCGCTTCGCCAACGGCCTGTTCGAGCCGATCTGGAACCGCAACTTCATCGACCACATCCAGATCGACATCCCCGAGGAGCTCGGGCTCGACACGCGCGCGTCGTTCTACGAGGCCACCGGCGCCTACAAGGACATGGTCGTCACGCACCTCATGCAGGTGATGGCGTTCGTGGCGATGGAGCCGCCGACGGCGCTCGAGCCGCGGTCGATCAGCGAGGAGAAGAACAAGGTCTTCCGCTCGATGCTCCCGATCCACCCCCACGACGCCGTGCGCGGGCAGTTCGGCGGCTACCGCGACCACCAGGACGTCGCCGGCGACTCGGACACCGAGACGTTCATCGCGCTGAAGGTCGGGCTCGACAACTGGCGCTGGGCCGGCGTGCCGTTCTACCTACGCACCGGCAAGCGCCTTGCCGAGGGCCAGCGGATCATCTCGATCGCGTTCAAGGAGGCCCCGCGGACGATGTTCCCGCAGGGTTCCGGCGTCGGCACCCAGGGTCCGGACCACCTGACCTTCGACCTCGCGGACTCCTCGCGGGTCTCGCTGTCGTTCTACGGCAAGCGGCCCGGCCCGGGGATGCGACTGCAGAAGCTCTCGATGCAGTTCTCCACCCAGGAGACGGGCGAGGCGTCCGACGTCCTCGAGGCCTACGAGCGCCTGATCCTCGACGCCATGCGCGGGGACCACACGCTGTTCACGACCTCCGAGGGCATCGAGTCGCTGTGGGAGCGCTCCCTCCCCCTGCTCGCCGACCCCCCGCCGGTGAAGCCCTACCCCGTCGGCTCCTGGGGTCCGAACGCGATCCATCAGCTGATCGCACCCAACGCCTGGCGCCTGCCGTTCGAGCGCGGGTGGCGGGAGAAGAAGTAGGAGCTGCCTCGACCATTGTTGCGGCAGAACATGCCACCGCGCGTCTCAGCGCAGCCCGGCGCCGGAGCCGCGAACAGCGAGAAGAGAAGGACGAGGACCGACCCCGAGCGCCAGCAGGTGGATCTCGATCCCGCTTCGGTCCGCCACATGAGATCACCACCCACCAACGCTTCGAAAACCGAAGCGTCCGCCGGGTGCACCTGCCAGCCCCAGGGATCGCCAGGCGCGCGAGGCGCTGGCCGCCGTGGAACGGTGTCGGCTCGGTGATCACCTCGGCGCCGGCCGTCCGTGCGCGGCCCACGACGCCCACCCGGACCTCGGCGTGGATCAGCAGGTCGTCGGCGTCGACCGTGTGGGCCGCGCGGGTCTCGCGACCGTCGAGGACGTCGGCGACGAACCGGAGGAACGCCGGCGCACCACCGGGTCCGCGGACCGCGACGACGGGGTTCACCGTGCACTGGGGTCATGCCCTCAGGCTGCCGGAGGGGGCGGACAGGAACGGTCCGCCTGCTAGTCCGGGAGCATCGGCATCTCGACCCCCTGATCCCGGCCGAGGAGGGTCGCCCGCGTGACCGCGGAGAGGCCGTAGCGCTCGCGGACGTCGTCGACGGCGACGTCGAGCGACAGGGGCGCGGCGTCGCCGGCGAAGGGCAGCTCGAGCTGGTGGCTGCCGGTGTCGTCGAGGTTGCCGACGGCCACGCCGAGCATCGACAGCCCGCGCTCGAACATCATCGGGGCCGCGGCCTCGGCGAGCAGACGGACCGCGCCGAGGATCGCGTCGGTCTCGGCCGTCGGCGTGGCGAGGGTGTGCGAGCGGGTGGCGCGGCTGAAGTCGCCGAAGCGCAGCCGGAGCGTCACCGTGCGGCCCGTACGCCCGGCGCGACGCATCCGGCGGGTGACACGGTCGACCAGGCCCATGAGCACCGCGTCGGTGCGCGCGGGCGAGACGGGCTCACGACCGAGCGCCCGCTGCGCGCCGACCGAGCGCCGGCGGCGCCCGACCTGCACGCGGCGCGGGTCGCGCCCGTGGGCCAGGGCGTCGAGGTGGCGCCCGGCGGCCTTCCCGAGCAGCGACTCGAGACCCGGCCCGCCCATGGCCGCGAGGTCGCCGACGGTGGTGATGCCCTGGCCGCGCAGCTTGCGACTGGTCACCTCGCCGACGCCCCAGAGCACCTCGACGGCCAGGGGGTGCAGGAACTCGAGCTCGCCGCCGAGCGGGACGACGAGCAGCCCGTCGGGCTTGGCGACGCGGCTCGCGACCTTGGCCAGGAATTTCGTGCTCGCCACCCCGACGGTGATCGGCAGCCCGACGTCGTCGGCCACCTCCCGCCGCAGGCGCGCCGCGATCTCCGGCGGTGGCCCGGCGATGCGCCGCAGCCCGCCGACGTCGAGGAACGCCTCGTCGATGGAGATCCCCTCGACCAGCGGCGTGACGGAACCGAACACCGAGAAGACCGCCCGGCTCGCGCCGGTGTAGGCCTCCATGCGCGCAGGGACGACCACGGCGTCCGGGCACAGCGCCCGCGCCATCCGCCCGCCCATGGCCGTGCGCACCCCGCGGGCCTTGGCCTCGTAGCTGCAGGCGAGCACGACCCCGCCGCCGACGATCACCGGGCGTCCGCGCAGCGCGGGGTCGTCGCGCTGCTCCACCGAGGCGTAGAAGGCGTCGAGATCCGCGTGCAGGATCGTCGGCTCGCCGGACACGAACACACGTTCGCATGCCGCACCGACGGACGCGATCCCTCCGCGAGACTTGACGAGACCCTGCAGGTGTAGCTATAACTATCTGTGTCAGGAACAGCAGGTTTGCAGTGCGGCAACGGAAGGAGCTGACCGATCGTGCTGCTGAACTACGACCCCTTCGACCCGTTCCGTGCGCTCGAGCGCCTCGCCGGCTCGTCCCGGCAGCAGGCCGTCAGCGGCATGCCGATGGACGTCCACCGCGCCGGCGACCACTTCGTCGCCTCGTTCGACCTCCCCGGCGTCGACCCCGGCTCGATCGACGTGTCGGTCGAGGCCAACGCGCTGACGGTCACGGCCGCCCGGACCGCCCCGAGCGGAAACGGCGACTACCTCGTGGCCGAACGGCCGCGCGGGCGCTACAGCCGTCAGCTCCTGCTCGGGCGCGACCTCGACACCGACCGGCTGCACGCGTCCTACACCGACGGCGTGCTGACGCTGACGATCCCGGTCGCCGAGAAGGCCAAGCCGCGTCGCATCGAGATCGAGCACTCGGGCGCCACGACCAGCATCGAGGGCCACGCCCACGAACAGCAGGCCCACGAACAGCAGGCCCACGAACAGCAGGCCCACGAACAGCACCACCCGGAGGAGGCGCCCACCTCCTGATCACGATCCGTACGGTCTCCCCAGCCGCGAGCACCCGCCGGGACCTCCGGCGGGTGCTCGCGCACGTCCGCGCGACGGCGGCCGGAGCACCGAGAGGAGGGCCTCGATGGGTGTCGAACGCCTCGACGACCACGACTACCCGGCCCTGACGATCGGGCAGGCCGCCGACCTCATCGGGGTCGCGCCGGCGTTCCTGCGCAGCCTCGACGCCGCCGACCTGCTCCACCCCCACCGGTCCGACGGCGGGCAGCGGCGCTACTCACGGCGTCAGGTGGACTTCGCCGCGCGCGTGCGCGAGCTCGCCGACGAGGGCCACACCATCGCCGGCGCGGCGTCGATCCTCACCTTGCAGGGCGACCTCGCCGACGCCCGGCGCGACCTGCGGGACGCCCGGGCGGAGCGCGACGAGGCCCGCGCCGAACGCGACGAGGCCCGCGCGGACCTCGACCGGCTGCGCGACGACCGGCCCTGATCAGCCCCGCAGCCGGAGGATGACGCGCTCCCCGGGCGCCCGACCCAGGAGCTGCGCCACCCGCCCGACCAGCCCGAGCACCGTGACGAGTCGCCACTCCCACCCGTACTTCGCCGCGAGCGCCCGACGCGGACCCGCCTGCGCGTCGGGATCGTCGACGACCTCCGCCCGCCCCTCGGCGCTCGGGGCGTCCGGCGCGACGGTGCCCCGCCGGTCGCACGGCCGCAGGACGACGCGGGGGTCCCGGCGCACCCGCTTGACCTTCCCGCTGGCCCCGCCCGTGATGACGACGAGGACACTGGCGTCGTCGCCGTCCCGGGCCACCCACACCGGCGTCGACACGGCGTCACCGTTGCGGCGGTAGGTCGTCAGGGAGACGAAGGGCTCGTCGCCGAGGGCGGAGAGGTCCGTGGGCGCGCTCACCGATCCACTCCAGCACGGAGGACGTGACACCGCGCGACGGGGGAAGGAGTCCCATGGCCAGGAGCACCACCGCACGGCCGGCCGACCTCGTCCTCGAGGGCGGCGGGGTGAAGGGCATCGGGCTCGCCGGGGCGGTCGCGGCGATGACCGACCGCGGCTGGGCGCCGCACCGCATCTCCGGCACCTCGGCGGGCGCGCTCGTCGGGGCGATGGCGGCCGCCGGCGCCCGCGGCGAGCAGTTGCGCGAGATCACCTCCCGGCTGAACTTCCGCGAGGTGGCCGACCCCAGTGGCCTCGGCCGCGTGCCGGTCGTCGGCCCGGTGCTGGCGTTCCTCGGCGGCCAGGGCCTCTACCAGGGCGAATGGCTGCACTCGTGGGTGGAGGAGGAGCTCGCCGCGCTCGGCGTCCGCACGTTCGGCGACCTGCGCATCGACGACCCCGCGCTGCCGAAGTCGCAGCGCTACCGCCTGGTGGTGACGTGCTCGGACCTCACCCTCGGCCAGCTCGTGCGCCTGCCCTGGGACTACCGCTCGGTGTACGGGCTGGACCCCGACCGGCAGTCGGTGGCCGACGCGGTCCGGGCGTCGATGGCCATCCCGTTCCTGTTCAAGCCCACGACCCTGACGAACCCGCGCACGGACGTCACGTCCACGCTCGTCGACGGGGGTCTGCTCTCGAACTTCCCCATCGACTCGCTGGACCGCACCGACGGGCGCGAGCCCGCGTTCCCGACCTTCGGCGTCACGATCACCACCGCGCCCAAGCCGGGCATCGGCGACCGGGTCGCCCTGTTCCACTCCCGCTGGTTCGACATCCCCCAGCCGGCGCCGCTGCGCCTGCTCGAGCAGCTGATCACCACGATGCTGCTGGGCCGCGACCAGGCCGTGCTCAACCAGCCGTGGGTCGCCGCGCGCACCATCCACATCGACGCCGGCGCGGTGGGGCTCCTCGACTTCGGGATCTCCCCCGAGCGCGCCCGGGCGCTGTACGACACGGGCTACGCCCAGGCCGCGGAGTTCCTCGAGCAGTTCGACTGGCGCGCCTACAAGCGCCGCTTCCGCCGCGACTCGCACGCCGCGGTCAGTGGCGCAGGCTGAGCAGCTGCTCGCAGAACCCGCCGATACCGCGCTCGCGGTCGACGAGGTGTACCTCGAGGATCCAGTGCGCCCGCCGCCCGGAGGCGTCGACGGTGCGCATCACCAGGTCGTTGGCCTCGGTGATGTAGCTGTGCACCCGCTCGGTGTCGATGTGCTCGTGCGGGAACTCGCCGACGAGGTGTCCGGAGTGCCACCCGCCGAACTCCCATCCCCGGGCCCGCGCGAGGGCGCACATCTCGGCGTAGAGCTGGGCGGCGGTGATGTCGGGGTGGGCCTCGAAGAACGCGCGCCCGGCGTCGAACACCTCGTCGAGGTCGGCGGCGAGGCGGTGCTTGTGCGGGTCGTCCCCGAGCACGAACGTGCGCCCGACGTCGGCCTCCCATGCCTCGAAAATGGGCCCGAAGTCCAGGAAGACGATGTCGTCGTCGGCGATGACGCGGTCCGGCGGGTTGTCCTGGTAGGGCCGCAGCGTGTTCTCGCCCGCGCGCACGACCCGCTTGTGCCAGTGCTTGTCGGTGCCGAAGAGCTCCGCCCCGAGGTCGCGGACGTCGTCGCTGACCTGCTTCTCGGTGCGCCCCGGGGCCACGAGCCCGCGCCGGAGGACCTCCTCGAACAGCGCGACGGCCTTCTTCTCGGCCTCGATCAGCTCCCGCGCGCGCTCGTCCTCGTCGGTCCCGGTGGCGGTGCCCATGTCGAGCATCCTGCCCGCACGGCGAGATGCGGAGGCAAGATGTCTGGTCATGACCTTCACGCACGTCGTCACCTTCTCCTGGACCGGCGACGCGGCCGAGGACCCCGCGGTCGTCGACGGCATCGCCGACGCCCTGCGGCGCTTCATCGCCGACGCCGACCTGCCGGGCCTGCGCTCGTGGAGCAGCGGGCGCGACGCCGGGATCGGCACCGGCAACGCCGACTTCGCCGTCGTCGCGGTGTTCGACGACGTCGACGCCTTCGCCGTCTACCGCGACCACCCGGAGCACCGGCGGATCATCACCGAGCAGATCGCGCACAGGGTGGGCCAGCGCACGGCGGTCCAGTTCGCCGAGTAGGCCGACACCGGCGCAGGATCGGGGGATGACGGGCTTCGAGCTCGGGACCGACGGCCCCGGCACCATCCTCACCGCGGTCGACGGCTCCATCACCTCGCTGCGGGCCGGCGCCTACGCCGCCGGGCTGGCCCGGCGCCAGCACGCGCACCTGCTGGTGGTGACGGTCGCGACCACGCCGGCAATGGCGGCGATGGCGCCCGGCGCCCTGGCCGTGCTCAGCGAGACCGCCCAGGACCTCGCGACGGACATCCAGGCCCAGGCGCGCCGGTACCTCGAGGACCTGTCGCTGACCGGGGAGCTCGTGCGGGTCGCGGGCGACCCCTACACGGAGATCGTGCGCCTGGCCGACGAGCGCCGGGTCGACGGCGTCGTGGTCGGGGCGTCGGCCAAGGCCGGGCACCGGATCGTCGGGTCGCTGGCGGGCCGCCTGGTGCGGGCCGGGAAGTGGCCGGTCACCGTCGTTCCCTAGCCGTTCGGCGCTGAATCACCCATGTGTACCAGTGATGCCGGCAACACTTCACCTACAGTCATTCTGGTCGCTGCTCCAGCCCTGCCTTCGAGGTCGCCGTGACCACGCATCTCACGCCCGCCAGCCCCACCCACCTCGCCCCGTCGTACGCGACGCCGGCCTGGTTGCTCCGGGGGCTGACCAACGAGCCCGGGGTGCTGAGCCTCTACGCCGGTCGGCTCCGGCTGGTGACGGGCGAGGGCGTGGTGTTCGACGCCCCGCTCGGCGCGGTGGAGCGGCTGGCGTTCCCCTGGTACGAGGGCGCAGCCGGACTGCGCGTCACCGTGGGCGGGCGCCGGCACCGCGTGTCGCTGCACCGTCCGCGCGGCTCCGCGCTGCCGCCGGCCCGGCTGATGGGCCAGGACGTCGAGCCGGTGATCGGGGCGGCCCGCCCCGACGCCGACGGCGGCATCACCGTCCACTCGGTGCTGCAGGGACGCGGCGCCGGACGGGTCTGGCGCACGCTGCTGCAGGCCTGATCCCGCCCGGCTGTACGACTCAGCTCGTGTTGGGCTGACCGTTCGAGGCGCCCAGCCCGCCGTCGACGGGGATGTGCGCGCCGTTGACGAAGCGCGCGTCGTGGCTCGCGAGGAACGCGATGACGTCGGCGACCTCCGCGGGCTCGGCCGGGCGACCGATCGGGATGCGGGCGCGGAAGGCGGCCATGTTCTCGTCGTCCTCGCGGACGCCCTCGCTCATCTCGGTGGCGGTGAGGCTCGGGTGCACCGCGTTGACGCGGATGCCCTCGTGCCCGTGGTCGAGCGCCATGGCGTTGGTCAGATTGGTGACCGCGCCCTTGGCGGCGTTGTAGGCGGCCATCGCCCAGTCGCCGGCGAGCCCGGACACCGAGCCGACGTTGACGATGCTCCCGCCGACCGCGCGCAGATGGGGCAGGACGGCCTTCGAGGCATGGAAGACGCCCCCGACGTCGATCGCCATGACCTCGCGGAACGTCTCCACGTCGATGTCCTCGACGGTGCCGGGACGCGCGATCGCGGCGTTGTTGACCAGGGTGTCGACGCGGCCGTACTCGCGGGCCACGTCGTCGATCAGGGCGGTGATCGCGGCGCCGTCGGAGGTGTCCGCGGCGCGCGCCACCAGCGTCGCGCCCTGCGGGGCGTCCGCGACGACCTTGTCGAGCTTCTCCTGCGTGCGTCCGGCGATCACCACCGTGGCGCCCTCGGCACCGAAGCGGTGCGCGGTGGCGGCGCCGATACCGGAGCCCCCGCCGGTGACGACGACGACCTTGCCCGTGAAACGGCCCTCGGCCACGAGTCCTCCTCGAACGGTTGAACGCTGGACGACGTCCGGTTACCCGGTCGTCCGGCCGTGACCCGTGGTGTCAAGAGGCCCACGTCGAGTGGCGAGTCAGGCGTACCTAGGTCACGCTGACCTATGTGTGGGTGGACGTGCTGTTGCTGAGCCAGCTCGCCCGCCGCCCGTCGCACGGCTACGAGCTGCGCCGGCGGGTGGAGGCGGCGACGGGGATCAAGCTGCACAACAACTCGCTGTACCCGGCGCTCAAGCGCTTCGGGGAGGCGGGCGCGGTGACGCGCGCGCTCGAACCGCAGGACGGCCGCCCCGCCCGGCACGTCTACACGCTCACCGACGTCGGCCGCGAGCTCCTGCACGACCAGCTGGCCGACCTGCCCGACGAGCTCGCCGGCGACGAGGCGGAGTTCCTTGCGCGCCTGGCGGGCTTCGGCCGTCTGACTCCGTCCGAGCGCCGCGGCGTGCTCGCGGCCCGGAGCCGCGTGCTCGCGGAGCGCCGCACCCGGCTCGCCGGGCTGGCCGAGGCGACAGCACCGACCGACACCACCTCCGGCGGGAGCGACCCCTGGGCCGCCCTCGTGCTCGACGAGGTCCTGCGCCGCATCCGCGAGGAGCAGGGCTGGCTGGACCGCCTCACACACCGGGCCGACGACCCCACCGAGGAGATGCCGTGACCACCGCGTCCACACACGAGCCGACCACCATCACCACCTCGACCGCACACGACGACGACGCCGCCCTGCCGCAGCTGCCCTTCGCCCGCGAGGGCGTCCTGCGCATCTCCCCGCTCTACGAGCGCCTGCGCGCGGCCGGTCCGGTGACGCGGGTGCGCACGCCCGCGGGCGACGTCGTGTGGCTGGTGTCGCGGTACGAGGAGGCGCGGACCCTCTTCGCCGACAAGCGCCTCGGGCGCTCCCACCCGAAACCGGAGGAGGCCGCGCGCGTCTCCGACGCCGGCGTCATGGCCGGGCCCAGCGGCGACCACGGGCACGAGGACGCCGACCACACCTCGATGCGCGCGCTGCTCACGCCGGCCTTCTCCGCCAAGCGCATGCGGCGCCTGCACGACCGCGTCGCCGAGCTCGCCGAGGGTCTCGTCGACGACCTCGTCGCCGCGCACGGTGCCGGCACCGACCCCGTGGACCTGCACGCCGGGTTCTCCGTCCCGCTCCCGATCTTCGTGATCTGCGAGCTGCTGGGCGTGCCGGTCGAGGACCGCGTCTACTTCAAGGGCCTCTCCGAGCGCATGGCGACGCTGACCGGCGACGACCCGGCCGTGGCGCGCGCCGAGTTCGAGCGCTACACCGCGCAGCTGGCCGAGGCGAAGCGGGCCGAGCCCGGCGAGGACGTCATCTCCGACCTCGTGGCCGCGCAGGCGCACGACCCGCGGCTCACCGACACGCGCCTGGCGGAGCTGACCGTCGGGCTGCTCTTCGCCGGGCACGAGACGACGGTCAACCGGCTCTCGCTCGGCGTCGTGCTGCTGCTGGTGAACCCCGAGGTCCGGGACCGGCTCGTCGCGGACCCCGACGGGTCCGTCGACGCGGTCGTCGAGGAGGTCCTGCGGCTCGCCGAGCCCGGCGGGATGGGGCTGCTGCGCTACGCGCACGAGGACGTCACGGTCGGCGAGGGCGTCGAGGAGGTCACCATCGCGGCTGGCGACGGCGTCGTCATCGTCACCAGCGCCGCCAACCGCGACGAGAGCGCCTTCGACGCGGCCGGTGCGTTCGACCCGGACCGGAGCCCGAACCCCCACCTGTCGTTCGGGCACGGGCCGCACTTCTGCATCGGCGCGAGCCTGGCCCGCACCGAGCTGCGCGTGGGCCTCGCGACGATCTTCAACCGGCTACCCGAGCTGCGTCTCGCCGTCGAGCCCGACGCCCTCACCCTGCACACCGAGCGCCTCACCGGCGGGCTCGACGAGCTGCCCGTCACCTGGTGAGGTGCCCTGCGGGCACGTGAGCACTTCGGAGTGCTCCGGCACTCCGAAGTGCTCACGTGCGCGTCAGCGCACCCCTACAGCTCCGCTCGCCGGGTCACGAGGGTCTCGGCGACGTCGCGGAGCTTGACGTTGAGGTCCTGCGAGGTGCGGCGCAGCACGTCGAACGCCTCGTCGGAGTCCAGGCCGCGGCGCTCCATGAGCACGCCCTTGGCCTGACCGATGACGTCGCGGCTCTTCAGGGCCTCCTGGAGCTGGGACTCGCGCAGCTCGTGGGCCGTGCGGGCCTGCACTGCGGAGATCGCCGTCGCGGCGTGGGCCGCGAGGACGAGGGCCATGTCGCGGTCGGCCTCGTCGAGGCCGTCGGGCGACCACGAGTAGAAGTTCAGGGCGCCGAAGCGCGGCGTTGCTCCCCCGGGGAACATGCCCGTGGAGAGCACCGCGTGGAGGCCGAGCTCGCTCGCCGCCCGCTCCGCGAACTCGGGCCACGACGGGTCGCCGCCGCTGAGGTGCCCCATGGCCGCGCCGACCCCGGAGCTGTGCATCGCCGTGTGGCTGGGCCCGTCGCCGGCCTCGTCCTGCAGCGCGTCGGCCTTCTGCCCCGCCGGGTGGCTGGACGCAACGGTGTCCAGCCGGCCGTCGGGCCCGCGCAGGACGGCCGAGACGACGTCGGCACCCGGCACGATCGACCGCGCGGCGTCGATCACGCGCTCGACCACGCCCACGACCCCGGCGTCGCGATCGACGGCGAACAGCGCGTCGGCGAGGCCGACGAACGCCGTCACGAGACCCCCGTCGATCTCGCCGGAGTCCGACGGGCTGTCGATGGTCATCGCGGCACCTTCACGGGATCGGCGTGGACGGGGTTCTGCGGCAGTATCCGCGACCCGGAGCTGCGTGCAACGTCCAGGTCCCACGGGTGGACCAGCCCGTGGGCAGCGTCACGGCCCCGTCCTCACCTGGTCCTCACCGGGCGATGAGCTGCCCCAGGCGCTTGGTGAGCTTCACGTTCTCGGTGTAGTCGACGGGGACGACGATCACCGACGGCTTGTCGCGGCGGTCGAACGCCTCCTTGAGCGCCGGGCGGAACTCGTCGGCCGAGCCGATGCGCCGCGCGTGGCACCCGAGGCCCTCGGAGATCGTCACGAGGTCCGGGGTCGTGAACTCGGTGCCGAAGTGGTGGCCGAACTCGACCTCCTGCTTCCAGGAGATCAGCCCGTAGTCGTTGTCCTCCCACACCACGTTGACCGGGGCGACCCCCAGACGCGTGGCGGTGGCGAGCTCGGCCATGTTCATCATGAAGCCGCCGTCGCCGGAGAGGGCGACCACGCGACGGTCCGGCGAGACGAGCGCCGCGGACACACCGCCCGGCACCGCGATCCCCATCGAGCAGAAGCCGTTGGAGATGATGCAGGAGTTCGGCGCGTACGTCGGGTAGTGCCGCGCCACCCACATCTTGTGCGCGCCGACGTCGCTGATCAGGACGTCCTCGTCGTCCATCTCCGCGCGCAGGTCGGCGAGGATCCGCTGCGGCTTCATCGGGAAGTCGCCGGTCTCGGACTCGGCGCCCGCCCCCGCCTCGCTGATCTCCTCGGTGAGCGATCGGCGCACCCGGCGGTGCAGGTCGATGTCGGGGTAGTGGTGCTCCTCGGTGAGGCCCTCGTTGATCGCCCAGAGCGTGGCGGCGACGTCACCGACGATCTCGACGGTCGGCCGGTAGGCGTCGTCGACCTCCGCGGGGTCGAAGTCGATGTGCAGCAGGCGCTTGGTGCGCCCGATGTTCCAGCGGGCGGGCGGCCACTCGACCATGTCGTAGCCGACGGCGATGACCAGGTCGGCGGCCTCGAACACCTCGGTGACGTAGTCGCGCGAGCCGAGCCCGACCGCGTAGAGGCTGCGCTCGTGGCGGTCGGACAGCGCGCCCTTGCCCATGAAGGTCATGCCGGCGTAGATGCCGGTGGACTCGACGAAGCGCTGCAGCTGGCGGCTCACGCGTGTGCGCACGCATCCTTGGCCGACCAGCAGCACGGGGCGCTCGGCGCGGGCGATGAGGTCGAGGGCGGCCTGGATGCTCTTCTCGTCCGGCACGGGCCGGCGGACCTTCTCCGGCGGCACGATCGGGGCGGCGCCCTCGATCTCGTGCTTGGCGATGTCCTCGGGCAGCTCCACGTGGGTGGCGCCGGGCTTCTCGGCCACCGCCAGCTTGAACGCCTTCCGGATGATCTCGGGGATCGTCGACTCGTCGCGCAGCGACGTCGTCCACTTCGTGATCGGCGTGAACATGTTGACCACGTTCATCGCCTGGTGCGACTCCTTGTGCAGGCGCGTCGTCGCACCCTGCCCGGTGATCGCCACGACCGGGGAGTTGTCCATGTTCGCGTTGGCGACGCCGGTGACGAGGTTCGACGCGCCCGGCCCGAGGGTCGACAGGCACACGCCGGGACGGCCGGTCAGGCGGCCGTAGACGTCGGCCATGAACGCTGCGCCGGCCTCGTGGTGCGTCGGCACGAACCGCACCGAGGACTCGCGCATCGACATGAGGAGGTCGGCGTTCTCCTCACCGGGAACCCCGAAGACGTACTCGACGCCCTCGGCCTCGAGACAACGCATGAACAGATCGCTGGCCCTCATGGATTCGGTCCCACTCCCCGGGGTGTGTCGGTGCGCGTCGGACCGTGGTCAGGTGCCCGCAGGGCGCGTTCGGCACACTCACCCGGGCGATCGGGGCAGTTCGGACGGCCTCAGGGCACCGCGGGTGGCGGTCGTGCCGGTGCCCGTCCCGGCGCCGGTGTTGGACGCGTCGGTGCCGCCGTCGGCGTCCCCGGCCTGCGCGCCGCCCCGTTCGGACCCGCCGCCGTCCGTCTCGGCGCCGGCGAGGCCCGACACCGACTCGAGCGTCTCGCCGATCTTGAGGTCGTTCAGGAAGATCGTCGCCGGCTCGGCGGGCCCGCCGGTGTGGCGATAGATGCCGGTCTTCAGGTAGTCGAACGAGTCGATCATCGTGCCGCGCGGCGGCCGGAAGTCCTGCAGCACCTGCCGGCCCCCGCGGTGCACCGAGACCGAGCCGCCGCCCTCCTCGAACTCGATGTCCAGCTGGACGTCGAGGTTGCGCCCCGCCTGCACCGGCCCGAGGTCGCGTACGCGGTCGCCGACGTTGGCGAGCCACAGGTTGCCGTCGACGATCTCCAGCGCCACCGGCGGCGAGGTGTTCGTGCCGCCGTCGTGCAGCTGCCAGATGACCTGCCAGTCCGAGGTGTCGACCGGGAAGTCGGCCGGTAGGAACGCGCTGTAGCCGAAGAACAGGTGCTCGCCGGCGCGGATGTCCTGGGCCTCCTCGGGGCGGACCTCCGAGCGCTTGGCGCCCCCGGGCACCTCGAGCTTGACCACCTGCCGACCCGGCACGTTGGGGCTCTCGACCTCCTCCGGGTCCAGCCCGCCGCCCTCGACGTTGCCTCCGGTGGAGTCCTGGAAGCCCTCCAGGCCCGAGGTCAGCGACCAGAGGGCGTCGGTGGCCTCCCCCGCGCTGCCGCCCCGCGACCCGCCGGCCTGTCCGGCGCCTCCGGCCTCGGCGGCTGCTCCGTCGTCGGTGGCGGCGCCGCCGTCGGAGTCGTCGCCCGGCCGGTCGGGGTCGCCACCTGCGTCGGACGGCGTGGTGCGGGTGGTCGTGGGCTCGGCGCTTCCGATGCGCGTGCCGCTGGTGCCCGTGCCGGTGCTGCTCGTGCCGCTGTCGCCCGTACCGCCGCCGCGTCCCGTGGTCGTCGACTCCTCCGGCGGCGTGGTGGACCGGGGTGTCGCGCTGCCGTCCGCCGACCCCGTGCCCGTGTCGTCCGACCCCGTCCCGCCGGTCCGCGGCGCCGTGGTGGCGGTCGGACCCCGCGAGCCCGTCGGCGCGGGGTCCGAGCCGGTGCTGCCTGAGCCGGTGCCGCCCAGCTCCGGCGGCGTCGTGGCCGTCGCCCCGCCCGAGCCACCGCCCGTGCGCGACTCCGTGCCCGGCGGGGTGGTGGGTGTCGCGGCGCCCGAGCGGCTGCCGGCGTCCCCTCCCGTGTCGTAGCCGGAGTCGGCACCAGGGTCGGCCGCGCCGGGCGCTCCCGTGCCGGTGCTCGTCCCGGGAGCCGTGGTCCCCGTGGGCTCGGCCGCGCCGGCACCGGTGTCGTAACCCGGGTCGCTGCCCGTCCCGGGGGCGGTCGTCCCCGGCGCCCCGGTCCCCGCGCCCGTCCCGGGAGCCGTGGTCCCCGTGGGCTCGGCCGAGCCGGTGCCCGCCCCGCCGGTCCCAGCGGAGGCGTCGGACCCGTCGCCGTAGTCGCCCTCGCCCGCAGGCGCCTGGCTGGTCGGCCCAGCACCGCCGGACGCCGTCGTCCCCGGCGTCGTCGTCGCCGACGCCGTCGTTCCAGGCGCCGTGGTCCCGGGAGCCGTCGACCCCGTCGGCACGGCCGAGCCGGTACCCGGCCCGCCGGTGCCGGCGGAGGCGTCGGATCCGTCGCCATAGTCGTCCCCGCCCGCGGGAGCCTGGCCGGTCGGCGGAGCGCCGCCGGGCGCCGGCGTCCCCGGAGCCGTCGTCCCCGCGGACGGAGCACCCGTCGCGGTGTCGTCCGGCTGCCCGCCCGCGGGTGCCGTGCCGGGCGCGGGCAGCGAGGTGATGAGCCGGCCCAGCGACTCCGACGCCCAGGCCGTCGCCGGGGTGTCCGGAGCGACGGCGAGCTGCGGGTAGTCGATGTGCGCCGGGGCGGCGACGGCCTGCTCGAGCGGCGGCGGGGTGGCGCCCGCCGCGGTGGCGCACACCGGGTCCTGGGGGGCACAGACCTCGATGGTGCGCGCGGCCAGCGCACCGAACCCGCCCTCGCGCGCCGGCAGCACGCCCTGTCCGGTGACGCCGGCGGGGACGGTGCGGACCCCGGCGCTGCGCGCGGGGTCGCCGAACAGGCCGACGGCGAGGACCCGGTCGGCAGGGACCCGCGGGTCCTGACCGGCCCCGATGCGGGCGGCGACGTCGCCGGCCACGTGGGCGCCCTGGGAGTAGCCGAAGAGCATGGCGCGGCTGCCCGGGCACGCGGCGAGCTGCGCGGCCACCTGGTCGGTGAGGGTGGCGACCGCCTGCTGCTCGCTCGCCTCGTACGACGCGCCGACCTCCGGCCCCGCGACGGCGACCACGGCGAGCCGCTCCCCCACCTGCTGCACGAGCGGGTCGGTGACCGCGGCGAGCGTCTCGCCGCCCGCGGCGCCGCTGCCGTTGACGGCGAACAGGGTGACGTCACGGCACTCGGCGGGCGCCGCACTGGGAGCCGCGAGGGTGACGACGCCCGTCCCGACGGCGCCGACCAGCAGCGTCGCGGCCAGCGCCCCCGCCACGGCGAGGACGCCCACGGGACGCCGTCGCGGCCGGTCGGCCACCCCCGCGAGCACGGGCGCTCTCCGGCGGGACCTCCGGCGCACGCCGTCCCACACCCCGCCGGTGCCCGCCACCGGCGTCCCCCGGGGCGCCCGCGCGTCGTCGACGGCGCCGTCGGGGTGGACCACCAGCGGCCACGTGCTCCACCGCCCCGCCATCTCGACGCGGACGGGCCGCCCGAGGTGCGCCGCGCGCCGGGCCGCGGCGGCGAGGCCGGCGCGGTGCGGGTCGGCGCCGCGCCCCACGGGCACGGCGACGTCGTCGACGAGCAGCGGCACGCCACCCGGTGTGCGGTCGACCCGCAGCCGCACCACCGGCGCGGCGGGCACGACGCGGCCGAACCGGTCGACGAGCTCGCCACCGCCCCGCACCGACCGCATGCACGCCCCTCCACCACGCGGGACCCGGCCGGGGCCGGGGCGGGGCGCGGCCGGTCACACGACGCCGGATCGCCCTCGCGCGGTCAGCATCGGCGAGCGCGCCGGGGCGTGGGTGCGGTTTCGGACACGTCGCCGAAGTCTTCCCGAGTGCAAAGCCGCGGCTACCCGAGCGCGTCCCGCAGGAAGGCGACCTGCAGCAGGAGCAGGTTCTCGGCGACGACCTCCTGGGGCGTCATGTGCGTGACCCCCGACAGCGGCAGCACCGTGTGCGGGTGCCCCGAGGCGAGCAGGGCGGAGGAGAGCCGGAGGGTGTGGGCGGCGACGACGTTGTCGTCCGCGAGCCCGTGGACGAGCATGATCGGTCGCGCCGGAGCCGTCGTCCCGGGGTCGTCGAGGATCGAGGAGCGCTCGTAGGCGTCCGGGCGCGTGTCCGGGTGGTCGAGGTAGCGCTCGGTGTAGTGGGTGTCGTAGAGGCGCCAGTCGGTCACCGGCGCGCCCGCGACCGCTGCATGGAAGACGTCGGGCCTGCGGAGCACCGCCAGGGCGGCGAGGTACCCGCCGAAGGACCAGCCCCGGATGGCGACGCGGTCCAGGTCGAGGTCGCCCACCTGCTCGGCCGCCGCGTGCAGCGCCGCGACCTGGTCGTCGAGCACCGGGGTCGCGAAGTCGCCGAACACGGCCCGCTCGTAGGCGGGCCCCCGCCCGGGGGTGCCGCGGCCGTCGGCGACGACGACGGCGAAGCCCTGGTCGGCGAACCACTGGCTGGTGAGGAACGCCCCGCGTGACGCGAGGACCCGCTGGGAGTGCGGCCCGCCGTAGGGATCGAGGAGCACCGGGAGCCGTCGGGACCCCGCCACGTGGTCCTGCGGGAGCAGCACCGCCACCGACGGACCGCCGGGGTCCGTCGCGACCCGCCGCACCTGCGGGACGAGCCCCGGCGACTGCGCGTGGGACACCACCCCCACCGAGCTGCCGTCGGCCCGCAGGATCGTGGTGCGGGTGCCGTCGGAGTCGAGGTCGGCGCCGGTGAGCACGGTGACCCCGCCCGCCCGCCGCCCCGACCACACGCCGTACTGCGGACCGAGCCGCACGGGCCCGACCGCACGGGACCACGTCCACACCGTGACGTCCTCGGGCCGCTCGGAGGCGGTGAACAGCACCGTGTCGCCGTCGACGTCCGCGACGCCGCGCACCTGGAGCCCGGCCGGCGTGACGGGCACGCCGTCGACGACCAGTCGGCGCGTGTCGTCCCGGTCGGCGCAGCGGACGAGAGCGCCGTCGGACAGGTGCGTGGGCACGCCGCCCACGAGGTCGACCCAGACGTCGTCGGTCTGCTCCACGGCCACCGTCGTCTCACCCGTGTCGGGGTCGACGCGACGGACGTCGACGCGGCGCTGGTCGCGCGTCGAGACGGTGACGAGCAGGTCGTGCACGCTCCACGCGACGTCGGCGAGGTACGCGGTGTCCGCACCGAGGTCGACGGCGGTGCGCGTGCCGTCGAGGTCGACGAGGGCGAGGTCGACGACGGCGTTGGCAGTGCCGGCCGCGGGGTAGGGCATCTCCGTCGGACGACGGTCGGGGTGCGCCGGGTCGGCGATCCACCAGCGGCTCACCGGCGCGTCGTCGACCCGGGCGACGGCGAGCTGCGAGCCGTCGGGCGCCCACCAGTACCCGCGGTAGCGGTTCATCTCCTCGGCGGCGATGAACTCCGCGAGCCCCCAGCTCACCCCGGGGCCGTCGCCGTCCTCGGGGCCGGCCAGGACGTGGGTCGTGCCGGTCGCGCGCTCGTGGACGTGCAGGGTGCCGGCGCGCACGAACGCGACGCGGGCGCCCGTCGGGTCGGGCCGCGGGTCGATCACGGGCCCGTCCACCGGCAGCGGCTCCGGGCTCGCCCCGGGCACGAGGTCGACGGTGAACGCCCGGCCCGACACCACGAAGACCGCCAGGCTGGCCGCGGCGTCGAGGGCGTACTCGACGATCCCGCCGGACTGCTCGCGGACCCGCTCGCGGCGGGCGCGCTCCTCCGGCGGCAGATCCTCCTCGCCGGGGACGTCGAGGTCGCGCGGGTCGACGAGCAGGTGCTCCTGCCCCGACGGGACGTCGAGCAGCCACAGGCAGGTGACGGGGTCGTCGCCGGCGCGGCTGCGCAGCAGCACCACGCGGCGCCCGTCGGGCGAGACCGTGGGCCGGCGGGGGGCACCGAGCGTGAACCGGCGCGTGGCGGCCTGGCGGCGCGGGAAGCTGGCCGGGGGATCGGAGGCGGCGGGGTCGGCGGTCACGCGGCCGAGTCTGCCTGCTGCCACCCCCTCGAGGCCCGAACCCGGTCGCCCCCGCCCGATAGGCTCGGCCCGTGGTGGAGACGGAGCGGCGCAAGATCGCCCTGACCGGGATCAAGCCCAGCGGCGAGCCGCACCTGGGCAACTACGTGGGGGCGATCAGGCCGGCGCTGGAGCTCGCCCGCACGGCCGACTTCGACTCGCGGTACTTCATCGCCGACCACCACGCGCTCACGGGCACGCCCGCGGCAGGCGACATCGCCGCGTGGACCCGCTCGGTGGCCGCGACCTGGATCGCGGCGGGCCTCGATCCCGAGCGCACGGTCTTCTACAAGCAGTCCGACGTGCCCGAGACCTTCGAGCTGACCTGGATCCTGTCCTGCGTCACCGGCAAGGGCCTGATGAACCGGGCGCACGCCTACAAGGCGGCCCGCGACCGCAACGTCGAGGCCGGCGAGGACCCGGACGCCGGGGTCAACCTCGGCCTCTTCGACTACCCGGTGCTCATGGCCGCGGACATCCTGATCATGGAGTCCGACCTGGTGCCCGTCGGTCGCGACCAGCTCCAGCACGTGGAGATCGCCGCCGACGTCGCGGGCAGCTTCAACCACCGCTACGGCCGGGGCTTCCGGCTGCGCATCCCCGAGGCGGTGGTGCCGCCGGAGACGACGGGTCACACGCTGCCCGGTCTCGACGGCCGCAAGATGAGCAAGTCCTACGACAACTACATCCCGCTCTTCCTGCCCGCGCCCAAGCTCAAGAAGCTGGTGCGCCGCATCCCCACCGACTCGACCCCGGTCGAGGCGCCGAAGGACCCGGACGCGTCGGCGGTGTTCCAGATCCTCGCGCAGTTCGCCGAGCCCGACGTCGTGGCCGACACCCGCAAGCGGCTCGAGGCCGGCGGGGTGGGCTGGGGCGACCTGAAGAACCAGCTCGCCGACGTGCTCGAGGCGCAGCTCGGCCCGCTGCGGGCGCGCTACGAGGAGCTCGTCGCGCCGGACAGCGAGCTCGACGCGATCCTGGCCCGCGGCGCCGAGGTGGCCCGCGAGCAGGCGTCGCGCGTGCTGCGGGGCGTGCGGCGCGCCGTCGGCGTGGCGGTCTGAGCCCGGACCCGACGCGTCAGCCGATGGTGGTGCCCTCGGCGATCACGGCCGACTCGCGGCGCGGTGCCGGCAGACCGGCGACCAGCCCGTCCCAGCCGCCGCGTCGGCCCATCTCCTCGGGCGTCTCCGGGACCTCGGGCACCTCACCCAGCCAGAGGCGCAGCGGACCCGTGTCGAGCGGACGCAGTGCGCCGTCGGGGTCGGTGGCCTCTGCGCGCCGGCGCAGCCAGGTGCCGAGCGCGAGCGCCGTGACGATCGACGCGACGCACCAGCCGGCCACCACGATCGCGACCCACATGAGGACCGGCACGAGCACCTCCGACGTCACAGGGAGCGCGGTGACCGAGCGTGCTCGGGGGACCACCGCGTGCGTTGCGCTGAGGATGACATCCCGCGTGGACCGACGGGTAGGGTCTCACTCGATCGGACGTCCGGACGCCAACCGTCGGTCGATCCCGGGGGACCGTCTGCGGGTGTCGGCGACCGTTGAGCGTCTCGCGCTGACCTTTCGGCGCGTCAGCGGGTACGACGACCAACGGTGAGAGTCATCCGGCTTCCAGAGCAGCAGCGATACGCCGAGCGACGGCAGCTGACTCGTCCGGAGAGCCGTAGGGGTGGCGCGGGCCGAGGAAGAAGCGCAGCCCGTCCTTCGGCCGGCGCGGGATCACGTGCAGGTGCAGGTGCGGCACCGACTGGCTGATCACGTTGTTGATCAGGACGAGCGAGCCCGGCGCGTCCATGGCTCCCTCCACCGCCCGCTCGAGGCGCTGGGCGAGCGTGAAGAACGCCGGGAGCTCGTCGGGGGGCAGGTCCGCGAGCGTGGTGACGTGCGTCCGCGGGACGAGCAGGACGTGACCGGGGAAGACCGGCTTCGTGTCCAGGAACGTCACCGTCGTGGGGCCGGAGTGGACGACGTCGGCAGGCGCGTCACCGGCGACGACCGCACAGAAGGCGCAGGGCTTGCTCACGGGTCGCAGCGTGTCAGGGTCACCGGATGGATCGACGCACCCGGGGCGTTGGGACGGGCATGGATTCGGCCGCGGACTCCCCGACCCTGCTCGTGATCGGCCACGAGACGGACACCGACACCGTGCCCGTGCTGGCCGGGACCCTGACCACCTGGGCGGCGGACCGCGGCGTCACCGTCGTGCCCGTCGTCGCCGGGGACCCGATGCCCGATCCCGCCGACGTGGATGCGGTCGCCGTCCTCGGCTCGGCGCAGGGCGCGTGGGACGACGACGTGCCGTGGCTCGCCTCCGAGATCGCCCACCTCCGGTCGGCGATCGCCGCCCGCACCCCGGTGCTCGGCATCTGCTTCGGCGGGCAACTGCTCGCGCGCGTGCTCGGCGGCCGGGCCGAGCCCGCCTCGGGGCGACGCGAGAACGGGTGGCAGGAGATCACCACCACCGCCCCGGACGTGGTGCCCGCCGGGCCGTGGATGGAGTTCCACTTCGACACGTTCACCGCGCCCCCGTCGTCGACGGTGCTCGCCACCTCGCCCCGCTGCGACCAGGCGTTCCGCGAGGGCCCGCACCTGGGCCTGCAGTTCCATCCCGAGGTCACCCCCGAGGAGTTCGATCTCTGGATGCGCCGGTTGTCGGCGGAGCGCCTGTTCGAGCTCGGCATCGACCCCGCAGCCCTGCGCGCCGAGACCGTCGCGCATGCCGAGGAGTCGCGCGTGGCGAGCTGGGGCCTGTTCGACGCGTTCGCCGAGCGGGCGGGACTGGTGAACCCCACAGTGGCCCGATGAGCAGTGCCCGGACGACGAGTGACCCGATGAAGGTCCGGGTCGGCATCGGCGCCGGACCCTCGCGCGACGACCCGGCCGCGGCCACGCTCGAGCTCGTCGACGGCTGCGAGGCGCGCGGCATCGACTCGGTGTGGTTCCCCGACCGCATCGCCGCGCCCGCCATCGAGCCGCTCGTGGCGATGGGCTGGGCCGTCGCCCGCACGAGCTCGCTGAAGGTCGGCAGCGGCGTGATCGTCCTGCCGGGCCGCAACCCGGCCGTCGTCGCAGCTCAGCTGGCCTCGCTCGCCGCCCTGGCACCGAAGCGGATCCTGCCGGTCTTCGGCCTGCGCCCGGCCACCGCGGCCGAGCGCACCGCCTACCCGGTCGCGGGGCCGCGTGCTGCGGTGTTCGAGGAGGCCCTGACGGTGGTGCGACGCCTGCTCACCGAGGAGTCGGTGACGTTCCACGGGTCGTTCTTCACCCTCGACGACGCCGTCGTGGCGCCGCGCCCGGTTCGTCCGCTCGACCTCTGGCTCGGCGGCCTCGTCCCGGCCGCCCTGCGCCGGGTCGGACGGCTGGCCGACGGATGGCTCGCCTCGTTCGTCACCCCCGCCGAGGCGGGCGAGGCACGTCGCACGATCGCCGCGGCGGCCGACGAGGCGGGCCGCGAGGTCGAGGACGACCACTACGGCACGAACCTCCTCGTCCTGCCGCCCGGCACGTCCCCGGAGGACGCGGACCGGGCGCGCGCGTCCTTCACGCACCGGCGTCCCGAGATCGACCCGGACGAGCTCCTCGTCGACGGCTGGGACGCCGCGCGCCATCAGGTGCGGCGGTTCGTCGACGAGGGCATCACGAAGTTCGTCGTCCGCCCGGCCGTGGCGCCGGCGACGTGGCCGGGGTTCCTCGACGAGTTCGCCGAGCACCTCGTCTCGCTCGAGACCTGATCAGCGGCTGCCCATGACGCGGGTGAGCGCGATCTCCAGGACCACGCGCTTCGGGTTCTCCCGCGGGACGCGGTAGCGCTGGGCGTAGCGGTGCTCGCCGTCGGCCACCGACTCGGGATCGTCCCGGACCACCGCCAGCCCCTCGAGCGTCGACCACCGGCCGCGGTCGACCTGGCTGACCGCCACCCGCGCGCCGCCCTCCCCCGCCGCGCGCACCTGGCGGGCCTTGGCGCTGGTGCCCGACGTGATGACCCGGGCGATCGCGGTGTCGAGATCGAGGGTGACGCCGACGGGTACGACGTGCGGCGAACCGTCACGGCGCAGGGTCGTCAGCGTGCAGAGGTGGTACTCGGACCAGAACTGCGCGAACTCCTCGCCGCGCGCGTGCAGGTCGGCCGGTGTCACGGTCACGAACGCCGATGGTGCCCTGCCGGGTGCACGGGCGATCACCCGCCCTGCGGCGGCGGCGGTGACGTCGACCGGGTGACGGTGTCGGCGAGCCACGCCCAGAAGCGCGGGTCCATCGGGGACGTGGTCGGGATGACCATCTGGGGCTCCACCTCGGCCGCGCTGGTCGACGTCCGGTCCGACGAGCTGCTCGAGCTGTCCGAGTCCGACCTGTCCGAGTCCGACCTGTCCGAGTCCGAGCTGTCCGAGTCCGAGCTGTCCGAGCTGCCCGAGTCCGAGCTGTCGTCGCTGTCGGAGCTCTCTGGGCTGGAGCCGCCCGGGTCGCTGTCCCCGGTGGCCACGGTGCGCCGCGAGGTCGGGCCCCCGGTGGCCGAGCTGCGGGTGGTCGGGTCGTCGTCGGCCGTGGCCCGCGTGCTGGCGCGGGACGAGTTCTCCGACGAGTCGTCCGAGCCCTCCGACGAGTCCGACGACTCCGACGACTCCGGGGCCCGGGTGGTCCTCCGGGGCCACGTCGCGGTGACCGACTCGTCGCCCGCGGACGCCGAGGCCTCCCCACCCGAGGCGGACGCCGACGCGTCGCCGGCCGAGGCCTCGGCCCCACCGGCCGACGCCGAGGCGGACGGGCGGCCGGACCGCGCCGCGGTCGACGTGGGGTCGGCGTCGGTGGTGTCCGGCGCGGAGGTGTCGCTGTCGTCGGACCCCGAGTCGCTGTCGTCCGGCGCGCTGGTGCGGGTGGTCAGCGAGGCTCCGGTGGTGGGGTCGACCGTGGTGATCGTGCCCCGCTCCGGATCGGTGGTCGTGGTGACCCCGGTGGACGGGTCGGTGGTCGTGGTGGGCGCCGCGGACCTCCCGGAGGCGTCGTCGTCCGGTGCGACCGTGGCGTCGGTGGGGAGCGGCCAGCCCTCCGGTGTCGTGGTGGGCAGGGAGCGCTCGGCGGCACCGTCGTCCGGCGCGGTCTCCCGGTCGCTGCTGTCGGCGTCGGCGCTCTCCGTGGGCTCCCCGTAGGTCGGCCAGCCCTCGGGCGTGGTCGCCACGGCGCGGGAGCCGGTGGGCAGCTCGAGGGTGGGGTCGTCGGCCGTGGTCGCCGGCGGAGTGGTGGACGCGCCACCGGGCGGGTCGGCGGGGGCCTCCGCCGGCGTCCGGGCCGGCGTCCCGGTGGGCGAGGAGGGCTCGTCGGCGCCGCTGGGCAGCAGGTCGGGCAGCAGGCGGCCACCGCCGCCCTCGCCCCGGCCACGCTCGTCACCGTCACCGCGGTCGCTGCCGCGACCGCCACCGTTGCCCTCGCCCCGGCCGCCCTCGCCCCGGCCGCCCTCGTCCCGGCCGCCGCCGTTGCCGCCGGGCGAGCCGGTCGGCTCGTCCCGCGTCGGGTCGGGCAGGAGCGGGAGGTCGAGAACCGGGCCGGCGTCGTCGTCAGCCGTCTCCCGCGGCCCGGTCTCACGCGGCTCGGACTCTGGCGGCGAGGTCGGTGCCGGACCTCCGGTGTCGAGAGGGACGCTCGGGTCGAGCGGCGGCTCGATGAGGTCGGGCGAGCTGTCGGCGCCGGGCAGGGGCACGGGGTCGAGCTCGGGCGCGAGCTGGTCGAAGCCCGGGGGCGGCGTGACGGGCTGCTCGGAGCCGGGGTACGCGGGCTCGCCCGGCGGGGCCGACGGCGTACCGAGCGGGCGCGAGCCGGGCAGCGGGATGGGCGTCAGCGGCGGGGCCACGTCGTCGGGAAGGGAGCCGTCGGGAAGGGCCTGCGGGTCGCCGGTGGACGGGGCGGACGCATCGGGCCCGCCCGTGGCCGGCTCGCCGGAGCCCAGCTGGCCCTCGGAGGAGCCGTCGATCGTCTCGGAGGTGGTGGGGGCGTCCGACGCGCTGCCGGTGAGGCCGGTGGCGTCGTCGCGGGGGCCGGCCGGGACGACCGCCGTGCCCACGCCGAACAGCGCGGCGACGAGGGCGACCGTGAACAGCGTGGTGACCACGATGTTGCGCGGAGTGCGGAACGGCCACGGTCGCGGACGCGGCGCCGGGTTCCACCCTCGGGACGAGGTGGACGGCATTCAACCCCCATCGATCCAGCGTCGAATCCAGCCCGCCCCCGACAGCGGTCCGTGGCCTCCACGACCTCGGAGATCTGCACGCTACGCCGCTCCTGTGGCCCGGGTCAGCCGTTTCGTGGTTCTCCCGGCTTTTCCGCGGGCACGATGGAGGGCGTGGGTGCCGAGATCGGGGCGCGCGACGTCGCACGCCCTCCGACCGTCGAGATGCCGACCCCCCGACTCGACCTGGACCTGGCCACCGTGCGCAGCGCCTATCGCACGATGCGCGGCCTGCTGCCCGACGTGGAGCTCTGCTACGCGGTCAAGGCCAACCCGCAGCCCGAGGTCCTCGCCCTGCTCGTCGCCGAGGGCGCCTCGTTCGACCTGGCGAGCGTCGGCGAGCTCGACCTCTGCCTCCTCGCCGGCGCTCGCCCCGGCACGCTGTCCTGGGGCAACCCGGTGAAGAAGGTCACCGACGTCCGGGCCGCCCGCGCCGCCGGCGTCGCCCGGTTCACCACCGACGCCCCCGCCGACGTCGACCTGCTCGCCCGCGAGGCCCCGGGCGCGACCGTGGGCGTGCGTCTCGCGGTCGGCGACGACGGCGCGGCGACGCCGTTCGCGGGCAAGTTCGGCGCCGGCGAGGACGAGGCGGTGGCGCTCCTGGGCCGCGCCCGCGCGGCGGGTCTCGACGCCGCGGGCATCGGGTTCCACGTCGGCAGCCAGCAGCGCGACCCCCGTGCCTGGGCGCGCGCGATCGACGTCGCCGCGCGGGTGGCAGCCCGCCTCGACGGGGACGCGCCGAGGGAGCTGAACCTCGGCGGCGGCTTCCCGACCACGCACGCCGGAGGGCCGACGCCCGACCTCGCCGCCTGCGCCGCAGCGATCCGCGAGGCCCTCGCCCGTCACACCGACCGGTGGCGCCCCCGTCTCGTCGCCGAGCCGGGCCGGGCGCTGGTGGCCGACGCCGGGACGCTGCACGCCGAGGTGGTGCTCGTCGCCGAGCGCGCCGGCCGGCGGTGGGTCTACCTGGACGTCGGCCGCTACCAGGGGCTCGCCGAGACCGAGGGCGAGATGATCGTCTACCGGCTCCGGACGCCCGGGCGCACCAGCGGGACCGGCACCGTCGTGCTGGCCGGCCCCACCTGCGACGGCGACGACGTCCTCTACCGCCACGCCGACGTCCGCCTGCCCCTCGACCTCGCGGCCGGCGACGTCGTCGAGTTCCTCGGCGCGGGCGCCTACACGGCCAGCTACGCCTCGGTGGGCTTCAACGGCCTGCCGCCCCTGCCCACGTACGTGCACGAGACCCCGGAGGAAGGTGGGCATTGACCACCACGACCCCGACCACGCACCCGACGGACCCCGCGTCGTTCGCGGGCCGCCACGTGCTCGCCGAGCTGCGCGGCGTCGATCCCGCCGTGCTCGGTGACGAGCACGCCGTGGCGGAGGCCCTGCGTCGCGCACTCGACGAGGGCGGCGCGACGGTGCTCGACGTCGTCACGCACCGGTTCGAGCCCCAGGGCACCACCGTCATGGCGTTGCTGGCCGAGTCGCACGCCTCGGTGCACGCGTACCCCGAGGCCTCCGCGGCGTTCGTGGACGTGTTCACCTGCGGCGTCCAGGCCGACCCCGAGCTCGTCGTCGACGCCCTGGGCCGTGAGCTGGGCGCGGCGGAGGTGCGCGCGCAGGTCGTCGCCCGGGGCGCAGGCCTCGCGCCCGCGGGCGGCGGCCGGGAGGTCGACGAGCCCCTCGCCGCGGGCATGCGCCGCCGCTGGCGGCTCGACGAGGTGCTCTGGCGGGGCCGCACGGAGTGGCAGGACATGATGGTCGCGCGCACCGCGCAGGGCGTCTCCCTCTTCTGCGACGGCGAGCGGCAGTCCACCGAGCAGACCCAGCTCGTCTACCACGAGGCGCTCGCCGTCCCCCCGATGCTGGTGGCCGACGAGCTGCGCTCCGTGCTCGTCGTCGGCTCGTCCGAGGGCGTCGTCTCGCAGCTCGCGCTGGCCGCCGGGGCGACCCGCATCGACCACGTCGACATCGACACCGAGTGCGTCCGCCGGTGCGCCGAGCTGCTCCCCTACGGCTACACGCCCGCGGAGCTGGCCGCCGCCGAGGCCGGCGAGGGCCCGGTGCGCATGCACTACGCGGACGGCTGGCAGTTCCTCGCCGACGCCGCCGGGCGCGGCGACCGCTGGGACGTCGTGATCGTCGACCTGCCCGACGAGCCGGTCGAGGTGACCGACCCCGCCCAGCACGCCCGGCTCTACGGCGCCGAGTTCTTGCGCCGCTGCGCCGACGTCCTCACCCCGGGCGGGGTGGTGTGCTCGCAGGCGGGCTGTCCGACCCTGTGGCGCCACGACACGCTGCAGCGGATGACCAGCCGCTTCGACGACGTGTTCGCGACGGTGCTGCCCTACTGCTCCGACGAGCACGAGTGGGCCTACCTCAGCGGCCGCGTGGACCCGGTGGACGACCCGGTCGCGCTCGCGATCTCGCGCCTGGACCGCTTCCCCGAGCTGACCTCGATCGACGCCGACGCCCTGCGCCGCGGCGCGATCCTGCCGTTCGCGATCCGCGCCGGCCTGCCGGTGTCCTGACGCGGACCTCCGCAGCGCACACGCCATGATCGGTGCGTGGGCGTCGGGCTGAGCGTGGTCTGGGCGATCCTCGGGCTGCTGTGGCTGGTCACGGCGCCGGGCGTCCTGGTCGCGTTCGCCGCGGTCGGGGACCCGCCGCCCGGGTTCCTGCCGGGGTGGGTGATCGCGTTCCTTGGTTGGCTGTCGGTGCCCGTGACCGTGGTCCTGGCCCTCGTCGCGATCGCCGACGACGGGGCCGTCGGCCTCCGGCCGTGGCTGCCGGTGGCGTCGCTGCTGGTCGTCCCGGCCGGCTACCTCATCGGGCTCGTGAGCGTCCGGGTGGTCGCCCGGCTGCGACGCGATCCGCCGACACCGCCCCAGCCGCCACCGCCGCGGCCGGAGCCCCCGCGACGCCTCCGTCCCGGGGACCTCGACGCCCTCGACGACGACGCCCTCGCCGCCCACCAGCTCGACATCGTCGGGCGGGCCGTCGCCCTCTGGTTCCCGGACGAGACCTCGGGCCTCGACCCCGCGTTCCCCCGGTTCGTCCTCGACAGCATCCGGCGCGGCGAGGACGGGGAGGCCGTCCGGCGGGCACTCGACGAGCACCGCGACCTCGAACGCGGCCGTCGGACCCTCACCCCTCCCGCGCGCCAGCACGCCCTCTGGGCGCTGCTGATGCTCGCCCGCCTGCGCGGTGCCCGCGGACCCGACCGGCCGCCGCGACGCGACGAGCCCATGCACCAGGAGCTGCTCGACCACGCCCACGACGCGCTCGAGAACTACTGACGAGGCGTCACCCCAGAGCCGCCGCGAGCTTCTCCGGAATCCCCGGCGCCTTGGTCCACGCCCCCGTCTCGGTGTCCTGGACCACGACGACGTAGACGTTGCGGCCGATCACCGCCACCTCGTCCGCCGAGCGGTACACCGTGAAGCCCAGCGTGAAGCTCGTCGTCCCCCGGCGCTCGCAGGTGACCTCGACGCGGGCATCGTCGCGCCAGCGCACCGAGCCCCCGTAGTCGAGCTCGGAGTGCACGACCATCACGTCGACCCCCGACGCGATCAGCTCCGGGTAGGGCAGGCCGACGTGGTCGAGGAAGCCCGTGAAGGCCTCGTCGAACCAGGTCAGGTAGTGCCCGTTGAACACCACGCCCTGCTGGTCGATCTCCGCGTAGCGCGGGACGACGGCGAACGAGTAGGTCACTGGCGCAGCTCGGGGAAGTCCTCGTCCCGGTACTCGCTGTCCGGGGCCGGCGCGTCGGGGCCCGGACGCAGCTCGTCCTCCCGGCCGCGGAGCTCGACCCGACGGATCTTCCCGGAGATCGTCTTCGGCAGCTCGTAGAACTCCAGGCGGCGCACGCGCTTGTAGGCCGGCAGGTTCTCGCGGGCGTGGCGCAGGATCGCCAGCGCCGTCTCGCGCGAGGCCTCGTAGCGCGTCGAGAGCACGATGTAGGCCTTGGGCACGGCCAGGCGCAGCGGGTCGGGCGACGGGACGACGGCGGCCTCGGCGACCGCGTCGTGCTCCATGAGCACGCTCTCCAGCTCGAACGGGCTGATGCGGTAGTCCGACGCCTTGAACACGTCGTCGGAGCGCCCGACGTAGGTGATGTAGCCGTCCGCGTCGCGGCTGCCGACGTCCCCGGTGTGGTAGACGCCGTCGCGCATCACATCGTCGTTGCGCTCCGCGTCGTCCTTGTAGCCGACCATCAGGCCGAGCGGACGGTCGGCGAGGTCGATGCAGATCTCGCCCTCGTCGCCGCGCTCGCCGGTGACCGGGTCGACCAGCACGATCGGGTAGCCCGGCAGCGGGCGACCCATCGAGCCGTCCTTGACCGGCTGCCCGGGCGGGTTGCCGATCTGCAGCGTCGACTCGGTCTGGCCGAAGCCGTCGCGGATCGTCATGCCCCAGGCCTCGCGGACCTGCTCGATGACCTCGGGGTTGAGGGGCTCGCCGGCCCCCACGAGCTCGCGCACCGGCACCTGCACGCGCGTCAGGTCGGCCTGGATCAGCATCCGCCACACCGTCGGCGGCGCGCAGAACGTGCTGACGCCCTTCTCGACGATCACGTCGAGCAACTTGTCGGCGTCGAACTTGGTGTAGTTGTAGATGAAGATCGTCGCCTCGGCGATCCACGGGGCGAAGACGTTCGACCACGCGTGCTTGGCCCAGCCCGGCGAGGCGACGTTGAGGTGCACGTCGCCCGGCTGCAGGCCGATCCAGTACATGGTCGACAGGTGGCCGACGGGGTAGCTCGTGTGCGTGTGCTCGACGAGCTTGGGCTTCGACGTCGTGCCCGAGGTGAAGTAGAGCAGCAGCGTGTCGCTGCCCTTGGTCGGCCCGTCGGGCGTGAATTCGGCCGGGGCGTCGTACGCCGCGGAGAAGTCGAGCCAGGGCTCGGTGATGCCGGTCGCCTGCACGGCGATCTTCGTGTAGTCGCCGGGGACGTCGTCGAACTTGTCGACGTCGACGTCGCGGACGACGACGTGCTTCGCGTTGCCGCGGTCGATGCGGTCGCGCAGGTCGGCGGCCCCGAGCATCGGCGTCGACGGGATGAGGATCGCGCCGAGCTTCATCACCGCGAGGATGGTCTCCCACAGCTCGACCTGGTTGGCCAGCATGAGGATCACCCGGTCGCCGCGGCCCACGCCCTGCGCCCGCAGCCAGTTGGCGACGCGGTTCGAGCGCTCGCTCATGTCGGCGAACGAGTACTTCGTCTCCCGCCCGTCCTCCTCGACGATCCACAGCGCCGGACGCTGCGAGGTGCCGGGGTCCGAGCCGATGGCGTCGAAGTGCTCGAGAGCCCAGTTGAACTCGTCGAGCTGCGGCCACGCGAAGTCGCGCAGCGCGGCGTCGAGGTCCTCGCGCCGCTCCAGCAGGAGATCCCGCGCCCGGCGGAACTCCGTCGCGGCCTTGCTGAGCTCCGACACGATGGGCCCTTCTCTCGAGACGCCGATGGCCGAGGCGGTTCTACCACCTCGGCCATCGGACCCGGGAGACGCGGAGTCCCCCGCTACTTGAACAGCTTCCGCAGGATCACGAGCCCCACCAGTGCGCCGGCGGCGTAGACGGCGTACTTGATCCTCGGGTCGGCCCACTTCTGGGCGGCCATCTCCTTGCCCTGCTCCGAGAGGCGCTGAGGGCTGGCCTTCTCGGAGAGCTCGTCGAGGGCTCCGGCCAGCGCCTCGCGCGCTTGCTGGATCTCCTTCTCGATGGCGTCCGTGTCCCGTGCCACGACACCTCCCGTGTGGTCGTCGGTCGCGCTGACCGTCGCTCGTTCGCGACCGGCCGGTGGTCGGCGGCTATCCTGCCCGCCCGTGACCGCCGATACCCGCTTGGCCCCCGGTCAACCCGCGCCGGACTTCTCGCTGACCTCCGATCAGGGGTCCACGGTGTCGCTCGCCGACCACCGCGGGCACCGCGTCCTCGTCTACTTCTACCCCGCCGCCATGACCCCGGGATGCACGAAGGAGGCCTGCGACTTCCGCGACAACCTGGCCTCCTTCAACGACGCCGACGTCGCCGTCCTCGGGATCTCGCCCGACAAACCGGAGAAGCTCGCGAAGTTCCGCGACAAGGAGGGGCTGACCTTCCCGCTGCTCTCCGACCCCGACAAGTCGACCCTCGCGGCCTATGGCGCCTACGGCGAGAAGACGATGTACGGGAAGACGACGGTGGGCGTCATCCGCTCGACGTTCCTCATCGACGCGGAGGGGAACATCGAGGAGGCGCAGTACGGCGTCAAGGCCACCGGCCACGTGGGCCGGTTGCTGCGCGATCTGAAGCTGTAGGGAGTACCGGCGACGGGACTCGAACCCGCACTGTGCGACCCCTAAAATCGCCCTCTCTGCCGTTTGGAGTACGCCGGCCTGCCGTTTGGAGCAAGGCCCCGGTGACGACGGCCTTCACGATACGA
Source organism: uncultured Actinomycetota bacterium (assembly GCA_963786585.1). Classification (GTDB taxonomy): domain Bacteria; phylum Actinomycetota; class Actinomycetes; order Mycobacteriales; family Pseudonocardiaceae; genus Actinomycetospora. The sequence goes on from CAWAZG010000005.1 coordinate 854,590, forward strand.
GGTCCGGCCATGATCGCCCCGGGTGCTCCTCCGGGCCCGCTCAGCGGGCTCGACGGAGCACCGGGAGCGATCACGCCCTACAGCAGCGCCCGCACCGCCGCCGCGACCTCGTTCGCCGCCTCGAGCGGCACGAAGTGACCCACGTCCTCGAGGTGGTGCACGCCGCGCAGGTCGGTGAACGCCCGCTCCAGCCCCTCGGCGAGCCGGGGCGGGAAGAGCGGGTCCTGGTCGCCCCAGAGCACCGTCGTCGGCACGGTGACGGGCGCGGGCGGCTCCTGCCCGCGCATGGCGAGCGCGGTGGCCAGGGTCGCCGACCCCGAGCGGTACCAGTTCAGCGACGTCGTGAAGGCCCCCGGGCGCGCGTAGGCCTCGACCAGCTCGTCGGTGACCTCCGCGATCCCCCGGTGCCCCCAGTGCGACCAGAAGTGCTCCAGGTACGTGCGGACGGCAGGAGCGGACCCGTCCACCAGCTGCGACGCCAGCGCCAGCTGGTGGAAGTCCTGGTACCAGAACTCGGCGCGGTGGTCGTCGTCGAGCGACGCCGCTGCCGAGCCGGGGTGGATCGCGTTGCCCAGCACCAGGGCCCGGACCCGCTCGGGACGGGTCCGCGCGAGGTGCGACGCCGTCGTCGAGCCCACGTCGTACCCCACCAGCACCGCGTCGTCGAAGCCCAGGTGGTCCATCAGCTCGATCACCGCGGCGGCCTGGGCGTCGCGGCCGAAGTCCGTCGCCGGCCGGTCCGCGTCGGACGGCGTGAAGGAGGCACCGAAACCGAGCAGCTCGGGCACGACGACCTGGGCGTCGCGCTCGAGCAGCGGCAGCAGCGCGCGGTAGTCCGACGCCGCCCCGGGCCAGCCGTGCAGGCAGACGACGGGGACGCCGTTGCCCTCGTGCGCGTAGGAGATCACGACACAGTCTCCGATCTCTCGACGGCGAGCACCCGGAATCCCGCGTTCGACGACAGCCGGGTCGTCGGGTGGCCCTGCTCGGCGAGCCAGCGGGCGAGCGAGTCCGAGCCCAGGTTCTTGCTCACGACGAGGTACGACGACCCGTCGACGCGCGGCAGCCAGCGCAGCAGCAGCTCGTGCAGCGCGGCCTTGCCCGAGCGGATCGGCGGGTTGGACCAGAGCTGGGCGAACCGCACCTCGTCGGGCACCTCGTCGGGTCGGCAGACGCGGACGTTGGACAGGCGTGCCGCCGCCGCGTTGGCCCGCACGAGGTCCAGGGCGCGGTCGTTGACGTCCACCGCCCAGACCGTCGCCCCCGGTCGCCGTGCGGCGAGCCAGAGCGCGATGGGACCGTAGCCGCAGCCGAGGTCGAGCAGGTCGCCCTCGGCCGGCTCGGGGGCGTGCGCGAGGAGCACCCGGGTGCCCTTGTCGAGCCGGCCCCGCGAGAACACCCCGGCGTCGGTGGTGAGGTCGAGCGCGACCCCGCCGACCTCGAGACGGAACGACACCGGGTCCGACGCCGACCCGGGCTGCTCCGAGAAGTACTGGTCGGTCACGTGCTAGCCCAGCTCCGACAGCCGAGGGAGCAGCGCCCGCAGGGCCTGCGAGCGGTGGGAGACCGCGTCCTTCTCCTCCGGCGCCATCTCCGCCGAGGTGCGCGACTCGCCCTCGGGCACGAACGCGGGGTCGTAGCCGAAGCCGTTCGTGCCTCGCGCCAGCCGGATCAGGGTGCCGGGCCAGCGTTCGACGACGACCACCTCGCGCCCGTCGGGGTGGGCGGCGGCCGCGGCGCAGACGAACGCGGCGCCGCGCCGGTCCTCGGGGACGTCGGCCATCTGGTCGAGGACGAGCGCGAGGTTCGCGGCGTCGCGTTCAGGACGCGAGCCCCTGCGCCCCGACCACCGCGCCGAGAGCACCCCGGGCATCCCGTTCAGCGCGTCCACGGCGAGCCCGGAGTCGTCGGCGACGGCCACGAGCCCGGTCGCCGCGGCGGCGTCACGGGCCTTGGCCACCGCGTTCTCCTCGAACGTCGCGCCGGTCTCGGGAGCCTCGGGGAATTCCGGGACGTCGTCCAGCCCGACGACTTCGAAGCCCTGTCCGTCGACGAGCCTGCGCAGCTCCGCGAGCTTGGCGTCGTTGCGGGTGGCCAGCAGGATCCTCACGCCCGGAGACGAAGCGGAGCGGAGCTCGACCATCATCACAGCTCCCCCGGATAGGGCGCGGCGAGCGCGGCGACCTGGAGCTCGGTGAGCCGCGCGCAGCCGGCGAGCGCCGAGTCGAGCATCGCGTCGAGCGTGGCGCGGGTGTACGTCGCGCCCTCGCCGGTGCCCTGGACCTCGACGAGCGTGCCGGTGTCGGTGGCGACGACGTTCATGTCGACCTCGGCCCGCGAGTCCTCCTCGTAGGGCAGGTCGAGGCGCACGCGGCCGTCGACGACGCCCACCGACACCGCGGCGATCGAGCACGAGAGCGGCTGCGGGTCGGCGAGGCGCTTGTGGGCGCGCAGCCAGGTCACGGCGTCGGCGAGGGCGACGTAGGCGCCGGTGATCGCCGCGGTCCGGGTGCCGCCGTCGGCCTGCAGGACGTCGCAGTCGAGCTGGATCGTGTTCTCGCCCAGCGCCCGCAGGTCGATCGCCGCGCGCAGCGACCGGCCCACCAGGCGGCTGATCTCGTGCGTGCGCCCGCCCACACGGCCCTTCACCGACTCGCGGTCGCTGCGGGTGTGCGTCGCCGACGGGAGCATCGCGTACTCGGCGGTGAGCCAGCCGAGCCCGCTGCCCTGGCGCCAGCGCGGGACCCCCTCGGTGACGCTCGCCGCGCACAGCACCGTCGTCTGCCCGAACGAGACGAGCACCGATCCCGCCGGGTGCTGCTGGAACCCGCGCCGGATGCTGATCTCGCGGAGCTCGTCGTCCGCCCTGCCATCGCTGCGTGCCACGAGCGACCACCCTAGGAGCCACCCGGCACGCGACGGTTCGTCGGGCTAACTTCGACGGTCGTGCGTACCGACGGCCGGACCGGGCTCGTGCTCCTCGCGAGCTGCCTCGCCCAGTTCATGGTCGTGCTCGACGTCTCGGTCGTGAACGTCGCGCTGCCCGCGATGCGCACCGCGCTCGGGTTCGACGCGGAGGGGCTGGCCTGGGTCGTCAACGCCTACACGCTGGCGTTCGCGGGGTTCCTGCTGCTGGGCGGCCGGGCGGCGGACTACTTCGGGCGACGCCGCATGTTCCTCGTCGGGCTCGGGATCTTCGGGTTCGCCAGCCTGGTCGGCGGGCTCGCGAACGACCCGGCGCTGCTGCTCGCCGCCCGCGCGGCCCAGGGCCTGGGCGGGGCCGTGCTCTCCCCCGCGTCGCTGGTCATCCTGCAGACGACGTACGCCGAGGGCGAGGCGCGAGCGAAGGCGTTCGGCTGGTGGTCGGCGATGGGCGGGGTCGGCGGCGCCGCGGGCGGGCTGGCCGGCGGCGTGCTCGTGGGCCTGCTGAGCTGGCGCTGGATCTTCCTGGTCAACGTGCCCGTCGTCGCCCTGACCGTGCTGCTGACCCTCGCCGTGGTCCGGGAGACCCGTGCAGAGCAGCGGCCGGGGCTCGACGTCGCGGGCGCCGTCCTGGTCACGGGGGGCCTGGTCGCGCTGGTCTACGGGGTGGTGTCGCTGGAGTCGTCGCCATGGACCTCGGCGCGCGTGCTGGGCAGCCTCGCGGGCGCGGCCGTGCTGCTCACGGCGTTCCTGGTGGTCCAGCGCCGCAGCCGCCACCCGCTGGTGCCGCTCTGGGTGTTCCGCATCCGCGCGGTGAGCACCGCCAACGTCGTCATCCTGCTGATCACGTCGGCGATGTTCTCGATGTGGTTCTTCGTCTCGCTGCACATGCAGGGCGTCCTGGGCTTCGACGCGCTGACCGCGGGCCTCGCGTTCCTGCCGCAGTCCGCGTCGGTGGTGGTCGGCTCCCAGATCTCCTCGCGGCTGGTGTCCCGGCTCGGCGCCAGGGCGATGATCGTCGCGGGGGCGACGCTGACCGCCGCGGGCTTCGCCTGGTTCTCCCTGCTGACGCCGACCACGAGCTGGGTCGTCGGCATCCTCGGCCCGGGCATCGCGGTGTCGCTCGGCATGGGCATCGTCTTCCCCGCGGTGACGACGGCGGCGACGAGCGGCGTCGACAGCAGCCTCGCGGGCCTGGTCAGCGGGCTCGTCACCACCTCGCGCCAGATCGGCGGCGCCGTCGGCCTCTCGGTGCTCTCGACGCTGGCGGCCGCGCACACGGCCACGCTGACCGCCCAGGGCGCGCCCGCGCCCGTCGCCTCGACGTCGGGCACCACGGCCGCGTTCACCGTCGCCGCGGTCGTGGTGGCGATCGCGGCGCTGGTCGCGCTGCTGGTCCCGGCCCCGGAGAGGGCGGGGACGCCGGAGCCGGCGCGGGTGTAGCTAAATCTCGTAGCACCCGTCGGGCACGACGAGCTCGACCGGGCCGGGGTACTCCTCCTTGGCCTCGGCGAGCAGGGCCTGCCCGTCGGCCCACGCCGGGACGTGGGTGAGCAGCAGGCGCTTGACGCCGGCCTGGCGCGCGGTGCGCCCGGCCTGCTTGCCCGAGAGGTGCACCCCCCGCGGCCGCTCCGGCCCGTCGCTCCACGTCGACTCGCACAGCAGCACGTCGGCGTCGCGGGCGAGCTCGACGAGCTCGCGGCACGGCCCGGTGTCGCCGGAGTAGACGAGCGTCCGGCCCTCGTGCTCGAACCGGGTGCCGTAGGCCTCACAGGGGTGGTCGACGGGGGCGCTCGTCAGCGCGATCGGCCCGATGGCGGCCGGCCCGAGCGCGAACGGGCGGTGGACGAAGACGTCGGTGAGGTCGGTCGCCACCCGCTCGTCCGACGACGGCGCGTAGGCGACGGCCAGGCGCACCTCGGACTCGGTCGGACCGTGCAGCGGGACGATCTTGCCGGGCCCGTCGGGGTGGTAACGCCGGTGGACGATCAGCCCGGAGACGTCGGCGCAGTGGTCGGGGTGCAGATGGGACAGGACCACCGCGCTGATCTCGAACGGGTCGATGTGCCGCTGGAGCACCCCGAACGCGCCGTTGCCGAGGTCGAGCACGATGGACGTGTCGCCCGCGCGGACGAGGTAGCTCGAGGCCGCGGAGTGGGGGCCGGCGCCGCTGCCGGAGCACCCCAGGACGGTCAGTTCCACGAGCGCACCCTACGGGCCTGACCTCTCCGAACGCACAGGCCAGGGACGACCACCGGGGTCACGGAACGAACACGGACACCCGGGCCTCACGACACCGCGGGCGTCGTGGTCGGCCCCGGCTTGCGACGGTCGGCCGCGACGGTGAACCGGGCCGCGATGACGCCACCGATCGCCCCGCACAGGTGCGCCTGCCACGAGATACCGGGGTTGCTCGGCAGCACGCCGAACAGCAGCGAGCCGTAGATGCCGAACAGCACCACGGCGAGCACGATCTGCCCCACCGAGCGCGCGAAGAAGCCGCGGACCAGCAGGAACGCGAACCAGCCGAAGATGATGCCCGAGGCGCCGATCGTCGAGCCCGGGCTGCCGATGAGCCAGGTGCCGACGCCGCTGACCACCCAGATCACCGCGGTGACGGCGAGGAACTGCCCGAGCCCGCCGGCGAGGACGAGGAACCCGAACACCAGCAGCGGGACGGTGTTGCTCGCGAGGTGCTCGAAGCCGCCGTGCAGGAACGGCGCCCACAGGATGCCGCCGAGGCCCTCGAACGTGCGCGGGATGATGCCGTCGTCGTCGAGACCCTGCGGCGGGTCGATCGCGACGAACACCGTGCGGTCGAGGATCTCGAGCACCCACAGGAGGGCGACGATCGCGGTGATCGTCACCGCGGCGCGCAGCGGCTGCGCGGGCCAGATGCGGGGCGCGGGTCTCGCCGGGACACCGGACGGGCTGGTCACGACCTCGACACTACGACCGGGGGCGCCGGATCCGCGTGGGGTCGGACCCCTGAACTATGCCGGGGTGGCGACCACTGGACGTCGCGTGAGGACGCTAAGCCCAGAGCTGGCCTTCCAGGGCCTCGGCGGCCTCCTCGAGCGTGCCGGAGTAGGCGCCGGTGGACAGGTACTTCCACCCGCCGTCGCAGACCACCATCACGATGTCGGCGTCGTCGTCGCCTCCCGCGGCCTTCTCGGCCTGGGCGAGGGCGGCGTGGAGGATCCCGCCGGTCGAGATGCCCGCGAAGATCCCCTCCTGCTCGACGAGCTGGCGGGTGCGGCGCAGCGCGTCGAAGGCGCCGACCGAGTACCGCCCGGTGAGCACGTCGGGGTCGTAGAGCTCGGGCACGAAGCCCTCGGCGATGTTGCGCAGCCCGTAGACCAGCTCGCCGTAGCGGGGCTCGGCCGCGATGATCTGGCAGTCCGGCTTGTGCTCGCGCAGGTAACGGCCGGTGCCGACGAGCGTCCCGGTGGTGCCGAGGCCCGCGACGAAGTGCGTGATCGTCGGCATGTCGCGCAGGACCTCGGGCCCGGTGCCCTCGTAGTGCGCGAGGGCGTTGGCCGGGTTGCCGTACTGGTAGAGCATCACCCAGTCCTCGTGCTGGGCGGCGATCTCCTTGGCGGTCGCGACGGCCTGGTTCGATCCCCCGGCGGCCGGCGAAAAGATGATCTTGGCGCCGTACATCTCGAGGAGCTGGCGACGCTCGGCCGAGGTGTTCTCGGGCATGACGCAGACCAGCTCGTAGCCCTTGAGCTTGGCCGCCATCGCCAGCGAGATGCCGGTGTTGCCGGAGGTCGGCTCCAGGAGCGTGCACCCCGGGGTGAGCCGACCGTCGGCCTCGGCCTGCTGGATCATCCGCAGCGCCGGCCGGTCCTTGATCGAACCCGTCGGGTTGCGGTCCTCCAGCTTCGCCCAGAGCCGCACGTGCGGCGCCGGGGAGAAGGACGGCAACCCCACCAGGGGCGTCTCCCCCAGAGCATGGATCAGGGACTCGTACCGGGCCATCGTCGTCTCCTCAGAGCGCTCCTAGCGCGAGCCGCCCGCCACCGCGGGAAGGATCGTCACGGTGCCGCCGTCGGGTACCTGCGCGTCGAGGCCCCCGGTGAAGCGGACGTCCTCGTCGTTGACGTAGACGTTGACGAACCGGTGCAGCGCGCCGTCGGTCACCAGCCGGTCCTTGATGCCGGGGTGGTTGGCCTCGAGGTCGGTGATGACCTCCTGGAGGGTCTTGCCCTCGGCCTTGACCTGCTTCTCGCCCCCGGTGTGGGTGCGCAGGATGGTCGGGATCGAGACGGTGGCGGACACGGGTTCCCTCCGGGTCGGGGTGGACATCGGGATCGACAAGAGCGTGGTGGGGACAGCGTCGCACGGCGTCGCGACATTCCGCGGTCCGATGGGTACCGACGGGGATACCCGCGGAGGACCTGCGACAACGCCCGCGGCGGCGTCAGGAGCGCGCGGGGTCCGGGACGTCATCGGTGCCGGTGTGGCTGAACATGTAGTTCTCCACCACCTGCACCTCCTCCTCGGTCACCTGGCCGTCGACGATCCGGTACGAGCGCAGCTCGTGCTCCTCGGGATCGCGGGTGCCGACGAGCACGTAGTGCGCGAACGGCTCCTGCGCCAGCGAGATGTCGGTGCGCGACGGGTACGGCTCGGTGGCGGTGTGGGAGTGGTAGACGACGACGGGGATCTCGTCGTTCGCGTCCATCGCCTTGTAGACCTTCAGCTGCTCCATGGAGTCGAAGCGGTAGAAGGTGGGCGACCGCTCGGCGTTCTCCATCGGCACGAAGCGCTCGGGCCGGTCGGAGCCGTCGTCGGGGCCCGCGAGGATGCCGCAGGCCTCGTCCGGGTGGTCCCGGCGGGCGTGCGCGACCATCTGCTCGACGAGGTCGGCCCGGATCACCAGCACGCCGCCAGTCTACGGAAGACCGCCGGGCCGCGTCGGACCTCAGCCCGTCAGCGTCATCACCAACGAGTCCTGCAACCAGGTCAGCCAGTGGTACACGGGCAGGTGGTCGGCGCGGGGGTCGTCGGCGGGCAGCTGCTCGGGCATGTCCTCGGTGACCTCGAGCGCGACGCCCAGGGCGAGCCGCACGTCGTTGATCGCCGCCAGCCACTCCTCGGCCTGCGACGGCGCCAGCTCCACCCGCCCGCCACCGGCCGGGCAGGTGGTGAGCACGGTGGCGATGGCCGCCCGCTTGGCCTCGATCAGCTCGGGCTCACGCATCGAGCGCAGGGCCGAGGAGAGGTCGTCGGCGTCCTTCTCCCCCGACGACGCGAAGTCGGGAAGCAGGCGCGCGAGCACCGGGTCCTCGGGCGGGGTCGACGGGCCCGTGCGGATGCCGGTGAGCGCGGCGAGCTCGTCGTCGGGCGCCTCGGCGCCGCGGCCGGTGAGCATCTGCTCGATCTGGCCCATGAGACCCCGCAGCACCGAGGCCTCGGGCCGCTCGAGCACCGCGACGTAGCGCACGCGGTCACCCCGGCCCTGCCGTCTCCAGGCCTTCACCCGCGCTAGCTCGCCCGCTGCATCGTCGCCCAGAGGCCCGCCGCGTGGAGGCGGGACACGTCGCCCTCGACCTTCTCGCGGCTGCCCGACGACACGGTGGCGCGTCCCTTGTGGTGCACGTCGAGCATCAGGGCGGTGGCCTTGGCCTTGTCGTAGCCGAAGAGCTTCTGGAGCACGTAGGTCACGTACGACATGAGGTTGACGGGGTCGTTCCAGACGATGGTCTGCCAGGGGGTGTCGGCGAGGGTGGCCTCGTCGACGGCCTCCTCGGTCCGCTCGTCGACCTCCGGCTCGGCCGGGGCGGACAGACGCACGTCGGGCGGCACGACGCGCGACGGAGCTGCCGCGCAGGGGGCCGGAGACATGCGTCCATCGTGACACCCCGGGCGCCCGGGCCGCACGGGGACCGGCCGCTCCCGCCTACCCTGGGCCCGTGACGTTCCCGGGGCCGAGCACCGCGCTCCTGACCGACCAGTACGAGCTCACGATGCTCGACGCCGCCCTCGCCGACGGCACCGCCGAACGGCGGTGCACGTTCGAGGTGTTCGCGCGGAGCCTGCCCCACGGCCGCCGCTACGGCGTCGTGGCCGGCATCGCGCGCCTGCTCGACGCGCTGCCGCGCTTCACCTTCGACGACGCGGAGATCGCGGTCCTGCAGAGCGCAGGCGCCGCCACCGACCGGACCAGGGACTACCTCTCGGGACACCGCTTCCGCGGCGACGTCGTCGGCTACCCGGAGGGCGAGCTGTACTTCCCGGGCTCGCCGGTGCTCTCGGTGAGCGGGACCTTCGCCGAGTGCGTGCTGCTCGAGACGCTCGTGCTCTCGGTGCTCAACCACGACTGCGCCGTCGCCTCGGCCGCCGCGCGGATGACGACGGCGGCCAACAACCGTCCCCTGATCGAGATGGGGTCGCGACGCACGCACGAGGAGGCGGCGGTCGCGTCGGCGCGGGCGGCCTACCTCGCCGGCTTCGCCGCCACCTCGAACCTCGAGGCCCACCGCCGCTGGGGCGTGCCGACGACGGGCACGAGCGCGCACGCCTTCACGCTGCTGCACGACACGGAGGCCGACGCGTTCCGTGCGCAGGTCGACGCGCTCGGCGTCGGTACCACGCTGCTCGTCGACACCTACGACATCACCGAGGGCATCGCGACCGCCATCGAGGTCGCGGGCACCGAGCTCGGTGCGGTGCGGATCGACTCCGGCGACCTCGGTGTCCTGGCCCAGCGTGCCCGCGCCCAGCTCGACGACCTCGGGGCGACCCGCACCCGCGTCGTCATCTCCGGCGACCTCGACGAGCACTCGATCGCCGCCCTGCGCGCCGAGCCCGTCGACGCCTACGGGGTGGGCACCTCGGTGGTGACCGGCTCCGGGGCGCCCGCCGCCGGCATGGTCTACAAGCTCGTCGAGGTCGAGGGCCGGCCGGTCGCCAAGCGGAGCTCGTCGAAGGAGTCGCGCGGCGGGGCGAAATCGGCGCTGCGCAGGCACAAGCCGACCGGCACGGCCGTCGAGGAGGTCGTGCACCGCCTCGACGCCGACGTCGAGCGCGGCGAGCACGACCGCGTCGTGCCCGTCCCGCTCCTGGTCAAGGGCGAGCCGACGGGCGACCAGCCGACCCTCGACGAGTCCCGCGAGCGCCTGCGCCGCGGCCTGGTCGCGGTCCCGTGGGAGGGGCTCAAGCTCTCCCGCGGCGAACCGGCGATCCCGACGACGTTCGTCCCGTGAGTGCAAGCCCTGCGTCCACGCTTGCACTCAACGCCAGGAAAGCCTCGTCGATCACCGAGGACGCGCGCCCAGGCTCGGGGTCATGACGACCGCGCTGATCGTGGTGGACGTGCAGCTGGACTTCTGCGAGGGCGGCTCGATGGGGGTCGACGGCGGGGCCGCCACCGCCGCGGCGATCAGCCGGTTCCTCGCGACCGACGGCCGCGGGTTCGCGCACGTCGTCGCCAGCCGCGACTACCACGAGGACCCGGGCGACCACTTCTCGTCGACGCCCGACTTCGTCGACACCTGGCCGCCGCACTGCCGCGTCGGGCACGCGGGCGCGGCGTTCCACCCCGACCTCGACGTCCACCGCCTCGAGGAGGTCTTCTCGAAGGGCCAGTTCGTGGCGGCCTACTCCGCGTTCGAGGGCCACGCCACCGACGGGCAGCCCCTTGCGCCGTGGTTGCGCGCCCGGGGCGTCGACGCCGTCGAGGTCGTCGGGATCGCCACCGACCACTGCGTGCGCGCGACGGCGCTCGACGCGGTGCGCGCGGGCTTCGCGACCACCGTGCGCCTCGACCTCACCGCCGGCGTCCTGCCGCGCACCACCGCCCGCGCGCAGGAGGAGATGGCCGGCGCCGGGGTCGTGCTCACCGGGACGCCCCGCTGACCGCCTACGACCGGCTGCTGTGGCAGCTGGTCCGTGAATCCGGTGCGTCCCGAGGGAACCGATGGGCCCGGCTCGTAGTCTGAACCGTCGTGGGGCAGACGAGCACGGCGACGGGCCCGCCCCCGGTGGCCGAACTGCTCGCCGCAGCGGTGTCGGCCCTGGGCGGCAGCGAGCGCGAGGGCCAGCAGCAGATGGCGGGCGCGGTGGAACGGTCACTGCGCACGGGCGAGCACCTGGCGGTGCAGGCCGGGACGGGCACGGGGAAGTCCCTGGCCTACCTCGTGCCGGCGATCCGGCACGCGCTCGAGTCCGAGCAGGCCGTCGTCGTGTCGACGGCGACGATCGCCCTCCAGACCCAGCTCGTCGACCGCGACCTCCCCCGCCTGACCAAGGCCCTCCAGCCGGTGCTCGGGCGCGAGCCGACCTTCGCGATCCTCAAGGGCCGGGCCAACTACCTCTGCAAGCACAAGGTCGAGAGCGGGGCGCAGGCGGCCGCGGACGACCCCGGCGACGAGCAGCTGTTCGACCCGTTCCAGGTCTCCGCTCTGGGCCGCCAGGTCACGCGGTTGCACGAGTGGGCCGAGCAGACGACCACCGGCGACCGCGACGAGCTGGTCCCCGGCGTCACCGACCGCGCGTGGCGCCAGGTGTCGGTGTCCGCCCGCGAGTGCCTCGGCGCCTCCCGCTGCCCCGTCGCCGAGGACTGCTTCTCCGAGCACGCGCGCCGCACCGCCGGCAGCGCCGACGTCGTCGTCACCAACCACGCGATGCTCGCGATCGACGCCATCGAGGGGCGCGCGGTGCTGCCCGACCACGACGTGGTCGTCGTCGACGAGGCGCACAACCTCGTCGACCGCGTGACCTCGGTGGCCACCGGCGAGCTCACCGCGGCCGCCGTGAGCGCCGCCGCGCGGCGCTGCGGGAAGCTCGTCGACCAGGCGCTGTCGGACGCGCTGCTCGACGCGGGCGAGGGTCTCGACACCGTGCTCGCCGAGGTCGTCCCGGGACGCTGGGAGCGCCTGCCCGAGGGCGTCGGGCGGATGCTGACGGGGATCCGCGACGCGTCCTGGTCCTGCCGCCAGGCGCTCGGTCCCGACCGGGAGAAGGGCGGCCGGGACGACGACGCCACCGCGCGGAAGTTCGCGCTGGCGCTGGTGGAGGAGGTGCACGACGTCGCGGGGCGCCTGCTCACCGCATTCGACCGCGAGGACCCGGCGACCCGCCCCGACGTCGTGTGGTGCTCCGAGACCGAGCGCAACTCCACGCGGACGCGCGCGCTGCACGTCGCGCCGCTCTCCGTGGCGGGGCTGCTCGCAAGCCGGTTGTTCGGGCGTTCGACAGTGGTGCTGACCTCGGCGACGCTCGCGCTCGGGGGCTCGTTCGACGCGCTGGCGCGGCAGTGGGGTCTGCCGGCCGGGGGGCCGGCGAAGATCAAGGAACCCATCCCCGACGACGGATCGGGGCACGATCCAACACAGCACGCCGATAGGGACCCCGCGACCAACCTCGTCTGGCACGGCCTCGACGTCGGCTCGCCGTTCGCGCACGGCAAGGCCGGCATCCTCTACGTGGCGCGGCACCTGCCGCCGCCGGGACGCGACGGGCTGTCGCCGGCGTGCCTCGAGGAGATCGAGGCCCTCGTGCGCGCCGCGGGCGGCCGGGCGCTGGGGCTGTTCTCGTCGATGCGCGCTGCGAAGCAGGCCGCCGAGGACCTGCGCACCCGCTGGGATGGCACCGTGCTCTGCCAGGGCGACGACGCGACGGGCACGCTCGTGACGAAGTTCGCCGCCGACGTGGAGAGCGTGCTGTTCGGGACGCTGTCGCTGTGGCAGGGCGTCGACGTGCCCGGCGAGTCGCTGCAGCTCGTCATCATCGACCGCATCCCGTTCCCGCGCCCCGACGACCCGCTGGTCTCCGCGCGTCAGCGGGCCGTGGACGCGCGGGGCGGCAACGGTTTCCTCACCGTCTCGGCCACCCATGCCGCGCTGCTGCTCGCCCAGGGCGCGGGGCGCCTGCTGCGCGGCACCGGCGACCGCGGCGTGGTCGCGCTGCTCGACTCGCGCGTGGCGACGAAGCAGTACGGGGGCTTCCTGCGCGGCTCGCTGCCGCCGTTCTGGAGCACGCAGGACCCGGCGGTCGTGCGCGGGGCGTTGGAGCGGCTGCGCGGCGCCTGAACCTGGCGAGTGATCGAAGCGGCTTTCCTGGCGTTGAGTGCAAGCGTGGACGCAGGGCTTGCACTCAGAGGGCGGCGAGGAGGGCGTCGGCGAGGCGGTCCGGGGCGCCCGGGGCGCGGCGGAGGAACAGCTCGGGCTCGATGAGCTCGAGCTCCATCACCACGGGCTCGCCGTCGAGGCGCACGAGGTCGACGCGGGCGGCGACGAGGGCATCGGGGGCCGCCGGGGCCAGCGCGAGGGCGGCCTCGGCGACCTCGATCTCGCGGCTCGTCGGGGTGTGGTCCTCGAGCACCCCGCCGTGCTTCTCGTGGACGAGGAAGCCGCCGGCGGCCGGGAGCTTGCGCACCGCGTGCGACCACGTCGCCCCGATCCGGATCAGCGACACCTCGCCGTCGCGCCCGATGCTCTCGACGGCGGGCTGGACGAGCACGTCGCCGCCTGCGAGCAGCTCGGCGACGGTGTCGTGCAGGTCCTGCGCGGTCCCCAGGTGCGTGCCGCGACCGCCCGCGGAGACGGCGGGCTTGACGACGAGGGCGCCGGACCCGAGGTCGCCGGGACCCGCCGAGCCGGCGGCGAGCAGGGTCGTCGGCACCACCGGCACCCCGGCGTCGGCGAGCTCGGTCAGGTAGCGCTTGTGGCTGTTCCAGGTGAGCACGGCGAGCGGGTTGACCAGCGTCGTCGTGGCCTCGACGCCAGCGGCCCAGGCGAGGAAGTCGTCGCGGCGCTCGGTGTAGTCCCAGGTGGTGCGCACGGCGACGAGGTCGGCGCCCGCCCAGTCGACGGCCTCGTCGTCCCACGGGGCGTCGGTGGCGTCGACACCCCGGGCGGCGAGCGCGTCGACCAGCGGGCGGGTCTCGATCTCGGAGCGCTCGCTGCGCACCCGGGAGCCCGCGACGACGACCCTGGTCACCGGACCGCCACGCACGTCACCGTGCCTGGCGCGACCTCGGTGAAGCCCGCGTCGCGCACCGGCGCGACCCCGTACTCGTCCCACGCCGTGCGGCCGTCGGCGTCGGCTGCGAGGGCCTCGGTCCAGCGCGCCCAGTCCTCCCGCGAGGCCGGGCGCACCGCCGCGTCCAGCGCCCGCGCGGGGTCGGAGCCCTCGGCCGCGAGCACCGTCGCGAGGATCATGCTCGCGTGCCCGACCTGGGCGGCGGCCTTGCCGACGGTCTGCTCGACCTCCGGGCTCAGCCAGATCACGGGCACCCCGGCGGGTGGCGGGCCGGGCTCGTCGGGCGGGAGGTCGGTGCCGCCGATCTGGAGCCGGCGGACCTCGTGGGGCACGTCGTCGACCGGTCCGGGGACCAGCGCGCGCACCAGCTCGCCCACCGTCACGCCGTCGATCTCCTGGACCGCCCGCCAGTGCGCCGTGCGGGCGCGCCGGGAGAGCTTGCGGATGCGCCCGGCGCCGGCCCACGCGGTGACGGCGTCGAACCACGGCCCGTCGGGCCCGGCGCGCTCGTCGAGGCAGAGCGCGAGCGCGGCGGCGGCCGCCGACTCGAGCACCGCCGTCCGCGTCGGCGCGTCGCGCTCGAGGCGCAGGATCAGCGTCATCGCGCGGACGAGACCGTCCTCGGGCTCGTCCTGCTCGGGTGCGGCGGTGTCGACGGTGTCGACCAACCACGGGCAGACCCGCGCCGCCAGCGGGGCGAGCGCCGGGGTCAGCGCCACCGACGTCACAGAGGCACCCGGCGCATCAGCCCCTCGGCGGCGTCGGCGAACTCGATCTCGTCGCGGGTGACGCCCAGGATGAACAGGACGGCGTCCAGGTACGGGTAGGACAGGGCGGTGTCGGCGGCCGCGGCCACCACCGGCTTGGCGTTGAACGCCACTCCGAGACCCGCCGCCGCCAGCATGTCGAGGTCGTTGGCGCCGTCGCCGACCGCCACGGTCTGCTCGATCGGCACGCCGGCCTCCTGCGCGAAGCGCTCGAGCGCCGTCGCCTTGCCCGCGCGGTCGATCACCTCGCCGATCACCCGGCCGGTGATGCGCCCGTCGACCACTTCGAGCTCGTTCGCCGCGGCGAAGTCGAGCCCGAGGTCCGCGACGAGACGGTCGATGATCGCGGTGAAGCCGCCGGACACCACGCCGCAGCGGTACCCGAGGCGCTTGAGGGTGCGCACCGTCGTCCGCGCACCGGGCGTGAGCTCCAGTTCGGTGGCGACGTCGTCGAGCGCGCTCGCCGGCAGGCCCGCGAGCGTCTGCACGCGCTTGTGCAGGGACTCCGCGAACTCGATCTCACCGCGCATCGCGGCCTCGGTGATCGCGCGGACCTCGTCCTCGCACCCGGCCCGGGCGGCGAGCATCTCGATGACCTCGCCCTGGATCAGGGTCGAGTCGACGTCGAACACGATGAGGCGCTTCGCCCGCTGGGCGAGCCCGACCCGCTGCACCGCGACGTCGCAGTACGCCCGCCGGGCCGCCGCGGCGAGAGCCTGGCGCAGCGCCGTGTCGCTGGGCGGGTCGTTGACGGGCAGCGACACCCGTAGCTCGAGCCCGGTGACCGGGTAGTCGGCGATGCGCCGCACGCGGTCGATGTTCACGCGCAGGGCCGCGAGGCCGCGGGCGACCTCCGCGAAGTTCGCCGCGGTGATCGGTCGCCCGAGCACCAGCACGACGTGGGACGAGTACGGGTGCACCGACGACGTGTCGCCGCCCGTCTCGACCGACACCGTGAGGCCCAGCGACGGCATCGTCAGGTCCAGCGCCGCCCGCAGCCGAGCCGGGTCACCGGGCAGCGTGACCAGCGCGCTCAGCGTGATCCGCCGGTGGATCGTCGCCTGCTGGACGTCGAGCATCGCGGCCTCGTGCTCGGCCAGCACCGCGAACAGGGCGGCGTTGACCCCCGGGAAGTCCGGCCCGGTGACGGTCACGAGGACCGGCACCGGGTCGGGCCCGGCGTCGCCCTGCGGTGAGAGCACGACCGGGGACTCCGGGAAGTCGTCGCCGGGCTGCTCGTCGGGGAGCGCCCGGGTCACTTGTTCCGGGGGTCGGAGCCGGGGATGTGCTCCTGGCCGGTCTGCCCCGCCGCCGCCTCACCGATGCTCTCGCGGCCACCGATGTGCGCCTCGAGCCGGATGCGTTCGGTGAGGTGCGGGTAGTGCAGCTCGAACGCAGGGCGCTCCGAACGGATGCGGGGCAGCTCGGTGAAGTTGTGCCGCGGCGGCGGGCAGGACGTCGCCCACTCCAGGGAGTTGCCGTGACCCCAGGGGTCGTCGACCTCCACCGGACGCCCGTAGCGGTAGCTGTGGAACACGTTCCACAGGAACGGCAGCGTCGAGGCCCCGAGGATGAACGCCCCGATCGTCGAGATCGTGTTGAGCGTCGTGAACCCGTCGGTGGCCGCGTAGTCGGCGTAGCGGCGCGGCATGCCCTCGTTGCCCAGCCAGTGCTGCACCAGGAACGTCATGTGGAAGCCGATGAACGTCAGCCAGAAGTGCACCTTGCCGATGCGCTCGTCCATCATCCGGCCGGTCATCTTCGGGAACCAGAAGTAGATGCCGGCGTAGGTGGCGAACACGATCGTGCCGAACAGCACGTAGTGGAAGTGCGCCACCACGAAGTACGAGTCGGACACGTGGAAGTCCAGCGGCGGGCTGGCCAGCAGGACGCCGGTGAGGCCGCCGAACAGGAACGTCACGAGGAAGCCGACCGAGAACAGCATCGGCGTCTCGAACGTCAGCTGGCCCTTCCACATCGTGCCGATCCAGTTGAAGAACTTGATGCCGGTGGGCACGGCGATGAGGAACGTCGTGAACGAGAAGAACGGCAGCAGCACCGCGCCGGTGGCGTACATGTGGTGGGCCCAGACGGCGATCGACAGGGCGCCGATCGACAGCGTGGCGTAGATCAGCGTCTTGTAGCCGAAGATCGGCTTGCGGCTGAACACCGGGAAGATCTCGCTCACGATGCCGAAGAACGGCAGGGCCACGATGTAGACCTCGGGGTGCCCGAAGAACCAGAACAGGTGCTGCCAGAGGATCACGCCGCCGGCCTCGGGTGCGAAGAGCTGCGCGTCGAGGTGGCGGTCGGCGGCCAGGCCGAGCAGCGCCGCGGTGAGGATCGGGAAAGCCAGCAGCACGAGGATGACCGTCACCAGGATGTTCCAGGTGAAGATCGGCATCCGGAACATGGTCATGCCCGGGGCGCGCATGCAGACGATCGTCGTCACGAAGTTGACGCCACCGAGGATGGTGCCGAGACCGGAGACGACCAGTCCGACGATCCAGACGTCGGCGCCGAGGCCCGGCGAGTGCACGACGTCGGACAGCGGGGTGTAGGCGAACCAGCCGAACGCGGCGGCGCCGTCCGGGGTGAAGAACCCGGAGACGACGATGATCCCGCCGAAGAGGAACAGCCAGTACGAGAAGGCGTTGAGCCGCGGGAACGCGACGTCCGGGGCACCGATCTGCAGCGGGACGATGTAGTTGGCGAAGCCGAAGAGGATCGGCGTCGCGTACAGCAGCAGCATGATCGTGCCGTGCATGGTGAACAGCTGGTTGTACTGGTCCACCGACAGGAACTGCAGGCCCGGCTGGGCCAGCTCGGCGCGCATCAGCAGGGCCATGAGCCCGCCGATCAGGAAGAACCCGAACGACGTGACCAGGTACAGGATCGCGATGTCCTTGGGGTCCGTCGTCTTGAGCATCCGCCCGACGAACGACCCGCGCTTCGTCTCCCGCGCCGGGTACGGCGTGGTCGCGATCGGCTTGGGTGCGACGGCGGTCACGAGGGCCTCCTGCTCACGATGGGTCTCCTCCACCCCGGCGGCCATGAAGGCCGCACGTGCGGACGAGAGGGATCGTAACCGCCGTGCGGCCCTGTGGCTCGCCGGGTGAGCGCTTCAACGACGATCGGTCGTAGGCGGCGACGTGACCTGGTGGAACCACGAAAAAGGACCGCCGCCCGCGGGCGACGGTCCTCTCGTGGATGGGTGGAGCTGAGGGGACTCGAACCCCTGACCCTCACACTGCCAGTGTGATGCGCTACCAGCTGCGCCACAGCCCCAACGCCGGGAAACGGTACACGCCGAGGAACACCACCGGACGCCGGGGGTGCCGCCGCTAGAAGTCCTTGCGGTCCTTCTCCTGCTCCAGGACCGCGTCGAGGTCCTTGAGCCGGTCCATGGTCGCGACGGCCCGGGCGGTGCGGTGGTTGGCGCGCAGCAGGTCCTGGTGGCGGTGCACGAACTGCCAGTAGCCGGCGGTGAACGGGCACGCCTTCTCCCCCACCCGCACCTTGGGGTCGAAGACGCAGTCGCCGCAGTGGTCGCTCATCTTGTTGATGTAGGCGCCGCCCGAGGAGTACGGCTTCGTGGCGAGCTTCCCGCCGTCGGCGTGCTGGCTCATGCCGACGACGTTGGGCGGCATCACCCACGCGAAGCCGTCGACGAACGACGTCGTGAACCACTCGGACAGGGCGCCCGGTTGGTACTCGCGCTGGAGGGCGTGGTTGCCCAGCACCATGAGCCGCGGGATGTGGTGCACCCAGCCGCGGTCGCGCACGCCCTTGAGGGTCTCCGAGAGGCACGCTGCGCTGACGGCGTCGCCGTCGAGCTCGGTCCACCACGTCGGCAGCGCACTCCGGTGGTCCATCTGGTTGCGCGTCGAGTAGTCCTTGCCGAAGTGCCAGTACAGGTGCCAGATGTACTCGCGCCACCCGAGGATCTGGCGCACGAAGCCCTCGACGGAGTTCAGGCGCGCCTCGCCGTCGCGGTACGCCTGCTCGGCGGCGTGCACGGCCTCGAGGGGGTGCAGCACGCCGAGGTTCTGGGGCACCGAGAGCAGCGAGTGCGCCATCCACGGGTCGCCGGAGAGGATCGCGTCCTCGTAGGGCCCGAACGTGTCGAGCCGGTGCTCGATGAAGTGGCGCAGCGCCGTGCGCGCCTCGTCGGGCGTCACCGCGAACAGCCGCGGTCCGTCGACCCCGACGGTCGGCAGGTCCATCCCGTCGAGGTCGGCACGGACCTGTGCGTCGATCTCGTCCTCGGTGGGCCACCAGGGGTCGGTGACGCCGAGGGTCTGCGCGCCCTTCGGCGGCGACTCCCGGTTGTCGTGGTCGAGGTTCCACTTCCCCCCGACCGGCGACTCACCCTCCATCAGCACCTCGAAGCGCCGTCGCTGGTTGCGGTAGAAGTTCTCCATCGTGAACGACGAGTCGTCGCCGGCCCACGACTCGAACTCCGCGCGGGGCCGCGCGAACGTCGTCGACGGGAGCACCGCCTCGACCAGCCCCTCCGCGCGGAGGCTCTCGACGAACTCGACGGCGGTGTGCGACGTCGGCTGGTGCACGACCACCGGCCGGCCGACCTTCTCCAGCGCCTCGCGGTAGGTCGTCGTGCGGTGGTAGGTGGACCGGTCGTCGAGCTCGTCGTCGAGGTGTCGCATCCCCGACAGCAGCAGGTGCAGCTTCTGGCGGTGGTAGCGACGGCGGCGCAGGACCGCCGACGACTCGACGAGCACGACCTCGCGCTCCGCGTGCTGGGGCAGCCCGTGCACCGCGGGGCCGAGCTGGTCCCCGAAGACCCAGAGCGGCGCCGTGGGGTCGACACCCTCGAGGGCGGCGTCGATCCCGTGGGCGTAGGTGTCGGTCACACCATCTGGGACGCCGTCGGGCACGTCCCCGGAGCGGCGGGTCATGCGCGGCGGGTGCCCGCGTCCTCCCCCGACGAACCGCCGGCCGGATCGCCCGCCGGGTCGCCCGCCGGCACCCGCGCCCACACCACGAGGGCGACGAGGGCGATGGACGCGCTGAGCACGAAGGCCCCGCCGAACGACGCGTTCTCCGCCAGCGCGCCCGCCGCGACCGGACCGATGATCGACCCGACGTCGGCGGCCATCTGGAACCCGGAGAGCGCGGGGCCCCCGGAGCGCCGCGACCCCACGATGTCGGCGACGGCGGCGCCCTGCGCGGGCTGCAGCAGGCCGGCCCCGGCGCCCGCGACCGCGGAGGCCGCGAGCAGCACGACGAGGCCCGCGGTGCCCGGCAGCGTGGCCAGGGCGAGCGAGGCGGTGCCCACCGCCACCAGCGCGAGCCCGGCGATCACCACGGGGCGCCGGCCCCGGCGGTCGGAGAGGCCGCTGGTGGCGAGCAGGACCAGCCCGTCGCCCACCGCGAACACCGTGAGCGCGATCCCCGCCCACAGCGGCTCGCGCCCCAGGGCGACGGCCACGAAGAGCGGGAGCAGGCCGACGCGCACACCCTGGACGGCCCAGCCGGTGGCGAGGCTCGAGACGAGCGCCGCGCGGTAGGTCGGCCTGCGCAGCGCCGCGCTGATCGTCAGCGGGGTCGCGTCGGGGTCCCGGGGCAGAGCGCCGACGTGCGTGGAGCGGGCCAGGAGCGTGCCGACGACGAGGGTCGCGAGCACCAGGGCCAGCGCGTAGACGATGAAGGGCGCGCGCAGGTCGACGGTGACCAGCACGCCCCCGAAGGCCGGGCCGGTGACCCCGCCGAGCAGGAAGGCGCCGGTGAACAGCCCGCTCGCCTGCCCGCGGCGTCCGTCGGGGGCGAGCCGGAACATCAGCGAGAACGCCGAGACGGTGAACATCGTCGACCCGATGCCGCCGAGGCCGCGGAAGATCAGCAGCTGCGTGTAGCTGGTGGCCAGCGCGCAGGCGCCGGTCGACGCGGCGACGACGAGCAGGCCGGTGAGGTACATCGTGCGCTCGCCGGTGCGGGCCACCAGACGCCCCGAGACCGGGGCGAAGACCAGGCGCATCACCGGCAGGGCGCTGACCACCGCCGCCGCGGCCGTGACGCCGACCCCGAAGCTCTGCGCGAACACCGGCAGGGCCGGCGCGACGATGCCGTACCCCGCCGCCACCAGGAAGCTGCCCGCCAGCAGGGCCCAGACCTCCCACGGCAGCGACGGTTGCGCTGCGGACGAGGCGGCGTCGTCGGGAGTCGGGTCCTCGGGGGTGCGGTTCCGCTGCGGTGCGGCACCCATGGGGCTGGGGAGCTCCCTCGCTGCTCGGGGACACGGGGCCACGGGGTGGCCCTGCGGCCAAGTGTGCCCTCGAACCAGTGTGCCCTCGACCAGTGTGCCCTCGCTCAGGGGCGGGCGCCGGGGATCAGGGCGCGGCGAGGGTGGCGGGGGTGCCCGCGTTGCGGGGCGCCACCGGCGTCGTGGTGGTGCTGGTCGGGCCCGTGGTCGGCCCGGTCGTCGGCCCCGTCGTCGGCCCCGTGGTGGAGGTGGTCGTCGAGGGCACCGTCGGCGGGACGGTCGGGGGCACCACCGGCGGGACGACGGGCGGGGCCGGCAGCGTCGTGACGTCGCTGGTGATGGGGTCGGGGCTGGGCGAGGAGGTCTCGCGCACGTAGGTGTCCTCGCCGTCGTCGTCCTGCGAGGTGGACGCCTCGGAGGACCCCGAGCCGTCCGGGCCCGACGACCCCGGCGGGGCGACCGCGACCGGCGGCGCCACGGGCCGGGTCGGCGTCGTCTGGTCGGACACCCCCGCCTCCCGCGGCGATCCCGGGTCCTCGGAGGCCCAGAGGAAGAGCCCGGACGCCGCGGCGACCGTCAGCGCAGCGCCGCCGAGGGCCGCGAGCTGGACGCCGCGCCCGGCCAGGCGTGCCCGCCGGCCGAACCGGGCGGGGGCGCGCTCCGGGACCCGCGGCACCGGCACCTGGGGGGTCGCGACGGGCGCCGCGGTCGCGACGGGGGCCACGGCCGGCGACGCGACCACGAGCGGGACGATGCCCGTCTCGTCGTCGTCGACGCGGCGCAGCGCCTCCGCGACGCGGGCGAGGGTCTCGGCGGCCGTGCGGGCGGCGATCTTCCCGGCGGCCATGTCGCCGAGCGCGTGCTCGAGGGCAGGCGCCGCGGGCGCGGCCGGGTCGAGGACGACGCCGAGCGTGCGGCCGAGGGCGGCGACGTCGTCGGCGGGGTGGGGCGGCGTCGCGCCGGGCCCCAGATCGAGAGGCAGCGGATCGAGGGGCGGCGCGGGGCGCAGCGCCGCGGTGAAGCCGGTGAGCCAGGCGTGCGGGGCGCCGACCGTGCCGCCGAGCACCACGCTGGCGAGCCCGATCCGGCCGTGCACCACCCCGCGGGCGTGGGCGTGCGCGAGCCCGGAGGCGAGCTGGGCGCCCACCTCGGCGACGGTGATCGGCGCCCAGCGCGAGCGGTCGGACGCCGGGTCGAGAGGACGGCCGTCGACGCTCTGGAGCACCAGGGTGCTCTCGGCGCCCTCGGCGAGGCCGTCGACGTCGAACACCTCGACGAGGTGGCCGTGGTGCAGGCCCGCGAGGCGGCGGACCTGCTCGGTGCGCACGACGAGGTCCTCGCCCTGCACCGGGGGCAGCGTCACCATCGCGACCTCGCGCCCCAGCACCGCGTCGAGCCCCCGCGTGGCGGCGTCGACCGCGCCGGGACCGGCGTCCGGGGCGGGGGTGGGCGCCTCTTCCGGATCCGTCGCCCTCACCCCCTTCGTCGGTACACGGTCGTCCGGGCAAGCTCCTCCGGACGAGTGAGCCTGTGTGCCCACGGTAGCGCCCGAGGTGACGCTGCGTCGACCGGTCGATCGTTCAGAGCCGCCCGGCCGAAGGGACGAGAAGACCGGAACGACCTCGGGCCCGGAGAGCGGGTGCTCTCCGGGCCCGGGGTGTGAGGGGGGTGGAGGTGCCGGGAATCGAACCCGGGTCCTCCGATCAGCAATCAGGACTTCTCCGTGCGCAGTCCGCGGCGTCTCTACTCGGATCCACCGGTCTTGCGAACGAGCCGGTGTGACGATCCCAGCCGCTGTTTGGTGTCCCGACGAACTCCGCGACCGAGTCCGACGGTGAGACCCCTAGCTGATGCCGGCGACCGGGGCGGGGACGAACCCGGGCCGACAGACTCCGCCTCTAGCTGCTAGGCAGCAAGAGCGAAGTCGCGCTGAGTATTCTCGGCGCTTAAATCATTGCAACGGATGGTTAACGAGATCATCGTTGCCTTCCTCGGCACGCTTCTCCTGATGAACCACTCGGAGTCGAAACCAGTCACCCCCTCGGGCCCGCGCTCTGCGGACGGCCACCGATCATAACGCGCGGCCCCACCCGGTTCATCCCGCCCGCTTCATCCCACCCGGTTCATCCCACCGGGCCGGGAGCACCCAGCAACCGGGCCGGCACGTCGTGCAGCACCGATCGCAGGAACGGCGCGCCCAGCCGGTCGTCGGCGGCGGCCCACGAGGCGATCGCCGCCAGCTGCTCGGCGTAGGCGTACGGGATGTTCGGGAAGTCGGTGCCGAGCGCGACGCGATCGGCCACGTCGACCAGCCGCGCCGGCCAGTCGCGCGGCAGCGGCGCGAACTGCTCGGTGTAGGCGGTGCCCACCATCGTCGTGTCGAGGTGCACCCGCGGGAAGCGCTCGAGCAGGCCCAGCGCGCGCTCGTACTCGGGCAGGCCGGCGTGGGCGAGCACCGCGGTCAGGCGCGGGTGGCGCTCGAGGACCTCGGCGAAGACGTCCATGCCGGTGTGGGCGCCGGGGATCGGGCCGTCGCCGCAGTGCACGATCGCCGGCACCCCCGCCTCGGCGATCAGGCCCCAGGCGCGGTCGAGCAGCGGGTCGCGCGGGTCGTACCCGCCGACCTGGACGTGCGCCTTGACCGCCCGGGCGCCCGCGTCGAGCGCGTCGCCGAGGTACGCCGTGACCGACTCCTCCGGGAAGAGCGTCGCGGTCGGCACCGCCTCGGGCACCTCCGTCGCCCACTCCAGCGCCCACGACGTCAGCCACGCCGCCATCCCCGGCTTGTGCGGGTAGACCAGCGGCGCGAACGTACGCACCCCGAAGCCGCGCAGGAGGTCGATCCGCGTCTGCTCGGGCTCGCGGTAGTGGATCGGCCAGGCCCGCCCGTAGTGGGTCTCGGCCTGGTCGAAGTAGGCCCACACCTTCTGCAGCATCCGGTCGGGCAGGAAGTGCACGTGCAGGTCGACCAGCCCGTCGACCCCGGTGGCGGCCACCCAGGCCGGCACATCGGCGTCGTCCACCGGCGGCGTCGCCAGCGGGTCGCGGGCGGGACTCACCACGCCCGCGTCACCACCCCTTGATCCGCCGACCGACGACCCGCTCGGCCTCGCGCTTCGCGTCGCGCTCGGCCATCGCCTCGCGCTTGTCGTGCTTGGCCTTGCCGCGCGCGAGGGCGAGCTCGACCTTGCACAGGCCGCCCGAGAAGTAGAGCGACAGCGGGACGAGCGTGTGGCCCGTCTCGCGCGTCTTGCCGACGAGCCGCGCGATCTCCGACTTGTGCAGCAGCAGCTTGCGGACGCGCCGGGGCTCGTGGTTGGTCCAGGAGCCGAAGTCGTACTCCTGGATGTGCAGGCCGCGCAGGAAGACCTCGCCGTCGGTGACCAGCGCGAACGCGTCGTTCAGCGACACGTGCCCGGCCCGCAGGCTCTTGACCTCGGTGCCCTGCAGCGCGATGCCGGCCTCGTACACGTCGAGGATCTGGTAGTCGTACTTCGCCTTACGGTTCGTCGCGACGACCTTGCGGCGTTCCTCGGGGCGGTTGCTGCTGGCCTTCTTCGGAGCCGTCTTCGGTGCCATCAGCCCTCCCCTCCTACGTACGTACGTACAGCCGCAGGGTCACGTACCCCGTGGCGGTGGCGATCACCGCACCGACGACCACCAACACCGGTCCAACGTAACCGAGCACGTCGCTCATCCCGATCGGCGGGATCGTGTTGGCCAGCAGCCGTCCGGACATCAGACCGTCGAGGAAGAAGATCTTCCCGAGCACCAGACCACCGGTGGCGAGCACCGCCCCGACGACGCCCGTGACCACCGCCTCGATGAGGAACGGCACCTGGGTGTACCAGCGTGTGGCGCCGACCAGCCGCATGATCCCGACCTCGGTCCGCCGGGTGAACGCCGAGAGCTGGATGGTGTTGGAGATCAGCAGCAGCGCGGCGAGGGCCTGGACGACCGCCAGCCCGAACGTCGCGTTGCGCACGCTGCCGAGGAACGAGAAGAGGTCAGCGACGGTGCTGCGCTGGTCGACGACGTTGCGCACCCCGGGCCGCCCCGTGTACTGCGTGACGATCTCCTCCCCGCGCAGGGGATCGGCCATCGTCACCCGCAGCGTCGCGGGCAGGCTCTGGGGCCGCACGAGCTGCAGGATCGACTGCCCGGCGTAGATCCGCTGGAAGCGGGCGAAGGCGTCGTCGCGGCTCTCGTACTCCACCGACGCCACCAGCGGGCTCGCCTCGAGCTCGCCGCGCAGCCCCGTGCAGACGGGGCTCGAGCAGTCGCGGTCGTCGGCGCTCGTCGGTTCGTCGAGGGCGACCTGCACGGCGATGAGCGAGTAGTAGAGGTCCTCGGTGCGGTCGATCGTGCGCACCGCGAGCAGGCCCGCGCCCAGCAGGCCCAGCGAGATCGCCGTGGTGATCACCATCGCGATCGACATCGTCAGGTTGCGCCGCAGCCCCGCGAAGGCCTCGCGCCAGACGAACATCATTTAGCGGGCCACCCCGTAGACGCCCCGGGCGTCGTCGCGCGCGAGCTTGCCCGCCGAGAGCTCGACCACGCGGCGCCGCATGCTGTCGACGATCTGGCGGTCGTGCGTGGCCATCAGCACCGTGGTGCCGGTCCGGTTGATCCGCTCGAGCAGCGTCATGATCCCCGTGGAGGTCTCCGGGTCGAGGTTGCCGGTGGGCTCGTCGGCGAGCAGGACCAGCGGCCGGTTGACGAACGCCCGGGCGATGGCGACCCGCTGGGCCTCGCCGCCGGAGAGCTCCGAGGGCATGCGGTCGGCCTTGCCGGCCAGATCGACGAGGTCGAGCACCTCCGGCACGACCGTGCGGATCGTGTGCCGCGGCTTGCCGATCACCTCGAGGGCGAACGCCACGTTCTCGGCGACGGTCTTGTTCGGCAGCAGCCGGAAGTCCTGGAACACGCAGCCCATCCGCTGGCGCAGGCGCGGCACCCGGCGGCCGGCCAGCCCGCCGACGTTCCAGTTGGCCACCCAGACCGTGCCGGAGCTCGGGACGTCCTCACGGATCAGCAGCCGCAGGAGCGTCGACTTCCCGGACCCCGAGGGACCGATGAGGAAGGCGAACTCCCCCCGCTCGACCTCCACGCTGACGTCGTCGAGCGCCGGCCGTGCGGAGGTCGGGTAGACCTTCGAGACGTTCTCCAGCCGGATCACGGCCGGGAATGCTACTGCGCCGAAGATCCGCCGCTCGTCACGCGGCGGCTTCGCTCTGCTTGCGCCACCGGATGCCGGCGTCGAGGAAGTCGTCGATGAAGCCGTCGAGCACCTGCGAGGTCTGCGACGTCTCGTGGTTGGTCCGCAGGTCCTTCACCATCTGGTACGGGTGCAGGACGTAGGAGCGCATCTGGTTGCCCCAGCTCGAGCCGGAGTCCTTGAGGGAGTCGAGCAGGGCCCGCTCCTCCTCCTTGCGCCGGGCCAGCAGCTTCGCGGCCAGCACGGCCATCGCCGACGCCTTGTTCTGCAGCTGCGAGCGCTCGTTCTGGCAGGACACCACGATCCCGGTGGGCAGGTGGGTCAGCCGGACCGCGGAGTCGGTGGTGTTGACGCCCTGGCCGCCGGGCCCCGACGAGCGGTAGACGTCGACGCGCAGGTCCTTCTCGTCGATCTCGACGTGGTCGGTCGACTCGACGACGGGGGCCACCTCGACGCCCGCGAACGAGGTCTGGCGGCGGCCCTGGTTGTCGAACGGCGAGATCCGGACGAGCCGGTGGGTGCCCTGCTCGACCGAGAGGGTGCCGTAGGCGTACGGCGCGGAGACCTTGAACGTGGCCGACTTGATGCCGGCCTCCTCGGCGTACGACGTGTCGTAGACCTCGGTCGGGTAGCCGTGGCGCTCCGCCCAGCGCAGGTACATCCGCATGAGCATCTCGGCGAAGTCCGCGGCGTCGACGCCGCCCGCCTCGGCCCGGACGGTGACCAGCGCGTCGCGCTCGTCGTACTCGCCCGAGAGCAGCGTGCGCACCTCGAAGGCCGCGACGTCGGCGAGCAGCGCGGCACGCTCGGTGTCGGCCTCGGCGCGCACGTCGGTCGAGTCCTGACCCGCCTCCTCGTCGGCCATCTCGTAGAGCGTGCCGAGGTCGTCGAGGCGCGAGCGCAGCGACTCGGCCCGCTTGAGGTCGGCCTGCTTGTGCGTGAACGCGCTGGTCAGCTTCTGCGCGGTCGCGACGTCGTCCCAGAGATCGGGTGCCTGGACCTGCTGCTCGAGCTCGGCCACCTCACGCCGCAGACCGTCGAGGTCCATCGCCGCCTCGACACTGTCCAGGGAGGCGGCGAGGTCCTTCAGCTCGGTCGCGGTCGTGTCATCCACTCCCCCAGCGTAATCGCCCTGCCTCCCGACACCCCGAGACGGCGTCCCGGAAACGAGAGCACTGCTCTTGCGCTCCGCTCCACCGAGGTGCATGCTCAATTCCGTGAGCACTGCTCTCGATTCGGGAACCGCTCCTCAGGAGGCAGCCATGCACCCCACCGTCCTCGTCACCGGCGCCACGGGCGCCACCGGCGCCGCCCTGCTCACCGCGCTCGAGGGTCGCGACGTCACCCCGCGGGTGATGGTCCGCGAGCCGGACCAGGCGGCGCGGTTCCGCGGCGACGTGGCGGTCGCGGACTTCGACGACGGCGCCGCGGTGCGCGCGGTGACCCACCCGGAGATCGCCGCCGCGCTGTCGGCCGCGACGGGGCGCCCGGTCGCGTTCGACGACGTCACGCCCGCCGCGTTCGCCGAGGCCCTGGGGTGGTTCCTGCCGCCGTGGGGGCTCGCGGGGCTCGTCGAGGACTACGCCCACTACGCGCGGGGCGAGGCCGCCGTGGTGGACCCGGCGATCGAGCAGGTCACCGGTCGCCCGGCCATCGACATCACCGCCTTCACCCGCGACCACGCCGGCGCGTTCACCGCTGCCGGAGCGGCCTGATCACGCCCCGACCACGAACGCCTCCCGCTCCGCCGCCGTCCCCTCGCGCATCGCGAGGACGGCGGCGAGCGTGATCAGGCAGACGACGACCATGTACACCGACACCGACAGGGACGTCCCCGTGGCGCCGATCAGGGCCTGGGCGATCAGCGGCGCGAAGCCGCCGCCGAGCACCGCGCCGATCGCGTAGGCGAAGGAGGCGCCGCTGTAGCGCACGTCGGCCGGGAAGAGCTCGGCGTAGGCCGCGGCCTGCGGGCCGTAGGTCAGCCCGAGCCCGACGCCGAGCACGGCGACCGCGAGCAGCATCAGCGGGAGCGACGCCGTGTCGAGCAGCAGGAAGAACGGGAACGACCAGACGAGCAGGGCGATGGTGCCGACGAGGTACACCCGCCGCCGCCCGACCCGGTCCGACCACGCGCCGGACCAGACGATCGCGACGCCCCACACGACGGCGCCCACGATCCCGACGGCGAGCATCGTCGAGCTCGGGAGCATGAGGACACGGGTGCCGTACGACGTGATGAAGGCGATCAGCAGGTAGCCGATCATGTTGTTGGCGATGAACAGCCCGATCGCGACGAGCAGGGCACGCGGCTGGTTGCGCAGGACCGAGAGCATCGGCGCCGACCGGCGGGCGCGCTGCGCGCGCAGCTTCGCGAACACCGGGCTCTCGTCCACCCGGGCCCGGACGAAGAGGCCCACGCCGATCAGCACCACCGAGAGCAGGAACGGGATGCGCCAGCCCCAGGACAGGAACTGCTCCTTGGTGGTCGACGTCGACACGAGGAGGAACACCAGGTTGGCGAGGATCAGCCCGATCGGCACGCCGACCTGCGGGTACGTGCCGAAGAACCCGCGCCGGCCCGGCGGGGCGTGCTCGACGGCCATGAGCGCGGCGCCGCCCCACTCGCCGCCGGCCGAGAGCCCCTGCAGCAGGCGCAGCACGAGCAGCAGGATCGGGGCGGCGACGCCGATGCTCGCGTAGGTGGGCAGCAGGCCGACGCCCACCGTCGACAGACCCATGATCAGCAGGGTGGCGACGAGCATGCGCTTGCGCCCGAGCCGGTCGCCGAGGTGGCCCGCGATGACCCCGCCCAGCGGGCGGGCGATGAAGCTGACGCCGATGGTCGCGAACGAGGCGAGCAGCGCGGTGGCCGGGTCGAGCGCGGTGAAGAACAGCTGGCTGAACACCAGCCCCGCCGCGCTGGCGTAGATGAAGAAGTCGTACCACTCCACGGTGGTGCCGACGAGGCTCGCGAGCGCGACCCGGCGTACCGCAGCGGGGTCCTCGGTGGACGTCGGCGGGCTCTGCGTCATCGCGGGCTCCCTCTCGATCGGTGCGCGGGGAGGGTAGTCAGCCGAACGGACGTTCGGAAAGACCTTGCGCGCTATCCCCCGACCGGTTCGTAGCGGCTGAACCGCCGGGTGAAGGACGCCGTCCCCGAGGTCAGGGCGCGCAGGTCCACGGCGTAGCGCAGGAGCGCCTGCTCCGGGACCTCGGCGCGCACGTGGGTGCACCCCGGCTCGCCCGGTTCGGTGCCGACGACGCGGCCGTGACGGGCGGACAGGTCGCCGAGCACAGCGCCGAGCTGCCCGTCGTCCACCGCGACCTCCACCTCGTAGAGCCGCGCCATCACGACGGTCCCCGCCGCCGCCACCGCCTCCCGCGCCGCGAGCGCCCCCGCGGTCTGGAACGCCTGGTCCGAGGAGTCGACGCTGTGCGCCTTGCCGTCGACGAGCGTCACGCGCACGTCGACGACGGGCCGGCCCGGGGTGACCCCGGACTCGAGCTGGGCGCGGACCCCCTTCTCGACGCCCGGGATGTAGGCCCGCGGGATCGCCCCACCGACGATCCGGTCGACGAACTCGACGCCCGATCCGCGCGGCAGCGGCTCGATCTCGATACGGCACACGGCGAACTGGCCGTGCCCACCCGACTGCTTGACGTGCCGCCCGAGCCCGTTCGCGGGCCCGGCGACGGTCTCGCGCTCGGGCACCGCGACGTCGGTGACCTCGACGTTCGCCCCCGACGCCCGCAGCCGGGCGAGCACGACGTCGGCGTGGGCCTCGCCCGTGCACCACAGCACGATCTGGTGCGTGTCCTCGTTGCGCTCGACGCGCAGCGTGGTCTCCGTGGCGGCCAGGCGCGCGAGCCCGCGGGCCATGGCGTCCTGGGCCGTGCGGTCGGCGGCGGTGACGGCCATCGGGAGCAGCGCCTCGGGCAGCTCCCACCCGTCGAGCCCGACCGGGTCGTCCACCGTGCACAGGGTGTCGCCGGTGGTGGCGACGCCGAGCCGGGTGAGCGCGCACAGGTCGCCCGCCACGCACCACGGCACCTCGCGCAGCGTCGCCCCCAGCGGTGCGTAGACGCGGGTGACGCGGGCGGTCTCGCGCGAACCGGCGCTGTCCACGCCTGTGGGGTCCTCCCCGTCGCGCGGCGCCGGGATGCGCAGCGGGTCGGCGCAGACGGACAGGACGCTGTCGGGGCGCAGCCGGCCCGAGAAGACGCGGACGAGCGAGACCCGCCCGCCCTGGCCGTCGGTGCCGGTGTGCACCACCTCGGCGACGAGCGGGCCGTCCGGGTCGGGGGCCACGGGGTCGTGCCCGGCGCCGTCGGGGGCGTGCGCGGGCAGCGGCGTGTGCGCGGTCGGGGGCGGCACGGCGTCGACGACGAGGTCGAGCAGCGCGTCGAGCCCGGCGCCGGCCGGGCCGCACACCCCCGCGACCGGGACGACGGCCCGCCGGGCCACCGCCGCCGCGAGGTCCTCGCGCAGCGCGCCCAGCGGCACGGCCTCGCCGCCGATCCAGCGCTCGAGCAGCGCCTCGTCCTCGGCCTGCTCGATGAGGGTCTCGACGAGCTCGCGCCGGAGGTCCTCGGCGTCCTCGGCGGTCGGGTCCGTGCCGTCGGGGCCCTCCAGCAGCGGGTGCACGGTGAGGGTGCCGTCGGCGCCCCGCTCGGTCCGGGTGACCGGCACGAGCACCTCGCCGGACCCCTGCGCCACCCGGCGGCAGGTCGCGAGCGCGGCCGACTCGTCGGCCCGCGCGTGGTCGAGGCGGCTGAGCACGAGCACCGCGGGCACTCCCGCGCGCCGGCACTCCGCGAGCAGCGCCGAGGTCGGGGCGGCGACCCCGTCCGCGGCGTCGGCGGTGCCGACGACGAACAGCACGGCGTCGGCCGCGCGCAGGCCGGCGCGGACCTCGCCGAGGAAGTCCGGGCAGCCCGGGGTGTCGATCAGGTTGATCTTGACGTCACGGTGGACGAGCGAGGCGACGGCCGGCGACACCGACCGCTGCTGGCGGCGGGCGTCGGCGTCGTGGTCGGTGACCGTGGTGCCGGCGGTGACCGACCCCGCGCGGGGGATCGTGCCGGTGGCGGCGAGGAGCTCCTCGATCAGCGTGGTCTTGCCCGCGGCCATCGGCCCGACCACCGCGACCGAACGCACGGCCGAGGGGTCGTCGGGGGCGAGGGCGTCCCCGCGGCCGTTGCGTGCTCTCCGGGCGGAATCGCCCGCCGTCCGACCAGCCATGACGACCACCTCGCGCGCGTCTCGTCCGTGACCGCTCAGTTCACCGGAGTGACCGAGATCACGGCAAGGGGCGGGTGGGGGTCAGACACCGTCCATCGTGCGGGCGGCCAGCCGCTCGCGGTGCTCGTCGGCGGAGCCGAACAGGGGGGCACGGCGGCGGGCGCGCTTGTAGAAGAAGTGCGCCTCGTGCTCCCAGGTGAAGCCGATGCCGCCGAAGAACTGGATCATCGCGCCGGTGGCGGCCCACGCGGCGTCGGCGGCCTTCGCCTTCGCGACGGCGACCGCGACGTCGGCTCCGGGGTCCTGCGCGGTCCCCAGATCCTGGTTGTCCACGGCGTGCGCCGCGAAGAGCACGGCGTGCTCGGCCATCGTCACGGCGACGTGCAGGTCGGCCATCGTGTGCTTGATCGCCTGGAACGACCCGACGGGGACGCCGAACTGCTTGCGCTCGCGGTCGTAGTCGACGGTGCGGGTGAGCGCCTCGCGGGCGACGCCGACGAGGTCCGCCGCCGTGAGCACCGCGCCGCGGGCCATCAGCGCGGCCACCGCGTCGGCGCCGGAGAGCGGGCCGCCGCTCAGGGCCTCGGCGGGGGTGTCGGCGAGCTCGACCGCGCCCACGCGGGCGGTGCCGTCGTAGGTCTCCTGGTCGCGGATCGCGAGCCCGGAGGCCCCGCTCTCCACGAGGAACAGGCCCGGCGAGCCCGACGGATCGGTGGCCGCGACGACGATCAGGCCGGCGATCGACGGGTAGTCGACCGGCGACGCCGTGCCGGAGAGCCTCTCCCCCGAGGCGTCGACGGTGATGCCCCGGCCGTCCCACGACCCGGCCTCGCCGCGCAGGGCGACGGTGCCGATGGTGTCGCCCGCGGCGAGGCCCGGCAGCGAGGCGGCCTGCTGCTCGGGCGAGCCGGCGAGGCGCACGGCCTCGGCGGCGAGCACGGTGGCCGTCCACGGACCGGGCGCGACACCGCGTCCGAGCTCGCGGGCGACGACCTGCGCGTCGAGCAGGCCGAGTCCGAGGCCGTCGTGCTCCTCGGGGACGAGGACGGCGAGCGCGCCCTGGTCGGCGAGGCCCTTCCACAGGCTGACGGGGTGCCCGTCGCCGTGCGGGTCCTCGACGACACCGCGGACGGCGTCGAGGTCGAACCGGTCGGCCAGGAACTCGCGGACCGTGGTCGCGAACGCCTGCTGGTCGTCGGTGAGCGCGAAGAACACCTGCGAGCTCCTCAGCGGGGGAGGCCGAGCACGCGCTCGGCGACGATGTTGCGCTGGACCTGGGACGAGCCGCCCCAGATGGTGACCGACCGCGACCACATCGCCTGGTGCTGGAACGGCGTGAGGTCGACGTCGGGGCGAGGCCGGGCGAGGCTCGCCTCCGGGCCGAGGACGTCGTCGAACGCCTCCCAGAGGTCCTGGAAGGTCTCCGACCACTGGAGCTTGGTCATCGACGACTCGGAGCCCAGGTCACGGCCCTGCTCGACCTGCGTGAGGATGTGCATCGCGTGGTAGCGCAGGCACTCCAGCTCCACGAGGCAGTTCGCCAGCTTCTGGCGGGCCACCGGGTCGTCCGAGCGCCCGAAGCGCCGGGCCTCGGCGACGATCTCGTCGTACTGGCGGCGGAACTCGGTGTACTGGCCGACGCCGGACGCGCCGCGCTCGAAGGAGAGCAGCAGCATCGCGGTGCGCCAGCCCGCCCCGATCTCGCCGAGGCAGTCCTTCGCGGGCACCCGCGCGTCGGTGAAGAAGACCTCGCCGAACTCGCTGGCCCCGCTCATCTGCTTGAGCGGCCGGGCCTCGACGCCCGGCTGGTCCATGTCGATGAGCATCATCGACAGGCCCTTGTGGCGCTCCGAGCCCGGCTCGGTGCGCACGATCGTGAAGATCTTGTCGCCGTGCATGGCGTTCGTGGTCCAGATCTTCTGGCCGTTGACCACGTAGTCGTCGCCGTCGCGCACGCCGCGCGTCGCCACCGCCGCGAGGTCGGATCCCGCGCCGGGCTCGGAGAAGCCCTGGCACCAGATCACCTCGTTGCGCAGCATCGGCCCGATGATCTCGGCCTGCTGCTCGGGCGTGCCGATCGCCATGATCGTCGGGGCGAGGAAGGTCAGCCCCAGCACGTTGACGGTCTGGGGCGCGCGGGCGCGCACCATCTCCTCGTCGTAGATGGCCTTCATGCCCGGCGTGCCCCCGCGGCCGCCGTAGTCCGTCGGCCACTCGATGCCCGAGAAGCCGGCGGCGGTCTTGGAGGCCTCCCAGTCCCGCCGCAGCCGGAACGACTCGTCATCGTCGAGGGAGCGCCAGAAGCCCGGCTGCATCCACTCGTCGGGGATGTTGCCCGCGAGCCAGGTCCGCAGCTCCTCGCGGAACTGCTCCTCCTCGGCCGTGTAGCTCAGGTCCACGGGCGCCACTCTGGCAGAACCCCCCGACCCTCCGCAGGATCGGACTACCCGCCAGTAGGGATCAGGGCGCACACCGGAGGATGCCGCGGTCCGACTTCAGCGTCAGGACGCGGCGCGCGCTCTCCTCGAGGCGCCGGGCGAACGCCGGGTCCTCGTCGGCCCTCGACGTCAGCGCCTCGACCATCGGCCCCAGGTCGGACGCCTCGATCGTCAGCACCTGGTCGCCGCCCGCGGCCACGAAGCGGGTCGCCCGCTGGCCCACCGGGACGTCGGTCACCGCGGCGGCCGCACCGACGTCGTCGGTCGACACCACCCCGGTGAAGCCCAGGCGCCCGCGCAGCAGGTCGGTGATCACCGCGCGGCTGAACAGCGCGCGGTTGTCGGGGTCGATCCGCTCGTAGACCGCCGACGACATCATCACCACGGGCGCGCCGGCCGCGATCCCGGCGCGGAACGACGCGAGCCCGGGGTCGTCGACGCCGGTGCGGGTGTCCGCGGCACCGGCGAAGTCGGTGTTCTCCCGCACCCGCCCGAGGCCCGGGAAGTGCTTGAGCGTCGCGTGCACCCCACCCTGGTCCAGGCCCTCGACGAACGCGGTCACGGCGTCGGAGACCCGCGCGGGGTCGGTGCCGAAGCCGCGGTCGAGGGCGCCGACCGGCTCGTTCGCCTCGCCCAGGTCCGGGTCGACGACGTCGGCCACCGGGGCGAGGTCGAGCGTCACCCCGGCGCCGGACATCTCCTCGCCCCACCCCCGGGCGTCGGCGCGCAGGCCGGCCGGGTCACGGCCCTGCGTCGCGGCCGCGGGGATGCGCGTGAAGCCGCTGCCCTTGAGGTCCTGGACCTTGCCGCCCTCCTGGTCGACGGCGACCGTCACGGGGACGCGGGCGGTGTCCTGCACCTCGCGCGTCGTGGCCGTGACCTGCGCGCGGGAGGCCTCACCCCCGGCGGCGTCGGTGAGGATCACGCCGCCGGCGCCCTCGCCGAGCGCCTCGCGGCCGGCCGCGGTGAGCCCGTCGGCGGGCACGCCCACCATCACGAGCTGGGCCGCCCTCTCGCGGGTGTCCATGCCGCCGACGACGCTGTCCACACAGGCGGCGGCGGGATCGGTCGCGGCCTGCGTCGACGGGGGCGTGGCGGCGCGGGCGCTCGGCGCGTCGCTCGCGGGCGCCGGTGGCGGCCCGGCAGGCTCCCCGGCGCAGGCGGTGGGGCCGAGGACCAGCACCGCCGTCACGGCGACGAGCACGCGGACGGGGACGCGACGGGCACCGGGCATCGCGGGGCAGTGTGCCCTACGGGCGTGGGCGCGCTCGGGGCCCTCCGGGGTGTGCGTGCGTCTCCGTGCCCGAGACCGGTGAGCACGCACGGGCGCGGGACGACAGGATATTCGTCGATGACCGCCACACGCCGCACGCGCACCCTGCACGGGCAACGGATGTCGTACGTCGAAGCGTGCCCCGACGCGGTGCGGGGCACCGAGGACGGCACGGACGACCCCGAGGTCGTCGTCCTCGTGCACGGCATCGCCGGCAGCGCCGAGACCTGGACTCCGGTGCTGCAGGCGTTCGAGCGCACCGGCTGCGACCGGCTCCTGCTGGCCCCGGAGCTGCTCGGACACGGCGAGTCCGCGGGCGTGGGCGGCGACTTCTCGCTCGGCGCCTACGCCAACGGGCTGCGGGACCTGCTCGCCGTGCTCGGGCACCGCCGGGTCACCGTCGTCGGGCACTCGCTCGGCGGCGGGGTGGCGATGCAGTTCGCCTACCAGTTCCCGGAGATGTGCTCGCGGCTCGTGCTCGTCGCCTCCGGGGGCCTGGGCCGCGGCGTGAGCCCGGTCCTGCGCCTCGCGGCCCTCCCCGGCGCGGAGTGGGTGCTGCCCGTGCTGGCCTCCACCGGGCTGCTCGGGCTCGGTGCACGCGGGCTGCGCCTGGCCGCCTCGCTGCCGACGACGGGCCCCGGCGCGGTGGGGCTGCGCGAGGCTGCCCGGCACGCCGCCTCCCTCACCGAGCGGGCCCACCTCGACGCGTTCGTCGACACCGTCCGGTCGGTCATCGGCCCCGGCGGGCAGCGGGTCAGCGGCACCGACCGGCTCTACCTCACCGAGGGCCTGCCCACCCTCGTCGTGTGGGGCGACCGCGACCCCGTCATCCCCGTCGGGCACGCGCGCCGGGCGGGCGAGCTCATCCCGCACGGGCGGCTGGAGATCTTCGAGGGCGCAGGCCACTTCCCGCACTGCGACGAGCCGGAGCGGTTCGCGGCCCTGCTCACCGAGTTCTGCGACGCCAACGCGCCCGCCGAGATCGACGTCGCGAGCCTCGGCCCGCGGGTGGCGTCGCGCGGGGCGTGAGTCCCTAGCGGGGGTTCCGGCACTGGTAGGCCAGCGCCGGGGGCAGGTTGCGCCACACCGTCGGGGTCACCCGCACCTCGCTGAACTCGCTCTCCAGCACACCGCGGAAGCGGCGCTGGGTGGGCAGCCGCGTGACGTGGCTGTAGGCGAAGGTCGTGAACGGCGCCCCGGGGGCGAGCACCTTGGTGACCTGGTCGATGATCCCGCGCTGCGCCGACTCCGGGAACAGCGTCCACGGCAGGCCGCTGATCGCGGCGTCGACCTGGTCGACCCCGATGTCGGCGAGCAGCTTCTGCAGATCGGCCGCGTCGCCCTCGACGACCTCGAGCCACGGCCGGGTGCGGCGCAGGTGCTCCACCATGCCGGGGTCGATCTCGACGGCGATGTGGCGCGCGCCCTCGGGCAGGCGCCGGCGCAGGGCGGCGCTGACCACGCCCGTGCCGGGCCCGAGCTCGACGACCACGGGCTGCCCCTCGGCGGGGGCCACGGAGGCGAGCAGGTCGGAGAGCGCCCGCCCGCTGGGCGCCACGGCACCGATGACGGCCGGGGAGCGCACGGCCGACGAGACGAAGGTGACGAAGTCTCGGACAGGACTCACGGAGACCACAGTGTCAGCTCCCCGCGCCGGTCGCTCACTCGGGAGACGTGGCGCGCGCCTCTCTCGTCCTGCGGGTTCGCGCAGTGGTCCCTCAGGCTCAGCGGGGGTCCACCACTCGCATCAGGATGAACGTCACGAGCAACAGGATCATGATCGACAGGTCGAGGCTGACGTTGCCGATGCGGACCTGCGGGATGATGCGGCGCAGCAGCTTCACCGGCGGGTCGGTCACCATGAAGAGCACCTCGAGCCCCGCCGCCGTGCTCCCGGCGGGGCGCCAGTCGCGGGCGAAGCTGCGCACGATCTCGACGACGAGCCGCCCCACGATGAACAGCCACAGCAGGAAGAGCGCGTAGTAGACGAGCAGCAGGGCGAGCTCCATGTCTCCAGAGTGCCTGACCGTCCGGGGAGACGGAGACCCGCCTGCCGGTTCCCCGGTCGATTGGCTACGGTCGACGACCGCCGTCGGAAACACAGGACAGGAGGTCGCGTGGTCGTCCTGGTGCCTGTCGACGAGCGGCTCACGGGCCCGGGTGCGCCCGGGCTCGCCGAGCTGTGCTCCGACGGCGTGGAACCGCTGGTCGAGGCCGTGCTGCGCTCCGAGATCGACGTGGCGCCGTCGCCCGACACCACCGGCCCGATCCCCCGCGGCGGCACCGAGGTCGACGTGCACCCCCGGACGTTCCTGTCCGTCGACCCCCGCGACCGCCAGGTGGTGGGCACCTGCGGCTTCCGCGGGCCCGTCCGCGGCGGACGTGTCGAGATCGCCTTCTGGACGTTCCCGCCGTTCGAGGGCCGCGGCTGGGCCACGGCCATGACCCGCACGCTCGTCGCGCGCGCCTTCGAGGACCCGTCGGTGCACACCGTCGTGGCCCACACCCTGCCCGAGCGCGCCCCGGCCGCGAGCGTCCTGACGACGAACGGGCTGGTGCGCGTGCAGTCGCGCCGGCGCGACGAGTCGGGCCCGGGCGGGGCGGTGCGCGGGACGGTGTGGCGGTGGGAGACCCACCGGCCGACCCGGGCGAACGCCGCCCCGGCCCGCTGAGCGGCCGGACGGCGCCGTGATCCTGCACCTGTGCACCCGCGAGGAGCTCGCCGCGGCGCGGGCGGAGGGGGCCCGCAGGCCGCCGTCGCTCGACGAGGTCGGGTTCGTCCACTGCTCGGACCCGGGGACCGTCCACCTGCCCGCCTCGCGGCTCTACGCGGGCCGCGACGACGTGGTGGTGCTCGTCGTCGATCCCGCCCGCCTGGCCGCCCACGGCGTGCCGGTGCGCTGGGAGCCCGGGGTGGGCCCTCAGGGCACCGAGGACTCCCGGGGGCCGTGGTTCCCCCACGCGTACGGCGCGCTGCCCATGGACGCCGTGGTGGCCGTGCACGACCTCGGCGCGGAGCAGGACGGGAGCTTCCGGCCGCCGTCGCACGTCGCGGACGCCGAGGGCCGGAGCCGGGGGTACTGAGCGAAGGGCACCATCAGCCGGATAGAGCGGCGGTCGGCGCCCTTCGCCGGAACGGCCGGCCGGCCGTCGCGGCCCCTGAGACACGACGACGGCCCCCGACCTGATGGTCGGGGGCCGTCGCCTCGCGTAGCGGGGACAGGATTCGAACCTGTGACCTCTGGGTTATGAGCCCAGCGAGCTACCGAGCTGCTCCACCCCGCGTCGTGCCCGTGGCCCTGGGCTGGGGATCCCGGCTTCCGGAACAAGCTCCGGAACCGGTGTCGTAGCGGGGACAGGATTCGAACCTGTGACCTCTGGGTTATGAGCCCAGCGAGCTACCGAGCTGCTCCACCCCGCGCTGCGTTCTGTCCGTAACGGTACACCGACGCCCACCCCACCCCGCCGAGGGGGTGGGGTGGGGCCGATGACCATCAGGAGGCCCGTCAGCCCCCGGCGGTGGCCGGCGTGGCGGTGGCCGGCGCGGCCCCGGTGGCCGCCCGGAACTGCGCGATCGCGGCGTCGAGCGCCGCCTCGGCGTCACCGATCCCCCGGAAGTCCCGCGCGGCCTGGGCCTGCGAGAGACGGTCCAGCGCGTCGTTCATCCCGGTGACGGCCTGGTTGAGCTCCGGGCTCAGCGTCTGGCCCTGCTGGCCGCTGGGCAGCGGCCCGCCGCCCGTGTTGACGCCCGGCGCTGCCGGCTGCGACGCCACCGCACCCAGGCCCGGGACGCTGAGTCCCGGCGGGAGCGGCACGCCCTGGAACGCCGCCTGCAGCGCGCCCTGCAGCGTCGGCGCGTAGCCGATGTCGCCGTTGTTGAAACGGGCGATGACGCCGAACAGCTGCGGGAACGACGTCTGCGCGTTCCGCTCGACGTAGATCGGCTCGACGTACAGCAGACCGCCGGCGACGGGCAGCGTGAGCAGGTTGCCGTACTGCACCTGCACCGGTGTGCCCGACTGCCGCAGCGTGAACAGCCCGCCGTTGACCGACTGGCTGGTCAGCAGCTCGGCCTGGACCTGCTGCGGACCCTGCGGTCCCCGCTGGTCGCCGGTCAGCTGCGCGGGCAGCTCGAGCACGGTCATCCGCCCGTAGTTCTCGGGCTCCGAGCTCACCGACAGGTAGGCCGAGAGGTTCGGCCGCGAGAGGGCGAGCAGCGTGCTCGTCATCTGGAACTGGGTGTCCGGCGCCGCGCCCGGCCGCGGGTCACCCGCGAGCAGGTAGTAGGGCGGGATCGACGCGTTGCTCTCCCGCGTCGGGTCCTCCGGGATGGTCCAGAAGTTCTGCGTCGAGAAGAAGTCGCGCGGGTTCTCGACGTGGTACCGGGTCAGCAGGTCGCGCTGGACCTTGAAGATGTCCTCCGGGTACCGGAAGTGCGCCCGCAGGGACGGCGGGACGTCGGACGACGGCTGGACGACGCCGGGGAAGGCCCCCATCCAGGTGCGCAGCACCGGGTCCTGCTCGTCGACCGCGTAGATGCGCACCTCGCCGCTGTACGCGTCGACGGTCGCCTTCACGGAGTTGCGCATGTAGCCCGCGGAGCCGTTCGGGGTGGCCGGGCGCAGCGAGTCGCTGGTGGCCTGCCCGAGGTCGACCTGCTGGGCGTACGGGTAGCGCGGCAGCGTCGTGTAGCCGTCGACGATCCACTGCATCCGGCCGTCGACCACCGCGGGATACGGGTCGACGTCGGTGCGCAGCCACGGCGCGATCTTCTGGACGCGCTCGACCGGCGTGCGGTTGTACATGATCCGCGAGTTCTCGCCGATCGAGCCGTTGAACAGGATGTTCCGCTCGCCGTAGGCCGCGGCGAAGATCAGGCGCTGGGCCCAGTTGCCCACCGGCACGCCACCGGGGCCCTCGTAGGCCGTCGCCGGGCGGCCGGGGCCGTCGTACTCCCGGCCCTGCGCACCCGGGAGGCCGCCGACGATCGCGTAGTCGTCCGCGCCACCGAGGAACTCGCCGTAGTAGATGCGCGCGCCGTCGGGGCTGATGCCGAACGGCCCCGGGTTGCTCGAGTCGCTGACCTCGAACTGCGGCAGCCCGCCCTGGCTCGCCTCGGCGCTCGCCGGGGCGTTGACCCGGTCGGCCGGCGCGGACACCAGGCCCTGGCCGTGGGTGTAGACGAGGTGGCGGTTGATCCAGTCCTGCTGGTTGCCGATCAGCGCGTCGGGGTTGATCTCGCGCGCGGCCAGCACGTAGTCCTGCCGCTGGCCGCCGACCGTGTAGCGGTCGATGTCGAGGTCCGGCGAGAAGCTGTAGAAGTTCGTCAGCTGCTGCTGGACCGCGAACGTCCGGTTGAGCCTCGACGGGTCCTGGATGCGGATGTTGTTCAGCGTCGCCTGGCTGTTGGCGACGTCCTGCGGCGGG
This sequence comes from uncultured Actinomycetota bacterium, assembly GCA_963786585.1. Taxonomy (GTDB): domain Bacteria; phylum Actinomycetota; class Actinomycetes; order Mycobacteriales; family Pseudonocardiaceae; genus Actinomycetospora. The sequence continues at coordinate 895,092 of CAWAZG010000005.1, forward strand.
ATCGCGGCGTTCCCGGCGGCCGACGCGACCTGCGGGGCGTAGGGGATGACGCCGACGTTGTTGAGCCCGAAGGCCTGGCGCGTCGCCGCGATGTTGCGCGAGATCGACTCCGCCTCGCGGTCGATGGCGTTGGGGCGCACCGAGAACTGCTCGAGCACCGCGGGCCAGGCCGCCCCGACCAGGACGCTGGAGAGCACGAGCAGCGCCAGCGCGATCGCGGGGATCTGGAGGTTGCGCAGCACCACCGCGGAGAAGAAGGCCGCCGCGCAGATCACCGCGATGATCAGCAGGATCAGCTTCGCCGGCATCGCGGCGTTGAGGTCGGTGTAGGTGGCGCCGAAGAAGTTGGCGCCGCCCTCGGCCGCCTTGCGGTCGGAGAACAGCAGCTCGTAGCGGTCGAAGAAGTAGGCCACGGCCTTGAACAGCACGAACGTCCCCGCGAGGATCGCGAGGTGGGCGCGGGCCGGCGGGGCCACCGCACCGTTGCGCCCGGCCAGGCGGATGCCGCCGAAGAGGTAGTGCGCCACCAGCGCGGCGACGAAGCTCACGGCGATCGCGACGAACAGCCAGCTCAGCAGCCAGCGGTAGAACGGCAGCTGGAAGACGTAGAACGAGATGTCGTGGCCGAACACCGGGTCGGCGACACCGAACGGCGTGGAGTTCAGGAAGAGCTGCACGGTCTGCCAGTCGGCCTGCGCCGAGAGGCCGGCGATGAGGGCGACGACCGCGGGGATGCCGATCGCGAACCAGCGGGGGCGCGCGAGCACGACCGTGCGGTACCGGGCGACGGGGTCCTCGGCGGCCGCCCCGGCCACCGGCACGAACACCGGCCGCACCCGGTAGGCGATCACCAGGTTGAGCGCGAGCAGGCCGCCCATGAGCACGGCGGCGACGACGAACTGCAGCACCCGGGTCCACAGGATGGTCGTGAAGACGCCGCGGAAGCCGACCTCGCCGAACCAGGCCCAGTCGACGTACACGTCGACCAGGCGGGCGCCGCCGAGGAGCACGACGAGCGCCACCGCGCCGACGATCAGCAGCGTCTTCGTCCGTCGCGACAGCTGGGGGGTCGCCGTCGGGGGCCGGTTGGCCACGGGGTCACTCTCCTGATAGCGGGGGGCCGGACGCGCAATCGTGGCCGGGCGTGCGTGTAACTCAGGTCGCCACTCTACGAATACCGTGTGGGGTCGCCGTGGCCCGGCATGTCCGGATCCCCTCACACCCTGCTCGGGGGGCGGTGGGCCCGCTCACCAGGGGTGTCGGGACCTCAGCAGGGGGTCGGCGCGCGCCCCGCGCGGACCGCCTCGAGGGCGGCGATCCCTTCGCTCAGCGTCCCGACCCTGGCGAGCTGCAGCCCGTCGGGGACGTCCGTGACGGCCTCCGCGCAGTTGCCCGCGGGGACGAGGAACACCTGCGCGCCGTCGTTGCGGGCGGCGTCCATCTTGAAGCGGATCCCACCGATGTCGCCGACGCGGCCGGTGGCGTCGATCGTCCCGGTGCCGGCCACGACCCGTCCGCCGACGAGGTCGCCGGGCGTGAGCTTGTCGACGATCGCCGAGGCGAAGATCAGCCCGGCCGAGGGCCCGCCGATGTCGCCGAGGCTGATCCGCACGTCGACCGGCGAGTCGACGATGTTCGTCGGGGTCACGCCCAGGAAGCCGCGCGGGTCGCCGTCGGGGCGGGCCGCGGCGACGACGGCGACGTCGGTGCGCGGACCCGGCGACCCGAGCGGGCCGCGCTGCACGGTGACCGTCACCGTCTGGCCCGGCCGGGTCGGCGCCAGGGCTTCGACGACCTCCTGCGGCGTCGTCACCGGGCGGCCGTCGACCGCGACGATCCGGTCGCCGGGGGCGAGACGGCCCGCGGACGGGGAGTTGTCGAGCACCGAGCCGACCTGCACGGCGGTCGGGTAGCCGAGGTAACGCAGGGCCGCGGCCTCCGCGTCGGTCTCCGACTGCACGAACTGCCGGGTGTTCTCCTGGTCGACCTGCTCGCTGGAGCGCCCCGGCGGATAGACCGACTCGCGCGGGAGCACCTGCTCCTCGCCCGAGGCCCACATGGCCATCGCGCCGAAGAGCGTCACCTGTGTGGTCACCGCCACCGTCGTCATCCGCAGCTGGCCGGTGGTCGGGTAGACGGGGACCGGGCCGCTGACGTCCACCACCGTGCGCCCGTCCGCGCCCGCGCCGAGGACGTCGAACGTCGGGCCGTCGCCGAGCGCCACGAACGGCACCCGCACCGTGGCACCCAGCAGGCCCAGGACCCCGGCCAGCACGAGTCCGAGCGCCAGGGTCGCGCGCAGCCGGGTCACGGGCGGTCAGGGTAGTGATCTGCTCGGGCGCGACCGATCCGCACCCGTCACGAACCGGAGTTCTGCCCCCCGGGGGTTGTCGGGGGGCGGAGCCCCCCGACTGTGAAGTTCCTGGGCGTTCGCCGTGGGCGTGCGTTCGCGGCCCACGCGGGTGTCCGGGCCGCGTACCGTCGGCACCATGAGTGACCTGCCCTTCGGCTTCGGGTCGTCCGACTCCGACGACGAGTCCCGCCGCTCCGGATCCGGTGGGTCCGGCGGCTCCGGTCCCGGGGGTCCCGGCGGCCCCATGGGCTTCGGCCTGCCCGGCATGGGTGGCGCCGGCGGACCCGGCGGCCCCGGTGGCTTCGACATGGGCCAGCTCGGGCAGATGCTCACGCAGCTCGGGCAGATGCTCAGCCAGTCGTCCGGCCCGGGCGCCGACGGCCCCGTGAACTACAAGCTCGCCGCGCAGATGGCGCACCAGCAGCTCGGCGCCGACGGCAGCACCAAGCCGACGAGCGAGCAGCAGCGCGCGGCCGAGGAGTCGGTGCGGCTGGCCGAACTGTGGCTCGAGGACGCGACGACCCTGCCGTCGGGCACCTCGCACGTCGCGGTCTGGTCGCCGGCGCAGTGGGTGGACACGACGATGCCCACCTGGCAGCGCCTGTGCGACCCCGTGGCGCAGCGCGTCGCGGGCGCCTGGGTCGAGGGCCTGCCCGAGGAGGCCCGCCAGATGGCCGGCCCGATGCTCGGGATGATCTCGCAGGTCGGGGGCATGGCCTTCGGCTCGCAGCTCGGCGCCGGGCTCGCCCAGCTCGCCAAGGAGGTGCTCACCTCCTCGGAGGTCGGCCTGCCGCTCGGCCCGGAGGGCACCGCCGCGCTCCTGCCGGCCGCGATCACCACCTTCACCGAGGGCATCGACCGCCCCGCGGGCGAGGTGCTCGTCTTCCTCGCCGCCCGCGAGGCCGCGCACCAGCGCCTGTTCGGGCACGTGCCGTGGCTGCGCCAGCGCCTGCTCGCGACCGTCGAGGAGTTCGCCCACGGCATCACCATCGACACCTCGCGCATGGAGGAGCTCGCGCGCGACGTCGACCCGATGAACCCCGAGTCCCTGCAGCAGCTCATGAGCTCGGGGATGTTCGAGCCGCAGACCACCGAGTCGCAGAAGGTCGCGCTGCGCCGCCTCGAGACCCTCCTCGCGCTCGTCGAGGGCTGGGTCGACGTGGTCGTCGCCGACGCCGTGGGCGAGCGCCTGCCCGGTGCCTCCGCGCTCGGCGAGACGCTTCGTCGCCGCCGCGCCTCCGGCGGGCCCGCGGAGCAGACCTTCGCCACCCTCGTCGGGCTGGAGCTGCGGCCGCGCCGGCTGCGCGACGCCGCCGCGCTGTGGCGGGCGCTCACCGACGAGCGCGGCATCGAGGGCCGCGACGCGGTCTGGTCGCACCCCGACCTCATGCCGACCGCCGACGACCTCGACGACCCGGCCACGTTCGTCGGCGGCACGAAGACCGTGGGAGCCGGCGAGGCGGCGGGCTCGGCGGAGAGCTTCACCGACCTCGACGACCCGCTGGCGCGCCTCGAGGCCGAGATGAAGGCCGAGCAGGAGGCGAAGGACGCCGACAAGGACCAGGGCGACGGTCCGTCGGCCTAGGGCTCAGTCCTCGACGGGGTCGTCGCCGGGCTCACCGTCGGTCTCGGTGATCGGGAGCCCGGCGCCCGCGGCGAGCCCCTCGAGGTAGCCGATCGCGCGCTCGCTGCGCGGGTACGCGGCCTCGAGTGCCCGGAACGCCGGGCCGTGCCGCGGTTCGCGCAGGTGGACGAGCTCGTGCACCAGCACGTGGTCGAGCACCCACCCGGGCACCTCGCGGAGCTTCTCGCTGACGCGGATCGTCGCGTCGGCGGGCGTGCACGACGCCCAGCGGGTGCGCATCGGCTTCGTCCAGCGCACCGACACCGGCCGCGGCCAGGCGCCGTCGGGGGCGATCGGGTCCAGGTGGGCGCGCGCCAGGGCGTCGGCGCGGTCACCGAGGTCGGCGTCCCCCGCCCGGCGGCCGGGGCGGCGCCGTTCGTCCGCGCGCTCCAGGCGCTGGAGCATCTCCTCGACCCAGTGCCGCTCCTGCGCCCGTGACATCGACGCCGGGATGTTCACCACGACGGTCGAGCCCTCGCGGTGGGCGTCCACCGTGCGCCGTCGCCGGGCGCTGCGACGCACCTCGACGTCGGGACGCGATTCGGCCATGGCGTCGAGCGTAGAAGGCGGGATCCGGACGGCCCTCCGGTGCGTCGAACCAGGTGTGCTCCCGGCTCCCGTGCTCTCCCCCGTCCCGCCCTCCGCCCTCCCTGACCGGCCGCGTCTGCGACACGCGGCCCTGCACCGCGCGCCCGACGTCCTGCAGTTCGGCGCCGACCCGTCCGAGGCCCTGGTCGTCGAGGGCCTGACGCCACCGCTCGTGCGGATGGTCGACGCCCTCGACGGCACCCGGCCGCGCGCGCGGGTGCTGGCCGAGGCCGTGGCCGCCGGCGCGGGCCCGGCCGCGGCCGACGAGCTGCTCGCACGCCTGCACGCCGAGGGCCTGCTCGTCGGGGCGTCGCGGCCCGCGGACCTGGCCGAGCGCCGGGTGGTGGTGCGCGGAGCGGGGCGGGTCGCGGTGTCGGTGGCCTGCCTGCTCGCCGCGGCGGGCGTCGGGCGGGTGCTCGTCGAGGCCGCCGGCACGGTGATGCGCGACGACGTCGGCACCGGTCTGCTCGCCGGCGACGTCGGACGCCCAGCCCGGTGGGCGGCCGCCGACGCGGTGGCGCGCGCCGCGGGCGGGGCCGTGCCGCCGGGGGACGGCCCGGGGCGCCGCTGGCTCGCGGCCCGCGCCGATCTCGTCGTCCTCGCCGAAGGCGCGCGTCCCGACCCGGTGGCGGCGTCGCAGCTCGTCGTCGCGGGCCGGACCCACCTCCCGGTGGGCGTCGTCGACGGCCTCGGCACGGTGGGACCGCTCGTCGTGCCCGGGGTGTCGCCCTGCCTGCGGTGCGAGGACCTCCGCCGCACCGACACCGACCCCACCTGGCCCCGCCTCGCCGCCGAGCTCGCCGGCCGTCGCGACCCGGTCGCGGTGGCCCCGGCCGCGTCGATCGCCGCGCTCGCGGCCGTCCAGGCGCTCGCCCATCTCGAGGGCGACGTCCCCGCGGCACGCGGCGCGACGCTCGTGCTCGACCCGGACGGCACCCACCGCCCGCGTCCCGCCCGACGGCATCCGGACTGCGGGTGCGATGCCCTCGGGGCCCGCCCCGCCCGGCTGGCCCGTGGTGGGGGCGAGATCACGTCCGTGGTGCCGTACCAGGTCACGGCGACGGCGGCCCCGGCGGTGGACGGTGCCGCCTGACCTGACCGCGCCGTCACCCACCGCGCGGGGGACAATCGGCTACGTGACCGATGACATCCCCCGCCGGTCGGTCCAGCGGTCGGCCCGGCTGGCCTCGCTGCCGCTCGGATTCGCCTCCCGCACCGCGGCGGGGTGGGGTCGCCGGCTTGCCGGCGGCGACCAGGGCGAGATCACCGCGGACGTCGCCCGCCGCGGCGCCGAGCAGCTCTTCGCGGTGCTCGGCGAGCTCAAGGGCGGGGCCATGAAGTTCGGCCAGGCCCTCAGCGTGTTCGAGGCCGCGGTGCCCCCGGAGATGGCCGAGCCCTACCGCGAGGCGCTCACCAAGCTGCAGACGGCCGCGCCCCCGATGCCCGCCGCCCGCACCCACCGCGTCCTCGCCGAGCAGTTCGGGCGCGGCTGGCGCGACCGGTTCCGCGAGTTCGACGACACCCCGGCGGCGGCCGCGAGCATCGGGCAGGTCCACCGCGCCGTGTGGCACGACGGCCGCGACGTCGCCGTCAAGGTCCAGTACCCGGGCGCGGAGGAGGCCATCATGGCCGACCTGCGCCAGCTCCAGCGCTTCAGCCGCATGGTCCAGCCGCTGGTGCCGGGGATGGAGATCAAGCCGCTGCTCAGCGAGCTGCGTGACCGCATGGCCGAGGAGCTCGACTACCGCGACGAGGCCGATGCGCAGCGCGCGTTCGCCGCCGCGTACGAGGGCGACCCGCACGTCGTCGTGCCCCGGGTGGTGGCGTCGGCGCCGAAGGCGATGGTCTCCGAGTGGGTCACCGGCACGCCGCTGTCCGTGATCATCCGGTCCGGCGAGCCCGAGGAGCGCGACCGCGTCGGCCTGCTGCTCTCGCGCTTCCACTTCTCGTCGCCCGCGCGGGTGGGCCTGCTGCACGCCGACCCGCACCCCGGCAACTTCCAGCTGCTGCCCGACGGGCGCCTGTGCGTGATCGACTTCGGGGCCGTCGCGAAGCTGCCCGACGGCCTGCCGCGCGAGCTCGGGCACATGCTGCGCCTGGCGGTCGAGGACCGCTCCGACGAGCTCCTGGAGCTGCTCAAGCAGCTGAACTTCGTGCTGCCCGGCGTCGACATGGGCGCGGACGAGGCGATCGCGTACCTCGGCCCGCTCACCGACCCGCTGCGCACCGAGAAGTTCCACTTCACGCGGTCGTGGCTGCGCGGGCAGGCCGACCGCCTGGGCGACCTGCGCCGCCCCGAGTTCACCACCGGCCGCGGGCTCAACCTGCCGCCGCAGTACCTGCTGGTGCACCGCGTGACGCTCGCGTCGGTGGCGGTGCTCTGCCAGCTCGACGCCGAGATCCCGCTGCGGGCCGTCTTCGAGCAGTGGCAGCCGGGCTTCGCCGCCTGAGCGACTCCTCGTCCGGGGCCCGGTGCGCACAGGACGCGCACCGGGCCCCCTTCTCCCCCTCGAGGGGTCCTGGGTGACCCGGGTCAGGCGACCCCCGTGGCCGCTCGGGCCGCGGCGAGCTCCGCGTCCCGGGCGAGGTCGGCCTTGGACGGCCGGCCCCGGGGCCGCTTCCGGGCGATGACGGTGCCCCGATCGAAGATCTCCCCGCCCCACACTCCGCAGTACTCCCGCCGCTCGAGCGCGCCGGTGAGGCACGCCCGCCGGATCGGGCAGGCAGCGCAGAGGCCCTTGGCCCGCTCGAGGTCGGCCGGTGCCTCGGAGAACCAGAGGTCCTCCTCGGCGAGCCGGCAGGGGAGCTCGACGGACGTCAGGGCGTCGAAGAGGTCGGGGAACTCGGGACCGGGGTCGGTGGCGGTCGGGCGTTCGAGTAGTCCGGCGGGGGACACGGTGCTACCTCCGGTGGGCGGGTCGGCGGGGCCGGGAGCCGCGGAGGTGTCATCGCCAGACGACGAAGGCCGCGGTCCCTGGAGCGGGTCCGCGGCCTCGTGTGATCCGGTGGGTCCTGAAGGTCAGGGGCCCCACCGACGGGGCGCGGACGTCCGCTGCGGGTCGAAGGTCGGGAGGTTCGTGAGATCGCGCTCGCGGACGACGGGACGCTGCTGCTGTCCCTGCGATCCGCACACGGCGATGCCCGCTGGCATCAAGGCCGTGGAGTAGCGCCAGCTCGCGACGTGGCGACCGGTGCCCGCGACGGTGACGATGTCCATGTCTGCGAGCCCCCTCGATGTCCCACGTGCGGCGAACCGCCCGACCGGCAGCCTCGTGCGCCGGTGTGTGATCGACCGTAGGGCGGTCCCGCGCAGGAAGGCAACGTATTTTCGAGGAGTTTCCGGAGTTCTCCCGACCGGGCACGGACGGCCTCCTACGAGGCGTGCTCCCGCAGCAGGGTGAGCACCTCGGTGCCGTAACGCTCGAGCTTCGACGACCCGATCCCGGGGATGGCCACGAGCCCCGACGGGTCGGCGGGTCGCTGCTCGGCGAGCGCGATGAGCGTGGCGTCGGTGAACACCACGTAGGCGGGCACGGACCGGGACTTCGCCTCCGCGGAGCGCCACGTCCGCAGCGCCTCCAGGAGCTCCTCGTCGACGTCCGACGGGTGGGTGCTGCAGCGGCCCAGCTTCGCCGACGCGGGGTCCGGCAACGGCTTGCCGCAGAGCCGGCAGGTCGGCTTGCCCCGCGAGCCGCCGTTCTCCCCGCGGCCGGTGGGCACCCGGGCGGCCGGGTGCTCCTCGGGCACGAGGCCGTAGAGGAAGCGGCTGCGGCGACGCGAGCGCCGTCCGCCGGCGTTGCGCGACAGCGCCCAGGACAGCCGCAGGTGCACACGGGCGCGGGTGACGCCGACGTAGAACAGCCGGCGCTCCTCCTCGACCGCGTCGTCGTCGCCGTCCGCGTGCTGGATGGGCATCGTGCCGTCGGTGAGCCCGACGAGGAACACGGCGTCCCACTCCAGGCCCTTCGCGGCGTGCAGGGACGCGAGCGTCACGCCCTGCACGGTCGGCGGGTGCTGCGCCTGCGCGCGGGCGTTCAGCTCGGCGAGGAAGGCACCGAGGTCGGCCTCGGGGACGGTGGTGACGAGCTCCTCGGCGAGCTCGGCCAGCGCGCGCAGCGACTCCCAGCGCTGGCGGGCGGCGCCCTCGCCGGCGGACCCGGCGGGCGGGGCCTCGGTGAGCCCCTGCTCGCCCAGGACTGCGCGCACCAGCGACACCATGTTGTCGCCGGTGGCGTCGTCCGGGGCGCGCGTGGCGGCGGTGCGCAGGGCGGCGATCGCGTTGCGGACCTCGGTGCGCTGGAAGAAGCGCTCGCCGCCGCGCACCTGGTAGGCGATCCCGGCGTCGCCGAGCGCCTTCTCGTACGCCTCGGACTGGGCGTTGACCCGGTAGAGCACGGCGATCTCGGCCGGCGGGATGCCCTGCTCGACCAGCTCGCCGATCGCCGCCGCGACCGCCGTCGCCTCGGCGGGCTCGTCGTCGTGCTCGGCGAAGTCGGGCTCCGGGCCGGGCGGGCGCTGCCCCTCGAGGCGCAGCCGCGACCCGGCGGCGCGCCCCCGGGCCGCCCCGATGACGGTGTTCGCCGCCGAGACGACCTGCGGGGTGGAGCGGTAGTCGCGCACGAGGCGCACGACCGTCGCCTCGGGGAAGACGCGCGGGAAGTCGAGCAGGTAGGACGGGCTGGCGCCGGCGAACGAGTAGATCGTCTGGTTGGCGTCGCCGACCACGGTGAGGTCGTCGCGCCCGCCGAGCCAGGCCCGCAACAGGCGGTGCTGGGCCGGGGTGACGTCCTGGAACTCGTCGACCACGAAGCAGCGGTAGCGCTCGTGGAACTCGTGGGCCACCTCCGGGTGCTCCTCGAGCGCGGCGGACGTGTGGAGCAGCAGGTCGTCGAAGTCGAGCTGCTCGGCGCGGTTCTTCAGCGTCTCGTAGGTCTCGTAGACCTTCGCGACCTGCTCGACCGGGCCCGGGACGTCGCGGGCGGCCCGGCCGGCCGCCTCCGCGTAGTCGTCCGGGGCCACGAGGGAGGCCTTGGCCCACTCGATCTCGCCGGCGAGGTCGCGCAGCGACTCGCGGGTGGTGGGTGCCCCGGCACGCTGGGCGGCCTGTCCGACGAAGCGCAGCTTGCCCTCGAGCACCTCCCACGGCGCCCCGCCGACGACACGCGGCCAGAAGTAGCGCAGCTGGCGCAGGGCCGCGGCGTGGAAGGTGCGCGCCTGGACCGGAGGGCGGCCCGGCCCGTCGACGCCCAGCGCGCGCAGCCGCGTGCGCATCTCGCCGGCCGCTCGGGCCGTGAACGTCACCGCGAGGACCTGGCCGGAGGAGACGTGGCCGCTGCCGACCAGGTGCGCGATGCGTCGGGTGATCGTCCGGGTCTTGCCCGTCCCGGCCCCGGCCAGCACGCACACCGGGCCTCGCGGCGCGAGCACTGCCGCACGCTGCTCGGGATCGAGCCCCGCCACCGCGTCCGACCCCGCCCCGTCCTCGCCGCTGCCCACGCCCTCATGCTCTCAACCCGGGCCGACGGCCGGGGCGGGACGGGCCCACATCAGGTGCCGGGTCCGAAATCTCCACGACGGTCGTCAGACCCCTCTGACACGGTGGTGGTGTGCCACCTGCCATCGAGGCCGACGGTCTCGTCAAGCGCTTCGGCGCCACCACCGCGCTCGCGGGTGCGAGCCTCTCCGCCGCCGAGGGCACCGTGCTGGGGGTGCTGGGGCCCAACGGGGCCGGCAAGACCACCGCGACGCGGGTGCTCGCCACGCTGCTAGCGCCGGACGAGGGACGTGCCTTCGTCGGCGGCTACGACGTGATCACCGAGCCGCACCGCGTGCGCTCGCTCATCGGGCTCACCGGGCAGTACGCCGGGGTCGACGAGGCGCTCACCGGCACCGAGAACCTCGTGCTCATCGCCCGGCTCCTCGGGCAGGGACGCGCCGCGGCGAAAGCCCGGGCCGCCGAGCTCCTCGGGCAGTTCGGGCTCAGCGATGCGGCCGGGCGCGCCGCGCGCACGTACTCCGGGGGCATGCGCCGCCGGCTCGACCTCGCGGCGTCGCTGGTCGGGCGCCCGCGCATCCTCTTCCTCGACGAGCCCACCACCGGGCTCGACCCGGCGAGCCGCAACGAGCTGTGGGGCATGGTCCGGCGGCTCACCGACGACGGCGTGACGGTGCTGCTCACCACGCAGTACCTCGAGGAGGCCGATCAGCTCGCCGACGACATCGTCGTCATCGACCGCGGCGCGGTGGTCGCCACCGGCACGCCCGACGACCTCAAGGCCCGCGCCGGCGCCGCCGTGCTCCAGATGCGGCCCACCGACGCCGGGCAGGTGGGGGTCGTGACGCGGATCGCGGGCGAGCTCGCCGGCGCCACGGCGACGGTCGACCAGGACACGGTCTCGGTCCCCGCGGGCGACGACGCGCTCATGCCCGCCGTCGTCCGCCGCCTCGACGACGTCGGCGTACGCCTCGCCGAGCTGACGCTGCGGCGCGCCACCCTCGACGAGGTCTTCCTCGCGCTCACCGGCCGTCGCGCGGTCGACGACTCCGACAGCACGACCGACCGGGAGCTGGTGTGACCCTCGACCGCACGGTGGCGGGGCCGCCCGCCGCCGACGTCCCCGCCGCGCCGCCGCCCCCGCCCCGGCGCACGACGCCTGCCCAATGGGCGAGCCAGTCGCTCACCATGGCCTGGCGCAGCCTCGTCCAGATCAAGCACAACCCCTCCGAGCTGCTCGACCTGTCGATCCAGCCGATCATGTTCGTGCTGCTGTTCACGTTCGTGTTCGGCGGAGCGATCGGCGGCTCCACCGACGCCTACCTGCAGTTCGCGCTCGGCGGGCTGATCGCGCAGAACGCGCTCTTCCTCACCGTCTACACCGCCACCGGGCTGGCGACCGACCTGCAGAAGGGCACCTTCGACCGCTTCCGCAGCCTGCCGATCGCCCGCTCGGCGCCACTGTCCGGCCGGATCATGGGCGACGTCGTGCGCCAGCTCTGGTCGCTGGTGGTGCTGCTCGCCGTCGGGGTGGTGCTCGGGTTCCGCATCACCACGAGCCCGCTCGCGGTGCTCGCCGCGTTCGGGCTGCTCGTCGCGTTCACCGTGGCATTCTCGTGGACCTCGGTGCTGCTCGGGGTCCTGGCGCGCGACCCGGAGAAGGTGCAGATCTACGGGTTCACCGTGCTCTTCCCGCTGACCTTCGCGAGCAACGCCTTCGCGCCCACCCAGACGATGCCGGACTGGTTGCAGGCCTGGGTGTCGATCAACCCCGTGACGCGGCTCGCCGACGCCCTGCGCGGGCTCCTGGTCGGCGGGCCGGTGGCGGCCAACGCCGTCGCCACGCTGCTCTGGGGCGTGGCCTTCGCGGCGGTGTTCGGGCCGCTCGCGGTCTGGGCGCTGCGGACGCGCGTCTGAGCCCTAGCGAGCCCGGCGGCGGTACTGGCCCGGCGTCTCGCCGGCGAGGCGGGCGAACTGCCGGGTGAAGGCCGGCTGGTCGTGGAAGCCGCAGGCGGCGGCGATCTCGGCCAGCGGGGTGGCGGTGCCCGTGAGCAGGGCGCGGGCGTGGTCGATGCGCGTGCGCAGCACGAACTGCGTGGGCGCGAGGCCGAACACCCGCCGCATCCGCCGCTCGAGCACCGAGGTCGAGCAGCCCGCCGCGACGGCCATCTCGTCCACCCGCGGCGGACGGTCGGGCCGGCTCGCGGCGAGCTCGACGGCGCGGGCGAGGGCGGGCAGGGACGGGTCGGAGTCCTCGGGAGCGCGGAGATCCTCGGAGACGCTGACGACGCCGACGACTCCCTCGTCGTCGAGCACCGGGAGCTTCGTCGTCACGTACCAGCCGGCGACGCCGCTCCCCCGCCGGATGAGCTCGAGCTCGTGGCGCAGCGGGCGCCCGGACGCCAGCACGGCCGCGTCCTGCTCCTCGTAGCGCTCGGCGAGGGCCGGGACGAACAGGTCGCTCGCCCGCCGGCCCACCACCGCCGCGCGCGTGCGCTCCCGGGTGCGCCGGACGAAGGCGTCGTTGACCTCGGTGTAGCGGCCGTCGGCGTCCTTGGCACAGAACATCACGCCGGTGAGCTCGCCGAAGAGCTCGAGCAGCGCGTCGACTCCCGGCGGGGTGGGCACGGCCCGAGGATGCCCCGGCGCGTGGTGTCGATCCGGCGCCGGGGCCGTCGAATCCGGACAAGACCCCGACGGCCGGATCGGGCCACGATGGAGCCATGACCGAGCAGCTCGCGCCGACCACCCACCGGGCCGCCGGCGGTATCCCCGACGAGCTCGTCGAGCGGGCCGTCGCCCGTGCCGACCAGTGGGCGCGGGCCGGCGCCGTCGGGGCGGCCACCGGACCCTCGGCGCAGCTCGCGGCCCTCATGCATGACCCGGCCGGCGTCGACTTCACCCTGCGCTTCGTCGACCGCGTCGCCCGTCCGGCCGACGACCACGTCGCGGCCCGGGAGCTCGCCCGCCTGGCGGGCCCGGACGCGCCGCTGCCCGACTTCGTCGGCGGGGCCGACCGGGCGATGCTGCGCGCCGGCGCGCGGCTCGCCCCGCGGGCTCCCCGGGTCGTGGTGCCGCTCGCGCGGCGCCGGCTCCGGGCCCTCGTCGGTCACCTGATCGTCGACGCCGACGGCCGCGGGCTGGAGCGCCGCCTGGAGGAGGCCCGCGCGGAGGGCTTCCGGCTGAACCTCAACCTGCTCGGCGAGGCGGTGCTCGGCGAGGAGGAGGCGGACCGTCGCCTGGCGCGCACGATGGATCTGCTGCGGCGGGGCGACGTCGACTACGTCTCGGTGAAGGCGTCGTCGGTGGCGAGCCAGCTCGTGCCGTGGGACCTCGAGGGCAGCCGCGACCGGCTCGTCGAGCGCCTGACCCCGCTGTTCCGCCTGGCGCGCGAGACCGGCTCCTTCGTGAACCTCGACATGGAGGAGTACAAGGACCTCGACCTCACCGTCGCCCTGTTCACGACCCTGCTGGACCGCCCCGAGTTCACCGGGCTGCCGGCCGGGATCGTGCTGCAGGCCTACCTCCCCGACGCCCTCGGCGCGCTGGAGGAGCTGGCCGCGTTCGCCCGCCGCCGGGTCGCGGCCGGTGGCGCGCCGATCAAGGTCCGGCTGGTCAAGGGCGCGAACCTCGCGATGGAGAAGGTCGACGCCGAGGTGCACGACTGGCCGCAGGCGCCGTACACGACGAAGGCCGAGGTCGACGCGAACTACGTGCGCCTGCTCGACCGGGCGATCGGGGGCGACCTCGTCGACGCGCTGCGCCTCGGCGTCGCCAGCCACCACCTCCACCACGTCGCCCTGGCCGTCGAGCTCGCCGCCGCCCGCGGCGCCGAGCGTCAGATCGACGTCGAGATGCTGCAGGGCATGGCGCCGGCGCAGGCGAAGGTGGTGGCGCGTGACGTCCGGGAGCAGCTCGTGCTCTACACACCGGTGGTGCACACCGGTGACTTCGACGCCGCCGTCTCGTACCTCGTGCGCCGGCTCGAGGAGAACGCGTCGCCGGAGAACTACCTCTACGCGCTGTTCTCCGACGCCGGGCCCGCCTCGTACACCGACCGATTCCGGGCCTCGGTGCGCGACCGCGGCGCGGTGCCGGCGACGCCGAGGCGCTCCGCGCACGTGAGTGATCCGGGTCGTCAGGACGACTCGAATCACTCACGAGCGCAGCATTTCGTCAACGTGCCCGACACCGACCCCTCGCTGGCCGCCAACCGTGAGTGGGCGCTGCGGGCGATCGCCACCCCGGGGCCGGGGGTGCGCGAGCCCGAGCTGACCGACCCGGACGCCGTGGACGCGGTGGTCGAGCGCGCCTCGGCCGCCGCGTGGCGGGATCGGCCGGCCGCCGAGCGGGCCGCGATCCTGCGCGAGGCCGCGCGCGCCCTCGCGGCGGCGCGCGGGGACCTCCTGACCGTGATGGTCGACGAGGCCGGCAAGACGATCGCCGAGGCGGACCCGGAGATCTCCGAGGCGATCGACTTCGCGGCGTACTACGCGGACCGGGCCGAGGAGCTGGACGGCGCGCCGTTCACGCCGGACCGGGTCGTCGTCGTCACCCCGCCGTGGAACTTCCCGATCGCCATCCCGCTCGGCGGCTGCGTCGCGGCGCTGGCGGCGGGGGCGTCGGTGGTGATCAAGCCGGCGCCGCAGGTGCGGGCGTGCGCCGAGGTCGGGGTCGCCGCGCTGCACCGCGGCGGCATCCCGGCCGACGCCCTGCAGCTCGTCCACACGGACGAGGGCGACGCCGGGCGGCGGCTCGTCACGCACCCGGCCGTCGACCACGTGGTGCTCACCGGGGCGTCGCAGACCGCGGAGCTGTTCCGGTCGTGGCGCCCCGACCTGCGGCTGATCGCCGAGACCAGCGGAAAGAACGCGCTGATCGTCACGCCGAGCGCCGACCCCGACCTCGCCGTCGCCGACCTCGTGCGCTCGGCGTTCGGGCACGCCGGGCAGAAGTGCTCGGCGGCGTCGCTCGCGATCCTCGTCGGATCGATGCGGTCGACGCGCACGGCGGCCGGGTCGCGGTTCCACCGCCAGCTCGCCGACGCCGTCCGCACCCTGCGTGTCGGCCACGGCAGCGACCCGTCGACGACGATGGGACCCCTGATCGGGCCACCGGACGAGAAGCTCGAGCGGGCGTTGACCCGCCTCGACCGGGGCGAGACGTGGCTGGTCGAGCCCCGCAGGCTCGGCGCGTCGCTCTGGACACCGGGGGTGAAGGCGCCCGTGGCGCCCGGATCGTGGTTCCACGTCACCGAGTGCTTCGGGCCGGTGCTCGGGCTCATGCACGCGACGGACCTCGACGAGGCGATCGCGCTGCAGAACGCGACGGGCTACGGCCTCACCGGCGGCCTGCACGCCCTCGACCCGGACGAGATCGCCCACTGGAGCGAGCACGTCGAGGTCGGCAACGCCTACGTCAACCGCCACATCACGGGCGCGATCGTGCAGCGCCAGTCGTTCGGCGGCTGGAAGGGCTCCGTGGTCGGGCCGGGCGCGAAGCCGGGCGGCCCGAACTACGTCGCCCAGTTCGGGACGTGGCACGACGGACCGGTCGACGGGCTCCCGTCCGCGCCCCTCGCGCCGGCGGTCGCGGCGCTGCTCGCGGACGAGGCCCCGCGCTGGGGCGCCGAGGACCTCGCATGGCTGCGCGCCGCCGCCGGGTCGGACGCCGCCGCCTGGCGGGACGAGTTCTCCGTCGAGCACGACCCGACAGGACTGCGCGCCGAGGCGAACGTCTTCCGCTACCGGCCGGTGCCCGCGCTGCGGCTCGTGGTCGGCTCCGACGCCGCCGCGCGGGACGTGCTGCGGGTCCGCCTCGCGGCGGCGTGCGCCGGGGTGTCGGTGACGGACTTCACGGGCTCCCCCGAGGCCGGCGAGCGGGTGCGGGTGGTCGGGACGGTGCCCGCCGGCCTCCAGCGGGCCGCGGCCTCGGTCGGCGCGTCCCTCGTCGACGCCCCGGTGGTGGCCGACGGTCGGCGCGAGATGCTCACGGTGCTGCGTGAGCAGGCGATCAGCCGCACGCGGCACCGCTTCGGTCACGTCGAGGACTGAATCCGGCCCTCGACGCGTTGCACCCGGCGTGGCACAGATGACGATGTACACGACCAGCTGGTGCGGGTTCTGTCGGCGCCTCAAGACCCAGCTCGACCGCGAGGGCATCGGGTACGAGGAAGTCGACATCGAGCGCGTCCCGGACGCCGCCGAGATCGTCACCAAGGTCAACGGCGGCAACCGCACCGTGCCGACGATCGTCTACCCCGACGGCAGCGCCGCGACGAACCCCAGCTTCGCCGAGGTCAAGGAGACGCTGGCGCGCGTCGAGGCGGCGCGCTGAGCCCACCCTCGTGACACGAACGCGCCGTTCGCTGCGCTAGAAGCAGCGAACGGCGCGTTCGTTGCGTCCGAGGTCCGGCGCCCCGCGGCGCGAACGGGGACTTTGCGCGCGTAGAAGCAGCGAACAGCGCGTTCGCTGCGACACCCACGTCAGCCCGCGGCGGCCCAGGCCTCGAGCATGGCGCGAGCGATGGAGACGCCGCCGGGCAGGATGAGCTCGCGCCCGGCGCCCGCCTCGAACGCCGTGCCGCCGACGCCCTGGGCGCCGCGCGGGTTCCCGTCGCGATGGGACCACTCCCCCGCGTCCAGGGCCTCGCGGAGCTCGGCGCGGGTGACCCAGCGCGCGCCCTCGATCTCGCCCTCCTGCAGCTTGATCGGCTGGTCGGGGTCGGCGACGGCCGAGAAGCCGATCATCAGCGAGCGCGGGAACGGCCAGGGCTGGGACCCGAGGTACGAGATCGTGTGGACGTCCACGCCGACCTCCTCGGCGCACTCGCGGGCCACGCACGCCTCGAGCGACTCGCCGGCCTCGACGAACCCGGCGAGCACCGAGTAGCGCCCCGCAGGCCAGATCGGCTGGCGCGCGAGCAGCACGCGATCGGCCCCGTCGTGGACCAGGCAGATCATCGACGGATCGGTGCGCGGGTACTCCTCGTGCTCGTACGCGCGGCACAGGCGCGCCCAGCCCGCCTTGATCGGGTACATCTCCGACCCGTCGCGCGCACAGAAGCCGCTGCGGTCGTGCCAGTTGAGCAGGGCCACCGCGGTGGTGAGCAGGCCCGCGCCGCGCGCGTCGAGGTCGGCCCCCGAGGTGCGCAGGTCGGTCCAGTTCTCGTGGTCCGGGCCCCCGCCCGCGCGCGCCCACTGCTCGGCGGTCATGAACCCCGAGCCCGCGTCGTTGGCGTGCGCCTCGGCCGGGTCGGGCACGCGGACGGCCCAGTACGCCGTCCCGTCCTCCTCGCCGAGCAGCACCGCACCGTCGGGCGTCTCGTCGCCGAGGGTGCTGGTCGGCGCCATCAGCAGCGTCACGCTCCCGCCCTCGCCCCGCTCGACCGGTGTCCGGCCGTGCGGGTCGACGAGCACCACGCGGGCGTCGGGCCACAGCGCGCGGCTGTGCGCGGGGTCGACGCGCAGCTGCTCGCGGCGGTCGACCGTCGAGCGCGACAGCGAGGGGTCCTCGTCGAGGTGGAAGGCCGCGCGCAGGTCGGGCCCCGCGGTCCCTGACGTCACGGAATCTCCACTCCGCCGAGGGCGCGCAGCCCGGGACCGGTCCGGGCGGCGTCGGCCACCACGACCCCGGTGAACCTCGTCGGCGCGAAGAACTCCGCCGCCGCCGCCGCGACCTCGTCGGTGGTGACGGCCTCCAGGCGCGCCGGGTGGTCGCGCACCCACGCCGACGAGAGCCCGTGCGCGGCGAGCGCCGCGACCGTCGAGGCGTAGCCGGCCTGGGTCGTCATCGAGATCAGCAGCGAGCCGACGAGGTAGCGCCGCGCCGACTCGACCTCGTCGTCGGTCGGCGGCACCACCGCGAGCCGGCCAAGCTCGTAGCGCGCCTCGAGCAGCGCAGGGGCGGTGACCTCGGACGCGACGTCGGTCTCCACCGCCAGCACCGCGCCGTGCGGATCGAGCTCGAGGCTCGACGACGCGTGGTAGGTGTATCCCTTGTCCTCGCGCAGGTTCTCCACCAGCCGCGACGAGAAGTAGCCGCCGAGCGCCAGGTTCGCCAGCTGCAGCGACGGATAGCGCGGATCGGTCCGCCCGACCGCCGGCGCGGAGAGCCGCAGCTGCGACTGCACGGCGCCCGGCCGGTCGACGAGCAGCAGGTCGCGGGCCCGGAGCTCCGGCAGCGCCGGCAGCGGGGCGGCCTGCCCGCCCGACCATCCGGCGAGCGCCTTCTCCACGCGCGCGACGGCGTCGGTCGGGTCGAGGTCGCCGACGAGCACGAGCACCGAGCCCCCGGGCAGCAGGGCCGAGGCCTGCAGCGAGCGCACGGCGTCGGCGGTCACCGCGGTGACCTCCTCGGGCCGCGGCATCTCGCGCGTGATCGGGTGCGCGCCGTAGCGGCGCTCCTGCAGCGCGCGGCGGGCGATCAACGACGGCTGCGCGGACGCCAGCTCGATCCGCTCGACGAGACGCTCCCGCTCGCGGGCGAGCTCGTCCTCGGGGTGCGTCGCCGCGAGCACGAGGTCGGCGAGCACGTCGAGCAGGGTGTCGAGACCGTCGGCCAGCGCGTGCCCGGAGGCCGAGAGGCGCTCCGGGTCGACGGAGAACCCGATCTCGCCGCCGACGCCGGCCAGGTCGTCGTCGATGCCGACGCGGCTGCGCGACGAGGTGCCGGACAGGATCGTCGTCGCGAGGACCTCGGCGACCGCGGCGTGAGCCGAGTCGTCCCGTCCGCTGGTGTCGGCGAACGGGACCCGCAGGCGCAGCTCGACCATCGGGACCTCGGCGCGGCGCACGGCGACGACGCGCAGGCCCGAGCCGAGGACGGTGTCCACCTCCTCGGGCGCGGGCACCGAGCGCTGCGGGCCCAGCGGGGGCAGGGCGCGGGGGCCCGTGGGGGTGCTGCCGATCTCCTCGGCGCTGCGGCGCCCGGTCATGCCGCACCTCCCGGCGTGACGGTGAGGACGGCGCGCTGGTCGGGACGCAGGGACCCCGCGGCGGCCGCGACGGCCGACGGCTCGACCGCGGCGATGAGGCCGGGCAGCTCGTCGGCGAGCTCGGCGCGGCCCTGGACCAGCTCGGCGGAACCGAGGGCGAGCATGCGGCTCATCAGGCGGTCGTGCTCCCGGTGCAGTGAGGAGGCCCAGCGGGCGGTGACCCGGCGCAGCTCGTCGGGGTCGGGGCCGTCGGCGGCGAGGGTCGCGAGCTCGTCGTCGACCGCGCCGATGATCCGCTGCGGGTCGACCGTGCCGGGGTGCACGGCGGTGACCGTGAACGTGTCGGGGTCGCGGGCGTCCAGCGGGGCGCCCATGAGCCCGCAGGAGGCGGAGACGTCGGTGACCAGCTCGTCGCCGTACACCAGGCGCTGGGTCAGCCGCGCGGCCTCGCCGTCGGTGAGCAGGCTCGCCAGCACGGCGTGCGCGAGGTACCCGGGCAGGTCGGAGTGCGGGTCGGGCAGGCGGTACCCCAGGGCCAGGGCCGGCAGCGGGGCGTTCGCGTCGACCACCGACTCCCGGCGCTCCCCGTCGGGCGGGGGCTCGGCGAAGCTCGGGCGCGTCGGCACCGCCCGGGCCGGGATGTCGCCGAAGTGCTTGTCGACGAGCGCCGCCGCCTCGTCCGGGTCGAGGTCCCCGACGACGGTGAGCACCGCGTTGCCCGGCGCGTAGTAGGCGTCGAAGAACGCGGCGGCGTCGTCGAGGGAGGCCTGCTCGAGGTCGGTGAAGTCGCCGTACCCGTTGTGGGCGTTCGGGTAGGTGTCGTAGAGCACCGGCGGCAGCAGGATCCAGGGGAAGCCGCCGTAGGGCCGGTTCAGGACGTTGAGGCGGATCTCCTCCTTGACCACGTCCACCTGGTTGCGCAGGTTCTCCTGCGTCAGGCGCGGGGCGCGGAGCCGGTCGGCCTCGAGGAACAGCGCTCGCTCCAGCGCCGCCGACGGCAGGACCTCGAAGTAGTTCGTGTAGTCCTGGTGCGTCGAGCCGTTGAAGACGCCACCCGACGACTGCACGTGCCGGAAGTGGGCGAGCTTCTCCAGGCTCTCCGAGCCCTGGAACATCAGGTGCTCGAAGAGGTGGGCGAAGCCGGTGCGGCCCTCGGGCTCGGACCGGAAGCCGACGTCGACGTGGACGGCGACGCCCACGACAGGGGCGGCCGGATCGGGCACCAGGAGCACACGCAGCCCGTTGTCGAGCACACGTCGGTGCAGCCCCCGTGCGGGGGCGGTCACGCTGGAGGTCACATGACCAACCTAACGGCGGTGCGGACCGGCGGCCGGGCGACGCGACCCGCCGCCGGTCCCCCGGTCCGTGCCCCGGCTCCGCGGGCGGCCCTCGCCGCTCGCGGTGATCCGGCGCGAGGTGCCCCCGCGGGGCGCCGGCGCGCGACGTCCGGCGTCGAGCGCGGCGGGCCGGCCGGCCTTCGCCGACCGGCCGGGACGCGACGCGGGGCGGTGGACGGTGCCCCGCTCGGCGGCCGCACGGGGGGCGGCCGTGGTCGTGGTGGTCCGCACCGGACGCGCCGGCGGGGCCGTCCTGCGGCCCGCGGGCCGGCGGGACCGCTCGCGTACCACGGCGACGAGCAGGCCGGCCATCCCGAGCCCGGCGACGCCCGTGAGCAGGATCGCCAGACGGCCGGTCAGCGGCGACTCGGCGGGCTCGGTGGCGGCGAGCGCCGCGGCGGACCCGGTGCCGAGCACGCGGGCCGGCGCGTCGGCCGGTTCGGTGCCGACGAACGCGGCGCGCACCGTGATCCGGCTCCCCACCGGCGTGCCGCAGGCGTCGAGCGGCAGGAGGCGGCGCCCGCCCGGGCCGTCGAGGGCGACGGTGTCGCGGGGGGTCTCGCTGATGCAGGAGCTGGTGGCGACGACGGTCGCGGGCGCGACGATCTCGACCGCCGCCGGGGCGGCCGCAGTCGCCGTGTCCCCGGGACCGGCGGCGCCGGGGAACGCGACGAGGATCAGCCACAGCGCGACGCCGGCACCGAGGGCCGGCGCGACGAGCAGGCTCAGGGTCCGTCCGCCGCGCCGCGACCTCCGTCGCGACGACCGTTCCGCGGAGCCCGACGCGCGGACGCCGCCGCGCACCAGGTGGGAACGATCCAGAGCGGCCCCCGCCGCATCCCCCGTAAGTGACACGAGCGGAATTCAAACACCCGCGCGCCTCCCACGATCGAGGCATCCGCGTCGCTCACGATCAGGCGTCTGCTAGAGCGATCCGGGGACGCACGACCGCTCGCGGTGAGGCACCGACCCCACCGCGCGGCGTCCCTCATCGACAGCGTGTCGCCCGATTGGGACGGGCGGGTGAACACCGAGAACGCGCCTCGGCGCCACCCGCCACGCCGCACCCGGCGTCACACGTTCGGTGACACGTCAGGCGTGCACAGATCAAGCGAAGGCGTCGACGCCCGTCCGCTCGGCCGAGACGGCCCAGAGGCGGGCCGCGGCCTCGGGGTCCACGGCGTAGTCGCGCACGCCCCGTCCCGGCACGTCCTCGGTGGCGAGCTGGGCCACCTCGCAGTCCTCGAGGTAGAGCCCGCCGCGGCCGGCGAGCTGGGGCGACGTCGCCGCCCAGACCTCGGTGGCCGCCCCGGCCTCGGGGGTCTTGAACCCCGCGGCCGCCTCGGGGGTCGGGTCGCCGTTCTCGTCGAGCCACCCGAGCGCGACCATCTCCTCGCGCGGGAGGTGGCGCTGCAGCGGGGTCATGATCCCGCCGGGGTGGAGCGAGAACGCCCGGACACCGCGATCGGCGGCGAGCGCGTCGAGGTGCACGGCGAAGAGGACGTTCGCCGTCTTGGACTGCCCGTAGGCCGCCCACTTGTCGTAGGGCCCGGCGCGCCAGTCGAGGTCGTCGAAGCGCACCGGCGAGCGGTGGTGACCCCGGGACGACACCGACACCACGCGCGCGTCGGTGCCCCGCCCGATCGCCGGCCACAGGCGGTTGACCAGCGCGAAGTGGCCGAGGTGGTTGGTGGCGAACTGGGCCTCCCAGCCCGGGCCCACCCGGGTCTCCGGGGTCGCCATGATCCCGGCGTTGTCGATCATCATGTCGATCGCGCGCCCGGAGTCGAGAAAGTCGCGGGCGAAGGCGGCGACGCTGTCGAGGTCACCGAGGTCGAGGGTGGCGAGCTCGACGTCGTCGATGCCGTCGAGCGCCTCCTTCGCCGCGTCGGGGCGGCGGGCGGGGACGACGACGTGGGCGCCGGCCGCGGTGAGCGCGCGCGTCGCCTCGAGGCCGAGACCCGAGTAGCCGCCCGTGACGACCGCGAGGCGGCCCGTGAGGTCGATGCCGTCCAGCACCTCGCGCGCGGTGGTCGCCGCACCGAATCCGGATCCGATCGGGGTCTGTGCCGTGGTCATGTCCTCGACGCTAGGACTTCGAGTGCGCTCGAACGCAAGCTCAGACTCCCCGCTCCCCCAGCAGCCGCCAGAGGTGGGCGGTGGCCTCGGCGCCCTGGAGCAGGAGCGGCAGGACCGCGCGCTCGTCAGGGGCGTGGATGCGGTCGGACGGCAGCATGACGCCGAGAAACGCGAGAGGGGCCGCGAGCTCGGTGGACAGGAGCGCCTCGGGGCCGCTGCCGCCCTCGCGCGCGGGCAGCACCTCGGCGCCGAGCGCGAGGCCCATCGCCTCGCGGATGGTGGTGACGAGGAGCGAGTCGACGTCGCAGATCAGCGGCGGGACGCCCGGGCCGGTCGCCGACACCTCGGCCTCGATCCCGGCCGGGGTGTGCGCGGCGACGAAGTCGCGGACGGCGGCGAGGACGCGCGCCGGCTCCTGGTCGGCGACCAGCCGGAACGTCAGCTTCACGGTCGCCGAGTGCGGCACGATCGTCTTGTGCCCGGGGCCCGCGTAGCCGCCGTGCAGGCCGTTGACCTCGGCGGTCGGGCGCGCCCAGAGCCGCTCGTAGGTGCTCCAGCCCGCCTCGCCGGAGGTCGCCCGCGCGCCGGCCGCGGAGCCCGCCAGCCACGCCGGCTCGTCGAAGGGCAGGGCGGCCCAGGCGTCGCGCTCGGTCTGCGTGGGCGGGCGCACGTCGTCGTAGAAGCCCGGCACCTGGACGCGCCCCCGGTCGTCGTGCAGCGCGGCGACGAGGCGCGCGAGCTCGGTGACGGGGTTCGGGACGGCCCCGCCGAACTGGCCCGAGTGCAGGTCGACCGAGGCGCCGCGGAAGACGATCTCGGTGTCGACCATCCCGCGCATGCCGGTGCAGACGGTCGGGGCGTCGCGGCCGACCATCCCGGTGTCGGTGACGACGATCGCGTCGCAGGCCAGCGCGTCGCGGTGCGCCGCCAGCAGGGACGCGAGGTGCGCCGAGCCGGACTCCTCCTCGCCCTCGGCCAGCAGTTTCAGGTGCACGGCGGGGCCGTCGGCGCCCGTGGCGGCCAGGTGCGCGGCGAGGCCGAGCCGCACCATCGCCAGGTGGCCCTTGTCGTCGGAGGCGCCGCGCCCGCGCAGCTCCTCCCCCACCACCTCGGGCGCGAACGGCTCGAACGACCAGCCGTCGGCGAGATCCGCGGGCTGGACGTCGTGGTGGCCGTAGACGAGGACCGTCGGGGCACCCGGATTCGCGGCCGGCCACGACGCGTACACCGCGGGCAGCGCGTCGGTGTCGTCCCACACCTCGACCTGCGGCCAGCCCTCGGCGCGCAGCCGCTCCGCGAGCCATGCCGCGGAACGGGCCACGTCGTCGTGGTGGCCGGGGTCGGCGGAGATCGACGGGATGCGCAGCCATGTCTGCAGATCCTCGACGAACGCCTCGGCGCGGGCGGCGACCTCGCGGGCCTCGGTACCGGTCATGGGAGCCACGCTAGCCACGCACGACACCGCCCGGCCGTCACCGGGGGCGACGACCGGGCGGGGAGACCAGGGGGGTTCAGCGGCGGGCGAGCGTCTCGGGGATCTCGGCGCGGCGCACCCAGGCGACCACGCCGAGCAGGACACCGAGGATCACCGGCGTGTACCAGAAACCCTCGCTGAGGAAGAACAGCTGCGCGACCGTGGCGCCGACCATCAGCGCGACCAGGCAGGAGGCGGCGAGCCCGGCCAGGCGGGGGACGAGCAGGCCGATCCCGCCGGCGACCTCGAGCAGGCCGACCACGACCCGCAGCCACTGGCCGGTGCCGAGGTCCTCGAAGATCTGCACCGCGTAGGCCTCGCCGAAGAGCTTCGGCGCGCCCGACCCGACGATGAACATCAGACCGAGCAACACCTGCAGCGTCCACAGCGCGATGGCGGCGGGACGGCTGCGGGTGCCGGTGGTGGCGCTCGGGGCGGGAGCGGCGGTGGTCATCGGGGGCCTCCTGGTGCCGGGTGCGATGGGAGAAGAGTGGCGCAGGCGACAGTCCTACGTCAATACTCTCCTGTTGTCATCTCGTACTCCTCTTCCGTCGGCGCCGTCGGATCGGCTTCGCTGGCACGGTGACGCCCCCGGGATGGACACCGCCGCCGGAGTTCACCACGCGACCTGTGCTGGAGGGCACGGTCGGGATGGCGGCGGGGACCCACTGGGCGGCCGCCGCCACCGCGATGGGCGTCCTCGAGCGCGGCGGCTCCGCCTTCGACGCCGCCGTCGCGGGCGGGTTCGTGCTGCACGTCGTGGAGCCGCACCTCAACGGGCCCGGCGGCGACATGACCGCCGTGTTCGCGACCGCCGACGACCCGACGCCCCGCGTGCTCGACGGCCAGGGCCCGGCACCGGCCGGGGCGTCCGCGGCGGCGTACCGCGCCGAGGGTCTCGACCGGGTGCCCGGCTCGGGGGCGCTGGCCGCGGCGATCCCCGGCTCCGTCGACGCCTGGTTCCTTCTGCTGCGCGACCACGGCACGTGGGAGGTCGGCGACGTCCTCGCGCCGGCGATCGGCTACGCCCGCGACGGCGTGCCCGCCGTCCCGCGGCTGGCGAGCACCGTCGCCGCGGTCGCCCACCTGTTCCGCGAGCACTGGCCGACCTCGGCCGCGCTGTGGCTGCCCGACGGCCGGCCGCCGCGGACGGGCGAGGTCCTGCGCAACCCGGCGTGGGCGCAGACGCTGGAACGCCTCGCCGCCGCAGCGCAGGGCCACGACCGGGCCACCCGGATCGACGCGGTGCGCACCGTCTGGGCCGAGGGCTTCGTCGCCGAGGCGATGGCGGCGTCGTGCCGCACGCCCCACCGGCACTCGTCCGGCACCGACCACGCGGGCGTGCTCACCGTCGCGGACACGGCCGGGTTCCGGGCCCAGGTGGTCGACGCCGCCGTCGGCGAGTTCCGCGGCCGTCGGATCGCCAAGACGCCCGCCTGGGGGCAGGGCCCGGCGCTGCTCGCCGCGCTGGCCGTCCTCGACGGGTACGACGACGCCGACCTCGACCCGTCGACCGAGCGCGGGGCGCACCTCGTGCTCGAGACCACCAAACTCGCGATGGCGGACCGCGAGGCGTGGTTCGGCGACGCCGGCGACCCCCTCGACGTCGCCGCCCTGCTGGCCCCCGCCTACGTCGCCGAGCGACGGGCCCTGATCGCCGACACCGCCTCGCCCGACCTGCGCCCCGGGCGCCTCCGCGGCCGCGAGCCGCGGCTGGCCGACCTCGCCGTCGACGGCTCGGCGTCCCGCGTCACCTCCGACGGCACCATCGGCGAGCCCACGGTGGTGCTGTCCGGGGAGACGAAGGGCGACACCTGCCACCTCGACGTCGTCGACCGCGCGGGCAACATCGTCTCGGCCACCCCGTCGGGCGGGTGGCTGCAGTCGTCCCCGACGATCCCCGAGCTCGGGATGGCCCTGGGCACCCGGCTGCAGATGAGTTGGCTGCAGGAGGGGCTGCCGTCGACGCTGACGCCGGGACGCCGCCCGCGGACCACCCTCACCCCCACCCTCGTGCTCGACGACGACGGCCCCGTCGCCGCCCTCGGGACGCCCGGCGGCGACCAGCAGGACCAGTGGCAGCTCCTCTACCTGCTGCGCACCCTCGTCGGCGGCTACGACCCGCAGCAGGCGATCGACGCGCCCGCCCTGCACTCGACCTCGTCGCCCAGCTCGTTCTGGCCGCGGGGCCGCGAGCCGGGGGGCGCCGTGGTCGAGGACCGCCTGCCCGACGGCGTCGTCGACGGCCTCGAGCGGCGCGGGCACCGGGTGACCCGCAGTGGCCCCTGGTCGCTGGGCCGGCTCTCGGCCGTCGGGGTCGACCGGGCGCGCGGGCTCCTGTGGGCCGCCGCCAACCCCCGGGGCATGCAGGGCTACGCGGTCGGGCGCTGACGGGGCGGTTCTGCCAGGGTGCGGCCCGTGCGCCGTTCGCGATCAACGACACCCACCGCCGTGCTCGCCGGCGGGCTGATGACGATGGGCGTGCTGCACGGGGCGGCGCCGCAGCCGTTCGACACGATCGTGCCGCCGTGGCTGCCGGGCACGGCGCGGTTCTGGACGTACGCGAGCGGTGTCGCCGAGCTCGCCGTGGGTGCCGCCGTCGCCGCACCGCGCACCCGCCGGCTCGGCGCGCTGGCAGCCGCCGCCCTGTTCGTCGCGGTGCTCCCGGCGAACGTGCAGATGGCGTGGGACTGGCGCCGGCGGCCCTGGCCCTACCGCGCGATCGCCTTCGGGCGCCTGCCGCTGCAGGCGCCGATGGTCGCGCACGCGCTGCGGGTGCGGCGGGAGGCCTGACCCTCAGCCCGGGTTGCCGCGCGGCCGGATCGTCGCGTGCGGGAGGGCGGGCGCCGGGAGACGGGCGTCCGCACCCCGACGGCCGTCGCGGCCGACGTAGCCCTCGACCTGCCCGAACCGCTCGCTCCCGGCCTCCCAGTCGGCGCGGAAGGCGACGATCTCGTCGTGGGTGCGGGCGACGAAGTTCCACCACATGACGATCTGCTCGCCGAAGGGCGGGCCGCCGAGCAGGACGAGGCGGGCGGGCTCGTCGCCCGCGACGATCTCCAGCGTCGGCGGGCCGGGGTCGACGACGCCGAGCTCGGCGCGCTCCACCGGGCGTCCCTGGAGCGTGGCGCGGCCACGGTCGACGAGGAGGCCGTGCTCGAAGGACGGGTCGACGGCGAGCGTCAACTGGGCACCGGGCTCGAGGAGCAGCTCCGCGCCGAGCAGCGGGGTCGCGGTGACCACCGGCGACGTCGACCCGGCCAGCGTCCCGAGGAAGACACGGGCGACGGCGCCGCCGCCGAGATCCGTCGTGTCGGGGACGTGGTGGGCGAAGTCGCGGGGCTGGTCGCGGGCATGGTCGGGCAGCGCGACCCAGAGCTGCACGCCGTGCAGCAGGGTGGTGTCCGGCGTGCTGACCTCGGAGTGCGCGACCCCGTGCCCACCGGTCATGAGGTTGAGCTCGCCGGGGCGGACCATCGCATGGGTGCCGAGGCTGTCGCGGTGCTCGACCTCGCCGATGAACAGCCAGCTGACCGTCGCGAGCCCCGTGTGCGGGTGGGGCGGGACGTCCATGCCGCCCGAGGAGGCGGTGTCGTCGGGCCCGTAGTGGTCGACGAAGCACCAGGCCCCGATCAGCGAGCGCTGCCGCTGGGGCAGGGTGCGGCGCACGGTCATCGCGCGGGGCCCGCCGAGGGGCACGTCACGCGGCGTCAGGACCTCGACGCGACCCGGCGACCCGCCGGGCTCGCACTGCACCTCGGCGGGCGCGGTCTCGGTGTTGCTCACTCCTCGATTCTGCTCCTCGGTGGCAGGTGCTCGGGGTCTGCTGCTCGGTGTCTGCTGCTCGGGTCAGCGGGGGTCGGGGTCCACGTCCTCGCTCGGACCCTCGTCCGCGTCCGGGTCGGTGTCGTCGGGGCCCGCGAACGACGGGGCCTGCGGATCGCCCTCCGGGACGCGCTGCTCCTCCGGTACGGTGGCGACGAGCGCGCGCAGGCCGGCGGCGTCGAGCAGGTCGGCGGGGCTCTTGGTCACGTCGTCGCGGACGTAGTGCAGCGCCGCGCGCACCCGCTCGACGGGGATTCCCGAGAGCGCCGACCAGGCGAGCCGGTACGCCGCGAGCTGCACGGCGAGCGCCGGCATCGCGTCGTCGTGCGGCACCCGCCCGGTCTTCCAGTCGACGACCGTGGCGCCGCCGTCGTCGTCGGCGAACACCGCGTCGATCCGGCCGCGCACGAGCGTGCCCGCGACCTCGGTCTCGAACGGGACCTCCACCGCCACCGGCGTGCGGTTGGCCCACCGGCTGGCGGTGAAGCGCTCGCGGAGCTCGGTGGCGTCAGCGGCGCCCGCGGGGTCGGCGGCCGCGTCGGCGTCCTCGTCGGCGGCGCCGGGGAGCTCGTCGAACTCCAGCAGCTCGGTGGCGGAGAACCAGCGCTCGAGCCACGCGTGGAACTCGGTGCCGCGCCGCGCCCGCGGGTCGGGGGGCCGCGGCACCGGGCGCCGCAGCCGGCGGGCCAGCGCGTCCGGGTCGGCGGCGAGGTCGACGAGCTGGCTGACCGACAGCTGCGGCGGCAGGAGCACCCGCGCATGCCGGTGGCGCGCCGCCGCCCGCTCGGCCAGCAGTACCTCGATGTCGGCAGCCCAGCCTTCGGGGTCGTCCTGGTCCGCGGGCTCGTCGGGCTCTGGCTCGTCCGATCGGCGTGCGAGGGCCGCCCGGACCAGCGCCGCGCCCTCGTCCACCCCGGCCCGCCGCGAGCCCAGCGGGTCGACCGGCCAGGCCGTCTCGTGGACCGCCGACGCCATCGGGTTGGCGACGCCCTCCTCGGGCGGCTCGGCCCACGCCTCGACGACCCCGCAGCGCCCGCCACCCGCGGCGGCCAGCTCCCCGACCTCGGCGAGGAGATCCGACGGGCCGCGCGGCGACTCGCCGGTCTCGCCCCACCAGTGCCCGGACACGAGCAGCGCGTGCTCCGCGCGGGTGAGCGCGACGTAGAACAGGCGCCGCTCCTCGACGAGGCGGCGGTCGTCGAACGCCCGCTCGTGCTCGTCGAGCCGCTCCTGGATCTCCTTGCGGTCCGCGGCGCCGTCGAGCTCGAGTTCGGGGAGGTCCGGCCGGTCGCCGCGCAGGTGCACGGGCAGCGATGCGATCGACGTCAGCCACGAGCCGGACCGCTTCCCCGCCGGGAACACCTTCTCGACGACGTGCGGCAGCACCACGAGCTCCCACTCGAGACCCTTGGCCGCGTGCACGGTGAGGACCTGCACGCGCGTGCCGCCGGTCGCCGGGTCGGCGACGTCGACCTCGCCGGGCGTCAGACCGTCCTCGGCCTCCTCGGCGGCGTCGAGGTAGTCCAGCAGCGCGTTGACCGTCGCGGTGCCGCCCGACGAGGCGGCGCCGGCGGAGAAGTCGGCCACCACCTCGGCGAACGCGTCGAGGTGCGCGCGACCAGTCGGACCGGGCCGGGCGGCGGTCTCGACGTCGAGGAGCAGGACGCGCTCCACGTCGGCGACGAGGTCGACCAGCGGGGCGGTGACGCGGCGGCGCAGCATCGCGAGCTCGCGCGCGAGGTGCTTGAGCCGCTCGAACCCGACGGCGGAGTAGCGCGCCGCGGGCCCGGGGTCGTCGAGCGCGTCGACCAGGC
Organism: uncultured Actinomycetota bacterium; assembly: GCA_963786585.1. Classification (GTDB taxonomy): domain Bacteria; phylum Actinomycetota; class Actinomycetes; order Mycobacteriales; family Pseudonocardiaceae; genus Actinomycetospora. The sequence continues at coordinate 924,615 of CAWAZG010000005.1, forward strand.
CCGCCCGCTCGGCGTGCTCGCCGGGCAGCGCCGCGGCGACGGGGTCGGGGACCTCTCTGCTGACGGTGCTGGTCGCGTCGGTTCCCGGGGCCGGCGCCGCCAGCTCGCGGGCACGGCGCCAGAGCGCGGCGAGGTCGGCGCCGCCGATGCGCCAGCGCGCGCCCGTGAGCAGCCGGACCGCGGCGCCTCCGGCCAGCGGGTCGACCACGAGCCGCAGCGCCGACACGACGTCGCGCACCTCGGGCTCGTCGAGCAGCCCTCCCAGGCCGACGACCTCGACGGGCAGCTCGCGAGCGCGCAGGGCAGCGGCCAGCGCGCTCATGTCGGCGCGCCGGCGCACGAGCACCGCGGTGGTCGGGGGCTCGGTGTCCGCGTCGGCCGCGGCCCGCCACCGGTCGGCGACCGCGTCGGCCAGCCACGCCCGCTCGGCCTCGACGTCGTCGTGCAGGGCGACGCGCACGTCGCCGGCCGGGGCGCCGGGGCGGGGCCGCAGCTCGTCGACCGGGACGCCGCTCGCGCGCAGGGGCTCGGCGATGCCGTTGGCGAGGGCGAGCACCTCGGGCGGGTTGCGGAAGCTGGTCAGGAGCCCGTGGCGGGCGGCCGCGACGGTCTCGCCGTCGGGGTCGACGCGCGGGAAGTCGGTGACGAACCGCGGCAGGTTCGCCGCGCTCGCGCCGCGCCAGCCGTAGATCGACTGGAAGGGGTCGCCGACGGCGGTGACCGAGGTGCCCTCGTCGTTCGAGAACAGCGAGCGCAGCATGATCCGCTGCGCGTGCCCGGTGTCCTGGTACTCGTCGAGCAGCACCGCCCGGAACGCCTCGCGCTCGGCGGCCCCGACCTCGTCGTGGGTCTCGGCGAGGCGGGCGGCCGCGGCCATCTGGTCGGCGAAGTCGAGGCAGCGCTCGGCGCGCTTGCGCTCGGCGAGCTCGCTGACCAGCGGCAGGAGCGCCGCCCGGAACCGTTGCGCGGCGACCTTGTTGGCCAGCGCCACCGGCAGCGCCGCCTTCTGGCCCTTGGCGCGCGGGGCGTCCTCCACCGCGCGGGCGAAGCGCTCGGCGTGGAGCGCCAGCGTGCTGGCGTCGGCCAGGTGCTCGCCGAGCTCGCCCGCCAGCGACTGCACGAGCGCGGTGACGGTGGAGGGCACGCGGTCGGTGTCGAGGTCCGCCGCCCAGGTGGACACGATGCGGTGCGCGAGCTGCCACGACGCGGTGGGCGAGAGCAGGCGCGCGCCGGGGTCGACGGGCAGGCGCAGGCCGTGCTCGGCGAGCAGGCGCCCGGCGTAGGCGTGGTAGGTGGAGATCGTCGGCTCGCCGGCGCGGGCCGCCAGGCGCCGGTCGCCCGTCGGGTCGAGCTCGTCGAGCAGGCTCGAGGACCCGAGCACCCGCAGCCGGCGGCGCACGCGGTCGGCGAGCTGGCCCGCGGCCTTGCGCGTGAACGTCAGGCCCAGCACCTGCTCGGGGCGGACCAGCCCGTTGGCGACGAGCCACACGACGCGCGCGGCCATCGTCTCGGTCTTGCCCGAGCCGGCGCCCGCGGTGACGAGCGCGGGCTCCGAGGGCGCGCCGATGACGGCCGCCTGCTCCTCCGTGGGTCGGCGCAGGCCGAGGCGTTCGGCGAGCTCGACGGGGTCGATGAGCTCGGTGCCGTCGATCCTCCGGGCTGGGGCGATCGTCGTCACGGGACCTGCCTCCCCGAGACGTGCACCGGGCACGCGGTGCGCACCGGGCAGCGCGGGCAGGAGTCGTTCTCGCGTCCCACGAAGAACGGGCCCTCGGTGGCGCGGGCGGCCGCGCTCACGTGGTCGCGCCACGCGGCCAGGCCCTCGTCGTCGAGGGGCTCCTGCGCGCGCTCCTTCGCCGCGCCGCCCGCGCGCGACAGATACACCAGGCGGGCGCCGCCCGGGGCGCTGCGCGCGGCCGTCCGGTCCGGGCCCGCGAGCGTCTCCGCGAACGCGCCGAGCGCGGTGGCGAGCTGGTACACGGCGAGCTGCGGGTGCTCCTGCGCGGCGGCGTGGGAGATCGGCGTCTTGCCCGTCTTCACGTCGACGATCACTGGTCGGCCGTGGATGTCGATCTCGAGGCGGTCGACCCGGCCGCGCACCCGGACGCCCTCGGCCACCGCGACCTCCATCTCGCGCTCCACCGCGGCCTCGGTGAGGTGCGCGCGGGTCTGGTCCCGCCAGGCGAGGAAGGACGCCAGCATGCGCCGGGTGCCGGCGAGCTCGCGGCGCGAGAACCACGGCGCGCCGGCGTCGACCGAGGCCCAGGCGACGTCGAGCGCGTCCTGCAGCTCGCGCTCGTCGGCGCCCTCCGCCGCCCGCTGGACCAGTGCATGGACGAGTGAACCGGTGACCGACGCCAGCGAGTCGCTGTCGTCGCCGCCGTGGGCCTGCAGCGCCCACCGAAGCGGGCAGGTCAGGATCGTCTCGACGGCGCTGGGACTGACCGAGACGGGGGCGGTCGCCGGGCGCAGCGGCGCCTCGGTGGACGGGGCGAGCAGGCCGTACCAGGCGTCGGGGTCGGCCCCCGGCACACCGGCCTCGGCGAGGCGCGCGAGCCCGGCGGCCGCGCGCTCGCGGCGTTGCCGGGAGGTGTCCGGGTCGGTGACCGCGCGCCGCAGCTCGCCGACGAGCTCGGCGAGCACGAGCGCCCGCCCCGGGCGGCTCCGCGGCCGGTTCGCCTCCGCCGGGTCGTCGGTGACGGGCCCCCCGTCGACGTCGTCGAGGAACCGCGACGGCGTGACGTCCTCGGCCTCCACGGCGCTGACGTGCACCGCGCGTCGCGCCCGGGAGAGCGCGACGGCGAAGAGGCGGCGCTCCTCGGCCAGCAGGGGTGCCTGCGCGGACACCGCGGGGTCGTCGGGGAGCCCGGCGAGGACGTCGACGAGGCGTTCGACGCCCAGGAGCGTCCCCCGACGGCGCAGGTCGGGCCAGACGCCCTCCTGGACGTCGGGGACGATCACGACGTCCCACTCGCGTCCCCGGGAGGCATGGGCGGTGAGGACCGCGACCGCCTCGCCGTCGGGGGCGCGCGGGGCGAGGGAGTCGGCGCGGATGCGCTGGTCGTCGGCCTGCGCGACGAACCCCGCGACGGTGCCGCCGGGCAGGTCCTCGACGTAGCGGGCGGCCCGCTCGACCAGGGCGACGACGGCGTCGAGGTCGCGGTCGGCCTGCGCGCCCGTGACGCCCCCGCGCTCGCTCGCGGCCACCCAGCGGCGCTGCAGGCCGCTGCGCTCCCACACCGCCCAGAGGACGTCGGGCACCGAGGCGGCCGTCTCGATCGCCGCGGCCGCGGCGGCGAGGAGCTCGCCGATCCGGGCGAGCGGGGCGGCCTCCGAGGTGCTGAGCAGCGCGAGGGGGTTCTTCGCCTGCGTGATGTGGTCGGTCAGCGCGTCGACGATGAGCGCGTCGCTCGGGGTGTCCGCCGCGCCCCCGCCGGCCTCGTGACGGCGCAGCAGGCCGCGGCGCAGTCGGCGCAGGGCCAGCGGATCGGCGCCGCCCAGCGGGGAGGCGAGCAGGGCGAGCGCGGTGTCGGCGTCGAGGCGCGCCGGGTCGGCGGCGCAGCGCAGCACCGTGAGCAGCGGGGCGACGGCCGGGAGCGCCGCGAGCGGGGTGTCGTCGGCCGGGACCACGAGCGGGACCCCGGACGCGAGCAGGGCGCGCCGCAGCGGGGGTAGCGACCCCGACACCGACCGCACGATCACCGCCATCCGCGACCACGGCACCCCGTCCTGCAGGTGCGCGCGGCGCAGCCGGTCGGCGGCCGCGGCGGCCTGGCGCCCGGTGGTGGCGAAGACGTCGACGGTGACGCGGCCGTCGTCCCCGTCCTGCGTGGTCGGCGGGGTCGGCGCCGTCCGTGTCCGGCCCGGCCCGGCGCCTGGCAGCCCGGCGACGACGCGGGCGACGGCACCGCGCAGGGCGGGGCGGCTGCGGTGGTCGGCGCGCAGGACGACCGTGGCCAGGCCCCCCGGGTCGGCGTCGCGGAGCAGCGACGGGTCGGCCCCGCGGAAGCCGAGGACCGAGGAGTCGGGGTCGCCCGCGAGCACCCAGTCGTCGGCGGCGGCGCCGAGCGCGCGGGCGAGCTCGATCTGCTGGGGGTCCATGTCCTGCACGTCGTCGACGACGAGGTGGCGCACGGCGGCGCGCTCGGCCTCGAGCAGGTCGGGGTCGGTGACGAAGGCGTCGAGCACCGCCGCGACCAGCTCGGCGGCGTCGAGCGGGGGCGCTGAGGCCAGCGGGTTGGCCGAGCCCGCCGCCGCGCGCAGCAGCGTGACCTCCTCGTACGTGCGGTAGAAGCGCCCGGCCGCGATCCAGGCGGGCACGCCGTGGCGCTTGCCGAGGTCCGCGAGCTCGCGCGGCCCGAGCCCCCGCTCGGCGGCCCGCAGCAGGAGGTCGCGCACCTCGCCGGCGAACGCGGGCGCCTCGAGCGCGGGCTGCATGCGCAGCGGCCAGCCCGAGGGCGCGCCGACGCCCGCGAGCTCGCCGGCGAGCAGCTCGCGGACCATGGCGTCCTGCTGGGCGCCGGGCAGCAGGCGGGGCGGTGCCTCGCTGCGGCGCGTGGCGTGGCGTCGGAGGACGGCGAAGGCGTAGGAGTGCACGCTGCGCACGAGCGGCTCGGCGGCCGCCGACGCGCCGCGGTCCGGCCCGTCGAGCACCCGGCGGCGGGCGGCGATGCGCTCGCGGAGGGCGGCCGCGGCCCGCCGGTCGCCGACGAGCACCAGCGGGCGGGCGTCGGGGAGCTCGTGCAGCAGGCGCGCGACCCGCTCGGCGAGCAGCGTCGTCTTGCCCGTGCCGGGCCCGCCCAGCACGCGCAGGAAGCCCGCGTCGTGCTCGACGACCCGCCGCGCGGCGTCGTCGAGCACCAGCTCGCCCGGCACCCACGCCGCGGCGCGCCGAAGCTCGGGGGCACGCTCCTCACTCACGCCGTTCACTTCACCACGACCCCCCGACAGTCCCGGCGCGGAGGTGGGCGTGTCGTGCCAGCGTGGGGGCCACGCTGACGTCCAACGTCAGGAAAGCCCCCACGATCACCGAGGCCGGGGTGCCCACCACCCTCGTCGCCGTGCTGGACTCCACGCCGTGGACGAGGCGCGCCACGAGCGCATCCGGGCGGCGGTGCGGGCGATCCCGGAAGGTCGGGTGTCCACGTACGGCGACGTCGCCGCGGCGGCCGGCGAGCGCTCGGCACGTGTCGTCGGCTGGGTTCTGCGCGACGACGGCGCCGACCTACCGTGGCACCGGGTCCTGCGCGCCGACGGGTCGAGCGCTCCCCACATTGCCGACGAGCAGCACGCGCGCCTGCGCGAGGAGGGCGTCGAGATCCGCGACGGGCGGGTGGTGCTCGCGAACCACCGTCTCGCGAGCGGGGGGATTCCCTGACGTTGGACGTCAGCGTGGCCCCCAGGCTGGCACTCAGCGAGCGCTCAGTTCCCCCGGCCGACCGGGCACCCTGACGACGCGGATTTCCTGGCGTTGAGTGCCAGCGAGGACGCAGGGCTTGCGCTCAGCGCCGGTACAGGGCGAGGTGCGCCTCGGCGGCGGCGTCCCAGGTGTGCGCGGCAGCCAGGGCGCGGCCGACGGTCGCCTGGGCGGGGTCGAGGTCCGGATCGGTCCCCTCGAGCACCTCCGCGATCTCGCGCGCGAAGCCCTCCGGGCCGTCGGCGAAGCGCGCCGCCCCCGCGAACACCTCGCGCAGCACCGGCAGGTCGCGGGCCACGAGCGGGACCCCGGCCGCCAGCGCCTCCATCGCCGCCAGCCCGAAGCCCTCCTTGGTCGACGGAAACGCGAACACCGCAGCGCCCGCCACGAGGCCCGGCAGGTCGGCGTCGTCGACCGGGCCGAGCACCACGGGCTCCACGCCCAGCGACGCCGCGCGCGCGAACACCTCGGCGCGGTAGGGCCGGTAGTCGAACAGGGTGTCCCCGCCCGCCACGAGCAACGGCAGGCCCGGGAGACGCGCCATCGCCTCCACCAGCTCCAGCGTCCCCTTGCGTGGCTCGATCCCCCCGACGGCGAGCACGTAGCGCCCGTACCGCGCGCGCCACGGCTCCCCCGCCCCGGACTCGGCCGCGCGGGCGAAGCGCGCCGCGTCCACCCCGTTGGAGATCACCGCGGGCGACCGGCCCCAGCCCGCCCGGACCTCGCCCGCCACCGCGTCCGACACGCACACCAGCGACCCCGGCTCCACCAGCGCCCGCTCGTGGCAGGCGGCGAGCTCGAGCGTCGTGAACTCGTCGAGGTGGTGCACGGTCCGCCACAGGTCGGCATATCCCCGCGCGCGACCCACCGCGTTCGCCGTCAGGCAGTCCTGCGCGTGCACCACGTCGTACGCACCCTCGAACGCCGACGCCAGCAGCGCGATCGACCGCAGGATGCGCTCCCCCACCGTCTCGCCCTCGATCTCCTCGACCGCCACCAGCCGGACGGTCACCGCGGGGTCCACAGGCCGGAAGAAGCCCGTGTCCCCGCCCCGCGCCAGCGCCCACACCGTCACCGCGTGCCCGGCACGGGCGAACGCCTCGGCGAGCGCGAGCGTGTGCACCACACCGCCGCGCGGCTTCGTCGAGTAGGTCAGCAGGGCGATCCGCACGATCAACCGTAGGTCTCCGGACGCCGCTCGGCGAGGTGGTGCAGCACGGTCCGGGCCGCCCCGACCAGCTCCGGGAGATCGACCTCCGCCACCGCCAGCCCACCCTTCGACCACGTGCGCGCGAGGATCTCCCCACCCGGCCCGACGACTTTCGCCCGGCCCAGGAAGTGCAGCGCGCCGTACCGCCCGCTCTGGTTCGCCGACAGCCAGACGACCTGGTTCTCGGCGGCGCGCGCCTGGTCGTAGAGGTCGAACAGTCGCGCCTGCCGGTCCTGTGCCATCCGCGGCGCGCGGTGGGTCAGGGAGGTCGGCCATGCGGACAGGCACGCGATGATCTCGGCGCCGTCGACGGCCAGGGCGCGCGCCGCCTCCGGGAAGGTCTTGTCGTGGTCGATGAGCAGGCCCATCCGGCCCACCGGGGTATCGAACGCGCGGAACCCGTCCCCCGCCGCGAACAGCGGCGCGATGCCGGCGGGCAGGTGGACCTTGCGGTGCCGCCCGAGGATGCCGTCCCCGGAGAGGCAGACCGCCGCGTCGTAGCGGACCAGCCCGTTCCCCTCGTCGAGACCCCGCTCGCTGTACCCGAGGCACACCACCATGTCGCCGGCGAAGTCGATCACCGACCGGACCTCCTCGCCGTTCGGCTCGAGCAGCGGCGGCAGGTCGTCCTCGTCGGGCCCCCGCAGGTCCGTGAGGTACCCGCCCAGCGCGCCGTCGGGCAGCGCCAGCAGGGAGACCCCGGCGTCCCGCGCGTGCGAGATGATCATCTTGATGCGGTCGAGGTCGAACCCGATGTCCCGCGTGAAGTGGGCCGCGGCGGCGGCGAGACGGACCACCCGCGCACGCCTAGCTGGCGCGCGCGTCGACGGCGGGCACGACGGGCGGTGCGTCGTCCGGCGCGCCGAGGTACGACGCGGGCCGCCGGTCGCGCAGGTGGCCCATGAAGCGGCGCGCGGCGTCCACGGCGTCGTCGACGTCGACCGACGCCACCGCGAGGCCCGCCTCGGTCCCGGTGGTGTCGAGGACCTCCCCGCCCGGGTCGACGATCTTCGCGCTCGCGACGAGCTGCATGTCCCCGAACGTCCCGGCCTGGTTCGCCGAGACCCAGACGATCTGGTTCTCCAGCGCCCGGGCCCGGTCGAAGAGGTCGAACCGGCGGGTCCAGCGGTCGTCGGCGAGCACCGGCGCCGGGTCGGTGCGCGACGCCGGCCAGGCCGACATGCACACCACGATCCGGGCCCCGTCGACCGCCAGGGCGCGCGCGGCCTCGGGGAACGCCTTGTCGTAACAGATCATCATGCCCATCCGCCCGACCGGCGTGTCGAACGCCGCGAAGCGGTCGCCCGCGGCGTACGAGGTGTTCTCGTTGAGCGGCTGGTGGACCTTGCGGTGGTGACCGAGCACGCCGTCGCCGGTCACCGCGACGCAGCTGTTGTACGGGCGGTCGCCCGACGCCGCGTCCCCGCGCTCGCAGAAGCCGACCGTGACGACCATGTCCCCGGCCAGCGCGATCAGCCGGCGGATCTCGGGGCCGTCGACGTCCAGCTGCGGAGGCACGTCGTCAGGATTCTCGTGCAGCGACGACAGGTAACCCCCCAGCGCCGCCTCGGGCAGGGCCAGCACGTCGGCCCCCGCCGCCCGCGCCCGCTCGAGCAGCGACGAGATCGTCGCGAAGCTCTCGTCCAGGTCACGGCCGAAGCCCGCGGCCGCGGCGGCGAGCGTCCTCACGGTCACGGGTGGATCCCTTCGCTGAGCCGGGCGCTGCCCAGTCCGGTGACGGCCCCGGCGAGGGCCTCGGTGACCTCGCCGTCGGGCCAGCGCAGGGCGACCCCGGCCGGTCCGGTCGCCGGGTCCGTGAGCTCCCCGCACACCGCGCTCGTGGCGGGACCCGCCGACGGGGCGGGGGCGCCGGGCGCGTCGGCGGTGAGCAGGGCGAAGCCGGGGAAGCAGGTCAGCCAGTCGGCGACGGTCGCGCCGACCGGGCGCGGGACGGCCGCGACGTCGAGCACCGCACCGGTGCCCGAGGCCTCGGCGAGCATGCCGAGCGTCCCGACGACCCCGGCCATCGAGACGTCCTTGGCGGCGGCCGGCCGGTGAAGCGCGTCCGGCCCGATCGCCGCGACCATCGCGCGCAGGTCGGCGGGAGCGCGCGTCGCCGTGGAGTCCCACTGGCGACCGGTGTAGCCCGGGCGCCAGGTGCCGGCGAGGTCGGCGGTCAGCCGGACCTCCATCCCGGGCCGGCCGCGGGCGGCGGGCACGGGAGCGGCCGTCCGGCCCAGGGCGGTGACGGCGAGCGACGCGGGCACCTCGAGCTGGGTGTGCCCGCCGATCACCGGCACCCCGTAGGCGTCGGCGGCGGCACGCAGGCCGGTGAGGACCCGGTGGGCGAACGACGCGTCGCGGGCGCCGACGGCGTCGAGCAGGGCGGTGGGCGCCGCCCCCATCGCGGCGAGGTCGTTGACGTTGACGAGCACCCCGCACCAGCCCGCCCACTCGGGGTCGCGCTCGACCATCGCGGGCAGGATCGCGTCGCACGCCGCGACGAGGTCGCTGCCCGGCACGGGGGCCCCGTCGTCGCCGACGTGCAGGCCCGAGCCCGCCAGCCCGGCGACGAGCTCGCCGAGCGGGGCCTTGGTCGCGGCGACGAGGTCGGCGAAGCGACCCATCGGACGGCGCATGCGCACGTGCGGGCGGCCCGCGACCGTCGTGTCCTGGAGCCGCTGCCAGCCGAGGCGCGCGAACAGCCTCTCGTTCGCGGCCTGGACCTCGGCCTCGAACCGCAGCACCCCGGCGGCCTCGGCGCGGGCGCACGCGGCACGCACCAGCGCGGCACCCACCCGGACCCCGGCCCGTCGGCGGGCCGTCGGGGCGACGACGAGGCGGCTGCCCGTCCACCAGCCGAGGTCCGGGCGCGACGCGTCGGGGTCGACGGGGGCCAGGCGGACCCCGCCGAGCACCTCGCCTGCGCCGTCGCGGGCGACGAGCACGATCGCGCGCGGGTCGTGGTCGTGCCCGTCGAGGTCGCCCGCGGCGTCGTCCGGGAAGAGGCCCTGCTCGTCGACGAAGACCGCGCGCCGCAGCGCCCGGTGGGCGACGACGTCGGGGTGGCGGGCGTCGATCACCGGCGCCTCGGTGATCGTGACGTCGTGGGGACGGCGGCGCGCCCGGCCGCCGAGGATCTCGTCGGCGGCGCTCAGTCCGAACGCGTGGTGGTCGAGGATCGACACGGACCTCAGCCCCCCGCCGCGGACAGCGCCGAGCACGCGCCGCACGCCGCGCACCCCGCGGCCTGGTCGGCGCCGCGCATGCCGGCGGCCACGAGGACCTTGGCGACGCGCGCGGTCACCTCGGCGAGCAGCTCGGGGTCCGGCGCGGGGTCGCCGTCGGCGAACGCGAGGGTGCCCGCGATCGGGCGGTAGGGGACGACGAACGGGTAGACGCCGCGGTCGACGAGCTCAGCGGCGCCGGCGACCAGCTCGTCGGGGTCCTCGCCGAGGCCGACGATGAGGTAGGTCGAGACGGCGTTCGGGCCGAAGAGGCGGACGCTCTCGTCCCAGGCCAGCCGGTACTGGGACAGGGAGACGGACGCCTTGCCCGGCATCCAGCGCGCGCGCACGTCGTCGTCGAGCGACTCGACGTGGATGCCGATCGCGTCGGCGCCGGCGTCGCGGAGCTCCTGCAGTGCCGCGAGGTCGGAGGGCGCGGGCGGCTCGCACTGCACCTGGATCGGCAGGCCCGGCACCGCCGCCCTGATCGCGCGGACGCAGCGGGCGAGGTGTCGGGCGCCGCGGTCGCGTCCGTTGCTCGTGCCGGTGGTCAGCACCATCTGCCGCACGCCGTCGAGGCGGACCGCGGCCTCGGCGACCTCGGCGAGCTGCTCGGGCGTCTTCACCGCGGTCGTGGCGCCGGTGCGCAGCGACTGCTCGATCGCGCAGAACCGGCAGCGGTCCTGCTCGTCGTAGCGCACGCAGGTCTGGACGACCGTCGTCGCGAGCACGTCGTCGCCGTGCAGGCGGGCGATCTTCTCGTAGGGGACGCCGTCGGCCGTCAGGAGGTCGTAGAACGCGGCGCGGGCGACGGTGGCGACCTCGACGCCGAGGTCGGTGACCCCGCCGTCGGGGCCGGTGCGCACGAGGCGCCCGTCGCGCAGCCGGTAGGGGCTCGCCGGGTTGATCGGGATCGTGGTCTTCAGGCCGTCGACGAGCACGTGGCCGTCGGCGGACGGCCCGGCGCCGCCGGGGCGGCGCAGGGGGATCGTCGACCCGAGGTCGGTGGTGGTCGTCGGGCCGGGCAACGTGTCGGGGAGGTCGAGCGCCACACCGCGGACGGCCACTTCGGAACGGGCGGACAGGCCCAGATCGGACTGCGGGGACGACATCGACGGACCTCCAGGGCGCTCGACTCGGGGTGTCACGGGCGCGGTGCGGGGACGGGCGTGCCGCCCCCCGCACCGGGCCGTGCGCGTCAGAGCTGGTAGGTCGAGTTGATGATCGCGCCCTTGCGGGCGAAGTGGATCAGCGCGTCCTGCACGTCGAGCGGGTGCGTGGGGATGACGCCCTCGATGAGGTCCTCCTCGCGGGCACCGTGCAGCGACAGCCCGAAGCGGCAGCAGTAGGCCTTGCCGCCCTCGGAGATGAAGGTCTTGAGCTGGTCGTTGATGTTGTGCTCGCCGGGGAAGGCCGAGCTGCCCGTGGTGGGGAAGCCGCGCGTGGCCAGGCAGTTCAGGGAACCGGGGCCGTAGAAGTAGATGGCCGTCTCGAAGCCCTTGCGCAGCGCCCGGGTGGCCTGGAGGACGGCGACGAAGCTGACCGACGACTCGTGCGCGATCCCGTGGACGAGCGTGAAGTAGCTCTCGCCGTTCTCGGCCTGCAGGTCGGGGAAGACCTTCGTCCCGCCGTAGATGCTCGAGCCCTCGGGCAGCGACGGGTGCGGGATCTCCTCGAGGCTCTTCTTCTCGACGTCGGAGAGCTCGGTGCTGGTCATGCGGTTCTCCCTCGGAGACGTTCGGTGGAGCGGGAACGTGGTGCGCCCTGCGCACCCGACGGCGTCGGGCGCGAGGGATCGGGGGTGCGGGGTCCTCGCCGACCCCGCCGGGGTCCCGGTTCCGCGCTGAGATCAGCTCACCAACCGGCCATTTCCGAAGTGTTTCTTCGTGACTACGAGAGCGGGTCGGCCTTCGCCCCGTGTTTCACGGTCGTGACGGGGGTGCGGGGGTGGTGTCAGCCTGGGGGCCATGCTGGCGGTCAACGTCAGCAAAGCCCCCAGCTCGCCGTCGAGGCGAACGGTCCACATCCGCCGAATGCGTCCACAGGCCACGGGCGAGGACTCACGGTCCGGGCGCGCCAGCAGTCACCGTCGACGACATGCGGCGAGGTGACTGGGCGCTCGAGCCCGAGATGCTGTGGGCGGCGAGCAACGAGGGCGTGATCACGGCCCGCGAGCTGGAGCGCCTCGGGGTCCCTGAGGGGACCACCTACCGTCGGTGCCGCGACGGAGGCCCTTGGCAGCGAATCGGCCCCGGCATCATCGCTCTCCACAACGGCACGCCGACCTGGCGCCAGCACCTGATCGCGGGGCTCCTCCACGCCGGGGACCATGCCGTGATCACGGGACGGGCGGCGCTCCGTCTGCACGGTCTCCGCCAGGGGCCCGAGCCCGACCGCGTGCACCTCCTGATCCCACATACCCAGCAGGTGCGCAGCTGGAAGCTCTTCCACATCGAACGAACGTCGCGGATGCCCCGTGCGATCGAGCGGGCGGGCCTCGCCGTCGCGCCCCTCTGCCGGGCCGTCCTCGACGAGGTCCGCGCTCTCCGGGACGCGCGGGAGATCGCGGCGTGCCTGGCCGAACCCGTCCAGCGCCGCTTGCTGACGCCGCAGCAGCTGCTCGAAGAACTCGACGCGGGGTGCCGCAAGGGCAGCTCGACCCCCCGAGCCGTGCTGCGGGCCATCGAGGACGGCGTGCGATCGGTCGCGGAGTTCGACGCGCGGGCGTGGTGGCTAGCCCAGCCGGAGCTACCGCCGGCGCGCTTCAACGTGCGCGTTCTGGACGCCGCCGACCGTCAGGTGGGCATCGTCGACGTACTCGTCGAGGAGTGCGGGTTCGCCTGGGAGATCGACTCGACGGAGCACCACTTCGCGACGCCCGACCAGGTCGAGGCCACCTTGCGGCGTCAGCGCGCTCTGCGAGCCGTCGGGTTGCACCTCGTCAGCACGCGTCCCTCCCAACGACGGGACGACCCGGCCGGGACCCTTCGGGACCTCCTGGACGGGCTGGCCGTCGCCGCTGCGCTGCCCGCACCACGAGCGACATTCGAGGACGACATCCCCCGCGCCGCCTGAATCGCTCGTGCGAGCTGGGGGAATTTCTGACGTTGACCGTCAGCATGGCCCCCACGCTGGCACTCCCCGAGCGCCGTCCCCCCGGAGCTACTCGTCGAGCGGGGTGGAGCCGTCGCCGGTCTCGACGCCGCCATTGGGGTAGGTGGTCGTCGTGGAGGACGACGAGCCGGTGGTGACGACGGCGATGTTGTTGACGAGGCTCGACAGGAACACCGTGATCGAGGAGCCCGCGTCGGCCAGGGTCGAGGCACCGTCCCGGGTGGTGGCGGCGGCCTGCTGGGGGTCGGAGACGATCGCGAACAGCACCAGGATGATCACGATGGTCCCGATGACGCGTGCGAGCATGTCCCTAGCATCACCCGTTCGTGACGAACGGTAAACACCGGGGTGGCTCTCAGTTGCCGAGCAGGCGATGAGCGGCGACGTCGATGAACCCGATCGGCGGCGGCAGCGCCATCGCCCGGTCGATGTCGGGTGGGCCGACCGGACGCTGGGGCTCCGGGACCCTCGCGGGGATCGACCGGGGTTGCCGGGCCGTGCGGGCCAGCAGACGGTCGCCGACGACCGTGCCGAGGTAGCGGTCGGCGGGGTCGAGGACGTCGTCGCGCGGCTCGGGCGACGACTCGTGCGACCACGGGAACCAGCCGATCCAGCGGTCCCGGGTGTTCCACACGTACGGCATCCCCGGGCGGTACCACGCGATCCAGCGCCCACCGGAGTCGTACAGGTGCACCGCGAGACCCACGCTCACGCCCGGACCGCCGCCCGGTAGCGCGCGACGGCCACGCCGACGACGTCCGGGTGGTCCCCGAGGGGCTCGGCCACCAGCGCGGCGCCCGACGAGGAGAGCCAGCGGTGGAAGGCGCCGGGCGCGAGCAGCCAGGTCGCGATCACGGTGCGGGGGCCCCGGGACGCGGTGGACCCGACAACCGAGGCGACCCGCGGCTCGCCACCGGCGATGTAGCCCACCGGCACCTCGTGGCCCACCCGCGCGGTCAGCAGGGCCGCGGCGGTGCGCAGGTCGTCCTGCGCCACGGGGTCGGTCGACCCCGCCGCGGCCAGCACCACGGTGTCGCCGGGCTCCGCGCCGGCCTCGCCGAGCCGGTCGAGCAGCACGCCGACCAGCGCCGGGTCGGGCCCGAACGGCTCGGCCACGACGACGTCGTCGCGTCCCGTCCCGGCGAGCTGCTCGGGGACGTCGACCCGCACGTGGAACCCGGAGGCGAGGAACGCGGGCACGACGACCACCGGGCCGGGCAGCTCGACCAGCACGTCCGGCAGGGACGGGCTCGCAACCCCCGCGTACCCCAGCCGCACCTCGACCCCGGGCAGCGCCCGGTCCACCGCCGACGCGAGCCGCTCCCAGGTGGCCTGCCCGGCGGGGTCCTCGGTGCCGTGGGCGAGCAGCAGCAGCGCGGGTGTCGTCACGGACGGGCCAGCACGGCGGCGTGCTCCTCCAACCGCTTCACCATCGCCCCGAGCCGGAAGCGCTCGGGCGCGATGCCGACGACGCCGAGGCGCTCCAGCGGCGCGGCGGTGACCGGTCCGACGCAGCAGGCCAGGACCTCCCCCGAGCGCAGCGCCTCGAGCACCTCGTCGCGCAGGCCCCGGCTCTCGGCGCGGTGGACGAGCCCCTCGACCGCCGGCGCACTGGTGAACGTCACGGTGTCGACCTCGCGGGCCACGATCGCGTCCAGGAGCGTGTCGACGGCGGGCAGGTCCGGCGGCGGCTCCCAGCGGTACACGGCCACGGTCACCACGTCGGCGCCCGCCGAGCGCAGCGCGGCGAGGAAGTCGGTCATCGGGTCGCCGTGCAGCTGCACCGCGATGCGCCGTCCGTCGACACCCTCGTCGAGCAGGTGCGCCAGGACCTCCGGCGACGACTCCGTCTCGTCGGCCGACCACGTCTCGCGCAGCCCGGCGCCGCGGATCGCCCCGCGCGCCTTCGGGCCGCGGGCGAGCAGCGTCGCCGACGCCAGCATCGCGTGCAGGGCGTCGCCCAGCCCCCAGTCGGACGCCACCTCGAGCCACCCGCGGAAGCCCTGCCCGGTGGTGGCGACGACGACCGCGGGCGGGTCGGCCACCAACGCCCGCGTCACCGAGGCGAGCCGGGCGTCGTCCGAGAGCGGCACGATCCGCATCGTCGGCCCGTGCAGCACCTCCGCGCCCTTGCGCCGCAGCAGGTCGAGCTGGTCGTCGGCGCGGCGGTCGGCCGTCACGCCGACGCGCCACCCCGCGAGCGTCTGCGCGCTCACGGACGACCGACCTCCACCACTGCTGACACCACCCGGACAGGATAGGTCGCGACGACGACGGTGCAGGGCTCGGCAGCCGTCACGTCTCACACCTCTGCGTAGGACATCCGGCGCCCCGTCCGCGGATCGGTCGCGGCCCTGCCCGAGCGCATGTAGACGACGAAGGTCACGACGAAGCACACGGCGTAGAAGGCGACGAACGACCAGAACGCCGGGGTGCCGCTGCCCGCGTTCTGGAACGACGACCGGAACGCGAGGTTGATCAGCAGCCCGCCGAACGCCCCGATCGCGCCGGCGATGCCGATCACCGCCCCGGAGATGCGGCGCGCCCACAGCAGGGCCTCCGAGGTGTCCCATCCGCGCTGCTCGGACGCCGCGAGCGCCGTGGTGCGGAAGACGGCCGGGATCATCTTGTAGACCGAGCCGTTGCCGATGCCCGAGGTGATGAACAGCAGCACGAAGCCGATCGTGAAGATCGCCAGGGACTCGATCGCGGAGGCCCAGATGCAGATCAGCGACGACACGGCCATCGCCACGAAGTTCCAGAACGTCACCCTCGTGCCGCCGACGCGGTCGGAGAGCCAGCCTCCGACGGGGCGGATGAGCGAGCCGAGCAGCGGACCGATGAACGTGACCGCCGCCGCCTGCAGCGGGGTGCGGTCGAACTGGTTCTGCAGCACGAGGCCGAACGCGAAGCTGTAGCCGATGAACGACCCGAACGTCCCGATGTAGAGGAACGAGAGGATCCAGGTCTGCGCGTCGCGGGTGGCCTGCTTGAGCGCGCCGGAGTCGTTGCGCACCGAGGTCAGGTTGTCCATGAACAGCGCCGAGCAGAGGACCGCGACGACGATCAGCGGGATGTAGATGCCGAGCAGGATCCGTGGCGCCCCGGTGCCGGCGGTGGCGATGATCAGCAGCCCGATGAGCTGCACGACCGCGACGCCGAGGTTGCCGCCGCCGGCGTTGATGCCGAGCGCAGCGCCCTTCTGCTTCTCCGGGAAGAACGCGTTGATGTTCGTCATCGACGAGGCGAAGTTGCCGCCGCCGACCCCCGCGAAGACGGCGACGACCATGAACGTCGTGTACGAGGTGCCCGGGTGCATGACGAACGCGGCGAGGATCGTGGGGACCAGCAGCAGCGCGGCGCTGATGATCGTCCAGTTCCGTCCGCCGAAGACCGCCACCGCCATCGTGTAGGGCAGGCGCAGCACCGCCCCGACCAGGGTGGGCACGGAGACGAGGAAGAACTTCCCGGCGGTGTCGATGTGGTAGGTCGCCTCGGGCATGAAGAGCACGAGGACCGACCACATCGACCAGATCGAGAACCCGATGTGCTCCGAGAGCACCGAGAACCACAGGTTCCGGTTCGCGATCTTCTTGCCCGTGCTCTGCCAGAACGACTCGTCCTCGGGACGCCAGTCGTCGATCCAGCGTCCGTGCAGCAGGCTGCCGCCCGACGAGGCCGGGGATGCGGTCATGACGGCGGACGGTAGGAACCGCGTGTGACGTGCCGATGACCGCGTGTTGCGACGAGACGAACCCGCGGTGCGCGGCTCGTCACCCCGGCGGGTGGCTGCCCGATCGGCAGGACTAGTAGGGCAGGAGGCTGCCGACGAGGCGCGCGGCGTGCTCGAGCCCGTGGAGCGACTCGCGGGTGCACGACGGGTGCTGCGCGTGGACGGCGAGGCGGAAGAGCAGCGCGTGCAGCAGCATCTGCGGCCACTCCGCGAGGTGCGACCAGCGCGTGAGGATGCCGGGGTCGGCGCCGCCCCAGGCCAGGGCGTCGATGACGACGACCGCGGCCGCCCATTCGACGGGCCGCCAGAACGGCACGAGGTCGAGCACGGCAGGCGGCGCGCTCGGGTCGGACGGGTCGAACAGGACGGTGCCGAAGAGGTCGCCGTGCACCAGCTGCGACGGCCGGTCCAGGGGACGGCGGCGGCGCGCGAGCTCGGCGAACAACGTCCCGCCGGTCTCGGGGTCCAGCGGGGGCTTGCGCTCGCCGAAGGCGGCGCGGTCGGCGCGGGCGAGCAGGTCGTCGCGGTCGTCGACCAGGCGCGGACGCTCGAGGCGTGCGGTGGCGCGGTGCAGGCGCAGGGACGCGGCGATGACGTCGTCGTGGCGGGGCTCGACCCGGCCGGGGACGTCGTGGCTCGCGGCCCAGCCGGCCACGACCCGCCGGCCGTCGCTCGCGCGGACCGGACGGGCCAGGCGCAGGCCGTCGACGCCTGCGGTGCCGAGCTCCTCGATCGCGCCGGCCGACCACGCGGCGAGCACGGTGTCGGCCACCGGGCGCAGCACCAGCGCGTCGCAGCGCCACGCCGGGCCGGGCAGATCCGGGCGCGGCCGCGGCACCGCCTCGCGCACCCCGAACGCCGTCCGGACGTGCTCGGGCGGGCCGTGCTCGAGGCGGGGGTCGGCGCCCGCATCGGGGCCCGCGTCGGGCACGGCGGAGCGGGCACCGGGGTGCGGATCGGACGCGCCCGCACCCGTCGCGGCGTCCTCGTCGGGCGAGGGCGCCGTCTTGTGCGGGGGCGCGGCGGTCACGCTCCGCACGCTACTCGCGCGCAGGGAGCGACCCCCTCAGCCGTCACCGGCGTGTCGGGGGCTTTACCACACCTTGTAGGGCAGGAACTTGCCGTTGAACGTCAGCTTCACCCGGTCGCCCTTCGGGTCCTCGACGCGCTCGAAGTCGAGGGTGAAGTCGATGGCGCTCATGATGCCGTCGCCGAACTCCTCGCGGATGAGCTCG
The DNA here is from genome assembly GCA_963786585.1 of uncultured Actinomycetota bacterium. Classification (GTDB taxonomy): domain Bacteria; phylum Actinomycetota; class Actinomycetes; order Mycobacteriales; family Pseudonocardiaceae; genus Actinomycetospora. Next base: position 942,550 of record CAWAZG010000005.1, read on the forward strand.
TGGAGGCTCGTGCCGTACACCTGCAGGGCCTCCTGGAGCCGGTAGGTGACGGGCTCGGTCGGGTCCATCGCGGCGTCGCCGCGCACCGGGGGCAGGAGGAGGGCCTCGACGGTCTCCTCGTCGAGGTCGAGCAGCTTCGCGACGGTGGTGGCCTGCGTCGCGTCGAGCGGCTGCTGGCCGAGCAGCGCCGACGTCGTCCACACCAGCGACCGGTCGAGGGCCTCGGCGAGCTTCGCCCAGCTGACGCCCGTGGCCTCCTTGGCGCGCACGATCTCGCGGCCGGCCTCGAGGCGGTCGTCCCTGTCGGTCATGTCGGCGTGCTCCTCGTGCTGGCGCTGGTTCCCGGGGCGGGCGTCCCGGCGAGAGCCTGTACCCGGCGCAGGCGGGCGGTCCACCACTCCCGCGCGTCCGGATCCGCGTCGTAACGTGCGAGCAGGTCCGGGTCGGGGACGGGCGGGTGCCGGGGCACGTCCAGGACGCCGGCCACCGGGTGCAGCGGGGCCGTGACGACGTCGGCGGCGAGCAGGTCGGCGGTGCCGAGGCCGCAGGCGTAGGGCAGGTCGGGCAGGGCCCCGGCCAGCGCGAGGCCCGCCGCGAGCCCCACCGAGCTCTCGACCGCCGACGACACCACGCACGGCAGGCCGATCTCCTCGGCCATCCGGAGCGCGGCGCGCACACCCCCGAGCGGCGCGACCTTGAGCACCGCGACGTCGGCGGCCTCCGCACGCACGACCAGCAGCGGGTCCTCGGCCCGGCGGATCGACTCGTCGGCGGCCACCAGGACGTCGACGCGGCAGCGCACCGCGGCGAGCTCGTCGACCGACGCGCACGGCTGCTCGACGTACTCCAGCCCGCCGGCGGCGCGGGCGAGCGCCCGGATCGCGGCGACGGCGCCGTCGACGTCCCAGCCGCCGTTGGCGTCGACGCGGACCTTGCCGCCCGGACCCAGCGCGTCACGAACGGCCTCGACACGGGCGAGATCCTGTCCCGCGTCCTGACCCTTCTCCGCGACCTTGACCTTGGCCGTCCGCGCGCCCGACGCGGCGACGATCCGGTGCGCGTGCTCCGGTCCGACCGCCGGCACCGTGGTGTTGACCTCGACCCGCTCGCGCACCGGGGCCGGCCACCCCTCGTACGCGGCCTCCCGGGCGCAACGCCACCACGCCAGCGCCTCGGCGTCGTCGTACTCGACGAACGGGCAGAACTCGCCCCACCCGGCCGGGCCCTCGACCAGCGCGAGCTCGCGCGTCGTGATGCCCCGGAAGCGCGTCCGCAGGGGCAGGGCGACGACCGATGCTGGACCCATCACCCGCCTACCCTAGGTCGGTGCGCGCCGTCGAGACCGTCCCGACCGACGGGAGCCCGGAGGCCGCCACGCGCCTCGGCTCCGCGGCCCTGGCGGCGCTCGAGGGCGACGGGCCGGCCGTCCTACCGACCGGCCCCGCGGACCCGGCCCCGACCGCCGACCTGCTCGCGCCCGTCGACGACGCCGTCGCCGCGGTGGTCACCACCACCGGCTCCACCGGCGCCCCGAAGGCCGTCCTGCTGCCCGCCGACGCGCTGCGGGCCTCGGCCGAAGCGACCTACGCCCGCCTCGGGCCACCCGGGCGGTGGCTGCTCGCGCTGCCCGCCCACCACATCGCCGGGCTGCAGGTGCTGCTGCGCTCGGCCCGCGCCGGCGCCCCCGCCGCCGTCATGGACCTGCGCGAGGGCTTCCGCGCCGAGGCGTTCGCGGAGGCGGCCACGCGCTCCGGCGCGACGTACACCTCGCTCGTCCCGACCCAGCTCCTGCGCCTGCTCGACGCCGGCGGGCCCGCGCTCGAGGCGCTCCGGACGTTCACGGCGGTCCTGCTCGGGGGTGCGGCCGCGGACCCCTCCGTGCTCGAGCGCGCCCGGGCCGCGGGCGTCCGCCTCGTGACGACGTACGGGATGAGCGAGACCTGCGGCGGGTGCGTCTACGACGGGCGCCCGCTCGACGGGGTCACGGTGACGCTGGAGGAGGACGGACGCATCCGGCTCGGGGGTGCAACGGTGGCCGCGGGGTACCGGGGTGCGGTGTCCGAGGCGGATCGCGCGGCCTTCAGCGAGGACGGATTCCGCACCCACGACCTCGGCGCGTGGAGCGCGGACGGCCGCCTCGAGGTGCTCGGGCGCGCGGACGACGTCATCGTCACCGGCGGGGAGAAGGTCGCGCCGGCGGCGGTCGAGCGCGCGCTGCTCGCGCAGGACGGCGTCCGCGAGGCGTGCGTCGTCGGCGTGCCCGATCCCGAGTGGGGGTCGCGGGTCGTCGCCGCCGTCGTGGGCGACGGGCTCGACCCCGACGCCCTGCGCGCCGCCGTCGCCCCGGGGCTCGGCCGGGCGGCGCCGCGATCGGTGGCCGTGCTCGACGCACTCCCCCTACGCGGGATCGGGAAGCCGGACCGGTCGGCGGTGCGCGCTCACTTCGGGGGCAGCGAGCGCACGTAGGACAGGCCCTCGTCGACCCATCCCTGCAGCGTGGCGTCGTCGATCGTGGTGGCGTCGACGTCCAGCCAGCCGTTCATCGGCTTCCCGCGCATGACCATGGGCTGGACGCCCGGCCGAGCCAGCAGGTCGTCCGCACGGCTCGGGTGGATGCGGACCATGAGCTCGCCCCGGGAGTTCGCGGCGAGCGCCATGTGACCGTCGAGCAGGAACGCGAGCCCGCCGAACATCCGCTTCTCGGTGAGGTGCTCCTCGCCGTCCAGCAGCGCCCGCAGCCGGTCGGCGAGCTCCCCGTCGTACGCCATGGCGGGAGTATGGCGTGCTCCCCCGACACTGCGGTGGGTCGCGACTCGGGCCCGCGTGAAGCTTCGGTTCTCGAAGCATCTCCGTCCGGTGAGACCGAGGGTCGCCTCCTAGGCTCGCGCCCATGGTCGACGCCGACGCCCCGCTGTTCGATCCGTCCGTGTGGCGCGAGGTCACGAGCTTCACCGACATCACCTACCACCGCCACGTCGAGCTGGGCTGCGTGCGGATCGCGTTCGACCGTCCCGACGTGCGCAACGCGTTCCGTCCGCACACCGTCGACGAGCTCGCCACCGCCCTCGAGCACGCCCGCACGAGCGCCGACGTCGGCGCCGTCCTCCTCACCGGGAACGGCCCCTCGAGCAGGGACGGCGGGCATGCGTTCTGCTCGGGCGGCGACCAGCGCATCCGCGGGCGCACGGGCTACCAGTACGCGGAGTCCGAGGCCGAGGTCGGCGCCGACGAGAAGGGACGGGCAGGGCGGCTCCACATCCTCGAGTGCCAGCGCCTCATCCGGTTCATGCCGAAGGTCGTCATCGCCGTCGTCAACGGGTGGGCGGCCGGCGGCGGGCACTCGCTGCACGCCGTCTGTGACCTCACGCTGGCCAGCGCCGAGCACGCCCGGTTCAAGCAGACCGACGCCGACGTCGGGAGCTTCGACGCCGCGTTCGGGTCGGCCTACCTCGCCCGCGCGGTCGGCCAGAAGTTCGCCCGCGAGATCTTCTTCCTCGGCCGGACGTACACCGCCGAGCAGATGCACGCGATGGGCGCGGTGAACGAGGCCGTCCCCCACGCCGAGCTGGAGACCACGGCGATCCAGTGGGCCCGCGAGATCCTCGGGAAGTCGCCGCAGGCCCAGCGGATGCTGAAGTACGCGTTCAACCTCCCCGACGACGGCCTCGTCGGCCAGCAGCTCTTCGCCGGCGAGACCACCCGCCTCGCGTACATGACCGACGAGGCCACCGAGGGCAAGGAGGCCTTCCTGGAGAAGCGGACGCCCGACTGGAGCCCGTTCCCCTGGTACTACTGACCGCGGACGCCGCTCCTGGTAGGACCGACGCCGTGGCCGTACACGAGGACGTCGACGCCTACATCGCGGCCGCGGCGCCCGGCCGCCAGGAGGCGCTGCGGGCGCTCCGCCAGGACTGCCGGCAGTGCCTGCCCGGCTTCTTCGAGGAGATCCGGCACGGGATGCCCGCCTACGTCCGTGACGGCGAGACGGAGCTGGCCTTCGCGAGCCGGAAGCAGCACCTCGCGCTGTACGTGATGCGCGCCGACGTCCTCGACCGGCACCGCGACGAGCTCGCGCACCTGGACGTGGGCAAGGGCTGCGTCCGGTTCCGTCGCGTCGACCAGATCGACCACGACCTCGTCCGCACGATGCTCACCGAGACCGCGGCGTCGCGGGATCCGGTCCGCTGAGCCGGGCCCGGCCCCGGAAGACACGGCCGCCCGCCGGTGTTGCCGCGATCACCGAGGGAGCCGAGCACAGGGAGACGCCGGATGGGCGAGGACGAACGGCCGGGGATCGCGGTCACGGGTGCGACGGGACGCCTCGGCGGGCGCGTGGCACGGCTCCTCGCCCAGCGCGGCGTGACCCAGCGACTGGCCGTCCGGAGCCCCGAGCGTGCTCCGGACCTCGCGGGCGCCGTCGCCGTCCGCTGTGCGTACGACGCGCCCGAGCTGGTCCGGAGCGCGCTCGACGGCGTGGAGACGGTCCTGATGGTCTCCGGCTCCGAGACGCCCGACCGCGTCGAGCAGCACCGGACGTTCATCGACGCGGCGGCGGCCGCCGGCGTGCGCCGGCTCGTCTACATCTCCTTCTTCGGGGCCTCCCCGACGGCGACCTTCACCCTCGCGCGCGACCACTGGGCCACCGAGGAGCACCTCCGCGCGAGCGGGCTGGGCACGGTGCTGCTCCGCGACAACTTCTACCTCGACTTCCTGCCCGAGCTCGTCGAGCCCGACGGCGTCATCCGCGGTCCCGCAGGCACCGGCCGTGTCGCCGCCGTCGCCCAGGACGACATCGCCGAGGCGGCCGCCGCGATCCTCGTCGACCCGGACGAGCACGAGGGCGCCACCTACAGCCTCACCGGCCCCGAGTCCCTCACGCTTGACGAGGCCGCGAGCGTCCTCTCCCGCCGCACCGGCCGGTCCGTGACGTTCGAGGACCAGACCGTGGACGAGGCCTACGCCTCCCGCGCCGGGCAGGCTCCGGAGTGGCAGCTCGACGCGTGGGTCAGCACCTACACCGCGATCGCGAGCGGCGAGCTCGACGGCGTCACCGACGACATCCCGACGCTCACCGGGCACCGGGCGCGCTCCCTCGACGACCTGCTCGCCGCGCGCTGAACGGGTTGCGCCCACAGCGAGATCGCCCGCCCCGGGGCGCGCCGCACGCCACGATCACCACGAGCCACCGGCGGAGGAGGATCCCTTGGCGCGCACCGCGGTCGAGATCGAGACGCACGACGGGAGGTGCCCCGCGACCCTGCACACCCCCGGCGGCGACGGGTCGTGGCCGGGCGTCCTCTACTACCCGGACGCGGGCGGGGTCCGGGAGACCTTCGCCGCCATGGCCGACCGGCTCGCCGGACGCGGCGTCGCCGTGCTGCTGCCCGACATCTACTACCGGACGCCCTACGCGCCGTTCGACACGACGACCCTCTTCGGGGACCCCGAGGAGTTCGCCCGGCTGACGGCCCTCGTCCGCGCCCTGACCCCCGAGAAGTCCGATGCCGACGCCGGCGCCTACCTCGCGGTGCTCGCCGGGCGACCCGAGGTCGCGCACCCGGCCCTCGGCACCGTCGGGTACTGCTTCGGCGGCGGGATGGCGCTGCGCGCCGCCGGCCGGCATCCCGGCTCGGTGGCCGCCACGGCCACGTTCCACGGCGGAGGCCTCGCGGTCGGCGACGACCCGACGAGCCCCCACCTCGTCGCCGACCGTATCCGTGCCGCCGTCTACGTCGCCGCCGCCACCGACGACGCCGCCTTCGACGCCGACCAGCACCGGCGCCTGCGCGAGGCGTTCGACGCCGCGGGGGTGCGGGCCGAGATCGAGACCTACCCCGCCGCCCACGGCTTCGCGGTGCCCGACAACCCCACCCACGACCCCGCCGCCGACCGGCGCCACCTCGAGACGATGACGACCTTCCTCACCGAGCACCTGAGCCCGTGACCCGCCCTCGGCACCACGCGGTGCCGACGGGCGAGCGGGGCCTCAGGCCGACCCGACCGTCGCCTCCTCGGTCCGCATCGGGTCCTCGGACGGGCTGTCGTCGGGACGTCCGACCGCCAGGGAACCCAGCACGCAGATCCCGACGTTGACCGCGAGCCCGAGGAGCCCGCCCGGCACGCCGCCGAGGTCGTCGACGCCGGCGAGGGTGAGCCCGCCCGCGATCAGCGCGCCCGCGAGCATCCCCCAGAACGCCGGGCCCGCCGCCATGCGCCGCCAGTACAGGCCGAGCATGAACACCGGGGCGAGCTGCACGATCAGCTCGAACTTGAGCACGAAGATGTCGTAGAGCGTGCCCGGCGGGTTCCAGGCGATCACGAGGAGGATCGCGACGGCGACGACGCCGGCGATCTTGCCGACGAGCACCTGGCGCTTCTCCGGCGCCTCCGGGTTGACGTGGCGGCCGTAGACGTCGCGGGCCACGACCGACGAGAACGCCAGCAGGGCCGAGTCGGCGGTCGACACGATGGCCGCCACGACCCCGCCGAACAGCACGATCATCATGATGTAGAAGACCACGCCGATCCCCGCGACCTCGTTGGCGATCATGCCGACGAGCTGCTCGGAGTCGTCCTCGGACAGGCCGGGGAAGAGCTGGGTGCCGACGATGCCCACCACGAACACGACCGCGGTGGTCACCAGCGGCATCCACGCCATCACCGCGAGGGAGCGCTTGAGCGTGCGCTCGCTGCGCGCCGCGTAGATGCGCTGGATCGCGTGCGGGTACACCGCGGCGCCCAGCCCGATGAGGACGATCATCGACAGCCACTCGACGGAGTCGGCGGTGGCGGGCACGGCGACCTTCTCCGGGTCGGTGTCGGCCAGCGTCGCGGTCACACCCGTGATGTCGCCGCCGACGAGGTAGAGCGCCCCGAACAGCAGCACGGCGACCCCGAGGAGCAGCGCGATGCCCTGCATGACGTCGGTGAGCGCCACGGCGCGCATCCCGCCCGACCACGAGTAGATCAGCATGACGAGGACGAAGGCGATGACGCCGATCTCGTACGGGATCGTCGCGCCGGTCAGTCCCGAGATCCCCTGCCCCATCGCCACCAGCTGCTCGAGCAGGTAGTTGGCGAGCCCCCAGAGCATGAGTACGGCGACCAGGATCGTGAGTTTGCCCGAGCCGAACCGGTGCCGGACCCAGTCGGTGGGGGTGATGAAGCCCTCGCGCTTGGCGATGACGTAGAGGCGCGGTGCGAAGATCAGGTACGCCGCGATCACGGCGACCATGAACGGCACCGACTGCCACCACGTGAAGCCCGACCGATAGGCCTCCGGCGCATAGCCCACGATGGAGTTCCCGCTGTACTGCGTCGCGTAGAGCGTGAAGAACAGCGCGACGAAGCCGAGGCCGCTGCCGGAGAGGTAGTAGCTGCGCGCCGAGCTCGACGTGGTGCCCCGTCCGGCCCACCACCCGATCAGCAGCATGATCACCGCGTAGGCGGAGAGGACCAGCACGCCGCTGGCACCGGAGAACGTCAGTGTGGTCACGACTGCGCCTCCTCACGTGCTGCCGCTTCCTCCGCGGGCTCGGCCAGGTTCCAGTCGCGCAGGCAGGCCCAGCAGGTCAGGGCGCTGAACGCCAGCGTCGCGGCGACGCTGATGAGCAGCCAGTAGGGCACTCCCCCGACGAGCGGCCGGATCGAGCCGGTCGGCAGGTACAAGGGCACACCCGCGACGACGACGACGGCCATCGCGACCCACAGCCAGGGACTGCGGATCGGCTCGCGGAGCGGTCGCGCCGGTGTCGGTGCTCCTCCGGCCCCTCGCGCCGGGTCCGGCGCCGGGTCGGGCGCTGTGGAACGTCCTCGGTCCATCGGTCCTCCCGTCGGTTCCGGCGGTCAGCGGCCGCCGTCGTCGGCCTGCCCGGTGTCCCCGCGAGATATCCGGGGTCGGGGTCGGGGGCGCGCCGCGCGCGCAGGGTGGCGCCGGCCGCGCGGATGTGGGCCTGCATCACCGCGGCCGCCCAGTCGCCATCGCCGGCGGCGAGGGCGTCGACGAGCTCGCGGTGCTGGGCAAAGCTGCGGCGCAGCTCGGCGTCGGAGTAGGTGTGAAAGGTCCGGCGGACCACCGGCACGTCGATGAGCCGCGCGAGCAGGTCGGGCAGCAGCTTCCCGCCGGCCCGGTGCACCGCGCGGTGCAGCTCCATGTTCAGCCGGGTGATCTCGTCGGCACCGTCCCTCGGCTCCGTGCCGGGGGGCGCCTCCGCCTCCATGCGTGCGCAGAGCTCGGTCAGCGCGACGAGGTCGACACCTCCGCCGACGGCTGCGCGCCGGGCGGCGTGCCCCTCGAGGAGGGCGCGCAGCTCCACGAGCTCGGCGAGGTCGTCGTCGCGCCAGCGCACGACCTCTGCCCCGCGGCGCGGGGTCACGGTCACGAGCCCGTCGGCCTCCAGCCGGCGCAGCGCCTCGCGAACGGGGGTGCGACTCAGGCCGAAGCGCTCGGCGAGCTCCTCCTCCCGCAGTCGCGAGCCGGGCTCGCAGCGGCCGCCGAGGATGTCACCCCGCAGCTCCTCCTGGACGCGCACTGCCGACTGAGACACCCGACACCTCCTCGCTCTGTGTACAAGCTAGGAGGACGGGCGGTCACAGACAAGACATCCGCCGGGACGAACCGACGAGAGCAACGGTTCTTGTACACAAGATCGATGGGCAGTGGGTCATCCCCGGGGCGACGAGCCGTCGTCCCCCGCGCGGTGATGCCGGCCGGGGCGCCGGACCGACGGCTCGTCGAACGACAGGACCGGCTCGTGGGCCGCGGGACGGCCGGGGACGATCCCGGTCACCGATTCCGGAGCGCCCGTCGGCTGCGGCGGCGCCCACGGCCGGCGGGCGGTCCCGCCGGACGGGGTGACGAGGCGCGGAGCCGGTCGTGCCGGCGGGGGTGTCGGCGAGGGCAGCGGGGGCGGCGGGGCGGGCACGGGAACGGGCACGCCGGAGGGGACGGCCGAGGTCCGCGACACCGGGGTGTAGCGGCCGCTGCCCGAACCGGCGGAGCCGGCCGCCCCCCGCGCCCCCACCGGGGCCGGCACGCCGGACGGCGGGGACGACGGGACGGGGCGGCGGGCGCCGCCGGTCGGTGTCGGTGCCCCGTGCGGCGCCGGGCCGGGTGTCCGGGGGGATGCCCCCTCGTGAGCGGGCGGGGGCCGGTCGGGGCGGGGCTGGTCGGGGCGGGGCTGGTCCGGGGCGGGGCAGGACCGCAGCGACGCGGTCGGCGTGCCCCGTGGGCGGTACCGCCCCGACGACGCGGCCGACGAGGGCGCGCAGCGACCCCTGCGACAGCGCCGACGTGACCCCGTTCTCGACGTCGTTGGGGATCACCGGCGGGCGGGGGCCCTCGACGGCACGACGGGCCGGGCGACGGGCCCCGCCGCCGCTGTTGGGCAGCAGCGAGAGCGACCGGCCGGCGGCGAGGTCCTCGACCCAGCCGAACGCGAGCACGCTGACGACGACCAGGACGACGGCGATCGCGAAGTGCTGGCCCTCGGACTCCCAGCCGAGGACGTCGCCGATCGAGGGCGAGACCGCGATGGCCACGTTGTGCCACAGGTAGATCGTGATCGCCCGGGCGTTGACGACGGTGACCAGGCGCCCGAGCACCGGCACCCGCTCCAGCCACGCGACCGCCGGGTTGAACCGCAGCACGAGCAGCACCGCACCGAACGAGACCAGGGCCTGGGCGAACGGGATGTCGTTGAGGTCGATGCCGATGTCGCCGGCGGGGTGGGTGAACGCCCAGGCCAGGCCGCCCGCGACGAGCACGGCGGCGCCGCCCCAGGCGAGCAGGACGGGCAGCCTGCGCAGGGTGCCGTCGCGGTGGGCGAAGCCGAGCATCCAGCACGCGGCGAACGTGGCGCCGTCGACGAGCACGGGGCCGATCGCGCCCCACTCGCCCATCGGCGACCCGAGCACCGCGTCGAGACCGACGACGAGCAGCGGCACCGACAGCGCCAGCAGCGGGCGCCGCCGGAACACCCACAGCATCAGCGGCGTGAGCAGCACGAACCACAAGTAGGCGCGGATGTACCAGAGGCCGACGACCGCGTCGGAGCCCCAGTCGCTGCCCGGCGGGTCGACCAGCGGGAAGACCCAGTACAGGAGGTCCGACCACACGAGCGGCGACGTCACCGAACCGTCGGCGTCCTGGCCGGCCCAGCCGTGCCACAGCATCAGGGGCACGGCGAGCAGGCCGAAGAACCACAGCGGCGGCAGCAGGCGGCGCAGCCGGTGACCGATGACGTCGAGGGCCTCGCCGCGGCGCAGCGACTGCACCATGAGCGACCCGCCGAGGGCGAACATGACGCCCATCGACGGGAACACCATGCTCATCCAGCCGTCGCCGAAGGCGTGGTAGGTCACGACGCGGATCAGGGCGACGGCGCGCAGCAGGTCGAGCCACCGTTCGCGGCCGCCGCCGGTGCGCGGGGCGCGCGTCGCGGCGGGTTCCGCGGGCTCGGCGTCCGGCGCCGGTCCGCGCACGGCCGCGGGAGCGGGCAGGCGGTCGGCCGCGGGGCGCGAACGCCCGTCGTCGCCGAGGCGCGTGTCCGTCGGGGCCGCGGGCGCGAGGTGCTCGGCGACGGCGCCGGTGCGCTGCAGCTTCTGCCAGCGCACGCCCGCGCCGGTGAGCGCGCTGATCACGGCCTGGACCAGCACCACGTACATGAGCTGGCGGTACATGATCTGTTGCACCGGCAGGGCCCAGAGCGGGCCGAGCGGCTCGCCGTCCATCCGGAACGCGAGCACGCCGGCGATCAGCTGCAGCAGCAGCATCGAGCCCCAGAGCAGCAGCGCGACCGCCGGGTCGCCGAAGAGCAGCCCGTAGACGAAGAGCAGGTCGACCAGCGGCGCCGCCAGCGGCAGCGCGACGTGGAAGATCCCGATGTGGGCGAGCCCGAGGCGCCCCATGCGACCCGACGCGCCGCGTTCACGGAGCGCACGGCGGTGCTTCCAGAGGGCCTGCATGGTCCCGTAGCTCCAGCGGAAACGCTGGCGCCACAGCTGGCCCGCGGAGACCGGGGCCTCGGTCCAGGCCAGCGCGTGCTCGGAGTACACCACGCGCCAGCCCGCACGCCCGAGCGCGATCGTGAGGTCGGTGTCCTCGGCGAGGGTGTCCGAGGAGAGCCCGCCGACCTCCTGCACGGCCTCGCGACGGAACGCGCCCGCAGCGCCGGGGATCGTCGAGATCGAGCCCCAGGTGTCCTGCACCCGCCGGTCGACATTGAAGCCGACGACGTACTCGAGGTGCTGCATCCGCGGGATCAGGCGGTCGCGGTTGGCGATCTTGACATTGCCGGCGACCGCGCCGATCGCGGGGTCGGCGAACGGCGCCACGAGCTGCGCCACCGTGTCCGGCTGGAAGATCGTGTCGCCGTCGATCATGACGATGAGCTCGTGCTTCGCGGCCGCCACGCCCCGGTTGAGCGCCTCGGACTTGCCGGCGTTGGCCTGGCGCACGACGCGCACCCGGGGCAGGGCGAGGTCCTCGAGCAGGTCGGCGGTGCCGTCGGTGGAGCCGTCGTCGACCACCACGACCTCGAGGGGATGGTCGTTCGCGAGGATCGAGCGGACGGTCGCCTCGATGTTCTCGGACTCGTTGTAGGCGGGCACCACCACCGACACGGGGTCGGTCACCGGCTCGCCCCACGAGAACGACGGGTCGCGACGACGCTTCGCGTGCCGGCGGGCCACCACCAGCATCACGACCAGCCTGGCGATCACCAGGCCGCCGACGCCGATCAGCGCGATCTCCATCAGGGTGACGACGCCCTGGGCGACGCCGACCGTGGCCAGCAGGCCCTGCCCCACCATGCGGTCGCGGAACGGCGCGGGCTGCCCGTGGGGGCCGAGGCCCGCGGCGTCGCTGACCGTGGCGAACCGGTACCCCTGGGCCTGCAGCTGCGGGATCAGCCGGTCGAGGGCGGCGACGGTCTGCGCGCGGTCGCCGCCGGCGTCGTGCAGCAGCACCGTCGCGCCCGCGCCGTTCTGCGGGGTCGCGTTGCGGACGATCGCGTCGACGCCGGGGCGCTGCCAGTCCTCGCCGTCGACGTCGGTGAGCACCGTGACGTAGCCCTGGCGGCCGGCGGCGAGGACGGTGCCGTAGCCCGGGTCGTCGAGGGCGTCCGAGGTCGACGAGAACGGCGGGCGCACGAGGTGGGTGGAGACGCCGGTCGCGCCGGCGATCGCCAGCTCGGTGTCGGCGATCTCGCGGTCGCGGCGCAGGTCGGACACGCCGGCGAGGTCGGGGTGCGTGAAGGTGTGGACGCCGATCTCGGAGCCCGACGCGACGACCCGCTGGGCCATGTCGGGGTGCCGGGCGACCATCGAGCCCACGACGAAGAACGTGCCGGGCACGCGGTGGCGCTGCAGTACCTCGAGGATCTCCGGGGTCCACACCGGGTCGGGGCCGTCGTCGAACGTGAGGGCGACGGTGCGGTCGGGCAGCCGGCCCGAGCGCACCGGGTCGGTGCGGGCGTCGATGATCGGGCCGCCGGTGCTGATCGTCGCCGGCACGGTGTCGTGGCCCTCGGGCGCGCGGGCGTGGGCGTCGTTGCCGATGCTGGAGCTCACCAGCCCCGAGACCGTCAGCACGGTGAGCACCATCAGCACGAGGACACCGGTCATCGTCCAGATGCCCCACCGGCGTCTCGGGGCCGTCGACCGTGTGCGCCTCGTCGTCACGATGCGTCATCCCCTCCCGCCCCACCGCGACACGACCGTGTCCTGACCGTCACCTCGTCGTGCACGAGACGATATCCGGAGTGCTTGACCGGTCACGCGGCGTGGGAGCGTTCCGGCCCCGATCACCGCCGGTTCCGTGCCGGTCCGTGTCACCCTGTCCCACGGTGTCCGGTTCGCACGAGCGCCCGTAGGGCGCGTCGGCGCGCTCGACGGCGTTCCCCCGCTGAGCAGGGCATCGACCGCCGCGCCCGCCGCGCGGGCACCCACGCGGTCCGCTCCGTCGCGGTCGTCCGATCCGCCCGGCTCCGCGGGCCCGCGCGTGGGGCTCGGGCCCGTGCCCGGGCCGGCGGAACGGTGGCGCAGCGTGATCATCCGGGCCCGTCGGGAGCGCTCGAGCGCCCGTCGCTCTCCGCAACCAGGAAGGGACCAGAACCGGACCCGCGCTTGCGCGCGCGGCGCCGTGGCGCGACGGTCGGCCGGTGAGCGCCCCGCCGACGGACCCCCCGGCCACCCGGGGCCGCCGGGGCTCGCGGCTGGTGCGCCGGCTGCTCGTGCTGGAGATCGTGACGGTGGTGCTCACCGCCGTGATCGCGGGCGGGGTGAGCGCGTGGAGCACCCGGCAGACGATCGAGCGCGACGCCGCGGACAAGGTCCTCGCGGTGTCCGTCGCGCTCGCCGCGTCGCCGGGGCTGGCGGACGCGGTGGCCGCCCGGGACGTACCGCGCATCCAGACCGCGGCGGAGGCGACGCGCGCCGGCACCGGCGTCTCGTTCGTCACCGTGATGGACCCGGCCGGCACCCGCCTGAGCCACCCCGAGCCGGCGCGGATCGGCGAGACCTACCAGGGCACGTTCCTGCCAGCCGCCGGCGGCGCGACGCTCGTGGAGACGTTCCCCGGGACGCTCGGGCTCTCGGTGCGGGCGATCGTGCCGGTGCTCGGAGCGGACGGCACGGTCGTCGGGATGGTCGCGGCCGGGCAGCTACGGGTGCAGGTGTCCGACCGGATCGCCCGGGAGCTCGCGGTGCTCGCGCTGGCGGCGGCGGTCGCGATCGCCCTGGGTGTGGGGCTCGCCTGGCTCGCGGCGCGCCGCGTCAAGCGCGACACCCTGGGCCTCGAGCCGCACGAGATCACCGCCCTGCACCGCCACCACGAGGCCGTGATGGCCGCGATGCGCGAGGGCCTGCTGGTGCTCGACGCGGACTCCGGGCGGGTCGTGGTGCTCAACGCCGAGGCCGCCCGGCTGCTCGGGCTGCCCGCCACTCTCACGCCCTCGCGCGCCGCCGGGCCGACGCTCGACGAGCTCGGCGTCGACCCCGCCCTGCGCGAGCGGCTCGCCGACCGCTCGCCCGTCACCGACGAGACGATGCTCGTGGGCGAGCGGCTTCTGCTGGTCAACCGGGCGGAGGTGGCCGGCCCGGCGCCGGACCTGGTCGTGACCCTGCGGGACCGCACCGAGCTCGAGGCGATGACGCGCGAGCTCGACGACGCCCGCTCGGTCACCCGCGCGCTGCGCTTCGCCGCCCACGAGCACGCGAACCACCTGCAGGCGGTGTCGACGCTCATCGAGCTCGGCGCCCAGGACGACGCCCGCGACCTGGCCCAGCGCTGGACGCGCGACCTCCTCGACGCCGGCGACGGCGCGGGCGACGGGGACCTGCGGGACCGTCTCGCGGACCCCGCGCTCGCCGCGCTCGTGCTGGACAAGGCCACCGACGCCCGCGACCGGGGGCTCGCGCTGCGCGTCGGGGAGGGCACCGCGCTCGAGGCGGCCGACACCGGGGACGAGCAGGCCTCGACCGACCGCGTCACCGTCGTCGGCAACCTCCTCGACAACGCCCTGGACGCCGCGCTCGAGAGTGCCCACGACGGACGGGGCGGCGGCGTGGTGGAGCTCGACCTGCACGTCGAGGACGGGGCGGTCGTCGTCCGGGTCGCCGACGACGGGCCGGGCCTCGCCGACCCGGAGGCGGCGTTCACGCCGGGCTGGTCCACCAAGCACGCCGACGAGGGGCGCCGGGACGGGCGGGGCCTCGGCCTCGCCCTCGTGCGCCGCGTCGTGGACCGGCGCGGCGGGAGCGTCGAGGTCGGGGCGGGCGAGGACGGCCGCGGCACCGTGTTCACGGTGCGACTGCCCATCGGCCCACGGTCGGCTCAGTCCCCGGTCGACTCCCCCGCGGCCAGCCGGTAGCCGACCCCCCGGACCGTGAGCACGGCGCCGGGGGCGTCGAGCTTGCCGCGCAGCGCGGCGACGTGGACCTCGAGCGAGTGCAGGCCCTGCTCCCGCCCCGGGTCGTCGGGGGCGAGGCCCCAGACGTCGTCGAGCAGGTCGGCCCGGGACACGACGGCGCCGTCGCGGCGGGCGAGGGCCGCGAGCAGGTCGAACTCCTTGCGCCGCAGGGTCACCTCGCGGCCCGCGACCTCGACGACGCGGCGCGACAGGTCGATGCGCACCGGACCCGCCTCGATCACCGGGGCGACGACGTGCCCGGCGCTGCGGCGCAGCACGGCGTCCATGCGCGCGGTGAGCTCGTCGATCGCGAAGGGCTTGACGACGTAGTCGTCGGCCCCGCTGCGCAGCCCGAGCACCCGGGCCTGCTGGTGCCCGCGGGCGGTCACGGCGATGATCGGCACCGTCGACCGGGCCCGCAGCCGGCGGCACACCTCGACGCCGTCGAGGTCGGGCAGGCCCATGTCCAGCAGGACGAGGTCGGGCGGGTCGGCGACCGCGTCCGGGCCGGCGACGGCCTCGAGCGCCGCCTTGCCGGTCCCGACGGCGGACACGCGGTACCCCGCGCCGCGCAGCGCGGCCGTGAGCGCGTCGCGGACGGGCGCGCTGTCCTCGACCAGCACGACCAGCACGGCCCACCCCGTTCCTCAACTCGTCCGCAACTCCGCGGCGCTCACGTCGGCGACGCCTCACACGCGCCTTAGCCTCACCTGCCAGGTGAGACGCACGCCACCCCCCAGGGCAGAGGAGACGACGATGTCGACGCAGGCAGCGGACGCGGGGCCCGCGCCGGGTTCCGGAGGGAGCTCCGGACGCCCGGGGCGGCGCGGGGTATGGACCCAGCTCTGGTTCTGGGTCGTGATCGGCATCACGGCCGGCGTCGTGGTCGGTCTCGTCGCGCCCGACTTCGCCTCGGAACTGAAGGTCCTGCCCGACATCTTCATCCAGCTCATCAAGATGATCACCGCACCGGTCATCTTCTGCACCGTGATCGTCGGCATCGCCTCGATCGGCAGCCTCGCCGCCGCGGGCGGGATCGCGGCGCGGGCGCTGGCGTACTTCCTGCTCATGACGCTGCTGGCCCTCGGGCTCGGGCTGATCGTCGTCAACATCGTCAAGCCGGGGGCGGGCTTCCCGCCGATCCCGCCCGACCCCTCGACGCTCGCCGAAGCGCAGGCCGACATCGCGGAGGGCGGGAGCGAGGGGGGTGCGCTCGGGTTCATCCAGGACACCCTGCTGCCCGAGAGCTTCTTCGGCCCGTTCGTCGAGAACGAGATCCTCCGCGTGCTCGTGCTGGCCATCCTCGTTGCGGCGGCCACCTCGATGCTCGCGCCGGCGCTGCGCAAGCGGGTCGTCGGCGGCATCGACCTCATCGCCAAGGTCATCTTCGGCATGATCCGCCTGATCATGTTCCTCGCGCCGCTCGCGGCGTTCGGCGGGATCGCCTACACCGTGGGCGCGCTCGGCGGCGAGAGCCTCGGCAACCTGGCCGCACTGATGGTCACCTTCTGGGGCACGTGTCTGATCTTCGTGGTCGTCATCCTCGGCGGGGTCTCCGCGTACTCCGGGTTCAACATCTTCAAGCTGATCCGGATGATCAAGGACGAGATCCTCATCATCGTCGGAACGTCCTCGTCGGAGACGGTGCTGCCGCGCCTGCTGGCCAAGCTCGAGTCGGCCGGGGCGTCGCGCTCGACGGTCAGCATGGTGCTGCCCACGGGGTACTCGTTCAACCTCGACGGCACGTGCATCTACCTGACGATGGCGGCGCTGTTCATCGCCCAGGCCGGCGGGCAGGACCTGCCCTGGGGCGTCCAGATCGGCCTCGTCGCGCTGATGCTGCTGACGTCCAAGGGCGCGGCGGGCGTCTCCGGCGCGGGCCTGGTGACCCTCGCGGCCTCGCTGCAGGCGTTCGGCGGGGACTTCTACACCACGGAGTCGATCGCCATCGGCATCGCGATCATCGTCGGCATCGACCGCATCATGAGCGAGGGTCGCGCGCTGACCAACGTCATCGGCAACACCGTCGCCGTCATGGTCATCTCGGGGTGGAACGGCGACCGCGACGACGAGCGCTTCCAGGCCGCGCTCGACGACCCGGACCTCGTGCGCGACGCCATCGAGCAGGAGACCCACCGGGGCGACGACGAGATCGACGAGACCTCGACCGACCGCACCCCGGCCACCGCGGGCGCCTCGGCCTAGGGACCGGACCCGGAGACACGAATGCGCCGTTCGCTGCGATAGAAGCAGCGAACGGCGCGTTCGTTCCGTTTCCGGGGGTCGCGCGTCAGTACGTGGGCAGCGTGGTGTCGACCTGCTGGGCCCAGCCCGTGACGCCGCCGCCGACGTGGACGGCGTTGGAGAAGCCGGCCTTGTGCAGCGCCGAGAGCGCCTCGGCGGAGCGGACGCCGGACTTGCAGTACAGGATCGTCTGGCGGTCCTGGGGGATCTCGGCGAACGCCTCGCCCGAGAGGATCTTGTCCTTCGGGATCAGCTTGGCGCCGGGGATCTTGACGATCTCCCACTCGTGCGGCTCACGGACGTCGATCAGCTCGAACTTGTCGCCCGCGTCCATCTTCTGCTTGAGCTCGGGCGCGGTGATCGTGTTGCCGACCGCCGCCGTCTGGGCCTCGTCGGAGACGGTGCCGCAGAAGGCCTCGTAGTCGATCAGCTCGGTGATCTCCGCGGCGTTCGGGTCGCGACGGATCTTCACCTCGCGGTACTCCATGTCGAGCGCGTCGTAGATCTTGAGACGCCCGAGCAGGGTGTCGCCGATTCCGGTGAGGAGCTTGATCGCCTCGGTGACCATGATCGCGCCGATCGACGCGCAGAGCACGCCAAGCACGCCGCCCTCGGCGCACGACGGGACCATGCCCGGCGGCGGGGGCTCGGGGTAGAGGTGCCGGTAGTTCAGGCCCTGGCCGTTCGGCGCGTCCTCCCAGAAGACCGAGACCTGGCCCTCGAAGCGGAAGATCGAGCCCCAGACGTACGGCTTGCCGAGCAGCACCGCCGCGTCGTTGACGAGGTAGCGCGTGGCGAAGTTGTCCGTGCCGTCGAGGATCAGGTCGTAGTCGCGGAGGATGTCCAGCGCGTTCGACGAGTCCAGCGGGACCTCGTGGAGGTTCACCGTGACGAGCGGGTTGATCTCGGCGACCGACTCCTTGGCCGACTGCGCCTTGGGCTTGCCGATGTCGGACTGCCCGTGGATCACCTGGCGCTGCAGGTTCGACTCGTCGACGACGTCGAAGTCGACGACACCGAGGGTGCCCACGCCGGCGGCGGCCAGGTAGAGCAGCGCCGGGCTGCCCAGACCGCCCGCACCGACGACGAGCACCTTGGCGTTCTTCAGGCGCTTCTGACCCTCGACGCCGACGTCGGGGATGATCAGGTGGCGGCTGTACCGGGCGACCTCGTCCTTGGTCAGCTCCGCGGCCGGCTCCACCAGGGGCGGCAGGGATGCCATGACGGCCCTCAACTCCTGTCGGTTCGATGCTCAGGTCCTCACGACGCACAACCGTCGCGGCCCCCCGGATTGTTCCTGACGGGTGGTTCAGCCGGCGGGGGCGACCGCGCCCTGCGGGTACGGCCACGCGTTGGGCTGGCAGGTCTTCCCGTCGCGCGGGATCTGCGTGCCCTGCGGGTTCTCCTCGGTGAGCTGCGCGAGGTAGTCGTTCGCCGTGCCGAAGCTCTGCTGCATCATCACCGGCGCGAGGGCGCCGTTCGCGGGGCAGGGCACGTGCGGGTTGTTGAAGACGTGCCCGACCTCGTGGTTGATCGCGTACTGGCGGTAGAGGCCGAGCTGTCCGTCGAACGCGCCGGCGCCGCGCACCCAGCGCGCGCCGTTGATGAGCACGCGCCCGACGTCGGACTTCCAGCACGACGCCTCGTACCGGATCGCATAGCCGCACTGCCCGCGCGCGGTCATCTGCGCCGACAGGCTGACGCGGAAGTCGGGGTCGCCGGTGTCGATGCGCCGCACGGCGATCTGGCCCGAGCCGACCCAGCTCCGCGGGTCGGTGAGCGTGGCGTCGACGGCCGTGGCGAAGGCCTGGTCGCCCTCGGGGAGGACGGCGCCGTCCTCGACCTCCACGGTGTACGTGTAGACCCGGCCCGTGCCGGCCTGGGGCGTGGTGCCCGGGATGACGTGCCACGTGCCGGAGCCCGTCACCGGGAACGCGCCGCCCGCGGGCAGCTCCGCGGTGGGGATGTCGACGTTCTGCCCGGCGCCGGGCGGGGCCTCGCCCACCACCGGCGCGGCCGTCGGCGGCGCGAGCAGCGGCGACGCCGACCCGGCGTCGCCGTCGGGGGACACGGCCTCGATGACGGCGAGCACGGTGAGCACCACGAGCGCCGGGACCACCCACGTCCGCCAGGAGCGCAGCACCGAGGTGGCCGGGCCGGAGCGGGCTCGTCCACGCGCCGCAGCGCGTCCGGGGCGGCTCCCGGATCCCGCGCGCTCGCGGACCGCGGTGGCACCGGGGCGCTCCGCACGGCCAGCACGCGCGCCGCGACCGTCACCCGGGTACGGGAGGTCGGGCGAGGAGTCGGCGGACGCGTCCTCCCCGCCGGCAGGGCGCCGCGCCGGCCGGGTCACGCGGGAACTGTCCCACACGGGGTGGGGCGGGAACCCCCGACGCCCGCGGGGACGAGATCGTCATCTGTCCGCGTACCGACCCGTCCCGCCGCCGGCCACGACCCGTCCGCGGCGCCGTCGAACAGCCCGAGCACGGCCCTCGCGACGATCTCGGGGCGCTCGATCTGGGCGACGTGACCGACGCCGGCCAGACGCAGCAGGCGCCCGGCGGGCAGCGTCGCGGCGGTGCGCGCGGCGCGTCCCACGCCGACGAGACGGTCCAGCTCGCCCCACACCACCAGCGTCGGCGCGGTGACCTGCGCCGCGGCCGCCCACAGCGAGCGCGACCGCGGCGCGAACCAGGTGCCCACCAGCCCCAGGAACGAGCGGTGCAGCGCCTCGGGCGCCCACGCGAGCTCCGCGCGCTCCTCCGCCTCCGCGGCGGCCATCGCGAAGGCGTGCGGGCCGACCGCCTCCGGGTCGGCGTGGCAGAGCGCCATCGTGTGGGCGAGCCGGTCGCGGGGCGTGCGCGCCGCCTGCTCGGCCCGGGCGCGTCCACCGAGCAGGGGCAGGAGCGCCAGCGCCGCGCGCCTCCCGCCGAGGCGTGACGGCAGCGGGCGCAGGTCGGGCATGGCCGGGCTGACGAGGGTCAGCGTGCGCACCAGGTCGGGTCGCGCGGCGGCGACCAGCAGCGACACCGCGCCGCCGAGCGAGTTGCCGAGCAGGTGCACGGGCCCGGACCCCTGCCGGCGGAGGTCCTCGAGGTAGGCGACGACCGTGTCCGCGTGCGCCGCGGGCCGGTAGTCGCCCGTCGACGGCGGGCGCGTACGCCCGAACCCGGGCAGGTCGACGGCGTACCCGTGACAGCGGCCCGAGAGGGCGCCGGCGAGCTCGGTCCAGTTGTTCGCCGAGCCCCCGAGGCCGTGGACGTAGACCCCGGTCTCGCCCGTTCCGGGGCCCGGCGTCTCGCGGACGTGCAGCGTCACGCCGCCGGCCTCGACCTCGTGCCCCGGCCAGTACGGCGTCGGCGCCGCGGGGGTGCCGATCGGCGCGAGCGCCGCGAGGTCGGCGAGGGGGACCGGTCCGGTGCACGGCACGGGGCGGCGGACGATCACGCACACCATCATGCGGTGTCCTCGCGGCGACGTCACGGTGACCCGCACGTGAACGGCGGGCGACCGGCGCCGCTCCGCACGCCACGGCCGGCTGGCTCCCGGTGCGTCGCTGGCGTGGCGCAACGCCACACGATCGTCACCCGATGGGTAGGGTCGTGCGTTCGGGGCGGTCGACACACACGAGCCGCCGACGCGGTCGAGCGGGGGACTGGGATGAACGGGCGCGCGAGCCTTCCGGGGGCGAGTCCCAGGTCCACCGCGGGCCGCCCGCGCATGACGCGCTCCGCGCGCCGTGCCCAGCTGCTCGACGCCGCGCGCGAGGTGTTCGGCGCCCACGGCTACCACGCCGCGGCGATGGACGAGATCGCCGAGCGGGCCGGGGTCAGCAAGCCGGTGCTCTACCAGCACTTCCCCGGCAAGCTCGACCTCTACCGCGCCCTCGTGCAGGGCGCCGCGGACGACATGGTGCGCACGGTGCGCGCCGCGATCCGCTCCACCACCGACAACAAGGCGCGCGTCCAGGCCACGATCCAGGCCTACTTCGACGTCGTCTCGTCGCGCGACGGCGCGATGCGCCTGGTGTTCGAGACCGACACGCGGGCGACGCCCGAGATCGCCGGGCTCGTGGACCGCGCGACGTCGGACTGCATCGACGCGGTCACCGAGGCCGTCACCAACGACGCGGGCCTCGAGCCCGAGCGTGCGCGCCTGCTCGCCGTGGGTCTGGTGGGTCTGTCGACCACCGCCGCGCGCTACTGGCTCGACGCCGGCCTGCAGCCGCCCCGCGAGGACGCGATCACGCTGATGTCCCAGCTCGCCTGGCGCGGCATCGGCGGCTTCCCCCGGCAAGAGGGATAGCGGCCAGGAGGGGTGATCATCGGGACGCCGGCGACCAGCGCCCCGACGACCCCTGACTAGCTCCCTACACCGAAGCCCACGCGACGGCCCTCCGACGGCGCGATCTCCACGTAGGCGATCCGGGCCGCGGGGATGACGTACCGGCGGCCCTTGTCGTCGGAGAGCACGAGGGTGCCGCCGTTCGAGGCGAGCGCCTCGTCGACGAGCCCCTGCACCTCGTCGGGCGTCTGGTCGCTCGCGACCACCAGCTCGCGCGGGCTCTCCGCCACGCCGATCTTGACCTCCACGCGTTCCTCCACCTCGGACGTCATTGGTGCCCGCGCGAGGCTAGTCCACCGGCGGGCCGAGGGTCGGGTCCTACAGCCCGAGCGCGTGCAGGCGCTTCGCGTGGCGCGACTTCAGCGCCTTGAACACCACGTGGCGCGACGTCCCGCCGAGGAGCGCCGTCGCCGCCTCCGGGTGCGCGTCGAGCACCTCCGCGGCCGCGGCGAGGGTCTCCCCCAGCAGCCGGCGACCCCACAGGGCCAGGTGACCGCGGGTCTGCTCGTCAGCGACGAGGTCGACGACGGCGCGCTCCGCGAACGCGTCGAACCCGCTCTCGCCCGCGGCCTCGCGGCCGGCGTCCGGGCCCCGCAGGAGCTCCGCGACGGCCTCGTCGCCCCCCTCCGCCCCGTCGGGCACCGCGCCGGTCGCGGCGACCAGGTCGACGGCCAGCGTGCGGCCCACGTAGGCGCCGACGAGGGCCTCGCCCCAGTTCCGCGGGGCCGTGCGGGCCGCGAAGGCGTCGAGGACGGCCTCGAACGGCGCCATGGCCGTGACGAGGTCCACGCCCCGGTCGGTCAGGTGGGCGCGGACGCGCTCGACGTGCGCCATCTCCGCGGCCGCGAGGGCCGCCATCTCGGCGCGCCCGGTGAGGTCGGGGGCGAGCGCGGCGTCGGCCGCGAGGCGGGTGAAGGCGGTCAGCGCGCCGTACGCGACGGCTCCGAGCAGATCGACGGGTGGGGCGGCGGGGGCGCCCTCGAGGGCACTGCCGGGGGCACTGTCGGGGGCCCCTGTGGCGGTGGTGGCGGGGCGGCCGCGCTCGGGCTCGGTCACGGCGCTCCACCCTAGGGCCCGGCGCCCGGGACCGGCGGTGACGCGGGCCTCCCGGGGTGGCGGGTAGCATGGGCACGTCCCGCGGTGGCACGCACCGTCGCCGACCTCCCGGTCGCCGTCATGTCCCGCGGAACGCACCCGAGCGTGCGGGCGCCTCAGCCGGCTCTCCCGCGTCCGGTGACGTGGGGTCGCGCTCCGACGATGGAGCGGGCCCGTGCACCACCCCGTGCACCGTCACCGCCCCGACGTGGTCGAGCCAGCCGGCCCGCCTCGTGCGCACGAGCCGCGAGGAAGGCAGACCCCTGACCACCGCCACGACCGATACCCGATCCGAGTCCGAAGGCCACGACGCCGACGAGGAGCCGGCCGTCGAGCCGCTCAAGGCCGACGCCCCCGTCGCCGAGGACTCCCCCACCTTCGCCGAGCTCGGTGTCGACCCCGCGATCGTCGCGGCCCTCGGCCGCGCCGGGATCGTGCGCACGTTCGCCATCCAGGAGCTGACGCTCCCGCTGGCCCTCGCCGGCGACGACCTCATCGGCCAGGCGCGCACCGGCACCGGCAAGACCCTCGGCTTCGGCGTCCCGCTGCTGCAGCGCTTCGGCCGCCCCACCGAGGACGGCACGCCGCGCGTCCTGGTGGTCGTCCCCACCCGCGAGCTGTGCGTCCAGGTCGCCAAGGACATCGAGGCCGCGGGCGCCGACCTCGGCACGCGCGTCCTCTCGATCTACGGCGGGCGCCCCTACGAGAGCCAGATCGCGGCCCTGCAGCGCGGCGTCGACCTGGTGGTCGGCACCCCGGGCCGTCTGCTCGACCTCGCCCAGCAGGGACACCTGGTGCTGGCGAAGATCGGCGGGCTGGTGCTCGACGAGGCCGACGAGATGCTCGACCTGGGCTTCCTGCCCGACGTCGAGCGCATCCTCGGCATGCTCCCCGACCAGCGCCAGACGATGCTGTTCTCGGCCACCATGCCGGGGC
This sequence comes from uncultured Actinomycetota bacterium, assembly GCA_963786585.1. Taxonomy (GTDB): domain Bacteria; phylum Actinomycetota; class Actinomycetes; order Mycobacteriales; family Pseudonocardiaceae; genus Actinomycetospora. The sequence goes on from CAWAZG010000005.1 coordinate 966,078, forward strand.
CGATCATCACGCTGTCGCGCACGTTCCTGACGCAGCCGACGCACATCCGCGCCGAGCAGGTCGACTCCTCGGCCATCGGCGAGAAGACCGCGCAGTTCGTCTACCGCGCCCACGCGATGGACAAGGTCGAGATGCTCGCCCGCACCCTGCAGGCGAAGGACCGCGGCGCGACGATGGTGTTCACGCGCACCAAGCGCACCGCGAGCAAGGTGTCCGAGGAGCTCGCCGAGCGCGGCTTCGCCGTCGGCGCCGTCCACGGCGACCTCGGGCAGGGCGCCCGCGAGCACGCGCTCAAGGCCTTCCGCGACGGGCGTATCGACGTGCTGGTCTGCACCGACGTCGCCGCCCGCGGCATCGACGTCACGGGCGTCACGCACGTCATCAACTACCAGTGCCCGGACGACGCCAAGACCTACATCCACCGCATCGGCCGCACCGGTCGCGCCGGCCTCACGGGCATCGCGGTGACGCTGGTCGACTGGGACGACCTCCCCAAGTGGAAGCTCATCTCGGACGACCTGGTGCTCGGGGCGCCCGAGCCGCCGGAGACGTACTCGAACTCGCCGCACCTCTACGCCGACATGGGCATCCCCGAGGGCGCGAGCGGGCGTGTCGCCCGTCGTCGTCGCCCCGCCGAGGAGGAGGCCGAGGACGGCCCCCAGCGCGAGACGCGCGAGAGCCGCGGCGGGCGCGAGCGTTCCGCGGGCCGGTCGCGCGGGCGTCCCCGTGCCGGTGAGGGCGGCGACGCCAGCCGCGGCACCGGCGAGGACGCCGAGGGCAGCGAGGAGCAGGGCCCCGGGAGGGGCGGGCGCCGCTCGCGGTCGCGCACCCGGCGCCGTGGCGGCGAGGTCGTCGCAGGGGCCGAGGGCGCCGAGGGCGGGGCCCCGGCCGAGAGCGCCGGCGAGAACGCCGCCGACAGCGGCAGCGGCACCGACAGCGATGCCGTCTCCGAGCGCACCGAGGAGGCGTCGGACGGAGACCGTCCGCGCCGCCGGCGTCGTCGCGGCGGGCGGGGCTCCGGCTCCCGCTCCGGTGGCGGCTCGGGTGCCGAGGAGACCGCGAACGAGTCGGCGTCCGCCGCCGCCACCAGCGAGTAGGCCCGGCGCGCGGTGAGCTCGCCGACGTCGTCGCGGACGTCAGGGCCGGCATCCGGTCCGACGGCCGACCGGGCGGATCCTCCGAATCCGCCCGGTCGACGCCGGCTGCCCCCGCCCGAGCGGCGGCGTCGCGGCGACCTGGTGGCCGTCGCGTTCCTGGCGGTCGCGGCCGTCGTCGGCACGCTGCTCGTCCTGGCGTCCGGCGACGCCGGGGACACCGAGGCCCGCGTGGCCCCGGTGCCGCTCGCGCCGTCACCCGACGGGCCGGTGCCGACCGCGCTCACCGAGGCCTGGCGTGCGGAGAGCCCGGCGACGCCGGCACCGCTCGCCATCGGTCCGGCCGTGATCACCGCGGGCCCGGACGGCGTCGCCGGCCTCGACCCGGCGACGGGGCGCGAGGCGTGGCGCTACTCCCGCCCCGAGGCACCCTGCACCGTGGGGTCGGGCTTCGGCGACGTGCTCGCCGTCTTCCGCACCGACGGCGCGCTGGGCACCTGGTGCTCCGACGTCGCCGCCCTCGACCCGGCCAACGGCGCGCGCGGGCCGTCCCGCAACGCCGACCTGCGCGAGGGCACCCGCCTGCTGGCCGACCGCGACCACGTCACGGGCACGGGCGCCGACCACGTCGAGACCTGGCGTTCCGACCTCGTGCTGACCACCGAGGTCGGCCGCGTCGCCACCCCGGTCCAGCCCCCCGACGCCCAGCCGCGGGCCGAGTGCACCAACGGCTCGATCGCGGTCGGCGGCGGCACCGTCGGCATGATCCAGCGCTGTCCCGGCGACGACTCCGACCGCCTGACCGTCGTCGACGCCGACCCCTCCAGCTCCGAGAAGCCCGAGGAGCGCTCCAGCACGCTGCTCGGCGTGCGCGGCGCCCGGCTCGTCGCGCTCACCGATCAGCGCGCCGCCTGGGCCGCCCCGGACGGCACCCTGCACGTCGTCGGCACCGCGCCCGACACCGCCGACCTCGTCGGCACGGTCGACGTGCTCGGTCCTGCCGCGGGGCCGACCACCGACCCGCCGGACCTGGCCGCGGCCGTCCGTCCCGTCGGCCCGGTGCTGCTCTGGTGGACCGGCAGCGCCACCGTCGCGCTCGACTCCGGGGACCTGCGTCCGCGGTGGACCGTGCCCGGGGCGCTCGGTGCGGGCGCGGCCTGGCCGGGCAGCGCCCCGGCCGCCGTCGCCCTCGTGCCCGTCCCCGACGGCCTGGCCGTGCTGGACGCGACCACCGGGGCCCCGCGCGGCCCGACGATCCCGGTCGCGCGCAGCCTGCCGGTCGGCACGCCGGTCGCGGTGGCCGCCACGGGCACCACGGTGGTCGAGCTGCGCGGCTCCACGGTCGTCGCGCTGCGCCCCCCGGGCTGAGGGGGCCAGATGGGCGGGCCCGACGGGGTCGCCGACACGCCCCGGACCGGCCCCGGATGCGGCAGAGTGACGTGGGTGGGCCGCCCCGAGACCCCTGACACCGCCCGGCCGATCGGCGCCGCGGCGGACGGGGTCGCGCCGGGCCGCCCACCCGACGCCACCCCGGCTCTGCCCCCCGCCCGCGGGAGGGCCCAGCGCCACCCGCACGGGGCCCGGACGGTCGTCATCGACTCCGCCCTCGGGCCCCTGACGGCCTGGCGCGCCGACGCCGACGCCTCCGCCGCGGTCGAGGGCCCGCCCGCGACGGCCGTGCTGCTACCCGGGTACTCGGGCTCGAAGGAGGACTTCGCGCCCCTGGTCGACGCGATCGCCGCGGCCGGGATCGGGGTGCTGGCCCTCGACCTGCCGGGCCAGTACGAGTCGCCCGGCCCCGAGACCGAGGCCGACTACCGGCCGGGGGCGCTCGGGCCGGTGGTGGCCGGAGTGGTCGTCGACGAGGCCGCGGCCGGACGACGGGTGCTGCTGCTCGGGCACTCCTTCGGCGGGCTCGTCGCACGCGCCGCCGTGCTGGCCGGGGCGCCGGTGCACGGCCTGACCCTCATGGACTCCGGGCCCGGGGAGCTGCCGATGGGCGGGCGCCGCACCCAGCTCGACGTCCTCGAGCCCGTCCTGCGCCGCCGCGGCATCGACGCGGTGGTGGCGCTGCGCGACGCGTCGGGCGAGTGGTCGTCGACCGACCCCGAGGTCGTGGCCCTGTTGCGCGAGCGCCTGCGCCGCTCGGCGGTCGCGGGGCTGCTCGGCATGGGCGACGCGCTGCGCTCCGAGCCCGATCGCACCGCCGAGCTCGTCGCCGCCGTCCGGGCCCGGCGGGTGCCGTGCCTGATCGTCTGCGGGGTCGACGACGACGCCTGGCCGGTGAGCATGCAGCGCACGATGGCCGACCGCCTCGAGGCGGAGTTCGCCAGCATCCCGCACGCGGCGCACGCCCCGAACGTCGAGAACCCCACCGCCCTGCTCGACGTCCTCGTCCCCACGTGGCGGACGTGGCTGCGGGACGACATGCTCGGGTAGTGCGCTCCGACGACGGCTACTTCGGCCCCGGCAGCGTCACCTGGCGCGTGCTCGCCGACCCGGCCGCGGGCCCCGGCGGCATCTCGTCGCTGTTCATGCAGGCCCTGCACCCGCTCGCGATGGCGGGCGTCGAGCAGCACTCCGACTTCCACGACGCCTTCTGGCCGCGGCTGCAGCGCACCGCGGAGTACGTCATGACGGTGACGTTCGCCGACCGCGCGGAGGTCGACGGCGCCGCCGCCCGGGTGCGCGCCGCGCACGAGTGGGTCCGGGGCACCGACCCGGTCACCGGCCGCCCCTACGCCGCAGGCGACCCCGACCTGCTGCGCTGGGTGCACGTCACCGAGGTCAGCTCGTTCCTCGAGGCGGTGCGTCGCGCCGGCGCCCCGATCAGCGACGCCGAGGCCGACGAGTACTACCGCGAGCAGGTCGTCGCGGCGCAGCTGCTCGGGGCCGTCGACGTCCCCGCGAGCTGCGCGGACGTGGCCGACTACGTCGCCGACGTCCGTCGCACGGACCTCGTCGCGTCGTCCACCAGCCGCGCCGCGGCGCTGCGTCTGCTGGTGCCACCGATGACCCTGCGCACGACGCTCACCACCCCGGCCCGCCCGGCCTGGACCGCGCTCGCCGCGCTCGGCTTCGCCCTCCAGCCGCGCTGGGCCCGCAGCCTGCACGGCGTCCCCACCCTGCCGACCACGGACCTCGCCGCGACGCTGACCCTGCGCGCCCTGCGCACCGCCGTCCTGGCCCTGCCCGAGGACTGGCGCCGCGGACCGGTCGCGCGCGAGGCGCTGGCCCGCGAGCGCGAGGCCCTGTCGGAAGCGTCCTGAGGCTAGGCCCACCAGGAGGTGGACAGCACCACCAGCAGGATCACCGGGACCGCCGCCGCCGCGGCCAGGGCGGGCCCGGACGGCGTGCGCCGGTGGGCGGCGACGGCCGTGGCGCCGATCGCGAGCACGGCGGCGACGACGTGGCCGATCACGGCGTCGGCGCCCGCCCCCGGGCCGCCGAGGAGGTACGGCGCCGCGATGACCGCGAGCGCGAGCACCACGAGGCCGCCCGCGAGGACCCGGGCAACGGCCACGAGACGACGGCGGGGCCGGGCGAGCCGGTCGCGGCGGTAGGCGCGCGGCAGGCCGCTGGTGGGGAAGCCCCCGCTGCCGGGGAACCCCGACGGTGGGGTGGGACGCCCGGTCGGACGGGGGCGGCCCGGCCCGTGCCCGGCGGCGGTGCCCCCGTGCGGCGGGGTGGGGTCGTCGTGCGGTGCCCAGGCCTGCGGCGGCGTGGGGCGCCAGGGACCCCAGGCGTCGTCGGGATCCGGCTCGGGTGCGGCGGCGCGGCTCACGGCGCGAGCCCCGCCCACGCCGGCTCGGCCGGGGCGGCGGCGCGGCCCTCGGGGCAGTGACGGCGGACGTCGCAGGAGCCGCAGCGGGGCCCCGGTGCGGGCGGGAAGAGGCTCTCGGCGAGGCGCGGGTCCTCGTCGAGGGCGTCGGCGGCGGCGCCGAGCGCGACCGCCCCGGCCTCGGCGCGGGCCCGGTGCGCGGCCAGGGACTCCTCGTCGTGGTCGGCGCCCGCGACGGTCCCGCTGGGCAGGTGGTGCAGCTCGACGCGGCGGCACGGGCGCCGCAGGGTCCGGCGGGCGGCGAGCGCGTAGAGGGCGAGCGCCGGCGACCGGCGCGCGTCGTCGGCGTCGGGCACCCGCCGGCCGGTCTTGTAGTCGACGACGACCACGTCGCCGTCGCGCTCGTCGAGACGGTCCGCGCGGCCCTCGGCCACCATCGCCCCGACCGGCGCGCTGAGCCAGCGCTCGAGGCCGACGGTCTCCCCCATCGGCTCCGGAGCCTCGGCGACGGCGTGGCGCTCCACGTAGTCGGCGACCCAGGTGCGGGCGCGCTCGCGGTGGGTGGCGGCCTGGGCGTCGTCGCGGAACCCCTCGGACGACCACTGGCGGTCGACCTCGGCCGCCGCGCGGGCGGGGCTGCGCCGGGCGGGCGGCGCGCCGTACACCGCCTGCAGGGCGTTGTGCACGACGGCGCCGAGCGTGCTGGCGGCCCGGGGACCGCCGCGCGGGAGCGCCGGACGGTCCAGGTAGGTCAGGCGGTACCGCCGCCGGCAGTCCTCCCAGGTGGCGAGGCGCGAGGGGGTCACGCGCACCAGGCGGGCGGGCATGCCCTCCAGACCCAGCTGCATGCTCATCGCCGTCCACCCTAGGTGGCGGGCACTGCTCCGCCCGCGAGGACCTCGACCCCCGTCGCGCGCGCCACGAGGGCCTCGAACATCGCCGGCGCCGTCGTCTCCATCGCGATCGGCGTCGTCTTGTTCGTCCCGTGGTAGTCGCTCGAGCCGGTGACCAGCAGGCCCGTCTCCGCGGCCACCTCGCGCAGTGTCGCGCGGTCGTCCTCGGCGTGGTCGGGGTGGTCGACCTCGACGCCGTCGAGCCCCTCGCGGGCCAGGTCGCGGAGCACGGAGGCCTCCACGACGTCCCCGCGCTTGCGCGCGAACGGGTGCGCGAACACCGCGACGCCCCCGGCGGCGCGGATCATCGCGACGGCCTCGGCGATCGGGGTGTTGTACTTCTCGACGTAGTACGGGCCGCCCTTGCGCAGGATCTCCTGGAACGCCTCGGAGACCGAGCCCACGACCCCGGCCTCGACCAGCGCCTGCCCGATGTGGGGCCGGCCGGCGGGCGAGTCGGCGGGCAGCCGCGCGAGCAGCGCCTCGCCGTCGATCGGCAGGCCGCCCGCGGCCATCCGCTCCCCCATCGCCCGGAGACGGTCGCGCCGCGAGTTCCGCACCCGCTCCTGCTCCGCGACGATCGCGGGGTCCTCGGGGTCGAACAGGTAGCCCAGCAGGTGGGCGGTGACCTCCCCGCCCCGCCCGTCCGGGCTCACGGTGGAGAACTCCGCGCCGCGGACGAGCGTCATGCCCGACGGCCTCGCACCGGCGGCCTCGGCCCAGCCGGCGGTGGTGTCGTGGTCGGTCAGCGCCAGCACGGTGACGCCCGCGCCGGCGGCCGTCGCGACCAGCTCGGTGGGGGTCTCGGTGCCGTCGGAGACCGTGGAGTGGGTGTGGAGGTCGATCAAAGCAGCACGCCGATAGGGATCACGATGCCAGTATCAGCGCCGGCGGCCCCGCGCTCCACCGAACCCGGACCCCGGAAGGGTGTACGAGCGGGTCTGGCGCTTGTCGCCGAACACCAGCTCGGAGATCGCCTCGTAGACCTCTTCGGGGTCGGGCAGGTAGTGGATCTGGTTGAGCGCCTGGATCTGACCGGCCGACTCGATGACCATCGTCCCGTAGCCGAGCAGGCGCCCGTTGAACGTGCGGATGAAGCTGAGGTCGGTGACCTTCGTCAACGGCATCATGCCGACGTTGTGGGTGAAGATCCCCTTGGTCAGCATCACGCGCTTGTCGGTGACGACGACCTTCTCGACCCACCACTCGCTGACCTTGTAGCTCGACTTCAGCAGGACGAGCAGCGCGCCGTACCAGAACAGGTTGTCCAGCACGACGTTCTGCGGGAGGAACGCGGCGCCGAGCGCGAGCAGGACGAACAGGACGACGGCCTGCAGCACCTCGCCGACGATGACCGCCCAGTGGCGCCGGAAGCGGATCACCCGCCGTTCGGTCGGCAGGACGTACTCGTCGACCTCGCGGGGTGCCAGCACGACGGCCTCCGGACCTAGAACAACGCTTGGATGAAGGCAACCACGGATGCGGCCGCGTCACCCAGGATAGTGAGGATGTTCAGCACGAGGTCGGCGGAATTCTGCGGCTGTGAGATGACGAAGAACAGTGCGAACGCGACACCCACGATGATGCCGATCTTCTTCGCGTTCACCAGGTTCCCTCGCGGTGCTCGGTCGACGGTCGTGCGTCGGCAGTATGGGCCGGTCCGGACGCGGACAGCCATCGGGTCACGGGTGATACTAGGGTGAACTCCTGTGACGATGCGTGATCCGGGGTCCGTGCCCGGCGCGCCGTCCCCGGACGAGGTCCTCTGCGTCGGCGGCATCGTCACCGACGCCGCCGGACGGCTCCTCCTGATCCGCCGTGCCCACCCGCCCGAGGCCGGCCGATGGTCGCTGCCGGGCGGCAAGGTCGAGCCCGGCGAGACGGTGCCCGAGGCGACCCGCCGCGAGGTCGCCGAGGAGACCGGGCTCGACGTGGAGGTGGGCGAGGAGGTCGGCCGTGTGCGCCGTCCCGCGCCCGACGGCCGGGTCTTCGCGATCCGCGACCTGCGCTGCCGCCCGCGCGACCCGGCCGCAACCCCGCGCGCCGGCGACGACGCCGCCGACGCGCGCTGGGTCGACGCCGCCGCCTACGACGCGCTCGACGCGGCCGGCGAGCTCGTCACCGGGCTCACGACTGCGCTGCGCGGGTGGGACTGCCTGCCGCTCTAGTCGCGCTGGGGGGCCGGGCGGCGGGGCTGCTCTGCCTCCAGGGCCTCGTCGGACCCCTCGGCCGCCGGGCGCTTGGGCACCATGACCTTGCGGCGGTAGATGCAGACCACCACGCCGTCCTGGTTGTAGCCGATGGTCTCCACCGCGACGATGCCGCGGTCGTTCTTCGACGACGACTCCTTCTTGTCCAGCACCGTCGACTCGCCGTAGATCGTGTCGCCGTGGAAGACCGGCTTGACGTGGCGCAGCGACTCGACCTCGAGGTTGGCGATCGCCTTGCCCGAGACGTCGGGCACCGACATCCCCAGCAGCAGCGAATACACGTAGTTGCCGACGACGACGTTGCGGCCCTGCTGGGTCCCGGACGCGTAGTGGTTGTCCAGGTGCAGCGGGTGGTGGTTCATCGTGATCAGGCAGAACAGGTGGTCGTCGTACTCGGTGACCGTCTTGCCGGGCCAGTGCTTGTAGGTCGCACCGACCTCGAACTCCTCGAAGTACCGACCGAACTGCACGAATCCGCCTCCTGAACGTCTGTGGTCATGGCGGTGTCGAATGAGGGGCGGGGAGAGTCCGCCGTCCGACGCCGCATGTGGCGGCCGTTAGGATGACGGATCGACCGACGTGGTGTCGTGCGACGCGAGGGAGGTGAGACGTGGACGACTCGAGGTCCGACCTTCCGCCCAGTACGGGCCGCGTCTCCTCCCGGACCCCTGCCGCGCGCTGACCGGCGCGGCTCGCCCGGGGAGGGACGCGGTGGCTCATCCGCCCGTAGCCCCCGTCTCCACACCGTCCGGTCCCCGGAGGTCCCCATGCCCAGCCTGCCCACGCTGCGCAACGCCGGTTCCCGCGTGATCCGCCCCGGCCGTTCCCGCACCCAGGACCCACGCGTGCCCCACGTGCCCCTGTCCGCCTTCGTCGTCGACTGTGCGGTGTACATCGACGGCAAGCGTCTCGAGGGCCGGTGGACCCACCGCGAGGCGATCGCGGAGGTCCGCCGCCGCGAGGAGGGCTTCGTCTGGATCGGCCTGCACGAGCCCGACGCCGAGCAGATCACCGACATCGCCGAGGTCTTCGGGCTGCACCCGCTGGCCGTCGAGGACGCGGTGCACGCGCACCAGCGCCCGAAGATCGAGCGCTTCAGCGGGGCGCCGGGCGGCGGGGACGACATGCTGTTCTCGGTGTTCAAGACGATGCGCTACGTCGCGCACGCATCGCCGACGACGGCCAACGAGATCGTCGAGTCGGGCGAGCTCATGGTCTTCCTGGGTCGCGACTTCGTCGTCACCGTCCGCCACGGCCAGCACTCCGGCCTGCGCCGCGTCCGGCACCAGCTCGAGTCCGACCCCGAGCACCTCGCCCAGGGCCCGGCGGTCGTGCTGCACGCCGTCGCCGACCACATCGTCGACGCCTACCTCGGCGTCTCCCAGAGCGTCGAGGGCGACATCGACACGATGGAGGCGGAGGTCTTCGCGCCCTACAGCGAGGTCGGCGCGGAGCAGATCTACCTGATGAAGCGCGAGGTCCTCGAGCTGCGCCGCGCCGTCGGCCCGCTCGTGACGCCGATGCGCCGGCTCACCGAGGGCTACTCCCCGCTCGTGCCGTCGGAGGTCCGCAGCTACTTCCGCGACGTCGACGACCACCTCGCGACGGTGGCCGAGCGCGTCGCGTCGTTCGACGAGCTGCTCACGACCCTCGTCGACGCCGTGCTCGCGAAGATCACGCTGCGCCAGAACAACGACATGCGCAAGATCACCGCCTACGCCGCCCTGCTCGCGGTCCCGACGATGCTCGCCGGCATCTACGGCATGAACTTCGACTACATGCCCGAGCTGCACTGGGAGTTCGGCTACCCCGCGGTGATCCTCGTGATCCTGACCATCTGCGCGGTGCTCTGGCGGACGTTCCGCCGCAACCGCTGGCTCTGAGCTCTCGGCCGTCGATCAGGTGTCGGTGCCCAGCGCCAGCTTGCTCAGCATGTCCCGGGCCTTCTCGGCGTTGCGGGGCTGGCACAGGACGTCGTAGCGCCCGGCCACGATCTGGCTCTGCGAGGTGAAGTCCCGCCGGCCGCGGGAGGCGCCGTAGGTGATCGCCCCGGACACGACGCCGAAGATGATGCCGATGACCAGGCCGGTGAGGATCGACCCGAACCCGCTGCCGACGGGCGCGAGCAGCGAGAGCACCAGGCCGACGAACAGCCCCAGCCAGGCGCCGGACGCGGCGCCGGTGAGCAGCACGCGGCCCCAGGTCAGGCGGCCGATGACCCGCTCGACGAGCATGAGGTCGACGCCGACGATGGTCACGTCGGCGACGGGGAACTCGTTGTCCGCCAGGTGGTCGACGGCGCGCTGGGCCTCCTCGTACTTCGCGTAGGAGCCCACGGGCCAGCCCGACGGCGGCTCGGGGAGGTTCGGAAGCCCGGGCTGGGCGCCGGGGCGGTTCCCGGTGAACGGCGCAGTCACGACTCTTCCCTCGCTGTCCTTCGCAGACGGTCCTTCACTCGTGTCAACGGTGCACCCGGCCCCGGAGTGCCCGGGCCGGGTGCACTGTGACGCGAAACGGTACCGCCGATCGGTGCAGCGACGGTGATCAGCGCAGCTTGTAGTCCTTGAGCAGGCCGCGGCTGATGATCGTCTTCTGGATCTCCGAGGTGCCCTCGCCGATGAGCAGGAACGGCGCCTCGCGCATGAGGCGCTCGATCTCGTACTCCTTCGAGTAGCCGTAGCCGCCGTGGATGCGGAACGACTCCTCGGTGACCTCCTTGCAGTACTCGGAGGCGAGCATCTTGGCCATCCCGGCCTCGACGTCGTTGCGCTCGCCGCGGTCCTTGAGGCTCGCGGCGTTGACCATCATGTGGTGCGCCGCCTCGACCTTGGTGGCCATCTCGGCGAGCTTGAACGCGATGGCCTGGTGCTGGGCGATCGGCTTGCCGAACGTCGAGCGCTGCTGGGCGTACTCGATGCCGAGCTCGAAGGCGCGGATCGCGATGCCGCAGGCGCGCGCGGCGACGTTGACGCGGCCGACCTCGACGCCGTCCATCATCTGCGCGAAGCCCTTGCCCGGCGCGTGGCCCAGCACCTGGCTCTGCGGGATGCGGTGGCCGTCGAACACCATCTCGGTGGTGTCGACGCCCTTGTAGCCCATCTTGTCGATCTTGCCGGGGATCGAGAGCCCCTGGGCGACCTCGCCGAAGCCGCGGGGCTTGTCCACCAGCAGCGTCGTCAGGTTCTGGTAGGGCTTCTCGGCGCCCTCGTCGGTCTTGACCAGCACCGCGGTGAGGTTCGACGAGCCGCCGTTGGTCAGCCACATCTTGGCGCCGTTGACGACGTAGTCGTCGCCGTCGACCTTCGCGCTGGTCTTGATCGCGGCGACGTCGGAGCCGAGGTCGGGCTCGGACATCGAGAACGAGCCGGTGATCTCGCCGGTCGCCATCTTCGGCAGGTAGTGCGCCTTCTGCTCCGCGGTGCCGTGCTGGCGCAGCATGTAGGCGACGATGAAGTGGGTGTTGATGACGCCCGAGACGCTCATCCACCCGCGGGCGATCTGTTCGACGACGAGCGCGTAGGTCAGCAGCGACTCGCCCAGACCGTCGTACTCCTCCGGGATCATGAGCCCGAACAGGCCCATCTCCTTCATCCCGTCGACGATCTCCTGCGGGTACTCGTCGGCGTGCTCGAGTTCCTGCGCGTGCGGGATGATCTCCTTGTCCACGAAGTCGCGGACCGTGGACAGGATCTCCTGCTGCACATCGGTGAGACCGGCGGTCTGGGCGAGGCGTGCCATGCGTCGTGCTCCTGCTCGTGAGGGGTTACCGACGAGTATGACCGAGGATCAGCTCTCCGGCGGGGTCCAGCGCTCGCCACGGGTCATCCCGGCGGCGCGGCCCTTGCCCGCGATGACGAGGGCCATCTTGCGGGACGCCTCGTCGATCATCTCGTCGCCGATCATCGCCGAGCCCTTCTTCCCGCCGGCCTCGGAGGTGAAGTACTCGTAGGCGTCGAGGATGTTCTCGGCGTGGTCGTAGTCGTCCTGGTCGGGCGAGAAGACCTCGTTGGCGGCGTCGATCTGGCCGGGGTGCAGCACCCACTTGCCGTCGAAGCCCAGGGCGGCCGACCGGCCGGCGACGCGACGGAAGCCGTCGACGTCGCGGATCTGCAGGTACGGGCCGTCGATGGCCTGCAGGTCGTAGGCGCGGGCCGCCATGAGGATCTGCATGAGGATGTAGTGGTAGGCGTCGCCCACGTCGTAGCCGGGGGGCTGCTCGCCGACCACCAGCGACTTCATGTTGATCGAGGCCATGAAGTCGGCCGGGCCGAAGATGATGGTCTCGTTGCGCGGCGAGGCGGCGGCGATGGCGTTGACGTTGGTCAGGCCCATCGCGTTCTCGATCTGGGCCTCGATGCCGATCCTGCCGACCTCGTAGCCCATGGTCTTCTCGATCTGGGTGAGCAGGAAGTCCAGCGCGTGGACCTGCTCGGCGTTCTGCACCTTCGGCAGCATGATCGCGTCGAGGTTGGCCCCGGCGCCCTCCACGACCTCGGTGACGTCGCGGTAGGTCCACTCGGTGGTCCAGTCGTTGACGCGCACGACGCGCGTCTTGCCCTCCCAGCCGCCCTCGTTCAGCGCGGCCACGATCGTCTTGCGGGCCCCGGGCTTCGCCAGCGGTGCGCAGGCGTCCTCGAGGTCCAGGAAGATCTGGTCGGCGGGCAGCGTCCGGGCCTTGTCGATGAACTTCTGGCTCGACCCGGGCACCGCCAGACACGACCGGCGGGGGCGGTTCTCGACACTCACGAGTAGCTGACCTCCATGTCCACGTGACTGGCGGCGATGCTGACACGCGCGACGGCGCAGCATCGACCGAGGTGGCGACCCTCTCACCCGTGTGCGGATCCGACTCGATACAGCCCGCCGCAGGTGCCGACCGTTAGCCTGCTCCGGTGACTACCGCCATGAGCAGGGTGTTCGTCGCCCGCATGGTCGGGCTGCCCGTCCTCGGACCGGACGGCGAACGGATCGGCCGGGTGCGCGACGCGGTGTGCGCGGTGGCCGTGGGTCCACGGCCTCCGCGCGTGCTCGGGCTGGTCGTCGGCGTCGGTTCGCGGCGCCGCATCTTCGTGCCGATGCTGCGGGTCACCGCCGTCGACGCCGCTGCGGTCACGCTGGCCACCGGGCAGGTCAACCTCCGGGCGTTCGCCCAGCGCCCCAACGAGGTGCTCGTCGTCGGCGAGATGCTCGACGCCCGCGTCCGCGTGGTCGACCACGACACCGACGCGCAGGTCGTCGACGTCCTCATGGAGCACCAGCGCAGCCGCGACTGGCTGGTCACGCGCCTGGCGGTGCGCGAGCTGGTCGGACGGCTCGGACGGCGGGGCCCGGTGCAGGTGCTGCCGTGGGCCGCGGTGTCGGGCCTGTCGCTCTCGGAGACCGGGCAGGGCATCGAGCAGCTGCTGGTCACGTTCGAGGACATGCGGCCCGCCGACATCGCCCACGCGCTGATGGACCTCCCGCAGCGGCGCCGCCACGACGTCGCCGACGGCCTCGGCGACGGGCGCCTGGCCGACATCCTCGAGGAGCTGCCGTCGGCCGAGCAGCAGGACCTGCTGCGCCACCTTTCGAGCGACCGCGCCGCCGACGTCCTCGAGGAGATGGACCCCGACGACGCCGCCGACCTGCTCGCCGACCTCCCGGGCGCCGAGTCCGAGGAGCTGCTCGGACTCATGGAGCCCGAGGAGTCCGAGCCGGTGCGGCGCCTGCTGACGTACTCGTCGGACACCGCGGGCGGCCTCATGACGCCGGAGCCGATCGTGCTCGCGCCCGGGGCGACGATCGCCGAGGCGCTCGCCCACGTCCGCAACCCCGACATCACCCCGGCGCTGGCCTCGATGGTGTTCGTCGCCCGGCCGCCGTCGGCGACCCCCACCGGCCGCTACCTGGGCTGTGTGCACGCCCAGCGCCTGCTGCGCGAGGCGCCGTCGGACCTGGTCGCGGGCGTGCTCGACTCCGAGCTCACCCGGCTCGGCCCCGAGGCGTCGCTGGCCGAGGTGACCCGGTACTTCGCGACGTACAACCTCGTCTGCGGTCCCGTCATCGACGAGGCGGGACACCTGGTCGGCGCGGTGACCGTCGACGACGTCCTGGACCACCTGCTCCCCGAGGACTGGCGCTCGCACCCCGACCCGGAACCGGCGGCACGGGGTGGGGGCCATGCCTGAGCCCAGCACCCGCCGGCGCCTCGACCAGCCCGCCGGCACGCGACGCCTGCGCCTCGGCGTGGACGCGGAGTGGTTCGCCAAGGTCGCGGAGCGCCTCGCCCGGTTCCTGGGCACGGGGACGTTCCTGCTGTGGCAGTCGGTGATCGTGCTGATCTGGATCACGCTGAACGTCTTCGCGATCAGCCTGCAGTGGGACCCCTACCCCTTCATCCTGCTCAACCTGGCCTTCTCCACCCAGGCCGCCTACGCCGCGCCGCTGATCCTGCTGGCGCAGAACCGCCAGGACGACCGCGACCGCGTCTCCCTCGAGGAGGACCGCACGCGGGCGGGCCGGCTCTCCGCCGAGACCGAGTACCTGGCCCGCGAGCTGGCGTCGATGCGCCTGCAGCTCGGCGAGGTCGTCACCCGCGACTACCTGCGCGGCGAGCTCGAGCAGGCGCGCGGCGGCCGGGACGGGCGCGACGACCGGGGCGGCAGGAGCGACAAGGCCCTGGAGAAGGCGGTCACGAAGGCCGTCGACCGGGCCGTGGACCGGCAGCTGGGCACCGTCGTCGAGCAGGCGCTCGTGCGGGCCCTGGAGCGGACCTCGGAGCGGACCTCGGAGCGGGCACCGGAACGGGCGACGAGCACCGACGGCGGGCCGCACAGCAACGGCCGGTGACGGGCCGGTGACCCCGGGGTGACGTGGGACGCGCCCGGTCCGGACAGCGCGGACCGGACCGGCACGTAGCATGGCGGTGAGCCGACGGGGGCTCGGCGCGCTCGAGAGAGCCTGACGCAGCCTCCGCCCCCGGTCCCGACGCAGGGCACTCCCCCGGGACCCCCCGTCCGAGAAGTCGAGAAGGGTCCGATGGCCGAAGCACCGTCCGTCGACGCGATCCGGTCCGCACTGGCCGGCGTCGAGGATCCCGAGATCCACAAGCCGATCACCGAGCTGGGCATGGTCAAGGACATCCGCGTCCTCGACCACGGCAAGGTGGAGGTGGCCGTCTACCTGACCGTTGCCGGCTGCCCGATGAAGGACACCATCACCTCGCGGGTGACCAATGCGGTGTCGGCGGTCTCCGGTGTCACCGCGGTGTCGGTCGAGCTCGACGTCATGAACGACGAGCAGCGCCGCGAGGTCCGCAAGACGGTGCGCGGCGACGCCGATGAGCCGGTCATCCCGTTCGCCCAGCCGGGCTCCCTGACGCGCGTCTACGCCGTGGCGTCGGGCAAGGGCGGCGTCGGCAAGTCGTCCGTGACCGTGAACCTGGCGGCCGCCATGGCGGACCGCGGCCTGTCCGTCGGCGTGGTCGACGCCGACATCTACGGGCACTCCGTGCCGCGCATGCTCGGCACCGACGAGCGGCCCACCAAGGTCGACGACATGATCCTCCCGCCGCAGAGCCACGGCGTGAAGGTCATCTCGATCGGCATGTTCACCCCGGGCAACACCCCCGTGGTCTGGCGTGGCCCGATGCTGCACCGCGCGCTGCAGCAGTTCCTCGCCGACGTGTTCTGGGGCGACCTCGACATCCTGCTGCTCGACCTGCCCCCGGGCACCGGCGACATCGCGATCTCCGTCGCGCAGCTGGTCCCGAGCGCCGAGCTGCTCGTGGTCACCACGCCGCAGCAGGCGGCCTCCGAGGTCGCCGAGCGCGCCGGCGCGATCTCGCTGCAGACCCGCCAGCGCCTCGCGGGCGTCGTCGAGAACATGTCGTGGATGGACATGCCCGACGGGTCCCGCATGGACCTGTTCGGCTCCGGCGGCGGCCAGAAGGTGGCCGACTCGCTGGCCAAGTCCGTCGGCGGCAACGTCCCGCTCCTGGGCCAGATCCCGATCGACACCCGCCTGCGCGAGGGCGGCGACGCGGGTATGCCGCTCGTGCTCACCCAGCCCGACTCCCCCGCCGGCGCCGCCCTGCGCGCCATCGCCGAGAAGCTCTCGGTGCGCTCCCGGGGGCTCGCGGGGATGTCGCTGAACATCTCGCCGGCGGGGCGGTAGCTCGCCTTCTGTGGAACGAACGCGCTGTTCGCTGCGCTAGAAGCAGCGAACGGCGCGTTCGTGTCGTCACACGGGGGCTCAGCGGCCACGCTCGCGGTAGGCGGCGCGCTGGGCCTTGGTGATCGTCTTCGACCGACCCCGACGCTGCGCCGCGAGCCGGGCGTCGGTGCGCGCCGCCGCCCACTCGTCCTCGCGCAGGAGCTTGCGGTAGGCCTCCCACCGGCGTTCCGGCAGCTCGTGGGCCTCGACCGCGGCCCGCACCGCGCACCCGGGCTCGCGGTCGTGCGCGCAGTCGGCGAAGCGGCAGTCCTCCGCGAGCTCGACGACGTCGGTGAACGCCTTGTCGATGCCCTCGGCGGCGTCGATCAGTCCGACGGCCCGCAGGCCCGGCGTGTCGACGAGGACGCCGCCGTCGAAGGGCACGAGCTCCCGGTGCACCGTCGTGTGGCGGCCCTTGCCGTCGGAGGCGCGGACCTCCCCGACGGCCAGGGCCTCCTCGCCGATCATGGCGTTGGCGAGCGTCGACTTGCCGGCCCCGGAGGGACCGACGAGCACCGTGGTGCCTCGGGCGGCCGCCGTCACGTCGTCCAGGCCGTCGCCGGTCACGGCGCTGACGGCCAGGACCTCGACGCCGGGCGCCGAGAGGGCGAGCTCGGCGACGGCGTCGGCGACCCCGTCGAGCCGGTCGGTCTTGGTCAGCACCACCACCGGCGTCGCCCCGCTCTCCCAGGCCAGGGCGAGCAGGCGCTCCACGCGACCGGCGCGCCCTCCGGCCTCGCACGGGACGGAGACGAGCACGGTGTCGACGTTGGCGGCGAGCACCTGCGCCTCGGACCGCCCCGAGACGGTGGCGCGCACCAGGGCGGTGCGGCGCGGCAGCACGGCGGCCACGGACGGGGGATCACTGCCGGGATCGACGAGCACCCAGTCCCCCACCGCGGGCGGGACAGGACAGCGGGCGCGCACGCGGCCCCCGTCGGTGAGGACGTCGACGCGGCCGCGGTCGACGCGGACGATGCGGCCGGGCAGCCGACCGTCCCCGTCGTGCGCGAGAGCGAGCTGCTCCCACGCGTCGTCCCAGCCGTAGCGGGACAGGGTCGAGATGGATGAGGGTGACACAGAGAGCACTGGAGGAGGCCCTTCGAGGAGCCGCCGTCAAGGGACGGCGGCGAGGAACCCTGGTGCGCAGCACTCAGCGCGAGCCGGTCGGCGTCACCAGGCGGTGCGTCGGACGGCGCCTCTCATGGCGCCCGTGCGGGCCGCCATGGCGTTCACTCCTCGAAATCCGAGCCCGGGGTCGTCCCCGGTCCGGGTCAGCATGCTCCGGGCATCCGGCCGTCGCCAAGCCCTTTCCCGGCGAACGAACGGGGAGTTCGTCCGCCTAGAAGCAGCGAACAGGCCGTTCGCTCCAACGGGAGGCGAGCCTCAGGCCACCTGCAGCGACCGGCGGGAGAGGCCCCACATGGTGCCGTCGATCGTCGTGGTCACCGGGGCCTCGGGGTCGGTGGCCGCGCCGAGGGTGACGAACAGCGGCACGAAGTGCTCGGCCGTCGGGTGCGCGTAGGGCATGCCCGGGGCCTCGCGGAAGCGGTGCAGCGTCTCGAGGTCGCCGCGGTCGAGGGCCTCGGCGGCCCAGGCGTCGAAGTCACCCGTCCAGCCCGGAGTCTCCTGCCCGGCGAGCATCTCGCGCGACAGGAACGGCAGCCCGTGGGTCATGAAGCCCGACCCGATGACGAGCACGCCCTCACTGCGCAGCTCGCGCAGCCGTGCGCCGATCGCGAGCAGGCGGTCCGGGTCCTCGGTCGGCATGCTCATCTGCAGGACGGGCACGTCGCCGAGCGGGTACATGACCTTGAGCGGCACCCAGGCGCCGTGGTCGAGCCCGCGGCGCGACGCGTGCGCCGGCTGGCCGTCGGGCAGCGTGGCGGCGACGCGGGCGGCGAGCGCGGAGGCGTCCGGCGTCGCGTAGGTCATCCGGTAGAAGCGCTCGGCGAAGCCGCCGAAGTCGTACACCAGCGGCGTGTTCGCCTCGGCGCTCGTGAGCGTCAGCGGCGCGGACTCCCAGTGCGCCGACACGATGAGGATCGCCTTCGGTGTCGGCAGCCGATCGGCCCACTCGCCGAGGCGCGTCATCCACTCCGCGTCGTCGAACAGCGGCGGGGCGCCGTGGCTGAGGTAGAGCGCGGGCAGCGGCCCGTCCTGCGCGGTCCAGGGCGTGCGGCCGGCGGCGCGCTCGCGGGCGCCCGGCTCGAAGGCGTCGAACGCCGCTCCCGGGTGGGCGGTGGCGAACGGGTCCATGGCAGCACGCTCCCAGTCGGTGGTTGATCGTTCAACACCGAACAGTACCTGCGAAGAGTTGAAGCATCAAGTAATGTGGTCCCCATGACCGACGGGGTTTGGCTGGACGACGACGAGCAGCGGGCCTGGCGACGCACGGCCGCCGTGATGACGCTGCTGCCCGCGGCGCTCGACGCCCAGCTCCAGCGCGACGCCGGGCTGACCCAGTTCTCCTACCTGACGCTGGCGATGCTCTCCGAGACGCCGGGCCGGACGCTACCGATGAGCGCGCTGGCCGCCACGGTCAACTCGTCGCTCTCGCGCCTCTCGCACGTGGTCGCGCGGCTCGAGCAGCAGGGCTGGGTGATCCGCGAGCCCTCGCCGGAGAGCGGCCGGGTCACCGTCGCGCGGCTCACCGACGCCGGCATGGAGAAGGTGCGCGAGACCGCCCCCGGCCACGCCGCGGAGGTGCGCCGGCTCATCTTCGACGCGCTGGACTGCGACGGCGTCGAGTCCCTGGCGTGCGTCGCCGCCGCCATCCTCGGGCGGCTCGACCCCTCCGGCGGGATGCGGGCGAACCCGCTCAGCCAGGAAGCTCCCCGGGCTTCCGGCGACCGACGCGCCACGGGGTGATGTCCGGAGGCACCCCCTTGCCCCGTCGGCGGCTCAGCGGGAACGTCGCGTAGGAGCCGTCCAGGAGCGCGCGGGTCGGGCTCGAGACGCACACCTCGCCGGCGCCCGCCGCGTCCGTGATCCGGGCCGCGATATTGACGTCGCGCCCGTAGTAGTCGCCGCCGAGCTGCTGGGGACGGCCGACGTGCACGCCGGCGCGCAGGTGCAGACGGTGGCCGTCGACGTCCAGCTCCTCGACGGCGTCGCGCGCCGCGAGCGCCACCTCGACGGCGTCCTGCACGGTCGGGTGGACGGCCATCAGCCCGTCGCCGAGGCGCTTGACCACCCGGCCCCGCCGGCGCACCAGCGGCTCGACGGCCGCGCCGACCCGTCGCAGCGCGGTGACGGCGAGGTCGTCGCCGACCTCGAGCGTCCAGTCCGAGAAGCCCGCGAGGTCGGTGAACAGCACGACGACGTCCTCGCCGTCCGGCCGCTCCTCGACCCCGGCGTGGGCCTGCCAGAGCTGCAGCGCCGTGAGGCCGACCTCGCGCAGCACGCTGGGTCGCGTCGCGGCCAGCGGGGCGAGCTGGGCGGCCACGCGGCCGACCGCGTCGTCACCGGTCGAGAGGGGATCGCCGTAGAACGGGTCGCCCGGGAGCCACGAGCGCGTCCACTCGACGGCCGCGAGCAGCCGCGGGTCGCTGTCGAGGCGGCTGGCCGCCTCGAGCACCCGCCGGCGCATCGGCTCGCCCTGACGCACGATCACGCTGATCGACGCTAACAGCGGAGCCCCGATCGGCTCCCCGCTCACCCCCGTGAGGAGCGCCACGAGGGTCCCGAGGCAACCCTGTCAAGGCCCGTCAGGTCGCGTCAGGTCGCGTCAGGGTCCAGCGGGGCGATCTCGCCCGGCCCGAGGGGGCGGTCCGCGTCACGACGGGCCACCGGAGCGGCGGCCGCGGCCGGCGGGACGTCCGGCGCGGAAGGGGTGGCCGGTACGCCCGGCGCGGTCGAGCCGCTCCAGGTGCCGTCGACGGGCGGGTCGGTGAACAGGTGCTGGCGCACGGCCCGGCGGGGGTTGATATCGCGCACCGAGCGCAGGTCCTCGAGGGGCTTGCGCAGGTCCTCGAACTCGGGGCCGAGCTCGGAACGCAGCTGGTCGCGGGCGCCGGTGGCGTAGTCGCGGACCGTCCGGACGGTGTTCGCGACCCAGGCCGCGGCGGCGGGGAGCCGCTCGGGCCCGAGGACGAACAGGCCGACGAGGGCGAGGACGAGCAGCTCGGGCCAGCCGATGTTGTCGAACATCCCACCCCCTAGAGCGTGACCTGCAGCGACAGCGGACGGCCCTGCCGCACGACGCCGAGGGTGATCGCCTGGCCCGGCGGGTGCTCCCGCACGGCCACGACGAGCTCGTCGGCCGAGGCGATCGGGCGGTCGTTCACGCGCAGGACCACGTCGCCCTCCAGCAGCCCGGCGCGCGACGCGGGTCCACCCTGACGCACGTTGAGCACCTGCGCACCGTCCGAGGCGCCGTCCGTGACCGACTTCGCGTTCACCCCGAGGTCGCTGTGGGTGTAGCCCCCGGTGCGGATGATCGATTCGGCGATGACGCGGACGTCGTCGATCGGGATGGCGAACCCGAGCCCGATCGACCCGCCCTCGCCGCCGCCCAGCGTGCGGATCGCGGTGTTGATGCCGACGACGGCCCCCGAGGTGTCGACGAGCGCGCCGCCGGAGTTGCCCGGGTTGATCGCCGCGTCGGTCTGGATGGCGTCGATCACGGGGTTGGCCTCGGCGGACTCGGCGTCGAGGCGCACCGGGCGGTCCACCGAGCTCACGATGCCCTCGGTGACCGTGCCGGCCAGGCCGAGCGGCGACCCGATCGCGATGACCCCGTCGCCCACCTGGAGGTCCGACGAGCGCCCGAGCTGGGCGACCACGGGGTTGGCCAGCTCGACCTTGACGACGGCGACGTCGGTCTGCGGGTCGCGCCCGACCACCCGCGCCGGCGCCCGCAGCCCCGAGGCGAAGACGGCCTCGAGGGTGGCGCGCGGGTCGGTGGCGGCGAGCTCGACGACGTGGTTGTTGGTGACGATGTAGCCGTCGGGGCTGAGCACGACGCCCGACCCGGTGCCGCCGCTCGACCCCGCCTGGAGCTCGAGGGACACCACGGCCGGCGCGACCCGGCCGGCCACGTCGGCGACCGAGCCCGGCGGACGCTCCCGCCCCGGCGAGACCGGGGTCAGCGACGCACCCGGGTCGACGAGACGGTCGGCACCGCCCGCGACCGCCCAGCCGACGACACCCCCTACCCCGCCGAGCACGAGCGCGACGACGGCGAGCAGCGCCAGGGCCATGGGCTGCACGCGGCGGCCGAGGACCAGCTCGCGTGCGGAGAGACGAGGGCCGACGGGCCGCTCAGTGGTGCTCCCGTGCGACTCGCGCAGCGCAGGGCCGCCGAGCTCGGCGGCGGCGTCCGGGTTGCGCCACGGGTCGGCGGGCGACGTGTCGTCCCAGAAGTCGTCGGGGCGGTCGGGGTCCGCGTCGGCGGGGCGGTCGGGGCGCTGCAGCGACGCGGCGGACCGGTCGCTCGCGCCGGGGCGGCCGAACGCGGAGACCAGCGCCGGGGCCGGCGGCTCGTGGCGTCCGGCCGGACGGGAGCCCGGGTGGCCGTTGGCGCCGGGCCCGAACGCGCCCTGGACGCCGTCGGGGCGGCCGAACACCGCCGCCAGCTCGCGCTCCCCCGGGGCGGACCGGTGGCCGTTGCCGTGGCCGTTGCCCGAGCCGTGGCCCGAGCCGTGGCCGTTGCCCGAGCCGTGGCCGTTGCCCGAGCCGTGGCCCGTGTGGCCGTTCGCGGTCGGCGACGCGTGGCCGTTGGTGGCGTGACCGTTCGTCGGGGCCTCGGCGTCCGAGCCGCCACCCGCCTCGGTCTCCGGTGCAGCGCCGCCGCGGGGCTCCGTCGGGCCGCTCATCGGGTCGCCCTGGTGATCCGGACAAACCGGACGGCGTAGCCGCTGCTGCCCGAGCGGTGGGCGGGGAGGGTCCCGGGCTCAAGGGTGGTGCTCATCGCCCCACCACCGTAGAGCCTCGGGGCGCGGCCTGCGTCGACACCGTCACAGCGTGCGACCAGCGCGGTGAAGGGCCGGTCAGCCGCGGGAGGAACGGGTCAGGGGGCGCCCGGACCGTGCGGTGCGGACGCTGGGCGCGACGGGCTCTCGTGGCGGACGGAATCGCGGGCGGAGTCGCGGTCGGCGGTGTCCCGGGCCGCGAGCTGAGCGGCGGCCGCGGTGGGCGTGACCCGCGGCGCGACGCTGCCGGGCGTGGCCGGCGCGACGCCCGCGACCACGGCCGGGCCGGCGAACGCCGCGAGGGCCGCGGCGCCGACGACGACACCCGAGCTCACGGCGACGGGCAGACCGAGCGTGCGTCGGCGACCCCATCGGGACCGGCCGTTCTTCGTGGCGCCGCTGGTGACGTCCGCGGTGTCCGGGGTGTCGGCGGTGCGCCCGGCCTGCGCGGGCACGACGAGCGTGCCGTCCGCGGCCACGGCGAGACCCGCGGGCGCGCCGGGCAGCGGCGCGGCGTCCGGGATCGAGCACAGGGTGCTGAACAGGGAGCTCGGTACGCACGGATCGCCCGCGGCGCGCACCCGGCGCCGGGCCTGCCGCTGGGCGGCGACCTCCGCGGCACAGGTCAGGCAGCGGTCCACGTGCGCGGCCGCGCGGTGCGCCGGGCCGGCCGGGAGCTCCTCGTCGACGAACGCGACGACCGCGTCGAGGGCGAGGTGCCCGGACTCGGTGAACCGCTCCGACCAGCCGGACCACCCGGAGCGCCCCGAGATCATGCGGGGCCCCCGACGGGGACGGCGGCGACGCGCTCGGCGGCGCGGGACTCGAGCGACGCGCGCAGCGCCTGGCGCCCGCGGTGGATGCGACTCCTCACGGTCCCCAGTTTGACACCCAGCGTCGCCGCGATCTCCTCGTACGACAGTCCTTCGACGTCACAGAGCACGACGGCGGCGCGGAACTCGGGCGCCAGGGCGTCGAGCGCGGCCTGCAGATCGGGGTCGAGGTGGGCGTCGGACCACACCTGCTCGGGGCTCGGGTCGCCTCCGGGGAGGCGGTCGGTGTCCTCGGGCAGGCCCTCCATCCGCAGGCGGGCGCGGCGACGCACCATGTCGAGGAAGAGGTTGGTCGTGATGCGGTGCAGCCAGCCCTCGAACGTCCCGGGCTTGTAGCCGGCGAGCGAGCGGAACACGCGGATGAACGTCTCCTGCGTGAGGTCCTCGGCGTCGTGGGCGTCGCCGGTGAGACGGAAGGCCAGCCGGTAGACGCGGTCGGCGTGCTGGCGTACGACGTCGTCCCACGTCGGGGGAACCCAGACCTCGCCCTCGCCGGCGTGGTCGGAGGCCGACTCGACGTCGGCGACGGTCTCGACGGGGCGGTCGAGGACCGCGGTGGCGGGGCGGTCGGGCATCGGGGTGCGTGCTCCTCGGCTCGTCCTGGCGGTACCGGTCGGGGGATCCGGCGACCTGCTACCACCATGGCGGTCCCTCATGTCACGGACGTGAGGTCGGGCTGAGAGACGGCTGAGGATCCTGGGAGTTGCTCGTGGTTGCTCGTCACACCCCTGGCCCGACCGGGTGAGCGGCGGGTCGGCGCGGCACGCCGTCGGCGCCGCCCGGACGATCTAGCCTGCTCGGATGGCGACGGGGCGCCCCGGGGGGCGCGGTGGAGGCGTGCGCGGCACGCCCCGCGCGCTGCGGGCGGTGCGGCGTGACAACCCTGCGGCGAACGGTACGGCGACCGACGGCGACGGAGCGGGCGAGGCCGCGGCGACCGCGGCCGTCCGCGCGGGCTCCCGGATCGCCGAGCGCGCCGAGGCCTTCCTCGCCGAGGACCCCCTGCTCGCCGGCCTGCGCGAGCAGTCGGTGGCCGAGGGCGTCGTCGCCGTCGCGCCGGCCACGGCGGCCGCGCTGACCTTCCTCGCGACATCGTCGCGGGCGCGCGCCGTCGTGGAGATCGGCACCGGGCTCGGCGTCGGGACCGTGGCCCTGCTGCGCGGGATGCCCGCCGACGGCCTGCTCACGAGCATCGACACCGACGGCGGCCGGCAGGCCCGGGCCCGGGCGGCGTGCGCCGAGGCGGGCTTCGGGCCCGGCCGGGTGCGGATGATCACCGGGTCGTCGCGGCAGGTGCTGCCGAAGCTCTCCGACGGCGGGTACGACCTCGTCGTCGTCGACGGCGTCACCACCGACTTCCCCCGCGACCTCGAGGCCTCGCTGCGCCTGCTCCGCCCGGGCGGGGTGGTCGTGCTCGACGACGTGCTCTGGCAGGGCCGCGTCGCCGACCCGGTCCGCCGCGAGGCCGTCGCCGGCGCGCTGCGCGAGACGGTGCGGGCCGTGCGCGAGGACGAGCGCCTCGTCCCGCTGCTGCTCCCGGTGGCCGAGGGCCTGCTCTGCGCGGCGCGACGCTAGGAGGGGCTCCGCCCACGTGAGGGATCCGTGTCGCCGGGACGACCCGGATCACTCACGTGGGCCGGAGGCCCCTCGCCCCGCACAGAACTCGACCAGCGTCCGGGTGGCGAAGCCCGTGGCGCCCTTGGCGACCTCCTCGTGCGGGGAGTCGCAGCGCGCCGGGCCGGCGATGTCGAGGTGCACCCACGGCCGCCCGTCGGTGAACCGGCGCAGGAACAGGGCCGCGGCGATGCCGCCGGGGCCGGGTGGGGCCTGCCGGACGTCGGCGATCGTCGAGTCGACGTCGGTGTCCAGGTGCGCCGACAGCGGCATCGGCCACCACGCCTCGCCGACGGCGGCGCCGGCGTCGACGATCGCGGTGCGCAGGTCGGGCGAGCTCGCGAACACGCCGCCGGTGCGCACGCCGAGCGCGACCTTCATCGCTCCCGTGAGGGTCGCGACGTCCACGACAACGTCGGGCGCGAGCTCCTCGAGCGCGAACGCGATGGCGTCCGCGAGCACCATGCGGCCCTCGGCGTCGGTGTTGGTGACCTCCGACGTGGTGCCCCCGCGGTGCCGCACGACGTCCCCGGGCCGGTAGGCCGAGCCGGACACGTGGTTCTCGGCCAGCGGCACGAGGCCGGTGACCCGGACCGGGACGCCCAGTCGGGCCACCGCCCGCATCGCGGCGACCACGGCGGCGCCGCCGGAGCAGTCGGTGCGCATGTCCGCCATGCCGGCGTTCGGCTTGATCGAGATGCCGCCGGTGTCGAACGTGATCCCCTTGCCGACCAGGACGACGTGACCCGCAGCCGGAGACGCGTCCGCCGGTGACCAGCGCAGCTCGAGGAAGCGCGGCGGGCGCGACGAGCCACCGCCGACGGCGAGGACGCCGCCGAACCCGTGCTCGGCGAGCCAGGCCTCGTCGCGGACCGTCACCTCGAGGCCCCGGGCGTCGGCGACGAGGTCGGTCGCGGTCGTGGCGAACCAGTCCGGCGACTTGGTGCCCGACGGCGTGTCGGCGAGGTCGCGGGCGCGCGCCGTGGCCGTGGCGAGCTCGACGGCCCGCTCGACGGTGCCGTGGTGATCGGCGGGCACGTCGAGGTGCACCGACAGGCGGGGCGGGGCCTCGGAGCGGATCGCGAACCGGTGCGAGCCCAGGACGACGCCGAGCGCCAAAGACGCCCAGTCGTCGGCGGTCCCGGGGAGGTCCTCGGGGCGCGCGGGGGCCAGGGTCGCCGCCCGGGGCCCGTCACCGGCACCCACGGCCGCGCCCGGGGCGTCCCGCAGCGCGCGCACGGCGGCGGCCCCGGCGGCGCGCCAGTCGCGCGGACGACCCTCGCCGACACCCACCAGCCACTGCGCGGGGGCCGGGCCGGGGAGTGCCGCGACGGAGCCTGCCGACGGGCGCCAGCCCGGAGGCGCGCCCTCGACCGCCCCGGCGCCGTCGTCGGCCTCGTCGTCGGAGGTGTCCCGGGTCGTCCCGTCGGAGGTGCCATCGGACCCGTCCGTGCCGTTCGCGCCGTCGCGTCGGCGCCACCGCAGGACGGCGACCGGGCCGTCCGGGACCGCGGTGGTCAGCGTGGCGAGCGGGGTGGGCAGGGCCGGGGACGCGAAGGGTGCGTCCCCGGTCACGTCATCCCGCCCGGCGGTCGCGGTGCTCAGCCGACCACGCCCGTCAGAGCCTCTCGCAGGTCGCCCGCCTCGTCCGCCGTCATCTCGACGACGAGGCGCCCCCCACCTTCGAGCGGCACGCGCATCACGATGCCGCGCCCCTCCTTGGTGACCTCGAGGGGACCGTCTCCGGTCCGGGGCTTCATGGCCGCCATAGCGTGCTCCCTCCGCGAGCTGCGTCGTTCCCGTTCCCCGCGTCGCCCGCGTGGGCGTCCGGAGAGCGAGCGCCGTGTGACAGGCGACGATTCTTCACCATGCGACCGACCGGCACGACACCGGAGCGATCATCCGGGCGTGTCCGCCCCGGTCACACGGCCGGTCAGACCTCCGGAGCGCCGATTGCGCGGAAGCATCCGGCCACGTGGTCGTCGACCATCCCGGTCGCCTGCATGAGCGCGTAGCAGGTCGTCGGACCCACGAACCGGAAGCCGCGGGCCCGCAGCGCCTTCGCCATCGCGGTCGACGCGGGGGTGGTCGCGGGGACGTCGTCGAGGCCGGTCGGCGGCTGCTCCCGCGGGGGTGGGGCGAACGACCAGAGCAGGGTGTCGAGGTCCTCGTCGCGGTCGGCCAGGGCCAGGACGGCGCGGGCGTTTACCACCGTCGCCTCGATCTTGGCGCGGTTGCGCACGATGCCCGCGTCGGCGAGCAGGCGTGCGGTGTCGGTCTCGTCGAAGCGGGCGACGGCCTCGGGGTCGAACCCGGCGAACGCCTCCCGGAACGCGGGGCGCTTGCGCAGCACGATCAACCAGGAGAGCCCGGACTGGAACGCCTCGAGGCTGATCCGCTCGTAGAGCGCGTCGCCGCCGTGGAGCACCCGGCCCCACTCGCGGTCGTGGTACTCGCCGAGCAGCTCGCTACCCGCGCCCCACGGGCAGCGGCCGACCCCGTCGTCACCGGCGACGGCCGCGGTCACGGCGCGCTCACCGCGACCAGCTCTCCTCGCACCGGCGCGCCAGGACGTCGAGCGAGCGCTTGACGCCCCAGGCGAAGGCCGGCTTGACCACCGGCCACCCCAGCGCCCCGAGAGCGCCGAGCGGCAGGTCCAGCTGCTCGCTCCACACGAACGTCGACGCCTCGCGGCCGTCGTCGGTGCGGCGCTCCAGGACGGTGAACACGCCGCTGCCGCGCACGACCCGGCCGGTGTGGCGGACGGTGGCCCGGTGCGGCGGGTCCCAGCCGACGATCTCCATCGTGTCGGTGACGCCGAGGGGCCCGACGCCGGTGGTCGCGGCGAGCTCCGAGCCGACGCTCGTGCCGTCGCCGCGGGTGACCTTCACGGCGGTGCCGAGCATCCACTCACCCTGGGACTCCCAGTCGGTGACCTCGCCCCACACCGTCTCGACCGGTGCGTCGACGTCGACCGACACCGTGATCTCCCGTCGCGCCATCCGGCGTTCCTTCCGCGTGCTGTCGCCGTGTCGGGACCCGCATCAGCGTCCGGGGCCGTCGACGCCGGACATTCCCCGCCCGGCACCGGACGACGCCTCTTGTGACGCAGCCTGCGCCGGGCCGGGCGCGTCCCGGCCGGTCACGGTCGGGTCAGTGGGCGACGGGTCGGCCAGGTCGCTCCCCGGGTCGGCGTGCCCGTTGAGCGCCGCCGCGGGCGTCTCGCCGTCGGTCTCCATCGCCTCGATGCGGGCGCGCAGGGCGTCGACCTCGGCCGCGAGACGCTCGAGCGCCCAGTCGACCTCGCTGCACTTGTAGCCGCGCAGGGCCTGCTGGAAGCGCAGGTCGCGCACGTCGCCCGCGGTGAGGTCGCGGGCGGGCAGCCGCGTGGGGGTCGCGCCGGGCGGCATCGGGGCGAGCTCCTCGCCCCGGCCGAAGACGAAGGCCGCCAGCAGGTAGACCGCGGCGGCCACGAGGCCCACCACGATGACGTACACCAGCGCGCTGCCCATGGCCCTCGATCGTAGGGGTGCCGACCGATGCTCTCCGTCAGCTCCCGGTGGCCCGCTGTGTCGCGAGCGGCGGGCGGTCCGCGGTGGCGACGGCCTGCTCGTCGGGCAGCCAATCGCCGTCGACGGGCACGAACTGCGTCAGCGGGTCCGCACCCGGGTGCCCGCGGACGCAGCGGCGCAGCACGGCGTCGAGCACCTCGGCCGCCGTGGCGCCCAGGGCCCGCAGGCTGCGGTGGCGGTGCTTGCGCACGCCGAGATCGACCTGGGCGATCGCGTCGAGCCCGCGCGTGGTGTGGGTGTCGAGGAGCAGGCCGATCTCGACGCCGTAGCCCGCGGCGAAGGGCAGCGACTCGAGCAGCTCGCGGGTCGCGGCGTACTCCCCGCCGAGGGGCTGGACGACGCCGGAGAGCTCGGGGCGCAGGGCGGCGAGGGCGGGGCGGGCGGTCAGCTCGGTGACCCGGCCGCCGCCGGTGAGCGCCGCGTCGGCGTCGGCCATCCCGGACAACGGAAGCCTCAGGGGCCGGTGGTAGAAGCCCTTGACCAGCGCCACGCCGTCGACGGTCAGCAGCGGGCCGAGCAGGTTCACGACGAAGTCGGGGCCGAGGTCGACGAGGTCGGAGTCGAGGAAGACCACCAGGTCGCCCGACGTGGCCGCGAGCGAGCGCCACAGCACCTCGCCCTTGCCGGGTCGGACCGGGACCTCGGGCAGCACGGCGTCGCGCGGGACGACGCGGGCCCCGGCCGCGCGGGCACGGGCGGCAGTGGCGTCGGTGGACCCGGAGTCGACGACGACGATCTCGTCGACCAGCGTGCCGAGCAGGGGCCGCACGGCGGCGACCACGCCACCCACCGTCGCCTCCTCGTCGAGCGCCGGCAGGACCACCGACACCGTCCGTCCGGCACGGGCCGCGGTCAGCTCCGCCGCGGTCCACGTCGGGCGGGCCCACGTCCGCCGCGGGAACCACTGCTCGGTGGCGTCCCTCACCGACGGTCCTGAGCGTGCCGGGGAGATCGTGTATCAAGGCCGCATGGTGACCGAGCACCGGGACGTGGCCCGCGGCGTGGGGACGGTGGCCGGGTGGTGAACGCCGTGGCCGGGGCGTCCGCACCGACGCAGATGGTGATCCGCGGCCGGCGTCTGAGCCGGGACCGCGTCCTGATCATGGCGATCGTCAACCGCACCCCGGATTCGTTCTACGACAACGGCGCCACGTGGGCACCGGAGGCGGCGCAGGCCGCCATCGGCGACGCCGTCGCCGCCGGCGCGGACGTCGTGGACCTCGGCGGTGTCCCCGCGAGCCCCGGTCAGGACGTCTCCGTCGCGGAGGAGCTCGACCGGGTGGTGCCCACCCTGCGCTGGGCCCGGGAGCGGTTCCCCGACCTCGTGATCAGCATAGACACCTACCGCGCCGAGGTCGCCGACGCGTGCCTCGCCGCCGGCGCCGACCTGGTCAACGACAGCTGGGCCGGCTGGGACCCGGACATCCTGCCCGCCACCGCCGCCCACGGGGCCGGGTACGTCTGCGCCCACACCGGCGGCCTGACGCCGCGCACCGACCCGGTGCGGCCCACCTACACCGACGTCGTCGCCTCGGTCATCGACGACACCACGGCCCTCGCCGAGCGCGCGATCGCCGCCGGGGTCCCCGCCGAGGGCCTCCTGCTCGACCCGACCATCGACTTCGGGAAGAACACCCTGCAGAGCCTCGAGGTCCTGCGCGGCCTGCCGCAGCTCATCGCCACCGGGATACCGGTCCTGCTCGCGATGTCGAACAAGGGGGTCGTCGGCGAGACGCTCGACGTGCCCCTCGACGGGCGGCTGACCGGCACGCTCGCCGCCACGGCCCTCGCCGCGCAGGCGGGGGTGAGCATGGTGCGGGTGCACCAGGTGGAGGAGACCCGCCAGACGCTGGAGATGGTGGCGAGCATCGCCGGGCACCGGCCGCCGTCCCGCGCCGAGCGCTGGATGAGCTGATGCAGCAGGTCTGGCCGCTGCCCGCGCGGGATCTCGACGAGGACGCGCTCGAGGAGCTCTACACGTACCCGGGCGATCGCGACCACTGGCTCGCGGTCAACTTCGTCAGCTCCCTCGACGGCGGCATCGAGGTCGAGGGGACGTCCGCCGGCCTGTCCACCTCGGCCGACCGGCGGGTGTTCGCGCTCGGGCACGACCTGGCCGACGTGGTCCTGCTCGGGGCGGGGACGGCCGTCGCCGAGGATTACCCGGGCCTGCGGCCCGACGCCACGACCACCGCGCGCCGCGCGCGGCACGGGCTGTCGACCGTCGCGCCGCTCGCCCTCGTCACGTCGGGGGCGTCGCTGCCCGCCGACGCCACGAGCGTCACCGACGTCGAAGTCCCGTCGATCGTGGTCACCTGCGCGACCGCCCCCGAGGAGCGGCGACACGCCTGGCAGGACGCGGGTGCGCGCGTCCTGCTGGCCGGCGAGGACGAGGTGGACCTCGCCGACGCGCTCCGGCAGCTCGCCGACGCGGGCCTGCGGCGCATCGACTGCGAGGGCGGGCCCGGGCTCGTCGGCAGCCTGCTCGCCCGCGGCCTCGTCGACGAGATTCCGGCTGAGCATCGCCCCGCTGGCCGTGGCGGGCCGCGCGGCGCGGGTGGCCTCCGGCGCCGCGGCCCTCACTCCCCCGGCGGCGTTCGAGGTCGCGTCGCTGCTCGTCGACGACAGCACGCTGCTGGTCCGCTACGTGCGCTGACCGGCACCGACGGCGTCGAGCGCGTCCTCGATCGTGCTCGTCCGCACGACGCCCGCCATGCCGCGCTCCGAGACGTAGCCCGTGCCGCGCAGGCCCTCGAGCCAGGCGAACAGGGGGTCGTAGTGGCCGTCGGGGTCGAGCACGACGACGGGCTTGTCGTGCATCCGCAGCGACCGCGAGGTCCACGCCTCGAAGAGCTCCTCGAGCGTCCCGAGCCCGCCGGGCAGGGCGAGGACCGCGTCGCTGCGCGCGTCCATCTCGCCCTTGCGGGTGCGCATGTCGGGCACCACCACCAGGTCGTCGGCCTCGTCGTCGGCGACCTCGTGCGCCACGAGGGCCTCGGGGATGACGCCGACGGTGCGGGCGCCGCCCTCGCGCGCGCCTCGGGCCACCGCGCCCATCATCGACACCCGCCCGCCGCCGGAGACCAGGCTCCAGCCCCGCGCGGCGATCGCCGTGCCGACCTCGGCGGCGAGCGCGACGGCGTCCTCGGGCACGGGCCCGGAGGCGCAGAACACGCAGACGGCGAGCGCGTCGCTCACGTACCCACCGCCTCGCGGAAGCCCTCCTCGACGATGGTCACGACCTCGTCGATGTCGTCGGTCAGGTGGATGAGGTCGACGTCGCGCCGGCTGATGGTGCCGGCGGACAGCGCCGGGCCGGCGAGCCACTCGAGCAGCCCGCCCCAGTAGTCGCGTCCGAGCAGGACGACCGGGAAGCGGGTGACCTTGCCGGTCTGCACGAGCACGAGCGCCTCGAACAGCTCGTCCAGCGTGCCGAAGCCGCCCGGCAGGCAGACGAAGGCCTGCGCGTACTTGACGAACATCGTCTTGCGGGCGAAGAAGTAACGGAACCCGACGCCGAGGTCGACCCAGGGGTTCAGGCCCTGCTCGAACGGCAGCTCGATGCCCAGGCCGACGGACAGGCCGCCCGCCTCGGACGCGCCGCGGTTGGCCGCCTCCATGACGCCCGGGCCCCCGCCGGTGATCACCGCGTAGCCGGCGTGCGCCAGCGCGGCGCCCAGCTCGACCCCGCGGGCGTACTCGGGGTGGTCGGTCGGCGTGCGCGCGGAGCCGAAGACCGTGACCGCCCGCGGGATCTCGGCGAGCACGCTGAAGCCCTCGACGAACTCGGCCTGGATGCGCTGGAGGCGCCAGGCGTCGGAGTGCACCCAGTCGACCGGCCCGCGGGAGTCGAGCAGGCGCTGGTCGGTGGTCGACGACAGACGCGCCGGGTCCCGGTGCTCGGGTCGGCGGCGGTCGATGGTGGTCGGGCGCGGGGCGGTGGCATCCCGGCCGGCCGGGTCGTCGTGGAGCATGCCGCCGAGCCTAGGAGCACCCCACGAACGGGGCCGGTCCGTGGGGTGACGGGCGGCATGACGGCCGCGGTTTCGGGCGGGACAGGGCGTGGCACCCGAAGTTGAACCGACAACTACCCTCCTGGAGGCTCCCCATGGCCACGGTCACCCCGAAGGTCGCGATCATCTACTACAGCTCCACGGGCACGATCCACGCGATGGCCCAGGACTACGCGAAGGGCCTGGAGAACGCGGGCGCCGAGGTGCGGATCCGCAAGGTGCACGAGCTGGCGCCGCCCGAGGCGATCGCCGCGAACGAGGCCTGGGCGCAGCACGCCGAGGCGACGAAGGACGTCCCCGAGGCCACGGCCGACGACGTGCTGTGGGCCGACGCCGTCGTGTTCGGCACGCCGACCCGCTACGGCAACGTCACCGCGCAGCTCAAGCAGTTCATCGACACCCTCGGCCCGCAGTGGGCGCAGGGCCAGCTCGCCGACAAGGTCTACTCCGGGTTCACCTCGACCTCGACCGCCCACGGCGGCCAGGAGTCGACGCTGCTCGCGCTCTACAACACGATCCACCACTTCGGCGGCATCCTCGTGACCCCGGGTTACACCGACCCGATCCAGTTCACGACCGGGAACCCCTACGGCCCGTCGCACGTCGACGGCCAGGGCTCGATCCCGATCTCGGACGACACGCGCCAGGCGACGCAGTACGCCGGCCAGCGCGTCGCGACCGTCACCCGGCAGATCGTCGCCGGGCGCCACGAGGTCAACGCGGTCTGAGCGAGCCGTTCTGGCGAAGGGCACCGGTCGCCGCTCTATCCGGCCGAAGGTGCCCTTCGCGCGGTTCCGGAACGCGCGGTCAGCCGCGCGTCAGGTACCCGCGCAGCACGTCGCAGGCGGCGGTGACGGCCTCGACCGGCACCGACTCCTCGCGGGTGTGCGCGAGGTTCGGGTCACCGGGGCCGAAGTTCAGCGCCGGGATCCCGAGGGCGGCGAAGCGGGCGACGTCGGTCCAGCCGTACTTGGCCACCGGCGTCGTCCCCGTCGCGGCGACGAAGTCGGCGGCGGCCGGCGCGGCGAGGCCGGGCAGCGCGCCCGGGGCGGCGTCGGTCTCGACGAGGTCGAAGCCGTCGAGCACCCCGGCCACGTGCTCGCGGGCGTCGTCGAGCGACCGGTCGGGCGCGAAGCGGAAGTTGATCGTCACCTCGCACACGTCGGGCACGACGTTGCCGGCGACGCCGCCCGCGATCCGGACCGCCTGCAGGCCCTCGCGGTAGACGCAGCCGTCGATGTCGACGTCCCGGGCGGTGTAGTCCGCCAGCCGCGCGAGCACCGGCGCGGCGGCGTGGATCGCGTTCTCCCCCAGCCACGACCGCGCCGAGTGCGCCCGGCGCCCGGTCGTCGTCACCACGACCCGCAGCGTGCCCTGGCACCCCGCCTCGACCTGCCCGGACGTGGGCTCGCCGAGCAGCGCGAGGTCGGCGTCGAGCCAATCGCGGTGCTCGCGCTCGAGCCGGCCGAGCCCGTTGCGCGCCGACTCGATCTCCTCGCAGTCGTAGAGCACGAGCGTGACGTCGTGCGCGGGCTCGCGGACGGCGGCGGCGAGGTGCGTCATCACCGCGACCCCGGACTTCATGTCGCTCGTCCCGCAGCCGTACAGCGTCCCGCCCTCGCGCCGCGACGGCAGGTTGTCGGCGATCGGCACCGTGTCCAGGTGCCCGGCCAGCAGCACGCGGCGGTCCCGGCCGAGCCGCGTGCGCGCCAGCACCGCGTCCCCGGAGCGCAGGATCTCGAGGTGGGGCGCCTGGACCGCCAGCGCCGCCTGGACCGCGTCGGCCAGTGCTCGCTCGTCGCCGGACACGCTCGGCACGTCGACCAGGGCCGCGGTCAGCGTGACGGGGTCGGCGAGCAGGTCGAGGGTCACGGGTGGAGCGCTCACGACGCGCGAGGCTAACCGGGTGTGCGGTCTGCTGTGCGAGGTGTGTGCGCCGGACGTCCCAGGACGGCGAGCGCCGCGACCACCAGGAGCACGGCGAGCACCGGGACCGCCCAGCGCAGGACGCCGAGCAGGACCGCCGCCACCGCCGCCCCCACGACCAGCGCGGCGAGCTGCCGCAGCCCCGCCACCCGGCGCCGCGAGCCGCCCGTGACGAGGGCGACCATCGCGCCGGTGAGGGTGCCGGTCAGGTAGGTCGTCGACTCCCCGAGCCGCAACGCCGTGCTGCTCTGGGCGCCCATCGCGACCGCGGCGACGCCCAACATCACGAGCACCGTCGCCCCCTGCGGCGCCGTCCCGGTCACGCCCCATGCGACGGCGAGGGCGGCGAGCAGGACGAGCTCGGCGCTCAGCGGCCGCGCGACCGCGGCGGGCCTGCGGCGCCAGGCGGACGCCCAGGCCGCCGCACCGAGGGCGAACCCGAGCACCGCGATCAGCGGCGGCCACAGCACCGTCGCGTCACCCCTCCCGGCCGCGCCGCCCACGGTGACGAGGTTGCCGGTGACGACGCCCGCGAACGGGCCGCCGAGGCTCGTCACGGCCCACAGGTCGACGACGCCGGAGGCGGCGGCGAGGAGCGTCGTCGCCGTGGCGACCCGGGCCACCCCGCGCTCGGTACCGGCGTCAGCCACGCCCGATAGCCTGGCGGACGATGAGCACCCCCGCCGCCCCGCGTTCCTCCCGAGCCGTCGGTGTCGGCCTCGCCACCGTGGCCGCCGACGGCACCGTCCTCGACACCTGGTACCCGCTGCCCGAGCTCGCCGGTGATCTCGATGGCGCAGCCGACGGGATGGCCGAGGAGCCGGGCACGGTCATGGTGCCCGCCGGCGATCTCGAGCCCTCCCTGGTCGAGGCGCTGGGCCCCGACGAGGACCGCGGCGTCGAGGTCGTCGCCGTGCGCACCGTCGCCGACCTCACGGGCCCGCCCGCGTCGGCCTACGACGTCTACCTGCGGCTGCACCTGCTCTCGCACCGTCTCGTGACCCCGCACGGCGTGGACCTCACCGGCGCGTTCGGGCTGCTGGCGAACGTCGTCTGGACCAATCACGGGCCGTGCCCGGTCCCGGAGTTCGAGCGGGTCCGCGCCCGGTTGCGCGCCCGCGGGCCGGTCACCGTGTACGCGGTCGACAAGTTCCCGCGCATGGTCGACTACGTCATCCCGTCCGGCGTGCGCATCGGCGACGCCGACCGCGTACGCCTCGGCGCGCACCTCGCGTCCGGCACCACCGTGATGCACGAGGGCTTCGTCAACTTCAACGCCGGGACGCTCGGCACCTCGATGGTCGAGGGGCGCATCTCCGGCGGCGTGGTGGTCGGCGACGGGTCCGACGTCGGCGGTGGCGCGTCGATCATGGGGACGCTCTCCGGGGGCGGCAAGGAGGTCATCTCGATCGGCGAGCGCTGCCTGCTCGGCGCCAACGCCGGCATCGGGATCTCGCTCGGCGACGACTGCGTCGTCGAGGCCGGGCTCTACGTCACCGCCGGCACCCGCGTGACCCTCGAGGACGGAGCGGTGGTCAAGGCGGCCGAGCTGTCCGGGCGCTCGGGGCTGCTCCTGCGCCGCGACTCGGTCACCGGCGCCGTACACGGCCTCCCGCGCACCGAAGGCGCGAAGGTGGAGCTGAACGCCGCCCTGCACGCGAACGATTAGTCAGTCGCCCTCCCACCTCCCGTAGGCAAGGAGAACGACCGTGTCCTCAGGACACGGTTCTCCCACAACACTCAACGCCCGCGGCACGGGTGCCGCCACTGCCCCGCCCCCGGCTCGCGACGCTCGCACCTCGTAGGCTGGGTGTGTGGACGTCGAGGTCACCCGTCTGCCCGGGATCGGCACGAAGCAGGAGTTCGCGACGACGTCGGGACGCCGCATCGGGGTGCTGACGCACCGCGACGGGCACCGCGAGCTGCTGGTGTCCGGCCGGGAGGATCCGGATTCGTGCAGCGCCTCGGTGGGGCTCACCGACGCCGAAGGCCAGACGCTGGGCACGCTGCTCGGCGCGCCGAACCTCGTCGCGCAGCTGCAGGACCAGCAGCGCGAGGTCGAGGGCATCAGCACCGCGCAGTTCCCCGTCGGCGCCGGCTCGCCGTACGACGGCCGCACCCTGGGCGACACCGCGATGCGCACGCGCACCAGCACGTCGATCGTCGCCGTCGTCCGCGACCACGTCGTCTCGCCGTCGCCGGGTCCGGAGTTCGTGTTCCGTGCCGGCGACCTCGTGGTCGTCGTCGGCACCGGTGAGGGGCTCGGCCAGGCCGCGGCGATCCTCGAGGCCGGCTGAACCCCACTCGTGCACACGACCGCCCTCTCGCTCATCGAGCTGGGCGCGCTCTTCTTCGGGCTCGGCATCCTCGGGCGCATCGCCGGG
The DNA here is from genome assembly GCA_963786585.1 of uncultured Actinomycetota bacterium. Lineage (GTDB taxonomy): Bacteria > Actinomycetota > Actinomycetes > Mycobacteriales > Pseudonocardiaceae > Actinomycetospora. The sequence goes on from CAWAZG010000005.1 coordinate 1,002,506, forward strand.
CGCCTCGGCATCTCCCCGGTGCCGCTCTACCTGCTCGGTGGGCTCGCCTTCGGTGTGGGCGGCGTGCTGCCGCTCGAGGGCATCGAGCCGTTCACGGGCGTGGCGAGCGAGGTCGGCGTCGTCCTCCTGCTCCTGCTCCTCGGTCTCGAGTACTCCGCCTCCGACCTGGTCGGCGGCCTGCGGCGGTCCTGGCTGGCCGGAATCGTCGACATGGTCCTCAACGCCGCGCCCGGGGCGATCACGGCGCTGATCCTCGGCTGGGGTCCCCTGGGCGCGCTCGCGATGGCCGGCGTCACGTGGGTGTCGTCGTCCGGGATCGTCGCGAAGGTCCTCGAGGAGCTGGGCCGGCTGGGCAACCGGGAGACCCCGGCGGTGCTCTCCGTGCTCGTCATGGAGGACCTGGCGATGGCCCTCTACCTGCCGATCACCACCGCGGCGCTCGCCGCGCTCGGCCTGGTCGCCGGCCTGCGGACGGTGGCGATCGCCGTCGGCCTGCTGATCGTCGTGCTCGTCATCGCGCTGCGGTTCGGGCGGGTGGTGTCGGCGGTGGTCGAGTCGCCGACCTCCGAGGTCTTCCTGCTGCGCGTGCTCGGCATCGCCCTGCTCGTGGCCGGCATCGCCTCGCAGCTGCAGGTCTCCGCGGGCGTCGGGGCGTTCCTGCTCGGCATCGCGATCTCCGAGGACACCGCGGAGAACGCGACGCGGGTGCTCTCCCCGCTGCGCGACCTGTTCGCCGCGATCTTCTTCGTGGTGTTCGGCCTGAACACCGACCCGAGCCAGATCCCCGCCGTCCTGCCGGCCGCGATCGTGCTCGCGATCGTGTCGACGGCCACCAAGCTGGGCGCCGGCTGGTTCGCGGCGCGCCAGATCGGGGTCGGGCGACTCGGGCGATGGCGGGCGGGGGCCGCGCTCGTCGCGCGCGGGGAGTTCTCGATCGTCATCGCCGGACTGGCGCTGGCCAGCGGGGCCGTCGACCCCGGCCTGGCCCCGCTGGCCACCACCTACGTGCTGCTCATGGCGATCCTCGGACCGATCGCGGCCCGGGTCGTCGAGCCGGTGCACGCCCGGCTCACCCGCCCACTGCGGCCGTCGACCTCCTAGCCACGGGGGCCGCGGGTCGCGAGCCGAGCCCCACCGCGGCCGTCACCGCGAAGCCGACCGTGGTGAGCAGCCAGGCGAGCCCGTCGAGCAGGTGGTTCGGTGCGATCACGGCGACGACGAAGTGCAGCGGCTGGGAGACGATCAGCGCGGTCGCCGCCCACCACGGGACGGTCCCCCGGAGCGCCACCCCGAGCAGGACGAGGCCGAGGATGTGGCCGGCCACCCAGAGGACGGCGGCGGCGGTGCTGACGGGGTGGACGACGGACGCGGTCAGCAGCGCGGCGGTGCCGGCGTCGGGCACCCCGGCCTCGACGCCCGCGAGCGCGATCTGGTCGGAGCCCACCAGGAACGGCAGGGTCGCGAAGGCGAACCACGCGAGGACGGCGGCGACCGTCCCCAGGACGGGGCGGGTCCGCACGGCGACCGCGCCGACCACGAGCACACCGAGCGGCAGGGTGAGCAGGGCGAGCAGGCTCAGCCACAGCACGGCGGACTGCGCGCCCGGGTACGACGCGACCTTCGCGATCACGGTCGCGGGCTCGTCGGTGGTGTCGTAGGGCAGCAGCCAGCGCAGCGCGGCGATCGCGAGCGGGCCGATCGGGGTGACGATCAGGGCGGCGCGTCGCCAGGCGGGCGACAGGGGCACGGGCGTGGTCATGCCGAGCACGGTCCGGTGCCGGGCTTCCCGCAGGCCAGGGGTGCCGTCCCGTCCCGACCGGGCCGTCGCCCGGGTCGGACCGGGACCCCGACCGGGGACGACGGGGCGGCCGGTCGGCGGGGCCGGTCAGGTGTAGGTGACCCGCCGCGGTCCGAGGCGCACGACCGCGACGCCCTGGACCACGACCCCGGCGGCGATGACCGCCAGGGCCGCGCGGAAGCCGGCGAGGTCGATGAGCACGCCCATCACGGGCGGGGCGACGGCGGCGAGGAGGTAGGCCGAGCCGAGGGTCAGCGCCGACACCGACGCCGAGGTGGCCCCGTCCGGGGTGCGCCACGCGACCACGGCGAGGCCGAGCGGGAACCCGGCGCCCACGGCGACCGAGGCGAGGACCACCCACACCCAGGGCCCGACGACGGGCAGCACCGGGGCGACGAGGGTCCCGGTGACGCCGATCGCGGCGCACACCACGCAGAACGCCGCCCACGGCGCCCAGGCGCGGCGCCGCTCCGCGGCCAGCGGCACCAGCAGGGCGGCAGGGATCTGGACGACGTTCCACACCGAGAGCAGCACCGCGGCACGGGCGGGCGAGAACCCCTGCGCCTCGTAGAACGGGGCGAGCCACGTCAGCCACCCGTAGAACTGCACCGACGACATCGCCTGGAACAGCACCGCGAGGCGGGCGAAGCGGTTGCGCCACGGCAGGGGCACGGGCGCCGCCGCGGGGATGTCGTGCAGGCGCCGGGTCGCCGGCCACCACACGACGAGGGCGAGCACGGCCGGCACCGTCCACGCCGCCAGCGCCCACCACCAGCCGCCGAGCGCGTCCTGCAGGGGCAGCGCGGTCAGCGAGGCGACCGTCGCCCCGCCCATCATCGACACGGTGTAGAGGCCCGTGGCGGCACCGGCCCGTTCGGGCAGGTGGTCGCGGACGACGCCGGTGATCGCCACCCCGACCACGCCGATGCCGAGCCCGATCGTGAGACTGCCGACGACGAGGGTCACGGCCGCCGGCACGCCGTGCGTCGCCGTGCCGAGCGCGATCGCCGCGATGCCCAGGGCCGCGGCCTGCTCGCGGCCGACGCGCCGCGCAAGGGTCGGCGCGGCGAAGGAGCCGGCGCCCATCATCAGGATCGTCGCGGCCTGCACGAGCCCCGCGAACCCGGCGGAGAGGCCGAGGTCGGCCCGGATCGTCTCCAGCAGCGGCGGGTAGACCGAGAGCGCCGCCCGCAGGTTGACGCCCAGCGCCAGGACGGCGAGGAGGACGACGACCGGGCGGACCGCGGGTCGGGTCGCGGTCACAGGGGTGTGCGGCACGACGGGATCACCCCGCCAGACGCTCCGCGGCGGCGGCGATGCGCTCGTCGGAGGCGGTCAGGGCGACGCGGACGTGGGCACCGCCGGCCGGCCCGTAGAACTCGCCGGGGGCGACGAGGATGCCGCGCCCGGCGAGGCGGTCGACGGTGGCGCGGCAGGGCTCGTCGGCGGTGGCCCAGAGGTAGAGGCCCGCCCGGGAGTGCTCGACGCGCAGGCCGGCGGCCTCGAGCGCGGGGCGCAGGACGTCGCGGCGGGCGTCGTAGCGCGCGCGCGTCGCCGTGACGTGCTCGTCGTCGCGCAGAGCGACCGTCATCGCTTCCTGCACCGGGCGCGGCACGATCATCCCGGCGTGCTTGCGCACCTGGAGCAGGCCGGCCACGAGGTGGGGGTCGCCGAGCACGAGCCCGGCGCGGTAGCCCGCGAGGTTCGACGTCTTCGACAGCGAGTGGACCGCGAGCAGGCCCTCGACGCTGCCGCCGTGCACGACGGGGTCCAGCACGGACGTCGTGACGACGCCGCGCCCGGGCAGGGCGAGGTAGCACTCGTCGGACGCCACCACCGCGCCCAGCGCCCGGGCCTCCTCGACGCGCGCGGCCAGCGCGCCGGCGTCGAGGACGCGGCCCGTGGGGTTCGACGGCGAGTTCAGCCAGACCAGCCGCGTGCCGTCGGGCAGCGGCTCGTCGTCACCGACACGTGCCGGCTGGGCGCCCGCGAGCTGCGCGCCGACCTCGTAGGTGGGGTAGGCGAGGTCCGGGAAGGCGACCACGTCGCCCGGCCCCAGGCCGAGCAGCGTCGGCAGCCAGGCCACCAGCTCCTTGGAGCCGATCGTGGGCAGCACCGCGTCCGGGGCGAGGCCCTCGCCGTCCGTGAGCCCCGCGCCGTGGCGGCGCGCCAGCGCGCCGACGGCCGCCTCCCGCAGCGCCGGGGTGCCCCAGGTCTGCGGGTAGCCCGGCGAGTCCCACGCGGCACCCAGGGCCTCGCCGATCGCCGTCGGCACCGGATCGACCGGCGTCCCGACCGACAGGTCCACCACGCCGTCCGGGTGGCTGCGGGCGACGGCCGCGGCGGCGGTCAGGCTGTCCCACGGAAAGTCCGGCAGCGCGGGGAAACGCACCCCCACGCCGACGGACCGCTGTCCCATGGGTCGAGCTCTGCTCCGCGTCGTCTCCGGCGGGGTCACTCCCCCTGCGGCGGGAGCGCGGGCACGGGGCCCACGTCACGGTCGACCTTGCCGACCTTGGAGGCACCGCCCGGCGACCCCAGCTCGTCGAAGAAGTCGACGTTCGCCTGGGTGTAGACCGACCACTGGTCCGGGACGTCGTCCTCGTAGTAGATGGCCTCGACGGGGCAGACCGGTTCGCACGCCCCGCAGTCGACGCACTCGTCGGGGTGGATGTACATCATCCGGCCCCCTTCGTAGATGCAGTCGACAGGGCATTCCTCGATGCAACCCTTGTCGAGCACGTCGACACACGGTTCTGCGATCACGTACGTCACGTCTGCTCCTGCTCCTCACTCGCGTCGTCCGGCATGCCCCGGCCCTCACGTGGTGGTGTCACGCGGAGCCCACGGGGAACGCCTGCGGCGAGTATTCCGGTCGCCGCCGCGTCACGCCCGTGCGGGGAGGGTCGGATTGGTCCTCAGGGCCGTGTCGGCCGCCACACCCCCCACCGTCCCCGCGACGCGCGGCTCTGTCCACCGTCACCGTCGTCCCTGCTCACGGGCGACCCAGCGCGCCGCGGCGCGGGCCGCGCGCTTCAGGCCCGAACGCTCGCTGCGGTAGCTCCCGACGGCGCCGACGACCGGCACGTTCGCCAGCGTCCGCCAGACCCGGTTGCCCTGCGGGCGCCGGTCGAGCTCGGACTGCAGGCCCCACAGCGTGTTCCCCATCCGCCACACCGCGCGAGCCAGGGCCGAGAGCCGGCCCCGCTCCTCCTTCTCCTCCCCCACCGTGCCGCTGAGCTCGCCGGCCTCGCGCTCGACGTCGGCCCCGTGGGGGTCGCCGTGGCGGGAGGGATCGACGTCGCGCCCGAACAGCACCGACGCCAGCAGCCGCACCTGCTCGTCGCGGCCGTTCAGCCCGTGCTCACCGGCGATCGCGCAGATCACGAGGCCCTGCGCTGCGATGCCGAGGATGTCCGAGACCGGCAGCCGGCGGGCCAGCGCGCCCCCGATCCCGGGGATCGACGCGATGACGGACGTGAAGCGCCCGACCCGCGACACCCACCAGTTGTCGCGCTCCTCCGGGCTCATCGTCTGCCAACGCGGGGTGCCGGGGAGCTTGGACGTGGCCAGCCGGTCGAGCGCCCGGGCGCGCCCGGTGCGCGCGACCCTGGCGGCCCGCCCCCGCCGGCTCGTCGGCGCCTGCTCGGGCGTCCGGCCGCCGCTCTCCTGCAGTTCGAGGGCGCGGCGGCGGGCGAGGCGTCCGAGCCGGAACGGGTCGGCGTCACGCAGGCCCCGCAGAACGGGGCCGGTGGCGGCCACGAAGGGGCGTAGGACGCGGACGACGTGGTCGTCCGGGATGGCGGGCATGGCCGCTCGGTTCCCGACCGCCGCGCCGCTCAACCGTCCCCGGGCTCGTGTCTCACGGGGCCGGGCGCGGGTGGGAGGGGGTCGTGGCGCCCGGGACGGCGCATCCCGACGACCAGCGCGGGCAGGACACCGGCGGCGAGGAGCAGGACCGCGCGCCAGTCCGGCGGGAGCACACCGGCCCCCTTGGGGCTCCACAGCCCGGCGCCGACGATCGTGAGCGTCCACGTCGCGAGCGGGGCGAACAGGGCCGCCGACCGGGGCATCGCGGCGTCGGCGGCGAGCACGAGCAGCGGGGTCGTCACGGCCGCGACCAGCGCGGACAGCGGGAGCGGGAAGCCCGTGGCCTCGGTGCGCACCGTCAGCCACGCCATCTCGGTCCAGGCGAGCAGGATCGCGTCGACGGCGAGGATCACCACCACGACGGCGGCGAGGACCGGGCGGCGCCGGGTGGGGGTGGACGGCTCGTCGGGCGCGGTCACCGAGGCGGGAGGAGGGCGTCGAGGCCGCCCGCCGGGCCCCGGAGGTGCACGAAGCACTCGGTGGGCAGGACGGGCTGGGCGAGGTCGTTGGACAGCGCATAGGCCGGCGGCTCGCGGCCGTCGTCGTGGACCGCGATCTGGGTGGCGTGGGCGCGCAGGGCGGCGAGCTTGGCCACGCGCGCGGCGCCCAGCGCGATCCGGGAGGTGATCGTCGCGTCCGGCACCGTCGGCAGGTCCTCCACCGGCGGCACGGGCAGCGGCAGCCACGCCCGCCGGCGCAGGGCGGCGAGGCCGGCGTCGACCTCGTGGTGCGCCGCCGCGGTCGCCTCCACCGAGATGCGTGCGGCGTCCGGGTCGACGGCCGCGACCGCCGCCGCCGTCACGTCGTGGGCGCGGATGTGATCGGGGTGGCCGTAGCCGCCGCCCTCGTCGTAGGTGATCACCACGGTCGGGTCGACCTCGCGCAGGACCGCGACCAGCGCCTCGACCTGCGCCCCGAACGCCTCGGAGGCGGCGAACGCACCGGCGTCGAGCGTCGCGGGCGCGGCGGCGCGGATGCCCGCGCCCGCGAGCACCATGCCCGAGTCGTGCCACGGTCCGACCTCGGTCCCGACGCCGCCGAGCCAGCGGTGGTCGGTGACGCCCAGCGCGGCGCAGGCCCGGGCGAGCTCGCCCTCGCGGTACTCGCCGAGCGCGTCGCCGGTGAGGTGCCGGAGCCCGGGCGGGATCACCTCGCCGAGCTCGCCGCGGTTGCAGGTCACGAGGGTCACGGGCACCCCGGCGCCGGTCGCGAGCGCCATCAGCCCGCCGCAGGTGATCGTCTCGTCGTCCGGGTGGGCGTGGACGAGCAGCAGGCTCACGCCCGGCACGCTAGGCCGTCCGGGCGTGCCCGGCCGCGCCGGGTGGGACGAGACTGGCGGCGTGGCGGACCTGGCCTGGTCGGTGTCGTGGGAGACCGAGCTGGACGACGCGGCGCACGGGTCGCTGGCCGCACTCCTGGCGCGCGCCTACGCCGCGCAGTCCGTCCGGTTCGGCGACGGCCGGAGCTGGGCCGGCGCCCGCCCCGAGCTGCGGGTCGTCGCCCACGCCGGGAGCCCGGACGGGACGCCCGTCGCCCACGCCGGCATCGTGCGCCGGTTCCTGCGGGCCCTGCCCGACGGACCCGACGTCCTCGTCGGCGACGTGGGCCTCGTCGCGGTGGACCCGGACCGGCACGGACACGGGGTCGGCCGGGAGCTGATGGCGCGCGTGGTGGCGACCCTCGTCGACCTCGACGTCCCGTTCGGCTTCGTCTCGTGCGGGCCGGTCGTCGAGGGCTTCTACCGCGCCGCGGGCTGGACGCGGCTGCCCGGCGTGACCGTGCACCTGATCGACACCCACCACCGGAACCGGGTCGACGCCGACCCGGCGATGGTCCACGCCGCGGGCCGGCCGCTGTCGGCGTGGCCCGCGGCGCGGGCGTTCGCCCGCGACGGGCAGCTCGTCTGACCGGACCAGCGCGCGACGGTGCGGACCCGCCGGGGCACATCGAGCGCGTGGCGTTACGGACGTTCAATGTCTGCATCCTATTGAGCACGCCGATAGGGGTCCGCCGCTGACCGATGGGCCCTAGTCCGTCCGGACCAGGTGCGGGGGCTCGGCGAAGTGGCAGGCCGCGGGGTGGTCGGTGGACGCCCGGACCTCGAGCGCCGGGGGCTCCTCCGCGCACACCGCCTGGGCCTTCGGGCACCGCGTGCGGAAGCGGCAGCCCGAGGGCGGATCCGCGGGACTCGGCACGTCGCCGATGAGCCGGATGGCCTCGCGGCGCCCGCGCAGCGAGGGGTCGGGCACCGGCACCGACGACAGCAGCGCCTGCGTGTACGGGTGGCTCGCGCGCTGGTAGATCTCCTCCGCGCTCCCGGTCTCCACGATCGAGCCGAGGTACATCACCGCGACGCGGTCGCAGAGGTGCCGCACGACGCCCAGGTCGTGGGCGATGAACAGGTACGCCAGCCCGAACTCGCGCTGCAGGTCGCCGAGCAGGTTGAGCACCTGGGCCTGGATCGACACGTCGAGCGCCGACACGGGCTCGTCGCACACGATCACCTTGGGCCGCAGGGCCAGCGCCCGCGCGATCCCGATGCGCTGGCGCTGCCCGCCCGAGAACTGGTGCGGGTAGCGCCGGATGTGCTCGGGGTTGAGCCCGACCACCTCGAGCAGCTCCTGCACCCGCCGCTGGCGGTCGCCCTTCGGCGCCACCTCGGGGTGGATGTCGAAGGGTTCGCCGAGGATGTCGCCGACGGTCTTGCGCGGGTTCAGCGACGTGTACGGGTCCTGCAGGACGATCTGCATGTCGCGCCGCCAGGCCGTCAGCGCCGCGCCCCGTTTGGCGAAGAGGTCCTCGCCCTCGAAGGTCGCGGTGCCCCCGGTCGGCGGGATCAGGCGCATCAGGACCTGGGCGAGCGTCGACTTCCCGCAGCCCGACTCGCCCACCACCCCGAGCGTCTCGCCGGGGTGGAGGTCCAGCGAGACCCCGTCGACGGCGCGGACGTGCCCGATGGTCCGGCGGAACAGCACGCCCCGCGTGATCGGGAAGTGCTTGACCAGGTCCCGAACGGACAGGATGGGAGAGGTCACCCGGACACCACCTCGTGCGTCGTCGGACGGTCCGTCCCCTCGGCGACGAAGCGCTCGGCGAAGTGACAGGCCGCCTGGTGGTCGCTGCCCAGCTCGCGCAACGCCGGCACCTCCTCGACGCACCGGTCCACCGCGTGCGCGCAGCGCGGGTGGAACGGGCACCCGGCCGGGATCGCCGCCAGGCTCGGCGGGAGGCCGGGGATGGGACGCAGCGGCGCGCCCGCCCCACCTCGACCCAGGTCGTCGACCCGCGGCACCGAGTCCATCAGCCCGCGCGTGTACGGGTGCCCGGGCCGGGCGTAGAGCGTGACGGCGTCGGTGTGCTCGACGATCCGCCCGGCGTACATCACCGCGATCCGGTCGGCGACCTCCGCCACCACCCCCAGGTCGTGGGTGATGAGGACGAGCCCCATGCCCCGCTCGCGGCGCAGCTCGTCGAGCAGGTCCATGATCTGCGCCTGCACCGTGACGTCGAGCGCCGTGGTGGGCTCGTCGGCGATCAGCAGCTCGGGGTCCAGCGCCAGCGACATCGCGATCATCGCGCGCTGGCGCATCCCGCCGGAGAACTGGTGCGGGTACTCCTTCACGCGCTGCTTCGCGTTCGGGATGTGGACCTGGTCGAGCATCTCCACCGCCCGCGCCGTCGCGTCCTTGCGCGACATCCCCCGGCGGAAGCGGAACTGCTCGGCGATCTGGAAGCCCACCGTGTAGACGGGGTTCAGGGCCGACAGCGCGTCCTGGAAGATCATCGCCATCGACTCGCCGCGCAGCAGCCGGCGGCGTTCCGGGTCGGCGCCGAGCAGCTCCTCGCCGCGGAAGCGCACCGATCCGCCGGTGATCCGCCCGGGCGGGGCGTCGAGGATGCCCATGACCGTCTGCGCGGTGACGCTCTTGCCCGACCCCGACTCGCCCAGCACGGCGAGGGTCTCGCCCTCGTCGACGTGGTAGCTCACGCCGTTGAGCACGGACGCCGTCTCCGGGCCGCGACCGAACTCGACCCTGAGGTCCTCGACCTCCAGGAGAGCAGCCATTCCTCACCGTCCCCGAGGGTCGAGGGCGTCGCGCACGGCGTCGCCCATCATCACGAACGCCAGGACCGTCACGACCAGGAAGCCGGCCGGGAAGAACAGCGCCCACGGGATGTCCTGCACCCGGTCCTTGGCCTCGGCGATCATCACGCCCCAGGAGACGACGGGGTCGCGCAGCCCGATGCCGAGGAACGACAGCGTCGCCTCGGCGCCGATGAAGACGCCGAACTGGATCGCGCCGTAGACGAGGACCGGCGCGAGGGTGTTGGGCAGGATGTGCCGCAGCACGATCCGGGACGGGCCGGCGCCGAGGGCCCGCGCCGCCTTGACGTAGTCCTGCTGGGAGGTCTCGATCGCCGCCGCCCGCATGATCCGCATGGCGACCGGCCAGGTCAGCACCACGATCGTCAGCACCACCTGGAACACCAGCTCCCGGGCGCCCACGATCTCCCCGGGGTCGTTGAGCGAGGTGAGGATGACGATGCCGCCGAGGACGAACGGCAGCCCGGCGAAGACCTCCCCGATCCGCGAGAGCAGCGAGTCGGCCCAGCCCTGCGAGTAGCCGGCGAGCAGGCCGGCCAGCGACCCGATGACCATCGTGCCGAGGGTCGCGAGGAAGCCGACGGCGAGCGACGGCGCCGCCCCGTAGATGGTCCGCGCGTAGACGTCGCGGCCCTGCAGGTCGTAGCCGAAGATCGCGCCGTCGCCGGGTGGCTGGCGCGAGCGGGAGAGCTCGCCGACGGCCGGGTCCACCGACGTGAACAGCGACGGCACCAGCGCCATCAGCAGCAGCACCAGGATGAGGGCGGCCGCGATCCAGAACCGTGGGCGGCGCCGCAGGTCGGCCCACCCGTCGACCCAGAGCCCGCGGGTCTCCTCGACGGCCGGGGCCTCGTCCGCCGTGTCCGGCGTCGTCGCGAGTTCAGTCATAGCGGATCCTCGGGTCGAGCACGGCGTAGAGAAGGTCCACGACGAGGTTGGCGACGAGGTAGACGATCACGAGCAGGGCGACGACGCCGACCACCGTGGCGATGTCCTGCTGCTGCAGTCCCCGGTAGATGAGTCCGCCGATCCCGCGGATGTTGAACACGCCCTCGGTGACGATCGCGCCGCCCATGAGCGCGCCGATGTCCGTGCCGAGGAACGTGACGACGGGGATCAGCGAGTTGCGCAGCATGTGCACGCCGACGACGCGGCGCCGGGGCAGGCCCTTCGCCACGGCGGTGCGCACGAAGTCGGCGCGGGTGTTCTCGATGAGGCTGGTGCGCGTCAGCCGCGCGACGTAGGCCATCGAGAGGCTCGCGAGCACGAAGCCCGGGACGATCAGCTCGCCGATCGACGGGTCCGCCGGGACCGACGTGCGGATGATCCCGAGGTCCACCCCGAGCACCTGGCGCAGCACCAGACCGGTGACGAACACCGGCAGGGCGATGAGGAAGAGCGTCGAGACCAGGACGAGCGTGTCGGCGAACCCGCGTCCCCGCAGGCCGGCCACGACGCCGGCGATGATCCCGATGACCGCCTCGATGACGAGCGCGACGATCGCGAGCTTGATCGTGATCGGGTACGCGTCGGCGATGAGCGTCGACACCTCGGTGCCGGAGAACGTCTGGCCGAAGTCCCCGGTCAGTACGGCGCCGAGGTACTTGAGGTACTGGACGATCAGCGGGTCGTCGAGGTTGTAGCGCTCGGTCAGCGCGGCCCTGAAGGAGGGCGAGCACTCGCGCTGCCCGCACTTGCCGGCGAACGGGTCCTCACGCAGGCCCCAGACGAGCCAGTAGACGAGGAACGTGGTCCCCAGGAAGACGGGGATCAGCTGCAGCAGCCGCCGCAGCGTGTAGCGGCCCACGGTGGTCTCCTCCGGTCGGTCCGACCCGCCGCGCGGGACCCGGGTGGGCCCGGGTCCCGCGCGGGCGGTGGTGGTGGTCGGTGACGGGATCAGCCCTGCGGGTTGAGCCGGAACGACGTCGTGACGAGCCGGTCGAGCGGGTTGCGGTCGCCCGAGGCCAGCCGCGCCGAGTCCCCGTAGATGATCTGCCGGGTGAACAGCGGGATCGACGGCATGTCCGTGAGGATCAGCCGCTCGGCCTCCTGGTAGCCGGCCTCGGCGGCCTGCTCGGTGGGGGCCTGGTCGGCCCGGTCGAGCGCCGCGTCCACCGCCGGGTTGGAGTACGTGAAGTCGTTCGACGACGCGTCGGTGCGGTAGAGCTGCGTCAGGAACGTCTCCAGGTTCGGGTAGTCGCCGATCCACGCGGCCCGGAACAGGCCGGTGAACTGGAACGCGTTGGCCTGCTGGCGGACCTCGGCGAACGACGGCAGCGGCGTGTACTGCGCGTCGACCCCGAGGTTCTGGCGCAGCTGGTTCGTGACCGCCTGCATCCAGTCGGCGTGACCGCCGTCCGCGTTCGCCGTGAGCGTCAGCGGCCCCGCGAAGCCGCCGGCCTGGGCGAGCAGCTCGCGGGCCCGTTGCGGGTTGAACTGGCAGTTCGCGCCGCACTGGTTGGGCACGTAGCCCTGCGCGGCCGACGTCGCGAGCCCGTCGGCGGGCTTGTAGGTGCCGCCGAAGATCTGGTCGACGATCGCCTGGCGGTCGATCGCCATCGACATGGCCTGGCGCACCAGCGGGTTCTGGAACCGCGGGTCGTAGAGCGGGAAGCCCAGCGCCGTGGTCTGCAGGCCGTCCTTGGCGTGGGCCCCGGCTCCGAGGTCCTGGCGCCAGCGGCCCCCGGTGAGCGCCGCGGGCGGGATCGCCTTGACGTGGTCGAGGTTGCCCGACACGACGTCGTCGTAGGCGGTCTGGATGTCGGCGTAGACGCGGAACTCCAGGCGCGGGACCTGCGGCTTGTCGGTGCCCGCGTAACGGTCGTTGCGCACCAGGGTGAGGTTCTGGTTCGGCGTCCGGGACTCGAACGTGAACTCGCCGTTGCCCACCGGCGCGGCCTCGAAGCCCGCGCGGTCGGTGAAGAACTTCTGCGGCAGCGGGTAGTAGGCCGAGTAGCCCAGCGTCGTCGGAAAGATGACGAACGGCGCCTTGAGCGTGACCTCGAAGGTCTGCGGGTCGACCACCCGCAGCCCGCGCATGGTGGGCGCGGTCGGCTGCTCGGTCGAGACCTCGTCGTACCCGTCGATCTTCTCCATGAACGACTGGGCCTGCGCGGCGTTGGGCCCTGCGGCGACCCAGTTCCACGCGTCGACGTAGTTCTGCGCGGTCACCGGGGTGCCGTCGTGGAACGTCCAGCCCGGCTTGAGGCGGATCGTCCAGACCCGGTTGTCCGCCGACGTGATCGACTCCGCGGCCTCCATCGAGGTCGCAGCGGTGTCGACGTCGTACTTCACGAGCCCGGCGAACAGCGCATCGAGGACGTCGCCGCCCTGCTGCTCGGTGTTGTTGCCGGGGATCAGGGCGTTCTCCGGCTCACCCCAGTCGAGCGTGACGGTCTGGGCGGACCGGTCGTCCCCTCCCCCGCCGCACGCCGTCGCGACCAGGGCCACGGCGAGAGCAGCGGCCACGGCGTGGGCCAGGCGGCGCAACGGCAACGTCTACCTCCTCGAGAATCCCGACTCCGGTCGCTCGCGCGGGGCGACCGAGCAATCACCGCGCGTGACTCGACTGCGGGGAACCTAGGGAATTCCGTTGACAGCGGCAAGACATGCACTTCACGTGATCACGACGGGCCGGTGACGCGACCCCGTCAGTTGATGCCGTCGTCCCCGCGCTGGGTCGGCGGGGGCGGCGTCCAGCGGTCGGCCCCGGCGAAGGGGCTCTCCGGGAGCGGGCCGATCACGACGTCGGTGCGCTCGGTCGGGCCCACGAGCACCGAGGCGGCCTGGAACAGCGGGATCGTCGGCAGGGCCGTCCACAGCGTCGGCTCGGCGAGCGCGAGCGCGGTGTCCGTGGAGACGGCGCCGGACGACGCGGCGTCGAGCAGCGACTGCAGCGCCGGGTCGCAGTAACCGGTGGGCGTGAGCGCCTCCGAGGCCTGGGGCTCGGAGAGCTCGTCGATCGCGTCGGGATCGGCCTCCGCGCTCTCCGTCGGCGCGGCCGGCGCGTCCGTCGACGTCGGCGCCGCACCCGTCCCCGACGCCGGCGGCGCGACGCTCGTGGGCGCGGACGTGCTCGTCGGCGCGGCACGCGTGCTCGGGGCGGTGGCGGTCGCGCCGGGCAGCACCGGCGCATCGTCGCTCGCGGCGAGGTCGACGGCCGGGTCGGTGCCGGTGCGGCCCGAGGTCACCGGCGCCCGGCCGCCCGGGCAGCCGACCACGGACGCGAGGTCGGTGATCGGGTCCGTGCCCACCGGGAGCGCGACGACGGCGATGTCGGCCACCGCGAGGTCCGAGGGCGAGTCGGGGGTCGGCGGAACGGTCGTGGTGGTGGAGCTGGTGGCGCCGACCGGGGCGCCCGTCGGGCTCCGGCCGGGCGTCGGGGTCGGCGTCTGTCGGGGCGGGCCCGCCGTGGTCGGGGTCGGCGCGGGGGTGGGCACCGCGGCCGTCGTCGTCGACGCCGGGCCCCGGCCGGGCTGGAACGGCGTCGAGCCGCCGTCGGCGACGACCACCGAGGCGATGCCCGCGGCGCGCAGCTGGGTCCCGAGGGTCGAGACCAGGCGGCCGAACGGCGCCACCTGGGGCGGCGCGGCGAGGCGCAGGACCAGCGGCTGCCCGGCGCGGCTCCACTGACCGTCCTCGCCGCGGGTGTAGCCGGCCTCGGTCAGCAGGCGCGCCGACTCGCCGAGGTCCCGCTGCGCGGCGGGCGAGTCGGCGGGCAACGTCGACCGGTAGCCGGCCTGCGAGGGCGCACGGGCGAAGGCATCGGCGGGCAGGTCCGCCGACGGCCCGCCATCGGCGCCGACCTCGCGGAGGGCAGCCCGGTCGATCGCCGACGCCACCGCCTGCCGCACCCGCAGGTCGGCGAGGGGGCCGTCGTCGCTGCGCAGGGCGAGCTGGACGACGGCGGGCTCGGGCAGGGCGCGCACCGTCAGACCGGGGCCCGCCGTGGCCAGCGCGGCGAGGTCGTCGCCGGTGGCGCGGAACTGCGTGGCCTGGACGTCGCCGGAGCGCACCCTGTCGATGAGCGAGGTGGCCTCGGCGGCCTGGAAGACGATCTCGTCGGGCACCGAGGGCGTGCCCCAGTAGCGGTCGTTGCGGGCGAGCGTGACCTGGCCGCGGACGCGGTCGACGACGCGCACCGTGAACGGCCCGGCGGACACCGGGATGCTGTCGGTCAGCCCGCCGCCCCACGAGCCGGGCGCGTCCTTGAGCAGGTGCGCCGGCAGCAGGTGGTCGAACAGGGTCTGCCAGGCCGGGAAGGGGCGGTCGAACACGACGTCGACGGCCTTGCCGCCCGCGCGCGACCGGACGTCGCTGATCGCCCGGTAGCCCGCGGCGCCCACCACGCCGGGCTGGCTGCGCATCTGCTGCCACAGGTAGACGAAGTCCTCGGCGGCCACGGGAGCGTTGTCCGACCAGGTCGCCGCCGCGGCGATCTCGTAGGACACGGTGTAGGGCTCCGTGTCGGTGACGCGCGCCGAGGTCACCACCGTCGAGTCGAGGCGCGGCTCGCCGTCGGGGCCGGGACGGAACGCCGACGGCAGCACCAGCGGGGCCATCGCGCGGGCGACCGGGGTGTCGTCGGCGACGCGGTGCGGGTTGAAGCCGATGCCGAGGTCGTCGACCCCGATCCGCAGCTCGGTCGGGTCGGGCTCGAGCTGCGGGGTCGGCGCGGGGGCCGGGACGGGCACCTGGCCGACGACCGGCGGCGGGGCGCCCGCACAGGCCGCCACCAGCAGGGCCAGGGCGACCACGAGAGCGGGGAGGACTCCGACGGCACGTCGGGGACCGCTCACGCCTTCGTCCGGCCCTTCGTCCTCGGGGAGATCGCCTGGTCGTTCGCCGGTCGGCCGGGACCTTGCGGGACCAGTCGTACCGGGATCGTCATCGTGGCACGGTGGCCGTCGGCCCTGGTCGACGGGTCTGGCCCGGGCCGGGACCAGAGGTTAGCCTCGCCTCATGGGCAAGGGCGTGAAGAAGGGCCGTCACCGGGCGGAGTGCCCCACCTGCGGGTCCGCCAGGACGGTCCGCGACGCGGCACCCGCGGTCGACGCCCCCGCGCCGAAGGAGAAGGGCCCGAAGGTCCCGCTCCACCTCGCCGCCTACGCCCACGCCGCCCCGCTCACCGGGGCGAAGAAGATCAAGAAGCAGTGCTGCCGGTCGTCGCCCCGCTGCAAGGGCTGTCCGGTGCTGCTCATGCGCGCGGCGCGGCTCCAGGAGTCCGGCGTGACGGGCAAGGACCTCAAGAAGGCGCTGAAGAAGGCGCGCGCGGCCTAGCCGCCGTTCCCGTCCAGGAGCGCCGCCAGCGCGGGCAGCACGGCCCGGTCGGCGTCCAGCCAGTCGACGTCGTCGAGGTCGTCCGGCCCCACCCAGCGCAGGGCGTCGTGCTCGAGCGCCGTCGGCTCGCCGTCGGCACGGCAGGCCCGGATGCGCAGCACCCGGCCCTCGGAGAGCGTCACCTCGGGACCGACGCGGTCCCCCACCGCGACGTCGCCGAGGGCGAGCTCCTCGCGCAGCTCGCGGGCGAGCGCGGTCGCCTCGTCCTCGCCGGACTCCACGGCTCCCCCGGGCAGCTCCCACCGTCCGGCGGCGGAGGCGGGCCGGGTCCGGCGGGCCGCCAGCACCCGGCCGTCGCGGACGAGAGCGGCTCCCACGACGATGCGCACCCGGTCATTCTCACCGTCGCTCTCCTAGGATGCGGTCATGGCTGAACTCCTGAGTGAGGACGCGATCGCCCGGGCCCTGGAGGACCTGCCGGGCTGGCAGCGCGAGGACGACGCCACCATCGCGCGCTTCGCGAAGCTGCCGAGCTTCCCCGAGGCCATCGCGGCCATCGACGCCGTCGCCGAGCTGGCCGAGTCGGCCGATCACCACCCGGACATGGACATCCGCTACAACAGCCTGAAGTTCAAGCTGTCGACGCACTCCGAGGGCGGCCTGACGGCCAAGGACACCGACCTCGCCGCGAAGATCTCCGCGGAGCTCTCCTCCCGCGGCGCGGAGTGATCCCCGCCTGAGCGCCGACACCACGGCAGGCCTCCGGACCGCACCCTTCGTCGCGCTCCTCGCCGCGACCGTCCTCACCTTCGGCGGCTACGCGCTACTGCTCCCCGTGGTGCCGGTGCACGCGGCCGAGGGTGGCGCGACGCCCGGTGCCGCCGGCGCCACCACCGGCGTGTTCATGGCGGCCACCGTCGCCGCCCAGCTGACCGTCCCGGCCGTCCTGCGCCGCGTGGGCCCGCGCGCGGCGATGATCGCGGGGGTGCTCGCGATGGGCGCGCCGACGGTCCTGCTCGCCGCCACCGCGTCCCTGCCCGTGCTGTTCGGCGTGGCCGTGGTGCGCGGGCTCGGGTTCGGCCTCGTCACCGTCACCGGCGCCGCCCTCGTGGCCGACCTCGCCCCGCCCGCCCGGCGTGGACGGGCCATGGGTCTCTACGGGGTCGCCCTCGGCCTGCCGCAGCTCGTCCTGCTCAGCGGGGGCGTCTGGGCCTACGAGGTGCTCGGCGGGACCCCGGTGCTGCTCGCGGGAGCGGCGCTGCCGCTCCTGGCCTCCCTCGCGTGCGGACGCCTGCCGACCCGCGTCGTCGCCTCCCCCGGCGACGCCGCGGGAGGGCGGACGTTCCCGGTCACGGCCGCGCTGGGACCCTGGACGGCGATGGTGGTCTCCGCGGCCGCGGCCGGCGGCGTGATCACCCTGCTGCCCCTGTGGACCCCCGGGACGGGGTCGGCCACCGGCCTCGCCGGCGGGACGACCACCGCCGCCGTCGCCCTCGCCGTCCTCACGACGGGCCAGCTCGCGGGACGCGGGCTCGGGGGCGAGCTGGCGGACCGGCGCACCCGGACCTCCGCGGTCGCCGTCGGGCTGGTCACCGGCGCGGGCCTCGTGACCGTCGCCGCCGGCGCCGGGGTGATCGCCCTGGGCGGGGAGGGTTCCGGTCTCGTGGTGCTCCTCGGCGCCGGGCTCGTGGGCCTCGGGTTCGGTGCGGTCCAGAGCGACACCCTGCTCGCGCTCTTCGCCCGCGCCGGCCCGTCCCGCTCGGGCGCTGCCAGCACGTGGTGGAACACCGGCTACGACGCCGGCACGGGCCTCGGTGCCGCGGCGCTGGCGGCCGTGCTCGGTGCCGCCGGCGCGCCCACCGCGTTCGTCGTCGCCGCCGTCGCCTGCGTCCTCGTGCTCCCGGTCCCGCTCGCCGCGGTGCTCGGGCGCCGGACGGGCTGACAGCGGCCGGCGCTTCTGCGGGCTGCGATGTCGCCGCGGGCCCGAGGGCGGTCGGCTTCTCAGGACGCTTCGACTTCCGAAGCATCTGCAGTGGGACGGCGATAGGCGAAGATCTGCCGGTCCCGGTGGCCACATCGCCCGTCCGGACGCCGACGACGTCGTTCGGTCCGCGGCCGGGGGCTGTGCGGGTGACGTGCTGACGCGATCGGGGGAGAACCTGTCATCGGCTGTCACGAGGCGGGCACCGCCCGCGATGTCCGCCGTGTCCGGCACGGGTCGGGCGCGGGTGACGGAGGCCGACGTGGTGAAGAAGGTGCTGTTCGCGGCCCTGCTCGGCGCGGTCGTGATGATGGGCTCGGCGCAGGCCGGCTACCTCACCTCCGCCACCCTGCCCGACCCCGTGGCCCCCGGCGCGGCGCGCGCCCCGGAGCTGTCGGGAGCCGTCACGCCGGTGCCGCCGGCGCCCGGCGCGGCCCCGGGGACCCCACCGCCGGTGGGACCCGCCGAGCCCGCGGGACCGGTCGGGGCGGGCGGACCCGGTGCGGTCGGCCCCGTCGGCGCGACGGGCGGCGGCGCCGGTGACGCGGCGGCGCCACCCCGGACGGGACGCTCCGCGGCGGCCGGCAGCAGCCCGGACGGCGGGTCCGGCCGAACCGGTTCCTCCGGCGGCTCCGGGTCGTCGGGCAACGCCGGAGCCCCGGCCGGCGGGTCCGGCTCGTCGTCGGGCGGATCGTCCGGCGGGTCGTCGGGGGGCTCGTCGAACGGCTCGTCCGGCGGGCAGGCGAGCGACGACTCGGGCGGGGTCCGCGTCCAGGTGTGCCTCGAGCGCGTGCTCGGGCAGTGCGTCCGCGTCGGTCTGGGCTGACCCTCGGCGGAGGAGGCGCGCGGCGTCAGCCCGCGGCGACCTTCTGGGGCGCCCCGCCGGACACGGCAGACCGCTCGGCCTGGGCCACCGCGCCGATGGTGTCGTCGAGCAGCGCCACGAGCAGGCGGTCACGCGCGGCGGCGTCGAGGTCGGCCACGCGGGCCGCGACGAGCAGGTGGGCGCAGGCGTGGTTCACCGGCCCCACGTGCAGCAACGTCGCCAGACGTCCGCCGTGCCCGCTCTCGCCCGGGCCCTGGCGTCCCGCCCCTGCCGCCGCGCGTCGCTGGAGGCGGCGCTGCAGACGGGGAAAGAACCGGTTGGCGGGGTCGATCGCGAGACCGACGCGCGCGATCGTCGCGAGCACGATCGGCCGGACCTCGACGCCGGAGTCGCGCCCGAGACCGATGAGCGTCACGGCCCGGGTCGCGAGCTGCTGACGGGCGTCGGAGGACACGGCGTCGTTGACCTGCCACGCGACGGCGGCGAGTGCGGGATGGGTACAGCGTGGCCGGTCGGTGAAGCGTTCACCGGCGAGGACGGAGACGTACTCCATCAGGCAACTGCCGGCCTCCGCGTCGCGGTGCGCGCCGGCATCGAGGACAGGCATGCCCTCCGGGGGGCGGGTGGACGTCATGGGAAGCTCCCTTCCCCGGCCCCGGGCCCTCGCGCCCGGTCGGATGCCTCACCGTAGACCGAATCCGGGCGCAGGACAGGGGGTCCGGACGAGGGAATCGAGATCGGGTCACCCACGCGGGGCGGTCACCCGGTGCTCCCTCAGCGCTCGGAGCCGATGACCGTGGTCGCCGTGAGCGCTGCCAGCACCGCCATGACGGTGGGCGAGATCAGCCGGCGGATGTCCTGGGCGACGCCGAGGGTGACGTGCCGGCCGTCGGAGATCGCCCGGGCGCGGCGGGCGGCGAGGGTCGGGTCGGCGGGGCTGATCTCCCGGACGCGGCGGCCGTGGTGGAGCAGCACGATGAGCATCGCGACCGCCTCGTCGGGCTCCTCGCCCTCCAGCGAGGCGCGGACGGCGACGCGGTCGTGGTGCAGCGCCTCGACCTCCTGGACCCGCAGGGCGGAGCCGAAGACCGGCATGGCGAGGTAGCCGAACACCCGGCGCGGCTCGCGGGCGGCCAGCCCGCGCTCGACGAGACGGTCCATGGTGCGGCGGATCATCTGGGCGCCGCGGTTGCCGGTGACGGCGTGCTGCAGGTCGGTCTTGGCGCCCCCGTGTGCGAGGAGGCTCTCGGCGACCCAGCCGAGCAGCGGATCGGTGACCTCGACCGGCCCGCGCCGGTAGGCCGTGCCCGCGTCGAGCAGGGAGGCGTCGAGCAGCAGCTCGACCATCGCGGCCGCGACGAGCAGGCCCGCGGGCTCGGTGAGGGTGGACATCGGGCGTCCCTCGTCGTCGCCGAGGATCCACGCCACCCGCTCCGGCAGCGTCAGGTCCGCGGTCCGTGACGACCACCGCTCCGAACGCACGGAGACAGCGTAGGCACGTCTGTCCCCCACTCGAGCGAGGAGTCCCCGGGCGGTGGCACACGGCGTCGAACGGTGCGTCCGCTCGGGGTATCCGGGTCGGCCGACCGCCCGGGAGCCGGTCGCCGACGGTGAGGGTGTGGTCGCCGCGCGAGATCGGGACCCCGGGTGTCGGACCCCCGGGGCACACTGCTCGCATGACCGACCCGGGCACCGCGACGCCCGTCGCCCCACCGGCGTCCGACGACCCCGGGGACGACCTCCAGCGCGCCCGCCACGGCGACGACGACGCGTTCGCCCGGCTGGTCGCGCCGCTGCGCCGGGAGCTGCACGCGCACTGCTACCGGATGCTCGGCTCGAGTCACGACGCCGACGACGTCCTGCAGGACGCGCTCCTGCGGGCCTGGCGGGCGATCGGGCGGTTCGAGGGCCACCCGGACCGGCCGAACGCCCTGCGCTCGTGGCTGTACACCGTGGCCACCAACGCCGGGCTCGACGCCGTCGCCCGCCGCGGCCGCCGCGCCCTGCCGATGGACCTCGGCCCGTCGAGCGAGGCCCCGGGGAACGACCCACCGCGCACCGAGGTGGCGTGGCTCGGCCCCTACCCCGACCACCCGGACGCCACCGTCGAGGAGCGCGAGTCCGTCGAGCTCGCGTTCGTCGCGGCGCTGCAGCACCTCCCGGGCAACCAGCGGGCCGCGCTGCTGCTCATGGAGGTCCTCGGGTTCTCGGCCGCCGAGGTCGCCACGATGATGGTGACGACGACGGCCTCGGTGAACAGCGCCGTGCAGCGCGCGCGGGCGACGCTCGCCGCCAAGGTCACCGGCCCCAGCCAGCAGCGCACCCTGCGCGCGCTCCCGGACGCCGCGCTCGCGGCCACGGTCGCCCGCTACACGTCGGCGCTCGAGGCCGGCGACGCCGCCGCGCTCGTCGGGCTGCTCACCGCCGACGTCACGTGGTCGATGCCCCCGAGCGCCGCCTGGTACCGCGGCATCGCCGCGGTGTCGGCGTTCCTGCACCAGGGGCCGCTGGGCGTGCCCTGGCGCCACGTCCCGGGGCGGGCCAACGGGCAACTCGCCGTCGGCTGCTACATCTGGGACGCCGACGAGTCGCTCTGGCGCGGCGCGGTCATCGACGTGCTCACACTCGACCCCGAGGGCCGCATCGCGGAGGTCACCGCCTTCATCGGCGCCGAGCACCTCGCCACGGCGGGCCTCCCCGCGACGCTGCCCGGGGACACGCCGCCCACTACAGCTCCCTGATCATGTCCTCGGTGCGCTGCTCGGCGGCCGCGAGGAAGGCCCCCATCCGCGCCAGCACCGCGTCGTCGACGCACGCGAGCTCGGCGGCGAGGCGAGCGTTGAGGGGGTCGTAGAGCGCGGCGACGCGCTGCAGGGTCGCCGGGTCCGGCTCGATGAGGACGCGACGCCGGTCGGCCGGGTCGGGCACGCGGTGGACGTGGCCCGCGGCGTGGAGGCGCTCGACCATCCGCGACGCCGAACCGGTGGTCAGGTTGACGCGCGCCGCGAGCGTGCCGGGGGTCGCCGGGCCGTGCCTCGCGAGCTCGTACAGGCACTGCAGCTCGGTGGTCCCGACGCCGATCCGCGCGGCAACCACCCCGTTGAACTGGACGAGCCGCACGCTCCAGGCCGCCAGCGCGGCCACGACCTCCTCCGGTGCCACGACTCCCCTTTCTCTGCACGTTGCAGCGATTGTGTGTCACAGTGTCTGCATGTTGCAGCAATCGTCGCACGGCACCTGCCCGTTCACCGCCGGGACGCGCCGCCCCGACGAGCCCTACCCGGGCCGCGAGGCGCTCCGCTCCGCCGGTCCGGTCGTGCTCGCCGAGGCGCCGGCGGGCGGGCCGGTGGCGATCGTGACGACGGCGGCCCTCGCCCGCGACGTCCTTCACGACCCGCGGATCGTGAAGGACACTGCCTGGGCACCGCCCGGGTGGGACCCGCGGGCCGCGGAGCTGGAACCGACCGCGGCCCGGGCGCTCTCCCTGACCACCACCGAGGGCGCCCCGCACGCCGCCCTGCGCCGGGCCCACGCCCCGATGCTCTCGCTGCGCCGGACGCGGGTCCGGCGCGGCGCGATGCGGGACACGGCCCGGGAGCTGCTCGCCGGGCTGGGCGAGGGGCCCGTCGACCTCATGGACGACTTCACCACCCGCTACCCGCTGGCCGTGGTGGGCGACCTGCTCGGCGTCCCGCGCGCGATGCTCGACGACGCGGTCGAGGCCTGCCGGCGCATGTTCGGCGACGACGCCGACGTCGCCGCGGCGATGGGCGGGTTCGCGCGGCTGGCCGCGACGGCGATGCAGCACGACGGTCTCGCCCGCGAGCTCCGCGAGCGCCTGCCCGCCGACGTCACCGACGAGCAGGTGCACTACCTGCTGTTCACACTGCTCTTCGTCGGACAGCTGACCACCGGCCCGGCGCTGGGGTTCGTGCTGGCGCGGGTGCTCGCCGAGGGCGGCGCGCGAGACGGGGACACCGCCGCCCTCGTCGACGACGTCCTGCGCCGCGACCCGCCCGCGCCGTTCACGCTCTGGCGCTTCACCGCGCAGGAGGTCGAGCTCGCGGGCGTCGTCCTCCCGCCGCGGACCCCGGTGCTCGTCGACGTCGCGGGGACGGCGGACGACCCCGACGCGGGCCCAGGCCCCGGCCTCGCGTTCGGCGCGGGCCCGCACCTCTGCGCGGCCGTGCACCTCGCCCGCGCCGAGCTCGTCGCGGCCGTCGACGTCCTCGTCACCGACTTCCCCGACGCCCGCCCAACCGTGCCCGCGACCGATCTGCGCCGCCTCGACCCGGGCGGGATCGCGGGCAGCCGCCTCGCCGCCCTCCCTGTCGAGGGCCTCCGGCCACGTGAGCGTTCCGGGTCGTCCTGACGACCCAAAACGCTCACGTGCGCGGAGCGCCTCAGGGCCGTCCGGCGTGCGGCACGTCGACGCGGGCCGCGAGCAGCTGGGCCTCGCGCACCGGGCGGCGCTCGTGCTCGGCGAACGACGGCGCCGCGCAGGCGTAGAGCGTGCGCCCGTCCTCGCCGCCGAGCATGCAGGCGTAGACGCCGGTACCCGTCGGGAGCTCCTCGAGGATCTCCCCGCCCTCGGCGACGCGCAGCAGCCGCCCGTGCAGGGCGTCGGCGACCCAGATCGCGCCGTCGGCGTCGGCGCAGATGCCGTCGGGGGCCACGGGCAGCGCCCCGACCGCCTCGCCCACGTCCGTGGTGGCCGGCGGCTCCGCGAACCGCGCCCAGGACCGCCGCCGCGCGAGCCCGCCGTCGCCGGCGACGTCGAAGGCGGTCAGGCGCGCGCCGAACGTCTCGGCGACCACGAGCACGCCGTCGCGCAGGACCATGCCGTTGGGAAAGAGCAGGTCGTCGGCCACGGTGCTCGCAGCGCCGTCGGGGTCGACGTAGGTCAGCGTCGTCGAGCTGATGGGCGCGCCGCCCATGAGGTCGAAGCCGAAGTTGCCGACGTAGGCGCCGCCCCGGTCGTCGACGACCATGTCGTTGAGGTGGTCCGCGACGAGCCCGGAGAGGTCGGCGTGCTCGACCAGCGAGCCGTCGTTCTCGCGGCGCAGGATCCGGTGGTCGCGCATGGACACGATCAGCGCGCGCCCGTCGGGCAGGAAGCCCAGGCCGGAGGGCTGCGCGGGCACCTCGGCCATGACCTCGTGGTGTCCGGCGTCGTCGATCGCCACGACCTTCTCGGTGTAGAAGTCGGAGACCCACAGCCGTCCCTCGTGCCACCGCGGGCACTCGAGGTACGACCACCCGTCCGACACCACGTCGACGTTCCGTTCAGCCACGGCGCTCCTCCTCGAGCCTCGATCGTCCGCGCACGCTCTTGGCACCCGCCGGTGGGTGTCAAGAGCACGACCTCCACACGATCTCCACGAAACGACCCCGAACCCCGACCGGCCCGGCTCCTACGCTCGCCGACCATGAGCGGCACCACCCGGCGCATCCTCGTCGTCGAGGACGTGCCCGTGATCAACGGCGCGGTCACCGACCGGCTCGTCGCCGCCGGCTACGAGGTCGTCCGCGCGTGGGACGGGCCCGGCGCCGTCGCCGAGTTCACCGTCCGCGAGCCCGACCTCGTCGTCCTCGACGTGATGCTCCCCGGGCTCGACGGGCACGAGGTGTGCCAGGCCACGGCGTTCTTCGGCGGCCACGACTCCCTGGAGCGCACGACGGGCCTGACCTACGCGCAGTACGTGCACCAGGGCTTCGGGCAGCTCACCGTCGCCACCGCGCTCACGCTCCTCGTGGTCTGGGCGGCGACGCGCAAGGCGCCGCGCGCGACGCCGTCCGACCGCACCTGGATCCGCGTCTCGCTCGGGCTGCTCTGCACGTTCACCCTGGTCGTCGTCACCTCGGCGCTCTACCGGCTGCACCTCTACGAGCAGGCCTACGGCCTGACCCGCCTGCGCCTGCTGGTCGCGGTGTTCGAGGGCTGGCTCGGTGTCCTGGTGCTCGCCGTGATCGCCGGCGCCGGCCCGCTGCGCGCGCGGTGGCTGCCCCGCTTCGGGCTCCTGTGCGGCGTGGTGCTGCTGCTCGGGCTCGCGGCGGCCAACCCCGACGCCCGGGTCGCGCGGCAGAACCTCGAGCGCTACGCCGCCACGCAGACCGTCGACTGTGAGTACCTGAGCGGCCTCTCCGCCGACGCCCTCCCCGCCTACGCCGAGCTGCCCCGGCCGCTGGCCGGGTGCGCGCTGCGCCCGACCGGCGAGGAGCGCGACGACTGGCTCGCGTGGAACCTGGGGCGCTCACGGGTCGACGCGTTCCTCGACGCCTCGGGTGGTGTGTGGCAGCACCGGACCGACTGCCCGGGACAGACCCGGTCGGAATGAGGGGGCGGAGCGCACCGCACCCGTGACGGAGTGTCGCTCCGGGCTGCGACAGCTGCGGCATCCGAGTGGTCGGGGTCGCCGAGCCTCGGTGTGACCCACGACACTGTGTGTCCGCCGAGCCTGCGAGGTGCGCCATGACCACCACCGACTCCCGACCCGCACTGAGCGGGTTCCACCACGTCGCCGTCACCGCGAGAGACGTCGAGGCGAGCGCCGACTGGTACCAGCGGGTGTTCGGCATGTCGCGGCTCCCACCGCAGTTCCCCCACCACGGCGCCGGCGCCAAGGGCTACACGCTGGTGCTCATCGAACCCGAGACGAACCTGTGCGTCGGGATCGTGCACCACCCCGGCAACCCCGGGGAGCCGGCCGACGAGACCCGCTGCGGGATCGACCACGTGGGCTTCGCGATGGCCACCCGCGCCGACCTCGACGCCTGGGCGGCCTGGCTCGACTCCCTCGGGATCGCGCACTCCGGCGTCACCGACACCGAGGACCCGGTGCCGTACTCCGCGCTGGTCTTCCGGGACCCGGACAACGTGCAGCTCGAGCTCTTCTACATGGACATGTCCGGCTGACGCCTCACCGGGACTCGTCGGATTCCGGACGTGCGCATCGACGTGTCCGTCGAACGGGTGTACGCACGCGCTGCGTGAGACACCGAGGGGGGCCCGTGCGGCGGTCGAGGGTGCGGGTCGGGGCGGTGGTGATCGCGCTGACGGTGGTGCTGGCGGCGTGCTCCTCGGCGCAGGGGGAGACGGACCCGCCGGCGGGAAGGGCGGCGGAACCCGGGGACTTCGCGGGTCTCGTGGACGTCGGCGGCCGCAACCTCTACCTCGAGTGCCGCGGCCGCGGGAGCCCGACGGTCGTGCTCCAGTCCGGGTTCCCGAACGCCGCCGACATCTGGTCCGTCGGAGCCGAGCGTCCGCCCTCGGTGATGGAGGGCGTCGCCGGGTTCACCCGTGTCTGCGCCTACGACCGGCCGGGATCGACCCGCATCTCGACGCCCGAGGGCCTCCCGGCGGACCAGCCCTCGCCCGGACGCAGCGACCAGGCGCCGATGCCCCGGACCGCCGCGGACGTGGTGACCGAGCTGCACGCCCTGCTGGCCGCCGCCGGGGTCCCCGGCCCGTACGTCGTCGTCGGGCACTCCCTCGGCGGGCTGTTCTCGCAGCTCTACGCCCGGACGTACCCGGCCGACGTCGCCGGCGTCGTGCTCGTGGACCCGACGCCACCGGCGGTGCGGGACCTGCTCCCGCCGCCACTGTGGGAGGGCTTCGCGCAGACGGTCGAGCGACCCGAGAGCCCGATCCCGGGGTACACGCTGGAGGCGTACGACCTGAACGCGAGCATGGACCAGATCCGCGACGCGCCGGCCCCGCCAAGGGTGCCCGCCACGATCCTGGTCGCGGGCGAGGTGGAGCCGGTCCCGCCGGGCGACCCGTCGGCCGAGGCGATCGCCGCGATCGAGCGCGTCCGCCCGGAGGCGTACGCCCGCCTCGCCCAGAGCATCCCGGGCGCGCAGGTCGTCCCCGTGCCGGACTCCACGCACTACATCCAGATCCTGCGTCCCGACGTCGTCATCGGCGCCATCCGCTCGGCAGCAGGGCGATAGTCGGGGCGGTAGCCGCCGGAATGCCCCTCGGACCCGCACCGTTGGTTGAAGTGTGAAGAACATCGGGTTCCTGTCCTTCGGGCACTGGTCGGCGTCCCCGCACTCGCGGGTGCGGTCGGGAGCCGACGCCCTGCTGCAGTCGATCGAGCTCGCGGTGGCCGCCGAGGAGGCGGGTGCCGACGGCGCCTACTACCGCGTGCACCACTTCGCCCAGCAGCTCGCCTCGCCCTTCCCGCTGCTGGCTGCGGCCGCCGCGAGGACGAGCCGGATCGAGCTGGGCACGGGCGTGATCGACATGCGCTACGAGAACCCGCTCTACATGGCCGAGGACGCCGGCTCCGCCGACCTGATCTCGGGCGGTCGTCTGCAGCTCGGCATCAGCCGGGGATCGCCGGAGCAGGTGATCGAGGGCTACCGCTACTTCGGCTACACCCCGCCCGAGGGCACGAGCGACGGCGACATGGCACGCGAGCACACCGCGGGGTTCCTGGAGGTGCTCGAGGGCGAGGGCTTCGGCCGGCCCAACCCACGGCCCATGTTCCCGAACCCGCCCGGCCTCCTGCGGATCGAGCCGCACGCCCCCGGCCTGCGCGACCGCATCTGGTGGGGCGCCGGCAGCCGCGCGACCGCCGAGTGGACCGCCGAGCAGGGGATGAACCTCATGAGCTCGACGCTGCTCACCGAGGACACCGGCGTGCCGTTCCACCGGCTGCAGGCCGAGCAGATCCAGCGCTTCCGCGACGCCTGGACGGCCGCCGGGCACGAGCGCGAGCCCCGCGTCTCGGTCAGCCGCAGCATCTTTCCGATCGTCAACGACCTCGACCGTCAGCTGTTCTGGCGCGAGCACGACAGCACCGACCAGGTCGGGTGGATCGACGGCGGCAACGCCCGGTTCGGCAGGACCTACGCCAACGAGCCGGACAAGCTGATCGCCGAGCTCGCCGAGGACGAGGCGATCGCCGCCGCGGACACGCTGCTGCTCACCGTGCCCAACCAGCTCGGCGTCGACTACAACGCCCACGTCGTCGAGAGCGTGCTGACCCACCTGGCCCCGGAACTGGGCTGGCGCTGAGCGCTCAGCTCTGCAGCAGCTTGGTGACGTTGCCGGCGAAGTCCTCGTAGCGGCGCAGCGCCGACACGTTGATGGTCACGTGCTGGCCCATCTCGACCATGATCGGGAGGGTCAGCGAGATCTCGTCGAGGGTGTCGTGGCTGTCGACGTCGACGATCGCGATGACGCGCCGCTCGCCGGCGACCTTCCAGAGGTCGACGACGACACCCGCCTGCTTCGCGCCGAGCGCGGCCTCCGCCTCGCGGGACCAGGTCGCGAAGAGGTCCTGCTGGCTCATGGTCGCGCCGTACTCGACGTGGAAATCGAGATGGAAGAGCATCGGGGGCCTCCGCGGCTTCGGTCGGATGATCGGAACCTAGCGCCGCCCGAGGTGTGGGGACAGGGCCCGGACCCGCGCCGTCAGGAGCCGTACGGGCCGATCTCGCCCGCCTGCACCCCGATCACGCGGCACGGGCGGTTCATGGCCTGCAGGGCGCGTTCGAGGACGCGGCCCACCTCCTCGACGGCCGCGCGCGCGTCCCCGGCTGTCGTGCTCCCGGTGACCTCGAGGACGCCGAACGGGACCGACGGGACCCCGCCGACCTCGACGAGCCGCTCGAGGAGGTCGGCGAGTCCGTCCTCGTCGAGACGCGTCAGATCGGTCATCAGGTGGACCCGGTACTTGGTCATGGGTGGAGTGTCCTCGTCCGGCGCGGCCGCTCGATCGGCGATCACCGACGCGCCCGCTTACGGTCGGGGTGACGCGCATCACGCTCGATCCGCGGGGTCGACAGGAGTGCCGTCGCCGACGAGGGAGTCAACACCATGGCTGACGTCAGCAGCACCGAAGGTGGACGGGTGTTCCGCCTGGTCTACCGCAGCAGGCTGAGCATCCCGGCCGACGACGTCGAGAGCGAGGTCGCCCGCATCCTGGAGGCGGCCCGCACGAAGAACCCGCGGCACGGCATCACCGGCGCCCTCGTCGTGTGGGAGGACAACGTCGTCCAGACCCTCGAGGGCGAGGAGGGCGTCGTCCGCGGCCTGTACGAGACGATCAGCCGCGACCCCCGCCACGAGCAGGTCGACCTCGTCGAGGAGACCTCCGACGTCGACCGGGCGTTCACGCGGTGGTCGATGGCGCGGGTCTCCGACGGCGCCGACGCCGACATCCCGCTGTCGAACCAGTGGGAGGGCGGCATCGACGTGAGCCGCCCCCGGCTGACCACGCCCGCGGAGGACGCCGTCGTCGACGCGATGCGTGACCGCGTCCGGGGCGCCACGGCCTGACCCGCTCCTCCCGCCGCCGACGCCGTCACCGGCGCGGCGGCGGGACGGTGCCCGTCACCGTGGATGAGCGGCCGACCGCGCGACGACGCTGCTGGTCGCGACGGCGAGGGCGCCGAGGCCGGCCGCCGTCGCCATCGGGGCCCTTCCGTCCCGGAGCGCCTTCACCGCGATGCCTGTCAGGCCCCAGCACGCGGCGAGCGCGAACCCGGGGTTGCCGCGGACCACCACCGCTGCAGCGCTGCCGACCGTCGCCGCCGCCGCGACGAGCCTGACGGCCCCCCGCACGGCGTCCTCGCCCACCGGGCGTCCACGGCGGAGGTTGCGCGTGGTCTCGATGTTCGCGAAGCCGGCGACACACAGCCACCCGGCGAGCGGCCCGACGTAATGCGACGCGGCGCGGCCCGCCTCGCCCTCGGGATCACGCTCCGCAAGCGCGACCGACGCGGTCGCGGCGGAGGCCGAACCGAGGATCAGAGCGACACTCACCTCGTCGAGACGCCGGAACTGCGAGTTGAGGCTCCACGCGACGTTCCCGGCCAACGCGGCGTTCGCCCACCACCCGGCAGCACCCGAGGCCGCCTCCCCCGCACGGACACGGCGGAGGTCTGTCGCGCCGTAGGCGAGACTCCCGGCGAACAGTGGCGCCCAGATCACGAAGGCCCATTCGACCGGAGTGACCGGACCCTCGCTCTCGGTCGCCTGGTCGATCTCCGCCCGCCCGCGGCCCGTCCATCGCGCCATCTGTGTCGACAGCGGCTGGGCCGCCGCCAGCGCCAGAGTGGTCGCCGCGCGGAGCACGTCCGTCCGATTCCTCGCTCTCACGGCCAGGCCTCTCGCTCTGTTATCGAACTACTCTAATATCGAGTGACTGTAGGATGTGGGCCGTGCCCCGGCAACCGACGAGCCACGCGCCCGACACCTCCGGTCCGCCGGCCGACCAGATCGCCTGGGCCGTGCACGACCTCGCCGTGGCGGTCGCCGAGGCCGACGTCGCCATGAGCACAGTCCTCGGGGTCACCCCCGGGGACTACCTGGCGATCAAGCACGTCCTGCTGCGCCCCGACGAACTGGGGCCTGTCGAGCTGGGTCGTCTGCTCGGGATGTCGTCGGGCTCGGCGACGGCCCTGGTGGATCGCCTCGTCGACGCCGGCCACATGGTCCGTCGCCCGCACGACCGTGACCGTCGGCGTCGGGTGCTCGCCACGTCCGAGGCGTCGCGCCGGCAGGTGCTCGACGAGCTGGAGAGGCGTGCCACGGACATCGAGGAACTCGCCCGGCCCTACAGCGATTCCGAGCGAGAAGCGATCACGACGTTCCTGCGGACACTCGCATCACGCCACCGGGGACGACCCGGGCCGTCAGCTCCGTGATGCCGATCCGGAGCGGAACTCGGCCACATCGCCGTCGCACGTGCTTGATTCCCTAGCAGTGCTAAGCCGAGCCTGGTCAAGACGGAGCGCAAGCGGGAGAAGCGATGGCGGATCAGACGGCGCGCCGACGGCGGCACGAGGAACGCGGTCGTCACATCCTCGCCGCCGCGCGGGACCGCGCCGACGCGCAGGGCTGGGCCGCCGTCACCACCCGACATCTCTCCGACGCCATCGGCTACAGCCAGCCCGTGCTCTACAGCCACTTCCCCGGCGGCAAGGCGGAGATCATGCTGGCGGTCGCCCTCGACGGCTTCGTCGAGCTGACACGGCGGTGCCGCACGGCGCTCGGCGGCCGGCAGGGACGGCCCGCGATCGAAGCCGTGTCCGTCGCCTACCTCGACTTCGGCGGCGAGCACCCGGCGGTCTACGAGGCGATGTTCCACCAGCCGATCGACACGCCGTTCGCCCACGAGGACACCCGGCCCGAGCTCCGCGCCGCGTTCGACGTGCTGGCCGAGACGATCGGCGACGACGACGGCACCGCGACCGAGGTGTTCTGAGCGCCCTGCACGGCATGAGCGTGCTGGAGCGCGCCGGGCGCATGCGTCCGGAGCACCGCCGTCTCCGCGTGTCCGAGCTCGGCGTCCGCTTCGGAGCGACCCCGACCCGTTGAGCGCGGATCAGACGTTGAAGCGGAACTCGACCACGTCGCCGTCGTGCATGACGTAGTCCTTGCCCTCCATGCGGACCTTGCCCGCGGTCTTCGCGGCGGCCATCGACCCGGCGGCGACCAGGTCGCCGTACGACACGATCTCGGCCTTGATGAAGCCCTTCTGGAAGTCCGTGTGGATCACGCCGGCCGCCTGCGGGGCGGTGGCGCCGATCGGGATCGTCCAGGCGCGCGACTCCTTGGGGCCCGCGGTCAGGTAGGTCTGCAGGCCGAGGGTGCGGAAGCCGGCGCGGGCCAGCGCGTCGAGACCGGGCTCGGGCTGACCGATCGACTCCAGCAGCTCCTGCGCGGACTCGGCGTCGAGCTCCAGCAGCTCCTGCTCGACCTTCGCGTCGAGGAAGACGGCGTCGGCCGGGGCGACGAGCTCGGCGAGCTCCTTGCGCTTCGCGTCGTCGACGAGCACCGGCTCGTCGGCGTTGAAGACGTACAGGAACGGCTTGACCGTCATCAGGTTGAGCTCGCGCAGGCGCGGCGAGTCCAGGCCGGCGGAGAAGAGCGTCTGGCCCTCGTTCAGCACGCTCTGCGCGTGCTGGACCTCGTCGACGGCGGCCTTGGTCTCCTTCTTGACCCGCGCCTCCTTCTCGAGGCGCGGGAGGGCCTTCTCGAGCGTCTGCAGATCGGCGAGGACCAGCTCGGTGGCGATCGTCTCGATGTCCGCAGCCGGGTCGACGCGGCCGTCGACGTGCACGACGTCGTCGTCGGCGAAGACGCGTACGACCTGGCAGATCGCGTCGGCCTCGCGGATGTTGGCGAGGAACTTGTTGCCCAGCCCGGCGCCCTCGCTGGCGCCCGCGACGATGCCGGCGATGTCGACGAAGGACACCGTCGCCGGGACCACCTTCTCCGAGGAGAACATCTCCGCGAGCCGGTCGAGCCGTGGGTCCCGCAGCGGCACCACGCCCACGTTGGGCTCGATGGTGGCGAACGGGTAGTTCGCCGCCAACACGTCGTTGCGGGTCAGGGCGTTGAACATCGTCGATTTGCCGACGTTGGGCAGTCCGACGATGCCGAGGGTCAAGCTCACGAGAATCCAGTCTGCCAGCGAGGGATCCGGGCGGGCCCCGGCGGCGTCCAACCAGGGTGACAGCTGCTCCACGCGACCCCTGGAGGTCCCCGTGTCCGCCCTCGCCACCGTGCCCACTCCGCTCGGCCCGTTCACCGCCCTCGTCGACGCCGAGGGCGCCGTCCTCGCGTCGGGCTGGACCGACGACGCCGACGCGCTGCTCGCGCTGGTGCACGCCGAGCTGCGGCCGGCCGATGCCGCCCTGCGCGCGGAGCTCGGCGACGTCACCGCCGCCGTCGCGGCGTACCACGACGGCGACCCCGCGCCCGCGACGTCGATACCCGTGCGGCAGCGGGGCGGCGCGGCCACGTCGGCGATCTGGGAGCAGCTGCGGGCCGTCCCGCCGGGGGCGCCGACCACCTACGGCGAGCTGGCGGCCGCCGCGGGCCACCCGCGCGGCCACCGGATCGCCGCCCGCGCGTGCATCACCAACGCCGCGACGCTCTTCGTCCCCTGCCACCGCGTCCTGCGCCGGGGCGGTGGGCTCGGCGGCTACCGGTGGGGGCTGGAGCTCAAGGAGCGGCTGCTGGCCCTCGAGGCCTCGTGGCGCGTCGATGATCCGGTGTTGTCGGGGGTGTGATCCATCCTCACGGCATGACGGTGGACGGGATCCTGGCCGGGCTGCTCCTGGGGCTCGTGCTGGGCGTGTGCGTCGGCGCCTGGGTCGCGCTGCACCTCGCGGCCGCGCGGCGCGACGCCGCGGTGTCCGAGGCGGTGCGCCGTGCGGGGGCCGAGGTCGCCGCGGCACGCGCCGGGCTCGACGCCGAGCGCCGCGGGGCGGGCGACCGCGAGCGCGCCCTGGGGCCTGCGGTGCGCGCCGCCTCGACGGACGTGCTCGATCGCGTGCTGGAGCCCGTCTCCGCGGCCCTCGGTCGCATGGAGCGGGAGATGGCGGGTGCGGAGCGCGAGCGGGCGGCCGCCTTCGCATCGCTGCGCGAGCAGGTCGGCGCGGTCGCGGAGGGCGCGCAGGGGGTGGCGGGCGAGACGCGCGCGCTGGTCGGGGCCCTGCGCGCCCCCAACGTGCGCGGTCGGTGGGGCGAGCTGCAGCTCGAACGGGTGGTCGACCTCGCCGGCATGGTCGAGCACTGCGACTTCACCCGCCAGGCCCACGCCCGCGGGGTCGACGACGACGGCGCCCAGCGTCCCGACCTCGTGGTGCACCTCGCGGGCGGCAAGCAGGTGGTCGTCGACGCGAAGGTCCCGTTCGCCGCGTACCTGGAGTCCACGGAGGCCCGCGACGACTCGGCCCGCCGCGAGCGGATCGCCGCGCACGCGAAGCAGGTGCGGGCCCACGTCGACGCGCTCGGCGCCAAGGCCTACTGGCGCCGCTTCGACCCGACGCCCGAGTTCGTGGTGATGTTCGTGCCGGGCGAGGTGTTCCTGTCCGCGGCGCTGGAGGCCGATCCGGCGCTGCTCGAGCACGCCTTCGGCGCCGACGTCGTCATCGCGACGCCCACCACGCTGATGGCGCTGCTGCGCACCGTCGCCTACGCGTGGCGCCAGGAGGCCCTGGCCCGCAACACCGCCGAGGTCCACGCGCTCGGACGCGAGCTCCACGGCCGCCTGGCCACGCTCTCCGGGCACCTCGCGCGGCTCGGACGGTCCCTGGACGGCAGCGTCCGGTCGTTCAACGAGACGGTCAGCTCGCTGGAGTCCCGCGTGCTCGTCAGCGCCCGGCGGTTCGCGGATCTGTCCGTGACCACCGCCGATCTGGAGAGCCCGGAGCAGATCGAGCGCCGCCCGCGAGCACCGGCCGAGTCGATCGCGGAGGCGGGATGACGCGAGGATGAGTGGCCCACGTCACCGCACTCGCCGGTGTCCGTGCGGGTGCGACGGAACGTCACGCTCCGACCGCTAGCGTTGGGGGTGTGACCAGCGCGCGGGAGGAGGCACTCGACACCGGGCCCGTCGGCCCCGGCGAGCGCTCCGCCGTCCGGTCAGTGCGTGGGCTCCGCTGGTGGGGGACGCTGCTGCTCGGCGGGCTCTTCACCGTCGCCGGCGTGGCGATCGACCTCGTCCTCTCCGGCGAGCTGGGTGTGGCGTTCACGGCCTGCTTCGCCGGCGGCTGCATCCTCGCCACCGCCTGGTCCCGGCGTGATTCGCTGTTCGTCCCGCTCGTCCAGCCGCCGCTGCTGCTGGCGGTCGGCGTGCCCGTGGTCGTCGTCGCCACGGGCTCGCTCCCCCGCTCGGGCGGCACGGCCTCCACGCTCCTCGCCGTCGGTGGGCCGCTGGTCAACGCCTTCCCGACCCTCGCGGTCACCACCGCCGTGTGCCTGGCGCTCGGGTTCATCCGCTCGCGCCTCGAGCCCTGGCAGCGGGACTCCGACCGGCTCGACCCCGACGCTCCGCGCGAGCCCCGGGATCGCCCGCCCCGGGACCGGGACCCTCGCGACAGGGACCCTCGCGAGCGCGAGCTGCGGGAGCGGGACCGCCGCGAGCGGGAGCTCCGCGAGCGGCAGCGGCGTGAGTTCCGGGACCGGGAACCCCGCGATCGGGACCCGCGAGATCGGGACCCCCGCGACCGCGAACCCCGCGATCGAGACCCCCGCGACCGCGAGCCGCGCGAGCGCCGTCCCCGCCAGGTGCCCGTCGAGGCCCGCCCGGCGCGCGACGACCGGCGCCGCCCGTCCGCTGGCGACCCCCGGCGTCGCCCCACCCGCCCGGACGACCCCGACGAGGAGTTCGGCCCCGGGGTCCGGCGTGTCCCGCGCCGCGTCGACGGACCCGACGACCGCCGCGGACGCTGATCCGAGATCCGGGTTCGTGGAGCGTGCGCTCCGCTCAGCGGAACGATCGCTCCCCGGTTCCGGATCTCCGGTCGTCAGCCGACCACCGACCCGTGATCAACGGGGAGTTCGTGCGCCTAGAAGCAGCGAGATACCCGTTCGCTGCATCCACAAGGGCGCGCCTCAGCAGTGGGCGTACTCGTCGCGCCGCAGGAGCATCGCGCCGAACATGGTCAGGAACATCAGGACGTGGCCCGCGACCATCAGGGTCTTGCCGGAGATGGCGCCGAGGCCGTAGGGCACGAGCAGCAGCACGAACGGGGCGCACATCGCCGCCGACATCTCGACGATCAGGCGCGCGCGGTGGCGTCGCACGGCCATCCACACCGCCATGCCGATGGTCATGTCCGCGGCCATCACGAGGGCGTGGACGGCGGGCAGGGCGGCCCAGTCCGCCGGCGTCAGCGGCATGAGCAGCGCCATGCCCACGAACATCGCCACGACCATCTCGAGGTAGTGGCCGACGAAGCGCAGCACACGCCGGCGGGAGGCGGTGGTGATCGGCGCAGGGACGGTGGGCTGGGCGGTCATGGCGGTCCTTCCACGGGGCGGCGAGCAGCCCGACGAGCATCGCGAGCCCCGCCCCCGCGGACAGGTGCCGGACGTCATGCCCGGGGTCACGACCTAGAGCAGGTCCAGCGCCCGGGCGCGCAGCGCGGCCTGGGTGCGGTCGCGGGCGCCGAGCTTGCCCAGCACATTCGTGACGTGGTTCTTCACCGTGCCCTCGGCGAGGTGCAGCCGGCCGGCGATCTCGCGGTTGCTGCGGCCGTCGGCGAGCAGGCGCAGCACGTCGACCTCCCGCTCCGAGAGCGGCACGACCAGCGGCTGGCCCCGGCGCACCGGCTCCTCCGCGGGCAGGCGAGCGACGCGGGCGACGACCTTCGCCGCCACCGAGGGCTCCAGCACCGACCCGCCCGCGGCCGCGGTCAGCACGGCCTCGACGAGGCGCGCGGACGAGACGTCCTTGAGCAGGTAGCCGACCGCGCCGGCCCGCAGCGCGGCGAACACGTCGTCGTCGTCGTCGAAGGTGGTCAGCGCGATGACGCGGACCTCGGGGTGCTCGGCGCGCAGCCGGCGGGTCGCGGCGACGCCGTCGAGCACCGGCATCCGCAGGTCCATGAGCACGACCTCGGGGGCGAGCTCGGCCGCGCGGCGCACGGCCTCCTCGCCGTCGCCCGCCTCCCCCACCACGACCACGTCGTCGCGCACGCCCAGCAGGGTGGCCAACGCCTCGCGGAACAGCGCCTGGTCGTCGACCAGCAGGAGCCGCACGGGCGCCCGCGCGGTCACGCGGGCACCTCCAGGACCAGCGCGCACCCGCCGGCCGGGGCGCGTCCCAGCTCGAGGCGTCCGCCCAGGTCCGCGGCCCGTTCGCGCAGGCCGAGGAGCCCGACACCCCCGCCTGCCTCGTGCCCGCCGTCCCCGTGCTCGCCCGCGCCGCGCCCGTCGTCACGGACCTCCACGCGCACGGCCGCCGCGGCGTAGTCGAGCACCACCTCGGCGCGGCTCGCGCCGGCGTGCTTGCGCACGTTGGTCAGCCCCTCCTGCGCCGCCCGGAACAGCGCCTCACGGGCGGGGTCGGCGATCGCGCGCTCGTCCCCGACGACGCGCACCGACGTCGGGAGCCCGACCGCGGAGATCTCGGCGGCGAGGTCGTGGAGCGCGGTGCCCAGCGGCGGGACGACGCGGGGCTCGCGCAGGGCGCCGACGGAGCGCCGGACCTCACCGAGCGCCTCCTGCGACTGGTGCTGGGCCTTCGCGAGCACCTCGTCCACCGGGTCGTCGGCGCTCCCGTCTGCCAGCAACGCCCGTGCCGCCTGGAGCTGCATCTGGATGACCGTGAGCGAGTGCCCGAGCCCGTCGTGGATGTCGCGGGCCACCCGGTTGCGCTCCTGGGCGGCGGCGAGGTGCTCGACCTGCTGCTGCGCGGCCGCGAGCTCGCGGCGCATCTCCTGCTCGCGACGCAGCAGCTCGGTGACCACCGCCGCGAACACCACCGCGACCAGCGTGCCGAGCCCCTCGCGCAAGCCGTCGAGTACCGGCATGCCGGTGTGCACGAAGGGCACCATCGCGATCACGACGATCGTCGCGGGCAGCGGGAGCAGCAGCACGCACTGGCTGACCAGCACGACCAGGAAGAGCGTGCCGCCCACTCCGGGGGCGAGCGCGAACACGATCGACGCGAGTACCAGCCCGACGAGCACGTACGCCGCCGACCACCACCGCTGCCCGCGGGCGAGCACCCAGCGGAAGCCGAGCGTGGCCAGCAGCGCGAACGCGGCGCCGAGCGGCAGGACGGCCACCGGGTCGCCGCCGCCGACGACCCCGAGCCCCAGGGTGAGCAGCGCTCCCCCGGTGAGCAGGGTCAGGGCCAGGAGCACGGGGACACTGTGCGGTGCCTGCGCCCCGAGGACAACGGGCTGCTAGCGCACCGCCTGCGGCTTCATGTCCCGCTTGAGCTCGCGGGGCAGCGAGAAGGTCAGCTTCTCGTTGGCGGTGGTGATCTCCTCGACGTCGGCCCAGCCGCGCTCGGCGAGCCAGTGCAGGACGTCGCCGACGAGGATCTCGGGCACCGAGGCCCCGCTGGTGACGCCGACCGTCGTGACGCCCTCGAGCCAGGCCTCATCGATCTCACCGCAGTGGTCGACGAGGTGGGAGTCCTTCGCCCCGGCCTGCAGCGCGACCTCGACGAGGCGCACCGAGTTCGAGGAGTTCCCGGAGCCGACGACGAGCACGAGGTCGCACTCCGGCGCCATCTGCTTCACCGCGACCTGCCGGTTCTGGGTGGCGTAGCAGATGTCGTCCGACGGCGGATCGGAGATCGCCGGGAACCGCTCGCGCAGCGCGGCGACCGTCTGCATCGTCTCGTCGACCGACAACGTCGTCTGGGAGAGCCAGATGACCTTCTCGGGGTCGCGGACGGTGACGTCGGCCACCGCGGCGGGGCCGTCGACGAGCTGCACGTGGTCGGGCGCCTCGCCGGCGGTGCCCTCGACCTCCTCGTGGCCCTCGTGGCCGATGAGCAGGATGTCGTAGTCGTCGCGCGCGAAGCGCTTCGCCTCCTGGTGCACCTTCGTGACCAGGGGGCAGGTGGCGTCGACGGTGCGCAGCTCGCGGGCCGCGGCCTGGGCGTGTACCGCCGGGGAGACCCCGTGCGCGGAGAACACGACGGTGGCGCCCTCGGGCACCTGGTCGGTCTCGTCGACGAACACCGCACCGCGGTCGGCGAGGGTGTTGACCACGTGGCGGTTGTGCACGATCTCCTTGCGGACGTACACCGGGGCGCCGTAGGTCTCGAGCGCCTTCTCCACGGCCACGACGGCCCGGTCGACGCCGGCGCAGTAGCCGCGGGGCTTGGCGAGCAGCACGCGCAGCGCGCCGTCGCCGGTGTGCTCGCTCTGGTGCTCAGTGGACATACCGCCAGCCTACGGGCGACGCACGTCACCGTCCGTGCGCGAGCGGCCATGACCGGCCCGCCGTGGCCGTTCGCACATCATCGGCCCAGCCCTGGCACCCTGTCCGGTATGAGTTCGCTCCCGTTCCCGGTGCGGGTCGCCGCCGGCCTCGTCGTCGCCGCCGTGGAGGAGACCCGGGACCTCCCCCGCACCATCGTCGGTCTGCCGATCACCGCGGTCAGCCGTGTGCTCCAGCTGGGGATGCGTGCCCAGCAAGTGGTCACGGAGCTGGCCATCAAGGGCGACACCGCGCTGGACGGGATGCGCCCGGTGGAGGAGGCCCCGTCATGGGCCCGCTTCGACGACGCCCTGCCCGGGCCACCGGCCCGCTTCGAGTCCTACGACGTCGACGACACCTCGATCGAGTTCACCGACCTGGCGGACGCCCCACGTGTGAACGGTCACTCCCGGGCGCTCGAGGTCGTCGGCGGCACCGGGGTGGAGACCACCACGACGCCCGACGCCCTCCCCGGGTACGAGTCGATGACCATCGCCCAGCTGCGCGGGAAGCTCCGCACGCTGAGCGTCGACGAGGTCACCGAGCTGCTGGAGTGGGAGACCGCGCACGGCAACCGGCCGCCGTTCGTCACCATGCTCAGCAACCGGATCGCCACGCTCAACGCCCAGTCCTGACCCCCGGCGTGACCACCCCGCCGGCGACCAGCGCGGAGGAGCCGTGGCCGGTCCGGACGGTCGCGCGCAAGATCGGCGCGTGGATCGAGCGGCTCGGTGCGGTGTGGGTGGAGGGCCAGCTCACCCAGGTCGCCGCGCGGCCCGGGACGGGCACCGCGTTCCTCGTGCTGCGTGACCCGGCCGCGGACGTCTCGATCAACCTGACGGCGCCGACGACCATGGTCCGCGGCACGGTCCCGCCGCTGGCCGAGGGCGCCCGCGTCGTCGTCCACGGGAGGCCGTCGTACTTCTTCGGGCGGGGGACGCTCTCGCTGCGCGTCGACGAGATCCGTCCCGTCGGCGTCGGCGAGCTGCTGGCGCGCATCGAACGGCTGCGAGCGCTGCTGGCCGCCGAGGGGCTCTTCGACCCGGCGCGCAAGCGGCGTCCGCCGCGGCTCCCGCGCTGCGTGGGCCTGGTGACGTCGCGGGCGAGCGCCGCCGAGCACGACGTGCTCACCGTCGCGTCGGCACGATGGCCCGCCGTGCGGTTCCGCACCGTCAACACCCCGACGCAGGGCCCCCAGGCCGTGCCGGAGATCCTCGACGCCGTGACCGCCCTGGACCGCGATCCCGACGTCGACGTGATCGTGCTGGCCCGCGGCGGCGGCAGCGTCGAGGACCTCCTGCCGTTCTCCGACGAGGCGCTGTGCCGGGGCGTCGCGGCGTGCCGGACGCCCGTGGTCTCCGCGATCGGGCACGAGCCCGACACCCCGCTGGTCGACCACGTCGCCGACGTCCGCGCGGCCACCCCCACCGACGCCGCGAAGCGGATCGTCCCCGACCTCGCCGAGGAGACCGCGCACCTCGCGCAGCTGCGCCGTCGGATGCACCGCGCCCTGCACGCGTGGGTGGAACGGGAGGACGCGGCGCTCGCCGCGCTACGCCGCCGTCCCGTCCTCGCCGACCCCCTCGGGCCGATCGCCGCGCGCGAGGACGCTGTCGTGGCGCTGCGCGGGCGGGCCCGCCAGGTGGTCGACACCGGGATCACGGCGCGCTCGGCCGACCTGCGCCACCTCACGGCGTCCCTCACCGCCCTGGGCCCCGCGGCGACCCTGGCCCGGGGCTACGCGATCGTCCAGCACGGGCCGGCCGTCGACGCCCCCGTCCTGCGGTCGGCGGACGCGCCCTCGGCGGGCGACACCCTGCGCGTGCGCCTCGCCGACGGCGCCCTGCACGCCGTCGTGCGCCCCGACCCCGGCTGACCTCCGACGGAGCGAGCGCATGGTGTTGGCGAGCGCGTGGCCCTATCGGCGTGCTCCCCCCACTTTGGACACTGAACGTCAGCGACGCCACGCCGCTGACACATCGAGGAGGAACCGAGTGGGCGAGACGGACGAGCCGGGATACGAGCAGGCGCGGGACGAGCTCGCGCAGGTCGTGGCGCGCCTGGAGGCGGGCGGGCTGAGCCTGGAGGACTCGCTCGCGCTGTGGGAGCGGGGCGAGGCGCTGGCGCGGCTGTGCGAGCGCCACCTCGCCGGGGCCCGCGAACGCGTCGAGACGGTGCTGTCGGAGGCGGCGGGCGAGGACGGGGCGACCAGCTGAGCGACACCCGGGCGAAGAGGCACCGTCGCCGGGCCGCGATGGCGCAGACTCGACGTCCATGAGCAGCCCGTACTCATCCGGAGGGGCCGACTTCGACCGGGCGGTCGCCGGGGCCCACGCCGACTACCACCGCGAGATCCAGCAGCACGACGAGCCGGACGGCCTCGTGGACGACGTCGTCACCTACCAGATGCTGGCCCCGCACCTCATGCGCTCGCTGCTGTTCCTCGTCGCGCCGACGGTGCTGCTGCTCATCAAGGTGATCATCGACTACCTCGCCTCGATGTCGTCTCCCGACGACCTCACCGACGTCGTGTCGGTGCTGCTCGGGGTGGTCGTGGTCGTGCTCTACCTCGCCGGCGTCGCGTCGTTCTTCGCGCCGGCGAAGGAGCCGATCGCCGAGCACGCCCGCCTGCTGGAGAACCGCGGCGACGCCGCCGCGGGCGCCTACGAGCACGTGCGCCTCGCCGCGGCCACGCGCCGCAGCCCCGCGGAGGTCCGCCCGTCCACGGTGGCGGGCGTGCCCGTGCTGCTGTTCGAGCAGTACAGCGAGCGCGCGATGCTGCTCGTCCAGCCCTACGGCCGGGACCTCTACGTCGGCTGGACGATGTGGCGCTCGCGGTCCACCGCGACCCTGCTGCTGCACTTCCTGCGCGACACCTTCGGCCGCTTCGCCCCGGCGCCGCGCTTCTCCGCCGAGCTGCGCGCCGCGGCCACGCGCGCCCTGCGCGAGAGCGTGCACTCGCTGTCCCGCGAGGGTGTGGCCGCCGCGCTGCTGACTGGCGGGCCGGAGCCGGAGACGCCGTACGAGCCGCCCCGTCACGAGCCCGTGCACGCCGAGGCCCCACGCGACACCTACACCCCGCAGGCCCGCCCCGAGCCGGCCCGGCCGCCCCACGAGGAGCGCTGGCCGGAGTCCGAGGACCCGCACCCGTTGGGTGTGCTCCCCACCGGCCCGCCCACCGGGCCCCACGTCGACACACGGGCCGCGTGGACCGGCGAGGCCCACGACGGGGAACGCGTCGGCGTCCGCCGCGAGCCCGAGGAGGACTGGGGTCCGCCGCCGCGCGACCGGTGGTGAGACACGGACGGGCGACCGGAGCGCCGGACTCTGCGAGGATGGCCACCGGCGATACGCCCGGTGCCGCCCACGCCCGACCCGCATCACGCCCGCCCCTGGAGGTGCACACCCGGTGAGCTCGCTGGAACACGCCGACGCTGTCCGGAGCCCCGAGCGTCCCGACCGCAACCTCGCGCTCGAGCTCGTCCGGGTTACCGAAGCCGCCGCCATGGCTGCAGGCCGCTACGTCGGCCGCGGCGACAAGAACGGCGGGGACGGCGCGGCCGTCGACGCGATGCGCAAGCTCATCGGGTCGGTCTCCATGCGCGGCACCGTCGTCATCGGGGAGGGCGAGAAGGACGAGGCCCCGATGCTCTTCAACGGGGAGCAGGTGGGCAACGGCGACGGCCCCGAGTGCGACGTGGCGGTCGACCCGGTTGACGGCACCACGCTCATGGCCAAGGGCATGCCCAACGCCCTCGCGGTGCTCGCCGTGGCCGAGCGCGGGGCGATGTTCGATCCGTCCGCAGTGTTCTACATGGAGAAGCTGGCCGTCGGCCCGGAGTCCGCCGACGTCGTCGACATCGAGCGGCCCGTCTCGGAGAACCTGCGCGCCGTGGCCCGCGCGAAGGGCATCAACGTCTCCGACGTGTCGGTCGTGGTGCTCGACCGTCCCCGGCACGAGCAGCTCGTCCAGGACATCCGGGACGCCGGGGCGCGCATCCGGTTCATCTCCGACGGCGACGTCGCCGGCGCGATCGCCGCGGCACGCCCCGAGAGCAGCGTCGACATGCTCCTGGGCATCGGCGGCACCCCCGAGGGGATCATCAGCGCCTGCGCGATCGCCTGCATCGGCGGCTCGCTGCAGGCCAAGCTGTGGCCGAAGGACGAGGGGGAGCGCGAGAAGGCCCTGGCGGCCGGCCACGACATCGACCGCGTCCTGCACACCGGCGACCTCGTGCGCGGGGAGAACATCTTCTTCTGCGCCACCGGCGTCACCAACGGGGACCTGCTGCGCGGCGTGCACTACCGCGCCGGCGGGGCGTCCACGCAGTCGCTGGTGATGCGCTCGAAGTCCGGCACCGTGCGGATGATCGACGCCTGGCACCGCCTCAGCAAGCTGCGCGAGTACTCCGCGATCGATCTGGGCACGGACGATGACGATCTACCCGATGTGTCGATCTGGGGGCCCGAGGACTCGACGCACTAGCGCGACACAGGGAAGGATCGTCGTCCGATCCGGGGTGTCCGGGGAGGACGCCACGGTCCCGGAGGTTCCCGTGTCATCACTCGCCCGGCCGCGTCGCCGCTCGACGGCCAGCCTGCCCGCCCTGCTCATCGCGCTCGTCGCGACGATGTCGGCCCTCCTGGCCGGGACGGCGACCGCAAGCACCGCACCGGCGAACCCGGTGCCCGCGCCGATCTCCCGGCCGGTGGCGGACGCCCCGGCCACCGGGCTGCCGACGGTCCCGGCCGTCCCCGCCCTCACGCGCGGCACGCCCTGCAAGTCGTCGGCGGTCGCGTGTGTCGACCTCTCCTCGCAGCGGGCCTGGCTCACCGACGGCGAGGGCAACGTGACCTACGGCCCGGTGGGCGCGCTCGGCGGGACGCGGAAGTACCCGACGCCGACCGGCACGTTCTCGGTCGACGACAAGGACGCCGACCACGTCAGCAACCTCTACGACGCCGACATGCCGTACTCCGTGTTCTTCGCGCCGGCGATCGCGTTCCACACGGGCAGCCTCTCGGAGCGCTCGCACGGCTGCATCCACCTCGGGCGGACGGCGTCGAAGCGCTTCTTCGCGAACCTCTCGCCGGGCGACACCGTGCAGGTGGTCTCCTGAGTCCGGTGAAAGACTGCGCCCCATGACCGAGGAGCAGGAGTACCGGATCGAGCACGACACCATGGGCGAGGTCCGGGTGCCGGCCGCGGCGTTGTGGGCCGCGCAGACCCAGCGGGCCGTGGAGAACTTCCCGATCTCCGGACGCCCCATCGAGCCCGCGCAGATCCGCGCGCTCGGCCTGGTCAAAGGTGCGTGTGCGCGCGTCAACAAGGACCTCGGCGTGCTCGACGCCGACCTCGCGGACGCCGTGGCCGCCGCCGCGGACGAGGTCGCGTCCGGGGCGCACGACGACCAGTTCCCGATCGACGTGTTCCAGACCGGCTCGGGCACCAGCTCGAACATGAACGCCAATGAGGTCATCGCGACGCTGGCCTCGCGCGCGTCGGGCCTCAAGGTCCACCCGAACGACCACGTCAACGCCTCGCAGTCGAGCAACGACGTCTTCCCGACGACGATCCACCTCGCGGCCGCCGAGGCGATCGTCCGCGACACGGTGCCCGCGCTCGACCACCTCGGCGCGGTGCTCAACCGCAAGGCGCAGGACTGGAAGCACGTCGTCAAGGCGGGCCGCACCCACCTCATGGACGCCGTGCCGATCACCCTCGGCCAGGAGGCCGGCGGCTGGGCGAGTCAGTGCAGCCACGGCACCGAGCGTCTGCGCGCCACCCTTCCCCGCCTCGCCGAGCTGCCGATCGGCGGCACCGCCGTGGGCACGGGCATCAACACCCCGGTGGGCTTCGGCGGCAAGGTCGTCGAGCAGCTGCGACAGACCACCGGCATCCCCGAGCTCTCCGAGGCCCGCGACCACATCGAGGCGCAGGGCGCCCGCGACGGGCTGGTGGAGGCGTCCGGCGCGCTGCGCACGGTCGCGGTGAGCATCTACAAGATCGCCAACGACGTGCGGTGGATGTCGTCGGGCCCGTCGACCGGCCTCGCCGAGATCCGCATCCCGGATCTCCAGCCCGGCTCGTCGATCATGCCGGGCAAGGTCAACCCGGTGATCTGCGAGGCGACGATGATGGTCGCCGCCCAGGTCATGGGCAACGACGCCACCGTCGCCTTCTCGGGCTCCCAGGGCAACCTCGAGCTCAACGTCATGATGCCGGTGATGGCGCGCAACGTCCTCGAGTCGGCCCGCCTGCTGGCCAACGCCGCGCGTCTGCTGGCCGACCGCGTCCTCGAGGGCACCGAGGCCGACGAGGAGGCCTGCCGCCGCTACGCCGAGTCGTCGTCGGCGATCGTCACGCCGCTCAACCG
Source organism: uncultured Actinomycetota bacterium (assembly GCA_963786585.1). Classification (GTDB taxonomy): domain Bacteria; phylum Actinomycetota; class Actinomycetes; order Mycobacteriales; family Pseudonocardiaceae; genus Actinomycetospora. The sequence continues at coordinate 1,047,435 of CAWAZG010000005.1, forward strand.
CCTCCTCGGCTACGAGGAGGCCGCGAAGATCGCGAAGACGGCGATGAAGCAGCGCAAGACCATCCGCGAGGTCATCGACGAGGAGGGCTACGTCTCCGACGGCAAGCTCACCCAGGAGCAGCTCGACGAGGCCCTGGACGTCCTGGCGATGACCCGGGTGGACCAGCCGCAGTGACACTGCTGGGCGAGGTCGTCGCCGCCTCCGCGGAGGTGGCGGCGACCCGCTCGCGCAAGGCCAAGACCGCGACGCTCGCGACGCTGCTGGCGGGCCTGCAGCCCGACGAGGTCCGGCCCGCGACGGCCTGGCTCGCGGGCGAGATGCTGCAGGGCCGCACGGGCATCGGCTGGCGCACGCTGCAGTCGGTGTCGCCGACCCCGGCGTCGACGTCCACCCTCACCGTCGGCGACGTCGACGCCGCCCTCGACCGGCTGGCCGCGATGGCCGGCTCGGGCACCGGGGTCGGCGCGCGGCGCGCCGCCGAGCTGGGCGGCCTGCTCGATGCGGCGACACCGGACGAGGGCCGCTTCCTCGTGCGTCTGCTCGGCGGGGAGCTGCGCCAGGGCGCGCTGGAAGGGATCATGATCGAGGCGGTCGCGGCGGCTGCTGAGGTGCCCGCCGAGGCGGTGCGCCGCGCGTTCATGCTCTCGGGGCGGCTGCCCGCCACGGCCCACGTGGCGCTCACGGGCGGGGACCTGGGCGCGATCGGCCTGGAGGTCATGCGCCCGCTGCGTCCCATGCTCGCCTCGCCGGGCGACTCCCTGGAGGCCGCGCTGGCCGAGCTGGGTGCGCCGGACGGGGACCCGGGGGTCGTGGTCGAGCACAAGCTCGACGGCGCCCGCATCCAGGTGCACCGACGCGGCGACGAGGTGCGGGTCTGGTCGCGGACGCTGCGGGAGATCACCGACGGCGTGCCGGAGATCGTCGCGCTGACCCGGACCCTGCCCGTCGAGACCGTGGTGCTGGACGGCGAGACCCTCGCCGTCGCCGAGGACGGCCGGCCCCGGCCGTTCCAGGAGTCGATGAAGGGCCTTGGCTCGGGCGCCATGCAGCCCTGGTTCTTCGACTGCCTGCACCGCGACGGCGTCGACCTGGTCGACGAGCCGCTGTCGACGCGGCGGGAGGTGCTCGCGGAGGTCGTCGGCGACCGTCTGATCCCCGGCGTCGTGCGCCCGACCGCGGCCGAGGCGGAGCAGGCCGTCGCCGACGCCCTCGCCGCCGGGCAGGAGGGGTCGATGGTCAAGGCCCTCGACTCGACCTACTCGGCGGGCCGGCGCGGACGGTCGTGGCAGAAGGTCAAGCCGTCGCACACCCTCGACCTCGTCGTCCTCGGCGTCGAGTGGGGTTCGGGGCGCCGCCGCGGGTGGTTGTCGAACATCCACCTGGGCGCGCGGTCGGGGCGGGAGGGAGAGGACGCAGCGGAGTTCGTCATGATCGGCAAGACCTTCAAGGGCATGACCGACGACATCCTGCGCTGGCAGACCGAGACGTTCCCGCGGTACGAGACGCATCGCGACGACTGGACGCTCTACTTGCGGCCCGAGATCGTCGTGGAGATCGAGCTCGACGGGGTGCAGACGTCCACCCGCTATCCCGGCGGCGTGGCGCTGCGCTTCGCCCGCGTCGTCCGCTACCGCGACGACAAGACCGCCGCCGAGGCCGACACCCTCGAGACGGTGCGCGCACTGAAGATGTAGTCGCAGCGAACGCGCTGTTCGCTGCTTCTAGGCGCGCAAACTCCCCGTTCGCACCGCCCGGCGCTCGAACCAGATCGTCGCCGCCGGCGGGATGCTCGCCGCGAGGGCGAGGAGGGTCGTCCCGATCGACCACCGGAACGCGCGCGCGGTCACCATGGCGACCACGATGTAGGCGACGAACAGCGCGCCGTGGATCGGCCCGAACACCCGCACCCCGACGTCGTCGAACACGACGAGGTACTTGAACGCCATCCCGATCAGCAACCCGATCCACGAGCAGGCCTCGGCGATCGCGACGGCGCGGAACGTGCGCGCGAGGACCGTCGCGCGCGGGCTGGGGAGGACCGTGGACACGCCTCCACTCTGCCGGGAGCCGATCAGCGGGGCGACGCGGCGATCGTCACGCGGTGGCTCGCGCCGGCGGACAGGAAGGCGGCGAGCGACCGGCCCTCCTCGCCGACGTCGTGGCGGTCGGCGCGGGAGAAGCGGCGCAGCGGGGTGACGGTGACGACGCCGTCGGCGACCGTCCAGCTCGCCGCCACCCGGCCGTCGACCAGCACGAACCGCGTCCCCTCCACCGAGAGCCCGCGGTGGGCGTCGTCGATGAACCGCGAGCGGTCGTCGTAGCCCAGGACGAGGTTGTCGAACGCGGGCAGGAAGCGCACGGGGGCGGGCGACCCGGGATCGGGTCGCGGCGCGTCGGGGAGGTCGAGCAGCTCGCGGCCGCGCTCGTCGCGGAAGGCCACGAGCCGCTCCCGCACGCGCGCGACCGCGGGCGGCAGGCCGGCGAGCCCGGACCAGGCGCGCAGGTCCACCGTCGCGGCCGGGCCGAAGGCGGCGAGGTAGCGCAGGACGAGCGTCTCGCCGACCGGGTCCTCCCCGTCCGGCGACGGCGGCTCGCATGCTCGCCCGAGCCACGTCGCGAGCGCGACGCTGCTGGCCGGCCCGGCCTGGCCCCACAGCCCGCGCGGCGGCACCTGCACGAGCGGGACGAGCACGCTCACCGCCTCGCCGAGCACGCGCGGCGGCACGTCCGGCCAGCGCTCGGCGAGCACGCGGCCGGCGGCGGGCAGCGTGCTCGGGTCGTGCGCGACGAGCTCCCGCCCGGCGACGGCCAGCGCCCCGAGGTCGACCCCGGCGAGCTCCGCGCGGTACACCCCGAGCAGGCGCTGGAGCAGCATCGCGTCGTGGCGCGACCGCCAGGCCAGCGCGTCGTCGGCCGTCACGAGGTGGACGGTGCGGCGCATGAGGTGCGTGCGCACGACCCGGCGCTCGACGAGCAGCGCCGAGAGCTCCACCGGGTCGAACCCCGCGAGCCGCGACCAGAGCCCGGTGAACGGCTCCTGCGGCTCCTGGGCCTGCAGCCCGCCGAGGTGCGCGACGGCGTCGAGGGCCGGCAGCTCGGCGCGCTCGAGCAGGAACTGCCGGGCGAGCGCCGCCCGGTTCAGCGCGCGGGTCCCCAGGACGGTCACGCACGTCAGCCTCCCAGTCACCCCCGACCGCGTAGCCTCGTGACACGTGCACTTCCTCGACGGCGAGCGCCCGCCCCACGACCTGACCTACGACGACGTCTTCCTCGTCCCGACGCGGTCCGACGTGGCCTCGCGCTTCGACGTCGACCTCTCGGTCGCCGACCCGTCGGGCGCCACGATCCCGGTGGTCGCCGCGAACATGACCTCGGTCAGCGGCCGCCGGATGGCCGAGACGCTGGCGCGCCGGGGCGGCCTCGCGGTCATCCCGCAGGACGTCGACCCGGCGGCGGTCGCCGACATCGTCGCGGGGGTGAAGTCCCGGCACACCGTGTGGGACACGCCCGTGGTGCTGCACCCCGGCGACGCGGTGGCCGACGCGCTCAACCTCGTCTCGAAGCGCGCGCACCGCACGGTGGCCGTGGTCGACGAGGCGGGCCGCCCGGTCGGGGTGGTCGGCGAGTCGGCGTGCCACGGGGTCGACCGCTTCACCCGCCTCGCCGACGTCCTCTCCCCCGCGGTGTCCCTGCCCGTCGGCACCGTGCCGCGGGCGGTGTTCGACGCGCTGCAGGACCCGGCGTACGCGGGGGCGCCCGCCCTGGGCGTCGACGACGACGGACGCCTCGCCGGCATCCTCACGCGCACCGGCGCGCTGCGCGCCGAGGTCTACCGGCCCGCGGTGGACGCCGACGGGCGGCTGCGGATCGCCGCCGCGCTCGGGGTGAACGGCGACGTGGCGACCCGCGTCAAGGAGCTCGTCGCGGCCGGTGTCGACGTGCTCGTCGTCGACACGGCGCACGGCCACCAGGAGAAGATGCTCACCGCGCTGGCCGCGGCCCGCGAGGCCGCGCCGGACGCCGTGATCGCCGCCGGCAACGTCGTCACCCCCGAGGGCACGCGCGACCTGATCGCGGCGGGCGCGGACATCGTCAAGGTCGGGGTCGGCCCGGGCGCGATGTGCACGACGCGGATGGCGACGGGTGTCGGGCGGCCGCAGTTCTCCGCGGTCACCGAGTGCGCCGTCGCGGCGCGGGTCGCCGGCGGGCACGTCTGGGCCGACGGCGGCGTCCGCCACCCCCGCGACGTCGCGCTCGCCCTCGCCGCCGGCGCCTCGGCGGTGATGGTGGGTTCGTGGTTCGCGGGCACCTACGAGTCGCCCGGCGACCTGCTGCGCGACGAGCACGGCGCGGCCTACAAGGAGTCGTTCGGCATGGCGTCGAAGCGCGCCGTCACCGCCCGCACGCGCGGCGACTCGGCGTTCGACCGCGCCCGCAAGGGTCTGTTCGAGGAGGGCATCTCGTCCTCGCGCATGCAGCTCGATCCCCAGCGCCCGGGCGTGGAGGATCTGCTCGACAGCATCTGCGCCGGTGTGCGCTCGGCCTGCACCTACACCGGCGCCGCGTCGCTCGAGGAGTTCCACGAGCGCGCGACGCTCGGTGTGCAGTCCGCGTCCGGCTTCGCCGAGGGGCACCCCCTGCCTAGTGCCAGTGGCTGGTGACGTGGCTGGTGACGTGGCTGGTGACGTGGCTGGTGACGTGGCTGGTGACGAACGCCCGCCGGTGCTCCGACGGCGTCGTCCCGTAGGCGCGCTGGAAGGCGGTGCGCAGCGTCTCGGTGGAGCCGAAGCCGCAGCGCGCCGCCACCCGCGGCAGGGGCAGGTCGGTGGTGGCGAGGAGGTGGGCGGCGGCCTCGGTGCGGGCGCGGCGCACGTGCTCGCCCGGTGACCGGCCGAGGTGGGCACGGAACAGACGGGTGAGGTGGCGCTGGCTCACGCCGGCCCGGTCGGCGAGGGCCGCGGTGCCGAGGTCGTCGTCGAGGTGTCCGGCGACGTGGTCGACCACGGCGCGGACGACGTCGTCGGCCGGCGGCGGGGCGGACACGTGCACGCTCATCTGGGCCTGCGTGCCCGGCCGCTGCAGGTAGGTCACCAGCGAGCGCGCGACCCCCCGGGCCAGGGCGGCGCCGTGGTCCTCCTCGACGAACGACAGGGTCAGGTCGAGCGCGCTGGTGACGCCGGCCGAGGTGGCGACGGAACCGTCCCGCACGAAGATCGGGTCCGGGTCCACGGTCACCGCGGGGTGCGCACGGGCCAGCCCCCGGGCGAAGAACCAGTGGGTCGTGGCGCGGCGCCCGTCGAGGAGCCCGGCGGCGGCCAGCACCGACGCCCCGGTGCACACCGACGCCACCCGGCGGGCGTCCCGGGCGAGCCGGCGGACGTGGGCCAGGACGACCTCGTCCGCCGCCGCGCGCTCGTGCCCGTACCCGCCGGCCACGATCAGTGTGTCGACCTCGCCGACCCGGCGCTCGAGCGCCTCGTGGGCGTCGAGACGCAGGCCCGGACGGCACGTGACGGCCTGCCCGCCCGGCGTGAGCAGCCGGACCGCGTAGGGCGGATCGGCGCCGCGGTCGTTGGCGGTGGCCAGGGTGGTCGTGACGCACGCGATGTCGAGCAGCTCGGCGTCGTCGTACGCCACGACGGCCACGGCCCGTGCCATGACGCTGAGAGTAGGTCCGAACGGACCGTGTGCCCAGGATTCCGGACCTGCCTCCCGCATACCCACCGGGGGTACGCGTGCGGGGCGCACGATGACCCGCATGACCACCCTGCACGGGCGGAGGGTCTCCGCCCTGATCCACCGCTGGCCGACCGTCGTCGGCCTCCTCGTCGCGCTCGCCGCCGTGCTCGGCGGGGCCGACCGCGACACCGTCGCGACCACGGTCGCCGTGGCGGCCTCCTGCTACGTCGCCGCCGCGGCGTTCTCGCTGCCCTGGATGGCGTGGCTCTGGATCCCGATCGCGTCGGTCCTCGCGGTCGGCGGCGCCCTCGTGGACGTCGACCCCGTGGTCACCACCGGGATCGTCGTCGCCGTGCTCGTCGTCGTCGGCCTCCTGCGAGGCGCGTCGCGGCCGGCCCTGACGCTCGAGAGCGCGGGCTTCGTCGGCTACGGCGTCGTCGTGACGGCCGCGCTCCTGCTCGCACCCGGCGTCGGGCTCGTCGTCGCGGCGCTGACCCTCATCGCGCACGGCATCTGGGACCTGTGGCACCTGCGCCGCCACCGCGACGTCGTCTCACCGTCGCTCGCCGAGTTCTGCGTCGCGCTCGACGTCCCGCTCGGCCTTGCCGTGCTCGTGCTCGCCGTGTGAGCTCCGCTCATGTGAGCAGTTCGGAGTGCTCGCGCACTCCGAACTGCTCACATGCCGAAGGCACCTAGCGCTCGCCCTCCAGCATCTCGGTGACCAGCGCGGCGATCGGCGAGCGCTCGGAGCGGGTCAGCGTGACGTGGGCGAACAGCGGGTGGCCCTTGAGCTTCTCGATCACGGCGGCGATGCCGTCGTGCCGGCCTACCCGCAGGTTGTCGCGCTGGGCGACGTCGTGGGTGAGGACGACGCGCGAGTTGGTGCCCAGGCGCGAGAGCACCGTGAGCAGCACGTTGCGCTCCAGCGACTGGGCCTCGTCGACGATGACGAAGGCGTCGTGCAGCGACCGGCCGCGGATGTGGGTCAGCGGCAGGACCTCGAGCATCCCGCGCTCGATGACCTCCTCGACCACGTTGGAGGACACCAGCGCGCCGAGGGTGTCGAACACCGCCTGCGCCCAGGGCGCCATCTTCTCGTTCTCGCCGCCCGGCAGGTAGCCGAGGTCCTGGCCGCCGACCGCGTAGACCGGGCGGAAGACGACGACCTTGCGGTGCTGCTGGCGCTCGAGGACCGCCTCGAGCCCGGCGCACAGGGCCAGCGCGGACTTGCCGGTGCCCGCCCGGCCGCCCATGGAGACGATGCCGATGTCGGGGTCGGTGAGCAGGTCGATCGCGATCCGCTGCTCCGCCGAGCGGCCGTGCAGGCCGAAGACGTCGCGGTCGCCGCGCACCACACGGACCTGCTTGTCCGGGGTGACCCGCCCGAGCGCGGACGAGCCCCCGCCGAGCAGCCGCAGCCCGGTGTGGCACGGCAGCTCGCGGGCCTCCTCGACGTCGGCGACGCCGTCGGCGAAGAGGGAGGACACCTCGTCCGGGGTCGCGGCGACCTCGGCGGTGCCGGTCCAGCCCGTCGTCGTGACGTCCTGGCCGTGGTACTCGTCGGCGGGCAGGCCCACCGAGGCCGCCTTGACCCGCAGCGGCATGTCCTTGGTGACGAGGGTGACGGGGTTCGGGTGGGCGGGTGATGACTCGGCCGCGAGGTTGAGCGCGCAGGCGAGGATCCGGGAGTCGTTCTCCGCCGTCCGGAACCCGGCAGGCAGCACCGACGGGTCGGAGTGGTTGAGCTCGACCCGCAGCGTCCCTCCCTCCGGCGTCATGGGGATCGGCTCGTCGAGACGGCCGTGACGGATGCGGAGGTCGTCGAGCAGACGCAGTGCCTCGCGCGCGAACCAGCCCAGCTCGGAGTGGTGGCGCTTGCCCTCGAGCTCGGAGATGACGACGAGCGGGAGGACGACCTCGTGCTCGGCGAACCGCGTGGGGGCCCACGGGTCCGACAGGAGCACGGAGGTGTCGAGGACGTAACAGCGCGCGCCGTCGGCGGCCCCGGAGGGACCGGTGACGGGAGTGCTGGCGGTAGTGCTGGCGGTGCTCACGGAAGCGGGACGCTCGGCTGGTGCTGCGCTCACGACGACTCCCTCGAGCGGCCACGGCACCCGCGACCACTGTGTTCCTCGGCGGAACGGGTCGGCTAGTCCGGCGGCTCGACGGCGCGGTGGCGCGGCCCGGGGGCCGTCCTGCGCCATCGCGGGGCAGAACCGGGTGCCGGCCCTCCCCCGGGATCGGCCCAGGGCGGTGGCGTCGCGCCGACCGCGAGCCCCGACGCCGTACTGGCGCTGGTGCCGCGAGCGGTGGACGTCCCCGTCCCGCTCCGATCTGCCACTACCGGCCTCCCCGGACGCCCCGCATCCGGTGCGGGTCCGTCGGCGCGGACGCTACCGCCGGTAGCCGGTCGCTGTCGCGCGCCGAGCGTGACGAGTTGGTGACGTGGCTCACCGATTTTCCGGCAGCACGCCTCGTCCGCCGACCGTTCGGCGCAGCCAGAGCGGCCAGGCGGCACGTCGCGGGGCGGGCAGGGGCGCGGGCCTCGGGGGGCCGCCGCGCAGCTCGTCGGGCGTGGGCGGGTCGTCCAGGACGTGGGCGAGACGCGCTGTGACCGGATCCGGACCGGACCCGGCGAGCAGCCAGGGCCGCAGCAGCCGCGCACCCTCGACGTAGGTCGTCGTGTGGGTGCGCCAGCGCGGGTGGGCCAGGAACTCCAGCATCCGGCGCGCCCGGGCCTCGTCGACGAGCAGCCAGCGACGCAGGTGCGCGACGACCTCGGCGTCGGGCCGGTGCTCGGCGTGCAGCATCAGCGCGGCGTCCTGGCGCACCGGCGCCAGGCGGGCCATGACCGCCTCGACGGCCTCGCCGAGCGCGGCGCGCTCGGAGTCGGTCGGCACCCCCGCCGCCGCGAGCACCTCGGCGTTCCAGCGCCCCCAGCCCGCCCCGACCACCGCCTCGAGCCCGAGCTCGGCGGCGCCCTCGGCCACGAGGCTCTGCGGGGTGCGCGCGAGGAACACCTCGCGCTCCGGCCGTCCCCCGCCGGCCGCCCGGGCAGCCGCGACGCGACAGTGCTCGGTGTGGTGGCCCGGGTAGGCCTCGTGGGCCACGAGAAGGGGCAGGTGGGTCACCCGGTGCCCGATGCCGCCGTTCACCGTGATCGTCGAGCGGCGCGGGCCCACCCAACGGCTGAACCCGCTCCACGGGGCCGTGTCGACGACCTCGAGCGTCACGTCCTCGCCCGGCGGCAGCCCCACGGTGGCCGCGGTGCGCTCGCGCAGGGCCCGGACCGCGGCGGTGAGGGCGGTCGGCAGGTGCTCGGGGGCGAGGCGGTCGCCGTCGCGGAAGGCCGCCAGGCGCTCGGGGAGGGCGCCGGACCCCCCGAGCAGCGCGTCGAGGTCCCGGTGGGCCTCCCGGTAGCGGTCGGGCTCGCCGCGGGCGATCCGCACGCCGAAGCTCCGCTCCACCTCGTCGACGAACCCGATCTCCCGGCCGCCGGCCCGCTCCGCCAGCACCCGGCAGGCGCGGAGCTGGGCGTCGAGGAAGGCAGACCGGGCAGCGCAGCGCGAACCCCCGGTGGGCAGGGCCTCCCGCAGGCGGTCCGCCTCGCGGGCGAGGTCGTCGGGGCGGGGCGCCGGCTCGGCCGCGACCCGCGCCGCGTCCGCGGGGTCGCCGAGATGGGCGTCGAGCACCCCGGGCACGACCCGGTCGAGGCGCAGCGCGAGGCGGACATAGGCCCTCGCGGGCCCGTCGAGACCCGCGCTCCCCGCCCCGTCGACGTCCGGGTCCGCGACCACCGGACGAGGCTACGCCGCGTGGCCGCCGGAGGCCTCGTCCGACGGGAGCCGGGTCTTGATACGACAGGCGGGTGTCGAGGGCGGCGACGCACCGCCACTGAATGCCCTGCCGGCCGTGGAATGCGCGGCGGACGTGACCGGCGAATCACCCGGTCATCCCACTCAAGTCGCAGTCGGAATTGTCAATCACTCGATGGGGGTTCTCAGGTGGAAATGCCCGTCTCGGGGCGGCTAGCTTTTAGCCCATCAGCCGCACCGTCCGTGGGGCTGGAAGCCATTCGACGGGGACCCCGAATTCCCGCCGATGCCAACGAACGAAACTGGAGCACTGGATGCTGAAGAAGGCGGGAATCGTCGTCCTGGGCGCGACGGCGGGCATGCTCTCCCTCGCTCCGCTGGCCTCTGCCGGCGAGGCGCCCTCCCACGGCGGTGACCACGGCAACCACGGCCACCACCACGACGACGACGGCGACCGCGGCCACCGCGGTGGCGGCGGGGACTGCGACAAGACCGCGATCTCCTCGGGCAACCGGCTCGTCAGCCTCGACAACCTGGCGTCGAACCTCGACGCCGACAACATCAACGTCCTCTCGCAGGACAACTCGCGTGACAGCGACTGCGACGGCGACCGCGGCGACCGCGGTGGGCGCGACGGTCACGGCCACGGCGGCCACGGCGGCCACGGCGGCCACGGCGGCGGGGGGGACCGCACCGCGATCTCCTCGGGCGACCGTCTGATCAGCGCCGACAACATCCTGGCCAACGCCAGCCTGGACAACATCAACGTCCTGAGCACGGACAACTCGCGCTAGACCACACGTCCGCGGACGATCCGTGCCCATCGGGGGATGGCACGGGTCGACCGCGGTCGGGGAACACGGGAACGGCCCCGGGAGCACTGCTCCCGGGGTCGTTCTCGCGCGCGCTCGCCGATCACCCGCCCCAGCGACGATTCCGCCGGGAATAGTCGCGCAGGGCCCGCAGGAAATCGATGTGACGGAACTGCGGCCACAGGGCCTCGGTGAAATAGAATTCCGAGTACACGGATTGCCACATCAGGAACCCCGAGAGCCGCTGCTCACCGGAGGTGCGGATCACGAGGTCGGGGTCCGGCTGGCCGGACGTGTAGAGGTGCTCGGCGATGTGGTCGACGTCGAGGACCTCGGCGAGCTCCTCGATCGACGTGCCGGCCTCGGCGTGGCGCAGCAGGAGCTTGCGCACGGCGTCGGCGATCTCCTGCCGCCCGCCGTAGCCGATGGCGACGTTGACCTCCATGCCGTCGCGGCCCGCCGTGCCGTCCGCCGCCGCCTCGATGCGCTCCGCCAACGGCCGGGGCAGGGCGTCGGGGTTCCCGACCACCCGCAGCCGCCACCGGCGGTCCGGGGCCGCGAGCCCCTCGACCGCCGAGGCGATGATCTCGAGCAGCTGGTCGAGCTCCGCCGTGGGCCGGTCGAGGTTGTCGGTGGAGAGCAGGAACAGGGTGACGACCTCCACCCCGGCCTCCTGGCTCCAGTCCAGGAGCTCGACGATCTTGGCCGCGCCGACGCGGTGACCGTCGCTGGGATCGGCCAGCCCCGCCTCCCGCGCCCACCGGCGGTTGCCGTCGAGGATGACCCCGATGTGACGCGGCGGCGCGCTCGTCGCCCCACGACGGCGCAGCCGCCGCTCGTAGAGCGAGTAGGCGACCTGGCGCAGATCGTCCCGGAGTGTCACGGCGGCCCACGGTAGCCGGTGCGCCTCGCCGCGCGGACGCCCGTGACCGAGCGGTGACGGCCCAAAGACGGCACGGCGACGGCCCGGGGACGGCACGGCGACGGCCTGGGGACGGCACTGCGACAGCACCGCGAGCGCCGTCACACGGGCCTGGACGCACAGGTTCCGGCCCTATCCTGGAGCCCGTGACCGTCACCGACCCCGACACCGACCTGGCCCCGGTCAAGCCGCGCCTGCGCGGCTGGTTGCACCTGTGGTCGTTCGTGGTCGCGATCGCGGCCGGGATCGTGCTGGTGTCCCTGGCCGGCGCGACCGTGTCGGCGGAGGCGGCCGTCGCCGTGGCGGTCTACTCGCTGACGGTGTGCGGCGTGTTCGGGGTCAGCGCGCTCTACCACCGCCGGACGTGGCACACGGCGCGGGCACGGACGCTCATGAAGCGCCTCGACCACGCGATGATCTTCATCTTCATCGCGGGCACCTACACACCGTTCGCCGTGCTCGCCCTGCCCGAGCGCACCGGGCTGATCGTGCTGGCCGTCGTGTGGGCGGGTGCGCTGGGCGGCGTCGTGCTCAAGGTCGCGTGGCCGCACGCCCCGCGGTGGGTCGGGGTGCCGTTCTACCTGGCCCTCGGCTGGGTCGCGGTCTTCGTGATCCCCGACCTGCTCCACCGCGGAGGCGTGGCGGCGCTCGTCCTGCTGATCGTCGGCGGGGTGTTCTACAGCGTGGGCGCGGTCTTCTACGCCCTGCGCCGCCCCGTCGGCTGGCCGAACACCTTCGGTTTCCACGAGTTCTTCCACGCCGCGACGGTCATCGCCGCGGCGTGTCACCACGTGGCGATCTGGCTGGTGCTCTACGCCGGTTAGGCCCCGGCGCGACCCCTAGCCCTGCGGGGGGATCGGGTCCCCGCCGCCCCCGTCGGGGTCCGGGCGGTCGTCCACGCCGCCGGATCCCGGCGTCGCGGTGTCGTCGTCGTCGAGCACCGGGCCGCGGGTCCGCAGCTCGTCGACCGCGCTCATCGCGCCGCGCAGGTCGTCCAGCCAGGTGCTGGCGTGCTCGCCGACCAGGGCCACCGCCCAGGCCAGCGCGTCCGACCGCGACCGGGCCACGCCGGCGTCGACCAGGGTGTCGAGCACCAGGCGCTCGGACTGGCGCAGTCGCGTCATCACCGGCACCGAGAGCGTCGTGAACAGCTCCTCGACCTCGCCGATCCGCGCGCCCCAGGCCACCTTGCGCCCGTAGCGGTGCTCGGCCTGCCGGGCGACCTCCATGCGCTCCTCGCGGGTCTCCTCGCGGAACCGCTCGATGCGCCCGTGAGACGCCGCGGCGCGCGCGGCCTCGTCGGCGTCCGCCTCCAGGTTGGGCGCCGCCAGCTCACCGACGACGAGGATCTCCTCGCGGTCGATCGTCACGGTCGGCGTGCCCGCGAACCATCCGTCCGGGAGCCGGCCCGCGAGCCAGCCCGCGAGGTCGTCGGTGCCGGGCAGGTCCGTCGGGACCCGTCCGCCGCCACGCCGCCCCGGACCGCCGCGCCCCGGCCGTCCCCGATGTCCTCCGCGTCCCACCATCATGACGCTCCTCCTCCACGTTCTTGCTGTGCTTACAGCATTACACAGCAACGTCGTCGTGGGTGTGTGTACGTGTTCGCCGGTGGCGAAGCGGGCTCGAGGCGTGATCGACGGGGACTTCGTGCGCCTAGAAGCAGCGAACGTCCAGCTGAGCACGCCGATAGGGCGTTCGCTGCAGGACCCGGGCGCGCCTCAGCGGGCGAGCGTCGCGGCGAGGTCGTCGGCGGCGGTGCGGGGGCGGTCGCAGACGAAGCCGCGGCAGACGTAGGCGGCGGGCCCGCCGTCGACGAGGGGACGGTCGGCGAGCAGGGGCACGCCCTGCGCGTCGGGCTCGCCCGCGACCACCACCGAGCCGCCGGGGGCGTGGCGCCGGGCGGTGTCGGCGAGCCGCGCGCGCCCGGGAGCGTCCGCGGCCACCACGGCCACCTGGAGCGGCCCGTGGGCGGCGGCCTCGGCGACGCCCAGCCAGGAGCCGGCGAAGCGCGAGTGCCGGGACAGCAGGGTGCCGACGGCGTCCACCGCGGCGTCCGCGAGCTCGCGGTAGCGCGCGGAGGCCTCCGGCTCGACGAGCAGCGACGCGGTGAGCAGCGCCCCGGCCAGCAGCGAGGACCCGCACGGCGTGGCGCCGTCGGTGATCTCGCGGGGTCGGGTCACGAGGGCCTCGGCGTCGTCGGCGGTGTCCCAGAAGCGGCCGGTGTACGCCCCGTCCTCGCCGAGCTCCGCGAAGTGCTCCAGCGTCGTCCCGAGCAGCGACCGGGCCTCGGCGAGCCACCACGCCTCGCCCGTCGCCTGGTGCAGCGCGAGCAGGGCCTCGACGAGGGCGGCGTGGTCCTCGAGCACCGCGGGGGCGTCGCCGACCTCGCCGTCCCGCGACGTCCGGCGCAGCCGCCCGTCGACGACGTGGGTGCGCAGCAGGAGCGCGACGGCGCGCCGGGCGGCGGCCAGCCACTCGCTGCGCCCGAGGGCCGCCGACGCCTCGACCAGCGCGGTGACGGCCAGCGCGTTCCACCCGGCCACGACCTTGTCGTCGCGCTCGGGCTGCGGGCGGCCCGCGCGGGCGCCCAGCAGGGTCCTGCGGACCGCCTGCCAGCGCCCCGGGTCGTCGGGGTCGACGGGCATCCGCAGCGTGGAGCGGCCGTGCTCGAAGGTGCCGCCTGCGGTGACGCCGAGCAGCTCCGCGGCCCACGCCCCGTCCTCGGCGCCCAGCACCTCGACGAGCTCGGCGGGGCTCCAGACGTAGGTCGAGCCCTCCTCGCCCGCCGCGTCCGCGTCCAGCGCCGAGGCGAAGCCGCCCTGGGCGGTGCGCAGGTCGCGCAGCAGGAAGGCCGCCGTCATGTCGGTGACGCGGGCGGCGGACGGGGACCCCGTCAGACGGGCCAGGTGGGCATAGGCGCGCAGGAGCTGGGCGTTGTCGTAGAGCATCTTCTCGAAGTGCGGCACGGTCCACGTCGCGTCGACCGCGTAGCGGGCGAATCCGCCCGCGAGCTGGTCGAACAGCCCGCCGCGGGCCATCGCCTCGGCGGTGATGTCGGTCATCGCGAGCGCGTCGGAGCTGCCCGTGCGCTCGTGGTGGCGCAGCAGGAACTCCAGCACCGCGGACGGCGGGAACTTCGGCGCGCCCCCGAAGCCTCCGTGCTGCTCGTCGAAATCGCCGGTCAGGGCCGCGACGGCCTCGGCGAGGGTGTCGGCGTCGACGTGGGCGGGCGGCAGCGAACGGGACACCGACGCGAGGCGCTGGGTGATCGAGCGGGCGGCGTCGCGCACCCGCTCGCCCTCCTCGCCCCACGCCCGCACCACCGCACCGAGCAGCTGGGTGAACGACGGCATGCCCCCGTGCGGGCTCGCCGGGTAGTAGGTGCCGCAGTGGAACGGGTCGCCGTCGGGGGTGAGGAAGCAGGTCATCGGCCAGCCGCCCTGACCGGTCATGGCCTGGGTGGCCTCCATGTAGACCGCGTCGACGTCCGGGCGCTCCTCGCGGTCGACCTTGATCGCCACGAAGTGCGCGTTCACGTACGCCGCCACCTCGGGGTCGGAGAACGACTCGTGCGCCATGACGTGGCACCAGTGGCACGCGGCGTAGCCCACCGAGAGCAGGACCGGCACCTCACGACGGCGCGCCTCGACGAACGCCCCGGACGACCAGGGCTGCCAGTCGATGGGGTTGTCGGCGTGCTGCCGCAGGTAGGGGCTGGTGGAGCCGGCGAGCCGGTTGGCCATGACGGGATCCTCGCAGCCGCCGGGATCAGGACGAAGCGGTCCCCGGCGGAATCCGTGGTCCGGTCGCTGCGGGGCGCCGTCGGCGCCACCGGGCCGTCGGGGTCCGACGGACCGACCGACGGATCGACAGCGCCCTCGCGGGACTCCGGCGGCTCCGGGTCGAAGGACGGCGGCACCTTGCGCAGCTGCTTGTTCATCGAGCGGATGAGCAGGGCCGTCGCGAGCCCGAGCAGCAGGATGACGACCAGCGCGATCGGCGAGGTCTTGCCGAACTCCTCGCCGCGCTCGGACCCCGGCGGCGCGCCGGGCGGCGGCGCCGCCAGCGGCAGCAGCGTCCACCACACGGCCAGGGGCGTCATGCGCCGACCCGCTCCCGGACGCCCGCGAACAGGTCATCACCGGGCCGCTCGTTGGTCTCCTCGGTGTCGACCAGCGAGCGCGCCAGCTCGTAGTCCTCGGTGGGCCACACACGCTGCTGCAGCTCCAGCGGCATCTGGAACCAGCGGCCGTTCGGGTCGATCTGCGTGGCGTGCGCCCGCAGCGCGTCGTCGCGGACTCCGAAGTACTCCGCGCACGTGACGCGCGTCGTCACCCGCTGGCCGGGATCGGGCCGCGAGTCGTCCCAGCGGTCGAGCCACTCGGCCCACGGCGACTCCAGGCCGGCCCCGAGCAGGGCGTCGTGGAAGGCCTGGATGCGGGCCTTGGAGAAGCCGTGCGAGTAGTAGACCTTCATCGGCTGCCACGGCTCACCCGCGAGCGGGAAGCGCTCCGGGTCGCCCGCGGCCTCGAACGCGGCCATCGAGACCTCGTGGCAGCGGATGTGGTCCGGGTGCGGGTAGCCGCCGTTCTCGTCGTAGGTGACGACCACGTGCGGGCGGAACTCGCGCATGACCCGCACGAGCGCCTCGGTGGGCACCTCGAGGGGCTCGAGCGCGAAGCACCCCGACGGCAGCGGGGGTAACGGATCGCCCTCGGGCAGCCCGGAGTCGACGAAACCGAGCCAGCGGTGCGACACACCGAGGATCGCCGCGGCCTTCGCCATCTCGGCGCGCCGCGTGCCCTGCATGTCCGCGTTGACCTCGGGGGTGTCCATCGCCGGGTTGAGGATGCTGCCGGCCTCGCCACCGGTGCAGGTGACGACCATGACCTCCACGCCCTCGGCGACGTAGCGCGCACAGGAGGCGGCGCCCTTGCTGGCCTCGTCGTCGGGGTGGGCGTGCACCGTCATCAGCCGCAGCGGCTGGTCGGTAGGGAGTGCGCTCATCGTCTGTCCGGAGCCGTCCTCGTGCGTCGTTCTGGTGACCACCGTGGTGCAACACCCCGGTCGTCCTCCATCATCCCGGGCACCCCCGACAGCCCCGCCCGCGGACCCCGCGCCACCGCCTCTTGACAGAGAAAGCGCAGGTGGGCAAGGCCCTTCACGCGCACCCGATCCCCAGCGCGACATCCTCGGACGGGTTCCGAGAAGCGCCCACCGTGTTACCTTGTGTCGACACGGCCCGCATGCCGCGGGTCGTGTTTTTCCGTCTGTGGCCCCCGGGCCGCGGCACCGGCCACCCGGCGCGGTGCCATCCAAGGCCCGTGAGGAGAACAGGCCGCCGACCCGCGTCGCGCGGGCCCGGACCTCCGAGGAGTTGATCACCGTGACCGAGACGCAGACGCAGGTGACCTGGCTGACCCAGGACGCCCACGACCGGCTGAAGGCCGAGCTCGACGACCTCGTCGCCCAGCGTCCCGTGATCGCGCAGAAGATCAACGCCGCGCGCGAGGAGGGCGATCTCAAGGAGAACGGCGGCTACCACGCCGCCCGCGAGGAGCAGGGCGTGATGGAGGCCCGCATCCGGCACCTCCAGGAGCTCCTGCACACCGCGAAGGTCGGCGAGACGCCCACCGAGAGCGGCACCGCCGTCCCCGGCACGGTGCTCACCGTCCGCTTCGAGGGCGACAACGACACCGAGACGTTCCTGCTCGGCTCGCGCGAGGAGGGCGCCCACGGCGACCTCGAGGTCTACTCGCCCAACTCCCCGCTCGGCTCGGCGCTGCTCGGATCCAAGGCCGGCGAGACCGTGAGCTACGACCTGCCCGACGGCGGGTCGATGGAGGTCACGCTGGTCTCCGCGGAGCCCTACAGCTCCTGATCCCTCACTCCGGCGCCACCTCGTACCCGGCGCCGGCCAGGTCGTCCAGGATCGCCGCCGCGTGCTCGTGGCCCCGCGCCTCGAGGGTGAGGGCCACGTCCACCGCACCCAGCGACCTCCCGGACCCCATCAGGCGGCGGTGCTCCACGTCGACGACGTTGCCCCCGGCCGCCCCCACGCGCCGCAGCACGTCGGCGAGGTAGCCGGGGCGGTCGGGCAGGCGCACGCGCAGCGACGCGTAGCGCCCGGCCGCCACGAGGCCGCGGCGCACGAGGTCGACGAGCATCAGCGGGTCGGCGTTGCCGCCCGACACGACCGCCACGACCGGGGACGCCCAGCGCTCCGGGTACTCCGCGATCGCGGCGACGGCCGCTGCCCCCGCCGGCTCGACCAGCAGCTTCTCCCGCTCGAGACTGCGCAGGACCCCGCGGGCGAGGGCCTCCTCGTCGACGGTCACGATCTCGTCGACCAGGGCCGCGACGTGGGCGAACGTGACCTCGCCGGGCCGCGGGACCGCGATCCCGTCCGCGATCGTCGCGCCGGTGACCGTCACCGGTGCCCCGGCGGCCAGGGACGGGGGCCAGGCGGCGAGGCCCGCCGCCTGGGCGCCGACGACGTGCACCCCGCGGTCGGCCACGGCGGCGGCGATCCCGGAGATCAGCCCGCCGCCGCCGGTGCACACGACGATGGTGGCGACGTCCGGCACCTGCTCGAGGATCTCGAGGCCGACGGTGCCCTGCCCCGCGACGATGTCGGGGTGGTCGAAGGGGTGGATCAGCACCGCGCCGGTGCGCTCCGCGAACGCCGCCGCGGCCTCGAGCGTCTCGGCGAACGTGTCGACGAGCTGCACGTCGGCCCCGTAGCCCCGGGTCGCGGCGAGCTTGGGCAGCGGCGCACCGGCCGGCATGAACACCGTGGCCCGGGTGTCGAGCAGGCGGGCGGCCAGCGCCACGCCCTGCGCGTGGTTGCCCGCGCTCGCGGCGACGACCCCCGGCGCGCGGCCCTCCGGCCCGAGACGCTCGATGCGCCGGTAGGCACCGCGAATCTTGAAGCTGCCCGTGCGCTGGAGGTTCTCGCACTTGAGCGACACGGGTCCGCCCGCGAACCTCGACAGCACCCGCGAGGGCGCGACCGGCGTGGTGCGCACGATTCCGGCGAGCGCCACCCGGGCGGCCTCGACGTCCGCGCGCTCGACCAGCTCCACGCCGACCGATCCTGCCTCCTCGCCGCGACCGCCGTCCGGGTGGTCCGGCCGCCGGTAGGCGAGCGGCGGACGGGCGGTGGCGCGGCGGCGGCGAGACCCGGCCCGTGGGCGCCGATCGAACCGTCGACCGGTCGTCGCCGAACGCCCGACGCCGATCGCCCGATCGTGCGAGCGCCTCACGCCCGCCACGCACGTCGGTAGCCTCGTGGGGGCGGCGTGAGGAATCCGCTCCAGGGGGTGAGACGGCATGGCGATCGATCCGGTCGGCCCGGCGCCGGGAACCTCACGGCCTCCCCACACGTTCTCCGACGTGTCGGCCTCCGCCCCTACGGCTCCCCTCGCGACGGCTGCTGCGCCCGCTGCCGCGGCGGACGCGGCACCCGCGGACGGCACGCGCGCGTCGCGGGTGGCCCGCGCGCTGCCCCTGCTGCTCGCCGCGCTGCTCGCGGTGGCGGCCTTCGGCACCGTCGGCAGCGCCGGGTGCGACGACCCGGGCACCTACGTCAGCACCCCGGACGGCATCGCCCTCGTCGGGGGCTGCGTGAAGCCCGGCGACATCGACCCGATGACCGATCCCTCGATGCACGACCCGGCCTCCCGCCGAGGCTAGGAGCCGCTGACGATCCCGGCCTGCAGACGATCCCGGCCTGCGGGGCCAGGATCGGGGCATGACCGCCTCCGCGTCCGACCTGCCGTTCGACCCGCGCGCCCTGCTCGCCGAGAGCCGTCTGGGCGTCCTCGCCACGATCAAGGCCGACGGCCGCCCCCAGCTCTCGCCCGTCCAGCCGTTCTACGACCGCGAGGCCGGCACGCTCACCGTGTCGATGACCGAGGGACGCGCCAAGACCGCGAACCTGCGCCGCGACCCCCGCGCCGCGCTCGAGGTCACGAGTGCCGACGGCCGGTCGTGGGCCACCGCCGAGGGCACGGTGACGCTCGTCGGCCCGGGGACCGACCCGCACGGGCCGGAGGTCGAGACCCTCGTCGCGTACTACCGCGCGGCCGCCGGCGAGCACCCGGACTGGGACGACTACCGCGCGACCATGGTGGCCGACCGGCGCGTGCTCATGACGATGGCCGTCGACCGCGTCTACGGCGACTCCCTGGGCTGAGCCGTCAGGCCAGCGAGTCGAGCGCCTGGCGGACGTCGTCGACGAGGTCGTCGGCATCCTCCAGCCCGACCGACAGGCGCACGAGGTCGGCGGGCACCTCGAGCAGCGAGCCCGCCGCCGAGGCGTGGGTCATCGCGCCGGGGTGCTCGACGAGGGACTCCACGCCGCCCAGGGACTCCGCGAGCGTGAACACCCGGGTCGCGGCGCAGAAGTCGCGCGCGGCCTGCTCGCCGCCGGCGATGCGGGCCGAGACCATCCCGCCGAAGCGGCGCATCTGCTTGGCGGCGACCTCGTGCCCCGGGTGGTCGGCGCGGCCCGGGTAGAGCACCGAGACGACCGACGGGTGGGCGGCGAGGACGTCGGCGATGCGCCCGGCGTTGTCGCTGTGGCGCTCCATGCGCACCGCGAGCGTCTTGAGGCCCCGCTGGGTGAGGAAGCAGTCGAACGGGCCGGGCACCGCGCCCATGCCGTTCTGCATGCGCCCCAGGATGGCGTCGAGCTCGGGATCGTCGGTGACGAGCGCGCCCCCGACGACGTCGGAGTGCCCGCCGAGGTACTTCGTCGTCGAGTGCACGACCGCGTGCGCGCCGAGCGCGATCGGGGTCTGCAGGTACGGCGAGGCGAAGGTGTTGTCGACGACCAGCATCAGGTCGTGCTCGCGGGCCAGGGCACCGAGCGCGGCGATGTCGGCGATGCCGAGCAGCGGGTTGGTCGGCGTCTCGCACCAGAGGATCTTGGTGTTCGGCCGGATCGCCGCGCGCACGGCGTCGACGTCGGCGGTGTCGACCGCGGTGTACTCGACGCCCCAGTCGCAGTAGACCGTCGAGATCAGCCGGTACGTGCCGCCGTAGGCGTCCAGCGGCATGAGGACGTGGTCGCCGGGTCGCAGCACGCCGCGCAGCAGCGCGTCCTCGGCCGCCATGCCCGACGCGAACGCCCGGGCGTGCCGGCCGCCCTCGAGCGAGGCCAGCGTCGTCTCCAGCGCCGTGCGCGTGGGGTTGCCGGTGCGCGCGTACTCGTAGCCCGAGCGCAGGCCACCGACGCCGTCCTGGGCGAAGGTGGACGTCGCGAAGATGGGGACGACGACCGAGCCCGTGGTCGGGTCGGGCTCCTGGCCGTCGTGCAGGGCGCGGGTCGAGAAACCGTTCACCTCGTCCACCCTAGGCACCCCGGGTTCACGCCGGTCCACCCATGTCGTAGCGGCTGCCCGTGGCGAGGAACGCCAGGATGTCGGCGCGGGTGACGATGCCGGCGGGACGGCCGTCGACGACCACCAGCGCGCCGTCGCCGCCGCGCAGCGCCTGCACCGCCTTCGACAGCGGCTCGGTGCTGCCGAGGCTGGGCAGCGGGTTCGAGAGGTGACGCTCGACGGGGTCGGTGAGCGAGGCCTGCTCGTTGAACACCTTGTCGAGCAGGTCGCGGACGGTGACGGCGCCGCGGACCTCGGCCGCCATCACCGGCGGCTCCGCGCGGACGATCGGCATCTGCGAGACCCCGAACTCGCGCATGATCGACACGGCGTCGGCGACGGTCTCGCTGGGGTGACCGTGCACGAGGTCCGGGATCGAGCCGTCCTTGCGGCGCAGGACGTCGCCGACGGTCCACTCGGTGGTGTCCGGGGTGAGAAAGCCGTACGAGGACATCCAGCCGTCGTTGAACACCGTCGAGAGGTAGCCGCGCCCGCCGTCGGGCAGCAGCACGACGATCACGTCGTCGGGGCCGGCCTCGGCGGCGACCTTCGCGGCCGCGCAGACGGCCATCCCGCACGAGCCGCCCACCAGCAGCGCCTCCTCGCTGGCCAGGCGCCGCGTCATGTGGAAGGAGTCGCGGTCGGGCACCGCGACGATGTCGTCGCAGACGTCGCGGTCGTAGGTCGTCGGCCAGAAGTCCTCGCCGACGCCCTCGACGAGGTACGGGCGGCCGTCGCCGCCGGAGTACACCGAGCCGACCGGGTCGGCGCCGACGACCTGCACGCGGCCCCCGGAGACGTCCTTGAGGTAGTGCCCGGTGCCCGAGACCGTGCCCCCGGTGCCGACGCCGGCGACGAAGTGCGTGATGCGCCCGTCGGTCTGCTCCCAGATCTCGGGGCCGGTGGTCGCGACGTGCGACGCGGGGTTGGCCGGGTTGGCGTACTGGTTGGGCTTCCAGCCGCCGTCGGTGTCGCGGGCGAGCCGGTCGGAGACCGAGTAGTACGACTCCGGGCTCTCGGGCTCGACGGCGGCGGGGCACACGACGACCTCGGCGCCGTAGGCGCGCAGCGCGTCCTGCTTCGCCACGCTCACCTTGTCGGGCACGACGAAGATGCAGTGGTAGCCGCGCTGCTGGGCGATGATCGCCAGCCCGATACCGGTGTTGCCCGACGTCGGCTCGACGATGGTGCCGCCCGGCTTCAGCTCGCCCGACGCCTCGGCGGCGTCGATCATCTTCTCGGCGATGCGGTCCTTCACGCTGCCGCCGGGGTTGAAGTACTCGACCTTCGCGAGCACCAGGGGCGCGTCGGGCCCCGTCGGGACGACATGGTTGAGACGCACCAGCGGCGTGTGGCCGATGAGGTCCGCGACGTGCTCCGCGTAGCGCATGACACCCATCCTCCGGCTTCGCCGCCCGGAACGCCCCCCACCCCCTCGGACGTGCGGCGGATCACCTCCCGGGGGCGACGACGGGGCCCGCCCTGGTGCGCGGTCGTAGGGTCGGCGCCATGGTCGCCCCAGGCCGCGAGGCCGTCATCGTGTCCGCCGTCCGCTCGCCGATCGGCCGTGCCCGCAAGGGCTCGCTGGCCGGGATGCGCCCCGACGACCTCACCGCGCAGGTGGTGCGCGCCGCGCTCGACGCCGTGCCCGCCCTCGACCCGACCGAGATCGAGGACCTCCTGCTGGGCTGCGGCCTGCCCGGCGGCGAGCAGGGCCACAACCTCGCCCGCATCGTCGCCGTCGCGCTGGGGATGGACACCCTGCCCGGCGCGACGATCACGCGGTACTGCTCGTCGTCGGTGCAGACCGCGCGCATGGCCGCGCACGCCATCCGCGCCGGCGAGGGCGACGTCTTCCTCGCCGCCGGCGTCGAGACCGTCTCGCGGTTCGACAAGGGCAGCTCCGACAGCCTGCCCGACACGCACAACCCGCTGTTCGCCGACGCCGAGGCGCGCACGGCCGAGGTGGCCGCGGCCGGGGCGACCGAGTGGCACGACCCGCGCGCCGACGGCCTGCTCCCCGACGCGTACATCGCGATGGGGCAGACCGCCGAGAATGTGGCGCTGGCCGAGGGCGTGACGCGCGAGGAGATGGACCGCTTCGCCGCGCGCTCGCAGCAGCGGGCGGGCGCCGGTCAGCAGAACGGCTTCTGGGCGCGCGAGATCACCCCGGTGACGCTGCCCGACGGCTCGGTGATGGAGCACGACGACAGCCCGCGCCCGAGCACCACCTACGAGGCGCTCGCCGACCTCAAGCCGGTCTTCCGTCCCGACGGGCGCATCACCGCCGGCAACGCCTGCCCGCTCAACGACGGCGCCGCCGCACTCGTGGTGATGTCCGCCGAGCGCGCCGAGTCGCTGGGGATCACCCCGCTCGCGCGCATCGTCTCCACCGCCGTCAGCGCGCTCTCGCCCGAGATCATGGGCCTCGGGCCGATCGAGGCGTCGGCGCGGGCGCTGGCCCGCGCCGGGCTCGGGATCGCCGACGTCGACCTCGTCGAGATCAACGAGGCCTTCGCCGCCCAGGTCCTCCCGTCGGCGCGGGGCCTGGGGATGTCCGACGACGACATCGAGGAGAAGCTCAACGTGCACGGCGGCTCGATCGCCGTCGGCCACCCGTTCGGCATGACCGGCGCGCGCATCGCCACCACGCTGATCAACGGCCTGCGCACCCGCGACGCCACTCTCGGCCTCGAGACCATGTGCGTCGGCGGCGGGCAGGGCATGGCGATGGTGCTCGAGCGCCTGAACTGAGCTCCTGCCCGCGCGCTGACGGGCCCCGGACGTGCGACGGCCCCTCCCGGATGGTTCCGGGAGGGGCCGTCGTCGTCGGTGCCGCGAGCTACTGCCGGAAGTAGCTCAGCAGCTGCAGGATCTCGATGTAGAGCCAGACCAGCGTGGTCATGAAGCCGAAGGCGAGGTACCACGCGAACCGCGCGGGAACGCCGGCCTTGACCGCCTGGTCGGCCTGGTCGAAGTCCAGGAGCAGCATGAACGCGCCGATGCCGATGCAGACCAGGCTGAAGATGATCGCCAGCGGACCGCCCGAGCGCAGGCCCAGGCCGCCGTCGACGAAGAAGCTGATCAGCAGGTTCGCGACCATGAGGATCAGGACGCCGATGGCGGCACCGATGACCATCTTGGTCAGGCGCGGGGTCACCCGGATGGCGCCGGTCTTGTAGACGATCAGCATGCCGATGAAGACGCCGAGCACACCGAGGATCGCCTGGAAGCCGATGCCGGCGTACTGGCTGCTGGCACTCTCGAGGAGCCCGGTCAGCGACCCGAGGGCCACGCCCTCGGCGAGGGAGTAGCCCAGCACGAGCGCCTTGTTGGTGCTCTGCTTGAAGATGATGATCAGGGCGAGGACGAGACCGACGACGAATCCACCGATGATGCCGATGAACCCGAGACCGACCACGGCGCTCGCGATACCGACGGCGATGGCGAGGACGGCGTTGAGCGCCGTCTTCTGAACGACGTCGTCGACGGTGAGCGGGCGGTCGTCGGCCGCCGCCGTCGGCATCGGGCCGTCGCCCCCGCCGAACATGCCACCCGCGCCGGCCATGCCGGCCGGGGCGGCGCCGAACCGCGCATACCCACCCGGTGAGGTGGGCAGGTTGCGGAACGCCGGGTTGCTGCTGGTGCGCACCTCTCGTCCTCCTCCTACGCGAAGCCGGCTCCGACGGCGGGATGCCGCCTGGCCGGCTCGACCGCGGACTCTCGTCCACCTGGCACAACGATGGGATGCGGGCTTCGGTTCCCGCGTCGGTAAAAGGAACTTTACCGGACGCGGCACCACGCACCGTGTCCGCTTCCGCCCGAGATGGGGGGCGGCTCCCAGTCTAGGGCCCCGTTCGGAGGTATGAGTGCGGGCGGGAGGTGTCATGCTGCGAGGACGGGGCACTCTCGGCCCGGAGCCCCGCAGTCGGCAGGAAGGGGTGTCGGGATGGATCTCGGCAAGATGGCGGACAAGGCCAAGGACTGGGCCGGGAAGAACCCGGACAAGGCCGACGGCTACGTCGACAAGGGCGCGGACGCCGTCGGCGAGAAGTTCGGCCACGAGCAGCAGGTCGACCAGTTCGGCGACAAGGCCAAGGACTTCCTGCACGGTGGCCAGGAGCAGCCGCCGCCGCCGGAGGGGCAGGGCCCGCCGCCGCCTCCGCCCGGCGAGGAGCCCCCGCGTCCCTGACGCGAACTCACCCCGATCCACACCTCGGCCCGGCCCGTCCCTCGACGGCGCCGGGCCGTCGTGCGTCCGGAGCCGTCAGGCCGCGGCGGGCCCGTCCGCGGCGTCGATGCGGATGGCGAGCAGCACCGCGTCGTCGCGCAGCCCGTCGACGCCGAGCACGCCGAGCAGGCGGTCGCAGAGCTCCTCGACCGGGATGTCCGGCGGCTGGGCGGCGAGGGTGTCGGCGATCAGCTGGGTGCGCTCGTCCGGGTCGGTGCCGGGCGCCTCGATGAGGCCGTCGGTGTGCAGGAGGAACACGTCCCCCGCCCCGCACACCACCACCGTCTCCTCGCGGGGCACCTCGCGCGTCGCGCCGATCATCGGCGACAGGTTGCCGGTGAGCAGCTCGACCCGGCCGTCGGCCCGTCGCAACAGAGGCGGTGGGTGCCCGGCGTTGGCGTAGCGCATCGTCCAGCCGCCGCCGTCCCCGCGCTCGAGCCGGGCGTAGACCGCGGTGGCCATCGCGGCCATGCCGAGGCCCTTGATGACGTCGTTGCAGCGGTCGACGACCTCGGCCGGGCCGAGGCCCTCCCACGCGTAGGAGCGCAGCACCCCGCGCAGCTCGCCCATCGCCGCCGCGGCCCGCAGGTCGTGGCCGACGACGTCGCCGACGGCGAGGCCGACCGCGCCGTCGGGCAGCGGGAGCATGTCGTACCAGTCGCCGCCGACCTGGGCCCCGTCCGTGGCCGCGAGGTAGCGCGAGGCGACCGTCATGCCCGTCATCGGCGGCACCGCGGGCAGCAGGCTGCGCTGCAGGGTCTCCGCCGCGGCGTGCTCGCGGGCGTAGAGCCGGGCGTTGTCGACCGCGAGGCCCGCGCGCGCCGCGAGGTCGGCGGCGAGGTAGAGGTCGCGCTGGGAGTAGCGACGGCCGTAGGGCAGCTCCGTGCCGAGGGTCAGCGCGCCGAGCACCTGCCCGCGGGCCCGCAGGGGGACGACGACGGCCGAGCGCGGTCGCAGCGCCTCGTACCGGCCGAGCAGCTCGGGATGCTCGGCGATGCCCGCGGGACGGACCGGGAGCTCGGGCAGCAGCGAGGGCGTGCCGCTGCCGAGCGCCTGCCCGACGGGGTCGCGCCCGTCCTCGGTGGGGCAGATCCACCGGCCCAGCCCGCGGACGTCGTCGACCTTCGACTCGTCGCGGTGGTTGACCGCGGCGCGGCGCACCGACGAGTTGCCGTCGGCCTCCTCCAGCAGGTCGACGCAGCAGAAGTCGGCCATCGCCGGGACGACGATGCGCGCGAGCGCCTCGGCGACACCGGTGGTGTCGAGGCTCGCCGACATCGCCGACGTCGACTCGGTGAGCAGGCGGAGCTGCTCGCGGGTCTCCTCCGCGGCGGCGAGCGCGGCACGGCGCTCGTTCTCCACCATGACGCGCTCGGTGACGTCGGACTGGACGCCCACGAAGTTGACGACGCGGCCCTGGCCGTCGAGCACCGGGGTGATCGACACCTGGTTCCAGAAGGCCGTGCCGTCGCGCCGGTAGTTGAGCAGCACCTCGGTGATCGGGCGCTCCTCGACCAGGGCGGTGCGAATCCGCGAGATCGAGGCCGGGTCGGTGTTCGGGCCCTGCAGGAAGCGGCAGTTGCGCCCGAGGACCTCGTCGAGCTCGTAGCCCGTGAGCCGCGAGAACGCCGGGTTGACCCACACCAGCGGGTTCTGCTCGCGCGACGGGTCCGAGATCGTGAACGACAGCTCCGTCGCGACCACGGCGCGGTCGCGCACCATCTCGAGGTGGCGCTGCGCCCCCGCACCCGAGAGCTGGAGGAAGACCACCAGCGCGAGCCGGCGCTCGTCGGCGTTCACCGCCTCCGAGAGCGGGAAGCCGGTGACCCACAGCAGCCGCCCCTCGGCCTCCTCGCGCTCCTCGTCGGTGGCCTCGGAGCCGCGGCGTGCCGCGTCGGTCACGGCCACCGGCTCCCCCGACACGGGAATGCCCTGGGCGACCCGGGAGAGCGGCGACGCGGTGTCGCGCATCGGGCGGCCGGCCAGGTCGGTCAGGCCGGCGGCCTCGCTCCAGGCGTCGACGTCGATCGGCAGTGACGCGCGGCCACCGGTGAGGCCTGCTGCGGAGTCGTTGGCGTAGGTGACGAGCCCCTCGCCGAGGTCGATGAGCGCGACCGCCGCCGGGGCGGTGTGCAGTACCTGCGGGAGGTCGGGCTCGCGGACCCCGCCCCCGTGGACGACGGCGTCCCGCACCTGCTGGGCCTGGGCGGCGTAGTCCGGCTCGACCTCGGTGGGCGACCCGCGGTAGTCGGTCGCCACCTCACCGTGGTCGTCCTTCGTCCTGCCCGTCACCTGGCGCAGCCTATCGGCCACCACCGGACGTCGATCGGCGGATGACACCCATGAGGACGTGCGGGGAAGGACAGAAGCGTCCGGACAGGTGGCGCCACGGTGGACACGGTGGGTGTCGGAGCACCCGATAGGAGGACGGGGGGCCTGCTCACACCAGGAAGACCTCACGGGGACCGGGGGCCGAGCCGTCGGGAAGCTCGCGATCGCGTCCGGGACGGCCACCGAACGCCGCGCTCGCCGCGAGCTTGCGGGCCTGGACCGTCTCCGAGAGCGCGAGCTGGCGCGCACGCCGCCACGGCACCTCGGCGGACTCCGGCCCGGCCCAGCTCCACGCCTGGTCCAGCCACCGCACGAGCCGCACGCGGTAGGCGGCGCACACGATCTCCGCGGCGCGCCCGGCCGCCTCGTGGTCGTCGTCGCCGTCGCCGGACCACGGGGCGAGCACGCACAGCCCGTGCGGGTCGTCGACGAAGCCGACGATCTCGCTGAGCGCCCCGACCACGTCGGCCTCGCAGCGCGACAGCCCGGCGTCCGGGAGACCGAGGCGGTGCCGGTGGACCTCGGCGACGCCCAGCGCGCGGTACGCGTCGGCGAGCGCGACCTCCTCGGGGTCGGAGCCGCCGTCGCCCGTGAGCTCCTCGCCGTCGCCGTCCTCCGCCGCGATCCCCTCGAGGCGCGCCAGCACCGTGTCCAGGGTGTCGGGGTCGTCGAGGTCGTCCGGACGCACGACGAGGTCGGCACCGAGGTCGCCGGGGTCGGGGACCGCGATGCCCTCCGGCGGGGTGCACGTGCGACCGGGACCGTCCGTCAGCGCGAGCACGTCGACCGACGCGTGCCGCGCGGCGAGGCGGCGCAGCAGGCCGCCGGCAGCGCGGATCTCGTCGCGCGGGTGCGGCGCGACGACGATGAGACGCCGGCACGCCCGCAGCGTCAGCGGGCGCAGCCCCTCGAGCTCGCGCCACGGCGGGCGCGCGCCCTGCGGCGCGGGGATCCGCCCCGACAGGTCCCCCGGGTCAGCCACGGCGCCTCACCTCCCTGCCGGGAAGTCTCGCCGATCTTCTTGCCCGTTCGGAGCAGCTTTTCGGGGGCGGGCGTCGAGCGGTTCGTCCCGGGCGCCCGAGCGGTCGATCACCGCGAGCCGCAGCACCGGGCCGACCGCTCTCCGCGCTGCCGCTGCGACGGGCGGGTGACACGCGCTCGACCGGCCGGGGTGTCGACGGTGACGGGCAGGCGACGAGCCGGGGAGACGGGTGACGATCCGGTCGGCGATCAGGTGGTGCCCTCGGTGGGGTTCGAACCCACACTGCGGCGATTTTAAGTCGCCTGCCTCTGCCGATTGGGCTACGAGGGCCTAGCGTCGCGCGAAGCCGTCTCGACACCCGACGCTCCTTCGTCGCGTCGTGTGCCGACCTGCGGCCGCGCGCCCGGTGGTCACCTCCGTGGGCATCTCACCGACCGGGGAAGCCTAGCCTTCGGGGCGTTCCGGGATGGTCCGTTCCGGGGTGGTCGGTTCCAGGCCGGCGGCGCGAGCGGCGGTGGCGAGGACGTCCTCGAGCATCGCCGGGGTGAGCCGTCCGGTGAAGGTGTTCTGCTGGCTGACGTGGTAGCTCCCGAACACCTCGAGCGGGGCGGCCTCGCCGGGCTCGGCCGGCGCGAGCGTCACGTGTGCCCCGTGCCCGAAGGCCGGCCGGGGACGCGGCACCACCCAGCCCGGGTGACCGCCCGCGGGATCCGGGGTGGCCAGCACGGGGAGCAGCGCCTGCCACCCGAACCCGCCGAGCACGACGACCGCGCGCACGGTGTCGCGCAGCAGGGCGAGCTCGCGGGCGAGCCACGGACGGCAGCGGTCGCGCTCGTCCGGCGTGGGCTTGTTCTCGGGCGGGGCGCAGCGCACGGGCGCGGTGATCCGGACCCCGTACAGCTCGAGGCCGTCGCCGATCGCGACCGACGTCGGCTGGGACGCGAGGCCGACGGCGTGCAGCGCGGCGTAGAGGACGTCGCCGCTGCGGTCGCCGGTGAACATGCGCCCGGTGCGGTTGGCGCCGTGGGCCGCGGGGGCGAGCCCCACGATCAGCAGCCGCGCGTCGGCGGCCCCGAACCCGGGCACCGGGCGTCCCCAGTAGGTCTCGTCGCGGAACGCGGCGCGCTTGGTCGCGGCCACCTCCTCCCGCCACGCGACGAGCCGCGGGCAGGCCCGGCAGTCGGCCACAGCGGCGTCGAGCGTCCGGAGATCGGGGACGGACTCAGCGGTGCCAGGCACCCCAGGCCTCCCGGGCCGCGAGCACGGCCACGACCGCCGAGACGGTCGGCGCGGCCAGCGAGGGCGCCACCGCCGTGCTCGCGAGGAGATCGACGCCCGAGGCCGCGACCAGCACGGCGCACAGCGCCACGACCAGCCCGGTCGGCGCGGCGGGGCGGACGCGCGGGTCGCGGTCGGCGCCCTGCGCCCGGGCGGTCCGCGCGTCGGCGGCGACGAGCAGCGGCAGCGCGACGGCGGCCGCGAGGCCGAGCAGGCCGCCGACCAGCGTCTCCCCGGGCCGGCCGGGTGTCAGGGCCTCGGCGACGGCGTCCACGGCGCTGTAGACCGCGAGGACCACGAACGACACCGTCATCGCCCGCACGGCGCGACGCTCGCGGAGCGCGGGGTCGCCCGCGAACTGCCAGCGCACCGGAAGCGCGGCGGCCAGCGAGATCGCGAGGTGCACGGCGAGGGCCGCCACGCTCGGCAGGGTGGGCCCGTTGCCCGCGACCCACGCGGCCACCGCGAGGACGATCGTGTGGACGACGGTGACGGCCACCAGCGCCCGCACGCGCCGGGCGAGCACGAGCGCGGCGAGCGGCAGGACGCCCGGCGCCCCCGTGCGGGGAGCGTCCGGCGGGTCGGCCGGCCGGGCTGTCACCACCGGGCCGCCAGCGCCCGGGCGATCCCGTCGAGGATGTCGTGCTCGGAGACCACGAGCTCGGTGACGTCGGTGCGCTCGGCGAGCTCCTCGGCGAGCACCCGCATCACCAGCGCCCCGCCGCCGATGACGTCGACCCGCCCCGGGTGCATCGGGCCGAGTGCCGCCCGCTCGTCGCGGGGCATGGCCTCCAGACGCCGCGCGGTGGCGCGCACGTCGTCCAGACCGAGGCGCGAGAGGTGGATGCGGTCGGCGTCGTAGGTCCGCAGGTCCATGCCGACCGCCGCGAGCGTCGTGGCGGTGCCGGCGACGGCCACCCAGGTCTGGACGTCGGCGACGGCCACCTCGGCGAACGCGGACGCCAGCGTCGCGCGGGTGAACTCCTCGGCCTCGGTGATCTGCTCCGCGGTCGGGGGGTCGCCGTGCAGGAACTTCTCGGTCAGCCGCACGCAGCCCACGTCGGTCGAGCGGGCCGCTATGACGTCCGCGCGCACCGCGTCCCACGTGCCGGTGACGATCTCGGTGGACCCGCCCCCGACGTCGGCGACGACGAACGGGCCCTCGTCGGGGTCGAGGTCGGCCACCGCGCCCGCGAACGAGAGGCGGGCCTCCTCGTCGCCGGTGATGACGTCGGCGTCGACCCCGACGATCTCGCGGACCGCGCCGAAGAACTCGTCGCGGTTCTCGGCGTCGCGGGTGGCCGAGGTGGCGCAGACGCGCACGGTGTCGGGCCCCGCGGCGACTCCGTGGCGACGCAGCATCTCGGAGTAGGCGCCCAGCGCCTCGCGGGTCCGCGTCAGCGACTCCGGCGCGAGGCGGCCGGTGGCGTCCACGCCCTGGCCGAGCCGGTTGATCCGCATCTCGCGGTGCACGTCCTTGAGCCAGGCCGAGCCGTCCTCGCGGACGGTCACGTCGGCGACCAGCAGCCGGATCGAGTTCGTTCCGCAGTCGACGGCCGCAACGCGTGGCATGGACGCCCCCTGCACCTGGTGCTCCCCCGGGCCGCTCGCCCGGGCTCGGGTGTCGACGCTAGCGAGGACGAGGCCGTTCCGCCGGGGGCGGGGTCGCCGGGAACGGGCGTCCGGTCCGGTCGCCGGGCGCCCCGGCGGGAGGGGGCGCCCGGCGGCCGGGCTGCGGGCGGGCCTGCGGGGTCGCCGTGAGGCGTCCCGGCGCGAGCCCGGTACCCGGTGTACGACAGGCCGTCCGCACCGTCGCACTGCACCGGTCGGGGGAACCGGTAGGACCATCCTGCGGTGCGACTGGCATGTCGATCAAACCGAGAGGGGGGTCGTGACCGGGCCGGGGTGCGGGTCCACCCGGCCGGGATCCCCGCGCCACGGTGCGTGCCGGAGATCGGGACGGATCCGCCCCGGGTCCGTCGCCCGGTGGAGCGCCGCGGCGTCAGCCCGTCGGGGTGGTTTCCGATCAGCTCTCGTGGTCGGCGGACGCGCCGACGCACGGTCCGGTGTGCCACCACGCATCGAGGCGCTCGAGGGCCTCGTCACCGGACGGGTTCACCCCCGGCCCGCGGGCCAGGGTGTGGGCGACGTGGACGTGCAGGCACTTCACGCGCGTCGGCATGCCGCCGGCGCTGACCTCGGTGCCCAGCGGCTCGATCGCGTTCCGCTCGGCGAGGTAGTCCGCATGGGCCTTCGCGTAGCGCGCGGCGAAGTCGGGGTCCGTCTCGAGTCGCTCGGTCTGCTCGCGCATGAGCCCGTCGGCCTCGAGCGTGCCGATCCGCGAGGTCAGCCGCGGGCAGGTCGCGTAGTAGAGCGTCGGGAACGGGGTGCCGTCCTCGAGGCGGGGCGCGGTCTCGACGACGTCGGGCAGGCCGCACGGGCAGCGATGTGCGACCCGGCGCAGGCCCCGGGGGCGCCGGCCGATCTGCCCGGTCACGGCGTCGACGTCGTCCTGCGTCGGCTCACCGTCGAGAGCACCGTCGCTCACGGGGCCGTGCCGAGGGTGGTGCGGGCGACGCGGGCGTACCAGGGCAGGTCGGCCTCCGCGGGCGGCAGCTCGGCACCCGATCCGGCGTCGCGGGGGTCGCGCGGGGCGTTCGCGTCGCCGGGCAGCTCGACGCGGTAGGGCACCTCGCCCGGACGGGCGTAGCCGAGACGCTCGCGGGCCAGCGCCTCGATGTGGGCCGGGTCGCGCAGCGCCGAGCGCTCGTCGGTCAGGGTGCCGACGTCGCGCGCCAGGCGCTCCTGCTCGGCCGCGACGGCGGCGATC
Source organism: uncultured Actinomycetota bacterium (assembly GCA_963786585.1). Taxonomy (GTDB): domain Bacteria; phylum Actinomycetota; class Actinomycetes; order Mycobacteriales; family Pseudonocardiaceae; genus Actinomycetospora. Next base: position 1,079,702 of record CAWAZG010000005.1, read on the forward strand.
TCGTGGCGCTGGGTGACGTAGTTGCGCAGCGGCACCGCCACGGTCAGGGCCAGCGCACACACCACGACGGCGAGCACCGCGGCCCGGCGGGCGGTGGAGAGCCCCAGCGCGCCCCCGGTCGCGGCAGCGGCGCGGCGGGCCCGTGCGGCGGCGGCCGCAGGACCGGAGGGGACACGCAGCGGGTGGCGACGGCGCACGACGCGCTGCGGGTCGCGGCGGGGGCCCTGCCGGGCCCGCGTGCGCCCGCGGGACGACGACGCGGCCCCGGCGCCCCGGGCGCCCGACGTCGCGGCGCCCCGCCCGATGCGCCGTCCACGACCCCGGCCGCCAGCCGACCCCGACCCGACCCCGACCCCGACCCGCCCGACCCCGACGAGCCGGCCGCGCGGTCGGCGGCGCGGTCGTGGCGGTCGGGCGCGGCCACGCGGCTCAGGCGTCCGGGTCGAAGCGCGGGAAGGCCAGGTCGCCGGCGTAGCGCGCGGCGTCGCCGAGGGCCTCCTCGATGCGCAGCAGCTGGTTGTACTTGGCGACGCGCTCGGAGCGGGCCGTCGCGCCGGTCTTGATCTGGCCGCAGTTGGTGGCCACCGCGAGGTCGGCGATCGTCGTGTCCTCGGTCTCGCCGGAGCGGTGGCTCATCATGCAGCGGTAGCCGTACTGCTGGGCGAGCGCGACCGCGTCGAGGGTCTCCGAGAGCGTGCCGATCTGGTTGACCTTGACCAGCAGGGCGTTCGCGGCCCGGCGCTCGATGCCCTCCTCGAGGCGCTCGATGTTGGTGACGAACAGGTCGTCGCCGACGATCTGGACGCGGTCGCCGACGTCGCCGGTGAGCTTGGTCCAGCCGTCCCAGTCGTTCTCCGAGAGCGGGTCCTCGATCGAGACCAGCGGGTAGGCGTCGAGCAGCTCGCCGTAGTACGAGCTCATCTGCGCGGCGCTGCGGGTCTCGCCCTCGAAGCGGTAGACGCCGTCGGAGAAGAACTCGCTGGCCGCGACGTCCAGGGCCAGCACGATGTCGCGGCCGGGCGTGTAGCCGGCCTCGCGGATCGCGGAGACGATGAGGTCGAGCGCCTCGCGGTTGTGCGGCAGCGACGGCGCGAACCCGCCCTCGTCGCCGAGACCCGTCGAGAGGCCCTTGCCCTTGAGCACCTTCTTCAGCGCCTGGTAGACCTCCGCGCCCCAGCGCAGGGCCTCGCGGAAGGACTCGGCGCCGATCGGCGCGATCATGAACTCCTGGATGTCCACCCCGGAGTCGGCGTGGGCGCCACCGTTGAGGATGTTCATCATCGGCACCGGCAGCACGTGGGCGTTCGGGCCGCCGACGTAGCGGAAGAGGTCGAGCTCGGCCGACTCGGCGGCGGCGCGGGCGACGGCCAGTGACACGCCCAGCAGCGCGTTGGCACCGAGCCGCGACTTGTCCGGCGTGCCGTCGAGGTCGATGAGCTTCTGGTCGACGACGCGCTGCTCGGCGGCGTCGATGCCGACCAGGCCGGGCCCGATCTCGTCGAGCACCCCGGCGACCGCGCGCTCGACGCCCTTGCCCAGGTAGCGGGAGTCGTCGCCGTCCCGCAGCTCGACCGCCTCGTGCTCCCCGGTGGACGCCCCGGAGGGCACCGCGGCGCGTGTCAGCGTGCCGTCGTCGAGCGCCACCTCGACCTCGACCGTGGGTGTGCCCCGCGAATCGAGGATCTCTCGTGCGCCGACCTGCTCGATGACCGCCACGGCCCGTGCCTCCGAACGATGGATCGCCTCGCCGCGCCCCGGGGCACGGCACGTCGTCCGCATCGTAGACGCCGTGCCCGGGCTCCCCGAGACGCCACGCTCGGGGACGTCCGAGAGCGGATCGGTCCCTCGCGCGGCGCCGGGACGCCGCCTACGGTGGCAGGGATGTCCGCTGCGCAGCACGACCCCGCCGACCGGGAGGGCACCCCGGGGGTGTCGGCGGTGGAGGCGTTCCGCCGCGCCGAGGACCTCCTCGAGCGGCGCCGGCCGCTCGACGCCCTCAAAGCCCTGGCCCCGCTGCTCTCCGACGAGCCGGAGGCGGCCTCGGTGCACCTGCTCGCCGCCCGCGCCTACCTGGCCTCCGCGCAGTTCCGGCGCGCGGAGGAGGGCTTCCTGCGCGTGCTCGAGCTCGACCCGGCCGACCACTACGCGCGCTTCGCCCTCGGGCGCACGCTCCAGCGTCAGAGCCGGCTCGTCGAGGCCCGCACCCAGCTGCGGATGGCCGCGGCGATGGACCCGCGGCCCGAGTACCAGGAGGCCCTGGGCGAGGTCAGCGCGAACATCGCCGTCCGCTCCGACCGGGCGGGCGGCAGCAACCCCTAGGCCTGGCTCGCCGACGCGTAGGAGTCGGCGGCGGCGTAGACGCGGCGGCCGTACTCGTCGGAGTTGTTGTACGAGAGCACCGCGGCGCGCCAGCCGGGACCGGTGGCGAGGTCGCGGCCGCCGGCGCAGAGGTAGCGGCCCGCGGCGAGGGCGGCGTCGAAGATGTTGTTCGGGTCGGCCACGCCGTCACCGTTGCCGTCGGAGCGCCACTTCGCCCACGTCGACGGGATGAACTGCAGCGGGCCGACGGCGCGGTCGAGCGCGGAGTCGCCGTCGAGGACGCCGCGGTCGGTGTCCCCGATGGTGCGGTTGCCGCCGGTGCCGTCGAGGGGGACGCCGATGACGCGGGGGGTGACGTCGCCGTTGTCGGCGATCGAGGCGCCCCGGTAGCGACCGTGGTTGGACTCGATGCGCGCGAGGCCCGCGACCGTGACCCACGAGAGGTTGCAGTCCGGCTGCTCCTGCTTCACCGCGAGGTCGGCCTGCCCGTAGGCCTGCAGGGCCCGGGCGGGCACGTCGACGCGGCTCGCGATGTCGGTCGCCCAGCCGGACACGGTGCGTGCACCTCCCGCGGGCGCCTGCGACGGGGCACCGCCCGGCACGAGGGAGGTCGGCGGCGCGAGCGCGTCGGGCTGCGCGACGGTGCCGAGCTGCACGGGGGCGGGCGCGACCTCGAGGGCCGGGATCTCCTCGGCCGCCGCGTCCTGGCGTCCGAACTGGTTGCGCTGGCTCACGACGACGACCGTCGCGACGACGGCCAGGAGCAGCACCACGACGAGACCGAGACGGCCGACGAGCGCGAGCCGGCGCCTCGGCGGGGGCGGGGTCCGGCCCTCGTCCACGCCACTGCGCACCGTCGACCGGCGGGGCCCCGGGGCACGATCGCGGGACCCCGGTGAGGGGTCGGTGGGAGCGCTCATCGTCGTGGAGATTACGGGGCGGTAGGTGACGGCTTCCCCCGGCCCGGTGCGTCACCCCTCGAGCAGCGACTGCCCCCAGTAGGCGCCCTCGCCGAGCCCCGGTGGGACCGCGAACACCGCCGAGCCGGTGTGCCGGATGTACTCCATCATCTTGTCGTTGCGCGCGAGCTGGCTCTGCATCGGCACGAACTGGCGCCGGGGGTCCTGCATGAACGCGAGGAAGAACAGGCCCGCGTTGAGGTGGCCCAGCCCGTCGCTGCCGTCGACGAAGTTGTAGCCGCGGCGCAGCATGCGCGCGCCGCCGTTGTTCTGCGCCGAGGCGAGGCGGATGTGCGCGTCCTCGAGGATCGGGGAGCCCGGGCCCAGGTTCGGGATGTCGAACTCGCGGGCCTGCCCGATCGGGGCGCCCTCGCCCTTGGTGCGGCCGGTGAGCGACTCCTGCTCGGCCAGCGAGGTGCGGTCCCAGGTCTCGACGTGCATCCGGATGCGGCGCGCCACGAGGTACGTGCCGCCGGCCAGCCACGGCGGTCCCTGCGCCGGCGGCACCCAGACCTGCTCGTCGAGCAGCGCGGTGTCCTCGGCCTTGAGGTTGTGGGTGCCGTCCTTGAAGCCGAAGAGGTTGCGGTGGGTCTCCTGGGCGGTGGACGTCGACGACGTCCGCCCGAACCCGAGCTGGGACCAGCGCACCGACGTCGTGCCGAAGCCGGTGCGCACGAGGTTGCGCACCGCATGCACGGCGACCTGCGGGTCGTTCGCGCACGCCTGCAGGCAGAGGTCGCCGCCGGAGAGCGCCGGGTCGAGGGTGTCGAGCTGGAACGGCGGGAGGTCGGCGAGCGCCGGCGGGCGCGGGATGCCGAGCTTGTCCAGCAGGCTCCCGCCGACCCCGAAGGTGATCGTCAGCGCGGACGCCGGCAGGCCGAGCGCCTCGCCGGTGTCGCTCGGCGGGGCGTCCGGGTTCCGGTTCACCGCCCCGCCGGGGGCGGCCTCGGCGCCGGCGGTCATGCGCTCCGCGGCCGTGGTCCAGCGCTGCAGCAGGCTGACGACCGCCCGGCGGTCGACGGTCGTGAGGTCGAGCGCGACGAAGTGCAAGCGGTCCTGGGCGGGCGTGATGATCCCGGCCTGGTGCACGCCGCGGAACGGCACGACGCCGCCGGACGGGTCCGGCGGCGGGTCGGTGTCCGCGGCGGAATAGCCCGCCACGGCGCCGACCCCGGCCAGGGCCGCCCCGGCGCCGGTCCATCCCAGGAGCCGGCGCCGGGACATGCCCGGCCGGGGTTCATCGGTGCTGCTCGTCATCCGGTACGGCCCGTCATACGGCCATGGTCGGGTCGCGGCGGTCGTGCCGCCACGTCACGGACCTCACTGCCCGGACACCACCGCGGCGACCTGGCTGACGGGCTCGCCGAGCGCGTCGACCGCCTGGGTCATGCGCTGCTTGTCCTGCTCGGTGAGCTGGGTGTAGAGCACGTAGCCGTCGCCGGCGCGGTACTGCTCGAGGAGCCGGTCGACGTCGGCGAAGCGGGCGTCGAGCACCGGGCCCAGCGCCGGGTCGCGCTGGTCGAGCGCCGGGCGCAGCGCGGCGACCGCGGCCTGCGAGCCGTCCACGTTGGCGCGGAAGTCCCACAGGTCGGTGTGCGAGTAGCGGTCCTCCTCGCCGGTGATCTTGCCGGTGGCGACCTCGTCGAGGAGCTCCTTGGCGCCGTTCGCCAGCTGCACGGGGGTCAGCTGGACGGTCGCGGCGCGGGTCTGCAGCTCGCGCATGTCGGCCATGAGCGTGTCGCCGATCGCCGCCGAGTCCGGCTGCAGGCCGGTGACCCACAGGTCCTTCTCGAGGCGGTGGTACCCGGTGAACGCGACGCCCGGGTCGCGCTCGTCGTCCTCGCGGCCGTCGATGCGCGGGTCGATGTCGCCGAACGACTCCGCCACCGGCTCGATGCGCTCCCAGTAGGTGCGCGACACCGGGAAGAGCGCCTGGGCGGCGGGGACGTCGCCGCGCTTGACCGCGTCGACGAACTCCTGGGTCTTCGCGATCCCCGCCTCGATCTGCGAGTTGGTGTAGCGCTGGTAGCCGGCGACCGCGGCGGCGAGCACGGCGTCCTGGCTGGTCGAGCCCGGCACGTTGCCGGTGACGTTGAACGGCGCGCGGATGCCGTCACCGACCATGCCCGGCTTGCAGGCGGTCGTGTACTGGCCGCCCTGGGGCACCTCGACCAGCAGCTGGCGGGAGAGGCCCGGGCCGATGTTCTCGACCTCGCCGACGATCCGGTCGCCCGTGCCGTAGACGTAGAACTCCGTGACCTTCGAGCCGGTGTTCTGGATCGAGAACGCGACGTTGCCGGCGGGCGCCTCGGTCGCGGAGATGTCGCAGGTGGTGTCCGACGCCGTGACCTGGATCGGCCCACCCTCGCCACCACCCTGGGGCGCGGTGCTCGTGCACGCGGACAGCGCGATCATCGCCAGTGCCGCACCGGTGACGGCGGCGAGGGGCCTGCGGGACATCGTTCTCCTCCGGAGGGCGCGCGTCGGGGCGCGCGGGTCGTGCGAGTGGGAAGGGGCGGGTTCGTCGGGCAGAGGTCGGGCGCCGTCAGGCGGGAGTCAGGCGGGAGAGTCGGCCGAGGTCTCGGCCGAGGTCGCGGAGGTGGCCTCCGGCGCGGAGCCGGAGACGGGCTTGCGGGAGGGACGCAGGAACAGCGTCAGCACGATCGCGACGTAGAGCACCCACACGACGGCCTCGGCCACGGTGGTCTGCGGCGAGAAGTTGAAGATGCCCTTGAGCAGCACGCCGTACCAGGAGTCGGCCGGGATCGCGGCGCTCACGTCGAAGGCCAGGGTGGTGAGGCCGGGGATGATCCCGGCCTCCTGCAGGTCGTGGACGCCGTAGGCGAGGATGCCCGCCGCCACGAAGATCAGCAGGACGCCGGTGACGGTGAAGAACTTGCCCAGGTTCAGCGTGATGGCGCCGCGGTAGATCAGGTAGGCGAGCACGATCGCGATCGCGATGCCGATCAGGAACCCGATCAGCGGCCCGGTGGTCTCCCCGGCCGCCTGGGCCGCGGCGAAGAAGAACACCGCGGTCTCGAGGCCCTCGCGCCCCACGGCGAGTGCGGCCATGAGGACGACGGCCAGCGACCCCATGGCGATCGCCTTCTCCAGGCCGCCCTGCAGCTCCGCCGCGATCGTCCGACCGACGCGACGCATCCAGAAGATCATCCAGGTGACGAAGCCCACCGCGATGATCGACAGACAGCCGCCGAGCGTCTCCTGGGCCTCGAACGTCAGCGCCTGCTGCGACAGTGTGAGGCCGAGGGTGACGGCGACGCTGATCAGCACCGCGATCCCGACCCCGAGCCACACCTTCGGCAGCTCCCCGCGGCGATCCGTACGCACCAGGAATGCCACGAGGATGCTGACCACGAGGGACGCCTCCAGGCCCTCGCGCAGCCCGATCAGGGCGTTCCCCAGCATGGCGTCCTCTCAGCTCACCCTTACCTACTGTGAGGTGAGGCTAGCCTCGGTGAGTGACGCGAGGGAAGACGTCGGAACAGCGATCACAGAAATGACCGTATTGTCCGGATTCCGACGCAGGGCCGCTGCCGGGATCAGGCCGGCCAGTGGCGGGCCCAGGCCTCCGCGTCGAGGGCGGCGGGGTCCTCCCCCGCGGCGCGCGCCGCGTCCTCCGCGGCCCGCACCCGGTGGGCCAGCTCGTCCGCGGCGGCCCGCAGCGCTCCCTCGGGGTCTGTGGATCCGGCGGGGAATCCGGCGGCGGTCCCGGCGGCGATGTCCGCGTAGAGCCGGTCGTCGGACGCCGCGGCCAGCAGGTCGTCGGTCACGCCCGCCCGGCGGGCCCGCGAGAGGTACTTCGCGACGAGCGCGGCCGCGGGCTGGGCCCGCGCGACGCCCTCCAGCGCGGAGGCCCGGCGCTTCTCGACCGCCTTGAGCTCCTCCCAGCGCACCTGCTGCTCAGCCGCCCCGGTGATCACCTCGCCGTCGCCGAAGACGTGCGGGTGCCGTCCGACGAGCTTGGCCACGAGCTCCTGCGCCACCTCGTCGATCCCGAACGGCGCGTTCGGGTCCTCCTGGGCGATGCGCGCGTGGAAGAGGACCTGGAGCAGGACGTCGCCCAGCTCCTCCCGCACGGCCTCGCGGTCGTCGTCGGCGACGGCGTCGTAGAGCTCGTAGGTCTCCTCGACGAGGTAGCGCAGCAGCGACTCCGGCGTCTGCGCGGCGTCCCAGGGGCAGCCGCCGGGCGAGCGCAGGCGGTCCATGACGCGCACGGCCTCGAGGAGCGCGGTGCCGGGCTGGTCACCGGTCCCCGGCACGAGCTCGACCACCGCGCCGTCGGCCCGTGGCGCGTCCGCCCCGACCGCGCCGAGATCGCGGGCGAACGCCTCCGCGAGCTCCGCGGGCAGGTCGGGGTGCAGGCGCACCTGGTCGGCCGCGGCGACCGCGCGCACCGCCGACGCGGGAAGGACCGCGCCCAGCCGGGGGTCGACGGCGACGGTCGTGGTGGTGCCGGTGCTCACGGGGCCGGGCCGCGCACCGGGGTGATGACGCCCGCGGCCGCCGGGTCCTCGACCACGTCGAGCTGCGTCGGGTCCCAGGTGCCGTAGCGGGGGCTCACCGTCACGCCTTCCTCGAGCGCCAGCGGCTGGAGCATGCGCAGGCCGAACCCGAACATCGTGTCCTCGTCCACGGCGCCGGCCGGGGTGACGCCCGCTCCGGGCGGCGGGGCGTCGAGGGTGCGCTCGCGCACGTGGATGACCGTCCACGGGCCCTGCGCCGGGTCCTGCTGCTGGCCGGTCTGCGAGCTCGACGAGCCGCTCGGCGTGATCGCCACCGTGCCCGCGGGCAGCCCGAAGAGCACCGAAGATGCCGACGACCGGAGCTCGGCGCCCTGGTTCTGGCCCGGGCGCAGCGCGAGCCCGCTCGCCCCCGCCCCGCCGGGCGCACCGGCGAAGAGCCGGTCGGCGCGCGTCGGGTCGGCGGCGACCTGGGCGGCCAGGGCCTCCGCCGACGCCCGGTCCGGCGTGGCGGCGTAGTCGATGGTGACACCCAGGCGGTCGAAGACCCGGCGGCCGATCTCGGCGGCGGCGATCTGGTCGCCCACGAGCTCGCGGATCGTCGCGGGGTCGAAGCCGCTGCCCTGCGCGGCGGCCTCCGCCCCGCCGACCCGGGCGAGCTCGGCGTCCACCCGCTGCGGCGGCACGACGATCCCGTCGCGACGCGACTGCTCGGCGATGAGCTCGTGCAGCACCCGGACCGTCACCAGCCGGCGCGACTCCTGGGCCAGCAGCTGCGGCGGGATCGGCGCGCCGGGCGCGATGCCCTGCTGCGCCCCCTGCTGGTCGACCGCGATCCGCAGGTCCGGCGCCGCGGTGCGCAGCCGGCCCTGGATGTCGTCGATCGTGATGACCTGGTCGCCGACGATCGCCGCGGCGTCCACCCGGGACGGCCCCGTCCCGCACCCGGCCAGCACGACGAGACCGAGGAGCACCGACGTGACGATCGGCAGCAGGCGACGCACGGTGGTCACCTTCTCACCCGCCCGGACGCGTTCCCCCGGCCGCCCCGCGCGCACCGGAGATCAGCAGGGGGAGAAGCACCTCGAGACCCGACCCTGAGGTGCTTTTCGGTCTGGTGATCACCGGCACGGGGTCGTCAGGTCGCCGCGGCCGCCGCCGGCGCGGGGAAGAGCTGGGTGAACAGCTGCTCGCACCAGGCCAGCAGCGCCAGGTCGCGCAGGGGCGCGGCGCCCATCTTCACCGGGCCCCGCCCGTCCTGGCCCTCGACGGGCCGGGGCAGCGAGAGGGTGCGCGACGCCGCCTTGTACTGGGCCCGCGGGTAGAGGCGCTTGACGCGCATCTGCGCGGAGTCGGGCAGGTCGACCGGCGCGAGCCGGATCTGGTTGCCCTGGCCCGCGACCTCGGTGATGCCGTGACGCCGGCAGACCTGGCGGAACGCGGCGACGGCCAGCAGGTTGGTCACCGGCACCGGGGGCTCGCCGTAGCGGTCGACGAGCTCCTCGCGGACGGCCTCGAGGGCCCCGTCGTCGCCGGCCTCGGCGATCTTGCGGTAGACGTCGAGGCGCAGGCGCTCGGTGTCGACGTAGTCGTGCGGCACGTGGGCGTCGATGGGGAGGTCGACGCGCACCTCGGCCAGCGGCTCCTCGCCGTCGCCTGCGGCGTCGGTGTGCGCCTTGAACGCGTCGACGGCCTCGCCGACCAGGCGCACGTAGAGGTCGAACCCGACGCCCGCGATGTGCCCGGACTGCTCGGCGCCGAGGATGTTGCCCGCACCGCGGATCTCGAGGTCCTTCATCGCGACCGCGGTGCCGGCGCCCAGCTCGGAGTGCTGGGCGATGGTGGCGAGGCGGTCGTGCGCGGTCTCGGTCAGCGGCTGGTCTGCCGGGTAGAGGAAGTAGGCGTACCCCCGCTCGCGCCCGCGGCCGACGCGACCGCGCAGCTGGTGGAGCTGCGAGAGCCCCAGGGTGTCCGCGCGCTCGACGATCAGGGTGTTGGCGTTCGAGATGTCCAGGCCGTTCTCCACGATCGTCGTGCAGACCAGGACGTCGTGCTCGCGCTCCCAGAACTCGTTGACGGTGCGCTCGAGGCGCTCCTCGGGCATCTGACCGTGCGCGGTGACGATGCGCGCCTCGGGGACGAGCTGGCGCAGCTTGGCCGCGGCGTCGTCGATCGACTGCACGCGGTTGTGGATGTAGAAGATCTGCCCGTCGCGCAGCAGCTCGCGCCGGATCGCGGCGGCGATCTGCTTGGGCTCCTGGGCGCCGACGTAGGTCAGCGTCGGGTGCCGCTCCTCGGGCGGGGTGAGGATCGTCGACATCTCGCGGATGCCGGCGAGGCTCATCTCCAGGGTGCGCGGGATCGGCGTCGCCGACATCGAGAGCATGTCGACGTGGGCGCGCAGCCCGGTGATGTGCTCCTTGTGCTCGACGCCGAAGCGCTGCTCCTCGTCGATGATCACCAGCCCGAGGTCCTTCCAGGACACCCCGGTCTGCAGGAGCCGGTGGGTGCCGACGACGACGTCGACGCTGCCGTCGGCGAGGCCCCGGAGGATCCCGTCGACCTCCTTGGCCGGCGTGAACCGCGAGAGCCCCTTCACCGTGATCGGGAAGTTGCGCATCCGGTCGGTGAACGTCTGCAGGTGCTGCTGGGCGAGCAGCGTCGTCGGCACCAGCACGGCCACCTGCTTGCCGTCCTGCACCGCCTTGAACGCCGCGCGCACCCCGATCTCGGTCTTGCCGTAGCCGACGTCGCCGGAGATGACGCGGTCCATCGGGACCGCCTTCTCCATGTCGGCCTTGACCTCGTCGATCGCCGAGGCCTGGTCGGGCGTCTCGGTGAACGGGAACGCGTCCTCCATCTCCCGCTGCCACGGGGTGTCGCCCGCGAACGCGTGCCCGGGCGCGGACTGGCGCGCCGCGTAGAGCTGGACGAGCGACGCCGCGATGTCGCGGACCGCCTTGCGCGCCTTCGACTTCGTCTTCGACCAGTCGGAGCCGCCCAGCTTGTTCAGCGTCGGCAGCTCGCCGCCGACGTAGCGGCTGACCTGGTCGAGCTGGTCGGTGGGGACGAACAGCCGGTCGCCCACACCTCCTCCGGCTGCCTGCCCGCGCTTCGAGCTGGCGTACTCCAGCACCAGGTACTCGCGCGTGGTGCGCGCCGGGCCGGTGCCGGTGGTGCGCTGGGTCATCTCGACGAACTTGCCGATGCCGTGCTGGGCGTGGACGACGTAGTCGCCCGTCCGGAGCGTGAGGGGGTCGACGGCGTTGCGCCGCTTGACCGGTGCCCGCTTCACGACACCGTCGCCGCTCGAGCGGCTGCCCGTCAGGTCGGACTCGGTGACGATCACCAGCGGCGTGCCGCCGGCCGTGACGCCGTCGGCCAGCGAACCGCGCGTGATCGTGACCACGCCCGCCTGCGGCGCGCCGAGCAGGCCCTCGTCCGCGAGGACCACCGGCACCTCGTGCTCGCGCAGCTGCTCGGCCGCGCGCTGGGCCGTGCCGGCGGCGGGCACGACGACCACGCCGATCCCGCCCGACGCGGCGAGCCCCCGGAGATCGGCGGCGGCGCGGGCGATGTCGCCGCGGTAGGCCTCGACGGCGGTGAACCCGGGCCGCAGCACGCGGGCCCCGTCGCGGGTGTGGGAGTCGTCCTCGACGTCCGGGTCGGTCGCGAGGCTCGACAGGGTCCACCACGGCCGCCCGGCCTTCGCCGCGACGGCGCGCACGTCGCCGAGGTCGCGGTAGGCCGACGCGCCGAGGTCGATCGGGGCACGCCCGTCCGTTCCGTCCGCCGCCGCGAGCCAGGAGGCCTCGAGGAACTCCTGCCCGGTGCGCACGAGGTCCGCGGCGCGGGTGATCACACGCTCGGGGTGGCAGACCAGCACGTGCCCGCCCGCGGGCAGCAGCTCGGGCAGCAGGGCGAGCTCGGGTGTCTCCCCCTCCCCGGAGAGCAGGGCGGGGATCAGCGACTCCATGCCCTCGGACGGGATGCCCTCCGCGACGCGGCTGAGCAGCTCGGAGAGAGCCTTGTCCTTGGTGTGCTCGGTGGCGAGCTCCGCGGCGCGGGCGCGCACCGTCTCGGTGAGCAGCAGCTCGCGGCACGGCGGGGCGACGACCTCGGCCGGGCGCGCGTCGGGGCCGTCGCCGGGCAGGGATCGCTGGTCGGCGACGGAGAAGCAGCGCAGCTCCGAGACCTCGTCGCCCCAGAACTCCACGCGCACCGGCGCCGAGGCCGTGGGCGGGAAGAGGTCGACGATGCCGCCGCGCACCGCGAACTCGCCGCGCTTCTCCACCATCTCGACGCGCGCGTAGGCGAGGTCGACGAGGCGGGCGGTGAGCGCCTCGAGCTCGTACTCGGTGCCCTCGGCCAGGCGCACCGGCTCGAGGTCGCCGAGCCCGGGCACGACGGGCTGGATGAGGCTGCGGGTGGCCGTGACGACGACGCGCAGCGGGACGTCCGGGGTGTCCGGTGCCTCCGGGTGGGCCAGCCGTCGCATCACGGAGACGCGGCGCCCGACGGTGTCGGCGCGCGGGGAGAGCCGCTCGTGGGGCAGCGTCTCCCAGCTGGGCAGGAGGGCGACCTCGTCGGGGGAGAGCAGCTCGCCCACCGCGGTGGTCAGCTCCTCGGCCTCGCGCTCGGTCGCGGTGACCACGAGGACCGGGGCGCCGGCGCCGCCGACCTCACCGCCCTCACCCGGGTCGGCCGCGAGCGCCGCGGCGAGGAAGGGCCGCAGCCCCGTCGGGCCCTCGACGGCGATGTCCCGTCCGGCGCCCGCGACGACGTCCTGCAGCCCGGGATCGGCGAGCGCCGCGGGCAGCAGGGCGGCGAGGGGCGCGGTGGGTCCTGCAGCGGGTCCGTCGAGGGGACCCGGGGAGGAGACGGCAGGCGAGACGGCAGGCGAGACGGCAGGAGACGCGGCGGGCGACAAGCTTCTTCGGACCCTTCGACGGACCGTCGGGCGCGAGCGCAGGAGCGGGCACGCCGGGGAGGACTCCAGGGTACGTGCGAGCCCCGACGGCCGGGCAGGATGGCCTGTGACGGCCACCGCGGGCGGCCGGGGCGGATCTCCGGCCGGTCCGGGTCGGAGTCGCCGGCTCCCCGCGGCCGACGACTCCTCGACGGACCCGACCTCCGTGCGTGCCCCCCGGATCGCACGGGCGGTGCGCCGCCGCGCAAAAAGTACCGTGCGGTCCGTTCGTCTTCAACAGGCATGCCGTCGTTCGACGGGACGACGAGCAGCGCCACCCGTTCGCCGACCCCGTGCCGCCGACCGGCCCAGATTCACCACCGACGGGCTCACCCGATCGGGCCCCCACGGGAATCGGACGCGTCACGCGGCATCATCGTCGACGTGACCTCCAGCCGATCACGCCCGGCGCGGGCCCTGCTCACCCTCTCGGCGCTCCTGGCCCTGGGCCTGGCCGCGTGCAGCGAGGGTCCGGACCGGACGAGCGCGGCGCCGGCGTCCGGCGGGGGTGCCGGAGCCGCCGCACCGCCGTCGACGACGGCCGGGCCGACGAGCACCGCGCTGCGCGTCGAGACCGTGGCCGGCGACTTCGCGAACCCCTGGGACCTCGCCTTCGTCGGCGGCGACCGGATGCTGGTGACCCAGCGGGACGGGTCGCTCTCGCTCGTCACGGGCCTCGGCCCCGGGGCCCGCGTCACGCCCGTCGCCGCCGACCTCGCCTCGGTCTACGCGCGCGGGGAGGGCGGCCTCATGGGGATCGCCGCGGCGCCGGACGTCGCGACCTCCGGGTCGTTCGTCACCTGCCAGACCCACCAGGAGGACGGGCGCCCGGTCGACGTGCGCGTCGTGTCCTGGCGCCTGTCGCCCGACGGGACGCGGGCCGACCGCGTGCAGGACCCGCTGGTCGGCGGCCTGCCGGTGAACCCGTCGGGACGCCACTCGGGGTGCCGGCCCACCTTCGCCCCCGACGGCATGCTGCTCGTCGGCACCGGTGACACCGCACGCGCCACGATCCCGCAGGACCGCGGCTCGCTGGGCGGCAAGGTGCTGCGCATCGACCCCGCCACCGGCGGCCCCGCGCCGGGCAACCCGTTCGCCGCGTCCGGCAGCGCCACGGAGCGCCTCGTCTCGGGGTACGGGCACCGCAACGTGCAGGCCGTCGCCGTTCAGCCGGGCACCGGGCGTGGCTGGAGCGCCGAGCACGGCCCCGACATCGACGACGAGGTGAACGTCGTCATCCCCGGCTCGAACTACGGCTGGGATCCGGCCCAGGGCGGCGAGAGCCCCGGCGGCTACGACGAGTCGGTGCCGATGACCGACCTCGACCGCTACCCCGACGCCGTCCCCGCCGCGTGGAGCTCGGGCGACCCCACCGAGGCGATCAGCGGCGCGGCCTTCCTCGACGGGCCCGCGTGGGGGGACATGGCGGGCCTGCTCGCCGTGTCCGCGCAGAAGGGCGAGAAGCTCTACTTCATGCGCCCGGGCACCGGCGCCGACGAGAACCGCATCGTCGAGGTCACCGTGCCGCCGGAGCTCGACGGCGAGTTCGGCCGCCTGCGCGGGGCACGTCTCGGCCCCGACGGCGCGCTGTACCTGACCAGCGACAACGGCTCCGACGACGTCATCCTGCGCGTGACCCGCGCGTGACCGGTCGGAACGACCCCGGGCGGCCTGCGCGCGGGGGCCCACCGGCCGGTCCGGGGTACGGCGGCGGCTGGGCACCGCCGCCCGGTCCCGGCCGGCCGGCGGGACCGCCGGGTCCACCCCGTCCCTACGGCGGCCCGCCCCCCGGCCGGGGTCCTGGCCCGACGCCCCCGCCGACCCGCCAGATGTCCGCGCCCGCGGCACCTCCGGCGCCTCCTCGACCCTCTGCTCCGCGGGAGCCGGCGCGCTCCCGACCACGACGCACGCCCCGTCTCCCCCGCGCCGGGGGCGGCGCGATCGCCGCGGCCGTCGTCCTCGGGGTGCCCGCGGCCGTCGTGACCTTCTCCGACCTGCTCGGGATCGACGACCGCACCCCGTTCGTCCAGACCATCGCCTTCCGGCCGCAGCTCGCCGCCGGGATCACGGTGTTCGCCCTGCTCGTGGGGCTCCTGGCCCGGCGGGCGTGGCCGGTGGCCGCCGCTCTCGGGCTCGTCGGCGTGCTGGGGCTCGCGATGATCCTGCCGCGCGCGATCGGCTCGTCCGAAGCCGGCGCCACCGGCGGCCCGGAGCTGACCGTCCTCACCGCCAGCGCCTACCTCAGCCGCGCCGACCCGGACGCGCTCGCCGCGCTCATCGCCTCGCGGACCCCCGACGTCGTCGTCCTGCCCGAGGCCCGCGGCGTCCTGCGCGATCGCCTCCAGCAGGCCCTCGTCGACACCTCCGGCGGCGAGGAAGGCACCAGCGGCTACCGCGTCTTCGCCGCCGACGCCCGGCGCGACGACAGCCCGATGACCGTGTTCGTGCGCCGCGAGCTCGGCCGTCCGACGGCGACGCCGAACCGCGACACCGAGTTCCCCTCGCTCATCCTCGACTTCGACGACGTCGACGGGCAGCCGGTGCGCGTCGTCGCGACCCACCCCCAGTCGCCGAAGCCCGGCGACACCAACGCCTGGAAGCGCGACGTCGAGGCGCTGTCCCGGTGGTGCACCGGCGACCGGCCGACGGTCGTCGCCGGGGACCTCAACGCCACGCTCGACCACGCCGAGCTCCGCGACGCCATCGACGGCTGCACCGACGCGGCGAGCGATGTCGGCGAGGGCCTGATGGGCACGTGGCCCTCGGCCGCCCCGAGGCTCCTCGGGGTCCAGATCGACCACGTGCTGACGTCCGGCGGGCCGGCGGCGCGGGAGGTCGAGATCGTCGACGTCGAGGGCAGCGACCACCGCGGCGTGCTCGCGCGCGTGGGCCTCGGCTGAGGTCTCCGGCACGAGCTCGGCCGCGGCGGCTAGTTCCGGCGGGCGCCGCCCTCCGGCACGCGCCCGGGACGGACACCGCCGACCAGCGGGCGGCGCGCCGACGGGTCCACCCGCCGCTGCGCGGGCATGCCCGCGACGTGCTCGTCCTCGAGCCCGCGGCGCCAGGCCTCCTCGAGCGCGGTGCGGGCGCCCTCGCGCACGACGGCGAGCATGTCGCGCATCGACGCGCCGAGCGCCGGCGGCACCAGCGGCGAGCCGGCCAGCTTCGCGAGCGGCTCCAGCCGCGCGACCGCGTCGCGCAGGATCGCCGAGGCGGCCACCGGGCCGTCGGGCGGCTGGGCGACGATG
The DNA here is from genome assembly GCA_963786585.1 of uncultured Actinomycetota bacterium. Lineage (GTDB taxonomy): Bacteria > Actinomycetota > Actinomycetes > Mycobacteriales > Pseudonocardiaceae > Actinomycetospora. The sequence continues at coordinate 1,095,678 of CAWAZG010000005.1, forward strand.
CGGTCGCCGAGCGACGCCTGCCACTGCCGCACCCGTTCGGCGAAGGCCGTGGAGAGCCGCTCCAGCAGGCGCGCCTCCACGTACGAGCCGAAGCCCCCGCGCACCGGGCCGAGGCCCTCCGTCGACGGGTCCTCGCCGCGGCGGAACGCCTCGAGCCAGCTGACCCAGGCGGCGTACCCACCGCGTACCGGGGCGCTCATCGTCGCCACCCACCGGGTCGGGAATGTGTCGAGCTCACGTCGCACTGCCTCCGTCACGTACGGTCACGCCGGCCCCGGCCGGCGCGGCGTCCGACGCACTGTTTGCGTCCGACTGTGGCCCGGAAGTCGCTCTACGGACCGAGTCTGTTTCGCCCAGCGGCACGAATGGTCCAGGTTCGCCCGGCTGGAGCAGTGGAGGCCCTGTCAGCGGCGATGACGGCTCCGACCCGTGCCCGATCGGGCGGAACGCTCCCCCGTGTCGCTGCTGGACGCATCCCCGGCACGGGTGTATCGGGCCGGTCGTGCGTGTTCGGTCTGTGCCGGGGACCCGTGCCTCAGGCCCGGACGACCAGGGTCTTCGCCACCATGTCGCCGACGCGCTGGTGGCGGGCCGAGGTCGACATGACGATCAGACCGAGGATCCCGGCGAACAGCCCGTCGACGATGAGCAGCAGCCACCGGATCACGCACTGCCCGAGGGCGGGCACGCCGCCGTCCTCCTCGCGGACGATGCGCAGGTTCAGCCATCCCATCGCCGGGGTCTGGCCCTGGTGGGTGGACGGCCAGTACGCGTGCACGACGAACGCGGACGCCAGGCCGACGATGAAGACGAAGACGTAGCCGATACCGACGATCGTGAGCGCCGCGTTCGGGTCGGCCGACGCGCCGGCGATCCCGGCCACGATGAACAGCAGGACGAACGTCGGCACGGCGGAGAGCAGCCCGTCGAGGATGTACTGCCCGACGCGGGAGCCGATGACGTCGGTGGGGTCGCCGCCCGGCACCCCGCCGTACCCCGGCGGCTGGCCGTAGCCGGGCTGCTGGCCGTAGCCGGGCTGGCCGTACTGGGGCTGGCCGTACTGCTGCTGCTGCTGCCCGTAACCGAGCTGCTCGCCGTACTGCTGCTGGCCGTACCCGGGCTGCTGGCCGTAGCCGGCGTCGGGCTGCGCGAACGGCTGGCCGTACTGCTGCTGCCCGTAGCCGGGCTGCTGGCCGTACTGCTGCTGGCCGTAGCCGGGCTGCTGGCCGTACTGCTGCTGGTCGTACTGCGGCTGACCCCCGTACCCGGGCTGAGCGCCGTAGCCGGGCTGAGCGCCGTAGCCGGGCTGAGCGCCGTACCCGGGCTGGCCGCCGTACCCCGGCTGCTGCCCGTACTGCGGCTGGCCGTAGCCGGGCTGCCCCGGCTGACCACCCTGCTGACCCGGGTCCTGCGACCCCGGAGCGGCCCCGGAGGGGTCGTCGAAGCCCGACTGCTGGCTGTATCCCCCCGGAGGCGCCCCGAAACCTGACTGCTTCTGGTACTCGTCGGGGTTGCTCACGCTCTGTTCTCCCGAAGTCGTCGTCGAGGGCGTTCCGTACCCCGATGGCTGCTGACCGTGATGTCCGGTCGACCTTCATTCCGTCTTCGGACGGTCTCCCGGGCCCTTCTCACCGCTCGCGCACCGGGCCACTGCGCCCATGGGGCGGCAGCATGCCAGCGAGTGGTCACCCAGGGCAGTGCTGGTGAGGCCGTCAGGGGCGGCGTGTCACCCGCACGGGCCGAAGGGTGCGCTCACGGTACGCGCCCGGGCTCGGATCACCCCATTGCCCGCTACGCCTCGCCCGGCCGGAGCATGACACCCGAGGGGGCTCGCGCGTTGGGTGTAGGTCAGGTCACGACATCGCAACATCCCGGGAGGAGGTCACGATGACCATCCCACCCCGACCGCCCGCACCGGCCCGGTCGACCGCGCTCGCCGACGTGCCCGCCCCGCGGCAGGCGCCCACGGGGCACGCCGCGGACGCACGCGGACCCGTCGGGGGCACCGTGCTCGCGGGCCTCGCGTGGATCGTCCGCGAGGTCACCCACGTCCCCGGCGTGCTGCGGCTGCGGCACGGCCGCCTGAGCTTCGAGTCGACGCGCGGCGTGCTCTTCGACGCCACGGCCTCCGACCTTGGCCTCGAGCTCGGCCGCTCGCCCCGCGCGGGCATGCGCGTCACCGTCGGGTCCGAGCGCCTCCGCGTCTGCGTCGTGCGTCCTCCGGGCTGTGTCGACCCGTGCCACGACCTCGTCGAGCGGGCCGTCGAGCGGCACGACGACGACCCACCGGTGACCGCCGGTGGCCACGACGCCTGGACCTCCTGGCGTCCCCTGCTCGCCCCGCCGCCGGCCGTGACGCGGCCGCGGGCCCGGGTGCGCCGCGCGTTCACCTTCGC
>CAWAZG010000006.1:0-1579657 GCA_963786585.1 uncultured Actinomycetota bacterium
TACGACTCGCTGCTCGCGAAGGTGATCGTCACCGCCGGCTCGGTCGCCCAGGCCGCGGTGCGGGCGCGGCGGGCACTGGCCGAGCTCGACGTCGACGGCGTCCCGGTGAACGTCGCCCTGCTCCGGGCTCTGCTCGACCGGCCGGAGCTGGTCGACGGCACCCTCGACACCGCCTTCGTCGACGCGCACCTCCCGGAGCTCGTCCCGGACGTCGCGGCGGCGGCGCGGGCGCCGGTGGCGGCCCCGCCCGGCACCGGGGCGGCGCTCAGCACCACCCACGGCGTGGTGGTCGCGATCGCGGTGGCCGAGGGCGACGTGGTGGCGCCCGGCGCGGACCTCGTCGTGCTCGAGGCGATGAAGATGGAACATGTCGTACGGGCCGAGCGGGGCGGCGTCGTCGCCGGCCTGGCGGTGGCGGCGGGCGACATCGTCGACGCCGGGTCCGCGCTGGTGTATCTCGTCGAGTCCGACGTCGCACGCGGGCCGCCGCGGACCGGGCCGAGATCGACCTCGACCGCATCCGCCCGGACCTGGCCGAGACGATGACCCGGCACCGGATCGGCCTCGACGCGGGCCGTCCAGGCGCCGTCCGGCGGCGGCGTGCGGCCGGGCGGCGGACGGCGCGGGAGAACATCGACGACCTGTGCGACCCGGGCAGCTTCGTCGAGTACGGCGCGCTGGCCATCGCGGCGCAGCGGCGTCGCCGCTCACTCGACGACCTCATCGAGCGCACTCCCGCCGACGGCCTGGTCGCCGGCACCGCGACGATCGGGGGACGCGCGGCGGCGGTGCTGTCCTACGACTACACCGTCCTGGCGGGCACCCAGGGCCTGCAGAACCACCGCAAGACCGACCGGCTGCTCACCCTCGCCAGCCGCCGGAACCTGCCGGTGGTGCTCTTCGCCGAGGGCGGCGGCGGACGCCCGGGAGACACCGACACCACCGCGATCGCCGCCCTGGACGTGCCGACGTTCCGGCTGGCCGCCGGGCTCGCCGGCCGGGTGCCGCTGATCGCGATCGTGTCGGGGTACTGCTTCGCGGGCAACGCCGCGCTCGTCGGCTGCTGCGACGTCGTCATCGCGACCGAGGGCAGCAGCCTCGGCATGGGCGGCCCCGCGATGATCGAGGGCGGTGGCCTGGGCGTCGTCGCGCCCGGCGACGTCGGGCCGATGCCGGTGCAGGTGGCAGGCGGCGTGGTCGACGTGCTCGTCGATGACGAGACGGCCGCCGTGGACGTCGCCCGCCGCTACCTGTCGTAGTCACTTCACCGGACCGGGCGACCGGGCGAGGCGTCCGACCAGCGGGCGCTGCGGCAGCTGGTCCCGGAGAACCGGGTCCGCGGCTATGACGTCCGGCCCGTGCTCACCGCGCTCGCCGACACGGGCGGCGTCCTGGAACTGCGCGCCGGATTCGGAGCCGGGATCATCACGGCGCTCGCGCGGATCGCGGGCCGTCCGGTCGGTGTCCTCGCCAACAACCCGGGGCACCTCGGCGGCGCGATCGACGCGGACGCCGCCGACAAGGCCACCCGGTTCCTCGACGCTGTGCCGAGGCGCACCGGCTGCCGGTGGTCTCCCTGTGCGACACCCCCGGGTTCATGGTCGGCCCGGCCGCCGAGCGAACCGCGACCGTACGCCGGTCTCGGCGATGTTCGTCGCCGGGGCCCGGCTGGCGGCGCCGCTGTGCACGGTCGTGCTGCGCAAGGGCTACGGGCTCGGTGCGATGGCGATGGCCGGCGGCGACCTGAAGGCGCCCGCCCTGACCGTGGCGTGGCCGACCGGCGAGTTCGGCGGCATGGGGCTGGAGGGCGCCGTCCGGCTCGGGTACCGCAAGGAGCTCGACGCGATCGACGACCCCGAGGCCCGCCGCGAGCGCTACGACGAGCTGGTGGCGACGTACTACGAGCGCGGCAAGGCGCTGAGCGTCGCGACGGTCTTCGAGATCGACGACGTCGTCGACCCCGCCGACACCCGCGTCCTCCTGTCCCGGGCGCTGAGCCGGGCCGGTGGCATGTGAGCGGTCTCGGACGGTCAGCGTCGCCCTCGGAGGGCCGTCCACCACGGCCGTCGTGCGGCGGCGGCCTCGGCCTTCCGGCGTCGCGCCTCCCACCGCTCGGCCCAGCCCGGCATGTGCGTGGCGAGCACGGCCTCCACCTCGGCGATCTCGCCGTGGCGCAGCACGTCGGCATCCGGGCCCAGGAGTGCGGCGAGGTCGCGCGGCGGGATCTCGGAGCGGTGCACCGGCACCCCGTAGCGGCGGGCCAGTGCCGCGCGCTGCTCGCCGGGGATGGCCGGGCCGGTGAGGACGAAGCGCGGGTAGGCGTGCGACGCGCGCCATCCCCGGGCGCCCTCGAGGACCTGCCCCCAGAGCGCCACGACGCCGAGCACCTCGTGATCCGAGGGACCCCACTCCAGCGTGCCCGGGTCGGTCACCGCGTAGAGCCCGCACGCGCACCGGTCACCCGGGGGCGCGTGCCGTTGCGACCCGCACGTCGCGATCATGGGCTGGCGCGCGGGCCAGGTGATCCCGGCGAGCGGGGCGACCAGCTCGGTGCGACGTTGGGCCCGCCGGCCGACGCGCCACGTGCGCCAGCCCAGGATCGGGGCCGGGAGGTCCGGGACGCCGGGGGCGCTCGCGACCGGTGCGCGCCGGACGGGATCGAGCGGCGGGAGGGTCACGACGACCGCACGTCAGGTGCGGGACGTCGCGACGGTCTCGGGATCGTCGTGCTCGACGGCTCGTTCGATCATGACGGGCTCCCGCTCCGGCGAGTCCTCGCCGGGCACGGGTGAGCTGATCGGCTCTGCGGTGAGGCGCCGACGGACGGGGCCGATGTCCATGCCGGCAACGCTGCCACGCCAGGGGTCGCCGGACCAGGGGTCCGTCCGGGCGGTTGTCCCCGACGACGTCACCTCGACTCGTGGGGCGCCATCGGCGAGGATCCGTCGACCGTCAGACGCTCTCCGAGCCGGCCGATGAGGATGCGTTCCTCGAGCTCGGGATGGATGCCGCGCAGGCCCCTCGCGCGGGCGAGCGGGCCGAGCGTGCGGGAGAGCAGCCGCTGGGCCCACGCCGGTGGGGAGGCGGGGCGCATCGTGTCCGCCCACTCCTCGGCGAGCAGGGCGAGCTGGAGCTCGGAGACGTGTGCCCGGTGGCGGCGAGGCCCCAGTTGGTGATGATCGCTTCCTCGAACCGGCCGGCGGGCCGGACCTCGACGAGCACCCGCGCCGGCTTCTCGCCCTCCGCGGTCCGAGTGGCCGGGTGCGGCTCGTGGTCGGCGCACTCCTGACGGTGAGCGTGCGGGGCTGGTGCGCGCTCGACGCACCCCGATCTGACGGGTCGGGCGGGGTGGCGGGCCGGGAGCCAAGGCCGGGAATGAGCATCGGGTGTTCGGGATGCTTCGGTTTCCGAAGCATCTCGGGTCAGCTCAGCAGAAGGCGGCGGATCGTCCGCCGGGTCTGGGTTGTCGTTCGGGGTCGATCCAGGCCGGCGGGGTGAACCACGGGAGGCCGTCGATCATGTCGATCTGCCAGTGCCCGTGGTGGATGACCTGGTGGTGGTGTCGGCACAGCAGGGTGAGGTTGTCCAGGCAGGTCGGTCCGCCGGCGCCCCAGTGCTCGATGTGGTGGGCGTGGCAGCGGCGGGGTCGTCGGGTGCAGCCGGGGAACGCGCAGCCGCCGTCGCGGAAGTTCAGCGCCCGGCGCATCGCGTCGGGGATCAACCGGGAGCGGCGCCCGATGTCGAGGGGCTCGGACTTGCTGCCGAGGACCAGGGGGACGATGTCGGCGTCGCAGGCCCACCGTCGCACGGTGGCCGGGTCGGTCAGGGCCCCGGAGTCCAGCGTGCCGTGCCCGATCGCGAGCTGCAGCCAGCGGTGATCCATGGTGATCGTCAGCAGCGCCCGCCCCGGCCCCCGGGTGGTCTCCGGCGCCGCCGCTGGTGCGGCGGGTTCAGGCTGGCGGGGTGCGGGGATCAGCGCGTCCTCGAGCGGCACGTCCTCGCCGGTGTCCGGCTCGTCGTCCGGCTCGTCGTCCGGCTCGGTCTCGTGGTGGCGGGTGTCGGTGACCAGCCCGTGGGTTCCGAGGGCGTCGGCGAACACCTCTTTGAGCGCGCAGGCCTGCCGGTTGCCCAACGGGCGGTGGTCGTCCGCGCCGGTCGGGGTGGCCAGCACCCCGATGCCCTCGCGGATCATCTCGGCGTCGAGGGCGTCGTGGATCCGGATCCGCATCTCCAGGGTGCCGTCCGGGCCCGCGGTCATCTTCAGGTCGTCGAACAGGTCGGCGTCCTCATCCGGCGCCGCCCCGTCGGGATCGAGCCTGCGCAGCAGCGCGTCGGCGAGCCGCCGCAAGATCGCGGGCGGGAACAGGGTCGCGTTCTGCGCCAGATACGCATCGGCCGCCGGGACCTCGGCCGGGTCGACGTGCTCCATCCTGTGAATCTTGGTCATGGTGCGGCGGATGATCGCCACGTGCTCCGGGGAAATCTCCCCCGCCGCCAGCACCGTCGCGGTGCACGGCAGCCGCGGCGGCAGTGGTTGGCCGTGCAGCGTCATCCGCGGGGCCAGGTCCTCGGCCTCGGCGACCAGCCGGGCGGCCTTCGACGGATCCAGCCGCCAGTTCTCCTGCAGCAGGCGCTCGGTGCTGCGATCCCCGGTCACCGCAGCGAGCCCGAGACGCTCCAGCTCGGCGATGCGCTCCAGGCGCCGGTAGTAGGCCTGATTGCCGGCGATCTCCTCGGCGCGCGCGGCCGCGAGCGCTTCGCGCTCGACCAGCCCCACACCCCATTCGCTCATGTGTTCGATTCTAGAACCGACCCCCGACACCGCGGGGCCGGTTCGCGGAGAACGCCGGGAACGAAGCCGCGGCTACTCCGGCCGACTCGCGGTGTCTGCGGCCTCTTCGGCGATCTGCTCGAGAACGCGTTGCGAGGCAATGACCGCGACGGGCTGGGCCTCCACGGTGACGACCAGGCGTCCGCGCTGACGTGAGGCATAGGCAGGGTCCACGACCTCGACCACCTCCTGGCCGCGAGGGGGTGGCAACTGGTTGATGTTCCCGGTCCCGGGTCGATCGACGAGCGCCTTCAGTTCCGTCGCGTCGCTCTCCTGGACCATCTCGATCCACGCGACAGCGACGACGGCGGCGACGTCACCGCGCCGGACCTCGAACAGCGCTCGATAGACCGACTCGCACGGATGCGTCCCGAGGAACTCGCGGACCTCCCCTCGAGCGTCGGCGGCACACGAGCCCGAGTCAGCCTCCGCCCGCAGGGCCGAGCGGACGCCGCCCGTCACGAGCCTTCGCTGGGTGTTTCCGGACTTCTGCTTCCCGCGGGCCACGCGTGCCGGAGCGGACAGACTCGGGACGTTCGCGGTCGCCGCCGTGCTCGTCCCCGCGCCGACGGCGGCCCCCTCCGCACCGACTCCGACGGCGGCCGCGATGGCCACGACCGCGGCCGCGACGATAGATCCGAGCGTGACCTTCGAGGCGTACCGACCGTCGGGAGTTCGCGGCTGGCTCACAGAATGGTCCCCCCACACGAGTCGGCGCTCGCTGCGTCCGCCCCGCAGCGATCTTGTGCCGTCGGGACAAGCTAGATCCGGAACGCCCTCGATCGGGTGATGACACACCGACCGAGAGCACCGCCGTGCTCGTTCTTGACCTCGTCCGAAGCCGGGTCGAGCATCGACCGACGCGGGTGCTCGACCGGCGAGCCGCGGAGGAGCTGCTCGCCACGATGCCGGCGTACAGCCCGCGACTCGGGGTGCTGGCGACCAAGCTGCTGACGGTCTACGCCGACAACGAGGCGCAGGGCTTCCCCGTCCACCAGGCCGCGATCGCCGTGTTCGACCCGCCCCACCGGCGAGATGGTCGCCCTCGTCAACGGCGACCTCCTCACCGCGGCACGGACCGCCGCGTGCTCCGCGCTGTCGATCCGGCACCTCGCCCGGCCCGGGTCGCGCGTGCTCGCCGTGCTCGGGAACGGCCCCCGGGCGCGCGAGCACGCCCGGTACGCGTGCCGGGTCCACCACTTCACCGCCGTCCGCATCGGCGCCCGCGACCCCGCCAAGGCGGCCGCCCTCGCCGCGAACCTCGAGGGCGAGGGCCTGCCCGCGCGCGGGACCACCATCGACGACGCGATCGCCGGCGCCCACGTCGTGTGCGCGGCGACCAGCACCGTCGAGCCCCTGCTGCGAGGGGGGAACGTCCGGCCCGGCACGCACATCCTGCGCGAGGCCCTGGTCGTCGTCGAGCACCGCGAGACCTGCCTGCAGCCGTTCCCGGCCGGTTCCAACCCGCCCGGCGTGACGGCCGCGGGATCGACGTCTCGCTGTAGCTCAGCCCGGCTCCGTCGCCACCGGGTGCCGGGGCTCGTAGAGGCCGAGCGTCCCGCCGCCGGGGAGCCGGATGCCGGTGAGCAGGCCCCAGCCCTGGTCGGTGACGGGGTCGACGGTGATGCCCCGCCCGCGCAGCTCGGCCGTCGTCGCCTCGACGTCGTCGCACATCAGGTAGAGCTCGTGCGACGGGGCCTCGTCGGTGGGGTGGACGGCGACCTCGGAGGGCGGCAGGGCGGCGATGGTCCAGCCGCCGCCGGCGTCGACCGTGCGGGTGCCGAGCAGGTCGCGGAGGAAGGCGCGGTCGGCGTCCGCGTCGGCGCTGTACAGGATGACGTGCGCACCGGTGATCATCGTCGGCTCCTCGTCGGGCGGTGGGAGCCCCAGTCTGACCTGGTCAGCACCCGGCGAGCTCCAGGAGCGGGTTGTGGGCGCTGACGGCCGGCTCGCCCGGCGCGGTGTCGGGGACGAAGAGCCGCCAGTCGCCGCTGACCATCGTGGGGTGGTCGACGATCCGCACGCCGTCGGCGTAGTACGTCGCGCCCAGCACCATCCGGGAGCGGGTGGAGCGGTTGGCGCCCGCGGTGTGGAAGCACAGCGTCGAGTGGAAGCTGACGTCCCCGAGCGCGAACGGCTCGTCGGACACCTCGACCCCGGCCGCGCGGAACGTCTCGGCGACCCGGCGGTCGTACGACGTGCCGTACTTGTCGAAGGCGAGGTCGTCGACCTGCCGCCACGCGTCCATCCCGCGCGCGAAGGCCAGCGGCCCCATCGCGGCCGGCACCGCCTGCAGCGGCATCCACGTGGAGATCACGTCGTGGGAGGCCAGCGGGAAGTGGTGCGCGTCGTGGTGCCAGGGCGTCCGGCCCGCGCCGGGCTCCTTGCAGAGCGCGCTGTCGTGATAGAGCCGCAGGGCGTCGACGTCGAGCAGGGCGGCGGAGATGCCGGCGACCCGCGGGGAGAGCACCGCGGCGCGCACCAGCGGGTCCTCGCGCCACATCATCTCGCGGCTGCGCAGGCCGGAACCGGACCCGCCGCTGTCCAGGAGCGCGATCAACCGGCGCCGCAGCACCTCGGCGGCGCCCGGCGACACGACGCCGGGCAGGCGCACGAAGCCCTCGGCCGCGAAGGACGCCACCGCCGTCGACGGCACGACGTAGGGCTCGGCGAGCTCCGCCACGATCTCCGCGTCGTCCGGCAGCGGACCGGGATCGGGGGCGTCGACCGCGACGAGCGGCTCAGAGGCGCCCTCCGCGTTGTCCGCCAGGGACATGTACCAGTCCCACCACTGCTCGTTGTCCCCGTCCCAGGCCGCGGTGACGTCGGACGCCTCGCCGCGCGCGGTGGCGACTCCCAGGTGCGGGTTCACGCCGTCGCGGTCCACGTGATCACGTGGACGTCCTGCTGGAAGCGGTAGGTCCCGTCGTCACGACAGGAGGCGAGGTACCCGGCGAGCGGCTCCTGCGCCTCCATCGTCGCGAGGTCGACGGAGTCGTCGAAGACGCAGCGCTGGAGGAAGCCCTCGAGGACGGCGCGGTCGTCGGACCCGACCGTGTACCGCAGCGTCGTCGACGACGGGGTGACGCCGGCCGCGCGCAGGGCGTCGGTCACCTGCTCGGCGCTGGTGAAGGGGGTGACCTCCGGCGCGAACGTCGCGCGGAACGCCTCGGCGAACCGCAGGTAGTGGGACCCGGTGGTGGCGTGGACGATCGCGCCGAACCCGCCCGGTCGCAGCGCCTCCGTCATCCGCGCGACGCCGGCGCCGATCTCGTCGGGCGGGATCGCGTAGAGGGCGTGGGTGGCCCACGCGACGTCGAAGCCGCCGATCGTGCGGTCGAGGTCCTGCAGGCGCACCGCGTGCTCGGCACGGACCACGAACGGCGGCCCCAGCACCGACCGGGCCTCGGCGATCGAGAAGACCGACGGGTCGAGGAGGTCGATCTCCACGTGCATCCCGTCGACCCCGGACGCGAGGCCGCGACGCATCAGCTCGGCGGGGAACTTCCCGCTGCCGCAGGCCACGTCGAGGACGCGCACCCGGCCGTCCACGGCGCTCCCGCGCAGGTCGGCGGCCCAGTCGCGCGCCGCCACCATCTGCCGGTAGTCCTCGACGGCCAGCGCGTAGAACGCCTCCATCCCGGCCCGCCCGGCCTCGTCCCAGTGCGCGAGGCTGCGTGCCTCGGTGTCCGCAGCACGGCTCGACACGTGCTCCACCCGCTCTCCGGCGTCGTGCTCGACAGGGACGCCACCGGGGGCAGGGGTGGCCGGACGGGGACCGGATCACGACCCACGAACGTGCGTTCACCGTGACACGCGGGCGCGGGAGCGGCAGCGCGAACGCCCGTCAGCGACGTCCGGCCGACGCGCCGCCGAGGTGCCGGGTGATCTCGGCGGCGGTGCGTCCGACGACCGTCGCGAGCGGGGTGAAGGTGTCGGCACACGCCGGCTCGCACTGGTGCGGGAACGTCACGCTGATCGCGGCGACCGCCTGCCCGCCGGCGTCCCGGATCGCGTGGGCGACCGAGGCGTAGCCACGGCTGACCTCCCCGTCCTCCACCGACCAGCCGCGCCGCGCGTCGGCGGCCAGCACCGCGGTGAGCGTGCGCTGGGACGTCGGACCGCGTTCGGTGCGCCGCGGTCAGCGGTCCCCCGCCGGCGAGGACGGCCCGGCGCTGGGCCGGGTCGAGCCCCGCGAGGACCGCCCGCCCCGACGCCGTCAGGTGCGCGGGGAGCCGGACGCCGACGGCGGTGACGAGGGTCTGCGGACGGGGCGGGCGCTCGCGCAGCAGGTAGAGCAGCTCCCGCCCGTCGAGGACCCCGAGGTGGACGTCGTGGCCCACCCGGCGCGCGAGGCGTCGCAACGACGGCCCGGCCACCTCGTCGACCGGGTGGTGACGCAGGTAGCCCGTCCCGATCTCGAACGCGCCGATCCCGACGGCCCAGCGACCCCGATCGGGGAGGTGGGCGACGACGCCGGCGGCCTCGAGCTCGGTGAGCAGGTGATAGGTGCTCGAGCGGGGCAGGTCGAGGCGCGCCGCGAGCGTCGTCGCGGTCAACGGCTCCTCGGACGCCGCGAGCAGGCGCAGGATCGCGAGCCCGCGTCGCAACCCCGGGACGCCGGCCATCGCCGCAGTCTCGTATCCGAGACAGCACGAGGGAAGGCCCTCTGTCCGGGCGGGTCGCGGAGCGCTGCACTGTGACCCATGCCAGCAGCGCGGGGACGGACGATGACGGCACGCACGTGGGGCGCCGAGGGCGCGCTGCGGATGCTCGACAACAACCTCGACCCCGAGGTGGCCGAGCGGCCCGAGGACCTGGTGGTCTACGGCGGCACCGGCAAGGCCGCCCGGGACCACGCGAGCCTCGCCGCGATCCGGCGCTGCCTCGTCGACCTCGCGCCGGACGAGACGCTGCTCGTCCAGTCGGGGCGGCCGGTCGGGGTCTTCACCACCCACGACTGGGCGCCGCGGGTGCTGCTCGCCAACTCGAACCTCGTCGGCGACTGGGCCACCTGGCCGGAGTTCCGGCGGCTCGAGCACCTCGGCCTGACGATGTACGGCCAGATGACCGCCGGCTCGTGGATCTACATCGGCAGCCAGGGCATCCTGCAGGGCACGTACGAGACGTTCGCGGCCGTCGCCCGCGCCCGGGGCGGCTCGCTCGAGGGCACCCTGACGCTCACCGCCGGGCTCGGCGGGATGGGCGGTGCGCAGCCGCTCGCGGTGACCATGAACGGCGGGACCGCGCTGGTGGTCGAGGCCGATCCCGCCCGCGCGCGCCGGCGGGTCGAGAGCGGCTACCTCGACGAGGTCGCCGACGACCTCGACGCCGCGCTCGCCCGGGTCGAGGCGGCCCGGAGCGCCGGGGAAGTCGTCTCGGTGGGCGTCATCGGGAACGCCGCGGAGCTGCTCCCGGAGATCCGCAGGCGCGGCGTGCCCGTCGACGTCGTCACCGACCAGACCTCGGCGCACGACCCGCTGTCCTACCTGCCGGTCGGCGTCGACCTCGCCGACTGGGCCGAGTACGCCCGCACCAAGCCCGAGGAGTTCACCGACCGGGCGCGGGAGTCGATGGGCGCGCACGTCGAGGCGATGCTCGGGTTCCTCGACGACGGCGCCGAGGTCTTCGACTACGGCAACTCGATCCGCGCCGAGGCCCGCCTCGCCGGCGTCGAGCGCGCCTTCGAGATCCCCGGCTTCGTCCCCGCCTACATCCGCCCGCAGTTCTGCGAGGGCCGCGGGCCCTTCCGGTGGGCGGCGCTCTCCGGCGACCCCGCCGACATCGCGGCCACCGACCGCGCGGTGCTCGACCTCTTCGGCGACGACGAACCGCTCGCGCGCTGGATGCGCCTGGCGGGGGAGAAGGTGCGCCACCAGGGCCTGCCCGCGCGCATCTGCTGGCTCGGCTACGGCGAGCGCCACCGCGCGGGGGAGCGGTTCAACGAGATGGTCGCGTCCGGCGAGCTCTCGGCCCCGGTGGTCATCGGCCGCGACCACCTCGACGCCGGCAGCGTCGCCTCGCCGCACCGCGAGACCGAGGCGATGATCGACGGCTCGGATGCGATCGCCGACTGGCCCCTGCTCAACGCCCTGCTCAACACCGCGTCGGGGGCCAGCTGGGTGTCGCTGCACCACGGCGGCGGGGTCGGGATCGGGCGCTCGATCCACGCCGGGCAGGTGTGCGTCGCCGACGGCTCCGAGCTCGCCGGGCGCAAGATCGCGCGTGTGCTCACCAACGACCCCGGCACCGGCGTGATCCGCCACGCCGACGCCGGCTACCCCCGCGCCCTCGAGGTCGCCGACGAGCGCGGGGTCCGGATCCCGCTCCGGGAGGGCCGATGAGCACGCTTCTCGCCGACCTCGACGACGTCGGCCGCGATCCCCGCCGCGGCGGCTGGTCGCGCCACCTCGGCGACGACGCCGAGTCGACCCTGCGGGAGTGGTTCTCCGAGCAGGCCGCTCGGCGCGGCCTGCGGGTGGAGACCGACGCGAACCTCAACCAGTGGGCCTGGTGGGGCGATCCCGAGGGTCCCGACGCCGTCGTCACCGGCAGCCACCTCGACTCCGTACCCGGCGGCGGCGCCTACGACGGCCCGCTCGGCGTGGTGTCGGCGCTGGCCGCCGTCGACGCGCTCCGGGCCCGCGGCGTGGTCCCGCGCCGCCCGCTCGCGGTGGTCGTCTTCGCCGAGGAGGAGGGCGGGCGCTTCGGGGTGCCGTGCCTGGGCTCGCGGCTGCTCACCGGTTCGCTCGATCCCGACCGCGCACGCGGGCTGCGCGACCCCGACGGCGTGACGCTGGCCGAGGCGCTGACGAGCCGCGGCCTGCGATCCGATCACCTCGGGCCCGACCCGCGCCGGATCGCCCGCCTGGGGCGGTTCGTCGAGCTGCACGTCGAGCAGGGCCGGAACCTCGCGCCCCGTGGCGAGCCGCTGGCCGTCGGTTCGACGATCGTGGCCCACGGCCGCTGGCGGCTGTCGTTCACCGGGCGCGCCGACCACGCCGGCACCACGCGTCGCGCCGACCGTCACGACCCGATGATCCCGGCGGCGAGGACGGTGCTCGCCGCCCGCGCGGCGATGGAGGCCCACGGCGACGACGCGCGCGCCACCGTCGGGCGGCTGCACCCGGTGCCCGGCGGGACCAACGTCGTCGCCTCCCGCGTGGACCTGTGGCTCGACGCCCGCGGCCCGCTCCCGCAGGCGCTCGTCGACGACGTCAGCGCCGCCGCGCGGAGCGCCGCCGACGCCGAGGGGTGCGCCGTCGAGGTGCGCGCCGAGTCGGTGTCGGACGAGGTCACCCTCGACCCCGCGCTCGCCGACACGCTGTCGACGGTCACGCGTGCCGGCCGCCTCGCCACCGCCGCGGGCCACGACGCCGGCGTCCTCGCCGCCCACGTGCCGGCCGGGATGCTGCACGTCCGCAACCCCACCGGGGTCAGCCACGCCCCCGACGAGCACGCCGAGGACGCCGACGTCGCGGCAGGCGTCCGTTCCCTCGCCGACGTCCTGGAGGAGCTGTGTCGCTGATCTGGTGCGAGCAGGCGTGGCTGCCCGGCGGCCCCGTCGACGGGGTGGCGCTGGAGATCGTCGACGGCCGGATCGCCGGCCTCACGACGGACGCCCCCCGCGCCGGCACCGTGCTGCCCGGGCTCACCGTCCCGGGCATGGTCAACCGGCACTCGCACGCCTTCCACCGCGCCCTGCGCGGCCACCCGGCCCGCGCGGCGGGCTCGTTCTGGAGCTGGCGCGAGGGCATGTACCGCGTCGCCGCCGCCCTGGACCCGGACGGTTACCGCGCGCTGGCGACCGCGGTCTACGCCGAGATGGCCCTCGCCGGCCACACCGCCGTGACCGAGTTCCACTACCTGCACCACGCCCCCGGCGGGCGGCCCTACGCCGACCCGATCGCGATGGACCGCGCGCTCGTCGACGCCGCCGCGGCGGCCGGGTTACGGATCACCCTGCTCGACACCTGCTATCTCGCTTCGGGCTTCGGGCGCGCGCCCGAGGGCGTCCAGCGCCGCTTCGCCGACGCCGACGTCGAGGCCTGGGCGGCGCGAGCGGAGCGCGTCGCGACCCTGGACGACGGCGCCGGCGATCAGGGTGGCTGCATCCGCGTCGGCGCCGCGATCCACTCGGTGCGCGCGGTGCCGCGCGAGGCCCTGCCGACGGTTGCCGCCTGGGCGCGGGGCCGACCGCTGCACGTGCACCTCTCCGAGCAGCCCGACGAGAACGCCGCCTGCCTCGCCGCGCACGGCCGCACCCCGACCGCGCTCCTCGACGAGGCCGGAGCGCTCGGGCCCGCGACCACCGCGGTGCACGCCACCCACCTCACCGACGAGGACGTCGCCCGCCTGGCCCGCACCGGCGCCCGGGCCTGCTTCTGCCCCACGACCGAACGCGACCTCGGCGACGGGATCGGTCCCGCCGGCGCGCTGGCGAGGGCCGGCGTGCCGCTGTGCCTGGGCAGCGACAGCCACGCCGTCGTCGACCCCTTCGAGGAGATGCGCGCCCTGGAGATGCACGAGCGGCTGCGGCACGGCGTGCGGGAACGGTTCACGCCCGGGGAGCTCCTGGACGCCGGCACCGACGGCGGGCACATCGCCGTCGGCGCCCCCGCCGACCTCGTCACCGTCGACACCGCCTCGGTGCGCACCGCGGGCGCCCGGCCGGACGGGGTCCTGCTCGCCGCGTCGGCGGCCGACGTCCGCGAGGTCCGGGCCGGCGGGCACGTGATCGTCCGCGACGGGGTCCACCAGCTCGTCGAGCGGCCCGCGGCGCGCCTGGCCGCCGAGATCGGCGCCCTGCACGCCCGCGCGCAGGAGGCGGCATGACGACCCAGCTGATCACCGGGATCGGCGAGCTCACCACCCACGACCCGGCGGGACCGACGGGCCCGGGGCCGTTCGCCCTGGTGATCGAGGGCGACCGCGTGGCCTGGACGGGGCTCGCACGAGAAGCGCCCGCCTGCGACACCGCGGTCGACGTCGACGGCCGCGCGGTGCTGCCCGGCTGGGTCGACAGCCACACCCACCTGGTCTTCGCCGGCGACCGGCGCGAGGAGTTCGCGCAGCGGGCCGCCGGCCGGCCCTACACGGCGGCCGGGATCCGGACGACGGTGACGGCCACCCGCGCCGCGTCCGACGCCGACCTCGCCGCCCGCCTGCGCCGTCACGTCGCGGAAGCCGTCGGCCAGGGCACCACGTGCCTGGAGACCAAGACCGGCTACGGGCTCTCGGTGGCCGACGAGGCCCGCGCGGCGCGGATAGCCGGGGAGGAGGTCGACGAGGTCACCTTCCTCGGCGCCCACCTGACCCCCGCCGACACGACCACCGACGAGTACCTCGACCTCGTCTGCGGCCCGATGCTCGACGCCGTCGCCGACGACGTGCGCTGGATCGACGTGTTCTGCGAGGACGGTGCGTTCGACGCCGACGCCGCCGCGCGGGTGCTCGCCGCCGGCGCCGCGCGGGGGCTCGGGGGACGGGTGCACGGCAACCAGCTCGGCCCGGGCCCCGGGGTGCGCGTGGCCGTCGAGGCCGGCGCCGCTTCGGTCGACCACGCCACGCACCTGACCGACGCCGACGTCGACGCGCTCGCCGGCTCGTCGACGGTCGCGACGCTGCTGCCCGCGTGCGACCTGGTCACCGGCCAGCCCGCACCACCGGCGCGGCGCCTCGCCGACGCCGGTGTGACGGTCGCGCTGGCGAGCAACGCCAACCCCGGGAGCTGCTACACCACGTCCATGGCGCTCTGCGTGACCCTGGCGGTGCTGCGGTCCGGGCTGTCCGTCGACGAGGCCGTGCGCGCCGCGACCCTCGGCGGCGCCCGGGCCCTGCGCCGCGACGACGTCGGTCACCTGGGCGTCGGTGCCCGCGCCGACCTGCACGTCCTCGACGCCCCGACCGTCGTCGACCTCGCCCAGCGCCCCGGTGTCCCGCTCACCGCCGCGGTGTGGCGCGCGGGCCGCCGCGAGCGTCCCGCACCCCGTCTCGAGGAGGCCCGAGCGTGAGCACCCACATCCCGGTCCGCCCGGAGGCCGACCCGCCGATGGTCGACGGGCGTCCGCCGCTCCGGCTCGACGGCGCCTCGTTGACCGCGGGCGACGTCGCGGCCGTGGCCCGGACCCTCGGGCCCACCGACGTCCACCTCGACCGGGCCGCCCTCGCCCACGTCGAGCGCGCCGCCCGGCTGGGAGCGGAGCTCAGCACCCGCCGCGCCGTCTACGGGCGCACCACGGGGGTCGGGGCGAACCGCGACGAGCTGGTCCCCGAGCAGGGCGGCTCCGCAGGACTCACCGGCTCCGCAGGCTCCGCCGGCTCCGCAGGACTCACCGGCTCCGCAGGCTCCGCCGGCTCCGCAGGACTCACCGGCTCCGCAGGCTCCGCCGGCTCCGCAGGACTCACCGGCTCCGCAGGCTCCGCCGGCCATGGCCTCCGCCTGCTGCGCAGCCACTCCGGCGGTGCGGGCGACCAGCTCGATCCCGAGCTCGTCCGCGCCGCGATGCTCATCCGGCTCAACCAGCTCCTCACCGGCCGCTCCGGGGTGTCGTCGAGCCTCGTGCACGCCCTCGCCGACGCCGTGCGCACCGGCGCCCGGCCCGTCGTCCACCGCCTCGGCGCGATCGGCACCGGCGACCTCGCCCCGCTCGCCCAGATCGCGCTGGCGCTCGCGGGGGAGGGGGCGTGGGACACGGCGCCGCCGGTCGCATCGTCACGTCCGGAGCCGGTCGCCGTCGACGCCGGCGACGCGCTGGCGTTCGTCTCCAGCAACTCGGTGACGCTCGCCGAGTCCGCGCTCGCTGCCGGGACCCTCGACGTCGTCCTCGCCTCGAGCCACGTCGTCGCGGCCCTGTCCTACCTCGCGCTCGACGGCAGCCCCGAGGCCTACGCCGATCCGGTGCACCGGGCCCGGCCGCACCCCGGCCAGGTCCGCTGCGCCCAGCGGATGCGCCACCTGCTCGGCATGGAGCGGACACCGCCCAAGGGTCGCCGCATCCAGGACCCGTTCGGGCTGCGGGCGTTCCCGCAGGTCAACGGGCCCGCGATCGACGCGCTGGAGACGCTGCACCGCGTGCTCGACGTCGAGATCAACGCGGGGGCCGAGAACCCGATGATCGCCGTCGCCGAGGACGACGTGTACCACCACGCCCACTTCCACACCGCCTACGTCGCGGGCGCACTCGATCACGTCCGCGCCTGCATCCACGGCGTCGCCGAGCTCTCGGCGGCCCGTCTCGGCGACCTCGTCGAGCCCGAGCAGACCGGCCTGCGCGCGTTCCTCGTCGACGGCCCGCCCGGCAGCTCCGGGGTGATGATCCTCGAGTACATGAGCCACGACGCGCTCGCCGCGCTGCGCCAGGTCGCGCTGCCGGTGACCCTGGGCAGCGCCGTCGTGTCCCGCGGCCTCGAGGACCACGCGAGCTTCTCCACCCAGGCCGCGCGGGCCACGACGGAGGTGGCGATCGCCTACACCCGCGTCCTCGCGTGCGAGCTCGTCGCCGCCGTCCGGGCGCTGCGCCTGCGGCGGCAGAACGCCGGGGTCCCGGCCGCGAGCACCGCGGCCGGCGGGCCCGCCCCGGTCGAGGAGGCGCTGGCCCGCGCCGAGGAGGTGCTCGACCCGCGCACCGAGGACCGGCCGCTGGCCGACGACGTCGCCGTCGCGGTCGACCTCCTGCTCGACCCCACCTGGGCCCTCGTCTGAGAGGACGTGTCCCGCACCGTCGGACATGGCTCTGGACGCACGGCCTCCCCGCCCGCTATCGACGTACGGCGGGGGGCGTCCGCACGTCGATGGAGGCCGCCCGTGCCCGCTCCCGACTACTCGATCCGCCCGCTCTGCTTCTCCCACGTCGAGCTGCCGCGTGAGTTCTTCGGCGGGGTCCCGATCCACAGCGGGGAGGGCGTCTCGGCCTCGCCGATGATCTACGTGCTCGTCAGCGGACAGGACGACGCCGGCGTCGTGCACCACTACCTCGTGGACGCCGGCTTCCACGCCGACAAGTGGATCCACCGCTTCGGGTTCTTCGACTGGGAGCCGCCGGAGACGGTCCTGGGCAAGGTCGGGGTGGGCCCGGAGCAGATCGAGAAGATCTTCCTGACCCACATGCACTTCGACCACGCCAACAACGTCGGGGCGTTCGAGAACGCCGACGTCTACGTGCAGTGGGAGGAGTACCAGGGCTGGCTGAAGGCGCTGGCGCTCCCGGATCTCTACACCCCGCTCGGGGAGGAGAGCTGGATCACCTCGTCGTTCGACCGCGACGACGCCCGTGTCTTCGGCGAGCTGGCGCGCGACCACCGCCTGAAGTTCGTCGGCGACGACGAGGAGCTCGCCCCCGGCATCCGCGGCCACCTGTCCAAGGACGGCCACACCTTCGGCACCCAGTGGATCTCCGTGGACACCTCCGGCGGCCGCTACGTCGTCGCCGGCGACGCGGTCATGTGGTACTCGAACGTCGAGGAGATGTGGCCGAGCGGCTACACGAACGGCAACACCTACTCCATGCTGATGACCTACGGCGAGATTCATCGATACCTGGACGGCGACCTCGACCGGATCGTCCCGGGCCACGACACGCTGGTGTTCGATCGGCACCCCAGCTGGACGGTCGGCCCGAACGAGGTGGCCGAGGTGCACGTCGCCGGGTGGGACACCTCGCTGCGTCCCACGACCTGATGCCTGGAGGACCCATGGACGTGTCCTGCGCTTTCCCGACCGCCCTGAGCTCGCCCGACGACATCGCCCTCGCCGAATCCCTCGGCTACGCCCGCGCCTGGGTCTACGACACGCCCCAGCAGAGCCCCGACGTCTGGATGACGCTCGCGCTCGCGGCGCAGCGCACCGAGCGGATCGGAATCGGGCCGGGCGTCCTCATCCCGAGCCTGCGCCACCCGATGGTCAACGCCGCGGCCACGGCCACGCTCGTCGACCTCGCGCCCGGCCGCGTCGCGGTCGCCTTCGGCACCGGCTTCACCGGGCGTCGCGCGATGGGCTACGGCGCGATCACGTGGAAGTTCATGGACGCCTACATCCGCGCCTACCGCGACCTGCTGCGCGGCGAGGTCGTCGAATGGGAGGGCACCCGGATGCAGATGCTGCACCCGGACGGCCACGCCCCCGCGCGCCCGGTGGAGGTCCCGATCCTCGTCGGCGCGCTCGGGCCCAAGGGCAATGCGGTCGCGCGCGAGCTCGGCGACGGCCTCTACGCGACGCTGCAGGTGCCCGACTTCCTCGGCGAGTACTCGTGGGTGCCCTACCTGTTGTGGGGCACGGTGCTCGACGAGTCGGAGGGCGCGGACTCCGCGCACGCCCGGGAGGCCGCCGGCCCGGGGTGGGCGCTGGCGTACCACGGCGCCTACGAGTTCGGCGGTCCCGACGCCGTGCGCGGGCTCCCCGGCGGCGACGCGTGGATGGACGTCGTCGAGTCCGCCCCCGAGGGCGAGCGGCACCTCGCGGTCCACTCCGGCCACTGCGTGGAGCTCAACGCGGCGGACGAGGCGGCCTGGGCCGCGGGAGGGCATTCGATGCTGCGCGACGCGACGATCACGGGGACCGGCGACGAGGTCAAGCGCCGTCTCGACGAGCTCGGCGAGCAGGGCGTCACCGAGGTGGTCTTCCAGCCCTGCGGCTCCGACACCCGCCGCGAGCTGGAGCGATTCCTGGAGGCCGCGACGGCGTCCTGAGCACGTCTCTCGGTGGTGACGTCAGCGTCCGGCCGTCTCCGCGAGGGCGTCGGCCCGCTCCCGCAGCACGGTCTTCTGCACCTTGCCCGTGGCGTTGCGGGGCAGGGCGTCGACGACCGCGAGGCGGCGCGGGCGCTTGTACCGGGCGAGGTGCGCCAGGCAGTGCTCCTCGAGCGCGGCGAGCGTCGGGGGATCGGCGGGGTCGGTGGGCACGACCACCGCGAGCGGGGTCTCGCCCCACCTCTCGTCCGCGACGCCGATGAGGGCGACGTCGGCGACCCGGGGGTGCGCGGCGAGGACGTTCTCGACCTCGGCGCAGTAGATGTTCTCGCCGCCGGAGATGATCATGTCCTTCTTGCGGTCGACGACGTAGTAGTAGCCCTCCGGGTCCTGCCGGACCAGGTCGCCCGAGTGGAACCACCCGCCCCGGAACGCCTCGGCGGTCTCGGCGGGCTTGTTCCAGTAGCCGCTCATCACCAGGGGCCCGCGGTAGACGATCTCGCCGACCTCGCCCGGGGGGACGTCGTTCATGTCGTCGTCCACCACCCGGACCTCGACGTTGATC
Organism: uncultured Actinomycetota bacterium; assembly: GCA_963786585.1. Taxonomy (GTDB): domain Bacteria; phylum Actinomycetota; class Actinomycetes; order Mycobacteriales; family Pseudonocardiaceae; genus Actinomycetospora. Next base: position 19,083 of record CAWAZG010000006.1, read on the forward strand.
ATCGGCGTGCCGACCGAGCCGATCTTGCGGACCGCGTCCTGCCCGCGCAGGGTCGTGGTGACGGGGCTGCACTCGGTCTGCCCGAACGAGCTCACGATCTCGGCGTCCGGGAAGCTCGCGCTGAGCGTGCGCAGCAGGCCGGTCGAGGCCGGGGCCGCGCCCCACCCGCACTTGCGCAGCGCCGAGAGGTCCCGCTCCCGCGCGCCCACCCGCTCGCAGATCGCCGCCCACTGCGCCGGCACGAAGAAGCACGACGTGACCCGCTCGCGCTCCAGGACCGCGAGCGCCTCCTCGGGGTCGAACCCGCCCGACGGCGGGATGACGGTGGTCCCGCCCGCGAACAGCGACGGGAGGAAGCCCGCGACGCCCGCGATGTGGAACAGCGGCGTCCCGGAGAGCCAGACGCTCGGCCCGCCGGGCCCGCCGAGGTGCATGGTCGACGAGAACGCGTGCAGGTAGAGGTTGCGGTGGGTGAGCATCGCGCCCTTGGGCGCCCCGGTGGTGCCGGAGGTGTACATGATGAACGCGGTGGCGTCGTCGGGGACGGCGAGCTCGCGGTGGGTCGGGTCGGCGGCGGCGAGGACGTCCTCGAGGTCGCCGCCGATGGTGATCGTCCGGCGCACGGCGGGCGCACCGTCGCGGGCCGCGGCCATGAGGTCCGCCGTCGCGGTGTCGGCCACGGCGACCACCGCGCCGGAGTCGGTCAGGGCGTACGCGACCTCGTCGGGCACCAACCGGAAGTTGACCGGCACGCAGATCGCGCCCGCGCGCAGCACGGCGATGTAGGACTCGAGCAGGTCGACACCGTTGAGGCCCAGCACCGCGACCCGATCGCCGGGTGCGACGCCCTCGCCGACCAGGGTGTCGGCCAGGCGGGTGATCCGGTCGTCGGAGCGGGCGTATTTCCGGCGCTCGCCGGTGGTGGCGTCGACGAGGAACTCCGCCTCCGGCGTCACCCGCGCCCAGCGGGCCAGGATGTCGCTGAGGGTCATGCCCCGGCCGGTGATGGACCCCGTCGTCATGCACGAATCTTGAACGGCGGCCGCGGCAGCGTCCATGCTGCGGGCATGGCTTTCCCGGCGCCGTCCCCGGCGGACGATCTCGCGGCGCTGGAGGGGCTGCTCGCCGGCCTCCACGGGGCGGTCGTCGCGTTCTCGGGCGGGGTCGACTCGTCGGTGGTCGCCGCCGTCGCGGGCCGGGCGCTGGGGGAGCTGGCGCTCGCCGTGACGGCCGTGTCGCCCGCGCTGGCGACCGGCGAGATCGAGGCGGCGGCGGCCGTCGCGGCCTCGATCGGGGTGGCGCACCGCGTGGTCACCAGCACCGAGCTCGAGCGCGAGGGCTACCGGCGCAACGGCCGGGACCGCTGCTACCACTGCAAGACCGACCTCTACGACCGCCTGACGACGATCGCCGGCGACCGGGTCGTGCTCTCCGGCGCGAACGCCGACGACCTGGGCGACTGGCGGCCGGGGCTGACCGCGGCGGCCGAGCACGGCGTCCGCCACCCGCTGGTCGAGGCCGGGCTGGGGAAGGCGCGCATCCGGGCGCTGGCCGGGCTCCTGGGCCTTCCCAGCGCCGCGAAGCCGGCGTCGCCCTGCCTCGCGTCGCGGATCCCGTACGGCACACCGGTCTCCGCGCCCGTCCTCGCGCAGATCGACCGGGCGGAGGCCGCCCTCCACGCCCGGGGTTACGTGGTCCTGCGGGTGCGTCACCACGGCGACCTCGGCCGCGTGCAGATCGCGGGCGACGAGCTGGGGCGCGTCGACGAGCCGGGGGAGCGGGACGCCGTGGAGGCCGCCGTCCGTGCGGCGGGCTACGGCGACGTCGAGATCGACCCGCACCCGTTCCGGTCGGGGTCGCTGAACCTGGAGATCACGCCGGCGTGAGCGAGCCCCACGACGCGCTCCCCGACGGCGGGCGCCGGGCCCGCACCGGCGTCCCCGAGGTGGTGCTCGCGCAGGGCAAGACGCCCGAGCGCACGCTCGCGCTGCTCGCCGAGCTCCGCCGTCTCGACCCCGACGGCCCGGCGCTGGCGACGCGGTGCCCCGACGAGGTGCTCGACCGAGCCCCGGACGCGTTCGACGACGTCACCGTCGACCGGGTCGGCCGCACCGTGACCGTCGGGGCCCTCCCGCACCCCGTCGGCGACGTCGTCGTCCTCACCGCAGGCACCACCGACGTGCCCGTCGCGCGCGAGGCCACGGCGACCCTCGCGGCCCTCGGCGTGGGCGCCCGCCTCGTGGCCGACGTGGGCGTCGCCGGGCTGCACCGCCTGCTGTCGCGGGTCGAGGACATCGGCCGCGCCGACGTCGTCGTCGCCGTCGCCGGGATGGACGGGGCCCTCCCCGGCGTGGTGGCGGGCCTGGTCGCGGCCCCGGTGATCGGGGTGCCGACGAGCGTGGGCTACGGCGTCGCGGCGGGTGGCCGGGCCGCGCTCGCGACGATGCTCGCCGCCTGCAGCCCCGGGGTCGTCGTCGTCAACATCGACAACGGCTTCGGTGCGGCGGCCCACGCGGCGAAGATCCTGCGCCGTGGCTGAGCCCGTCGCCTTCGTCGACGCGTCGTCCGGCGTCGCCGGCGACATGCTCCTGGGCGCCCTGCTCGACGCGGGCGCCGACCTCGACGCGGTCCGCGACGCCGTCGCCTCGCTGGGCATCCCCGGCCTGTCGGTCGACGTGCTCCGGGAGCGCCGCGGCGGGTTCGCGTGCGCCCGGGTCGTCGTCGGCACCCCGGCGGTCCCGGACCGCGAACGCCGCCTCGCCGACGTCCTGGCGCTCCTCGACACCGCCCGCCTGCGCGCGCCCGCGCGACGGCTGGCCGGGACGGTCTTCACGCTGCTGGCGGGGGCGGAGGGCGCGGTCCACGGGCTCGGGCCCGGCGAGGTGCACTTCCACGAGGTCGGCGCCTTCGACGCCCTCGCCGACGTCGTCGGTGTCGCCGCCGCCTGCGACGCGCTCGGCCTGCTCGCCGACGGGGCCGCGACGTGGTGCTCGCCGCTGGCGGTCGGCCACGGGACCGTGCGCAGCGCCCACGGCCCGCTGCCGGTGCCCGGCCCCGCGGTGCTGCGCCTCGCCGCGGACGCGGAGCTGGAGCTGACCGGCGGCGAGCTGGAGGGCGAGCGCACCACCCCGACCGGTGCGGCGCTGGTCGCCGCGCTCGCCACCCCCGGGGCGCTGCCCGACATGCGGGTCACGGCCGTCGGCGTCGGCGGCGGGCGCCGGGACCCCGCCGACCGTCCCAACATCACCCGCGTCGTGCTGGGGCGGGCCGCCGCCGACGCCGGGCACCGGGGACGCGACGAGGTCGTGGTCGTCGAGGCCACGGTCGACGATCTCGACCCGCGACTGTGGCCCTCGGTGCTCGCCGCTGCCCGGGAAGCCGGCGCCTGGGACTGCTGGACGACGCCCGTGATCGGCCGGCACGGCCGTCCCGGTCAGGTGCTCTCGGTGCTGTGCCCCGAGGCGGCCCGGGAGGCCGTCGTCCAGGCCGTGTTCCGGCACACGAGCACCTTCGGCGTCCGGTGGTCGCGCTGGGAGCGGGCGACCGCGCGCCGCCGGTCGCTGCCGGTGGAGGTCGGCCCGGCGGGCGCGGCCCGGGTGGTGACGGTGAAGGTCGCCGACGACCCCGGCGATCCTGATTCGCCCCTGCCCCTCGCGACCCCCGAGCTGGCCGAGGCCGAGGAGGCGGCGGCCGCCCTCGGGTGGCCGGTCCGCGCGGTCCTCGAGGCGGCGCTGGCCGCCTACCGGGAGCAGGCGTGAGCGCTCAGGCGCTCCGGATCTCGATCTCGGGGGCGAGCCGCAGGGTGTTGGTGACGTAGCAGACCCGCTCCGCCGCGGTGATCAAGCGGGTGAGCTCCTCACCCTGCGGCACGTCCGCGTGCACGGTGATCCGGATCGCGACGAAGCGCGGTCCGTCGTAGGTGCCGGTCGCGTCGACGCGCAGGCCGCGCAGGTCGATGTCGCGCTTCGCGGCGCTGTGGGCGACGGCCAGCGTGAAGCACGAGGAGACCGAGGCCAGCAGGAGCTCCGTGGGCTGGGGTCCCCGGCCGGTACCGCCGGCGACGGAGGTGGGCTCGTCGACCGTGAGGGGGAAGCCGCCGGCGTCCACCGAGCAGCGCAGGCCCTCCTCCCAGACGGCCGAGACGGTGCGCTCAGCCACGGTGCAACACCCCTGCAACACCGGTGAGGAAGGTGGCGGCCATCACGTTTCCTTCGGCGAAGTGGGGATCGGTCCATGAGCATCGACAGCGTGGCGTACCCGGTGACGGTGCTGCCCTTGGTGCGGTGCCGACCGGACCGGCGCACCCGCACCCACCACGACCGGCTGCTGCGCGTCGAGGACGACCCCGACGAGGTGATCGAGCTGCTCGAGCTCGCCGTCACCTGGGGCGAGCTGGACTACTCCGAGAGCGACGTGGTCCCGCCGGAGGCGTGGATCGACTTCGCGGCCGGACACCGGTGGCGCCACCCGGAGCGCGTGCTGCGGTTGTTCTCCGCCGCCGCCGACGTCGCCCTGCGCGGCCCCCACCTCGCTCCGGACCACGTTCCTGCGCCCTGCACCGGCGTCGACGCCGTCTGGCGCGACCTCACGGCACCCGAACTGCTCGCCGGCGAGCTCTGAACCGCTCATCGGCCGGTCCGGGGGAGCCGTGTGACCGCGCGCCGGGTGAGGTCGTAGGCGGTGGCGACGGCCTCGCGCCGCCGCAGGTCGATCCGCCCGGTGTCGTCGATGCGCCCGACCACGGCGGCCTCGAGTCCGCGCGCGTGGAACGGGGCGAGCGCGTCCTCCTCGCACCCGGGCGGGACGCAGAGCAGGAAGCCGAAGCTCGGGAAGCACGTGAGCCACGCCGCGGTGTCCACGCCCCGCGGCGCCGGCAGGACGTCGAGGTCGATCTCCACCCCGAACGTGCCCCACTCCAGGAGCATGGCCAGCGAGCCGACCAGCCCGGCCATGCTGATGTCCTTCGCCGCGACGGCGGCCCCGCTGCGGGCGAGCGCCGGCAGCAGGCGGACGTCGTCCGCGCACCGTTCTCCCCGCTGCTCGAACGCCGGGAAGAACGGGAAGTCCGGGCGCATCGTGCCGTCGGTGGCCGCCGCGACGACGAGGCTCTGGCCGACCTCCACCCGCGTCATCGACAGGGGCTCGCCCACCTCGCCGAGGCCGAAGGCGGAGATCGAGGGCTCGCCGTCGTGGCGGGTGAGGTGGCCGCCGACGATCGGGACCCGGAAGAGCCGGGAGGCGTGGCGCATCCCCTCGAGGGCGGCCCGGGCGGTCTCCTCCGAGGCCGCGACGGTGTTGACGATCCCGAGGGGCTCGGCGCCCATCGCCACGACGTCGTTGACGTTGGTCAGCACGGCCGCGAAGCCCGCGCCCCGGGGGTCGTGGGCGACGAACGGGGGCCACAGTGCCTCGCCGCAGGCGACCACCGAGCCCGTCGAGGTGCGCACGACGGCGCCGTCGTCCCCCGGCCCGCTGGTCCAGTCGGTGTCCCCGAGGACCTCGCCGACCAGCCCGATCTCGGTCTTCGCCAGCAGCCCGGGGTGCTCGGCGACGACCCGGACGATCTCGTCCAGCTCGCTCGTCACGGTCGTTCCCACACCGCACCTCCTCGATCGTCTCGCATCGTAGGCGCACATCTACTATCTGATCTACCATCGACGGCCATGGGCCCCGCGAGCTTCCTGACGTTGCCGTCCCGGTCGCCCAAGCCCCGCTCGTCCGGGCTCACCCACGTCCTCGACACCGGCGTGACGCCCGCCGTCGCGGCGGATCTGCTCGGTGGCACGGCCCCGTACGTCGACATCTGGAAGACCGGGTGGGGCACCGCGTACCTCGACGGCCGGATCGCGGACAAGCTCGCCGTGCTCGCCGACCACGACGTCGCGTCGTGTCTCGGGGGGACGCTGCTCGAGATCGCCTGGGCGCAGGGGGCGGCCGAGGCGTGCCTCGCCTGGGCGGACGAGGCCGGCTTCACCCACGTCGAGGTGTCGCGGGGCACCGTGCCGATGGCGCTCGACGCCAAGCACGAGCTGGTCCGGCGCGCCGCCGACCGATTCGTCGTGGTCACCGAGGTCGGGGCCAAGGACCCGGCCCAGCAGCACACCCTCGCGCAGTGGGGCGACGAGGCGGGGCAGGACCGGGCCGCAGGCGCCGCGTTCGTGGTCGCCGAAGGGCGCCAGAGCGGCACCGTCGGGATCTTCGACGGCGACGGGGCGGTCCGCGAGGACGTCGTGGACGAGATCGTCGACGCCGTGGGCCTCGACCGCGTCGTCTTCGAGGCGCCCCGCGCCGGGCAGCAGGCGTGGTTCGTGCGGCGCTTCGGGCCCGGGGTGAACCTGGGCAACGTCGCGCTCGACGAGATCCTGTCGGTCGAGACGCTGCGGCTGGGCCTGCGCTCGGACACCGCCGAGCTGTCCCTGCCCGTCACCGCGGAGCCCGTGCGGTGAGGGGCACGCCCAACCGCATCCCCGGGCGCTACCGCGGCGTGGCCGTCGCGCGGTACGACGGGCCGTTCGACGAGGCGTCCCTGCGCGAGCACCACCTCGGGCGCGAGGCCTACTGGAAGACGCGGTTCCTCGTGGTGCGCCCGCACGACGACACCTCGGGTGACGTGGCCCTGCTCGCCGTCGCGCGGGACCCCGGCGACGCGCTCTTCAGCCCCATCACGGCGGTCGAGCTGCTCGCGGGCCCCGACGAGTGCGTGTTCGTGCACCGCCCGGACGTCGACACGGCGATCCCGTCCGCGCTGGTGTCGGTGGCCGCCGAGGTCCCCGGCGCCCGCGCGGTGGTGGTGCAGGGTCGCTACGAGCACGTCAACTTCGTGGTCGACCCCGACCCGCTGCGGGTGGTGGTGCGCGAGGTGGTGCCGCCGCACCCGGCCAAGCTCGCCGACCAGGCGCGCCGGATCGTCGACGTCACCGAGGCCCTGCGGCCGCTGCGCCTCGAGAGCGAGGTCGTCGACCTGGCCGACCTCGCCCGCCGGCTCCCCGCCGAGCACTACCTGCTCCCGTGCCGCGGCGGGGGGAGCGAGATCCCCGGCGTCACGATGTCCTACCTCGACGAGCGGCCGGAGCCCGCCGACTGGACCCTCGTCGGCTGCGAGCGCTCCCGCCAGATCCACCGGTGGTTCTACGGCCGCGACGCGCCGCAGGTGGACTTCTGCCCGAAGGTCGACCCGGCCGCCGCAGGCCCGGGAGCCCTGCTGACCAAGTGCTGCCTGCAGCAGGAGGAGCTCGACGAGGGTGTCGCCGAGGGTCCGGACGGGCCGACGTCGTGGGTGTCGGTGCCGTGGGGCGCCTCGCTGGAGCACGTGCGGGAGGCGCTGGGCCGGCTCACCGAGCTCGCCGAGACCCAGGGGGCGGCGCCGTGGTCACCCGCCTGACCGACTCGCCGGTCTACGCGCACCTCTGGTCCACCCCGGAGCTCGAGGAGCTGCTCGGGGAGACCGCCCGCTGGCAGGCCTGGCTCGACGTCCTCGTCGCGCTGGCCCGCGTCCAGGCCCGCCACGGCCTCGTGCCGCCCGAGGCCGCCGAGCAGATCGCCGCCGGGGCCCGTGCGGAGGCGCTCGACCTGGACCGGGTCGCGGCGGGGACCCGGTCGACGTCGCACTCCACGCTCGGCCTCATCCGGGAGCTGCAACGGGTGCTGCCGGAGTCCGCGCGCGAGCACGTCTACGTCGGCGCCACCGTGCAGGACGTCAGCGACACATGGTTCGGCCTGCTGATGCGCGACGTCGGGGCGATCGTCCGGCGTGACCTGCTGGCCCTCGAGGCGACGGTGCTGGGCCTCGCCGATCTCCACCGCGACACGGTCATGGTCGGGCGCACCCACGGCCAGCCCGGCGCACCGATCACCTTCGGCTTCAAGGCGGCGTCCTGGGCCGACGAGCTGCGCCGCCACCTCGACCGTCTGCGCGAGGGCCGTCCGCGGTGGGCGGTGGGCCAGCTCGCCGGCGCGGTCGGTGCGCTCGCGTTCCACGAGGCCGAGCTCGACCCGCTCGCGCTGCGCCGGGACTTCTGCGCCGAGCTCGGCCTGGGCGACCCGGGCGCGTCCTGGCTGACCAGCCGCGACCGCGTCGCCGAGTTCGGGCACGTCCTCGCGCTGGTGTGCGGGACGCTCGCGCGCATCGGGACCGAGGTCTACGAACTCGCCCGCCCCGAGATCGGCGAGCTCGCCGAGCCGACCACCGCGACGGCCGTCGGCAGCATCACGATGCCGCACAAGCGCAACCCCGAGGTCGGCGAGCACCTCGACACCCTCGCCCGCCTGGCCCGGTCGTCGGCCGGGGTGCTGCTCGAGGGCACCGTCGTCAGCCACGAGCGCGACGGCCGCGGCTGGAAGGCCGAGTGGGTGGCCCTTCCCGAGGTCTGCCTGCTGACCGGGACCGCGCTCGGGCTCGCGCGCACGCTGCTGGCGGGTCTCGAGGTCCATGACGGCGCGATGGCCGCCAACCTCGAACGCTTCGGCGACCGGCTCACCTCCGAGCGCGTGCTCGCGGGGCTGGCCGGGCGCCTCGGCAAGCACGCCGCCCAGGACCTGCTCCAGGGCGTGCTCGCCGGCGGCGGCGACGTCGTCGACGGGGTCGTGGCGCGCGGGGTCGCGTCGGCCGAGGAGGTGCGCGGGTGGATGGCGCGCGCCCCGGTCGCCACCGCGGGCCGGATGGTCGACGAGGTGGTGGCGCGGGCCCGCGAGGCTCGGGCGGGGGAGGGCGTGTGACCTGGCTGCCCCGGCTCCCGCCCCGCCTCGCGCTCGGGACGCTGCCGACCCCGCTGGTGGAGGCGCCGCGGCTGCGCGCCGAGCTCGGGTGCGGGCCGCTGCGGATCAAGCGGGACGACCTCGCCGGCTTCGGGATCGCCGGCAACAAGACGCGCCCCCTCGAGTACCTGCTGGGCGACGCGCAGGCCCACGGCGTGGACGTGCTGGTCACCGGCGGCGGGCCGGACTCGAACTTCGTCGCGGCGGCGGCGATGGCGGCCCGGGTCGCGGGCATCGACTGCGAGCTGGTGGTGTGGGGCGGCGCCGCCCCACACCACCCCACGCCGAACCTGGCGCTGGCGGAGGCCGCCGGCGCGCGTCTCGTGCCGCTGGGTGACGACCGGCGGGAGCGCGTCGACGTCGTCGTCGCCGAGCGGGCCGCCGAGCTCCGGGCCGCCGGACGCCGGCCGCTGGCGGTGCCCCGCGGCGGCTCGACCCCCGTCGGCGCCGCGGGCTTCGCGCGGGCCGCCGCCGAGCTGCTCGACCAGTGCGTGCGCCTCGACGGGGCGTTCCCCGCGTCCGTAGTGCTCCCGCTGGGCTCCGGCGGCAGCACCGCGGGCCTGCTCGTCGGCCTCGCCGCGGCCGGCGCGGACACGAGGGTGCTCGCGGTGTCGGTGAGCCGGCCGCCGGAGGAGATCACCCCCAAGGTGCTGGACCTCGCGCGCGCCTGCGCCGCGGCGTTGGGCACCGCGCCGCCGCGGGAGGACCGCCTCGAGGTGGTCGACCACCGGGGACCCGGCTTCGGCCGCGCGTCGGCCGCCGACCGGGACGCCGCGGCGACGGTCCTGCGCACCGAGGGGCTGTTGCTCGACGACACCTACGGCGCCAAGGCGTTCGCCGTCGCCCTCGGGCGCCTGCGGTCCGGGCCCGGTCACGAGGGGCGGTCCGGGCCCGTCGTCCTCTGGCACACCGGCGGCCTCGCGTCCGCCCTGACCCACCTCGGCGAGCCCGTCCATGCCACGACAGGAGCACCATGACCGCACGTCGCGTCCGCGAGTCGGGCCCCCCGCGGACGGCTGCGGCGCCCGAGCTCGTCGACTCCGGCTTCGCGCTGGAGAACGCCGACGCCCCGTTCCTGCACCGCGGGCTGAACCTGGCCGACATGGGGCACGTGCTCGACCTCGCGCGCCGCGGTCTCGTGCCGGACGAGGCCCGGCAGGCGGTCCTGGCGCTGCTCCTCGAGGCCGATGCGACGCCGGCCGAGGACTTCCCGTACGACCCGGAGCTGGGCGAGCCCTACAACTCGCGCGAGGCCTACTTCGTCTCCCGGATCGGCGACGCCGCGGGCTGGCTGCACGCCGGGCGCCCCCGCCGCGAGGCCGTGCGGATCGCGCTGCGCCTGCACATCCGGCGCCAGATCATCGAGCTGATCAGCGACACCGCCCGCTTCGGGCTCGCCGCCGTCGACCGTGCCGAGGAGCACGCCGAGACGGTGATGCCGGACCAGACGTACCTGCAGCACGCGCAGCCCTCGACGTTCGGGCACTACATCCTCTCGTTCGCCTACTCCGCGGTGCGCGACGCCGAGCGGCTGCTCGGCGAGCTCGACTGGGTCGACGCGAGCCCCGGCGGCGCAGGCTGCGTCAACGGGACGCGGCTGCTCACCGACCGCGAGTTCATCGCGAGCACGCTGGGCTTCTCCGACGTCATCGAGCACACGCGCGACGCGATGTGGCAGGTCGACGGGCTGATCGCCGTGCTCGCGACGTCGTCGAGCCTGCTGACGACGTTCTGCAAGCTCGCCGAGGACCTCGAGATCTGGTCGTCGAGCGAGTTCGACTACGTCGACCTCGACGACGGCTACACCCGCGCCAGCGTCCTCATGCCGCAGAAGCGCAACCCGTACGCCCTGTCGATCATCCGGGGCGCGTCCGGCGTGCTCATCGGGCGGCTCGCCGGGTTCCTCGCGGTGACCAAGAGCCCCTCGGCCCGCAGCGACAACCTCATCTACGCCTACGGCGAGGTGCCCCGCGCGCTCGACCTGGCCGTCCGCATCGCACGCCTCTCGGCCGGCGTGGTGCGCACGCTGCGGGTGAACAAGGACCGCCTCGCCGAGGAGGTCCGCGGCGGCTACACGCAGGCCACCGACCTCGCCGAGTACCTCGTGCAGTCCTGCGACGTCGACTACCGGACCGCCTACCTGATCGTCGGGCGCACGGTGCGGGCGGCGAGCCGCGCCGGCGTGCGCGGCGTCGCCATCACCGGCGAGATGATCGACGAGGCGGCCGTGGAGCACCGCGGCACGCCGCTCGGCATGGCCGGCCGCGACCTGTCCGCCGTGCTGGACCCGTGGCAGATCGTGCTCTCGCGCGACGCCCGCGGCGGGGCGTCGCCCGACGCGCTGGCCCGCATGACGACGAGCCTGCGCGCCCGCCTCGACGGTCTCGCGGCGTCCGCCACCGATCGGCTCGCCGGCTACGACATCGCCGAGGACGCGCTGCTCACCGCGGCGCGACAGGGCTCAGGCCCGCACCCCTCAGGCCCGCACCCCTCAGGAGGAGCACGATGAGCACCACCCTCCCCCCGATCGTCCTGCCCGACGAGGTCGCGGTGGTCAACGTCGGGCTGCCGATGTTCGCCGACGCGGTGCGCAGCCAGGGGCGTCCGGTGGAGCACGTCGACTGGCGCCCGCCCGCCGGCGGCCGTCCGGACGCGATCCGCGCGCTCACCCGGCTGTACGCCGGCCGTGGCGCGGAGATCGACGCCGCCAACGCCGAGGTGCTGCGCCGCCTCGACACCGGCGTGCCCTTCCTCGTCGGGGTCGCCCCGGCGGGGGAGGTGGTCCCGGGCGTCTCCGGCGCCGGCGACCGGGTCCTCCTGCACTGCGGTCCGGCGATCGGGTGGGAGCAGGTGGCCGACCCGCTGCGCCGCTCGATGCGCGCCGCGACGGTGGCCGAGGGCTGGGCCGCCGACACCGCCGAGGCCGACGGACTGCTCGCCTCGGGGGCCGTGCGCCTCGAGCCGGCGAACCTCCACGACACCGTCGTCCCGATGGCCAGCGCGATCGGGCCGACCGCGCCCGTCCTCGTGATCGAGATGTCGACCGGGGACGGGACGGTCCGGACGTTCGCGCCGATCAACCAGGGGCCCGGCGAGGTCCCCTGGTTCGGCCGCGACACCGACGTCGCGATCGCCCGGCTGCGCCTGCTGCGCGACGTCGCCGGCCCCGCCGTCGCCGCGATCCTGGCGCGCACCGGACCGCTCGACATCCTGGCGCTGGCGGCCCAGGGCATCGCGATGGGCGACGACCTCCACATGCGCACCCAGGCCGCGACCAACCTCCTGGTCCGCACCTGGCTGCCGCACATCGCCGCGCTGCCCGAGGACTCCCGCCAGGGCTTCGCCGACCTCCTCGGCGGCAACCACCTGTTCTTCCTGACCCTCGCGATGGGCGCGGCCCGCGCGCTCACGGAGTGGGCGGGCCAGGTGGAGGGCTCGAGCATCGTGACGACGATGTCGCGCAACGGGACGACGTTCGGGATCCGGCTCGCCGGCTCCGGCCGCTGGTACGTCACGGACTCGCCGCCGGTCGGCGAGGCCCTCTACTACTCGGGCTACGGCCCGGACGACGCCGCGCCGGACATCGGCGACAGCGCCGTGCTCGAGCTCGTCGGGCTCGGCGGGCCCGCGGCGGGCAACTCGCCGGCGGTCGCCGCGTTCCTCGGCGGCTCGATGGCCGACGCCGCCCGCGCCACCGAGGTCTTCCGCCGCATCTGCGTCGGCGCCAGCAGCCGGTTCACGCTGCCCGCGCTCGGGTTCAGCGGGACGCCGGTGGGGGTGGACGTGCGCGCGGTGGTCGAGCTCGGGATCACCCCCAAGGTCACCACCGGCATCCTCGCGGCGCACTCGGGGGTGGGGCAGGTCGGCGCCGGGGTCGCCACGGCGCCCCTGGACTGCTTCGTCGCGGCGCTGCTCGACCTGGCCGGCGAGTAGGGCCGGCGAAGTAGGGCCGGCGAAGTAGGGCCAGGGCAGGAGTAGCCGTGTGACCGTCGACCTGGGGGAGGGCGCCCACGCGGTGCTCGCCCGGCCGTGCCGCGGGACGGTCGTCGCCGTCTACCGGCGGGCGGCGTACCTGCGGCTGGACGGGCACATCGTGGCGCTCGTCGACGCCTCTCTCGGTGCGGGGCCGCTGCACGTGCGGTGCGCGGTCCTGCCCCCGCTGCGCGTGGCGCAGCCGGTGGCGGGTGACGGCACGCGGCTCGCGGGCGGGCGCTGGGCGCTGCGCGTCGACGGCCCGGTGTGGCGGGGCGCGCTGCCGGATCCGGGCGCCCTGGACCCGGATGCTCTGGGCGAGCTCGACCTCGAGGTCGATGTCGAGCCGGAGACGGCTGACCTCGTCCGGGCCGGGCGGCTCGAGGAGCTCGCCGCACGGGTGGGCGGCCGGGGCCCCGGCCTGACCCCGTCCGGCGACGACCTGCTCGCCGGCGTCCTCGTCGTCGCCCGGCTCCGTTGGGGGGCGGCCGCCGGGCCGCGCCTCGACGCGCTCACCGCCGGCGTGGCGACCACGGAGATCGCCCGCGCGTTCCTCGCGTGGGCCGCGCGCGGGCAGTGCATCGCGCCGGTGCACGACTGGCTCGCTGCCGTGGCGTCAGGCCGGCCGGGCGAGCTCGCCACGGCGCAGCGCTCGCTCGTCGCCGTCGGCGCGAGCTCCGGCGCGCACCTGGCCGCCGGGCTGGCGCTCGCGGTGTCTCAGCTCCCGCGGACCGCGAGCCAGATCGCCCGTGCGGGCCCGGAGCCGGTGTTGCGCCAGAGCGCCGGCCGGTCGCCCGGGTAGTGCAGCGTGTCGCCGCCGGCGACGACGTGGCGCTCGCCGGCCAGCTCGAAGCTCAGCTCGCCGTCGAGGACGTGCACGAGGACCTCGCCGCTGCGCGGGCCCTCGTCGGCACCCGAGGCGCCCTCGTCGACCTCGGTGACCGTGCCCTGCAGGCGGAAGCGGGCCGCGGGACCGGTGATGCCCGCGCGCCGGACCGAGGGCGGCGCCGGCAGGTCGGGACGCGCGTCGGCCGGGACGTGGCTGGCGACGGGCTCGGGGACGCGGTCGTCGACGAAGTGGCCGATCGGGCGCTCGAGCGCCGCCGCCAGCTTGAGGAGCGTCGTGATCGTCGGGACCATGTCGCCGCGCTCGACCTTGTGCACCGACGCGGCCGAGACGTCCGCGCGCCGCGCCAGCTGCTGCAGCGACAGGCCGGCCTGTTGCCGCAGGTCACGGACCTTCGGGCCGATCGCGTCCACCACCGCCGCCCAGCCGGGCGCGTCCGCCGCCGGGCCGGGGTCGGGCGCGGGATCGGGCGCGGCATCAGGCACGCCGGACGGCTCGACGGGAGGCTCGCCGCGGTCCGTCGCGGCGGCCGCTGATCGGGCCATGGGGCCTCCTTGACACGGATGGCGCGCTTAGTATCGTAAATGACCATCACCTATGGTGGCCATCCCGGAGCGAGCCCGTCCGCCCGCGCCGACGCATCGTACGAGTCCGACGAGGGGTTCCGTGTGCCGCACAAGACCGTGATCATCGGGGGTGGGGCCGCAGGGCTGGGCGCTGCCGGAGGCGTCAAGGCCGCCTCCCCGGACGCCGAGGTGGTCGTCTACACCGAGTTCGAGGACGTCGCCTACAGCCCCTGCGGGATCCCCTACGTGCACGGCAAGGAGATCTCGGACTTCGACAAGCTGTTCCTGGCGACCAAGGAGCAGTACGTCAGCGTCGGCATCGACGTGCACTACGAGACCACGGTGACGAAGGTCGACACCGCCGCCAAGAAGGTCCACGTCGAGGGCGAGGGCGCGGTCTCCTACGACACGCTGATCTTCGCCACGGGGTTCGACTACGCCGACCCCGGCGTGCCGGGCAAGGACCTCGGCGGCCTCTACTACGTCAAGAACATCCGCCGGGCCATGGAGTGGGACGAGGTCCTCGACTCCGTGAAGACCGCCGTGGTCATCGAGGCCACGCCCCTCGGCGTCGAGATGACGACGTCGCTGGCGCACCGCGGGATCGAGACGCACCTCGTCGACCCGCACCCGTGGCCGCTCGCGGAGATGGCCGACCCCGACATCATGGCGCCGGTCGAGGAGTCCTGGCGCGAGCTGGGCGTCATCACGCACTTCAACACCACGCTCAAGGGGTTCGTCGGCCAGGGCCGGGTCAGCTCCGTGGCCACCTCGGACGGCGAGATCCCCTGCGACCTGGTGGTCGTCGCGACCCACAAGGTGCCCAACGCGCGGCTCGCCGCGGCGGCGGGCCTGGAGATCGGCTCGACCGGCGGCGTCATCGTCGACGAGCGGATGGCGACGTCGGTCGACGGCGTCTTCGCGGCCGGCGACTGCACCGAGATCCCGCACGGGCTGACCCGAGTGCCGCTGCAGGGCCTCACCGGCAGCCACGCCTACGCCCAGGGCAAGACGGCGGGCCAGAACGCCGGTGGCGGCGACCGGCGGTACAAGGCGGTGTACGTCCCGTGGGGAACGCCGGCGGGTAAGTGGATCATCGGCGGCGCGTCGTTCGGCGAGACCACGGCGACGGCGCTCGGCATCCCGTACGTCGTCGGCCAGGCCCAGGGCATCTCCCGCGCCCGCTACTACCCCGGCGTCAAGCCCGTGAAGGTCAAGCTGCTCGCCGAGCCCGGATCGCTGCGCCTCATCGGCGCGCAGATCGTCGGCGGCGAGGGGATCAAGGAGCGCGCCGACTTCCTCGCGATGGCGGTGAAGCACGGGTTCACGTTCCACGATCTCTCCGCCATGGAGAACGTCTACTCGCCGGCGATCGGCGCGCTCAACGAGCCGATCGTCGTCGCGGCGACCAACGGGCTCGAGGAGCTGCGGAAGGCGGGGAAGCTCTAGATGCCGCGCACGCGGAACTCCTTCTCCCGGTGGCTGCGGGAGAACTCCGAGCACTACCTGATGATCGACGCCCACGAGCGGCTCGCCCGGCGCTACTCGGGCACCCGCCCGCCCCGGCGACCGCACGGGGCCGTCGAACTGTTCTGGCGGCGCGTCTTCGCGCCGACCTACCGGGCACTGCCCTGGCCGCTGCGTCACCGCGTCATGCGCGCGATGCCCGGCAGCCATCGCCGGACCTGGTCACCGCCCCCCGAACGGCGGGACCCGGCGGTCTGAGCACGTGCAGCACGAGTCGATCGACAACAGAGATGGGGTGTGACCGTGGTCCAGATCGTTGGTGAGCGGGTCAGCAAGGGCGACGCGATCGTCGATTACGAGGACAAGGTCTTCGACGACATCCAGGCCGAGACGGGGGAGAAGGCGTACATCTTCATGCACACCGTTCCCTTCGAGGGCTCGGTCGGGCTGGTCAACATGCTGACCGCGACCCGCGTGCGCCGGAAGGGCTTCGACACCAGCATCGTGCTCTTCGGCCCGGGGTCGCTGATGGCCTCGGCCTCCCGCGGCTTCCCGACGGTCGGGGACGAGGCCTTCCCCGGGGCGCTCGGCTACAACAAGCAGCTGCAGACCTTCATGAACGAGGGTGGCAAGGTCTACGCGTGCCGGTTCTCCGCCGCGATGCTCTACGGCATGCGGGAGGTCGACATGATGGAGGGCGTCAAGCCGATCAACCCCCTCGACGTCCTCGACGCCCAGCTCACGGCACGGCGCGAAGGCGCGCTCGTGATGCAGACCTGGACGGTCTGACCTTCGGTCTCGTGGGTGCTCGTCCGTCCTTCCGGCGGACGGGCACCCCACCGGGCACCAGCCAAAGGAGCGCCATGGACTCGATCGCCGACATGGGCGGCACCCAGGGGTGGGGCCCCGCGCAGGTCCCCACCGACGAACCGCCCTTCGCCGAGCCCTGGGAGGGGCGCAGCTTCGCGATCACCGTGCTGACGATGGGGCGGATCTCGGGTCGCAACCTGGACGCGTTCCGGCACGCCCTGGGGCGGCTGCACCCCGTCGACTACCTCGTCGACGGTTACTACGGCCGGTGGCTCAACGCCGCCGAGCTGATGCTCACCGACTCCCACATCCTCGCGCCCGGAGCCGTCGACGCCCGCGCCCGTCGCAACCTGGGCGAGGACGTCAGCGAACCGGCGTTCCCGGAGCCGGAGCGCCCCGACTACAAGCCCACCGCCGGCGGCTCGCTGCGCGAGGTCGAGCACGACCCGGTATTCGCCGTCGGTGATGCGGTACGGACGAAGGACATGCACCCCGAGGGGCCGACCAAGCTGCCGGCCTACGTGCGCCGCCGGTCGGGCACCGTCACGGCGATCCGCCCCCCGCACGTCCTGCCCGACACCCACGCGGTGTTCGAGGGCGAGAACGCCCAGCACGTCTACACGGTCGGGTTCGCCTCCACGGAGCTGTGGGGACCGGATGCCGAGCCGTTCACCCTGCACATCGAACTGTTCGAGAGCTACCTGGAGCCGCAGTGAACGCCCCTGCAGGAGACATCTCCGGCCGTCTCTCCCCGGCCCTGCGCACCGAGGCGCTCGAGCAGCTCCTCGTCGAGCGCGAGCTGATCGACCCGGCCGTGATGGACAAGTTCATCACCACCTACGAGCGGGACGTGGGCCCGCTCAACGGCGCCAAGGTCGTCGCCCGCGCGTGGACCGACCCGGAGTACCGCGAGTGGCTGCTGCGCGACGGCTCCGCCGCCATCAAGGACATGGGGTACGGCGGCCCGCAGGGCGAGCACATGGTGGTCGTCGAGCAGAGCGACGACGTCCACCACGTCGTCGTCTGCACCCTGTGCTCCTGCTACCCGTGGCCGATCCTCGGGCTGCCGCCGAGCTGGTACAAGGACCCCGCCTACCGCGCGGGGATCGTGCGCACGCCGCGCCGGGTGCTGCGCGAGATGGGCCTCGAGGTACCCGAGGGCAAGGACATCCAGGTCTGGGACTCCAGCGCCGAGGTGCGCTACCTCGTGCTGCCCCAGCGTCCCGCCGGCACCGACGGCTGGGGTGCCGAGGCCCTCGCCGGGATCGTCACGCGCGACGCCATGGTCGGGGTCGCCGAGGTGAGCGCCCCGTGACCGCGGTGCTCGACGTCGCGGGCGCCGCGGCACCACCCCGGTCCAACGGCGAGCTCGTCTTCGCCGAGCCCTGGGAGAGCCGGGCGTTCGGGATGGCGGTGACGCTCGCCGACGCCGGCGTCTTCACGTGGGACGAGTTCCGCGACGCCCTGGTCGCCCGCATCGCCGCCTGGGAGGCCGACCACGCGCCGGGCGAGGACTTCCACTACTACCGCTGCTGGCTCGGCGCCCTCGAGGACCGGCTGGTGGCGGCGGGCACGCTGCCCGGCGCCGCGGTGGCGGAGCGGTCCGCGCTGCTCGCCGAGCGCCCCTCGGGGCACGACCACGCCGACGGCGAGGACCACGGGCACGGGCACGGTCACTGAGGTCGGCGTCTACAGGTCGACCAGCACGATGCCGACGGCGACCACCGCCGCGGCGATCACCCGGCTGCGCCCGAAGCGTTCGCCGAGGAACAGCGAGCCGATGAGCGCGCCGATGACGATGCTGCTCTCGCGCAGGGCGGCGATCGCCGCGGTCGCGCCGCTGGTCTGGGCGACGAGCACGAGCCCGTAGGCCACCAGCGACACCACGCCGCCACCGAGGCCGGCGAGGGCGACGGGACGCACCTGGGCGCCCAGGGCCCGCCCGCGGCGCGCCAGGGCGATCGCCGGCATCAGCGGGCCCTGGAGCAGGAACATCCACACGGCGTAGACGGCCACCGGGGTGGTCGCGACCGCGGTCGCGTCGACGACGGTGTAGCCGGCGATGGCCACCCCGGTGGCGAGGGCGGCGCCCAGCGCCGGGAGCGACGCCCGGGACGGGCGCCCGCCGTCGAGCGCGAGGCTGATCAGCCCCAGGGAGATCACGGCGATCCCCAGGAGCTGCAGCGCCGGCACGTCGCGCCCCAGCGCCGTCTCGATCGCCACGACCGTCATCGGGGCGCTGCCGCGCGCGACCGGATAGACCTGGCTGAAGTCGCCGAGCTCGTAGCTCGTCCAGAGCAGGAGCGTGTAGACGGCGTGGAGCCCGGCGGAGGCGAGGATCGCGGGCCAGGCCGCCGCCGGCGGCAGGCCGAGCACGAGCGCGCCGGCCCCGGCGATCACCGTGTAGGCGACCCCGATGAGGGCGAAGCCGACGAGCCGGTCGGGGATCCCGTGCGCGACGGCGTTCCACACCGCGTGCAGGACGGCGGCGACCAGGGTGATCGCGACGGCGAAGGCCGGGACCCCGGCGGTGGGGGCCCCGGCGAGCAGGACGGCGGCACTCCCCACGCGGCTCCCGGGCGTCGGCTGGCGTCATGTGCGCGATGTCCGTGGCGATAACCACGGACATCGCGCACATGGGGTCGGCGCCGGGAACCTATCCCCGACGGACGGCCGGGGCCCGGGTCGCGCGCACCTCGTCGTAGATCGCCGCGTGCCGCTGCGCCGACGCCGACCACCGGTAGCGGCCCGCCGTGCCCAGGCCCCCCGCGACGAGACGCCGGCGCAGGGCCGTGTCCGCGTACATCTCCATCATCGAGGCGGCGAGGGCCGCGCTGTCGCCCGAGCGCGGCAGCAGGGCGTCGTGGTGGTCGAGCAGGTACTCGCGGAACACCGGGAGGTCGCCCGCGACGACGGGCAGGCCGGCGGCCATCGCCTCGAGCACGGCCAGCCCCCAGCCCTCCTTGACCGACGGGAAGCACAGGGCGTCCGCGCTGCGGTACCAGGCGCCGAGGTCGTCGTCGCTGACCGTGCCGAGCAGGACGACGTCCTCGCCGAGGGTGAGGCCGAGGCCGGGGAGCGCGGCGAGCGCGGCCTCGCGGTAGGGCGCGTAGTCCTGGAACGAGTGCCCGCCGACGACGGCGAGCATCGGCGGGCGCGCCATCCCGCGGACCAGCTCCCCGAGCGCCTCGAACGCGTGGTGGGTGCCCTTGCGCGGCTCCACCCCGCCGACGGCGAGGAAGAGGAAGCGGTCCCCCTGGTCCGACGACGCGCCCACGCGCGCCCGCATCTCCGCGCGGCGCTCGGGGGAGATCGGCGGGAAGCGGTCCGGGTCGACACCGTTGGGGACGACCGTGGACTCGGTCGCGTAGTGGTCGTGCAGGACGCGGCGCCAGTACTCGCTCACGACGAGCACGCGGTCCGGCTCGATGATCGCCTCGCGCTGGCAGGAGACCAGCGCGGGCGTCGTGAAGTCGTCGACGTGGTGCACGGTGCGCACCACCGACACCGGGGCGCCGGCCGCACGGACGCGTGCCGCGGCGCGGGCGGCGATGCAGTCCTGGGCGTGCAGCACGTCCGCCCCGTCCGCGAGCTCGCCGAGGGCGTCGGTCAGGGCGTCGATCGAGGCGAAGACGCGGTCGGTCAGCGTGCCGTCCCTCGCCGGGGCCGGCAGCACCGTGTGCGGCACCGTCGTGGGCCGGAACAGCCGGTCCCCCTGGGTGACGAGGTGGACCCGCCGTCCCATGTCGTGCAGCGCCTCGGCCAGCGCCAGCGTGTGCACCATCCCGCCGCGCGGCGAGGTGGAGTGGGTGACCAGCACGATCCCCGGTCCGTCCCCATCCCCTGGGCTACTCACAGCTCGACCTCCGCCAGCGCGGGCTCGCGGCGGGCGAACGCGGCGGCGGCCAGCGACGCCCGCGCCGCCGTCTCGGTGACCACGCACCCGGCCTCCCGGAACGCCCGGCGCTGGCGCTCGAACCCCTGCGGGTCGTGCTCGGTGCCCAGGACGTAGACGACGACCCGGGGGCCGCCGTCCGCGGTGATCGCGGCGCAGACCGGGGCGAGCTCGCCGGCCGGGTCCGGGTGCGCCCCGTATCCGAGGACGACGTCGAGCACGATCGCCGCCACCTCGGGGTCGCGACCCTGCTCGCGCAGGTGCTCGATGCGCGCCTCGGGATCGATCATCGGGTGCGGCCGCCCGCGGGTGTACTCCTCCTCGCCCAGGTCGAGGCAGACGTGCGCGGAGGCCGGGGCCGGCAGGCCCAGCTGCTTGTCGACCGGGGTGTTCGAGTACACCGGGCCGAGGACCCGTCCCAGGACGACCAGCGACTCGTAGCAGAGGGTCCCGCCGGAGAACAGGCCGCGCACGAGCGTGCGCTCCGGCCCGATCGCGGCGATCGCCGCCTCCACCTGGGTGCGCAGGCCGAGGGTGACGTCGGGCCGTGGGCGGCCGAGGCGGTCCAGGACGGCGAGCACCCCGGTCTCGAGGGTGGCGGACACGCCGTCCTCGTCCAGTCCGATGAGCGCGGCCACGAGGGGCGTGTCGCCGGCCTGCGCGGTCACGGTGGCCGCCACCCGGGCGTCCGGCGGCTTGGAGACGAGCAGGATCGCCTCGGTGGCCGGGTCGGCCGCGAGCGCGCGGACCGCCGTGCGGCCCATGATCCCGCCGACGTCGGCGCTGAGGTCGCGCCCGCCGAGGCCCACCACGTGCGTCACGCCGACCCCGGCGCGGTCGAGCAGCACGGCCGCCTCCTGCGCGCCGGTGCCCGCCGCCGCGACGACGGCCACCGCCCCGGTGCGCTCGGCGAGGGGCGCGACGACGTTGGCGAAGCCCAGGCAGGTCCGGCCCAGCATCGCGGTGCCGGCACCCGGGCCCATGACGAGCAGGCCGAGCTGCTCGGCCCGGGTCTTGAGCTCGACCTCGGCGGCGACGGGGACGTTGTCGCTGAACAGCAGGACGTGCAGGCCCTCGCTCAGCGCCTTGTGGGTCTCGAGGGCGGCGTGGTCGCCCGGCACGGAGATCACCGCGACGTTGCCGCCGGCGAGGCGCGCGAGCGCCTCGGTCTGGGTGCGGGCGGGGGCCTCGGCGGCGTCGGCGCCGGTCTCGGCGGCGCGGGCCGAGAACATCGCGTCCCGCCCGGCCTCCTCGGCCGCCTCGACCGCGTCCTCCGACGCCGCCCGCACCGCGAGCACGAGGTCGCCCGGACCGGCCCCGGCCAGGTCGTCGCCGTCGAAGCCCTCGTGCTCGAGCGTCTCCAGGTTCGCCGGCGTCGCCATCGCCGCGGTCGCCCAGTCGACGCCCTCGACGGCGCGCATCGCCCGGGTGCCGGAGAGCTGGACGACGGAGTCCAGATACGTGTCCTTGACGATCCGGACCCGCGTCGTCACGCCCGCACCCCCACGATCCGCGTGCCGATGCGGTCGTCGGGATGGGTGCCGACGGCGTCGAGGGAGGGCCCGGCGCGGTCGGCCGTGGTGATCACCGCGGTGCGGCCGCCCTCCTTGATGAAGCGCACAGCGGCGCGGACCTTCGGGCCCATGCTGCCGTCGGGGAACTGGCCGTCGTCGAGGTGCTTGGCCGCCTCGTCGACGGTCATCTCCTCGATCGCGCGCTGCTGCGGCGTCCCGAAGTCGAGGTGGACCTTGGCGGTGTCGGTGACCAGGACCAGCGCGTCGGCGTTCACCGACGCCGCGAGCCGCTGCGCGGTGAAGTCCTTGTCGATCACGGCGTCGATGCCCTCGAGGCCGCGGTCGCCGGCCATCACCGGGATGCCGCCGCCGCCGGCCGCCACCACGATCATGTGCTGCTCGATGAGCGCGCGGATGGCGTCGACCTCGACGATGCCGACGGGCTTGGGCGACGCCACCACCCGCCGGTAGCCGCGGTCGCCGTCCTTGACGATCTCCCAGCCGCGGTGCTCGGCGAGCTCGCGCGCCCGCTCCTCGGTGAAGAAGGGGCCGACGGGCTTGGTGGGCTTGTCGAAGGCGGGGTCGGACGGGTCGACCATCACGTGGGTCACCACCGACACCACGCCGGGCAGGCGGCCGCGACCCTCGGCGAGCAGGGCCAGGCTGAGCAGGCTGCCGAGCTGGCCCTGCGTCATCGAGTTGACGCAGAACAGGGGGAGTGCGGGGACGATGTCCGCCGCCTCGTCCTGCTGGATGGCGAGGTTGCCCACCTGCGGGCCGTTGCCGTGGACCAGGACGACGTTCCAGCCGGCGTCGCGCAGCGCGCACACGGCGGCCGCCATGTCGTGGGCGTTGCGCGACTGTTCCTCGTACGTCCCGGACTGGCCGTTGCGGGTGATGGCGTTGCCGCCGAGCGCGACCACTGCGGTCCTGGGCACGAGCACTCCTCTACGGCGACCGGAGATGTCAGGTCGTCGACTATAGTAGATGATCGTGTCGGGAGGTGGTCGCAGATGACGGGCGTCGAGACCCCGGGGGAGGCGGACTGGGACGCGGCCCGGGCGCGGTGGCGCTCGGCGGCGAACCGTCTCTGGGCGGCCGCGCTCACCGACGCCGAGGGTTACCGGCGCCTCGCCGAGGGCGTCGGCGACCGGCTCGCCGAGCTGCGGCGGACGACGGCGACGCCCGCCGAGCTGCTGGCGGTGGAGGAGCGACCGGAGGCCGCGCTCGTGGACGCCGCGGCGTGCGCGGTGCGCGCCGACGAGATCGAGGCCGAGCGGGCGCGGTCCCGCCGGGCCGCGCTCGTCGCCGCGGCGCGCGACGAGGGCCGGACCTGGGTGGTGCTGGAGGAGGGGTTCACCCGCTCCGTGTCGATGCACCTGCCGACCGGCCTCGCCCTCGTGGCGATCGACGAGCCCTACCGGGACTCCGAGCCGCACGGGGTCGGGGAGGTGGCCCTCGCCGCGGAGACCGGCGAGGTGCTCGCCGGGGGTGACGACGACCCGGCCTGGTTCGCCACGCGCGCCGAGCGCGATGCCGCACTCGCGCGGCGCCGCGCGGAGATCGTGTCCCTTGACGGCGGCGGGCGCATGGTTTCCGATGAGCGATGAACGTTTCCTGTAGTCAACGAGGATCGAGGGTGGATCAGGGATGACAGGGGTCCTGCGTTCCGACACGGGCCACGAGACCGCGCCGCTCGACGACCCGGGGGAGACCCCCACCCCCGCGGACATCGCGGCGTTGATCGTGGAGCTGCAGAGCGCGGGCCTGCGCACGGACGCCGACGTCGAGACGCGGACCGGCGGGGCCGGGCCGTCGGACTCCGGGATGCTGTGGATCGAGGGCATGCCGGTGACGGTCCCCGTCCGCACCGAGGAGGCCCGGCGCTCGCCCTACGTGCTGCGGCCCGAGGACGACGGCGGCCGCGCGATCTACCGCGACGGCCGGCGGCTCGCCTCCGTCGCCGCGTCCCACCGCCCGCGCTACTACGACCGCGAGACCGCCGACGGCGTCCCGTACTGGAAGATCGCGCTGCTGCACCTGGACTCGATGGCCAGCACCGTCGTCCAGACCTGCAACTACTGGAACACCGCCGACCAGTGCCGCTTCTGCGGGATCGGCGTCTCGTTGGCCGCGGGCAACACCATCGTGAAGAAGACGCCCGAGCAGCTCGCCGAGGTCTCGGTGGCCGCGAAGGAGCTCGACGGCGCGGTGGACGCCACCCTCACCACCGGCAGCTCGACCGCGCCCGACCGCGGCGCGCGCTACGTCGCCCGGTGCGGGCGGGCCGTCAAGGACGCCTCCGGGCTCCCGGTGGAGATCCAGTTCGAGCCGCCGCGGGACCTCGCGATCCTCGACGAGGTGTACGACATGGGCGGGTCCGACGCCGTCGGCATCCACGTCGAGTCCTTCGACCCCCAGGTGCTGGCCCACGTCGCGCCGGGCAAGGCGCGCACGGGGATCGAGACCTACTTCCGGACGTGGGAGCGTGCGGTCGAGCTGTGGGGCTCGGGGCGCGTGTCGACCTACGTCATCCTCGGCATGGGCGAGGATCCCGACCTGACCGTCGAGGCCTGCCGGCGCGCGGTGGACATCGGCGTCTATCCGTTCATCGTCCCGCTGCGCCCCGTCGCGGGGAGCCTGATGGAGGACTGGGCGCCGCCGCCCGGCCCGTACAGCAACCGGATCTACTGGCAGGTCGCCGCGTACATGAGCCGGCGGGGCATGAGCGCGGACGACGCGGTGGCCGGCTGCGCGCGGTGCCAGGCGTGCTCGGCGATCAACGCCGTCCAGCAGCCGCTGCTGCAGATCGGCCCGCGTCCGGGCTCCGGCTCGTGAGGGGGCACGCGTGACCGAGCTGCGGGTCGCGCCCGCGCAGGCCGACTGCCGCCTCGTCGCGGACGCCGCGGAGGCCGAGGAGCACCACCGCATCCGGCGGGCGGTGTTCGTGGCCGAGCAGGGGATCTTCGACGGGACGGACGTCGACGCCCACGACGCGCGGCCCGACGTGCTGCAGGTCGTCGCGTGGATCGACGGCCGGGCCGCCGGCGTGGTGCGGCTGTTCCCGCTCGAGGCCGCGGGTGCCTGGCAGGGCGACCGGCTCGCCGTGCTCCCCGGGTTCCGCACCGCGCGTGTCGGCGGGCCGCTCGTCCGCTTCGCCGTCGCCACGGCGGCCGCGCGCGGGGGCACGCGCATGGTCGCCCACGTGCAGCGCGACAACCGCCGCTTCTTCGAACGGCTGGGCTGGACGGCGCGGGCGGACGAGATTCTACGCGGGTCGGCCCCACGTGGTCATGGACATCGACCTGCGCTGAGCTGATCGGTCGCGGGGTGGGGCCTCAGTGCGTGCTCGGTGCCGGCACCGCGAGCCGCCCGCGCGCGACGAACCGGGTGCGCAGCTCGGGCGGCAGGGCGGCGGCGATCCGGTCGCGGGCCGCGTCCCGCGCGGACGGCGGGCCGATCTGCGCGACCACCAGGTCCGAGCGGGTCTGGGTGGCCACGAGCGCGGCGTCGGCGTCCCGCCCCAGGTGCTGCAGCGCCAGCGCCGCGTACTTCGTCGACCGGAACGTGCGGGCCTGCTCGAGGAGGGCCTCCGCGCGGTCGGGCTCCCAGCGGGCCTGCATCTCGAGCAGCCGCATCGCCGCCCGCGGCCGGAAGGGCAGGGGACGGTCGAGCAGGGGCGCGGCGGCCTCGACCCGCGCGCCGGCGTCGTCGTCCCGGCCCGCCAGGAGGTCGCAGTCGGCGAGGGCCAGCAGGGCGTGCAGGCCCTGCTCCAGCTCGAGGGCCCCGCCGCCGCGGCTCGCCAGCTCGACGGCCTCCTCGGCGTGCTCCCGGGCCCGGCCGACGTCGCCGAGCTCCTGCCACAGCCAGGACGTCGTCGTCTCGATCCCGGCGCGGTAGTAGCTGACGCCCGCCTCGTCGACGAGCCGCCGGGCACGGTCCAGCGAGCGCAGCGCGCCGGCGAGGTCGCCGACGTCCCCCCGGGCCAGCCCGCAGAAGAACAGGCTCTGCAGCAGGGTGCGGAACTCGCCGGTGCGCGTGCACAGCGCCACCGCCCGCTCGAGCACCGCGCGGGCCTCGGCGAAACGGTCCATGTGCTGCAGGAGCGCGCCCCGGTAGGCCATGGCGACCGCGCTCGTGGCGTCGTCGGCGTCGACGGCGAGCACCTGCTGGTAGGCGTGCGTCGCTCCCGTGTAGTCGCCGTCCCAGTGCCGGACGCGCCCGAGCAGCAGCAGCGAGCTGCGGCGCGCGCCCGGCGCCGCCGCGGCCGACTCGGCGAGGTGCCCGGCGCGCTCCGCGAGGTCCACGGCGCCCAGCGCGTCGCGTGCCCACAGCGCGGTCCAGCCGAGACCCTCCAGGGCGCGCGCCTCGAGCTCCTCGTCGGCGAGGTCACGGGCGAGGGCGAGCGCCTCGTCGTGGTCGTCGCGCGCGTCCTCGTGGTGCCCGAGGTCGGCGCGCACCCCGCCGCGGCGCACCAGCAGCGTGGCGCGCAGCGTCCGGTCGCCGGCCCGGTCCGCGGCGCCGAGGGCGGCCGTGAGGAGCTTGTCGGCCTCCTGGTGGGCGAAGACCATGTGCGCGGCGTCCGCCGCGGCCATCCACGACCGGGCCGCGGCCGCGTGGTCGCCGGCCGCGGCGTGGTGGGCGGCCGCGGCCTCCGGCCGGTCGGCGAACAGGATCGCCGCGCGCCGGTGCCTGCTGACGCGCACCGGCAGGGGAGCGGACTCGTAGGCGATCCGGCGCACGATGTCGTTGGCGAAGCGGTAGCTCGCGCCGTCGGTGAGCAGGAACCCGGCCCGGGTCGCGCGTCCGGCCCGGTGCGCGCACTCCTCGACGCCCACCCCGCTCAGCGCGGCGACCTCGTCGAGCCCGAACGACGTCCCGAGCACGGCGGCCTGGGCCAGCAGCACCGTGACGTCCTCGGCCGTCGCGGCGAGCCGGCGCGACAGGGCTTCCTGCAGCGAGCCGGGGATGGCCGGGGCGGTCGGGTCGTCGGCCGCCGCGTCCCATCCGGCGGCGCCGGTCTCGGGGTGGCGGAGCAGCTCGCTGACCAGCAGCGGCGAGCCCCCGGTCCAGGACGAGAAGCGCTCGAGGTCCTGCTCCCGCCCGGCACCCGCGAGCAGGGCACGCAACGCGTCCCGGGACAGCGGCCCGACGTCGAGGACGGTGGCGACGTCGCGCAGCGTCTCCGAGGCGCCGGCCGACTCGGCGGTCCGCTCGGTCGCGACGATCAGCACCCGGCGGGTGGCCAGGCGGGTGGCGAGGACGTGCAGCGCCTCGATCGTCGTCTGCCCGGCGTGCTCGAGGTCCTCGACGGCGAGCAGCAGGGGGCGCGTCTCGCCGACCTGGCCGAACAGCTCCGCCATCGCCTCGAGCGTGCGCCGCCGGCGCAGCTCGGAGTGCGACGGGGCGGGCGCCCGGTGCGACGCCACCTCGCCGACGAGGTCGGCGAGCGCGGCGCGTTCGCGCTCCGAGAGCAGGTCACCGGCCCCGGGCGCCAGTCGCACGACGATGTCGCGCACCGCCTCGGCGAGCGGCTGGAGGTAGAGCGACCGCTCCGCGCCCGAGCACCGCACCGCCGCGACGAGCCCCCCGCTGCGCCGGGCCTCGACGCGCAGCGCCTGGCTGAGCGCGCTCTTGCCGATCCCCGCCTCGCCGGTGACCAGCACCAGGCCGCCCCGGCCCCGCGCCGCCGCCGACCAGGCCCGGGAGAGCACCGCGAGCTCGGACTCCCGGCCGATGAGCGGCGACGGTTCCGGGGCGGAGGCCGGAGTCGCGCCCGGGGCCGGCTCGGGCTCGGCGGCGGGCGCCTCCGACCCGTGGCGCAGCACGGCGAGGAAGACCTCCTGCGTGCTCGGTGAGGGATCGGTCCCGAGGTCGGCGGCGAGGTGGCGTCGCAGGTCCTCGTACGCGCCGAGGGCGTCCGCGTGCGCGCCGCGGCGCTGGTGGGCGGTCATGAGCGCCCGGGCGGCGGGCTCGTCCAGGGGGTTGTCGGCGAGGGCCCGGGACGCCTCGTCGACCGCCGTCTCGAGGTCGCCGAGGTCGAGGGCGGCGGTCCAGCGGCAGGTGCGGGCGCGGGAGAGCGCGCCGGCGACCGACACGCGGAGCGCGTCGACCCAGTCGGCGTCCGGTTCACCGGTCAGGGGGACGCCCGCGGTCAGCAGTCCCTCGGCGACCTCGGCGCTCATCGCGGCGAGGGCCCGCAGCCCCTGCGTGAGCTCGCGCTCGGCGGTGGTCACCAGGTCGAGCGCCTCGGAGACGTCGACGACCGTCGTGTCGTCGCGCACGAGCCGGTAGGCCCGCGGATCGCCCTCCAACCGGTCGCGTCCCAGCGACCGCCGCAGGCGGCTGACCAGCGCGGCGAGGTTGCGCGCAGGCTCCGCGGGCTGCCGATCGCGCCACAGGAGGTCGGTCAGCACGGTGGTGGGCAGGAAGCGGCCGTGATGGGCGGCGAGGATGCACAGGAGCCGCTCCGCCTGCCCGGCGGGGACCGCCCCGTCGGGTACGCCCTCCACCCGGAATCGGCCGATCAGCCGAAGCCGGAGGGGGCGCGTGCTCACCCGGGTGATCGTACGGCGCGGTGCATGACGGGCGTCACGTTCCGGTCCCCGCCGACTCCCTGCCGACCGATGCGCCCGGGGCCACCGACGGCGCCGAACGGCTCTGATACGTTCATCCCGTTGCCGTCTCGTAGTCCTCGCTGTGCTCTGAGCTTCGTGGATCATGTTGACATCGACCCGCTCGCACAGCTCGCCACATCTCCGTGCCGTGCCTTGAGTGGATCGGGCAACGCTCGAGAGCGGGCGAGGCCCGCTCTGTCCGACCTGAAAAAGAGGATGCATGTCCGACGGCACAGTCAAGTGGTTCAACGCCGAAAAGGGCTTCGGTTTCATCGCCCCGGATGACGG
This sequence comes from uncultured Actinomycetota bacterium, assembly GCA_963786585.1. Taxonomy (GTDB): domain Bacteria; phylum Actinomycetota; class Actinomycetes; order Mycobacteriales; family Pseudonocardiaceae; genus Actinomycetospora. The sequence continues at coordinate 47,813 of CAWAZG010000006.1, forward strand.
CGGCAAGGACGTCTTCGTCCACTACTCGGCCATCGAGGGTGGCGGCTTCCGCTCCCTCGAGGAGAACCAGCGGGTGAGCTTCGAGTCGAGCCAGGGCGCCAAGGGCCCCCAGGCGGACTCGGTCCGCCCCGCCTGATCTTCCCCAGCCTTCCCGGAGAATCTTCTCCGGACTGGCCTGGTCGGACGCCGCCGTCAGGGTGCGCGTCCGCCCTGCCGGGCTGTGATCCCGCGCCTCATACCCGCGGGGTCACAGCCTTTCGGTATTTCTGGGCCCCTCACATCTCGGCCCTTCCTCACATCTCGGCCCTCACATCTCGGCCCTCACATCCGGCTCCGTCTGCGGTAGGAACGCCGTGTGAGCCGCATCAACGACGTGGGCGGGATGGTCGGGTTCCCGGCCGTGATCGAGGAGCCCGACGAGCCGGCCTTCCACGCCGACTGGGAGGCGCACGTCTTCGCCCTCAACGGGGTGCTGCTGCGCCGCGGTGTCTACAACCTCGACGAGTTCCGCGACGCCATCGAGCGGATGCCGCCTGCGGAGTACCTGGCGTCCTCGTACTACGAGAAGTGGTTCCACGCGATCACCACGCTGCTCGCGGAGAAGGGGATCGCCACGCCGGAGGAGCTCGCCGGTGGCTGATCGCTTCGCGCCGGGCGACCGCGTCCGGACCCGCACGGCCGACCCGCCAGGGCACACCCGGCTGCCGCGCTACGCGCGCGGGGTGTGCGGCGAGATCGTCGGCACCTGCGGGCGGCACCCGCTGGCCGACGAGCGCGCGCAGGGTCTCGACTCCGCCCCGCGGGCCGTGCACCAGGTGCGGTTCCGGGCCGCCGACCTCTTCGGCCCCAGCGAGGACGGGCGCGACCACGCCGTCATCGTCGAGCTGTGGGAGGACTACCTGGAACCCGCTGATCTGGAGGGGGACCCACGATGACCACCACGCACGACGACGGACCGCTCGCCGCGCGGGTCCGGCACGTGGAGACGCTGCTGGAGGAGCGCGGGTGGCTGGCGGACGGCGAGCTCGACGAACGCATCGACGCGTTCGCCGCCGGCGGCTCCCCGGCCAACGGCGCGGCGATCGTCGCGCGGGCCTGGGTCGATCCGGGCTTCCGCGAGCGCCTGCTGGCCAACGCGAGCACCGCGATCGAGGAGCTCGGGATGTCGATGGCGGCGGGCCTGCAGGTGCAGCCGCTGGTCGCCGTCGCGAACACCGACGACGAGCACCACGTCGTCGTCTGCACGCTGTGCTCGTGCTATCCCGTGGCGCTGCTCGGCCCGTCGCCGACCTGGTACAAGAGCGAGGCCTACCGGTCGCGGGTGGTGCGTGACCCCCGCGGGGTCCTGCGCGAGTTCGGCCTCGAGCTGCCCGACGCCGTGCGCGTCACCGTGTGGGACGCGAGCGCCGAGACGCGCTACATGGTGGTGCCGCGGCGCCCGGAGGGCACCGACGGCCTGTCCGAGCAGGAGCTCGCCGGGCTCGTGACGCGCAAGGGGCTGATCGGCACCGCCGCGGTGTGACCCGTGCGCCTGCCAGGCCGCGGAGCGCGCGATTCGGTTAGCGTTGCTCACGATGGCAGAGCAGTCGGGGCAGTCGGTGCAGACCGAACAGTCGGCGGTGCGCGTCGGGTCCGGTGCCGTCGCGATCACCACCGCGACGGTGCTGCCGATCTTCCTGCTCGGCGCGCTCTCGGTGCAGGTCGGCGCCGAGCTGGGCTTCGACCCGGCGGCGCTCGGCCTCATCGTCTCGGCGTACTTCGGGGTGTCGGCGCTGGTGTCGCTCCCGGTGGGGAAGCTGGTCGAGAAGCTCGGCTCGCGGCGCACCAGCCGGATCGCGCTGGTGGGCGCCGCGATCTCGATGCTGCTGATCGCGGCCCTCGCGCGCAGCTACGCGGCCGTCGTGGCGATCGTGCTGCTCGGGGCGTGGACCAACGTCATGGGCCAGCTCAGCACGAACCTCACGCTGGCCCGGGCGATGCCGGCCCGCCGCCTCGGGCTGTCGTTCGGGGTCAAGCAGGCGTGCGTCCCGCTGGCGACGCTGCTCGCGGGCCTGGCCGTGCCCGCCGTGGGCCTGACCGTCGGGTGGCGCTGGGCGTACGTGATCGCGGCCGGGATGGCGATCGGTGCCCTGGCCGTCGCGCCCCGCGGGTCCGGCCCGGAGGAGCGCTCGGCCGCCGGGAAGGCGGACCGCGCGACCAGGGCCCTGGCCGTGGTCGGGGTCGCGGCGGGGCTCGGCGCCGCGAGCTCCACCGGCCTGAGCATCTTCCTGGTGGCCTCCGCGGTCGACCAGGGCGTGGCCTCGGGCCTCGCGGGCCTCGTCCTGACGCTCGGCAGCGTCGTCGCCGTCGTGATGCGCATGCTGCACGGCTGGCTCGCGGACCGGCGCGCGGGCGGCCACGTCGCGGTGGTCGCCGGCTCCCTGCTCCTCGGCGCCGCCGGGGTGCTCCTGCTCGCGGTGCCGGGGTCGGTGGCCCTGGTCGTCGGCACCGTGCTCGGCTTCGGTCTCGGTTGGTCGTGGCCCGGTCTGCTGCAGTTCGCCGTCGTGCGCCTCAACCCTTCCGCCCCGGCGGCGGCCACCGCGATCGTGCAGGTCGGGGTGTACGCGGGCGGGTGCCTCGGCCCGGTCGGGTTCGGGCTGCTCGCCACCGGGATCTCCTTCGCGGCGGCGTGGATCGTCGCGGCCGTCGCGATGCTGATCGCCGGGGTCGGGGTGCTGGTGGGGCGACGCATGCTTCTGCGGCACCGGGATGCGGCGCAGGCCCGCGACCTGCCCGCCGAGGTCCCGGCCGGACGGTAATTGGTTGTGCACCATTGACCGCGGACCGGCCCGTCGACGACAGTGAGCGTGATCATGCCGCCGGGCCACCACGTCACCGGCGGTCACCTCGGGGGAGGACCCGGTCATGGCTGAACAGACCCTCTTCGACCGTCTCGGCGGCGTCTACGGCATCTCCGGCGCCGTCGACGTCCTGGTCGACCGGCTCTTCGAGAACGCCGCGGTCAACGCGAACCCGGCCGTCCACGCGCACCACGGGGTCGCGGCGAACGCCCCGGGCTACAAGTTCCTCGTGACGGCGTGGTCGATCGAGGCCACGGGCGGGCCGAAGTGCTACGTCGGCGAGGACATGGTGAAGGCCCACGACGAGCTGGCGATCGACGAGGCGGGCTTCGACGCCGTCGCGATGGAGATCGCGGCGACCCTGAACTTCCTGGGCGTCCCGGCGGCCGAGCACCGCGAGTTCATGGACATCATCGAGAGCTACCGCTCCCAGGTCGTGCAGGCGACGGCGGCGTGACCCCGGCGTCCTGCCGCGCCGGCGGGACGTTGTGGTTGATCCGGAAGACGTTGTCCGGGTCCCAGGCCGTCTTGATCTCGACGAGGCGGTCCCAGAGGTCGGGCTCGTAGGCGGCGCGGACGTCGGCGGTGCTGACGTGGGCGCCGGCGAGGAAGTTGACGAGCGCCCCGCCGTCGCTCCACGGCGCGAGGTCGGCGAGCAGGGCCCGCTCCGCGGCGCCGTCGGACGCCGACGGTCCGGTGGGGTGCGGGTAGGCCGTGACGTAGAGGGAGGCGACCGCTCCGCGGTGCCCGACCGCGTTCGGGACGGCGGGCTCGCGGGCCAGCGCGCCACCGAGCTGGCGAACCTCGATGACGAAGGGCGTGTCGGGTCGGGCGTGGCGCAGCAGCGCCGCCACGGTGTCGGCGTCGACGCTGTGCAGCGTCAGGGAGTGGCCGTTCGTGGCCGTCGGGGTCACGGGGTCGTTGTGGATCGTCCCGAGGTCGGTGACGGGCATGGTCCGCACCGTGTCCAGGAACGGGGTCGCCGCCGCACGGATCGGCGCGATGACCTCCTCGCAGCGCGCCGGGGTGCCCGACGAGGTGACCCGCACCCAGCACGACCACCGGCCGCGCAACGGGCCCACGGCGGGGAGGTCGGGGAACGACACCATCGCCACCGACAGGCTGACCTCGTCGGGGGCCTCGCGGCAGGCGTCGACCACGGCGGGCAGGACCGCCCCGGCGTCCTCGCCCGCGAAGAACAGCCCGCCGCCGTAGACCTCGGCGAGCTCGACGAGCCCGACCTGCATCCCGGCGACGACCCCGACGTTCCCTCCGCCCCCGCGCAGCGCCCAGAACAGGTCCGGGTGGTCCTCTGCCGTCACGCGACGCGGGACGCCGTCGGCGGTGACGACGTCGAGGCGGCGCACGTGATCGGCGGAGAACCCCCAGCGCCGGCCGAGCACCCCGATCCCGCCGCCGAGCGTGTAGGAGACGGCACCGACCGCCGGCGCGGAGCCCGCGAGCGGGGCCAGGCCGAACGGCGCCGCCTCGTGCAGCACGCGGCTCCAGAGCGCGCCGGCCTCGATCCACGCGGTGCCGTCGGACGGGTCGACGCGGACGGCGTCGGCGCGCCGGGTGGTGATCAGCAGGGCGTCGTCGGCGGGGACGGTGATGCCGTGTCCGGTCGCCTGCACCCCGACCGCGAGCCCCGCGTCACGGGCGTACCGCACTGCCGCGATCACGTCGGCGGCCCCGGTCGCGCCGACGACGACCGCGGGGCGCTGGCTGACCGCCAGGTCGAAGCCCGCGAGCTCGCCCGCGTAGCCGTCGTCCCCGGGTCGCAGGACGGGCCCGGCGACCCGGGAGGCGAGGTCGCCGGTCATGGCCATGATCGTAGGGAGGCGCCCCGAGAAATGGTCGGTCTCAGCCCGACCCGGTCGCGATCCGCACGAGGTCCTCCGACGGCCCGGTCAGCGGGCGGCCCCGGTGCTGCTGCTCGCTGCGTGGGTCGTCGTGTCCGTCCGCACCGTGCACGGGGGTCTCGTACGTGGGCACCTGTTCGCCTGACCGATTCGTCTGTTTAGCGGCGTTCGGGAACTCCGTCCGAGGGGCAGCCGTTGTCCTGACGACGAAGGAGGCTCCATGGGATTCCGATTGCTACCCCACGTCCACCCTCGCCACCACCTGCGGCGGACGTTCCGGCTCGGTCCGGTCCGGCTCCACGCCGGGCCCGACGGCGTGAGCTGGGGACTCGGCGCGGGACGCTGGTCGTGGAACGCGAAGAGCCGGCGCCACACCGTCGACACCCCCGGCCCGGGTTACTGGCAGAGCAAGGGCCGGCGGTAGCCCGGACGACAGCTCACACCACGGACGTCGTTGTGCCCGGCTCGCCGGTGCCGAGCCACTGCCGTCCGAGGCGGGCGAGCGTGCCGTCGGCGCGCAGCCCGTCGAGGGCGTCGTCGATGCGCCCGGCGAGCCCGGCGTCGTCCCGCCGCACGGCCACGCCCAGCTCCTCCCGGGTGATCCCGGTCTGCACCACGGCCAGCGACGGCCGGTCGCGGGTCAGCCACCGCATCACGGGTTCGAGCTTCATGAACGCGTCGATCCGGCCGGCGGCGAGGTCGTCGAGCGCGACGAGGATGTCGCGGTAGGCGTAGCGGCGGACCCCGGCGATGCGCCCGGAGCGGGCGAGCTCGTCGGCCACCGGCTCGGAGGTGTTGCCGTGCTGCACCCCGACGGTGCGCCCGGCGAGGTCGTCGACACCGTGCAGGTCCGGGTTCCGGTCGTGGTCGACGACGAGGCTCTGCCCGGAGCGCACGGACGGCCGGCAGAAGCGGGCGAGGGTGCGGCGGTGCTCGGTGATCGTCGCGCCAGACGCGACCACGTCGTAGTCGCCGCGGTCGAGACCCGCGAAGATGCCGTCGAAGTCGTCGGCCGCGTAGCGGACGAGCACGAGCTCCCGGCCCAGCGCCGTGGCGATCGCCTGCATGACGGCCGGGTCGAAACCGACGGCGCCACCCTCCGGCCCGTCGAGCTCGAAGGGTGGGTCGGGCAGCGCCGAGCCGACCCGCAGCGTCCCCTCGTCCTCCACACGGGCAGTGTGCTCGGCTGGTGCGGTCGGGGGAAGCACCTCGGGCATCCACCGCTACGGCTGCGCCGGACGCCGGTATCCGGGTGGAAAGCGCCGGGTGGAGGCGGTACTCAGGGTCCGGACCAGGCAGGATGTCGACCGTCAGGGGAGCCGACGGCCGGAATGGCGACGATGAGCGCGGACGACGAGCACGGACGGCACCGTCAGGGCTGCGCCGACACGCTGGTCCATCCCGCCCTGTTCTACGCCGACGACGAGGCCTACCTCGCCGGCACCGTCCCGTTCCTGCGTGAGGGGCTCCACGCCGGTGAGCCGGTGATGATGGCGGCGCCGCCGGACCGGCTCGACCTCGTGCACGCCGCGCTGGGCCCGCAGGCCTCCGACGTCGTCTTCCACGACATGACCGTCGCCGGCCGCAACCCCGGGCGCATCATCGCCGGCGTGCTGCGGGCGTTCGTGGACGAGCACGCCGGCCGCCACCGCGTGCGGATCATCGGCGAGCCGATCTGGGCCGGCCGCAGCCCGGCGGAGTACACCGCGGCGGTGCAGCACGAGGCGCTGATCAACGTCGCGCTGGCGGACCGGCCCGCGACGGTCCTCTGCCCGTATGACACCACCGCCCTCGCACCGGCGGTGGTGGCCGACGCGGAGCGCACGCACCCCGTCATCCTCGAGCGGGGCGCCACCTCGGCGAGCACGCACTACGCGGATCCCGCGGAGCTCGCGCAGTGGGTCAGCGGACCGCTCGCCGAGCCCGAGGAGGTCGGCGAGACGCTGGTGTTCGGCGCGCCGGACGGGCCGCGGGTGGTGCGCCGGGCCGTCGCCCAGCACGCGCTGCGCGCCGGGCTCGACGAGGACCGCGCCGCCGACCTGAGCCTCGCCGCCTACGAGGTCGCGGTGAACACCGTGGTGCACACCGGGCGCCCGGGCCTGCTCGCGCTGTGGACGCGGGAGCCGGCCCGGGGCGCGGGGGAGCCCGCCGCGGTCGTGTGCGAGGTGCAGGACAGCGGGTGGATCGCCGACCCCCTCGTCGGGCGGCACCGCAGCGGACCCGCCGAGGGTCGGGGGTACGGCCTGAGCCTCGCCCACCAGCTGTGCGACCTCGTGCAGATCCACAGCGACCCGGGGGACGGGACGACGGTGCGGATGACGGCGTGCCTCCCGCCCGGGCCGGACCTCAGCGCTCGCGGCGCATCAGCCAGGCGTCCGTGACCAGCTCGGTCAGCCGCGCGACGTCCACCTTCTCCAGACGCAGCATCACCAGCGGCAACCCCTCGTAGTTCGGGGTCGAGAAGAACAGGTCGGGCTCGCCGAGCAGCAGCGCCTGTCGCTCGGCCTCGTCGCCGACGAACAGCACGGCCACGTCGATGCGCAGCACGCGGCGCCCGCCGCTGCGGTCCGGGTACGACCAGACGAAGCCCCGACCGTCCACGCGGAAGTCGAAGCCGTCGCTGTCGATCTCTTCCACGCCGTCGAGCCCCAGGGCGAGTCGACGGACGTCGTGCACGTCGGCCATCGCCGGTGAGCTTCCCAGACGCGGGTGCCGGCGAGGAGGGTCGTGCCCATGGCCGATCACCCCAGCGACGATCCCCCCAGCGACGATCCCCCCAGCGACGATCCCCACAGCGCTGATCCCCGCGTCCTGGTGCCCGCCGCCATCGACCGGTTCACGACCCGGGTCCGGAACGCCGACGCCGCCGGCGCCTGGGACGCCCCGACGCCGTGCAGCGCGTGGTCGGTGCGCGATCTCGTCGCCCACCTCTGCTTCGAGCACCTCTGGGCACCGCACGTGCTGGCCGGGACGCCGATGGACGAGGTCGGCGACCGGTACGGGGGCGACCTGCTGCAGGGCGATCCGCCCGGGGCGTGGCGGCGGGCCGTCGCCCGGTCGCGGCCCCTGTGGACCGCCATCGACGGGCACGCCGCCCAGGTGCACACGTCGTTCGGGTGGCTCCCGGTCGGGGAGTACGCCGAGCAGATGCTGCTCGACCTGACCGTGCACGAGTGGGACCTCGCGCGCGGGGCGGGGCTCGACGAGTCGACGGACGAGGTCGGCGTCGACCGCGCGCTCGCCTACATCCGCAGCGACCCGATCATGCTCACCGGCGCGGGCCTGTGGGGCGAGCCGGTGCCCCCCACCGGCGGCACGGCCCGCGACGAGCTGCTCGCGCTGCTCGGCCGGCGCGTGTAGGGCAGGTTCTCCGGTCATGACGACCCGCCCCGTGACGGTCGATGTCGATGGCGCAGGCCTGGCCCTCGTGACCGTCGACCACCCGCCGCTGAACCTCTACGACCAGGCCCTGCACGAGGCGCTGCGCGACGCCGTCTCCGAGCTGGAGCGTGCCCGGCCCCGCGCGGCGCTGGTGCGCGCCGAGGGCAAGGTCGTCAGCGGCGGCGTCGACGTCAAGCAGATCTTCCACCCCCTGGCGCAGGCCGGCGAGGTCGACGCCGGCACCCGATACTTCGACGAGCTCGTGGACCTCGGCCGGCGGATCCACCGGCTGCCCTTCCCGACGGTCTTCGCCGCGCACGGGTTGACGCTGACCTGGGCGTTCGAGGTGGCCCTCGCGTGCGACCTCATCGTCGCGAGCCCGCGCGCCTCGTTCGGGCTCGTCGAGGCGACCGTCGGCCTGACCCCGGCCATGGGCGGCACGCAGCGCCTGGCCGAGCGCGCCGGCCCCGGACGCGCGCGGCTGCTGGTGATGACCGCCGGACGCTTCGGCGCCGAGGAGCTCGAGCGCTGGGGCGTGGTCGACCGGCTGCTGCCCGAGGAGGGCTTCGACGACGCCGCCCGGGAACTCGCGGCTTCCCTCGCCGCCGGCCCGACGAAGGCGCACGCGGCCACCAAGGAGATCCTGCGCCACCTCGCGGAGAGCGGCCTCGAGGCGGCCCACCGGGTGACGCCGGGGGCCGCGGGGCAGCTGTTCGCCACCGCCGACCTGCAGAACGCGATGGCGTCGTTCGTCGAGCAGGGCCACGGGAAGGCGACGTTCCGGGGCGAGTGAGCGGGCGGGTTCAGCCACGCAACGGCTCGACGTACCGCCCGTCGAGGTGCAGCTCGCTGCGGGCCGCGAACCCGGCGTAGGCGGACTCGACCTCCACCAGCGCCGTGCTGCTGCCGATCGGGACCTCGAAGCGCTTCGCGGTGAGCCACAACCGGCCGGTCGCGACCACCTCGGCGTTCCGGCGCACCTCGATGCCGCCGGACCACGTGCTGTGGTCGACCTCGATCTCGTACTCCCTGCCGTCGACGTCCACCCGCCACACCCGGCTCGCTTCGCTCATACCGCCCCAGTGCCCCTGTAGGAGTTGGATCAACCCGTGGCTCCGTTCGCACGTGCGATCCGCCCGGTGCTGCGCGGGCGGGTGCTGTTCCACGTCCCGACGCGGGCGCCGCGCTTCGCCCTGACGATCGACGACGGGCCCGACCCGTCGACCACCCCGGCCCTGCTGGACGTGCTCGCGCGGCGGGGCGCCCACGCGACGTTCTTCCTCCTCGGCGAGCGCGCCGAGCGCCACCCCGACCTCGTCGCCCGCCTCGTGGGGGAGGGCCACGAGCTCGGGAACCACACCTGGCGCGACGAGCCCAGCTGGCGCCTGGAGGAGCAGGAGTTCCGGGACTCGCTGCGACGTTCGCAGCGGACGCTGGAGGCGCACGGCCCGGTGCGGTGGTTCCGGCCGGGCTCCGGGTGGCCGACGGCGGAGCACCTCGCGATCGCCGAGGAGGAGGGCCTGCACGCCGTGCTCGGCAGCGCGGTGGCGGTCGCCGGGGCCGGCGCCGGGACGGCGGGGACCGCGCGGTGGCTGAACGCGGTGGTCCGGCGCGGCGCCGTCGTCGTCCTGCACGAGGGCCCGGGACGCCAGGCGGTGGCCTCCACCGTGGACGCCCTGCTCGCGAGGACCTCGCGCGGGGGCCTCGCGACGGTCACGCTCTCGGAGCTCGCGCGGTGATCGGATTCGTCCAAGCCGCGTCCCGCCCGGGGACGCGATGATGTCGACCATGAGCGACGTCGTGGTGGTGGGGGCCGGAGTGATCGGCCTGTCGAGCGCGATCCGGCTGGCCGAGGCGGGTCACCGGGTCCGGGTGCTCACCGACCGGGCGGTGGAGGACACGACGTCCGTGGCGGCCGGCGCCATGCTCGGGATCAGTGGTGCCGGCCCCGACGACCCGCTGACGGCGTGGACCGAGCGCTCCACCCCGGTCTTCGAGGCGCTTGCCGAGGACCCCGCGACCGGCATCCACCGGCGCCACGGCCGGATCCACGTCGACGTCGCCGACGAACTGCCGCCGTGGGCCCGGGCGCTGCCGGACTTCCGGGCGCTCGGCCCGGACGAGACGCGGGGCCGCGTCGGCATGGCCGTCACCCTCCCGTTCGCCGACATGCCGACCTACCTCGCCCACCTGGCGGACCGGGCCGCGCGGCTCGGGGTCGTCGTCGAGCAGCGGCACGTCACCGACCTCGCCGACATCGCGGAGCCCGGACGCGTCGTGGTGAACACCGCGGGGAGCGGGGCCGGGGTGCTCGCCGGGGACCCGACGGTGACCGCGGTGCGCGGCGTCCACGTCGTGCTCGCCGATGCCGGGATCGAGGAGTTCACGATGGAGGTCGTCGCCGGCCCGCGTTGGACCAACGTCTTCCCGCACCCCGGCCGCGTCGTCGTGGGCGGCGCGGCCCTGCCGCCGGACGACGAGACGCCCGACGCGCAGGTGGCCGAGGAGATCCTCGCCCGCGCGATCGCCGTCGAGCCGCGCCTCGCCGACGCCCCGGTGCTCGGCCGGGAGGTCGGGTGGCGCCCGGTGCGGCCGTCACCGCGGGTCGAGGTCGACGACCGCGGCGTCGTCCACGCCTACGGCCACGGCGGGGTGGGCGTCACCGTGTCGTGGGGCGTGGCCGACGAGGTCGTGCGCCTCGTCGCATGAGCGCACGTCAGCGGTCGTCGTCGACCAGGTGGATCGCGGCCTCCTCGGCGCTCGCCCCGGCGCCGTCGACGCCGACGTCCTCGGCGAAGAAGTCCTCGCCGTCGTCGCTGAGGACGAGCCGTCCGGAACGCTCGTCGCCGACCTCGTCGTCGCGCAGCTCGCCGTCGGTGTCGGACTCGTCGCCGAGACCGTCGCCGTCGTCGGTGTCCTCGTCGTCGGGCACCTCGCGGCGCAGGCGGTCGGCCAGCGGCTCGCCCTCTTTCTCCTCCTCGGGTGTGACGCCCCAGGCGGTGGTGCCCCAGGGCTGCTCGTTCGGTGAGACGCCCTCGTCGAGCGGGTCGTCGAGGTCGGGGTTGTCGAGGGACTCGGCCTCGTCGAGCTGCTCGAAGACGGTGTCGTCGTCGGTGTCGGGGTCGTCCCCGTCGGGGATGTCGGGCGTGGTCACGTGCCCAGTGTGCCCGGGGCCGTCAGGTCCGTGGCCCGTCAGGCGCCCGGCGGGGTCCGGTACCGGGCGGCGTAGCGCTCGGCCGCCGCGGCGTCCTTGTCGGCCGTGCGCTCGGCGCGCGTCGCGGGCCCGGTGCCCGCCGGGTAACCGGCCTTGACCAGGCGGTGCTCGGCGGTCTCGTGCAGGTAGCCGATCGAGAAGATCAGACCCATGATCGCCCCGCCCAGGGAGCACATGAGGCGCAGCCAGAGCGGACCGGGGACGAACACGACGATCGCGATGACGAACGGGGCGATCTGCACGACCGCGCGCAGGATGTGGCGCAGCCACCACGTGCGGCAGGTGGTGTCGCGCAGCACCCACGGCGCGTACCGCGCCGGCAACGACCCGCCGTAGGCGTACCAGAGCCACTGCAGGGGGTTCGGGCGGCGGACGGTCACATCGGACTCCATTGTTGGTGCACCAATGGTTTGCACACCAGTATTATGACCACGAACCGGCGACGAGGAGATGTGGGATGGGCGACACCGCACTGGAGGACCTCGATCCCCTGGCCCTCGAGAACCAGGTCTGCTTCGCGCTCGCGGTCGCGGCACGCACCGTGATCTCGGTGTACCGGCCGCTGCTCGAGCCGATGAACCTCACGCACCCGCAGTACCTCGTCATGCTCGCGCTCTGGCAGGACGCGCCGCTGTCGGTGACGGAGCTCAGCCGCCGGCTCGAGCTCGACCCCGGCACGCTCTCGCCGCTGCTCAAGCGCCTCGAGGCCGCCGGCTACCTCACCCGCGAGCGCGACCCGGGCGACGAGCGCTCGCTGGCCGTGCGCCTGACCCCGGCGGGCGTCGCGCTGCGCGCGCAGGCCGAGCAGATCCCGCCGGCGATCGTCGAGCGCCTCGACATGGAGCTCCCCGAGCTGCGCGACCTCCACGGCGCGCTCGCCGAGGTCATCGCCGCGGCCCGGCGCGCCCAGCAGCGCTGACGCCGCGGCTCGCCGGTCTAGTACGACCGGGGCAGGCCGAGGACGTGCTGGCCGAGGTAGGCGAGCACGAGGTTGTTGTTGACCGGCGCCACTTGGTAGAGGCGGGTTTCGCGGAACTTGCGCTCGACGTCCCAGGTGTCGACGAACCCGTAGCCGCCGTGGGTGTCCAGGCAGGCGTTGGCGGCCTGCCAGCTGGCCTCGCTGGCCAGCAGCTTGGCCAGGTTGGCCTGCTCGCCGCACTTCTCGCCGGCGTCGAACAGCGCTGCCGCCCGGTAGCGCATCAGGTCCGCCGCGGTCACCTGCCCGTAGGCGCGGGCCAGCGGGAACTGCACCCCCTGGTTCGCCCCGATCGGACGTCCGAACACCTCCCGGGAGTTGGCGTAGGCGCTGGCCCGGGCGATGAACCAGTAGCCATCGCCCACGGCCTCGGCCGCGAGCAGGATCCGCTCGGCGTTCCACCCGTCGAGCACATAGCGGAACCCGTGGCCCTCCTCGCCGATCAGCGCCGAGGCCGGCACCCGCATGCCCTGGTAGCGGACCTCGTTGGTGGCGTAGTTGAACATCGTGCGCACCGGCGTCACCGCCAACGCCTCCGGCTGCTCACGCCGGACCTCGCGCAGGTCGACCAGGAACAGGCTGATCCCCCGGGTCCGCTCGCCCGGATCCTCGGACCGCGGCGCGGTGCGGGCCAGCACCAGGGCGAGGTCGGACTGCTCGATACGGCTGGTCCAGTTCTTGTGCCCGCTGATCACATAGTCGTCGCCGTCCCGGGTCGCGGTGGTGGCGATGTCGGTGGTGTCCGACCCGGCCTCGGGCTCGGTGATCGAGAACGCCTGCAGCCGCAACGACCCGTCCGCGATCGCCGGCAGATAGGTCTGCTTCTGGGCCTGCGAGCCGTGCTTGAGCAGCGCCCCCATGGTGTACATCTGCGCGTGGCAGCCCGCCGAATGCCCGCCGGAGCGGTTGATCTCCTCCAGTACGATCGAGCCCTCGGTGATCCCCAACCCACCTCCGCCGTACTCGGCAGGGATGAGCACCGCGAGGTAGCCGGCTTCGGTCAGGGCGTCGACGAACGCCTCCGGGTACTCCCGCGCCCGGTCCCGCTCCCGCCAGTACTCATCGGGGAACCGCGCACACAGCTCCCGCACCTCGGTGCGCAGACGCTCCTGCTCCGGGGTGGTGACGATGGTGCTCGGGGCGTCCGCCATGGGCGCAGACCTATCACCGCGATCGCGCGGGCGCTCGGCGACGGTTGCTTGACGCGCCGCCCCGGGTTCCCACTACGCTGCAACCGAATAGTCCTCTTTTCGTACTTCCAGTGCTGAGGAGTCGTGGTGGAGACGCACGTCCTGTCGACATCGGGTGCCGAGATCGCCTACGACGTCTACGGCCCGCTGCCGCCGGCCGACGGGCACCCGGTGCTGCTGATGATCGGCCAGCCGATGGACGCGAGCGGCTTCCGCTCCCTCGCGGCGCGCTTCGACGACCGCACCGTCGTCGCCTACGACCCGCGCGGCCTCGGCCGCAGCACCCGCAGCGACGGCCTCGACACCAGCGTCCCGGCGACCCAGGCCGAGGACCTCCACGCCCTGATCGCGGAGCTCGGCGCCGGGCCCGTGGACGTGTTCGGCAGCAGCGGGGGAGCGATCGCCGGACTCGCCCTCGTGACGGCGTACCCCGACGACGTGGTGACGCTCGTGGCCCACGAGCCACCGATCGTCGGCGTCCTGCCCGACGCCGAGGCCACCCAGCGCGCGGCGAAGCAGTTCCGCGACGCCTACCAGGCGAAGGGCTGGGGGCACGGCATGGCGCACTTCATGGCCCTGGGGATGTGGCAGGGCGAGTTCACCGACGAGTACTTCGCCCAGCCGGCGCCCGACCCCGCGATGTTCGGCATGCCGACCGAGGACGACGGGTCCCGGGACGACCCGCTGCTGTCCGAGCGCGCCCTCGCCGTCACCGACTACGAGCTCGACGTCGACGCCCTCACCGCGGCGTCGGCCCGCGTCGTCCTCGGCGTCGCCGAGGAGACCACCGGGACGTTCACCGCGCGGACGTCGGTGGCCACGGCCGAGCGCCTCGGCCAGGAGCCCGTGGTCTTCCCGAGCCATCACGGCGGCTTCGCCGGTGGCGAGTTCGGCTACCCCGGCAAGCCCGACGAGTTCGCCGTCGTCCTGCGCGAGGTCCTCGACGGCGCCGTCGTGCGGTAGGGCAGCGTCAACGCTTCGGAAACCGAAGCATCGCGGACGGCGTTCTCGACGCGCTCCTACTGGGCGAGCAGGCGCAGGAGGCGGGTGAGCTCGGCGCGGTCGTGGTCGCCGAGGGTCGCGAACACGCGATCGGCCTCGGCGGCGCGCGCCGCCTGAACTGCGCGCCCGAGCTCGATGCCGGCCTCGGTGGCGACGACCTGCGTCGCCCGCCGGTCCTCGGGGTCGGGCCGGCGCTCGACGAGGGCGCGCTCGGCGAGCGCGTCGACGACCTCGGTGGCCGAGCGGGGGGCGATCCGCAGGTGCTCGGCGAGCTCGCCCGAGCGCACGGCGCCGTGGCGCAGCAGCACGCCGAGGGCGCGGAGCTGGGAGGGTGAGACGCCCCAGGGCGCGAGCGCCTCGCGCGACTGGTGGCGCAGCCGGCGCGCGACCTGCCAGAACGTCTCGGCGAGCGAGCCCTCCTCCGGACCGTCGCTGCGCTCGTCGTCCACGGGGAATACCCTTCGTGAGTTGTTGTTGTAGCCTCACGTTGAGGTTACCTCAGCAATCCACCACCGAGGAGTCGCCCCTTGCCCCGCCCCCCTGAACCCAGCCGTGAGACCCGTGCCGAGGACGCCGAGCTGGCGCGCCAGGTCTCCCTGCGCCGCGTCGCGCGCCTGTTCCGTCACGACCGCAGGCCGTTGGCCGTCGTCGTCGCGGTCATCGTCGCGTCGTCGATCGTCGCCATGGCCTCGCCGTTCCTGCTGCGCGCCGTCATCGACGAGGCGCTCCCGCAGCGCGACCTGCGCCTGCTCGTCCTGCTCGCCGCCGGGATGATCGGCGTCGCTGCCGTCACCGCGGCGCTCGGCGTCGTCCAGACCTGGATCTCCACCGGCGTCGGTCAGCGCGTCATGCACCGTCTGCGCACCGACGTCTTCGCCCACCTGCAGCGCCAGTCGCTCGGCTTCTTCACGCGCACCCGCACCGGCGAGGTGCAGTCGCGCATCACCAACGACATCGGCGGCATGCAGACCGTCGTCACGTCGACGGCGACGTCGATCGCCGCCAACCTCACGACGGTCGTCGCCACCGCCGTCGCCATGGTCGCCCTGTCCTGGCAGCTCGCGCTCGTCACCCTGGTCGTGCTGCCGCCGGCTGTGCTCGTCAGCCGCCGCGTCGCGCGCATGCGCCGCGAGCTGACCGCGGCACGCCAGCGCGAGCTCGCCGACCTCAACGTCACCATCGAGGAGGGCCTGTCGGTCGACGCCGCCGCGCTGCACCGCACGCTCGGCACCGGCCCCGCCCTCGTCGAGCGCTTCACGTCGTCCTCGGCGCGCCTCACCGACCTCGAGCTGCGCTCGCAGCTGGCCGGGCGCTGGCGCATGGCCACGATGGGCGTCGTCTTCGCGGCCATCCCGGCCCTGATCTACGTCGGCGCGGGCCTGCCCTGGACCGTCGGCGCGCTCTCGATCGGCACCCTCGTCGCCTTCACCTCGCTGCAGGCGGGGATCTTCCGGCCGCTCTCGGGGCTGCTCGACGTCGGTGTGCAGGTGGCCAGCTCGCTGGCGCTGTTCGCCCGGATCTTCGAGTACCAGGACCTGACGGTGGACATCGCGGACCCGGACGAGCCGGTGTCGCTGACCGACGTCCGCGGCGACCTGCGCATCGAGGGCCTGACCTTCACCCACCCCGGCGGCCACCGGCCCGCCCTCGACAACGTCGACCTGACGGTGCCCGCCGGCACGACACTCGCGCTGGTGGGGGAGACCGGGTCGGGCAAGACGACGCTCGGCGCGCTCGTCGCCCGCCTCCACGACCCCGACGCCGGGCGCATCACGATCGACGGTGTCGACCTGCGTGACCTGCGCCTGGCCGATCTCGCCGGCGTCGTCGGGGTGGTCAGCCAGGAGACCTATCTCCTGCACACCACCGTGCGGGAGAACCTGCGCGCGGCCAAGCCGGACGCGACCGACGCCGAGATCGAGGCCGCCGCCCGCGCGGCCCGCATCCACGACGTCGTTGCCGCGCTGCCCGAGGGCTACGACACGATGGTCGGCGCCCGCGGCCACCGCTTCTCGGGCGGCGAGAAGCAACGCATCGCCATCGCCCGCACGCTCCTGCGCGACCCGCGGGTGCTCGTCCTCGACGAGGCCACCAGCGCGCTCGACACCGAGACCGAGCGGGCCGTGCAGCTCGCGCTCGACGACCTCGCGCGGCACCGCACCACGCTGACCATCGCGCACCGCCTGTCGACCGTGCGGCACGCCGACCGGATCGCGGTGCTCGACCACGGCCGGGTCGTCGAGACCGGCACGCACGCCGAGCTGGTCGATCGCGAGGGGCGCTACGCGACGCTCGCGGCCTGAGCGCCGGACCCCCTGAGAGCCGGACACCCTGGCCCGAACACACGGAAGCCCGCCCCGACCAGGTCGGGGCGGGCTCGTCGGGTGGAGGGGGTCAGCGAGCGGCGCGGTCGATCCATCGGGGGTCGACACCGGCGCGGTGCTGCTCGATGCGGCGCAGTCGGGTGCGCGCCTGGTGGGTCAGACCGTCGAGACGGTCGAGGATTCTGACGCAGCTCGGCGAGCTCGACGTCGAGGGCGTCGACCTCGGATTCGGCGGTGGTGGTGCGTGCGGGCACGGCAACCTTCGTTCGGGGCGCGGTGTACGGGGACGTCGGGGCGTGACGGAGACTACCGGATCGATCCAGACGCCATCCAGCCTACGCCGTTCCTTTCACCTGGTTGCGCACCACCGTTCTCGTCTCCGTCACCTTCGTCACCGTCGCGCCACGCCCCGGACGACCTGGGCGACGAGCGTGCGGGCCAGGTCCTCGGTGAGCGGCTGGTCGGGGATCAGCAGCCGGTGGTAGCAGGCGCCCCACAGCTGGTCGACCACCGCTTCGGCGTCGACGTCGTCCCGGAGCTCGCCGCGGTCGCGCGCCTGCTCGATCGCCGTGACGGCGAGCGCCCGACGCGGCGCGGAGTAGTGCTCGCGGTAGGCCGCAGCGAGCTCGGGGTCGGTCTGCGCCGAGCCGATCAGCTCGGCGATCACCCGGCCCGCGGGCGTCTGGGTCACCAGCCGGACGAACGCGGTGAGCTGGTCGGTGAGGTCGGCGGCGATGTCGCCGGTGTCGGGGAACGCGAGCGTGCTCTGCACCGAGCGGAAGTAGGCCTCGAGGGCGAGGGCGCCGCGCGACGGCCACCACTTGTGCAGGGTGGTCCGGCTCGCGCCGGAGATCGCCGAGATCCGCTCGAAGGTGAAGCCGGCCATGCCCTCGGCGAGCAGGAGCTCGCCCGCCGCGGCCAGCACCTCGCCGCGCACCTCGTCGGCCGGGCGCCGGCCCCGTCCCCGGGGCCGGCGCTGGTCCTCCACGACCGCGATGCTAGCGATCTCCCGGTCATGTCCGGACGTGCAGCAGGTCGTCGAGGCCGATCCGGCGGTAGAACTCCGTCCGCACGCGGTCGCCGACGGCGTTGACGACCTCGGCGCCGTCGTCGGCCGGGTCCACGTGCACGCGGAAGGGTCGCCGGCCTGCGGGGGCGTCGACGACGCGGACGGTCGCGCGGGCGACCTCGGCGGGGTCGGCGTCCGGAGGCGACAGCTCGGCGAGGCGCGCACCGACCTGGTCCAGGAGCCCGGCGTACCGCTCCTCGTAGGCGGCGGCCACGGGTTCGTCGGCGGCGTGCCCGCAACAGGGTCTGGCCGTTGACCCAGCGGGCGGGTCCGGCGAGGAAGGCGACGGCCTCGGCGATGTCGTCGGGCTGCCCGAGACGCTCGAGCGGCGCGGCCTTCGAGAGCCCGGCGACCTGCTCGTCGGTCTTGCCGTCGAGGAACAACGGCGTCCCGGTCGGCCCGGGCGCGACGGCGTTGACGGTGACGTCGCGGCCGCGCAGCTCGCGGCTGAGCACGGGGACGAGGGCCTCGACGGCGCCCTTGCTGGCGACGTAGGCGCCGTAGGTGGGGAACGACAGCCGCGTCACCGACGTCGAGAACGCGACGATCGCGCCACCGGCGCGGACGCGGCGGGCGGCCTGCTGGGCGACGACGACGGTGCCGCGGATGTTGGTGCGGTGCATGCGGTCGAGGTCGTCGAGGTCGAGCTCCGCGATCGGCGCCAGGACCATGATCCCGGCGGTGTTCACGACGACGTCGATCCCGCCGAACGCCTCCTCGACGGCGTCGAACGCCGCCTCCATCTCTGCGGGCTCCGCGACGTCGCCGCCGACGGCGATCGCCCGGCCGCCGGCCCCCTCGACGGCGGCCACGACCTCCTGCGCCCGGGCCTTGTTGCCCGCGTAGTGCACGCCGACGGCCATGCCGTCGCCCGCCAGCCGCTCGGCGACCGCGCGGCCGATCCCGCCCGAGCCCCCGGTGACGAGGGCGACGCGAGTGCTGCTCATGGGTACCAGCGGTAGATGTGGACGCTGTGCCCATATGCAGAGAAGCACGAAAAGGACGCAGTGTCCGCATAGAGTTCTCGGTACGCCGGCGGCGGTCAGTCGTCCGCGACCTCGAGCAGCGTCCCGCCGGTGAGGGCGACGAGTTCCTCGGCGGTGGTCGGGAACATCGAGTGCTCGTCGCCGGCACCGGCCCACACGGTCGGGTAGGCGGTGAGCGCGACGTCCACGAGGCAGGGGAGCGGTGTCGGGTGACCGACCGGTGCGACCCCGCCGACGTGCTGGCCGGTCGCCCGCAGGACGGTGTCGGGGGCGGCGCGCTTGACGCGACGCTTCGCGACGCCGAGGTGGGTGGCCAGGCGCCGGGGGTCGACGCGGTGCGCGCCGGACGCGAGCACGAGGACCGGTCGGGCCTCCTCGCCGGCGGTGAAGACCAGGCTGTTGGCGATCGCGCCGACCTCGCACCCCAGCTGCTCCGCGGCGGCGGCGGCCGAGGGGACCGGGGTGTCGAAGGTCCGGATCTCCCGCGGCGCTCCGGCGTCCTCGAGGGCGCTCTCGACCGCGTCCCGGCCCGTCACGTCGTGCCTGCTCACGGCGCCGGAGGGTACGAGGCGCCCGCACGGCCCGCCGCATGGACCGTCCGGCCTTCCCGGCTGGGCCCAACGGCCCCGTTTGCCGGGGCGTCGCGCGGGGCCATCCTGGCCTGATGACCACGACGACCCGCCGCGCCTCCGCCCCGCGTGCTCGCATCCGGGACCGGGGCCAGGTCGACGCGCTGGTCCTCGCCGCGCTGGCCGACGCCCCGCGACGACACGACGAGATCGCAGAGCGCCTGCGAGATCAGGCCGGCGCCACCCTCGATATGCCGCTCTCGCGCCTCGTACCGACGCTGCACCGCCTCGCCCGCAACCGCCTGGTGTCCCGCCAGTCCCGCGATCCCCGCCGCTACCGCCTCACCGACACCGGCCGGCGCTCGCTGACCGCCCGCCTCCGCGCCGCCGACGCCTTCGCCGACGCGGTGCACACACTCGCCGACGCGTCGGGGGACTGACCTCGGCCGTATTTCCCGTTCGGGCCCGCAGTGTCGGGGGTCCGCTCTAGAATCGAACACATGAGCGAAAGGGGTGTGGGGACGGCGGAGCGCGAGGCGCTCGACCGTCTCCATGCCCGGATGGTCGGCATCCGCTGCGAGCAGTACCGGTTGCTGGAGGACGTCGCGGAGCTGGAGCGGCTCGGGGTGGCGGTGTCGACCGGGAATCGCACCACGGAGCGGTTGCTGCAGGACTCGTTGCGGATCGACCTGAAGGACGCCCGCCGGCTGGTGGGCGAGTCCGAGGACCTGACGCCGCAGCCGTCGCTCCGGGGTGAGCCGTTGCCGGTGCGGATGCCGAGCACCGCGCGGGTGATGGCCGGGGGGCTGGTCGGCGACGACCACGTCGAGATCATCCGCAAGGCGATGGCGCGGCTGTCGAAGGCCGAGAACGTGGACCCGTGGGATGTGGTCGACGCGGAGCGGATCCTCGCGGACGAGGCGACGCGGTTGCCGCCGCGCGCGTTGGAGAAGGTCGCGAAGCGGCTGCTCGATCATCTCGATCCCGACGGGGCGGCGCCGGAGGAAGGTGCCGACCGGTGGGACGAGCTGTACGTGACCCGTCGCCGGGACGGATCGCTGGTGATCAAGGGTCGATTCCGGGACCCGGTGGACGCGGAGCTGATCTGGGAGGTCTTGGACACCCTGGCGACGCCGACCGGGCCGGACGACGACCGTGACCGCCCGAGCCGCAACGCCTCCGCGCTGAAGGACCTGATCGAGGACGCCGCCGGGCCGGGTGGCCTCGCGGCCGAGGCGCGCCGCGAGCGGGACACCGAGCCGGACGCGGACCCCGAGGCCGACGGTCGGTCGCCGGCCGAGGACATGCAGCCCGCGCTGATTCCCGAGCCGCGCCGCCCCGAGGCGCCCGCACCGACCCGCGACGTGCTGCGGAGCCCGGGCCGGCCGCTGCTGACGATCACCATGGATCTCCGGTGGCTGCAGCTGGCGATCGGGCACGGCACGCTCGACTCGGGCGCCCTGTCCGACCCCGCCACGATCCGCCGATGGGCGTGCGACGCCGAGATCGTGCCGATGGTGCTGGGCTCGAAGTCGGAGCCGTTGGACATCGGCCGGCGCTCCCGCCTGGTCCCGGACGCGATGCGGCGGGCGTTGACCTTCCGCGACGGCGGCTGCGCCTTCCCCGGCTGCACCCGACGCCCCCGGCGCTGCCACGCCCACCACGTCGAGCACTGGACCGCGGACGAGGGTCCGACGTGCCTCGAGAACCTGACCCTCCTGTGCCGGCATCACCACCAGGTCATCCACCACGGTCACTGGACCGTGCAGATGATCGACGGACTCCCGTGGTTCACGCCCCCACGGTGGGTGGACCCCGAGCGAAGACCCCGACCCGGCGGACAACGCCGTCTTCTCACCCGCTGACCCCGGCGGTCGTGCCGGGGTGCGGTCGAGGCCGGCCATGATCGGCGTCGACCGCCGTGAACGTGGACGTGATGATTCACGAGACCGAGATCGGCGTGCACCCGGCGTCGAGGGGGAGGTGTCGTTGAACGACGACGGAGCGTCGATCCCGCGGGACGACGAGGGAGTCGGCGTGGAGGTCGGCCAGGAGGTCGGGGAGGAGGTCTGCGAGCTCGCCGACGGGCGGACGATCCGCTTCTTCTCCTGGGTCGTGTCGGGGGATGAACCGGGGGAGGAGACGTGAGCGAGCGCCGCTACGACCCCACCCACGGCGAGTGGGTCACCTTCGCGACCGACCGCCAGGACCGGACCTACAAGCGGGCGGCCACCGCCTGCCCGCTCTGCCCGACGCGGCCGGGTCAGACGTGGGCGGCCCACGAGCCCACCGAGATCCCGCGAGAGCACTTCGAGATCGCGGTGTTCGACAACCGCTTCCCGTCGCTGTCGCCGCACCCGCCCGAGCCCGGGGTCCTCGGGACCGACCTGGTCCCGGTCGAGCCGGCGTACGGGCATTGCGAGGTCGTGAAGTACCTCGCCGGGTCCGAGACGTTCGGCGGCGCCTTCCTCACCGACGTCGCCCCCGAGGTGGCCGCCGAGCGGTTGCGGGCGGCGTGCGCGGACGCGACGGTGCCGGCGTGAGCGCGAACGTGGCCGGCCGGGACGTAGGGCAGACCTTCCGCGACGCCCTCGGCCGCGACCCCGACGGCGTGTTCTCGGCGCCGGGCCGGGTGAACCTCATCGGAGAGCACACCGACCACAACGAGGGCCACGTGCTGCCCTTCGCGATCGACCGGCGCTGCCGTGTCGCCGCCGCGGCGCGGGACGACGACACCGTGACGGTGCGCTCCGCGCAGGAGCCCGACGACGTCGTCACCACCACGCTCGACGCGTTGCCGCGGGCCCGAGGCTGGTCGGCCTACGCGCTGGGGACGGTGTGGGCGCTGCGCGAGGCGGGCCTGCCGGGCGCGGGGTGGGACCTGGTGGTGGACGGCGACGTCCCGCTCGGCGCGGGGCTGTCGTCGTCGGCGGCGCTGGAGTCCGCGGTGGCGCTGGCTGCGGCGGAGCTGTCCGGCTCCCTGCTCGCCCGCCCGGCCCTGGCCCGCGCCGGGCGCCGCGCGGAGAACGACGTCGTCGGCGCGCCCGTCGGGATCATGGACCAGGCGGCGTCGCTGCTGTGCCGCGAGGGGTCGGCGCTGCTGCTCGACTGCCGAACGCTCGAGGCCGAGCACGTCGCGCTCGGGCTGGAGGAACACGAGCTCGTGACGCTCGTGGTCGACACGCGGGTCCGTCACGACCTCGCCGACGGCGGCTACGCCGACCGGAGGGCCGCCTGTGTCGCCGCAGCGGAGGCACTCGGCGTCGATGCCCTGCGCGACGCGACGCCGGAGATGGTGGACCGGCTGGACGGGACGCTGCGCAAGCGCGCCCGCCACGTCGTCACCGAACAGGCGCGGGTCCACCGCGTCGTCGACCTGCTGCGCCGCGGCCGCCCCGCCGAGGTCGGGCCCGAGCTGACGGCGTCGCACGCCTCGCTGCGCGACGACTTCGAGGTGTCGGTGCCGGCGCTCGACGCCGTGGTGGAGACGGCCCTCGAGCACGGGGCGCTCGGCGCGCGTCTGATCGGCGGCGGGTTCGGCGGCAGCGCGCTGGTGCTCACCCCGGCCACCGCCGCCGAGGACATCGCCGGCGCCGTCGTGCGCCGGGCCGCCGCCGACGGCCACCCCGAACCCGTGGTGCGCGAGGTCCACCCGGCCGGCGGGGCCCGGCGGGAGCGCTGAGCGGGCCGGGGTGAGGGGTCGGTCTCAGGCCGACACCACCCCGCGCGGGGCGGGGTAGTCACGCGGGATGCCCCCGCTCCCCGTCCTCCTGCCGCCGGCGGGCCCCGCCGTCGCGGTCACGGTCCCCGGCCTCGGTCTGACGGCCGCGTCGTACGGGGGACTCGTCGACGCGCTCGGCGCCGCCGTCCCCACGGCGGTCGTCGCCCTGCCGGCCATGGGGCTCCGCGCGGAGCCGGGCGCGGCGCTCGATCCGGAGTCGTCGGCCGACGAGCTCGCGCGTCGCCTGGCCGAGCACGGCCTCGCGGACGGTCCGCTGGTGCTGGTCGGGCACTCGGCGAGCTGCCAGGTCGTGGCCGAGCTCGCCCGGCGTCACCCGCACACGGTGGCCGGCCTCGTGCTCGTCGGCCCGACCGCTGATCCGCGCATGTCGCTCCGGCGCCGCCTGGTCGTGCGCTGGCTGCGCACCGCGGTGCGCGAGGACCCGCGCCGCGTGCCGGTCATGCTGCGCTCCTACGCGACGACCCGGCTGTCCGGCTTCGCCCGTGCGCTGCGTGCCGCCCGTCGCCGCGATCTGCGGGCCACCCTCGCGGCGACGACGGTGCCGGTGCTGCTCGTGGGCGGGCCGCACGACCACCTGGCCCCGTCCGGCTGGCTCGACGCCCTCGCCACGACGCGCCCGGGGATCGAGGCCGTGACCCTGACGCAGGGGGCGCACAACCTTCCGCAGACCCATCCCGCCGAGCTCGCCCGGCACATCGTGACGCTCACCCGGCGCGTGTGCCGGGAGGCGCCGACGGGGTAGACGCCGTCCATGGCCGCACCGTCACGACCCACCCGCGTCACGATGACCGAGGGCGGTCCGTTCCTCGTCGAGGGCCCGGTCGAGCTGGAGCTGCCCGACGGGACGACGGTGACCAGCGAGCGGCCGGTGGTCGCCCTGTGCGCGTGCCGGCGGACCAAGCGCTATCCGTTCTGCGACACCAGCCACCGGCGGAAGGTGCGCCCGGTTCAGACCGGCGAGAGCGCCCGCGAGACGAACGACGACTCCCCGGACGACCAGGCCGCCGTGAGGTGATCGGCCAGCCGGTCCTCGAGCAGGGTCGACGCCTGGATGCCGAGCACGACGTCCGCGGCCAGCTCCGGCTCGGACTCGAGCAGCCCGGCGATGAGGTCCCGGCGCACGAGCTGCTCGTGCACCGCGTCGGCCTCGACGTGCTCGGCGTAGAACGCCGTCACCTCGGCCGGCAGGCCCAGCCGCTCGATCGCGTGCACGAGCCGCGCCGACCCCGGCGGTGACGTGATCTCGATGAGCGCGAACTGGCCCACCGACGCCCCGCGCCACCGGCGGTGCAGCCCGAACAGCGACATGATGTTCACGGTCGCGAGCGTCTCCGCCGGCGCGACGTCGAGGTAGGCGCCGTAGGTCGTGTCGAGCCCGAGGCCCGTCATCATCTCCGCGTAGATGCGCGCGTGGACCCGCTCGGGCCGCCCGGCGCCGTACTCGTCGTGCTCGACGGTCATCAGCGACGCCTTCGCGCGTCCCTCGACGCCGTCGAGCCGCGGGATCACCCAGGCCTGGGGGTCGGCCTCCTTGAGGTGGTAGAGCGAGCGCTGCGCGACGTACTCGTCGAGCTGCCAGCGCTCGCCGTCGCGGGCGAGGTGCCACGACGGCCCGCTGCCCTCGACGGGCTCCACGAGCAGGACGTCGACGGCCGCCTCGACGTCGTCGCCCCCCTCGACCTGCGCGCGCACGGCGCCGAGGAAGAGGTCCTCGAGGTGACCGCGCAGGCGCAGCAGGTCCGGATCCCACTCCAGCGCGTCGTCGACGCCGTCGAACGACCGGTAGTGCAGCTCGTAGCAGCAGTACAGCGCGAGCTGGAGGTCGTCGCCCAGGGGCTCGGCGTCGGGATGCCGGGGCAGGTCCGACGCCGGCCGACGTCCGCCGAGCACGTCGAGCACGGCGGTCGAGACCGGTCCTCGGGGACGGGGCAGGACGGGCACGGAGTGCTCCTTCACATCGACGGCGTTCGTGGTGGTACCCGATCGGGTCGCCGCATCCGACGGATCTCGCACGTGATGTCCGAGACCCCATGTGCGGGCCTCCGGCCGGGTAACGCCTCCCCCTGGGTCGACGCCGAGGTCGGCGACCGGCGCGCCGTGCGAGGCGCCCGCGACCCGACTCGTCACCACCGAGCCGAGCCGAGGAGCCCATGACGACCGTCGCCCCCGACCCCCGCAGGACCTCGCCCGCCGCGCCCACCGAGATCAGGCCGCACCACCAGGTGCTCCGTGTCCCCGGCGTCTACCCGGTCCAGCGTGACACGTGGCTGCTCGCCGACGTCCTGCGTCGCGAGCTGATCGACCACGGCTGCGGCCCCGCCCGCGCGTGCCGGGTCCTCGAGCTGGGCGCCGGGGCCGGCGCCCTGTCGGTGGTGGCCGCGGGCGTCGCGGGGACCGACGTGACCGCGGTCGACGTCTCGCGCCGCGCGCTGCTCTCGACCCGCCTCAACGCCCTGCGGCACGGATGCCGGGTGCGCGTGCGCCGCGGCGACCTGACGGCGCCGGTGGTGGGGGAGCGTTTCGACGTCGTCGTCTCCAACCCGCCCTACGTGCCCGCCGCCACCGACGACCTGCCCGAGCACGGGCTCGCGCGGGCCTACGACGGCGGCCGCGACGGGCGCGCGGTGCTCGACCGGGTGTGCGACGAGGCGCCGCGGGTCCTGCGTCCCGGCGGCCGGCTGCTCCTCGTCCACTCCTCCCTCAACGACCCGGCCGTCACCGTGGCCCGGCTCCGCGAGCAGGGCATGGACGCCGAGGTGGTCGTGCGCCACGAGCACCCCTTCGGCCCCGTCCTCACCGCGCGCCACGCCCTGCTGCACCAGCGCGGCCTGGTCGGGGCCGACCAGAGGACCGAGGAACTGGTCGTCGTGCGCGCCGTCATGCCGTCCGCCACCGAGCGCTGAGGAGCGAGGACAGATGCACCACCAGATCGACGTGACCGTCCCGGCCGCGGCGACCGACGAGGTGCTCGGGGAGCTCGAGGACCACGACGGTGTCCTCGCGCTGACCCTGCAGCGCGGCGGGTCCCTCAAACCCGCGGGGGACGTGCTGTCCCTCCACGTCCTCAACCGTTCCATCGACTCCGTGCTGGCCACCGTGGACCGCGCCCGGGAGCACGGGCCGGTCACCGTCGCCACGGTGCGCACCGAGAGCGTGGTGGCCACCGGCGCGCAGGACGCCATCGAGGACGACGCCGACGAGTCGCCCTGGGAGGAGTTCGAGCGGACGCTGCGCCACCACGGCCGTATGAGCGTCAACTACCTCGTGCTCATGGCCCTCGGCGGCGCGATCGCGGTCGCGGGCCTGCTGTCGCCGCCGGTGCCGCAGGCCCTGGCGCTCGCCGCGTCGGCGATCATCGCCCCGGCCTTCGAGCCCGTCGCCAAGCTGGGCCTCGCCCTGATCCGCGCCGACCTCTACCGCATCCGTCGGGCCCTGGTGTCCGTCCTGGTCGGCTACGCGATCCTCGCCGCGTCGGGCGGCGTCGCGTTCCTCGTGCTGCGGGCGCTGGGCCTCGCGAAGCCCGGCGTGCTCGCGAGCAGCGAGGGCGTCCACATGGTCATGGACCCCACGGCCGCCGACTGGCTGGTCGGTGCGGGCGGCGCGCTCGCGGGGCTGGTCATCATCACGTCGTTCCGCGAGGCCGTCCTCGCCGGCGCCCTCATCGCGCTGGCGCTGGTGCCGGCCGCGGGCCTCGTCGGTGTGGGGCTCGCGGCCGGCGACCTCGAGGTCGCGCTCGGTGGTCTCAAGCGCGCCGGCGCGGACATGGGCCTCGTGGTGGTGCTCGGCGGGGCGGTGGTGCTGCTCAAGGACCGCCTGAAGCACCACCGACGGCGACCCCTGGCCTGAGGCCCGTCACCGCTGGTCCTGGTCCTCCGTGGTGGTGCTGCTCCGGGGTCCGTTGCGCGTCGGGGTCCGGAGGTTCGCGGTGCGTGTTCGAGGGTTCCGACATGCCTGCCGGGAGTACCCGGTGGTGAGCCCCGACACGATCTCGGGCCCCGCAGCCGGGGGACCGTTCGGGTTTCACCGCCGGTCACGTGTCCGCGCCGCTCACGTGTCCCTGCGCACGGGGCGATCGGGCCGCCGAACGCTTGGGCGGCGGGGGCGGTCGGGTAGCCGACAAGTGACCGGCCAGTAGGTCGGCCGATGTCCGGCCTCCGCGTCGGACCACACAGACACACGCACGTCACCAGATGAGACTCCAGGAGAAGTGTGAGCACCACGAACGACATGATTGCCCAGCTCCGCGCCATGGTGCAGCTGACCCAGACCGAGGTTCAGGTCGCGCGCATCCGCGTGAGCCAGGCCCGCACCGAGGCCGTCCGTCGTGAGCTGGCCGAGAACGCGCGGAACGCCGAGCGACGCACCGAGGAGCTCACCCGGGAGCTGCAGCGCCTCGGTGGGGTGGCGGACATCGTGTCGCCGCTCGTCGGGCGCGTCGGCGCGGTCGTCAAGGCCACCGTCGAGCAGGCCGGCCCGGTCGACGAGGCGCTCCTCGGCGACCTGACGCTGGAGCACCAGCTCCGGGACCGCGCCATCTACCTGCGCGCGCTGGCCGAGACCGCCAAGGACAGCGGCGTCAGCAAGCTCGCCGAGCGCATCCAGAAGGCGCACGAGGCCACCATCGAGTGGCTGACCACCGTGCTCGCCGAGCACGCGCTCGGCGGCCCGCCCGCCCTGCGGCCGACGCCGCTGCAGATGGTCGCCGGCGGCGCCACCCGCGCCGTCAGCCTCCCGGTGAACTTCGCACGTGAGCAGGTCAGCCGCTGGGCCGCGCGCCTGCAGCAGCGTGGCGAGCAGGTCCGCACCGTCGTCGCCGACACCGCGGACCGCGCCGCCCGCTTCGGCGACGACGCCCGCGACGTGGTCGTCACCGGCCGCGACGCCGCGCTCGACCGCGCCGAGGAGGTCAGCCGCCGTGAGGGCGCCACCGACGCCGCCAAGGCGCTGCACGAGGCCCGCACGCGCCTCGGTGCGCTGCACGCCTCGGAGCTGCCGATCGGCAAGTACGACGAGCTCGGCGTGAACGACGCCGTCTCGAAGATCAAGCAGCTCGACCAGGTCGAGGACCTGAACAAGGTCATCGTCTACGAAGAGGCGAACAAGAACCGCTCGGGTGTCGTCTCCGCCGCCCAGACGCGCCACGCCGCGCTGGCCCAGGAGGTCGTCGGCATCCGTTAGAGCGGACCCGACAACACACCGCGGACCGGCCGTCTCGACGGCCGGTCCGCGGTCGTGTGCCCGGGGTGGGAACGCTAGCCCTTGACCGCCCCCACGATCGCGGCGACGAGCAGCACGAGCGCCAGCACGAGCAGCGCGACGGGGGAGAGGACCGCGAGGAGGATCAGCGCGAGCGACAGCCAGATCTTGGTGCTGGTGCTCATCGCGCCGAAGGCACCCTTGAGCGCGGCGATGACCGGGTTCTTGCCCTCCATCTTGGCGAGCACGCCCTTCATCAGGGCGTTCGCACCCACCCCGGTGGGCATGTTGCCCGACACGGCGTCGGCGGCCATGTCCCCGAGCTTGTCGGAGAGCTCCTCCACCTTGACGACGGCCGCCCCGGCGAGCTTGTCGAGCGTCGCGATGGCCACCTGCTTGAGCCGGTCACCGGCGGAGGGCATCTCCCCGGTCGGCTGGGGGGCCTCCGCGAGTGCGGGGGCCTGCGGAGCCGGACGGTCGTCGACGGCGGCCGCAGCGGTCATGGTGTGTGTCCTCCAGACAAGGGAGCGGCCCTCGGCTGGCCCGCTCGGAACGCAGGTGTCAGTCGCTCTGGCCGGCGTCGCCGGCCAGGCCCCGCGCGAGCGCGATCCCGTCGCGCATGCCCTCGGCGTAGGAGCGCGTCTCGCGCTCCTCGACGGTCGGGTCCTGCGCCGGCTCGCTCTCGATCAAGGTGGTGAGGACCTGTTCGACCTCGGCCACGCGTCCGGCCTCGATCAGTTGCTGCAGGCCGCTCAGGACCTCATCGGTCTTCTGCGACGTCTTCGCCATGGTGGGCCTCCTTCGTCGGCGGGCCTGTTGTGCGCAGCCAATCAGTAGCGCGGCCCCGGGGGACAGCGCCGCCACGGCGTTAGGACCCGATGGCCGGTCGAGTTCGGCCGTTCGATCTGCGTGGGTGGACCGCCCGGGTCAGCCTCCTGACGCCGGGTCACCGGTTCTGCACGTGCTGGAACCCGAACCGGCCCTTGATGCAGAGGTGGCCGTGGGTGACGGAGTGGTCGGACGGGCTCGTCACGTTGACGATCTCGTTCTGCTGGACGTGCAGCTCGAGGTTGCAGCCGACCCCGCAGAACGAGCAGATCGTCGTCGTGACGGTCTCCTCCTCGGGATGCCAGTCGTCGGCCTCCCGCAGCTCGTGCTCGCGCACCGAGACGAGCGCCCCGGTGGGGCACACGCCGATGCAGTTGCCGCAGTAGACGCACGCCGAGTCGGGCAGGTCGACGTCGAACTCCGTGGCGATGCGGGCGTCGAATCCGCGCCCGGCCGCGGCGATCGCGAACGTGAACTGGGCGTCGGTGCCGCAGGCGTTGACGCACTTGTAGCACATGATGCAGCGCGAGTAGTCCCGCACGTAGAGCTCGTTGTCGATCTTCACGGGCTGCTGCACGGTGGCCGCAGTGGCCCCGTCGGGGGCGTCGTGGTGCCCGGCGTGGCGACGATCGCGCTCGCCGGCGGCGGCCGGGGGCGCGGGCGGGCCGTAGCGCGCGGCGTCGACCTCGTACTCGCGGATCCAGCGCTGGACGTCCGCGCTCGCGCGGTCCATGTCCACCGACGACGTGAGCAGCTCGAGCACCATCCGCCGGCTGTGGCGGACCTTCTCGGTGTCGGTGCGCACCTCCATGCCGTCCTCGCACTTGCGTGCGCACGACGGCACGAGCGTCCGCGAGCCCTCGACCTCGACCACGCAGACCCGGCACGCGTTGATGGGGTCCATGTTCGGCGCCCAGCACAGCGTGGGGGTGTCGGCCTGCGCCGGCGTGCCCTCGTCGTGCAGCGCGTCGAGGATCGTGGCGCCCTCGGGCACCCGCACCTCGCGGCCGTCGAGCTGCAGCGTCACCCGCCGCTTGATCGTCCCGAGCATCACCGGGCCGCTGGTGAGGCGCTCCTCGGCGGAGCGCGTGGGCGCGGCGGGGTCGATGACGGTGGGCCCCACCGGCGACGACGGATGGGTGTCGCCGTCGGTGCGCTCGCCGGGCGGCGGCCCCTCCTCGAGGGCCGTGCCGATCGCCGCGCCGCCGACGGCCTCGTCCGCGCCGTCGATCGTCTCGTCGACGGGGGCACTCGAGCCGCCGCCGGGGCCGGCAGGCCCCTTGCCCGTGGTGGTCATCAGGTGGGCACCTTCCCGTTGCGGGCCCCGTTGCCAGCCCCGTTCGTGCTCGGCCGGTCGAGCAGCCCGAGCTGCAGCGCCGACGCGATCGCCGCGGGGGCGGTCTGGCCGAGGCCGCAGATCGAGGCGTCGCGCATGACACGTGCCAGGTCCTCGAGCAGCGCCATCTCGGTCTCCCGCGAGCCGATCGGCGCGTCGCGCTCCAGGCGGGCCAGGGCCTCCTCCTGGCGCACGGTGCCGACGCGGCAGGGCACGCACTGCCCGCACGACTCGTCGCGGAAGAACGCCGCGATCCGACGCAGCGTGCCGGTGAGGTCGGCATGGTCGTCGAAGACGAGGACGACGCCCGACCCGAGCGTCGCGCCGATGTCGCGCGCGCCCTCGAGGGTGAGCACGACGTCGAGGTCCTCGGGCATGACGAACCCGCCCGCCGCGCCGCCGAGCAGGATCGTGCGCAGGTCACCCCGGACGCCGCCGGCGAGGTCGAGCAGCTGGCGCAGCGTCGTGCCGAAGTCGACCTCGTAGACGCCCGGCGCGCCGACCGCCCCGGACAGGCAGAAGAGCTTCGAGCCGGTGGAGCGCCCGCCGCCGACCTCGGCGAACGACTGCCCGCCGATGCTCAGGACCTCGAGGACGTTGTAGAGCGTCTCGACGTTGTTGATCGCCGTCGGCTTGCCGAACAGCCCGGACACGCTGGGGAACGGCGGCTTGTTGCGCGGCTCGCCGCGGAACCCCTCGATCGACTCGAGGAGCGCGGTCTCCTCGCCGCAGATGTAGGCCCCGGCACCCCGCCGCAGCTCGATGTCGAAGGCGAAGCCCTCGCCCATCACGTCCTCGCCGAGGTAGCCGCGGGCGCGGGCGGCGTCGATCGCGGCGACGAGCCTGCGGGTGGCCAGCGGGTACTCGCCGCGGATGTAGAGGTAGCCGATGTGCGCGCCGGTGACGTAGCCGGCGATCGTCATCGACTCGATGAGGGCGAACGGGTCGCCCTCCATGAGCACGCGGTCCTTGAACGTCCCGGGCTCGGACTCGTCGGCGTTGCACACCAGGTAGTGCGGGCGCTCGGGGGCGCCGGCGACGCCCTTCCACTTCACGCCGGTGGGGAACGCGGCGCCACCGCGGCCGGTGAGCGACGAGTCCTCGAGCTCGGTGATCACCCGCGTCGGGCCCATGTCGATCGCGCGGCGCAGCGCCGCGTACCCGCCGTGGGCGCGGTAGTCGTCGAGGCTGCCCGGGTCGACGACGCCGATCCGGCGCAGGAGCCGCAACGGCTCGCCGCCCGGGAGCGTGCCGCCCGGCCCGGTCTGCGGAGCGCTGACCCGGGTGTCGCCGAAGACGGCGTCGGCCTGGTCGGCGGCGCCGGCACCGGCCGCCCGCGTCGCGGCCAGCACGTCGTCCGCGGCCGCCGGGGCCTGGCTGAGGTCGGGCTCGCCCGCGCGTTGGTGGAACACCACGGGCGCGCGCTCGCACAACCCCAGGCAGGGGCTGCGCACCCAGCACGCGTCCTGCCCGGCGCCCTCGGGGCCGAGCGCGTCGGTGAGCGCCGTAGCGATGTCCTCGCCGCCGTGCGGGCCGCAGGCGACGTCGTCGCAGACGTGGACCACCCGCGGCGCCCGCGGCTCGACCGAGAACATCGCGTAGAACGTGGCCACCCCGTAGATCTCCGCGGGGGGCACGGACAGCGTGCGGGCGATGTGGTTCAGCGCGCCCTCGGAGATCCACCCCGCGGCGTCCTGCGCCGCGTGCAGCACGGGCAGCAGCAGGTGCCGCTGGGCCCGCGCGTCGTGGCCGGCGTGGGCCGTGCGCATGGGCCGGTCGTCGTGCACCGTCGGGTGGGCGAGCCCGGCGAACGCCCCGTCGATGGCATCCCGCTCGAGGGCGGTGGGCTCGGCCTGCGAGAGGTGCAGATCCATCCGTCAGCTCCCCGCCGCGGGCAGCGGGCTCGGGTGGGCGGCCGTCTGGGCCGCCTTCCGGGCGCCGATCTTCTCGACGCGGACGGCGGTGGCCTTGAACTCCGAGGTCCCCGACTTCGGGTCCCACGCGTCGTTCGTCAGCACGTTGACGTCGACCTCCTCGCTGAAGTGCGGTGTGAACGACGCGAGCCCCGGACGCAGGGACGGGTCGATGCCGATCGGTGCCTCGACCGCGCCGCGACGGGACACGACGCGCACCCGTTCGCCGTTCTCGATGCCCAGGCGGGCGGCGTCCTCCGCGTCGATGCGCAACGACTCGGGCCGGCGCATGGGGGAGGCGTAGCCGCCGGTCTGCACGCCGGAGTTGTAGGCGTCGAGCAGCCGGACGGTGGTCAGGCGGATCGGGAACTCGTCGTCGAGGACGTCGACGGGCGCCACGTGCTCGACCGCGGTGAACGGCGCCGGCGTCCCGCGCTCGGCGGGGTCGTCGGCCCACAGCCGCGCGTGCATGAGCGGCGTGCCGGGGTGGTCGAGCGACGGGCACGGCCACTGGATGCCGCCGAGCTCGTCGAGGCGCTCGTAGCTCATCCCGGCGTGCCAGTTGAGCGACACCGAGCGCAGCTCGTCCCACACCTGCTCCGCGGTGGGCTCGCCCCAGTCGTGCCCGAGCTTCGTGGCCAGCGCGCAGATGGCGTGGGTGTCCGGGCGCGCGAGCCCCGGCGGGTCGATCGCCTTGCGGACGCGCTGCACCCGGCGCTCGGAGTTCGTCACGGTGCCCTCGTACTCGCACCAGTCCGCCGTCGCGGGGAACACGACGTCGGCGAGCTCTGCGGTGGCCGTGCGGAAGATGTCCTGCACGATCAGGGTGTCGAGGCTCTCGAGCATGTGCCGGGCGTGCGTCGCGTTGGCCTCGGACTCCGCCGGGTTCTCCCCGATGCAGTAGAGGGCCTTGAGCTCGCCGCGCTCCATCGCCTCGAACATCTGGGACAGGTGCATCCCGGGCTCGCGCGGGTAGTCGTCGCTGCCCCAGACCGCCGTGAAGCGGGCGCGGGCCTCCTCGTCGTGGACGTCGTAGCCCCCCGGAAGCTTGGCCGGGATGGAGCCCATGTCACCGCCGCCCTGGACGTTGTTCTGCCCGCGCAGCGGCACCAGCCCGGACCCGTAGCGGCCCACGTGCCCGGTCAGCAGCGCGAGGTTGATCAGCGCGAACACGTAGTCGGCCGCGTTGTGGTGCTCGGTGATGCCGAGCGTCCAGCAGATCTGGGCGCGGTCGGCGCGGGCGTAGGCGTGCGCGACCTCGCGGATCGTCGCCGCCGGGACGCCGGTGATCTCCTCGCCACGCTCCAGCGTGTAGGGCTCGACCGTCGCCCGGTACTCCTCGAACCCCGAGGTCGCGCGCTCGACGAACGCCTCGTTCACCAGGCCGGCGTGGATGATCTCGCGGCCGATCGCGTTGGCCAGCGCGATGTCCGTGCCGACGTCGAGCCCCAGCCAGGCGTCGGCCCACTGCGCGGTCGAGGTGTGGCGCGGGTCCACGGAGTACATGCGGGTGCCGCGGCGGATGCCCTGCAGCACGTGGTGGAAGAAGATCGGGTGGGTCTCCCGTGCGTTGGAGCCCCACAGCACGATCAGGTCGGCGTGTTCCGCCTCCACGTAGGCGGAGGTGCCGCCGCCGGCACCGAACACCGTCGTCAGACCGACGACACTGGGAGCGTGTCAAGTGCGGTTGCAACTGTCGACGTTGTTGCTGCCCATCACCACCCGCGAGAACTTCTGCGCGGCGTAGTTCATCTCGTTCGTGGCCTTGGAGCAGCTGAACATCCCGAAGGCGTCGGCGGGCACGCCGCGCAGCCCTGCGGCGGCGCGCTCCAGCGCCTCGTCCCAGGTGGCCGTCCGCAGCTCGCCGTTCTCGCGGACCAGGGGCTCGGTCAGCCGGACGTGGCGCGGCCTACGAGTGCGCATGCGGGGGTCTCCTTCACCGACGGTGTCGTCGTCGTCACCACTGTAGGTGGCGATGGGAGCCCCGTCACACGAGACGTACCGGCGGTCGGAACAGGAGGCGGACCCACGAGTCGTCCGCGCCCGGAATGTTCAGGACGCTGACCTGTTTGGGGGACACCTCTGTCCGGGAAACGAGCAGCTTCCGGTGCCGTGAGGCGCGCATCCCCAGGAGGAGTCATGGCGGGCAACCCGAAGGTCGAGCAGGTCGTCGAGCAGGTCCGCGGCCTGAACGAGCAGATCATGAGCCGCGCGCGCCAGGGCGGCGAGGAGTCGCTGCGCGCGTACAAGGAGCTGCTCGAGAACGTCGCCGAGGCGGAGGAGGCCGCCGGGAACCGCACGGCGGAGTGGGTGCAGGCCTTCGCGCGCGCCCAGGCGTCGTTCACCCGCGAGCTCGCCACCGCCTTCCCCGCGCTGCTCGAGCGTCTCGGCTCGGGCCTGGGCAGCGTGGCCGGGACCGCGGCGGACCAGGCGCGCAAGGTGCCCGGCGCCGAGACCGCGGAGGGCGAGGCCAAGGGCGCGGTGTCGGTGGAGGACGACCTGCCGATCAAGCACTACGACGACCTGAACGTCGGCGACGTCACGGCGAGGCTCGAGGGGCTCTCGGCCACCGATCTGGGCAAGGTCGACGCCTACGAGCGGCGCACCAAGAACCGCAAGACGGTGCTCGACAAGATCGCCGCTCTGCGCTGACGGCCTCGCTCGCACGTTTCGGGGGCGCCTGCCGTCGTCAAGACCCCCGGGCATGAGCTCCGAGCAGCCCCCGCCCCAGGAACTGACCTACCCCGGCAGCACCGGGTCGATGGACCCCGAGCCGAACGACGAGATGACCGGCTACGTCGGTCGCGACCTGTTGGCCGGCCGGAAGGCGCTGATCACCGGCGGCGACTCCGGCATCGGGCGCGCCGTGGCCGTCGCCTTCGCCGAGGAGGGCGCCGACGTCGCGCTGGCCTACCTCTCCGAGGGCGACGACGCGGCCCACACGAAGAAGCTCGTCGAGGCCCGGGGCCGTAGGTGCGTGTGCCTGCCCGGCGACCTCGCCGACCGCGACCACTGCCGTCGCACCGTGGAGCGCGCCGCCGACGAGCTCGGCGGGCTCGACATCCTCGTCAACAACGCCGCCACCCAGGAGCCGGTGGGCTCGCTCGAGGAAATCTCCGACGAGCAGTGGGCCCGCACCTTCGACGTGAACATCCACAGCTTCTTCTGGGCCACCAAGGACGCGCTGCCCTACATGGGGGAGGGCTCCGCGATCATCAACACGGGCTCGGTGAACGGGCTGCGCGGCAACAAGTCGCTCATCGACTACTCGGCGACGAAGGGCGCGGTCCACGCGCTGACGTACTCGCTCGCCCAGGTGCTGCTGCCGCGCGGGATCCGCGTCAACTGCGTCGCGCCCGGCCCGGTGTGGACCCCGCTGATCCCGGCGACGATGCCCGAGGAGAAGGTCGACTCCTTCGGCGCCCAGGCCCCCATGGGCCGCCCCGCCTCGCCCGACGAGATCGCGCCGTCGTTCGTCTTCTTCGCGTCGGACCGGATGTCGTCGTACTACACCGGCGAGGTGCTCGCGCCCATCGGCGGCGAGACGCTGCCGGGCTGAGCTGCCTGCCCGGAGGGCGCCTACGCGGCGACCGGCTCCTCGACCCGGACCTCGGCGCGGGGGGCCGGGACGTCGGCCGGGGCGACCGGCTTCTCACGACCGGTCAGGCGGTCGACGAAGCGCTTGAGCTCGCCCGCCACCGGCAGCGAGAGCTTCCAGATCGACCGGGTCGACTGCCAGAACTGCTTCGGGAACGGGCCCGTCGTGTAGGGCAGGTCCCAGCGGGCGCAGATGTCGCGCACCTTCTCCGCGATCTCCGGGTAGCGGTTCGACGGCAGGTCGGGGAAGAGGTGGTGCTCGATCTGGTAGCCCAGGTTCCCGCTCATGAGGTGCATGAGCTTCCCGCCGGTGAAGTTCGCCGAGCCCAGCAGCTGGCGCAGGTACCACTCGCCCCACGTCTCGCCGTCGAGCTCGTCGGAGGTGAACACCTCGGCCCCGTCCGGGAAGTGGCCGCAGAAGATGATCGCGTAGGACCAGACGTTGCGGGCGAGGTTGGCCGTCGCGTTGGCCGCGATCGTCGCCGGGAAGAACGGGCCGGACAGGGCCGGGAAGAACACGTAGTCCTTGACCGCCTGCTTGCCCGCCTTGCGCCCGATCTGACGGAGCTTGGCCTTCATCTCCTCGGGGTCGGCGTCGAGCTTCGCGGCGCCGTCGATGTCGAGGTCGTGCAGCGCGACGCCCCACTGGAACAGGAACATCAGCAGGGCGTTGTAGAGCGGCTGCCCCAGGTAGTACGGGTGCCACGGCTGGTCGGACGAGACCCGCAGGATCTCGTAGCCGACGTCCTTGTCCTTGCCGATGACGTTCGTATACGTGTGGTGCAGGTAGTTGTGGGAGTGCTTCCACTGCTCCGAGGGGCAGACGTTGTCCCACTCCCAGACGGCCGAGTGGATCTCCGGATCGTTCATCCAGTCCCACTGGCCGTGCATGACGTTGTGGCCGATCTCCATGTTCTCGATGATCTTGGAGGCGGCCAGGGCGGCGGTGCCGGCGAGCCACAGCGGCGGCAGGATGCTGCCGACGAGCGCCACACGCCCGCCGATCTCGAGGCGGCGCTGCAGCGTGATCACGCCGCGGATGTACGCGGCGTCGTCCTCACCGCGCGACGCCTCGACGTCGCGGCGGATCGCGTCGAACTCACGCCCGATGGCCGCGACATCGGCCTCGCTCAGGTGCGTGAACTCCTTGATGTCCGAAATCGCCATGACGGCGTCGACCTCCGCATTGAATCGAGTACTTGAAGTACGCGGTACCGACGGTACCGCGTCTGTGGTCCGACGGGGGCGTGATCGTTGTGTCCCCGCGCACCGGAGGCGGCATGGCCCAGGTCACAGGCCCGGGCCGGGGGAGGGCGGCGGTGCCGGGTGGGGCGGTCGGCGTCCCGCCGCGGAGGTCGGCGAGGATGCCGCCGGACACGAACGGGTGACGTCCGGCGCAGGAGACGGCTCGCTCGGTAACGGAATGGTCACGGCCTGCGATACACGGTCACGGAGCAGAAGGAGGGGCATGTCGACACCGACCTCGGTGCCGAGCGCCATCTGGGACGCCCGGGCCACGATCGAGCCCGGACGCCGGGTCGCCGGCCGCTATCTGCTGCTCGCGCCCGTGGGGCGGGGCGGATCGGGATCCGTGTGGCGGGCCCACGACGAGCTGCTGGATCGCGACGTCGCGATCAAGCGGCTCCACGGGGGCCACGCGCTCGACGAGTCCCGTGCCCGCCAGATCCGCGACCGGGCGCACCGTGAGGGGCGCGTGGCCGCACGGCTGCACCACCCCCGGCTGGCCGCCATCTTCGACATGACCGAGCTGGACGGCGAGGTCTGCCTGGTCATGGAGTACGTGGCCGCGCCGTCGCTGGCCGACCTCCTCGACCGCGAGGGCCTCCTGCCGCCGGCCCGGGTCGCCGCGATCGGCGCGCAGGTCGCCGACGGCCTGTGCGCCATGCACGCCCGCGGGATCGTCCACCGCGACGTGAAGCCCGCCAACATCATGATCGGCCACGACGACGTCGTGACGGTCACCGACTTCGGCATCGCCGTGGTCGACACCGACCCGGGCACCTCCGACCAGCTGGTCGCCGGCACGCCCCACTACATGGCGCCCGAGCTGGCCCGTGGCGGCATCGCCACCGCGGCCGCCGACGTCTTCTCCCTCGGCGCGACGCTCTACGCCACCCTCGAGGGCACCCCGCCGGCCGGCGAGGGGGGCAACGCGCTCGAGGTGCTCTCCCGGGTCGCCACCGGGCACGTCCAGCCCGCCCGCCGCGCCGGTGACCTCACGCCCGTGCTGCGCAGCCTGCTCGACCACGACCCGACGCGGCGGCCGAGTGCCGCCGAGGCCGCGCGGATGCTCGCCGCCCTGGCCGGGACGCCGGCGTCCGGCCCGGTGCCGGCGATCACGGCGCTGGCGGGGCTCTCGGCACCCTCCGGGTCGGTCCCTGCCGTCCGGCTCCCGAGCGAGGCCCGGGCCCTCGATCCCCAGCCGGACGCCGACGAGTCCCACACCGGCCCCATCGCCGTCCCGGCCGCCGTCTCCGCCGCCCTCGCCGCCTCCCGGGCACGGACCAGTGCGGCCACGTCCGTCGACGACGGAGCGGGCGCCTCGCGTTCCCGTTCCTCCCGGAAGGTCGCCGCCGTCGGCGCCGGGCTGGTCGGGATGCTGGGCGCGGCGGGGCTCGTGGCAGCAGCGACGAACACGTCGGACCCGTTGCCGATCGCGGCGCCCGAGGTCGGCGCGACGCCCCTGGCCGCCCCGGTGCCGATCGCGGCGCCGCCGGTGATCCCCGCCGACCCCGCGCCCACCACGACCACCACGTCGTCCCGGGCCTCGGCCGTCGAGGACGTGGCCTCGTCCTCCGAGGCCTCCGACTCCAGGTCGACCACCACGCGCCGCTCCCGCGACGCCGACGCCCGCGCCGCCGAGGCCTGGGACCGCTGGTTCGACCGCTGGCGGGCGCAGGCGCGCGCGGACGACCGCGACGACGACCGGGGCGACGACCGTCCGCGCGGCCGGGCGCGCGGACACCACCGCTGAGCCGACCGATCTCTCGCCCGCGCACGGCCCGGATGGGCCGGACGAGGACGGCCTGCTGCGCCGTTCGGGGAGCCTGACCTAGGCGGTCGCGCGGTCCTCGTCGCGGGGGCTGCGGGGCGCCGGCACCCGCGGAGCCGGCTCCTCGCGGCGCGGCGCGGGCGTGCTCGGCGCCGCCGGCCTGCGCGGAACCCGGCGGATGCGTGGTTCGTGGATCAGGTGATCGTGGCCCCGGCGTTGCATCGTGCCTCCCCCGTGCCCGTCGATGACGGGCGTCGACCAGCGAGGCTAGGGCCACCCGTGCGGGTGACGCTGTACGTCATTGTGCGTACGTCACCGCGCCGCCGGGCTCGCGACGTCGTCCTTTCCGACGAGGGAACCGCCCGGTACGTTCCGAATCCGGGGCGGCCGGTGCGGACGAGGGGCCCGCACCGGCACATGCGCCCCGGCCCCGGTCGGGGCAGGTGAGCCGTCCCTCAGGCCAGCGCCTCGCAGAGCTCCAGGGGATCGGCGTCGGCCGCCAGGGGCAGCGGCGACCAGCGCGGCGCCCCCCGCGACGCAGCGTCCCCGGTGACGGACCAGCCGGTGTCCGGCGTCCAGTGCAGCGCGCGCACGGGCGGTGGTGGGTCGGCGAGCACGCGGAGCGTGAACCCGGGCCCCGTCGGGTCGGGCACGGTCTCGACGTCGTCGCCGTCGAGCAGGTCCAGAGCGTGGACGACGGCTTCGGCGCACCGGGTGGCGTACTCCGGAACCCAGGACGTCATCCCGGACGCCATCCCGGACGTCGCGGTGCCGGTCTCGGCAGGGGGAGCGGTCATCGGTCGGTCACCTCCGGAGGTCCCCTCGGGGGGACCGCGTGGTTACCGACCAGTATTCCAGCGTGGGGCGGGTGGTTCACTCCGGGTCGTTGTGGCTGTCGCCACCGACGCGGTACGGCGTCGTCACCCCCTCGGACATGAGGTGTGCCATGAGCCCCTCGGCCGGATGGGTCAGGTTGTGGCAGTGGTCCATCCAGGGCCCGGGGTTGTCGGCCACGAACGCGATGTCGTAGGTGTGGCCGTCCTGCGCGTCGAGGCTGTCGACCCACCACGGGCTGCCGGTGGCCGGCACGCCGTCGCGGGCGAGCACGACGGCGTGGTGCCCGTGCAGGTGCATGGGGTGCAGCGTGGCGCTCACTTCTAGTCAGATCACATGTCTTCGGCTAGGCCGTAAGGGTGAGTAGCCCAGGGCGGGCCGGGTGAAAGTGACGGAGCGTCGATAGTGCCTGGCGTCCCCGACTCCGGACCCCGAGACGTCGGGGGTGAGGTCCGGGGTCGAACGGGGGACGGACCCGGAGGCCGGGCGTCCGTCGCGGCAGCAGGCTCGACGGCATGAGCACACCCGGAACCCCCGTCCCGTCCACCCTCGGCTTCCGGCGCAGCGTCGGCGACCGCTGGATCGCCGGCGTGTGCGGCGGGATCGCCGCCCGCACCGGCCTCGACGTCAATCTCGTCCGCGTGGTCGCGGTACTCCTGGCCGTGTTCGGGCACCTGATCGGTCTGATCGCCTACCTGGCTGCCTGGGCACTGGTCCCCGAGGAAGGTGCCGACGCAGCCGGTCCGTCGACACCCCCGGCGGCGCCGCCCACGGTCTGAGGGCCCGGCGCGGGCGGGCGATCTACGCTCGCCCGCGTCGTCGCGCAGGAAGGCCAGGAGGACACCCGGACATGCCCAGCCCGCCCTTCACGTCGGTCTACCACCAGGGCTTCGTGCGCGTCGCCGCCGCGACCATCCGCACGACGATCGCCGAGCCGGCCGCCAACGCGGGCTCGCTGCTCGCGGTCGCGCGCGAGTGCCACGACGACGGCGTCGGCCTCGTCGTGTTCACGGAGCTCACGCTCTCGGG
Source organism: uncultured Actinomycetota bacterium (assembly GCA_963786585.1). Classification (GTDB taxonomy): domain Bacteria; phylum Actinomycetota; class Actinomycetes; order Mycobacteriales; family Pseudonocardiaceae; genus Actinomycetospora. Next base: position 88,714 of record CAWAZG010000006.1, read on the forward strand.
CTACTCGATCGAGGACCTGCTGATGCAGGACACCCTGGTCGACGCGGTGGTCGACGCGCTGGGCGACGTCGTCGCGGCGTCCGCCGAGCTCACGCCGGTGCTGGTGGTCGGCGCGCCCCTGCGCCACCGGCACCGGATCTACAACTGCGCGGTCGTCCTCCACCGCGGGCGGGTGCTGGGCGTGGTGCCGAAGACCTACCTGCCGAACTACCGCGAGTTCTACGAGCCCCGTCAGCTCGCGGCCGGCGCCGGCGAGGGCGGCACCATGCGGCTGCTCGGCGAGGACGTGCCGTTCGGCTCCGACCTGCTCTTCGCCGCCGCCGACGTCGACGGGCTGGTGGTGCACGTCGAGGTCTGCGAGGACATGTTCGTCCCGATCCCGCCGAGCGCCGAGGCGGCGCTGGCGGGAGCGACGGTGCTGGCGAACCTCTCGGGCAGCCCCATCACGGTCGGGCGCGCCGACGACCGCCAGCTCCTGGCCCGGTCGGCCTCGGCACGCTGCTCGGCGGCCTACGTCTACGCCGCGGCGGGCGACGGGGAGTCGACCACCGAGGTCTCGTGGGACGGCCAGACCAGCATCCACGAGAACGGCGCGCTGCTCGCCGAGACCGAGCGCTTCCCAGCCGGCGAGCGCCACGCCGTCGCGGACGTCGACCTGCGACTGCTGCGCTCCGAGCGCCTGCGGATGGGCACGTTCGACGACAACCGCCGCCACCGCGAGCAGACGGCGGGCACGACGTTCCGCACCGTGGAGTTCACCCTCGACCCGCCGACCGGCGACCTCGGGTTCCGGCGCGACATCGAGCGCTTCCCGTTCGTGCCGACCGACCCCGCCCGCCTCGAGCAGGACTGCTACGAGGCCTACAACATCCAGGTCGCCGGCCTCCTGCAGCGGCTGCGGGCGATCGGAGACGCCAAGGTCGTCATCGGGGTCTCCGGGGGACTCGACTCCACCCACGCGCTGATCGTGGCCGCCCGCGCGATGGACCGCGCCGACCGCCCGCGCTCGGACATCCTCGCCTTCACGCTGCCCGGCTTCGCGACGGGCGAGCGCACGAAGTCCAACGCGCAGCGCCTCTCGGAGGCCCTCGGGGTCACCTTCGAGACGATCGACATCACCGAGACCGCCCGGCTGATGCTGCGCGAGCTCGGCCACCCGTTCTCCTCCGGCGAGCCGGTCTACGACGTGACCTTCGAGAACGTCCAGGCCGGTCTGCGCACCGACTACCTCTTCCGGGCGGCCAACCAGCGGGGCGGCATCGTGGTCGGCACCGGCGACCTCTCCGAGGCGGCGCTCGGGTGGTCGACCTACGGCGTCGGCGACCAGATGTCGCACTACACGGTCAACACCGGCGTCCCGAAGACGCTCGTGCAGCACCTCATCCGCTGGGTGATCAGCTCGGAGCAGTTCGACGACGACGTCGACGAGGTGCTGGCCGACGTGCTCGACACCGAGATCAGCCCGGAGCTCGTGCCCGCGGACTCCGACCAGGAGATCCAGTCGAGCGAGCAGAAGATCGGCCCGTACAACCTGCAGGACTTCACCCTCTACTGGGTGCTGCGCTACGGGTTCCGGCCCTCGCGGATCGCGTTCCTCGCCTGGCACGCCTGGCACGACCTCGACGCCGGCTCCTGGCCGCCCGGCTTCCCGGAGGGCGACCGGGAGGCCTACGACCTCGCCGAGATCCGGCGGTGGCTCCAGGTGTTCGCCCAGCGCTTCTTCGGCTTCGCGCAGTTCAAGCGCTCGGCGATGCCCAACGGGCCGAAGGTCGTCGCCGGCGGGTCGCTCTCGCCGCGCGGGGACTGGCGCGCGCCGTCGGACTCCTCGGCGACGATCTGGCTCGACGAGATCGAGGCGCACGTGCCGAAGTCATGAGTCAGCCGGCGGCGCGCTTGTAGGGGTCGGCGGGGAACCAGCCGCGGGCCACGACGGCCTCGGACCAGGTCGCCAGCGCGTCGACGGTGCGGTCGAGGGAGCCCCCGATCAGGTCGACGATCGGCTGCTGGGCGAGGTCGGTGGCGTCCTCGATGCCGGCCCGGACGCGGCGGCCCTCGTCGGACAGCGCCTGCCCGTCGAGCAGGCCCCTCGTGCGCAGGCGCCCGATCGCGGCGTCCATCGAGTCCGGCGGCCACCCGCGCGTCGCCGTGTACTCGAGCAGGTCGAAGCCGACCCACAGCTCGGTGAGGACGTTGGCCTCGATGCCGTCGAGCCCGGCGGCGACGCAGGCCGCGACGTGGGAGTCGCCGCGGTGCTCGCGCAGCAGGGACGTGGCGTGCCAGAGCCGGCCATGGGCCTGGTCGGGCCACGGCAGCGCCCACATGCCCGCGAAGAGCGGGCGTCCCATGAGGTCGGCCGCGGCGAGCCCGGCGCGCAGCGTGTCGACGACGCCGTCCACCTCGACCTCGTCGACCCCGGACCCGACGTCACCGAGCACCGCGCGCAGGGCGTCGGTGCCCGCGCGCTCGCGGCCCTGCTGCAGCTGCGCCACCGAGCACGCGGCGCGCGCCTGGTCCCAGAGGCCGCCGGCCAGGTTCGGCTCGAACACGGCGAACGTCGACGCCACGAGCGTGCCGGGGACGTCGCCGAGCGCCGAGGCGCGCCCGCCGACGTACCCGGCGAGGAAGTCGAGGCCCGCCGCCGCGGCCCGGTCGGCGGCCGGCTCGCTCCACACGGTCACCATGGCCAGCGGCTCGAGGGCGTCGCGCAATCGGCGGGCCGGCGTCGCGGACGCGGCCGGGTCGGCGACCGGCCCCGTCCGGGGTGTGCAGAACGTGGCCCGGGCCTCCGCGAAGTCCATGACGCGGATCGTCGCTCGGGTCCTCCCGGGCGTCCAGCGCGGGCCGCGCCGGGCCGGCCGGTCCGTCCACCGGAAACCGGACTCGACGGACCCCACGGCGTCTGATCTTCTGTGCTCGACGGCGCAGGAGCGACGAGGAGGACGCGTGGGCCAGGTCGGTGACGGCGCTCGGGCGCCCGCGGGCCCCGGCGTGCACGGACGCCCCCGCACGCTCATGCTGACCGGGAACCGGCGGCATCGTCCCCGTCGGCGCGACGACCGCCTGGCCCGGCCGGTGCCCACGGGAGCACCGCCCCCGATCACCACCACGATCACTCTCGAATCTCAGGAGCAGCACCGATGACCATCACCCCCAGTCGGTCCGGATCGATCTTCGGTCACTCGGTCAAGCGCACCGAGGACAAGGGTCTGATCACCGGGGCCGAGAGCTACACCGGTGACCTGCCGATCGAGGGCTCCCTGCACGTCGTCTTCGTGCGCTCGCCCATGGCGCACGGGACGCTGAACTCCGTGGACGTCGAGGAGGCGCGCACGAAGCCGGGCGTCGTCGGGGTCTACGTCGACGGCGACCTCCAGATCGCCGACCGGCCCGGCCTGCCCGGCGTCGTGCCCGACGCGATGTCCCGTCCGCCGCTGGCCCGCGGGCGCGTGCGGTTCGTCGGCGACATCATCGCCGCCGTCGTCGCCGAGACCTCCGGCCAGGCGCTCGACGCCGCCGAGTCGGTGCTCCCCGACATCGACCCGCTGCCGGCGGTCGTCGGCATCGAGGAGGCGATGGCCGAGGGCGCTCCCGTGATCTTCGAGGAGCACGGGTCGAACGTCGTCGCGGGCGCCGGCACCGGTGAGGTCGAGGGCATCTTCGACACCGCCGACACCGTCGTCTCCGGCAAGTTCTACAACCAGCGTCTCGCGGGCGTGCCGATGGAGCCGAACGCGGCCGTCGCCGTCCCCGGCGAGCCGAACGGCGGCGTCACCCTCTGGCTGTCGATCCAGACCCCGCACGGCGCCCGCGACGCGCTCGCCGGCGACCTGGGCCTCGAGGCCGACCAGGTCCGCGTGATCGCCCCGCGCGTGGGTGGCGGCTTCGGCCCGAAGGCCACGGCCTACCCCGAGTACTCGATCGCGGCCCGCGCCGCGATGGACCTCGGGCGCCCCGTGCGCTGGACCGAGACGCGCTCGGAGAACATGCTCTCGATGGTGCACGGGCGCGCCCAGGTGCAGCACGTCGAGCTCGGCGTCAAGAACGACGGACGCATCGTCGGGCTGCGCGCCTCGGTCGTCGGCGACGGCGGCATGTACCCGGCGGTCGGGACGATCCTGCCGAGCCTGACCCAGCTGATGGCCCAGGGCGTCTACGACATCCCGGCCATCGACTTCGCGTGGAAGACCGTGGTCACCAACACCACGACCACCGGGGCCTACCGCGGCGCCGGGCGCCCCGAGGCGACCCAGCTCCTCGAGCGCATCATCGACATGGCCGCCGACGAGATCGGCATGGACCCGCTCGAGATGCGCCGGAAGAACTTCCTGCAGCCCGACAAGTTCCCGATGACGAGCCTCACCGGCGCCGAGTACGACAACGCCGAGCACGAGAAGGCGCTCGACGCGGTCAAGGTCGCTGCCGACTACGACGGTCTGCGCGCCCAGCAGGAGCGCCGCCGCGCCGAGGGCAGCCGCTCCGCCATGGGCATCGGTGTCGCCTCGTACGTCGAGGTCACCGCCCCGCTCGGGCTCGACGGCGAGTACGGCTCGGCGCAGGCGCACCCCGACGGCACGTTCACGGTCATGGCCGGGACGAGCGCCCACGGCCAGGGTCACGAGACCGCCTACGCCCAGCTCGCCGCGGGTGTCCTCGGCGTGCCGATGGAGAAGATCAAGGTCGTCCAGTCCGACACCGCGCTGGTGCGCAGCGGCGCCGGCACGCTGGGGTCGCGCTCGCTGCAGACCGGCGGCAGCGCCATCCACAACGCGTCCGAGCAGCTGGTGTCGCGGGCCAAGGAGATCGCCGCGCACCTGCTCGAGGCCGGGGTGGAGGACATCGAGCAGACCGACGGCGGCTTCGGCGTGAAGGGCATCGCCGACCGCGAGATCACCTGGGCGCAGGTGGCGACGGCGTCGGAGGACGGGTCGGGCAGTGAGGACGGCGCCGCCGCCCCGATGCTCCAGGAGCTCGACTTCAAGCAGGGCCAGTCCAGCTTCCCGTTCGGCTCCCACATCGCCGTCGTGGACGTCGACCTCGACACCGGAATGGTCACCCAGCGCCGCCACGTCGCCGTCGACGACGCGGGCCGCATCCTCAACCCGATGCTCGTCGCCGGGCAGCAGCACGGCGGCATCGCCCAGGGCATCTCGCAGGCGCTCTACGAGCGGGTGACGTTCGACGAGGACGGCAACCCGACCAGCGGCAACCTCGCCTCGTACACCATCCCGTCGGCGGCGGACCTGCCGTCGTTCGAGACGTCGAACACCGAGACCCCGACCCACCTCAACCCGATCGGCGCGAAGGGGATCGGGGAGTCGGGCACGATCGGCTCGACGCCCGCGGTGCACAACGCCGTGATCGACGCGCTCTCCCACCTCGGGGTGCGGCACATCGACATGCCGCTGACCCCGGAGGCGGTGTGGCGCGCGATCGCGGGCGCGTCCGCCGGCGACCCGGCCGACCGCTCGCCCGCCGGCCCCGAGTACGCCGGGGAGCCGGGCTCCCAGCACTGACGATCCCGCCGTGAGCGATCTTCGGGCCTGTGGGCCCGAGGATCGCTCACGGAGCCTCCTGCCTCGGTCGGGACGGGCGGGAGCGGGGAGGGCCGGGGGATGATCGCGTGGCTGGGGCACGCCCCGTTGCCGCTGCTCACGGCGGCGGTCTTCCTCGCGGTCCGCGTGGCTGCCGCGCTCGTCATCGCCGTGCTGGTCCTGGTGCGGAGGTGGGGGTACGGCGACGTGCTCGGCCCGCTGAGCCCCGGCCTGCTGGCCCCGATGGGCCTCATCTTCGGCCTGCTGACCGGGTTCCTCGTCGCCGACGTGTGGGCCGACCGTGACGACGCCGCGGCGGCCGTGAGCCAGGAGGCGAGCGCCCTGCGCGACATCGACCTGCTCATGGGCACGTTCCCCGCCTAGCAGCCCGAGGTCCGCGCGCTGCTGCGCGGCCAGATCGAGCAGTACGTCGCCGTCGAGTGGCGGCAGATGGCCGACGGGCAGGCCAGGATCAGCGTCGCGCCCGCCGGGCTCGTGCAGGTGCAGGAACTCGTGCTGTCCCTGCTGGTGCGGGAGGGCGAGCGCGTGGCCGAGGGCCGGCTCGTCGACGCCGTCGATGCGGCCCTCGAGGCCCGCCGGACCCGACTCGTGCTCAGCGGCTCGGCCATCGACCCGCTGCGTCTGACCGCCCTGTTCCTGGTCGCGGTCACGACGCTCGCCGCGACCGCCTGCGTCCACGCCGACCGGGTGCGCCGCGCCGCGGTGTCCCTCGTCCTGCTCGGCACGGCGATGGCGCTGGCCCTCACGCTGCTCTGCGCGCAGGCGGCACCCTTCGCGGGCTACTTCGCGATCGACCCCGATCTGCTGCTGCAGGTGCGCCCAGCGCCGTGAGTCAGCCCGGCAGCACCCAGCCGACGGGGTCGGCGAGGCGGACCGCCGACTCGGGGCCCCAGGAGCCCGGGGCGTAGCTCTCGGGCTGCCGGTGGTCGTCGAGCACCTCCGCGGCCGCGATCCAGACGTCCTCGAGGCCGTCGGGGCGGGTGAACAGGGCCCGGTCGCCGGCCAGCACGTCGTGGATCAGGCGCACGTACGGCGGGAGGGGGTCGCCGCCGGAGAGGCCGTCGAGCGGGATTTGGGTCCACGTCGTGCCCAGCTCGAGCGAGGCGCCGGGCGTCTTGACGTTCATCGACAGCGCGAGCGCGCCGTCGCCTGCGAGGTCGAAGCACAGGACGTTGCCCTGCGTCGACAGGTCGTCCGGGTCGACCGGCCCGTCGTCGGGCTTGCGGAAGACCAGGTTGACCTTCTGGCGGCTCTCGGCCATCCGCTTGCCGGTGCGCAGCAGGAACGGCACCCCGCGCCAGCGGTCGCTGTCGATCCAGAGGCGCGCGGCGACGAAGGTCTCGGTGGTCGAGTCGTCGGCGATGTGGTCGAGGTCGCGGTAGCCGTCGAACTGTCCGCGGACCACCTCGCCGCGCTGCAGCGGGCGGAAGCGGCGCACGGCCTCGTCGCGGGCGGCGGCGACGTCGTCCGCGCGGAACGACGCGGGCGGCTCCATCGCGACCTCGGCCGCCACCTGGAACAGGTGGGTGACGAGCATGTCGAGCACGGCGCCGGTCGCGTCGTAGAACTCGGCGCGGTCGGCGACGTCGAGCGTCTCCGGCACGTCGATCTGCACGGCCGCGATGTGGTGGCGGTCCCAGGAGCTGCCGAACAGGCCGTTGGCGAAGCGCAGGGCCCGCAGCTCCTGGGTGGCCTCCTTGCCGAGGAAATGGTCGATCCGGAACACCTGCGACTCGTCGAGCACCTCGTGCACGACCCGGTCGAGCTCCCGGAAGCTCTCCAGCGACGTACCGAAGGGCTTCTCGTAGACCACACGGGAGCCCTCGGCCAGCCCGTGCGCCCCGAGGGCGCGCGTGTAGTCGCCGAAGGCGGTCGGGGGCAGGCCGAGGTAGTGCACGAGCTGGGCGTCCTGCCCGATCTCGCCCCGCACCTCGGCGATCCGGTCGAGCAGCGCGCCCGGGTCGTCGGTGGTGAAGCCGCCACCGGCGAAGCGCAGGCCCGCGCAGAACTCGTCCCACGGGCCGTCCTCGGGCGTCAGGCCGCCGAACTCCTCGAGCGCCGCCCGGACGTCGTCGCGGAACTCGTCGTCGCTCTTCTCGCGGCGCCCGCTGCCGATCAGGCGCCACTCGTCGGGCAGGAGCTTCTCCTGCACCAGGCGGAAGAACGACGGCAGGACCAGGCGCTTGGCCAGATCCCCGGTGGCACCGAAGAGCACGAAGACGGTGGGACCGGGGGAGTCGGGTGCGGACACGGGGTCATCGTGCCCGTGATCGTCGCGCCCGACACCCCCGGCCACCACCATCCGGCGACGTCACTGCTGCGACGCGACCAGCTCCCGGGCCTCCTGCTCGGTCGACACGGCCGGGTGCGAGCCCGGCAGCGGCTTCCCGGCGGTCTCCCGGAGCGACAGCAGAACCACGCCGCCGACCAGCCCGGCGAAGACCAGGTACACCGCGGGCCAGTACGCCCAGCCGGTGCCGAGCACGACGGCCGTCATGATCAGCGACGTCGTCCCGGCGAAGGCCGACACGAAGATGTTGAACGAGATCGCCAGCCCCCCGTACCGGATCTCGGTCGGGAACAGCGCCGGCAGCGTCGACGGGCAGGTCGCGGAGAAGAGGATCAGCAGCAGGCCCATCACGGCGAGGCCGAGGCCGACCAGCGGCACCGAGCCGCTCTTGAGCACCAGGATCATCGGGAAGGCGAGCACGATCGTGCCGATCGAGCCCACCCACAGGATCGGCTTCCGCCCGACGCGGTCGGAGAGCCGGCCCAGGAACGGGATGATGAACACGGCCACCCAGAGCACTCCGATCTGGAGCCACTGTGACGTCGTGCTGTCGATCGCGGTGCCCCCGACCACCTGGACGTTGTCCTCGAGGTACGTCGGCATGTAGCTGGTGAGCATGTAGTTCGGGATGTTCCACGCCACCACGAGGCCGCCCGCGGCGAGCATCGCGGGCCAGTAGGTCCCGAACAGCTCCTTGAGCCCGGCACCGGCCTGTTGGCCCTCGCGTTCCTCGGACTCCGAGAGCAGCGTCTGGAACGACGGGGTCTCCTCGAGCTTCACACGCAGGTAGACACCGACGATGCCCAGCGGCAGGGCGATGAAGAACGGGATGCGCCAGGCCCAGGTGGACGCGAACTCGGGCGAGGAGACCAGCGGGATGACCGTCGCGACGGTCGCGCCGAGCGCGTAGCCGATGAACGTCCCGCACTCGAGGAAGCTGCCGAAGAACCCGCGCCGTTTGTCCGGGGAGTACTCGGCGATGAACGTCATCGCGCCGGCGTACTCGCCGCCGGTGGAGAAGCCCTGCACGACGCGGCAGAGCACGAGCAGGATCGGCGCCCAGATGCCGATCGAGGAGTACGGCGGGATGAAGCCGAGCAGGAACGTCCCGATCGCCATCATGATCACCGTGATCGACAGGACCTTGGTCCGGCCGATCCGGTCGCCGAGCGGCCCGAAGAACAGCCCGCCGAGCGGCCGGACGAGGAACGACACCGCGAAGCCGGCGAACACCCCGACCTGCGCGAGCGTGGGGTTGTCGGGCGGGAAGAAGTTCTCCTCGATCGTCGTCGCCAGGTAGGCGTAGACCCCGAAGTCGAACCACTCGGTGATGTTGCCGACCGCCGCCGCACCGACGGCGCGCTTCATGGTGGCGTCGTCGGTGACGGTGATGTTCTCGGGGGTGTCGGCCACCCCGCCGCCCCCGCCGGAATCGGTCGTCGTCATGTGGTCTCCCCTCATGGCGCGGGGGCTCCCGACGGCACGACCGACGTGCCCTCGGAGCCGTCCCGCGTCCTCCGACCGGACCGTCGCCGGCCCGGCTGCCCCGACAGGGAACGCATTCTGTCCGATTTGACGGAAACAACCCGGAAGTCGTTAACGTCCGTTTACTTCTCGTGGTCATCGGACACTACTGAATAGGGGTCGACCCCACACGGTGAAACGGTGCGGTCGCTGTGAGTGGGGTCATCCGCCGCGGCGCCGACGCCATGGAACACACCCCGGGGCCGACGCGTCATACGGAGCGGGTGCAGAGAGCGCCCGACGTTTCGCAAGCGTCCGCGGACCACTCGGATCATCCGGATCCGGTCACCGGCCGGGACGCGTGCACGTGGTGAGGAGGAGCCGTCATGGCGGCAGTGTTCATCGGCATGATCGTGAGTGCGGGAGCGGGCGTCGGGGTGGCTTCGGCCCTCGCCCGGCACGCCCGGCGGAACTGGGGCCGTCGCCCCGTGGCCGCGGAGGCCTGAGCCGCACCCGATCACGCTCCGACGGGCCGTCCCGCATCACGCGGGGCGGCCCGTTCGCGCGCCCGGGGTCTCGTCAGCCGTCGGGGCGCAGGTCGGCCTGCATGAGCACGGTGTCGGCCCACTGGCCGTTCTTGTAGCCCACCGACGGCATGCGGCCGACCTCGACGAACCCCAGCCGGCGGTGCAGCACGATCGACGGGGTGTCGTGCTGCGACCCGGCGATCAGGGCGATCACCGCGACCACCTGGCGCACCTCGGTGCCCCGCATCCCGTCCAGCACACCCGCCAGCAGGCGCGACCCCACGCCCCGCCCGGAGGCCTCCGGCGCGATGTAGATCGAGTCCTCGACCGTGTAGCGGTAGGCCGCGTGCGGCCGGAACCGGGTGACGTGGGCGAAGCCCTCGACGGCGCCGTCGACCTCGGCGACGAGGAACGGCAGCCCGGCCGACCGGGCCTCGGCGATGCGGTCGCGCCACATCTCGTCGGACGGCGGGGTCTCGACGAACGTCGCGATCGAGTGCAGGACGTACCCCGCGAAGATCGCACTCACCCGCTCGGCGTCTCCGGCCTCGGCCGGGCGCAGCGAGAGCGAGGTGGCGGTGCTGGGGGAGGAGCGTTCGGCGGCCACGGGGCGATTCTGGACCTTCCCGCCCCCTCCTGTCCCGGTCCTGGCCCGGTGGGAGCCGGCCTACTCGACGCGGACGAGCGAGAACTCCCACTCGCCGGCGTCGTTGTGCCCGGTGCGCTCGTAGATCGCGTGCTGTTGGTTGCCGACGACGCCCGAGATCGTGCGCCGCACCCCGTGCTCGGAGCTCGGGAGCGGGATGCGCTGGACCAGCGGCGGCTGGTCTCCGGCCTCGTCCGGCTGCGTGATCTCCCCGACCCCCTGCAAGGGACCGTTGACGTACCGGACCGCGAACTCCCTCATGTGCCCTCCCTGGCGCGTTCGGTGCACCCTACGACCCCGGCGCGCAACGGTCATCTTCGCCTCGCCCACGTGATTGCACCGATCGGTGTACTGCTCGACCGAGATCGACCACGTAGCGTGGTTCCGTGCGGTCCGCTTTCCTCCTGCTCGGCGGTCTGGTCCTCCTCGGGGCCGGGATCGTCGTGCTCGCGATCGGCATGCCCGGCGCCATCGTGGTCGGGCCCGCGCTCATCGTGGCCGGCGTCCTGGTCAAGATCGCGGGCTTCGTGCTCACCGGGGACACTCCTCCGTCCCCGTCGGGGCGCACGGTGACGACGCTCGGCACGTCGCCCGTGAAGGCCACGGCCACCGAGCCCGCCCGCGCCGTGGCGCTCGACCCGGCGCAGGCGTCCCGCCGCGGGCGGGGACGGCGGGCGCCCTGACCACCTGGGAGTACGCGACGCTGGAGATCTCGGCGGTCGGCCTCTCCGGGGCGCAGGATGCCGAGGCCGAGTGGCAGATCTACGCGATCGGCCCGGCGGGCGAGCTGATCCTCGAGGAGTTCCGCCCGTACCGCGTGGCCTGGGCCCGGGTGTACGCGGAGCAGCTCAACCTGCTGGGGCGCCAGGGCTGGGAGCTCGTGGCCCTCGCCGGCCCGCAGAACGCGCTGGTGCCGAGCGCTCCCGGGGGCGCCACCGCCCGCGCGCCCCACGTCGTCGAGACCCGGTTCGTGCTGCGGCGGCCCGCCGAAGATCAGAACGGCTAGACGGGCCAGCGCTCCTGCCGCCAGGCCGCGTCCCAGAACATCCACTCGTACCGGCACGTCGTCACGAAGTGCTCCCGGACGCGGGCGCGCTCGGTGTCGGCGAGCGTCGGCCCGATCCGATCCGTCAGCGCCAGCACGGCGTCGACGACGGCCTGGAACTCCTCGCCGCCGTACATCGCGACCCAGCGGGCGTAGAGCGGGTCGGGGGAGCCGGCCCCGAGCAGCGCCTCGCCGACCTTCGCGTAGACCCAATAGCACGGGAGCACCGCGCCCAGGCCCTCGGCGAACGAGCCGCCGTGGCAGGTCGCGAGCAGGTAGCTGGTGTAGGCGGTGGTCGTGGGCGCGATCGGCTCGGCGGCGGCCTGCTCCGCGGTGAGTCCCAGCGCCCCGGCGAGCTCGGCGTGCATCTCCTGCTCGGCGCCGATCGCCCCGGCGGCGTGCGCGCTGAACATCACCGTGTCGTCCGCGGACGGGGCGCGCGCCGCGAGCAGCGCGAGGGCGCGGGCGTACCCCCGCAGGTAGTGCGCGTCCTGCACGACGAAGTGACGGAACGCCGCGTGCGGCAGGGTCCCGTCCGCCAGGCCGGTGAGGAAGGGGTGCGCGCGGACCTCCGCGTACACCCCGGCGCCCGCGTTCCAGAGCTCGTCGCTGAAGGCCACGGCGATCACCCTGTCACGGGCCGGGTGAGATCGAGGGTGAGATCATCGGGGGGTGCTGGTGACGCCGAGAGCCGCCGGGCTCGCGCTCGGGGTGCTGGCCGACGCGGCGTTCGGCGACCCGCGCCGGGGCCATCCGGTCGCGATGTTCGGGTCGCTCGCGGGCCGGCTCGAGCGCCGGTGGTGGGCGGACCGCCGAAGCCCCGGGGTCGCCCACGCCGCAGTGCTCGTCGGCGGGGCCGTGGCCGGCGGGCTGCTGCTCGAGCGGGCCACGGCCGGACGTCCGCTCGCGCACACCCTCGTGACCGCGGCGGCCACGTGGACGGTGCTCGGGGGCGCGTCGCTGGCGGCCGAGGGCTCGGCGATGGCGACGTCGCTGAGCGCCGGGGACGTCGCGGCGGGCCGGGAGCGCCTGCCCCATCTCTGCGGCCGGGACCCGTCCGCCCTCGACCCCGACGGCCTCGCCCGCGCGGCGCTGGAGTCGGTCGCGGAGAACACCGCCGACGCCGTCGTCGCGCCGCTGGTGTGGGGCGCGCTCGCGGGCGTGCCGGGCCTGCTCGGGCACCGCGCGGTCAACACCCTCGACGCCATGGTCGGGCACCGCTCGGCGCGCTACGAGCGCTTCGGGTGGGCCTCGGCGCGCGCCGACGACGTCGCCGGCGTGGTGCCCGCGCGCGTCTCGGCGCTGGTCACGGCCGCGTGCGCGCTGCTGGTCGGCGGGCGCCCGGGCGACGCCGTCCGCGCCTGGCGCCGCGACGCCCCCGCGCACCCGAGCCCGAACGCCGGCCCGGTCGAGGCGTCCTTCGCGGGCGCGCTGGGGCTGCGCCTGGGCGGGCGCACCGTCTATCCGTACGGCGTCCAGGACCGCCCGGTGCTCGGCGACGGCCGCGTCCCGGCCGTGGCGGACCTGCCCCGGGCGGTGCGCCTGTCCCGCCTCGTCAGCGTGGCGACGGCGGTGCTGGCCGTGGTGCTCGTGTCAGCCTGGGGGCCACGCTGACGTTGAGCATCAGTAAAGGCCCCATCTCGCGCGATCAGCGCCGCCCGTAGCGGTCGGCGAGCTTCTCCTCCGTGCTCGTCGCGCGGGCGTCCCACGGGGTGCCGTCGGCGGCGTCGCGGGGGTCCTGGTCGTCGGCGTCCCGGCGGGCGTGGGCCTCGAGGCCGTGGGCGCGGCGGTACTCGAGGCGCGCGAAGTAGATCCACGCGCCGATCGCCATCAGCCCGAAGATCAGCCACTGCCAGGCGTAGGAGTACGAGGGGTTCGGGTCGGGCTGGGGGAGGGGGACGGCGGTGAGGACGCCGGGCCCGTCGCTGAGCTGGACGTAGCCGGGGCTCGTCGGCACCCCGCCGACGGCCGCGATCGCCCCGCCGTTCGCGGAGTAGACCTGCCGGAGTCCGTCGGCGACGACCGCCGGCCGGTCCGACGGGGGTTCGTCGCGGCGCAGGTACCCGGTGACCGACACCGCGCCGGCCGGGGCGGGCGGGATCGCGGCCAGGCCGCCCTGCTCCTCGGAACGGACGTAGCCGCGGTCGACGAGGACGGTCTCGCCGGTCGTCGTGGTCAGCGGGGTCATGACCTCGACCGCCGGCTTGCCCTCGATGCTGCGCAGCCGGACGAGGACCTCGCCCTCCGGGCGGTACGTGCCGGCGAGCGTGACCCGGCGCCAGGCGACGTCGTCGGCGGGCTCCGTACCGGGGGCGACGAGATCGGTCCGGGGCACCGTTGCCGTCGCCACGGCCCGCGTCAGAGCGGCGTTGACCCCGTCGCGCTCGTCGCTGCGGTGGAACTGCCAGGGCGCGAGCAGGTAGACGCAGGCGAAGGCGAACGCCGCCACGACGAGGGTCAGCGCGATCCATCCGGGTCGGAGCAGGAACCGCACGGGCTCAGGTTACGTGAGTGGATTCCGTTGCCATGACGACGAATATCGCTCACATACCTGGAGGGCGCGGGCGCCGTAGCCGCCGCCGAAGAGCACGGTGTGCACGAGCAGCGGGAAGAGCTGGTGCAGGCCGACGCGGTCGCGCCAACCGTCCGCGAGCGGGGCCGCCTCGTCGTAGGCGGCGAGCACCGTCTCCAGCTGCGGGGCGCCGAACAGCTCCAGCATCGCCAGGTCGGTCTCGCGGTGCCCGCCGTGGGCCGCGGGGTCGATCACCCACGCGCGGTCGCCGTCCCAGAGCACGTTCCCCGTCCACAGGTCGCCGTGCAGCCGCGCCGGTGGTTCGTCCGGGGCATCGACGTCGGGGAACGACGCGCACGCCCGCTCGACGAGGGCGACGTCGTCGGCGGAGAACGTGCCCTGGTCGCGGGCCTGCCGGGCGTAGGGCAGGACGCGGTGCTCGGCGTACCAGGACGGCCAGTCGTCGCCGGTCTCGTTGACCATCCGTGCCTCGCCGATCCACGCGTGCACCGGCCCGCCGGGCGGGGGTGACCCGAAGGCCGGGGCGCCCGCGGCGTGCAGGGCGGCGAGCTCGCGGCCGAAGCGTTCCGCGGCGCCGGCGTCGGCCCGCCCCGAGGGCACGCGCGACGAGACCATCCGTCCCTCGGCGGTCCCCAGCACCTCGGGCACGGCCACGGCGCCCGGCTCGGTGAGCCAGCGCAGCCCGGCGGCCTCGGCGGCGATCGACGACGGCTCGCCGCTCTTGACCACCACCTCGGTGCCGTCGTCCAGCGTGGCGGTCTGCACGCCGCGACCGCTCCCGGCCAGCAGCGACTCGACCGACGTCACGGACGGACCCGGTCGACCAGCCCGGGCATCGCGGCCTCGACCATCCCGATCACCTCGTCGAAGCCGTCGGGGCCCCCGTAGTAGGGGTCGGGAACCTCGGCGCCCTCGGGGGCGTCGGGGTCGAACGACCGCAGCAGCACCACGCGCTCGAGAGGGGCGCCGGCGGCGACGAGGTCGCGCACGTGGTCGTCGGTCGCGGCGACGAGCAGGTCGGCGTCGAGCTGACGGCGGTCGACCTGCTGCGCCCGGTGCTCGGTGTCGTAGCCGCGGCCCTCCAGCGTCGCCGCCGCGCGCCGGTCCATCGGCTCGCCGGCGTGCCACGCGCCCGTCCCGGCGCTCGAGACCTCCACCCCGTCGGTGAGCCCGGCGTCGGCGAGGCGGGCGCGGAAGACCTTCTCCGCGACGGGGGAGCGGCAGATGTTGCCTGAACAGACGAAGACCACGTGCACGACGGCCATGATCCCGGCGTCGACGTCGCGCGACGCGCAGGGGGCCCAGCGGTGACGCTGTGCGTTCGCACTCGCTGGGCTGAACGGGCGATCTTCCCCGAACGTGCTATTGCGCGTCATAGATTGAGCGCCCGCGGGCGGGGGCGCCCGCACGGTCGAGGGGGATCGACGTGGGGGACGACGGACGCCCGCTCCAGGACGAGTCGGCGCAGGACGAGCAGGCGACAGCGCCGGAGACGGCGTCGGACACGGACCTGCTGCACCGCGTGCTCGCCCGGCTCGACGACCTCGACCGCCGTCTGGGCGCCGAGCAGGAGCGGGCGCAGGCGCGCGAGGAGATCATCGCCCACCAGCGGGCCGAGCTCGACGCGCTGCGCGACGAACGCCGCGGGCGGCACCTGCGGCCCCTCGTCGTCGGGCTGGCGAAGCTCCGCGCCGAGCTGCTGGAGGACGCCGCCGCGACCGACCCGTCGTCCACCAGGCAGCGCGACACCCTCACCTACTACGCCGACGGCGTCGCCTCCGTGCTCGAGGGCTGCGGCTGCGAGCCCGTGACGGTCGCCGTCGGCGACGTCTTCGACGCGTCCGCCCACCGCGTGCGCCGGCCCGTCGCCACCGGCCCCGAGTCGCACGGCCGGGTCGTCGCCGTGGTCACCGAGGGGTGGCTCGAGCGCGACTCGGGCCGCGTCCTCGCTCCCGCCGGGGTGACCGTCGGCCGTCACGAGCCCGCCGAGACCACGCAGCCTGCCGAGAACACGCAGCACCAGGAGGCGGCGCACCATGCCTGACCGCGGACGCAGGGTCTACGGGATCGACCTGGGCACGACGTACTCGGCGGTCGGCTTCGTCGACGAGACCGGGCGCGCGGCGGTGGCCCGCAACGGCGAGGGGGAGGAGACGACGCCGTCGGTCGTGTACCTGGAGAGCCCGACGAACGTCGTGGTGGGCACGCAGGCCAAGGCGATCGCCAAGATCGAGCCGGACCACGTCGTCAGCCTCGTGAAGCGCCAGATGGGGACGTCGGCGCTCTACGCGTTCCACGGCCAGGAGCACACGCCGGAGTCGCTCTCGGCGCTGATCCTCAAGCACCTCGCGGCCGGGGCGGAGGTCGACGACGAGGTGCGCGACGTCGTCATCACCGTGCCCGCCTACTTCGGGATGCGGGAGCGGGACGCGACGCGCAAGGCCGGCGAGATCGCGGGCCTCGAGGTCCTCGGGATCGTGCCCGAGCCGGTCGCGGCGGCGGTGCACTACGAGACCAGCCAGGGCGCGGTCGGGCGCACGGTGCTCGTCTTCGACCTCGGCGGCGGCACCTTCGACACCTCGGTGATCCGCATCGACGACAACGCCGTCGACGTGGTGTGCACCGACGGCGACAAGGACCTCGGCGGCGCGGATTGGGACGCCCGGCTCGCCGAGCACCTCATGACCCGCTTCGTCGAGGAGGCCGCGCCCGACGAGGACCCGCGCGAGAGCGAGGACCTCGTGCAGGAGGTGGCGCTGCTCGCCGAGTCGGTGAAGAAGCAGCTCTCGAAGCACGAGTCGCGGCCGGTCAACCTCAAGCTCGCGGGCGCGGCCGCCCGCTTCGACGTGAGCCGCGCCGAGTTCGAGGCGATGACCGAGGACCTCCTCGACACCACCGTCGCCATCCTGCGCCGCACCCTCGACACCCTCGAGGACAAGAGCCCGGGCACGACGATCGACGAGGTCCTGCTCGTCGGCGGCTCCACCCGCATGCCCGCGGTCGCGGAGCGGCTGGCGGCGGAGTTCGGCTGGACGGCCCGGCTCTTCGAGCCCGACCTCGCCGTGGCCAAGGGGGCGGCGATCTGGGCGCTGTCGCGGCGGGTGGTGCAGGAGACGGCGCGGGCCCGCGACGCCGCGCCGACCCCGGAGGCCGGCGACGAGCGGGCCCGCGAGGCGCTGTCGGCCATCGCCGCCGCGACGGGCATGAGCGAGGCCGACCTGGGCCGCCTCTCCGCGAAGTCCACCCGCAACGTGCTCTCGAAGGCCTTCGGCGTGCAGCTGGTCGACGGTCCGCGCCCCGACGACCGCGTCTACGTGCACCACCTCGTCGCCGCCAACGACCCGCTGCCCACCGGCGACCGGACCCTCGAGGCCTTCACGATCGTCGACGGCCAGCGCAGCGTGGAGATCGCCCTCTACGAGCAGGCCGGGACGGTGGCCAGCGAGGAGATGGGGGACAACGTCGCGGTCTCCGACGGCGCCGGCCGGATCGAGGGCATCCCGCCCGGACCCGCCGGGGCGCCGGTGGACATCGTGCTCGGCATCGACGAGCAGGGCCTGCTGCGGCTGCGCGCCACGCACCGCTCCTCGGGGCGGACCCTCGACATCGCGGTGACCATCGGCGCGCTGAGCCCCGAGGAGGTCGAACGCGCGACCCGGGTGGTCCACGGACTGATGGTCACGGGCTGATGGCCGTGGACCAGAAGGCACTCGACCAGAAGCTGGCACTCGACCAGAAGCGGTACGAGGAGGAGGTGGTCCGGCCCCTGCGCGGACGGACCGCCCAGCTCCCGGACGACCTGCCCACCCGCTACGCCGTCGACGCCCGGATGACCGGGCCGGAGATCGAGAAGCGGCTGCGGGAGGTCCGCGCCTACTGGACGAACAAGGCCCGCAGCGCGAGCCACGTCGGGCAGGTCTGCCAGGCGTTCCTGCGGGCCGACGAACGCCTGCGCGCCGAGCACGGCGACCAGCTCGCCGACCCGGCCTTCTGGCGTCGGCGCCGCCGCGACGGCGACCGGGCGCGCCGCCGGGCCACCGACGTGCTCGCGGCCGAGCTGTCCGGCTTCTACGGCGACCTCGGCCTGCTCACCCGCGAGCAGCTCGCCGCGGCGGCGGGGGCCCACGCCGACCTGGAGGCCGACCAGGCCGAGCAGGCCGCGTCCGCCGCGGGCCTCGAGGTGGTCGCGGCGCGGGAGCTGCCCGGGGAGAGCGGGGAGAGCGGGGTGTCCCGCGACGCGGTGCGGACGCTGACCGACGGGCTCGCCGCCGCCGGCGCGCCGTCGGTCCCGGCGCTGCTCCACCCCGAGGCCGGCGCGTTCACGCTGCTCGACGCCTTCTCCGCCACGCCCCCGGCGCCGGGCGGTCTGGACCTCGCCGCCGTCGAGGCCCGGATCGAAGCCGTCTCCCGCGGCCGCGACACCGCGACGAGCGGGCCGGTCAAGCACGTCCTCGGGCGCCTGCGGACCGCCGCCGCGCAGGGCGTCGACCTCCGCACCCTGTCCCTCGTGCTGCTCCTCGAGCCGGTGCGCGCGCAGCGGGCGGCCGGGGCGGTGCCGTCCGGGCTCGTCCGGCGCCTCGAGGCCGGGCGGCTGGCGCCCCACGAGGCCCGCCGGATCGTCGTGCACCTGCTCGCCGAGAGCACCGCCGTCGCGCCCACCGACCCGCTCACCGAGCTGCGGACGCTGCTCGCGGAGGGCCGCCCGGTCGCGGCGGCGCGCCTGCTCGCCGTGCTGGACGACGAGGCGGCCGTCGAGGCGCGCCGCCTGCTCGAGGCGCGGACCCGCGAGGTCGAGGCGCTGCGCGACGAGGCGTCCGCGGCGCTGCGCGCCGCCCGCCCGGACCTCGCCGAGCAGAAGCTGCGCGCGGCGCTGGCGGTCGCCGCCGACCGGGAGGACCTGGCCGAGGAGCTCGCCCACGTCCCGCTCGCCCCGGTCACGGGCGTGGAGGTCGTCCCGGACGGGGCCGGTGTGCGGATCTCCTGGACCGCGCCGCCGAGCCACGCCGACGACGCCGTCTTCCGGGTCGTGCGGCGCACCGACCGCGCCCCCCGCGACGCCGACGACGGTACGGTCGTCGCCGACGTCGGCGGCGCTCGCTTCACCACCGACCCGGCGCCGCCGGTGGGACGCCCGGTGCATTACGCGGTGCTCGCGGGCCGGGCCGTCGGCGCAGCCCGGTCGTCGGCGGTCGCCGGGAGCGTCACCGTGGTCCCGCCCGTCGCGGACGTCGAGATCGTCGGCGAGCCGGGGGCGGTCGTCGGGCGTTGGCGGGCCCACCCGGACGCGGTGTCGGTCCGGGTGCGACGGCACGCGGGGGTCGACAGTCCTGACAGCGCCGAGATGACCGCGACCCTGCGCGGCTTCACCGACACCACGGCGGTCGAGGGCGTCGAGTACCACTACGAGATCGCCGCGGTGTACGCCGAGCAGGGCCGCGAGCTCGTCGCCGAGCCGCAGGCCGGGCACGGGGGTGTCCGCGCGGACTCGGCGCCGGTGACCGCCCTCGAGGTCGCGCCGGAGCAGGACGGCACCGAGGTGCGGCTGCGGGTGAGCTGGCGGACCCCGCGCGGGGCCGACGTCGAGATCCGTGTCGCCCGCACCCCGCCCCCCGGGGAGGTCGGCGCGCTGCTCACCGCGCGCGTGGTGGAGGCCTGGGGCACCGAGGTCCCCGGGGTGCCCCGCACCCGGGACGGCTGGGACAGCCTGCTCGCGGCCGTGCCGCCGGGCCGGGTGCACGTCGCGGCGTTCACGCGGGCGCCCGCCGGCCGGGTGCGCGGCCGGGACGCCGGCCACGACCTCGTCCCCGCCCCGACGCAGCTGCGCGCCCAGCGCCGCGGCGAGGACGTCGTGCTGTCCTGGGTCTGGCCCACCGGGGTCGCCGTCGCGGAGATCGGGTGGTCCGGGGGCGGCGACCGCACGACGCGGGCGCGCTACCGCGACGCCGGCGGGTTCCACCTGCCCGCCGGCGTGACCGGCGCCGTCGAGGTGCGCGCCGTCGTCGGCGCCGGGCCCGACCGGAGCGTGTCGGCGCCGGTCGTCGTGCCGGTCGAGGCACCGGCCCGGCCCGTCCGCTACACCGTCGCGCAGCAGGGCTCGCGGCTGCGCGGCACCCGCGAGTGCGTCGTCTCGGTCCCGCCGGGCCAGGGCACCGGGAGCGTCGACGTCGTCCTCGTCGCCAGCGAGGGCCGCGTCATGCCGCTGACGCCGGGCGCCGGGGTGGAGCTCGTGCGCCACCGCGTGGAGCTCTCCTCGGCGCACCCGACGGTCTTCTCCGCGCCGCTGCCCCGGATGCGGCGCCCGTACTGGCTGCGCTGCTTCTCCTGCGGGGACGAGGTCGCCCTCGTCGATCCGCCCGTCTCGGCGCTCAAGGTGTCGTGATGGCGGGAGTCCCGTGCCCGTACTGCTACCACCGGATCGACGCCTCGGCCCTGGCGTTCCAGTGCACCGGGGTCGGGGCGCCGGGGGTGGAGGGGTGCCGGCGCGGACCCGATCCCGAGCGGGCCCGGCACACCGGCTTCGTCGGCGACGTCCACCCCACGTTCGTGCCGACCCGGTCCCTGCGCTCGGCGACGCAGGCGGAGTGCACGCACTGCCACGGCCGCACCGGGGTGCGCGCGTGCCCCGTGTGCCACACCCCGCTGCCCACGACGTTCGTCGGCAGCCGCAGCCCGCTGGTCGGCATGGTCGGCGGCAAGGGCGCGGGCAAGACCGTCTACCTCACGGTGCTGAACCACCAGCTGCGCACCGTCGTCCGCCGCCGCTTCGACGCCGACGTGCGCCTCGTCGGCGACCGGCAGGGCGGCGAGACGAGCACCGAGGAGTACCTCGCGCGCTACCAGCGCGCGCTCTTCGAGGACGGCGAGCTGTTCGAGAGCACCCGCGCGGCGCAGGAGAGCCGCAAGGAACCGCTGGTGGTCGAGTGGCGCTCGCCGCGCCGCGGGCTGCTCGGACGGACCTGGCTGCGCACCACGATCCTGTCCTTCTACGACACCGCGGGCGAGGATCTGACGTCCCAGGAGTCGGTGCACACCCAGGCCTACCTCGGCTCCGCCGACGGCATGATCGTCCTGCTCGACCCCTGGCACCTGCCCGGCGTGCGGGACCGCCTCGACGTCCCCGACGCCGCCGTCACCGGGGCGGACGGCCCGCTCGACGTGCTGATGCGGGTGACCGAGCTGCTGCGCGCCACCGGTGGGGTGAAGGCCCACCGGGCGGTCACGACGCCGATCGCCGTCGCCTTCGCGAAGATGGACGCGCTCTTCCCGATCCTCGGGACGTCCGACCCGATCTTCGCGCCGATCCGGCCGGGCGCGGGGTACGACGACGAGGCCGGCGAGGCGGTCCACGAGTACGTCGCCTCGCTGCTGCACCGCTTCGACGCCGACGACGTCGACGCACACCTGCGGCTGAACTACCGGACCTTCCGCTACTTCGCGGTCTCGGCGCTCGGCGCCCCGCCGGACTACAAGGTCAAGCAGGTCGACCCCGGCGGCGTGCAGCCGTTCCGCGTCGAGGAGCCGTTGCTCTGGCTCCTGCACCGCCTCGGCGTCGTCGACCGGAGCCGGCCGTGAGCGGGCGCGAGCCGGCGGCGTTCGCGTCGCTCTACTACACGGACTGCCTGCCGGGGCAGGGCCTCGGCGGCGGGGCGGGGTTCGGGTTCCAGGCCCGTTCGGAGGGCGCGGGGGAGGACGAGCAGCGGCTGGTCCAGCGCGGCGCGCTCTACGAGGTGCCCGTGCGCTGGATGCGTGACCGGCGCCCCGTGGCGGACTTCCCGCCCTCGCTGGCCCACCTCCACGACGGGGCCGATCAGGCCAGGACCTACGTGACGGCCGGGGGCCGCTACCTCGGACGGGAGGCCAACGGGTACCGCGACGGCAACCAGTTCACCCACGCCGTCGTCACCCGCGAGGCCGGGTCGTACGGCCTGGTCCGGCCCGCCCAGCTCTGGGGCGCGTCGTGGTGGGTGTCGGCCCCCGCGCCGACGACGTCGTGCGCGCCCGTCGCGCCCCACCCCGACCCCGGACCGTGGGACACCGAGACCGTCCGCGACCGGATCGCGGCCGACCCCGACGGCCGGGAGCGGCTGCTCGCCCTCGTGACCGCCCTCGGCGCCCTGCAGGGGGGCGCCGACCGGCGTCGGGTCCTGCTCGTCACCGACCGCGGCGACGACGCGGCGTGCTGGCTCGCGGCGGCCACGCTGCTCCTGGACCGCGAGCGCGCCCTCGCGATCAGCTTCAAGATCTTCGCCACCGATCCCGACCGGAGCCCGCACGACGTCGTCGTCGCCCACCCCGACTGGGCCGGGCCGTACCGGCGCCAGGACGGCTACCTCGTCCTCGACCTCCTCGAGGGCGCGCCGCCGGAGATCGTGCCGCCAACGATCGTGCCGTCAGCGGAGGCGCTGTTCTGGGTGCCGCTGTTCCTGGGCGCCGACGACCCGCTCGACGTCGTCGACGCGGTCGAGGTCGCCGGCCAGCTGGCCCGCGAGGGCCGCCCCGACGGGCGTGCCGTCCCGGGGGAGATCGAGCGGGAGGCGGCGGCGCTCACGGTGGGGCTGCCCCTCGGGGTCGACCCCGGTGCCGCCGTCCGGATCGCGGGCTGGCTGCGGACGGCGGGGCCCGGGGCGGTCGACGTCCTCGGGGCGCCGCTGGTCGGGACCCTCGTCGCCCAGACCCGCGACCACACCGCGCTCGTCGACCTCGACGAGGTCGCCGCGACCCGGGCGGCCGCGCCCGGCGCCGCCGAGCTCGGGTGGGACGCGGTCGCGGAGGCCGCGCGGCGCCGCCTGTTCGACCGCGAGGCCGACCTCGCCGCGGACGGCGCGCCGGTGCCCGACACCCCGCTGCGCCCGGTCGCGGGGGAGCCGGCGCCCGCGGACGCCCTCGGGCAGGTGGCTGCGCTCGAGCGCGTGGCGCAGCGGGCCGATCCCGCCGGCGCCCTGGTCCTGGCCCACCGGCACGCGCTGCCCGTCCCGGAGGAGGTGGCCCGGCGGTTCGTGGGCTGGTGGGCCGACCACCCCGACGCCGACGTCGACCCGGACGGCTGGGCCGTCGGCCCGACGGTGGTCGCCGACCTGCAGCGCGAGCTCGAGCGCCGGCTCGGCGAGCCGGACCTCCGCGAGCAGACGGCCGCCGACGTCGAGCGCCGCTGGTGGCGCCGCCCGGAGCCGCTGGCCGGGCGCATCCCGGTGCTCGGCGCGGTCGGGCGACTGGACCTCGCGGTGGCTCGGGCCGCCGTCGGCGCCGGGGGCGAGCCCGCCCGGGCCGCGCTCGCCTCGTTGGCCGCGGCGGTGGTGCCGGGGCCGAACGGGCGCTGGGTGTCCGCCTGGGAGCGGCTCCTGGGGCGGGACCCGGTCGACAACGCCACCGTGCGCCGGTTCCTCGACGCGACCCCGCCGCAGGGGCACGACCGGGCGCTCGCGGTCGTCGCCTACCACTCCCTGACCCGCGCGCCGGCCGTCGACGAGGACGCGCGCGCCGCCCTCGACGTCCTCGAGAAGGCGGGCCTGCCGCCCCGGGCCCTGGGCCACCAGGACTGGCCGCCCGCGGACGCCTCGGTGACCGAGGTGGTCGAGCGCCTGGAGCAGGGTGCGCGTCTCGACGAGGCCCGCGACCTCGGCCTGCTGCTGGCGAAGGCCGCGCGGCCCACGCGCGCCGACCGGAACCGGCTGGTGCGCGCCGTGCGCGGGGTCGGGCCGTCCGTGGGCGGGCGGGTGCTGGTCGCGGCCGGCCCGTCGACGCTGCGGGACACGATGCTCACCCAGCTGTACGCGTGGGCCGCCGGCGACCCCGACCACGCCCCGGACCCCTGGAGCACGGCGGTGCTGTTCGTGTTCGCGGCGAAGGAGATCGCCGTCCGAGCCCGCGTCGGCCACGGGCACCTCACGAAGCTCGACGCGCTCCGCTCGGGGCTCGACGGGGACGTCATCCGGGCCGTCACCGATCTGCTCGCCGACGACCGGGAGCGCGCGGACGACGACGGGGTCCTGGAACTGTGGCGGGAGCGCCGGCGACCGGCCTCGTCGCTCGCGGCGCACAGCGGTCCGTCCTGGCGCGACCGGTTCGGCCGGCGGAAGAAGGGCTGAGCCGTGCCGCAGGTGGCCCTCGCGGCCCTCGCCGTCCTCGGGGTCACGGCCTACCTCGGGCTGTGCGCCGCGGTCCTCTGGTTCGTCGTGTGGCCGTTCGCGGGCTGGCTGGTGCTGGTGGGCGTCCTGCTCGGGGCCCTCGGTGCGCTGGTCGTCCTGCTGTCCGCCCCGTTCGCGGCCGACACCGACCTCCTCACGGCCGACGACGTCGACGGGCCCTGGTTCCCGCCCGTACCGCCGGGTCACGGGCGCGACCGGGCCTGGCCGCACTACCTCGCCGGGCAGGCCCGGGTCGACGTCGGCGCCATGGCCCGTCGCGGGCGCGACGCGCTCGGCGCGCTCTGGTCGCCGCTCGGGGGCCTGCTGAACCCGCAGGCGTGGCTGGCCCTCTGGCCGCTCGGGCTCGCCGGGCTCCTGCTGCTGCTCGCGGTCACCGTCGGGGCTGTCGTGACGGGGGTCGCGGTGCTCGCCCTGGTCGTCACCGGACTCGCCCTCGCGGCGCTCGTGTGGGGCGGGGCCGGCGGGTTCCTCCGGGCCGTCGACACCCTGCTGCGGCGCCGGAACCGGGCCTCGGCGCGGTGCCCGTACTGCTTCTGGCGGACCACCCTGCCCGGCTACGCCTGCGCGTGCGGCCTCGTGCACCACGACGTGCGGCCGAGCCGGCTCGGCGTGCTGGTGCACCGCTGCCGCTGCGGTCGTCCGATGCCGACGACGGTGTCGCGCGCCGGCACGCACCACGCCCCGCGCTGCCCCCAGTGCGACGAGGTCCTCGAGGACGGCTCGGGGGTCTGGACGGACGTCAGCATCCCGGTGCTCGGTCCCGTCTCGGCCGGCAAGACGAGCCTGATCTACGCGGGGCTCGAGGCGTTGCGCCGGCAGGCGGTCGCGGGCGGCGGCACGCTGGAGCCGCGCCGGGAGGCCGACGCCGCGCGCTTCCGGGAGGGCGTGGAGCAGGTCCGCGCGGGCCGCGTCGCCAAGACCGAGGCCGCCGCGCCGGTGGGTCTCGTGTGCACGGTGACCCAGGGGCGGCGCCGCGCGCTGCTGCACACGTTCGACGCCGCCGGCGAGCTCTTCTCCACCCGCTCGGCCACCGAGGACCTGCGGTTCCTGGACGAGGCCGGGCAGATGATCGTGGTCGTCGACCCGTTCTCGATCCCCGAGGTCGCCGACGAGGTGCTGCGCGGCCCGGTCGACGAGGCCGAGGCGGCGCCGGCCGTCGACCCGCCCGAGGTCGCCTACGAGGCGACGGTGCCCCGGCTGCGCGACTTCGGCGCCCGCCTCGACCGCACCGACCTCGCCGTGGTGGTGGTCAAGGCCGACCTGCTCGTCGACCACCCGATCGCCGCCGACCTGGGCCCCGACCGGCTCGCGGTGCGCCGCTGGCTGTGCGACCACGGCCAGGACCAGCTGGTCGTCGCGGCCGAGCGGGACTTCGCCGCCGTCGGGTACTTCCTCGTCTCCTCGCACACCGGCTGGGAGCCCGACGACCGCCACACCGCCCTCGCCCCGCTCCGCTGGCTCGCCGAGCGGGGCCGCCTGCCGCTCCCGCCGGCGCGGAGAGCGATGACCGTCGGGGCCGTCGGGGAGCCGGCGTGAGCCCGCCGCCGGCCCACGTGCGGGCGTTCCGGGCGGCGCTGGTGGTCCTCGTCCTGATCGTCGTCCTCGTCGCGCTGTGGCAGGCCCCGTGGGACGGGATCGTCGCCGCCCTCGATCCGTGGGTCGACGGCCTGCGTCGGCAGGTCTACCCCTGATCAGGCCCTGACCCGCCCGCCCGGTGGCGCCCGGCGACGGTGGGCAGAATGGGGGGCCATGCCCCCCGTCACCGTCAGCCCCGTCACGGTCGGCGCTGCCGTCGCCGCCCTCGAGGCGGCCTACCCACCCGCGCTGGCGCAGGACTGGGACGCGGTCGGCCTGGCGGTGGGCGACCCGGCCGAGAGCGTCCGCCGCGTCCTGATCGCCGTCGACCCTCTGCCCGAGGTGATCGAGGAGGCCGTCACGGTCGGGGCCGATCTGCTCGTCACCCACCACCCGCTGCTGCTGCGCGGGGTGCACGGGGTGGCCGCGACGGGCCCGAAGGGCACGGCGGTGCACCGGCTGATCCGCCACGGCGTGGCCCTGTTCACCGCGCACACCAACGCCGACGCCGCCCGCCCCGGGGTGTCCGACGCGCTGGCCGAGGCGCTCGGGGTGACGGTCGAGGCGCCGCTGGCCCCGCAGGGCGACGGAACCGTGGGCATCGGCCGGATCGGGTCGTTGCGCGCCCCCGAGTCGCTCGCCGACTTCAGCCGCCGCGTCGCCGACGCCCTGCCGGCGACGGCGTGGGGCGTGCGCACCGGCGGCGACCCGCAGCGCACGGTGCGGCGCGTCGCCGTCTCGGGCGGGGCGGGCGACTCGATGCTCCACCTCGCCCGCGCGGCAGGCGTCGACGTCTACGTCACCGCCGACCTGCGCCACCACCCCGCCACCGACCACCTCGCCGAGGCCGGCGCGCCTGCGCTGGTCGACGTCGCCCACTGGGCCTCCGAGCACCCGTGGTGCGCCCAGGCGGCGGCCGTGCTCGCCGCGGCCGCGCCGGACCTGGAGATCACGGTGTCGACCACCCGCACCGACGCCTGGTCCCTCGGCAGCCCCTCGCCCGCACCGTCCTCAGCAGGAGCCGTGATCTCGTGAAGGCCGACCCGACCGCCCAACGCCGTCTGCTCGACCTCGCCGGGCTGGACGCCGAGCTCGCCCGCGCGCAGCACCGCCGCCGCACGATGCCCGAGCAGACCGCGGTGGAGGACGCCGAGACCACGGTCCGGGGCCACCGCGACGCGGTCGTCACCGCGCGCACCTCGGTCGGCGACCTGGGCCGGGACGTGGCGAAGCTCGAGCAGGAGGTCGCCCAGGTCACCGCGCGCGAGGAGCGCGACCGGGGGCTGGTGGACTCCGGGAGCGTCTCGGCGAAGCAGGTGACCGACCTGTCCCACGAGCTCGACACCCTCGCGCGGCGCCGCGGCGTGCTCGAGGACTCCCAGCTCGAGGCCATGGAGCGCCTCGACGCCGCCGAGACCGACCTCGCGCACGAGCAGGCCGCCCTCGATGCCGCCGAGACCGCGCTCGCCGACGCCGTCGAGCGCCGCGACGGCGTGCTCGGCGACATCGACGTGCTGGAGGCACGCCGGGGTGCCGAGCGCACCGAGCTGGCGACGACCCTGCCCGAGGACCTGCTCGCGCTCTACGACCAGCTGCGCGCCCGCACCGGGACCGGCGCCGGCGAGCTCGTCGGCGCGCGGTGCGGCGGGTGCCGGATCGAGATGGACCGCAACGAGATCCGCGCCGTCGCCGCGGCCGCGCCCGACGACGTCGTGCGGTGCGAGCAGTGCGGGACGATCGTGGTGCGCACCGAGAAGAGCTCCGGGAAGGCGAGCGTATGACCACCGCCGGCTCGTGGACGGGTCGCGGGTCGACGGTGCCCACCCGCCTGCTGCTGCTGCGGCACGGGCAGAGCCCGCTGTCGGTCGAACGCCGCTACTCCGGCCGCGGCAACCCCGAGCTCACCCGCGAGGGGCTCGAGCAGGCCGCCGCGGCGGCGACCGCGCTGGCGGCCCGGCACGTCGGCAGCAACGGGGACATCCGCGCCGTGATCAGCTCCCCGCTGATACGGGCCCGCCAGACCGCCGAGCCCGTGGCCGGGGTGCTCGGCCTGCCGGTGGGGGTCGACGAGCGCCTCACCGAGACCGACTTCGGCGCCTGGGAGGGCCTGACCTTCTCCGAGGCCGCCGCGCAGGACCCCGACGTGCACCGTGCCTGGCTGGGCGACAGCAGCGTCAGCCCGCCGGGCGGCGAGAGCTTCGACGTCGTCGCCCAGCGCGTCGACGCCGCCCTCGGCGACCTCCTGTGCCGGTTCCCGGGTCAGACCGTGGTCGTCGTCAGCCACGTGACGCCGATCAAGCTGGTCCTGCGCCGCGCCCTCGACGCCGGCCCGTCGCTGCTCTTCCGCCTGCACCTCGACCTGGCGTGCCTGTCGGTCGTCGAGTTCTGGCCCGACGGCGGCGCCTCGGTGCGCCTGGTCAACGACACGTCGTACCTGGCCTAGCGGTACCTGGGCCAGAGCGCCTACAACCACTCGATCCACGCGCCGCCCGGGTGCGCGAGGCCGAGCACCTCGCCCTCGGCCGTGCCGTCGCGGGACACCGAGAGCTGCCCGACGACCCCGGTGACGCCGGCGCGCGAGGCCTCGAGTGCCCGCGGCGGGACGGGCAGGTACTGGACGCTCTCGGTGCCCTCCGGGCCCAGCGGCACGAGCGGGTCCACCGAGATCCACACGAGGTCGCGGCCCAGCTCGGTGAGCTGGCGCCGGAACCGCGCCCGCTGCTCGTCGGTGAGGAACACGTGCACGTAGGTGTCGACGAGCACGAGCAGCGCGTCCTCGGGCATCCGGGCGCAGAGGCCGACGACGTCGTCGACGACCTCGGCGCGCACGAGGTCCGCGGGGTGCGCCCTGGCGACCTCGGAGGCGGCCGCGAACCGGTCGACGGCCGTGGTCTCGGGCGGGATGCAGGCGGCGAGCCATTCGCGCACCCGGTGGTCGCCGAGGTCGAGGGGCTCGACGTCGACCCCGAGGCGCGCGGCGATCGTCGGCATCCGCGACGGCAGTGGGGCGGGGCGGCCGCGCAGCTCGGGGGTGATCGTCAGCGCGGCGTCCGGGTCGCCGAGTGTCCGGTCGCCGAAGCGGTACCGGTAGCGGTCGAGGTGCAGCCCGAGCCCTGCCCCGGTGCCGAGGTCGACGAGCGCGATCGGACGTTCGGGGTCGAGTCGGCCGGCTCCCAGGACGGCCAGGACGTCGGCGCTCCGCGCGACCTCGTTCATCTGGTAGCGGTGCTCGGCGCAGAGCTGGGCGAGCTCGCCGGCGTGCTCGCTGGCGAAGGCGACGAGCGACGGCCGGAACCCCTCGTCGAGGCGCGGCTGCCCGGACCCCGGCGTCGGGAAGTAGCCGGCGAGCGGCTCGGGGTTCCGCCGGGCCACGAGGTAGCGGACGGCGGCGCTGAGAAGCAGGGGCGGGAGCCGGTCGGCGGGGATGCGCGCGGCGATCCCGAGCAGGTCGGGCTCGGTGGCGATCGCGCGGAAGAGCTGCGCCGTCAGTTCCCATGTCGCCGGGGCGTCGGCCGGCGACCAGCCCGCCGCGATGCCCAGCGCCTGCTCGCGGACGTGCGTACGGTCGGCCGCCTCGGGGGTCGTCACGTCGGCAGAGCCTGCCGAGCACCGGGCCGGTCGCGCAACGCGACCGGCCCGGGCCGGGTCGGTCGATTCAGTCCTGGCTGATCGCGTCGAGCTCGGCCACGGCCTCGGCCGGCAGGACCAGGTCGGCCGCGGCCAGGTTCTCGCGCAGGTGCTCCCGCGACGACGTCCCGGGGATGAGCAGCATCGTCGGGGAGCGCTGCAGCAGCCAGGCCAGTGCGGTCTGCTGCGGCGTCGCCCCGACGTCCTGCGCGACGCGCGCGAGCGTGTCCGACTGGAGCGGGCTGAACCCACCGAGCGGGAAGAACGACGTGTACGCGATCCCCTCGGCGGCGCAGTGGTCGACGAGGTCGTCGTCGACGCGGTGCACCAGGTTGTAGAGGTTCTGCACGCACACCACCGGCGCGATCGTCCGGGCCTCGGCGAGCTGGGCGGGGGAGACGTTGCTGACCCCGAGGTGGCGGACGAGGCCCTGCTCCTGCAGCTTCGCCATCGTCGCGAAGGCCTCGGCCAGCGACTCGTCGTGGTCGTCGGAGACGCGCAGGTTGACGACGTCGAGGGTCTCCAGGCCCAGCCGCCCGAGGTTCTCGTGCACCTCGCGGACGAGCTCGTCGGGCGAGGTGTCGAGGTTCCACGACCCGTCGTCCCCGCGCCGGCACCCGACCTTGGTGACGATCCGCAGGTCCTCGGGGTACGGGTGCAGGGCCTCGCGGAGAATCTCGTTGACGATGAACGGGCCGTAGTAGTCGCTGGTGTCGATGTGGGTGACACCGCGGTCGACGGCCTCGCGCAGGACCGCGATCGCCTCGTCGCGGTCGCGCGGCGGGCCCATGACGTGGGGGCCGGCGAGCTGCATGGTGCCGTAGCCCATGCGCGTGAGGACGAGGTCGTCGGCGAGCGCGAGGCGGTCGGTGAGTGCCGGTGTGGTCATGTCCCCACCCTGCGCCAGGCGGCCCGCCGATGGGGAGTGCCGGGTCGTCCTGGTACATCCCGTACCAACCACGGTGTGGCGGCGAGGCTCATGGGCGACCCGACGGCCCTGGAGGAGCGCAGGCGCAGCACGCTCTGGCGGATCTTCACCGAGGGCGAGGCCGGTGACCGCGTGCGCCACACCCGCGAGGAACGCGACGCGCTCGCCGCGTCCCTCGTCGCCGACCTGCGGGGGAGCACCAGCCGCTACCCGCACGACCCGGAGCTGAGCACGCTCGTCGACGACCTGTCCCGCGCGAGCGACGAGTTCGCCGGGCTCTGGGACTCCGGTGTCGTCGCCGGGCACCACCAGAGCCACAAGACGGTCGTGCACCCCGACGTCGGCGACATCGAGCTCGACTGCGACACCCTCACCACCGCCGAGGACGACCTGAGGCTGCTGGTCTTCACGCCCACGCCGGGCAGTGACGCGCGCAGCCGCCTCGACCTGCTGGCGGCGTTGGGGACGCAGGCCATGACGGCTCGTACGTAGTTCGCGCCCTGTCCGGCGCGCCCGGGCGGTTCCACGCTCGTGAGCACGCACCGAGCAGGGGAGCACCCATGACCACCACCACCGACAACGCGACCATCGTCCGCACGGTCTACGACGCCTTCGGCAGGGGGGACATCCCCGCCGTCATCGACTTCCTCGATCCCGACGTGCTCTGGATCGAGACCCACGGTGGGCCGTACGGCGGCATCTACCGGGGTCCGCAGGCCGTTCTCGAGGGCGTCTTCGCGCGGATCGGCGACGAGTGGGACGGGTTCGTCGTCGACGTCGAGCGCGTGCTGTCCGAGGGTGACACCGTCGTCGGGATCTGTACCTACCGCGGGACGTACAGGGCGACGGGCCGGCCGATGGTCGCCCGCGTGGTCCACGTCTGGGAGATGCGCGACGGCCGGGCCGCGCGCTTCGAACAGTTCGTGGACAGCGAGCAGCTCAACGCCGCGGTGCGCTGAGCGCGCTCACCACGAGAGGACGAGGGCGAGCGCGCCGGTCCCGGCGATCAGGCACGCCGGGACCGTGGCGAGCCCGGCGAGCGTGAACGTCCCCAGCGGCGCCGGCACGCTGCGGGCGGACAGCACCCGGCGCCACAGGAGCGTGGCCAGGGAGCCCACCGGGGCGAGGTTCGGGCCGACGTTCACGCCGATCAGCATGGCCAGCACGGCGCCCGGGGCGGGGGTCGGGCCGAGCGCGGCGAGCAGGACGAGCGTGGCCGGCAGGTTGTTGACGAGGTTCGCGAGCACCGCCGCGGTCGCCGCCAGCCCGAGCAGCGCCGGGAACGACGTCCCGGTGGGGAGGAGCGCGGCGAGCACGTCACCCAGACCCCGCTCGGTCACCGCCGCGACGACGACGCCGAGGCCGAGGACGAACACGCAGAAGCCCGGCGAGGCGGCGGTGACGAGGTCGCGCACACGGGTCTCGCGTGCCGCCAGGGCCCGGACCGCGAGCACCGCGGCGCCCGCCACCGCCACCCAGACCGGCTCCACGCCCAGCGGCGACGCGACCGCGAACCCGGCGAGCGTGGCGGCCAGGACCCCGACGGCGAACCGAGGGAGCGGGGCGCCCACCCCCTCCTCGTCGGGCCCGGCGGGCTCGGCGAGCTCCCGGCGGAAGGTGAGCCGCAGCCCGACGTACTCCACGACCAGCACCGCGAGCTGCGGCAGGAGCATCAGCGCGGCGAAGCCCAGGAAGTCCAGGCCGGTCGCCCCGAACGCGACCAGGTTGGTCAGGTTCGCGACGGGCAGCAGCAGCGAGCCGCTGTTGGCCAGGTGCGCGCAGGCGAACGCCGGCGGGGCCGGGCGGGCGCCGAGCCGTCGCACCGTGTCGACCACGACCGGGGTCAGCAGCACCACCGTCGCGTCGAGACTCAGTACCGCCGTCGTCACCGCCGCCGCGACGACGACCAGCGCGAACAGCCGCTGCGGGCGCCCGTGCGAGCGCCGCGCCAGCACCCCGCCGGCCCACCGGAACACGCCCTCGGCGTCGGCGAGGTGGGCCAGGACGAGCACCGCGGCGAGGAAACCGACGGTCGGGCCGAGCTCGCGCACCTCGTCCCAGGCCGCCGCCGGCGTGAGGAGCCCGACGGCGAGCACCACGGCGGCGGCGGGCACGGCCGCGGCGGCTTCGGGAAGGCCCCGAGGCCGGGTGACCGCGACGACGAGGACGACGGCGAGGAGGCCGACCGCGAGGGCCGTGCTCATCCCGCCACCCTCATCCCCTCAGCGGAGCCACAGGTAGATCGCCACAGCCACGCCCAGCACCACGACGCTCCAGCGCAGCACGCCGTCGGGCATCTTCTTGGCGACGGCCATGCCGAGGTACCCGCCGAGCAGCGTCGTCGGCGCGAGCAGCAGCACCGCGAGCCAGTCGACGGGCGCGAAGAGGGCGAAGAGGATCACCGTCACCGTGCTCGTCACCAGCGAGAGCAGCACCTTCACGGCGTTGAGCCGCTGCAGTGTGTCGTGGGCGAGCAGCGAGAGCACGGCGATGAGCACGACGCCCAGTGCCCCGCCGAAGTAGCCGCCGTAGACGGCCGCAAGGAAGATCGTCGGGAGCAGGACCTTCGGGTCGTCGGCGGTGCGCTCGGAGCGGCCCGTCCACTTCTTGATCCACGGCTGCGCCCCGAGCGTGAGGCTCGCGAGCAGCACGAGGACCGGCACCACGGCGTCGAACACCGACTGCGGGAGGATCAGCAGCAGCCCGCAGCCGAGCGCCGAGCCCAGCGCGGCGACGATGCTCGTGCTGATCAGCCGCTGCCGCTGGCCCCGGAGCTCGCGGCGTGCGTTGACCGTCGAGCCGGCGTAGCCCGGCCACTGCGCGACGGAGTTCGTGACGTTCGCCGGCAGCGGCGGCAGCCCCACCGCGAGCAGGGCGGGGAAGACGATGAGCGACCCTCCACCCGCCACGGCGTTGACCGCACCGGCCAGCAGCCCGAGGGCGGCCAGCAGCACGATCTGGAGCACCGACGGGTCCGACACGGTGCGCGACGCTAACGGTCCGGGTCCTCGTGGGCTCGGCGACGCGGACGAGTTCTGCCTTCCTCGAGCCGCTGACGCTGGAGACAGGTCTCACCGCCTCCCCACCCGGCAGCACCGTCGGCGAACTGCGATCCTGCGGCCGTGGCCCCGAGCGAGCGGGGGTACCTGGACGAGCGGCGCCGTACCCAGATCACGACAAGACGGCAGCCCCTGCGAGGTCCGTCATGGCGTGGATCGTGCTCATCGTGTCCGGGGTGATGGAGGCCGTCTGGGCCACCGCCCTCGGGAAGGCCGCCGGGTTCTCCCGGCTCACCCCGTCGATCGTCTTCTTCGTCGCCCTCGCGCTGAGCATGGTCGGCCTGGCCTTTGCGATGCGCTCACTGCCGACCGGCACCGCGTACGCGGTGTGGGTCGGGATCGGGGTGGTGCTGACGGTCACCTACGCGATGGCCACCGGCGACGAGGTGGTCTCACCGGTCCGGATCGCCCTGCTGCTGGGCATCGTCGGGTGCGTGGTCGGGCTCAAGGTCCTGACCTGACGTCAGGTCCCGTCGCCGGGGGCCCGCGTGCCCAGCTTGCCCTCGGCGACGAGGACGCCCAGCACGTCCATGATCGCGCGGCACCCGAGCTGGGCGGTCGAGTCGCTGGTGTCGTAGGGCGGGGAGATCTCGATGACCTCCATGCCGCAGATGCCCTCGCGCGCGATCTTCCGCAGGGCGTGCAGCGCCTCGCGGGGGAGCAGACCCCCGGGCTCGGGTGAGCCCGTGCCCGGGGCGATCCCGCCGTCGACCGAATCGATGTCGAACGAGAGGAACACCGCGGCCGCGTCCTTCCACGCCACCTCGAGCGCGATCTCCACGGCCTTGTCGATGCCCAGCCTTTCGACGTCGCCGATCGTCATGACCGTGGTGTCGCGCTCGTAGGCGACCGAGAGGCCGGGCCGCGAGCCGTACCAGCCCCCGATCCCGATCTGGACGAGGTTCTCGGGCGGCACGTTCGGGATGTTCGTGGCATGGAACCAGTGCGTGGTGTGCATGCGCTCGTCCATGTCGCGCTCTTGGATGTCGATGTGGCGATCGAAATGGATGATCCCGACGTTGCCGTCCACGTACTTCGAGATCGCCCGCACGTCGGGGTAGCCGATGGAGTGGTCGCCGCCGATGATCACGGGGAAGACGCCCTGCGAGACGACGTGCGAGATCGCGCGGTCGATCTGGTCGAACGTCTTCTCGATGTTGGAGGGGATGACGAAGACGTCCCCGGCGTCGCACAGCGCGAGCTCCTCGTCCAGGTCGACTCCGAGGTCGAGGCTGTAGGAGTCGTAGACGGCAGAGATCCGCCGCACCGCCTGCGGACCGAACCGGCAGCCCGAGCGGTACGTGGTCCCCATGTCGAAGGGCACCCCGATGACCGCGGCGTCGTAGCGGCCGACCTCGCGGATGTCCTCGCAGTAGGGCGCCTTGAGGAACGTGTTGATGCCGGCGAAGGCGGGCTGCGCGCCGCGCGAGAACGTGCTGATGCGCCGGTCCTGCACCGACTCCGCGGCCTCGAGCCCGTACTCGAGACCCTGCTGTACCGCGCGGTGCTGCGCGGTCGCCGGGATCTGCGCGAGACGCCGGAGCCCCTGCATGCCCTGCAGGGTCGAGCGGTCGAAGCCGTGGGTCTGCTCAGGGCCGTCGGTCATTCTGGGTCCCTCCCGCGTGGGTGGTGCTCTCGGTGGTCGGGGCCTCGGCGACATGCCCCATCGACTCGCTCTCCTGGATGAACCGGCGATCGGGGCGGCTGACGAGGAAGTACGCCAGCCCGACCGCGCCGAAGCACGCGAGTCCGAGGAGGAACGCGTAGGTCTGCCACCACGGCAGTCCCAGGTCTCGGGGCCACGCGATGTTGATGAGCTCGAACGTCAGCCACAGCACCGCGACGACGTTGACGACCAGGCCGGCCGTGCCATAGCCGCGCTCGCCGTCCGCACCGCGCCACCGGCCGCGAAAGCGCTGGTAGAGCAGGGCGGCCACCGGGGCGAGGAACGAGACGTAGTAGGCGCCGGTGGCGAACGCGACGAGCACCGTCAGGGCGTTGGCGTACACGAAGGCGAGCGCCGAGAGCGTGGACACCAGACCGACGGCGAACAGCGGTGTCTGGTTGCGGGTGGAGACCCGCCGCCACACCCGCGACAGCGGCAGCATGCCGTCGCGGGCGTACGAGAAGACGACCCGGACCCCGGTGGCCTGCACGGCGATCCCGCAGGCGATGAACGCGATCACGACGACGACCAGGAAGGGCTTGGCCGCCCATTCGCCGAGCCCGGCCACCACGGCGTCGGACACGGGGTCGGCGGACTGCCCGCTGATGACGGCTCCGATGTCGGGGTGAGCGAGCACCAGGGCGCAGGCCGCGAGGATGTCGACCGCCCCGACGGTGATCAGCGAGACGACGATCGCGCGCGGCACCTGACGGCGTGGCTCGCGGGTCTCCTCAGCCACGCTGCCGCAGGCGTCGAACCCGAGGATGACCCAGCCGCCGATGGCCAGTGCGGCGATGAACGCGGGGACGAACGGGACGCCATCCGGCGTGAGAGAGGTGTCGACCAGGGTGCCCACCGGCTGCACGCGGAACAGCGAGATCAGGAGCACCCCGATCCCGATGCTCGCCACCAGCTCGCAGGCGATGCCGATGTTCACCACCCACCGCAGCAGGTGCAGGCCCGCCGCATTCACCGAGGTGAAGATCGCCATGACGATCAGGCCGAGCACCACGCTCTGCGCCGTGGTCGGTTCCTCCCAGCCGAGCAGCTGGCCCAGGAAGAAGCCGCCGCCGTAGGCGACCGTCGACAGCGTGAGCACCAGCGCCCACATGTAGATCCACCCGGCCCACCACCCGTACGCGGGGCCGATCAGCCGACGGGACCACTGGTAGATGCCCCCGGCGAGCGGCCAGCGACTCGCGAGGTTGGCGTAGACCAGCGCGACGAACAACTGGCCGACCAGGACGATCGGCAGCACCCACACCCAGGCGGGCCCGGCTGTCTGGGCGCCCAGCGCCACCACGGTGTACAGGCCGACGATCGGGGAGATGAAGGCGAACCCGAGTGCCCAGTTGGTCCAGAAGCGCAGTACCCGGGGCAACTCCTGGCGATAGCCGAACTCGGTGAGCAGGCCGTCGTCCTCGGAGCCTTGTCGGGCGGGCGTCGTCGTCGCGTCGTCCATGGGCCCGTTCCTGTCCGGTTGCTAGAACAAGTGGGACCGTCAGTAGAGGGGCGGGAGAGAGAGGTGTCAAGGCTCGACTACGCCCTTGAGCTGCGCAAATGCTCTATTCGCCGGCCCTCGGAGCAGCCGGTTGTCCGGTGCCGAGTTGTATGGTTGTCCCATCGACAGAGATCTGCGGGGAGACGAGGATGGCCAAGTGGAGCGGGAAGATCCCTGCTGGCGCGGGCGCACTTGACCGGACGAGCTTCGTGCCCCTGTACTACCAGCTCCAGGAGCTGCTCAAGCAGCACATCGAGTCCGCAACCTGGCGGCCGGGCGACGTCCTGCCCTCCGAGCCGGAGTTCGCGCGGCACTTCGGGGTCAGCCGCGTGGTCGTGCGTCAGGCGCTGGCCATCCTCGAGGACGATCGCCAGATCCGGCGCGTCCGCGGACGCGGCACCTTCGTCGCGCCGCCCAAGCGGGCGCCACGCGCCGGCGGCCTGTCGCGCCAGCTCGGGTTCCCGGAGGCGGTCGAGGGTGCCGTCCTCATCCTCGATGTCGGTGTCCCAGCCGTCGAACGCAGCATCCGGGAGCGACTGGACGCCGCCGACGGGGAGGAGATCCTGCGCGTCACCTCGCTGCTCACCATGGATGAGACCGCGCTGGCGATCGCGTACTCCTTCTTCCGCCGGGCGGACGCGACCTGGTTGGAGGAGCGCCTGCACGTAGGGCGTCACCTGCCCGAGGGGCTGTCGCTCGCCGACCACGGTGTCGTCCTGGGCCGTTCGCAGATGTCCATCGAGACCAGCCAGTGCGGGCAGTTCGAGGCCGACCGCTTCGGGGTCCCGCACCGGACGCCGGTGTTCCTGGTCCTGTGCACCGAGTATCGGACCACCGCCTCGGGAGACCGGCCGTTCGAGGTGGCTCGGGTCGAGTACCGGGGCGACGTCGTGCAGCTCCGCCTCGACACCGGCACCGACCGGGAGAGCGGGTTGGAGGCCGTCGTCGGGTCCGGTCGCTAGGAACTGACCCGGCGTGCGTCCGTACTCGTCCCGAGAGCGGCCAGCAGCACGATCTGGAGCACCGACGGGTCCGACACGGTGCGCGACGCCCACGGTCCGGGTCCTTGTAGGCTCGGCGACGCGGACGAGTCGGCCGGGCGACCGCGTCGGACCCCACGAGGGTCCGTCGAGGAAAGTCCGGACTCCACAGGGCAGGGTGGTTGCCAACAGCAACCCGGGGTGACCCGCGGGACAGTGCCACAGAGAACAGACCGCCATCGGGCTCGAGCTCCTGGTTCTGGCCCGGTGGTGAGGGTGAAACGGTGGTGTAAGAGACCACCAGCGTCCTGGGTGACCAGGACGGCTCGGTAAACCCCACCCGGAGCAAGGTCAAGAAGGTGCCCCGTCCGCGGGGCACTGCGCAGGTCGTTCGAGGGCTGCCCGCCCGAGACCTGCGGGTAGACCGCTGGAGCCCGCCGGCGACGGCGGGCCGAGATGGATGGTCGCCACCCACGGGACCGCGAGGGCCCGTGGGGACAGGATCCGGCTTACAGGTCGACTCGTCCGCCCCACACGCTGCTACCCGGGTCAGACGGGCTGGACGACGGAGAGCACCTGCCCGTCGGGGTCGCGGAACCACGCGATGAGCGTGTCCCCGAAGTCGGCGATGCCGCGCTCGTCGGTCCGCCACTGCGGGTCGTCGTCCATCGCCTCCAGCGTCACGCCGCGGCGCGCGAGGTCGGCGACCGTGGCGGGGAGATCCTGCGCCCGGAACGACGCCAGGGGCCACCCCGCCCCTGCGTACCCGGCGTTC
Organism: uncultured Actinomycetota bacterium; assembly: GCA_963786585.1. Taxonomy (GTDB): domain Bacteria; phylum Actinomycetota; class Actinomycetes; order Mycobacteriales; family Pseudonocardiaceae; genus Actinomycetospora. The sequence goes on from CAWAZG010000006.1 coordinate 127,027, forward strand.
TCCAGGAGGTAGAGGCGCGCGCCGTCGCCCGCGTGCAGGACGTGCTCTCCGGGGACCGCCTCGCCGGCGAGGCCCAGCGTCTGCTCGTAGAACTCGCGCGAGCGCGCCATGTCCGACACCGGGATGACGGTGGCGACGTGGAGCTCGGCGGGTGAGACCGGGGTGGTTCGTGTTCGGTTGCCGTCCATCCTCGAGTCCTATAGAAGGACTTCGCAGTATGTCAACCGTAACGATGAGAGTGAAACCCTGTGACCAGCACCGGAGCTGACCCTAGACTCCGGTCGTGGGCCTGAGCCTCGACACGGTCGCCGGCGAGTTCCCGCTCGTGCAACGGGTGTGGTCGGCGCGCTGCGACGCCGCGACCAGCTTCGTCTCGGCGGCCAAGGGCGCCTCGATGATGGTGTTCGCGCGGCACGGCGCCCGGATGACGGCGCACCTCCGCGGGCCGGAGACCGCGGCCACGCCACTCACCTGTCCGGAGGGCTGGGAGTTCTTCGGTGTGGAGCTGCAGCTCGGCGCCTATCTGCCCCTGTTCCCGCCGTCGGGTTTGGCCGACCTGAACGATGCGCTCCTGCCGACCCTGCCGGGCCACCGGATCGTGCTGGCCGACCGGGACTGGGAGATGCCGACCGAGCAGAACGTCGACGTCTTCGTCGACCGGCTCGTGCGGGCAGGACTGTTGCTCTTCGATCCGCTCGTCGACGGGATCCGCCACGGCGAACGGCCGCGGGCGATGTCAGAACGGACGGCGCAGCTCCGGTTCCGACGGGCCGTCGGGATCTCGCGCCGCAAGCTCGCCAGCATCGAGCAGGCACGCCACGCCGCGCAGCTCCTCGCGGCGGGCGGGCCGATCGCCGACGCGGTCGCCGCCGGCGGCTACTACGACCAGCCGCAGCTCGCGCGGGCGATGCGGTGGGCGACCGGCCACACCCCGGGCGAGCTGAGGTCCGGCGGCTCGTTCCTCGCGTTCTGATCCGCAACCGGGGCATTCGGTTCGATACAAGACCGACCGGCCACCGCGGTGGTCGACTCCGGCCATGCGAAAACTGATCGAGTACGACCACCTCTCGGTCGACGGGAGGATGTCCGGGGACGGCTTCTGGGCTGCCCAGATGGAGATCGCCACCAACGACCAGCACCTCGAGTACCAACGCAGGCTCCTGGAGCCGGCCGTCGGTCTCGTGCTCGGACGGGTGACCTACGAGGGCTTCGCTGCGACGTGGCCGAGCATGTCCGGCGACATCGCCGACACGATCAACTCGCTGCCGAAGCACGTCGCCTCCACCACGCTGACCGAGACCACCTGGAACGCCGAGGTCCTCGCCGGTGACGCCATCGACGCCGTCGCCCGGCTCAAGGAGTCCGGCGACGGCACGTTGGTGAAGTACGGCAACGGCCCGTTCAGTCGGGCGCTCGTCGAGGCGGGTCTGCTGGACGAGCTGCACCTGAGCATCTCCCCGTTCGTCGCGGGGACCGGTGAGTCGCTGCTGACCGGCATCGGCACGACCCCCATGGAGCTGACGGGGGTGACCGACCTCGGGAACGGCGCCGTGGTCCTGGCCTACACGCCGGGTCGGTGAGTCAGCCCGCAGCCTCGACCAGCTCCTGCAGGAATCGCGGCAGCCGGCCCGCGCCGAAGTCGTAGAAGCGCGCCCATCCGGGCGTGATCGCGATCCGTGCCATCCCCTGCACGTAGGTCTTCCGGCACTGCTCGACGAACTGCTCCGCCGTTTCGGCGTCCATGCTGCGGCGGGCGGCCATGACGTACTCCTCGACCATGCCGTCGACGATCTCGACGCTCGCCCGTCCGCGGATCGACAGCGCCCGGGCGGCTCCGGGCGTCCCGCCGCCGTCGATGGTCACGGCGACGTCCGGGCGGACCGACAGCGTCGCGACCTTCGGCGACGTGGTCGCCGAGGCGATCACCACCTGGTCGCCGGTCCAGAAGAAGCCGACCGGGATCACCCGGGGAGTGCCGTCCGCCACCGTGTAGGCGAGGTGGGCCGCGGTGGTGGCGAGCAGTTCCTGCGCACCGGGCTGCGCGAGCTCGCCGGCGATCTCCTGAGCGTCCATCGGTCGTCCCTTCCTCGGTGTGCGCGGTCGACCGGGAGACGGAGCCGATCGTGCCGTCTCGACACGATGCCGCACACGGATCGGCCGCTAGCCTCGCCGCCGTGGCTCGAGTGGTGGTCGTGAACTTCGTCAGCCTGGACGGCGTGATCCAGTCGCCGCTGTCGGCCGACGAGGACCCCGACGGCGGGTTCGCCGCCGGTGGCTGGGTCCCGCCCTACGGCGACGACACGATGGCGTCGTTCATGAGCGAGGCGACCACCGCCGCCGCGGGCATGCTGCTCGGCCGGCGCTCGTACGAGATCTTCACGACCGCGTGGTCCGGGGCCGATCAGTCCGACCCCGCCGTCGCCGCGATGAACCGGATGCCGAAGTACGTGGTCACGCGCTCCCCGGACGTCCCGTTGCCGTGGGGCAACTCCCGACGCCTCGGCGGCCCGGCCGACGTCGCCCGGCTCACGGGCGAGGTCGAGGGCGACCTGGTGGTGTTCGGGTCCGGCGGCCTGCTCGCCGCGCTCGCCGAGCACGACCTCGTCGACGAGTACCGCCTCCTGCTCTTCCCCGTGATCCTCGGCGCCGGCAAGCGGATGTTCGGCGACGGGAGCCCGCTCACCCACCTCACGCTGACCGCGACGACGACCACGTCGACCGGGGTCGTGCTCCTGACCTACACCCGGCCGTGAGCGGCGAGGTCCTCCGCGAGGTCCGCGAGTCGGGGGAGAACCGTGTCGCGCCAGCCCGGCCCCATGCGCTCGCAGGCGTCACGCTGGCGGTGGTCGTCGAGGTCGAAGCCCGAGTGCTCCAGCAGGAGCCGGGTGCCGTCGCCCTCGGGCACGAGCCGCCAGGTCAGGGTCCAGACCTCGTTGAACGTGTAGACGAAGCGCCCGTGGGGCTCGGCCGCGACGACCCGGCACGGCACGGAGCCGAATCCCGGCATCTCCAGGTGGAACTCGTGCCCGACGACGTCGGCGATGTCGCCCGGCGCCCACCATCGGGCGTGCGTCTCGGGGTCGGTCAGCGCCGCCCACACCCGCGCCGGCGTCGCCCGGATGAACTGGTCGACCTCGATCGAGCCCGTCCGTCGGTAGCTCATTGCTCGTCCTCGCTCTCCAGGAGATCGGCCATGTCACGCAGGCGGCTGCGCCAGAAGCGTTCGAACGGGTGCAGCCAGGCCCCGACCTGCTCCAGCGGATCCGGGTTCAGGGAGTAGAAGCGCTGCCGCCCGCGCGGCTCGTCGGTGACCAGGGACGCCTGCCGTAGCACCGCGAGGTGTTCCGCCACCGACGGGCGGCTCATGTCGAACTCGGCGGCGAGGTCGCCCGCGGTGCGCGGACCGTCGGCCAGCAGCTCGAGCAGCCGGCGGCGAGCCGGGTTGGCCAGAGCGAGGAAGACGTCCGTGGACACGGCCTCACGATATGTAGGAGATCACCGACATGTCAACGATGTCCTACGCGTCGGCGTGTCAGCGCGGCGGTCCGCCCGCCGCCGGCGCCGTCCGGGTGTCGACGCGGACGGGCAGGGCGACGGTGTAGCCGCGGGCCACGTCGCCGGTGACGGTGGCGAGCTGGCTCGCGCCGGAGTCGTCGCCGAAGACGTTGTCGCCGGCCAGGGTGACCTCGGAGAGGGTGGTGACCGACTGTTCGTAGCCCGGCTGCCCGTACACCTGGCGGCAGGTGTCCTCGGGCAGGGCGACCTGCGAGGTCGCGACCGCGTTGTCCGCGTCGACGATGCCCGCCGCGTCGGGGTAGACCTCGAAATGGATGTGCGGCCACCGTCCCGGGTAGCAGGCCGGGACGATGCTGGCGAACCGCACGAGCCCCGATGCGTCGGCGATCTGGACCCCGCGTAGGTAGTTCTCTCCCGTGATGTTCTCCGAGTAGAGGGAGTACCCGCCGGCGCGGTCGCAGTGCCAGACGTAGACCGCGGCGCCGGCGAACGGCGCCCCGCCGCGGGCGAGGTCGGCGACAGTGAGCTCCAGGGTCATGGGGACGCCCTCGGCCACGCCGGTGGGCCCGTCGAAGCTCGAGCGGATGTCGCTGCGGACGATGCCGCTCTGCGTGAGCACGTTCGCGCCGTTCGACCCGTCGCCGGGGTAGGGGCCCGCCGTCTCGTCGGGGTTCTCGCCGGGGGCGGTCGTCGGCGCCGCGGGGGAGGGCGTGCCACCGCAGGCGGCCACGCCGACGGCGACCGCGCCCAGGCCGAGGACGCGCAGCATGCGCCGGCGGCCGAGGGTGCCGAGGTCGAAGGCGAGGCCCTGGTCCGCCAGGTCGTCGGCGGGGCGGGGCAGCGGTCTGCCCTCGTGGGTCGGCCTCCGGTCGCGGTCCACGGGTCCTCCGTACACGTCGTGGTGGGGCGCGCCCCAGCGTGGACGCCGAGGCTGTGCGAGCGCTGTCGGTGCCCTGTGCGCTCAGCGCTCGGCCCGCACCGGCTCCCCGGTGCGGCGTCGGGCGAGCTCGCGGACCTCGTCGGGGAGCGCGTCGACGCCGACCAGGCGGGGGAGGAGGTCCGGCTCGAGGGTCATCGCCCGGAAGGTGAGGCCGATCGTGACGTCGTGGTCGGGCCGGTGCTCGACGACCACCGGGTCGCCGGCTTGCACGGCGCCCTCGCTGACGACGCAGAGGTAGGCGCCCGGCACGGCGGTCCGCGTGAAGGTCTTCACCCAGCCCTGGACCTCGAGCCAGGCCGCGAACGTGCGGCACGGGATGCGGGGCACCGCGACCTCGAGGACGAGATCGGCGCCCACCCGCCAGCGCTCCCCGATGCGGGCGTGGGTGACCTCGAGCCCGCGCGTCGTGAGGTTCTCCCCGAACGCCCCGGCGCGCAGGTCGCCCAGCGTCGGGCGCCAGGCGTCGAGGTCCTCCCGGGCGTAGGCGTAGACCGCGCGGTCGAGGCCGCCGTGGTGCTCGGGGTCGCCGATCGGGTCGCCCGCCACCCCGCTCGTCCCCGGGGCGGGCGACGCGACCCACACCGCCCCGGACGTGGGCCGTTTGTCGATGCCGCTGACGCCGGTGGTGGCCTCCATGGCCCGCAGGACCCCGACGTTCACCGACTCGACGGACGACACCGCCCCAGGTGACGAGCAGATCGAGCGACACATTCACTCGATCAGAGGTAGAGGGTCGCGCGCGACGTCGCATGAACGCCCTCTATGGTGGCGATCACTGTGACGCGTGTGGTGCTTGTGACTGATGGGACGGATGATGCTCATGCTCACTGAACGGCAGCGCGTCATCCTGCGCCAGATCGTCAGCCCGCCCTACATCTATCGATGGGCCGGGCTGCTCACGACGGTCGGGCTGGTCCTCGGGGTCACGGTCGTCGTACTCGCCGACGTCGGGCGGGAGACGGTGCTCGCCGGAGGCGCGGCCCCTGCGGTGTCCGCGGGTGCGCCCGCCGGTATCCGGGCCCGGACCGCGGAGGACGCCCCGGCGCGGGGCATGCCCGGCTTCGCGCGGCCCGCGATCACGTCGTCGCTGCTGACCGTCACCGACACCGGCACCGACCGGCCCGCGGTCGCGCTCACGTTCGACGACGGCCCGACCCCGGAGTACACGCCGCAGGTGCTCGACCTCCTGGCGCAGTACGGGGTGAAGGCGACGTTCTGCACCATCGGCAACCAGGTCATCGCCTACCCCGACCTGACGCGCCGCATCCTCGCCGAGGGTCATCGGCTCTGCGATCACACGATGACCCACGATGCCACCGTCGGGTTCAACGCCCACGACCTCATGAGCCGCCAGCTCGGCACGAGCAAGGACACGATCGCCGGAGTGATCGACCCGCCGGCCACGATCGACTACTTCCGCGCGCCAGAGGGTGCGTGGACCCCGGCGCTCGACCAGGTCGCGGCAGAGACGGGCATGCGGCCGCTGGGCTGGTCGGTCGACACCCTGGACTGGACCCAGCCGGGCACCGCCGCGATCGTCGCCAGCGTGCAGCAGGGGGTGCACCCCGGTGCGGTGGTGCTCTTCCATGATGGCGGTGGCCCGCGCGACCAGACGGTCGAGGCCGTGCGCCAGCTCCTGCCCTGGCTCCAGGAGCAGGGCTACCAGTTCGTGCTGCCGAGCTGACGCCTCGTACGGCCCTCAGTGCTTCTGGATGACGGTCTCCTTCCCGCCCTCGCGCCACGTCGTGACGTGCATGTGGTCGTCCCCGACGGCCACGGACGCCGCCCCGACGATGTCTGCCCGGTAGAACTGGTCGAACGTCGCGCCGCGGAGGTCGAGCCCGATGTCCTCGTACACCGACACGGCGAACCGTTGGTGCAGCGCCTCGTCGCGCACGTCCTCGACCCGTCCCCAGATCTTCGCGTCGCCGTCGCCGACCTGTGTGTCGACGGTCGCGGTGTGGAGGGCGAAGCGCGGATCGGCCGCGAGGTCGGCGAACTTGGTGGTGTCGGGCATGCCCACGAGCCACAGGTCGCCCTCGAGGAACCGTGGCTCCATCGGGCTGATGCGGGGAAAGCCGTCAGGACGGAGCGTCCCGAGCATGCAGAGGTTGCCGGTGGCGGCGTGACGACGGGTGAAGACCTCGGCGATGCGGGGCGCGGCCGCGGCGAAGTCGGTCCAGAGAGCCATGGCACCGAACGGTAGAACGGCCCCCCGACAGTCCTCAGTGCTTCGCCGGCGAAAACTTCAGGTCAGTGACCGGACGTCGGCGACGTCGTACTCGGCGACCTCTGCCGAGAGCATCGCCGTGCCCTGCTCGTCACTGGGCCCGCTGCCGCGGAAGGCCTCGACGGCCTCCTGCGACTCCCAGCGCTCGAAGATGTTGATGCGGCCCGGGTCGACGATGTCGGCGCTCAGCGCGAAGTCGAGGCAGCCGGGGGCGGACCGCGCCTGCGTGACGACGGTCGTGCACTGGTCCAGGTAGGCGGCGCGGTTGAGGGGCTCGACCTCGAGGTGGCCGGCGACGATGACCATCGGTTCTCCTTCGATACTTGTGAGTCCTTGATAAGAACCTAGTGGTCGTCGCACCGTGGAGTGATGCCGGCTCGTTGGTCCGAGTGAAGCGCTGGGTGACCGATCTGTCACGCCTGGCACGATCGCCCGCTTCAGTCGTAGAACCCGGGGGGACGAGTTGTCGCAGCCACCGACGCCGCAATGGGACGCGCAGTAGGGCCGTTGGGTCCTGCCGGAGCAGGCGCAGTACGCGCCGCCGCCCGGCTACGCGCAGCCCCAGGCCGGCCACGGTCCGCATCGAGTGGTCCCCGACACGGCGGTCAGAACCCGTCGTACGGCGCTCCGCAGGCCGGCTACGGACAGCCGACCGGCCAATGGCCGCCGCCTCCGCCTGCCCCGAAGAAGAGTCGCAAGTGGCCGTGGATCGTCGGCGGCGTGGTCCTCCTGATCATCCTCATCTCCGCGATCAACAGCGGGGGCTCTCCGGCCCCGACCGGGACGACGGGCGCGGCACCGTCCGCTGCTCCGTCCTCGGCGCCGTCGGCTGCCGGTGGCGGTGCCGAGAGCTCCGCGCCCGCGGCGTCGGGTGTGGTCTTCGAGGTCACGGGGTCGGGACGTGCCACCTCGATCTCCTACGGGACGAACGGCGGGGTCTCCCAGGCCAACGGCGAGCGCCTGCCCTGGACCGAGTCGGTCGAGGCGTCCGACGGTTTCGGGGTCTACTCGCTCACGGCGCAGTCGAACGGGTCCGGCGAGATCACCTGCCGGATCACCGTGGACGGCGAGGAGATCGCGCGCCAGACCTCGACCGGTCAGTACGCCGTCGTCTCCTGCAGCGGGAGCGACACCGGCTTCTGATCGCGGTGGTCAACTCGAGCTCGGAGTGGGACGCGGGGTCGTCCGCCGAGGCGGGGTTGCTGGTCGGGGTCGATCCAGGCCGGTGGGGTGAACCACGGCAACCCGTCGCGGATATCGATGACCCAGTGCCCGGCGTGGATCAACTGGTGGTGGAACCGACAGAGCAGTACCAGGTTGTCCAGGCACGTCGGACCACCGTGGAACCACTGACGGATGTGGTGGGCGTGGCAACGCCGCGGCCGCCGTGAGCAGCTCGGGAACGCGCAGCCGCCGTCGCGCAGGTTCAGCGCGCGGCGCAGGGCGTCGGTGACGGTGCGTTGCAGGCGGCCCACGTCCAGCGGCTCGGAGCGTGATCCGACGACCATCGGGACGATCTCGGCGTCGCAGGCCAGGCGGCGCACGGTGCGCGGGTCGACCAGCGCGCCGGAGTCCAGGGTGCCGTGCCCGATGGCCTGCTGGAGCCACCGCAGGTCCATCGTGATCGTCAGCAGGGCCCGTCCCGGACGATCCACCGGTGCCGGGCGCGGGGACGGCTCCGGACGGCGAGGCTCGGGAATCAGGGCCTGGTCATCGGTGCCGGTGTCGGGGTGCTCGTGGTGCTCGTGGTGGGTGTCGTCGGCGAGGCCGCCCGGGCGCCGCGCGTCGTGCACGAGCTCCTTGAGCCCATCGATACGACGACGCTCGAGGCTGCGGGGATCGTCGGGTCCGCACGGCTCGGCCAGCCCGTCGATCACCTCGAAGAACGCCTCCGCGTCGGTCGGGTCGTGCAGCCGCCCCTTGAACGCCAGCGCCCCGTCCCGACGACGCACCACCTGCAACTCGTCGCAGGCATCCTCACCCTCGGGCGGGACGTCGCCGTCGGGATCGAAGTGCTCGATCAACGCCTTCGCATAGCGGCGCAACATCCGCGGCGGCAGCACCCGGGCGTGCTCCGCGAGCGTGCGCTCCACCCCGGACCAGTCCGCCACCGACAGCCCGTCGACCCGATCCAGACGCGTCATCGTCTCCCGGATCACCGTGATGTGCCCCGAGTGAATCTCCCCCGACCCGGCGACGGTCGCGGTCACCGGCAACCGCGGCGGCAACAGCTCGCCGAGCAGCGATACCCGCGCCGTCAGGTCCGCGGCCTCACCCACCAGCCGCTTCGCCTCGGGCTGATCCACGTTGCCGGACTCCTGCAGCAAGCGGATCGAGCTACGGTCACCGGTCTGCTCGGCCACCCCGAGGCGTTCGAGCTCGGCGATGTCCTCGAGCAGCCGGTACTGCTCGGCGCGCAGCGCGACGAGACGGGTGCGGGCACGGTCGAGCGCCTCCCGCTCGACCACCCCCAGCACCCGTTCGCTCATGTGTTCGATTCTAAAGCGGACCCCCGACAGCGCCGGACCATCAGCGGGTCCGTGCCTCCCACGCGTCCCGCACGATGCGATCGAGCCCCGAGCGCCGGGGCGTCCAGCCGAGGACCTCGCGGGCACGGGTGGGGTCGACCGTGACGGCCGCGGGTTCGGCGGCGGCCTCGCGGTGACGGACGGGGACCGGTCGGCCCACGACCCGCGCGGCCGCCGCGAGGATCGCGGCGACCGACACCGGTCGGCCGCTGCCGATCGGGATCGCCCGGTACGAGCCGGGTTCCGCGGCGTCGAGCGCGGCGACGACGGCGTCCGCGACGTCGGCGACGTGCACGAGGTCGCGCACGGCCGAGCCGTCGCCGTTCACGACGAACTGGCCCGCCGGCTCCGAGGCCGCCGCGAGGATCGCCGGGACCATCCGGGCCCGGTCGCCGTCACCCGGCCCGGCGGCGTTCGCGAGCCGCAGCGAGATCGCGCCGAGCGCTCCGCCGACCGTCGCGTCGCGGGCGGCGAGGTCGGCGGCGAGCTTCGCGGCGCCGTAGGGGTGGGGCGGCGGACGGTGGTCGTCACTGATCGCGGCGGTGGACGCGAGCACGATCCTCGCCCCCGGCCGCAGGGCGTCGAGCACCGCGAGCGTGCCGCCGAGGTTCGTGCGCCAGGTACCCAGCGGGTCGGCGAGCGAGTCGCGGACCCGGACGACCGCGGCGAGGTGGCACACGGCGTCGACGTCGGCGAGCGCGGCGGCAACCTCGTCCGGACGGTCGAGTGCCGCGTGGCGGGTGTCGACGCCGGGGACGGCCCCGGACCTCGTCACGGCGACGACGTCGCGAACCGCCCCGACCAGGGCGGACACCACCGCGCGCCCCACGAACCCGTTCGCACCCGTGACCGCGACCCGCACGGCGGGAGCCTCCCAGACCGGGAGCCCGCCGCGGGTGAGGCTAGCCTTACCCGCGCGCGGACCCTAGTGTCGTCACGGAGACCGGCGACACCGGAGGCGGACCGTGAGCGAGCACCAGCCCTTCTCCCAGGTCCTGCGTCGGGCGACCGCCGCGGCCCACGACCGCGCGCACCACTCCACGTACATGGCGGCCCTGTTCGGGGCGCGCCTGCCGCTGGACGACTACGCGACGCTGGTCGCGCAGTACTGGCACATCTACGGCGCCCTCGAGGACGGGGCCGACCGCCTGCGCGACCACCCGGTAGCCGGCGGCTTCGTGGTGGACGCGCTGCGGCGACGGGACGCCATCGCGGCCGACCTCGCCCACCTCCGGGGCCCCGACTGGGCCGACGACCAGACTGCGCTGCCCGCGACGGCCGGCTACGTGGAGCGGATCCGCGAGACGGTCGAGCGCTGGCCCGCCGGGTGGGTCGCCCACCACTACACGCGCTACCTCGGCGACCTCGCCGGCGGGCAGGCGGTCCGCGGGCTGCTCACGCGCACCTACGGGGTCACCGGGGACGGGTCGCGGTTCTACGACTTCGCGGCGCTCGGCCCGGTCCCGCCGTTCCGCACGCGCTACCGCGCGCTGCTCGACGCCGCCCCGTGGGACGACGTCGAGCGCGTCCGCGTCGTCGACGAGGCGTGCCACGCCTTCGAGCTCAACATCGCGATGCTCGCCGAGCTCGCCGGCACGGTGCGGCCGGAGCACCTCGCGGCCTGAGTCAGCCCGAGGAGTCGCGCCGCGCGATCGCGAGCCAGGCGGGCAGGTCGACGTGCCCGCCGACCGGCACGCGCAGCATCTCGGCCTGCGCCTCGTCGGGCACACGCCCCCGGTAGGTGCTCTCGCGCAGGCCCTCGAGCGTCCAGCCGGGACGGGAGAACGCGCGCCGGAGGTCGTCGTCGGACACCTCGGGCCCGAACGCCGGACCCGGCGCCAGACCGAGGACGACGACGCGGCCGCCGTCGGTCACCACGTCACGCAGGGCGTCCGCGTACCGGCCCTGGTCGTCGGTGTCGAAGATGTGGAACAGGGCGCTGTCGAGCACGGTGTCGAATCCCCGCAGGTCCGACGGGTGCAGGGCGTCGGCCTCGACGAACGTCGCCGTCACCCCGCGGGCGGCGGCGATCGCGCGGGCGCGGTCGAGGGCGGCCGGGGCCGCGTCGGCGCCGACGACGTCGTAGCCGCGGGCGGCGAGCAGGAGGGTGTTCTCGCCGGTGCCGCATCCGAGGTCGAGCACGCGGCCGTGGAGCAGCCCCTCGGCCTCCGCGGCGACGACGGCCGGCTGCGGCTCGCCGATGATCCACGGCGGCTCGCCGGTGAGGTAGGCGTCCTGGAAGTGCGAGGGTGCGGTCGTCGACATGGGGTCCTCCGGAGATCGGGATCGGTGCCGGGACCGAGCGTCCGACCTCGACGGGACTCGAGGTCAAGGGGCTCGAGTCCCGCCGTGGAGGAGGAGCGCAGGAGGACTAGTCGTGGGCGACGAACATCGTCACGCCGGCACCCGCGAAGTTCGGCACGTCGGCCACCGCCACCTGGCCCGCGTCCGACCCCATCCCGCCCTGGAGGTCCTCGAGCGAGTCGAAGCTGAGCTCGGCGATGAGGTAGTACGGCGGCGTGGTGCCGTCCAGCGAGGAGCAGTGCCGGTAGGTGAAGGACGTGACACCGGGGATGGGCCCGACCAACGGCGCGTGCGTCGACTCGTAGTACTTGTCGAAGGCCGCCGGGTCGGCGGGATGGTGGTACAGGACCGTGAGGATGTGCATTGGATCACTCCACCACGCGCGACGGCCCCGGGTCCACGGAACCGTCGGGTAACGGTCCGCGGCCCCGGGGCCGTCGTGTCGAGCTGGGGAGCTCAGGCGCGGGCGTGCTTCTCGATCACGGCGCCGAGAGCCGGGAGCGCCTCGATGACGTTCTCCTGGGCCTTCGGGCGGAGCTTGCCGTAGACCGACGTGATCGCGGCGCGGTTGCTGCGCTCGGCGCGACGGTCGGTGACGGTCAGGAGGGCCTCGGAGGCCTCCTGCGGGCGGGTGCCCAGGAAGGTGCCGAAGTCCCCGGCGGCCTCGGTCGTGAACGTCACCCAGAAGGGCTCGAGCTGCTCGACGAACTCGTCGAGCATCTTGTCGATCGCCTCCGGGATGATGCCCGGCTTGACCTTCTTCACCGCGGCGTAGCCGGTCTTGACGATGCCGCCGGACAGGCCGCTCTTGTTCGCGACCTCCGCGTCGACGAGCAGCTGCAGGTCCTCGACGACGGCGCCGCGGCGGTCGGAGTCGAGAAGGCGAGCCTTGAGGGTCTCGACCATCGGGGTCCTTCCTCGGGGTGCCAGGGAGCGGCGCCGACCGTACGGGAGGCGCGGCGTCCACGGACCGGCAGGGGGCCGTGAACCACATCCGTGTCATTCAGTCCCGTCGTGGGCGACGAGGAACGACTCGAGGTCGCGCCAGGAGTTCTCCCGCGCCCGCCGACCCGCGAGCACGCCGAGGTGGCCGCCGGGGCGCACGACGAAACGCAGGTCGGGGCTCGCGGTCAGCAGGTCGGTCGCGCGCTCGACGGCGGCGACCGGCGCGATGACGTCGTCGGCGCCGGCGACCAGCAGCACCGGCACCCGCACGTCGGCCAGCCGGACGGGGCGGCCGGCGAGGCGAAGGTCGTCCTCGGCGAGGTCGTTCGACCGGACGACGTGGTGGTAGATTTGCCCGAACGCGCGCCCGGGGTAGGCGGTCATGTTCGCCATGAGCAGGTCGACGGCCTCGATCTGCTCGAGGAGCTCCCGGTCGTCGAGATGGGTCAGCAGCGTCACCGGCTTGGTCAGGTAGCGCTCGACGCTGGTCAGCTGGAACGCCCACTTCACCGCCGTCGCGGGGAAGGAGCCGAGCGTCCGGTAGGCCGTGGAGAAGATCCGCCCGCCGGTGTACTCGGCAACGGACCGGAACGGGGCCACCAGCGGCACCGCGGACACGTCGACCGGGGACGCGAAGGCCGTCACCGAGCGGATCGGGGCCCCCGACACACCGCTGGCGGCGCAGAGCAGGGTGAACAGCCCGCCGAGGCTCCACCCGGAGAGGTGCACGGACGTGCCCTCGTGACGGTCCGACACGGCGTACAGGGCCGCCGGGAGGATCTCGTCCACCCACAGCTCCAGGCCGCGACGGTCGGCCGCCCGGCCGGACGCCTCGTAGGTGACGATGTAGATCTCGCGACCCGACGCGAGCAGGTCCTCGACCAGGCTCGCGCCGCGCCGCAGGTCGAACGCGAAGTCCGGTGCCCCGAGCGGGGGCACCAACAGCAGCGGGGCGAGGGCCGCGTCGGGGGCGACCGTCGGCTCGTAGCGGTGCACCGTGTAGCCGTCACCGGTGAGCACCGGCAGGCGCGGCATCCGGCGGGTGTCGGCGAGGTGGCCGTCGCTGACCAGGTGCCGGACGTTGTCCCACGCGCGGGAGGCGGAGCGCGCCGATGCCTGCAGAGCGCCCCCGGTCGTGGTGTCCCTGCTCATGGACGCGGAGGCCTCGTCGTCGGGCAGCTGGTCGGCGGTCACGCGGGCCGATGGTAGGGCCGCCCGTGGCGGGCGGCCGCGCGCCGTCACTCACGCGTCGTGATGCGCGCTCACGGGGAGTGACCCGATCGAGGCACTCCTGTGAGCATTCGCGCTGCTCGGCAGGTGATCCGGCCCATCGGCGCTGGGCCGTCCGGGCCGCGACCGCTCCGCCCAATCGTCCGAGCCACCGTCACGCCTCCGGTGCGTTGGACTGAATGGCGCCGCCCCGGGATGTCTGCCCGGCGCGGCGCGGCGCACCGCGACGAGAGGACCCCCGTGTTCGAGCCCCCGTCCGAGACGCCCTGCGACCCGCTGCCGACCGCGGAGAGCGGGCGGGCGGGGCGGCGGACCCGGCTCGCGGCGACCCTCGGTGTCGGGCTCATGGGCGCGGCGTCCCTGAGCACGGCGGTCTACCAGACGATCAGCCAGTCCTCGACGACCGTCGCGATGCCCGGGGCCGTCACCGAGCTCGACACCCCGCTCCCGTGGGGGGTCCCGGCCGCGGCGCCGGTCGGGTCCGCGACCTCCTCGCCCACGATCACGCCGACCGTCGCCGACCTCGCCCTGCGCTCCGAGCAGCAGCCCCTGGCGCAGCCCGCGGCTCCCGGTCCTGGTGCACCCGGACCCGGTGTCTCCGCCCCGCGCCCGGTCGCCGGAGCTCCCGCCGGCCCGTCGTCGGTGATTCGCAGCGGGGGCGGTGGTGGCGGCGGGCGCCCGACGTCCGGGACCTCGACGAGCAGCGGGGCGCCGTCCACCTCGACCGGGACGTCCTCGCCCTCCTCGTCACCGTCCTCCTCGCCGTCCCAGCCCCCGGCGAGCAGCGAGCCGACGAGCGAGCCGACGACCCAGGCGCCGAGCGAGACCCCGAGCGAGACACCCAGCGAGACCCCGACCAGCAGCCCTCCGGCGTCCGGTGAGGCGCCGTCGTCGGGCACCACGACCTCACCATCGGGGGACGGGGAGGGCTGAGACGGCTGCCCGGCCCCGGAGACGCCGACGGCCCCGCTCCCTCACGGGGGCGGGGCCGTTCGTCGAGTCTGTCGCGAGGCTCCGGTCAGCGGCGCGGGCGGCGCAGGTGGGTCCGGCGCTCGGACTGCAGGTGGTAGACCACGGCCGGCAGCACGACGAGGGCCACGAACGGCAGGCCGACCATCGGCAGCACGAACAGCAGCGCCAGCCCGACGAGCATGACGACGAGCGCGGTGACCGGACTGGTCGCGAGGGCGCCGAGGCGGACGAGCGCCGGGTGGCGACGCGCGGCGGTGCCGACGCGTTCCGCGGCACCGGCGAGACTCGCGGTGCGGCCGGCCGGCGCGGGGTGCGGCGCGGCGGGCACGGGACGGGGCAGGGTGGGCGTGCTGTGCGGCCAGGGGAGAGCCATCGGGGTGCGTCCGGTCCTTCGAGTTCGTGATCCAGCGGGGGCGAGTCGGGTGCCGCGCCGGGGTGGCCGGCCGTGGGGCCGGGGTGAACTCCGGGGCGTCGCGGGGATCGACACCGGGATGACGCCTGCGCCCCCGAAGAGGTTCCGCGGTTTCGGTATCGATTCGGCAACGACGGGTTTGGGACCCGCCGCCGGACGACATCTTCGTCCCTCACCCGATCGGACGGGATGACCCGGAAAGGTGATCCTGAACCCTCCTAGGCTGGCCCGGATGAGTGCCCCGATCGAGCCCGCCGCCGAGACCACCCTCGACCCCGGCATCCGTGCCCTGCTCGACCGGTGGGCCGACGAGCCGGAGATGTTCGACGGCACCGTCGCCGAGTCCCGCGCCCGGTTCGTCATGCAGATGCGCGAGGCCGGGGGAGCCCCGGCGCGGGCGCCCGAGCTCGGCGAGGCCGGCGGCGTGCCGGTGCGGACGCACCGTCCCGCGACGCGGACGTCGGACGCCCTCGTGGTGTTCCTGCACGGCGGCGGGTGGGTGCTGGGCGGCGGCGACGTCTACGACGCGACCGCGGACCGGCTCGCGGACGACCTGGGCGCGGTCGTGGCGGCCGTCGACTACCGGCTCGCCCCCGAGCACCCGTTCCCGGCGCCCCTGGACGACGTCCTCGCCGCCGTCCGGGCGCTGCTGGCCGACGGCCCGGAGCGCTACGCCCTCGTCGGCGACAGCGCCGGCGCCAACCTCGCCGCCGTGGCCGCCCTGGCGCTGCGCGACGAGGGCCGGGCCCCGGACGCGCTCCTGCTCGTCTACCCGCCGCCGGACTTCGAGGCGCGCTACCCGTCGCTCGCCGAGAACGCCGAGGGGTACTGGCTCTCCGCCCGCGACGTGCGGGCGTGCTCGAAGCTCTACCTCGCCGGCCACGATCCCCGTGGCGACGTCCGGCTCTCGCCCCTGCGCGCGCCGTCGCTGGCGGGGCTGCCGCCCACGATCGTCGCGACGGCCGGCTTCGACCCGCTGCGCGACGCCGGGCACGCGTTCGCCGACGCGTTGATCGCGGCGGGTGTCGACGCCCGTCGCCGCGAGCACCCGGGTCTCGTGCACGGCTTCTACGGCTTCACCGCCGTGCCGGCCGCGGACGCGGCGGTGTCGGCGTTGCACGCCGAGCTGGCGGAGGTCCTGACGTGATAGAAACAGTCCACTCTGACCGTTTGCGACGAGGAGCGACCCCGTGAGTGCACCGTCATCCGGTGAGGCCATCGACCCGACGACCCTGACCGTCGGAGTGCTCGGCGGCACCGGGAACCAGGGCAAGGGCCTGGCCCTGCGCTGGGCGGCCGCCGGGATCCGCGTGATCATCGGCTCGCGGGCCGCCGAGCGCGCCGAGAACTCGGCGAGCGAGTACTGCGCCGCGACCGGCGTCGACCACGTCCGCGGCACCGACAACGCCACCTGCGCCACCGAGGCCGACGTCGTGCTCGCCGCGATCCCGTGGGAGTCGCACGCCGAGACCCTCAGTGCTCTCGCCGAGCCCCTCAAGGGCAAGATCCTGATCGACTGCGTCAACCCGATCGGCTTCGACAAGAAGGGGCCCTACCCCCTGCCCGTCGAGGAGGGCAGCGCCGCCCAGCAGGCCGAGGCGCTGCTCCCGGAGACCCGCGTGACCGCGGCGTTCCACCACGTCTCCGCGGTCCTGCTCGCCGATCTCGACCAGCCGCAGGTCGACTGCGACGTCCTCGTGCTCGGCGACGACCGCGAGGCCACCGACGTCGTGCGCGCCCTCGCCGACGCCATCCCGGGCGTGCGCGGGGTCTTCGGCGGGCGGCTGCGCAACGCCTACCAGGTCGAATGCCTGACGGCGAACCTCATCGCGATCAACCGGCGCTACAAGGTCCACGCCGGCATCAAGATCACCGACCTCGATGGCTGACGCCACGTGAGTGATCCGGGTCGTCCCGACGACCCGGATCACTCACGTGGCCGGAGGCCATACTGCTTCGATGCGGGTCGGGCCGGGCGCGGCGCCGCTCGTCGGACGCGCCGACGAGCTCGGTGTCCTGGTGGGCGCGGCCCTGTCGGGTCCCGGGGGGGTCACCCTCGTCGCCGGCGAGGCGGGCAGCGGGAAGACCCGGCTGCTCGACGAGGTCGCAGGCCGGGCCGCGGCGGCGGGCGCGCGGGTGCTGCGCGGGCACGCGGTGCCCGGCGGCGGCCCCTTCCGCCCGCTCGCCGAGGCGCTGACGACCGCCGCGGGGCCGGCCCTCGCGCAGGACGAGCGGGTCGCACCGTTCCGGGCCGTCCTCGCCCGCCTCCTGCCCGCCTGGACCGCGGGGCCTGCCGACGGCGGGGCCGGCCCGCACCTCGTCGACCCCGTGCTGGTGCTCGGCGAGGCCGTCGGCGAGCTGCTCGGGGTGATCGCCGGGTCGGGGCGCGCGGTCGTGGTCCTCGACGACCTGCACTGGGCCGACCGCGACACCCTCGCGGTCCTCGAGTACCTGGCCGGGCGCCTCGCGGCCACCGAGGCCCGGGTGCTCGGCGCGATGCGCTCCGACGAGCAGCCGCCCGAGGGCCTGACGCCGCTGCGCCGCGCCCGGGTGGCGACGGTGGACCTCGGGCGCCTCGCCCCGTCCGACGCCGCCGCCCTGACGCGCGCGGTGCTCGGCGACGAGGCCGACGACGCCGTCCGCGACCACGTCCTGGCCGCTGCCGACGGGCTGCCGCTGCTGGTCGAGGAGCTCGCGGCCCGCCTCGCCGACTCGGGGGCGATCGTGCGGCGCGAGGGCCGCTGGCACGCGTCCGGCCCGCTGGCGACCGAGGTGCCCGAGGCGTTCGCCGACGCCGTCGCCGACCGCGTCGCCGCCCTCGGCCCCGGCGACCGTGACGTCCTGCGCGTCGCCGCCCTGCTCGGTCGCGACCTGCCGTGGGACCTGCTGCCGCCGGCCGCCGGGACCGACGCGGCGACGGCCGCCGGCGCCCTGCGGCATGCGGTCGACGCCCGCCTGCTCGTCGCCACGGCGGACGGCGGGCTGCGCTGGCGCCACGCGCTGACCCAGGACGCGGTGCTCGCGACGCTGACGGGCCCCGAGCGCTCGGTGCTCGCCGCCGACGCCGCCCGCGCGCTGGACCGGGACGACCTCGCCGGGCCGGTCCTCGCCCGCGTGGCCGAGCTGCACGCCCGCGGCGGCGACCCCGACCGCGCCGCCGCCCTGCTCCTGCGCCACGCCCGCGAGCACCGTGCCGCGGGCGCCCGGTCGGCGGCGCTCGCGGTCCTCGAGCAGGCCACGGCGCTCGCGGGGGAGGGACACCGCGTCCCGGTCGCCCTCGAGCGCGTCGAGGTGCTCGCCCTCGCCGCCCGCACCGACGAGGCCCTCGCGGTCGGCGGGCCCCTGCTCGGCCGCGCGGACGGGCCCGCGCTCGCCGTCTCCCTGGCCCGCGCCTGCGTCGCGGCCGAGCGGTTCGCGGAGGCGCAGGGCTTCCTCGCGCGCGCCGCGGACCCCGACGACCCGCGGGTCCTCGCCGTCGCCGCGCACGTCGCCGCGGGCACGGGGGAGGTGACGCACGCGGTGGACCTGGCCCGGCGGGCGCTGGTCACCGCCCGGGGCGACGCCGCCTGCGAGGCCCTCGAGGTCGTCGGGCGGGCGCTCCGGCGCAGCGACCCGGAGGGTTCGGCGGCGGCGTTCCGGCGCGCGGCGGAGATCGCCGAGCGGGGCGGGCTCACCGACTGGCGCGTCCGAGCCCTCTCCGAGCTCGGCGTCGCCGACATCTTCGGCACCGGCGACGGCGAGCCCCTGCGCCGCGCGCGGGAGCTGGCGCGGGAGGCGGGCATGATCGGCACCACGACCATGCTCGAGCTGCAGCTGGTGGCCGTCGACAACGGCCGGCTCGGTCCCGTCGCCGCGGGGGCGCAGGCCGAGCGGGTCGCCGAGCGCGCAGGCCGTCTGGGGCTGCACGGTCCCCGCGCTCAGGCGCTGGGCTTCCTGGCCCGCGGCCGGGTGTTCGACGGTCGCCTCGACGAGGCCGAGGCGCTGCTGACCGAGGCGACGGAGCTCGCGGCGAACCCCGTGCACATCGCCAGCGCCCGCGCGCTCGCGAGGGCCCACGACCGCTGGCTCGCCGGCGACACGGCGGCGGCCCTCCCCGCGTACGACGAGGCCGTCGACCAGCTGCGCCGCGCCGAGGCCACGAGCCCGACCCCGGGGTGGGGGGAACGGGCGCTGCTGCGTACGGCGGTCGCGCCCGACGACCCCGGCCCGCGGGAGGAGCTGCGCCGTTCCGACGTGCTGGTGCAGGCGCTCAACCGCGGCGCGCTGCACCTCTGCGACGCGGTGGCCGCCGTCGAGCGGGGCGACGACCCGGCTCCCGACCTGGCCGCGGCCGACGACGTCCTGGCCCACCGGCCCTTCTTCCGCCACCTCCTGCGGTGCTTCCTGCTCGAGCACACCGTCCTCGGCGACCCCGTCCCCGTCCTGCACGAGGTCCTGGCGTGGGCCGCCGGCACCGAGGAGGTGCGGCTCGCGGAGTGGTGTCGTCAGCGGTTGCGGGGCCTCGGGGCGCCGGTGCCGCGCCCGCAGCGCGACGTCGTCGACGTCCCGCCCGAGCTCCGGGCGCAGGGCGTGACCGGACGGGAGATGGAGGTGCTGCGACTCGTCGACGCGGGCCTGGGCAACCCGGAGATCGCCGCCGGGCTGCACCTGTCACGGCGCACCGTCGAGACCCACGTGGCGAACCTGCTGGCCAAGACCGGCGCGGCGGGCCGGGTCGAGTTGCGCAGCCGGCTCCCTCGCTGAGACCCCTGGATCCGTGAGCCTCACGGATTCGGCGGGGAGTGCCGCCGAGCAGGGTCGGAGCCATGACACAGACACGCGAGATCACCACCGGCATCGTCGACGTGGGCGACGCCCGACTGCGCTACCGGGAGCGGGGGACGGGCGCTCCCGTCGTGCTCCTGCACGCCGGCGGCTTCGGCGAATGGTTCGCCCCCGTCTTCGACGAGCCCGCCCTCGACGGGGTGCGCCTCGTGGAGCTGCGCCGCGCCGGGTACGGCGACAGCTCCACCCCGGAGACGCACCTGACCTTCGCCGACCACGCCCGCCAGGCCCGCACGCTGCTGCGCGAGATCGGCATCGAGCGGGCCACCTGGGTCGGGCACTCGTCGAGCGCGAGCATGGCGCTGCAGGGCGCGATCGACGCGCCCGAGGCCGTCGCCCGGCTGGTGCTCCTGGAGCCGGCGCCGAGCCCGGCCGGGCCGTCGTCGGAGGAGCTCGTCCGCACGGCGGTCGGGCCGGCCGTCGGCGCCGCGCAGTCCGGGGACCTCCGAGGCGCGGTCGACGCGTTCCTGACCGGGGTGTGCGGGCCGGACTGGGCGGCGGTCGCCCGGCAGCGGCTCGGCGGCGACGCGATGGAGCGCATCGTCCGCGACGCCCGCTTCTTCTTCGCCGACGAGGTCGTCGCGGCGATGGAGTGGACGATCGACGAGCCGGCCGCGGCGGCCGTCGCGACGCCGACGACGCTGGTCTACGGCGCCGCGCCCGCCACGAAGGCGCACGAGGAGACCACGCGCATGCTGGCCGCGCTGGATGCCGAACGCCGAGCTGATCGCCCTGCCGGGCGTCGGGCACTCCCTGCCGCTCGAGGACCCGGCCGCCGTGGCGCGCCTGATCGCGACGGCTGCCGCCACGTGAGCGATCCGGGTCGTCCTGACGACCCGGATCACTCACGTGCGGCGGAGCCGCCTCAGTCGAAGCTGTGCTCGGGGCCCGGGAAGACGCCCTCGCGCACCTCGCGGGCGTAGGAGCCCGCGGCGTCGGCGAGCACCGAGCCCATGTCCGCGTAGCGCTTGACGAACTTCGGCGTGCGGCGCGCGGGGTCCGACAGGCCGACCATGTCGGTCCACACGAGCACCTGGGCGTCGCACTCCGGGCCCGCGCCGATGCCGACGGTCGGGATCGGCACCTCGGCGGTCACCCGCTTGGCCACGTGCGCGGGCACCATCTCGAGCACCACCGCGAACGCGCCGGCCTCGGTGACCGCGCGGGCGTCGGCGAGCATCTTGTCCGCGGCGTCCTCGCCCCGGCCCTGGACGCGGTAGCCGCCGAGGGCGTGCTCGCTCTGCGGGGTGAAGCCCAGGTGCGCCATCACGGGGATGCCCGCGTCGACGATCGCCCGGATGCGGTCGGCGTAGTGCGCGCCGCCCTCGAGCTTCACCGCGTGGGCGCCGCCGCTCTTCATGAACTCGACGGCGGTGGTGACGGCCTGCTCGACCGAGACCTGGTAGCTGCCGAAGGGGAGGTCGGCGACGACGAGGGCGTTCGGCGCGCCGCGCACCACGGCCCGGGTGAGGATCAGCAGCTCCTCGGTGGTCACCGGCACGGTGGTGTCGTAGCCGAGCACGGTGTTGCCGGCCGAGTCGCCGACGAGCAGGACGGGCACGCCCGCCTCGTCGAAGATCCGCGCCGTGTTCACGTCGTAGGCCGTGAGCATCGGCCACCGCTCGCCGCGCGCCTTCATCTCCTGGAGGTGGTGCACGCGGGTGCGGCGACGCTGCGGGGGAGTGGAACCGGGTGACGTCATCGTCGTCCGTCCTTGCCTCGAGGCCCACCGAGCGCGGCGGGTCCCCGGGTCGTCGGGAGGTTGCCGGGCCAACGCTCGCACCGCCGCGGCGACCCGGCCGCCCGCTGGGACCAGCCTCACAGTGGGACGTCGCACACCCGCTCGTGCCGCCCGGGACGCCCGTCACCGGACGGTCACCGGGTCCGTGGCAGGGTGATCGCCGTGCGATCCACCGCGAGCCGGCACCGCCGTCGTCCGAGGGCCCTCGTCGCCGCAGTGGTGGGGATCGCCGCCGTCCTGCTCGGGGGGTGTGCGCAGGTCGTCCCCGGTGTCGCGGTGCCCGACCCCGCGGGGAGCGCCCCGCCCGGGCTCGAGGCGTTCTACGGCCAGCAGCTCGCCTGGGGCCCCTGCGCGCCGTTCGCCGCCACGGAGGAGGACCGCCAAATCTATGCGGACCCCTCGCTGCAGTGCGCGCGCATGCAGGTGCCGCTCGACTACGCGGCCCCGCAGGGCCGGACCGGGACGATCGCGGTGCTGCGCCACGCGGCCCCCGCGTCTCCGGAGCGCATCGGCTCGCTCGTGATCAACCCCGGTGGCCCGGGCGCCTCGGGCGTCCAGACCGCCGCCTACCTCTCGACGTCGCTGGCGTCGACCGAGGTCGGGCGCCGCTTCGACGTCGTCGGCTTCGACCCCCGCGGCGTCGGCGCGAGCGAGCCGACCATCCGCTGCCTCGAGGGCCCGGAGCGTGACGCCGACCGCCGTGACGACGACACCGACTCCTCGCCCGCCGGCGTCGCCCAGACCGAGACCGAGGAGCGCGAGACCGTCGACCGCTGCGCCCAGCGCACCGGCGCCGACGTGCTGGCCAACGTCGGCACGCGCGACGTCGCCCGCGACATGGACGTGCTGCGTGCCGCGCTCGGCGACGCCCGCCTGACCTACCTCGGCTACTCGTACGGCACCCGGATCGGCTCCACCTACGCCGAGCAGTTCCCCCGCAACGTGCGCGCGATGGTGCTCGACGGCGCGCTGGACCCCGATCAGGACCCGGTGACGGAGCTGGTCGAGCAGGGCCGGGGCTTCCAGGGCGCGTTCGACGCCTTCGCCCGCGACTGCACGACCCGCCCGAACTGCCCGCTGGGCCAGGACCCGGCGCAGACGACGGCCGCGTACCAGCAGCTCACCCGCCCGCTGATCACTGCGCCGCTGCCCCTGCGCGACGGCCGGGTGCTCTCCTACGCCGACGCCCAGCAGGGCACGATCAACGCCCTCTACGTCGAGGCGTACTGGCCCCGGCTGGTCCGGGCGCTCACCGACCTGCGCGCCGGGCAGGGCTCGCAGCTCATGACGCTCGCCGACGAGTACTACGAGCGGAACCCCGACGGCTCCTACGCCTCGTCGCAGGACGCCTTCGAGGCCATCCGCTGCGTCGACGACCCGCGCATCACCGACCCCGCGCAGTCGCTGGCCCGCGCGCAGGCCTACAACGAGGCGGCGCCGTTCCTCGACAGCGGCCGCGGCGTGTCGTCGGCACGCGACAGCTGCGCCTTCTGGCCCGTGCCGCCGACGAGCCAGCCGCACCTCCCGCAGGTGCCGGGCCTGGCGCCGCCCCTGGTCGTCTCGACCACCGGCGACCCGGCGACGCCGTACCAGGCGGGCGTGGAGCTGGCGCGGGCCCTCGGCGGCTCGCTCGTGACGAAGATCGGCGACGAGCACACGGCGGTGTTCCAGAACTCGCCGTGCGTCGACGACATCGCCACCCGCTACCTGATCGACAACACCCCGGCTCCGCCGAACGCGACGTGCCCGGCCACCTAGGGATGGGTGACCCATCCCCGGTTTCGGGGATCTCACCGCACACCTAGGGTCTGGCCCATGGATCGCCAGCAGGAATTCGTCCTGCGCACGCTCGAAGAGCGCGACATCCGCTTCGTGCGGCTGTGGTTCACCGACGTGCTGGGGTACCTCAAATCGGTGGCCGTGGCGCCCGCCGAGCTCGAGGGCGCCTTCGCCGAGGGCATCGGGTTCGACGGCTCGGCGATCGAGGGCTTCGCGCGGGTCTACGAGTCGGACATGGTCGCGAAGCCGGACCCGTCGACGTTCCAGGTGCTGCCCTGGGAGACCGCGGGCGGGGGGCACTACTCGGCCCGCATGTTCTGCGACATCACGATGCCGGACGGCTCGCCGTCCTGGGCCGACCCGCGCCACGTGCTGCGCCGCGGGCTCTCGCGCGCCGCCGAGGCCGGGTTCACCTGCTACGTGCACCCCGAGATCGAGTTCTACCTGCTGCGCGACCTGCCCGGTGACGGCACGCCCCCGCTCCCGGCGGACACCGGCGGCTACTTCGACCAGGCCAGCCACGACGCCGCGCCGCACTTCCGGCGCCGGGCGATCGAGTCGCTCGAGGCGATGGGCATCTCGGTCGAGTTCAGCCACCACGAGGGCGGCCCCGGCCAGCAGGAGATCGACCTGCGCTACGCCGACGCCCTGACGATGGCGGACAACATCATGACGTTCCGCTACATCGTGAAGGAGGTCGCGATCACCCAGGGGGTGCGCGCGTCCTTCATGCCCAAGCCGTTCACCGAGCACGCGGGCTCGGCGATGCACACGCACATCAGCCTGTTCGAGGGCGACCACAACGCCTTCCACGACGCCTCGGAGCCCTACGAGCTGTCGAAGACGGGCAAGGCCTTCGTGGCCGGGGTGCTGCGCCACGCCCGCGAGCTCTCCGCGGTGACGAACCAGTTCGTCAACTCCTACAAGCGCCTCATCGTCGGCGGCGAGGCCCCCACCACCGTGTGCTGGGGCCACGCCAACCGGTCGACGCTCGTGCGCGTCCCGATGTACTCGCCGGGCAAGGCGTCGTCGCGTCGCGTCGAGGTGCGCACCATCGACACCGCGGCCAACCCGTACCTCGCGTACGCGGTGATCCTCGGCGCCGGGCTGAAGGGCATCGCCGAGGGCTACGAGCTGCCGCCCGCGGCCGAGGACAACGTCTGGATGCTCTCCGAGGGCGAGCGCCGGGCGATGGGCTACGAGACGCTGCCCCAGAACCTCGACGGTGCGCTCGCCGCGATGGAGCGCTCGGAGCTCATGGCCGAGGTCCTCGGCGAGCACGTCTTCGACTTCTTCCTGCGCAACAAGCGCGCGGAGTGGGACGCCTACCGCCGCAACGTCACCCCCTACGAGCTGGCGACGTACCTGCCCACCCTCTAGGCAGCGCTAGACGGGGCGCTCGAAGGTGATCAGGAGGCCCTCCACGCCGCCCGGGCCGAGGCGACCCTTGACGTCGGCGGCCGTGATGGCCTTGAGCTGCCAGCCGTCGGCCGCCCCGTCGTTGAGGATCCGCTCGAGCTTGTCGTCGGAGAGCTTGCCACCCATCAGGCCCTCGCGGACCTGCACGACCTTGTACTGGAAGCGCTGCATGCCCGCGATCCTGCCAGCGGACGGGCCTGCCGGGCCCCGTGCTGGAAAGCTCGGGGCATGACCGAGTCCGCGCCCTCGAGCCGCCCCGCCGGACGGACCGGGCGGGCCCCCGCCCGGCTCGGGCTCACCGACCCGGACGCGGGGACGCGGCTGGCCGACCTGGGCTGGTGGGACGGCGACGCCCCCGT
Source organism: uncultured Actinomycetota bacterium (assembly GCA_963786585.1). Classification (GTDB taxonomy): domain Bacteria; phylum Actinomycetota; class Actinomycetes; order Mycobacteriales; family Pseudonocardiaceae; genus Actinomycetospora. Next base: position 152,226 of record CAWAZG010000006.1, read on the forward strand.
CGAGGGCACCGAGCTCGCGGTGTGGGCCCTCGCCCGCAGTCCCGACCCGGACCTCGCGCTGCTGGCGCTCGAGCGCCTGCGCGAATCGCTCGACGAGGGGGAGTGGGCGACGCTCGCGGAGGCGCTGCGCGTCGACCAGGGCCTGCGGGGCCGCCTGTTCGGGGTGCTCGGCGGCTCGACGGCGCTCGGCGACCACCTCGTCGCCCACCCCGAGCGCTGGCGCAGCCTGCAGAGCGAGAGCACGCCCGGGCGCACCTACGACCCCTCGGTGCTGCCCGACCTCGCAGAGCGCACCCGCACGCTGCTGACCGCGGTGGGTGCCGAGGACGGCTCCGCCGTGCCCCGTGCCACGGTGCTCGAGCCCGCCGGGGTCGGGGTGCTGCGCCTGGCCTACCGCGACGAGGTGCTCGCCCTCGCCGCCGCCGACCTGCAGTCGGTGTGCGAGCCCGAGCTGCCGGTCGTGCCGGTCGAGGTCGTCGCGGCCCAGCTCGCCGACCTCGCCTCCGCGGGCCTGCGGGCTGCGCTCGCCGTCGCGGACGCCACGATCGCCGACGCCCTCGGCAGCAAGAACGACCGGCAGCCCGGGGACCCGTTGCCGTGCCGCCTGGGGGTCATCGGGATGGGCAAGTGCGGCGGCCGCGAGCTGAACTACGTCAGCGACATCGACGTGATCTTCGTGTCCGACGGCCCGACGGACGTCGCCACCCGGCTCGCCTCGACGATGATGCGCATCGCCACCGAGGCGTTCCTCGAGGTCGACGCCAACCTGCGCCCCGAAGGGCGGCAGGGGGCGCTGGTCCGCACCCTCGACGGCCACGTCTCGTACTACCGGCGCTGGGCGAAGACCTGGGAGTTCCAGGCGCTGCTCAAGGCGCGGCCCGTCGCCGGCGACGAGGAGCTCGCTCGCGAGTACTGCGAGGCCGTCGCCCCCATGGTGTGGAGCGCCGCCGACCGCGACGACTTCGTCGCCGACGTCCGGGCCATGCGCCGCCGCGTCGAGGAGCACATCCGGGCCGACCACGCCGACCGCGAGATCAAGCTCGGCCGCGGCGGGCTGCGCGACGTCGAGTTCGCCGTCCAGATGCTGCAGATGGTGCACGGCCGCGGCGACGAGACGATCCGCAGCCAGAACACGCTCGAGGCCTTGGCCGCGCTCGCCGACGGCGGTTACGTCGGACGCGACGACGCCGCCAACCTCGCGGCGTCCTACCGCTTCCTGCGGATGCTCGAGCACCGCGTGCAGCTGCAGAAGATGCGCCGCACCCACCTCTTCCCGTCCGACGACGACACCGCGGGCCTGCGGTGGCTGGCCCGGGCCGCGAAGCTGCGGGCCGACGGCTCCCGCGACGCCGTCGGCGTGCTCGCGCACGAGCGCTCGCGGCACACGGTGCGCGTGCGCCGGCTGCACGAGAAGCTCTTCTACCGCCCGCTGCTGGAGTCGGTGGCCCGGGTGCCGGGTGAGGACCTGGTGCTCACCAGCGAGTCCGCCAACCGCCGGCTCAAGGCGCTGGGCTGGACGTCGCCGCAGGGCGCGCTCGGGCACCTGCAGGCCCTGACCAGCGGGGTCACTCGCGCGAGCCGCATCCAGCGCGCGCTGCTGCCGGTGCTCCTCGACGAGCTCGGCCACACCGCCGACCCCGACCACGGGCTGCTGGCGTACCGGAAGGTCTCCGAGGCGCTCGCCGACACCCCCTGGTTCCTGGGCTACCTGCGCGACGAGGGCGTCGCCGCCGAGCGGCTGATGCGCGTGCTCGGCACCTCGCGGTGGGTGGCCGAGCTGATGCCGCGCACCCCGGAGGTCCTGCGGCTGCTCGCCGGCGACGGCCCGCGCGCCGACCTCGTGGCCCGCAGGCCCGAGGAGGTCGCCGCCTCGCTGCGCAACGCCGTCGGCCGCCACACCGACCCGGCGTCGGCGGGCCAGGTCGGCCGGTCGATGCGCCGCATCGAGCTGGTGCGCGTCGCGTGCGCCGACCTCCTCGGCCTCATCGACGTGACCGCGGTGTGCGAGGCGCTCTCGAGCATCTGGGTCGCGGTGCTCCAGGCCGCGCTCGCCGCCGCCGAGCGCGGACTCGCCGGCGGGGAGGGCCCGCCCCCGGCCCGGATCGCCGTCATCGGGATGGGCCGGCTCGGCGGCGGGGAGCTGGGCTACTCGTCGGACGCCGACGTCCTCTTCGTGTGCGAGCCGGCCGACGGCGTCGACGACGCGGAGGCCGTGCGCCACACGAAGGCCGTCGCCGAGGCGGCGATCGCCGCCCTGGGCGCGCCGAGCCCCGATCCGCCGCTCGAGGTGGACACCAAGCTGCGTCCCGAGGGCCGCAGCGGCCCGCTCGTCCGGACGCTCGCCTCGTACCGGGACTACTACGCGAAGCTCGCGAGCACCTGGGAGTACCAGGCGCTCCTGCGTGCCCGCCCCGTCGCCGGCGACGAGGCGCTCGGGGCGGCGTTCGTCGAGGCCGTCGATCCCTACCGCTATCCCGCGGGCGGGCTGCCCGACGCCCAGGCGGTCGAGATCCGGCGGATCAAGGCGCGCGTGGACAACGAGCGCATGCCGCGCCGGGCCGACAAGGCCCTGCACACCAAGCTCGGCACCGGCGGGCTCGCCGACGTCGAGTGGACCGTGCAGCTCCTGCAGCTCCAGCACGCCGGCTCCGTGCCGTCGCTGCGGACGCCGTCGACGCTCGCGGCCCTCGACGCCGCGGCGAAGGCCGGCCTGATCGACGCCGGCGACGCCGAGGAGCTCGCCGCCGGCTGGACCATGGCGACCCGGGCCCGCGGCGCCGCCACCCTCGTGCGCGGGCGTCCCACCGACGAGGTGCCGCACTCGGGGCGCGACCTCGCCGCCGTCGCCTCGGCGCTGGGCCACGACCCCGACGCCGACCCCGGCGAGTTCCTCGACGAGTACCGCCGCGTCACCCGCCGCGCCCGCGCCGTCGTCGACCGGGTCTTCTACCTCGTGGACTGAGCCACGGGGGTGGGTGGTGCACCTTCGGTGCAAGCGCTGCGTCCACGCTGGCACTGGACGCCAGGATCGCCACAGGCTCGATCGAGCGACACGCCGACCCGGCCGCCCCGAGGGCGCAAGGGTCGCGCACCCTCCGGCCCCGCACGACGGGCACGTTGCGCATGATCATCGAGCCTTCCGAGCTGCCGAACGTGCCCGTCGCGCGGGCTGGGCGACCTGCCCCGGCCCCGGAACGCGCGAACGGCACCTTCGCTTCGTCGGACGAAGCGAAAGTGCCGTGCACTGCTGGGCGGTGCCTCAGCAGACGGTGTCCGTGCGGGACGGAGGCTCGTCGGCCGGGGTCACCGGGCGGGTCGGGAACGGGTCGTGGGGGAGCCGGGCGACCGGGATCGGGCCGGTCGGCGGGTCCGCGGGACCGAAGCGGCCCGGGTGGCCGTAGGGGCCGTAGGGGTTCTGCGGCCCGGGGCCCGGCCAGGTCCCCGGCGCCGCCCCGGCAACGGCGGTCGCACGCCGGCGGCGGACGACGAGCACCGTGACCACGCCGCCGATCAGCAGGACGAGCAGCGTCGAGCCGCCGACCACGCCCCACAGCAGTGCCTGCCGCTCGCTCGCGTCGCCGTCGCGGGCGTAGGCCTGCTCGGCGAGGGCGATCTGGTTCCGGGCCTGCCCGTGGTCGGGGCGGAGCCGGAGCGTCTCGCGGAAGGCCTCGATCGCGTCGGTGTTCTCGCCGCCGGCCCGGTCGTCCAGGCCGGCGCGGAAGGCGACGTCGACCGGACCGGGCTCGGACCGCACGCCGTGACGGTCGAGCATCGTGCGCAGCGTCGAGGTCGGCGCGACGACGTTGAACGCGTCGGCGCCACCCAGGCCCATGCTGTTCAGCCCGACCACGCGGCCGGCACCGTCGACCGCGGGCCCGCCGCTCATGCCGGGGGCCATCGCGGCGCTGACCTCCACGAACGGGAGGCCGCTGCGCGTCTGCACGGAGCTGACCGTGCCGTCTTTCCAGCTCAGCTCGCGGCTGGGGTCCATCGCGCGGTCCCGCGCGGCGGGGTAGCCGACGGCGGTGACCGGGGTGCCCGGCGTCGGGTCCCCGCCCGGCGCGAGCGTGGCGGTGGGGAAGTCGGAGCCGTCGACGTCGAGCAGGGCGACGTCGCCGCGACGGTTCGGTTCCGCGTCGACGATCCGGGCCGGCATCCGCGTCTCGGCACCGGTCGTGTCGGCGCGGACGGCGGTCACCGTCCGGTCGATCGGGGTGCCGGGGGTCCGGCCCTGGAACTCGTAGCGGATGAGGATGAAGGCGTAGAGCCGGTCGCGTGGCCCGACCCCGCGGGCCTCGAGCTGCCGGGCGAGGTCGCGGGCCATGGCGTTGCGGATGTCGTCGGGGTGCACGCCGTGACCGGCGGTGGCGATGTGGCCCTCGTTCGACACCATCACCCCGGAGCAGGTGCCGGTGAGGGCGACGGTGCCGATCTCGCGACCGGTGCCGCGTTCGCGGACCACCGCGTCGCTGCGGGTCTCGACGTAGGTGAGGGCGGGCAGGACCTCGGCGACGACCCGTTCGCGGGGCGGCGCGGACCCGGCCGGCGGGACGGCCGCGGCGGCGGACGGGGCGGAGAGGAGGAGGGACGCGCCGGCGACGGCACCGGCGAGGACGGACATCCACGGACGGGTCATGGGGGCTCGCTTCTCTGGGTCGACCGCGGGACCAGGGGCTCTGACCTGCGGTGACGTCGAAACTACGAAGCGCGACGGCCCCCGGGATGCGTAGGACTACGGGCTCGGACCAGGGGTTTCCGCGGGCGCGCCCCGTGCGTGAGGTGCGCCGCGATCGGGGGTGCGAACGGCCGGGTGGGTGGCGTTCGGGCCGTCGATGACCGACGATCGAACATGTGTTCGATGAGCGCGGTCCGGCGCAGCGCCGCAACGACCGGTCCGGCGCGCTGCAGCGCGACGAGGTCAAGCGCGTCTGGGTCGACCTCGCGATCGCCTACCCGCGCCCGGGCGAGCAGCCCGTCCGTCCGATGCCCGAGGGCGTCGACCTCCAGAGCCGGGTCCCCGGCGAGCTGCTGGCCTGGCGTCGCACGACGACGGGGGAGTGGGTCGGCTGGGTGTGCCTGCCCGTCCGGCGGGGCGAGGAGATCCGCTACGTCTACCAGTACGTCGTCGCGGCGGCCCTGTCGCTGCGCGAGGACGTCCCGGACAAGAGATCACACGACGGTTCCCCCGGTCGCTGAGCCGGCCGCTGAGCCGGCCGCTGAGCGGCCGCTGAGCCGGCCGCTGAGCCGGTCGTGCCAGCATGGCGGGCATGTACTCGGCTCTCGGTCTCACCACGATGCGCGGCTGTGTGATCGGCTGGGTGATCAGCGCCGTGCTCCTGGTCGTCGGCCTCGTCTTCACGTTCACGCCCGAACCCGTCCTCGGGATCGTGCTCTTCGCCGTCGGCGTCGCGGGCATCGTCCTCGTGACCCTCGCCGTCCTGCGCGTGCGCAAGGGACAGGCCGGCTGACGCCCGGCCCGGAACGCACGACGGCCCGGCCACCCCCGCGGGGTGACCGGGCCGTCGGCACTGCTCAGGGCATCAGCAGTTGTAGTACAGCTCGAACTCGTACGGGTGCGGCCGCAGGCGCAGGCCGGTCACGTCGTCGCGCTTGAGCTCGACCCACTTCTCGATCAGGTCCGAGGTGAACACGCCACCCTCGAGCAGGTAGTCGTGGTCGGCCTCGAGGTTGTTGATCGCGGCGTCGAGGCTGGCCGGGACCTGCGCGATCTCGGCGGCCTCCTCGGGCGGCAGCTCGTAGAGGTCCTTGTCGACCGGCGTCGGCGGCTCGATCTTGTTCCGGATCCCGTCGAGGCCGGCCATCATCATGGCGGCGAAGGCCAGGTACGGGTTGCCCGACGAGTCGGGGCAGCGGAACTCGAGGCGCTTGGCCTTCGGGTTGTCGCCGGTGATCGGGATGCGGACGCACGCCGAGCGGTTGCGGTTCGAGTACACGAGGTTGATCGGGGCCTCGAAGCCGGGCACCAGGCGGTGGTACGAGTTGATCGTCGGGTTCGTGAACGCGACGAGGCTCGGGGCGTGGTGCAGGATGCCGCCGATGTAGTGGCGGCCGAGGTCCGAGAGGCCCGCGTAGCCGTTGGCGTCGTAGAACAGCGGCTCGCCACCCTTGAACAGAGACTGGTGGCAGTGCATGCCCGAGCCGTTGTCGCCGGCGATCGGCTTCGGCATGAAGGTGACGGTCTTGCCCGCCTGCCACGCCGTGTTCTTGACGATGTACTTGAACAGCTGCAGGTCGTCCGCCGCGTGCAGCAGCGTGTTGAACTTGTAGTTGATCTCGGCCTGACCGCCGGTGCCGACCTCGTGGTGCAGCTTCTCGAGCTCGAAGCCCGAGTTGATGAGGTTGGTGCCGATCGCGGCCCGGAGGTCCGAGCTCTGGTCGGTCGGCTCGACGGGGAAGTACCCGCCCTTCATGGCGATCTTGTTGCCCTTGTTGCCGCCGACCTCGTCGCGACCGGTGTTCCAGTGGCCCTCGACCGAGTCGACCTCGTAGAACGTGCCGTTCGGCTTCGAGTCGTAGCGCACCGAGTCGAAGATGTAGAACTCGGCCTCGGGGCCGAAGAAGCACGTGTCGGCCACGTCGACGGTCGACAGGAACTTCTCCGCCTTGCGGGCCACGTTGCGCGGGTCGCGGCTGTAGGCCTCGAGCGTCAGCGGGTCGTGGACGAAGAAGTTCATGTTCAGGGTCTTCTGAGCCCGGAACGGGTCGATCCGGGACGTCGCCGGGTCGGGCAGCAGCGTCATGTCCGACTCGTTGATGCTCTGGAACCCGGTGATCGACGAGCCGTCGAAGGCCAGGCCGTCGGTGAAGACGCCCTCCTTGAGCTCCGACGCCGGCACCGTGAAGTGCTGCATCTGGCCAGGGAGGTCACAGAACCGGACGTCGACGTACTTCACCCCCTCGTCGGAGATGTACTTGAAGACCTCGTCCTGATTGTTGAACACCCTCGGTGGCTCCTTCACACGCTTGCCGGGGACGACGGGGGTCGAGTGGTCAGCGGAGGGCACCGTACCCACCGATCGGGGGCAAGGTCCGTGACCGTTCCAGGTGACCCCGACGCTAGGTCGGTGCTGTTGCTCGCCCGTCACCAGCATGTTTCACAGCAGTTAACGCGCACAGGGTGGCCGTGCGACGACGCAGCGCCCGCGGCCCCCGACCGCCGTAGCCTGTCACGGTGTCGTGGTTTCGTGAATGGCTGGAGGGTGCAGGACGACCCGGTGGTGGTGACACGGCCGGTGAGGTGGCCACCGAGGGTCCCGCCCCGTCGGCCGGACGCACCCGGCCGGCCTCCCCGCCGTCGGGCCCCGGTGACGACGCCGACGGCTACCCCGGCGAGCGGTTGGGGCTCCCCGAGACCGGCCCGGGCTCCGTGGCCACGCTGCTGCGCCGCGGCGGGCAGTTCCTGCTCGACTCGCTGCTCGCCGGCGTCGTCGCCCTGATCTTCACCTACCCGGCGCCGCCGCAGAACTGGAGCCTGCTGACCTGGGCGATCCTCATGGTCGTGCCGGTGGCGGTCATCGGTGCGACGCCCGCGATGGCGCTGCTCGGGATGCGCGTCGTGCGCCTGGACCGTCCGGAGTCGGCCGGGGTCGGCCTGCTCTGGACCCTGGTGCGCACGGCCTCGGTGTTCTTCATCGTGCCGGCGCTGATCATGGACCGGGACTCCCGCGGCATCCACGACCGCGCGAGTCGCACCGTGGTCATCCGGACCCGCTGACGAGCTAGCGGCGGCGCGCGGTGCGCTGCATGCCCTTCATCTGCTGGGCGCCCTTGGGCATCGGGCCCTTGGGCATGGCCGGCCCGCTGCGGCTGGCCAGGGCGGCGAGGCGCTTCTCGACGGTCTCCATCTGGCTCTTGTCGATGTTGCGCGGGAGCTTGGTGACGTAACGCTGGAGCTTCGAGAGCGGCACCTGGCCCTCCTCGTCGCCGACGAGGACCTCGTAGATCGGCACCTGCCCGACGATGCGGGAGACGCGCTTCTTCTCCTGCGCGACGAGGCCCTTCGTCCGGTGCGGCACGCCCTCCGCGACCAGGATGATGCCGGGCCGGCCGATGACGCGGTGCACCGCGTCGAGCTGCGTGGTGCCGGCGACGGCCTGGGAGACGCGCCACTGGCCACGCATGTTGTCGAGCGCCCAGCCGGCCGCGCCGGGCTGGCCCGCGGCCTTCGCGTAGACGTTCTTCTGCACCCGGCGGCCGAAGATGATCACGGCGAGGAGGACGCCGAGCAGGACGCCCGTGGGCAGCAGGAACCACTCCTGGCCGATGAGCAGGCCGATGCCGAACAGCACCAGGGCCGTGACGACGACCGCGCCGATCATCAGCGGCAGGAGGAGCTTGTCCTCCTTGCGCTGCATCTGGAACGCCTGCCAGATCTGGCTGAACCGCTCACGGCGCGCGGCCTTCGCGGCCTGCTTGGCGGCCTTCTTCTCTTCCTTGCTCGCCGCACCGGAGCCCTGCTTCGCCATGCGGACCATTCTGCCCTACGGGGGCATCACGCCGTCCACGCAGCGTGGGTCAGGAGCGCGAGCGCGCGAGCACCTCGCCGACCTCCTGGCGGGCCGGTCCCTCCTCGGCGAGCTCGGCCATGCCCTCGGGCAGCGTCTCTCCGCGGGCGATCTTCGCCTGGGCGTAGAGGCGTCCGGCGCGGTACGACGAGCGCACGAGCGGGCCGGCCATGACGCCGGGGAAGCCCATGGCGAGCGCCGCGTCCCGGTGCTCCACGAACTCCTCGGGCTTGACCCACCGCTCCACGGGGTGGTGGCGCAGGCTCGGGCGCAGGTACTGGGTGAGCGTCAGCAGGTCGCAACCGGCGTCGTGCAGGTCCTGCATCGTCGTCGTGACCTCGTCGGGCGTCTCACCCATGCCGAGGATCAGGTTCGACTTGGTGACGAGCCCCGCGGCGCACGCCTTGCGGATCACGTCGAGGGAGCGCTCGTAGCGGAACCCCGGACGGATGCGGCGGAAGATGCGCGGCACGGTCTCGAGGTTGTGCGCCAGCACCTCGGGGGCCGCGTCGAAGACGGGGCCCAGCTGGTCGTCCCGGCCGTCGAAGTCGGGGATGAGCAGCTCGACGCCGGTGCCGGGGTTCTGCGCGTGCACCTGGCGGACGGTCTCCGCGTAGAGCCACGCGCCGCCGTCCTCGAGGTCGTCGCGGGCGACGCCGGTGATCGTCGAGTAGCGCAGCCCCATCTGCCGCACCGACTCGGCCACCTTCTGCGGCTCCGACCGGTCCAGCGGCGAGGGCTTCCCCGTGTCGATCTGGCAGAAGTCGCACCGCCGGGTGCACTGCTCGCCGCCGATGAGGAAGGTGGCCTCGCGGTCCTCCCAGCACTCGAAGATGTTCGGGCAGCCGGCCTCCTCGCACACCGTGGCGAGACCGGAACCCTTCACCAGGCCCTTGAGCTCGGTGAAGTTCGGACCGGTGGCCACGCGGGTGCGGATCCACTCCGGCTTGCGCTCGATGGGCGTCTGGGAGTTGCGGACCTCGAGCCGCAACATCTTCCGTCCACCTGCGAGATCCTGGCTGGGGCCGACCGTCACGGCTCCGACCCTACGCCGCACGGACGTGTCCTTCAGACGGATGTGAGCGGGGAAGGTTCGGACCGTGACGGGATGACTACCCTGATCGTGTGGACCTCCGGATCTTCACAGAGCCCCAACAGGGCGCCGCCTACGAAGATCTACTCAGAGTCGCGAGGTGCTCCGAGGAGGCGGGCTTCGACGCCTTCTTCCGGTCCGACCACTACCTCGCCATGGGCGACGCGAACGGGCTCCCGGGGCCCACCGACGCGTGGCTGACCCTCGCCGCCCTCGCGCGGGAGACGAGCACGATCCGCCTCGGGACGCTCATGACCGCCGCCACCTTCCGCCTGCCCGGACCGCTGGGCATCACGGTGGCGCAGGTCGACCAGATGTCGGGCGGACGCGTCGAGCTCGGCCTGGGCACCGGCTGGTACGAGGCCGAGCACCGGGCCTACGGCATCCCCTTCCCGCCGCTGCGCGAGCGCTTCGGGATGCTCGAGGAGCAGCTGGAGATCCTCACCGGATCCTGGCGCACCCCGGTGGGCGTCACGTACTCCTACAGCGGCGAGCACTACACGTTCGACGACAGCCCCGGCCTGCCGAAACCGCTGCAGACCCCGCACCCGCCGGTGATCGTCGGCGGCAACGGGCCGTCGCGGACGCCGAGGCTCGCGGCCGACTACGCCACCGAGTTCAACATGCCGTTCGCCGGCCTGGACGCCCTCGTCGCGGGCCAGGAGCGCGTCGACACCGTGTGCCGCGAGCGCGGCCGCGACCCGGCGACCCTGGGCCGCTCCACCGCGCAGGTGCTCTGCGTCGGCCGCGACGAGGCCGAGGTCGCCCGCCGCGCGGACGCCATCGGCCGCCGTCCCGACGAGCTGCGCGCCAACGGCATCGCCGGCACCCCGGCCGAGGTCGTCGACAAGATCGGGACGTTCGGCGAGCGCGCGGGGATGCAGCGCATCTACCTGCAGGTGCTCGACATCTCCGACCTCGCCCACCTCGAGCTCGTCGCCTCCGAAGTGGCGTCCCAGCTCGCGGCGGTCTGAGGGCCCGGCCCACATGTCAGCGGCGGACCCCTATCGGCGTACTCCCCTGATGCAGACGTTGAGTGTCCGTATTCTTCCGTCGATCACCGAGCAGGAGTGCTCGCGGGTCAGGCCCCGGCCGGTGTCCCGACGCGCACGGTGAGGCCGCCGACGGTGACCTCGGTCGCCGTGTCGGGCGCAGGCTCGTCGACGGTCAGCGTGCGCTCGGTGACCTCGAGGTCGCCCTCCAGGGCCGCGAGCACCGCGTCCCGGGTGGCCGCGCGGACCTCGTCGACGCCCACGCGGCGCCCGAGCTCGGCGGTGAGGCTGGTGACCCCGGCGTCGCGGATGCCGCACGGCACGATCGAGCCGAACGCCGCGAGGTCCGGATCGGCGTTGAGGGCGAAGCCGTGCAGCGTGACGCCGCGCGCCACGCGCACGCCGATGGCGGCGATCTTGCGGGCGGGGCCGCGGTCGTCGGCGGGCAGCCACACGCCGCTGCGCCCGTCGATCCGGCCCGTGGCCAGGCCGTAGGAGTCGCACACGGTGATGAGCGCCTGCTCCAGACGACGGACGTGGTCGACGACGTCGAACGGCTGGGCGAGCCCGATGATCGGGTAGCCGACGAGCTGGCCGGGGCCGTGCCACGTGATCTTGCCGCCGCGGTCGACGTCGATGACGGGCGTGCCGTCGGCCGGGCGCTCCTCGGGCAGCGTGCGCTTGCCCGCCGTGTAGACCGAGGGGTGCTCGAGCAGCAGGAGCACGTCGGGGCCGCCGTCGACCCGTGCGTCGGCGTGGGCGCGCTGGCGGTCCCAGGCCTCCTGGTAGTCGACGGTGCCGATCTCGTGCACCTCGACGGGCTCGGCGGCGGCGCGGCTGGAACGGCTCACGGGCCCGACGTTACCCCGCCTCGAGGTACCGGAGCGCCTCCTGCGCGGTCCGCCGCCCGCTGACCAGCGCGCCCTGCACCGAGGGGGTGTCGCGGTGGTCGCCGGCGACGAACAGGCCGTCGCCCAGGTCCACGGGGTGCTGCAGGCCGGCCGGGGTCGGCGGGATCGCGGCGGGCAGCGCGCGGGGGACCCGGACCGTCGCCAGCTCCTCCCAGGCGCCGACGGGCGTGGCCCAGATGCGCGCGAGCTCGCGCCGCAGCTCGGTCTCCGCCAGCGGCTCGGGGCCGAGGACGGTGCTGGCGACGAGGTGCCGGTGATCGGGGGAGTAGGACGGCGCGGCCGCGGTGAGCACCATGGTGTTGACCACCGGCCCGCCGGCGCCGTCGAGGTGCAGGAGCGCCTGGCGGGTCGGGGGCTCGGCGACCACGTGGTACTGCGTGGTCAGCGCGAACGTGCGCGGCGGCGGCACGCGTCCGGTGAGCAGCTGCGACGCCGCGGTGCCGTCGGTCGCGACGATCACCGCGCCGGCGCGCACCGTGCCGCGTGCCGTCTCCACGAGCCCGGGGCCGACCCGTTCGACGGGGGAGCCGAGGTGCACCGTCCCCGCCGGCAGCCGCGCGGCGAGCTGGGCCGGCACCGCGCCGATGCCGCGCGAGGGCAGCGTCAGGTCGCCGAGGGCGAAGCTGCGCCAGAACAGGGAGAACACCCGCGAGGAGGTCTCGAGGTCGCGGTCGCCGAGCACGCCGTTCAGGAAGGGGCGCAGGAACGTCTCGGTCGGCGCGCCGCCGAGGCCCCAGCGGGCGAGCTCGTCGGCGGTCGAGCGCTCGGGAGCGCGGGCCTGGGTCCGGGGCGGCACGACCAGCGAGCGCACGGCCAGCGCGGCGATCCGGGCCTTGGCGCCGACCCCGAGCAGCCCGTCGAGCGCGGTGCGCGGCGCCCACGAGGGGACACGGCGCGGGTCGGCGAGGCGGTGCAGGCGGCCGTCGGCGTCGCGGACCGCGGCCCCGGGGACGAAGCGGCGCAGGTCGAGGGCGTCGAGGTCGACCGACGCGCGCAGCGCCGGGTACGACGTGTTGAGGATCTGGAACCCGCGGTCGACGAGGAACCCGTCGACGACGTCCGTGCGCACCCGCCCGCCGACGCCGTCACCGGCCTCGCACACGACGACCGACCGTCCGGCCCGCGCCACCGTGCGCGCGGCCCGCAGCCCGGCGAGCCCGGCGCCCACCACGACGACGTCGACGGCGTCCGGCAGGGGTTCCGGGACCGTCATCCGTCGAGCACCGCGTGCAGGGCCTCCGAGAGCGTGCCGTGGCGGAACTCGAAGCCCTCGCGCTCGAGGACGCCCGGTAGGACGCGCTGGCTCACGAGCACGCCCTCGTCGGCGAACTGCCCGAGCGCGGCCCGCATGGCGAACCCGGGGACGACCCAGGGCGCGGGGCGGCTCATCTGCTCGGCGAGCACCCGGGTGAACTCGTCGTTGCTGACCGGGTCGGGCCCCGTGGCGTTGAGCGGACCGGAGACCGTGTCGTGCTCGAGCGCCCAGACGATCGCGCCGATCTCGTCGTCGAGGGAGATCCACGGCCAGTACTGGGTCCCGGGCCCGAGCTTCCCGCCCAGCCCGAACTGGAACAGCGGCTTGATCCGCCCCATCAGCCCGCCCGACGGTGAGAGCACGAGGCCGGTGCGGACCAGGACGACGCGCGCTCCGCCGTCGACCGCGGGCTTGGTGGCGGCCTCCCAGTCTCGGCAGAGATCGGCGAGGAAGCCGGTGCCGCGGCGGGCGGTCTCGTCGACGGCCATCGCGCCCGTGTCGCCGTACCAACCGACCGCCGAGCCGCTGACCAGCGTCGGGACGCCGTGCTCGACGACGGCGCGGGCAAGGACGTCGGTGGGGATCATGCGGCTGTCGCGCAGTTCCTGCTTGCGCGCGCCGGTCCAGCGCTTGTCGCCGATGCCGGCGCCGCACAGGTTGACCACCGCGTCGGCGCCCTCGAGCGCGCCCGGCGCGAGGTGCCCGGCGGCAGGGTCCCAGCCGCGCTCGTCCGGGGCCTGCGGGGTCCGGCGGACGAGACGGACGACCTCGTGCCCGGCCTCCCGCAGGCGGGGGACCAGGGCGGTGCCGATGAGTCCGGAGGACCCGGCGATGACGACGCGCATGGGGTGATCGTCGCGGAGTGTCCGGCCCGACGCGACCCGGGGTCCGCGTTCGGCGGTGTGGCGGGAGTACCGGGGCCCGTTCCGCGCGAAGGGCACCTTCGCGCGGCTAGAGCGGCGAGGGGCGCCCTTCACCGGAACGGCGCGGCTCGGGGCAGAACGACCGAAGGGCACCTTCGCGCGGCTGGATCGCGCGGAGGTGCCCTTCGGCCGGAACCGGTGCGGCGACTACAGGCCCAGCTCGCCCTCGAAGGCGCCGCCCTCGAGGCGGTCCTTGATCGTCGTCAGGAAGCGCGCGGCGTCGGCGCCGTCGACGATGCGGTGGTCGTAGGACAGGCACAGGTAGGCCGTCGAGCGGATGGCGATGACGTCTCCGCCCGAGTCGTCCTGGAGCACCACCGGCTTCTTCACCACGGCACCGGTGCCGAGGATGCCGACCTGGGGCTGGTTGATGATCGGCGTGTCGATCAGCGCACCCCGCGAGCCGGTGTTCGTGATGGTGAACGTGCCGCCCGAGAGCTCGTCCGGCGTGATCTTGTTCGCGCGGGTGCGGTCCGCGATGTCGGAGATCTTGCGGGCGAGCCCGGCGAGGTTGAGGTCCCCGGCGTCGTGGACCACCGGCACGATCAGGCCGGCCGGCGAGTCGACGGCGATGCCCAGGTGCTCGGCACCGTGGTAGGTGACCTCGCCCTTCTCGGTGTCGATCATTGCGTTGACCTGCGGGTGGGCCTTGAGGGCCTCCACGGTGGCCAGCGCCATGAACGGCAGGAACGAGAGCTTGACGCCCTCGCGCTTCTGGAAGTCGGCCTTCGCCCGGTCGCGCAGGCGCGCGATCCGCGTGAGGTCCGCCTCGACCACCGTCGTGAGCTGGGCGGAGATCTGCAGGGACTCCACCATGCGCTTGGCGATCGTGGCGCGTCGCCGCGAGAGCTTCTGCGTGGTGCCGCGCAGCCCCGAGGTGTCCGGCGCAGGCGCGCCGGAGGAGCCGCGGGAGCCGGACGCCGACGGCTTCTGCACCTCGCCGCCGTGCACCGCCCCGCCGCCGGAGCCGCCCGAGGCCTCCGCCGTGGCCGGGGCGTCGCCCGCCGGGGCGCCGCCTGCCGGAGTGGCTGCGGCGCTGTCCTGCTCGTCGGCGGCCTTGACCACGTCCTGCTTGCGGATGCGGCCGCCGACGCCGGTGCCCGTGAGCGACGACAGGTCCACGCCGCGCTCGGCGGCGAGCTTGCGCACCAGCGGCGTGACGTACGGCGAGCCGCTGGCCTCGTCTCCCGCGGGAGCCGACGCCCCGTTGCCCTGGGTCGAGGCCTGCGACGGGGCCTTCTGCGCGCCCGCGTTCGCGGGCCCGCTCGGGCCGGTGGGCTGCTCGGTCTCGTGCGAGACGTAGTCGTCGGCACCGGACGCGGCCTGGGCGCCGCTGGGGGCCTCCGCGGGCTCCGGCTCGGCCGGGCGCTCCGGCTCGGGACGCGGGTCCTCGCGGGGCGCGGCCGACTCGACCTGCTGAGACTCGGCCTGCTGAGACTCGGCCTGCTGAGACTCGGCCTGCTGAGACTCGGCCTCCTGGGGCTCCTGCTGGGTGGGCGCCGGCGAGCCCCCGCCGGGGCTCTGCGACGCGTCGCCGATCACGGCGAGGGCGCCGCCGACCTCGACGGTGTCGTCCTCGCCGGCGCGCAGTTCGAGCACGGTGCCGGCGACGGGCGAGGGGATCTCGGTGTCGACCTTGTCGGTGGACACCTCGAGCAGCGGCTCGTCGACCTCGACGGTGTCGCCGACCTGCTTGAGCCAGCGGGTGACCGTGCCCTCGGTCACCGACTCGCCCAGAGCGGGCATCTCGACGGTCGTGCTGGACCCGCCGCCGCCGGAGGAGGAGCCGCCTGAGGACGACGCCGCGGGCTGCGGTTCGGGCTCGGGCTCGGGCTCGGGCTGGGACTGCTGCTGGGGCTCGGGCTCCGGCTCAGGGGCCGGCTCGGGCTGCGACTCCTGCGCCGGCTGCGACTCCTGGGCCGGCGCGGCGTCACCACCGGACTCGCCCTCGTCGCCGATCACGGCGAGGTCGCCGCCGACCTCGACGGTGTCGTCCTCCTGCGCCACGATCCGCTGCAGCACCCCCGCCTGGGGTGAGGGGATCTCGGTGTCGACCTTGTCGGTGGACACCTCGAGCAGGGGCTCGTCGACGTCGACGTGGTCGCCCTCCTGCTTGAGCCACCGCGTCACCGTGCCCTCGGTGACGCTCTCCCCGAGAGCAGGCATCTGGACGGTGTAGGCCATCGTGCTCGTGACTCCTCGTCGATCTCTCGGTCAGCTGTAGCCAAGCTCAGGAATGGCTGTGCAGGGGCTTGCCGGCGAGCGCGAGGTGCGCCTCCCCGAGGGCCTCGTTCTGCGTGGGGTGGGCGTGGATGAGGTTGGCCACGTCGGCGGGCAGCGCCTCCCAGTTGTAGATCAGCTGGGCCTCGCCGACCTGCTCGCCCATGCGCGTGCCGATCATGTGCACGCCGACCACGGGGGCGTCGTCGCTCGTGCCGCCCTTGACGAGCTTGACGGCGCCGGACGTCTTGAGGATCTGCGACTTGCCGTTGCCCGCGAGGTCGTAGGTCAGGGTCTGCACCTCGCCGTAGACCTCCTTGGCCTGCGCCTCGGTGAGGCCGACCGAGGCGACCTCGGGCTCGCAGTAGGTGACCCGCGGGATGCCCGTCTCGTCGATCACCGGCGGGTTCAGGCCCGCGATCTCCTCGGCGACGAAGATGCCCTGCTGGAAGCCGCGGTGGGCCAGCTGGAGGCCGGGGACGATGTCGCCGACGGCGTAGATGTTGCCGACGCCGGTGTGCAGGCGCTCGTTCGTCGGGACGAAGCCGCGGTCGAGGGTGACGCCGTTCTCCTCGTAGCCGAGGTCGGCGGTGTTCGGGCCGCGGCCGACGGCGACGAGGAGCAGGTCCGCCTCGATCTGCTCGCCGTTCTCCAGGCTGATCGTCACCGAGTCCGCGCTCTGCTCGACGCCGGTGAACTTCGTGCCGGTCTTGAAGGCGATCTTGCGCTTGCGGAACTGGCGCTCGAGCGACTTCGAGAGGAACTCGTCCTCGTTGGGCACGAGGTGCGGCAGGGCCTCGACGATCGTGACCTCGCTGCCGAAGCTCTTCCACACGCTGGCGAACTCGACGCCGATGACGCCGCCGCCGAGCACGACGACGCGCTCGGGCACGTAGTCGAGGTTGATGGCCTCGGTGGAGGTGAGCACCCGGCCGCCGAGCTCGAGCCCGGGCAGCGTCTTCGAGTACGAGCCGGAGGCCAGCACGATGTTCCGGCCCTGGTAGCGCTGCCCGTCGACCTCGACGGTGTCCTGCCCGACGAGCTTGCCCGCGCCCTCGATCAGCGTGACCTTGTTGGCCTTCACCAGGCCCTGCAGGCCCTTGTAGAGGCGGGCGACGACGTTGTCCTTGTAGGAGTTGACGCCGCTCATGTCGATGCCCGACAGCGAGCTCTTCACGCCGAACTGCTCGCCCTCGCGCGCCGAGTCGGCGACCTCGGCGGCATGCAGGAGGGCCTTGGTCGGGATGCAGCCGCGGTGCAGGCAGGTGCCGCCGACCTTGTCCTTCTCCACCAGCGCGACCGAGAGGCCCAGCTCTGCGGCCCGGAAGGCGCAGGCGTACCCCCCGGACCCGGCTCCGAGGATGATGACGTCGTACGTGTCGCTCACTGCTGCTACTCCCGCGTCGGCGTGTGGCGTGCGGTGGCCCCGGCCCGCCAATGGTGGTCGCGGGGAGGCGCTGTCCGGGTTCATCCTTCCACCTCGGCGAAACCTGCGCGGCCGACCTCAGCCGTTGCGGGAGATGTCGTCGAGCACGGCGGCGATCGTGCGCACCGGGACGCCGGTGCCGCCCTTGGGCGTGTAGCCGTGCGGGCCGCCGGTGTTGAAGGCCGGGCCTGCGATGTCGAGGTGCACCCACGGCACGCCGTCGGCGACGAACTCCCGCAGGAAGATGCCGCCGACGAGCATCCCGCCGAAGCGGTGGTTGGTGACGTTGGCGAGGTCGGCCACCCGCGAGTCGAGGTCGCTGCGCAGCTCGTCGGGAAGCGGCATCGCCCAACCGCCGTCGCCCGCCGCGACGGCGTGGGCGGCGACCCGGTCGCGGAACTCGTCGGTGCCCATGACCCCGGGCGTCCGCGAGCCGAGGGCCACGAGCTGGGCGCCGGTGAGCGTCGAGGTCTCGAGCAGGTAGTCGGGGGAGTCCTCGCAGGCGCGGGCGATGGCGTCGCCCAGGACGAGACGGCCCTCGGCGTCGGTGTTGAGCACCTCGACGGTCGTGCCGCCGTACATCGTCAGGACGTCGCCGGGGCGGTACGCCGTGCCCGAGGGCATGTTCTCGGCCATCGGCACGGTGGCGACGACCTTGACGTCGAGCCCGAGGTCGGCGGCCAGGCAGGTGGCGGCGACGACCCCGGCGGCCCCGGACATGTCCGAGGTCATGTGGTCCATGTTCGCCGCGGGCTTGATCGAGATGCCGCCGGTGTCGAACGTGATGCCCTTGCCGACGAGGGCGACCTTCTTCCGCGGATTCGCCGGGCTGTAGGTGAGCCGGACCAGCCGCGGCGGCCGGGAGGACCCGCCGCCGACGCCCAGGACGCCGCCGTAGCCGTGCTCGGCGAGCGCGGACTCGTCGAGGATCTCCACCGACACGCCGGCGGCCTCGGCCAGCGTGCGGGCCCGCTCGGCGAAGGCGTCGGGGTAGAGGTCGTTGGGCGGGGTGTTGACGAAGTCGCGGGCGTGGCGGACGGCGCGCACGACGGCCGCCGCGCGCGTCACCGCGGCCTGATCGCCGTCGCCGACCAGGCCGACGTGCGTGAGCTCGGTCGGCGCCGTCTCGGGGGCCTTCTTGTAGTCGGTGAACGCGTAGTCGCCGAGCAGCGTGCCCTCGATCGCCGCCGTGAGGTCGAGCGCGGAGAGCGTGGTGACGACGTGGGCGGCGTGCCCGTGCAGGGTCCGCGCCGCGGCGCCGGCCGCGCGCCGGACCTGCTCGGCGAGGTCGGGCGTCTCACCGGCCGCGCCGGTGTCGCCGGGCTCGGCGCCGAGCCCGACAGCGACCACGAGCGGCGCCCCGATGGTCCCGCGGGTGGGGACCCGGGTGACCTCCTCGGCCTTGCCCGTGCCGCCGAGCAGCGCGACCAGGCCCGGCAGCTCGCCGGCGAGGTCGCCGAGGGCGGACGTCGGGCCGGCCACGGCGGGGTCGCCGCCGTCGGTCCCGGGTCGCACGCCGACGACCACCGCGTCCACGCCGTCCAGCGCGTCGGCGCCCGGATCGGCGCCGAGGAGATCGAGGTCGGGGGTGCTGCTCACGTGGGGTGTCCTCCTGCCGGGCGGTGTCGATCACATGCTAGGACCGGGGCGGCTCCCGTACCCTGCCGCGGGTGTCCGAGACCGTGCCCGACTCGCGTCGTAGCCCTCTCCACGACCACCACGTCGCCCTCGGGGCGTCGTTCGCGCCGTTCGGCGGCTGGGAGATGCCCGTCCAGTATTCGGGCACGGTGGCCGAGCACACCGCCACCCGCGAGGCCGTCGGCCTGTTCGACGTCAGCCACCTGGGCAAGGTCCGTATCAGCGGCCCCGGCGCCGCGGCGTTCGTCGACCGCTGTCTGACGAACGACCTGTCGCGGATCGTGCCGGGCAAGGCGCAGTACACGCTCTGCTGCGGCGAGAACGGCGGCGTGGTCGACGACCTGATCCTCTACCTCGTCGGCCCCGACGAGGTCTTCGCCGTCCCGAACGCCGCGAACTCCGCGGGCGTCGGACGGCGCCTCGCCGAGGTCGCCCCGTCCGGGATCACCGTCGCCGACGAGCACGACGACCACGTGGTGCTGGCGGTGCAGGGGCCCGCGTCGCCCGAGGTGCTCGCCGAGGTCGGCCTGCTGACCGATCCCGAGCCGCTGGACTACATGGCCTTCGTCGACGCGGAGTGGGCCGGCCGGCCGGTGCGCATCTGCCGCACGGGCTACACCGGCGAGCGGGGCTACGAGCTCATCGCGCCGTCCGACGGCGCCGGGGAGCTGTGGGACGCGCTGGCCGCGGTGGTGGCCGGGAAGGGTGGCCTGCCCGCCGGGCTCGGCGCCCGCGACACCCTGCGCACCGAGGCGGGCCTGCCGCTGCACGGCCAGGACCTCGGCCCCGACATCACGCCGCTCCAGGCGCGGTGCGGGTTCGCGGTCGGCTGGAAGAAGGACGAGTTCTGGGGGCGCGAGGCGCTGCTCGCCGAGCGCGAGGCGGGTCCGCGGCGCCGGTCGTGGGGGCTGCGCGCCACCGGCCGCGGCGTGCCGCGCGGGCACATGGCCGTGGTCCAGGGGGACGTCCCCATCGGCGAGACCACGTCCGGGACGTTCTCGCCGACGCTCAAGACGGGGATCGCGCTCGCGCTGCTCGACACCGCGGCGGGCGTCGAGGAGGGCGAGACGCTGACCGTCGACGTCCGCGGGCGGTCGCTCGAGTGCGAGGTCGTCAGCCCGCCGTTCGTCCCGTCGCACGTGCGGTGAGGATGACCGGGTGAGCTTCCCCACCGAGATCCCGGAGTCCGCGCCGGGCGTCTACCGCTTCCGAGCCGAGGCGGAGAAGGCCGGCCCCGTCGTGTTCACCGCGCCGACCGACGACGTCGGCGGCGGCTTCGGGCTGTTCGAGAACGCCGCCGTCCCGGGCCGCTGGGGCGCGATCCCGCACTACCACCAGGGGTTCTCCGAGTCGTTCTGGGTGATCTCGGGCCGGCTCGCGGTGATGAGCGGGGAGAAGTGGCAGGTGCTCGAGCACGGCGACTTCGCCCACGCCCCGGTGAACGGCGTCCACGGCTTCCACGCCGTGGGCGAGGAGACCGCCCGCTTCCTCATCCTCTTCGTGCCCGGGGCGCCGCGCGAGGAGTACTTCCGGGGCCTCGTCGAGCTGTTCACCCGCGGCGCGAGCACCGACGAGATCGACGCCTTCGCCCTCACGTGCGACCAGGTCAACCTCCGTGACTGGCCCCACGACCCGATCCCCACGTGAGTGATTTTCGTGGCTATAGCCACGAAAATCACTCACGTGGGACGGCGGCTCACCACCGGGAACCGTCGCGCACGCTGACGTGCACGTGGTCGAAGTGCCCGCCCGTGGCGTCCTCGGGGTCGTACAGGCCGCCGCCGGTGTAGGGCCGGCCCCAGCCGTCGCCGGCGTCGGAGCTCCCGGTGGACCAGATGCGGCCCTGCCAGATGACGTACCGGACGCCGAGCTCCCGGGCGTCCTCGCGCAGCCAGTGCGCCACGGCCCACCCGGCCGCGAGGTCGTCGCCCTCCGGGAACTCGCCGGAGCGGCCGGGGAAGAAGTCGCAGGCGCGCCCCTCGGGGTGGTCGCTCGACGGGTTCCACGCGTGCTCCGACCAGCAGGTGACGGAGCGGATCGGGGCGTCCGGACCCGGCGCGCCGAACCGGGCGACGGCGGTGTCGTGCAGGCGCAGGGCCGTCGGTGTGAGGCAGCCCGACGTGGTCGGGTCCTGCTCGACGCACGATTCCGGCGGCGGGTCCACGGTCTCCCACAGGTCGCGGGCGGTGAGCCCGCGCTCGGAGGCGGTCCACCAGAGGAGCCCGCCGAGCAGCGCCAGCGCCAGGAGCGCGCTCGTCCAGAGGGCGGCACGCGTCGTCGTCCCCACGATGGGGCGACGCTAGGCGGCGGCGCGCGTGGTGGCCGTGAGCGTCAGCGGCGGCGTCCCGGGCGGTCGGCGGTGTCGTCGAGGTCGACGCCGACGTGCTCGTCGAGCCAGCGTCCGAGGGGCTCGAGGCGCCGCCAGGTCTCGGCCACCCGCTCCCGCACGGCGGGCGTGTGCAGCTCGTCGGACGGCGGCCACGAGCGCCGGACGAACAGGCTCTTGTGGCGCAGCAGCTCGAGGCGGGGGTGCTCGGGGTCGGCGCCGCGCGGGCGGGACTTCAGCTGCTCGCCGTCGACGGTGAACCCGTCGGCGCCCAGGTCCTCGACGATCTTCTCGAGCTCCGGCCCGTGGCGGTCGTCGTCGATCGCGGCGCGGAAGCGCGCGACCTGCGCGGAGGTCATCCGGTAGTAGCCGACGGCCACCATGATCCCGTCGGCCGAGACCTGGACGTAGCGCCCGCCGACCGTTGCGCCGCACTGCACCTTGTACGGCGTCTTGTCGGCGGCGAAGCGCACGTCGCGGTAGGGGCGGAAGACCTTGCCCGGGCCGAACTCGGGCTCGAGGTCGGCCAGCATCGCGACCATCGGTGCGCGGACGTGGTCGTCGTAGAGCGCCTTGTTGTCGGCCCAGTAGGCCTTGGAGTTGTCGGCCTCCAGACCCTCGTAGAAGTCGACGACCGCCTCGCCGAAGCCCGGGAACGTCACGGGCCCATCTTTGCGTGTACACACGGGGCGTGCCCGGGAGCGTCCACGAATCGGTGCTCGACGCCATCGGCGCCACCCCGCTCATCCGCCTGCGGCGGGTGACCGAGGGCCTGGCCCCGTCGATCTACGTCAAGGCCGAGTGGCAGAACGCCGGCGGGAGCGTCAAGGACCGCGCGGCGCTCTGGATGGTCCGCGCCGCCGAGCGCTCCGGGGCATTGGGGCCGGGCGGGGTGGTCGTCGAGGGGACCTCGGGCAACACCGGGATCGGCCTCGCGCTGGTCGGCGGGTTCCTCGGCTACCGCACGCTCATCGTCGTCCCCGACACCACGGCGGCCGAGAAGATCGCCGCGCTGCGCGCCTACGGTGCCGAGGTGGTGCTGACGCCGGGCGGCCTGCCCCGCGACGACCCGCGCCACGTCATCAACCTGGCCGCACGGATCGCGCAGGAGACGCCCGGCGGCTGGCTCGCCGACCAGTACGGCAACCCCGCGAACCCCCGGGCCCACCACGACAGCACCGCGCCCGAGATTCTGGGAGCAGACCGGCGGCCGCGTGACGTGCTTCGTCGCGGGCATCGGCACCGGTGGCACGCTGTCGGGCACCGGCGCGGCACTCAAGGAGCGGGGTCCGGTGCGCGTCGTCGGCGTCGACCCCGTGACCTCGGCCTACGGCGGCGGGGACGGCAGCCCCTACTACGTCGAGGCGATCGGCCACTACCGCCACCCCGACACCGTCGACGACCCCTGGCCCGCCAACTGGGACCGGTCGGTGGCCGACGAGATCGTGCGCGTCGACGACCGCACGACGATGCGCACCGCCCGCCGCCTGGCCCGCGAGGAGGGCCTGCTGCTCGGGGGCTCGTCGGCGACGGCCGTGGCGGGGGCGCTGGTCGCGGCCCGCGACCTGGGTCCCGACGACGTGGTCGTCGTGATCGCCCCCGACTCCGGGCGGGCCTACCTCTCGAAGTACTTCGACGACGGCTGGCTGCGACGTCTCGGCTTCCTCGACGAGCCGGACGCGGACGTCCCGGGGCCGCTGGTGGGCGACCTGCCGGTCGTCGCCGTGCCGGTGGTGCGCGCGTCCTGGACGGTGGCGCGGGCCCGTGCGGCGCTCGCCGGGACGCCCGGACCCGCCCCGGTGACGCACGACCGGACCGACGGCGCGGCGGCCCCGTCGGAGACGCTCGGCGCCGTGACTCCGGCGGATCTGGACGGTCTTCCCGACGGCGACACGGTGCGCCACCACGTCCGCCCGGTGCCGCCGAGCCTCGGCGCGGGGGAGGGGGTCGAGGACGCGCGCGCCCGTCTGGACGGGGCCGAGGCGGCCTGGCTGGTGCGCGACGGACGGGTCGCCGGCCTGGTGACGAGGGCGGCGATCGGTCTTGCCCCGTCCGACTAGGCTGGAACCATGAGTACGGCCTTCGCCCACGCCCCGCACCCCGCCCCGGCGACCGCGGAGCGTGTGGCGGAGGTACTCGCCGCACCCGGGTTCGGGAAGTTCTTCACCGACCACATGGTGACGATCTCCTGGGACGCCGCGCGCGGGTGGCACGACGCGACCGTCGGGCCCTACCAGGCACTGTCGATGGACCCGGCCGCAGTCGTGCTCCACTACAGCCAGACGATCTTCGAGGGGCTCAAGGCCTACCGCTGGGCCGACGACTCGATCCACGCGTTCCGGCCGACGGCGAACGCCGAGCGCATGGCCCGCTCGGCCGAGCGCCTGGCGATGCCCCCGCTGCCCGAGGACCTGTTCCTCGGCTCGCTGGAGGAGCTGCTGGCCGTCGACGAGCGCTGGGTGCCGGCCGCGGGCGGCGAGGACTCGCTCTACCTGCGTCCCTTCATGATCGGCTCCTCGTCGGGGCTCGGCGTGCGCCCGAGCGAGGAGTACCTCTACATGCTCATCGCCTCCCCGGCCGGCGCGTACTTCCCGCGCGGGCTGGCGCCGGTGACGGTGTGGCTGTCCACCGACTACGTCCGCGCCGTCCCCGGCGGCACCGGCGAGGCCAAGTGCGGCGGCAACTACGCGGCCTCGCTCGCCGCGCAGGCCCAGGCGTCGGCACAGGGGTGCGACCAGGTGGTCTGGCTCGACGCCCTCGAGCACCGGTGGATCGAGGAGATGGGGGGCATGAACCTCTTCTTCGTGTTCACCGACCCCTCGGGCAACGTCGAGGTCGTCACCCCCGAGCTCTCCGGCTCGCTGCTGCCCGGCGTCACCCGCCGCTCGCTGCTCGCGCTCGCCGAGGAGGAGGGCGCGACGGTCAGCGAGCGCCGGATCTCCACCGACGAGATGGAGAAGGAGAACGCCGCCGGGCGCCTCACCGAGGTGTTCGCCTGCGGCACCGCCGCGGTGATCACCCCGGTCGGCACCGTGAAGTACGAGGGCGGCGAGTACGACATCGCCGACGGCAAGCCGGGCGCGATGACCCAGCGCCTGCGCGAGCGCCTCACCGCGATCCAGCGCGGCGCGGCCCCGGACTCCCGGGGCTGGATGACGCAGTTGCGCTGACCCAGCGGTTACTGGCTGGTATCGCTCGCTCAGCGAGGGATACCAGCCAGTAACGGCCTCTAGCCGGCTGTTGCCAGGACCGCGAGGGCGACGGTCGCGGCGAGCTCGGCGCAGGCGCCGAACACGTCGCCCGACACGCCCCCGAGGCGACGGCGGGCGTGGGCGGCCACGAGCACGACCACCGCCGCCGCCAGCAGGCCCGCGATCACCGCGCGGAGCCCCAGCACCGGGAACGCGGCCCCAGCGAGCACCACCGCCCACGCCGGCGCCAGCCACGCCGGCTGGGTCCCGGCCACCAGGGCGCCGAGCCCGTCCGGGGACGCCGCAGGCACACCCCGTCGCGCCACCCAGGCGAACGCGGCGCGCCCCAGCCCCAGGGCCAGCGCGCCGCCGGCGACCGCGGCCACCAGGCCCTGCTCCGCCAGGGCCCCGAACGCCGTGGCCTGGATCCCGAGCACCACGACCAGCCAGATCACCGCGAACGCGCCGGTGCCCGGATCGCGCATCACCGCCAGCGTGCGCGCCGCGTCGCCGTGGCTGCCGAGCCCGTCGGCGAGGTCCGCGAGGCCGTCGAGGTGCAGCCCACGGGTGGCCGCCGCCCCGAGACCGACGGCCACGAGCCCCGCGAGCAGCCCCGGCGCCCCGGCGGCGACCAGGCCCGCGGCGACGGCGCCCAGCAGGGCCCCGAGCACCACGCCCACGACCGGGACCACCGCGAGCGCCACGGCCGCGGCGGGCCGGTCGATCCGCCGCGCGTGCAGGGGCACGACCGTGAACATCGCGACGGCCAGCGTCACCCCGCCGCGGAAGGGGCCGGGCACGTCAGCCGACGCACACCGCGGCGCGCACGAGGCCGACCGCGGTCAGCGCTCCGGTGCCCTGACCGGCACGCATCGACAGGTCGAGCAGCGGCTCGAGGCCCAGGACGTCGAGGGCGAAGGCCTGCGCGGGCTCGGTGCACCGCGTGCCCGCCGTCCACCAGGCGCGCGCGCCCGGCACCTCGGTGTCGGCGAGCAGCGCGGCCACGGCCGTCGCCGCGCCGTCGAGCAGCACCGGGGTGCGGCGACGGGCGGCCTGGGCGAGGAACCCGACGAGCGCCGCCAGGTCCGCGCCGCCGGCGATGCGCAGCAGGCCCTGGGGGTCGCGTCCCACCGGCCGGGCGCGCCGCAGCCCGTCGCGGACCGCCGCGGCCTTGACCATCCACGCACGGTCGTCGATCCCGCTGCCGCGCCCCACGACGGCCACCGGCTCGCGCCCGGTCATCGCGGCCGCGAGCACGGCGACGGGGGTGCTGACGCCGACGGCCAGCTCGCCGGCGACGAGCAGGTCGGCGCCCTCGTCGACCTCCTCGTCGGCCACCTCACGTCCGGCGCGCAGCGCGGCCGCCGCCTGGTCGGCGGTCAGCACGTCCTCGACGTCGAGGCGTCCGCCGCCCCGCACCACGGCGCGGTCGTCGCGCGCGGCCCCGGGCACCGGCGTGGCCAGCCCGACGTCGACGACCCGCAGCCCGGCGCCCGCGGCCTCGGCGAACCGGGCCACCGCGGCCGAGCCGTCGCGCGCGGCGGCCACCCGCGCCACGGTCTCCCCGGGCGCGTGCGCGGAGACACCGGCGGCGGCGATCCCGTGGTCGGCGGCGAACAGCACCGCCCGCACCCGCCGCGGCGCCCGGGCCGGCGCCCGGCCCTGGCAGGCGGCGAGCCACGCGGCGAGCTCCTCGAGGCGCCCGTAGCTCCCGTCGGGCAGCGCCGCGCGGGCCTCCTCGCGGGCGGTCTCGTCGGGGGGCGCGACACCCGCCGGGGCCGAGCTGGCGACCGGGTGCACGCGGTTCCTCCTCCTCGGCACGAGACTCCGTGGCGGCGATCTCGGCGCGACCGTAGCCGGTCAGCGCAGACGCAGGGGCACCCCGGCCACGAGCAGCCACACCTCGTCGCACACCGCCGCGAGCGCCTGGTTCACCGCACCCAGCTCGTCCCGGAAGCGGCGACCGGCGCTCGTCGACGGCACGACGCCCAGCCCGACCTCGGCCGACACGAGCACCAGCGTCCCGCCGAAGCGCTCGACCGCCGCCACCAGCGAGGCGCGCGCCGCGTCGACCGACGGCGCGTCGCGCTCCCAGCCGGCGTCGTCGAGCAGACCCGTCACCCAGGTGGCGAGGTCGTCGACGAGCACGGGATCACCGGGGTGCCCGTCGAGGACCGCCGGGAGATCGGCGTCCTCCACCGTCCGCCACGCGCCGGGGCGGCGGGCGCGGTGCACGGCGACGCGGTCGGCCCACTCGGGGTCGAGGCCCGGGTCGACACCGCGGGCGGTGGCGACGTAGAGCACCGGCGCGTCGGCGTCGAGCATCCCCTCGGCGTACGCGGACTTGCCCGAGCGCGTCCCGCCGAGGACCAGCGTGCGCAGGACCGCCCTCAGGCGATCGCGGTGCCGCGGGCCACCCGGGGCCCGGGCATCCGCAGGCGGCGCAGCTGGGTGGCGCGCGTGAACGCGTACCAGCCGTAGGACAGGCCGCCGATCTGCTCGTCCGGGAACTTGGCGCGCACCCGCGTCACGACGTAGCGGCCGAGCATGACGCCCTCGAGCGCCATCATCACGAGCATGACCAGGCAGATCAGGCTGCCGGCGGTCTGCACCTGGGGGATCGGGACGATCACCGTCACGAAGATGACGACGGCCAGGGGCATGAACAGGCCCATGAGGTTGCGCCGGGCGTCGACGAGGTCGCGGGCGTAGGCGCGGGCGGGCCCGCGGTCGCGGGGCAGCAGCACCGAGTCGTCGCCGGCCATCATGCGCTTGCGGCGGTCGGCCGAGGCCTTGCGACGGTCGTCCTTGGTGCCGCGCAGCGCCCGCGCGCGCTTCATGGCCTCGCGCTGGGTCTTGGGGGCCGGCGCCACCGGTCCGCGGCGCTTGCCCTGAGCGTCACGACGGGCCGGCGTGGGGCGTCCCTTGCCGGTGCTCTGCCGGCCGCGCTCGCCGACGACGACCGTCTCCCGGTCGTCGGCCTCGGCGGTCGTGGCGTCGTCGGGCTCGGAGGCGGACCCCGTCGAGGTGCCACGGCGCAAGAAGTTCACGTCGCCAGAATAGGGCACCCGCACGGGGCTCCCCAGACCGCGAGACCCCTACGGTGCGCCGTATGCGTGTGCTGCTCGCTCCCGACTCCTTCGGCGGCAGTCTGACCGCCGCCGAGGCGGCCACGGCGATGGCCGAGGGCTGGGCCCGGGGCGAGCCGGGGGACACCGCCGTCCTGCTCCCGCTCGCCGACGGCGGCACCGGGTTCGTCGAGGTCCTGCACACCGCCCGCGGCGGCACCCGCCACGAGGTGGAGGTCACCGGCCCCCTCGGGACGCCGACGCGGGCGACGTGGCTCGAGCTGGACGGGACGGCGTACCTCGAATCGGCGTCGGCCTGCGGCCTGCACCTCGTCGACGAGCGCACGCCCCGCACCGCGGCGTCGGCGACGAGCCGGGGCGTCGGCGAGCTCATGGCGGCCGGGGCCGGGCACGGGCCCTCCGCGATCGTCGTCGGGCTCGGCGGCTCCGCCTGCACCGACGGCGGGGCCGGGATGCTGGCCGCGCTCGGCGCCGTGGCCCGGGACGCCGACGGGGACGCCCTGCCCGACGGCGGTGGGGCCCTCGCGCGGGCCGCCCGCCTCGACGGGCTCGCGGACGTGCGGGCGCGGTTCGGGGGCCTCGACCTCGTCGTGGCCGCCGACGTCGACCATGTGCTGACCGGTCCGGAGGGCGCCGCGGCGGTGTTCGGCCCCCAGAAGGGCGCCGACGAGGCGACCGTGGGCGCCCTCGACGCGGCGCTGACGACGTGGGCGGCGGTGCTGGGTGACGGCCTCGCCGACCTCCCCGGGGCCGGCGCCGCCGGCGGGCTGGGCGTGGCCCTCGCGGCGCTCGGGGCCCGCCGGGTCGCCGGCGGGGAGCTGGTCCGCGAGGTCGCGGGCCTCGACGAGGCCCTCGCCCGGGCCGACCTCGTGGTCACGGGCGAGGGACGTCTCGACGCCCAGTCGCTGCACGGCAAGCTCGTCTCGGTGGTGGCCGCGCGGGCCCGTGAGCAGGGCGTCCCGTGCATCGCGCTGGCCGGCCAGGTGGACATGAGCACGGGGGAGGCCCTGGAGGCCGGGCTCGAGGGCGTCTACTCGGTGGCCGCGGACGCGGGCTCCGTCGAGGCCGCCCTCACCGAGCCCGCCGCCCGGCTGGCCGATCTCGCCGAGGGCGTCGCCAAGCGCTGGGGGGCGCGACCTCCCGGGTGAGGGGGGTGAGCGCGCGCACGCATGAGCACACGCCCCACGTGTGCGACGATGGAGACCGGCCGCGGGGCCTTCAGGATCATGTGGCGCCCCGAAGGAACACACGGCACCGCGACCGGGTTGTGCGCAGCGGGTAGTGCACAGCGTCCGTCCCGGGAGCTCAAGGGAGAACCATGACCGTCGAGAACCCGACCGCGCCGTCCGCGGTCACCGAGGCCGCGCACGGTGTCGAGCTGACCGACTCCGCCGCCGGCAAGGCCAAGGCCCTGCTCGACCAGGAGGGCCGTAACGACATGTCGCTGCGCATCGCCGTCCAGCCGGGCGGGTGCGCGGGTCTCAAGTACCAGCTCTTCTTCGACGACCGCAGCCTCGATGGCGACCTCAACGTCGACTTCAACGGGCTCACCGTCTCCGTCGACCGCATGAGCGCCCCGTACCTGCAGGGCGCCGTCATCGACTTCGTCGACACCATCGAGAAGCAGGGGTTCACGATCGACAACCCCAACGCCGGCGGGTCCTGCGCCTGCGGCGACAGCTTCAACTGATCCGACAGCACGACGGCCCCGGACCTCGCTCGAGGTCCGGGGCCGTCGTGTGTCCGGGGTCCTACAGGTCCGGGATCTCCGCGGCGACCTTCTGCCGCAGGTCCTCCGGCGGCTGCGCCCCCATCTGGGCGACGACGTGCGACGCGGCGACCGAGCCGATCCGGCCGGCCACCCCGACGTCGAGCCCGCGGGTCCAGCCGTAGAGGAAGCCGCCCGCGTAGGCGTCGCCGGCGCCGGTGGTGTCGACGAGCTCGTCGGCCGGGCGCGCCTCCACCTCCTGGCGGGAACCGCCGACGCCGTAGATCGTCGAGCCCTTCGGGCCGTGCGTGACGACGACGACCTCGCAGTTGCCGCCCTTGTCGCGCAGCAGGCCCTCGATCGGGTCGTCCCCGACGAGCGCTGCGACCTCGTCCTCGTCCGCGATGAGGATCTCGACGTTCTCGCGGCACAGCTCGCGGAAGTACTCGCGGTGGCGGTCGACGCAGCCGGCGTCCGACAGCGTCAGGCCGACCTTCGCGTCGCTCTTCGCCGCGGCGTCGACGATCTTGCCGATCGTCCGGCGCGCGTGCTCGGTGTCGGCGAGGTAGCCCTCGATGAGGCTGACCTTGCTGCCGGCGACGTCGTCCTGCTCGATGTCGTCGGGCCCCAGCGCCGTGCAGGCACCGAGGAACGTCGACATCGTGCGCTCGCCATCGGGCGTCACCATGATCAGGCACCGCGCGGTCGCCGGGCTCCCGGACAGCGCCGGCGTCGTGAACGCGACCCCGTGCGAGCGGATCGAGTCGGTGAACGAGCCGCCGAGGCGGTCGTCCGACACCTTGCCCACGTAGCCCGTGTCCGCGCCGAGGGCGGCGGCGATGGCGATGGTGTTCGCGACGCTGCCGCCGGAGCGCTCGGTGGTGTCGCTCGCCTCGGCGTACAGCTTCTCGGCCTGGGCCTCGTCGATGAGCGTCATCCCGCCCTTGGGCAGGTCGTGCCCGCGGATGGTGTCGTCGTCGCTGCGGAACAACACGTCGACGATCGCGTTGCCGATTCCCAGTACGTCCATGGACTGCCTCTCGCTCGGGTACGCGTCCCGTCACGGGACCGTGCGGTGTGACAC
Source organism: uncultured Actinomycetota bacterium (assembly GCA_963786585.1). Taxonomy (GTDB): domain Bacteria; phylum Actinomycetota; class Actinomycetes; order Mycobacteriales; family Pseudonocardiaceae; genus Actinomycetospora. Next base: position 182,607 of record CAWAZG010000006.1, read on the forward strand.
CGCACGGTCCGTGACCAGCGGTCGACCCTAGGCGATGAAGCGGTCCGGTCGCGCCCGATGGAGGTCTGGCGCACGTCGGGGGAGCCCGTCCCTCAGGCCGGGACGGCCTCCCGCGACGGCTCGTGCGCACCGACGCCGCGGCGCTGCACGGCCCGCAGGGCGACCACCAGCAGCAGCTGCACCAGCGGCATCAGGAAGACGACGGGCACGATCGGGCCCCAGTTGTAGGGCGCGGTGTTGCCGTCGACGAGGTACTGCTGGATGTGGCCGATCCCGCAGCCCCAGAAGTAGACGAGATACCCGATCGTCGACGCGAGCCAGAAGTCGGTGCTGCGGTACACCAGACACAGGAACCCCAGCACGGCGAAGGCGACGTTCGCCCAGCCCACCTCCCACTGGAAGGCGCTCGGTGCGAAGCCGATCTGCTGGGCGGAGAACGCCGGGGCGACGAGGTGCGGCACCCCGGCGAGGAGCTCGCCGACGCCCATGCCCAGCCCGAGACCCCAGAGCAGCGCGACGGTGAGCACGCGTTCCCGGGTGCGCGGCGTGCGCATCACCGCGACGTGGACCAGGAAGGCGATCAGCAGGAGGAGGGGGATGAACAGGGGTCCGACCGCGGCGGGGTTCACGCGTTGCTCCTTCGGTGGTGAGGTCTGCTCCCACCGTGCGCCGGGCGGCGGAGCAGGACCCTGGGAAGAGTTCCCAGGGTTCAGTCGAAGGCGCGGCCCCGGAGCTGGCGTCGCGAGGAGATCCCGAGCTTCGCGTAGACGTTGCCGAGGTGGAAGTCGACGGCTTTGGGGGTGACCCAGAGGCTCGTCGCGACCTCGCGGCTCGTCATGCCCTGGGCGGCGAGCGCCGCGACCTGCCGTTCGCGCGGGGTCAGCCCCCGGGCGTCACTGGACCTGACGGGGGCCGCGTCGTCGTCCAGGCGCTCGAGGCCGGGGCGGGCGCCGAGCTCGACGAACCGGGCGTGGGCGGCGGCGAGGAGGGCCTCGCCGCCCGTGCCCGCGCCGAGGAGCGTCCCGAGAGCGGCCTGCAGGTCGGCCAGGGCGAGCGGGGCGACGTCGGCCACCTCGTCGCCGTGCCGCGCTGCGAGGTCGAGGCCGGCGCGGTGTGCGGCCTCGGCGCCGGGCCGGTCGCCCATGGCCTCGGCCACCCGGCCCTCGAGCCGGTGGCGGGACAGGGCGAAGCCGAGCGGGGCCCCGGCGCGCGGCGCGGCCCGGAGCTCCCGCCGTGCCGACGCCACGTCCCCGGTGTCGAGCAGGGCCTCGACGTGCAGGAGGCGCCAGCCGGCCCAGGGCCCCGAGGTCATGCCGCCGCGGGCACCGGCCTCGGCGAGGCGGCCCACCGCACGCAGGGCCCGGGCGGCGTCGCCCAGCGACCGCGCCGACACCGTCTCGGCCAGGGCCAGGGCACCCGCTCCCTGCGGGCTGAAGGTCTCGGCGAGCGACCTCCGCGCGTCGGCCAGGTGGCGCTCGGCCCGTTCCCGGTCGCCCCGCCCCGCCGGCACCAGCGCCGCGACGGCGTGCGCGGTCGCCTCCGCCCAGTTCCGGTCGCCGTCCGCGAACCACGTCAGCGCGATCTCCGCCTCGGCCTCGGCGAGGTCCCACCGGCCGGTCTCGAAGTACGCCTCGGCGAGGTGGAGGGGCGGGTGGGTGCGATGGACGCGGCCCCGCGTCGGACCCGCGCGAGCCCCTCGACCAGGCGGTCCCGGGCCGCGGCCGGCTCCCCGGCCGCGAGGTGGAGCATCCCGGCCATGATCACCGGATCGGCCGTCAGCGCCGAGCCGAGGACGCCCTCGAGCAGGGCGAGGCCCGCTGACGGGCCCTGCCCCTGGGCCCGTCCGAGCGCCTGGAGCACGAGGCCCTGTTCGGCACGATCGGTCCGCGCGGTGAGCCCGGCGACGGCGGCGGCGGCCGTCTCGGCCGCCCCGCCGCGGCCCCGGAAGATGTGCTCGAGGGCGAGGCGGACCCCCGCGAGCGCCCGCACCTCGGCGGCTGCCGACGTGTCGGCCAGCGCCTGCTGCAGGTGCAGGCCGGCGTCGGGGCGGTTCTCCAGGGTGAGCAGGAACCCCAGGACGACGTCGCGCTCGGGCCCCGGCGTCGCCCCGCGGACGCGCGGCGCGAGCACGGCCAGGCGATCGGTGTCGTAGGCCTCGACGAGTCGCAGCGCCCCCGCGAGCAGGCGGTGCTCGGCCGAGGCGCCGGAGCCGCTCACCTCCGCGGCGGCGAGCAACCGCGTGGCGGCGTCGCGGTGATCCGACGGCTCGGCCGCGGCCGCCGCCTCGAGGTCGCCGGCGAGCGCCTCGTCGGGCTCCCCGTCGGCGGCGACCACCCGGTGGTCGAGGGCCGCCCGGCCCCCGAGGACGGCTGCCGTGGCGAGGTGGCGACGCCGGCGCTCGATGCGGGGCAGCCCGTCGTGCACCGCGCTGCAGACCAACGGGTGACGGAGGCGGAACGTCGCGCGTGCCCCGACGACCTGGGCGCCGACGAGGCCCGCGGCGGCCAGCTCGTCGAGCGCGCGGTCGAGGTCCTCGTCCCCGACGTCCGCGAGCCGCGCCACGACCGCCCTCCCGGCCGGCCGCCCGAGGACGGCCAGGACGGCCAGCACGTCGCGGGCGTCCGGACCGAGCCCGGCGACGACCGCGCGCACCTCCTCGGCGAGGCGCCGCGGCGCGGGGAGCGGGCGCGATCCCAGCAGCACCTCCACCGGCAGCTCGTTCAGCAGGGTGGCGAGGTGCAGGGGAGGGCCGCCCGTGGCCTGGTGCAGCCGCGTGACGAGCGCCGCGCTCCGTCGACCCGGGCGCAGGGCGTGGACCAGGGCGCGCACCCCGCCTCGTCGAGGCCGGCGAGGGTGCGCGTGTCGGCGTCCGGGCCGGGGGCGAAGAGACGCTCCCAGCTCCGGGCCCACGCCCGGGCCAGCCACGCCGTCTCGGCGTCGCGCCCCACGAGGAGCCGGTCCTCGCGCAGCGTCGAAGCGGACACGAAGCGCCCCCCTCTTCGCGGAAGGCACAGTCTGCACCGGATGGATCAGTGGATCCATCCGGGCGGCGGTCAGACGTACACGGGGTAGCTCGGCTCCGGGATCGCGGGGCGGATGCGCTCCTCGACGAAGATGCCGTGCCAGAGCATGAAGACCAGGATCGTCCAGATCCGCCGCGAGTGGTCGACGGGGCCGGCGCGGTGGTCGTCGATGAGTCGCAGCACCGCGGCCTTGTCGAGGATCGCGTCGGTCTGGGAGTCGCGGACGATCTCCCGGGCCCACTCGAGCATGTCGTGGGCGAGCCAGTGACGGATCGGCACCGGGAAGCCGAGCTTGCGGCGGTTCAGCACGTGGGGCGGCACGATGCCGTCGATCGCCCGGCGCAGCGCGTACTTCGTGGTGCCGTGGGCGACCTTCTGGTCGGTCGGCAGGTGCGACGCGACCTCGAAGACCTCCTTGTCGAGGAACGGCACGCGCAGCTCGAGGGAGTTGGCCATCGTCATCTTGTCGGCCTTGACGAGGATGTCGCCGCGCAGCCACGTGAAGAGGTCGACGTGCTGCATCCGCGCCACCGGGTCCCAGGAGCCCGAGTCGGCGTAGAGCGGCGCGGTGATGTCGACGTGCGAGAGCTCGGGATCGTGCCCGCGCAGCACCGCGGCGAGCTGGTCGTTGCGGAAGATGCGGGCGTTGCCGTAGTAGCGCTCCTCGAGGGGGAGCGCGCCACGGCGCAGGAGGTCCTTGCCGCGCATGCCGTCGGGCAGCTTCGCCGACAGCGACCCGGCGAGCCTGCGCACCGCCCCGGGCAGCCTCTCGAACGGCGCGAGCGAGAGCGGCTCCTTGTAGATCGTGTAGCCGCCGAACAGCTCGTCGGCGCCCTCGCCGGAGAGCACGACCTTGACGTGCTTGCGGGCCTCGCGCGCCACGAACCACAGGGGCACCAGCGCGGGGTCGGCCACCGGGTCGTCGAGGTACCAGACGATGAGCGGCAGCGCGTCCATCATCTCCTGGGCGGTGACGGTGCGGACGACGTGCCGCACGCCGATCGCCTCGGCCGACTCGCGGGCGACGTCGACCTCGGAGTAGCCCTCGCGCTCGAAGCCCGTGGTGAAGGTGATGAGGTCCGGGTTGTGCTCCTTGGCGAGCGCGGCGATGAGCGTCGAGTCGATGCCCCCGGAGAGGAACGCGCCCACGGTGACGTCGGCGCGCATGTGCTTGGCCACCGAGTCGCGCAGGACCTCGGTGATCTCGGCGTGCACGCGGGCCTCGTCGTCGACCGGCTTCTCGTCGAACGTCGGGACGAAGTAGCGCTCCGTCGACATCGGCTCGCCGGGGGAGACGGTGAAGCTCGTGCCCGACTCGACGCGGCGGATCGAGCGGTGCAGCGAGAGCGGCTCCGGCACGTACTGCAGCTGCAGGTAGTGCTGCAGAGCGGTCGGGTCGGGCGCGGTGGTCGGCTCGCCGAGGCTCGTCGCCAGCTCGAGCAGGCTCTTCTTCTCGCTGGCGAACGCCACGCCGTGCGGCCCGGCGGACACGTAGAGGGGCTTGATGCCGAACGGGTCGCGGGCGCCGAAGAGCACGCGCTCGTGGGTGTCCCAGATGAGGAAGGCGAACATGCCGCGCAGGCGGCGGACCGCGTCGGGACCCCAGACGTCGTAGGCGGCGACGATGGCCTCGGTGTCCCCGTCGGTGACGAACCGGGCGCCGTGGTCGCGGGCGAGCTCCTCGCGCAGCTCGAGGTAGTTGTAGATCTCGCCGTTGAAGACGATGCGATAGCGATCGCTCGCGTACGTCAGCGGCTGGTGCGAGTTCTCGACGTCGATGATCGAGAGCCGGTTGAACCCCAGCGCGACGTCGTCGTCGTGCCACACGCCGGACTCGTCCGGTCCGCGGTGGCGCATGCACTCGAGGCTCGCCCGCACCGCGTCGGCACGTGCCGCGCCCTCACCGCCAGGCGTGATCAATCCCATCAGGCCGCACACGCGTCCGCTGACACCTCCGGTTCCGGGGCCACCGCCGCCGCCCCGACGGGCGGGATGCGCTCAGTATGACGACCAGGATGTGCCGCTCCGTGACACCCCGCGCGCCCCTCCGACAGCGCGTAGTGGCTCGCTCGGATAGTCTCCGCTCCGACGTCGGGGCCCGGGTCGCCGGGCCGCTCGCCGCACCGTCCGGAGCCGTCCTCGGCCCCTGGTCGGAGGGCGTGCACCGTGCGAGGAGGAAGGCAGCAGCAGTGCGCCGAGATGGGACGCCGCCCCGGGCCCGCACCGGGCGCGCACGCCGGGTCCTGGGACTGGCTGCGGCCGCCGTCGTCGTGGCGGTGACGACCTCCGGGTGCTCGGTGGAGGAGGTCCTCCGCTTCGGCTGGCCGGTCGGCGTCACGCCCGAGGCCGCGGACATGCGCACGCTGTGGACCTGGTCCGCGGTCGCCGCCCTGATCGTCGGCGTGCTGGTGTGGGGCGCCACGGCCTGGACCGTCGCGTTCCACCGTCGCAAGGCCGGCGCCTCGGACCTGCCGCGCCAGTTCCAGTACAACCTGCCGCTCGAGCTCGTGCTCACGGTCGTGCCGCTGGTGATCGTCGCGGTGCTCTTCTACTTCACGGTGGTCGTGCAGAACGTCGTCGACCGCGAGGCACAGGGCAACGAACTGCAGGTGACGATCACCGGGTTCCAGTGGAACTGGGAGTTCGGCTACCCGCAGACCATCGCGCCCAACGGGCTCCCGGCCTCCGTCGTCGGCACCACGAGCTCCGTGCCGATCCTGGTGCTGCCCACCGACCGGCCGATCGCGTTCACCCAGGAGTCGAAGGACGTCATCCACTCCTTCTGGGTGCCGGAGTTCCTCTTCAAGCGCGACGTCATGCCGTACCCGGAGGAGAACGACCAGAAGAACACCTGGGTCATCGACCGGATCGAGCGTCCCGGCGCCTTCGTCGGCCGCTGCGCGGAGTTCTGCGGCGCCTACCACTCGATGATGAACTTCGAGGTCCGGGCGCTGCCGCCTGCCCTGTTCGAGCAGTTCCTCCAGACCCGCCAGCGGATCGACCCGCAGACGGGCCAGGGCTTCACCACCAACGCCGCCCTCGCGGCGATGAACTGCGGCGAGCTCTGCAACCCCGAGTCGATCACCACGCAGCCCGCCAACCCGGACCCGACCGCCCGGCAGGCGTTCAAGTGACCGCCCGCCCCACCCTGTCGAGAGCGAGGACCCGGTGAAGGTCGAATCCCGCATCTTCGAGATCCTCACGGTCTTCTGCTTCGTCTGCGCGATCGTGTACGGCGTCCTCTCGGGTGAGGAGGTCGGCATCGTCGCCCTGACGCTGACCGGCGGCCTGACCCTCATCGTCGGCACGTACTTCCGCTTCGTCGCCCGGCGGCTCGAGGAGCGGCCCGAGGACAACCCCGAGGCCGAGGTGTCCGACGGCGCCGGCGACATGGGCTTCTTCAGCCCCGGGAGCTACTGGCCCATCGCCGTCGCGGGCGGCACCGCCCTCACGGGCTTCGGCATCGCTCTGTGGCAGTGGTGGCTGATCGTCCTCGCGGGCGTGGCCCTCATCATCGCCATCTGCGGCCTCGTGTTCGAGTACCACGCGGGCCCGTCGGCGCACTAGCTCGCTCACAAGCCCTCACAGCCCCGCTCCGCCCGTCGAAGCGGGGCTGTGGTGTGTCTGCCTAGCTCCGGGGCGGGCGTGATGGTTGGAGCGAACGCGCTGTTCGCTGCTTCTATGCGCGCGAACGACGCGTTCGTGTCATCGGGGGGGCTGGGCCGATGGGGTCGGTCCGCTCCGGGGGGACGACGTCCCGAGGAGGGCCCGGTTCGAGGATCACCAGGTCGAAAGGCACCGGCAGCGGCGTCCGGACGGTGCGTTTCCGCCTGCTGATCGGGGACCGGGGGCCGGGGCCCGAGGCCCGAGGCCCGAGGCCGGCGGGTCGCCGCATCGCTGACCCCGAGCGCGAGCAGCACGTGCCCGCCCGGCGCCGTCGCACGCGGTTGCCCGGCGAGCACCACAGCGGCTTGTGCGGAGTGCCAAGCCTGCACCGCGTGAGCGAGCTGAGAGTGGCGCGTCAGAGGCCATGTGAGGCGTTCAGGGGCGGTGCCCGTGCCCCCGTCGCCACCCCAGAGCGCTCAGGAGCTCGCAGCGCCGTTCTCGGCGTGTCGCTCGTGCGACGTGGTGGCGATCCTGGCGTCCAGTGCCAGCGTGGACGCACGGCTTGCACCAGCGGTGCACCAGCCGTGCCGTGCCCCCGGCGCCCGGGGGAGGACCGACCACGCACACGGGCCGGGAGCGTCGGTGACGCTCCCGGCCCGTGTCGTGCGGACGTGCTCTGACCTACTCCTGAATGTCGCGCGGGCGCCCGGCGTCCGGGCGGCCGGCGAGCTCGCGCTGCTCGCCGGGCTCGACCTGCATCGGGTCGCCGCCGCCGTGGCCGCCGCCGAGCGCTTCCTGCTCGTCGGCCGGGTCCGGACGGAACCAGCCGCCCTTGAGGGGCTGGCCCGCGGAACCGAGGTCGTTCATGCGCTTCGGCACCTTGGCGCCCTGGTAGGCGAGCTGGACGGCGTGGCCGTGCTCGTCGACGCCGCCCAGCGGCTGGTGCACCTCGATGAACTCACCGTGCGGCAGGCGCTTGATGTGCCCGGTCTCGATGCCGTGCTCGAGCACCTCGCGGTCGCCGCGCTGGAGGCCCAGGCAGATCCGGTAGGTCGCGAAGTAGACGAGCGGCGGGAGCACGAGCAGCCCGATGCGCCCGATCCACGTCATCACGTTCAGGGAGATGTCGAACGTGTAGCCGATGATGTCGTTGCCGCACGCCACGACCAGCCAGAAGTAGAAGGCCATGGCCATCATGCCGGTGGCCGTCCGCACGGGGACGTCACGCGGGCGCTGGAGCAGGTTGTGGTGGGCGTCGTCGCCGGTCAGCTTGCGCTCGATCATCGGGTAGAGCGCGAGCAGCGTGGTGAGGATGCCCATCCCGATCACGGCCGGGAAGAAGATCGCCGGGATCGTGTACCGGCCGAACAGGTACATCTCCCACGACGGCCACAGCCGGACCGCGCCGTCGAACACGGCCATGTACCAGTCGGGCTGCGAGCCCGCTGACACCTTGGCCGGGTTGTACGGGCCGAGGTTCCAGATCGGGTTGATCTGGAACAGACCGCCCATCGCCGCCATGAGGCCCACCGAGACGACGGTGAAGCCGCCGGCCTTGGTGGCGAACGTCGGCAGGATGCGGACGCCGACGACGTTGCGCTCGGTGCGGCCGGGGCCGGGGAACTGGGTGTGCTTCTGGAACCACACGAGCGCCACGTGCACCGCGATGACCGCGGTGATGATCCCGGGCAGCAGGAAGACGTGGACGATGTACAGGCGCGGGATGATGATGTCGCCCGGGTACTCGCCGCCGAAGATGGCGAACTGCAACCACGTGCCGATCACGGGGATCGACATGACGATCGCCGAGACGCCCGTGCGGATGCCGGTGCCGGAGAGCAGGTCGTCGGGCAGCGAGTAGCCGATGAAGCCCTCGATCATGCCCGTGAGCAGCAGGACGACGCCGAGGACCCAGTTGGTCTCGCGCGGGCGGCGGAACGCTCCGGTGAAGAACGTCCGCATCATGTGCGCGATCATCGCCGCGACGTAGAGCAGCGCGGCCCAGTGGTGGACCTGGCGGATGAACAGGCCGCCGCGGACCTCGAACGAGATGTCCAGCGTCGACTCGTACGCCCGGCTCATGGAGACGCCCTGCAGCGGCTGGAACACGCCGTTGTAGGTGACCTCGGTCATCGACGGGTCGTAGAAGACCGCCAGCCAGGTGCCCGAGACCAGCAGCACGATGAAGGCGTACATGTTGATCTCGCCCAGCATGAACGACCAGTGCGTGGGGAAGACCTTGTTGATCTGGCGTCGGAGGGGCCCGGCGGGGTGGAACCGGCTGTCCGCCTCGTCAGCGGCGGTGCCGACGAGCTTCATCGCCGTGCCGCCGCCCTTGCGGGTGGGTGTGGTGATCGCACTCATGAGCTTCGCTCCCAGAACGCCGGACCCACCGGTTCGATGAAGTCGCTGCGCGCGTACAGATACCCCTGATCGTCCACCGCGATCGGCAGTTGCGCCAGTGGACGGGTCGCCGGCCCGAAGACGGGCTTGGCGTACTCGTTCGCCTGGAACTGCGACTGGTGGCAGGGGCAGAGGATCCGCATCGTCTGGTCCTCGTACAGCGACGTGGGGCAGCCCATGTGGCTGCAGATCTTGGAGTAGGCGAACAACGCCCCGTAGTTGAAGTCCTCCTGGCCGGCCCGCTTGATGACGGTGACGTCGGGTCGCAGATGGATGAGCATCACGGGCGAGTCGGCAGAGTGGAGCTCCTCGGCGAGCTCCTCCGGGTTCGCGCGCTGGGACTCCTTGAACGGGAAGACCGTCTCGATCGCCCCCGGGGCGAGGTCACCAGGGCGCACGAGCACGACCTGCTCGGACTCGCCGGTGTCGCGACGCAGGTAGACGCGCTCGCCGTCCTCGGAGTGCCACCCCGTGATGAGCAGGGGTGAGTTGGGCCCCTCCTTCCACGGGTTCTTGACGAGCCCCCCGAAGGCGGCGACCAGCACGCCGAGGCCGAGCACCCCGCCGGCGGCACCGATCGACCGGTAGACCAGCTTCCGGCGTGTGATGCCGCTCTGCTGACCCGTCTGGATGAGGCGGGCGGCCGCGGTGCGGCGTTCGACCTCGGCGGACCGGCCGTCGTGACGCTGCTGGATCGTCAGGTCCTCGGGCAGGAGCTTCTTCGAGTAGGCGATCACGCCCATGCCGACCGCGAACACCGAGAGGCCGAAGAGGAACCCGATGACCGGCGTGTACAGGGCGTAGAGCACACCGCCCTCCTCGCCGGGCCCCCGGTACTCCCAGGGCCAGGCGATGAACGCCACGAGGAAGGCGACGCCCGCCAGGGCGGCGATGATGAACCAGCCCGCGACCTGGCGCTCGGCCCGCTTCTCGGCGCGGGTGCCGGGCACGGGGAACCGCTCGCGGTTCGAGACGACCTCGAGGTCGTCGATCTGGTTGCCCAGACGGACGAGGTCGTCGGTGCTCATCCGGGCGAGCTCGTCGTCCGACGGGACGCGCGGGCCGTCGTGCGACTGCGTGGGCGCGTCGGCGCCCTGATCGGGGCGGGTCACTGGCGGGATCCGATCCAGAGAGAGATACCGATGAGGGCGGCGAGACCGACGAAGAACGCCACGACGCCCTCCGGCACGGGGCCGAAGCCTCCGAGCCCGACGCCGCCCGGGTCCTTCGCGGGGTTCTCGGCGCCCACCGACTTGATGTAGCCGATGATGTCGCGCTTCTCCTCGGGGGAGAGCTGCGTGTCGGCGAAGGTGGGCATGTTGGCCGGGCCTGAGAGCATCGCCGCGTAGATCTGCGACTCGTTCGCCGGGTCGAGGTTCGGCGCGAACTTGCCCTGGGACAGTGCGCCGCCGCGGCCGGTGAAGTTGTGGCAGGACGCGCAGTTGAGGCGGAACAGCTCGCCGCCGCGACCGAGGTCACGGCCGCGCAGCGCCTCGCCGCTCTCCTCGGGCGTCACCGGACCGCCGCCGTTGGCCTGGATGAACGCCCCGAGGGCGTCGACCTGGGCCTCGTCGAAGCGCGGGGGCTTGCGCTCGGCGACCGCACCCTGGGCCGCGAGCGGCATCCGGCCGGTGGAGACCTGGTAGTAGACCGAGGCCTCGCCGACGCCGATGAGGCTGGGGCCGCGCCCCTCCACGCCCTGCAGGTTCGTGCCGTGGCACGTGATGCAGGAGTTGTCGTAGATCTGCTGGCCCTCGCGCACGATCGCGGGGTCCGCCGCGAGCGCCTGGTCGGGCTCCGGGGTGAACACCGTGTAGAGGCCGCCGACAGCGACCAGCGCGACGCCCAGGGCGAGCATTCCGGACAGGCGCCGGCGCATCTTCGTCCCGCGGCGTGCCCGGGTGGGGGCGGGTCGCGGCTTCTCGTCACTCATCGGGTGCCCAACCTCGAGCTCTCCTCGGTGGTGGTGCGGTTGGTCCTGCGGGCCTTGCGGGGTCGCCGACACGGGTCAGCGGATGAAGTAGATGACCGCGAACAGGCCGATCCAGACCACGTCCACGAAGTGCCAGTAGTACGAGACGACGATCGCCGCCGTGGCCTGCGCCGGGGTGAACCGACTCAGGAACGTGCGGGCTATGAGCAGGATGAACGCGATCAGCCCGCCCGTAACGTGCAGCGCGTGGAATCCGGTGGTGATGTAGAAGACGGACCCGTAGGAGCTGCTGGAGATCGTCGTCGCGTGCTCGGTGACGAGCGTGTGGTACTCGAAGACCTGCCCGAGCACGAAGATCGTGCCCATCACGAACGTGATCGCGTACCAGCGGCGTAGGCCGAACACGTCGCCGCGCTCCGCCGCGAACACGCCGTACTGGCACGTGAACGACGAGGCCACGAGGATGATCGTGTTCACCAGCGCGTAGGGCACGTCGAGCTCGGTGGGCTCGGGCGGCCATCCCTCCGTGGCGTTCGCACGCGCGACGAAGTACATGGCGAACAGCCCGGCGAAGAACATCAGCTCGCTGGAGAGCCAGATGATGGTCCCCACGCTCACGACGTTGGGCCGGTTGAGGGAGTGAATCCTCGCGCTGAAGGAAGGCGCCGGCGCACCCTGGGCGGTCGTCACGGGCGTCATGATGACACCTCCGCCCGACACCAGCCCGTCGGGGCGAGGGCTGATCGTGTCGTCTTCGGGAGACGGTCCGCACCCGCCGCGACCTGCACGCCCCTCACCTGCAGGTTCTCCTACCCGCCGTCGTACGTCGATTCGTCGTACCGATCGCCGGGCGTGGCGCGGCCGTGGTCGTGGGGCTCGGTGCCCACGGGGTCTGCCGGATAGCATCCGCCCCATGAGCGCCCCGAGCCCCACACTCACGGTCGTGGTGATGAGCCATCGTCCGGAGGTGCGCGAGGCCATCTCCAGCGCCGTGGGGCGCCGCCCCGCGCCCGACCTGCCCCGGCTGCGCTTCGTCGAGGCGGTCAGCATCGGGGACGTCCTCGGCTCCTTCGACGCCGGCGAGATCGATCTCGCGGTCCTCGACGGCGAGGCACAGCCCACCGGCGGGATGGGGGTGTGCCGCCAGATCAAGAACGAGAGCGACGACCCGCCGCCGATCATCGTCGTCGTCCGGCGCCGCGACGACCACTGGCTCGCGACCTGGTCGCAGGCCGACGCCGTCCTCGTGCAGCCGCTGGATCCGGTGACCGCCGCCGAGACCGTCGCCACCGTCCTGCGGGAGCGGGCCGCGCCCGCCGTCCGCGGGTGACGGCCGCGGTGGGGACGCCACCGAGCTGGCCCGGCCTGCTCGGGCGCCTGCTGGCGGGCCACGACCTCGCCGCGGACGACACCGAGTGGGCGATGGACCAGGTGATGTCGGGCGAGGCGGCGCCCGCGCAGGTCGCGGGGTTCGTCGTGGCCCTGCGGGCCAAGGGAGAGACGGCGCCGGAGATCGCGGGGCTGGCGACGGCGATGCTGGCCCACGCCCGGCCCGTCGACGTCCCTCCTCCGGTGGTCGACATCGTCGGCACCGGCGGCGACGGGGCGCACACCGTCAACATCTCGACCATGGGGGCCGTCGTGATGGCCGCGGCCGGTGCGCGCGTCGTCAAGCACGGCGGGCGCGCCGCGTCGTCGCAGAGCGGGTCGGTGGACGTGCTCGAGGCCCTCGGCGTGCCGGTCGACCTCGGTCCCGACGCCGTCGCCCGCTGCGTCGCCGAGGTCGGCATCGGGTTCTGCTTCGCCCAGGTCTTCCACCCGGCGATGCGCCACGCGGGCCCGGTGCGCGGCCAGCTCGGCGTGCCGACCGCGTTCAACCTGCTCGGGCCGCTGACCAACCCGGCCCGTCCGGGCGCGGCGCTGATCGGGTGCGCCGACGTGCGCTTCGCGCCGATCCTCGCCGAGGTGCTCGCCGCGCGCGGGGACCGCGCCGTGGTCGTGCGGGGCGACGACGGGCTCGACGAGGTCACCACCGCGACGACGACCACCGTCTGGCACGCCGGGCCCGGCGGGGTGCGGGTGGAGACGCTCGACCCGACCGCGCTGGGCGTGCCGGTCTCCGGCCCCGGGGCGCTGCGGGGCGGGGACGCCGCCCACAACGCCGCGGTGGCCCGCGCGGTGTTCGCCGGCGAGCCCGGCGCGGTCCGCGACGCGGTGCTGCTCAACGCCGGAGCCGCGCTCGCCGCCCACGAGGAGTCGGTCACCGGCACGGCGATGACCGACCTGCACGCCGGCGTGGCCACCGGGATGCGCCGGGCCGCCGAGGCGGTCGACTCGGGGGCCGCCTCGGCGCTGCTCGAGCGCTGGTCGGCGGTCGCCCGCGCCGTGCGTGACTAGTCGAGCCCCATCGAGAACGCCGAGGCGTCGTCGCTCGAGGAGTAGGAGCGGAAGGCGATGTGCGTGGAGGTGCTGCGCACCCCGGACACACGGCTCAGCCCGCCGGCGATGACGTCCGCGAGCTGCTCGTGCTCCCGGACGCGGACCACGGCGACCAGGTCGACGTCGCCGGCGCAGGAGTAGACCTCCGCGACGCCGTCGAGGTCCGCGATGGCCTGGGCGGTCTCGGGGATGTGGTCGGCGTCGGCGTGGACCAGCACGAAGGCCGTGATCAACGGGCCCTCCTCGTCGCTCGGGTGTGGCGCGGGGACCGGCTGCCCGGCCCCGGGTGCCGCGAGTCTAGGGCGGTTCGCCCGGCGCCCCCGCACGCTCGCGCCGCGCCTCGCGGGCCCGCCCGACCCACCCGGCCCACGCGCCGGCCCCGGCGGCCGGCATCGCCCACGGGGTGGTGGTGCGGACCATCCGCGTCCCCGGCCGTTCGAGCCAGCGGGTGACGACGGCGACCTCCTCGGGCGGCGCGCCGCACAGCGGGCCGTCGCCGGGGCGCACGGTCTCGGCGGAGGCGACGAGTGCCTCGACCACGGGCATCGGCGGCACGCCCCGGCGGGCGCGCCCGGCCGCCGCGAGGCGACCGTGCCGGACGACCGCGAGGTCCCACCCGCGCTCCCCGTCCGGGCGGGCGGCGATCATCTCCGGTGCCCCGGCCACGGCGGACAGCCGCTGGACACGCCCCAGGGCGGCGGCGAGGTCGGCGAGGCGGTCGCGGTGGGCCGCGGCGTCCTCGAAGCGCTCGGCGGCCGCGAGGTCACCCACCGTCGCCGAGAGCCTGCGCAGGCCCGTGTCGTCGGCGCCGCGCACCAGCGCCCGGGCGTCGTCGACCACGGGCCGGTAGGCCGCGACGTCCACGTGACCCGCGCACGGCGCCCCGCACCGGCCCATCTCGTGCAGCGCGCACGGCGTCCCGGACGCACCGCGCGCCGGGATGCGCTGGGTGCACGGCCGCAGCGGGAGGGCGTCCTGCAGGGCCTGGACCGCGGCCACGGCGTCGGGACGGCGCCCGAACGGCCCGACCGCGTCGGCGCGCGGCGTGCGCACCACCGAGAGCCGGGGGAAGGGCTCGTCGGTGAGCGCGACCCACCAGCCGCGGTGCGGGAAGCGCGAGCGCCGGTTGTAGCGGGGCGCGTGCCCGGCGAGCAGGCGCAGCTCCCGGACCTCGGCCTCGAGGGCGTGGGCGCACACCACCCAGTCGACCCGCTCGACCAGCCCGATCATCTCCGTGATGCGCGCCCGCTTGTCGCCTCCGGTGAAGTAGGAGCGCACGCGTCGTCGCAGGTCGCCGCTGGTGCCGACGTAGAGCACCTCGTCGCCGGGCCCGCGGAAGAGGTAGACGCCGGGCTGCTCGGGGACGGCGTCGGCCAGGTGGCGCTTGGCGCGCTGGACCGGACTGACCTCGACCTGCAGAGCCAGGAGGTCCTCGAGCGTCGACACGCCGCGGCCGCCGACGCGCTCGAGCAGCCCGTGCAGGACGTCGACGGTGGCCCGCGCGTCGTCCAGGGCACGGTGGACCGGGCGCGTGCTCGCCCGGAAGAGCGCCGCCAGGGCCGAGAGCCGGCACGACGGCGCCTCGTCACGGGAGAGGACGCGGCGCCCGAGCCGCGCCGTGCACACCACCGCCGGGCGCGGCCACGACGGGCCGTGACGCCGGCACGCCGCCCGCAGGTGCCCGACGTCGAACGGCGCGTTGTGGGCCACGAGCACCGCCCCGGCGCAGAACTCCAGCAGGCCCGGCAGGACCGCGGGCAGCCGCGGGGCGTCCCGGACCATCGCCGTCGTGATGCCGGTGAGCGAGACGATCTGCGGGGGCACGGCGACGCCCGGGTCGACGAGCGTCGCGAACTCGCCGACGATCTCGCCGCCGCGCACCTTGACCGCCCCGATCTCGGTGATCGCGTCCGAGTCGGGCGGCCCGCCCGTGGTCTCCAGGTCGACCACCACGAACGTGACTACGGACAGGGGCGTGCCGAGCTCGCCGAACGAGAGCTGGGGGTCCGGACCGGTGACCGGACGGGCGGGGGCGTCCATCGCGGCGGGACGCTAGGGGTGCCCCCCGACAGTCCCCGGTCGAGCACGCGCCGCCCCGGGCTCACCAGGCCGGACGGTGGCCCCGGCAGGGCTAGCCTGAGCGGTGATGGAGGGCGGCGGCGACGGTGCGACGACGGGGGCGCCCGCCGCGCCTGCCGACGTGCCCGCCCACGTGCCCGCCCACGTGCCCGCCTCCGGGGACGCCCCCGACGAGGCCGCCCGGGCCGCCGTCCGCGTCCAGCTCCTCGAGCGCGCGCCCGAGGCCGTGCGTGCCAAGGTGGCCGAGCTCGCGTCCGTGGCCGTCGGGCACATGCCGGTCACCGACCTGCCCCCGCCGGTGCGCGCGGTGTCCCGATTCGCGCCGTCGAAGCGGGCCCGGGCCGGCGCGGGGCCGCTGCTCACGGCGCTGGGGACCGCGGAGGGGTTCGCCGCGTCCGTCGTCGGCTGGTGGACCGAGGAGCAGCCGGCACGGTGGCGTCCGGAGGTCCCCGACCCGGTGCACGCCGCGGCCGTGGCCGTGCTCGAGGGCCGGGACGAGGGCTCGGTCCTGGTCCGCGACCTGGGGGAGCGCGCCGATGCCGCCCGCGCCCGCTCCGAGCGCGACGCCGCGGTCGCGAGGGTCGAGAAGCTCGAGGGCGAGGTACGGCGGCTCACCGCGGACCGCGAGCAGGCCCGCGCCGCGGTCGAGGCCACCGCCGAGGAGAACCGCGACGAGATCGCGAAGCTCCGCGCCCGCCTCCGCGAGCAGGGCACGCGGGTGCGGCGCGCCGAGGACGAGGCCGCCGAGCTGCGAGCCGCGCGGGACGCGGGCGAGGGCGGGCTGCGCGCCGAGATGGCGGAGCTGCGGCGCGAGCGCGACCGTGCCCGCGAGACCGCGGCCCACTCCGAGGAGCGCGCGCGCCGTGCCGCCGACGAGCTGGCCGGGGTCCGCCGAGCCTCGGTGGAGGCACGGCGTGCCGACGACGCGCGCCTGGCGCTGCTCGTCGACACCGTGGCGGGTTCCGCCGAGGGCCTGCGCCGGGAGCTCGGCCTGCGCCCGGGGGACACCGGGGCGCGGCCCGCGGAGCTGGTCGGTGCCGGGGCGGGGGCGGCTGGGGTGGGTGGGGTGCCCAAGGCACGGGTCACCGACCCGGCCGCGCTCGACCGGTTGCTCGCGCTGCCCGAGGTGCACCTCATGGTCGACGGCTACAACGTCACCAAGACGGGCTGGCCGGAGCTGTCGCTGGCCGCGCAGCGCGAGCGCCTCGTCGCCGCGGTCCAGCCGCTGGCGGCGCGCACGGGCGCCGAGACGACGCTCGTCTTCGACGGGGCGGGGATCACCGGGGTGCCGACGCACTCGGTGCGCGGGGTGCGGGTGCTCTTCAGCGACGCCGGCGTGCTCGCCGACGACCTCATCCGGTCCCTGGTCGGGGCGGAGCCGGAGGGCCGCCCGCTGGTGGTGGTGACCTCCGACCGCGCCGTCGTCGACTCGGTGCGCCGCAGCGGCGCCCACCCGGTGCCCTCCAGCGTCCTGCTGGGCCGGCTCGCGCGCATCTGAGGGGCCCTGCGCGGTCTCGCGGACCGGCGTTGTCGGTGGTCGCTCCTAGCGTGCGCAGCATGACCCCGGACCTGCCGGGGGCCGAGGGTGTCGAGGCCGTCGAGAGGCCGTCGACGCCATGGGGAGGCCACTGTGCTCATCGACTGCGACACCTGCACGGTCCGGGACATCGCCTGCGACGACTGCGTCGTCGGGGTGCTGCTCGGCACACCGACGGTCCCGGCCCGGGCCACGCCGTCCGCGGACGAGCCCGGCGGCCCGCTGCCGCTGGAGTTCGGTCCGGTGGAACAGCGCGCGCTCGAGGTCCTGGCCGACCACGGGCTCATCCCGCGGCTGCGGCTCGTGCCTCCGGCAGCGCCTCCGCGCGAGCGTCCGGCCGGCGCCACGGGGGCGCGGCGGGTCCGGGGCGTGGGGTGAACGCCCGCCGCCCGGCGCGCGCCGGGCCGTCCGCCGCCCGGGCGCCCACCGATCGCCGCCGCCGCGTGCGGAGGGCCGAGCACGGTCGGTTAGAGTCCGCGCACCCACCGCTGGCCGAGCACGGCGCGGTGGGCTCCGGATGGTGGCCGTCGGGGGCCGAGACGTCCGGTCCCGGGCCGCCCCGTGCGGGTGGCCGGAGGGTCCGGGGTCGCGGCTGTGCCGGGCAGCGCAGAGAGGACCCGACGACACCGTGGTGTCTCCCCGCCCCGCGGATCGCGGCGCTCGCCGCAGTCTCCCGGTGGCCGTGGTCGTCATGGCCGTCGTCGCCCTGCTCGGGTCCGTGGCATGGCTCGGGGCCGGGCCCGCGGGGTCCGCGTGGGCCGATCCCATCGTCCCGCCCGGAGCCTCCGACGCCGTCACGTCCCTCGCCCAGGCCAACGCCCGCGCGGCCGACGCCACGGAGGCGTCGCTGGACGCGGAGGAGCAGCTCGGGGTCCGCCGGGGTGAGGCCGACCGCACCCGCGGCGAGGCCGACGCCGCCCGCGAGGTCGCCGATGCCGCCCGCTCCGAGCGCGACGTCGCCTTCGGCGAGGTCGACCAGGTCTCCCGCGCCGCCTACCAGGGCGGGCAGCTCGACCCGCTGGGTGCGCTGCTGGGCGCGGAGTCCCCGCAGGCCTACCTGGACCGCACCTCGCTGCTGGACACCATCTCCGAGGAGAACCGTGTCCTGGTCCAGCGCTTCCTCGACGCCACCGCCGTCGCCGAGGGCGCCGAGCGCGACGCCGACGCCCGCGCGCTCGACGCCGAGCGTTCGGCCGCCGACGCGCAGCGCACCGCCGACGACGCCCAGCGCCGCAAGGACGACGCCGACCGCGAGGTCGCCGCGGCCGAGCAGGCCCTCGAGGACGCCTCGCCCGAGACCCTGGCCGCGCTGCGCCGCGGCGGCACCACGAACTTCCCCACCGACATCGCCGGCACCGGGATCGCCATCGAGGCGCTGAAGGTCGCGCTGACCCAGCAGGGCAAGCCCTACCTGTGGGGTGCCACCGGGCCGAGCACCTACGACTGCTCCGGGCTGGTGCAGTGGGCCTACCGGCAGGTCGGGGTCGGGCTGCCGCGGGTGTCGCGCCAGCAGGCCCTGATCGGCATCCCGGTGTCCTTCCCGGACGCCCGGCCCGGCGACCTGCTGTTCTTCAACGAGCCCGTCACCCACGTCGGCTTCTACGTCGGCGACGGCAAGTTCCTCGAGGCCCCGCAGTCCGGCGACGTCGTCAAGGTCTCCGAGGTCCGCCGCAGCCTCTCCGGCGTGCGGCGCGTGGTCCTCTGACCGACCCCCGCTGATTGACACGACCGTGGTCCGGGTCACACGCTCCGGACCATGAGCGTCGCCGACACGGTCACCGTGCCCCACCTCGGTTCCTCGACGATCGGGTACGCGCTCGCCGCGCCGTACGACGCGTCGCTGCCGACGCTGGTCCTCTCCAACTCCTTCACCACGTCGGTGGATCTCTACCGCCCGCAGTTCGCCGACGAGGAGCTCCGGCGCACCGCCAACCTCCTCGCGATCGAGCCCTACGGCCACGGCAGCACCCGCGCCGGGTACGCCGACTACACCTACTGGGACAGCGCGGCGGCCGCCCTCGGCGTGCTCGACGCCCTCGGCATCGAGCGGGCGTTCGTGCTCGGGACCTCCCAGGGCGGCTGGATCGCCGTGCGCATGGCGCTGCTCGCACCTGACGTCGTGCAGGGCGTCATCCCGCTCGGCACGTCGATGGACTTCGAGAGCCCGCGCAGCCGCGAGCTCGGCTGCTGGGACGGCATCTCGTTCTGCACCCCTGCGATCGACGCCCTCGCCGAGCCCGTCGGCGACGACTGGATGATCCCCGTCGAGCTCGTCGACGCCGTGCTCGCGGAGGGCTTCGGCCCCGACGTGAGCGCGGAGGAGCGGGCCTTCTGGCACACGACCCACCAGCAGAACTACACCGGCGACGCCGGGCGCCGGCGGCTGCGGACGAGCTCGATCAACCTGCGGGACCGCGACGGGCTGCACGGCAGGCTCGACGAGGTCCGGTGCCCGGTCCTCTGGCTGCACGGCACGGCGGACCCCGTGTACTCGGTGGCCAACGCCCAGGACGAGATCGGCCGCTTCACGCGCTCCCCGGAGACCGAGCTGCGCATCGTCGAGGGCGGGCAGCACTTCCTGAGCGCCTCGCACCCCGAGGTCGTCGACGCGGCGGCGGTCGAGTTCATCCGCCGCTGGGCCAGGTAGCCCGTCGCGGGGCGCCCGGGGGCCCGTGACACGCTCCCGCGGTGGCGCGCACGCTGCTGGTCACCAACGACTTCCCGCCCAGGCCCGGCGGGATCCAGTCCTACCTCCACGCCCTCGCCACGCACCTGCCGCCCGACGAGCTGGTGGTGCTCGCCTCCACCTGGGCGCGCTCGCCGGAGGCCGTCGAGGCGTGCCGGACGTTCGACGCGGCGCAGCCGTTCGAGGTGCACCGCCTGCCCACCACGATGATGCTGCCGACGCCCGGCGCCACCCGGCGCGCCGCGGAGCTCGTGCGGTCCCACGGGATCGAGACCGTGTGGTTCGGGGCGGCCGCGCCGCTCGGGCTGATGGCGCCGGCGCTGCGGCGCAGCGGGGCCCGACGGGTGCTCGCGAGCACGCACGGGCACGAGGTCGGCTGGTCGATGCTGCCGGGCAGCCGCCAGGCGCTGCGGCGCATCGGGGGCGACTGCGACGTCGTCACCACCGTCAGCCGCTACACGCGCGGCCGCATCGCGGCGGCGCTCGGCCCCGATGCCGCCCTCGAGCCACTGCCGTCGGGCATCGACACCGTCCGGTTCCGGCCCGATCCCGGTGCCCGCGAGGCGATCCGCCGCCGGCACGGGCTGGGGGAGCGCCCGCTCGTGGTGTGCGTGTCGCGGCTGGTGCGCCGCAAGGGCCAGGACGTACTGATCGCCGCCCTGCCGCGACTGCGGACCCTGGTGCCCGGGACCGCGCTGATGATCGCCGGCGACGGGCCCGACCGTGACCGGCTGCGTCGGCTCGCGCGCCGCCACGGGGTGGCCGACCACGTGGTGTTCACCGGCCCGATGGCCCCCGACGAGGTCGCGGGGCACCACGCCGCGGCCGACGTCTCCGCGCTGCCCTGCCGCACGCTCGGCGGGGGCCTCGACGTCGAGGGGCTGGGGATCGTGCTCCTCGAGGCCCAGGCGGCCGGGGTGCCCGTCGTCGCCGGGCGTTCCGGCGGCGCGCCCGAGACCGTGCGGCCGGGGGAGACCGGGCGCCTCGTCGACGGACGCGACGCCACCGACGTCGCCGACACCCTCGCGAGCGTGCTCGCCGACCCCGACGCCGCGCGCGCCATGGGCGAGGCCGGCCGGCGCTGGATGCGCGCCGACTGGACCTGGGACGCCCGCGCCGCCCGCCTGCGCGCGCTGGCCGCCGGCTGAATCCGGCGCGCGAACGGGGACTTCGCGCCCAGAGGAGCAGCGAACGGGGATTTCGCGCGCCTAGAAGCAGCGAACAGGGCGTTCGCTGCAACCCAAGGGCTCAGCGCTGCTCGTAGACCGCCTCGATGTCGGCGGCGCGGTTCTCGGTGATGACGTTGCGCTTGAGCTTCATCGTCGGGGTGAGCTCGCCGCTCTCCTCGGTGAAGTCGCTCTCGAGGATGCGCCACTGCTTGATCGCCTCGGCCTTGGAGACGGCGCGGTTGGCGGCGTCGATCGCGCCGGAGATCTCGGCGAGCAGGTCGGCGTCCTCGGCGAGGGTCGCCGCGTCGGACGCGTCCTTGCCGTGCTCGGAGCTCCAGCCCGGCAGGGCCTCGGGGTCGAGGGTGATCAACGCCCCGATGTAGGGCCGGTTGTCGCCGACGACGAGGGCCTGGCTGATGAGGCGGTGGGCGCGCACGCGGTCCTCGAGCACCGCGGGGGCGACGTTCTTGCCGCCCGCGGTGACGATGAGCTCCTTCTTGCGACCGGTGATCGAGAGGTAGCCGTCCTCGTCGAGGCTGCCGAGGTCGCCGGTGTGGAACCAGCCGTCGACGATCGCCGAGGCCGTCGCCTCCTCGTTGTTCCAGTAGCCGCGGAACACGACGTCGCCCTTGGCGAGGATCTCGCCGTCCTCGCCGATGGCGATCGTGATGCCGGGGATGGCCTTGCCGACGGTGCCGACCTTGATCGCCCGGTTGGGGTTGGCGGTGATCGCCGCGCTGGTCTCGGTGAGCCCGTAGCCCTCGTGGATCGGGACGCCGATGCCACGGAAGAAGTGGCCGATGCGTGCGCCGAGCGCCGAGCCGCCGGAGACCGCGCCCGTGCACTTCCCGCCGAGCGCGGCCCGGAGCTTGCCGAACACGAGCTTGTCGAACAGGGCGTGCTGCAGGCGCAGGACGACACCGGGGCCGCCCGCGTCGAGGGACTCGCTGTAGGAGACGGCCGTCGCCTCGGCCATGTCGAAGATCCGGCCCTTGCCGTCGTTGTGCGCCTTGACCTTGGCGCCGTTGTAGACCTTCTCGAACACGCGCGGCACCGAGAGCAGGAAGTCCGGCTGGAAGCGGGGCAGCTCGGTGGTCAGCTTCTTCGTGTCGGCGAAGTGGCCGATCGTGTAGCGGTACTCCATCGCGGCGCACTGGATGACGCGGGCGAAGATGTGCGCGAGCGGGAGGAAGAGCAGCGTCGAGTTCCCGGGCGCCATGAGGTCCGAGAACGTGTCGGCGACGGCGCGCACCTCGAACAGCAGGTTGCGGTGGGTGATCTCGCAGCCCTTGGGGCGGCCCGTGGTGCCCGAGGTGTAGATCAGCGTCGCGAGGTGGTCGGCGTGCACCGACGTCCGGCGCTCCTCCAGCGTCGCGTCGTCGACACCCGCGCCGGCGTCGCGCAGGGCGCTCACCGCGCCGTCGGCGCCGTCGATCTGCCAGACGTGCTCGAGCTCGGGGAGCTTGTCGCGCAAGTTCTCGACGATGGCGCGGTGCTCGTCGGACTCGACGATCACGCCCTTGGCGCCGGAGTCGGAGAGGCACCACTCGACCTGGTCGGACGACGAGGTCTCGTAGATCGGGAGGGTCACCGCGCCGGCCGCCCAGAGGGCGTAGTCGAGCAGCGTCCACTCGTAGCGCGTCGGCGAGATGAGGCCGACCCGGTCGCCGGGCTGCAGGCCCGCGGCGAGGAAGCCCTTCGCGGCGGTGGCGACCTCGTCCCGGAAGGTCGAGAACGTCACGTCCTGCCACTGGTCGTCGACCAGGCGGCGGTACGCGACGTCGCTGCCGTGCGCGTCGGCGTTGGCCCACGGCGCGGCGGTGAGGTTGTCGTCGTCGGCCACCTTGGCGGTCGCCGGCTCCGTGTACTGCTGCATCTCGCTCCACTCCTGCCCCGCGCGCCTCGCTGCGTCGGCTGTGACCATAGTCGCGGGGGACTACCTCCCGGTAGCCGGACAATCCGCCCACCCGCGACCCCGGACGGCGTACAGCACGGCTCCTGTCACGCTGGCGGCATGGCGACCGTGGACGTGGTGGACGAGACCTTCCTCGCCGTGCCCCCCGAGCGTCTCGCCGCCGAGTTCGCCGACCCCACCGCCTGGCGCCGGCTCTGGCCGGACCTCGCGCTGCGGGTGTTCACCGACCGGGGCGCGCAGGGCGTGCGCTGGAGCGTCGTCGGCGCCGCCTGGACCGGCAGCATGGAGGTCTGGCTCGAGGCGGTCGGCGACGGGACGGTGCTGCACTGGTTCCTGCGGGTCGACCCCGTCGGCGAGCCCCTCTCGCACCGGGCCGCGATCCGCGAGGTCGTGCGCCGGCAGCGGGCCGCGAAGGCCGTGGCGTTCGCGCTCAAGGACCGGCTGGAGGCCGGACGGCCGCCCGGCGTGCCGCCCGGCGGGGAGTCCCCGGTCACGTCCGGGTGACGGGGTGAGGCCGGGGTCACGCCCCATGTCACTGCCCATGTCACTGCCCATGCCCCGGCCCCACGGCGCGTGCTGCCCGCCGGAGGCGCGGCGGTAGCCTCTCGCGCCATGGCCGACGAGTCGACGCAATCCATCACGATCGCGGCGCCGGCCCCCGACGTGCTCGGGGTCATCGCCGATTTCGATGCCTATCCCGAGTGGGCGGACTCGATCACCGCGGCCACGGTTCTCACCCATGACGACGAGGGACGCCCCGAACAGGTCCGCTTCTCGCTCGACGCCGGGCCGATCAAGGACACCTACGTGCTGGCCTACGACTGGGTGGACGACGGCGTCACCTGGGACCTGGTCTCCGGCCAGATGCAGCGCTCCCAGCGGGGCCGCTACCGCCTGGCCGAGGACGGGGGCACCACCGAGGTCACGTACACGCTGTCGGTGGACCTCAGCGTCCCGCTGCCGGGCATGCTCAAGCGCCGCGCCGAGAAGCGCATCATGGATCAAGCGCTGACCGGGCTGAAGCGCCGCGTGGAGGGCTAGTGCGGGTCCTGCTGTTCACCGGCAAGGGTGGGGTCGGGAAGACCACCACGGCTGCGGCGACGGCGGTGGCGCTCGCGCGCGGCGGGCGCAAGGTGCTCGCCCTCTCGGCGGACCCCGCCCACTCCCTCGGGGACGCCTTCGCCGTCCGCCTCGACGGCACCCCCGCCGAGATCGCGCCCGACAGCTTCCCGGGCCTCTTCGCGGCGCACATCGACACCCGCGCGCTCGTCGACGAGGCGTGGGAGCCGCTGCGCACCCAGCTCCGCACCCTGCTGGCCGGCGCCGGGGTCGACGAGATGGTCGCCGACGAGCTGACCGTCCTGCCCGGCGTCGAGGAGCTCCTCGCGCTCGAGGACGTCCGCCGGGCGACGGTCGACGGGCCGTGGGAGGTCGTGGTCGTCGACTGCGGTCCCACGGCGGAGACGCTGCGGCTGCTGGCCCTGCCCGAGGCGTTGGGCTCCTATCTGGAGCGTCTGTTCCCGACCCATCGCCGCGCGGTGCGCGGCGTCCTGGCCGGTCTCTCCGGCAGCAGCGCGACCGTGGCCCGGTGGGACGCCGCCGCGGCGTCGCTGTCCCGCCTCGCCGAGCAGCTCGCGGGCCTGCGCGCCCTGCTCGCCGACCACCGCACGACGACCATCCGCCTGGTGCTGACCCCCGAGCGCGTGGTCGCGGCCGAGACCCGGCGCACCCTCACGGCCCTCGCCCTGCACGGGCTGCACGTCGACGGGATGGTCGCCAACCGGCTGGTCCCCGACGCCGGCCGGGGACGCGGCGAGGCCGCGACGTGGGTGCGTGCGCGGCGCGCGGAGCAGGAGGCGGTGCTCGCCGACCTCGTCGGGGCCGGCGGGGACGTGCCCGTACGGCGGGTGCCCCACCACGCCGGCGAGCCCGTGGGCGTCGACGCCCTCGCGGTGCTGGCCGACACGCTCTACGGCGACGACGACCCGCTCGACGGTCCCGTCGGGCGCGCGCTCGTCGCGGTGCGGCGGACCGCGGGCACCGGCACGCACCCCGAGAGCGAGTTCGTGCTCGACCTGCACGTCTCCGGCATCGGGGAGGCCGAGGTGGATCTCGCCCGCATCGGCGACGAGCTGGCGGTGACCGTCGACGGCCGCCGCCGCGCCGTGGCCCTGCCGCCCGTGCTCCGGCGCTGCGAGGTCACGGGCGCCGACCTCTCCGACGACCTGCTCTCGGTGGTCTTCCGCCCCGACCGCTCCGTGTGGATGACGTGACCGGGCCGCAGGACGGGTTCGACCGCGCGGATCGGGACCACCTGACTGATGAGGCCCGGGCGACGGCGTCCGCGCTGCTCGACTGGCTCGGGACGCGGGTCGACGGTCTCGACGCCGGGACACCGGACCCCGGGGCGGCCTCGGCGCGCCCGTCCCAGAGCCCCGGGCCGTGCACCTGGTGCCCGATCTGCGCGCTCGTCGCCGCGTTCCGGGGCGAGGAGCCGGAGCTGACCGCCCGCCTCACCGAGCACGCCACCGCGCTGATGGGCCTGCTGCGGCTGATGGTGCAGGCGCACCAGGATCCGTCGCACGGGCACCACCACGGGCACCACGCCGCGGAGGGGCCGGCGGCATCCACCACGCCGCCCCCGCCGCCGGGTTGGCCCGCCGAATGGGGCGCGTGGGACGGCTGGGGTGTGGGAACGCCCGAACCTGCTTCCGAGGACGGGGCCCGGGCAGACGAGCCCGGACCCGCTCCCGAGCCGCACGCCCCCGCCCCGCACACCTCCGAGCCCGGGAGCCCCCGGCCCGCCCCGACCCCGGCGGGCGCCCGCGCCCACGGCCGGCGGGTGCCCATCCGCCGGTCCTCGCCCCGCTCGGCCGCGTTCCGGGAGCCCCCCACCACCGACGCCACCACCGACCGGGCCGCCACGGAGCAGGCGAGCCCGGCCGTAGGCCGCGGCGCCGCACCCCGCCCCGGGCCGCGTCCCCCGGGCGGTGGACCCCGCCCGGCGCCCCGGCGCCCGGGCGTCGCCTCCGGACCCCCGGCCTCCGCCGCACGACCCGACCGCGCCGCCCACGAGGCGCCGACGGCCCCGCCCCCGTCCCCCGCACGGCCCGGCCGCCCGGCGACCCCGCCCCCGGCCACCCCGCCCGCCGCCACGTCGCGGCCGTCGGTGCAGCGCATCGCCATCCGACGCCCCGCGCGGCCCGGCCGGACAGAGGGGAACGGGGAGTCCGCCGGCGACACCCCGTGCTGACCGTCGGGGTCGACATCGGCGGCACCTCGGTGCGCGCCGGCGTGGTCGACGCCGACGGGACCGTCGTCGCCATCGCGGCCGCGCCCACCGCCCGCGACGCCGCCGGTCTCGACGACGCGATCGTCGACCTCGTGCGCGGTCTCGCCGAGCAGCACCGCCTCGGCGCGGTGGGGCTGGCGATCGCCGGGTTCGTCGACCCGGACCGGCGCACCGTCGCGTTCGGAGCCCACCTGCCGTGGCGCGACGACCCCGTGGCCGAGCGGCTGGCCGCCCGCCTCGACCTGCCCGTGGTGATCGAGCACGACGCGAACGCGGCGGGGCTGGCCGAGCACCGGGTGGGCGCGGCCGTGGGCGCCTCGGTGGCCGTCCTCGTCGCCCTCGGCACCGGGATCGGCGCGGCGCTGCTGGTCGACGGGGTCCTGTTCCGCGGGGCCCACGGCGTCGCCCCCGAGCTCGGGCACCTCACGGTCGTCCGGGGCGGCCGGCCCTGCCCGTGCGGCAAGCGTGGCTGCCTCGAGCGCTACTGCAGCGGGACCGCGCTCGGGCGCTCGGCGGAGGAGCTGGTCGCCGACACCGAGGAGTTCTCGGTGCTGCGGGCGGCGTGGGAGCGCGCGCAGCCGATCACCGGCTGGGACGTCGCCCGGGCCGCCGAGGCGGGTGACGTCCTGGCCGGGCGGGTCGTCGACGAGTTCGCCGACTGGCTCGGGCAGGCGTTGTCCCTGGTCGCCGACGTCTTCGACCCCGACGTCGTCGTGGTGGGCGGCGAGGTGTCCGCGTCGTCCGCCCTGTTCCTGGACCGGGCGCGCCGCCGCTACGCCGAGGAGGTCACCGGGGGAGCGCACCGCCGGCTGGCCGAGATCCGGCCCGCGACGCTGGCCGGGCGCGCCGGGATGGTGGGCGCCGCCCTCGACGCCCGCGAGCGGGCGGGCGTCTAGAGGATCGCGCCGTCGTCGGAGCCGTCGCCGCCCGCCTCGCGCCCGCGGCGCAGGCCGAACACGAGCCACCCGAGACCGGCGGTCATCGCCAGCAGGCCGGGCACGATGCCGAGCCCGACGGGCCCGCCGAGCAGACCCGGGACGGCGAGCAGCACGACCCCGACGATCAGCAGGCCGAGCCCGAGCAGGCTGCTCACACCGAGGCGCGGCAGCGGCGGGGGCTCCGGGGGCACGTAGTGCTCGTCGTGGGCCGGCTTCGGCGAGGGGCGCGGCACGTCGCGCGCGGGCGGGTCCTGGGCGGGCGGGGTGGCACCCGGACGCGCGGCGGGGCGGGGGACGTCGGCGTCGAACGTGTCGCGCGGGCGCCGCTGGCCGCCGGGGGGCGTGGCCGTGCCCAGCCCGGTGGACGGATGCTCGTGGCCCGTCGCGTCGCCCGGGTCGGACATCTCCTCCGGCCATCGCGGGGCACCGGAGGCCGCCCAGTCGGCGACGATCGAGGCGAAGGCCGCGTCGATGTCGTCCGGCACGCCGGGACGGTGGGGATCGCCGACGCCGCTGTCCGCGGGGTCGGGGCGGGTGTCGTCCGGCTCGGGCGCGGTCATGCGGGGGTCCCTGGGGTGGAGACGGCGGTGTCCGTGGCGCTCGATCCGCCGGTGCGGTCGTCGTGCACGCGACGGACGAAGGCCAGGCTGTCGGAGAAGATCCTCGGGGCGTCGTTGTCGAGGGTGGCCACGTGGTGGCTGTCGTCGAGCACGACGTCGGTGACGTCGTGCGAGGAGATGCCCTGGAGGACGAGGGTGCTGTTGACCGGCTCCACCACGTGGTCGGTGGGGGAGTGGAACAGCAGGACGGGCAGGTGCACCCGTTCGAGATCGGCGCGCACCAGGCGCCAGAGCGCCGTCAGCGACACCGCGGCGCGCGTCGGCAGCCGGTCGTAGGCCAGCTCGGTGACGCCGGGTTTCTTGATGTCGTTGGCCACGCCCGGCACGAAGGGCACGACCCACTGGATGTAGGGCGCGATCGTCGCGTCCTTGCGCAGCGTCATGACCGAGGGGTTGACCAGCGCGATGCCCGCCAGATCGTCCCCGCGCTCCTGCGCGAGGCGCAGCGTGAGCGTGCCGCCCATCGACTGCCCGAACACGAACACCGAGCGGTACTCGCGCCGGAGGTCGTCGACGGCGCGCTCGACCTCGCCGTACCAGTCGGTCCAGCGGGTGCGGTTGAGGTCCTGCCAGCGCGTGCCGTGGCCCGGCAGGCGGGGTCCGCGCACACCGATGCCGTCGGAGGCCAGGAACTCGCCCCACGCCCGCATGCTCTGCGGCGTGCCCGTGAGCCCGTGGCTGAGCACCACGCCGATCTCGCGCGAGCCGTCGCCGGGATCGGAGACGAAGGGCTCGGCTCCGGGCAGCACGGGCACGGTGGATCCTCCGGACGAACGGCGTGGGCGGCGCGGCACAGGGACCGCGCGAGGCGGTGGGAGCGGATCGGGAACCCTATCGTGGCATGTCCCACACGCCCGGGTCACGCGGTGGTGCCCGTGTCGCGCCGGGCGGTCCGCACGACGGGGTCGCGGGCGGCCGTTCGCATGATCGCGGGCGTTCGAGAGGGGCCGATCGGGCGTGTGACGGGTGGCGCCGAGGCTGGGTCGGGCCGGGGGTGGGCCCTACGCTCGCGCCCAGCGACGAGGGCTCGACGACGGCTGAGACGACGGCTGCGACGAGGGCGGGGCGGACGGGAGCGCGAGTGATGTACTGGATCATGAAGTGGGTGTTGCTCGGCCCGCTCATGCGCGTGGCGTTCCGTCCGCGCGTGGTGGGGGCGGAGAACCTGCCGCCGCGGGGCGGCGCGCTGGTCGCGTCCAACCACCTCGCGGTGCTCGACTCCTTCGTCCTGCCCCTGATGGTGCCGCGCCGGATGGCCTTCCCCGCCAAGGCGGAGTACTTCACGCAGCCCGGCGTGCTCGGCACCCTCAAGCGCTGGTTCTTCACCGGCATGGGCCAGGTCCCGATCGAGCGCGGGAACGGACGCGCGGCGCGCGCGGCGCTCGACACCGGCATCGGCGTGCTGCGCGAGGGCCGGCTGTTCGGGATCTATCCCGAGGGCACGCGCTCGCCCGACGGCCGGCTGTTCAAGGGCCGTACCGGGGTGGCGCGCATGGCGCTCGAGGCCGGCGTGCCCGTCGTCCCCGTGGCGATGATCGGGACGGACCAGGCGAACCCCGTCGGCTCCCGCTTCTGGCGCCCGGTCCGCATCGGCATCCGCATCGGCGAGCCGCTGGACTTCTCGCGCTACGCCGGCATCACCGACGACCGGCAGGTCGAGCGGGCCATGACCGACGAGATCATGGATGCGGTGCAGCGGCTGTCGGGCCAGGAGTACGTCGACGTCTACGCCAGCACCGTCAAGGACGGCAAGGACAAGGGCTCCGCCGAGACCGAGGCCGCCTGATCCCGGCCGGGTCCCACCGTCCAGAATCACCCTCGTGGCCCGGTACTTCTACGACTGCGAGTTCATCGAGGACGGGACCACCATCGAGCTGGTCTCGGTCGGCGTCGTCGACGAGCAGGGCCGCGAGTTCTACGCGATCTCCAAGCAGTTCGACCCCATGCGGGCGGGCCCGTGGGTCCGCCACAACGTCCTCGACAAGCTGCCCCCGATGTCGGACCCGGCGTGGCGCAGCCGCCTGAGCATCCGCGAGGCCTTCTACGAGTTCGTGACCGCCGGCGAGGGCCCGGTGGAGCTCTGGGCCTGGTACGCCGCGTACGACCACGTCGCGATCGCCCAGCTCTGGGGCGCGATGCCCGACCTGCCGCGGGCGCTGCCCCGCTTCACCCGCGACCTGCGCCAGCGCTGGGAGGACGTCGGGCGCCCCGACCTGCCGTCGGCGCCCGCGGACGCCCACGACGCCCTCGCCGACGCCCGGCACAACCTCGTCCGCTGGCAGGTCATCGACGCCCACTGGCGCGCGCTGCACGAGGGCGGCCCGACGGCCGGCGCGTGATCGATCACAGCGCGTGATCACCGCGCCCGGACGGCCACGTCGTGGGGAACACGTAACAACCGCGTCACCGCCCATTACGCTGGCGGGCGTGAACTGGTCCGTCGACCTGCCCGTGGACGCTCTGCCGGGCCTGCCGCCCCTGCCTCCCGCCCTGCGGGAACGCCTCGACACCGCGCTCGCGCGCCCGGCGGCGCAGCAGCCCGACTGGCCCGATCCGGACGCGGTCGCCGAGGTCCGCACCGTCCTCGAGCACGTGCCGCCCATCACCGTGCCCGCCGAGATCGACCGGCTGCAGTCCCAGCTGGCCGCGGTCGCCCGCGGTGAGGCGTTCCTGCTCCAGGGCGGCGACTGCGCGGAGACCTTCGCGGACAACACCGAGCCGCACCTGCGCGGCAACATCCGCACCCTGCTCCAGATGGCGGTCGTGCTGACCTACGGCGCGTCGCTGCCGGTGGTCAAGATCGGCCGGATCGCCGGGCAGTACGCGAAGCCGCGCTCGTCGAACACCGACTCGCTGGGCCTGCCGTCCTACCGGGGCGACATGGTCAACTCGCTGGCCGCGCACGCCGAGCGCCGCATCCCCGACCCGGGCCGCATGATCCGCGCGTACGCCAACGCCGGCGCCGCGATGAACCTGGTCCGCGCCCTGACCTCCGGCGGCATGGCCGACCTCCACGAGGTGCACGAGTGGAACCGGGAGTTCGTGCGCACCTCGGCCGCGGGCGAGCGGTACGAGGCCGTCGCCGCCGAGATCGACCGGGCGCTGCGGTTCATGTCGGCGGCCGGGGTGAACGACCACTCCCTGCGCGGCACCGAGATCTTCGCCAGCCACGAGGCGCTCGTGCTCGACTACGAGCGCGCGCTGCTGCGGCTGGACTCACGGGTCGAGGCCACCAGCCGTGAGGACGCCCGCCTGTTCTCCCTCGGTGCCCACTTCCTGTGGATCGGCGAGCGCACCCGGGCCCTCGACGGCGCGCACATCGCGTTCGCGGAGCTGCTGGCCAACCCGATCGGCATCAAGATCGGCCCGGGCACCACGCCGGAGCAGGCGGTCGAGTACGTCGAGCGCCTCGACCCGTACCACCAGCCCGGACGGCTGACGCTGATCTCGCGCATGGGCGCGGGCAAGGTCCGCGACGTGCTGCCGTCGATCGTCGAGAAGGTCACGGGGTCGGGGCACCAGGTCATCTGGCAGTGCGACCCGATGCACGGCAACACCGTCGAGGCGACCACTGGCTACAAGACCCGGCACTTCGACCAGGTCGTCGACGAGGTCCAGGGCTTCTTCGAGGTGCACCAGGGCCTCGGCACCCACCCCGGCGGCATCCACGTCGAGCTCACCGGCGAGGACGTCACCGAGTGCCTCGGCGGTGCCCAGGACATCTCCGACACCGACCTCGCCGGGCGGTACGAGACGGCGTGCGACCCGCGACTGAACACCCAGCAGTCACTGGAGCTCGCGTTCCTGGTCGCGGAGATGCTCCGGAACTGAGCACTCGCCACGTCGGGTGGCGGGGCGATCGGGGGAGGCGGAGCGTGACCGGGTACCAGGATTTGTCGGCGCTGTTCGTGAACTGCACGCTGAAGCGGTCGCCGGAGGTGAGTCACACCCAGGGCCTGGTGGACCTCAGCGTCGGGATCCTGGAGAAGCAGGGTGTGCGCGTCGACCAGTTCCGCGCGATCGACCACGACATCGCGGTCGGTGTCTGGCCGGACATGACCGAGCACGGATGGGCGACCGACGCGTGGCCCGAGCTCTACCAGCGGGTCCTCGCCGCGGACATCCTCGTCGTCGCCGGCCCGATCTGGCTGGGGGACAACAGCTCGGTGACCAAGCAGGTGATCGAGCGCCTCTACGCGTGCTCCCACCTGCTCAACGACGCCGGTCAGTACGCCTACTACGGCCGGGTCGGCGGCTGCTTGATCACGGGCAACGAGGACGGCGTGAAGCACTGCGCGATGAACGTGCTCTACAGCCTCCAGCACCTCGGGTACACGATCCCGCCGCAGGCGGACTCCGGCTGGATCGGTGAGGCCGGACCCGGCCCGTCCTACCTCGACCCCGGTTCGGGCGGTCCGTCGAACGACTTCACCAACCGCAACACCACGTTCATGACCTGGAACCTGCTGCACGTGGCACGGATGCTCAAGGACCGGGGCGGCATCCCGGCGTACGGCAACCAGCGCTCCGAGTGGGACGCCGGCTGCCGGTTCGACTTCGAGAACCCGGAGCACCGATGAGCCCGCAGTCCGGCGACGGAGGGACCGCGGGAGCCCTGCCCGCGTACATCCTCGACGACGCCGCGACGGTCGAGTACCAACGGCTGGATCTGATGTCGAAGATCCTCGACCCCTGGACCCGCGGCCACATCGAGGCACTCGGGGTCCGGCCGGGCTGGCACTGCCTGGAACTGGGCGGCGGCAACGGCAGCGTGACCGAGTGGCTCTGCGACGTCGTCGGCTCCTCCGGGAGCGTGACGTCCGTGGACATCAACCCGGCCCTCCTGCGGCTGGTGCCCGCGCAGAACCTGACGGTGCAGCAGGCGGACGTCCGGACGGACACCCTCCCGACCGGGGCCCACGACCTCGTCAGCTGCCGTGCCCTGCTGCACCAGATCGCCGACCACGCCCCGGCGGTGCTCGAGAAGATGGCTGCCGCGGTCGCGCCGGGCGGATGGCTCCTGGTCCAGGAGCCGGACTTCCACCTCGCACCCACCACGGAGCCCGCCGTCTGGGCCGAGACGTGGCGGGCGTTGATCGAGTGGGGACAGGACAACGGCGTCGACTGGCTCATCGGCCGTCGGTTGCCGCGGATGGTCGGCGCGGCCGGGTTCGGGCGGCCGCAGGCCACGACCGACGTGCAGAACATCCGGGGGCGCGATCGCGGCGCCCTCTACTTCAAGCTCTTCTTCGCCGAGGTGCGCGAGCGGGTCCTCACCAGCGGACGGCTGGACGCGGGGACGCTGGACGCCGCGACGGCGTTGCTCGACGACCCGGACCTCTGGACCCAGTGCTGGATGATGACGGCCGTCTGGGGTCGCAAGGATCCGGCGACGAGCTAGCCGGGGATCCCCAGGCCCCAGCCGGCGGCGCCTGCGGCGACGGTCGCGATCGAGACGAGCAGCAGCCAGGCGCCGAGCAGACGGCGGGAGCGGGACCGGGCCCGCCGGCGCTCGATCCGCTCGATGGCCACGTCGACGTCGTCCACCGCGCCGTCAGGTCTGCGGCGCACCGTGGGGCCGGGGTCGCGGTCGTCGTCCGGCTCGTCGTCGACGTCGTCCTCGTCGTCGGCGTCCTCCGGCTGGGCGTCCCACGCCCGGCGCCCGGCCCGGGGCGCCTCGCGGGGCGCGCCGTCGAGGTCGAGCAGCCGCGTCCCCCGCAACGGCCGGGAGCCGGCGGTGCCCGTGCGACGCGGGGGCGGCGGCACCGGGTGGTAGGGCAGGTCGGCGTCCATCCGCACCCCGCGGACGGCCGCCAGGAAGGCGCCGGCGTCGGCGAGGCGGGCCTCGGGATCGCGGTCGGTCGCCGCGAGCACGAGGCGGTCCAGGGCGCGGGGGATGCCGCCGACGACGGACGAGGGCGGCGGGACGTCGTGGTGCACGTGCCGGCGGGCGACGGCCACGGCGTCATCCCCGGCGTGGGGCGGCACGCCCGTGAGCAGTTCGAACAGCACGATCCCGGCCGCGTAGAGATCGCTGCGGGCGTCGGCGCGGCCGTCGGTGACCTGCTCGGGGGCGAGGTAGGCGACGGTCCCGAGCACCATCTCGCCGGAGCCCTCGGGGTCGTTCGGATCGGCGGCGTCGGTCTCCCACGCCGCGGCGACCAGCCCGAAGTCGGCGACCTTCACCGACCCGTCGGTGCCCACCAGCACGTTCTCGGGCTTCACGTCGCGGTGCACGAGGCCGCGGTCGTGGGCGACCTGCAGGGCGGTGACCACCTGCTCGATGACCGTCAGGGCCGCCGCCGGGTGGAGGCGGACCTGGTCGCGCAGGACGTCGCGCAGCGTCCCGCCCTCGACCAGCTCGAGGACGAGGAAGACGGTGCCGTCGGCGTCACGTCCCTGGTCGTGCACGGCGACCACGCCGGGGTGCGCGAGACGGGCCGCCGCCCGCGCCTCCCGTTCGAAGCGCCGGACGAAGGCGGGATCGGCGGCGAGGCCGCGGTCGAGGATCTTGATGGCCACCGGACGGTCCAGGCGCAGGTCGCTCCCGCGGTGCACCACCGACATCCCGCCGCGCGCCAGGCGACCGTCGACGCGGTAGCGCCCCTCCAGCACCGTCCCCGCGGGGTCGGCGGTCGGGACGGACGTCATGGCCCGATGCTACGAGGACCTCGGTGACCTGCGGGGATTCTCGTGTCCGACGCGCGGCTCCTCGACCGGGTGCGCTTCGCACACGTGAGCACTTCGAGGTGCTGGAGCACCTCGAAGTGCTCACATGCGCCGGAGGCGCACCCCTAGGCTCCCCGACCATGACGACCTGGCTCCTCGTACCCGGCGCGGGCGGCGCGGCCTGGTACTGGCACCGCGTGGTGGAGCTCCTGCGGGCGCGGGGCGACGAGGCGATCGCCGTGGACCTCCCCGCAGACGACCAGGACGCCGGCGTGCCGCGCTACGTCGAGGTCGCGCTCGAGGCCCTCGGCGGCCGCCCCGACCCCGTCGTGGTCGGCCAGTCGCTCGGCGGGCCCACCGCGGTGGAGATCTCCCGGCGCATCCCCGTGGAGCGGTTGGTGCTGGTCAACGCCATGATCCCCGCGGTGGGGGAGACGCCCGAGCAGTGGTGGACGGGGTCGGGGCATGCGGCGGCGAAGGAGGCCGCGGTCCGCGCCGCGAGACGCGAGGACGCCGGGTTCGATCCCGAGTGGGAGTTCCTGCACGACGTCCCCACCGACGTCGTCGCGGCCGGCGCCGAGCATCAGCGCGAGCAGTCCGACGGTCCGTTCGCCGACGGCTGGTCGCTCCCGGCGTGGCCCGACGTGCCGGTCACCGTCGTCGTGGGACGCGACGACCGCTTCTTCCCGCCGGCCTTCCAGATCGGTCTCGCCCGTGCGCGCGCCGGCGTCGAACCGGTGCTCGTGCCCGGCGGCCACCTCCCGGCGCTCGCCCAGCCGGAGGCCCTGATCCGCGACGGTCTGGACACCCCGGGACACACGCGCGCACAGGGGGCCGGAGGGGCCTCACCTCTGGCACAGTGACGCGTGTGACCGAGTCCCTCGCCGCCCTCGTGGGCCACGACATCGAGGTCGTCTCGCTCGCCCAGGTCGCCGAGCGTCTCGGCGTGCCCCGCACGCGCGTCAGTCAGATGATCAAGCAGGGGCAGTTGCTGGGCGTTCGGGAGGACGACCGCTGGTCGGTGCCCGCCGCCTTCCTCACCACCGACGGGGTGGTGAAGGGCCTGCCGGGCACCATCCAGGTCCTCCGCGACGGGGGGTACGCGGACGGGGAGATCCTGCGCTGGCTCTTCGCCGACGACGACTCCCTGCCGGGCACCCCCATCGACGCGCTGCGCTCCGACCGGGGGCGCGAGGTCAAGCGTCGCGCCCAGGCGATGGCGTTCTGAACGGGCTCAGTCCGCCCAACGCCTCCCCGAGCAGGCCGTGCCGGCGCAGCGCCGCCGTCAGCCGGGCGGCGCGCCGCACGCCCAGGCGGCGCACCAGGGCGGGGGCCAGTGCGGGGCCGGTCCACGCCCGCACGCGGTCGTCGCCGTCGGTGGGCGTGATCTCCAGCAGCGTCGGCGCGTCACCGGCGGCGCCGGACTCGGCGCACCACGCCGTCACCCGGTAGTCGGCCAGCGGCAGCACCTCGAGGTCCGGCCCGACGGTGTCCGTGACGGTGGTGCCCACCGCCCGGCACCGCGCGCAGGCGGCGTCGACGGCGAGCACGAGGGTCACGCCGCGAGCCGCCGCCACCGGGTGCCGCCCCATCGTGTCCCCCACCGCGTTCCCACCGCGTGGGCCAGGCGCGGCAGGGCCACCGCGGCGCGGCGGCCGTTCCCGACGGCCACGCGCCGGCGCAGCACGTCGTAGTCGGCGTCGACGATCTCGTCGAGGATGCCCCCGTAGAGCACGTGCGCGGTCCGCACGCAGGGCCGCGACACCGGGTGGAGCAGGGCGATGCCGCGCTCGGCGCGCCGGTAGACCGCGCGGGTGCGGGCGACGAGGTGGGCGAGGGCCCGCCGGACCCGGGGGTCGGTGCGGCCGGTGGTGCGGCACCACGCCAGCAGGTCGCGGTCGACGCCGAACGCCGCGAGCTCCGCGGCGGGCAGGTAGACGCGGCCGCGGTCGAGATCCTCGCCGACGTCGCGCAGGAAGTTGGTCACCTGGAACGCGACGCCGAGGTCGGCGGCGTACGGCTCGGCCTCCTCCTGCGGCCCGACCGTGCCGAGCACCGGCAGCACCTGCAGCCCGATGACCGCGGCCGAGCCGTGCACGTAGCCCGCGAGATCGTCGAACGTCGGGTAGTCGGTGACGGTGAGATCCATGGCCATCGAGTCCATGAAGTCCTCGAGGTGGCGGTGCTCGATGCCGAAGCGGGCGACGGTGTCGGCCAGCGCGGCGACCACCGGCTCGCCCTCGGTCACCAGTGTCCGCGGGTCGGTGCCGGCGAGGCCCCGGCGCATGCGGGCGCGGACCTCCTCGAGCCGCGCGGCGACGGCGGCGGGCGAGGCGTCGGCATCCGGGTCGTCGACGACGTCGTCGGCCATCCGCGCGAAGCCGTAGAGCGCGTGGATCGCCGGGCGCTGGGCCGGGGCGAGCAGGCGGGTGGCGAGGAAGTAGGTCCGGCCGTGCACGGCGTTCAGCGCCCGGCACCGCGCGTAGGCGTCGCGCAGCGCCGGGTCGGTGATGCCGGCGGCCTCCAGCTCGGTGGTGCTCATCGCGTGCTCATCCCGCTCACCCCGTGATCCGCGCCGCCGCGAGCTTGCCCGACACGAGCACCGTCGGGACGCCGACGCCGGGCGTCGTCCCCGAGCCGGCGAGGACGACGTTGCCCTCGCCGCGCACGAGGTTGCCCGCACGGAACGGGCCGGTCTGCGCGAACGTGTGCGCCGCCGAGAACGGGGTGCCCGCCGCGAGGCCGAGCCGGCCCCAGTCGTCGGGGGTGATGAGGTGCTCGGCGACCGGCTCACCGAGCTCGATCCCGCGCCCCGCCAGCACCCCGCGCAGCTCGTCGCGGTAGCGCGGTCCGATGCTCTCCCAGTCGAGCGGGGCCTTGTCGGTGTTCGGGGCGGGAGCGAGCACGGACACGAGCTCGTGCCCGTCGGGCGCCAGCGACGGGTCGGTGGCCGTCGGGTGCGTGACCAGCAGCGACGGGTCGGACATCAGCCGGCCCTCGGTGATGATCTCGTCGAACGTACCCGCCCAGGCGTCGCCGAACGAGATGGTGTGGTGGCCCAATTGATCTAGCTGCCCGGTGCCGGCCGGCACCCCGGCGTGCCACACGAACGCCGAGGGTGACCAGCGCATCGGCACCACGCGCCGCGGCGTGCGCCCGAGCAGGCCGTAGGAGACGGGGAGATCGCAGGTCAGCACGACGGCGTCGGCGGTGAGGCGGTCGCCGTCGGCGCTCGGCTCGCCGGTCGGGACGGTGCGCAGCGCCCGCACGCGCCCGCCGGAGCGCTCCAGCCCCGTCACGGTCGTGCCGTACCGGAACTCGGCGCCCGCGTCGGCGGCGGCGTCGGCGAGGGCCTGGGGCAGCGCCCGGACCCCGCCCTTCGGGAACCAGACGCCGGCGATCGTGTCCATGTAGGCGATCACCGCGTAGGCGGCGAGGGCCTTGGCCGGCGGGACGCCCGCGTACAGGGCCTGGAAGGAGAAGATGCGCCGCAGGCGCTCGTCGTCCAGGAACTTCGCGATCCTCGAGCCGAGCCGCCCGAAGCCCCCGAGCGCGCCCAGCCGCGCCAGGTCGGGGCCCAGGACGTCGAGCGGCGAGTCGAAGTTGGCGTCGATGAAGGTCGCCATCTGCACGCGGTAGAGCTCCGTGAGCCAGGCCCGCAGCCGGCGGTAGCCCTCGGCGTCCGCGGTCGAGACCTTCTCGCGGATCTCCTGCTCCATCGCGCCCGGGTCGGTGTGCACGTCGATCGCGCTGCCGTCGGCGAACCGCGCGTGGTAGGCGGGGTGGAGGTCGACGAGCTCGAGGCGGTCGCCGAGCTTCTCGCCGACGGCGGCCAGCGCCTCCTCGATCAGCTCCGGCATCGTGATCACGGTGGGGCCGGTGTCGAGGTGGAAGCCGTGCAGATCCAGGCGGCCCGCCCTCCCGCCGGGGGTCGGGTCGCGCTCGACGACGGTGACGCGACGGCCCGCGCCGAGCAGGTGCAGAGCGGTCGCGAGGCCGGCGAGGCCGGCGCCCACGACGACGACGTGGTCGGTGGGGGACTGGACGGTGCGGGTCACGCGACTCCTGGGAGGTGGATCAGCGGGCGCGCCGGGTGGCGGCGACGGCCAGATCGGCGAGCCGGTCGGGGGCCGGGACGGCCAGGACCGGGGCGTCGGCACCGCGCACCGCATCGAGTGCGGAGGCGGTGAGCTCGGTGATGCGGCGCTCGACGTCGTCGACGACGCCGAGGGAGACGAGGGCCTCGCGGGCCGCGGCGACGCCCTCGTCGTCGAGGTGGGGATTGCCCACGGCGCGCTCGACGACCGCGGCTGTCGCGCGGTCGGCGTGGGCGCGGGTCAGCGCGACGAGGAGGGTCAGCTTGCCCTCGCGCAGGTCGTCGCCTGCGGGCTTGCCGGTCACGGCCGGGTCGCCGAACACGCCGAGCAGGTCGTCGCGCAGCTGGAAGGCGATGCCGAGGTCGGTGCCGTAGCGGCGCAGCGCGGCGATCGTCGTGTCGTCGGCGCCCGCGATCGCGGCCCCGAGGTGCAGCGGGCGCTCCACCGTGTAGGCCGCGGTCTTGTACCGGCTGATGCGCAGGGCGGTCTCGGGGCTCGAGTCGGAGGACGCGTGCCCCTGGACGTCGAGGAACTGTCCGCCGAGCACCTCGGTGCGCATGGCCTGCCACGCGGGGCGGGCACGGGCGAGCGCGACCGGGTCCACCCCGGACTCGTGGAGCATGTCGTCGGCCCAGGCGAGTGCCACGTCGCCGAGCAGGATCGCGACCGCGGCGCCGAAGCGCGTCGGGTCGCCCGTCCAGGCGGCGCCGGCGTGCCGCGCCGCCCACCGGGCGTGCACGGTGGGCTCGCCGCGGCGCGTCGCGGAGTCGTCGATGAGGTCGTCGTGCACCAGCGCGCACGCCTGGATGAGCTCCAGGGCGCTCACGGCGCGCAGCACCGCGGAGGGGTCGCCGACGCCGCCGGCGGCCCGCCAGCCCCACCACGCGAACGTGGGACGCAGCCGCTTGCCCCCGGCGAGCACGAATCGTGTGAGGTCGTCGACGGCGGCGGCGTACTCCTCGGAGATGTCTGCGCACTCGTCGCGCCTGCCGGCGAGATAGTCGGCCAGGTCGGCGGCCACCGCGCCGGGCAGGTCGTGCTCGATGGCGCGTCCGCCCTGCTCAGTAGGGCTGCCGAACGGGTCGTGGGCACCGTTGCCGGCTCGTGTCGAGACTCCGCCGAGCGTCATCCGCACTCTCCCCTCCGGACCGCAGACGTGTCCCGAACCGGAGCCTAGGGCCGTTCGGCCGACCTGGCCGATCGGGCGGTCCCGGTCACAACGGACCTCCGTAACCACACCCCGTCACCGTAGGGTCGCCGGATGGCTACTGTGACGGAGCGCATCCAGCGCGGGGTGCCCACGTTCTCGGCGGAGTTCTTCCCGCCCAAGAACGATGAGGGCGAAGCCACACTCTGGCGCACCATCCGCGACCTGGAGCCGCTCGACCCGGCCTTCGTGTCGGTCACCTACGGCGCTGGCGGCTCGAGCCGCGACCGCACCATCCGCACCACCGGTCGCATCGCCACCGACACTACGCTGACGGCGATGGCCCACCTCACCGCGGTCGACGCCTCGCTCGACGACCTGCGCCAGGTGATCGGCTCCTACCTCGCGGCGGGCATCAGCAACGTCCTCGCGATCCGCGGTGACCCTCCCGGGGACAAGGACGCCGACTGGCTGCCGCACCCGGCGGGGCTGAGCTACACGGAAGAGCTCGTCCACATGGTGAACCGCCTCGGCGACTTCTGCGTCGGCGTCGCGGCCTTCCCGTACCTGCACCCGCGGTCGGTCGACGAGGACACCGACACCCGGTTCTTCGTGCAGAAGGTCAAGGCGGGCGCGGAGTTCGCGATCACGCAGATGTTCTACGACGCCGACGAGTTCCTGCGCATGCGCGACCGCATCGCCGCCGCCGGCTGCGACATCCCGGTGATGCCCGGCCTGATGCCGATCACGACGCCGAAGTCGGCGGAGCGCGGCGCGGACTTCTCCGGCGCGCCGCTGCCGAAGCTCATGTCCGAGCGCCTCGATCCCCTGGTCGACGACGCCTCGGGCTACCGCGACGCGGGCATCGACCTGTGCGTCGAGCTGTCCCAGCGGATGTTCGACGAGGGCGTCACGAACATCCACTACATCAGCATGAACCGCTCGCCCGCGGTGGTGGACGTCGTCCAGCGCCTCGGTCTCGTGCCGGCGACGCCCCGCTCCTGAGCGCTGTCCGGCCCCGTCGGCCCGTGGGTCGGCGGGGCCCGGGCCCGTCCGCGGGATTCAGCGGCGTGCGCGGGTACGGAGCTGGGTGCGCGACGACGCGGCCAGCACCACCACGATCGCGACCGCCACGGCGACCACGGCGAGCAGCAGCAGCGACCAGCCGATCCACGACGGGGCGTCGGGGTCCGGGTACTCGATCACCGCGTTGACGTCGTTGACGGTGCCGGGCTGCAGCGTCCAGCTGATGAGGCCCGGCGTCGCCGTGCCGTCGGTCTGGCGGATCGTGCCCGGGAACGCCATCTTCAGCTGCACATCGGAGCTCTCCGGCGAGACCCGCGTGAGGTCGACCTGCCCGGAGACGACCACCCGGTCGCCCGCGCGGCGCATCTGGACCCGGATCGCCTGCGTGCTCGTCGGGCTGATCGAGGGCAGCAGGCGGGTGACCTCGTCGAACGACAGGTCGTCGAACTGCACCTTGGAGCCGATGTACCCGTCCTGCTCGTAGCGCTCGACCGAGACGTTCCCGCTGAGGTCGTCGGGCACCTGCAGGGGCGGGCCCTGCCCGGCGGGGGCCCCGTCCGGGGTGGCGATGTCGACGACGCCCGAGACGCGGTCGTCCGGGGAGACGGCCATGCCGGCGCGCACCCGCACGCAGCCCGTGCCGAGGACGCCGACCAGGGCCAGCACCACGGCCAGGAGCACGAGGGTGCGGCGGCGGTTGCCGGTCGAGGGGGAACGGCTCGGGCGGGTGTCGGTGGTGGTGATGTCGGCTGGGGGAGC
This sequence comes from uncultured Actinomycetota bacterium, assembly GCA_963786585.1. GTDB lineage: Bacteria > Actinomycetota > Actinomycetes > Mycobacteriales > Pseudonocardiaceae > Actinomycetospora. Next base: position 223,945 of record CAWAZG010000006.1, read on the forward strand.
GGACGCGGGCACCCGCGCATGGTGCCAGGCGCCCCCGACGGTCCCGGTCAGGCGCGGCCCGGCCGGTGCGGCGTGCCCGGGGGCTCGAGGGGCAGGGTCCGGCCGAGCACCGCGAACGGCCGCGGATCGCTCGTGAACCGGTGGTGGCGCAGGACGTCGGTGAACCCGAGCCGGCGGTAGAGCGACCACGCGCGGGACGGCGGGTCCGCCTCGGGGGTCGAGAGCAGGACGTGGCGGTTCGCCGGGTGCGCCAGCAGGCGGCGGGCCAGCGCCTGGCCGAGGCCGTCGCCCTGGACGTCGGGTCGGACGTGCAGCTCGGTGAGCTCGAAGTAGTCGTCGAGCACGGTGTCGGCCAGCTCGCGGCCGGCGGCACCGCCGGCGAGCAGGCCGCGGCGCACCTCCTCGAACCACCACTGGCCCCGGGCGCCCGGGTAGCCGTAGGCGATGCCCCACAGCGAGCGGTCGGGCCCGAGCGCGGCCGCGGCGTGCCAGCCCGGACGCCGGGAGTGCTCGACCCACATCGGGCGTCGCTGCCGCACCGTGCCCGGCGGATAGCCCATCGCGTGCACGTACACGGTCAGCGCCTCGTCGAGCCGGGCCGCGAGGTCGTCGGGCGTCAGGTCGACGACCGTCGCGCGGGCCGGCGCGGCGGTCATCGGCCGGCTCCCGCGGCGCGGGGGGAGTCGGAGACGGGCACGCCGGTATCTCACCACGCCCCGGCCGCGGTCCACGGGTCGATCTCCCCGGGTGGGTGCTCCCGGCGTGGTCGTGGGATCGGCTCCGGGGGGACCGGCGGATCGACTTGACGGCGTCGGACCGACCGGGTTCACTGGCTCCTATCGAACACGTGTTCGATCGCTCGGACGGCGGGGCGGGGGAAGCGCCCCGCCGTCCGGGAGTGCCGCCGGCTCCCCACGGTGGCAGGCACCCACTCGACCCGGGCCCCGGGTCGAGGAGCACGAGCCGCCGTGGAGGACGCATCGTGGTTCGCAGTCCGTCGCCGGTCCAGGTCCGCTGTGCGGACGGCGACCCGGTCGAGTTCCATCGCCGCCCGAACCGGCGGGACAGTCACTACCTGGTCACCGAGGTGCAGGAACGCTGGATCGAGGAGTCCCGGTGGCCTTTCCTCTCGGCCATGCCGGTCGGGGGAGACCGGTGCCGCTGCTGGCGCGTGCTCGCGTGCCGGTCCGACGAGCCGCACCTGCCGCCCGGCGAGTTCGTGCTGCGCATGCGCTCCGGTCCCGGCGTGTGGGACCTCCGCCGGGCCGGCTACTGACCCGCTCGCGACGCCCGATGCCCTGAGGAGATCACCATGACCAGCGCTCTCGCCATGCCCGGACTGTTCGACACCACCCCTCCGGTGGCCGCCCCGCGCGGGGCGGCACCCACAGGCGCCGGACCGGCGGTCCCCGCCCCCGCCCGGTCCGGCACGCCGGCGCGGTCGGATGAGCGCGGGGCCCCCACCCGCGCCACCCCGGCCGCGCCGGCCCCGCCGCCGTCGCGCACGGTGGTGCAGCTGCTCGGCGCCGCCCGCGACGAGCTGCGCGCCGCCCAGGCCGAGGACGACGCGGCCGAGCGCTTCCGGGCCGCCCACCTCGGGGCCCTGCGGGCCGCGGCCGCGGTGCTCGCCCTGCGCGCCCGCGCCAAACGCGCCTCGCGACCCACGGACGCCTGGACGCTGCTCGCGTCCGTCGCGCCGGAGTACGGCGAGTGGGCGGCCTTCTTCGCGGCGCACTCGGCGACGCGCTCGGCCGTCGAGGCCGGGGTGCGGGGGAAGGTGTCCCAGCGCGACGCCGACGACATGGTGCGCCAGGCCGATCTGTTCCTCGCCCTCGTCACGCGCACCGTGGCCGGGCGCGGACGCTGACGGTTCAGGCCTCGGGCGCCCGCCGGGCCCGCGCGCGGCCCGTCCGGTTGATGCGCGAGCGCACGATGCGGCCGAGCAGCGAGTCGAAAAGGCTCGCGATCTCGCGGGCGCCCGGGGTGTCCCACCGCTGGATCGGCACCCCGGCGCCCTGGGCCTGCTGGACCGCGCTGCGGTCGGGCAGCGCCCCGGAGATCACGAGGGGGCCGAAGAGCTCGCGCAGCTCACCCAGGCGGAACTCGTGCTCCGAGGAGCGCGCCCGGTACTTGTTCACCAGCACGCCCAGCGGCTGGAGGTCCGGGTTGTTCTCGCGCTCGGCCTGCACGGCCTCGAAGGCGCGCTGCACGCCGGACACCGCGAAGATCGTGGGCTCGGTCACCAGCACGGCCCGGTCGACGGCCACGAGGGCCGAGCGGGTCAGCTGGCCCAGCGAGGGCGGGCAGTCGATGAGCACGAGGTCGTACTTCGCCAGCCCCGTCCGGGTGGCGCCGTCCTCGTCCTTGGGCAGGTCGCCGAGCAGGCGCGCCAGCGCCCCCAGCCGCTGCGACCCCGGATCGGGGTGGTTGTGACGCTCGATGTCCTCCGAGCCCACGAGGACGTCGAGCTCCTCGCCCCAGGCGCTGGGGGCGATCGACGACGCGAGCAGCGCCGCCGACGGCCGTTCCATGGCCTGCGCGATCGTGGTCTCGGTGGCCTCGGGCTCGAGCGCGGTCGTCGCATTGCCCTGGGGGTCGAGGTCGACCACCAGGGTCCGCAGACCGGCCCGGAGAGCGGATCCGGCGAGGCCCAGGACGACGGTCGTCTTCCCGACCCCTCCCTTGAGGCTCAGCACCCCGGTGACGTGCACGGGGCGAACCTACCGGTCGGTGCCCCCGCGCACCCGTCACACGTTCTACGGTGTCGCGGTGAGTCGCGCCCCGTCGTTCGCCCCGGTCGACGTCGTCGCGCGCACGCTGCGGGTCGAGCTCACCGCGGCGCGGAGCCGACGCGGCGGCGCGGCACCCCGCGTGCTCGACGTCGGCGGCGGCAGCGGCACCTGGGCGGTGCCCCTGGCCGCCGACGGGTGCGAGGTCACGGTCGTCGACTCCAGCGCCAACGCCCTCGCGGTGCTCCGCAGCCGTGCGCGCGAGTCGGGGGTCGCCGCCGGGGTGCGGGCCGTGCAGGGCGACGTGGACGCGCTGGCCGACGTGGTCGCCGACGCCGAGGCCGACCTGGTCCTCGGGCACGGGCTGCTCGAGTACGTCGACGACCCGGCCGAGGCCTGCCGGGCGCTCGCCCTCGCCACCGCGCCCGGCGGAGCGCTCTCGCTGCTCGTCGCCGGCCGATTCGCCGCGGTGCTCTCGCGGGTCGTGGCCGGCCGGCTGGAGGAGGCCCGCCGGGTGCTCGTCGACCCCTCCGGGCGCTGGGGCGCCGGCGACCCGCTGCGCCGACGCATGGACGTCGAGGAGATCCGCACGCTGGTCGAGGCGGACGGGCAGCTGTCGGTCGAGCGGGTGCAGGGCCACCGGGTGCTCGCCGACCTCGTGCCCGACGGCGTGCTCGACTCCGGCGGCGGCGTGCCCGACCCGCTCGCCGAGCTCGAGGACATCGCCGCAGGCACCCCGCCGCTGCGCGACATGGCCTCGCAGCTGCACGTCCTCGCGCGGCGGCCGGGCTGAGCACGCCCTCCTCGGACCACGCGCCCGGCCGGGACGCGGGCTGCGGCATCCTGCACGTCGACATGGACGCGTTCTACGCGTTGGTCGAGATCCGCTCGCGGCCCGAGCTGCGGGGCCGCCCGGTCGTCGTCGGGGGCGGCCCGGAGCGCGGCGTCGTGCTGTCGGCGAGCTACGAGGCCCGGGCCCACGGGGTCCGTTCGGCGATGCCCTCGGCCCGCGCGCACCGGCTGTGCCCGCAGGCCGTGTTCCTGCCGCCGGACTTCGCCGCCTACTCCGAGGTCTCCCGCGCGGTCATGGAGGTGTTCCGCTCGGTCACCCCTCTGGTGCAGCCGCTGAGCCTCGACGAGGCGTTCCTCGACGTGTCCGGCGCGCTGCGCCGTCTCGGGGCGACGCCGCTGGAGATCGCGGCCTCGATCCGCGAGCAGGTCGCCGCCTCCCAGGAGATCACCTGCTCGGTCGGCATCGCGTCGACGATGTTCGTCGCCAAGCTCGCCTCGCGGGTCGCGAAGCCGGACGGGGTGCACCTCGTGCCCGCCGACGGCGTCCGCGCCTTCCTCGACCCGCTGCCGGTCGGCGCGCTGTGGGGCGTCGGGGCGCGGACCGAGGAGGTGCTCGCCCGCCACGGCATCGCGACGGTCGGGGACGTCGCCGCGGCCGGGCTCGCCACGCTCCGGCGGGCGGTGGGGGAGGCCCACGCCGCCCACCTGTTCGCCCTGGCGCGTGGTGTCGACGAGCGGCGCGTCGACCCCCACGGCCGCGAGAAGTCCGCCGGTGCCGAGGAGACGTTCGCCCGCGACCTCGTCGACCGGGCCGTCCTGCGGCGCGAGCTGCTGCGCCTCGCCGACCGCACCGGACGCATGTTGCGCCGGCGCGCGGTGCGGGCGCGGACGGTCGCGCTCAAGGTCCGCTTCGACGACTTCACCACGATCACACGATCGCGGACCCTCCCGGCGCCGACGGATCTCGCTCGTGAGCTGTACGCCACCGCGGGCGAGCTCCTCGACGCGCTCGGCCCGATCGCGCCGGTGCGACTGCTCGGCGTCCGCGCCGAGGGGCTCGTCCCGGCGGACCGCGCGCCCGAGCAGATCGTCCTCGGCGAGGCCGAGCACGGGTGGTCGGACGCCGAGCGCGCTGCTGACCAGGCCCGATCACGCTTCGGCGTCGCGGCGGTCCGTCCGGCGAGCCTGCTCGGCGATCCGGACCCGGCCCGGGCCCGCTCACCCGTCGAGGCCGCGGACCCGGCGCGTGGTGAGGGGCGAAATCGTCACCGAGAGCATCCGAGCGTGTCGCGAGCGGCGTCACCCCGGGAGCCGAACGGATGATCAGGAGCGCAACACGCCGGTCCGGGTAGTGGGACTGCCACCGGACTCGTACGATGGGTGTTGGACATCCCGACGATGCCCGCCAGACCCCCCGAGGTCGGGCGTCTTTCCCATTCCGGTGCCGGAGGAGAAACATGCCGCTCTCCGAGCACGAGCAGCGCCTGCTCGAGCAGATCGAGCGCGCCCTCTACGACGAGGACCCGAAGTTCGCGTCCACCGTGCGGGGAGGCAAGCTCCGTCGTCCGTCGCGCCGGCGCCGCGTGCAGGGCATCGCCCTCTTCGTCATCGGCGTCGTGATGCTCGTGCTGGGCGTCGTCTTCAGCTCCTCCACCGTGGGGATCATCGTCAGCGTCGCGGGCTTCCTCGCGATGTTCGGCGGCGCGATCCTCGCCATCACGTCCTTCGGTGCGCGCAAGAAGGAAGCCACCGCCGCCGAGGGCGAGGCCCCGGCCGCGACCGAGAAGGAACGCAGCCGCTTCACCTCGCGGATGGAAGAGCGCTTCCGCCGCCGCTTCGAGCAGGAGTAGCCCTCCGCTCCTCGACGCCCCGACGCCCCGACGCCCCGACGCGCCGCCGACCCCCGTGGTCGGCGGCGCGTCGTCGTTCCGGGGTCCCCGGCGGGGGTGCTCGCATGATCTGGGGCACGTCGACATCCCGGTGGCGCGCGGAGAGGTGCACACGGCGCCCCTGATCTCCCGGTGGCCGTGGCGTCGCCGCGCATGATCGCGGCGGGTGCCCCTGCGAGCCCGCGACGCGGGTCCGGCGGAGCAGCCGCGCCGATCACAGCTCGCGCGACGTCCCCCACCCCGCCCCACCGGGCCGGCGAGCGCGTCCCCCACCCCGCCCCACCGAGCCGCCTCGGGACCCCCACCCCGCCCCGCCGAGCCGTCTCACGGGCACCTCGATGTGCCACATCCCCAGCTCAGACCGCCCCGGTCGCACCCCGGAACGGCGTGTCGACGCGCTCGCGGGGCCCGGAGGCGTCAGGGTCGCGCTCGCGCCCCCCACATCACCCCACGGGCCCTGAGCAGGCAGAACACCCCGATGGGGGATCACGAGGTCCTCAGGATGGTTTGGTCGTGGGGGATCGTGGGGTATGGTGGTGAGCAGTGGGGCGGACGGGCCTCGCCAGGGAGGTGGGCGCCGTGTTCCTCGGCACCCACACCCCGAGATTGGACGACAAGGGCAGGTTGACCCTGCCCGCGAGGTTCCGGGACGAGCTCGCAGGGGGGCTGATGATCACGAAGGGTCAGGACCACTGCCTCTACGTGTTCCCCCGTGACGAGTTCGAGCAGATGGCCCGCAAGGTGGCCGATGCGCCGTTCACCGACGAGCGGGTGCGCGCGTACCAGCGCTACCTGTTCGCCGGCACCGACGAGCAGCGCCCCGACTCCCAGGGTCGTATCCCGATCACGGCCGAGCTCCGGCGCTACGCCGGGCTCGACCGCGACTGCACGGTCATCGGGGCGGTCAACCGCCTCGAGATCTGGGACAGCGCGGCCTGGACGCGCTACCAGGACGAGCACGAAGCCGGCTACGCGCAGGCTCAGCAGGAAGTGCTGCCCGGCGTCTTCTGACGTCGACCGCACCGACGACAAGCGAACACGTGGCGCCCGCACGACGGGCGTCGAGCCGGGTGCCGTGAGGCCCCGGTCCGCAGGGCGACAGCCCTGGCGCACCTTCCCCGGCGCCAGGTCCGTCGCCCTGCGGGCCGGGACGTGACGGCATCCGGCCGCAGCAGGAGACGACCGGGCCGTGCGGGCCCGGGACGACGAGTCGGTGGGGGGCGTTCGGTGGACGACGAGGGGCAGGAGCCGCAGTTCGCGCCCGCCCGTCACGTCCCCGTCCTGCTCGACCGCATCGTCACCCTCTTCGAGCCGGCCCTCGCCGACCGCGACGCGGTGCTCGTCGACGCCACCCTGGGGGCTGCCGGCCACTCCGCCGCGCTCCTTTCTCGGCACTCGAGACTCACTCTTGTGGGTGTTGACCGCGACCAATCGGCGTTGCGGCTCGCATCTGAACGGCTGAGCGACTACGCCGACCGCACCCACTTTGTCCACGCCGTCTTCGACGCGATCCCCGACGTCCTCGACGACCTCGGGTTCGGCGGCGTCCAGGGCGTGCTGTTCGACCTCGGCGTGTCCTCGATGCAGCTCGACGAGGACGAGCGCGGCTTCTCCTACGCCCGCGACGCACCGTTGGACATGCGGATGGACCCGACGACCGGCCCGACCGCGGCCGACGTCCTCAACACCTACGCGCCCGGTGACCTGGTGCGCGTGCTCCACGAGTACGGAGAGGAGCGATCGGCCCGGCGCATCGTCCAGGCCGTCGTGCGCGCCCGGCGGCGGGCTCCGTTGCGGACCAGCGCGGAGCTCGTCGCCCTCCTCGACGAGGCCATCCCGGCCGCCGCCCGCCGCACCGGCGGGAACCCCGCCAAGCGCACGTTCCAGGCGCTGCGGGTGGAGGTCAACGGCGAGCTGGACGCGGTCGCCGGCGCGATCCCGGCCGCGGTCCGCGCGCTGGCCGTCGACGGCCGGGTGATCGTCATGTCCTACCAGTCCCTCGAGGACCGGATCGTCAAGCGCGTGCTCGCCGAGCACTCGCGCACCAAGGCCCCGCCGGACATGCCCATCGTCCGGCCGGAGGACGAGCCCGAGCTGCGCCTGCTGACCCGTGGCGCGGAACGGGCCGATGAGGACGAGATCGCCGCGAACCCACGGGCGGCGTCGGTGCGGCTGCGTGCCGCGCAACGTATTCGGGAGGCCGCATGAGCACCGGGACCCTGACCGGCCCCCGCCCGGGCACGACGAGCACCCGGCCCGCGTCGCGGGACACGGGCACGCGCCGTCCCGCGGCCCCGACACGCCCGGCGACGAAGCCTTCCACCGGAACGACGGACACGCGCGCCTCCGGCACCGCCCCGTTCGTTCTCCTCATCATGGTGCTGCTCACCGGGGGGCTGGTGGCGACGCTGTGGCTGTCGACGGCGGCCGCGGCCGACTCGTACCGGCTCGACGAGGCCCGCCAGGTGGCCCGCGACCTCTCCGAGCAGAGCGAGCGACTGCACCGCGACGTCGAGGCCGCGCAGTCGGCGCCCGCGCTGGCCGCCGCCGCCCGGGCCCAGGGCATGGTGCCCGCAGGGGAGCCCGCGGTGCTGGTGATCGCGCCCGACGGGTCGTCGCAGGTCGTCGGCGACCCGAAGCCCGCGCAGGCGGTCGCCCCTCCGCCATCGGTCGCGGTCCCCGCCACCCCGCCCGCCGCGAACGGGGCCCAGAACAACGGCGCCCAGAACAACGGCGCCCAGAACGACGGCGCCCAGAACAACGGCGCCCAGGCGGCCACCGACGGGCAGCCCGCCCCGGCACCGGCCGGCGCCGCCGCGGCCGAGGACCAGCTGGTCGCGGTCCCGGAGACGACCCCGGACACCACTCCCGACCCGACGAACTCCGAGACCACCCCCGACTCCGCGGCCGCCGCCGACGACGCCTCGCCGGCGGCCCCCTGATGTCGCGCGGCTCCGCCACCATGGGCAGGGCCACCCCGAGCCGGGCCACCCTGAGCCGGCCGCCGGCGCGCGGCCCGGGCGTGCGGGGCCCCGGTGGCCGTCGCCCGTCACCACCGCCGCCGCCGCCGCGGCAGCCCCGCCGGCGTCCGGCCCCGCGTCCGCCGGACCCGCGGCGCCGTCTGCGGGTCGGTCGCGTGATCCTCGTGGCGGTGCTCCTGCTCTGCACCCTCAAGCTGATCGAGGTCCAGGGCCTGCGCGCGGGGGAGCTGTCCGAGGACGCCGCCCGCCAGCGCACGACGAAGCTGGTCGTGCCGGCCGAGCGCGGCGCGATCCTCGACCGCTACGGCACCCCGTTGGCGTTCAGCGTCGAGGCCAAGGCGCTCGTCGCGAACCCGCGGCGCATCACCGCGGACTGGAACGACCCCGCGATCCGCAGCCAGCCGGGCTCGCCGACCCCGGACCAGCGCAAGTCCGCGATCGCGCTGGGCATCGGGCGCATCCTCGGCCTCGACCCCGGCCCGATCTTCGCGTCGCTGACCTCGGACCGCAGCTACGTCGTGCTCGCCCCGCTGGTCGACCCCGGGGCGGCGCGCCAGGTGCGCGAGGCGTTCCCCGAGATCGCCGAGGAGGACCGCGAGTCGCGGCAGTACCCGGCGGGCGACGTGGCCGCGACCGTCGTCGGCAGTGCCGCCTGGAACATGGACCGCCAGAAGATCCGCGGGTCGATCGGGCTGGAGAGCGCGCTCGACACCACCCTCGCGGGCCAGGACGGCTTCCGCGTCGTCGACACCGCGGAGGGCAGCGACGCCGTCATCCCCGGCACCACGCGCGCCGAGCAGCCCGCGCAGGCGGGCCGCGACATCGTGCTCACCCTCGACACCGACCTGCAGTACGCGGTCGAGCAGCGCCTGCGGGAGTACACGGCCCGCGTCGGCGCCCGCAACGGCAGCGCCGTCGTCCTCGACGCGCACACCGGCCAGGTGCTCTCGATGGCCAACTCCGGGTCGTTCAACCCCGCCTCCCCGGGCGCGCCCGGGGCCCAGCTGAGCAACCCGTCGGTGACGTCGCCGTTCGAGCCGGGCTCGGTCAACAAGCTCGTGACGATGGCTGCGGCCCTCGAGAGCGGCGTCGCCCGGCCCGAGGACGTCCTCCAGGTCCCGGGCCGCATCCGCGTCGCCGACCGCACGATCAGCGACGCCTGGTCCCACGGCACGATCAACCTCACGCTGAACGGCGTGCTCGGGCGCTCCTCGAACGTCGGCACGCTGATGACGGCCCAGCGCGTGGGTCCCGACCGGTTCGCGTCGATGCTCGAGTCGCTCGGCATCGGCACCCGGACGGGCATCGAGCTCCCGGGCGAGAGCCCCGGGTCGGTGCCGGCCCGCGAGGACTGGTCGGGCAGCACCTTCGGCAACCTGCCCATCGGCCAGGGCCTCTCGATGACCACGCTGCAGATGGCGAGCATGTACCAGGCCGTCGCCAACGACGGCGTGCGCGTGCCGCCGCGGGTGGTGGAGGCCGAGGTCGGCGCCGACGGCGTCCGCACCCCGTCGCCGACGCCCGAGGGCGTGCGCGCGATGAGCCCGGAGACCGCGCGGACGATGCGCGACATGCTGCAGTCGGTGACCCAGGACGGCCGCGGCGGCAACCGCGGCACGGGCCCGCAGGCGGCGATCCCGGGCTATCCGGTCGCCGGCAAGACGGGGACGGCGCAGCAGGTCGACCCGGGCTGCGGCTGTTACTCCCAGTCGAACTACTGGATCACGTTCGCCGGCATGTTCCCGGCCCAGGACCCCCGGTACGTCGTCGCGCTGATGCTCGACCGCCCACCGGGCGGCGACTCGGCCGCGCCGCTGTTCCACGACATCGGCGCCTATCTCGCCCAGCACGGGGCCGTGCCGGTGTCCACCGCGCCGCCGCGCCAGGTGCCGCTCACGATGCCGTGACTCCCGCTGCAGGCCACAGGGCCTGCGGAGGGACCACGGAGACGGTGAGTAGCCTTCGCCACCGTGCCCGCCGCACCGCCGAGAACCACCGATGACGCCCCTGGACCCGCTCCGGGGCGGGGTGGTGACAGCACCGCAGGCGCGGCCGGCGCGGACCTCGAGGACGGCCCTCTGCGCCCCCTGCGCGTCACACCCGTGACGGTCACCGAGGTGGTCGCCCGGCTGCGGGAGACCGGCTCCGTGGAGATCGTCGGCGACGGCGACGCCCGGCTCACCGGGGCCACGCTGCGTGCGCACGAGGTGCGTCCCGGCGACCTGTTCGCGGCCCTGCCCGGCAGCCGCGCCCACGGCGCCGACTTCGCGGCCGACGCGCTGGCCCGCGGCGCCGCGGCCGTCCTCACCGACGCCGACGGTGCCGCCCGCCCGGTGCTGCGCGAGGCCGCCGTCCCCGTCCTCGTGCACCCCGTCCCCCGTGCCGCGATCGGGCCCGCCGCGGCACGGATCTACGGCGACCCCTCGACGCGCCTCGATGTCCTCGGCGTGACCGGCACCAGCGGCAAGACGACGACCGTCTACCTGCTCGAGGCCGCGCTGGCGGCGGCCGGGGCGAGCACCGCGCTGATCGGCACCGTCGAGACCCGCCTGGGCGGTCGTCGGCTGCATCCGGGCAAGCACACCGATAGGGCCTTCACGACGCCCGAGGCACCCGACCTGCAGGCCCTGCTCGCGACGATGGTCGACGAGGGCGCCACGCACGTCGCCATGGAGGTCTCCAGCCACGCGCTGAGCCTCGGTCGCGTCGCCGGCACCCGGTTCGCGGTCGGGGCGTTCACCAACCTCTCGGCGGAGCACCTCGATTTCCACGCCGACATGGAGGACTACTTCGCGGCCAAGGCCCGCCTGTTCGACGGGCGCTCCGCGGTCGAGGTGGTCTGCATCGACTCGGCGTGGGGGCAGCGGCTTGTCCGCGAGGGGACGGTCACCGTCGGCACCCCCGACGCCGACTGGCACGCCACCGACGTCGTCGCCCTGCCGGACGGCACGCAGCGGTTCACCGCGCACGGTCCGGACGGGCTCGCGCTGCCGGTCACCCTGCGGCTGCCCGGCGCCTTCAACGTCACCAACGCGCTGCTCGCCCTCGCCTGCGGGCACGCCGCCGGGCAGGACCCCGCCGTGCTCGCGCGCGGGCTCGCGCAGGTCCGGGTGCCCGGGCGCATGCAGCGCGTCGAGGCCGGCCAGCCGTTCCTCGCCGTCGTCGACTACGCGCACAAGCCGGCCGCGGTCGGCGCCCTGCTCGAGACTCTGCGCGCCCAGGCCGCCGAGACCGGCGGGCGCGTGCTCACGGTGCTGGGCTGCGGCGGTGACCGCGACCGGGCCAAGCGCCCGGTGATGGGCCGGCTGGGCGCCCAGCTCTCCGACCACCTCTGGGTCACCGACGACAACCCCCGCACCGAGGACCCGGCCGCGATCCGCGCCGCGGTGCTCGACGGCGCCCGCGAGGTGCCCGACGCCCTGGTCGACGAGATCGGCGACCGGCGCGCCGCCATCGCCGCGGCCGTGGCCGGGGCGCGCCCCGGCGACGTCGTCGTGATCGCCGGCAAGGGCCACGAGACCGGCCAGCAGGTGGGGGCCGAGAAGCTCCCGTTCTCGGACGTCGAGGAACTCGAGCGAGCGCTGCGAGCCGGTGGTCCCCGGTGATCGAGCTGACCCTCGCCGACATCGCCCGCGTCACCGGCGGACGGCTGCACCGCGCCTCGGGCGACGAGCGGATCACCGGCTCCGTCGAGTTCGACACGCGCGCCGTCACCGCGGGCGGGCTGTTCGTCGCCCTGCCCGGCGAGCGGGTGGACGGGCACGACTTCGCGGCCGCCGCCGTGGCGGCCGACGCCGCCGGTGTGCTCGCCGCCCGTGAGGTCGATGCGCCTGCCGTGATCGTGCCGCCGGTGTCGGGCACCTCCAGCTCGTACGTGCTCGCGGCGGACGCCGACGGCGCCGGGGCCGGGGTGCTGGCCGGTCTCGCCGCGCTCGCGCGCCACGTCGTCGACACCCTGAGCTCCACGATCGGATCCGGGGCTGGCCTCTCGGTCGTCGGCATCACCGGCTCGTCGGGCAAGACGTCGACCAAGGACCTCACCGCGCACCTGTTGGAAGCCGCCGGCCCGACCGTCGCCCCACCCGGCTCGTTCAACAACGAGCTCGGGCACCCCTGGACCGCGCTGCGCGCCACGCCCGAGACCCGTCACCTCGTCCTCGAGCTCTCCGCCCGCGGGCCCGGCCACGTCGCGGCCCTGTGCCGGGTCGCGCCGCCGCGGATCGGCGTCGTCCTCAACGTCGGCTCGGCCCACCTGGGCGAGTTCGGCTCGCGGGAGGCGATCGCGCAGGCCAAGGGCGAGCTGGTCGAGGCCCTGCCGGCTGACGGTGTGGCCGTCCTCGGCGCCGACGACACGGTGGTGGCAGCCATGGCGCAGCGCACGGCAGCGCGCGTGGTCCACACCGGTCGGGCGCCCGCGGCGACGGTCCGCGCGGTCGACGAGCACCTCGACGACGCCGGGCGCGCGACGTTCCGGCTGGTCACGCCCGTGGGCGAGACGCCGGTGACCCTCGGGCTGCACGGCGCCCACCACGTCGACAACGCGCTCGCCGCGGCGGCCGTGGCGCTCGAGTCGGGCCTGGACCTCGACACCGTCGCCGCGCGCCTCGCCACCGCGGCGCCCCGCTCGCGCTGGCGCATGGAGCTCACCGAGCGTCCCGACGGCGTCCGCGTGCTCAACGACGCCTACAACGCGAACCCGGAGTCGATGCGCGCCGCGCTGGCGACGCTCGCCGCCATGGGCGGGCGCCACACCGCGGTGCTCGGCGTCATGGCCGAGCTCGGTGACGACGCGCCGCGGGCGCACACGGAGCTCGGCCGCGAGGTCGCCCGCACCGGCGTGCAGCGGCTCGTCGTGGTCGGGGGCGACGGCCCGGTCGCGGCGCTGCACGAGGCCGCGGCCGCGGGCGGTGTCGACTCCCACCTGGTGCCCGACGCCGCGGCGGCGGCCGACATGATCAGCGCCGGTGTCGCGCCGGGCGACGTCGTCCTGGTGAAGGCGTCCCGGTCGGCCGGTCTGGAGCGGGTGGCCGAGGTGCTGGTGCAGGGGAGAGGAGCCCGATGAGGGGCGTGCTGGTCGCGGCCGGTGTCGCGCTGGCCGTGTCGATCCTGCTGACCCCGTACGTGATCCGGCTGTTCATCAAGCAGGGGTTCGGCCAGGAGATCCGCGAGGAGGGGCCGCAGAGCCACCGCGGCAAGCGCGGCACCCCGACGATGGGTGGCGTCGCGATCCTCGTGGCGGTGTGGGCGGGCTACCTCGTCGCGCACCTGGTCGGGGACGTCGCGATCTCGGCGTCCGGCCTGCTCGTGCTCATGCTCATGACGTCGTTGGGGGTCGTCGGCTTCCTCGACGACTTCATCAAGATCCGGCGGCAGCGCAACCTGGGCCTGAACAAGACCGCGAAGCTGGTCGGCCAGCTCGTCACGGCCGTGCTGTTCGGCGTGCTCGCGCTGCAGTTCCCGGACGAACAGGGGCTGACGCCGGCGTCGCCGAACCTGTCGTTCGTCCGCGACATCGCGGTGGTCAGCCTCGGCGCGGTCGGGTTCGTCGTCTTCTGCTACCTCGTGGTGACGGCGTGGTCGAACGCCGTGAACCTCACCGACGGGCTCGACGGCCTCGCCGCCGGCACGTCGGCGATGGTGCTGGCCACCTATCTGATCGTGTCGTTCTGGCAGTTCCGCAACGCCTGCGGGATGCAGATCGAGGCCGGCTGCTACCAGGTGCGAGATCCGCTCGACGTGACGCTCGTGGCGGCCGCGGCGATGGGCGCGTGCATCGGCTTCCTGTGGTGGAACGCGGCGCCCGCCCGCATCTTCATGGGGGACACGGGCTCGCTGGCGCTCGGCGGGCTGTTCGCCGGGCTGTCGATGGTGACCCGCACCGAGCTGCTGCTCGTCGTCCTGGGCGGCGTGTTCGTCGTCGAGGCGCTGTCGGTGGTGCTGCAGGTCGCCGTCTTCCGCACGACGCGACGGCGACCGTTCCGTATGGCCCCGTTCCACCACCACTTCGAGCTCGCGGGCTGGGCCGAGACCACGGTGATCATCCGGTTCTGGTTGCTCGCGGCGATCTGCTGCGCGCTGGGGCTGGGTCTGTTCTACAGCGAGTGGTTGGCAGCCTCTGGTGGCTAGCTGGTCCGACCGGCACGTGCTCGTCGCGGGCGCGCGGCGCACCGGCGTCTCCGTCGTCGACGTGCTGCTGCACCTCGGCGCCACGGTGACCGTCGCCGACGGCGACCGGGCGCAGCTGGACCAGCTCGGCGACCGTCCGGTGGCCCGCACGCGGGAGCTCGCCGCGCTGCCCGACGGGTGCGACCTCGTCGTGACCAGCCCCGGGTTCCGCACCGACTCGCCGCTGGCGCTGGCGGCCCGCGCGGCGTCGGTGCCGATGGTCGGCGAGCCGGAGCTCGCCTGGTGGCTGGGCGAGGACCCGGCGATCTGCCCGGACGGCCCGCCGCGCTGGCTCGCGGTCACCGGCACCAACGGCAAGACCACCACCACGACGATGCTCGAGGCGATCCTGCGCGCGGCGGGGGAGGACACCGTCGCCTGCGGCAACATCGGGCTGCCCGTCGTGGACGCGCTGCGGGCGGGCCACCGGGTCCTGGCCGTGGAGCTGTCGAGCTTCCAGCTCGAGTGGTCGCCGTCGGTGCGCCCCTTCGCCGGGGCGGTGCTCAACCTCGCCGAGGACCACCTCGACTGGCACGGCTCGATGGCCGCCTACGGCGCCGCGAAGGCCCGGGTGCTGCGCGGCGACGTCGCGGTCGCGGGCCTCGACGACCGCGAGGCCGCCGCGCTGCTGATCGCCTCGCCGGCGCCGCGCCACGTCGGCTTCTCCCGCGGCGAGCCCGGCCCGGGCGAGCTGGGGATCGTCGACGGGCACCTCGTGGACCGGGCGTTCGGGGACGGGGTCGTCCTGGCGGAGATCGCCGACGTCGCCCCGCCCGGCCCGCCCGGCGAGCTGAACGCCCTGGCCGCGGCCGCTCTGGCCCGCGCGCACGGGGTGGCGCCCGAGGCGGTCGCCGCCGGTCTGCGCGCGGTCGCCCCCGGCCCGCACCGCGGTGCCGTGGTGGCCGAGGCGGGCGGGGTCCGGTGGGTCGACGACTCGAAGGCCACCAACCCGCACGCCGCCGCCGCGTCCCTCGCCGCGCACCCCCGCGTCGTCTGGGTGGCGGGCGGCCTGCTCAAGGGTGCCGACGTCGGCGAGCTCGTCGTCGCCCACCGCGACCGGCTCGCCGGGGCCGTCGTCCTGGGCCGCGACCGCGACCGTGTCCACGCCGCGCTGACGCGACACGCCCCCGAGGTCCCCGTCCTCGACGTGGGCGGGGGTGACGATGGGCCGGTGAGCGACGACCGGCAGGACCCCGACGCGGGCATGCGCGGCATGACCAGGGCGGCCCGGGCCGCCGCCACCCTGGCCGGGCCCGGCGACACCGTGCTGCTCGCCCCCGCCGCGGCGTCCATGGACATGTTCCGCGACTATGCGGCGCGCGGCGACGCGTTCGCCGCCGCCGCGCGCAGCGTCGCCGGCGAAGTGGGCCCGCACGGGGCGGCGTCGCCCCCCGACCCGGATCCCGCCCCCGAGACCGTGAGCGGGCCCGGCGGCGCAGCGTGAGCGCGCCGGCCCGGCGGCCACGGCAGCGCCCGGCCCGTCCGGGCGTCCTGGCCCAGGCCCGGACGGCCCTGCACCAGTGGCTCGAACGCCCGCTGACCTCCCTGCACCTCGTGCTCGCGGTGTTCGGGCTGCTCACCGCCCTCGGGCTGGTCATGGTGCTGTCGGCGTCCGCGGTGTCGGCGTACGCCGCAGGCGGGTCGTCCTACGGCGTGTTCTTCCGGCAGTCCGTGTTCGCCATGATCGGGCTCGTCCTGTTCTGGATCGGCCTGCGCGTCCCGCCCCGGCACCTGCGGGCGGCGAGCCCGTGGCTGCTCGCGGGCTGCCTGGTGCTGCTGGTCCTCGTGCTCGTGCCGGGCCTCGGCGCCGTGGTCAACGGCTCGCGCAGCTGGTTCCGCGTCGCGGGGCTCTCGCTGCAGCCCTCGGAGCTCACGAAGATCGCGCTGGCGCTCTGGGGGGCGCACGTCCTCGTCCGCCACCGCCCGCACCCGAAGACCTGGCGCGCGGCGCTGCTGCCGTTGCTGCCCGTCGCGCTGCTGGTGCTCGTGCTCGTGCTCGCCCAGCCCGACCTCGGCACGACGATCTCACTCATGATCATCGTCTTCGCCCTGCTGTGGTTCGCGTGCGCGCCGCTGGGCCTGATGGCGTTCATCGTCTCGAGCGGCGTCGTGGCCTCGGTGGTGCTCGGCGTCGTCGCCACCTACCGGCAGAGCCGGATCACCGCGTTCCTCAACCCGGACACGGCCGACCCGCTCGGCCCGGCCTACCAGGCGCGCCAGGCGCTGTACTCGCTCGCCGACGGCGGCCTGTTCGGCGCGGGCCTGGGGCAGGGGCGGGCGAAGTGGGACTACCTGCCCAACGCCGACAACGACTTCATCTTCGCGATCATCGGCGAGGAGCTGGGGTTCGTCGGGGCGGGCGCGGTGATCGCCCTGTTCGCCACGCTCGCCTACGTCGGGCTGCGGATCGCCGCGCGCAGCGTCGACCCGTGGATCCGCGTCGTCGCCTCGACGCTCACCGTCTGGCTGGTGGCGCAGGCCTGCATCAACATCGGCTACGTCGTCGGGCTGCTGCCGGTCACCGGCATCCCGCTGCCGCTGGTGTCCTCGGGCGGCACGTCGCTGGCGCTCGCGCTGCTGTCCGGCGGCCTGCTCGCCAACTTCGCCCGGCACGAGCCCGAGGCGGCCGCGGCCCTTCGCGCCCACGGGCAGGGACGTCTCGCCCGGGCCCTGCGGCTTCCCGAGCCGAGCCTGCCGCGCGCCGCCGCGACCGACCGGCCGGCGCGACGGGACGGACCCCGGGGAGGGGGCCGGTGAACGCGCCCGGGGCGGCCCCGGACGATGGGGGCATGACGTCGAACGAGCCCTCGGTGGTGGTGGCGGGCGGCGGCAGCGCCGGCCATGTCGAACCGGCCCTGGCCACCGCGGACGCGGTGCGCCGGTTGCGCCCGGACGCCCGGGTCACGGCGCTCGGCACCGAACGGGGTCTCGACACCCGCCTGATCCCGGCGCGCGGCTACCCGCTCGAGCTGATCCCGCCGGTGCCGCTGCCCCGCAAGCCGAACCTCGACCTCGCGAAGCTGCCGCTCCGCGTGGTCCGCTCGGTGCGCCGCACCCGCGCGGTGCTGCGGGAGGTGGGCGCCGACGTCGTCGTCGGCTTCGGCGGCTACGTCTCCCTGCCCGCCTACCTGGCCGCGGCGTCGATGCGCCTGCCGATCGTGGTGCACGAGGCCAACGCCCGCGCCGGCGTGGCCAACAAGGTCGGCGCCCGCTTCGCGAAGGCGGTGTGCGCCGCGGTGCCGGGCAGCGGGCTGGCCGGGGCGGAGGTCATCGGCATCCCGCTGCGCCGCGAGATCACCGAGCTCGACCGGGCCGGGCTGCGCGCCGAGGCCCGCGCGCACTTCGGGCTCGACCCGCAGGGGCCCGTGCTGCTGGTGTTCGGGGGCTCGCAGGGTGCGCGGTCGCTCAACGAGGCCGTGACCGCGGCGGTCCCGGCGCTCACCGCGGCGGGGGTGTCGGTGCTCCACGCCCACGGGCCGAAGAACGCGCCAGCCGTCGAGGCGCCCGGGTACCACCCCGTCCCCTATCTCGAGCGGATGGACCTCGCCTACGCCGCCGCGGACGTCGCGCTGTGCCGCGCGGGCGCGATGACCGTCGCCGAGGTGTCGACGGTCGGGCTCCCCGCGATCTACGTCCCCCTGCCGCACGGCAACGGGGAGCAGGCGCTCAACGCCCGCCCGGTGGTCGACGCCGGCGGCGGCATGCTCGTCGCCGACGCCGACCTGACCGGCGAGACGGTCTCCTCCCTGGTCACCGGCCTCGTCGGCGACCCCGACCGGCTCGCCGCCACCGCGGCGGCGGCCCGGCGTTCGGGGCACGCGGGGGCGGACGAGACACTGGCCGCCAGGGTGCTCGAGGCAGCGGGCGCGAGCGTGAGCGGGAGGACCCGGACATGACCCCGACGGACCAGGTGGAGCAGCACCACCCCGCGACCGACCCCGCTGCCGACTCCGCCGTGCCGCCCCTGCCCCGCCTGCTCTCGCGGGTGCACTTCATCGGGGCCGGCGGCGCGGCGATGAGCGGGATCGCGCGCATCCTGCTGGCGCGCGGGGCGATGGTGTCCGGGTCCGACGCCAAGGACTCGCGCGCGGTGCTGGCGCTCCGGGCGCTCGGCGCCGAGGTCGCGGTCGGTCACGACGCCCACAACCTCGACCTCCTGCCCGGCGGGCCCACCTGCCTCGTCACGACGAAGGCTGTGCACCAGGCCGACCCCGACAACCCCGAGCTGCTCGAGGCCGCCGCGCGCGGCATCCCGGTGCTCCACCGTTCCGCGGTGCTCGCCGAGCTCATGGCCGACCACCGCGCCGCGTGCGTGTCGGGCAGCGCGGGCAAGACGTCGACCACGTCGATGCTCGTCGTCGCGCTGCAGGCCTGCGGCACCGACCCGTCGTTCATGATCGGCGGCGACCTGCTGTCGTCGGGGTCGAGCGCGCACCACGGCCTGGGCGACGTCTTCGTCGCCGAGGCCGACGAGAGCGACGGCTCGTTCCTCGCCTACTCGCCGGCCGTCGCGATCGTCACCAACGTCGAGCCCGACCACCTCGACCACCACGGCACGGTCGAGGCCTACGTCGCGGTCTTCGACGCCTTCGCCGCGCGGATCGAGCCGGGCGGGGCCCTCGTGATCTGCGCCGACGACCCGGGCGCCGCCGCGCTCGGTGTCCGCGCGGAGGAGGCGGGCGTGCGGGTGCGCCGCTACGGGCGCACCGCGACCGGCCCCGAGGACGCGCACGTGCTCGACTACCGCGCCGAGGGCGCGCTCGGGGTGCTGCGGCTCGCGGTGGCGGGGGAGGAGATCGAGCTGCGCCTCGCCGTCCCCGGCGAGCACCAGGCCTTCAACGCCTGCGCCGCCCTGCTCGCGGGCCTCGACCTCGGCGCTCCCTTGACGGGGCTGCTCGACGGTCTCGCCGGCTTCGACGGGGTGCGCCGGCGCTTCGAGTTCCGCGGCAGCGCCGACGGGGTGCGGGTGTACGACGACTACGCCCACGCGCCCACCAAGGTCGCGGCCCAGCTGCGCGCCGCCCGCCCGGTGCTCGGCGGGACCGGGCGGCTGATCGTGGCCTTCCAGCCGCACCTCTACTCGCGCACCCGCGACTTCGCCGCCGAGTTCGGCGCGGCCCTGTCGCTGGCCGACGAGGTCGTGGTGCTCGACGTGTACGGCGCCCGCGAGCAGCCCGAGCCCGGCGTCAACGGCGAGCTCATCGCCCGCCAGCTCACGCTGCCGCCCGAGCACGTGCACTACGAGCCCTCCTGGGGGCAGGTCCCGGCGCTGCTCGCCGATCTCGCCCGTCCCGGCGACCTCGTCGTCACCATGGGGGCGGGCGACATCACCGTCCTCGGTCCCGAAGTGATCTCCGAGCTGGAGCGCCGCGTCGACCAGGCCGAGCCCGGCGTGCCCCCGGGGATCGAGCCGCGGTGACCGGTCCGGCCCGCTCCACCGGACGCCCGGGTCGGGCGGGCCGGTCGGGACGGGCGGGCCGGGGAGATCGCCCCGAACGGACGGCTCGCGCCGACGGCGCCGAGCGCCAGGAGCGGGCGCGGCAGCGCCGGACCGGTGGCGCAGGCGCCCGGCCGTCGGGTGCCGCCGCCGGGTCCCCGGGACGCGCCCAGCGGGTCGCCCGCGCCCCGGTGTCCCGTCCGGCGCGCCGCCGCCGGAGCCTGTGGGCCGGACTCGCCGCGGGGCTCGTGCTGGTCGCGCTGCTCGTGTGGCTCACCGTCTGGTCGCCCCTGCTCGACGTCCGCGCCGTCGAGGTCGTCGGGGCGGCACCCGACCAGGTCGAGGCGGTGCGCGCGGCCGCGGCCGTCGCGCCGGGAACCTCGCTGCTCTGGCTCGACGGCGACGACGTGGCGGCGGACGTGCGCACCCTGCCCCGGATCGCGTCGGTCGACGTGTCCCGCGACTACCCGGGGACCCTCGTCGTCTCGGTGACCGAGCGCGAGCCGGTGCTCGCGGCCCCCTCGCCCGCCGGCGGGGTGCTGCTGGTCGACGCCACCGGCTTCGGGTACCGCACGATGCCCGAGCGCCCGCCGGGCGTCCCCGCTCTCACGCTGCCGCCGGGCATGATCCCGTCGCCCGACGAGCCGGGCACACGGGCCGCCGCCGACGTGGTCGTGGCCCTGCCCGCGGCGCTGCGGGCCGACGTCGTCGAGGTGCGCGCCAACGGCCGTTTCGACGTCGGCTTCGTGCTCACCGGCGACCGCGAGGTCCGCTGGGGCGCCGACGCGGACAACGAGCGCAAGGCCGCGGTCCTCGCCGCCCTGCTGACCCGCCCGGGCGTGGCGTACGACGTCTCGACGCCCGACCTCGCGGTGGTGCGCTGACAACCCTCGAGGAGCACTCGAGAGTGTCGACCGTCCGGCGAGTGGGTGACGTGAGGTGCGGACACGCCCGGCGCGCCTCATGGAAATGCCGTGCCACGCCTGCCTACCGTGCGCACGTCGGACAGCGGCCCCTCAACATAAACCTCCACTCGAGGTCGAGGGTTGCGACACGCCGGACCCGGACGACGACCGCCGCCAGACCCCGCACGAAAGGCGAACTCATGACGCCCCCGCACAACTACCTGGCCGTGATCAAGGTGGTCGGCATCGGTGGTGGCGGCGTCAACGCCGTCAACCGCATGATCGAGGTCGGCCTCAAGGGCGTCGAGTTCATCGCGGTGAACACCGACGCACAGGCGCTGCTGATGTCCGACGCCGACGTCAAGCTCGACGTCGGTCGCGAGCTCACCCGCGGTCTCGGCGCCGGCGCGGCCCCGGACGTCGGCCGTCGCGCCGCCGAGGACCACCGCGAGGAGATCGAGGAGGTCCTCAAGGGGGCCGACATGGTCTTCGTGACCGCGGGCGAGGGCGGCGGCACCGGCACCGGCGGCGCGCCCGTCGTCGCGAGCATCGCCCGCAAGCTCGGAGCCCTGACGATCGGCGTCGTCACGCGGCCCTTCAACTTCGAGGGCAAGCGCCGCGCCACGCAGGCCGAGAACGGCATCACCGAGCTCCGCAACGAGTGCGACACGCTGATCGTCATCCCCAACGACCGCCTCCTGCAGCTGGGCGACGTGGGCCTCTCGCTGATGGACGCCTTCCGCAGCGCGGACGAGGTGCTCCTCTCCGGTGTCCAGGGCATCACCGACCTGATCACCACGCCGGGTCTGATCAACCTCGACTTCGCCGACGTCAAGAGCGTCATGAGCGGGGCGGGCAGCGCGCTGATGGGCATCGGCGCGGCACGCGGGGAGAACCGCGCGGTCGAGGCGGCCGGCAAGGCGATCAACTCGCCCCTGCTCGAGGCGTCGATGGACGGCGCGTACGGCGTGCTGCTCTCGATCGCCGGCGGCTCGGACCTCGGCCTGTTCGAGATCAACGAGTCGGCGTCGCTGGTCCAGGAGGCTGCGCACCCCGAGGCGAACATCATCTTCGGGACGGTCATCGACGACTCGCTGGGCGACGAGGTCCGCGTGACCGTCATCGCCGCGGGCTTCGACTCCGGGTCCCCGACGCACAAGAAGCTCGAGCCCCAGGCCCTCGGGTCGACGTCGGGCTCGTCGACGTCCACCGCGAGCGCCCAGGCCGGTCAGGTCCAGCGGCCGCCGGCCGGCACCCACCCCTCGCACGTCTCCCACGTCGGCGGGCCGTCGCCCGCGGTGTCGGCGGCCCCGACGGTGCCCGGCTCGACGCCGGCCGTCGACCGCGCGTCGGTGGAGCGTCCGGCGGAGACCCCGGCACCGGCGGCCGCCTCCTCGGGCAACGGGTCCAACGGCTCCCCGGCAGCTCCGGCGGCCACGGCCACCGCCCCCGCGGCGTCCACCGCCACCGAGGGCTCCTCGACCACCCCGCCGCGCGAGGCGCCGTCCGCCCGCAGCGCGGACGAGGACGACGTGGACGTCCCCTCCTTCATGAGACGCTGAGGGAGTGGCGGTCCGCTCCGGAAGCAGCAGTCCCGCGCGTCCCCGGGATCCCCGGGACGAGAGCGCGCCGCCGGTCCGGATCCGCCGGGTGGTCACCACCCGCGCGGGCGGCCGGTCGGCGGCGCCGTACGACTCGTTCAACCTCGGCGACCACGTCGGCGACGACCCGACGGCCGTCGCCGCCAACCGCCGCCGCCTCGGGCAGGGAATCGGCCTGGGTCCCGAGCGCGTGGCGTGGATGAACCAGGTGCACGGCACCGACGTCGCGACCGTCACCTCGGCCGACGGCCCCACCCCGACGGCGGACGCGCTCGTCACCGATCGGCCGCGCCTCGCGCTGGCCGTCGTCGTGGCCGACTGCGTGCCCGTGCTGTTCGCCGACCCCACGGCCGGCGTCGTCGGCGCCGCCCACGCCGGGCGGCGCGGGGCGGCCGACGGGATCCTCGCGCGCACGCTCGAGGCCATGACGGAGCTCGGCGCCGAGACCGAGCACGTCGAGGTCCTCCTCGGTCCGGCGGTCTGCGGCCTCTGCTACGAGGTCCCGGCGGGGATGCGCGACGAGGTGGAGGCCGCGCTGCCCGGCAGCGCCGCCACCACGCGGGTCGGCACCCCCGGCCTCGACCTGCGCGCCGGCCTGCGCCGCTCGCTGGCCGAGCTGGGCGTCACCCGCGTCGACACCGACACGCGCTGCACCTTCGAGGACGACCAGCTGTTCAGCCACCGCCGCGCTGTGCACACCGGCGGGACCACGGGCCGGCTCGCCGCGGTGACGTGGTGGGAGTACCCGCGGCCGTGACCGAGGCCGCGACGAGTGCGTCGGACGGTGGCGAGCGGCGCGCGGAGCTGGCCGGGTCGTTGGCCGCCGTGCGCGAGCGCGTCGCGGCGGCCGCCCGGTCCGCGGGGCGGGACCCCGCCGAGGTCGGGCTGCTCGCCGTCACCAAGACCTGGCCCGCCGAGGACGTCGCGCTGCTCACCGACCTCGGGCTGACGGCCTTCGGGGAGAACAAGGAGCAGGAGGGCGCGGCGAAGGCCGCCGAGCTCACCGCCCTGCGCCCGGACGTCGCGGCGCACTGGCACGTCGTGGGTCGCCTGCAGCGCAACAAGGCGCGGTCGGTGGCGCGGTGGGCGCACGCCGTGGACTCGGTCGACTCCGGCCGCCTCGTCGACGCGCTCGAGCGCGCCGCCGCGGCCGCGTTCGATGCGGGGGAGCGGACCACGCCGCTCGAGGTCCTCGTGCAGGTGAGCGTCGACGCCGACCCCGACCGCGGCGGGACGCCGGTCGACGAGGTCCCAGGCCTGGCCGACCGCGTCGCCGCCTGCGCGCACCTGCGGCTGGGCGGGGTGATGGCGGTGGCGCCGCAGGACGTCGAGCCGCGCGAGGCCTTCGCCACGGTGTGGGAGGTCGCGCAGGGGGTGCGCGCGACGCACGCGGGTGCGATGACGCTGTCGGCCGGGATGTCCGGGGATTTGGAGGCAGCCGTCGAGTACGGGTCGACGGTCGTGCGTGTCGGAACGGCGTTGCTCGGGCGGCGGTGAGCTAGCGTCCCCTGTGAGTGAACGACACGGATGTGACTCATGCGCTGCACGGGGCGCGGGGTCCCCGTCGGACAGGGGAGACCGCCATGACCACTCTGCACCGAGTGAAGGCTTACTTCGGCATGGTCCCGGCCGACGAGCTGGACTCGTACGACGGCTACGACGACGACCGGTACGACTCCGAGCGTGACCGTCGCCCCGTCGACCGGCACACCGGGGACCGGCACCCGGCCGACCGCCAGCGCTACGCTGCGGACCGCTTCGACGACCGGTTCGACGACCGCGACGGTGGCTACGACCGGTACGGCCGCAGCCGCCGCGACGACCGCGAGGACCGTGACGACCAGGAGCGCTACGACCGGTACGACCGGTACGAGGAGCGCCGGACGCCGCGCCCACGCGACCCGGAGGTCACGGAGATCCGCCGCGAGGACGTCCGCCGCGAGGAGGAGCCCGCCACCGAGACGGTGTCGCGGGCCGGTCGCGGCCGCAGCTGGGCCCACAACACCGGGCCGAGCCACACCTCGGTGCGCCCCACCACCCACCGCACCCCGCCGTCGCTGTCGTCGGCCGCCTCCACCGGCTCGTCCGGCCAGGCGTCGTCCACGGCGTCCTCGTCGTCCGACACCGCCGCCACCCCGGCCGTGAAGGGCCCGACGGCGGTGCCGTCGGTCGCGGCCGACCCCGACCCGGCGAGCGGGCCCGCCGAGATCACCTCGCTGCAGCCCAAGAGCTACAACGAGGCGCGGCTCATCGGTGAGCGCTACCGCGACGGCATTCCGGTGATCATGAATCTCACGGAGATGGACGATGCGGGCGCCAAGCGCCTCGTCGACTTCGCCGCCGGCCTCGCCTTCGCCCTGCGCGGCTCCATCGAGAAGGTCACCAACCGCGTGTTCCTGCTCTCACCGCCGAACGTCGAGGTGTCCGCGTCGGACCGTCGGAAGCTGGCCGAGAAGAACTACGCCTCGACCTCCTGAGAGATCTCCTGAGAGGACCTGAGAAGATCGCCGGGGCGTCGGGCGTCACATCCGCGCCGGCCGGAGCGATGGACGGGGTGTGCGGCGCCCCGAGGGCCACGCACGGCCGCGCCACGCGGCCGATCGGGCGACGGGACTTCCGGCGCGCCGGATGGGCGTTCCTGTGCGCCGAGCGCGCTCTCGAGGGCTCCCGGCTGCCCTCCGGCCCCGGCGGTCCCAGGATCCGCTCCTGTCACCGCACGTAGAGGGACACGGAACGTCACGACCCGACCGGCGGATCGCCCTCCGACCTGAGAATCGGTAGGTCTGTGGGTTTCCGGGGGCCCGCTCGTGGCGCTGCGTCACCATTCGGGCGTCGAGGGCAGCGCGTCACTGGACCCGTCCATTATGGTTCTGTCGCTCGCAGCGGTCATACTCTGCGAGTGGCGGAGCTCGAAGAGCCCGAGGTACCTGGGGTTCCGCAGCCGAGGAGTGCTTGAGGAGATCCGATGCCGCTGACCCCCGCCGACGTTCACAACGTCGCGTTCAGCAAGCCACCGATCGGGAAACGTGGCTACAACGAGGACGAGGTCGACGCGTTCCTCGACCTCGTCGAGGCCGAGCTCGGCCGGCTGCTGGAAGAGAACAACGACCTGCGCGAGCAGGTGGAGCAGCTCGAGCAGCAGCTCTCGACGGCCCACGCCGATCTCGACGACGCGCGCAGCAAGGCTGCCGCTGCACCGAGCCAGGGCTCGGGTCCGGCCACGCAGGTCTCGGCGCCGCCGCCGAGCCGGCCCGTGGAGGACGCGCCGCGCACCGTGCAGCAGCCGATGCCGCCGCAGCAGCCCCAGCAGCAGCAGATGCCGCAGACGCAGCAGACGCAGCAGACCGTCGTGCCCCCGCCCTTCGGCATGTCCGAGCAGGGTGGCCAGGGTGCCGCCGCCAACGGTGGCGACCACCACGTGCAGGCCGCGAAGGTGCTCGGGCTCGCCCAGGAGATGGCCGACCGGCTCACCGCCGAGGCCAAGTCCGAGGCCGACGGCATGCTCACGGACGCGCGCACCAAGTCGGAGCAGCTGCTCTCCGAGGCGCGCACCAAGTCCGACAGCATGGTCAACGAGGCCCGCACGCGCGCCGAGACGATGCTGAACGACGCGCGCACCCGCGCGGAGACCCTCGAGCGGCAGGCCCGTGACAAGGCCTCGACCCTCGAGCGCGACGCGCAGCGCAAGCACAACGAGACGATCAGCCTCATCGAGCAGCAGAAGGGCGGGCTCGAGAAGAAGATCGACGAGCTCCGCACCTTCGAGCGCGAGTACCGCACCCGTCTCAAGACCTACCTCGAGTCGCAGCTGCGCGACCTGGACGGCCGCGGTTCCGCCGCGCCGGACAACGGCCGCAACGGCACCGGCGGATACGCGACCAGCGGCTACGGCTCGCGGGCCGAAGCCGGCAGCTAGGGACGCCGCGGCCCGCGCCACCTCCTCGGAGGTGGCGCGGGTGAGAGGCCCCGAGTCGCCCTGAGGTAGGAGTCCGACCGTTGCTGCTCCTCGTCCTTCTCTGCGTCCTGGTCGCCTTCGGGCTCCTGGTGGTCGCCGTCGTCACCTCGGTGGCGACGTGGGCCTGGGGGTCCGTGGTGGCCAGCGTGCTGGCCGCCGCCCTGCTGATCGCCGACGTCGTCCGTCGGCGTAAGCGGGAGCGGGAGAGCCGACGCCCGACCGACGACGTTCGTGCCTCGTCCACTGCGTCGGGGTCGTCCGGACCGTCCACGCCGAGTTCGCCGTCCTCCGGGTTCGCCCCGGGAACCCACTCCTCGGGCCCGGGACAGGGCTCCCCGGAGACGGCGGCCCCGACGTCGGCCGGTCCGGCATCCACGCCGGGCGCGCCCGTGCCCCCGGTCCAGGCCGGCGGGCGCGGTCCGCAGCAGGACGCGGGCACGGTCGCCGTCGGGACGGGGCCCCAGGGACAGGGTCCGCAGGGTCCGGGTCAGCAAGGTGCGGGTCCGCAGGGTCCGGGTCAGCAAGGTGCGGGTCCGCAGGGCCGGGTCAGCAAGCGGACCAGGGCGCCCCGGGCGCCCTGACGCAGAACGGTCCCGCCCCGCAGGGCCGGCCCGGTGAGCAGACCGACCGCGACGGCAACGCCGGGCGCATCGCCGGGGTGGCGGGCGCCGCCGGTCTCGCCGGCGGCGCGATCGCGGCCGGTGCGGCGTCCACCCGCGGTGGGGAGGCCTCTCCCGGCACGGACCGGACGGCGCGCTGGATCACCACCAACGCCCGTCCCGGCTCCGAGCCGTCCCGCGTCGCCGGCGCCCCCCAGGGGTCCCGGCTGCTCGGGACGCTCCCCATGCCCGGCACCCCCGCCGAGGCGCGCCTCGGCGGCGGACGGGCACCGACGGGCGCTCCGTCCACCCCGGGCGGCACGCCGTCCCGCGGGGCTCCCGGACAGCCCGGCGGCGACGAGGCGGCCACCACCCGCCTCGACATGAACGACCTCGCCCGCATGCGGCAGGTCCAGGCCGACGGTGCCGCTCCGGCGGGCCGGCCCGACGCGGGCGCCGCCAACGGCGGCCCGCCGCCGCAGGGACCGCCCCCGGGTCAGGCCCCGCAGGGTCAGTCTCCGCAGGGCCAGCCCCCTCAGGGCGCCGGGCGTCCCCCCGGTGGTCCGCCGCCCGGTGGGCCGGCTGGTGGCCCGCCTCCCGGTGGGGCACCGAGCGCCCCGCCGCCCCCGCCGCCGGCGTCCCAGCCGGAGGAGGAGGTCGTCGACGACGCCACCCGCCAGGCGATGGCCGAGCACGACGACGAGGTCCTCGTCATCGACGAGGAACCCCTCTTCCACCTGGGCCGCTGCAGCTACCTGTACGGCCGCGAGGTCATCCCGCTGCCCGCCTCCGAGGCGGTGGAGCTCGGGTTCACGGGCTGCTCCTGGTGCACGCCGGTCGCGGCGCTCACCGGTCCCCGCAGCGCCGACACCCGTCGATGATCGACGGATGATCGACCTCTGACCCGCCTCTGAGACACCACAGCACGATCGCGACGAGCCGGTGAATCGGCTCACCGCGTCCACATCCCGGGCGAACCGGGCACTCGGCCATCGCTAGGGTCGTGCCCTCCTGGAGGGGAGGGGATACGCCACGTGGACGATCTGCCCGTCCTGCTCGGCGTCGGTGCGGTCGTCGTCCTCGTCTCCGTGCTCGCGGTGCGCCTGTCCACCCGCGTCGGCCTGCCCTCGCTGCTGATCTACCTCGCGATCGGGGTGGCGCTGGGGGAATCGGGCCTGGGCATCCGGTTCGACGACGCGGCCCTCACCCAGGCACTCGGCGTCGCCGCCCTCGTCCTGATCCTCGCCGACGGCGGCCTCTCCACCCGGTGGACGACGGTCCGCCCCGCCCTGGGCCTCGGTGTCGCGCTCTCGACGATCGCCGTGGCCGTGAGCATCGGTGTCACCGGGCTCGCCCTGTGGGCGCTGCTCGGACTCGACCTGCGCATCGCCTTCCTCTGGGGCGCCGTGCTCTCGTCGACGGACGCGGCCGCGGTGTTCAGCGTGCTGCGCAACCTCGGCCTCAAGGGCCGGCTGGTCGGCGCGCTCGAGCTGGAGTCGGGCCTCAACGACGCCCCGGTGTTCCTCGCCGTGGTGCTGCTGTCGTCCACGGCGGCGCTGAGCTGGACCGACCCGCTGCTGGTGGTCTACGAGCTCGTCGCGGGCGGTCTGATCGGCGCCGCGCTCGGGCGTCTGGGGGCGCTGGGCCTGCGCCGGGCCGCGCTGCCGGCCACCGGGCTCTACCCGCTGGCCACGATCTCCGTCTGCATCCTGGCCTTCGCCTCGGCGCAGCTCCTGCACGCCTCGGGCCTGCTCGCGACCTACGTCGCGGCCCTGGTGCTCGGTAACTCGACGCTGCCGCACCGCGAGGGCAGCCGGTCGTTCGCCGAGGGTCTGGGCTGGCTCGCCCAGATCGGGCTCTTCGTGCTGCTCGGGCTCTTCGTCTCCCCGGACCGCCTGGGGGCCGCGCTCGTCCCCGCGCTGATCGCCGGCGCGGTGCTGCTGTTCGCGGCCCGCCCGCTGTCGGTCGTCGCGGCGGCCGCGTTCGCGCGCGTGCCGTGGCGCGAGCAGGCCTTCCTCTCGTGGGCGGGCCTGCGGGGGGCCGTGCCGATCGTGCTGGCCCTCATCCCGCTCACCGAGGGCCTGCCCGGGGCCCAGGCCCTCGTCGACGCCGTGTTCGTGCTCGTCGTGGTGCTCGTGCTGGTGCAGGGCACGACGCTGCCGCTCGTCGCCCGCGCCCTCGGGCTCGCCGGGGACTCGAAGGTCGAGCAGATCGAGGTCGA
The DNA here is from genome assembly GCA_963786585.1 of uncultured Actinomycetota bacterium. Lineage (GTDB taxonomy): Bacteria > Actinomycetota > Actinomycetes > Mycobacteriales > Pseudonocardiaceae > Actinomycetospora. The sequence continues at coordinate 253,219 of CAWAZG010000006.1, forward strand.
CGCCGCGCCGCTGGAGACCCTGCGCGCCGATCTCCTGCAGATGACCGTGCCCGAGGGGTCGAAGATGCACGGCGTCTACGTCCGCGAGCTGCGCCTGCCCGAGGGCTCGGGGCTCAGCCTGGTCGTCCGCGACGGCGCGAGCTTCACGCCGCAGGACGCGAGCCGCATCCAGGAGGGTGACCAGCTGCTCGTCGTCACCACCGAGACCGCGCGGGCCGCTGCCGAGGAGCGCCTGCGCTCGGTCGACCGGTCCGGGCGTCTCGCGCGCTGGCGCGGCGACAGCGGCGGGTCCCCGTCGCTGCGCCGGCGGCGGGACGGCGACGACGGGACGGCTCCTGGGACGATGGGACGGTGAGCAGCGCACCCACCGAGCCGGACAGCGTGCCGGAGGCATCCCCGGACCTCCCGCCGAGACGGCTCGCCACCCTCGCGGTGATCGCGGCGGTGGTGATCTCCCTCGACCTCGTCACCAAGATCGTGATGGTGTCGTGGCTGGCCGACGGCGAGCGGGTGCCGCTGATCGGCGACCTCGTGTCGTTCACCCTGGTCCGCAACCCCGGCGCGGCGTTCTCGTTCGCGACGGGCATGACCTGGGTGCTGACGCTCGTCGCGCTGGCGGTCGTCGTCGGCATCGTGCGGTTCGCCCGGCGCCTGCGCTCGCGCGGGTGGGCGCTGGCGCTCGGGCTGGTGCTCGGCGGGGCGCTGGGCAACCTCGTCGACCGCTTCTTCCGCGGACCCGGGCCTCTGCAGGGCCACGTCGTCGACTTCGTGTCCGTCGGCTGGTTCCCGGTGTTCAACGTCGCCGACTCCGCGATCACGATCGGCGGGGTGCTGCTCGTGCTGCTCGCGCTGATGGGCCGCGACCTCGACGGCACGTCGACGAGGGACGGGGCGACGGCATGAGCCTGCGCACGCTGCCCGTCCCCGACGGGCTCGACGGGATGCGGCTCGACGCCGGGCTGTCGCGGATGCTGGGCCTCTCGCGCACCGTCGTCGCGGAGCTCGCGTCGGACGGCGCGGTCCGGCTCGACGGCGCGCCCGCCGGCAAGTCGGACCGTCTGGTCGCGGGTGCCTGGCTCGAGGTCGAGATCCCGGAGCCGGAGCAGGCCGCCCTCGTCGTCACGGCCGAGGCCGTCGAGGGCCTGGTGGTGCTGCACGAGGACGACGAGATCGTCGTCGTCGACAAGCCCGTCGGTGTTGCCGTGCACCCGAGCCCCGGCTGGTCGGGCCCGACCGTCGTCTCCGGGCTCGCCGCGCTGGGCATCCGGATCGCCACCGCCGGCGCCGCCGAGCGCCAGGGGATCGTGCACCGGCTCGACGCCGGCACCACCGGGGTGATGGTGGTGGCGAAGTCGGAGCGCGCCTACTCGGTGCTCAAGCAGGCGTTCCGCGAGCGCACCGTCTCGAAGGTCTACCTCGCGGTGGTGCAGGGCCACCCCGACCCGAGCGAGGGCACGATCGACGCGCCGATCGACCGTCACCCCAAGCACGACTGGCGCTTCGCCGTCGTCACCGACGGCCGGCCCAGCGTGACCCACTACCGCACCCTCGAGGCGTTCCGCGCCGCGTCGCTGCTGGAGGTCGAGCTCGAGACGGGGCGGACCCACCAGATCCGCGTGCACTTCTCCGCGGTGCGCCACCCGTGCGTCGGCGACATCACCTACGGCGCCGACCCGACGCTCGCCCGCTCCCTCGGCCTGACCCGCCAGTGGCTGCACGCCCACCGGCTCGGCTTCCACCACCCCGGCGACGGCCGGTGGGTGGAGTACGTCAGCGAGCCGCCCGCCGACCTGGCGGGGGCGCTGGAGACCCTGCGGGCGGCGAGCTGAACACGCCCGGGGACGAGCCCGACGACGGGCCCGTCCTGCGTTGGCCGACGGTGGCGATCGTGCTCGCCGTCGTGCTGGTGATCGCCCTGCTGACCGCGTGGGTGGCCGGGGCCGGCAGCACGCCGTCCCAGGGCGTGCCCGGGAGCACCGACGCCGCCCGGCTCGGGCCGGCGCCGGGGGAGACCGTCACGGGGTACCTGGTGCGCGCCGCCGTGGTGCCGCCGGGACCGCCCGGGCCGCGGCCCGCGCTGGTGCAGTTCGCGGTCGAGCAGGATCTCCCCGGCGCGGCGGCGGCCGTCGCGGGCACCGGGGCGACGGCCCGGGAGGCCGTGTTCCGGGTGCCGCTGCCGCGGGTGCAGACGGCGTTGCGCGGGGTGTCGCTCGACGCCACGGGCACGGTCGACCCCGTCGCGGCCCTCCGCCTCGCCGAGGCCCGGGCGGGCAACCAGGCGGGGGAGCAGGCGCGGACGTCCTCGGGTCGCCCGGCCGCGGTGGCGGCCGCCGAGTCGGCCCGCCTGTCGGCCGGCTGCGCGTGCGTCGTCGCCCTCGTCGTCGAGACGGACCCCGCCGCGCTCCCCGCCCTGCGCGCCCGGCCCGGAGTGCGGGCGGTGGAGGTCGCCCCGGCCGGCGCGCGGATCTCCGCGCTCGCGGTGTCGCCGCTCCTGCCGCAGCAGACCGACGACGGGCGGGACCCGCCCGAGACCGTCGGGCCGGTGCCCGACGACGGCCCGGTGCCGGCGGGATGACCGCCCGGCGCCTGTGAGGGGGCCGACAACCGACCGGGAGCCCTCGGCCCCTGTCCTCCGGCGTGGTGGAGGACGATGGAGGGTACGACCCCGAAGAACGCCCGACGGCCCGGTCGTCCGGTTCCTGAATCGAACCGGCCAGCACCGACGGGCACGAGCGCGAGAGGAGCACGGCACCATGACCACCGATCCGTCCACCCGGGGCGAGCCCACGGGGACGTCGATCACGGATGCCGACCCGCGCCCGCACGTCGTCGTGCTCGGTGCCGGGTTCGCCGGCATCGCCGCCGTCCGCGCCCTGCGCAAGGCGCCGGTGCGCGTCACCCTCGTCGACCGGCACAGCTACAGCACGTTCCAGCCGCTGCTCTACCAGGTGGCCACCGGCGCGCTGAACCCCGGCGACATCACCTACGGCGCCCGCGGCTTCGCCGCCCACACCGGCGCGCGCTTCCGCAAGGGCGAGGTCCTGACGATCGACCCGGACACGCGGACGATCTCCCTCGACCTCGGGCCCGACCTGCACTACGACTACCTCGTCATCGCCAACGGCGTGACCACCAACTACTTCGGGGTGCCCGGGGCGGCCGAGAACGCCTACCCGATCTACACCCGCGCCGAGGCCCTGGCCGTCCGCGACCGGATGACGGGCTACCTCGACCAGATCGCCGCCACCGGCGAGCGCCGCGGCGCCTCGGTCGTCGTGGTCGGCGGCGGTGCGACCGGCGTGGAGATGGCGGGCACGCTCGCCGAGCTGCGCAACACCGTGCTGCCCGACCGGTACCCGGAGCTCGACCCGTCCGAGGTCAACGTCGTGCTCGTCGAGATGACCGACAGGGTCCTCCCGCCATTCGCGAAGCGCCTGCGGGACTACGCCGCCGCGCAGCTGCGGGCGCGGGGTGTCGAGCTGCGTCTCGAGGCCGCGGTCAAGGAGGTCCGTCCCGACTCCGTGCTCCTCGCCGACGGCACCGAGCTCGAGGCCCAGATGACCGTCTGGGCCACCGGCGTCTCCGCGCACGAGCGGGTGAAGAGCTGGGGCCTGCGGCAGGGCAAGGGCGGCCGGATCGTCGTCGGGGGCGACCTCCGCGTGCCGGAGCACCCCGAGATCCTCGTCGCCGGGGACATCGGGGTCATCGAGGACGACCCGCTGCCCCAGCTCGCGCAGCCGGCGCTCCAGAGCGGCGGGCACGCGGGCCGCACGATCGCCCGGCTCCTGGCGGGCGAGCCCACCGAGCGGTTCCACTACAAGGACAAGGGCACGATGGCGACGATCGGGCGCGGCTCCGCCGTGGCCGACATCGCCCACGGGCCCAAGATCGTCGGCCTGCTCGCGTGGCTCATCTGGATGTTCGTGCACGTGTTCGCGCTACTGGGTAACCGGAACCGGATCATGGTGTCGTTGGGCCTGACCTTCCGCTACCTCGCGCAACGGCGCGGGCAGATGGTGGTCGGCGACCCGGGCTGACGCCCGCTGTGACCGAGGCGGCCTGCCCGCGCGTGCCCTCACCGGGCATGCGAGGCTCCGCCGCGACCGACCTCGACGACCGAGCAGGAGCTCCGATGGCGCCCACCCCCGTCAACGTCACCGTCACCGGCGCGGCCGGACAGATCGGCTACGCGCTGCTCTTCCGCATCGCCGCCGGCGACCTGCTGGGGGAGGGTGTGCCGGTCCGGCTGCGGCTGCTGGAGATCCCGGACGCCGTGAAGGCCGCCGAGGGCACCGCGCTCGAGCTCAACGACAGCGCCTTCGAGCTCCTCGACGGGATCGACGTCTTCGACGACGCCTCGAAGGCGTTCGAGGGCACCAACGTCGGCCTGCTCGTCGGCGCCCGCCCGCGCAGCAAGGGCATGGAGCGCGCCGACCTCCTCGAGGCCAACGGCGGCATCTTCAAGCCGCAGGGCCAGGCGCTCAACGGTGCCGCGGACGACGTCAAGGTCCTCGTCGTCGGCAACCCGGCCAACACCAACGCCCTCATCGCGCGCGCGAACTCCGACGTCCCGGCCGATCGCTTCACCGCGATGACGCGCCTGGACCACAACCGCGCCGTCGGCCAGCTCGCGACGAAGTTCGGCGTCCGCGTCGGCTCGGTCTCCAAGATGACGATCTGGGGCAACCACTCGGCCACCCAGTACCCCGACGTCACCTACGCCGAGGTCGACGGCAAGCCGATCGGCGACCAGGTCGACCAGAGCTGGCTGACCGACGAGTTCATCCCCCGCGTGGCCAAGCGCGGCGCCGAGATCATCGAGGTCCGCGGCGCCTCGTCGGCCGCCTCGGCCGCCGCCGCGGCGATCGACCACGTCCACACCTGGGTCAACGGCACCAAGCCGAACGACTGGACGTCGGCGGCGATCGTCTCCGACGGCTCCTACGGCGTCCCCGAGGGCCTCGTGTCGTCGTTCCCGGTCACGGCGTCGAACGGGAAGTTCGAGATCGTCCAGGGCCTCGACATCAGCGACTTCTCCCGCGAGCGCATCGACGCGTCGGTCAACGAGCTGGCCGAGGAGCGCGAGGCCGTGCAGAAGCTCGGCCTCGTCTGATCCCGGCTGCGTCTGATTCTGGCTGCGTCTGACATCGTTGCTCGCGTGAGCAGCGAACCCGTCGAGGTCTTCCGGGGCGACCACCTCGCCGAGGGCGACCCGACGCCGGGGATGCGGCGCGAGGTGGCGTTCTCGACCGAGGCGTTGTGGGCCGGGCTCGTGCACACCGAGCCCGGCGCCGCGTCGGGCTGGCACCACCACGGCGACCACGAGACCAGCCTGTACGTGGTGCACGGCGCAATGCGTCTGGAGTTCGGCCCCGACGGCGGCGACGTCGTCGAGGCCGGACCCGGCGACTTCCTGCGCGTGCCGCCCCACACGGTGCACCGCGAGTCGAACCCCACGGGCGAGCGGTCCACCGCCGTCGTCGGGCGTGCGGGCGAGGGCCCGCCCACGGTGAACGTCGACGGGCCGGACCCGGCGTAGACCGCGGGTGGGCCGGTCAGGCAACCTGAAAGCCATGACCCTCGGCGCCGTCCTCACCGCCATCGTGACCCCGTTCGCCCGCGACGGTTCGGTCGACGAGAAGGCCTTCGTCGACCTGATGGGCCACCTGTACGCCAACGGCTCCGACGGGCTCGTGGTGTGCGGGACCACCGGCGAGGCGTCGACGCTGTCCACCGACGAGCACCTGCGCCTCGTCGAGCTGGCCGTCGAGCACCGCCCGGCCGGGGCCACGATCGTCGCCTCCACCGGCTCCAACGACACCCGGCACGCGTGCGAGATGACCGAGCGGGCCACCGCGGCGGGCGCCGACGCGATCCTCTCGGTGACGCCGTACTACAACAAGCCGAACCGGCGGGGCATGCTCGCGCACTTCGGCGAGGTCGCCCGGGCCACCGACAAGCCCGTCGTGCTCTACAACATCCCCTCGCGGTGCGTGGTCGACCTGCCCAACGACCTGCTCGCCGAGCTCGCCCAGATCGAGCGGATCGACTACGTCAAGCAGGCCAACAACGCCAACCTCGCGCCCGTCGACGGGCTGGGGATCTACGCCGGCAACGACGACCTGTTCGGCTCGGTGCTCGAGATGGGCGGCTGCGGCGGGATCCTCGTCGCGAGCCACGTCGTCGGGCCGGCCATGCGCCGCATGGTCGACGAGCCCGACCAGCGCGCCGAGATCGAGGCCTCGCTCAAGCCGCTGTTCGACGCCCTGGGCGTCACCACCAACCCGATCCCGGTCAAGGCGGCCCTCGACCTCCTCGGCCGCCCCGTCGGCGGCCTGCGCCTGCCGATGGTCGAGGCCGACGAGCACGAGCGCGAGGTCGTGCGCGCGGCGCTCGTGGGGGCGGGGCTGCTGTAGTCGGTCCTCCGGGCTCGCCATGTCGATCTCTCGAGAGTGTCGTGAGAGCTGGTGGCGTGCTCTCGACGAGGGGCACGGTGCGCATGATCGACAGCCGTCGGCGTCTGCCGAACGTGCCCGTCGTGCCGGGTGATCACGACCTCGGTGACGAACACACGCATATCTGAGGGGTTTCGTCACCGAGACGACGATCTACGCCTCGGGCCGCGGCGACTCCGTGATCATCAGCCCGGAGCCTGCTGAGGGTGCTCCTCGCCGGCGGCGGCCGGGCGCTGTCGGGGGTGCGGCGCATGCTGCGACTCGGGACGACCCCGAGGAGGAGCCATGGGCAGGCGCAGGCGGGACGGGCAGCGGCGAGCGGCGAAGGTGGAGGCGCGCCGGAGGCGCCGGGAGGCGATGGCGCGGCCGAGGCGCAGTGGTCACGGGCCCGCGGGCGTGGGGCCCGCGACGTCGCGGACTCCCCGGGTCGCGGCGGACGTGGACGGGATCGTCCCGGGCCCCGGGGGGTGCGAGGACGACCTCCGGGACGACCTCGAGGACGACGACCCCTGGGACGAGCTCGACGACGACCTGGATGACGACCTCGACGACGAGCCCGGTCCGCTCGACCTGCTCCAGGACCGGATCCGTCTCGTGGTGGCGGACACGGTCCGACGGCGCGACCCCGAGGTCGCCCGCGCGTTCGTCGTCGAGACGCCCTACGACGAGGCCCACCCCTTCCGGGGCGACCGGACACTGATCGACCTGGTCGTCGCGTCGTGGCTCCTCAAGGCACGGCGGCGGCGCTCGGACCCCGACCTCGCCCGCCGGGCCGCCACCTGGGTCGGCGAGCACCTGGGCGAGACGGCGCCGGTCGTGGCGGACGCCGCGCGGGTGCTCGGCCCGGCGGCCGCGGAGGCGAGCCGGGAGCACTTCCTGCGGACACCGCCCGACGTCCTCGTCGCCCGGATCTCGGCTGCTCGCCGCGGTCGTCGCGCCGGCCCCGGGGCGCGACCCCGTGCGGATCGACGTCCTGAGTGCCGGCGACGACGTCCCCCGCCGCGCCCTGGGGCCCCTGTGACACGTGGGACCGGCCCGGATCCGGGCGACACGCCGGGCCCCGGGAGGTGAGCAGCGCGGACGAGTGGAGGGCTCGGGGAGGGGCGTCGCTGTCGGGGGGCGCGGATAGGCTGGGTCCCATCCCGCCGACCCCGTCCCGTCTCTCGGGACCCCCTCGACGGCACCCCGTTCCCGGCGCTCCTGGAGGTTCCGCGACGTGACCGGCGACTCGTTCGTCCACCTGCACACGCACACCGAGTTCTCCATGCTCGACGGTGCCGCGCGCCTGGACGACCTGTTCGCCGAGGCCGCGCGCATGGGCATGCCGGCGCTGGCGATGACCGACCACGGCAACACCTTCGGCGCCTACGAGTTCTGGAAGAAGTCGAAGGCCCACGGGGTCAAGCCGATCATCGGCATGGAGGGCTACCTCGCGCCCGGCAGCCGTCACGAGCGCAAGCGGGCCACGCTCGGCGGGCAGGTCATCTCGGACGACAACCCGGGCCAGATGTACACCCACATGACGCTGCTGGCCGAGAACACGGAGGGGATGCACAACCTCTTCCGGCTCTCGAGCCTCGCCAGCCTCGAGGGGTACTACTACAAGCCCCGCATGGATCGCGAGCTGCTCGAGACCTACGGCAAGGGGATCATCGCGACGACGGGCTGCCCGTCGGGCGAGGTGGCGCGCTACCTGCAGCAGGACGACTTCGACGGCGCCTGCCAGGCCGCCAGCGACTACCGCGACATCTTCGGCGCGGAGAACTTCTTCTGCGAGCTCATGGACCACGGCATCGAGATCGAGCGCCGGGTCCGCGACGACCTCTACGACCTCAAGAAGAAGCTCGACCTGCCGGGTCTCGCGACGAACGACCTGCACTACACGTACGCCAAGGACGCGAAGCCGCACGAGGTGCTGCTCTGCGTCCAGACCGGCAAGACGATGAACGACCCGAACCGCTTCCGGTTCGACGCGCAGGACTTCTACCTCAAGAGCGCGCAGGAGATGCGCGCGCAGTGGGACGGCGTCTTCCCCGAGGCGTGCGACAACACCCTGGCCATCGCCGAGCGGGTGCACGTCGAGTTCACCGAGGGCCGCGACCTGCAGCCGGTGGCGCCGGTGCCCGAGGGCGAGACCGAGGGCAGCTGGCTGGTCAAGGAGGTCGAGCGGGGCCTGCACTGGCGGTTCCCGAACGGCGTCGCGGACAACTACCGCAAGCAGGCCGAGTACGAGGTGTCGGTCATCATGCAGATGGGCTACCCGGGCTATTTCCTGGTGACGGCCGACCTGCTGAACTACGCGCGCTCGGTCAACCTGCGCGTCGGCCCCGGCCGCGGCTCCGCGGCGGGCAGCCTCGTCGCCTACGTCCTGGGCATCACCGACCTCGACCCGATCCACCACAAGCTGATCTTCGAGCGCTTCCTCAACCCCGAGCGCGTCTCCATGCCCGACATCGACATGGACTTCGACGAGCGCCGGCGCGGCGAGATGATCCGCTACGTCACCGAGAAGTACGGCGAAGAGAAGATCGCGCAGATCATCACGTACTCCACGATCAAGGCGAAGGCCGCGATCAAGGACTCCGCGCGTGTGCTCTTCGGGCAGCCGGGCTACGCCGTGGCCGACCGCATCACGAAGTCGATGCCGCCCGCGGTCATGGGCAAGGACATCCCGCTCTCCGGGGTGTTCGACCCCAGCCACAAGCGCTACTCGGAGGCCGCCGAGATGCGGGCCCTCTACGAGTCGGACGCGCAGGTCAAGGAGATCGTCGACACCGCCAAGGACCTCGAGGGCCTCAAGCGGCAGTGGGGCGTGCACGCCGCCGGCGTGATCATGTCCAAGGAACCGCTGATCGACGTCATCCCGATCCAGCGCCGCGAGGCCGACGGCGCCATCATCACGCAGTTCGACATGGGGGTCTGCGAGACCCTCGGCCTGCTGAAGATGGACTTCCTGGGCCTGCGCAACCTCACGATCATCGACGACGCGCTCAACAACATCCCGCTCAACGGCAAGGAAGCGCTCGACCTCGACAACCTCGGGCTCGACGACAAGGCCACCTACGAGCTGCTGTCCCGCGGCGAGACGCTCGGGGTGTTCCAGCTCGACGGCGGGCCGATGCGCGACCTCCTGCGCCGCATGGCCCCCACCGAGTTCGACGACATCTCGGCCGTCGGCGCGCTGTACCGGCCCGGTCCGATGGGCGCCAACGCCCACAACGACTACGCCGACCGCAAGAACGGCCGCCAGGAGGTCACGCCGATCCACCCGGAGCTCGCCGAGCCCCTCAAGGAGGTCCTCGGCGAGACCTACGGCCTGATCGTCTACCAGGAACAGGTCATGGCGATCGCCCAGGTGCTCGCGGGCTACTCGCTGGGCAAGGCCGACCTGCTGCGTCGCGCCATGGGCAAGAAGAAGAAGGAGATCCTCGACAAGGAGTACGAGGGTTTCGCCCAGGGCATGAAGGACAACGGCTACTCGGCCGCGGCGATCAAGACGCTCTGGGACATCCTGCTGCCGTTCTCCGACTACGCGTTCAACCGCGCGCACTCCGCGGCCTACGGCGTCGTGTCGTACTGGACGGCCTATCTCAAGGCCAACTACCCCGCCGAGTACATGGCCGCGGTGCTCACCAGCGTCCGCGACGACAAGGACAAGGCGGCGATCTACCTCGCCGAGTGCCGCAAGATGGGCATCACGGTGCTGCCGCCCGACGTCAACGAGTCGGTGCTCAACTTCGCCCCGGTCGGCACCGACATCCGCTTCGGCCTCGGCGCGATCCGCAACGTCGGCACCAACGTGGTCGACGCCATCGTCACCTCCCGCCGCGAGAAGGGCCCCTTCACCGACTTCTCGGACTTCCTGCGCAAGGTCCCGCAGCAGGTCTGCAACAAGAAGACGGTCGAGTCGCTGATCAAGGCGGGCGCCTTCGACTCGCTGGGTCACCCCCGCAAGGGCCTCGCCCTCGTGCACGCCGAGGCCGTCGACGCGGTCATGACCACGAAGAAGGCCGAGGCCGACGGGCAGTTCGACCTCTTCGGCAGCTTCGACGGGCCGGACGAGGGCGCCGACGTCGACACCACGGGGATGTTCGACGTCAAGGTGCCCGAGGGCGAGTGGGAGCCCAAGCACCGCCTCGCGCTCGAGCGGGAGATGCTCGGTCTCTACGTGTCGGGGCACCCACTCAACGGCCTCGAGCAGGTCCTCGCCAGCCGGGCCGACACCGCGATCACGAAGATCCTCGAGGGCGACGTCGCCGAGGGCGCGACGGTGACGGTCGGCGGCATCCTCGCCACCGTCACCCGGCGGGTGAACAAGAAGGGCGAGCCCTGGGCGTCGGCGCAGATCGAGGATCTCGCCGGCGGTATCGAGGTGCTGTTCTTCCCGCGCACCTACGCCGCGGTGTCGATCGACGTCGCCGAGGACGCGATCGTGCTGGTCAAGGGCAAGGTCAACAAGCGCGACGACCGCGTCAGCCTGTTCGTGGAGGACCTCGCGGTGCCTGATCTCTCCGGTGGGGTCGGCGGCGCGCCGGTCAAGGTCGTCCTCGAGAGCGCGCGCTGCACCCCGGAGCGGGTCGGCAAGCTCAAGGAGGTCCTCGTCGCCCATCCGGGCCCGAGCGAGGTGCACCTGACGCTGATGGCCGCCAACGGGGCGAGCCACGTGCTGCGCCTCGACGACGGGCTGAAGGTCCAGAACTCCGGCGCCCTCATGGGTGACCTGAAGGCCCTGCTCGGTCCACGCTGTCTGGGCTGAGCACGCTGACCCACGCTGGGAGGAGCCGGTCATGAGCGGTCGGGTGGTCCATTTCGAGGTCCCGTTCGACGACGGTGACCGTGCGCGGGCGTTCTACGGCGCGATCTTCCGGTGGACGCTGCAGGACATGCCCGGGATGGACTACACGATCGCGATGAGCGGCCCGGTCACCGAGACCGGGGAGCCGGAGGAGTCCGGGTTCATCAACGGCGGGATGTTCCAGCGGGGTCCGGACACCCCTCGCAGCCCGGTGCTCGTCGTCGACGTCGGCGACATCGACGAGACCCTCGCCCGGGTCGCCGAGTACGGCGGCACCGTGGTGCAGGGCAAGCAGCCGGTCGGCGAGATGGGCTTCGCCGCGTACTTCCGCGACACCGAGGACAACGTCGTCGGGCTGTGGGAGACCGCGGGCGGCTGACGGTCACACTCACGGTCACACCACGAGCCCGTCCCAGGTCCACCGGGGCATTGCCGCTCCCGACGGGACCTCGGCGTCGGGCGGCGAGTACACGAGGACGTCGGCCACGGCCCACTCCATGTAGGCGCGCAGGCAGGCCCTCAGCTCGGGGTCGTCGGGCACGCCGGCGTCGTCGAGGGCCAGCAGGAAGCACGCGAGGAAGCGGCGCCCGAGGTCGTCGATCTCCCCGTTGCCGCTGTGCAGCCACAGCACGTGTGTCTGGTCGGCGCACCCCCGGGAGTAGCGCTCGGGGCCGCCGAGCACCTCCGCCCAGTACGCCGCGAGCCGCTCGACGTGCTGCGGGTGCAGGTCGGCGCCGGAGAACGGGTGCTCGAGCTCGGGGTCGGCGAGGCAGCGCCGGTGGTGCGCCCGGGCCACGGCGAGGAACGCGTCGTCGCCGCCGACGGCGTCGAAGGGCGTCGGATGGCCGCCTGCGGTCACGTCGGGAAGCGTGACCCGCTCGTGAGCCTTCGACAAGCATCGGCCTCTTGACCCGGGCCGGGAACGCGGCGCACGGTCGAGGCATGGCCGCCCCCACGCAGGACCGAAGCACCGAGAACGAGATAGCCAAGAACGAGATGTCTGCGTTCAAGCCCTCGCAGGAGGGCATCACCATGCCGCAGCCGCCCACCTTCGCGACGAGCGCCGAGGAGCGGCTGCACCGCAAGCAGCAGCTCGCGGGCGCGTTCCGCATCTTCGGGCGCTTCGGGTTCGGGGAGGGGATCGCCGGCCACATCACGGTCCGCGACCCCGAGGACCCGCACATGTTCTGGGTCAATCCGTTCGGCATGAGCTTCCGGCACATCCGCGTCTCGGACCTCATCGCGGTGAACCACGACGGCGACATCGTGCACGGCACCAGGCCGGTGAACCAGGCCGGCTTCGTCATCCACTCCGCGGTCCACCACGCCCACCCGGAGGTCGTGGCCGCCGCGCACGCGCACTCGGTGTACGGCAAGGCGTGGTCGTCGCTGGCCCGCCCGCTCGACCCGATCACCCAGGACGCCTGCACGCTCTACGAGAACCACGGCGTCGTCACCGAGGGCCGCGGAGCCGTCGTCCTCGACCCCGAGGTCGGACGGGCGCTCGCGACGGGTCTGACCGGCCGCAAGATGGTCTTCCACCAAAATCACGGGATCTTCGCCGTCGGGCAGACGGTGGCCGAGGCCGCGTGGTGGTTCATCAACACCGAGCGCAACTGCCAGGCCCAGCTCCTGGCCGAGGCCGCCGGGACGCCCACCCAGATCGACCACCAGAACGCGAAGTTCTCGGCCGAGCAGACCGGCACCGCCTACGCCGGCTGGTTCTCGTTCCAGCCGCTGTGGGACGAGGTCGTCCGCACCGACCCGGACCTGTTCGACTAGCGCTGCGAAGATGGGCGGGTGATCGTCGACGCCCACGTCCACGTCGCCCACCTCGCGCGTCTGAAGGTGCCGTGGGACCAGTGGATCGGTCCCGCGGGGGACACCGACGCGTGGGCGGCCGCCTACGACAGCGAGGGCGCCGCGATCCCGGAGAAGGTCTCGGGGCTGTTCGCCGCGGCCGGCGTCGACCGCGTGCTGCTGTTCTGCGAGTACTCGCCGAAGGCCACCGGGTGGCAGACGATCGAGGACATGCTGCCGCTGGTCGACGCGGACGCGGAGCGGTTCCGGATCGTCGCCAACGTCAACCCGCACGTCCACCACCCGGTGGGCCGCGAGGTCGACCGCCAGCTCGACCTCGGGGCGGTCGCCCTCAAGGTCCACCCCGTGCACGCGGGCATCGCCCCGAACGACCCCCAGCTCTACCCGGCCTACGCGCGGTGCGTCGAACGCGGCACCCCGGTGATCGTGCACACCGGGCCGTCGACCTTCCCCGGCGCCACGGCCCGCTACGGCGACCCCGTGATCCTCGACGACGTGCTGCGCGACTTCCCGGACCTCACGCTCGTGCTCGCCCACGGCGGGCGGGGCTGGAGCTACGACGCCGCGGCGACGCTCGCGCTCACCCGCGAGAACGTGTGGCTCGACCTCGCCGGCCTGCCCCCGCACAAGCTGCCCGCGTACTACGAGCGCTTCGGCTTCGCCCGCGTCGCCGCCAAGTCGGTGTTCGGCACGGACGCGCCGTCGGCCGACCCGGCCCGCAACATCGCGGCGATCCGCGAGCTCGGCCTCGGCGACGAGCTGACCGCGGGCGTGCTCGGCGAGCACGCGCGCCGCGTCTATCCCGGTCTGGACTCCCCGCCCCACCGCGTCTGACCGCGTCCGCCCCGGGCCGTGTACTGTCCTGCGGTGGGGGACTGATCGGTCCGGGACCGTGTGGTCCCGCAGAGGGAAGGAGCCGTCGTGGCACGGACGCCCGCACCCGGTACCCGGGAGCGCATCCTCACGACCGCGTCACGGCTGTTCTACTCCCGCGGTGTCCGGGCCGTCGGGATGAACCAGATCATCACCGAGGCCGGCACCGGCAAGAACCTGCTCTACTCGCACTTCCCGACGAAGTCCGACCTCGTCGCGGCGTACCTGCGGCGCGCGCAGGAGTTCCGGCTCGCCGGGGCGCGGCGGGCCCGGGAGTCGGCGGACGGCGACGCCCGGTCGCAGCTGATCGCGACCGTCGCCGAGGTCGCCACCCTGGTGCAGCACCCCCGATTCCGCGGGTGCGCGTTCCGCAACTACCTCGCGGAGTTCCCGGACGAGACGGGCGCCGGCGAGACGGGCACCGGCGAGACGGGCACGGCCGACGCCGGCGACGACGCCGTCCCCACGCCCGCCGGCGTCGCCCACGACTTCCTCGCCGCCACGCGCGCGGACCTCGCCGCGCAGGTCGCGGCCCTCGACGTCGCCGACCCCGAGCGTCTCACCGAGGAACTGTGGCTGATCGTCGACGGCCTGTTCCTGCAGGCCGCCTACCGGCGGCGCCTGGACGGACGGGTCGGGGCGGACGTCGCCGTCGACCTCGCCGGGCGCCTCGTCGACGCCGCGACCGGGGCCCGATGACCACGTCCCCGCGCACGGTCCTGCTCATCACGTCGGCCGCGGCCTTCCTCTCGAGCCTCGACCTGTTCATCGTCAACATCGCCTTCCCCGACATCCGGGCGGACTTCCCGGGCACCGACCTCGGCGACATCTCGTGGGTCCTCAACGGCTACACGGTGGTGTTCGCGGCCTTCCTCGCCCTCGCCGGGCGCCTGGCCGACCGTGTCGGGCACCGCCGGGTCTTCCTCGTCGGGCTCGCGGTGTTCACAGCCGCCTCGATCGCGTGCGCGGTCGCCCCGTCGGTCGGCCTGCTCGTCGCCGCCCGGGCGGTCCAGGCCCTCGGTGCCGCGCTCGTCACGCCGACGTCGCTGTCCCTGCTGCTCGCGGCCTACCCCGCCGAGCGGCGCGGGTACGCGGTCGGGGCGTGGGCCTCGATCGGCGCGGTCGCCGCGGCGCTGGGTCCCCCGCTCGGCGGCCTGCTCGTCGAGGCGTCCTGGCACTGGGTCTTCCTCGTCAACGTGCCGGTCGGGCTGGTCGCCCTGGTGGCGGGGTTCCGGGTGCTGCCGGACAACGTCGTCGAGGGCGCCGGCCGGCCCGACGTCCTCGGCGCGGTCGGGCTCGTCGTCGGCGTGGGGGCGCTGGCCTACGCGCTGGTCCGCGCGCCCGACCTCGGCTGGGCGTCGGTGCCCGTCATCGTGGGGCTGGCGGTGGCCGTGCTCGGGCTCGCCGGGGTGGTCGCGCGCTCGCGTCGGCACCCGGTCCCGGCGATCGACCTCGCCGTCGTCCGCACCCCGGTGGTCGGGCTCGCCGCCCTCACGATGGTCGCGTTCACCACCGGCTTCGCCGGCATGCTCGTCGTCAACGTCCTCTACCTGACCGGCACGTGGGGATGGTCGGCGCCGGTCGCCGGGCTCGCGCTCGCGGTGGGCCCTGCGGTGGTCGTCGGGGTCGCGCGCCTCTCGGGCCGGCTGACCGCCCGGTTCGGCATCGGTCCCGTCGCGGCCGTCGGCGGGCTGTTCTTCGCCGCGGGTCCGTCGTGGTGGGCCCTGCAGCTCGGCGTCGAGCCCGACTACGCCCTGTCCAAGTACTTGGTGGGGATGCTGCCCGGCCAGATCGCCACCGGTATCGGGGTGGGGCTCATGCTGCCGACGCTGTCGTCGGTGGTCGGGTCGGCGCTGCCCGCTCACCGGTGGGGCAGCGGCTCGTCGCTCATCAACACCGCCCGGCAGGTCGGCTCGGTGCTCGGCGTCGCGCTGCTGGTGTCGGTGATCGGCACCGACACCACCGGACGCCCCGAGGAGCTCGGGCTGGTGCGCGACGGGTGGCTGCTCCTCACGGCGGCCGGGGTGGTCGCCGCGGGCCTCGCGCTGGCCCTGGCCCGGGCGGAACGCCGGCCGGCACCCACGGAAGTCGTTGAGGTCCGGACCGTCGGGGATTGCCCGGCGGGGCGAGCGGGGTAATCGAGCTCATGGCCATCGCAACGACGAACCCCGCCACGGGGGAGACCGTCAAGGAGTTCGACGCCCTCACGTCCGAGCAGCTGGAGGAGAAGCTCCAGCGCTCGTGGGACGCGTTCCAGACCTACCGCGACACGACGTTCGAGCAGCGCGCAGGCTGGCTGCGCGCCGCCGCCGACATCTTCGATGCGGAGAACGAGCGGCTGGCCGAGCTCGCCACGCTGGAGATGGGCAAGACGTTCGCCGCGGCCAAGGCCGAGGTGACGAAGTGCGCGCTCGGGTGTCGCTGGTACGCCGACCACGCCGAGGAGGACCTCGCCGACGTCGAGTGGCCGAAGCCGGCGTCCGCCCCGGAGCACGCCCGCATCTTCACGCGCTACCAGCCGCTCGGGCCGGTGCTCGCCGTCATGCCATGGAACTTCCCGTACTGGCAGGTGCTGCGCTTCGCCGCCCCGGCGCTCATGGCGGGCAACGTCGGCCTGCTCAAGCACGCCTCGAACGTCCCGCAGGTCGCGCTCGCGATCGAGGACATCCTGACCCGCGCGGGCTTCCCCGACGGCGCGTTCCAGACGCTGCTCGTCGGGTCGTCCGTCATCGAGGGCATCATCGACGACGACCGCGTCCGCGCCGTGACGCTCACGGGCAGCGAGCCCGCCGGGCGTGAGGTCGGCGCCCGCGCGAGCCAGAACGTCAAGACGAGCGTCCTCGAGCTCGGCGGCAGCGACCCGTTCATCGTCATGCCGTCGGCGGACATGGACTCCACCGTCACCGCCGCGGTGTCGAGCCGGATGCTCAACAACGGCCAGTCCTGCATCAACGCGAAGCGGTTCATCGTCCACGAGCAGATCGCCGACGAGTTCACGCAGAAGCTCGTGCAGAAGATGGAGTCGCTGACGATGGGCGACCCGATGGACGAGAACACCGATCTCGGCCCGATGTCGCAGGCCCAGGGCGTCGAGGACCTCGACTCCCAGGTGCAGGACAGCGTGGGCGCCGGCGCGCGCCTCCTCACCGGCGGCAAGCCGCACGGCGGCCCGGGGAACTACTACCCGGCGACGGTGCTGTCCGACATCCCGAAGGAGGCCCGCGCCTACCGCGAGGAGCTGTTCGGGCCGGTGGCGCTCGTCTTCCGTGCCCAGGACGCCGACGACGCGATCCGGATCGCCAACGACTCGGACTTCGGGCTGGGCGGCAGCGCCTGGACCGAGGACGAGGACGAGAAGATCAAGTTCGCGACCCAGGTCGAGTCGGGCATGGTCTACATCAACAAGGTCACCGAGTCGACGCCCGAGGTGCCGTTCGGCGGGGCGAAGAACTCCGGCTACGGCCGCGAGCTCGCGAGCTTCGGGCCCCAGTCGTTCGTCAACGCGAAGACGATCTGGATCCAGTAGCGGACGGGCACTCCAGGCCGAGGGCCCCGGCTGCGTGCATCGCTCCCGGGGCCCATTCGGCGTGCCTGCCGTGGAACACCTCGGCGGCGCGATGGCCCACCCAGGGGTCGGGCAGGAGATCGTCGGGGAGCCCGGGGTCGAGGAACGGGAACCGGCGCCAGGCGTCGACGAGGCGCAGCTGCGCGGCGAGGCTCTCGGCGTCGGTGGCGGGCGCCAGGTCGGCGAAGCGGGCGACGAAGTCGTCGTAACGGGCCGCGAGGTCGCCGAGGTCCCAGGCGCGCGCCGCGAGCTCGGTGGAGGACAGGCCGCCCTCGTACTCGCCGGTGATCACGTGGGCGTCGGCCGGGTCGATCTCGGCGAGGACCTCCCGGACCTCGGCGAGCCGTCCGGTGTCCGTCGAGACCCACATCCCCGCGGCCGGTGAGCCCAGCCCGGCCCAGGCCAGGCGCGTGCGCAGCCGGTGGCGGCGGGCGCGCTGCTGCTCGGGGACGCTGGCGACGACCACCAGCCAGCGGCCGTCCCACGCCGGGCGGGCCCGTCCGTGCGCGTAGATTCGGGCCGCGCCCTCGGTGAGCAGCCCGTGGCCCCAGGGGGAGAGGTCCCACCGGACCCGGCGCCCCACCCGCTCCGAGGTCAGCATCCCGTCCGCGGCCGTGCGGGCGAGGGCCTGGCGGGCCGACTTCTCCTCCACCCCGACGAGGCCGAGGACGTCGACGACGGTCTGGGTCCACACGGGCCGTCCGGCGGGCAGCACGATCTCGCCGAGCACCGTCATCAGCAGGGAGCGCGCGCTGGTGGCCGCGACCTCGCGACGCCGCGAGAACGGGTCGGGCCGCTCCTCGGGCTCGCTCCCTCCGGCGGTCGACATCCCGGCGATTCTAGGGCTCGCCGTTACGGTGCGCGGATGACGTCGCCGGTCACCTCGGGCCCAGTCCCCGTCGCGTCCCTGCGGGAGCTCGACCGGGCGCACGTCTGGCACCCCTACGGCCCGATGCCCGGGCGGAGCGACCCGCTGGTCGTCCGGTCGGCGCAGGGCGTGCGGCTCACCCTCGACGACGGCCGCGAGCTGGTGGACGGCATGTCGTCGTGGTGGGCCTCGGTGCACGGGTACCGGCACCCCGCGCTCGACGACGCCGTCGTCCGCGCGACGGGATCGATGAGCCACGTGATGTTCGGCGGGCTCACGCACGATCCCGGCGTGGCGATCGCCGAGCGGCTCGTCGCGATCACCCCCGAGCCGCTGCAGCACGTGTTCCTCGCGGACTCGGGCTCGGTGTCGATCGAGGTCGCGATCAAGATGTGCCTGCAGTACCAGCGGGCCCGCGGGCGTCCCGACCGGACGCGGATGATGACCTGGCGCGGCGGCTACCACGGCGACACCTTCGCCGCGATGAGCGTGTGCGACCCCGAGGGCGGGATGCACGCCGCCTGGAGCGGGTTCCTGCCGCGGCAGGTGTTCGCCGACCGCCCGCCGACCGTGTTCGACCCCGCCTACGACGAGCACCTCCGTGCGGTCGCCGATGCCCACGCCGGCGAGCTGGCGGGCATCGTCGTCGAGCCCGTCGTGCAGGGTGCGGGCGGCATGCGCTTCCACGACCCGCGGCACCTGCGCACGCTGCGGGAGCTCGCCGACGCCCACGACCTGGTGCTGGTGTTCGACGAGATCGCCACCGGCTTCGGGCGCACCGGCACGCTGTTCGCCGCCGAGCAGGCCGGGGTCTCGCCGGACGTGATGTGCGTGGGCAAGGCCCTCACCGGCGGCTACCTGACGATGGCCGCCGCGCTCTGCACGTCCGCGGTGGCCACGGCCGTCAGCGAGGGGGAGGCCGGGGGGCTCATGCACGGGCCGACCTTCATGGCCAACCCGCTGGCCGCCACCGTGGCCGCCGCGAGCGTGGACGAGCTGTTGCGACGGGACTGGGCGGGCGAGGTCGCGGGCCTCGGGGCCGGTCTGCGGGAGGCGCTCGCGCCCGCTCGCGAGCTGCCGGGAGTGCGCGACGTGCGGGTGCTCGGCGGGATCGGCGTCGTCCAGCTCGACCACCCCGTCGACGTGCCCGCCGCCCAGGCCGCGGCCGAGGGCGTCGAGGTGTGGCTGCGCCCGTTCCGCGACCTCGTCTACGCCATGCCGCCCTACATCACGCCGGCCGACGACGTCCTGCGCATCGGGGAGGCGATGGTCGCCGCCGCCCGTGCGGGATGAGCGGTGATGATGAGCGCTGATGTGAACGCAGCGTGACGTCGGTGTGAGCCGGCGATGAGATGAGGATGAGGCGGTACGACACGCTCGTCCTTCTCGTCCGATTCGTCCAACTTCACCCGCCCGGCGTAGTGAGCCGTCCGCGCCGGCACGGACCGGCCGTGCATGATCAGCGCGAGATGTCCTTCTCGGAGCCGGATCACGCTCGGACGAGGGACTCGCGGTACCGCCTTGACTGGGTTCGATCGGAACGCAACGTAACGATCAACTTCGCGATCGGACCGGGTGTGGCGACCGTGGGGCACAGTAGGCGCAGCGCCTCCGGCCCGTGGCGACGACGCCCGGCCGGTGACTCCGGGTGAACACCGTTCCCCGGATTCGCGAGCGCACCCCGAGCCCCGGAGGTGATCGACACAGATCACCCCCGCCGGGCCGGTCCACGGCCCCCCGACGGAGGACCCATGACCACCGGAGCGACCACCGTCCCCGAGCGGGACGCCCCCACCTGGCGCGAGAAGCTGGGCTCGAACCTGCACTCGAACCTGCACTCGAACCTGCGCCATGACCTCCCCGCCTCACTCGTCGTCTTCCTCGTCGCCGTGCCGCTCTCGCTGGGCATCGCTGTGGCCTCGGACGCCCCGCTCACCGCGGGGCTGATCGCCGCCGCCGTCGGCGGCCTCGTCGCGGGCGCCCTCGGCGGCTCCCCGCTGCAGGTCAGCGGACCCGCGGCGGGCCTCGCGGTCGTCGTCGCCGACCTCGTCGGTCGCTTCGGCTGGGGCGTGACCTGCGCGATCACCGTGGCGGCGGGGCTGCTGCAGGTGCTGTTCGGTCTCACGCGCACCGGCCGCGCGGCGCTCGCGATCTCACCGGCCGTCGTGCACGGGATGCTCGCGGGCATCGGCGTGACGATCGTGCTCGGTCAGCTGCACGTCGTCCTCGGTGGCGAGCAGCAGGACGACGCGATCGCGAACGTCCTCGAGCTGCCCGGGCAGCTGATCTCCCTGCACGGCCCCGCGACCGCGCTCGGCCTCGCCGTCATCGCCATCCTGCTGATCTGGCCGCGGCTGCCGAAGAGCCTGCCCGGCTGGGTGCGCGGCATCCCTGCGCCGCTGCTCGCCGTCGTCCTCGTCACCGCCGTGGCGGGCTGTTCGCGATGCCCGTCGAGCGCGTCGAGATCGGGGGCTCGCTGCTCGAGGCGATCACCCCGCCGGTGCTGCCCGAGGGGCAGTGGGGCGCGTTCGCGGTCGGTGTCGTGACGATCGCGATCATCGCCAGCGTCGAGAGCCTGCTCTCGGCCGTCGCCGTCGACCGCATGCATACCGGGGCCCGGTCCGACCTCGACCGCGAGCTCATCGGCCAGGGTGCCGGCAACACGCTCTCCGGCCTGCTCGGCGGTCTGCCGATCACGGGCGTCATCGTCCGCAGCTCGACGAACGTCGGCGCGGGGGCGAAGAGCCGCGCGTCGGCGATCCTGCACGGCGTCTGGATCGTCGTGTTCTCGGTGGCGCTGCTCGGTCTCGTCCAGCAGATCCCGATGGCCGTGCTCGCCGGGCTGCTCGTGGTGATCGGGGCGCGGCTGGTGAAGCTCGCGCACATGCGTGAGCTGCACCGTCACGGCGAGCTGCCGGTGTACGTCGTGACGATCCTCGGGGTCGTGGTCACCGACCTGCTCACCGGCGTCATCGCCGGGCTCGCGCTCGCGCT
Source organism: uncultured Actinomycetota bacterium (assembly GCA_963786585.1). Classification (GTDB taxonomy): domain Bacteria; phylum Actinomycetota; class Actinomycetes; order Mycobacteriales; family Pseudonocardiaceae; genus Actinomycetospora. The sequence goes on from CAWAZG010000006.1 coordinate 274,590, forward strand.
GCTGCTGGTGCTGCGCCGTGTCGTGTGGGCGTCGATCGAGGTCCAGGAGCCGGCGACGACCCATGCCGACGACCGGGACGAGCGTCCCTGGCACGTCGTCGTCGAGGGCGCGCTGTGCTTCCCGTCGATCCCGCGCCTGGCCCGCCGGCTGGGCCAGGTGCCCGCCGGTGCGCCGGTGGTCGTCGACCTCGTCACCGACTACCTCGACCACGCCGCCTACGACCACCTCTCGGAGTGGATCGAGCGCCACGGGCGGGGCGGCGGGCACGTCCGCGTCGACGAGGTCGGGTCGATGGGCCTGCTCGACCGGCGGGCAGCGTCGTCCGGCGGCCCGGGTGCCCGGCGCCCCGGGCCGGTGCCGCGGTTCCTGAGCCCGTGGGCGGTGTGGCAGGCGGGACACGAGGCGACGGGCGGCGGTCACGGCCACGCGCTGGACGCGGGCGAGGACCCCGACGACCCCATCCTCACCGGCCTGCGCGAGTACCACCGCCGCGCCGCCGGCCTCGTCGCGCCGTACCTGTCGGACCTCGCCGACGGCCAGTCCCCGTACGCGCTGTTCCTGACCTGCTCGGACTCGCGGGTCGTGCCCGACGTGCTCACCTCGAGCGGGCCCGGCGACCTGTTCAACGTCGGCAACCTCGCGCCGGTCGGCACCGGCGCGGACTCCTCGGTGGGCGCGTCGGTGGAGTACGCCCTCGACGCGCTCGAGGTGCCGACGCTCGTGGTGTGCGGGCACTCCGGCTGCGGCGCGATGACCGCCGCGCTGCACGGCACCGGCGGCGACGGCGTGCTCGGGCGGTGGCTCGACGGTGCCGACGAGAGCGTCGACCGGTGGCGCGCCGGCCACCTCGTGGCGGGGTCGGCCGCGGCCCGCGGGGCCTCGGACGTCGACCAGCTGGCGATGGTCAACGTCGCGGTCCAGCTCGACCGCCTCGCGCGGCACCCCGCCGTCGCCCGTGCCCTCGCCGACGGCCGGGTGCGGCTGGTCGGGCTGTACTTCGACATCGCCACCGCGCGCATGTCGGTGCTCGACCGCGACCGGTTCGTCGCCGCGTCGCGGGACCGCCTCGGCGCCGGCGCCGCGGGCACTCCGGGCGACCCCGTCACCGCGGCCTTCCCGGCTCCCGACCCGGTCTGACCGCAGCGACCCGTGAGCGATGTTCCCGGCTATAGCCGGGAACATCGCTCACGTAGGGACATAAGGTGGCGGCCGTGAGCTGGCTGGGCGCGTGGCTGGAGGAGACGGCGGCGGCGCGCGCGGAGGCCGGGCTGCGGCGGACCCTGCGTCCGCGGGAGGCCGTCGACCCCATGGTCGACCTCGCGTCGAACGACTACCTCGGCCTGGCCCGCGATCCCCGCGTCGTCGAGGCTGCCACCGCGGCGCTGCGGACGTGGGGCGCCGGGTCGACCGGCTCGCGTCTCGTCACCGGCACCACGCGGCTGCACGCCGACCTCGAGGACGCCCTCGCCACGTTCACCGGCAGCGAGGCGGCGCTGGTGTTCTCGTCGGGCTACACCGCCAACCTCGGTGCGGTCACCGCGCTGAGCGGCCGCGGGGCGCTCGTCGTCTCCGACGTCGCCGCCCACGCCTCGCTCGTGGACGCCGCGCGGCTCTCCCGGGCGCGCGTCGAGGTGGCCCGGTGCGCCGACCCCGCGGCCGTCGACGCCGTGCTCGCCGCGCGCCACGAGGCCCGCGCGCTGGTGGTGGTCGACGGCGTCGACAGCGTCGACGGGGCCATCGCGCCGCTCGCGGAGCTCTACGCCGTCTGCCGGGAGCGCGACGCCGTGCTGTTCGTCGACGACGCGCACGGGCTGGGCGTCCGCGGGCCGGGCGGGAGCGGCACGCTCGCCGAGGCCGGTCTCGCCGGCGCCCCCGACGTCGTGCTGACCGCCACGCTGTCGAAGTCGCTGGGCAGCCAGGGCGGGGTGGTGCTGGGCGCCCGCGCCGTCACCGAGCACCTCGTGGACGCCGCCCGCCCGTTCATCTTCGACACGGGCCTCGCCCCGGCCGCCGTGGGCGCGGCGCTCGCGGCCCTCGGGATCGTGCGCGCCGAGCCGGAGCGGGTCGCGGCGCTGCACGCGGCGGCGGCCTCGGTGGCGGCGTCCGCGCGGGCGGCGGCGCCCGGTGTCGACGTGCCGGCGCCCACCGCGGCGATGGTGCCCGTCGTCCTCGGCGACCCGGTCGTGGCCCTCACCGCCGCGGCAGCCTGCGCCGAGCACGGCCTCCGCGCCGGCTGCTTCCGCCCGCCGTCGGTGCCGCCGGGCACCTCGCGGCTGCGGCTCACGGCCCGGGCCGACCTGACCGCCGACGATCTCGCGCTCGTCGACCAGGTGCTCCACAAGGTCCTGGGGCCGGTCGCGTCCGGCCGCTGACGACGCCCCGACCGGCCGTACCGGGCACCACCGAGCGTCGATCGACTCGTCACGCACCGTGGTGGCGCGGTACCCTCTCGGGCGAACACGGGCAGCAGGGGAGGACGCGTGACCGCACCGCTGCGCGCGCGCCCCGACCTCGACGTCCCGGCCTCGCGCCACACGCTCAACGTCGCCGACGCCGTCGACCAGGGACGGCGGGGCACCGCGTCCTGGGTCGAGCGGGAGCTCGCGCACGGCTCCAAGGTCTTCTACAAGGGCTGGCTGCCCGACGGCCGGCGGGCCGACCAGCACTGGCTCACCGGACCGGCGGGCCCGCGGGGAGCCCGCGACGCGCTCGTCTCCGGGCAGATGGAGTTCCTCGACATCCCGACCGCGGTCGAGCGCTCCGGCGGCACCGCGGACGGCGTCATCGGGCTCTACCGCGGCGAGGTCGAGCGGGCCCTCGACGACCGGTGGCCCACGATCGCCATGACCCAGGAGAGCCCCGAGCTCCCCATGGCCGACAACCCGGCGCTCGTCTCGGAGTACGTCACCTGGGAGGCCGGGTTCGACGTCCTCGCGCAGCGGCGGCCGGTGCGGCTGCTCTGCCAGCTCAGCGTCCCCCTCGAGAGCGAGACCTCGGTCTGGGAGACCGTCGCCGTCCACCACCGCGACATCGTCGACGGGTTCTGGTCGGCGACCGCGGACGACAGCGGGGTCTGGAGCCCGCGCGGTGACCTCGACGCCCACGTCGCCCGCCGCTTCGGCGCCGCGGTGCACGGGGCGCTGCGCGCCGCCCGCCTGCGGGACGAGTGCACCGACCTCCACGTCGACCTCTCCGCGATCGACTTCATGGACGTCGCCTGCGCGCAGATCCTGATGCTCGCGGCGCGCTCGGCCCCGGACGGCCAGCAGATGGTGCTGCACGGCGGGCCGCGGTTCCTGCGCAGGCTCTTCGACGCGGTCGGGCGACCGGTGTCCGTGCGCGAGAGCGAGGACGCGCGATGACGGTCCCCGGGCTCGTCCACCTCGGGCTCCTCTACGACGGCCCCGAGGACCTCGTCGACAGCGCCGTCGCCGAGGTGCGGCGGGCCCTGGAGGCCGGCGACGACGTCTACCTCACCGTCGACCGCCGCACCGTGCGCTCCTTCCGCGAGGCCCTGGGCGACGACGCCGAGGGCGTGACGTTCCCGCCGCCGTCGTCGATGCTCCCGCCGTCGGCGCCGGGGTTCCTCGCCACCGTGCAGCGCTGGGCCCGCCCGGACCGGCGAACGACGGTGCTGGGCCAGTACCCGTCGACGATGTCGGCGCCGGACTGCGGGTTCGGCGAGGACGCGCTGAACCTCGTGCTCGGCGACCTGCCCCTGACGCTGATCTGCTGCTGCCAGCGCGACCTCGACCCCGATCTGCTCGCCGTCGCCCGGCGCACCCACCCGCTGCTGGCGACGACGGCCGGCCCCGCCGACAACGCCGACTACCGCACGCCCGTCCCGTCCAGCCCGACGCCGGCCGCGCTCTGGGGGACGGTGGCGGCGCGGCTCGAGGTCGACGGGACGGAGGACCTGGCCGAGGTGCGCCGTCGGGTCGCCGACGTCGCCGGCCGGGCCGGGCTGGAGGGCGACGCCGTGCGCGCCGCGGTGCTCGCCGTGCACGAGGCGGCCGTGCTGGCCTGCCGCGGCAGCGACCCCGAGCCGGCCGGCCTGACCCTGGAGATCCGTGCCCGCCCTGGCAGCACCCTGTTCTCCGAGGTCGTCGGCCCGCGCCGGGCACCGGTGCCCGACGGCGACCCGCTGTCCCACGTGCGGCCGTTCTGCTCGTGCGCGGCCCTGCACGACGACGCCGGGCGTCGCGCGGTCCGGGTGCTGACCACCGTCTGACCCCTCACCGCCGGGGCCTGCACGTAGGCTCCCGCGGCGTGCGGACCCTGATCGTCACCGGCACGGGCACCGACGTCGGCAAGACCGTGGTCGTCGCCGCGATCGCCGCCCTGGCCCGCGCGGCGGGGGAGCGGGTCACGGTGGTGAAGCCGGCGCAGACCGGGGTCGGGCCCACCGAGGACGGCGACCTCGCCGAGGTCGTGCGCCTCGCGGGGCCCGTCGACACCGTCGAGCTCGCCCGCTACCCCGAGCCGCTCGCCCCGGCCACCGCCGCCCGGCGGGCCGGCGCGACGCCGGTGATGGCGGCGCAGGTCGTGGACGCGGTGGGGGAGCTGGACGCCGATCTCGTGATCGTCGAGGGCGCCGGCGGCCTCCTCGTGCGTCTGAACGACCTGGACGAGACACTCGCCGACGTCGCCGCGGGTCTCGACGCGCCCGTCCTGCTCGTCGCGAGCGCCGGGCTCGGGGTGCTCAACACCGCGGCCCTGACGGCCGAGGCCCTCGCCCGCCGCGGGATCCCCTTGGCCGGCGTCGTCGTCGGCGCCTATCCGGCCGAGCCCGACCTCGCCGAGCGGTCCAACCTCGAGGACCTGCCGCGGGTCACGGGGGCACCGCTGCTCGGGGTCCTGCCCGCCGGTCTGGGCGGGGTCGACCGGGACGCCCTGCTCGCCGCGGCGCGGTGTGGGATCGGTCCCGTCCTCGGTGGTGGGTGGTCCCCGTCCGGAGCATCGTGAGGCACACTGCGGCGCGGGACGGGCACGGGCGGTGCGGTGCGATCATGGACATGATCGGGGCCGCGTCGGCGCGGACGTCCCGCGACACCGTGTCCGACGAAGGGAGCCCTGCGTGACGGCCGTGGAGACCGGTGGGACCGGTGAGGAGACCCGCGAGGACGTGCTCGCCGTCGCCCGCGAGCAGGTGCTCGAGCGGGGGGTGGGCCTCACCGAGGACCAGGTCCTGGCCGTCCTGTCGCTGCCCACCGAGCGCCTCTCCGACGCGCTCAAGCTCGCCCACGACGTCCGCATGCGCTGGTGCGGGCCGGAGGTCGAGGTCGAGGGCATCGTGTCGCTCAAGACCGGCGGCTGCCCCGAGGACTGTCACTTCTGCTCGCAGTCGGGGCTGTTCGAGTCCCCGGTGCGCGCGGCGTGGTTGGACAAGGACCGGCTGGTCGAGGCGGCCAAGCAGACCGCCAAGACCGGGGCCACCGAGTTCTGCATCGTCGCCGCGGTCCGCGGGCCGGACGCGAAGCTCATGGAGCAGGTGCGCGCGGGCATCGCCGCGATCCGCGCCGAGGTCGACATCAACGTCGCCTGCTCGCTGGGGATGCTCACCCAGGACCAGGTGAACGAGCTCGCCGCCATGGGCGTGCACCGCTACAACCACAACCTCGAGACCGCCCGCTCGCACTTCCCCGAGGTCGTCACCACGCACTCCTGGGAGGAGCGCTGGGAGACCCTGCAGATGGTGCGCGCGGCCGGCATGGAGGTCTGCTGCGGCGGGATCGTGGGCATGGGCGAGACGCTGGCGCAGCGCGCGGAGTTCGCCGTGCAGCTCGCGTCGCTCGAGCCCGACGAGGTGCCGCTGAACTTCCTGATCCCGAACCCGGGCACCCCGTTCGCGCACCTCGAGGTGCCCCAGGGCGCCGACGCGCTGATGACCGTCGCCGCGTTCCGCCTCGCGCTGCCGCGCACGGTGCTGCGCTTCGCCGGCGGCCGGGAGCTGACCCTGGGCGACCTCGGTGCCGAGCAGGGGATGCTGGGCGGGGTCAACGCGATCATCGTCGGCAACTACCTGACCAACCTCGGGCGCCCGGCCGAGCAGGACCTCGACATGCTCGAGACCCTCAAGATGCCGATCAAGGCCCTGAACGACACGTTGTGAGCGCCGTCGTGGAGCCGCCCGCCGCCGAGGCACGCGCCTTCTGCGCGTGGTGCGGCGGCGCCCGCGCCGAGGGCGACCACGCCGGGTGCGAACGACGGCTCGCCACGGTCGACCCGCCGCGGCACTGCCCGGTGTGCGGGCGGCGGATGGTCGTGCAGGTCGACCCGGTCGGCTGGACCGCGCGGTGCAGCCGGCACGGGGAGTCGGCGGGGGCGAACGGGTTCGCATGACGGCCGTCGACGACGACTTCCTGCCCCTCGAGCCCACGGGCCGGCTCGAGCGCGCCGAGCTGCGCGGGGATCTCCCGGGGGCGCTGCGCTACGCCGCGATCCTCGTCGTGATCGGGCTCCCGCTCGGCGCGCTGTGGGCGCTGCTGGCGCCCGTCGTGCACACGGTGGCGCTGCCCGGCGGGGGGTCGGGCTCGCCGGCGGGGGAGGCCGACCACGCCTTCGACGCCGTCGCGATCCACGTCCTGCTCGTCGCGTCGTTCGGGATCATCGCGGGCGCGGTGGCCTGGCGCCGCCGGCACCGGCGCGGCCCGGTGCTGCTCGTGGCCGCCGCCGCCGGGTCGCTGGTGGGCGCGATCCTCGCCGGCCGGGTGGGTGGTCTGCTCGCGTGGGCGGCCTCGCCGGTGCCGGTGCTCGTCGACCCGCGGGCGCTCGGTACGGCCGGCGCCGCCGGGGCCCCCGTGCCCGCGGTCCTGACGAGCCTGCCGCCGTCGCCGGGACCCTGGTGGATCGCGTTGATCGCGGGCCTCGGTGCGGCGCTGACCTACGTGCTCTCCGCGATCGTGGACGGGCACGAGGACATGGGGCGGGACGACCCGCTCTGACCCCCGCTGGAGGCACCCCATGAGTCGCACGGACGCCGTCGACCTGGCCTGCGAGCTGGTCCGTCTCGACACCCGGGGCGGAGGGGAGAGCACGGCCGCGGCACTGCTCGCCGGGCATCTCGAGGACGCCGGACTGTCCGTCGCCGTCCACGAGACCCGGCCGGGACGGGCGAACGTCGTCGCCCGCCACGGCGACGAGACGCCCGTGACGCTCACCGGGCACCTCGACACCGTGCCCGCCGACGAGGCGGTGTGGTCGTTCGACCCGCTCGCCGGCGACGTCGTCGACGGGCGGCTGCGCGGGCGGGGGAGCAGCGACATGAAGGCGGGCGTGGCCTCGGCGGTCGTCGCGGCCGCCGAGCACGTCCGCGCGGGCGGCAGCGGCGTGCAGGTCGTGCTGACGTTCGGCGAGGAGACCGGCTGCGAGGGCGCCCGCGAGATCCCGGCCGGCGCGCTGACCCCGTCCGGGACCCTGCTCGTCGCCGAGCCGACGTCCAACCGCGTCGTCCTCGGCCACAAGGGCGTGCTGTGGCTGGTGCTGCGGGCCCGCGGCGTCCCGGCGCACGGCTCGCGGCCGGACCTCGGGCACAACGCGCTGGTCGACCTCGCTCGCGCCGCGGTGCGGATCCACGAGTACGACGGGTGGCCGACGAGCCCGACGCACGGCGCGACGACGGCGAACGTCGGGATGATGCGCGCCGGTATCCAGCCGAACGTGGTGCCGGACCGGGCCGCGCTCACCGTCGACCTGCGCCTGGTCCCCGGCGACACGGCCGACGCCGCCGAGGCCACGACCGTCGGGCTCGCGGGCTGCCCCGTCGAGACCGAGCGCCTCGTCGAGCTGCCGCTGATCGACACCGACCCGGCCCGGGTCGCGCGGGCGGTCGAGCTGCTCGGGGGCGGGTCGCCGAGCTACGCCACCTACTTCACCGACGCGAGCGTGCTGGCCTCCGCCCTCGGCGGCGCCGACACGATCGTCTTCGGCCCCGGCGAGCCCGAGCAGGCCCACGTCACCGACGAGACGGCCCCGGCAGGCCTCATCGGCCCCGCCGCCGAGGCCTACCGCGCGGTGCTCGCCGGCCTGACCTAATGGGGCCTGCCGGGTCAGGGGAGTGCTGACCCGCCGGCCGCCACCGCTGCCGATCTCGCAGGACCGGGTGATCGGGAGGGCTGTGGTGGTGCTGTTCGTGGGTGATGACTGGGCCGAGGACCACCACGACGTGGAGGTCCTCGACGAGTCCGGGCGCCGGCTGGCGAAGGCCCGGCTGCCCGAGGGCATGGTGGGCATGTCCCGGTTGCACGAGCTGATCGCCGAGCACCTCGACGAGGCGGCGAACGACCCCGAGACCGGGATGCTGGCCGAGGACGAGGTCGTGGTGGGGATCGAGACCGACCGTGGCCCGTGGGTGGCGGCGTTGATCGCGGCGGGCTATCGGGTGTTCGCGATCAACCCGATGTCGGTGGCGCGGTATCGGGAGCGGCACTCGACCTCGGGCGCGAAATCGGACCCGGGTGATGCGCACGTGCTGGGCGAGATCGTGCGCCTGGACCGGGCCCATCACCGTCCGGTCGCCGGTGACGGCGAGCAGGTCGAGGGCCTGAAGTTGGTGGCGCGCACGCACCAGTCGTTGATCTGGGACCGCACCCGGCACCTGCAGCGGCTGCGCCAGGCGCTGCGGGAGTACTTCCCCGGCGCCCTGGAGGCGGTGGCCGCGGGCAAGCTCGAGCTCGCCGATGGTGAGGCTCTCGAGCTGTTGGGGCGGGCCGGTGACCCCGATCGGGCGGCCCGGCTGTCCCGGTCGAAGATCGCCGCGGTCCTCAAGCGCGGACGGCGTCGTGACCCCGAGGCCAAGGCCGAGCTCGATCCAGGCGACGCTGCGGGCCCCCGCGCTGCGCCAACCCGCGGCGATCGAACGTGCCTACGCCACCATCGCCAGCACCCAGATCCAGCTGCTGACCGGGCTCAACAACCAGATCCCGGAGCTGGAGGCGGTGGTGGCCGAGGGTTGTGGCCAGCACCCGGACGCTGAGATCTACACCAGCCAGCCCGGCCTGGGCACCGTGCTGGGCGCCCGGGTGCTCGCCGAGTTCGGAGACGACCCGCACCGCTACCAAGATCACAAAGCTCGCCGCAACTACGCCGGGACCTCCCCGGTCACCCGCGCCTCCGGGCGCAAGACTGTGGTGCTCGCCCGCTACGCCCGCAACCGCCATCTCGGCGACGCGACCCATCAATGGGCGTTCTGCGCCCTGACCGCTTCACCCGGTGCCCGGGCCTACTACGACGAACTCCGAGCCCGCGGCACCAGCCACCACGCCGCGCTACGCCAGCTCGGTAACCGCCTCGTCGGCATCCTCCACGGCTGCCTCAAGACCAGGACCCCCTACAACGAGACCACCGCATGGGCCCACCGCCAACCCGCCGCAGCTTGACCTCACAAGCCAAGGATGTCTGAGCCGCTCTCCGCCTCACGTGACCGTGTAGGCGTCGTAGACGACGGCCGAGGCCAGCCGGCGGGCCACGGCGACCGTGAGGACCCGGGTCATCCAGCGGTGCTGTGGAGCCGCGGTCTCGAACGTCGCCGTGACGCGGAAGTAGTACGCCGACGGGTCGACGTCCTCGCCGCGGCCCAGGGCGTCGAGCAGCGCGCGGGGTCCGGAGCGCACCCCGCTGGTGCGGATGTGGACGTGGGCGCCGTCGTCGGCGCGCAAGGTGTAGCGGGTGTCGATGGTGACGGCGCCGTCGTCGTGGACGATCTGCCAGTCGGCGCCGCCGGGCAGGACGACGCCCGAGAAGCGCTCGCCGGTCACGGTGCCCCCGACGATCGGGACGATGCGTCGGTGACCGGCGTCGGTGACGCCGAGGTCGAGCAGCTCGCCGAGCTCGACCTCGACGTGGGCGAGGAACTCGAGGCCCGGGACGGGGAGGGTCACGAGCGGCCGGCCCTCAGTTCGGGCTGTGCTCGACCGCGAACTTGGCGCTCGGCGCCCACACCGCCCGCAGCTCGGCGAGCAGGACCGCCTCGCGGGTCATCGAGCGCCGGATCAGCTGCAGGCGCTCCATCGGGCAGGTCTCCTCGAGCAGCTCCTGGCGGTCGGAGAGCGGCAGGAGACAGTCGCCGGCGAGGATGTGGGCGAGCTCGGGGTCGGCGACGTCGGTCTCCGCCTGGTCCGTGAGGTCGGCGGGCATCTCGCCGTCCCCGCCGCCCTGCTGGCGCCAGGCGGTGGTGCAGTAGCGGCGGTGCGCGGCGCGGGCGGCCATCGCGAACGGCGCGAGGTCGGTGGGGGCGTCGCCCTCGTCGTCGGGGAGCCACTCGACGTTGGCGACGAGGTAGGGCGCCGTGGAGTCGTCGACGTCAACGAGGCGGAAGCGCCGGTCGCCGGTGGTCTGCAGGTCGAAGCGCCCGTCGGGCAGGCGCCGCACCTCGCGCAGCGACGCCGTGCAGCCGACGTCGTACAGGCCCTCGCGGCCGTCGTCGGGGCTCCAGCCCTCCCGGACCGCGACCACCCCGAACTGCTTGCCCGGGATCGTCCCGGTCACCAGGTCGATCGTGAGCTGGCGGTAGCGGGGCTCGAAGACGTGCAGTGGCAGCGAGGCGCCGGGAAGCAGCACGGTTCCCAGCGGGAACAGGGGCAGCGTCTCGACCACGTCGACCACGCTACGACCCCGCAGGGCTCGCCGCCGGGTGGCGTCACACGGCGTCCCCGGGGGGCCGGAGTGCGGCGAAGGGATCGGTCACGCGCAACTCGTGCTCGGAGAACCGGTACATCGCCGCTGGGCGCCCGCCGCTCGGGCCCGGCGGCGCGGTCTCGCCGGTGGGCACCAGGACGCCGCGACGGGTCAGCACGCGGTGCAGGTTGGTCGCCGAGACGCGGTGCCCGAGGGCCGCGGCGTAGAGGTCGCGCAGCTCGGAGACCGTGAAGGCGTCCGGGGCGAGCGCGAAGCCGATGTTCGTGTAGGACAGCTTGGCGCGCAGCCGGTCGACGCCATCCCGGGTGATCGCCCCGTGGTCGAACGCCGTCTCCGGCAGCGCGTCCACCGGGTGCCACGCGGTGTCGTCGGGGACGGCCGGGTCGGCGTCGGAGGGCACGAGGCCGAGGAACGCGGTGGCGACTCGCCGGGGCGGCGGTCCGCGGTGGGAGTCGGAGAACACCCCGAGCTGCTCGACGTGGGCGACCTCGGCGAGGTCGACCTTCTCGGCGAGGTGGCGGCGCACCGAGGCCTCGACGTCCTCGTCGGGCCCCAGACGTCCCCCGGGCAGCGCCCACCGGCCGGCGTGCGGTTCGCGGGCCCGCTGCCAGAGCAGCACGCCCGGCACCGACCCCGTGATGCGCAGCACGACGGCGAGCACGTCGTGGGCGTAGTTGCCCTGCTCGCCTCCGGTCTCCACGGAGAGTGATCGTAGGCCGTGCAAGCCCTGCGGCCTCGCTGGCACTCACTGCGCGGAAAGCCGCATCCTCGCGCGCCGGGACGTGGTGCGCGCCACTGCCCGTGACGGGTGCTGGCGTGGGGCTCGGGATGGCGGGTACGGTCGAGCATGTTTTCGACCATGAGGCGAAAACCACCGAGACCGGCCGCCCTCGACGCCGAGGGGCCGCCGGGGGAGGAGACGGCGATGACCGTCACCGCTGCCACGGACCTCGTCGGGCCGCTGACCGCCGGGCCGGGTTGGGCCGACGAGATCCGCAGGCTCGCCCGGGAGCGCGACGCCGTGGTGCTCGCGCACAACTACCAGCGCCCCGAGATCCAGGACGTCGCCGACCACACCGGCGACTCGCTGGCCCTGAGCCGGATCGCCGCCGCGAGCGACGCCAGCACGATCGTCTTCTGCGGCGTCCACTTCATGGCCGAGACCGCGAAGATCCTCGCGCCGGACAAGACCGTGCTCATCCCCGACGCGCGCGCCGGCTGCAGCCTCGCCGACTCGATCAGCGCCGACGAGCTCCGCGAGTGGAAGAGCGAGCACCCGGGTGCGGTGGTCGTCAGCTACGTCAACACCACGGCCGCGGTGAAGGCCGAGACGGACGTCTGTTGTACGTCGTCGAACGCCGTCGAGGTGGTCGCGAGCATCGACCCCGATCGCGACGTCCTCTTCCTGCCCGACCAGTTCCTCGGCGCCCACGTCAAGCGGATCACCGGCCGGGAGAACCTGCACATCTGGGCCGGCGAGTGCCACGTCCACGCCGGGATCAACGGCGCCGAGCTCACCGCGCAGGCACAGGCCGACCCGGAGGCCGACCTGTTCGTGCACCCCGAGTGCGGCTGCGCCACCAGCGCGCTCTACCTCGCCGGCGCGGGCGCCGTCCCCGCCGAGCAGGTCCACATCCTGTCCACCGGCGGGATGCTCGACGCCGCGAAGAACACCACGAAGCGCAGCGTCCTCGTCGCCACCGAGGTCGGCATGCTCCACCAGCTGCGCCGCGCCAACCCCGACGTCGACTTCCGTGCGGTCAACGACCGCGCCTCCTGCGGCTACATGAAGATGATCACGCCGGGAGCGCTGACAAGGGCGCTGCTCGAGGGGCGCGACGAGGTCCACGTCGACCTCGAGACGGCCGAGCGCGCCCGCGGCGCCGTCCAGCGGATGATCGAGATCGGGCGGCCCGGAGGCGGGGAGTGAGCGCGGGGGAGCGGGACGCGCAGCGATCAGGGGAGCACGCCGACAGGGGAGCCGGACCCATCGGCTGGGAGACCACCGCCGACCTCGTGGTCGTCGGCTCCGGCGTCGCCGGGCTGACCGCGGCGCTGGCGGCGCAGCGGCGCGGCCTGCGCGTCGTCGTGGTCACCAAGGACGCGCCGGACGCCGGGAGCACCCGCTGGGCCCAGGGCGGCATCGCGGTCGTGCTCGGGGACATCCCGAACGACTCCGTCGACGCCCACCTCACCGACACGCTCGCCGCCGGCGGCGGGCTGGTCGACGCCGACGCCGCCGCGGAGATCCTCGCCGCGGGCCCGGCCGCCGTCGCGGGGCTGAGGGCCGAGGGCGCGGTCTTCGACGGACCCGCCGCGCGCCTCGCCCGCACCCGCGAGGGCGGGCACTCGGCGCTGCGTGTCGTGCACGCCGGCGGCGACGCGACCGGCGCCGAGGTGGAGCGCGCCCTGCTGGCCGCCGGCGACCGCGCCGGGCTGACCGTGCTCGCGGGCCACGCGGCGTCGTCGGTGCTCACCGGCCCGGACGGCATCGTGCAGGGCCTGGAGGTCCGCGACGCGGACGGGCGCGCGGGACGGCTGGCGGCCCCCGCGGTCCTGCTCGCGACCGGTGGCGTCGGCGGGCTCTACGAGACGACGACCAACCCCGACGTCGCCACCGCCGACGGCTGGGCGCTCGCCCTGCGCGCCGGCGCCACGCTGGCCGATGTCGAGTTCGTCCAGTTCCACCCGACGGCGCTCCACACACCGCGGACCCACGGCCGCGCCCCGCTCGTCACCGAGGCCCTGCGCGGGGAGGGCGCGGTGCTGCGCGACACGACCGGCGCCTCGGTCACGGCCGGCGTGCACCCGCTCGGCGACCTCGCCCCGCGCGACGTCGTCGCCACGGCGATCACGCGGCGGATCGCGGCGCTCGGCGTCGACCACGTCTGGCTCGACGCCACGGGCGTCCCGGACGTCGCCGCGCGCTTCCCGACGGTCGCCGCCTCGTGCGCGGCGCTCGGCGTCGACCTCGCCCGTGACCCCGTCCCCGTGCGGCCCGCCGCGCACTACTCGTGCGGCGGCGTCGTGACCGACACCCACGGGCGCACCGGGGTGCCGGGGCTCTGGGCGGCGGGGGAGGTCGCGCGCACCGGCCTGCACGGGGCCAACCGGCTCGCCTCGAACAGCCTGCTCGAGGGCCTCGTCGTGGGTCGCCGCGCGGCCGACGACGTCGCGCGGGCGCTCGCCGGCCCGCGGCGGCTCGCCGAGCCCACGGAGACCCACTCCCGGCCCGTGCCCGTCGCCGACCGCGCCGTGCTCCGGGCCGCGCTGACCCGCAGCGCCGGGATCGGGCGCGACGCCGCGGGGCTCGCCGCCGCCTCGGACGCCGTCGAGGCCGCCAGCACCCTCCGGCTGCCCGTGACCCGCGCCGAGACCGAGGACGCCGCCCTGACCCTCGCCGCGCACGCCCTGCTCGCGGCGGCCGGGTCGCGCACCGAGACGCGAGGCTGCCACGTCCGTACCGACCACCCGGCCACCGACGACCACTGGCAGCGTGCCTCGAGCACCGTCGCGCTCGACGCCGACGGACGGCTGCACGTCGGGACCACCGACGCCCGCCACGGAGGTGTGGCATGACCACGACGGTCTCCCTGCCCGACACTCTCGATCCCGCCGAGGTCGACGCGGTGGTCGCGCGCGCCCTCGACGAGGACCTGCGCGACGGGCCGGACGCCACGACCGAGGCGTGCGTGCCCGAGGGTGCCGTCGCGGTGGGGGAGTTCCGCACCCGCCCGGCGGGCACGCTCGCCGGCGTCGGGGTGGCGGTGCGGGTGCTCGAGCGGGTCTGCGGACCCGACCTCGAGATCCTCGACGCCCGCGCCGACGGCGACCGGCTGGCCCCCGGCGACGTCGCCCTCGCCGTCCGCGCCCCGCTGCGCACCCTGCTGACCGCCGAGCGCACCGCGCTCAACCTGCTCGGCCAGCTCTCGGGGGTCGCGACGGCCACCGCGGCGTGGGTCGACGCCGTCGAGGGCACCCGCGCGCGCATCCGCGACACCCGCAAGACCGTCCCGGGGCTGCGGGCGCTGCAGAAGTACGCCGTGCGCTGCGGCGGCGGCGTCAACCACCGGATGTCGCTCGGCGACGCGGTCCTGATCAAGGACAACCACGTCGCCGCCGCGGGGTCGGTGACCGCGGCGCTCGCCGCCGCCGGCGCCGCGGCGCCGGACCTGCCGTGCGAGGTCGAGGTCGACTCGTTCGCGCAGCTCGACGAGGCCCTCGGGCTCGGCGTCGAGCTGGTCCTGCTCGACAACTTCACGCCCGCGCAGACGTCGCAGGCCGTGGCGCGCCGCGACGCCCGCGCGCCGGGCACGGGCCTGGAGGTCTCCGGCGGGCTGACCCTCGACACCGCCGCCGCCCACGCCGCCGCGGGCGTCGACTACCTCGCCGTCGGCGCCCTCACCCACTCGGCGCCCGTCCTCGATCTGGGCCTCGACCTCCGTACGTGAGTGAAGTTCCCGGCTATAGCCGGGAAGATCGCTCACATGGGTGTGGTCGTCGTCGGCGGCGGGATCGCCGGGATGTCGGTCGCCGCGGAGCTCGCGCGCGACCGTGACGTGCTGCTCGTCGAGGGCGAGCGCGAGCTCGCCCGGCACACGACGGGCCGCTCCGCCGCGAGCTACATCCCAGGGCACGGCGCGGCGCCCGCCCGCGCGCTCGTCGCCGCCTCGCGCGAGCGCTTCGCCGCCCTGGCCGAGGAGGCCGGCCACTCGTTCCTGCGGCCGCGGGCGGTCCTGCACATCGCGCAGGACGACGACGAGGAGCGGACGCTGCGCGAGGAGATCCTGACGCTCGGCTCCGTCGACGAGCTCACCGTCGCCGAGGCCGTCGCTCGCTGGCCGGCGTTGCGGGCGGACCGCGTGCGGGCGGCGGGCGTCGTCGAGGACGCCCAGGACGCCGACCCGCTGGGCCTGCACGAGCACTACCGCCGCACCCTGCGGGCCCGCGGCGGGGAGATCCGGACCGCGGCCCCGGTCACGGCGCTGCACTCGACGGCGACCGGCTGGAGCGTCGGGATCGGCGACGACGACGTCGACACCGACATCGTCGTGCTCGCCGCCGGGGCCTGGACCGACCGGCTGCTCACCCTCGCCGGCGCTGCGCCGGTCGGCCTGCGCCCGCTCCGGCGCACGATCGCGATCGCCCGGGTGCCCGACGGCGCGCCGGTACGCCGCGACGACCCGTTCGCCGTCTCCGTGGGCGAGCGCTGGTACGCCAAGCCGGAGGGCGAGTACCTGCTGGTCTCGCCGTCCGAGGAGACCCCCGCCGAGCCGGGCGACCCCCGCCCCGAGGAGCTCGACGTCGCCCGCGCCCTCGAGGCCGTCAACGACGTGACGACGCTGGGCCTGCGCTCGGTGGTCACCAGCTGGACGGGGCTGCGCACCTTCGCCCCGGACCGCGCCCTGGTGATCGGGGACCGCCCCGAGCACCCCGGGCTGCACCTCTTTGCGGGCCAGGGCGGCTCGGGCATCGAGACCGCGCCGGCGGCCGCGGTCCTGGCCGCCGCGGTGATCACCGGCGCGGACCCGCCCGCCGACGTCGTCGCCGCCCTCGAGGCGCACGGCGCCGGGCTCGACGACGTGCTCGCCCGACGCGTCCCCACCCCCGGGAGGCGTCCGGATCGTCCTCGTTAGCCTCCCCCCGTATGGGTGACGCCCGGCGACTGCTCGCCGCCGCAGTGGCCGTGCTGGCCCTCGTCCTCGCCGGCTGCGGCGGGGCGGGCGAGGAGACCGAGGGGACACCGCCCCCGGCGACGATCCCGACCGCCGGCGCCCCGATCGTCAACGGCGCGGGGGCGGGCGGACCGCTCGCGCCCCTGCCCCCGGAGGGTTCGCGCGAGGGCCAGCGGATCTGCGGGAAGTTCCAGTCGGTGCCCGTGGCCGGCGGGCGCTACGAGGTGCAGAACAACGCCTGGGGCGCGACGACCCCGCAGTGCACCACCGCGTTCGACACCGGCTTCTCGGTGCAGGCGAGCCACGACAAGGACTCCGGGCCCGCCGCCTACCCGTCGATCGTCGTCGGCTGCAACTACGGCACCTGCACCCGCGACGCGCCGTTCCCGCGCCCGCTGGCCGACCTCGGGGACGTGCGCTCCAGCTGGGCGGTCACCGTCCCGCGCCGCGGCGACTTCAACGTCGCCTACGACGTCTGGCTCGACCCGACCCCGCGCCGCGACGGCGCCAACACCGGCGCCGAGCTGATGATCTGGCTGGACCGCACCGACCGCGTCCAGCCGATCGGCTCGAAGCGCGCCGACGTCGAGATCGGCGACGCGCGCTGGGAGATCTGGCAGGGCGAGAACGAGGGCCTGCCGGTGATCTCCTACGTCCGCGAGGAGTCGACCACCACCGTCCTCGACCTCCCGATCAGCGACTTCATCACCGACGCCACCCGGCGCGGCGTGGTCGAGCCGTCGTGGTTCCTCACCAACGTGCAGGCAGGCTTCGAGCCCTGGATCGGCGGCGAGGGCCTGTCCACCGACGCCTTCGCGCTCACCCGGAACGGTGTCTGAGTGCTCTACTGAGGCTCGTGTGAGGGAAGGTCCACCCGTTCGGACGGGGGACGACACTGCTCCGGACGCCGCGACGAACGTAGCTTCAGCCGCGACGAACGGTCGAGCAGCGAGGGTGGCGACGGATGAACGGTCGACGACGGGCGACGAGCGGGATGATCGTGGCGCTCCTGGCCGTGCTCTCGGTGTTGCTGGGCGCGAGCCCGGCGACGGCCACGACGCCGCGCGTCGAGGGGACCCGGGTGTGCGGCAAGACCGAGTCCACCCCCGTGGCGGGCGGGCGCTACGAGGCGCAGAACAACGTGTGGGGCGCCGACACCCCGCAGTGCATCACCGCGTTCGACACCGGCTTCGTCGTCGACCCGGCCGACCACCACAAGGAGAACGAGCCCGCGTCGTACCCGTCGATGGTCTGGGGCTGCAACTACGGCAACTGCACGAAGGACAGCCCGTTCCCCAAGCCGGTCTCGCAGCTCGCGGGGCTGCGCTCGTCCTGGTCGGTCGCGGTGCCGCCGACCGGTGACTACAACGTCTCCTACGACCTGTGGATGGACCCGACGCCGCGGCGCACCGGGCGTCCCACCGGCCTCGAGCTGATGATCTGGCTGAAGAACACCCCGCGCGTCCAGCCGATCGGGGAGAAGAAGGCCGAGGTCAGCATCGGCGGCACGACCTGGGACGTCTGGCTCGGCGCGATCGACCTGCCGACGATCAGCTACGTGCGTCAGCAGCCGACGCTCGAGGTCACCGACCTCCCGCTCGACCAGTTCGTCGCCGACGCCCAGCGCCGCGGCGTCGCCAAGCCCGAGTGGTACATGACGAGCGTCCAGGCCGGCTTCGAACCCTGGATCGGCGGCCAGGGCCTGACGACGAGGTCGTTCTCGGCGACGCTCTGAGCAGCGCTCATACGTCGTCGGACTCGGCGCTCTCCCGCAGGGCGTCGATGAGCCGGCGGTCCCTCTTGGTCGGACGGCCCGCGCCGCGGTCGCGCACCGCGACCGGCGCGGGCCGTTCCTCGGGCGGCGGGGGCGGCGGGGTGTGGTCGACGTAGCAGGTCACGGCCACCGGCGCGCCGACGCGCTTCTCGATGATCTTGGTGACCTCGACGATGCGGGGGATCTCGTAGACCCGCGTGCGGATCGTGTCGCCCGGCTTCACGGCGGTCGCGGGCTTGGCCGGGGTGTCGTTGACGCGCACGTGCCCACCGCGGCACGCCTCGGCCGCGTCGGCACGGGTCTTGGTCAGCCGCACCGCCCACAGCCAGCGGTCGACGCGTGTGGACTCCATCCCCGCCCAGTGTGCCGTCCCCCGCGACGGGATAACTGAGGGGACGTGGACCACGGCATCATGATGTTCCCGACCGACTACGCCATCGACCCGGGCGCGCTGGCCAAGGAGGTGGAGGACCGGGGCTTCGACTCGCTCTGGTTCCCCGAGCACAGCCACATCCCGACCAGCCGGGAGTCGCCCTACCCGGGCGGCGGTGACCTGCCGCGGATGTACCTCCACACCTACGACCCCTTCGTCGCGCTCACCGCCGCCGCGTGCGCGACGACGACGCTCAAGCTCGCCACCGGCATCTGCCTGGTGATCGAGCGCGACACGATCAACACCGCCAAGGAGGTCGCGAGCCTCGACCGCCTCTCCGGAGGTCGCTTCCTCTTCGGGATCGGCGGTGGCTGGAACCGCGAGGAGATGGCGGACCACGGCACCAACCCCAAGACCCGCATGCGCCTCATGGGCGAGCAGATCAAGGCGATGAAGGAGCTGTGGACGAAGGAGGAGGCGGAGTTCCACGGGGAGTTCGTGGACTTCGACCCGAGCTGGGCCTGGCCCAAGCCGGTGCAGGACCCGCACCCGCCGGTCTACATCGGCGGCATGGGCCCCGGCGTCGAGGACCGCCTCCTCGACTTCGGCGACGCCTGGCTGCCGCAGCGCGTCGGCCCCGACAACCTCGGCGAGTTCGAGGAGCGTGCGAACGCGCTCCAGCAGCGCGCCGCCGACACCGGCCGCGGCCGCATCCCGATGTCGCTGTTCGGCGCCGAGACCTCGTCCGAGGCGCTCGACGGCTACCGCCGCATCGGGCTCGACCGGGCCATCTACGGCGTGAGCTCGGCCGACCGCGACACCGTCCTCAAGGAGCTGGACGAGCTCGCGAAGCTCGTCGGCTGACGTGCCCACGCTCGACGTCGACGACGCACGCCGCCGGTTCGCCGGGGTGCGCGTCGCGCGTCTGGCCACGGTCGCGGGGGACGGGCAGCCCCACCTCGTGCCGGTCGTGTTCGCGGCCGAGGGCGACACCGTCCTCATCGCGGTCGACGCCAAGCCCAAGCGTCACCGCGCCCTGAAGCGCCTGCGCAACATCGCCGACCACCCGGCCGTCTCCCTGCTCGCCGACCACTACGACGACGACTGGAGCGCCCTGTGGTGGGTGCGCGCCGACGGCGTCGCGACGGTCACCGACGACGGGCCGGTCCTCGCGCGGGCCCGCGAGGCGCTGGGGGCCCGCTACCCCCAGCACCGCGAGGAGCCGCCCGAGGGGCCGGTGATCGTCGTCGAGGTCACCCGGTGGTCGGGGTGGGCCTGGTCCTAGGCCCTCGGGTCGCCTACCCGGTCTTGCCGACGTGCAGGTGCTCGACGAACCAGTCGCGGGCGGCGGCCGAGGTGATCTCGAAGCCCGGGCCCTGGTAGGCGTCGAAGTGCCCGCCCGGGGCGATCACGATCTTCTTCGGGTGCACCGCGGTCTCGTACGCCGCGGCGGCCAGCTCGCCGGCGATGAGCCGGTCGTTCGGCGTCACCACCATCTGCACCGGCGTCGGAGAGATCAGCGGGAGGAACGCGCGCGGCTCGTAGCCCTGGAGCAGCTCCACCGACCGCAGCGTCACCTCGTTGCGCCAGGACGGGGCACGGTCGCGCTGGGTGCGGGTGAACCACTCGTAGGAATCCGCGGTCGGCAGCGCCGCCGGCGCCGTCGGGTCCTCGGTGACCACCGGCATCATCGCCGGCTCGCCGCCCCGGGCGCGCTCGAGGCGATCGGCGGCGAACGCCTCCCAGGTCGGTCCCCACGCGTCGATGCGCACGAGCGATTCGAAGCCCCGACGGCCCGAGACCAGCGGAGCCTGCCCCGACACCGCCTTGACGCGCCGGTCGATCGCACCGAGCACGTACACGTGCCCGCCCGAGTAGCTCGACCCCCAGGCGCCGATCCGGTCGGCGTCGACGTCGTCGCGGCTCTGCGCGTAGGTGATGGCGTGCTGGTAGTCGCGGATCTGCTCCCAGGGGTCGATCTCCTGGCGCGGCTTGCCCGGCGCGGCGTCGGAGGCGCCGAACCCGCGGTTGTCGTAGACCACGCACGCCAGGCCCGCGGCGGCGAAGACCTCGGCGTAGTCGTCGAGGTGCTGCTCCTTGACCGCCGAGAAGCCGTGGGCCATCACCACGCAGGGATGGCCACCGTTCGCGTCCGCGGCGTCGGGTGCGTAGAACCACCCGCGCAGCGTCGCGCCCTCGGCGTCGAAAGAGATGTCTTCGCGCATCGTCGCTCCCACAAGTCGTCGACCGTGACGACCCGAGCGTGGCCTGCCGAGGTGCGGCGCGGATACCGTTCCCGCGTCACGGTTCGGTCAGCGTGCGGCGAGCTCGATCCGGCACTCGGGCGCGGCACCCGGCGCCACCGGGGCGACCGAGACGATCTCGAAGGCGCCGGTCAGCGCCACGCCGCCGCCGGCAGAGGCGGGTCGCGGCGCGAGGTGCTCGGCGTCCGCGCCCTCGATCGTCAGTCGCGTGGCGGCGGGCTTGCCGTCGGCGCCCGGGCAGCTGTAGGTGCGCAGGACGATCGTCGCCGGCTGCGCCGCGGGGTCGCCGCCGCGCAGCGCCGCCTGGTCGATCTGGACGCCGAGCTCGGCCTGGCCCCCCGCGAGCGTGCCGCCTCGGAACGAGTCCGGGTACGACACGAGCGCGGCGACCAGCCCGCTCGCGTCGACGTCGTTGCGGACCGTGCGGGTGATGTCCTTCGCGAACAGGCCGCGGGTGGCCCCCGTCAGCACGAGCACGGCGAGGACGACGATCACCACGAGGAGCGCGGCCAGGACCCCGACGACGATCCGTGTGCGCCCCCGCGGCGGCGAGCTCTCCTGCGTCGACATGGACGTCCCCCGATGGTTGTGCGCGACCTGTCAGCAGCACGATCGGAGCAGATCCATGGAACGTTAGCGAGCCGATACGCCGAACGAGTGCGCGTCGCCGACCGCCTCGGCGCGTTCCGCGCTGTCGGTGCCCGGTGCGACCCTCGGCGCATGGTGGCCTGGCACGACGTCGAAGAGGCGGCGCCGCAGTTCGCGCAGCGGGTCCGCGCGCTGTTCGACGCCCACAAGCACAAGACCCTCGCCACTCTGCGGGCCGACGGTGCGCCGCGGATTCTCGGGGATCGAGACGGTCTTCGAGGACGGCCGGCTGACCTTCGGGTCCATGCCCGGCGCGCGCAAGGGCGCGGACCTCCGGCGGGACCCGCGATTCGCCGTGCACAGCGCCACGGTCGACCCCGTCGAGGGTGCCGAGGCGCAGTGGCCGGGCGAGGCCAAGATCGCCGGTCGGGCCCTCCTCGCCGGGGTGATCACCGAGGGCCCGGACGGCGACCTGTTCCAGGCCGACATCGACGAGGTCGTCCACACCCACCTCGACGAGCGGGCCACGCGCCTCGTCGTCGAGTGGTGGACACCCGCGCGCGGGCTACGGAGGGTCGAGCGGGAGTAGCCCGCTCACCAGCCCCGCTCGCGCCACTCCGAGAGGTGCGGGCGCTCGGCGCCCAGGGTCGTGTCGTCGCCGTGGCCCGGGTAGACGTGGGTGTCGTCGTCGAAGCGGCTGAACACCTTGTGCTCGAGGTCGTTCATCAGCGACTCGTGGTGCTCCAGGGTGTCCGTCTTGCCGTGGCCGCCGGGGAACAGCGAGTCGCCGGTGAAGATGTGGGCGCTGCCGGCCGGGTCGCGGTAGAGCAGGGCGATCGAGCCGGGCGTGTGCCCGTCGAGGTGGATGATCTCGACGAACGAGTTGCCGAACGACACGGTGTCGTCGTCGCCGACCATGCGGTCCGGGGTGACGGGCAGCTCCGGGGCGTCCTTCTCGTGCGCGTAGGTGCTCGGGTGCAGGGCGCCGACGACGTCCTCGAGCGACTGGATGTGGTCCCAGTGCTTGTGGGTCGTCGCGAGCGCGGAGAGCTTGTCCCGGGAGGCCACCGTGTCGACGGTGTCGAGCAGTCGGTCGGTCTCGTTCGCCGCGTCGATCAGCAGCGCCTGCCCGGTGGCGTTGTCGACGAGGACGTAGGCGTTGTTGTCCATCGGGCCGACCGACACCTTGGTGATCGAGACGTCCTGGAGGTCGCGGCGCGCGGCGGGGCCGGCGGGCTCGACATGGCCGGTGTACTGGTCGAGGAGGTCCACGCCCGGGAGACTAGTGCCGACGGGGATCGTGGCGGTCAGGACCGTTCGGGCTTGTAGCCCGCCTTCCGCAGGGCGTCCGGGCTCAGGATCTCGCCGCAGTGCTCGCACCGTGGCGGTTCATCGGCGGCGATCACCACGGCGAGGTGGCCCCTGCGGCTGGCGGCGCACTCGGCGCGGGCACCGGCGCGCGCTTCCCCGTCGTCCCCGCTCCACGCCCGCGACCGCAACCGCGCCAGGTCCGCGGGGTCGATGTCGCTCATGGGGACATCCTGCCCCGCCGGGGAGGTCAGGGCCTCCAGGCCGGGTCGCGGCCCGCGACGGCGACGACGCGGTCGAGCAGCGGCGCGTCGGGGGCGACGTCGACGGCGGGGCCGAACGCCCCCATCTGGCGACCGAGGGGCGTGAGCTGGGAGAGCGCCTCGTGGGCCTCCTCGAGCAGCGCGTCGTCCCAGGTCACCGTCCGTCCGAGCCCGCGGGCGAGGTCCCAGCCGTGCAGGACGAGCTCGCAGAACGTCATCGTCCCGACGACCGCGGACGGCAGCTCGGAGCTCGTCATCGTCGTGGTGCCCTGCCAGGAGGCCGGGTCGCTCCAGACGGCGACGAGCTCGTCGCGGTCCTTGCCGAGCGCCGCGGGCCAGTCGTCCTCCAGGGACGGCGAGCCGGGCTCGGGCGGCGCGCCGCGGCCGGCGCCGGCGAGGACCGGTGTCCAGGTGAGCATGTGCTCGGCGAGGTCGCGGACGGTCCAGCCGTCGCAGGGCACGGGAGCATCGAGGTGGTCGGCGGCCGCGGCGACGAGCGCGTCGTGGGGCGCGGCCGCGGCGGCGACGAGGTGCGGGCGGGGCGTGAAGTCGGGGAACACGACACGGGACGCTAGTGACGTGCCGGCGCCCGGTCATGGACGAACGCGACAACCCGACGAGCGGGACCCCCGCGAGCTCGGCGGGCACTGGCGCACGGCCCAGCGGATCGCGGTGCAGGAGCCGGACGCGGAGCTCACCCCGTGGGTGGAGCGGCTGTGGACGGCGTCCTGGGAGTACGCCGAGCCCTACGCCCAGAAGATCGTGCCGCTGCCGCAGGTGCACGTGTCGCTCATCGACGGGGGGCCGCCGCGCGTCGTCGGGCCCCGGAGCAGGCACATGGTGCGCGAGCTGGCCGGTCATGGCTCCGTGGTGGGCGCGGCCTTCCGTCCCGGGGTGTTCCGGGCGCTCGCGGACGGGCCGGTGAGCGCGCTCGTCGACCGCGAGGTCGAGGTGGCCGACGTCCCGGCGCTGGCCGGCGAGCCGGCCCTGGACGGCGCGATGGCCGACTGGCTGCGCGCCCACCTGCCCGCCGAGGGCCCCGGACCCGCGGCCCGGGAGGCCGGCGAGCTCGTCGCCCGGGTCGCCGCCGATCCCACGATCGCGCGGGTCGACCGGCTCGCCGCGGCGGCGGGGCTGGGAATGCGCAGCCTCCAGCGCCTGTTCTCCGAGCACGTCGGGTTGGGTCCCAAGTGGGTCATCCGCCGGTACCGGCTGCAGGAGGTCGTCGACCGGTTGGAGGCGGGCACGCGGGTCGACTGGGCGGGGCTGGCCGCCGAGCTGGGGTACGCCGACCAGGCGCACCTCTCGCGCGATTTCGCGGATCTGTTCGGTGAACCGCCCACCTGGTACGCCCGGCGCTACCCGTCACCCTGAGCCACACGGACGCCACCCGCACTCCGGGACCGGTCGTCGCCCCGAGCCCCCGCCCGGCCGAGCCCACCCGGGCACCGACGGCCGTTGTCGGGGGTCGCTCCTACCATGGAGGGGCCCGGGGGAGAGGTATCCGACGTCGCGTGTCCCCGTCCCCGGCACGCACTCGTCCCGAGCCTGGAGGCCCTGCACGTGGTCGATCGTCTCGTCGTTCAAGGCGCCCGTGAGCACAACCTCACGGGCGTCGATCTCGACCTGCCGCGGGACAGCCTCGTCGTGTTCACCGGCCTCTCGGGGTCCGGGAAGTCCAGCCTGGCCTTCGACACGATCTTCGCCGAGGGTCAGCGGCGGTACGTCGAGTCGCTGTCGGCCTACGCGCGGCAGTTCCTCGGGCAGATGGACAAGCCCGACGTCGACTTCATCGAGGGCCTCTCGCCCGCGGTGTCGATCGACCAGAAGTCCACGAGCCGCAACCCGCGCTCCACGGTCGGCACCATCACCGAGGTCTACGACTACCTGCGGCTGCTCTACGCCCGCGCCGGTACGCCGCACTGCCCCACCTGTGGCGAGATCATCTCGAAGCAGACGCCCCAGCAGATCGTCGACCAGGTGCTCGACATGGAGCCGGGCCGGCGCTTCCAGGTGCTCGCCCCGGTCATCCGCGGCCGCAAGGGCGAGTACGTCGACCTGTTCAGCCAGCTCCAGGGGCAGGGCTACTCCCGCGTGCTGGTCGACGGCACGGTGCATCCGCTGTCCGAGCCGCCCACGCTGAAGAAGCAGGAGAAGCACGACATCTCGGTCGTGGTCGACCGCCTGTCGGTGAAGTCGAGCGCCAAGCAGCGCCTCACCGACTCGGTCGAGACCGGGCTGCGTCTCGGTGAGGGCATCATCGTCCTCGAGTTCGTCGACCTCCCCGAGGACGACCCGGACCGCGAGCGCCGCTTCTCCGAGCGGATGGCCTGCCCGAACGGCCACCAGCTCCAGGTGGACGACCTCGAGCCCCGCGCCTTCTCCTTCAACTCGCCCTACGGCGCGTGCACCACGTGCACCGGCCTGGGCATCAAGAAGGAGGTCGACCCGGAGCTGCTGGTGCCCGACGACGAGCTCTCGCTCGCCGACGGCGCCATCGCCCCCTGGGCCATCGGCCAGTCCGCCGAGTACTTCACCCGGCTGCTCACCGCGCTCTCCGAGCAGGTCGGCTTCCGCATGGACGCGCCGTGGCGCAAGCTCTCGGCGCGGGTGCAGAAGGCCGTGCTGCACGGCTCGGACGACCAGGTGCACGTGCGCTACCGCAACCGCTACGGCCGCGAGCGCTCGTACTACGCGTCGTTCGAGGGCGTCGTGCCGTTCCTCGAGCGCCGGCTCGACCAGGCCGAGTCCGACAGCGCCCGCGAGCGCTACGAGGGCTACATGCGCGACGTGCCGTGCCCGGCCTGCGGCGGGACGCGGCTCAAGCCGGAGATCCTCGCGGTGACGCTGCGGCACGAGAGCCTGGGCGACCGCTCGATCGCCGAGGTCTGCGCGCTCTCGGTGGCCGACTGCGCCGAGTTCATGAAGGGCCTGCAGCTCGGCCACCGCGAGCAGGTCATCGCGGGCGCAGTGCTCAAGGAGATCGGCGCCCGCCTGGGCTTCCTGCTCGACGTCGGGCTCGACTACCTCTCGCTGGCCCGCGCGGCGGCGACGCTGTCGGGCGGCGAGGCGCAGCGCATCCGGTTGGCCACGCAGATCGGGTCCGGCCTGGTCGGCGTGTTGTACGTGCTCGACGAGCCGTCGATCGGGCTCCACCAGCGCGACAACCGCCGGCTGATCGACACGCTGTCGCGGCTGCGCGACCTCGGCAACACCCTGATCGTCGTCGAGCACGACGAGGACACCGTTCGCGCCGCCGACTGGGTGGTCGACATCGGCCCCGGCGCCGGCGAGCACGGCGGGCGGGTCGTCTACTCCGGCCCGGTCGAGGGCCTCGAGAAGTGCCCCGAGTCGCTCACCGGGGCCTACCTCTCGCGCCGCGAGCAGATCCCGATCCCGGAGATCCGCCGTCCGATCGACCGGTCGCGCCAGGTCGGCGTCGTCGGCGCGCGCGAGCACAATCTGCACGACGTCGACGTCGCGTTCCCGCTCGGCTGCCTCGTCTCGATCACCGGGGTGTCGGGGTCGGGCAAGTCGACGCTGGTCAACGACATCCTCGCGACGGTGCTGGCCAACAAGCTCAACAAGGCCCGCCAGGTCCCGGGCCGGCACACCCGCGTCACCGGGATCGAGCACCTCGACAAGCTCGTCCGGGTCGACCAGTCGCCGATCGGGCGCACGCCGCGCTCCAACCCGGCGACGTACACCGGCGTGTGGGACCACATGCGCAAGCTCTTCGCCTCGACGAACGAGGCGAAGGTGCGCGGCTACGGGCCCGGGCGCTTCTCGTTCAACGTCAAGGGCGGGCGCTGCGAGGCGTGCGCGGGCGACGGCACGATCAAGATCGAGATGAACTTCCTGCCCGACGTCTACGTGCCCTGCGAGGTCTGCAAGGGCGCGCGGTACAACCGCGAGACGCTCGAGGTGCACTACAAGGGCAAGAACGTCGCCGAGGTCCTCGACATGCCGATCGAGGAGGCCGCCGAGTTCTTCAAGCCGATCGGTGCGATCCACCGGCACCTGGCGACGCTCACCGAGGTCGGGCTGGGCTACGTCCGGCTCGGGCAGCCCGCGCCGACGCTCTCCGGGGGCGAGGCCCAGCGGGTGAAGCTGGCCTCCGAGCTGCAGAAGCGCTCGATGGGCCGGACGATCTACATCCTCGACGAGCCCACCACAGGGCTCCACTTCGAGGACATCCGCAAGCTGCTCGGCGTCATCAACGGTCTCGTCGACAAGGGCAACACCGTCCTCGTCATCGAGCACAACCTCGACGTCATCAAGGTCAGCGACTGGGTCGTCGACATGGGGCCCGAGGGCGGCAACGGCGGTGGGACGGTGGTCGCGCAGGGCACGCCGGAGCAGGTCGCGGCGGCCGAGGACAGTTACACCGGTCAGTTCCTGGCCGACCTCGTCACGCCCGAGGTCGCGCCGGTGGGCCGCGCCCGCGCACGCAAGGCCGGCTGACCCCAGCGCTGCCCCCGCCGCCGGGGAACACCGCAGCGCAGTGGTACGTTCTTCCCTGAGCGACCAGCTCGGTGGGTGTTGTACGTCCACCGAGCGGCAAGTGGAGCCCCGGCTCCCACCCGTCCGCCGCACAGGCGAGCGGGTTCCGGTCCGCCACCGTGGCACGTGAGTGTCGGGGTGGACGCGTCCCGAGACGGACGCGGGATCGGTCGACCGTGGGCCCTGCAGCCACCTGACGTGGCGCGGGGCCCGACGTTCATCGGGGCTCCTCGCGCCAGGGTCGCAGAGACAGTGTCACGGACCCGAGGAGAGCTCATCAGCACAGAGACCCGCATCAACGAGCGCATCCGCGTTCCCGAGGTGCGTCTGGTCGGCCCCAACGGGGAGCAGGTCGGGATCGTCCGTATCGAGGACGCCCTGCGCCTGGCCCGCGAGGCCGACCTCGACCTGGTCGAGGTGGCCGCACAGGCCCGCCCGCCGGTCTGCAAGCTCATGGACTACGGCAAGTTCAAGTACGAGAGCGCGCAGAAGGCTCGCGAGTCGCGGCGCAACCAGCAGCAGACGGTGATCAAGGAGCAGAAGCTCCGGCCGAAGATCGACCCGCACGACTACGAGACGAAGAAGGGTCATGTGACCCGCTTCCTCGGGCAGGGTCACAAGGTCAAGGTCACCATCATGTTCCGTGGCCGCGAGCAGTCGCGCCCCGAGCTGGGCTTCCGTCTCCTCCAGCGTCTCGCCGAGGACGTGGGCGAGCTCGGCTACGTCGAGGCGACGCCGAAGCAGGACGGTCGCAACATGACCATGGTGCTCGCGCCGAACAAGAAGCCGCAGAAGGCGCCGCGCGCGAACCAGGAAGCGCACCAGGACGCGCAGGAGCCGGCCCCCGAGCCGGCGGGCTGAGCGGTCCGCACGACCGGACGCACCCACCCCCGGGTGGGCGTGGCCGGTATCCCGGACGTCCGTACCGTCCTCGCGAGAGCGACGGTGCAGGCGTCGACCACCCCGGCGGAGAGCACGCCGATCCGCACGAGGAGCAAGGACAGGACATGCCGAAGAACAAGACGCACAGCGGCACCAAGAAGCGCATCAAGGTGACCGCCACCGGCAAGCTGCTGCGTGAGCGCGCGGGCAAGCGCCACCTGCTGGAGAAGAAGTCCAGCCACAAGACCCGCGAGCTCTCCGGCAACGACGTGATCGCCCCGCAGGACGCGGGTCGCATCAAGCGTCTGCTCGGCGGACTCTGAGCCACTCCCGGCCCCGGCCGACCCATCCCGGACGGATCACCTCCGCTCCCTGATCAGATCGAAGGCAGGACCACGTGGCACGCGTGAAGCGCGCGGTCAACGCGCAGAAGAAGCGTCGCACCACCCTGGAGATGGCCAGCGGCTACCGCGGTCAGCGCTCCCGGCTCTACCGCAAGGCCAAGGAGCAGACGCTCCACTCCCTGACGTACGCCTACCGCGACCGCAAGCAGCGCAAGGGCGACTTCCGGCAGCTGTGGATCACCCGCATCAACGCGGCGGCCCGCTCCAACGACATGACCTACAACCGGTTCATGCAGGGCCTCAAGCTCGCGGGCGTCGAGGTCGACCGCAAGAACCTCTCGGAGATCGCCATCTCCGACCCGGCCGCGTTCACCGCGCTGGTCGAGGTCGCCCGGGCGGCGGTCCCCTCCGACAAGAACGCGAAGAACGAGGACGCCGCCTGAGCGAGCTCCTCACCGAACGCACGCCGCGCGTCGTAGCAGCCCGCAAGCTGCTGCGGCGCGCGGCGCGTTTCGAGGCCGGGCGTTTCCTCGTCGAGGGCGTGCGCCCGGTGCGGGACGCGCTGACCTGGGCCGAGAGTGGCCACGGGCATGTGCACGACCTCTTCCTCACCGACGCCGTGGCCGACCGCCACCCGGAGCTGGGCAACCGGGCGGAGGCCGCCGGCGTGCGGGTCGCGCGCGTCACCGACAAGGCCGCCGCCGCCCTCTCCGACACCGTCACGCCCCAGGGCGTCGCCGCGGTGTGCTCCACCGTCACCGTGGGCCTGGACGAGGCCCTCGCCGGCGACCCGAGGCTGGTCACGGTGCTGGTCGGCGTGGCCGACCCCGGCAACGCCGGCACGGTGATCCGCACCAGCGACGCCGCGGGTGCCGACGCCGTGGTGCTCGCGGGCGAGGCCGTCGACCCGCACAACGGCAAGTGCGTCCGGGCGAGCATGGGCAGCCTCTTCCACGTCCCCGTGGCGGCCCACCGCGACGTCGACGAGGTGCTGGACGCCCTGCGGGCTCGCGGTCTGACCGTGCTGGCCACCGCGGGCGACGGCGACACCGTGCTCGACGCGACCGCCGACGACCTGCTCGCCGGGCCCACGGCGTGGCTGTTCGGCAGCGAGGCCCACGGGCTCGACGACGCCACCGCCCGCCGCGCCGACCGTCGCGTCCGCGTCCCGATCCACGGCCGGGCCGAGAGCCTCAACCTCGCCACCGCCGCGGCGGTCTGCCTCTACGCGTCGGCGCGCGTCCAGCACTGACCGGCGCCGGTCAGAGCTCGCGGCTCAGAGCTCGCCGGGCGGCGCGAAGCGGTAGAAGACCCCGCCGGGCGGCGTGGCGGCGAGGAGCAGCCACACCGCGTGCTCGAAGGCGCGGGCCCGCGACAGGTCGCCGACGCGGACGGGGTCGTAGCCGGCGTCGCGGATCAGTGTCTCCGTGACCTCGACGGCGCCGTCGTCGGCGACGTACCAGTTGCTCGGGCGCACCCGCTGCTCGCGGACGCGGTCGAACAGGCTCGCATAGTTCATGTTGAAGCTCTTGGCCACCGGCCCGCCGGTGGCGGACTGCACCTCCTCGGCGTTCGACGGGACGTCGCCCTGCCGCTCGCCGAAGACGTTCGTCGCGTCGATGGCGATCTTCCCGGCGAGGCCGGTGACCTTCCCGAGCGCCGGCGTGATCTGGTCGCCGGGCACGGCGACGAGGACGACGTCCGCGTCCGACGCGTCGCCGCCGTCCCGCCCGAGCTCCTCGACGTCGTGTCCCGCGGCGCGCCAGAGCCGGGCCAGCCCGCCACCGATGTTCCCCCGCCCGATCGTCACGATCCTCATGTCGGTCTCCTCTGCGGCCCATCGGTAGTTCATGTGTGAACCAGAAACGTCCGTCCGGCGTGGTTCACACGTCAACCAATCGTTAGGCTGCCCGTCGTGGACGAGGCGCGGTGGTTGGACGAGCGCGAGCAGCGGGCCTGGCGCGCGCTGATGGTGATGCAGGAGGGGCTCTCCGAGTTCCTCGAGCGGCGGCTCCGCACGCGCTGTGGGCTCTCCCAGGCCGACTACCAGGTCCTGGCCCACCTGTCGGAGGCGCCGGAGGGGCGGCTGCGGCCCTTCGAGCTCGGCGCGCTGCTGCGCTGGGAGAAGGGCCGCCTGTCCCAGCACCTCGGCCGGATGGAGAAGCGTGACCTGGTGACGCGCGAGCCGTGCGCCACCGACCAGCGCGGGGCGGTCGTCGCCCTCACCGATCCGGGCCGGGTCCTCATCGAGGCCGCGGCCCCGCAGCACGTCAGCGACGTCCGCGAGGTCTTCGTCGACCACCTCTCGCCGGACGAGCTGGACACCCTGGCAGCCATCAGCGACACCGTGCGCGCGCGGTTGGCGGCCCTCGGGCAGGCGTCGGGCCCGGCGGCTCCCGAGGGTTGATCCGGGAGCCGGTCGCGCAACGGGTTCGACCTGCTCCGATACGATCGGCGACGCACCCGAGAGCGGCAGGAGCGAGACCACCTCGATGTCCGGCACCAACGACCTCTACGACCCCAAGCAGGTCGCGGCGCTCGACCCCGAGACCCTCGACGCGGCGCGCGCCGACGCGAGCGCGGCCTTCGCCGGCGCGACGACGCTCGAGGCGCTGACGGCGCTCAAGCCCGCGCACCTCGGCGACCGCTCGCCGGTGCTCACCGCGCGCCGCGAGATCGGGGCGCTGCCCCCGCAGGCGCGCTCGGAGTCGGGCAAGCGCGTCAACGAGGTCCGGCAGGCCATCCAGACCGAGTACGACGCGCGCCACGCGGTGCTCTCCACCGAGCGGGACGAGCGTGTGCTGGCCGAGGAGGCCGTCGACGTCACCCTGCCCGGCGACCGGCACGCGCGTGGCAGCCGGCACCCGCTGACCCAGGTCTCCGAGCGGGTGGCCGACATCTTCATCGGGATGGGCTACGAGGTGGCCGAGGGTCCCGAGGTCGAGTCGGAGTGGCTGAACTTCGACGCCCTGAACTTCCTGCCCGACCACCCGGCGCGCACGATGCAGGACACGTTCCACGTCGAGCCGCCCGAGGCCCGCCAGGTGCTGCGCACCCACACCTCGCCGGTTCAGATCCGCACGCTGCTCGCGCGCGACCTGCCCGTCTACGTCGTCTGCCCCGGCCGGACGTTCCGCACCGACGAGCTGGACGCCACCCACACCCCGGTGTTCCACCAGGTCGAGGGGCTGGCCGTCGACGAGGGCATCACGATGGCCCACCTCAAGGGCACGCTCGACGCGTTCGCCCAGGCGATGTTCGGCCCGGAGTCGGTGACGCGCCTGCGCCCGTCGTACTTCCCGTTCACCGAGCCGTCGGCCGAGGTCGACGTCTGGTTCCCGGAGAAGCGCGGCGGCGCCGGCTGGGTCGAGTGGGGCGGCTGCGGCATGGTCGACCCGAACGTCCTGCGGGCCTGCGGCGTCGACGCCGAGAAGTACTCCGGGTTCGCGTTCGGCATGGGTCTCGAGCGCACCCTGCAGTTCCGCAACGGCCTGCCCGACATGCGGGACATGGTCGAGGGCGACGTGCGGTTCACCTCGGCCTTCGCGGTCGAGCCCTGACACCCAGTCGTCCCGCCACCCCCACCCACGGAAGGTCCTGACCGAAGTGCGCGTCCCCGTCTCCTGGCTCCTCGAGCACGTCCAGCTGCCCCCGGACGGTGTTCCGCTGACGGCCGACGCCGTCGGCGAGGCGCTGATCCGGGTCGGGCTCGAGGTCGAGGACGTCCTCCCGATCCCGGCCACCACGGGTCCGCTGGTCGTCGGTCGCGTGGCGTCGATCGAGGAGCTCGCGGAGTTCAAGAAGCCGATCCGCTACTGCCGGGTCGACGTCGGACCCGAGCACAACGACACCGAGGGCGACGGGGCGGGCACCCGCGGCATCGTGTGCGGGGCCACCAACTTCGTCGAGGGCGACCTCGTCGTGGCCGCGCTCCCCGGCGCCGTGCTGCCCGGCGACTTCGCGATCGCGGCCCGGAAGACCTACGGGCACGTCTCCGACGGCATGATCTGCGCGCTCGACGAGCTGGGCCTCGGGGACGACCACAGAGGGATCCTCGTGCTCCCGCCCGGCACCGCCGACCCCGGCGACGACGGCGCGACGCTGCTGGGGCTGGACGACGCGGTCCTCGACATCGCCGTGACGCCCGACCGCGGCTACGCGCTCTCGGTGCGCGGGGTGGCCCGCGAGCTCGCCTGCGCGCTCGACGCGCCCTACGGCGACCCGGCCCTCATGGGGTTCGAGCTGCCGACCCCCGACGGTGACGCCTGGCCCGTGCGCCTGGACCCCGCGTCCGGCTGCCGTCGCTTCGTCGCCCGCCGGGTCACCGACCTCGACCCCACCGCCCCGTCGCCGTGGTGGCTGCGCCGTCGCCTGCTGCTGTGCGGGGTGCGCCCGATCTCGCTGGCCGTCGACGTCACCAACTACGTGATGCTCGAGCTCGGCCAGCCCATGCACGCCTACGACGCGACAAGGCTCAGCGGCGACATCGTGGTCCGCCGGGCCGGCCCTGCCTCGGGAGATTCGGCTGAGAAGATCACGACGCTCGACGACGCCCAGCGCGCGCTCGACCCCGACGACGTCCTCGTCACCGACGACTCCGGCCCGATCGGGCTCGCCGGGATCATGGGCGGCGCCAGCACCGAGGTCGGGCCGGAGACCGCCGACGTCCTGCTCGAGGCGGCCACGTGGGACGCGCCGTCCGTGGCCCGTGCCGCGCGACGCCACCGCCTGCCCAGCGAGGCGGCGCGCCGCTTCGAGCGCGAGGTCGACCCGGGGGTCGCCCGGGCCGCCACCGACCGCGCCGCCTGGCTGCTCGCGAACTACGGCGGCGCCACGGTGTCGCCCGGGGTCACCGACGAGGGTGGGGTGCCGGCGCCCGCGCCCGTGCTCATGGCCCTCGACCTGCCCGACCGCGTCGCCGGCACCCGCTACGAGCGGGGCGCGGTGGTGCGCCGGCTGAGCCAGATCGGCTGCGCCGTCGAGGTCGCGGGCGCCGATCCCGGGGGCAGCGGCGAGGCCGGCGTGCGCGCCACGCCGCCGACCTGGCGCCCCGACCTCACCCGGCCCGCCGACCTCGTCGAGGAGGTCCTGCGCCTCGAGGGCTACGCGGGCATCCCCTCGGAGCTGCCGGCCGCGCGCCCCGGCACCGGGCTGACCCTCGGGCAGCGCCGCCGCCGCCAGGTGTCGCGGGCGCTGGCCGACGCCGGGTACGACGAGGTGCTGCCGTCGCCGTTCGTCGCGCCGACGGTGTTCGACGCGCTGGGCCTCGACGCCGACGACCCGCGCCGCCGCGCGCTGCGCCTGGCGAACCCGCTCGACGCCGACCGCGCCCTGATGGCCACGACGCTGCTGCCCGGGCTGCTCGACGCCGTGGTCCGCAACGTCTCGCGCGGCCTGCGGGATCTCGCGCTCTACCAGGTCGGCCAGGTCGTGCGGCCCGGCGCCGACGAACCGACCGAGGCCCCGGTGCTGCCGGTGGACGCCCGGCCCGACGACGCGGCGTTCGCGACCGTGCTCGAGGGCCTGCCCGCCCAGCCGCTGCGGGTCGGCGCGGTGCTCGCCGGGGCGTGGGACCGGGCCGGCTGGTGGGGTCCCGGCCGCCCCGCGGACTGGGCGGACGCGATCGAGGCGGCGCGCCTCGTCGGCCAGGTGTACGGCGCGGAGCTCGCCGTGACCTCCGACCGTCACGCGCCCTGGCATCCCGGACGCTGCGCGGCGCTGCACCTGCCCGACGGCACCCTCGTGGGCCACGCGGGCGAGCTGCACCCGAAGGTGCTCGAGACCCTCGGGCTGCCCGCGCGCACCTGCGCGATGGAGCTCGAGCTCGACCGGCTCCCGCTCGTCGAGGCGCGCCCGTCGCCGGCGGTGTCGCCGTTCCCGCCGGTGCTGCTCGACGTCGCGCTCGTGCTCGACGCGGCCGTCCCGTCCGACTCGGTGGTCACGGCCCTGCGCGACGGCGGCGGCGACCTCGTCGAGGACGTGCGGCTCTTCGACGTCTACACGGGCCCGCAGGTGGGCGACGGCCATCGCTCGCTCGCGTTCGCCCTCCGCCTGCGCGCGCCGGACCGGACGCTGACCCTCGAGGAGGCGTCCGCCCGTCGCGACGCCGCCGTCGGGACCGCCGCCGAGCGCCACGGGGCACGTCTGCGCTAGCGCGAAGCGCCGAGCAGCAGCCAGTCGAGCGTGACCCCGAGGTCGGCGCGGAGCTGGGCGGGGCTCAGGGTCGCGTCGTCGGCGGTGGCGAGGGCCGCGTAGCCGAGGGTGTGGACGATCAGCGCGCGCACCACGCGCCCGGCCGCGTCCCCGCCGACGCCGAGCCGCGCGAGCAGCACGGTCATGGCCTCGCCCAGCGCCCGGGCGCGGGGACCGCGCGCGCCCTGGCGCTCCAGATAGGCCGGCACGAGGCCCGGGCGGGCGACGAGCAGGTCGAACGTCGCGAGCATGACGTCGCGGAGCCCGGTCATCGGGTCGGCGTCGGCCGGCGGGGGAGCGAGGGTCCCGAGCACGTCGTCGAGCAGGGCGTCGACGAGCGCGGTCTTGTCGGCGACGTGGCTGTAGAGCGCGTTGGGGGCGACGCCCAGGTGCGCGGCCACCGAGCGCATCGAGAGACCGGCCCGTCCGCGCTCGGCGAACACATCCCGGGCCGCGGCGAGCACGGCGTCGTACGTGAGTCCGGCACGCTGACCCGGGGTCCTGGGCATGGACGAACTGTACACCGTCCAGTATGCTGGACACCGTACAGTTCGACGGAGGGAAGCGCCGTGATCACCAGCTCTGCCGAGGTCGGGACCGCTGCAGGTGTGCCGTTCGTGGTCGTGCCGCCGGAGGGCGTGCCGCCGGAGAGTGAGCCCTGGCCGGACGCACCGGTCCTCGTCGGCTGGCACCTCATGGACGCGCCGCGCAGCGAGGCCGCGTTCGCCGCGGCGCTGCCGCTGGCCGGGCTCGACGCCTGGCGGGTCTACCTGGGCCTGCCGATGATGGGCGCTCGGCTGCCCGCGGGCGGGATGGACGAGCTCATGAGCCGTGGGTACGAGGACGCGGTCGTGCTCATGCACGGCCCGGTCAACGCTCAGGCCGCCGACGAGTTCGACGCCGCCCTCGAGGCGTTGCGCGAGCGATTCGGGTTCGGCGCGGGGCCGCTCGGGCTCTTCGGTGGGTCCGCCGGCGCGGGCGTGGCGCTGGAGGTGGCGACGCGGCGGACTGACGTGGCGGCGCTGGTGGCGCTGAGCCCGCTGGTGCAGCTGCGCCCGGTGGTCGCGATCCTCGGCGAGCTCTTCGGCGTGGACTACCGGTGGTCGCCCGAGTCCGACACCGTCGCCGCGCGGATGGACTACGTCGCCCGGGTCGCCGAGCTGGGGGAGACGCCGGTGCGGCTGGTCGTGGGCTCGGAGGACGACGCGTCCGCTTTCCTCGGGCCCGCCCGGGACCTCGCGGCGGGCGCCGCCGGCCCCGCCGACGTCGTCGTGGTCGAGGGCATGGGGCACGCGCTCGCCGAGGAGCCGGGACTCGAGCCTGCGCCGCAGACCGCGCACGCCGCGGAGGCCGACGCCGCTGCCGTCGCGTGGTTCCGGCAGCATCTGGGGCTGTGAGCACCCGGGGAGCGTCGGAGATCGGCCTGCTGCGGCTGGTCGCCCAACGCGTCGTCGGGCCGCAGGCGGACGACGTCGCCGGCGTCGTCCGCCACCTCGGCGCCGTCCAGGCCCAGGACCTCCCGGGTGCGCTGCGGTCCGTGGCGCTCCGGACGGCGAGCCGGTCGCGGGCGGCGGTCGTCGCCGCCTGCGACGCCGGCGAGGTCGTCCGAAGCTGGCCGATGCGCGGGACGCTGCACCTCGTCCCGGCGGAGGACCTCGGATGGATGCTGCCGCTCGGGACGCCGCGGGCCCGCGCGCAGGCCGCCCGGCGGCGCGTCGAGCTGGGCCTCACCGACGCCGACATCGACCGGGCCCGCGAGCTGGCCCTCCCCGCCGTGCCCGCCACCCGCGCGGAGCTCTTCGCCGTCTGGGAGGAGGCGGGGCTCGATCCGGTGAAGGGTCGCGGCTACCACCTGCTGGCCGAGCTCGCGCAGACCGGCGTGCTGTGCTTCGGGCCGATGCGTGACGGCACCGAGCCCGTCATCGTCGACGTCGCCCACTGGATCCCGGCGCCCCGCACGCTCGATGGCGACGAGGCGCTGGGGGAGTGGGCGCGCCGCTACTTCCGCTCGCACGGCCCCGTCCCCGCCGCCGAGTTCGCGCTCTGGACAAGCCTGCCCGCGGCCGACGCCCGCACCGGGGTCGCCCTCGCGCGGCCCGAGCTCGCCGCGATGGACGTCGACGGCGTCGAGTACCTGCTGGACCCCGCCGTGCCCGACATCCTCGCCGCCCACCGCCGCGAGGGCGCGGGGGTGCACCTGCTACCGGGCTTCGACGAGTTCGTGCTGGGCTACCGGGGCCGCGACGACGTCCTCGACACCGCCGAGCGGGACCGCATCGTCCCCGGCGGCAACGGGGTGTTCCGCTCGACCGTCGTCCACCGGGGCCGGATCGCCGGGACGTGGGCGGAGCCCCGGGGGCGCTTGGAGGTCACGCGGTTCCGGGAGTCGTCCGCGCCGTCCGACACGGCCGTCGCGCGCACGCACGCTCGGCTCCCGTGAGGACCGCTCGTCGCCGTTCCTGAGAGCCATGAGGGCCTCCGCTACCCCGATCGGAGGATCACCCGACCGGTGACCGCGCGGCACGGGTGGATGGACGGCTCGCGGCGCGTCGCGTTCTCAGGTGGCGCCCCGGACAAGATCGGGCTTCGTAGCGTGACCGAGTCGTGACCCCGGGGGCTCCCCCATCGCCCGGGCCGACCGCCTCGACCCCGATCGCGAGGAGATCCACGCATGTCCAGCGCGCCCGAAGAGCCGCACCAGCTCGACCCGTACCCGGACACGGGCAGCCGGTGGGCCACCGCGGACTTCGTGGTCGGGCGCGGGTCGCTGCTCGTCATCGGGCCGGTGGTCGTGGCGCTGCTCTGGGCGTTCGGCGCGCTGCCGGCGTGGGGCGCGGCCGCGCTCGGCGGCTTCCTCTGCGTCGTCGCGGTGGTCTTCCTCGTCCGGCTGCGCGGCGCGCGCACGGGCGACGGCGCCGAGGGTGCGCGCGTGGTGGTCGTCGGGGGCGGCTACGCGGGACTCGTCGCGGCGCGGGCGCTGCAGGCGCGGCTGCCCGGCGGTACGCGAGGTGGGCGCCATCTCGGCGCAGGGGAGGCGGGCTCCGGCATCGCCGGCATCACGGTGATCGACCCGCAGGCGCACATGACCTACCAGCCGTTCCTGCCCGAGGCGGCGGCCGGCGCGATCGAGCCGCGCCACCTCACGGTGCCCCTGCGCCGGGTCCTGCGGCGCTGCGACGTGATCACCGGGTCGGTCGCCGCGGTCGACGACTCCAGCCGCCGCGTCGTGGTCAGCCTGCCCGACGGCGGCACCCGCGAGCTCACCTACGACGTCCTCGTGGTCTCGCCCGGCACGGCCCCGCGCCGCCTGCCGATCCCCGGCCTCGACGACCGCGCGCTGCCGTTCCGCTCGGTCACCGACGCCCTTGCCCTGCGCGAGCACGTCCTGTCCCGCCTCGACGCCGCCGCCTCGACGACCGACCTCGCCGAGCGCCGCCGCCTGCTCACCTTCACGGTCATCGGCGGCGGGTTCGCCGGTCTCGAGGTGCTCGGCGAGCTCGAGGACATGACGCGACGCGCCGCCCGCCACCAGCCCGCCTACATCGGCGAGGAGGTCCGCTGGGTGGTGCTCGAGGCGGCCGGACGGATCATGCCCGAGGTCACCCCGGCGCTCGCCGCCCGCGTGCACGCGCAGCTGCTGCGCCGCGGGATCGAGGTGCGGGTCGGCGCGAAGATCAGCTCCGTCGAGGGCGGGCAGGTCGTGCTCGCCGGCGGGACGACGTTCGCCACCGACACGATCGTCGTCGCCGCCGGCTCGGTGCCCAACCCGCTGCTCGAGCGCACCGACCTTCCCCTCGACGCGCGGGGTCGCGTGCGCTGCGCGACGACGCTGCAGGTGCGCGACCGTGCCCACGTGTTCACCGCCGGCGACTGCGCCGCGGTGCCGGACGTGACCGTCCCGACCACCCGCACCGGCGAGCCGGCCACCACCGCGCCGACCGCCCAGCACGCCGTCCGTCAGGCCCGCCTGCTCGCCCGCAACGTCGACGCGTTCCTCTCCGGGCGCCTGCTGCGCGGCTATCGCCACAAGAACTCCGGCGCGGTCGCCGGTCTGGGGCGCCGTCGCGGCGCCGCGCAGATCGGGCCGCTGCGCATGACCGGGTGGCCCGCGTTCATGCTCCACCGCGCCTACCACCTGTGGGCGATGCCGACCGCCGACCGCACCGTGCGCATCGCCCTGGACTGGCTCGTGTCCGGGCTGCTCGGCCGGGACCTCGTGGCCGTCGGCCGTCGCGACGCCGCCCCCGTGCCCGACGCCGACGCGCCGCCGACGGTCGCCCCGCGCGTCGAGGAGGACGCGACCGGCGAGACCGGCGAGCTCCCCGTCCTCCCGCTCACCGGCGGCACCCCGACGTGGGGCGCCGACCCGACCGCGACCGGGTCACGCCCGGTCGTCCGCACGGCCGGCCCGGCGGCCGAGCCGCTCGGGAGCGCCACCGACTCCCAGGGCATCCCGGCGCTGCAGATGGCCGCGATGCAGTCGGGCGACTTCCCCGCGGTGACGGACGCCGCGAAGGACGCCGTGCAGGAGCCGCACCCGTCGCTCCCGTTCGCCGAGCAGAGCTTCGCCGGGCAGAGCTTCGCCCTGCAGCACACGGTCGAGGGGAACCCCGCCGACCGCTACCCGCTGCCCACGTTCCGCGAGCCCACCCCGTCGCTGTCGTTCGGGGAGCCGGTGGGCGACCCGAGCCCGTCCGGGTCCTTCCGCGAGCCGCACCCGTCGTTCCCGGCCACCGCGCACCGGGACCCCGCGGACGGCCCCCGCGCGCCGTACCCGTCGACGAGCCGGCCCCGCCACTCCCTCAGCGCCGAGTACAGCCGCCGCAACTGAGACCGTTACTGGCTGGTATCGCTCGCTCGGCGAGCGATACCAGCCAGTAACCGCCGAAGAAATCGCCTGCGCAGCGCCCCCGCTCGGTGGTGACATGGCGCCGTGGACGTCGCGTTCTCGAAGCGCCCCGACGGCGGGTCGCTCGCGCTCATCGACCGGGACGACGGGGTCCGGCTGCGGCTGCGGTCCTACGACCGCACGGGCGAGGTCCCGCACGACGCGGTCCACCTCATCGGCGAGCGCGCGCTGGGCCTGACCCGCGGGCTCTGGGGCTCCCTGCAGGCGGGAGCGCTGTTCGAGAGCGTCGAGGTCGTGTCCGGCCGGCTGCGCCACGACCGCCGTCAGCGCTCCGACGCCGTCCGGCGGGAGAACGCGGCGGAGCTGCGGCTCGCCGAGACCGTCGTCGGCGTCCTCCAGCAGAGCCTCGACGGCGACGGTCCGTCGACGAAGGCGGCGCTGGACCGGGCGTGGGGGATCACCGGGACCGGCCCGAGCCCGTTCACGGCGGCGCAGGCC
Organism: uncultured Actinomycetota bacterium; assembly: GCA_963786585.1. Taxonomy (GTDB): domain Bacteria; phylum Actinomycetota; class Actinomycetes; order Mycobacteriales; family Pseudonocardiaceae; genus Actinomycetospora. The sequence goes on from CAWAZG010000006.1 coordinate 314,739, forward strand.
TCGGTCGCGGTCCAGGAGCTGCGCCACCTGCGGGAACGCTGGCGCGATCTCGCCCCGGACGAGACGATCACGTTCACCTGGCGAGCCGGGCGGCAGCCGACGCTGACCCCCCTCGTTGCATGGATTTCCGCGAGCATGCATAGTGATGCGTATGCGCGTCGCCGTGGCCGGAGCCAGTGGGTACGTCGGGGGTGAGGTGCTGCGGCTCGCCCTGGGCCACCCCGAGGTCGAGATCGGGGCGGTGACGGCGGGGGAGTCCGCGGGCACCGCGCTCGGTGGCCACCAGCCGCACCTGCCCACCCTCGCCGACCGGATCATCGCCGAGTCCACGCCCGAGCAGCTCGCCGGGCACGACGTCGTCTTCCTCGCGCTGCCGCACGGGCGCTCCGCCGCGCTCGCCGCGCAGCTGTCGGACGACGTGCTCGTCGTCGACTGCGGCGCCGACCACCGGCTCACCGACCCGGCGGCCTGGCAGCGCTGGTACGGCGGCGAGCACGCCGGGGCCTGGCCCTACGGGCTGCCCGAGCTGCCCGGCGCGCGCGACCGCCTCAAGAACACGCGCCGCATCGCCGTCCCCGGCTGCTACCCGACAGCGAGCACCCTGGCGTCGTTCCCTGCCGTGGCGGCCGGGCTGGTGCGCCCCGAGATCAGCATCGTCGCCTTCTCCGGCACCTCCGGTGCGGGGCGGGCCGCCAAGCCGCACCTGCTCGGCTCCGAGGTCATGGGCTCGGCGACCGCGTACGGCGTCGGCGGCGGGCACCGGCACACCCCGGAGATCGTCCAGAACCTCGCGACGGTCAGCCCGGAGCCGGTGCGGGTGTCGTTCACCCCCGTCCTCGCCCCGATGCCGCGCGGCATCCTCGCCGTCGCGAGCGCGCCCCTGGCCGACGACGCCGTCACCGAGGACCAGGCCCGCGAGGTCTACGCCAAGGTCTACGCCGCCGAGCCGTTCGTGCACCTGCTGCCGGCCGGCGTCCAGCCCGCGACCAAGTCGGTGGTCGGCTCGAACGCCGTGCAGATCCAGGTCGCCGTCGACCCCGACGCCGGGCGCCTCGTCGTCACCGCCGTCATCGACAACCTCACCAAGGGCACCGCCGGCGGCGCGTTCCAGTCGGTCAACCTCGCCCTGGGGCTCGACGAGACCCTCGGGCTCCCGACGACAGGAGTGAGCCCGTGAGCGTCACCGCCGCCCAGGGATTCCGGGCCGCCGGCGTCCGCGCCGGCCTGCGGGCGCACGGCGAGCGCCCCGACGTCGCGCTGGTGGTCAACGACGGTCCGACGCAGGTCGCCGCCGGGGTCTTCACCCGCAACCAGGTCAAGGCCGCGCCCGTGCTGTGGTCGCAGCAGGTGCTCGTCGAGCACGACCTGCGCGCCGTCGTCCTCAACGCCGGCGGTGCCAACGCCTGCACCGGGCCCGACGGGTTCGGCGACACCCACCGCACGGCCGAGAAGGTCGCCGACGTCCTGGGTTGCGGGGCGATCGAGGTCGCCGTCTGCTCGACGGGCCTCATCGGCGAGCGGCTGCCGATGGAGAAGCTCCTCGCCGGGGTCGACGCCGCCGCGGCGGAGCTCGCCGACGGCGAGGAGGCCGGCACCGGCGCCGCCACCGCCGTGCTGACCACCGACACCGTCGACAAGCAGGCCGCCCGCACCCGCCACGGCTGGACGGTCGGCGGCTTCGCCAAGGGCGCCGGGATGATGGCGCCGAGCCTCGCGACGATGCTCGTCGTCGTCACCACCGACGCCGTCGTGGACGCCGCCACCGCCGACGCCGCCCTGCGCGCCGCGACATCGACGACGTTCGACCGCCTCGACATCGACGGCGCCACCAGCACCAACGACACCGTCCTGCTGCTCGCCTCCGGGGCGTCCGGGGTCGAGGCCGACGCCGCCGTGTTCACCGAGGTGCTCACCGAGGTCTGCGACGAGCTCGCGCAGGGGCTGCAGGCCGACGCCGAGGGCGTCACCAAGCGGATCGCCGTCACCGTGACCGGCGCCCGCGACGACCGCGACGCCCTGCTCGGCGCGCGCACGATCGCCCGCGACAGCCTCGTGAAGACCGCGCTCTTCGGCTCCGACCCGAACTGGGGCCGGATCGCCGCCGCGGTCGGCGCGAGCGAGGCGTACGTCGACCCGCAGAGCCTGAGCGTCACCGTCAACGGCGTGCTGCTGTGCGAGGCCGCCACGGCCGTCGGCGATCGCTCAAAGGCCGACCTCTCCGGCCCGGAGGTCACCGTCGACGTCGACCTCGGGCTGGGCGACGGGCGGGCCACCGTGCTCACGACGGACCTGTCGCACGCGTACGTCGAGGAGAACAGCGCGTATTCATCATGATTCTGGCTTCCACATGACCACCGACAACGCCGTCACCAGCATCCCCGTCCCCGCCGACGTCCCCGACCGCCTCCACTCGGCCGCCGCCAAGGCAGGCGTGCTCGCCGAGGCGCTGCCGTGGCTGCAGCGCTTCCAGGGCGCGGTCGTCGTCGTCAAGTACGGCGGCAACGCCATGACCGACGACGCGCTGCGCCGGGCGTTCGCCGAGGACATGGTCTTCCTGCGCCTCGCCGGCATCCGCCCCGTGGTCGTCCACGGCGGCGGGCCGCAGATCACGAGCATGCTCGGCCGGCTCGGCATGGAGGGCGAGTTCCGCGGCGGCCTGCGCGTCACCACGCCCGAGACCATGGACGTGGTGCGGATGGTGCTCGTCGGCCAGGTCGGCCGCGAGCTCGTCGGGCTCATCAACGCCCACGGCCCCTACGCAGTGGGGCTCTCGGGCGAGGACGCCCGCCTGTTCACCGCGGCCCGGCGCACCGCGACCGTCGACGGCGAGGCGGTCGACGTCGGGCTGGTGGGCGACGTCGTCGACGTCAACCCCGCGGCGGTGCTCGACCTCGTCGCCGGCGGGCGGATCCCCGTGGTCTCGACGGTCGCGCCGGACGTCGACGGCGTCGTGCACAACGTCAACGCCGACACCGCCGCGGCCGCGCTCGCCGAGGCGCTCGGCGCCCGCAAGCTCGTCGTCCTCACCGACGTCGAGGGGCTCTACACCGACTGGCCGGACCGCTCGAGTCTGCGCTCGCAGATCGACGACACCGAGCTCGCGACGCTCCTGCCGAGCCTGTCCAGCGGGATGATCCCGAAGATGGAGGCCTGCCTGCGGGCCGTGCGCGGTGGCGTGCCGCGCGCCCACGTCATCGACGGCCGGGTGGCGCACTCGGTGCTGCTCGAGGTGTTCACCAGCGCAGGGGTCGGGACGATGGTCGTCCCGACGGACGGGAAGGAGGCCTGAATGACCACCACCATTCCGACCGGTGAGGACCTCCGCCGTCGGTGGGCCGCCTCGCTCATGGACAACTACGGCACCCCGCCGATCAGCCTCGTGCGCGGCGAGGGGGCGCGGGTGTGGGACGCCGACGGCACCGAGTACCTCGACCTGCTCGGCGGCATCGCGGTCAACCTGCTCGGCCACGCGCACCCGGCCGTGGTCGAGGCGGTGTCCCGGCAGGTCGCGACGCTGGGCCACACGTCGAACCTCGTCATCAACCCGCTGACCGTCGAGCTCGCCGAGCGCCTGCTCGAGCTGCTGGGCCACGAGGGTCGCGTGCTGTTCTGCAACTCCGGCGCCGAGGCCAACGAGACCGCCTTCAAGATCGCGCGGCGCACCGGCCGCCCGAAGATCGTCGCTGCCGAGAACGCGTTCCACGGCCGGACCATGGGCGCGCTCTCGCTGACCGGGCAGCCGGCCAAGCGGACGCCGTTCGAGCCGCTCGTGCCCGGCGTGGAGTTCGTGCCCTACGGGGACGTCGAGGCGCTGCGCGCGGCCGTCGACGACGACACCGCGGCGGTGTTCCTCGAGCCGATGCAGGGCGAGGCCGGCGTCATCGTCCCCGCCGACGGCTACCTGCGCGCCGCCCGCGACATCACCGCCGAGCGGGGCGCCCTGCTCGTGCTCGACGAGGTCCAGACCGGGGTCGGGCGCACCGGCCTGTGGTTCGCCCACCAGCGCACCGACGTCGTCCCGGACGTCGTCACGCTGGCCAAGGGCCTCGGCGGCGGGCTGCCCATCGGCGCCTGTATCGGGGTCGGGGCGGCCGGCGACCTGCTCGGCCCGGGCCAGCACGGCACGACCTTCGGCGGCAACCCCGTGTGCTGCGCCGCGGCGCTCGCCGTCCTCGACACGATCGCCTCGGAGGGGCTGCTCGACCGGGCCACCGCCCTGGGTCGCGACGTCGCCACGCGGATCGAGGGTCTGGGCCACGGCCAGGTCGATCACGTCGACGCGGTCGGCATCCTCATCGGGATCGCCCTGCGCAGCCCCATCTCCACCCAGGTCGCCGCCGCGGCCCGTGAGTCCGGCTACCTGATCAACAACGCCGTCCCGGAGCGGGTGCGGCTCGCGCCGCCGGTCGTGGTCACCGACGCCCAGCTCGACGGCTTCCTCGCCACCCTGCCCGAGGTGCTCGACCAGGGGGCGGCCGCCGCGGAGGCGGCGGGCTCGTGACGACGACCGACGCACCCGGGCCACCCGCCGGCGAAGCAGGCTCGACGCGACGGAGGAGCGGCGAGGGTGCTTCCGCCTCGGCGGGATCTTCAGTCCGCCACCTGCTGCGTGACGACGACCTGACCCCGGCCGAACAGGCCGAGGTGCTGGAGCTCGCCGCGGCGATGAAGGCGGCCCCGTTCGCCCACACGCCGCTGGCCGGCCCGCGGGCCGTCGCGGTGGTGTTCGACAAGGCCTCGACGCGCACGCGGGTGTCGTTCGAGGTCGGCATCGCCGCCCTCGGCGGCACGCCCGTGATGATCGACGGGAGCGCCGCCCAGTTCGGCCGCGGCGAGACGATCGCCGACACCGCCCGCGTGCTCTCGCGCTACGTCGACGCGATCGTATGGCGCACGAGCACCGAGGAGCGCATCCAGGAGATGGCCGGCGCCGCAACGGTGCCGGTGGTCAACGCGCTGACCGACGGCTTCCACCCGTGCCAGGTCCTCGCCGACCTGCAGACGATCGTCGAGCGCCACGGCCGCACCGCGGGGCTCACCCTGACCTACCTCGGCGACGGCGCCAACAACATGGCCCAGTCGCTACTGCTCGGCGGGGCCACCGCCGGCATGCACGTCCGGATCGCCGCGCCGACGGGCTTCACCCCCGACGCGGCGGTCGTCGAGGACGCCGGGGCGCGCGCCGTCGAGACCGGTGGCTCGGTCACCGTCACCGACGACCCGGGCGCGACCGACGGCGCCGACGTGCTGGTCACCGACACCTGGACCTCCATGGGCCAGGAGTCCGACGGCCGCGACCGCGCGGTGCTCGAGCCGTTCCGACTCGACGAGGCCGCAGTCGCCCGCGCGGGCGCCGGCGTCACGGTCCTGCACTGCCTGCCCGCCCACCGCGGGGACGAGATCACCGCGGGCGTCATCGACGGGCCCGCGTCGGCGGTGTGGGACGAGGCCGAGAACCGCCTGCACGCCCAGAAGGCGGTGCTGGCGTGGTTGCTGGAGCGGTCGCGATGACCGAGACCCGAGGCGTCACCAGTCGCGCGGCGCGCCAGGCCCGCGTCGTCGCCCTGCTCACCGAGCGCGAGGTGCACAGCCAGGCGGAGCTGGCCGGGCTGCTCGCGTCCGAGGGCGTCGAGGTCACCCAGGCCACGCTCTCGCGCGACCTCGACGAGCTGGGCGCGGTGAAGCTGCGCGGGGCCGACGGCGGCGTCGGCCGGTACGTGGTGCCCGACGACGGCAGCCCGGTGCGCGGCGTCGTCGGGGGCACCGACAGACTGTCCCGGCTGCTCGCCGAGCTGCTGGTCTCCGCCGACCACTCCGGCAACCTGGCTGTCCTGCGCACCCCACCGGGGGCCGCGCACTACCTGGCCAGCTCACTGGACCGCGCGGCCCTGGCCGAGGTGGTCGGCTGTATCGCCGGTGACGACACGGTGCTCGTCGTCGCCCGCGAGCCCCTCGACGGGGCAGGTCTCGCGGCGCTGCTGCGGACGTTGAGCACCCGGACGACGGCGCGGTCGTCCTCGACCATCGAGCGCGAGCAGGAAGAGGGAGAGCAGTGAGCGAGCGGATCGTGCTGGCGTACTCCGGAGGTCTCGACACCTCCGTCGCCATCGGCTGGATCGCGGAGGAGACCGGGCGCGAGGTCGTCGCGGTCGCCGTCGACGTGGGGCAGGGCGGCGAGGACCTGGAGGTCATCCGCAAGCGTGCCCTGGACTGCGGGGCCGTCGAGGCGGCCGTCGCGGACGCCCGCGACGAGTTCGCCGAGGGCTTCTGCCTGCCGGCGCTGCGGGCCAACGCGCTCTACATGGACCGGTACCCGCTGGTCTCGGCGCTGTCGCGGCCGCTGATCGTCAAGCACCTCGCCGAAGCCGCCCGCGCCCACGGCGCCTCGACGGTCGCCCACGGCTGCACCGGCAAGGGCAACGACCAGGTGCGCTTCGAGGTCGGCGTCGGCGCGCTCGCCCCGGACCTCGACGTGATCGCCCCGGTCCGCGACTTCGCCTGGACCCGCGAGAAGGCGATCCAGTGGGCCGAGGAGCGCTCGCTGCCGATCGACGTCAACAAGCGCTCGCCGTACTCGATCGACCAGAACGTCTGGGGCCGCGCGGTCGAGACCGGCTTCCTCGAGGACATCTGGAACGGGCCCATCGAGGACGTCTACTCCTACACCGCGAACCCCGCCGAGCCGCGCGAGGCCGACGAGGTCGTCGTCGGCTTCGAGGCCGGCGTGCCGGTGACGCTCGACGGTCAGAAGGTCACGGTCCTGCAGGCCATCGAGCAGCTCAACCGCCGCGCCGGCGCCCAGGGCATCGGGCGGCTGGACATGGTCGAGGACCGCCTCGTCGGCATCAAGAGCCGCGAGGTCTACGAGGCCCCGGGCGCGATCGCGCTGATCACCGCCCACCAGGAGCTCGAGAACGTCACCGTCGAGCGCGAGCAGGCGCGGTTCAAGCGCCAGGTCGAGCAGCGCTGGGGCGAGCTGGTCTACGACGGCCTCTGGTTCTCGCCGCTGCGCCGCAGCCTCGACGCCTTCGTCGACTCCACCCAGGAGCACGTGACCGGCGAGGTCCGGATGACGCTGCACGGCGGCCGCGCCGTGCCCACCGGGCGCCGCAGCGCGGAGTCGCTCTACGACTTCAACCTCGCCACCTACGACGAGGGCGACCTGTTCGACCAGTCGCTGGCCAAGGGCTTCGTGCAGCTCTGGGGCCTGCCCTCGAAGATCGCGGCGAAGCGGGACCAGGGCTGATGCCGGAAGGGTCTGCCCTCTGGGGCGGGCGGTTCGCGTCCGGACCGGACGCGGTGATGGCGGCGCTGTCGAAATCGACGCAGTTCGACTGGGTGCTCGCGCCCTACGACATCGCCGGCTCCCGGGCCCACGCCCGGGTGCTGCACGGCGCGGGGCTGCTCACCGACGAGCAGCTCGAGGCCATGCTCGACGGGCTGCGCCGCCTCGCCGACGACGTCGACTCCGGCGCGTTCCTGCCCGCAGAGGACGACGAGGACGTGCACACCGCCCTCGAGCGGGGGCTCATCGAACGGGCGGGGGAGGACGTCGGCGGGCGCCTGCGCGCCGGCCGCTCCCGCAACGACCAGATCGCCACCCAGCTGCGGATGTGGCTGCGCGACGAGCTGCGCGAGGTGGTGCGCGGCGTCGCGGGTGTGGTCGACGCGCTGCTCATCCAGGCCCGCGCGTACCCGGACGCCGCCATGCCCGGGCGCACGCACCTGCAGCACGCGCAACCGGTGCTGCTCGCCCACCACCTCGCGGCGCACGCCCAGGCCCTGCTGCGCGACGTCGGCCGGTGCCGGGACCTCGATCGCCGGCTGGCGTACTCGCCCTACGGGTCCGGGGCGCTGGCGGGCACCTCGCTGGGCCTCGACCCGGCGGCCGTCGCCCACGACCTGGGGTTCGTCGACGCCGTCGACAACTCCATCGACGGGACGGCGTCGCGCGACCTCGCCGCCGAGGGCGCCTACGTGCTGGCCCAGATCGCGGTGGACCTCTCGCGGATCGCCGAGGAGGTCATCCTCTGGGCGACCGCGGAGTTCGGGTACGTGACGCTCGCGGACGCCTGGTCGACCGGGTCGTCGATCATGCCGCAGAAGAAGAACCCGGACGTCGCGGAGCTCGCGCGCGGCAAGGCCGGCCGGCTCGTCGGGAACCTCGCGGGGCTGATGACCACCCTCAAGGCCCTGCCGCTGGCCTACAACCGGGACCTGCAGGAGGACAAGGAGCCGCTGTTCGACTCGGCGGCCCAGCTCGCGATGGTCCTCCCGGCGATGGCCGGCATGGTCAAGACGCTGACGTTCCACACCGACCGGCTCGCCGAGCTCGCCCCGGCGGGCTTCACGCTGGCCACCGACCTCGCCGAGTGGCTGGTGCGCCAGGGCGTGCCGTTCCGCCGGGCCCACGGCGCGGCGGGCGCCTGCGTCCGCGCGGCCGAGGCCCGCGGCGTGGGACTCGACGAGCTCACCGACGCCGAGCTGGCCGAGTGCGACCCGGCGCTCACCCCCGACGTCCGCGCCGTGCTCACGGTGGCCGGTTCGATCGCCTCGCGCGACGCGCACGGCGGGACGGCCCCGAAGCGCGTGTCCGAGCAGCTCGACCGCGTCTTCGCCGCCGCGATCGAGGCCCACGCCTGGGCCGGGCGCCCGATCGACCGTCGCTGAGGGTCACCCCGGCTCCGTATCAGCGGCGGACCGTCGCAGACGTTGAGTCTGTCCGAATCAGGGGAGCACGCCGATAGGGCCACGCACACGGATCGCAGACGCGCGCTTCGGCTCACGGTCCGTGGTCGTGGTCGAGACGCGCGAGCAGGAACCTCGGCGCGACCTGGCGGTAGGCGTCGGTGACGATCTCGCCGACCTCGGACCACTCCAGGCCCGGGGTGTCGAGCCGCATCCCGACCCACTCGCGTCCGCCGAACCGCGGGACGAAGTACTGCTCCGGGTCCGCGGCGACCAGCTCGTCGCGGGCCCCGGGCGGCGCCGCCGCCCAGAACGCGACGCTCCGCTCGCCGAGCCGGTGCTCGGCGGGATCCACGAACTTGACGAACGACCGGCGGCGGGCGAACCACGTCGGTGCGTCGGGCCCTCGGTGACCTCGGGAAGCGACAGGCAGCGGTCCCGGAGCCCGCGCAGCAGGTCCTCCGTGGGTGTGGACGCGCTCATGATCCCCTCCTCGGCCACGGCCGAGGATGCCCGACGTCGTTACGCTCGGACACTGTGATCGGGGGACGGTGGGGTCGGCAGCTCGTGGTCGGGGCCACCCTGGTCGCCGCCCTCGCCGGATGTGCGGACGCGCCCCCGACGCCACCATCCGTCGAGGCCGCCGCACCCGTCCAGGCCGCCGCGCCCGAGCCGTCGTCCGACGCGATCGGCCCCCACGGCCCGACGGTGTCGAGCGACCCCGTGGCCCTGGCCCGGGAGATCGACACGGCCCAGGCCACGATCGCGGACCCCGCCCGTCCGCCGCGCGAGGTCGCGTCCGCGGCGCGGACCGCCCAGGTCGCGTACGAGGAGCTCGCGTTCCACCCCGAGCGGCTCGCCCCCGTCCTCGCCGCCCTGCCGCCGGGCCCCGCCGACGTCACGAACCGCATCGTCACCGCGGGCCGCGACCTGCTCGCGATGGCCAAGGGCGCCCCCGGCGACGAGCTCCCGGCCTGGCGCATCGCCGAGCCGCTCCCGCCCGACCGGCTGCGCGCCCTCTACGCCGAGGCCGAGGAGCGCTTCGGTGTGCCGTGGCACGTCCTCGCCGCGGTCAACCTCGTCGAGTCCCGGATGGGACGCATCGCCTCGCACTCCGAGGCCGGGGCGCGCGGACCGATGCAGTTCATGCCGTCCACCTGGGCGAGCTACGGGCTGGGTGGCGACGTCTACGACCCAGGCGACGCGATCCTCGGGGCGGCGAACTACCTGCAGGCCAACGGGGCCGACACCGCGACGGGCGTGGACCGGGCGCTGCGTCGCTACAACAACGACCCGCGCTACGTCCGCGCGGTGCGCGCGTACGCCGGGCTGATGGCGGCCGACGAGCGCGCGTTCCTGGCCTTCCACGCCTGGGAGGTGTACTTCAGGACGACCTCGGGCCGCGTCCACCTGCCCGTCGGGTACGACGAGCCCCGCGCGGTGCGGGCCGACGAGTACCTCGCGCGGACGGGGGCGCCGCGCTGACGGCCCGGCCGCGCGGGGGAGGATCAGCGGCGATGACGCTGCTGGACGCCTCGGACCTGTCGGTCGACGTGCTCGAGGCGGCCCCCCGGCTGCTCGGTGCCGAGCTCGTCGCCGACACCCCCGAGGGGGAGGTGCGCGTGCGCGTGGTCGAGGTGGAGGCCTACCGCGGCGACGACGACCCCGGATCGCACTGCTTCCGGGGTCGGACACCGCGCAACGCCGTCATGTGGGGACCGGCCGGGCACCTCTACGTCTACTTCGTGTACGGCATGCACTTCTGCGCCAACGTCGTCTGCCTGACCGAGGGCGAGGCCGGTGCGGTGCTGCTGCGCGCCGGGGAGGTGATCTCGGACCTGGGGCTCGCGCACGCCCGTCGCCCGACGGCGCGGGGACGCGACGCCGAGCTGGCCCGGGGCCCCGCGCGGCTGTGCGCCCTGCTCGGGCTCGGGCGCGAGCACAACGGCGTCGACGTGCTGTCCGCGTCCTCGCCGGTCCGGCTCGAGCCCGGGCGGCGGGTGCCGGACGCCGACGTCCGCGCCGGTCCGCGCGTGGGCGTCGCGGCGGGCCAGGAGCGTCCGTGGCGGTTCTGGGTCGCGGGGTCCCGGGCCGTGACGCCGTACAAGGCGGGACGGGCGCGGGCCGACGGTCCCGACTGGTGAGCCCTCGCGCGACAATGGCGCGGTGACCGCTTCGACCGGGGGCCCGCACCTCCTCGACGACCTCGCCTGGCGGGGTCTGATCGCCCAGAGCACCGACCTCGACGCCCTGCGCCGCGACCTCGACGCCGGAATGGTCACCCTCTACTCCGGGATCGACCCCACCGCGCCGAGCGCCCACATCGGGCACCTCCTGCAGTGGCTCACGCTCGCCCGGTTCCAGCGCGCCGGCCACCGCCCGATCGCTCTCGTCGGTGGCGCGACCGGCCTCATCGGCGATCCGAAGCCGACGTCCGAGCGGGTCCTCAACGACCGTGAGGTCGTCTCCGAGTGGGTCGACAAGCTCGGCGCGCAGCTGCGCCCGTTCCTGGACTTCGACTCGAGTGAGAACGCGGCCCTGCTGGTCAACAACCTCGACTGGACCGAGGGCCTCTCCGCGCTGGACTTCCTGCGCGACGTCGGCAAGCACTTCCGGGTCGGCCGGATGCTCGCCAAGGAGGCGGTGAGCCGGCGCATGGAGTCGGACGAGGGCATCAGCTACGCCGAGTTCTCCTACCAGCTGCTGCAGTCCTACGACTTCCTCGAGCTCCACCGCCGGTACGGCTGCACGCTGCAGACCGGGGGGAGCGACCAGTGGGGCAACCTCACCGCGGGCACCGACCTCGTCCACCGCGTCGAGGGGAGGTCGCTGCACGCGCTCGGGACGCCGCTGATCACGAAGGCCGACGGCACCAAGTTCGGCAAGACGGAGTCGGGCACGGTCTGGCTCGATCCGAGCATGACCAGCCCCTACGCCTTCTACCAGTTCTGGATCCAGGCCGAGGACGCGATGGTGGGCACCTACCTGCGCGCCTTCACCTGGCTGGAGCGCGAGGAGATCGAGGAGCTCGAGCGGCTCACCGAGGAGAAGCCGCAGGCGCGGGAGGCCCAGCGGGCCCTGGCCCGGGCGGTGACGGCCCAGGTGCACGGCCAGCAGGAGGTCGAGCGCGCCGAGGCCGCGAGCCGCGCGCTCTTCGGACGGGGAGAGCTGCGCGAGCTGGACGCCGCGACGCTCGCCGCCGCGGTCGCCGAGATCCCGTCGTACACGGCGGAGCGCTCGGAGCACCCCACGATCGTCGACATGCTCGTCGGGACCGGCCTCGCCACCGGCCGCGGCGCGGCCCGGCGCACGATCGCCGAGGGTGGTGCGTACGTGAACAACGCGAAGGTCGAGACCGAGGACTGGGCGCCCGCCGACGGCGACCTCCTGCACGGCCGTTGGCTGGTCCTGCGACGGGGCAAGCGCAACGCCGCCGGGGTGGAGCTGGCCGGCGCCTGAGCCGTTCGGCCTACCAGGCGGGGGAGCCTTCGATGACCAGGGAGGACGTGCTGATCCACCCCCCGCCTGAGGGCAGGTTTCGGGCGTGTGTAGAGTTCTGGTCATCGCGAGATCAGGGGTTGCCCCCGGGCCTCGCGGACAACTAGGTTGGGAAGGTCGCCTTCCGGAAGGTCTGGCCCTGCGGGCTGGCTAGTACGGTGGTGTGGTTGTCCTTTGAGAACTCAACAGTGTGCTGATGTTTGGTGGGTTTTTTCCCGTCGGCATCTATGGAGACTTTCGGGTCTTTGTGGGTGTCCTGATGGGTTTCTTTGAGTGCATCCGGCTCTTGTTTGCCAGTGGGGGTCGGGTGTTTTTGCTGGGACTGTTTGTTGTTCCAATGTTTTTTGTTGGAGAGTTTGATCCTGGCTCAGGACGAACGCTGGCGGCGTGCTTAACACATGCAAGTCGAGCGGTAAGGCCCTTCGGGGTACACGAGCGGCGAACGGGTGAGTAACACGTGGGTGACCTGCCCTCCACTTCGGGATAAGCCTGGGAAACTGGGTCTAATACCGGATATGACCAAGGGATGCATGTTTCTTGGTGGAAAGTTTTTCGGTGGGGGATGGGCCCGCGGTCTATCAGCTTGTTGGTGGGGTGATGGCCTACCAAGGCGACGACGGATAGCCGGCCTGAGAGGGTGATCGGCCACACTGGGACTGAGACACGGCCCAGACTCCTACGGGAGGCAGCAGTGGGGAATCTTGCGCAATGGGCGGAAGCCTGACGCAGCAACGCCGCGTGAGGGATGACGGCCTTCGGGTTGTAAACCTCTTTCGCGATCGACGAAGCTCCATCTTCTGGATGGGGTGACGGTAGGTCGAGAAGAAGCACCGGCCAACTACGTGCCAGCAGCCGCGGTAATACGTAGGGTGCGAGCGTTGTCCGGAATTATTGGGCGTAAAGAGCTCGTAGGCGGTGTGTCGCGTCGGCCGTGAAAACCTGGGGCTCAACTCTGGGCGTGCGGTCGATACGGGCATCACTAGAGTTCGGCAGGGGAGACTGGAATTCCTGGTGTAGCGGTGAAATGCGCAGATATCAGGAGGAACACCGGTGGCGAAGGCGGGTCTCTGGGCCGATACTGACGCTGAGGAGCGAAAGCATGGGTAGCGAACAGGATTAGATACCCTGGTAGTCCATGCCGTAAACGTTGGGCGCTAGGTGTGGGGTCCATTCCACGGGTTCCGTGCCGCAGCTAACGCATTAAGCGCCCCGCCTGGGGAGTACGGCCGCAAGGCTAAAACTCAAAGGAATTGACGGGGGCCCGCACAAGCGGCGGAGCATGTGGATTAATTCGATGCAACGCGAAGAACCTTACCTGGGTTTGACATGCACTAGACGCGTCCAGAGATGGGCGTTCCCTTGTGGCTGGTGTGCAGGTGGTGCATGGCTGTCGTCAGCTCGTGTCGTGAGATGTTGGGTTAAGTCCCGCAACGAGCGCAACCCTTGTCCTATGTTGCCAGCGGGTTATGCCGGGGACTCATGGGAGACTGCCGGGGTCAACTCGGAGGAAGGTGGGGATGACGTCAAGTCATCATGCCCCTTATGTCCAGGGCTTCACACATGCTACAATGGCCGGTACAGAGGGCTGCGAAGCCGTGAGGTGGAGCGAATCTCGTAAAGCCGGTCTCAGTTCGGATCGGGGTCTGCAACTCGACCCCGTGAAGTCGGAGTCGCTAGTAATCGCAGATCAGCAACGCTGCGGTGAATACGTTCCCGGGCCTTGTACACACCGCCCGTCACGTCACGAAAGTCGGTAACACCCGAAGCCCGTGGCCCAACCCGTAAGGGGGGGAGCGGTCGAAGGTGGGACTGGCGATTGGGACGAAGTCGTAACAAGGTAGCCGTACCGGAAGGTGCGGCTGGATCACCTCCTTTCTAAGGAGCTTCACCGAACACCATCTGAGCCGGCGTGTTCACAGGCGAATGTTCTGTGCGCGCAGGTTGGTGGTGGAGGGCCCCAGTACCTCCCCGGGCTCGGTCTTCGGACTTTTGGTTCCGGGGGTGGGAGGGGTTGCTCGAGAAATGTGGAATCACCAGACGTCCTGCTTGCTCCTTGTGGAGTGGGTGGGCAGCACACTGTTGGGTCCTGAGAGGACAACCCGGCCCCCTGTAGGGGGCTTGTTTGTCTGCTCTAGGGGCGATCGTTCGCCCGGCTCCCTGTGGGGTTGTCGGGTGGCGGTTCGTGTGGTCGTTGAGAATTGTACAGTGGACGCGAGCATCTTTTGTTTCTGTGCACATTTGTGTCGTGATTTCTTGATGTGTGTGTTGGTCAAGTTGTTAAGGGCGCACGGTGGATGCCTGGGCATCAGGAGCCGATGAAGGACGTGGGAGGCCGCGATAGTCCTCGGGGAGCTGTCAACCGAGCTTTGATCCGAGGGTGTCCGAATGGGGTAACCCGGCACCCGTCATGGGGTGTCACCGCCGTCTGAATGTATAGGACGGTGGGAGGGAACGCGGGGAAGTGAAACATCTCAGTACCCGCAGGAGAAGAAAACAAGAGTGATTCCGTGAGTAGTGGCGAGCGAAAGCGGAAGAGGCTAAACCCCGTCAGTGTGAGAGCCGGCAGGCGTTGCTGGTGGGGTGTTGTGGGGTTCCGCGTATCAGGGCTGCCGCCCTGGTGCGGGTGTTCGTGGTGTTAGTCGAAGGCGTTGGGACGCGTCGGCGTAGAGGGTGAGACCCCCGTAGACGAAAACACTGCGTTCTCCCGTTGCGGTGTCCCCGAGTAGCAGCGAGCCCGTGAAATTCGCTGTGAATCTGCCGGGACCACCCGGTAAGCCTAAATACTCCCTGATGACCGATAGCGGACGAGTACCGTGAGGGAAAGGTGAAAAGTACCCCGGGAGGGGAGTGAAATAGTACCTGAAACCGTGTGCCTACAAGCCGTCAGAGCCTTGCGGGGTGATGGCGTGCCTTTTGAAGAATGAGCCTGCGAGTTAGTGGTACGTGGCGAGGTTAACCCGTTGAGGGGTAGCCGTAGCGAAAGCGAGTCCGAATAGGGCGATCGTAGTCGCGTGCTCTAGACCCGAAGCGGAGTGATCTACCCATGGCCAGGGTGAAGCGCCGGTAAGACGGCGTGGAGGCCCGAACCCACCAGGGTTGAAAACCTGGGGGATGAGCTGTGGGTAGGGGTGAAAGGCCAATCAAACTCCGTGATAGCTGGTTCTCCCCGAAATGCATTTAGGTGCAGCGTCGCGTGGTACTCACCGGAGGTAGAGCACTGGTTGGCCTAGGGGGCCTACAAGCTTACTGAAGTCAGCCAAACTCCGAATGCCGGTGAGCGAGAGCGCGGCAGTGAGACTGCGGGCGATAAGGTTCGTAGTCGAGAGGGAAACAGCCCAGATCGCCGGCTAAGGCCCCTAAGCGTGCGCTAAGTGGGAAAGGATGTGGGATCGCCCAGACAACCAGGAGGTTGGCTTAGAAGCAGCCACCCTTGAAAGAGTGCGTAATAGCTCACTGGTCAAGTGGTCCTGCGCCGACAATGTAGCGGGGCTCAAGCGCACCGCCGAAGCCGCGGCAACACCGCGTGAACACTGCTTGCCCTTGATGGCGTAGCTGGTGGTGGTGTTGGGTAGGGGAGCGTCATGCGGGCGGTGAAGCGGCGGAGTGATCCAGTCGTGGAGCCCGTGTGAGTGAGAATGCAGGCATGAGTAGCGATAGCAGAGTGAGAAACTCTGCCGCCGGATGACCAAGGGTTCCTGGGCCAGGTTTTTCCGCCCAGGGTGAGCCGGGACCTAAGGCGAGGCCGACAGGCGTAGTCGATGGACAACGGGTTGATATTCCCGTGCTCGTGTAGGCGCGTCCCTGGCGAATCCAGGTGTGCTAACCGCCCGAACCTCGGGTGTCTCCTTCGGGAGCACCTCGAGGGGAGCGCGGGACCCCGCCTGGTAGTAGCCAAGCGATGGGGTGACGCAGGAGGGCAGCTCCGCCAGCTAGTGGTAGTGCTGGTGCAAGCGTGTAGGCCGGTGGACAGGCAAATCCGTTCACCACACAGGCTGAGACGTGACGCATAGCCGTTTGAGGCGAAGTAGAGTGATCCCATGCTGCCGAGAAAAGCCTCTAGCGAGTTCCTACGCGACCCGTACCCCAAACCAACACAGGTGGTCAGGTAGAGAATACCGAGGCGTTCGAGCGAACTGTGGTCAAGGAATTCGGCAAAATGCCCCCGTAACTTCGGGAGAAGGGGGGCCCTGTCCCGTGAAACCCCTTGCGGGTTAGCGGGGTGGGGCCGCAGAGACCAGGGGGAAGCGACTGTTTACTAAAAACACAGGTCCGTGCGAAGTCGCAAGACGATGTATACGGACTGACGCCTGCCCGGTGCTGGAACGTTAAGGGGACCGGTTAACCCTTCGGGGTGAAGCTGAGAACTTAAGCGCCAGTAAACGGCGGTGGTAACTATAACCATCCTAAGGTAGCGAAATTCCTTGTCGGGTAAGTTCCGACCTGCACGAATGGCGTAACGACTTCCCCGCTGTCTCGACCACAGACTCGGCGAAATTGCACTACGAGTAAAGATGCTCGTTACGCGCGGCAGGACGGAAAGACCCCGGGACCTTCACTACAGCTTGGTATTGGTGCTCGGTTCGGCTTGTGTAGGATAGGTGGGAGACTGGGAAGCGGTCACGCCAGTGATCGTGGAGTCAACGTTGAAATACCACTCTGGTCGAATTGGGCATCTAACCTCGGACCATGATCTGGTCCAGGGACAGTGCCTGGTGGGTAGTTTAACTGGGGCGGTTGCCTCCCAAAGGGTAACGGAGGCGCCCAAAGGTTCCCTCAGCCTGGTCGGCAACCAGGTGTCGAGTGCAAGTGCACAAGGGAGCTTGACTGTGAGACCGACGGGTCGAGCAGGGACGAAAGTCGGGACTAGTGATCCGGCACCACCACGTGGTTGGGGTGTCGCTCAACGGATAAAAGGTACCCCGGGGATAACAGGCTGATCTTGCCCAAGAGTCCATATCGACGGCATGGTTTGGCACCTCGATGTCGGCTCGTCGCATCCTGGGGCTGGAGTAGGTCCCAAGGGTTGGGCTGTTCGCCCATTAAAGCGGTACGCGAGCTGGGTTTAGAACGTCGTGAGACAGTTCGGTCCCTATCCGCCGCGCGCGCAGGAGACTTGAGGAAGGCTGTCCCTAGTACGAGAGGACCGGGACGGACGAACCTCTGGTGTGCCAGTTGTCCCGCCAGGGGCACGGCTGGTTGGCTACGTTCGGAAAGGATAACCGCTGAAGGCATCTAAGCGGGAAGCCTGTTCCAAGATGAGGTCTCCCACCCCTTCGAGGGTTAAGGCCCCCACCAGACCAGTGGGTTGATAGGCCAGACATGTAATCGCCGCAAGGCGTTCAGTGGACTGGTACTAATAGGCCGAGGACTTGCCCACACACACGTCAAGCAATCACGACGTGCCACGTGAACACGGCAAGCAACTGCGTAACGAAACAGAAGAATCTCTGTTCGCGTCCACTGTGCATATCCCAGCGACCACACACCCCACCCCACAACCGGGCAACCCGGTCTTGTGGGGGTGGTGGGGTGTTCCGGTGGTCACAGCGGAGGGGAAACGCCCGGACCCATCCCGAACCCGGAAGCTAAGCCCTCCAGCGCCGATGGTACTGCGACCGACAGGTCGTGGGAGAGTAGGACACCGCCGGAACACCCGACCACCCCCACACCTCTCCTCCTCGTGAGGAGGGAACCCTGAACAGCGAGACTGATGACGGGCAGGACTCCGGCCGGAGCCCTGCCCTTTTTCATGCCCTGAGGAGGCCCGCCATGTCGTCGGATGCGTCGGACGGGGCCGGCTCGCGCGGAGCCGACGAGGGCCCTCGCCAGGGCCGCGCCACGGGCCCGTCGCGGGACGACCGGCAGGGCGGCCAGCGTCGTGCGCCCACCGGCCGGGACCGCGGCGCCCCGAAGGGTGGCGGCACCGGACGGCCCCGCAACGGCGACCGACCTGCTCGCGACGACCGCGGCGGACGTGGCGACGGCCCTCGCGGCGGGGCCGACCGTCGTTCGGAGGGACGCGACACCGAGCGCTCCGAGGGCCGCGGTCCCGGTCCCCGGGGTCGCGACAACGGACGCTCCGGCGACGCCGTACCCGGTGCCCGCGGCGGCCCCCGTCGTGGCCCGGGCGGCTCCGGCGGTCGCCCGACCGGAGGTGGCCCGGACCGTGGACGCCCCGCCCGCGAGGGTGGAGGCGCATCCCGAGGTGATGGCCGCCCCGACTCCCGCGGACGACCCGACGACCGGGGCGACGACCGCCCCCGCGGCGGACCTCGCAGCGACCGGTCCACGTCGGACCGCCCGCGTGACGACCGTCCGCGCGGTGATCGGCCTCGCAGTGACCGTCCGACCGGCGACCGGCCGCGCGACGACCGGCCCCGGGGAGACCGCCCGACCGGTGACCGCCCGCGTGGTGACCGGCCGCGCGACGACCGTCCCGGTGGGGACCGTCCGACCGGTGGCGGCGACCGTCGGCGGGACGACCGTCCCTCGGGCGACCGGCCCCGCCAGGACCGGCCCCGCAGCGACCGTCCCCGCGAGGATCGTCCCCGCGAGGATCGTCCCCGCGAGGATCGTCAGGGCGGGCGCCCGACCGGCGCCCGCGGCGACGGACGCGACGAGCGCCGTCGCGACCCGCGCGCGGCCGACCCCGAGCGCCGCGGTGGCGCGGACGCGCGTCGGACCGCGCACGTCCAGGCTCCGATCGAGCGCCACCAGGACGCCGCCCCGCGTCCGGTCGCGCCGCCGCTGCCCGACGACATCACGCCCGAGCTCCTGGACCAGGAGGCACGGCGCGCCCTGCGCGGGCTCCCGAAGGACCTGGCCGATCTGGTCGCACGGCACCTCGTCGCGGTCGGCGAGCTCGTGGACGACGAGCCCGAGGCGGCGCTCGCCCACGCGCGGTTCGCGCGGCACCGGGCGAGCCGGGTCGCGATGGTCCGCGAGGCGTCGGGCCTCGCCGCGTACCACGCCGGCGAGTGGGCCGAAGCGCTCTCCGAGCTGCGTGCGAGCCGGCGGATGGGCGGCGACGGTCACCTGCCGGTCATGGCCGACGCCGAGCGCGCCCTGGGCCGCCCCGAGCGCGCGATCGAGCTCTCGCGCAGCCCCGAGGCCCGCGACCTCGAGCCCGAGGAGGCCGTCGAGCTGCTGATCGTGGTGTCCGGTGCACGGCGTGACCTCGGCGAGGCCGACGCCGCCGTCGTCGGCCTGCAGGTCCCCGAGCTCGACGCGTCGCGCGACGAGCCCTGGGTGCCGCGCCTCTTCTACGCCTACGCCGAGGCACTCCAGGCCGCCGGCCGCACCGACGACGCCATCCGGGCGTTCCTCGAGGCCGCCGGCACGGACGTCGAGGGCGAGACGGACGCCGAGGAGCGCGCGATCATGCTCGGCGCCGGCGAAGGGGTGGTCGCGACGGAGGCCGAGCCCGAGGTCGCCGAGGCCGGCGACGCCGAGGCCAGCGACGGCGACGACGCCGACGATGACGACGCGAAGGGGCCGACGACGTGAGCGAGTACGACGCACTGCTCGTCGACCTCGACGGCACGGTCTACCGCGGCCCGGACGCGATCGACGGGGCCGTCGAGAGCCTCGAGGCCGCGCGCCGCGGAGCGACCGTCTCCTACGTCACGAACAACGCCTCGCGCGGCCCCGACGAGGTGGCCGAGCACCTGCGCGAGCTGGGCCTGACGCTGGAGCCCGACGACGTCGTGACCAGTGCCCAGGCGGGCGCGGCGGTCGTCGCCGAGCACTGCGAGCCCGGGGCGCCGGTGCTCGTGGTCGGCGCGGAGGCGCTGGCCGAGGAGATCCGTCTCGTCGGGCTGACACCGGTGCGTTCCGAGGAGGACGAGCCGGTCGCGGTGGTGCAGGGCCACTCGCCCGACACCGGCTGGCGCATCCTCGCGGAGGCGACGCTCGCGCTGAACCGTGGCGCGCACTGGGTGGCCTGCAACGTCGACCCGACTCTGCCGAACGAGCGGGGCTTCCTGCCGGGCAACGGGGCGATGGTGGCCGTGCTGCGCACCGCGTGCCGTCGCGAGCCCGAGGTGGCGGGCAAGCCTGCGGCACCCCTGCTGCGACAGGCCATCGAGCGCGCCGGGGCGCAGCGTCCCCTGGTGATCGGGGACCGCCTCGACACCGACATCGCCGGCGGCCACGCCGTCGACGCCGACAGCCTGCTCGTCCTCACGGGCGTGTCCACGGCCGCCGACGTCCTCGGCGCGCCGCCCGAGCAGCGCCCGACCTATCTCGGCCCCGACCTGCAGGTTCTCGGCGGGGACCTCGACACGATCCGTGTGCTCGACGGCGACACCGGCGGCTGGACGGCGAGCCGCGAGGACGGCGCCGTCGTGCTCGCGTCGGGCGCCGACGGCGACACCGCCGGCGCCCTGCGGGCCCTGTGCCGCGTGGTGTGGGACGCGCCGGCCGGGAATGCCGAGGTCCGCGCCGCCGACGACCGCGCCGAGAAGATGATCAGCACGCTCGGACTCGCGACGGGGTGACGCGTTAGCGTGGACGGCGACAGGACCACCGTCCCGACGTCGGAGGACACGCCATGACCGAGCCCGGCGACGCCACCACGGCCGACGCCGGGCCCCTGGCGGTCCTGCGCGGGGCCGTGCGGGACCTCCCGTCCGCCGACGGCTCCGACGAGGCGTTCGACCCGGCCGAGCACGCCGCCCGCTTCGAGGCCGTGCACGACGCGATGGTCGCCGTGCTGGCCGACGTGGACCGGACCTGACCGCGGTGGCCCGGTCGACCGCGCGCCGGCTGCGACTCGACGCGGAGCTGGTCCGGCGCGGGCTCGCGCGCTCGCGCGAGCACGCCGCCGGGCTCATCGCCGACGGCCGGGTGACGGTCGGCGGCTCGGTCGCGACGAAGCCGGCGACGGCCGTCGAGACCGCGGCGGCCGTGGTCGTGCGCGACGACGTCGACGACCCGGGCTGGGCGTCGCGGGGTGCGCAGAAGCTGCTCGGCGCACTCGAGGCGTTCGCGCCGCAGGGCCTCGCCGTCGACGGCCGCCGCTGCCTCGACGCCGGCGCGTCGACCGGCGGGTTCACCGACGTGCTCCTGCGTCGGGGCGCGCGTGAGGTGGTCGCCGTCGACGTCGGCTACGGGCAGCTGGTGTGGGCGCTGCAGACCGACCCGCGGGTCGCGGTGCACGACCGCGTCAACGTCCGGTCGCTGACCCCCGAGGACATCGGTGGGCCGGTGGACCTCGTCGTCGCCGACCTGTCGTTCATCCCCCTGGCCCTCGTCCTCGACGCCCTCGTCGCGTGCACCGTGCCGGGCGGGGACCTGGTGCCGATGGTGAAGCCGCAGTTCGAGGTCGGCCGCGAGCGGCTGGGGTCCGGCGGTGTCGTCCGCGACCCGGGGCTGCGCGCGTCGGCCGTGCTGGACGTGGTGGCCGCGGCCCGCACGCGGGGGCTGGCGCTGCGCGACGTCGTGGCGAGCCCGCTGCCCGGGCCGTCGGGCAACGTGGAGTACTTCTGCTGGCTGCGCCGGGCCGCCGACCACACAGCGGACGAGCCGGCGAGCGCCCAGACTGACGACGAGGCGCTCGTGCGGCGTGCCGTCGAGCAGGGGCCGGCATGAGCGGACGACGGGAGGAGCGCCGGTGACCGGGGTCGACGGGGCCGCGTCCGCGCCGGCGAGCGGGGCGCACGCCGAGGACACCGCGTCCCCGGACGGGGCGCGCGACGCGCTGCTGGTGGTGCACACCGGACGCGAGGCGACCCGCAAGGTGGCCATCCAGGCCGCCCGCCGGCTGGCCGAGGCCGGCTTCGCGCTGCGGGTGCTGCCCGACGAGTACTCCACCGACGAGGGCCTGTTCGACGAGCTGCCCGAGTCCCAGCGCCCGCGCAAGGTCGAGGCCGACTCCGATGCCGCCTTCGGCATGGAGATCGTCCTGGTGCTCGGCGGCGACGGGACGCTGCTGCGCGCGGCGGAGCTCGCCCGGCACGCCCGGGTGCCGATGCTCGGGGTGAACCTCGGGCGGGTCGGCTTCCTCGCCGAGGCCGACATCGACGACCTCGACGAGGTCCTCGACGCGGTCGTCGGGCGCACCTACCGCGTCGAGGAGCGCATGACCGTCGACGTCGTCGCCCACCAGAACGGCACCGAGCTCGGCCGGACCTGGGCGCTCAACGAGGCGATCGTCGAGAAGATGAACTGGGCGCGGCTGCTCGACATCGTGCTCGAGGTCGACGGGCGCCCGGTGTCGGAGTTCGCGTGCGACGGCGTGCTCTGCGCGACGCCCACGGGCTCCACGGCCTACGCGTTCTCCGCGGGCGGGCCGGTGGTGTGGCCCGAGGTCCAGGCGATGCTGCTGGTGCCCAGCAACGCGCACGCGCTGTTCGCCCGGCCGCTGGTCATCTCGCCGGAGTCGCGGGTGGCGCTGGAGGTGTCGGGCCGCGGCGACGCGGGCGTGCTCGTCTGCGACGGGCGCCGCACCATCGAGCTGCCGCCGGGCTCGCGGGTCGAGGTCGCGCGCGGACGCAACCCCGTCCTGCTCGCCCGGCTGCGCGTCCAGCCGTTCACCGACCGGCTGGTCCGCAAATTCGAGCTCCCGGTGCAGGGCTGGCGCGGCCGGACGCACTGAGCGTCGGCCCGACGAGTGGCTCCGTCGACCGCCGGACACCGACCGTTCGACCATGTGTTCGATCGGATCGGCGTGTTCGGCCCCGCGGCGTCGGGGGCCCTGGTTATCGTGAGGCCCGTGCTCGCCGAGCTGAGGATCCAGGCCCTCGGGGTCATCGAGGACGCGACCCTCGATCTGCACCCCGGCCTCACCGTGGTCACCGGGGAGACCGGGGCCGGGAAGACGATGGTGGTCACCGGGTTGCACCTCCTGGGCGGTGGCCGCGCGGACTCGTCGCGCGTCCGTCGCGGCGCCGGGCGGGCCATGGTGGAGGGGCGATTCCTGCTGCCCACCCCGGACGAGGTGGCGGAGGAGGCTGAGAACGCGTCGGGGCCGGCGGACGACGACGGCGAGCCCCGCTCCGCGGTCCGGCTCGCCACCGACGCGGGCGCCGCGCTCGACGACGACGGCAGCCTGATCGCCGCGCGCACCGTCTCGGCCGACGGCCGCTCGCGGGCACACCTCGGCGGTCGCTCCGTGCCGATGGCCGTGCTCTCCGACGTCACCGACGCCGCGCTCGCCGTGCACGGGCAGCACGAGGCGCTGCGCCTCCTGCGCGCCTCGGAGCAGCGCGCCGTGCTCGACCGCTTCGCCGGCGCCGCCGTCGCCGAGCCGCTGACGGCCTACCGCCGCACGCGGACGGCGTGGCGCACGGCGACCACCGAGCTGACCCGGCGCCGCGAGCAGGCCCGCGAGCTCACCCGCGAGTCGGACATGCTGCGCCACGGCCTCACCGAGATCGAGTCGGTCGACCCGCAGCCCGGCGAGGACGCCGATCTCGTCGCCGAGGCACGCCGGCTCGCCGACGCGGACGACCTCCGGGCCTCCGCCACCGCGGCGCTCGCCGCACTCGCGGGCCCGCCGGACGGGGTGGGGGAGGAGCCGGACGCCGTGGGGCTGCTGGGCGAGGCCCGCCGGCGCGTCCAGGGCAGCGACGACCCGGCGCTCGCCGGGCTCGATCCGCGCCTGGCCGAGGCCGCCGCGCTGCTCGGGGACGCCGCCGCGGAGCTCACCGACTACCTCGCGCGCCTCGAGGCCGACCCGCAGCGTCTCGAGCAGGTGCTGGAACGCCAGGCCGCGCTCAAGAGCCTCACGCGCAAGTACGCGGCCGACGTCGACGGCGTCCTGGAGTGGGCGGCGTCCGCGCGCGAGCGCCTCGCCGGCCTCGACACCTCCGACGAGGCGCTCGCCGCCCTGGCCGCCGAGGCCGAGCAGCTGGCGGGCGAGCTCGCCGGCCACGCCGCCACGGTGTCGGCCGCCCGCCGCGAGGCCGCCGACCGCTTCGGTGTCGCCGTCTCCGCCGAGCTCGACGGCCTGGCCATGGGCGCGGCCTCGGTGGCGCTCGCGATCGGGGTGAAGGAGGCCGCCGGGGCCGACCCGCAGGCGCTGGACGTCGACGGCCGCCGCGTGGTGGCCGGTCCCGACGGCGTGGACGAGGTGGAGCTGCTGCTCACCCCGCACGCGGGCGCCCCGCCCCTCCCGGTGCACAAGGGAGCCTCGGGCGGTGAGCTCTCGCGGGTGATGCTCGCGGTCGAGGTCGTGCTCGCCGGCGCCGACACCACGCCGACGCTGGTGTTCGACGAGGTCGACGCCGGGGTCGGCGGGCGCGCGGCGGTGGAGGTCGGGCGCCGGCTCGCGCGGCTTTCCGCCACCCACCAGGTCGTCGTCGTCACCCACCTCGCCCAGGTGGCCGCGTACGCCGACCGGCACCTCGTGGTCGACAAGGGCGGGCTGCAGGCCGTCACGGGCACCGACGAGCACGGGGTCACCCGCAGCGCGGTGCGCACGATCTCCGACGGCGATCGCGTGGTCGAGCTCGCCCGCATGCTCGCCGGCACCGAGGAGACCGAGACCGGGCGCGCCCACGCCGAGGAGCTGCTCGCGGCTGCGGCGGCCGACCGCGCGTCGAGCACCGGGGAGGGCGCGGCGCCCACCCCGATCGAGCGCGGTGCCGCCACGCGGCGTAGCGGAGGCCGCCGGAGTCGCCGGGCCGGGTGACCCCGGGCCCCCGGCCCGGCGCGTCGGCGCCGCACATCCGGCCCCTCCGGCGACGATCGGAGGCATGGGTCGTGGCAGTGGCGCGGGGTGGCGGGCATGAAGTGGCCACGGGGACGCACCAAGGACGCACCGGTCGGTGTCGTCGGCACGGCGCGCCTCGGTGGACGCTCGGGCGGCGCGCTCGCCCCGGAGCTGCTCCGCCGGGTGGGCCGCGGGGACGTCGCGGTGATCGACCAGGTCGACCTGGACCGCGCGACGGCACACGCGCTCGTCGACGCCGGGGTGGCCGGGGTCGTCAACGTCTCGCCGTCGATCTCGGGTCGCTACCCCAACCTCGGCCCGGAGATCCTCACCGACGCCGGGGTGGCGCTCGTCGACGACGTCGGCGAGGGCGTGCTGCGCCGGGTCCGCGACGGCGCCGCGGTGCGGCTGCACGACGGCGGGGTCTACCTCGGCGACCAGGAGGTCGCCCGCGGCTTCTCCCAGACCGCCGAGACGGTCGCCGACCAGCTCGGGGAGGCCCGTTCGGGCCTGGCCTCGCAGCTCGAGGCGTTCTCGGCGAACACCACCGAGTTCATGGGCCGCGAGCGGGCGATGCTGCTCGACGGCGTCGGCGTCCCCGGCCTCGAGACCGCGGTGTACGGCCGCACCGTGCTGGTGGTCGCGCCGGGCGCGGACCGCGCCGCCGAGCTGCGGCGCCTCAGGCACTTCATCCGTGAGGAACGGCCGGTCCTGGTCGGCGTCGGCAGCGGGGCCGAGGCCCTGCGCGAGGCCGGCCACACGCCTGTCGTGGTGGTCGGCACCGCGCTGGAGATCGACCCCGAGCTGGCCCGCAAGGCCGTGGACGTCGTCATCCCTGCCGACCTCGACGGGCACATCGCGGGGCTCGCGCGGCTGCAGGACGCCGGCATCGACCCGGTCGGCTTCCCGTCGTCGGCGAACCCCGAGGACATGGCGCTGCTCCTGGCACACCGCCACGGGGCGTCGCTCGTGGTGGCGTGCGGGTTCGACGGCACGCTCACCGGCTTCCTCGACCGCGGCCGGTCGGGCAGCAACCCCTCGACCGTCCTGACGCGGCTGCGGCTGGGGCCGACGCTGGTGGACGGGGCGGCCGTCGCGTCGCTGCACCGCCACCGGGTCACCACCGGCGCGGTGCTGTTGCTGCTGCTCGCCGTGGCGGCGGTCGGCGCCGCGGCGCTGCTGGCCAGCGGGCTCGCCGAGCCCATCGTGATGCTCGTGCGCGAGGGGTGGCTCGCGGTCCTGGCCGCGTTCCAGGGGGTCGGGGGATGATGTCGCTGCGCTACCACGTCGTCTCGATCGCGGCGATCCTGCTCGCGCTCGCCCTGGGTGTCGTCCTCGGCGCCTCGGCGCTCTCGGGCCGCGTGCTCGGCGCCCTCACCACCGACCGCGACGAGCTCGCCGGCCAGGTCGTCGCCCTGCGCGGCGACCGCGCCGCCGTCGACACCCGCCTGCAGGCCACCGAGCGACTCGTGGCCGCCGGCGCCCCGTCGACCGTCGCAGGCGTGCTCCCGGGCCGGGGCGTCGCGGTCGTCGCCGCGCCCGGCGCCGACCCGGCCGACGTCGCCACCGTCTCCGATCTCGTCACCCGCGCCGGCGGACGCGTCACCGGCCAACTCGCGCTGACCGACGCCGCGCTCGCCCCCGACCGGGCCGATGCGCTGCGCGCGCTCGTCCCGCGGCTCCTGCCGGCCGGGGCGCAGCTGCCGACCACCACCGACACCGGCGCGCTCACCGGCTCGCTGCTCGGGTCGTTGCTCGTCGCCCGCCCCGGTGGCATGGACGAGCAGACCACGGGGCCCGAGGCGCGGACGGCGCTGCAGGCGCTGAGCGAGGCCGGGTACGTGCAGGCGCCCGACGCGCTCGACCCGGCGCCGGCCGAGCTCGCGCTCGTCGTCGCCGGCGGCGGCGCCGACCCCGCCCGCGACAGCACCCTGGCCCGCATGACCGGCGAGCTGGACCGTGTCGGCGCCGGCGCGGTGCTCGCCGGGCGCACCGGCTCGGGCGCCGTCACCGCCGTCCGCAACGACTCCGCCCTGCGCAGCGGCCTCTCGACCGTCGACGGGCTCGAGGGCCCGTCGTCGCAGGTGGCGGCGATCCTGGCGCTACGCGAGCAGGCCGACGGGCGCACCGGGCTCTACGGGCCGGTCGCGGGCACGTTCACCCCGCAGACCGCGCCGGCCCCCATAGGGCGGGGTCACCCGGGCGGGGCGGCGACACGGGGTTAGCATTGAGCCCCGTGGATCGCGGACTGCCTGGACCGAGGATCGCTCGAACGGCCCTCGCGCACGGCCCGGGGGTGTGACCGTGCAGCCGTCGCGCACCACCAAGCACGTGTTCGTCACCGGCGGGGTCGCCTCGTCGCTCGGCAAGGGGCTCACGGCCTCGAGCCTGGGCCAGCTCCTCACCGCCCGCGGGCTGCGGGTGACGATGCAGAAGCTCGACCCGTACCTCAACGTCGACCCCGGCACGATGAACCCGTTCCAGCACGGCGAGGTCTTCGTCACCGAGGACGGCGCCGAGACCGACCTGGACATCGGGCACTACGAGCGCTTCCTCGACCGCGACCTCTCGGCGCGCGCGAACGTGACGACGGGCCAGGTGTACTCGAGCGTCATCGCCAAGGAGCGGCGCGGGGAGTACCTCGGCGACACCGTGCAGGTCATCCCGCACATCACCGACGAGATCAAGTCGCGGGTGCTCGCGATGCGCACCGCCGACCCGGCACCCGACGTCGTCATCACCGAGGTCGGCGGCACCGTCGGCGACATCGAGTCGCTGCCGTTCCTCGAGGCCGCCCGCCAGCTGCGCCACGAGGTCGGCCGGGACAACTGCTTCTTCCTGCACGTCTCGCTGGTCCCGTTCCTGGCGCCGTCGGGCGAGCTGAAGACCAAGCCCACGCAGCACTCGGTGGCCGCCCTGCGCAACATCGGTATCCAGCCCGACGGGCTGGTGCTGCGCGCGGACCGCGCGATCCCCGAGGACATGACGCGCAAGATCAGCCTCATGTGCGACGTCGAGGAGGACGGGGTCGTCGCCTGCCCGGACGCCCCGTCGATCTACGACATCCCCAAGGTCCTGCACGGCGAGGGCCTCGACGCCTACGTCGTGCGCCGCCTCGGCCTGCCGTTCCGCGACGTCGACTGGACGGTCTGGGGCGACCTGCTCGACCGCGTCCACCACCCCACCGAGACGGTCGAGATCGCGATCGTCGGCAAGTACGTGGACCTGCCCGACGCCTACCTCTCGGTCACCGAGGCGGTCCGCGCCGGCGGCTTCGCGCACCGCGCCCGCGTCACCATCCGCTGGGTCGCGTCCGACTCGTGCGAGACGCCGTCGGGTGCAGCGGCCGCGCTGAAGGGCGTGTCCGGGGTGCTCGTCCCGGGTGGCTTCGGCATCCGGGGCATCGAGGGCAAGCTCGGCGCCCTGGCGCACGCCCACCGCAACGGCATCCCGACACTCGGCCTGTGCCTGGGCCTGCAGTGCATGGTCATCCACGCCGCGCGGACCATGGCCGGGCTGGAGGGCGCGAACTCCGCGGAGTTCGACGAGAGCACCCCGCACCCGGTGATCTCCACGATGGCCGACCAGACCGACGTCGTCGCCGGTGAGCGCGACATGGGCGGCACCATGCGGCTGGGGTCCTGGCCCGCGGTGCTCGCCCCGGAGACGGTCGTGCGCGGCGCCTACGGCACCGGGAAGGTCACCGAGCGCCACCGCCACCGCTACGAGGTCAACAACGCCTACCGCGACCGCCTCGTCGAGGCCGGCCTCGTGTTCTCGGGGACGTCGCCGGACGGGTCGCTGGTCGAGTTCGTCGAGCTGCCGCGTGACAAGCACCCGTTCTTCGTCGGCACCCAGGCGCACCCGGAGCTCAAGAGCCGGCCCACCCGCGCGCACCCCCTGTTCCGCGCCTTCGTCGCCGCGTCCCTGCGCCACGTCGCCTCGGAGCGCCTGGACCTCGAGACGGGCACGAACGGCGAGCTGGACCCCGAGTCCGGGAACGACGCCCGCGTCGACGGCGTCGACATCCCGGCGGCGGCGTCCTCGTGACGCGACCCCCCGTCACGCCCGACTCGCTCGCCGATCCCCACGGGGGCCGTCCGCCCCACGACTTCACGGTCGAGGGCAGCGAGACGCTCTACGAGGGGCCGATCTTCGCGCTGCGGCGGGACGACGTGCGGATGCCCGGCGGCCGGATCGCCGGGCGCGAGAAGGTCGAGCACTTCGGCGCCGTCGCGGTCGCCGTGCTCGACGAGGACGACCGCCTGGTCATGATCTACCAGTATCGGCCCGCGCTCGGGCGGCGGCTGTGGGAGATGCCGGCGGGCCTGCTCGACGGCCAGGGCGAGGACCCCGTCGAGGCGGCGAAGCGGGAGCTCGTCGAGGAGGTCGGGGTCGAGGCCGACGAGTGGTCCACGCTCGTCGACATCTCGGGCTGCCCGGGCTTCGCCGACGAGTCGGTACGCGTCTACCTCGCCCGCGGTCTGCGCGTGGTGGAGCGCCCGCCCGGGGGCGACGACGAGGAGTCCGACCTGGTGATCCGCCGGGTGCCGCTCGACGACCTCGTGGCCGGTGCCATGTCCGGCGCGCTGGTGAACGGCCCCTGCGTCGCGGGCGTGTTCGCGGCCGCCGAGGTCGTCGCCGGCCGGTTCACCCCGCGGCCGGTCGACGCGCCGTGGATCGACCGGCCGACCGAGTACGCGGCGAGGCGCGCCGCGCGCTAGGTGTCGCAGCGAACGCGCGGTTCGCTGCTTCTACGCGCGCAAAGTCCCCGTTGATCACCGGCCGCATGGGCGAACGGGTCGAGGGCACGGCGGAACTCGACCGGGATCGTGTCGGTCCCGCCGTCGCCGATCTTCGGGTCGACGGCCGCGAGCCGGTCGCCCACCCACAGCCTCGCCGCGCCGGCCTCGTCGGCGCCTGCGGCGACGTCCCCGAGCCGCTCCGCCTCGTCGACGGCGTCCCCGAAGTGCGGCAGCGTGATCCCGAGTCGCACGATGATCAGTCTCCGACCCGCCGCGCGCGGCACGCCGTGCGCGGGCGGCGGCACCGCTATGGTCCCGCCATGAAGGTCGGTGTTCCGCGCGAGGTCAAGGATCACGAGGACCGGGTGGCTCTCACGGCCATCGGTGTCACCGAGCTCGTCCGGCGCGGCCACGAGGTGCTGGTCGAGTCGGGGGCGGGCGTCGGGTCGGCGATCAGCGACGACGGGTTCCGCGAGGCCGGGGCGACCGTGCTCGGGGACGCCGACGAGGTGTGGGCGTCGGGCGACCTGGTGCTCAAGGTCAAGGAGCCCGTCCCGTCGGAGTACCACCGGCTGCGCCGCGACCAGGTCCTCTTCACCTACCTGCACCTCGCGGCGTCGCGGGAGTGCACGACGGCGCTGCTCGACGCCGGCGCGACGGCCGTCGCCTACGAGACGGTGCAGACCGCCGACGGGGTGCTGCCGCTGCTCGCGCCGATGAGCGAGATCGCCGGGCGCATGGCGCCGCAGGTCGGCGCGCACCACCTCGAGAACGCCCAGGGCGGTCGCGGCGTGCTGCTCGGCGGTGTGCCCGGGGTGCGGCCGGGCCGGGTCGCGGTGATCGGCGCCGGGACGTCCGGGCTGGCCGCGGTGACGATCGCGGTGGGACTGCGGGCGTCGGTGGAGGTCCTGGACGTCAGCGTGAAGGCCCTGCGCCGCGTCGACGAGATCTTCAACGGGGCGGTGCGCACGGTGCTGTCGAGCACCCCGGAGATCGAGCGGGCCTGCCGCGAGGCGGACCTCGTGATCGGCGCGGTGCTCGTGCCCGGCGCGAAGGCGCCCGTCCTCGTGCCGAACCGGCTGGTGGGCGAGATGCGCAGCGGGTCGGTGCTCGTCGACCTGGCCGTCGACCAGGGCGGGTGCTTCGAGGACACCCACCCGACCACGCACGCCGAGCCGACCTACCGCGTGCACGACTCGATCTTCTACTGCGTCGCCAACGTGCCGGGCGCGGTGCCGGTGACCTCGACCCGGGCGCTCACCGGCGTGACGCTGCCCTACGTCGTCGCGCTCGCCGACCACGGCCTCGCGGGGGCGGTCGCGGCGGACCCGGCGCTCGCCAAGGGCGTGAACGTCGTCGACGGCGAGCTCGTCACGCCCGCGGTGGGCGCCGCGCACGACCTGCCGGTGCGCAGGCTGTCCGAGGTGCTCCCGGGGGTGGAGGACCCGGCGTGACCAGGCCCGGGACGGCCGTCGACACCTACCTCGACCACCTGCTGGTCGAGCGGGGCACGGCGGAGAACACGCTGACCTCGTACCGGCGTGACCTGCGGCGCTACCTGGAGCACCTCGACACGGCCGGGGTCAGCGACCTCGCCGACGTCACCGAGCGCCACGTCGGCGATTTCCTCGTCGTCCTCCGCACGGGGCGCGACGGCGGCTCGGCGCTGTCGACGGCGTCGGCGACCCGCGCGGTGGTCGCGGTGCGCGGGCTGCACCGGTTCGCGCTGGCCGAGGGACTGGTCGCGGTGGACGTGGCGCGCGAGGTGCACCCGCCGTCGCCACCGCGCCGGCTGCCCAAGGCGCTCGACGTCGCCACCGTCGACCGGCTGCTCTCGGTTCGGGGCGGCGACGGTGACGACGTCGGCGGCGTCCGGGACCGCGCCCTGCACGAGCTGCTGTACTCCACCGGCGCCCGGATCACCGAGGCGGTGGGCCTGGACCTCGACGACGTCGACGTCACCGTGCGCTCGGTGCGCCTGGCCGGCAAGGGCGGCAAGGAACGGATCGTGCCGATCGGCCGCCCGGCGATCGCCGCGCTGGAGGCGTACCGGGTGCGCGCCCGCCCGGCGCTGGCCGCGCGGGGCCGGGGGACGCCGGCGGTGTTCCTCAACGCGCGCGGGGCGCGGCTGTCGCGCCAGAGCGCCTGGGCCACGCTGCGCGAGGCGGCCGAGCGCGCGGGCCTCGACGTCGCGATCTCCCCGCACACCCTGCGCCACTCGTTCGCCACGCACCTGCTCGACGGCGGCGCCGACCTGCGCGTCGTGCAGGAGCTGCTCGGCCACGCCTCGGTGACGACGACGCAGATCTACACGCAGGTCACCGTCGACTCCCTGCGCGAGGTCTTCGCGATGGCGCACCCGCGCGCCCGTATGTGAGTGAAGTTCCCGGCTATAGCCGGGAACTTCACTCACGTAGGCCGTTCAGCGCAGCGGCGCCAGGCGCAGCGGGAGGCCGTCGGCGGGGACGGGCAGGGACGTGTTGTCCCAGCGCGGCCGGTAGCCCGGCGCGACGGTGATGCGGTGATGGCGCAGCAGCTCGTGCAGGATCGCCGTCACCTCGAGCGAGCCGAAGAGCATGCCCAGGCACTTGTGCACGCCGCCGCCGAACGGGATCCAGGCGTCGCGGTGCGCGCGGTCCTCGCGACGGTGCTCGGCGAAGCGCTCGGGGTCGAAGGTGTCGGGGTCGGTCCAGATCGCCGGGTCGTGGTGGTTGACCGCGCCCGCGACCATGACCAGCTGGCCCTCCGGGATGTGGTGGCCCAGCAGCGCGGTGTCCCGCACGGTCCGACGCATGACGATCGGCACGGGCGCGGCGAGGCGCAGCGACTCCTTCATGACCAGGTCCAGCGTGCCCAGCGACTGCAGCGCGGCCGCGTCCGGCGGGCCGTCGCCGAGCGCGAGCGACTCGGAGCGGGCGCGCTCCTGCCACTCCGGGTTCGCGGCGAGGTAGTAGGCCGCGGCCGCGCTGGTGATCGTCGACGTGTCGTGCGCGGCCATCATCAGGAAGATCATGTGGTTGACGACGTCGGCGTCGGTGAACGCCTCGCCCTCCGGGGTCCGGGCCCGGCAGAGCGCGGAGAACAGGTCGTCGCCGTCACCCGCCCGCTTCGCCGGGAGGGCCTCGGTGAAGTACCGCTCGAGCAGGGCGCGTCCCCGCAGACCGGCGCGGTAGCGGGTGCCGGGCAGGTCGCGGCGCACGATCGCGCTGGCCGCCTGCACGCAGTCCATGAACGCCCGGTTGACCGCCTCGGCCTCCGGCCCGGAGCGCCCGTCCATGAAGACGCGGGTGGCGACGTCGAGGGTCAGGCGCTTGAGCATCGGGTAGATCCGCACCTGCCGGCCGGTCGGCCAGGTCGGGATCGTCTCGCGCAGGACGGGGACGGTCCGGTCGACGTAGCCGCGGACCCGGGGGGCCGTGAAGGCCTCCTGCATCACCCGCCGGTGGGTGCGGTGGTCGTCGCCGTCGAGCAGCATCAGCCCGCGGTGGAAGAAGTCGTCGACGAGGAAGCGCCACCCGTCCTGCGAGTAGGCCTTCTCCGGGTTGGTGAGCACGGCGTGGGTGGCGTCCGGCCCGGCGGCGATGACCACGTCCTCGCCGACGAACCCGCACCAGGACACCGGCCCGAGCGCCGCGTGCCGCGCGCGGGTGAAGGCATGGCCATAGCGGATGTAGGACAGCGTGTGCCCGAGCACCGGCGGGCCGGGCGTGCCCGGGACCGGCGCGAGACCGGAGCCCGCCGGCGGCTCGGCCAGCGGCCGGACCTCCCGCGGGCGCATCCGCGCGAGCAGACGGCGGTCGACGCCCGGCGGCATCGGCGCGAGGACGGCGGACGACAGGCGCTCGCCCGTCACGGTGCGGACCGCGGACACGGCTACCTCCAGGGATTCCCGACAGCCGCGAACGTTAGACACGAGCGGCCTTCGTGTCCACGAGAAAGACGCATTGGGCATCAGCGTCCACCTCCGCTATCGTCCGACGCCGTGCCCAGCTCGTTCACCGACCGCGCCCGCGGCCTCGTCCGCGACGAGGCCCTCGAGCGGGCCGCCGAGCTGCTCGTGGCCGGGGGCTGGCGCGGGCTGCGGCTGCAGGACGTCGCCGACGGCATCGGTGTCAGCCGCCAGACGCTCTACAACGAGTTCGCGAGCAAGCAGGGGCTGGCCGCGGCGCTGGTGCTGCGGCGGACCGAGGAGTTCCTGGCCGACCTCGAGGCCGCGCTCGACGGCGAGGACGACCTCCATCGCGCCTGGACCGGGGCGGTGCGGACGACGCTCGACACCGTGGCCCGCGACCCGCTCCTGCGTGTCCTGCTCACCGGCCAGGGTGCTGGGGACCTGCTCCCGCTGCTGACCAGCGAGGCCGAGCCGCTGGTGGTGGCCGCGCGCGACCGTGCCGCCCGGTTCCTCCTCCGGCGCCGCCCGGAGCTCGACCAGGCCACCGCGTCCGGGGCCGCGGAGATCGCGGCGCGGCTGACGATCAGCCACCTCGTGCTGCCGCTGCACCCGCCCGACGCCGTCGCCGACCAGATCGCGACGGCCGTCGTTCGCTACCTCGCCGACCCGTGAGCGAAGTTCCCGGTTATAGCCGGGAACTTCGCTCACGTAGGAGCAGGCGCCCGACCCACGAGGACCACGCCGAGGGCGCCGAGGGCGGCGACGACGGCGAAGACGTAGAAGCCCCAGGGGTAGGCGATGCCCGCCTGGAGCAGGGCGCCGCCGATGATCGGGCCGGCGATGGCCCCGAGACGCCCGACGCCGCTGGCCGTGCCGAGCGCGGTCCCGCGGGCCTCGGCCGGGTAGAGCTGCGAGACGTACGCGTAGACCAGCACCTGGGCCGAGAAGACGAAGATGCCCGCGAGCAGCACGCTGACGTACACCCCGATCCCCGGCAGGCGGATCGAGAGCAGGGCCAGGAACAGGGTCGCGGCGGCGAACCAGCCGATGGTCGCCGGGCGCACGCCGATCCGGTTGGCCACGGTGCCCGCGAGCAGCAGCCCGAGGATGGCGCCGATGTTGAGCACGAGCAGCAGCGCGAGGGCCGCCCCCAGCTCGTAGCCCGCGGACCGCATGATCTCCGGCAGCCAGGTGTTGAGGCCGTAGACCAGCAGCAGGCCCATGAACGAGGAGATCCAGAACGCGATCGTCGGGCGCGCGAAACCGTCGCGGAAGAGCGTGGTCAGCGGGTTCTTGCGCTCGGCGCGCCAGCTGCTGTCCCGGCTCCCCCCGGCCTGGCGGCGGGACAGGAACGCGGCGGACTCCGGGAGCTTCGCCCAGAGCAGCGGGATGAGGATCAGCGCGGGCACCGTGCCGGCGACGAACATCGCCGGCCAGCCGAACGACGGGATCAGCAGGATGCCGAGCAGGGCCGTGAGCACCGCGCCGACGTGGTAGCCGGTCATGAGGATCGTCGTCGAGCTGCTGCCGCGTCCCGGGGGTGCGTACTCGGCGACCAGCGCGAGCGCGACGGGCAGCACGCCGCCGAGCCCGATCCCGGCGAGGAAGCGCAGCCCGCCCAGGACCTCGGGGTTCGGGGCGAACGCGCAGGCCAGGGTGAGCACGGAGAACCCGGTCACCGTGCCGATCATGGTTGCCCGGCGGCCGATCACGTCGGCGATCGGGCCCACGGCCAGCGCGCCGACCATGACGCCGAGCAGGCCGACGGTCACGACGACCGAGGCGCCGGCGGGGTCGAGGTCCCAGGTGGGGTCCCGGAGCAGCACGGGCATGACCACGCCGAGCACGACGAGGTCGAAGCCCTCCAGGGCGACCGCGGTCCAGCAGAGTGGGCGGACCCACCCGGTGGCCGCGTCGCGGGCGGTGGAGCCGCTGGTGGCGGCCCGGGGCTCGGTCGTCATCACGCACGTCCTCGTGGGGTGGTCGGTGGCGGACAGTATGTGAGCGGTCACACGAGGCGTCACGAGCGGCTTCCGGTGACCGGGAGATCGTCACAGATCGGGCCGTCCCCGTCGCCCCGGGTGACAGTCCGGTGAAGGCGCCGACACCCCGGCGAGTCGCGCACGGACACGCACGTGGCGACTCCTAGGCTGATCGCACGAGTACTCGACCGGGCACGCGAGGGAGGGGCACCGCGATGGGGAACCCACAGGCGGTCCTCTGGTCACCCGATCCCGACGCCCCAGAACCCGCCGAACCCCCAGAAGCCGTGGCCCCCGGGCCGGTGAAGGAGACCGTGGACGAGGTCCCGCCCGGTCGCCCACGACGTGAGGTGCCCGTCCCGGGCCCCCTCGACGGCCACGGCCCGGCGA
This sequence comes from uncultured Actinomycetota bacterium, assembly GCA_963786585.1. Classification (GTDB taxonomy): domain Bacteria; phylum Actinomycetota; class Actinomycetes; order Mycobacteriales; family Pseudonocardiaceae; genus Actinomycetospora. The sequence continues at coordinate 350,589 of CAWAZG010000006.1, forward strand.
CGGTCCTGGCGATGTGCAACCAGAAGGGCGGCGTCGGCAAGACGACGTCGACGATCAACCTCGGCGCGGCGCTCGCCGAGTACGGGCGACGGGTGCTGCTCGTCGATTTCGACCCGCAGGGCGCGCTCTCGGTCGGCCTCGGCGTCCAGCCGCATCAGCTCGACCAGACCATCTACAACCTCATCGTCGAGCGGAAGACCACCATCGACGAGGTCATCATGCCGACGTCGATCGACGGGATGGACCTGCTGCCGTCGAACATCGACCTCTCCGCCGCGGAGGTCCAGCTGGTCACCGAGGTCGGCCGCGAGCAGACCCTCGGGCGCTGCCTCGCCCCGGTGCTCGACCGCTACGACTACGTCCTCGTCGACTGCCAGCCGTCGCTCGGGCTGCTCACCGTCAACGCCCTGGCCTGCGCGGACGGCGTGCTGATCCCGCTGGAGTGCGAGTTCTTCAGCCTCCGCGGCGTGGCCCTGCTGATGGACACGATCGAGAAGGTGCAGGACCGGCTGAACCCCAAGCTCGAGATCACCGGCATCCTGGCCACCATGTACGACCCGCGCACGCTGCACACCCGCGAGGTGATGAACCGCGTGGTGGAGGCCTTCGGCGAGCTCGTGTTCGACGCCGTCATCAACCGGACGGTGCGCTTCCCGGAGACCACCGTCGCCGGGGAGCCGATCACGCGGTGGGCCACGAAGTCCGCCGGGGCCGAGGCCTACCGCGCCCTCGCCCGTGAGGTCATCGCCCGGTGACGCTTGCTCCCGAAGCACCCCAGGCGACCCAGGCCCCGGAGCGCAGCCGCTTCCAGGTCAGCCTGCACAACTTCACCGGCCCGTTCGACCTGCTGCTCCAGCTCATCGGGCGCCACGAGCTCGACGTGACGGAAGTGGCCCTGAGCCGCGTCACCGACGACTTCATCGCCTACACCGCCGCCCTGGGCGACGACGCCGACCTCGAGGAGACCACGGGCTTCCTCGTCGTTGCGGCGACCCTGCTCGACCTCAAAGCCGCGCGCCTGCTCCCGCAGGCCGAGGTGGAGGACGAGGAGGACCTCGCGCTGCTCGAGGCCCGCGACGTGCTGTTCGCGCGCCTGCTGCAGTACCGCGCCTACCAGCAGGTGGCGGCGCTGTTCCGCGAGCTCGAGGGCGCGGCGCGCATGCGCTACCCGCGGGCGGTGACGCTCGAGCCCCGCTACGCCGAGCTGCTCCCGCCGGTCCAGCTGGGCGTCGACGCCGACGGTTTCGCGGAACTGGCGGCCGCGGTCTTCCGCCCGGTCCCGCCGCCGATGGTGGGGCTCGACCACCTGCACGCGTCGACGGTCTCGGTGCCCGAGCAGGTCGAGATCCTGTCGGGCCGCCTGCGCCGGCGGGGGACGGCGACGTTCGCCGAGCTCGTCGAGGACTGCGAGCACGGCATCGAGGTCGTGGGACGCTTCCTCGCGGTGCTGGAGATGTACCGCTCCCGGGACGTCGCGCTCGACCAGCCCGAGGCGTTCGCCGAGCTGCGGGTGCGCTGGGCCCCGGGCGGTGACGCGGGCAGCGCCGGGCTGGTCGAGGAGGACGAGTGACGGATCCCCTCGAGGAGATCGAGGAGGCCCTGGCGTCGGACGAGGAGCTCCTCGCGGCGCTCGAGGCCGTGCTGCTCGTCGTCGACACCCCGGCCCCGACCGATCAGCTCGCCGACGTCCTCGGCCAGCCGATCCCGCGGGTCAAGGACGCCCTCGAGGGGCTGGCCGCCGAGTACACCGAGCGCAACCGGGGCATGGAGCTGCGCGCGACCGGCGAGGGCTGGCGTCTCTACAGCCGCGACCGCTTCGCCCCGTACGTCGAGCGCTTCGTCCTCGACGGGCAGCGCACCCGCCTGACGCGCGCGGCACTGGAGACGCTCGCCGTCGTCGCCTACCGCCAGCCGGTGACGCGCTCGCGGGTCGCGGCGGTGCGCGGGGTGAACGTCGACGGGGTCATGCGCACGCTGGCCGCCCGCGGGCTGATCACCGAGGCGGGGACCGACGGCGCGGGCGGCGGGACGCTCTACCGCACCACGGAGCTGTTCCTCGAGCGCCTGGGCCTGGACTCCGTCGACGACCTGCCGCCGATCGCCCCGCTCCTGCCGGACGTGGACGACATCGACGAGTAGTTAGCCGTGTGCCGGGAACGTGGGGTCCGTGCAGGAAATCCGCAAGACCACCGGCGGCGCGATCCGCGGCAGCATCGACGACGGGGTGGCGAGCTTCCTCGGCGTGCCCTACGCCGCGGCGCCCGTGGGTTCCCGCCGCTTCGCCCGCCCCGAGCCCGGCCGTCTGGGAGGGGGAGCGGGACGCGACCGCCCCGGGCCCGACGGCCCCGCAGCTGCCCACCGACCGTCCCGGGATGCCCGCGCTGAGCCCGGTCACCGGGCCGGGCTGGATCCCGGGCTCGGAGTACCTCACCGCCGACGTCCGCACCCCGGACACCGCCGACCGGCTGCCGGTCCTGGTCTTCCTGCACGGCGGGGCCTTCGTCGGCGGCGCCTCGCGGGCGACGGTCTACGACGGGAGCGCCCTGGCGCGTGAGGGCGCAGTGGTCATCACCGTGAACTACCGGGTCGGGGTCCCCGGCTTCGCCGACCTCCCCGGCGTGCTCGCGAACCGCGGGCTCCACGACCAGATCGCTGCCCTGGCGTGGGTGCACGCCAACGCCGCGGCGTTCGGCGGCGACGCCGACCGGATCACGGTGTTCGGCGAGTCCGCGGGCGCCCTGAGCGTCGTCGACCTCCTCGCGGCCGCGCCGCCGGGCCTCGTGCGGCGCGCGATCGTCCAGAGCGGCGGGGGGTCGCACGTCCTCGCCCGGGAGCAGGCCGCGGTCACCACCGCCGCGCTCGCCGCCGACCTCGGCGTCGCGCCGGCGCACCTCGTCGACGTCCCGGACGAGGGTCTCGTCGCGGCGGTCGGGCGCCTCGCCGCGAGTCCGCCCGACCTCGCCGCCGACGGCCTGCGCGACCCGCTGATGGGTCTCGCGCCGCTCGGCCCGGTGCTCGACGGGGAGCCGCTGGACCGCCAGCCCGTCGACGCGGTCGCCGCCGGCCGCCGCGGCGGAGGTCGACCTGCTGGTGGGCAGCAACGCCGACGAGATGGCGCTCTACCGCATGGTCTTCGACGTGGTCGGGGTCCCCGCACCCGACGAGGACGCCCTGCTCGCCGCGGTCGCCCGCCTGCACCCCGACCCGGCCGAGGTCGTCGCGGCCTACCGGTCCGCGGGACGGGGCACGACGCCCGCCGAGGTGGCCGACGCCGTGGGGACCGACTGATGTTCGGCGCCCCGACGCGCCGGCTCGCCGACCCGCACACCGGCTCGACCTGGCGGTACCGCTTCGACTGGCGCTCGCCGGGCCACGACGGGCGCCTCGGCGCGAGCCACGCGATGGAGCTCCCGTTCGTCTTCGACGTCGTGGGACGGGTCGACACCGGCGCGCTCGCGGTGCCCGACACCGACGAGACCCGGGCCCTCGCGGCGCGGATGCGCACGGCGTGGGTGGCCTTCGCCCGCGACGGCGACCCCGGCTGGCCGCAGTACCCCGCGGCGACTCGCATCTTCGACACCGAGGACGACCTCACCGACGCCCCCGACGGCCCGGAGCAGGCGGTCTGCGACGGCCTGCTGAGGAGCTCTCGAGGAACCGCACCTCCAGCTCGGCGAGGAACGCGTCGGCCAGGCGCTCGACGGCGTCGGCGTCGGGCGCGATGCGGTCGCCGTCGCGCAGGCCCAGCACCGAGCGGTCGACGACGTACTTACGGCCGTGTTCGTCGTGAACACGGCCTCGTGCTCAACGAGCGACTCGGCCACCAGCTCGAGCTCGGTGACCGGGTTGGTGTCCTTGCCGGAGACGGGCCGCACGCGGTGCACGAAGCGCCGGTCGAGCGCGAGGAGCACGACGTTGCCGAGCTCCGGGTCGTCGTGGACGCGCAGCGCGGCGAGCTGGGTGGCGACGGCCTTGCGCGCCTGGTCGATCTCGTCACGGGTGAAGGTCTTGCGTCCGAGCACGGCTCCTCCTCGGGTCTGCGCCTGCAGTGCCGAGTGGTAGTCGCAGGCCGCGCCGCAGATGTGACGAGCAGGCCTGCGTACGCTGGAGGACTGATCGAGCAGGGGAGTGGTGTGGGCGAGTCGGGTGAGGGCGGTGAGGGGATCCGCCTGCAGAAGGTGCTGGCCGAGGCGGGTGTCGCCTCGCGGCGACAGGCGGAGATCCTGATGCGGCAGGGCCGCGTCGAGGTCGACGGCAAGGTCGTCAAGGAGATGGGGCTGCGCGTCCACCCCGACCGCTCCGTGATCCACGTCGACGGCGACCGCATCGTCACCGACCACGAGACGGTCCACTTCGCGCTGAACAAGCCCGAGGGGATGCTCTCGACGATGTGGGACGACCAGGGTCGCCGCTGCGTCGGCGACGTCATCCTGGAGAAGTCCGAGGGGCAGCGGCTGTTCCACGTCGGGCGCCTCGACGCGGCCACCGAGGGCCTCCTGCTGCTGACCAACGACGGCGAGCTGGCCAACCGCCTGATGCACCCGTCCTACGAGGTGCCCAAGACCTACCTCGCCGAGGTCCGCGCCCCCATCCCGAAGGACCTGGGACGGCAGCTGCGCGCCGGCGTCGAGCTCGACGACGGCCCCGCGGCGGTCGACAGCTTCAAGGTGATCGACCGCGACGGCGCACGCGTCATGGTCGAGGTCGTGCTGCACGAGGGCCGCAAGCACATCGTGCGCCGCATGCTCGAGGCCGTCGACAAGCCCGTGCAGCGCCTCGTGCGCACCGCGGTGGGTGACGTCCGCCTCGGCGAGCAGCGCCCGGGCACCCTGCGCAAGCTGGGGCGCGACGAGGTGGGCGCGCTGTACCGGGCCGTGGGCCTGTGATGGCTGGCCTGTAGCTCGTCGGGCTGGAGGAGACCGCTCCCACCCGCACCGGACAAGGCCCTGCACCGCAGGGCACAATGGACTTCCGAACGGGGTGCGGGCGACGTTCGGGAGGCGGGACGGCATGCACGGGATGCTGCGCGGGGTGGTGGCCGTCGACGGCCCCTCCGGCACGGGCAAGTCGACCACCGCACGCGGGCTGGCGATGCGCCTGGATGCGCGCTACCTGGACACCGGCGCGATGTACCGGGCGGCGACACTCGCGGTGCTGCGCTCCGACGTGCCGCTCGACGCCGCGAAGACGGCCTCCGAGGGCAACGACGACGTGGTCGCCGTGGCGCTCGGGGCCCGGGTGGAGCTCTCGACCGACCCCTCCGAGCCGCGTGTGCGCCTCGACGGCGAGGACGTGGACGCCGAGATCCGGGGCACCGAGGTGACCGCGGCGGTGTCCGCGGTCTCCGCGCTCACGGCCGTCCGCCAGCACCTGGTGGACGAGCAGCGGCGGATCGTCGCCGAGGTCGTGGAGGACGGCGGCGGGATCGTCGTCGAGGGACGCGACATCGGCACCGTCGTGATTCCGGACGCCGGCCTGAAGGTCTTCCTCACCGCGTCCGAGCTGGTCCGCGCGGGCCGGCGCGACGCGGAGAACACCGCCGCCGGACGGGCGGGAGCGGCGGATCCGTCCGGCACGCAGGCCGACCTCGCCCGACGCGACCGGCTCGACTCCTCCCGCACGGCGTCCCCGCTGCGCCCCGCGGAGGACGCGGTCGAGGTCGACACCTCGACACTGGACATCGACGGCGTGCTCGCGCGCCTGCAGGAACTGGCCGAGGACCGCGGACTGGTCACCGGCCTCGCCGACGCAGGAGTCGGCCACATAGGAGGATGACGTGACGCAGGACCTGCCCGCTTCGCTTCTCGGCGAAGGCACGGGCGACCTGCCCGACGACGACGGAGCACCGGTCCAGCCGGTGCTCGCCGTGGTCGGGCGCCCCAACGTGGGCAAATCGACGCTGGTCAACCGCATCCTGGGACGCCGCGAGGCCGTCGTCCAGGACGTGTCCGGCGTGACGCGCGACCGGGTGGCCTACGACGCCCTGTGGAACGGGCGGCGGTTCACCCTGCTCGACACGGGCGGCTGGGAGCCCGGCGCGAAGGGCATGCAGGCCGCCATCTCGGCGCAGGCGGAGACGGCGATGGCCACGGCCGACGTCATCCTGCTGGTCGTCGACGGCCAGGTCGGTGCGACGGCGGTCGACGAGGCCGTCGCGCGCACGCTGCGCCGCTCGGACCGCCCGGTGATCCTGGCCGCGACCAAGGTCGACGACATGCGGGCCGAGGGCGAGCTCTCGGCGCTGTGGCGCCTCGGGCTCGGCGAGCCGCACCCCGTCTCGGGTCTGCACGGCCGTGGGTCGGGCGACCTGCTCGACCTCGTGCTCGAGGCGATGCCCGAGAGCCCTCGCGACGACGGCCTCCTGCTCGAGGGCGGGCCGCGCCGGGTGGCGCTGGTCGGCAAGCCGAACGTCGGCAAGTCGAGCCTGCTCAACCAGCTCACCGGCGAGTCGCGCTCGGTGGTCGACGCGACCGCGGGCACGACCACCGACCCGGTCGACTCGCTCGTCGAGATCGACGGCGAGATGTGGAAGCTCGTCGACACCGCCGGCCTGCGGCGCAAGGTCGGCCAGGCTTCGGGCACCGAGTACTACGCCTCGCTGCGCACGAAGGGCGCGATCGAGGCCGCCGAGGTCACGGTGCTGCTGCTCGACGCCTCGGAGCCGATCAGCGAGCAGGACCTGCGCGTGGCCTCCCAGGTCGCCGACGCCGGCCGGGCCCTCGTGCTGGCCATGAACAAGTGGGACCTCGTCGACGAGGACCGCCGCGACGCCATGGTCCGCGAGCTCGAGCGGGCGCTCGTGCGGTTCCCCTGGGTCGAGCGGATCAACATCTCCGCGAAGACCGGACGGGCGGTGCGCAAGCTCGCGCCCGCCATGCGCACCGCGCTGGACAACTGGGACCGGCGCGTGCCCACCGGCCAGCTCAACCAGTGGCTCGCCGACATCGTCGCCGCGACGCCCCCGCCCGTGCGCGGCGGCAAGCAGCCGAAGATCCTCTACGCGACGCAGGCGCAGAACCGGCCGCCGACGTTCGTGCTGTTCACCTCGGGCTTCCTCGAGGCCGGCTACCGGCGCTACCTCGAGCGCAAGCTGCGCGAGACGTTCCCGCTGACCGGCACCCCGGTGCAGATCAACGTGCGCGTCCGCGAGAAGGGCAAGCGCGGCGGGCGCGGACGCTGATACATTTCCAGGACCACATCGTCCTGAGGAGTGATCGACGTGCACGATCTCAGCCCTGCCGCGCAGGAGATGGCCCGTCTGGTCGCCCTCGTGCCCGACGACCACCTCGACCGGCCCACGCCGTGCGGGACGTGGACGGTGCGTGACCTGCTCGGCCACATGCTCGCCTTCAGCGCCCACTTCCTCGGCGTCGCCCGGCACGAGGCGGGGCAGGCGGGCGGGCCGCCCGCGGAGCTCCCGCCCGACTGGCGTGCCGTGCTCGACGCGCGCCTCGACGACCTCGCGGCCGCCTGGAAGGAGCCGACGGCCTGGGAGGGCGAGGGGTCGGCCGGCGGGCTGACGATGCCCCGGGCCCAGCTCGGCGTCGTCGCCACCGAGGAGCTCGTGCTCCACGGCTGGGACCTCGCGCAGTCGATCGGCGCGGGCTTCACGGTCCGCGACGAGGACCTCGCGATCGTGGGGGAGTTCGTCGCCGGCTTCGAGCACGTGCCGCGGGAGGGGCGCGCGGGGCTCTACGGCCCCGTCGTCGAGGCGCGCGGGGACGGCGAGCTCGAGCGCGTGCTCACGCTCGCGGGCCGTGACCCGCAGCGGCCGGTGGCTGCCGGGGCCGGCTGAGGTTCCCGACGCCGTGCGCCGGTGCCACTGCTCGTCACGAGCGGCGCGACGGCACCACGGCGGCGGCGAGCGCGGCGCGGTCGGCGAGGCCGAGGCGGGTGCACGCGCGGTAGATGTGGCTCTCGACGGTGCGCACCGAGACGTGCAGGCGTGCCGCGATCTGACGGTTGGACAGCCCCTCGGCGGCCAGCACGGCCACTTCCCGCTCCCGGGCGCTGACCGGGAGAGGAGCCCGCGCCAGCGCGAGCGCCGGGGTGCTCGCGCCCTCACAGCGCTCGGCCAGCGCACCCGCCCGGTCCGCGGCGTCGCCGCCGAGCGCGAGCTGCCCCTGGTCGCGGGCCGCCCCCGCGGCGTGCGCCGCCGCGTCGGCCGCGGCCAGGAGGAGCCCGCACGCCTCCAGGTCGTCGGCCGCGGCGAGCAGGGCGTGCGGGTCCTGGGCGGCGAGACCGGCGGCGTGGACCGCGGCCGCTCGGGCGCGCGGGGTGCCGAGGGTCCCGGCGAGCACCCGCAACGGCGCCTCCTGATCGCGGTCGCCGGCCCTCACGGCGGCGTGCCGGGCCACCATCTCGACCGCCCGCTGGCCACGGGACCCCGCGGTGACCGACAGGCGCCGGGCCGCGGCCACGGCCTCGTGCGCCGACCCGCGGGCCGCCGCGATCCAGACGTGGGCCAGTGCGGCGTCGCCCTCGTCGGCCCGGAGCTCGGGGTGGCGGGTCTGCTCGCCGTGGCGGAGGGACTCCGCAGCACCGTCGGCGTCCCCGAGCTGGGCGCAGGCCTGAGCGATCATGGCGTGGAACCAGGCCGTCCAGCCGCCCCCGTGGCCCGGGAAGGTCGGGAGGATGCTCTCGAGCAGGCGCCGGGCCGTCGCTGCGCGACCGGCCTCCAGCGCGAGCCGCCCGTGGTAGAGCGCCGACCAGGTCGCCCCGTGCTGCCCGGGCAGGTCGTCCACCCAGGCGAGGCGCGCCGACGGCCCGTCGAGGACGCCCGAGAACCCGGCGTCGAGGATCTCGGCGAAGCCGAGGTTGCCGAGCATCGCCCCGAGCTCCGGGGCCCGTCGCGCGGCGTCCATGCCCCGGGCCACGAGCTCGCGCACCCGGCTGCCCTGCCCGCCGGCGAAGGCCTCGCCGTAGGCCGCGGCCCAGCACGCCCAGGTCGCCGTCTGCGGGGACGCGCCCGGCCCGTCGAGCGCCGACGTCGCCGTCGCGATGCCCGGTTCGACGTCCCCGGAGCCGACCAGCAGCGCGGCGCGGAACGCGAGGGACTCGGGCAGCGGCGCGCCCGCCGCGTCGACACCCTCGCGGTCCAGCAGGGCGCGCGCGTCGTCGCCCCGGTCGAGGATGAACATCAGGACGGGGGCGCGGGCGAGCATGGCGCGGGCCCGTTCGGGCTCGGTGGTCGCCGCCGCAGTGGCCGTGGCGAGGGCGGCCTCGGCCTCCTCGGCGCGCAGCATCCAGGCGAGCAGGAAGCCGAGGCCGAGGTGCGCGTCGAACCCCCCGCCCCCGTCCGCCGCGGCCCGCAGGAGGCGCTCGGCGAGCGCGAAGTCGGTCCGGTTCATCGCCTGTTCGGCGGCGAGCATCAGCAGCGTCGCATCGGGCGGGGTGTCGCTGTCGAGGTCGAGGACGGCGCGCCGGAGATCGTCGCCGGCTCGCCGGGCCCCCGTGGTGCGCAGCGCGCGGGAGATCTCCCCGCGCAGCCGGCGCGCCCGCGGGACGCTCAGCCGCGCCCGCGTCACCTCGCCGTAGAGAGGGTGGGCGAGGTGCACCTCCGATCGGGCGCCCGCCGTGACCACCCTGATGAGCTCGCGTTCCGCGACACGCTCGACGTCGCCCGCCGTGGCGAGCTCGGTGAGCAGGCCCAGCCCGACGGGCTCCCCGAGGGCGACGACGTCGAGCACGCGGCGCTCGCCCTCGTCGAGGGTGCCGATGCGCTCGACCAGCAGGTGCTCGAGCGCGGGGGACAGGGCCACCGGACCGTGCCATTCCCAGTGGCCGTCGACGGCGACCAGACGCTGCGCCGCACGCTCGCCGTCGACGAGGTGTCGGAGCCACAGCACGTTGCCGCGCGTCGTGTCGTGGAGCCGTCGCTGGGTCTGGGCGTCGAGCGGGCCGCCGAGGGCGGCGCCCAGCAGCTCCGCGGCCTCGTCGGGGGCGAGCGGCTCCATCTCGAGGCGCTCACCGACACCGTCCTTCCAGATCGCGGTGATCGCCTCCGGGCACGGCTCGCCGGTCCGGACGGTGAGGACCAGCCGGACCGCGTGCTCCACGGCGAGCTGGTGGACCAGCGTGGCGGAGACGTCGTCGAGCATGTGCGCGTCGTCGACGAGCAGCAGCATGCGCGGACCCTCGGCGCGCAGCGCCGCACCCACCCGGGCGAGGGCGGAGACGGCGCCGGCCTCGTCGTCGGCGTTCAGCCAGGGTGCGAACGCCCCCAGAGGCACCTCGCGGGACGACGCGGACGCCGTCGCGACCGCCACCGTCTCCTCGGTCGCCGCGCGGGCGACGAGCTCGCGAGCCAACCGGCTCTTGCCCACCCCGGCGGCACCGGCGACCACGACGAGGCCGTCACGGTCGAGGAGCGACGCGACCGCCCGGAGCTCCGCGTCACGCCCGGTGAAGGGCCAGGACCGCACCGGGGCGGGACGCGCGGGTCGGGGCACCACGGTCCTCCGGGGACGGAGTGGGGGAGTCCGAAAGTCTGCCCCAGCAGGCCCGAACGTGTGAAGCCAGGGTCAGCTCAACGGGGGAGCCGACCCTCGAGCTCGGTCACCGTGGCCCGGGCTCCCCGCTCGTGCAGGGCGTCGAGGTGGGCCCGGTACGCGCTCGTGAACCGCTCGTCGTCGACCAGGTCGCCGAAGAGGTCGCGGTCGGCGAGGAACGCGAGCGGCTCGTCGGGGTAGCGGCGCGCGGCGGCGATGCGGTCCTCGGCGCGGCCGGTGTCGACGACCTCGATCGGCTCGCCCTGCTCGTCGACGCCCTCGGCGTAGCGGGCCCAGGCGGCGACGATCAACGCCGAGCGCTCGACCTCCCCGTCGTTCTGCAGGTTGATTCTGATGACCGGCACCAGCCACGTCGGGATGCGGTCGGAGCTCTCCGCGGCGAGCCGGGCCAGCGTGTCGCGGATCTCCGGGTTCGCGAAGCGCTCGATGAGCGTGGCCTTGTAGTCGTCGAGGTCGACGCCGGGCACCGGCGCGAGCGTCGGCGTGGCCTCGCGGTCCATGTAGGCCCGGGTGAACCCGGCGAAGAGCTCGTCGCCCGCCACCTCGTGGGCGTAGCGGTACCCGGCGAGGTAGCCGAGGTAGGCGATGGCCTGGTGGCTCGCGTTGAGCAGGCGCAGCTTCATCAGCTCGTAGGGCTCGACGTCGTCGACGACCTGCACTCCGACGTCCTCGAACGGCGGGCGGCCGGCCGCGAACCGGTCCTCGAGCACCCACTGCGTGAACGGCTCGCAGACCACCGGCCAGGCGTCGAGGATGCCCGTGGCGGCCTCGAGCTCCTCGCGGTCCTCGTCCGTCGTGCGCGGGGTGATCCGGTCGACCATGGAGTTGGGGAACGGGACGTTCTCCTCGATCCAGTCGGCGAGCTCGGGGTCCTTCCGCCGCGCGTAGGCGGTGATCATCGCGTGCGCCACGTGCCCGTTGCCCTGGATGTTGTCGCAGGACATCACGGTGAAGGGCCCCGTGCCGTCGTCGCGGCGGCGACGCAGCGCCTCGACCACGTAGCCGAAGGTGGTGCGCGGGGGAGTGCCGGCGTCGGCCGCGATGTCGGCCTGGATCGCCGGGTCGCGGTCGTCGAACTCCCCGGTGCTCGCGCTCTTGTGGTAGCCGCCCTCGGTGACGGTGAGGCTGACGATCCGCGTGGCCGGGTCGGTCATGCGGTCGAGCACGGCGTCGGGATCGTCAGGGGCGTAGAGGTAGTCGACGATCGAGCCGATCACCTGCGCCTCGCGCCTGCCGTCGGCGTGCTTGAGCACGAGGGTGAAGAGGTCGTCCTGCGCCTCGGTGACCTCGGCCATCCTCTTGTCGGACTCGAGGACGCCGACCCCGCAGATCCCCCAGTCCAGGGCCTGGCCGCGGCGCATGAGCTGGTCGACGTACATCGCCTGGTGCGCCCGGTGGAACCCGCCCACCCCGAAGTGCACGATGCCGACCGACACCGCGCTGCGGTCGTAGGTCGGCCCCGGGACATCCGCGGGCAGATCGGCCAGGGTCGCCGCCGTCAGCGTCGTTGCAGCCACCCGGCCACTATGTCGTGCGACGCCCCGTGCGCGCAGCGCTGCGTTCAGATCAGTCGCATCGCGCGCCGCAGCAGGCCACGGCGGGGACGGGTGCCGATCAGCCCGCTCTTCCCGTCCTCGATCAGGGACGCGACCGTCTCGGCGGCGTCCCGGCGGTTCACGCCGATGCCGCCGCCGGGTCCGCGCTTGATCCAGCCCACCACGTAGGTGCCCGGGCGGCCGTCCACACGCCCCGCCTGGTGCGGGACGGTGCCGGTCTCCTCGTCGAACGGCAGGCCCGTGAGCGGGCGTCCCCGGTGGCCGACCGCGCGCACGACGAGCCCGGCGCGCAGCTCGGTCGACCCGTCCGGTCCGCCGACCCGGACCCCGGACACGTGGCCGTCGCCGAGCAGCGCCCGGGTCGGCGCGTGGAAGCGCAGGACGACCCGCCGGCGCCCCCCGGTCGGCGGCACGTCCTCGGAGCGGACACGCCGCAGGCCCTGCAGCAGCGCCGCGTGGCCACCGGGCGCCGCGGCGTCGATCGCCTCGCCCACTCGGGGGTCGTGGTCGTCGACGACGACCTCGAGGTCGTCGCGGTGGCGCAGCGCGAGCAGCTCGCCGCGGGTGTAGGCGGCGTGCTCCGGGCCGCGCCGCCCGAGCAGCACGACCTCGCGGACCCGGCTCGACCGCAGCCGCTCGAGGGCGGCCGGGGCGATCGCACTGTTTGCGAGCCGCGCCGGGTCGGCAATGAGCACCCGGGCGACGTCGAGTGCGACGTTGCCGGTGCCGACCACCGCGACCCGCTCGGCGCCCGCCGCGTCCACACCGACGGCGTCGGCGTCGATCTCGGGGTGGCCGTTGTACCAGCCGACCACGGTCGTCGAGGGCAGGTTCCCGGCGAGCTCCTCGCCCGGCACGCCAAGGGTCTTCGAGGTCGGCGCGCCGACCGCGTAGACGACGGCGTCGTGGCGACGGGCCAGCTCCTCGACACCGATGTCGGTCCCGATGTCCGTGCCGAGACGCAGGCGCAGCCGGTGGTGGTCGTGGTAGCGGGCGAAGGACTCGCCGATCCGCTTGGTGTCCGGGTGATCGGGCGCCACCCCGAACCGCACGAGGCCGCCCGCGATCGGGAGCCGGTCGTAGAGCGTGACGCGGGCCGTGGTGTGCAGGAGGAGATCCTGCACCGTGTACATCCCGGCCGGCCCGCTGCCGACCACCGCGACGTCGAGCTCCGGGAAGTCGGCCGGCAGCACGCGGTCGAACCGCGCGGGGCCCCACTCGTGGAACAGCGGGGACCCCTCGGGCGGCCCGGCCGGCTCGGTACCGGCGAAGTACTCGGCGTTGATCGCCGGGTAGTCCGCGAGCGCGCCGGTGAGGGACTCGACGGGGTGGATCGCGTCGACCGGGCAGACCTCGGCGCACGCCCCGCAGTCGATGCACGTCCGCGGGTCGACGTAGAGCATGTCGGTGGTGTCGAAGTCGGGCTCGCCGGGCGTCGGGTGGATGCAGTTGACCGGGCACGCCGTCACGCACGAGGCGTCGGTGCAGCACAACTGCGTGATGGCGTAGGGCATGCCGGGTCCCTCGTGTTCTAGAGGACGTGCGCAGCGCGTAGATCGCCTTGGCCGGCGCGGTGAGCAGGCCCGCGGAGTCGAGGAACTCCATGAGCCCGGCGCAGCTCGACCGCAGCAGGGCGCGGTGGTTGTGGTTGCGCTTCGCCTCGCGCTTCGCCCGCTTCGGGTCGAGCCCCGCGTTCTCGTAGACCTTGCCGTTCCACATGCTCGTGACGATGAAGAAGCCGGCGACGGCGACCACGAGGGCGTTGAACCGGCGACGGGCGGCGCCCGCACCCTGCATGTCGCTCGCGGGTCTCCTCGCGGGCGAAGCGCATGTGCCGCGCCTCTTCCACGACGTGGATGTTGTTGATCGTGCGCGCGAACGGGGCGACCCGCTCGTCGCGCATCCAGTCGCGCTGCATGACGTCGAGGACCTCCTCGGCCACGAGGATCGCGGCGTAGGCGGCCTCGCCCCGGGCGAGGGTCTTGAAGACGCGCCCGCCCTCGATGACGTGGCGCGGCGGGCGGTACGCCGGCGCCCCGAGCTTCTTCGCGTCGCGCGCGAACATGATCGAGTGCCGGCACTCGTCGGCGACCTCGGTGAGCGCCCACTGGAACGCGGGGTCCGTCGGGTCCTTCGCGTAGAAGTCCCGGATCACCATCTGCTGCAGGATCATCTCGAGCCAGATGCCGGTGCTCGCGACCGACGCCGCCTCCTGGCGGGTCAGGGCCGCGCGCTGCTCCTCAGTCATCTCGTCCCAGTAGGGCGTGCCGTAGAGCGTGCTCCACTCCGGGCTCGCCCCGTGGTGCATCGGGTCGACGGGGCTGTCCCAGTCCACCTCGCGCACGGGGTCGTAGGAGAGCTGGTCGGACGAGTCGAGCAGCCGTGTCGCGACGTCCGCCCGGTGCGAGAGGTCTTTCTCCGCGGTCGTCATGATCTCCTCCAAGCCGTACCGCCGGTCACTGTTACCCGCGGTTAGTGATACTCAAGGTAGCGGTAACACCATGTCCGGCTTAGCCCACGTGTGACCGCCGTCATGGGAACGCCGATCACGCGGGGAGGAGGTCCCGCGGCCGCACCGGCGCAGGGGCGGGGCCGGGCCGGGGGAGCGCTGTGGGGTATCGTTTCCGACGTTGCGCCCACGGGCGTGGCGGTGCGGGACGTGGCGCAGCTTGGTAGCGCACTTGACTGGGGGTCAAGGGGTCGCAGGTTCGAATCCTGTCGTCCCGACGCAGCTCAGCGCTCGATGGATCTCCGTCGGGCGTCTGAGCGGGTCGGATGTGGTGCAGATCGTGGTGCGACCCTTGCGACGTTGGTCCGACCGCCTCGCCTCGGTGACGTTAGGGGCTCTTCCGGAATCAGAGTGCAAGAGATCCGCAGTGCAGCAGCGACCGGATGCGGTAGTTGATCAGGTTGCGGAAGCCCAGGGCGTTGCGTCGGAGGGCTTCGAGGCGGCCGTTGATGGCCTCGGTGGGGCCGTTCGATGCGCGGTGGGTGAAGTAGGCCAGGACGTCGTCGCGGCGCCGGTGCAGCGTGCGTCCGAGGGTCGCGAGCTCCTCGAGCCCGGCCGGGACCGCGGCCCGCAGGGTGTCGATCACCGAGGTCAGCAGCGCCTTGCCGCGTTGGCGGTCCTGGTCGGCGTAGGCGGCGATGATCTGCTGGTAGGCCCACCAGGTGACCTCGACCGCGACGTGTTCCTCGGCGGCGAACACGGCCTCGATGCGGGTGCGCTGGCGGTCGGTGAGCAGCGCGAGGCGGGTCCGCAGTGTGCGGCGCACGCGGTAGAGCGGGTCACCGCTGCGGCCGCGGTGTCCGAGGGTGTCCTGTTGGACGCGTTGGCGACACAGGTCGAGCTTCGCCCCGGCGAGGGCGACGACGTGGAACGGGTCCATGACCGTCACCGCGTCGGGCAGCGCCTCAGTGGCGGCGTTCTTGTAGCCACCGAAGCCGTCCATCGCCACGATCTGAACCTGGTCGCGGAAGGCCTGGTCGCGGGCGTCGAGCCAGTTCCTCATCGCCGCCGCTGACCGGCCCGCGACCACGTCGAGCAGTCGTGCCACGCCGTGACCTGCCAGGACAGGGGTGAGGTCGGTGATCACGGTGACGAACCCGTCCGCTTCGGCGGTGCGGGTATGGGCCCACTTGTGCTCGTCGACCCCGATGACCCGCACTCCCTGCAGGCGGGCAGGACCGGCGACCAGCAACAGCTCGCGGGTGGCGGCGACGGCGATGGAGTTGACGGTGTCCCAGCTGCGGCCGAGCTCGCGGGCGACCGCGGAGACCGTGGTGCGGTCGAGCATGAGCCGGCGCAGCACGAACTGAGCGCAGCGGCGCGTGGTTGACCATCCGGGACGGGCCAGGCGACTGGTGTCGTGGGCGAACACCTCGCGGGCGCAGCCGTCGTGGACACAGCGGTAGCGCGGGACCCGGACCCGCAGCTGCAGCGGGTGCCCAGCGACCGGCACGTCGGTGACCCGGCGTTCGACGGTGTCGCGGTAGATCCCGGTGATCCCGCAGCCCGGGCAGCAGCCCGGTCCGTCGGTGAGCAGGTTGCAGAACACCACGGTCGTCTGGCCGGCCACCGCGGCATCGGTGATCGTCACCCCAAGTTCGACGGTCCGGACGATCGTGTCGGCCACGACCGAGACAGGCGCAGAGGTAGGTTCGGACACGCGGGCCCCTGGGATGTGTTGATGATCTTGGCGTAGGAACCTTCATCATCAACTGCCCGGGGCCCGTCTCAGCGCACCGACACGACGCCGTCGACCCAGGCGATCACGCCCTCACCTGCACTCCATTTCCGGAAGAGCCAGTTAACGCTCCTGAGCGTCGCCGTCCTACACATGCACGAGAGCCGCCCGTGATCAGTGACCACGGACGGCTCTCGTGCATGTATAGAACGGTGCTGCGGCGCCTCAGACGCGGTGCCCGCAGCTCCCACAGAAGTGGCCTCCGGATGAGCGCGGTGTTCCGCAGTTCAGGCAGAAGCCTGTCGAGGGCGACTCCGTAACGGCCTCGCTTGTCGGCACGTCGCCGGGACTGCCACTTTCTGTAAGCGTCGGCGTGGCTGTCGCCAGCGGGGCCGAGCCCTGGAAGGACGTGGTGGTGACGGAGCCGGTTGCCGGGGACTTCGCCCATTCAGACGTTGGCATCGGGAACCCGACCGCGGGGGAGTGCGGGCCGACCGTCTGCGCAGCGAACCCCTGTGTCGACGGTGACTCCTCGCCCCGGCGCTGGGCGGGAACCATGTTCGCGGTCTCCGAGAACCCCGCGTACGGCTGCTGGGCCTGCGACATCTCGACCGGGGCGGACGCGGCCTGTGCGGCGCGGCGCTTCCTCGAACGCCGGACCAGCAGCACCGTGAGGAGAGCGCCGACCACCACGAGCGCACCGCTGCCGACGAGGAGCCAGCCGACGAGCCCGAGGCTTCCCTTGTCGCCGAACTGGTTGTAGGCGGCGATCGACTTGACCCGGTACTCCGAGGCCATCTTATTGTCCGGCTGAATGTCGAGCACCCGCTGGAACTCGTCGGTCGCGTCGCTGTACTGACCGGAGTAGTAGTCGTCGAGCCCGCCGCGGTACGCGACGTCGACCGGACCGGCCTCGGAACGGAGGCCGTTGCGCGCCATCATGTCGAGGAGCGCCGAGGACGGGGCGACGAAGTTGGAGCTATCGGCGTCATCGGTGGCCCCACGGCTGTTGATGCCCACAACCTGACCTTGTTCGTTGACCGTCGGCCCGCCGCTCATACCGAAGCCCATATCGCTCGTGATCTCGAGGAACGGTACGCCGTTCTTGTTCTGTCGAGAGCTGATCGCGCCGTCCTTCCACGTGGGTGCAAGCGACGGGTCGACGACCATGTCGCGGGTCGCTGGGTACCCCACCGACATGATCCGTGTGCCGGTGTTCACGGCGTCGGACGGCGTGACCTCGACAGTGGGGAGGTTCGTCGCGTCGACCTTCAGGAGCGCCGCATCGCCTTGGGCGCCGCTCTTCTGGTCGACGATCTGGGCCTGCATCGGCGTGCTGGTCTGAGTGGCGTTACCTGTTGCGCGATAGACCGAGATCGTGCGGTCGGGCGGAGAGTTTCCGACGTCGCCTTCCAGCTTGTAGTTAGCCGTGTAGTAGTAGTACGACGTCGCATAGTCGTAGCCCTGGGCGGCGTCCTCCGCGGCCCAGTTCCTGGCGACACTTTCGAGGAGGTCCTGATCATTGACGCAGTGACCAGCAGTGGCGATGACGCCGTTCGGGCTGACGACGAAGCCGGTACATGAGGCCGTGAAGTCCGGTACCGAGTAGATCGAGTTGTCGATCAGGCTACGCATCCAGGTGTGCACGTCGATCTGGACGTACACCACGGCCGGCAGGACCTCGGCGCTGACGCGCTCCGCGGTCGACGCCGTGGTGGGATCAGGGCCACCACCCCCGTCGTCCTGCGCGAGCGCGGAGGGCGCTCCAGCGAACAGAGCCGCGCTGGTAACCGCCAGCACGGCGAGCATGGACTGCCACGTCTTGGCCATCCGGTCCCACTCCTTCGATTCATGGATGTGGCGAGGAATGGCGGGCTCGCCCTCACGCGCCTTGTTCGGCTCGCGGGGCGGAATCCCGACCAGGACTCATCAGAGTCCGCCGGTCTTCCAAGGACCTTTCAACGCCGGACGACGGCGGAAAGGCTGTGCGGGCCCGAACCCGTTCTCAGAACGGTCCGTAACTGATGAATCGCCGACCGTAGACATCCCACAGATTGCCGGCGAAGGCCGCACCGTAGCGCATGAGACCGCGGGCTTTCGGCCCGAGTCGTGGTCCGTGGACACGGGTAGTGACGAACTGGCTGAGGACGTCGCACACCCCCATGCGCAGCGTCCCGGCCGCGACCAGTTCGTGGCTACGACGGTCACGGTAGCCGACGTGCCCGGAGACGATCCGGGTGCGGAGCGTCGTGGTCTCGGTCCAGAGCCGGCCGAGCAGCCCCGAGTCCACCCTCTTCTCGCCCAGCAGCGTGAACGGTCGGCCGTGCCCGCCGTCCTCGCGGAGCAGTGCTCGATAGGTCATCTTCCGGCGCGTCGGGTCGCTCTTATCGGCCACGAGGATGTGAGCGATGCCGTCGACGACCTCGGCCCGCCCGCCGACGAACAGGTCCGAGACGACGTGACCCCGCAACCGCAAGGGGTGAGACGGATCGGTGGCGAAGCGACCGGCATCGTCCACGATGAGCCGGAGGTCCGCGTCGACCGCGACCCCGTGACGCCGCTCGTCGGCGTCGTCCGAGGCTCGTGTGAGTTGCCCGTGCAGCCCGTCGTGGAACTCGAGGGTGACCTCGTCGTCGTAGCGCACGCACGACGTCCGAGGTGTGAAGGGCACCTTGTGCCGTTTGCACCAGGCGCGGCCCTCGGCGACGCCGAGCTCGACGGCGCGGTGGAGGCGGTCGGCGCCGAGCACGACCAGGTACTGCAGGGGCACCTCGAAGCACAGAGGGTGCACCTTGACGCATCGGCCGAGCGGACCAACGCCACCGGCCTCGAAGATCTCGTTGTTCTCCTTGATCCGGTCGAGGGCCTGCTGGAGGTGCCCGTTCGCCGCGGTCTCGAGGGCGTGGAAGAACTGGTTGATGACGCCCGGGAGCCATTCCGGACGTCGGCTGACCGTCCAGATGATCCAGATCTCGTCGGGATCGTTGGCGAGCGCCGCGTCGACGTTTGCGTCGGTGACGAAGACGGCGTCGGTGTAGAGCCCGTCCTTGAGCTCCACCGGCGGGAACCACGCGGGCAGGGAGACGCAGGCGCAGAGGACGTCGAAGGTGAACTCGGCCGCGGAGAACACCCGCAGCCGTGCGCGGGTGATGTCGTAGGCGTTGAACGTCGCCTTCGCGCGGGTGCTGGCCCGGATGAGCTTCTCGTCGAGACCCCATCGACGGAAGACGTACCTGCGATACTTGTCGAGGTCGATCAGCGACCGGCCGAACGGGAACGACACGAGGTCGGCCATCCGGGTGCTGACCCCGTCGCGCGGGTCGGTCCTGCGCCAGGCATCCGCGATCTGCGTGCCGGTGTAGCCCTGGAGAAACATCGCGAGGTTGAACGCGCCGCCGCTGCAGGCGTCGACGTGATCGAACTCGATGCCCGCCTCGTCGAGCCACACCTGGAGGACGCCGGCCTGAAACGCGACCTTCAGCCCGCCTCCGGCCAGGAGCAGGGAGCGGCGAGGTCTCCCCTCCGACGAGGTCACGAGCGCACCTCGAGGTCGACACTGCCGACGGCCAGGACCTTCGCCGACTCCTCGAGGCCGCGGTGCAGCGCCAGCCTCAGCTCGCCGGGGGACGACCACCCCTCGAGCACGTAGGGGCTGCCGGCCGCGACGAACGGCAGTGTCCATTGCCAGTCGGCGGTCGACGGCCGTACGACTCCCGGACCGACGCGCAGGAGTCGCGGGTCCCCGAGGCCGCCGGTCGTCAGCGTGCCTGTCGCGCTCAGGGCCCCGACCGGCCCGCTCGGGGCGGGTTCCGTGAGGATGAGATCGAAGGTCAGGGGATGGGTGCGCCTCCCGTCCCGCCACGCCAGCACGCCCTGCCCGTGGAACGTACGAGCCGGCGCCGGCGTCCGGGACGGTCGTGGGGTTCCGCCCACCGGGGGCCGCGGGAGGGGATCGTCACGGCGGCGTGGGGCCTGACTCCGTTCCGGAGCCCGCCAGTCCGGGTCGTGCCGCAGGGTGCGCACGAGCCGCTCGACGTTGCGCTCGGCGACGGCGGCGATCGTGTTCGACGGGTTCACTCCGGTCGCTCGCGGGATCGCCGCGCCGTCGAGGACGAACAGGCCGGGGCAGCCGAACGCCTCGCCGTGCGGAATCCACGACGCCATGAGTGGGGTCGTCGGCCATCACAGCGCCTCCGAGGTTGTGCACGGAGACGGGGACACGGATGTTGCGCCACCCCGGTGTGTGGACGGGCTCTCCCCGCATGCTCTTCCGGACGATGTCGTCGCACAGCGCCTGCTCGGTGCCGTAGAGCTCCGCGTTCGCGGCGACGTCCCACTTGATCCGGGGATGACCCGGCCTACGGCGGGGCAGGCGAAGAGTGCCATCCGAGGAGTCGCGACCCATTGCGAGCAGGACCGCGACGTGGTCCGCCGCCCCCGAGCTCAGGGCGAGCCGGGTCCCGTCCTCCTCGAAGACTCCGTACCGCTCGAACAGGCGCCGCAGCGTCCGTCTCACACGCCGCGGCCCCCCGCGCGCGAGGGCGAGGACGCGGTCGATCCAGCCCTCGACCCGGTCGACGGTGCGGAGGGCGGCCAGCACCACGTCCACGAACTGGGGTGGGAAGCCCCCATCCTCGACGAGGAACCACGGCTTCCCCGGATCGGGGCCCTCCGAGTAGAGGATGCCCGCCGTGATCGCGGGCCCGGAGGTCGGGACGAACGGGCGCTCGATGTCGAGACCGAAGCTCGTGAAGTCGCCGTTGGCCGAGTAGTGCCTCCCGACCTGGTCGGGCTCGAGGCCCAGATCGTGGCCCCAACGCAGGAGAAGCTCGGTGGTGTTCAGCGCCCCGGCGGCCAGCACGACGGTCCGGGCGCGCACTCGGCACCGGACACCGTTCTCCTTGCGTCTGGTGTAGTCGACGAGGAAGTACCCCTCTTCGGTGCGGGAGAGCGCCGTGACCTCGCACTCGGTCTGCATGTCGGCGCCCGCGTCCTCGGCGACGGCCAGGTAGTTCATGTCGAGGGAGTTCTTGGCGCCGACGTTGCATCCGATGTTGCATTCCGAGCAGTGGGTGCAGGGCCGTTGCTCGACATCGTGGCGGTTCAAGAGCGCCAGATTCGGCTCGCCGAAGGAGACCGCCAGGGGAGGGAGGAAGAACTGCTCCTGGCGACCGAGGTGGTTCGCCGCGTCCCTCATCCGTACGGTTCGTTCAGGCTCGGGCAGCGGGTGCGATTCGCGGAGGGGCGTGACGTCGAGCATGTACTCGACGAGGTCGTAATACGGGTCGAGCTCGTCCCGGGTCCACCCGCACGGCCATCCGCTGAAGCCGTCGGTCGGCATCCGCAGGTGGACGTTCGAGTACAGCAGCGAGCCGCCTCCATACCCAGCGGCCTGGACGGTCAACACCTCCCCGAGCGGTCTGACGTCGAAGGGTCCGTGGTTCTGTTCGCGCGCCCAGAACCACGGCTCTCTCCGAGAGCGGGGGAACGGGCGATGTCCTCGGCCGTAGCGGTGGCCCCGCTCGAGGACCAGGACCTGCTGACCGCCCTGGGCGAGCCGACACGCGGCAACGGCCCCGCCGAAACCCGTCCCGACGACGACGACGTCGCGGTACTCGCCCGTGCCCTCAGACTCGTCCATCCGCCCCCCCGGGTCCGACAGCCGAGACCCTGCCGCATGACGGGCGCTGCTGACCAGCAGTTGACGGTGTCGCCGCCGTCAGGACGGCAGGGCGAGTCCGAGTGGCAGCTCGACCGAACCGGGGTCATCCACGGCCTTCAGGAGCCCGCACGACACATCGGCCCACGGCGTCCATCCAAGAGACGTGGTCAGGGCGGCGGCCGTGGCGAAACCCTCGCGCGCGCTACTGACGTCGCCGAGAGTCCACGAGGCGAGTCCGGTGAAGATCGTCGCCGGCCCGACGACCACCGCGCCGTAGCCGACGAGGACGACGGCTTCCGGATCGGCGGGCAGCGCCTCCAGCACGAGACGAGCGATGTCGCCGTCACCGAGGCAGAAGGCGGCGGCTGAAGCCATCGACAGTCCCGGACGGTCGAAGGAGCGGCCGGTGATCACGGCCCGGCGCCGTCGGAACTCCGCCAGGTGCTCCGCGGCCGCGTCGAATCTGCCGGCGCGCGCCGCGGCCACCGCAGCACCCGCCGACCATGCCGGGATGGAGGGCGCGGCTACGGCGGCGCCCGCGGCGAGGTCCACCAGCTGGTCGACCGTGCCCGCCAGCCAGTGCCTGATCATCAGGTGGACGCCGTAGCCCTGGGCCGCGTCGGACACACCCAGCTCCTGACCGCGCTGAAGGCCGGCGAGGGCGGCGGAGTCCGAACCGTCGAGGTCGCCCTCCGCCATCATCAGCGCCGAGTCCACCATGTGCCCGGCCCAGATCAGGCGTGGGCGGTGCCAGCGCTCAGCGTCCTCGGCCATCGCCGCGCGGAGCTTGCGTGCCCACTCGACCTCCCCCGCGCCGAGCGCGGCCGTCATGAGCAGCTCGGTCGCGTCGAGCCGGAGAAGAGGGTCCCCGGCCGACTCGGCGAGCTCGTACGCGTCCTCCGCGACCTCGAGGCGATGGCGCGCGAGGACGCCGCCTTCGACGAGTGTGCGGGCCTCGAGCGCGCGGGCTCGCGCACGCGTCGTGACACCGACGCCGTCCCGCTCGGCCAGCGCCCGCATCTCGGCCACGGCGTCCGGTCGTGCGGCACCGCTCAGTGATTCCTCTCGCACCACCGACGCGAGCAGCTCGAACCGCGCCCCCGGTGGGAGTTCGAGGCGTTCGACGCGGCGCAGACGTGCCAGGCGTCGCGGATCACCGATCACCGATCTGCCCAATGGTTCGTCGCCGACCGCTGCGAGGACGAGGAGCGTGGCGATGCCGTCGTCGGGCCCGTCGACCGGGAGTAGGGCGTCGAGCGCGACGTCGAGGACCGCGTCGGAGTCCTCGAGGCGCCCGAGTGCGCCCAGGACCAGTCCCCGGTACACCTCGACCACCGGATCGGGCCCGAGTTCGGACGCCGCCGCATCCAGCAGGGCGAGGGCTTCCGCGAGGGCGCGGCGTCCGTAGGCGGCGATCCCGGCGTCGAGGCGCGCCCGGGCGAGTTCGGCCGCGGGAATCAGCGCGGCGGCCCCGACTGCGTGACGCAGGCGCACGAAGGGGTCCACGGCGTCCGGAACGGATTCCAGTTGCATGAGCCGGGCGTGGTGCATCTGCGTGCGGTGGGCGGCGGGAACGGCGTCGTGGACGGCGTCGGCCATGAGGTCGTGACGCAGGACGATGCGGTCGGGGAGTGCCACGGCGAAACCGGCGTCGACGGCCGGGCGCAGATCGTCGGCGAGGTCGAGGGGGCGGCGGTCGAGAACACCGGCCAACCCGACGAGATCGATCGGCGCGAGCACGACGAGCGCCTCGAGCACAGCGCGGGCGGTCGCGGGGAGCCGAGCGACCTGCTGCTGGAGCATCGCCCGCAGTCGGTCGGGGACTCTCCGGGCGACGAGGAGGGCGGCCCCTTCGTCGGGCTGGGCGGCGAGGACGTCGAGCAGCGCTGCGGCGTGCAGCGGGTGCCCCCCGGACCGTTCGGCGACGAGCGCGGCGAGGTCCGAGGCAGGCCGGGCGCCGAGGTGGGCGAGACGCGGGGTGGCCACTCTCGTGACGGCGTCGGCGTCGAGAAGGTCCAGCTCGATGTGCACGAACTGGGCGGCGCGGCCGAGCTCGGCGAAGGCCTCGTCCCACGTCGGGTGGGCCACGGAGTCGGGGGTTCGCGCGGCGATCAGCACCACGGCGCCCGCCGGGACTCCCGATCGGGCGAGGAGGGTCAGGACGCCGAGCGAGGCCGAGTCGGCGCGGTGCGCGTCGTCGAGTGTGAGGAGCACCGGACCGTCTCCGGCGAGCTCGCCCAGCTGCTCGCGAAGCCACGGACCGGGGGCCTCACGCGCCGACCACTCGGGCGGTCGGCCGAGCGCTTCGAACCACGCCGCCATCGGCGTCCGGTCCTCCTGCCATGCCCCGGAGACGACCTGCGCGCCCGTGGCCTCGGCGTCGTGCCGGGCGGTCGCGAGCAGGACGGACTTGCCGATTCCGGCCTCACCGTCGACGACGATGATCCGGCCGTCGTCGGTCAGTGTCTCTAGGATGCGGGCGAGCGCGGGTTCGCGGCCCACCATCGTCGGCCTTTTGTGGTGCCCCGCGCCCGCCGAAGATCGCTCGTCGACGACGCGCTGGTACGCGGCCCGCAACTCGACGCCCGGGGAGACGCCGAGTTCGTCCGCGAGGGCCCGGCGCACCGACAGGTAGGCCTCGACGGCCTCCCGGGGCCGGCCGGCCCGGTGGAGGGCCTCGACGTGCAGGGCCTGCATCGCCTCGCGCACCGGATGCTCGGCTGCGAGCGGACCGACCGCGTCGACGGCTTCGGCGGCACGGCCAAGCCGCAGCAGGGCATCGACCTGACGCTCCACGAGCCGCAGGCGGCGCTCATGCGCGTGGTCGCGCGCGACACCGAGGTGCGGGGCGTCCAAGCCGGGGAAGGGTTCACCGCTCCAGGCGTCGAGCGCGGCCTGGGCGGTGGCCAACGTCGCGGCCGGCGACGTGGAGGGCCGCAGCGCAGCTTCACCAGCTGCGTAGAAGCGAGAGAGGTCAACCTGATCCGCACGCAGCCGAAGCGTGTAGGCGCCGGCATTCGCGGTGACCAGGCTCTGGTCACCCAGCCAGCCACGCAACCGCGTAATCCGCGTGTGCATCGTGGCGGCGGGGTGCTGCGGAACCTCGGCGCCGGGCCAGAGTTGGGAGATGAGGGTGTCGCCGGGGACGGGCTCGCCCGGACGCAGGGCGAGGAGCGCCAGCAACGTCCGCAGCGCGACCGAACCGGGTGGAGTCTCGACCCCGTCACGCTCGACAGCCACGTCGCCGAGCAGGCGCACGCGCACCTCAGTCACGGGCCACCCCCACGTCGTTCCCCGACGTCCGGTTGGCAGCGTACGGCCCTGGCGCTACCGCCGTTTCCGAACGATGTCGATCGCGCATCGGTGGCGCCGGCGCGGACGGTCAGCGGGAGCGAGGACACCGGGACCGGGGACTCCGGCTCCGGTGATTCCGGATCGAGCGGCTAGGAATTCAGACCGGAGACGAACACCGCTCCGTTGGCATCGCTCGAAGACGCTGACCTCTGCGGCTGATCCCGGTCTCAGCTCTCAGCAACTTCTAGCCCTCCGCCCCTCCGCCCCTCCGCCCCTCCGCCCCCTGACCGCTGGGGCCAGCCTTCTGCTCTGGCGGACCTCCCGACGGCCGCAGGCGATTGGTGCTTCGAACGAGTGCTTTCGCCGGCCCCCTAGTGGATCTCGGGCGTGGTGCGAGTCGTGGTGCGAAATGCTGCCGATCGGTGCCCGTGGTGCGAGTTCTGCAGCGTCGAGTACCTCTGTTGTCGCTGGTAGCAGCCCTGGTCGGCACGTTCGCAGGCTCTGGGGGTCAAGGGGTCGCCGGTTCGAATCCTGTCGTCCCGACGCAGCTCAGGGCTCGATGGGTCTCCGTCGAGCGGTTGAGGGAGTCGGATGTGGTGCGGGTCGTGGTGCGACCCCTCCACGTCGGTCCGATTGCCTCGCCTCGATGACGCTAGGACGTCCCGAGGCTCGTGTCGAACGAGCTCGGAGCTCGCAAGTCAGCCCACAGGAAGTGACGTGGCCTCGCGTGCACTCGTGCCCGCGATGCCTTCGCGATGTGAGCGACGAGACGCCAGCCCCTCGGTCGCCTCCGTCGAGGTGACGACGCCCGGGAGATGCCTGTAGGCGACGCACCGCGTCCGACCGGTCGATCCTGCCGACCTTGCCGAGGTGACAGCGCCGAGTGCGGCCGACGTTCACGACGTGAGTCGACTAGGGACCTTTCCTCCGTGGCGCACGACCCGACACGCAAAGGACACCGGGGACGCGAGTCCCGAACCCAGTGAACGAGAGTCACGGGCTCGCGGGTGACGGATGGTAGGCGTCTGTGCTGATCAGTAGACGTTTGCTCGGTGTCGATCATCAGCGGTGACCGTCCGGCAGCTGCCAATGGTGTGACGAAAGCAGTACCCAGTCCGGGCCAACGTGTTCGTCGTCCGCGACAGCGGTCGTGCTCAGGCCCAGCCGCATCAGTATCTAACGCGCGCATGAGGCCCCTGATAGCGCCGGTTGGACCCCGTCAGCCGATGACTTACGGGGAGGCAGACGACGAAGTCGGCGTCGATGCCGCGCAGCCCGTGGCGGCTGCGAGTCGACTCGAAAGTCACCGCTGCTGCGAGCGACCTCGTGACGATCGGTGCTGACCTGCTGATTCGGCCCGTCCTGGGTCGACACACCTGTCAACACAATAGGTCGGTTGCGTGGGTCGCGCCGACGGCACCGCGGTAGAATCACCGTAGCGAGCGAGGGAGGAACCCATGGCCCGACCGGAGGCCAGCCCACCGAGACGCCCACGCGGTGGGTCCGGGTCGAGTCAGGCAGGGGCGTTCCTGTCCGGCGCGTCGTCGATCCCGACGACGACGCGAGGTCGACGGACCCGGGCGGCGTTGATCAATGCTGCCCGCGAGGTGTTCGAGGAGCTTGGTTTCCGCGACGCGCGCATCTCGGACATCGCGAAGCGCGCCGGCACGTCCTACGGCGTCTTCTACCACTACTTCGACTCCAAGGAGTCGGTCCTCGACGAGCTGTTCACCTCCGTGACCGGGGACATGTACAACGCGTCCCAGGCGCGCTCGAAGTCCGACGGGGACGTGGTCGACAAGATTCGGGCGAGCAACCGCCAGTACCTCGTCGTGGCAGCACGCAATGCGCAGCTGATCGCGATGATCGAGGAGCTCGCGTACCGCGACCCCCAGTTCCGTGAACTGAAGCTCCGCATCCGCGAGCCGTTCCTCCTCCGCAACGAGGCCGGCATCCGACGGCTCCAGGAGCAGGGGCTCGCCGACCCGAACCTCGATGCCTCGATGGCGGCGTCGATGTTGGGCGGGATGATCGAGCACTTCACGTTGTTGTGGTTCTTCCACGGCGTCCCCTACGACGAGGAGCTGGCTGTGGAGACCCTGACCAGGCTCTGGGCCCAGGCCATCGGGATGAAACTCGACGAGTCCGGGCGCCTGGTGCAGGGAGCTCGTTGACACCAGCGATGCTGGGTGCGCCTCGGCCCTCAGACGGCCCCGGGTGCCTCGAGGAGCGCGGCAGGAAGCTCGACGTGCCGCGCACGTAGGTACTCGCCGAGCCCCTTGCCCTGCGAGTCGAGGTGCAGATTCGCTCCCACGCCCCGGCCGAGGAGACCGACGACGGTCACGCCGGCGGCCCGAAGGTTCGGCATCCACCATGGACGGAGGGCCAGCCCGCGAGCCTGGGGGAGCAGCTCGCGCCAGCGGTCCTCGGTGAGCCAGTCGGTCAGCCAGTCGTAGGTGCGGTCGTCGCGCGCCCACACCCCGAGCGTGGCGTTGCCGCCCTTGTCGCCCGACCGGGAGCCGAGGACGGTCCCCAAGGACGAGCGAAGGGTGGGTCCCGCAGGGGGCCGGACCGGCGAGGGCGCGGCGGTGGGTGGAGCGGGTGGGACGGGCCGGGTGGGCGGGGGTGCCGCCGTCCACTCGCGGCCCTCGAACGAGACGGTCTGGGGGAAGTCCACGGTGGGCAGCAGGGTCGGCCAGAACACCGTGTAGGCCGACCCGCCGGACGGTGGCGCGGTGAGGTGGAAGCCGGGGTAGCTGCTCAGCCCGGTCTCGACGGCCGCGCGTGCCAGCTGCGCCACGGAGGACCGGTCACGGCTGGAGACGCTGACCGTCAGCAACGCCGCGGCCTCGTCGGGCGCCCCGGGGTCGGGGCGGTCGGCGCGCAGGAGACGGACATCGACCTCGTCGAAGCCCTTCTCCCCGCCGGGGATGGCCGCCCAGAGGGCACGCTGGGCGAGGTCCGCCTTCGCCGGTACGTCGTTGCCCGTGATCACGAACGTGACGCTGTTGCGATGGCCCGGCGTCGTGATCAGGCCGACCTTCACCGCGTCCGGGGCCGGCTCGCCCTGCGTTCCCGAGATCCGGACGCGGTCCGGTCCCTGCTGCTCGAGGGTCAGCGTGTCGAACCGTGCGATGACATCGGGGTTGAGGTAGCGGGGCCCGTCGATCTCGTAGAGCAGCTGGGCCGTGACCGTCTCCACGGTGACGGCGCCGCCGGTCCCCGGGTGCTTGGTGATCACGGCGGACCCGTCGGCCGCGATCTCGGCCAGCGGGAAGCCGGGGCGTTCGAGCGCCGGGACCTCGGAGAAGAAGGAGAAGTTCCCGCCGGTGGCCTGGGCTCCGCACTCGATGACGTGGCCTGCGGCGACGGCTCCCGCGAGCGCGTCCCAGTCATCTCTCGCCCACCCGAAGTGCCAGGCGGCCGGTCCCACGATGACCGACGCGTCGCTCACGCGTCCGGTGACGACGATGTCGGCGCCCTCCTGGAGCGCTTCGGCGATGCCCCAACATCCGAGGTAGGCGGACGCGACGTCGACCTCGACGGCGAGCTCGTCGAACGGTTCCCCGGTGTCCAGGTGGGGAGCGGTCCAACCGTCGTCGCGGGCGCGACGAACGACCTCTGTGGCGTCGTCGCCGTCCACGACCGCGACCCGCACGGCGCGCCCGAGGTCCGCCGCGATCTGTTCGACCTTCGCCGCGCAGGCGCGCGGGTTGAGACCGCCGGCGTTGGACACGATGCGGATTCCGCGCCCCAGACAGTCCGCCAGCACGTCCTCGAGCTGCGTGAGGAAGGTCCGCGCGTAGCCGGCCTCCGGGTCGCGGTCGCGCTGCTTGAGCAGGACACCCATGGTGAGCTCGGCCAGCCAGTCGCCGGTGAGGACGTCGATCGGTCCGTCGTCGACCATCTCCCGCGCGGCGGAAAGACGGTCGCCGAAGAATCCAGAGCAGTTCGCGACCCGCAGCGCTGGCGTGGTCACGAGTCCGCCTGCGGGGTCACGGTGACCAGTACGGCCTTGGCCTCGACGTACTGTCCGACCTCGACGAGGACGGCGTCGACCACGCCCGGACCGGCCGCCAGGGCCGGGTGCTCCATCTTCATCGCCTCGAGGACGACCAGCGTCTGGCCGGTCTCCACCACGTCACCGGGCGCGACCCCGACGTGCACGACGGTCCCCGACATCGGGGCGACGGGACCACCGCCGGCGGCGACGGCATCCGGGTCCGGTAGCCGCGGGTCCTGCCGCCACGACGTCTGGGCCCCGGGGGAGTTCACCCAGACCGACCCGTCGGCGTACTCGACGACCGTGCAATGGTGCTCGAGGCCCACGAACCTCACCCTGACCTCGTCGGTACCGAGGCCACGCAACCCGAGCTCGTGGCCTTCACCGTCCACCTCGAGCGTGAGGGCGGTGTCACCGCTCGCCGCACCGAGCCAGTAGCCGATCTCGATCTCGTGGCCGTCCGCAGCTGTCCACGTGGCCGACGTCAGCGGGCGGCCGGGGATCAGCCGGAAGCCGGGCTCGACACGGATGGCGAAGGGGGCGGCAGCGCGTCGCCGAGCGGCGCCGACCGCCACGGCGGCGGCGAGGTGCACGACATCGGGGGTCGTCCGCCGCGGACGCAGCAGGTCGGGGTGCCGGTCGAGGAAATCGGTGTGCGTCTCGCCCGCGAGGAAGTCCGGGTCGCGCAGCAGCGCGACCAGCGACTCGCGGTTGGTGATCGTCCCGTGGACCTGCGTCGCGTCCAGCGCGGCCGCGAGCCGGGCGGCGGCTTCCACCCGGCTCTCGCCGTGCGCGACGATCTTGGCGAGCATGGGGTCGTAGTACGCAGACACCTCACCAGGAGCCGCGACGCCGTCCTCGAAGCGGATACCCGGTAGGTCGGGGTGCGAGTAGCGGTACAGCGGCCCCGGTGTGGGGAGGAAGTCGCGGGTGGTGTCCTCCGCGTAGAGCCGGACCTCGAGTGCGTGACCCCGCTGGTGGACGTCGCGCTGTGTGAAGCCGAGGGGCTTGCCCTGCGCGACGTCGAGCTGGAGACGGACCAGGTCGAGGCCGGTGACCTCCTCGGTCACCGGGTGCTCGACCTGGAGTCGGGTGTTCATCTCCAGGAAGTAGAACTCCCCGGTGCTGTCGTCGAGCAGATACTCCACGGTGCCGGCGCCGAGGTAGCCGAGCTCCCGGACGAGCGACACCGCCGTCGTCCCCATGCGCTCGCGCAGAGCCGCGTCGACGGCGGGGGACGGGGCCTCCTCCAGGACCTTCTGGTGTCGTCGCTGCACGGAGCATTCGCGCTCCCCGAGGTGGATCGCGTTGCCGTGGGCGTCGCCGAACACCTGGATCTCGACATGTCGCGCGACAGCCAGGTAGCGCTCGCAGAACACCGTGGTGTTGCCGAACGACGAACCTGCTTCGCGGCGGGCGCCCCGGATCGCCTCGACCAGGTCGGTCGGCCCATCGACACGGCGCATGCCCTTGCCCCCGCCACCCGCGATCGCCTTGACGAGCAGGGGGTAACCGACCTGGTCGGCGGCCTCGCGCCAGGAGGTCTCGTCGTCGCCCTCGATGACGGCGTCGGGCAGGACCGGGACTGCGGCCTTGCGAGCGATCTCCTTGGCCCGGTCCTTGAGTCCCATCTCGGTCATGGAGTCGGGGGCGGGCCCGACGAAGAGGACGCCGGCCTCGGAGCACGCCATGGCGAATTCGGCGTTCTCCGAGAGGAACCCGTAGCCCGGGTGGATTGCGTCGGCCCCGGACCGGCGCGCGGCGTCGAGCACCTTCTCCAGATCGAGGTACGTCTCGGTGCTGGTCGAGCCACCGAGCGGGACGGCCACGTCGGCGTCCCGCACGTGGGGGGCGTCCGCGTCGGGATCGGAGAACACCGCGATCTTCCGGATCCCGAGTGCGCCTGCGGTGCGGAAGACGCGTCGAGCGATCTCGCCCCGGTTCGCGACGAGCAGGCTGCGGATCGTGGTCACCAGTGCCTCACATCCGGAAGGGCGCGAATCGGGTGGTGCCCTCGACCGGGCCGGAATGCACCGCGGAGAGCGCGAGCCCGAGGACCGTGCGGGTGTGGCGCGGGTCGATGACCCCGTCGTCCCACAGGTGACCGGTGGCGTGCAACGCGCTCGATTGCGCCTCGATCATCGCCTCGGTCTCGGCGCGGACCGCAGCGTCGGTGGTCTCGTCGTAGGGGTTCGCGGATCGCTCGGCCGCGGCTCTCCGGATGATCGACATGACGCCGGCGAGCTGGGTCCCACCCATGACCGCGATGCGGTGGTTGGGCCAGGTGAACACGAACCGGGGATCGAAGGCGCGCCCCGACATCCCGTAGTTCCCGGCGCCGTACGACGCGCCGATCATCAACGTGAGGTGCGGGACGGCGGAGTTGGAGACAGCGTTGATCAGCTTGGCGCCGTCCTTGATGATGCCGCCCCGCTCGACCGCGGAACCCACCATGAATCCGGTGATGTTCTGGACGAAGAGCAACGGGGTGTCCCGCGCGTTGGCGAGCTGGATGAAGTGCGCGCCCTTCTGCGACTCCTCCGAGAACAGGATCCCGTTGTTCGCGAGGACCCCGACCGGGAAGCCGTGCAGCGAGCCCCACCCGCAGACGAGCTGGGTGCCGTAGAGGGGCTTGAACTCGTCGAAGCGGGAGCCGTCGAGGACGCGGGCGAGGACGTCGCGCACCTCGACCGACCGTCGCGCCTCGGCCGCCGCACAGGACAGGAGCTCCTCGGCCGGGAAGAGCGGCTCGTCGGCGGGCAGCGACGGGCCCGGGCCCTGCTTGCGCCATCCGAGGTCAGCGATGATCTGCCGGCCGATCCGCAGGGCGTCACGCTCGTCGACGGCCAGGTAGTCGGCGAGCCCGGATGCGCGGGCGTGCATCTCGGCCCCACCCAGCGTCTCGTCGTCGACGTCCTCGCCGGTGGCCATCTTCACCAGCGGCGGGCCACCGAGGTAGACCGCCGCCTGCTCCTTGACGAAGACCGTGTACTCGCTCATGCCCGGCACGTAGGCGCCGCCGGCTGTTGAGCTGCCGAACACCAGCGCGATCGTGGGGATACCTGCCGCGGAGAGCCGGGTGAGCTCACGGAAGATGCGCCCACCGTTGACGAAGATCTCCTCTTGGCGGGGGAGATCGGCTCCGCCCGACTGCACCAAGCTGATCACGGGCAGGCGGTTGTGCCCGGCGATGTCGAGAGCGCGCAGCTGGCGCGCCACCGAGGACGGGTTGAGCGATCCGCCCTTCACGGTGGGCTCGTTCGCGATGATCACGCACTCGACGCCGCACACCGGCCCGATCCCGGTGATCAGTCGTCCACCGGGTTGCTCGTCCGGCTCGTGGGCGCCGGCGAACATCGACAGCTCGAGGAACGGGGCGTCCTGGTCGAGCAGCAGGTCGATCCGTTCACGAGCCAGCAGGCTCCCTCGAGCCCGGTGCTTCGCCACCGCTCGTTCGCCACCGGCAGTCAGGACGAGGGCGGCCAGTACCTCGAGTTCGGCCAGGGCTTCCAGCATCGCGCTGCGGTCGATCTGGAAGCGATCGGAGGTTGGTTCGAGCGTCGAGGTCAGGACAGCCACGTCGGCCACCTCGTTGGTCGCGTGCTTCCGCTCGGCGTCTGCTGGACCCGCGGGCGAGGCGGGACGCGTCCTGTACTCACTGCTCCACATCCTCACGTTGTCGGTCGGCGGTATCGGTCGGTGACCGTGGGTGCGGGCCGGCCGCCGGGTCCTCCTCCGTGCCGGCGAGCCCGGCAGCTCGACCGACGGCCTACGACGAGGTCGGAACCTGCTCGACATAGGCGAGGACCTGGAACGGGTCGAGCGACTCCGTCACTTCGTAGATCTTCCCATCGCGCAGCTTGAACATCAGCAGGTAGTTGTTGTTGTACCTGGCCTCGCCCGGCCCGACTCCCGCAGTGGTCGCCTCGACGACGACTCGATCCTCCTCGGCCGTGAGGGTGTGCGCGTCGAAGCGGAACTCGTCGAACGGGTTGAGGAAGCCCTCGAGGAGATTCCTCCATCCCGGCTTGTCGTAACGCCCCCCGTACTCGAACCGCTCCGGCCGATTCGGGAGTGTCCAGGTGCCGTCCTCGTCGATGAGGTCGAACAACGCGGGAAAGTTGCGGTCGCTGATGTACTGGCAGGCGTTCCGTACAATTTCCTTGTTCTTGTCCGTGGGCACGATTCCTCCTGGTGATTGTGGGGGGAGAACGATCGACGATTGTGGAGCTGGCGGAGGGCCGCTCGATTGCGCTACGGCGCGACCATCGCGTCTCGTAGCGCCACCTTCTTGATCTTTCCGGAAGGGGTGAGCGGCAACGAGTCGACGACGACGATCCGAGCGGGGACCTTGTACCGGGCCAGCTTGATCCGGCACAGGTCGAGCAGCGCCTCCGGGTCTGCGGTGGCTCCCGCTGCCGGGACGACGTAGGCGTGCCCCACCTCACCGTTGATCTCGTCGGGCACGCCGATGACCGCGCACATGGCGATCGAGGGTTCACCCGCGATGACGTTCTCGACCTCGGCGGGGTAGACGTTGTAGCCGCCGCGGATGTACATCTCCTTCTTCCGGCCGCGCAGCGTCACGCGTCCGTCCGGGCGTCGCAGTGCCATGTCGCCGGTGGCGAGCCAGCCGTCCGGGAGGAAGGTCGACGGTGCTCCCAGGTCCCAGTAGCCGGGGGAGACGCAGTCGCCCCGGATCTGGAGCTCGCCGTCGGCGCCGGGCGGCAGGGCGTGGTTGTCGTCGTCGGCAATGCGGACCTCGAAGTCCCCGATGGGGACGCCGAGGGTCTCCACCAAGGTGTCCAGGTCGTCGTCCGCGGCGGAGATGATGCAGCCGCCCGACGTCTCCGACAGCCCGTACAGGTTGGCCAGGCGTGCGCCGTCGAAGGCGTCGATGATGCGCCGGCCCATGGCCGGCTCGACGTTCGACCCCCCGATGACGCACGTGCGGACCGATGAGACGTCCGCACCGGCGAACTCGGGCAGTTCCATCATCTTCGCGTACATCGTCGGGACGCCGATGAAGATCGTGACGCCGTGTCGCCCGATGCTGTCCAGCGCCTGCGCCGGGCTGTAGCGGGTCAGGAGCGCCACGCTGCCCTGGACCACCATCGAGGCAGTGACCGTGCAGGTCAGCCCACCGACGTGGTTGAGGGGCATGTGGCCGATCGCGACGTCGCCGGACGTCTGGGCGAGGTGCTCGGCCTGTGCGCGGGCGGACGCGATGATGCCGGCGTGGGTGAGCGTCGCGCCCTTGGGCTCGCCGGTGGTCCCCGACGTGTAGAGGATGACCGCAGGGTCCTCGGGGGCCACAAGACCGGTGTCCGGGTCGGCAGCCTGGCCGTCGCCGGGGGCACGGAGGTCCTCCCACCGGTGACTGCCCGCGAAGCCCGCACCGCCGAGGAACACGAAGTGTCGGACGGTGGGTATCCGCGGACGGAGACGGTCGAGGAAGGAGACGAAGTCGAAGTCCCCGTCCTGCGCAGTGGTCAGCAGCATCACCGAGGCGGACTGGTTCAGCATGAAGTCGAACTCGCGCTCCCGGTAGGCCACGTTCAGCGTCACCAGGACCGCCCCGACCTTGACGGTCGCGAACCAGGTGATCAGCCATTCCGCCGAGTTGGGGGCGGCGATCGCGACGCGATCCCCCTGGGTGATCCCGAGCTCGCGCAGGCCGCTCGCGAACCGGTCGACGGCGTGCGCGAACTCGGCGTAGGTCCAGGTCCGCTCCGGACAACGGAGGAAGGGAACCTCGCCGTCCCGGGCGGCGTGGGACAGCAGCTCCGGCAGCGTGGTCGACGCGAGGGTCGCGAAGCCGCGGGGCGCGGCGGGGTCAGTCATGGTGTCGTTCCCTCGGTTGTCCTGTCCGGAAGGGTCATGACGAACATCGGACCCCGTTCCGCCGAGAAGCGTCAGCGGGCCGCGACGGCGGGGGCCTGGGAGAACTCGAACCCCTCGAAATCGGCGTCGGCGACCTTGTCGATTTCCTGGAAGTAGCCGGCTGCGCCACCGAAGTAGAACAGGACGCGTCGAGGCTTCCCCGGGGTGTTGGCACCGAGGTACCAGGAGTGCGCCGACTCGCCCGCGGGCAGCAAGGTCATGCCGAAGATGTCCGCGACGAGCTTGGTCCACCCCTCGACCGCCTGGGAGGTCGGCTGCATCGACTGGTAGCCGTGCTCACGCATGTGCTCGATGGCCCGCGACAACCATTCCACGACCTTCTCGATGATGACCGGAATGTTCGCGTAGGCGCTCTGCGGTCCACAGATCATGAACATGTTGGGAAAACCGGCGCTGCCGATCCCCAGGAACGTCTCCGGACCGCCGCTCCACTGCTCCTTGAGCTCAATGCCGTGCTCGCCGCGGATGTCGATCTTGGAGATCGCTCCGGTGACGGCGTCGAAGCCCGTCGCGAACACGATGACGTCGAACTCGTAGTCCTGGCCCCCGGTCCGCAATCCGGTCTCGGTGAGGGTCTCGACCGCGTTCTGGCTGATGTCGACCAGCGAGACGTTGTCGCGGTTGAAGGTCTCGTAATAGTTCGTGCCCGACGGGGGCCGCTTCGAGACGTAGGGATAGCCACGCGGGCTCAGGAGCTCGGCCGTCGCGGGGTCGTGGACGGTCTCGCGGATCTTCTTGCGGATGAACTCGGCGGCCGCGTCGTTCGACCGCTGGTCGAGAATCAGGTCGTCGAAGGTCTCGAACACGAAGTGGAACCCGCCGGCCTGCCAACCCTCCTCGAAGATGCGCTCGCGCTCGGCGTCGTCGGCCACGTCGTCGTACGTGCGTCCGGCAGGACCCATGGGGAAGCCGAAGACGTGGTTGCGTGCCATCGACCAGACTTCGGGGTAGGAGTCCTTGATGGTGCGCCGGAAGTCGTCGTCGAGGTCGTGGTTCTGGGCCGGCATGACGTAGTTCGGGGTGCGCTGGAAAACCGTCAGGTGCTCGGCCGCCTGGGCGATGTGGGGGATCGCCTGGATCCCCGACGCTCCCGTGCCGATGACGGCCACGCGCTTGCCGGTGAAGTCGACCTTCTCCTTCGGCCACTGAGAGGTCTGGTACACCTCGCCCTGGAAGGAGTCACGCCCGGGGAAGGTGGGCTCTTGGGGCACGGAGAGGTGCCCGAGCGCGGTGAAGAAGTACGTGCAGGTGAAGCGCGAGCCGTCTTCGGTGGTGATGGCCCACTGCGCGCTGGCGTCGTCGTAGTGCGCTGAGGTCACCCGCTGGCCGAAGCGGACGTTGCGGCGGACGTCGAAGCGGTCGGCGACGAAGCCGATGTAGCGCTGGACCTCTTCCTGACCGGGGTAGCGCTCGACCCAGTTCCAGGCCTGCTCGATCTCCGGGAACGGAAAGCAGTACGACCAGCTCTCGCTGTCGGTGCGGGCGCCTGGGTAGCGGTTCCAATACCAGGTCCCGCCCAGGTCGGAGCCGGCCTCCAGGGCCACGGCCGAGAGGCCGAGCTTCTGGAGCTCGATGAGCATGCGGATGCCGGCGAACCCCGCGCCGACCACGACGGCGTCGGTGTCCACGGACGTGGATTCTGGGTCGGACACGGAACGGTCTCCTTCGCTCGAGTGCCAACGAGGCGGTTCGGCAGGGTCGGGTTCAGGACAACCCGAGGTGAGGCCGCAGCCAGGTGGCCGCCGCCGAGATTGCTTGATCTGCTTCGGGCGCCCGTCCTGCCATGAAGGTGAAGACGTGCTGCTGCTCGGGGTAGGTGGTGAACTCGACCGGGACGCCGGCGTGGCGAGCGCGCTGGGCGAGGCGTTCGGAGTCGTCGAGCAACGTCTCGTGCTCACCTGCGGCGATGAACAGCGGAGGCAACCCGCTGAGGTCGGCGTGCAGAGGGTTGGCCAGGGGGTCGGTCGGCGACCCGGACTCGCCGAGGTACATCTGACCCATCAGGGTGACCACGCCCATGGAGACGAGCGCGTCCGTGTCGGCGTTGGTCTCGAGCGTCTTGCCCAGGTGTTCCATGTCCACCCACGGCGAGAACGCGCAGATCGCGGCGGGAAGCTGCTCCCCGAGCTCGCGGAGCTTGAGCGTCGCCGCGACGGCGAGGTTGCCACCCGCTGAGTCCCCGGCCGCCGCGATGCGGTCGGTCGGGAAGCCCTGGTCGTTGAGCCAGCGATACGCCGCCACCGTTTCCTCGACCTGGGACGGGAACGGCCGCTCGGGGGCGAGGGCGTAGTCGAGGACGAAGGTGGCCACGCCGGCCGCCTTCGCGAGGTGCCCCGCCATCTTGCGGTGGCTGCTGGCGGTGTTCCCCACGAACCCGCCACCGTGGGTGTAGAGGATGGCGGTATCGGGCGCGGCGGCCAGCGGCTTGCACCAGATGCCCCGAGCTCCGGCCGTGTCGACCTCGGCGTAGGTGACGTCCTCCGGCTCCGCCGCGAGGTCCGCGAGCTCCTCGAAGATGGAGCGCAGGGCGGCCAGGCCCATCCCCGGATCGGCCGACATCCTGTCGGTGATCGACTGGTAGTGGGACTTCTGTGTCGCCGACTCAGTGCTGGCCACCGTGCTCGTCTCCCTCGCACTACGACTGGTTCTGCCGTGCAGCAATCCGTCGACCGGGAGCTGATCGATCTCTGTATTGCTCCTGCAGGGCCGCGTGTTCTCAGGTGGCCCGGCGCGGAGCCCACGCCGACGACCACCTCGCCACGGCCTCACCGAAGTGCTCCCTCTCGCGCTGCAGGTGACTGTACTCACAAGTTGACATGCGAGTCAATTGTTGCCGAGCAACTGATGTCCTGGGGCTCATCGCTGCAGCTCACGCTGCTCGCGGGCTGGCAAGAACATGATGCAAAAGTCAGATGAGCTCCGTGCCAGTACCTCGAGGGGCGGACTCCGTCCAGTAGCCGTGGGACCGGAGTCGGCAAGGTTCTCCCCGCGGCGACCCCAGGGCGCTGGCCATGTCCAGCGGCTCGCCCGAGGTAGGACGCGCAACCCGATTGCGCGATCAAACGGCGCAGTCACGGCGCACGGGTCCCGAAGCGCCACCATCGACAGCGAGCTCGATTCACGGGTCGCCTGGTCAGGCTGGCGATGGTCATCGAGAGGCGGGGGGCCGAGGCCGCACCCAATCGGCTCGGCGCCAGCGATCGCTGGTGCCGACGAGAGGACGTGCGGTGGAGCTCGAGCTGGGTGCGGGCAGTTGAAAGGCCCTGTGGAGCGAGGTGCGGTCTTCCTTGAGAAGACGGTCATCCCGGCGAAGCCGACCTACGCCGCGCAAGCGTCCGGAGCTCGGGCCGTGGGACACGCCATCGGTCGTCGACGAACTCAAGGGCGCGGAGTGTCAACGGCGGCTGAACCTGGACCCCCTGGCGACGGTCGAAAATGGACCCCCTGCGTCTTGTTGATCTAGTTAGTCGTCGGTCTTGCCGGCGGCGGGGACGCGGCCGAGGTCGCGGTCTTTGAGCCGGTAGCTGTCGCCCTTGAGCGAGACGACCTCGGCGTGGTGGACCAGTCGGTCGATCATGGCTGCGGCGACGACGTCGTCGCCGAAGACCTCGATTGAGGAAGGGAAGAAGTAGAAGACACCGTCCTGCGAAGTAGTCAGCAGCATCACAGAGGTGGACAGGACGAGCAAGGAGTCGAAGTAGCGCTGCCGGTAGGCTACGTTCAGCGTCACGAGGACCGCGACGACCTTGACGGTCGAGAACCAGGTGATCAGCGATTCAGCTGAGTTGAGGGCGGCGATCGCGACGCGATGCCCCTGGGTGATCCCGAGCTCGCGCAGGCCGCTCGCGAACCGGTCGACGGCGTGCGCGAACTCGGCGTAGGTCCAGGTCCGCTCCGGACAACGGAGGAAGGGAACCTAGCTGTCCAGGGCGGCGTGGGACAGCAGCTCGGGCAGCGTGGTCGACGCGAGGGTCGCGAAGCCGCGGGGCGCGGCGGGGTCAGTCATGGTGTCGTTCCCTCGGTTGTCCTGTACGGAAGGGTCATGACGAACATCGGACTAGTTCCGTCGAGAAGCGTCAGCGGGCCGCGACGGCGGGGGTCTGGGAGAACTCGAACCCCTCGAAATCGGCGTCGGCGACCTTGTCGATTTCCTGGAAGTAGCCGGCTGCGCCACCGAAGTAGAACAGGACGCGTCGAGGCTTCCCCGGGGTGTTGGCACCGAGGTACCAGGAGTGCGCCGACTCGCCCGCGGGCAGCAAGGTCATGCCGAAGATGTCAGCGACGAGCTTGGTCCACCCCTCGACCGCCTGGGAGGTCGGCTGCATCGACTGGTAGCCGTGCTGACGCATGTGCTCGATGGCCCGCGACAACCATTCCACGACCTTCTCGATGATGACCGGAATGTTCGCGTAGGCGCTCTGCGGTCCACAGATCATGAACATGTTGGGAAAACCGGCGCTGCCGATCCCCAGGAACGTCTCCGGACCGCCGCTCCACTGCTCCTTGAGCTCAATGCCGTGCTCGCCGCGGATGTCGATCTTGGAGATCGCTCCGGTGACGGCGTCGAAGCCCGTCGCGAACACGATGACGTCGAACTCGTAGTCCTGGCCCCCGGTCCGCAATCCGGTCTCGGTGAGGGTCTCGACCGCGTTCTGGCTGATGTCGACCAGCGAGACGTTGTCGCGGTTGAAGGTCTCGTAATAGTTCGTGCCCGACGGGGGCCGCTTCGAGACGTAGGGATAGCCACGCGGGCTCAGGAGCTCGGCCGTCGCGGGGTCGTGGACGGTCTCGCGGATCTTCTTGCGGATGAACTCGGCGGCCGCGTCGTTCGACCGCTGGTCGAGAATCAGGTCGTCGAAGGTCTCGAACACGAAGTGGAACCCGCCGGCCTGCCAACCCTCCTCGAAGATGCGCTCGCGCTCGGCGTCGTCGGCCACGTCGTCGTACGTGCGTCCGGCAGGACCCATGGGGAAGCCGAAGACGTGGTTGCGTGCCATCGACCAGACTTCGGGGTAGGAGTCCTTGATGGTGCGCCGGAAGTCGTCGTCGAGGTCGTGGTTCTGGGCCGGCATGACGTAGTTCGGGGTGCGCTGGAAAACCGTCAGGTGCTCGGCCGCCTGGGCGATGTGGGGGATCGCCTGGATCCCCGACGCTCCCGTGCCGATGACGGCCACGCGCTTGCCGGTGAAGTCGACCTTCTCCTTCGGCCACTGAGAGGTCTGGTACACCTCGCCCTGGAAGGAGTCACGCCCGGGGAAGGTGGGCTCTTGGGGCACGGAGAGGTGCCCGAGCGCGGTGAAGAAGTACGTGCAGGTGAAGCGCGAGCCGTCTTCGGTGGTGATGGCCCACTGCGCGCTGGCGTCGTCGTAGTGCGCTGAGGTCACCCGCTGGCCGAAGCGGACGTTGCGGCGGACGTCGAAGCGGTCGGCGACGAAGCCGATGTAGCGCTGGACCTCTTCCTGACCGGGGTAGCGCTCGACCCAGTTCCAGGCCTGCTCGATCTCCGGGAACGGAAAGCAGTACGACCAGCTCTCGCTGTCGGTGCGGGCGCCTGGGTAGCGGTTCCAATACCAGGTCCCGCCCAGGTCGGAGCCGGCCTCCAGGGCCACGGCCGAGAGGCCGAGCTTCTGGAGCTCGATGAGCATGCGGATGCCGGCGAACCCCGCGCCGACCACGACGGCGTCGGTGTCCACGGACGTGGATTCTGGGTCGGACACGGAACGGTCTCCTTCGCTCGAGTGCCAACGAGGCGGTTCGGCAGGGTCGGGTTCAGGACAACCCGAGGTGAGGCCGCAGCCAGGTGGCCGCCGCCGAGATTGCTTGATCTGCTTCGGGCGCCCGTCCTGCCATGAAGGTGAAGACGTGCTGCTGCTCGGGGTAGGTGGTGAACTCGACCGGGACGCCGGCGTGGCGAGCGCGCTGGGCGAGGCGTTCGGAGTCGTCGAGCAACGTCTCGTGCTCACCTGCGGCGATGAACAGCGGAGGCAACCCGCTGAGGTCGGCGTGCAGAGGGTTGGCCAGGGGGTCGGTCGGCGACCCGGACTCGCCGAGGTACATCTGACCCATCAGGGTGACCACGCCCATGGAGACGAGCGCGTCCGTGTCGGCGTTGGTCTCGAGCGTCTTGCCCAGGTGTTCCATGTCCACCCACGGCGAGAACGCGCAGATCGCGGCGGGAAGCTGCTCCCCGAGCTCGCGGAGCTTGAGCGTTCGCCGCGACGGCGAGGTTGCCACCCGCTGAGTCCCCGGCCGCCGCGATGCGGTCGGTCGGGCAGCCCTGCTCGTTGAGCCAGCGGTATGCCGCCACTGTTTCCTCGACCTGGGACGGGAACGGCCGCTCGGGGGCGAGGGCGTAGTCGAGGACGAAGGTGGCCACGCCGGCCGCCTTCGCGAGGTGCCCCGCCATCTTGCGGTGGCTGCTGGCGGTGTTCCCCACGAACCCGCCGCCGTGGGTGTAGAGGATGGCGGTGTCGGGCGCGGCGGCCAGCGGCTTGCACCAGATGCCCCGAGCTCCGGCCGTGTCGACCTCGGCGTAGGTGACGTCCTCCGGCTCCGCCGCCAGGTCCGCGAGCTCCTCGAAGATGGAGCGCAGGGCGGCCAGGCCCATCCCCGGATCGGCCGCCATCCTGTCGGTGATCGACTGGTAGTGGGACTTCTGTGTCGCCGACTCAGTGCTGGCCACCGTGCTCGTCTCCCTCGCACTACGACTGGTTCTGCCGTGCAGCAATCCGTCGACCGGGAGCTGATCGATCT
The DNA here is from genome assembly GCA_963786585.1 of uncultured Actinomycetota bacterium. Taxonomy (GTDB): domain Bacteria; phylum Actinomycetota; class Actinomycetes; order Mycobacteriales; family Pseudonocardiaceae; genus Actinomycetospora. The sequence goes on from CAWAZG010000006.1 coordinate 392,459, forward strand.
CTGTATTGCTCCTGCAGGGCCGCGTGTTCTCAGGTGGCCCGGCGCGGAGCCCACGCCGACGACCACCTCGCCACGGCCTCACCGAAGTGCTCCCTCTCGCGCTGCAGGTGACTGTACTCACAAGTTGACATGCGAGTCAATTGTTGCCGAGCAACTGATGTCCTGGGGCTCATCGCTGCAGCTCACGCTGCTCGCGGGCTGGCAAGAACATGATGCAAAAGTCAGATGAGCTCCGTGCCAGTACCTCGAGGGGCGGACTCCGTCCAGTAGCCGTGGGACCGGAGTCGGCAAGGTTCTCCCCGCGGCGACCCCAGGGCGCTGGCCATGTCCAGCGGCTCGCCCGAGGTAGGACGCGCAACCCGATTGCGCGATCAAACGGCGCAGTCACGGCGCACGGGTCCCGAAGCGCCACCATCGACAGCGAGCTCGATTCACGGGTCTGAACCGCCCCGGCGTGTCCGGAGACCTGATCGTCTGAGGAGATCTGGTCATGACACGTCGGTCCCAGCCGCCCTATCCGCCGGAGTTGCGGGAGCGGGCGGTGCGGATGGTCGCTGAGGTAGCGGCGGACTACGAGTCGCAGTGGGCGGCGATGAACGCGGTCGCGGAGAAGCTCGGGATCGGCACCGCCGGAGACGGTGCGCAAGTGGGTGCCGCCAGGCCGAGGTCGACGGCGGGTCAGCGGCCGGGCGACGACCAGCGAGGAGTCCGCCGAGATCAAGCGGCTGCGGCGGGAGAACGCCGAGCTGCGCCGGGCCAACGAGATCCTCAAGGCGGCCTCGGCTTTCTTCGCGGCCGAGCTCGACCGGCCACCGCGACGCTCGTGAGGTTCATCGACGAGCACGCCAGCACCGCACCGAGCGGCGGGCAGCGATGGGGTGTCGAGTCGATCTGCGCGTAGCTCGCCGAGCATGGGCTGCACCGATCGCCCCGTCCACCTACTACGACGCCGCCGCGCGCCGAGCCAGCCGCCGCCCGCGGCAGCTGCGCGACGAGGCAGCTGACGGTCGAGATCGCGCGGGTGCACGCGGAGAACTACGGCGTCTACGGCGCCCGCAAGGTCTGGCTGGCGCTGAACCGCGAAGGCATCGCCGGTCGGCTCGCTGCACCGTGGAACGGCTGATGCGCGCAGCACGGGCTGGCCGGCGTGCGCGCGCGGCCGGCCGATGCGCACCACCATCGCCGACCCGGCGGCGGTGCGGGCCGCGCGACCTGGTCGGCCGGCGAGTTCAACCCGCTGGCCCCGGACCGGCTGTGGGTTGCCGACTTCACCTACGTCGCGACCTGGTCCGGGATGGTCTACGTCGCCTTCGTCATCGACGCCTACTCGCGCCGCATCCTCGGGCTGGCGCGCGGCCACCACGATGACGCACCAGCCTGGTCCTCGACGCGCTCGAGCAAGCCATGTGGACCCGTGCGCAGCAAGGACGCGACCGCACCGGCCAGGCTGATCTGCCATACGCGACGCCGGCGTCGCAATACACATCGATCGCGCTTCACCGAACGGCTCGCCGCAGCCGGCGTCGCCCCCTCGGTCGGCACCGTGGGCGACGCACTAGGACAACGCGCTGGCCGAGTCGACGATCGGCCTGTTCAAGACCGAGCTGATCAAGCCGCGGCGCCGTGGCGCACCGTCGAGCAGGTCGAGATCGCCACCCTCGAATGGGTCGACTGGTACAACCACCGCCGCCTGCTACGAGCACTGCGGCGACATCCCACCGGCCGAGCTAGAGGCTGCCCACTACCGTCAACACCGGCCCCACGCCGAAGCCGGAGCACTCAAACCAGTAGGTCTCCGGACACGCCGGGGCGGTTCAGTCGCCTGGTCAGGCTGGCGATGGTCATCGAGAGGCGGGGGGCCGAGGCCGCACCCAATCGGCTCGGCGCCAGCGATCGCTGGTGCCGACGAGAGGACGTGCGGTGGAGCTCGAGCTGGGTGCGGGCAGTTGAAAGGCCCTGTGGAGCGAGGTGCGGTCTTCCTTGAGAAGACGGTCATCCCGGCGAAGCCGACCTACGCCGCGCAAGCGTCCGGAGCTCGGGCCGTGGGACACGCCATCGGTCGTCGACGAACTCAAGGGCGCGGAGTGTCAACGGCGGCTGAACCTGGACCCCCTGGCGACGGTCGAAAAATGGACCCCCTGCGTCTTGTTGATCTAGTTAGTCGTCGGTCTTGCCGGCGGCGGGGACGCGGCCGAGGTCGCGGTCTTTGAGCCGGTAGCTGTCGCCCTTGAGCGAGACGGCCTCGGCGTGGTGGACCAGTCGGTCGATCATGGCTGCGGCGACGACGTCGTCGCCGAAGACCTCGCCCAGCGGCCGAAGGGCTTGTTGCTGGTGACGATCAGCGAGGCCTGTTCGTAGCGGGACGAGACGAGCTGGAAGAACAGGTTCGCGGCCTCGGCTTCGTAGGGGCGCCTCTGTGTGTCAAGCGGCAGGTTCCCGCGCGGTGAGGCGTCGCTGGTGATCGTCGTGGAGGACGCGGTAGAGCCGGGTCGCGAGGCGGCGCTTGAGGCATCGCATCGCTTCTCGGGCGGTCTTGCCCTCGGCGATCTTGCGTTCGTAGTAGGCACGTCCGCCGTCGCGGCTGTGGCGGACCTGCTGCAGCGCGATCAGGTGGATCGCGCAGTTGAGCTGGCGGTTGCCGGCGCGCGAGAGGCGGTGTCGGGTTCGTTCGCCGCTGGCGACCTCGACGGGGGCGACGCCGGCGTAGCTGGCGTAGTGCGCCGGTGGTGGTGTCCTCGGGCTGCACCTGGTGCAGGTCGGTGGCGTCGCGGGCGGCCAGGGCGGTGGCCAGGGCGTCGATCTGGTCGGTCTTGCGGTTGCCGCTGCGTCCGAGCTCGCGCACTCGTGCGGAGAGGAAGGCGGGGACGTCGACGACGCGCTCGCCGCGCGCAACGAGGAACTGGGCGAGGTGGCGACCGAGTCCGTGGGCGCCCTCGATGGCCCAGGTCCGCTCCGGGAACGACTGCGCCCATGTGATCAGCTTCTGGTAGCCGGTGCGGCTGGAGGTCATCCGCAGTCGTGTGATGGCCTCGCCGTCGAGCGCGCAGGCCTCGTGCAGGCTCTTGTGCGGGTCGACACCGATGATGGTCACTCTGCTCCTCGGGGTCGGGGCCTGACGGGGAAACCTCGGCGGGCAATCCGACTTCGAGTTGGTCGTTCACGCCTCTGTTGAGCCACGCCGCGGCGGACGCTGGCCGGGCTCGACACGCCCTTTCCGAGCCAGCCCGAAGGCGGCAGATGTAGCCCGAGTCAGCCGGCCAGCGCCCTGAGCACGGTAGGGCTGCAGACCCGTCGTGCCTGGGACCAGTGAACAAGTCGGATGTAGCCGACCTCGTCGATGATCAGCAGCGGGACCCGGCCCAGCTTGGTCAGCTCGTCCTGCAATCGGCCGGCGTGGTGGGCCTCGGCGAGGCGGGCGACCCACTCGGCCGCGGTGGCGAACAGGGTGCGGTGCCCGCCCTGGCAGGCCCTGACCCCGAGTCCGACCGCGAGGTGGGTCTTGCCGGTGCCCGGCGGGCCCAGGAACACCACGTTGTCCTTGTTCGCGATGAAGTCCAGGGTCCCGAGGTGGGCCAGGGTCTCGCGCTTGAGGGAGCGCTGGTGTTCGACGTCGAAGTCCTCGAGGCTCTTGCGGGCCGGGAAGCGGGCAGCGCGGATGCGGCCCTCGCCGCCGTGGGCCTCGCGGGCGGCGACCTCACGTTGCAGGCGGAGGAACTCCTCGTGGGTCCAGGACTCGGCCCGGGCGCGTTGGCGAGGCGCTCGACGCGCGGCCAGCGACGGTGCGCGGACGGCGGAGGTGAGATCGCGAGCGCATCAGTTCGCGTCGCGAGGTGGCTCGCGAACACAGAGACGACGTCGGACATCGAGCGGTCGTCGTCGCGGGCCGCCCGGGAATCGGCGACGAGCGCTCAGCATCGTGGGCGGCCGGCGGCGTCGAGGCACGGCTTCGTTGTCGACCAGTAACGGACGACGAACTCCGCCGAACGGAACCAAGGTCAGGCTGAGGTTCCCCCGGTAGCCCGGAGACCGACGATCGTGGCCGGGTGGCCGTGAAAGGAGTCTCGATGGCAGCGCCGAAGAAGTACCCCGACGAGCTGCGGGAGCGCGCGGTGCGCCTGTACCGCACGAGCAACCCGCGCCCGACGTTCCGCCAGCTCGCCGAGCGAGCTCGGGGTCCACCACGAAGCCCTGCGGAACGGGGTGCGCCAGGCCGAGGCCGAGGCCGACGACGGCGAGCGCGACGACCGGCCGACCAACGCAGAGAACGAGGAGCTGCGCCGGCTGAGCAAAGAAGTCAGTGAACTGCGCCAGGCCAACGAAATTCTCAAGGCGGCGAGTGCTTTTTTCGCCCAGGAGATCGACCCGACAAGGAGGCGGTTTGAGCGTTCGTGCAAGCTCGCCGCGACGACTTCGGGGTCGAACCGATCCTGCGTCAGCTCGACATTCCGCCCCGACCTTCTAGGGCTGGCTCGACCAGGACCGCGAACGTGCACGATCGCTCCGGACAGAAGGCGGCGGTGCACGCCACCCTGCGCCGCCGTGGTCGGCCCGTCAATCCGTCCGGAGCGCGTCGTCCCCGCCGACCCGGAGGATGCGACCGGTGGAAGGGACTCCGCGGTCGTCGACGAGGAAGAGCATGTAGAAGCCCGAGGGCACGGTCTGGATGGATGCGGGCACATCGACGTCCACCCCCTGGGCGGAGCGACGCATGTCGAGGGCCACCGTGCGCTGGTCGACGCTGGTGACGTGGGTCGAGCTCGCGACGCGCACCAGCCGGGCGCGCTGGATGCGCTCCGGCTCGGCGGTGGCGACCGCCAGGGTCGCGCCTCGTTCGGCGGTGTCCGGTGCGTCGCTGATCTCCGGCCGTGGTCCCAGGAAGAGGTAGGGCGGCGAGTAGATCTCGATGCGCTGCTCGAACGTGCCGGGAACGGTGTTGTTCTCGTCGTCGAACAGCGGGTCGGATCCGGCCGCGAGGACGCGGCCGTCGGGGAGCAGGAGCCCCTCGGTGTGGTAATTCCGGCCCACCTCGGGATCCGCGGCGACGGAGAGGGTCCCGCCGTCGGGCCCGGGGCGGTAGAGGCGCGCGAGCAGGTGGTCCGAGGCGCCCTTGCCTCGATAGTCACCGGAGCCGTTGCTGATCAGCATCGAGTCGTCGGGCAGGGTCACGAGGTTCGGGTAGCGGGTGGGCGCGGCCAGCTCCGGGCCCGGGGTGAAGCGCGGGGCCGGGTCGTCGAGGTCGACGAGGTCGATGCGGGCGGTGGCGCGGGGGCTCTCGCCGATGCCGCCGCCGCCGACGACGGCCATCCGCTGCTCCTGCACAGGCCCGACCCACGCGGCACCGGAGGTCTCGAGCAGGTCCGGATCCCGCAGGCCGGGCACGGGCTCGAAAGCGTTGTCGTCGAGGTCCCACAGCCCGGGCACGCGGCCCTGGTCGGCGGGCCCGTAGCCCGCGGTGGTGCCGGTGTAGAACATCTGGTCGGGCGAGCCGGTGGTGAACAGGCCCGGGTAGGTCGGGAAGTAGTGCGTGAGGTCCTTGCGCTCGGTCCAGGTGTTCGTGGCCGGGTCGAAGATCTCGGTCTGCCCGTTGAGGACCTCGCCGACGCCGTCGAGGCCGGAGGTGGCCATCACGCGGCCGTCGACCATCGGGGTCAGGGTCGGGTACCAGCGGGCGAACTCCATGTCGCCGACCCGCGACCAGGTCTCGGCGACGGGATCGAACGTGAACGCCTTGTCGGTGCCCTGGTAGTCCTGCTTGTCCAGGGTCATCGGGGCGCCGAGGCCGTAGAGATTGCGGCTCTGCTCCGGAGGCAGCCCCGCGATGGCGTACTGCTCCCGGTCGGGGTTCTCCGCTCCGGGCCCGGGCACGACGGCCTCCACGAACACGGTGACCTCGCTCGCGGTGACCGTCGCCCCCGCGCGTGTCGCGTCCTTCGCCGCCGGTGGCACGAGGGCGTCGCGCGCACTGCGGTAGCGCCGGCCGTCGGGGGAGACGAACTCGGTGCCGGCGGGCACCGGGCGGGCGACGTCCGGGTTCTCGTTCTTGACCCGCATCGCGCCGGCGGCGTGGGTGACCGCGCCGGACAGCTTCTCATAACGAGCGGTGCCCCCGGCCACGAGCAACCGGCCGTCGGGGAGCAGGGTCTGGCCACCGCAGAACATGTCGTCCGGCACCGGGATCATGCGCGTCGAGCCGTCGCGGGGGTCGTAGAGCAGGCTCTTGAGCGCCTTGGTGGCGAACAGGTCCTCCTTGTTCCCCGAGCCCGCGATCAGCAGCACCTTGCCGCTCGGCAGCAGGGCACCGTGGATGGCGTTGACCCGATCCGTCGGAGGAACGTCGACGACGTCCCACCGTCCGTGCCGCTGCATGTAGGGCTGGCTGTTGACCAGCCGGTCGTGGCGCCACTGGGCGACGTAGGAGAACGCGGGCGGCAGGTTCACCGCGAGCAACACGGCTGCCGCGAGCGCACCCAGCAGGATCGACGGGCCACGACGACGCGCGGAGTGCGGCACGCTCAGGACCTCCCCACGACCTCGACCGGGCGGTCGGTGGCGTGGCGGTCATGCATCCTCGGTCTCTCCTCGCGACGGGGGCAACGGCGGGACAGTGCGCCGGCCGCCCCCTCGCCGGCCGCGCACCGTCCCCTGGTGTCAACGAATCCGACCCCCGTCGGCGTTAGTGCTCATCGCCTTGCGATCGCCTGACGACACCCGGAGACCGATGGCGAGGCGGACGCTGCGGGGGTGCACTCGTCGTCGGACATCCGAGCGAGGAGGCGCGCCATGCGGACGACGGGCCCGGCACACCGCGGGCTCTCGCGCGCCCTGGTCCGCGCGCCGATCCTCGCCTACCGCTGCGGCCTCGGCGCGCTCCTCGGGAGCCGCTTCGTGCTGCTGACCCACGTCGGACGCCGGACCGGAGGTCCCCGCCAAGTCGTCCTCGAGGTCGTCGGACGGGGCGCGACCCCGGGCTCCTACCTCGTGGCCTCGGGCTACGGCGCGCGGGCGCAGTGGTTCCGCAACGTCCTCGCCCACCCCGAGGTCACCTTCCAGGTAGGCCGCCGCCGCCGCGACGGGTGGGCGTACCCCCTGCCGCCGGCAGAGTCCGGTCGGTGCCTCGCCGACTACGCCCGGCGTCACCCACGAACGGCCGCGGCGCTGATGGCGATGGTGGGCCACGACATCGACGGCTCGCCCGCCTCCTACGAGCGCCTCGGCGCCGACGCCGAGCACGGCGTCCCCCTCGTCCTGCTCACCGCCGCCCCGGCACCCCCCGCCGGCACACCATGACCGGCCCGCCGCGGCCGGAGAAGGGATTCCGTCCTGTGATTCGCTACCTCCGCGAGCACACCAGCCCGCCGGTGTTCGTCTCCTCGGCGGTGATCGCGCTCGCCCTCGTACTCTGGGGGGTGCTGTCGGCGTCCTCGCTCTCGTCCGCGGCCGGTGCCGTCAACTCGTTCATCGTCACGAACTTCGGCTGGCTCTACATCTTCAGCGCCAGCGGGTTCCTGATCTTCGTCGTCGTCCTCATGGCGTCCCGCTACGGCCGCATCCGGCTCGGTCCGGCCGACTCGAAGCCCGAGTACGGGACCATGTCGTGGTTCGCGATGCTGTTCACCGCCGGCATGGGGATCGGGCTCGTGTACTACGCGGTGAGCGAGCCGGTCAGCTACTTCCAGGAACCTCCCGTCGGCTCGGGGGGCACGCCCGAGGCCGCCCAGAACGCGATGTTCCTGACGTTCTTCCACTGGGGCCTGCATCCGTGGGCGATCTACATCGCACTCGGTCTCGCGCTGGGCTACTTCGCGTTCCGCAAGGGCCTCCCGCTGCGCCCGGCCTCGGCGCTGTACCCGCTGCTCGGGGAGCGCATCAACCGCTGGCCGGGCTTCGTGGTCGACGTCCTCGCGGTGTTCGGCACCCTGTTCGGCCTCGCCACGTCGCTGGGCCTCGGGGCCCAGCAGGTCGGCGCCGGCCTGGAGACCCTGTTCGGCATCTCGAACACCACGCCCTTGCAGATCACCCTGATCCTGGGCATCACCGCGATCGCGGTGGCGTCGGTGATGCTCGGGATCGACAAGGGCATCCGGAACCTCTCGCTGATCAACCTGTGGCTCGCGTTCGCGCTGATGGTGTTCGTCTTCGCCTTCGGGCCCACGCGCGACCTGCTCAACACGACCGTCAGCAACTTCGGCAACTACCTGCAGAACCTCCCGGCCCAGAGCTTCCAGACCTACCCCGGTGACCCCGCGGCGCAGGAGTGGCAGGCCAGCTGGACACTCTTCTACTGGGGTTGGTGGATCTCCCTGGTCGCCGTTCGTCGGCATGTTCCTGGCCCGGATCTCCTACGGGCGCACGATCCGCTCGTTCATCGCCGGCGCGCTGTTCGCCCCGGTCGGCGCCTCGATGGTGTGGCTCACCATCTTCGGGGAGAGCGCGCTGAACCTGCTGGAGCAGAACCCGGCCAACCCCCTGGCCGAGGCGTCGACCGACACGGGCATGTTCGTGCTGCTGCAACAGCTCCCGGTCGGGGCCATCGCTGCCGTGCTCGCATCGGCGGTCGCGATCATCGTCGTGGTGCTCTTCTTCGCGACGTCGTCGGACTCCGGGTCGCTCGTGGTCGACATCCTCACCAACGGCGGCGACCCGAACCCACGCTGGCAGCAGCGCCTGTTCTGGGCGGTGATGGAGGGCGTCATCGCGGCGGTCCTTCTTGCGGCGGGCGCGGCGACCGGTGCGGACGCCCTCAGCGCCCTGCAGACCGCGTCGATCCTCGCCGGCCTGCCGTTCTGCCTCGTGCTCATCGCCATGTGCGTGGGCTTCGTCAAGGCGCTGTCGACCGAGCGGTTCGTCGTCCGGGTGCGGACCGAGGCCTCCCCGATGCCCGGCCTGCGGGCGGCGGCGCGGCCCGCAGGGTCCGTGCTCACCGCCACGGGCAACGGCAAGCACGCCCAGGAGGACGGCCCGGACCTCGAGGAGCCGGCCGAGGGTTCGGGACTCGACGAGGACGAGGAGCTCGACCCCTCTCTCGGTGAGACCACCGTCGCCGAGGTCTCCCGGGTACCGGTGTCGACCGGGAGCCGGTCGACCACGGTGAACACCGAGTAGCCCGCAGGACACCCACTCGAGGAGGAGCGATGAGTCAGGAGAACGAACGGGCGGCTCAGCGAGCCCACCGCAACGTCGGGCTGCCCGACGAGGAGTACGACGACGAGGGACGCCCGGCAGCCGCGCGGGCGCGCGACGCGGACCCGCCGACCGGGCCCGCGCAGTCGGAGCGGCCGGACGAGCCGGAGGACGGCTGAGCCTCGCCGTGCGGACTCCACGGCGGTGACGGGGGAGGGGCGCGTCATCGCTCCCGCCGTCCCAGCGACCGCCGGCGTCACGAGCCTCGGCTGTTCGGCGAGGAGCCGTGGCCCGCCGTCGGACCGGCCGCCCCCGTCGGGGGGAGGATTCCCTCCGGATCGCCGCGCCGGTCGCCGTCCCCGACGGTCGGAGCGCAGGGGGGAGGGCACGTCCATCCACCCTCGGGCGGGTCGCCGAGGAGATCGCGCAGGTTGCCGAGCAGCAGGCTCATCGGGCGTCCTCGTCGTCGCGGATTTCGTTCCCGACGACGTCACCACGGACGAGGTGAACCTCGCCGCAGAGATTCCTTGCGGTGGGCTGACGGTCCACTGGCCTCGGGCTCGCACCGCGTCGCAAGCGTGCCGAGAGATTGTCGGCGACGGCCGGCGGGGCACTCGATGCCCGACCGGTTGAGGACCCAGTCGGGTGCGGGCGTCGAGTTCGGACGCGGTGCGGCCGGGAGGCACACCGAGTGGTCCGCGGCCCGCCGCCGGAGCTCCCGTCGCGGACTCCGGACAGACATCGAGACACGTCTCGTGGTGGTATGCCTGTGATGACCACCATCGACCAGCCCTGTCGCGCTCGGCTGGATCGGGCTGGGCATCGACGGTGCTGGCGCGGGCGTCGCGGCGAGCGTCGCGAGCGCCCTGCTGGCGATCATCGCCCTGTTCGTCGGCGGGCTCTCCGGGGGCACTGCCGCGTCCCGGTCGGGATCGGCGATCAACAGCGCGCTGCAGGGCGCGATGACCTGGGCGCTCACCTCGATCGGCCTGCTCACGCTGGGGCTGCTCGGCGGGGGTGCGCTCGCGGGCAGCCTGGGTGGCCTCACCCGTCTGGTGATCGTCACCGGCCCGCAGCAGTTCGCCGGCAACCCTGCGGTCGCAGTCCAGGCGATCCAGGCGGTGCAGAACGGCGCCGGTTGGGCCGCCCTGTGGCTCGGTGTGGCCGTCGTCGCGGCGGTGCTCGGCACCGGCATGGGTGCGCGCCTGACCAGCGGCACGGGTCTCGACGACGGAGGACGTGATCGGGGTCCCGTCACTAGCCTCGACACTCGTCGACGCCGGACGCACGCCGCTCCTGCTGCTCGCCGCAGCGGGAGCGGCGTGCAGGTCGTGCGCTCGGGCGCGCGTCAGTCGGGGACACGTCGCTGGGCGCCTCCCGCGTCGCCGGGCTCGTACAGGTCGCGGACGATCTCGGCGGCGATGTAGAGCGAGAGTGTGAGCAGGTAGAGCCAGACGAGCAGGATCAGCCCGCCGCCCAAGGCGCCGAGGCCGGAGGTGAGCCGGCCGACGACCGAGACGTAGAGCGGGAAGAGGGCGCTCGCGGCGAGCCAGCCCCCGACGGCGACGACCGCGCCGATCGCCGTGACGCGCCAGGTCCGCCGCCCCGGCCGCATCCCCGTCCGCAGCACCAGCGCCGCCCACCCGAGGAGGGCGACGACGACGGCCGGCCAGCGCAGGAAACGCCACAGCAGGTGCCCGGCGGGGAGGTCGAGTACCAGCAGCGGGTCCTGCACGGCCGCCGCCGTGACGGTCGCGCCGCCCAGCAGGAGCAGGACGGCGAGTCCTACTGCGGCTCGCCACGAGCGGGACGGACGCCCGGCGATCGTGGCCAGCGCGTGCAGCACCGAGCGGAGGGCCCGGACCAGCAGGACCAGTGCGGCTACCGAACCCACGGTGAGGAGCCCGGTGGTGCTGGTGACCAACAGCGTCGCCGCAGCATCGGCGGCGGCGCTGCCGCGCGTGGTGAGCACCACCCGCAGCAGGCGGGTCATCCCTTCGGCCGCGGCCACATCGGCTCCCGCCCCGAGCGCCGGTCCGCTCGTGCGCAGGATCGCGACGACGGTCAGCAGCGCAGGGAAGACCGCCAGCGCGGTGAAGAACGCCGACTCGCCCGCGAGCGCCGGGACCCGATGTGTCGATGCGGCGGCGAGGACGCGTCGGAAGTGTCCTCGCGGCGGCCGCGCGGGTCGGGGAAGGAATCTCACATCCGTGTCTCCCTCGGGGTGGGTGGATCAATCGTCCCCGTCGTCGGCTGTCCCGTCGGTGTCGGCCCCGGCGTCTGTGGTGCTGCGGTGCAGCGGCGCCATGAGGTCGAACCACGTCCCGGCCGGGACGGATCCGCCGGTGAGGTCCCCGTCGGAGCACGTCCGGACCGGGCCGACGCACACGGGTTCGGGAGCCCCGGTCGAGAAGGTCATGACCGCCCCGGCGTAGCGGTCGGTGGCGCCGACGTACGCCGCCGACCTCGACCGCTGGGTGGTCCCCGTCTTGCCGATCATCGGGCGGTCCCAGTCCGCGTCGTCGGCGGCGCCGGACGTGGTCCCGTCGACGCTGCCGTCCGACAACGCCGTCTGCATGTCGCCGGCTACCTCGGACGACACCGCGCGCTCGCACGGAGGGAGCGGTGGGGTGACGTCGCGGCCGTCACGGTCGGTCACCCGTGTGACGACCGAGGTGGGGCACCACACGCCGCCGGCGGTGATGGTGGCGGCGACGTTCGCGAGGTCCAGCGGGCTCGTGGGGTCGGGTCCGAGGGTGAACGACGCCTGTTCGGCCTCGCGCACGCGCTCGGCCAGCGGCCGCCCGTCGGGGCCCGGCGCGGCGAGCGTCGTGCGCATCCCGAGACGGCGGGCGACGTCCACGATCGGGTCGACCGATCCGAGACGGTCGGTGAGCGCGACGAAGGGCGTGTTGGGCGATTCGGCGAGCGCTCGGCGCAGCGTGAGTTCGTCGTCGTGGGAGCCGAGGTTCTCGACGGTGTAGTCGTCGCCGGCGTCGTCGAAGACGCGGGAGGTGTAGCGCGCGGGGACGTCGAGCTCGGTGTCGGGCTCCACGAGTCCCCGTTCCAGGGCGGCGGCCGCTGTAAAGATCTTGTAGACCGACCCGGCGCCGTGCAGGGGAGCGGTGGTGAGTGGCAGCGCCGTCTCGCCGGCACTGGCGTCGTTGCCGAAGGTGCGGTTCGCGGCGAGCGCGAGCACCGGACGCCGATCGGGCTCCGGGGCGACGACCGCCGCGACGTCGGCGACCTCCCCGTCGGTGTCGACCGCGTCCGCCGTGGCCTCGCGCGCCTCCGCGGTGACGCGCGGATCGAGCGTCGTGCGCACGGTGTAACCCCCGGTGGCGAGACTGGAGGGGTCGAGTCCGGCGGCGGCGAGGCGCTCGACGACCTCCCGGCAGAAGAAGCCCGTGCCCGGTCGGGCTCCGACGCACCCCTCGGCCGGCAGCGAGGGGTCGGGCAGCACCCCGAGCGGTGCGGCGCGGGCGGCGGCGGCCCGGTCGGGCGTGAGCGAGCCGACCTCGGTCATCGCGGTGAGCACCTGGTCGCGGCGGTCGTGGGCCGCCTCGGGGTGCTCGATCGGGTCGTAGCCGCCGGGGGAGCGCACCATCCCGGCCAGCAGCGCCGCCTGCGGCAGGGTGAGCGTCGCGGCGCTCGTCCCGAACCAGGTGCGCGCCGCGGCCTCGACGCCGTAGGCGCCACGCCCGAAGTAGACGAGGTCGAGGTACCGGGTGAGGATCTCGTCCTTCGTGAGCCGGTCGGAGATCCGGTGGGCGAGACGGACCTCGGTGAGCTTGCGTCCGACGGTGTCCGCGGTGGCGGCCCGACGTTCCTCCTGGGTGTCGGCCAGGGCGTAGAGGCGCTGGTTCTTGACGTACTGCATCGTGATCGTGGACGCGCCCTGGCCCTCGAGCGGCGCCCCTGACACGGCGTTGGTCACGATCGCGCGGGCCACCCCCCGTGGGTCGACCCCCTCGTGGCCGTAGAAGCGCCGGTCCTCGATCGCCACGATCGCCGCTCGCATCGTGTCGTTGATGCGCTCCGCCCCGACCGGCAGGCGGAACCGGCGGTAGAGCAGGGCGATCGGTGTCCCGGCAGCGTCCGTCACGACCGTGACCGCGTCGGCGCCGTCGTCGACGACACCGGTGGACGTGGCGTCGACACCGGTCGACGCCTGCGCGAGGACGGTTCCGGCGCCGATGGCGACCGGGGCCACCAGCACGGCGACGAGCAGGCCTGCCGCGGCCACGGCCACGGCCCCCCGGAGGAGCAGGAGAGGGCGGTCGTCGCCGGGGTGGTCATGCTCCTCGACGCGGTGTCTCACCATGCCTCTACGTGATCACGTCCTGATCCTCGAGGTGCCGTGACCTGCTGACGATCGCCTGACGATGCCCCGGTACCGGCGCTCCGGGCCGAGCCGGCTCAGGGAGTCGGCGCGACGGTGCTCATCGGCTGCGGAGTCGGGGCGGGCGTCGTCGGCGGGGGATCGACGCGGGGTTCCTGGGTGACCGAGGGCGGCAGCACCACCGGGGTCGTGGCGGGCAGGGGTTCCGGCGCGTTCTGGGGCTCGACTCCGCAGCTGACGGCTGAGGCCGCGGCGAGTGCCACCAGGAGGGCGACGGTGCGGCGTCTCATGACGGCACCTCGCGCAGGGCGACCACGAAGCGCGCCCCGCCGCCGGGACGGTCCTCGACCCAGACACGACCACCGTGTCCCCGGACGTGCTGGGCGACCAGGGCGAGCCCGAGCCCGGTGCCGCCGGTGTACGCGCCGTCGCGCCCGGCACGGGGTCCGCGGGTGAAGCGCTCGAAGACGCGGTCTCGCTGCTCGCCCGGGACCCCGGGGCCCGCATCGTCCACCTCGATGACGGCCCACCCGTCCCGCCGCCGGACACCGAGGCGCACCAGGCCGCCGCCGTGGTGTCGCGCGTTCTCGCACAGGTTGGCCACGACCCGGTCGAGACGTCGCCGATCGGCGGACACCAGCGGTGTGGGGCGCTCGATGTCGAGCACACCGCCCTCGACCAGCGATTCGGGCACGTTCTCGACGACCACCGCGAGATCCACCGACTCGACGTCGTCCTCGTCGGGGGCCTGGATCCCACGGGAGATCTCCAGCAGGTCCTCGACCATGTGGTGGAAGCGCCGGACATCGGCGGTGAGGAGGTCCACCGCGCGCCGGGCGGTGTCGGGCATGTCGTCGCGGCGACGGCGCAGGACCTCGCCGGCGTTGATCATCGTGGTCAGAGGGGTCCGGAGCTCGTGGCTGACGTCGCCCGCGAACCGCGCGTCACGGTGCACCCGCTCGGCGAGGGCGTCGGCGGTGGCGTTGAAGCGCGTCGCGATCGGGGCGAGATCGGCCTCGTGACGGTCGGGAAGCCTCGCCGTCAGATCGCCCTCGGCCATCCGGCCCGCCGCGTCGGTGAGTTCGGTGAGCGGCAACAAGGCCCGCCGGGCGGTCCACCAGCCCAGCAGGACCCCGAGCAGCCCCGCCAGGATCGTTCCCGCGACGAGTACGGCGGAGACGAACCGCAATGTCTGGTCGAGCTCGGTGAGCGGCACGAGCAGGACGAAGAGGTCACCGGCCGGGGTGACCGGAAGGGCGACCGCCAGCACCGGCGCACCGTCGAGAACCAGGCGCTGGCGCGCCGGCGCCCCCGCGAGCAGGGCGACCGGCACGTCGTCCACGTCGACCTGGCGCCCGGCAGTGGTCCACGCTCCGCCGGCCCGCAGGAGCACGCCGGCCCCGGTCTCCCCGGTCAGCCCCACGAGCAGGGTGGGCAGGTCCTCCGAGCCGCGCCGGAGGCTGTCGGCGACGAGCCGGGCGTCGACGACGGCCTGGCTCGTCGCCCCGCGCTCCCGCTGCTCGAGCATGTAGCTCGACGCCAACTGCCACGTGACGATCGACAACAGTCCGGCGATCGCGGTGGTCACGAGTCCGAAGGTCAGGGCGACGCGCCAGCGCAGTGACACCGAGCGCCAACGTCGGGCCAGCTGGTCGCTCACGGCCCGGCGCGATATCCGGAGCCGCGCACGGTGAGCACCAGCTCCGGGTCGTCGGGATCCGGCTCGATCTTGCGCCGTAGGCGACGCACGTGGACGTCGAGTAGACGGGTGTCACCGAAGTAGTCGTATCCCCACACCCGCTGCAGCAGCTGCTCCCGCGTCACCACGTTCCCGCCTGCCGAGGCCAGCTCCAGCAACAACCGGAACTCCGTCCGTGTCAGGTGCAGCGGGGTCTCGCCGCGCGTGACCGCCTCGCGACCGGGATCGATCGTGAGGTCCCCGAGGTGCCACCGGCCGGCCTGGTCCTCCTCGGACGGCCCGCCGGAGGTGGGGCGGCGCCGTCGCAACAGTGCCCGGATGCGCGCGGCGAGTTCTCCGGCGACCAGCGGCTTGGTGACGTAATCGTCGGCGCCCGCCTCGAGGCCGGCGATGACGTCGGCGGTGTCGGACCGAGCGGTGGCGATGATGATCGGCAGGTCACCACGTGAGCGCAGTGTCGAGCACACCTCGATCCCGTCGATGCCGGGCAACATGAGGTCCAGGAGCACGATGTCGAGGTCGGGGTCGATCAGCTCGAGCGCCTCCTCCCCGGTGGCGGTTTCGACGACGTCGTAGCCCTCGTCGGCCAGGGCCAGACCGAGGGCCTGGCGGACACGCTCGTCGTCCTCCACCAGCAGGACGCGGGTCGCCATCACAGGTCCTCCCCGAGCAGACGGTGCGGCGACGCTACCCGTCCGCTCGAGGTCGGTCGTCCTGCTGGAGCACCGGGCGGCCCCGTCGTCAGACGATCGTCAGGTTCGCGTCGCCGCGCGACGCTCCGCGGGCGCCATCTCGACGACGTCGCCGTTCCGGCGAGCAGCGCGGAAGGCCTCGACCTCCTCCTTGACCACGGGCGCGAGGAGGTACAGGCCGGGGATGTTGAACAGCGCGAGCAGGAACAGGACGGCGTCGGCGAAGTCCAGGACGGCACCGAGGGTGAGGACCGACGCGACGACGACGAACAGGCAGAAGATCCCCTGGTAGACCCGCTCGGAGACGGCGGTGCGGCCGAACAGGTAGGTCCAGGCCTTCTGCCCGTAGTACCCCACGTGATCATGGTGGAGATCGCGAACAGGGCGACCGCCAGGGTGAGGGACGTACGGGAACCACGGCAGCACCCGGAGAGCGGCGTGAACACCGCGTCGATGGCGTCCTCGACTGCGGCGAGGGTGCCGCCGGAGGCGCCGCCCGAGGCGAGGAGGTTGACCGCGCCGGTGGCGGATGCTGTGACGGACATGGCGCTCAGCTCAGGGGAGGCACCTCACGGAGCCAAGACCCGTCGGGCTTTCGCCAGGCGAACGTCAGCCCCGGCCGTCGAGTACTGCACCGAACGGCCGGTGCGGTCAGTCCGTGCGCGTCGCCCTGTCGAGCGCACGCATGGCCAGAGCCGTGTGGAAGGCGAACTCGTCGGACCGCAGGGTCGCGCGGTGCGCCTCCGCAGCGCGGCGGGACGCGTCGAAGCGCGGGGCCGGGTCGTCCGCCAGGGCGACGAGCTCGCCGGCCAGGAGCCCTGTCAGGACCCGGACGTCCTCGATCATCGCCCGGCGGCGGGCCGCCAAGGACCTTCCAGAGGCAGGCGTGACGTCGCCTCCCAGGTGGTCGCGGGCCAGGAGGGCCCGCATAGCGGCCTCGCTCGCCGAGATCCCGGTCTCCGGGCAGACGATGGCCGAGAAGTCCATCCGAGCGTCCCTCCGGTCCCAGCCGCGTGGTCGTCATGACCATGGAATCCCGAGTCCTGGCGGGGGTGGAAGGACGCGTAGCTTGCGATGTCCTGTCGACGTGCCGGTGCTCGCCGGCTTCCGGAACCGGCGCGGGGTGCTAGACGCCGAGGACGGTCACGCGATCCGATCGCCAGCGGTCCGACCCCGGCGGAAGCTCCCGCAACCCGTCGCACACGTACTCGCCGCTGCGCTCGTCCCCGCCGATCTCATGGACCTCCAGCTCGCCACGGACCACCCACGACCGATCCGGTCGGAGCATCTCGGACGAGTTCCCGTCGTCGAACCTCACGGCGTCCAGGTCCCCGATCCGGTCGATCACGAGTGCCTGGCATTCGTTCCGTGCGGTCGAGCTGCGTGGAAGCGGGTCGTCGTCGTAGAGCGGGGTCACCTGGAACGCCCCGCTGAGCACGAACCCGACCACCACGAGCAGTCCGAGGCCGGCGGCACCGAGCATCACGTCGAACACGCGGGACCGGGGCCGCCTCGTGACCGGCTCAGCCACCGAGACCCTCCAGGTCGAGCAGGTCGGCGAACGCATCCATCTGCCCCGCTTCTCCGGAGTGCTCCGGGCAGGCGGTCCGAACAGTGGCCGCGGCCTGCCGCAGCATCCGCTGCCCGGCCTCCGGGGTGCCGGCGGAGCCATAGCTCGTCCGGGTGGCGCTCAGCGCGTCCTGCCCGTCGTCGAGAGCCCGACAGACGGCCGGGGACGACGAGGAGAATCCGGTGACCACCAGCCCGGTGACCACGCCCGCGACGACCAGGACGGCGAGGCTCGCCCGCAGCCGGAGGCGACTCCGAGCCGGCGCCGGTCCCTCCGTCGGGAACGCCACCGATCCGGGACGGTAGCCGGGCGGCACGCCGCCCGTTCCGATGTGCGGGGTGGGCGAGCCGAACAGGGGGGAGTGGGGTGGTGCGTGCCCCCGCCGGGATCGTCCGTGCCGCGACGCGGTGGGAGGTGTCGGGGAGTCGTCACGCCGGCGGGTCGTCAGCGGGATGTCCCTCGGCACCGGAGGAACGCTCGGTGGCGGGGGAGACGACGTCCGACGGTTCCCGTCTGCGGTCCCGTCCTCGTGGTAGCCATCGGGCCGGGGTGGTGGGTGTTCGTCGTGACGAGGGAGGGCCAACGACCCGGGACGGTCACCGGGCGGAGGACGGTGCGGGGCGAACCGGGGAGCAGGATCGTTCACGGATGTCCTTCCGGGCTCAGAACTCACGACGGGAGTCGAGCCCTGTCGGGGTCTGGAGGAAGGTTCGCTCACCACGGACGGATAGTTAAGCCCTCAACCTTGCGTTCACCTGACGCTCGAGTCGGCGGGGCCACGGCGATCCGTTCAGGTCGGCTGCTCACCGCCCTGGGCGCGGCGGCCTTCACCCCGGCTGCGACACACGCGGCGACGCTGCTCAGTCCGCCGGAGCGCCAGGGCCGGGCGGTCGCCGCGGTGTTCACCGGCATCACGTTGTCGCTGGTCGTCGGGGGTGCCGACCGGGACCCTGCTCGGCGGGGCGTTCGGCTACCGCGGCGTGTTCACCGTCGTCGCCGGGTTGTGCGTCGTCGGCGCGGTCGGGGTGCGCCTATTGCTGCCGCGGGTGCCGCCGCCCGCTCCCGTCTCGTTGCGCGCCCGGTTCGCCGTCGCGGCCGACCCTGCGGTGCTCACGATGCTCGGCATCCTCGTGCTCGGCCTGTTGTCGGTGCTGTCGGTCTACACCGACATCGCGCGGAGAAGGCCGTGAGTGCCTGCGTGAAGCGCGACCGCACAGCCGCCCCGACGGACCGCGCGACCGTGTCGACGGCGGCTCCGTCCTGCAGCGTGACGATCCAGGATCCCGGGGGCGGCGCGGTGGGCGCCGCCTGCGCCGTGGCCATCGAGACCACGGAGAACACCGACAGCGCGGCGGCGAGCGCGGCCGTGGCCCGCAGCGCAACGCCCCGTCGGCTGCGGTCGGGCGTGGATCTCGGGAGCTCTGCAGCCGACGACCACCGGTCGCCGTCGGCTGGTCGTGCTTCTTGATCCGTCGCTCCACGAACCCCCTGACGTGCGATCCCCCCGGAACGCCCTTGACGGTGCGGACTCAACGAATCGGCCACCCATCTGTTTCGGGCCCATCACGCACGCACTACGGAGATCCGATCGGACCGCGACGACGACGCGATGGTCGAGAAGTCGGATGTGGTGATCGAACGGACCCGGACCATCCACATCTCGTCGCCGGACGTCCCCCGCTTGTCGGGGCCCTGGGGCCCGACGTGGCGGAGGTGTCGCCGACAATTCGTTCAGCCCTCGGAGCAAATCCGGCCCGCGCTCCCGGCCGATTGCCGGGCGATCGTTCCGACAATTGCCGTAATGGATCTGTGATGTAGCGAGAAAAGACGGCAAATTCATAGCGCAGGACTACCCCTGCGCACCGCGAGAGGGGAGGGTGGCCCCGCTGCGCCATCCGGGGGAGGTCTGACGGGCATGCCTGTTCACCATGGTCGACACGAGATGCCGGGGTGGCGGGGGTACCTGCCGGAGAGCGTCGACCGGGCCACCCGTGCCAGGTCCGGTCCCCGTGGCCGGGGTCTTCTCGGCACGCCGTCGCGCCGCGTCGTGGCCGTCGGCGCCCTCGCGGTCTGCGCTGTCGCGGGGGGAGCTGTGATCACCACGAGACCGGCCGGTCCGCCGGATGCCTCCTCGGGGCCGGCCGACGAGGTCACCTCCCTGTCGGCCACGAGCTCGGCATGGACGCGAGAGGCCACGGCGGTCCTCACCGCGATCGACACCGAGCTCGAGCGGACCGGCGAGGTCCGGCAGCAGTGGGACACCTCCTCCATCGCCCGCCGCGACGGGCCACCGCCACACGCGGTCCTCGCCCTGCTCGGGCGTCAGAAGGAGCTGGCCGAGCATCGCGACGCGCTGAAGATCCGTGATGGCCGCGATCCGCTCCGAGTCGGGGTCGGCGGCCGCGATGGACATCGCCTGGCAGCAGCTACGGGCCGCACAGGAGATGCTGCGAGCCCTCGATGCCGGTCGCAGCGCCCTCGGCGACCCGGTAGAGGCAACGGTCCTGCGACTCGCCCTCGACGAGGACGCGTCGGTCGCGTCTGCCGGTGGCCTGAGCCCGGATCGCGACACGGTGACCGCGAGAGCGTTCGGGGACACCGCGACCGTCGCGTTGGCGACGACGACCTCGACGCTGCGCGATCCGTCGATCGGGGAGACCACCTCGATGGCCGGGGTCCCCTCGGTCTCGGGTGTGGCGCGCGAGCGGACGGCGCCGGCCGCGTCTCCGACCGCAGCGGCGTCGGGTGCCGGTGCCCGGCCCGTCCCGTCCGACGGGGGTGCGGCCGACGCCGCCACCGGGACGGCCGGTCCGGACTCTCCGGGTCTCGCTGCTTCGTCGGACCGGGGCCGGGCCGTGGACGACGGCGACCAGGGCACGCCGCAGGACACCCCGACGCCGCAGGCCTCGTCCTCGCTCGAGCCGACACCAGCCGCACCGTCCGAGCAGACGATGCTGACCTTCGAGCGTTCGTCGCCCGTGCCGGCGGACCAGGAATCGACGGGGGACGAGAAGGCACCCGACCCCGACTCCGACTCCGACTCCGACCCCGACTCCGACTCCGCCCTCGACGCCGACCCGGTGGCGGGGGAGGAGACGACCGCGTCACCGGGGTGAGGACGCCGACCGGCTGCGAGCGCGGACCAGAACGAGAGCGCCGACGCAATTCTCTCGACAATTCTCCGATGACATTCATCGACGCCGATCAGGACCGCCCCAGCGCCGGCAGCCCCGTCTCCGTGACGTGCCGCAGGGCGTCGAGCCCGGCGGCGATGGTCGGCTGGTCCTGTGACCCGGCCCGGACGGCCGCGATGACGCGCCGGGTCGGAACCGGGTCGGTCGTGATCGGGATGCGCCGGGTGTCGTGGTGCGCGGGGAGGTCGGCGAGGCGCGGCACCAGGGCGACCCCGAAGCCGCGGGCGACGAGCGCGGCGCCGGTGTCCCACTCGTCGGCGTAGTGGGCGATGTCCGGCGCGAAGCCGGCCGCGGTGCAGGCGAGCGTGACGAGCTGGTGGTAGGCGCGGCCGACGTTGCCGCAGATCCACGGGTCACCGGCGAGATCGCGGAGGGCGACGACGCCGCGACGGCCGACCAGGGGGTGGTCGGGGCCGACGAGGATGTCGAGGGGTTCGTCGAACAACGAGTGCTGCTCGAAGGCGGCATCGGAGGCCGGCGGGATGCTCGGCGTCGCGACGATCACGGCGATGTCGACGTCGTCGGCGGCCAGCAGGTCGAACGACCGTGCGGGCTCGCTCTCGCGCAGGAACACGCGTAGCGCGGGGTGCTCGGTGCGCAGGTGCTCGAGAGCGCGGGGGACGACGACCGCGGCGGCCGAGGAGAACGCCGCGAACCGCAGCGTCCCGCCGACGGCACCGTCGCGGTGGGCGGCGAGATCGGCCCGGGTCTGTTCCCACTGCGCGGTGAGGGTCTCGCCGTGCGCGAGCAGCGTGTGGGCGGCGGGGGTGAGCCGCACGTTGCGTCCGACCGGCTCGAGGAGCGCGATGTCGAGCTCGCGCGCGAGGGCCTGCATCTGGTGCGAGACCGCCGACGGCGTGAGCCGGCAGACCTCCGCGGCGGCGGTGACCGTGCCGTGGCGCGCGATGGCCTGCAGCACGCGCAGACGCCGATCGATCATGTACGCAGCGTACAAGATCATAGGTTCGACGTTTCGATGGACGCGGACGAATACCGACGCTGACACTCCAGGAGCACCACGGGCCACGACGGCCTCACCGGTGCTCCGACCACGGCCGAGCACGCCCGAGAGGAGCCCGACAGCCATGACGAGCGACACCACGAGCGCAGCCGTCGATCCGTACGCCGCGCTGCCGGCGCGTCCCGTCGATCCGGCGTTGTTCACTCACGAGGGCACCTACGCACCGACCCGCCTGCCCGTCGAGCTCGCGTCGACGCTGCTGCCCGACGCCTACACCTCGCCGGAGTTCTTCGCGCTCGAGCAGCAGCGGCTGTTCACCACCAGCTGGGTCGCGGTCGGCATCACCAGCGACGTCGCGAAGCCCGGCGCCTGCATCGTCGTCGAGGTCGCCGGCCGGTCGATCTTCGTCACCCGCAACCGGCACGGTGCGCTGCGCGCCTTCCACAACCTCTGCCGCCACCGCGCGACGAAGCTCCTCGACGGCGACGCCCGCGAGGTCGGGAAGCGCGGGCGCATCCGCTGCCCGTACCACAACTGGACCTACGACACCGACGGGACGTGCCTCGGGACGCCGCTGTTCGAGGACTCCGACGTCCCCGCCGGCCAGGAGCCGATCTTCGACACGTCGGTGGCGAAGGGCTTCGACCGCGCCGACTACGGCCTGCTCGACGTCGCCGTCGACTCCTGGGGCCTGTTCGTCTTCGTCAACCTGTCGCCGGACCCCGCCCCGCTGGCCACTCAGCTCGGCGACCTGCCCGAGCGCTTCGCCGAGTACCGGCTCGACGAGTGGATCACGCAGCGGACCAGCACCTACGACGTGGCCGCGAACTACAAGCTCATCGGCGAGAACTTCATGGAGTACTACCACCTGCCCTGGGTGCACCCCGAGCTCAACCAGGTCTCCCAGTTCTCCGACCACTACCGGTGGCAGGGCCCCGGCCTGTACACGGGCATGTGCACCACCCCGGTGTCGCGCAACAGCGACGCCGGCGGCTGGGACGGGCTGAAGGCCCTGAGCACGCTGGGCCCGCAGGACGCCGACAGCGGCCGGTTCGTGTGGCTGTTCCCCGGCACCGCGCTGGTCGTGCTGCCCAACCACGCGTTCGTGCTGTTCAACCGACCCGTCGCGGCGAACCGCACCGTCGAGACCGCCGTCCTGCTGGCGCACCCCGAGTCCCTCGACGACGCGGGTGCCGAGGACGGGATCGAGCAGCTCGCGAAGTTCTGGGACCTCGTCAACCGCCAGGACCTCGAGATCGTCGAGCGCGTGCAGGAAGGCCTCGAGAACCCGGCCTACCGCGGCGGCCGCATGTGCTTCCGCTTCGAGGAGCCGCTGCACCGATTCCAGAACATGGTGATCGACAAGATCGTCGGCATCGAGCGCGTCCCCGGCGGCGACTCCCTCGAGCCCGGCGACACCATGACCCGCATGTTCCCCGACCCGTGACCGCCACCCTGGCCCATGGCGCGGCCGAACACCGCATCGGCGGGCAGCGGGTCCCGTCCCGGCACGAGCCCCTCCCCGTCGAGGACCCGTCCACCGCGACGACCATCGCCCACGTCGCGCGCGGCGACGCCCACGACGTCGAGCTCGCGGTGTCCACCGCCCGGGCCGCCGCACGCCGGACCCGATCGACGACGCCGGCCGAGCGCGGGCGGCTGCTGCGCTCCCTCGCCGCGGCGCTCGACGCCGACCTCGAGGGGTTCGCGCGACTCGAGACCAGCGACACCGGCAAGCCGCTGTCGCTCGCCCGCTCGGAGATCGCCGGGTGCGTGGCGTACCTCGACTACTACGCCGGTGCGGCCGACAAGCTGCACGGCGAGACGATCCCGATCGGGCCCGGCTCGCTCGCCTGCACCGTGCGCGAGCCGGTGGGGGTCACCGCGCACATCGTCCCGTGGAACGCGCCGCTCTCGATGCTGTGCCGCAGCGTCGCCCCGGCGCTGGCGGCCGGGAACACCGCGGTGGTCAAGCCCGCCGAGCAGACACCGCTCACGGCCCTGCGCTTCGCCGACCTCGTCGAGGGCCTCGACCACCCGCCCGGCACGGTCAACGTCGTCACCGGGCTCGGCGCCGAAGCCGGCGCCGCCCTCGCGGCCCATCCGGGCATCGGGTCGCTGACCTTCACCGGCTCGGTGGCCACCGGCCGGGCGGTGCTCCGTGCCGCCGCGGAGCACATCACGCCCGTGGTGACCGAGCTCGGCGGCAAGTCCCCGCAGATCGTCTTCGCCGACGCCGACCTCGAGGACGTCGTGCGGCAGGTCGTCACCGGCTTCACCGCCAACAGCGGGCAGTACTGCGACGCCGGTTCCCGTTTCCTCGTGGAACGGGCAGTGCACGACGAGCTCGTCGAACGCATCGTCGCCCGGCTCGCCGCGCTCACCCTCGGCCCCGGGCTCGACGACCCGGACCTGGGTCCGATGGTGTCCGCCGCGCACCGCCGGCGCGTCGACGAGTACGTCGCGCTGGGCGGGCGCGAGGGGGCCACCGAGGTCGGCAGGCGCCGCGCCCTGCCCGAGGTCGGACACTTCGTCGCCCCCGTGGTGTTCACCGGCGTCACCCCGGACATGCGCATCGCCCGCGAGGAGATCTTCGGCCCGGTCCTCGCGGTGTCGGGTTCGACGACGAGGAGCACGCGGTCGAGCTCGCCGACGCCACCGACTACGGCCTCGGCGTCGGCATCCACACCCGCGACATCGACCGGGCGCTGCGCATCGCCGACCGGGTCGACGCCGGCTACGTGATGATCAACGAGTACTTCGCCGGCAGTCCGGCCGTCCCCTTCGGCGGGACCAAGCTCAGCGGCACCGGCCGCGAGCGCGGGCTCATCGCCCTCGACAGCTATCTCAAGAACAAGACCGTCGTCGCCCGGGTCGGTCGTCCCACCACACAGCACACCGAGCAGGGAGAACCATCGTGACTGCGGACGCGGCCGACGTCGTCATCATCGGCGGCGGCCTCGAGGGCTGCGCCGCGGCCTGGGCCCTGACCCGGCGCGGCATCACCGACGTCAGCATCGTCGAACGCGACACCGTGGGCTCCGGCGGCACGGGCAAGTCGTCGGGCGTCGTGCGCTGCCACTACGGGGTGTCCTCGCTCGCGGCGATGGCCACCCGCAGCCTGGAGACGTTCGAGAACGCCGAGGACGTCCTCGGCGCGGACGTCGGCTTCCACCAGACCGGCTACGTGGTGGGGGTCGGGCCCGAGAACGTCGACGCCCTGCACGCCTCGGTCGCCGACCAGCGCGCCGTCGGAGTGCGCACCGAGGACATCGACCACACCGACGTGCGCAAGCTCTGGCCCGTCGCCGACCTCGAGCCCTTCGCGGCCTTCACGTGGGAGGAGCGCGGCGGGTACGGCGACGCCTACCAGACCGCGCAGGCCTTCGCGGGCGCCGCGCGCCGTGCCGGTGCGCGCCTGCGGCAGGGGACCACCGCCACCGCGATCCGCACGTCCGGCGACCGTGTCACCGGCGTCGAGCTCGCCGACGGCACCGCGATCGCGACCGAGCACGTGGTGCTCGCCGCCGGCCCGTGGTCGGTCGGCCTGCTCGCCGCGCACGGCATCGAGCTGCCGATCACCCCGCACCGCGAGCAGATCGTGCTCGTCGACCCCGGCCAGGACCTCGGCCCCGTCCCGGTGTTCTCCGACCTGGTCTCGCTGCAGTACATCCGGCCTGAAGGTGCGGGCACGCTGCTGTTCGGCAACTCGGACCTGTCGATCCTCGAGCCGGCCGACCCCGACCGGTACTCGAACCGGGCGACGACGTCGTTCGTCGACCTGACCGTCGAGAAGGTCGGTGACCGCCTGCCCGGTCTGGCCAATCCGGCGATCGCCGCGAGCTACGCCGGCTGCTACGACGTCACGCCCGACTTCAACCCCGTCATCTCGGCGGCCCCGCTGGACGGACTCGTCGTCGCCGCCGGCTTCTCGGGGCACGGCTACAAGATCTCGCCGGCCGTCGGGCGGCTCGTCGCCGACCTCGTCGCCGACGGCACGAGCTCCGACGCCGACATCCCCGCCCGGGACTTCCGGCTCTCCCGCTTCGCCGAGGGCGACCTGCTCCGGAGCCCCCACCCCTACGTCGGCGCCGGCCAGATGCGCTGAGGACGGAGACCCGCGATGGACCTCATGATCCATGAGCGCCGCGACGAGGCCGACGGCGTCGTGTCCCTCATCCTCGGCCGCGCCGACGGCGGCGAGCTCCCGGCCTGGGCGCCGGGCGCGCACGTCGAGGTGACCCTCACCGACGACCTCGTCCGCCAGTACTCCCTGTGCTCCGACCCGGATGACCGCCAGCGGTGGCGCCTCGGCGTGCTGCGCGAACCGCAGAGCCGCGGGGGATCGGAGCACGTGTTCGACAAGCTGCACGACGGCGACATCGTCGACGTCGGCGAGCCGCGCAACCACTTCGCGCTCGAGCCCGCGCCGCGCTACGTGTTCGTCGCCGGCGGCATCGGGATCACCCCGATCCTGCCGATGATCGCCGCGGCGGAGGCCGCGGGAGCGGAGTGGACGCTGCTCTACGGCGGGCGCACCCGCACCTCGATGGCCTTCTGCTCCGAGCTCGCGGGGTACGGCGACCGCGTCGTGCTCGCGCCGCAGGACGAGGTCGGCCTCCTCGACCTCAGGGGCCAGCTGATGGCGCCCCGTCCCAGCACGCTCGTCTACGCCTGCGGGCCGGAGCCGATGCTCGACGCGCTGGACACGGCGATGACGGCGTGGCCCGCCGGCAGCCTCCACGTCGAGCGGTTCACGCCGCGGACGATCGAGACGAACGGCGCCGACGAGACCTTCGAGGTGGCGTTCGCGGCCAGCGGCGTCACCCTGGTCGTCCCCCCGGACCGGAGCATCCTCGAGGTCGCGCAGGACCGCGGACTGCCCGTGGACTTCTCGTGCGGGGAGGGCACCTGCGGCACCTGTGAGACGCCCCTGCTGGCCGGCCGGGCCGAGCACCGCGACTCGCTGCTCACCGACGAGGAGAAGGCGGACCAGAACACGCTGTTCATCTGCGTCTCCCGGGCGGAGCGCGGCTGCCCGCGCCTGGAGCTGGATTCTCTGAGCCATGCGCATCGCCGAGGTCCACGTGTACCAGAAGGATCTTCCGCTGAGCGGCGCGGTCTACCGCCTGTCCGAGGGCGCGTACACGGCGCTGGACTCGACGATCGTGGAGATCGTGTCGGACACGGGCGTCTCCGGCTGGGGCGAGACGTGCCCGGTGGGCCCCACCTACGCGCCGTCGCATGCCCTGGGGGCACGCGCGGCGCTGCAACAGATGGCGCCCGGGCTGATCGGACTTCCCGTGACGGGTCCGCTGGCGATCCAGCGGGCGCTGCACGGGCTCCTGAACGGCCACGCCTACGCCAAGGCGGCGATCGACATCGCCGTGCACGACCTCGTCGGCAAGGCCCACGGCATGCGCGTGTGCGACCTCCTGGGCGGCGCGACGAGCGACCGGGTGGACGCCTACTACTCGCTCACGGTCGGCGAGCCGGACGACGTCGCCCGCATCGCCGTGGAGAAGATCGCCGAGGGCTATCCCCGGCTCCAGGTCAAGGTCGGCGGCCGCCCGGTCGACGTCGACATCGAGACGGTCCGGAAGGTGTGGGACGCGACGGGCTGCACCCGCCTGGCCGTCGACGCCAACCGGGCGCTGACCTCCCGTGACGCCCTCCGGCTCAGCCGCGAGTGTGCCGACATCCCCCTCGTGCTCGAGCAGCCGTGCAACACCATGGAGGAGATCGCCGCGATCCGCGCGCAGCTGCACCACGCGGTCTACCTCGACGAGAACACCGAGTCCGTGGGCCACGTGCTCCGGGCGATCTCGCTCGGGGTGTGCGACGGCTTCGGCCTGAAGGTCACCCGCCTCGGCGGACTCGGCGCGATGGCCACCGTCCGGGACATCTGCGAGGCACGCTCCCTGCCCCACACCTGCGACGACTCCTGGGGCGGGGACATCATCGCGGCCGCCTGCGCCCTCATCGCGGCGACCGTCCACCCGCGCCTGCTCGAGGGCGTCTGGCTGGCCGAGCCGTTCATGGAGGGGCACTACGACTCGACGAACCCGGTGCGGGTCGAGAAGGGACACATCACGGTGCCGACCGGTCCCGGTCTCGGCGTCGTCCCCGACGAGGGCGTCTTCGGCGCGCCCGTCGCCTCCTTCGCCTAGCAACCACCACACGACCGAACAGGTGAGAGCCATGAACGTCCCCTCGAAAGCCCGGTACGTGATCGTCGGCGCCGGGATCCACGGGCTGTCGACCGCGTGGCACCTCGCCACGGAGCTGCGGGAGCGCGGGCTCGGGGACGGCGGCGACGTCCTGGTCGTCGACAAGACCGACATCGGCGCGGGCGCCTCGGGGGTGGCGTGCGGGGTGATCCGCAACAACTACTTCCAGCCCGCGATGCGCCGGCTCATGGCGCACTCGGTCGACGTGTGGGAGTCCGACCCGGAGGCGTTCTCGTACCACGGTGTCGGCTACATCCAGGCCGCTCCCGACGCGATGCGCGACGACGTGGTGCAGATCCATGCCGAGCAGCAGGCGATCGGCTACGAGTCCGTGCTCGTCGAGGGCGTCGACGCCTGCCACGAGTACATGCACGAGATGTTCTCGGACTGGCAGGCGCCCGGCGTCTCGGTGATCCTCCACGAGAAGCGCGGGGGGTACGCCAACAACGTGGCGTCCCTGCGGGGTCTGGCGGACAAGGTGCGCAACGCCGGGGTGACCATCGCGACCGGCGTGACCGTCACCGGCATGCGGATCGACGGCGGCCGGGTCGCCGCGGTGGAGACCGACGCCGGGGCGATCGAGTGCGAGCACGTGGTCGCCGCGGCCGGCCCGTGGGTCCGGGACCTCTGGGCGATGCTCGACCTGCCGAGCACCGTCACCGTCCGGACGCCCGACGGACGTGTCATCCCGGACGCGCCGATGTGGACCTACTGGGCGCTGCAGGAGGGGATCCTCGACGTCGACCCGCAGGAGTTCATGGACAACCGCGGCGAGTTCCCGCCGGTGATCCACGTCGACTCCGACGCGCCACTGTACGACGACGTCGACGGCACGTTGATCACCGACCAGATCTGGGGCATCTACTACAAGCCCGACTTCCACTTCGGCGGCGTGCAGGGCGGCGCCTCGCCCGAGCCGATCGGACGTCCGGCCGACTCCGTCGCCGTCGATCCGTACGGGACGTCGAGCCCGGAGTTCGTCGTCGGCGAGGACTTCGTGCGGATGTGGACCTCCGCGCTGGCCGCCTGTCACAAGCGCTTCGAGGGGCGCCGCGACATCTACCGCAAGGAACCCTCGGGCGGGATCGGGGCCTTCACCCCGGACAGCTTCCCGGTGTTCGACACGTTCCGGGAGAACGCCTACGTCATCGCCGACTCCAACCACGGCTACAAGATGATCGGTGTCGGCGCCCTGGTCGCCCGCGAGCTGCTCGGCGAGCCCCAGGAGCTGCTCGAGCCCTTCCGCCTCGCCCGCTACGAGCGCGGCGAGCTGCACCCGACGAGCCACTCGCCCTTCCCCTGGAGCTGATCGTGGTGCCCTGAGCTGCGCTAGGCTGTGACCCACATCATAGTGGGAGGTCGACATGGGGAGCCCCGTGGAGCCGAGCTTCGGGCCCGGCGTCACCGCGCTGATCGACCGCCTCCGGGCCGTGGGAGCCGGCGCGCAGTTCGGCCCCGAGCCGATCCGTGACGTGCTCGCCGACGCGCTGGCACAGGACGGCGACTGGCTGGACCAGGCCTGCCAACAGCGCGACGGCGACCCCGTCGGCAAGGCCTATCCGCTCTACCGTGCTCCCGACGGACGCCTGTCCGTGCTCGCGGTGGTGTTCGCGCCCGGCGCGCAGACCCCCGTCCACAACCACGGCGCCTGGGCCGTCGTCGGCACCTACCGGGGCCGGGAGCGCGACACGTGGTTCCGACGTGTCAACGGCAACGGCGCGCCCGGCCGTGTCCAGCTCGACGAAGTCACCTCACAGGTCAATCCCGTCGGGACGGTCACGATCATCCCCGACGGAACCATCCACGTCGTGGAAGCCCTCGACGACCAGGAGGCGGTGTCGCTCCACATCTACGGCACCGACATCGCCACCCAGCCGCGCAGCACCTTCGACCTCACCACCGGGATCGAGACGCCCTTCTCGCCGCCGCTCTCGGACCCTCATCACGACTGAGCGGTCACGTGCGATCAAGGCCCGACGTCCGGGCTAGGGCGTGACGATGGCGAAGTCGGGGTCCGGCGCGTCGGTCAACGCGTTCAGGCGGGCGAGGACGCCCGCGTCCCCGGCCAGCTCGATGCCGTCCGAAGTGCCGGAGGAGAGCAGCGCGAGCAGCTGAGGGCGCGTCAGCGTCACGGCCAGGTCCGCGTCCCGTGTCGCGACGGTGGGGTGGTGGATGAGCGCGCCGTTGCTCACCTCCATGTGGAAGTGCTCGCCGGTGTCGCTCAGGGTCCAGGCGATCGCGAACCTCTCCTCCCACGCCTTCTCCCCGACGACGCGGATGGCCACCGAGTCGAACAGCTGGGTGACGGTCAGGGCCGGCGCCATCCCCGACGAGTCGAGCTCGGTGTGCCCGATCGACGTAGCGCGGAGCTCGTGGGCGCCCGTCAGGTAGGCGTTGCGCCACGTCGCGTTCTCGGCGCCGTAGCCGAGTTGCTCCAGGACCTCGGCCAGCACCTCCCGCGCGGCCCGGTCGTCCGGATCGGCGAAGACGGCGTGGCTGGCGAGCTCGGCGGCGAAGCGCAGGTCGCCGTCGGCGCCGAACCGCCGGGCGGTGGCGACGGCGGCCTCCTGGCCGCCCAGCGCCGCGACGTAGCGCTTCCCCGCCGCCTCGGGCGGGTGCTGCCACAGGTGGGCCGGGTTCGCGTCGTACCACCCGAGATAGCGCTGGTAGATCGCCTTGACGTTGTGGTTGACCGACCCGTAGTAGCCGTGGGTGTGCCAGGCCTTCTCCAGGGCCGGCGGCATCTCGATCATCTCGGCGATCTCCGCGGCGACGTAGCCCTGGTTGATCAGCCGCAGGGTCTGGTCGTGCAGGTAGGCGTAGAGGTCCCGCTGCTGGGTCAGGTAGGCGACGATGTCCTCGGTCCCCCAGGTCGGCCAGTGGTGCGAGGCGAACACGACGTCGCTGTCGCGGGCGAAGAGGTCGATGGCCTCGGCCAGGTAGCGCGACCAGATGCGGGGGTCGCGCACCTGCGCGCCCCGCAGCGTCAGCAGGTTGTGGAAGTTGTGGGTGGCGTTCTCCGCCATGCACAGCGCCCGCTTGTCGGGGAAGGCGAGGTTCATCTCGGCCGGGCACTCGGTGCCGGGGGTCATGTGGAAGACCATCCGCACCCCGTCGACCGTCTCCTCCTGGCCGGTGTGCGTGATCTCGAGGGTGGGAGCGATCAGTCCGGGGGTCCCGGTCGACCCGCCCGCGCCGAGGCCGATGCCCAGGGTTCCGGTCGGGCTCTTCGCGAGGTGGATCGCGGCGTAGTAGTAGCTGCGGCGCAGCATCGCGACGCCGGCGTAGACGTTCTCCGACACCGCGTGCTCGAGGAAGTGCTCGGGGGCGAGGATCGGGACGTCGGTGTCGGCGTCGACCACCCCGAGCACGCCGCCGAAGTGGTCGAGGTGCGCGTGGGTGTAGATCACTGCGGACACCGGCCGGTCGCCACGGTGCCGTCGGTAGAGCGCCAGCGCCGCGGCTGCCGTCTCGGCCGAGATCAGGGGGTCGATCACGATGATGCCGCGGTCGCCCTCGACGAGGGTCATGTTGGACATGTCGAAGCCGCGGACCTGGTAGATGCCCTCGCTGACCTCGTACAGCCCGTGCTTCGCGGTGAGCTGTGCCTGCCGCCAGAGGCTGGGGTCGGCGGTGTCCGGACAGTCGGCGTCGAGGAACGACCACTGGTCCATGTCCCACACGACGCGGCCGTCCGCGGCCGTGACGACCATCGGCTCGAGGGTCCCGACCAGGCCGCGGTCGGCGTCGGCGAAGTCGCGCCGGTCCGAGACGTCGCCGCCGCGGGATCCGTCCGTCATCAGCATGGTGCAGAGCTCCTGGGCAGGTGGCGGCGCCTCGGCGCGATCAGCGGGTGGAACGGGGCGCGCGGCTGTGTCCAGCGCGGGCTGACATGCCCGTGACGCTAGGAACTCGGGCCGCGATCCGGTTCACCCGCGCGGGATGAGTGGCACATGCGGCGGTCCGGCCACGCTCATCCCCCACGAGGGAGTCATCTCCGACGCCGGCCGCCCTACTCTTCCGGCATGGTCGAACGCACCGCCACGACACCGCCGAGGTCAGGCGAGCACGCCGCCGCCGGCCGGGTCCGTGCCGCGATCTACGGCACCGTGATCGCCATGTCGGTGCTCGCCTACCTCGGCGACCACGAGCCGGGTCC
Organism: uncultured Actinomycetota bacterium; assembly: GCA_963786585.1. Classification (GTDB taxonomy): domain Bacteria; phylum Actinomycetota; class Actinomycetes; order Mycobacteriales; family Pseudonocardiaceae; genus Actinomycetospora. The sequence goes on from CAWAZG010000006.1 coordinate 424,426, forward strand.
GTGGGTGACGGCGCTGACCGTCGCGGGCACCGGCATCGTGATCTTCCTGGCCGAGGCGTACGCCGAGGTGGTGGGCCGCGCCTACACCGGCGTCGCGGCACCGTGGGCACACGAGGTCCGCGCGGCGCTGCAGCACAGCTCGTGGGCCGCCGTTCCGGGGCTCGTGGCCGCCGCCGTCCTGCTGGTGCTGGCGCTGCTGCGCGTCGACCTCTCCACCCGCATCGACATCACGCTCTGGGTCGGGGTCGCGGCGCTCGGACTCTGCAGCGCCCTCGCCGGGCGCACCACGCACCGTCGACCGGCCGTCCGGGTGGCCTGGACCGTCGCGTCGATCCTCGTGGGTTCCACCATCGTCGCGCTCAAGGCCGCGGTGCACTGACGGCGGCGGTGTCTCGCTCTCTCGGAAGTCGTTCATCGGCGTGTTCCACCCACGTCGGGGCGGGAGCCGGAGGTGTCCGCGCTGCTCGAGAGTTCGGTCGATGCCTCGTTCGACGATGGGCTGCTTGCGCCCCCGATCGCCGTTGGTGAGGATCACTCGCCGGGACTCCGCGGGTGCGTCCCCCGTGCGGAGGGGAGGCGATGTGGCGGGAGTCGAGGGTCGCGCGGTGCTGGTGACCGGGGGTGCGACCGCCGTCGGCCGCGCCCTGGCCATCGATCTCGCCGCGCACGGGGCGTCGGTCGCCGTGATCGACGTGGACGACGAGCACGGCGACGAGTGCGTCGCCCGGATCGCCGACGCGGGCGGAAGGGCCTTCTACCGGCACGCCGACGTGCGGGTCGAGTCCGAGGTCGCCGCCGCGGTCGACGAGGTGATGCAGCGCTTCGGGCGCCTCGACGGCGCGGTCAACAACGCGGGCACCGAGGCTCCCATGGCCCTGCTCGACGCCGACGTCGCGACGTTCCAGGAGGTCCTCGACGTCAACCTGGTGGGGGTCTTCCGCTGCCTCAAGCACGAGGCGCTGGCGATGCGGCGCCAGGGCGACGGCGGGGCGATCGTCAACGTCTCGTCGGTGACCAGCGGGCTGACCGCCGCGGTGGGCAACGGCCTCTACGGGACGTCGAAGGGCGGCGTGGACGCGCTGACGAAGTCGGCCGGTATCGAGCTCGCCGCCGAGGGGATCAGCGTCAACGCGCTGGCGTTCATCGCCGCCGACGTGCCGGGCGGGATGTTCCAGCGCTTCTTCGAGCACGTCGACGCCACGCCGGATCAGGCGCTCGCCGCCATCCCCGCCCGGCGGATGCTGCGGATGTCCGACCTCGCCACCGCGGTCCGGTTCCTGCTCGACCCCGCGGCGCGCTACATGGTGGCGACGACGCTCGTGATGGACGGTGGCTTCACCAGCCAGTGAGTCGTGGTGGCACGGCCCCGAGGTGACCTGCCTGGACGCGCTCCGGAGCGCCTCGGCCCGTTCGGCCGGTAGCGAACCCTCGCCTCCGCGCGCGGCACGCTGGCTAACGTCGGCGCATGGTCGCCACGCGCGAGGTCACGTACGATGCCGACGGTCTGGCGATGGTCGGACACATGGCCCGACCGGACGGTGCGGGACCGTGGCCCGCGGTGCTGATCGGCCACGACGGGATCGGTCTCGACGACTTCCAGCGCCGGCGCGCCGACCACCTCGCCGAGCGCGGCTACCTGGCCCTGGCGATGGACTACCACGGCGGCTGGTGGTTCGGCGGGGCTCCGGAGGAGATGCTGGCGCGGGTCCTGCCGCTGATCGGCGACCACGACCGGATGCGGGCCATCGGCCACGCCGCGCTCGACGTGCTGCTCGCCGAGCCCGGTGCCGACCCGGGCCGCCTCGCCGCCCTCGGGTACGGCGCGGGCGGGTCCGTCGTCCTCGAGCTCGCCCGCTCCGGGGCGCCGTTCCGCGGCGTCGCCGTCGTCCATCCCGGCCTGCCCCTCGCCCGCGCGGAGGAGTGGGCCGCGGTCGGCGCCACGTTGCTGCTCGCCACCGGCTCGGAGGACCCGCTGTGCACTCCTGACCAGGTCCTGGCGTTCACGGCGGCGTTGCAGGACGCCGGGGTCGACTGGCGCGTCCACGTCTACGGCGGGGCCCAGCACGCGTTCTGGGCCGCGCCGACCCACCCCGACGGCTCTCCGGCCGAGGGGACGGCCCACACGATGCCCACGGTGCCCGGGGTGGCGCACCACCCCGCCCACACCGCCCGGGCGTGGCGGGCGGTGCTCGACCTTCTCGACGAGACCATCGGCGATCCGTCGAGTCACGCCTCGATGGCGTAGCCACGGTTCGGGCCAGGAGCTTCGAGCACGAATCGTAGGGCCGGCCTCCGTTACTCTTGCCCGGATCTCGAGCGCCGTGCTGTTCGCCCGTCCGGTCGGAATGATGAGTCGTCCCGGGAGGCGCGATGGATGTGCTGTCCGACGTGCTGCTGGCGGTCCGGCTGACCGGGGCCGTGTTCTTCGACGTCGACGCCGGCGCGCCCTTCGCGACGGAGACGCCCAGCATCGCGACGATCGGTGAGCGGGTCCTGGCCGGACCGCAGCACGTGATCAGCTTTCACGTGGTGACCGAGGGTACCTGCTGGGCAGAGGTCGTTGATCGATCCGACCATCCCGTGGCGTTGTCGGCGGGGGACATGGTGGTCTTTCCGCGCGGGGACGCCAACATCATCGCCTCGGCTCCCGGGATGCGCGGGAAACCCGATCCGAACCGTTATCACCGTCCCGACGACAGGGCACTCCCCTTCTACGTCACGATGACCGGGGACCCCGGAGCGGATCGCACCCGTTTCGTCTGTGGCTTCCTGGGCTGCGACGCGCGGCCGTTCAACCCTCTCCTCGATGCACTACCGCGGCTCGTGCACGCGCCGGTGTCGGAGAGGAGCCGGCAATGGGTCGCCGCTCTCATCGACGCAGCAGTGCGGTCGAGCAGCACCCACACCTCCGGGAGCGAGGCCATGCTGGCCAAGCTCGCGGAGCTGATGTTCGTCGAGGCGATCCGAAACCACATCGAACTGCTGCCGGCAGTCGCACGCGGCTGGTTGGCCGGTGTCCGCGACCCTCAGGTCGGGGCAGCGCTGCAGCTCATGCACGGCCGCCCTGCCGAGCCGTGGACCGTCGAACGTCTCGCGCAGGGGGTGGGAATGTCGAGGTCGGCCTTCACTCAGCGATTCAGTGCCTACGTCCGGATTCTCGCCGATGCAGTACCTCGCTCGGTGGCGGATGCAGCTGGCGGCCCGGATGCTGGAGACCGGCACGGTGAACGTCGCACAGGTGTCGTCGGCGGTGGGTTATCAGTCCGAAGCCGCGTTCAACCGAGCCTTCAAACGCGAAGTCGGACTGGCGCCCGGGACCTGGCGGCGCGGTCACGGCGCGCGTCGCACGATTCAGCCCTTGACGTAGGAGAGCTTCTCGGCGATCCGTCCGTGGCGGACGCGGAGGACGTCGACGCCGCGCACATGCCCCGGTCGCCCGGAGACATCGACCCAGCTGTGACGCCACCGCACCACGGCGCGGTCCGCGGCGACGATCACTTCTTCGGTCTCGAAGGCTCGTTCGTCCGAGTCGAAGAGCTGCCGGAACAACATGCTGATCTCCTCGGCACCCACGTACCGTTCGCCGTCCGGAGGAGGCGTGCAATCGATCAGACCGTCCTCGGTGAAAGCGGCCACCACGGCATCGATGTCGTGACGGCTCATGGCGTCGTGGTACCGCTCGATCGCGGATCGGACGTCGTCCTCGACCGTTCCGATTCCGTCGGGCCGTTCGTTCACGGTGTCGAGCATCGAAACCTCCACTCATGGGCTCCCGATCGGGAGGATGTGGAACGACACTGGCAGCCCGAGCGGCCGGACAGAATGCTCGGGAGAACGCCTCTCTTGCCCGAACGTCCTCGCCTCGCGGTCGAGCGTCTCGTCGGCGGCCTCAGGCCGACGGCCCTGGACGCCGGCGTCCGTCGCCGGTCAGGCTCCACGCCGTGCGGGCACCGTCGGCCCACCTGGCCAACCTCGATCTCAACCTGCTGGTGTCGTTGCGGGAGCTGCTGCGCGAACGGAACGTCACGCGGGCCGCCGCCCGCATCGGGGTCTCCCAGCCGGCGGCCAGCGCCGCGCTGTCCCGGCTCCGTCGCCACTTCGACGACGAGCTGCTCACGCGGCACGCGGGCGGCTACGTCCTCACGCCGCTCGCGATCCAGCTCGCCGACCAGGTCGAGGGGGTCTGCACGGCGGCGGAGCGCCTGTTCGGCACCGGGCACCACTTCGACCCCCGGGCCTCGCGCCGCGGCTTCAGCCTGCTCATCGCCGACTACACCGTCGCCGTCCTCGGGACCGCGTTGTCCGCGGCGCTCGCCCGGCGCGCGCCCGGGGTGGAACTGCGATTGCGGCTCGTGCGCGAGTCGTTCTCCGCCGACATCGGCGAGACGATCAGGCTCATCGACGGCATGATCGCGCCGCCCGCCGCGCGCTTCGACCGCCCGGACCTGCGCTCGGTCGACCTCTTCACCGACCGCTGGGTGCTCCTGATGGACGCCGCGAACCCCGCCGTGCACCAGGAGCTGACCCCGGCCCGGCTGGCCGTGATGCCATGGGTCGTGCCCTTCGCCCCCGAGCGTGGGTTCTCCGCCGCGGCGCCCATCACCCGCCAGTTCACCCGGCTCGGCGTCGAGCCCGACACCCGCGTGCGGGTGGAGAGCTACCTCGCCGTACCCCACCTCGTCGCCGGCACCGACCGGGTCGCGCTGGTGCAGGAACGGCTCGCCCGCGACGTCGCCGCCCGCCTCGGGCTGGTCGTCCGCGAGTGCCCCGGCACCGACGGCGAGGACGGCGCGGGCACGATCTGCGAGCGGTTCTGGTGGCACGCCGACCTCGACAACGACCCCGCGCACCGCTGGCTGCGGTCCTTGCTCGTGGAGCTGTCGGCGGAGCTGTGAGCCTCTGAGCTGGGGGTATTCACGCGGCTGATGCCCGCGCAGGCCGGTTGTCTATTTCCGTGTGGTCCAGAGCACTGCCTAGCGTGCGTGACATGCCGCACCCGCTCACCGACCTCCCGGTCCGCACGGTGGTGCGGGAGGGTCCGGCCCATCCCGCCGAGCCGGCCGACCACCGGGTCCGTGCCGACGTCTGTGTCGTCGGGGCCGGCATCGCCGGGCTGTCGGCGGCGGTGGAGTCGGCGAAGCTCGGCCGCGACGTCGTCCTCGTCGACTCGCTGCCGGTGCTCGGCGGCCAGATGGTGAACTCGCTGATCGGCCTGTTCTGCGGTGTCTTCGGCAACGCGCCGCAGCACCGCCGGCTGACCTACGGGCTCCTCGAGGACATCTTCGCCGACCTCGGCGCGAGCGGGGACCTGTTCTACCGCGTCGGCCACACGACGACCGTCGGCTACGACGAGGTCCGCCTGGGCCGGTGGGTGGAGGACACCGTCCGGGCCCACGGCATCAAGGTGCTCACCGGGGCGTCGCTCGCCGGGGTCGATCGCGAGGGCGACCGCGTCGTCGGCGCCCGATTCGCGACCCGTTACGGGCCCGTCGACGTGCGTGCCCACGGCTTCGTCGACGCGAGCGGCGACGCCGCCCTGTGCTGGGCGGCCGGGCTGCCCTGCCGCCTGCCCGACCGGGAGATCTACGGGAGCCAGCAGCTCGTCGTCGAACACCTCGACGAGTCGGAGCCTCCCGACCCCGCGGACCTCTCCGCCCGCGTCGGCGCGAAGGCCGCCGAGTACGGCCTGCGCCGCCACGACGGGCTCGCGTTCTTCTTCCCCGGCCGGGGCACCGCCGTGCTGAACATGACCCACATCGAGGCGCCCCTCGACCCGTTCGCCGCCGCCGAGGCCCAGCTGGAGGGCAAGGCCCAGGCCGATCGCGTCGTCGAGTTCCTGCGGGCCGAGTTCCCCGAGGTCTTCGGCAAGGCCGCCGTGCGCTCCTACGGGCTGCCCGGGCGTCGCCAGACCCGCTGGGTGCAGGCCGTCCACCAGCTCACCGTCGACGAGGTCCGGGCGGGGGTCCGCTTCCCGGACGCCGTCGCCCGCACGGCCTGGCCCATCGAGCTGCACGACACCCCGGACGGCTATGTGTGGGAGACCTTCGGGGACGACCACCTGCACTACGTGCCGCTGCGCTCGATGGCGCCGCCCGATGTCGCGAACCTGCTGGTCGCCGGGCGCTGTGCGGACGGCGACGCGGCCGCGCTGTCGAGCGTGCGCGTGATGGGGCCCTGCGCCGCGATGGGCCACGCCGCCGCCCACGCCCTCGACATGGCGGGCTCCGACGGCAGCGTGCATGCGGTGCACGCCGGCCGGGCCGCCGAGCTCGGCGATCGCATCCGGGAGAACCTCGATGACTGAGCCGGGCCTGGCGATGATCCTCACCGACGACGAGCAGCGCATGCGCGACGGCGCGGAGGGCCCGGCGGTGGCGGCCGCGATGGACCTCCTGGTGCGCTACGGGCAGGCCCTCGACGCCGAGCGTCTCTGCACCGTCCGCAACGTCGCCGGCACCACCACCCAGCCCTCGCCGGTCAAGGCCCGGCTGGTCGCCGAGGGCGGCTGGGACCGTGCGTTCTCGATCATCAACCTCGACGCGGACGAGACGCTGCCCATCCCGCCGATGGCCGTGCCGACCTGCCAGCTGCAGCAGGGCTTCGGGCCGGATTCGGTGGGCACGGTGCCCTATCCGCCGGAGTTCGTGGAGCTCCAGACCGACGGGGAGGCCTTCGTCGGCGCCCGCGGGGTGTCGGTGCTCGCGACCTGCACGCCCTACCAGGTGGGCAATCTCCCGGTGCGCGGCGAGCACTGCGCGTGGATGGAGTCGTCGGCCGTCGTCTACGCCAACAGCGTGCTCGGGGCCCGCACCAACTGTGAGGGCGGCGCCTCCACCGGCGCCGCGAGCCTCACCGGGCGCATCCCGTGCTGGGGCAACCACCACGACGCCCACCGACTCGGCACGCACCTGGTGCGGGTGGACACGCCGGTCGCCTCGTTCCGGGACTGGGGGCTGCTCGGCTACGCCGTCGGCGACGTCGTGCAGGAGGCCCGCCCGGTGATCACCGGCGACCACGCGCTGCCCGATCTCACCGACCTCAAGCACTTCGGCGCCGCCGCGGCGTCGTCGGGCGGGGTCGAGATGTACCACGTCGTCGGCGTGACACCCGAGGCTCCGACGGTGGCCGCGGCGTTCGGCAGCGGCCGGGTGCCCGAGCCGGTGGTGTTCGGCGAGGCCGAGAAGCGGGCCGCCTACGAACGGCTCAACGACCAGGGCGGCGACACCGACGTCGACTTCGTGCTGCTCGGCTGCCCGCACGCGTCGCTCGACCAGATCCACGACGTCGCCCGGGCCCTCGACGGACGCCGGCTGGCCGACGGCACCCAGCTCTGGATCATGGCGCCGCGGGCGCTCGCGGTGGTTGCCGAGCGCTCCGGCCACACCGCCGTCATCGAGGCCGCCGGCGGCCGGGTGCTCACCGACTCCTGCCCGGCCATGTCGCGCGCCGCGCCCGTCGGCACCCGGGTGTTCGCCACGGACTCGGCCAAGCAGGCGCACTACCTGCCCGCCATCCTCGGCATCCAGGCGTGGTTCGGCACCACGGCCGAGTGCGTCGACGCCGCGGTCACCGGCCGCTGGCGCGGGGACCTCTCGTGACCGGCCTGCGACCGGCTCCGTCCCGGGTCGTGCTGCGCGGCCGGACCGTCGTGCCCGGCGTGGTCACCGGCGAGGTGCTCGTCTCGCCGGAGACGATCTCGGGCTGGGGCGGCATCGACCCGGCCACCGGGACGATCACCGAGGCGCGCCACCCCCTCGCCGGGGTCTGCTTCACCGGCCGGATCCTCGTCTTCCCCGGCGCCAAGGGTTCCTCCGGCTGGTCGGGCTTCTTCCAGACCACGCGGCTGCTCGGCACCGCGCCGATCGGGATGATCTTCGCGGTCACCACGACGAAGGCCGCCCTCGGCGCCGTCGTCACCCGGGTGCCCGCCCTCGCCGACCTCGACGACGACCCGGTCGCCGTGCTGCGCACCGGCGATCGGGTCCGGCTCGACGCGACCGCGGGTGTCGTCGAGCTCCTGGCGCGCACCGAGGAGGAGCAGTGAAGGTCGCGGTGATGGGCGCCGACGAGCTCGCGCCCGGCGAGCACCGGGTGGTGCAGGTCGGCCGGCGCTCGATCGGGATCTTCCGGGTGGGCGACGAGTACCACGCGCTCGCCGACCACTGCCCGCACCAGGGCGGGCCCCTCTGCCGGGGCCGGGCCGCGCCGCTCGCCGTGGCCGGCGCGCCCGGCGAGGTCGCGCTCGACCCCGACCGGGTGTTCGTCGCCTGCCCCTGGCACGGCTGGGAGTACGACGTCACCACCGGCCGGTCCTACTTCGGCCCGGGCGAGGCGCCGGTCCGCAGCTATGCCACCGAGGTCGTCGCCGTCGACCCGGCCACCGGGCGCGTCCCAGGGCCCTACGTCGCCGACACCTACGCGGTGACCGTCGAGGACCGCGTGGTCGTCGTCGACACCGCCGCACGTCGCCCCACCGACCCGGAGGAGACCGCATGACCACCGTCTCCGCGCCCGGCACCCACGCCCCCGCCGGGGGGCCGGGTCCCGCCGCGCCACGACCCGCGGGCCGCCGCCCCCGCACCCTCGTCGTCGACGCGGACATCCACCCCGCGGTGGTCCCGGCGAGGCTGGCCGTCGAGCTGCCCGCGCCCTGGCGGCGGCGCTACGAGCGCTTCGGGGTGCGCGGGGCCCCGCCCCCCGCGATCTACCCGCGGGTGCGCAACGGCGGAATGCGGGCCGACGCCCACCCGCCGTCGGGCCCGCCCGGCAGCGACCTCGGGCTGCTGCGCGAGCAGCTGCTCGACGCCTACGACCTGGTGGCCGGCGTGCTGATCCCGTTGCAGGGGCACACCTGGGGCGCCGAGGAGCCCTCGTACGCCGCCGCCCTGTGCCGCGCGCTCAACGACATCCAGGTCGCGGACTTCCTCGATCCCGAGCCCCGGCTGCGCGCCAGCATCTGCATCCCCCATGAGTCGCCCGAGCACGCGATCGCCGAGATCGAGCGGCGCGCGGGCGACCCCCGCTTCGTCCAGGTGCTCTTCCCCAGCGGCACGCACCTGCCGGTCGCCGACACCAAGTACCGGCCGATCTACGCCGCGGCCGCCGCGGCCGGGCTGCCGATCGGGATGCACCTCGGCGGGACCGAGGGCCACCGCGGCGACGGCTGGCCGTCGTTCTACCTCGAGCAGCACGGCTGGTACGGCAACGCGATGGCCATGGCTCTCACCTCGCTCGTCGCCGGCGGGGTGTTCGACGAGCTCCCGGACCTGCGGCTGGTACTCGTCGAGGGCGGGATCACCTGGCTGCCGTCGCTGCTGTGGGGCCTCGACTCCGCGTGGTCCGTGTTCCGCGACGACGTGCCGGAGCTGCACCGCCCGCCGTCGGAGATCGTCCGCGAGCGCTGCTGGTTCACCACCCAGCCGATCGACGAGCCGGAGAACCTCGCGCACCTCGCGACGACGCTGCGCCACGCCGGGCTGACCGACCGCATCCTGTTCGCCTCGGACTACCCGCACTGGGACTTCGACGACCCGGTGACCGCGCTGCGGGTGCTCCCCACCGACGTCCGGCGCCCGATCATGGCCCACAACGCGGCCGCGCTCTACGGCGTCGACCTGCCGGGGGACGCCCCGTGAGCGCCGGGGGAGCGGTCGACGCCGACACCCACGTCGCCCCGGCGTCCCTGGCCGACCTCGCGCCGTACCTGCCCGCCTACTGGCGTGACTACGTCGAGGGTGCCGCGCTGCGCCTGGACCCGACGCAGGCCGGCGCCTACCCGCCGGGCGCCGTGGCGGCCCCGGCGCCCGCCGACGTGGCGACCCTGCGTGCCCAGGTGCTCGACGCGCCCGCTCCCGGCGGAGCGCCCGTCGACGTGGCGGTCCTGAGCGCGACCTCCGCGTTCGACGTCAGCCGCAACCCCTACTACGACGCGGCGCTGTGCCGGGCCCTCAACGACTGGGTCACCGCGACGTTCCTCGACCAGGACCCCCGGCTGCGCGGCAGCATCGCCGTCCCGTCCGGCGATCCGGAGGCCGCCGTCGAGGAGATCCACCGCCGGGCAGGCGACCCCCGGTTCGTGCAGGTCGTGCTGCCCGTGCGCGGGCACGACCACCGCTACGGGCACCGCCGGTTCCTGCCGGTGCTCGAGGCGGTCGCCGAGCACGGCCTCGTCGCCGGGCTGCACGCCTGGGGCCGGGCCGGCTCCGCCGCGACCACCACGGGGTTCACCCACACCTACCTGCAGGACTACCTGGCCCAGGGGCAGATCGCGCAGGGGCAGCTGACCAGCCTCGTCGTCGAGGGGGTGCTGGGCCGGCTTCCCACGCTGCGGGTCGTCGTCGCCGAGTGCGGCTTCTCCTGGCTGCCACCGCTGCTCTGGCGCCTGGACAAGGAGTGGAAGGGCATCTGGCGCGAGGTCCCCTGGGTGACCCGCCCGCCCTCGGAGTACCTGCGCGAGCAGGTCCGCCTCACCTCGACCCCGGCCCACCTGCCGGCCGACCCGGACGAGCTCGCCGAGGCCCTCGAGATCCTCGACCCGGCCTCGCTCGTCCTCTACGCGGGCGATCACCCCCACGTCCACGGGGACGGCACGGAGCGCCTGCTGGCCGCGCTCGGTCCGACCGACCGGGCCGCCGTCCTCGGCGGGAACGCGAGGACCTTCCTGCTCGAACGGGGCGCTCCGGCCCCCACCCGCTCGTCCACGACCCGACCGCCCACGACCCGACCGCCCACGACCCGACCGCCCACGACCCGACCGCCCACGACCCGACCGCACCGTCGCGAGGAGGCTCCCCGATGACCCCCATCCGAGTCCGACGAGGACGGGTGCTGCGCCTGCTCGCCGTGGTGCTCGCCGCGTGCGCGGTGGTCACCGCCTGCGGCGGCGGCGACACCACCGACGACGGCCGCCAGCGCATGACGTTCCTCAACATCCTGCCGCTGGAGTCGTTGTCCTACTCCGCCGAGCTGATCGCGGACACGCAGGGGTTCTTCGCGGCGCGGGGACTCGACGTGACCTTCGAGACCACCCAGGGCTCGGCGCCCGCCATCCAGACCGTGCTCGCCGGATCGGCCGAGGTGACCCGCATCGGCGACATCGAGACGATGATCGCGGCCGGCAACAGGAACGCCCCGCTGGTCGCCTTCGGGGAGGTCATCCACCGCGGAACCATTCGCATGGTCTCCGCGGCCGACGACCCGATCACGCAGGCGGGGCAGTTCCGCGGCAAGCTCGTCGGCACCCCGTCCGAGGGCGGCACCAGCTCCATCACCCTCGACCTCGTCGCCGGCTCGGCGGGGGTGCCGCCCGCCGAGGTCCGCCGCCAGGTCGTCGGGCTCGCCCCCGGGGTGTTCGACCTGCTGACCTCGGGGCGCATCGACGCCTACATCGTCTCGCTCGACACCTCCGTGCAGCTGCAGCGCACACGGCCCCAGGCCGTGGTCTTCGATCCCGCCGACGCGATCACCGCGGGCGCGCAGGTCTACGCCACCTCCCGGGCGACCGCGCAGGACCCGGCGGAGCGGGACAAGCTGCGTCGCTACATGGCCGCCATCGACGACGCCGTGCGGTTCATCGCGGCCGACGAGGCGAACGGTTTCCAGGCCACCATGGCCGCCATCTCGTCGAAGTACCGGGTGCCGGCGCTGAGCGACCCGGAGACGGCGCGGCTGGCGCTCGCGGGCTACGTCGACTCCTACACCGCGGGCGAGACCCCGGTGGGAATCTCCCCGCAGCGCTGGCGGCAGACCTACGACGAGATCACGGGCATCGGCCAGCTGCCCCCGGGCCTGGACCCGGCCCAGTGGCTGGACACGGGGATCCCGCCGGCCGGGACCTCCTGAGGGCCGGACCCATGAGCACCGCGAGGACAGGAGCAACCATGACCCAGGAGACCGTGGTCCGGCGGTCGGAGCCCTCTCCGGCGGCGCCCCCCGAGGCGACGCGGGCCGTCGGCCTCCGCGTCGCGGGCGTCGACAAGGTCTACCCGACGCGCCGGGGGGAGGTGCACGCCCTCTCGGGGATCGACCTCGACATCGCCGCCGGGGAGTTCGTCTCCCTGGTCGGGCGTTCGGGGTGCGGGAAGACGACCCTGCTGCGGGTGCTCTCGGGGCTGCTCGCCCCCACCAGGGGCACGGTCGAGGCCGGTGGGCGCTCCGCGTGGGTGGGCGGACGGCGCGACGACGCCGTGTTCGCCGAGTTCGGCCTGGTCTTCCAGGAGGCGAACCTGTTCCCCTGGTTCACCGTCGTCGACAACGTCGCCCTGCCGCTCAAGCTGCGCGGGGTGTCCCGCGGCGAGCGCCGGGCCCGCGCGATCGAGCTGTGCGCGACGGTCGGGCTCACCGGCTTCGAGGACTCCCATCCGCGCGAGCTCTCGGGCGGCATGCGCCAGCGCGCGGCGATCGCCCGGGCCCTGGCCTGCGACCCGTCGGTCCTGCTCATGGACGAGCCGTTCGGTGCGCTCGACGCGATGACCCGGGACCGGATGAACCTCGAGCTGCAGCAGATCCACGCCGTCTCCGGGGCGACGGTGGTGTTCGTGACGCACTCCATCTCGGAGGCCGTGTTCCTCGCGGACCGCGTCGTGCTGCTGACACCGCGGCCCGGCCGCATCCGTTCGATCACCCCGGTGGACCTGCCCCGCCCCCGCGCGGTCGAGGTCGAGGCGACCGCCGGGTTCGGCGAGCTCGTCGTCGCGTTGCGCCGCGAGCTGGACCAGGAGGACTGAGCCGTGACGACCATCGAGAGCAGGACCGACGGCGCGGTGTCGCCGGCCGAGCCGACGGGCGAGACGGAGGCGCCCTGGATGCGGCGGCTGCCCTGGGTCTCGGGGCCGCTCATGCTGCTCGCCCTCCTCGGGATCTGGCAGTTCACCGTCTCCGTCGTCGGGGTCTCGGAGTTCATCCTCCCCGCCCCGGCCGCCGTCGCGGGGGCGCTCGGCGACCTGCTCGCCGGCGACGACATCTGGGGCCACATCGGCGTCACGCTGCTGGAGGTGATCGCCGGGTTCGGCATCGCCCTGCTGGTGGGGGTGGCCGTCGGGGCGGTGCTCGGCCGCGTCGCCTGGCTGCAGCGGGCGGTGCAGCCGGCGCTGGTCGCGCTGCAGGTCGTGCCGAAGGTCGCCTTCGTGCCGATCTTCGTCATCTGGTTCGGCTTCGGGCCGACCTCGAAGATCGTCATGGCCGCCCTGCTCGCGTTCTTCCCGATCATGCTCAACGTGATGTTGGGAGTGCGCTCGGTCGACAGCGGTCACCGGGACGTCATGCGCGGGCTCGGCGCCGGACGCTGGTCGACGTTCCGCAACATGGAGCTCCCGACGACGCTGCCCTACGTGTTCGCCGGGGCCGAGGTCGCCATCGTGTTCTCGGTGATCGGCGCGATCGTGGGGGAGTACCTCGGCGGCAGCGAGGGCCTCGGCTACCTCGTCGTCTCGAGCCTCAACGCCCTCGACGCCCCACGGCTGTTCGCGGTGATCGTGCTGCTCGCCGTGCTCGGGTCCCTGCTCTACGTCGCGGTCACGACGGTGAAGAAGCTCGTGATCCCGTGGCACGACTCCGTGCGCACGGGCGTCTAGCGACCGGCGAGCACACCGTCGAGCCAGCGGTACAGGCGCTGGTGGAACACCGCGCGGCCGGTCATCTCGCAGTGGCCGGTGACGTCGTCGTCGTGGCCGAACTCGACGAACTCGGTGGGGCAGGTGAGGTGGTCGGCGAGCTTCTGCGCGTCCGCGCTGATGTCGTCGCCGGCGGTGCGGCAGACGAAGGTCGGGCAGCGCACCAGGTGCTCGCGGCCCTTCATCGTGTACTCCCGCGCGAGCTCGACGTAGGCCATCGGGTCCTCGACGCCGTGCACCCAGAGGTTGCGCCGCAGCGCCCACCCCGCCGAAGGCTTCTTCATGGTCGACTCGAGGGCCTTCTCCAGCACCGACAGCACGAGGCGGTTGCCGTCGGGGAGCTGGTGGGCGAGCACTCCGGGCATACGGGCGATGACGGTGTCGTAGAGGTCGTAGGGCCCGGAGTCGGCGACGCACGCGGCGAGGCGGTGCTCGCCGCCGGCCGCCCGCGGCGCGGTGTAGCCGCCGAAGCTCCAGCCGATGAGCACGAGCCGCTCGGCGTCCACCTCGGGGCGGGCCACCGCGACGTCGACCACCGGCGAGACGACGTTCTCCCAGTCCGGGCGGAACGGGATCCCCTGGTCGAGGATCACCGAGCCCTGTCCGGGGCCGTCGAAGGCGAGGACGTGGTACCCACGTTCGAGGGCCGCGACCGCGTTGGCGAAGTAGAGCTCCTCGACGGTGCCGTCGTAGCCGTTGGTCAGGATCACGGTCGGGCGGGGCGTGTCGTCACCGGCGTCGCCGGCGCGGAAGAAGTAGCCGGGCAGCGTGGTGCCCTCGTAGGGGATCGCGAGGATCTCGGGCGGTGAGGCCAGCAGCGCCGCACCGGCCCGGAAGGTCTCCGTCTGCTTGTGCGCGCTGCTGCGCAGCCGGTCGTCCACCGGCGTGCCCATGAGGAACAGCCCGGCCGTGCGGTAGTAGTTCGAGGCGCGCAGGTAGGCGTCCCGTGCCGCCGGCGAGTCTCCGGCCGCCGTGCTCGCCACCGCCGCCTGCTCGGCGCGCTCGGCGGTCGCGAGCCACTCGCGGTACCAGAGCTCGCCGTCGGTCTTCGTGATCCGCCGGGCGGTCTCCACGCACTCGCCGATCTCCGCGCCGCCGGAGCGCGTGTACGCGAGAGCGCGGACGAACTGGGCGTCGAAGAGGTCGTCGTCCAGGACCAGGGTCACCGGCGGTCTCCGTTCTCGCGTGAGCGGTGTGTAGCCGATCACCGTAGTCCGGACGGCGCAGTTCCGGATTCTCGCATGCCTCCCGCGTGATTGGCGGTTCTCAGAACCGACTGACCGACTGGCGAGCTCGGACAGAGCGGCGCCACCGTGCCGACGGACCGTGTCCTGAGGACACGGTTCGCGCCGACCCCTCGACGGGTCGATCGCGCCTCAGCGGGTCACGGCGTCGGACGCGGTGACACCCGGGTCGTCGGCGAGGTCGTCGGACGACGTCTCCCGCAGCGCGACCGTGCAGACGATCGTGAGCAGGCAGCACGCCGCGAGGAGGATCGCGACGGTGACGGAACCGCCGCCGCCGGCGAGCACCGAGGCGAAGACGACCGGCGCGATGCCCGCGCCGATCCCGGCGATCTGGTAGCCGAGCGACGCGCCGGTGTAGCGGGAGCGGGTGGAGAAGAGCTCGGCGTAGAGCGCGGCGAGAGGCCCGTACATCGCGGGGTGCAGGACCCCCTGGCCGATGACCACCGCGAGCGTCAGGAGCAGTACCGCCCCGCTGTCGATCATCGGGAAGAGCAGGAAGGCGAAGAGGCCGGTCGCGGCGGCACCGGCCAGCACCACCGGCCGCCGGCCGACGCGATCGGACAGGGCCGAGAAGCCGATGATCCCGAAGATCGCGACGACCGAGCTGAGGGTGAGCGCGTTGAGCACGGTGGGGCGGGGGAAGCCGGCCTGCACGGCGTACGAGATGACGAACGTCGTGAGCGTGCCCTGGACGGCGAACGCGGCGAACCCGACGCCGATCGAGAGCAGGAGGTTGCGCGGGTGGTGCCGCAGGACGTCCATCAGCGGCGGCGAGGTCGGCTTCGCCCGTGCGGCGTCCTCGAACACGGGGGTCTCCGCGACGCGGAGGCGGACGAACAGGCCGACGGCGAGCAGCACGACGCTGAGCAGGAACGGGATGCGCCAGCCCCAGACGAGGAACGCGGCCTCGCCGGTGAAGGAGGCCGAGGCCGCCAGCACGAGGCTGGAGAGCACGAGGCCGCTGGGCGCGCCCGCGTTGGTGAAGCTGGCCCAGAGGCCACGCCGGGAGGTGGCGTGCTCGGCCGACATGAGGACCGCGCCGCCCCACTCGCCACCGATCGCGATGCCCTGCACGACGCGCAGCAGCACCAGCAGGATCGGCGCCCACACCCCGATCTGGGCGTAGGTGGGCAGGAGGCCGATCAGCGTGCTGCCCACGGCCATGATGGTCATGCTCAGCACGAGCATCTTCTTGCGGCCGATCCGGTCGCCGAAGTGACCGAACACGACGCCGCCCAGAGGCCGGGCGAAGTAGCCGGTGGCGAGGGTGCCGAAGCTCGCGACCGTGCCCACCAGCGGGTCGAGGTTCGAGAAGAAGACCTTGTTGAACACGAGCGCCGAGGCCGTCGCGTAGAGCAGGAAGTCGTAGTACTCGATGACGCTACCGAGGTAGCTCGACAGCACGGCTCGGCGGAGCTGTGGCCCCGACCGGTGGGTCTGCGTCATGGCGGTGCCCCTGTCTGCTCGTGGCGTGAGACGGCCGCAGGACCGGCGGCATATCAAGGAACTTGACGTTAGAGAGCGCCCCCGAAGGTGGTCAAGGCCACGTCCTTCATCAAGTTCCTTGATATGGTGCGGACGTGACCGAACCCGCCACCCGGACCGCCGTCGCCGGCGGTCAGCGCCTGACGTACCTGGTCAAGCGCCTGGAGATGGCCGAGCGGTCGCGGATGGAGGAGGTCCTGGGGCCGCTCGGGATGTCGCTGCAGCAGTACACGGCGCTGTCGCTCCTCGAGCGCCGGGGTGGGCTGTCGTCCGCGCAGCTCGCGCGTCGCCACTACGTCACCCCCCAGGCGATGCACCTGCTCGTGACGGCGATGGAGCGTGACGGGCTCATCGAACGTCGCGTCGACGGGGAGAACCGCCGGATCCTGCGGGCCTGGCTCACCGAGCAGGGTGAGGAGGCCCTGTTCGCGTGTCACCGGGCGGTCGACGACGTCGAGGGCCGGATGATCGCCGCCCTCGGTGACGACGGGGCCTCGTCCTTCGCGAGCGCCCTCGAACGGTGCCTCAACGCGCTCGCCGAGCCCCGCACCCCGCCCGCCGCCGACTCTCCCGTGAGGACACCCTGATGGACCTCGACCAGCTGGACGCCATCGACGTGCACGTCCACGTCGAGCAGGACAGCCACGGCTGCTTCTCCGTCGACCAGGAGCTGCTCGACGCGTCGGCGAAGTACTTCCGGGCCGACCAGGACCGCACACCGACCGTGGCCGACATCGCCGAGCACTACCGCGCCCGACGCACGGCCGCGGTCGTGTTCACCGTCGACGCGCCCGCCGGCACCGGGCACCCGCCGCTGTCCAGCGAGGAGATCGCCGACCAGGCCGCCGAGCACCCCGACGTGCTCATCCCGTTCGGTTCGGTGGACCCGCACGCGGGCAAGGCCGCGGTGGCGCGGTCCCGGCGCCTCGTCGAGGAGCACGGGGTGCGCGGCTTCAAGTTCCACCCCAGCCTGCAGGCGTTCGAGCCGAACGACGTGCGCTTCTACCCGCTCTACGACACGATCCAGGAGCTCGGCGTCCCGGCGCTCTTCCACACCGGGCAGACCGGGATCGGCGCGGGCCTGCCCGGGGGCCGGGGCATCAAGCTGCGGTATTCGGACCCGATGCTGATCGACGACGTCGCCGCCGACTTCCCGTACCTGACGATCGTGCTCGCGCACCCCTCGGTGCCGTGGCAGGACGAGGCCATCTCGATCGCCACGCACAAGCCCAACGTCTACATCGACCTCTCCGGCTGGTCGCCGAAGTACTTCCCCCCGCAGCTGGTGAAGGCGGCCAACTCGCTGCTCAAGCGCAAGGTGCTGTTCGGCTCCGACTTCCCCGTCCTCACCCCCGACCGGTGGCAGGCCGACTTCGCGAAGCTCGAGATCAAGGACGAGGTGCGGCCGCTGATCCTCAAGGAGAACGCGACGCGCATGCTCGGCCTGTAGCTCAGACGCCGGCCTTCTCGGCGGCGGGAGCGCGGGCGATCAGCCGGGACGCGGCGACCGCGCCGACGCCGGTCAGCAGGGTGATGATCACGAGGTAGCCCGACGCCCCCACGATGCCCAGCGGCGAGGCCAGCAGCAGCGTGACGATGATCGGGGCGAGCGCACCGCCGACGATCGACCCGAGCTGGTAGCCGACCGAGGCGCCGCTGTAGCGGATCGCGACGGGGTAGCACTCCGCGGCCAGGGCCCCGGACGGTCCCCACATCGGGGCCGATGCCCAGCGCGCGCCGGCCACCGCGACGGCGATGAGGATCAACGACCCGCTCGCGAGCAGCGGCAGGAACGCCGCGGCGACGACGGCGGTGGCCAGGGCCCCGAAGAGGATCGTGCGGCCGTGCCCCCACCGGTCGGACGCCGCGGAGAACCACAGGATGATCGGCACCTCGATGACGGCGACCACCAGGACGACGCCGATGAGCGCGGCCCGCGGCAGCCCGAGCGAGCTGGTGCCGTACTGGATGGAGTACGTGGCGGCCATGTAGCCGATGCCGGTGATCCCGGTGAACATCGCGATCCCGCAGAGCACCTGCGGGAAGTGGTTGCGCAGGACCGACGCCAGCGGCAGGGCCATCGACCCGGCCTTCTTGACCGCGACGAACTCCGAGCTCTCCTCGATGCGCAGACGCACGTAGAGCCCGACGCCGACGAGCAGCGCGCTGAGCAGGAACGGGATGCGCCAGCCCCAGGAGCCGAAGGCCTCGGTGGACATCGAGGCGGCGAGCACGAGGAACATCGCGTTGGAGGCGATCAGGCCGAGCGGCACCCCGAGTTGGGGGAAGCTGCCGTAGAAGCCGCGCTTGGACTCGGGCGCGTGCTCCACCGAGATGAGCACCGCCCCGCCCCACTCGCCGCCCACCGCGAAGCCCTGCACGAGGCGCAGCACCACGAGCAGGATCGGGGCGAGCGCACCGATCGTGGCGTAGGTGGGCAGGACACCGATGAGCGTGGTGGCCACACCCATCGTCACCAGCGTCGTGACGAGCGTGGCCTTACGGCCGATCCGATCGCCGAGGTGACCGAAGACCACGCCACCGATGGGGCGGGCGAGGAACCCGACGGCGAACGTCGCGAACGCCGCGAGCGTGCCGGTCAGCGACGAGACGTTCGGGAAGAACTGCGGCGCGAACACCGTGACGGCGGCGAGGCCGTAGATGTAGAAGTCGTACCACTCGATGGACGTGCCCACGAGGCTCGCGAGCGCGACCTTGCGGACCTCGCGTCCCGAGGGTGGTGCGGCGTCGGGCGGGGTGGTGGTCACGGGGCCCTCCTCGGGCGTCGGGAGCGGGCAGTAGGGGTGATCGGGCGGCGATCAGGCGGGCATGCGCGCGGGCCGGCGACCCGGGCGGGCGGCGAGGGCGTGCGAGACGCCGCTCGCGCTGGTGCGCACCAGCGGCGCGAGCACCGACACCGGCGGCGTGCCCCGGTGCGCGACCACCGACAGGGCGGCGACGACCTCGCCGGAGGCGTCCCGGATCGGTGCGGCGACGGAGACGGCGTCCGCGGTGACCTGCCGGTCGCTGACGGCGTAGCCGCGCTCGCGGACCGCGGCGAGCGCCTCCCGGATGCGCGCAGGGTCGGAGAGCGTCCACGGCGTGTGGCGCGGGAACGGCCCGGCGAGCACCCGCTCGACGACGTCGGCCGGGGCGTGGGCGAGCAGCACCAGCCCCACGCCGGTGGCGGTGAGCGCGAACCGGCCGCCGACCCGGGTGAGGACCCCGACCGCGCGGGTGCCGGCGAGCCGCTCGACGTAGACGACCTCGTCGTCCTCGCGGACCGCCAGCTGCACGTTCTCGCGGGTGACCTGACAGAGGTCCTCGAGGTAGGGCAGGGCGCGCTCGCGCAGCCCCGGTCCGCGCGGCGCGAGCGCGCCGACCTCCCAGAGTCGCAGGCCGATCTGGTAGCGCCCGGCGCCGTTGCGCTCGACCGCGCCCCAGGCCTCGAGCTCGGCGACGAGCCGGTGCGCGGTGGACAGCGGCACCTCGGCGCGGCGGGCGAGCTCGCTGAGCGTCATCGTCGGGCGGTCGTCGGAGAACGCGGCGAGCAGCCCGAGCGCGCGGGCCACCACCGGGCCGGTGCTCGCGCTCCGGGCGGCCGCCAGGGCCGTGGTGGGCAGCGCGGTGGCGGGCGGCGCCGGGTCGGTGACGTCCATGTCAACTCCGGGTGTGCTCGAGGGCGCGTCGGAGTCTGCGGGACGCTCTGTGATCGGCCCAACACACGTTTCCGGATGCCGGAAGGGCGGATGGGGCTCAGGCGGGGACGAACCGGACCGGCACCGACGCGAAGCCGCGCAGCCAGTTCGACAGACGCGGCGTGGAGTCGCCCGCCGGCTCGAGGCGTGCGACCCGCCGGGCGAGGGTCCCGAGCAGGGCCTCGGCCTCCATCCGCGCGATCACCTGGCCGACGCAGTTGTGCACGCCCGCGCCGAACGCGGTGTGGCCGGCGGCCCGTCGGTGGAGGTCGAACGAGCCGGGGTCGTCCCAGCGCCGCGGGTCCCGGTTGGCGGCGCCGAGCATGAGCAGGACCTTGGTGTCGGGGGCGACGACGGCGTCACCGACCAGGACCTCGCAGGTGGCGGTGCGGCCGATGACCGGGCTCGGCGTGTGGAACCGCAGCCCTTCCTCGAACGCCGCCCGCGCGAGGCCCGGGTCGTCGTGCAGCGCCGCCCACTGCGCCGGCCGCCGCGCCAGCTCGTGGATCACCGACGCGAACGCCAGGATCGTGGTGTCGATCCCCGCGGAGAGGAAGGAGCGCACCAGGAGCGCGGCCTCGTCGGCGGTGACGTCGCCGGAGTCGACGTAGGCGTGGATGGCCGCGCCGATCTCGTCCGGGGCCAGGGCCTCGCGACGCATCTGCCATGCCACGTACTCCCGGGCGCCCTCGCCGCGGCGCTCGGCCTCGTCGCGCAGCACCCCCGGCGGCCCCATCGACTGGAAGTTGAGGTCGGCATAGGGCAGCAGGTACTCGCGGCCCTCGGGCGCCATGCCCACCGCGTCGGGCAGGACCGTCATCGGGAACCGCTCGGCCACGGCGACCGCGGCGTCGACCTCGCCCGCGGCCAGGGCGTCGTCGACGACCTCCTCGGCCGCGGCCGCGAAGCGCTCGGCCAGCCCGGCGAGCGCGCGGGGCTGCAGCACGCGGTTCATCACGCGGCGGGCGCGGGTGTGGGCGGGCGGGTCGGCGTCGAGCAGGACGCTCGGCGGGCGCCACGTCTCCCCGCGCCGGATGTCGGTGAGCCCGGTGCCCGCGGCGGACGACCACGTCGCCGGGTCGCGGAACGCCTCCGCCACCTCCTCGTGGCGCCCGGTGGCCCACACGCCGTGCGCCGGTAGCCACACGAACGGCGCCGCCTCGCGGATCGCGGCGTCGACCGGGAGCGGGTCGGCGAGCACGTCGAGGGCGAACGGGTCCACGTCGAGCTCCACCACGCCGTCATGACACCACCGCGCGGCCCGGTGGAGACATCGATCTCCCGGATGCCGGGAGGGGTCGTGGCGGGTGGCCGCGTCGCGTCCGCACGCTCTCCACGACCGCCACCACCGAGGAGCCGTCGTGACCGCCACCCCCAGCCCGCTGCGCGCTGCGCCCGAGACCTTCGCCCGTCGCGAGTGGCCCTGCGCCGCCTGGTACGCCGCCGCCTACGACGTCGAGGTGGGCGCCCACCTGCTCCCGCGCACCGTGGCCGGGGCGTCGCTCGTGCTGTTCCGGACGCCGTCGGGCGAGGCCCGCGCGCTGGAGAACGCGTGCTGGCACCGCCTGTTGCCGCTGTCGGAGGGGAAGCTCCTGGGCGACGAGGTCATGTGCGGCTACCACGGGCTGCGCTACGACGCCGACGGCCGCTGCACGTTCATGCCCTCGCAGAAGACGGTGAACCCGTCGGCCCGCGTGCGCTCCTACCCCGTGGCGGAGCGGCACCGCTTCGTCTGGGTGTGGACCGGCGACCCCGCCGACGCGGACCCGGCGACGATCCCCGACCTGCACTGGAACGACGACCCCGCGTGGGCCGGTGACGGCCGGCTCATCCACGTCGACTGCAACTACAAGCTGATCGTCGACAACCTCATGGACCTCACCCACGAGACGTTCGTGCACGGCGGCAGCATCGGGCACCGGTCGGTGGCCGAGTCGCCGTTCGAGGTGACCCACGGCAAGGGCACGGTGACCGTCACCCGCTGGATGATCGACGTGGAGGCGCCGCCGTTCTGGGCGCGGCAGCTCGAGTGGCGCGGAGCGCCGGCCGCCAACGTCGACCGCTGGCAGATCATCCACTTCACCCCGCCCGGGACGATCGCCATCGACGTCGGCGTCGCCCCGACCGGCACCGGTGCGCCCGAGGGCGACCGCTCGCAGGGCGTCAACGGGTTCGTGCTCAACACGATGACCCCGGAGTCGGCCACCTCCACGCACTACTTCTGGGCCTTCGCCCGGAACTACGCCCTGGGCGACCAGCGGATCACCACGCTGCTGCGCGACGGCGTCTCCGGCGTGTTCGCCGAGGACGAGGAGGTGCTCGCGGCCCAGCAGCGGGCCATCGACGCCCACCCGGACAAGGAGTTCTACAACCTCAACATCGACGGCGGCGCGATGTGGGCGCGCCGGATGATCGACCTGATGCTGGCCGTCGAGGACGACTCCTACGCCGCGGCCGGCGCGCAGGCCGAGCGCGACATCGCCGAGCACCACCGCGCCGACCCCGGCGACGGCGCGGAGCGCGAGGTCGCGCGGGCGCGGGCGGAGGCCGAGCGCGCCCGGAGCGGGTCGTGAGCAGCACCTTCGTCGGCGCCCGGGTCCGCGCCGTGCGGGCCGTGGCCGACGAGGTGCGCCAAGTGGAGCTCGTCCCCGACGACGGCGCCCGCGCCTACCCGCCGGGCAGCCACCTGGACCTCGCGCTGGAGATCGACGGGCTGCCCGTGGTGCGGTCGTACTCGGTGGTCGGCGCGGCGCCCGAGGACGGCGCCTACCGGATCGCGGTGAAGCTGCTGCCGGACAGCCGCGGCGGCTCGCGCCGGGTGCACGGGCTCGCGGCGGGCGACCGTCTCGAGCTGCGCCACCCCACCAGCCACTTCGAGCTCGACCCGCGACGGCCCGGCTACCTGCTCGTCGCCGGCGGCATCGGCATCACCCCGCTGGTGGGCATGGCGGAGGTCCTGGCCCGCCGCGCGGCTCCGGTGCGCCTGGCCTACGCCGGGCGCCGGCGCGGCGGGATGCCGTTCGTCGACCACCTGCACGGGCTCCTCGGCGACGCCGTCGTCACGGCCGCGGGCGAGGACGGCGAGCGGCTCGACCTCGCCGCCGAGATCTCAGGCCTGCATCCCGACGGCGAGGTGTATGTCTGTGGTCCGCCGCGGCTGACCGACGCGGTGCGGGCGTGCTGGACCGCGCAGGGCCGCCCGGCGCGGCGGCTGCGCACCGAGACCTTCGGGACCGCCGGACGCCACCCGACCGAGGCGTTCGACGTCGAGGTCCGCGACCACGGCCTGACCGTGCACGTCCCGCGGGACCGCACGCTGCTCGCGGCCCTGCACGACGCCGGGGTGGAGATGGTGTGGGACTGCCTGCGCGGCGAGTGCGGGCTGTGCACGGTCGGCGTGCTCGGCGACGCCCCCGTCGTCGACCACCGCGACGTCTTCCTCGACGCGGCGGAGCAGGACGACTCGACCCGGCTCTGCGCGTGCGTCTCGCGGGCGGTCGGCGGGCGCCTCACCATCGACACCGGCTTCCGCCCGTGACGCTCCTGCCGTGATCAACTTATAGCGCAGGACGGGGCTTGCGGCAAGCCCTCACCGGCGCCGGAGAATCTCCGCCCGCGGGCGGGAGTGGGCGGCGGACGGGGGAGCGGTCATGGCGGAAGAGCGGGACACGACGAGCGGGCCGACCCCGTTCGAGGTCCACGAGTCGGGCGTCCTCCTGCACGGGACCAGGGCGGACCTCGCGGTCGGCGACCTGCTGGTCCCCGGACGCGAGTCGAACTACGAGGCGGGGCGGATCATGAACCACGTCTACGTGACCGCCACGCTCGACGCCGCGGCCTGGGGTGCCGAGCTGGCGCCCGGCGACGGGCCCGGGCGCATCTACCTCATCGAGCCCACGGGCGAGATCGAGGACGACCCGAACGTGACCGACAAGAAGCTGCCGGGCAATCCCACCCGCTCCTACCGGACCCGCGAGCCCGTCCGCGTCGTCGGCGAGCTCGAGGGCTGGACGGGCCACACCGCCGAGCAGCTCCAGGCGATGAAGGACGTCCTCGCCGACCTCCGGCGACGGGGAGCCGCGGTCATCTTCGACTGAGCGGTGCCCCCGGGCGTCAGCGGCGGATCAGCCCAGAGCTGTCGGCGCCGCCGGTAGGTGGTGAACATGGTCGTGGTCCCGTCGGGTGCGGTCGGTGTCCAGCGACCATCGACCGTGACGCCGCCGCACACTCCGGCCCGGAGTGGCGCGGCTCACGGGAACCCCTGCGCCGAGCGGACGGGACCGGGGACACGGGACACCACTCGCCCGTGGAGTTCCTGGTACCGCGTGAGTACGGTCAGGTCGTCCGTCAGGGGTGACGCGGCCCACTCGGGGCCCTGGAAGGGGCCGCCATGACTTCCGCGACGCCCCCTCCCGACCTCGCCGGGGGCCCACTGGCGGGCGTCACCGTCGTCGACCTGACGTCCACGTTCATGGGGCCGTTCAGCACGATGGTCCTGGCTCAGTTCGGGGCGCGTGTCATCAAGGTCGAGCCGCCGTCGGGGGACATCGTCCGCGGTGTCGGCGACCGGGACGGCGACGGGCTGGGGCCGGTCTTCCTCAACGCCAACATCGGCAAGGAGAGCGTGGTCCTCGACCTGCGCGACCCGCAGGACTACCGCCGGCTCCTGCTCCTCGTCGAGGAGACCGACGTCGTGGCGCACAACCGGCCACCGGGCTCCGACGAGCGACTCGGCATCGACCACGCGACCCTCAGCCGGGTCAACCCCGGCGTGATCGTCTGCTCCATGCACGGCTACGGCTCCGACGGTCCGTACGGGCCACAGACCGCCTACGACGACGTGATCCAGGCGGTGTCAGGGCTGGCGGCCACCCAGACCGGCCGCGGGGACCCGCAGTTCGTCCGCAGCCCCGTGTCGGACAAGGTGACGGGGCTGCTCGCGACGAGCGCCATCTGCGCGGCGCTCGTCGAGCGTGCCCGGTCGGGTCGCGGGCAGGCGGTCGAGGTCCCGATGTTCGAGACCATGGTCCAGTTCCTGCTGGTCGAGCAGCAGGGCGGCTACGTCTTCGACCCGCCCCGCGGCGAGGCGGGCTACCCGCGCACCGACTCACCCTTCCGCCGCCCCTACCGCACGCGCGACGGGCTGGTGGGCGTGCTGCCCTACACCGACGCGCACTGGCGGGCGCTGTTCGAGGCGCTCGCCGCGCCGGAGCGCGCCGCCGACCCGCGCTTCGCCACCATCTCCGGTCGCAGCCGGTACATCGACGAGCTCTACGAGTGGCTGGACGGGTGCCTCGCCACCCTGACCACGGACGAGGCGCTCGACCTCTGCCGGAGCGCGCAGGTACCGATCGCACCGGTCAACGGGGTCGCGGACCTCTTCGACGACCCCCACCTGGACGCCGTCGACTTCTTCCCCCGCCGCGAACACCCGCGGCTGGGAACCGTACGTCAGGCGCGATCTCCGGTGCGGTTCTCGCGCAGCGGATCGGCTCCGTCGACGCACGCCCCGGAGCTGGACAGCCACGGCCCCGTAGTGCGGGCCGAGCTGGACCGCCGTGACCACGAGGGCGGCCGACCGAGGTGACGACGATGGTGCACCGGTGGAGTCGGCTCCTCGCCCTGCTCGCCGCCCTCGGTCTCGTCGCCACGGGATGCGGTGCCGAGCGCGAGGGGCCGCCGGCGGAGTACACGCTGGTCGTGGGCGACTCCTTCCCGACCTCGCACCCCTTCTCCCGGGACGGTGCGCGGTTCTTCGTCGACCGCGCCTCCGAGCTCTCGGGAGGCAGGCTGCAGTTCGAGTACTACCCGTCGGAGAACCTCGGCGCCGCGCAGGACTTCGTGACCCTCGCCGACGCGGGCGTCATCGACGTCGCGATGATCTCGCCCGGCTACGTCTCCACCCAGCTGCCGCTCTCCGGTGTCGCCGACCTGCCGGGCATGAGCACCGACCCGTGCCGCGCAGCGCTCGCGCTCGAGCCCCTGCTCGCCGAGGGCGGCGTCCTCTCGCGGGCCGACTTCGCGCCGGACGGGCTGCGCCCGCTCGTGGTCGGTGTCGTCACGGGCTACGAGGTCATGACCGGCGGCGGCCGCGTGGTCACCGACCCGGCTGACGTCGTCGGGCTGACCCTGCGCTCCTCGGGCGGCACGATCGACCGCACCGTGCAGGACCTCGGCGCCGCGCCGGTGGCCATGCCGGTGACCGAGCTGTACGAGGCGATCTCGCGGGGGACCGTCGACGGCACGGTGCTGGGGCCGCTCAGCGCCCTGCCCTACCGCCTCGACGAAGCCGCCACCAACTCGACGCTCGGTGCGCAGCTGGGCAGCTTCACGATCACGTACTCGCTCGCGCAGCGGGTCTGGGACCAGCTGCCCCCGGACCTGCGGGGCGTCATGGACCAGGCCGGTCGCGACACGACCCGGCACCTCTGCTGGGAGGTGGCGGCCTACGACGCGCGGGCCCAGCAGCGGCTGCGTGAGGGAGGCCTCGCGTTCCACCAGCTGACGCCGGACGAGGCCCGACGCTGGGGCGAGGCCGTCGCTCCCGTCCGCGAGCAGTGGGTCGCCGCCATGGAGCAGATGGGGCTGCCGGGTCGTGCCGCGCTCGACGACCTGCTCGCCTCGCAGCGGGCCGTGTCGGGGATCGCGCCGTGAGGGGTTTCGACACCGGGCTACGGCGGGTGGAGGACGCGCTGGCGGCGGTCGCCGCGATCGCCCTGCTGACGCTGGCCGGGCTCGTGGTGCTCGGCGTCGTCCTGCGCTACGTCGTGGGCCAGCCGATCGCCTGGGCGTTCGCGTTCACCACCGACTACCTTCTCGTCGCGGTCTTCTTCCTGGCCCTGCCCTACACCGTGCGCGCGGGCGCCCACGTCCGCATCGACATGCTGTACCGCGCGATGCCGCCGCGGGCGCAGCGCTGGTGCGATGTCGTCGGCGGCGTCCTGTCCGTGCTCTTCGCCGCGGCGCTGACCTGGGGCGGGATCGCGCTGACCACCGGCGCCTGGGCGGACGGGGACATCCCACCGCCGGGCGGCGCCGAGCTGTCCTGGCCGGTCTGGACCTCGACGATCATGGTCCCGCTCGGCGCGGGTGTCCTCCTGCTGCGGCTGCTCCACGACCTCGTGGTCCACCCGACCGAGCCGGCGGGGGAGACCCGGACGGAGCCCCCGGCGGCGGAGGCTGGTCACTGATGATCGCTCTCGTCGCGGTCGTCCTGCTGCTCGTCCTGCTGCTCATCCGGGTCCCCGTCGGCTTCGCCATCGGCATCGCCGGCGGCGTGGGCCTCCTCCTCCACGGCGGGTTCCCGGCGTTGACCGGTTTCTTCGAGGTCACCCCCTACACCACCGCGGCGGCGTACACGCTCTCCCCGATCCCGCTGTTCATCCTCATGGCGCAGTTCGTCTTGCACAGCGGTGTGGCGACGAGCCTGTTCGACAGCGCGCGGACCTGGGTCGGACGGACACCCGCGGGCCTCGGAGTGGCCACCACCCTGTCCGGGGCCGTGTTCGCGGCGATCTCGGGGTCGAGCACCGCAGCCGCGGCCACGCTCGCGTCGACGACGGTCCCGGAGATGAGCCGACGGGGCTACGACCC
This sequence comes from uncultured Actinomycetota bacterium, assembly GCA_963786585.1. Lineage (GTDB taxonomy): Bacteria > Actinomycetota > Actinomycetes > Mycobacteriales > Pseudonocardiaceae > Actinomycetospora. The sequence goes on from CAWAZG010000006.1 coordinate 452,059, forward strand.
TCGTCTGGCGAACGGTCTGGTGGCGGTCGTGGGCACGCTCGCGGCGATGGTGCCGCCGAGCATCATCCTCGTCTTCTACGCCGTGGTCGCCGAGGAGAGCGTCGGCCAGGTGCTCATCGCGGGATTCGTGCCCGGCGCCCTCGTGGTCGTCGCGCTCGTCGCGACGACCTGGCTGCTGGTCTGGCGACGTCCCGGCCTGGCGCCGCGCGGGGAGCGGTACCCGCTCGCGACCAAGCTGCGGACGCTGACCGCGATCGGTCCGGTCGCCGTCCTGTTCGTCCTGGTCACGGGCAGCATCTACCTCGGCTTCGCCTCGCCCACCGAGGCGGCGGCACTGGGGGCGGTCGGCGCCCTCGTCCTCGGGCTGGTCGGCGGCGGCCTCGACCTTGCGGGCATCCGCGCGGCGTTGCAGGAGACGCTGTGCTCCACCGCCATGATCATGCTGATCATCGCGTCGGCGCACATCTTCGGCTACGTGCTCACGCTGGGCCAGGTGACCGGCGACGTCGTCGACGCGATCGCGGGGATCCCGGCGCCCCCGGTGGTCGTGTTCCTCGGTATCGCCGTCGGTTACCTGGTGCTCGGGGCCTTCATGGATCAGATGGCGATCCTCGCGCTGACCGTGCCGATCGTCCTGCCGGTGGTCGAGAGGCTCGGCTACGACCCGGTGTGGTTCGGCGTCATGGTGGTGCTGCTCGCCGAGATCGGACTCGTCTCCCCGCCGCTCGGGCTGAACGTGTTCATCGTGGCCCGGTCGACCGGCGCGCGGGCCGAGGACGTCTTCCGCGGGGTGTGGCCGTTCGTCCTGGCCCTGCTGGTCCTCGTCGTGCTCTTCACCTTCGTGCCGGACCTGGTCCTGTGGTTGCCCGAGACGATGACGAACTGACGACGGCCGGCCGGCACATGCGAGGACGCCGCGTCAGTCGCCGTGCGGGCCCGTGTCCGGGTGGGCGACGACGGACAGGAACCGGATCGGCAGCTCCACCAGCTCGGTCGGACCGTGGACGCCCTCGCCGTCGAGCTGGAGCGCGTCGCCGCGGCGCATGTCGTAGCTCGCGCCGCCGTGGCTGTAGATCATGTGGCCCTCGAGCATGTAGAGCAGCTCGGTGCCGGGGTGCTGGAAGAGGGGGAACACCTCGCTGCGCTCAGTGAGCGTGACGAGGTGCGCCTCCATGCGCTTGTGCTGCCCGCGCAGGCCGCCGAGCAGCGTGTAGTCGTGACCCACGCGGGTGCCCCGAGCGACGATCCGGGCGCCCGCGCCGGCCGGCGTGTGCACCGCCTCGCGGTCGACGTCGGCGCCCCGGAAGAAGGCGGTGACGGGGATGTCGAGGGCGTCGGCGAGCCGGGCGAGGGTCGTGAGGCTGCAGGAGATCTGCGCGTGCTCGATCTTCGAGAGCATCGGCTTCGAGATGCCGGTGCGCACCGCCATCTCGGCCAGCGTCGCCCCGGAGGCCCGACGCCGGGCGCGGACCTCCGCGCCGATCGCCCGCTCGAGCCGGCCCTCCTGCGACGCCGGGCGATCGACCTCGCGGGCCGCCGGGCCGCCGTGATCCACTCCCTGACCGTCGGCGTGCGTGCCCGCCGGGTCCACCGTCGGACCGTTCACCTTCGGGCCGGGGACGTCGCGGCGGCTCATGAAGCTCCTCGGGTCGGGGTGCGGCGACCGGCCCGGACGATCGGCCTCCGACCGCCCGCGCCTACGAGGAGTATGCCGTCACCGCATCTGACCGGCCCCGACGTAGGGATGGGGGCTGCGCAGCAGGTCGCCCTCGGCGAAGCGGGAGAGCCGGAAGTCCGACTCCGGGATGTCGACGTCCCGGCTCTTGCCGTCGACGACGAGGTCGGCGACCAGCCGTCCCACCGAGGGCGCGATCTTGAATCCGTGGCCCGAGAACCCGGCGGCGACGAACAGGCCGTCGACGGGCGTCTCGGAGATCGCGGGGTTGAAGTCCGGCGAGACGTCGTAGCAGCCGGCGTACGTCGAGGCGATCGACGCGTTCTCCAGCCCGGGGAACCGCATCCCGACCTTCTCGACCGCAAGGTCGAGGAAGTCGGAGCTGGCCTGGTTGGAGTACCGGTCGGGGTCGGCCGGCTCGAGCTCAGCGAGGTCGGAGTTGCCGAAGAGGATCTCCCCGCCACTCGTCTCGCTCCGGACGTACTGCAGGGAGACCAGGTCCGAGAACACCGGCACCGGCCCGAGGTCCTGCCCGGGGTCGATGAGCACGATCTGCTCGCGGTGGACGGTGATCGGCAGGTCGACGCCGTGCGCGGCGAGCAGCGGCACCGACCACGGCCCGGCCGCGAGGACGACGCGGCGCGAGTGGATCCGGGAGCCGTCGGCGAGCGCCACGCCCGTCACCTCGTCGCCGGCCGAGAGGATCCCGGTGACGGTCGTGCCCTGACGGAGCCGGACACCGGCGCGCCGCGCGGCTCCGGCGAAGGCCTGCGCGGTCTGGTAGGCGTCGCCGTACCCGCCGCGCTCCTCCCACGCGAAGGCGGCGAAGGGCTCGAGGTCGGCCACCGGCCACAGGCGCTGGACCTCGGCGCGGTCGATGTCCTCGGTGCGGACGCCGACGGCGCGCTGGTTCGCCATCGACGCGTGCAGGGCCTCGACGTTCTGCGGGCCGACGCCGACGACGTAGCCGGTCTGGTGGAAGCCGACGTCCGTGCCGAGGACCTCCTCGGCGTTCTCGAAGACGTCGAGCGCCTGGGTGGCCATGGCGGCCAGGGACGCCACGCCGTAGTGGCAGCGGACGACGCCGGACGACTTGCCCGTCCCGCCGTCGCCCACGGTGGAGCGCTCGACGATGACGACGTCGGTGACGCCGCGCTCGGCGAGCGCCCAGGCGGTGGCGCAGCCCTCGAGGCCGCCGCCGACGACCACGACCTCGGCGGTGTCGGTGCTGGTGGTGGTGGTGCTCATCGCTCACGCCCCGGAATCCAGTCGGTGCCCGCGAGCGGCACGCGGGCCATGGCGGCGGCCTCGATCGTCAGGGCGACGAGGTCCTCGGGCTCGAGGTGCTGCACGTGCGACTTGCCGCAGGCGCGCGCGATCGTCTGCGCCTCCATCGTCAGCACCCGCAGGTAGTTCGCGAGGCGCTTCCCGGCGCCGACCGGGTCGAGCCGCGCCGACAGCTCGGGGTCCTGGGTGGTGATGCCGGCCGGGTCGCGGCCGTCCTGGAAGTCGTCGTAGTACCCGGCGGCCGATCCGAGCGCCTCGTACTCCGCGGCGTACTGGGGGTCGTTGTCGCCCAGGGCGATCAGGGCGGCGGTGCCGATGGCGACCGCGTCGGCGCCGAGGGCCATCGCCTTGGCGACGTCGGCGCCGGTGCGGATGCCGCCGGAGACGATGAGCTGCACCCTTCGGTGCACGTCCAGCTCCTGCAGCGCCTGGGTCGCCTGGGGGATCGCGGCGAGGGTGGGGATGCCGACGTGCTCGATGAACACGTCCTGGGTGGCGGCGGTCCCGCCCTGCATCCCGTCCACCACCACGACGTCGGCGCCGGCGCCGACCGCGAGCTTCACGTCGTAGTAGGTCCGCGTCGCGCCGACCTTGACGTAGATCGGCTTCTCCCAATCGGTGATCTCCCGCAGCTCGAGGATCTTGATGGCGAGGTCGTCCGGGCCGGTCCAGTCGGGGTGGCGGCAGGCGCTGCGCTGGTCGATGCCCGCGGGCAGCGTCCGCATCCCCGCCACGCGGTCGGAGATCTTCTGGCCGAGCAGCATCCCGCCGCCGCCGGGCTTGGCGCCCTGACCGAGCACGACCTCGATGGCGTCGGCCTTGCGCAGGTCGGTCGGGTTCATGCCGTAGCGGCTGGGGAGGTACTGGTAGACGAGCGTCTTCGACTGGTCGCGCTCCTCGGGGGTCATGCCGCCGTCGCCGGTGGTGGTCGACGTGCCGACCTCGCTCGCCCCGCGTCCCAGCGCCTCCTTGGCCTGGCCCGACAGCGCGCCGAAGCTCATGCCGGCGATCGTCACCGGCGTCTCGAGGTGCAACGGGTACGTCGCGTGCCGGTCGCCGAGGACGACGTCGGTGTCGCAGCGCTCGCGGTAGCCCTCGAGCGGGTAGGGCGACATCGAGGCGCCGAGGAAGAGCAGGTCGTCGAAGTGGGGGAGTGCGCGCTTGGCGCCCCAGCCCCGGAACGGACCGGATCCGACGCGAGGTCGAACGTGATCGTGTCGTCGGTCGGCCGATCGTTCGTCAGCGCGTCCATGCGTAGACCTTTCCGGGCTCGGGCTCGTAGAGGCGGGCGGACTCGATGCCGGGCAGGCCGGCCAGGGCGCGGAACTCCGACGCCATGGCGACCCACGCGTCGGTCTCGGCGACGACGGCCGGCTTGCAAGCGATGGGGTCGCGGACCACGGCGAAGCCGTCGGCGCTGGTGACGAGCAGCGTGTAGAAGCCGTCGAACGTCTCGCGCAGCGCGAGCAGCGCCTTCTCGAGGTCCTCGCCCTGGGCCAGCCGGGAGGCGACGAAGCGGGCGCCGACCTCGGAGTCGTTCGCCGAGTCGAACTGCACGCCCTCGCGCTCGAGCTCACGGCGGATCGTCGCGTGGTTGGAGAACGAGCCGTTGTGCACGAGGCACTGGTCCGGGCCCACCGAGAACGGGTGGCATCCGGCCGGGGTCACCGCGGACTCGGTGGCCATGCGCGTGTGGGCGAGGCCCTGCCAGCCGTGGGCGTCCGCGAGGTCGTAGATCGCGGCGAGGTCGCGGGGGTGGCCGGTGCCCTTGTAGACGGTGAGGTCCTGGCCCGAGCCGATGACCACCGCGGTCGGGAACGCCGCGACCACTCGCTCGACCAGGGTGTCGACGTCGATCGGGGCGGCGACGATCGTGGTGTCGCCGGCCGGGGTGACGAGGGCCCCGTCGACGGAGAGCCCGCTCGTGTCCGCCCCCGGCGGCAGGAGCACCGAGACGGCGGCGTGGCCCTCGGGGCAGCGGCGGGTGTCGCCGTAGACGGCGACCCCGGCCGAGTCGGGGCCGCGTTCGACGACCCCGCACAGCATCGACTCCAGCAGGCGGCCGAGCTGCGGGTACAGCTCCGCGTCACGCAGGTGGAGTCCGACGATCCCGCACACGGGCGGTTCCTCTCTCTCGGACCGGATGGGTCGTATAGCGAAACATAATCTCCTGACAGGAGACACGGAAGACGTGAGCCTGTGTGACGTCCGCCGTCTCTTCCGTGGCGCGCGGGTGCGGGACGGTCGATGCCCGGTGATCGCGTCCGTATCGTCGAGCCGTGCCCCGCTCGCTCCGTGGTGTGCTGCGCGCGGCCGTCGCCGCGTCGCTGCTCGCCCTCGCTGCCCTCGGTCGGCACATCCGCCGCAACATGGGTGCTCCGCGCGCCGAGCTGCGTCGCTCGGCCGCGCGGTCACCGCACGCCCGCGACGGGGCGTTCGCCAACGGCGAGCCCGGCCTGCCCCGGCCGGACCTCACCGTGCGGCAGCTGGCGACGATGCTGCTCGACCGGTCGCCCCGCGGCTGGCCGCCGGGCCCGATCCCGCTCGTCACGCACGACGCCCGGCGTGAGCGCTCCGCGCTCGCTGTCACCTGGCTCGGCCACGCGACCGTGCTGCTCGAGGTGGACGGACGCCGGGTGCTCATCGATCCCGTCTGGTCCGAGTACACGTCGCCGGTGCCCCGCTTCGGACCTCGCCGGCTGCACGAGGTCCCCGCGTCGCTGGAGGAGCTGGGCGCGCTCGACGTCGTCCTCCTCAGCCACGACCACTACGACCACCTGGACCGCCCGACGGTCACCGCGCTCGCCGACCGCACCGATGCGGTGTTCGTCGCGCCGCTCGGGGTGGGGGCGCACCTGCGGTCCTGGGGCGTCCCGGCCGAGCGGGTGGTGGAGAGCGACTGGGAGGACGTCGTCCACGTCGCCGGCCTGACCCTGACCTGCCTGGAGTGCCGCCACTTCTCCGGCCGGTCCTTCCGCCGCAACACCACGCAGTGGGCGGCGTGGAAGGTGGCCGGGCCGGAGCACGCGGTCTACGTCGGCGGCGACACCGGCCCGAGCGAGACCCATGCCCGCACGGGCGACGAGCACGGCCCGTTCGACCTGACGCTGCTCCCGATCGGCGCCTACGCCGACCTGTGGCCCGACATGCACACGACCCCGGAGCAGGCCGTCGCGGCGCACGTCGACCTCGGCGGATCGGTGATGCTGCCCATCCACTGGGCGACGTTCGTGCTGGGGTTCCACCCCTGGGCGGAGCCCGCGGAGCGGGCGATGCGCGCCGCGGCGGCCCACGACGTGGCGCTCGCCCTGCCGGCCCCGGGGCGGCGTGTCGACATCGCGAGGGCGGCGGTCCCCTCCACCCCGTGGTGGGCGTCCGAGGACGACCCCGCTGTCGACGAGCCGCGCGAGGTCACGCCGTCCGCAGTCGGAGCGCCGACCCCAGCGCCCCACCCGCGACCATCGCGATGACCAGGCCGCAGAGGACCGTCGCCACCGGGGCGAGGCCCCAGATCTCGACGGCCACCCCGGCCAGCAGGCTCGACACCGCGGCCGCGAGGTAGCAGAACAGGTAGACCGCGGCGAGGGTGCCGGCGTGCGCGCCCTCCGGGCTGCGATCGAGCAGGACCCGCATCGCGCCGGCGAACGCGACGCCGAAGCCCGCTCCCGCGACCACGGCGCCCACGAGGTACACGGCGAAGCTCCCGACGGCGATGGCCGCGATGTAGCCGGCGATCCCGACCACCAGCGCGGCCGCGCCACCGGTCAGCGCGCGCGACGGGGGCAGGCGGTTCGCCGCGAGCCCCGCGACGGGACCGGCGAGGTGGTAGACGGCCACGGCCACCGCGCCGCTGAAGAGGTCGTGCCGGCCCAGGACCGAGACCGACAGCGACGGCGCGAGCGCCTGGGTGAAGCCGCCGAGGACATAGGTCGCCGAGATGAGCACGCACACCGCGGGGAACAGCGGGCGGGCGCTCGACGGGACACGGACCACCGGTCGCAGGGACTGCAGGGCCCCGGGACGGCGCGCGATCGTCTCGGGCAGCACCGCCACCGCCAGGGCGCCCGCCGTCAGCAGGCCTGCCGTGACCAGGAAGGACACGGTGGGGGCGGTTTCCGGCGCGAGCTGCACCGCGGCACCCGAGGCGAGCGAGCCGATCGCGATGCCCCCGGGGGGCGCGCCGCTGGTGATCGCCCCGGCCAGCCCGGGTCGCGACGGGGGCGCGAGGTCGACGACGAACGCGCCGAGCGCGCTGAGGGCGAGGCCGATCGAGAGGCCCTGGGCCGCGCGCCCGATGATCAGGGGTGCCGCCGAGTCCACGGTCGAGAGGACCAGGCACGCCACCGCGCCCACGAGGAGCGCCGGGACGGCGACGCGCCGCCGCCCCAGGTGGTCGGAGAGGCTGCCGCAGCACAGCAGCGCCACGAGCAGCGGGAGGATGTAGACCGCGAACGCGCCCGTGAGCGCGATCGTCGAGAGCCCGTAGGTCTGCTGGTAGACGACGTAGAGCGGCGCGGGGACCCCCGCCGCGGCGCAGATCGCGACCAGCGAGACCGATGCCGTCGTGAAGGACGTGGCGGGTCGGATGCGGGCGCGGCGGAGCACCTGGGCTCAGGCCGTCGCGGGGCGGACGGCGGCGGGGATCACGGACACCGAGGGTAGGCCGCGGAGTGCGGTCCCGCTGCGGCTACCTCGGCGTCGCCCACGCCCCCTCGCGGCGGGACAGCAGGTGGATCGTCAGCCCGACGCCCAGGATGATCGCGAGTCCGAAGGCCAGCGCGGCGCCCACGGAGACGAGCCGGACGAGGAGCGCGCCGGCGAGGACGCCGACGGTGAAGGCCACCAGCGCGAGCCCGCGGCGGATCATCTTGGGGTCGCCGCGGCCGGCGGCGCGCTCGGTGAGCACCCCTGTCATGGTCAGGGTGAGCACCACGGTGAGCAGGTCGGGGACCTTGAGGTAGCGGATCAGGGCGAGCTGACCGCCCATCGAGGCCGCGAGCAGCACGATCACCAGGGTGCGGACGCCGGCCGGGAGCGCATCGCCGACGATCAGGACGAGGATCGTGACCGGGAGGGCGAGGACGGCCTTGTAGACCGTCACGTTGCGCAGGGCCCGTCCGCGGTGCCCGCCCGAGCGCCGGCAGATCCACGCCCCGGCCAGCACCCCCAGGACGAACGACCCCAGCGACACGAGCGGCGAGAAGACCGAGAACCCCTGCACGCCGGCGAGCCCGATCCCGATGAAGACGAGGTTGCCGGTCATCGACGACACGAAGACGCGGTCGAGGGCGAGGATGCTGACGGCGTCGACGACGCCGGCCAGCACCGTGAGAGCCAGGAGCATCGCCGGCAACGGCCCGTCCCGGTCGTCGATCAACGCACCACGCAGTGCCGAGCCGACGGTCATCCGACGATCCTGGCGTCGACGGACGGCCGGGTCACACCAGGACCGGTTCGCCCTTCTTGAGCGCCGCGAGGTACGGGTCCGGCGAGAACAGCGCCGTGACGATGGTGATCAGCACCATGGCGGACATGTAGACCGCGATCCAGCCCCAGCCACCGGTGGCGTCGAGCAGCGCGGTGGCGATCACCGGAGCCAGCCCGCCGGCGAACACGCTCGCGCCCTGGGCCCCGATCGACGCCCCGCTGTAGCGCACCTCCGGCTCGAACAGCTCGGAGAAGTAGGCCGGCTGCGGCGCGTAGACCGCCGAGTTGCCGATGTTCACCGCGATCACCGTCGCCACCACGATCAGGAACAGCGAGCGGGTGTCCAGCGCCCAGAAGTACGGCCAGCTCATGGCGAGCAGCACCACCGAGCCCCAGAGCACCACCGGCCGTCGCCCGTACTTGTCGCACGCCCAGCCGTAGAACGGGATGCTGACCAGGCCCAGCGCGGACGAGATGATGACCGCGAGCAGGAGGTCGCTGCGGGCGAGCCCGAGCACGAGGGTGCCGTAGGTCAGCACGAACGTGGTGTGGATGTAGAACGTGCTGTTCTCGGCGAAGCGCAGGCCCGCGGCGCGTAGAACGTTCAGCGGCTGGCGGCGCAGTACGGCGATCACCGGCTGGCGCTCGATCTTCCCGGCCGACCGGGCCTGCTCGAAGACCGGCGATTCGGCGACCTTGAGCCGGATCACGATGCCGACGACGACGAGCACGATCGACGCCAGGAACGGCACCCGCCAGCCCCAGGCGAGGAACGCCTCCTCGGACAGCACGGCCGAGACGATCAGCAGCGAGAGGTTCGCGAGGAGCATGCCGGCCGGCACCCCGGTCTGCGGGAAGCTCCCGAAGAACCCGCGGCGGTTCGGTGGCGCGTACTCGACCGCCATCACCGCCGCCGCGCCCCACTCGCCACCGAGTCCGATGCCCTGCACGACCCGCAGCAGCACGAGGATGATCGGCGCCGCGATCCCGATCGTCTCGTAGGTCGGCAGCAGCCCGACGAGGAACGTGCCGCCGCCCATCATCACCACCGACAGGACCAGCATCGACTTGCGTCCGATGCGGTCCCCGAAGTGCGCGAAGATCACGCCGCCGAACGGGCGGGCGATGAACCCGACGCCGAAGGTCGACAGCGCGAGCAGGGTGCCGGTGAGGGGGTTCGCGGTGGGGAAGAAGAGCTTGCCGAACACCAGTGCGGCCGCGGCGCCGTAGACGAAGAAGTCGAACCACTCGATGGACGTGCCGATCAGGGTCGCCCCCGCGACGCGGCGGGTCTCCTTCGCGGTCGGGGCGGGCCGTGTGCTCTCAGCAGGCTGCATCGGGGGAACCGGCCTTCCGCGAGGAGGGTGTCCGTTTTCCGTGTGACGCGCATCATACGAAAGGGCGTGCTCGGATCACCAGACGTGACTGCTCGCGGACCGTCAGCGACTTCGTCAGTCGCACCGCACGTTGAGCGCCAGCAGCGCCGGCGGCTCGTCGTCGAGGCGCACGACGGTGCGGGCCGCGCTCTCCAGCCGCGGGAAGACCGTGCGGTAGCGGTCGAGCGGGATCTCGAGCAGCTCGCAGAGGAGCAGGCGCAGCAGCGACTGGTGGGCGACGACGAGGACCCGGCCGTCAGGGTGCTCCGCGGCGGCCCCGCGGAGGACCGGCAGGGCGCGGGCCACGGCGGCCTCGCCGGCCTCGCCCCGGGGGAGGGGGTGGCTCGCCGGACACGCGACGAAGGCATCGAGGGCGTCGGGGAACGCCTCGCGCATCTCGTCGCGGGTGAGCCCGTCGCCCTTGCCGAAGTCGACCTCGACGAGGCGCGGGTCGACGCGGCAGGTCAGCCCGGCGGCCCGCGCGGCCGGGACAGCGGTCTCGTGGGCGCGTCGCAGCGGCGAGGTGAGGACGGCGTCGAGCCCGGCGTCGGCCGCCCAGCGGGCGAGCTCCGCCCCCTGGTCGTGCCCCCGATCGGTGAGCTCGACGTCCGACCGGCCCGCGTACCGGTTGTCGGTGTGCCAGACCGTCTCGCCGTGGCGGACGAGGACCAGCTCGGTCATGCGGTGTCCTCCGTGATCCAGCCGCGCTCCTGGAGCGCGGCGCGGAAGGTGGTGTAGCGATCGTCGAGCGCCGGGTCTCCCCGGGGCTCGACGATCTCGGCGGTGTACACCATCGCGGCCGCCGCGGCCACGAGATCGGGTTCGCCGCCGTCGGCGTCGACCGCCGCGCGGGCGAGCAGCGCCATCCCGACGGCGGGTTCGGCCTGGTCGGGGCGCTCCAGCGCGGTGGCCAGGACGTCGGCGCGCCGCTGGTTCCACCACCGGTTGCGGGTCGCGCCCCCGGTGATCGTGCGGCGGCCGCCGGTGTCGGCGCCGAGGGCCGCGACGTGCTCGACGCAGAGGCGCTCGACGAACGCGACGCCCTCGGCGAGCGCGGCGAACGCGGTGCGCTCCCCGACGGCGCCGACCAGTTCGTCGAGCGGGCGAGGACGGTCACCGTCGAGCCAGAAGCCGCGGGCGTCCGGCGCGGCGAACGGGAAGCGCTCCCCGGTGCCCGCGAGGGGATAGACGACGGGCAGGTCGGCCGGCGGCTCGGCGAGCAGGGCGTCGGTGTGCTCCTCGAAGCGCGACGGGTCGACCAGCTCGGCCAGGACCGCGGCGCCGGTGCTCGACGCCCCGCCGGGCAGCCACCAGCCGGCCTGCGGTCCGCGGTGGCAGTAGACGGTGCCGGTGGGGTCGTGCAGCAGGTGGTCGGTGACGCCCTTGAGGACGAGCGTGGTGCCCAGGACGGCGTTCCAGTCGCCGGGGCGCACGGCGCCGGCCCCGAGCTGGGCGGCGCAGCCGTCGGTCATGCCGGCGAGCACGGGCGTGCCGGGGCGCAGCCCGGTGGCCGCCGCGACGTCCGCGCCGACGCCGCCGAGGACCTGCCCGGGCAGGACCACGTCGGGCAGCGCGTCGACGTCGAGCCCCAGGTCGGCGAGCACGGCGGCCGGCCACCGCCGGTCGAGCACGTCGTAGCCGGTCTTGAGTGCGGTGCTCGTGTCGGTGGGGACGTCACGGCCGACGAGGTGGGCGGTGATCACGTCGGTCTGGTGGCGCACCCGGCCGCGGGGCTGCTCGTCGCGCAGCGCGAGCACGGTGGGCAGGGCCCACGTGGCACCGACGCGATAGCCCAGCCGGTCCCAGACCGCGGCGCCCGCCTCGCGGACCCGCTCGACGTGGTCGCTCCCGCGGGCGTCGTCGTACATCACGCCGGCCGACAGCGGGGTGCCGTCGTCGTCGACGAGCACGACGGTGCCCGACGTGCCGTCCACGGCGAGGCCGCCGACCGAGCCGGGATCGACCGCCGCGACCACCTCGGCGAGCACGTCGTCGACGGCCCGGCACCAGGCGCCCGGGTCCTGCTCGTGGCGGGCGGACCCGTCGGGGCCGGCGGTGCGCCGGCTCTCGAGCGGGCGCGAGGCGCCGGCCCGCAGCGCGCCGACGTCGTCCACGGCCACGGCCCGGACGCTCTGGGTGCCGAGGTCGATCCCGATCCACGTGCGGTCGGAACGGACCATCAGGGACCTCCACGCTCGTCAGCAGCGACTCAGATGTACCAAGTTCGATGTGAACTTCACAAGCACAATGGGCCGTTCAGCGTGCTGCGACCGTCACCTCCACGTGCTCGCGCATCTCCAGCAGCAGCTCGTCGCCGACCCCGTCGTCCACCACGAGGGCGTCGAACGCGTCGAGCGGCCGGAGCTGGTGCAGGGCACGCCGCGGGATCTTGCTCGAGTCCATCAGCAGGACCGAGCGTGCCGCGGCGTCGAGCATCGCGCGCTTGACCAGCACGATGTCCTGCTCCTGGTGGTAGGTCATCGACCCGGTCATCGACGACGTGGACACGAACGCCGCGTCCACCGACATCCGGGTGACCGACTCCATGGCGGCGATCCCGCCGAACGAGTCGTGGGTGCGTGAGTAGTCGCCCCCGAGGGCGATCAGGCGCACCTCGGGGATCGTCTTGAGGATCTCGAGGGCGGGCAGGTAGTTCGTCACCACGGTCAGCGGGCCGACGTCCTCCAGGCGCTCGACCAGGGCCAACGCCGTCGTCGAGTCGTCGACCATGATCGAGGAACCGGGCTCCACCATGGCGAGGGCGGCATCGGCGACCCTCGCCTTCTCGGCACGGTGCACGGTGCGCCGGTACTCCGAGTGCGCCTCGAACACCGAGGTCGGCTGGGCCGACACGCCACCGCGGTACTTCCGCACCAGCCCGCGGCGGGCGAGGTCGTCGACGTCGCGGTGCACGGTCATGAGGCTGACCCCGGTGAGGTCGACCAGCTCGGCCGCGCTCGCCGAGCCCGCCGCCAGCACGTGATCGACGATCCGCTGCTGGCGGCTGGTCCTCGCGTGCACCGCGCGGGGCGCGGGCGATCGGCCGCTCACGGGGCCCAGCATCCCGCAGTCGACTCCGGCCGCGGTGCGGGTGGGCGTGCGAACCGCCGCCGGATGTCCCTTTCTTCGATCACATCCGTGATGTTAATTTATCAGGGTCGATGTGGGGAGAGGCGATGACCGGTCACGTGCCCGGCCCCGCGGACCGGATCGCTCCGGCCGCCGTGGTCTTCGATCTCGACGGGGTGCTCATCGAGAGCGAGCACCTCTGGGAGGAGATGTGGACCCGCTACGCGGCCCGGTCCGGGGTCACCTGGACCCCCGAGGACACCGGTCACGTGCAGGGCATGAGCGCCCCGGAGTGGGCGGACCACCTCGCCCGGCGTGCCGGCACCGGTGACGCCGCCGAGGCCGAGCGGGCCGTCGTCGACGACATGGTCGAAGCGCTCGAGCAGGGGCGCATGGAGCCCTACGACGGCGCGGTGGTGATGGTGCGCGAGGTCGCCGAGCGGGTGCCGATCGCGCTGGCCACCTCGGCCGCCCGCCGCCTGCTCGACGCCGTCCTCGCGCGCCACCGGCTCGACACCGCGTTCACGGCCGCCGTCTCGAGCGCCGAGGTCCCGCGCGGCAAGCCGAGCCCCGACGTCTACCTCGAGGCCGCCGGACGACTGGGTGTCGACCCCGCGGTCTGCGTCGGCGTCGAGGACTCCAGCAACGGCATCCGTGCCGCCCACGCCGCCGGCATGACCGTCGTCGCGATCCCGAACCACACCTACCCGCCGAAGCCGGACGCCATGGAGCTCGCCACCCGGGTCGCCGACGGCGTCCCCGCCGCCCACCGCGAGATCCTCGCCCTGCTCGATGGCGTACCCACCGGAGCCGCCCGATGACGCGCGTACTCGCTGCCGGGGACGAGTTCGTCCTCCCCTCCCTGTTCGACGAGGCCCTGCGGGCCGAACCCGACGTGGGTGAGCTCGACATCGCCCACCTCACGGCGGGCTGGCCGTTCGAGCCCTTCGGTCCGGTCGGGCCCGAGGGTGCGCGGGTGGAGGAGGCGTCGGGGACCGAGGACGACCTCGTCTCCGCCCTCGACGGCGCGCGCGTCTGCCTGACGCAGATGGCGCCGTTCACGGCGCGGGTGTTCGACGCGGCCCCCGGTCTCGAGATGGTCGCGGTGTCCCGCGGCGGCCCGGTCAACGTCGACCTCGCGGCGGCCGACCGGGCCGGCGTGGCCGTGGCCCAGGCGCCCGGCCGGAACGCGACGGCCGCCGCCGAGTACGCGGTGGGCATGGCGCTCGCCGCGCTGCGCCGCATCCCGATGGCCGACCGCGAGCTGCGCGACGGGACCTGGCGCGGCGACCTCTACGCCTACGACGAGGCCGGTCTCGAGCTCGACGGCACCACGGTGGGGCTCGTCGGGTACGGCGCCATCGGCCGGATCGTCGCCCGGGTGCTCCGCGCCTTCGGCGCGACCGTCCTCGTCGCCGACCCCTACACCGACGAGGCGACGGCCGGCACCGACGGCGTCCGGCTGGTCGGGCTCGACGAGCTGCTGCGCTCCTCGTCGGTCGTCAGCCTGCACGCCCGGCTCTCCGACGAGACCCGCGGCATGATCGGCGCCCGCGAGCTCGACCTGATGCCGAAGGGCGCGGTCCTGGTCAACACGGCCCGCGGCGGCCTGCTGGACCATGGGCCGCTGCCCGACGCCCTGCGCTCCGGACAGCTCGGCGGGCTCGCGCTCGACGTCTACGACGTCGAACCGCCCCCCGACGACTGGCCCCTGCACCACGCGCCGAACGTCGTCGCCACCCCGCACCTCGCCGGGGCCACCAAGCAGACCGCGCACCGCGCGGCGTCCATCGCCGCCGGCGAGGTCGCACGCTTCCTGCGCGGCGAGCCACTGCGCCATCCGGCGAACGAGGTCGCCCGGGCACGCACCGAGGGGGTGTCGTCGTGATCGTCGGAGTGGACGTCGGGACGTCGATGACGAAGGCCGACGCGTACGACGACGTCGGCCGCAAGCTCGCCTCGGCCGAGCGGGCGTCGCGGCTCGAGCAGTTCGCCGACGGCCGTGTCGAGCAGGACCTCGAGGACGTCGTCTCCTCGGTCGTCGACGTCGTGCGCCGCGTCGTGGCCGACGCCGGCGATCCCGTGCGGGCCCTGGCCCTCACCGGGCAGGGTGACGGGCTGTGGCTGCGCGACGCCGACGGCGCCGCGACCCGCCCGCCGATCTCCTGGCTGGATGATCGTGCCGCCGACGTGGTCCGCGGTTGGCAGGACGACGGCACGGTCGCCGAGGTCTACCGCCGCACCGGTGTGGGCCTGTTCCCCGGCTGCCACGCGCCGCTGCTCACCGCGCTCGGACGCGACGAGCCGGAGTCGCTGGAGCGGGCCGCGGTCGCCGGCTACTGCGTCGACGCCCTGGTCCAGCGCCTCACCGGGGAGATCACCGTCGACGCCTCGGACGCGTCGCTGCCCTTCCTCGACGTCGTCTCCCGCACCTACGACGAGGGTGCGCTCGCGGCCTGCGGGCTCAGCGAGCGGCGCGGGCTCCTCGCCGAACCCGCGCCGTCGGGCACCGTCTTCGCCCTGGACCGCCGCGGCGCGGAGCTCCTCGGCCTGCCCGAGGGCACCCCGGTGACCGGGGGCCCGTTCGATCTGCCCGCCTGCGCGGTCGGGGCCGGGCTCTCCGCGCCCGGCGACGGTCTGCTGATCATCGGCACGACGCTGGCCTGCGAGGTGTTCACCGACCGCGTCGACCCGGACGAGGTCCCCGACCCCGCCGGGATGTGGCTCTGCACCCCGGAGGACGGGCTCTGGCTGCGGGCCATGCCGGCGATGGTCGGCACCGCGGGGCTCGACTGGCTCCTCGACTTCCTCGGCGTCGGCATCGACGCCCTCGAGGACCTCCTCGCCGGCACGAGCCCGGGAGCGGGGGGCGTCTCGGCGCTGCCGTTCCTGGCCGCCTCGGGGGAGCGGGCGCCGTTCGTCGACACCCGGGCCCGGGGGCAGATCGAGGGCGTCACGCTCGGGACCGGGCGAGGCGACGTCGTCCGCGCCGTGTGCGAGGGCATCGCCTACACCGCCAAGCACTGCTTCGAGCGCGCGTCCTCGTCGGGCCACGGCGAGGGACGGCTCGTGGCCTGCGGCGGCGGGTCGCAGTCGGGACCCTGGGCGCAGATCTTCGCCGACGTGCTCGACCGCCCGCTGGAGGTGCCCGACGACCCCGGCCTCGGCACGCGGGGAGCGGCCGTGACCGCCGCGCGGGCTCTCGGCGACGACCTCGACCCCGCCGCGTGGGCCGCGCCGTCACGGACCGTGGAGCCCTCGCGTGAAGCCCAGGGCTGCTACGCGGACGGCTACCTGCGCTACCGCGCCCACGTCGACACGGCCCGCGACTTCTGGGCCCGCCAGGCGCGGGGCTTCGCGCGGCCCTAGGAGCGTCGCCGCGACATCTCGGCGAAGCGCAGGACCCAGCGCCGCTGCCACGGCGTCTGCACCGCGCGGTAGTGGTAGTGCTCGCGGGTCCAGGTCACGGCGTGGCTGGGCGTGAGGCCGTCGAGGATCGCGAGGCAGGCGACGACGGTGCCGGTGCGTCCCTTGCCGGCCTTGCAGGCGGTCTCGACGTGCTCGCCGTCGTGGGCGCGCCGGTAGAGCCGTTCGATGGCCCGGACCGCGGCGAGCGGGTCGCGCGGCACGCCGAAGTCGGGCCACTCGAGGCGCTCGTGCTCCCAGCGCGGCGTGTAGTCGACGCCGAGGTAGAGGCCGAAGTCGGGCTCGCGGCCGCCGGGGAGCGGGTCCCGCACGCCGCGTCCGCGGACGAGGGTCCGGCCGGGCAGGACGAGCGTGCCGGACCAGACATCGGACGAGTCGGAGCGGGACGCCATGCGCTCACTGTGCACGAGGGGTCGTGGGCCCCTGCCGACGGTCATCACCCCGGCGGCCCTACGTCGCGGCGCGTAGCTCGGTGTGCGGCAGACGGCGTATCTCGATGGGCCGCCGCGACATCGGATTGCGCACAAGCGTTTGTCGGGGCGTGGCTCCTTGGCACCCTGTGGTGACCAGGAGGAACCCCCCCATGCCGCAACACCGCCTGCTCGACCGCCACGGTGAGGTCGAGGCCCGGCTCCGTCGGATGACCGGCGGAACCTCCCACCGTCGGCCCCCGCGCAACGCCCGCAACCTCACAGCCGTGGCGCTCGCCAGCGTCGTCGCCGGGGGAGCGCTGGCCTCCACCGTCGAGCTCACCTCCGCGGACGGCCCGCCGTCGCAGCGACCCGGCTCGGACGGCGGCCCCGCGGACGCCCGCGGCGCCCGACCGCGTCGAGGAACCCGCCCGCGTCGAGGAGCCCGACCGCGACGTGGCGGCCGCGCCGGAGACCGGCGGAGCCGTCGTCACCCCGACCCCGGCCGTCGCCACCCCGAAGACGACCGCGCCGGCCGCCCCCCTGTGGCTCGCCGACGGCCGCGAGGCCTTCCGCGACACGCCGTGGAACACCGTCGGCACGGCGCCGCCGCGGATGGATGGCGACGCGCTGCGCTTCGCGGTGTCCGGGCCCTATCAGCGCACCGAGCTCGAGCCCGCCGTGCCCGCACTGAAGGAGGGCGACGAGCTCTACTTCGCGTTCTCCGTGCGCCTCGACGAGGACTTCCCGGCCGACGGGTCGAGCCGCCAGGTGATCACGCAGTGGAAGAACGACAGCCCGGGCTCGGCGCCGGTCGACCTGCGGGTGTGGAACGGGCAGCTCGTCCTCCACGGCGGCCACGGCCACCCCTCGGGTCCCTCGACGTTCACGCGCAGCCTGGGTCCGGCGCCGGTGGGCCGCTGGTCCGACGTCGTCGTCCGGGTCCGGTTCTCGGCGAACCCGGACGAGGGCAGCGTCAGCGCCTGGCAGGACGGCGAGCAGGAGGTCGGCTGCTACCACCCGCCCGGCGGCACCCTCTATCCCGGCCAGACCAGCTACCTCAAGACCGGGCTGGCCCGCGAGCCCACGATCACCCGGCCTGCCGAGGTCGCCTTCCGCGACTGGACCGTCGGACCGACCCTCGGCTCCGTCCGCTGACTCACCGTTTCGAGGTCGGCCCGGCCACGAGCCCGCGGGTGACGTCGTCGAGCCCGCGGGCCGCCTCGTCGAACGACGTGCCCTCGGGGTGCAGGCTCAGGACGACGACGATGGTCTCGTCGTCGGCGCCGACGGTGCCGCTCGTGTGCGCGACCGGACGGGCGGTGTCGATCTCGGGGTCGCTGCCGGTGTCGTCGGGGGTGGGCGGGGCCTGGGCGCGGGCCCGGTCGTCCGCGGTCGGATCCAAGGCGCTTGCGGGTGCCGGCGTGCACCCGATGCCCGGCGGCAGCTCGCCGAAGCCGGACCAGCCCTGCTTCGCCGTCCGCGGTCCGGCGACGGCCCGGGATGCCAGCGCGATCAGCAGCTTCACCAGCGACGCGGAGCGGAACTGCTCGTGGGCGTCGTGCTAGGCACGTGTCGTGCGGCTGGCGCGGTCGAGGACGAGCACGCCGAAGCTGCTGGCGGGCCACGCGTCGGCGTAGGGGTCGGAGCGTGCCGAGCGGACCAGCACCACGGTCGTGACGGCGACCGCCAGCACCGCCACGACGGCGATCGGGATCCCGAGTCGCTTCGGCATCGGATACCCCCGGATGGAGCATAGGTGGCGTCCGCGGACGGTGCGGGCCGTGCAGGTCACCGCGGCCACTGACCTGCCGCCCGTCCTCGGGTTGGAGGTGCGAACCGCCGCGGGTGAGACGGTCATGCCCTCCTGAGCTAGGGATCGTTATCGTTCTGTGACCTGTCGGTGGGGCTGTCGGGCCCTCTCTCGGGCCGGGAGTGTCGGGGGTCGCGGCTAGCGTTCCGGGTGTGAGCATCGACCAGGATGTCCGCTCCGGCCGGACGGCCGAGCTGGATGCCCTGCCGCCTGGCGTGGAGCTGGTCGCCGCCCTGGAGCGCATGTCGCCGGCGGCGCTGACCGGTGACGGCCTCGCTGCCTATCTGCGCGGGTGCGCCCGTGCCCAGAGCCGCGGCGCGGCGCGGCTGCTGGACGCGATGCACCACCTGGGGCGGGCGCAGGCCCAGGGGTGCGAGCGGCTCGCGGCGGTGGACGAGTTCTCCGGCGACGAGGTCGCCGCGGTGCTGGGCTGGTCGCGCACGATGGCGAGCCGCAAGCTCGATCTGGCCGAGGATCTGGCCGACCGGTTGCCGGCGGTCGGGGAGGCGCTGTGGGAGGGGTGGCTCGACGAGCCCAAGGCCTCCCGGTTCTGCGAGTGGACCCGCGATCTCGCCGACGACCACGCCCGGCACGTGTGCCAGGTGGTGCTGCCCGAGGCGCCGGAGCTGCCGGTGGGGGAGCTGATCCGGCGGATCGAGCAGACCGCGGCGGCCCTCGATCCCGAGTGGGCGGCGCGGCGGGCCCGGCGTGCGGAGAAGAACGCGCGGGTCATCCTCTCGCCGAACCCGACAGGGACCGCGACGTTCTCGGTGTGCGACCTGGCGGCGCCCACGGGGTTGGCGATGCGCGACCGGGTCGACGCGCTGGCCGCGGCGGTCCGCGGGCTCGGGGTGCTGACCCCGGTCGGGACGCTGCGCGCCGAGGTCGCCGCACGCCTGCTGGACGGGACGACCGCCGGGCTCACCGACCGGGACGTCGCCCTCCTGCTCGCCGCCGAGTACCACCGGCAGGCCACCGACTCCGGCGACGGCGGGTCGGGCGGCCCTGATGACGGCGGCCCTGATGACGGCGGCCCCGATGACGACGGCCCCGATGACGGCGGCCCCGATGACGACGGGCAGGCCGACGGCAACCCGGATGACGGCAACCCGGATGACGGCAACCCGGATGACGGCAACCCGGATGACGGCAACCCAGACGACGGCAACCCAGACGACGGCGGGCCGGACGACGGCAACCCAGACGACGGCAACCCAGACGACGGCGGGCCGGACGACGGCAACCCAGACGACCTCACAGGTCCGGCCGGCGTGCCCGACACGCCCGGCCTCGGGCAGGGCCTCCTGGACCTCCCCGATCTTCCCGATCTGCCGCCGATGATCCAGGGCCCCGATCCCCGCGCCGGGCGCGTCCGTTCCGGCGCCACCGAACTGCGGCTGCGGCTCACCACCGCCCTCGGGCTCGACGAGCACCCCGCCGCCGTCCCCGGCTACGGCACCGTGCTCGCCCCCCACGCCCGCACCTTGCTGCACCGCCACCACGGCGGCGAGTGGCGCATCGTGCTCACCGACGACGACGGGCGCCTGCAGCGCGTCCTGCTCGCCCGGCGCCGCCCCCGGCGACCTCACCGAGATACCGGGCCCCGACCACGGGGCGAGCCGTGCACCGCGATCGTCGAGATCCAGGTCCCGACGACGCTGCTGGCCGCCCTCACTCCCGACGACCACCGCACCCGGACCGGCGACTGGGCGCCCCTGCTCACGGAGCTCCGCCAGCGCCTGGGAGTCGGTCGCGACGGGCCGCCCGCGGCGGGACCCGACGACCGCATCCGCCGCCGGCCCCGCGCCGAGACCGACCGCTGGGTCCGGGTCCGCGATCGGCACTGCATCGTGCCCGCCTGCCGCCGTCCCGCCCACCGAGCCGACCTCGACCACACCGTCGATCACGCCCACGGCGGGCCCAGCGTGCACGGCAACCTCGGGGTCCTCGACCTTCACCACCACCGTGCCAAGCACCACGCCCACTGGCGGATCCGCCAACCCGCGCCCGGACACTTCGGCATCCGCACCCGCGCGGGCGTCCACCACACGACCCGCCCGAAGAAGATCCTCGAGCCCCTGCCGGAACCGCGGCCCGCAGCTCGCCCACGACCCCTGCCCCCCGAGGGTCCCCACACAGGCCCCGACCCCGACGACATCAGTTGGCGCCAGAGCTTCCTCAGGAGGACCGCCGGGCCCGCGCCGTCAGGCGTGCCGACGGGGCCGCCGAGACGGAATGCCCCCGATGACCCGCCGCCGTTCTAGCTGCTCGACCCCGCCCCGTCGGAGGTGACGGACGCGCGAGCGGCCGACTACCGTGGGAGCGAGGGGGAGGGGTTCGCCGTGCGGGACGAGGAACTGATCGTCGAGTTCGCGCTGACGCGCCTGGACAACCCCGGCCTCGAGCTGGAGGAGATCGCCGCGCTGCTGGTCGCGCGGGTGGGGCCGGAGACGATGGTCGAGCTCGCGGGCCAGAACCTGGCCGACCGCGGCGAGCTGCGCGGCGCCCTGTTCGAGACCGCGGTCGAGCGGGTCATGCGCGTGGTGCTCGCGCTGCGCGACGCCCCGCTCTGAGGCGTCGACCCCGCGTCACACCCCCGTCGTCGACCCCGGGCGCACGATCATCAGCACGGTCACCGTGGCCCAGAGCAGGTTGAACACGCCCGTGGCCCCGGCAAGCCGCCCGGTCACGGCGGCGACCGCGTCGATCGGTCCGCTCGCGTCGAGCAGAGCGCGCTGCCGGGGCAGCACCACGCCGGCGAGCACCCACGCCGCCGCGGCGGTCAGCGCGATCGACACGAGCACCCACGCCTCGGTCAGCACGCCCATGGCCAGCGCGGTGGCGAGGCCGAGCACCGGGACGGCGATGCCGATCAGCGCGTAGGTCCGGCAGATGCGCCCGAGCATCCGCAGCCGTGCCCGGGCGTCCGGCTCCGTGGCGGCCCGCCGCGCCTCCGGCGGGAACATGCTCGCCGCCACCCACACCGGCCCGACGGCCAGGATCGCGGCGAGGACGTGCAGGGAGAGGAGGACCGCGGTCACGCCCCGGTCACCGCGACCCCCGTGGCCCGCCACACCGTGCCGCGCCGCTCGTGGCGGATGACCTGCTCGACGGCGTGGGCGACCTGCGGGCCGACCTCCCGCTCGAGCAGGTGCAGCGCCAGGTCGATCCCGCTGGTGACGTTGCCGGCGCTGACCAGGTCGCCGTCGTCGACGACGCGGGCGTCCACCGGGCGCGCCGCGGTGCCCACCAGGTCGGTGCCGTGGCCGTGGGTGACGAGCGGCCGGCCGTCGGCCAGCCCGGCCCACGCCACCAGCAGGGACCCACCGCACACGGTGGCCACCGTCGTGCCCTCGCAGCCCACCGCGTCGCGCAGCGGACCGGCCAGCGCGCTCGACCCGGCGCGGGCGAGGAGCTGGCCGATGCCGCCGTCCACCTCGGGGTCGAGCGCGAGCGTCCCGACCGCGCCGGGCACCACCACGAGATCGGCCGCCGGGTCCAGCGCCGCGGTGGCGGTGAGCGAGACGGCCTCGAGCCCGCTGGGCACCACCCGGGGCCCCTCGGCGCTGACGAGCTCGACGGTCAGCCGGCCGCCGGTGAGACTCGCCCCGAGGTGGAAGACCTCGAACGGGCCGAGGACGTCGAGGGGATCGAACCCGTCGAACAGCACGACCTGGATGCGCATGACCGACACCTCCGTAGTTTCAGTCTGACTGTAACAACCTACAGTGGCACTGAAACCGTGGCCAGGAGGGGAGACCGTGAGCGAGGCACCACCCGGGGGAGTGCCGCCCGCGACCAGCCCCGCGTTCCTCCTGATGACCCTCGGCGGCCGCATCCGCGAGGAGGTCGAAGCCGGGCTCAAGGCCGAGGGGATTCTCGTTGCGCCACCTCTCGGCGCTCGGTCACCTCGGCCCGAACCCGGGCATGTCCTACAGCGAGCTCGCCCGGCGGGCACGCATCACGCCGCAGAGCATGCAGGCGACGCTCCACACCCTCGAGCAGCGCGGAGCCGTCGTCCGGGACACCGACCCCGGGCGCGGCCGGACCGCCGAGCTGCACGTCACGGCCGAGGGGGAGCGGTTGGCGCGGGCCGCCGCGAGCGTCATCGCGGGCGTCGACGAGCGCCTGCGCGCGCAGATCGGCGCCGAGCCCGCGGACGCACTCGGCGGCACCCTGTGGAGGTTGCTGCGCGCGGCGGCCGAGTGATCACCCGTCCAGCCGGCGCCCCTGCGACATGACCAGCGCGTCGAACCGCGCCGGGCCGACGATGGTCAACGCCCGCGCCGGGGCGTCGCCCACGACCTCGAAGCCGTGCTCCACGTCGCGGGGGAGGAAGAGGAACGCGCCCGCCGAGGCCGTCCACCGCTCGTCGCCGCAGAACCCCGCCAGCTCGCCGGAGAGGACGTAGAACATCTCGTCCTCGCCGTCGTGGGTGTGCGCCGGCACCGTGAGCCCCGCGGGCGCCTCCTGCTCCATCACCGCGACGCGTCCCTCCGTGTCGCCGCCGTCCGCCTTCACCGTGAAGGTCGTGCCGTCGAAGTGGTACCGGTCGCCGCTGCCCGCGGGGCGCACGAAGAAGCTCACGCCCCGGAGTCTCGCCGATGCCGCCGGGCCATCGCGTCCGCACGCACACTCCAGGCGTCGGCGACCGGGCCCAGGTGCTCGAGCTTCTCCGGGTTGATCACCGTGCGGATCGTCTGGATCCGCCCCTCGAGGACGTCGAGCCCGATGATGGCGACGATCTTGCCTTCCTGGTCCCGCAGGATCGCGCCGGGCTGGTCGTTGATCGTCCGCGGCGCCATGTCGACGACCCCGGGCATGAGGGCGGCGAACCCGCCGACCAGCCGGGCGACGTTCTCGGACCCGACCACCGGGCGGGCGAGCGCCGGGCCCTTGCCGCCGCTGTCGGTGACGGCCTGGACGTCGGGGGCGAGCAGCTCCCGGAGCCCGTCGAGGTCGCCGTCGGCGAAGGCGTCGAAGAACCGCGCGGCGAGCTCCTCGCGCTCCCGCCGGTCGGCCGCGAACCGCGGCCGGCCCTCCTCCATGTGCCGTCGGGCCCGCACCGCGAGCTGCCGGCAGGCCGCCTCCGAACGCCCGACCGCCGACGCGATCTCGGGGAAGTCGAACGCGAACACCTCCCGGAGCACGAACACCGCCCGCTCCCGCGGGCTCAGGCGCTCGAGCAGCAGCAGCGCCGCCATCGACACCGAGTCTGCGAGCTCCGCGGACCTTTCCGGGTCCTCGTAGGGATCGGTGAGCAGCGGCTCGGGGAACCACGGCCCGACGTAGGACTCCCGCCGGACCCGGGCCGAGCGCAGGACGTCGATCGAGAGCCGCGTGACCACGGCCGACAGGTACGACTTCACCGACGCGGGCTCGGTCGCCGACGACTCGTAGCGCAGCCACGTCTCCTGGACGGCGTCCTCGGCCTCGCTGACGCTGCCCAGGATCCGGTAGGCGATCGCGAAGAGCAGCGGGCGCAGCGCGGTGAACTCCTCGGTGCGGGTCACGGCGCCGATCCTGCGGCCGACGGGGCGTCCGCGACGGGGCGCTCGGCGTGCGGCCAGCGGATCGCCCCGGGCAGGCGCCGTTCGAGGCCGATCGCGGCCACGGTGCCCCGGACCTGGAACTGCTTGGCCAGCACGGCCGCCCGCCCGGTCACGGCGCGTCCCCGGGCCACGTCGGTCGCGGTGGTCGGCTGCAGCACGGCGTGGCGCCGCCCGAGGCTGACGCAGCGGGCGGTGAAGCCGAGGTCCAGGGGCCGGTCGCCGACCGCACCGTCGAAGCCGATCAGGACGTCCCCCACCAGGGCGTCCGCGGCGTGCGCGGCCGACGGGAACGCGAACTGGCAGGACATGCTGAACCGCTCACCGTCCGGCGAGGGCGTGTGCCCGGCGTCGCCCACGGCGAGGACCGCCGGATGCGACAGCGAGCGCAGCGCGCCGTCGGTGAGGATCGCGCCCCGGTCGTCGACGGCGATCCCGGCGTCGCGGGCCAGCGGGGGCGCGGCGAACCCGCCGCACCAGACGGTGAGCCCGGACGGCACCTCGGCGCCGTCCTCGAGCACGAGGCGGTCCGGCGCCACGGCCCGCACCCGGGTCGCACCGAGCGCCTCCACGCCGAGATCCTTCAGCGTGCGGCGAACGTGCTCCGCCGCCGGCGGGGTGAACCACCCGCCGACCTCGCCCGCGGTCACCAGGCGGACCGGCACGTCCGGGCGGCTCTCGGCCAGCTCGGCCACCGTCTCCAGGCCCGTGAACCCGCCGCCGACGACGCTGACGGGCGTGCCCGCGGGCAGCGCGGCGAACGCGGTGCGCAGACGGTGGGCGGACTCCAGGTCCCCGACGGCGTGGACCAGCTCGCCGCCCGGCACCGGCGCGGCCGCGGTCGTGCTGCCGGTGGCGACGACGACGCGGTCGAACGCGAGGACCCGCACGCCGTCGGGCCCGGAGACCGTCGCGCGCCCGGCGCCCGGGTCGAGAGTCGTCACGTGGCCCTCGACGAGGGTGACCCCCGCACCCAGCATCCGGTGCAGGTCCGGGGCGGGCACCGCGCGGCCGATCGCGACGTGGTGTAGACGGAGCCGGTTGACGAACCGCGGGCGAGGGTTGACCACCGTGACCTCGACCCGCCCGCGCGAGCGGCCGGCCAGCCGGACGGCGACCGTCGCGCCCGCGTAGCCGGCGCCGATGACCAGGACCCGCTTCTTCGATGTGCTCATGTCACCCATGACGAGATGGCGCGCCCAGCCGTGACATCACCCTGGGACATCACCAGCCGGACGCCGGCAGACCCTCCAGCCCACCGCGGACGGCGTCGATCCCGGCCGGCACGTCGGCGTATGTCTCGATCACCGGTGCAGTCCACTCCCGTCGGGCGTCGGGGACCAGACCTTCCGGTGCTCGAAACGGCGGTTGACGCAGAGTGCCCGACCAGGTGGGGTCCCGGGGACGGATGACGACTCGGCGCCACGTGAGCACTCCCCGCACACCCCACGAGCACTGACAGGACTGCGCGCATGGTTGACGACGACGACCAGGACCCGACCGGGACCGACGAGTGGCGGGAGGCGCTCGAGTCGGTCCTCGCGGTGGAGGGACCCCAGCGCGCCCACGACCTGCTCGACGAGCTGATCGCGCAGGCCCGCTCGGCCGGCGCGCCCGTGCCCTATTCGGCGACGACGCCCTACGTCAACACGATCGCGGTGGAGGACGAGCCCCCGCACCCGGGTGACCGCGCGGTCGAGCACCGGATCCGCTCGGCCATACGCTGGAACGCCGTCGCGACGGTGCTGCGCGCGAACAAGGAGTCCTCCGAGCTCGGCGGCCACATCGCGAGCTTCCAGTCCGCGGCGACGCTCTACGACACGGGCTTCCAGCACTTCTGGCACGCGCCCTCGGACGGCCACGGCGGGGACCTCGTGATGATGCAGGGGCACTCCTCGCCCGGCATCTACGCGCGCGCCTTCCTCGAGGGCCGCCTCACCGAGGAGCAGATGGACTCCTTCCGCCAGGAGGCGGACGGGAGCGGGCTCTCGTCGTACCCGCACCCGTGGCTGATGCCGGACTTCTGGCAGTTCCCCACGGTGTCGATGGGCCTCGGCCCGCTGATGGCGATCTACCAGGCCCGCTTCCTGAAGTACCTGCAGGGACGCGGGCTCGCCGAGACCGAGAACCGTCACGTCTGGGCCTTCCTGGGCGACGGCGAGATGGACGAGCCCGAGTCGCTGGGCGCGATCTCGCTGGCCGGCCGGGAGCACCTCGACAACCTGATCTTCGTCGTCAACTGCAACCTGCAGCGCCTCGACGGGCCGGTCCGCGGCAACGGGAAGATCATCCAGGAGCTGGAAGGCCTCTTCCGGGGCGCGGGCTGGAACGTCATCAAGGTCATCTGGGGGAGCCGCTGGGACCAGCTGCTCGCCGCGGACACCACCGGGAAGCTCCACCAGCTCATGGAGGAGACCGTCGACGGCGAGTACCAGACCTTCAAGTCCAAGGACGGCGCCTACGTCCGTGAGCACTTCTTCGGGCGCTACCCGGAGACCGCGGCCATGGTCGAGGACTGGACCGACGAGGAGATCTGGGCGCTGACGCGCGGCGGGCACGACCCGTCGAAGATCTACGCGGCCTACTCCGCGGCGGTGAACGAGCCCGACCGGCCCACGGTGATCCTCGCCAAGACCGTCAAGGGCTACGGCATGGGCGAGGCCGGCGAGGGCCAGAACATCTCGCACCAGCAGAAGAAGATGGCCCAGGAGAACCTGCGGCTCTTCCGCGACCGCTTCGACCTCTCGATCGACGACGACGCCATCGAGTCGCTGCCCTACCTACGCTTCGAGCCCGACAGCGAGGAGGGGATCTACCTCCGGAAGCACCGCGAGGCGCTCGGTGGATCGCTGCCCGCGCGCCGCCGCACGTCGGAGGCCCTGGAGGTCCCGGACCTCTCGGCCTTCGGCGGCCAGCTCGCCGGCTCCGGCGACCGCGAGAACTCCACGACGATGGCGTTCGTCCGCGTCCTGAACACGCTGCTGCGGGACAAGAAGATCGGCAAGCGCGTGGTGCCGATCGTCCCGGACGAGTCGCGCACGTTCGGCATGGAGGGCATGTTCCGCCAGTTCGGGATCTTCTCCCGGGTCGGGCAGCTCTACACGCCCGAGGACGCCGGCCAGCTGATGTTCTACAAGGAGGACAAGAACGGCCAGCTGCTCCAGGAGGGCATCAACGAGCTGGGCGCGATGTCGTCATGGATCGCGGCGGCGACGGCGTACTCCACCAGCGACGTCCCGATGATCCCGTTCTACATCTACTACTCGATGTTCGGGTTCCAGCGCGTCGGCGACCTCGCCTGGGCCGCGGGCGACCTGCGCGCCCGCGGGTTCCTGCTCGGCGGCACCGCCGGGCGCACGACCCTCAACGGCGAGGGCCTGCAGCACGAGGACGGCCACTCGCACCTGTTCTCGGCGGTGATCCCGAACTGCGTGTCCTACGACCCGACCTTCGCCTACGAGGTCGCGGTGATCGTCGCGGACGGGTTGCGGCGGATGTACGCCGAGCAGGAGGACGTCTTCTACTACCTGACCCTGATGAACGAGAACTACCACCACCCGGCGATGCCCGAGGGCGTCGAGGAGGGGATCGTCAAGGGTCTCTACCTGTTCCGGGAGGGCACTGGGCGGGCGGGTGGCGGCGCCGTCACGGGAGCCCGGAAGAGCCGCGCCAAGCAGAAGCCGCGCGCCCAGCTCATGGGCTCGGGGACGATCCTGCGCGAGGTGATCGCCGCCGCTGAGATGCTCGAGGACGAGTGGGGCGTCGTCGCCGACGTGTGGAGCGCGCCGAGCTTCACCGAGCTGCGACGTGACGGCATCGACGTCGCCCGCTGGAACATGCTCCACCCCACCGAGACGCCCCGGCTCTCCTGGGTCGAACAGTGCCTGGCCGACCGCCCGGCCGGGCCGGTGGTCGCGGCGACCGACTACATGCGCGCCTTCCCGGACCAGATCCGCGAGTGGGTCGGGGACCGGCGCTTCGCCGTGCTCGGCACCGACGGCTTCGGCCGATCGGACTACCGCAAGGCGCTGCGAGACTTCTTCGAGGTCGATCGGCGCTACGTGGTGGTCGCGACCCTGTCCGCCCTGGCCCGCGACGGCGCCGTCCCGACCGAGAAGGTCGCCGAGGCCATCGAGCGCTACGGCATCGACCCCGAGCGCCCCGCGCCCGCGCACGCCTGACCCCCGACGAGATCGACGAGACCGCGAGGCATCCATGACGGCCCCCGCCACTACCCAGGTCGAGGTCCCCGACATCGGGGACTTCACCGACGTCCCGATCATCGAGCTCCACGTCGCGGTCGGCGACGTGATCGCCGTCGACGATCCGCTGGCCACCCTCGAGTCCGACAAGGCGACGATGGACGTGCCGTCGTCGCACGCCGGACGCGTCACCGAGGTCCTCGTGGCGATCGGTGACACCGTCAGCCAGGGCACGCCGGTGCTGCGGCTCGACGCCGCCGACGGCGAGCCCACGCAGGACGGGCCGACCGAGTCCGACGCCCCGGTGCCGAAGGACGCGCCCGCGGCCGCCGACGCCGAGGTCACGGCGCAGGAACCGGCGACGGAGAAGGCCTCGGCGCCGGCGGCGGCGCCCGCGGCCTCGACCAACGGCTCGGGCAACGGCTCGGGCAACGGCTCGGGCAACGGCTCGGGGCTCCCCGTCCACGCCGGCCCGAGCGTGCGCAAGCTGGCCCGTGAGTTCGAGGTCGACCTGGACCAGGTGCCGGCCACCGGACCCAAGGGACGGATCACCAAGTCCGACCTGCTGGCCTACGTCCGCGGCCCCGCGCAGGCGCCCGCCGCGGCGCCGGCGGCCCCGTCCGGCGGCTCGGGCATCCCCGAGATCCCCGCGCAGGACTTCTCGAAGTTCGGGCCCGTCGAGACGCAGCCGCTGTCGAGGATCACCCGGATCTCGGGCCCGTTCCTGCACCGCTCCTGGCTGAACGTCCCGCACGTCACGCACAACGACGACGCCGACATCACCGACACCGACCGCTTCCGCAAGGAGCTCGACACCCAGGGCAAGGCCGAGGGCTACCGGGTCACGCTGCTCGCGTTCCTCATGAAGGCGTCGGTCTCGGCGCTCAAGGCCTACCCGACGCTGAACAGCTCGCTGACGCCCGAGAAGGACGCGCTGATCATGAAGCGCTACTTCCACCTCGGCGTCGCCGTCGACACCCCGGGCGGGCTGGTCGTCCCCGTCATCCGCGACGTCGACCGCAAGGGCATCGTCGAGCTTTCCAAGGAGCTGGGGGAGGTGTCGGCGCGGGCGCGCGACGGCAAGCTCACGGCCGAGGACATGAGCGGCGGCACGTTCACGATCTCCAGCCTCGGCGGGATCGGCGGTACGGCGTTCACCCCGATCGTCAACGCGCCCGAGGTCGCCATCCTCGGCGTCGTGCGCTCGCGCGTCGCGCCGGTCTGGGACGGCGAGGCCTTCGTGCCGCGCACGCTGCTGCCGCTGTGCCTGTCCTACGACCACCGCGTCATCGACGGCGCCCTGGCCGCGCGCTTCACCCGCCACCTCGCGCACACCATGGGCGACGAACGCCGTCTGCTGCTGTGACCCCCGCTGCTGTGACCACTGCCGAGGAGATTCGCCGTGGCTGACACCGTCCCCGCCTCCGGTGTGACTGTCGAGGTCCCCGACATCGGCGACTTCACCGACGTCCCGATCATCGAGGTCCACGTGGCCGTGGGCAGCGAGGTCGCCCTCGACGAGCCGCTGCTCACCCTGGAGTCCGACAAGGCCACGATGGACGTCCCGGCCGAGACCGCGGGGACGGTCACCGAGATCCGCGTCGCGGTCGGCGACACGGTCTCGCGGGGCACGCCGATCCTCGTGGTGACGCCGTCCGAGGGTGGTGCGGCGGCGACCCCCGCGCCGGCCTCGAAGACCGGCGCCTCCGAACGGGTCCCGTCGCGGCCCCAGGAGGCCCCGGCGGCCGCCGACGACGGCGCGGTCGGTCATGAGGACCGCCACGTCGGGCTCGTCGTGCTCGGCGCGGGCCCGGGCGGCTACACCGCCGCGTTCCGGGCCGCCGACCTCGGGCTCGAGGTCCTGGTGGTGGACGCCCGCGACACCCTGGGCGGCGTCTGCCTCAACGTGGGCTGCATCCCGTCGAAGGCGCTGCTGCACGCGGCCAAGGTCATCGCCGAGACCAAGGAGATGAGCGAGCACGGCGTGAAGTTCGGCGCGCCGGAGATCGACCTCGACGAGCTCCGCACGTGGAAGGACGGCGTCGTCGGCCGGCTGACCGGCGGGCTGAAGGGCCTGGCCAAGCAGCGGAAGGTCTCGACGCTGCAGGGGTCCGGACGGTTCCTGTCGCCGCACCGCCTCGAGGTCACCGCGCCCGACGGCACGACCACCGTCGTCGGCTTCGACCAGGTCATCGTGGCCGCGGGCTCGGAGCCTCTCCGCCTGCCGTTCGTGCCCCACGACGACCCGCGCGTGCTCGACTCGACCTCGGCGCTCGAGATCGCCGACGTGCCCGAGCGCCTGCTCGTCCTCGGCGGCGGGATCATCGGCCTCGAGATGGCGACGGTGTACGCCGAGCTGGGCTCGAGGATCACCGTGGTCGAGCTGATGGACCAGCTCATCCCCGGCGCGGACAAGGACATCGTGGGCCCGCTGGCCAAGCACATCGGCGCGCGCTACGAGGACATCCACCTCTCGACCAAGGTCACCGGCGTCGAAGCCACGGAGAAGGGGCTCGTGGTGTCGTTCGACGGCAAGAAGGCGCCGGAGACCGACACGTTCGACGCCGTCCTGGTGGCCGTCGGGCGACGTCCCCTCGGCGCCGCGCTGGACCTCGAGGCGGCCGGGGTCTCGGTCGACGAGCGCGGGTTCGTCGGGGTCGACGCGCAGATGCGGACGAACGTCGCGCACGTGTTCGCGATCGGCGACGTCGTCGGCCAGCCGATGCTCGCGCACAAGGCGGTGCACGAGGGCAAGGTCGCCGCCGAGGTCGCCGCCGGGCAGAAGAGCGCCTTCGACGCCCGCTGCATCCCGTCGGTCGCCTACACCGACCCGGAGGTGGCGTGGGTCGGGGTCACCGAGACCGAGGCGAAGGCCCGCGGCCTGTCGTACGGCTCGGGGACGTTCCCGTGGGCGGCGTCAGGGCGCTCGCTCTCGCTCGGGCGCTCGGAGGGCGTCACCAAGGTCCTCTTCGACACCGAGACCGACCGGATCCTCGGCGCCGGGATCGTCGGCCCCGCGGCGGGGGACCTCATCGCCGAGGCCGCCCTGGCCATCGAGATGGGTGCCGACGCCGCCGACATCGGCCTGACGATCCATCCGCACCCGACGCTCTCGGAGACCATCGGCATGGCCGCCGAGGCGTTCGAGGGCACCCTCACCGACCTCTACATCCCGAAGAAGGCCGGGAAGTGAGAATCCGCGCCGACGCCGTCGGCACCGACGACCGTCCCCTGAGCGCCGGGGGCCCGCCCCGGCGCGTGCCGATCGGCTCGGGCTGGGACTCGGACGCCGTCCTGGTCGACGGCCGGTGGGTCGAGCGCACGGCCCGGCGCCCCGCCGCCGAGGCGGGACTGCGGCGCGAGGCGCGCCTGCTGCCGTGGCTCGCGGCGTGGCTCCCGCTCGCCGTGCCCCGACCGCTCGTGATCGGCGAGACGCCGCTGACCGTGCGCCACCCGTGGCTGCCCGGGTCGGCGCTCGACGCCCCGTCCGCCGACCAGGGGCGGCGGCTCGGGGCGTTCCTGCGCGCGCTGCACGACGTCCCCGTCGAGGAGGCCGTGGGGCACGGTCTCCCGGACCCGGCGACGACCCGCGGCTGGCGGGACCGGTCGGTCGCGCGGTTCGAGACCGAGGTCGCGCCCCGCCTGCCCGACGACCGCCGGCTGCGCGCCGCGCTGGACCGCCTGCGCGCGGCGCCGGCCGACGCCGTCGTCCACGGCGATCTCCGGGCCGAGCACGTCCTGTCCGCCGGCGGCGAGCTCACGGGCGTCATCGACTGGGGCGACGCCCGCGCCGGCGACCCCGCCAAGGACCTCGAGTGGCTGCTGCTCGACACCGGCGTCGCCCCGGCCGTGATCGAGGCGTACGGCGCCGACCTGACCGCCCGCGCCCGCGACTGGCGGCGCGTCGGCCCCTGCTACGCCGTGGTGCACGGGCTCGACACGGGCGACGACGCCCTCGTCGTCAGGGCTCTCGAGGAGCTCGCGTGACGCGGTAGCGCAGGTGCGTGACCCGACGAGCCAGGTCCTCGGTGTCCGGGGTCTCCCGCCTGCGCACGAGCTCGACTTCGACGAGCTCCGCCGGGAGACCCTCGAACAGGCGGCGCCCCCGCCCGAGCAGGACCGGCACGACGTGCAGCGCGATCTCGTCGAGCTCCCCGACGCGCAGCAGGGCCTGCGCCGTGCCGGCTCCGAGGACCAGGACGTCGCCGTCCCCGGCCGCCGCGCGCGCCCGGCCCGCCGCCTCCGTCGGATCGGTGGCGTACCCGACGGTCCCCGGCGGCGGCTCGTCGGGGACGTCGTGGGTCAGCACGATGATCGGGACCCCGTCGTGGTGGTCACCGCCCCAGCGCCCGGCCAGCTCGTAGGTGCGGCGCCCGGCGAGCACCGCGCGGGTCGCCGTCGCCTCGGCGTAGACCTCGCCGCTCGGCCCCGGGTCGTGGCGGCGGTCGAGCCAGTTGAACAGGCGGAACCCGCCGCGACCCAGGGGCGCGTCGGGGCCGTCCTCCGGGCCGGCGACGAAGCCGTCGAGGGAGACGGTCATGTCCAGACGCAGGGCCGTCACGACTGCTCCCTGGACCCGTCCGTGGGGAGCACGCGGTAGCGCAGGGCCACCGTCCCCGGACCGTCGAGGGTGCGGATCGGCTCGAGCTCGACGAGCTCGGCGGGCATGTCGTCGTCGAACAGGCGCCGCCCCTGCCCGAGCAGGACGGGCACGACCTGCAACGCCAGCTCGTCGAGCTCCCCGGCCCGGAGGAACGCCCGGGCCGCCTCGGCGCCGTGCAGCAGCACGTCCCGGTCGCCCGCAGCCTCCCGGGCCGCCGCCGCGGCCTCGCGGACGTCGGTGACGTAGCGGGCGTGGCCGGGGGCGGGCGCGTCCGGGACGGATCGGGTCAGCACGATGATCGGGACGCCGTCGTGGTGGTCGCCGCCCCAGTGCCCGGCGTGGTCGAAGGTCCGCCGGCCGGTGAGGACCGCGCCGGTGGCCATCGCCTCGGCGAGCACGAGGGCGTCCACGTCGTCGTCGCTGCGGGCGGTGGCCGGATCGTCGCCCGCACCGAGGACGAGGGACTCGTGCAGCCGTTCCCCGCCGATCCCCAGGCCCTGATCGGGCCCGTCCTCCGGTCCGGTGATGAACCCGTCCAGGGACATCCACATGAAGAGCACGATCCTGCCCATGGCGAGCCCTTCCGTGGGAGGTCCGGGGACGACAGTGTGAACCCGGTCGTCGGCGAGGACGAACCGTCACTCGGACACCCGACGGCGACCGGCCGTTCCCCAGAAGGAGAACCTGAACGATGATCTCAGTGGGAGACAAGATCCCCGACGTGCCGCTCGCGACGGTCGGCGCCGACGGTGCCAACCCGGTGCGCTCCGGCGAGCTGTTCGGGACGGGCCGCACCGTCCTGTTCGGCGTGCCCGCCGCCTTCAGCCCGACCTGCAGCGACGCGCACCTCCCGGGCTTCGTGGCGAAGGCCGGGGAGATCAGCGCCAAGGGCGTCGACCGGATCGTCTGCGTGTCGGTGAACGACCCGTTCGTCATGGGCGCCTGGGCGAAGGACCAGGGCGTGGGCGACAGCGTGATCATGCTCGCCGACGGCGCCGCGCTCTTCGCCACGGCGATGGGCCTGAGCATCGACGCCTCGGACTTCGGGCTGGGCGTCCGGTCGTCGCGCTACGCGGCGATCATCGACGACGGCGCCCTGACCTGGATCGACGTCGAGGCGGCCCCGCCGGACCACGAGGTGTCCACCGCCGACGCGGTGCTGTCGCACCTCTGACGGGCCGCACCTCTGACGGACCCGAGCCCGCGTCCCGTCCCTGCGGGGCGCGGGCTCACCCGTCCCGGTGGGCGCGCACGATCTCGTCGTACGACGTGTCGGCGGCCAGACCCAGCGCCGCCGCGCGCGGGGTCTCGAACCGCGACGGCCAGCTGCCCACGATGGCGACGACGGCCGGGTCCTCGACCCAGTCGACGAGCGCGCTCGTGCCCGGCCCGGCGACGCGGTCGAGGGCCTCGGTCATCTCGCGTGGCGTGGTGGTCAGCGCCGGCAGGTTCATCGCGGTCCGGCTGCCCCAGGTGGCGTCGTCCACCTCGGCCGCCCGGAGGATGCCGTCCAGCGTGCGGTGCGGCGACGAGAGCGCCACCGGCATGTCCGGGGGCGCCGGGCACACGGCGCGCTCGCCGGCGAGCGGCTCGCGGAGGATCCCGGACAGGAAGCTCGAGGCCGCGGCGTTGGGACGGCCGGGCCGCACCGACACCGTCATCAGCCGCACGGTCCGGCCGCGCAGGAAGCCCTTGCGGGTGTAGTCGGCGACGAGCTGCTCGCCGACGAACTTCTGGATGCCGTAGCTGGACTGCGGACGCGGCAGGGTGTCGTCGTCGACGGGGCCGACCGGCCCGATCGCCGGGTCGCTGCCGAACACCGCGAGCGAGCTGGTGAAGACGAGCACCGGGGGCACGGCGTGACCGCGCGCGTACTCCAGCACCGCGCGGGTGCCGTCGAGGTTGGTGCGCATCCCCAGGTCGAAGTCGGCCTCGGCCGCGCCGCTGACCACACCCGCGAGGTGGAAGACGGCGTCCGCCTCGTCGCCGAGGGTCCGGCTCAGCTCGCCTTCGAGGTGCTCCACCCGCGGGTCGGCGGCGACGTCGTCGGCCGGCGCGACGAGGTCGACGACGACGAGCCGCGTGACGTCGGCCGGCGCCGCCCCGCCGAGCGCGACCGGCCCGGCGAGCAGGCGGCGGCACAGCAGCGTCCCGAGGAACCCGGCCCCGCCAGTGACGATCACGCGCATGCGGCCTCCTCGAGGCGGTCGACGACGTCGGCGAGCGCGTCCTCGCCGCCCACGTTCCCGGCGAACACCACCAGGGGCGGGCCGCTCGCCGGCGCCCAGAGCGACACGATCCCCGGCAGCAGCGATCCGCGCACCCAGGCCCGGTCGGCCCGCAACGACTCGGTCGCGACGTCCGAGGACGTGATCCCGCCCTTCGCGAGGACGTAGGCCGGCGGGCTCGCGGCGACGACCCGCCCGACGACCCCGGTGAGCGCGGCGCTGACCCGGCGCGCGATGTCCAGGCTCTCGGCCTCGTCGCGCCCGGTCACGAGCGTGCGCGAGGTGCTCAGCACGGTGGTGCGGTGCTCGAGGGACTCCGCGACCTGCGCGACCACGTCGTCCAGGTGCCGATGGTCGGAGGCCAGCACCGTCGGGACGTCGATCTCGACGCGGGCGAGCTCCCGCCGCGCGCCGAGGCGCTCGAGCTGGCGGGTCGTGCGGGCCACGTGCGAGCCGACGACGACGAGCCCGTGGCCTGTCCCGACGGCGTCACGGAGGTCGGCGTCGGCGATCGGCGGCTGCTCGCCCTGGCCGACGCGGGCGCGGACGAAGGACGGGCCGACGCGGTAGACGAACCGCGCGCCGTCCCGCTCGGCGGCGAGGATCGCGAGCACCCCGGCGCGCAGGTCGTCGTCGACCACGGCGTCGAGGACGATCACCCGGGCCCGGGGCAGCGTCACCGGACCGGCGCGCACGCTCCTGACGCCGACCTCGGCGACGTCGCCGGCCGGGATCGCCCCGCCGCTCTTCTCCGCGACCCAGTCGGCGAGGCGGGAGTGGCGGTAGCCGAACGTGGCGTCGGCGGCGAACTCGCTCTCGGCCACCGGGATCAGCGTGTCGCCGTCGCGCAGCCAGTGCACGCCGTCGAGGGTGACCCGCCCGGCGTCGGGGAAGGCGGGCGCGAGGACCACGGCGTCGGCGCCGACCTCCGCGGCGATCACGTCGGTCTCGAGCGGGAAGTGCCCGCGCAGCGTCGAGTCGCTGCGGCTGGCGACGATCACCTCGACGCCGCGGCGCCGGGCGACCTCGAGGCACGTCCGCATGACCTCGCGGGTGCGCGCCGCGGCGTCGTCGGGGGCGAGGCTGCGGGTGTTGGTGAGGACGAAGAACGCCGGCGCCCCCTGGGCGAGGGCCCAGTCGACGTCCTCGGGACTCCAGCGGGTGAGCACCGGGAGGTCGCGGACGGTCTGCGTGCCGGTGGGGTCGTCGTCGAGGACCACGACCGTCGGCGTCCCGGCCAGGGCCGCACGGACCTCCTCGGCCGGCACCGTCCGCACCGGCGGCAGGCCCGCCAGGCGCTCACCGTCCCGCTGCATCGGCCCATGCTCCCCGATGACGGGGCGTGCGGTCAGGAGGAGCCGGAGTCCAGCAGGGTGTGCAGCCGGACGATGCGACCGTCCTCGACGAGGGCGATGTCGGTGCCCTTGACGACGGGCGCGCCGCCCGCGGGCCCGAAGCCCCAGGAGAGCACACCGAGGTCGCCGCTCACCCGCACGAGGGCGGTGGGCCGGAAGGCGAAGTCCGGCGCGCCGTCCAGCAGTGCCGAGACCTTGGCGTCGATCTGGTCGCGACCGCGGACGAGGCCCTCGGGGTCCTGGAACAGGACGTCCTCGGCGTGCACCGCGGCGATCGCCTCGCGGCGTCGCGCGACGTCGCGCTCGTTGAACACCCCGAGCAGGTTGCGCTGCATGAGCTCCTCGACCGTGGCCATGAGGCGATCATGCCCGCGTCCGCCGGGCGCGTCAGCACCGCCTGCGTCCCCCCGGCCCTTTTCCGTTCCGGCCAATTCATGATTTCGGCTTGCCGAATATTCGAATTCGCGCCGACGACCTCGGTGAGGAGTGCCACCGGGAATCGCAATGCCCGGCGAACGGGTGCTACGTTCCTCGCAGCGAAGGGGAGTAGCTCCCAACATCGCGGTCGACACACTGACGCCCCGCGTCCGGCCGCGGAGGCCGCCGGTTCCCCCCCGGTGGCGGGCGAGACCTTCGGCACCGACCCGTTCGACGGGTTCGGGCCGGAGCATGCGCCCTCGGTCCGATCCGACCGAGAGGAGCGCGCCCCCGTGACCGGCTTCCTGGCCGCCGCTGCCCTGAGCTTCGCCGTCATCTTCGTCGCGGAGCTCGGTGACAAGTCCCAGCTGATGGCGCTGACGTTCGCCACGCGCTTCCGGGCCCTGCCGGTGCTGCTCGGCATCACCGCCGCCACGGCGGTCACCCACGCGGTCTCGGTCGGCGTCGGTTACCTGCTCGGGGCCACGCTCCCCACCTTCTGGATCTCCCTGGCGGCGGCCGTCGCGTTCGTCGTGTTCGGGCTGTGGACCCTGCGCGGCGACTCGCTCTCCGCCGACGAGAAGAACAAGGGCAGCGCCACCACGCGCTCCGCGTTCGTCACGGTCGGGGTCGCGTTCTTCCTCGCCGAGCTCGGCGACAAGACGATGCTCGCCACCGTCACGCTCGCCACCCAGTACCCCGGCACCGGCGGCGTCACGGGCGTCTGGCTCGGCTCGACGATCGGCATGGTCGTGGCCGACGGGTTGGCGATCATCCTGGGCCGGGTGCTCGGCCGGCACCTGCCGGAGAAGGCGATCCGGATCGGCGCCGCGGTGCTGTTCTTCGTGTTCGCGGTGTGGCTCGCCGTCGAGGCATTCCTGAACGGCTGAGGATCCATTCCCGCGCTTTCTCCCGCATCTCCCCGAGAGGGCTCCCCACCCGGGGTGGCGTGACGCGACGGACGGCGTCGGAGGATGGACCCATGACCGCGCCGTCCCTCCCCGCCGCCGCCGTGGTCCGGGCCCGGGCCGCCACGCGCGAGCGGCTGCTCAACGCGGCGGCGCGGGAGCTCGAGCTCCCGCCCGGCGGCCCGGGGCCCTGGCGCCTCGACCTGCTGGAGAGCGGCGCCCTGGTCGCCGAGGTGACCGGGTGGTCGCCGTCGGGGCACCACCGGTGGGGCGAGGAGATCGTCCTCGACACGGGCTCGTGCCGCCGGCCGGTGTCGCACGAGGAGTTCGTCCACCTCCTGCTCACCCTGCTCGACGCGGCCCTGCCGGACCCGTGCCTGCCGGACCCGTGCCTGCCGGACCCGTGCCTGCCGGACCCGGACCGTGCCCCCACGGACCGGGTGGGGGCCCTGGGCGCGCAAATCCGCACCAGCGTGGCCCGCACGGCGCGCTACCTCGCCGCCCCGGCCCGCCCGGAGCCGGCGGACGCCGCAGGCCGGACCCGGCACGCCGAGCAGGCCGTGCGCACCGGGCACCCCTTCCACCCCGCGCCGAAGAGCATCGAGGGGGTCGACGACGAGGCTGCCGACCGCTTCGCCCCCGAGCTCGGGGTGTCCTTCCGGCGCCACCACCTCGCCGTCCACCCGGATCTCGTCGTGGAGGAGCGGATCGCGTCCGGCCCCTGGACCCCGGACGACGTGGCGGCGCACGCCCCCGAGGGCTGGCCCGTCCTGCCCGTCCATCCCTGGCAGATCACGCACCTGCGCGGGCTGCCGGGGACGTCGGCGCTGCTGGCTGACGGGCGGCTCCGGGACCTCGGCCCGCTCGGGGCGCCCGTCTACCCGACCTCGTCGGTGCGCACCGTCTGCGACCCCGCGTTCCCGACCGCCTGGAAGCTCCCGCTGCACCTGCGGATCACCAACTTCGTGCGCACCATCCCGGTCGAGCACGCGCGCCGCGCGGCCGACGCGAGCCGTCTGGTGTCCTCCCTACGGCCGGGATGGCCGACGCCGGGGTTCGAGGTGCTGATCGAGACCGGGTGGCGGGGGGTCGACCCGGCCGCGGTGGGGGACGCCGAGGCGGAGGACCTGATCACCCTGTTCCGCGAGAACCCGTTCGTCGTCGACCCCGCCGCCCCGCGCGTGCTCGCGGGGCTCCTCGAGCCGGGGCCCCGGGGCGAGGAGCCGGCGCTCGTCGGCGAGGTCCGGGCGGGCGGGGGAGACACCGGGGCCTGGCTGCGGGCGTACCTGGCGGTCTCGCTGGTGCCCATGCTGGCGATCTTCGGCGCGCACGGCCTCGGTTTCGAGGCCCACCTGCAGAACACCCTGCTGCACACCGAGGGCGGGGTCCCGGCGCGGTTCTGGGTGCGGGACATGGAGGGTGCGCACGTGAGCCGCGACCGCCTCCCCGCCGGCCTCGACGCGGCGAGCCCGCTGGTCTACGACGAGGACGAGGCGTGGCAGCGGCTGCGCTACCACGCGGTGGTCAACGGGCTGACCAGCGTGGTCGCGGCCCTGGGCGCCGCGTTCCCGCCGGGGGAACCTGCGCTGTGGCGGGTGGTCGCCGACGTGCTCGCGGGCGTCACCGGGCCGGGTGCTCCGTACGCTGCCGACCTGCTCACGAGCCCCGCCCTGCCGGCGAAGGCGAACCTCCTGAGCCGCTTCGCCGGGCGCGGCGAGAGCCCCCTCTACGTCGTCCTGCCCAACCCGATCAGGAAGGCCGCGGGATGACCGATCGGGCCGACGACGTCCTCGTGCTCGCGCTGCGCGCGCCGACCGCGGCCGTGGTCCGCCGTCGCCTGTTCCGCCAGACCCTCGCCTCGCTGGTCTACGAGGGTGCGGTGGACGTCTCGGTGGACGGCACGGAGCACGTGATCGCCGGGCTCGACCGCGACGGCCGCCCCGTGCGCTACCTCTTCGAAGCCGACCGGGCCGTGGGGTTCGACCGCGTGCGCCTGTCGGCGGCGCCGGTTCGTCGCGAGGACGCCGACGGCGAGGTGGCCGAGGCCGCGTCGCTGCCGCAGTTCCTGGGCGAGGTCCGCGCCGCGATCCTCGGCGGTGCGCACCCCGATCAGCTGGCACGCTTCGCCGTCGAGCTCGAGGAGACGCGCGTCAAGGACGTGCTGGCGGAGTACGTGCGGGCGGGCCGCGACCAGCTCCTCGCCGACGCCGACCACGAGGCGCTCGAGGGCCTGATCACCGACGGGCACCGCTACCACCCGACCTACAAGTCGCGGATCGGCTTCGACCTCGACGACGACCTCGCCTACGGCCCCGAGTTCCTCCCGGTGCTGCACCCGTTCTGGGTCGCCGCGCACCGCTCGGTCGCCGAGGTCACCACCTCCGCCGTCGACCCGCCGGATCCCCGTACCGAGCTGGGGCGGACGGCGACGGCCTTCGACGCCCGGATTCGCGACGCCGGCGGCGACCCGGCCGACTACGCGTGGCTGCCCGTCCACCCGTGGCAGTGGCGCGAGCGACTCCGCCGGGCGTTCGCCGACCTGCTGGCCGACGGCCGCCTGGTCGCCCTCGGCCCGGACCCCGCGCCGTTCTCGCCCCAGCAGTCGATCCGCACCCTGAGCTGCCGCGACGACCCCGCGCGCAGCCACCTCAAGACGGCGCTGTCGATCACGAACACCTCCACGTCCCGCGGGCTCGCCCCGCACACGGTGCGCAACGCCGCCCCGATCTCGGACTGGCTGGCCCGGATCGTGGCGCGCGACGACTACCTCGCCCGGGACGCGCGGGTGATCGTGCTCGGCGAGGTCCACGGCGTCGCGGTGGTCCCGAGGCCCCCGTCGGACCTCGTCCGCGCCGACACCGAGGGCGCGCTGGCCGCGATCTGGCGCACGAGCCTCGCGCCGCGGCTCGACGCGGGGGAGCGGGCGGTGCCGGTCACCGGGCTGACGACGACCGAGAACGACGGCACCCCGCTGATCGCGCCCTGGCTCGCCGCGCATGGCGCCCGGACGTGGGTCGAGGCCCTCGTCGACGCCGTCGCGCTGCCGCTGGTGCACCTGCTGGTGGCGCACGGGCTGGCGCTCGAGTCGCACGCCCAGAACATGTCGCTGGTGCTGCGCGACGGCCTGCCCGCGCGCGTGGCGCTCAAGGACTTCCACGACGGCGTCCGCTTCTGCCGGCGCCTGCTCGCCGATCCCGACGACGCCCCGGTGCTCGCCCCGCCGCCCGCGCACCACACCAACCGGAACTCGTTCGTCGAGACCGACGAGCCGACCTTCGTGGCCGACTTCCTGCTCGACGCCTTCTTCTTCGTCAACCTCGGCGAGCTCGGGCTGTTCCTCGCCGAGCACGGGCTCATGGACGAGCCGGAGTTCTGGACGATCGTGGCCACGCGGGTCCGGGCCCACGATCGCCGGCACGGCTCCGGGGCGTTCGACCTGTTCGCCCCCACCCTGGAGGTCGAGAAGCTGACCACCCGGCGGCTCACGCCCGATACCGAGCTGGCCCTGCACCGGGTGTCCAACCCGCTGCACCGGTTCGGGGGTCGCTGATGCTGCGCCCCAACGCCGTCCGGGCGGCCCTGGCGCAGGGCCGGGAGGTCCACGGGCTCTTCTGCGCCATCCCGGCCCCGGCGCTGGTGGAGATGATCGGGTGCGCCGGTTACGACTTCGTCGTCCTCGACAGCGAGCACGCGCTCGTCGACCCGCAGGAGCTGGAGAACCTCATCCGGGCGGCGGAGGCGGTGGACCTCACCCCGTTCGTCCGCGTCCCGGAGGCCGACCCCGGCGCGATCCTGCGCGCCCTCGACGCCGGCGCGATGGGCGTCGTCGTCCCCCACATGCGGAACCCTGGCGACCTCGCCGCCGCCGTGCGCGCCGCCCGGTACGCGCCGGAGGGTATGCGGTCCCTCAACGGCGGGCGGGTGCCGGGCTTCGGGCGCCTCGATCTCGAGGAGTACCTGGCCCGGGCCAACGCCGAGATCATGGTTGTCGCGATGATCGAGGACGCCGAGGGTGTCGACGCCCTCGACGACATCCTCGCGGTGCCCGGCGTCGACCTCGTGCTCGAGGGCGCCGCCGACCTCTCGCAGTCCTACGGCGTGCCGTGGCAGACGCGGCACCCGGTGGTCCGCGAGGCCCTCACCCGCATCGCCGACACGTGCCAGGCGCACGGCGTCGACTTCTGCGCCATCCCGCGGACCGCCGACGACCACCGGGAGTGGGCCGCCCGCGGGGTCCGGGCCTTCGTGCTGGGTGAGGAGCGCGGGATCGCCGCCCGCGCCCTGCGGGCCCACCTCGAGGCCCACCGCGACACGGCCGACCACCGCGACGGGGAGACCCGGTGACCACGCTCGACGCCCTGCTCCGCGACCGGGCGGCCCGTGACGAGCCCGTCTGCCTGTTCGCCTACGACCTCGACGGCCTGCGCCGGCACGTCACCGAGGTGGTGGCGGCGCTCCCGCCGCGGTGCCGCATGTACTACGCGATGAAGGCCAACAGCGCCGCCGCGGTCCTGAGGACCCTCGCGCCGATCGTCGCCGGCTTCGAGGTCGCCTCGGGCGGCGAGATCGCCAAGGTCCGGGCCGTCGCCC
Source organism: uncultured Actinomycetota bacterium (assembly GCA_963786585.1). Taxonomy (GTDB): domain Bacteria; phylum Actinomycetota; class Actinomycetes; order Mycobacteriales; family Pseudonocardiaceae; genus Actinomycetospora. Next base: position 494,394 of record CAWAZG010000006.1, read on the forward strand.
CCTCCGCGCCGATCCTCTTCGGGGGACCGGCGAAGACGCCGGCCGAGATCTCGCACGCCCTCGACGCCGCGGTCACGCGCCTGCACGTGGAGAGCGTGCTGGAGCTGCACCGGATCTCCGCCGCGGCGGTGGCCCGCGGGACCACGGTCGAGGTGCTGCTGCGCGTCAACCTCGCGGGCCCGTTCCCGTCGGCCACCCTCGCGATGGCGGGGCGCCCGACCCAGTTCGGCATCGACGAGGCCGATCTCCCCGCCGCGACGGCCGCGGCCACCACGCTCCCGGGCCTGCGGTTCACGGGCTTCCATCTGCACTCGCTGTCGAACAACCTCTCCGCCGGGACGCACCTGGAGATGCTCGGGCTCTACCGCGACACCGTCGTGGGCTGGGAGAAGGAGCTCGGGGTCGTGGTGGAGGTGCTCGACGTCGGCGGCGGGATCGGGATCGACTACCAGGACCCCGGCCACCGCTTCGACTGGGACGGCTTCACCTGCGGGCTCGGCGCCTGGGTCGACTCGGTCCCGGCCCACTGGCGCGAGATCCAGTTCGAGTGCGGGCGCTACCTCACCGCGGCGTGCGGGAGCTACGCCGTCGAGGTGCTCGACGTGAAGCGCACCCACGGCACGGCGTGGGCGCTCGTGCGGGGCGGGACCCACCACTTCCGGCTGCCCGTCTCGTGGCAGCACAGCCACCCGTTCACGGTGCTGCCCGTCGATCGCTGGGATTCGACGGCGCCCCGGCCGTCGGTCACCGACGGCCGGGTGACGGTGGCGGGAGAGCTGTGCACCCCGAAGGACGTCCTCGCCCGAGACGTCCCCGTCGCGCGGCTGCGGGCCGGCGACATCCTCGTGTTCGCGCTCGCCGGGGCCTACGGCTGGGACATCTCGCACCACGACTTCCTCAGCCATCCTCACCCGGAGCACGTGTTCCTGGGACGGGGCCGGGCCTAGGCTGCCGGCATGCATCTGGTCATCGCCGGTCCGGGTCGCTACGACGGCGGGGTCGAGCGCCCGCCCGGGCCGGACGGCGGCCCGCCCGCCGAGGTCGAGATCGTCGGGTCGCGGGAGCTCGTCCGCACCGAGCCCGACGGCACCGAGATCTACCGCGTCACGGTCCTCGTCTACACCCACGCCGGGGTGAACAGGGACGGCGTGCCCCGCTATACGCGGGACCGGGACTACACCGAGGAGCGGGCCGGCGAGGTGCCGACGGGACGTCCGGGGGACTGACGGTCGGGTCGGGTCGCCACCGTCGTCGTCGAGCTGCGACGAAGGTCCCGCGCGGCCGGGACCGTCGGGCAGGGTTTCGTCCCTGGTGCCGGGATTCGCGATGCGGCATGTTCGTCGCTGGTGGTGCGACCCACCGGCCGCCGCCACGAGGGCGGAACGAGGACGACGGGAGCACGGGAGATGTCCGAGGAGAACCCACTGGTGGTGGTCGGGGTCGACGGCTCCGAGAACGGCGACGCGGCGCTGGGGTACGCCCTCCGGGAGGTCGCCCGCCGCGGCGGGCGGCTCCGGGCCGTGTCGGCCATGGAGCGCCCGGAGCTGACGCTCTCGGAGTTCTACGGGCTGCCGATGCACGACGAGGCCAAGATTCAGGCCGCACACGAGCAGAACACCCGCGAGCGGGTCGAGCAGATGATGGGGGCCGACCCCGCCACGACGACGATCCCGCTCGAGGTCCGGGCGCAGGTCGGGCGGCCCGCCGACGTGCTCGTGGAGGCCGCGCGCGACGCCGACCTGCTGGTCGTGGGGCACCGGGGGCGCGGCGGCCTGCGCACCGTGACCCTGGGGTCGGTCGGTCTGAGCTGTGTTCTCCACGCGCCCTGCCCGGTGCTCGTCGTACCGAGCGCGAAGGCCGCGAAGAGCGGGGCGCGCGCCGGGTGACAGCGGTCGTCCGCGATCCCACCGCAGCGGAGGAGGAGGATGGGCGAGCAGCAGAGCCGCGGGCGGCGGCCGGGTGGGGTGTGCTGACCGACGGCGTGATCACCCTGGCGGTGATGACCGCCGGCGACGCCGGGGCGCTCATGGCCGGCGAGGACGACGCCATCGTCCAGCGGCTGGCGGGCGGCCCGGCGACCCCGGCGTCGGCGGAGCGGCACATCCGCGAGCGCGCCGAGGACTGGCGCGGCGACTGGTACCGGGGCGGGACGAAGCTCGCCTGGGGTGTCCGGGATGCCGCGACCGGAGCCCTGGCCGGGACGGCCGAGGTCCAGCTCGTGCAGCCCGAGCTCCCGGCCGGTGCGGCGAACCTGTCCTACAGCGTCTTCCCGCCCTGGCGCGGTCGCGGGTTCGGGTCGCGGGCCGTCGCGCTGATGTGCGCGTTCCTCGCGGCGCGGACCACGGCCACCCTGGCCGTCCTGCGCATCGACGCCGACAACGCCGCCTCGCTGCGGGTGGCCGAGCGCAGCGGGTTCCGGCCGGCCCAGGAGCTCGCCGGGCCCCGCGCGTCGATGCGGTGGTTCGCGCACGACTTGCGGACCCGTCCGGCGGCGGGCCTACAGTCACGCATGTTCTGTCCCACGTGCGGTCTCGACATGTACTGGGTGGTCGCCGACGACGACCCCGTCGGCGGTTGGTGGCAGTGCGACGACGCGCACCGCTGGCGGCGCGCGTTCGGCGGGTTCGCGCCGCTCGACCCCTGAGTCACGCGACCGTCCCGGTCGACCCGCACGCCCGCCGCACCATGGTCGCCGCCCTCGTGCCCGGGGCGGAGGCGCTCGTCGGGCCGTTCCGCGACGAGCTCGACCCGACGGCCCGGCGGGGGCTGGGCGCGCACCTCACGCTCGTCCACCCCTTCGTCGAGCCGTCCGACGTCACGCCCGCGACCGTCGACGCCCTACGCGCGGCGGTGGCGCCGACGGCGCCGTTCGCCTGCGCGTTCGGCGGGCTGCGGTGGTTCGGGTCGCGGGTGCTGTGGCTCGCGCCGGACCCGGACGCGCCGTTCCGGGAGATCGCCGACCGGATCCGTCGTCACGTCCCCGGCCTGGCCCCCGAGGAGCGCGAGCTCGTCCCGCACCTGACCGTCGGCCTGCGCCGGGCCGCGCCCGTCACGGCGCTGCGGGCCGCCGAGGAGGCCCTCGCCCCGCAGCTGCCGCTGACGGTCCGGATCGATCGCGTCCAGCTCATGGTCCGCACCGAGACCTGGGACGTCGGCGCCGAGGTCCCCCTGCGGGGCTGACCCCGCCGGCCGGTCAGCGCTTCTGGACGGTGCGGGCGAGGATGCCCAGTGTCGCCTTGAGCGCCTGCTCGGAGATCACCGGGAAGATGTCGCGCTCGGCCCACTCGGGGTGGATGGACGACCAGTCGTAGTACGCGACCACCCGGGTGCCGTCCTCGACGGGCTCGAGGCGGTAGCCGTAGACGTGCCCGATGTACGGGCGCACCTGTCCCTCGACCGTCCAGGCGATCTCGTGGTCGGGCTCGTAGACGGTGATGACGACGTCGACGTCGTAGCGCCCGAGGGGGCGGTCGCCGAGCGCCTCGCGGTCCATGTGCACGGTGAAGCGGTCGCCGACGGCCTCCACCGGCTCGCCCGTGGCCTGCATGAGCATCCCCGAGCTGTCGATGGCGACGTGCCCGTGCGGGTCGCGCAGGACGTCGAAGATCGTCGCCGGCTCGGCCTCGATCCAACGGGGGACCTCGATGCGCTGCTCGCTCACGGTGCGGAGCATGTCACCCCCGGTCATCCGATCGCGGCCGACCCGTCGGGGGACGAGCGGAAACGCCGCCGTAACCCACGGCACGTCCCGTCCGGCGACGCTGTGGTGTGACGGACCGGAGGGGTCGGCCCGGGGGCGGGGGGACATGACCGACGCGCTCGCCGGCGCCGTGCCCGGACCGAGTCCCGAGGACACGGTCGCCGCCCAGGTCCGTCGGCGCCGCGAGGCGCTCGGCCTGTCCAACGGCGCCCTCGCCGCCCGGGCGGGGATCTCCCGGGCGATGCTGTCGAAGATCGAGCACCGCCGGACCTCGTGCAGCCTGTCGACCCTGGCGAGGCTCGCCGACGCGCTCGCGGTGCCCGTGTCCGCCCTGCTGGAGGAGGCCACGGAACGGCACACCGGGGGGCTCGTGTTCTACGTCCTCGAGGGCGCCTTGGTCTACGGCCACGGGGACGCCCGCCACACGCTGCGCGCCGGGGACGCCCTGGCGCTCGACGGCGAGGGCGAGCACGGACCGTACGAACTGCTCGAGGCGCCGGTCCGCTTCCGCTCGGTGGTCAGCCGGGAGGCCTGACGTCCGGGGCCCGCGGAACACCGCTCGGCCGGCGTGCGTTGCCTCGTAGGCACGCCGAGACCGAGGAGGTCCATCAGTGGCCACACAGACCGCCATCCTGGCCGGTGGATGTTTCTGGGGCGCGCAGGAGCTGCTGCGCAAGCGCCCGGGCATCCTCTCCACCCGGGTCGGTTACTCGGGGGACGAGAACACCCCGAACGCCACCTACCGCCGCCACGGCGACCACGCCGAGGCCGTCGAGGTCGTGTTCGACGACGAGGTGATCTCCTACCGCGAAATCCTGGAGTTCTTCTTCCAGATCCACGACCCGTCGACCCGGGACCGCCAGGGCAACGACAGGGGCCGCAGCTACCGCTCGGCCATCTACTACACGAACCCCGAGCAGGAGCGCGTCGCGCGCGACACCATCGCCGACGTCGACGCGTCGGGCCTCTGGCCCGGCAAGGTCGTCACCGAGGTGGAGCCGGCCGGTGCCTTCTGGGAGGCCGAGCCGGAGCACCAGGACTACCTGCAGAAGCAGCCCTGGGGCTACACGTGCCACTTCGTCCGTCCCGGCTGGGTGCTGCCGCGTCGTGAGGCGACCTCGGCGTGACGGCGACGGTCGGCGCCGCGGACACGGACCTCGCCGGCGAGTGGGCCGCCTGGCACGCGGAGCGCGAGGACGTCCTGCGCGCTCCGCACGGGTGGCTGAGCCTCACCGGGCTGCACTGGCTGGTGAGCGAGCCTCGGCCGTACCAGGATCTGCCGGGCACCTGGCGGGCGCGTGACGGCGGCGCCGACATCACGGCCCGGGCCGCGGACGGCGTCGTCGTCGACGGCGCCATCGTGGACGGCACGGCCCGCGTCGAGCCCGTCGACGGCAAGCCGGGTGTGCTGGTGACCGTGGGCGAGCGGCGGGTCGAGGTGATCCGTCGCGAGGAGCACGTCGGGCTGCGGGTCCGCGACTCCGAAGCGCCGACCCGGCAGCGGTTCTCCGGGGTGCCGGCGTTCCCCGCCGACGCGTCGTGGATCGTCACCGGGCGGTTCGAGCCCTGGGACGCGCCGCAGCGCATCGATGTCGACACGGTGATCGACGGGCTGGGCTTCCACCCGACGGCCGTCGGCACCGTGCGCTTCACGGTCGGTGGCGCCGAGCAGGAGCTCGTCGCGCTGGCCGGGCAGGACGGGGAGCTCAAGCTCCACTTCCGCGACGGGACGTCCGGGGACTCGACGTACGGCGGTGGACGCACCCTGAGCACCGACGAGCCGGCCGCCGACGGCACCGTGCGGATCGACCTCAACCGCACGATCAACCTGCCGTGCGCGTTCAGCGCGTTCGCGACCTGCCCGCTCCCGCCGGCGGGCAACGTCGTCACGGTGCCCGTCGAGGCGGGGGAGAAGACCCCGGCCTGACGTCTGGTTCTTTTTTGCAACCACTCGGTGCTACAGTCGAACCATGACCGAACGCACCGGGCGCCAGGCGGGCAAGGTCGTGCTCATCACCGGCGCCGCCCGGGGGCAGGGTCGCAGCCACGCGCTGCGGCTCGCCTCCGAGGGCGCCGACGTGGTCGCCGTCGACATCTGCGCACCGCTCGACGGCGTCGCCTACCCGATGGCCACCCGCGAGGACCTCGACGAGACCGTCGCGGGCGTCCGGGAGCGCGGGGGGCGGGTGAGCGCCCACGTTGCCGACGTCCGGGACGCCGATGCGATCGGCAAGGCCGTCACGGCCGGGGTCGAGGAGCTCGGCGGCGTGGACGCCGTGCTCGCGAACGCCGGGATCGGGATGGCGTCGCCCGACGTCACGGCCGCGCAGGCGTTCCGCGACCAGCTCGACGTCAACACCGTCGGCGTCTGGCACACCGTGCAGGCCGCCGCGCCGATCATGATCGCGCAGGGACGCGGCGGCGCGGTGGTCGTCACGAGCTCGTCGATGGGCCTGTCCGGGCGCGGTGGCGACGGCAGCGGCCAGATGGACGGCTACATCGCGAGCAAGCACGCGCTGGTCGGGCTCATGCGCGGGTGGGCGCACTGGCTCGCGCCGCACTCGATCCGCGTCAACTCGGTGCACCCCTCCGGCGTCGCGACGACGATGGTGCTCAACGACGCGGTCGCCGCCCAGTTCACCGACCCGCCGGACGGTGAGGTGCCCGACGTCGGCAACCTGCTGCCCGTCGGGCTCCTCGAGCCCGGCGACATCACCGCGGCCGTGGCCTGGCTGGTCTCCGACGAGGCTCGCTACGTCACCGGCGTGGCGCTCCCCGTCGACGCGGGGTTCACCGCGCGGTGAGCCACTGCTGATGTGCTGTCAGGACGATGACGTCCTCGACCTGCCGGCGGCGGGTCGAGGCGCTCGCGCACTACCGGCGTCTGCGCGATCAGCAGGGCTGGGGGTGGGGGAACGACGAGCTGCCGGAGTTCTTCCGGCTCGCGCGTTTCTCCCGCCTCGGCGACCTCACCGACGCGCTTGCGGTGACGGGCGGCGACTGGCCAGCCGCGATCCGGCGGGTCGCCGCGGAGACGCCCGCCCCGGGGCTCGTGGTGCTCGACCTCGACGCCGGCGGCACCGTCACGCCGCGGGTCGGGGCGCCGCGGCTCGCGTGCGCCGGGCGTCCGGTGACCCTGGACGTCGTCGTGGACTCCCTCGTCGACACCGAGCTGGACGTCGCCGGGACCCGGGTGAGGGTCGAGGCCGGCGGGGCGGCCGTGGTGACGGTCGACGTCGACGGGCCTGCGCTGCGGGTCGGCGCGCTCGAGGTGGCCGGCGCGGTCGAGGTGCGGCCCGCGGCGTCCCTGCGGGTGCGGGGCTCGGCGTGGTCGCGGTGGTCGGTCGTCGACGAGGCCGGCGGCGGCTGCTGGCCCGAGGGCGTCCCGCCCAAGCACGACGGGCGCGCACCGGCCGTACTTCCACGCTCGGGAGATGGTGCTCGAGGTGCCCGCGGGGTCGTTCACGGTCACGTGCACGCGCGGCCCCGAGTACGCGGGGGCGACGAACGACCGTCGGCTCCGACGAGAGCGTCGACCTGGAACCGGAGCGCCTCGTCGACCCGGCCGCCGAGGGCTGGCGCTCGGCCGACCTGCACGTGCACCTGAACTACTCCGGCGATCTCGTCGTCGCCCCCGAGCAGGCCCGCGCGATGCAGCGCGGCGAGGGCCTCGAGCTCATGAACCTCACGGCCGGCAACCTCAGTGGCCCGCACGTCTACGACCGGGCGCTGTTCGAGAGCACCGTCGGCGAGGACCTGTGGACCGGGGACGCGGTGGTGCCTGGGCCTGCTGGACCGCCTGGAGCGGCTGGTGATCGAGGAGGGCCGCCTCGACCCCGCGCGCCGGGACGCCCAGCTCGCCGACCACCGCGCCGTCCTCGACCGCGCCCGCGCCGTCTACCGCGCCGCCCTCCCGTGAGTGACGTTCCCGGCCACAGCCGGGAACTTCACGCACGGGGCTCGAACCATGTGATCGGATTCCGTGCCTATGGCCACGGAGTTCGATCACATGGGTGGGGCTACGGGCGGCAGTCGCGGCAGGGGCGGTAGCCGGCGGCGCGGGCCCGGTCGAGGTTCGCGAAGCCGTGGCGGTGGGCGTCGGTGATCCGGCGCGCGTGGTGGCACGACGGGAAGCAGACGACGCCGGTGGTGTCGCTGCCGATCAGGCGGGTGCCGACGGCGGCGAGGTCGGCGACCCGGTCGAGGTCCAGCCCCTCGCCGGCCAGCAGCGTCGCCTTGTCCTCGGCACCGGAGAGGTACTGCCCGAGGCCGCCGTCGCCGCGCACCACGCGGTGGCAGGGGATCAGCAGCGGGACCGGGTTGCGGGCGAGCGCCGTGCCGACCGCCCGCACCGCCTTCGGGTGCCCGGCCTCGCGGGCCACCCAGCCGTAGGGGCGGATCTGGCCCGCGGGGATGCGCGCCGTGGCGGCGAGGACCTTCCGCGCGAAGTCGCCGACGTCGGTGAGGTCGAGCTCGGGCGGCCCGCCGGCCCCGCGCAGGGCGGGCAGCAGGCCCCGGGGCGGGCGCGTCGCCGGGCGCACCGGGCGGCCGTGGCGCGTCCGGTAGTCCTCGAGGAAGACCTCCAGGTCGCCGGCGTGGGCCGCGGTCCGGACGAGGCGCACCCCGCCGGCGCCGGCGACGGCGTACACCTCGCCGAGCGGGCTCGGCGCGCGCACCCATCCGTCGACGACGCGGTCCGCGAGGGTCGCGGGGGCGGGCTCGGCGAGGTCGCGCAGGCCGGCGAGCAGCGGGTCGGGGGTCGGGCGGTCTGTGGTCGGGGCGTCGGTCATGCCGTCTCCTCGGTGGTGTCGGCGGTCAGGCGGGTCCGGAGCGCCGCGAGCCCGCGGGCGGCGTGCGACCGGGCGGTGCCCTCGCTGCAGGCGAGGACGGCGGCCACCTCGGCGACGGGCAGGTCGACGACGTGGCGCAGCACCACCGCCGTGCGCTGGGCGACCGGCAGCTCGGCGAGCAGCCCGGCCAGCCGGTCGCCGAGGTCGCCGGTCTCGGCGCGCTCGGCGGGGCCGGGAGCCGCGCTCGCGCGGTCGGGCACGGGGGCGACACCGTCGGTCCGGGGCCGGCGGGCGGCGTCGCGACGGTCGTTGCGGGCGGTGTTGAGCAGGATGGTCAGCAGCCAGGGCCGCAGGGTCAGGCCCTCGATGCGCTCCGGGGTGTAGCCGCGCAGGGCGCGGTAGGCCCGCAGGAGCGCCTCGGCGGCGAGGTCCTCGGCGTCGGCCGCGCGGTCGGAGGTCCGCCGCGCCACCGCGTGCACCACGTCCCCGTGGGCCCGCACCATCGCCTCGAAGCCCGCGTCGAGGTCCTCGACCAGCGCGGTGCGCAGCTGCTCGTCGTCGGCCACGTCCAGGAGAACACCAGACTCCCGGGATCCGTGGCGGGTCGGATTCGTCCAAGCCGTCGACGCCCCCGGGACGGCAGGCTGCCGGACATGACCCCGACCGTGCGCCGCATCGTCGCCAACCTCTCCGTCGACGACCCCGCCGCCGACGCCCCGTTCTGGACCGGCCTGCTCGGGCTCGAGACCCCGATGGACATGGGCTGGATCGTCAACCACAGCGCGGGCACCGCCCAGGTGCAGCTCATCAGCCGCGACGCCACCGCCCCGGAGGACAGCCGCGTCTCGGTGGAGGTGGCGGACCTCGCGACGCTGCAGTCGGTCCACGACGGAGCCGTGGCGGCCGGGTACGAGATCGTCCACCCGCTCACCGACGAGCCGTGGGGCGTGCGCCGGTTCTTCGTGCGCACACCGCAGGGTGTGGTGGTGAACGTGCTCGCCCACCGGTGACCTGACAGGCTCCCGCCCCATGCGGACCCTGATCACCGGTGCGAGCGCGGGGCTGGGCGAGGGCATGGCCCGCGAGCTCGCCCGTCGCGGGCACGACCTCGCGCTCGTCGCCCGGCGCCTCGACCGTCTCGAGGCCCTGCGCGCCGAGCTCGCCCCCACGGGGGTCCGGATCGCCGTCGCCGCCCTCGACGTCGACGACCACGACGCGGTCTTCACGACGTTCCGGGCGATGCGCGACGAGCTCGGCGGGCTCGACCGCGTGGTCGTCAACGCCGGGGTGGGCAAGGGTGCGCCGATCGGCACAGGACGCTTCGGCGTCAACCTGGCCACGGCGCGCACCAACTTCATCGCCGCGCTCGCGCAGTGCGAGGCGGCCATGGAGATCTTCCGCGCGCAGAACTCGGGGCACCTCGTCGTGGTCTCGTCGGTGGCCGCCGACCGTGGGCTCCCGGGCGCCCAGACGACGTACGCGGCGACCAAGGCGGCGCTCTCGCACCTCGCCGAGGGCATCCGGGTCGAGGTCGCGGACACCCCGATCCGGGTCACGACGCTCGCCCCCGGCTACATCCGCACCGACCTCAACGGGGGGATGAGCAGGCCGCTCTCGGTCGACGCCGCGACGGGCAGCCGCGCCATGGTCGAGGCGATCGAGAAGGCGCGTGCCTTCGCCTACGTGCCGACCTGGCCCTGGGCGGTCCTCGGGCGGGTGCTGCGGGTGATGCCGACGCCGATTCTGCGTCGCGTCACGTGACTACGGTGGAGCCGTGGCCGAACTGAAGGAACGTCTGCGCAGCGATCTCACCACCGCGATGAAGGCCCGCGACCAGGTGCGGGTGTCGACGATCCGGATGGCGCTGTCGGCGATCAACACCGAGGAGGTCGCGGGCGAGCAGCACCGCGAGCTCTCCGACGACGAGGTGACCACCGTCCTCGGGCGCGAGTCGAAGAAGCGCCGGGAGTCCGCCGAGGCGTTCGACGGCGCGGGACGCACGGAGCTCGCCGAGCGCGAGCGCGCCGAGCAGCTCGTGCTGGCGGACTACCTGCCCACCCAGCTCTCCGACGACGACCTCACGGCGATCGTCGCGGCGGCCATCGCCGAGACCGGCGCCGAGGGCCCGAAGCAGATGGGCGCGGTGATGAAGGTCGTCCAGCCGAAGGTGGCCGGGCAGGCCGACGGCCGGCGCGTGTCCGGCGAGGTGAAGCGCCAGCTGAGCGGCTCGTGAGGACCGCGCTCGTCACCGGCGGCGGCACGGGCATCGGACGGGCCTGCAGCCTCGCCCTGCACCGGGCGGGCCACCCCGTCGCGATCTCGTACCGCCGGTCCGCCGACGACGCCGGGTCGGTCGTCGACGAGATCACCGCCGACGGCGGCCGGGCGGTCGCCGTGCAGGCCGACGTCACCGACGACGCCGCGGTGCGGGCGATGGTCGCCGCGGCCCGCGAGCAGCTGGGGCCGACCGGGGTGCTGGTGAACAACGCCGGCGCGACGATCCCGATACCCCTCGACGACCTCGACGGCGCCACCGACGACGTCTGGGAGGGGGTGCTCGCGGTCAACCTCATGGCGCCCTGGTACTGCGCCCGGGCCGCGGCCGACGACCTGCGCGGCGCCGACGACGGCTGCGTCGTCACCATCGGCTCGATCGCCGGGCTCACCGGCAAGGGGTCCTCGCTGCCCCATGCGGTGAGCAAGTCCGCCCTGCACGGCCTGACCCACTCGCTGGCCCACGCGCTCGCGCCCGTGCGGGCCAACGAGGTGGCCCCGGGCCTCGTGCTGACCCGCTGGTGGGCGGGCGACGAGGAGCGCGGCCGCGAGCTCGCCGCCTCGGCCCTGCTCGACCGCGAGACCACGCCCGAGGACGTCGCCGCCGCGGTGCTCGGGGTCGTCACGAGCCGCGCGATCACCGGGCAGACGATCGTCGTCGACGGGGGCCAGACGCTGTAGCGCGCTCAGGTCGTCAGGGCCCGCTGGAGAAGGACGCCGGCGAGGATCAGGCCCGCGACGGCGATGCCGATGCGCAGCACCGTCGGCGGGAGGCGGCGGGCGATCGCGGGGCCGCAGTAGTTGCCGACGAGCAGCCCGCAGGTCAACGGCAGCGCCGCCGACCACGCGACCTCGCCGACCACCGCGAAGGCGACGGCGGCGACGGCGTTGGACGCGCCGAGCAGCACGTTCTTCACCGCGTTGACGCGCACGAGCGAGTCGGCGAGGGCGCGCACGAGCAGGGCCATCATCACGACGCCCGCGGCGGCGCCGAAGTAGCCGCTGTAGACGCCCACCGCGACGACGCCGACGACGGTCGCGGCGCGCCCGCCGCGCGTCGCCACCGGGGCCGCGTCGATCCGCGGGGGCCAGAGCAGCACGAGCGAGGCGCCGGCCACGAGGAACGGCACGATGAGCGCGAAGGCGTCGGCCGGGGTCACGAGCACGAGGCCGGCGCCGATGGCCCCGCCGAGGATCGTCAGCGGCAGCAGGCGCAGGACGCGGGGCGCCTGACCGCGCAGTTCGGGGCGGGAGCCGAGCATCGAGCCGACGCTGCTGACCGCGAGGGCGATGGTGTTGGTCTGGTTGGCCGCCACGGGGGAGAGGCCGATCGCCAGCAGCGCCGGGTAGGAGAACAGCGACGCGAGCCCGGCCATGGACCCGGTGAGCCCGGCACCCAGGCCCGCGACCACCAGCAGCACGACGTCCATCGCGCGCCATCCCACCACCGGGACGCACGCGCCGCCCGGCACACTCGAGGGCGTGGAGCGCCCGCCCGTCCGTGACGTCGACATCCGCGACGAGGGGATTCGCCTCGGTCAGCTCCTGAAGCTCGCCGGTCTCGTCGAGCACGGCGCGGCGGCGCGGGAGGTGCTGGAGGCCGGCGAGGTCACGGTCAACGGCCGCAGCGAGACCCGCCGCGGCCGGCAGATCGCGCCCGGGGACGTCGTGGCCCTCGCGGGGGAGCGGATCCGGGTGCGTCACTCGGATGGTTGATGAGTACAAACAACGAGACTCGGGGTCGACGTCCCGGCGAACCGGGTGGAACGACGGCGACCCCGAGTCTCGGTGGGAACAGCCCCACGGAGAGAGGTCAAGGTGGGGCTGAGCAGTAGCTTAGCGCCCCTGCCCGAGCCCGTCGTCGCTGGACACGGCGGCCGATCCGGTTGACATCGGGTCGTCCTGCGGCCGTGATCCTGCCGTCACCGTGTAACCGGGACATGACGTTTGGTCACCGTGGTGCTCCTCTCGCGGTGCGGTCCGAGCAGACCGTGTGATCGGAGGAGAGACCTGCTCTATCGTGGCTCCCGCCCTCGCGTCACGGTCACGATCCCGGCCGCCACGCGAGGCGGCTCGCCCGGCGGGATACGCCGATCGGGTCCACCGAGGGGAGCGGAGAGTGAGCGAGGGCGACGGCACCGACCGGCCGCGCCGCCGCGCGCGCGTCGGTCGCACCGGCGCCCGCTTCCCGCGCGGGCTCGTCCAGGACGAGCCCGAGGACCAGGGTCCGGTCTCGGAGCCCGTCCCCGTCCAGGAGGCCGCGCCCGAGGCCGAGGTCACGCCGGAGGACACCACCCTCGGGCGCACCGGGGCCCGGTTCGGCTCGCAGCGCCGCCGCGCCCGCCAGACGGCCGAGCGCGAGGCGGCCGAGGACGCGGTGGTGCCCACCCAGGCCGCGCCGCCGTTGCGCCGTTCGGTGCAGCCCGAGGCCGACGACGCGCCGACCCTGCCGCTGTTCATCACCGCGACCCCACCGCCGGAGAGCACGCGGACCCGCGTCCGTCCCTACGTCCGCACCGGGGGGCGCACGAAGGCGCGCGCCGACCTGGCGGTCGAGACCCTCGTGTCCATCCCCTCGCCGCGCCCGGCGCTGGAGGACCCCGAGCACGTCGCGCTCGGCGACGTGGTCGGCGACCCGCGCTCGGTCGCCGAGGTCGCCGCCCTGCTCTCGGTGCCGCTCGGCGTCGCCCGGGTGATCATCGACGACATGGCGGGTGCGGGGCTGCTGCTCGTGCACCCGCGGGCCGTCGCCGCCTCGGGCGCCCCGTCCCGCGACATCATGCAGCGCGTGCTGGAGGGCCTGCAGAGGTTGTAGAACGGGGTCATGACCGCGACGTCCCCTGCCACGCGCCTCACCGGCTACGCCCACGGCGGCGGCTGCGCCTGCAAGATCCCGCCCGGCGAGCTCGAGGACGTGGTGCGCGGGCTGATGCCGTCGCCGTCGACGACGCGCGAGGGCGAGCTCCTCGTCGGGCTCGAGGACGGCGACGATGCCGCGGCCGTGCGGATCCGCGACGGCCTCGCACTGATCGCGACCACCGACTTCTTCACCCCGGTCGTCGACGACCCCTACGACTGGGGACGCATCGCGGCGGCCAACGCGCTCTCCGACGTCTACGCCATGGGCGGGCGCCCGGTGATCGCGCTGAACCTGCTGTGCTGGCCACGCGAGGTGCTGCCCTACGACCTCGCCGCCGAAGTCCTGCGCGGTGGCCTGGCGGTCGCCGACCTGGCGGGCTGCCACGTCGCCGGCGGGCACTCGGTGGACGACCCCGAGCCCAAGTACGGCATGGCGGTCACCGGGATCGCCGACCCCGAGGCCCTGATCCGCAACGACGCGGCCCGCCCGGGCACACCGCTGACGCTGACGAAGCCGCTCGGCCTCGGTGTGCTGAACAACCGGCACAAGGCGACCGGCGAGTCGTTCGCCGAGGCGGTCGAGGTGATGACCACGCTCAACGCCGAGGCCTCGCGCGCCGCCGTGGCCGCGGGCATCCGATCGGGCACCGACATCACCGGCTTCGGCCTGCTCGGCCACGTGCACAAGCTCGCGCGGGCGTCCGGGATCACCGCGGTGATCGACAGCAGCGCCGTGCCGTTCCTCGACGGCGCCCGCGAGGCCGCCCGCGACGGCTACGTGCCCGGCGGCTCGCGGCGCAACCTCGACTGGGTGCGCCCGCACGCGCGCCTCGACGTCGACGAGACCATGGCCCTGCTGCTCGCCGACGCCCAGACCTCCGGCGGCCTGCTGCTCGCCGGCGAGATCCCCGGCCACCCCGTGATCGGCGAGATCGTCGCCGCCGAGGAGGGGACGACGCTCCGCGTCACGTGATCGATCTTCGTGCCGATAGCCACGAAGATCGATCACATGAGCTGGGTCTGCTCCCAGAGGTCGACCGCGGCGTCGCGGACCTCGGCGACGTCGACGTCGTGGGTCGCGCTCTCCTCGTGCCCGCACCAGCCGTCGAGCACCCGCATCCCGCACACCCGGCACCCGCCGTGCCAGGAGACGAGCACCCGGTGCCAGACGCGGGTCAGCGGCGCCACGTCCGCGAGGTTGGCGTAGGTGAAGACGGCGACGGTCGGGGTGCCGACGGCCCCCGCGAGGTGCCGCGGTCCCGAGTCGTTGCCGAGCACCAGCGTCGCGCGGGACAGCAGCCCGACCAGGCCCGGCAGGTCGAGCGTGCCCACGGCCGTCTCGGGGGTCGAGCGCATGCCTGAGACCACGCGCGCGACCCGCTCGGCCTCCGACGGCCCGCCTGCGACGACCACCCGGGCGCCGCGGTCGGCGAGGTCCTGGGCGATCGCCCCGAGGCGTTCCTCGGGGTAGCAACGCCGGGCGTCGGTGGCGCCCGGGTGGACGACGAGCAGCGGCGCGTCGCCGGCCGGCACCACCGCGCGCGAGGACGCCAGGTCCTCGGCCGTGACCTCGACGCAGGGCTCCACCCGTGTTGGAGTGGCCCCGGCCGCGGCGGCCACCTCGAGCCAGCGCACGGTGTCGTGCTGGAAGGGCCAGTACGGCACCCAGCGGTCGGGGCGCGGCGCGTCCGGGGTCGCCGACCCCGCCGTCACGCGGGCGCCCAGCCGCAGCAGCAGCGCGTTGGAGTTCCGCCCGCCGCCGTGCATCTGGACCGCGAGGTCGTAGCCGTAGGCACGCTGCTCGGCCGCCCAGGCCTCGATCTCGTCCTCGCTCGCGTCCGGGTCGGGGCCGACCCGCACGCCGGGCATCAGGGGCACGGTGACGACGCGGTCGACCGGCGACGGCCTGCCGGCGAGCAGCCCGACGTGGTGCTGAGCACCGAGCAGCGTCACCTCGGCGTCGGGGTAGGTGGCGCGCAGGGCGGCCAGCGCGGGCTCGGCGACGACGTAGTCGCCGAGGCCGTTCGCCCGCAGCACCGCGAGGCGCCGGACGTCGCGAACCGGGGGAGCGGGGGTGGCGGGCA
This sequence comes from uncultured Actinomycetota bacterium, assembly GCA_963786585.1. GTDB lineage: Bacteria > Actinomycetota > Actinomycetes > Mycobacteriales > Pseudonocardiaceae > Actinomycetospora. The sequence continues at coordinate 510,101 of CAWAZG010000006.1, forward strand.
GGCCGAGCGCTGGCCCGGCCCCGGGAACGATCACGCGCGAGAGCCTACGGTCGGGGGCATGGCAGCAGAGCAGCGCGCAGCGGTGGTGACCGGGTCGGGCAGCGGGATCGGGCGGGCGATCGTCGATCGCCTCCACGGTGACGGGTGGTCGGTCCTCGGCGTGGACCTGAAGGGGGACGAGACCCTCCCCGGACCGTCCCTCGGTGCCGACCTCACCACCCGCGAGGGCAACAAGGCCGCCGTCGACACCGCGCTCGAGCAGTTCGGCCGCCTCGACCTCGTCGTCGCCAACGCGGGGTTCCAGCACGTCTCGCCGGTGGTCGACTTCGACGAGGACCGCTGGGACGCGCTGCTCGCGATCCTGCTGACCAGCCCGTTCCTGCTGGCCAAGTACGCGTGGCAGGCCCTGCGCGCGGCCCCGGAGGGCGGGCGCTTCGTCGCGATCGCCTCGGCGCACGCCCTGGCCGCCTCGCCGTACAAGGCGGGCTACGTCTCGGCGAAGCACGGCGTCCTCGGCCTGGTGAAGACCCTCGCGCTCGAGGGCGCCGAGGACCGGATCACCGCGACGGCCGTCTGCCCCGGCTACGTGCGCACCCCGCTGGTCGAGAAGCAGATCGCCGACCAGGCCCGCGCCCACGGGATCAGCGAGGACCGGGTGATCGAGGAGGTCATCCTCACCCCGCACGCCCGCAAGCGGCTGATCGAGCCCTCCGAGGTCGCCGACGTCGTGGCGTTCCTGCAGACCCCGGCCGGGTCCACCTTCACCGGCTCGCCGGTGACGATGGACATGGGCTGGACGGCGCGCTGACCGACCCTGGTCGGGGGGATACTCCCCGCCGTGACCCTCCGCGAGCTCGCCGGCGAGCGCTGGCTCACCGTGCCGAACGCGCTGAGCTTCGTGCGCCTGCTCGGTGTGCCGCTGTTCCTCTGGCTGCTGCTGGGGCCGCAGGCCGACGGCTGGGCGCTCGTCGTCCTGATGGCCAGCGGGATCACCGACTGGCTCGACGGTCGGCTCGCCCGCGCCCTCGACCAGTACAGCCGCCTGGGGGAGCTGCTCGACCCGCTGGCCGACCGGCTCTACACCGTCGCGACGCTGGTCGCGTTCCTCATCCGCGGGATCGTGCCGTGGTGGGTGCTCGTGCTGATCATCGGCCGCGACCTCGTGGTCTCCGCCGCCCTGCCGCTGTTGCGCCGCAAGGGTTACCTGGCGTTCCCGGTGCTCTACATCGGCAAGGCCGCGACCCTGAACCTGCTCTACGCGTTCCCGCTGCTGCTGCTCGCGCAGATGGACTGGGCCGGCGCCGACATCGCCCGCCCGTTCGCCTACGCCTTCACGGTGTGGGGGGTCGCACTGCACCTGTGGTCGGGCGCCCTCTACCTCGTCCAACTCGTCCGATCGCCGGTCGCGACGGCGTGACGTGCACGGTCCCGGCTTGGCCCGCCGGTGCCCGGCGCTCTAGCCTGCCGCCGCCCGGGGAGAACGCGGGCCGAACCGAGCAGTAACCCTGACGTGAGGAGTCGCCGGTGGTCCCCGAGGGCCTGCGCTACACCGCCGAGCACGAGTGGATCACCACGAGCGAGGCCGACCCGTCGGTCGTCCGCGTCGGCATCACCGACTACGCCCAGGACCAGCTCGGCGACGTCGTGTACGTCCAGCTGCCCTCGGTGGGGGCGACGGTGTCCTCCGGCGAGTCCATCGCCGAGGTCGAGTCCACCAAGTCGGTCTCGGAGATCTACGCGCCGCTCGACGGCGAGGTCACCGCGGTCAACGACGGGCTGGCGGACACCCCGGAGCTCATCAACTCCGACCCGTACGGCTCGGGCTGGATGATGGAGCTGCGCCTGCCCGATACGCGCGCCCTCGAGGACCTGCTCGACGCGGCCGCCTACCAGGAGATCATCGACGGCTCCTGACCGTCCGCGGGCCCCCGTTTCGGGGAGCCCGGACGGCCGCCACCGTTGACGCTCCGCCACGGCACGCGGACTCTCGCTCACGGTGGGTGGGGAGGGCCTCGACCCCGTGGCGGGGACCGGTACCGTGACGGCCACCTCGCGACGATCCGTCACCGAGGCCGGGGACGGGCCCCTTCCAGGGTCCCGGAGCCGGCCGGCGACGGGCGGGACACCTCGATCGAGCACGAGACCGAGCACGACACGACGGAGGAGCACGGTGAGCACAGGCGGTCCCCCGGTCCCCCCCGAGCGTCAGGGCGAGACGACGTCGGTCTTCCGGGCCGACTTCCTGGCCGAGCCCGAGACCGAGTCGCGCGGCGCTCCGGTGTCCGGGGTCGATGCGCTGCCCACGGGCTCCGCGCTGCTGGTGGTCAAGCGCGGCCCCAACGCCGGGTCGCGCTTCCTCCTCGACCGGGACACCACGAGCGCGGGGCGGCACCCCGACTCGGACATCTTCCTCGACGACGTCACCGTCTCCCGCCGGCACGCGGAGTTCCGCCGCGACGGCGCGGAGTTCGTGGTGGTGGACGTCGGCAGCCTCAACGGCACGTACGTCAACCGCGAGCCCGTGGACACCGCGGTGCTCGCCAACGGCGACGAGGTGCAGATCGGCAAGTTCCGCCTCGTCTTCCTCACCGGTCCCCGTGACGGCGGGTCGGCCGGGGCGGGGGCGGGGCTGGAGTGACCGCCGCCGGGCTGTCCGAGCCTGGGGGATCCCCCTCTCGATCGGCTCGGTGCTCGACGCGCTGCGTGCCGACTTCCCGGAGATCACGATCTCCAAGATCCGGTTCCTCGAGTCCGAGGGCCTGATCCGTCCGGCGCGCACCCCGGCGGGCTACCGGCAGTTCTCGCACGCCGACGTCGTGCGGCTGCGGTTCGTGCTGTCCGCGCAGCGCGACCACTACCTGCCCCTCAAGGTCATCCGGGCGCGGCTCGACGAGTTCGACCGCAACCCCGTCGACGGCGGCCCGACGCTGCCGGGGGAGACCCCGGGCGGCGCCGACGGCGCGCTCGCGACGGCGGCCCCGCCGGAATCGGGCGGGCCCGGGGGACCCGGGGGCCCCGGCGGCCCGACCACGCCCTCCGGGCCGAGCGCCGCGGCCACCGCCCGGGTGCGCAGCCTCGCCTCGGTGGCCGACCGCGTCGAGCCCGACGAGGACCCCGACGGCGCCCGCACCGCGCGCGGGGACACCGTGAGCCGCGACGTGCTGCTCGCCGAGGACGGCGTGGACGCCTCGCTGCTCGACGGCCTCGAGCACCACGGCATCCTGCGTCCCGACGCCGACGGCCGCTACGAGCCCGAGGACGTCCTGGTCGCGCGCACCGCGGCCTCGCTCGCCCGTCTCGGCGTCGAGCCGCGCCTGCTGCGCTCGGCGCGCGCCAGCGCGGACCGCGAGGTGGGCCTGCTCGCCCAGCTCGTCACGCCCGTCGCGCGCAGCCGCGGTCCCGAGGCCGCACGCCGCGCCGAGGAGCTCTCCGCCGAGCTGGCGGCGCTCTCCGGACGCCTGCACGCCCTGCTCGTCGGGGCGGGTCTGCGCAGCGGTCTCAAGCGCTGAACCGGCCCCTCACGGGGGCGTCACACGGCCCTCGGCCCGCTGGGCGACGGAGCCCGCGGAGGCCCTCGCGGACTCGCGCGCGGGGGTTCTCGAGCGTGTAGCGTCTCGATCCGTCGATCGAAGGAGGCGAGCCGCATGAGCGAGATGCGTGTCGTGGGGGTTCGGGTCGAGCTCCCCGCGAACCAGCCGATCCTCCTTCTCCGGGAGGCCGAGGGCGACCGGTACCTGCCGATCTGGATCGGCTCCGTCGAGGCCACGGCCATCGCCCTCGAGCAGCAGGGCGTCAAGCCCGCCCGCCCGCTCACCCACGACCTGCTGAAGGACGTGCTGGGCGCGTTGGACCGCCGGCTCGAGCAGGTCCGGATCATCGACCTGCAGGAGGGCACCTTCTACGCCGAGCTGGTGTTCGACGGCGACATCCGCGTCTCCGCCCGCCCCAGCGACTCGGTGGCCCTCGCCCTGCGGGTCGGTGTGCCGATCCATGCCGAGGAGGGCGTCCTCTCCGAGGCGGGTCTCGTCATCCCGGACGAGCAGGAGGACGAGGTCGAGAAGTTCCGCGAGTTCCTCGACTCCGTGTCGCCGGAGGACTTCCGCGGGGCAGATACGTAGTGTCGCGGCACGTCTGAGCGATGGCTCCACACTCCTCCGTCGTGTGGACCCATCCGTCAGACGCCGCGGAGTGGGGGTCGGTTACTCTCACCCTGAAGTCAAGGTCGAGAGTCGCCGCGCGTCGCGTTGACCCCCATCTCCGCCGCTCGTACCGTCGGCGCCACAACGGAACGAGGGAGGCAATCGGTGAGCGGTGGTCAGGACGGCGGACCCGCCGGCCCCGAGCTCGAGCCCCTCGGTCCGGAGGGCGAGCAGGGCTCGCTGTTCGCCGAGGAAGTGTTCGGCGACGGGCCGCCCTCGGGTGACGTCGTCGGGTACCGCGGGCCGGCTGCGTGTCAGATCGTCGGCATCACCTACCGCCAGCTCGACTACTGGGCGCGCACCAAGCTCGTGGTCCCGAGCATCCGCTCCGCGACGGGCTCCGGCTCCCAGCGGCTGTACTCGTTCAAGGACCTCGCGGTGCTCAAGGTGGTCAAGAACCTCCTCGACACCGGCGTCTCGCTGAACAACATCCGCGTCGCCGTCGAGCAGCTGCGCCGCCACGGCGTGCGCGACCTCGCCCGCATCACGCTGTTCTCCGACGGTGTCACCGTCTACGAGTGCACCTCGCCCGAAGAGGTCGTCGATTTACTGCAGGGTGGCCAGGGCGTGTTCGGGATCGCCGTCGGCGGAGCCATGCGGGAGATCTCCGGCACCATCGCGCGCTTCCCCGCCGAGCGGGCCGACACCGCGGTCGTCGACCCGTCGCCGGAGGACGAGCTGGCCTCGCGCCGCAACCGCGGAGCCCGCTCCGCCGGCTGACACCCACCGGGTGACACGGGCCACGCGGACGCTGGGTCCGACCCTCGGACTGCGCTATCCTCACCGCGTCGTACTTGGACACCGCGCGGGAGAGACCTGCACACAGAAGCCTCTGGCCGCAGGCGCCGAAGGAGCAACTCCTCCCCGGAACCTCTCAGGCATCCCAGACCGCGCGGAGGAGACGACCTCTGGAAAGAGGTGATCGGTTCCGGTTCCGGCCGGGGTCGACCACCCGCCGATGGTGCAAGCCGAGGGTGAGCCCACCTCACCGGCGAAGCTCTCAGGCGCCCGCGCGGTAGCGGGCAGCGGCAGAGGGGGAGGCCGTACGCGACGGACGGCGACGTCCGCGGCGTGCGAGGCCCCTGCTCGCCCTGCCACCGGAGGCGTCATGTCCGCACCGCACGGTTCGCCCGCCCGCTCCTCCTGGGAGTCCGCTCCCCTCGCCGCGCTCGAGCACGGGGTGCCCTTCGCCGACCGGCACATCGGTCCGGACGCCGCGGGTCTCGCGCGCATGCTCGAGACGATCGGCGTCGGCTCGCTGGAGGAGCTCGCCGACACGGCGATGCCCAGCTCGATCCGCACCGACCCGGCCGACTGGTCGGACGACCCCACCGGCCACGCCCCGCCGCCCCCGGCGACCGAGGCCCAGGTGCTCGACGAGCTGCGCGGGATGGCCGCGCGGAACACCACGCTGGAGCCGATGCTCGGCCTCGGCTACCACGGCACGCTCACCCCGCCGGTGATCCGACGCAACGTCCTCGAGGACCCGGCCTGGTACACGGCGTACACGCCCTACCAGCCCGAGATCAGCCAGGGCCGCCTCGAGGCCCTGCTCAACTTCCAGACCATGGTCTGCGACCTCACTGGCCTCGACGTCGCCGGCGCCTCGATGCTCGACGAGTCCACCGCCGCGGCCGAGGCGATGCTGCTGCTGCGCCGGGCGGACAAGACGCCGGCACACAAGGACAGGCCTAGCCGCTTCCTCGTCGACGCCGACACCCTGCCCCAGACCGTCGCGGTGCTGGAGACGCGTGCCGAGGCGCTGGGCATCGAGCTGCAGACCGTGGACATCACCGGAGATCTACCCACTGACGACTTCTTCGGCCTCCTGCTCGCCGCCCCCGGTGCCTCCGGGGTGCTGCGCGACCACCGCGCGGTGATCGAGGCCGTGCACGACCGCGGTGCCGCGGTGATCGCCGCGTGCGACCTGCTCGCCGCCACCATGGTCACCCCGCCCGGCGACCTGGGCGCCGACGTCGCGGTCGGCTCCACCCAGCGCTTCGGGGTGCCGCTCGGCTTCGGCGGCCCGCACGCCGGGTTCCTCGCCGTCCGCCAGGGCCTCGCGCGCCAGCTGCCCGGGCGTCTCGTCGGCACCTCGATCGACGCCGACGGCGACCCCGCCCACCGCCTCGCCCTGCAGACCCGCGAGCAGCACATCCGCCGCGACAAGGCCACCAGCAACATCTGCACCGCGCAGGTCCTGCTCGCGGTGATCGCCGCGATGTACGCCGTGCACCACGGGCCGACCGGGCTGCGGACGATCGCGCGGCGCACCCACCGGATGGCCGCCGTGCTGGCCGCGGGCCTGGTCAAGGGCGGCGTCGAGGTGGTGCACCGCGAGTTCTTCGACACCGTGCTGGTGCGCGTGCCCGGCGAGGCCCCGGCCGCCGTCGCCGCCTGCCGCGCCGAGGGCATCCTCGTCCGCGAGGTCGACGCCGACCACGTCGGCGTCTCCTGCTCCGAGCGCACGACGCGTGAGCACCTGCGGTCCCTGTGGCGCGCCCTGGGTGCGGGCGACCTCGACGTCTCGGACCTCGACGCCGCCACTGCCGACGCCATTCCCGCCACGCTCGAGCGGACGTCGTCGTACCTCACGCACCCGGTCTTCCACCGCCACCGCAGCGAGACCGCGCTGCTGCGCTACCTGCGCGAGCTCTCCGACAAGGACGTCGCGCTCGACCGCAGCATGATCCCGCTGGGCAGCTGCACGATGAAGCTCAACGCCACCGCCGAGATGGAGCCGATCACCTACCCCGGCTTCGGCGACCTGCACCCGTTCGCGCCGGAGTCCGACGCGCCCGGGATGCTCCAGGTGATCACGGACCTCGAGGACTGGCTGGTGCACCTCACCGGCTATCACGCGGTCTCGCTGCAGCCCAACGCCGGCTCGCAGGGCGAGCTCGCCGGCCTGCTGGCCATCCGCGCCTACCACCGCTCGCGGGGCGACGTGCACCGCGACGTGTGCCTCATCCCGTCGTCGGCGCACGGCACGAACGCCGCGTCGGCGATCTCGGCGGGCATGCGGGTCAAGGTCGTGAAGACCACCGACCGCGGCGACGTCGACTTCGACGACCTGGAGAAGGTCATCGGGGAGAACGCCGACACGCTCGCGGCGATCATGATCACCTACCCGTCGACGCACGGGGTGTACGAGCCGCGCGTGCGCAAGGTCTGCGCGGCCGTGCACGACGCCGGCGGGCAGGTCTACGTCGACGGCGCCAACCTCAACGCCCTGGTCGGGCTCGCCCGCCCCGGTCGCTTCGGCGCCGACGTCAGCCACCTGAACCTGCACAAGACCTTCTGCATCCCGCACGGCGGCGGGGGCCCCGGCGTCGGCCCGGTCGGCGTGGTCGAGCACCTCGCGCCGTTCCTGCCGAACCACCCGGCCCAGCCGTCCGCCGGGCCCGCGACCGGGATCGGCCCCGTCGCCGGCGCGCCCTGGGGCTCGGCGTCGATCCTGCCGATCTCCTGGGCCTACGTCCGGCTCATGGGCGTCGACGGGCTGCGCCGCGCGACGCTGACCGCCGTGGCCGCGGCCAACTACGTCGCGAAGCGCCTGGACGAGCACTTCCCGGTGCTCTACACCGGGCCGGGCGGCATGGTCGCCCACGAGTGCATCCTCGACCTGCGCCCGCTGACCAAGGCCTCGGGCGTCACGGTCGACGACGTCGCCAAGCGCCTCGCCGACTACGGCTTCCACGCTCCGACGATGTCGTTCCCGGTGGCCGGGACACTGATGGTCGAGCCGACCGAGTCCGAGGACCTCGCCGAGATCGACCGGTTCATCGACGCGATGATCGCCATCCGCGGCGAGATCGCCCGCGTCGAGTCGGGGGAGTGGCCGGCGGACGACAACCCGCTGGTCCACGCGCCCTTCACCGCCCGCTCGGTGCTGGGCGGGACGTGGGACCACGCCTACTCCCGCGAGGAGGCGGCGTTCCCGGCCGGCGGGCGCCCGATGAAGATCTGGCCTCCGGTGCGCCGCATCGACGCCGCCCACGGCGACCGCCACCTCGTCTGCTCCTGCCCGCCGCTGGAGGAGCTCGCCGAGTCCTAGCAAGTGTCAGCGGCGGACCCCTATCGGCGTGCTGAACTGCTGCAGACGTTGAGTGTCCGTATCGCTCCGTGGATCACTCGCCGACCCCGGGGCGGTCAGCCGCTGGCCGCCCCGGGCGCGTCGTCCTCGAGAGCCGTGCGCATCCCGTGCAGCGTGACGCCCCGGGCGTTCAGCAGTGGCGCCGCGCGCCCGGTCTCGCGGTGGAGCATGCCCAGCAGGACGTGCTCGGAGCCGATGGCCCGGTCGCCGCGGCGCACCGCCTCACGCAGGGCGAGCTCGAGGACCTTCTTCGCGCCGCGGTCGAAGGGGATGTGACCCCACAGCCGGCGTCGCTGCCCGCCGGCGGACCGGGTGCTCTCGAGCGCGCCCGGGCCGAAGGCCTCGTCGACGCGGGCGCGGACCTCGTCGAGGTCGATGCCCACGCCCGCGAGCGCCTCGCGGTCGGGCAGGCCGGGCGGCCCCGCGCGGCGCAGGTCCTCCTCGACCACCGCGAGGGTCACCCCACGGGCGGCGAGCAGCGCCGCCCCGCGGGTGTCGCCCGCCCGGCAGAGCCCGAGCAGGAGGTGCTCGCTGCCGATGTGGTCGTCGGCGCGCTCGCGGGCCTCCTCCTGGGCCAGCACGACGATCCGGCGCGCCGGATCGGTGAACCGTTCGAACATGGTCAGGCCTCCTAGACGACCCCGCTGCGGCGGTACTTCTTGTGCACCGCCTGCCGGCTGACCGACAGCCCGTCGGCGATCTGCTGCCAGGACCAGCCCTGGTCACGGGCGTTGCGGACCTGCAGCTCCTCCAGGGACTCGAGGAGCGCCCGCAGGGACACCACCGCCGCGAGCCCCGTCGCCGGGTCCCGCGAGGAGGCCGCCGCCGCCACCGCCGTCGCATCAGCCATGCATGTCAACCTAGGTTGACACGCGTCGAGTGTCAACCGACGTTGACACCACAGCTCAGAGCGCCGTGGCCCCCGGGGACAGGACGATCGGCACGGGCGAGGCCTCGAGGACGGCGGCGCCGGGGTCGCCGATGAGCAGCCGGGTGGCGGTGCCGGCAGCCGAGGCCCCGGCGACGAGCAGGTCACCTTCTCCCCACTCCAGCGACCGCACGGCCTCCTCGACCGTGTCGTCCGCGACCGCGACGGTCTCGGCGCCGGCGATCCCCAGGCCCTCGAGCGCCTCGCGCTGCGCGCCGATCATCTGCTCGCGCCACTGCTCGACGACCACCCGCTCGGCGTGCAGGCCTGCCTCGGGCGGCACCGTCGGCCCGCGCTGCGGGGCGAAGGACGCGACGCGCAGAGCGGCGTCGGCGCGGCGGGCGAGGTCGGCGGCCGTGGCGAGCACGCCGCGGGCTCGGCGCCCGGGGCCGAACGCGCAGGTCACGCGGGTGACCGGGCCGTCGGTGAGCGCGACGTGCCCGGCGAGCGCGACGGGCACGTCGGCGGCCCGCGCGAGGCGGGCGCCGACCGATCCCGGGCGGGGCGGGCCGTCGCCGAGCACGACGAGGTCGGCCTGGCGCGCGTGCGCGGCCCGCGCCAGGCCGCCGGGCACCGAGCGGTCCGCGATGTGCTCGACCTCGACGTCGACACCCTCGATCTCGGGCGTCGCCTCCGCAGCCTCGTCGTGCCCGGGCGGCGAGACGGTGCAGACGACGAGCGGACCACCGATCACGCGCGCCAGCCGCGCCCCGAGCGAGACCGCGGCGTCGGGGTCGGTCCCGGGCAGGTGCCCGACGAGCACGGTCACGTCGACTCCCCCTCGGTCGGGCCGGTCTGGCCGGACGCGCCGGTCGCGTCGGCCGGGGCGATGAGCCGGGAGTGGCGGGCCCCGTAGAGCGCCCAGAAGATCAGGGCGGCCGCCAGCCAGAGGACGAACACGAGGTGGGTGATCCAGGAGAGCCCGAGGATGAGGTAGACGCAGGCCGCGATCGAGAGGATCGGCGTCACCGGGTAGCCGGGCACGCGGAAGCCGCGGGGGAGGTCCGGCGCGGTCCGGCGCAGCACCATGACCCCGATCGACACGACGCTGAACGCCACCAGGGTCCCCACGCTGACGAGGTCGGCGAGGACGTCGAGCGGCACCAGACCGGCCAGCACGGCGACGGCGATGCCGACGAGGATCGTCGTGGGCACCGGGGTGAGGGTGCGTGGGTTCACGCGCGAGAGCAGCGGGGGCAGCATCCCGTCGCGGCTCATCGAGAACAGGATCCGGCTCTGGGCGTACATCGTCACCAGGGTGACGCTGAAGATCGAGATGACGGCGCCCGCCGCGAGGACGATCCCCGGCCAGCTGGCGCCCGTCACCTGCGTGAGGATCGCCGCGAGCCCGGCTTCCTGGCCCTCGAACTGCTCCCACGGCTGCGCGCCGAGCGCCGAGACGGCCACCAGCAGGTAGACCACGGTGACGACGACGAGCGAGAGCATCAGGGCGCGGGGGAGCGTGCGTCGTGGGTCCTTGACCTCTTCGCCGGCCGTCGACACGGCGTCGAGACCGATGAACGAGAAGAACACCGTGCCCGCCGCGGCGCCGATGCCGCCGACGCCGAGCGGCGCGAACTCCGCGAAGTTGTCGGCGGAGAACGCGGTGAACGCCAGCCCGACGAACAGCAGCAGAACCGCGAGCTTGATCACCACCATGATCGCGTTGGCCGTGGCCGACTCGCTCACCCCGCGGACCAGCAGCAGGGTGCACAGGACGACGAGGACGATCGCCGGCAGGTTGACGATGCCGCCGGCGCCGGGCGCCCCGGACAGCGCCTCGGGCACCCGTACGCCGACCGTGCTCTGGAGCAGGGCGTTGAGGTACTCCGACCAGCCCACCGAGACCGCGGCCGAGGAGACGAGGTACTCGAGGATCAGGCAGGCGGCCACGCCCATCGCCGCGGCCTCGCCGAGGGTGGCGTAGGCGTAGGAGTACGACGACCCGGACACCGGCACCGCCGAGGCCAGCTCGGCGTAGCAGAGCGCGGTCAGCCCGGCGGTGATCCCGGCGATCACGAAGGACAGGACCACCGCGGGCCCGGCCTCCGGGGTGGCCTCGGAGAGCACGAAGAAGATGCCGGTGCCCACCGTCGACCCGATGCCGATGGCCACGAGCTGACCGAGCCCGATCGAGCGCTTGAGATCCCCGCCCTCGTGGCCCGCGGAGGCGTCGGCGCCGGTCTCGGCCGCCATGGTGGCGATCGGTTTGCGCCGCAGCCAGGCGGTGCGGTCCGGTCCGGGCACACGTCCCCCTCAGGGCCTCGGTCAGGTGGTGATCCGCGCTGCCGTCGAGCGAGTGGCGGGGAGCTTAACCCGGGGAGTCCGCTACGACGGAAGGGTGACGCGTGCGTCCGACGACCAGCGCCAGGACCGCCGCCAGGATCGTCACGAGGCCGACGACCCAGAGCCCCGCGCGCTGGCTCCCGGTGAGGTCGGCGAGCCCGCCGGTGACGTACGGCGCGACGAACCCGGAGAGGTTACCCAGGGAGTTGATCAGCGCGATGCCGCCGGCCGCGGCCGCGCCGGTGAGGAACTGCGAGGGCAGGGGCCAGAAGGTGGGCAGCGCCGAGCAGGTCCCGACGGCGCAGACCGTCACCGCCGCCATCGTCCAGAACGGGTTGCTCTGGTAGAGCGCGATCGGGATGGCGATCCCGCCGAGGATCATCGGCAGGGCGAGCCACCAGCGCCGCCCGGACTCGCCGGCGAGGAACCCGCCGTCGGTGCGCGCGGCGGAGCGGTCGGCCGCGCGGCTCCAGAGCACCATGCCGATCGCCGCCACGGCGTACGGCACGGACGTGACCAGGCCCTTCTCGACGATGCCGAGCTTCGTCCCGAACTGCTGCTCGAACCCGGAGACGATCGTGGGCAGGAAGAAGCCCAGCGCGTAGAGCCCGTAGGTGACGCCGAAGTAGACGAAGGCCAGCACGAGGATGCGCGGCGCGGTGAGGGCCCGGCGCAGGGTCCAGTGGTCGGCGGCCTCCACCTCGGCGGCCTCGGCGGCCAGCCGCCGGCTCAGCCACGTCCGCTCGTCCTCGGACAGCCACTTCGCCTGCTCGGGACGGTCGGTGAGGGCGAAGAACGTGACGACGCCGAGCAGGATCGCCGGGATGCCCTCGAGCAGGAACATCACCCGCCAGCCCGAGAGCCCGAAGAGGCCGTCGCCCAACGAGATGATCAGGGCGCTGACCGTCGACCCGACCGCCGTCGAGATCGGCACCGCGACCATGAACCAGCCGACCGCCCGCGCCCGGTACTCGGCCGGGAACCAGAAGGTCAGATACAGGATGATGCCGGGGAAGAAGCCGGCCTCGGCGACGCCGAGCAGGAAGCGCAGGACGATCAGCACCGTCGCGTTCGGCGCGAACGCCATGATCGACGCGACGATGCCCCAGGACACGAGGATCCGGGTGATCCACCGCCGCGCGCCGAACCGGTGGAGCGCGAGGTTGCTCGGCACCTCGAGCAGCAGGTAGCCGACGAAGAAGATGCCCGACGCGAGCCCGAAGACCGTCGCGGTCATGCCGAGCTCGGCGTTCATGCCGTTCGGCCCGGCGAAGCCGATGTTGACGCGGTCGAGGTAGTTGATGAAGTACAGCAGCCCCAGCAGGGGCATCAACCGCCAGACGACCCGGCGCACCGTCCGCCGCCCGAGCTCACTGTCCGTGCTCGACCCGCTCGTCTCCGTCGACACCCGTTCAGTGGACCAGGTGAGTCAAGGGCGCGTGAAGAGCGGGATCAGCCGCAGCTGCGCAGGGCCGAGACGTCGGGGGAGCCGCCGCGGTCGAACGAGATGTGGACGTGGTCCTCGTGGTTGGCCGTGGCGCCGCCGCGGTCCTCCATGCTCTCCCAGCCCGAGCCGGTGTTGATCCGCTGGTTCCAGATCACGTACTCGATGCCGAGGTCGCCCTTGTTCTCGATCACGCAGTCGGCGATCGCGTCGCCGCTGGTGGTCATGAAGTCGAGCGCGTAGCCGCCGGGGTGGTCGGACTGGCCGCCGCGGCTGCCGACGCCCAGGACGTCGTGGCCGGGGAAGACGCACTCCATCGCGTTGCCGACCTCCTGCACGGAGTCGGCGACGCCGCCGTAGGAGCCCGAGGCGCCGCACCCGGTCACCGAGGCGGTGCGCTCCTCCTCGGCGGCGGCCTGCTGGCTCTGTCGCTGCGCGGCGGCGTCCGCCTCGGCCTGGCGGGCCGTGGCGGCGTCGGCCGCGCGGTCGCGCTCGGCGGCCTTGATGAGGTCCGCGGACGCGGCGCCGCCGGACGGCCCGCTCACCGGGGTGACGGCGGAGCCGACGGACGACGAGGACGCCGACGCGGTGTCGGCGAGGGAGGCGCCCTGCGCGGAGAGCTCGAGCGTGGTGGCCGCGTCCTGGGGATCCTGGTCGGGCAGGGCGATGACCGCCGGGCCGACGAGGGCGAGCGCGCTGCCGGTCAGCCCGGCCGCGACGGCACCGTGGCGCATCGCGGAGCGGGCGGGGGAGCGGTGGCGCGACGCGCCGCGGACGGCGCCCTCGGGCATGACGAAGGGGACCGTTCGGGGCTCGCGTCGGCTCGTGCCTGCCTCAGCGTCACGGCCCCAGGGGGAGCGTTGCCGTGTCACGTTCTGCCTTCCGATCACGGAACGGCCTGGCGACACCGTCGGGGTCGGTGTGGCCGGTGGGGGAGCGAAGGTCCGTCGTGGGGAGCGTCGTGACCTTCTCGTAACCGTTCCGTGAGCGAGAGTAGACGAACCGGACGTGCCGACCAGGCCGGGTTGCCTCCCCGACGGCGGACGGGAGGAACCCCGCGGTCGGCGGTCACCGGCCGCGACGACCGGGTCCCGCAGCGCGACGGCGGCCGGTCAGCGGCTGGTCAGTGGCCTGTCAGCACGACACGCGGGCCGCGATCGCCCGGCCGAGCAGGGTGCCCGAGCGCCAGGCCGTCTCGACCTTCGGGGTGCCCCAGCCGTCGCCGCAGAGCCCGACGAGATCGTCGTCGAGGGAGAATTCCTCCTCGTGCGGCTGCGCGGGGCTCGCGTACGTCCAGCGGTGCGCGTGGGTCCAGGCCGGCGCGTCGTCCAGGCCGAGCAGCTCGGTGACCGCGGCGACGACCGGGCCGATCGCGCCGTCGGGGTCCTCGAGGTGCCGGCGCGCCCGCTCCGCGGTGGAGTGCGCGACGAGCACCGGGGCGCCGTCGCCGCGGCGGTCGCCGTCGTCGGCGATGAGGCTGACGTCGGGGTGACCGTTGACGAAGGCGGCCGGCAGGCGCTCCCAGCCGCGGTGCCCGTAGCCCAGCGCTACCGAGATGACGGGGTTCCAGGCCCGGTCGGCGACGGCCGCACTCGCGCGCAGGGCGGGGTCCAGCACGCGGGCGGCCTGCGGGTCGGGCATGGCGAGCACGACGGCGCACGCCGCCTTCCCGTCCACCGCCGGCCCGGGCGTCACCGACGCGACCGGGTGGCCGGTGCTGACCGTGACCCCCTCGGCGAGGTCGGCCACCAGCGAACGCAGGCCGCCGGGTGCGGACCACCGCTGCGGCCCGGACGTCGACGACCACGTGCCGTCCTCGCCACGGGCGGCGAGCGTGTCGGTCCACGGGACGGCGAGCCCGCGCCGCTGCCAGTCCTCGACGACGGCGACGAACTCGTCGTCGCGCGCGGTGAAGTAGGCGGCGCCGAGGTCGACGACGTGGTCGGCCCCGTCGGGCAGCGGCCGCGCCGCCATCCGGCCCCCGACGCGGTTCGCGCGCTCCAGCACCCGCACCGGCGTGCCGGCGGCCGCGACCGCGCGGGCACACGCGATCCCGCTGATGCCGCCGCCGACGACCAGCACCTCGCGCCGCATCTCGGGAGACGTCACGAGCGTGCCCCCGACCTCGTCACGTGCGTGCTGTCGCGGACCGTGCCGACGTACTCCTCGACGAGGTCCTCCATGGCCACCAGCCCGACCGTGGAGCCCTCGGCGTCCACCGCGCGGGCGAGGTGCGATCCCTCGCGCCGCAGGGCCGCCAGCGCCTCGTCCACCGGCGCCGACAGCGAGATCTCCGGGAGGGCCCGCACCCGCTCGGCCGGCACCGGGCGGTCGGCGGCCTCGTCGTCCGAGGCCCCGTCGCCGTCGCCGTCCCCGAGGTCGAGCACGTCCTTGACGTGCAGGTACCCCGCGAGCTCGACGACCGGCGCGTGGTCGGTGTTCTCGCCCTCCGGCGTGATCGGGGTGGTGCCCGGCTCCATCGCGTCGGTGCCCAGGCGCGGGTGCGCGTCGGGTGCGGTCGGCGCCTGCACGGGGAAGCGCGAGAACCCGGTGCGGGCCACGGCCTCCTCGACCGCCCCGACCGTGGGGTTCGGGGGCAGCACGGTGACCCGGTCCAGCGGGATCAGCACGTCGGCCACGGTGTGCTCCGCCGAGCTCAGCGCCTGGGTCAGCCTGCGGGTCTGCGAGGCGTCGAGCAGGCCCTCGGCGCGGGACTCCGAGAGCATCCCGGCGATCTCCTGCGGGGTGTACGCCGACTCGCGCTCGTCCACCGGCGTCACGCCGAAGGCCTTGAGGATGTGGTTGGCGACCCAGTTGAGCACCACGATCACCGGCCGCGTGACCTTGAGGAACGCGACGAGCGCGGGCACGAGCCACAGCGAGGTGCGCTCGGGCCCGGCGATGGCGATGTTCTTGGGCACCATCTCGCCGATCACGATGTGCAGGATCGTGACGATCGTCAGTGCCACCACGAACGCGATCGGGTGGATCAGGAACGACGGGACGCCGATCGGCTCGAGGACGACCTCGAGCTGGTGTGCTACCGCGGGCTCACCGAGCGAGCCCAGCGCCAGCGAGCAGATCGTGATGCCCAGCTGGGCGGCGGCCAGCATCATCGAGAGGTGCTCGGAGGCCCGCAGCACGGTCCCGGCGCCCGCGGCGCCCTCGGCGTGCAGGGCCTCGAGACGGTCGCGGCGCGCGGAGATCAGCGAGAACTCCGCGCCGACGAAGAACGCGTTCGCCCCGAGCAGGGCGAACATCAGGAGCAGGGCGACGCCGTCGCTCACGGGGAGGCCTCCTCGCCGCTCACGGCGACCGCGGCGGGCACCTTGGGTGGGCGTACCACGCGGACCTCGGCGATGCGTCGGGCGTCGACGCGCGTGACGATCAGCTGCCAGTCGTCGAGCGTGACCGCGTCGCCGACGTTGGCCAGCCGCTGGAGCTCCGCGGTGACGTAGCCCGCGAGCGTCTCGTAGACCTCGCCCTCCGGGAACGACCAGCCGACGACCTCGGCCATCTCGTCGGAGCGCAGCATCCCGGAGACGATCCAGCTGTCCTCGCCCTCGCCGCGCACCCGGGCCGCCTCGCCGCGGTCGTGCTCGTCGCGGACGTCGCCGACGATCTCCTCGACGAGGTCCTCGAGCGTGACGATGCCCGCGGTGCCGCCGTACTCGTCGACCACGAGGGCCATCTGCAGCCCGGCCCCGCGCAGGCGGTCGAGCAGCTCGTCGCCGTCGAGGGAGTCGGGCACGGTGGTGGCGGTGCGCATGAGGTTGCGCAGTTTGGTGGTCGCGCGCCGGTTGCGGGGCTCGGAGAAGGCCTGCTTGACGTGGACGACGCCGCGGATGTCGTCGAGGTCGCGGTCGACGACGGGGAAGCGTGACTTGCCGGTGCGTATCGTCGCGGCGAGCATGTCGTCGACCGTGGCGTCCTGGGACAGCGACTCGACCCGCACACGCGGGGTCATCAGCTCGTCGGCGCGGCGCTCGCCCACCCGCAGGGACCGGGCCATGACCTCGGCGGTGCCCTCGTCGAGGAAGCCCTGCCTCCCGCTGATCTTGACCAGCGTGCCCAGCTCCTGCGGCGAGCGCGCCGAGCGCAGCTCCTCGGCGGGCTCGACGCCCAGGCGCCGAACGATCCAGTTGGCGGAGCCGTTGAGCCCGCCGATGAAGAACGAGAGCGACCGGGAGAAGCCGGCCTGGATGCCGGCCACCATGCGCGCCGTGCCCATCGGGCGGGCGATGGCGAGGTTCTTCGGCACCAGCTCGCCGAACACCATCGACAGCGCTGTGGCGAAGACGAGCGCGATCACCGAGGCCGTCCCGCCCGCGGCGCCGGGCGGCAGGCCGACGTCCTCGAGCAGCGGGGAGATCAGGGTCGCGATCGCGGGCTCGGAGAGGTAACCGGTGATCAGCGTCGTGATGGTGATCCCGAGCTGGGCCCCGGAGAGCTCGAACGACAGATTGCGGTGCGCGCGCTGCACGATCTTCGAGCGCCGGTCGCCGACCTCGTCGACGTGGTTGTCGATCTGGCTGCGCTCGAGGCTGGTCAGGGAGAACTCGGCGGCGACGAAGATGGCGGTGCCGAAGGTGACGGCGACGAACCCGACGAGTCCGAGCACCGACAGGAGGACGTCCACGAAGTACCGGGTCCCCCGTCAGCTTCCGGCCAACCGGGCGGGGAACCCGCCCGTGGCGATGGGGCCCCACCGCTGCACCGTCAACCGGATCAGGCTCTTGCCCTGGCGGGCCATCGCCTCGCGGTAGGAGTCCCAGTCGGAGTGCTCGCCCGAGATCGAGCGGAAGTACTCGACGAGCGGCTCGAGCGCGTCGGGCAGGTCGAGCACCTCGGCCGTGCCCTCGACGTGCACCCATGGGCCGTCGAAGTCGTCGGAGAGCACGCACATCGCCGCCCGGGGGTCGCGGCGCACGTTGGTCACCTTCGCCCGCTCGGGGTAGGTCGACACGAGCAGGCGGCCCTCCGCGTCGATGCCCAGCGTCACCGGGGAGGTCTGGTCACCGCCGTCGGAGCGACGCGTCACCACGATCGCCTTGTGCCGGGTGCGCAGGAACGCGTCGAGCTCCTCGCGCCCCACCCGGTCGTTCGTCGCCACGTTCACCACGTGCGCGAGCGTAGCCGCGTGCCCGGGGGCGCCCCGGCCTACGGTGATCCCGTGGGTTCCCTGGACGGCAGGCGGGTCGTGGTCACGGGCGCGTCCTCGGGCATCGGCGAGTCCGCGGCGCGGGCCGCCGTCGCCGCGGGTGCGCGGGTCGGGCTGGTGGCGAGGCGGGCCGAGCGCCTCGCCGGGCTGGCCGACGAGCTCGGCGACGCCGCGGTCCTCGGGGTCGCGGACGTCACCGACGCCGCGGCGCTGACCGACGCCGTGGATCGCCTGGCGGCGGAGCTCGGCGGCCTCGACGGCGTCGTCGCCGCGGCCGGGACCATGCACCTCGGGGCCGTGGGCGACACCGACCCGGAGCGCTGGCGCGAGGTGTTCGACGTCAACGTGCACGGCCTGCTCGCCACCGCGCGGGCGGCGCTGCCCCACCTCGGCGAGGGTGCGAGCTGGGTGACGATCTCCTCGATGTCCGGGCGGCGCGTGCCCTCGGCCGCCGGCGGGGTCTACGCGGCGAGCAAGCACGCCGCCCACGCCGTCGACGAGACGCTGCGCCGCGAGGCGGGGGCGCGGGGCGTGCGCGTCACCACCGTCGCCCCGGGCTTCGTCGCCACCGATCTCATGGCGGCCGACCTCACGGCGGGCGACGGGGCCGGGCGCGACGACGTCGCCGCCTTCCGCGAGCGCATGCACGCCCAGGGCCTGACGCCCGAGCACGTGGCCGCGGCGGTGGTCCACGTGCTCGGGCTGCCCCCGGAGGTGTGCGTCGTGGAGTACGCGATGACCTCGACCGCGCAGATGCGCTCCTGATCCCTCGCACGGTGACCTGCGCCGCAGGCGGTGGCGCGGCACGGGGCGCACGCGAGAACAATGGCCCGCCATGTGCGGGGTGCCCGGAGCGGGGAACGTGTCGTGAGCGGGAGCCCGTTCGTCGACTTCGACCGGGACTCCTGGTCGCAGCTGAGCGACACCAGTGCCGTGCCGCTCACCGCCGAGGAGCTCGAGGAGCTGCGCTCCCTGGGCGACCCCGTCGACCTCGACGACGTGCGCGAGGTCTACCTGCCCGTCTCGCGCCTGCTCGACCTGCACGTCCGGGCCACGGCGGGCCTGCTCGACGCGTACCGGCAGTTCCTGCGCCAGGACGAGCAGGCGACGCCGTTCGTGATCGGGATCGCGGGGTCGGTCTCGGTGGGCAAGTCGACGACGGCCCGGCTGCTGCGGCTGCTGCTCGCGCGCTGGCAGGACCACCCGAACGTCGCGCTGGTGACCACCGACGGCTTCCTGTACTCCAACGCCGAGCTGGAGCGGCGCGGGCTGATGCGGCGCAAGGGGTTCCCGGACTCCTACGACCGGCGCGCGCTGCTGCGGTTCGTCTCCGACATCAAGGCGGGCAAGCCCGAGGTGCCCGTGCCGACGTACTCGCACCTGACCTACGACGTCCTCGAGGAGCACCGGGTCGTCGCGCGCCCCGACATCCTCGTCCTCGAGGGCCTCAACGTGCTCCAGCCCGCCCCGCAGACCGGCGAGCGGGCGAGCGCCCTCGCGGTGTCGGACCTCATCGACTTCTCCATCTACGTCGACGCACACCCCACCGATGTGCGCCGGTGGTACGTCGAGCGCTTCCTGGCCCTGCGGGAGACGGCGTTCCGCGACCCCGCGTCGTACTTCCGGCGCTACGCCGAGATGGACGAGACCGCGGCCCGGGCCCAGGCGGCCACCCTGTGGGACGAGATCAACGGGCCGAACCTG
This sequence comes from uncultured Actinomycetota bacterium, assembly GCA_963786585.1. Classification (GTDB taxonomy): domain Bacteria; phylum Actinomycetota; class Actinomycetes; order Mycobacteriales; family Pseudonocardiaceae; genus Actinomycetospora. The sequence goes on from CAWAZG010000006.1 coordinate 529,919, forward strand.
CGCGAGAACATCGCCCCCACCCGCTCGCGCGCGGACCTCGTCCTCACCAAGGGTGGCGACCACACCGTGCGGCGGATCCGGCTCCGCAAGCTGTGATCTGGGCACAGCTGTGACCCGGGCAGCCCAACCGCGTGACACGGCCGTGACGGACGGCGACAGGTCGCCCGTCGGGGCCGCGGGGATGGGACCATAAGGCATGTCCACTTCCGCGACCGGGACAGAGGCCGACCCGACCGGTTGGTCCGGTTCGTCCGACCCTGACCTCCCTTCGCGCCTGCGGCTGGCCGTCGGACGGCTCAACCGGCGCATCCGCGTCGACTCGAACGCGGCCCTGCCGCCGCTGCAGACGTCGGTGCTCGCGACGCTGGAGGACGCCGCCCCGCTGCGGCTCTCGGAGCTGGCACGACGGGAGGCGGTCACCCCGCCGACCATGAGCCGGGTGCTGGCGGCGCTCGACGAGGCCGGTCTGCTCATCCGGACGCCGGACCCCCAGGACGCGCGGTCGGCGCTCATCCACCTCTCGGACCAGGGGCACCAGGCCATCCGGCACATCCGCACGGAGCGGACGGCCTCGCTGGCGCAGCGCCTCGACCGGCTCGACGCCGGGCAGCGCGCGGCCCTCGAGGCGGCGCTGCCGGCGTTGGAACGTCTGGTCGAGGAGTAGTCGAGGAGTCGCGGGGTGTAACGATCTGCACTCGGCTGACGACAGAGGGTGTGTCAGGTGTGAACGATGCGACCCCGGGAGAGCCGGTGCGGTTCCAGGCACCCCTGCAACGCCGACCCACGCCACCCGAGGTGGCCGACGAGCGCGAGGCGCTGGAGGGCTGGCTCGACTACTTCCGGGCGCTGGTCGTCCTGGCCCTCGACGGGCTGGACGAGACGGCGCTGCGCCGACGGATCCCCGCCGAGCGGGGCTCCAGCCTGCTGGGGATCGTCAAGCACCTCACCGAGCTCGAGCGCACGTGGCTCGTGGAGCGGTGGGGGGAGCGCGGCAACCCGACGGCGCACGCGCCGAGCTACGTCGACGACCCCGATCCAGGCTTCCGCTTCGCCGACGTGGAGCAGCCCGAGGACGTCGTCGGCTCCTACCTCGAGGTGTGCGAGCGCGGCCGTGACGCGCTGGCCGGCTCGGAGTCCCTCGACGACGCCGTGCGCGACGACCGCCGCGGGCACATCGAGCTCCGCTGGATCCTGCTGCACCTGATCACCGAGACCGCGCGCTACGCGGGACAGGCGCAGGTGCTGCGCGACGCCGCGCAGGAGGCCGAGCCGGGGGAGCTCAGCTCGCCGTGACCACCAGGTCGTCGTGGGAGAGGCTCACGAGGTCCTTGATCGCGCGCGACTCGTCGGTCGGCGCCTCGTAGGACCACGCCGCGTCGGTGAGCACGCGCCCGTCGGCGAGGCGCAGCGAGTAGTACGTGGCCCGGCCCTTGTAGGGGCAGACCGTGCGCTTCTCGCTGGGCTCCAGCGTGGCGGACAGCGCGTCGCGGGCGATGTAGAGGCGGTCGACCAGGCCCGTCTCGCCCAGCAGGATGCCGCCGGCCGCGTCGGCCACGGCCACCCCGTCGGTGGTGGCGGCGGTGACGTGGCGGCTGGTGTTCCGCAGGTTGACGCGGTGGTACGGGTCGGGCAGGTGCCCGAGGACCTCGTCGTCCTCGTCGAGCCAGCGGTCGGCCGCCCCGGGGGCGAGCACAGCGCGCCCGGCCAGCCACGACGACTCGGCGATCGGGGTGGGGTACGCCCACACCGCGTCGGTGACCACGCGGTCGCCCACGCGCAGGCTGCGGTACGTCGCGTCACCCTTGAACGGGCAGTGGGTCGTGGTGTCGCTGGGTTCGAGGAGGTCGGTGCGCAGGTCCTCCTCGGGCACGTAGAGCTGGGGCGGCAGGCCGGTCTCGAACAGCAGCGCACCGCGGACCGTGTCGAGCACCGTCACGCCGTCCACCTCCGCGCGCACGCGCCGCGTGAACGGCTCGAGCAGCAGCGAGTGGGCGGGTCCCTCGACGGTGAACGTCCGGGTCTCCGGCACCTTGCGGGACAGCGGCCCACCGAACATGGTCAGCGCCACGACGACCTCCTCGACTCCGGGCGACTCTCTTTCCCACGGGCAACCCCCGCGGTCGCCGGCAATGTTCCCGGGCCGGGTTCCCGGCTCAGGTCGAGCCGGCGGCCGTCGCTCCCGCGGCCGCGGTGACGGCGACCGCGAAGTAGATGTCGGCGATGGCGCACCGCACCGCCTCCGCCGCCCACTCGCCGTCGGCGATCTGCTTACTGCGCGCCCGCAGCTCCCGCCGCGGGGCGTCGAGCAGCTTGTGCTCGGCCTCACCGCCCGGACGAGCGCGACGAGCGACGCGTCCTCCGGGCCCGGGGCGACACCGTCGACGAGCGCCGCGTGCAGGCGCCCGCGTGCGGCCTCGCGGCGCGTCGGGTCGGCGGCGATCCACCTCGGGCTGAGCGGGATGAAGCCGAGCATCGTGCGCTCCTCGAGGCGCACGGCGCCGTCGTGCGCCAGCCCGGCCATGAGCGGGTCGCGGACCCGGCTCTGCAGCTTCTCGATCGCGGCCTTCGGGGTGGTGTCGGTCGGGAGACGCTCGAGGGCGAGGTCGAGGACGTGGTCGCCGGACGGGCGCCGGTCGTCCACCACCAGGTGGGTGCGGAACCGGCCGTCGGCCAGGTGCGCGCGCCCGCCCAGCACGATCTCGAGCACGACGGCGCCCGCGAGGACCCGCGGGAGCGAGGTCGAGTCCACCAGCGGGGCGCCGGTGGCGGGGTCGTGCAGGAGCAGGGCCAGGTCCTCGGCGGTGCGCACGGCGTCATCGTCGCGTGACCCACCGTGGCGCGGCGTCCTCCTCAGGACGGAGATCGTGCGTAGCGGGCCTCCGCACCGGGGATGACGAGGGCATGACCCCACCCGTCGAGCCCGTGACGCGCGAGGCACCGGGCTACACCGGGCCGACGATGATGACCCAGCGCTGGTGCGACGTGGCGTTCCTGCACTGGGCGGTCGACCCGGCGGAGGTGGCGCCGCTGCTCCCGCCCGGGGTGCGCCCGGACGTCCGCGACGGCGTCACCTGGGTCGGGCTCGTGCCCTTCCGGATGGTGGGCGCCGGGGTGCTGCGCGGGCCGTCGATCCCGTGGCTGGGGACCTTCCCCGAGACCAACGTGCGGCTCTACACCGTCGACGACCGCGGGGTGCGCGGCATCGTCTTCCGCAGCCTCGACGCGACCCGGCTCGCGGTCGTCGCCGGGGCCCGCGCCGCGTTCGGGCTGCCGTACCGGTGGGCGACGATGCGGATCGACGACGGCCCGGACCGCGTCTACGAGACGAGCAGGCCCCACCCGAGCCGGGTGCGGCTGCGGGTGGGGGAGCCGATCGCCTCCGGCCCGCTCGAGGAGTTCCTCACCGCCCGCTGGGGCCTGCACGAGCGTCACCTCGGCGTCGACTGGTACGTCCCGAACGTCCACGAGCCCTGGCCGCTGCACCGCGCCGAGCTGCTGGAGCTCGACGACACGCTGCTGGCCCGGGCCGGCTTCCCGGGGCTCGCCGGGCGCCCGCCGGACCACGTCGCCGCCTCGCCCGGGGTGTCCGTGCGCTTCGGTCTCCCGCGGCCCTGGCGGCGCCCGGCGATCCTCACCGACGCGCGTACTGGAGGTCGGCGAACACCGCGACGGCTGCTGCCTGGGCGAGCACGATGACCGCGCCGAGCACCGTGAGGCGGTCCCACGCGCCGACGACGAGGCCGAGGCTCGCGACCACCCAGGCGGAGTTGCCGAGCACGACGACCCAGGTCGCCGGGCGCGGGATCACCGCCCGGCCGGCCAGGGCGACCAGCCCCGCGGCGTAGACGACGAGGAACAGGCCGACCCCGAGAAGCAGGCTGCTCGGGAGCCCGAGCGCGGTGTCGAGCACGCCCGCCCCGGCCGCGGCGGCGAGGCCGAGGGTGCCGGAGGCGACGGCGTCGAGGCGCAGGACGGCGCGCAGGTCGAGGCGGGTGGCGAGGGCGGTGGTCGTGGTCATCGGTGTCTCCTCCGGTCGGTGAGTGCGTCGGGGAGAACCCTGCGGCGGCGCGGGTAGCCGGGTCGATGACCTCGGAGGTCATGGTCGGCGCGCGCGGACGGACCTACCGTTCGAGCCGTGACCAGCACGCTCGACGCCCGCCCCGGCCCCGGCGACCTGCTGCGCGGCTGGCGCACCCGACGCCGCCGCAGCCAGATGGACCTCGCCCTCGAGGTGGGCGTCTCCACCCGCCACCTGAGCTTCGTCGAGACCGGACGGGCCCGCGCCAGCCGGGAGCTGCTGATCGACCTGTGCGAGCACCTGGAGGTCCCGTTGCGCGAGCGCAACACCCTGCTCCTCGCCGCCGGCTTCGCCCCGACCTACGCGGAGTCGCGGCTCGACGCGCGGGGTCTCGAGGCGGTGCGCGGGGCGCTGGAGCACCTCCTCGCGGGCCACGAACCGTTCCCGGCGCTCGTCGTCGACCGCTGCGGCGACGTGGTGATGGCCAACCGCGCCGTCGGCGCCCTGCTCGCCGTGCTCGATCCCGCGGTGCTCGCCCCGCCGGTCAACATCTACCGGCTGAGCCTGCGCCCCGACGGCCTCGCGCCCCACGTCCGCAACCTGTCCGAGTGGGCCGGGCACCTGCTGCACCGGCTGGAACGCCTCGCCGACCTCACCGGCGACCCGCGCCTGGTCGCGCTGCGCGAGGAGCTGGCGGAGTTCGCGCCCCCGCCCCCGCAGGGCGGCCCGGCGGCGCGCGCGGCGCACGTCATGCTCCCGCTGCACCTCGACCACCCCGAGGGCGAGCTGCGCTTCTACTCGACGATCACGCACTTCGGCGCGGCCTGGGACGTCACGCTCGACGAGCTCTCGCTGGAGTCGTTCGTCCCCGCCGACGCGGAGTCCCGCGCGGTGCTGGAGCGGCTCGCCGCAGCCGCAGACTGAAGCGGGCTCTCCAGTTCGATCTCTCGGTAGTGCCGCCGGTGTTCGCGCGAGGGGCACGTTCGGCAGGCGCGCGGGTCTGTGGATCATGCGGAACGTGCCCCTCGCGGCCTGGCGAGGCGCTAGATCGTGTGCGCGTGCACCGCGATCACCGGGTCCCCGCGCGACGGGCGGCGCTGCGCGACGGGCTCGTCGAAGCCGCCCGCGGCGCGCAGGTAGGACGCGACGATCGCCGCGCGCCCCTCGTCGTCGGCGGCGAGCCAGCCGCGGAGCGCCTTGGTGGGGAAGCAGCGGTTCGAGAAGGTCAGCGCGAACGTCCCGCCGGGCCGCAGCACGCGGGCGACCTCGGCGCACACCGCGACCGGCGCCACGAGGTAGTCGACCGAGACCGTGCAGATCGCGGTGTCGAACGTCGCGTCGTCGAAGGGCAGCGCCGGGTCGGCGTTGAGGTCCCGCACGACCCGGGCGTCCGCCATCGGGTTGGCCTCGAGCTCGGCGGCGTTCATCCCCAGCACGGTGAGGTGCCGCGGGCGGGTGCGCAGGTGCGAGACCCACGAGCTCATGAGGTCCAGGACGTCCCCGGTGACGCCGACCTCGTCGTAGAACGCGCCGACCGCGGCGATCGCCTCGTCGTCGATGTGCTGCACCAGCCGCGGCGGGCCGTAGAAGCGGGCGTCGTCGCCGGTGTCGGCGCGGTCGAAGAACCCGGGCGGGTAGTCGGTCACGTCGCCCGGGTGCCCCCCGGGGGCGGTCGTCACATGTGATCCGGGCGGTGCCGCGTCGTGCGGTCCGCGCGCGGTGGGGAGCATGGTCGGCATGGCCGAGCACGCACTGGTCCTCCCGCCCGCCGGCCCGTCGCTGGCCGCGGACGGCGAGGGTCTCACCGACCTCGCGGCCTTCCCGGTGCTGCGCCCCGTCACCCCGCGCTACTCCGATCTCGGTGGCGACCGGCGCGTGACGACGGTGGCGCTCGCCCGCTGGCTCGAGGAGGCGCGCGTCCACGCCGAGCTGCCGCGCTTCCGGGCGCTCGTCCAGGACGGCGGCGGCCGCTTCCGGATCGTGCTCGCCGCGCAGCGCCTCCGCGCCCTCGCGCCGGTCCCGCGCGGGGCCGAGTACCGGATCGGTCTCGGCGTCCGGCGCATCGGCGGGTCGTCGTTCTCCTACGGGTACGGGGTGTTCGCCGGCGACCGCTGCGTCGCCGTGGCCGACTCGGTGACCGTGGTGGCCACGCGGTCGGGTCCGAGCGAGCTCCCCGACGAGCTGCGCGCCGACCTCGCGTCGATGGTGATCGACGAGCCGGGCGGAGCCGCCGCCCCGCGCCCGGAGCCGGCCCGCCGCGACCGCATCCGCTACCCGGCGGAGCACCGGCTGACCTCGCGCATCGGCGACGTCGACACCAACCGGCACGTCAACAACGTCGCGATCCTGTCCTGGTACGCCGACGCGGTCGCGGCCTGGCAGTCCGGGCGCCTCGGCGACCCCGACGGCGGCCCGCCCGAGGAGCTGGCGGCGACCGCGTGGGAGGTGCAGTACGTCGACGAGGTCGCCCACCCGCGGACCTACGACGTCGTGCTCGCCGTCGACGCCACGGCGGACGGCCTGCACTACCGGGCCGGCCTGTTCTCCGACGAGCGGTGCGTGGGGCTCGCCGACGGCTTCGGCGCCGCCGGGCCGCTCGACGCCACCGGCGCCGGGCTCCGACCGTGATCGGGACGCTGATCGGAACGCACGGCGCGCCGCCGACGTTGGACCCGTCGTGACGACGCCGACGACGCCGACGACGCTGACGACGCCGCCGCGCGAGGCGGAGACGGTGGTGCGGTCCGGGGCGCGGCTGGGTGTGGCCGCCGTGGTGCTGGCGCTCCTGGTCATCGGGGCCATGCACCTGGTGGGTCCCTCGTCGGCGGTCGACCCCGTGCGCCGGACGATCAGCGAGTACGCGCTCCTGCCGGGCGGCTGGCTCTTCGACATCGCGGTGGTCGTCCTCGCGCTCGGCTCGGCGGGAGTGCTCGCGGCGCTGGTCGCCGCGCGTCTGACGCCCGCTCGCTCGCTGCCGTCGGTGCTGATCGGCGCGTGGTGCGTCGGTCTGCTGCTCGTCGTCGCGTTCGAGAAGACGAACTGGTCGATCGGCCCGAGCGCCTCGGGCTACATCCACCGCTACGCGAGCCTCGTGGCGTTCATCGCCCTGCCGCTCGGCGCCCTGCTGCTCGCCCGGCGCCACCGCGGCGACCCGGCCGCCCGGCCCTTCCGGATCGGCGTCCGGTGGGGCTCCTGGCTCGCGCTCGCGTCGTTCCTGCCGATCGTCGGGGCGATCGCCCTGCGCGGCGTCATCGGCCTCCCGTGGTGGCGCGCGGTGCCGCTGGGCCTGCTCGAGCGGGGACTCGCCCTGGCCGAGGTGCTGGTCGTCGCCCTGCTCGGGCTCTGGGCGCTGGCGCACGCCCGGCGGTCCGTGGTCGCCCGAACCGAGTAGCCGTACCGTCCCGCGAGGTGTGGGACGACAGCCTCGACCGGGCCCGGCGGTTCGCGGGGGAGTGGCTGGACTCCTTGCCCGACCGTCCCGTCGGGCTCCCGCTCGACGCCGCCGCGATGCGCGCCCGCCTCGACGGACCTCTGCCACCCGAGGGGCTGCCGGCCACGCAGGTGCTCGACGAGCTCGCCGCCGCCCTCGAGCCCGGCCTCGTGGCGACCGGGGGTCCGCGCTACTTCGGGTTCGTCACCGGAGGCGCGCTGCCCGCGGCACTCGGCGCGGACTGGATGGTCTCCGCGACCGACCAGAACGCCGCCGCCGCCGTGATGTCGCCGGCCGCGGCCGCGGTCGAGGCGGTCACGACGCGATGGGTGCTCGACCTGCTCGGGCTCCCGCCCGACGCGGCGATCGGGTTCGTCACCGGCGCCCAGATGGCGAACGTCTCGTGCCTGGCCGCGGCCCGCCACACCCTGCTCGACGCACAGGAGTGGGACGTCGGTGCCGACGGGCTGGCCGGGGCGCCGGTGCCGACCGTGCTGGTCGGCGGCAAGGTCCATTCCACCGTGCTGCAGGCCCTGCGGCTGCTGGGGTTCGGGTCGGAGCGGGCGGTCCGGGTCCCGGCCGACGACCAGGGCCGGATGCGCCCCGACCGGCTCCGCGACCTCCTCCCCGCCCTCGGCGGCCCGGTCCTCGTCTGCGCCCAGGCCGGGCAGGTCGACACCGGGGCGTGCGACCCGCTCGAGGCCATCGCCGACGTCGTGCACGCCCGCGAGCAGGCCTGGCTGCACGTCGACGGCGCGTTCGGGCTCTGGGCCGCGGCCGCGCCGTCGCACCGTCAGCTCGTCGCCGGCGTCGAGCGCGCCGACTCGTGGGCCGTCGACGCCCACAAGTGGCTCAACGTCCCCTACGACTCGGGGCTGGCGATCGTCCGCGATCCGGCGGCGCTGACCCGCGCGCTGAGCCTCTCCGCCGCCTACCTCGCGGTCGACGCCCGGGACCCGTCCGGCCGGACCCCGGAGAGCTCGCGGCGCAACCGCGCGCTCCCGATCTACGCGGCGGTGCGCAGCCTCGGGCGTCGCGGCGTGGCCGACCTCGTCGAGCGCTGCTGCGCCCTCGCCCGGCAGGCCGCCGAGGAGCTCGGACGCCACCCCGGCGTCGAGGTCCTCGCGGACGTCGAGCTCAACCAGGTGCTGTTCCGCTCCCGGGACGTCGACGCCGGCGAGCTCTCCCGGGCCGTCGCGCGCGACGGCACCTGCTGGGTCGGTACCACCGTCTGGGCCGGCCGCCCGGCCGTGCGCTTCTCGGTGTCGAACTGGTCGACGACGCCCGAGGACATCAGCCGGTCGGTCGCCGCGATCACCGCGTTGATCGACCGGGCCTGAGCCCCGCGCTACTGCTCCAGGTTCGCCGCGCACAGGGCGAGCAGCTCGGTCAGCGTCGCCACCTCGCGGGCGGACAGGCCGGCGAGCATCCGCTGCTCCACCTCGGCCATCACGGTCTCGGCGGCGGCGAGCTGATCCCGACCGGCGTCGGTGAGCGCCATCGGCCGGGCCCGCCCGCGCCCCGGCTCGCCGGGGGTGACCGACCCCGCCGAGCGGAGCGCACCCAGGACGTCGGCGAGCGACTGCCGGGTGACGAAGCACCGCCGCGCCACCGCGGCGGACGAGGCCCCGGGCATGTCCGCCAGCGCGCGGAGCACCGCGTACTGGCTCACGGAGAGCCCGATGTCGCGCAGCGCCGCGTCGCCCGCGTGGCGCAGCGCCTGCTGCACCTGCTTGACCCGGTAGCCGGGCCGGTCGTCGACCGGGGCTTGACTCATGTCAGGAACCTTACACACGATGGAGGAGTTCGTCAGGAACCTGACACACATCCGGAGGACTCCTTGGTCACGTCGACGATCGACCCCGACGCCACGGCGATCGCGCTCATCAACGTCTTCACCCGTCGACCCCTCCCGCCAGGACGAGCTCGTGGCCCTGCTGGACAAGGCCACCGAGGACGTCATGCGGCACCGGCGCGGGTTCGTCTCCGCGAACCTGCACGCGAGCCTGGACGGCACCCACGTCGCCAACTACGCGCAGTGGGAGAGCGAGGAGGCCTACCGGGCGATGCTCGAGGACCCGGTGTGCCGGGAGCACATGGGCCAGGCCCTCGAGCTGGCGTCCTGCGAGCCGTCGCTGTACCGCGTCGCGTCGGTGCACCACGCCTGATCAGGCCCTGATCAGACCGGAGCGAGCTCGTCGGCTCGGGCTCGGCACCCACCGCCGGGACGTGGCGCAGCGAGACGGCGGCGAGCACGGCCACGCCGACCAGGAGCAGCGCGCACACCGCGGCGACGACGCCGAGCGCCCCGGTGAACGCCTCGCGGGCCGCGGCGAGCACCGCCGGGTCGCCGAGGGTGTGGGCGCCGGCGAGGCTGTCCCGGGCCTGCGCGGGAGCGTCGATCGGAACGAGCAGCCGGTACACGGCGACGGCCAGGCTGCCGACGCCCGCGAGGCCGGCCGCCATCCCGAGCTCCTGCCCGGTCTCCGAGAGCGCCGAGGCGGATCCCGCCTGCTCGGGCGGCGCCGAGCCGATGACGAGGCCGACCCCGAGCCCGCCCGGCAGGCCCATGCCCGCCAGGGCGACGGTGAACGCGACGACCAGCCACGCCGTGCCGTGCCCGGCGGCGAGCGCCACGGCACCGAGCCCGACCGCGGCCAGCGCCAGCCCGCCGGCCATCACGGCAGCGGGACGCACCCGCGTCGCGAGCTTCGGCCCGGCGAGCACCCCGAGCAGCATCGCGACCGTGCCCGGCACCGTCGCGAGGCCCGCGGCGAGCGGGGACAGGCCGGCCACCAGCTGCAGGTACTGGGTGACGACGAGGAACATGCCGCCCATGACCAGGCCGCCGAGCAGCATGGTCAGCAGGGCCCCGCGCAGCGCAGGCCGCGTGAACAGAGCGAGGTCGAGCAGCGGGCGGGGGAGACGTCGCTGCCGGACGACGAACGCGACGCCGGCGACGATGCCGACGACCAGCGCCGCCACCGTGGGGCCGTCGACGATCCCGCGGGCCAGCTCCTTCACCCCGTAGACCACGGGCAGCAGCGCGAGCAGGGACAGCCCGACCGAGAGCGGGTCGAGCCGCGCCCCCTCGGTGTCACCGCGCCCGCGCCCGGCGGGCAGCAGGCGCGGCCCGACCGCGAGCAGAAGCACCATCACCGCGACGCCGGGCAGGAACACCGAGCCCCACCAGAAATGGGCGAGCAGCAGCCCGCCGACCGCGGGCCCGAGCGCGCCGCCCGCCATGATCGCGGAGAACACGACGGCCACGGCGGACCCCTGGGCGCGCGGGTCCGGGAACAGCTCGGTGACCAGGGCCAGCGCCGACGGCATGAGCGTCGCGCCGGCGATCCCGAGCGCGGCGCGCGCGGCGATGAGCAGCTCCGGGGTGGGCGCGAACGCCGCGGCCAGCGACGCCACGCCGAACGCCGTCGCGCCCACGAGCAGGAGCCGGCGCCGTCCGATGCGGTCGCCGAGCGTCCCCATGGTCACGAGGAAGCCGGCGACCAGGAACCCGTAGACGTCGGTGATCCACAGCTGCTGGGCGGCATCCGCGCCGAGCTGCTCGGAGAGCTGGGGGAGAGCGACGAGCAGGACCGACAGGTCGAGCGCGACGAGCAGGGCGGGCAGGGTCAGGACCGCGAGCGCGAGCCGCGCGCGGGTGGGTGTGGTGGTCATCGGAGCGTCTCCGTCCAGGCGGTCCAGAGGGGCTGTTCGCGGTCGGCGACCCGGGCGGCGTCGGTGCCCGGCCCGTCGAACACCGTCATGTGGACGCCGACGCCGGTGTCGGTGCCGTAGGTGGCGAGGTCGGCGACGCCCGGGCCGGGCGCGTCCACGAGGAGGACGACGTCGCAGCGGTGCTCACCGGGGGAGAGGACCTCGACCGTCCCCGCGAGCGAGGGCGTACCGGCGAGGCTGACGCGGTCGCCGACCTTCGCCCCGTCCAGGCCGACGGTCCGGAGCAGTGCGTCGAACGCGGCGCGTGGGGGGCCGGCGACCGTCGTCCCGGCCGCGACGACGGCCGGGCGCCGCCCCGCGAAGTGGGCGAGGTAGAGGCGCAGGGTCTCCAGGGCGACGCCCATGCCCTCGCGCAGCGCGTCGATCTCGTCGTCCCAGTCGTCGCCGGGCCCGAAGCCGCTCATGACCATCCGCACCACGCAGGTGCCCTCGTCACGGGCGGCGACCAGCCACTCGGTGGCGAGCGTGGTCGACTGCCCGCCGGTGGACCACGGAGCCTCCGTGGCGAAGCGGTGCGGGGCGTCGTAGGCGGTGACGGTGCCCTGCGGCGCCTGCTGGGCCTCCTCGGCGGACCCGCCCATGTCGAAGCCGAAGGCCCCGCCGACGTGTTCGTCCACGCGGGTCGGGTGCAGCCAGGAGCTGATGCCGGGTCCGGTGGCGATCGCGTCCCAGACCTGGTCGGGGGTGCCCGGCACGGTGACCTCGAGGTCGACGGTGCGGGGGTCCTGATCGGTCACGAGGGGTCCTCCTCGGCGGCGGAAACGGGGGCAGGGGTCGGGTGGACGCCGACGACGAGTCGGTGGGGTCGCCCGGCGGGGTCGTGATAGCGGGCGGCGAGGTCGCGCACCGCAGCGCCGAGCTCGTCGGCGAAGGCCGCTCGCTCGGCGGGCGAGGCGAAGGCGATCTCGGTGTCGAGGGCGAGGGTCGCGAGGCGCTTGTCCTCGCGGTCGGCACGGCGGGCGAGGTCGCCGACCTCGCGGACGATCCGGCCGGCGAGGGCGAGCAGGTAGCGGGCGGAGAGGCGGTCGGAGACCTTGGCGGGGTCGGTGGCCGCCGCCCCGAGGGCGGCCGGGGAGATCAGGTACGACGCCGCGGTCGCCTCGACCATCCGCTCGGTGAGCCCGCGCCGCGGACGCTGCCCCACCTCGCGGACCAGGCCGTGGGCCTCCAGCGTGCGCAGGTGGTAGTTGACCTTCTGGCGGGTCAGGCCGACCTGGCCGGCCAGGGTCGTGGCCGAGCCGGGCTCGGCGAGCGCGGCCAGCAGGCGCGCGCGCAGGGGGTCGAGGGCCGCGGCGGCGGCGGCCGGTTCGTCGATCACGTCCACGTCGAGCACGGATCCACGACAACATTGACAAAACATTTTGTCAATACGGCTGGGGCCGTACGGTGACGCCGTGGCACGGACCCGACGACACGACGCGGACGCCGGGGGACCGGTGGAGATCGTCGAGGCGAAGCACGCCGTCCGACAGCGCGTGTGGGACGCCCTGCGCGACGGGAAGGTCGCGCGGTTCCCGGGGGCGCACGGCCGCATCCCGAACTTCGTCGGTGCCGAGGCGGCCGCGGAGCGCCTGCGGGAGACCGACGTGTGGAAGCAGGCCCGCACCCTGAAGTGCAACCCGGACTCCGCGCAGTGGCCCGTGCGCCAGCGCGCGCTCGAGGACGGCAAGACCGTCTACATGGCGGTGCCGCGCCTCGCCGAGGAGGCGCCGTTCTTCCTGCTCGACCCCGACGACCTCGACGACACCCCGCGGAAGGCGTCGTCGATCAAGGGTGCCTCGCGGTCGGGGCGCACGGTGGCGATCGCCGACCTCGAGCCGGTCGACCTCGTCGTCGCCGGCTGCGTGGCCGTCGCCGAGGACGGCGCCCGCCTGGGCAAGGGCGGCGGGTTCTCCGACCTCGAGTTCGCCGTCGCCGGCGAGGCGGGGCTGGTCGCGCCGGACACCCCGGTGGTGACGACGGTGCACGAGCAGCAGGTCGTCGCGCTCGGGGAAATCCCCGTGACCGACCACGACGTGCGGCTCGACCTCCTCGTCACGCCTGACCGCGTCGTCACCTGCACGCGGGAGGTGCGCCACCCCGGCCGCATCGTCTGGGACGAGCTGACCGAGGAGAAGATCGCGGCGATCCCGCTCCTGCAGCGCCTGCGGCCGTCCTGAGCTCGCCGCTTCGATCTCTCGAGAGTGCCGTCAGAGTTCCCGCGCGAGGGCTCCGGCCCGAGTTCTGCACGAGGGGATGGTTCGCCGCGACGGCTCCGGCGGTCGAAATGACATAATGTCGATTATCGGATCGAGCTGGTGGTGCGGGAGGACCGGCCGCTCCGGGTCGTCGCCACCACCAGCGCCACCGCACCCGCCGTGAGCGCCAGGGACCGCACGAGGTTCGCGTCGATGAGGCTCGCGATCGTCGCCTCGTCCTGACCGATCCTGTCGAGCCGGTCGTGCCTCGGGATCGCCCACGCGACCGTCGCCACCAGCGAGACGAGCCCGCTGCCCGCGACGACGCCCGCCAGCCCGCGCGGCACGTCGGCCGGCCGGGTCCACGGGAACGCCGCGCACGCGAGGAACGACAGGAACCCTGGCACGATGACGACGAGCGGGATCGCCTCGTTGTACTGCGCGTGGTACGCGAGGAAGTCCTCGGGCGGCACGGCCCGGAACAGCGGATAGGACACCGCCTGGGCCTGCCAGCCGACGCCCGTGGAGTACGCCGTCAGCGCCGTGAGGGCCACGAGGTGCGGGCGGCGCCAGTCGGCCCGGGTGCCGACCCCCCGATGATCCGGGAACGGATGGTCCTCGTGTCGGACATCGCGGTCCTCCCACTCTTTGGTTAGAGTAAGACTAACTCGAATTGGGTGGGAGTCAAACGAAATGTCGGCACGACGTCGGTACGACGGTTCCGGGCGCGAGCGCCGGGCCGCCCTGACGCGCCAGCAGATCGCCCTGACCGCCGTCGAGCAGTTCGTGGCGCAGGGGTACGCGACGACGTCGGTGGCGTCGGTGGCGAAGGCCGCGGGGGTCTCGGCGCAGACGGTCTACAACGGGTTCGGGACGAAGGCCGCGCTGCTCAAGGAGGGCTACGACCTCGTCCTCGCCGGCGACGCGCAGGACCTCCCGCTGGCCGAGCGGCCCGAGGTGCGTGCGCTGTACACCGACCCCGACCCGGTGGCGTTCCTGCGGGGCTACGCGCGGCTCGGACGGTCGCTGCTGGACCGCCTCGGGCCGCTGGCGCTGCAGATCGGCGCGGGCGCGCTCTCCGGCGACCCGGACCTCGTGGCCCTGCGGGCGACCACCGACCAGGAGCGCCTGATCGGCACCGGCATGGTCGTGCGGCGCGTGGTCGAGCTCGGCGCCCTCTCCCCCGGTCTCGACGAGGACATCGCCCGCGACCGCTTGTGGACGCTCAACAGCGCCGAGATCTGGCACCTCCTCACCGGTGCGCGTGGCTGGACCGGCGAGCAGTACGAGGACTGGGTCGGCGACGCCATGTGCGAGGCCGTGCTGGCGCCCGACCGCCGCCACCGCCCCGCCTCGTGATCGAGATCCGCTCGTCGGAGCCAATCGACCGGTGATGGTGCGCAGACGACGCATCGCACACGACCGATCGGCCGCTGACCGGTTCGTGGCGCCGCCGACCGCGCGCCTCCTTCACAGCTCGCGGCGCATCCAGCACGGTGAGGACACGACCGGATCGCGTGACGGACTCCGTATCTCCGTAGAGTGATCGCCGGTCACGCTGAGTTGACGTGGGGGGACGTGTGGGACGCGCGGCGGTGGGGGCACCGCGGAGCGGGCGGCGGTGTAGCTCGTGACCGAGGAGTCCGACGAGATCAACCGGCTGGTCGCGGCGGTGGTCGCCGGTGACAAGGCCGCGCTCAACCAGCTGCTGGTGATCCTGCGCCCCCTGGTCGTGCGCTACTGCCGCTCCCGGCTGGGCACGGAGCGCTCCGGGGTGGCCGCGGACGACGTCGCCCAGGAGGTCTGCTTGGCCGTCCTGAAATCGCTGCCGACCTACACCGACCAGGGCAAGCCGTTCCTCGCCTTCGTCTACGGCATCGCCGCGCACAAGGTGGTCGACGCCCACCGTCACGCGGGCCGCGACCGCTCCGAGCCGACCGAGGACGTGCCCGAGGGCTTCACCGACGCCGCGGGTCCCGAGCAGCACGCCCTCGAGGCGTCCGCGAGCGCCGAGATGCGCGCCCTGCTCGCACAGCTGCCACCCAAGCAGCGCGAGATCCTGGTGCTGCGCGTGGTCGTCGGCCTCTCCGCCGAGGAGACCGCGCTGGCCGTCGGCTCGACGCCCGGCGCGGTGCGGGTCGCCCAGCACCGCGCCGTCGCCAAGCTGCGCGGCGTGCTGAACGAGTCCGACGACCGGGGGCCGGACGACACCCCGCCGCGCGGGATCTTCAGTACGCGGGACGCAGCGGGAAGCCGGAGCGGGCGTCAGGGCCGAGCTTGACCCCCAGCACCTGGTGCAGCTGGATGTTGTTCACGTCGAACCCGACCTGGCACGCGGGCATGTAGAGCCTCCACACCCGGGCCCGTCCCTCGCCGGCCTCCTCGACGCAGGCGTCCCAGTTCTCCTCGAGGTTCGCCGACCACTCGGCGAGCGTCCGGGAGTAGTGCTCGCGCAGGTTCTCCTCGTGACGGATCTCGAAGCCGGCCGCGTTCATCCGCGAGATCAGCCAACCGATCGGCAGCAGCTCGCCGTCCGGGAAGACGTAGCGGTCGATGAACGGGTCGGCCGCGGCGCGGTGGTGGTGATCGGGCCGGGTGATGCAGTGGTTGAGCAGGCGCCCGCCCGGCCGGAGCTTCGAGTGGAGGAACTGGAAGTACGACGAGATCTTGCGGCGCCCGATGTGCTCGGTGAGCCCGATCGAGCTGACCGCGTCGAAGTCGCCCTCGGAGACGTCGCGGTAGTCGGAGTGCCGGATCTCGACGAGATCGCCGAGCCCCCGGCGCGCGACCTCCTTCTGCGCCCAGGTCGCCTGGTCGCGCGAGAGGGTCACGCCGAGCGCCTGCACGCCGTGGTGCTCGGCGGCGTGCATCGCCATCTGGCCCCACCCGCAGCCGACGTCGAGCAGCCGCATCCCGGGCCGGAGGGCGAGCTTCTCGGCGACCAGCGCGTGCTTGGCGAACTGCGCGTCCTCGAGGGTCGCGGTCTCCGACGGGTAGACGGCGCAGGTGTAGGCCATCGAGGGGCCCAGCACCAGCTCGTAGAAGCGGTTGGAGACGTCGTAGTGGTGCTCGATCGCGGTCGAGTCGCGGTCCTTGGAGTGTCGCCGGCCGCGCTGGCGGTGCTCCTCGGGCGGCGGCGCGACGCGGTGACGGAAGCGCAGCGGCGCCATGCGCGCCGCCATCCTCAGCAGCGTCGACGGGGTGACGTCGGAGACCGTCAGCTCGCTCATCGCGGTGAGCGCCTGGTACAGGCTGCCGTCGACGTCGAGGTGGCCGGAGACGTAGGCCCGGGCGAGCCCCAGGCTGTTCGGCGAGCCGGCGAGGTACGCGAGCGCGGTCTCGCTGCGGACGTCGACGGTGGCCACCGGATCGGCGGCCGACGGCGTCGAGGCGCTGCCGTCGTAGGCGCGGATGGCGACGGGGGCTTCGGCCCCCAGCACCGGTCGGAACAACTCGGCGACCTGCACGTCAGTCCTCCTCAGCCCGTCACGGTCTTGGTGTAGAGGTCCGGGAGGCGACCGTCGGGGTCGTACCGCGCCTTGAGCTCGCGGTACGTCGCTCCCCCGTACAGCGCGTCGAACTCCTCGCGCCGGTAGCTGGACGTGGAGTACAGCGACTTGTGGCCGTCGAGATCCATGAGGACCTCCTCGATGCGCCGGTTGTGGTGATCGGGCGCCTGGCTCGGGGCGAGCTCGGCGTCCGACCAGAAGCCGACGTTGACGTAGGTGGTGTCGGGGTCCAACGGGTAGAGGGGCCAATTCCTTCCGTCACGCTGGCGCAGGGGGCACAACCACACCGGACTGATACCGATCTCGCGGTGGAAGAACTCGAGGAAGGCCGGGAGCCGGTCCACCGGCACCTCGACGTCCTGGATGATCGGCTCCACTCCGGCCGCCCCGTTGCGGCGGGCGATCGCCTGGGACAGACCCAGGCGACGGTCCAGGGCGACGAGCCGGCGGTAGACGTCGGAGCGGCGGTAGCGCGACGGCCACAGGCGCCGCACCGTCGGGTTCTGCACGCCGAGGGCCCGCGAGCACCAGAACCAGTCGGTGTCCCAGCGCCACAGGTAGTCGTGGATCGTCAGGAAGTCCGAGTCCCGTGCCTGGATCGACCGGTAGTAGATCCCCTGGCCGGTGTAGTCCGAGAGGTACGGCGCGGTGTCCACCATCTCG
The DNA here is from genome assembly GCA_963786585.1 of uncultured Actinomycetota bacterium. Taxonomy (GTDB): domain Bacteria; phylum Actinomycetota; class Actinomycetes; order Mycobacteriales; family Pseudonocardiaceae; genus Actinomycetospora. The sequence continues at coordinate 547,454 of CAWAZG010000006.1, forward strand.
CCGAGCGAGAGGTAGTGCTCCTGCGGGGAGAACACGGTGCCGTCACAGAAGTCCACCCGCTCCCCCGCCCACCGCTGCGTCGCGGTGATCTCGGTGAGCGCCGTCGCGGTCTCCTCGGCGGTGTCGAAGCGGATGTGGCGCAGCCGGACGAACGGCCGCACCGGGGACAGCTCGATGCGCAGGCGCAGCGCGTACCCGAGCGTGCCGTAGGAGTTGGGCAGGCCGGCGAGGAGATCGGGGTGGTCGACGGTCGAGAGGATCTCGCCGGTACCGGTGAGGACGTCGGCCTCGATCACCGACTCGTGCGGCAGGCCGTCGCGGAACGACGTCGACTCGATGCCGAGCCCCACGACGGCGCCGCCGAGGGTGATGGTCTTGAGCTGCGGGACCACGAGCGGCATCAGCCCGTGCGGGAGCGTGGCGGCGACGAGGTCCTCGTAGGTCGTCATCCCGGCCACGTCCGCGGTGCGGGCGAGGGGGTCCACCGACAGCACGCGGTCCAGCCCGTCGACGGCGAGCCCGCCGCCGCCGGCGCGGAAACGGAACAGGTTCGACGTCTTCTTGCGCAGCCGCACCGGGGCGTCCGGGGGGAGCTCCGCGAGCCCCCGCCGTACGGCGTCCACGGCCTCACGATGCGCGATTCCGGCGTCCGCGCCGACGGTCATCTGGGTGCCTCCTCCCGGATCTCGCGGAGCAGCGTATGCCTGCCGTGAGCTCGAGAGCACCGGGAATCCGATGTTCCGTACGCCACCTGAGCGATGGTCGGGTCGTTCAGGGCGTCGTCGGGACGGTGCGTGGAGCGCGTTCAGCCGACCAGGTCGGCGACGAGCTCGATCCCGGTGCGACCGGCCTCGCTGCGATCCGAGACGGATTCCGGTGCGCGGGTGTCGGTCCACACCGTGACCAGGAACAACCAGCGGACCACGAGATAGACGATCAGGAGGAAGCCGATCAGGGCGCCCAGCGCCGCCACCGCGGGTGAGGTGCCGATCAGGCGGAAGTACAGGCCACCGATCTGTTGCAGGACCACGAGTCCCACCGCGGCGACCGCCGCCGCCGGCAGCAGCGGGCGCAGGGCACGCGCCGGGCGCGGCAGGTGGGCCAGGCACCACGCGACGACGAGCCAGTTCGCGGCGAGCCCGATCGCGATCGACCCGACCGCGAGCACCGCCCGCGCGCCGAGGGTGCTGGTCAGGCCCAGGAGGTCGAGCAGCCGCCTCCCCAGGACGCCGGTCAGCGACGCCAGCGTGAACGAGACGGCCAGCGCGACGCCGATGCCCAGCAGCGCGCCGACGTCGGAGAACGCGTGGCGCAGCCGGTGCTCCGGGCACGGCCGTCCGAGCAGCGCGGTCACGGCGTCGCGCAGGTGGCTGATCCAGCTCCACCCGGAGACCGCCGCGGCCGTCAGCGCGAGCACGCCGAGGGTCCCGCGCTCGGCCACGACGACGTGGACGACGTCGACGACCTCCAGGCTCACCGGCTGGGGCAGCGCCAGCGCGAGGAGGCTCTCCACCTGGGCGAACACGCTCTGGCTCGAGGACAGCACGAACCCGACCGCGGACACCGCGAGCATCAGCAGCGGCACCAGGGCGAGCACGGTGAAGAACGTGACCGCGGCGGCGAGGTGGTCACCGTGACGCGCGCGGTAGAGCCGACGGGTCTCGCGCAGACGCCGCCACCACGGCGCCATCACGCCGGTCATCGGCCGGCGGACCCGTGGCCGCCACCCCACCGGTGCCATCGGGCCAGGCAACCACGCCCGCCTCGGAACCCGGCACCGGGGTCCGGTCGTTCAGCGGTCGACGGTGTCCCCGGTGACCGCCGCGAGGACCCGCGGGAGCGCCTCGTCGGCGAGCGCCGCCATCTCCGCGTCGGTGCGGTCCTGGATCGGGTGGGCGACGTAGACCGCCGGCACGCTCGCGAAGCCGAGCGCGCGCGCCTGGGCGTCGGTGGCGGAGACGAACTCCGTGGACGCGACGAACGTGGCCGTCACGCCGTCGGCCTCGAGGGCGGCGAGGTCGTGCACACTGCACGACGTGCACGAGCCTCAATCGGCGAGGGCCTCGATCACCACGTCGCACTCGGCGGCGATCTCGGCGCGCAGGTCGGCGGGCGCGGGGCGGGTGAACGTCGGCTTGGCGTAGCGCCGCACCGCCGCGCCCCGCTGGGAGAGCAGGGTCTCCAGGCGGTCGAGGAAGACCTCGCCGCGGGGCTTCGAGATGTCGAGCAGGCCGACCGTGCGCCCGGCGAGGTCGTCGGGACGGGGCCCGACGGTGCGGGCGGCGGGGCGTGCCTCGTCGGTGGGGTCCAGGACGATCAGGGAACTCACGGGTCCTCCTCGATGACGCGGGTGACGGGCGTGCTGCCGCCGGGGCCGCCGACCCAGCCGCCGAGGACGGCGGAGAACTTCCCCGCTCCCCCGCCGGCCACGGCGATCATCAGCCCGCCGGGCCGGAACTTCGGACGCGGCCCCAGCGGCTGGTGCAGTGGCGCCGGCATGCCCTCGTCGATGCCGTCGGCGCCGCGCGCGATCTCCTCCGGCGCCAGCAGGAGCAGCTCGTCGAGCTCGGCGTGCAGGCGGGCCCGGTCCCAGCCGGCCTCGGCGAAGACCGCGGCGTGCTCGGGAACGACCACCAGCACCGCGTCGAACCCGGGCGCGATCTTGGGGTGCCCGACGTCGCGCAGGCCCCCGGCCAACGACCGCGCCAGCGACCCCGGCGCCCGCGAGATCTGGTCCACGACGCCCTGGGCGCCCTCGGCGGCGAACACCGTCACCGCCGAGGCCCCCGCCGGCACCCCGCGCGAGACCGACAGCGGCTCCCACGGCGAGCCCTGCTCGTCCTCGGCGAAGCAGAGCCCGACCTTGCCGGGCTGGCCCAGGGTCGCGCGGTCGACCTCGCCGGGACGCCCGCCGCCGACGTTGCGGATCACCAGCTGCAGCGCCCGCCCGATCGTCGAGTTCGCCCGGGTGCCCTGCCCCAGCGCGTTGCCCCCGGTGTTGATCCCGATCCGGCGCGCGATCGGGCCGTGGACCAGGACGGCCGGTGCCGCGCCCCACGTGGTGGCGAGCAGGCCGTGGGCGTTGAACTCCTCGGCGCAGGCGGCCTCGACGGCGGCGAGCACCACGGGGAGGTACTCGGGCCGGCAGCCGGCGAGGACGGCGTTGATGGCGACCTTCTCGACGGTCGCCGGCACGAGGTTCGGGGGCACGGTGGCGACGACCTCGTCGGGCGCCCGCGACGTCCCTTCCAGCATCCGCAGCACCCGTGCCGGCGTCGGCGCCACCACCGGGAGCCCGTCGGTCCAGCCGCGGTCGTAGAGCGCCTCGGCCTCGTCCTCGAGCCCGGCGAGCTCGACGTGCCGGGCGTGCAGCTCGTGCCCGCGGGTGCGCACCAGCAGCTCCTCGGCCACCGCCGGGTCGTGGGTGCGGGAGCCGCAGCCGGGCTTCCAGTCGGTGAGGTCCGCGCCGAGGTCGGCGACGCCGGAGAGCTCCCTCCAGCGCGCCCGGTCCCAGCCCTCGGCGCGGTCGGTCTCGGTGCCGTCCCGGCGACGCAGCAGCGTCGGCACCACGTCGATGCCGAGCGCGAGGCTCGCGTCGAGGCCGGTGTCGTCGACGACGGCGACGCCGTCGGGGAACGCCGGGTCGTCCTGGCTGTAGACGGTCGCGTGGAGGTCCCCGAGCACCGGCGCGACCAGCTGGCAGGTCGGGCAGTCCTGCTTGACCACCACGACGAGCCCGTCGTCGGGGACGGGGGCGGACACCGTCGAGGGCACGGACAACACGCTATCCGGACCGGGCGCGGTCGTGTCGAGAATCCCGCATCGGTTCCGTCCCCGTACCGAGAGCGCGCGACCGGCGCGCCGATCCGGAGGAGCTCCCCGATGCCCGAGCTGATCGTCACCGCCATCACCTCGCTCGACGGGTTCGTCGCCGGACCCGGAGGCGAGCTCATGGACATGCCCTTCGACGAGGGCTTCAACGTCTACGCCCTCGAGCGGATCCGCGCCGCCGGCACCCTGCTGGCCGGCCGGCAGACCTACGAGGAGTTCCGGTCGTACTGGCCCGCCGTCGCCGACGACCCGACGCAGGACGAGCGCCAGCGCGAGATCGCCCGGGAGCACGACCGGCTGGAGAAGGTCGTGGTCTCGGACTCGCTGGTGATCGAGCCGGGCGCGCCGTGGGCGGACATCACCCGCGTCGTGCCCGCGCCGACGCGGCGGCGACGGTGGCCGAGCTGACCGCCGGCGAGGGCGGCGACGTCCTCGCGTTCGGCAGCTTCCGGACCTGGAACCCGCTGCTCGTCGCGGGTCTGGTCGACGAGCTGCACGTCCTGGTCGGTCCGGCGCTGCTCGGGGCCGGGATGCCGCTGCTGGCCGAGTCGGCGCTGGACGGAGCGGGTCGGGTCCCGCTGCGGCTTCTCAGGACCCGGCAGCTCGCCGACTCGACGCTCGTCCTGCACCGCTACGCCGCCCGACACTAGGACTTGCGCGCACGCCGCCCTCCATGCACCATCCACATGGATGGCGTGGGGAGGGCATGATGGCCGGTGAGCCGGACCGTACCGAGAAGATCACCGTGAACCTCGGGCCGGTCGACCTCGGCCGGATCGACCTCCTGGTGCAGGAAGGACACTTCACCAACCGCACCGACTTCATCCGCACCGCCGTGCGCAACCAGCTCACGGCGAGCGCCCCCGCGATCGAGCACACGGTCGCGCGCCGCACCCTCGTGCTCGGCACGCAGCACTTCTCCCGCTCTGAGCTGGAGGCGATGCGTGACCGGGGCGAGCAGGTGCACATCCGGGTGCTGGGGCTCGCCACCGTCGCCGACGACGTCACGCCCGAGCTCGCGCTGGCCACGATCGCCTCGGTCGAGGTGCTCGGGGCCTTCCGCGCGAGCCGGGCCGTCAAGTCGGCGCTCGGGTCCCGCATCGTCTGACCGCTGTCCCTGGAGGCACCGTGTTCCGTACCGCCAAGCTGATCCGCGACACCCTGCGCGCCGGGACGGCGGCGAACGGGACGAGCGAGGCCGCGCGCCTGATGCGCTCGGGTCGGCTCATGGAGGCCACCTCCGCCCTGCAGGAGCGCCTCGGCGGCGGCCTGCCGATGAGTGGGGGCTCGATGCCGGGCGGATTCACCATGCCGGGTGGTGCCGTGCCGGGCGGTTTCTCGATGCCGGGGCCCCGGGCCGCCGGCGCCAGGACGTCCGACCGTGCGCCCGGCACCGTCACCCGCGGCTCTGCCGGCGGCCTGGCCTACCGCCTCTACGTCCCCACCGGTACCCCCACCGGCGCGCCGCTGCTGGTGATGCTGCACGGCGGCACCCAGGACGCCGACGCGTTCGCCGCCTGCACCGGGATGGACGAGGCGGCCGAACGGGCCGGGATCGTGGTCGCCTACCCCGAGCAGTCGCGCTCGGCGAACGCGATGGGCTACTGGAACTGGTTCCGCCCCGGCGACCAGGCCCGCGACGCCGGCGAGCCCGCGATGATCGCCGCCGTCACCCGCGAGGTGACCGCACAGCACGGCGTCGACCCGGCGCGCGTCGCGGTCGCCGGGTTCTCCGCGGGCGCGGCGATGGCCGCGGTGATGGCGGCGACCTACCCGGACCTGTTCTGCGGCGCCGGGGTGCACTCGGGGCTCCCCCACGGCGCGGCGCGCGACGTGGGCTCGGCGTTCGCGGCGATGTCCAGCCCGCCCAGGACGGTGGCGGACGCCGGACCCGTTCCGCTGATCGTCGTGCACGGCGACGCCGACCGCACCGTCGCGCCCGGCAACGGCGAGGCGGTGGTGCGGGCGGCGCTCGTCGCCAAGGGCGGCACCGAGCACGTCCGCGAGACCGGGCGCACCGAGGGCGGGCGCGGCTGGACGCGGGAGCGCTGGTCCGAGCCGGGCGGCCGGGTGCTCGCGGAGTCGTGGACGGTGCACGGCATGGGCCACGACTGGTCCGGAGGCCGCGCCGGGGAGAAGTACGCCGACCCCACGGGTCCGGACGTCGCCGCGGCGATGTTCGCGTTCTTCGGGTTCACCGGGACCGGGGTGCACCGGGACCGCGAGGTCGGGTAGATATCTCCGATGCCCGACCTCTCCGAGTACAACGCGAAGCGGGATCCGGCGCGCACGCCGGAGCCCTTCGGAGAGGTCGGGGAGACGCCCGCCGGCGAGCGTTTCGTCGTGCAGGAGCACCACGCGCGCCGCCTGCACTACGACGTGCGCTTCGAGCGTGACGGCGTGCTCGTGTGCTGGGCGGTGCCCCGGGGGCTGCCCGACAAGCCCGGGGCGCCCCGGCTCGCGGTGCACACCGAGGACCACCCGCTGGAGTACCTGGAGTTCCACGGCGAGATCCCCGCCGGCGAGTACGGCGGCGGGGCCATGACGATCTGGGACGCCGGGCGCTACGAGGTCGAGAAGTGGTCCGACACCGAGGTCGCGGTGACGCTGCACGGCGAGCGGGTGGAGGGCCGGTTCGTCTTCTTCAAGCCGGACCGGAGCGACCACGACGAGAAGGACTGGCTCGTCCAGCGCCGCAAGTCCGACGCCCCGGCGCCCGCGCGGAACAAGGCGGCGCAGTCCCCGCGGGTCGCGGTGGGCGGCCGGTCGCTGCGGCTCTCCAACCTCGACAAGGAGCTCTACCCCGACGTCCCCAAGGCCTCGGTGATCGACTACTACGCCCGGGTCGCCGACACGATCCTCCCCCACCTCGCCGGCCGGCCCCTGACCCTGCGCCGCTTCCCCGACGGCATCTCCGCCCCCTCGTTCTACGAGAAGAACGCGGGGGCCAAGGCGCCGGAGTGGCTGCGCAGCGTCGAGGTCCCGACCCCCGGCAGCAGCCGGGGCACGACGACGGCCAACTTCGTGGTGGTCGAGGAGCTCGCGACGCTGGTCTACCTCGCCAACCTCGCGGTCCTCGAGCTGCACGTGCCGCAGTGGCGGGTGGACGACGACGACGCCGTGCAGCCGCCCGACGAGCTGGTGTTCGACCTCGACCCCGGCGAGGGCACCACGGTGGTCGACTGCGCACGGCTGGCCGAGCGTCTGCGCGGCGTCCTCGCCGCCGACGGGCTCACGCCCTGCCCGAAGACCAGCGGCAGCAAGGGCATGCAGGTCAGCGCCGCGGTGCGTGTCGACGACCCGGGGCGCACGTCCGCCTACGCGAAGGGCGTCGCCGAGCTCCTGGCCCGCGAGACCCCGCGCTCGGTCACCGCGATCATGGCCAAGGACCGGCGACGCGGGAAGATCTTCGTCGACTGGAGCCAGAACAACACGGCGAAGACCACCGTCGCGCCGTACTCGATGCGTGCGCGCGCGGCCAACGGCGCGCCGACGGTGTCCACGCCGCTGACGTGGGACGAGGTGACCGCGGCGACCGAGGTCCGGGAGCTGACCTTCTCCCCCGCGGACGTGCTGGCGCGCATCGAGGCCGACGGCGACCTCTACGCCGCGGCGCTCGGCGAGGGCGTCGAGCGCCCCGACCTGCCGGAGAAGCCGTCGGCGAGCTGAGCCGCGACCTCTCCGGTTCGATCTCCCGGGAGTGCCGTCAGAGCGGGAACTCCCACGACACCCTCGAGAGATCGATGTGGAGAGCTGCCTGCGGGCCTCTCAGCCGAGCACGCGGTTGGTCACCCGGCCGACGCCGTTCACGACACCGCCGACGGTGTCCCCGAGCCCGCCGACGATCCCGCCACCACGGGAGCCCGAGCCGGACCCGCCGCCGCCGGACCCGTCGCTGCCGGACCCGCCGCTGCCGGACCCGTCGCTGCCGGACCCGCCGCTGCCGGACCGCAGCCGGAGCCGCCCGAGCCGCCCCCGGAAGACCCGGAGCCACCTGAGCCGCCGGACCCGCCGCCCGAGCCCTCGTCGTCGTCGGCGTCACGGGGGGTCTGGGTCTCGCCGCTGCTGCCGCCGGCCGTGGTCTCGTCGTCGTCCTCGGCCTCGGAGGTCGTCGTGGAACGGCGCGTCGACGGCGTCGTGGTCTCGTCGTCGGCATCGCGGGCCAGCACCCGGGGCGCGACGGTGACGGTGCGCGGGGGCTCGGCGAGCGCCACGCTCGGGTCCTGCAGCGGCGGGAGCACCGAGGCGTCGGCCGGCGACCCCGGCTGCGGGCCGCGGGTGCCCGTGCCGGGGGGCACGGCGCCGCCCGGGAGCGTGCCCGGGGCGACGACCGGGAAGGTGCCGACGCGCGGCAGGGCGGTGTTCTCGCCGTTGTTCGCCAGCGTCGAGACCGCCAGCGGGACCACGGCGGCGGCGGCGGCGACCGAGGCGGCGGCCAGGCCCCACCCCCGGAGACGGTGCGAGCCGCCAGCAGCGGCCGGGGCGGCAGCGCCGCGCCTACGATGTCGGGTCGGGGGCGGCGGAGAGGGTGCGAGCTCCTCGGGGGCCTCGTCGAGGCCACGGCGGGCCCAGCTCGGGAGGTCGCCGGGGACGGACCCGGACGACCACCAGGAGGGCTCGCCCCCCGACCCCTTCGGCATCTGCGCTCCCCTCAGCCCAGCGTGATCGCCGAGACTACTGCATGTGCACGAACGCCTGCACGGTGGCCGGTGGCCCCACCGAAACGTGTCACGGGTCACGGCGTTGCGCAGCCACCGTCCGGGGAACGAGGCCCGGATCGGGTGCGGTGCGCGGGATGGCCGCCCAGCGGGCAGACTCCGCGGGCGTGACCCCGGCGCAGCACCCGTACCTGGCCGGACGGACACCGCGCGCTTTCGCCCACCGCGGGTGGCACATCGGCGAGCTCGAGGGTCTGGAGAACTCGCTGGCCGCGTTCCGGCGGGCGGTCGAGGAGGGCTACACCCACATCGAGACCGACGTCCACGCCACCGCGGACGGCGTCCTCGTCGTGCACCACGACGCGACCCTGCGCCGCGTCGCCGGTCATCCCGGGGTGCTGCGCACGATGCCGTGGGCCGACCTCGCCGGCGTGCGGCTGGGCGGGCGCGAGCCGCTGCCTCGGCTCGAGGAGGTGCTCGAGGCGCTGCCGGACACGCGCTTCAACGTCGACCTCAAGGCTCCGGGCGCTCTCGCGCCGATGCTCCGCCTGCTCGAACGCGACGACGTGGCCGCGCGGGTGGCCGTCGCCAGCATGGACGAGAGCCGCCTGCAGGCCGTCCGGGCGCGGTTCGGTGACCGCGTCGTGACCGGGCTCGCCTCGCGGTCGGCGCTGCGGCTGCGGGGCCGGGCCGTGACGCCGTCGCTGCTCCGCCGCCCGCTGGACCGCGTGCTCCGGGTGCGCGGTGACCTCGCGCAGCTGCCGGTCCGGCTCGGGTCCCTGACGGTGATCGACCCCGCGATGGTCGCCGCCGCCCACGCCCTCGGGCTCGAGCTGCACGTCTGGACGGTCGACCGGACCTCGGAGATGCACCGCCTGCTCGACCTCGGCGTCGACGGACTCATGACCGACCGGCCCGACCTGCTGCGCGACGTGCTCGTCACCCGTGGCGCGTGGACCGCACCGGCCTGACCGGAGATCCGGATGGCACGCAATCCATCGCGCACGACCCGATACCGTGTGGAGGCGCGCCGGCCGGGGTACTCCGTGGCCGGTGTGCACCCGTGAGTCGGGTCACGCACGGGGTGAACGGCGGGCTGCGCGGGAACGAACCGTGGTGGTGCGGCGTTGAACCACCCGTGCCCGAAGGCCGTGCGTCCTCGGGTGCACTCGCAGTCGAGGAAAGGACACCATCATGGCCGACCGCGTCCTCCGTGGCAGCCGTCTCGGCGCTGTCAGCTACGAGACCGACCGCGACCACGACCTCGCCCCCCGCCGTTCCTTCGCGTACCGCTGCCCCAAGGGCCACGACTTCGAGGTGCCGTTCTCGGACGACGCCGAGGCGCCCGTGACCTGGGAGTGCCGCCTCCACGGCGACGAGGGCAAGCGGATCGACGGCACCGAGCCCGAGCAGAAGAAGTCCAAGCCTCCGCGTACCCACTGGGACATGCTGCTCGAGCGCCGTTCGGTGCCCGAGCTCGAGGAGCTGCTCGACGAGCGTCTCGGCCTGCTCAAGGAGCGCCGCTCCGAGAGCGCCTGAGCGTTCACGAGATCGTGAGGGCCGTTCCGGCATCCGCCGGGGCGGCCCTTTCGCCTGTCCAGGACCGGGTCAGCGCGGCCGCGCCCGACGCCGTCGCGCCCGGTCGCGCACGGCCCAGGACGTGATCCGCCACAGCGCCTCGCGGACGATGGCGCCGCTCATCTTCGACTCGCCGTGGGCGCGCTCGACGAACGTGATCGGGACCTCGCGCACCCGCATCCCGGCCCGCTGCACGCGGAACGCGACGTCGACCTGGAAGCAGTAGCCCTCCGAGGCGACCGTCGCCATGCCCACCTCGGCCAGCGCGCCGCGCCGGAAGCAGCGGTAGCCGCCGGTGACGTCGTGCAGCGAGAGCCGCAGCGCCCGGCGCGAGTAGACGTTGCCGGCGCGGGAGAGCAGGCGCCGGTGCCACGCCCAGCCCTCCGTCCCGCCTCCGGGCACGTAGCGGGAGCCCAGGACGACGTCGGCGTCCCGGGCCGCCGCCAGCAGACGGGGCAGCTCCTCCGGGGCGTGCGAGCCGTCGGCGTCCATCTGCACGATCCACCCGACGCCTTCGGCGAAGCCGTCGCACCCGCCGTCGAGCACCGTGCTGAACGCGTCCACGTAGGCCGCGCCGAGACCGGCCCGCGGCGCGTGGTGGTGCACCCGGACCCGGGCGTCGGTGGCGGCGATCGACTCGGCGAGCGCGCCGGTGCCGTCGGGGCTGCCGTCGTCGACGACGAGGATCCGCAGCGCGGGCAGGGTGTCCAGCAGCCGCGTGACGAGCCCGGGGAGGCTCTCGCGCTCGTTGTACGTGGGGACGGTGACCAGCACGTCGGCCCCGTCCGGACATGGTCCCGTCACGCGGCGTCCCGCCGGCGCCGCACCAGCCCCACGGCCACCGCGGCGAGGCCCAACGCGACCAGCAGCCACTCCGGACCGGGCCCGAGCCGCGTGGCGAGCGTCGTCGTCGTCCGCAGCGGCACCGACTCGACGAGCAGCCCCGGCGTGAACAGCGGCCCGGTGCGCGCGACGAGCGTCCCGTCGGGCGCCACGATCGCGCTCTGCCCGCTCGTGGCGGCGATGACGACGGCGCGGTCGTGCTCGATCGCGCGCAGCCGCGACATCCCCTGCTGCTGGTAGGTCATGTCGCTGTACCCGAAGGTCGCGTTGTTGGTGGGCACCGTGAGCAGGTCGGCCCCGCCGCGGACGGCGTCGCGCACGGAGTCGTCGAACACGACCTCGTAGCAGGTCACGACGCCGAGCCGGGCCGGTCCGGCGGGCAGCACGCCCGTGCCGGTGCCGGGCTCGAAGTCGGTGACGCGGTCGACCAGCGGCGAGACGAGCTCGGCGATGCTGCGCAGCGGGATGTACTCGCCGAACGGGAGGATGTGGCGCTTCACGTATGTCGCCCCGGGACCGCGGCCCGGCATCCAGACGATCGAGGCGTTGCGCGGCCCCTGGACCAGCGTCCCGTCCGGGCCGCGGGTGCCCGACAGCACGGCGCCGACCACCACCGGCACCCCGATCTCGTCGGTCACGGCCCGGATCTCCCGGGCGGCGTCGGCGTTGCGGATCGGGTCGATGTCCGAGGCGTTCTCCGGCCAGATCACCAGGTCGGGGCGGGGGGTCCGGCCCGCGCGGACGTCGTCGGCGAGGCGGCGGGTCTGGGCGACGTGGTTGTCGAGCACCGCCCGGCGTTGTGCGTTGAAGTCGAGGCCAGCGCGCGGGACGTTGCCCTGCACGGCGGCCACCGTGATCGCCGGGCCCGGGGTGTCGGCGCGCACCGACGGCAGCGTCGCGAGGCCGGCGAGCGGCCCGAGCAGGACGACGACGAGGGCACCCGCCGCGGCGCGGGGATGCCGCGGGGGGCGCAGCGCGCGCACGAGGGCCCACAGGCCCGCCCCGGACAGCGCCACGGCGAAGCTCACCAGAGGCGCGCCGCCCAGCGAGGCCAGTGGGGCGAACAGTCCGCCGGGCTGCCCGAACGCGATCTTCGCCCAGGGGAAGCCGTCGAAGGGCCACCGCTCGATGAGGGCCTCGCCCGCCACCCAGACGCACGCCACCCACACCGGCGCGCCGGGCAGGCGCGTCACCAGCGGGAACAGCGCCACCGGGAGGGCGACCACCACGACCAGGGCGACGAGCAGGAGCAGCCAGACGGCGCCGACGTACTCGCCCGTCCAGTTCAGCAGCGGCAGCTGGTAGGCGACGCCGACCAGCGCCCCGAGCCCGAACGCGCTGCGCACCCGGCACCCGTCGACGACGGCGACGACCAGAGCGAGGCCCAGCGGTGCGGCCCACCAGGCGCCGAACGGCGGGAACGCGACGTAGAGCAGGAGCCCCGCGACGACCGCGCCGAGCAGACGCAGCCAGACGCCGCCCCGGGCGGAGCGTGCGGGTGTCGTCCGGGCGGGCTCGGGGTGGGCAGTCAGCACGAGAGCAGGTCGTGGGGCTGCCGGTTCACCGGCTCGCAGCCGTCGTCGGTGACCACGACGATGTCCTCGATGCGGGCACCCCAGCGGCCCGGGAAGTAGATCCCCGGCTCGATGCTGAACGCCATGCCCGGCTCGAGGACGAGGTCGTTGCCCGCCACGATGTAGGGCTCCTCGTGCACCTCGAGGCCGATGCCGTGCCCGGTGCGGTGCACGAAGTACTCGCCGTGCCCGGCGTCCCGGATGATCGCGCGGGCGGCCTCGTCGACGCTCTCGGCGGTGACGCCGGGGCGCGCCGCGGCCACCGCCGCCGCCTGGGCGCGCTGGAGCACCGCGTAGACGTCGCGGACCTCGTCGCCGGGCTCCCCCACCACGTAGGTGCGCGTGGAGTCGGAGTTGTAGCCCTCCGGCAGCGGCCCGCCGATGTCGACGACGACGACGTCGCCGGCCCGGATCACCCGGTCGGACACCTCGTGGTGCGGGCTCGCGCCGTTCGGCCCGGAGCCCACGATGACGAACGCCGCCTCGGTGTGGCCCTCGTCGAGGATCGCCGCGGTGATGTCCGCGCCGACCTCGGCCTCGGTGCGCCCGGCCACGAGCCAGCCCGGGACGCGGGCGTGCACGGCGTCGATGGCCGCACCGGCCCGGCGCAGGGCGTCGACCTCCACGTCGTCCTTGCGCATGCGCAGCTCGCGCAGCACCGGCGTCGCGAGCTCGAGCGCGGCCTGCGGCAGGGCGTCACGCAGGCCGAGGACGTGCAGGGCGGGCATGTCGGCGACCACCGCGACGCGCCGGGCGCCTCCGAGCCGGGAGGCGGCCAGGGCGTGCGGGTCGACGCCGTCGGTCCAGGTCAGCGTCTCCATCGCGTCGACGGCGGTGCCGTCGAGGCCGGGGCGCTCCAACGTCGGGACGACGAACGCGGCGTCGCCGTCGACGGGCAGCAGCAGGGCCGAGAGCCGTTCGTGGGAGTGCTTGACGACGCCCGTGAGGTACTGGAGATCGGGCCCGGGCGTGATCACCAGGGCGTCGACCCCGGCCTGCCGGGCGGCGGCCCGGGCGCGCTCGAGCCGGGCCGTCACGCGGTCGGACGCGAGGGTGCTGCTCATGGTCGCCGAGCCTAGGACAGGCCGGGCCGTGCGGGGTGCGCCCCGGGTCGGTGCCCGGGGCGAATCACTCGGCGAGCTTCGCGAACGCCTGCGCCCAGAGGAAGTACTTGTTGGTGCCCAGGTCGCGCACCGTCTTGATGTTGAACGCTTCCTTGAGCTTCTCGGCGTCGCTCTCGCTGACGCCCTGCAGGGCGGCGACGGGAGCGTCGGCGATCTCCTGCGCGGACTTGGTCTCGTATTCCTTGTCGAGCTTGGACGCGATGTCACCCATGGTGGGTCTCCCCTCGGTGTGTGGACTGGCAACCGGCCTGTGCCCGCTCGTCGCGGGCGTCACGCGGTACTCACCGTCCGGACTGAGTAGTCCTCCCCTGGGCGGGCCGGTCGGGGCAGGCCAGGCTCCGTGCCATGAACACCCCGGTGCCGCAGGACGCGCTCGTCGCCCGCCTCGGTGACGACCTCGCGGGCGTGGCCCGCGAGGTCGACCGCATCCGCACGACCCTCCTGACGCTGCAGAGCGCCCCGCGGCCGACGGCCCCGGCGCCCGCGCCGGCTCCCCCGCCGCCCACGCCCTGGGCCCCGCCGATCGCGTGGGCCCCGCCGCCTGCGGGCTGGGCTCCGCCGCCGCCGGCTCGCCCCGTGCGCGCGCCCCGTCCGCCCCGCGCTCCCCGGGTCGCGTGGTCGCCGGCCAGGCTGCTCGCGGTCACCGGCGCGGCGACGACGGTGCTCGGTGTCGTGCTGCTGCTCGTCCTCGCGGCCGGGCGCGGCTGGTTCGGGCCCGAGGCGCGGGTGATCGGCGGCGCCGTGCTCGGCCTGGCCCTGGTCGGGATCGGGGTGCGCGTGCGGCGCCGGGCCGGCGACGGCGCCTCGGTACCGTCCGCCGCGGTCGCCCTCGCCGCGACCGGCGTGGCGGCGCTCTTCCTCACCGTGGCCGCCGCCGTCGCCCTCTTCGGGCTCCTCCCCCTCGCGCTGGGCGCCCCGTTCGCGCTGGCGGTCACCGCCGGCGGGCTGGTGCTGGCCGACCACTGGCGCCACCAGGGCCTCGCCCTCGGCGTGCTGGTCGCCGCCGGGCTGGCCGCTCCCCTGGTCGTCGGCGGACCGACGCCCACGCTCGTCGCCCTCGTGCTCGGTGCCCAGGTCGCCGCCGTGCTCGTCGCCCGCCGTCGCACCTGGCCCGCCGTCGCGACGACCGCCGCCGTCGTCTCGACCCTCGCGGCCCTCGGCGCCGCGATCCGGCTGCTCGCCGGCGTCCCCGACACCCACCTCGCCACGACCCTCGCGGTGCTCGCGGTCCTCGTCGCGGGCGGCGTCTCGGCCGTCCTGCTCGGCGCGTCCGGCCGGGTGGCGGCCACCGCCGTGCTCGGGGCCCCGGTGCTGCCCGTCCTGCTCGTCAGCATCGGCCTCGCCCGCGTCCCCGGCACCCTCGTCGCCGGCGGCGTCGCGGTCGCCCTGCTGCTCGCCGTGGTCGCGCTCGACCGTGCCGGCGCTCCGACGGGACATCGCGCGCTCGCCCTCGTGGCCGGCGCCGGCGCCACCGGCGCGCTGCTGGTCGCGACCGTCCTCGCGATGGGGTCCGGCCCGCTCTCGCTCCCCCTGCTCGCCGAGGCCCTCGTGCTCGGCGTCGCCGCCGCGGTGACCCGCCGGGCCGGCCCGCTGCTCGCCGCCGCCGTCCTGGGCGTCGTCGGCGGCCTCGTCGCGCTCGGGCTGGACGCGCCGATGGAGCTCGTCGCGAGCTTCCCGGCCCGCCCGTTCGTCGTCACCCTGCCGGGCGGCGCCGTGACGGCGGGCGCGGTCGGCGAGCTCGCCGCCGCCCTCGTCGTCTACCTCCTGCTCTCCGCCGTCGCCCTGGTCGGCCTGGTCGCCCTGGGGCGGCTCGGCTGGCTGCGCGACCGCGGCCGGGCGGCGACGGCCGCCGGCCTGCTCGGCGTCGTCGCGCTCTACGGGGCGGCCGGTGAAGTCGTGACCGCGGCGCTGCTGATCTCGCCCACCCGCGACGCGTTCCTCGTCGGCCACGTCCTCGTGACCGTGTCGTGGACCGCGATCGCGCTGGTCCTGCTCGCGCGGGGCCTGAAGGACTCGCTCTCGCGGGTGCTCGGCGGCGTGCTGGTGATCGCCGCGGTGGTGAAGCTCGTGACCTTCGACCTCACCGCCCTCGACGGCCTCGCCCGGGTTGCGGCGTTCCTCGGCGCCGGGCTCGTCCTGCTCGCGGCCGGGTCGCGCTACGCCAAGGCCGTGGCCGCCGCACCGGGAGCGTCCGGTGCGGACGGGGCGGCCGCCGAGCGCGGCCCGGCCGGTCCGTCGGAGGTCGGCCCCTCGACGGGCAGTGGGCGCCGACCGGAGGCGTGACGCACGAGCACCCGGCGCCAGGTGGGAAGCTGCCGCTCATGGACGCGCCGGTGATGCTGCTCGACTCGGCCAGCCTGTGGTTCCGGGCCTTCTACGGGGTCCCGGCCACCCTGACCGCGCAGGACGGGACGCCGGTGAACGCGGCCCGCGGGTTCTGCGACATGGTCGCCCGCCTGGTGCGCGAGCGGCGGCCCGGTGCGCTGATCGCGTGCCTCGACCGCGACTGGCGTCCGGCGTTCCGCGTGCGGGCGATCCCGTCGTACAAGGCCCACCGCGTCGACCCGTCGATGGGCGACCCGTCCTCCCCCGTCGGCGGGGCCCCCGACGCCGAGGCCGCGCCGCCCGAGCTCGGGCCCCAGGTCGAGATCATCCTGCAGGCCCTCGCCGCCGTCGGGATCCCGACCGCGGGCGCCGAGGGCTACGAGGCCGACGACGTCATCGGCACCCTGTGCGCCACCGAGACCACCGACGCCATCGAGGTGGTCAGCGGCGACCGGGACCTGCTGCAGCTCGTCCGCGACGAGCCCGCATCGACCCGCATCGTCTACATCGCCCGCGGGGTGTCGAAGTACGAGCTCTACGGGCCGGAGGACGTCGCCGCCCGCTACGGCGTGCCCGTCGCCCGCGCCGGCGACGGCTACGCCGAGATGGCGATGCTGCGCGGCGACCCCTCCGACGGCCTGCCCGGCGTGGCCGGCATCGGGGAGAAGACCGCGGCGCAGGTGGTCTCCAAGTTCGGCTCGTGGGACGAGATGATCTCCGCGGTGCTCGACCGCTCCGACACCCGCATGTCCTCGGCCGTGCGCGCGAAGATGGCGCGGGCCGGCGAGTACCTCGTCGTCGCGCCCGAGGTCGTCCGCGTGGCCCCCGACGCCCCCATCGACTGGACGGGCGAGCGGCGCACCCTGCCCCACGAGCCGGCGGATCCGGACGCGCTCGCCGCCCTCGCCGAGCGCTGGAACCTCACCGGCTCGGTCGACCGGCTCGTCTCCGCGCTGCGGGGCGAGTAGAGGTCGGTCAGCCGCCCTGGCCGCGGCCCTGCTCGGCGAGCCAGGCCTTCGCGACGGTCTTCGGCGCGCGGTCGACCCAGGCGTCCTCCACCAGCTCGCGCAGCTCGTCGACCCCGATCCGCTCCAGACGCACGAGCACCGCGGGGAAGCCGTCGAAGTGCGGCGTCGTGAAGTAGACGGCCGGGTCGTCGGCGATCAGCGCCTCCTTGACGCCGAGGTCCGCCACCCGCACGCCGAGCACGTCGCCGTCGGGCAGCGGCACGCCCGCGGCCTCGAGGGCCGCCTCGTCGGAGCGGCGCAGCGGGCGCTCCCAGACGAAGCCCTTCTTCGACACCCGCCAGGTCGCCGAGCCCCACGACACCGCCTCGTCGGTGCGCGGCAGGGCCAGCGCGAGGCGGCGGACGTCGTCGAGCGTCGCCATCAGCGTGGTTGCCCGACCGAGTAGGTGCCGCTCGCGTCGATGATCGAGACGGGCACCTGGGCGGGCCTGCCGTCGACGGTCGCCGAGCAGGTGAAGGTCGCCCCGGGCCGCACCTCCTGGTCCGACGGGCAGGTGACCCCGGTGATCTGGCGGCGCCAGTCCTCGGTGACCACCCGCGTGACGCCCTGCGTCACCGAGTCCGCGTCGAGGACGTCGACCCGGGCGAACCGCGGGCCGACGACGAACGCCAGCAGTCCCAGCACGATCAGCGCGATCACGATGAGGGCCGCGACGACCAGGCCCACCGCCTTCCAGGCGAAGGGCTTGCGGGGCTGCGGCGGGTACGGACCGCCCCAGCCCGGACCGGGCTGGCCCCAGCCCGTCGCCTGGCCGGGTGTCGCCCACACCGACGTCGGATTCGGCCCGGGGCCGGGTGCGGGCTGCTGGACGTAGCCGGTCGGGCCGTAGCCGGGCTGGGGGCCGTGGCCTGCTGCTGCGGCGCGTAGCCCTGCTGCTGTCCGTATCCCTGCGGCCCTTGTCCCGGCTGACCCCAGGCGGCGGGCTGCTGGCCGGCCCGGCCGTAGCCGGTCTGGCCGTAGCCCGGCTGCTGCCCGTAGCCCGGCTGCTGCCCGTAGCCCGACGGTTGCCCGTAGCCCGACGGTTGCCCGTAGCCCGACGGTTGCCCGTAGCTCGGCTGCCCGTATCCCGTGGGCTGGCCGGACGGCGGGGCCCCGGGCCGCTCGGTCGGGCTGGGCTGCTGGCCTGGCTGCTGCTGTGGCGCCTGGCCCCCGGGCGGCGCCCACGGGCTCGGCTCGCCGGGGGTGGTCGCCGGGCCCGTCGGCCCGGGCAGCCCGTCCGGCGGGGTGTCGTCCCGGGGGGTCGGGCCCGAACTCCCCGGATCGTTCTGCCCTGCACCGTCCGGCCTCGGGTCGTCCGCTGCCGGACGCCCCACCGCCGAGGTCTCCGCCGTGCCCGCCGCCGCGGGCGGCGCCCAGGGCGACTCCGGCCGGGTGCTCGGCTCCTCCGGCGGCGTGCTCACGGCCCTAGCCCTCCCCCACGGCGACGACACCGCGCCGGATGGCGCGGACCGCGTCGCCCGCGGCCCGGCCCACGGTGTCCTCGTTGCCGGCGACGGCGCGGATCTGGTCGAGCAGGTCGACGACCTGCCGGCACCAGCGCACGAAGTCTCCCGCTGACAGCTCGGTGCCGTGCGAGGTGGCCCCGGCGAGCACGACCGCGAGCGAGTCGCCGCGCACCCACCGGTGCACCGGCCACGCGAAGCCGAGGTCCGGCTCGCGCGTGCGGTCGAGGCGGTGGCGGCGCTCGTCGGCGACGAGGTCGTGCCACAGGGCCACCGTCTGCTCGACCGCCGACGTCGCGTCCTCGGGCACGCGGGGCACGCCGCCGTCGTCGCGGCGGCTGTCGTAGACCAGTGACGACGCCACCGCCGCGATCTCCGCCGGGCCGAGCCCGCGCCACACGCCGTGACGCAGGCACTCGGCGACGAGGAGGTCGGACTCCCCCCACAGCCGCGAGAGCCGCCGCCCGTTCTCGGTGACGTCCTCGTCGTCGAGGTAGCCGCGCTCGCCGAGCAGCCCGCGGATGCGGTCGAACGTGCGGGCGAGCGAGTGCGTCGTCGACCGCACGCGGTCCTGGAGCTGCTCGGTCTCGCGCTCGAGGCGCTGGTAGCGCTCGAACCACCGCGAGCGGTCGTCCCGGTCGGCCAGCCCGTGGCACGGGTGGGCGCGCAGCGCGCGGCGCAGCGAGGCGAGCTCGGGGTCCTCGTTCTCGGCGCCCTTGCGGCGGCGGGCCGACCCCGAGCGGGTCGGCGGCTCGATCCCCGTCTCGCGCAGCGCGTTGGCGAGGTCGCGCCGCAGGCGCGGGACGCGGTGGTCCATCTTGCGCGGCAGCTTCATCGTGCCGAGCGCCGCGACGGGCTCGGGGAAGTCGGCGAGCGACAGGCGACCGGCCCACCGGTCCTCGGTGAGGACGAGCGGGCGCGGCTCCTGGTCGCGGGGGCTGCGGTCGATGCCGGGGTCGAGCACGACGGCCAGCCCCGCGCGCTTGCCGCCCGGGACGGCGATGACGTCGCCCGGCTTGAGCGCCTCGAGCGACGCCGCGGCCTCGGCCTTCTGCGCCGACCGGCCCTGGCGCGACAGCAGCTTCTCGCGCTCGGTCACCCGGCGGCGCAGGTCCATGTACTCCGCGAAGGAGCGGAAGTCGCCCTCGTCCCCGGAGTGCCCACCGGCGGCCCCGGCGTAGCCCGCGAGGGCCTCGCGGTTGCGCTCGAGGCGCTTGGCCAGCCCGACGACGCTGCGGTCGGCCTGGAACTGCGCGAACGACTGCTCGAGCAGCTCGCGGGCGCTCTCGACCCCGACGCGGTCGACGAGGTTGACCGCCATGTTGTAGCCGGGGCGGAACGACGAGCGCAGCGGGTACGTGCGGGTCGAGGCGAGGCCGGCGACCTGCTCGGGGTCGACGCCGGGCACCCAGAGCACCACCGCGTGGCCCTCGACGTCGATGCCGCGCCGGCCCGCGCGGCCGGTGAGCTGGGTGTACTCCCCCGGCGTCAGCTCGACGTGGGCCTCGCCGTTGTACTTCACGAGCTTCTCGAGCACGACCGTCCGCGCGGGCATGTTGATGCCCAGCGCGAGCGTCTCGGTGGCGAACACCGCCCGCACGAGGCCGCGGACGAACAGCTCCTCGACGGTCTCCTTGAACGCCGGCAGCATGCCCGCGTGGTGGGCCGCGACGCCGCGTTCGAGGCCGTCGCGCCATTCCCAGTAGCCCAGGACATCGAGGTCGGCCTCGGGCAGGCCCGCGGTCTTGCGCTCGACGACCTCGCGGATGACCGCCACGTCGTCCGGGCCCGTCAGCCGCAGCCCGGAGCGCACGCACTGCGTCACCGCGGCGTCGCACCCGGCCCGGCTGAAGATGAACGTGATCGCGGGCAGGAGTCCGGCGGCGTCGAGGCGTTCGATGACGTCCACGCGCGACGGCGGCCGGAAGCCCGAACCCCCGCCCCGCCCCGGCGGCCCGGAGCGCGCCGGCCCGCCGCGCCGGTCGTTCTGGCGTCCGCCACGGCCGGGAGGCCCGGACCGGGCGCGGCCCCCGCGGACCGAGGGCCCGCGGTCGACCTCGGCGACGGCGCGCACGAGCGTCGGGTCCACCGTGAGCGCCGTCGCGCCTCCGCGGCGCTCCTCGGCGAACAGGTCGAACATCCGGTGCCCGACGACCATGTGCTGCCACAGCGGCACCGGGCGGGTCTCGTCGACGACGACGGTGGTGTCGCCGCGGACGGTGACGAGCCAGTCGCCGAACTCCTCGGCGTTGCTCACCGTCGCCGACAGCGACGCGATCTGCACGTGCTGGGGCAGGTGGAGGATGACCTCCTCCCACACCGCGCCGCGGAAGCGGTCGGCGAGGTAGTGCACCTCGTCCATGACGACGTAGGCGAGTCCCTCGAGCGCCGGCGACTCCGCGTAGAGCATGTTGCGCAGCACCTCGGTGGTCATCACCACCACCGGGGCCGAGCCGTTGATCGCCGCGTCGCCGGTCAGCAGGCCGACCGCATCGGCGCCGTGGCGCTCGACCAGGTCGGTGTACTTCTGGTTCGACAGCGCCTTGATCGGCGTCGTGTAGAAGCACTTCTGGCCGCGGGCCAGGGCGAGGTGCACCGCGAACTCGCCCACGACCGTCTTGCCCGCGCCCGTGGGCGCGCAGACCAGGACGCCGTGACCCTGCTCGAGGGCCAGGCAGGACTGCCGCTGGAAGTCGTCGAGCTCGAACGACAGCTCGGCGGCGAACAGCGAGAGCTGGGGGTGCGAGGAGCGGGTGCGAGCCTGCTCGTAGGCCTCGGCAGGAGAGCGAGTGGCCACGTCTCCACAGTGTCACATCCGGGCGGGGCGCCGCCGGATCAGGTGGCGTCCCACCGGTCGGTCGAGCCGTCGCTGCCCCGATCGGGCGCCGGCGGCGGCAGCGGCTCGATCCGCGGGGCCGGCGCGGGCGCCGGGGTCGACGAGCCCAGGCGGTCGTCCAGCGGCGAGGGCTGGTCGGGATCGAGGCCCTTCCAGTCCGGGATCTGGCTCCAGCCCTCCTCCAGACGTCGGCGAGCCGCCCGTTTGTCATGCACCCGGGCGACCTGGATGGAGAGCTCGAGCAACAGGACGAGCGAGACGCCCAGGGCGAGCATCGAGATCGGGTCCTGCCCCGGCGTCGCGAGCGCCGCGAACACGAACAGCCCGAAGATCAGCCCGCGCCGCCAGCTGGAGAGCTGGGCGTAGGAGACGATCCCGACGCGGTTGAGCATCACGACCAGCAGCGGGAGCTCGAAGCTCACCCCGAAGATGATCAAGAGGGCGATGAGCAGGCTGAAGTAGTCGGAGCCCCGCAGCACCGTGGTCTGGATGTCGCCGCCGACGGTGAACAGGAACTGCAGGGCCTGGGTGACGACGTAGTACGCGAGCACCGCCCCGGCGCTGAACAGCACCACGGCCACCGTGACGAACGTGTACGCGAAGCGCTTCTCCTTCGCGTACAGGCCGGGCGTGATGAAGCCCCAGAGCTGGGCGAACCAGATCGGGCTCGACATCAGGACCCCGGCCGTCGCGGCGACCTTGAGGCGCAGGGTGAACTGCTCGAACACGCCGAACGCGACGAGGCGGCACTCCTGCCCGCCCCCGAGCTGCACGCGGTTCTCCGGCGGCAGCGCGCAGTAGGGCTCCGTGAGGATCTGCCCCAGCGACGGCAGGCCGAACGGGTAGGCGGTGTACCAGAAGAACCCGAGCGCGGTGCCGATCGCGACGGCCAGCAGGGCGATCGCGAGGCGTCGTCGCAGCTCGTAGATGTGCTCGACGAGCGTCATCGTGCCGTCGGGATTGGCACGACGGCGTGACCCGGGCCGGCGCAGACCGCGCCACCACCGGGCGCGCGACCCGGAGGACGCAGTCATCGAGGGTTCAGGAGGTGGAGCCGGGCCGCGTGGTCGGGGTGGCGTCCGGCGACGAGGGCGCGACGCCGTTCGTGCCCGACGAGCCCTCGTCCAGCGCGCGACCCGGTGCCTGCGGCGTGCCGGAGGCCTCGCCGGGCTTGGCAGCCTGCTCGTCCTCCTTCAGCCCGCGGGTCTCGGCCTTGAAGACACGCATGGACTGCCCGAGGCCGCGTGCCATGTCCGGCAGCTTCTTGGCGCTGAAGAGCAGCACCACGCCCACGATCGCGATGATGACCCATTCGCTCACGGTGTGGCTCCTTCCACGGTGCTGCTGATGCTACGCGTGCGCCGCTGCTCGAGCCGGACCCGCAGCGCGGCGGTGCGCGCCGTGAGCATCCCGGCCTCCCGGCCGAGCTGCTCCCGGGCGACGCCCGCGACGAGGGCGAACCGCTTGACCGGCTTGAGCAGGGCGACGACGACCAGGCCGAGCACGATCACCGCGGCGACCACCGCGACGATGCTCCACAGGTACGGCACATCGCCGACCCTAACCCGGCGTCGTGACCCTGCGGTGAACGCCCGTGCGCGGTTCGGAGCCGGTGTCGCGGGGGCCCGCGGCGATCGTCAGGCGCCCTCGCCGTACGCCGCCAGGGCCTCGCGGGCCCGGGCGCGGCGGGCCTCGACCAGGTCCGGCGGGGCCAGGACCTCGACGGCGTCGCCCAGGCCGAGCACCAGGCGGACCATCCAGTCGCGGTCGCCGTAGCGCATGGTCACCCGGGCCGAGCCGTCGTCGTCGGCGTGCAGGCCCTCGACCGGGTAGTACTCGGCCACCCAGCGGGCGGCGGGACGCAGCACGAGGGCGGCGACGTGGGCGCCGTCGTCGGGGCGCAGCAGGTCCTCCCCGGACCCCTCGCGGCCGCGGGCCCCGGGCGGCGGGGCGGAGGGCTCGTCGAGGACCTCCGCGTCGTCGACGCGGTCCAGGCGGAAGAGCCGCACGCCCTCGGCGCGGCGGCACCACGCCTCCAGGTACACCGAGGCGTCGACGAGCAGCAGACGCATCGGGTCGACGACGCGGCGGCCGACGGCGTCGCGGGACGCCGAGTAGTAGGTCAGGCGCAGCGCGCGGCCCGTCTCGACCCCGCGCCGCACGGCGTCCTCCGCTCCGCCCGGCGCGCGGCCCAGGCCGACGGCGACGCCCTCCCCCATGACGGGCTCGGCGGCCTCGACCCCGACCCGGCCCGCGGCGTCCTCGATCTTCGCGAGCGCCCGCTGCACCGCGTCGGCGTCCACCACCCCGGGTGCGTCGGCCAGCGCCCGCAGCGCCACGGCCAGCGTCGCGGCCTCGTCGCCGGACAGGCGCAACGGACGGCGCATGCCGGCGTCGAACGTGACGGTGACGGTGTCGCCCTCGAACGAGAGATCGACCAGGTCGCCCGGCCCGTACCCCGGGAGCCCGCACATCCACAGCAGCTCGAGGTCGCGCCGCAGCTGGGCCTCGGCGACGCCGAAGTCGGCGGCCGCCTCGGCCACGGCGATCCCGGGCCGGGCGAGCAGGTAGGGCACGAGCGTGAGCAGGCGCGGCAGCCGCTCGGCCACCCCGGCGGTCACCGCAGGCTCCCGGCGTCGGCCGCCTCGGGGGCACGGTCCAGCGACCCCCGCAGCAGCGCCACCACGGCGTCCCGCAGCTCCGGGGGCTCGAGGACGACGGCGTCGGGGCCGTGGCCGGCGACCCAGCGGGCCGCGGTGTCGACGCGGGAGAGGTCGATCTCCACGACGTCCGGGTCGCCGCCGGGGTCGGGCCGGGC
Source organism: uncultured Actinomycetota bacterium (assembly GCA_963786585.1). Classification (GTDB taxonomy): domain Bacteria; phylum Actinomycetota; class Actinomycetes; order Mycobacteriales; family Pseudonocardiaceae; genus Actinomycetospora. The sequence goes on from CAWAZG010000006.1 coordinate 571,511, forward strand.
ACCGCGCCGCAGGCCCTCCGCAGCGCCCCGGGGTGAGACGGATGCGGGCCAGGCCGGTGGGCGGCGGCGGACCCGCGGAGGCGGCGACGAGCGCGACGAGGTCGACGCCCGGGGGCGGCGTCACCGCCCCGCGCGGCCCGGTCGCCCGGACGTCGTCGCCGATGCGCGAGAGCCGGAAGCAGCGGACGTCGTCGCGGTCGCGGTCGTGGCCGACGAGGTACCAGCGGCCGCGCCAGGACACGACGCCCCATGGCTCGACGGTGCGCGTCCGGGCCTCCGCGGACGGGTTCGACCGGTGGGTGAAGGTGACGACGCGGCCTGCGCGGCTCGCGGCCAGCAGCGGCGCGAACGCAGGCTCGGTGGCGCGCAGCCGGGGCTGCACCGCCGACGCGGCGTCCGGGTCGACCGCGACCCCCGCCGCCCGCAGCTTCTGCAGCGCCGTGCGCGCGGCCCCCGCCAGCGCCGGCGAGTCCCACAGCCGCGCGGCCAGCGCCACCGCCGTCGCCTCGTCGGGGGCCAGGTCGATGTCGGGCAGCTCGTAGTCGCGGCGTGCGATCCGGTAGCCGTCGACGGGCTCGGCCATCGAGGACCGCCCGGTCTCCAGCGGCACCCCGAGCTCGCGCAGCTCGGCCTTGTCCCGCTCGAACATCCGGAAGAACGCCTCGTCGGACGCGACGTCCGCGTAGCCCGGCACCGTGGCCCGGATGCGCTCGGCGCTGAGGAACTGGCGCGTCGAGAGCAGGCAGAGCACGAGGTTGACCAGGCGTTCGGCGCGCGCGGACGGGCTGGTCGTCACCCGCAGGAGCCTACGGCCCCTCGCGCAGGTGTTCGAACGCCGGTGCCCCGGCGAGTCGGATCAGATCGAGTCCGAACTGCGCTGGGCCCGCTCGATCCCCACCTGGCCGTCGTCGTCGCGGTCGACCTCGAAGCGATAGCTCTCGCGGCTGGTGCGCCCGCTCGAGGTGGTGAACTCGATGTCGGCGGTGACCGTGTCGCGCCGCACCGCCACGTTCGTCGCCCGGACCTCGCGGATCCCGGACCAGAAGGTGCGGTACTCGTCGTAGCCGCCCGACTCGTCACGGGCACGGTCCGACAGCACTTCCCAGGCGCCGTCGATGTCGCCGGGCAGTGACGAGTAGTAGTCCACGACCACGGACCCGGGGTCGCCGGGCGCGGCCGGGTCCGCCGGCGAGAGCGGCTCCGCGACCCGCGGGGTGGGGGTCGGGGACGCCGGGAAGCCGCCGCCGAGCGGGTCGGCGGGCGCCTCCGAGGAGAGGGCGGGTTCCGCGGGCGCGGCGACGGGCGGCGGTGTCCGGCTGTCGGTCCCGACGGCCACGGCCACACCGACGCCGACGGCCAGGACGGCGCCCGAGGCCGCGGCCAGCACGGCGATCCGGCGCGAGCCGAAGCGCGAGGGACGGCTGCGGTCGGAGCCGCCCCGCGAGGTCCGCCGGGGGCGGACGTCGGCAGGCCGGACGTCGGCAGGACGCACATCGGCAGGCCGCAGGGCGGGACCGGCGGCGACGACCTCCGGCGGGCCGGTCACGGCCGGCGTCGGCGTCACGGCGGCCACCGCCTCGGCGGGACCGTCCTCCCCCGGCTCCTCGGCCGACGGAGCCGGCACCGGCACCTCGGCGGTGCCGGTGACGCGCGCGGCGGGCACCGCAGCCCGGCGCGGCGCCGGGACGAAGGGGGCCGTACCGCGGCTGCGCAGGGCCCGCTCGACGGCGCCGGTGCCGGGCCGGTGCGCGGGGTCGAGGCGCAGCATCGCGGCGAGCGGGCGACCGAGCACGCCGGCGCGGGTGGCCGGGCGGAGCTTGCCCTCCGCCATCGCGTGGAGCACGGCGAGGGTGTTGTCGTGGTGGCCGCACACCAGCTCGTTCTCGACCGCGGCGTAGAGCGTGGCGCCGAGGGAGAAGACGTCGGAGGCCGGCGTGGGGTCCCCGCCCCGCGCGACCTCCGGGGCGAAGTAGCCCGGGGTGCCCGCGACGGTGCCGCCGCCGGTGGCCGTGGTGTCCCACGTGGCCCGGGAGACGCCGAAGTCGGTGATCTTCGCGACGCCGTCGTCGGTGATGAGGACGTTGCCGGGCTTGATGTCGCCGTGGACGATGCCGGCCTCGTGGACGGCGCCCAGGGCGTCGGCCACCTGGGCGCCCACCCAGGCCGCCTCGGCGGGCTCCAGCGGCCCGTGCTCGGCGATCAGCGCCGCGAGCGAGCGCGACGGCAGGTACTCCATGACCAGCCACGGACCGAGGTCGTCGACGACGACGTCGAACACCGCGATCGCGCGCGGGTGCACGACGCGCGCCGCGATCCGGCCCTCGCGCATCGCACGGGCCCGGGCGACGCGCTCCTCGGTGGCGTCGCGGTGGCCGCCGTCCGCGAGCTGCTTGACGGCGACGGTGCGCCGCAGACGCCGGTCCCAGGCCGTCCAGACGACGCCCATCGCGCCGGAGCCGATGCACTCGCCGATCCGGTACCGGCCACCGAGCACCGTGCCGGCCACGGACACGTCGACCGGCACCGGCGCGGCGTCGTGCATCGTGCTCGGCGCCGCCACGGGGCGGTGCAGGCGGGAGGTGCGGGGCTGGTGCTGCATCGAGTTCTCGTGCCGTCCTCGGCGTCGTCGGTCAGTGCGTGCTGGGGCAGTACGTACTGGGTTACCTCGTGCGCCCCCGACGCACGCCGCCGACGTGAGCGCGGTTACAAGGTCGCGATCAGTCGGTCGACGCGCTCGTCCACGGCGCGGAAAGGGTCCTTGCAGAGGACGGTTCGCTGGGCCTGGTCGTTCAGTTTGAGGTGGACCCAATCCACGGTGAAATCTCTCCCGGCGGCCTGGGCTGCGGCGATGAAGTCGCCGCGCAGCTTCGCGCGGGTGCTCTGCGGCGGGGTGTCCTTGGCCGCCTCGATCTCGCCGTCGTCGGTGACGCGGTCGACCATGTCCTTGCGCTGGAGCAGGTCGAAGATGCCGCGACCACGACGGATGTCGTGGTAGGCAAGGTCGAGCTGGGCCACACGGGGGCTCGACAGGCCGAGGTCGTGCTTGGAGCGGTAGCGCTGCACCAGGCGGTGCTTGATGGCCCAGTCGATCTCACGGTCGATCAGGGAGAGGTCCTGGCGCTCGACGGCGTCCAGCGTCCGGCCCCAGAGCTCGAGCACGCGCTCGGTGACCGGGTCCGAGCCGCGGCGCGCGACGTGCTCGACGGCGCGGGCGTGGTACTCGCGCTGGATGTCGAGCGCGCTCGCCTCCCGGCCGCCCGCCAGGCGCACCGGGCGGCGTCCCGAGAGGTCGTGGCTGATCTCGCGGATGGCGCGGATCGGGTTGTCGAGGGTGAAGTCCCGGAACTGCACGCCCTGCTCGATCATCTCGAGCACGAGGTGGGTGGTGCCCACCTTGAGCAGCGTGGTGACCTCGCTCATGTTCGAGTCGCCGACGATGACGTGCAGGCGGCGGTAGCGCTCGGCGTCGGCGTGCGGCTCGTCGCGGGTGTTGATGATCGGGCGCGAGCGCGTCGTCGCCGAGGACACGCCCTCCCAGATGTGCTCCGCGCGCTGGGAGAGGCAGAACACCGCGCCCCGCGGCGTCTGCAGGACCTTCCCGGCGCCGGCGATGAGCTGGCGGGTCACGAGGAACGGCAGCAGCACGTCCGCGATGCGGGAGAACTCCCCCGAGCGCCCGACGAGGTAGTTCTCGTGGCAGCCGTAGGAGTTGCCCGCGGAGTCGGTGTTGTTCTTGAACAGGAAGATGTCGCCGCCGATGCCCTCGTCGGCCAGGCGCCGCTCGGCGTCGAGCAGCAGGTCCTCGAGGATCCGCTCCCCCGCCTTGTCGTGGGCGACCAGCTGGGTGAGCGAGTCGCACTCCGCGGTGGCGTACTCCGGGTGCGAGCCGACGTCGAGGTAGAGGCGCGAGCCGTTGCGCAGGAAGACGTTGGACGACCGTCCCCACGACACGACCCGGCGGAACAGGTAGCGGGCCACCTCGTCGGGCGAGAGGCGCCGCTGGCCGTGGAAGGTGCAGGTGACACCGAACTCGGTCTCGACCCCGTAAATCCTCCGCTGCATGCGCACCACCCTAAGCGTTCGAGGGGCCCGGTGATGCTCCTCGAGCGGCCGGGTCCCGGGTCTCCCCGACCGGATCACTACGGTCGGCCCCGTGGCACTCCCGGGACGTGGACTGGCAACGGACTTCTCCCACGGCGTGGGACGACGGGTACGCCAGGGCGCGCGCGGCAGCCGGCGGCGCCTCGCCGACGTCAACGAGCAGGACTGCCGGATCACCACCGCCATCGGCGGGCTGCCCTACACGGCCGCGGACCCTGCGCTGGCCGCGCTGACCAGGTCGGCCAACCACAGCAAGCTCTGGTTCGGCGTCGCCGCCGCGCTCGCCGCCGGCACCCGCCACACCCGCCGCGGCGCCCTGCGCGGCACGCTGGCCATCACCGGGGCGAGTCTGCTGGCCAACGGCGTGCTCAAGCCCCTGGTCCCCCGCCGCCGGCCCGCGGCGGAGCTGTTGCCGGAGTACCGCTCGCTGGACTTCCCGCCCACGTCGTCGTCGTTCCCCTCCGGTCACGCCGCCTCGGCCGCCGCGTTCGCCACCGCGGTGGCGATGGAGAGCCCGAAGGCCGCGACGTGGGTCGTGCCGCTGGCCCTGACCGTGGCGTACTCCCGGGTCCACGTCGGCGTCCACTGGACCAGCGACGTCGCCACCGGCGTGGCCCTCGGGGCCGGGGTGGCGCTGGCCACACGGCGCTGGCTGCCCGTGCGCGACATCGACGAGGCCGCCGCTCGCCCCGTGGCCGGCGCGCCGAGCCTCCCCGACGGCGAGGGCCTCGTCGTGATGGTGAACAGCCGCTCGGGCAAGGCCGGCGTCGACCCGTACGACGAGCTCGTGAGCGCCCTGCCCCGCGCCAAGGTGCTGCGTCTCGAGGAGCACGCCGACCTGGCCGAGGCCCTCACCGACGCCGCCCGCCAGCCCGGGGTGCGGGCGCTGGGCATCGCCGGCGGCGACGGCTCCGTGGCCGCCGCCGCGCGGGTGGCCGAGGACCTCGACCTGCCCCTGGCCGTCGTGCCCGCCGGGACGCTCAACCACTTCGGGCGCGATGTCGGCGTCTACGACACCCAGGAGGCCATCGACGCGACGGGCGCGGGCGAGGCCGTCGCCGTCGACCTCGGTGAGCTGCGCATCCACGCCGACGTCGAGGGTCGCCAGGAGCCCCAGCGCGTCGTCTTCGTCAACACCTCGGCGTTCGGCGGCTACCCGGAGATGGTCCGGCTCCGCGAGAAGTGGCAGCCGCGGTGGCGCAAATGGCCGTCGGCGGTGGCCGCTCTGCTGGTGACCCTGAAGCGCAGCCGGCCCATCCGCGTCCGCCTCAACGGCGTGGAGCGGTCGGTGTGGATGCTGTTCGTCGGCAACGGGCCCTACGTGCCGACCGGGATGGTGCCGTCGTACCGGCCCCGCCTCGACACCGGCGTGCTGGAGGTCCGCTACCTGCGCGCCGACCGGCGCTTCGCCCGTGCCCGCGCCTTCGTGGCGCTGGCCACCGGCGTGCTCGGCCACAACCGGATCTACCAGGAGAGCGCCATGCGGTCGCTGGACATCGAGCTGCTGGACGGACCGGTCGAGGTCGCCGCCGACGGCGAGGTCGTCGGCAAGGGACGACGCCTGCGCTATCGGGTGGCCGACCATCCCGTGCCGATCTACCGCCGCGACGAGGCGCTGTGGCCGCACCGCGCCACCGCCCGCTGACCCGGTCGCATCCCGTGACCCCAGCCGTGCTCCCGGTCGTGGCCGCTCCCCGCTCCGACTCCCCCGCCTGGACCTCCTGGCCGCAGCGCCTCGACCGCACCGCCGACCGCGGCCTGATCTGGGCCGCCGTGGCCGGTGGCCTCGTGGCGTCCGGCCGCGGGCCGCTGCGGCGCGCCGGGGTCCGCGGGATCCTGGCCGCCGCCGCCACCTCGGCCGTCGCCCACGCGCTGGCCAAGCCCCTGCTCCCCCGGTCCCGCCCCTGGTCGCGGCGCTTCCCGTCGGCCCACGCCGCGTCCTCGACGGCGTTCGTCACCGCCGCGGCGATGGAGTCGCCGATGCTCGGGGCGGCGCTGGCGCCGCTCGCGGTCGGGGTGTCGTCGGCGCGGGTGTCCCTCGGCGAGCGGACCTTCGCCGACGTCGCCGCCGGCGCGGTGCTCGGCGCCGGCATCGCGACGCTGACGCGGCGCTGGTGGCCCGTCGTGCGCCACGCCCCGGCCCGCGCCCGTCCCGCGGGCGGCGCGCCGGCCCTGGGCGATGGCGCGGGGCTCGTCATCGTCGCCAACCGGTCCGCCGGCACCCCGGGCCCGCTCGAGACCCTCGGCCAGATCGTGGCGCCCGTGGTCGGCGTCGGCGGGGACGAGGACGAGGAGGACCCGGTCGCCGAGGTGCACGCCGAGATCCACGCGGTGCTCCCGAAGGCCCAGGTCGTCCTCCCGACGCCGGGCGAGGACTTCGTCGTCGAGGTGGAGGCCGCCCTCGACCGCCCGATGGTCGAGGGCAGCGTCACCCGCGCGATCGGGGTGGCCGGCGGCGACGGCTCGGTGGCGGCGCTGGCCGGGCTGGCCCAGCGCCGCCACGTCCCCCTGGTCGTCCTGCCCGAGGGCACGCTCAACCACTTCGCCCGCGACGTCGGCATCGACGACTCGCCCTCGGCGCTGGCCGCCGCCCGCGACGGCGACGCGGTGCTCGTCGACGTCGGGCTCGTCGACATCACCCCCGCCGACGGCGAGGAGCGCACGGTCGCGTTCGTCAACACCGCGAGCCTCGGCGGCTACCCCGACATGGTCAAGCTGCGCGAGGACTGGGAGGAGCAGTGGGGCAAGTGGCCGTCGGCGGCCATGGCCCTCGTGCGGGTGCTCGCCGAGGCGACACCGCTCGTCGTCGAGCTCGACGGCCGCCGCCAGAGCCTCTGGCTCCTCTTCGTCGGCAACGGCGGCTACCAGCCGCGCGGCATGGCCCCGCTGTCCCGCCCACGTCTCGACGCGCGGGTGCTCGACGTCCGCTACCTGCGCGCCGACGTGCCGTTCTCCCGCACCCGGTTCATGATCTCGGTCCTCGCCGGCACCCTCGCCCGCAGCCGCGTCTACGTGGCGAACACGCGGACGCGGCTCTCGGTGCGCGTGGTGGGTCCGCCGGTCGGGCTGGCCACCGACGGCGAGGTGCAGCCCGACAGCGAGCGCTTCGTCTTCCGGATCGCGCCCAAGCCGGTGCCGGTGTACCGGTCGCGGGAGGAGATCCCGCGCCCGTAGGGGCCGCTCAGGCCTTCGGGTCGGCGCCGCCGGCGCCGGAGACCTCGTCGCCCGCGCCGGTGTCCTCGGCGGGGGTCTCCTCGGCGGTGGGGCTCTCGTCCCCGGGCAGCAGAGCCGCGAGGGCGGCGCCGGTCACCCGGCGGAAGGTGCGGCGGGGACGGCGGGCGCGGTCGAGGACGGCGACCTCGAGCGCGTCGACGCCGAGGGGCTCGGCGGTGGAGGCGGCCGAGGAGCTCGACGAGGTCCCGTTCTGGGCCTGCAGCGCCTCGAGGGCGATGCGCAGCGCGTCGCGCATCTCGAGGTCCGGCTCGTAGGAGGAGCGCAGCGCCGCGCTGATGGGCTCGGTGGTGCCGCCCATGACCACGAAGCGGGGCTCGTCGGAGATCGATCCGTCGTAGGTGATGCGGAACATCTGGTCGCGGTCCGCCGTCGCGCCGACCTCGGCCACGCACAGCTCGACCTCGAACGGCTTCTGCTGCTCGATGAAGCTCGCCCCGAGGATCTGGGCGTAGGCGTTGGCCAGCGAGCGGCCGGAGACGTCGCGGCGGTCGTAGGAGTAGCCGCGGACGTCGGCGAAGCGGATGCCGGCGGTGCGCAGGTTCTCGAACTCGTTGTAGCGGCCGACCGCGGCGAACCCGAGCGAGTCGTAGATCTCGGAGACCTTGCGCAGGGAGTTCGAGCGGTTCTCGGCCACGAAGAGCACGCCGCCGGCGAAGGTCAGCACGACGACGCTGCGCCCGCGCGCGATGCCCTTGCGCGCGAGCTCCGAGCGGTCGCGCATCAGCTGGTCGACCGACGCGTAGAACGGCATCGTCATGGCGGGGAGCGCTCCTGGGGTCTGGTGAGGTGCGGTGCGTGGAGGCGGGTGCGGCTCAGCCGCCGGGCTTCTCGCGGCGGCCGGCGACGACGGCCTCGGCGACCGCGGCCGTCTCCTCCTGGGGCAGCGTCGTGGCGCCCTCGGCGTCGATGGTGACGACGATCGGGTAGATCGCGCGGATGGTGTCCGGGCCGCCGGTGGCGCTGTCGTCGTCGGCGGCGTCGTAGAGCGCCTCGACGAGGTTGCGCACGCAGTCGGCGGCCGACGCGGAGGGATCGTGGCGCTTCTTCAGCGCGGACTTCGCGAACAGCGAGCCCGAGCCGACGCCGGCGTAGTCGGTCTCCTCGTTGCGGCTGCCGACGACGTCGTAGGACACGATCCGTCCGGCGCGGGCCGGGTCGGCCGCGTCGAGGTCGTAGCCCACGAACAGCGGCACGAACGACAGGCCCTGCATCGCGGCGCCGAGGTTGCCCCGCACCATGCCGGCGAGCTTGTTCGCCTTGCCGTCGAAGGTGAGCTGGACGCCCTCGAGCTTCTCGTAGTGCTGCAGCTCGACCGCGAACAGCCGCACCGCCTCGACGGCCAGCCCTGCCGTGCCCGCGATGCCCGCCGCCGAGTAGTCGTCGGTGACGTAGACCTTCTGCATGTCCCGCGAGGAGATGAGGTTGCCCATCGTGGCGCGACGGTCGCCGGCGATCGCGACGCCACCGTCGTAGATCGCGGCGACGATCGTCGTGCCGTGCGGGGCGGCGACGTGCCCCGCCTGCTCGGCCGTCACCGGCCGGGCGTTCGCCCCGGGCAGGAGGTCGGGCCGGACCTCGCGCAGGAAATCGACGAACGAGGCCGTGCCGGCCTGGAAGTAGGCCGGGTGCAGGGCCGACGAGGGCTCCATCGGTGGGGGCGCTCCTAGGGCTGTCGGGTCTGCGGGTGGGCGGTGTCGGGTGATGGAACACCGCCCCCGAGACCCGGCGTACCGGGCCGCGGGGGCGGCGGGGTTCTCTCGTGTTCCGGCGCGGGCTGCGAGGCTCCGCCGGGAGGTTACTGGCCGCCCTTCTGGACGTACGCGCGGACGAAGTCCTCGGCGTTCTCCTCGAGCACGTCGTCGATCTCGTCGAGGATCGTGTCGACGTCCTCGCCGAGCTTCTCGCGGCGTTCCTGGCCGGCGGCGGTCGAGTCCTCGCCGCCGTCGCCGTCGTCGCCCCCGCCCTGCCGCTGGGTCTGTTCCTGCGCCATGGCTGCCTCCCGGGTCCTCGGTACTGCAGGCCGAACCCTACCCATCGAGAGCGACATCCGCCCGTACCGCGGATCACCCCCGTGTCAGCGCCTCCACCAGCGCGCTGGCGTCCGCGGAGTTGTCGATGAGCTCGCCGACGTGCCCGCGCGTGCCGCGCAGGGGCTCCAGGGTCGGGATCCGCACCAGGGACTCGCGTCCGAGGTCGAAGATGACCGAGTCCCACGACGCCGCGGCCACCTCGCCGGGGTAGCGCTCGAGGCACCGGCCGCGGAAGTACGCCCGCGTGTCCTCCGGGGGCGAGGTGACGGCGGCGCGGACGGCCTCCTCGTCGACCAGCCGCTTGATCGAGCCGCGGGAGACCAGGCGGTTGTAGAGACCCTTGGCCTGGCGGACGTCGGCGTACTGCAGGTCGATGAGGTGCAGCTTCGGCGAGTCCCACGGCAGGTTGTCGCGCTGCTGGTAGCTCTGAAGCAGGTTGAGCTTGGCCACCCAGTCGAGGCGGTCGGCGCAGCGCAGCGGGTCGGTGCCGAGGTCGTCGAGGACCTGCTGCCAGATGTCGAGCACCTCGCGGGTCATCGGGTCGATCTCGCCGTCCTGCGTGGTCTCCTCGTGCTTCCAGGCGCGCTCGAGGTAGGCGTGCTGGAGGTCGAGCGCGGTCATCTTGCGCCCGTCGGAGAGCTCGACGACGGTCTTCAGCGTCGGGTCGTGGCTGATGCGGTGCACCGAGCGCACCGGCTCGAGCAGGCGCAGGTCGTCGAAGCGGACCCCGCCCTCGATCATCGAGAGCACGAGCGCCGCGGTGCCGCACTTGAGGAACGTCGAGTACTCGGCCAGCGTCGCGTCGCCGATGATGACGTGCAGCCTGCGGTACTTGTCGGCGTCGGCGTGGGGCTCGTCGCGGGTGTTGATGATGCCGCGCTTGAGCGTGGTCTCCAGCCCGACCTCGACCTCGATGTAGTCGGCGCGCTGGGAGAGCTGGAAGCCCGCCTCGTCGCCCGACGCCCCGAGCCCGACGCGGCCGGCGCCGCTGACGACCTGCCGCGACGCGAAGAACGGCGTCAGGCCGGTGATGATCGTCGGGAACGGCGTCTGGCGGGCGCAGAGGTAGTTCTCGTGCGAGCCGTAGCTCGCGCCCTTGCCGTCGATGTTGTTCTTGTAGAGCTGGATGCGCGGGGTGCCCGGGACGGTGGCGGCGCGCTCGGCGGCGTCCTCCATGACCCGCTCGCCCGCCTTGTCCCAGATGACGGCGTCGCGCGGGGTGGTCACCTCGGGGGCGGAGAACTCCGGGTGCGCGTGGTCGACGTAGAGCCGGGCGCCGTTGGTGAGGATGACGTTGGCGGCGCCGAGGTCGTCGAGGTCGCCGGTGTCCGGCGGCGGGCCCGCGCTCGGCCCGAGGTCGAACCCGCGGGCGTCGCGCAGCGGCGACTCGACCTCGTAGTCCCAGCGGGCGCGGCGCGCGCGGGGCACGTCGGCCGCCGCGGCGTAGGCCAGCACGATCTGGGTCGAGGTGATCACCGGGTTCGCCGACGGGTCGCCGGGGACGGAGATGCCGTACTCGATCTCGGTGCCCATGATGCGGCGCGCGGTCATGCTCTCGACCCTACGGGTGCGACGGGCGGGCGGCCTGCTCCGACCCGGAGCCCCGTTCCGGGGTCCGCCACAGGACCGCGAACACCACCGCGCCCGCCACGACCGCCCCCGCCATCGTCGCCGCCATGGGCACCGCGGACCGGCCGCCGGCGATCCCGACGAGCGGGGCCGTGCCCGCCCCGACCAGGAACTGGGCGGTGCCGAGCAGCGCCGAGGCGCTCCCCGCGTGCTCGGGGTGGTCGGCCAGGGTGAGGGTCGTGGCGTTCGGCAGGACGAACCCGACGCCGATCACCGTCACGACGAGGCCCGCGAGGATGCCGGCGAGCCCCACGTCGAGCAGCGCCGACGCCAGCAGCACGCCCGTGCCCGTGAGCGCGACGCCCAGCCCGACGACGAGCAGCCGCTCCGGGCGCACCCGCCCCGAGCCGGCGAGGCGGCCCGACACCTGCACCGACGCGACGATGGCCACCGAATTGGCCGCGAACACCCCCGAGAACCCCTGCGGCGAGAGCCCGTAGAGCTCCTGCAGCACGAAGGTCGAGCCCGAGATGTAGGCGAACATGGCCGCGAAGAGCAGGCCGGCGGTCAGGACGCAGGCCAGGACCCGCCGGTCGGAGAGCAGCACGCGGAACGAGGCCGCCGTGGCCGCCGCGCTCCCGGAGCGGCGCCGCGACCGGGGCAGCGACTCCCGCACCAGCAGCAGCACCGCGACGCCCGCCAGGGCCCCGTAGACGGCCAGCACGACGAACACCCCGCGCCAGCTCGTCACGCGCAGCAGCTGCCCGCCGAGCACCGGCGCGACGATGGGCGCCACCCCGGAGACGAGCATCAGCGTGGCGAACGAGCGTGCCGACGACGTCGCGTCGCTGGTGTCGCGGACCACGGCGCGCGCCACGACGATCCCCACGGCCCCGAGCAGGCCCTGCGCCAGGCGCAGCGCGATCAGGACCTCCACGGTCGGCGCCACCGCGCACAGCACCGAGGCGACCGCGAACCCCGCCGACCCGATCAGCATCGGGCGCCGCCGTCCCAGGACGTCGGACAGGGGGCCCGCGATCAGCTGGCCGAGCGCCAGCCCGACCAGACAGGCGGTCAGCGAGAGCTGGGTGACCGACGGCGTCGTGGCCAGGTCCGCGGTGAGCGCGGGCAGGGCCGGCAGGTAGGTGTCGAGCGACAGCGGGGCGGCGGCGGTGAGCGCACCGAGCACCACCAGCCGGGCGCGGTGCGCGCGCCTGCTGACGGTCCGACTGCCGGTCCGCTCCTCCCCCGCCCCTGCCGCCGGGTGCTCCGACGGGGCGGGCCCGGTCACGCCGGGTCGTCCTCGGTGGGGCCGTCCGCGGGGTCCGCGGGGTCTTCCGCCGTGAGCCAGCGCAGCAGGTGGTCGTGGACGTCCGGGTCGTTGAGCAGGTGGAAGTGGTGCGCCGACGTCAGCGGCTGCACGTCGGCGATCGCGCCGCCCGCGGAGTCGACGGGCACCAGCAGGTCGCCGAGGGCGTCGGCCAGCGGGTGGTGCTCCGAACTGGTGACGCACGCGGCCACGGCGTGGTGCGAGGCGTGCGCGAGCAGTGGCACCTCGGCGTCGGACACCCCGGCCACGAGGTCGCGGATGCCGGCGGAGCGCCGGTCGAGGAAGTGGCCCCAGGTGGCCGAGCGCGACCAGCGCGAGAGCCCGGAGGCGAGCTGGTCGACGCGGTGGGCCAGCGGCGCCCCGCGGTGCGGCGACCCGAGGTAGACCATGCGCCGGACCGTGGCGACCCACGGCTGACCGGTCTCGACGGCGTGGTGGCAGGCGTAGCGCAGCAGGAGCCCGCCCATCGAGTGCCCGACGAGGTCGAGCCGGTGCACCTCGGCCGGCCACCGGTTCCAGAGGTCGGTGAGCAGCAGGGAGAGCGCGGCGCCGTTGTCGGCGATCGGCAGGCCGGAGTTGTAGCGCAGCAGCAGGGGCGTCGCGCCGGTCGCCGACGCCACCCGCTCGGCGTAGCCCTCCCCCGCGCTCGCCTCGCCGTACAGCCGCCACGCGTGCTCGGTCTCGCCGAGGCCGTGGACGAACAGCACGAGGCGGCCGAGGTCGCGCTCCGGGTGGTCGGCGACGGCCGCGCGGAGCTCCTCGGGATCGGCGGGCAGCGCGTCGTGCTCGTCCTCGAGCGTCGAGGTGTAGAGCGCCATCGGCACGGCGAGGTCGTTGTCGAGGGCCACCATGTGGTCGCCGACCAGCCCGTTGATCGCCCCGGTGATCACTGCGCCCGTGGGGTTGCCGGTGATGGGGCGCCACTCGCCGGGACGGGCCAGGCCCGCGGCGACACCGATGCCGCGCCCGGCGAGGTGGGAGATGCCGCGCACCGCGGCGTAGACGCCCGAGCTGATGCCGTCGTGCACCACCTGCACGGGCCGCGACGCCGGGCCGAGCCCGACCCTGCGCAGCGCGCCGAAGACGGTGCCCGCGACGGCCTCGTGCGTGCCCTGGACGGGGCGCGACACGATGTCGATCGCCTCCGACGCGACGCCGGCCGCCCCGCGGACCTCGTTGCGCTCCCTCGAGGGGGTGCGCTCCGGGGTGCGGGACGGCCGGGTGTGCTCGTCGGTCATGACCCGAGATTACCGGTACTGGGCGTACACAGCTTCTCGTGTCACAGGTACTGGCCGGTGTTCGAGGCCGTGTCGATCTCCTTGCCCTGCGCCGCGCCCTTGCCGGTGACGAGCGTGCGGATGTAGACGATCCGCTCGCCCTTCTTGCCGGAGATCCGGGCCCAGTCGTCGGGGTTGGTCGTGTTGGGCAGGTCCTCCGACTCGGCGAACTCGTCCACCACCGCGTCCAGCAGGTGCTGCACGCGCAGACCGGACTGCTGCGACTCCAGGTGCGACTTGATCGCGGCCTTCTTCGCCCGCCCCACGATGTTCTCGATCACCGCGCCGGAGTTGAAGTCCTTGAAGTACAGGACCTCCTTGTCCCCGTTGGCGTAGGTGACCTCGAGGAAGCGGTTGTCGTCGGTCTCGGCGTACATCCGCTCGACGACCCGCTCGATCATGCCCTCGAGGCACGCCGCGCGGTTGCCGCCGAACTCGGCGATGTCCTCCTCGTGGACCGGGAGCCCCTCGATGAGGTACTTGCCGAAGATGTCCATCGCCGACTCCGCGTCGGGACGCTCGATCTTGATCTTCACGTCGAGCCGGCCCGGCCGCAGGATCGCGGGGTCGATCATGTCCTCGCGGTTGGAGGCGCCGATGACGATGACGTTCTCGAGCCCCTCCACGCCGTCGATCTCCGAGAGGAGCTGGGGCACGATCGTCGTCTCGACGTCCGAGCTGACGCCCGAACCACGGGTACGGAAGATCGAGTCCATCTCGTCGAAGAACACGATGACCGGCGTGCCCTCGGACGCCTTCTCGCGCGCCCGCTGGAAGATCATCCGGATGTGCCGCTCGGTCTCGCCGACGAACTTGTTGAGCAGCTCCGGGCCCTTGATGTTCAGGAAGTGCGCCTTGACGTCGCGGCTGTCCTCACCGCGGGTCTCGGCGACCTTCTTGGCCAGGGAGTTCGCCACCGCCTTCGCGATGAGCGTCTTCCCGCAGCCGGGCGGGCCGTAGAGCAGCACGCCCTTGGGCGGGCGCAGCTGATAGGTCCGGAACAGGTCCGCGTGCAGGAACGGCAGCTCCACCGCGTCGCGGATGGAGTCGATCTGCCGCGAGAGACCGCCGATGTCGGTGTAGGCGACGTCGGGGACCTCCTCGAGGACGAGCTCCTCGACCTCGGCCTTCGGCACCTTCTCGTACGCGTAGCCGACCTTGGAGTCGACCATCAGCGAATCGCCCGGCTTGAGCTCCGGGCCGTCCGCTCCGAGCAGCGAGTCGGCCAGGTGGATGACCCGCTCCTCGTCGGCGTGCCCGATGATCAGCGCCCGCGTTCGGCTGCCGTCCTCGTCGGTGAGGATCTCCCGCAGCGCACACACCTCGCCGATGCGCTCGTACTCGCCGGCCTCCACGACGGTGAGCGCCTCGTTGAGCCGCAGGGACTGCCCGCGGGTCAGGTCGGCGGTCTCCACCGCCGGCGACACCGCAACCCGCATGCGGCGGCCGGAGGTGAACACGTCCACGGTCGAGTCCTCGTGGGCGACCAGGAAGACGCCGTAGCTCGACGGCGGCTGCGCGAGCCGGTCGACCTCCTCGCGGAGGGAGACGAGCTGCGCGCGCGCCTCCTTCAGCGTCTCGGTGAGCTTGTCGTTGCGCTCGGTCAGCTGGGAGACGCGCTGCTGCGCCTCCCCCAATCGCTGTTCGAGGATGCGCGCGTGCCGAGGGGATTCGGTCAGCTTGCGCCGCAACAGCGCGACCTCGTCCTCGAGGAAGCGCACCTGTGCTGCCATGTCCGCCGAGCCACGTTCACCGCGGTCCCGGCCCTGGTCGGATCGGCCCCTGGGGTCGTCGTCAGTCGTCACGGCGCCCTCCTCCGCTACTCCGTGGCTAGAACCGTACCCGCGAATCGAGGTGTCCGTGGAGTAGCGTCCCGGTGACGGACTTCTCACGCGACCCCCTTGCGCGGCGTCACGGTGGGTGAGTTGACGCTCACGGAGCCGCGTGTTTGCTCACCCTCGGTCGCGATCCGACCTGGTGGGGCTCAGCCCCGGCTGGGTCGCCGCTGGACGCGCGGGGGCGTGACGCCGTCCGCGAGCCGCCGCGCCGTCACGATGAAGGCCGTGTGCGCGATCATTCGGTGCTCCGGGCGGACGGCGAGCCCGACCGCGTGCCACGGCCGGACCATGGCCTCCCACGCCTCCGGCTCGGTCCAGCAGGCCTGCTCGCGCAGCGCCTCGGTGAACGACGAGAGCTGCGTCGTCGTCGCGACGTAGCCGACCAGCACCCCGCCCGGCACGAGCGTCGCGCGCACGACGTCGAGACACTCCCAGGGTGCGGCCATGTCGAGGACGATGCGGTCGGCCGTCTCCTCGGGGTCGTGGTCGGCGAGATCGCCGACGCGCAGGTCCCAGTTCTCCGGGCGCTCGCCGTAGAAGCGCTCGACGTTCGCGACGGCATGCTCGGCGTGGTCGGCGCGCACCTCGTACGACCGCACGTGGCCGGCCGGACCCACGGCGCGCAGCAGGCTGCACGTCAGCGCGCCCGACCCCGCCCCGGCCTCGAGCACCCGCGCGCCCGGGAAGACGTCGCCCCACATGAGGATCTGCGCGGAGTCCTTCGGGTAGATCACCTGGGCGCCGCGCGGCATGGCGAGCACGTAGTCGGGCAGCAGGGGGCGCAGGGCGAGGTAGGGCGTGTTGGCCGCGGAGAGCACCACGCTGCCCTCGGGGGCGCCGATCAGCTTGTCGTGCGCGACCGCCCCGCGGTGCGTGTGGTAGCTCTGGCCGCGCTCGAGCACCAGGCTGAAGTGCCGGCCCTTGGGGTCCGTGAGCTGCACACGGTCGCCGGGACGGAACGGCCCGCTGCGGACGGGGCCGCGCTCGTCGGGGGTGTCCGCGGGCGGGGTGTCCTCCGGCGCGGTGTCCTCGGTGTCGCTGTCCTCGGGCGCGACGGTCTCGACCGGCGTCTCGTCGGTGACCGTTCCGTCGCTCTGCACGACCGCCCACCCTAGGCACCGCTCGTCCCCGCTCCGCGACGGGCACGTTCGGCAGCGCGCCGCGCCCGTCGATCATGCGCAACGTGCCCCTCGTGGCGAAGAGGACAGGAGTTGTCGGGGTGCCGACCTACCGTGGCGGTCATGAGCACGCAGGCCGACGCGACGGACGTCCCCGCCGCACCGTCGCGCCCGCCCGCGCTCTCGCCATCGCGGGCGGTCGACTTCCGGCGCTGCGCGCTGCTCTACCGCTTCCGCGCGATCGACCGGCTGCCCGAGACGCCCTCGCCCGCCGCGCTGCGGGGCACGCTCGTGCACGCGGTGCTGGAGCGGCTGCACGCCCTCGCGCCCGACGACCGTCGCCCGGACGCTGCCCGGGACCTCGCCCGCGACGTGCTCGACGTGCTCGAGCCCGGCGACCGCGCGCTGCTCGGCGACGACCCGGGGCTGGCCCCGCTCCTCGAGCGCTACTTCGCCCTGGAGGACCCGCGCGGCGTGGCGTCGGAGGCGCGCGAGCTGCGGGTCGAGGCCGAGCTGGAGGGGCCCGAGGGGCCGACGCCGCTGCGCGGCCACCTCGACCGGCTCGACACCGGGCCCGACGGGCTCACGGTCGTCGACTACAAGTCGGGGCGGGCGCCGCCGGTGCGCGGCGAGCTGCGGGCGCTGTTCGGGGTGCGGTTCTACGCGCTGCTGCTCCACCGCAGCCGGGGCGTGGTGCCGACGGTGCGGCTGCTGCAGCTCGGCGACGTGACGACGCTGACCCTGCGACCCACGGCCGCGGAGCTCGAGCGGTTCGCCGGCGTGCTGCGGGCGGTGTGGTCCGCGATCCGCCGGGCCGCGCCCGCCGGCGACTTCCGCCCGAACCCCGGCCCCGGGTGCACCTTCTGCGACTACCGCCCGCGGTGCCCGGCGTGGGGCGGGACGCCGCCGCCCTACCCGGGCTGGCCCACGCCGCTGCCCGTCCCCCGCCCCCGGGAGCCGGGATGAGCGGTCGGCAGTCCGGTCTCAGCAACCCGGCCTCAGCAGCCCGGGGGCGCCCCGCCGGTGCCGTCGGGGAACGGCAGCGCGCACGGCGCCCGGCGCGGGGTGCCCAGCGCCCCGCCGCCGGGGGTGGCCTCCGTGCTGTTCGTGACGATGCTCAGTGAGGTGAACAGCCGCACCATCTGCCGCGAGTCGATGTTGGGGATCTCGTTCTGGGCACCGGCCTGGGCGTTGAGGGCGTTGGAGGGCTCGCCGCCCGTCTCGTCGACGACGTAGGCGCCGTAGTCGCGGAACGCCTCGGCGATCTTGCGGGTGTCCGGCTCGGTGATCCAGCTCAGGTCGGCGTCGGGGGGCAGCCCCATGAGCGTCCCCATGTTCACGCGCGGGTCCGGGCCGCGGTAGACGTCGCGGAAGGCCCCGTCGGCCCTGAAGGCCGGCCAGCGGAACCCCTCCTGCGCGGTGCTGCAGCTCAGCTCGCAGTTGAGGTTGATCTTCAGCGGGTGCCGGAGTGGCTCGGGCTTGGACATCTCGCCGACCCGGATGCTGCCGCCGATCCCGGAGAGGTTCGAGCCGCCGTGGCAACCGATCCGGCCGTCACCGCGCAGCGGCACCGCGGGGAAGGAGAATTCGTAGGACGGGTCGCCGCCGGGACTCAGGCGCAGCGGCTGCCCGGCCACCACCGTCTCCTCGTCCGGGGTGTCGGCGAGGAAGGTCGAGCAGTTGTTGTACGACCCGTCGGCCGAGAGCCCCGGGTCGACGTGCACGTCGACGCGGCCGCGGGGCCACACCGCCTCGCGCACGGGGAACGTCGGGTCGACGCTGATGTTCTCGATGTCCAGATAGACGTCGCGGGCCTGCGTGTTGAACGGCGCGAACTGCGCCGACCGGGCCAGCGGCAGGTTCCAGACGGAGTCCCAGGCGAAGGGATGCGTGTAGAGGTCGCGCGACGGCCCTCGATAGGGTTCCGGCCCCGAGCTCACCCCGCCCAGCGACGTCGCCACCAGCACGCCCGCGATGGCCATGGCGGCGGTGAGCACCGCCAGCAGGACCTGTGTCCTGGCTCCCGTCACACGGTCCCCCTGGTCGGTGGCAGGCGATGATCGTAGCGAGGGCCACTCGCGGCCCCGTCCCGCTCCCCTCCCCCGACCCCGTTCCGGAGTGCCCCCGTGACCCCGACCGAGCCCTTCTTCCGCCTGCTGACGCCCGCGGCCGACGACCCGCCCGGGGTCGAGCGCGTGCTCGCGACCGACTCGACGGCCGGCCCCTGGTTCCCCGGGGCGCAGCACATGGGCCCGCCGAGCGCGCTGCTGGTCCGCGCCCTGGAGCGCTGCGAGCCCCGCGACGAGGTGGTGCTCTCGCGCCTGACCGTCGAGGTCCTCGGGCGGGTGCCGGTGGGCGAGCTGACCGTGTCCGCCCGCGTGGAGCGCCCCGGGCGCACGATCGAGCTGGTGTCCGCGGAGGTCGCGTCCGACGGTCGGGCGGTGGCGCGCGCCGCGGGCTGGCGCCTGGCGGTCACCGACACGTCCGCCGCCGCCACCGATCCCGGTCCGGCGATGCCCGGCCCGGACGAGGGGCGCGTGATCCCCACCCCCGAGGGCTGGCTGCCGGGCTACCTCGACGCCCTCGAGTGGCGCTGGATCGCCGGGCACCTCGGCGAGTCCGGGCCCGGGCAGACGTGGGGCCGCCTGCTGGTGCCGGTCGTCGACGACGAGGAGCCGACCCCCTGGCAGCGCCTCGCCTCGGTGGCCGACTCCACCAACGGCGCGGCGTCACGGCTCGACCTCAACGACTGGCTGTTCGTGAACACCGACCTGACGCTGCACGTCCACCGCGCCCCGCGCGGCGAGTGGATCGGGCTCGACGCCGACAGCGTCATCGGGCCGGAGGGGCTGGGGACGGCGTTCTCGGTGCTCCACGACGAGCACGGACGGGTCGGGCGGGCCGCCCAGGCGCTGACCGTCAGGCCGCGCTGACGCTCGCCCTGCGCCTCAGCGTGTGCCGTTCGTGGCGCCGATGGCCCGGCAGGACTGCAACGACGAGGTCACGATGCCCGTGGCCCCGAGGTCGGCGAGCTCGTCCATGATGTCGTTGACCCGCTTGCGCTCGACCATGGAACGGACCGCGACGAACTTCTCGTTCGACAGCGGCGCGACGGTGGGCGACTCGATGCCCGGGGTCAGCTCGATCGCCCGTTCCTTGAGGTCGATCGGGCAGTCGTAGTCGAGCATCACGAAACGGCGGGCGTAGACGACGCCGCGCAGCCGCTCGACGAAGCGGGACTTCGAGCGCTCGATGTCCGCCGTGTCCGGCGCCTGGTCGAACTTGGCGTTGCGGTCGATGATCACGGCCTCGGACTCCGTGATCGGGTCCCCGATCGCCACCAGGCCGTGCTGGGCCAGGGTGCGCCCGGAGCTCACGACGTCGGCGATGGCGTCGGCCACCTGCAGCTCGATCGAGAATCTCGACGGCGCCGTCGAGGCGGATGACGTCCTTCGCCGCGATGCGCTGCTGGGCGAGGTTCGCCCGCACGAGCCGGGGATAGGACGTCGCGATCCGCTTGCCCGCGAGGTCCTGCACGGTCCACTCGTTGCGCGCCGGGGCGGCGTAGCGGAACTTCGAGTGCCCGAAGCCGAGCCGCAGCAGCTGGTTCACCGAGGCGCTGGACTCCTCGGTGAGGTCGTGCCCGGTGATGCCGAGGTGCAGCTGGCCCTCGGACACGTAGGTCGCGATGTCCTTGGGGCGCAGGTAGAAGAACGTGACGCCGTTGGCCTCGTCGTGGAGGCTCAGGTCGCGGCTGTCGGTCCGTTGCCGGTAGCCGGCGTCGCGCAGCATCGTCGACGCCTCTTCGGACAGGGACCCCTTGTTGGGTACGGCGACGCGGAGCACGGCTCCTCCTCCTGACACCTGGGGGTGTCGACTACAGGTGCTTGTAGACCTGGTCGAGCGTGAGACCGCGCCCGAGCATGATCACTTGGACACGATAGAGCAGCTGGGAGATCTCCTCGGCCAGCTTGTCATCGGTCTCGTACTCGGCGGCGATCCATACTTCACCGGCCTCCTCGAGCACCTTCTTGCCCTGGGCGTGGACCCCGGAGTCCAGCGCCGCGACGGTGCCGGATCCCTCCGGCCGGTCGCGCGCCTTGGTCGTGAGCTCGTCGAAGAGCACGTCGAACGTCTTCACGTCGAGCCATCGTCGCACGGCGTCACGGGGAGTCGCACACCACGGGATTCTCCTCGTGCGCCCGGGCTGTTCATCCCTCGCTCGTCCGGGGCGCCGTCCGGGCTCTCCGGCGCGCCGAACGGGAGGTCGGTGAGGAAACCGACCGCGCTGCTGGTTCCTTCGTGCAGATCCGCTCTGCCGACCGTGTGACGGAGCGCTCAGCGTGCGACGGCCCGCGTCCGGTGGTCGCTCCCCGACCCGTTCCGGAGGGCGTCGCGGAGGTCGTCGAGGGTCAGCCCGACGAGGCTCACGCGCAGGACGCGGCGCTCCCCCGCCGGCACGGGCACCTCGGCGGGGACGACGAGCACCGTCGCGCCGGCGGCCACGGCCGAGCGCGTGCCGGTCGGTGAGTCCTCGACGGCCACGCTCGCGCGCGGGTCGACGCCGAGCATCTCGGTGGCCAGCCGGTAGGGCGACGGGTCCGGCTTCGTCGCCGGCACCTCGTCGCCGCACACCGTGACGTCGAAGAACTCGCGGCCGATGGTGTCGAGCGCGACCTCGGTGAGCTCCCGGTAGGTGCTCGTGACGAGCGCCGTCGGGAGCCCCGAGGCCCGCACCATCGCGAGGGCCTCCCGGGCGCCGGGGCGCCACGGGACGCCGCGGCCGAAGACCTCCGCGGTGCGGTCGGTCAGCCAGCGGCCGTCCGCGGCCACGCCGTCGGTGTCGTCCGGGTCGAGGCCCACCTCGGCCCGCACCGCGCGCACGGTGCGGGTGAGGCTGGACCCGGTCAGGTCCTCGCGGGTCTCGGTCGACAGCTCGCCGCCGTGGTGCGCGGCGAGCTCCTGGATCGTCACCGACCAGAGGCCCTCGGTGTCGACCAGCGTGCCGTCCATGTCCCAGAGGACGGCTTGCAACCCCACGGGGAGCTCAGCACTCATGCGTTGAAGTACTTCGCCTCCGGGTGGTGCACGACGAGCGCGTCCGTGGACTGCTCGGGGTGCAGCTGGTCCTCCTCGGAGAGCTCGACGCCGATGCGGCCCGGCTCGAGGAGATCCACGATCTTCACGCGGTCCTCGACGTTCGGGCAGGCGCCGTAGCCCAGCGAGTACCGGGCACCGCGGTAGCCGAGCTTGAAGTACTCCTCGACGTTCTCGGGGTCCGAGTCGGCCATGACCGAGCCGTCGGAGAAGCCGAGCTCCTCACGCACGCGGCGGTGCCAGTACTCGGCGAGCGCCTCGGTGAGCTGCACGCCGAGGCCGTGGACCTCGAGGTAGTCGCGGTAGGAGTTGTCCGCGAACAGCGTGTTGGCGAAGTCGGCGATGGGCTGGCCCATCGTCACCAGGTTCATCGGCAGCACGTCGACGCCGCCGAGCTCCTTGGCCTCCTCGCGGGTCCGGAAGAAGTCGGCCAGGCACAGGTGGCGGTCCCGCTTCTGGCGCGGGAACGAGAACCGGTGCACCTCCTTGGCGTCCGGGTCCGGCTCGGCGAGCACGATGATGTCCTGGCCCTCCGAGATCGCCGGGAAGTAGCCGGCGACCACGGCGGCGTGGGCGAGGATGCCCTCGGACTGCAGCCGGTCGAGCCAGTAGCGCATGCGCGGCCGGCCCTCGGTCTCCACCAGCTCCTCGTACGACGGCCCGTCCTCGCTGGCCTTGGAGCCGCGCAGGCCCCACTGCCCGAAGAAGGTGGCGCGCTCGTCGAGGAGCCCGGCGAAGTCCTTGAGCCGGATGCCGCGGACCACGCGGGTGCCCCAGAACGGCGGCTGCGGGACCTCGATGCGCCGTGCGACGTCGGAGTGGTCGGGGGTCTCCTCCGGCTCCGCCTCCGCCTCGCGCTTGGCCTGGATGCGCTGCGAGCGCTCGCGGCGCTCCTTGCGCTCGGCCATCTTGGCCGCCTCGGCCTCGGTGCGCTCCGTGTCGCCGCTCATCACGGTGTCCATCAGGCGCAGGCCCTCGAAGGCGTCCTTCGCGTAGCGCACGTCGCCCTGGAAGAGCTCGCCGAGGTCGTTCTCGACGTAGGAGCGGGTCAGCGCGGCGCCGCCGAGCAGCACCGGGTACTTCTGCGCGATCCCGCGGTCGTTCATCTCCTGCAGGTTGTCCTTCATGACCACGGTGGACTTCACCAGCAGCCCGGACATCCCGATGGCGTCGACCTTGTTCTCCTCGGCGGCCTCGAGGATGGCGTTGATCGGCTGCTTGATGCCGATGTTCACCACGTCGTAGCCGTTGTTGCTCAGGATGATGTCGACGAGGTTCTTGCCGATGTCGTGGACGTCGCCCTTGACCGTGGCCAGCAGGATCTTGCCCTTGCCGCCGTTGTCGTCGGCCTCCATGAACTGCTCGAGGTGCGCCACCGAGGCCTTCATGACCTCGGCCGAGGCCAGCACGAACGGCAGCTGCATCTTGCCGGCGCCGAACAGCTCGCCGACGGTCTTCATGCCGGCCAGCAGCGTCTCGTTGATGATCTCGAGCGGGTCCTTCTCCTCCATGCCCGCGTCGAGGTCGGCCTCCAGGCCGTTGCGGTCGCCGTCGACGATCCGGCGCTCGAGGCGCTCGAACAGCGGCAGCGCCGCGAGCTCCTCGGCGCGCGCGTCCTTGGCCGAGGAGGCCGAGACGCCCTCGAAGATGCCCATGAAGTGCTGCAGCGGGTCGGGAGTGCTGCGCTCCTCTCGGCGGCGGTCGTAGACGAGGTCGAGCGCGGCGTCGCGGGCGTCGTCGTCGATCTGCGACATCGGCAGGATCTTCGACGCGTTGAGGATCGCGGAGTCGAGGCCGGCCTCGGTGCACTCGTTGAGGAACACCGAGTTGAGCACCTGCCGCGCGGCCGGGTTGAGGCCGAACGAGATGTTCGAGAGGCCGAGGGTGGTCTGGACCTGCGGGTAGCGCTCCTTGAGCTGCTTGATCGCGTTGATCGTCTCGATGCCGTCCCTGCGGACCTCCTCCTGACCGGTGGAGATCGGGAAGGTCAGGCAGTCGATGATGATGTCCTCGACCCGCATGCCCCAGTTCTCGGTGAGGTCCTCGATGAGGCGGAACGCCACGCGGGTCTTCCACTCCGCGGTGCGGGCCTGCCCCTCCTCGTCGATGCAGAGGCCGATGACCGCGGCGCCGTGCTCCTTGGCCACCGTCATGATCTTGATGAAGCGCGACTCGGGCCCGTCGCCGTCCTCGTAGTTCACCGAGTTGATGGCGCTGCGCCCGCCGAGCTGCTCGAGCCCGGTGCGGAGCACCTCGGCCTCGGTGGAGTCGAGCACCACCGGCAGCGTCGAGGCGGTGGAGACGTCGTGGGCCAGGCGGTCCATGTCGGCGTTGCCGTCACGGCCGACGTAGTCGATGCAGAGGTCCATGAAGTGCGCGCCCTCGCGGGTCTGCGCCTTCGCGATCTCCACGCACTGCTCGTAGTCGTCCTCGACCATGGCCTCGCGGAACGCCTTGGAGCCGTTGGCGTTCGAACGCTCGCCGATCATGAGGAAGCCGGTGTCCTGGCGGAACGGCACGGCCTGGTACACCGACGCGAGGCCGGGCTCCGGCTTCGGGTCGCGAGCGCCCGGCGTGAGGTCCCTGCACTTCTCGGCCAGCGCCTTGATGTGCGCGTTCGTCGTGCCGCAGCACCCGCCGACGAGCTGGAGCCCGTAGTCGGTGACGAACGAGGCGCAGTAGTCGGCGAGCTCGTCGGGCTGCAGGGGGTACTCGGGGCCGTTCGCGCCCAGCTCGGGCAGGCCGGCGTTGGGCATCACCGAGACCGGGATGCGGCTCTGGCGGCTCAGGGCGCGCAGGTGCTCGCTCATCTCGGCGGGACCGGTGGCGCAGTTCAGGCCGATGCCATCGATGCCCAGGGGCTCGAGGGCCGTGAGCGCCGCGGTGATCTCGGACCCGACGAGCATCGTGCCGGTGAGCTCGACGGTCACGTGGCAGATGACCGGGATGCGCAGGCCGTACTCGTCCATCGCGCGGTAGGCGCCGAGGATGGCCGACTTGGCCTGGAGGAGGTCCTGGCAGGTCTCGACGAGCACGGCGTCCGCGCCGCCCTCGAGGGCGCCGAGGACCGACTCCTTGTAGTGGTCGCGCAGCAGCGCGAACGGCGCGTGGCCCAGCGTCGGCAGCTTGGTGCCCGGCCCGTTGGACGCGAACACGAAGCGCGGCCGGTCGGTGGTGGCGTACTCGTCGGCGGCCTGTCGGGCGATCTTCGTGCCCTCGCGGGCGAGCTCGCGGACCCGCTCGACGATGTCGTACTCGTTGAGGTTGGCCCAGTTGGTGCCGAAGGTGTTGGTCTCGACGACGTCGGCGCCCGCCTCGAGGTGCCCCTGGTGCACACTGAGGACGGCGTCGGGACGGGAGACGTTCAGGATCTCGTTGCAGCCCTCGAGGTCCTGGAAGTCGTCGAGCGAGAGATCCTGGTCCTGGAGTGCGGTGCCCATGGCACCGTCTCCGATGAGCACCCGAGAGTGCAGGGCAGCCAGGAATCCAGACTCACTCGAAGTAGTCATCACACGATCGTAACGTGATCGGCGAGCAGTCCCGGACGCACTGCGAGCCTCGTCACGACCCGTAGGCTGTGCGGGTGCCCGAGTCCGACGACCACCTCGACGAGCCCTTGTCCAGCGACGAGGCCGAGGTAACGGAACAGCTCGAGGACCCCGACGACGCGTCGGAAACGGCCCCCATCAGCGACGACGCGCCCGTGATGCTGGCGGCGTTCGAGGGCTGGAACGACGCCGGGGACGCCGCGAGCACGGCCGTGGAGCACCTCGCGCTGCACTGGGACGCCACCGAACTCTCGGCGATCGATCCCGACGAGTACTACGACTTCCAGGTGTCCCGGCCGACCGCGCGCATGGTCGACGGGGTCAGCCGCGCCATCGACTGGCCCACCACCCGGCTCACCCGCTGCCGCCCCCCGGGATCGGCGCAGGACCTCATCCTCGTGCGCGGCATCGAGCCGAACATGCGCTGGCGCGCCTTCTGCGCGGAGATCATCGACCGCGCGCGCGAGCTCGGCGTCGGCACGGTGATCACGCTCGGCGCCCTGCTGGCCGACACGCCCCACACGCGGCCCGTCCCGGTCACCGGCACCTCGTTCGACAAGGCTTCGGCCGCCCGCTACCGGCTGCAGCGCTCGCGCTACCAGGGCCCCACCGGGATCGTCGGGGTCCTCCAGGACGCCTGCGTCCAGGCCGGGATCCCCGCGATCTCGTTCTGGGCGGCCGTGCCGCACTACGTCTCGCAGCCGCCCGCACCGAAGGCCACGATCGCCCTGCTGCAGCGCGTCGAGGAGGTCCTCGACGTCGAGGTGCCGCTCGGCGGCCTCCCCGAGCAGGCCGAGAAGTGGGAGCGCACGGTCTCGGAGATGGCCGACGAGGACGACGAGGTCCGCGAGTACGTCAAGGCCCTCGAGGAGGCCGGCGACGCCGAGACCGACCTCGAGGAGGCCTCCGGCGAGGAGATCGCGGCCGACTTCGAGCGCTACCTGCGCCGACGCGGCCCCGGCGGCGACGGACCCGGCGGCACGGCGGGCGGCCCGCCCGGGCCCGGCAAGGCCCCCTGGGAGCGGTGAGCGCCGCCCCGGCGGCAGAACGCTCCGGGATCGCCCGGCTGCGGCTGGCCGCGCTCTACGCGGGCGGCTTCCTCGGCCCGTTCGGCGGCGGGATCACGGCGTCGATGCTGCCCGAGCTGGGAGCCGACCTCGGGCTCTCCCCGTCGGCCGCCTCGGCGTCGCTGACCGCGTACCTGCTCCCGTTCGCGCTGCTCATGCTCGTCTCGGGGACGCTCGGCCAGCGCTGGGGCGCCCGCCGCACCGTGCGCGTCGCCTACGTCGCCTACGTCGTGTTCTCGCTGCTCGGCGCCGTGGCGGGCACCGGCTGGCTGTTCCTCGGGGCGCGGGCCCTGCAGGGGGCGGCCAACGCGTTCACCACTCCCCTGCTGCTGGCCTCGCTCGCCGCAGCCACGCCGCCGGAGCGCCTCGGACGTTCGCTCGGCGTCTACGGCTCCCTGCAGGCGGCCGGGATGACGTTCGCGCCGCTGGTCGGCGGCCTGGCCGCGGAGGTGGACTGGCGTCTCGCCTTCGTCGGCGTGGCCGTGGTCGCCGCGCTGCTGGCGGTGGCCGGGCTGCCCGCGGACCCGCCCGCCGACCCCGGCGACCGGCCCCGCCTGCGCGACGCCTGGCGCCCGTCGGTGCTGCGGCTCGGGCTCGTCGCCGGGCTGGCGTGGGGCGCGCTGGGCGGGCTGTCGTTCCTCGTCGCCCTGCGCGTCGAGGACGCCTTCGCTCTCGGCGCAGGGCTCCGGGGCGCGCTGCTCACGGCCTTCGGCGTCGCCGGGCTGCTCACCGCGCGGCTCGTCGGGGCCGGCGTGGACCGCCTCGGGCCGCGCGTCGTCGTCCGGCTCGGCGCGCTCGCCGCCGCGATGCTCGTCGCCGCGATCGGGCTGCTGCCGTCGGCGATCGCGGTGGCCGCGGTCTGGGCGCTCGCCGGGGCCGCCGCCCAGCTGGTGCTCGTCGGTGTCAACGCGCTCGTCCTGCGCGGGGGCACCGCCGGCGGGGTGTCGGTGGTGCAGGCCCTGCGCTTCCTCGGCGCCGCCGCCGCGCCCGCGGTGTTCCTCGCGCCGTACCACCTCTCCCCCGTCGCCGCCTTCGGCCTCGCGGGGGTCCTGCTCGCCGGCGCCGCCGCGCTGGTGCCGCGGCGCTGATCCATCGCGCCGGCTGCGTGGCGACGGCGTCCAGGGCTCGACCGACGTCGGAGCGACGCTTCGATTTTCGAAGTGTCGTGTGCCCTGGCGGGCACGTTCGGCAGCCGTGCGAGCCCGTCGGCCATGCGCAGCGTGCCCCTCGCGGACGTTCAGCGCGCCGACTGCGCGGCGAAGCCGTCCAGGGTCGGGCCGCGCGGGAGAAGGTCGAGCACCGCACGGGGGGCCGGGCGGGGCGTGCCGAGACCCAGGGCGGCGGCGCTCGCGGGGTCCGGGACGGCGAACACCCGACCGCCCGGGGCGACGAGCACCCCGGCGGCAGGATCGGCCGAGGCGGGGTCGGCGGGCGCTCCCGGCGTGACCGGGACGACGTAGGTCCCGCCGCCGGCGACCCAGGCGCCGTCGAGCGGGGGCCCGACCAGCGGGGTGGGCTCGACCGGCCCGGGGAACGCGGACGAGGCGAACACGGCGGCCGCGCCGGAGGCCTCGGCGCGCACGCAGGTGGTGGTCGCCTCGTCGTAGGTGACCAACCGGGGGGTCGCCGACGGGTAGGCGCGGACGTCGACGACCGCGACCCGCGGGACGTCGGCGAGCCGGCCCGCCGGGACGGCGGCGATCCCGGGGTCGGCGGCCGGGTCGGGGTTGGCGAAGCGGGCGAGCTGGGCGATCACCGCCGGCACCTCCTGCACGCCGGTGGCCGCGACGAGGAAGAAGCGCCCGCCGTCCGGGCTCACGACGGCGCCGACGGGCACGCCGAGCGCGGCGGTGCGCGCGTCGGTGGGCGTTCCCCCGCTGCCGGGGACCTGGACGGGGACCAGCGGCGGGGCCTCGGGCAGCGTGCCGAGCAGGGCCGGGCCCGCGGTGCGGGGACGCGCGCCGGTGAGCTCGAGGCCGCGGACCACGGACCCCAGCGACGGGTCGATCCGCGCCCGGCGGCCCTCGGTGACGAGCCAGAACCCGTCGGAGCCGCGCAGCAAGAGCGCCTCGTCGGCCGCGAGCGGACGCCCGGGCGCCGGGACCCCGCCGAGCGCGACGGTGGTGACCGTCGGGCCGGCGGCGGGGTCGGGCACCGAGGGGTCGAGCGTCGCGCGGTCGCAGATCGCCCAGGCGTCGGTGGCGGGAGCGCCCGGGTCGGGCAGCACCGAGGGCGCGCCGGGGATGCCCGCCGGCGCAGTGCGGGGCGCCTCGGCGAGGGCGTCGTCGCGGACCGGCACCGGTGGCCCGCCCACCTCGGTGTTGCCGGCGGCCCCGGCGAGCAGGCGCGCGGAGGCGAGGTTCAGGGCCGGGACCAGGCGGTCCGGGCCGTGCGCCACGGCGTAGAGCGCTCCGGAGGGCTCGCCGCGCACCACCGACTCGTCGCGCCACCCCTCGTCGCCGCGCACCAGCCCGACCACGGCGAACCCCGCGAGCGCCAGGACCGCGAGCACCGCGCCCACGAGCAGCGCGCGGTTCTGCCGGCGTCCCGGGTCGTGGCGCGGCGTCGGGTCGCGGCCGACCAGCGCGGACTCCAGGCGGCGCACGGCGAAGCGGTGCGCCTGGACCTGGATCGCGGAGGGCGGATCCGAGGGCGGCACGGCCCGATGCCTACCGCATCGCGGGCCCGGTCACTCGGCGATCCGGTGCTTCTCCAGGTCGGCGAGGTCGACCCACTCGAGCGTGCGGGCATGGGTGGCCTCGAGGACGACCGGCGGGGCGACGCCGCCCTCGAGTGCCTCCTGCCAGCGGCTCGCGCACAGGCACCAGCGGTCGCCGGGCTTCAGCCCGGGGAAGCCGGCGTCGGAGCGGGTCAGGTCGTTGCCGCGCTCCGCGGAGTAGGTCAGGAACTCCTCGGTGACGCGGGCGCACACGGTGTGCACGCCCGCGTCGTCCGGACCGGTCTCGCAACAGCCGTTGCGGTAGAAGCCGGTGACGGGGTCGTGACTGCAGTCGGCGAGCTCGCTGCCGAGGACGTTGCGGGGCATGCGCGGGAGGTACCCGCGTCAGCGCAGCGTGACCCCGAGGAGGGCGTCGGCGGCGTCGGCGAGGCGCGTCGGCCCGTCGGCGGTCCACCCTTCGCCGCCGCGGCGCAGGAGCACCTCGTCGGCCCAGGCGTCGATCGCGGCGAGCGCCCCGGGCGTGTCGAGGTCGTCCGCGAGGTGCGCGCGCACCCGGGCGATCGTGTCCTCGGGGTCGGGCCCGGTCGGGGCCGCGACCGCGTCGCGCCAGCGGTGCAGCCGCGCCTGGCCGCCGGTGAGCAGGTCCGCGGTCCAGGACCGATCGGCGCGCCAGTGCCCGCTCATCAGGGCCAGGCGCACGGCCATGGGATCGACGCGGTCGGCCCGCAGGCGGGAGACGAAGACGAGGTTGCCCTTGGACTTCGACATCTTCTCGCCGTCCAGCCCGATCATCCCGGCGTGGCAGTAGTGCCGGGCGAGCGGGTGCGCCCCGGTGAGGGCCTCGGCGTGCGCCGAGCCGTACTCGTGGTGCGGGAAGGCGAGGTCCGAGCCGCCGCCCTGGACGTCGTACTGGTCGCCGAGCCGGTTCAGGGCGATGGCTGCGCACTCGACGTGCCAGCCGGGGCGCCCCTCACCGAGGTCGGAGGTCCACGACGGCTCGCCCTCGCGGGCCATGCGCCACAGGAGCGCGTCGAGCGGGTCCCGCTTGCCCCGACGGTCGGGGTCGCCGCCGCGCTGGGGGAACACCTCGCGCATCCGTGCCTCGTCGTAGCGCGAGACGTAGCCGAAGTCCCGGGTGGCGGTGTGGTCGTGGTAGACGTCCGGGAACTCGGGGTCGTCGGCGCGGTAGGCCGCGCCGCTGGCCAGGAGCTTGCCCACCAGCTCACTGATCTCGTCCATGGCCTCGACGGCCCCGATGAAGTCGCGCGGCGGGAGGATCCGCAGCGAGGCCATGTCCTCGCGGAACAGCGCCGTCTCGCGCATCCCGAGCACGACCCAGTCGTCCATGTCCCGCTCGGCCCGCTCGAGCAGCGGGTCGTCGATGTCGGTGACGTTCTGGACGTAGTGCACGTCGTGGCCCGCGTCGAGCCACAGGCGGTGGATCAGGTCGAACGCCAGGTAGGTCGCCGCGTGGCCGAGGTGCGTCGCGTCGTAGGGCGTGATGCCGCAGACGTACATCCGGGCGGTGGCCCCCGGCGTGGTGGGTCGGATGTCCCCACCCGCCGTGTCGTGGAGCCTCAGCGGGGGCGGGCTGCCGGGCACCCGCGGGACGTCGACCGATGACCACGCTCGCATGCCCCCGAGCCTAAGCCCGTCGCGGCGGTGCCCGCCCGGACTCGTGGCGAACCGCTCGCGGCTCCGGTGCGAACACCGTGGTGGACCCCGGCCGGGTCGAGTCAGCAGGACGTCGTGGGCGAGCACTCCGCCCTGCACGGGATGACGGACCCGGCCGGGGTGGCCAGGAGTCGCGGGGGGGATCGACTCCAGCCACGATCGAGCGTAACCGCTCTCGCCCGAAGTGGCGCACTGTGGTGTACGCAGGGTCATCGGACACGTGGCGTTGCACCGTGTGGTGGATGCGTGCCGTGTCCGATGCCTCAGCGTCGTCGGCGACTCGCCAGGTAATCGCTCACCACGGCCGCCCCGAGACCGTCCAGGTCCGGGTTGACGACCCGGCCGCCCGCCCGTCGGGCGACGAGGTCGACGAACTCCTCCAGGCGCGGGTCCTCGCCGAGCATGAAGACCGTCATCGCCGCGTGCAGGCGCGCCAGCGCGTCGACCTCGTTCAGCGTCGCCCGCAGCGTCTCCGGGCTCGGCGGGTAGTCGAACGCCGCGTGCCCGTCCGGCTCGAGGTGCGCCGTCGGCTCGCCGTCGGTGACGACGAGGACGACCGGCGCCGCGTCGATGTTCCTGCGCAGGTGACGGCCCGCGAGCAGCAGCGCGTGGTGCAGGTTCGTGCCCTGCTCCCAGGCGCCCTCCAGAGCGGTCAGCTCTCCGAGCTCGACCTCCTTGGCGTGCCGCCCGAACGTGATGAGCTGCAGCGCGTCGCCCCGGAACCGCGTGGACACCAGGTGGTGCAGGGCCAGCGCCGTGCGCTTCATCGGCACCCAGCGCCCGTCGGCGACCATCGACCACGAGGTGTCGACGCACAGCGCCACCGCGGCCCGGGTGCGCTGCTCGGTCTCGACGATCTCCACGTCGGAGACGTCGAGGTCCCGCACATCCCCGCCCGCTTTGCGCATCTCGGCGTTCAGCAGGGTGCGCGAGACGTCCCAGCGTTCGGTGTCGCCGAACGACCACGGGCGTGTCGCGCCCGTCGCCTCCCCCGCCGCCCCGGAGCGCTGGGTCTCCCGCTCGCCGCGACGGGTCGACAGCGAACCGACGACGTCGCGCAGCGAGGACTGCCCGAGCTGGCGCAGCGCCTTCGGCGAGAGCATCAGCGAGCCGTCGGCGGCGCGCTGGAAGACGCCCTGCTCCTCCAGCTCGCGCTGCAGCTCGGCCAGGCGCTGGGCGTCGACGCGGGCCTGCTCGCCGAGGGTCGCCTCGAGGGCCTCGAGGTCGATGTCCTCCATCCGCGCGCCCGGGTAGGACTGCGAGAGCTGCTCGGCCAGGGCGTCCATCTGCCCCAGCTCCTCCATGGCCCGGGTGGCCTCGCCCATGCCCATCGGGTCGTCGCCACGGAAGCGGCCGCGGCCCTGCCAGTCCTCGCCGGGGCGCATGCCCTGGAGCTGCTGGTCGAGCCGGGAGAGCTGCTCGGCCAGCCGCGGGTCGCCGAAGGCCTGCTGCATGAGGCCCTCGAGCTCGGCGCGCTGCTCGGCGGACAGCGAGTTCATCATCCGCTGGGCCGCGGCGGCCCTCTCGGCGAGCAGGTCGATCAGCTCGTCGGTGGTCTGCGGGTTCTCCGGGAAGAACTCGCCGTGCTTGGCCATGAACTCGCCGAACTTCTCCGCGGTGTCCTCGCCGCGGGCGTGCGCCTCGAGCAGGTCGTTCAGGTCCGAGATCATCTCGCGGACCCGCTCGACGTCCTCGGGCGTCGCGTTCTCCATCGCCTGCTTCATGCCCTGGAAACGCTGGTCGAGCGCTTCCCGGCCCAGGAGGTCCTGGATCTGCTCGTAGGCCTGGCGCGCCTCGGCGTTGCGCCAGTCGTAGTCCTGCAGCTCGGCCACGGCCCCTGCGGGCGAGGGGGGCAGCGCGTCGAGCTGCATCTCGCGGAACCGGGCGTCGGCGGAGTCCTCGGCCTGCAGGGAGTTCCGCTCCGCCTCGAGCGCCCGCTCGAGCAGCTCGCGGACCTCCTGCAGCGTCCCGTCGAGCCGGTGCTCGCGCTGCAGTTTGCTGCGCCGCTCGTTGAGCCGGCGCATGAGGTCGTCGAGACCCTGCTGGTCGCCCAGCCCGCGGCGCATCAGCTCGCGCATCGCCTGCCGCGGCGACGTGCCCTCCATGACGTCGCGGCCGAGCTCGTCCATCGCCGACCGCAGGTCGAACGGCGGCGCCAGGGGGTCCGGCCCGTCGTAGAAGCGGCCGTAGGAGTAGCGCCCGCTGCGCGGGCCGCCCTCGTGGCCGCCGCTCGGGTTCGGGTCAGCCGCCATAGGCCACCGTTCCGTCCTCGGCGTCGTCGTCCTTCGCCAGCTTGCGGGTGAGGTACAGGTGCTCGAGGGCGAGCTCGACGGCGCTGGCCAGGGGCCCGGGGGCCTCCGTGCCGGCCGCCCCGAGGCGCTCGGCGACCGTGTAGACGACCGAGATCGAGGGCAGGGCGTCGACGACGTCCTTGGCGGCGATCCGGTCGCCCGTGACGACCCGCCGGTCGCCCTCGAGGGCCGACACGCCCTCGGCGAGCGGGGTGAGGTCGACGCCGGCCAGGCGGGCGCGGGCGGTCTCGGAGATCGAGCGGCGCAGCAGGTGCGTGAGCAGCTCGGCCTCGCGGCCCTCCTCCCCCGACTCGAACTCGAGCTTGCCGCGCAGCACCGGCGGCACCGCCTCGAGGTCGACGGGACGGGCCACGGCCCCATACCCCGTCGCTCCGCTCGCCCCGCCGGCGTCCTCGCCGGTGACCGCGGCCCGGCGCAGGGCGGCGGCGGCGACGGTCTCGGCCGCCGCGATCGAGAACCGCGCGGACACGCCGCTGCGCTGGTCGATCGCGCCGGAACCGCGCAGGTGCCGGGTGAAGCGGGCGAGGACCTCGACGAGGTGGTCGGGCACCTCGGCGACGAGGTGCGCCTCCTGGTGCACGAGCGCGATCTCGCCGGCGATCTCGAGCGGGTAGTGCGTGCGGACCTCGGCCCCGAAGCGGTCCTTGAGCGGGGTGATGATCCGCCCGCGGTTCGTGTAGTCCTCGGGGTTCGCGCTGGCCACGAGCATGATGTCCAGCGGAAGGCGCAGCGTGTAGCCGCGTACCTGGATGTCGCGCTCCTCCATGACGTTGAGCAGCGCGACCTGGATGCGCTCGGCGAGGTCGGGCAGCTCGTTGATCGTCACGATGCCGCGGTGCGCGCGCGGCACGAGGCCGAAGTGGATGGTCTCGGGGTCGCCCAGGCTGCGGCCCTCGGCGACCTTGACGGGGTCGACGTCGCCGATGAGGTCGGCGACGGAGGTGTCCGGGGTGGCCAGCTTCTCGGCGTAGCGCTCGGAGCGGTGCCGCCAGGTGATCGGCAGGTCGTCGCCCTCGTCGGCGACGCGGCGACGGCTCGCGGGCGTGATCGGCTCGCGGGGGTGCTCGCCGATCTCGGAGCCGGCGATCACCGGGGTCCACTCGTCGAGGAGGGCCACGAGGCTGCGCAGCAGGCGCGTCTTGCCCTGCCCACGCTCGCCGAGCAGCACCACGTCGTGCCCGGCGAGCACCGCGCGCTCGAACTGCGGGAGCACGGTGCGGTCGAACCCGACGATCCCCGGCCACGGGTCCGCGCCGGCACGCAGCCGGGCGAGGAGGTTGTCACGCAGTTCGGTACGGACGCTCTTGAGCGTCGCCGCCGGGTGGCCGCTGCGCGCGAGCTCACCGGCGGTGGTGGGGAGATCTGCAGGAGCGGAAGGGGTGCTCACTCCTCCACGCTACGTCCGCGACGGCGATCCGGCCTCCGTGAACGGAGATCGCGCGCGGAGCGCGGTGACCCGAAGGTGGCTCCTGACGTCCGGTCACGCAGCGTGCACTCTCGACGGTCACAGGAGTGATCGCGATCCGTGGGGGGAACATGGCGCGTGCGACGGCCGCGGGGCGGCACCGTCGACCGGTCACGCCCCGTCCGGCGCCGTCGCTCGCCAACCGTGTGCTGGCGATCGCGGCGTTCCTCCTCAGCGCGGGGTGCGCCGTGATGGGTGTGGCGACGGGGGTCGCGACCGCGGAGCGCCCGCCCGACCCCTGCCCGCCGAGCGCCGCGTCCTGGCACCCCGACCCGACGCCGATGCGCGCGGCCGACCCTGTCGAGCTGACGGTCGACCGCATCGACGCCTGCTCGTCGCTCGTGCCGGTGGGGGCGGGCGAGGAGGTCGACGGGCAGCTCCGGGTCGCGGCCCCCTCGGTGGACGCCCCGGAGCAGGCCGGCTGGTTCCGCCCCGGTCCTGCGCCCGGGGCGCGCGGCCCCGCTGTGCCCGTCGGCCGCGTCGATGGCAACGGGCGCCGGGGCGTCTTCGCCGGCCTCGCGGACGCGACCGCGGGCGACCGGATCACGGTGCGGCGCCGCGACGGCTCGACGGCGGTCTTCACGGTCACGGGGACCGTGCAGGTCTCCCCGGTGAAGTTCCCGGCCCGCGAGGTGCACGCCGACACCGGCGACGCCGAGCTGCGACTCATCGCCTACGGGGGCGCCGCCGCCGGGGACGACCTGATCGTCTACGCCCGCCTCACCGGGCAGGGCTGAGCCCCGGAGAGATGACGTCGGCGGGAAACGCTTCGGTTCTCGAAGCATCTCTCACGGAGATGTCGACCTCCGCATGCTCGACGCTCCCGCTTGCGCACCACGGCGCGCGTCCGCTTCGCTCCGTGCCGCCGTCACGCGAGCGAGGAGAGGCCAGCCCATGGGCAGGATGGACGGGAAGATCGCGATCGTGACCGGAGCCGGGCGCGGGATCGGACGCGGGATCGCCGAGAAGCTCGCCGCCGAGGGCGCCACCGTGGTGGCCAGTGATGTCGACGAGGCCACGGCGGCGGAGACCGCTCAGGTCCTGGGCGGGGATGCGATCGGCCAGGCCGCCGACGTCGCCTCCCGCGAGTCGGTCGACACCATGGTCGCCGCCGTCCACGACCGCTTCGGCCGCATCGACGTGCTGGTCAACAACGCGGGCTACGACAAGGTCGGGCCGTTCGTCGACTCCGACCCCGCCGACTGGGACAGGATCATCGGGATCAACCTCTACGGCGTCCTGCACACCTCGAAGGCCGTGCTCCCGATCATGGTGGAGCAGGGCGGCGGACGGGTGGTCAACCTCGCCTCCGACGCCGGCCGCGTCGGCTCGTCGGGCGAGGCGGTGTACTCGGCGGCCAAGGGCGGGATCATCGCGTTCACCAAGACCACCGCCCGTGAGATGGCCCGCCACCAGATCGCCGTCAACTGCGTGTGCCCCGGCCCGACCGACACCGCCCTGTTCGCGTCGGTCACCGAGGACAACCCGAAGCTGCGCGACGCGCTGATCAAGGCGATCCCGCTGCGCCGGCTCGCGCAGCCCGCCGACCTCGCCAACGCCGTCGCGTTCCTGGCCTCCGACGAGGCCGCGTACATCACCGGCCAGACCCTGTCCGTCAGCGGCGGACTCTCGATGAGCTGACGACGCCCACGACCACCGAGGAGTTCCGCGTGCCCTTCGAGGACCCTTTCCAGGACTACGAGCAGCTGACGTTCGAGCGCCGCGACCACGGCGTCCTTCTGATCACCATCGACCGTCCGGACAAGTACAACGCCGCCGACGAGGGGCTCCACAACGAGCTGGCCCGGGTGTGGCGGGACGTGAGCGCCGACGAGCGGACCCGCGTCGCGGTGATCACCGGCGCCGGGCGGGCGTTCTCCGCGGGCGGCGACCTGGCGATGGTCGAGCGGATGGCCGGCGACTACGACCGCGTCCAGCACATGCTCCGCGAGATGTCCGACCTGGTCTACAACATCATCGACTGCGACAAGCCCATCGTCTCGGCGATCAACGGCGTCGCGGTCGGGGCCGGGGTGGTCGTCGCACTGCTCGCCGACGTCGCCATCGTCGCCGAGGACGCCAAGCTCGGCGACGGGCACGTCAAGCTCGGCGTCGCGGCCGGCGACCACGCCGCGATCATCTGGCCGCTGCTGGCCGGCATGGCGAAGGCGCGGTACTACCTGCTCACCGGCGAGATGGTCACCGGCGCCGAGGCCGAGCGCCTCGGGATGGTCGCCAAGGCGCTGCCCCGCGACCAGGTGCTCGACGAGGCCCTGCGCGTCGCCGACACCCTGGGCACCGGCTCCCAGCAGGCGATCCGGCTCACCAAACGCAGCCTCAACAACTGGCTGCGCGCCGCCGGGCCGACGTTCGACCAGTCCGCGGCCTACGAGATGCTCACGTTCCTCGGCCCCGACGTCGTCGAGGGCTACACGGCACTGCGCGAGAAGCGCGAGCCCCGCTTCCCGTCGGCGGCGGACTGAGGAACCCGGCGCGCCGACAGCGCGATCCCCGCCAGCGCGACGATCCACACCGGGACCTGCACGAGCATCGCGACGCGGAAGGCCGTGAGGTCGTAGGCGTCCGGGGTCCCGGCGCCCAGCAGGTCGAGGGCGAGGCCGACGCACAGCACCACCGTGATGGTCGAGACGAAGCCGCCGACGTTGACGATCCCGGAGGCCCGCCCGAGCCGTGCGGGCGGGACGGCGGCGCGGGCGAGGTCGAAGGCGACCAGGGACGCCGGACCTCCGCCGCCGAGCACGACGACGAGCCCGACGAGCAGGCCCATCGGTGCCGGGCCGGGCCAGGCGAGGACGACGAGCCACGCGGTCGCCTGCGCGAGGACGGAGATGACGATCAGCCGGACGCGGCGTTGCGGCCACCGCCCGGCCAGCACCCCGAGCAGCGGGCCGACGACGATGCCCGCGCCGACGTAGAGCGCGAGCAGCCCGCGGGCGGTCCCGCTCCCGACGCCCTCGCCGCCGGTGAGGAACGGGAAGCCCCAGAGCAGCCCGAAGACGTTGCCCGGGAACGGCGCGGCGAGGTGACACCAGAACGCCAGCCGCACCCCGGGCTCGCGCACCGCCGCCCCCAGCCCGCCCGCGACCGCCGGCGCGGGTGGAGACGTCCCCGCCGGACCGTCGCGGACCACGACCAGCACGAGCACGGCGACGAGCACCGAGGTCCCGCCTGCGGCGAGGTACGCGGGCGCCCAGCCCGTGCCGACGACCAGCGCGGCGAGCGGGATCGCCGAGATCACCTGCCCGAGCTGGCCGAGGATGCCCGCGAGCTGGTTGTAGACCGGCACCCGGCGGGCGGGGAACCAGGCCGGGATGAGGCGCAGGACGCTGACGAAGGTCACCGCGTCCCCGGCCCCGACGAGCATCCGCCCGACCACCGCCAGCCAGAACGGCGCGGCGAGCGCGAGCACCGCCTGCCCGACCGCGACCAGCACCGCCCCGCCGGCGATCACCCGCCGCGGTCCGACGCGGTCGACGAGCACCCCGGCGGGCACCTGCAGCGCCGCGTAGACCGCGAGCTGCACCACGGCGAGCAGCGAGAGCACGCCGGACGAGACGTCGAAGCGCTCGGCCGCGGTGACGCCGGTGGCGGCCAGCGACGACCGCCCGAGCACCGCGGCGACGTACGCGAGGACCGCGACGCCCCACACCACGAGAGCCCGCCCGGACCGGCGTGGGGGGACGGCAGTGCTCACAGTGGGGCGGTCACAGGGCCCGCGTCCCGCCGATCGGGAGATCCCAGAGGTCCGCGAGGTCGCGTCCGGCGCGCACCCACTCGGCGCGCACGCGTTCGTGCGGCTCGGTGACCGGCTCGCCGGAGAGCACGAACGTGCCCCAGTGGATCGGCACGACGTGCCGCGCGCCCAGGTCGCCCGCGGCCCGCACGGCCTCGGCCGGATCCATGTGCACGCCGCGGAGCAGGTGGCGGGGCGCGTAGGCGCCGACCGGGAGGACGGCCACGGCGAGGTCGTGGCCGAGGTCGCGGTGCCGCGCCCCGATCCGCGCGGGGAACGGGCCGTAGCCGGTGTCGCCGGCGTGGACCACGCTGCGCCCGTGGGACCCCGTCACCACCCAGCCGCCCCAGAGCCGCCGGCAGGTGTCGAGCAGGGTGCGCCGCGACCAGTGGTGGGCGGGGACGAACTCGACGGTGACCCCGCCGACCTCCACGCCCTCCCACCAGTCCAGCTCGGTGACGTCGGTGAACCCGAGCCGGGCGAGCAGGGGCCTGCTGCCGCCACCGGCGAGCACGCGCGTCGAGCGCGGGAGACGGCGCAGGGTCGGCGCGTCGAGGTGGTCGTAGTGGTCGTGGCTCAGCAGCACGGCGTCGGCCGGCGGCAGCTCCTCGGGGGTCACCGGGGAGGGCCGCAAGCGGGTGCCCGCGCCGGGGATGCCGCCCGCGAGGACGGGGTCGACCAGCAGCGTCACACCGTCCACGCGCAGCAGCGTCGAGGCGTGCCCGAGCCAGGTCACCGAGATCTCGCCGGGCCCGGCGGGCGGGAGCGGGAGGGCGTCGACGACCGGTACGCCCGACCCGTCGCGCTCGGCGCGGGGCGGGAACGCGCGCAGCAGCTCGTAGGCCTGCCGTGGGCTCAGCAGGTCCGACGTGCGGCGGTGGTGGAAGTCGCGCGGCCAGCGCGCATCCCGGCGGGGCGGGAGCAGGCGGCTCAGAACGCCGGCCACGGGATCGGGGGCCAGCGTCCTCCCGGCGCGGGCAGCTCGTTCGCGTCGAGCAGCTTCGACAGCCGTGAGCGCAGGGCCGAGACCTCCGCGCGGGTCAGGTGCTCGTGCAGGGTGTCGTCGAGCCCCGCCTTGTTGCCCGGGGACAGGGCCTTGCGCAGGCGGCGCAGGCCGTCGACGACGTCGTCGGAGAGCGGCTCGCCCACCCAGCCCCAGAGCACCGTGCGCAGCTTCTCCTCGCGGTGCAGGCAGATGCCGTGGTCGACGCCGTAGACGCCGCCGTCGACGCCGGCGAGCACGTGCCCGCCCTTGCGGTCGGCGTTGTTGACGACGACGTCGAGCGCCGCCATGCGGCGCAGGGCCGGGTCGTCGGCGTGCACGAGCAGCGCCGGGTCGCCGGCGGCGTCGCGGGCGCGCAGGACGGTGCGCCAGCCCTGGCCGACCGATCGTGCCGGGACGACGTCGACGAGCTCGCGCTCCTCGTCGGTGTCGATCCAGCGCTGGACCATGCCGGGGCCGAAGGGGCCGTCGCGCAGCACGGTCGTCGGCACCACCCCGAACCCGGCCGCCTCGCTGACCAGATAGGTCGCCACCTCGCGACCGGCGAGCGTGCCGTCCGGGAAGTCCCAGAGCGGGCGCTCACCGCGCACGGGCTTGTAGACGCAGCGGCCCTCGACACCGTTGAAGTCGATGACGCACAGCAGCGTGGTGTTGGAGGCCTCCGTGAGACGGCCCTCCACCTCCATCCGCCCGTGGAGCAACAGCTCCCGGTCCTCGGAGGTCGACCCGTTCGCGCCCGTGTCCCCGTTCACGCGCCTACTCGGGGGAGGCGACGCGTCGGTAGCCGTTCTGCCGCGGGCACACGTGGCCGGAGGCGTCGAGCGGCTGGGTGCACAGCGGGCACAGACGCCGTCCGGCGCCGACCACACGCTCGGCGCGCGTGGCGAACGCGCGGGCGCCGGCGGGCGAGAGGAACACGCGCAACGCGTCGGGGCCCTCGTCGGTGTCGTCGAGGACGACCGACTCGTCGATCTCCTCCTCGGTGACCGCGAGCAGCTCGACCACGACGTTCTTGGACTCGGCGTCCCAGCCCAGCCCCATGGTGCCGACGCGGAACTCCTCCTCCACCGGCACCTCGAGCGGCGAGGTGTCGACCTCGTCCTCGGGCACCGAGACGGGGACGTCCGCGCCGAAGCGCCGCGAGACCTCCTCGAGCAGGGTGCCGATCCGCTCCGAGAGCACCGACACCTGCTGCTTCTCGAGCAGCACGCTCACCCTCCGGGCCGATTCGGTGGCCTGGAGGTAGAAGGAGCGTTCGCCGGGCTGCCCGACGGTGCCGGCGACGAACCGGTCGGGCTGGCGGAAGACGTGGATCACCCTGGGCATGGCTTCTCGATCGTAGGACTCACGGAGGGACGCCGCTGGAGGAGGTACGGATCCCCTGGCGTCAACGGCGCTCTCATGCTACTCCGGTCGACCCTCCGACGGTGGCCGCCGCGGGCACGGCGTCGTCCCCCGAGGTGGCCGCGGTGGGGTCGTCGGCGGCGTCGGACGAGCCGTCGGACTCCTCGCTCTCCGGCTTCGGGACCAGGGCGGACAGGTCCCCGCCGGTGTCGTTGACCCGCACGACGAAGGGCCGGGTCGGCGTGTAGCTGATGACGCTCACCGAGCAGGGGTCGACGACGATGCGCTGGAACGAGTCGAGGTGCAGACCGAGGGCGTCGGCGACCGCGGCCTTGATCACGTCGCCGTGGCTGCAGGCCACCCACAGGGCGCGGTCGCCGTGCTCGGCGCCGATGCGCGCGGCCTGCCGGCGGATCGCCGCGACCGCGCGGGACTGCATGGCCGCGAGGCCCTCCCCGCCGGGGAACACCGCGGCGGACGGGTGGGCCTGGACGACCTTCCAGAGGTCCTCCTTGCCGAGCTCGCCGAGCTTGCGCCCCGTCCAGTCGCCGTAGTCGACCTCGGACAGGTCGTCCTCGACCGTCGCCTCCAGGCCGCGGGCGGCCAGCAGCGGGGCCACCGTCTCCTGACAGCGCTGCAGCGGCGAGGTCACCACGGCGGCCAGGGGCAGCTCGGCGAGCCGGTCGACCAGCTTCTCGGCCTGCGCGCGGCCGTGGTCGTCGAGACCGACGCCGGTGCTGCGACCGGCGAGCACACCCGACACGTTGGCCGTCGACCGGCCGTGCCGCAGAAGGATCACCGTTGTCACGGGATCGACACTACGTGGCGGGGACGACCCCGTTGCTCACGGCGAGCAGCACGGCGAGCCCGAGCAGCACCCGGTACCAGACGAAGACGTAGATCGTGTGGTTCTCGACGAACTTCAGCAGCCAGGCGATCGAGGCATAGCCCAGGACGAACGCGATGATCGTGGCGACGATCATCTGCGGGATGCTCGGGACCACCACGAG
The DNA here is from genome assembly GCA_963786585.1 of uncultured Actinomycetota bacterium. Classification (GTDB taxonomy): domain Bacteria; phylum Actinomycetota; class Actinomycetes; order Mycobacteriales; family Pseudonocardiaceae; genus Actinomycetospora. The sequence continues at coordinate 612,962 of CAWAZG010000006.1, forward strand.
GCTGCCCTGCACGTCGGCGGCGGACGGCTCGAGGATGTCGGGGATCTGGGTCAGCCCCGACGCGAACACCGCGGGCAGCGCCAGCAGGAACGAGAACCGCACGGCGACGGCGCGCTCGAGGCCCAGGAACAGCCCGGCGCTGATCGTGCCGCCCGACCGTGAGACGCCGGGGATCAGCGCCATCGCCTGCGCGCAGCCCATGACGATCCCGTCGCGCAGCGTGAGCTGGTCGGGGCCGCGGCGCTGCCGCGAGTAGTGCTCGGCGGCGGCGAGGACGAGGGCGAACACGATGAGCACGGTCGCGTTGAGGTACAGGTTGCGGGCCGGGCCCTTGATCACGTCCTCGAACGCGAGCCCGAGGACGCCGATCGGGATCGAGCCGAGGATCACGTACCAGGCGAGCTTGTAGTCGTAGCCGCGCTCGTCCTTGCGGGCGAGGCCCACGAACCAGGCCCTGAGCAGGCGCCAGATGTCGCTGAAGAAGTAGATGAGCACCGCGGTCTCGGTGCCCAGCTGGGTGACCGCGGTGAAGGCCGCGCCGGCGTCGTTGCCGAAGAAGAACGCCGAGGTGATGCGCAGGTGCGCGGACGAGGAGACCGGCAGGAACTCCGTCAGTCCCTGCACGATCCCGAGGACCACGGCCTCGAGCCAGCCCATCGGGGCACCCACCTGCACGGGCACGGACGGTAGTCCACGGTCCCCCCGTGCCCGCCTCCCCCTCGGGCCCCTCGGAGGTGGTCGTGACGCCTTCGTAAGCTGGCCGATTGTGGAACAGCGACGGCTGGGCACGAGCGGGCTGAGGGTCTCGCGCCTGGCGCTCGGCACGATGAGCTGGGGCCGCGACACCGACGCCGACGAGGCGGGGGCGTCGCTGCTCGCTTTCCTCGACGCCGGCGGCACCCTGGTCGACACCGCGGACGTCTACGCGGGTGGCGAGGCCGAGCGGATCCTGGGCGGTCTGTTCGACGACGTCATCCCCCGGGGCGAGGTCGTCGTGGCCACCAAGGCCGGGGCGCGGCGCGAGGACGGGCCGTTCGGCGGTGGCGCCTCGCGGGGCGCGCTGCTGACGGCGCTCGACGACTCGCTGGACCGTCTGAACACCGACTACGTCGACCTCTGGCAGCTGCACGGGTGGGACGACGACGTGCCGCTCGAGGAGACCCTCGCCGCGGTCGACGTGGCGCTGACCACGGGACGGGCCCGGTACGCCGGGATCGCGAACTACGCGGGCTGGCAGGTCGCCTCGGCCGCGACCCGCCAGGCCCTGACGTCGCTGCCGCTGGTGTCCGTGCAGTCGGAGTACTCGCTGCTGGAACGGACGGTCGAGGACGGGGTGCTGCCGGCCGCCGGTCACCACGGGCTGGGGCTGCTGCCCTGGGCTCCCCTGGGCCGCGGGGTGCTCACCGGCAAGTACCGCGAGGGCGTCCCCGCCGACTCCCGCGGCGCATCGGAGCACCTGGCGGGCTACGTGGGGCGGCACCGCACCGAGCGCACCGCGCGCATCGTGCAGGCCGTCGTCACGGCGGCGCACGGGCTCGGCACCTCGCCGCTGGCCGTCGCGCTGGCGTGGGTGCGCGACCGGCCCGGGGTCGTGGCCCCGGTGGTGGGCGCGCGGGACGGGGCCCAGCTGCTGGGCTCGCTGGCCGCCGAGGACCTCGTGCTGCCCCCGGCCATCCGCGGCGCCCTCGACGACGTCAGCTCCCCCACCGTCCCCGACGACGAGACCGACGAGCCGGACACCCCGCCCTGGGAGTGATCCACACCGGCGTCGCGGTACGTGCGCGGAGAGCGATCGGGTGCGTACGGTGGACGTCGCTCCGTCACGTGTCCCGGAGGTGATCAGCTCGTGAACGATGCTGGTGATGAGGGTGCGCTCATCGGGGAGCCCGTGGTGGACGGCGACTGGGAATATCAGCCCGTCCGCCTCCCCCCGGACATCACACGCATCTCGGCCACCGTGCAGCTCGGCATCCGTGCCGAGTTCGGGGGCTGGGAGCTCGCCCGGACGCTGCTCTACAGCGACGGGACCCGGAAGGTCTGGCTGCGCCGCAAGGTCTCCCGCGCCCTCCAGGCCGGCCTCGCGACCTGACACCTCCGTGTCAGCCTGGGGGCCACGCTGACGTTCAACGTCAGAAAAGCCCCCATCTCAGCTCGGCGGCAGGAGCACCACGCGCCCGGTGGTCCGGCGCGCCTGGAGCTCGGTGAACGCCGCCGGCAGGTCCTCGAAGGCGTACTCGGCGCCGACGAGCGGGTCGATCGCCCGCCGGTCCCAGAGCGCCTCGATCTCTCGCTGCCAGGCCTGAACGAGCTCCGGCGCCCGCTGCTGGTAGGCCGCCCAGTGCACGCCGAGCACGCCGTAGTTCTTCACCAGCGCGTGGTTGGTGGGCGCGTCGGCGATGCGCCCGCCGGCGAAGCCGATCACCAGCAGCCGCCCCTCCCACGCCACGACCCGCCGCGCCGCGTCGAACAGGTCGCCGCCCACCGGGTCGTAGACGACGTCGGCGCCGCGGGAGTCGGTGAGGTCGCGCACGGCGGTGACCAGGTCGTCATGACCCACGACCACCTCGTCCGCCCCCAGCGCCCGCACCACCGCCGCCTTGGCCTCGTCGCCCACCTGCGCGATCACCCGAGCCCCGGCGGCCTTCCCGAGCTGCACCGCGGCCGCCCCCACCCCGCCCGCGGCGGCCAGGACGAGCAGCGTCTCGCCCGCCCCCAGCGTCGCGCGGTGGTGCAGCGCGCACCAGCCGGTCTGGTACGCCACGAAGAAGCCGGCGGCCTGGGCCGCGCTCATCCCCTCGGGCCACGGCCACGTCGTGCGCAGCACCGCCTCCTCGGCGAAGCCGCCGTGCGGCATCGTCACGGGACCGAACACCCGCCGGCCGTCGTCGGTCACACCCGCCACCTCGAGGCCGGGGGTGAACGGCGGCGGCACGCGCTCCTGGTACTCGCCGGCGGTGTACAGGATGTCGGCGAAGTTCAGGGCCGCGGCCGCCACCCGCACGCGCGTCCCGTCCTCCGGCGAGGGGCGCGAGACGTCGGCGATCTCCAGCACCTCGTCGAACGGCCCGTACCGCGGCACCCGCCAGGCGCGCACGCTCAGCCGTCCCCGTGCAGCGGCGGCGGGGCGACGGATGCTCCGTCGCTCAGCACCGGCGCAGGATCTTCTCGAGCACCCGCGTCCCGAACTGCAGCGCGTCGACCGGCACGCGCTCGTCGATGCCGTGGAAGAGCGCGGTGAAGTCGAGGTCCGGGGGCAACCGCAGTGGCGCGAACCCGAAGCAGCGCATCCCGAGCTTCTCGAACGCCTTGGCGTCGGTCCCGCCGGACATCATGTAGGGCAGCGTGTGGGCCTGGGGGTCCTCCTCCTGCACCGCGCGGGTCATCACGTCGACGAGCTCGCCGTCGAAGCTCGTCTCCACGGCCTGCAGGTTGCGGATCCACTCGCGCTCGACGTCGGGGCCGAGGATCTCGTCGAGCTCGCGCTCGAAGGCCTCCTGGCGCCCCGGCAGCACGCGGCAGTCGATGGTGGCCTCGGCGACCGACGGGATGACGTTCGCCTTGTAGCCCGCCGAGAGCATCGTCGGGTTCGCGGTGTCGCGGGTGGTCGCGCCGACCACGCGGGCGACCCCGCCGAGCTTCGCCACCGCACCGTCGAGGGCGGCCGCGGAGTCGGTCGGGAACTCGATGCCCGTGAGCTTCGTGATCTCGTCGAAGAAGCCCTGCACCGACTCGGTGAGCACCAGCGGGAAGCGGTGGCGGCCCAGCCGGGCGACGGCCTCGGCGAGGATCGTCACGGCGTTCTCGTCGTGGATCATCGACCCGTGCCCCGGACGGGAGCGCACGCGCAGCCGCATCCAGGCGATCGACTTCTCCGCGGTCATCACGGGGTAGACGCGGACGTCCTCACCGAGGGTCAGCGAGAAGCCGCCGACCTCGCCGAGCGCCTCGGTGCAGCCCGCGAACAGGTCGGGGCGGTTCTCGGCGAGCCAGTGCGCGCCGTAGGCGCCGCCGGCCTCCTCGTCGGCGAGGAACGCGAACACGATGTCGCGCGGGGGGACGGTGCCCTCGGCGGCGAACTGACGCGCGAGCGCCAGGATCATCGCGTCCATGTCCTTCATGTCCACCGCGCCCCGGCCCCAGACATAGCCGTCCTGGACCGAGCCGGACAGCGGGTGGACCGACCACTCGCTCTCGTCGAAGGGCACGACGTCGAGGTGCCCGTGCACGAGCAGCGCGGGGCGCTCGGGATCGGCGCCCTTCAGCCGCGCGAACACGTTGTGCCGCCCGGGAGCCCCGGACTCGATCACCTCGGTCTCGAGCCCCACCTCGCGCAACTTCGCGTCCACGTAGGCGGCGGCCTCGGCCTCGCCCGTGGTCGTCGCGAGCTCTCCGGTGTTCTGGCTGTCGATCTGGATGAGCTCGCTGGTCAGCGACACGACCTCGTCCTCGGCACGACCCATGCGCGGCATCCTGCCACCCACCGTGATCGGACCGCGCGGCGTCGTCTAGGCTGTGTTCCCGCAGGTCCGAGTGGCGGAATGGCAGACGCGCTAGCTTGAGGTGCTAGTGCCCTAGTAGGGCGTGGGGGTTCAAGTCCCCCCTCGGACACACTCCTCTTCCCTCCTTCCCCGATCTTCGCGGGGCGCCCACACTCGTCGCGTCATCGTGGCGAGGAGTGCGGAATGGCAGCAACGGATCGGGCGCACGGCGTGCCCTGCTGGGCCGAGCTGGACGTCGACGATCCCGGCGCGGTGACCCCGTTCTACGCCACGGTGCTCGGCTGGTCCGTCGACGCGGAGGTCGTCGCCGACCACCAGGCCCGCGTCCTGCGCGGCGGCGGGCGCCCCGTCGCCGCGATCGGGTCGCCGGGTGTCGCGGCGCCCCCGGTCTGGACCCTGTACCTCGCCGTCGACGACGTCGACGCGGCCGCCGAGCAGCTCGAGGAACTGGGAGGGCAGGTGCTGCACGGCCCCGAGGACGACGGCGCAGGCGGGCGGCTGCTCGTCGCGGTCGACGCCGGCGCGGCCGTGGTGGGCCTGTGGGAGTCCGACGACGGGATCCCGGCGCCGTCGGCCGGACGGCTGTGCTGGGCCGAGGCGGCCTCGGCGGAGCCGGGCACCACGCGCACCTTCTACCGCGAGCTCCTCGGGTGGGGGTTCGTCGACGGGGGCGACCAGCCGGGCCACCTGCACGGCCTGGTGGACGGCGCGCCGGTCGCGGGTCTCGGACTCGCCGGCGACGCCCTGCCCCACTGGCTCCCGTTCTTCGCGGCGGCCGACGTCGACGCCGCCGTCGAGGCGGCCCGCGGGGCCGGCGGCGAGGTCGTGACGCCGGCGGCGCCGGGACCGCGCGGGCGTCACGCCACCCTGGCCGACCCCGCGGGCGCGCGCTTCGGTGTGATCGAGGTCGGCTGAGCCGTCGGCCGTGACGCCGGCGCTGAATCGGTACTGTCGTCGCTGGGATGCCGAACGCACGGGGGGACGTCGTCGCGCCCCCGTCGCGCCGAGCGCCACGGGGTCCGTGGTGGATTCTGGCTGCTCCTCGCGGTCGTGCCCTGGACGTGGTTCCTCCTGCGCGACGAGCTGGGCCTCGTCGGCGACGTCGTGGCGATCGTGCTCCCGGTGCTCGCCGTGGTGGCGGCGGTCGTCGCCCTCGTCGTCGGCCGGCAGCGCGGCCTCGTCGCCGCGGTGTCCGTGCTGGTCGCCGGGGCGGTGTCGGTGGTCGGCCCGTGGACACCGGTCGACACCGCATCGGTCCGGCCCGGCGCCGCGGTGACGGTGGCGAGCGCCAACGTCACCGGTCTCGAGACGACGCTGCCCGCGCTGCGCGCGACCGCCGCCGACGTGCTCGTCGTCGTCGAGAACACCCGCAGCATCGATCGGGAGCTCGACGAGGACCACCCGCACCACGTCTCCAGCGGCGGGACCCCGTCGGTCGGGGTGTACAGCCGGTTCCCGGTGCGGCTCCTCGACGGGACCGGCCCGGACCTGGCGGGGCTGCAGGTGGCGGTCGACGCACCGACGCCGTTCGTGCTCTACGCGATGCACGTGCCGCGCCCGTGGTGGACCGGCGGCGGCAGCTACCAGGCCACCCCCGCCGAGCACCGCCGCCTCGTCGTCGCCCTCGCGGACCGCGTCGCCCGCGAGCCGGGCCCCGTGGTGGTGGCCGGGGACCTCAACTCGACCGACCGCGGCCGCGACTACCGGCTGCTGGTCGACGACACCGGGCTCACCGACGTCATGCGCGAGGGCTGGACCGGGCCCACCTCGGTGACCCAGTGGCAGGCGTTCCTCCTGCGCATCGACCACCTGATGGTCGGTCCGGGCTGGTGCGGCGAGGGCCCGCGACGGTTCCCCCTCGCGGGTTCCGACCACGACGGCATCACCGCCGGCGTCGGGCCGTGCGCCTGACGCGGTCAGCTCGCGGACTCGACCTCGTCGCCGACCGTGATCGTGCCCGAGGTCAGGACGCGGAAGATCGCGCCGCCCCGGCCGTGCATGGCTCGGGCCGCGCCCGGCCCGATCGTCTCGTCCATCACGCGGCACGGCGCCGCCCGGCGGACGACCTCGAGCACGACGTCGCCGACGACCAGGCGGCTGCCGGGCTCGGTCGGGACCTCGCCGTGGTCGAGGGTCAGGGTGCGACGGGTCCGGTCCTCGGGCACGGGGGCGCCGAGCGCCTCGGCGGCCGCCGCGAGGTCGTCGCGGCTCTGGACGGAGACGTGACGGTGGCGCGTGCCGTGGTACCGGTCGCCGACGAGACCGCGCCCCGCCTCGGCCTCGACCCGGTCCGCCGCGACCATCGGCGCCTTGCGGGCCGGGGCGGTGTGCAGCGCGGCGACCCGCATCGACATCCCTCCTCAGCCTCCGTGGTGCACAGCTCACGGGAGGGGGGACTCATTCCCGTCACGACGCCGAGGAGGAGACACCGAACCGCTGGCGCGGATCGGCCCGGTCCGCGGGCGCGTCAGTCGTCGTCCTCCTCGTCGTCGTCGTCCCCGTGGTCGTCGTCCTCCTGATCCTCGTCGTCCTCCTCATCCTGGTCGTCGTGCTCATCCGCCTCGGACGGCTCGGTGCGGCTCCGGTCGGTGCTGTTCCGGTCGGTGATCGATGGACCCGTCGTCCCCTGACCGGGGCGGGTCACCCCGGTCCTGTCCGGCTCGTCGTGGCCGGGCCGGGGCCGGTGAGCGTCCCCGGCGGTTGCCGGCGCGGTCGGCGTGCCGCGGGACGGAGCGGACTGCTCTGTCCGCTCCGCGCGGGGCCGCTCCACCCGGGGCCGCTCCGCCGTCGGAGGTTCCGACCGGCGCTCGGTCCGGGACCGGGCGGTCGACGGCCCCTCGGTGGTCGCCCGGTCCGAGGCGGTCCCCGACGACGGAGCGCGGGACGAGCGGCGTGGCGTGTGCCCGGCAGCCTCGTTCCGCGACCCGGACCCGGCCCGCGGACCCTGCGTCCGGCTCCGAGGGGACGTGCTGCCGGCGTGGACCTCGTCGTGGAGCGCCCGGTACCGCACCTGGAGCCCGCGAGCGGTGTGGTCCTGCGATTCCGCCGGGAGCCGGCGTTCGGCACGGGCCAGCGCGAGCCGTGCCTCCGACAGGTCGCCACGGTCCAGGGCCTCCGAGGCGTGGTCGAGGTCGGTCGACGTCGCCAGCGCGTCCGCCTCCCGAGCGCCCGGGGCCGGGCCCGGCGTGCCCCACAGGAGCACGACGACGAGGCCCGCGACGGCCGCGACGGCCGCGGCGGCCGCCGCGGTGCCGGGGAGCAACCGCCGGGGGCGGGGTGAGGTCGCGCGGGCACGGGTCATCAGCACCGCGGCCCGGTCGATGTCCATCGACCACGTCTCCGGGTGCCGGTGGACGGACAGGCGCCACGCGATCAGCGTGACGGCGAGCTCCCGCTCGACGTCCTCGTCCAGGTCGCCGACGACCGGCTCCTCGACGGCGCGGCCCACGGCGATGCCGTCGAGAAGGGCGTCGTCCGCCCCGAGGTCGGCGCTCCACTCGTCGTGCGGGCACTCGTCGTGGGGACACTCGTCGTCGTCACACGGTGCGTCGGGGCACCGTTCGTGCCCGCCGGTGGTCATCCCCGGCTCCGATGACCCGCCGGCGTGCCGGAGACACCCCGGTCGGCCGGCTCCAGCTCCCGCCTCCCCGAACGTCGGGCGGCGACGTCGACCGCCAGCATCTGACGCAGGCGGCACAGCGCCCGGTGCTGCGCGATGCGGACCGCACCGAGCGTGATCCCGGTGGCGTCCGCGACCTCGTCGACGCTCAGCCCGACCACCGTGCGCAGGAGGAGGACCTCGCGCTGCCGGTCGGGGAGGCACTCGAGCAGGAGGTGCAGCCGGTGCCGGACCGCGGCGTCCACCGCCAGCTGCTCGGGCCCCGAGGCGCTCTCGGTGATCTCGAGCAGCGCGGGGACGTCCGACGTGGCCGCGCTGCGATCGCGGCCGAGCGACCGGAAGGCGTTCGCCGTCTTGTGGGCGGCGATCCCGTAGACGAAGCCGAGGAACGGGCCGTCCTCGCGCCGCCACCGGGACAGGGCGGTGATCACGGAGAGCAAGACGTCCTGGGTCAGGTCCTCGGGCGACACGATCGGCCGCTCACGTCCCCCGAGTCGGGCCCGGCAATACCGGTGCACGATCGGGGTCAGCCGGGCCAGCAATTCCTCGAGCGCTCGCGGCCGACCCTGCGACGCCTCCGCCGCCTGCACGTCGAGGTCGTCGACGACCACGGTTTCCCCCATTGCTCCGAGCGCTCCGGCGCACCATTCCTGCGTGGTGGGCCGCCGCCGATCCGATCGACGGACCGAGGCCGCTGCCCTGCTCGGCGAGGCGGCCACCCCGTGCACCGCGGAAGAACGTTGACTGTGCCCCCGACCGGTGGCGCGGACAAGGAATCGTTATCGCTCCGAAGCCGGTGCCGACCCACTCGGGTGACGGCGGACCTGGGGATCCGCCAAGACGCACGGTGAGTCACAAGGTCGCTCCGCTGAGCCAGCGGACGGACGAGTGAGCTCTGGAGGCAACGCTCTGCGTGGCAGCCTTCCGGGAGCGCCGTCAGCGTCCGTTCGCGCTGCTCGGTGCCGCCAACAGTGACCGATTGTGTGCGTTCGACGGCTAGGTGGCAGCACTGAGCGTTGCTATCGATCGTTTCCTAGCTCCGAACGAGTGAAAGAAGGACGGAGTTCAGACATGGAGTAACGGGCGCAGGGTCGCCGGTGAACTGGACCATGACAGTCGACACAGGGTGGTGCGACCGGGGGGCGTCATGAAGAGATCGCGAGGAGACCGATCTACTCGTCGGCGCCGGCGTGCGGGCGGACCCCACCTCGGATCGCCGGGTCGTGGGGGCGCCCACGCCCACGCTCGGCCCCATTCCGTGGAAACGGCCGTGCGCACCAGGACGCGACGGAGGGAAGCGGCATGACCATCATCTCCGACCCTCTCCAGTACAACGAGGACGACCTGTTCGTCGATCTGCATTCCGTGGTCGACCACTCGCTCTTCCTCAAGTGCGAGGGATTCAACTTCGCGGGCTCTATCAAATTGAAGGCCGCCGTCGGGATGATCGAGGCGGCCGAGCGCGAGGGCCTGCTCAACCAGTGGTCGATCCTCGTCGAGTCGTCGTCGGGGAACCTCGGCGTGGCCCTGGCGATGGCGGCCGCGAGCAAGGGCTACCGGTTCCTCTGTGTGACCGACCCCCGGTGCAACGACACCACCCGCCGCCTCATCCACGCTTTGGGCAGCGGCGTCCACGTCGTCTCGGAGCCGGACCCGGTCACGGGGCTGCTGGGGGCCCGGCTCGATCACATCCGCCGGCTCTGCGCCTCCAGCGCGCGTTATGTCTGGCTCGACCAGTACGCCAACCCCAACAACTGGAAGGCGCACCACCGCACGACGGCGCCCGCGATCGCCCGCCAGTTCCCCGACCTCGACGTCCTCTTCGTCGGCGCGGGGACCACCGGGACGCTGATGGGCTGCGCGCGCTGGTTCCGCTGGTGGAACCCCCGGGTGCGGATCGTCGCCGTCGACGCCGTGGGCTCGGTGAGCTTCGGGGGCGCGGCCGGTCGCCGGCTCATCCCGGGCCTCGGCATGAGCGTGCCTCCGCCGCAGCTCCAGACGTCACTGGTCGACGACGTCGTCCACGTCGAGGAGGAGGACGCGGTCCGCACCTGCCACCGGCTCGCCGCGCGCGGATTCGTGTTCGGTGGCTCCACCGGGACCGTCGTCAGCGGCGCCGCCGCGTGGCTGGACCGGCACGGCGGGGCCGACCTGACGGCCGTCGCCATCGCCCCGGACCTCGGAGAGCGCTACCTCGACACCGTCTACTCGCCGTCCTGGCTCGGCGAGCACTTCGGCGACGGCGTCCTCGAGCCGCCGGTCGAGGTCGCCGCCGACGTCCGGTCGGCCTGACCCGTGCCTCGGCGCCCCGACCAGGAGGAGCGGTGACACCTCGGGAAGAGACCGTTCGACTCCGCCGCGACGAGCGGCGGTGGTCGCCCATCGACGCGCCGCGCAGCGGGCGGCACCGCATCCACCGCGTGGTGCCGGTGAGGATCGTGCGGACACCCGCGCCGACGGTCAGGCGCCCGACGCCCCGACCCCGGCCGCGGCCCCGTGTCCTGGTGCCGCTCTCGACCCGCCCGGCCCCGGCGAGCCCCGCGGTCGCACCCGGGAGCACCGAGGCGCTGCTCGCCGAGGTGCTCGCCGGGGTCCTCGAGCGCGCTGAGGTCCCCACCGACGCCCACGTCTTCGACGACCTCGGCGCCGACTCGATGGTCATGGCCAAGTTCTGCGCCCGGGTCCGCAAGCACCCCGACCTGCCCTCGATCGCGATCAAGGACGTCTACACCCACCCGACGATCGCGAGCCTCGCCGCCGCCCTCGCGCCGACACCGGCGCCCGGAAGTACCGAGGACCTGCTGGCCGAGATCCTCGCGTCGGTCCTGGACCGCGTCGAGGTCCCCACCGACGCCCACGTCTTCGACGACCTCGGCGCCGACTCGATGGTCATGGCCAAGTTCTGCGCCCGGGTCCGCAAGCACCCCGACCTGCCCTCGATCGCGATCAAGGACGTCTACACCCACCCGACGATCGCGAGCCTCGCCGCCGCCCTCGCCCCCGCCCTTCCACCCGCCACGACCACGGAGCTCGTCCCGGCGACCGTCGAGCCCGAGCCCCCGACGCACCGGGCCGGGCGACTCGCCTACGTCCTGTGCGGTGCGGCCCAGCTGCTGTTCTTCCTCGGCTACACCTACGTGGCCGCGACCATCACGACCTGGGCCTTCGAGTGGATGGTCGTCGCGCCCGACGAGCTGCACCTCTACGCGCGGGCCGTGGCCGTCAGTGCCTTCGGCTTCGCCGTCCTGTCGCTCCTGCCGATCGGGCTGAAGTGGCTGCTCGTCGGTCGCTGGCAGCCCCGCGAGTTCCCGATCTGGGGCGTCGCCTACCTGCGCCTCTGGATCGTCAAGACCCTGGTGCGCACCAACCCGCTGGTGCTGTTCGCGGGCACGCCGATCTACCCGCTCTATCTCCGGGCCCTGGGAGCGCGGATCGGCAAGGGCGCGGTGCTGCTCACCGAGCACGTGCCCGTGTGCACCGACCTGCTGACCGTCGGCCCGGGCGCGCTGGTCCGCAAGGACACCTTCCTCTCCGCCTATCGCGCCCACGACGGCCGCATCCGGACCGGCGCGGTGACCATCGGCGCCGGCGCCGTCGTCGGCGAGAACGTGGTGCTCGACATCGACACCACGATCGGCGATGGCGCCACCGTCGGCCACGCCTCGTCCCTGCACCGCGGACAGGCCGTGCCCGCGGGCGAGACCTGGCAGGGGTCGCCGGCGCGGCCGACCGACACGACGTTCCCGACGGTGGCCCCGCAGCCCTGCGGGTGGCTCCGCAAGGTCGTCTACTCACTGGTCTCGCTGACGTTCCTGCTCGCCGTCCTGCTGCCCGTCACCGTCGGCGGGGCGGCCCTGCTGCTGATGGAGATCCCCCAGCTGCGGGCGATCATCGAGCCCGGTCCCGACGCGCTGACCAGCCGCCTCTTCTGGACCGAGACGCTCATCGTGTCGGTGATCGCCGTGTTCGGTGTGCTGCTCGCCGGCCTGCTGATCGTGCTGACGCTGCCGCGGCTGCTCGCCCTCGGGATTCGGGCCGACCGGGTGTACCCCCTCTACGGGCTGCATTTCTGGCTGCACCGCACGGTGGCGGCGCTGACCAACGTCATGGCGTTCACCTACCTCTTCGGCGACAGCTCGGCCATCGCCCACTACCTCGGGCGGCTCGGCTACCGGATGCGCCCGCTCGTCCAGACCGGATCCAACTTCGGGATGGCGGTGAAGCACGAGAGCCCGTACCTCACCCACGTCGGCGCCGGCACGGTGGTCGCGGACGGGCTGTCGGTGATGAACGCCGACTATTCGGCCATGTCGTTCCGGGTGTCACGCACGTCGATCGGCGCCCGCAACTTCCTCGGCAACCGGATCGCCTACCCGGCGCAGGGCCGTACCGGCGACGACTGCCTGCTCGCCACCAAGGTGATGGTCCCGATCGACGGCCCGGTCAGGGAGGGCGTCGGCCTGCTCGGCTCCCCCGCCTTCGAGATCCCGCGGACCGTCGCCCGGGACTGCGCCCTCGACCGGAGCCCCGAGGAGCTGGCCCGCGGCGTCGCCGGCAAGAACCGGCACAACGGCGTGACGATGGCGCTGCACCTGCTCGTGCGCTGGTGGCTCTTCCTCGGGATGGCCGCGATCGTCGCGTGCATCGCTGCCGTACCGGTGCGGCTCGGCGCCCTCGAGATGGTGGTCGCCCAGGCGGTGACCCTCGTGTGGGGGTCGCTGTGGCTGGTGCTCGTGGAGCGGAGCGTGGCCGGGTTGCAGTGCCGGGCCCCGGAGGGGCGGTCGATCTACGACCGGGCCTTCTGGCGCCACGAGCGCTTCTGGAAGGTCGCCCTGCCGGACTGGGTGATGCTGTTCAACGGCACGCCCTACAAGAACCTGGTCTGGCGGATGCTCGGCGTCCGGATCGGCGCGCGCGTCTTCGACGACGGCGTGAACCTCACGGAGCGCACCTTCACCGCGATCGGTGACGAGTGCACCTTCAACGAGGGCACGGTGCTCCAGGGCCACTCGCAGGAGGACGGCGCCTTCAAGTCCGACCACGTGCGGATCGGCGCGCGCTGCACGCTCGGCGTGAGCGCCTTCGTGCACTACGGCACGACGATCGGCGACGACGCCGTCCTCGCTCCGGACACCTTCCTCATGAAGGGCGAGGAGGTGCCCCCGGGCCAGCGGTGGGGCGGCAATCCGGCCCGCGAGTTGGCGGAGACGACGGAGGGACACCGATGAGCTCGAGGAGCGGCCACGTCACAGCGGGGGCCCTGGCGGTGGCCGTGCTCGTCCTCGGCGCGGGCTGCGCGTCAGGCTCGGGGCCGCCCCCGGCCCCCGCTCCCTCGACGGCGCCCGGACCGGCCGCCGCCTCGACGGCACCGGCCGAGGACGACGCCGCCTCCCCGGAGACGCCCGACGGCCCGGTGCTCGCGTTCGGCGCGACGCACGTCTTCGCCGACGGCAACGCGGTGACCGTGTCCGCTCCGGTCGCCGGCGCTCCGGTGGCGGGGGCGGCGTTCCCGCGCGCCCTCGAGGTGACGGTCACGGTCCGGAACGGGACCCCGGTCGTCGAGGACCTGTCCCGGTTCGGGTTCGACGCCTCGGTGCCGGGGGCGCCCGGGGCGACGGAGGACCGGGAGGCGCCGGCCGTCGACGACGGCGCGTCCGGGGCGCTGGCTCCCGGCGAGCAGCGGACCTTCCCGCTGCGCTTCGGGCTCCCCGACCCCGGGCCGGCCGAGGTCACCGTCGAGGTCGCGAAGGCCGACCAGACCGCGCCCGGGGCGGACGTCCCGGGCAGCGACGAGGCGCCGGGCGCTTCGGTCGACTACGAGGGGCGGGTCTGAGGCTCGGGTCTGGGGCAGGTCAGCCCTGGGCCACCAGCGGCGTGACCTCGGTGCCCAGGAGCTCGATGGAGTGCAGGAGAATCCTCGTGCGCCAGGCGCGGGTTGGTCATCTGAAGGTTGATCCGCTCCACGCCGCCCAGCTGCTCGGAGACGCGCAGGACCTTCTCCGCCACGGTGCGCGGGTCGCCGACGAAGAACGCGCCGTCGGGGCCACGCATGGCGTCGAACGCGCGGCGGGTCGGCGGCATCCCGCCGCGCTCGGCCGCGACCGTCGTGAACATCTCCTCCCACCCCGGGTAGAAGGCGTTCGTGGCCTTGGCGACGTCGTCGCCGAGGAAGCCGAAGCAGTGCAGGCCCACGCGCAGCGCCTCCGGCGGGTGCCCGGCGTGCTCGCCCGCTCGTCGGTAGAGGTCGACGAGCAGGGCGAACTGCTTCGGCTCGCCCCCGATGATCGCGATCATCAGCGGCAGGCCGAGCAGCCCGGCCCGGGCGAACGACTCGGGCGTCCCGCCGACCCCGACCCAGATCGGCAGCCGTTCCTGGGCGGGCCGCGGGTAGACGGGCTGGGCGGTCAGCGCCGGGCGGTGCTTGCCCGACCAGGTCACCACCGGCGACTCGTTGATCTTCAGGAGCAGGTCGAGCTTCTCGGTGAACAGCTCGTCGTAGTCCTCGAACGCGAGCCCGAACAGCGGGAACGCCTCGACGAACGAGCCGCGGCCGACGACGAGGTCGACCCGGCCCCGCGAGATCAGGTCGATCGTCGCGAACTCCTGGAACACCCGCACCGGGTCGGCGGCGGACAGCACGGTCACCGCGCTGCGCAGGCGGATCCGCTCGGTGCGCGCGGCCGCGGCCGCGAGGATCACCGGGGGCGCGGCGTCGTAGTACTCGCTGCGGTGGTGCTCGCCGATCCCGTAGGAGTGCAGGCCGACGCGGTCGGCGAGCGCGATCTCCTCCAGGAGGTGCTCGAACCGCTCCTCCGGGCCGATCTCGCGTCCGGACGACGGGTCGGTGGTCCGGGCGACGAAGCTGTCGACGCCCAGGAGCACCGGGGCCGTGGGGTCGGCCACTAGAGGGCCTTCTGCAGACGGGCGGCCAGGGTCGTGACGAACGCGGCCGGCTCGGCGAGGTCGCCGCCCTCGGCGAGCAACGCCATGCCGTAGAGCAGCTCGGCGAGAATCCTTCTCGGCCTTGCCCTCCGACTGCGCGGACTGCAGGCCGGTGACCAGCGGATGCGTCGGGTTGAGCTCGAGGATCCGCTTCACCTTCGGCGGCTCCTGGCCCATCGCCCGGTACATCTTCTCCAGGGTCGGGGTGAGGTCGCCGGGGTCGCCGACCAGGCAGGCGGGCGAGGTGGTCAGGCGCGAGGACAGCCGGACCTCCTTGACCTCCTCGGCGAGCTCGGTGCCCA
Source organism: uncultured Actinomycetota bacterium (assembly GCA_963786585.1). GTDB lineage: Bacteria > Actinomycetota > Actinomycetes > Mycobacteriales > Pseudonocardiaceae > Actinomycetospora. The sequence goes on from CAWAZG010000006.1 coordinate 628,324, forward strand.
TCCAGGAGAGCAGGTCGTCGAAACCCTCGGGGGTCTCCTTCTCGTCGCCGAGGTCGACCTCGCCCTTGGCCACCGACGCCAGCGGGGTGCCGTCGAACTCGGAGACGGCGTCGACCCACACCTCGTCGACGGGGTCGGTGAGCAGCAGGACCTCGTAGCCCTTCGCCCGGAACGCCTCGAGGTGTGGGGAGTTCTCCAGGCCCGAGCGGGAGTCGCCGGTGGCGTAGTAGATCGAGTCCTGGCCCTCGGGCATGCGCGCCTTGTAGGCCGCGAGCGTCGTCGGCTCGTCGGCCGACGCCGTCGACGGGAACGAGCAGATGTCGAGGATGGCCTTCTGGTTGTCGTGGTCGGAGAGCAGGCCCTCCTTGACGGCCTTCCCGAGCTCGCGCCAGAACGTGGCGTACTTCTCGGGCTCGTTGTCCTGCATCGCCTTGACGGTCTGCAGGACCTTGCGGACCAGCCGCTTGCGGATCATCTGGATCTGGCGGTCCTGCTGGAGGATCTCGCGCGAGACGTTGAGCGAGAGGTCCTGCGCGTCGACGACGCCCTTGACGAAGCGCAGGTACTCGGGGACGAGCGCCTCGCAGTCGTCCATCACGAACACGCGCTTGACGTAGAGCTGCACGCCGCGCGTGTGCTCGCGCATGAACAGGTCCATCGGCGCGTGGCTCGGCAGGAACAGCAGCGCCTGGTACTCGAACGTGCCCTCCGCGGAGAGCCGCATGGTCTCCAGCGGCTCCTGCCAGTCGTGCGAGACGTGGCGGTAGAACTCCGCGTACTCCTCGTCGCTGACCTCGGACTGCGAGCGCGCCCAGAGCGCCTTGCGGGAGTTGACGGGCGCCTGCGAGCCCTCCTCGTCACCCGGGTTCAGCCGGATCGGCCAGGTGATGAAGTCGGAGTAGCGCTTGACGATGCGCCGCACGGTGTCCGGGTTCGCGTAGTCGTGCAGCGAGTCCTCGGCGTCCTCGGGCTTGAGGTGCAGGGTGATCGCCGTGCCCTGCGGGGCGTCCGGGGCGGGGTCGAGGGTGTAGGTCCCCTCCCCCGCCGACTCCCAGTGCACGCCCTCGGCGGTGCCGGCCTTGCGGGTGGTCATCTCGACGCGGTCGGCGACCATGAAGCTCGAGTAGAAGCCGATCCCGAACTGGCCGATCAGCTCGGCGGTCTGCTCCTCGGAGTCGGCTGCCTTCATCGACGCGAGCATCTCGGCCGTGCCGGACTTCGCGATCGTGCCGATGAGCTCGACGACCTCCTCGCGCGTCATGCCGATGCCGTTGTCGCGCACGGTCAGCGTGCGCGCCTCGGCGTCGGTGACGAGGTCGACGTGGAGGTCCTCGGTCTCGACCGCGACGTCCTTGTCGACGTAGCTCGCGAGCCGGACCTTGTCCAGCGCGTCCGAGGCGTTGGACACCAGCTCCCGCAGGAAGACGTCCTTGTCGGAGTAGATCGAGTGGATCATCAGCTGGAGCAGCTGACGGGCCTCGGCCTGGAACTCGATCGTCTCGCTCATACGTCCTCTCCCCGGGGTGGGTCTCGCGGTACGCACCGAGGATATCGACCGGTCGCCGCGCGCTCCGGGGGTGCGGGGCGGGTGCTGGAGATCGAGGGGTCAGAGATCGAGGGCGGCCCGCAGCGCCCCGTCGAGCCGGGAGAGCGGCCGGGGTGCGTGATCGCGGTTCTGGTGACGGAAGTCCGCAGATCTGAGTGCTTTCGTCACCGAGACGGTGATCTCGGCTTCGAGAGCGTCGAAGATCTCGATCCCTGGAGCGAACGCTCCGCTCAGCGAGACGATCGCTCCACGGTTCGGGATCTCCGCCGATCGCGCGGCTCAGCGACCCGTGGCCGGGCGCGCACCGCCCAGACCGCCAGGGTCACCGCCGTGCCGACGATCGCGACGCCCAGCGGGACGTGGACCGCGAGAACCCCCGAATAGCCGAGCGCGACCTGGGCCGTCTCCGCGACGACGAGCGCCGTCGAGACCGCGATCGGCCAGGCCGGGAGCCGACCGGGTCGCCAGGCGAGCACGGCGAGGGGGACCTGGATCATCGCGACGAGCAGCAGCGTCCCGCCGACGGCCTGGTGGACGATCAGCCCGACCGCGGAGGCCTGCAGGATGCCGCCCGCGGCGACGGCCTGGACGACGGTCATGGCCGCGTGCAGCACGACGACGATCCGGAAGAGGCCCACGGCCAGGCGATCAGCCATGGTCGTGGCCTGCGATCGTCGTCGCGGGCCGCTGACCGGCGCCGACGACGAGGAACTGCAGCATCATGCCGTCGTCCTCGTGGCGCAGCAGGTGGCAGTGGAGCATGTAGGGCACCTCCGGATCGGTGTGCGGGCCCATGCGGACGAGCGTGCGCACGGTGGTCCCCGGGGGCACGGCCACCGTGTCCTTCCAGGGGCGGTCGCCGGCCGCGACCCCGGGCTCGAGCACCTGCATCCGGGCGTCGTGGACATGCATGTTGTGCGGCAGCGTGTGCCGGTTGGTGAACTCCCAGACCTCGGTCGCCGAGGCGGGGACGACCTCGTCGATCCGGGACATGTCCATCGCCCGGCCGTTGATCCGGTTGTGCGAGAGCGTGAAGCGCCGTGTCCGCGCGGCGGCGGCCTCGTCGAGCGGCGTCTCGCGGGAGAGGCGTGCGGGGATCGCCGGCGACGGCTCGAGGCGGGCGGCGGGGCGGAGCTCGACGAGGTCGAAGGAGTCGTCCGCACCCGCCGCCCGCGCGACCCCGTTGACCGCCCCCAGGTCGTGGGACAGGGAGCGCAGCACCCGCCGGCGGCCGGGGATGACGTCGACGACCACCTCGGCCCGCTCCCCCGGGGTCAGCACGACGCCGGTGACCGTGCGCGGCGCCGGGAGCAGGCCGCCGTCGGTGCCGACGAGGGTCAGGGGCGCCTCGTCGTCGAAGGCCACCCGGTAGCTGCGCGCCGACGAGGCGTTGAGGACGCGCAGGCGCATCCGGGTCGTGGTGACCTCGAGGTACGGCGTGACCGTGCCGTTGACCAGCACCGTGTCGCCCAGCAGGCCGACGCTGTTGCGGTGCTGCTCGTCGAAGCTCCCGTCCGGCGCGAAGCTGCGGTCGGTGAGGACGAGCGGCACGTCGTCGACGCCGTAGTCGGACGGCAGCGCGAGTCGGACGTCGTCGTCGACGAGGAACAGCCCGAACAGCCCCCGGTGGACGTGGCGCTCGGTCTGCCCATGGGGGTGCGGGTGGTACCAGAGCGTCGCCGCCGGCTGGTCGACGCGCCAGGACGCCTCCCACGTGGCGCCGGGGGCGATCGGCTGGTGCGGGCCGCCGTCGGCGCGGGCGGGCACGCTCGCCCCGTGCCAGTGGGTGGTCGTGGTCTCGGGCAGCCGGTTGGTCACCCGGAGGACGACGTCGTCCCCGCGCGCCACCCGCACCGTGGGGCCGCCGAACGGTAGGCCGCCGTAGCCCCAGGTCGGGGTCGCGACGCCGGGGAGGAAGGAGCTCGTGCCGGGGGCGGCGACGAGCTCGACGACCCGCCGACCCGCGGCGTCTCGGGTCGACGGGGCGAGCGGGGGGATCGCGAGGGGGCGTGGCGCGGCTCCCAGGAGGCGGCCGCCGGGGTTGCCGTTCGCACACCCCGCGACGGAGCTGACGGCCACGGCGCCGGCCGCGGCGAGCGTGGCGCCGAGGAAGCGGCGGCGGGACAACGGGGACACGACGAGGAGCGTCGCGGCGGGCGGGGGTGGCGGTCGTCGTCGCGACGACGTGTCCGCGTCGTACGCCCGGGGGCGTAGGGACCCTGACGTGCCCTGCGGGCATGTGAGCACTTCGGAGTGCTCCAGCACGCCAAACTGCTCACATGCGCGAAGCGCACCTCGGGGTGATCAGCCCGCTCTCGTAGGCGACGACGACGAGCTGGACGCGGTCGCGGGCGTCGAGCTTGGTCAGCAGGCGGCCCACGTGGGTGCGGGCGGTGGCCGGGCTGATCACCAGGCGGGCGGCGATCTCGTCGTTGGTCAGCCCGCCGCCGACGAGGGCGAGGACCTCCCGCTCGCGCGGGGTGAGGACGTCGAGGCGCGCCGCGGGCACCCGCGGCTCCGGGCGTCCGGCGAACTCGGCGATGAGGCGGCGGGTCACCGCGGGCGCGAGCAGCGCCTCGCCGCGGGCGACGAGGGCGATCGCGCGGACGAGGTCGGCGGGCTCACCGTCCTTGAGCAGGAACCCCGCGGCCCCGGCGCGCAGGGCGCGGTAGACGTACTCGTCGAGGTCGAAGGTGGTCAGCACGAGCACCGCGGTGCCGGCCAGCGCGGGGTCGGCGACGATCGTGTCCAGGGCGGTCAGTCCGTCGACACCGGGCATCCGCACGTCCATGACGACCACGTCGGGACGGGTCTCGCGGGCGAGCGCGACGGCCTGCGCGCCGTCGGCCGCCTCGCCGACCACCACGAAGCCGTCCTCGGTCTCGAGCAGGACGCGCAGGCCGGCGCGGATCAGCTGCTGGTCGTCGGCCAGCACCACACGGATCACTGGGTGCCCGGCTTCGCGAGCGGGAGCGCGGCCTCCACCACGAAGCCGTCGGAGCCCGGCGCCGCCGAGGAGCGCCCCCCGAGCACCGCGGCGTGCTCGGCGAGGCCCCGCAGCCCGTTGCCGGGGGTGATCGCGCCGGCCGGTCCCCCGTCGTCCGCCACCCGCAGCCGCAGCTCGGCGGCGTCGCGCTCGAGGTCCACGGTGACCCGCCGCGCATGGCGCGCGTGGCGCACGGTGTTGGTGACGGCCTCGCGCACGATGCGGAACGCGGCGTCGTCGACGGGCGTGGCGAGGGTGCCGGGACTCCCGCGCACCTCCACGCCGACGCCCGCGAGCCGCGCGACCCGGGCGACCTCGTCGAGGCGCTCCAGACCCGACGACTCCGGGCACTCCGGTTCGCGCAGCACGTCGAGGGTGGCGCGCAGCTCGGCCAGCGCGGACCGGCTCGCCTCCTTGATCTCGAGCAGCGCGGCGACGGCCTGCTCCGGGCGTCGGTCGGCGACGTGGGCACCGACGCCGGCCTGTACCGCGATCATCGCGAGGCTGTGCGACACGACGTCGTGCACGTCGCGGGCGAGGCGCAGCCGCTCCTGCTCCACGCGGCGGCGGGCCTGCTCCTCGGCCCGCTCGCCGGCCTCGGTCTGTCCGCGGCGCAGCCCGCCGACCCCGACGCCGACCGCCACCGTGACGATGATCCACATGAGGCGGTCGCGGTCGGGGGGCGCGACGACCTCCTCGCGGAACGCGACGATGCGCTCCAGCCCGAGCCACACCACGAACAGCAGGACGCCGATCCCGACCGACCGGGGCCAGCTGAGCCGGGTGGCGACCGTGTACATGGCGACGGCGACCATCAACGACGCCGGCCCGTCGGGGTAGCCCATCCAGTAGTAGGGCGCGACCGTGAGCAAGGTCGAGGCGAGCACCGCCACCGGCGCGCGGCGACGCCAGACGAGGGCGAGGGCGGCGGCGACGATCAGCGCGGCGCCGCCGGGCCACCACGGCCGGTCGTCGGGCTGAGCGGTCAGGGCCGTGCCGAGGATCGAGGCCGCGCCCAGCGCCGCGGCCAGCGCGACGTCGGTGGGCCGGGGCCACCACGACCGGACGTTCGGGGTCACCCCGATGACGCTAGGGGCGCGCCGGCGTGTCGTCGTCAGCGTTCCGACGTACGCGACCCGGGGATCCCTCGGGGTGGACCCCGGTCCGGACGCCGGGGACACCTACCATCGACGGATCAATCGGTGACGAGGAATCGGGATGACGATGGTGCGCGGCCACGGTACGACGTTCGAGAAGCAGGTCCTCGAGGCGTCGGAGCGTCTGTCGGGCATTGCCGAGCGCACCCCGCTCCAGCGCAACATCCGGCTCTCGGCGGCCACCGGCACCGAGGTGTGGTTCAAGCGCGAGGATCTCCAGGTCGGCCGCTCCTACAAGCTGCGCGGGGCCTACAACCTCATCAGCCAGCTCGACGACGAGTCACGCGCGGTCGGCGTCGTCTGCGCGAGCGCCGGCAACCACGCCCAGGGCTTCGCGTTCGCCTGTGCGGCGCACCGGGTGCACGGGCGGGTCGTCATCCCGTCGACCACCCCGCGCCAGAAGCGCGAGCGGATCGTCGCGCTCGGCGGCGAGATGATCGACCTGGTGGTCGACGGCGACACCTACGACGAGTCGTCGGCCGCCGCCACCCGATGGGCCGAGGAGACCGGCGCGACGCTCGTGCCCGCGTTCGACGACACCCGCACGGTCGCGGGCCAGGCCACGGTCGTCGCCGAGATCGTCGAGCAGCTGGGGCAGGCGCCCGACACGATCGTGGTGCCCGTCGGCGGCGGCGGCCTGCTCGCCGGTACCGCCACCTGGCTGCAGGCCATCCACCCGCGCACCCGCGTCGTCGGCGTCGAGCCCGCCGGTGCCCGCAACGTGGCCGCTGCCCTGCACGCCGGGAGCCCGGTGGTGCTCGACGAGCACGGGTTCGACCGGTTCGTCGACGGCGCCGCCGTGCGCAAGGCCGGCGCCGTGACCTACCCGCTGATCCGTCGCTCGGGCGCCGAGCTCGTCGCGGTCGACGAGGGCCTGGTCTGCACCGAGATGCTCTCGCTCTACCAGACCGACGGCATCATCGCCGAGCCCGCGGGCGCCCTCGCCGGCGCCGCGATCCGCCCTGACGGGCCGGGCCTCGACCTCGTGCCGGGCGAGACCGTCGTCGTCGTCCTCTCCGGGGGCAACAACGACGTGTCGCGCTACGCCGAGGTCATCGAGCGCTCGCTGCGCTTCCAGGGCCTCAAGCACTACTTCCTCGTCGAGTTCCCCCAGGAGCCCGGCGCCCTGCGCCGCTTCCTCGACGAGGTGCTGGGCCCGGACGACGACGTGACGCGCTTCGAGTACGTGAAGAAGGACAACCGCGAGGCCGGCCCGGCGCTCGTGGGTGTGGAGATCGGGTCGCGCGACGACCTCGAGTCCCTGCTCGAGCGCATGGCCCGCTCTCCGCTGCAGATCGAGGCGCTGGAGCCGGGCTCGCCCGCCTTCCGCTTCCTGCTCTAGAGAATCCAGCGTCCATCGTGTGGCGGGCGCCGACCACCCGGGACCCTGGTAGGGCTCGCCGTCGGGGCGCCAGCCGCGGTGGGCGTAGAACGCCTGTGCGGCCGTGTTCGCGGTGTAGACCCACAGCGTGACCCGGGCGAAGCCCGCCGCCGCGAGGTGCGCGACGCCGAGGTCGTGCAGCGCGCCTCCGGCGCCGGTGCCGATGACCTCGGGATCGAGGTAGAGGGTGTAGAGCACCCCGCTCACCTCGGTGGTGTCGCCGGCGAGGTCGGGATCGCGCGACGGCCCGACGGTGCAGTAGCCCCGTACCCGGCCCTGCTGGTCGTCCGCCACGAACACCGCCATCGGCTCGGGCGCGGCGATCACCGTCCGGCGGACCTCGGCGATCTCGGCCGCGTCCAGGGCGTCGAGCCGCTCGTCGGCGACGATCCCGCGGTAGGCGTTCCGCCAGCCCGCGACGGTGATCTCCCCGATGCGCAGGGCGTCGGCGTCGACCGCGCGGCGGATGGTCCAGCGCACCCGATCAGTCTCCGTCGGAGGCCGCCGCGGCGCGCGCGGCGACCCGTTCCGGCACGGGCTCGGCGGCGACCGGGGTGACGGCGATGGCCGCGAGTGGGGCGAGGGCGGCCAGGGCGAAGCCCGCCGCGTAGCTCGAGACGCCGATGACCACCCCGAGCACCGGCGGCGCGGCCGTCGCGACGATGTTCTGGGTGGTGTTCTGCACGCCGAGGGCCCGGCCGGACCAGGCGGTGCCGGCGATCTCCGCGGTGGCGGTGAACGCGAGGCCGTTGTCGGCGACGGTGATGATCGAGCCGGCGGCGATGGCCGCGACCGCGATGATCCCGGTGGTCAGGTCGCCGAACGCGAACACGAGCAGCACGGCGGCACTGGCCACCGCGAGCTGGCGCATCGGGCGCAGGCGGGAGCCCACGCGGTCGGACCACCAGCCGCTGGCGATGCGCCCGCCGGCGCCCGCGATCTGGGCGCCCGCGACGAAGAACCCGGCCGCGGCGGGCGCCCAGCCCTGCTCGCGCACGAGGTACTCGAGCGAGAACGCGGAGATCGCGAACTGCGGGAGCACCAGCAGCGCGCTCGCCGCGTGCACCCGGGGCAGGACGGCGTTGCGGTAGGGCGAGGCGGGCGGGGCGTCGCCGGGTGCCCGCGACGCCCGCGGCGGGTCCACGGCGACGACCAGGACGAGCACCGCGCAGACCAGGCAGGCGAGCGCGGGCCAGCCCAGCGCGGCGAAGGAGCCCTCGCTCAGCGCGAGCGTCGGCAGCGCGAGCCCGGCGGCGGCCACCCCGAGCGGCTGGGCGGTCTGGCGGATCCCCATCGCGAGCCCGCGCTCGTCGACGTCGAACCAGCCCATGATCAGGCGCCCGCTCGCGGCGTTGACCGAGGCCGCGCCGATCCCGGCGAGCACCAGCAGCCCCACGGCGACGGCGATCGACTGCGGCGCGAGGAGCGCGAGCACGCCGGTGACCACGCCGCAGGCGCCGAGCCCGGCCGCCATCGGGAGGCGCTCGCCGACCCGGTCGACCACGGCACCCCAGGCGATCAAGGCGATGAGCAGGCCGAGGGTCGGCGCGGCCACCACCACGCCGACGGCGGCGAGGGAGAGCCCACGCTCGTCGCGCAGCATGGGCACGAGGAACGGGACGCCGTACACGACCGCGGACGCCGCGGTCTGGGCGGCGACTCCGGCAGCGAGGACGGCCCAGCGTCGACGGGAGCGCACGGTCCTTGTCTACGCGATCGGTGCCCATTCCGCAGGAAATCGCTCCCACATGGTGGGACAGCTCAACGTGATCCGAGACCCATCAGCAGGTCGGCCTCGCCCGTGCGGGCCTGGCGCGACCACGCGACGAGGACGACGACCACCGCGGCGAGCAGCGGGAGGTCACCGAGCAGCCAGGTCAGGACGCCGGCCAGGTGCTGGTCGGCGAGCAGGTCCGGCGCCCACGGCAGGCGCAGGCGCACGAAGAAGTCGTCGACGAACACCTGCCCGCTGCCCCCGCCCGCGGGCAGCACCGGCGTCCGCGAGACGGGACGGTCGGCGGCGAGCAGGGCGAGCCCGACGAGCGCGTGCACCGGCATCGAGGCCAGCAGGAACGTCAGCCGCGCGAGGTACGGCAGGCCCGGGCCGTCGGGCGCGCCGCCCACCAGCGGGCCCAGGAACAGCACCCCGACCAGCAGGAACCACAGCGTCATCAGCGGCTGCAGCCACCCCAGCGGCTGGGTCAGCGCGAACACCGGGGTCAGGTAGAGCAGCACCGGCGAGGCGACGACGAGCACGAGGGCGACGAGCGGGTGGCTCGCCCGGCGCAGGGTCGGCGCGGCGAGGACGTGCTCGAGCCACTCCGCCGGGCCCTCCGGACCGCCCGGCGGGGCCTCGCGCAGGGTGCGGCGCGCCAGCACGATCGGTGCGCCGAGTGCCCAGAGCAGGGGGACGGCGGTCGCCACCAGCATGTGGCCCGCGACGTGGACGCTGAGCACCGCCGGTCCGTAGCGCCCCAGCCCCGACGACGTGGCGACGACCAGCAGCGCGCACCCCCCGAACCACGCCAGCGAGCGCCCCGCAGGCCACCGCGCGCCCTCGACGGCGAGACGGCGCAGGCCGCCGGCGTAGAGCGCCGCGAGGGTCAGCGCGAGCACCAGGGCGGTCAGGTCGGGCCGCCAGGAGGTGGCGAGCACCTCGGGGTCCGGCGCGGCGGCCAGGCCGTAGCCGAGGATCGCGGTCGGGGTGCTCGTCGCGCCGGGGGCCTGCACCGGAGGGACCGCGCGGGTCGCCACGGCCGAGAGCCCGACGACGACGGCGAGGACGCCGAGCTCGACGGGCCACGTCACCCGCCCGGTCCGCCGGCGCCAGAGTGCTGCGCCGGCCAGGACGCCGAGCGCCGCGGTGAGCAGGACCAGGGCCGTGTAGTCGGCGCCGGTGTCCGGGGCGCCCCGCAGGGCGACCGCCGCGGCCACGGCCCCCGACGCGATCGTCGCGACGCCCGCCGCCGTGCTGATCCGGGCGGCGCGCCACGTCGCCCGCGGGTCGCGCAGGCGCAGGACCGCGAGCACCCCGAGCGTCCCCGTCCACACCGCCGCCGCGACGACGTGGCCCGCGAGCGCGGGCAGGGCGAGGTCGTGACCCACCCCGTCCATGGCGTGTCCGGTCGCGACGGGGGCGAGCAGGGTCGCGACGGCGAGCACGAGGACCCCGGCGCCCCCGGTCCACCGCCGCACCTCGCCGGCGGCGACGGCCGTCGCCACCCCGAGGGCGGCGGCGACCAGCCAGCTCACCGGCTCGCCGCGCGCGAGCATCACCGTCACGAGATCCGGCCCGCGCGGAAGCCCGCCGCCCGCCGAGTCGGCGAGCGTCGCGGGCACCGCCAGCGCCGCGCCGGCCGCGCCCACCCAGGCCGCCCACCGCGCGACGCCCAGGGACCGCCGGCCCTGCGGGGTGAACGGATCGCCGCCGGCGGGCGGGGTGGCGACCATGAGGGCGACGAGCAGCCCGCCGACCGTCGCCGCGCCGGCCAGGTCGACCACCGTGCGCAGCACCGGCACGGCGACGCGGAGTGCGAGGCCCGGGTCGGCGAGCCCGAGCTCCGGATAGCCGGCCGGCCCGCGCACGAGCACCGCGACCGCGGCCGCGAACACCCCGAGCAGGGCGCCCACGACCGCCGCCCGCCGCGTCACGGGTCGATCTCGCTCGGGTACCGGGCGCGGTACTCGTCGAGATGCTGGGACTTGCAGACGTGCTGTTCCTTCTCGTTCTGCGCCTGGCGCATGCACTCGTCGAGGGTCCGCACGCCGCCGGTCTCGAGGTACGTCACGGCCCCGGCGAGGGTGCTCCACTCCACGACGAGCGCGATCCCGATGGCGACGAGACCGAGCGCGAGCCCGGCGAGGGGGCCGCGACGGCTCGTGTCCCGGGAGCCGCGCAGGCGCGCGAGCGCGGCCAGGGCCACGACGACCGCGAGCAGGCCCAGCGCCAGCCCGCCCCAGCCCGTCCACGCGCTGACCAGGGCCATGGCACCCAGCACCGGCGCGGCCACGACGATGCCCGGACGCCGCGGGGTGCCGACGTCCGCGGGTGGAGCGGCAGGCTCGGAGGGCACGGCCCGATCGTGGCAAGCCGGTCCCGGTGGCCCGTCGCGGGGGTCGGCGGGGGGTGCGGCGATTGCTTCGGTTTCCGAAGGGTCTCGACCGGGTCGTCCGGTTTCGGGGAGCTCGGCCGCGGCCCGGAGAGGTGCGACGAGAACGCTTCGGTTGTCGAAGTGTCGCGGTGGGGTCGGCCGGGACCCCGGGCTCAGCCGGGCGGGGCGAAACCGCCCGGCGAGGGCGCGGACTCCTCGGAGGGCGGCGGAGTGCGCGACGCGGTGCCCGGCGATGTGATGGTCGGCGGCGCCTCGGGCGCGGGGCCGAACGGTGCGGCGGGGCGCGCGTACGGCGACGGCGGGGGCACACCCGGTCCGGCAGGCAACCCCACGGGAGCGGCCTGCCCGGCCCACCCGGGTGGCCCGCTCCCCCGCGGCGCTGCGCCCGCCCCGGCCGTCAGGCGGTCGGTCTCGCGGCGGCGGCGCTCGCCCAGCACGGCGAGCAGGTAGGGCTCGGCCGGCACCCCGGGCGGCGGGGGCGGGGCGACGCGGGCGGAGACGTCGGCGGCGAGCCGGTCGGCCAACGACGCCCGCACCCCGCCCGCGAGCTGCGGGGCGCGCACGAGGAACTGGCGGGCGGCGAGCGCCAGGTCGTCCGGGAGGCGGGAGAGCTCGCAGCCCCGGGCCCAGGCCGCGAGCCCGGGATCGGGCGGCGGGAGGCTCTCGAGCCCCGTGCGCGGCAGCCGTTCGCGGACGACGACCGTGCCCGCGAGGAGGTCGCCGATCCGCTGCCCCTGGGCGGTGCTCGCCGACACCACGATCCCGATCAGGCCCGTGAACAGCGACAACAGCCCGAAGTCGACGATGAACCCGGCCAGCGCGCGGGCGAGGGCGTGGCGAAAGACGATCGGGCCGCCGTCGGTGCGCACCACCCGCAGCCCCATCGCGTACTTCCCCGGCGAGCGACCGCGCGTGAGCGTCTCCCACAGCAGCGGATAGCCGACGAACACGCCGACGGTGGTGATCAGGGAGACCGCGGCGGCGAGCGCGGGGTCGACGTCCGCCCCGACCGCCGACATCACCAGCAGGACGACGAGCAGCAGCACCAGCATGATCAGGATGTCGAGGGCGAGGCCCAGCGCCCGGCTGGGCAGGCGGGCGGTGCGCACGTCGAGCTCGACCGCTTCCCCGATCACCACGCGGTCCACGACGGCCATCGTGCCAGCGTCGCGCTCGGTGGAAGGATCGGCGGTGTGGACGTCGACGCCTACGTGGCGGCCCATCGGCCCGACTGGGACCGCCTGGCCGCCCTGCTCGACCGGCGTCGCTGGACCGGCGACGAGGTCGACGAGGCCGTGGCGCTCTACGAACGGACGGCCACCCACCTCTCGGTGGTGCGCTCGACGTCGCCCGACCCGGCGCTGGTGGCGCGGCTCTCGACGCTGGTCGCCCGCGCCCGCACCGCGATCACCGGCTCGTCCGGCCCCTCGTGGCGCGATCTCACGCGCTTCGCCACCGTCGGCTTCGCCGTGGCTCTGGCGTCGTCCTGGCGCTGGTGGCTGACGACGCTGACGGTCAGCTCGCTGGTGATGGTCGCCGTCGGGGTCTGGGTGGCCCGCTCCCCCGACGTCCAGGCGGCGCTGCTCCCGCCCGAGGAGACGCGGCGGCTGGTGGAGGAGGACTTCGCGTCCTACTACAGCTCCGACCCGGCGTCGTCGTTCGCGGCGCGGGTCTGGACCAACAACGCCTGGCTGGCCGCCGTCTGCCTGATCACCGGCGTGCTCATCCTGCCGGTGCTCTGGGTGCTGCTGCAGAACGTCGTCAACGTCGGGCTCTCCGGTGGGATCCTCGCCGCCAACGGCCGTGCGGACCTGTTCTTCGGCCTGATCACCCCGCACGGCCTGCTGGAGCTCACGGCCCTGTTCGTCGCGGCCGGCGCCGGGCTGCGGCTGGGGTGGTCCTGGATCGACCCGGGCCCGCTGACGCGCTCGGAGTCCCTCGCCCGGCAGGGGCGCACCACCGCGGGGATGGCGCTCGGGGTCGCCGTGCTGCTGCTGATCTCCGGGGTGATCGAGGCGTTCGTGACGCCCTCGGGGCTGCCGACCGCCGCCCGGATCGGGATCGGGGTGCTCGCCGAGGCCGGGTTCGCGGCCTACGTGCTGTGGGGCGTGGTGCTGGTGCGCCGGCACGGCCCGTCCGCGCCCGCGCTGGCCGACCTCGCCGCCGACCGCCGCGGTCACACGCTCCCGACATGAGCACCGTCCCCGAGGACCTTCTCGTCGGGCTGCGCCGCGCCCGCGACCGCATCGACCGCGACTACGCACAGCCTCTCGACCTCGACGCCCTGGCCGCGACGGCGGGCCTGTCGAAGTACCACTTCCTGCGCTGCTTCGCCCGCACCTACGGGCTCACGCCCCACGCGTACCTCACCGAGCGCCGCGTGGAGCGCGCCCAGGATCTCCTGCGCGCCACGAACCTCACCGTCACCGAGGTGTGCCGGCTCGTGGGCTACGAGTCGCTCGGGTCGTTCTCGACGCGGTTCCGTCGGCTCGTCGGCGCCAGCCCGTCGGAGTACCAGGCGCGCTGGGCGCGGACCGGCCCGCCGCGCATCCCGGGGTGCTTCGTGCTGATGCACGGGCTGAGCGACCGAGCAATCCGCGAGAAGCCGGTCGACGGGGTCACGCGAGGAGAATCCTCCGCATGATCACGAATATCTCCCTGGTCACGCTGTACGTCACCGACCAGGACGAGGCCAAGAAGTTCTACTGCGACGTCCTGGGCTTCGCCGAGGGCACCGACGCGACGCTGGGCGACGGCTTCCGGTGGGTCACCGTGACCCACCCGGACCACCCGGAGCTCGAGGTGACGCTCATGGTCCCGGGACCGCCGCTGGACGAGGAGATGGCGGGCGCCGTCCGCCGGGCCCTGGCCAACGGGACCATGGGCGGCTTCGGGATCTCCACCGACGACTGCCGCGCCGAGCACGAGCGGCTGGTGAAGCTGGGCGTCGAGTTCGCCCAGGAGCCCGCCGAGCGTCCCTACGGCGTCGAGGCCGTGTTCCGCGACAACTCCGGCAACTGGCTCGTCATGGTCGAGCCGCGGCCGTACTCCGGCGCGGACTTCCCGCATGCCTAGCTAGAGCCGCCCCGCCGCCTTGAGCGCCAGGTAGCGGTCGGCGACGGCCGGGGGTAGCTCGTCGGGCCCCGCGTCGACGACCTCGACGCCCCGACGGCCGAGGCGCTCGGCGGTCCGGCGCCGGGCGGCGCGGGCGGTCTCGGCGGCCGCCGCCGTGTAGACGGCCTCGGCGTCCCCGCGCCGGGCGGTCATCGTTGCGAGCTCCGGGTCCTCGACGGCGGCGAGCAGCACGGTGTGCCGGCGCAGCAGGCTCCCGAGCACCGGGTCGAGGCCCTCGGTCACGGCCGCCTCGTCGAGACCCGTGACGAGCACGACGAGGCTGCGCTGCCCGGCACGGGCGAGGACGGACGCGGCGAGCAGGCGCATGTCGGTCTCGACCAGCCGCGGCTCCAGCGGCGCCATGGCGGTCACGAGCGCGGGCAGCAGATCGCCCGCGGTGGCCCCGAGCACCGAGGCCCGCACCTCGCGGTCGAGCGCGAGGAGGTCGACGCGGTCGCCGCCGCGGGAGGCCAGCGCGGCGAGCAGCAGCGCGGTGTCCAGAGCGGCGTCGAGCCGCGGTGCGTCGCCAACCCGGCCCGCGGAGCTCCGCCCGGTGTCGAGCACGACCAGGACGTGGCGGTCCCGCTCGGGGCGCCAGGTGCGCACCACGAGCTCGGTGGAGCGCGCCGAGGCCCGCCAGTCGATCGAGCGGACGTCGTCGCCCGCGACGTACTCGCGCAGCGAGTCGAACTCGGTTCCCTGGCCCCGCACCTGGATCGCGCGGCGGCCGTCGAGCTCGCGCATCCGCGCCAGCCGGGAGGGCAGGTGGCGCCGGGACCCGAACGGCGGGAGCACCCGCACGCGGGCCGGGACCACGCGCCCGCCCTGACGCGCGGCGAGCCCGAGGGGACCGAGCGAGCGGACGGTGACCCGGACCGCGTCCCGGTCGCCGCGCCGGGTCGGCGTGAGCGTGGTGACCACCCGGCGCCGCTCCCCCGCCGGCACGACGAGCCGGTGCCGCGCGGGCACCGCGCCCGCCGAAGGCTCCCAGGCGTCGCGCAGCACGAGCGTCGCGCGGCGGCGCCCGGGGTTGGCCACCCGCAGCGCGACCTCGAGCGACGTCCCGAGGCGCAGGGTCGTCGCCCGGGCCGGGTCCTGCTCGCGGTCGAGGCGCAGGCTCCCGACGGGGACCGCCGCCAGCGCGTCCACGACCGCGACCAGCGCGAGCGTCCCGGACACGACCAGCACCCCGAGCAGCGAGGGCACGAGCAGCCCCACGACCAGCGCGCCGAGGGCCACCAGCAGGGCGAGACGCCCGGTGACGGCCATGTCGTCGCTCCTGGCCGGTCTACCGCGGGACCGGCACGGCGCCGAGCACCCCGGACACGACGCCGTCGGCCGTCACGCCCTCGAGCTCGGCCTCGGCGCGCACCGCGACCCGGTGGCGGAGCACCGGCAGGGCGAGGGCCTGCACGTCGTCGGGCGTGACGTAGGGACGACCCGAGAGCCACGCCCAGCTGCGCGCGGCGAGCAGCAGTGCCGTCGCCCCGCGCGGGGAGACCCCGAGGCGCAGGGACGGCGACGCCCTGGTCGCCCGGCACAGGTCGACGACGTAGGCGAGCAGCTCGGGCCGGGCGGTCACGCGCGCGACGGCGGCCCGCCCGGCGCGCAGGTGCTCGGCGCCCGCGACCGGCGTCACGCCGGCGGCCGCGAGGTCGCGGGGGTCGAAGCCCTCGGAGTGCCGGGTGAGCATGCGGATCTCGTCGTCGCGGGCCGGCAGGGGCAGCACGAGCTTGAGCAGGAAGCGGTCGAGCTGGGCCTCGGGCAGCGGGTAGGTGCCCTCGTACTCGACGGGGTTCTGGGTCGCGGCCACCACGAACGGGTCGGGGAGCGGGCGCGGGACCCCGTCCACCGAGACCTGGAACTCCTCCATCGCCTCCAGCAGCGAGGCCTGGGTCTTCGGCGGGGTCCGGTTGATCTCGTCGGCCAGCAGCAGGTGGGTGAACACCGGGCCCGGGCGGAACGAGAACTCGGCGCTGCGGCCGTCGTAGACCAGCGAGCCGGTGACGTCGCCGGGCATGAGGTCCGGGGTGAACTGCACCCGGCGCTCCTCGAGCGAGAGCGCCGCGGCCACCGAGCGCACGAGCAGCGTCTTGGCGACGCCCGGCACGCCCTCGAGCAGCACGTGGCGGCGCGTGAGCAGGGCGATGACCAGGCCCGTCACGGCGGCGTCGTGGCCGACGACGGCCTTGGCCACCTCGCGGCGCAGCGCGAGCAGGGCCTCGCGGGCCTCGTCACCGCTGATCTCCCCCGTGCCGGTCACACCTCCATCCGATCACGCCCGCGGCGCGGGGCCGCCGGGGGTCGCACCGGAGGCATCCCGGACGGCGGCGCGGAGGCGGTCGAGCTCGCCCGCGAGCGTCACCAGCGCGGTGTCGTCGGACGGGGGCGGTCCGGCGAGGAGGGCGCCCACCGCCCCGGCAGGCCACCCGGTGCGCCCGGCGGCCGCGTCGACGACGGCGCCGTCCCCGGCACCCCGCGGGACACCGAGACGCCCGGCGACGTCGCGGCGAGCGTCGGCGCGCAGGGCGGCCGCGGCGCGGTCGCGCGCCCCGGCGCGGCGGTAGAGCCGGGCCCGGCCCCGCACGGTCTCGCCGGCGGGGACGACCACCGGCAGGTCCTCGGTGACCACGCGCCCGAGGCGCCGGCCCCGCCACAGCGCGAGTGCCAGCCCGGCCACGAGCAGCTGCACCGGCCCCCACACCCAGCCCGGCGGCAGGAGCTCCGAGGTGCCGCGCTCCTGCCCGGGCTCGGCCGGGGGCGGCACCGGCAGGTACCAGAGCAGGTCGGGGTGGGCGCCGAGCACGTTCATCGCGAGGGCGGCGTTCCCGCGCTCGTCGAGGACGTCGTTGGTGAACGGGGCCGCGTCCCCGACGACGGTGACCGTGCGCCCGCGGTCGCGGACCTCGACCAGCGACACCGCGCCGCTCGGGGTGCCCGTCGGGTAGCAGCGCGCCGCCGCCGGGTCGGCGGTGGAGTACGCGGCGCCGGCGAGGTCGACCGGTCCGGCGAGCACCGCGGCGCGCAGCCCGCACGCCGGCTCGGTGGGTTCGGGCAGCTCGACCGGCTCGGGAAGCACGCCCGGGGCCAGCGCGGTGAGGGTGCGCTCGTCGGGGCGCAGGAGCACGAGGTCGGCCCGGGAGGCGGCGAGGGCGTCGCGCTGGCGCGTGCTGAGCTGCGCGGGCAGGGCGACGAGCACGGTGCGTCCCGCGCTCGCGGTCGCGGCGTCGAGGTCGGCGACGGTCTCGACCCGCACGCCCTGGGCCTCGAGGAGCGCGGCGAGCGCCCGCGCGCCGTCGGGCGAGGCGGCCTCCGGGTCGAGCTCCCCGGTGCGCGGCGCGGCGCCGAGCACGGCGATGACCAGCGCGGCGAGCAGTACGAGGCCGACGACGAGCACGGGGCCCCGCCAGCGACGTCGCGCCGGCGTCGTGGTCGTCGTCGTCGTCGTCGCAGCGAACGGCCTGTTCGCTGCTTCTACGCGCGCGAAGTCCCCGTTGATCACGCGACACCGACCGCGCGGGTGGCGGATACCTCGTCGTCGACGGCCCGCATCCTCTCGGCGGTCCCGGCGTCGGCGGGGCGTCCGCCGTACACCGTCTCGTCGAAGCGCCGCGCGGCGTCCTGCAGGGCGCCGGCCGCCGCGGGCAGCGACCGGCCGCCCTCGCGGGCCGCGTCGCCGGCGGTGCGCCCGCGGCGGGGCTCGAGCAGCGTGCGCTCCTCGAGCGACCGGACGATCGCGCGCATCTGCTCGCGTACCGCGTCGTCGAAGCGCCCGGCCGCGGCGTGCTCCGCGGCGAGGCGCCGGTGCTCGGCGGTGGTGCGGTCGGTGGCGCCGAGCACGGCGCCGGGCACCGCCGTGGTGCGGGCGAGCGGGCCGAAGCGCCGTCGCACCAGGATCACCACGACCACCAGCAGCACCACGATCACCAACAGCCCCCACCCGCCGCCGGGCGAGACGCCGGATGCGGCGCGCAGCAGGTCCTCGATCCGTCGCGCCAGCCACTGCAGTGCCGCCGACAGCGGGTCGGGGGCGGCGTCGGAGTAGATCGGCCGCGCGAGCTCCTCGCGGGCGAGCTCCCGGGCGGGGTCGGCGCCGAGGTCGATCGGTACCGCGTGCGGGGCGGGACTCCCGGGCGGGGCGGGACTCCCTGGCGGCACCATCAGCGTCCGCCGCCCCCGCCCACGGCAGCCCGCTGCAGCTCGATGTCGAAGCCCTCCCGGCGCATGCGCTGATCGACGTAGAGCAGGCCGCTGACGCCCGCCTGGAAGGGCGTCGTGAGGGTGGTGGCGATGATCGCGCCGATGGCGCTGATCAGCAGGACCGGGAGCGACGTGATGCTCGCGGGGTCCCCGTTCGAGCTGGCGACGCCCAGCGCGGTGGCGATGAACTGGAACGGCAGCGCGATCACCGCCGCGATCACCGCGGCGATGATCCCGCCGAGGAGCTGGATGCCGAACACCGGCCAGAACCGGCCGGTGACGAGGAACCACGAGCGCCGCAGCGCCTCGGTGACTCCGACGCCCTCGAGGACGTAGGCGGGCGTGGCCAGCGACCACGAGACCGAGAGCCACACGACGACCACGATCGCCGCGAGCACGCCGATCCCGATCACCACGCCGCCGAGCACCCCGTCGACGGCCAGAAGCAGCAGGCCCGGTAGCGCGCCGACCACGAGAATCCCGAGGGCGATCAGCGCGACGAGCACCGCGACCCCGAGCACCCCCGGGACCCGCGGGCGGGCGGCACGCCAGACCTCGCCGGGGTCGACGGGCGCGCCGAGCACCGAGCGGCTGATGACCACCATGAGCACGCCGGTGAGCACGGCCGTCGCGACGAGCGTGATGATCGCGCCGACGAACCCGGTGACGCCGGCGCCGGCCACGAGGCCGGTGACCTGCGCGAGGTCCGGCGACCCGCCCAGCCCCGCGGCCGACGACGTCACCACCAGCTGCAGCACCACCTGGACGATCTGGCTGATCACCGCGACGATCGCGGACGCGCCGAGCACCACCCGCGGGTGCGCGCGGATGTAGCCGAGTGCCCCGTCGAGGACCTCGCCGAGACCCAGCGGGCGCAGCGGGACGATGCCGGGCTTGGGTGCCTGCCCGAAGCCGGGGCCGCCGCCGAAGCCGGCGGGTCCGGGGCCGCCGGGAGCCTGGCCGCCGTAGCCGGGGCCACCGGGAGCCTGGCCGCCGTAGCCGGGGCCGCCCGGGGCCTGGCCGCCGTAGCCGGGGCCGCCCGGGGCCTGGCCGCCGTAGCCGGGGCCGCCCGGGGCCTGGCCGCCGTAGCCCTGGCCGCCGTACCCCTGGCTGCCGGGAGCGCCGTAGGTCGGGGGCTGGGCGCCGTACCCCGGCGCGCCGTAGCCCGAGCCGCCCTGACCCGGCGCGCCCTCCGCCGGGGACGCGAAGCCGGACGACGCCGGACCCGATCCGCCGGCACCGCCGGCACCGCCGGCAGCTGCCCGCGGTGCCTTCCGCCGGGTCCCAGGCCGGGACCGAGGTGTCCGGACCGGGCGTGCCGCGGGGCGGGGTCGGATCGTCGGCGCGGGCCTCCCGTGGCTCGTCGTTCTCGTCGGACGAGGGACCACTCACCTCGGGCACGCTCCCTCCGCGCCGGCGCGTCCGGCACCGGACCGATGACGCGGCGATCGTGCCACGCCGGTGCGACCGGCACGCGCGGATCGCCGTCGGGGTGTCTGCCACGATCCACCGCGTGGCCCTGCACTCCGCGTTGTGGCGACGCCTCGACGTCGCCGACGGACTCGCGCACGGCGCCGTGTCCGACTTCGCCCCTGATCACGAGCACCCCGACGGTGCGCACCTCCTCGACGGGTCCGCCGTCGTGCGCGACGACAACGGGGCCTGGTCGCTGCGGTTCTCCGTGGTCGCCGACCGGGCGTGGCTCACGCGCACCGTGTTCGTCGAGGTGCTCGCCGACGACGGGCTCGAACGGGTGACGCTGTCGGTCGACGCGCTCGGCGACTGGACCCTCGACGGGCGGCCCTGGCCGGAGCTGCGGGGGTGCACCGACGTCGACGTGTCCGCGACGCCGCTCACCAACGCGCTGCCGGTGCGGCGGCTCGACCTGCCGATCGGCGGCGAGGCGGCGGTGGACGTGGCGTGGCTCGACGTCCCGTCGCTCGCGGTGCACCGCGTGCGGCAAATCTACCGCCGCGGCCCGGACGACGCCCGGGGCCTCGCGACCTACACCTACGCCGACCCCACGTACGGCGAGTTCGCGGTGACCGTCGACCCCGTCGGCCTCGTCGTCGCCTATCAGGGGCTGTTCACACGCATCGGCTGAGTAGGCTCGCGTCCGTTCGGCACCCGACGCTGCGGTGGAGGCGGAATCCGTGCGCCTCCCGTCGCTGACCTCCGGTCGCGCCCGCTGGGTCGTGCTCGCCGTGGTGCTGCTCGCCGCGGTCGTCCTCGCCCTCGTGGTGCCGCTGCCGACGGCGCTGGAGCTGCGCGACCGGGTCCGGGACCTCGGCGCCTGGGCGCCGGTGACGTTCCTGCTGGCGCACGCGCTGGTCACCACCACGCCGATCCCGCGCACCGCGTTCTCGCTGGCCGCGGGCCTGCTGTTCGGGCCCTGGCCGGCGCTGGCGCTGTGCCTGGTGGCGAGCACGGCGTCCGCGGCCGCCGGGTTCGGGATCTCCCGGCGCCTCGGCGGGCGCGCGATCCGCCGGCTCGGGCCCGGCCGGGTGCGCCTGCTCGAGGCCCGCCTGTCGTCGCGGGGGCTGCTCTCGGTGCTGTCGGCGCGCCTGGTCCCGATGATCCCGTTCGCGCCGCTGAACTACACGTTCGGGGTGACGAGCGTGCGCTGGCGCCACTACCTGGGCGGCACCGTGCTCGGGCTGGTGCCCGGCACCACGGCGGTCGTGCTGCTGGGCGACGCCGTCACCGGGACGCTCTCGCCGACCCTGATCGTGATCTTCGTCGTCAGCGGGGCGATCGGGCTCGCCGGCGTCGCCCTGTGCGCGCGCCCGACGGCCGAGGCCGCCGACCCGGACTGAGCGTCAGCTGCCGGGCGGCGGGGCCGGCGCGCCGGAGGGCTCCGGCTCGCTGCCGCTGGTGCGCGGCCCCTCGGTGGGCACCGGGCCCTCGGGCGGGCGCGGCTCCTCCGCCGGGGCGGCCGGGGCCACCGGGTCAGGGGTGATCACGCCGGGCTGCGGCGCCGGGCCGGGCGGCGGGAAGCCCCCGGTGGAGAACTGGTCCGGGTTCGACGGCGATCCGGGGGCCGGCTCGGCCGGGAAGACGCAGGCGCTCAGGCTGATGCCCCCGGCGAGCAGTACGGCCGCCAGGGCCGCGGTGCGCCCGGCCGTCCGTCGGTTCGGCACTCGGTTCCCTCCCAGGTCGTCGCGCCGGTCTCCCCGGCGGCGCGCAGACGGTATCGCGTCGCGTCCCCACCTGCCGTGCTCGCCCCATGTGATCGATCTTCGTGGCTACAGCCACGAAGATCGATCACATGGCACGCCGCGCCAGGACTCCCCGCGGGCGGATCGAGCGCATCGGCTCCGGGCCGACGCCCTCCTCGCGCAGGACGTCGTTCGCCGCCGTGACCGCGGTGACCGCCGCCCGCTCCATCAGCGCGGACGGGACGTCGCAGGCCACCCAGTCGCCGGCCAGGCGCAGCCCGCGGGCGTCGGTGAGGACGCCGGGCCGCACGAGGTGGTAGCCGGGGTCGAACCCGGGCGCGTTGGTGTAGCGGTGCGCCTCGATGTCGATCACCCGCAGGTCGGCGGTCTCGGGCCAGAGCGCGGCGAGCTCGGTGCGCATCGCCGCGACGAGGTCGTCGGTCGGGGTCCCGGACGGGCAGGCGTACGAGTGCAGCTCGATCACGGACCCCCCGCGTTCCCGCGCCCAGCGCGCGGACCCGCCCTCGAGCCGGTGGAACAACGTCACCGAGTCGAGGACCTCCTCCCGGGTGACGCCGGTGAACGCGGCGCGCGCCGGGTCGACGTCGCCCTCGCAGAACAGCCGGGCCACGACGTAGGGCTCGCCGCTCGGCAGCGCCGAGATCCGCCGGGCCAGCCCCGGGGCGGCGGCGGCGAGCTCGGGGGACGCGGCCACGAGGTCGCGCGTGGCCGGGACGTCGGTGGTGACGACGAGGTGGCGGGCGTGGTGGGCGGGCTCGCCCTCGACGTCGACGGCCCACCCGTGCGCGCCGTCGGGCCGCAGCGCCACCGCCCGCGTCCCCGTGCTGACCGTCGCCCCGTGCTTCTCCAGCAGGCGGGTGAACGGCTCCCACAGCGAGGTGCGGTAGTCCTCGGTCGGGGCGTCCATGCCGAGGCCCTCGGGGTTGGCCGTGAAGTAGAAGTGGCACATGGCCAGGAACTCGGCCGCCGAGTAGCGCTGCTCGACGTTGAAGAACGAGTGCGCGAAGACCTCGAAGAGCATCGCCCGGCCGCGGTCGGAGAAGCCGAGGGAGTCGAGCAGCTCCGCGGCGCTGCGGTGGTCGTGCTCGGCGTAGGTCCGGACGGGGTCGTAGTGCAGCATCGCCAGCGCCTCGTCGGCGTTCACGTGCCGCAGCTCGCCGAGCTTGAAGCTCGGGCTGCGCAGGACGAGGGCGACGAGGTTGAGCAGCGGGGTGCGCGGTAGCGCGGTGAAGTCCTCGGGCTCCCAGCCCACCGACGGGCGGCTCGCGATGGGATAGCCGCCGACGTCGCGCAGGAAGCCGAGGTCCGGGTCGAGGCGGCGCAGGATGTCGCGCAGCGTGTAGTACTGCCGGAAGAAGCCGTGGTAGCCGTGCTCCACCACCACCTCGCTGCCGTCGGCCAGGCGCCGGTCCCAGGTGCCGAGGCGTCCGCCCAGGTGCGGCGCCGCCTCGAGCAGCTCGACCTTCACGCCCCGCTCGGCGAGCACCAGCGCGGCGGTCACGCCCGCGATCCCGCCGCCGACGACGAGGGCGCTCGCCTCCGGTCCCACCCGCTGGGGCAGGTCGGGCCGGGCGCGGACGTGGTGGTGGGGTCGGGACACGCGCCGGAGCCTAGGCCGGACGGTCGGCATGGGCCTGCGGAGACGGGGGCACCTAGCGGGGCGAGGATGAGTCGTGCACGTCCCGATCGGGACGTGACGAAGCGGGAGGGGACGCATGGCCGAGACCGACCGGGAACGTCGCGTGATCGACGAGGTCACGAAGGGACTGATCATCGGCGGATCGGTGCGCGACGCCACCGAGCAGAAGACGTTCGGTGTCGAGGACCCGTCGACGGGTGAGCTCCTCTGCGACGTGGCGGACGCCTCCCCGGAGGACGGGATGGTCGCCCTGAAGGCCGCTCACGACGCGCAGCCCGAGTGGGCGGCCACCGCTCCCCGCGAGCGCGGGGAGATCCTGCGCCGCGCGTTCGAGCTGATCACCGAGCGCGCCGACGACATCGCCCTGATCATGACGCTGGAGATGGGCAAGCCGCTGGCCGAGTCCAAGGCGGAGATCACCTACGCCGCCGAGTTCTTCCGCTGGTTCTCCGAGGAGGCCGTGCGGATCTCCGGCGAGTGGAAGGTCAACGCCACGGGGAACGGGCGCGTCCTCGTGATGCGTCAGCCGATCGGGCCGTGCCTGCTGATCACGCCGTGGAACTTCCCGCTGGCGATGGGCACCCGCAAGATCGGCCCGGCGATCGCGGCCGGCTGCACGATGGTCATCAAGCCGGCGAGCCTGACGCCGCTGACCATCCTCAAGCTGGCCGACATCCTCGCCGAGGCGGGGCTGCCCGACGGCGTGCTGAACGTCGTCACCACGACCTCCACCGGCAAGGTGATGGGGCCGCTGATCGCCGACGGGCGCATCCGCAAGCTGTCGTTCACCGGGTCCACCGAGGTCGGGCAGAAGCTGATCGAGCAGTCGGCGCAGCAGGTGCTCAAGACGTCGATGGAGCTCGGCGGCAACGCCCCGTTCGTGGTGTGCGCCGACGCCGACGTCGACGAGGCCGTGCAGGGCGCGATGCTCGCGAAGATGCGCAACATCGGCGAGGCGTGCACCGCCGCGAACCGCTTCTACATCCACGCCGACGTCGCCGAGGAGTTCACGAAGAAGCTCGTCGACCGGATGGCCGAGATGAAGGTCGGGCGCGGCACCGAGGAGGGCGTCGAGGTCGGCCCGCTCGTCGAGGCCGACCAGCGCGACAAGGTCGCCGAGCTCGTCGACGACGCCGTGCAGAAGGGCGCCACCGTCCGCACAGGAGGGCAGATCCCCTCGGGCGCGGGCTACTTCTACCCGCCGACGGTGCTCTCCGACGTGCCCACGTCCGCGCGCCTGGCCAAGGAGGAGATCTTCGGCCCGGTGGCGCCGATCTTCACGTTCACCGAGGACGACGACGCCATCCGCGCCGCCAACGACACCGAGTTCGGCCTGGTCAGCTACCTGTACACGAAGGACCTGAGCCGGGCGATCCGTCTGTCGGAACGCCTGGAGGCGGGGATGGTCGGGCTCAACCAGGGCATGGTCTCCAACGCCGGCGCGCCCTTCGGCGGCGTGAAGCAGTCGGGACTGGGCCGCGAGGGCGGCACCGTCGGCATCGACGAGTACCTCGAGATCAAGTACGTGGCGATGAACGTGTGAGGGGCCTCCGGCCCACGTGAGTGATCTGGGTTGCCAGGGCAACCCAGATCACTCACGTGGCCGCAGGCCACAGGTCGCCCAGGAGGGTCTCGTCGTCCAGGCGGTGGGCGGCCGGGGTGTCGTGCAGGACGAGCAGTCCCTCGGGCAGGACGGCGAGGCCCTCGGGGCGGTCGCACCCCACGCCGACGGCGAGCTCCGCGACCGTCTCGATCTCCCTGCGCGGGATCGCCGGCGGGAGCGGTCCGGCCGCCACCCCGGGCACGCGCAGGACGCGGGCCGGGCCGTCGAGCACCATCGTCGGGCCCGCGAGGACGAGCAGGTCGTCGCCGTTGCGGGCGAGGTCGCGCACGCCGAGTCCGTCGAGGTCGAGGAAGACCTTGTCGATCGCGTCGAGCACGAGTTCGGTCCCGTCGACGTGCAGCGCCAGCCCCAGCAGCACGGCCCACCCGCGCAGCACCGGGCCGCGCAGGCCGAGGACGACCCGCTCCCCGAGCACCGCGACGCCCTCGACGTCGAACCCGTTGTCCTTGCCCGGGATGCCGAGGAACGGGCCGAGGTGCTCGTCGTCGGCGAGCGCGCCCCAGAGGCCCCGTTTGCCCGACGGCAGCCGTGCCCCCGCACCGGGTGCGGGACGCGGGCCGTCCGGCCCGTCCTGCAGCGGGAGCCGGGCGAGCAGGCGCCGCGACTTCTCCGACGACGTCCTGGCGAGGCGCGCGGGGACGTCGGCCGGGTCGGTGCCGGGCTTGACCCGCTTGCGCTTCGGGCTGTGCGAGCCGACGACCCACAGGCAGCCGTCGACGACGTCCAGCCCCTCGGCGTCGACCTCCTCGCCGGGCTTCCCCGGCAGGTCGACGGCCTCGCCGAGCGGCACCTCGTCGGGGCTCCCCCACCCCCGGCCGTCGCGCCGCAGCGCCAGCAGCGAGGAGCCCTCGTCCGGGGCCACGAAGAGCGTGTCGCCGACCGCGGCGACCCCGGAGAGGTCCACGCCCGCCGACGGCGCGTGGATTCCGAGGTGCAGGGGCACGGTCGTCGGGCTCATGGCCCTCACTGTCCTCGGAACGTGAAGACCGCGGTGCGCCCGTCCGACGATTCGAGCCGCACGGTCGACCCGTCCTCGACGAAGGTGCCGCCCTGTTCGACGCGGGTGACGATGCCGTCGTCGGAGATGTCCACCCAGCCCGGCGCCATCGCCTCCACCCGGAAGTCGACGCCGTCGCCGTCGCTCGCGGGCCGGCGGGTGGTGCTCCGGCCCGACCCGCTGCTCTGGTTGCTGCCGGGCTGGTCCACCTCGATCGGCGTGCCCGTGACCGTCGCGCGGCAGTCGCTGCCGGAACAGCTCACCGAGCTGCCGGCGCCTCCCGCGCAGCCGGCGAGCAGGCCGGCCGCGAGGAGGGCGATGGTCAGTGCGCCGGTCGTGCGCGGGGCAGCGGGTGACGGGTGGATCGGGGCGGTCATGCGGGCACCTCGCCGGGGTTCGAGGGGATGATCTCGACCGGTACGACGGTCCGGCCTGCCCGGAATGTTCCGACGACTAGAGCATGACCTCGGCCAGCACCCGCGCGAGGTCGGCCGGTTCCCAGCCGTGCGCGGCCCCGGGCACCTCGCCGCGCTCCGCGTGCGGCAGCACGTCGACCAGGGCGTCGGCCGCCTCGACGAACAGCGGCCAGGCGGACGTGCCGGTGAGCACCGTCGTCGGCGCCGTGATCTCCCGGGCGAGCGTGCCGTCGTGCAGGGCGTCGGCGGCCCACGCCAGCGCCTCGGCGTCGGCCGCCGTCGTCGGCGCGAGCCGCAGGTAGCGCTCGCGGTCCGGGCCGGCGAGCATCCCGTCGAGCCACTCCGGGGGCATGCCGTCCATCGCGAAACGCAGCACGGCCTCGGGGCCTGCGGACCTCGTACGCTCGACGATGCCGGCGTGCCAGGCCCGGGCGTCGGCGGAGCCGTCGATGGCGAGCGGGGTCTCCCAGAGCACCAGGTGGTCGACCCCCGGGATCCACGTGGCGGCCGCCAGGGCGATCGCACCGCCCGAGGAGCTGCCGTAGAGCGCCGCCCGCCCGCCGAGCTCGTCGACCAGCGCGCGCAGGGCCTCCACCTCCCCGGCCAGGGTGAACGGCGGGTCGCCGGTGCTGTCGCCCCGCCCGGGACGGTCGTGGTGCACGACGTCGAACCGGCGGGCGGCGAGCTCGCCGCACAGGGTGCGGGTCGCGGTGTCCGTGGCCCGCATCTGGCCCAGCCCGTCGACGAGCACGAGCGGTCGCCCGCCCGCGCCCTCGCGGTCGTAGGCGATGCGGCGGCCGTCTCGGGTGCGGACGTACACGGACGTCAGCCCGTCACGGCGCGCAGCCGGCGCACGACCTCGTCGGCGCCGAGGGCCCGGGTGACCTCGTAGAGGTCGGGGCTGCGCTGCGCCCCGGTGATCGCGACACGGGCGACGTTGGCGGCGTCGCGCAGCATGCCCGGGTAGGCGTCCGGGTCCTTCTTGTACGTCTTCGGGTTGGGCGCGAAGCCGTGGCGGGTCGCGAGGTCGCGGATTCTGCTGGAACCACGTCGGCTGGTCGCCCTCGTGGGCGTAGGTGTCCGCCAGATCCGCCGCGACGGTGCGCACCAGCGACGCGTCCAGCTCGCCGAACCGCTCGTCGTCGGGGTCGGCGACGTCGGTGAAGAGCTCGGGGAAGAAGAAGCCGTAGGCGTCGCGGAAGTCCGACCACTTCGCCAGGTCCTTGCGCGGGTTCTCCACGCCCACCCGCTCGACGTCGATCGCTGCGAGCGCGAGCTCGGGGTTCGCGTCGAGCACCTTGACGACTTCCGGGTCGTACTCGGTGGCCCACGCCCGCACCCCGGCGACCACGTCGGGTCCCGACAGCGTCGCGATGTGGTCGGCGGAGATGTCGCTGAGCTTGACCGTGTCGACCAGCGGCCCGGCGAGCCCGAACTCGTCGAGTCGCAGCGGCGTCGCCAGGGCCTCGGCCAGCGGGACCTCGGCCAGCCGGGGGTTGGCGAGCCCGCGCAGGTAGTACTGCACGGCGGGCACCGGGAAGCCGGCCTCGAGGTAGTAGTCGACGGCGGCCTCGGCGTCCTTGCGCTTGGAGAGCTTGCGCTTCGACCCGCCCTCCTGCTTCATCAGCGGCGCGAGGTGCGCGTAGTCGACGGGCTCGAAGCCCAGCGCGGCGAACAGCTGGCGGTGCGTCGGCACCGACGAGAGCCACTCCTCGGTGCGTACGACGAGGTTCGTGCGCATCAGGTGGTCGTCGACGGCGTGCGCGAAGTGGTAGGTCGGCAGTCGGACCGGGCTCTCGGAGGTCTTGAGGATGACCACGTCGTTGTGGTTGTCCTCCATCTCGACCCGGCCGCGCAGCCGGTCGGTGAACGCGAACCGCTCCCCCACCAAGCCCAGAGACCGGAACCGCGCCACCCACGCCTTGCCGGCGTCGAGCGCCGCCCGCACGTCCTCGGCGGACGCGTCGCGCCACGGCGCCCAACGGCCGTAGTAGCCGGTCGGCAGCTTGAGCGTGCGCTGCGCGTCGGAGATCTGCGCGAGCTCCTCCTTGGTGGCGAAGCACGGGTACGCGGTGCCCTCGCGCATCAGGTCGCGCACATAGGTCTGGTAGATCGCCGCGCGCTGCGACTGGTGGTACGGCCCGTACTCCCCGCGCGGGGCCGGGAGCGCGGTGTCGCCCTCGTCGGGGACGAGGTCGAACGCGTCGAAGGCGCGCGTGAACTGCGCGTCGGCGCCCTCGACCTCGCGGCTCTGGTCGGTGTCCTCGATCCGCAGGACGTAGACGCCGTCGGTGGAGTGCGCGAGGTCGCGCGACACCATGGCGGTGTACAGGCCGCCGATGTGCACGAACCCGGTCGGGCTCGGCCCGAACCGGGTGACGAGGGCACCGTCGGCGAGCTCACGCGGCGGGTAGCGCTCCTCGAGCTCGGCGGGCTCGGGCAGGTCGGCCGGGAACAGGCCGTCGACGAGGGCGCGATCGAGCATGGCCCCAATCTACGAGGTGCCCCCGGGCTCAGAGCGTGTCGGTCGGCGGCAGGTCGGTGTCGGTGGCGTGGCGCCCCAGGCCGTTGGTCTCGGGCTCCGCGACGGCGGCGTCGGCACGCTGCTCGGCCGCCGCGACGACCTTCGCGATCTCGGGATCGGTGCTCATGTCGAACCAGTCCTCCACGTCCGTGTCCGTGTCGCCCGGACGCGCCGGAGGCGTGGAGTCCTGGGGCGAGGGCTGGTAGCGGAACACGCCATCCTCGCCCGGCGCCCCGAGCATCTTCGTGAAGCCCTCGAGCGCCTTGCCGAAGTCGCTGGGCACCACCCACATCTTGTTGCTGTCGCCCTGCGCCATCTGCGGCAGCGTCTGCAGGTACTGGTAGGCCAGCATCTCCGGCGTCGGGCGCCCGGCCTTGATCGCGGCGAACGTCTTCTCGATCGCCTTGGCCTCGCCCTGCGCCTGGTAGAACGCGGCGGCCCGGTCCCCCTGGGCGCGGAGCATCGTCGCCTGCCGATCCGCCTCGGCCTCGAGGATCGCCGCCTGCTTGTTGCCCTCGGCGTTGAGGATCGCGGCCTGCTTGTTCCCCTGCGCGGCGGCGATCGACGACTCGCGGTGGCCCTCGGCGGTGAGGATCATCGCCCGCTTCTCGCGGTCGGCCTTCATCTGCTGCTCCATCGAGTGCTGGATGGAGGGCGGCGGGTCGATGGCCTTGAGCTCGACGCGGACCACGCGCAGGCCCCATGGCCCGGTGGCGTCGTCGAGCGCCCGGCGCAGGCGGGTGTTGATCGTCTCGCGGGAGGTCAGCGCCTCCTCCAGGCTCATCCCGCCGACGACGTCGCGCAGCGTCGTGGTGGTGAGCTGCTGGACGCCGTTGATGTAGTCGGAGATCTCGTAGACCGCGTTGCGCGGCTCGGTGACCTGGTAGTACACGACGGTGTCGATGGAGACCGTCAGGTTGTCCTGGGTGATCACCGGCTGGGGCGGGAACGAGACGACCTGCTCCCAGAGCGCCACCCGCTCGCGGATGCGGTCGATGAACGGCACCAGGATCGTCAGGCCGGGCGCAGCGGTGCGCTGGTAGCGCCCGAGCCGCTCGATCACCGCGGCCTCGGCCTGGCGGACGACCGTGACGCTCTTGACCACCGCGGTGATGATCAGGATGAGCACGATCGCGGACACGACGTACAGCACGAGCGTGACGGGGTCCATCGGCTAGCTCTCTCCCTGCAGGGGCGGGCGGGACGGGTGCGCGGGCCCGGCGACGTCCGCCGTGACCACCGCCGTCGCCCCGCGGATGTCGACGACGACCACGGGGTCGCCGGTGGCCAGCGCGGCGCCCTCGTGCAGCGCGCGGGCCGTCCAGAGCGCGCCGCCGATGCGCACGGTGCCCGCATCGTCGGCGGTGATCGGCTCGATCACCTCGGCCAGCGCCCCGAGCAGCGCCGTCGGCCCGGCGTTGGCGGTGCCGTCCTCGCGCGATCCGTGGACGCGGCGCAGCAGCGGCGGGCGCGCGAGCAGGACGAGGAGGGTGGCGGCGAGCCCGAAGACCGCGACATCGGCCCCGAGGGGGACGCCGAGGGCGGAGGCGCCGGCGGCGACCAGCGAGGCGACGCCGAGCATCAGCAGCACGAGCGTGCCGGACATGAGCTCGACCGCGATCAGGAGAACTCCCGCGACGAGCCAGAGCAGCGGGATCACACGGGTGAGTGTGCCACGCCGGGGTGTCGGTGGAGGTGAGTTCAGGGACCGACGGTCACGAAGTCGATCAGCTGTTCCATGGCCGTGATCAGCGGTGTCTCGAGATCCGACCACGACGACACCGACGACAGCACCCGCCGGGCACCGTCGCGGTCGTCGCCCCACCCGAGGGCCTCGCACACGCCGCGCTTCCACTCGATGCCGCGCGGGATGCTCGGCCAGGCCGCGATGCCCACGGCGGAGGGCTTCACGGCCTCCCAGATGTCGACGTAGGGGTGGCCGAGCACGAGGACGTGGGCCGCGGCGGGCCCGAGCTCGCGGCGCAGGCCCTCGGCGATCCGGGACTCCTTGGAGCCGGTGACGAGGTGGTCGACGAGCACCCCGAGGCGCCGGTCGGGACCCGGGCCGAACTCGCGGGCGGCCTCGACGAGCACGTCCGCGCCGTGCAGCGGCTCGACGACGACGCCCTCGACGCGCAGGTCGTGGCCCCAGACCTGCTCGACGATCGCGGCGTCGTGCAGACCCTCGACCCAGATCCGGTGCGGCAGCGCGGTCTTGGCGCGGACGTTCTCGACGCGGCGCGAGCCCGAGGCCGAGCGCTGGACCGCGGTGTCCGGCCCGGCGGCGCGCTGCGGCGGGATCAGGGTCGCGGGACGGCCCTCGTGCAGGAAGGCCGCGGGCTTGTTCGGGAAGAGCCGGCGGCGCCCGGCGGAGTCCTCGAGCACGACCTCCCGGATGTCCGCGCGGACCACCGCTCCGCAGAACGTCTCGGCGGCGTCCTCGACCACCAGCCCGGGCTCGGCGACCACCGAGACCACCTCGCGGGTGGGCTTGTGCGGCGCGAGCCCCGGCAGCCCGCCGGTGCGCCCGGCGCCGGACGACGGCCCGCCCCCGCCCGCGCGGCCCGGGGCGCGGACCGCCCCGCCGGTCGTGCGGAAACCGGCATCGCCGGAGGAGCCGTGCATGCCCCGGCCCTGAGTCCTCGCCACGGGCCGGGACGCTAACGGCGCGCCATGATCGTCCGGGCTCGACACGCCCACGGGTGGTCGAGCGAGGGGCACCCTCACTGCGTCCCGGGCAGTCGGGCGTCCTCCGCTGCGGGCCGCCGGACGCGAGGGGCACGCTACGCATGATCAACGGGCCGGAGCACCTGCGGAACGTGCCCCTCGCGGCCCGACCGGCCGGAGAGCCCTCCGCCCGAGAGCCCCACCGCCCCGGCGCCCGTATCGTGATCGGGTGCCCTGCGCGAGTGCTTCCCTGGCCGTGTGGAGCGCGGCGTGGCTCGCCGGCTCCGCCGCGGCCGACGACGTCCTCGACGCGCTGACCCCGTGGTCCGAGGCCCACGACGTGGTCTCCGCCGACGCCGCGACCGCCGCCGTCACCGACCTGCCGACCCCGGACCGGGCCGGCACGGGGCTCGCGGTGCTGCTCGCGCTCGCCCGGAAGCGCTGCTCGCCGACGGGACCCGACGCCCGGATCGTCCTGCCCGCGGCCGGGGACGTCCGCGGGCTCCCGGGCCCCGACGCCCTGCGCACCGCGGCGATGGAGGCCGGCGAGTGCGCGGTGCTCGCCGGGCCGGGGCTCGCGACGGTCCCCTCGCCCGTCGCCGACGGCGTGCTGCGCTGGACCGTGCACCTGGTCGACGACGTGCCCCCGGCCGCGCACCCGAGCCTGCCCGACGCCGAGCACGAGCTCCGCAGCCTCGTGCGCGACGCGGCCGACACCCTCGCGGCGCTCGACGTCGCCCGGCCCCGGCGCGGGGTGCGCGAGGAGATCGCGGACTCCCTGCGCCGCCGGCCCCGGCCGACCTGGCCGACCGGCACCCCGCCCCGTCCGTTGCGCGTGCTCCAGCACGCCGACGAGGTGGAGGCGATCCTCCTCGCGGCGTCCGGGGACGACCCCGGCGGCGCCATGTCCTCGTCGGCCGCGCTGGCCCGCAACGACGCCCTGCGTCCGCTGGCCACCGCCGTGCGGGGTGCCCGGGTCGCCGCCGTCGCCGAGGCCGTGCGGGTGCTCAGCGCCGCCTAGTGACCGTGTCCATGGCCGTGACCGTGGCCGTGCCCCTCGGACGATGACGACGATCCCGAGGAATCGGAGCCGCCCGAGGAACCCGACGAGCCGGAGCCCAGGATCGGCTCCCCCACCCGCAGCGGGGCCTGCTCGTAGCGCCCCTCGTGCGCGGCCACCGGCCGGGTGTCCCCGCGCAGCTCGGGGTGCTTGGCCTCGAGCCGCTCGCGCTGCTCCCACTTGCGCTGCATTCCGGTGACGTACTCCCGGTTGCCGTGGTAGGTGCCCCGCCAGGTCTGGGGCATCTGCTCCTTGGCCAGGCCCGGGTCGGCGCTCCCGTGCAGGGCCGGGCGCGACGGCACCTTGCGGGTCGCGCCCCCGCACTCCGGGCAGGCCGGGGCGGGGGCGTCGCGCCCGATCAGGCGCTCGAAGCGCAGGCCGCAGTCGCAGCGGTAGTCGTAGATCGGCACCGGGCTACCAGTTCGAGATCGACTTGCGGAAGATCTCCGCGAGGTCGTCCTCGGTGGGCGTCTTCGGGCAGGTGGCCAGCAGTCGCTGCTGCTTCATCGTCCCGTCGACCAGGTCGGGGATGTCGCCCTCGCCGAAGCCGACCTCGCCGATGCCGTTGGGGATCCGGATGTCGCGCATCAGCTCGGTGACCACGTGCGGCAGCTGCTCGGACGCGTTCGACTGCGTGTCGGCGTTGGGCCCGAGCATCCGCGCCGCGGCCATGTGCCGGTCGGGCGCCGCCTCGAAGCTGAACCGGAACGCCTCCGGCGCCGTCAGGGACACCGACATGCCGTGCGGCACCATCGCCTCGTCCGACGGGTAGCCGGCGGGGTGGAAGTCCCGCACCTGCCCGGCGATGGGGTAGGCGTTGGCGTGCGGGATGTGCACCCCGGA
Source organism: uncultured Actinomycetota bacterium (assembly GCA_963786585.1). Lineage (GTDB taxonomy): Bacteria > Actinomycetota > Actinomycetes > Mycobacteriales > Pseudonocardiaceae > Actinomycetospora. The sequence continues at coordinate 661,769 of CAWAZG010000006.1, forward strand.
GTTGCCGAATCCCATGCCGGCGAAGGTCGCCGCCATCATCATGTCCATCCGGGCGTCGACGTCCTCCTCGCCGCGCTCCACCGCCGTGCGGAACGAGCGGGCGAGCAGCGACATCGACTTCTCGCACCACAGGTCCGACACCGGGTTCGAGCCGCAGTAGGTCACCCGCTGTTCGGGCGTCTTGCGGTCGAACGTCGTGTACCAGCGCGCGGTGTACGACTCGAGCGCGTGGCAGACGATGTCCATGCCCGAGGCCGCCGTCACCTCCGGCGGCAGCGTCATCGTCAGCAGCGGGTCGACGACGGCGAGCGTCGGCCGCAGCCGCCAGTGGCTGATCCCCGTCTTCACGCGCAGCGAGAGGACGTCGAGGACGCACATCGCCGTGGACTCGGAGCCCGTGCCCGCCGTGGTGGGCACGGCGATGAGCGGCTTGAGCTGGCCCGGCGGGACCTGGGCGTTGCCGACCGGCTTGTTGATGTAGTCCATCAGCTCGCCGGGGAAGGTCGTCAGCAGGTTGACGGCCTTGGCGGTGTCGATCGCCGAGCCGCCGCCCACGGCCACGAACCCGTCCCACGGGCCCTGCTCGTGGGCGTAGCCGACGGCCTTGTTCATCGAGTCGTCGGTGGGCTCGACGTGCACGCCGTCGAAGACCTCGACGGTCATGTCGTACCGGCGGATCTGGTCGGCGATGCGCTCGGGCAGGCCCGTCTGCTGCATGCCCGGGTCGGTGATCAGCAGGATGCGCTTCGCGCCGTACTGGGCGAGGTCGAAGCCGATCTCGTCGCAGGCACCCGCGCCGAACTTGAGCGGCGGGGCACCCCAGGTGAAGACCGATTCTTCGGTGGGGACCGGGGGGACGGTCATGGGAGGCGTGCTCCGATCAGGTGTAGTGGCCGCCGTTGCCCACGGTCTTGAGTTGGCGGATCTGGTCGGGGTCGTGCCCGAAGACCACCGTCGCGTCCGTCTTCTCGGCGACGCCGCGGATCTTCTCCACCGACGAGTAGAACTGGCCCATGTCGTTCACGATCGCGGCCGGCGTGGTGGGCGGCCCGTAGCTCTCACCCATGTACACGGCGTCGGACGTGAAGATCATGGTGCCGCTGTCGGGCAGGTCGACCTGCATCGACATGGTGCCGGGGGTGTGCCCCGGGGTCTGCAGGAGCGTGACGCCGGGGAGGAACTCGGTGTCGCCCGAGACCGTCTCCCAGCTCAGGTCCTCGTAGTCGGTCTTGAGGTGCGCGCCGGTGAACAGGCCGTCGAACCCGAACGCGAAGTCCTTCTCCTTGTCGGAGCAGACGAGCTTGGCGGTGGAGTCCTTGAACAGGCCTGCGTTGCCGCAGTGATCGAAGTGCAGGTGCGAGAGCACCACGTAGTCGATCTGGTCGACCCCGACGCCGAGCTGCTGGAGGCGCGAGTCGAGGTACTCCTCGTCGCTGACCTTCTCGTAGGGGAAGAAGTCCTGCAGGCCCGTCGGGCCCCAGCGCTCCTCCCAGTCCCGCGGGCAGCTGGTGTCCCACAGGATCGTGCCGTCGGGGGTCTCGACGAGGACGCAGTGCGTCGGCACATCGGCCCACTCGGTCGGCTGGTCGCGCATCTGGCGCGGGCGGATCGACCGCCCGGGCTTGAGCAGCAGCCACGTCAGGTCCGCCGTCATCATCCCGCAGTCCAGGATGCTGACCTTGATCTCTCCGCTCGCAGCCATTCAGGGCTCCTTCTCCGTGCCACCGATGGGAGGGGACGCGGAGGGCGATAGATGCATCTCCGGCCACGTGACGCCGGACACTAGCCTTGCGAACGATCACTGGCAACACGCCGGATGGCGGCTGCGAGGCGACCGTTTCCCCTGCTCCTGCCCCTGTTTGGCAAGAGCGCGGCGCTAGCTCCCGGGGCGCTTCGCGGGCTCGCAGCAGCCGGGGTGGCAGAGGGCGCCGTTGCACCCCACGCCGGCGCGCGGGGCGGTGCCGAGCTCGCGCACGGGGGACCCGTCGACCTGCTCCGCGACGAGCTCCACGACCATCTCGACGAAGCGCGGATCGGACCCGGCGCTCGCGGCGCGGGCGAAGCCCATGCCGAGCTTCCCGGCGTGCTCGGCGGCCTCGTTGTCGAGGTCCCAGACCACCTCGAGGTGGTCGGAGACGAAGCCGACGGGGCTGACGACGGCGGCGCCCACACCGCGGTCGTGGAGGGCGTCGAGGTGGTCGACGATGTCGGGTTCCAGCCACGGGATTCTGCGGCGGGCCCGAGCGTGACTGCCACACGAGGTCGTGCTCGGGGGCGCCGACGGCATCGGCCACGAGACGGGCTGCCTCGGCCATCTGCCGGGAGTAGCGGTGCCCGCCCTCCTCCGGCGGCCCGGCGGTGCGGTCGGCGGAGATGGGGATCGAGTGGGCGGTGAAGACCAGGCGCGGGTCCTCCAGACCCTCGACTGCGGCCCGCACCCCGTCCGCGACCGACGCGATGAACAGCGGGTGGTCGTAGAAGTGGCGCAGCTTGACGAGGTCCGGCGCCGAGCCGGTGCGCTCGATCGCCGCGTCGCGGGCCCGCGCGATGTCCTCGTGGTACTGCCGGCAGGCGGAGTAGCCCCCGTAGGCGCTGGTCGCGAACACGAGGGCCCGGCGCACCCCGTCCTGCGCCATCTCCGTCACGGCGTCCTCGGCGTACGGGTGCCAGTTGCGGTTGCCGAAGTAGACCGGCAGCTCACGGCCCGACTCCCGCAGCGCGCGCGACAGGTCGGCCACGTGGCGCCGGTTGAGCTCGTTGATCGGGCTGACGCCGCCGAAGTGCTGGTAGTGCTCCTCGACGGCGTCGAGGCGTTCCGGGGGCACGTTGCGGCCGCGGGTCACGTTCTCGAGGAACGGCCGCACCTCGTCGGGCGCCTCCGGGCCTCCGAAGGACAGGACCAGGACGGCGTCGTAGGCAGCGCTCACGCAGTCCAGCATCCCCCGAGGTCGTGGCGGCGACACGTTCACCCCGAGCGAGCGCACTGGGCTGTCCGGCTGACACCGGTGGCGCCCGCCCGTGATCATGGATCACTCTCCGTGGCAACACGTCGGGAGGGGGCGGGATGGACAACGGGGTGGACGGGCCGGTCGTCGAACTGCGGGTGCACGGCGTGAGCGGCACCCCGCCCGAGGCCGTCCTCGACGCGCCGCAGGTGCGCCAGATCGCCGGGGACGAGTGGGCCCGGGTCTTCCGCGCGATCGACGACGACGGCCGGGAGGTCGGGGCGCCCGGCCACGTCGTCGAGGCCCTGCACTGGGGCCGCTACACGTCGGGCTCGTGGACCTTCGCCCTGTGGCTGTTGCTCGTGCCGTTCGGGATGGTGAACATCGCGCGGTTCATGCTGCCGGAGGGCACGGCGGGACGGCGCGCGCTCACCGTGGCCGCGGGCGCCCTGCGGGCGCTCGGCGTCCTCCTGACCTGTCTGGTCGCCCTCGGCGCGGGGATCGTCCTCGTCGACCTCGTCGCCACGCAGGCGCCGTCGGCGATCTCGGCCGTCTCGGCCCCCGTCCTGCGCGCCGCCGCCGTCCTCGCCGCCGGCGGCGTCGTCCTCGGCTTCTTCGTCCTGGCGCGGTCGTCGCTCGACCGGAACCTGCCGCTGGACGGCGGCGACGAGGGCGCGGCCTCGGCGCTGGCCCGGCCGCGGGCCCTCGCCGGCGACCCGGACGTGCCCGTCCTGCGGCGCCTGCATCTCGCCGCGGGGCTGGCGACGGTCGCCGTGGTCGGGCTGCTCGAGGCCGGTGGTGCCTGGCGTCCCGCCCTCTGGCCCACCGTGGTGCTCCTCGGGGCGGCGATCGTCGCCGTCACGGTGCTCGGTGATCCGCGCACCGCGTGGGAGGACCGCGCCACGACAGGGGCTCGCGTCGCGGCCGCCGTCGCGATCGGTGTCGCCGCCCTGGCGTTGCTGGCCGCGGCGGTGGCGGTGGCGGTCGACACGCCGGCGCCGGCCGGGCGGGCGGGTCTCGACCAGGCGTGCGCGGTGCTCGTGGTGGCGGTGATCGCCGCCCTCGGCGTCCTGCTCGTCGCGAACGCCGTCGTCGCGCGGGGCCGGGCGCGGCCGGACGAGGGGGACGAACGCTTCGCCCCGTTCGCGCACGGGCTGGCCGCCACGGTCGTCGCCGCTCTCGGGGTCTTCCTCGGCATCGGCTACACCGGCGCCGCGGCCTTCGGTACGGCGAAGCTCGTGGAGGCCGCCGCCACGGCACCTCTCGTCGTGCCGGAGATGTTCTCGCGGGCCGTGTACGCCTGGGGGCTCACGACGATCGTCGCGGCGGGGATCGCGGTCGTCGCCGCCGGGGACTGGCTCCGGCGCCGCGAGGACTTCGGACGGCGGGCGGAGGACGCCTTCGTGGCGGCCGGGTTCGAGGGGCTCCCGGCGGCCCGGGTCCGCGAGATCGGGACCACGATGTGGGTCGCCCGCGTGAAGCAGCACGTGGTGGCCATCGCCGTCACCCTGACGCTGACGGGGGCGGTGCTGGCGCTCGCCGCCCTCGAGGCCGCCCTCCCCCAGGCCGTCGGCCACGCACCCTGGGACCTCCCCCGGTGGTTCGTGCTCACCGCGTCGACGCAGCACCCCCGGCCGGGCAGCGGTTGGGTACTCGCGCTCGGGACGCTCGTGCTCGCCGCCGCGGCGATCCGGCTCGTGCTGCTGGGCCGCGCCGCGGCCCGGCAGAGCACCACCCGCCGCGGGGTGAACGTGGTGTGGGACGTCGTCGCCTTCTGGCCGCGCGCTGTCCACCCGTTCGTCCCGCCGCCGTACTCCCAGGCCGTGGTGCCGCGCCTCGCCGATCGCATCCGGTACCACCTCGCCGAGGGACGGTCGGTCGTGCTCTGCGGTCACAGCCAGGGCAGCCTGATCTCCTTCGCCACCCTGGTGCGGCAGGTCGGACTCGGCGGCGACACCACCCGGATCGGTCTGCTGACGCTCGGCTCGCAGCTCCAGGTCCTGTTCTCCCGCGCGTTCCCGGCGGCGGTGAACCTCCCCGCCGTCCAGGGCCTCGTGGACGCCCTCGACGGCCGCTGGCGCAACCTCTACCGGGACACCGACCCGCTGGCCGGCCCGGCCCTGAGCTGGCAGCACCGCGACCCGGAGCCCGGCCTGGTCGGGCGCATCGGCCCGGGAGGACCCGACGACCGCGGGGCGCGCGCGTTCGGCGGCGACTGGCGCCTGCTCGACCCCCCGGTGCCGGAGGACCCGGGGCTCCAGCGGCGGGCGCTCCTCCCGCTGCGACGCCACAGCGACTTCTGGGCCGACCCGAGCTGGCCGCGGGCGGTCGCGGTCGTCACTCCGACCCGGGTACCGCTCGAGGAGTTCCGGCCTCAGGCGCCCATCGCGTGATAGCCGCCGTCGGCGTGGACGACCTCGCCGGTGGTGGCCGGCATCCAGTCCGAGAGCAGCGCGCAGATCGTCTTCGCGACCGGGGTGGGGTCCTCGAGGTCCCAGCCGAGCGGCGAGCGCTGGACCCAGGCCTCCTCGAAGGTGTCGAAGCCCGGGATCGACTTCGCGGCCATGGTGCGCACCGGGCCCGCGGCGACGAGGTTCGCGCGGATGCCCTCGGGGCCGAGGTCGCGGGCGAGGTAGCGGGTGGTCGCCTCGAGCGCGGCCTTGGCGACGCCCATCCAGTCGTAGCCCGGCCAGGCGACGGTGTTGTCGAAGTCCATGCCCACCAGCGACGAGCCGCGCCCGAGGAGCGGCTTGCAGGCCATCGCGAGCGACTTGAACGAGTAGGCCGAGACCTCGACCGCGGTGGCGACGTCCTTCCACTCGGTGTTCAGGAAGTTGCCGCCCAGGGCCTCCATCGGCGCGAACCCGATCGAGTGCAGGACGCCGTCGAGGCCGTCGACGTGCTCGCGGACGCTGTCGGCGAGGCCGTCGAGGTGCTCCTGGTTCTGGACGTCCAGCTCGATCACGGGCGCCTCGGTGGGCAGCCGCTTGGCCACGCGCTTGACCAGCGAGAGGCGGCCGAAGCCGGTGAGGACGACGGTGGCCCCCGCCTCCTGGGCCGCCTTCGCCGCGTGGAAGGCGATCGACGCGTCGGTGATGATCCCGGTGACCAGGATCCGCTTGCCCTCGAGCAGGGTCACGTTGTCTCCGTTTGTCGCTGGCGGGTGTCTAGTGGCCCATGCCGATACCGCCGTCGACCGGCAGCACCGCGCCGGTGACGTAGGCGGCGTCGTCGGAGGCGAGGAAGGCGACGGCCTTGGCGATGTCCTCCGGGGCGGCCGTGCGCCCCAGCGGGATCGAGGCGAGGATCTCCTCGCGTCGCTTGTCGGTGAGCTCGGCCGTCATGTCGGTGTCGACGTAGCCGGGGGCGACGACGTTGGCGGTGATGCCGCGGCCCCCGAGCTCACGGGCCGTCGAGCGGGCGAGGCCGACGAGGCCGGCCTTCGAGGCGGCGTAGTTCGCCTGCCCGGGCGCGCCGGTGAGCCCGACGACGCTGGAGAGGTAGATCAGCCGGCCGAAGCGGGCCTTGACCATCCCCCGGATCGCACGCTGGGTGACCCGCCAGGCCCCGGTGAGGTTGGCGTCGAGGACGTCGGTGAACGCGTCCTCCGGCATGCGCATGAGCAGCCCGTCGCGGGTGATGCCGGCGTTGGCGACGACCACCTCGACCGGCCCGTGCTCGGACTCCACCTGCGAGAAGGCGGCGTCGACGGAGGCGGAGTCGGTGACGTCGGCCGTGACCCCGTGCAGGCCCTCCGGGGGTTCGCCCGAACGGTGGGTGATCACCACCGTGTGGCCCCGCTCCGCGAGCTCCCGCGCGGTGGCGAGCCCGATCCCGCGGTTGCCTCCCGTGACCAGCACGACGCGGCTCACACGACTCCTCTCGTTCGGGTCCAACGGCGGCGGAAGGGTATCCGCTTTGCGTCCGTCCCGTGGGGACGCGACCGAACGGCGCCTTCCTGTCGTGTGACGGCGCTCATAGGGTTGTATCCATGACCGCGACCGACGTCCCCCCGATCCTCCCCGGCCGCCTCGGTGACCCCACCCTCGACCTGCGCACCGATCCGCGGGCGAAGCCGGAGCTCGTGGCCGCGCTGGCGGCCTTCGGGCTCGACGGTCCCGCGGCCGGGCCCCCGGTCACACGCGCCGACGGCCCGCAGGCGGTGAGCGAGGCCGTCGGCGGGCTGCACGACGGGTTCAGCGCCATCTACGCCGCCGTCCCGCTCGACCTGCCCGACGACGCCCCGGACGACGCCGTCGAGGTCACCGAGACGTCCGTGGTCTCCCCCGACGGGCACCTCGTACCCCTGCGCATCTACCGCCCGGCGGGCGTGGACGGCCCGCTGCCGGCCGTCGTCTACATCCACGGCGGCGGGATGACGATCCTGGACGCCGAGACCCGGGTCCACGATCGCTGGTGCCACGATCTCGCCCTGACCGGCGTCGTCGCGGTGCGCGTCGCGTTCCGCAACGCGTGGACCGCGCTGGGCCCGCACCCCTTCCCCGCGGGCCTCGACGACTGCGCGACGGCGGTGCGGTGGCTCGACGACCAGCGCGGCGAGCTGGGCCTCACCCGGATCGTGCTGCAGGGCGAGTCGGGCGGGGCCAACCTCGCGCTCGCCACCACGCTGCGCGCCAAGCGCAGCGGCGACCTCGACGCCATCGACGGCGTGCACGTCTCGGTGCCGTTCATCAGCGGCGGCTACGCCTGGGACGACGACCGCAAGCTCCGCGAGCTCCCGTCGATGATCGAGAACGACGGGTACTTCCTCGACTGCGCCCTCATGGACCTGATCGTCGCCACCTACGACCCCCACGCCCGGCACACCGAGGACCCGCTGGCATGGCCGTACTTCGCGACGGCCGACGACCTCGCGGGGCTGCCGCCGCACGTGATCACGGTCAACGAGCTCGACCCCCTGCGCGAGGAGGGCCTCGCCTACTACCGCAAGCTCCTGGCCGCGGGCGTCCCGGTCACCGGGCGGACGAACCTCGGGCTCACCCACGGTGCCGAGCTGATCTTCCGGCAGGCGTTGCCGGCGGAGCGCCGTGCGGCGATCGCCGACATCCGGGCGTTCGTGGACGGGCTGCACGTGGTCCACGACTAGGGCAGACGGTCAGGGCAGACGCTGTCCCGTCACGATGGCGGTGACGACGCCGAGGAGCACGAGGATCGTGGCGGCGAGGAACCAGCGGCCCGAGAGGTCGACGGTGCGCTCCTCGTAGCCGACCTGCTCGGCGAGGTTGGCGTAGGTCTCGCGCAGGTCGAGCTCGGTGGACGCGCGGCGGAAGTCGCCACCGGAGAGCTGGGCGATCTCGCGCATCTGGTCGTCGGCCACCGCGACGGACACGGGCCGGCCGTCGATCTCGATCTCGCCGTACTCGGTGCCGAACGAGATCGCCGAGATCGGGACGCCCGCCGAGCGCGCCTCGGCGGACGCGGGGAAGGCGCCGCGGTCGTCGGCCGGGTCGGTGGTCGGCGTGGTCTGCTTGCCGTCGGAGAGCAGGATGATCCGGGCGGGCGGCGGGCCCTCCGGGCCGCGGATTCGGGAGCCGAACGCCCGGATCGCCGCGAGGCTCGCGCGGATCGCGTCGCCGGTGCCCGTGGACTCCGCGAGCTGCAGCGACCCGATCGCGTTCTTGATCGCCTGCCGGTCCGTGGTGGGCGTGACCAGCGTGCTCGGGGTCGCGGCGAACGACGACAGCCCGAGGTTGATGCCGGCGGGCAGCTGGTCGGCGAAGGCCGAGGCGGCGGTCTGGGCCACCTGCAGGCGGGAGGGCTCGACGTCGGTGGCGCGCATCGAGAGCGACACGTCGATCGTGAGCATCACCGTGGCGCGGTTGCGCGGGACCTGCGCGACGCCCTGCGGACCGGCCAGCGCGATCGTCATGAGCACCAGCGCGACCAGCAGCAGCGCCATCGGCACGTGCCGCCACCAGCCGGGCCCCTTGGGGGCGACGCGCTCGAGCAGCGCCAGGTTGGTGAAGCGCATCGTGTAGCGCTGGCGTCGACGGTTGATCCACCAGTAGCCGACCGCGAGCGCGGCGACGACGACCAGCAGCAGGAACCACCAGGGGTGCGCGAACACGGCTACCGCCTCCCCGGAGCCGAGGTCGGCACGCGGCCCGTCGTCGCCCCGCCCGACCAGCCGCGCTTGCGGGCGACGGCGAAGCGCACGACGTCGGCGATCCAGTCGCAATCGGTGCGCAGCACGAGGTGCCCGGCGCCCGCCGCGCGCAGGGAGTCGGCGACACGACCCCGGTGGGCGGCGGCCTCGGCGGCGAAGCGCCGGCGCAGGGTCGGCGTCGTGGTCACCTCGCGGCGGCGCCCCGACTCGGGGTCGGCGAGCACGACGGTGCCGACGTCGGGCAGCTCCTCGTCGCGGGGGTCGACGACCTCGACGGCGAGCAGGTCGTGGCGGGCGCGCAGGGCCCGCAGCGCGCGCTCCCAGTCGACGTCGCCGAGGAAGTCCGACACCACGACGACCAGGCCGCGACGCCGGGGTGGGCGGCGCAGCGCCTCGAGGGCGGCGGGCAGGTCGCCGCGCGTGCCCTCGGGGGCGGGCGGGGTCGCCGCGATCCGGCGCAGCAGCTCGCGGGCCGCGGTCTGGCCGCCGCGCGCGGGCAGGCGCACCGTGCGCTCGCCCGTCGCGACCACGGCGCCGATGCGGTTGCCGCCGCCGCGGGTCAGGTGGGTGACCGCCGCGCACGCGGCGATCGCCAGGTCGCGCTTCTCGCAGGCGGCGGTGCCGAAGTCGAGGCTCGGCGAGAGGTCGACGACGAGCTGGGTCTCCAGCTCGCGGTCGGCGATCGTCTCGCGGATGTGGGGCTCGGTCGTGCGGGCGGTGACCGACCAGTCCATGCGCCGGACGTCGTCCCCGGGCTGGTAGAGCCGCGGCTCCCCCGGCTCGGTGCCCGGCCCGGGCACGAGGCCCAGGTGGTTGCCCTGCAGCAGGCCGTCGAGGCGCCGGCGCACCGAGAGCTCGAGGGTGCGCAGCGACGCCGAGAGCCGGGCCTGCGTGCGCTCCCCCGCGACCTCGTCGGGCCCGCTCGGGACCGGGGACGTGGGGGGTGGTGCCCAGCTCGGGCGGGGTCCGCCGGCCGGGCTCGTCGCCGGCGGCGCGCCCTCGGGCCGCGGACCGGGCTCGGGGACCCGCGCCGCCGGGGTGTCCGGGGAGACGGGCTCGCTCACGCGGTCACCCGCTCGTCCGGCGCCGTCACCGTCCCGCCGCCGGGACGGGCGCCGGGCCCATGCCCACCGGGCGGGCCGACACCTGCGGGAGCGGGACGGTCTGGAGCACGCGGGTGACGACGTGGTCGACGGGGACGCCGTCGGCCAGCGCGTCGTAGGACAGCACGAGGCGGTGGCGCAGCACGTCGGGCGCGATGTCGACGACGTCCTGGGGCAGCACGTAGTCGCGCCCGCGCACCAGGGCCAGGGCGCGGGCACCGGCGATGATGCCGAGCGACGCGCGTGGCGAGGCGCCGTAGGCGACCCAGCCGCCGACGTCGGCCATCCCGTGCTCGGCCGGCGAGCGCGTGGCCACCACGAGGCGCACGACGTAGTCGACGAGCGCGTGGTGCACGAACACCTGCGCCGCGACGTCCTGCAGCCTGCGGAGCTCGGCGGGGTCCAGCACGCGGTGCGGCGACGGCGGGCTCACGCCCATCCGGTAGACGATCTCCCGCTCCTCGTCCGCCGTCGGGTACTCGACGAGGATCTTGAACAGGAAGCGGTCGCGCTGCGCCTCGGGCAGCGGGTAGACGCCCTCGTTCTCGATCGGGTTCTGCGTCGCGAGCACCAGGAAGGGGTCGGGCATCGGGTGGGTCTCGCCGCCGATGGAGACGTGGCGCTCGGCCATCACCTCGAGCATCGCCGACTGCACCTTCGCGGGGGCGCGGTTGATCTCGTCGGCGAGCACGAAGTTCGACACCACGGGGCCGAGCTCGACGTCGAACTGCTCGCGGCCCTGGCGGTAGATGCGCGTGCCGAGGATGTCGGCGGGCACCAGGTCGGGCGTGAACTGGATGCGCGCGAAGGACCCGCCGACCACGCGGGCGAAGGTCTCCACCGCGAGGGTCTTCGCCACGCCGGGCACGCCCTCCAGGAGCAGGTGGCCCTTGGCCAGCAGCCCCACGAGCATCCGCTCGACGAGACGGTCCTGGCCGACGATCACCCGCTTGACCTCGAGCACCGTGCGCTCGAGCTGCTCGGCGTCGTGCGCCGGCGTCGCGGTGGTGCCCGTCGTCCCCGCGTCCGTGGGCTCGCTCATCGGCGTCCCTCCCCGACTCCCCGCACCCGGCGTCGTCCCCCTCGGTTGCTCGCTCTCCCACGGTCCGGACCGGACGTGGGCGTCCGGAGCGGCACGCTACCTGCCCGGTAACCAGGCAACTCGTCGGCCGGTGTGGGCGTCGTGAACCTCCCGGCTACACCAGCCTGGTGACCGTCGGGACGATCTCCCCGTCGAACCGCACCGGGGCGATCCGCACCTTCTTGCCCGACTCGGGCGCCTCCACCATCTGGTCGCCGCCGAGGTAGAGCGCGACGTGGTGCACGGCGCCCGCGCCGTCGTCGTCGGCCCAGAACAGCATGTCGCCCGGCCTGCGGTCCTCCAGCGGCACCCGTTGCCCGGACTCGGCCTGGTAGCCGCTGTAGTGCGAGAGCTCCTTCCCGGCCCCGGCGAAGGCGTAGATCATGAGGCCGGAGCAGTCGAAGCCGGTCTTGGCGAAGTCCCCGAAGCTGTCGGCGACGCCGCCGTCGCGGACGCCCTCCGTCGGGCCCTGCGCGTCGCCGCCGCCCCAGGCGTAGACGACGCCGAGCTGCGAGAGCGCCCGTTCGAGCACGAGCTTCACCTCGTCACTCATCCCGGTGGTGTCGACGCCCGCCTCGGCGAGCGCGTCCTCGCCCCCGGCGACACGACCGGCCCGCGCCGTGAGCCCGGCGGTCGCGGCGTCGCGCAGCCGGATGTCGCGGGCGGTGTCCCGTGCGGACGCGGCCTCGTCGAACGCCTCGGCGCGCTCGCGCTGGGCGGCGAGGTCCGGTTCGGCGTCCTCCAGCTCGCGCAGCCGGGACTCGGCGTCGTCGCGCTCGGCGGTCAGCTCGCGCAGTCGGGCCAGCTGGGTCTCGGTGTCCGTGCGGACGCGGGTGACCTCGCCGTCGGCGGCGGTGCGCGCCTGCGCGGCCCGTGCGGCGGCCTCGTCGGCCTCGATGCGGGCGGCGCGGGCGCGGGAGTCGGCGTTGGCGGCCTCGATCCGGGCGTGCTCGGCGCCGTCCAGGGCCGCGCGCTGGTCGGCGGTGACGGCGTCGCGCAGGTGGGCACGCGCCGCGACGTCCTCAGGTCCCGCGGAGCCCGCGAGCACCGAGACCGGCCCGAGCACGTCGGCCTGCTGGAACCACGCGGTGATCCAGGCGTCGGCGTCGGTGCGGGCCCGCTCGGCGGCCGCGGCCGCGGCGTCGGCCCCGCGACGGCTCTCCTCGGCGGCGAGCCGCGCCCCGTCGGCGCGGGCCCGGGCGGCGGTGTCGTCGGCCAGAGCGCGGTTGGCGAGCTCCTGGCGCTGGCCGAGGTCCGCGGTCAGCGCGTCGAGCGCCGTCTTCGCCGTGGCGATCCGCGCGACGAGCGAGCCGGCCTCGCCGGCCGGGTCGTCGGCCGTGTCGTCGGAGGGCGGTGCCGCCGTTGCGGACGGCGGCGTCGTCGTGGGAGGCGTACCCGGTCCGGCGTGGGCGGCCGGGACGAGCGCCGGGACGAGGACGCCGGTGACCACGGCCATGAGAACCATGCGGCGGACAGTGCGGCGGGTGCGGGGGGCGTGCAGGCCGTCCTCCTCCGCCGGTCGTCGGGCTCGGGCTCGTCGGTCCCGAGCCCATCGGTCTCGGGCGCAGTGGAGAGTGGCCGTCGCACGCCCCGTCACCGGTGCGACACGCAGAGGTGTGGCACGAATCGCCCGCCCGGGTGGGGTCTCTGGGCCGGTCGGGGTGCGCGGCGGCCCTCTGGCCGGGGTACTCCGAAGTAGGCTGGTGAGGGCGGGAGTGCGGCACCCGGGTGGGTGCGCAACACTCCCGGCGAGACCCCCGTGTCGGGCGTCGTCACCGCGCCGGCCGGCACGAGCCGCGCCGTCGGACCACCACCGAGGACGACGCGGCAGACACCGAAAACGACCCCGCGGTCGCGGCCGATCGCCACTCGCCGTCACCGTGAGGACCAAGGAGGAACGTGCCCGTGAGCTCGCCAGACCAGTCCGACGGAGCGACGGGGAGCGCCGACTCGTTCGGCGCACGGGGGACGCTCGAGGTCGGCGGCCAGTCCTACGAGATCTTCCGTCTGTCCGCGGTCGAGGGCTCGCAGCGCCTGCCGTTCAGCCTCAAGGTGCTGCTCGAGAACCTCCTGCGTACCGAGGACGGCCTCGTCACCACCGAGGCCAGCATCCGCGCGCTGGCGGACTGGAACCCGACGGCCGAGCCCGACAGCGAGATCCAGTACGTCCCCGGCCGCGTCGTGATGCAGGACTTCACCGGTGTCCCGTGCATCGTCGACCTCGCCACCATGCGCGAGGCCGTCACCGAGCTCGGGGGCGACGCCCAGAACGTCAACCCGCTCGCGCCCGCCGAGCTGGTCATCGACCACTCCGTCGTCGCCGACCTCTTCGGCACGCCCGACGCGTTCGAGAAGAACGTGGAGCTGGAGTACCAGCGCAACGAGGAGCGCTACAAGTTCCTGCGTTGGGGCCAGACGGCGTTCAGCGAGTTCAAGGTCGTCCCGCCCGGCACCGGCATCGTCCACCAGGTCAACATCGAGCACCTGGCGCGCGTGGTCATGACGCGGAACGGCCAGGCGTACCCCGACACCCTCGTCGGCACCGACTCGCACACCACGATGGTCAACGGCCTGGGTGTGCTCGGCTGGGGCGTCGGCGGCATCGAGGCCGAGGCGGCCATGCTCGGCCAGCCCGTCTCGATGCTCATCCCCAAGGTCGTCGGCTTCCAGCTCTCCGGCGAGCTGCCCCCGGGCGCCACCGCCACCGACCTGGTCCTGACGATCACCGAGATGCTGCGCGAGCACGGCGTCGTCGGGAAGTTCGTCGAGTTCTACGGTGAGGGCGTCGGCGCGGTGCCGCTGGCCAACCGCGCCACCATCGGCAACATGAGCCCCGAGTTCGGCTCGACCGCCGCGATGTTCCCGATCGACGACGAGACGCTGAACTACCTGCGCTTCACCGGCCGCGACGACGACCAGGTCGCCCTCGTCGAGGCCTACTGCAAGGAGCAGGGCCTCTGGCACGACCCGTCGCACACCCCCGACTTCTCCGAGACGCTCGCGCTCGACCTCTCCACGGTCGTGCCGTCGATCGCCGGCCCGAAGCGCCCGCAGGACCGCATCGCGCTCGACGCCGCCAAGGAGTCCTTCCGCGCCGCGCTCCCGGACTACGTCGACGACGACGGGCAGGCGCACTCGCAGTCCGAGGAGTCCGACAGCGAGTCCTTCCCGGCCTCCGACCCGCCCGCCGAGCACCCCAACGGCGACGCCGACCGCCCGAGGGTCCACCGCCAGCCGGTCGACCCCGACGGCCGGGCGTCCAAGCCGGTGCCGGTGACCATGGCCGACGGCACCCAGCTCGAGCTCGACCACGGCGCCGTCACGATCGCCGCGATCACCTCGTGCACCAACACCTCGAACCCCTCGGTGATGATCGGCGCGGCGCTGCTCGCGCGGAACGCCGTCGAGAAGGGCCTCGAGCGCCGGCCGTGGGTCAAGACCTCTCTGGCCCCCGGGTCGAAGGTCGTCATGGACTACTACGAGCGCTCCGGGCTGCTGCCCTACCTGGAGAAGCTCGGGTTCAACCTCGTCGGCTACGGCTGCACCACCTGCATCGGCAACTCCGGGCCGCTGCCCGAGGAGATCTCGCAGGCGGTGAACGACGGCGACCTCGCGGTCACCGCGGTGCTCTCGGGCAACCGCAACTTCGAGGGGCGCATCAACCCCGACGTGAAGATGAACTACCTGGCCAGCCCGCCGCTGGTCGTGGCCTACGCGCTCGCCGGGACGATGGACCTCGATCTCGCCACCGAGCCGCTCGGCCACGACGCCGACGGCAACCCGGTGACGCTCGAGGACATCTGGCCCTCGCCGCAGGAGATCCAGGAGACGATCTCCTCGGCCCTGTCCCCCGAGCAGTTCACCGAGGGCTACGCCGACGTCTTCGCCGGCGACGAGCGCTGGACGTCACTCGACACCCCCGAGGGTGAGACGTTCACCTGGGACCCGGACTCGACCTACGTGCGCAAGCCCCCGTACTTCGAGGGCATGGACCGCGAGCCGAGCGACGTCACCGACCTCGACGGCGCCCGGGTGCTGCTCAAGCTGGGCGACTCGGTCACCACCGACCACATCTCCCCCGCGGGTGCCATCAAGGAGGACTCGCCGGCCGGCCGGTACCTCAAGGAGAACGGGATCGAGCGCAAGGACTTCAACTCCTACGGCTCCCGTCGCGGCAACCACGAGGTGATGATCCGCGGCACGTTCGCCAACATCCGGCTGCGCAACGAGCTGCGCGACGGCGACGGCAAGGAGCTCCCGCAGGGCGGCTGGACCGTCGACTTCACCCGCGGCGGCGAGCAGACGGCGGTGTACGACGCGGCACAGAACTACGCCGCGGCGGGCACCCCGCTGGTCGTGCTCGCGGGCAAGGAGTACGGCTCGGGCTCGTCGCGCGACTGGGCGGCCAAGGGCACGACGCTGCTCGGCGTGCGCGCCGTGATCGCCGAGTCCTACGAGCGCATCCACCGCTCCAACCTCGTCGGGATGGGCGTCCTGCCGCTGCAGTACCCGGACGGTCAGGACGCCGACTCGCTGGGTCTGACGGGCACCGAGACGTTCGCGATCTCGGGCGTCACGGCGCTCAACGACGGCGAGGTGCCCGACACCGTGCACGTCACCGCGACCCCCGAGTCCGGTGACTCGATCGAGTTCGACGCGCGCCTGCGCATCGACACCCCGGGTGAGGCGGCGTACTACCGCAACGGCGGCATCCTGCCGTACGTGCTGCGCAAGATGCTGGGCTGAGAGCCGGCCGTAGTCCTGCGCGAAGGGCACCGTCAGCCGTCTAGAGCGGCTGACGGTGCCCTTCGCGCGTTTCCGGGTGCTCGCTCACCGACCCTCGAGCAGGGCGGTGATCTCGTCGACGGCCCGGCGCAGCTCGGTGGCGAAGCGCTCCATCTGCTCGCCCACGGCGGCCGGGGTGCTCAGGTGCACGACGAGCCGGGACGGCAGCAGGACGTAGGCGACTCCGATGCACTGCGTGCTCGTCGACCCGAACCCGAAGACGCGCACGTTCTCCGAGGGCGCGGAGCTCGTGGACATGAAGTCGTCGCGCATGATCCGCCAGCCCGGCGACTCGACGACGGCGAGCGGCTCGGTCGCCCCGAGCTCGGCGCCGCGCCGTTGCTGGATCAGCGAGAGCTCCCAGAGGTGCTGCTCGGGCGCGTGCCCCGCCGCGCACGCCTGGGCGCGCCGGACGTGGGCGGTCGCGGCCGCCTCGAACGCCGTGCGGCGGGCCTCGTCGTCAGCCCCCAGATCGTCGGCTGCCGGGTCGTCCATCGCCGCTGTGAACGCGAGGATCTCGGGCGTCACGACGCGCATGGCTTCGGTGCGGCCGTGGTGGAAGCCCAGCGTGGCGATCGACTCGTAGGTGGCACCCACGAAGCCCTTCGACCGCACGTGGGCGAGCTGGTAGGCCATCTGCACCAGCGAGTCCGGCGAGACGCCGAGCTTCTTGGCGCGGTCGCTGCCGAGGTCGTCGAAGACCACCAGCCGGGTCGCGACGGACGCGGCGAACCGCGCGAAGTCCTCGCCGGCCGCGCGGATGTCCTCCGCGCGCTCCTCGGTGATCGCGAACGGCAGGGGCGTGGCGTCGGGGACCCCCTGCGACCGGGCCCCGAGGGCGTCGGCGTGCTCCCCGGTGGAGGCGTCGAGCATGCCGTCGACCAGCGCGAGCACGGTCGTCCCGTCGAGGCGGCAGTGCTCGGTGTTGATCCCCGCCGTGCCGTCGGGGAACACCACGAACGTCACGGCCTTGTCGAACCACCGGTTCGCGCTGTCGCCGTGCAGCAGCTGGGCGCCGGTGGCGAGGTCGTCGCCGGGATGGCCAAGATCGGATTGACTGTCCTCCAGGCTCACGCAGAACAGCGCGGTCTCGAGGTCCTCGAGCGCGGCCTCGTTGCCCTCCGCGAGCAGCGCCCGCCGGCTGGCGGCCCAGTCGGCCCGGGCCTTCGTGGTCAGGTGGCCCACGCCGGGCCCGCGGGTGTCCCCCACACGTGCCCGGATCGCGCGCAACCCGTCCGCGATCTCGGCGGCGGTGTGCGCGGTGCCGTCGGCGCCGAGCACGTCCATCCGGAACGCGTGGCCGCGCACGAACACGACGACGTGCCGCTCGCGCGACGGCCCGGGCCAGGCGACGGTGTAGGGCGTGCGGGCGGTGTCCTGCCCGTCGCCGGGGATGCGCGTCGACGAGAACAGGTACTTGTGCTGCTCCATCGTCATCGGCGCGCCCTTGCGGGTGGCCACCGGGAGCGTCTCGGTGTCGACCCGGTGCTTGTGGTCGAGCGCCCCCAGGACGAGTCCTGCGGCGCGTGCGGCCTGGTCGCCCTCGGCGGGGTCGGCGCCGTCGGTGAAGAGGAAGAAGAAGTTGGCGTTGAGCGCGATGCGGTCGCGCCGCCCGAGGTAGCGCGACTCCCAGAAATCGTCGAGCCAGGTGTGGGTCGTCGGCTCGGCGTCGAACGCCTCGAGCGCGGCCTGGAGCACGGGACCGGGCCCGTCGGGACGCAGCAGCTGGTCGACCGCCGCGCGCGTCTCCGCCCGCTGGTCGTCGTCGAGCAGCGGGTCGCACCACTCGAGGAACCGCGCGGCGCTGTCGGCCAGGGCCGGCACCGGGACCCGGGGCAGGTCGTCCTCGGCGTCGAACGTCCCGGTCATGCTGGTCCTCTCTGCAGGTGGGCAGCTGGGCAGGCGGTCGGGGTCAGTCGAGCAGGGTGTCACCACGGACCGACGCCGCCGCCAGGTGCTCCGGCGCGATGCGGCCGAACAGCTGTCGGGTCCGCGTCGGGGAGCCAACGACCCCGGGGCGGTCGCTGAAGGCGAGGATCGCCGCGTGCCGGGGCGAGTCGCCGTCCACGGTGCTCACGCGGTGCAGCGAGAAGCGGCCGCGGAAGAGCTGCAGGTCCCCCGGGCGCAGCTCGAGCCGGCGGACCGGCCCGCGGTCGCCGTCGAGCACCGCCCGCACCCCGGCGTGGTTCTCGTCGCCGGCGGCGCGGAGGCCCGGGCAGTACTCGAACACCCCGCCGCTCCCGGGCGCGCGGGTCAGGAGGCTGACCGCGATCTCGTTGGTGTCGAAGTGCCAGGGGTGGTCGCCGCCCGGCGCGACGACGTTGAGGGTCAGCCCCGCGTACGGGTCGGCCAGCGGGTGCACGGCAGGCACCTCGAAGCACGCGGCCAGGAGCCGGTGCAGGCCGGGGTGCGCGTAGAGGCGTTGGACGAGGTGCCCGGCGGGGATCCGGTCGCGCGCGACGAACGCGTTGCGCCGCTGCAGGACGACCCGCGCGGGGTGCTCGTCGGGCAGGTCGGCGTCGGGGTCGGTGTTGTAGACGTTCACCTGGGCGACCTCGGTGTGGGCGGCGTCCGCCACCGCGTCGCCCTGGGCCCGGAGGAGCTCCCGCCGCTCGGGGCGCACCACGTCGCGCAGCACCGTGGCGCCCTGCGCGCGCAGCTCGGCCCGGGCGCGCGCGACGACGGCGTGCCAGGCCGGGGCGTCGGGATCGTCGAGGGGGTAGCGCCGGGTGTCGACGAACTCGTCGACGGTGTCGATCACGTCCGAACCCACGACGGGAACCGTAACGACATCTCACCCGGATGTGGGCCGCCCGCCCCGGCCGGGCCCGCCCCGTCGTCGGAGCGGGCCCGGCCGGACGCCTAGCGCGGGTTGGTGATGAAGTCGGCGCAGCGCTCGCCGATCATCATCGTGGTGATGCACGGGTTGACCGTGATCAGGTCCGGCATGATCGACCCGTCGGCGACGCGCAGGCCGTCGACGCCCTTCACCCGCAGCTGCGGGTCGACCGGGGCCATGGAGTCGGAGTCCGCGCCCATCTTCACCGTGCAGGACGGGTGGTAGACGGTGTTGTGGGTGGTGCGGATGTACTCGAAGAGCTCCTCGTCGGACTCCGCCCCGGTACCCGGGGCGAGCTCCTTGCCCACCCAGTCCTGCAGCGCCGGCGCCGCCGCGATCTCCCGGGCCACCCGGATCCCGCGGATCATGACCTCGCGGTCGTGGTCGTGGCTGAAGTAGCGCGGATCGACCTTGGGCTTGTCGTGGTAGTCGCGGGTCGACAGCCGCACCGTGCCCTTGGACTGCGCCCCGGTGACGTTCGGCGTGAGGCAGAACGTGTTGTCCGAGGTCGGGTAGCCGTAGCGCACGATGTTCATGTCGAACGGCACCGAGCCGTAGTGGAACATCAGGTCCGGCGTGGTGCGGCCCTCGGAGCCCGCGAAGATCCCGATCTGCCACCACTGCGTCGACACCGTCGGCATCGTCTGCAGGGCGTCCCACTGCACGAGGCCCTCCGGGTGGTCCTGGAGGTTCTCCCCCACGCCCGGAGAGTCGACGACGACGTCGATGCCGACCTCGCGCAGGTGCTCGGCCGGGCCGATGCCCGAGAGCATCAGCAGCTTCGGCCCGTCGATAGCCCCCGACGAGAGGATCACCTCGCGCCGCGCGGTCACGTCGATCGCGTGCCGGGTGTCCGGGGTGCGCAGGCGCGCTCCGGTGGCCCGGGGACGCGGGCCGGACGTGTCGAGGTTCAGCTTCTCGGCCCGGTAGCCGGTCATCAGCGTGAGGTTGGGGCGGCCGAGGTTCGGGTGGATGTAGGCCACCGACGCCGACGACCGCGAGCCGTCGGGCTTCGCGTTGACCTGGAACCAGTTCGCGCCCCGCAGCACCGTGCGCCCGGTGTTGAACGGGGTCGTCGGGAGCCCGACCTGCTCACACGCGGACAGCAGCGCCTCGCCGCACGGGTCGCGGTCCCCGACGGTGCGGATGGTCACCGGTCCGTCGGTGCCGCGGCCCGGGGCCTCGGCCTCCTCCGTCGTGTCCAGCGCGGTCTCGAGCTTGCGGTAGAAGGGGTAGCACTCCTCGGCGGTCCACCCCGTCGCCCCGCCCGCGGCCCAGTCGTCGAGGTTCTCCCTCGGCGCCCAGAAGGCGATCGCGGAGTTGTGCGACGAGCAGCCCCCGAGCACCTTCGCGCGGGCGTGGCGCATGTAGGAGTTGCCCGACTCCTGGGGCTCGATCGGGTAGTCCCAGTCGTAGCCAGACTCGAGCAGTTCCATCCAGCGGCTCAGGTCGAGGATCGCGTCGTCGCCGACGTCGGAGGGCCCGGCCTCGATCAGACAGACCGAGACGTCCGGGTCCTCGGAGAGGCGCGAGGCCACCGCGCAGCCGGCGGTGCCC
Source organism: uncultured Actinomycetota bacterium (assembly GCA_963786585.1). Taxonomy (GTDB): domain Bacteria; phylum Actinomycetota; class Actinomycetes; order Mycobacteriales; family Pseudonocardiaceae; genus Actinomycetospora. Next base: position 682,206 of record CAWAZG010000006.1, read on the forward strand.
CCGCCGACGACGACGTAGTCGTACTCGTTCTCGGCCATCACGCCTCCTGGGTGGGGGTGTCGGTGGGGACGTCGGCGCGGGCGTGCTCGGCCACGACGCCGGTCTTGTGCCGCTGGACGGTCCAGTAGTAGGCGAACCCTCCGCCGAGGATGATCCCGGGCAGCAGCACCCCGCCCCACTGCAGATACCAGTGGAACGGCTCGGTGGCGTTGTAGACCTCGTTGCGCGGCCAGGCGAGGTTGATCGCCATGAATCCGCCCCAGAGCACCGCCACGATGTTGACCGGGATGCCCCAGCGGCCCAGCGAGAAGGCGCCCTCGCGGGGTTCCCACTCGCCGCGCAGGCGCTTGACCAGCAGCGGGATCGTCACCAGCAGGTACGCGGTGTAGATCATGATGATCGCGATGGACGTGACCACCGTGTAGATCTGCGGGCTGAACGTCACGAACAGCAGCACGATCGCGATGACGCCGATGGCGACCGACGAGACGATCGGCGTGCCGAACCGCGGGCTGATCGTGCACAGCTTCGAGCCGGCGGGCAGGTTGTTGTCCCGGCTCATCGCGAACGCCAGCCGGATCGCCGCCGCGTGCACCGCGAGGGCGCAGACGATGACGGCGATGACGACCGCGACGAGGATGACCGAGCCGCCGATCGGGCCGAGCACGGCGAGGATCAGCGCCTGCAGGCCGCCGAGGGAGCTGAACGCGGGATCGGCGAGGTCCGGCGCCGACATGAGCGCGAACAGCAGGATCAGGCCGCCCAGCAGGAACGAGAAGAACAGTGCGCGCAGGATCGCCTTCGGCGCGTTCTTCCGGGGCTCGTGCGACTCCTCGGCCAGCGAGGACGCGGTGTCGAACCCGTACATGACGTAGAGCGAGGCGAACATGGCCACGAGGAACGCGCCCGCGTAGCCGAGCGGCCGGCCGCTCGTGTCGACGCCTCCGGTGTCGAACACGATCTGCGGCCCGCGCACGATGTTGATCGCGAGCAGGACGATCAGCAGCACCGCCGCCACGAGCTCGATGAACACCCCGGCCGCGTTGATCTGGGCCATCAGCTTGGTGCCGAAGGCGTTGATCGCGGTGGTGAAGACGATGAGGATCGAGGCGAGGATGACGCCGTTGAGCGCCTGGGCCGCCGTGTCCTCGTCACCGTTCATCGGGATGAACTGGAAGCCTTCCCACAGCTCGGGCAGCGTCGCCTGCAGGGCCAGCGCCACCGCCGCGATCGAGACGATCGAGGCGGTGAGCATCGTCCAGCCGGCCAGCCAGGCGGTGTGCGGGCTGGTCAGACGCTTGGTCCAGTTGTAGATCGAGCCGGCCACCGGGAAGCGCGCGGCGAGCTCGCAGAAGCACAGCGCGACCATGAGCTGGCCGAGGAAGACCAGTGGCCACGACCACCAGTACGCGGGGCCGCCGGTCCCGAGCCCGAAGTAGAAGAGCTGGAAGGTGCCGGTGAGGATCGAGATGTAGCTGATCCCGGCCGCGAACGTGTGGAAGCTGCCGAGCGAGCGCACGAGGCTCGGCTTGTAGCCGAACTCGTCGATGTCCGCGGCGTCGGTCCCCGTGGCGTCCTTGTTGTCCGTACTCACGAACCACTCCCTTGGCTGGAGGAGGGGAACCACCCGGTCGGACCCGGCCGGGTGTTGGTCCAGATGTGCTTGGCCTCCTGGTACTCGGCGAGGCCCTCGCGGCCGAGCTCCCGGCCGAAGCCCGAGTGCCCGAAGCCGCCCCACTCGGCCGCGGGCACGTACGGCCCGAAGTCGTTGATCCAGATGGTGCCGTGGCGCAGGCGCGCGGCGACCTCCTCGCAGTTGCCGTGGTCGGACGAGAAGACCGCGCCCGCCAGGCCGTAGGAGGTGTCGTTGCCGATGCGGACGGCGTCGTCGAGGTCGGTGAAGGTCTCGACGGTGAGCACCGGGCCGAACGACTCGTCGTGCACCACGGCCATGTCCTGGGTGCAGCGGTCGAGGATCGTCGGCGGGTAGAAGAAGCCGTTCTGCAGGTCCGGGTCGGTCGGGCGCTCGCCGCCACAGCGCAGCACCGCGCCCTCGGCGACACCCGCCGCGACGTAGGCCTCGACCTTCTCCCGGTGTGCGGCAGAGATCAGCGGGCCGGTCTCGGTGCGGGGGTCGTCCGGCCCGCCCATGACGATGCGCTGCGCGCGCGCGACGAGGTCGTCGACGATCCGGTCGTGCGCCGACTCCTGGACGACGAGCCGCGCGCCTGCGGAGCACACCTGACCGGAGTGCAGGAAGATCGCCGTGAGGGCGTTGTCCACCGCGGTCTCGTGGTCGGCGTCGTCGAAGAGCACCAGCGGGTTCTTGCCGCCCAGCTCCAGCGCGACCTTCTTCACCGTCGCCGCCGCCGACTCCATGATCTTCCGCCCGGTCTGCAGACCGCCGGTGAAGCTCACGAGGTCCACGTCGGGGTGGCTGGACAACGGCGCACCCGCCGCCGCGCCCGCCCCGAGCACGAGGTTCGCGACGCCGTCGGGCACGCCGGCCTCGGCGAGCAGCTCCATGAGGATGATCGCGGTGTGCGGCGTCAGCTCGCTGGGCTTGAGCACGAAGGAGCACCCCGCCCCCAGCGCGGGCGCCACCTTCCACGCGGTCTGCAGCAGGGGGTAGTTCCACGGCGTGATCAGCCCGCAGACGCCGACGGGCTCGTGGACGACCTTGCTGCGCGCCGCGGGGATGCCGGTGTCGACCAGCCGTCCGTCGTCGGTCGCGGCGATCTGCCCGAACCACCGGAAGCAGTTCGTGATGTCGTCCATGTCGATCTCGGACTCGACGACCCGCTTGCCGGTGTCGTCGGTCTCGGCCTGCGCGAGCCGTGCCTTGTCGCGCTGCAGCAGGTCGGCCACCCGCAGCAGGAGTGCGCCGCGCTCCGGCGCCGGCACGGACGACCAGCGGCCGTCGTCGAAGGACCGCCGTGCCGCGGCGATCGCGAGCTCGGTGTCCTTCGGACCCGCCTCGTCGACCTCGGCCACGAGGGTCCCGTAGGCGGGAGATCGGAATCTCCCGTCGTCCCCCGTCGACCGCCGACACCCACGCTCCGTCGATGAACAGCTGCCCCACGTCCGGCGCCTCCTCGGTCAGATCACCCGGTCGGCCCTGCGCGGGCCGTGATGAGTATCGACCCTCCCCCACCGTCGGCACCATTCATTGACACGGACCACACGCGTGGCGACCAGGAGTGACGCCGGAGCACGTGTCGGCCGGAGCGGTCGGGGAACACGACGGGGTGTCGGGACGAGCGCTGGTGGTCGGCGGTGGCATCGGCGGTCTCGCGACGGCGATCGCCCTGTGCCGGGCGGGGTGGGACGTCGAGGTCCGCGAGCGGCGGGCGCGACCGTGGGACGAGGGCGCGGGCATCTCGCTCTGGCCGAACGCGCTGCGGGCGCTCGACGCGCTGGGGGTGGGCGACGACGTCCGGGCGGTCGGGCACGCGAACGAGGCCGGCGGGATCCGGGACCGGCACGGGCGGTGGCTCGTGCGCACCGACAACGCCGCGCTCGTCCGCCGGCACGGCGACGGCATCCTCGTGCTCGACCGCGCCGACCTGCTGCGCGTGCTCGCCGCCGCCCTGCCCGCCGGGGCCGTCCGGACCGGCGTGCCCGTGGACGCCCCCGACGCAGGACCCGGTGACCTCGTCGTCGGCGCCGACGGGATCTCCTCGACGACCCGCGCGCTCGTCGACCCCGCCGCACGCTCGCGCTCGACGGGTACCGTCGCCTGGCGCCTGAGCGCTGCCGTCGACGAGCCGCCGCGGGCCGGCGGCGAGACCTGGGGGGTCGGCGCCTACGCGGGCGTCGCTCCGCACCGGGGTGGCCGCGTGCACCTGTGGGCGGTGGTGCCCGCAGGCGAGCCTGCGGCGTCGGACCTCGACGCCCTGCGCCGGCGCCTCGCCGGGTGGCACGCGCCGATCCCGGAGCTCCTGGACCGCGTCGACCCGGCGACCGCGCTGGTCACCGAGCTGCGCTGGCTCCCGCCGCTGCGGTCGTTCGCCGGGACCGCTCCGGGCGGCGGGCGGGTCGTGCTGCTCGGCGACGCCGCCCACGCCATGACCCCGAACCTCGGCCAGGGCGCCTGTCTCGCCCTCGAGGACGCCGCGACCCTCGGACCGTGTCTGCGCGACGGACCTCTCGACGAGGGCCTCGCCCGCTACGACCGCCTCCGCAGGCCCCGGACCGCCCGCCTGACCCGGACGTCACGACTCGCGGGCCTCGTCGCCGGGCTGCCCGGTCGCCTGCCGACGGCTCTGCGCGACGGCCTGGGCCGCCTCGCTCCGTCCGCCCTGACGGTGCGCGGGCTCGACGGCGTGCTGGGGTGGCGCCCGCCGGACTAACGCCGGGCGACCAGGCGCGCCTCGCCGTCGCCCTCCTCGTGGTGCAGCACCTCGAGGTGGGCGAAGGCGGCCCGCAGCTCGCCGGGCGGGGCGCGGAACGGACCGCCGGTGTCGCCGACCTCGGAGAGCACCGAGATCACGAGCAGCCCGCCCGGGGCGACGAGGCCGGCGAGGGCCGCATAGAGCGACGGATCACGGAAGCGCTGGCACACGACGACGTCGTAGGGCCCGGCCACCGGCAGCCCGTCGTCGAGGTCGGCCTCGATCCAGTGCACGGGCGTCGCGCCGGCGAGCTCCCGCGCGGCGGCGAGGCCCACCGGGGAGACGTCGACGGCGTCGACGGTCAGCCCCCGACGGGCAAGCCAGACCGCCACCGTGCCCCGGCCGCAGGCGAGGTCGAGTGCCTGCCCGGAGGTCGGGACGAGGTGCTCGCGGCCGAGGAGTGCTCCGGGTGGCGCGGGCTCCCCCGCGCCGAGCCCGACGAAGCGGGCGTCCCAACGCTCGCGGTCCGACCTGCTCACGGTCGGGTCGGGCTCAGGGCTTGCGGCCCACGACGCCGACGATGCAGCGCTGGGCGGCGACGAGCGGCCGCAGCTGAGGGCCGTCCGGCCACCACTGCACGCAGAGCGTGAGGCCAGGGTCGACCAGGTCGAGGCCCGGCATCATCGCGAGGATCTGGTCCTCGGTGCGGAACCTGCCGCTGCCCAGCGGGCTGTGCAGGAAGACGTTCTCCATGCGCCGCGCGAGCTCGCTGTCCTCGTTCTGCGGATCGAAGAAGTGGCTCAGCGCGACGTACGAGCCCGACGGCAGGGCGTCGATGTACTGCTTCATGATCTCGACGCAGGACAGCGGCCCGGACTCGTCGTAGTGGTGCAGCGTCCCGAGCTGCAGCAGCGCGATCGGGCGGGTGAAGTCGAGGTTCCGCGTGACCACCGGGTCGTCGAGCACCTGGCGGGGGTCGGTGAGGTCCGCCGGCGCGAAGAACGTCTGGTCGTTCTCCTCGAGCAGGGCGCGTCCGTGCGCGACGACCGCGGGGTCGTTGTCGACGTAGACGACGCGGGCCTCGGGGTTGAGGCGCTGCGCGGCCTGGTGGGTGTTCTCCGCCGTGGGCAGTCCCGAGCCGCAGTCGAGGAACTGGTCGATGCCGGCCTCGCCCGCGAGGAAACGGACCGCGCGCACCAGGAAGGCGCGGTGGTCCATGGTGAACTGGCCGATCTCGGGAGCGACCTGGCGCAGGCGCTCGACGACCTCACGGTCGGCCGGGTAGTTGTCCTTGCCGCCCAGCGCGGTGTCGTACACCCGCGCGATGCTCGCCTTCGACGTGTCGATGTAGGCGGGAGCCGACCCCGGACGGGACGAGGAGTGCGCAGCGGTCATGACTTCCCATCGGGCGGTGCGATCTACGGACGGTCGCTCACCCTAGGAGGGTAACCGTCACTGCTCCGGGACGGGTCGATCAGCGGACACCGACACGGGACGGCGTGTAACGTCTCGTGCCCGGCGGCACACGCCGTGGAGTCCCAGTAGTCGAACGGGGAGCGCACGAGCCGTGGCGGATCGGGACCAGACCGAGCCGGAGGGCACCGGGCCCACCGCACGTCGGATCATCCTCGGTGCCCAGCTGCGGCGCCTCCGTGAACGGGCCGGGGTCGCCCGCTCCGACGCCGCGTGGTCCATCCGCGGCTCGGACTCCAAGATGTCGCGGCTCGAGGCCGGCAAGGTCGGCTTCAAGGAGCGCGACGTCGCCGATCTGCTGACCCTCTACGGGATCACCGACGACGCCGAGCGCGAGCTGCTGCTCGACACCACGCGCCGCAGCAACGAGCCGGGCTGGTGGCAGCCCTACGGCGACGTGCTCCCCGACTGGTTCGAGGACTACGTGGGCCTGGAGATGAGCGCTTCGCGCATCCAGACCTACGAGCTGATGTTCGTCCCCGGCCTGCTCCAGACCGAGGACTACGCCCGCGCGATCATCACGTCGGGCCACCCGGACCGCGCGACGCCCGACGACGAGCGCCGTCTCGCCGTGCGCATGCGCCGCCAGCAGACCCTCGGGCGCCGTGACGCCCCGACGGTGTGGGCGATCCTCGACGAGTCGGTGCTGCACCGCCCCATCGGCGGCGCGTCGGCGCTGGTCGCCCAGGTCGAGCACCTGCTCGAGCTGTCGTCGCTGCCCAACGTCGTCGTGCAGGTCCTGCCGTTCGGCCTGTCCGGGTACGCGGCCGAGAGCACCTTCTCGATCCTGCGGTTCTCCGAGCCCGAGCTGCCCGACCTCGTCTACCAGGAGCACCTCACCGCGGCGGTGTACCTCGACAAGCGGGCCGACGTGGAGTCCTACAGCCGCGTGATGGACCGGGTCGCCGTCGACGCGCTGACCCCGGACGAGACGCGCCAGCACCTCTCCAAGATCGTCGCCGAGGGCTGACGTCCGGCGGGAGACCCGCCGGACGCGGTCTGCACGTGCACATGGTCAAAGCCCTTGCTACGGTGTCTGCACTGTCGGATGCACGTGCAGATGATCGAGGCGGTCGCATGGGCCACATGGCGAATGCACGAGTCGCCCTCCCCGACGTGGCGTGGCGCAAGAGCGCCCGCTCGGGCAAGCAGGGCAACTGCGTCGAGCTCGCGCCCGTGCGCACGCGGAGTGTCGCCGTCCGCAACTCCCGCTTCCCCGAGGGGCCGGCGCTCGTGTTCTCGGTCGCCGAGATGAGCGCGTTCGTCGCCGCTGTCAAGGGCGGTGCCTACGACCACCTGCTCCCCGACGACCTCGGCGAGCGCTCGACATGAGACGGCCCGGCACCCGCACCCTGTGGTTGACCTGCGCCGTCGACGGCGCGGACCACGCCGTGTCCGACGCCGCGTTCCTCGCCGCGCAGGGCGGTGACGGCCGGTACGAGGCCCTCTGCCGCGCCACCGTGTGGGCCTCCTCGCTGGCGGCGCCCCCGGCGGGACGCTGCCCGTCGTGCGCGACGGCGGCCGGCGAGACCGCCGCGGTGACACCCGATCGGCGCACCGGCGGGCTGTGGTCCCGGCTCGTTCCCCGCGCATCGGCCTGATCGGCCCTCCGAGGAGCCCGTTCGGCGCAGAGTAATCACTCCGCATTCGGACGACAGGTTGCGTCACCCGGACTGTGCGGATTCCTGTTCGGTCGATTGCTCTCCGTGAACGAGAACCCTAGGCTCGTGACCGTATCGAGAGGCGAGCGAGAGGGATTCGTGATCACGGAGGCGACGCGACCGGCGGCCCGCCGAGGGGACACCCCCGGAGCCCCCGCGACCTCGGTGGTCCCGTCGACCTCGGTGGCGCTCCCGGCCACGGCGCCCCTCGAGCCCCTGCGTGACCTCCCCGGCCTCGTCCACGCGTGCCTCCTCGACGAGGGCGGGCACCTCCTTGCCGAGATCGGCACCGACGGGGGCACCGCAGGCGCGGTGCTCGGCTGGGGCCGGCGCGCGGGCGGGGTGGCGTCGGACCGGGGGCTCGCCCTCGAGGACGTCATCGTCACCTCGGACGCCGCCCACCACCTCCTGAGGGCGGTCGACGGCGCCCCGTCCCGCGGCTCCTGGGTCTACCTGCGGGTCGACCGGGACCGCGGCAACCTCGCCCTCGCCCGGCGGCGCCTCGCCGCTGTGGCGGCCCCGTCCCCGCCGGCGGCACGGCCCACCCCGGCCCTGCCGCCGCCCGCCCCGCGGTCCACACCCCGGCCGGCCCACGCTCCGGTCCCGACGCCCGTGGCGACACCGCTGCCGGCCGCTGCGCGGGCGGCACCCTCGGCACCGCCGGGGGCCCACCCGATGGGAGGCACGTTCCCCCGTCGCCTGGCGGAGCGCTCGATCCCGGCCGCGGCACCGGCGGCGCGCACCGGCGGCGATCGCCGCCCCGCCCACCGCGTGGCCCACCCGGGGACCGGCACCGTCGCCGGCCGCGGTGTCCACCGACCCGCCCGAACTGCCGGAGCCCCGACGCCCGGTGGGGCAGGCACCCACGACCCGGCCGGCGGGACCCGTCCCACCGGCCGACCTCGAGCACCGGCGCTCTCCACCGCAGGACAGCGCCGGTGTGCTCTCCCAGCGATGGCGCACCGATCCCGAGACGTTGCGTCGCGTCCTGGCGGGCCTGCTCCGCCTCGGACGCGGCACACCCCCGGCCGGAGCACCACCGCACGGTCCGCCACCGGCCCTCCCCGGCCGATAGGCACGACCACCAACCGCTCCCACGACCTCGGAGCGGATCCCGATACGGAGGCAATCCATGAGCGACATCGAGTACGCCCTCAACCAGGCCGCCAACATCAAGGGCGCGTTCGCCGTGGCGATCGTCGACTACGACAGCGGCATGACCCTGGGCTCCCGCGGCGGCAGCGCCGAGTTCGACCTGGACGTCGCCGCCCCCGGCAACAGCGAGGTCGTCCGGGCCAAGTTCGACGTCATGCAGAAGCTGGGCCTGCGCGAGACGATCGAGGACATCCTGATCACCCTCGACTCGCAGTACCACCTCATCCGGCCGATCTACTCGAACAACGAGGACAAGCTCTTCTTCTACCTCGTGCTCAACCGGCAGCAGGCCAACCTCGCGATGGCGCGGCGCGACCTGCGGATGATCGGTCAGCGCTTCTACCTCGACGACCCGTCCTCGGCTCAGGCCGTCCCCGCGCAGGACCAGGGCTACTACCCCGCCGTGGGCCGTCGCTGACCACGACCGACGAACGGGAGCGGCGAGGGTGGGGCGGCACCAGCATCTGACGTGTGTCCGTTCGGACGGGCTGTCGGCGGTGCTGCGCCCGTTGCTGGACGACCGCAGCATCGTCGCCGCCACCTTCGTGGACGTCGACAGCGGCCTCGTCCTGGACGGCTACGTCGACGCACCCGACGAGCACCCCTCGCTCGCCGACCTCGAGCTGCTCGGGGCGAGCCACGCGGACATGGTCCGCGCGGCCGCCGCCGTGGCGGGCCCCGCGCTCGCCGAGCTCACCGTCAGCACCGACGACGGCCACCACCACGTCCTGCACGCCGTGCCCGACCCGCATGGCGACCGGCTGGTGGTGGCCGTCGTCGTGCGCGGGGCGGCCCGCCACGTCACCCGGGCGCGTCGGCGCCTCCGCACGGTGTCGGTGGACGCCCTGACGGCCGGCCCGAGCCTCGCCCGGCGTCCCGTCGACGGACGATGGGTGCTGGACGAGCCCGGGCCCGACGAGCCGTCGGAGGCCCTGTCCGAGGACGGGGCCGACGAGCCGGCGCCGGCCGCGATGGCCGGCACCTCGGCGCCCCTGCTCTCGGCCATGGTGCCGAGGAGCGCCACCGCACCCCCGCCGCCATCGGCGGCGGCGATCGTCCGCCTCTCGGGGACCGTGTCCTCGGTGGCGTCGCCCGCGACCGAGGGCATGGTGAACGGCATGGTGAACGGCATGTGACGGCATGGTGAACGGCCTGTCCTCGCCGCTGGTCCCGGTCAGCGACGTACGGCCACCGACAGTGCGAAACGGCCCTGCGGGTCGGTGAACCAGCCGTCGTGGGAGAACCCCGCGGCCGCCAGCTCGTCCCGGATCCGCTCCCGCGTGAACTTCGTCGAGATCTCCGTGCGCATCTCCTCGCCGGCCCCGAAGTCGATCTCGAGGTCGAGCTCCGGCACCCGCACGTGCATCGCGCGCCGGGCCCGCAGGCGCATCTCGATCCGGCTCGACTGCGGCACCCACACCGCGAGGTGGTCGAAACCCGAGCTGTCGAAGTCGGCACCCAGCACGCGGTTGAGCACCGAGAGCACGTTGAGGTTGAACGCCGCGGTGACGCCCCGGGAGTCGTCGTAGGCCGCGACCAGCGTCGACTCGTCCTTGACGAGGTCGGTCCCGACGAGGAACGCCTCCCCCGGCTCGAGGGCGTCCGCGAGGGCGGCGAGGAAGGTCTGCCGGTCGGCGGGCTCGAAGTTGCCGAACGTCCCGCCGAGCAGGGCGACCAGGCGCCGGCCGCCGTCGCTCGGGACGCTGCGCAGGTCGCTGGTGAAGTCGGCGACCACCGCGTGCACGTCGAGCTCCGGGTAGGCCCCGATCAGCCCCGGGACGGCCTCCTCGAGCGCCGACGGGGACACGTCGACGGGCACGTAGCGGCGCAGCGTTCCCGCACGGTGCAGGGCGTCGAGCAGCGCCGGGGTCTTCGACGACGACCCGGATCCGAGCTCGACGAGGGTGTCGGCGTCCGCGGTCCGGGCGATCGCGTCGGAGTGGGCGGCGAGGGCCTCGCGCTCGGCGGTGAAGGGGTAGTACTCGGGCAGCGCGGTGATCTGCTCGAACAGCTCGCTCCCCCGGGCGTCGTAGAGCCACTGCGGGGTGAGGATCTTGGGGGTCGACGTCAGGCCGCGCCGCGCGTCGGAACGCAGGGCGGCGTCGGCGTCGTCGGCGGTGAGGTGGACGTCGAGGGCGGGCAGGCTCATCGGTGTCGATTCACGTCCTGGGTGTCGGGGCGCGCGCCGGGTCGGCGCGCCGGCGTTCACGGCGTCGGGAACGGGTCCCAGAGAATGCGGGGGCGCTCCGGGAGAGCGCCGGACTGCGGCACGGGCTACAAGGCGGCGACGGTGACGGACGGGGGGTCGTGCCCCTCGCCGGGCCGGGCGACGAGCAGCGAGCCGTCGGGGACCGGGGTCCAGGCCGCGTCGTCGTCCAGGGGCTCCGAGGCGACGGTCACCCCGCCGTCGGGCCACGCGCGGTAGGACAGGGCGTGGTCGACGGCCGTGGCGACGACCTGCTCGCCGTCGCCCAGGAGCAGGTTGAGCCGCGAGCCGGGGGCGGCGGCCAGCGCCTCGGTGACGACGCCGGCGACGGCGTCGACTGGGTCCTTGCCCGCGGTGATCCGGGCGCGGAGCAGCGCCCAGAGCAGCGCCGAGTCGGTGGCCGCCTCGAGGGTCAGGAGGTCGAGCGCGGGGAGAGTTGCGGCGAGGTCGGCCATGCTGTGCGGCCAGCCGCGGACCACGCCGTTGTGGCTGAACAACCACGTCGACCCGCCGGCCTCGCCGCGGAACGGGGCGCAGGCGGCCGTGGACACGGGCATGCCCACCGTCGCCGAGCGCACCGCGGCGACCAGCGCCGTCGTCTCCACCGCCCGGGCGATGTCGAGGAACGACGCGTCGGTCCACATCGGGTCGTCGCGCCGGTAGAGGGCTACGCCTCGTGAGTGATCTGGGTCGTCATGACGACTCGTTCCACTCACGTGGCGAAACCATCCCGCACCGAACCCGTCGGCGTTGACGGTGCCGCCGCCGCGCATGTCGGCGGGGGCGTAGCTCTGCACGAGCAGGGAGTGCGACGGCTCGGTCAGCAGCGACGCCAGCGTGATCGACGTCGGGCCCACGTGGGCCAGGTGGCGGCACACGCCGTTACGCCGACCGCGCGCAGCGGAAGCCGGAGAAGATCTGGCGGCGGATCGGCAGGTCCCAGTTGCGGAACGTCGAGCGGGCGTTGGGCGTGCCGACGCCGAACGACGAGCCGCGCAGCATCCGGAAGTCGCCGCCGAAGAAGACCTCGGAGTACTCCTTGTACGGGAACGGCTCGAAGCCCGGGTAGCCCTCGAAGCCCGAGTCGCACCACTCCCAGACGTCACCGATCAGCTGGTGCACGCCCAGCGGCGAGGCCCCGGCCGGGTAGGCGCCGACCGGCGCGGGCTGCAGGTGGCGCTGGTCGAGGTTGGCGCGCTCGGGGCTCGGGTCCTCGTCGCCCCACGGGAAGCGTCGCGTGGTGTCGGTGGCGTGGTCGTAGCGCGCCGCGAACTCCCACTCGACCTCGGTGGGCAGGCGCTTGCCGGCCCAGGCGGCGTAGGCCGCGGCTTCGTGAAAGCTGACGTGGAGCACGGGCTGATCACCGACGTCGGCGATCGCCTCGCGCACCCCGAACGACGTCCGGTACCAGCGCGGCGGTCCGTCCTCTTGGCTGACCTTCTCCCACGCCATCGGCGCGCGCCAGCCCTCGCCGGTGATGTGCTCCCAGCCGGCCTCGGACCACAGCGAGCGGTCGGCGTAGCCGCCGGCGTCGACGAAGCGGGCGAACTCGGCGTTGGTCACCGGGGCGGCGTCGAGCCAGAAGTCGTCGAGCCGCACGGGGTGCGCGGGCTTCTCGTTGTCCAGCGCGAACGGCTCGTCGGAGGCGCCCATCAGGAACTCGGCACCCGGATGGAAGATCTCCGTGCCGGCGAGCCCGGGCACGACCGGGGCCGGCGGCGGGTCGGCGTGCAGCACCGGGGCCCCGTCGCGCAGCTGGTGGGTGGCCAGCATCGTCTCCACGTGCTGCTGCTCGTGCTGGACGATCATGCCGAACACGAAGCCCCCGGCCAGGGTGCGGCGCTCGTCGAACGCCCCGGCCTCGAGGTGGGCGAGGGCCTTCTCGCGCACCTGGTCGCCGTACGCCCGCGCCTCGGCGGGGCCCAGCAGCGGCAGCTGGGGCCGCCCGGCGCGCGGGTTGGTGAACGCGTCGTAGTACTGGTCGAGGTCCTCGCGGACCCCGGCGCTCTCCTCGGCGTCCGGCGCGCCGCGGCGCACCAGCCAGTAGTCCTCCATGTTCGCGATGTGCGCGAGGTCCCAGTGGAACGGCGACATCAGCGGCGAGTGCTGACGGGTGAAGTCGGCGTCGTCCACGGCGAAGACGTCGTGGGTCAGGGCGCGCGTCCGGGCCCGCGCCGCCTCGAGGTCGGCGGCGAGGCGTCGTCGCAGCGCGGGGACGTCCCCGGTCTCGCCCTGGGTGTGACGGGTGGCGGTCATGGACTGCTCACCTCCGAGGAGGATCGGCCGCCCGGCGACGGGTCCAGGTCGTCGGGAAGGAACGGCGGCGGGTCGGCCGCCGCGGGCAGGTGGTTCTCCGCGGGGTCGAGCGGCTCGTCGGCCGGGCAGCGCCCGCGCAGCACCCGCTCGCTGATCACGTGGTCGACCAGCTCGCGGACGTCGGCGTCGAGGTCGGCGAACGCGGGCCCGGCGAGGGTGCGGTGGGCCTGCGCGAAGACCTCACCCGCGGCCCGGCGCAGGACGCGGTCGTCGAGCCCGTGGCGGGCGGCGGCGGTCCAGCGGTCGACGGCTGGCTCGGCCGCGGCGCGGGCGCGGGACACCGTGTCCCGGTCGCGCATCAGCGCCGCGACCACGACGAGCGGGACCACCCACTCGTCGCCGGCCTGCTGGTCGATGTAGCGGACCTCGAGGTGGCCCTGCGGGCGCACGGGCGGGAAGAGCGTGGTCAGGTGGTAGTCGAGGTCGGCGAGGGTGGGCGCGGTGTCGAGCGCGCCGTCGATCCACTGGGCGAACGTGACGTCGGGCGCCTCCCAGGACACCCCGCCGGCGCCGTCGCGGCGCACGCAGAGCAGGTGGGTGTCGAGCGCCCGCCGCGCGTACTGTCGGCCGGGGTCGGCGCCCACGGTGGCGGGGGGCGAGGTGCGCTCGGGGTCGAGCGCCAGCCAGCTCGCCATGCGCGTCGACTTCCACCCGGTGCGGCGCCCGTGCACCACCGGCGAGTTGGCGAACGCGGCGAGCAGGACGGGCCCCAGCTCGTGCAACGCGGCCCAGCGCCGGGCGACGTCGGCACCCTCTCCGGCGTCGACGCACACCTGCACGGCGGTGGTCGAGCACATCATCGTGCGCCCGTGCGGGCCGATGCGGTCGAACGAGGCCTCCATGGCCTGGTAGCGCGGCACGTCGAGCAACCGCCGCGGCGGGCGCAGCGGATCGCTCGCCCGCGGGACGGTGACCAGGCCCTCGGCGGCCAGCCGCGCGCGGATGGCGCTCGCGTCGAGGCGGACGGCGCGCACGAGGTCGCCGACGCTCGGCAGCGGGAGGCTGGCGATCTCCACCTGCCCGCCGGGCTCGACGGTGACCGCGCCTCCCGCGGGGAGCGGGGTGGGTCCGGAGCTCTCGGGGGTCTGACGGTGGGGGAGGTGGCCGTTGGTCTCGACCGTGCTCGGGGAGGGGAGTGTGGCGGGGGCGTGCGGGCCGAGGGCCCGGGCCAGCAGCGCGGGATCGAGGGGGTGTGCGGGGTCGTGGGCGTCGCGGACGAGCCACTCGAGCTCGGTGCCGACGAGCCGCGGCGGCCCGTGCTTGAAGCACACCGAGGCGACGTAGGCCTCGGCGGTCGCGCGGTCGGTCAGCGGCGACGCGGGATCGAGGGCGACCGGGTGCCGCATGACGGCCGGTCCCGCCGGTGGTGACGTCGGGGCGCTCGTGGCGCCACCGGAGTCGCGTACCGAGGGTGACGACTTCGGCACGGAGCCTCCCTGATCGACCGACCCGACAGGTTCGCCGGGAACTGCTGCGGACGCACACGGACGCTCAGCGACGCTACACGCGCCTTCGGCGCCCCGCATGGGGTCGAGCGCCGAGTGGCCGCGAAGCGAATGTCACTGTGAGTGGTTACTCAGGCCGCAGTCGGGCGCGAGGCGAACTGCGTGTGGTAGAGGTCCGCATAGCGGCCGTTGCGGGCCAGCAGCTCGTCGTGCGTGCCCTGCTCCACCACGCGCCCGTGCTCGACGACGGCGATCGTGTCGGCCGCCCGGACCGTCGAGAGGCGGTGGGCGATGACCACGGCCGTGCGCCCGACCAGCGCCTCCGTCAGCGCCTCCTGCACCGCGTACTCCGACTCGGAGTCCAGGTGGGCGGTGGCCTCGTCCAGCACCACGACCCGCGGCGACGCCAGCAGCAGCCGTGCGATCGTCAGCCGCTGGCGCTCCCCGCCGGAGAGCCGGTGCCCGCGCTCCCCCACCACCGTGTCCAGCCCGGCCGGCAGCTCGTCGAGCAGCTCGCCGAGCCGGGCGCGGACCATCGCCTCGCGCAGCTGCGCGTCCGTCGCCTCCGGGGCGGCGTAGGCCAGGTTGGCCCGCACGGTGTCGTGGAAGAGGTGCCCGTCCTGCGTGACGACGCCCACGGCGCCCCGCAGGTCGGCGAAGGAGAGCTCGCGCACGTCCACGCCGCCGATCTCGACCCCGCCGCTGTCGACGTCGTAGAGCCGGGGCAGCAGCGAGGCGATCGTCGACTTCCCCGCGCCCGACGGCCCGACCAGCGCGAGCATGCCGCCGGGCGCCACCGACAGGCCGACGCCGTGCAGGATCTCGTGCTCCACCCGGTCGTCGAGGCGCGCGACCTCCTCCAGCGAGGCCAGCGACACCTCGGAGGCCGACGGGTAGGTGAACCGCACGTCGTGCAGCCGCACCCCGAGAGGCCCGGCGGGCAGCGGCGTCGGCGTCGTCGGCTCGGTGAGGACGGGCTCCAGGTCCAGCACCTCGAAGACCCGCTCGAAGCTGACGAGCGCGCTCATGACGTCGACGCGGGCGTTCGCCAGCGAGGTCAGCGGGGAGTACAGCCGGGTGAGCAGCAGCGCCAGGGCCACGACCGTGCCGGCGTCGAGGGTGCCGGTGACCGCGAGCCAGCCGCCGAGCCCGTAGACCAGCGCCTGCGCGAGCGCGGAGACCAGCGTCAGGCAGGTGAGGAAGACGCGGTTGACCATCGCCGTGCGCACCCCGACCGCGCGGACCCGGTCGGCCCGGTCGCCGAACTCGTCGGCCTCGGCCTGCGGGCGCCCGAAGAGCTTGACCAGCGTCGCGCCGCCCGCGGAGAAGCGCTCGGTCATCTGCCCGGTCATCGAGGCGTTGAGGTCGGCCGACTCCCGCTGCAGCGCCGCGATCCGCCGCCCCATGCGCCGCGCCGGCAGGATGAAGATCGGCAGGAGGACCAGCGCGAGGATCGTCACCTGCCACGCCAGCGCCACCATGACGACGACGGCCAGGACGAGCTGGATCGAGTTGGTCACGAGGCCCGAGAGCGTCGAGGTGAACGCGCGCTGCGCGCCGATGACGTCGTTGTTCAGCCGGCTGACCAGCGAGCCGGTGCGCGTGCGCGTGAAGAAGGCCAGCGGCATCCGCTGGACGTGCGAGAACACCGCGAGGCGCAGGTCGTAGATCAGGCCCTCGCCGATGCGCGACGACAGCCAGCGTTCGGCGAGGGTGAGTCCCGCGTCGACCACGGCGAGACCCGCGATGACCAGGGCGATCGTCACGACGGTCGAGGCCGGCGCGGCGCTGGTGATCGCGGAGATCACGCGCCCCGCGAGGACGGGCGTCGCGACGCCGATCACCGCCGACGCGGTGGCCAGGGTGAGGAACACCGCCAGCATCCGGTGGTGACGGTGGGCGAAGCGCCAGATCCGGGGCAGCGTCCCCTTCGGGACGGAGCGCGGCACGCTGTCCGCCTGCGCCGCCGACTGCATCAACGACCAGGCGTCCATGGTTCGCCCTCCGCTCCTCGGATCGTGTACCCCGAGAGCGTGCGACCTCGACCATCGTCGAGGTCAAGCGAGCCGTCCCGTGGCCGGCGGGTGGTGGGCCGCCGGATCCTCCGGGAAGAGGTGTACCCCTCGCCGACACGGCCGAGGGGTCGCGCCCCCTACTTCTTCTTCGTCCGCGTGGCGCCCCCGCGCCCGCGCAGCGTCACGCCCGATTCGGACAGCACCCGGTGCACGAACCCGTACGAGCGGCCCGTGGACTCGGCGAGCGAACGGATGCTCGCGCCCTTCTCGTACTTCTTCTTCAAATCCGTGGCGAGCTTGTCCCGCTGGGTGCCCGTGATCCGTGCACCCTTCTTCAGATCGGCCATCTCGATCTCACCCCTCGCTCCGACCGCAGGTCCGGTCGACCCATGGTGATCGAAAAGTAAGGTGTGCGCCACGGCACAATTCGCGTGATCGGTAAGCGGTTCCGCCGATCGGAGTGATCAGCGTCCGTTTGCGGTACGCCGTCTACCTGCGGGAATGTCAGTTACCTTGCGACCGTGGCCGGCAGGGTCAGGCCAGCTCGACCAGTTCGAGGTGGTCGGCCGAGAAATGGTCCTCGGTCCCGTCGGGCAGAAGGATGACCCGCTCGGGCTCCAGGGCCTCGACGGCACCCGGATCGTGGGTGACGAGGACGACCGCGCCCTCGAATCGGCGCAGGGCGTCGAGCACCTTCTCGCGGCTGGCCGGATCGAGGTTGTTGGTCGGTTCGTCGAGCAGCAGGACGTTGGCCGCGCTGGAGACGAGACCGGCGAGCGCGAGGCGGGTGCGCTCGCCACCGGAGAGCGTGCCGGCGGGCTGCTCGAGCTGCTCGCCCGTGAAGAGGAACGCGCCGAGCAGGGTGCGCAGCTGCTGCTCCGGGGTGTCCGGCGCCGCGCTGCGGGCGTTCTCCCAGACGCTGCGGTCCATGTCGAGCGTGTCGTGCTCCTGCGCGAAGTAGCCGGTGCGCAGGCCGTGCCCGGCCTCGACCGCGCCCGTGTCGGGGTCCTCGGCGCCCGCCAGGATCCGCAGCAGCGTCGTCTTGCCGGCGCCGTTGAGGCCGAGGATCACGACCCGGGACCCGCGGTCGACCGCGAGGTCGACGCCGGTGAAGACCTCGAGCGAGCCGTAGGTCTTCGACAGGCCCTGGGCCGTCATCGGCACGCGCCCGCACGGCGCGGGGGCCGGGAAGCGGATGTGCGCGACCTTGTCCTCGGTGCGCTGCTCGTCGAGCCCGTCGAGCATGGCCTGCGCGCGGCGGGCCATCTGCTTGGCGGCGACGGCCTTGGTCGCCTTCGCGCCCATCTTCGCGGCCTGGACCTGCAGCGCGCCGGCCTTCTTCTCGGCGTTGGCGCGCTCGCGGCGGCGGCGGGCCTCGTCGTCGGCGCGGGCCTGCTGGTAGCGGCCCCAGCCCATGTTGTAGCTGTCGAGCTCGCCGCGGGTGGCGTCGAGGAACCACACCTTGTTGACCACGGCCTCGATCAGCTCGGTGTCGTGGCTGATCACGATGAGCCCGCCGTCGTGGGAGAGCAGGAACGAGCGCAGCCAGCCGATCGAGTCGGCGTCGAGGTGGTTCGTGGGCTCGTCGAGCAGCAGCGTCGTCCCGGCGTTGCCGCCCGAGTCGCCGCTGGCGGCGAAGAGGATGCGGGCCAGCTCGACGCGCCGGCGCTGACCGCCCGAGAGCGTCTGCAGGGGCTGGGACAGCACGCGCGCGGGCAGGCCCAGGTTCGAGCAGATCCGCCCCGCCTCGCTCTCGGCGGCGTAGCCCCCGAGGTCGGCGAACCGCTCCTCGAGGCGGCCGTAGCGGGCGATCGCCCTGTCGCGCGCGGCGTCGTCGGCCAGCTCGGCCATCGCGGTCTGCGTCTTCTCCATGTCGCGCAGCAGCTCGTCGAGCCCCTTGGCCGACAGCACGCGGTCGCGCGCGAGCACGGTGAGGTCGCCCTCGCGGGGGTCCTGCGGCAGGTAGCCGACCGGCCCGGTGCGACGGATCGCGCCGCCGTAGGGCTCGCCCACGCCCGCGAGGCTGCGCAGCGTCGTCGTCTTGCCCGCGCCGTTGCGCCCGACCAGCCCGATCCGGTCGCCCGGCTGGACGCGCAGCGACGTCCCGGACAGCAGGATGCGCGAGCCGGCGCGCAGCTCGAGATCGGACGCGGTGATCACGGGAGGAGTCCTCGGGAAGGGTCGGTGCGGGCGGACGGGGCGCCACGCTGACCTTCCCAGTGTAGGTGACCATCCCCGGGGACCCTTGTGGTGCTGCCCTCCTAGGCTTCGGGCATGACCGACGCCACTCCCCCTGCTCAGGACCTCGCCGGGCGCACCGCCCTCGTCACCGGCGCGAGCCGGGGCATCGGGCTGGGGGTGGCGCGCCACCTGCTCGACCGCGGCGCCGCCGTGACGATCACCGCTCGCAAGCAGGCCGACCTGGAGGAGGCGGCGGCGTCGCTGGGCACCCCGGAGCGCGTGCTGGCGCTGCCCGGCAACTCCGGCGACGCGGCCGCGCGGGCGGCGGCCGTCGACGGGTGCGTCGAGCGGTTCGGCTCCCTCGACGTGCTCGTCAACAACACCGGCATCAACCCGCAGTACGGCCCGCTGGTGCACGCCGACCTCGCGGCGGTCTCGAAGATCTTCGACGTCAACGTGGTGGCCGCGCTCGGGTTCGTGCAGGAGTCGCACCGGGCGTGGATGGGCGCGCACGGCGGTGCCGTGGTCAACATGGCCTCGGTGGGCGGCCTGCGCTCGAGCGGCGTGATCGGCGCCTACGGGGCGTCGAAGGCCGCGCTGATCCGTCTCACCGAGGAGCTCGCCTGGGAGCTCGGGCCCGACATCCGCGTCAACGCCGTGGCACCCGCGGTGGTGAAGACGCGCTTCGCGGAGGCGCTCTACGCCGACGGCGAGGACGCCGTCGCGTCCCGCTACCCGATGCGCCGCCTCGGGACCCCGGAGGACGTCGCCGCGCTCGTCGGCTTCCTCGTCTCCGACGCCGCCTCGTGGATCACCGGCGAGACCGTGCGCGTCGACGGCGGGCTGCTCGCGACGGGGAGTACGTGAACCCCACCAGCATCTCAACCGGACACGGGCAGAATGGTCCTGACCGGGAGGTGGACACCAATGGGCTTGTTCAGCAGATGGCGCCGCGGGGGCGGCGGCGTGGGGGGTGACGGACGGCGCCAGGTGCTCGACCGCGAG
The DNA here is from genome assembly GCA_963786585.1 of uncultured Actinomycetota bacterium. Lineage (GTDB taxonomy): Bacteria > Actinomycetota > Actinomycetes > Mycobacteriales > Pseudonocardiaceae > Actinomycetospora. The sequence continues at coordinate 701,997 of CAWAZG010000006.1, forward strand.
GCCACGAGCGCCGACCTCGATCACCTGCGCGCGTTCGCCAAGAGCCGCGAGTTCGTCGCGTTCTACGTCGAGCCCGAGACCACGGCCACCGACACCACGGTCGTCGCCGTCGCCTTCGACGGGGAGTGGACGCGCCGGCGCGTCGGCACGCCGAAGGCCGCGGAGAAGCTCGCGCGCTCCTGCAAGGTCGCGATCCACGACGTCCAGGTCACGGGCTACCCGCCCGAGATGCGCGCGTGGAACGCCCGCGCCAAGGCCGACCGCGCCGCGCTCGAGGAGATGGCCCGCCTCGAGGAGGACCGCGACCGGTGACCCGTCCGTGACCGCTGCCACGCCGGCGGCCCCGGTCGCCGACGTCGTGATCGCCGGGGCCGGCCCGGCCGGCCGTGCCCTCGCCCGGTCCTGCGCCGCGCTGGACCTGCGGGTCCTGCTCGTCGACCCCCGTCCCCACCGCCCCTGGACCCACACCTACGGCGCCTGGGCGCACGAGCTGCCCGACGACCTGCCGGCCGACGTCGCCGCCGCCCGCGGTCGCGGGGTGGCCATCGGCGAGCGCACCCACGAGCTCGACGACACCTACGTCGTCCTCGACACCGCCGCGCTGCAGGTGCACCTCACCGACCCGACGGTCGCGGTGCGCCGTGGCCGGGTCGTGGCCGCGGTGCCGGCCGCGCCCGGGCGGAACCCGGCGGTGATGCTCGACGACGGCACCAGCCCGAGCGGGCGGGTGGTGGTCGACGCCACCGGCGCCCGCCAGGCTCTGGCCCGCCGCGGCGCCGCCCGCGGTCTCGAGGGCGTGCGCCCCCGCGCGGAGCAGACCGCCTTCGGCGTCGTGGTGCCGCGCGAGGTGGCCGCCCGCGTCAGCGGCGACCGCCTGCTGTTCATGGACTGGCGCGCCGACCACGGGCACGAGGGGTGGCCCACCTTCCTCTACGCCGTGCCGCTGGACGCCGAGCGCGTGCTCCTCGAGGAGACCTCGCTCGCCCGCCGCCCGGGGCTGCCGATGCCCGAGCTGCGCGCCCGCCTGCGGGCTCGCCTGCTCGCGGCCGGGCTCACCGAGGCGGAGATCCCCGACGATCCCGCCGACGTGGAGAAGGTGCGCTTCCCCGTCGACTCGCCCCGGCACCGCTCCCCCGCCGGCGTGGTGGCCGTCGGTGCCGCGGACCCGCTCGTGCACCCGGCCTCGGGCTTCAGCCTGGCGACGTCGCTGCGCATGGCCCCGCGGCTCGCCACCGTCCTCGCCGACGCCCTGCGGGGCGGCGCCGATCCCGCGGCCGCGGCCAAGGCGGCCCGGCGGGTGGTGCGCTCCCCCGCGGCGGCCACCGTGCACGCGCTGCGCCGCCGGGGCCTCGAGACCCTGCTCGCGATGCCGCCCGCCGACGTCCCGGCGTTCTTCGACCGCTTCTTCGCCCTCCCGGACGTCCACCGACGGGCCTATCTCGACGCCCGCGACGACGTCACCGCATCGCTCGCGGCCATGACCTCGTTGTTCGGAGGACTGACACCCCGTCTCCGTCTCCACCTGATCAGGGGAACGGTGCTCGGGGCCCGCAGCGTCCGAACGGAGCAGTAGCGGTACGCTCGCGAACCGGGATCGTGACGGGATCGTGACCTGTCACCGATGAAAGGGGTTCTCCGCCATGGGTGCCTACCAGACCGTCGCCGTCGGGACCGACGGCTCGGAATCGTCCTACCGCGCCGTCGACCGCGCGGCGACGATCGCCGCCGACAGCAAGGCGACCCTGCTCATCATCTGCGCCTACAAGCCGGCGAAGTCCACCGGCGAGGCCGAGCAGGCCCTCGGCGAGGACGCCGCCTTCCACGTCGTCGGATCCACGCCCGCCGAGGAGACGCTGCGCGACGCACGCGAGCGCGCCGCGACCAGGGGCTCGCTCGAGATCGAGACCGTCGCGGTGCAGGGCGACCCCATCGAGCGCGTGATCGAGACCGTCGCCGCGCACAAGGCGGACCTCGTGGTGGTCGGCAACCGCGGCCTCAACAGCCTCGCGGGCCGCCTGCTCGGCTCCGTCCCCCAGGGCATCTCCCGCCGCGCAGGCAGCGACGTCCTCATCGTCCACACCACGTGACGGAGGGTCCGGACCCCACCTCCGCGGACCCGCAGCGGTGGGCGCGCGCCCAGGAGCGGATCGAGGATCTGCTCCTGGGTGGGCCCCGGACCATGACCCGCGGGGAGGTCCACGAGCGCACCGGGCTGACCCCGGAGCACACGGCCCGGCTGTGGAGCGCGCTCGGCTTCCCGGCCACCGGTGACGACGCCCGCGGCTTCACCGAGGCCGACATCGACGCGCTCGAGCTCTCCGGACGCCTCCTCGACGAGGACACGTTCGACGAGGCCGAGGAGCTCGCCGTGGCCCGTGCCCTCGGGCAGGGCCTCGGTCGGCTCGCGGAGTGGCAGGCCAACCTCGTGCGGCGCACCATCGCCGGCTCGGGCCGCGCCGACGACCCGGACGCCGTCGTCGAGGCCGTCGAGGCGTTCGTCCCGACGCTCGAACGGCTCCAGTCCTACGTGTGGCGCCGGCACCTCGCCGTCACGGCCGGCCGGATGCTGTCGGTGCTCGCGCGCCCCGAGGGCGAGCGGCCCGAGGAGAACCGGGTCGTCGTCGGGTTCGCCGACATCGTCGGCTTCACCGCGCTGAGCCGGAAGATCGACGAGACCGAGCTGCGCTCACTGCTCGAGCGCTTCGAGACCGTGTGCACCGACGTCGTCGCCCGGCGCCACGGCCGGATCGTGAAGACCCTCGGCGACGAGATCCTCTTCGTCTGCGAGCGCGTCGAGGACGCCCTCGACATCGCCTTCCGCCTGCACGAGCAGGTGCCCGACGAGGGCGACCGCCTCACCCTGCGCGTCGGCCTTGCCCTCGGCGACGTCCTGCCCCGCTACGGCGACGTCTACGGCCCCGTCGTCAACATCGCCAGCCGCCTGACCTCCGAGGCTCGCCCCGGGACCGTCCTCGTCGACGAGGACCTCACCCACGCGATCCGCGAGACCGAGCTCGACGTCGAGGTCCGCGCGGTGCCCCAGCTCTCGGTGCGCGGCTACCGCCACCTGCGCCCGCACGTGATCCGCGAGCGCTCGTCCTAGTCCGCTCGCCCGTACGCGAGCCCCGGAAACGAACAAACGGCGGGTTCGCTGCTACGGAAGCAGCGAACCCGCCGTTCGTTCGTTCACGGGGGGCCGATCTCAGACGGTGAACCCCAGCGCGCGGAGCTGCTCGCGGCCGTCGTCAGTGATCTTGTCCGGGCCCCACGGGGGCATCCAGACCCAGTTGATGCGCACGTCGTTGGCGAGGCCGCCGCCGGCGCCCTGGGTCAGCGCCGCGCGGGCCTGGTCCTCGATGACGTCGGTCAGCGGGCAGGCCGCCGAGGTCAGGGTCATGTCGAGCGTGACCACGGGACCGGCCGGGTCGCCCTGGACGTCGATGCCGTAGAGCAGCCCGAGGTCGACGACGTTGATCCCGAGCTCGGGGTCGACGACGTCGCGCATGGCCTCCTCGAGGTCGTCGACCGACGGCAGCGCGTCGTCCGACGTCGCCGGGGCCTCGGGCATGCCGGCGGCACCCCGCTGGACGGTGTCTTCGCTCATGCTGTTCCTCCGGTCTGTGCCGACGCCTGGGCCTGCGACGCCTGAGCCTGGGCCACTGCGTCCTTGAACGCCAGCCACCCCAGCAGCGCGCACTTCACGCGGGCCGGGTAGGCGGCCACGCCCGCGAACGCGACGGCGTCGTCGAGCACGTCCTCGTCCGGTTCGACCTTGCCGCGGCCCTGCACCATCGCCTGGTAGGCCTCGAGGGTCTCGAAGGCCTCCCCGACGCTGTGCCCGACCAGCAGGTCGTGGGCCACCGAGGTCGCCGCCTGGCTGATCGAGCAGCCGAGCGCGTCGTACGACAGGTCCTCCACCTTGGCGTCGAGCCCCTCGCCGCCGGTGAGGTGCACGCGCACGGTCACCTCGTCGCCGCAGGTCGGGTTGACGTGGTGGACCTCGGCCTCGAACGGATCGCGCAGCCCGCGGCCGTGCGGGTTGCGGTAGTGGTCCAGGATGATCTCCTGGTACATCGAGTCGAGCTTCACAGGGTCAGCTCACCACCCCGAAGAACTCCTGCGCCCGACGCACGCCGGCGACCAACGCGTCGACCTCCTCGAGCGTGTTGTACACGTGGAAGCTCGCGCGGATCGACGACTGCACGCCGAACGCCCGGTGCAGCGGCCACGCGCAGTGGTGGCCGACGCGCACGGCGATGCCGGAGTCGTCGAGCACCTGCGAGGCGTCGTGCGGGTGGATGCCCTCGATCTCGAAGGCCACGGCGCCGCCGCGGGCCTCGGTGCTGCGCGGGCCGATGATCGTGACGCCGGGCAGGTCCTGCAGCTCGAGCAGGGCCGCGGCGGTCAGCTCGTTCTCGTGCGCCTTGACGGCGTCCATCCCGATCAGGTTCAGGTAGTCGACGGCCGCGCCGAGGCCGATGGCCTGCGACGTCATCGGCACGCCGGCCTCGAACCGCGCCGGAGGCGGCGCGTACGTCGAGCCCTCCATGCGGACCATCTCGATCATCGAGCCGCCGGTGAGGAACGGCGGGAGGGCCTCGAGCAGCTCGCGCCGCCCGTAGAGCACACCGATCCCCGACGGTCCGAGCATCTTGTGTCCGGAGAACGCGGCGAAGTCGACACCGAGCGCGTGCAGGTCGACCGGCGCGTGCGGCACCGACTGGCAGGCGTCGAGCACCGTGTACGCGCCGACCGCACGGGCCCGGCGCACCAGCTCCTCGACCGGCGGGACGGTGCCCAGCACGTTCGACTGGTGCGTGAACGCCACGACCTTGGTGCGCTCGGTGATCGGGTCGTTCTCGAGGTCGAGCCGCCCGTCCTTCGTCACCGAGAACCAGCGCAGCGTCGCCCCGGTGCGCCGGCAGAGCTCCTGCCAGGGCACGAGGTTGGCGTGGTGCTCCATCTCGGTGGTGACGACCTCGTCGCCCGGCCCGAGACGGAACCGCTCGGCGGCCGCGTCGACGCCGTCGCCCACGGACGCGTTGCTCATGCCGTAGGCGACGAGGTTGATCGCCTCGGTGGCGTTCTTGGTGAACACCACTTCGCCGACGTCGGCCCCGACGAACGCCGCGATCCGCTCGCGCGCGGACTCGTAGGCGTCGGTGGCCTCCTCCGCCAGGGCGTGCGCCCCGCGGTGGACCGCGGCGTTGGACGTCTCGAGGAACGCCCTCTCCGCATCGAGCACCTGGCGCGGGCGCTGCGAGGTAGCGCCCGAGTCGAGGTACACCAGTGGCTTGTCGTCGCGGACGGTGCGGCTCAGGATGGGGAAGTCCGCTCGGATCTTCGCGACATCCAGGGTCGCACCCGCGGGAGCGGATGCGAGTGCGGTCATGCCGGCTGCTCCTCCTTGTCGGCGCCGAAGGCCCCGACGAACCGCTCGTAGCCGTTCTCCTCGAGCTCGTCGGCGAGCTCCGGGCCCCCGGACGCGGCGACCCGGCCGTTCACGAACACGTGGACGCGGTCGGGCGCGATGTACCGGAGGATCCGGGTGTAGTGCGTGATCAGCAGGATGCCGACGTCGGACTGCGCCTTGTAGTCGTTGACGCCCTTCGACACCACGCGCAGCGCGTCGACGTCGAGGCCCGAGTCGGTCTCGTCGAGAACGGCGATCTTCGGCTTCAGCAGCGACATCTGCAGCACCTCGTGGCGCTTCTTCTCGCCGCCGGAGAAACCCTCGTTGACGCTGCGCTCGGCGAACGCCGGGTCGATCTCGAGGTCGGTCATCGCACCCTTGACCTCCTTGACCCAGTGCCGCACCTTCGGCGCCTCGCCGCGCGTGGCGGTGGCGGCGGAGCGCAGGAAGTTCGACATCGAGACGCCGGGTACCTCGACGGGGTACTGCATCGCGAGGAACAGGCCGGCGCGGGCGCGCTCGTCGACCGCCATCGCCAGGACGTCCTCGCCGTCGAGGAGGACCTGGCCCTGGGTGACCGTGTACTTCGGGTGGCCCGCGATCGAGTACGCCAGCGTCGACTTGCCGGAACCGTTCGGGCCCATGATCGCGTGGGTCTCGTTCGAGTTCACGGTCAGGTCGACCCCGCGCAGGATCTCCTTGGGACCGGACTCGGTCTCGACCTCGACGTGCAGGTCGCGGATCTCGAGGGTGGACATCAAGCCTCTTTCGGGGTGTTCGTGGTGGTGGGGGGAGACGCTCAGGCGGCTGCCTTGATGCGGGGCTACGCCCCGACGACCTCGAGCTCGGCCTCGATGGCCGCCTCGAGACGGTCGCGCAGCGCCGGCACGCGGACCTTCTGGATGACCTCGCCGAAGAAGCCGCGGACGACCAGCCGGCGGGCCTGGGCCTCGGGAATCCCCCGCGCCATCAGGTAGAACAGCTGCTCGTCGTCGAACCTTCCCGTGGCGCTGGCGTGGCCGGCGCCGACGATCTCGCCGGTCTCGATCTCGAGGTTCGGGACCGAGTCGGCACGGGCGTTGTCGGTGAGCAGCAGGTTGCGGTTGAGCTCGTAGGTGTCGGTGCCCTCGGCCGCCTTGCGGATGAGGACGTCACCGATCCACACGGTGTGCGCCTGGCCAGAAGATGACGCAAGCCCGCCCTCGGCACCCTGCAGGGCGCCCTTGTAGGTCACCCGCGAGCGGCAGTTCGGCACCGAGTGGTCGACGAGCAGGCGCTGCTCGAAGTGCTGGCCGCCGTCGGCGAAGTACAGCCCGTCGAGCTCGACGTCGCCGCCGGGCGCCCGGTAGTTGATGACCGGGGAGAGCCGGACGAGGTCGCCGCCGAGCGTCACCGAGGTGTGCCGGATCGTCGCGTCGCGGCCCACCGACAGGTGCTGCGCGCCGACGTAGACCGCGTCGTCGGCCCAGTCGTGGACCTCGACGACCTCGAGCTTCGCGCCGTCGGCGACCACGAACTCCGTGTTCGCCGCGACCGTGCCCGAACCGCGGTGGTCCAGGACCACGACCGCCTGGGCGTGGTGCTCGAGGCGCAGCTGCAGGTGCGCGAACGCGGTCACGCCGGCGCCGGGGCCGCCGACGGTGATCGTCAGCGGCTCGTCGTCGGAGCGGGCCTCGTTCACCGTGACCACGTGGGCCTCGGTGAACGACGACCACGCCTGCGCCGCGACGCGGTCGGCGGGGATGCCGCCGTCGCCGAGCCGGGCGTCGTCCCGACCGACGGTCTCGTGACGGGTGCCGGAGCCGGTGAGGTCCGTCGCGGCGTCCCCGAAGCCGGAGACCACCGAGACGTCCACGCGGCCGTCGGCCGTCACCGAGGCGTCGTGCAGGCCGTGCAGGCGCCGCAGCGGCGTGAACCGCCACTGCTCCTCGCGACCACGCGGGACCTCGAAGGCCTCGACGTCGTAGGAGGTGAAGCGCAGCTCCCACGGCGCGAGCTTCGGGCTGCCCGCCGTCTTGATGCCCGGGTCCACGTCGAGGACCGGGGCGCCGGGGGCGGTCGTCGTGCCGCCCCCGGTCTGGGCCACCGGCTGGGTCATCCGACAGCACCCTCCATCTGCAGCTCGATCAGGCGGTTGAGCTCGAGCGCGTACTCCATGGGCAGCTCGCGCGCGATGGGCTCGACGAACCCGCGCACGATCATCGCCATGGCCTCGTCCTCGGAGAGCCCTCGGGACATCAGGTAGAAGAGCTGGTCCTCGCTGACCTTCGAGACGGTCGCCTCGTGGCCCATCGTCACGTCGTCCTCGCGGACGTCGACGTAGGGATAGGTGTCCGAGCGGCTGATCGTGTCGACCAGCAGCGCGTCGCACTTCACCGTCGACCGCGAGTGGTGCGCGCCCTTGTTGACCCGGACCAGACCGCGGTAGCTCGTCCGCCCACCGCCGCGCGCGACCGACTTCGAGATGATCGTCGACGACGTGTACGGCGCGAGGTGCACCATCTTGGCGCCCGCGTCCTGGTGCTGGCCCTCGCCGGAGAACGCCACCGAGAGCACCTCGCCCTTGGCGTGCGGGCCGGTCAGCCAGACGGCCGGGTACTTCATGGTCACCTTGGAGCCGATGTTGCCGTCGACCCACTCCATGGTCGCGCCCTCTTCGGCCTTGGCGCGCTTGGTGACCAGGTTGTAGACGTTGTTCGACCAGTTCTGGATGGTCGTGTAGCGGCAGCGGCCGCCCTTCTTCACGACGATCTCGACGACCGCGGAGTGCAGGGAGTCCGACGAGTAGATCGGCGCCGTGCAGCCCTCGACGTAGTGGACGTAGGCGTCCTCGTCGACGATGATCAGCGTCCGCTCGAACTGGCCCATGTTCTCGGTGTTGATCCGGAAGTAGGCCTGCAGCGGGATGTCCACGTGGACGCCCTTGGGCACGTAGATGAACGAGCCGCCGGACCACACCGCGGAGTTCAGCGCGGAGAACTTGTTGTCGCCGGCCGGGATCACCGAGCCGAAGTACTCCTCGAACAGCTCCGGGTGCTCGCGCAGCCCGGTGTCGGTGTCCATGAAGATGACACCCTGCTCCTCGAGGTCCTCGCGGATCTGGTGGTAGACGACCTCGGACTCGTACTGCGCCGCGACACCGGAGACCAGACGGCTCTTCTCCGCCTCGGGGATGCCGAGCTTGTCGTAGGTGTTCTTGATGTCGTCGGGCAGGTCGTCCCAGGTGGCCGCCTGCTTCTCCGTCGAGCGGACGAAGTACTTGATGTTGTCGAAGTGGATGCCCGAGAGGTCGGAACCCCACTGCGGCATCGGCTTCTTCTCGAACGTGTTCAGCGCCTTGAGCCGCAGTTGGAGCATCCAGTCCGGCTCGCTCTTCTTGCTCGAGATGTCACGCACGACCGCCTCGCTGAGGCCGCGCTGCGCGCTGGCGCCGGCGACGTCGGTGTCGTGCCACCCGAACTGGTAGTTCCCGAGCGCAGCGAGGGTCTCCTCCTGCGTGAGCTCGGCGGGGGCGGTGGGGGTGGTCCGCTCCGCGGAGGTGGTCATACGACCTGCCTTCCCTTGACGGTGGTGGTGGTGACCTGCGCCGGTACGTGCGTGGTGCACGCGGCATCGCCGCGCGCGATCGTCGACAGACGCTGGACGTGGGTGCCCAGCAGCTCGGCGAAGACCTCGGTCTCGGCCTCGCAGAGCTGGGGGAACTCGGCGGCCACGCCGGCCACCGGGCAGTGGTGCTGACAGAGCTGCGCGCCCGTGCTGGCGGCCCGGGACGAGGCGGCGTACCCCTCGCCGGACAGGGCGCCCGCGAGGGCCTCGACCCGGTCCGGGCGGTCGGCCTCCGCCTCGATGTCCTCGCGGTGGTCCGCGAGGAGACCGAGGATGCGGCGGCGGGCGAACGCCCGGACGGCGTCCTCCCCCGCGGCGTCGGCGAGCTCGCGCAGCGCCGCGATCGCGAGGTCGGCGACGTCGTCCTCGCCGCGCCCGGCACGGCGCCGTCCCTGCTCGGTGAGCAGGTGCTGGCGTGCGGGCCGGCCGCGACCGCGCCCGGAGGCGCGCGGGGCGTCGCGGGTGGAGACGGTGCCGTCGACGACGAGGGCGTCGAGGTGACGGCGCACCGCCGCGCCGGAGAGGCCCAGCACCCCGGCCAGATCCATCGCCGTGGTCGGCCCGTGCTCCAGCAGGCGGCGGACGATGAGGTCCCGCGTGCGGCCGTCGTGTCCGTCGGTGCCCATGGTCCTCACCTCCTCGGTGTGCTCTGCACAGTCTGCCCGCTATTTGACAACGTCAGTCTTGCTTATTTAGCGGCGCCGGGCAAAGTGGCGGCCCTGATCGCCGAGGTGATCGCTCTCACGCAGGGTTACCTACCCTCACCCCGGCGTCCGGGGACGCCCACGGGGTCGTGCGGGGCGCTCGGTATCGTCCCGTCGCGTGACCGGGACGGCGCAGGCCCCGCAGGCGCCTGCCGAGGTGTCCCCGTCCGTCACCCCGCCGGGTGCCGTGCCGCCCCCGCCGACGCCCGACGAGCGGCGCCGGTTGCGCACCGTGCGCCGGTTCGGCACCACGGGCGCCCTGCTCATGGCCGTCGGCGCCCTCGGCTGCGGGGCGACGCCCGCCCCCGCCTACAACCCCCTGCTGGGCACACGCGTGCTCGGCCTGTGGGGGCGCATGCCGACGGTCTCGCTGACGCTCGCCTACATCGGCATGGGCATGCTCGTCCTCGCCTGGCTGTGGCTCGGGCGCCTCGCGTGGCCGGGGCGCGTGCGCCTCTCGGTGCGCCAGCTGACGCGGATCCTCGTCATGTGGATGGTGCCGCTCGCCGTTGCGCCACCGCTGTTCTCCACCGACGTCTACGGCTACCTCTCCCAGGCCGAGGTCGTCTCGCGCGGGTTCGACCCCTATGTCTACGGCGCCGCCCAGGCCCTCGGGCTCTCCGACCCGCTCGTCGCGAGCATCCCGACGATCTGGCGGACGACGCCGTCGCCGTACGGGCCCGGCTTCCTCTCCTTCGGGCGCCTCATCACGGGGATCGCCGGCGACGACATCGTGCTCGGCGTCTACCTGCACCGCGCCCTGGCGCTGGCCGCGCTCGGCCTCGTGATCTGGGCGGTGCCGCACCTGGCCCGCCGCGCGGGCGTCGAGCCGATCGCGGCCCTGTGGCTGGCGGTCAGCCCGCTCGTGCTGTTCCACCTGGTCAGCGGCATCCACAACGACGCGATCATGATGGGCGTCGTCCTCGCCGGCCTCGAGATCGGCATGCGCCGCTCCTGGGTGCTCGGCGCGCTGCTCATCGGGCTGGGCGCCTCGGGGAAGATCCCCGCGGTGCTCGCGCTGGGCTTCCTCGCCGCGCACGTCGCCCACGAGCGCGGGGGTGGATTCGGGCGCCTCGTGCGCTACGGCGCCGCCTGCTCGGCGCTCGGGCTCGGGACGGTCGCCGCGGTCTCGGTGGGCAGCGGGCTCGGTTTCGGGTGGATCCAGGCGCTCTCGGTGCCGAACCTCCTGCGCAGCTGGCTGTCGGTGACCACCGACCTCGGCGTCCTCGGCGGCTGGCTCGGCGGGGTCCTCGGCCTCGGCGACCACACCGACGCCGTCCTCGACCTCACCCGCGCCGCCGGGCTCGGCGTCGCCGCGCTGGTGTGCGTGCTGCTGCTGTTCATGGTGCTGGGCGGCCGTCTGCACGCCGTCGCCGGCATGGGCTACGGCTTCGGCGCCGTCTTCCTCGCCGGCCCGGTGCTGCACCCCTGGTACCTGCTGTGGGCGATCGTGCCGCTGGCGGCCTCGGTGCGGAACCCGCGCATCCGCGGCTTCGCCGTCGCCATCTGCGCGATCGTCGCGCTGCTCGTGCCCCCGACGGGCGCCGACTTCTCGTTCCGGACCTACCAGCTGCCGATGGCCATCACCGCGGCCGCCCTGCTCGCGCTGGTCCCGCTGGCCGCGACGCGTGGACGCGTGCCGCGGACCCCGGCCGCCTAGGCTGTCGGCGTGTCGGGATCCCCGGCCGCGCTCTCGGTGCGCGGCCTCGTCGTGCGCTACCAGGGGCGTGCGGCGGTCGACGGTCTCGACCTCGACCTCGCGCCCGGCAGCGTGCTGGCGCTCCTCGGGCCCAACGGCGCCGGCAAGACCACCACCGTCGAGGTGTGCGAGGGGCTGCGCTCGCGCGACAGCGGCGAGGTCCGGGTGCTCGGCGTCGACCCCGCGGGCGCACCGGACACCCTGCGCGCCCGCATCGGCGTCATGCCGCAGGGCGGCGGCGCGTACCCCGGCGTGCGCGTCCGCGAGATGCTCGGCCTGGTCGCCGCCTGCGCCGCCGACCCGCTCGACCCCGACTGGCTCGTCGACACCCTCGGGCTCGCCGGGTGCGCCCGCACGCCCTACAAGCGGCTCTCGGTCGGCCAGCAGCAGCGCCTCGCGCTCGCGTGCGCCATCGTGGGGCGCCCCGAGCTCGTGTTCCTGGACGAGCCCACCGCGAGCCTGGACCCGCAGGGCCGGCGCCTCGTGTGGGACCTCGTGCGCGCCCTGCGCGCCGACGGCGTCGCGGTCCTGCTCACCACGCACCTGATGCAGGAGGCCGAGACGCTCGCCGACCACATCGTGATCGTCGACCACGGACGCGTCGTCGCCGAGGGCAGTCCCGAGGACCTCACCGCCGCGGGCGCCGACCGCGAGCTGCGCTTCCGGGCGGCGGCGGGCATGGACCTGGAGCTACTGACGGCGGCCCTGCCCGAGGGGTGCACGGCGTCCGAGCCGAGCTCCGGCAGCTACCTCGTCGAGGGCGCCATCGACCCGCAGGTGCTCTCGACGGTGACCTCCTGGTGCGCGCGCCAGGGCGTGCTCGCCGACGACCTCCGCGTGGCCCGCCGCAGCCTCGAGGACGTGTTCCTCGAGCTCACGGGACGGGAGCTGCGGTCATGAGCCCCCCGTTCGAGGCCGGCACCTTCACGCCCGCCCCGGGGCGCGGGCCACTGGGGCGGATGCTCGCGACGCAGGTCGCCCTGGAGACGAAGCTGGCGCTGCGTCAGGGCGAGCAGGTGCTGCTCACGCTCATCATCCCGTTGGCGCTGCTCGTCGGGCTCTCGCTGCTGGAGTTCGTCCCGCTGCCCGAGCCTCGCGTCGACTCGGCGCTGGCGACGGTGCTGGCGCTCGCCGTGATGTCGACGGCCTTCACCAGCCAGGCGATCTCGCTGGGCTTCGACCGGCGCTACGGCGTGCTGCGGCGGCTCGCGGCCACCGCGGTCCCCCGCTCCATGATCGTGCTCGGGCGCCTGGGCGGGATGGCCGCGGTCGTGCTCGTCCAGGTCGTCGTGCTCGGCGCCGTCGCGCTCGCGCTCGGCTGGCGCCCCGGGCTCGGCTCGCCGGGGTGGGCGCTGCTGCTCGTCGTCCTGGGCACCGCGGCGTTCGGAGCCGTCGGCGTGCTGCTCGGCGGCAGCCTGCGCGCCGAACTGGTGCTCGCCGTCGCCAACATCATCTGGTTCGTGCTCCTGTTCGCCGGCGGGGTGCTCGTCCCCGCGTCGGCCCTGCCGGGTCCGCTCGCCGTCGTCGTGCAGCTCCTGCCCTCCGGAGCGCTCGCCGAGGGCCTGCGCACCGCCCTGCTCGGCGGGACCCCGGCCCTCGGCCACATCGTCGTCCTGATCGTGTGGGCCGTCGTCGCCGGCGGGATCGCGACGCGCACCGTGCGCTGGACCTGAGCACCGCACCGCACCGCACTACGGGGCGTCGTAGGATCGCGGCGTGCTGGAGCGCCTCCCCGCCACACCTCCCGGCCTGATGCGTGGCCTCGCGATGGCCGCGGTCGTCGGTCAGGCCGGCATCGCGGTCACGGGTGCGGTCGTCCGCGTCACGGGGTCCGGTCTCGGCTGCCCGACGTGGCCCCAGTGCTTCCCCGGGAGCCTCGTCCCGGTGCCCCACGCCGAGATCGCCGTCCTGCACCAGTGGGTGGAGTTCGGCAACCGGCTCCTCGGCATCGCGCTCGTGATCGTCACTGCGGCCTGCCTCCTCGCGGCCCTCGCCGTGCGCCCGCGCCGGGGCCGGCTCGTGCTGCTGGCCGCCACCATGCCGCTCGGGGTGGTCGCGCAGGCCGTGATCGGCGGGATCACCGTGCTCACGGGCCTCGCCTGGTACACGGTCGCGCCGCACTTCCTCGTGACGATCCCGCTCATCTGGCTCGCCGTGCTCCTCGTGCGCGAGTCCTCCCCGGCCGCCATGGCCGCCCCGCCGGGCACACCCTGGTGCCCCGCGGTGCCCTCGGCACTGCGCGGTCTGCTCGCGGTCGCGTCCGTGGTGCTCGTCGCCCTGCTCGTCGCCGGCACGCTCGTCACGGCGGCCGGCCCGCACGGCGGCGACGCGGCCACCCCGCGCCTCGCCGCCGTCCCGCTCCCGACGCTGGCGACCGCCCATGCGCACCTGCTGTTCGCGTTCCTGGGCCTGCTCGTGGGGGTCGGCTTCATGGTCCACGCCGTGTCCGTGCCGCGCGCCGTCGTCCTCCGCCTCCGGGTGCTCGTGCTGCTGACGCTCGCCCAGGGCGCGCTCGGCGGGATCCAGTACGCCCTCGGGGTGCCGGAGCTGCTCGTGGCCCTGCACGTCCTCGGCGCGGTCACGACCGTCGCCGCGGCGGCGTGGCTGTGGTCGGCGACCGCCGAGCCCGATCTCGCCACCCCGGCGCCCCCGGCCGACGCCGCCTCGGCGCCCGCCCTCGCCGGGAGGACCTGACGTGCACGCCGTCCGCATCCCGCGCCTCGGCGGCCCCGAGGTCCTCGAGCCCGTCGACCTGCCCGACCCCGTGCCGGGCGACGGTGAGGTGCTCGTCGACCTCGCCGCGGCCGGCGTGAACTTCATCGACACCTACTTCCGCGAGGGCATCTACCCGGCGCCGCTCCCCCTCGTGCCCGGTGTGGAGGGCGCCGGGACGGTGCGCGAGGTCGGCCCCGGCGTCACGGGCTTCGCGCCCGGCGACCGCGTCGCCTGGACCAACACCCTCGGCAGCTACGCGACCGTCGCCGCGGTGCCCGCCACCGACCTCGTCGTCGTGCCCGAGGCGCTCGACTTCGAGACCGCGACCGCCGTCGTGCTCCAGGGCATGACCGCGCACTACCTCGTCCACGACACCCACCCCGTCGCCCCCGGAGACGTCGTCCTCGTCCACGCCGGGGCCGGCGGGATGGGTCTGCTGCTCTGCCAGATGGCGAGCGCGCTGGGCGCCCGCGTCCTCGCCACGACCTCGTCGGAGGAGAAGGACGCCCTCGCCCGCGAGGCCGGCGCCCACGAGACGCTGCGCTACGGGGACGACCTCGCCGACCGGGTGCGCGCCCTCACCGACGGCGAGGGCGTCGCGGTCGTCTACGACGGCGTCGGCGCGTCGACCTTCGACTCCTCCCTCGCGAGCCTGCGCGTCCGGGGCGTCCTGGCGCTCTACGGCGCCGCGAGCGGGCCCGTCCCGCCCGTCGACCCCCAGCGGCTCAACAGCGGCGGCTCGCTCTACCTCACCCGCCCCTCGCTGCACTGGCACGTCCGCACCCCCGAGGAGCTGGCCGCCCGCGCCGATGCGGTGTTCTCGGCCGTGGCGGCCGGCGATCTGAGCGTGCGCATCGGTGGCCGCTACCCGCTGGACGCCGCCGCCGACGCTCAGCGCGACCTCCAGTCCCGCCGCACGACGGGCAAGCTCCTGCTGCTGCCCTGAGGGGCGCGAGGGGCACGTTGCACATGATCGACAGGCTGGGCGGCCTGCGGAACGTGCCCCTCGTCAGGCTCGGGCGGTCAGGGCGGCCTGCACGCGGGCGGCGAAGGTGGCCGAGCGGCGGTGGACGTCCGCCCACGTCGCGGGGATGACGAGCCACCCCGCGGCCGCCAGCAACGCCCACCGCTCCTGGTCGCGACGCCACTGGAAGAGATCGGTGCGGTGCTGGTCGCCCTGGTACTCGACGGCCACGCGGTGCTCGGGCCACGCCATGTCGACGTGCGGGATCCACCCGGCGGGCACGCCCGGTACGGCGTATTGCAGATCGGGCCGCGGCAGCCCGTTCGCGATCAGCTGGAGTCGGAGACGCGTCTCGGGCGGACTCTCCGCGCGGGGGTCGGCGGCGGCGACGGCCGGGACGAGGCGGCGTCGACCGCGCGCCCGTGGACGGCCTCCGCCGTACTCGAGCAGGTCGTCGGGCTCGAACTCGCCGACGCGCGCCAGGGCGTCGAGGGCGACGACCCCGTCGACGAGGCCCCGGCGGCGCACGAGGTCGAACGCCGTCCGGATCGGCGTCGTCACCCGGAGGCCGTCGACGAGGACGATCTCTTCGTCGCGCAGATCGTCCTGGCGCACGAGCAGCCCTGATCGGCTGCGGATGCGACGGCGGCCGACGACGAGGTCCACCGGAGCGTGCCGGGGCGCGCAGTCGGCGCCGTGGATCGCGGCGGCCGCGTAGCCGCCGACCACCGCGCCGTCCACCAGCAGGCCGGCGGCACGGGCGCGAACCACGAGGTCGTCGTCCACGGGCGTGGCCACGTGGGTCCCGCGGAACAGGGGTCGGAAGCGCGGGCCGGCGAGGGATCCCCGCGACGGCGCGTCCCCGTCGCGGGCGCGGAAGGGCTGTGAGGTGTCCACACGGTGTTGGAGGGTCGTCGCGCCCGATCGGTTCCCTCCCGCCGCGAGGGGCACGTTCCGCATGATCGACGGGCGCAGAGACATGCCGAACGTGCCCCTCGTGGCGGAGCCGGGAGGCGACCCGCGGACCCGCGTTCACGACGGGCACGTTCCGCATGATCGACGGGCCCGAAGACGTGCCGAACGTGCCCCTCGCGGAGGGCCTAGAAGGGCCAGCCGAAGACCGGCCAGCCGACGGCGGAGTCGACCGCGACGGCGACGAAGAGGCCGGTCAGGTAGGTGTTCGAGAGGTGGAAGAGCCGCATCGACTTCACGACCTCGTCGCGCTTCACGGCGCTGTCGAGGCGGTGGGCGGCGACCAGGAACCAGGCGCCGCCGAGGACGGTGGCGGCGAGGTAGATCCAGGACGTCGCGGGGACGAGGAGGGCCGAGCAGGCGACCATCGCCCAGGAGTAGGCGACGATCTGACGGCTCACGCGCCGCGGCGAGGCGACGACGGGGAGCATCGGGATGCCGGCGGCGGCGTAGTCGTCGCGGTAGCGCATCGCGAGCGCCCAGAAGTGCGGCGGCGTCCAGAAGAAGATGATCGCGAAGAGCACCAGGGCGGGCCAGCCCACCGTGCCCGTCACGGCGGCCCAGCCGATGACGACGGGCATGCACCCCGCGGCGCCGCCCCAGACGATGTTCTGGCTGGTCCGGCGCTTGAGCAGCAGGGTGTAGACGAGGATGTAGAAGGCGATCGCGGCGACCGCGAGCCACGCCGCCACCCAGTTCGAGGTGAGGCCCAGCCACACCGCCGACGCCGCGCCGAGCAGGAGCCCGAACACCAGGGCGTGCGAGCGGGGCACCGCGTCGCGGGCCAGCGGACGCTTGCTCGTCCGGGCCATCTTCGCGTCGATGTCCGCGTCGACCACGCAGTTCAGGGCGTGAGCGCTGGCTGCCGCGCCTGCACCGCCGACGAGCACCGAGAGCACGAGCCACAGCGAGGGGACGGACCGCTCGGCGAGCATCATCGCCGGCACCGTGACCACGAGCAGCTGCTCGATGATGCGTGCCTTGGTCAGCGCCAGGTACGCCTTCACGGTCGTGAGGAAGCCATTCCGCCGCGTCGCGGGAACCGGGCCGACCGCCGTGCTCACTCGGTGGCACCTCGCTGTGGTGGACGGGACTGCTTCGGTCACGACCCGCGTCTCCTACACGCTGTCGTCGAGGAAGTCTGCACCCCCGCGGCCGCGCCCGCTCGCGGGGGGCGCCACCCGGTCGGTGCGGTGTCCGCCACGTCACGGGCGGATGACGACCTCGAGGAGGATAGGGGGCCCGTGTTCCTGACGGGCGGTGAGGGTATTCAGCGTCGGCCGGGATGGACCAGGATCGACTCCGGTCCGAATGGACTTGAATCGATCCCGTGGGAGCATCGCGCGGGCATCCCGAGACGCTCAAGGAAGGCACGGTTCGTGACCGCGACAGACGTCAGCAGCACACAGCCCGCGAGCGAGTCGGCCGAGGAGATCGAGGCGCTGACGACGCCGCATCGTCCCGACGACTGGTCCGACCTCGACCAGAGGGCCGTGGACACCATCCGGGTCCTCGCCGCCGACGCCGTGCAGAAGGTCGGCAACGGCCACCCGGGCACCGCGATGTCGCTCGCGCCGCTCGCCTACGAGCTCTTCCAGCACACGATGGTCCACGACCCGTCGGACCCGGGCTGGCAGGGACGCGACCGCTTCGTCCTCTCCTGCGGGCACTCCAGCCTGACGCTCTACCTGCAGCTCTTCCTCGCCGGCTACGGCCTGGAGATGCGGGACCTCGAGGAGCTGCGCACCTGGGACTCGGCCACGCCGGGCCACCCCGAGTACAGCCACACCCCGGGCGTCGAGATCACCACCGGCCCGCTGGGCCAGGGGCTCGCCTCCGCCGTCGGGATGGCGATGGCCTCCCGTCGTGAGCGCGGTCTGTTCGACCCCGACGCCCCCACCGGCGAGAGCCCGTTCGACTCCCACATCTTCGTGATCGCCTCCGACGGCGACATCGAGGAGGGCGTCACCGCCGAGGCGTCGTCGATCGCGGGCCGCCAGCAGCTCGGGAACCTCGTCGTGATCTACGACGACAACCACATCTCGATCGAGGACGACACCTCCGTCGCCCTCGACGAGGACGTCGTGGAGCGCTACGACGCCTACGGCTGGCACACCCAGGTGGTGCGCGGCGGCGAGAACCTCGTCGGCATCCGCGAGGCCCTCGCGAACGCGAAGGCCGAGACCGGGCGCCCGAGCTTCATCGCGCTGCGCACCGTCATCGGCTATCCCGCCCCCGACAAGATGAACACCGGCGCCGCGCACGGTGCCGCGCTGGGCGAGGACGAGGTCCGCTCCGTCAAGGAGATCCTCGGCTTCGACCCCGACAAGCACTTCGCCATCGACGACGACGTGCTCGCCCACACCCGCGCGGTCGGTGAGCGGGGCAAGGCCGCGCACGAGGCGTGGGACAAGCAGTTCGCCGACTGGGCGCAGGCCAACCCGGAGCGCCGCGCGCTGCTCGAGCGCATGGCGCGCCGCCAGCTTCCCGACGGCTGGCACGCCAAGCTGCCGACCTGGTCGGTCGACGACGACGCCGTCGCCACCCGCAAGGCGCTGCAGAAGATCCTCGGCGAGATCGGGCCGGAGCTCCCCGAGCTCTGGGGCGGCTCGGCCGACCTCGCGGAGAGCAACAACACCACGATCAAGGGTGCGGACTCGTTCGGGCCGTCGACGGTCTCGACGAACCTCTGGGGCCAGATGAGCCCCTACGGCCGCACGCTGCACTTCGGCGTCCGCGAGCACGCGATGGGCTCGATCCTCAATGGGATCGCGCTCCACGGCGGCACCCGCGTCTACGGTGGCACGTTCCTGATCTTCTCGGACTACATGCGGCCCGCGGTCCGGCTCGCGGCGCTGATGAAGCTGCCCACGACCTACATCTGGACCCACGACTCGATCGGTCTCGGCGAGGACGGCCCGACGCACCAGCCGATCGAGCAGCTCAGCTCGCTGCGCGCCGTGCCGGGCCTGTCGATCGTCCGCCCGGCCGACGCCAACGAGACGTCGGCGGCGCTCCGCGCGATCCTCGACAACCCCACCGGCCCGGCCGGCCTCGCCCTCACACGGCAGAACCTGCCGATCCTCGAGGGCACCGACGCCGACGGCGTCGCGCGCGGCGGCTACGTCCTGCAGGACGCCTCGGGCGGGCAGCCCCAGCTGGTGCTCATCGCCACCGGCTCGGAGGTCCAGCTCGCGGTCGAGGCCCGGAAGGTCTTCGAGGACGAAGGCGTTCCCACCCGGGTGGTGAGCATGCCGTGCGTCGAGTGGTTCCAGGCCCAGGACCGCTCCTACACCCGCCACGTCCTGCCGCCGGACGTCAAGGCGCGCGTCTCCGTCGAGGCCGGCATCGCGCAGTCCTGGCACCGCTACGTCGGCGACGACGGCGAGTGCGTCTCGATCGAGCACTTCGGTGCCAGCGCCGACTACAAGACCCTGTTCCAGCAGTTCGGGTTCACCACCGAGCACGTGGTCGAGGCGGGCCGTCGCACGCTCGCCCGCGCCAACGAGTCCTCGGCCTGATCCCGGTCCGCGTTTCGCAAAGGACACCCCCATGGCCAGCAACACCCCCCTCGCCGACCTCTCCGCGGCCGGCGTCTCCATCTGGCTCGACGACCTGTCGCGCCAGCGCATCGAGTCCGGCAACCTCGCCTCGCTGATCAAGGACTCCGAGGTCGTCGGGGTCACCAGCAACCCGACGATCTTCGCGAGCGCGTTCGCGGACGCCGACCACTACGCCGAGGACCTCGACGCGCTCGCCGCCCGGGGCGCCTCGGTCGAGGACGCGATCCGCGAGCTCACCACCGAGGACGTCCGCCGCGCCTGCGACGTGTTCCGCGAGGTGTGGCAGCGCACCGGCGGCGTCGACGGCCGGGTCTCGCTCGAGGTCGACCCGGGCAAGGCCCACGACACCGAGGCGACCGTCGCCGAGGCGGCCGACCTGTGGAAGACGGTCGACCGTCCCAACCTGATGGTCAAGATCCCCGCGACGCCCGAGGGCATCCCAGCGATCACCCGCACCCTCGCCCAGGGCATCAGCGTCAACGTCACGCTGATCTTCTCGGTCGACCGCTACCGCCAGGTGATGGAGGCCTACCTCGCGGGTATCGAGCAGGCGCGGGCCAACGGCCACGACCTCACGGGCATGGCCTCGGTCGCATCGTTCTTCGTCTCCCGCGTGGACTCCGAGGTGGACAAGCGCCTGAACGCGATCGGCACCGACGCCGCGCTGAACCTGCGCGGCACCGCCGCCATCGCGAATGCGCGCCTCGCGTACGCCGCCTTCCTCGAGGTGTTCTCCACCGAGCGGTGGGCCGCGCTCAAGGGCGCCGGCGCCAAGCCACAGCGCCCGCTCTGGGCGTCGACGGGCGTGAAGAACAAGGCCTACCCGGACACGCTCTACGTCTCCGAGCTGGCCGCGCCGAACACCGTCAACACGATGCCCGAGGCCACGCTCAAGGCGTTCGCCAACCACGGCGAGCTGCACGGTGACGCCGTGAGCGGCACCGAGGACGCCGCCCGCGAGGTCTTCGCGGGCCTCGCCCACGTGGGCGTCGACGTCGGCGACGTCTACCAGGTGCTCGAGGACGAGGGCGTCACGAAGTTCGACGACTCGTGGGCCGAGCTCACCAACACGGTCTCTGAACAGCTCACGCGCCGCAGCCCGGAGCAGGCGTGAGCGCCGCGGAGGGACCGCAGGTCCGCATCACCGACGGCGCGCTCGCCGACGCCGCGTCCGCGCTGGTCGAGAAGCTCGTCGGGGACGGCGCCGCGTCGAAACTCTCGGCCGGCGACCCCACCCTCTGGGGCCCGGACGCGGAGCCCGAGGCCAGCAGGCGCCTGAGCTGGGTGTCGCTGCACGAGAGCTCGCGCCCGCTGGTCGACGAGCTCGCGGCCCTGCGCCGCGGCCTGCACGACGAGGGCGTCGACCGCGTCGTCCTCGCGGGCATGGGCGGCTCGTCGCTGGCCCCCGAGGTCATCTGCGCCACCCGCTCGGGCGGTCCCGTGGGCGGGGACCACCCCCTGGTCGTGCTCGACACCACCGACCCGGGCCAGGTCTCCGACGCGCTCGCCGGCGACCTGAGCCGCACCGTGCTCGTCGTGTCGTCGAAGTCCGGCGGCACGGTCGAGACCGACAGCCAGCGGCGGATCTTCTCCCAGGTCTTCGAGGCGAACGGCATCGACGCGGCGACGCGGATGGTCGTGGTCACCGACCCGGGCACGAAGCTCGCCGACCTCGCCCGCGAGGAGGGCTACCGCTCGCTCGTCGAGGCCGACCCCGGCGTCGGCGGGCGCTACTCGGCGCTCACCGCGTTCGGCCTGGTGCCCTCGGCGCTGGCCGGCGTGGACATCGGCGAGCTCCTCGACGAGGCCGCGCAGGCCGCCCCGGAGCTGGCGCGCGACGCGCCCGACAACCCCGCGATCGTGCTCGCCGCCGCGATGGCCGCGGCGCACAGCGCGGGCGCGGAGAAGGTCGTGCTCGCCGACACCGGCTCCGGCCTGGTCGGGTTCGGCAACTGGGCCGAGCAGCTGATCGCCGAGTCCACCGGCAAGCAGGGCACCGGGCTGCTCCCGGTCGTCGTCGAGGGTGCGGAGGCGCCCGGCTTCGCCGACCACGGACCCGACGCCACCGCGGTGGCGATCGGGCCGGAGAACCCGGGCGCGCAGATCGCGGTGTCCGGCAGCCTCGGCGGGCAGTTCCTGCTCTGGGAGCACGCCGTCGCGCTGGCCGGCCGCCTGCTCGGCATCAACCCGTTCGACCAGCCCGACGTCGAGTCGGCCAAGCAGGCCACCCGCGACCTGCTCGCGTCGGCCTCCGAGGGCGGCGGGTCGACCGGCTCCGGCGACGACACCCCGGTGCTCACCGACGGTCCGGTCGAGGTCCGCACCGCGGGTGACGGCAGCTGGCTCGGCACGCCGAGCACGCTCGCCGAGGCGATCCAGGCGCTGCTGGACCAGACCCCCGAGCGCGGCTACCTCGCGATCCAGGCCTACCTCGACCGGCTCGACGACGCCTCGTTCGAGACCCTGCGCCCCGAGCTCGCCAAGGCGACCGGCGTGCAGACCACCTTCGGGTGGGGGCCGCGGTTCCTGCACTCCACGGGCCAGTACCACAAGGGCGGGCACCAGAACGGCGCGTTCCTGCAGGTCACGGGCTCGGTCGCCGACGACCTGGCGATCCCGGGCCAGCCGTTCTCCTTCGGCACGCTCGAGCACGCGCAGGCGATCGGCGACGCCGGGGTGCTGGCGGCGCCCAAGAACGGCGCGCCCCGGGGAGACGTCTCCGCCAGGCCCGTCCTGCGCCTGCACCTGGCCGACCGCGCGGCCGGCCTGGTGGCGCTCGCGCACGCGGTCCGGGAGGTGAGTCGGTGACCCGACGCTCGGTCACCGGGGCGCCCGAGCACGACGACTGGATCAACCCGCTACGGGACGCCCGCGACAAGCGCCTGCCCCGCATCGCCGGGCCGTCGGGACTCGTGCTCTTCGGCGTCACCGGAGACCTCGCCCGCAAGAAGCTCATGCCGGCGATCTACGACCTGGCGAACCGCGGGCTCCTCCCGCCCGGCTTCGCCCTCGTCGGGTTCGCCCGGCGTGACTGGGCGGACGAGGACTTCGCCGAGGTCGTCCACGACGCCGTGCGCGAGCACTCCCGCACCCCGTTCCGCCAGGAGGTCTGGGACCGCCTGGCGGAGGGGCTGCGCTTCGTCCAGGGCACCTTCGACGACGACGAGGCCTTCGACCGCCTCGCCGCCTGCGTGCAGGAGCTCGACGAGCAGCGCGGCACCAACGGCAACCACGCGTTCTACCTCTCGATCCCGCCGTCGGCCTTCCCGACCGTCTGCAAGCAGCTCTCGCGCTCGGGCCTGGCCGACGACGAGGGCGACGTGTGGCGTCGCGTGGTGATCGAGAAGCCGTTCGGCCACGACCTGCGCTCGGCGC
Source organism: uncultured Actinomycetota bacterium (assembly GCA_963786585.1). Taxonomy (GTDB): domain Bacteria; phylum Actinomycetota; class Actinomycetes; order Mycobacteriales; family Pseudonocardiaceae; genus Actinomycetospora. Next base: position 725,008 of record CAWAZG010000006.1, read on the forward strand.
AGGAGCTCAACGGGATCGTCAACGACGTCTTCCCCGAGGACGCGGTGTTCCGCATCGACCACTACCTCGGCAAGGAGACCGTCCAGAACCTGCTGGCCCTGCGGTTCGCCAACGAGCTCTTCGAGCCGATCTGGAACGCCCACCACGTCGACCACGTGCAGATCACGATGGCCGAGGACATCGGCGTCGGCGGTCGTGCGGGCTACTACGACGGCATCGGCGCGGCCCGGGACGTCATCCAGAACCACCTGCTGCAGCTCCTCGCGCTGACGGCGATGGAGGAGCCGGTCTCCTTCTCCCCCGACGACCTGCGCCAGGAGAAGATCAAGGTCCTCTCGGCCGTGAAGCTCGCCGAGCCGCTGGACGAGACCACCGCCCGCGGGCAGTACGCCGCGGGGTGGCAGGGGTCGTCGGAGGTCAAGGGCCTGCAGCAGGAGGATGGCTTCCCGGCCGACTCGGTCACCGAGACCTACGCCGCGATCACCTGCGAGGTGAACACCCGCCGCTGGGCCGGGGTGCCGTTCTACCTGCGCACCGGCAAGCGGCTCGGGCGTCGCGTCACAGAGATCGCCATCGTGTTCGAGCGGGCCCCGCACCTGCCGTTCGACCAGACCATGACCGAGGAGCTCGGCCAGAACGCGCTGGTCGTGCGCGTGCAGCCGGACGAGGGCGTCACCCTGCGGTTCGGGTCGAAGGTGCCGGGCTCGGGCATGGAGGTCCGCGACGTCACGATGGACTTCGGCTACGGCACGGCGTTCACCGAGGCCTCCCCCGAGGCCTACGAGCGCCTGCTGCTCGACGTCCTCCTGGGTGAGCCGTCGCTCTTCCCCACCAACACCGAGGTCGAGATGTCCTGGCGGATCCTCGACCCGGTGATCGAGAAGTGGCACCGCGAGGGCACCCCGGACAGCTACAACGCCGGCACCTGGGGCCCGCCGTCGGCCGACACGCTGCTCCACCGCACCGGCCGGCAGTGGCGTCGTCCCTGACGCGAGCGCGTCGACGAAGGAGACAACCGTGATCGTGGACCTGCCGTCGACGGACACGTCGGCGGTCAACCGGACGATGGTCGACCTGCGCGAGAGCGCGGGAGCCGTCGCGCTCGGGCGGGTGCTGACGCTCCTGATCATCACCGAGGACGGTCCGGAGGCCGAGGCCGCCATCCAGGCCGCCAACGACGCGAGCCGCGAGCACCCGTGCCGCGTGCTGGTGCTGGCCCGCGGCATCCGCCGCGCGGCCTCCCGCCTCGACGCCCAGATCCGCATCGGGGGCGACGCCGGCGCCAGCGAGGTCATCGTCCTGCGCATGTACGGTCCGCTGGCCGACCAGGGCGGGTCGATCGTGGTCCCGCTGCTGCTCCCCGACGCCCCGATCGTCGCGTGGTGGCCGGGCGAGGCGCCGACGTCGCCGTCCGAGGACCCGGTGGGCAGCGTCGCCGGCCGTCGCATCACCGACGTGGGCTCGGCGAAGTCGCCGTCCAAGGCGCTGGCCAAGCTGCGCCAGCGCTACGCCCCGGGCGACACCGACCTCGCCTGGAGCCGTATCACCAGCTGGCGCGCCCTGCTGACCGCCGCCCTCGACCAGCCGCCGCACGACCGCGTGACGCGCGCGTCCGTGGGCGGCGCGCCCGATTCGGCGTCCGCCGACCTGATCACCGGCTGGCTGGCCTCGCGCCTCGGTTGCCCGGTGACCCGCACGACCCGCGACGTTCCGGGCGGGTCGGGCGGGCAGATCGCCTCGGTCCGCCTCGATCGCGCGAGCGGGCCGGTCGAGCTGGTCCGCCTCGACGCGAAGAGCGCGATGCTCTCCCAGCCCGGGCAGCCCGACCGTCGCGTGGCCCTGTCCCGGCGCACCACCCGCGAGTGCCTGGCCGAGGAGCTGCGCCGCCTCGACCCGGACGACATCTACGCCGAGGCCATCGAGGCGATGCCGACGGCACGCGGGCGGTCCAAGGCCTCCTCGAGCGCGAAGGCGGACGCATGAGCACCCCCGAGGTCGTCGTCCACCCCGACACCGACACGACGGCGTCCGACGCCGCCGACCGCCTGATCACCGCGCTCGCCGCGGCGCAGGCGGCCCGGGGCACCGCGTCGGTGGTGCTCACCGGCGGCGGGGTCGGGATCGCGATGCTGCGCGCGGTGGCGTCCTCCACCCGGCGCGACGCCGTCGACTGGAGTGCCGTCGAGGTGTTCTGGGGCGACGAGCGCTTCCTCCCCGCCGGCGACGCCGAGCGCAACGACGCCCAGGCCCGCGAGGCGCTGCTCGACGCGCTGCCGCTCGACCCGGCGCGGGTGCACCCGATGGCGCCCTCCGACGCGCCCGAGGAGGCCGGCGGCGGCGACCCGGACCTCGCCGCCGACGTGTACGCCAAGACGCTCTCGTCGGCGGCGGCGCGGCTCGGTGGCGACGCGATCCCGGCCTTCGACGTGCTGCTCGCCGGCTGCGGGCCGGAGGGCCACGTGCTGTCGGTCTTCCCCGACTCGCCCGCGGTGCACGCGACGGCGGCCGGGGTGGTCGCCGTCCGCGACTGCCCCAAGCCGCCGCCCACCCGCGTCTCGCTGACATTGGCGGCAGCCCGTCACGCCCGCGAGGTGTGGCTGGTGGCCACCGGCGAGGGCAAGGCCGAGGTCCTCGCCCGGGCCCACGCCGGCGCCGCCGAGAGCGACGTCCCGATCGCCGGCCTCCGCGGCACCGAGCGCACCCTCTGGCTCCTCGACGAGGCGGCGGCGGGCGACCTTCGGTCGTAGGGACGCAGCGAACGGCCGGTTCGCCGCTTCTAGGCGCGCGAAGTCCCCGTTCGCACCGGCGGCGGCGTCTCCAGTGTTTCCCAGGGACGCAGCGAGCGCTCGAAGAGCTCCCAGCAGCGGAGCTGGGCGAACCACGCGCGGGCGAGGCTCAGGTCCTCGCGCGGCGTGTGCTCGCGGACCGGGCCGGTGGGCCAGGCGGCGTCGCGACCGGTCGGGTCGCCGGACGTGCGGGAGTCGGCGCCGTAGCGCGCGACGAGCAGGAGCCCGGCGACGACGAGGACGCCGAGCAGGGTGACCGTGAGGGCCATCGGGAGCTCCTAGGGGATCGCAAGTGGCTGGACGTCCTCCACAGTGGCCCCCGGTGGCAGGCGATGCCACGGCCACTTCGTCTCAAGTGGCAGAGACAGTGGCAGAAGTGGCAGGCTGCGGCCATGGACGTCCAGCTCGGTGCCGGGAGCCTCGCCCGCCTGCTCAGCGGGTGGCGTGACGACGGCGGCACGGGGGCGAGCGCCCAGGCCGCGCTGGCGACCCGGGTCTCGTCCCTGCTCACCGACGGGAGGCTCGCCGCGGGCACGCGGGTGCCCAGCGAGCGCGAGCTCGCCGCGGCCCTGGGCATCGGGCGGGGCACGGTGGCCGCCGCCTACGAGCAGCTGCGCGAGGACGGCTATCTCGTGCGCCGCCGGGGCTCGGGAACCTGGACGGCCCTCCCGAGCGCGACACCGGCCGGCTCGGGCGGCGTCGTCCCGGCGGCGTTCGGCGGGGTCACGCCGACAGCGGCCGCCGGGTACACGCCGTTCGCGCCGATGGGGCCGGTGAGCGGGTGGTCCCCGGGTCGCGACGTCATCGACCTCGCCCACGCCGCACCCTGGGCGCCCACGACGGCCGTGAACGAGGCCGCCGCCCGCGCGCTGACCGAGCTGCCCGTGCACCTCGCGAGCACCGGCTACGACGTGCTCGGCCTCCCGGTGCTCCGCGAGGCCGTCGCGGCGCGCCTGAGCGCCCAGGGGCTGCGCACCTCCGCCGACGAGATCATGGTGACCGCGGGCGCCCAGCACGCCCACGCCCTCGTCGCCCGCGCGCTCGTGCGCCCCGGCGACCGCGTGCTCATGGAGCAGCCCACCTACCCCGGCGCCATCGACCTCGCCCGCCACGTCTCGGCGCGCGCGGTCCCGGTGGCGATGGTGGAGGAGGACGGCGTCCACGGCTGGGACGTGGAGGCGATCGCGGCGGCGCTGCGAGCCGCCACGCCGGCCGTCGGCTACCTCGTGCCCGACCACCAGAACCCCACCGGCGCCGTGATGGACGCCGAGACCCGGGGCGCCGTCGTGGCCGCCGCGGCGCGGCACGGCGTCCCCCTGGTCGTCGACGACTGCCTGCGCGAGATGTGGATCGACGCCCCCGGCCCGCCGCCGCTCGGCGCCTGGTCCACCGGCGGCGCCACCCCGGTGATCAGCACGGGGTCGCTGTCGAAGACCGTCTGGGGCGGCCTGCGCATCGGCTGGCTGCGCGCCCCGCGGACGCTGCTGCAGCGGGTCGCGGCGGTGCGGGCGTCGGACGACATCTCGACCCCGGTGCTCGAGCAGCTCGTGGCCGTCGGGCTGCTCGAGCGGCTCGACGACCTCGTCGCGGACGGACGCCGGGTGCTGGCCCACCGTCGTGACCACCTGCGGGCGGCGCTCGCGCGGGCCGTCCCGGAGTGGCGGGCCCCGAAGCCGTCCGGAGGCTTCAGCCTCTGGGTCGACCTCGGCGCGCCCCGCTCCAGCGCCCTCGTCGACGCCGCCTCGCGTCACGGCGTCCTGCTCGCCGCCGGCCCCCGCTTCGCCACCGGCGGCGCGTTCGAGCAGTACCTCCGCCTGCCCTACACCCTCTCCACCGACGCGCTCGACGACGCCGTCGCGCGGCTCGCCCGGGCGTGGGAGTCGCTGGGCGTCGGCGCCGCCCCGTCGCTCACGACCGTCGTGTGACGTCGTGCTCCCACGGCCGCAGACTGCGGTCGTAGGCCTCCCAGAGCTGGCGGTGCGCCGCGATCCGGTGCGCCAGCTCGCCCAGCAGGACCGCGTCGCCCCGCACCGTGTGCGGCCGGCGGGTCACCGGCCAGGCCGGGTCGCGCCCGGTCGGATCCGCCTCGCTGCGCGTGTCCGCGCCGTAGCGCGCCACCGCGAGGAACCCCAGCACCAGCAGTACTCCCCAGAACGTGACCATCTCCGCCATCTCCTTCGCCGCTCTGTCGAACAGCCACCATTCTCTAAGGCCGGAACGCTGGACTCCATGGCGTTCTCACGGGGATAGTGGCCGGATGACGACGACTTCGGAAGTACGGACGGCCCCGCGCCTGGAGAACGACAAGGTGCTCGACGACACCAACCGCCGCATCCTCACGGAGCTCGCCGACGACCCCCGTCTGAGCATGTCGGCGCTCGGACGCCGCGTCGGGATGTCGGCGCCCGCGGTCACCGAGCGGGTGCAGCGCCTCGAGCGCCTCGGGGTGATCCGGGGGTACCGGCTCGACGTCGACCCCGCGGCGCTCGGCTACCCCATCGCCGCCTGGGTCCGCGTCCGGCCCGCCCTGGGGCACGGGAAGATCGCCGAGCAGATCGCGGACCGGCAGCCCGAGGTCGTCGAGTGCCACAAGATCACCGGCGAGGACTGCCTGCTCATGCGCGTGCAGGTCCGCGACGTCGCCGACCTCGACCGGGTCCTCGAAGGCTGGCAGGAGCACGCCTCCACGGTCACCTCGGTCATCAAGTCCACCCCGGTCGAGCCGCGGAACATGCTGACCGTGGCCTGACACGGCGGGCCGGCGGGAGCATGATCAGAGATCCTGCTGGTCGTCGTGAGGAGCACGAGATGTCCGAGCCGGGTTCCGCCACGGGCGCCGTCGTCGTCGGCGTGGACGGCAGCGACGGGTCCCGCGCCGCCCTCGAGTACGCGATGGACGAGGCCGCCCGCCGCGGCGTCCCGGTGCGGGCGATCATGGCCTACGCGGGCCCGGACGTCTGGTCGAGCGCCGAGGGTGTCATCCCCGACGCCCGCGTCCTGCACGACGCCGCGGCGCGCGACGTGCGGGCGGTCGTCGACGAGGTGTCGGCCGTCCGTGCCGCCCGGGGCGCCCCCGCGCCGCCCGTCGTCGAGGCCGACATCGCCATGGGCCCGGCGTCGACCGTCCTGATCCACCACTCCCGCGGCGCCGCGGTGCTCGTGGTGGGCCACCGGGGCCGCGGCGGGCTCGCCAGCCGGGTCATCGGCTCGGTCGGCCTCAGCGCCGTCATCCACGCCGAGTGCACCGTGGTCGTCGTGCGGGACTGAGGCCGCCCGCCAGCTCAGCGCACGATCACGTCCACCACGACCGGGCCCGGCGAGCGCAGGGCCTCGGTGAGCGCGGGCGCCAGCTCGTCGGGACGCTCGACGCGCACGCCCGGTACGCCCTGGCCGGCCGCGAGGGCGACGAAGTCGAGCCCCGGGAGGGCGGTGCCCACCGGTTTGCTGATCCCGAAGTGCTCGGCGAACTGGTCGAGAGCGCGGTAGCGGGCGTTGTGCACCACGACGACGGTCAGCGGGACGCCCTGCTGCGCCGCCGACCACAGCGCCTGGATCCCGTACATCGCCGAGCCGTCCCCGACGAGCGCGACCACCCGCTCACCGACCCCCATCGCCATCCCCACCGCCGCGGGCAGCCCGTGCCCCAGCCCGCCGCTGGCGCAGGTGAAGAAGCTCGCGGGGCGGTCGAAGGGCAGGTGGTCGTGCATCGGCCCGCGGGTCGCCGGGGCCTCCTCGACGACCACGGAGTCGGCCGGCCGGAGGTCCGCGAGGGTCTGGAGCAGCAGCTCCTCGGTGATGCCCTCGTCCTCGGCCTCCACCCGCCCGACCGCCGGTCGCGGCGCCGGGAGCGGGCGTTCCGGCGGCGGCGGCCCCGCGAGCAGGGCGCGCACCCCGTGGCGGACGCCGGTGACGATCGAGGTGCCGGTCGGCGTCCAGGCCGCGTGCGCCGGGTCCTCGGTGAGCTGGACCAGCGTCGTGCCCTCGGGCACCGCGGTGTCGCCCTCCACCGCACCCTCGGTGTGGAACGGGAACACCGGGGCACCGAGCACCAGGACGAGGTCGTGCTCGCGCAGCGCCGCCCGGATGCCGTCGTGCGCGGCCGGGAGGAAGCCGCCGAAGAGCCGGTGGCGCTCGGGGAACCCGCAGCGCGGCGACATCGGGGCGACGTACGCCCGGGCGGCGTGGCGCTCGGCGAGGGCGACGAGGTCGTCGAACGCCCCGTCGCGGTCCACCTCACCGCCGACGACGAACGCGGGCGTGCGGGCCGACGCCAGGCGGTCGGCAACCTGGGCGAGGGCGTCCGGATCGCCCGCCACGGTGCCCACGACGCGGTGGTCGGGCACCTCCGCGGCGGGCCGGTCCCAGTCGTCGACCGGCACCGATACGAGCACCGGCCCGCACGGCGGCGTCGAGGCCACGTGGATCGCGCGGGCCAGGGTGGCCGGCACGTCGGCGGCCCGGGCCGGCTCGCGGGAGAACTTGACGTAGGGCTCGCCGAACTCGGCCGGGCGCTCGGCGAACAGGAACGGCTCCCCCACCAGCAGCGACCGCGCCTGCTGGCCCGCGACGACCACCAGGGGCGTGCGGTTGCGGAAGGCCGTGAAGACGTTCCCCAGCCCGTGGCCCACCCCGGCCGCCGAGTGCAGGTTCACCAGGCCCGGGCGGCCGGTGGCCTGCGCGAACCCGTCGGCCATGGCGACCGCCACCGACTCCTGCAGCGCGAGGGCGTAGCGGAAGTCGTCCGGGAAGTCCCGGAACATCGGCAGCTCTGTGGAGCCCGGGTTCCCGAAGATCGTCGTGATGCCGTGCTCGCGCAGCACCGCGAGCGAGGCCTCCCGGACCGTGGTCACGGCTCGTCGACGAGGTCGCCCGCGAGGTACTCCTGGTACGCGGCGAGGTCGAGCAGACCGTGGCCGCAGTAGTTGAAGAGGATCACCCGCTCCTCGTTCAACCGCGTCGCCTCGGCCGCCTCCTGGATCACCGACGCGATGCCGTGGCCCGCCTCGGGCGCCGGGATCTTGCCCTCGACGCGCGCGAACAGGACGTTGGCCTCGAACACCGCGCGCTGCTTGTGCGCCACCGCCTCCATCCGGCCCTCGTGCACCAGCTTGGAGATGATCGGCGAGTCGCCGTGGTAGCGCAGCCCACCGGCGTGGATGCCGGGCGGCACGAAGTCGTGGCCGAGCGTGTACATGTTCATCAGGGGCGTCAGGCCCGCGGTGTCGCCGAAGTCGTACTCGTAGGTGCCCTTCGTCAGCGTCGGGCACGACGCGGGCTCGGCGGCGAGCAGGCGCACCGAGGGGTCGGGCAGGAACGGCAGCGCGACGCCGCCGAGGTTGGAGCCGCCGCCGCACGGTGCGATGACGACGTCCGGGCGGGTCTCCCCCGCGTTCGCCAGCTGCTGCTGGGCCTCGAGGCCGATGATCGTCTGGTGCAGCAGCACGTGGTTGAGCACGGAGCCCAGCGCGTAGTGGGTGTCGTCGCGGCCGACGGCGTCGCGCACGGCGTCGGAGATCGCCGCGCCGAGCGAGCCGGGGTGCGAGGGGTCGTCGATCGGCGACGGGACGACGCTGCCGCCCCACGTCTCCATGATCACCTTGCGGTAGGGCTTCTGCTCGAAGCTCTTGCGCACCATGTAGACCGCGCACTCGAGGTCGTACTGCGCGCACGCGAAGGCCAGCGCCGTGCCCCACTGACCGGCGCCCGTCTCGGTGGCCAGGCGCGTGATGCCCTCGCGGGCGTTGTAGAACGCCTGCGGCACGGCCGAGTTCGGCTTGTGCGAGCCCGCGGGCGAGACGGACTCGTCCTTGAAGTAGATCCGCGCCGGCGTGCCCAGCGCGGCCTCGAGCCGGCGGGCGCGCACCAGCGGCGTCGGCCTCCACAGGCGCAGGACGTCGAGGACCTCGCCGGGGATGTCGATCCACGGGTCGGCCGACATCTCCTGGCCGATCAGCTCCTGGGCGAACAGCGGAGCCAGGTCGTCCGGTCCGACCGGCTCACGCGTCGCCGGGTGGAGCGGGGGATCCAGGGGTGTCGCGAGATGCGGCGCGACGTTGAACCACGCCGTGGGGAGCTCGGACTGTGCGAGCGCGAACCGTGTGTCGAGAGCCGGGGCCACCATGGCCCCGGATGCTCTCAGCTCTCGCCGCGTCGCGCGCGGAGCTTTCCGAGTGCCTCGTCGAGCAGGGCCTCGCCGTCGGCGTCGGAGCGACGCTCCTTCACGTACGCGAGGTGCGTCTTGTAGGGCTCCGTGCGCTTCGCCGGCGGCGGGTTCTTCTCGTCGGTGTTGGCCGGGAGGCCGCAGCGCGGGCAGTCCCAGCTGGCCGGGATCTCCGCGTCGACCGCGAACGACGGACGGGTCTCGTGCCCGTTCGAGCACCAGAAGGAGATCACGGTGCGCGCCGCGCTCTCCCCGCGCTCGGACTCGCCCATGGGACCCGAACCCACCCGGGTGCCTCGGATCGCGTTGCCAGTCGCCATCGCCGGAGTACCTCCGCGTCCAGGGGCGGCCCGGCCTCGACCGGGGCCGCCCGTCAGCCTTCGATCTTGACGAGCAGCCCCGTACCGACGATGGAGATCAGCCAGATGGCACCCACGAAGAGGGTGAGGCGGTCGAGGTTCTTCTCCACGACGCTCGACCCGGCGAGGCTGGACTGCACCCCGCCGCCGAACAGCGACGACAACCCGCCTCCGCGTCCGCGGTGCAGGAGCACCAGCAGCACCAGCAGCAGGCTGGACGCGATGAGCAGGATGTCGAGGAACAGTCGCATGTCGGTGTCCGTGACCTCCGGGTGCCGACCCCGTCCGGGGCCGGACGGGGCTCTGACCGTCCCCGACGTGCGGGATCGGTGCCTGGCGAGGACGATACCCCGCCCTCGTGACGACTCCGTCATGACCCTGCGGCGGAAACGCCTCAGGGCAGGGGTCCGCCCGCGGCGAGGGCGCAGAGCTCCGCGAAGCCCTCGGGGTCGAGGCTGGCGCCGCCGACGAGGGCGCCGTCGACGTCGTCGGACTTCACGAGCTCGGCGACGTTGTTCGACTTCACCGAGCCGCCGTAGAGGATCCGGACGCCGTCGGCGACGGTCGCGCCGTGCACCTCGCGGATCCGCTCGCGCAGGGCGTGGCACACCTCCTGGGCGTCCGGGACACCGGCGGTCTTGCCGGTGCCGATCGCCCAGACCGGCTCGTAGGCCAGCACGATCTTCGCGACGTCGGCGGCCGCGAGGCCGTCCAGCGCCCCGTCGAGCTGACCGGTGCAGTGCGGCACGTGGGTGCCCGCGTCGCGGACCTCCTCGCCCTCCCCCAGACACAGGATCGGGGTCAGGCCGTGCCGCAGGGCCGCGCGGACCTTGCGGTTGACGAGCGCGTCGTCCTCGCCGTGGACGGTGCGCCGCTCGGAGTGCCCGATGACGACCCACGTGCAGCCGAGCTTCGCCAGCATCGCGCCGGAGATGTCACCGGTGAACGCGCCGGAGTCCTCGGGCGAGAGGTCCTGGCCGCCGTAGGTGATCGGCATCGAGTCGGCGTCGACGAGGGTCTGCACGCTGCGCAGGTCGGTGAACGGCGGGAGCACCGCCACGTCGACGACGTCGTAGTACTTGCCGGGTAGCGCGAACGCGAGCTTCTGGGTGACGCCGATGGCCTCGAGGTGGTTGAGGTTCATCTTCCAGTTGCCCGCGATGAGCGGCTTGCGGGGCATCAGGACTCCTCGAGGACGGCGATACCGGGCAGGACCTGGCCCTCGAGGAACTCGAGCGACGCGCCACCCCCGGTGGAGATGTGGCCGAAGCGCTCCTCGTCGAGGCCCGCGGCGCGGATCGCGGAGGCGGAGTCGCCGCCCCCGATGACGCTGAAGGCGGGCGAGTCCGCGACGGCCTCGGCGACGCCGGTGGTGCCGGCCGCGAACGGCGCCATCTCGAAGACGCCCATCGGGCCGTTCCAGAACACCGTGGCCGCGTCGGCGAGCTTCTCGCCGAACAGGCGGACCGTCTCGTCCCCGACGTCGAGGCCGAGCCAGCCGTCGGGAATCTCCGACACCGGCACCGTGCGGGTGTTGGCGTCGGCCGCGAAGGCGTCCGCGACGACGACGTCGACCGGCAGGACGAGCGTGTCGGGGTACTGCGCGAGCAGCTCCCGACAGGTGTCGAGCTGATCGGACTCCTGCTTCGAGTCGCCGACGTCCTTGCCCTCGGCGGCGAGGAACGTGAAGCACATCGCCCCGCCCACCAGCAGCGTGTCGACCTTGGGCAGCAGGTTGGTCAGCACCGCGAGCTTGTCGGACACCTTCGAGCCGCCGAGGATCACCGCGTACGGCCGGGCCGGGTCTCCGGTCAGCCGCCGCAGCACCTCGGTCTCGCGCGCGACGAGGTCGCCGCCGTAGGCCGGGAGCTTGCGCGCGATCTCGACCACCGAGGCCTGCTCGCGGTGCACGACGCCGAAGCCGTCGGAGACGAAGGCCCCACCCGGAACGAGCTCGGCAAGCTGCGTGGCCAGCTGGTCGCGCTCGCCCTCGGTGCCCGTCTCGCGCGGGTCGCAGCGCACGTTCGCGAGCAGCGCCACGCCGCCGGAGCGCAGGCCCTCGGCCACGCCCCGGGCGGACTGGCCCACCACGTCCTCGGCCAGCGAGACCCGCTGGTCGAGCAGCTGGCCCAGCCGCGCCGCGACCGGCGTCAGGGTCGACCGAGGGTCGCGCCCCGGCGGCTCGCCGCCCTTCGGGCGCCCGAGGTGGGCCATGACCAGGACCTTGGCCCCGGCCGCGGCGAGCCTCGTGATGGTCGGGAGCGCCGCACGGATGCGGCCGTCGTCGGTGATCGAGTAGCCGTCCAGGGGCACGTTGAAGTCCGCGCGCAGCAGCACGAACCGGTCCTGCACCCCGTCGGCGATCAGGTCGTCGAGGGTCTTCATCAGGCGATCAGAGCTTCGAGCCGACGAGCGTGGTCAGATCGACGACGCGGTTGGAGTAGCCCCACTCGTTGTCGTACCAACCGACGATCTTGACGCTGCGGTTGCCGAGCACCTTGGTCATGCCGGCGTCGAAGGTGCACGACGCGGCCTCGCCGACGATGTCGGTGGAGACGATCGGGTCCTCGGTGTAGACGAGGACGCCCTCGAGCTCGCCCTCGGCCGCCTCCTTGAACGCGGCGTTGATCGACTCGACGGTGACGTCGCTGGTCAGCGTGGCCGTCAGGTCGGTGACCGAGCCGTCGCTGACCGGGACGCGGTAGGCCATGCCGGTGACCTTGCCCTCGAGCTCGGGCAGCGCCAGCGCCGTGGCCTCGGCCGCACCGCTGGTGGTCGGGATGATGTTCACGGCGGCGGCGCGGGCCCGGCGCAGGTCCTTGTGCGGCGCGTCGTGCACGCGCTGGTCGCCGGTGTAGGCGTGGATCGTCGACATGAAGCCGGTCTCGACGCCGAACTTGTCGTTGAGCACCTTGAGCATCGGCGCGACGCAGTTCGTGGTGCACGAGGCGTTGGACAGGATGTTCTGGCTGCCGTCGTAGGACGAGTCGTTGATACCCATGACGACGGTCAGGTCCTCGCCCTTGGCGGGCGCGGAGATGACGACCTTCTTGGCGCCGGCTTTGAGGTGCTTCCCGGCCGAGTCGGCGTCGGTGAAGATCCCGGAGGACTCGATGACGACGTCGACGCCGAGGTCGCCCCACGGGAGCGCAGCCGGGTCCTTCTCGGCGTAGGCCTTCACCTCGGTGCCGTTGACGATCAGCGCGTCGTCGGAGTACTCGACGGTGCCGTCGAAGCGACCGTGCACCGAGTCGTAGCGCAGCAGGTGCGCCAGCGTCTTGTTGTCGGTGATGTCGTTGACCGCGAGCACCTCGATGTCGGCGGTGCCCGCCGCACGCTGCTTCTCCAGCGCGCGGAACACGTTCCGCCCGATGCGACCGAACCCGTTGATCCCGATGCGGATCGTCACTGCGCCTCGCCCTACCTCTCCTGAGTCGGCCGTTCCCACCCGGTTCCCCGTGGGGGTGCCACCCTAACGAACGCGGCCCCGCTGTCCGGGCCGCGCGAACGACGTCACGTGCTGGTCAGTGGTCCGCCAGCTCCGCCATCTCCTCGGTGACCACCGAGGACGTGTCGGGCACGCGCATGTCCTTGGCCTTCTTGTCGGCCATGGCCAGAAGACGCCGGATGCGCCCGGCCACCGCATCCTTGGTCATCGGCGGCTCCGCCAACTGGCCGAGCTCCTCCAGCGAGGCCTGCTCGTGCTCCACCCGCAGGCGCCCGGCCTGCACCAGGTGGTCGGGCACCTCGTCGCCGAGCAGCTCCAGCGCCCGGTTGACGCGCGCCGTCGCCGTCACGGCCGCCTTCACCGAGCGCCGGAGGTTGGCGTCGTCGAAGTTCGCCAGCCGGTTCGCGGTCGCGCGGACCTCGCGGCGCATCCGGCGCTCCTCCCACGCCAGCACCGAGGTGTGGGCGCCGAGGCGGGTCAGCAGCGCGCCGATGGCGTCGCCGTCGCGGACCACGACGCGGTCGGCGCCACGAACCTCGCGGGCCTTGGCGACGACACCCAGCCGGCGCGCCGCGCCGACCAGCGCCATCGCGGCCTCCATGCCCGGGCACGTGATCTCCAGGGCGGACGAGCGACCGGGCTCGGTGAGCGACCCGTGGGCGAGGAACGCCCCGCGCCACGCGGCCTCGGCGTCGCAGACGCCCCCGGAGACGACCTGGGGCGGCAGCCCGCGCACGGGACGGCCGCGCGGGTCGAGGAGCCCGGTCTGGCGGGCCAGGGAGTCGCCGTCGGCGGCGACGCGCACGACGTAGCGGGTGCCCTTGCGCAGTCCGCCCTGCGAGAGCACGTGGACCTCGGGGCTGTGCCCGTAGAGGTCGTGGATCTCCCCGCGCAGGCGGCGGGCGCCGGAGCCGGTGTCGAGCTCGGCCTCGACGACGACGCGGCCGGCGACGATGTGCAGCCCGCCGCCGAAGCGCAGCAGGGCGGCCACCTCGGCGCGCCGGCAGCACGTCTTGGTGACCGCGAGCCTGCTGAGTTCGTCCTTGACCGCTGCGGTCATGGCCACCTTCGGTCCTCCTCCTGGTGGGGGCGGGCGGGGTCGGCACCGGGCGCGACGGCGGCATGGCTGCCGTTCGTCCCGCCGGACCGGGCCGTGCCCAGGGGGTCGCGATGATCGACCCGGTGGTGGGCGGCGTCGGCGAGTGCCTCGGCCAGCGCCTCGGGGTGGTGCCGTGGACTGCCGTCGGGCGCGCCGACGGAGGTGAGGAGCGTGTCCGCGCCGAAGGCCTCGGCCCCGCGGCGCAGCAGGTCGGGCGCCGGGACGGCGCGGGTGTCGGCCACCACGACGTCCAGGCGCAGGCGCGGTGCGTGCGCGGCGAGCACCTCGAGGTGCTGCTCGGGCGAGAACCCGGCGGTCTCGCCCGGCTGCGGGGCGAGGTTGAGGACGAGGACCTTGCGGGCCTCGCTCTCGACCAGGGCGTTGAGCAGCTCGGGGACCAGCAGGTGGGGCAGGACGCTCGAGAACCACGACCCCGGCCCCAGGGTGATGACGTCCGCGGAGCGCAGGGCGTCGCACGCCTCCGGGCACGCCCGCGGCCGGCGGGGGTCGAGCCGCACGCGCTGCACCCGCCCGGGCGTGGTGGCGACGGCGACCTGGCCGCGGATCCGGTGGGCGACGTCGCGCCCCTGGTCGCCGCCCTCGGGGCCGAAGATGCCGGTGACGTCGGCCTCGATGTCCACCGGTTGCGTGCTCATCGGCAGCACCCGGCCGCGCACCCCGAGCAGGTGACAGGCCTGGTCGAGGGCGGCCACCGGGTCGTCGAGGACCTCCAGCAGGCCCGCGAGCACCAGGTTGCCGACGGCGTGGCCCGCGAGCGCCCCGTGCCCGCCGTAGCGGTGCTCGAAGACCCGCTGCCAGAGCGTGTTCTCGGGCCCGGGGTTCTCCTGGCCGGCGAGCGCACCGAGCGCCATCCGCAGGTCGCCCAGAGGCAGGATGTCCAGCTCGCGCCGGATGCGCCCGGACGAGCCGCCGTCGTCGGCGACCACCACGACGGCCGTGATGTCGTCGGTCAGCCGGCGCAGCGCCGAGAGCGTCGCGTGCAGCCCGTGGCCCCCTCCGAGGGCGACGGCCTTCACTCGCGCCCCACGTCGCGGTGCGACACCGTGACCCGCACGCCGTCCTGGCCGGCCATGCGCCTCGCGAGCTCCTCGGCGACCGCGACGCTGCGGTGCTTGCCGCCGGTGCAGCCGACCGCGACGGTGAGATAGCGCTTGCCCTCGCGCCGGTAACCCGCGCCGACGAGGCGCAGTAGCTCGAGGTAGCGGTCGAGGAACTCCTCCGCGCCCTCCTGTGAGAGCACGTAGTCGCGGACCTCGGCCTCGCGCCCGTCGTGCTCGCGCAGCTCGGGGATCCAGTGCGGGTTCGGCAGGAAGCGCATGTCGACGACGAGGTCGGCGTCCGGCGGCAGCCCGTGCTTGTAGCCGAACGACACGACCGTGACGCTGTGCCCGACGTCCGCGGCGTGGTCGCCGAACGCGCTCTCGATCGCCGCGCGCAGCTGGTGCACCGAGCGGTTCGAGGTGTCGACGACGAGGTCGGCCAGGTCGTGCAGCGGCGAGAGCAGCTCGCGCTCCGCGGCGATGCCGTCGGAGAGGCGCCCGTCGCCCTGGAGCGGGTGCGAGCGGCGGTTGGCCTCGAACCGGCGGATCAGCACGGCGTCCGACGCGTCGAGGAACAGCACGCGGGGCCGGTCGCCGCGCGCGTCCAGTTCCTTGATCACCGCGCCGAGGTCGGCGGTGAACGCGCGGCTGCGCACGTCCATCACCACCGCGATGCGCGTGACCTGTCCCGACGAGCGGGTGCCCAGGTCCACCATCGTCTCGATCAGCTCCGGCGGGAGGTTGTCGACGACGAACCAGCCGAGGTCCTCGAGCACCTTGGCCGCGGTGCTGCGACCCGCTCCGGACAGGCCGGAGACGATCGCGACCTCGATCCCGCCGGTGCGCACCGGTACTTCCGAGCGCCCGGTCATGTCGTACCCCCGTCCGTCAGCGCCGACAGGATGGCCTCGGCGGTGCGACGGCCGACGCCGGGCACCTCCATGACGTCCTCGACCGACGCGGCCCGCAGTTTCTTGACCGACCCGAAGTGCTTGAGCACCGCCGTGCGCCGGGCCTCGCCGAGCCCCGGCACCCCGTCCAGCGCGGACGCCGTCATCCGCGACGAGCGCTTCTGGCGGTGGTAGGTGATGGCGAAGCGGTGCGCCTCGTCGCGCACGCGCTGGAGCAGGAAGAGCGCCTCGCTCTGGCGGGGCAGGATCGCCGGGTCCTCCTCGCCGGGAAGCCAGACCTCCTCGAGGCGCTTGGCCAGCCCGACCACCGCGACGTCGGTGACGCCGAGGTCGCCGAGGACCTCGGCGGCCGCGGCGACCTGCGGGGCGCCACCGTCGACCACCAGCAGGTTCGGCGGGTAGGCGAACTTCCGCGGCCGGCCCGTCGTCGGGTCGATGCCGGGCAGCGGCCCGTCGAGCTCCTCGGGCGCGATCTCGCCGGACGCCGGTGCGCCCCTATCGGCGTGCTCCCCTGTCATGGTCTCGCCCGAGCACGCCGTATCGGTGTGGTCGGGGGCCCTATCGGCGTGCTCCCCTGATTCGGCGGTCTCCCGGAGGTACCGGGAGAACCGGCGCCGGACGACCTCGGCGATCGCCGCGACGTCGCCGCCCTCCGCGCCGCCGCGGATCGAGTAGCGCCGGTAGTCGGCCTTCTTCGCCAGCCCGTCCTCGAAGACCACCAGGCTCGCGACGACGTCGGAGCCCTGGACGTGCGAGACGTCGGTGCACTCGATGCGCAGCGGCGCGGTGTCGAGGCCGAGCTGCTCCTGGAGCTCCTCCAGCGCCGCGCTGCGGGCCGTGAGGTCGCCGGCGCGGCGGAGCTTGTGCCGGGTCAGCTCCTCGCGGGCGTTGCGCTCGACGGTCTCGGCGAGGGTGCGCTTGTCGCCGCGCTGGGCGATGCGCAGCGACACCCGGGAGCCGCGCAGGTCGGAGAGCCACTGGGTCAGGGCCGGCGCGTCGGCGGGCATCGCCGGGACGAGCACCTCGCGCGGCACCGGCTGCACGGCGTCGTCCGCGGAGCCCGCCAGGTCCGCCTGCTCGCCGTAGAACTGCGCCAGGAACTGCCCGACGAGAGCGGGGACGTCGCTGTCCGCCTCGGTCTCGACCACCCAGCCGCGCTGGCCCCGGACCCGTCCGCCGCGGACGTGGAAGACCTGGACCGCGGCCTCGAGCTCGTCGGTGGCGAAGGCGACGACGTCGGCGTCGGTGCCGTCGCCGAGCACCACCGCCTGCTTCTCGACGACCCGCTTCAGCGCGCCGGCGTCGTCGCGCAGCCGCGCGGCCTTCTCGAAGTCCATGTCGGCCGCGGCGACCTGCATGTCCTTCTCGATGCGGCCGATCAGCTGGTCGGTGTGGCCGGCGAGGAAGTCGCAGAAGTCGAGGACGATCTGCCGGTGCTCCTCGGCGTCGACGCGCCCGACGCACGGCGCCGAGCACTTGTCGATGTAGCCGAGCATGCACGGGCGCCCGATCTGGCCGTGGCGCTTGAACACCCCGCTCGAGCACACCCGCGCCGGGAACACCCGCGTCAGGAGCTTCACCGTCTCGCGGATCGCCCACGCGTGGGCGTACGGGCCGAAGTACCGGACGCCCTTCTTGCGGGGCCCCCGGTACACCCGGAGCTGCGGGTACTCCTCGTTCAGCGTCACCGCGAGCACCGGGTAGGTCTTGTCGTCCCGGTAGCGGACGTTGAACCGTGGGTCGTACTCCTTGATCCAGTTGTACTCGAGCTGGAGGGCCTCGACCTCGGTGTGCACCACCGTCCACTGGACGGCCGCGGCGGTGGTGACCATCCGGCGCGTCCGGGGGTGCAGCCCCGCCACGTCGGCGAAGTAGGAGTTCAGCCGGCTGCGCAGGCTCTTGGCCTTGCCGACGTAGATGACCCGCCCGTTCTCGTCCGAGAACCGGTACACGCCGGGCGCCTCCGGGATGGTCCCGGTGGCGGGTCGGTACGTCTGCGGGTCGGCCATGATGGCACCAGCGTAGGCGCGTCCGTCCGGAGCTTCGGCGTGCACCCAGATGGGTGGAATCGGCGTGTCGCACGGTGTGTCGCGGCGTGTCGGTCCGGCGCCGCGCCGTGACCGCCCTATCGCGGCCCCGTGCGCCTCCGCCGCTCAAGCGCCTCGCGCCCCGCCCGCGCGACGGTCAGGTCGCCGGCGCGTCGGTGCAGTTCGTTGGCCATCACCGCGACCCATCGCGCCACCACGAGCAGCTCCTCGTCCGAGAACAGCGCCTGCCGGGCCTGCACGTCGTCGAGCAGCGCCTGCCACGACAGGTGATCCCTCGGTGCGACGAGGTGGCCCACCACGACCTTGCGACGGTTGTCGGGGTCGCGCCACCGCGCCACCCGGCCCGCCTCCTCGAGCCCGTCGACGACCGCGGTCGCCGCGCCCGGAGTGAGCCCGAGCCTCTCGGCGAGCGCCGTCATCGGCATGCCTCGTGGCCGGTCGACGATCTGCAGGCACGCCAGCTCGACCTCCCGGAGACCCAGGCGCTTCGCGATCTCGTGGTGGTGGCGCCGCAGGGCGACCGCGAGGTCGTCGGGCGGGGGTGGCTTCGTGGAAGTCGATGCTTCGGAAATCGAAGCGTCGACGGGGTACGTGCCGCGGGTGGCGGTGGGACGGAGGGACCGGCTCGATTTCTCTGACGACGATTCGAAAATCGAAGTGTCGTGGGTGAGGTCGAGGCCGCCGGCCCGCCGTACCAGGCGCGGACGAGCGCGAGCGACCGACACGGGTTTGAAGAATGCTCCGAAAATCGAAGCATCACGAACGAGGTCGACCCGAGGCCTGCCGGGTCAGGCGCGGACGAGCGCCGCGCCCTCGGCCATCGCCTGCAGCTTCATCTCCGCCACCTGCGCGCCGACGCGGCCGAAGCCGACGAAGGTGCCGAAGCCGCAGTCGGTGCTCGCGATGACGCGGTCGGGGCCCACGACGCCGGCCACGCGCTCGAGGCGCTGGGCGATGAGGCGGGGGTGCTCGACGATGTTGTTGAGGGTGTCGACGACGCCGGGCAGCAGGACCTTGTCGTCGGGGATGCCGAGCGAGGAGAGCACCTCCCACTCGTGCTCGTGGCGGGGGTTGGCCGCCTCGAACGAGATCATCGTGGGGCGCCCGGCGAGGACGGGCGGGAGCAGCTCCGCGAGCGGGGCGTCGAGGTGGTGCGGACCCTCGTAGTTGCCCCAGCACATGTGCAGGCGCACCCGGGAGCCGTCGATCCCCTCGAGCGCGCGCTCGATGGCGGCCATGTGGCGCTCGGCGAACTCGACGAATCCGCGGCGCCGGACCTCGTCGCGGCACCAGAACTCGGTGTGCGCGGCCATCGGGATGTCCGGGCAGTCGAGCTGGAGGATCAGGTCCGCGTCGACGATCGCGCGGTACTCCTGCGCCATGGCGTCGGCGAGCGCGTCGAGGTAGCTGTCGTAGTCGGGGTAGTGCAGGTTCGGGCTACCGGTCGCGATGCAGCCGGGCGACGCGGCCGGGATGAACGCACCCCCGTCGGCCGTGTGCCCGGTCTTGTCCAGGGCGAGGCGCAGGGTGTCGATGTCGCGCTGCACGGCGGCGGCGCCGACGTAGCTCACCGGGCCCTCGCAGTTCGCCGGCATGATGTGCGCGCCGGCCTCCCCGCCGTACTGGGCGATCGCCAGCTCGGGGGTCGCCTCGAGGTCGTCGATGCTCCACGGCGGCGCCTGGCCACCGAAGCCGTCGAGGCGCTCGCGGACGTAGTTGACGAAGCCGGGCTTGCCCATCTCGCCGTCGGAGACGACGTCGATCCCCGCGCCGTGCTGCATCGCCACGACGTCGTGGACGGCGTCGGTGACCGCGGCCTCGAGCTCGGCGGCCTCACCCTTGCCCTCCTGGTGCAGGTACATCAGACGGGTCAGGGCCTCGGGCCGGGGCAGGCTGCCGACATGGGTGGTCCGCACGGTCATCGCGTGGTTCCTCTCTCGGGTCAGGGAGTCGTGGCCTGCGTGAAGGTGTCCGGGCTGAAGCCCTCGAGCGCCGCGATCTTGGTGAGCACCGTGAGCCGGTCCGGTCGCGGGATGCTCGGGTCGAGCTGCTGGTAGACGTTGAGCACGTTCTGCGCGAGCCTGCCGTGCTCGGGGAGGTCGGCGAACTTCCCGAGCTCGATCGACGCGATGGCGTCGTCGACGTCCATGCCGTCCTCGAACCGCCGGCGCGCCTGGGCCTCCACCGACACCAGGTACTCCCGCATCACCGAGACCTCGGGCTTCCCGCTGACCGGGCCGTGGCCGGGGACGATCGTGTCCACCTCGAGGTCGAGGATGAGGTCGAGCGCGGCGATCCAGCGGTCGATCGGGCCCGCCCACGCGATCGGGGTGCCGCCGACGAACAGGATGTCGCCGGCGTAGAGCAGCCGGGCGTCCGGCACGTGGACGACCGCGTCGCCGGGCGTGTGCGCGGGTCCGACCTGGATCAGCCGCACCTCGCGACCGCCGACGTCGACGCTCTCCTCGCCGCTGAACGTCCGGTCCGGCCCGGTCGCGGTGATGCCCTCGAGCTCGAAGGGCCCGAAGATGTGCCGGGCGAACTCGCCGAGCGCGCCGTCCAGGTACTTGACCTTCGCGACGGTGTCGAGGGCCTCCTGCGTCATCAGCTCGGCCGCCGCGGCGGAGGCGAGGATCTCGACGTCCCGGGAGGCGACGAGCTCGTTGCCGTTGACGTGGTCGGGATCCGAGTGGGTGTTCACCAGCGTCGCGAGGGGGTGGGCGTCGGTGACCGGCCGGATCCCGTCGAGCATCTGCCGGGTCAGCGGGAGGTCGAACAGCGTGTCGACCATCAGCGAGGTGCCCGACCCCGTGATCAGGCCGGAGTTGCTCCAGCCCCAGCTGCCGTCGGGCTGCAACCAGGCGTGGCAGCCCTGGCCGAGGTCGTGGAGTCCTCTGCGGTAGTCCTGGGTGCTCATGCGGTCCTCTCGCGGGTCAGAAGCCGGTGCGTAGGCGCGTGACCGGCGGGGCGGGGCGCACGACCTGGCGCGTCTCCCCCAACGCCTCCGACGCCAGGGAGACGACGTCGCCCGGCTGCAGCCAGCCCGTGAACGCGGCCGGGTCGGGGGTGTCGACGTGCTCGAGCAGGCATCCGCCGGGCACGGTGCCCGAGCCGATCACGTCGCCGGGCCGCAGGTCGGTGCCGCGCGACAGGAACGCCAGCAGCTCGCCGAAGCTCCAGTCCATGCCGGCCAGGGAGCCCTTGGCGATCCGGCGGTCGTTCACCGTCGCCGTGACCTCGAACGTGAACCCCTGCTCGCCGCGGTGGGGCTCGAGCTCGTCCACGGTGACGAGCGCCGGCCCGAGGGTGATCGCGCTGTCCTTGGCCTTGCCCATCCCGATGCCCTGCGCCATGTCGCGCATCTGGTGGTCGCGGGCGGTCCAGTCGTTGAAGAACGTGTAGCCGACGATGTGCTCCTCGGCGGTGTCCGGGTGCAGGTCACGCCCTCTGCGACCGATGACGGCGCCGATCTCGAGCTCGAGGTCGAAGAGCCCGGAGCCGGGGGCGATCGGGACGTCGTCGTACGGGCCGATCACCGCTGCGGGGTTGCCGAAGTAGAACGCCGGCGTCTCGGTCCACACCGCCGCCAGCTCGGTGGGACGGCCGAGCGCCCGGTAGCAGCCGCGCAGGTGCTCCAGGAAGCACAGGCCGTCGCGCACCGAGGGCGGCCGCGGGATCGGGGCGAGCAGCCGCACGTCGTCGAGCGCCCGGACCTCGGCCGGGTCGCTCCGCGCCGTGGCGCCCGCCTCGGCGAGCCGCTCGCCGTCGTCCCCCAGGAGCCCCAGGAGCGTCGTGCCGGCCGCGAGGCCGCGGACCGTGTCGCCGTCGAGGAGCCCGGCCCGCTCGCCGTCCCCCGCGTCGTAGGTCACCCATCGCACGCCCGATCGCCTCCTCGCGATGTCGGAGGAAGTTGGACCCAGGTCCAGATTCCTGCTGCAACGTAGGTCACACTCATGGGCGGAGACAAGACCCGGGTCCAGCTTCGTGGGGGTACGGGTGTGCTCTACTGATCGCGATGGACGCGCGAGCCGCGGGGACGGAGCCGGTGGACCGGGAGCCCGTCGTCGGGTTCCCGCCGCTGAGCACCCGTGCCCGCAAGCGCGAGGAGCGTCGCGACCGCGTCTACGAGGCCGCGATCGGCCTGTTCGTGGAGCAGGGGTTCGACGCGACGTCGATGGAGGACATCGCCGCCCGTGCGGGTCTCGCCCGCGCCACGGTGTTCAACCACTTCGCCCGCAAGGGGCTCTTCCTCGAGGAGTGGGCGCTGCGACGACGCCAGCGCGCGGCGCGGGCGACGAGCCGGTTCGACCCGTCGGTGCTGCCGCTGCGCGAGGTCCTCGAGCGGTACTTCGCGGCGCTCGCCGCGGTGAACCTCGAGACGAGGACCGAGACCACGGCGATGATGCCGACGTCGCTGAAGAGCAACGACGTGTTCCTCGACCACGTCCTCGCGAAGGACCTCGCCGCGCTGATCGAGGCGAGTGGGGCGGTGCTGCGCCCGCCGTCGGATCCGGCGCGGGTGGGACGGCTCCTGGCGCTGGGCTACTACTCGGCCGTCGTCCGGTGGCTCGACGCCGAGCCCGCCCCGTTCCGCCTGGACGAGGAGCTGTCCGCCGTGCTGGAGGCCGTGCTCGGGGGCGCGGTGTCGTCCTGAGGCGTCGGCGTCCCGAGGCGTCGGGGGTCTCAGGGCGTCGCGTCCTGGGGCGCCGGGTCGGACGGCCGGCGGCCGAGGACCTCGGTGAAGTAGGCCTCGAGGTCGGTGGGCTGCCCGGCGGCGTCGAGACGCGGGTGCTCGCGGCGCCCCGCGGCCGCGTCCTCGACGGCGTCCTCGACCAGCGCCCACTCCTCGGAGCCGACGACGAGGTAGCCCCGCAACGAGCCGTGCCACGGTCGGCGCCACTGCAGGTACGTCAGGTCCGTGCCCTCGATCTCCTGGACCTGGACACGGTTGCCGAGCCACGAGATGTCGTCCATGGCGTTCTCCCTCCACGGGCTCACGGGAAGGGAGCGACGCCGACCCCACCTGGTCCGTACCCCACAGTTCACCGGGTTCGCCCGGGACGAAAGCTCCGGCGACCGTAAGGTCGCTCACGGAGGGGTTCCGCAGTCTCAGCGCGTGTCGAGCACCAGGTAGCCCTCGGCGAGGCGCTCCTCGCCGAAACCGGCGGCCTTGGCCTGCACCCGGCCCCACGCCCACATGCGCCCGCGCAGGTCCTCCATGTGCGCGGTCTGGCTCTCGTGGGCGCGCAGGGCCTCGACCTTGCGCTCGTAGGCGTCGGTGGTGTCGATGTAGGTGTCGGCGCCCTCCCCCATGTGCGTGATCCAGAGCTCGCCGACGGTGTGGGCCGCGAGACCCTCGTCGGCGAGCAGCTCGGGATGGGCGAAGGGGTTGCGGGCGTCGGGGTAGACCGCGCACATCGTGGCCTCGCCGACCGCGGTGTGGTCGGGGTGGCTGCCGTACATCGAGCGCAGGTTGCGCGTGGGCGACGACGTCACGACCCGGTCGGGGCGCACGGTGCGGATGACGCGGGCGAGGTCGCGCCGCAGCTCGTGGGTGACGTAGACGCGACCGTCGGGCCAGCCGAGGAAGTGCAGGTCGGTGACGCCGAGGATCGCCGCCGCCGCGGTCTGCTCCTTGCGACGCAACACGGCCATGTCGGAGCGGCTGATGCCTTCGTCGAACCCGCCCGCGTCGCCGTCGGTGACGAGGCAGTAGGACACCTCGTGCCCCTCGCCGGTCCAGGTGGCCACCGAGCCGCCGCTGCCGAAGTCGATGTCGTCGGGGTGGGCGACCATGATGAGGATGCGCACGCGCGTTTCTACCCCACCGGGGGCCCGGCGAGTCGCCGATACAGCGGACGCAACACCTCGCGGGCGTCGACGCCGTCCACGTCGAGCGGCGGCAGCTCGTCCAGCAGCGCCTCCGGGTCCGGCGTGAGACGGGCCGTGCGCTCGGGCGGGGCGGGCACCGGGACGCCCGGGCCGTGGAAGCGGTCGAGCAGGTCCTCGAGCGCCGTGGGGGTGCCCGCGCCCGCGTCCCGGCGGTCGCGCAGCGCCGCGAGCAGGGTCGCCCGGTCGCGGCCGCGCCAGCGCAGCAGCGCGAACGGGTCGACGTCGAACTCCTCGGCCGCGAGGTAGGCGACGGCCGCGAGGTGCTTGCACGGGACCGACCAGTCCGGGCACGAGCAGTCCATCGGCAGCTCGCCCGACCCCTGCGGGAAGAGCGAGAGGCCCACGCCGGCGAGGACGTCCTCGAGGTCGTCGGGCACCTCGCCGGCGAGCAGGGCCGCGGCGTACCAGGAGTCGGCGGCCAGCGCGTCGAGCACGGCCTCCCAGGCCTCGTCGGCGAAGGGCCGCAGCCCGATCCGGGCGCGGTAGGGCTCGTCGCGGCTGCCCTGCACGGTCGCAGTGATCGCGCCGGGCTCGATCGCGAGGTCGACGACCTGCCCGGCCCGGGCGTAGGTCTTGCCGCGGTCGAGGCGCCCGCCGACGCCCAGCGAGTTCAGCACGGCGAGGAAGCGCCCCGACCACCAGGACTCCCCGATGGCGCCCCGGCGGCTGCGGGCGACGAGGCCGTCCTCGACCTTCTTGCGGGGCCCGTAGTCGGCATAGCTCTCAGGGAACCGCTCGGAGAAGCGAGGGCCGGAACGTGTCTCACGCACCATCGTCGTCGTCCTCCTCCCCCGGCTCGGGCTCGTCGGGCTCCGCGTCCAGGCTGAGCACCTTCGCGAGGTCGTCGGTGGACAGGTCGGCCAGCCAGTCCTCGCCGTCACGAACCGCGAGGTCGGCCAGGGCGCGCTTGCCGACGATGAGGTCGTCGATGCGCTCCTCCAGCGTCCCCGCGGTGACGAGCTTGCGGACGCCCACGGTGCGCTTCTGCCCGATGCGGTAGGCGCGGTCGGTGGCCTGGTCCTCGACGGCGGGGTTCCACCAGCGATCCAGGTGCACGACGTGCTGGGCGGCGGTCAGCGTGATCCCGGTGCCCCCGGCGCGCAGGGAGAGCAGGAACAACGAGGGGCCCTCTCCGGACTGGAACCGCTCCACCATCCCGTCCCGGGCCTTCCGGCTCACCCCGCCGTGCAGCCAGGCGACCTCGGTGTCGAAGCGGGCGGCGAGGTGCGGGGCGAGCATGTTCCCGAACGCCGCGTACTGCGTGAACAGCAGCGCCTTGTCCCCGGCGGCGAGCACCTCGGCGAGGATCTCCTCGAGCCGCGCGATCTTCCCCGACCGCCGTCCGATCGGGGAGCCGTCGTGCAGCAGCAGCGCGGGGTGGTTGCACACCTGCTTGAGCTTGGTCATCGCCGCGAGCACCCGGCCGCGGCGCTCGATGCCCGGCTTCACGTCGTCGATCGTGTCGAGCATCTGGTCGACGACGACGCGGTAGAGCGAGGCCTGCTCGCCGGTCAGGCCGCAGCGCTCGATGGTCTCGATCTTGTCCGGCAGGTCGTCGACCACCGTCGGGTCGGTCTTGAGCCTGCGCAGCAGGAAGGGGCGCGTGCGCCGGCGCAGGTCCTCGGCGACGTCGGTGCGCCCGTGGCGCTCGACGGGCACGGCGTAGCGCTCGCGGAAGGCGCTCGCGGTCCCGAGCATCCCCGGGTTGACCGCGTCCATGATCGACCACAGCTCGGCGAGCCGGTTCTCGACGGGGGTGCCGGTCAGCGCGAGGCGGTGCTCGGCGTCGAGGCGGCGGACGGCCTTGGCGCCGCGCGAGCGGTTGTTCTTGACCATCTGGGCCTCGTCGAGCACGACGCGGTGCCACGCGACCCCGGTGAGGGCCTCGCAGTCGCGGACCAGCGTGCCGTACGAGGTGACGACCAGGTCGGCGTCGGCGGCCGCCGCGGCGGGGTCGGTGCGCCCGGCGCCGTGGTGCACGGCCACGCGCAGGTCGGGGACGAAGCGCTCGGCCTCCCGGCGCCAGGTGGAGACCACCGAGGTGGGGCAGACGAGCAGCGTGGGGCCGGGTGCGTCGTCCGTGCCGCGCTCGTGGCTCTCCAGCGCCAGGACCTGCAGCGTCTTGCCCAGGCCCATGTCGTCGGCGAGCACGCCGCCGAGGCCCAGTCGGGCGAGGAACGCGAGCCACGAGAGCCCGCGGCGCTGGTAGGGCCGCAGCGTGGCGTGCACGCCGGGCGGGTCGTCGAGCTCCTCGAGGGAGGACCCGCCCGCGAGGAGCTCGCCGAGCGCGCCGTCGAGGCGCAGCTCCTCCACCGGGAGCGGCGCGGGGACGTCGTCGGGATGCGTGACGGCGAGGTGCAGGACGTCGCCGACGCTCGGGTGGTCGCCGTTCTCCCGGCGTTCGGTGAGGAAGGCGAGGCCGTCGCGCAGGCGGTCGGGGTCGACGGCGACCCAGCGCCCCCGGAGGCGCACCAGCGGCGCCTTCGCGCGCACGAGGGCGTCCATCTCGTCGTCCGACAGGGCCTCGCCGTCGACCGCGAGGCGCCAGGAGAAGTCGACGAGGTCGTCGCGGCGCAGCCGGGCGCTGGTGGTGACGACACCCTCGGGGCCCTCGGCCTGCCCCGCGCCGACGAGCCCGAGGCGCGCCGGCCCGCCGCGCCAGCCCGCGGGCAGCAGGACCCCGAAGCCTGCGCGGTCGAGGTCGGCGGCGACGTGGGCGAGGAAGTGGTGCGCGCCGGCGAGGTCGAGGTCCATGCCGGTGGGCCGCGGGGTGCGCAGCGCGTCGCCGATCTCGGGGTAGACGCGGGCGGCGCGGCCGAGCTCGCCGAGCAGCAGCTCGGCGGGGTCGTCGAGCCAGCGGCGCAGGGCGGTGGGGTCGCGCCAGACGGTGCCGGCGTCGACGGTGAGGCTGGGGTCCTGGGCCGACTGCAGGGCGAAGGTCAGCCGGAACACGGGCTCGGGATCCTCGACGGCGTGCCCGAGGTGGTCGACCACCACCTCGTCGAGCCGGAACGACGCCCGCGCCGGGCCGGCGTGCGGCGCACCGACGACGGCCCAGCGACGCAGGCCGGCGAGCAGGGTGGCGGGCGGGGACGTCCCGCCCAGCACGGGTTCGGCGCCCAGCGCGTGCGCCCAGTCCGGGGCCGACGCCAGCTCCTCCGTGCCCGTGATCCGGGCGCGTGCGTGGGCGTCGACGGCCGCGGCGAGGGCGGCCTCGACGACGATGGCCGCGGTCGGCGGGTCCTCGCCGGGCACGCGCTCGCACCGGCACACCGGGGGCAGCGCGGCGGCGAGGGTGTCCGCGGCCACGAGGTCGGGGCCCTGGAGGACGGGGTGCCAGACGAGGCCGTGCCCGTCGCCCGCCTCGTCCGGCGCGGGCAGGACCCGTCCCCGGACGATCAGGTCGGTGGCGAGGGCGTCGACGGCCCGCAGCGCCGCCACCGAGGGGCTCGCCCGGGTGCCGGCGGGAGCGACCGGCGGGGCCGCGCCGGGCGAGAGCTCGAGGACCGGGACGGACCAGTCGGCGAGGACGGGGGCGCCGCCGGCGTTGTCCCGCGGTTCCTCGCGCTCGAGGTCGTCGGAGTCGCGCGGGGCGTCGGGGTCCGAGGGCAGGGCGAGCACCGCGACGCCGGCCGTCGCGGCGCCGCCGGTGCCCCACACCGCGGCCAGGCGCTCGGCCGGCACCGCGAAGGGATGGGGGCGGGCACCCCGGCGCGCACGGCTCGTGGTGCGCACCGGCAGCTCGGGATCCTCGGCCCAGAGGCAGACGCCGCGTCCGGGCGACCACAGGGCGTGCAGCGCGAGCACGCCCTCCATTACACCTGCACGGAGCCGTCGACGACGCGGACGGGGACCTCGGTGAGCCCGGAGGCGGCGGGTCCCTTGCGCAGCGCGCCGGTGGCGCCGTCGAACTGGCTGAAGTGGTTCGGGCAGGTGATGACGCCGTTCTGGGGCGGGTCGACCGTCGTGCCCTGGTGCGGGCACGAGGCGTCGAAGCCCTTGACCGTCCCGGCCGTCGGCTGGACGAGCAGGATCGTCTGCTCGCCCTTCGTGACGATCGTCCCGCCGCCCACCGGGACCTGGGCCAGCGGCGTGCCCGCGGGGGTCGTGCCCGGGCCGGGCGTGGCGCTCGGGGTGCCGGGCTGGAACTCCCCGGCGTCCGAGGAGCACGCGGCCAGCGCGCCCGGCGCCGCGAGGGCGGCGGCGAGGCCGCACAGGATCGTGCGGCGGTTGGGACCGGTGGTGGTGGACACCGAGACCTCCATGATCGTGGTGGTCCGCCCAGTCTGCCCGCCGCCCCCGTCATCGCCGGGTGAGGCCCTCCGTGAGTGATGTTCCCGGCTATAGCCGGGAATTTCGCTCACGTAGGGGTCAGGGGGTCGGCTCGTCGGGAAGGGCGAGGAGGCCCTCGACGACGTCCTCGAGCGTCGGGCCGGCGACGTGCGGGCGGGCGACGGCGTCGGGGATCCGGCCCTCGAGGCGCTCGCAGAACCCGCCGAGCAGGCCGGCCGAGATCGCGCCGTGCACGTCCCACGAGTGGACGGCGACCAGGGCGGTGCGGGCGGGCGCGGTCGCGATCCGGTCGCACGCCCAGTGGTACACCGCCGGCGGCGGCTTGAAGAGCTTCAGCTCCGCGCACGACATGACGTCGGTGAACAGGTCGCGGACGCCGCCCGCCTCCAGCGCCGCACCGGCGACCTCCGCCGAGCCGTGCGTGAACCCGTAGGCGGGCACCCCGGCCTCGGCCAGGCGCCGCAGCGCGGGCGCGACGTCGGGCTGCACGGGCAGCTCGCGGAACCCGTCGAGCACGGAGGCGACCTGGTCGTCGGTGAGGTCGCGCCCGCTGGTGCGCCGCAGCATGTCGGCGGCGACGGTCGCGAACGGCGGCGCCTCGCCGGCGAGCGTCATCGCCATGCCCTGCTGCAGGAGGCGGGCGAAGAACAGCCACACCTCGTCCTCGGGGCGGCCCAGCGCGGCGAAGCGCGGGCGCAGACCCTCGAGCTGCAGGCAGGTCTCGAACAGGTCGACGAGGACGACCTGGGGACGACGGGCGGGTGCAGTCACGTGAGCTCCTCCAGTACGCGGCGCGGCCAGGCAGGGCCGCCGTAGACGAAGCCGGTGTAGGTCTGGACGAGCGTGGCGCCGGCGTCGAGACGGGCGCGGGCCTCGGCGCCCGAGTCGATCCCGCCGACCGAGACCAGGGTCAGCCGGTCCCCCACGCGCGCCCGCAGGCGCGCCAGCACCGCCCGCGCGGGCTCCACCAGCGGCGCGCCCGAGAGCCCGCCGGAGCCCGCGGCGCTCACGACGTCGGGCGGCGAGGCCAGCCCCGTGCGCGCGACCGTCGTGTTGGTCGCGACGATCCCGTCGAGGCCCTGGGCCACCGCGAGGTCGGCGACGGCGTCGACCGCGTCGTCGTCCAGGTCCGCGGTGATCTTCACGAGCAGCGGGGTCGCGCCGACCTCGGAGCGCACGGCGGCGAGCAGCGGCTCGAGCGCGTCGACGCCCTGCAGGTCGCGCAGGCCCGGGGTGTTCGGGGAGCTGACGTTGACCACGACGTAGTCGGCGTGCGGGCCGAGGACGCGCGCGGAGTACCGGTAGTCGGCGACGGCGTCCGTGGCGGTCTTGGAGCGCCCGATGTTGACCCCGACCACGGTCCCGGCGCCGCGGGCGCGCACGGCGGCCAGGCGGGCGGCGACGACGTCGGCGCCGGCGTTGTTGAAGCCCATCCGGTTGACCAGCGCCCGGTCGTCGGGCAGCCGGAACAGCCGCGGCCGCGGGTTGCCGGGCTGCGGCCGGGCGGTCACGGTGCCGACCTCGACCGCCCCGAACCCCAGCCGCGCGAGCCCGCGCACGCCCTCGGCGTCCTTGTCGTAGCCCGCCGCGACCCCGAGCGGGTTGGCGAACTCGAGCCCCATGGCCTCAAGGGGCGCGCCCGGTGCCGCACCGCCGAGCAACGGCGTCGCCACCCGGAGCGCCGTCACCCCGACCCGGTGGGTCAGCTCGGCGGGCACCCGGGTCGCGACGTGGCGGAAGAGCAGGTCGTACGGGTTCATGCTCCCGCGGTGTCCGCTCCGGCCCGGTGGTGCGCATGCAGCCTGCGCAGGGCCGTCACACCGCGCGCCGCGTGGCCCCGATCGACGGCCTGGAGCGCCGCGATCGTCAGGTACTCGTCGTCGGGCAGGTCGAGACGGGCGAACTGGGCGCCGTCGGGGAAGCTCACCGCGACGACCTCCGACCACGGCACCCGGCGGGTGAGGATCGTCGCCCGCACCTCGACCCCGCCCGGCCCGGCCCGCAGCCGCGGGCGGGTGAACAGCAGGGCGCAGCCCGCGAGGATGGTGCCGAGCACGACCATCGCGATCTGGTCGGCGGGGCGGAAGTTGAAGCCCGACGACTCGACGAAGACCAGCAGCGCGCCCGCGCCGAAGAACGCGAACAGGAACACGGCCATCACCCAGGCCACCCACCGGATGCGCACGGGGCGGACCTCGAGCTCGACCTCGCCGATGTCGACCGAGACGTCCGGCCCCGTCACAGCGACCTCAGCGTGAGCGCCGCGTCCAGCGCCGCGACGGTGGCCTCGAAGCCCTTGTCCTCGGCTGACGTCGGCGTGCCCGCGCGCTCCCAGGCCTGCTCCTCGGTCTCGACGGTGAGGACGCCGTTGCCGACCGGGGTGCGGGCGTCGAGCCCCACCCGGAGCAGACCCGCGGTGACGGTGTCGCAGACGTAGTCGAAGTGCGGCGTCGACCCGCGGATGACGACGCCCAGCCCGACGACGGCGTCGTGCCCGTCGGCGAGGCCCTGGCAGACGACCGGGAGCTCCATCGCGCCGGCCACGTGGACGACGGTCGGCTCGGACACCCCGGACTTCGCCGCGGCGTCGCGGGCCCGCTCGAGCAGCACGTCGGTGATCGCCGAGTTCCAGCGCGTCACCGCGATGCCCAGGCGCAGGCCGGAGGCGTCGGGGACGGAGGCGTCGGGACGCCCGGTGCCGCTCACGAGCGCCCGCCCACCGCCGGCCGGTCGGTGTCGGCCGGCTGCGCCACGACACCGTCCTCCTCCCCGTCGAGGCCCTCGAGGTCGTGGCCCATGCGGTCGCGCTTGGTGCGCAGGTAGCGCAGGTTCTCGGGCGTCGCGCGCGACGGCAGCGAGACGCGGCCGAGGATCTGCAGGCCGTAGCCCTCGAGCCCGGCGCGCTTCTCGGGGTTGTTGGTCAGCAGGCGCATGCTCTTGATACCCAGGTCGGCGAGGATCTGGGCACCGGTGCCGTAGTCGCGGGCGTCGGCGGGCATGCCGAGCGCGAGGTTGGCGTCCACGGTGTCCGCCCCGGCGTCCTGGAGCTGATAGGCCTGCAGCTTGTGGATCAGGCCGATCCCCCGGCCCTCGTGGCCGCGCACGTAGAGCACGACCCCGCGGCCCTCCGCGACCACCGCGGCCATGGCGGCGTCGAGCTGGGGACCGCAGTCGCAGCGCCGGGAGCGCAGGACGTCGCCGGTGAGGCACTCGGAGTGCACGCGGACCAGGACGTCCTCGCCGTCGCCGAGGTCGCCGTGGACGAGGGCGACGTGCTCGATGCCGTCGAGCAGCGAGTCGTAGCCGTAGGCGACGAACTCGCCGTGGTCGGTGGGGATGTTGGCGTGCGCGACCTGCACGACCTGCTTCTCCGACCGGCGCCGGTAGGCGATCAGGTCCTTGATCGTGATGAGCGAGAGCTCGTGCTCGTCGGCGAAGACCTGGAGCTCCTCGAACCGCGCCATGTCGCCGTCGTCCTTCTGCGACACGATCTCGCAGATCGCGCCTGCGGGCTCCAGCCCGGCCAGGCGCGCCAGGTCGACCGCGGCCTCGGTGTGCCCGGGCCGGCGCAGGACGCCGCCGTCGCGGGCCCGCAGCGGCACGAGGTGCCCGGGGCGCGCGAGGTCGGTGGGCCCCGACGCCGGGTTCGCGAGCACGCGGATGGTGTGCGCGCGGTCGGTGCCCGAGATGCCGGTGCCGATGCCCTCGCGGGCGTCCACGGACACGGTGTACGCGGTGCCATGGCGGTCCTGGTTGATGGAGTGCGCCGGCGGGAGGTCCAGCCGGTCACACGCCTCGCCCGTCAGCGGGACGCAGATGTAGCCCGAGGTGTAGCGCACCATGAACGACACGAGCTCCGGCGTGGCGTGCTGAGCCGCGAACACGAGGTCGCCCTCGTTCTCGCGGTCCTCGTCGTCGACGACGACGACGGCCTTGCCCGCGGCGATGTCGGCGATCGCCCGCTCGATGTGCTCGAAGCCGTCCACGAACTCCTACTTCCCCTGCGCTGTGCCGGCCTGGAATCCCACGAGCCGCTCCACGTACTTGGCGACCACGTCGACCTCGAGGTTGACCGTGGAACCCACGGTGCGCTCCCCCAGGATCGTCTCCCGCAGCGTGGTCGGGATGAGCCCGACGGCGAAGGAGTCGTCGTCGACCTCCGTCACGGTGAGGCTCACGCCGTCCACGGCGATCGAGCCCTTCTCGACGATGTAGCGGGTGAGGTCGTTGCCCACCCGGAACCGCAGCGTCGTCCACTGCGCGTGCTCGGTGCGCTCGACGACGGTGGCCGTGCCGTCGACGTGGCCCTGCATGATGTGCCCGCCGAGGCGGTCGCCCGCGGCCACGGCCCGCTCGAGGTTGACGCGCGTCCCGGCCGTCGCGCCCGCCAGGCTGGAGCGGCGCAGCGTCTCGCCCATGACGTCGACGCCGAACTCGTCCGAGGTCGGTTCGGTGACCGTGAGGCACACGCCGTTGACGGCGATGGAGTCGCCGGGGCGGGCGTCGGAGATCACCAGGGGGCCGCGCACGCGCAGGCGCGCTGCGTCGTCCTGGCCGACGACGCCGACGATCTCGCCGATCTCCTCGACGATCCCCGTGAACACTGCGGTCTCCTCGCTGGCTGGTCCGGACGACGCTGCCCGCCCGCCATCATCCTCACGACGCCGTCACCCGGCAGCACTACCGCGGTGACTCCTCTCTCACCCCTCGTCGAGGTGGTCGGACGCCCCGACGGCCTGCGCCCGCAGGGCGGCGACCGCACGGTCCGGGTCCTCGGCGCCGTAGACCGCCGACCCCGCGACGAAGCAGTCGACGCCCGCCTCGGCGGCCTGCTCGATCGTGTCCCCGCTGATCCCGCCGTCGATCTCCACGAGGACGGTCAGGTGCCCGGTGTCGACGAGGCGCCGCGCGGTGCGCACCTTCTCGAGCACCTCGGGCATGAAGCTCTGCCCGCCGAAGCCGGGCTCGACGCTCATGACGAGCAGGGTGTCGAAGTCGCGCAGCACCTCGACCCAGTCGTCCAGCGGGGTGCCGGGCTTGATCGACAGCCCGGCCAGGGCGCCCGCGGCCCGGATGTCGCGCGCGCATCCGCGGGGATCGTGGGCGGCCTCCGCGTGCACCGTGACGTTGCGCGAGCCGGCCTCGGCGTACCCGGGGGCCCACCGGTCGGGGTCGTTGATCATCAGGTGGCAGTCGAGCGGGATGGAGGTCGACCGTTCCAGCGCCTCGACCACGGGCAGGCCGAGGGTCAGGTTGGGCACGAAGTGCCCGTCCATCACGTCGACGTGCAGCCAGTCCGCACCCGGGACGGCGGCCGCCTCCTCCGCGAGCCGCGCGAAGTCGGCGGAGAGGATGCTCGGGGCGATCATGGGGATGCGGGACACGTGACGCATGGTAGTGGCCCGGCGACGGTCGCGGCGTCAGGCGGTCAGGAGGCCGACGACCTGCCATCCGGACACCCCGAGCCCGAGCACCCGGCGGAACGGGTTCACCCCGCGGACGAGCTCGTCGAGCCCCCAGACGAGCAGCGCCCCCCGTCCGACGAGGACCAGCGCCTCCGCGGTGGCGGGATCGGGGACCACGAGGCGGGCCACCAGGGCGAGCAGGAAGACCACCAGGGCGGGGTTCGGCCACTGCCCGACGACCCACGGCGCCGAGCCCGGCCCGCCGCGCGTGCGGTCGGCGAGCCACCAGTCCAGGACCGGGTTCACTGCTTGCGCAGGACCGCGGCGTACATCGCGTCGGTGCCGTGGCGGTGCGGCCACAGCTGGACGCCCGGCGCGCCGTCCGGCAGCCCCGTGTCCGGCACCTCCGGGAGCAGCGCCGGGGTGTCGAGCACCTCGGCGCCGGTTTCCGCCGCGACGGCGGTGACGACGGCGGCGGTCTCGTCGGGGTGCGGCGAGCACGTCGCGTAGGTGACGACGCCGCCGGGGCGCGTGCGCTCGAGGCCGGCGCGCAGGAGTTCGCGCTGCAGCGCCGTGAGCTCGGCGACGTCGTCGGGCTGGCGACGCCACCGGGCCTCGGGACGCCGGCGCAGCGCGCCGAGACCGGTGCACGGGGCGTCGACGAGCACGCGGTCGTAGGCGGCCTCGGGCAGCGCGAGCTCGCGGGCGTCGCCGGTGTGGACCCGCACCGGCAGGCCCTCGGTCGCCTGCTCGACGAGCCGCGCGCGGTGCGGGGCACGGTCGACGGCGTCGAGGGTGCCGCCCTCGATCGCGACGAGCGCCCCGAGCATCACGGCCTTGCCCCCGGGGCCCGCGCACAGGTCGAGCCAGCGGGTGTCCTCCCCGTCCACGGGGGCGCGCGTCGCGAGGAGCGCGACCAGCTGGCTGCCCTCGTCCTGGACCACGGCCAGGCCCTCGCGGACCGGCGCCAGGTCCCCGGGGTCGCCGCCCTCGGTGAGCAGGACGCCGTAGGGCGAGTAGGGCGACTCCTCGCCGCCGGTGATCGCGGCGAGCTCCTCGGCCGAGATCTCCCCGGGACGGGCGGCGAGGTGCACGGCGGGGCGGGCGTCGTCGGCGGCGAGGGCGGCTGACAACTCCGTGAGCTCCTCCTCACCTCCGAGCGCGCGCGCGAAGACCTCGGCGATCCACCGCGGGTGCGCGTGGGTGAAGGCGAGCCGCCCCAGGTCGTCCGGCGGCGCGAGCCGCTCGACCCACACGTCCTCGGTGTGCTCGGCGACCTTGCGCAGCACGGCGTTGACGAAGCCCGTCGGTCGCGAGCCGGCCCGGGCGCGCACGAGCTCCACGGCCGCGCCGACCGCGGCGTGCGGGGGGATCCGGGTGCGCAGCAGCTGCTGGGTGCCGAGGCGCAGGGTGTCGAGCACGACGCCGTCGAGGCCGTCGAGCGGGCGGTCGACGCAGGCACCGAGGACGGCGTCGAGCAGGCCCTGGGCCCGGCAGGCGCCGTAGGCGAGCTCGGTGGCCAACGCCGCGTCCCGCCCGGAGATCCGCCGCTCGCGCAGCAGGGAGGGCAGGACGAGGTTCGCGTAGGCGGCGTCCTCGCGCACCGCGCGCAGCGTGTCGAGGGCGGCCTCGCGGGCGGGGTCGCCGGTGGGCGGGCGGTTCGGGCCCTGGCGGCCGCGGGGCGGCCCGCTGCGCCGCCTGTCGTCCCGCTTGCGCGGCCCGCGGCCCGAGCGGTGCCCGCCGGGCGGGACGGAGCTGTCGGTCATCGTGAGCCCGTCGCTTCGCTCGCCCCGGTCACTCGAACCGCTCCCCCGGCGCGGGGCGCACGCCCCGGGCCCAGTCCACGGCGGGCATGGGGCGCTTGCCGCCGGGCTGGACGTCGCCGAGCGCGACGGCGGCGCCGGCCGTCCCCACGAGGACGCGGCCGCGCTCCACACGGATCGCGCCGGGGTCGAGCCCGCCCTCGCCGGTGGTCATCACGGGGCCCAGTTTGAGCCGGGCCTCGCGGAACGTCGTCCAGGCCCCGGGTGCGGGCGTCACCGCGCGCATGAGTCGATCCACGGCGGGCGCCGGGTGGGTCCACACGATGCGGGCGTCGTCGACGGTGATCTTGGGGGCGTAGGAGACACCCTCGGCCGGCTGGGGCACGGGCGACAGCGTGCCGTCGGCGATGCCGTCGAGGGTGTGCTCCAGCAGGACCGCGCCCGACTCGGCGAGGCGGGCGAGCAGCACGCCCGCGGTGTCGTGGCGGCCGATCTCCTCGGTGACCGTCCCGTACACCGGCCCGGTGTCCATGCCCTCCTCGAGCGCGAACGTGCTGGCGCCTGTCACCTCGTCACCGGCGCGGATCGCGGCCTGCACCGGCGCGGCACCCCGCCAGGCCGGGAGCAGGGAGAAGTGCAGATTCACCCAGCCGTGCGCGGGGACGTCGAGGGCCTCGCGACGCAGCAGGTTGCCGTAGGCCACCACGGGACAGCAGTCGGGCGCGAGCGCGCGCAGCTGCTCGAGGAACGCGGGCTCGGAGGCCTTCACCGGGGTCAGGACCGCGATCCCGGCCTCGTCGCCCAGGGCGCCGACGGGGCTGCGCTGCGGCTGCTTCGACCGTCCGACCGGGGCGTCCGGGCGCGTCACGACGGCGACGACCTCGTGCCGGGCGCTCGCGAGCAGACCGCGCAGGGCGGGCAGGGCGGGCTCGGGGGTGCCCGCGAAGACGATGCGCACGTCTCAGGTGGCCCGGCCGAAGAGCGGGTGCGGGCTCGTCCTGACCGTGGGCGGCGCCGCCAGGTCGAACCACGGGGCCCGGCGGATCTCGGCCATCGCCTCGCGCCGCGTCTCGGGGTCGAGCTTGTCGAGGAAGAGCACCCCGTCGAGGTGATCGGTCTCGTGCTGGATCGCGCGGGCGACGAGCGCGGAGCCCTCGACGGTCTGCGGCTCGCCGTGGAGGTCCCAGCCGGAGGCGACGACGTGCTCGAAGCGGCGGCAGTCGAAGCGCAGCCCGGGGATGGAGAGGCAGCCCTCAGGACCGAACTGCTCGGTCTCGTCGGCGGCGTTCCACGTCGGGTTGACCATGTGGCCCTCGACCCCGTCGGCACGGAAGACGAACACCCGCAGCCCGACGCCGATCTGCGGGGCCGCCAGCCCGGCGCCGCCCTCCTCGCGCATCGTCTCGTGCAGGTCCGCGACGAGGGTGCGCAGCTCGCGGTCGAAGTCGACGACGGGCTCGGCCTTCGTGCGCAGGATGGGGTCGCCGAACAGGCGCAACGGCTGGGCGGTCATCGTTCCTCTCCTGGACGGCTCCGCGCCCAGTCTATGTACGACGTGCTCCGGCTGCCGCCGGCCGCCAGGAGGGGTCCCGGCCGATGAAGCCGAGCATGCGGGTCTGGGCGTCGGCGTCGTCTCCCACCGGCACCCGCGGCCCGTACTGGCCCGACGACCGGATCGCGTCCTCCATCTGCTCCATGCCCCCGAGGAGCGCTGCGCAGAACGCGGGATCGAGACGGTCGTCCTGGCCGGTGGCCCGCGCGAGGTCCCAGGTGTGCATGAAGACGTCGGACGTGTAGATCATGTCCGTCGCGCCGGCGACCGTCATGGCGCCGAGGTGCGGGTTGTCGATCTTCTGGTCGGCGGTCTCCGGGTCGTCGAGCAGCGCCTGCACCGCCGCGGTCTGGGCCTCCCAGGCCCCCACCGGGTCGGCCTCGGCGTCCGGCCCGGGCGGCAGCGTCACGCCGGCCGCCCCCAGGAACCCCGGGAACCACGACGTCAGGTGGCCCACGACGTCCCGGGCCGTCCAGCCCTCGACCGGGGCGGGCACGTCCCAGTCGCCCGCGCCCCGTACCCGCTCGGTGAACGTCGCCGCGATGCGTCGGTGGCGGTCGGCGGCGGTCTCGTCGGTCATGTCGGCCTCCTAGTATTCAACCTGTGAGTTGAATACTGGCACGGCGACGGGCGGCTGTACAGGTCAGAGCGGGTCGAGGGGGTCGAGCAGCACGCGCACCGCCTCGCGCTCCTTGCGCGCCGAGCGCACGGCCTGCGCGGCGTGCAGCTCGCGGGCCAGCGTGCGGCCCTCGGTGCGGGGCACGCGGACGAGGCAGCGCTCGGCGCCCTCGGTGCGCTCCTCGGCGCCCGGGAGCTTCGTGCCGGGCGGCAGCTCGACCGGGCCCAGCACCTCGACGTCGTCGGGCAGGGCCGCGAGCAGGTCGGCGACGGCGGGGGGCGGGCCGTCGACCGCGGCCAGGCGCATCGCCGGCGGCAGGGACAGCTCGGTGCGCGAGGCGAGCTCGGTGGCGGCGTGCCCGACCGGATCCCAGCGCACGAGCGCCTGGACCGCGGCCGTCGAGGACTCGGCGATCACGACCACCCGCCCGCCCTCGGACGCCGGGCGCACGAGGGCGGCCGCGCCGAACCAGCGTCGCAGCGTCTCCTCCCCCGCCCGCAGCTCGGGCCGCGCGAGCAGCACCGCGCCGTCCAGCAGTAGCGCGGCCCCGTAGCCGCCGTCGGCGATCGGCTCGGCGCCCGGCGTCGCGACGACCAGGGCCGGGCCGCCGGGCACGGTGTCGAGCACCGGCGCCCCGCCGCCGGAGCTGCGCACCACGGTCTGCGGGAAGGCGCGGCCCAGCTCCTCGGCGGTGCGGGCCGAGCCGACGGCCAGGGCACGCAGCTGGGGCGAGCCGCAGGCACCGCAGCGGTAGGCGGCGTCAGGGGTCCCGCACCAGCGGCAGGTCGGCACCCCGTCGGCACCCGCCGGCAGCGCCATCGGGCCCGCGCACCGGCGGCAGCGCGCGGGCTCGCGGCAGCGGGCGCAGGCGACGGCGGGCAGGTAGCCGCGGCGCGGGACCTGGACGAGCACCGGCGCGCCGACTCCCAGGGCTGCCCGGGCCGCCTCGAACGCCACGCCCGGCATGCGGGCAGCCCGCGAGGCGGGGTCGCGCAGCAGCTGGCGGTCGTCCTCACCGATCGAGGTGACCCGGGGCCCGCGGACGCGGACGGTGGCGCGGTCGGCGACGACGTCGTGGGCCCAGCCGCTCGCGACGAGCAGGGCGGCCTCGGCGGTGCGCGCGAACCCGGCCACGAGCAGCGCCGCGCCGTCGCGGTGCGCGCGGGTCATGGCGACGTCGCGGGCGTGGGGGTAGGGCGCGCGGGGCTCGGCGAGCGTGTCGTCGCCGTCGTCCCACACCGCGATCAGGCCCGGGTCGGCGACCGGGGCGAACGCGGCGGCGCGGGTGCCGACGACGATGCGCACCTGCCCGCGCGCCACTGCCAGCCAGCGCCGGTAGCGCTCGGCGGGCCCCAGGTCGGCGGCGAGGGCGACGACGGCGTCCGCGCCCGCCACGGCCTCGCAGGCGGCCTGGACGCGGTCGAGGTCGCGGCGGTCGGGCACCACGAGCACCGCGCCCCGCCCGGCGGCGGCCGTGGTGGCGGCGGCCTCGGCGAGACGGCCGGGCCAGTCCTCGCCCGGCAGGGCCTGCCAGACGGCGTGCGCGGGGCGGTGGGCCGCGAGGGCCTCC
Source organism: uncultured Actinomycetota bacterium (assembly GCA_963786585.1). Classification (GTDB taxonomy): domain Bacteria; phylum Actinomycetota; class Actinomycetes; order Mycobacteriales; family Pseudonocardiaceae; genus Actinomycetospora. The sequence goes on from CAWAZG010000006.1 coordinate 763,974, forward strand.
AGGAGCGCCGGCCCCCGGGGGTAGGCGCCCCAGCCGTGCTGTTCCGATGCCTCCGGGCCCGGCCGCTCCGCCGGCGTCTCCGCCTCGACCCGCGCGTGACGTGGCGGCACCGCGAGGCGCAGGACGTCGGCGAGCGTCCCGGCGTAGCGGTCGGCGACGGCCCGGCAGAGCCCGGCGAGCTCGGGGCCCAGGACCGGTTCCGGGGAGACGACCTTCTCCAGCCAGCCCAGCCGGCCGGTGTGCTCGCTGGTGTCCTCCCGCGCGAGCACGAAGCCGTCGACCAGCCGGCCGGCGAACCGCACCCGCACCCGCGCGCCGGGGACCGCCCGGTCGGCGAGCTGCTCGGGCACCTGGTAGTCGAACGGCCGGTCGAGGTGCGCGAGGTTGACGTCCACGGCCACCTGGGCCACCGGGCGCTCGGTGGCGGGCAGGCGCTCGTTGCGCAGGGGCTTGCGGGGCTTCTTCTCGGCGGGCGCGGGCTCCGGCCGGCGCTCGGGCGCGGCGAACAGCGCGTCGCCCGCCTCCCCCACCGTCACGACCTCACGTCTACCAGACGCTCCCGACCGGGCTCGCGGGGTTTCGTCAGCCTGGGGGCCACGCTGGCGTTCAACGTCAGGAAGTCCACCACGTCGACGGTGGAGCCGAGCCGTACGCCTCGAGGGGTGATCACCCGAGCCGGATCGAGATGGGGGCTTTTCTGACGTTCAACGTCAGCGTGGTCCCCAGGCTGACAAGACCGAGCACGCACGACGGCCCGGCACCTCGAGGTGCGAGGTGCCGGGCCGCCGTGGGTCAGGCTCGCGAGGATGCGGAAATACTCGCGTTCAGTGCAAGCGAGGACGCAGGGCTTGCACCGGGAGGTGCCGTTCTCAGGTCGCGATCGACTTGAGGGCGTCGGCGCGGTCGGTGCGCTCCCAGGGGAGGTCGAGGTCGTCGCGGCCGAAGTGGCCGTACGCCGCGGTCGGCTGGTAGATCGGGCGCAGTAGCTGCAGGTCGCGCACGATCGCGCCGGGGCGCAGGTCGAAGACCTCGTGGATGGCCTTCTCGATCTTGGCCGGGTCGACCTGGGCCGTCCCGAAGGTCTCGACGAACACGCCCACGGGCTCGGCCTTACCGATCGCGTAGGCGATCTGCACCTCGACGCGCTTGGCCAGGCCGGCGGCCACGATGTTCTTGGCCACCCAGCGCATGGCGTACGCCGCGGAGCGGTCGACCTTCGACGGGTCCTTGCCCGAGAAGGCGCCGCCGCCGTGGCGGGCGTAGCCGCCGTAGGTGTCGACGATGATCTTGCGGCCGGTCAGGCCCGCGTCGCCCATCGGGCCGCCGGTGACGAAGCGGCCGGTGGGGTTGACCAGGACGCGGGTGTTCGACGAGTCGAGGTCGATCCCCTCGAGCACCGGGTTGATGACCTTGGACTTGATGTCCGGGGTCAGCAGGTTGTCCAGGTCGATGTCGGCCGCGTGCTGCGTCGACAGGACCACGGTCTCGACGCCGACGGGCTTGTCGTCGTCGTAGGCGATGGTGACCTGGGTCTTACCGTCCGGGCGCAGGTAGGGCAGCGTGCCGTCGCGGCGGACCGCGGTCAGCTTGCGGGCCAGGCGGTGCGCCAGCCCGATGGGCAGCGGCATGAGCTCGGGGGTGTCGGCGTCGGCGTAGCCGAACATCAGGCCCTGGTCGCCCGCGCCCTGTCGCGCGATCTCGTCCTCGGAGCCCTCGACGCGGGTCTCGTAGCCCTCGTCGACACCCTGCGCGATGTCCTTCGACTGGGCGCCGATGGAGATCGACACACCGCAGCTCTCGCCGTCGAAGCCCTTGGCCGACGAGTCGTAGCCGATGTCGAGGATGGTCTTGCGGACGATGTCCACGTAGTTGACCTGGGCGTTGGTGGTCACCTCGCCGGCGACGTGCACCTGGCCCGTGGTGACCATCGTCTCGACCGCGACGCGGCTCTTCGGGTCCTGCGCCAGCAGAGCGTCCAGGATGCCGTCGCTGACGGCGTCACAGATCTTGTCCGGGTGGCCTTCGGTGACGGATTCGCTGGTGAACAGACGCCTAGCGGGCACAATCTCTCCCTGCCTCGACAATGGGACCCGTCCACACTAACGGCATCCGGCGGAATCGCGACGCCGCTGACCTGGCAGAATGCCAAGCCTGTCACACACTGGTTGTGTTCATCGCACATCCGTGGGAGTGGCAGATCGCTGAGAGGCCGTTCGCGGGGGCTCAGCGGAGGCGTGCCGCGACCGCGTCCCACACCCGCGCCGAGAGCGCCGCCTTCGAGCCCATCGGCAGGGGCTCCGAGGTGCCGTCGGCGCCCAGGAGCCAGCCCTCGTTGTCCTCCATCTCGAACGCCCGCCCGGCGCCCACGGCGTTGACCACGAGGAGGTCGCAGCCCTTGCGCTCGAGCTTGGCCCGTCCCAGGTCGAGCACGCTGCTGTGCTCGTCACCGGTCTCGGCGGCGAAGCCCACGACGAGGCGTCCCGGGACGTCCTGCGCGACCAGGTCGCGGAGGATGTCGGGGTTGCGCGTGAGGGGGACCGAGGTCGGCTCGCCCTCCCCCTTCTTGATCTTCGCGGTGGCGAGGTCTGTGGGCCGGAAATCGGCCACCGCGGCGGCCATCACCACGACGTCGGCGGCCTTCGCGGCGTCGAGCACGGCCTCGCGCATCTCGCGGGTGGTCTGCACCCGCCGGACGTCGACCGAAGCGGGCGGATCCAGGCCGGCGATCGTGCCCGCGACGAGCGTCACATCGGCGCCGCGCTGGGCCGCGACCCGGGCCAGCGCGTACCCCTGACGGCCCGACGAGCGGTTGCCCAGGGTGCGCACGGGGTCGAGCGGCTCGGCGGTGCCGCCGGCCGAGACGACCACGCGGCGGCCCTCGAGGTCGCGCGGCAGCGGGAACGGCTGGTCGTCCGTCAGGCCCCACTCGAGCAGGAGGCGGGCGAACTCGGCGATCTCCGCGGGCTCGGGCAGACGCCCGGGGCCCGAGTCGGCGCCGGTGAGGCGTCCGGAGGCGGGCTCGAGGACGACGGTGCCCCGGCGGCGCAGGGTGGCGACGTTGTCGACCGTCGCCGGGTGCTCCCACATCTCGGTGTGCATCGCGGGGACGGCGAGCACCGGACATCGCGCGGTGAGCAGCGTCGACGTCAGGAGGTCGTCGGCGCGCCCGTGCGCCATCCGGGACAGCAGGTCCGCGGTGGCGGGCGCGATCACGACGAGGTCGGCACGCCGCCCGAGGGCGACGTGCTCCACCTCGGCGACGTTCTCGAACACCCCGGTGAGCACCGGGCGCCCGGAGAGCGCCTCGAACGTGGCGGCCCCGATGAACTCGAGGGCCGACCGGGTGGCCACCACCTGCACGTGGTGGCCCGCCTCGCGCAGGCGCCGGAGCACCTCGCAGGCCTTGTAGGCGGCGATGCCGCCCGAGACCCCGAGAACGATCTCCCGGGGTCGGGTGGACTCCTCGGTCACTCGCCCTCGGTGTGCTCGAGCAGGCCGGCGTGGATCTCGCGCATGGCCACCGAGAGCGGCTTCTCGCGCGGGCCGGGCTCGACGAGCGGGCCCACGTACTCGAGGAGGCCCTCGCCCAGCTGGGCGTAGTAGTCGTTGATCTGGCGGGCGCGCTTGGCCGCGTAGATGACCAGCGCGTACTTCGAGCTCACCGTCTCCAGCAGCTCATCGATGGGAGGGTTGGTGATGCCCTCCGGCCCCTCGATGATGCCGGATCGTCCGATGGGAATGCTCACTCGCTCGCTCCTGCGGAGGTGGCGCCGGACTCAAGACCGGTCCGGCGGGTCGGTGCGGTCCCCCGACCTGCACGGCTGACGGGAGGACCGGCGCTCAACTCTACCAACCGGTGCGCGGTCTCCCCGACGTCGTGGTTCACGACGGTGACGTCGAACTCGCTGCTCGCCGCCAGTTCCTCGCGCGCGGTCGCCAGACGGCGGTCGACGACCTCCGTCGCCTCGGTGCCGCGACCGATCAGCCGGCCGACCAGCACCTCCCACGACGGGGGCTCGAGGAACACGAACAGCGCGTCGGGGCGCTGCTCGCGCAGGGCCCGGGCCCCGGCGAGATCCAGCTCGAGCAGGACGGGTTCGCCCCGCGCGAGATGCTGGTCCACCGGTGCCCGGGGCGTGCCCGAACGGTGCATGCCGCGGTGGATCTCCGCCCACTCGAGCAGCTCGCCCTCGGCGATCATGCGGTCGAACTCCTCGGCCGTGACGAAGTGGTAGTCACGACCGTCGACCTCACCGGGGCGCGGAGCCCGGGTGGTCGCCGAGACGCTGAACCACAGCGGCGCGGCGATCCGTCGCAGTTCCGCGACGACCGTGCTCTTGCCGACCCCCGACGGCCCGGCCAGCACCAGCAGCCGGCCGGGCCCGTGCGTCGGGGGTGGGGTCACCGGCTCACTCGCCGGAGAACTCGTCGAGCAGGGCCTTGCGCTGCCGGTCGCCCAGTCCGCGCAGGCGGCGGCTGGGTGCGATCTCCAGGCGCTCCATGATCTGCTGGGCGCGCACCTTGCCCACGCCCGGCATGGCCTCGAGCAACGCCGAGACCTTCATCTTGCCGAGCACCTCGTCCGAGTCGGCCTGCTCGAGCACCTCGGAGAGGCTGGTGCCTCCACGCTTGAGGCGCTCTTTGAGCTCGGCCCGGGCACGGCGAGCGGCGGCGGCCTTCTCGAGCGCCGCAGCCCGCTGCTCCTCGGTCAGCTCGGGTAATGCCACGTTCTCCTCCGAAGGTCGGGACGACGGGCTCCGGTCGCGTTCGACCGGCTCCCGAGGTGGCGTATGTGTGCTTGCCCAGTGATGGCGAACGTACCCCCCGCGGCCCGCTCCGACAGTCCGTGGGGCGGGAGTGTCCGCAGGTCGGACGGCCGTGGCGCCCACCGGCTCGTGATCGTCCGGTCAGCGGCGTCACACGGCCGGGCTACCCCGTCAGTGACCCGTTCAGCGCTCCGACCGCAGCTCTCAGCGCTCCGAGGTCGGGGCCGGCGGTGAGGACCTCCCGGGCGCTGACGGGCACGACCGGTCCGGTGCCGCCGCCGAGCGCGTCCGGGGTACCGAACGCGGTCGCCACGTCCGCGGGCGTGCCACCCTGCGCGCCAAGGCCCGGGACGAGGACGGGGCCGTCGAGGGCGGACAGGTCGAGACCGTGGTCCCGGCCCGTGGTGCCCCGCGTCAGTCCGACGACCGCGCCGGCCGACCCGTCCCCGGGGCCGTCGCGGTGGGCCGCGTTGTGGTCGGCGAGGGCGTCGATCACCGACTGGGCGACCTCGCGCATACGGCGCCCACCACCCGGGGCGTCCGACCCACCGGACCCCGCGACCCACGCCTGCGCCGCCTGGACGCCCGCGGCCTCGGGGTTGGACGTCCGGGCGAGCACGAACACGCCGCGCCCGGTGGTGACCGCGAGGTCCAGGGCCGGGGCGAGGGAGCCGACGCCGAGGTAGGGCGAGAGCGTCAGGGCGTCGGCGGCGAGCGGGGCGTCGTCGGCCAGCCAGGCCCGGGCGTAGCCGGCCATCGTCGAGCCGATGTCGCCGCGCTTGGCGTCGGCCACGGTGAGCACGCCGGCCTCGCGGGCGTCGGCCAGCGTGCGCTCGAGGGCCGCGAGCCCGGCGGCGCCGTACACCTCGTAGAGCGCCACCTGGGGCTTGAGCAGCGCCACGTGCCCGGCGAGCGCCTCGACGACGCCCCGGGAGAAGCGCTCCACCCCGGCGGCGTCGGCGTCGAGCCCCCAGGCCGACAGCAGGCCGGGGTGCGGGTCGATGCCGACGCAGAGCGGGCCGTGCGCCGCGACCGCCTCGCGCAGCCGGTGGCGGAACGGGGCCCTGCTCACGGGGCTCGGGCTCATGGGGCTCGGGCTCATGGGGCTCGGGCTCACGAGCCGGCCACCCCCGCGGGCTGGGGCACCTCGGCCGTGAGGGTCGCCGCGTCCCGGGCGCGCGCCTCGGCGAGGCGGGCGTGCAGGACCTGCAGCGACGTCACCCCGACCTCGCCGCGGATGGCCGCCTCGACGGCCTGCACGGCGGCCGCTGCGCCCTGCACGGTGGTGACGCACGGGACGCCGACGTCCAGGCAGGCGGCGCGGATCTCGTAGCCGTCGATGCGGGGTCCGGAGTGGCCGACCGGGGTGTTGACCACCAGGTCGACCTCCCCGGCGAGGATCCGGTCGACGATCGTCGGCAGGCCGTCGCCGCCCTCGAAGTGCTTGCGCACGACCTCGCACGGGATGCCGTTGCGCTCCAGGACGCTCGCCGTCCCGGCCGTCGCGAGGATCGCGAAGCCGAGGTCGGCGAGGCGCTTCACCGGGAAGATCAGCGAGCGCTTGTCGCGGTTCGCGACCGAGACGAACACGTGGCCCGACACCGGCAGGGGCCCGGCGGCCGCGGCCTGCGCCTTGGCGAACGCGATGGAGAAGGCGCGGTCGATGCCCATGACCTCGCCGGTCGACTTCATCTCCGGGCCGAGCAGGGAGTCGACGCCCCGCCCGTCGGGACGGCGGAACCGGTGGAACGGCAGCACCGCCTCCTTCACCGCCACGGGGTGCTCGCGGGGCAGGTCGGTGCCGTCGCCGATCGCGGGCAGGAGGCCCTCCTCGCGCAGGCCGGCGATCGTCGCGCCGAGCATGATCCGCGAGGCCGCCCCGGCGAGGGGCACGCCGGTGGCCTTGGAGACGAACGGGACGGTGCGCGACGCCCGGGGGTTCGCCTCGAGCACGAAGAGCACGTCGTCCTTGAGCGCGTACTGCACGTTCATCAGCCCGCGCACCCCCAGCCGGCGGGCCAGGGCGACGGTCGACTCCCGCACGGTCGCGAGCTCGGCGCCCCCGAGCGTGATCGGCGGCAGCGCGCACGACGAGTCGCCGGAGTGCACCCCGGCCTCCTCGATGTGCTCCATGACGCCGCCGAGGTAGACCTCGCCGTCGGCGTCGCAGATCGCGTCGACGTCGATCTCGATGGCGTCGTCGAGGAAGCGGTCCACCAGCACCGGGTGGTCCGGGGTGACCTCGGTGGCGCGGGCGATGTAGTCGGCGAGGGTGGCGTCGTCGTAGACGATCTCCATGCCCCGTCCGCCGAGCACGTACGACGGGCGCACGAGCACGGGGTAGCCGATCGACGCGGCGATCTCGCGGGCGCCGTCGAAGCTGGTGGCCATCCCGTAGGGCGGGGCGGGGAGCCCCGCGTCGTCGAGCACGCGCCCGAACGCACCGCGGGACTCGGCGAGGTCGATGGCCGCGGGCGGTGTGCCCACGACCGGCACCCCGGCGGCCTCGAGGCCGGCGGCGAGCTTCAGCGGCGTCTGACCGCCGAGCTGGACGACGACCCCCACGAGGCCCGGGCTGTGCTTGTCCGGATCCTGGCTGAGACCCGACACCTCCTCCGCGTGCACCACCTCGAGCACGTCCTCCTCGGTGAGGGGCTCGAAGTAGAGACGGTCGGAGGTGTCGTAGTCGGTCGAGACGGTCTCGGGGTTGCAGTTGAGCATGACCGTCTCGAACCCGGCGGCCCGCAGCGCGAACGCCGCGTGCACGCAGGAGTAGTCGAACTCGATGCCCTGCCCGATCCGGTTCGGCCCCGAGCCCAGGATGATGACCTTGGGCCGGTCGGTCTGCGCCACGACCTCGGTCTCGGCCGCGGGATCGGACTCGTACGCGGAGTAGTGGTACGGGGTGCGTGCCTCGAACTCCGCGGCGCAGGTGTCGACGGTCTTGTAGACCGGGCGCACGCCGAGGCGGTGGCGCAGCGTGCGCACGCCCGTCTCCCCCGCGAGCTCCGGGCGCACGGCCGCGACCTGGGCGTCGGAGAGCCCGGCGCGCTTGGCCCGGCGCAGCAGGGCCTCGTCGAGCACCGGCGCATCCGCGATCTCGCCGCGCAGCCCGACGAGGCCCTCGATCTGCTCGACGAACCACCCGTCGATGCCCGAGGCCTCGGTGACCTGCTCGACGCTCGCCCCGAGCCGCAGCGCACGTTCGACGGCGTAGAGCCGCCCGTCGCGCGGTAGGGAGGCCTGGTGCAGGGCCTCCTCCACGTCCTCGTCGGGATCCGGCAGCGTCCAGAACCCGCCGGCCGTGGTCTCCGCCGACCGCAGGGCCTTGTTCAGGGCCTCCGGGAAGCTGCGGCCCAGCGCCATCGCCTCGCCGACCGACTTCATCGTCGTGGTCAGCGTCGGGTCGGCGCCCGGGAACTTCTCGAACGCGAACCGCGGCACCTTGACGACGACGTAGTCCAGCGTCGGCTCGAAGCTCGCCGGCGTCTCGCCGGTGATGTCGTTGGTGATCTCGTCGAGGGTGTAGCCGACGGCCAGGCGGGCGGCGATCTTGGCGATCGGGAAGCCGGTGGCCTTCGAGGCGAGCGCGCTCGAGCGCGAGACGCGCGGGTTCATCTCGATGACGACGAGACGGCCCGTGGTCGGGTGCACCGCGAACTGGATGTTGCAGCCGCCGGTCTCGACGCCCACCGCGCGCAGCACCTCGATGCCGGTGTCCCGCATGACCTGGTACTCGCGGTCGGTCAGCGTCATCGCGGGCGCGACGGTCACCGAGTCGCCGGTGTGCACGCCCATCGGGTCGACGTTCTCGATGGAGCACACGACGACGACGTTGTCCTTGCCGTCGCGCATGAGCTCGAGCTCGTACTCCTTCCACCCGAGCACCGACTCCTCGATGAGCACCTCGTGCACCGGGCTCGCCGCGAGACCCGCGCCGGCGAGTCGCTCGAGCTCCTCGGGGGTGTAGGCGAGGCCCGAGCCGAGCCCGCCCATCGTGAAGCTCGGCCGGATGACCACCGGGAGGCCGACCTCGGCGACGGTGGCCCGCACGTCGGCCATCGAGTGGCAGACCTCGCTGCGGGGGACGTCGCCGCCGATCCGCCGGACGATGTCCTTGAACTTCAGCCGGTCCTCGCCGCGCTGGATCGCGTCGATGTCCGCGCCGATCAGCTCGACGCCGAAGCGCTCGAGCACCCCCGCGTCGTGGAGGGCGATCGCGGCGTTCAGGGCGGTCTGGCCGCCCAGGGTGGCCAGCAGCGCGTCGGGCCGCTCCACCTCGATGACCTTGGTGAGGTACTCGACGGTGATGGGCTCGACGTAGGTCGCGTCGGCGATCTCCGGGTCGGTCATGATCGTCGCCGGGTTCGAGTTGACGAGGCTGACCCGCAGGCCCTCCTCGCGCAGCACCCGGCAGGCCTGGGTGCCGGAGTAGTCGAACTCCGCGGCCTGGCCGATGACGATCGGGCCGGAGCCGATGACCAGGACGTGGTGGATGTCCTCGCGGCGCGGCATCAGCGATCTCCCAACAGGAGAGCAAAACGGTCGAAGAGGTCGGCCGCGTCGTGCGGGCCCGCCGCGGCCTCCGGGTGGTACTGGACGCTGAAGGCGGGGACGCCCTCGCAGGTCAGGCCCTCGACGGTGCCGTCGTTGGGGCACGAGTGGCTGAGGTGCACCCGCCCGAACGGCGAGTCGACGCGCTCGCCCGGCGTGCCGGCGACCGCGAAGCCGTGGTTCTGGCTCGTGATCGCCACCGTGCCGTCCGTGTGGTCGACGACGGGGACGTTGATCCCGCGGTGGCCGTAGCGCATCTTGTACGTCCCGAGGCCCAGGGCGCGGGCGAGGATCTGGTTGCCGAAGCAGATGCCGAAGAACGGCACCTCGCGGCGCAGCACCTCCTCGGTGAGGGCGACGGCGTGTGCGGCGGCGGCCGGGTCGCCCGGGCCGTTGGAGAGGAAGACGCCGTCGGGACTACCGTCCAGCAGCTCGTCGATCGACGCCGACGACGGCAGCACCCGCGTCTCGATCCCGCGCTCGGCGAGCATCCGCGGCGTGTTGGCCTTGATGCCGAGGTCGAGCGCCGCGACCCGCGCGCGCGTCGTGCCGGTCGCCGCGACCGTGTAGGGCGCGCGGGTGCTCACCGCGCCGGCGAGGTCGGCGCCGGCCATCCCGGGGCTGTCCAGCACCGCGGCGCGCATCGAGGTGGGGTCGGCCAGCGCGTCGCCGGAGAACAGGCCGGCGCGCATCGAGCCCGCCTCGCGCAGCCGGCGGGTGATCGCGCGGGTGTCGACGCCCGCGAGGCCGACGACGCCCTGGCGGGCGAGCTCCTCGCCGAGGTCGGCCGTCGAGCGCCAGTTGGACGGGCGGCGGGCCGGGTCGCGGACGACGTAGCCCGCGACCTGGATGCCTGCCGACTCGTCGTCCTCGTCGTTCCACCCGGTGTTGCCGATGTGTGGGGCCGTGGCCACCACGATCTGGCGGTGGTAGCTCGGGTCGGTCAGCGTCTCCTGGTAGCCGGTCATCCCGGTGGCGAACACCGCCTCGCCCAGCGTGCGGCCGCGGGCGCCGAAGGCCTCACCGCGGTGCACGCTGCCGTCCTCGAGAACGAGCACCGCGTCGTCCCGGCTCGTGCCGGCCTGACTCATTCCTGCACCTTTCCGTCCTGCACCGTCCACCGGCCCCGCAGCATGGTGTGCACCACCGAGACCGGCATCTCCATCCCCTCGTACGGGGTGTTCGTCGCCCGGCTGGCCAGCGCCGCGCCCCGCACCGTCCAGGCGGCGTCGGGGTCGACGAACGTCAGGTTCGCGGGCTCCCCCACCGCCAGCGGCCGTCCCTGGTCGGGCAGCCCGGCGATCCGCGCGGGGGCCTCGCTGCACACCCGTGCCACGCCGCGCCAGTCGAGCAGGCCGGTGGTGACCATGGTCGCCACCACCACCGGCAGCGCGGTCTGCAGTCCCAGCATGCCGGGCCGGGCGGCGGGCCACTCGCAGTCCTTGGCCTCCACGGCGTGCGGGGCGTGGTCGGTGGCCACGCAGTCGACCGTGCCGTCGGCCAGCGCCCGGCGCAGGGCCTCGGTGTCGGCGACCGGGCGCAGCGGCGGGTTGACCTTGTGCACCGGGTCGTAGTCCTCGGCCGCCGCGTCGGTGAGCAGCAGGTGGTGGGGGGCGACCTCGGCCGAGACGCGGAATCCGTTGCCCCCGTCCATCGACTCCCGCGCCCACCGCAGGATCGACGCCGAGCGGCCCGTCGAGAGGTGGCAGACGTGCAGGCGCGCCCCGGCCGCCGAGGCGAGCATCACGTCCCGCGCGATGATCGACTCCTCGGCGGTGGGGTCCCACCCCGCGAGCCCGAGACGGGCCGCCACCGGTCCGTCGTGGGCCTGCGCCCCGACGGTGAGCCGGTGGTCCTCGGCGTGCTGGGCGACCACGGAGCCCAGGGCCCGCGCGTACTCGAGGGCCCGGCGCATGATCAGCGGGTCGTTCACGCACCGGCCGTCGTCGGAGAACATCCGCACCCGCGCCGGTGACGCGGCCATCATCCCCATCTCGGCGAGCTTCGTGCCCTCGAGGCCGACGGTGACGGCGCCGACGGGGTGCACGTCGACCAGCCCGACCTCGCGGCCGCGGCGCCAGACGTGCTCGACCACCACCGGGGAGTCGGCCACCGGGTCGGTGTTCGGCATCGCGAAGACCGCGGTGTAGCCCCCGAGCGCCGCGGCGGCCGAGCCGGTGTCGACCGTCTCGGCCTCCTCGCCGCCGGGCTCGCGCAGGTGGGTGTGCAGGTCGACCAGCCCGGGCAGGGCGATGAGGCCGTCGGCGTCGACGGACTCGTCGGGGTCGTAGCGTCGCCGGGGCCCTCGACGAGCATCCCGTCGCGGACGTACAGGTCGGTCGGGTCCTCGCCGTAGGGGCGGACGTTCCTCAGCTTGATCGTGCTCACGCCACGTCCTCCCCGGCCAACAGGTGATAGAGCACGGCCATCCGCACGTGCACCCCGGCGGTGACCTGGTCGGAGATCGCGGCGCGACTCGAGTCCGCCACGGCGCTCGCGATCTCCATGCCGCGCACCGCGGGTCCCGGGTGAAGGACCACGGCGTGGTCGGGCAGCCGGTCGGCGCGGGCCTCGGAGAGCCCGAACCGGATCGCGTACTCGCGGGCCGACGGGAAGAACCCGCCGTGCATCCGCTCGGCCTGCACCCGCAGCATCATCACCGCGTCGGGGCCACCGCCGAGGACGGCGTCCAGGTCGTGGCTGATCTCCACCGGCCAGCCGTCGACGCCCACCGGGAGCAGCGTCGGCGGGGCCACCAGGGTGACGCGGGCACCGAGCGTGGCCAGCAGATGCGCATTCGAGCGCGCCACCCGGCTGTGGAGGATGTCGCCGACGATGGCGACGTGCGCCCCCTCCACCCGGCCGAGGCGGGCACGCAGGGTCGCCGCGTCGAGCAGCGCCTGGGTCGGGTGCTCGTGGGTCCCGTCGCCGGCGTTGACCACCGCGACGTGACCCTCCGCACCCAGGTGCGAGTGCGCGACGTGGTCCAGCCAGGCCGCGATGCGGTGCGGGGCGCCGGAGGCGGGGTGCCGCACGACGAGGCAGTCGGTGCCCGCGGCGGCCAGCGTGGAGGCCGTGTCGCGCAGGGACTCGCCCTTGCTCACCGAGGACGCGCTGGCCGAGACGTTGATGGTGTCGGCGCTCATCCACTTGCCCGCGACCTCGAAGGACACGCGCGTGCGGGTGGAGTTCTCGTAGAACAGCGTGACGACGGTGCGCCCTCGCAGCGTGGGCAGCTTGCGCACCGTGCGTCCGGTGAGCGCCTGCTCCATGTTCGCCGCGGTGTCCAGCAGGGCCAGGGCCTGCTCGCGGCGCAGGCCGTCGGTGGAGAGCAGGTGGCGCAGGCCGATGCCGGTGGGCTCGGGACCGGTGCTCGGGGCGCTCATCGCAGGCTCACCCCGTCCTCGCCGTCGACCTCGACCAGGCGCACGGCGACGTCCTCGGTGCGGTTGGTCGGGACGTTCTTGCCGACGTAGTCGGCGCGGATGGGCAGCTCGCGGTGGCCGCGGTCGACGAGCACGGCGAGCTGGACCGCACGCGGGCGGCCGTGGTCGCGCAGGGCGTCGAGGGCGGCGCGCACCGTGCGTCCGGAGAACAGGACGTCGTCCACCAGCACCACCACGGCGTCGTCGATCCCGACCGCCGGAATCTCCGTCTCGGCGAGCGCGCGCGTCGGACGCAGGCGCAGGTCGTCGCGGTAGAGCGTGGGATCGAGCGTGCCGGTCGGCACGGCGGCCCCGGTGATCTCGCCGATGCGCTCGGCGAGCCGGCGGGCGAGGAAGGTGCCCCGGGTCGGCAGGCCGAGCAGGACGACCCGCGCGGTTGCGCCATCAGGGGCATTGCGTTCGATGATCTCGTGGGCGACGCGGGCGACGGTGCGCGCGAGGTCTGCCGCCGAGAGGAGCTCGCGCTCACCCTCGGCACCCGCTGCACCCGACCCGGGCTCGCCCCGGCGCCGTGACGGCACGCGGGTGACCCTCCTTCTCCGCCTCGCAGGACGGCTCTTAAAGGATGTCGATCAGGACGTTTCCCAACACTATCAGCGACGACGGAGCCCCTCGGTGCCGCCCACGGGACGCTCCGGACCGGGACGGCACTACACCCCGTGGTCCGTGCCCGGACGGAGTGCCACGGGCCACACCGGCCACGGTCCGTCAGATCCCGGCTTGACCATGTGACGACCTGAGGCGCATCATCACTCTCCGTATCGACTTCGCTGGGTGCACGGGCGGGGCGAGCCGGGCGACGCGAGAGGACGGGGTGTCCGCCAGATGGGTGACTACGCGAAGGCGCTGGGGTCAAAGCTCCGGGGCATCCGCCAGCAGCAGGGTCTGTCCCTGCACGGCGTCGAGCAGAAGTCCGGCGGACGGTGGAAGGCCGTCGTCGTCGGTTCCTACGAGCGCGGTGACCGCGCGGTGACCGTCCAGAAGCTCGCGGAGCTCGCCGACTTCTACGGCGTGCCCGTGGCGGAGCTCCTGCCCGAGGGTCGCGTGCCCTCCGGGTCCGAGCCCGCGGCCAAGATCGTCATCAACCTCGAGCGCCTGCAGCAGCTGCCCGCCGAGAAGGCCGGCCCGCTCGCGCGCTACGCCGCGGCGATCCAGAGCCAGCGCGGCGACTACAACGGCAAGGTCCTCTCGATCCGCAACGAGGACCTGCGCTCGCTCGCGATCATCTACGACATGAGCCCGGGCGAGCTGTCCGACCAGCTCGTCGACTGGGGCGTCCTCCCGCCCGAGGCCCGCATCGCGCGCGCCCTGGACGAGTGACCACGCACTATCCGTCGGTGGGCTCGTCGTCGGCGGGCGGGGCGTCCGCACCCGCCGGCGCGAGCTCGACCCCGGCCGGCACCTCGACGCGGTCGGGGCTCGGCGGCGGGACCGTCCCGGGACGTCCCGAGGACACCCCGGCGAGCACGCCGTTGACGAATCGGGGCGAGTCGTCGGTCGACAGCTCGCGGGCGAGGTCGATGGCCTCGTCGATCGCGACCGGGTCGGGCACGTCCTCGGAATGCAGGATCTCGTAGACCCCGATCCGCAGGATCATGCGGTCGACCGCGGGCATGCGGGCCATCGTCCACCCGCGCGCGTACGACCCGATGACCTCGTCGATGCCGTCGCGGTGCGAGATCACGCCCTCGACCAGCGACTGCGCGAACTCCGACACCGGCGGGGCGTCCGCACCGGCGATGCGCCGGGCGAGCACCTCCTGCGGGTCCTCGCCGCGCGCCTCGGACTCGAACAGGATGTCCAGCGCCCGTTTCCGGGCCTTGGACCGGGAGCCCTTCCGCGCCTGGGGTGCGGTCACCTCAGCTGCTCACGCGGCCCAGGTAGCGCCCGTCGCGGGTGTCCACCTTGACCTTGGTGCCGGTCTCCAGGAACAGCGGGACCTGGATCTCCGCACCGGTGGAGACGGTGGCGGGCTTGGTGCCGCCCGTGGAGCGGTCGCCCTGCAGGCCGGGGTCGGTCTGGGTGATCTCGAGCTCGACCGAGGCCGGGAGCTCGATGTAGAGCGGGGCGCCGTCGTTGAACGACACCTGGACCTCCTGGTTCTCCAGGAGGAAGCGGGCCTGGTCGCCGACCGTCTGCTCGGGGATCGGGATCTGCTCGTAGTCCGCGGCATCCATGAAGATGAAGTCGGCGCCGTCGCGGTAGAGGTAGGTCATGTCGCGGCGGTCGACGTTCGCGGTCTCGACCTTGGTGCCGGCGTTGAACGTCTTGTCGACCACCTTGCCGGTCATGACGTTCTTCAGCGTGGTGCGGACGAAGGCACCGCCCTTGCCGGGCTTGACGTGCTGGAACTCGGTGACGGTCCAGAGGTTGCCGTCGATCCGCAGCACGATGCCGTTCTTCAGGTCGTTCGTGGTCGCCACGGTGACGCTCTCTCCTACGGTTCGTCTCGGGACTGGGGAACCAGGTCCCGGGGGCTCTGCGTGAGGGCGGCGGCACCGTCGTCGGTGACGACGAGCGTGTCCTCGATCCGGACCCCGCCCCGCCCGGCCAGGTAGACCCCCGGCTCGACGGTGACCGTCATCCCTGCCTCCAGGGTAGCGGTCGCGGTCGACGACACCGCCGGAGCCTCGTGGATGACGAGGCCGACGCCGTGTCCGAGGCCGTGGACGAAGTGCTCGCCGAACCCTGAGGCCGCGATGACGTCCCGCGCGGCGGCGTCGACGTCGCGGGTCGCGACCCCCGGGGCGAGGGCGGCCCGGCCGGCGGCGGCGGCCTCCGCGACGAGGTCGTGGAGGTCGCGCTGCCAGTCCTCGGGCACCCCGACGATCACGGTGCGGGTCATGTCCGAGTGGTAGCCGTCGACGAGCGCGCCGAAGTCCATGGTCAGGAGGTCGCCGTCGGCCAGGGGCGCGTCGGTGGGCCGGTGGTGCGGGATCGCGGCGTGGGCGCCCGCGGCGACGATGGTGTCGAACGACGGGCCCTCGGCGCCCGCCTCGCGCATGCGCTCCTCGAGGTCGCGGGCCACCTCCCGCTCGGTGCGCCCGGCCTGCAGTCCGCCGGCGGCGATCATCCCGGCGAGGGCGACGTCCGCGGCGGCGCAGGCCTGGCGCAGTGCGTCGACCTCGCCCGCGTCCTTCACCGCCCGCAGCGTCTCGACCAGACCCGGGGCCCGACGCAGCTCGCCGTGCGTCAGCGCCGACGTCAGCTCGGTGTGGCCGTCGACGGTGACGTGCGCGCTGTCGAAGCCGACCGCGCCGTGCTCCCCGTCGGCGCCGAGGAGACCCGCGGCGCAGGCGCGGGTGACGAGGACGCGCAGGTCGGGCGTCTCGTGCGCGGCCTGCTGGATGTAGCGGCCGTCGGTGGCGAGGACGGTCCGGTCCTCGCCCCGGTCGGCGTCGTCGGCGGCGTGCACCAGCACCGCGGCGTTGGAGCCCGTGAAGCCGGTCAGGTAGCGGACGTTGACCAGATCGGTGACGAGCAGGGCGTCGAGATCCGCCCCGCGCAGCAGGTCACGCAGCGCATCGCGGCGCCGGGCGTGCCCGCCCGGCGCCCGTTCGGGACGGGTGGGCTCCACACCCGTCAGCCTAGGTGAGGACAGGTGAGGGGGGTCTCGTACGGTGTCACCGTGCGACCCGTCCCGTCCGTCCGGCTGCATCCCTGGGTGCTGCGAACGCTCGTCCTGACCGTGGTCTACGGCATCGCAGAGGCGCTGTTCGTGGCCCTGCGGTCCTCGGCCCCGGATCTGTCGAGCCTGTGGAGCATCGTGCTGCTCCTGGTCGTCGTCGCCGTGGTGATCGGCTGGGTGGGGGCCGAGATCGTCCTCGACCGGCGCCCGCCGGAGTGGACGTGGTTCATCACGGCGCTCGCCACCGCGCCGGCGGCGGGGCTGCTGAGCTGGATCCTGCTCGCGCTCTTCGTGGACGACACCGGCGTCGCCGACCTCCAGGCCGCGCTGGTCGGTCGGGCCTCGTTCACCGCGCTGCTCATCCTCGCCGCGGTGTTCCTCGGATCGCGCCTCGGCTGGCTCTCGATGCGCCGCCACGGCGAGGGCGCCGACGACCCGATGCTCGACGCCGACGACGACGAGGTCGCGCGGCAGGCCGGCCTCGAGCGCAACGGCCCCTCCGCCGGCTCCGTCGGCGATGACCGCGCGGCGGCCGCGGCCCGCGCGGCCGCCCGGGTCGGCGTCACACCCTCCCCCCGCGCGGCGCCCGGACCGTCCGTCCCCGGCGTGCGCACCCCCGGGCGTCGCTCGCCCGAGCGCGTGCCCGCCGCGGCCGGTCCGGAGCTCGCCGAGCGCGACCGCATGCCCGAGGCGCCCCGCCTGGCCGGCGAGCGTCGGGTGTCGACGGTGCGCACGACCGCCCGCCCCGCCGAGCCGGTCTCGTCGCCGTTCGGGGCCGAGGCGAGCGCGCCTGCCCGCGAGCGCCCCACGTCCGACGCACCCGAGCCGCTCGAGCCGCCGGTCGTCGCGGTCCTGCCCGCCTTCCCGATGCCGGGCGGCCCGCTCGACGACACCGGCAGCCAGCCGGCCGTGCCGGACCAGGAGCCCGCGCCGGAGCAGCCCTCGCGCCGGAAGTTCGGCCTGCGGCGCCCGAGGTTCTGAGCGCCCGGCCGGCGAGGCTCCGGGGGCTCAGCTCGCCAGGGCCGCGTAGGCCGCCGCGAGGTCGGCCGGGTCGGGGCCCTCGAGGCGCCCGGGCTGCGCGAGCCCGTCGAGCACGACGAAGCGCAGCAGGGCGCCGCGGGACTTCTTGTCCAGGCGCATGGTGTCGGCGAGCTCGTCGAAGGCGGCAGCCGGGTAGGACACCGGCAGCCCGACGGACGCGAGCGTGGCGGCGTGCCGGTCGGCCGTCGCGTCGTCGAGACGCCCGAGGCGGCGGGCCAGCTCGGCGGCGAACACCAGCCCGATCGACACCGCCTCGCCGTGGCGCCAGCGGTACCGCTCGCGGCGCTCGACGGCGTGGCCGAGGGTGTGGCCGTAGTTGAGGATCTCGCGCAGGTGGGACTCGCGCAGGTCCGCGGCCACCACGTCGCCCTTCACCCGGATCGAGCGGACGACGAGCTCGCCGAGCACGTCGCCGGCGGGCTCCAGCGCCGCCTCGGGATCGGCCTCGACGAGCTCGAGGATCCGCGGGTCGGCGATGAAGCCGGTCTTGATCACCTCGGCGAGGCCCGCCGCGAGCTCGGGCCGGCTGACGGTGGCGAGGGTGTCGAGGTCGGCGATCACCGCGGCGGGCTCGTGAAAGGCGCCGACGAGGTTCTTGCCCGCGCCGGTGTTGATCCCGGTCTTGCCGCCGACCGCGGCGTCGACCATCGCGAGCAGGGTCGTCGGCACGTGGACGATCCGCACGCCGCGCATCCAGGCCGCGGCGACGAAGCCGGCGAGGTCGGTCGCCGCGCCGCCGCCGACCGCCACGAGGGCGTCGGAGCGCGTGACCCCGAGCCGGCCGAGCTCCTCCCAGCAGGCGCCCGCGGTGGCGAGATCCTTGCCGTCCTCGCTGTCGGGCAGGGCGAGCAGGTGGGCGCGCGTGCCGGCGGCCTCCAGCGCGTCGCGCACGGCACCGGCCACGCCCGCGACGGCGGGCTGGTGGCAGACGACGACCGTGGCGGTGCCGGCGAGGGTCTCGGCGACCGCGCCGGTGATCCCGCGGCCGACGACCACGTCGTACGGCGCGGCGCTCGCGACGTGCAGGCGCTCGAGGACCGTCTCAGCGGGCACCGTCGCCCACCTCCGCGCGCAGGGCCGCCAGGACGGCGTCCACGACGTCGTCGGGGCTCACGGTGTCGGTGGCGATCTCGTGGCGGGCCACCGAGCGGTAGACCGGCAGGCGCTCCTGCAGCAGCGCGGAGAACGTCGCGCGGGGGTTGACCCCGGCGAGCAGGGGCCGCGCCGTCGACAGGCCGACGCGGCGGACACCGACGGCCAGCCCGACGCCGAGGAACACCACGGGGTGCCCGTCGAGCAGGTCGCGGACCGCCTCGGTCATCACCGCTCCCCCGCCGAGCGCGAGCACGCCGTCGTGGTCGGCCAGCGCCCCGGCCACCGCGTCGCGCTCGAGCGCGCGGAACACCGGCTCGCCGTCGGTGAGGAAGATGTCGCTGATCGCCCGGCCGGCCATCGCCTCGACCAGCGCGTCGCTGTCGGCGAAGGGCACGCCCAGGCGCTCGGCCAGCAGGGTCCCCACGGTCGTCTTGCCCGCCCCGGGGGGCCCGACCAGGACCGCGACCGGGCTCACGGCTGGCCCGGGCCGTCGATGGTCGAGAGCCGCTGCGCGTCGTCCCCGGTGTCGACGTGGCGACGCGGGTCGATCGCCGCGGCGTAGGCCGAGGCGTTGCGGGCGGTCTCGCGCAGCGAGTCGCCGCCGAACTTCTCCAGCGCCGCCTCGGCGAGCACGAGCGCGACCAGGGCCTCCGCCACCACGCCGGCGGCCGGCACGGCGCAGACGTCGGAGCGCTGGTGGTGCGCGGTGGTGCCCTCGCCGGTGACCACGTCGACGGTGCGCAGCGCCTTCGGCACGGTGGAGATGGGCTTCATGGCCACGCGCGCCCGCAGGGGCTCGCCGTTGGTCATGCCGCCCTCGATGCCGCCGGCGCGGTTGGTGAACCGGGCGACGCCCGTGTCGTGGGAACCGTGGAGGATCTCGTCGTGGGCCGCGGACCCCCGGCGGCGCGCGGTGGTGAACCCGTCGCCGATCTCCACGCCCTTCATCGCCTGGATGCCCATGAGGGCCGCGGCGAGGCGGGCGTCGAGCCGGCGGTCGGCCTGGACGTAGGACCCGAGGCCCACGGGCAGCCCGTGGGCGACGACCTCGACCACCCCGCCGAGCGTGTCGCCGTCCTCCTTGGCGGCGTCGACCTCGGCCACCATCCGCGCGGTCGAGGCCTCGTCCACCGCGCGCACCGGGCTCGCGTCGATGCGCTCGCCGTCGCCCGGCATCGGGATCACGTCGAGCGTCGCGTCGGCCGTCCCGAGGCTGACGACGTGCGAGAGCACCTCGACGCCCAGGGCCTGCGCGAGGAACGCCTTGGCCACCGCGCCGAGGGCCACCTTGGCGGCGGTCTCGCGGGCGCTCGCGCGCTCGAGCACCGGGCGGGCCTCGTCGAAGTCGTACTTCGTCATGCCGGCGAGGTCGGCGTGGCCGGGACGCGGACGCGTCAACGGGGCGTTGCGTGCGCGGCCCTCCAGCAGCACCGGGTCGACGGGGTCGGCGGACATCACCGTCTCCCACTTCGGCCACTCGCTGTTGGCGATGCGGATGGCCACCGGGCCGCCCATCGTCAGGCCGTGCCGCAGGCCCCCGGAGAGCTCGATCTCGTCGGCCTCGAAGCTCATCCGCGCGCCACGGCCGTAGCCGAGTCGCCGCCGGGCGAGCTCGGCCGACACCTCCTTCGAGCTCACCGAGACGCCCGCGACCATGCCCTCGAGCACGGCCGTGAGCGCCGCTCCGTGCGACTCTCCCGCCGTCAGCCACCGCAACACGGGCCCATCGTTTCACGTCGCCGACGGTCATCGGGCGATCACGGTCGCGAAGAGGACGAGCCACGTCGCTCCGAGCAGCGGCGGACCGTACGGGACACGGCGGGCACCGCCGGCGAGCACGAGGACGAGGACCCCGACGGCAGCGAGCACCGGGGCCGCCAGCAGCCCGCCCCAGGACGCGGCGGCCAGCGGCGCGCCGAGCGCGGGAGCCAGCTTGACGTCCCCCGCCCCCAGCGCGCCCGGGGCCGCGAGGTGCACCGCGGCGAACGCCCCACCGAGGACGACGGCGCCGAGGAGGCCGGCGACGAGGTGCTCCGTGCCGAGCGGGACCAGGGCGGCGAGGGCGAGCACCGAGGCCGGCACGGTGACGGCGTCCGGGAGGCGCCGGGCGACGAGGTCGGTGGCGCTGCCGGCGACGACGAGCGCGCCGAGGACCAGCCACGCCGGGAGCCACGTCGCCGGCGCGAGCCCGGCGGCCACGACCCCCGCCGGCACGGTCCAGAGCACCGCCAGCGTCCCGGCGGTCGGGAGGACCGGGACGAGCACCCCGCGCCGCATCCGCGCGAGCAGGGCCCGCAGGCACACCCCCGCGAGAGCGCCCGTCGACCCGGCGCCGAGGACCGCTAGGGCGACCGCTGTGGGGACCGTTCCGATGACCACGCTCTCGAGCCTGGAGCAGCCCGTCCACTCCCGTCACGCGCCGTCTCGGGGCCTGTGGACGCATCCGGCGGATGGGGACGGCGGACGGAGCAGCGAACAGGGTCGAGCCCAGCCGGCAGCGCTGCGAACGCTTCGGTTTCCGAAGCGTCTCGCGCGAACGAGGTCAGGTTCCGGGGGCCGCCGAGATGGGGGCTTTCCTGACGTCTGACGTGAGCGTGGGCCCCAGGCTGACACCCACGCGCGCTCACCCCGGCAGGGGCAGGAGGGCGACGTCGGTGGTGGCGGCGAGGGCCTCGTGCATCGCCTCGCGCGGCGCAGGCCGGCCCGTGAACTGCTCGACCTGGCCGAACGCCTGGTGCAGGAGCATGTCGAGGCCCGTGGCGACGGGCAGGCCCCGGGCCGCGGCGGCCTCGGCCAGGGGTGTCGGCCAGGGGTGGTAGACCGCGTCGAGGACCACCGACCACGGGGGCAGCGCCGCGACGAGGCGCTCGGCCAGCCCGGGCCCGAGGGCGTCGGCCGGGGTGGTGTTGATCAACCACTTGGCCGTCACCAGGTCGCCCACGCCGAGGTCGTCCCAGGTGACGGGGCGGCGGTGGAAGCCGTGGGCGCGGGCCACCGCGAGGGTGCCGGCGGCCCGCGCGACGTCGCGCACCACCAGCGTCACCGACTCGCCGCCGAGCTCGAACACGCCGGCGAGTGCGGCGCACGCCGTGGCCCCGCTGCCCAGGACGACCACGTCCGTGATGCCCGCGGAGATGCCCGGGGAGATGCTCGGGGAGTCCCGGACCCGCGCCGCGCGCAGGGCGCCGGCGACGCCGTCGACGTCCGTGCAGTCCGCGACCCAGCCGCCGTCCCGGGGCACCAGCGTGTTGGCCGCCCCGACCCGCCGGGCCCGGGGGGTCACGCTCGACGCCAGCTCGAGAGCCGCGCGCTTGCCGGGCATCGTCACCGACAGGCCCGCCCACGACGCGTCGCGGGCCGCGACCCAGCCGGGCAGCTCCTCGACGGTGCACTCGACGGCCTCGTAGGTCCAGTCGTCGAGGCCCAGCGCGGCATAGGCGGCGCGGTGCAGGACCGGGGAGCGGGAGTGCGCCACCGGCGACCCCAGGAGTGCGGCGCGCACGATCAGTAGACCCCGCGTTCCTGGGCGAGACGGCGGTTGGCGTCGTGCTCCTCGGGGGCGACCGCGAAGCAGGAGATGCCGTCGGTCTGGCACTTCACGAAGTACACCCACGGTCCCGGCGTCGGCTCGAGCGCGGCGGCGAGGGCCTCCGGGCTCACGGCGCCGATGGGGGTCGGGGTCAACCCGAGGTTGAGGTACGTGTTGTACGGACCGGGCCGCGCGCGGTCGAACGGGCTGGTCAGGAGCGTCTGCCGGTCGAGGGGATAGTTCACCGTCGAGTCGAACTGGAGGCGCATCGGGACCGCGAGCCGGTTGTAGATGACCTGCGCGACCTTCCCGAAGTCCGCCGCGACACCCTCGCGCTCGGCGAGCGAGGCGACGATCAGCGCGTCGTACGGCGGCACCCCGCGCGCCTCGGCCTCCTGCACGAGACCGGACGCCTCGAGCCGCGGCACCGACGCGCGCACCACCTGCTCCAGCGCCTCCCGGGCGCCGATGCCCGGCGCGAGGTCGACGGTGCCGGGGGCGAGCAGACCCTCCAGCCGGCGGGCCGGCTCGGCGCGGCGCACGCCGTCGAGCGCCCAGGTCGGCACCCCGAGCTCGGCGGGGTCGGTGTCGACCATGGCCGCCCGGAGATCCGCGACGGAGGCGCAGCGCTCGGCCCCGGCGTCGTCGACGGTGCAGGTGGCCCGCGAGATCAGCGACAGGACACCCGGCACCGTGGAGTCGCCCGCGCCGACGGTGTCGTCGAGCTGCACCCCGCTGCGGATCTCCAGGCGGCCGACCCGGGTGGCCGGGTCGAGCAGGGCCTCGACCGCGCCGGCCGACGACATCTGGCGGCGCAAGTCGTAGAAGCCGGGCTGGATGCCCCGGCCGTTCGGGTTGTCCTCCGCGGCGTCGCCGAACGACCGGGCCGAGGCCACGACGTCGTCGGCGACGAGCTGCTCGCCGATCTCGCGGGTGGACGAGCCCTCCGACACCTCGACGACGACCCGGCCGGTGCCGGGGCCGTCGTAGTCGGGCGGGAAGACGATCGGGAGCAGATCGCGGGCGAAGAACACCCCGCCGGCGAGGACGACGACCAGGAGCACCGCGATCCCCGGCCACAGGAGACGTCGGCGGGGACGCTCCTCGCCGCCCTGGGGCAGGGCCTCGGTGAGCGCGTCGCCCTGCGGGGCGGGCGGGTCGTCGCCGAGGAGCCAGCCGGGGTCCACCTCGGGATCCGGCTCCGGCTCGGGCGCCGGGTCGCGACGGTCCGGAGCACGCCCCGCCTCGTACGCGGCGAACGCGGTCCCTGCGACGTCGGTCTCGGCGTCGGCGTCGGCGGCGTCGCGCGCGATCTGCTCCGGACGCAGCCACCCCGACGCGTAGTGGCGCTCGGTCTCGGCGTCCCCGTGGTCACCAGAACGGTCGACAGAGCGGTCGACGGGCCGCGCGACGACCGGCCGTCCCGCCGTCTGCCCGCGCCCCGCGACGGGGCGGCCGGCCCGCACCCCCGGCCGCTGGGTGGTCGCCGACATCTTCACGATCCGGCGCCCGGACGGCGTCCCGTTCTCCGGCGCGTCCGGTCGCCCGTGACGTCCGGTCACGTGTCCTCCGCGGTCGCGCCGCCGTCGGGACGCGCGCGGCGGGCGTCGAGGTAGCCCTGCAGGATGCCGACGGCCGCGGCCTGGTCGATCACCTTGCGCTGCTTGCGCCCCTTCACACCCCGGTCCGAGAGCGTGCGCATGGCGGTGACGGTGGTCAGGCGTTCGTCGGAGAGCACGACCGGCACGTCGCGACCCGCCGCGGACAGCCGCCCGCGCAGCGCCGTCGCGTAGTCCTGGGCCTTCTGCGCGGCCGGACCCTCGCGTCCGGCCAGCGTGCGGGGAAGCCCCACGACCACCTCGACCACCTCGTGCTCGTCGACGAGCGCCACCAGCCGGGCCAGGTCGGCGCCGGCCGATTCATCGTGATCGAGGGTAACGAGCGGTGTCGCGAGCACCCCGCCGGGATCGGACAGGGCGACGCCCACGCGCACGCTGCCGACGTCCACGCCGAGGCGCCGGCCGCTGTCAGCCGCCAGCGCGGGCCACCTCCGCGCGCAGGGCCGCGATGGCGTCGTCGATCCCGGCGACACCACTGCCACCGCCCTGGGCCAGGTCCGGCTTGCCGCCGCCCCGGCCGTTCACCGCGGGCGCGAAGGCCTTGACCAGGTCGCCCGCGGCCAGGCCGCGCTCGCGGGCGCCCTCGGTGGTGGCGACGACGAACGAGACCTTGTCCCCGTCGGGCGCGAAGAGGGCGACGACGCCCGGCCGGGCCTGCAGCCGCCCGCGGACGTCGCCGGCGAGCGACCGCAGGTCGCCCCCGCCGACGCCCTCGGGCGTGCGGGCGGCGACCAGGGCGATCCCGCCGACGTCCTCGGCGCCGTCCACGAGCGACCCCGCCGAGGAGAGCACCTCGCGGGCCCGGATCGTCTCGAGCTCCTTCTCCGCGGCGCGCAGGCGGTCGACGACCCCGCCGATGCGCTCGGGGAGCTCCTCGGGCTGGGCGCGGAACTGCTCGGCGAGCTGGTTGACCAGCACGTGCTCGCGGGCCAGGAACCGGAAGGCGTCGATGCCGACGAGGGCCTCGACGCGGCGCACGCCGGACCCGATGGAGCCCTCGCCCATCAGCTTGACCAGGCCGAGCTGGCCGGAGCGGCCCACGTGGGTACCGCCGCAGAGCTCGCGGGAGTACTCGCCGACCTCGACGATGCGCACGGCGTCGCCGTACTTCTCGCCGAAGAGGGCGACGGCGCCGAGCTTGCGGGCCTCGTCCATCGACGTGACGAACGCGCGCACCTCGTCGTCGCCGAGGAGCACGGTGTTGACCTCGTCCTCGACGTCGGCGAGCACGCTGGCCGGTACCGCGCCCTCCGGCGAGGTGAAGTCGAAGCGCAGCCGGCCGGGGGCGTTGAGCGACCCCGCCTGGGCGGCCGAGTCGCCGAGGGCCTTGCGCATCCCGGCGTGCACGAGGTGCGTCGCGGTGTGCGCGCGCGAGATCGCGGCGCGGCGCTCGACGTCGATCTGGGCCGAGACCGGGGCGTCGCGGGTGGCTTCACCGTGCAGGACGCGACCGCGGTGCACCGAGAGGCCCGGCACCGGGGTCTGCACGTCGGTGATCTCGATGGTGAACCCGTCGCCGAACAGGCGCCCGGTGTCCGACTGCTGGCCGCCGCCCTCCGCGTAGAACGGGGTGCGGTCGAGCATGACCTCGACGTCGTCGCCCTCCGTGGCGGCGGGGACGCCGACACCGTCGACGACGAGCCCGACGATCGAGGCGTCGGCGCGCTGGTCGGAGTAGCCGAGGAAGTCGGTGAGCCCGGCCCGCTCCAGGACCTCGCGGTAGGCGCTGGCGTCGGCCCCGCCGTGCTTGCGGGCGGCGGCGTCGGCCTTGGCGCGGGACCGCTGCTCCTCCATCAGCGACCGGAAGGCGCCCTCGTCGACCGAGAGCCCGGCCTCCGAGGCCATCTCCAGCGTCAGGTCGATGGGGAAGCCGTAGGTGTCGTGCAGGGCGAAGGCGCTGGACCCGGGCAACGTCGTCGAGCCGGAGGCCCGGACGTCGGAGACCGCCGACTCGAAGATCCGCGAGCCGGTGGCGAGCGTGGCGAGGAAGGCCTCCTCCTCGCGGCGCACCACGGCGGCGATCCGCTCGTAGGAGGTGACGATCTCCGGGTACGACGGACCCATGGCGTCGCGCACGATGCCGACGAGGTCGACGAGCACCGGCTCGGTGATGCCGAGCAGCCGGGCGTTGCGCACGACGCGACGCAATAGGCGGCGCAGCACGTAGCCGCGACCCTCGTTGCCGGGCACGACGCCGTCGCCGATGAGCATGGCGCCGGTGCGGACGTGGTCGGCGATGACCCGGAACCGGACGCCCTGCTCCTCGGTCCCCTCGTCGTAGGAGCGGCCCGAGAGCTCCTGCACGCGGTCGATCACCGGGCGCAGCAGGTCGGTCTCGTAGACGTTCTCCACGCCCTGGAGCAGGAACGCGACGCGCTCGACGCCGAGCCCGGTGTCGATGTTCTTCTGCGGGAGCTCGCCGATGGGGGCGGCTCCGTACTTCGGGCTCGCCTCCCCGCGGATGTCCTGCATGAAGACGAGGTTCCAGATCTCGACGTACCGGTCCTCGTCGACCACCGGGCCGCCCTCGAGCCCGTGCTCGGGACCGCGGTCGTAGTAGATCTCCGAGCACGGCCCGCCGGGGCCGGGGATGCCCATGTCCCAGTAGTTGTCGCGCCCGTCGCGGCGCTGGATGCGCTCGGGCGGCAGGCCGGCGACCTCCTGCCACAGGCGCTCGGCCTCGTCGTCGTTCTCGAAGACGGTGACCCAGACGCGCTCGGGGTCGAAGCCGAACCCGCCGTCGTCCAGGGTGCCGGTGACCAGCGTCCAGGCGTGCCGGATCGCGCCTTCCTTGAAGTAGTCACCGAACGAGAAGTTGCCCGCCATCTGGAAGAACGTGTTGTGGCGGGTGGTGTGGCCGACGTTCTCGATGTCCCCGGTGCGCACGCACTTCTGGATCGACGTGGCCGTGTCGTAGGGCGCCGGGGCCTCGCCGAGGAAGTACGGCTTGAACTGCACCATCCCCGCGTTGACGAACAGCAGGGTCGGGTCGTCGAGGATCAGCGAGGCGCTGGGGACGGGGGTGTGGCCGGCGTTCTCGAAGTGGGCGAGGAAGCGTCGGCGGATCTCGTGGGTCTGCACGTCAGTCCTGCTTCGCAGAGATGCGGGTGGGGGCGGGCGGGCGCGGGGGCCTCAACGGGCGTGCGAAGCTCCCCGCCGCGGCGCTCGGGCGTGACGGGCGTCCGAGGCGGGCTCGGGCCGCACCGGGATCTCCGTCGTGTCCTCCACCATCGCGTACAGCTCGTCGGAGCGTTCGTTCATTCCGGCGCGCACCTCGGCGCCGAACGCCCCGAGGCCGGCGCCGAGCTCGCGCAGCCCCTCACCGAGGCTGGTGCCGATCCCCGCCGGCGTGGCCTTCTGCGTGATCGCGTTGACCTTGCGGGTCGCGGTGACCCCGACGGCCACCCCGACACCGACCCAGAACAGACGCTTCATGCGCGGGCACTCCGCTTCGACTTCTTCGGGGGCGGGGCGTTCTTCAGCTTGCGGGCCTGCTGGGCCTTGCGGATGCCGTAGGACAGCGCCGCGACCTTGATCAGCGGGCCGCCGAGCGTCGCGGTGAACAGCGTGCTCAGGGCCTTGGTGTTGGCGGCGACGGCCTGGGCGCTGGCGGTGACGCCGTCGACGCGCTCGAGCTGGGTGTTCACCGTGGTGAGCGTGACCCCGGCGTCGGAGAGCAGCGGCTCGGTGCCCTCGTGGGTCTTGCGGATCGCGATCGTGGCCTCGTCGAGCGTGCGACCGAGCTTGATCAACGGGATGGCGAGCAGCACCACCAGGATCACGAACGCCACCGCGGCGATGATCGCCGCGATCTGGCCGACCGACACGGGTCCTCCTCGGTGCTGGGTGCGATACAGGTCCCCGGACCGCCGGCCGGCGACACCACCCAACAGGGCAGGGTCGTCGGCCGACACCTGGCGCAGGTGGCGGCAGGTTACCGTGCGCCGTCCGGACCTCTCCGGGGGACGGTGATCAGCACGGGGGTAGTCCGAGACCCCCGCGGTAGGCCGGCGCGAGGTAGACCTCGGAGATGTAGCCGACCCGCCCGTCGGGGGCCCGCGCGCCCAGCCAGAGCTCCGAGACGGCCGCGTTCGGGTTCTGCCCGATGCTCGTCGACGTGAGGTCGGCGTTGGTGATCGACTCACCCGTGAGCTGGCAGACCGCGACGAACGTGGCGCCGGTCCCCACGTCGGTGCCGGGGATCGTGCAGCCGGGCACGTTCGCGCACCGCGCGACGGGCCGCTCCCCCAGGTACGACGGCGTGCGGTCCTCGACGAGCCGGCCCTCCCCGATCGCCACCTTGTTCTGCACCACGACGGTGCGGGTCTCGACGTCGGGCGGGCTCGTCAGCACGACGACGAGTGCGGTCGCGAGGCCGACGACCAGCGCGACGAGGGCGGCGAACACCGCGATCTCGACGCGCCGCCGCGTGGTGCGCGGTGCGGTCGGGGCGGCCCCGTGAGGCCTCTCGTCCTCCGGCGGTGCGGCGGGAGCCGTGTCCCGCAGCGCCTCGTGACGGGCCCGCCAGCCCTCGACGTCGGCCGGCTCGACACCGATCGCGGCGAGCACGTCGGTGACGAGGTCGACGTTCGGCAGCCCGGGTCCGCGCGTCGCCGCCGCGATCGTCGACTTCCCCCAGCCCGAGAGCCCTTCCGCACGCCGGAACGAGACGCCGCGGCGCTGCATCGCGGCGAGGACATCGGCGCAGAACTGCGCGGGGGTGTCGCCGGGGCTCACCGCGCCGCCTGTCCGGGGCGTCGGCGTCGTCGCAGGTCATGGGCGTCCGGACGGTGTCCGGGACAGCGGCGGACACCGCGTCGCGAACCGTCGGGGATCACAGCGGGAAGGCTACGACGAGGCGGGCCCGCAGCGACGCCGGCCACGGGTGCTTCCGGGGGGCGCACCTGGGGTCCTCATCGCTCGGGCCCGCCTCCCCGCACCACCTCGCGCAGCCGGGCGAGCCGCTCGCCGCGGTTCCGTTCGTCGCCCCGGCCCGCCGGGCGGTAGTAGTCACGGCCCACGAGCTCGTCGGGCGGGTACTGCTGGGCGACCACCCCGGCGCGGTCGGAGTGCGGGTAGGCGTAGCCGACCGCGTTGCCCTGGGCCTCGGCCCCCGCGTAGTGACCGTCCCGCAGGTGCGGGGGCACCGGACCGGCGGCGCCCTGGCGGACGTCGCTCATGGCCTCGTCGATGGCGGTGATCACCGCGTTGGACTTCGGGGCCGTCGCGAGGTGGATCGTCACCTGCGCGAGGTTGATGCGTACCTCGGGGAGGCCGATCAGGGCCACCGCCTGGGCGGCCGCGACCGCGGCCGGCAGGGCGGTGGGGTCGGCGAGCCCGATGTCCTCGCTGGCGTGGACGACGAGGCGGCGCGCGATGAACCGCGGGTCCTCCCCAGCCACGATCATGCGGGCGAGGTAGTGCAGGGCAGCGTCCGGGTCCGAGCCGCGGATGGACTTGATGAACGCCGAGATGACGTCGTAGTGCTGGTCGCCGGCGCGGTCGTAGCGCACGGCGACCTCGTCGACCACGCGCTCGACGTCGGCGAGGGTCAGGGGTCCGGCGTTACCCACAGCGTCGGCGGCGGCCTCGAGCGCGGTCAGGCTGCGCCGGCCGTCGCCCGCCGCCAGCCGGACGAGGTGGGCGCGGGCGTCGGGGTCCAGGGTCACCGCGCCGCCCAGCCCGCGCGGGTCGGCGACGGCCCGGTCGAGCAGCAGCCCGACGGCCTCGTCGTCGAGGGCGTGCAGGCCGAGGACGAGGCTGCGGCTCAGCAGCGGGGCGACGACGGAGAAGCTCGGGTTCTCGGTGGTGGCGCCGACGAGCAGCACCACGCGGTCCTCGACGGCCGCGAGCAGCGCGTCCTGCTGGGTGCGCGAGAAGCGGTGGATCTCGTCGATGAACAGCACGGTGCGTCGTGGCTCGGAGGCCGCCAGGCGGCGGCGGGCGACCTCGATGACCCCGCGCACCTCCTTGACCCCGGCGTTGAGCGCGGACAGCGCCTCGAACGCCCGGCCCGTGGCCTGGGAGATCAGGCGGGCGAGCGTCGTCTTGCCCGTCCCCGGCGGGCCGTGCAGCACGACCGACGCCGGGGCGGCGCCCTCGACGAGGCGGCGCAACGGCGCTCCCGGCGCGAGCAGGTGGTCCTGGCCGACGACCTCGTCGAGGCTCGCGGGGCGCATCCGGACCGCCAGCGGCGTCCCGTCACCGCTGGTGGGGGCGGGACGGTCCTCGACG
The DNA here is from genome assembly GCA_963786585.1 of uncultured Actinomycetota bacterium. Lineage (GTDB taxonomy): Bacteria > Actinomycetota > Actinomycetes > Mycobacteriales > Pseudonocardiaceae > Actinomycetospora. Next base: position 793,886 of record CAWAZG010000006.1, read on the forward strand.
GTGCCGCGCGTGACCGGCCGGTCCGGATCGGGGCCCGTCACCGGTGCCTCCGGCACCTCGACATCGAACAGCCCGTCCTCACCCATGCGCCCATGATGGCCTGCCGCTCCGACGGGCCCACGGCCCCAGCCGCGGGGATCGGCCCGGAGGCGTCCGACCCTCCGTGGCAACGCTTCGATTTCCGAAGCATTCGCCGCCGAGGGGCCCACGCTCCGCCCACCTCGGCCCCCGCATGCCGGGACCCCGGCGGTCACCCGGCGGAGAGATTAGGGTCCTGTCCATGCGCGAGATCCTGACCGTGCTCGAGGCCGACGCCCGCGCCACGCCGGAACGGATCGCGGGCCTCACGGGGATCCCGGAGGACGAGGTCCGCGCGGCGATCGCAGCCTGGGAGGCCGAGGGCGTCATCCGCCGGTACAAGACGGTGGTCGACTGGGACCGCGCGGGCGACGAGCGCGTCACCGCGTTCGTCGACGTCACCGTCGCCCCCGAGCGGGGTCGCGGGTTCGACGACGTCGCCGAGCGGATCGCGCGGTTCCGGGAGATCCGGGCGGTGCACCTCGTGTCGGGCGCGCAGGACCTGCGGGTCGAGGTGGAGGGCTCCTCGATGAAGGAGGTCGCCGACTTCGTGGCCCAGAAGCTGTCGGGCGTCGAGCGCGTCACCGCGACGAGCACCCACTTCCTGCTGCGCCGCTACAAGGACGACCACCAGCTGCTCACCGAGCCCGAGCCCGACCAGCGGCTGTCGGTGATGCCCTGATGGGTGCGCCGCAGAAGCCCCTGTCGCGGGTCGTCGAGGCCTGCCCGCCCTCGGGCATCCGCAAGTTCTTCGACCTCGCCCAGACGATGACCGGCGTCATCACCCTGGGCGTCGGCGAGCCCGACTTCCCGACGCCGTGGGGCGTGCGCGAGGCGGCGATCCACGCGCTGACGCGCGGGGCCACCACCTACACCGGCAACTCGGGGCTGCTCGAGCTGCGCGAGCTGATCTGCGCCGACCTCGAGACGCGCCACGGCACGAGCTACCGGCCCGCCGACGAGTGCCTGGTGACCTCCGGCGTCTCCGAGGGACTCGACCTGGCGCTGCGCGCGTTGCTGAACCCCGGCGACGAGGTGATCGTCCCGGAGCCGTCGTACGTGGCCTACCAGCCGTGCGTGGCGTTCGCGGGCGGCGTGGCCGTACCGGTGGCGAGCGACCCGGCGCAGGGCTACCGGCTCGACGCCGAGCAGATCGCCGAGGCGGTGACCCCGCGGACCAAGGCGGTGCTGTTCGGGTCGCCGTCGAACCCCACCGGCGCCGCCCAGTCCGCCGCGGACCTGACCGCGCTGGTGGCGCTCGCGGAGCGCGAGGACTTCTGGCTGGTCAGCGACGAGATTTACGACCGGCTGACCTACACCGGCACGCACACCAGCACCGCGGCGGTGCCCGGCGCCTGGGACCGGACGGTCGTGCTCAACGGCTTCTCGAAGTCCTACGCGATGACCGGCTGGCGGGTCGGCTACGTCTGCGCGCCCGAGCCCCTGGCGGCGCTGATGCACCGCATCCACCAGTACACGATGCTCTGCGCCCCGCACGTCAGCCAGGTCGCCGCGATCGAGGCGCTGCGCAGCGCGGACCCCGACGTCACCGAGATGGTCGCCGACTACGACCGGCGCCGGCGTCTGTTCGTCAAGGGTCTCGACGAGCTGGGGCTGACCTGCCCGGAGCCCGGCGGCGCCTTCTACGCGTTCCCGTCCATCCGCTCGAGCGGGCTGTCGTCGCAGGACTTCGCCGAACAGCTGCTCGAGGAGCAGAAGGTCGCGGTGGTGCCGGGCGACGTGTTCGGCCCCTCGGGCGAGGGCCACGTCCGCTGCTCCTACGCCACCGCGCTCCCCCTGCTCGAGGAGGCCCTCGAGCGCATGGGCCGCTTCCTCGCCACCCATACGTGAGAACTTTCCGCCCCGATAGGGGCGGAAAGTTCTCACATGGCTAGTTGAGCTTGCGCGTGCCGTCGGGCAGGCCGCCGCCGGCGTAGGCGTCCTCGGCCAGCTTGGCCAGGGCCGTGAGGGCGACGTTCTGGCTCCACGGGCCGAAGGAGCAGCGGGCGACGCCGAGCTCGCCGAGACGCATCGTGCTCGGCACCCCGGGCACGCCGATGACGTTCACCTTCTGCGGGCCGAGCTCCGCGACCAGCGCCTGGATCGTCTCCTCGTCGAGCTTGCCGGGCACGAAGAACGACGTCGCGCCGGCCTCGAGGTAGGCGCGGCCGCGCTCGATCGCGTCGTCGAGGATGACCTTCGGGTCGCGGTCGCCGCCGCGCACCCACGCGTCGGTGCGGGCGTTGAGGGCGAACGGGACGCCGGCCTTCTCGCCCGCCGCGACCGCCGCCTCGACGGCCTTCACCGCCTCGGACAGCGGCTTGAGCTGGTCCTCGAGGTTGGCGCCGACGATCCCGACGTCGATCGCGCGGGCGATCGTGCCGCCCGGGTCGCCGTAGCCGGCCTCGAGGTCGGCGCTCACGGGCAGCTCGGTCCGGCGGGCGATGAGCCCGACCTCGGCGATCATCTCGTCGCGCGGGATGACCTCGCCGTCGGGGTAGCCGCGCGAGGCGGCGATGCCGTGGCTCGCCGTGGCGAGGGCCTTCGTGCCGGGGGTGTTCGCGACCGTGGTCGCCGTGATCGCGTCCCACACGTTGACGACCACGAGCAGCTCCGGGTCGCTGTGCAGACGCTGGAGTTCCTGGGCCCTGCTGATGACGCTGTCGGCGGTGCTCATACCCGATCCGTACTCCTCGTAGCGGCGGCCCGCACGGTCACCTAGGTGATCGCGTCACTTACCGGTGACCGGCGTCACTGTCAGCCTCTCTTGGTCGGCAGCCCACCACCTGCTGGCTCGCCGTCGACCAGCTGGGGGACCTCGTGACGACGTTCGCCGACCATCGCGACACCACCGTGCACATCCTCTGGATGAACGCCGGGCTGTCGTGCGACGGGGACTCGGTGGCCCTCACCGCGGCCACCCAGCCGAGCATCGAGGAGATCGCGCTCGGCGCTCTCCCGGGCCTGCCGACGGTCGCGGTGCACTGGCCGCTGATCGACTTCGAGTCCGGCCCGGTCGGCGGCTCCCAGTCCTTCATCGACTGGTTCTTCAAGGCCGAGCGGGGCGAGCTGGACGGGCCCTTCGTCCTCGTCATCGAGGGCTCGATCCCCAACGAGTCGATCAAGTCCGAGGGGTACTGGTGCGGCTTCGGCAACAACCCGGTGACCGGGCAGCCGATGACCACCAGCGAGTGGATCGACCGTCTGGCCCCCAAGGCCCTGGGCATCCTCGCCGTCGGCACCTGCGCGACCTACGGCGGCATCCACGCCATGGCCGGCAACCCGACCGGCGCGATGGGCGTCGCGGACTACCTGGGCTGGGACTGGAAGTCCTCCGCCGGCCTGCCGATCGTCAACGTCCCGGGCTGTCCGGTGCACCCGGACAACCTCTCCGAGACGATCCTCTACCTGCTCTACCAGGCCGTGGGCGACGCCCCGATGATCCCGCTCGACGAGGCCGGCCGCCCGACATGGCTGTTCGGCGCCACCGTGCACGAGGGCTGTGACCGCGGCGGCTACTACGAGCAGGGCCAGTTCGCCACCGAGTACGGCTCACCGGAGTGCCTGGTCAAGCTCGGCTGCTGGGGTCCGGTCGTGAAGTGCAACGTCCCCAAGCGCGGCTGGATCAACGGCGTCGGCGGCTGTCCCAACGTGGGCGGCATCTGCATCGGCTGCACCATGCCCGGCTTCCCGGACAAGTTCATGCCGTTCATGGACGCCCCGCCGGGCAGCAAGGTCTCCGGCGCCGCCAGCGGTGCCTACGGCGTGGTGATCCGCAAGCTGCGCGACATCACGGCGAAGACCGTCGACAAGGAACCGCGCTGGCGTCGCCCGGGGCGGCAGCTGACGACCGGATACAGGCCCACCGCGTTCTGACGCGCGCACGAACTCCCCTGACGACCACCACGCCGAAGGGATGCCCGCGATGACCGCCGTGGCACCGAAGAGCACGACCGGCAAGAAGACCGACCTCGTCGAGATGGCGTGGGACCCGATCACGCGCATCGTCGGCAGTCTGGGCATCTACACGAAAATCGACTTCGCGGCGAAACGCGTCGCCGAGTGCCATTCGACGTCGTCGATCTTCCGTGGCTACTCCATCTTCATGAAGGGCAAGGACCCGCGGGACGCGCACTTCATCACGAGCAGGATCTGCGGAATCTGCGGTGACAACCACGCGACGTGCTCGGTCTACAACCAGAACATGGCCTACGGGGTGCGCCCGCCGCACCTGGGCGAATGGATCATCAATCTCGGCGAGGCCGCCGAGTACATGTTCGACCACAACCTCTACCAGGACAATCTCGCCTGCGTGGACTACTGCGAGAAGATGGTCGCGGACACGAACCCCGGGGTCCTCGAGCTCGCGAACCGCACACCGAGCCCGCACGCCGACGACCACGGCTTCCGCACCATCGGCGACATCATGCGGGCCCTCAACCCGTTCACCGGCGAGTTCTACCGCGAGACGCTGAAGGTCTCCCGCTACACACGCGAGATGTTCTGCCTGATGGAGGGGCGACACGTCCACCCGTCGACGCTCTATCCCGGCGGGGTCGGCACGGTGGCGACGATCCAGCTCTTCACCGACTACATGACCCGGCTCATGTGGTACATCGAATTCATGAAGCGGGTCGTGCCGATGCACGACGATCTCTTCGACTTCATGTACGAGGCCCTTCCCGGCTACGAGGAGGTCGGTCGCCGCCGCGTCATCATCGGGTCGTGGGGGGCGTTCAACGACCCGGAGCACTGCGACTTCGACTACAAGACGATGTCGAACTGGGGACGGAAGATGTTCGTCTCCCCCGGGGTCATCGTCGACGGGAAGCTCGTCACCACCGACCTGGTCGACATCAACCTCGGCATCCGCATCCTGCTGGGCAGTTCCTTCTACCGGGGCTGGGAGGACCAGGAGAAGTTCGTCGACCGCGACCCGCTCGGCAATCCGGTCTCGATGGACCACCCCTGGAACCAGCACACGATCCCGGCGCCGCAGAAGCGCGACTTCGACGACAAGTACTCGTGGACGATGTCGCCGCGCTGGTTCGACGGCACGGACCACCTCGCGATGGACACCGGCGGCGGCCCGCTGCCCCGGCTCTGGGTCACGGCGCTCGCCGGCCTGGTCGACGCCGGCGGCTACGTCCGGTCGACGGGACACAGCGTCGAGCTCAACCTCCCGCGCACGGTGTCGAAGCCCGAGACGACGTTCACGTGGACCCCGCCGGTCGACAAGCAGGGGCGTCCGCTGTCCAACGCCATCGAGCGGGACCGCGCCCGGACCTACTTCCAGGCCTACGCCGCCGCGGCGGCGATGCACTTCCTGGAGAAGGCGCTCGCCGAGGTCCGCGGCGGGAACACCAAGACCTGGGAGTCGTTCGTCGTGCCCGACGAGTCGGTGAGCGTCGGCTTCACCGAGGCCGTCCGCGGCGTCCTCTCGCACCACATGGTCGTGCGCGACGGGAAGATCGCGAACTACCACCCGTACCCGCCGACGCCGTGGAACGGCAGCGTCCGCGACAAGTTCGGCACGCCCGGCCCGTACGAGGACGCCGTGCAGAACACCCCGATCTTCGAGGAGAACGGCCCGGACACCTTCAAGGGCATCGACATCATGCGCGCGGTGCGCAGCTTCGACCCCTGCCTGCCGTGCGGGGTGCACATGTACCTCGGCAACGGCAAGCAGCTGCACCGGGAGACGTCACCGACCCAGCTGAACCTGCCCTGATGGAGCCGCCGGAGACCGAACGGGTCGCCGAGCGCATCGCCGCACTGCTCGACGGGATGTCGGCCGACCCCGCCGCGCGGGAGGCCGGCGAGGACCTCGTGCGCGTCCTCATGGAGTTCTACGGCGCGGGCCTCGCCCAGATGGTGTCGATCGTCCGGCTCGGGTCGGGCGACGCGCTGGTCCACCGGCTCGCCGCGGACCCGCTCGTGGCGGCGCTGCTCGCCCTGCACGACCTGCACCCGGTCGACCTCCCGACGCGGGTCGGCCACGGCGTCGACACGGCCCGGCGGCGCCTGGGCCACCACGGCTCCGGCATCAGCCTCGAGCGCGTCGACACCCACACCGGCACCGTCCACGTCGCGCTGGCGCCGGGCTGCGGCTCGTCGTCGGACACGGTGCGCGACGTCGTCCGGACCGCCGTGTCCGAGCTGGCTCCGGAGGTCGTCGCCGTCGAGTTCGTCACCGAGCCCGCCGGGCCGGCGCTGCTGCAGATCGGGGTGCGGCCCCCGAGTTCCGTGGCGGGGTCGTGACGGCCTCGCTGCGCCGCTTCCTGGCGCCCCGACAGGCCCCGTCGGTCGATCCGGCGGTGGAGCGCTGCGAGCTGTGCGCGGGCGAGGTCGCCCCCGAGCACCCGCACCTCGTCGACGTCGCCGGCCGGGCGCTGAAGTGCGCGTGCCGCCCGTGCGCGCTGCTCTTCGTCGACCGCACCCGCGAGATGGCCGGCACGGCGTACCGCACGGTGCCCGACCGCTACCGGTACGACCCGGAGTTCAGCCTCGCCGACGCGCAGTGGGACGCCCTGCAGATCCCGGTCGGGATGGCGTTCTTCCTGCGCAACTCCGTGCAGGACGACGCGGTGGTGGCCTGCTACCCGAGCCCGGCGGGCGCGACCGAGAGCGAGCTCGACCTGTCCGAGTTCGTCGACGGCGTCGGCGCCGGCCTGCTCGGCGCGATGCTCGAGCCCGACGTCGAGGCGCTGCTGGTGCGCCACAGTGCCGACAGGGGGACGCGATCGGAGTGCCTGCTCGTGCCCGTCGACGCCTGCTACCGGCTCGTCGGCCTGGTCCGGCGGCACTGGCGGGGGTTCGACGGCGGCGCCGAGGCGTGGATCCACATCGACCGCTTCTTCGACGACGCCCGCGCGCGGGCCCGCGATGTGCGGCGGGTGCGCCCATGACGCTGCCCTTCCCCCGCGCCGCGCCGGGACCGTCGTTCCGGTTCGCCGTCGCGCGCGCCGACCACGACCCGCAGGCCGCCGGCCCGACCCTCCGGCTGCACACCACGATCACCGAGACCACCGGCACGCGCGTGCACGCCCTCGCCCTGCGCGCCCAGATCCGCCTCGAGCCCGCCGCCCGGCGCTACTCCCCCGACCAGCAGGAACGCCTCGTCGAGCTCTTCGGCGACCCGTCCCGCTGGGGCCGCACGCTCAACCCGATGCAGCTGGCGACCGTGTCGACGGTGACGCCGTCGTTCTCCGGCGAGCAGGAGGTCGTGTTCGAGGTCCCGCTGACCTTCGACACCGACGTCGCGACCACCCGGTACTTCCGCGGAGTCGGCGACGAGGGTGACGCCCCGATGCGCCTGTTGTTCAGCGGCACCGTCTTCTACGAGGCGCCGTCGGGGGTGCAGATCGGGCTCGTCCCGTGGCACTCGGAGGCCACGTTCCGTCTGCCGGTCGCCGTGTGGACGGACATGATGGACGCCCACCAGCACGGGATGGCGTGGCTGCGGCTTCCCGAGCACACGCTCGCCGAGCTCAGTGCATGGCGCGCGGCGCGGGCGCTGCCCACCTGGGAACAGACTTTCGCGGCACTGCTGGCGGGTGACGAGCCATGACCGCGGCCGACCCCCTCGACCCCGTCGCCGCGATCGCCGACGCCGTGCTGTTCGAGGGCTACCTGCTCTACCCCTACCGCGCCTCGGCGCAGAAGAACGCGCTGCGCTGGCAGTTCGGGGTCCTCGTGCCGCCGGCGGTGTCGGCGGCCCTCGCCGAGCCCTCCGCCAGCCGCACCGAGTGCGTGATCGACGCCCGGCCCGGCGCGACGCTGCGGCTGCGCCTGCGGTTCCTCGGCCTCCAGCGCCGGAGCGTCGTCGACCCCGACGGCAGGGAGCACGACCGCCTCGAGGTCGACGGGGTCCCCCACACCGCCTGGGAGGAGGGCGTGCCGCGCCAGGTCGACGCCGCCGTCGCACTCGAGTCCCTGGCCGAGGCCCCGGTGACCGTCGACGTCACGTGCCCGGCCACCACGACGTCGGAGGAGATCCGCGACGCGACGGGCGCGCTGCACGGGCACCTCGTCCGGCGCGCCGAGGCCGTCAGCGGGCGGGTGGTGCTCGCGACCGAGCCGCTCCCCGGGCCCTACGGCGCGCTGCGGCTGCGCCTCGACGTGGTCAACGACGCCGTCGCGGACCCGTCCACGCCGCGCGCGGCGGCCCTGCGCACGGCCCTGATCTCCGCGCACACCGTGCTGGGCCTCGACCGCGGCGCGTTCCTCTCCAGTGCCGACCCACCGCAGTGGGCCGCTCCCGCCGTGGCGGCCTGCGTCAACGCGCACAGCTGGCCGGTGCTGGCGGGCCCAGCGGGCGACGGTTCGCTGCTGCTCGCGACGCCGATCATCCTCGAGGATCACCCGCAGCTCGCCCCGGAGAGCCCGACGAACCTGTTCGACGGCACCGAGAACGACGAGATCCTCGCGCTGCGCACCCTCGCCCTCACCGACGACGAGAAGCGCGAGGCCCGGGCCACCGACCCGCGCGCCGCCCACATCGTCGACGCGGTCGGCGCCATGGGGCCGGCGATGTTCGAGCGCCTGCACGGTGCGATCCGCCCCGACGGCCGGGCGCCGGACGACATCCCGACGATCGCCACCCCGGGGACGCCCTGGTGGGACCCGGGTGCCGACGCCTCGGTGGACCCCGACTCCGACGAGGCGGTCGTCGACGGGCACGCGGTCGCGCGCGGCAGCTCGGTGATCCTCGTGCCGGGCCGCGGCAGCGACGCGCAGGACACGTTCCTGCGGGGCGCCACGGCCACCGTGCAGGCCGTCCTGCACGACGTCGACGGCGGCACCCACGTCGCCGTGTCGATCGACGACGACCCCGGCGCCGACCTCCAGGCCACCCACGGCCGGTTCCGCTACTTCCGGCCCGACGAGCTCGCGGTGCCGTCGAGGGAGGGATCGCGGTGAGGATCCTGGTCGCCGGGGTCGGCAACGTCTTCTTCGCCGACGACGGCTTCGGCTCCGAGGTGGCGCGACGCCTGCTCGCCGACCCCGGCGCGCTGCCGGCATCGGTGGACGTCGTCGACGTCGGCATCCGCGGCATGCACCTCGCCTACCAGGTGCTCGACGGCTACGAGGTTCTCGTCGTTGTCGACGCGGCCCCCCGGATCGATGACGGGGGCGAGGGTCCCCCCGGCACGCTGCACCTCGTCGAGCACGACCTCGCGGCGGCCACCGGCGACGCGGCCTTCGACCCGCACGGCATGGAGCCCGACGCCGTCCTCGAGCTCGTCGGGGCGCTGGCCCGCGGGGTCGGCGCGGGCGGCGTCGACCGCGTGCTCGTCCTGGGCTGTGTCCCCGCCGACGCCGGCGCCGGGATGGGTCTGAGCCCGCCCGTGGCCGCGGCGGTCGACGAGGCGGTCGAGGCCGTCGGCCGGATCGTCGCCCGCCTGACCGAGAACCGTCCCTTCACCGAGGTGGGAGCGCCATGACCAAGAAACTGCTGCTGCTGGGCCTGATCGGCAGCGTCGGCTGGGTCGCGTACGACAACCGCGCCGACGTGCAGCGCTACCTGCGGATCCGGGCGATGTGACGTGCACGAGTTCGGGGTGGCGGCCGCGGTCCTCGAGGCCGTCGACGCCCGGGCGGCGGGACGCTGCGTCGGCGCGCTGTGCCTGCACGTGGGCGCGCTGCAGCGCCTGGACCGAGCCGTCTTCGACCAGGCCTTCGCGATGATCGCCGACGGCGGCGTCGCCGACGGCGCGACCGTCGACGTCGTCGAGGTCGACGTCACGGTCCGCTGCCGCGCGTGCACGGCGGAGGCCACCGCCACCGAACTGATCACCACGTGCCCGGCGTGCGCGGGCCACGATCTCGAGCTCGTCGCGGGCGACGACCTCGTCCTCGCGTCGATCACGCTCGCGGACCGGGACGCCCCGGACCGCGCGGAGCAGGAGGTGGGCTGATGTGTCTCGGCATCCCCGGTGAGCTCGTCGAGCTCGCCGACGAAGACACCGATCTCGCGACGGTCTCCGTCGCCGGGGTCCGGCGGAAGGTGAACGTCGGGCTGCTGATCGAGGACGAGGAGCTGGCCGTCGGCGACTGGATCCTCATCCACGTCGGCTTCGCGCTGGCCAAGATCGACGAGGCCGAGGCGGCCGCCGCGCTGGAGATGCTGCACGCCATGGGTCCGGCCTACGACCAGGAGCTCGAGGAGTTCGTGGGCTCCTCGACCGGGAGGGAGGGGCTGTGAAGTTCGTCGACGAGTTCCGCGACGCCGACACGGCCCGATCGGTGGCCGCGCGGATCGCCGCGCTCTGCGAGCCCGGCCGGCGGTACGCCTTCATGGAGGTCTGCGGCGGGCACACGCACACGATCTACAAGCACGGTCTCGAGGACCACCTGCCCGAATCGGTCCGCCTCGTCCACGGCCCCGGCTGCCCGGTCTGCGTGCTCCCGATGGGCCGGGTGGACGACGCGATCGCGATTGCGCAGCAGCCCGACGTGATCATGACGGCGTTCGGCGACATGATGCGGGTGCCCGGCGGGGACGGGTCCTTCTTCGACGCCAAGGCGGCCGGGGCCGACATCCGGATGGTCTACTCGCCCCTCGACGCCCTGAAGATCGCGCGCAACAACCCGGACCGCCGCGTGGTGTTCATGGCCATCGGCTTCGAGACCACGGCCCCGTCCACGGCGATGACCGTCCTGCGGGCCGCCCGCGAGGGGATCGAGAACTTCTCGATCTTCTGCAACCATGTCACGATCATCCCGGCGATCAAGGCCATCCTCGACTCGCCCGACCTGCGCCTCGACGGCTTCCTCGGCCCGGGCCACGTGTCCACCGTGATCGGCTGCCGGCCCTACGAGTTCATCGCCGCCCGCCACGGGAAGCCGCTCGTCACCGCGGGCTTCGAGCCGCTGGACATCCTGCAGTCGGTGCACCAGCTGATGCTCCAGCTGCACGACGGCCGCTGCGAGGTCGAGAACCAGTACAGCCGTGTGGTGCCCTGGAACGGCAACCGGCGGGCGCTCGAGGTCATCGGCGAGGTGATGGAGCTCCGGCCCTACTTCGAGTGGCGTGGGCTCGGGTTCATCTCGCAGTCCGCCATGCAGATGCGCGAGGAGTACGCGCGGTTCGACGCCGAACGGATCTTCGCGGTCCCGGGGGTCCGCGTCGCCGACCCGAAGGCGTGCCAGTGCGGCGAGGTGCTCAAGGGCGTCCTCGAGCCGTGGGAGTGCAAGGTCTTCGGGACCGCGTGCACCCCCGAGACGCCGATCGGCACCTGCATGGTGTCGTCCGAGGGCGCCTGCGCGGCCTACTACAACTTCGGCCGCTTCAGTCGCGAACGCGTCCGCGCCGGCGGCACCACGATGCTCGCGGACCCGGTGGTGCGGCGATGAGCACGAACGGCGTCCCCGCGAGCCCCACGGTCCACGCCGGCTGGGCCGAGGAGGCCGTGGCGACGCACGCCGGGGCCGAGCACCTGCGCAGCGAGGAGCAGGTGCTCGAGCGCATCGAGCGGGCGCGGCGGCGCCGGCCGCGGGTGCGGGAGGAGCGCATCACCCTCGCGCACGGGGCCGGGGGCAAGGCCACCCACACCCTCATCGACGCCGTGTTCGTCGAGGCGTTCCGCAATCCGGTCCTCGAACAGCTCGAGGACGGGGCGTCGCTGGAGGTGGGCGGGGCGCGCCTGGCGTTCACCACCGACTCGTACGTCGTCTCGCCGCTGTTCTTCCCCGGCGGCGACATCGGCGACCTCGCGGTCAACGGCACGGTCAACGACCTCGCGATGTGCGGGGCGCGGCCGCTGCACCTCTCGGCCGGGTTCATCCTCGAGGAGGGCTTCCCGGTCGCCGACCTGCGGCGGATCGCCGACTCGATGGCGCGCGCGGCCGCCGTCGCCGGGGTGCAGATCGTCACCGGAGACACCAAGGTCGTCCCGCGGGGCAAGGCCGACGGCTGCTTCATCACGACCGCCGGGGTCGGCCTCCTGGACCGGCCCCTCACCCTCAGCGCCACGGCGGCCTGCCCGGGCGACGCGGTGATCGTGTCCGGACCGCTCGGCGACCACGGCATCACGATCATGCTGGCCCGGGGCGAGCTCGACATCGAGGCGGACCTCTCCTCCGACACCGCCGCGCTGCACGGGCTCACGGCCGACCTGCTCGACGCCGGTGGCGACGGCGTCCGGGTGCTGCGCGACGCGACCCGCGGCGGGGTCGCCACCATCCTCAACGAGATCGCGGCCGCGTCCCAGGTCGCGGTCGTGGTGGACGAGGCCTCGGTCCCGGTGCGCGAGGTCGTCACCGGGGCGTCGGAACTGCTCGGGATCGACCCGCTCTACGTCGCCTGCGAGGGCCGCCTCGTCGCCGTGGTCGACCCCTCGCGGGCCGACGCCGTCGCGGCCGCACTCCGGGCCCACCCGCTCGGCGACGGCGCCGCCGTCATCGGGCACATCGCCGACGACCCGCCCGGGCTGGTGCTCCTGCGCACCGCGTTCGGCGGCACCCGGATCGTCGACATGCTCGTCGGCGACCCGCTGCCGCGCATCTGCTGAGACGAGGAGGAGACGTGGACGACGCCGAGAAGGACGCTGCGGAGGGCGCCGCGCGGGCGTTCGACGCCTCGAACGCCCCGCCCCCGGGCCCCGGGCGCGAGCCCTCGCCGGAGGAGGCGGAGGGGATGAAGGACACCGACACGACACCGAAGGGCCCCCTCGGGGTGGGCGAGAGCATCAACGCCCGCGCCGAGGACATCGCCCGCGCGGCCGAGGAGAAGCGGGGTTCCGACCGCGAGGGCACGAAGGGTGCGGCGGGGCGCCCCTACGGCAGCGGAGATCCGCAGGACGCCGAAGGCGTCGAGCCGAACCCGTCGGTCACCCCGGGGAGCCCGGACCTCCCGCCGGGCGATCAGGGCAGCTGAGGGCCCGGAGGGTCAGCTCGCCCAGCACCTGGTAGACGGTGGTCTGGGCCTCCTGGATGCGGTGCACGGACGACGACGGCATGACGAACAGGTGGTCGACGGTGTCGACCTCGGCCATCCGGCCGCCGTCATACCCCGCCAGCCCGACCGTGAGCATGCCCCGGCGGCGCGCCTCGGCGAGCCCGCGCAGCACGTTCGTCGAGCCGCCGCTCGTCGACAGCCCGAGGGCGATGTCCCCGGCGCGTCCGGACGCCGCGAGCGGGCGGGCGAAGACCACCTCGAAGGACACGTCGTTGGACAGGGCGGTGAGGACCGCGACGTCCGCGGTGAGGGCGATCGCGGGGAGGCCGGCGCCCGGGTCCCCGGGTGCGGAGAACATCTCGGCGACCGCCTGCGCGTCGGTGCTGCTGCCGCCGTTGCCGAACGAGAACAACCGCCCGCCCGCCGCGAACGCCGCCGCCATCTCGCCGGCGCAGGTCACGAGGTCGTCGGCGTAGCTCGCCAGCACCCGCTCGCGCAGCACCGCGATCTCCGCGACCTTCTCCCGCGTGGAGCGGCGGACCTCGGAGAACACCTCCTGCTCGCGGGCCGCGTGGTCCTTCGGCTCCTCGTCGGCGCAGGGGTAGAGGAACGGGTAGAGCGACTCGACGCCGCTCACCGCGCGGTCCCCCGCTCGAGGAACACGTGCGCCAGCTCCCACAGCACGTGGTAGATCGTCACGTGCATCTCCTTGACCACGAAGGGGTCGGTGGAACGGACCCGCAGCACGTGGTCCAGGCCCGGCACGGCTGCGACCGCTCCCCCGTCACCCCCGATCAGGGCGACGGTGAGCAGGCCGTGGTCGTGCGCCTCCCGGAGGGCCCGGGCCACGTTCGGGCACTCCCCGTCCACGGTGATCCCGACCGCGATGTCGTCCGGGCGGGCCTGGGCCCGGAGCTGGGCGGCGAAGGTGTCCTCGAAGCCGGAGCGGCGGGCGATCCCGGTGAGGGTCGCGGGGTCGGTGACCAGCGAGACCGCCGGGAGGGCGCGCTTGCCCACGATCACCGGGTGGACGAACTCGACGGCGAGGTGCGCGGCGTCCGCGGCCGCCGCGCCGTTGCCGAAGGTGATCAGCCGCCCGCCGCGGGAGAAGCGCTCGGCCATCGCGTGACAGGCGTCGGCGATGCGATCGGCCTCCTCGGCCAGGGCAGTGGTGGCCGGTTTCCGCCGGGCGAACGCCTCCACCGCGTCCTCCCGGGTCAGCGTCGTCATCATCGATCGACCTCCGTCGACGAGGGGTTGGTGGGTGCGGGGGCGCAGGCGGCCACCGCCGCCTGGCCGAGGCTCAGGCCGCCGTCGGTGCACGGCACGCGCTCGTGGACCAGGACGCGCAGACCGGCGGCCTCCAGCCCGGCGCGGACGCGCTCGAGCAGGACGAGGTTGACGAACACCCCGCCGGACAGCGCGGCTGTCGTCACGCCGTGCTCCGCGGCCGCGGCGACCGCCGCGCGGACCGTCGCGTCGGCGAGGCCGTGGTGGAAGCGCGCGGCGATGCGGCCCCGTTCGACGCCCGCCCGGACGTCGGCGACGGCGGCGGCCACGAGGTCGCCGGCCGGGATCACGCCGTCGACGGCCTCGCCGACCGGGTACGCCGCGCGCTCGGCGGGATCGACGTACTGCTCCAGCTCCATCGCGGCCTGGCCCTCGTAGGTCGTCGTGTCCCGGACGCCGAGCACGGCCGCGACCGCGTCGAAGAGCCGCCCGGCGCTCGAGGTCCGCAGCGTCGACGCCGAGCGGGCCAGCGTCGCGACCGCCTCCCACCGCTCCTGACGCCGGGCCACGGCGAGGTCCGCCCCGGACGCCCCCAGCCAGGCCGCCGCCATCCGCCACGGCGCCCGGACCGCCGCCGCTCCCCGGGCAGCCCGACGGTCTCGAGGTGCCCGACCCGCTCCGCGCCCCGCAGTGACGCGAGCAGCAGCTCCCCGCCCCAGATCGTCCCGTCGGGGCCCCAGCCGGTGCCGTCGTAGGCGACGCCGAGCACCGGGGGGTCGTCGGGGCCCCGGCCGTGCTCGGCCAGGCACGACGCGATGTGGGCGTGGTGGTGCTGGACCCCGACCGCCGTGAGGTCGTCCCGGTCGAGGGCGTAGGTCGTCGACCGGTACTCGGGGTGCAGGTCGTGGGCGACGACCTCGGGCTCGATGTCGAAGAGCCGCCCGATGTGCGTGACCGCGTCGGTGTAGGCCCGCAGCGTCGCGAGGTTCTCGAGGTCGCCGATGTGGGCGGAGAGGAACGCCCGCGTCCCGGCGGCCAGGGTGATCGTCACCTTCTGCTCGCCCCCGCAGGCCAGCACGGGCCGCCCGACGGCGAATCCCAGCGTCACCGGTTCGGGGGCGTACCCGCGGGCCCGGCGCACCGGAAGGACACGACGGCGCGCGACCCTCGCGACCGAGTCGTCGACCCGGGTCCGGATGGGGCGGTCGTGGGTCAGGAACCCGTCGACGAGCGGGGCGAGCCGGGCCGCGGCGTCGTCGTCGCGGTGGGCGATCGGCTCGTCGGAGACGTTGCCGCTGGTCAGCACGAGGGGGACGTCGACGTCCCGGGCGAGCAGCCGGTGCAACGGGGTCGGCGGGAGCAGGATCCCGAGCTCGCCCGTCGCCGGGGCCACCGCGGGCGCGACGGCGGCCCCCGGGCGCCACGGGAGCAGCACGATCGGGCGCTGCCGCGACGTCAGCAGGCCCGCGACGTCCTCGTCGACGACGACCAGCTCCGCCGCCGCGTCCAGGTCGGCGGCGAGCACCGCGAAGGGCTTGTCCTCGCGGTGCTTGGCCGCCCGCAGCCGGGCCACCGCGTCCTCGTCGTCGGCCCGCACCGCGAGGTGGTACCCGCCGAGGCCCTTCACCGCGAGGATCTGCCCCGCCAGCAGGCGCGCCGCGGCGCGGGTCAGCACACCGTCGGACGAGTCGGACGAGCCGTCGAGGCGCAGGGTCGGTCCGCAGTCGTGGCAGCAGACGGGCTGGGCGTGGAAGCGGCGGTCGGTCGGGTCGTGGTACTCAGCGGTGCAGGCCGGGCACATCGGGAAGCCGGCCATGGTGGTGGTCGCCCGGTCGTAGGGGACGTCGCACACGATACTGAACCGCGGTCCGCAGTTCGTGCAGGTGATGAACGGGTGGCGGTGGCGCCGGTCGGCCGGGTCGTCGAGCTCGGCCAGGCAGTCCGTGCACGGGGCGGTGTCGGCCGAGACCGTCGTGCGTGGACCCCCGGCTCCGGTCGCGCTCGCCGCGATGAGGAAGCCGGGCGCTCCGGTGGACGCCACCGGACGGCGGCGCACGGACTCCACCAGCGCCAACGGCGGCGCGTCGGTGCGCAGGGCGACGACGAACGCCTCCACCGCCTCCGGCGCGCCCTCGACCTCGACCACCACGCCGGCGTCGTCGTTGCCGACGTACCCGTCGAGGGCGAGCCGCCCGGCGAGCCCGTGGACGAACGGCCGGAAGCCGACGCCCTGCACGATGCCGGTGACCGAGAGGTGCGCGCGCACGCGGACCGGCGGCGGGACCGTCACCGCCCGGCCCTCCTCACGGTGGGCCCAGCGCGGCGATCGCCTCCCCGGCGTGCACGAGCACGACGTCACCGACCGCGGCGTCCACGAGGGCCACGGACACCTCCTCCTCACCGGCCCCGGTGTCGACGCGGGCGGTGCCGTCGGGGTGCAGGGCCACCACGGTCACCCGGACCGCCTGGTCGGAGCAGGTGATGCAGACGGGGCCCTCGCAGGGCGCGCGGACTGCGGCCGGTGGCGCGGAGGTCTCGCAGGCCAGGAACCAGGTCACGACGTCGCCTCCGATCCCATCGCGCGGCCGCAGCGCCCGAGGAACGAGTGCAGCAGCTGGTGGGTGGCCTCCAGCGTCTCGATCTGGCGGCGCAGGCTGTCCGACCCGGCCGGGGTCAGCGCGTAGGTCCGCCGTGCGGGCCCGGTGGCCGGGATGCTCCACGTCGACCGGACGAGGCCTTCGCGCTCGAACGACCGCAGGGTGCGGTAGACGCCGCCGGCATCGGTGTCGTCGATCAACGAGGCGTGGAGTCGCTCCACGAGGTCGTACCCGTGCGCGGCCCGTTCCTGGATGAGCAGGAGCAGGCACGGCCGCAGGAAGTTCCGGGGTTCGCACTCGCCCATGGCCGCCCCCTGGCGAGGGTCCCGGGGGCCAGGGGATCCCGTTGCTCGTGTGGTGTGTATCACATAGGGTGGCACCGGTCGTGACGCCGAGCAAGACCGCGAACGAGGTGCTGGGACCGATGGACGAGGCGACACGGGCCCTGATGGGGCTCTGGGACGTGGCCGGCGAGAACGTCCGCGCGCTCCGGGCCGACGACTGGGCGCGGCCGCTGCCCCACGCCGGTGTCGGGCCCGCCGACGTCGCAGAGCTCGCGGTCCACCTCACCGGGGTGCACTACGCCGGGCCGGAGACGCTGCGCGAGGCCGTCGCGGCCGCACGTCACCGCGCGGAGACCCAGCTGGCCGGCCGCACGAGCGGCGACCCGGTGCTCGGCGCCCAGTGCCTCGACATGTGCCTGCACGTCCACGACCTGACCGCGGCCCTCGGCGCCCCGGCCGACCTGCGCGACCACGAGGCGGCCGCCCGCGAGGCGTGCCGGCTCGTCCTGCGTGTGCTGCCGCGCCTGCTCGTCGCGGCGGTGGGGGCCGACGACGCGACGCTGCGCGTGGCGGTGCGCCTCGGCGACGACCGCGCCGTGCACGTCACCCATGGCTCCGTCGTCCCGGCCCGCCCAGAGGACACAGCCGATGCCGCGGACGCCGTCGAGATCGATCCGGGCGGGCTCCTGCTGTTGCTCGCGGGGCGCCGCGACGCCGAGTCGTTGCGCGACGCGGGTGCGCTGAGCTGGACCGGACCGGCCGCGGAGGCGTTCGTCCACCGCGCCCGGCTGGTCGCGGCGTAGCCGGCCCTACTCCTGGCGGCCTCCGGCGAACGCCGGGTAGGACGGCAGCACGGCCTCGCCCCCGTGGCGCCCGAGCGCGCCGACGACGGCCGCCGCGAGCTCGGCCGTGGCGACGTGCCCCGCGCGCTCGGCGTCCATGCCGAGGCGCCGCCAGAGCGCGCTGAGCACCGCGGGCGCGTCCTCGCCCGGGTCGGCGACGACGACGCGGGCCACCCGGCCCGACGGCCGGACACCCACGACGGCAGGCAGCAGCGCGCGGGTCGAGAGCCACACCCAGAGCACCTCGGCCTGCAGCAGGCGCTCACGCAGGACCTCGGGGTCCGCGAGCTCGCCCCAGACCGGCGTGATCTCGGCCTGCCAGGCGGCGACCATCGCCTCGGCCATGCCCGGCGGCTGGGCGCGCGCCGGGCCGCCGCTGGGCAGCGGCAGGCGCAGCGAGGCGCCCATGAGCGCGACGTCGCGGAAGCAGCCCCACTCGAAGTCGAGGAAGCGCGCGCCGCTGCCGGTGAGCAGGCAGTTGTCGGGCCGGACCTCCGCGGGGCTGAAGGCGCGGTGGCCGGACCCGCCCAGCAGGCGGGCGGCCTCGCGCGCCTCGGCCACCCCGGCGGGCGCCGCCTCGACCCGCAGCAGCTGGGCGAGCTGGTCGGGCACCTCCGCAAGCGCCGCGCGAGCGTCGTCGGCCAGGGGGTCGCGCCACGTGCGCTCGCCGAAGCGGCGCAGCAGGGCCCCGAAGTCGTTCTCGCGGCCCGCGGTGGCCGCCTGCATGCGCCCGAGCGCCCGGGCCCAGCCGAGCAGCGCGCGCTCGGCGGCCTTCGGGTCACGCTCCTCGAGGCGGTCGGCCAGGGTGGCGCAGCGCCCGAGGTCCTCGAGCACCAGCAGGCGGTGGGCCGGGTCGTTGGCCACCAGCATCGGGCTCGCCCGCTCCTCCGACGGCATCGCCGTCAGCAGCTGGCACGACGCGGCCTCGTAGTGGAACCGGTCGATGCTCTGCTCGCCCGCCCCCGGGTCGTCGAGGAAGTGCTTGACGACGAGCGTGCGCGGCAGCGAGAACGGGTTCTCGGCGACGCGGACCCGCACGACCAGCGAGCGCGTGCTGCCGCCGAGGTCCTCCGGATCCGCCAGGCGCACCGTGGCCCCGTGACGCCGCGTGAGGAGCTCTTCGGCCAGGTGCAGCACCTCGGTGGTGCGATCGTCCGCTCCGGCCGGGCCGGTGGAGCGACCGTTCGAGGTATCCGCGTCGTCCGTCGTCAGGGGAGCCATCAGCCGGAGGAGTCTACCGGTCCGGGCGCCCCGCGGGGAGGGAATCGGGGAGCCCGCGGCGCTGCCGCGAGCGGCGGACGAGGAGCAGCACGACGAGTCCGGACAGCACGACACCGGCGACGTTGACGGCCAGCTGGAGCAGCGAGCTCAGTGCCCGCCCCCAGTCGCCGACCACCACGGCCACCGCCCGCGAACCCGGCCGCGGGCACCGTCGTCACCGAGATGAAGACCCCGACCAGGACGCCGGTGCTCTCCCCCGCGATCAGCGCGACCATGCCGGCGACCCCGGCCAGCAGCGCCACCACGAACGAGAACGGTCCGACCTGGTAGAGGAACGAGACACCGGAGAGGTTGGTCAGCACGTCGTCGGGGATCAGGGCGATCGCCTCCGCCCCGGCCGCGGCGAGGGCGGTGACCGCGAGGGCGATGGCGAAGCCCGCGCCGAGCGCCACGCCCGCGTCACGCGCCTTCGGACCGTCCCACCGGACCGCGGCCACCGCCAGGGCGGCCAGCGGGCCGAACTCGGGCCCCAGCACCATCGCGCCCACGACGGTCACCGGGGAGTTGGTGACGACGCCGACCGCCGCGAGCAGGCACGCGATGGTCAGCATGACCACGAACGTCACCGACAGCCGGGCGCCCTGCCCGGTGCGCTCGAGCAGCTCGTCCCACACCACGGCGTCGACGCCCTCGCCCGGAGCGGCCTCGTCGGCGCGGTCGGCGGCGTCGGACACGACGGTGTCCAGGGTCTCGAGCACGATCCCCCCGCGCTGCCCGCAGCCGAACCCGCGCAGGGCCTCGAGCACGCCGTCGACGGATTACCGCGCGATGTCGGCCTCCACGACGTCGCCGGGCGGATCCACCATCACGCCGCGCAGGCGCACGACGTGCACCGCACCCGCCTCGCCGGCCAATACGTCGATCACCGAGTCGACGAGGCCGGGCTCCGAATCCGGGCAGAGTGCCCGCAGGCGGATCACCGCGACGTCGGGTCGAGCTCCGCGGCGCTGCGTCCCACGGTCACTGGACCGGTCGCTCCTGCGGCTTCACCGGCGCCGCCGGTTTCGTCTGCGTCCCGGGTGCGGGAGCGTCGACGCCCGCCTCCTTGCGCTGCAGCGAGGTGATGGGGGCCGGGGCGGCCGTGAGCGGGTCGTACCCGCCGCCGGTCTTCGGGAAGGCGATGACCTCGCGGATCGAGTCGACCCCGGTGAGCAGGGCGCAGATGCGGTCCCAGCCGAACGCGATCCCGCCGTGCGGCGGCGGACCGTAGGCGAACGCGTCGAGCAGGAAGCCGAACTTCTCCTCCTGCTGCTCGGGCGTGAGGCCCATCAGCGCGAACACGCGCTCCTGCACGTCGCGCTGGTGGATACGAATGGATCCCCCGCCGATCTCGTTGCCGTTGCAGACGAGGTCGTAGGCGTAGGCCAGCGCGTTCTCGGGGTCGGATTCGAAGGAGCCGATCCACTCCGGGGTGGGCGAGGTGAACGCGTGGTGCACCGCCGTCCAGGTGCCCGACCCGACGGCGACGTCGTCCGTCGAGCCCGCGGCCTCGAACAGGGGTGCGTCGACGACCCAGACGAACGACCAGGAACCCTCGGGGATGAGGTCGAGGCGGCGCGCGATCTCGCCGCGGGTGGCGCCCAGCAGGGCGCGCCCCTCGGCCCGCGTGCCGGCGCCGAAGAAGATGCAGTCACCCGGGTTGGCGCCCGCGGCCTTGGCCAGGCCCTCGCGCTCGGCGTCGGTGATGTTCTTGGCGACGGGTCCGGTGAGCGTGCCGTCCTCGCCCACCAGCACGTAGGCGAGGCCCTTCGCGCCGCGCTGCTTCGCCCACTCCTGCCAGCCGTCGAGCGTGCGCCGCGCCTGGGACGCGCCGCCGGGCATGACCACCGCGCCCACGTAGGGCGCCTGGAAGACCCGGAAGGTGGTGTCGGCGAAGAACTCGGTGAGCTCGGTCAGCTCGATGTCGAAGCGCAGGTCGGGCTTGTCCGAGCCGTAGCGGGCCATGGCCTCGGCGTAGGAGATCCGCGGGATCGGCGTCGGGATCTCGTGGCCGCCGAGCTCCGACCACAGGGCGCCGACGATCGCCTCGCCGAGCGCGATGACGTCGTCCTGGTCGACGAAGCTCGCCTCGATGTCGAGTTGCGTGAACTCCGGCTGGCGGTCGGCGCGGAAGTCCTCGTCGCGGTAGCAGCGCGCGATCTGGAAGTAGCGCTCCATCCCGGACACCATGAGCAGCTGCTTGAACAGCTGCGGCGACTGCGGGAGCGCGTACCAGGACCCCGGTCGCAGGCGGGCCGGGACGAGGAAGTCGCGCGCCCCCTCGGGCGTCGACCGGGTCAGGGTCGGCGTCTCGATCTCGAGGAAGTCGCGGTCGGACAGCACGTCGCGCGCGATCTTGTTGGCGCGGCTGCGCAGGCGGATGGCCGACGCCGGGCCCTCGCGGCGCAGGTCCAGGTAGCGGTAGCGCAGGCGGACGTCCTCGCCGACCTCCGCGTGCTCGTCGAGCGGGAACGGCAGCGGCGCGGACTCCGAGAGCACCGTCAGCGCCGTGGCGCTGATCTCGACGTCCCCGGTGGCGAGGTCGGCGTTCTCGCTGCCCGCCGGGCGCTGCTCGACCGAGCCCGTGATCTGCACGCAGAACTCGGCGCGCAGGCGGTGCGACTCCTGCGCCACCTCGCCGGCCCGGAACACCACCTGCACCACGCCCGAGGCGTCGCGCAGGTCGATGAACACGACCCCGCCGTGATCGCGGCGGCGGGCCACCCATCCGGCGAGGGTGACGGTGGCGCCGACGTGCTCGGCGCGCAGCGTGCCGGCGGGGTGCGTGCGCATCATCGGCGGTGGTGCTCCTGGATCGGTCGGGCGAGTCACCTTGCAGGCTATCGACCGGGTCGACGCGGAATCTCAGCCGCTCTTGTCGGGGCCCGCGCGGTCGAGGTGCACCCGCAGGAGGACCCGGCGCTCGCGGTGCATGGCCTCGTCGAAGTCCGCCCAGTCGGGGTGCTCGCCGCCCTGCACCTGCCGGTAGAGGGCGCGCAGGCCGTCCAGCGCCGCGGGCAGCTCGACGATCTCGACGTCGCCCTCCACCTGGACCCACCGGCCGAAGAAGCCGTCGGGCAGGACGCAGAGCCACGCCCGCCCCTCCCGGCGCAGGTTCTTCGTCTTCAGGGCGGTCTCGCGCGTGCTGATCGTCGCCGCGCCGTCGTCGTCGATGCCGACGACCACGGGCGAGAGCTGGGGCGCGCCGTCGGTGCGGCGGGTCGCGAGGACGGCACGGTGCTGCTCGCGCAGCACCTGCCGGGCGTCGTCGAGGTCCATGCCCCGGAGGCTAGGGCCGCCCTCAGAGCAGGGACAGCTGCTCCGGGGGCGCCTCGACCACCTTCTCCGGGATCACGGGCACGGCACCTTCCGGCCACGACCGCTCGGTCTCCCGCCCCTCGTCGCCCTGCCGGCCGCCCATGGCGTGGCCGCCACCGGTGAGACCGTGGCGTGCGAGCAGCGGCCCGACGCGCGCGGCGAGCTCCTTGCGGTAGGCCGCGTCGACATAGGCCCCGCGGCGGTAGAGGGCGGCGTAGCGCTCGATCAGCGCGGGGTGCTCGCGGGCGAGCCAGGCGTGGAACCACTCCCGCGTGCCCGGCCGCAGGTGCAGGGCGAGCACGGACGCGCCGCTCGCCCCCGCTGCGGCGATCTCGCCGAGCAGGGCGTCGAGGGCCTCGTCGGAGTCGGTGAGCCCGGGCAGGACCGGGGCGACGAACACCCCGCACGGCAGCCCGGCGTCGCGGATGCGGCGGACGAGGTCGAGCCGGGCCCGGGGCGTCGGCGTGCCCGGCTCGACGCGGCGGTGCAGCTCCGGATCGAGCAGGGCCAGCGACACCCCGACCCCCACGGGGACGTCGCGCGCGGCGGCCGCGAGCTCCGGGAGGTCGCGGGCGAGGAGCGTGCCCTTGGTGAGGATCGAGAACGGCGTGCCGCTGGCCCCCAGGGCCTTGATGATCCCGGGCATCAGCGCGTACCGGCCCTCCGCGCGCTGGTAGGGGTCGGTGTTGGTGCCCATCGCAACGTGCTCGCGGGCCCAGCGCGGCGCGCGCAGCTCGCGGGCCAGCACCTCGGGCGCGTTCAGCTTGACCACGACCTGGCGGTCGAAGTCGTCGCCCGCGTCGAGGTCGAGATAGGTGTGGGTGTTGCGGGCGAAGCAGTTGTGGCTGATCACCCCGTCGGCGACGAAGTCGCCGGTGCCGGTGGTGAGGTCGCCGAGGGCACGCTCGCCGGGCAGCTCGTCCACCTCGACGACGACGCGGCCGCCGGGCTCGTCGCCGGGCGGCGCCGGGGCCACCGGCGGCGACCCGGGCCGGCGGAACGCCTCGTCGGCCAGGGTCTCGGCGCCGACCAGGGCCTCGCCGATCCGCAGGTGCGGCCGCTCGTCACCGCCGCAGCCCTCCGGCCGCACGTGGACCCAGCCGCGGCGCGTGAGGAAGCGGTGCTCGGCGCTGGCGACGATCGCCGTGCCGTCGAGCAGACGGACACACCAGGCCGCCTTCGTCGTGGTCCACGCGGCGTGCACCGGCGTCGGCACCAGCGACCGGACGCCGTTGCTGCGCACCTCGGAGCCCACCACGAGATCGCCGACCCGGACGTCGGCCAGCCGCACGCTGGTGCCGTCGACCATGAGGATCCTGGTGTCGAGCGAGAGGCAGTAGGTGCACGCGTGGCTGCACCCCCGGTAGGGGTTCACGGTCCAGGCGAAGGGCATCGGCGACACCCCGGGCACGCGGTTGAGCACCGAGCGCGCCCGCACCTCGTGGAAGGTGATCCCCGCGAACTCCGGCGTGCGGACGCTGCGCACGAGGCCCTTGAGCGCCGGCATGCCCGGCAGCTCCTCGGGGCCTCCCGCGACCTTCTGCTCGTCCCACCGCACGCCCACCATTCGAACACGTGTTCGAGCGGTAGGCAAACCCCCGTCCGGCGTCCACCATCGTGCCCGTGGACGACGCCCGCCGCCTGTGGACCTTGCTCGAACCCCTGCACGCGGTCACGTACTTCGCCCCGGAGGCCCGCGCCGCCGCCGACGCGGTGGGCCTGAAGGGGTTCTGGATGGGCTACGTCGCCCAGCGGGCGGCGCCGCTCGGAGCGGTCGGTCCGGAGGTGGCCTGGGCGTCGTTCCACGGCTTCCACGCCGACCGCATCCGCCGCGCGCTGCCCGACGCCTGGGCGCTCGCCTCCCCCGCGACCTGCCTCGAGGCGCGCCTGACAGGCGTCGACGCGGCGCTGCGACGCCTCCTCGCCGACCTCCCCGGCGGTGTCGGCTCCGAGGCGGTCGCGGAGGCCGCGCGGCTCGCCGGGGAGGCCGCCGACGCCGCGGACACGGCCGGGCGCGTCCTCGCGGCGGCGAACCAGGCCCTCCCCCGCCCGGCCCCGCCGCACCTCGCGCTGTGGCAGGCCGCGACGACGCTGCGCGAGCACCGGGGCGACGGCCACGTCGCGGCGCTCGTCGCCCACGACGTCGGGCCGGTCGCCGCACACCGGCTCAAGATCGCCGCCGACGAGTCGTCGGACAGCCTCCAGGACTCCCGGCGGATCGACGAGGGAACGTGGGCGGCGGCCGGCGAGGAGCTGGCCGTGCGCGGCTGGCTCGATGCGAACGGCGCCCTCACCGACGACGGGCGTCGTGCCCGCGACGAGGTCGAACGCGCCACCGACCGCGCCGCGTCCGGGCCGTGGCGGGCACTCGGCCGGGCGGGCACCGACCGCCTCGCCGGGCTCCTCGGGCCGCTCGTCACCGCCGTCGTCGACGCCGGCGCCGTCCCGTTTCCCAACCCGATCGGCCTCCCGCGCCCCTGATCCCACGGGTTTCGGTACCAGCGGTACGCGGTACTAGTCGGTAACACCAGAACGGAGCAGCCGATGAGTGCCTTCACCCTGGAACTGACGCCCGCCCACCACGAGCTGATCCGGCGGACGCACGCCTTCGCCGAGGACGTCGTCCGGCCGGCCGCGACGAAGTACGACGCGGCCGAGGAGTGCCCGTGGGAGATCGTCGACCGGGCCTCGCAGGAGGGCTTCTACAACGCCCTCTTCTACGCCGACCTCATCGCCGACCCCACGGGCCTGTCGCTCCCGCTCTTCCTCGAGGAGATGTTCTGGGGCTGCGCCGGCATCGGGCTCACGGTGGTGCTGCCCGCCCTCGCGCTGTCCGCGCTGAACCAGGCCGGCACCCCGGAGCAGCTCGCCCGCTGGGCGCCGGAGATGTTCGGCGAGCCCGGCGACATCAAGCTCGCGGCACTCGCGGTGTCCGAGCCCCAGGGCGGCAGCGACGTCGCCAACCTGCAGACCCGCGCCCGCAAGGAGGGCGACGAGTGGGTGCTCGACGGCGAGAAGATCTGGATCGGCAACGGCGGGATCGCCGACGTCACGATCGTCAACGCCGTCGTCGACCCCGAGCTCGGCACCAAGGGCCAGGCGATGTTCGTGGTCCCCAAGGACACCCCGGGCATGGAGCAGGTCCGGCGGCTGCGCAAGCTCGGGCACCGGGCGTCGCACACCGCGGAGCTGCGGTTCGAGGGCTGCCGCATCCCCGCCGAGAACCTCCTGGGCGGGGAGGACAAGCTCAGGCACAAGCTGGAGAAGGCGCGCCGCGGTGAGGGCAAGCCCGCGGCGCTCGGCACGTTCGAGCAGACGCGGCCGATGGTCGCCGCCATGGCGCTCGGGGTGGCGCGGGCGTCGTTCGAGTACGCCTGCTCCTACGCCCGGGAGCGCGAGGCCTTCGGCGGCCCGATCATCGGCAACCAGGGCGTCTCGTTCCCGCTCGCCGACCTCGCCGCCGACATCGACGCCGCACGGCTGCTCACCTGGCGCGCGTCGTGGATGGCCGCCAACGGCATCCCGTTCCAGGCCGGCGAGGGCTCGATGTCGAAGCTCAAGGCCTCCGAGGTCGCCGTCCGCGCCGCCGAGCAGGCCGTCCAGACCTGCGGCGGGTGGGGCTACGTCGACGACCTCCCGGTCGAGAAGTGGTACCGCGACGCGAAGCTCTACACGATCTTCGAGGGCACGAGCGAGATCCAGCGGATGGTCATCGGGCGCACGCTGGCCGAGCCCGAGGCCACCGCTACCCCGCTGCACCACCACCTGCCCGGCGACCGGGGCGGCGTGAGCCGGAAGTTCGGGCACGGATCGCTCGCCCGCGCCCGGGCCGGAGAGGCGTTCATGAAGCTCGCGAAGAAGGCGCCGGACTCCGTGTTGCGGCTCGGCGGGAAGCTCGCCTCCCCCGGCGCGTGACGGGATCGCTCCCGGAGAGGATGGCCGGGTGACCTCCTCCCGGCCCGCGGGGCGCCGCGTGCGGTCCGCGACCGTCGAGGACGACGCCGGCGACGACGCCGTGACGGGTCCGATCGAGGTGCCGCGTGACCGACCGGCCCGTCGGCGAGCGGGGGGATCCGCTGACGTTGAACGTCAGCGTGGCCCCCAGGCTGACACTCCCCGGCCGACGCGACGGCGGCGCGCGGACGCGCCTCTCGAGGCGAGCCACGGCCACGGGCACGGGCACGGCGGGGGCTCGCTGGACGGGGCGTCGGCCACGCGGGTGCGACGGCTCCTGGCCCTCCTGCTCGTGCCCTGCGGGCTCGCGGTGCTGGTGGGCCTCGTGGTGCTCGCCCCGTCCCCGTCCGAGTACGCCCGGGTGGCGGAGCGGGCCGCGACCGGACAGGGCGCGCCCGGGCTCGGGGCGCAGACCCCGGTCGACGCCGAGGTCCTGCGCGCCGCCGGGGAGTCCGACTGCACCGACCCCAACCTGCCCTCCCCCGGGGAGGGCGAGGGCTGTGTCGCCGTCGCGCTCCGCCTGCAGGACGGGCCGGCGGCCGGGAGCACCATCGTCACCCTGGCGCCGACCACGCCCGGCTCGCCGCGCTTCGCCGTCGGCGACGCCGTCGTGCTCGGCTGGTCCGGCGGGGATCCCGCGGACGCCCTCACGTACACGATCGTCGACTTCCAGCGCGGCCAGCCGCTGCTCCTGCTCGGCGGCCTCTTCGCGCTCGCGGTGCTGCTGCTCGGGCGCTGGCAGGGCCTCGCCGCGCTCGTCGCCCTGGGCGCGACGCTCGGGGTGCTCGCGGTCTTCGTCCTGCCCGCCCTGGCCACCGGGGGCCCGCCGGTCCCGGTCGCGCTCACGGCGTCCGGGCTGATCGTCGGCATCGTGCTGCCCCTGACGCACGGCCTGTCGGCCCGCACGGCGACCGCGGCGCTCGGCACGCTCGCCAGCCTCGGGCTCATCGGCGTCCTCGCTCTGCTCTTCGCCGCGCTGTCGCGCCTCACCGGTCTCGGCGAGGAGGCCTCGGAGCTCGCCGGGGTGGTAGGGCCGGGACTCGACCTGCGCGGCCTGCTGCTCGCGGGCGTCATCATCGGCGCGCTGGGGGTGCTCGACGACGTCACCGTCACCCAGACCAGCGCCGTCTGGGAGCTCCACCGCGCGAACCCGGCCGCGCGGCTCGCCGACCTCTATGGTGCCGCCATGCGTGTCGGTCGTGATCACGTCGCCTCGGCGGTCAACACGCTCGTGCTCGCCTACGCCGGGGCGGCGCTGCCCCTGCTGCTGCTGTTCGCGCTGGCGGGGCGGGGTCTCGGTGACCTGCTCACCGCGGAGGACGTGGCGCAGGAGGTCGTCCGGACGCTGGTGGGCAGCATCGGCCTCGTCGCCTCGGTCCCGTTGACGACCGTCCTCGCCGCCGTCGTCGTCCGTTCCGTCAGCCCCAGCGCCACCCCGACCACGAGCCGGAGCCGTCCCGCATGAGCCGCCCCGCCCTGCCCCGCTCCGTCGAGGCCCCGCCGAGCGGCGTGCTGGACACCGCCCGCGCCCTCGTCGTCGCGTCGACCCGCACGGCCGTGGAGCTCACGCTGCAGGGCCCGACGATCGTGCGGGGCCTCGCCGACCTCGCCCGTACCGGCGCCGGGACGGCCGCCGACCTCAGCCCCCTCATCGTCGACGCCCTGCGTGCGTTGCCGCGGCTCGTGCGACTGCTGGAGCAGCTGGCGCCGGTGGCGTCCGGGCTCCAGCACACCCTCGACGAGATCGCGCCCGACCTCACCCGCCTCTCCTACGCCGTCGACGCCCTCGACCGGCTCGGCGGTGCCGTCGACGACCTCCACGCCCTGGCCCGCGCCGTGCCGGCGCTGCAGGCGATCGCCGGCGCGGCGCCCGACATCCGCGTCCTCGGCGAGGCGGTGCCGGCGCTGCAGGAGATCGGCCGGGCCCGCGAGGACCTCGCGACGCTGGCGAGCGCCGTGCCCGCGCTCCAGGAGATCGGCCGGGCCGGCGGCGACATCGCGACCCTCGCGAGCGCCGTGCCCGCCCTCCAGCAGATCGCCGGGGCCGCCCCCGACATCCACGCGCTCGGCGAGGCCGTGCCCGCGCTGCAGGAGATCGCCGCGGCCCGCGAGTCCATCGCGACCCTCGCGAGCGCCGTGCCCGCGCTCCAGCAGATCGCCGGCGCGACGCCCGACATCCACGCCCTCGGCGAGGCCGTCCCCGCGCTGCAGGAGATCGCCCGGGCCCGCGGCGACCTCGCCGCCCTCGCGAGCGCCGTGCCGTCCCTCGAGCGCCTCGGCTACGCCACCGACGACCTGCACGTCATCGCGAGCGCCGTGCCCGCCCTCCAGCAGATCGGCGAGGCGGCCGGCCAGCTGGAGACCCTGGCGGGCGCGGTCCCGTCCCTGGAGCGGATCGCCGGCGCCGCCGACGACATCGGCACGATCGCCGGCGCCACCGGCACCGTCGAGCGCATCGCCGAGGGCGTGCCCACCGTCGGGCGCCTCGCCGACGCCGTCCCCACCGTCGTCCGGCTGGCCGAGGCGATCCCGACGCTCGAGACCCTCGGCGGCGCGGTGGACGACCTGCACGCGCTCGGCACCGCGGTCGCCGACCTCCACCATCTCGCCCAGGCCGCGCCGGCCCTGCAACAGATGGCCGGCGCGGTCGACGAGGTGCGCAAGCTGAGCGGGGCGATCGAGCACATCGAGGTCCTCGCCCGTCACGCCGACACCACGTTCCCCGACGTGCCGCCGCGCCTGGCCAACCTCGACGCCGGGCTGTCGACCGCGGCCGGCGAGCTGCAGAAGGTCAGCCCTGACCTGCGGACCCTCGCCGGCCGGATCGACAACCTCGACGAGCAGATCAAGGTCCTCGCCGACGCCCTCGCCCCGCTGCAGGGCACGACCGAGCGCCTCGGCCGTGTCGTCGACCGCCTTCCCGGGCGCAAGAGGTCCGACGAGCGGTAGCGCGTCCCGGCCGAGCGGGCGGGTGCTCTCCATGTCGATCTCTCGACAGTGCTGCCAGTGCGCCCGCGCTGCTGACACTCCGGAAGGGGCACGGTCGGGCACCCGAGCGTCGAGATCACCAGGCCGAGACGCACCTCGGAACGCGCTCTCGAGGTGCCTTTCGACCCGGTGATCATGGGCGAGGACGCTCAGCCTGCTCCCGACGGCAGGGCGGCGCCGGTGTCCTTCAGCCCGATGCCCGAGAGCTGCAGGCGGAAGGACTCGGTCAGGAGCGCGGCGAGGATCTCCGCGGCACCGTCGTAGGTCAGGCCGTCGGGCGGGCGGATGTTCGAGACGCAGTTGCGCTCGGAGTCCACGCGCCCCGGGCGCGGCTCGAAGGTCAGGTACGCGCCGAGGGAGTCGGGCGACGACATCCCTGGGCGCTCACCGATGAGCACGAGCACCATCCGCCCACCGAGCGCGACGGCGATCTCGTCGCCCAGCGCCACCCGGGCCTGCTCGGCGACGACCACCGGCGCCACCGACCAACCCTCCAGCCGCGGCAGCAGGGCGTCGACCACCGCCACGGCGTGGTCCTGCACGGCGCGGGCCGAGAGTCCGTCGGAGATCACGACGACGAGGTCGTGCTCACCGGCCTCGAGCCCGTGCTCGGGGGCGAGACGACGCCCCAGGTCCGGGCGCTGCAGGTACTCGGCACGGTCGGCGGCCTGCGAGTGCACGACGGGCCCGGCCCGGTCGCCGAGCGCGGCGACGATCGCGTCGGCGTCCAGCGCGGTGTGCACGGCGTCGCGGGCCTGGGCGTGGGCGGCGGCGAGGCGGAGGTTCTCGGCGGTGGACAGGCCGTCGCCGGCGCGTCCGAGACCGACCCGTGCCCGGGTGGCGGCGCGCAACGCGTCCCACGGATCGACATCGCTCATCCCATCAGCGCCCGGATCGGCTCCGGCACCAGCTGCGGCACGCGACCGGCGTCGTCGAGCAGCCCCACCGACCCCAGCCACGCCTCGAACTCGGGCGCCGGCCGCAGCCCGAGCGTCTGGCGGACCTGCAGCACGTCCTGGAACGACAGCGACTGGTAGTTGAGCATGATGTCGTCGCCCCCCGGGACGGTGATCACGAACGAGCAGCCCGCGGCACCCAGGGTGAGCAGCAGGGTGTCGGTGTCGTCGGCGTCGGCCTCGGCGTGGTTGGTGTAGCAGACGTCGACGCCCATCGGGACGCCGAGCAGCTTGCCGCAGAGGTGGTCCTCCAGGCCGGCGCGCAGGATCTGCTTGCCGTCGAAGAGGTACTCCGGGCCGATGAAGCCGACGACGGTGTTGACGAGCAGCGGGTCGAACGCCCGGCACACGGCGTAGGCCCGGGCCTCGAGGGTCTGCTCGTCGACGTCGTGGTGGGCGTCGGCCGACAGCGCCGAACCCTGCCCCGTCTCGAAGTACGTGACGTTGTTGCCGACGGTGCCGCGGTGCAGCTCGGACGCCGCGGCGTGGGCCTCGCGCAGCTGGTCCAGCGTCACCCCGAAGCCCCGGTTGGCCGCCTGGGTGCCGGCGACGGACTGGAAGACGAGATCGATCGGGGCGCCCTGTTCGATCAGCTCCAGCGTGGTGGTCACGTGCGTGAGCACGCACGACTGGATCGGCGCCCCGAGCCGCTGGCGCGCGTCGTCGATCAGCTCGAGCAGCGCGCGCACCGTCGACGGCCGGTCGGTGGCGGGGTTGATGCCGACCACCGCGTCGCCGGCGCCGTGCAGCAGCCCGTCCACCAGCGACGCGGTGATGCCGACGGGGTCGTCGGTCGGGTGGTTGGGTTGCAGGCGCGTCGCCAGCCGGCCCTCGAGGCCGATGGTCGTGCGCAGGCCCGTGACGACGCGGGTCTTGCGCCCCACGGCGACCAGGTCGCCGACGCGCATGAGCTTGCTGACCGCCGCCACCATCTCGGGAGTGAGCCCGGGCGCGAGGTCGCTCAGCACGGTGGTGTCGGCTTCCCAGGACAGCAGCCAGTCCCGGAAGCCGCCGACGGTCAGCGACCGCACGGGCGCGAACGCGGCGGCGTCGTGGGAGTCCATGATCAGCCGGGTGACGTCGTCGTCCTCGTAGGGCACGACGGCCTCGTCGAGGAAGTGCGCGAGCGGCAGGTCGGCGAGCACCGTCTGGGCGGCCACCCGCTCGGCGGCGGACTCGGCGGCCACGCCGGCGAGCACGTCCCCCGAGCGCGCCGGCGTCGCCTTGGCGAGCAGCTCGCGCAGGTCGGCGAAGCCGTACGAGTGCCCGCCGAGCGTGGTCGTCCAGCTCATCCGATCTCCTCCTCGGCCGCGGCCAGTGCCGCGAACTCCTCGTCCGGGGCCGACGCGACGAGGTGGTGGCGTGAGTAGAACCCGAAGTAGGCCATGAACACGGCGAAGGCGCCGAGCGCGCAGAGCGCCGCGACGACGTCGACCAGGAACGTGGCCACGACGGCGGCGAGCGCCAGCACCAATGCGACGCCCGTGGTGATCCGTCCGCCCGGCGTCCGGTACGGCCGCGGCATGTCGGGGTTCCGGACGCGCAGGACCTGGTGCGCCACCATCATCAGGACGTAGGACAGCGTCGCCCCGAAGACCGCGAGGTTGATGAGGATGTCGCCGTTGCCGGTCGCGGCGAGGACGAAGCCGATGGCGCCGGGGACGATCAGCGCGAGCGTCGGCGCCTTACGGCTGTTGGTGCGCGAGAGCACGCGCGGCAGGTAGCCCGCGCGCGAGAGCGCGAAGGTCTGGCGCGAGTAGGCGTAGATGATCGAGAAGAAGCTCGCGATCAGGCCGAGCAGACCGACGTAGTTCACGGTCGTCGACAGCCACGTCGACCCGCCGGAGCCGGCCTCGAGCGCGCTGACCAGCGGGTTGTCGCTCGTCGAGAGCCCGAGGGAGCCCTGCGCACCGGGGGCCAGGAAGAGCACGGCGGCCGCCGAGACGGCCAGGACGCCCATCGCCACGATGATCCCGCGCGGCACCGCGCGCACGGGGTCGCGCGCCTCCTCGGCGGCCAGCGGGACGCCCTCGACGGCGAGGAAGAACCAGATCGCGAACGGGAAGCTCGCCCACACGCCGACCAGGCCGAACGGCAGGAACGGGGACGCGCCGACGGCGTCGCCGGCCGGGATGTCGGTGAGGTTCGCGGTGTCGAAGGACCCGATGGCGCCGAACGCGAAGAGCAGGAGGCCGGCCAGCGCGATCGCGGTGATCACGAAGGTGACCTTGAGGGCCTCGCCCACACCCAGCAGGTGGATGCCGATGAAGAGCACGTAGCAGGCGAGGTAGACCCACCAGCCGTCGGTGATCCCGAACAGTCCGAGCGACTCGACGTAGCCGCCGATGAACGTCGCGATCGCGGCCGGGGCCACGGCGTACTCGAGCAGGATCGCGGCACCCGTCGCGAAGCCGCCCCACGGTCCCATCGCGACGCGGGCGAAGGTGTAGCCGCCGCCGGCCGCCGGCAGCGCCGAGGACATCTCGGCGAGCCCGAGCACCATGCAGGCGTACATCACGGCCATGAGCACCGCGGCGATCGCGAGCCCGCCCCAGCCGCCCTGCGCGAGCCCGAAGTGCCAGCCCGCGTAGTCGCCCGAGATCACGTACGCGACGCCGAGGCCGGCCAGCAGGACCCAGCTCGCGGAGCCGGCCTTGAGCTGCCGAGCGGCGAGGTAGTCACTCCCCGCGCCCGTCCCGGGGTTCGACTCCACCCGATCCGCCATGTGTGTCCCCTTCTACCGTCCCCCGGATGCCACAGCGTGAGGCAGGTGTGAAGTCCGTGGGTGACGATGGGGTTGCGATCGCCGACGGGCGAGATCAGTCGGCGAGGTTCGTGCGGCAGCGGTTGAGCAGGGCGCGCAGGTCGGCGCGCTCGGCGTCGTCGAACCCGTCGACCATGCTGGCCTCGACCTCCGCGGCCACCGGTGCGAGCCGCTCGAGCAGCGACCAGCCGTCGTCGGACAGCCCGATCAGCACGCGCCGCCCGTGCGCGG
Source organism: uncultured Actinomycetota bacterium (assembly GCA_963786585.1). Classification (GTDB taxonomy): domain Bacteria; phylum Actinomycetota; class Actinomycetes; order Mycobacteriales; family Pseudonocardiaceae; genus Actinomycetospora. The sequence goes on from CAWAZG010000006.1 coordinate 827,289, forward strand.
GGTCCGGGGTGCGCGTGATCCACCGCCCGCGTTCGAGGGCGGCGACCAGGTCGCCCATCGCCTGGGCGCTGACGAAGGCGTTGCGGGCGAGCTCGGCGCTGGTCTGCCCCTCGCGGCGCGCGAGCACCGTCAGCGCCGTCCACTGGGGCACCGTGATGCCCGATCCCCGCAGCCGCTCGTCGAGGCGGGCGCGCACCGCGAGCTCCACCTGCTTGACGGCGTAGAGCAGGGAAGGCGGTCCCTCTGTCCTCGTCACCGCACCCTTCCCGGCGCCTTCCGTCGAGGCGGCCGCCCGGATAATATCAACCTCCTTGACATCTCAGGTATCGCCCGGAAGGGGATCGATGGCGCCGCAACTGCCCCCGTCGCTGACGCTGGACCACGACGGACCGGTCGCCGTGCTGCGCCTCGCGCGCCCGGGCAAGCGCAACGCGCTCGACGACGCCACCGTCACCGGGCTCGAGGCGTTCTTCACCGCGCCGCCGCCGGACGTGCGCGCCGTGGTGCTCGACGCCGAGGGCGACCACTTCTCCGCCGGGCTCGACCTCGCGGAGCTCGGGGCCACCGACGGCGTGGCCGGTGTCGAGCACTCGCGCTTCTGGCACCGCGTGTTCGACCGGATGGAGCGCGGGCGCCTCCCGGTCGTCTCCGTCCTCAAGGGCGCCGTGGTGGGCGGCGGCCTCGAGCTCGCCGCCGCCACGCACGTCCGCGTCGCGGAGACCTCCGCGTTCTACGCCCTGCCCGAGGCACGCCACGGCCTCTTCGTCGGGGGCGGCGGCTCGGTGCGGATCCCGCGGCTGATCGGCGTGCACCGCATGACCGACCTGATGCTCACCGGTCGCGTGCTCGACGCCCACGAGGGCCTGGCGCTGGGCATCTCCACGTACCTCACCGAGCCCGGCGAGGGCTTCGCGAAGGCCCTCGAGCTGGCCCACCGCATGGCCGACAACCCGCCGGTGAGCACGTTCGCGGTGCTCCAGGCCCTGCCCCGCATCGCGGCGGCGCGCGACGAGGAGGGCTACCTCATGGAGTCGCTGATGGCCGCGATCTCCTCGAGCAGCGCCGAGGCCCAGGACCGCATGACCGCCTTCCTGGACGGACGCGCGGGAAAGGTCCGCTGATGACGACACCTGCTCCCCCACCGGCGGGCACCGTCATCGCCCGCTTCGTCGACTGGCTCGCCACCGAGCGCGGGCTGGTGTTCGACGACTACGACGCCCTGCAGCGCTGGTCGGTCACCGACCTCGACGGCTTCTGGTCGGCGATCACCGGGTTCTACGCGGTCCCGTTCCACGAGCAGCCCCGCACGGTGCTCGAGAGCCGCCGGATGCCGGGGGCCGTCTGGTTCCCTGGGGCGACGCTGAACTACGCGGAGCGCGCCGTCGAGGGGCCCGAGCCCGACGACGACGTCGCCCTGCTCGCCTACTCCCAGACCCGCGAGCCCGAGCAGTGGACGCGCGGCGAGCTGCGCGACGCCGTCGCCCGCGCCCGCGCCGGCCTGGTGCGCCTCGGCGTGGGACGCGGGGACCGGGTGGTCGCCTACGCCCCGAACATCCCCGAGACGGTGGTCGCGCACCTCGCCGCCGCAAGCCTCGGCGCGGTGTGGGCCTCGTGCGCGCCGGAGTTCGGGGCGCGCAGCGTGATCGACCGCTTCGCCCAGGTCGAGCCGACGGTGCTCATCGCCGTCGCCGGCTACGTCTACGGCGACAAGCCCATCGATCGCAGCACCGAGGTCGCGGCGCTGCGCGCGGCCCTCCCGAGCGTGCGCCATGTCGTCGCCGTGCCCTACGGCCCCGGCACGATCCCGGACGCGGTGGCGTGGTCGGAGCTGGTCGGGACCCCGGCGGCGCCGGCCTACGACCCGGTGCCGTTCGACCACCCGCTGGTGGTGCTGTTCTCGTCGGGCACGACCGGGCCGCCCAAGGCGATCGTGCACGGCCACGGCGGGATCACCGTCGAGCACCTCAAGAACCACGGCCTGGCCTGGGACGTGCAGCCCGGCGACCGGATGCTCTGGTTCACCACGACCGCCTGGATGATGTGGAACGCGCTGGTCTCCGGGCTGCTCCACGGCGCCGCGCTGATCCTCGTCGACGGCAACCCGCTGCACCCCGACCTGGCGTGGCAGTGGCGCCTCGCCGCCGACGCCCGGGCGACCCACTTCGGGTCCTCCCCCGGCTTCCTCATGGCGTGCCGGGCCGAGGGCGTGCACCCCGCGCGCGACCACGACCTGTCCGCGCTGCGCCAGGTCTGCGTGGCGGGCAGCCCCCTGCCGCCCGAGGGCTACCGCTGGGTCGCCGAGGAGTTCGGCCCCGACGTCCTGCTGCTCGTGGGCAGCGGCGGCACCGACGTGTGCTCCGGGATCGTCCAGGGCGGGCCGTGGCAGGAGGTCGTCGAGGGCGAAATCTCCGGCCGCGAGCTCGGCGTCGACACCGCCGCGTTCGACGAGGACGGCCACGAGGTGGTGGGCGAGCGCGGCGAGCTGGTGATCCGCGCGCCGATGCCGTCGATGCCGTTGTTCTTCTGGGGCGACAACGACGGCTCCCGGCTGCACGCCGCCTACTTCGACACCTACCCGGGCGTGTGGCGCCACGGCGACTGGGTGCGGTTCTCGCCGTCCGGTTCGGTCGTCGTCTCGGGCCGCTCGGATGCCACGCTGAACCGCGGCGGCGTGCGCCTGGGCACCGCCGAGTTCTACGCCGTCGTCGAGGAGCTGCCCGAGGTCGCCGACAGCCTCGTGATCCACCTCGAGGACCCCTCCGGCGGACCCGGCGAGCTGCTGTTGTTCGTCGTGCCGGCGCCGGGCCATGAGGTCGACGACGCGCTCGTCGCCCGGATCCGCGGCGAGCTGCGTTCCTCGCTCTCCCCGCGCCACGTGCCCGACCGGATCCACGGCGTGCCGGCGGTGCCCCGCACGCGGACCGGCAAGAAGCTCGAGGTCCCCGCCAAGCGGATCCTGCTCGGCGCCGACCCGGACACGGTGGCCTCGCGGGACGCGCTCGTCGACCCCGCCGCACTGGAGCCGTTCGCGGCGCTGGCCCGGCCATGAGGATCGCCGTCGTCGGGACCGGCGTCATCGGCGAGAGCTGGGCGCGGCTCTTCCTCGCCCACGGCCACGAGGTCACGGCCACCGACCCCGCGCCCGGCGCGGAGGACCGGCTGCGCGCGTCGCTCGGTCCGTCGGAACGGCTGCGGTTCACCGACGACCCGGCCGCGGCCGTCGCCGACGCGGCCTTCGTGCAGGAGAACGGCCCGGAGCGTCTCGAGGTCAAGCACGAGCTGCTGGCCACGCTCGACGCCGCCACCCGGCCCGACGTCGTCGTCGCCAGCAGCTCGTCGATGCTGCGCCCCACCGACCTCGCCCGCGGCGCCCCATCGCACCCCGAGCGCGTCCTCGTCGGGCACCCCTTCAACCCGCCGCACCTCGTGCCGCTGGTGGAGGTGGTGCCCGGGGAGGCGACGTCACCGGTCGCGGTCGACGCCGCCATGGCGTTCTACCGAGCGGTCGGGCGCACTCCGCTGCGGCTGCGCGCCGAGCTCCCGGGTCACCTGGCGAACCGCCTGCAGGCCGCGCTGTGGCGGGAGGCGTACTCGCTGGTGGCGCGCGGGGTGGCGACGGTCGCCGACGTCGACACCGCGATCACCGAGGGGCCGGGTCTGCGGTGGGCGGCGCTGGGTCCGTTCGCCAACCAGCACCTCTCCGGCGGCCCGGGCGGCATCGCGCACGTCCTCGAGCACCTCGGGCCCGGCACCGAGACGCTGTGGGCCGACCTCGGGACGGCGTCGCACACCCCGGAGCTCGTGGCCAGCATCGTCGCCGGCATCGACGAGGCCCTCGCCGGGAGCGAGTCCGCCGACCTCCTCGCCCGCCGGGACGCGGTGATCGCCGCCGTGCTCGCCGCCCGGGCGCCCGAGGGCGGCTGATCGGCCCGGTCACATCCGTGGCCGCCCGTGCGTCTCCTCGTCGACGTCCCCGACGACCCGAGGAGCCCACGATGGACGCCCGCACCCTCACCTACCGGACCACCACCGCCGTCACCGTGTTCGTGCTGCTCTCGGGCGGCCTGGCCTACCTGCTCGGCGCCGAGTGGGCCGTCGCGGGCGTGACCGCGCTCGGCTACCCCGCCTACGTCGTCACCCTGCTCGGCGTGTGGAAGGTGCTCGGCGCCGTCGCCCTTACCGTCCCCGGCTACCCGCGGCTCAAGGAGTGGGCCTACGCCGGGATCGTGTTCGACCTCAGCGGCGCCGCGGTCTCCCACCTCGCCTCGGGCAGCCCGGCGTTCCACCTGGTGGTGACGACGACGCTTCTCGTCGTCGCCGGGCTCTCGTGGGCGACCCGTCCGACCTCACGACGCCTCGCGGCGCCCACCGAGCGCCGCGAGCCCATGGCCGAGCCCGTTCCGGCCGCCTGATCAAGCGATTACTGGCTGGTATCACTCGCTGAGCGAGCGATACCAGCCAGTAACCGTGCGGTCAGGAGTCCTCGAGGGCGCGGTCCACCGCGGCCGCGGCGCCGTCGAGGGCGATGGCCTGCTGGGAGCCGTCGGTGAGGTCCTTGAGCTGGATCTCCCCGGCCTCGAGGTCGCGCTCGCCCAGCACGAGCGCGAAGCGGGCGCCCGAGCGGTCGGCCGCCTTCATGGCGCCCTTGAGCCCGCGACCGCCGTAGGCGAGGTCGGCGCGGATGCCCGCGTGGCGCAGCGCCCCGATGATCCCGACGAGGCGGTCCTTCGCCGCGTCGCCGAGCGGGACGCCGAAGACCTCGACCCGCGAGGCCGTGTCGAGGCCCGCCTCCTCCGCGCGGCAGGCGAGGAGCGCGCGGTCGACGCCGAGCCCGAACCCGACACCGGACAGGTCCTGCCCGCCGAGCTCGGCCATCAGGCCGTCGTAGCGCCCGCCGCCGCCGATGCCCGACTGGGAGCCCAGGCCGTCGTGGACGAACTCGAAGGTCGTCTTCGTGTAGTAGTCGAGCCCGCGCACCATCCACGGGTTCTCGACGTAGGCGACGCCGAGGTCGTCGAGGTGACGCTTGACCGCCGCGTGGTGCGCGGCCGCCTCGTCGGAGAGGTGGTCGATCATCAGCGGGGCGTCGGTGAGCTGCTCGCGGACCTCGGGGCGCTTGTCGTCGAGCACGCGCAGCGGGTTGATCCGCGCCCGCTCGCGGGTGGCCTCGTCGAGGTCGAGCTTCTCGAGGAACCGCGTGAGCTCCTGGCGGTACTGCGGCCGCGTGGTGGCATCGCCGAGGCTCGTGATCTCCAGGCGGTAGCGGCGCAGGCCCAGCGCGCGGAACCCGGCGTCGGCGACGGCGAGGACCTCGGCGTCCAGGGCCGGGTCGTCGACGCCGATCGCCTCGACCCCGACCTGCTGGAGCTGGCGGAACCGCCCGGCCTGCGGGCGCTCGTACCGGAAGAACGGCCCGGTGTAGCGCAGTTTCACCGGTAGCCCGCCGCGGTCGAGGCCGTGCTCGATCACCGACCGGACGACGCCCGCGGTGCCCTCGGGCCGCAGGGTCACCGAGCGGCCGCCGCGGTCGTCGAAGGAGTACATCTCCTTGCTGACGACGTCGGTGGACTCGCCGACGCCGCGCGCGTAGAGCGCGGTGTCCTCGAAGACCGGCAGCTCGATGTGGGCGTAACCGGCGCGGTCGGCCTCGCGCACGAGGGTGTCGCGGACGCTCGTGAACTCCGGACCGACGTACTCGGGGACGCCCTTGGGCGCGCTGAAGCCCCCGGGCGGGACGGCCGCGGTCACAGGTGGCGTCCGGGCGCGTTCGTCAGGCCCTGCACGAAGGGGTTGCTCTCGCGCTCCTGACCGACCGTCGTCATCGGCCCGTGGCCGGGCAGCACGGCGGTGTCGTCGGGCAGCGTGAGGATCTTGTCGCGCAGCGAGGCCATCATCTCCTCGGTCGATCCCCCGGGCAGGTCGGTGCGCCCGATGCTGCCCTGGAAGAGGGTGTCGCCCGCGATGAGGAACGGGCGCTGGTCCTCGGTGGCCGACCGGAAGACCACCGACCCGCGGGTGTGGCCCGGGGTGTGGTCGACGGTCAGGCGCAGGCCGGCGAGCTCGAGGTCGGCGCCGTCGGCGAGGACCTCGACCGACCGCGGCTCGCGGAACTCCAGGCCCGGGTACATCTGTGCCAGCTGCGCACCCATGGGCCCGACGGCCTTGAACGGGTCGGCGAGCATGAAGCGGTCCTCGGGGTGGATCCACGCCGGGATGTCGTCGCCGTCGCAGACCGGCGTCACCGACCACATGTGGTCCATGTGGCCGTGGGTGAGCAGGACGGCCACCGGGGTCAGCTTGTGCCGCGCGATCACCTCGCGCAGCCCGTCCTCGGCGTCCTGTCCGGGGTCGACCACGATGCACGATTCCCCGGGGGCGGGAGAGACCACGTAGCAGTTGGTCTCGAACACCCCGGCCGCGAAGGCCTCGACCAGCACGTCCTCGTCCTCCTCGGACAGATCGGTTCGATTCGCCACCCTAGTCGAGCCCACACTCCGGGCCCGTCGGCGCGGTTCCTACGATGCCCCCGTGCCGACGAACGAACAGCGCCGGAAGGCCGCCAAGAAGAAGCTGGAGCGTCAGCTCGAGCGACGCGCGGAGCGGGCGAAGCGACGTCGGCAACGCCTGACCATCATCTCGGTGGTCGCGGTCGTGGCGGTGGTCGCCGTCGCAGCGGGGATCTACTTCGTCGTGACCGCCGAGGACGACCCTGCGCCGGTCGCCGCGCCGTCGACCTGCACGTACAACCCGTCGGAGGCGGCGGCCAAGCCGAACACCCCGCCCGACGGCAACCCCCCGACCACCGGCACCGTCGACGTCACCCTGCAGACCTCGCAGGGCGCGATCCCGATGACGCTCGACCGCGCCTCGGCACCCTGTGCGGTCAACGCGGTGGTCAGCCTCGCGTCGCAGGGCTTCTACGACGACACGCCCTGCCCGCGCCTGGTCACCAGCCAGGGGCTCCAGGTGCTCCAGTGCGGCGACCCGACCGGCTCAGGCTCAGGGGGCCCGGGCTACCAGTACGCCGAGGAGCCCCCGGCCGGCCTGCCGCCGTTCCCGGGCGCCGAGGGCCAGGCGTCGACCTACGCCCGCGGCCTCGTGGCCATGGCCAAGAGCTCGCAGCCGGGCTCGACGGGCAGCCAGTTCTTCCTCGTCTACGGCGACTCGGCCCTGCCGCCGGAGTACTCGGTGGTCGGGCGCATCGCGACCCCCGGGCTCGCGGTGCTCGACCGCGTCGGCGCGGGCGGGGACGACGGCTCGAACCAGGCCGGGGGCGGCGCGCCGCGCATCCCGGTGCAGATCCAGCGCGCCGTCGTCGCCGGGCCCCCGGCGCCCTGACGCAGATGTCAGCGGCGTGGCGCCGCAGACGTTGAGTGTCCGTAACGCCACGCAGACGCCTGCACATCCGATTCGTCCAAGCCTGCGAGGCGGGCGTCGCCCTAGCGTGACCGCATGGATGAGGACGCTGTCGCGCGCGAGATCGTCGCGCTCGCCCGGGACTGGAACACGGCGATCGTCTCGAACGACGCCGACAAGATCGCCGAGTACATGACAGACGACTGGGTGATCGTCTCGTGGACGGGAGTCACGGGACGGGACGATTTCCTCGCCTTCGTGCGCTCCGGCGCGCTCGGGCACACGCGGATGGAGCCTGCGAGCGATCCGCGGGTGCGCGTCCACGGGGACGTCGCGACCCTCGTCGTCCGGGTCGTGAGCACCGCCCAGTACGGCGGCGCGGACATCGACGCCGACGAGTGGACGTCGGACGTCTTCGTCCGCGCCGACGGTCGCTGGCGCTGCGCGCTGACGCACATCACCCCGGTGTCGCCGGCGTCCTGATCCGATCGAGTGCGTGGCCCTATCGGCGTGCTCCGTTGAATTCGGACACTCAACGTCTGCGGCGCCACGCCGCTGACATCTCCGCTACGCCGTCAGGGGCAGCGCGCCGGGGTGGAGGGGGGCGGGGAGGTCGGTGCTGCCCTCGGGGTCGAGGTAGCGGTCGACGGCCGCCGCGGCCGAGCGGCCCTCGGCGATCGCCCACACGATCAACGACGCACCGCGGTGGGCGTCGCCGCAGACGAACACGCCGGGCGCGTCGGTCTGCCAGTCCGAACCACAGCCGACCGCGCCCTTGGGGTTGCGCTCGATCCCGAGGGCGGGCAGGAGCGCCCGGTCGTCGGGGCCCGTGAAGCCGATGGAGAACAGCACGAGGTCGCACGGCATCTCGTGCACCTCCTCCGAGGTCGGCACGACCTCCCGGTGCCCGTCGGCGTCCCGGCGCACCTCGACCGACGAGAGCTCGACCGCCCGCACGTGGCCGCGCTCGTCGCCCACGAACCGGCGGACGGCCGTGGCGAACAGGCGCTCGCCGCCCTCCTCCAGCGCCGGCGGCGTCCGGAAGACGTACGGCCAGGTCGGCCACGGTGACGACGAGTCCTGCCGGGTCTTCGGCGGCGGGGGGTACTGGTCGAGCTGGTGAACGGCCAGCGCGCCCTGGCGGGTCGCGGTGCCGTAGCAGTCCGCCCCCGTGTCGCCGCCGCCGATGATGACGACGTTCGCCCCGCGGGCGTTGATCGGCGACGGGCCGTCGCCCTCGCACTCGCGGTTGGCGGGCACGAGGTACTCCATCGCCAGGTGCACGCCGTCGAGGTCGCGGCCCTCGATGGTGCGGTCGTCGCGGCCCTCGAGCGCGCCGACCGCGAGCACCACGGCGTCGTGCTCGCCCTGCAGCCGCTCCACGGGCAGCGCCGCGGTCCCGACCTCGCAGTTCGTCACGAACCGGGTGCCCTCGGCGCGCATCTGGTCGAGCCGGCGGTCGAGCTCCCACTTCTCGAACTTGAACTCCGGGATGCCGTAGCGCATGAGCCCGCCGAGGCGGTCGTCGCGCTCGAAGACCGTGACGTCGTGCCCGGCGCGCGTGAGCTGCTGGGCCGCGGCGAGCCCCGCGGGCCCCGACCCGACGACGGCGACGCGACGCCCGGTGCGGTTGCTCGGCATCTGCGGGACGACGTACCCGTCGGCCCAGCCGTTCTCGGCGATCGACCACTCGACGCGCTTGATCGCCACCGGGCCCGGCTGGCTGGTGATCGACAGGACGCAGGCCGCCTCGCACGGCGCGGGACACAGGGCCCCGGTGAACTCCGGGAAGTTGTTCGTGGCGTGCAGGCGCTCGCTCGCGCGGTCCCACTCGCCCCGGCGGACGAAGTCGTTCCACTCCGGGATGAGGTTGCCCAGCGGGCAGCCGGCGCCGCCGGAGTGGCAGAACGGGATGCCGCAGTCCATGCACCGCGCCGCCTGGGTCTGCGTGCCCTCGCGGGTCGCGGGCTCGGTCAGCGACGCGTAGAGCTCGTGCCAGTCGGTGCGGCGCTCCTCGATCGGACGCTTGGGGTTGTCCTCACGGGAGTACTTGAGGAACCCGCGTGGGTCAGCCACCGGCCGCCACCTCCATGATCACCTCGTGGGGGTCGCGCCCTTCGGCCTGGGCCCGCTGGGTCGCGTCGAGGACGCGCTGGAAGTCGTCCGGCATGACCTTGGTGAAGCGCGGCACGGCGGCCGCCCAGTCGTCGAGCAGGGCCGCCGCCCGCGGCGACCCGGTGAGGTCGCGGTGGCGCTCGACGACGCCGCGCAGCCAGTCCGCGTCCTCGTCGTCCACCTCGAGCAGCGACACCATCTCCGGGTTCACCCGCACCTCGGGCAGGTCGAGCACGAAGGCGATCCCTCCGGACATCCCGGCGCCGAGGTTGCGTCCCGTCGTGCCGAGGACGACGACCCGGCCGCCGGTCATGTACTCGCAGGCGTGGTCCCCGGTGCCCTCGACGACGGCCAGCGCCCCCGAGTTGCGGACACAGAACCGCTCGCCGACCTGCCCGCGCAGGAACACCTCACCCCCGGTGGCGCCGTAGGCGATGACGTTGCCGGCGATCACGTGCGTCTCGTCGACGGTGCCGGCGAAGGGCGCATCGTCCGAGGGCCGCACGATCACCCGGCCGCCGGACAGACCCTTGGCCAGGTAGTCGTTGCTGTCACCGACGAGGTCGAGCGTCATCCCGGGCGGCAGGAACGCCCCGAACGACTGCCCGGCGGACCCGGTGAACCCGACGTGGACCGTGTCGTCGGGCAGGCCCGCGTCGCCGTAGCGGCGGGTGATCTCGGCGCCGGTCAGCGTCCCGACGGTGCGGTTGACGTTGCGCACCGGCATCTCCAGGCGCACCGGCGTCGCGTCGGAAAGGGCGCCCTCGGCGAGCTGCATGAGGGTGCGGTCCAGCGCCCGGTCCAGGCCGTGGTCCTGGGAGCGCGTGCGGATGCGGTCGGTGGGCGCGCCCTCCGGCACGTCGGGGACGGTGAACAGCGGCGCCAGGTCGATGCCCTGGGCCTTCCAGTTGTCCACCGCCTCGACGGCGTCGATCAGCTCGGCGTGCCCGATGGCCTCGTCCATGGTGTGGAATCCCAGCTCGGCGAGGTACTCGCGGACCTCCTCGGCGATGAACCAGAAGAAGTTCTCCACGAACTCCGGCTTGCCGGTGTAGCGCTTGCGCAGCTCCGGGTTCTGGGTCGCGACGCCCACCGGGCAGGTGTCGAGGTGGCAGACACGCATCATGATGCAGCCGTTGACGATCAACGGCGCTGTCGAGAACCCGTACTCCTCGGCCCCGAGCAGGGCGCCGACGATGACGTCGCGACCGGTCTTCATCTGGCCGTCGACCTGGACGGTGATGCGGTCGCGCAGCCCGTTGATCATGAGCGTCTGCTGGGTGTCGGCCAGGCCGACCTCCCACGGCGCCCCGGCGTGCTTGAGCGAGGTCAGCGGCGCCGCGCCGGTGCCGCCCTCCCAGCCGGAGATCAGCACGACGTCGGAGTGCGCCTTCGCCACGCCCGCGGCCACCGTGCCGACACCGACGGACGCCACGAGCTTGACGTGGATCCGCGCGTGCTCGTTGGCGTTCTTGAGGTCGTGGATGAGCTGTTTGAGGTCCTCGATGGAGTAGATGTCGTGGTGCGGCGGCGGCGAGATCAGGCCGACGCCGGGCGTGGAGTACCGCACCTCGGCGATCCACGGGTAGACCTTCTGCCCCGCGAGCTGGCCGCCCTCGCCGGGCTTCGCGCCCTGGGCCATCTTGATCTGGATGTCGGTGCAGTTGACCAGGTACTCGCTGGTGACACCGAACCGCCCGGACGCCACCTGCTTGATCGCCGAGCGTTTCGACGGGTCGTGGAGCCGGACCGGGTCCTCCCCGCCCTCGCCGGTGTTCGACTTGCCGCCGATGTTGTTCATCGCGATCGCGAGGTCGGTGTGCGCCTCCGCCGAGATCGACCCGTACGACATGGCGCCGGTGGCGAAGCGCTTGACGATCTCCGTCGCCGGCTCGACCTCGTCGATCGGGATCGGGCTCCGGTCCTCGGTGCGCAGCCGGAACATCCCCCGCAGCGCGCCGCCGGAGGAGATCAGCCGGTTGACCTCGGCCGTGTAGCGCTGGAACACGCCCCACTGCTTCGTCCGCGTGGAGTGCTGCAGCAGGAACACCGTCTCGGGGCTGAACAGGTGCAGCTCGCCCTCGCGGCGGTAGGCGTACTCGCCGCCGACGTCGAGCGCGCGGTAGGCCCGCTCCCCCGGGTTCTCCGGGTGGGCCTGCCGGTGGCGCTCGGCGGCCTCGCGGGCGACGACGTCGAGCCCGCCCCCGCCGAGCTTGGACGCCGTGCCGGTGAAGAACTCGTCGACGAACTCCTGTGAGAGCCCGACGGCCTCGAAGCCCTGGGCCGCGGTGTAGCCCGACACCGTGGAGATGCCCATCTTCGACATCACCTTGCGGACGCCCTTGACCAGCGCCTTCACGTAGTGGTCGATGGCCTCCGCGCACTCGATGTCCTGCAGCCACCCGCTGGTGATCATGTCTTCGATCGACTCGAAGGCCAGGTACGGGTTCACCGCCGCGGCGCCGTAGCCGAGCAGCAGCGCGATGTGGTGCACCTCGCGGGCGTCGCCGCACTCGACGACCAGGGCGGCCTGGGTGCGCTCGCGGGTGCCGACGAGGTGGTGGTGCACCGCCGACACCAGCAGCAGCGCCGGGATCGGCGCCCACTGCGCGTCGGAGTCGCGGTCGGAGAGCACGAGGATGCTCTTGCCGACTCCGATCGCCTCGGACGCCTGGCGGCGCACGCGGTCGAGCGCGTCGGCCAGGGCCCGCTCGCCGCCGTCGACCTCGTAGAGCCCGGAGATCACCGTCGCGGCGAACCCGTGCATGTTGCCGTCGTCGTCGACGTGGATGAGCTTGGCGAGGTCGTCGTTGTCGATCACCGGGTCGGGCAGCACGACCTGCCGGCACGAGGCGGGGCCGGGGTGGAACAGGTTCTGCTCCGGGCCGATGGCCCGCGTCATCGAGGTGACGAGCTCCTCGCGGATCGCGTCGAGCGGCGGGTTCGTCACCTGCGCGAAGAGCTGGACGAAGTAGTCGTAGAGCAGCCGGGAGCGCGCCGACAGGGCTGCGGTGGGGGTGTCGGTGCCCATCGACCCGAGCGGCTCCGCGCCGGTGGTGGCCATCGGCGCGAGGAGGACCCGCAGGTCCTCCTCGGTGTAGCCGAAGGTCAGCTGCCGGCGGACGACCGACGCGTGGGTGTGCACGATGTGGTCCCGCGGCGGCAGGTCGTCGAGGTGCACCAGCCCGGCGTGCAGCCACTCGCCGTAGGGCGCCTCGGCGGCGAGCTCGCTCTTGAACGCGTCGTCGTCGACGATGCCCGCAGAGCCTTCTCCCGTCGCTGCGCCCGCCCCGGAGCGGGTGTCCACGAGGAACATCCGCCCCGGCCGCAGGCGCCCCTTGGCCAGCACCCGCGACGGGTCGACGTCGAGCACTCCCGACTCGCTGGCCAGCACCACGCGGTCGTCGTCGAGGTGCCACCAGCGCGCCGGGCGCAGGCCGTTGCGGTCGAGGGTGGCGCCCATGAGCGTGCCGTCGGTGAACGTCACGCAGGCCGGGCCGTCCCAGGGCTCCATGAGGCTCGCGTGGAAGCGGTAGAAGTCGCGCTGGTCGGTCGGCATCTCGGCGTGGTTCTCCCACGCCTCGGGCATCATCATCATCACCGCGTGCGGCAGCGGCCGGCCGCCGAGCTCGAGCAGCTCGAGCACCTCGTCGAAGCTCGCCGAGTCCGAGACGTCCTCCGGGCACACCGGCATCGCGCGCTGGAGGTCGCCGGGGAAGAGGTCGGTGGCGAGCAGCGCCTCGCGGGCCCGCATGCGGTTGCGGTTGCCGCGGATCGTGTTGATCTCGCCGTTGTGCGCCATCACCCGGTACGGGTGGGCCAGCGGCCAGCTCGGGAAGGTGTTGGTCGAGAACCGGCTGTGCACCACGGCGATGGCGCTGACCAGGCGTTCGTCGCGCAGGTCGGGGAAGAACGCCGGCAGCTGGTCGGTGGTCAGCATGCCCTTGTAGGTCATCGTGCGGCTGGAGAGCGACGCGATGTAGAGCCCGCACCCCTCCTCGGCGGACTGGCGCTCCGCGCGCTTGCGCACGATCCAGGCGAGGCGGTCGAGCTCGATCCCGGCGACCTGCCGGTCGGGGGTGGCGACGACGATCTGCGCGAAGTGGGGCATCGCGCCGCGCGCCACCGATCCGACATCGGCGCCCTCGGGGTCCACCGGGACCTCGCGCCAGCCGAGGACGTCGAGGCCCTCCTCGGCGACGATGCGCTCGAGCAGCGAGATCGCCTTGGCGCGATCGTCGGGGTCGGCGGGCAGGAACGCGAGGCCGGTGGCGTACGCCAGCACCGGCGCGCCACCGTCGGACGACGGCCTGGCCTCGGGCAGCGCGAAGTCGACCGTGGCCCGCAGCAGCGCGTCGGGCACCTGGAGCATGATCCCGGCCCCGTCCCCGCTCGTCGGCTCGCTGCCGGCGGCGCCGCGGTGGTCGAGGTTGTGCAGGACGACCAGGGCGTCGCGCACGATCGCGTGGCCGGCCACCCCGCGGGTGTTCGCGACGGCACCGACCCCGCAGGCGTCGTGCTCGTACGCGGGGTCGTAGAGCCCCTGCGGGCCCGGGGCCGAGCGGGCCTTCGACACAGGCATCTCGTGCCTCCTCGTCGTCGCGCGGGTGGTGGAGACCCGGGGACGACGGTGGCCCAGGATGGATGACGGCGTTGCCACCCGCCGCGCGGCGTGCATGCGGCGGGTCCGTGTATCGAACCCGGTGGGACGGGTGACGGGCACGGAAACGGCGGCGCCGGACCCCGACGTCCTGCGCGGTGCGTGCCCGATCCTAGTCCGTCAGCGGACCCGTGGCAGGCCCGGAGGTGACGTCTGCGTCAGCTCGTGGCGCGCGACGGGGGCTCCGCCGGCGCGTCCTGCTCGCGCTCCTGCTGCGGGTCGGCGGGCGCCGCGTCGACGCTGCTGGCGTCGGACGCCCCACCCTTGCCCCCGGGCTCCGCCGCGGACGACTTCTCCTTCGAGCGCGCCTCGACCTCGTTCTGGGCGCGCTGGTCCTCGTCGGGATCCCCGGTGCTGTTGGTGCTGACCACGGAGCCAGGCGTACCCGGGTCCCCGTCGCCCGAACCGGTGGCGAAGCGGCCGAACACCTCACGGGGGCGGCCACGGTTCACGATCATGTAGATCACCGCTCCGACGAACACCACGGCCGCGACCACCACGTTGATCCGCACGTCGCCGAAGACGCGGGTCGCCGGGTCGGTGCGCAGGAGCTCGATGACGAAGCGCCCGGCGGTGTAGCCCGCGACGTAGAGGGCGAACGCGCGGCCGTGCGACAGCCGGAACCGCCGGTCGGCCCAGACGACGAGCGCGGCGACCGCGAGGTTCCAGAGCAGCTCGTAGAGGAACGTGGGCTGGACGACCGCGATCGGTGTGGTGTCGACCGCGACGCCGGTGAGGTTGTCCGGCGCGCCCGTGAGGGGGTCGATCCGCCGGTAGATCTCCAGTCCCCACGGCAGCGTCGTCGGTGCCCCGTAGAGCTCCTGGTTGAACCAGTTGCCCAGACGGCCGATGGCCTGCGCGGTGACGATGCCCGGCGCGGCGGCGTCGGCGAACGCCGTCAGCGGGATGCCGCGGCGCCGGCAAGCGATCCAGGCGCCGACCCCGCCCAGCGCGATCGCGCCCCAGATCCCGAGCCCGCCCTGCCAGATGAAGAGCGCGGCGACCGGGTTCCCGCCGGGTCCGAAGTACGTCGGCCAGTCGGTGGCCACGTGGTAGAGCCGCCCGCCGATCAGCCCGAACGGGACGGCCCACACCGCGACGTCGGTGACGGTGCCCGGCTCGCCGCCGCGGGCGACGAAGCGGCGCTCGGTCCAGAGGATCGCCACGACGATGCCGGCGATGATGCAGAGCGCGTAGGCCCGCAACGGGATCGGCCCGAGCTCCCAGACGCCCTGCGGCGGGCTGGGCAGATAGGTGGGCAGAACCGTGACCGCTGTCGGCACCGCTGGGAGCACGGCGCCACGCTATCTGTCGGCGGTCAGCGCCCCGTGTGCTGGCCCCGCACGCCGGCGGCGAGCTCGGTGGTGAGGCGGGCGACGGCCGCCCGGCCGTGCTCGGCGGCGCTCACCAGGGCCGAGCCCACGATCACGCCGTCGGCGAAGGACGCGACCTCGCCCGCCTGGGCGCCGTTGCGCACGCCCAGCCCGACGCCGATCGGGAGGTCGGTGTGCGTCCGCGTCCGCGCGACGAGCGTGGTGGCGGTGTCCGAGACCGCGTCCCGGGCGCCCGTGACGCCCATCGTCGAGGCGGCGTAGAGGAACCCGCGGGTGGCCGCCGTGGTGGACGCGATCCGCTCGTCCGACGACGACGGCGCGACGAGGAAGATCGGGGCGAGGCCCTCGCGGTCGGCGGCGGTGAGCCAGCTCCCGGCCTCGTCGGGCACGAGGTCCGGCGTGATCACGCCGAGCCCGCCGGCGGCGGCGAGGTCGCGGGCGAAGGCGTCGACGCCGTAGCGCAGCACCGGGTTCCAGTAGGTCATCACCACGGCCCGCCCGCCCCGCTCCGCGAGCTGCTCGACGATCGCGAGCGTGTCGCGGACCCGCACCCCGCCCTTGAGCGCGGCGTCGACGGCGTGCTGGATCACCGGGCCGTCGAGCACAGGGTCGGAGTACGGCAGGCCGACCTCGACGAGGTCGGCACCCGCGTCGAGGGCCTGGGTGAGCAGCCCGAGCGAGCCCTTGATCGTCGGGTAGCCCGAGGGCAGGTAGGCGATCAGCGCGGCGCGGTCCTCGGCCTTCGCGGTGGTGAAGACCTCGGCGAGGCGCGTGATGCCGGTGCCGGTCGTCGTCACAGCTCCCGCTCCCCGCTGGCCGCGTCGGTGGTGTCCGGCGCCTCGGTGGGCAGCGCGGCCTCGTCGACCACCCCGAACCAGCGCGCGGCGGTGTCGACGTCCTTGTCGCCGCGGCCGGAGAGGTTGACCAGGATCGTGGCCTCCGGACCCAGCGTCTTCCCGAGCCGCACGGCCCCGGCGATCGCGTGCGCGGACTCGATGGCCGGGATGATCCCCTCGGTGCGGCACAGGAGCCGGAAGGCCTCCATGGCCTCGGCGTCGGTGACGGGCTCGTAGCTCGCGCGCCCGGAGTCGGCGAGGAACGCGTGCTCGGGACCGACGCCCGGGTAGTCGAGGCCCGCCGAGATCGAGTGCGTCTCGAGCGTCTGGCCGTCCTCGTCCTGCAACAGGTAGGACATCGCGCCGTGCAGGGCGCCCGGCGTCCCGCCGGTGATCGACGCGGCGTGCCGCCCCGTCGCGACCCCGTCGCCCGCGGCCTCGTAGCCGATGAGGCGCACGTCGGCGTCGTCGAGGAACGGGTGGAAGATCCCGATGGCGTTCGACCCGCCGCCCACGCAGGCGACCACGGCGTCGGGCAGCCGCCCGTACGCGGCGAGCACCTGCTCGCGCGCCTCCAGGCCGATGACGCGGTGGAAGTCGCGCACCATCATCGGGAACGGGTGCGGACCGGCGGCGGTACCGAGGATGTAGTGGGTGTGCCCCACGCTCGCGACCCAGTCGCGGTAGGCCTCGTTGAGCGCGTCCTTCAGCGTGCGCGAGCCGGTGGTGACGGGCACGACCTCGGCTCCCAGCAGGCGCATCCGCGCGACGTTGAGCGCCTGGCGCTCGGTGTCGACCTCGCCCATGTAGACCATGCACTCGAGGCCCATGAGCGCCGCCGCGGTCGCGGTGGCCACGCCGTGCTGGCCCGCGCCGGTCTCGGCGATGACCCGGGTCTTGCCCATCCGCTTCGTGAGCAGCGCCTGGCCGAGCACGTTATTGATCTTGTGCGAGCCCGTGTGGTTGAGGTCCTCGCGCTTGAGCAGGATGCGCGCCCCGCCCGCGTGCTCGGAGAGCCGGCGCGCGTCGGTGACGGGCGAGGGACGGCCGGCGTAGTCGCGCTGGAGGCGGTCGAGCTCGGTGAGGAACGCCGGGTCGTGGCGCGCCTTCTCGTACTCCGCGGCCACCTCGTCCACCGCGGCGATGAGCGCCTCGGGCATGTAGCGCCCGCCCCAGCGTCCGAAGTGCCCGGTGTCGTCGGGTTCGTGCGTGGTCCCGGCGAGGCCCTGGCTGGCCGTGCTCGCCGTGCTGGCCGACGTCATCGTGGAGCTCTTCCTGCGGGATGTGCGGGGGTCGTCGGCGATGCTACGAGGCCGCGCGACGGAGAAGCAGCGCGGCGGGACTCAGCGTGCCGGCTTCGGGCACGCGGGGTGCGAGCCCGCTGTGACCAGCTGGCGCACCGCCGCCCGCGGGTCCTCCGCCGTGGCCATCGACTCGCCGACGAGCACGGCGTCGGCACCGTGGCCGGCGTAGGTCATCAGGTCGCCGGGGCCGCGCACGCCGGACTCGGCGACGCGCAGCACCTCGCCGGGCAGGCCGGGGGCGATCCGGCTGAACACCGAGCGGTCGACCTCGAGGGTGTGGAGGTCGCGGGCGTTGATGCCGACGAGCTTGGCGCCGGCACGCAGTGCCATGTCGGCCTCCTCCTCGTTGTGCACCTCGACCAGCGCCGTCATCCCGAGGGAGTGGACGCGGTCGACGAGGGCGTCGAGGGCGTTCTGCTCGAGCACCGAGCACATGAGCAGGACCAGGTCGGCGCCGTGGGCGCGCGCCTCGTGCACCTGATAGGTGCCGATGACGAAGTCCTTGCGCAGGATCGGGATGTCGACCGCGGCCCGGACGGCGTCGAGGTCGTCCAACGAGCCGCCGAAACGCCGCTGCTCGGTGAGCACGCTGATGACCCGCGCACCGCCGTCGACGTAGCGGCCGGCGAGCCACGCGGGGTCGGGGATCTCGGCCATCGGGCCCCGGGAGGGGCTCGCGCGCTTGATCTCCGCGATGACACCGATGCCGGGGCCCTGCAGCGCGGCGAGGGCGTCGCGTGCCGGCGGTGCGGCCGCTGCGAGGTCCTTGACGGCCGCGAAGGGAACGGCGGCTTCGCGGGCGGCGAGGTCGGCCCGAACCCCGTCGAGGATCTCCTCCAGGACGCTCACGCCGGGTCTGCCCCTTTCCCCCGTCCGAGTTCGCTCCATGTTAACCCGCTGCCCCTTCCGTGCTGCCCACCCCGTCGGGAGGGCCGGAGCCCCGCCTGCGGGAGGGGTTCGGCGCTGGTTCGCCCGAGGGATCGTGGGTCGGTTCCCGGGTCGGGTCCCGGCCGTCGTCGAGCGCCTCCCACAGCGCCCGGTCCGGGTCCGCGGGTGCGACGCGTGGCGCGTCCCCGCCGCCCGGGGCGTCGTAGCGCGCGCCCATGCGCGGCAGGACCGCGGCCCAGCGAGCGGCGAGCAGGCCCGCCGCCAGCATGAGCAGCCCGCCGACCACGCCGACGATGGGGCCCGCGGGCACCGCCTCGGCGGGCAGGGGCCGGTCGCCGGGACGCAGGCCGACAGGCAGGGCGGTGGCCGCCGGCGCGACGAGCCCGGCCGCGCCGCGCAGCACCGCCCAGAGGCCCGCGACGGCGACGAGGGTGCCGACGACCCGCCGGCCCCACCCCGACGTCGCGAGGAGCCCGCCGACCGCGGCGAGGCACAGGAGCGCCCACGGCACGAGGATCGGTTCGGCGCGGGCGCCCTCGGCGGTGTTCGTGCGGGGTACCGGGAGGCCGTCGATCACCTGGCTCACCCACGTGGCGCGCGACGACCCCCACAGCACGGCCGCCGCGACCACGAGCAGCACCACGACGAGCCCGAGCAGGCGCGCCGGGGCGTGCCCGCCGGCGGGCGGCTGCGGCGTCGCCGCGCTCACGGCGCCGCCGGGAGGGGATCGGCTCGCGGGACCGCGGCGGTGCCGTTGGACCCCGTCCCCGCCGTGCCCGACGGCGCGGCGAGGGTGCCCGCGGCCGCGACGGCGGCGAGGACGGCGCGCGCCTTGTTGACGCACTCGGTGTCCTCGGCGACCGGGTCGGAGTCCGCCACGATGCCGCCGCCGGCCTGCACGTGGGCAACGCCGTCGCGCAGAAGGCCCGTGCGGATGGCGATCGCGGTGTCGGCGTCGCCGGCGAAGTCGAGGTAGCCGACGATGCCGCCGTAGAGCCCCCGCCGGGTGGGCTCGAGCTCCTCGATGATCTCCAGCGCCTTCGGCTTCGGCGCGCCCGAGAGCGTGCCGGCCGGGAAGCACGCGGCCACGGCGTCGAACGCGGTACGCCCGCCGGCGAGGCGCCCCGTGACCGTGCTGACGAGGTGCATCACGTGGCTGTAGCGCTCGATCTCGAAGAAGCGGCGCACCGTCACCGTGCCCGGAACGCAGACGCGTCCCAGGTCGTTGCGTCCGAGGTCGACGAGCATGAGGTGCTCGGCGCGCTCCTTCTCGTCGGCGAGGAGGTCCTTCGCCAGCAGCGTGTCCTCCTCCTCGTCCGCCCCCCGCCAGCGCGTGCCCGCGATCGGGTGGGTGGTGGCGACGCCGTCCCGCACGGTGACCAGCGCCTCGGGGCTCGACCCGACGATCTCGAAGGGCCGGCCGTCGGCGTCGGCGAGCCGCAGCAGGTACATGTACGGGCTGGGATTGGTCATCCGCAGCACCCGGTAGATCTCCATCGCGTCGGCCGACGTCTCGGTCTCGAAGCGCTGGGAGAGCACCACCTGGAACGCGTCGCCGGCGCGGATCCGCTCCTTGGCGACCTCGATCGCGGCGTGGTGCTCCTCGGGCGAGCGGCGCCGTCGCACCGTCGGAGGACCCGCGGGCGTGCCGACCGTGGCGACCGTCGACGGCGCGGGCGCCCCGAGCTCGGCGGTCATGCGGTCGAGCCGGGCGAGCGCGTCGTCGTAGGCGGCGTCCGCCCGCTCGGGGCTGTCGTCCCAGTTCACCGCGTTGGCGATGAGCGTGACCGTGCCCTCGTGGTGGTCCAGCGCCGCGACGTCGGTGGCGAGCAGCATGACCATCTCGGGCAGCTGCAGGTCGTCGGTGGCGCGCTCCGGGACGCGCTCGAGCCTGCGGACCGCGTCGTAGCCGACGTAGCCGACGAGCCCCCCGGTGAGCGGCGGCAGGCCGGGCAGCGGATCGGTGCGCAGCCGCTGCAGCGTCTCGCGCAGCACGACCAGCGGGTCGTCCGAGGGCGCCTCGTCGTCCGGGCCCCCGGGCAGACCGACCGGCACCTGCCCGGTCCACACCGCGCGGCCGTCGGCCTCGGTGAGCGTGGCGGCGCTGCGCGCCCCGACGAAGCTCCAGCGCGACCACGACTCGCCGTGCGCCGCGGACTCGAACAGGAACGTGCCGGGCCGCCGGCCCGCGAGCTTGCGGTAGAGCCCGACGGGTGTCTCCCCGTCGGCCAGCAGCCGCCGCGTCACCGGGATGACGCGGTGGTGCGCCGCCAGGGCGTGGAACCCCGCGCGGTCGGGGACGACCGCGCCGAGCGGGGCGGCGGAGGGGTCGGAGACGGCCACGGCCCCATTCTGGCCCCCGGCCCCGACAGCTCCCGGCAACCGGGTCCGCGGTCGCGTGCGGGGCAACCGGTAGGAGCGAACGGGCGGTTCGCTGCTTCTCTGCGCCGGAACTCCCCGTTGATCGGTGCAGGCGCCGCGTCGCTGTCGGACGAGGGGCACGTTCGGCAGGCGCGCGGGCCCGATGACCATGCGCACCGTGCCCGTCGCGGACGGCCCGGCGTGTGACCCGGTGCAGCGAACGCGCCGTTCGCTGCTTCTACGCGCACGAAGTCCCCGTCGATCACGACCCGTAGGTCGCGGGCGCCTCTCGATCGGGCTCGTCGGCCGGGGTGGGCGGCGCGGCCCGGACCCGCGCCGCCACCGCCACGGCGCCGAGGACGACGGCGCAGCCGACCAGCTGGAGCACCCCGGGCACCTCGGCGAGGACCAGCGCGCCGAGCAGGACCGCGCCCACGGGCTGCAGCAGGAGGATCGAGGCGCCGGTGGAGGACGGAAGGCGCGGCAGCGCGGACGCGATGAGCACCCAGCCGACGACCTGGCCGACGATCGCCAGCACGACGAGCCACATCAGGGAGCGCGCGTCCGGCGCGAGGTCGATGCCCTGCCAGAACGAGCCGACGGCGAACGACGTCACCGCGGCACCGACGGTGGCGATCGCGACCGGGGTGAAGCGCTGGCCCGGGCCGGCGCCGAGGCGCACGAAGAGCAGGTAGCCCGCGTAGGCGGCCGCGGCGATCAGCGCGGTCACCGTGCCGCGGACCGGGGCGACGCCGGTCACCGCCTCCGGGTCGCCGATGAGGCCGCCCGCCAGCGCGACCCCGACGAGCATCACGGGGACGGCGAGCACGAACGTCCGGCGCACCCGCTCGCCGAGGACGAGGAACGCGAGCAGCGGGAGGATCACCACCTGGACGTTGACCAGCACCGTCGACACCCCGGCCCCGACGGCGTGCACGGACTCCGCCCACAGCGTCATGTCGAGGCCGAGCAGCGCGCCGCCGACGAAGAGCACGAGCGGACGGTTGCCCGTGGTCGGCGACGACCGCAGACGGCGCCGCCGCTCGAGCAGGGCGAGCGGCACGAGCAGCGGGAGCGCGAGCGCGCACCGGAAGAACGTCGCGGTGCCCGGGCTGACGTCGGCGAGCGCGATGAAGATCGGCGAGAACGCGATGCAGAGGCTGCCGGCGACGGCGACCAGACGCGGGTCGACGCGGGGCACGACGGAGGGCCCGGCCGGAGCGGGGCCGACGAGGGAGCGCGTCACGCCCTCGATCGTCGGCCCGATGACCGTTGAGAACCAGCGAGGTTTCCTGCCCCGAACTCGTTAGAGTCGCTACCGTGTTCGCCCTCGACCGACTCCGGGCCCTCGATGCCCTCGCGACGCACCGGTCGGTGGCCGGTGCGGCGGCGGCCCTGCACCTCACGCCGTCGGCGGTCTCGCAGCAGTTGGCGAAGCTCGACCGCGAGGCGGGCGCGGTGCTCACCGAGCCGGCGGGGCGGGGCCTGCGCCTCACGCCCGCGGGCCGGATGCTCGCCGAGCACGCCGCGGACATCCTCGCCCGCGTCGCCGCCGCCCGGCTCGACCTCGACCGGCTGCGCGACGAGGTCGTCGGCGAGCTCCGGATCGGCGCGATCCCGACCTCGGTGCACGCCCTCGCCCCGGCCGCGCTCGCCCGCCTCCGGGCCACCTACCCGGATCTACGGGTCGCGCTCGCGGACGGCGAGGCCGAGGAGACCGTGCCGGCCGTGCTGGCCGGCGACCTCGACCTGGCCGTCGTGGAGAACTGGGACGGCTCGCCCGCCCCCGTCCCGGCCGGTACCTCGCGCGCCCGGCTCTGCGACGACGTCATCGACCTGCTCCTGCCCGCCGACCACCGCCTGGCCGGTCCGGGACCGGTCGACCTCACCGAGGTCGACGACCTCGACTGGGTCGCCGACGGCGTCCACACCCGGGCGGGTGCGTGGCTGCTCCAGACCCTGCGCCGGGCCGGCCTCCAGCCGCGGGTGACGTGCCAGGTCTGCGGCTTCGGGATGCACGTCGAGCTGGTGGCGGGCATCGGGGTCGCGGGGCTGGTCCCGCGCCTGGCCCGTCCCCCGCTGCCGCCGGGCGTCGTCGCGGCGACGACCACGCCGCCGCTGCGCCGCAGCATCGACGCCGTGTGGCGCACCGACCGCGGGACGGCGGCGGTGCGGGCCGCGGTCGCGACGTTCACCGACGTCGCCGCCGAGCGCGACGCGGCCCAGGAGGGGCCTGCTCAGGCCTCGGGGCCGAGCAGCTGGTCGGCGTCGAAGCAGGTGTGATCGCCGGTGTGGCAGGCGGCGCCGGACTGGTCGACGAGCACCAGGACGGTGTCGCCGTCGCAGTCGAGGCGCACCTCGACGACCTTCTGCACGTGGCCCGACGACGCACCCTTGATCCACAGCTCGTCGCGCGAGCGGGACCAGTAGGTGCCCTCGCGGGTCGCGATCGTGCGGGCCAGCGCCTCGTCGCTCATCCACGCGACCATGAGGACCTCGCGGGTGTCGTGCTGCTGGGCCACCGCGCAGACGAGGCCGTCGGGGGTGCGCTTGAGCCGCGCGGCGATCGCGGGGTCCAGGGTCCAGTTCTCCTCGCTCGACGGATCGCTCATCGGACCTCCACCCCCTCCTCGCGCAGCGAGTCCTTGACCTCACCGATCCGCATGATCCCGAAGTGGAACACGCTCGCCGCGAGCACCGCGTCGGCCCCCGCCGCCACGGCCGGGCCGAAGTGCTCGACGGCGCCCGCTCCCCCGCTGGCGATCACCGGGACGTCGACCAGGGCGCGCACCTTGCTGATCATCTCGAGGTCGAAGCCGGCCTTCGTGCCGTCGGCGTCCATGGAGTTCAGGAGGATCTCGCCCGACGCCCGAGCTCCTGGCCGCGCTGCGCCCACTCCAGGGCGTCGATGCCGGTGCCGCGGCGCCCGCCGTGGGTGGTGACCTCGAAGCCCGACGGCGTCGGCTGCCCGTCGGCGGGCACGCGCCGGGCGTCGACCGACAGGACGATGCACTGCGAGCCGTAGCGGCGGCTGGCCTCGCCCAGGAACTCCGGGCGGGAGATCGCGGCGGTGTTGATGCCGACCTTGTCGGCGCCGGCGCGCAGGAGCTTGTCGATGTCGTCGTTCGTCCGCACGCCGCCGCCGACCGTGAGCGGGATGAACACCTGCTCGGCGGTGCGCCGCACGACGTCGTAGGTGGTCTCCCGCTCCCCCGAGGAGGCGCTGACGTCGAGAAAGGTGAGCTCGTCGGCGCCCTCGGCGTCGTAGAACCGGGCCATCTCGACGGGGTCGCCCGCGTCGCGCAGGTCGACGAAGTTGACGCCCTTGACCACCCTGCCCGCGTCGACGTCCAGGCAGGGGATCACGCGGACGGCGACACCCATACCGTTCAGCCTAACCGCGTCCCCCGTGAGTGATCTTCCCGGCTATAGCCGGGAACTTCACTCACGTGCGGGTCGTCGCCAGCGCCTCGGCGAGGGTGAAGTTGCCGGCGTAGAGGGCCTTGCCGACGATCGCGCCCTCGACGCCCCGGTCCGCGAGGGCGTTCAGGGTCCGCAGGTCGTCGAGGGACGACACCCCGCCCGACGCCACCACCGGGCGGTCGGTGCGCGCGCACACCGCCTCGAGCAGCTCGGTGTTCGGCCCGGTGAGCGTGCCGTCGCGGCCCACGTCGGTGACGACGTAGCGCGCGCAGCCCTCGGCGTCGAGGCGGGCGAGCACGCTCCAGAGGTCGCCGCCGTCGGAGACCCAGCCGCGCGCCGCGAGCCGGTGGCGCCCCTCGGAGATCTTGACGTCGAGGCCCACGGCCACCCGGTCGCCGAACTCCGCGATCGCCGCCGCGCACCAGGCGGGGTCCTCGAGCGCCGCGGTCCCGATGTTGACCCGCCGGCAGCCGGTGTCGAGCGCCCGGCGCAGCGAGGCGTCGTCGCGGATGCCGCCGGAGAGCTCGACCTTGATGTCGATCTTCTCGACCACCGAGGCGAGCAGCTCCGCGTTCGACCCGCGCCCGAAGGCGGCGTCGAGGTCGACGAGGTGCAGCCACTCCGCCCCGTCGGCGGCCCAGGCCCGCGCCGCGTCGAGGGGGTCGCCGTAGCCGGTCTCGGTGCCGGCGACGCCCTGGACGAGGCGGACGGCCTGTCCGTCGACGACGTCCACGGCGGGCAGCAGGTCGATGGTCACGGCGCGCGATCGTAGCCAGGCGGTCAGGACCCGAGCAGAGCCGCCTTCCGGCGCTCCAGCAGCTCCCGTTCGGCGACGGTGCGGACGAGATCGAGGGCCCGCTCGATCTCGGCGACGGCCTCGTCGACGCGGCCCAGCGTCGTGAGCATGTCGGCGCGCACGGCCGGCAGCAGGTGGTAGCCGGCGAGCGTCGGCTCGCTGCTCAGGGGCTCGAGCACGGCGAGCCCGGCCTCCGGGCCCTCGGCGCGGGCGACGGCCACGGCCCGGTTGAGCTCGATCACCGGGGACGGGGTGAGCGCCGCGAGCTCGCCGTAGAGGGCCGCGATCGCCGCCCAGTCGGTGTCGTCGGTGGACCGGGCGCGGGCATGGCACGCGGCGATCGCCGCCTGCAGCACGTAGCGCCCGCGCCGCCCGTCCGCCTCGGCGCGGGCCAGGGCGGCCAGACCGCGCCCGAGCAGCACGCGGTCCCAGCGCGCGCGGTCCTGGTCGCCCAGCAGCACCGGCTCCCCCGACGGCCCGACGCGCGCCCGCAGGCGCGAGGCCTGCAGCTCCATGAGCGCCACGAGCCCGTGCACCTCGGGCTCCTCGGGGGCCAGGGCGGCGAGGACGCGGCCGAGGCGCATCGCCTCGACGCACAGGGACGGGCGCGTCCAGTCCACGCCGGTGGTCGCGGCGTAGCCCTCGTTGAACACGAGGTAGATCACCTCGAGCACCGCGCCCAGCCGGGCGGCGAGCTCGTCGCCGACGGGCACGGCCAGGGCGTCCGGCCCCACGCCGGCCAGCCGCTTCTTCGCCCGCGAGATCCGCTGCCCGATCGTCGGCGACGGGACGAGGAACGCGTGGGCGATCTCGTCGGTGGTCAGGCCGCCGAACAGCCGCAGGGTGAGCGCGACCCGGGACTCACGGGCGACCGCCGGGTGGCAGGTGGCGAAGAGCAGCGCGAGGACGTCGTCGCCCACCGCCGTCGCCCCGTCACCGACCGCCGCGTCCGCGGCGGGTGCGACGCCCGGCTCGTCGAGCAGCTCGGTCTTGCGCGCCAGGTTCTGTTCCCGACGGATCACGTCGATGGCGCGGCGCCGCGCGGTGGCCGCGAGCCACGCGCCGGGGTTGTCGGGGACCCCGTCGCGGGGCCACTGCTCCATGGCCGCGACGAGCGCGTCGTGGGCGAGCTCCTCGGCGAGGCCGACGTCGCGCACGACCCGCGCGACGCCGGCCACGATCCGGGCGGACTCCATCCGCCACACCGTCTCCAGGAGGGCATAGGGGTCCGTGGCGGTCGTCGTCATCAGCTCCCGTGCTGCTGGGTCTGCCGCGCCCGCAGCTCCTCCTCGGCGTCGAGCACCTCCTGGGGCGCGATGCCCTCGAAGTCCTCGGCCTCGGCCACGCGGCGCACCTCGAGGCGCTCCCCGTCCCGGAACGGCGCGCGCTTCGCCCAGGACAGCGCCTCGTCGAGCGAGGAGACCTTGAGGATCCAGAACCCGCCGACCAGCTCCTTGGCCTCGGTGAACGGGCCGTCGCTGACGGTGGGCTCCTCGCCGTCGAACGTGACCGCGGCACCCTGGGAGCTGGGGGTGAGGCCCTCGCCGGCGAGCAGCACGCCGGCGTCGACCATCGCGGTGTTGAACCGGCCCATCTCCTCGAACATCGCGGGGTCCGGCGGCGTGTCCTTCTGGGCGTTCTCGTCGTACTTGAGCAGCAGCATGAAGCGCATCGGGATCTCCTGTGTCGTCTCGGGCGGGGGTGTGTCAGACCTGCTCGCGCTCGGCCACACGCCGGCGCAGGGTGGCCTCGGCGTCGAGCACCTCGGCCGGGGCCCCACCACCGGCAAGGTCCTCGAGATCGCTCATCTCGGCGATCCGGCGGACCTGGAGCGTCACGCCGGGGCCGATCGGGCAGCGCCGCGCCCACTGCACGGCCTCCTCGCGGGACGCGACCTCGAGCATCCAGAACCCCGCGACGAGCTCCTTGGCCTCGGTGAACGGGCCGTCGGTGACGCTCGGGCCCTCGCCGTCGTGGGTCACGAGGAACCCGTCGGAGCTCGGCGCCAGGCCCTCGGCGGCCAGCAGGACGCCAGCCTCGACGAGGTCGTTGTTGAACCGGCCCATCGCCTCGAAGACCTCGTCGGGCGGCGGGGCGTCCGCGCCGCCCAGCGCCATCGACTCCGGGGCCTCCATGATCAGCATGTAGCGCATCGGTCGCTCCTCGCGGCTCGTCGACGGGGCACTCTGCCCCGCCGCTCACCCACGCGTCGAACGGCTCCGGGCGTCTTCGACACGTTCGTCGGGAGAATTCCTACCGGAGTGCGCCGAGCCAGTTGGTCAGCAGGTCCGCGCCCGCGTCGCCCGACTTCTCGGGGTGGAACTGGGTGGCCGACAGCGGCCCGTTCTCGACGGCGGCGACGAAGTCCTCACCGTGGTGCGCCCACGTGACCCGCGCCGGCCGGAAGTGCTCGGGCGCCTCCTGCTCCCAGCGACGGACCGCGAAGGAGTGGACGAAGTAGAAGCGGGTCGCCGGGTCCATGCCGGCGAAGAGCACGCTGTCCTCCGGCGCCGAGACCGTGTTCCACCCCATGTGGGGCAGCACGTCGGCCTGCAGCTTCTCGACGGTCCCGGGCCACTGCCCCGCGCCCCGGGCCTCCTCGCCGAACTCGACCCCGCGGTCGAAGAGCACCTGCATGCCCACGCAGATGCCGAGCACCGGGCGCCCGCCCGCGAGGCGCTGCTCGATGAGACGCTCGCCGGACACCGAGCGCAGGCCCGCCGCGCACGCCGCGAAGGCGCCCACGCCGGGCACGACGAGCCCGTCGGCGGCGAGGGCCGCGCGGTGGTCGGCGGTGACCTCGACGTCGGCGCCGACCCGCTGCAGCGCCCGCTCGGCCGACCGCAGGTTGCCCGAGCCGTAGTCGAGCACGACGACGCGCGGGGAGCGCGTGCGCGTGGGGTTCTCCGTGGTCGACGGGGACGAGGTGGTCACGATCTCCAGGCTACCGAGGCACCTGGAGCACGAGCAGGCGTCCCGGCCCGTCCGGATCGGGCCCGTCGGCGCCCGCGACGGGGCTCGCGTACCCCTGCTCGGCGAGCCCGGCGACCTGGGCGTCGTACCCGGCGTCGTTCCAGGTGTCCTCGGGGATCGCGGCCACCACGTACCCGCCGGCGACGGCGGCCCGCGAGAAGCCGATGAGGGCCCCCGGTCCGAGGTGGCCGGGGACGAGGGCGCCGACGCAGGTGACGACCCCGAACTTGGCGCGCGCACCCGGCACGCCGCGACGCAGGTCGGCGGGGCCCAGGTCGTGGTAGACCCGCCGCCGCCTGGCCTGGCGGATCATGCCCGCGGACAGGTCGAGACCGTCGACCGAGCCGAACCCGCGGGCGGCGAGCGCGACACCGACCAGCCCCGTCCCGCACCCGGCGTCGAGGACGTCGGTGCGCGGGTCGACGAGCTCGGCGACCCGGGCGGCGACGCGCTCGGGCCCGACGTACCCCAGGAGCGCCGCGACCTCCTCGCCGTCGTAGGTCGGCGCCCACTCGTCGTAGAGGCGGCGGACCTCCTCGACCTCGCCCGCCGCGAGGAGAGCCGCGAGCCGGTCCTCGACCTCGGTGGCCATCTCAGGCGCCGGGCACGAGACGCAGCACCGCGGCACCGAGCGCCAGCACCGCGAGCACGGCGCACACCACGGCGCCGAACTTGTTGCGCGACCAGAAGCTGACCACGCCGCCGACGAGGAAGCCGGCGAGAGCCAGCAGCCCGACGATCAGGAGGTCACCGGAGCTCACGACTCCAGGACGCCCTTGGTCGAGGCGGGGCCCTCGAGACGCGGGTCGGGCTCGGTCGCGGCGCGCAGGGCGCGGGCGAGCGCCTTGTACTCGGCCTCGGTGATGTGGTGGGGGTCGCGACCGCCGGTGACCCGCACGTGCAGGGCGATGCCGGCGTGGAAGGCGATCGACTCGAAGACGTGGCGGTTGAGCACCGTGGGGTAATTGCCGCCCACGACGAACCCGGCCATGGACTCGGGCTCGCCGGTGTGCACGCAGTAGGGCCGGCCCGAGACGTCGACGACGGCCTGCGCGAGCGCCTCGTCCATCGGGATCCAGGCGTCGCCGAAGCGCCGGATGCCGGACTTGTCGCCGAGCGCCTGCTTGAGCGCCTGCCCGAGCACGATCGAGACGTCCTCGACGGTGTGGTGGGCGTCGATGTCGACGTCCCCGGTCGCCCGGACCACCAGGTCGAGCGCGCCGTGCTTGCCCAGCGCGTCGAGCATGTGGTCGAAGAAGGGCACGCCGGTGGCGACCTCCGTGTGCCCCGTGCCGTCGAGATCGATCTCGACGAGCACGCTCGACTCCTTGGTCACCCGCTCCACGCGTCCCGTTCGCCCCACGTGTCCAGGCTACGCACCCTGGTCAGGAGCACGCTGCCACCCCGAACGGCCGATCGTGTTGGTCCGTGCCGTCACCTAGCGTTGACATGGTCGCCTGACAGGGGGAGCTCACGTGACGACGACGACCTGGCTGATCGTGATCGGTGTCGTCCTCGTCGTGCTCTATGTGTGGTCGGTGTTCCACTGGCCACGGCAGCGCTGCCGCAAGTGCTACCCCGCCGCCGGGCGGGACTTCGGCCCGCTCCCCGGGTCCTGGACGTTCCGGAGGTGCCGGCGCTGCAACGGGCGGGGCTGGCACGTGCGGCGCATGCGTCGCATCCTCGGCGGCCCCCTCGACGACGGCGCCGGGGTCTACCAGGGCCCCTAGCTACCGACGCACGACCCGGGCGTGGACGTTCCCGCTCTCGCCCGGGACCAGCGCCTCGACCCGGTACCCCGCGGGCAGGGCGTCGAGCCCCTCGAAGAGCCGCTCCCCCGCGCCCGCGAGGATCGGGACGATCACGAGGTGCATCTCGTCGACGAGCCCCTCGGCGAGGAACGCCCGCACGGTGGACGCGCCGCCCCCGAGGCGGACGTCCGCGCCACCGGCGGCCTCGGTGGCCTGCGCGAGGACCTCGGTCGGGGTCGCCTCGACGAAGTGGAAGGTCGTCCCGCCGTCCATCGGCAGCGACGGACGCGGGTGGTGGGTGAGCACGAAGACGTCGTGGCCGTAGGGCGGGGTCTCGCCCCACCAGCCGCGCCAGCTCTCGTCCGGCCACCCCCCGCGGATCGGGCCGAACATGTTCCGCCCCATGATCGTGGCCCCGATGTTCTCGTTGCCGGCCAGGAACGCGGCGTGGTCGGCACCGGTGCCCTCGCCGCGGAACGACGCGAACATCCACTCGTGGAGCCCGTCGACGCCGTCGCCGAACGGGGCGTCCGCCCGCTGGTCCGTCCCCGTCGCGAAGCCGTCGAGCGTGAGCGTGAACGCGTGGACACGCAGGCGGGCCATGGCGTCCTCCCGGACTCGGAGTGATTGTCGTTCGCAACCAGTCAAGAGAACGTAGTGACTTCCGGTGGTAAGTTGCAACCACTCGTACCGGGAGGTCGGATGCGACAGGACGGGCGATCGGGCTGCCCGATCAACAGGGCGGTCGAGGCGCTCGGCGACTCGTGGACGCTGCTCGTGCTGCGCGACATCGTCTTCGGCGGGCGGCGCCACTTCCGCGAGCTGCTGTCGAACTCCGAGGAGGGCATCGCCTCGAACATCCTGGCCGACCGGCTCCAGCGTCTCGTCGCCGACGGCATGCTCACTCGCGACGACCCCGGCCGCGGCCGGCGCGCCACCTACAGCCTCACCGAGTCCTCGATCGCCCTGGTGCCGGTGTTCGCCGCCCTGGGCTCCTGGGGTCGCCGCCACCGCGAGACCACCGAGGAGCTCGCCGTGCGCGCCGAGCTGCTCGAGGACGGCGGCCCGGCGATGTGGGAGGACTTCATGGCCGAGCTGCGCGTGACCCACCTGGGCGCGCCGGACCCGCCCCACCCCCGCGAGCCGGTCCTCGCCCGCCTGCGCGCCGCCCGCGACGCGGCCCGGGAGCGCGCGGCGGGCTGAGCGAACGTCGGGATCAGGCGCGCAGGACGTCCGCGCTCACCTCGAGGAACCGGTCGTTCTCCTCCGGCGTCCCCACCGTGACCCGCAGCATCCCCGGGATGCCGACGTCGCGGACGAGCACGCCCGCGTCGAGGTAGGCCTGCCAGGCGGCGTGGGCGTCGCCGTGCCGGGACGGGAACCCGCCGTAGAGCAGGAAGTTCGCGGTGCTCGGCACGACCTTCGCGCCGAGGTCGGTCAGCGCCACGGCGATCCGGTCGCGCTCACGGGACAGGGTGGCGACGAGCGCGAGGGTGTCGTCGGCGTGCTCCAGCGCCGCCAGCGCCGCGGCCTGGGTCAGGGCCGAGAGGTGGTAGGGCAGCCGGACGAGCATCAGTGCCTCGATCACCGCCGGGGCGGCCGCGAGGTAGCCCAGCCGGCCGCCCGCGAAGGCGAACGCCTTGGACATCGTGCGGCTGACCACCAGCTTGTGGCCCAGGGGCTCGAGCAGCTCGACGGCCGAGGGGCCGGACGAGAACTCGACGTACGCCTCGTCGACCACGACGAGCCCGGGGGCGGCCTCGGCGATGGCCCGCAGGTCGTCGAGCTCGACCGACTGGCCCGTGGGGTTGTTCGGCGTGGTCACGAACAGCACGTCGGGCTGCTTCTCGGCGATCACGCCGACCGCCTGGTCCGCGTCGAGCGAGAAGTCGTCGCGCCGGGGTGCGGGCACCCACTCGGTGCGCGTGCCTGCGGCGAGGATCGGGTGCATCGAGTACGACGGCTCGAAGCCCAGGGCCGTACGCCCCGGGCCCCCGAAGGCCTGCAGGAGCTGCTGGAGCACCTCGTTGGAGCCGTTGGCCGCCCAGAGGTTCTCGGTGGTGAGCCGGACCCCGGTGGCGCGCGTGAGGTAGGCGGCCAGCGCCGCGCGCAGCGCCGTGTGGTCGCGGTCGGGGTAGCGGTTCAGGGTCGCAACGGCCTCGCGGGTGGCGACGGCCACGCTCTCCACGAGGGCCTGCGGCGGCGGGAACGGGTTCTCGTTGGTGTTCAGCGCGACCGGGACCTCGAGCTGCGGCGCGCCGTAGGGGCTGCGTCCGCGCAGGTCGTCGCGCAGCGGCAGGGCGTCGAGGGTCACCCCCGCGCCGATGACGTCGGACATCTCAGCGGTCCTTCCGACGCCCGAAGCGCGCCGTCACGGCCTGACCGTGCGCCGGCAGGTCCTCGGCGTCGGCGAGGGCCACGACGCGGTCGGCCACCTCGGCCAGCGCGTCGGCCGAGTAGTCGACGACGTGGATGCCGCGCAGGAACGTCTGCACCGACAGGCCGCTGGAGTGCCGGGCGCAACCGCCGGTGGGCAGCACGTGGTTGGAGCCCGCGCAGTAGTCGCCCAGCGAGACCGGGCTGTGCGGCCCGACGAACACCGCGCCGGCGTTGCGCACACGGGCGGCCAGTGTGCGCGCGTCCGCGGTCTGGATCTCCAGGTGCTCGGCGGCGTAGGCGTCCACCACCCGGAGCCCGTCCTCGACGTCGCCGACGAGGATCGTGCCCGACTGGGGACCGCCGAGGGCCGTGGTGATCCGCTCCGTGTGCTTGGTGGTGGCCACCTGGGCGTCGAGCTCGGCGTCGACGGCGTCGGCGAGCGCGGGCGACGTCGTGACCAGCACCGACGCGGCGGCGGGATCGTGCTCGGCCTGGCTGATGAGGTCGGCGGCGACGTGCACGGGGTCGGCGGTGTCGTCGGCGAGGATCGCGATCTCGGTGGTGCCGGCCTCGGAGTCGATGCCGATGCGCCCGCGCAGCACCCGCTTCGCCGCGGTGACGTAGATGTTGCCGGGCCCGGTGACCATGTCGACCGGCTCGAGCGGCGACCCGTCGGTGTCGACGCCGCCGTAGGCCAGCAGGGCGACGGCCTGGGCGCCACCGACGGCCCACACCTCGTCCACGTCGAGCAGCGCGGCCGCGGCGAGGATCAGGGGGTGCGGGCGCCCGCCGAACTCGGCCTGCGGGGGCGAGCAGACGACGAGGCCGTCGACGCCCGCGGTCTGGGCCGGGACCACGTTCATCACGACGCTCGACGGGTAGACCGCGAGCCCGCCGGGCGCGTAGAGCCCGACGCGGGACACCGGCACCCACCGCTCGGTGACCGTGCCGCCGGGCACCACCTGCGTCGTCGTGTCGACCCGGCGCTGGTCGGCGTGGACGGCCCGGGCGCGCTCGATCGAGGTCTCCAGGGCGGCGCGGACCTCGGGGTCCGTCGCGTCGAGCGCCTCGCGCAGGGCGGCGTGGGGCACGCGGACCGACTCCGGGCGCACCCGGTCGAACTGCTCGGCGTACTCGAGGGCCGCCTCGGCGCCGCGGTCGCGCACCGCGTCGATCACCGGGCGGACCCGCTCGACGACGGCGTCGACGTCGACCGCCGCCCGCGGGAGCAGCGCGCGCAGCTCGGTGGGGGCGGGGACGGAGGCACGCAGGTCGATCCGGGACAGCACGGCTCCAGGGTAGGTGCCTCCGGCATGTGAGCACTTTCGCGGGCCATGGCACGCGGAAGTGCTCACATGCGCGCAGCGCACCTCGCGAACACGAACCAGCGCATCGCGGCGTAGATGAACACTGCCTCGCACGCTCCGGCCGCGAGCCGGGCGAGCTGGTACGGCACGCCGGCGGCCGCGAGCCCGTGGGTCACGCCGAGCACGATCACCGCGTAGTTGACCGCGACGACCGCGACGTAGCGCCCGATCTGGGCGCCGACGGGGCGCTCCGGCGCGAAGTTCAGCCATCGGTTGAGCACGAAGCTCAGCGCGAACGCCGTGCCGTACGCGACGGTGATCCCGGCCCACAGCGGGAGGTCGAGGCCGTCGACCAGCAGGGAGAGCAGCAGCAGGTCGACGGCGAAGGTGAACCCGTTGACGACGGCGAACCCGATCATGCTCGGCGCGACGACCGTCCGCAGGCGCCGCGGCAGGACGGCGACGACGACCGCGCAGGCCGCGCGGAAGCGCGCCCGGACGTCCGACTCCGTCACCCGGCCATCCCACCGGGCGAGCGGTCCCCTCCGCGGAGGACCGGCGGACGGGGGCGTGACCGTCAGATGAAGATCAGGCTCCGTTGCGCGTCACCGAGAGCGACGAGGTCCGCAGGCCGGTGCCCCCGGTCCAGGGCTCGAAGCCGGCCTGGACGCTGGTGAGGAACCAGGTCGACTTCACGACGCCGGCCCGGGTGGCCTCGCGGACGAAGTCGGTCAGCGGCAGGTTCGACACCGAGGTCACCGGCGTCTTGCGCACGAACGAGATCACCGGCAGGTCGATCCGGCCGTACCAGACCTCCCAGCGAGCGCCGGCCAGCGTGATCTCGTAGCGCTTCGTCCCGATCGGCTGCACCCACGAGGTGCGGTTGAGCCAGATCATCAACTCGGCGCCGGTGTTGCGCCCCGCCT
Organism: uncultured Actinomycetota bacterium; assembly: GCA_963786585.1. GTDB lineage: Bacteria > Actinomycetota > Actinomycetes > Mycobacteriales > Pseudonocardiaceae > Actinomycetospora. The sequence goes on from CAWAZG010000006.1 coordinate 861,698, forward strand.
GGTTCGCGATCGGGTCGAACCAGATGTCGTAGGCGGTGTTGTACTGCTGGGTGCCGGCGCCGGTCGGCCGCGACGTCGCCCAGCTCGAGCGCAGGTTCCCGAGGTCGGAGACCTTGCGCGGGAACGGGCTCTTCACCGTGCAGTAGCCGTAGACGCAGCCGCGGTAGATCGACGGGTAGCTCGCCGGGCCCGTCGTGTTGGTGTGCCGGGCGGTGTCGACGGTGAAGCCGACGCCGCTGCTCGCCGCGGTGATGCACTGCTCGGTGCTCGCGCCCCAGCGGTTGTTCTGCGCGACGTACATCGCGCCGGCCAGCGGGAACGACCCGAACTGGTCGCAGGTGCGCGCGGGCGCCGCCTGCCCCGAGCCCGCCCCGGCCAGCAGGCCCGTCGCCATCAGTGCCCCGATCAGCGCGCCGATCATCCAGCGATTCGCGTACCGCAGTCGTACCAGGCCCTCGGCCACCGTCGTCCCCCGCAGAAGTCGTCGGCGGCTCAACTGTGGGCGCCACGAAAGGATGTGATCCGAACGGGTGTGTTGTGACCCGGGCGACGGGCCACACTGTGCGGCGTGAGTGAGAAAGCCGAGATCGGCGTCAGCGGACTGGCCACCATGGGGCGCAACCTCGCCCGCAACCTCGCCCGTCACGGGCACGCCGTGGCGCTGCACAACCGGACGTATCAGAAGACGAAGGACCTGGTCGACCATTTCTCCGACGAGGGCACCTTCGTCCCCGCGGAGTCGGCGCAGGAGTTCGTCGACTCCCTCGAACGCCCGCGCCGGATCGTGCTGCTGGTGCCCGCGGGTGCCGCCACCGACGCCGTCATCGACGAGTTCACCCCGCTGCTCGAGCAGGGCGACGTGATCATCGACGCCGGCAACGCCCACTTCCTCGACACCCGCCGTCGCGAGAAGGCGCTGTCGGAGAAGGGCCTGAACTTCGTCGGCATGGGTGTGTCGGGCGGCGAGGAGGGCGCCCTCAACGGGCCGTCGATCATGCCGGGCGGGCCCAAGGAGGCCTACGACGCGCTGGGCCCGCTGCTCGAGGACATCGCGGCGAAGGTCGACGGCGAGCCCTGCTGCACCCACATCGGCGCCGACGGCGCGGGCCACTTCGTGAAGATGGTCCACAACGGCATCGAGTACGCCGACATGCAGCTCATCGCGGAGGCCTACGACCTCCTGCGCAAGGGGCTCGGCCTCGACCCCGCGGCGATCGCCGAGACGTTCCGGTCCTGGAACTCCGGGCGCCTCGACTCCTACCTCATGGAGATCACCTCCGAGGTGCTCTCGCACCTCGACCCCGACACCGGCAAGCCGTTCGTCGACATCGTCGCCGACGAGGCCGAGCAGAAGGGCACGGGTCGCTGGACCGTCCAGGGCGCCCTGGAGCTCGGCGTGCCGGTGACGGGCATCGCCGAGGCCGTGTTCGCGCGCTCGCTCTCGGGCGCCCGCACCCTGCGTGACGCCGCACGCGACCTGCCCGGCACCTCCGGGGCGGTGCTCGAGGGCGCGGCGGCCGAGGGCTTCGCCGACGACATCGAGCAGGCGCTCTACGCCTCGAAGATCGTCGCCTACGCCCAGGGCTTCAACCAGATCCAGGCCGGCGCCGCCGAGTACGACTGGTCGATCGACCTGGGCGCGGTCGCGTCGATCTGGCGCGGCGGCTGCATCATCCGGGCCCGCTTCCTCGACGAGATCACCGCCGCCTACCGGCGCGACCCGGAGCTCGCGACGCTGCTCACCGACACCTCGTTCCGCGAGGCGCTGGCCGGCGCGCAGGACTCGTGGCGGCGCGTGGTGGCCGTCGCGGCGCAGCTCGGCATCCCGGCGCCCGGCTTCTCGACGGCGCTGTCCTACTACGACGCGCTGCGCGCCGAGCGCCTGCCCGCGGCCCTCGTCCAGGGCCAGCGCGACTTCTTCGGTGCCCACACCTACCGGCGCACCGACCGCGAGGGCACGTTCCACACCCTCTGGGCCGAGGAGGGGCGCGCGCAGGAGCAGCGGTGACGCTGATCGGAGGACGGGGTGTGACCCGGACCGGACGATTCACCCGCCGGTCCGGGAGCACCGCCGACGCCCCGCTCGTTGACCCGCCATGACGACGCTCGTCCCCGCGGTCGGCGCCGCCGCTCCCCCGGACTCCGGCCTGGCCGGATGGGCCACCGAGCTGATGGCGACGTTCGGCGCGCCCGGCGCCGGGCTGATCGTCGCCCTGGAGAACCTGTTCCCGCCGATCCCGAGCGAGATCGTGCTGCCGCTCGCGGGCTTCGCCGCCGGGCGCGGGGAGTTCTCGGTGATCTCGGCGATCGTCTGGACCACGGCGGGCTCGGTCGTCGGTGCGCTCACGCTCTACCTGATCGGCATGCTCGCCTCGGACGCGTGGCTGCGCCGCGCCCTCGCGACGATGCCGCTGGTGCACGAGCGCGACGTGATCAAGGCCGAGCAGTGGTTCGACCGCAACGGGCGCCTCGCGGTGTTCGTCGGCCGCATGATCCCCGGGGTGCGCTCGTTCGTCTCGATCCCGGCCGGTCAGCGCCGCATGCCGTGGTACGAGTTCACGGCGCTCACGCTGCTCGGCAGCTTGATCTGGAACGCCGTCTTCGTCGGCGGCGGCTACGCCCTGGGCTCGCGCTGGCACCTGGTGGAGCGCTACGCCGGGTTCTTCCAGACCGCCGTCATCGTCGTGCTCGGCGCGCTCGTGATCACCATGCTGATCCGCCGCTACCGGCGCCACCGCGAGGTCAGGAAGATGGAGGCCGAGACCCAGGTGATCGAGCGCCCGACCTTCTGGTGAGCCTCAGGCCAGGCCCTGCTTGGAGCGGTTGCGGGCCTTGTGGCGGTCGTTCGCGTCCAGGATGACCTTCCGGATCCGCACCGCGCCGGGGGTGACCTCGACGCACTCGTCCTCGGAACAGAACTCCAGGGCCTGCTCGAGGGACAGGATCCGCGGCGGGGTGAGGCGCTCGAGGACGTCCTGCGAGGACTGACGCATGTTGGTCAGCTTCTTCTCGCGGACGATGTTGACCTCCATGTCCTCGGACCGGGAGTTCTCGCCGATCACCATGCCGGCGTAGACCGTGGTGGTCGGGCCGACGAAGAGGTCGCCGCGGTCGGCGAGCAGGCCGACGGCGTGCCCGGTGACGGCGCCCGGGCGGTCGGCGATCAGCGAGCCGGAGATGCGGGCGCGCAGCTCGCCGACCCAGGGGCCGTAGCCGTCGAAGAGCTGGTTCGCGATGCCCGTGCCCCGGGTCTCGGTGAGGAACTCGGTGCGGAAGCCGATGAGTCCGCGCGAGGGCACCCGGAACTCCATGCGGACGTTCTGCGAGGACGCCGAGTGCTGCATCTCGAGCAGCTCGCCCTTGCGGGACGCGAGCAGCTGGGTGACCGCGCCGAGGTGCTCGTCGGGGACGTCGACCGACAGGCGCTCGAACGGCTCGTGGACCTTGCCGTCGACCTCCTTGGTGACGACCTCGGGCTTGCCGACGGTGAGCTCGAAGCCCTCGCGGCGCATCTGCTCGACGAGGATGGCCAGGGCCAGCTCGCCGCGGCCCTGCACCTCCCAGGTGTCGGGGCGCTCGGTGGGCAGCACGCGCATCGACACGTTGCCGACGAGCTCGGAGTCGAGCCGGTTCTTCACCAGGCGCGCGGTGAGCTTCGTGCCGGGCTTGTCGCCGGTCCCGCCACCCCGGCCGGCCAGCGGCGAGGTGTTGGTGCCGACGGTCATCGAGATCGCCGGCTCGTCGACGGTGATGCGCGGCAGCGGGTGCGGGTCGTCGGGGTCGGCGAGGGTGTCGCCGATGGTGACCTCGGAGATCCCGGCCACCGCGACGATGTCGCCGGCGTCGGCGTACTCGGCGGAGACCCGCTCGAGGCCCTCGGTGCGCAGCAGCTCGGTGACCTTCACGCGGGTGACGGCGCCGTTCTCGCGGCACCAGGCGACCTGCTGGCCGCGGCGGATGCGCCCGGAGCGCACGCGGCAGAGCGCGATACGGCCGAGGTACGCCGAGGCGTCGAGGTTGGTGACGTGGGCCTGCAGGACGCCGTTCGGGTCGTCGGCCGGGGCCGGCACCTCGGTCATCAGCGTGTCGAACAGCGGCTGGAGGTCCGGGGAGTCCGGGACCTCGCCGTCGGCGGGCCGCTCGGCCGACGCCTTGCCGGCGCGGGCGCTGGCGTAGATCACCGGCAGGTCGAGCAGGTGCGCGACGACGTCGTCGTCGAGGTCGAGGTCGGTGGCCAGCTCGAGCAGGAGCTCGAGGGACTCGTCGACGACCTCGGCGCAGCGCGCGTCGGCGCGGTCGGTCTTGTTGACGACCAGGATCACCGGCAGGTGCGCGGAGAGCGCCTTGCGCAGCACGAAGCGCGTCTGGGGCAGCGGGCCCTCGCTGGCGTCGACCAGGAGCACCACGCCGTCGACCATCGACAGGCCGCGCTCGACCTCGCCGCCGAAGTCGGCGTGACCTGGGGTGTCGATGACGTTGATCGTCACGCCGTCCCGGTGGATCGCCGTGTTCTTCGCGAGGATCGTGATGCCCTTCTCGCGCTCCAGGTCGCCCGAGTCCATGACCCGGTCGACCAGCTCGGCGCGCGCGGCGAACGCACCGGACTGACGCAGCATGGCGTCCACCAGGGTCGTCTTGCCGTGGTCGACGTGCGCGACGATCGCGACGTTGCGCAGGTCGGCGCGTCCCGAAGTGGACTCGGAACGCTCGGGGGCGGTGACGGACACGCGAGGGACTCCAGCCGGAGAAGACAGTTCGACCCTTCCAGGTTACGGCCCGTGATCTCGACCACCGGCGGCGACCGGGGTGTCCCCGGACACGTCGGCCGCGAGGACCTCCCCGATCCGGGGTGCGAGCTTGGCGAGGTTGTCACCCCAGACGGCGTGCACGACCCCCGATCGGGCCCGGTGCACCCCGTCGCCGAGGCCCCGTCCGGACACGCAGCGCAGCTCCGCGACCGGCGTCGGGTCGAGGCGGGGCAGGCTCCGGCGGACGTGGGCGACGACCGCCTCCCGTGACCGGCGGGCGACCTCGTCGGCACCCAGCTCCCACGCCGTGTCCTCGTCGGGCAGGTGCCCGCCGACGGCCCAGTGCCCGGAGCTCGTCCGGTGCTGGTAGGTGCTGGTGAGCGGCCCGTCGGGGCGTCCGTCGAGGTGGCAGGGCCCGTCCGCGGGCCCGTCGAACGCGAACCGGGTGTGGTGCTCGAGCGCGTCGGGCGCGTCGATGCCCAGCGGCGTCACCAGGGGGGGCGTCCCGACGCCCGCGGCGACGACCACGGCGTCGGCGGCGTCGCTGCCCCCGTCGGCGTAGCGGACCGTGCCGTCGACCGCCACGGCCTCGACGGCCCGGCGCTCCGGGGCGACGGCCTCGCGCAGGAAGGTCCCGGCCCCGGCGAGGTCGAGCACCCCGCCCGCCGCGTCGTGCAGGACACCGCGGACCACCCGGTGGACCGCGCCGGCCTCGGCCATCGCCGCCGCCCACGCCGGCACCCGCGGCCCGCTGACGATCGTGCCCCCGGCGCCGACGAACGTGCGGCCCGCCCGGAACGACCACTCGTCCCAGAGCTCCGAGGCGCGCCGGGCCTCGGCGACCAGCGCGGCGTCGCCGTGCGCGGTGCGGAAGATGCGGGTGTCCCCCGCCGACCGCCCGGACATCGGCTCGCCCGCGTCGACGCACCGCACCGTCACGCCCGTACCGCGCAGCGCGTACGCCACCGACAGCCCGACGATCCCGGCGCCGACCACCACGACCCGCATGTGCACCCCTCCCGACCCCGAGTCGGGCTCAGGGTGCACCCCGATTCGCCGGGCCGCAGCGGCGCGCAGCATCGGGGCCATGAAGATCGTGGTGTGGGTTCTGGTGGGTGTCGGTGCGCTGGTGCTGCTCGGCGGGGTGGTCCTGCCGATCGTGCAGTGGCTGCTCGGGACGCTGGTGTGGCTGATCCCGGCGGCGCTGGTCGTCGGCGGCGGGGTCTGGCTCGTGAAGCGGTCGAGGGACCGCAAGGGGGTGGGCGCGCCGGGGCGGCCGCACGAATCCGCTGATCTCAGCCCTTCTGATCTCAGCCCTTCTGATCTCAGCCCTTCTGATCTCAGACCTTCTGAGCTCAGCCCTTCTGTGCTCAGCCCTTCTGGGCCCGCGGCGACCGGGGTGAGAAGACGCCCTCGAGGGCGAAGGCCGGAAGGACGGCCTTCGAGAGCGGGCGGGAGACCTCGGCGAGGCGCGCCATGCTCTCGGCGCCGAGGTGACGCCAGGGCCCCAGCGACATCCGGGTGGTGTGCTCCTCGATCTCCCGGCGCAGCGCGGCACCGTCCTCGGTGAGGGCGCCGTCGCCGTCGAGCAGGCCGCGCTCGACGAGCCCGGCGGAGGCGTCGCTCCACTGCTCGGGCGACCACCCGCGGCTCTGCTGGGCGAAGCCGACGGTGAAGCCCGTACCGGTGGCGACGTGGGTGATCAGCGCCTCGATGCCCGAGAGCCCGGCGGAGCTCAGCGCGTGCAGGTGGGCGTCGCCGCGGTGCTCGCGCAGGAGCGTCACCGCGTGCCACAGCATGAGATGCGGCTCGTCGGGCCAGGGCAGGTCGGCGTGGGCGGCGTAGAGCGGGCGGTCCTCGCCGGTGGCGCCCTCGCAGGCCTTGCGGGCGAGCTCGGCGGACTCGGTCACCGCGGCCGAGGACACCTGCTCGCCCAGCAGCCGCCGCAGCGCCGAGTCGGCGGCGCGCAGCCGGGCGTTGACGACGTCGGCGGGTGCCGCGGACGCCCAGACGCCCGGCACCGAGCGCGCGACCAGCGCCGGGTTGAAGTTGAAGAACGTGGCCGCCACGACGCCGGGCCCGACCGCGCCCATCGGGGCGGCGCGCTGGGCGAAGTACTGGGCGCGCGCCTTCGTGATCCCCAAGGGCGCCAGCTCCTCGCCGACCTCCGGGACGAAGTAGATCTGCGAGTGCAGGGGCTCGAGCCGGCCCGCGAGGGCGGCGGCGTCGGCGGGGACGACGGTGTCGGTCGGTGCAGCCACGGCGATCACCGTCTCACGCGGAGCCCGCCCGCGCGCCCGGCACACTGGGGGCCATGGCGTCCTGGCCCGCGCGGGCCCCGCTCGGCGGGCTGGCCCCGCGCCGGCGCACCTTCGTGCTCGCGCTGCTCGGCGTCGGCGCGGTGCTGCTGGTGCTGATCGGAATCGCGGTGGCCCGCGAGTACCGGGTGCCGCCGCCCGCCGACCCCGCGGTCCCCGGCGCCGTGGTGCTCGTGCCCGGCTACGGCGGCAACCGCGCGGCGTTCATCGCGCTCACCGAGCGCCTGCGCGCCGAGGGTCGCCGCTCGGTGATCGTCGAGCTCCCGTCCGGCGGCACCGGCGACCTCGTGACCCAGGCCGCCACGATCGACGACACCGCCCGCGGGCTGCTCGACGAGGGCGCACCGTCGGTCGACGTCGTCGGTTACTCCGCCGGCGGGGTCGCCACCCGCGTCTACCTCGACCGCGGGCGGACCGCGCCGGCCGTGCGCCGCGTCGTCACCCTCGGCTCGCCGCTGCAGGGCGCCGAGCTCGCCGCCGCGGGTGGCGCGCTCGTCCCCGGGGCCTGCCCGCGCGCGTGCCAGCAGCTCGCACCCGGCAGCGCGCTGCTCTCCGGCCTCGCGACCGCGCCGGCCGGGGTGCCCTGGCTCTCGCTCTGGACCGCCGACGACGAGACCGTCACCCCGCCCGACTCCGCCGAGCTCCCCGGCACCGACGCCGTGCGCCTCCAGGACGTCTGCTCCGACGCGACCATCCCCCACTCGCGCCTGCCGGTGGACCCGCTGGCGGTGGGGCTCGTCCTGCGGGGCCTCGGCACCGGTCCCCTGCCCACCGCCGACCCGGACGCCTGCGACGCCCTGCGCGACGAGGGCCGGAGCTGACCCCGTCGCTCATGATCGACGGAAGAATACGGACGCTCAACGTCAGCGGCGCCACGCCGCTGACACTGAGAACTAGCTCGTGACGTCCTTCGTCGTGAAGTTCGCCCAGGCGGCGAGCATGAGCACCACGACGTAGCCCGCCTGGAGCCACAGGCCGGACGTGATGTCGCGCAGGAAGATCGGGTCGCGGAAGAAGTCGACCCAGGCCAGCCAGTACCGCGTCGGCAGGTAGGGCGTCACGGACGAGGCCGCGTCGAGGCTGACGAGCACCTGGCTGGTGATCAGCGCGGCCAGGGCCCCGAGGGTCGCGCCGAGCGAGGACGCCGTGGCCGTCGAGAGGAACAGGGCGATCGCGGCCACGCCGAGCATCGAGACGACCACGTAGCCCATCGCACCGAGCAGGCGCGCCGCGAGGTCGGCGGGCCCGAGCGCCTCGCCGGACAGCGACGAGACCGACGACTGCGCCCGATCCCGCGCCGCCTGGTCGTCGGCCGCCACCGTGCTGTCGCCGGTGTCGGCGCCCGGCTGGGCCCCCGATTGCGACGCGTCGGAGCCGCCGACCTGGCCGCCCGCCGACGCCGGCTGCTGGCCGCCGGCCGGTCCCGCGCCGGCGACCGCGTCGTCCCCGCCGGTGACCTCGGGCAGCGCGCGCACCACGGCCACCGGGTCGCCCGCCCCGAACAGCGAGACCCCGACAACGTACGACGTGCCGGCGACCGAGAGCACCGCCACGACGACGAACACCACGATCGCCACGAGCTTGGCGCCCAGCAGCGCGGTGCGGCGCACCGGGCGCACGAGCAGGTACCGCAACGTGCCCTGCGACGACTCGCCCGCCACGGCGTCGCCCGCGACGACGGCCACGGCGACCGGCAGGAAGATCGGCAGGACCAGCGCCAGCGCCGCGGCGGGGTAGAGCGAGCCGGACTGCAGCACCGCCGACAGGAACGCCGCGCCCTGCCCCGGCGGCGGGGAGATGCGGGTGGTCGCGAGGAAGACGGCCACCACCGCGGGCAGCAGGCACAGCAGGCCGATCGCCACCCAGGTGCGGGGACGGCCGGCGAGCTTGATCAGTTCGACGCGGATCACGCGCGGGCCCCCCGGGTGCGTGCGGTATCCGACCCGGGCCCTGTCAGTGCGACGACGACGTCCTCCAGGCTGCGGCGCTGTTCGGCGAGCCCGTCGAGGGGCACGCCGTGCTCGACGAGGTGGCGCGCCAGCGCCGACGGGCCGCCCGGGGCGGCGTCGACGACGAGCGTCTGGTCGTGGCGCTCGGCCACCGCCCGGCCCAGCAGCCGGGCCGCGCCGTCCGGGTCGGGGGTGCGCACCACGAGCCGTCCCGTCGGGCCCCGCACCGCGTCGAGGGCGTCCTCGAGCACCAGCCGGCCGCGGTCGACGACGCCGACGGTGGTGCAGAGCGCCTCGATCTCGGCGAGCAGGTGGCTCGACAGGAAGACCGTGGTGCCGGCCGCGTTCAGCTCGATGAGCAGGTCCCGGACCTCCCGGATGCCGTGCGGGTCGAGCCCGTTCGTGGGCTCGTCGAGCACCAGCAGCCGGGGCTGGTTCAGCAGCGCGCCCGCCAGCCCGAGGCGCTGGCGCATGCCGAGCGAGTACGTGCGCACCGGGCGCCGGTCGACCGCGGCGAGCCCGACGCGCTCGAGGACCTCCTCGACCCGCCGGCGCCGGCGTGACCCGTCCCGGCCGCGTCGCGGCCCGGACGCGTCGAGCAGCGCGAGGTTGGTCCGCCCGGACAGGTGCGGGTAGGCGGCCGGTCCCTCGACCATCGCCCCGATCTCCGGCAGCACGTCGGCCACCCTGTTCGGCACCGTCGCCCCGAGCACGGTGATCTCGCCCTGCGTGGCGTACACGAGGCCGAGCAGCATCCGGACCATCGTCGTCTTGCCCGACCCGTTCGGGCCGAGGAAGCCGTAGCGGGCGCCCTCGGCGACGTGCAGGTCGACGTCGTCGACGGCGACGTGCGACCCGAAGCGCTTGGTGACGCCGCGGGTCTCGATGACGAGCCCGGACGACGGCGGCCGGGCGTCGATCCGCTGCGTCTGCGGCGTGCTCACTGGCGGCCCCCCGCCAGCAGGTCCGCGGCCCCGGAGTCCAGCGCGGCGGGCGGGACCAGCCCGGCCAGCACCCAGGCCCGCGCGCCGTCCTCGCTGCGCACCACGGCGAGCGAGAGCAGCGGGGTCTCCAGCGCCGAGCCCTGCCCGTCGACGGTCAGGGTGCGCCCCGCCCCGGCGCGGTCGATCCCGCCGATGAGGGTCCCGGCGAAGTCGGCGGGCAGCGGCACCGCGATCAGCTGCCCGAGCGTCGTGCCGTACTGGCCGAGCGCGGGGAAGCGGCGCTCCGGCGGCACGCGCTCCCGTCCGGCGAGCACCGCGGGCAGCGTGCTGCCGTCGCCGCGGCCCAGGACGCCGAAGAGGTCGGAGGTCGGGCTGCGCGTGACGCCGGCGCCCGGTCCGCGGCGCGGCTCGAGGGCCGTCGGGTCGGGCGGGCCCTGCTCCAGGTCGCCGAACGCGGTGGTGATCATCGGCTCGGCGACCCCGCGGGCGCGCACCTCGACGGCGACGGGGAGCCCGGTCGCCGGGTCGGCCCAGACGTCGAGCGCGTCGACCGTGGTCTCCGGGTCGGCGACCGTGACGCGGACGCCCGCGGCGTCGACGCCCGCGACCCGCCGTGCAGGCAGGGCGGTCGCCGGGTCACCCGGGGCCGTGCCGGCGAGCAGGCGCCGGGCCAGGTCGGGCGGGAGGAGGTCCTCGGAGCGGGGCAGGCGGACCTCCGGGTCGCGGGCGACGATGGTGAGCAGCTCGGCGCCGTAGTCCCAGACGGCCTGGCCGCGCGGGGTGACGTAGCGGTCGCGCTCCCCCACCGCCGACAGCACGTCGGTGCGCGCCCGGTCAGGGCCCGCGTACCAGCCGCGCATCCGGGTCACGCCGGAGAGCAGCGTGGTGACGTCGGCGAGCGCCGCGATGCGCGGCAGCCCGAGCGTCGCGCGGGCCTCGGCGTAGCCGGTCCACCCGACGCCCGCGGACGCCGCGATGCGGTCGCGCAGCTCCTGCGGGTCGGCCTGCGCGTCGCCCGGACGCGCCGCCAGCAGCGCGGGGACCCCCACCAGGAGCGCACCGACCACGGCCACCACGGCCCATCGCCACAGGGCACGCCCCGCGGCCGTCCCCGACCGTCCCGCCACCGGCGTCCCGACTCCCCTCGCTCAGTCCCCGTTCGAGGGTGCCACCGAACCGCGCGGGCGGTGGCTCCCTGGTGAGGCGCTAGTCGCCGGGGGTGCGGGCGACGGTGACGGGTTCGCTCACGCCGGCCTGCCCGGACGGCTGGTCCGACGGCTGGTCGGCCTCGGGTGTCGTGAAGTACCGGACCTTGACGAGGCTCGCGACGGTCGTGATCAGCAACACACCGACGATGACCGCCAGCGAGATTCTCGATCCCGATCACGGGGACGTCGAGGGGCAGGCCGCCGCCCAGGAACGGCAGCGTGTTGGTGTGCAGCGCCTCGAGGATGAGCTTCACGCCGATGAAGGCGAGGATCACGCCCAGGCCGTAGGACAGGTAGACGAGCTTCTGCAGCAGCCCGCCCAGCAGGAAGTAGAGCTGGCGCAGACCCATCAGCGCGAACATGTTCGCGGTGAACACGATGTAGGGGTCGCGGGTGAGGCCGAAGATCGCGGGGATCGAGTCCAGCGCGAACAGCAGGTCGGTCATGCCGATCGCGATCATCACCATGAGCATCGGCGTGACCATGAGCCGCAGCCGGCCCCGCGCGTCGCGGCGCCGGACGACCGACCTGGTGCCGACGTAGTCGTCGGTCACCGGCAGCACCCGGCGGACGAGGCGCAGGGCGGCGTTCTCGCGGAACTCCTCGTCCTCGTCGTTGGTCATGACGACCTTGATGGCCGTGAGGACGAGGAACGCGCCGAACAGGTAGAACACCCAGCTGAACCGCTCGATGACCGCGGCGCCGGCGAGGATGAATCCCCCGCGCAGCACCAGAGCGATGAGGATGCCGAACAGCAGCACGCGGTGCTGGTGCACCTTGGGCACCGCGAAGGCGCCCATGATCAGCAGGAAGACGAAGAGGTTGTCGACCGAGAGCGAGTACTCGGTGACGTAGCCGGCGACGAACGCCGTCGCGGGCTCCTGGCCGGCGACGACGAACAGGCCGACGGCGAAGAGCGCGGCCAGGGCGATGTAGACCGCCACCCAGCGCGCCGCCTCGCGGACACCCACCTCGTGGGGGCGGCGGCCGACGATCGCGAGATCGAGCGCGAGGACGGCCAGCAGGCCGACGATCGTGGCGGCCCACACCCAGAAGGGCACGTTCACGGGGGTTCTCCGATCTCCGGGGGAACGTCGGGACAGACGCCATCCACCGGAGGTCTCTCCCGCCGCCGATCGGCGACCGAGGGCCCCGGGCACCGTGACATCCCTCAGGACGTCCGATGCCGTGCTGACGAGGCCCCCGCGTGGGGATACTCCCCTCCGCTACGGAGTGTGTCACTGATGTGAGCGCAGGGCGAAGGCGGCCCTCGGTGGCGATGACCACCGGCCCGCCGGGGAATAGGTCGCTCACGACCGGTTCAGACGAACCGGGATAACGTGCGCAGGTGATCAGCCGCCCGCTCCGGGCCCTCGGAGTCCTGCTCGCCGTCCTGCTCGTCGGGGCCGCGACGGTGGCCGCAGCCCCCGCGCCCGGCGGCTCGGTGCGCAGCGAGGACCTGCGCATCGACGTCCTCGACGGCCCGGCGCGCGACCAACCGCAGAGCCTCGACGCCACCCTCTGGCTGCCGGCGACCTCCGGTCCGGCGCCCGCAGTGCTCGTGGCGCACGGCTTCGGCGGCAGCAAGGACTCGGTGGCCGAGGAGGCCCGCGCCTGGGCGGAGCGCGGCTACGTCGCCCTCGCCTGGTCGGCGCGCGGGTTCGGCGAGAGCACCGGACAGATCGCCCTGAACTCCCCGGAGTACGAGGTCACCGACGCCCGCCAGCTCGTCGACTGGCTCGCCGCCCGGCCCGAGGTCCGCCAGGACGGGCCCGGCGACCCGCGGGTGGGCGTCACCGGCGCCTCGTACGGCGGGGCGCTGTCGCTGTTGCTCGCCGGGGCGGACCCGCGCGTCGACGCGACGATCCCGATCATCACCTGGAACGACCTCGGGCAGTCGCTCTTCCCCAACCGAGCCGGCCCCGACCTCGCCACCACGCCCGCGGCGAGCGCCGCCGCCCCCGACGGGGTGTTCAAGCGGGCGTGGTCGGCGCTGTTCTTCGGCAGCGGCTCGCGTCCCGCGCCGGGCCAGGAGCAGGCCCCTCCGCAGATCTGCGGGCGCTTCATCCCCGAGGTGTGCGCCGGGTACGTCGCCGCCATCAGCACCGGTCGCGAGCCCGCCGAGCTCGCGTCGTTCTTCGACCGCGCCTCGCCCGCCAGCGTGGCGGGCCGCATCAGCGCGCCGACGCTGCTCGTCCAGGGCGAGCAGGACACGCTGTTCGGGCTCGACCAGGCCGACGCCACCGCCCGCCAGATCGCGGCCGGAGGCGGCACCGTCGCGGTGAGCTGGTTCGCCGGCGGCCATGACGGCGGCGAGCCCGACCAGCGCACCACCGACCGGATGCAGGCCTGGTTCGACCACCACCTCGCCGGGACCGGCGCCGACCCCGGCGCGGCGTTCACCTACGTCGTCCCGTCCGGCGTGCAGGCCCGCCGCGCGCCCACCCAGCGCACGATCACCGCGAGCGTCTACCCGGGCCTCGACGGCGGGCCGGGCACCGTCCGCACGCCCCTGCCGCTGCGCGGCGAGGCCCAGGACGTCGTGGCGCCGGCCGGCGGGGCCCCGTCCGCGATCTCGTCGGTGCCGGGCCTCGCGGGCCTGGCCGGGGGCGCGGCCGGTGGAGGCGGCTCCGGGGACGACGAGGAGGAGGACGGCGGCGGCAGCTCCGGCGGTGGTGGGGGCGGCGGCGGTGCCGGCGGCGGGGGCGGCGGGGCCTCGGCGCTGCTGGGCCGGCTCGCGAACGACCTCCCGGGCCAGTCCGCGCGGTTCTCCACCGACCCGCTGCCCGCCCGCACGGTCGTCGCCGGCACGCCGGAGGTCCGGCTCACGGTGTCGTCGGTGCCGGGGGCGGTCGCCGGCGAGCCGGTGCTCTTCGCGAAGGTCTATGACGTCGCGGCCGGGGACGGCGCGCCGGGCACCCGCACGCTGCTGGGCAACGCGGTCTCGCCGATGCGCCTGGCCGCGACGGAACCGACGCCGACCGAGGTGTCGGTGAGCCTCCCCGCCGTGGTGGCGACGCTCGCCGCCGGCCACCGCCTCGAGGTCGTCGTCTCGACCACCGACCAGGCCTACGCCACCGCGACCGCCCCGGCGGTGCACCGGATCGGCCTGGCCGGTGACGCCGCGCTCTCGGTGCCGTCGGTGCCCGGCGACGTCCGCAGCGGGACCTCGGTGCCGACCGCCCCGCTCGTCGCGTCGGGCGTGCTGCTGCTCGTCGTGCTTCTCGCCTGGCTCGTCGCGCGGGTCCTCGCGGTCCGCCGTCGGCGCCGGGACCTCGAGCCCGGCGGCACGCTCGCCCTCGAGGAGGAGCTCGCCGGCACCCCGCTCGTCGTCCGCGGGCTCTCGAAGTCCTGGCCCAGCGGGCTCGTGGCCGTCGACGACGTCTCGTTCACCGTCGAGCGCGGCCAGGTCCTCGGCCTGCTCGGGCCCAACGGCGCCGGCAAGACGACGACGCTGCGCATGCTGCTCGGACTCATCGCCCCGACGTCGGGCGAACTGCGGGTCTTCGGCCGGCGGGTCGTCGCGGGCGCGCCGGTGCTCGGGCGCGTCGGCGCGTTCGTCGAGGGCGCCGGGTTCCTGCCGCACCTCACCGGGCGGGACAACCTCGAGCTCTACTGGGCGGCCACCGGACGCCCGCGCGACGAGGCCCACCTCGAGGAGGCCCTGGAGATCGCAGGCCTGGGCTCCGCCGTCGACCGCACGGTGCGGACCTACAGCCAGGGCATGCGCCAGCGCCTCGCGATCGCCCAGGCGATGCTCGGCCTCCCCGATCTGCTCGTGCTCGACGAACCCACCAACGGCCTCGACCCGCCCCAGATCCACGCGATGCGCGAGGTGCTGCGGTCCTACGCGCGCGCCTCCGAGGGCCGCACCGTCCTGGTGTCGAGCCACCTGCTGGCCGAGGTCGAGCAGACCTGCGACCACGTCGTCGTCATGCACCGCGGGCGGGTCGTCGCCACCGGTGAGGTCGCCGAGCTCGTCGCGAACGGGCAGGTCGCGGTGTCCGTCTCCCCGGACCGACGCGACGAGGCCGTCTCGGTCCTGCGGGGGCGCAACGGCGTGCGCGACGTCGAGGCGGACCCGGGCGACGCCGACGTGGTCCTCGTCGACCTCGGCGACGTCGACCGCGCCACGGTCGTCCGCACGCTGGTGGAGGCCGGCTTCGACGTACGGGGCGTCGGGCCCCGGCGCCGCCTCGAGGACGCGTTCCTCGCGCTGATCGGTGAGGAGGTGCCCCGCTCGTGACCACCACCGTGGACGGGTCCCGCACGCTGCCCGTACGCGTCGAGCTGACCCGGCAGTGGCGGCGGCGCCGCACGCAGGTGACGCTCGCGCTGTTCGCGCTGCTGCCGGTGATCCTCTGGATCGCGTTCTCCGTCGGCGACGCCCCCGACGAGGGCGCGGCGGCCACCACCCTCACCGATCTCGCGCAGGCCTCCGGGGTGAACTTCGCGGTCTTCGCGCTGTTCTCCTCGGCGA
This sequence comes from uncultured Actinomycetota bacterium, assembly GCA_963786585.1. Taxonomy (GTDB): domain Bacteria; phylum Actinomycetota; class Actinomycetes; order Mycobacteriales; family Pseudonocardiaceae; genus Actinomycetospora. Next base: position 877,345 of record CAWAZG010000006.1, read on the forward strand.
GCTTCCTGTTCGTGGTGGTGGTGGCGCTGTTCTTCGGCGACACCGTCGCCAGCGAGGCGTCGTGGTCGTCGCTGCGCTACCTGCTGGCGATTCCCGTGCCCCGGGTGCGCCTGCTGCGCCAGAAGGCGATCGTGGCCGCGCTGCTTTCGCTGGCGACGCTGCTCGTGCTGCCGCTGGTGGCCCTGGTGCTCGGCACCCTGGTGTACGGGACGGGCGACTACCTCTCCCCCACCGGCGAGTCGCTGCCCTACGGCACGGCGCTCGTGCGCATCGCCCTGGCCGTCGCCTACCTCGCGATCCACCTGCTCTGGGTGGCCGGCGTGGCCTCGCTGCTCTCGGTGGTCACGGACGCCCCGCTCGGGGCTGTGGGTGGCGCGGTCCTGATCTCGATCCTGTCCCAGATCCTCGACACCGTCGACGCGCTGGGCTCGATCCGGAACGTGCTGCCCACCCACGACGTGTTCGCCTTCGCCGACCTGCTCACCCTCGACGTCGACGGCACCGACCTCGCCCGCGGCGTCCTCTCCGCCCTCGTCTGGTGCATCGCCTTCGGCGCCACAGCGGTCTGGTGGTTCCGCCGCAAGGACATCACGAGCTAGCCCGGCCGGCGCAGTGGTCGGTGCCAGCGTGGGGGCCACGCTGGCGTTCAACGTCAGGAAACCCCCCACGATCACCGAGGGCAACGCCTGGCGAGCTGGGGCACTCCGGCGAGCCGCGACGGGCACGTTCCGCAGGCCGCGACGTCGATCGATCATGCGGAACGTGCCGCTCGCGGCGGTCAGGACTGCAGGGTCCGCTCGCACACCAGGCGGCGCAGGGCCCGCGCGACCTCCTCGGCCTCGGCGTCGGGGATGCGCCCGACCACGACGGTCGACCGTCCCCGCGCGGTGAGGGCGACGACGCTGCCGCCCTAGCGGTGGCGGCTCTCCGCGGCGTGCACGACGGGCGGGCCCCCGAACGCCCGCCGCGCCGGGATCCCGGCGCCCTCCGCGGTCCAGGCCACGCAGTCGAGGTGCGCGGCGGGCTGCAGGAGCCGCTGGACGAGCATCCAGCCGCCGAACCCGGCGAACAGGAGCCGAACGGGGCGAGCACAGCCGTCGCGGCCGAGAGCGGCGCCGTGACCAGCCCGACGCCCCCGCTCACGGCGAGGACGAGCACGCTCGCGATCACCCAGTCGTCGTCGCTGCCGGCCCGCTGCCGGATCTCGACCGCGGCGAGCCGGGCCCGCACCGTGACGTGCCGGGTGCCGAGGACGACGACGAACCCGCCGGTGTCCACCGCGGCGACGCTAGTCCAGACCCCTACGGGCGGGCTCACCAGTTCGATCTCCCGGCAGTGCTGTCAGTGCGGTCGCGCCGGAGGACTCTCACGGCACTCTCGAGAGATCGACATGGAGAGCCCCGGTCAGCCCCCGCGCACCCTCAGCCCGTGACTTCGATCGTCAGCGGCCCCTCGGCGTCGGGCGCGTCGATGGTCGCCTTGCCGCCGGGGCGCAGGGCGCCGGCGACGATGCGCTTGGACAGCGCTCGGTCGACCTCGCGGGTGACGACGCGGCGCATCGGGCGGGCCCCCAGCGCCGGGTCGTGACCGCGCACGACGAGGGCGTCGACGGCGGCTGGCGTCACCTCCAGCGACACCTCCTGGGCCGCCAGGCGCTCGCGCGTGCCGTCCAGCAGGAGCTCCACCACCCGGCGCCGGGCCTCCGGGTCGAGCGGGGCGAACAGCACGACCTCGTCGACCCGGCCGAGGAACTCCGGGCGCAGCGCGCGGGCGAGCGCGGAGAGCACCGCCGACCGTGCGTCGTCGGGGTCGCGGCCCTCGGTCAGCGCGCTCGCGCCCAGGTTGCTGGTGAGGATGACGACGGCGTCGGCGAACGAGACCGTGCGCCCGCGGCCGTCGGTCAGCCGGCCCGCGTCCAGCACCCCGAGCAGCAGCGCGAGCACGTCCGGGTGCGCCTTCTCGATCTCGTCGAGCAGCACCACGCACGACGGCGTGCGGCGGATCGCCTCGGTGAGCTCGCCCGGGCGGTCGTGGCCGATGTAGCCGGGCGGCGCCCCGGTGAGGCGGGCGACGGTGTGGGCCTCGCGGAACTCACCGAGGTCGAGGCGCACGAGGCGCTCGTCGGAGCCGTGCAGGGCCTCGGCCAGGGCGCGGGCGAGCTCGGTCTTGCCGACGCCGGTCGGGCCCGCGAACAGGAACGACGCCACCGGTCGTCCCGGCGCGCCCATCCCCGCGCGCCCGGCGAGCACGGCGTCGGTGACGGCGTCGAGGGCGTGGTCCTGGCCGACGACGCGCCGTCGCAGGTGGTCGGCGAGGCCGAGCAGGCGGGTCCGCTCGGAGTCGGTGAGGTGGGCGACGGGCAGGCCGGTGCGGTCCGCGACGACCTGGGCGATGTCGGTGACCGAGACCGTCCCGGAGGCGCCCGGGTCCTCCGCGCGACGCAGCCGCACCCGGGCTGCGGCGGTGTCGAGGGCGTCGATGGCCTTGTCGGGCAGGAACCGGTCGCGTACGTGGCGGGCGGTGAGCTCGACCGCGGCCCGGCGCGTGTCCTCGGGCAGCCGCACGCCGTGGTGGTCCTCGTAGCGGCCCTTGAGGCCGTCGAGGATCGCCACGGTCTGCTCGATCGTCGGCTCGTCGACGGTGATCGGGGCGAAGCGGCGCTCCAGCGCCTGGTCGGACTCGACGTGGCGGCGGTACTCCTCGAGCGTCGTCGCGCCGACGACCTGCAGCTCGCCCCGCGCCAGCGCCGGCTTGAGGATGTCCGCGGCGTCCATCGTCCCCTCGACGCCCGCGCCCGCCCCGACGACGGTGTGCAGCTCGTCGAGGAAGAGCACGACGCCGCGGTCGGTGGCGGTCACCTCGTCGACGAGCCGGCGCAGCCGCTCCTCGAACTCCCCGCGGTACTTGGTGCCGGCGACGAGCCCGGCGAGGTCGATGGCCACGACGCGCCGCCCCGACGGCCCGGGCACGGTGCCGGCGGCGATGCGCGCGGCGATGCCCTCGACGATCGCGGTCTTGCCGACGCCCGGGTCGCCGACGAGCACCGGGTTGTTCTTGGTGCGGCGTCCCAGGATCTCGAGGACGGCGGCGACCTCCCGCTCGCGCCCGACCACCGGGTCGAGGCGCCCGGCCCGGGCCTCGGCCGTGAGGTCGCGCCCGAAGCGGTCGAGCACCGGCGTGCGGGTGTCCCCGCGCGGCCGGCCGGGCGGCGGGTCGTCACGGCCGTCCCGTCCGTCGGGGGCGCCCAGATCACCGAAGCCCTCGACGAGCTTGCCGATCAGGTCCTCGAGGGGGTTGGACCACTCCCCGGGACGGTCGGGCCCGCGGCGGGCATCGTCGCTCACCGTTCCATCATGCTCCTGCCGTGGCAGTCAGCAGGCGGGCTCCACGGACAGGACGCCCGGCAGCGTACGGACGCGGTCGGCGAACTCGGCGCACTCCGCGCTGGTCAGCGCCACGGTGCACTGGATGCACGAGCAGCTGACGCCCTCGTGGACGTCGACCGAGAAGTCGGGGACGCGGTAGCCGAACGAACAGAGCGCCGACGCCAGGTCCATGACCCCGGGCATGCCGCCCGTGGTGAGGATCGTGAAGGGGCGCGGCAGCCGGGAGGCGCGGCGGGGGGCGGCGATGAACGCTTTGGTGGCGGGCTGCTCGAGCGTGGTCACGGGGTGACTCCAGGGATCCGTGGTGACGAGAGGGATCCGAGCCAGGCCTCGGGCTCAGCCGCCCCGGAGGGTGGCGAGCGAAGAGTGCGCGCCGGGGACCTGGCTCACCCGGCGCGCCGGAGTACTACCTCTCGACGCGTCACCTGCACGGCCTGCATGACGGTGATGTTACCCCCGCCACGTCCATTCGCACCATTCGGGCCCTCCGGCGTGGCGACCCGTCCGGGCGTCTCCCTCCGGCCGCCTCCGCCCGCCTTGTTACGCTGTGCAATTGACCGAGGTGGCCGCTCCCTCGTGTGGCCCAGCATCGGCCAAGCTGGGTGACACCAGGTGACGATCGTCCGACACGGGGGCCGAATGGGCGCGTTCACGATCGGGTCCGTCGTGGGCGGTGTGCGCCTCGACGCCGAGATCGGGCGCGGTGGCATGGGCGTCGTCTACCGGGGCTTCCAGTCCGCCCTCAACCGGACCGTCGCGGTGGAGGTCGTGCAGAACGCCCTCGCCGACGACGAGGAGTTCAGCGCGCGCTTCCGGCGGGAGTGCGAGATCGCCGCGTCGCTGGAGCACCCGCACGTGGTGCCGATCTACTCCGCCGACGTCGACGACGGCCGCCTGTCGGTGGTGATGCGCTACGTCGACGGCCTCGACCTCGCGGCGATGGTGCGCCGCCACGGGCCGCTGCCCCCGCCGTACGCGGTCGAGGTGATCACCCAGGTCGCCGCGGCGCTCGACGCCGCGCACCGGCGCAGCCTCGTGCACCGCGACGTGAAGCCGGCGAACATCCTGGTCAGCACCATCAAGGGCCGCGCGCACGCGTACCTCACCGACTTCGGGCTGAGCCGCGCCACCGCGACCCGCGCGGCACCACCGAGTCGGGGGTGCTCATGGGCACGCCCGAGTACATGGCCCCCGAGCAGTACGAGGACCGCAGGCTCGACCCGCGGGCCGACGTCTACGCCCTCGGCTGCGTGCTCTTCCAGAGCGTCACGGGCCGCGCGCCCTACCGCCGGGACTCGGCCGCCGCCCTGATGTGGGCGCACCTCTCCGAGCCGCCGCCGTCCCCGCGCTCGGTCCCCCGCCCTGCCGCCCGGGCTCGACGCCGTCGTCGCGCGCGCCATGGCCGAGCGGCCCGAGGACCGCTACCAGACCGCCGGCATCCAACCCCCGGTCCCGCTACCGGTTCCCCGGAGCCGGCGCTCCCCCTGGCTCACGCTCGGGCTCCCCGCCGCCGCCCTCGTGCTGGTGGCGGCCGTGATCGCGGTGCTCACCCTCGTCCCCTCCGGGGCGGTCGGCACGATCGCCGGCGCCCCGGTCCCCGTCGCACGCAAGCCGCTCGACGTCGAGGTCGGCGGCGGCTTCGTCTGGACCGCCAACGCCGACGACGGCACCGTCTCGAAGATCGATCCGGCGACCATGACCAGCGAGACCATCGCGGTCGGCGGTGCGCCGAACCAGCTCGTCGTCGTCCCGGACGCCGTCTGGGTGCTTCCTCTACGTCGGCAACGTCGACGACCGCGGCATCTCGTTGATCAGCCGCTGGGACGGCACGCTCCTCGACCCGCCGCTGCTGTTCTCCGGCAACGTCGGAGGCATGGAGCTCGACGGCGGGACGCTCTTCGTGGTCCTCGGGGACGTGAACGCCCCCGCCGACCGGTCGAGCTTCACCGTCCGGCCGCTGAACATCGCCTCGAACGTCGTCGGCGAACCGATCGACATGGGTGCCGCGTCGTGGTTCGAGGCGGACCGGGGCGTGGGCTGGGCGGCCTACCCGTTCGCGGACGAGATCCGCCGGATCGATCTCGGGACGCGCACCGCCACCGGCGACCCCGTCCGCGGTGTCGGCGGGGACGTCGGGGCGATACGGGCTGACGGCGAGGACCTCTGGATCACCGACGTCCGGGACGACACCGTGACCCGGGTGTCCGTCGACGGGTAGGTCGTCAGACCATGACGATCCCGCCGTCGATCATCACCGCCTGCCCGGTCATGTAGTCCGCGTCGCGGCTGGCGAGGTAGGAGACGAACGACGCGACGTCCTCGGGCGTCTGCACCCGGCCGAGGGCGATGAGCTGGGAGTACTGCGCGAGCGCCTCGCCCTTGCCGGTGCCGAGGTAACCGCCGAGGCCCTCGTCGATCTCGTCCCACATCGTGGTGCCGACGATGCCCGGGCAGTAGGCGTTCACGGTGATCTGGTGCGGCGCCAGCTCCTTGGCCGACGCCTGGGTCAGCGCCCGCACCGCGAACTTCGACGCCGAGTAGTGCCCGAGGTGGTCGAAGCCCTGGTGCCCGGCGATCGACGCCGCGTTGATGATCTTCCCGCCATGACCCTGCTCGATCATCGCCTCCGCGGCGGCCTGCAGGCACCACAGCACGCCGCCGACGTTGATCGACAGCATCCGCTGAAGATCCTCCGGCGACACCTCGAGCAGCTTCTTGACCTGCGCGATCCCCGCGTTGGCGACCATCACGTCGATCGACCCGAAGCGCTCGCGCGTGGCGGCCACGAGCGACGTGCACGCCTCGCGGTCGGCGACGTCGGTGACGGTCGACGCGGCCTGCCCGCCCTTGTCGGTGATCTCCCGCGCGACCTCGGCCGCGGTCGTCCCGTCGATGTCGGACACCATCACAGCCAGCCCGTCGGAGGCGAGCCGACGGGCGATGGCCGCGCCGATCCCCCGCCCGGCGCCGGTGACGACGGCGACGCGCGTACCAGCGGCGGTCATGGGTGCACCAGAATCTTCACGTTGGTCTCCTTGTGGTCGATGAGCTCGCGGAAGCCCTGGTCGACGATGTCGGCGAGGGCGATGCGGCCGGTGATGAACTGGTCGACGTCGACGACGCCGTCACGGATGAGGTCGATGACCTCGGGGTGCCGGCCGGCGTAGGCCAGCGACCCGATGAGCCGGATCTCGGAGAACACGAGCGAGTTGACGTCGAAGGTCGCCGGGTGGCCCCAGATCGAGACGTTGATGCAGGTCCCGCCAGGGCGGGTGGACGCGACGGCCTGCGCGAGGACGGGATCGAGGCCGGCGCACTCGAACGTCACGTCCGCGCCCGCACCGTCGGTGAGCTCGCGGATCGCCTCGGGCACGTCGACCTCGGTCGGGTCGAGGACGTGGTCGGCACCCGCGCCGGGTGCCTTGGCCTTACGGGCGTCGGCGGGCTCGACCACGACGACCTGACCAGCGCCGAGCGCCTTCAGCGCGGCCGCGGTGACCAGCCCGATCGGACCGGAGCCGAAGACCGCGGCGGTCTGCCCCTTCTCGATCCCGGACAGCTTGGTGGCGTGGTAGCCGACGGCGAGGGGCTCGACGAGCGCGCCCTGCTCGGCGGTGAGGCCCGCGATCGGGTGCACCCACCGCTGGTCGATCACCATCTTCTCGGCGAACCCGCCCTGGTCGCCGTCGAGGCCGACGAACCCGAGAGAGCGGCAGATGTTGTAGCGCCCGGACCGGCACGCCACGCAGGTCCCGCACACGTCGTAGGGCTCGGCGACGACCCGGTCGCCCTCGGACACACCCGTGACGCCCTCGCCGACACCGGAGACGATCCCCGAGAACTCGTGGCCGAGGGTGATCGGCACCGCGCCGCCGGTCAGCGGGTGCGGGGCCTGCGGCGTCGGCGCGAAGATCGGCCCGTCGAGGTACTCGTGCAGGTCGGTGCCGCAGATGCCGCACCACTCGACGGCGATCTGCACCTGCCCGGGCCCGGGCCGGGGTTCCGGGACGTCCTCCACGCGGACATCACCGCGACCGTGGAAGCGAGCGGCCTTCATGGGTCCTCCTGGGGTGGGCGTAGCCCCATCCCACGGGAGTGACCCGGGTCACGGCCAGGGTTGCAGCGGTGTTGCGTTCCCGGCGCCGAAGAGGCGCGCCTCGTCCTGCGGCGTCGGCGCGAGCACCTCGACGCCCGGCGCGATCCGGTACGGGCGGGCGGCGAGGAGGCCGCCGAGCACGCGCCGCAGCCGCGAGAGCTCGGCGCGGACGGTGACGAGGTGGGCGCCGTCGTCGTAGAGGACGCGGCTGATCGCCGCGGCGTCCATCCCGTGGCTCCCGGCGCGCATGAGGAGCGCGAGGATCTGCAGGTGGCGCCGGCTCAGGGCGTGCCGCCAGACCTCGTTGCCCTCGACCACCGCGCCCGCGGGCTCGGCGTCGAGGTCGAGGCGCAGGCGCGTCCGGCCGGGGCCGGCGGCGTCGGACGGGCGCAGCAGCCAGCCGCCGGGGACGCGGTCGGGCAGGCAGGCGCCCAGGCCGTGGACGAGCATCGCCTCGCCCGCCCGGGGCACGCCGACGCGCTCGCGCGGCGCGAGGCCGGTGGCCGCGGCGACCCAGCCGTGGTCGTCGACGACGAGCGCAGGCCCGGTGCTGCGCGCGAGCATCGGGGCGGCGACGGCCCGCAGGCCCTCGAGGCGGGTCTCGTGCGCGCCCCACAGCCCGGTCTCGGCGAGGCGGACCGCGGTGTGCACCAGGGCCACCGTCGTCGGGTGCACGGTCGGCGCCGGCCCGGAGAGGTCGACGACGCCGAGCATCTCCCCGGTGCGCGGGTCGTGGATGGGGCTGGCCGTGCAGGTCCACGGGTGCTGGGCGCGCACGAAGTGCTCGGCGGAGAACAGCTGCACCGAGGCGTGCTCGGCCAGCGCGGTGCCGATGGCGTTCGTGCCGACGGAGGCCTCGGTCCAGTCCGCACCCGGCATGAAGCCGAGGGAGTCGGCGAGCCGCCCGACCCGCACCGCGCCCTCGCGCCAGAGCACGAAGCCGTCGGCAGCGGTGACCACCATGATGTGCTCGGCGTCCTCGGCGACCGCCGTGAGGCTCGCCCGCAGCTGGGGCAGCACGCTCGCGATGGGCGACCCCGCCCGCCGGCGCTCGACGACGTCCGGCGCGGCGGGGTCCTCGAGGGACCGACCGTCGGGGGCGACGCCGTAGGAGAGCACGCGGTCCCAGGAGCGGCTCACCACGCGGCGCATCGGTGTCGTCGGCCGAGTGCCCTGCAGGCGCGCGTCGTGGGCCTGGTGGAGCAGGCGGGCGTGCTGACGCAGGTCGGTGCTGCGCGTGACCGCGCAGACCCCGTCGTCCGCCCCGACCGCTCGCACCACGCGCGCCGTCCTCCCCGCCCGCCCCACCTCGGGCAGCCCTCCCGCGCACTCTAGGCAGGCCGTGTGAGGGGCGCCATAGACCGGCCGCCCTTCCCTGCGTGCGGACACTCGCGGCTGGGCGGACCGCACCTGTCCGCCATCGGTGCGAGCCTGCGCGCATGAGCCGCGACATCCAGATCACCGTCGACTGCGCCGACCCGGGAACGCTGGCGCCGTTCTGGGCCGAGGCGCTGGGCTACCGCGTCCAGGACCCGCCGGAGGGCTTCGCCACCTGGGACGAGGCCCTGGAGGCGTTCGGCGTCCCGCCCGAGCACCGCAACGACGCCTCGGCGGTCAACGACCCCGACGGCTCGGGGCCGCGGGTGTTCTTCCAGAAGGTGCCCGAGGGCAAGCAGGTCAAGAACCGGGTGCACCTCGACCTGCGGGCGGCGCCCGGTCTCGAGGGCGAGGAGCGCATGGCGGCGCTGGAGGCGGAGGCCGCGCGTCTCGTCGGCCTCGGCGCCACCCGCCTCGAGCGGCACGAGCCCTCGCCCCCGCTGCAGGGCGGGCACATCATCCTGGCCGACCCCGAGGGCAACGAGTTCTGCCTCGACTGACACCGGGCACCCCGCCCTGTGACCGAGCCGCTGGACCTCTTCGAGACGGACGCGCCCGACCTCGAGACGCTGCGCGAGCGCGCCGCTGCGTGCACCGCCTGCGAGCTGCACCACGACACCACCGGCACGGTCTTCGGGTCCGGTCCCCCGCAGGCGCGCCTGGTGATGGTCGGCGAGCAGCCCGGTGACCAGGAGGACCGGCAGGGCGCGCCGTTCGTCGGACCGGCGGGACGGCTGCTCGACGAGGCCCTCGAGAGCGCCGGGATCGCCCGCGACGACGCGTACGTCACCAACGCCGTCAAGCACTTCAACTTCCGCTACCAGGGCAAGCGGCGCATCCACGAGACGCCGAAGGCCGGCCACATCAAGGCCTGCCGGCCGTGGCTCGACGCCGAGCTGGCGCTCGTGCGCCCCCAGGTGCTGTTGACCCTCGGCGCCACCGCGGGCAAGGCGCTGCTCGGCTCGTCGTTCCGCATCACCGCCGAGCGCGGCGAGCCTCGCCCGTGGAACGACCTGACCCTCGTGCCGACGATCCACCCGTCGGCGATCCTGCGCGCCGACCCTGCCCGCGGCCAGGACCGCGACGAGATGATGGAGGGCTTCGTCGCCGACCTGCGCCGAGCGGGCGAGCTGCTGCACGCCTGACTACACCGGCAGCCCCAGGCCCCGGGCGATGAGCATGCGCTGGACCTCCGAGGTGCCCTCGCCGATCGTGAGGATGCGGGCGTCCTGGTAGTGCCGGGTGACCGCGGTGTCCTGCATGAAGCCGTAGCCGCCCGCGACCTCGGTCGCGAGGTAGGCCGCCTTGTTCGCCGCCTCGGAGGCCACGAGCTTCGCGGTGGCGGCCTCCTTCGCGATCGGCCGGCCGTGGTCGTACTTCCACGCGCCGTCGTAGGTCATCACGCGGGCGGTGGCGGCCAGCGCAGCGATGTCGGCGACCTGGAAGGCCACCCCCTGGTGGCCCCCGAGCGGCGTACCGAACGAGGTGCGGTCGGCGACGAAGCGCCGGGTGTCGTCCAGGCACCCGAGGGCGAGCCCCGTGCTCATCGCGGCGATCGGGAACCGGGCCCACGTGAGGAACCCGAGCGCCTCGCGATACCCGCGCCCCTCCTCGCCGAGCAGGGCGGAGCCCGGCACCCGGACGTCGTCGAAGAACAGCGGGTGGGTGTCGGACGCCCGCCACCCGAGCTTCGCGTAGGGCCCGCCGACGGTGACGCCGGGCGCGTCGAGCGGCACGAGGAACGCCGACACCGGGCGCCGGGACCGGCCGTTCGCGCCCGGCGCGGCGTCGCCCGTGGCGGCGAAGAGGATCACGTAGCGCGAGAACGGGGTGCCGGAGTTCGTGATGAACTGCTTCGACCCGGAGATCACCCAGTCTCCGCCGTCGCGGCGCGCCGTGGTGGCGATGTTGCCGGCATCGGAGCCCCCGGTGGGCTCGGTGAGGCCGAAGGACACGAAGGTCTCCCCCGTGCACGCCCCGGGCAGCACCTCGTCCAACAGGTCCTCGCGGCCGTCGGCCAGGTGGGCGAGCAGGGCGACGCTGATGGCCTGCACGTGGACGGTCACGGCCAGGGAGGAGTCGACCCGGGCGAGCTCCTCGGCGGTGAGGCAGAGCGTGCGCAGGTCGGCCCCGCCGCCGCCGTACCGCTCGTCGGCGAGCAGCCCGTAGGCGCCGAGCCGACCGGCCGCGCGGGCGAGGTCGGCGTCGAAGACCCCCGCGATGCTGCGCTCCGCCGCGCCCGGGGCGACCTTGCGCTCGCAGAACCCCCGCAACGTCGACTGCCAGTCCCGGTGGTGGTCCTCGAGCGCCCAGGGCACTCCGTAGTCCTGGTCGTCGAGCGTGTCGGGCTCGAGCTCGGGGTCGATGCCGCTGGGTCGGTCGGACGTCTGTGTCATCGCAGGCTCCTGGTCGTGGAGGTCAGGCGCCGGCCACCCGACTGGCCTGCCCCGCCCAGTGCGGTTCGCGCAGGGCCTTGCGCAGCAGCTTGCCGACGACGTTCTTGGGCAGGGGGTCGTGGGTGAACTCGACGGCCCCGGGCTTCTTGTAGGACCCCAGGGCCCCGCGCACCAGCTCGGTGATCTCCGCGGCGGTGACGGTCGCGTCGGGCGCCACGCGGCAGACGGCCATCGGGGTCTCGCCCCAGCGCTCGTGCGGCACCGCGAACACGGCCACCTCGACGATCTCGGGGTGGTCGGCGATCGCGGACTCGAGCTCGGCGGGCCAGATGTTGAAGCCGCCGGAGACGATCATGTCGTCCGCCCGGTCGAGGACGTAGACGTAGCCGTTCTCGTCGATGCGGCCGATGTCCCGGGTGCGGACCCACCCGTCGACGAGGCGGGTGGCGGTCAGCTCGTCGTCGTCCCAGAAGCCCCGCATCTGGCCCTCGACCTGCGCCCAGAGCTCGCCCTCCGCGCCGAGCGGCAGCACGGTGCCGTCCTCGTCGCGGACCTCGATCCGCGCGAACGGCAGCACCTTGCCCGCGGCGCGCAGCGGGGAGGACCCGGGGATGTCGGCGAACCACTCCTGCGGGGTCATCACGGTCAGCGGGACCGCCTCGGTCTGGCCGAACACCTGGTGGAGGACGTCGCCGAACGCCGCCCGTCCGGCCAGCGCGGTGGCGTCCGTGATCGGCGCCCCGCCGACCAGCAGGCACTCCAGCGCCCCGAGGTCGCGTCCGGACCGCGAGGGATCGGCGGTGAGCATCTGCACCATCGACGGCGGCGCGAACATGTGGGTGACGCGGTGACGCTCCATCATCGCCAGCACCTTGGCGGGCTCGAACGCCCCGAAGAGCAGGTTGGCGCTGCCGTGCAGCCAGGCCGGCAGGAACAGGTAGCCGGACGCGTGCGAGATCGGCCCGGCGTGGCCGACGACGCTGTGTGTCTGCAGGTTCGGCAGGCGGTAGTACCAGTTGCGGCAGTTCACGAGCCAGTCGTGCTGGGTGTAGCCGACGCCCTTGGGCCGCCCGGTGGTGCCCGCGGAGTGCCGGATGACGTACCAGTCGTCGGCCTCGACCGGGATCTCCGGATCGACGGCGGACTGCGCCGCCAGCCACTCCTCGTAGCCCTCGTCCCGCACGAACACGTGCTCCAGGCCGGCCGCGCCCTCGGTGGGGTCCTCGAGACCCTTGACCTCGTCGGCGTGGGTCGCGTCGACGACCAGCACCCGTGTCTGCGTCTGCTCGACCATCTGCTGGTGCGCCCGGCGGGAGTTGCGCGCGTAGAGCGGGACACGGACCGCACCCGCGATTGCGGCGCCGAGGAACAGGTCCGCCGCGCCCAGGTCGTTGTCCTCCACGCTCGCGACGCGGTCGCCCGGCCGGACCCCGAGCGCCCGCAGACCGTTGGCGGTGCGGACCCCCCGGTCCCACGCCTCGCCGAAGGTGAGGCTCCGGCTGTCGGTGACGAGGGCCGTGCTGTCACGGTGCAGCGTCATGGCCTGGCGCATCAGGCTGGGCACATCCACGGGCCGCTCCTCGTCGTCCGACCGGGTCCGACGCGGCGGACGTTAGGGGCAGCGTCCTGTCCCCACTACCCACGAACGGGGGGACGTCTCAGGGCAGCAGGCCGCCTGCGCGGGCGCGGTGGACCGCCTCCCCGCGCGTCCGGCTGCCCAGCTTGGCCATCGCGGACTTGAGGTACGACTTGACCGTCTCGACGGTGAGCCCGAGGCGCGCCCCGACCTCGCCGTTCGCGTGGCCCACCGCCACGAGGGCGAGGACGTCGAGCTCCCGGGCCGAGAGATGCACCGCCGGCGGGGACGCCGCCCCGGGCTGGTGCAGCCGTGCGGCGAGGATGTCGAGCCGGGACCGGGCGGCCGGGTCGGAGGTGCCCGCGCGCGCCGCACGCAGGACCGCGTGCAGCTCGCGGGCCTCCTCGCGGGAGAGCAGGACGTCGCACCCGTCGGGCCCCGGGTCAGCGTGGGTCCGCGACCCCCCGGGCCGGACGGCGGCCCGCACCGTCGCCGCCATGCGGGCGAGGAACCGCTCGCCGAACTCGACCGGGCGCCGCATCGCGCCGTACACGGCGCCGTAGAGGGTGCCGTCGACCCGGACGGGCAGCGCGAAGACCGCGCGCAGGCCCTCGGCCGACACGGCCTGGTCGAACTGGTGGGTGATGCCCGGGGCGCGGGCGTAGTCGGCGACGGCGAGCGGCCGCTCGACCGCCAGGACCTTGCCGCCCAGGCCCTGCCCGACCGCGGTGACCAGGCCGTCCATGCTCCCGGCCCGCGCGCCGCTCATGTGGCCGAGGCGGAAGGTGCCGTCCCCGGCGTCGAGCGACGCGGCGAACGCCATGTCGAGCGCCTCGACCTCCGCCAGCGCCCGCACGGCGCTCGCGAGGGGCGGGCTCGCCGCGGGACCGGGCGCGGCGGGGACAGCAGCCACACCCACCTCCCCGAGCCCGGACCGGGCCCAGACGATGCTAGGTCATCGGTGTGGTCCGGGTCACGGAGCAGGCGTCGGCGCTCAGCTCACCCCGGCCGCGTCCATCCCCCGCATCTCCTTCTTGAGGTCGGCGATCTCGTCGCGCAGGCGGCCGGCCAGCTCGAACTGCAGGTCGCGCGCCGCCGCCATCATCTGGTCGGTGAGCTGCTGGATGAGGTCGGCCAGCTCCGCGCGCGCCATGCCCTCGGTGCTGCGGTGCTCCACGATGCCCGAGCTGCCGCGGCCCCCGGCCTCGCCCGCCGCGCGCCGGCCGCGGGAACTGTTGCGCGCCGACCCGCCGACCTCCACCAACTCCTCGGTGTCCTCGGCCTCCTGGTAGACGCGGTCGAGGATGTCGCCGATGTGCTTGCGCAGCGGCTGGGGGTCGACTCCCCGCTCGGTGTTGTAGGCGACCTGCTTCTCACGGCGCCGATTGGTCTCGTCGATCGCGTACTTCATCGAGTCGGTGATCTTGTCCGCGTACATGTGCACCTGGCCGGACACGTTGCGCGCCGCGCGGCCGATCGTCTGGATCAGCGAGCGCTCGCTGCGCAGGAAGCCCTCCTTGTCGGCGTCGAGGATGGCGACCAGCGACACCTCCGGGAGGTCGAGTCCCTCGCGCAGCAGGTTGATGCCGACCAGCACGTCGTACTCCCCCGAGCGCAGCTGGCGCAGCAGCTCCACGCGCCGCAGGGTGTCGACCTCGGAGTGCAGGTAGCGGACCCTGATGCCGAGCTCGAGCAGGTAGTCGGTGAGGTCCTCGGACATCTTCTTGGTCAGCGTGGTGACCAGCACGCGCTCGTCCTTGTCGACCCTCGTGCGGATCTCGCCCACGAGGTCGTCGATCTGGCCCTTGGTCGGCTTGACCACCACCTCGGGGTCGATCAGACCGGTCGGGCGGATGACCTGCTCGACGAACTCGCCGCCGGCCATCCGCATCTCGTAGTCGCCCGGCGTCGCCGACAGGTAGACCGTCTGCCCGATGCGGTCGGCGAACTCCTCCCAGGTCAGCGGCCGGTTGTCGGTGGCCGACGGGAGCCGGAAGCCGTACTCGACGAGGTTGCGCTTGCGGGACATGTCGCCCTCGTACATGCCGCCGATCTGCGGCACGGTCACGTGGGACTCGTCGATGACCAGCAGGAAGTCCTGCGGGAAGTAGTCGATCAGCGTGGCCGGCGCGGTGCCGGGACCGCGGCCGTCGATGTGACGCGAGTAGTTCTCGATGCCGGAGCAGAAGCCGACCTGGCGCATCATCTCGACGTCGTAGCTGGTGCGCATGCGCAGCCGCTGGGCCTCGAGCATCTTGCCCTGGCGCTCGAGCTCGCCCAGGCGCTCCTCCAGCTCGGCCTCGATGGCCTTGATCGCCTTCTCCATGCGCTCGGGCCCCGCGACGTAGTGCGTCGCCGGGAAGATGCGGACGTCGTCGACCTGCCGGACCACGTCGCCGGTGAGCGGGTTGAGGTAGTAGAGCGCCTCGATCTCGTCGCCGAAGAACTCGATCCGGACCGCGAGCTCCTCGTACGCCGGGATGATCTCCACGGTGTCACCGCGGACCCGGAACGTGCCGCGGGCGAAGGCCATGTCGTTGCGCTGGTACTGCACGTCGACCAGGGCGCGCAGCAGGGTGTCGCGGTCGAGCTCCTCGCCGACGGCCAGCTGCACCGAGCGGTCGAGGTAGGACTGCGGCGTGCCGAGGCCGTAGATGCAGGACACCGAGGCGACCACGACGACGTCGCGGCGGCTCAGGAGGTTGGACGTGGCCGAGTGGCGCAGCCGCTCGACGTCCTCGTTGATCGAGGAGTCCTTCTCGATGTAGGTGTCCGTCTGCGCGATGTACGCCTCGGGCTGGTAGTAGTCGTAGTACGAGACGAAGTACTCGACCGCGTTGTTGGGCAGCAGCTCGCGCAGCTCGTTGGCCAGCTGGGCGGCCAGCGTCTTGTTGGGCGCCATCACGAGCGTCGGGCGCTGCACCCGCTCGATGAGCCAGGCCGCGGTGGCCGACTTGCCGGTGCCGGTGGCGCCGAGCAGCACGATGTCGTGCTCCCCGCCCTTCACCCGCTTCTCGAGGTCCTCGATGGCCGCGGGCTGGTCGCCCGCCGGGGAGTACGGGCTGACGACCTCGAACGGCACACCGGTGCGCTCGATCTCGCCCACCGGGCGGTGCTCGGAGTGCGCGAGCGCCTCGTCGGGCAGCCCCTCGGGGTTCTCCCCCTCACGGGCCGAGCCGGGAACCTCTGTCGCGAAGGCCATGGCATCGAGGTTAACCGCGCCCCCCGACAGCGGGGTGCGCGACCGCGTCAGCCGGGGGTCAGCCGGGGCCGTCACCGCCGTTCGCCACCCGCTGCCACGAGCTCCGCAGCGGCGCGGTGTCGTAGCAGATCGTGAGTCGCGCGATGAGCTGACGGTCGTCGGTGAGCGTCACCAGGTCGACGACGTCGAACGGGGCGGGCGTGCCGTCGCCGAGCACCCAGGCGTAGTGGAAGGCCAGCGCGACCTCCCGGTCGTCGCGGGGATCGACGTAGATGCGCCGCAGCTCGGTGCTCGACGCCGACGAGTCCGCGAACAGCCCGGGGTAGAAGCGCTCGGCCGGCAGCGTCCCGTAGAGCGGGGACGCCACCTCGCCGCCCGGGGCGAAGCACGCGAGGACCTCGTCGACCGAGCCGGCGTCCAGCGCGGCCAGGTAGCGGTACAGCACCTCCGGCGTCGTCACCGGGACTCCTCACGACGCCGGGCGGCCGCCGCGAAGCCGTCGAGCAGGCACCGCAGGCCGAAGTCCCAGCGCGACCCGACCGGACGGCCGGGATCGGTCATCACCGCGGTGAGGGCGGGGTAGCGGTCGGCGTGGGCGGCGACGAGGTCGCGCATCGTGCTCCCGCCCGCGGGGTCGGCGGTCCACGGGCGGGTGCCGGCCGAGGCGGTCGCGAGGGTGGTGCGCAGGTGCCCGAACAGCATCGACACCGCGTCCATCCGCTCGTCGGGCGCCAGCCCGAGCGGCTCGACGACACGGACAGCGGCCTCGACCCAGCCGACCTCGCGGGGTCCCATCACCCGCTCGCCGACGGTGACCCACGGCAGCCACGGGTGCCTCGTCCAGACGTCCGACACCAGGCGGGCGAACTCCTCGGCCTGCTCGCGCCACGTCCCGACCAGCGCGTCGGGACCTGGCGGCTCCTCGACGGCGGCGTCGATCATGATCGCCTCGAGCTCGTCCTTGTTGGCGACGTAGCGGTAGAGCGCCATCTTGGTCAGCCCCACCTCGGCGGCCACCCGCCGCATCGAGAGCCCGGCGAGCCCGTCGCGGTCCGCCACCTCGACAGCGGCCTGCGCGATCTCGTCGAGCGTCAGCCCGCGGCGCGGGCCCCGCGTCGGCTCGTCGGGGGTCCGCCAGAGCAGAGGAGCCCCCGACCCCTGCGCGGCCGCCGGGTCGTCCGTCCCGGTCGTGCTGCTCATCCGAACCGTCCCTTGCCTCGGCGGTCTTACTGTGTCTAGCGTACACAGTGTCCGCAGGACACAGTTTCTCCGACGGAGGTCGTCATGACGCTCACCGCCCCGGCCCCGACCACCGACACCACGGCCCCCCGTGGCCGTGCCGCCGTCCGGCGCCGCCGCCGGGCGCTCGGGATCGTCCTCGCCGTCGTCGTGACGCTCGCGGTGTGGCTGCTGGGCCACCTCGCGGGCGCCGACTACTGGATCACCGACAGCCAGGGCACCGTGCGCATCGACATGCTGGTGACCGCCCAGGTCACGGTGGTGCTCGGACTGGCCGGCTGGGGTGTACTGGCCCTGCTCGAGCGACTGAGCCGCCACGGCACCACCCTCTGGACCGTGCTCGCCGTGATCGTCGTGGCCGCCTCGGTGATTCCGGTCGTGCTGGTCGAGGCGACCACGGCCAC
The DNA here is from genome assembly GCA_963786585.1 of uncultured Actinomycetota bacterium. Lineage (GTDB taxonomy): Bacteria > Actinomycetota > Actinomycetes > Mycobacteriales > Pseudonocardiaceae > Actinomycetospora. The sequence goes on from CAWAZG010000006.1 coordinate 895,021, forward strand.
GCGCCTCGCCCTCGTCGCGGTCCACCTCGCCGTCGGCGCCGTCCTCGTGCCCGCCTTCGTGCGCGCCCGCTCCTGACCCGACCCGCATCGCCCGGCGTCCCGGCACCCGCCCACCCCGTGTGGGCGGGTGCCGAGGCGTCGTCGGGCACCATCCTCGTGACCTAGGGTCGCCGCTCGTGGGCCTGCACCCTCCGAAGATCGAGACGTTCGACGTCGCCGCCGGCACGAACACCGACCCCAAGGGCTTCGTGCGCGCCGTGGAGGTCTACCGCGAGGAGCCGTTCGGGCTCTACGTCAGCCGTCCGATGGTCGACCACCCGACGCTGACCCACCTGCGGTCGTGGTTGCTGCCCGGTCTCGGCGTCCGGGTCACCGACTTCAGCTGGCGGCCCGGCCACGAGCGCCTCCAGGACCACTACCTCGACATCGTCGACATCACCCGCGACGGGACGACCTGGTGGACCGAGGACCACTACATCGACCTCGTCGTGCACACCGGGGAGCGCACCGAGGTGCTCGACCTCGACGAGTTCGCCGAGGCCGTGGCGGCCGGCCTCCTCGACGCCGAGCGGGCCGAGCGCGCGCTGGAGACGAGCCACCGGACGATCGCCGGCCTGGCGGGTCACGGCCACGACCTGGACCGTTGGCTCGCAGGTCACGAGGTTGCCCTGACGTGGGAGTGATCCATGTCACGCCGTGAATGACACCAGTGGCATTCGGGTAGGGCCCACCTCGGTGACCCCCCATCGGGTGTCCTAGGGTCCTGCTCCGTGAGCCCGGTCGTCTCCCGCCAGCTGGTCGAGGTCGTCGACATCCGTAGCGCGACCCGCACCCTCCCCCTCGCCCCGGAAGAGGTCCTCGAACAGGCCCTCGACCGATGGCAGGTCACCGAAGGTGGCCTGCGCACCACGGTCCTGAGCCCCGACGACCCCTTCGTGCTGGCCGAGACCTGCTGGTACGTGCCTGAGCACGGCCTGCGCCTGCGGCGACGGCGGCCCCGGGACACCGACGCGGCCGACGTGACCACCGAGATCGGCGCCGTGCGCATCGACGTCGACGACGCGCGGTGGCGCTGCACCGATCTCCTGCTCGGCCTGGAGATCCTGGACGGGCGCCCGGCGCGGGTGGCGCACCACGCCGACTTCGCGGCCGCCGTCGCGGGCGGGGTCCTCTCGGCCACCGACGCCGACGAGGCGATGAGCACGGTGCACCGGGTGCTCGGCGAGCTCGGCGAGGCCCGTCACGACCTCGACGCGTGGACGGGGTCGCTGGGGATCGGGTCGCTGACCCGCTACTGATCGCGAGAGGCTCCGGGTATGGGACCCCTCGTGGTGGTCGTCCTGGGCCTGCTGGCCATCGCGACGGTCCGGCTGCTGGCCGACCGGATCGGCGTCGCCGCCCCGCTCCTGCTGGCGCTCCTCGGCGTCGGCGTCGCCCTCTGCCCGGCGTGCCGGTGGTGGAGATCGAACCGGAGTGGATCCTCGCCGGCATCCTCCCGCCGCTGCTCTTCTCCTCGGCGGTGACGATGCCCGCCATGGAGTTCCGGCGCGCGTTCGGCGCCGTCAGCGGCCTGTCGGTGCTGCTCGTTGTCCTGTCCGCCGGCGCGATCGGGCTGCTGCTCACCGTCCTGGTGCCCGACCTGGGCCTCGCCGGCGGCATCGCCCTCGGCGCGATCCTCAGCCCCACCGACGCCACCGCCACGGCGATCGTGCGCCGCACCGGGGTCACCTCGCGGGTGGTCACCGTGCTCGAGGGCGAGGGTCTGCTCAAACGATGCGACGGCCCTGGTGCTCCTGCGCGCCGCGATCGCCGCCGCCGCGACGTCGGTGTCGATCGGCGGGGTGCTCGGCGAGTTCGCGCTCGCCGTGGTCGTCGCCGTGGTCCTGGGCGTCGTGGTCGGCCGCCTCGGGCTCATGGCGCGGCGACGGGTCGCCGACCCCACCGTCAACACCGTCCTGTCGTTCGCCACGCCCTTCGTGGCCTCCCTGCCCGCCGAGGCGCTGGGGGCGTCCGGGCTCGTGGCGGCGGTGGCGGCCGGGCTCGTCACCGGGCACGGCGCGATCCGCCACCTCTCCCCCCAGCACCGCCTCTCGGACAAGGAGAACTGGCGGACCGTCGAGCTCGTCCTCGAGGGGACGATCTTCCTGCTGATGGGCCTGCAGCTCGCCGGCGTACTGGAGGAGCTGCACCGTGACGGCAGCTCGGTCGGACCCGGGCTCGGGATCGCGGTGGTGGCGCTGGTGGCGACGGTCGCGGTGCGCTCGGGGTACGTGTCCGTCCTGGTCGTCTGGCTGCGCTCGAGCGCCCGCCGCGGGACGGAGAGGCTCCCGACGCTGAGCGACATGAGCGCACAGCTCGAGGCGGGCGAGCAGGTGACGATCCGGGGCCGCCCGGTCTCGCTCACCAACCCGAGGCGTCTCGCGGCGTTCCGCCACCGGCTGCGGCTCCAGATCGCCGACATCGACTACTTCCGCGCCGCCCCCCTCCGGGCGCGCGAGGGCACGGTGATCGTGTGGGCGGGCATGCGCGGCGCGGTGACGCTCGCCGCCGCCCAGACCCTGCCCGCGGACTTCCCCGAGCGCTCGCTGCTGGTGTTCGTGGCGTTCCTCGTGGCGACGGGGTCGCTGCTGCTGCAGGGCGGCACGCTGGCGATGGTCGTGCGGTGGGTGTCGCCCGCGCCGGCCGAGGTCCCGTCGGCGCAGGAGCAGGCGGTGCTGGCCGAGCGGCTGACCGCAGCGAACATCGAGGTGCTCGACCGGTACGCCGACGACCCGGACGTCGCGGCCTTCCGGGTGCGCCTGGCCGACCGGGACGGGCGACCGGACCCGGCGCTCTCGTCGGACGATCGCGTCCGCGTCCGCCTCGAGATGATCGAGGCGCAGCGCGAAGCACTGCTCGACGCTCGCGACGAGGGCCGGTTCGCCTCGTCCGCGCTGACCACGGCGCTGGAGAACCTCGACGCGGAGCAGATCAGCCTGGAGCTGCGCGGCCGCCCAGCCGGGTGAGTCCCCTCAGGGCAGCGCGACCTCGGTCCGCACGGCGTCGGGGTCGGTGCGCACGCGCCGCGGGTCCTTGCGGGCGGCGTCGCGCGCCTTGACGACCCCGCGCGCCTGCTTGGCCTGACGCCGGTCCTTCGCGTCGAGCACCACGATGCGCGCCGGGCAGCCGGGATCGGCCGAGCCGTGGCGACCCGCGTCGACGACGGGGAACCCGGACACCGCCAGCGCCTCGGCGAGCTCGATCCCGGGACGGTCGGCCTCGACGAGGAGGTCGACGACGGCCGGCGCCGGCAGGCCGGGCACGGCGCCCGGGCCGACGTGCTCCACGCGGCGCACGGTCTCGCCGCCGGCCACGGCGACGCGGGCGGCCAGCCGCCGGCCCACGGCGGCGCGGTCCTCGGCGGGCGTCACGACGTCGGTCGGCACCTCGACGGCGCGGCGGCGCTCGACGTTCCCGGCGAACGGGACGAGCCGCTCGTGCCACAGACGCTCGACCTGCTCCCGCAGCGCGCCCGCGGCGCCCGCGTTCTCCAGCCACACGTCGGCGGCGGCCCGGCGGGCGTCGTCGTCGGCCTGCGCGGCCATCCGCGCGCGGGCGTCCTCGACGGTCATGCCGCGCGCCTCCACGAGGCGGGTGACCCGGACGTCCACCGGGGCGTCGACGACGAGCACCAGCGCGAACGCCGCCCCCATGCCGTTCTCGACCAGCAGGGGGACGTCGTGCACGACGACGGCGTCCTCGTCCGCCTCGGAGACCAGCTCGGCGGTCCGGCCGCCGATCAGCGGGTGCAGGATCCCGTTGAGCTTCTGCCTCTTGGCGTCGTCCGCGAAGACGATCTGCCCGAGCGCCGGCCGGTCGAGGGCCCCGTCCGCGTCGAGCACGTCCTCCCCGAACGCGGCGACGACCTCGGCGAGCCCGTCGGTGCCGGGTTCGACCACCTCACGGGCGATCGCGTCGGCGTCGATCACCACCGCGCCGAGTTCGGTCAGCGTCGCCGCGACCGTCGACTTCCCCGCCCCGATCCCACCCGTGAGCCCCAGCCTCAGCACCCCCGCAGTCTGCCCGAGCGGGGGTGGGCGTCACTCGACCCGGGGTCGAGACCGATCGGCGAGTCACTCGTGTCCCAGCCGTCACAGCGCTACGGTGGCGCCTCACCAGCACCACACGCCTCGGGGAGTCGCCGCCGTGTTCCATTCGCGCCGCACTGCGGGCCGTCATCGCCTCGGCGACCCCGGCCTGGTCTCGTGCCGGTCCATCCCCCAGATCGCGGCCGCCCTCGCGGTGCCCGAGATCGCCCGCCGCGGCCTCGTCGAGCGCCTGCTCGCCGGCTCCCGGCACCTGCGCCCGGCCGTCGAGCGCTCCGCAGCCCGTCCGGCCCCCCGCGCCGCCGTCGCCTGACGCAGCGAGGGCGCCCCTCGCCGCGCCCTAAGCCGCTGGGGTGACCCTCGCTCCCCCACGTCCGTCCGCACCTCGCGCCGCGAACGGGGATATCGCGCGCCTAGAAGCAGCGAGATACCCGTTCGCTGCACCGCACGCCGACCCCGCGAACGACGACGGGCCCCCACCCCGCGAGGGGTGAGGGCCCGAGGTCGAGCGGTTCCGGGGCGATCAGCCGCCGGAGAGCTTCTCGCGCAGCGCCGCGAGCTGGGCGTCGCTGGCGAGCGCGCCGCCGCCGCTCTGGGACGGCGGGCCCTGGCCCGGGTCCGAGTCGTCGTCGTCGCGGGCGGCGGGGGCCGCCTCGTCGTCCCCACCCTCGGACGACGGACCGCCCGAGGAGTAGTTGGCCGGCGCCGCCTCGGCGGCCTCGGCCTCCTGCTCCTGCGTGCGCTGGAGCTGCGCGATGTGCTGCTCGTAGCGGGCGTACGCCGCGGCGTACTGGCGCTCCCACTCCTCGCGCTGGGTGTCGTAACCCTCGCGCCAGTCGCCCGAGTCGGGGTCGAAGCCCTCGGGGTAGATGTAGTTGCCGCCGTCGTCGTACTCGGCCGCCATGCCGTAGAGCGCCGGGTCGAACTCGGTCTCCGTGGTCATGCCCTCGTTCGCCTGCTTCAGCGAGAGGGAGATGCGGCGACGGTCGAGGTCGATGTCGATGACCTTGACCATGACGTCGTTGCCGACCTGCACGACCTGCTCCGGCACCTCGACGTGGCGCTCGGCCAGCTCGGAGATGTGGACCAGGCCCTCGATGCCCTCGTCGACGCGGACGAACGCACCGAACGGCACGAGCTTCGTGACCTTGCCGGGCACGATCTGGCCGATCTGGTGGGTCCGGGCGAACTGGCGCCAGGGGTCCTCCTGCGTCGCCTTGAGCGACAGGGAGACCCGCTCGCGGTCCAGGTCGACGTCGAGGACCTCGACCTTGACCTCCTGGCCCACCTCGACGACCTCGGAGGGGTGGTCGATGTGCTTCCAGGAGAGCTCGGAGACGTGGACCAGACCGTCGACGCCGCCCAGGTCGACGAACGCACCGAAGTTGACGATCGACGAGACCTGGCCGGACCGGATCTGGCCCTTGGCGAGCTGGTTGAGGAACTCGCTGCGCACCGCCGACTGGGTCTGCTCCAGCCACGCACGGCGGGAGAGGACGACGTTGTTGCGGTTCTTGTCCAGCTCGATGATCTTGGCCTCGATCTCCTTGCCCACGTAGGGCTGGAGATCGCGGACGCGGCGCATCTCGACCAGCGAGGCGGGGAGGAAGCCGCGGAGGCCGATGTCGAGGATGAGTCCACCCTTGACGACCTCGATGACGGTGCCCTTGACCGGCTCGTCGTTGTCCTTGAGCTGCTCGATCGTGCCCCAGGCGCGCTCGTACTGCGCGCGCTTCTTGGACAGGATCAGCCGGCCCTCCTTGTCCTCCTTCTGGAGGACGAGGGCTTCGACCTCGTCGCCGACGGCGACGACCTCGTTGGGGTCGACGTCGTGCTTGATGGACAGCTCGCGCGAGGGGATGACCCCCTCGGTCTTGTAGCCGATGTCGAGGAGGACCTCGTCTCGGTCGACCTTGACGATGGTTCCTTCGACGATGTCTCCGTCGTTGAAGTACTTGATCGTCTCGTCGATGGCGGCGAGGAAGTCCTCTTCCGACCCGATGTCGTTGATCGCAACCTGGGGGCTGGTCGACTGCGGGGCGGTGTGGGTGTCGATGGACATACGGTGGACGGCTCCGGGAACATGGTCAGATCGAGTGGGCAAGGGCTCCACGGGAGTGGGTCGTCGCTGCGACGCGTGCACCGGTGAACCCTCGAGCAGGACCGGAGACGAAGACCGCCGCCCACCGCTGCACAGAGGGCACGCGGAACAGGGCGAGACCACTGACGTGGACCTTCATCGTAACCACGCCCGACAGGGCCCGGCAATCGGGGCACCCCTCGCTCGCGCCCGGCGTGTCGCAGGGCACCGCCACGGCGTGTCGCGCTCCTCGGGCTGCGGCGCCGGGGGGCACGACCCGCGCATCCGGGCGTGTCAGGATGCCCCGGTGGCGCCCCCTCCCTCCTCCGCGCGCGCGGGAGGGCCCGCGCAGGGGGTCTCGGCGGAGCAGTTCCTCGGCGCCGCCGGCGTCGCGCGCCGGTCTGTCGGTCCGGCGGAGTCGAGCGCGGCCAGCCGCGCCTGGTGGGACGCCGACGCCGACGACTACCAGGACGAGCACGGCGCGTTCCTCGGGGACGACGACTTCGTCTGGTGCCCCGAGCGCCTGCGCGAGCAGGACGCCCGGCTGCTCGGCGGGCCGGACGCGCTGCGCGGCGCCCGGGTGCTCGAGGTCGGCTGCGGCGCGGCGTCGTGCTCGCGCTGGCTCGCCGGCCTCGGCGCCCGCGTCGTCGGTCTCGACCTCTCGGCGGGGATGCTCGCCCACGCGCGGGCCGCGGACCGGCGCACCGGCGCCGTCGTGCCGCTGCGTGCAGGCCGACGCCGGGGCCCTCCCCTTCCGGGACGGCTCCCTCGACGCCGCGTTCTCCGCGTTCGGCGCCCTCCCGTTCGTGGCCGACGCGGCCGGGGTGGTGCGGGAGGTCGCCCGGGTGCTGCGGCCCGGGGCGCCCTGGGTGTTCGCCGTGAACCACCCGATGCGCTGGATGTTCCCCGACGACCCGGGCCCGGACGGGCTGACGGTGTCGCAGCCGTACTTCGACCGCACGCCCTACGCCGAGGTCGACGACGCCGACCGCGTCGTCTACGTCGAGCACCACCGCACGCTGGGCGACCGCGTGGCCGACGTCGTGGGCGCCGGCCTCGTCCTCGAGCGGCTGGTCGAACCCGAGTGGCCCGAGGACCTCGACGAGGTGTGGGGCCAGTGGTCGCCCCTGCGCGGGGCCCTCTTCCCCGGCACGGCGATCTTCTGCTGTCGCCGGCCAGGGAGCGCGGGCGCGTGATCGGCCGGTCGCGGGCCACGCCGTCGGGCCGGGCCCCCGAGGTGGTGCTCGACGACCTCCTGCGCGAGCAACAGTCCCGGTTCGCCGACCTCGACGCCGCGCTCCCGCCCGCGGTGCTCCCCCCGCCCGGCGACGTCATCGTGGTGGCGGGCGACGGCGGCGAGGCGGCCGGGGTCCTCACCCACCACAGCTGGCCCGCGGGCAGCGCTCCCCTGCTCTGGTCGGCGGCCGAGGTCACCGAGCTCCACCCCGTCCTGGGCTCCGCGGGTCTGCGCGGCGCGGAGGGCCTGCTCGCCGAGTGGCGCGCCCGCATCCCCGCCCGCGTGCGGCACGCCTCGGACTCGGCGGCCGTGGTCACCTGGCCCAGCCGTGACGTCGTCGCGTCGCGCGCGTTCCTCGACCACGGCCTCGTGCCGCTGGCGGTGCTCGCCGTGCGCCGGCCCGGCCCGCCGCTGCCCCCGCCGTCCCCGGACCCCCACCTGCGGGTCCGGCGCGCCCGCGAGGACGACCTCGACGGGTGCGTCGAGCTGGCCATGCACGAGATCGCGTACTCGAGCCTCGTCGGCGGCAGCGTCATGCGCCCCGAGGCCGAGGCGGTGAAGCGGACCGCGCTGCGCGAGCGCTGGGGGCGCGACGAGCCGATCTGGGTCGCCGAGCGCGACGGACGGATGATCGGGCTGCTCGAGTGCGGCCTCACCGACGCGTCGCCGGGCACCTGGCTCGCGGGCCTGCTGCCCGTCGGACGCTGGGGCTACGTGAACTGCGCCTCGGTGCTGCCCGGTCGGCGCGGGCAGGGGGTCGGGCACGCGCTCGTCGCCGCCGCCCTGCCCGGGCTCCAGCCCCCCGGGTCCCGCGGCACGTACCTCTACTACAACCCGCCCAACCCGGTGTCCTCGGTGTTCTGGCCCCGCCTCGGCTACCGGCCGCTCTGGACGCTCTGGGAGGTCCGGCCCGCGACCGCGTTGCGGTGATCCCTCGGACGCCCTCGGACGCCCTCAGACGCTCCGGGCCAGCGCGTGCTCCACCAGCGTGATCAGCACGTCCGTGCACGACGCGTCGTCGCGGGCGTCGACGTAGCGGATCGGGCAGCGCGCCGGGACCGCGAGGGCGTCGCGCACGACGTCGACGTCGACGCCGTCGGTGCCCGGGAACGAGTTGAGGGCGACGACGAACGGCAGCCCGCGGTTCTCGAAGTAGTCGATCGCCGCGAAGGAGTCGTCGATGCGCCGCAGGTCGACGAGCACGACGGCGCCCACCGCGCCGCGGGCGAGCTCGTCCCACATGAACCAGAACCGCGACTGGCCCGGCGTCCCGAACAGGTAGAGCACGAGCGAGTCGTCGACGGTGACGCGGCCGAAGTCCATGGCCACCGTGGTCGTCGTCTTCTCCGGCACGATCGAGGTGTCGTCGACGCCGTCGGACAAGCTGGTCATCTGCTGCTCGGTCGACAGCGGCGGCACCTCGGACAGCGCCGCGACCAGCGTCGTCTTCCCGACGCCGAAGCCGCCCGCGATGAGGATCTTGAGCGGGAGCAGGTCGCGGGGGTCGCGCGTGGCGGTGCCCCCGGCGCTCACCCTGCGGTCACCGGGCTCGGAGTCCATCGAGCAGCCTCTCCAGGAGTTCACGGCGGGGACGGCCGTCGGACCCGACCAGCGGCAGGTGGACGGCGAGGTGGTCCTCGGCGGCGAGGTCGCTGACGAGCACGCGGGCCACACCGATCGGGACGCCGAGCAGCGCGCCGATCTCGGCGAGCGACTGGGGCACCGTGCTGGCCTCGACGATCACGCGCGCCTCGGGCGGGAGACCGGCCGCCTTGGCGAGACCCGTGTCGGTGGCCGTCACGAGCGCCTCGATCGGCATGTCGGTCCCGGCCGCCGACCGGGTCCGACCCGCGGTGAACGCGTAGTTGGGGACGACCCGGCCGCCGTCGGCGTGCGCACGCTGGCGACGGTCCACGGTCACGGTGCCATCGGGTCCTGGGCCCGGGCCGACCGCGCCGCGCCGGGGGTGAGGGCGTGGCCGACCCGTGAGGCGAGCATGGTCATCTCGTAGCCGACGAGTCCCATGTCGGCCGCGCGATCGGTGACCACGGCCAGCGTCGAACCGAGGCTGATCGAGGTCGCGAACAGGTAGCCGCCCGCCATCTCGACGATGGTCTGGGCGACCGGCTCCGACTCGAGCAGCGTCGCGGTCCCCCGCGCGAGGCTCACCAGCCCGGACACGGCGGCGCACAGCTGGTCCGCCAGGTGCTGGTCGACCCCGTCGCTCACCGCGAGGCGCAGCCCGTCCGCGGAGACGACGAGGACGTGCCGCACCCCCGGCGTCCCGCCGGCGAAGTCCGAGAGGAGCCAGTCCAGCCCGCTGTCGGTCGGTGCACTCACATCTGCCTCCCGGAGGTGGTCCCGCGGTGCGGGTGGTGGTCGTCCGCGGTGGAGCCGGACACGTCGACGGGGTCGCCGATCGCGGACCGGGCCGCGGCGCGGCTGGCCTGGTAGGCCGACAGGGCGTCCATGGCGTTCCGCCCGGCCCCGGCGCCCGGCGTCTCGCCGGGCGGCATGGCCGGGCTCGCGGCGGTCGACGCCGGGATGCCCGGCGTCACCGCCGCGGCCGGATCCGGGGGCCGCCGGATGAGCTCGGGAGCCAGGTGGCTCTGCGGGCGGCGGCGGGCGAGGACGAGCCCGTTCGGGCCGATGACGGACGGGGCGTCCTCGTCGGACTGTCGTGGCGCCGGGGCCGTGCCGGCCGTCTCCGGCACCTCGGTCCCGGCATGGCGCCTGCCCCCGCCGTTGGTCTCGACGGCGGGGTCGGCGACCGGGTCGGGGGCCGCCGGGGGCGGCACGACGATCGGGTGGATGAGACCCCGCCGGGCCGCGCCCGTCGGGCGGCCGGCGGCGGGCATGTCCTCCACCGTGGCGTGCCCGTCGGCCCCGTCGGCGGGCTCGGCCTTCGTCACGGCCTCGGCCTTCGCGTCCGCCGTCCCCGGGGCGTCCGCCGCCGCGGGGGTGTCGGAGGGCCGGTCGCCGTCCCGGTCAGCGCCGGGCGCCGCGTGCGCTCCCCGCCGGGCGGGAGCGTCCCCGGGCTCCGGGTCCGTGCCGTCGGCCCCGTGGGCCCCGTGGGCCCCGTTCGTCCGTCGCTCGCCGGGCCAGGCGTGCCGGCCGTCGATGGCGATCGGACCCGAGACGGGAGCCCCGTGCGCGGGGGTGCGGTCGTTCCCGTTGTCGCCGGACCCGCGACGCGGCGCGGGCACCGCCGAGGCGGGCACCCGCTCGAGGTCCCGCATCCCCTGGTCGCCGACCGTCGGCACCGTCGGGGACGTCTCGGCGAAGAGGGGGGCCGGGACGACGAGGACCGCGGTCACCCCGCACCCGGGGGTCGGGGTCAGCGACACCTCGATCCCGTGGCGCTCGGCGAGCCGGGCCACGACGTGGAAGCCGAGCCGCCGCGCCGCGTCCGAGACGTCGACGTCCTCGGGGTTGGACAGCAGATCGTTGGCGGCGGCGAGGTCGACGGGCGGCATCCCGATGCCGGTGTCCTCGATGATCAGGAGGTGGGAGCCCGGGGCCCGCAGGTGGGGACGGCTCTGGATCGACACCACGGCCATCGGCGGCGAGTAGCGCGCGGCGTTCTCCACCAGCTCGGCGATCATGTGCGTGAGGTCGGCGACGGTGCTGCCGACGATGCGGGGACGTTCGTCGACGGCCAGCGTGACGCGCTCGAGGTCCTCCGTCTCGGCCACACCGGCCCGGACGACGTCGCGCAGCGCCACCGGCGCCGACCACACGCGGGCCGGCCGCTCCCCGGAGAGCACGAGCAGGCTCTCGGCGTTGCGCCGGACCCGGGTGGCGAGGTGGTCGAGCCGGAAGAGGTCGGCCAGCGCGTCGGGGTCGCGCTCGCGCTCCTCGAGATCGTTGATGATGTCGAGCTGGCGGTGGAACATGCTCTGGTTGCGCCGCGCCAGGTTCAGCAGCAGTTCCGAGGTGAACTTCTGCTGGCGCACCTGCGCGTCGTGCAGTTCCGTCGCGAGGTCCGCCCGCCGCCGCTGCTCGTCCTCGGTGAGCTTGCAGAAGATCGCGACACCGAGGCACGCGAGGAGCACCGCGGCGCCGTGGATCACCGACCACACCCACGGCGAGTGCTGTGCCGCGTGGTGGTTGAACATCAGCGAGGGCACCAGCAGCGAACCGATGCCGTGGCTCAGCGTCGTGAAGGCGATGTTGAAGACGAACGGCGCCCAGTGCTGGTACAGCGTCAGGAAACCGATGATCACGAAGAACGAGAAATGCGCCTCGATGGACCCGCCCGAGAGGATCACGAGCCCGACGCAGCACGACGACAGGCCCGCGGTGACCCACAACGAGCCCGCCATGCGGCCCTTCGAGAACCACCCGGCCGCCGCCGTGACCAGCGGGACCAGGGCGATCACGGTCGTCAGCGCCGGCGGGTTGCCGACGACGAGACCGAAGATCAGCAGGATCGGCGTCTGCGCGATCAGGACCGACAGCAGGAAATGGTGACGTCGCAGCCATGCCGCGTCGTCGACCATGTCCCCGCGGGGGAGGTAGTCCAGGACACGGACCATCCGGCGTTTCACCGTCCTACTCCGGAGGCGGATGACGAACGCGCGGAACCGTACACGCGCTGCTGACCATTCCTGCGGGAGAACCGGAAAACGGGGTGCCACCGTGCCGATCGGTTGCTCACGATTTCACACAACGCGTTCGCGGGTGTGTCCGACACCTTCGGACGCCGATGCCGACAATGCCATTCGACGTATCATCTCTGGGCCGTTCGGGCGTGTTCACGAACGCCGACAAGCCGTGGAAAAGCGTCCGAAAGTGTCCGGGCGTGCGCCACCCGTGGGCCGGGCGGCCGCCCGAGCAGAATTTCTCGCCGCGTCCGGCCCCTGTCCTTCGGCCGGTCGGAGCACGCATCCGTTGACCGGATGCTCCGGACACGGAGGAGCACGTTCAGTGACGGCTCGCGTGCTCTTCGACGTCACTGACCGGGAGTGCGGTCGGTTTCTCCGGAGGCGCCTCCCGAGCCAGGGCGCGGACGGAGACCGGTGGGGTCGGCGAGGTCCAGCGGGACCTCGTCCGTGCGTCGGGTGCCCCATCCGCTCGTGGCCAACGCGCGGTAGGCCTCGGCGAGTCCCTCGGCGAGCGCGGGCGGCAGCCCGGCGGCCTCCTGCGTCGCGGCGATCTCGGTCATCTCGTCGACGAAGCGCCACGCCTTGGTGGCCGCCGTCGCCGCGGAGGCGACGCCCGCGTCGGGGAAGTCGAGGCGGACGTCGGCGAGCACCTCGTCCAGCACCCCATGGGCCTCGGCGGTCACGAACGCCTGGGCGAGCAGCGCCTGGTACCCCTTGCGCACCGAGGCGGTGCACATCTTGGCGGCGCTCGCCGCACCGACCGGCCCGTCGAGGACGATCCAGCGCACACCCGGCGCGCCCAGGGCCGCGACGTCCCCGGCGCGGGGTCCGGACAGGAACACCCGGGTCGGGGTCGGCGTGTCCGGGCGGGGCGGCGGGCCCGAGATCGCGCCGTCGACGAGGTCGCCCGGCAGCCGCTCGGCGACGGCCCGGACGGTGTCCGGGGAGACGGCGTCCATCTCGACCGTCAGGGGCCGGGCGCCGGTGGCCTCGCACACGGCGGCGAGGGCGTCGCCGGCCGCGCGGGCCGCGCCGGGCGGGACGACGAGCAGGACCACGTCGACGGCGCGCACCAGGTCCTCGAGCGCGCCCGCGTCCTCGAGACCGTGGTCGCGGGCACGGGCGACGGTGTCCTCCGAGCGCCCCGCGAGGCTCGTCAGCACCCGGTGGCCGCCCTCGGCCAGGCACCGCCCGAGGGCCGTGCCCATCGCGCCGGGGGCGACGACGCCGACGGTGGTCATGCCCGCATCATCTCGCTGATCATCCCGCCGCGCGCTCGGCCTCCGGTAGCCGACCGGCACGGACCGGGACGAACCGGATGGCGTCGTCGTCGACCCGGCTGCGCCGCAGCGCCACCGCGTCGATCGCGTAGTTCATCGCGAGACGCCACGGCGCGCGGGTGCCCTGCTTGGGCAGCTCGTCGATGGAGCGCTGGACGTAGCCGGCGCCGAACTCGAGGAACGGTGCCTCCTCGATGTCCGGGTCCCGCTCGGGCACCGCGACGCCGAGCCCGTGGTCGCGCAGGTGGCGCAGGAGCCGGACGACGTACTCGGCGACGAGATCGACCTTGAGCGTCCAGGACGCGTTGGTGTAGCCGATCATGTAGACGAGGTTGGGCACGCCGCTGAGCATCATGCCCTTGTAGGCCATGGTGTCGGGGAGGTGCACCGGCTCGCCGTCGACGACGACCTCGGCGCCGCCGAACATCTGCAGGTTCAGCCCGGTCGCGGTGACGACGACGTCGGCCTCGAGCTCCTCACCGGAGGCGAGGCGGATGCCGCCCTCGGTGAAGGTCTCGATGGTGTCGGTGACGATGTCGGCGCGCCCGGAGCGGACGCCGCGGAAGAGGTCACCGTCCGGGACCATGCACATCCGCTGGTCCCACGGGTCGTAGCGCGGGTTGAAGTGGGTGTCGACGTCGTAGCCCTCGGGGAGCGCCGCCTGCGTCGCCTTGCGCAGCAGGCCGCGCACGAACCGCGGGAAGCGCTGGCTGATCTGGTAGAGCGCGATGATCTGGGCGATGTTCTTGGTGCGCGTCAGCGGGTCGGCGACGGACCGCGGGAGCCACCGCGACAGCACCTCGGCCACGGGGTCGGTCCGCCCGATGGAGAGCACGTAGCTCGGCGAGCGCTGCAGCATCGTGACGTGGGCCGCGGCTTCCCGCCCCTCGAGCATCGCCGGCACCAGCGTCACAGCCGTCGCGCCGCTGCCGATGACGACGACCCGCTTGCCGGCGTAGTCCGTCTCGGGGTCCCAGAGCTGGGGGTGGACGACGGTGCCCCGGAAGCGGTCGAGGCCGGGCAGGTCCGGCGTGTAGCCCTGGTCGTAGCGGTAGTAGCCCGAGCACATGAGCAGGAACGAGCAGGTCAGCGGCTCCCGACCGGGCAGCTCGAGCGTCCAGCGCTGGGTGTCGGAGTCCCAGGACGCCCGGGTGAGGCGGTGGCCGTAGCGGATCTTCTCGTCGACCCCGTACGCCTGCGCGGTGTCGCGCACGTACTCCAGGATCGAGGGCCCGTCGGCCAGGGCGGTCGCGCTGCTCCAGGGCCGGAACCGGTACCCCAGCGTGTGCATGTCGGAGTCCGACCGGATGCCCGGGTAGCGGAAGAGGCTCCAGGTGCCGCCCAGGTCCTCGCGGGCCTCGAGCACGGCGTACCGGGTGCCCGACAGATCGCGCTCGAGGTGGCAGGCCGTCCCGATGCCGGACAGGCCCGCGCCGACGATGACCACGTCGAGGTGCTCGGTACTCACGCGTACCACCGTAGCGGGCGGTACGCGGCGGTACCAGTCTGCGGGCGCGCCGTCACACCCCGGTGGTCAGTGCGCCGCCTGGTCCCACGAGCGACCGAAGCCGACCGAGACCTCGAGGGGGACGTCGAGCTCGAACGCCGCGCCCATCTCGCGGCGTACGAGCTCGGTGACCGTGTCCTTCTCGTCCCGCGCGACCTCGAGCACCAGCTCGTCGTGCACCTGCAGGAGGATCCGCGAGCGCAGCCCGGACTCGCGCAGCGCCTGGTGCACCCCGAGCATCGCGACCTTGATGATGTCGGCGGCGCTGCCCTGGATCGGGGCGTTGAGCGCCATCCGCTCCGCCATCTCGCGACGCTGGCGGTTGTCGCTGGTGAGGTCGGCCAGGTAGCGGCGGCGGCCCAGGATCGAGCTGGTGTAGCCGTCCTTGCGGGCCTGGTCGACCACCTGCCGGAGGTAGTCGCGCACCCCGCCGAAGCGCGTGAAGTACTCCTCCATCAGCTCCTTGGCCTCGTCGGTGGAGATCCGGAGCTGGGCGGAGAGCCCGTAGGCGGACAGGCCGTAGGCGAGGCCGTAGTTCATCGCCTTGATCTTGGCGCGCTGCCCCTGCGACACCTCGTCCTCGGCCACGCCGAACACGTGCGCCGCGGTGACGGAGTGGAAGTCGTAGCCCGACTGGAACGCCTCGATCAGCGCCTCGTCGCGCGAGAGGTGCGCCATGATGCGCATCTCGATCTGCGAGTAGTCGACGGTCATCAGCTCGCCGAACTCGCCGTCGACGGAGTCGGACCCGACGACGAACGTGTCGCGGATGCGGCGGCCCTCGGCCGTGCGCACCGGGATGTTCTGCAGGTTCGGCTCGGTGGACGAGAGCCGGCCGGTGCGCGCGATGGTCTGGTTGAACGTCGTGTGGATGCGCCCGTCGTCGGACAGCGCGTCGAGCAGCCCCTTCACCGTCACCCGCAGGCGCGTGGCGTCGCGGTGCTCGAGCAGGTGCTCGAGGAACGGGTGCGGGTTCGACTCGTTCAGCGTCTGCAGCGCGTCCGCGTCGGTGGTGTAGCCCGTCTTGGTGCGCTTGGTCTTCGGCATCTCGAGCTCGTCGAACAGCACCACCTGGAGCTGCTTCGGCGACCCGAGGTTGATCTCCTTGCCGATGACGTCGTACGCGGACTGCGCCGCGGCCTGCACGCGCGCCCCGAACTGCGACTCGAGGTCGTGCAGCGCGCTGACGTCGACCGCGATGCCGGCGGCCTCCAGGTCGGCCAGCACCGCCAGCAGGGGAAGCTCGAGCTCGGTGAGCAGCGCGGTGCCGCCGAGCTCGGCGAGGTCCTCGTCGAGCTTCTCGGCGAGGTCGGTGACGGCGCGGGCGCGCAGCATCTCGGCCTGGGCGAGCGCCGTGTCGGCCTCCTCCTCGCCGCCGTCGAGCGTGAGCTGGTCACCGGCGTCGCCGGTCTCCTCCACCCGCAGCTCGCGGCGCAGGTAGCGCAGCGCGAGGTCGGCGAGGTCGAAGCTGCGCTCGCCGGGGCGGGCGAGGTAGGCGGCGAGCGCGGTGTCGCTGGTGACGCCCTCGAGCGCCCAGCCGCGCGCCCGCACCGCGTGGCTCGGACCCTTGATCTCGTGGCCCGCCTTCGGCAGCGCGGGGTCGGCCAGCCAGCCGGCGAGTGCCGTCTCGTCGTTCTCGTCGAGCGTGCGCACGTCGACGAACGCGCTCTCGCCGTCGGCCGCGGCGAGCGCGATGCCCTCGAGGTCGCCCGCACCGTGGGCCCACGTGCCGCGGAAGGAGAGGCCGGTGCGCGAGCCGTCGCGGCCGTGGTCGTCCAGCCAGTCGGCCACCGCGCCGGGCTCGAGGGCGGCGCCGCGGACCTCGAAGCCCTCGTCGGCCTCCGGGAGCGCGGCCGTGAGCGTGGAGAACAGCCGCTCGCGCAGGACCCGGAACTCGAGCTGGTCGAACAGCTGGTGCACGGCGTCGCGGTCCCACTGGCGGACCTCGAGGTCGTGCGGGCCCGCGCCGATGCCCTCGACGTCGCGGACGAGCTCGGTGAGCTGGCGGTTGAGCACCACCGACGAGAGGTGCTCGCGCAGCGCGTCGCCGGCCTTGCCGCGCACCTCGTCCACGCGGTCGACCAGCGCGTCGAGGGACCCGAACTCGCGGACCCACTTCTGCGCCGTCTTCTCCCCCACCCCCGGGACGCTCGGGAGGTTGTCGCTCGGGTCGCCCCGCAGCGCCGCGAAGTCGGGGTACTGCTCGGGCGTGAGCGTGTAGCGCTCCATGACCTGCTCGGGCGTGTAGCGCACGAGGTCGGACACGCCCTTGCGCGGGTAGAGCACCGTGACGTCGGGGCTGACCAGCTGGAACGCGTCGCGGTCGCCCGTACAGATCGACACGCTCATGCCCGCGGCCACGGCCTGCGTGGTGAGCGTCGCGATGACGTCGTCGGCCTCGTAGCCCTCGACCGCGAGCACCGGGATCGCGAGCACCCGCAGGATGTCCTTGATGAGGTCGATCTGGCCGCGGAACTCGTCGGGCGTCGCGGACCGGTTGGCCTTGTAGGCCGCGAACGTCTCGGCCCGGAAGGTCTGCCGCGAGACGTCGAACGCCACCGCGACGTGCGTCGGCTCCTCGTCGCGCAGCAGGTTGATGAGCATGGACGTGAAGCCGTAGACGGCGTTCGTCGTCTGGCCCGTCGTGGTGCTGAAGTTCTCCGTCGGCAGGGCGAAGAACGCCCGGTAGGCCAACGAGTGCCCGTCGAGCAGCAGCAGACGTCCGCGCCCGCCCGCCGGGGCGTCCGGGACGGTGTCGGGTTGGGTCGCAGTGCCTGTCGGAGCCACGCCGCGAGTCTAGGGGCGACCCCCGACACACCCCGGACGCCCGGGGAGCCGGACGCGACCGGTCGCCCTACCCTGCGGGGATGACCAGCTCCCCGGCCCCCGAGTCCGCCGCGGTGCCCGAGATCGAGGTCCAGTACCCCGACGAGCAGCTCGCCGCCCGGATGGGCATCGAGATCACCGAGTGGACCAAGGAGCGGGTGGTGGGCACCATGCCCGTCACCGGCAACCGGCAGCCCTTCGGCCTGCTGCACGGCGGCGCGAACGGCGTGCTCGCCGAGACCCTGGGCTCCACCGCTGCCGCGATGCACGGCTGGCCCGAGCGCCTCCCCGTCGGCCTCGAGCTCTCCTGCACCCACCACCGCTCGGCGCTCGACGGCCTGGTCACCGGCGTCTGCACGCCGCTGTCGGTGGGCCGCACGATCGGCACGTTCGAGATCGTGATCACCGACGCCGAGGACCGCCGCGTCTGCACCGCCAAGCTCACCTGCGTCTACCGCTCGCGGCCGCCGGGCTCGACGGGCTGAACGGGCGTCGCCCCTGGTCAGCGAGCCGAGGGCGCGATGCAATGGGGAGATGGTCCGCCCCTGCCCCGTCGTCGGCCGGGACGCCGAGCGCGATCTGCTGCGCGGACGGGTCGGGGCGCTGACCGACGGCGCGGGCGGCGCGGTCCTGCTCACCGGCGAGGCAGGGATCGGGAAGTCGCGGCTGCTCGCCGACGTCGCCGACGCCGCACGGGCCGCCGGGCTCCCGGTGCTGCGCGGCCGCGCGGTGCCCGGGGGCGGGGCGTACCGGCCCCTCGCGGAAGCCCTCGCGCCGCCGCTGCGCGCCGGACCGCTCCCGGAGACCCCGCGGCTGCGGCCGTTCCGGACGGCGCTCGCGCGGCTGGTCCCGGGCGTGGTGGACGGGCCCGTCGACCCGCCCGCCGGGCCGGGCGCCGACCCCGCCGTCGTCCTCGGCGAGGGGGTCCTCGCGCTGCTCGCCGAGCTCCACGGCGACCGGGGCGCCGTGCTCGTGCTCGACGACCTGCACTGGGCCGACGCCGACACCCTCGACCTCCTGCACTACCTGGCCGGCACCGTCGACGCGGGCCCGGTGCTGCTCGCCCTGGCCGCGCGGGACGACGAGGACCATCGCGGCGTCGCCGCCCTCGCCGCCCACCCGGACGTCGCCGTCCTCGCGCTGGACCGGCTCGACGCCGACGGGGTGGCCACCCTCGCGGGCACCCGGGCGGGATCGCCGCGCGATCTCCGGGAGCTGCTCGCCCGCTCCGAGGGCCTGCCCTTCCTCGTCGAGGAGCTGCTCGACGCCGGCCCCGGATCGGTCCCCCCGAGCTGGGCGGGGCTCGTCGCCCGACGGTTGGGCGCCCTGCCCGACGGGGCCCGCACGGTGGTCGACGCCGCGGCCGTCGCCCCCGGCGACCCCGACCACCGGCTGCTCGCCGCCGCCACCGGCGTCGACGAGGCCGGGGTGCTCGCGGCGCTGCGGGCGGCCGTGGCCGGGGGCCTGCTGGCCGCCGTCGACGGGCGCCTCGCCTGGCGCCACGCCCTGACCCGCGACGCGGTGCTCGCGGCCCTCCTCCCGCCCGACCGCGCGGCCGTGGCCGGCCGGCTCGCGGCGGCCCTGGAGGCGCGGGCCTCCCCCGGCGACCGCGAGGCGGCCGCCGCGCGCTTCGCCGAGGCCGGCGACCACCGGCGGGCGACGACCCTGCTGGTCGACCTCGCGCGCCGCGACGCCGACCGGGGCGCCCTGGGCCACGCCGAGGAGCTGCTCGTCCGGGCCGGGGAGCTGGGCGCGGAGCCCGGTCGCGTGGCGGCCGAGCGGGTGCGGGTGCTCGCACTGCGCGGGCGGGCGGCCGAGGCGCTGGCGGTCGGCGGGGCGGCGCTGGAGTCCGGCGAGGTGGTCGGCGACGAGCACGCGGAGCTCTGCCTGCGCCTCGCCCGGGCCGCGGTCCTCGGCGGGCGCTGGGCGGAGGCCGAGCAGTGGATCGTGCGCGCCGGCCGTCCGGACGACCCCCGCTCGCTCGTGCTCGCCGCCGACGCCGCGTTCGGGGCGGGCGACACCACCGTCGCCACCGTGCGCGCCCGGGCGGCCGTGGCGGCCGCGGAGGCGGGGTCGGGCAGCGACGAGACCCTCGTCGAGGCGCTGCTGGTCCTCGGCCGCTGCGCGCTGACCGACGACGACCTCGACGGCACGGCGATCGGGGAGCGCGCGGCGCGCATCGCCGGCGAGCACGGGCTGACGCCCTGGCGGGTCGAGGCACTCTTCGCGCTGGGCGCACGGCGCCTCAGTGCCGGCGACGTCCGCGCGACGGGCCTCGCCCAGGCCCGCGAGCTGGCCGAACGGCACGGGATGCTCGCCCAGGCCGCGCAGTGCGACCTGCTGCGCTCGGACGCCGCGCTGCACCTCGACGGACCGCGGGCGGCGCTCGCGATCGCGCGTCCCGCGATCGAGCGGCTGGGGCGCCTGCACCTCACCTCGCTGCAGGGCATGGCCGAGCTGTTCGCGGCCGGGGCCGCCGCGCTCGCCGGCGACCGGGCGGAGGCCGAGGCGTTGCAGGCCGCCGGGCTCTCGCGGGCGGACGTGTCCCCGGAGGTCGCCGTCCTCGGGCCGCTCGTGCCGGCGCTGGCCGCGCTCCTCGCCCACGACCTGCCCCGGTCCGCCGATCTCCTCGACCGCGCCGTCCCCGCCGCGCTGGCCCACCGCAGCGCGGCCCCGCTCGCCTTCTACGGGCTCTGGCCGCTGCTGCGCACCGCGGCCGGCGGCCGTGACGCCGAGGCCCGCGACCAGGTGCGCGGGCACCACATGATGATGGCGCGCCCCAACGCCGGGATGCTCGCCTACGCCGACGCGATCGCCGCCGGGCGGGCGGGGCAGGGGGCGGAGGCGGAGGCGGAGGCGGAGGCGGAGGCGGAGGCGGAGGCGGCGACACTGGCCGCCCGGGCCGCGGCGTTCCTCGACGACACGCCCTGGTGGCACCGCCTCGTGCGCACGGTCGTCCTCGACGCCGCCGTGCGCGACGGCTGGGGCGACCCGGTGCCCGCACTGCGCGCCGACCTCGCGGTGCATGCACAGGGCGACGACCCGGGCGCCCGCGCGCTCGCCCGCACATGCCGTGACCTGCTACGGGCCGCCGGCGCACCCACCCGGACGTCGCGCACCGCCGACCCGGTCCCGCCGGACCTGCGCCGGCTCGGGATCACCTTCCGCGAGGCCGAGGTGCTCCGGCTCGTCACCGAGCACCTGTCCAACGCCGACATCGCCGCGCGCCTGCACCTCTCGACGCGCACCGTCGAGTCCCACGTCGCGCGGCTGCTGGCGAAGACCGGGACGAGCGACCGTGGCGGGCTACGGACGTGGGCTCGGGGGGCACCGTTGATTCCGTAGTCAGCACGGATCCGGCGCGGCGCCCGCGCCGCGACGCTCGACGCCATGAGAAACGACCTCCTCGTCATCGGCGCCGGCCCCGCGGGTCTCGCCACAGCTGTCTCCGCCGCCCGGCACGGCGCCCGGGTGCTGGTCGTCGAACGGCATCGGAGCACCTCGGTCCATCCACGGGCCTCCGGGCTGAGCACCCGCACCATGGAGATCTTCCGTGGCTGGGGCATCGGCGACGCCGTGCGCACCGCGAGCTCGAAGGTCATCGCCCGGGCGGCGTTCGGGGCGACCCTCGCGGACCCGGACATGACCGAGAACCCCATCGGCTTCCCCCTCCCCCGCGAGGCCCTCGCCGTCAGCCCGACGTACCCGGCCTGCTGCGCCCAGGACCTGCTCGAGCCGATCCTGCTCGACGCGGCGCGGCGGGCCGGCGTCGACATCCGGTTCGACACCGAGCTCACCGACCTCGCCGTCGACGACACCGGCGCCTGGGCACGCGTCCACGACCGGGTCACGGGCACGGCGGCGACGGTGGCGAGCCGGTTCGTCGTGGGCGCGGACGGCCCGCGCAGCCGCGTCCGCACCGCGCTGGGCATCGGCACCGAGCACCTCGGCGGGATCGGGCGCCACGTCCAGCTCCTGTTCCGCGCAGACCTCTCCCCCGTGCTCGGGGAGCACCCGCACGCGCTCTACGCGCTGTCCGACCCGGAGGCCGCGGGGCTGCTGATCGCGTTCGGCGACGACCGCTGGGGCTACGCCCGCCCGGCACCGACCGACGACGACATCCCGGCCGGCGACGACCGGTGGATCGCGCTCCTGCGGACGGCGACCGGCATCCCGGACCTCGACCCCGAGCTGCTGGGCACGGCGGTCTTCGACCTCGAGGCCGAGCTCGCCACCGCGACGCGGGCGGGCGCGGCGTTCCTCGTCGGCGACGCGGCGCACCGGACGACGCCGGTCGGCGCGGTCGGCCTCAACACCGCTGTGCAGGACGGCCACAACCTCGGCTGGAAGCTGGCGTGGGCCGCGCAGGGCTGCGCCGGCGAGCCGATCCTCGCGAGCTACGCCGCCGAGCGCGGCCCCGTCGGGGAGCACCGGGCCCACCGCTCGGTCCGGCCCGGCCAGCCCGATCCCGCCGACGGGCTGCTCGGCGACCTCGGGGTCGGCTACGCGTCGCCGGTCCTCGCCGGCGCCGCGCCCACGTTCGTCGCCCCGGAGGAGCTGGCCGCGGAGCCCGGCGAGCGGGCCCCGCACGTCTGGGTCCACGTCGACGGCCGGCGGTGTTCGACCCTCGACCTGTGGGGCGGGCGCCTGACCGTGATGACCGCCGACCCGACCTGGCGCGCGGCCGCCGAGGACCTCGCCCTCTCCGCTCCGGACCTCGCCGGCCCCCGGCTCGTGAGCGCCTACCGGCTCGGCGACGGCGGTGCGGTCCTCGTGCGTCCCGACGGCTACGTCGCCTGGCGGGCGGAGGTACCCGTCGCCGACCCCGTCGGCGCGCTCACCGGCGCCGTCGAGGGCGCCCTCGGGCTGGCCGCTCGTGGAACGAACGGCGACTTCGCGCGACTGGAAGCAGCGAACCCGCCGTTCGTTCCGACAGCCGGCGAGCCTCAGCTCACGCCGAGGTAGGCGTCCTGGATCGTGGAGTCGGCGAGGAGCTCCGCGCCGGTGCCGGAGCGGGTGACCTCGCCGGTCTCCATGACGTAGGCGAAGTGCGCCAGGCCCAGGGCCTGCTTCGCGTTCTGCTCGACGAGCAGGACCGTCGTGCCCTCGGCGTTGATCTCCGTGATCACGCGGAAGATCTGGGCGATGAACTGCGGCGCGAGGCCCATCGACGGCTCGTCGAGCAGCAGCAGGCGGGGCTTCGCCATGAGCGCGCGCCCCATGGCGAGCATCTGCTGCTCGCCGCCCGAGAGCGTGCCGCCGGTCTGGGAGCGCCGCTCGGCGAGCCGCGGGAAGAGCTCGTACACGCGCTCGAGGTCGGCCGCGAACTTCGGGGTGCGCCGGTCGGAGCGCAGGTAGGCGCCCATGTCGATGTTCTCGGCGACCGTCATGCCCGGGAAGATCCCGCGCCCCTCGGGCACCTGGCTGATGCCCCGGGCCACACGCAGGTCGGCGCGGACGGAGGTGAGGTCCTCGCCGTCGAAACGCATCGACCCCGACTGCAGGCCGAGGATCCCGGAGATCGCCTTCATGGTCGTCGTCTTGCCCGCGCCGTTCGCCCCGATCAGCGAGACGATCTGGCCCTCCTCGACGCGGAGGTTGATCCCCCGCAGGGCCTGGATACGCCCGTAGGCGACGTGGACGTCGTCGAGCTCGAGCAGGCTCACTGGTCGGACTCCTCATCGAGGTCGCCGCCCAGGTACGCCGAGACGACCGCCGGGTCCCTGCGGACCTCGTCGGGGATCCCGTCGGCGATCTTGCGGCCGAAGTCGAGCACGACGAGACGGTCGGTCACGCCGAGGACGACGCGCATGTCGTGCTCGACGATGACGACCGTGTACCCGTCGTCGCGGATCTTGAGGATGAGCTCGGAGAGCCCGTCCTTCTCGCTCGCGGAGAACCCGGCGGCCGGCTCGTCGAGACACAGCACCTTGGGCTCGGTGGCCAGGGCCCGGGCGATCTCGAGCCGTCGCTGGTAGCCGTAGGGCAGGGCCGTCGCCTTGTCCGCCGCGCGGTCGGCGATGCCGACGAACTCCAGCAGCGCCATGGCCTTCTCGACGGCCTCGCGCTCCTCTCGGCGGTGGCGCGGCAGCCGCAGCAGCGCTCCGGGCACTGACGTCCGGTGCCGCGCGTCGGTGCCGACGACGACGTTCTCCAGCGCCGTCATCGCCCCGAACAGCCGGATGTTCTGGAACGTCCGGGCGACGCCGGTCTGGATGATCTTGTAGCGCTTCATCCGCGCCAACGACTGGCCCTCGAGGCGGATGTCGCCCGAGGTCGGCCGGTAGACGCCGGTCATGATGTTGAAGCAGGTGGTCTTGCCGGCGCCGTTCGGGCCGATCAGCCCGAGGATCTCGCCGCGGCGGACGTCGAAGCTGACGTCGTCGAGGGCCGTCAGGCCGCCGAAGCGCACCGTCAGCCCGTCCACCGCGAGCAGGGTCTCGCCCTTCGCGACGCTGATCTCCCGGTCGGGCGCGACCGAGGCCGACACCGCCGCGTCGTGCTCCGCGCGCTCGGCGGAGTCCATGTGCTCCAGGGACTCGAGCAGCCCCTCCTCCCCCGGGGGCGTGTCGAGCGACGTGTCGGTGGACGACGGCTCGCTCATTCCCCACCTCCCCGCGGCGAGGTGCCGGCATGGTCGTCGGGCACCGTCTCCGGCAGGTCGCCCCGCGCCTTGCTCGACGCCGTCAACCCGCTCGGTGCCACGGCGGCCCCCGCCCCGAACAGCTTCTGGTACGCCTGTCTGCCGTTGGCCAGCAGGTGCTGGCGCATCCCGAGCAGACCCTGCGGGCGGAAGATCATCAGGACGATGAGGGCGACGCCGAAGACCAGGAAGCGGTACTGCGGCTCGAACTGGAACCGGTCGGGGATGTAGGACACGAGGAAGGCTCCGAGGATCACGCCGACCTTGTTGCCCTGGCCACCGAGCACCACCGCGGCGAGATAGAGGATCGACGTGGTCACGTCGAAGCGCTGGTTGTTGACGTACCCGACCTGCGCGGCGAAGAGCGTGCCGGACAGACCGCCGACCGCCGCGCCGATCGCGAAGGCCCAGATCTTGAAGCGGTAGGTCGGGACGCCGGAGAGCTCCGCGGCGTCCTCGTCCTCGCGCACGGCGATCCACGCGCGCCCCACCCGCGAGCGCTCGAGGTTCCCCATGAACAGCAGGACGATGACGATGATCATGACCGCGAGCCAGTAGAAGCCGAGGGCGTCGGTCTGGCTGAAGATCGGGGTGCCGTCGGGGAAGTCGCCCCCGGGACGCGCGATGTTCTGGAAGCCCCGGTTGCCGCGCAGCGGGTCGACGTTGTCGGCGAGCAGCCGGACGATCTCCCCGAAGCCGAGCGTGACGATCGCCAGGTAGTCGCCGCGCAGCCGCAGCGTCGGCGTCCCGAGGATGACCCCGGAGATCATCGTGACCACCATCGCGATCGGCACGATGACCAGCCACGGGTAGCGCACGCCCAGCTCGGAGTCCGGGCTGGACAGCAGCGCCGCGGTGTACGCGCCGATGGCGAAGAAGCCGACGTAGCCGAGGTCGAGCAGGCCCGCCTGCCCGATGACGACGTTGAGCCCGATCGCGATGAGCGCGAACACCGCCGCGTTGAACAGCGAGATCGGGAAGTCGGTGTAGGGCTCGGTCGTGATGATCGGCGGGTTGAGCACCGGAAGCGCGAGCAGGAAGAGCACGACCGGGACCATGTAGCCCCACTGCACCGGCCGGCTCTTGGTGTTCCACCAGTGCGAGACTCCTGCCATCCGTTCCCTCATGCGCGGGACCTCGCCAACGACTCGCCCAGGATGCCCGTCGGCCGGAACATCAGGATGAGCACCAGCAGCACGAACGCGACGACGTCGCGCCAGTCGCCGCCGAAGAGGCTCTGCCCGTAGTTCTCGACGACCCCGAGGATCAGCCCGCCGAGCAGGGCGCCGCGCAGGTTGCCGATCCCGCCGAGCACCGCCGCGGTGAAGGCCTTGATGCCCAGCAGGAAGCCGCCGTTGTAGACCGCGCCCTGCGGGATCGTCATGAGGTAGAAGAGCGCCGCGGCGCCGGCGAGGATGCCGCCGACGGCGAACGTGATCATGATGACCCGCTCGCGGTTGACGCCCATCAGCGTCGCCGTCGCCGGGTCCTGCGCGACGGCGCGGATGCCGCGTCCGAGGCGGCTGCGGTTCACGAACTGGTCGGCGATGACGAACATCGCGAGCGACGCCAGGATGATGACGATCTGCAGGTTCGTGATCGGCGCGCCGAAGATCGTGAAGGCCGGCGAGGGCGGCAGCAGTCGGATCGTGCCCTCGGGGTTCGACCCCCGCCAGATGCGGATGACCTGCTGGATCGCGAACGAGGCGCCGATCGCGGTGATGAGGAACGCGAGACGTGGCGCGTTGCGCCGTCGCAGGGGCCGGTAGGCCACCCGTTCCAGGCCGACGGCGGCGAGGCCTGACACCGCCATCGCCACGAGCCCGGCGAGGATCAGGTCCAGGATGATCGCCGCGAGCGGCAGGTTCGGGATCGCGCCGGGCTCGAAACCGAGGCCGAGGAACGTCAGGTAGACCGCGAACACCCCGATCACGAAGATCTCGGAGTGCGCGAAGTTGATCAGCTGGAGCACGCCGTACACGAGCGTGTAGCCCAGCGCGATGAGCGCGTAGACGCTGCCGTAGGCGAGCCCGTTGATCGTGTTCGCCCAGAAGCGGTCGGCGAGCAGACCGACGTCGAAGTTGATCCAGGGCTCGGCCTGCACGACCAGCGGTGCCGCGTGCGCCACGGCCAGGTCGAGGACGGAAGTCGGGATGACGCGCTCCTGAGGGTGCGTCGGGCGCCCGCCGGGGCGGGCACGGAGGGGTGCCGGTAGGGCGGTGTCGATCCGCGTGGAGTCGTCGCCACGGGGGGTCCGACACCCGACGGCCGCGCCCCCGCGCGCCGGTGCGCGGGGACGCGGCCGAGGTGTCGGACGGCTCGGTCAGCCGATCTGGCTGTCGGTGACGATCTGGTTGCCCTGCACCCGGTACATCCAGACCGGGGTGGTGGCGAGCTCGCCGGTCGGGCTCCACTGGAACCGCTTGGTGAGCCCCTGGCCCTGGTAACCACGCACGAAGTTCAGGAGCGCGGCGCGGTCGGCGGCACCCTGGTCGATGCCGCGCAGCAGGATCGTCGTGACGTCGTACGACTCCGCCGAGTAGGTCTGCGGCGGAACGCCGAAGGCCTGACGGTAGGCGTTCGTGAAGTCCGTGAAGCCCTCCTGCGGGACGCACGGGCAGGACAGCAGGCTGCCGTCGGCGGATCCGGCCGCGTTGACGACGTACTGCTCGTCCTTCACACCGTCGGGGCCGATGAACGTGGTCTGCACGCCGGCGTCACGCAGCTGCTGGATCAGCGGCGCGGCCTCCTGGTAGTAGCCCGAGAAGAAGATCGCCTGCGGGTTGGCCTGCTGGACCTGGCCGATGATCGCCGAGAACTCGCGCTGGTTGGTCTTGACGTCGATCTGGCAGGCGGCTGCCGGGCCGAGAACCTGGCTGACCTGGGTGGCGAGTCCGATCCCGTAGTCCGAGTCGTCCTTGATGACGCAGACGTTCTGGGCGTTCAGCCGCTCCTGCATGTAGCGCGCAACGGCCGGGCCCTGGACGGCGTCGTTGCCCAGGCCGCGGAAGAAGTTCGTCCACCCGTTCTGCGTCAGGCCGGGGTTGGTGGCCGACGGGGTGATGTTGACGAGGCCCGCCGCGTTGAGGGCCGGGCCCATCGCACGGGACTCACCGGAGAACGGCAGACCCACGATGCCGAGGACCGCCGGATTGTTGATCAGCCCGGTGGTCGGGCCCACCGCGGTGTCCGGTGTACCGCCGGTGTCGGCACGCACCAGCGTGACCTGGCAGTTCGGGTTCGCCGCGTTGTGCTGGTCCACCGCGAGCTGCGCGGCGTTGACGATGGCGATGCCGAGCGCGGCGTTCTGGCCCGCGATGGTGCCGGCGTAGCCGATCGACGTCCCGGGAGCGCAGCGCCCCTGGCCGTTGCCCGCGGGCAGCGCGGCGTCGGTGGGCTGGGAAGGTGCCCCGGCCGCGGGACCGCCGCCCTGCTGCTCGCCTCCCCCCTGGTTGGCGCAGCCACTGAGGACCAGCGCCACCGCTGCCGCGAGCGCACCCACGGCTGCGATCCGTCGTCGGATCACGTCCACCTCCGTCACAGTTCACGTCGGGTTCGCGTGATCACCGCTCGCCCGCTCGGGTGTGGAAGGTATAGGCGTGTAAGGTCTCCGGCGCAAGCGCATGCGCCGTCGTGTTCGGACCGTAACGTCCGAACCGGTCCAGAGATCCGCTCCGTGGACGCGGAGGGACAGGGCCGAGTGGCTCAGTCGGCAGGGCCGACGACCGCCCACCGCCCCTGCTGGACGCGGTAGACGGTCACCGCATCGGTGCTGACGTCGCCGAAACGGTCGAAGGACAGCGGCCCCGTGATGCCGTCGCCGTGGAATCCCTGCACCGCGCGCACCATCTCGGGACGCAGCGCCGGCGTCCACTCGCCGTCCTCGGCGAGGCTGCGCACGGCCGAGTCGACGAGGACGTTCGCCGCATCGAACGTGAACGCCCCGTACGAGCCGATGCTCTCCGGGTAGCCCGCCCGGCGGTACGCCTCGACGAAGTCGCGGGCGGCCGGCAGCGTCTCCGGAGGGGGGCCGACGGAGGTGCCGAGATCACCCTCGCGACCACCCGCCGTGACGTAGCCGGGATTGACGACACCGTCACCGCCCATCACCGGCACGCTCACGCCCCCGGCGGCGAGCGCGGCCGACAGCGGGCCGCCCTCCGGGTACTCGCCGCCGTAGAACACCGCGTCGGGTCGGGCAGCGGCCACGGTGGTGACGACCTGGGCGCGCGGCGTGCCCAGCGGTGCCCGGACGCGCGCGACGACCTGGCCGCCCTGGGTCGCCAGCTGCTTGGCGAACTCCTCGGCGATGCCGTCGCCGTAGGTCTTGCCGTCGGAGATCACCGCGACGCGCCGCTTGTTCTCGGTCCGCGACAGGTAGGTGGCCGCCGCCGGGCCCTGGACGGCGTCGGTCGCGACGGTGCGGAAGAAGGTCTGGTACTGCCTCAGGGGCGCGGTCACGGCGTTCGCGCCGCGGGTCAGGCTCGTCGCGGTGCTGCCCGGAGAGACCTGGACGACGCCGGCCTCGCCGAGGACGGGCTGCACGGCCTGCGCGACCGACGAGTTGAACGGCCCGAGGACGCCGATGAGGGACGGGTCGCGGGCGAGCGTCGCCGCGGCGGCCGCACCGACCTGGGGGTCGGCCCGGTCGTCCTGGCTCTGCACGGCCAGGTGGTAACCCGGCACCGCGCACCGGGCGTTGGCCTGGTTGATCGCGACGTCCGCCGAGTTCTTCATGCCGAGGCCGACCGACGCCAGCTCGCCCGACAGCGGCGCGATGAGCCCGACGACCAGCGTGCCGCGGCTGGTGTCGCAGTCGCCGCCGTCGCCCGACGAGCCGCCCGATCCCCCGCAGCCGGCGACCACCAGCGCGAGGGTCGCGACGACCGCCGCGAGGGTCCCGACCCGACGCCGTCGCGCTCCCACTCGCCTCAACCCCTGCCGTGTCCGACCCCGATGCATGGCGGGCATCCACGGTAGGTCACGCCCGGGCGACGACCGCGACGGGGACCGTCACGGTTCATCGGTGCTGCTCAGCGCGCCGCGACCCGAGCAGGTGACGCCTGGTCACCCACAGGTCGCACTCACGCTGGGTGACGTCAACCGAAGGTCTCGACGACGGCGTCGGCGACCGCCCGCATCGTGGTGCGACGGTCCATCGCCGTGCGCTGGATCCAGCGGAAGGCGTCGGGCTCGGTCATCTTCTTCTTGGCCATCAGCAGGCCCTTGGCGCGCTCGACGGCCTTGCGGGTCTCGAGACGGTCGGTGAGACCCGCGACCTCGGCCTCGAGCGCGGCGACCTCGGCGTACCGGGAGGCCGCGAGCTCGATCGCCGGGACCACGTCGGTCTTGGAGAACGGCTTGACCAGGTAGGCCATGGCGCCCGCGTCGCGCGCGGACTCGACGAGCTCGCGCTGGCTGAACGCCGTGAGCATGACGACCGGGGCGAGGCGCTCACCGGCGATCGTCCGCGCGGCCTCGAGCCCGTCGGTGCCGGGCATCTTGATGTCCATCATGATCAGGTTCGGGCGGAGCTCGCGGGCGAGGCGCACGGCCTCCTCGCCGTCGCCGGCCTCGCCGACGACGTCGTACCCCTCCTCGCGGAGCATCTCCACGAGGTCGAGGCGGATGAGCGCCTCGTCCTCGGCGACGACCACCCGCAGCCCACCGGGCTCGGCCTCGGCCTCCGGAGCGGCGGCGGCCTCGATGTCGGTCTCGGTGACGATGTCGGCCGACTGGCTCATGTGCGGCTCCCTCTCGATGCGCGTCGTCGCGCCACCCCAGCACGCGCGACGCTGCGTCGACCCCGGGCGGCGGTCCCGCCCGCCGGTCCGGCACAAGGCCGTGACGACCGCTTCGGGCAGGCCGTTTCGATTCAGGGACGATACCTCGACTACGGTGACCCACCGACGGTGACGCTTTTCTCCTGTGGATGCCGTAACACGCCCCCGTAGCCCAATCGGCAGAGGCAGCGGACTCAAAATCCGTCCGGTGTGGGTTCGAGTCCCACCGGGGGCACACATCGTTGCAGGTCAACGCCTTGTCGTGGTTCCATCGCTCGGAGCTAGTCGTCCTTTACTGGTCGAAAACTCCTCCGAGGAGCCTCGATGGCCCGACCCCCACTGCCTCTGGGCACCCCCGGCTCGATCAACGTCACCGAGGAAGCGAAGGGCGTCTGGGTCGCTCGCTGCCGGTTCCGCGATCACGACGGCGTCACTCGCCGGATGACCAAGAACGGGTATACGAAGTCCGCCGCAACGGGCGCGCTACACAAGGCATCCAGGAGCTCCAGCGAGGAACGTCCGGCGCTGGCGCGCTGTCCCCCACCTCGACCTTCGCCCAGGCCGCTGAGCTCTACCTGGCCAAGGTCGCCCGTAAGCGCGAGGACACGACCCTGGTCGAGTACCGCGCCAGGCT
Source organism: uncultured Actinomycetota bacterium (assembly GCA_963786585.1). Lineage (GTDB taxonomy): Bacteria > Actinomycetota > Actinomycetes > Mycobacteriales > Pseudonocardiaceae > Actinomycetospora. The sequence goes on from CAWAZG010000006.1 coordinate 925,703, forward strand.
CGACAACTACGTCCTGCCCGCCCTCGGTGCGCTCCGCCTGCGGGAGTGCACCGTCGCGCAGCTCGACCGCTACTTCGACGCGCTGAGCGAGCGGTACTCCGCCAACACCCGCCGCAGCGTGCGAACGGTGGTCGTCGGAGTCATGCGGCAAGCGGTCATCCACGGGGCGATCGACAGCAACCCGGCTCGCGAGATCGAACGCATCGAACAGACCCGCGGGAAGCGAAAGGCTGGCCCGCGTGGACTCACCGTCGACGAACGTCGCGCCATGCTCGAGTGGCTCGACTCCTCCTCCCCCGACCCGGCCGTCCACCGCCTGCAGCGCCTGGCACGTCGCGCCGAGCTCCCCGATCTCGTCCGCTTCTTCCTCGGCACCGGTCTCCGCATCGGAGAAGGCCTCGCCATCCGCCGGCTCGACATCGACCTCGCGGGCGCAGTGGTGCGCACGAGCGCAGGAGAGACACGGGTCCCGGTGCTCGCGGTCGCCGAGAACCTCGTGTGGGTCAAGGGCAAGGGCCTGATCAGACATGAGGGCAAGAGCGGCGCGGCCCTGAGGCTCCTCCCGCTGCCGTCGTTCGCCGTAGAAGTAATAGAGCCTCGCCTCCAGACGCCCGGCGAGCCGCACTGGCCTCTGTTCCCGACCTCAGGCCTCGACGCCAGATCACCTACCGCTGGCCGGCCAACGTCCGACGGACCCTGCGCCGCGTCCGCCAAGAGGTCGGGCTCGACTGGATGACACCCCACACCGGGCGCCGGACCTACGCCACCATCCTCGACGACGAGATCACGCTCACCGAGCGGATGAAGGCCGACCTCATGGGCCACGCCAAGTTCCTCAAGAACGAGTACGTCAGCCGCGGCGAGCTCCACCCCGGCGCCGCCGTCGTCCTCGACTCAGCCATCAAGTAGTCCTCCAGCTCCACAGGCTGCCGCGTCGCGGCTCCTCCTCCCGTCACTCACATCCAGGCTCGATGCGGGGCCGGCGGGCATCGCACCTTCGAGCGACGGATTGCAAGAACCCCGGGGACCACGAGCGGCGGGCCCTCGCGGCCACCTGAACTCCGCCCGAGCACCCCTGGCGGCGGTCGTTGTTCGCGGCGGTGCGGCCCAAGCGGCCCCCTGCCTGCGCTGCAGTCGCGATGGCGACGGCCGCCGCCAAGCTGCTGGGCTGCTCGCGCACGACGTTGACGGCGGCCAGAGTCGCGTGCACCTGCGCACGGGCTACGAGCAGAGCCGCCTCATCGGCGGCTGTGCCTCTGCCACAGCCACCAGGAGCGTCTCCGCGCCGCGCACGTCATCAACGCCAGTCATCAGGCTCTCCCCCTCTGAGCTCCCGGAGGGCGGCCTCCGTCGCCGGGTCGGTCTCCACCGGCCGTTCCCACTCGCCTCAGCGGCTCGTGGAGCGCCATCTCGTCATCGTGCTCGGTGACGAGCGTGCGGGCGACAACGGCGAAGTGCGCCTCTTCGAGGATTCTCTCGACGTCGATGGGCCCTTTGCTGCACATCGGTCAATTCAATGTTGGGGCTGCTGGTCGGTCCAGAAGCCGGCACTGGGAGCGGATCGGTGCGCGAATCGTGCCCCATCAATTGCGTAACGCACCAGTGGGATGGTCTCCCTCCGCGACAGACGTGCTCCAATCGGGGCAGTCGGTCTCGACCCAGGCCCCACGTGCGGGGCTCGCAACGGGGGTCTGGGTCGACCCGCACGGCTGCTCTGCTGAACCGAGTACCGGTTCACCTCATGAGCTGGTTCGTCCGGGCTGCCCGAAGATTCGCGACGCCGAAACCGGAGAAGGTTCAGCCCGGAGGTCTGACTTTGGTGGTGTTGGTCGTGCCTCGGCCTCGCCCGTGGGCCAGCCAGTGGGCGACGTCGTGGAGCTTCATGTTGGTGTCCTGGGACGAACTGACCAGCATCTGGAAGGCGGCGTCGTCGGTGACGTCGAAGCGCTCCATGAGGATGCCTTTGGCCTGACCGATCACGTCCCTGGTCTGCAGGGCCTGGTTGAGGCCGGCGGCGCGGTCCGCGCCGTAGAGCAGAGTGGCGGCCTGCAGGCCGAACAGCCCGGCGGTCAGGCACGCGTGGTCATCGAAGACGTCGGGGTTGGCCGAGTAGAAGTTGAGCGACGAGCGCCAGCCGCGGGCGACCGACAACGAGATCGACAACACCGACCGGACGCCGAGCTCGACCGCGCGCGGAGCGAACAGCGGCCACCGCTCCCCGTCCGGCCCGGCCAGATCATGGGCCACGAAGATGCCGCTGGGTGGCGGCTCCTCAGCCGCGCTGACGCACGGCCCCTCGTGGAGCTGGGCCTGGAGGTCGTCGACGCGGCGACTCTGGTCGTCGGAGGAGTGACTCGAAAAGACCTTGCCGGCCTCGGTGCGAGTGATGCCCCCACCGTTGGCGCAGGGAACGGTCTCGACGGCTGCTTCGACGATCCGGTTCAGCATCTCGTCCTGGTCGTGCTTCGCGCCGTGCTCGACCAGCCGTTCGACAGCACGTCGCATGGCGGTGACCAGCTCGTCGTTGTCACTCACGGTCATCCGGTGATAACACCCTCCGCAGTCGGCCCAGCGCCCGGCCGGACGGCGTGCCAGGGGCTGGGGCCGGCTGTTGGCCTGTGCCTACGTTACGTGTGCGCCGGTGGAGGTCACACTGTGGGCGGTCTCCAATGCTTTCCGCCGGCGCCTTCGCGAATCTCATGGCTACGTCATGGGTCGATCCTGGGCCGTCCTGAGCGAGCCAGCGGCAGTTCTCGGGCTGGTCGGCGCCGGGCGCCCGTGGTGTCGCCCCCGGGACCCGGCGCCTACCCGCGTCCCCCGATTGGCCCGCCAGCGGGTGACCTCGAGCCTCGACCTACGTGACCTGTTCGGACACCGCCACATGCCGCAGTCCACGAGTATGAGAGCGGTTCCCCGGAACGAGGTCAGGTCGCCCGTCGCTCCGGCTCCGTCAGCGAAGAGCCGGCGACGCGGCGTCCGGCTCATAATGTCGCCGAAGACCTCGGGCAACGTCCGGACCTCGGCGCTCGTCGCGAGCCGATCCCGTATCCTCACGACACCTCGCGGAGCCGGCGCCGGGAGGACCTGGTGGTCTGACTGTTGGCAGGCGTCGCAACCTGCTGGATCGTCAGCACCAAGCTCGCCGGTAGGGCGTTTCCACATCGATCGTCCGGCAACACCTCATAGGCAACAGTTCAGGACCAGGGGGCCGCCGGCACGACCATGGGACGCCATCGCGACACAGGTGCCGGAACGCGCCCGACCCTGCACAACTCCGGAGAGGTGCGCTCGCACCGCCGGCCGCCGGGTGTGGCGCGAGCCCGGGCGGTCTCCCTGGTAGCCATCGGTGCTCTCGCGGGCGGGGTCGCCGTCGCCAGTACGACAGTGCCCTGGTCCCGCGAGGCATCGCGGCCCCAGCCGGAAGCTCGTCCCGGCGGACCGCCCAGGCCACCGGGCACCGGACACCGGCCTGCTGAGCTTCCTGTGCCTGCCCCGATGCCTCCCCCGGCGACCGTGCAGCCTGTCGAGTCCGCCGCGGCGCCGGCCCTCGCACCGACCCTCGCACCGGCTGTGCCGACGGAACCACCGGTGTTGGCGGAAGCCCCGGCCTCGACGGTGTGGCGTGCCGACGGCCCGGGTGCCTTCCTGGGAACGTCGTGGAACACCGTCGGGGCCAGGCCGCCCCAGGTGAACGAGCACGAGGTGTCCTTCCAGCTGACCGGGCGCGGACAGCGCAGCGAGCTCGAACCCGCCCTGCCCGCCGTGCACGAAGGAGACCAGCACGACGTCACCTTCTCGGTACGGCTGGACGGCGAGTTCGCCACGGGCTCCACGGCTCGCCAGGTGATCGCCCGTTGGGAGAACGACAGTCCGGGGCAGGCGCCGCTCGACCTTCGGGTGAACGACGGCGAGCTCGTACTGCACGGCGGCGAGGGCCACCCCTCGGGCCCGCGAACCTTCACCCGCACCCTCGGGTGTGCGCCCATCGGCGAGTGGACCCAGCTGCGTGTCCTGGTGCGCTTCTCGGCCGACCCGCAGAAGGCCGGAGTCAGCGTCTGGCGCGACGGCCGGTCCGTCGTCGACAACGACCACCCTCGCGGCGGCACGCTCTACCCGGGCCAGCAGAGCTACCTCAAGGTCGGCCTGCACCGGGACCGGACCATCGCGCCACCGAGCACGGTGCGGTTCACTGCCTGGCGCATCGACCACGGACGCGCCGCCGCGGACCCGGACCGCGCGGGCCCATCTCGGGACGACACCCGCACTGCGGTGCGCCACTCGATCGGTCCCTCGAATGACGAACCTCGCTCGACGCCGTCCGGCGGGTGGGACGGGCACGCGTCCGAGAGCTCGGCTCGAGACGAGTCCGACCGGGACGTCGCTCAGCGCACGCCGACGATTCAGCGACACACGTCACCGAACGACGGATCCGACCGCGAAGAGCCCAAGGACGGTCCGTCCTCCGAACGCCGCTCGACGGGCTCGTCGGAGCCTGAACACCGCTCCTCGCGGTCCGACACCTCGCACCGACGCACGTCCGAGGGATCGTCCCACGACAGCGGCGCTGCTCGGCTCAGGACGATTCACGGGGACACCTCGTCGTACAGCAGGTCGCACCGCGAAGAGTCCGAGGACAGCTCGACGTCCGAACACCGCTCGGAGCCCAACCCGCGCACCTCATCGGACGACGCGTCCCCTCACGGCGCATCCGAGGACGCCAGCTCGCAACGGGGCTCTTCGCGGGATGGTGCGTCGACAGACAGCGACGCCGGAAGTGGCGACGACTCGGGCGAGCGCTCGAGCGAGGGGTAGCCGCGCCCCGGTTACGGCAGCCAACCGGAAGGGGCGGGCGTGTCGAGGCTCTGGGACTGCTTTCACACAGAGGTGCTCGCGGAGGGTGGCCTCAGTGGCCGGATCGACTGCGACCGGAACGTGGCGCTCCCGCTTGAGCGGCGCGTGAAGTTGGACCTCTTCGGCCTGCCTCTCGGGACGCTCGCCGATGGCGAGGTCGGAGCGCACCTGCTCTAGACCGTATGGAGGCCCGGCGCCCCGCTCGTAAGTTGGCGCGGGTCGCCGTCGCACTCAGTGACGGTGCCGCAATTACGGGAGGCGCCGGGTGTTGGCAGAGCGTACGTGGGTCGGTCTGGACGTCCATGCTCGTTCGGTCGTGGGGTGCGCGATCGACGACGAGGCATGCGAGATTCCGCACCCAGCGGGTGGCACCGCAGACCGAAGCGATCGTCGATTGGGTCATGGCACTGCCGGGGCCGGTGGCGGTGACCTATGAGGCCGGCCCGACCGGCTTCGGCCTGGCCCGGGCGCTGGCCGCGGCCGGGGTGCGCTGCGAGGTGGTCGCGCCCTCGAAGCTGGAACGCCCGGCCGGGGACAAGGTCAAGACCGATCGCCGCGACGCCGAACGCCTGGCGCGGCTGCTGCGTATCGGGGAGCTGCCCGCGGTGCGGGTCCCCAGTGAGGCCGAGGAAGCCGCCCGGGACCTGGTGCGCGCCCGCGAAGACGCCCGCGGGGACCTGATGCGTGCGCGGCACCGGCTCTCCAAGCTGCTGCTGCGCCAGGGCATCGTCTGGGACCGCAGCGCGTGGACCGGCGAGCACACCGACTGGCTGCGCCGCCAGCACTTCGACCGGCGCGGGGTGCAGCTGGCCTTCGACGAAGCCCTCGACACGGTGTTCAGCGTGCACGCCCGCCGCGACCGGCTCGACACCGCGATCGAAGAGATGGCCGGGACCGAGCCGCTGGCCGGGCCGGTGGGACGGCTGCGCTGCCTGCGTGGGGTCTCCACGCTGACCGCGGTCGGGCTCTGCGTCGAGGTCGCCGACTGGCACCGCTTCACCGGCTCGACCATCGGCTCCTACCTCGGGCTCGTGCCCTCGGAGTTCTCCTCCGGGGCCCGACGGGTCCAGGGCCCGATCACCAAGACCGGCAACGCCCACGCCCGCCGGCTGCTGGTCGAAGCCGCCTGGCACCACCGTCGCCCGCTGCGTCCCAGCCGGGAACGAGCCCGGCGCGCCGACGGTCAGCCCGCCGGGGTGCGGGCGCGCGCCGAGGCCGGCAACCGCCGCCTGCACCAACGCTGGTGCCGTCTCGAGCAGCGCCGCAAGCGCCCGACGGTGTCGGTGGTCGCCGTCGCTCGTGAGCTCGCCGGCTGGTGCTGGAGCCTCGCAGTGCTCGACCAGGACCCGCTCGACGAGCACCAGCATCACGCGGCCGCCTGACACACGGCCGCCCCCACAGGCCCCGGCGGGCGCCGGGTGCGGACGCAGGCAGCGCGAGGAGCGACCCGCGAGTTAGCTATGAGCAGCTCCGCCCGACCCTCATCGAGCGGGGCGACGCTCGCCCCTAGATCCGCGGAACGCTCCCGACGAACACCCGGTCATGCGGTAACCAACCCGCGCATATCAGCCTGACCGCGCGTCGAGCCAGCACGCCTCCACCCCACCCGGCCCCGCCGGACCCACAACGCCCTAACCAGCCACGATGCATCCCATCGAGGGCCCACCACCCCTGCCTACTTGACAGAAGTGCCCTCCATATCAGCTAGGAGGTCCGCGAGGTCCTGCGGCTCTTTGGTCGGCATGGGCCACCTCCGCCGAGCGGGCTGCTGATCAGACCAGAGGTCGGCTCCGGGTTGGACCGTGCCGAACATCGTGCCCGGAGGGTCGCGCGCCGAGGACGTACGTCGGCGCTGTCGTGGGCTTTCCACGGGCAGAGCGGGCCCCGACGAGGCGGTCGTGAACCGGCCTCCTGAGACGCGGCACGCAGCCACCGCGACCCTCGACCTAGAGGTTCCACTCGCACACGAGCTTTCCACGCTGGCCGGGTGCGCAACCTCGAGCCTGTCGTTGACGCTCTCGCGCCGGGACGTCGGGTCAGCGACTTGTGTCGCGCCCTCGCCCACAACCTGCGGACACCTGCTCATCAACCAGGGCCCCTAACCCGCGATCGCGCCCCACGCCGCCATCGAGCACCTCTACCGAGCCGGCGACGCCCTCGTCGACGCAGGCGAAGCCACCCGACGCACTAATCACCTGGCGCAGGTACGACTCTTCCGACGTGTCGATATCCGTGGCCTCCTGCCACAGAATGGCGCGGTGGCGATGCCGCGGCGCGAGCGCGACACGGGAGACGACGCGGCGTGGGACGGGTTCGCTCAGGCCCGGCAGGAGGCCGCCCGGCGCGGCGAGCGCCGGGTCGGGACCCATCACCTACTGCTCGCGCTGTTGGTCCGGCCCGAGGGCGAGGCTCAACGTGCTCTGCGGCGGGCCGGCGCGACCCGTCCTGAGTGCGAGACCATGCTCGACGCGCTGTGCGGGCCGGGAGGCCCTCCCGCCCGGGTCGATCCCGCACGCGTGAAGGTCGGCGACCGGGCGCTGGTCCTGCTTAGCGACGCCGCCCGCTTGAGCCGTGAGGGCGTCGTGACCGATGAGGCGCTGCTGGCGACGATGATCCTCGACAGGAAGCCTGGACTGGCCGGGAACGTCTTGTGGTGGCTCGGTGTCGGACCAAGCTGGGGCCGGGCACTAACCCAGATGGCGTCGCAGAATGATGCCCGCGACGACGGGCCTCCCTTCTCGCCCGAGCAGGCAGAGGCTCCCCGCCATCCGGAGGAGCCCCACTAGTGCCGCGTGATTGAAGTTCGTTGCCCACCGGTGGCTCGGGCGACGAGTTCGTCGGCGGGCTTGGTCCAGACGAACGGGCGGCAGCGGGTGTTCCAGCCGTCGATGTAGGTGCGGATGGCCTCGGTGAGGTCGTCGACGCTGCGATAGCTACCGCGGCGGATGGCCTGGCGGGTGATGATCGAGAAGAAGACCTCGACGAGGTTGAGCCAGGACCCCGAGGTCGGGGTGAAGTGCAGCGTGACCCGTGGGTTGCGGGCCAGCCATGCCCGCACCGCCGGGTGCTTGTGGGTGGCGTAGTTGTCGACGACCAGGTGCAGCTTGCGCCGCGGGTAGGCCTTCGCGACCTGTTTAAGGAACTTGAGGAACTCCTGGTGGCGGTGCCGGTCGAAGCAGGCGTCGAGCACCCGGCCGGTGGCGACTTCGAGGGCGGCGAACAGCGTGGTCGTGCCGTGGCGGATGTAGTCGTGGGTGGCCTTCTCCGGCAGTCCGGGCCGCAGCGGCAGGATCGGCGCGGTCCGCTCGAGGGCCTGGACCTGGGACTTCTCGTCCACGCACAGGACCACGGCCTTGTCCGGCGGGTGCAGATAGAGTCCGACGACATCCCGGATCTTGGCTTCGAGCTCGGGATCAGTACTGAACTTGAAGGTCTCGACCCGCCACGGCTGCAGCCCCCAGCGCTGCCAGACCTTCGCGACGGTGAAGTTGCTGATCCCCAGCTCGACCGCGAGCAGCCGGCTCGACCAGTGCGTCACCCCCAGCCGCTCAGGAGGCTCCTCCAGGGTCCGGGCGACGATCTCGGTCTCATCGATCTCGCGGGGCCGACCGGACTTGGCCCGGTCGTCGAGCCCGTCCACACCCTCGTCGCGGTAGCGGCGCTTCCAGGAGATCACCGTCGGCTTGGAGACCCCGACCCGCCGGGCGATCTCCATCGTGCCGACCCCGTCGGCGGCCATCAGCACGATCCGCGCCCGCAGGGCGTGACCGGCTCGCACCGAGGGCGACCGCAGCCACGACTCCAGCACCTCGCGGTCACGCGGTGGGACCTCCACCGCTCCAGTCAACGCCACGCATCAAGATCCCACGCCACTCACCACACGGCAAGCAACATCCCTAACGAAGCACTAGAGGTACTCGGACCGTCAGCTCTTGGTCATCGACGGCCGAGTGGGACGGCACCGCCTGCGGATCGGCATCGGCGGCGGCACCCGCGCCGCCACGCCTAACCGCTGGCCGCGGGGCTGGGCCTGCCTGCCCCCCGGCGTCCTGTCCGAGACCGACGAGCGAATTCGCGCAGCCCACGCTCCGAGAACTACACGACCGCTTCGGTGGTCGAGCAGGCCGATGACGCCGTCGCGTTGCTCGAGGCGCTCGGCCTCACCCCCGCGATGGTCTACGGCAACAGCGCCGGGTCGGTCATCCTGACCGACCCTTGCACTGCGGCGTCCCGATGCCCTGCGGGGCGCGATCTTCCACGAGCCCGCGTACGCCGCCGTCACGTCGACCGGGGAAGAGGTAATCGCCGGCTTCGAACAGATCATTGGTCAGGGCATGACCCAAGGTGGGCCAGCGAAGACCACGGAGCTGTTCCTGCGGGCGGTCGCCGGCGACGAGGTGTTCGAGTCCTTCGACCCCGAGCTGCGGGATCGAATGCTGGGTAACGGCGAGGTCCTCTTCGGCATCGAGATCGAGCCGATCATGAGTTATGTGCCCGCGACCGACCAGCTCGCGGGCATCGAGGTCCCGTGCGCCGTGGTCGCCGGCGCCGACAACCGAGACCCCGCGTCGCCCGGCCACTGGTTCTGGGAGGCGTCGCAGTGGCTCGCCGATGGTCTGGGCGTGCCCGTCGTCGAGGCCCCCGGTGCACACGTGCCCCAGGCCTCGCACCCGCGAGAGCTCGTGGCGACCATCCGCCCGATCCTGAGCAGGCTCGCCGCCTCCCGGCCCGTGCGGGTTTGACGCCAGCCCAACGAGCCGCTCGACGAGCCCGAGTCGCTGGAGGAGGAGCCCCGAGTCACCGGACGGGGCATCCGCCGGTCCAATCCCCCACGTCCGCTGGCACAGTCCGCGGCAGCGCAGCAGCTCGCGGCTCCCGCAACGGGCGATCGGTCGGCTTCAACTCGGCCCGCCCGCCCGCCATGGGCCCCGAGTGCTAGTTGGTTGTCCGTAGGCGGCGGGGTCACGAGCTTCCTCCCCCGGTCGGCGCCGTGCCACCGCCTCTAGCGTGTCCGCGGAGTCATGGAGAGTGGTGGAGTACGGGATCGGGCCTGAGCAGCTACGCGAGCAGCCACGGCCTGCGCCTGACCCACCGTCGCGCGGCGGGTCATCGCCGACGAGCTCGACCTCATCTGACCCTCCGTCACCGGCTCCGATCGGTTCGGCCGAGCAAGACCGACCCATCGCGTACCCGTGCGATTCGGCGGCTCGATGGCGCAGGTCGAGAAGGCGCGGCCCTTCCATCACCGTTCGTTGACCCCACGGCTCGGCTCGAGGACGGGCTCCGACCCATCCTCGACCAGCAAGACCTCCAAGCCGAGTACCTCTTCACCCTCACCGACCATCTCCTTCTGGGCGACGCGCTGAGCCTGCAGCCCACCCGACCGGTCCAACTCAACGGCGGGCTCAGCGCCGACGGCGGCCGTCGCGTTCAGCGGCACGAGCGACGGCCGCGTCCGTCGCATCGAGGTGCACACCGACGAAGACCGAGCCGACAGCGACCAGGAACAGCCAGAGGACCTGAAACCCGGTTTCGGCTTGCAGAACGAGCACCCCGCTCACCATCAGCGCCAACGAGGCCCGGCTCCTCGAAGAGCCTGGCCCATACCGAAGATGCTGCGTCGATCACGGGGGGCGACCTCTACGGACCCATGGCAGGGCCGGCACCGACGGTTCGTCCCCCGGCCGAGATAGCCAGACCGTGGGTGGACGCACGTGAAGTGGCTGTTGGATTTCGGCGGGTGACGAACTGAAGTCGCCCAGGAAGCGGAGATCGGGACGAAAGGGCGTTCGGTCGTGAGCCGGGGGCCATTCTCACCGAAGAGAGGTGCCCTGCTCATGAGGACTCCGCGAAGGATCGCCGGGTTGCTGGTCTCGGGTGTCGCCGCGCTGGCGTTGACCGGGCTCGGTGCGGGCGCAGCGCAGGCCGCCGAGCCGATCGCCACCATCCCCGACCTGACCGGCCAGTCGACGTCGGTGGCGTTGGACTCCGGGTTCACCGACGCGCTGCAGTCGCTGGAGGTCACCCCGGGCACGGTCGGCGACGCCACCATCTCCGATGGCAGCGCCCGTTTCCCGATCACCGGGGGCAACGTCACCGTCTACGAGCCGGGTGCGGTCGACCCCTACGTGCAGGGGCGCATCGAGCACGAGGGCAGCGGGCTGAGCCTGACCAAGGGCGAGACCAAGGTCGAGCTCACCGACTTCGTGGTCGACCCCGGCAACCCGGCCACGCTGTCGGGCAAGGTCACCGCCAACGGCGAGACCGTCGCCGAGTCCACCGTTCTGTTCGACCTCGACGGCTCCACCTTGGAGCCGATCCAGACCGATATGGACGCCGGCACCGCGACCTTGACCGGCACCACCGTGCGCCTCAACGACGGTGCGGCCATGGCGCTGAACCAGGCGTTCTCCACCGACGCGATCGAGGGTGGGCTGACCATCGGCGTCGCCACCATCGTCGTCAACCTGCCCGGACAGATGCCCGACATGCCCGCGGGCGGCGTGGAGACCGGCGGCGGCTCCACCGCCGGCGGCCCCGACACCGCCTTGATCGCGGGTGGCGCGCTTGCGCTGCTGGCCGCCGGCGGGAGTCTGCTCGTGGCCCGTGGTCGCGTAGCAGCCCGCCGCTGAGGCTGTCGCGACACCTGCTCAACCGTCCCACCTCGGGGTCCGCACCCCGGGGTGGGACGTGGCATCTCTGCGGGAGGAACCACGTGCGTCGACGTCCGGTGCTGGTGGCCGTCGCCGTGACCCTCGCCGGCCTCGGGCTGGTGGCTGCGGCCATGGGGTTCGCCGGCCGGTCCGGCCCGCCGGCACCGCCTTCCCCGGCGTCCTCCGCAGCACCCTCCGTAGCGGGACCGGCCACGACTGCCTCCCCGGCCCCGGAGCTGCGGCAGCGGCCGGCGTCGGGCTCCGCGCCGGTCAGCCTCGCCATCCCCTCGATCGGGGTGTCCAGCCCGGTCAACAGTGTCGGGCTGAACCCGGATCGCACCCTGGAGGTGCCGGCACCGGGACCGCTCTATGACCAAGCTGCCTGGTACCGCGGCTCCCCCACCCCCGGCCGCGTCGGCCCCTCGGTGATCCTCGGCCACGTCGACTCCGCGGCCGGCGGACCCTCGGTGTTCTACGACCTCGGCCGCCTGCGCCCCGGCAAACGAGTGACCGTGACCCTCGCCGACCGCTCCGTGCGCACCTTCGCCATCGACACAGTCCGGCGCTTCCCCAAGGACGCTTTCCCGAGCCTCGAGGTCTACGGCGACACGTCCGGACCCGAGCTACGCCTGATCACCTGCGGCGGGCCCTTCGACTCCGCCGCCCGCTCCTACGAGGACAACACCGTCGTCTTCGCCCGCCTCGTACCCTGAGCCGTCCGCGACGTCTCGTCAGGCTGCGGTGACGTCGACGGTGTGCCAGCCGGTGGCGCCATCGGGGATGGTCGCGGTGGGCGTGGCGACCTGGGTGTACCCGCTGCGGTCGGTGGCGCGGACCTGCAGCCGGTGTGGGCCCGGGGACAGGTCGACGGCGGCGCGCCACATGCGCCAGGTGTCGATCGACACGTCCCGCGCGAGCTCGGCGTCCTGCCACGCGCCTCCGTCGGCACGGACCTGCACGCGCGCGACACCGGTGTGCTGGGCCCAGGCGACCCCGGCGAGCGTCGTCCGGCCGGCCAGCACGGTGGCACCGGTGCGCGGGACGTCGATGCGTGACTGCGTCCGCACCGGTGCCTGCTCGGCCCACCCCCGCTGCTCCCAATAGGAGGTGAAGCCGGCGAAGGTGGTGATCTCCATGTCGGTCAGCCACTTGCAGCCGGACACGAAGCCGTAGAGACCGGGGACGACCATGCGCACGGGGAAACCGTGCTCCACCGGCAGCGGTTCGCCGTTCATGCCCAGGGCGAGCATCGCGGTGCGGCCGTCGGTCACCGCGTCGACGGGGGTGCCGGTGGTGAAGCCGTCGACGCTCGTGGACGCGATCTGCTGGGCCCCGGCCCGGACGCCGGCCTCGGCGAGCAGGTCGGCCAGCGGCACCCCGAGGAACACGGCGTTCGAGACGAGCGCACCGCCGACCTCGTTGGACACGCACGTCATGGTGATCGGCGCCTCGACCAGGCGCCGGGCGCGCAGGTCGTCGTAGGACAGCCGCAGCTCCCGGTCGACCATCCCGTGAATCCGCAGGGCGTAGTCCCGGGTCGGGAGCTGCGGAACCTGCAGGGCGGTGTCGATCCGATAGAAGGCGTTGTTCGGGGTCAGCCACGTCGGGGTGCCCTGACCGGCGAAGTCCGCGCCGGTGAGGAGGTCGACCGGGGTGACCGCCTCCGGGAGCGCACCGACCGCCACCCGCGACGCGTCGGCGCCGCCGGCCGCGGCCAGCCACCGGCCGGCGACCGCCGCCGCCCCGGCACCCACGGCGGTCCCGGCCACGCCGAGCAGGAAGCGCCGCCGGGCGGCGCCGAGTGCCCCCACCGGACCGGTTCGGTGCACCGTCGGCTGCCCTGCCCCACCTTCGTCATGTGCGTCCGGACCGGTGGCGGAGGCGTGCGCCTGGCGCATCGCGAGCCGGTGCAGCCCGACGAGGGCGGCGAGCCCGGCGACGAGGGCGGCGAGCGGGGCGACCAGATCGACCACCGAGAACGCCGGGGCGGCCGAGGCCGACGCCAACCCGACGAGGCCGAGGACGACGATGATGGTCACGCTGGGCAGCACGGTCCGCCGGCTCGCGAGCCCCGCCGACGTGGCGGCGAGGACGAGGACGACGGCGATGCCGACGAGCAGGGCGAGCTTGTCGTAGACGCCGAAGGTGGTGATTGCGAAGGCTTTGAGCCACTCGGGCGTGAGCCGGATGAATTGGCCGCCGACCGCCAGGACCGGGGAGGACGCCGGCGAGAGCAGGCCGGCCACGAGGTCGCCCACCGCCAGTGCAGTTCCGACGCCGAGCAGTCCGCAGAGCGCGGCGGGACCGGCCTCGGCACGTGCCACGGCGGAGAGGTCGGGGTCGTGCGTCGACGTCGGCACGCTGTGCGTACGTAGCAAGACACGCTCAGGGTTCAGCGAAGCGCGCCCGAACAGACGCCTGCTTCACATCGGTGGCCTGCGTCGGCCGCGAGGCCGGTCCGGAGCCGCGCTCCCTGTCGGCGACGAGCGGGTAGGCGAGACCCATGGACTCCATGCCGCCGAGCCCCCACGAGCCTCGAGCAACGGGGAACCGCGAGCGCCCGGGACCGGCGAGCACGGGGCGGGTGCGCAACCTGGAACGCGTCGTCGACGCCGCCCTCGACGCTGCCACCCTGCTGCGGCGCACGCGCGACCTCGATCTGGGCGAACTCCGACGCGCCGGGGGCGCGGTCAGCGACCTGTGCGACGCCCTCGCCGACACGTGCGGTCACCTTGCCCGCGAGCTCAGCGCCCAGGATCCCGAACCCACCGATCGGGCCCATGCCGCCATCGAGCACCTCTACGCCGCTCGCGACGCCCTCGACGACGCCGGCGAGGCCACCCGCCGCACCACCAGCGCCACCGCTGCCCTCCACCCTCGGTCACCGACGGACCATCGGCCGGAGGGCGACCGCACGTAGCTCGCCCACTCTCCGGGTGGTCGAGTGCTCCGCTGCGAACAGAACCGTTTGCACCTGGCGTACGGACGTTCGGTGCAACCGGCCCATCAACGTCGTCGCGCGGAGGCGGCCTCTCGACGCGAGGAGCTTCGCTGCGCATGACGGTGCCCCCGAGGTCGTTCATCCCGACCGGCCCCGCCGAGGGTCCCTCGGGTGACCCGGACGATTCGACACACGCCATCGCCACCGTCGGCCCCGCTCTCGACACGACGGCCGAGAGCGCCCCGGCGACGTGTGCACCCGACGAGGACACGCAGGACGAGCAGCCACGTGACGAGGCTCCGCCCGCCCCACCACGACAGCTGCCCGACCCCGGCGCTCACGCTGCTAACAGCGCATCCGACGCCACCGGAGCCGGCGTGCGCGGATTGCGGACGGCTCGAGCCGCGGTCGCCCTCGCCGCCCTGCTGGCCGGTGTCGCGGCCGTGGTGGTCGCCGGGCTCGTGGCCGTCGCGCCGGTGGAGTCGTCGACGTCGACGGTGACCTGGCCGCGAGCGGGGAGCGAGCCGACCCCGACCACCTTGTTCCTGGTGCCCTACCGCCCCGCGGCACTGGCCGTCACCGTGCCGTGTGCCGCGATCCGCGAGGCTCTCGCCCGCGGCGGTCGCACCACGCTGATCGCCACCAGCACCTCCGGCGGAGCCGACGGTCTGGTGGTGCGCGCAGAGGAGGGCGAGCTGCAGGTGCTCGCCAACGGCCGTTCCGTCGGACCCGACGTGCCTGAGGGCGACTGCGGGCTGACCGTCACCGCCGACGGAGCAGGGCTCGTGGTGGCCTCCGGCGCGGCGGTCCCGTTGGTGTTCCCCCGCGACCCGGTGCCCGAGGTGTTCGCCGTGACGACCGATCTCACCGGGCCCGACGCCGCCGGGTTGTCGCTGCGTGCGCGCACCCCGGCATGGTTCGACAACGCAGCCACGCCGGAGAAGTCAGCGCTGATCACCCTCCAGCTCCAGCTCGCCGTCGTCGCGCTCGGGCTGCTGGTGGTGCTCGGCGTCCTGGGCACGGCAGGGGAGAAGGGCGCCCGGTTGGGTCTGCGCGCCCTCCTCGCCGATCCCGCGGGCGGCCCGCGCCGCACGAACGAGGCGGTCACGGCGCGGGCTGCCCGCCTCGCCGAGAGGGCGTCGGGGCTCCTGCGCCGGCCCGCGGACGTGCTCCGGCGGGTCGCCGGCCTGGCTATCGACGTCGTCGTAGCTGGGGTGTTGGGTTGGTGGTCGCTGGTCGGCCCGGTGACCGACGACGACGGCTTCGCGACCGTGATCGCGCGACAGTCCCTCGGCGGGGACGTCGGCAACTACTACCGGTGGTACGACGCGTCGGAGGCGCCATTCGCGTCCTCCCAGCGTGTGCTGCAGTGGTTCTTCCTCCACGACGGGCTGACCCCCGTCGCGCTGCGCACGCCGAGCATCCTCGCGGGCTTCGTCCTGTGGCTGGTGGTCACGCGCGGCGTGCTCCGCCCGGTCCTCGGTCCGCTCGCCGACCGGGTCGGGGCCCGGCTGCTGGCCGCGCTGGGGCTCGCGGTGTGGTGGCTGCCCTACGATCTGGGCACGCGCCCCGAATCGCTGGTCGCGCTGGGCACGACGACGGTGCTGGCGCTGGTCCTGCGCGCCGTGCGCCACCGGACCGGGCCCTCCGCCCGGCCCGCCGTGCTCCTCGCGCTCGCCGTGTGCGTCGCGGCCTTGACCACGACTGTCGCACCGTCCGGGCTCGTCGGCGTGGCGCCGTTCCTGCTGTGCGCGCCGCGCGTCTGGCGGGTGCTGCACCCCGGCGGGGCGGCTGCCGACGGCGGAGCGTCCCGCCCGGAGACGGCATTGTTCCTGCTCGCGCGGCTCGCGGTGCCCCTCGGCCTGGCCGCAGTGGCCGTGACCGTCGTGTTCGCCCAACAGTCCTGGCACGGGGTGCTGGTCTCCACCGTCGTGCACGACCAGATCGGGCCGAGCCAGCCCTGGTACGCCGAGTGGCTGCGCTACACCTACTTGTTCGGGCAGGACAACTGGGGCACGGCCACCAAGCGCCTGCCCGTCCTGCTCGGCCTGGTGCTCTCGGCGCCGGCGCTGGTCCTGCTGGCTCGTCGCGGGATCCGGACCACCGGCCCGTCAGTGCTGCTGGCCCTGCTGCCCGCCGGATTCGTGCTGGTGGCGGTGACGCCGTCGAAGTGGTCGCACCACTTCGGCGCGCTCGCCGGGTTCGGCGCGGTGGCGATGGTGGTCGTGGTGGTCGGTCTGGTCGCCGAGGCCCGTCGCGCCGACGCGCGCCTCGGCGTCATCGGCATCGTGACCACGATCGGGCTCGTGCTGGCCGCCGCGGCCGCGTTCAACGGCCCCGGGTCGTGGTGGGGCTACTCCAACATCGGCATGCCGGCGGCCACCGGGCCCCAGCGCCCGTTCGACAATCCGGTCCTGTGGGCCGGCGTCGCGGCCATCGTCGCCGTGCTGCTGCTGCCCCTGGCACATCGGGCCCGCCGGCTACCAGCCCTGCCCGCCCTGACCGCGGCGATGCTGGCCGTGCTTGCCGCCTTCACGTCGGTGGGCATCCTGACCACGTCGGCGGCCACCGCCGCCGACCGCGGCGACCGCTATTCCCTCGCCGCACAGAACCGCGCCGCCGTGGCCGACCCGACCTCGCGCGCCGCGTGCGGACTGCAGGACCGCGTCGAGGTGCTCCAACCCGTCACCGGCGGCCCGCTGCTGCCCGAGCGAGGGTCCACCGCCGTCCTCGAGGGGTTCGTCGCCGGCGGCGGGGCCGCCGACCCACCGCCACGGCGCCCGGAGCGCGAGCCCAGGACCGGCACCGGCACCGACACCGACACCGACGACGGGCGGGCCCCGCCGCACTGGGGCACCAGGGACGACGATGCCGGCGTCGGTGAACTGACCACACCGTGGTTCGCACTGCCGGGCCTGGGCGACGCGCAGGAACTCGCCGTCGGCGTCGCGGGACGGACCGACGACGGGACAGCGGTGTCCTGGGAGTTCGCCCGCGGCGCCCAGGTCCAGGGCGCGCGGCCGATCCGGGAGCTCCCCGAGCCCGAGCGCGGGTACCGCGGCTACGCCGGTGACGACGAGCAGCAGCGGCTGCAGGACCAGACACCCGACCTCGACCGGTGGCGGACCATCACCGTCACCCCCGGAGACCTCCCGGCTGGCGCCGACCGGGTGCGGCTGCGCGCCACCGACGACCGCGCCGACGCGACGGGCTGGGTCGCCGTGACCGGCCCGCGTGTCGTCGACGTGCTGCCCCTCGACCGCTGGCTCGCCGGCCGCGGGCCGGTGCTCACGGACTGGGCGATCGCCTCGGCCTGGCCCTGCCTCGGCGACCTGCCCCGGGTGGCAGGCGGGATCGCCCAGGCGCCCGGCGCGGTGGTCACCACGCCCGCTGGTCCCGTGGATCCGGGGTCCGGCGAGCGCCTCCTCGATGCGGGAACACCGGGCGACCTCGTCCCGGAGCGCTGGGCCGGGGGGTCCCTCGGCCTGGCGACCGGCGTCGACGCCGGCGGCAGCTTCGCCGGGATGTACCAGGCCGGGAGCGTGGACGAGCTCGACACCCGCCTGCGAGGCGAGCCCGAACGCCGCTGGGGTCGGGTCCTCGTGCCCGACTACGGCGACCTCGACACCGGCGCCTACGACGTCACCAAGCAGACCACCACGATCGCCGGAACCGACGGGGACCCGCCGCCGATCCGCTCCCCCCGGCCGACGAGATCCCCCGCGTCGTGAGCATCCGGCAGCTGCGGTGCGGTCAATCGCGCGAGGTGTGGCGCCGCCCCCGAAATCGGTCGACCTCCCGATGGGAAACGGCGTAGCCGGTGCGATCGACGGGCCGCCCCTGCAAGGAAGTTCCTCCTGACCCTGCTCGACGTCGCACCACTCGCCCTGGTCGGCGCGGACCTCCACGCACACGATCGATTCGTCGCGGATCAAGGTGAACGCCCTCGCGGTCGCGCGGGTCGCCAAGACTCGACAGCCCGGGAGATGGGACGCTCCCACGAATGTGGGGCGCCGAGCGGCACGTGGAGTCGGTCTCGGTGCGATGCCGGTTCAACGGGGACGGTTCGTGGTCGTCGACCGTGACCGCCGATGGCGTTCCCGAGCTGCGGGCGGATGCCCCTACCGGGATGGAGCTGATGAGGCAGGTCGCCGCAATCCTGGAGGATCTGGCCCTGCGGCTCGACTGCTCGCTCCGCGTCGTCCACGACCTGGACGGCGATGTGCGGGCGTTCAGCGTGATCGCAGAGGTGGAAGGGTTCGCTGACCGCGTCTTCACATGGGTGCTGGCGACCGAAGCGGCCTCATGCTCTGGCCCGTGCTCTGTGCGACCCGACGTCTCGTGACAGCGATGGCTCGATGATCGGCAAGTTCTGCTAGGTGCGCGACGACCCTTTCCAAGACCTGCCCGGCGATTCAGACCTGTCGCGTCCTGGGCGAGGCTGGGCGCGGCCTGAGCGAACTTCCCGGCGGCTCGCCCTCGAGCCGGGGGGAGTCCGTGATGTCGTGTCCGCGGGCTGCACCTTGGAAGTCTGGGCGCCGTGGCCGCCTGTGCTTATGCTGGTCAACAGCACCCAGGTCCCCGGTGTTCGGACCGATTCGTGCAGCGAGAGAGCACCGGGGGCGACGATGGCGACGATCCCTCCCACCTCTGCAGCGGCCGGACCGCGGACCCGGGCCCCGTCGGGTCGGCCCGCAAGCCCTCCGGCCACCAGGGCGGCGGTCAGGCAACTCGAGGCCCTCCTCGAACTCGCGGGGTGTAGCGCGGTGGCTGGTGTCGTAGAGCTCACTCTCGATGTCTCGACTCTCGACCTCACCGACTCGACCACCCGGCGAGTGCTGGTGGCCGTCGCCTCGGCCCTCCAGGCTCCCGAGCAGCGATTGACACTGGTCGGGATCACCCTCAACCGGCTCGGCGAGGCCCTGCACGCCGCGTCGTCGAGCGAGATGTTAGCGCTCCGCGCAGCACTGCACGGCTCGCCGGTCAACAAGGTCCCGCCTCGGAACGACACCAGCGCGCTCAGTACGCGAGGCTCGGCTCTCAACGCCGGTCCTCTCGAGCCCGGCGCGGCCACCGCCTGACGATTCCGGGTCGCCGGCCATGTCGCGCTTCGTCACCCGATCGACTTCGCGACCCGGTGCGCCCGAGCAGAACCTCCCGCGAGGACCTCACGCGCACCACGCGCTGCCGCAAGCTCTGTGGTGGTGCATACCGGCCCGGCCTCGCGGGAGACGCTTCTTGATGACGATGCCGACCGCGGCGGAAGTTGCTCGATCAGAAGGGAAACCAGCATGGCCGGTAGTGGGAAGGGCGAGCGTCACCCGCCCCGCAACCCCATCCAGCTCTTCTTCAGCACCCGAATGCGCGGACGCGGCGGCATAGCCACAGCGGCGCTGCGCATCGTCACCGGGCTGGTGTTCGTGCTGTTCTCGCTGCCGAAGTTCCTGCTCCACGAGTACGAACTCGCCGAGTTCGTCCGCTACGGACTCCCCGACTCCAGCATTATCGTCTACCTGGTCGGCTCCCTAGAGCTCGGAGCCGGCCTCATGCTCATCCTCGGGATCGGCACCCGGCTGGCCGCGCTGGGACTGGCCCTGAACATGGCCGGTGCCATCGCAACCGCCGGTGTACAGGTGGGCGGCCCGTTCCACCTCGGCGTCGCACCGGCGCTGCTGCTCTCGACGGTGTACCTGCTCTGGGCAGGGTCCGGGTCAGCGGCGCTGGACCGTGCGCTGGCGGCGCGTTTCGAGACGACGTCCCGCCGCAGGTGGAGCAACAGCCAGAGATGAGCACTACGCCATCGGGCCCCCCCGCCCGGCGGGGAAGTAAGGACCAGAAGACCACCTTGCACCGTTGCCCTCGCTTGCGCCCTGCACGGCCACGCGAGCGCTCCATGCTGCCTAGGCTCGCTGTCCCCCGACGAGTACGAGCACACCTGGCACACCCGCCGTGCTCAACCCGGCCTGGCCCGCCAGGTAGGAAGCGCTCCTGGCTGCCGGAGAACGTCATGCTGATCTTGAATGGCTCGCCGTTCGTCACTCTCGGTTCGCTACCCCATCCTGGACTCCGTACCCGCAGGCGGCCGGTCCGACCACCCGGACAGTTGAAGTGGTGCTCAGCAAGGTGGTGTACGACCCGGCCACCGCGTAGGGCGTGGCGTCGACGATGAGGGCGGCCACCGCGTGATTCTCAGTTCTGAGTTCCCGCTCAAGACCGAGGAGTCCACGCGATGGCCGCGTCGGCGAGTATCGACCCTGCCCGTTTCCTGCACGAGCACTTGGCCCAGGCGAGTCCGGACCTGCTGCGCTCGCTGCTCACCACGATGATCGACACGTTGATGTCGGCCGAGGCCGACGCGGTCTGCGGCGCCGGCCACGGCGAACGCAGCGAGCAGCGGGTCAACCACCGCAACGGCTACCGGCACCGCGACTTCGACACCCGCGCCGGCACCCTGGATGTCGCGATCCCGAAGTTGCGCTCGGGTTCGTACTTCCCGGATTGGCTGCTCGAGCGCCGCCGTCGCGCCGAAGCCGCCCTCACCTCGGTGGTCGCCACCTGCTACCTGCTCGGCGTGAGCACCCGGCGCATGGAGAAGCTGGTCGAGAGCCTCGGGATCACCCGGCTGTCGAAGTCGCAGGTCTCGGCGATGGCCGCCGACCTCGACGAGCAGGTCGCCGCGTTCCGCAGCCGCCCGCTCGACGCCGGCCCGTACACGTTCCTGGCCGCGGACGCGCTGGTGCTCAAGGTCCGCGAGGCCGGCCGCGTGGTCAACGTGCACGCCCTGATCGCCGTGGGCGTCAACGCCGACGGCCACCGCGAACTGCTGGGTCTGCAGGTCGCCTCGGCCGAGGACGGCGCCGGGTGGCTGGCGTTCTTCCGCGACCTGACCGCCCGCGGCCTCTCAGGGGTCGCACTGGTCACCAGCGATGCCCACCGCGGCCTCGTGGAGGCCATCGGCGCGACCCTGCCCGGCGCGACCTGGCAGCGGTGCCGCACCCACTACGCGGCCAACCTGATGTCCGCGACCCCCAAGGCCAGCTGGCCGTGGGTCAAGACGCTGTTGCACTCGGTCTACGACCAGCCCGACGCCGAAGCGGTGCACGCCCAGTTCGACCGCGTCCTCGACGCCCTCGAGACCAAGCTCCCGCAGGTCGCCGCGCACCTCGACGGCGCCCGCGCCGACGTGCTGGCCTTCACCGCGTTCCCCCGCGAGCTCTGGCGCCAGGTCTGGTCGAACAACCCCCAGGAACGACTCAACCGCGAGATCCGGCGGCGCACCGACGTCGTGGGCATCTTCCCCGACCGCGACGCGCTGATCCGCCTGGTCGGCGCCGTGCTGGCCGAGCAACACGACGAATGGACCGAAGCCCGCCGCTACCTCGGCCTCGACCTGCTCGCCCGAGCCCGCGCCGCGGCCGCCCCCGAGACCACCGAGGAGGCCAGCACCGACATCGTTCCGGCGCTCAGCGCCTAATCCCAGCAAAAGGATCACGCGGCAACCGCGCTACACCACGTCCCAGGGCTTGACCCCAGTTGAGCGCACGGACCGGCGCTACGAGCAGCCCGAGCCGCGGGCGAGCACGGCGAGATGGGCTGAGCACCTCGCGCCGGTGCGCCGGCGGGTAGCGCTCGGGCCATGTGGCTCCCTGGAGGGCGAGCCCGGTCCACGAGG
The DNA here is from genome assembly GCA_963786585.1 of uncultured Actinomycetota bacterium. Classification (GTDB taxonomy): domain Bacteria; phylum Actinomycetota; class Actinomycetes; order Mycobacteriales; family Pseudonocardiaceae; genus Actinomycetospora. The sequence goes on from CAWAZG010000006.1 coordinate 947,820, forward strand.
TGGTAGGTCGACGGGCGGCGGCCGGCAGCTCGGGACCGCCGAGAACGAGCCGGACGGCCTCGTCGACGGGCTGACCGTGGGATGGGCGAGCCGACCCCGCCGGTCGGGCTCCCGGGGGGACTGAGAGGCCAGGGGCCGGGGCCGACTCACCGTCACCGTCCCCCGGACCGGGTCAGGCCGCGAGGTCCGAACGGTCGCTCTCTCCCGGGTGGACACGCCGCGCGAAGAGACGGACGGCGAGTGGTGATCGCCCGCAGCGGCGAGCACCTCGCCGCGGTACGAGCAGCGGCGCCAGTGACGCGAGTCCCCCGGGTCCGGTTGGCTCGCGACTACGCGGAGCAGGGGTGCGCGGACGGATCACCAGGTACCTTCGGCGGGTAGTTGCGAGCGGACATGCCGTGATTGCGACACGATCCACCCGAGACCCCGGTGGCCGGCCAGGTTCAACAAGGAGCCCGGCGACAGCTTCCGGAGAGCCGAGTGACTGATCAACTGCTAGCCGCTTCGAGCGCGCGGCCCAGGCTTTATGACGACGGCACGGTCGGTGATACGGACTCGGGGCAGCGCCCCACAGCGACGGCGCGGGACCCGCGCAGCGGACGTCCGCTCGATCGGTGCGTCTACACCGCCGACATGCTCGCACGGCTGGCCCGCGAAAGCCTCGACGCAGCGCGCTCGTCTACCCGGACACCACCCCGCACCGCGGCGCTGAGCCAGGTGGAAGCCGAGATCATCGCAGAGCTCCTTGATGAGCTCGCCGGGGTCTACCCGACCGAAGAGCTGGGCCAGTTGGCGGGCACTCTATCGGCGCGTCTGCGGGACCGGCTCGCTCGGTGACACCTAGCCACTCCCCCAGGACCGACACCCTCAGGACTGCCGAAGACGCCGAGGCCCGAGCCCCCGAACCCGGCTGTCGCTGCGTGTCGGCCCCTCCCACCGCTCAAGCGTCGCCGGTTCGCAGCCTGCGGGCGACGCGAGCAGCAACGACGAACGCGGCACCCGCACTGCGGAAGCTGACGCGCACCTGGAGCGCGGACAGCGCGCTCGACCCCGACATCGCCGAAGACCTGATCCTGGCCGTCGACGAAGCCGTCACCAACGTCGTGGAGCACGCCTATCTCGACAAGGTCGGCGCGGTACGACTCCACCTGACCCATCTCGGGTGCGGGGAGCTCACCGTCACCATCGACGACGACGGCACCTGGCGACCGCCCCCGGGCGATTCGGGCTTCCGTGGTCGAGGCCTGCAACTCATCGAAACCCTCGCCGACCACGCCTTGGTCACCCACACCGCCCGCGGCACCACCGTGACCATGAGCTGGAACGCCCACACCGTCCGCTGACCGCAGCTCGCCGTGGACGGTGCTCGCCAGCACCCGGAATCTTGCCGAGGCCGAAGCTGGGGTATTTAATCGGAGGCGCAATTAACAAGACTGTTTGATACGTCCTGGGGTGCCATGGCCACCGACCAGCTCAGCCTGACCTTCGCCGCGCTCGCCGACCCCACCCGGCGCGCCATCCTGACCCTGCTCGCCGAGGACGAGGCGACGGTGAACGAGGTCGCAGCGCAGTTCCCCATCAGCGTGCCGGCGGTCTCGCGACACCTCAAAGTGCTCGAACGCGCCGGGCTGATCGTGCGCAGCCGGGAGGCCCAGTGGCGGCGCAGCCGCCTGCAGGCCGAGCCGTTCGACGACGCCGTGGCGTGGATGCAGTCACGGACACGGACCTGGCAGGCCCGCATGGACCGACTCGAGGCGCACCTGCGCCGGCAAGGAACCCACGATGAGCGAACAGACCCCGACAACATCTGACCAGCACATCCTGATCACCCGCGTGTTCGACGCGCCCCGCGAGCGGGTGTTCCGGGCCTGGACCGACCCCGACGCGCTGGCTGCGTGGTACGGCCCGGCCCACGTCGTCGAGACGCCCCGCGAGCGCATATGCATCGACCTGCGTGTCGGCGGACGCTATGAGCTGACGATGCTGATGCCCGGCGGTGGCGAGTTCGCCATCGGCTATGAGGTCGTCGAACTCGTCGAGCCCGAACTCCTCGTGCTGCGCTCCGACCCGATGCCCGAGATGGGCATGCACGAACCCACCGTCCTGCGGTTGGAGTTCCACGACCACGGCCCCAAGACCCGGATGACCCTCAGCGACGGGCCCTACCCCGCCCACGGCCGCGGCGGCGCCGAGGCCGGCTGGACGGCCGCCTTCGAGAAGCTCGAGGCGCTCCTCGCCGAGTGAGCAACAACGACCGTTGCGGTGCCCCTCGGCAGATGAGCGTCAGCCGTCCAGGGAGAGACCTGGCACATGGCCCGGTCGGTGTGGACGCCGGTCGGCCCTGTTGACTTTCTTCCGTCCAGCGCCCGGGCGCAGCACCAGCCTCGTTGTGAGCGAGTCCTGGAACATCGGCCGATTCGCTGAGCCGGCCTGCCGGCCGCCAGCGCGGACCGCAACGTGCGCCGGCCATGTCGTGTTGGTGGACAGGGTGTCGACGTGGCGCTCGTCCAGCCCGAAGCGCTCAGGGCCGCCGATCTCTCGAATTCGCCGCCGCGGCCTTCCAGCCCGACGCCCAGTCCGGGCGCATCCTGGCCGTTTACGGTGGGATCTTCGTCGCCGACTCGCTGGCGTGGGGGATGGTGCTCGACGGCTACCGGCCCGAACGCTTCGACGTCCTCGGCGCTCTTCTGTGCCTCGTCGGCGTCACGGTGTTCATGGACGCACCCCGAGCATGGCCGCGGACCGCCGCGCGGTCGGGCACGACCTCGATCACAAACCGGCAGGTTCGTAGAGGGCGTGTGTGCGGCTGGCGAGCTCGGCGATGCGGTCGCGCAGTTCCGGTGGATGCGTGATCTCGATCAGAGGGCCGAGGGAGAGCACGTCGGCGGCGGTGTGCTCGAGGGAGTGCCACCGAAAGCTCACCTCGCCCCACCCACGGGGATCGGGGATCGCTTCCGGTGACGGCCGCAGTGGTGGCAGGCGGCCGAGGACCGCCGCCAGGGTCGCACCCTGCGGCGCGATCCGCGCTCGCGCTCGCCGGGGCTGCCGCCGCGGGGCCCGCCACCCGAGGCCCACGGCGGGTAGCGGTGCCTGCTGGTCGAGCAAGGCGAACCCCCCGCCGGGTCCGCGGACCGAGTAGATCGGCACGCCTGCCCCGGAGAGGGCCTCGATGTCGCGTAGCACCGTCCGTCGGCTGACTTCCAGGCGCGCGGCGAGGTCGGCCCCGGTGAGCCGCCCCTGACTCTGCAGAAGCGACATCAAGGCCACCAGCCGGCCAGCCCGCATCCCGCCAGCCTGCCGACCTCCGGAGCGAGTGACAAGAGATGTCACTTTCCAGGTCTAGCGTGCCTGAGCGAGAGGCAGGGGCCGGCGATCGACCCCGCGCGAAGAAGGCGAGACGAGACGATGACCACCATCGAGGTCGAGGGATCGGGGACACCCGCGGACCCCTGGGCCCTGGCCACACCATCGGGCACGTCGCAGTTCGAGAGCTACCGCGACCCCGACGCCGATCCCCCCGCACTGGTGGTGCAGGTCGGGACCACCGAGCTGCGCTACCACCTGCGCTGCATCGACGACCTGCACCAGATGCTGGTCGCTCGCGGGGACTGGATGTCCCTGGGCAACGCCGATGAGCAGAAGCCGGCGAAACCGGACACGGTCGAAGCGTGGGGACGAGCGGCCGACAACCCGGTCGGTGGGTGGTACGGGCTGAAGAAGGGGCTCCGCGGACGCTTCGGCAACTACGTACCCCCCGTCCTCGAAGCCCTCGGCCTCGCCGAGCTCGAGCACCACAGCCGCAACAACCACGTCCGGGCCCGCTGACGCGCACAGAGTTGCTCGCCCGACCCCAGGCGACGATGCTGGGTGCGGCGCGAGAAGCTCCAGGGGGAAAACGATCATGGCGGGCAGCGGGAACGTCGGGCCTCCACACTCCCGCCGCCCGATCCGGCTGGTCAGCTTCCGTGTCCACGACAGAGCCGCCACCGCCACCGGCGCCCTGCGCATCCTCACAGGGTGGCGTTCATGCTGTTCTCGCTGCCGAAGTTCGTGCGGCACGAGGACGAGCTCGCGCAGTTCGTCCGTTACGGGCTCCCCGACTCCAGTGCGATCGTCGACCTCGTCGGCACACTCGAGCTCGTCGCCGGGCTGATGCTCGTCCTCGGAGTGGCCACCCGCCTGGCCGCTTCGGGGCTGGCAGCGGACATGGCTGGTGCCGTCGCGACCGCCGGGATCCAGGTGGGCGGGTTGTTCCACCTCGGCGTCGCACCGTTGCTGCTGCTCTCGATGCTGTATCTGCTCTGGGCGGGTTCCGGTGCCGCCGCGATCGACCGCACGCTGTCGGAACGTCTCGCGCCGACTCCCGGGGAGCGGGAGGGACATCACTCGGCAATGAGCACCCGAACGTCGACCGGCCACCCTCACCGACCAGGCCTCGATCGGACCGGACGGCGCGCTGACCCTTCCGCAGGGGTCGAGGCCCCGCTCGATACGGGCTGTGACGTCAGCGGGGCGGTTCATCGCTGTTTGCACCAGGGGCCGGTGATGGCGTAGCAGATGCCGGGTTCGTAGAGGTTGGCGAACAGGATGCGCTTGTCGCGCGAGTAGACCGGGCCGGCCATCTCGTTGGTGTTCAGGTCGTTGCGGGCGATCGGGTAGGTCTGGCCGCCCGCGGTGGCGCCGACCAGGTGCTGCACGCCCTCGCCGTCCTCGGCGAGGATGACTCCGCCCCAGGGGGACACGGTGATGTTGTCCGGCCCGTCGTAGTTCGTGCCGTCCTGGTCGGGGTTCGGGTTCACCCCGAATCGGAGCTTGAGGGTGAGTGTGGCGCGCCGCGGGTCGTGGAACCACACCTGGCCGTCGTGGGGTACCGGGCTCTCGGCGCGGGCGAAGCTCGCCACGACGTAGGCGCCGCCGTCGCCCCACCAGCAGCCCTCGAGCTTGCGCCCGCGGGTGATCTGCGGCGGAGTGACCTGGAGGCGGGTCGGGACCGCTCGGGCGTCCCGGTCCGGCACGGCGGTCCAGCTCACCCGGTAGGTCGTGCCGACCTCGGTCGCCCGCGACAGGTCGTCGATCGGTGTCCCCGCCTGGTCGGTGCACCGCATGGCCTCGAACGCGCCGTCAGTGGGTCCGAGGCGGCGTAAGGAACCCTTGCCGCCACGGAATCCCCGGGGCGGGGTCCAGCGGTAGAGCAGGCCGTTCGGCGTCGCGGCGTCCTCGGTGAGGTACACCGTGCTGTCTCCCGGATCCACGGCGACGGCCTCGTGCGCGAACCGCCCGAGCGCCTTGACCGGCTGCGGGTCCCGGTTGGCGTTGCGGTCCTCGGGGTCCACCTCGAACACGTATCCATGGTCCAAGGTGTAGCCGTTCACCCCGGCGAGGTCCTCGGTCTCCTCGCACGACAGCCAGGTTTGCCAGGGCGTGACCCCGCCGGCACAGTTGGTCGACGTCCCGGCCAGCGACACGTACTCGCCCTGCCGGCGGCCCTCGCGGTCGACCGTGATCGTCGTGGTGCCGCCGGGTGCCTGCGGGTCGTAGGTGAACTCGGGCGGCGTGGGCACGACCAGCGGGCCGGCCGCGGCGCGGGCACCGCGCAGCTCGTGGTTCTGCACGAGCACCGTGCCGTTGCCACGAGCAGGGAAGGCTCCCATGCCGTCGCTGTTGGTGGGGCTGGGCTCCCCCGAGTCCAGACGGGTCACCCCGGCCTCGGAGACGACGACGTAACGGAAGCCCTGCGGCAGCGCCAGGCGCCCGGCCGGGTCGGGCATGACCGGGCCGTAGCCCGGACCACCCGGTCCCGGCGCAGCGCCCGCGTTGGGAGCGGTGAGCAGGCCCTCCGCGCTGCCGATCAGGGCGACGCCACCGGCGAACACCGCGGAACGGGACAGGAAGCTGCGGCGGGACAGGCCACCGGCGAGACCGTCGGACATGCGTGGTGGTTCCTCTCGGCAGGGGCGTCGCCCGATGGGAGTCGGCACCTCGGACGTTCCCCCACCGACGTGGCCACGAGCTGAACGACACGCGGCCAGCAGGTCGGCGATCCCGCGGCCCGCCGGCGGATCGCGGCCGACGTCGCGCCGGCGGCTTCGGCGGCAGACGACGACGTCGGGGAGGTGGGGAGGGTTGGTTGTTGCGCAGCGGGGACTTCCGGCATAGCAGTGCCCCGCCAGGTGGCGGCTCGAGCCCCGGACCACCCTGGGTGGGTAGCGTCCGGGCAGTGCGGGTGGGGAGCTTCGCGGGGTTCGGCGACGCGTCGGTGATGCGGGTCGAGCAGCGTCCGGACCCGCGGTCACCGCGCGGCACACAGGTGCTTGTTGCGGTCGAGGCCAGCAGCATCAACGGCACCGACCTCGGGCTGCGCCGGGGCGACCTCCCGCCCGCGACGTGGGGCCGGATGCCGTTCGTGCCCGGCTTCGACCTCGCTGGCCGTGTCGTCGCCGTCGGGCCCGGGGTGACCGCGTTCCGCCCTGGTGACCGGGTCGCGGCCCTGCTCCCGCACCGCGGCGGCGGACTGGCTGAACGAGTCCTGGTCGAGCAGGACCGGGCCGCCCGGGTGCCGGACGAGGTCGCAGCGCCCGAGGCGGCCGCGGTCACCCTCGCCGGGTTGACGGCCCTGCAGGCGCTGCACCGCTGGGGACGGCTGCGGGTCCGGCGGGCACCCGGTGGAGAGCCGCCGCGGGTGCTGGTGTCGGGCGCCGCGGGCGGCATCGGGTCGTTCGCGGTCCAGCTCGCGGCGTTGGAGGGTGCCGAGGTCACCGCCACCACCAGCGCGGGCAAGCTCGCGTGGGTGCGCGAGCGGGGCGCCGACCGGCCGCTCGACCGCCGCGCGGAGGATCTCGGCGCCCGCCTGCACGGGGCCGGGCCCTTCGATCTCGTGCTCGACGCGGCGGGACGCTCCCGCTACCGCGACCTCTCCCCCCACCTCGCGCACGGGGGCATCGTCGTGTCGGTGCGACCACTGCACCCCGACGTCGTGCGATCGCTGCGGCCCGGCCGCGCCGACTTCGCTGCGGTGCGCACCGCCGCGCGTAGCGCGGACCTCGCCCATCTGCTGGATCTGCTGCGCACCGGCCGGCTGCGGGCGTCCGTCGAGCACCTCGTCGATCTCGACGACGTGGCCCGCGCCCACCGGCTCGCCGAGTCCGAGGGCCGGGGCAAGGTCGTCGTCGACCTCACCAGATCGTGACGTGGCGGGAGCGTCCACCCCTCGCCGGACGTTCAGGTCGCTCGCCGCGACGTGGCCCGGGCGGTAGCGAGGCCGGCGACGAGCCCGGCCCACGCGGGCCCGACCAGGATCGAGGGCAGCGTGCCGCCCAGCGTCACGGCGATCGAGGAGGTCCCGGCGACCGCTTCGAAGCCGCGACCGGCGACGATCTCGAACATCGTGAGCAGTGGTAGCCCGATCACGAGGGCCGTCATGCCGCCCGTGAAGGGCCGTAGGCCGAGCTGCTCGCGGCGGGCGTGGAGGATCGCAGCCAGCACCAGGTGCCCTGCCACGGAGAGCGCGATGGCAGCGGCAAACGCGCGGGCGTCGACGAGCAGGAGCCGAACCGGCATCAACGGCAGGAACACCAGGGATGCCGCGAGCAGCAGCCGGCCCGGATGGCGACGGTGGAGGTCGACCAGCCACCGGACGGTGCTCACGGCCCGACCGCCGCAGCCGTCCCGGACGCCGTGGTGCGGTGGGCCAGGACGCGCTCGCGCAGGAGCAGGAACAGGGGGAAGGCGAACGCGAACGCGAGGACGACACTCAGGACGACCAGCACCCAGGACCATCGCATGCCCAGGCGCCGGCCCTCGGCGACCATGAAGAGGGCGCCGGCAGCGAAGGCCACCAGCAGGTCCACCGCGGCCGACGACGCCGCCGCGTTCGCGAACCACGCGCTGAGATAGGGCGCGGCGCCGGTGTAGGTGAGGTTGAAGTGCCAGGTGCCGACCAGGCCGACCACGGCGCAGGAACCGTAGGCGAGCTGGCGCAGGACAGTGGCGTGCACGGTTGCTCCCGGGAAGCGGTCAGGCGCCGGTGCGGGCGGTGGGCGTGGGGCGCGAACGGTCCTCGGTCGGCGGGCCACCGCGGGCGCCGGCCGCGACCATCGCCACACCGATCGCGACCGCGGCGACGATCACGAGCAGCGCCGTCACCGTGGCGGCGTCGGGCTCGAGCAGCGGCTGGCCGCGGTAGGCCTGCCAGGTCAGCAGGGCGAGCAGACCCGCGTACCCGACGGCGGCGATCCGGATGAGGTCGCGGCGGGCGTGGACGTCGAGCCGGTCCCCCGCGAGGGCGGCCAGCACGGCGGCGAGCAGCGGCAACAGTTGCAGGGCGTGCATCCCCACGAAGTGCCCGACGCGGAGGTCGCCCCCGGTGGTGCTCCACCCGACCAGCGCCAGCCCCGGCCCGCCGTCCGGGACCCCGACGCTGTGCCCGCCGTTGGCGACCAGGGCGATGCCGAGCCCGGCCCCGACGAGGCCGAGCACGAGCCCGGCCCGCACTGCGCTGGTGGCGGCGACGTCGACACCCCGAGCCCGGACGACCAGCACGGCGATGACCGCGGTGGCGAGCCAGAGCACGGCCACGGTCGCCCCCATCACGCTGTAGAGGGTGGCGTCCTGCGGGGTCGCGACGTTGAAGTGACTGGTCCGTCCTCGGGCCGCCTGCCCGATGATGATCACCATCTCGACGACGCCGGCCGCCACCACCGACCATCCCGCCGCGTCGACGATCCGGCTGCGGCGCGGGAGCAGCGACACCATCCAGGCGAGCGTCGAGGCGTAGAGGGTGAACGAGAGCGCGAACTTCAACGGCTTGAACCACAACGGCTGACCCAGGAGGGTCCGCTGGTCGACGACGGCGGCGACGACCAGCACCACGGCCGACCCGGCCATCGACACGCCGAACCAGAACAACCCCGCGTGACCGCGGCGCGCCCGGGCGAGAACACGCGACCGATCCATGCCGACCCTCCTACCCTGACAGTGTTAGCCTCTTCGAACAGCATGAGACTCTACGCCTGACACTGTCAAGGAGGACGAGCGATGACAGGCGCCAGTTCGGTGCGGGACCGGCGCCGGGCCGACACGGTCCGGGAGATCAAGGAGGCGGCGCTGGCGCAGCTGGCCGAGGCCGGGACGGGCGGGCTGTCGTTGCGCGGGGTCGCCCGCGAGGTCGGGATGACCGTGCAGTCGATGTACCACTACTTCCCGAGCCGCCAGGAGCTGCTGACCGCCCTGGTCGCCGACGCCCACCGCGCTCTCGCCGAGAACATCCGGAGTGCCGCGCACGGGTCACGTGACGAGGCCCGCAGCGTCCGCGTGGCCGCGGTCGTCGAGGCCTACCGGTCCTGGGCCCACGAGCACCGCGCACGGTTCCTGCTGATCTATGGCACTCCGGTGCCCGGATACGAGGCCCCGCCGGACGGCGAGACCACTGCGGCCGCCCAGGGCCTCGCCGAGGGCTTCCTCGACGCCGTGTTCGGCGGGTGGACGTCGGAGGAGCTCGCCGGCGTCCCGCTCCCCGGTGGCGACCTCGTCGCGCTCGCCGCTCTGGCGGACGGGATGCCCTGGGGGCTGCCGGCCGGGGCGCTGGCCCTGTTCCTCGACTTCCGGGCCCGCCTGCACGGGATGGTGATGCTCGAGGTGCTCGGCCAGCTCCACCTCCCGACCGACCAGGCCGATGCCCTCGTGGCGAGCATGGTTGCGCGCATGACCGACGAGCTCGAAACCGCCCGCCTGGCACCGCTGGACTGAGCGCGTTCGATCCGACCCGAGCGGCGCCCACTCAGGTGGCGGCGCGAAACCGCCTCCGGTGCGGTCAGGTGGGACCAGTTCGCGCGAAGCCGCGCATGATCCCGGCGGCGGTGCGCAGGTATTGGACGACCGCGGCCAGCTCGTCCGGGGTGTAGTGCCGGGTGGCGTGGTCGATGGTGGCGAAGAGCGGTGAGAGCTCCTCGAGGACCCGTGCCAGGGTGTCCTCGCTGGGATGCAGCGCCACCCGACGTCGGTCGTGCCGGTCACGCCGGCGTTCGAGATGGCCGGCCCGCTCGAGTCGATCGACGAGTTCGGTCGCCGAGCCGCTGCTGATCCCCAGGCGGCGGCCGAGCTCGAACGGGCCGATCGGGCGCTCGGCGCCGAGGACGTGGCTCATCGCCGTGTAGTCCAGAGCGCGCAGCCCGAGCCGCTGGGCCAGCACGTGGTCGACCTCGTCGGCCGCGCGGTTGACATCCCGGAGCGCCCAGGACGCTTCGGTGGCCGACACGCGCGTGCGTTCGCGGTCCTCGACGGGGTCCGACGGGCCGTGCTCCTCATCCGCTCCGGAACAGGGCGAGGAGATGGGCGAGTACAGCGAGTTCGGGCGCGCGGCCGAGGCCGTCATCCGTGGCGGCGCCGCCCTCTACCCGACCTCGACCGCCACCACCGTCCGTGTCCGCGGGGGCAAGGGCGGCGACGTGGTCACCGGCGACGGTCCCTACTCCGGGACCAAGGAGGTCCTCACCGGGTTCTACCTGCTCGAGTGCGACGACCTCGACGAGGCCGTGGCCACCGCCGCCACGATCCCTGCGGCCTGGAACGGGGTCGTCGAGGTCCGCCCCGTCATCCCGATGTGACCGAGAAGAACGGGAACGCCCCGGGCGACCCGGACGGCCGCGCCGCCCTCGCCCGCCTCGTGGCGGACGAGGGCCGGCGCGTGCTGGCCTCGCTCATCCGCGTGGTCGGCGACTGGCAGCTCGCCGAGGACGCGGTCGGCGACGCGGTGGTACGCGCCCTCGAGACCTGGCCGCACACCGGTGTGCCACCGGAGCCGCGGGCCTGGCTGACCCTCACCGCGCGTCGGCGGGCGCCTGACCTCGTGCGCCGTGAGCCGGTCCGTCCGGGCAAGGAGGCCGACGCCGTGCACGACGTGCCGAAGCCGTTCGACGACGTCCCCGACACCCCCGGCCTCGAGGACGACCTGCTGCGGCTGGTGTTCACCTGTTGCCACCCGGCGCTGGACCGGGCCGCGCAGGTGGCGCTGGCGCTACGCACGCTGTGCGGACTGAGCAGCACCGAGGTCGCCCGGGCGCTGCTGATCAGCGAGGCCACGGCGGTCAAGCGGATCACCCGGGCCAAGCAGAAGATCGCCCGTGCCGGGATCCCCTACCGGGTGCCCGCCCCCGAGGAGCTGTCCGAGCGGGTCCTCGGTGTCGCCGCCACCGTGTACTTCCTGTTCAACGAGGGCTACTCGGCGACCGCAGGGCACGACCCGCTTCGGGTGGACCTGGCCGACCCCGCCTACCGGCGGGTCGGAGTCGGACCCGACGTGCTGTTCGTCCACGGCTGGCCGGTCAGCAGCGCCACCTTCCGCACGCTGCTGCCCCACCTCGTCGACCAGGTGACCTGTCACCTCGTCGACCTGCCCGGCGCCGGGCTCCAGCCGCTTCGACGCCACCACGCACCTCAGCGTCGAGCAGCACATCCGCACGGTCCGGGCCATCCCCGGGCTACTGGACCTCGAGGACGTCGCCGTGGTCAGTCACGACAGCGGTGGCCTCATCGCTCGCCATGCACTGGTCGGTGACCCGCGCCTGCGCGCCATGGTGTTGCTCGACATCGAGCAGCCCGCGGGTCTCAGTCTCCGATTCCGATCCTTTCTCGCCGCCCGCCACCTTCCGGGGTTCGGACCCGGCCTGGGCTGCGCTCTCGCGCGCTCGCGCGTCCGGCGTCTGCCGTTCGTGCTCGGCGGCGCGTTCGCCGATCCGCGCATGCTGGACGGGGAGTTCGACGAGTTCTTCCTGCGGCCCCTCCACCGGGACGCCACACGCCGAGATGCGGCCGTGCGGCTGCTGCGCAGCTTCGACCCCCAGCACGTCCGCGACCTCCCCGACCTGCACGCGCGCATCGACACCCCCGTTCAGCTCATCTGGGGTGCCGAGGACGCGTTCTTCCCGCTGCGGTGGGCCGAGCAGATGGTCGCGACCTTCCCTCGTGCCGCGCTCGAGGTCGTGTGGCCCCGACCTGGCCCGGCGGCCCGATCGTCCGGGGCCTCGACTCCCTCCCCATCGTCCTGTGAGGGCGAGCTACCGATCAGACCGCGCGCGACCCCGAGTCAGCTGCCATTCCGAGCCCGCGGGACGAGACCTGCCGGAAAGTTGCTCACTTCTCGCCGCTTCGAGGCCGGGAGGGAGCACACTGCTCCTCGGTGTGCCGGGAAGCCTGGTCGGCGTCGACCGTGAGCTGCCCGCGACCCGGGAGGTGGGCCCGATGGCCACCGACACGACCGAACCCACACCCCACGAATCTGTCGCCGGCCGACGTGCCGCCCTGGACGTCCTCATCTCCGGGGCGAGCGTGGCGGGGCCGGTGACCGCCTACTGGCTGCACCGCGCGGGCCACCACGTCACGGTTGTCGAGCAGTCACCCAGGCTCCGCAGGACCGGCGGGCACGCGGTCGACCTCTTCACGCCCGCCATGGACGTCATCGAGCGGATGGGCGCGCTCGACGCGGTCCAGGCTCACGCCACGGGCACCGAGCGCATGACCGTCCGCCGCGACGGATCCCGCCGCGAAGTCACGATCGACATGACCCGGCTGATGGGCGCGCTGTCCGACCGTCACGTCGAGATCATGCGCGACGACCTCGGCGCGATCCTCTACGACGCCACCCGGGCGGACATCGAGTACGTCTTCGACGACCGGGTCACCGGGCTCACCGACGACGGTGTCGCCGCCTTCGAGCGCGCACCCGAGCGTCGGTTCGACCTCGTGATCGGCGCCGACGGGCTGCACTCCGGGGTGCGGGGGCTCGTGTTCGGCTCCGAGGCCGAGTACTCGCGCTGGCTGGGCGGCTACATCGCCGTCGCCTCGATCCCACGCGACCGTTGCCTCGCAGGCCACATGACCACCCTGCTCGGGGTGAATCGCATGGTCGGGCTGTATAGCGCGCGCCACATGACCGACGCGCGCGCGTTCTTCCTGTTCCGGCCCGGCGCGGAGCTCGCCTACGACCACCGCGACGTCCCCCGCCAGAAGCAGCTGCTGCGGGAGGCCTTCGGCGACCTCGACGGCGAGGTGCCCCGCCTGCTCGACGAGGTCGACCGGGCACCGGCGTTCTACTTCGACGCGATCACCCAGCTCGCCATGGACCACTGGACCCGGGGGCGGGTGGCCCTCGTCGGCGACGCCGGCTACTGCCCCGGCCCCGCCGTCGGGGGCAGCACCAGCCTCGCGGTGGTCGGCGCCTACACGCTCGCCGGCGAGCTCGCCGCCGCCGGCGGCGACCCCGCGATCGCCTACCCCGCCTACGAAGCGGCGATGCGCGACTACGTCCACCGCAGCCGCGGATTCGCAACGACGATGGCACGCCGCCTCGTCCCGGGTACGCGAGCCGGCGCGTGGATGCTCACCGCCGGGACCTCACTCGTCACCCACCTGCCGACGGCCCTGGGCCGCCGGCTCGTCGCCCTCGGGAGCGGTGATCTCGGACTCCACGAGTCGATCCAGGTCCGCGACTACCCGGCCCTGCGTGCCGGACCCGGCAACCGGTGGTAGCCCGGCGCTCCTCGTCGCCGGCGAAAACGGGAGGAGCCGGACACCGGCGACGCAGCCCGGCGGCTCCGCGGAGGACGTGTCACCGTGCTCGTGATCCAACGGTCGCGGAGGAGGATGCCGGGTGGCTGATGACGAGACCGCGCCGCGACGGACCCGCTGGCGTGACCCGGCGGTACTCGTCCTCGCGGTCGTGGTCGTCGGCCTGGGAGCCGGGGTCGGCGCCATCGTTTTCCGAGAGTTGATCTTCGGGTTCACGCGGCTCTTCACCGGGCAGCAGGACTACGCGGCTGTCCCGGGAGCGCCACTGCCGTGGTGGCCGGAGGCCGGCCGGTGGTTCCTCCTGGCCGTGCCGGTGGTGGGCGGACTGCTCTACGGGCCGCTGGTCTACCGCTTCGCCCGCGAGGCCCGTGGTCACGGCGTCCCCGAGGTCATGCTCGCGGTCGCCGAGGGAGGCGGGCGCATCCGGCCGCGAGTCGCGGTGGTCAAGTCCCTGGCCTCCGCGTTGTGCATCGGCTCCGGGGGCTCGGTGGGCCGTGAGGGACCGATCGTCCAGATCGGGTCGGCACTGGGATCGAGCATCGGTCAGTGGTGGCGCGTGTCCGACAGCCGACTCCGTCTCCTGGTCGCCTGCGGAGCCGCCGGAGGAATCTCGGCGACGTTCAACGCGCCCGTCGCCGGCGTGTTCTTCGCTCTCGAGATCATCCTGCTCGACTTCTCCGTGATGTCCTTCGTGGTGATCGCGCTCGCCTCGGTGCTGGCGAACACGGTGGCCCGCGGGTTCGACGGCGCCCGGACGTTCCTGTCGCTGCCGCCGTTCAGCGTGGGCTCCGCGTGGGAACTGCTGGCGTTCGCTGCCGTCGGCATCGTCGGGGGTCTGGTCGGCGTCGTGTTCACGCGGACCCTCTACGGCACCGAGGACCTCGTCGACCGGCTCTGGAGTGGACCGGAGTGGCTGCGTCCCGCCGTGGGCGGGATCGCGCTGGGCGTCGTACTGTTCGCCCTCCCGCAGATGTACGGGGTCGGCTATCCGGTCCTCGAGCAGGCCGTCAACGGCGGCTATACGGCAGGGTTCCTGGCGATCCTGTTGATCGGCAAGCTCGTCGCGACGAGCCTGACCCTCGCCATCGGCGGCTCCGGCGGCGTGTTCGCACCGTCGCTGTTCCTCGGCGCGATGGCCGGCTCCCTGCTCGCCGACGGACTCGGTCTCCTGAGCCCGGGCACCTCGACCGGCAGCGTCGCCCTCGTCGGAATGGCCGCCGTGCTCGCCGGGGCGACCCGCGCCCCGATCACCGCCGTAGTGATCGTCGCGGAGATCACCGGCGAGTGGGCCCTCGTGCTCCCCCTGATGATCGGCGTCGCCGCCGCGACCGCGGTCAGTCGCCAGCTCCAGACCGAGACGATCTACACCGAGAAACTGGCCCGACGGGGGATCCGGCTGGCGCCGCCCGGTACCCCTCGATGGGCCCGCCGGACCGTCGGCGAGGTGCTCCGTAACGCGGCCGCATCCCCGACGAGCCTCGACGGGGTCGGCCGGGAACGCGGCGTCGTGCGCTGGTCCCCGGTGCTCGAGCACCACGGGGACCTGGGCGCCGCCGTCGACACGTTGCAGCGATCGGGGTCCGCGACGCTCCCCGTGCTCGACCCCGACGGGTCACGCCTGCACGCCCTCGTGGGCATCCCGGATCTGCTCCACCAACACGACGCGCCCACGAACGACGGCGAGAACGGCGACGAGCAGCATCCTCGCTGCGTCGTCGAGCTGGTCGGACCCGCTCCGCCGGGCTGGGCACCTCCGCGGGGCTTCGCGCGGCTGCCCGGCCCTGAGGGCACGACCCTGCTCGTGGGTCCACGTCGAGATCTCGACCGCCTCATCGCCGGGCTCACCCCTCTCCCGGGCGACGAGCCCGTCGAGACCCCCGAGGAGGAGACCGCCGACGGCAGCGACGAGCCACGCGGTGATCCGCACCTCCCTCGGTGCGCCGACGAGGCCTGACGGGCGCCGGTACGACGCCGCTCAGCCGCCGCCCTCGACGCCGGAGCTGTTGCTCTCGGACTCAGTCGCCATCCACGAGGTGCTCGATGTCGTCGTTGTGGCCGACGGCGAGGATGACGTCGCTGCGGGACACCACGGTCTCGTTCGTCGCGTACGTGAAGGAACCCTCGCCCTTCTTGACCGCGACGACGGTGACGCCGTGCTTGCTGCGGATCTCCGTCTCGCTCAGTGGGACGTCGAGGATCTCCCGGGGCGGGCGGAGCTTGGCAAGGGCGAAGTCGGCATCGATCTTCATGTAGTCGAGCACGTTGCCCGAGACGAGGTGGGCCACCCGCTGGCCCATGTCCTGCTCGGGGAACACGACGTGGTGCGCGCCGATCCGTTCGAGGATGCGGCCGTGGTGGGCGCTGGTGGCCTTGGCCCAGATGTCGGCGATCTCGAGGTCGACGAGCAGCGAGGTCACCAGGATGCTGTCCTCGAGGTGGTCACCGATGGCGACCACGGCCCGGTGGAAGTCGCCGACGCCCAGCTGCTGCAACGCCTCCATGTCGGTGCAGTCAGCGGTCACGGCGTGCGTGAGCTGGGACGACAGGTTCTGCACGGTGCGGTTGACGCTGTCGATCGCGAGGACCTCGGTGCCCTGCCGCTCGAGCTCGAGCGCGATCGCGGTGCCGAACCGGCCCAGCCCGATGACCACCACCGGCTCGTGGTGCGTGTCAGCCAATGATCGTCCTCTCCTCGGGTCGCTCGTAGTGCCGGGTCCGCTCGCGCAGTGCCAACGCCGACGCCAGTGCGAGCGGCCCCAGCCGGCCCACGAACATCAGCACGACGAGCACCACCTGTCCGGCCGCCGGGAGCTCCGCGGTGATCCCCGTCGAGAGCCCGACCGTACCCAGCGCGGAGAGGACCTCGAAGAGCACGCGGTCGAGGTCCTCGTCGCTCACCCCGAGCACGACGAACGTGGAGGCCACCGCGAGGCCGACACCGAGCAGGGCCACGGCCAGGGCCTGGCGCTGGTTGGCGATCGGGATCCGGCGGCGGCCGACGTCCACGTCCCGCTCCCCGCTCATCTCCGCCCACAGGACCGCCGCCAGCAGCCCGAACGTCGTGACCTTGATGCCCCCGGCGGTGCTGGCGCTGCCGCCGCCGATGAACATGAGGACGTCGGTGGCCAGCCAGCTCTCGGGAGTCATCGCCCCGATGTCGACGGCGTTGAACCCGCCGCTGCGCGGCATCACCGCGGAGAAGAACCCGACCAGCACCTTCCCGGCCACGCCCATCGGGCCCAGCGTCGCCGGGTTGCCGTACTCGAGCACGATCAGCAGCACGGTCCCGACCATCAGCAGCACCCCTGAGGTGACGATCGTGATGCGGGTCGTCACCGACCACGACCGGGGCCGCCACGCCCGGACCAGCTCGAAGATCACCGGGAAGCCGAGGCCCCCGACGACGACGGCGAGGGCCACCGGGAGCAGCATCCACGGATCGCCGGCGAACCCGGTCATCCCGTCGGACCACAGCACGAACCCTGCGTTGTTGAACGCCGACACGGCATGGAACACGCTCTCCCACATCGCCGTGGCCGGCGCCACGCCGTAGGCCGTCGCGAGCCGCAGGGCCAACGCCACCGCCGTCACGGCCTCCCCGGCGAGGCTGAAGAGCACGACGTTGCGCAGGACCCGGCGGACGTCGCTGAGGTCGAGGTTGCCGGACTGGGCCTGCGCCACCAACCGGGCTCGTAGACCCAGGCGCCGGGACACCAGCACCACCAGCAGCGACGCCACGGTCATGATGCCCAGCCCGCCGACCTGCATCAGGGCGAGGATCACCAGGTGGCCCGGCGTCGACCACGAGGTACCCGTGTCCACCGTGACCAGCCCGGTCACGCACACCGCCGACGTCGCGGTGAACACGCTGTCGAGGACGCTCGCGCTACGGCCGTCGGCCGACGACGCCGGTAGGAGCAGCAGCCCCGTCCCGACGGCGATGACCACCGCGAACGCTCCGGCGATGACCTGGCCCGGATTGCCCGCACGCGGGCGATGACCTCCGGGACGCCGACGGACCTTCACCACCGCCAGCTACTACCCAGTCGGGGACCTCCGGTCCCACCCCACGGCGTCAGCCGCTGGATTGCTGGATGCGGACGTACTCGAGGTGCCGCTCGTACTGGTCGAGGATGTCGTCGGTCAGCTGACCGTAGGTGTAGCCCATGACGTCGTAGTCCTGGCCGCCGTCCTGCAGGTGCACCTCGAGGCGGCAGTACGTGTCGGTGCCCTTCGGCACGGCGTGACCGTAGACGGGGATGGGGACCTCCCGCGGCCGGATGCGGTACAGGAACTGGTGCCCCTCCCCCAGGTCGGCGACCAGCTCGACGGTCACCGTGCCGTCGTCGTCGCGGCCCTCCCTGGCCTCGGCCTCCACCTCACGCTCCTGCAGGTGCGTGGCCACCTCCTGCACGGCCGGGAGCGCCACCTCCGCCAGGAACTCCTCCGCACGGTCCTTCCCGGGGAACGACATCGCCCGATCCAGCCGCTGGCGCCACCCCAGACCGCCGTGGTGGTGCCCGTCGGCCGGGCTGCGGCCCGAGATGGACGATCGCAGGGCGTACTGCTGGCTCGCGGCATGCATGTCCTCCAGCCGCAGCGCCTTGTACAGGCCGTACATCACCAGCAGGAGCACGAAGGCGAACGGGAGCCCCATGATGATGGTGGCGTTCTGGAGAGCGGTCACGCCGCCGACCAGCAGCATCCCCACGGTGAGCAGGCCGGTGGCCACCGCCCAGAAGATGCGCACCGCCGGCGCCCCGTCCGACTGCGGGGTCTTCAGGTGCGAGCTCAGGTTGGCCATCACCAGCGCGGCCGAGTCGGCCGAGGTCACGTAGAAGAGCAGCCCCACGAGGGTGGCGAGCCCGGCGATGAACGGGACGGCCGGGTACTGCGCGAGCAGCTGGTAGAAGCCCTGAGCGTTGTTGTCGATGGTTTCCTGCCCGAACGCCACGTTGCCGTCGCGGATGACGTCGATCGCGCTGTTGCCGAAGATCGAGACCCACATGACGATGTAGGTGAACGGGATGATCAGGGTGCCCGCGACGAACTGCCGGATGGTGCGGCCCCGGGAGATGCGGGCCAGGAACAGGCCGACGAACGACGCCCAGGCGATCCACCAGGCCCAGAAGAAGAGCGTCCAGGCGTTGAGCCATTCCTCGGGCCGGTCGAAGGCGAACGTCTCGAGCGTGAGCGCCGGGAAGGAGCTGACGAAGTCGCCGACGTTCTGCACGAGTCCGTTGAGCAGGAACACCGTGTCGCCGGCGACCAGGAGGAACAGCGCGAGTCCGATCGCGAGGATCACGTTGAGCTGACTGAGCAGCTTGATGCCGCGGTCGACACCGGTCACCGCGGACACGGTGGCGATGCCGACCGCGAGGGCCACCAGCCCGACCTGGGCCGCCGTCCCCTCCGGGATCCCGAAGAGGAAGGTGAGCCCGTAGTTGAGCAGCACCACGCCGATGCCGAGCGACGCGGCGACACCGAAGATCGTGCCGAGCACGGCGGCGAGGTCGACGGCGGTGCCGATCCCCCCGTGGATCCGCTTGCCGATGATCGGGTAGAGCGCGGACCGGATCGCGAGCGGGAGGTTCCGGCGGTAGGCGAAGTAGGCCAGCGACATGCCCATCAACGCGTACAGCCCCCACCCACTGATCCCGTAGTGGAAGAGGGTCCACACGGTGGCGTCCTCGGCCGCCTGCAGGGTGCTGCCCTCGCCCCGCGGCGGGGTCAGGTACTGAGTAACCGGCTCCACGACCGCGAAGAACATGAGGTCGGTGCCGATCCCGGCCGCGAACAGCATCGACGCCCACGCGAACGTGCCGAACTCGGGGCGCGAGTGCTCCGGCCCGAGCCTGGTGCGTCCGAGACGGGACACGCCCACGACGATCACGAAGACCAGGACGATCGTGGTCAGCAGGATGTAGAACCAGCCGAACCACTCCGAGGTCCAGCCGACCACCTTACCGATGGTGTCGGAGGCGGACGTCGGGGCGATGATCGCCCACAGCGCGACGGCGAGCGTCACGCCGGCGGACCCGTAGAAGACGACCGGCTTGATCCGGGCTCCGGGCTCCGGGTCCGCTGGGGGCGCCTCTGTCCGGACCTCGCTCATCGCGCCCTCCACTCGTCACCGCACGCCGATTGCGGGCCGGAATATCGGACGATATTCCCACGTTCGGACGATCCCTGCGAAGAGACCTCACCGGGGTTTCCGCCGGGATGAGGCATACTTGTGCCTGGTGTGCCGGGAAGTCTGGTCGGCGTGGCGACTGTGGCGCGCAACCGGAGGACGGGCCCCGATGACGACCGGCGCGGCAGGACCGACACCCCCTGAACCTTCGCGGCCCCTCACCGAGCGGGAGAAGGCCGCGCTGGCGCGGCTCGAGGCCGACACCCGCCGCGAGGACCCGGAATGGTTCGACCTCCTCGCCGCGCCGTCGCCCCCGCGGCGCAGGCTGAGCCCCCGTGTACGGGACCTCGCGATCCAGGTCGTGGTGGTCGTCGTCCTGGCCGTCGTCCTGATGCCGACTGCGTGGTTGGGCGGCCTGCTCGCGGTGATGGTGCTGATCGGCCCGCTCGGCGTGGCGTTGTGGGCGATGCGTCAGGGGAAGCTCTGACCTCGGTGTGGGCCGCCTCGGTCATCGCGGCTCGGCCTCGGCGCCGCGCCGGCGTGCCGCGCGGGCGATGGCGTGACTGGCCACCGGGGCGGTGAGGACCGTGAACACGATGCCGACGGTCGCGTAGGAGATCGTCGCGGCGTTCTCGGTGGCCACCGACGAGGCCAGCACACAACACCCTCCCGGCCCGGTGGCAAGGCTCTGGGCGTGCAGCTTGCGTGGGAGACGGCGCCGGCGTCCTCGGCGATCTGCGTGATCGGCGCGGGCAGCACCCCCACGACGAGCGCCACGAGGGCCAGCAGCGCCACCGGGACGACCAGGACGCGGGAGAGCGCTGCCGGTGCCGTCGTCATCGGACCGAGGAACAGCCGCATCCAGTACCGGCCGATGTAGGCGAAGGTCAGGGCGGCGGCGAGCACAGCGGCGACGACCACGCCCGGGCCCTGCTCCTTCGCGGCCCCGAAGGCCGGCATCCGAGGCGACCGCACGACACGCCGCAGCGCGATCCGAGAACGCTCGCGCCGAAAGGGTGGTCACACCCAGGACATTGCAGACGCCGGGGGTGGCGGAAACGCGCACGACCGGCGGTTGGACGTCGATCACGGGCTGCGGTCGCCGCGTTTCGCGAAGTGAGCGATGACCGCCGGGACGAGCATCATGGCGGCCACGATGAGACCGACGGCCCACGACCGCGGGACGATCGCCAACGGCCACGACGGAGATGACGCCCACCTGGATCAGCACGTTGCGCTCGCGCGCGGATAGGCGGTCGAACGCCGTCCACGACCGCCGATGGCGGCGTGCGCCGACTACCGAGTCGTCGGCCGCAGCGCTGGCTTCCGGGTCCGCCGGCGCCCGCTGCTCCTTACCGGAGGGCCACCGGCGGTGGGACGGATCGGGATCAGGGCGGTGTGGGGTCGCAGCCATGGTCGGGCCTCTCGAAGACGGCAGGACACGTCATCGCCGACCAGACTTCCCGGTACACCGCGCAGCATGGTGCCACCCGGAGACGGTCAGGGCGGGCTGGCGAGGAGCTCGGCTCACGCCACGGCAGGGAACGTTGGGCGCTACCGAGCGACGCGCTCCCGGTCCGTAGCGACCGACCCGACCGTCAGCCCGAGGTCTACGTCTGCTGCCGAGGTTCCGCCGTATCAGCGGTGCCCGCGACGCCGGCTGCAGGAAGCTCGGCCCCGAGCTCCTTCCCCTCTTCGACGAGGCCACGCTCATCACCAGACGCGCTCCCGTCCGTGGAGCGTCCTCCCGACCGCAGAGGCGTGGGACCGTCTCCGGCCGTCCTCGACACGCCGCCGGCGTGCTCGAAGAAGCGCAGCAGCTCCACCGGGAACGGCATCACCAAGGTGCTGTTCTTGTCCGACGCCACGTCGGTGACGGTCTGGAGGAGCCGCAGCTGCAAGGCCCCGGGAGTCTCGCCCATGGCAGCGGCGGCCTGCGACAGCTTGGTCGAGGCCTGGAGCTCGCCGTCGGCGTTGATCACCCGGGCGCGCCGGTCGCGCTCGGCCTCGGCCTGCCGGGACATCGAGCGGCGCATCCCTTCGGGCAGGGAGATGTCCTTGATCTCCACCCGGTCGACGCTGATCCCCCAGTCCTCGGTGGGAGCGTCGATGACGTCGCGCAGCTCACCGTTGATGCGGTCCCGGTCGGAGAGCAACGTGTCGAGGTCGGCCCGTCCGATGACCGACCGCAGGGATGTCTGGGCGACCTGCGACGTCGCCTGCAGATAGTTCTCCACGTTGATCACGGCGCGGACCGGATCGTCGACGCGGAAGTACACGACCGCGTCGACCCCGACGGTCACGTTGTCCTGCGTGATCGTTCCCTGCGACGGGACGTCCAGCACGATCGTCTGCACCGGGACCTTCCGCATACGGTCCGCGATCGGGACCATGACCCGGAGGCCGGGCTGTCGGACCTGGGGCAGCAGACGTCCGAAGCGCAGGACGACTCCCCGCTCGTACTGCTGGACCATCCGCACGCTCGATGCGATCAGCAGCAGACCCACCACCGCGATCACCACAAGCACGATCAGTACGCCGTTCATGAACCCACCCCGTCGATGTGCAGAGGCATCACCGTCGAGGGACGCACCGGAGCGGGACGGACAGGCACACGGCCCGTCCCGTTCGGCGCGCGCAGCAACGGCGACGCCGACCAGACTTCCCGGCACTCCGTCGTCCATTATGCCCGTCGCGTGTCGATGACGCGACTGAGCGCGTGGGCGGCCGAGCTGAGACCGCGTGACGCGCCGCCTGCGTCAGTCGGGCTCCTCGACGACGACGGTGCCCGCGGCGCCGTCGATGCGCACGACCTGCCCGGTCCTGATCAGCTGGGTCGCGTCGCGGATACAGATGACGGCGGGGATGCCGTACTCCCGGGCCACCGTCGGGCCGTGGGCCATGGGTGACCCGGTCTCGGTGACGAGCCCGCCGATCGTCATGAACAGGGGCGTCCAGCCGGGGTCCGTGGTCGGCGCGACGAGAATCTCCCCCGGCTCGACGTGAGCATCGGTGGGGTCGAGCACGACGCGCGCCCGGCCGGTGGCGACCCCCGGTGCGGCGGCGGCCCCGACGAGGCTTCCGTCCACGGCCGGGCCGAGGGGGGCGAGCGCTTCGGGGACGGTGCCGTCGGAGAGCAGGAGCCCGGGGACGCTGCGCCGTGCGGTCTCCCGCGCGTACTCGCTGCGCCGGTCGGCCACGAGCGCCCTCAGGTCGACGCCGGCGACGGCGTCGAGGGCCTCCCGGAGATCGAGGAACACGATGTCGTCTGCCCGGTCCAGCAGCCCGTGCGCGTGGAGTTCCTCCCCCACCGCGAGGAGCTGGCGCCGCATCTCGGCGAAGGCGTGGAGCCACGCGAACTTGGGCAGTTCGCGCAGCCCGGCGAGAGCACGGGACCGGTGGAGGAGAAACGCGGCAACCACGGCCCGGACCGGGCGGGTGCGGCGGGCCCGGCGCACCAGTTCGTCGATCTTCGCCTCCGCCTCGCGGGACGCGGTGGCGAAGCGCCGATCCGGTGCCTGGGCGGGGTCGGTGAGGCGCAGGTAGTTCGCGAGCGCGGCGAACACGGGCGCCGGGTCCTCGCTCCAGCGCGGCACGCCGACGTCGATCTCGGCCGCACTGCGGTGGCCGTACCGGGCCAGGAACTCCTCGAGCCCGAGATCGGGCAGCGCCCCCGCGCGGTAGCGGGTGGCCAGCTCGGCGGGCGGGGTCGCGAGGAGCAGGTCGCGGTGCTCGCGTGCGTGCGCGGAGAGCTGCCACAGCGCCAGGTCCATCTCGGTGGTGACGTTGTGGGGCATCCCCCGCAGGGTCTCGTCGACCTCGCTCTCGGTGGCCACACCCGCGAGCACCGCGAGCGCCGCTGATCGGCAGACCAGCATCGCGTAGATCGGCCCGAGCATCTCGCCCATCCCGGCGCGCATGAAGGCGCCCTGGACCGCCATCGCGAACCGCACGCGGTCGGCGGCGTCGGTGAGGCCCTCCGGTGGCCGGCTGTCGCGCCGGACCTGCGCGGCCGCGCGCATCGCTCGGGCCCGGGCCCGACCCGGCCGAGCGAGGGCCCCGATCGACCCGACGAGCAGGCCCGGCGCCACCCGGGCGGCGACCGGGACCATCGAGCGCCACCGGAAGGGCCGGCCCCGCACCGGCGCGAAACGGGGGTCCTCGAGCACGCGCTCGAGGGCCGCGGTCACGCGTGGCCCGTAGATCGACATCGCGGCGGGGAGCTTGGCCCGAGCGCGGCCATAGCGGACCACACCTGTCATGTCGAGGTACATGCGTCCGGCCACGTCGACGATCAGGGGGTGGTCGAAGGGGTCGCTCGGGACACCGACGCTCTCCAGGTACTGCGCCGTCGCGACCCGCATCGCGGACATGCCCATCGGCGTGAACGGCCGCAGCATGCCCTGCATGTGCCCGGCCTCGAGATAGACGCGGTCGCCGGGGCGGGGATCCCGGGGCAGCGGGAACAACGTGGTGATCGCCCTGCTCTGCAGCAGCCAGAGCAGGCCGTCTCGGTCGAAGGCCCACTCGATGTCCTGGGGCGCGCCGGTGAGACGCTGCAGCCGCTCGCCGGTGGCCCGCAGCTCCGCGAGCCGGTGCGGGTCCAGGCACCCCCCCGAGCCCTCGACCGGTCGCCCCTGCGGCAGGACGTAGTGGTCCGCGGTCACGCTGCCGTCGACGACGGCGTCCCCGAGCCCGGGCACGGCGTCGACGACCATCTCCGTACGGCACCCGGTGATCGGGTTGGCGGTGAACAGCACACCGGCCGCGGACGGCTCGACCATGCGCTGCACCACGACGCCCATCGCCACCGGCCCGCCGACCGGCGTCGCCTCGCGGTAGGCGACCGCGCGATCGCCGGACAACGACGCCCAGCACCGCTCGACGGCGTCGATCAGCGCGTCCGCGCTCCGTACGTCGAGGACGGTCTCGTGCTGACCGGCGAAGCTGGCGTGCGGCAGGTCCTCGGCGGTGGCGCTCGACCGCACCGCGACCGGACCCGCACCAAGACGCCGGTAGGCCTCCACGATCTCCCGGCGCAACGCGTCATCGACGGCGTCCGCCTGCGTCGGAGCCGTGATGCAGAAGCCGGACGGCACGCGCTCGCCGCCGCGGACCAGTGACGCGAGTCCTGCGGCCTTGCCGCCGACGAGATCGGGTCGCGTGGAGTCCACCTCGGCGAGATCGACGACGGTCCGGCCGACGGTCAGGGTGCCCATGGTGCGCTCCATCCGGGATCTCCGACAGAAACGCCGACCAGGCTTCCCGGCACACCGAGGCGGACGGTACTCCGGGTCGCCCGCTGGTCAAGGCCTCCTCTCGGCGGATCTCCGGCAGGCCTGGTCGGTACAAGGTCCTGCGGTCGGAGTCAGATGATCACGGCCCAGGACACGCATGACCCTCAGCGACGGGCCCGCCCACGGCCGCGGCGGCGCCGAGGGCGGCTGGACGGCCGCTCTCGAGAGCTCGAGGCGCAGTTCGCCGAGTGAGCACGAGCAGCGTTCGCGGTAAGCCGGCCGAGGAGTCCGGCGTGCAGGGTGCCGCCCGGACGGTCGCGGCGGTGGCGGCCGTAGTCGGGCATCGCGACGTGACGACCTGGTACGCAGGCGCGATGGCCGAGTTGGACGCGGCCGTCGGCGTCGCCGTGACCGGACCGCCGGGCGGCAGCTACGACAACGCCCTTTTCGAACAGGAGCGCGGTCACGCGCTCGTCTACCTGCCGACCGCTACGCCACCTCGCACCGGACGCGTGCACCCCACGACTCTGCCGGCCGCAGAACTGGCCGTCACCAACCACGTCGGCGAGCACGACGGCATCGAGGTCACGTACGGCGAACTCGGGACCTGGGTGGTGGAGAACGCGATGTCGGTGGCCGGGCCGGTGCTGGAGGTCTACGTCGTCGGCCCTCGTGACGCAGGCGACCCTGCTGCGTGGCGCACCGAGATCGGCTGGCCGGTCTTTCGTGTCACCTGAGGCGGTCAGTGCGGCGCGGAGTCTGGAGCAACGAGGCGTACGCCTTGATCGCGGGCTGACCGCCCCTTTGAGGCACGAACAGGCTCGCCCGTAGCTTCAGCACCGGGGCATGGCGCGCCGACGTTTTGGTGGCCCACCGAGGAACAGAATCCCGAGCCCGACGTCCCAGCCGGTCCTGCGTCGTTCCATGACGGTCGGCATGACCATCTCCTTCCGCTTCGTGGCGGGGACGATGCTGGGGGGTGGGCGTTCCCGGTAGGGACCTTCCGACCCGGTCATGAGGGGGGCGTGGGTCCCAGTACCTGCAGGACGGCGTCGTCGGCGGGTCGGCAGCGGTGGCGGTCCTGTTCCGGTCCAGGCCGGACGGCCCGGTCCCTCGGGCCCGAGAGCCTCTCGCCACCCGGCGACGACCAGGGCTTGATGGCGGTCAGGCCCGTGGGCCGCGCTGGTTCGAGGTCGGAGAGGATGGGTGTCGATGTTCGAGACGGCCCTGCACGAAGGGATCACCCGGGCACAGGAAGGGTTGCGACGAGCTCGCCGCGAAGACCTCCCCCACGAGGCGACCGCCCACGCCGCGCGCCTTCTGGACCTGGTGGACCGGGCCCGTGAGAACGGTATCGACACCACGGCCTGGGTGGACCCGGAGCTCATGACCGCCGCACTCGCGTCCGCCGGAGACACCTGACCGATCGCCGAGATGCAGGCTCTGCTCGCAGGGTCTGGCAGGGGGTGTTGGGGTCCGGCGGTGGTCAGACCGGGCAGCCCTGCCCGCGGGCCGCGGCCTGGTCGTCGAGGCGGAACATCGGGCCGGTGTCGGTGGGCTCGTCGTAGTACCGGTGGAACACCGGGGTGAGCCCGCCCGAGATCGGCGGGACGATCCAGCTCCAGTCGACCGGGCAGTGGCGACCGGCGGCCTCCTCCTTCTCGACGAAACGCAGGAAGCGCCGCGACTCGCCGTGGTGGTCGGCGAGGGAGACGCCGGCCTCGTCGAAGGAATGCTGCACCGCGGCGGTCAGCTCGATCGCCGCGCGGTCGCGCCAGAGGGTGCGGTCGCTGGAGGTGTCGAGGCCCATGGACTCGGCCACCTCGCCGAGCATGTCGTAGCGGTCGCTGTCGGCGAGGTTGCGGGCGCTGATCTCGGTGGCCATGTACCAGCCGTTGAACGGCGCCGCCGGGTAGGAGAATCCCGCCGATGTCCAGGCGCATGTTGCTGATGACGGGCAGGGCGTGCCAGCGCAGCCCGAGCTCGGCGAACCACGGGTGCTCGGCGTGGGCCAGCGGCACCTCGAGCACGGCGTCACCGGGCACCTCGAAGAACTGCGGGCCCGCCGCCGCGTGCTCACCACCACCACTGACCACGAGCGGCAGGACGTCGAAGCGCCCCATCGGGCTCGGCGGCAGCCACCCCAGCGAGCGCGCGGTGTCGGTGAAGCCGACGTAGCGCGGGTCCCCGAGCACCCGGCCACCGGCGCGGTAGCCGGCGTAGCGGATCAGCTGCTCGTTCCACACCCGCGGCCCGGGCCCCGCGGGCCCGTCGGGAGCGAAGATCGTGATCGTCGAGCGGATACGCCCCCGACGGGTGGCGTCGCGCAGGTGCCCGACGCACTCCTGCGCGACCTCGTCGGGCACGGTGACGTGCCGGCGGTCACGCAGGTGCAGGCTGCGCCAGTACAGGCGCCCGATGCAGCGCGCGGAGTTGCGCCACGCGATCCGCGCGCCGAACTCGAGCTCGGCGTGCGTGTGCACGTAGGTGCCGGTGCGGGCGATCTCCTCGCGCACCGCGGCGATGCGCGGCTCGGCGGGGCCGGCCGCGGGGTTCTCGGTGTGGAAGAGCCGGACGAACTCCTCGGCCACGTCGGGGTCGACGCCGGGCGCCGGCGCTTCCACGACCGACAGGGCACCGGACTCGACCTCGATGGTGCTCTCGCCGGGCCTCACCGCGGGTGAGGAACCGACAACCGCCATCGTCCGGTGGGGCCCGGAGGCGAGGTCGTCAGGATCAACGTAGACAGCCTCTGCGCTCATACCACCTCATGCGTCTCAACGGCCTCAACCGACGCTCGCGCCCCTCACGCCAGCGGGCTTCATCGTGCGTGGCCGATCCCGGGCGGGGGACCTCCAAATGGTGACTCCTACGACGCAGAATCGATGGCTGCCTGTGGTCGAGCAGAATCGTCCGGCCGCGGAATAGACCGTCGGCTCATCATCGGAAGCAAATGCCGATCGCTGTTGCGCTCGATGCCTGGCGATGAGAGCAGATGGACCTGCAGACACCCACATCCGGACGCTTTCCCCCTTCGATCGAAGCCATCCCGTAACTTCACCGGGGTGTCTCTCGATGCCCTGAATATCAACCGGGGTGGTCGATCGCCGGTCAGGTCAGCCGAGGGACCGCCCCGCGCGCTGCCGGGCAGGGCAGGGCCGCCTCCCAGGACGGGAGACTCAGGATGGACGAGCGGGACATCGACGGCGCAGGCGCGGCAGAGCTGGGACGACACGAGGCACTACGGGACGCAATGGAGCTCTGGGCGTCCAGTCAGGATCGAGCCCCGATCTCGCTCGCCCAGACCCGCGAGCACGCCCCAGCCTGGTACACCGCCGCCACCCGTCACCTGTGCCCTCGCTAGTCCTCAAGCTCCAACGCATTGAGAGATGACCTGAGAACGAACGTCGATCAGCCCGGCGCCCCGTGGACCTGTCGGAGAGTTTGCTTGATCGGCGCGCCGCCTCTCAACTGGAAAATGGCGCCGAGGCAACGTCCGAGTATCGTTTTCGACTGCCGGTCGTAATCCTCGATGATGCGACTGCCGTCGCCGTGCGATTCGACACGGAGTTCGAACGTGCCCCCCGGCTTGGAGATCCTTCCATCCGTGAGCACCCCGCGGACGATCGAGTCGGTCCACTCGTAGGTGACGCGCTCCCACACGTCTACGCCAGGGAGGGCGGTGCCCTCCGTGACATCAGCCGTGCCGGACCAACGCGTGCGTGACGTCGCACTGATCCGACAGGGAGCCGACGACGACGAGCCCCGCGGCGACGGCCCTCAAGAGCCGGACCGACTGACCCGATGGCCAGCCCCGACGCCCACAGTGGTGGATCTCGCGGTGCGCCGGTCGAGGCCGCGATCGCCTACCGGGCGGCGATGTCGAGGCCGACTCGAGTGGTCGATCATTCTGGCCGCGCCGAGCTCGAGGCAACGATCCAACGTGCCGATCGCGGAGTGCTCTCAGCGCTGCGCACGGCCGGTGAGGCCGCCGTCGTGGACGGTGCGTCCGTGCCGGATGCCGCGCAGCGACTGCCGAGCGGTGTTCTTCTTGCTGTGTAGGAGCGCGGCCTCGATGCCGAGGTGCGCCCCCTGGGGATCCTCGACGTCCACGACGAGACGGTGGAACGGACGTCCCGAGAGGTAGACGACCACGACGTGCTCACCCCGGCGGACGCCCCAGAGCTGTCGGCGTTCACCGATCCCCCAGGAGCCGGCGCGCAGCCGCCCCGGCCACCAGGAGCCGAGGCACGGAAGGCAAGGACTCGAGGCGACAGCTTCGGACCGGGTCATCACCCGCGACCCGACGACCCGCTCGAAGGGCACGTCGAGCCCCCACGAGCAGGCCGCGACCCGGTCGGCCCCCGTGAACTGCACCCGCAGCCCCTTCGATGTCACCACGAGGCTGATCGCCATCGGCACCTCACTCTGAGCGAGAGCAGGCGCGTCAACGGCCCCTGCGAGGTCAACCCCCGGGGCTGGAGGGCGAACTGGATGTCACACGTGTCGCGCCGGACGACCGCGGAGTTACCGGTGCCGAACCTCTGGTGACCGAGTTCGTTCCTCTGTCGGCGTGTCCGTCGCCAACTGGAGGAACCGATACGCCCGACCGCGACCCGGTCCGGGAGCTCGAGGAGGGCGCACGGGTGACCGCTCCCGTAACCGTTCGCGGAGACGTCGTCGGAGCGATGGACCTCATGCTCACCACCCGCCCGACCCCCGAGCAGATCGCGGACATCGCGGGCATCGGACACATCCTCGGGCACATCGTCGTCGTCAATCGCCGTTACACGGATCTCTTCGAATGGGGACAACGCACCACTGCCCTGTCGCTCTCCGCCGAGATTCAGCGACGGCTCCTGCCCGCCGCCTTCACCTGCGATGCGGGGCAGTTCACCTTCGCGGGCTGGCTCGAACCTGCCAGCACCGTCGGTGGCGACACGTTCGACTACGTGCTCGATCGCGGCACCCTGCACCTGTCGATCACCGACGCCGCGGGTCACGACGTCGAAGCGGCGATGCTCGCCACGGTCCTCGTCGGCGCGCTCCGCAACGCCCGACGGGCGGGGATCGGATCTGCACTCGCAGGTCATCAGCGCCAACGACGAGTTGGCGGCGTACTCCTCGGCGGGCCGGTTCGTGACCGGCCAGGTGGTGCGGATCGACCTGGACCGCAAGACCGCGGTCGTCGTCAATGCCGGTCATCCGAGCCCCCTCCGGCTGCGCCACGGTCGGGTCGAGGAGATCGAGCTGGCCGTCGACATGCCGTTCGGCCTCGAGCCGGGCAGGTCCTTCCGGGTGCAGGCGCTCGCGCTCGAGCCCGGCGACCGCATGGTGTTCGTGACGGACGGGATGCTCGAACGGCACGCCGCGGATCTGGACTTCCAGTCCACCCTGCGGGACACGGCCCATCTGCACCCCCGCGAGGTCGTGCACGCGCTCGGCGCGGCCGTGCTCCGCATCACCGGCGGCAACCTGCGCGACGACGCCACGGTGGTCTGCCTGGACTGGTACGGCGGGTCGACGGGTCGCGAGACCAACCACGGGACGAGCCAGGAACGTGCCTCCCCATGAGCCGACACGAAGTCCCGTCATCGGCCGGGCTCGTGGAGACCGAAGATGAGGTAGGGGTCGCTCGGGTCCCATCGGTTGTCGATCTGCGAGCGCCGGCCGATCTCGCGGCATCGCTCGAGGAGTCGGCGACCGAGGTCCAGCTGGGCTGACTCCCAGGTCTTGAGAGCGGCCGGGACGTCGCCCCGGGCATCGTCGAGCGCGTCGGCGAGGGCCCATGCGTCGGCGGCCGCCTTGGCCGTCCCGGCCGCGGCATGGGGGCGCACCGCGAACGCCGCATCGCCCAGGATGGCGACCCGGCCGGCGGTCATGGCGGGGACGTCGATGTCGTAGACCGCCTGGACGAAGGGCTCTCGCGCGCCGGTGACGACCTCGGCGATCGCCGGCGCGAGCTCCCGGGTCGCGGTGGCGCGGAACTCCTCGATGGCGTCCCCGGCCAGCAGACCGGGCGGCACCGACACCTTCCGCGGTTGACCGTCCCGGCCGGCGAGCAGGCGGTCGAAGGCTTCTCCGGCGTCGACGTTGCGGTACCAGACGTAGTTGGACAGCCGAGTTCCCGGCTGGACGGTTCCTCCCGGGCCCGGGATCGCGTACACGAGGATGTGGCTGTCGCGGATCACCTGGTAGGTGATCGCGTCGCGGAGCTCGTCGAACGTCTCCGGCCGTAGGTCCCCCTCGGGCACGGTGCCGCGATAGGCGACGTAGCCGGAGTAGTGCGACCGGACGGCGGGGAAGAGCGTCTCGCGGGTCAGCGAATTGATGCCGTCGGCGGCGACGAGCAGGTCGCACCGGTCGCGGGTCCCGTCCGCGAAGGTGATCTCGACGCCCCCGTCGAGCTGCCGGAACGAGGTCATCTCGCGGGCGAGGTGGTAGCGCTCGGAGTCGAACAGGCGCAGCAGCTCGCGGTAGATCGCGTTCCAGGACGAGAAGCGGTAGGGGTGCTCGGCCTGGTAGCGGCGCGACCCGTCGGGCCACAGATAGCGAATCCACCCTGTGCGGGAGCAGAACGTGTCCGGATCGACGACGGTCCGTTCACGGAAGTAGCGGATGGTCGCGTCGAGGACGGCGATGCCGGCCCCCCGGGCGTCGAGCTCGGAGCGTGACCGCTCGTGAATCCGGACATCGCAGCCCAGGTCGCGCAGCAGGAGGCCCGCGGTCAGCCCTCCGATGGAGCCGCCGACGACGGCCACCCGCGGCATCGAGCCCATCGTTCAGGGACGCCCGAACGTCGCGATCTTGTCCACCGACAGCTCGAAGAGGATGCGGCTCTCGCTGACCGACTCGTCGCGCAGCCCGTAGGCGGAGTCCTGGCCGGTGTACTTCCGCCAGATGCGGTTGATGTGGTCGGTGACGCGTGAGCCGTCCTCGGGATGGTCCTCGGGGATCTCACGACTGACGGTGGTCTTGATCGACACCCAGTGATAGGTGTTCTGCGGGTTCATCAGCAGGAACGTCGCGTGCGGTGTCGCGCGCAGCCAGTCCACCTTCTTGCGGTGGTGGGCGAGGTTGAGCAGCACCAGCTCGCCCTCGTAGTCGAACCACACCGGCGTGAGATTCGGCAGGCCGTCGCGCCCCACCACCGCCACCGTCGCCGTGACCGGCTCGTCGAGGAGCTGTCGGTAGATCGGGTCGAGGTCCGCCAACGATGTGATGGCCCCGCGGTCGCCGACGGTGAACTGTCCGGGTTGGGTCCCTTCGGCGACGTCTCGGATGTTGGCGACGGTGATGCTCACGGACTGGCCTCCCGGCGGGCGGTGCTGGTGGATCATCCCGGGGCGAGCGTAGGTTTCCGTGATCCAGCGCACAACGCTGCCGACCCCCGCACGCGAACGGAGCGCCACCGGTCAGATGCCTGCTCCCCGTCATCGACCGCGGGCGAGTCGACCGTGAGCTCGCGGACGATCGCGACCGCCCTCGCCCGCGCCTTGCGTGACGCCGGGACGTCGGTGCTGTTCGGGGTCCCCGGCGGAGGCGCGAACCTCGACGTCGTCGGAGCGGCGGCCGAGGAGGGCATCCGGTTCGTCCTGACCCACGACGAGACCGCGGCCGCGATCATGGCCTCGACGCACGGGCTGCTCACCGGCACGGCGGGGGCGGCGGTGGTCACCCGGGGCCCAGGAGCGACCGCCGCCACCACCGGCCTGGCTCAGGCCACGCTCGACCGGGCTCCGCTCGTGCTCGTCAGCGACACCGTCCCGGAACGGTCCGCTCCCCGCGTGGCGCACCAGCGCCTCGACGAGCAGGCCATGACCCGACCGATCGCGAAGTGGTCGGGCTCGCTGGGAACGGAGAACCCCGCAGGCGTCGCGGCTGCCGCGATCGATCTTGCTCGTCGAGGACCGGCCGGCGGGGTGCACCTGGTCATGGATCCGACCGCCCCGGGCAGCCCGCCGCCGCCATCGACCGTCGACCCGGCTGTCGACGAGGCGGCGGCGGGCCGAGCAGCCGCGATGATGTCCCGGGCGGAGCGTCCGGTCGTCCTCGTCGGTGTTGCCGCAGCGAACCACCCCGGCCTGGCCGATGCCCTGGTGTCGACGGGCCTGCCCGTCCTGTGCACCTACCAGGCCAAGGGCGCAGTACCGGATTCCCGGTCCGCGGGCCTGTTCACCGGAGGGGTACTGGAGCGCCCGCTGCTGGACCGGGCCGACCTCGTCCTCGCCGTGGGCGTGGACCCCGTCGAGCTGATCCCCGCTCCGTGGCCACACGGTGCGCCGGTCGTGATGCTGCATCCCGAGCCCGTCGACGGGAGCTGGTTCGGCGAACCCCAGATCGTCGTCGGGCCCCTCACGACCACCCTTCCCACCGTGCTCGCCGGCGTGATCCACCGCTGGGAACCGGACAAGGCCGAGAACGCCCGCCGCGAGACCCTCGACGCGCTCGAGACCGGAGGTGGCGCGTTCGGACCCCACGACGTCGTGCGCGAGGTCGCGCGGGCGAGCGACCGTTCGACCACGCTGACCGTGGACGCCGGCGCGCACATGTTGGTGGCGATGCCGCTGTGGGAGGCGACCGCCCCGCGCCAGGTCCTGATCTCCAACGGCCTGGCCACCATGGGGTTCTCCCTGCCCGCCGCGGTGGGCGCGGCGCTCGCCCGCCCCGGCTCCCCGGCGGTGTGCTTCGTCGGCGACGGCGGACTGGGGATGACCCTGGCCGAGCTCGAGACCGTCGTCCGGCTCGCCCTCGACATCACCGTCGTGGTCTTCAACGACAGCGCACTGAGCCTCATCGAGATCAAGCAGACCGATGGGCAGGGTGACGCGGACGCGGTCCGGTACGGCCCGACCGACTTCGCGGCCATCGCCTCCGGCATGGGGATGCGGGCTGTCGCCGTGGAGGGCCGGCAGGCGCTCCGGAACGAGCTCGACCACGTCCGGGCGGGTCCCCGCCTGATCGACGCCCGCATCAGCCCGGAGGGTTACGCGCACGTCCTCGCCGCCACCCGGGGGTGACCCTCGATCCGTGCTCAGTTCTGGTCGCCGACCCACGCACGGACGTAGCGACGGACGCGCTGCATGCGCAGGACGTTGCCCGCGTCATCGAGGTGGACCCGGTAGGTGGCCATGAAGTCGGTGGTGTCGGGGACCCGGCGCAGGTCGACGACCTCGACATCCAGCACCCACTCGTCACCGTCACGACGCAGCGCGACGACCTTCTCGGCGTCCTTGCCGGTCAGGTGCGCGACCTCGACCAACGCGGCCCGCGACACATCCTTGGCGCGAGCGCGGGAGAGGGCCACGGACTCATCGTCCTCGTCGACGACGGCGCCCACAGCACGGGACGTCACGCGCACCCGGCACCGGACGCGTCGGAGGCCTGTCGGACGAGCCGACTCTCGGCGCGGTCCGTTGCCTCTCCGTGGCGCTCCGCCCATAGTTGGCGAGTCACACGCGCGCGCCCCGGACCCAGGTGCGATCGTCCCGTTCTCACCTGGGGGAACGCCTCGTGCCCGTCAGCGACGCCACAGATCAGCCACCCGCTCAGCAGCCCGATCCACCCTCGGCAGAAGCGCTGCTTCGCCTGGCGGACGACGTGCACGCCGAGCTGGTCGCCGCCGGTTTCCAGCCCCACACGTTCGTCGGCACCGAGGAGACCGTCGACGACTGGCGGTATCGAGGTCCCTTGATCGTGGTCCGGCGCGATCACGTCGAGGTGTGGTGGAGCGTCGGCCCGCGACCCACCACCCAGGCCGGCCCCACCGCCGCCGAGCGGTGCATGACACCTGTCCTGCGCGACATCCTCCAGGCTGCCGGCGTCGAAGCCGACCTCTCGATCCCGACGCAGGACGGCGATGTCACGGTGTGGCTCACCACCCGCAACCGCCCGGACGACCACGAGCTCAGACCATTGAGGCCACAGAGAAGACCACGAGTGCATCTGGGACACGCATCCCAGCCGTCCCGGCACCCTTGAGCCGCCGTCGAGCGCCGACACGATCCTCCCGGGATCGGGCGCTCAGCCGCGCGACAGCGCCTATCTACCGGTTGCGTCGTCCTTGTTCCTGGTCTTCCTCTTGTCCATCCCGTCTTCGACCGCCCCCCACGCGAGGACACCGACGACCGGAGCCAGGGCCATCGCGACGAATTTGACGACTGAGCCGAGGACTGTCCGAGCCAGGCCGAAGACCATGACGCTCCTGAGGTCGTGGGGCAGGTGACGGTACAACGCTCCTCGGTGCGGGCCGGTGACGGTTCGGTCCCACCGCGGCGGCCGTGGGAGGTCGGGCCGGGGGTACGGTTGACGCCCAGGCGTGGTTGCCTCACGAGATGTGTCGGGCGGCTCAGCGCGGCTTCTCAGGCGCGGCCATCCCGACCAGTGAGTGGTGTCAGACATGACAACCGGACGAGGGCGGCCCGATTTCGAGCAGGGACTCGCCGCGGCGCTGGCCGCGGGTGGGGCTCGGGCGGCTCAGCTCATCTGTGAGCTCTGTGTCGACGCTCTGCCCGTGACCGGGGCGGCGATCACGGCGATGGTCAGCCCGGACAGACAGGCCATGATCTGGGCCACCGACGAGGTGGCGGCGCGGATCGACGAACTACAGCTCCGCCTGGCCGAGGGGCCGTGCGTGGAGGCGTTCACCTCCGCTGCTCCGGTGCTGGTTCCCGACATCGCCGACGGTGTCCACGAGAAGTGGCCGGTGTTCGCCGCCGCTGCCGTGCGGGAGACCGTGGCGCGGGGGATGTATGTCGTGCCGCTACTCGGCGGGCCGATCAGCATCGGTGTGCTCGACTTCTACCGCGACCGGCCTCTGGCGTTCGGACCGGACGACGTGGCTCGCGCGCTCCGAGCGTCGGACGCCGCGTTCTGGGCCGTGCTGGACATGCGCCCCCGGGGGACGCTGGACCCGGCCGGAGCCCCCGAGAACGCAAGCCCCGAGGGCGGCGTCGACGTGGACGTCGAGGGCTGGTTGGCCGATGTGCCGCTGGAGCGCCCGGAGGTCTACCAGGCGACCGGAATGATCATCGCTCAGCTCGACGTCTCCCCCGATGACGCGCTGGCCACCCTGCGAGCTCATGCGTTCGTCCACGACCGGCCCATCGACGAGGTGGCCGGCGACGTCGTGACCCGTACGCTGCGGTTCGCCAAGGAGAAGTGATGGCAACGGCCGGGGAGAACCGGGAAACGGCGCTGCTCGCGGCGTTGATCCACGTGGCCGACACGCTCGTGGCGGACTTCGACCTGCTCGACCTGCTGCACCGGCTGACCACCGACTGCGTCGCGCTGTTCCCCGCCGACGCAGCAGGACTGCTGGTCTCCGACCACCAGGGCACCCTGCGCCTCGTGGCGTCCTCCAGCGAGGCGGCCCGGTTGGTCGAGCTCTTCCAGCTCCAGGCCGACGAGGGGCCCTGCCTGGACTGCTACCGCAGCGGCCGGCCGGTCAGCGCTCCCGATCTGGCCGTGGGCGACAGATGGGCACGGTTCACAGCCCATGCTGCCGAGGAAGGGTTCCGATCGGTGCACGCGGTACCGATGCGCCTGCGCGGTCACACCATCGGCGCGTTGAACCTCTTCGGCGCCGCCCCCGCCGCGATACCCCCGCCCGACCTGCGGGCGGTTCAGGCTTTGGCTGATGCCGCCACCATCACCATCCTGCAGGAACGCGACCTCCACGCCGAGCACGCCGTCACCGCGAAGCTCCAGACCGCCCTGAACCGTCGGGCGATCATCGAACAGGCCAAGGGCCTCCTCGCCGAAGTCGGAGACCTCGACATGGGCGAGGCCTTCATCCGGCTGCGCGACCACGCCCACGCCACCGACCAACCCCTCACCGACCTCGCCCGCCGACTCATCACCCGCGAGGCAGGGACCGAGGTCCTCGACCGGACCGGCCCCGGGTAGCACTCCGCGCTCGGTCCAGGCGGGCGGTCACCGAGGGCTCCGGTGACAATGACGTCATGGGCAAGCCACGCGAGCAGCGGCTCGGGGAGGTCTTCGTCAGCCTCGCCGACACCCTCGTCGCCGACTACGACGTGATCGACCTGCTGTACAACCTCAGCACCGCCTGTGTCGAGCTGCTGGCCGTCGACACCGCCGGGATCATGGTGACCGACCGGAAGGGCACGCTCCACACGGTGGCGTCCTCCCACGAGCGCACCGAGCTGCTGGAGCTGTTCCAGCTCCAGAACAACGAGGGCCCCTGCCTCGACACCTTCCGACAGGGCCAGCCCGTCACCTGCCTCGACCTCGACCGCGCGAGAGGGCGGTGGCCGACGTTCAGCGCCCACGCCCACGACCGCGGCTACCGATCGGTCCACACCCGACCGATGCGGGTCCGGGACACGGTGATCGGCGCGCTCAACCTCTTCGGCGACGAGACGGGCGCGGTGTCCGAGACCGACCTGCTCACCGCTCAGGCTTTCGCGGACATCGCGACGATCAGCATCATCAAGGACCGCACCGCCGACACGCTGAGCCAGCTCGTCGAACAGCTGCAGACGGCCCTGGACAGCCGTGTGATCATCGAGCAGGCCAAGGGAATGCTCGCCGAACGCGGGGGCATCGAGGTGGACGAGGCCTTCTCGCTGCTCCGCAGCTATGCCCGGAGCCACGGCGAGCGCCTCACCGATGTCGCCCACAAGTTCCTGGACGGCACGGTCGACCCGATGCAGAGCCGACCACACCGCAGCGGCCACACGTAGCGAATTATCTGCTGCCCGAGAACCCGGCCAACCCACCGGGGGGATGGGAGCTGACCGGGTCTCGCCGGGCATCGGCTCGCCGACGACCCCGACGCCGCCGACCACGGTGCACGAGGCCGGCGGATCCGGAGCACGCCTACGGGACTGCTGCGAGGAATCGGGGGAACCGTCGGTGGGGCGCCGGGCGCGGAGCCCGGCACCGACCGCTGTCGTCCCGGTGATTCGCAGGGGGCAGACCCGTGGCGCGGAGCGGGACGGTCGCTAGGCACGGTCGAAGACGCGGTCGGCCCGTCGTCGGCTCATCAGGGGCTCGTGCCGTGCGGTGCGGCGTCGCGGGGGTGGCGTGGAGCGGGAATCCGCAGGACCGGCCGGACACCGGCCGCGGCGAGCAACGCCGTCGGGCTCTCCTCGTTGCCTGCGCGCGCAGCCCGGTTCATCGCGTCGTGCCCCGCCGGGTCCGGCGCCTCCGGAGGAACCACCAGCAGACCCAGCGTCCGCCCGGACTGCCCGGTCACCAGAACGACATGCGGATCCTGCGACGCGAACCCCACGAGTCTGACCCACCGGCCCTGGGTGGTCACGTCGATCGCGACACGGGCAGGAGCGAACTCCCACGTGTCGAGTGCGTAGGCGATCTCGCGCACCGGACCCAACCGCAGCGTGAGGGCGCGGGCGAGATCGCCCGCCTCGGCTCCGAGGTCCCGGGAGTGCGGCCACCACCCGCCGTCGACGTAGCCGGTGATCGGCGCGGTCGACTTGAGGGTCAGGCGCAACGGGGCGACATCCGCCACGAGCTGCGGCATCCGAGGAACCGACATCATGTCGGTGCTCCCGTCCCCGACCGCCTCGGCGACCGAACGTGGGAAACGCCGAGGACGGCACCGACTCGAACGCCAGCACACGGAAAGCTCTCGGTCGACGGGACGCTACTCCCCTCCGGACCCCACGAGCGCGTTCTCGACGGGCAGGAATTCTGGACCGAACGATTCGCATCCGGCAGCCCCACCCGTTCCTGCCGTGCAGCCACACGGATGTCGCGACGAGGGGAACTGGGCGCGGCCGGCGGCGCTACTCGCCGAACGCCACCCGGACGTCATCGGTCGTGGTCGGTGCCCGGCGTGCCGGACCTCCGCGGTCTTTCTCGACGGAGTCGAGCACCACCTCGTCGGCCACGATCGCGGGGTCGATGCGGAGGACCGCGTAGCCGCCCACGGCCCCGGCCCCGAAGCCGGGAGCGAAGATCCTCGAGGGGCGGTCGATCGCGCCGTCGCGCACGGCATCGTGGATGGCGATGGGGATGCTCGCGGCCGACACGTTGCCCATCGACTCGATGTTGAAGTAGAGCTGGTCGGCCGACAGCCCGGCCTTCGCCGCCAGGTCGAGGATCATCGTCTTGTTGGCCTGGTGCGGGACGATGAGCTCGATGCTCTCCAGCAGGCTGCGGCCGGGGTCGTCGGGGTCGGTCTGCTCGGAGAGCTCGCCGAGCATCTGGTCCAGGTAGCGCTGCACCAGCGACTTGACCTCGGGGCCGTAGACGGTGATGTCGTTGTCGAACTCCGGATTCGGCCAGATGATCGAATTGACCTCCGACGCCGGCCCGCTCGCGTAGGTCTGCAGGACCTCGACGTCGACCGGGGCGCCCTCCGCGGCCGGGGCCACGACCATCGCCGACGCCCCGTCGCCGAAGATCATTCTCGACGTGCGGGCGCTCCCGATCTTGTCGGAGAACTTCTCGACGCACACCAGCAGCACGGGCCGCCGGACCTCCTGGATCTGCCGGACCGCCTCGGCGAGCCCGTAGGGCAGCCCGGCACAGGCGGCGACCATGTCCATCGACGTGTGGGTCTGCGCCAGCCCCAGCTCACCGGAGACCCAGCAGGCGATGGAGGGAATCTGGCGGTTGCTGGTGCAGGTGCTGACCAGGACCGCGCCGATCTCGTCGGGCGACCGGCCGGACTTCCCGAGCGCCGCTCGCGCGGCGTCCAACGCGAGGTGCTGCGGCTCGCGCGACGTGTAGCGCCGCTGGCGGATCCCGGTCTTGCGGCCGATCTCCTCGGCGCTCATCGGCGACCACGAGAAGCTGGCGTTGCGGATGACGTCGACGTTGTCGCAGACGTGCTCACCGCGCACCACGGCCAGGGCCTCCAGCGCGGGCCGCACCGCGAAGGCCTCGCGCACCCTCACCGGGGGGTACGGCGTCCGGGGCGCCACCGTCTCGACCGGCTCTCGCGGCGTCTCCACGACGGCGGGGCCGGTGTCGCGGGCCTGTTTGGCCCGGTCGATGAACGCCATGACGTCGCGGTTGCGCGGGTGGAAGGTGACGACGAAGTCGTCGGGACCGATGTCGGCGGGGTGGCGCAACGTGGTCCGGGAGCCGTCCCACGGATAGAGGTTGTGCAGCACCATCGCCCAGCGCGTGAGGGCCTCGAGCTCGGGCACCTCCTCGTCGGCGTCGAAGATCTCGTCCACCGGGAAGAGGTGGTGATCGGGATCGTGGTCCGGCATGACGAAGGTCAGGGCATCGGGTTGCGCGAGGAACTCGGCGACGGTCGGCTTGATCGCCGGGAGCTCGGTGGCGTGGTGCAGCTTGTGCCGGAACACGTCGAACAGCAGGGCGAAGATCCGGTCCTCGGTGTCGGCGACCCAGCGGGACGGCAGCTCGTGGAACGCACGCTCGACCGCCGCGACCTTGCGGTCACGGTCCTCCCACGGGGTCAGCACCGGGAGGAAGACGTCGTCGCGGTGCCGGGGCACGTCACGCCACCGCATCGGGCGCTTGTCGAACATCGTCATCGAGTACCGGTTGACCCAGAACAGGTTCTGGCCGAGGTCGCGCAGCAGCTCGAAGCGGCTCGGGTAGGAGCCGCTCTCCACCCGGTGGAGGATGTCGGTCCCCGTCGGGGCCTTCGCCTCGAAGTCCCGCTCGATGACGGCGGTGAACTGCTCGAGTGTGTCGAGGACCGTGAAGTCCAGCTCGCCGAAGAAGTTGGCCGGGAAGACGAGGCGACCACTCCGGTTGATCACGAACGGCTTCACGGCATCACCTTCGGTGTCCTGCGCGATCGATGGCCGGTCAGCCACGTCGTCGCCGACTCTAGAAGAGCGGGAAGGCCGCAGGGCCTGCGTGAGCGTGCGTTACTCCACGCTCGTCGAGCTCCCGCAGGTCGAGCACCTCTGCCTGCCGAGACACAGGTCCGAATGGCGTAACGAGTCGTCCGGAGGGTCGTTGGGCCGCACGGGTGAGCGTCACGCCGTCACCGCCCACCTGCGACGCCGGTGCGGCCACGGGGGAGCCCGGGCGTGAACAGCGGCAACGTCAAACCAGGCCCCGACCAACGTCTGCCCCGCCATTACCGTCGTCGACTTCTGACGCCTCGACTCACCGGCCGCTCCCTCAGATGGTCCCGGTCGTCGGTCCGACCTTGCGCGAGCTCGCCGGCTGGAACAGTTCGACCAGGTTGCCGTCGGGGTCGCCGATCAGGACCTGACGGCCTCCCGGTCCGGCGACGAGATCGCTGCGGAAGTCCAGGTCGGCGGCGCGGAGGCGGGTGATCTCGGCGTCGAGGTCGTCGACCACGAGATGGATGCGATTGGCTCCGGGTGCCGAGGCGTCGTCGGGGGTCGCGCGCGCACCGGAGCTCGCGGGGCCGGACAGCAGGAGCCGGAGTCGACCACGCAGGACGTCGGCGAAGGCGGGCGCGGCGCTCATGTGGAGCGTGAAGCCCAGGTGCCCGGTGTAGAAGTCGATCGCGGCCCCGACGTCCTCGACGAGGTAGCGGACGCTGGCGTACTCCTCCGGTGGGATCACGGCTCACCCTCTCGTTGTGCGGTCGCGGCGAGGACCGGCAGCAGGTGCCCGACGCGCGTGTCGATGTCGTTCGCGGCGCGCTCGAAGGCCGGGTAGCCCTGGGCGTCGACGGCCGCGGGGTCCGGGATGCTCCAGTGCATCCGTCGGACGGGGCCGGAGAACTCCGGGCAGACCTCCCGCGCCTTGTCGCACAACGTGATGACGAGATCGAAGGACTCGCCGGCGACGTCGTCCAGGTGACGCGGCCGCCGGGTGGACACGTCGACGTCGAACCGTTCGCGGAGCACGCGGACGGCGTCGGGGTGCAGGTGCTCCTTGGGTCGGCTGCCCGCGCTCCTCGTCAGGACCGCGCCTGCCGAGCGGAGCGTGAGGAGGGCCTCCGCCGCCGGCGAGCGAGCGCTGTTGCCGGTGCAGACGAACAGGACGGACAGGGGCCGCCCTCTCCGTGGCCGGAGGGAAGGTCCGACCGGCGTGCGGCTCGTCCGCAGGGCCGGGTGGAGCGCGGTCCCGGTGCCGGCCAGCTCGTGGGCGCAGCGGTCGAGGTCGAGGTGGTAGTAGCTGTCCCGTCGGTCGGCGGAGCTGCGGGTGGCGGTGACGAGCCCGTCATCGCGGAGCAACCGCAGGTGGTAGGAGACCAGGTTCTGCGGTTGCCCGAGCCGCGTGACCAGCTCACGGACGCGGTGGTCGCTCCCGGCCAGCTCAGTCATGAGGCGCCAGCGCACGGGATGGGCTGCCAGCGCCACGAACGGTGGCGGGGCGGTGACTTGACCCGGGCTCGGCACGGGCAGAAGTATGCCCGCCGACCGACCAATCCATCAAACACAGTTGATGCATCTCCCGCAGGAGGGCGACCGAGGGAGCCGAGGTGACCGACCCACAGCTGGCGCGCCGGCTCGGGCTGCCCGACGCCGTGCTGATCGGCCTCGGCTCGATGATCGGGGCCGGGGTGTTCTCGGCGTTCGCGCCTGCCGCATCGGTCGCCGGTGCCGGGCTGCTGATCGGACTGGTCGTCGCCGCAGCAGTCGCCTACGGCAACGCCACCGCCTCGGCGCAGCTCGCGGCGCAGTATCCGATCTCGGGAGGGACCTACGTCTACGGCCGCGAGCGGCTCGGAGACTGGTGGGGATTCCTCGCCGGCTGGGGCTTCGTCGTCGGGAAGACGGCCAGTTGCGCCGCGATGGCCCTGACCTTCGCCGCCTACGCCGTGCCCGCCCCGTGGCAGCGCCCGACGGCCGTGGCCGCCGTCGTCACGCTCGCCGCGATCAACTACTGCGGGGTCACCCGCACCGCCCGGCTCACCCGCGTGATCGTCGCTGTCGTCCTGCTCGCTCTGACGACGACGGTCATCGCGGCACTCAGCGGAGGGACGCCCGGCACCTCCGGCCTCGTCGCCGATCCAGTGGGAGGTCGGAGCGCGTACGACGTCCTGCAATCGGCGGGACTGCTGTTCTTCGCCTTCGCGGGATACGCCCGCATCGCCACCCTGGGCGAGGAGGTGCGCGACCCACGGCGCACGATCCCGCGCGCCATCGTCACGGCCCTCGCCATCGCGGTGGCGGTGTACGCCGTCGTCGCGGTCACGCTCCTGCTCGTGC
Organism: uncultured Actinomycetota bacterium; assembly: GCA_963786585.1. GTDB lineage: Bacteria > Actinomycetota > Actinomycetes > Mycobacteriales > Pseudonocardiaceae > Actinomycetospora. The sequence continues at coordinate 990,860 of CAWAZG010000006.1, forward strand.
TCGGTCCGCAACGGCTCGCGACGTCGCGGGCGCCGCTGGCCGACGCGGTCGCCGTCGGGGGCTCGGCCTGGGCCGTGCCCGTGGTGGCCGTCGGCGCCTCGGCCGCGGCGCTCGGCGCGCTGCTGGCGTTGATCGCCGGAGTCGGTCGGACCACCTTGGCCATGGCCCGTGGAGCCGACCTACCCCTGTGGCTCGCTGCGGTCCACCCACGCCACGAGGTCCCGCACCGCGCGGCGGTCGCGATCGCCGTCGTCGTGTCGGTCCTCGTGCTCACGGTGGATCTGCGCGACGCGATCGGCTTCTCGTCGTTCGGCGTGCTCGTCTACTACCTGATCGCCAACCTCTCGGCCTTCACCCAGCCGCCGGAGCAGCGCCGATTCCCGCGCTGGCTCCAGGTCGCCGGCGCCGCCGGATGTCTGCTCCTCGTGGCCACCCTCCCCTGGCACGCCGTGCTGTCCGGACTGCTCGTCTACGCCGTCGGTGTCGCCTACCGCGCCGCCAGATCGACCGTCGCTCGACGGTGAGGACGCCGTCGCGTCAGCGTTTCCGACCCTCATGCGTCCGGAGGTGCACTGTCCACCTTGCGCGGACACACACTTCTCGGAAGCCGGCAGGCCTCACCGTCGGCCCTCATCGACCGAGAACGCTGGGCGCCCGCAACCGTGGCTCATGGATCAATTCGGGCGGGCCGTCGTCTCTGAACGCGAACGCGAGAAAGAGGTCCGGCTCGTGTGCGACGTCCACCCAGTAGAAGCGCAGCAGCGTGCCCTCCGGATCGGTCACGTCCATGACAGCCTCATGTGGTCCACGATCCTGCACCAGCGTGTAGTCGGCTCCGAGCATCTCGCTCCGCTCCTGGACGACATCGACCGCAGAGCCGCCCCCCGGAGCTCGTCGTGTTCGATGAACTCATGGGTCAACGTTACTGATCTGAAGATCGGTCACGGGAATCTTCACGTGCATGACCTTCGTGACGCCGATACCCATCGCACGCTCCTCGTCGAACGGTGTGAGAGATCGCGGTCCCGGGAGTCTGCTCTCCGTTCTCCCCCGCGTCACCCCACTGACCCAGGGCACCCATGCAGGCACTCCGTGTCGACCTGACACCGAGAAACGCCGTGGTCACGGGGTGAGGCGCGTCCGGGTGGTCGAGACCCGAGAACGCCCGTCGGAAGGCGGCGTCCCGGTACCGTCACCGGGTGGGTCGGGGGACCCTCCTCGCGGTTCATCGGGGGTTGGACGTGTCGTCTCGTTTCGTGGTTCCGCTCTCGAGCTTGTTGGCGTGGGGTCAGCCGCATTCCGGAGAGCAGGGAGCCGGCACCCCCGAGAGGCTCGGTCCGTGGGGCGCCCGGCAGCGCTATCACCGTGCGCTCTTCCTCGTGATCGGTTTCTGGGCCGTCGCCACGTGCGTCGCGGCCGCCGCCTTCCCTCTGGCTGCGATCGTGGTGGCCCTGGCAGGCCTTGCTCACGTCATCGCCGGCTACCGGGTCGAACAGAGGCGCCGAGCCGACGACGCGCGGCCCGCTGCCTGACACCCCGAATCCCGCCCCGCCCCGGCGCAGCACGACCGGTGCAGCCGGCTGCATCAGCCCGTCGCTTCGCGGACGTCCGTTCCCTGTTCGGCGAACGCCTTGAAGTCCTGCATGTGCTGTCGCGTCTGCTTGCGAAAGGCGCCGGGCATGACGAGCCCGACCAGGCGCATCATCACGCCGCTGAACCGGTGCTCGTTCTCGCTCGCCCAGAGCGTCGTCTCCGAACCGGTTTCCGTCAGCCGCTCCCGCGCGGCGCTCCACATGCCCTTCGCGACGATCTCGCGGTCGAAGTGGACGACGCTGTCCCTCGGGATCCCGTGCAGGCTCGCCGGTTCGCGGCGCGTGATGGTCTCGGTGGCTTCCATCGTCTGCTGCCCCATCTGCATCACGACGCGCGACTCGGTACCGACCTGCCCGTGCTGGCCGCTCAGCGGCTCGTGCAGCACCAGGCCTCGCAGCCAGTTCGGCAGGTGCGCGGGGTCGGCGAGGAGCTGGGCGACCCGCTCCCGCGGCAGAGCGATCTCGATCGAGACGGTGTACTTCATGACGGAGTGCTCCAGGTTGTCCTCGTCGGCCCAAGGCACACCGAGCCGCCTCGATTCATATTAGCCTAGTCTTATAGAGGCTGGGGTCGGCGGCAAGGACGGCATACTCAAGGGTCGTGCGTTCCCGACCGTGCCCGTGCGGCCTGTCCGAACCGTTCGACGCGTGCTGCGGCCGCTATCTCGGCGGCTCCGACGACCCGGCCCCTACTGCCGAGGCCCTCATGCGGTCGCGCTTCACGGCGTTCGCACGCGGCGACGTCGACCACCTGCTGCGGACGTGGCACCCCTCGACCCGCCCGGCGACGCTGACACTCGACCCCGCGATCCGCTGGACGCAGCTGGAGGTGCTCGACCGCGTGGGCGGCGGCCTCTTCGACACCGACGGCGTCGTCGAGTTCCGCGCACACCACCGCGAGGGGCCGCAGAGCGGCGTCCTGCACGAACGCAGCCGTTTCGTCCGGGAAGCCGGGCGGTGGTTCTACCGGGACGGGAGCGTCCGCTGATCCCAAGGCCCTCTCCGACGAAAAATCTCCGTTCGCCACGCTAGACATGCTTTCAGTCGCAGGTGTAGCTTCTGCGTCGCACAACGAGAAGATCAAGAGACGCGGGAGATCGCGTACCTGCCCGTGATGCACGTCGATGCCCACGGATTCCGGGGAAGGGAGGTCGGCGCACCGTCAGATCGTCCGGGTCGTCACGGCCTGGACTCACCGACTCGTCGGAACGGATGGTGATCTTCGGTTATCGAGCTCCCCCGATCCCCGCAGCACCCGCTCGTCGGTTCCTGCGGTACGAGGCCGGCACACGTGCCGGCCGACAGTGTGCAGACCTGATCCCCCAGGGGCCCCGGTGCCAGGTGCATCGGGGCCCCTCGTCAGTCGGAGGTGATGTGACCCGAGAGTCCGAGGCCGTGACGCAACGGCTCGACGACGAGCACTACCCCGCCTACTCCATCGGCCGGGCCGCCGACATGGTCGGCGCGACCCCCGGCTTCCTGCGGAGCCTCGACGAGGCGAAGCTCCTCGACCCCGAGCGCTCCGGAGGAGGCCACCGCCGCTACTCCCGACACGAGCTCCGGCTGGCCGCCCGCGTCCGGGAGCTCCTCGACCACGGCACCGCCCTCGACGCGGCGTGCCGCATCGTGGTCCTCGAGGACCAGCTCGACGAGGCGCGGCGCACCATCGCCGACCAGCGCGACGGGTGAGGACCCGCGCAGGCCCGGGACGTGCACCCACGCAGGCCGCCGCGATCGTCGCGGTCAAGGTCGTGCACACAGCGGCGTGGTTCTCCATCGAGGCATGCATGATCTACGTCTTGTGGGCCGGCCTGGCCGGGCTCTCCGACCGGCGTGCGGCGGTGGCGGCGTCCGTGGTCGCCGGCGAGTGCGTCGTCTTCGCCGCGAACGGGTTCCGCTGCCCGCTCACCGACGTCGCGCGGCGCCTCGGGGCCGACGACGTCGCGGTCACCGACATCTACCTGCCGAGGTGGTTCGCGCACTCCCTGCCGGCGATCCACGTGCCCCTCATCCTGGCGTCGGTGTGGCTCCACGCCAGGAACATCCGCAGCCGTCGACCGGATGTGGATGGTGCGCGCGGCTGAGGGACTAGCCTCGGGACACATCGTTCGGTGCCCCGGTCCCCGGTGCTTCGCGGCACGTACGACGCGACAGCAACAGGTGACCCCACGTGAGCGTGATCGACCCCCGACGAGCTCCTCGTGACGCCGACACCGACGAGAGCGCACCCGACGTGGATCACGACCAGGCCGCGTGGATCGCGCGCTGGCGCCGCGGGGCCGCCGACATCGCCCGTGTGCGAGTGCTCGCCCGCACCCACGCCGGCGACCAGGAGTGGGACGAGGTCGACGCCCTGCTCCATCGGCTCGGCATCGCATGGGGTCGCGATCTCGGGCCTCCGAGCGCACTCCGATGAGGGGCGACGGTTCTCGACCGGTGCGATGCGACGCGCGAGTCGCTGACCAGGGGGTCGGCGCCGGCCTCTTCCAGACCCCCGAGCCGGGCGGGTTCGCCGTCGGCGACCTCGCCGGGCTCCCCGAGCCGGTCCAGCGGTACCTGCGCACCGCCATCGTCCCGGGCACCGCGCTCACCCAGACCGCCCGCCTGCGGATGCGCGGTCACATCAAGGTCCGCCGGTGGTTGCCCTTCCACGCGGAGCAGACCCTCAGCCCCCACCGCGGCTTCATCTGGCACGCCCGCGTCGCCGGTCTCATCGCCGGCTCCGATCGCTACGTCGACGGTGTCGGCGCCATGCGATGGAGCCTGCTCGGACTACCGCTCCTGCGTGCCGCTGGGACGGACGTGACCCGCAGCGCGGCCGGACGACTGGCCGGCGAGACGATCTGGCTGCCCACCGCCCTCCTCCCCCGTACCGGGACCCGGTGGACGGCGCAGGGCCCGGACCAGATCGCCGTCACCCACCACCTCGGCGCCACCACCACCGAGGTGACCTACGGGCTCGACACCGCCGGGCACATCACCGCGCTGGCCTTCGACCGCTGGGGCGACCCCGACTCCACGGGAACCTGGGGCTGGCACCGCTTCGGTGGCGACCTCGGCGGCCACCGCACCCATCACGGACTCACCGTCCCCACCACCGGACGAGTCGGATGGCACTACGGCACCAACCGATGGGACACCGGCGAGTTCTTCCGCTTCCAGGTCACGAGCCTCGACCCGGTCGTCGCAGCGGGCCTCTCCACCGCGTGAGCGCGAGCTCCACAGAGCACCCCGAGGAGACACGATGAGCGCGATCCCACGACGACAGCAGCCCGACGTGACCCGTGTGCTCCTCGCCGACGGGTGGCACGAGGTGGAACCGCGGAGTTTCGAGCTGGACGGCCACAGCTTCGGGTTCGCCGAGCTCGTGCCGGTCGAGGGCGAGCACGGCGAGCTCATCGCGACCGGTCGCTTCATCACCGGCCCGCTCACGTCGGTGCTCGCGGTCGAATCCGAACCGACCCCGACCGAGAACGTCGCCGGGCAACCCCCGCGACCTCCGGCGTGGCCGTAGTCGGCTCGCCGTCAACGGTCCGGGCCTGACGAGGGGCCGGCCCGTCGCGAACGGGGCCGGTGGAGCGCCGACGGCGTGCTCGTCGGGCCTCTCTCCGCGATCGTGCAGCATGTCGCCCATGACACCGGAACGCACCAGCCGGCTGCGGCTTCTCGTCGGGGTGGTGATCGCGAACCGTCCGTGGCGTCTGGTGCTCGGCATGCGGAGCGCGCTGGCGGCGGTGATGGCCACCAGCGCCTACCTGGTGATCACCTCGACGATCTGGCAGCTCGCCAGCTCGCTGAGCATGACCAAGCTGGCCGTGACCATGGCGGCCGCCGTGCTCATGATGGTCGCCTGGATCATCGGCGCCCACCACCTCTGGCGGAGGCGGGACGAGCTGAGCGAGGGCTGGGATCCGTTCCTGTGGAACGCGTCCACCGTCCTGACCCTGCTGATCGGGGTGGTGACGATGGCGGTGGCGGTGTTCGCCTTCAACATCGTGGTGACGGTGTTCTTCCTCGAGCCGCCGGTCTACTCCAGCGACTCCGCCACGTGGCCGGGTTTCGTCGACCACGTGCGGCTGGCGTGGCTGGCCACGGGCTTCGCGACGGTCGCGGGAGCGGTCGGCTCGGGGCTCGACAGCGATGCCGCGGTGGAGGCTGCCGCCTACGACAGCGAGCAGCGTCAAGAAGCGGCGCGCAAGGAGACGGCGTCTCCGTCCCGATGAACGGGGACCGCCGCTGGCGAACTCGTCACAGACTCCCGTGTCTCGAGCCGGCGCGGTGTCGAACATCGGACGGCCACGAACGACGGCAGCAGGGCTACGTTCAGGCCCGCGTAGGGCCGCGCGGACCGTGCGACGGATGCCCGACCGGAGGGGCAGGTCGCTTGCCGGACCTGCACGGCGAGGCGGCCGACGCTTCGCTCGTCGGAGGGAGTCCGATGAGCTCCATCGAGAGCACGCGGGACGTCTCCGACGTGGTGCTGACGCTCACCGACACCCTCGGCCCGGAGTTCGATCCCGCCGGCGTGCTCAACGACCTCGTCCTCGCCTGCGTACAGCTGCTCGACATCGACGCCGCCGGGGTCCTGCTGCTCGACGAGCGCGGCCATCCGATCCCGGTCGCCGCGACGGACAAAGCGGCGGGGCACCTCGACCAGATGCAGGCCCGTACCGACCTGGGTCCGTGCCCCGAGTCGGTGAGTGGCGATCAGGCAGTGCCCTGCGCCGATCTCGAGCAGGACGGCGACCGGTGGCCGGACTTCACCCGGACGGCCCGGGACCATGGGTTCCGGGCGGTGCACGCCCTGCCCCTGAGCCTGCGCGATCAGACCATCGGCGGGATCACCCTGCTCCGCCGCGCCCCCGGGATGCTCAGCGAGGCCGACCGGCGAACCGCCGCGCTGCTGGCCACCGCGTCGGCCACCGGCTCCTGCACCGGCGCGCGGTGCACGAACTCGACACCCTCAACAGCCAGCTCACGGGGGCGCTCGCCAGCCGCGTCGTGATCGAGCAGGCCAAGGGGTTCCTCGTTGCGCGCTACGGGCTGACCCTCGACGTCGCCTTCGCTCTCCTGCGTGGCTACGCACGATCTCGACAACAACGGCTGACCCGGGTCGCGCACGGGGTCCTCGACGGATGCATCGACGTCACCTGACCGCCGCAGCACCGTGGGCCGTCAGGCGTAGACAAGCGAGTGGCCGACGCGGAGAGTAGCGGGATCGTCGGTTGTGGCCCTTGCCGTCGCCGCGCCTCCGCGCCGCATCATGTAGGACCCCGGCGACAGGCCGACGATGGACAAGCCAGCCCTGCTCGTGCTCCCTGCTGCCGTGCACCAGGCCGAAGGCGCGCTCGTGGCGCGCCTCGGTGTCCCGGTCGAGGAAGCCGCCGAGCTCCTGCGAGCGCAGGCCCGCGACAGCGGGATCACCGTGGAGGAGAGGGCGCAGGAGGTCCTCGCCCCGCTTCCGGGTCTTCGTCGCAACGGCCATCGGGCCCAGCAGCACGACCGCTGAGGAGTCGCGGGCGGCGAGACGACCCCGCAGCTCGTGACGGGGCTAGCTCCTCGCCTCGATCGAGCCCCACTGCTCGTCGTCGTTCCACGACATCGGGGCGAAGGCACGGACGCCGCCCAACGGGTGCGTGTGGTTGTGGACGTCGCGGCTGTCCCGGTCGGACCACACCGAGCCGTCCCACGCGCGGTACTGCTGACCGTCGAGGACCCCGGGGAGTGCCGGGACGTCCTGCGTCATGGTGTTCCCCTTGCCCTTGGTGACGTCACCATCCCGCCGCTGTCTGCCACCGGCAAGGGAGCAGAACGATCACGGAAAAGGATCACCTACGCATGCCGGACCGGCGTACGTTCTGGTCGGCGATCGCGCCCATCCTGATCGTCCTCTGGGGGCTGTCGCTGGGCCTCTCGCTCGTGATCAAGGGCTTCACGCCGTGGGCGTCCCGATCAAATTGCAGCGTCATGACCTGCTCCTATAGCATGATGACAATCTGTGACGCCCCGGACCCCGGCGCCGAATGCTCGCACCGACGGGCAACGAGCCGGGGGGCCGCATCATGGCGCAGGGGATCCACGAACCGTCGACGCCGAAGCCGGGCGACCCACCGCCGGACCGGCTCCGCCAGCCCGGCGTGGAGCTCGCCTACACCGGTGACCGGCCCACCCTGGCCGTCACGGGCCGGGTGGACCGCGCGAAGATCACCGAGGTGTCCGGCACCGTCCGCGGCCTGCTCGCGGTCGGGGTCGACGAGCTGGTCGTCGACCTCACCCACGCCTGGGACAGCGCCGCCCTGCTGACGGTCCTCGCCCGCACTCGCGCCGACCTCGCCGAGCGCGGCGGGACCCTGCGGCTGGTCGGCGTGGCCCTGCCCGAGTTCCTGGCGGCCTTGACCGCCGCCCCGCTCGACGAGGTGTTCCTGGTCTACGACGCGGTCCGCCGCAACGCCGAGGACATCCCCTCCGCCCCGGTTGCGTCCGTAGAGCGACGCGTCGACTGGTCCCCGTGATCGACGGGCTGAGCAGCGGATTCCGGGTGCTCTGAGGGAGTCTCCGGCGAGAGCCGCGATGGTCGCGGTCTTGATCGGGCCATGGTCGTCACCACGGGTCCGGCCCGGATCGCGGGCCGTGGATCCCCCGGGGAGGTGGTCGTCGTGTTGCGCCGTCATTGAGCCCTCGTCGTGCCGCCCGGTCGGGCGGCGTCCGCACGGTCACGGCGGCCGGCAGCGCCCTCCTAGGGGTGCGCCCCGAGGTCCGCCGTGATCGTTCTCCCGCGATCCCACGGAGGAGCCCTCGTGGCTGTTTCTGCTGTCCCCCAGCTGTCCGACATCGTCGACGCGGTCGGCGCCGTCGTCGACACCACCGTCGCCCCGACCGCCAACGAGGTCGACCGCACCGGCGCCTACCCGCGCACCGACGTCGAGGCCCTCGCCGCGGCCGGCGCCCTGGGCCTGCGCAGCGCCCCCGAGGTGGGCGGCGCCGGCGGCACACCCTCGCGGACGTCGCCGCCGTTCTCGAGCGCATCGCCCGCGCCGACGCGTCCACCGCCATGGTGGTGCTGATGCACCACGCCGCGATCTCGGTGATCGAACCCCACGGCCCCGAGGACGTCCGCCGCGAGATCGCCGCCGGCCGGCACCTGTCCACCCTCGCGCTCTCCGAGCGCGGCTCGCGCAGCCATTTCTGGGCGCCGGTGAGCACCGCGACCGCGGTCGACGACGGTGTCCGCCTCGACGCGGCGAAGAGCTGGGTCACCTCGGCCGGCGAGGCCGACAGCGATGTCTGGTCCAGCCGCCCGGTGTCGGCGCAGGGGCCGATGACCCTGTGGCTCGTGCCCGGCGCGACGCCCCGTGTCACGATCGCGGGCGCGTTCGACGGGTTCGGCCTGCGCGGCAACGGCTCGTCGCCGATGACCGCCGACGGGGCGGTCGTCCCCACCTCGGCGCGGCTGGCCGACGACGGCGCCGGTCTCGACGTGGCCCTGGGCACCGCGCTGCCGACGTTCCTCGTCGGCAACGCCGCGGTGTCGCTCGGGCTGCAGGAGCTGCACCACGCCATGGACGACGGCCGCCGTCAACGCCTCGCCCGCCTCGGCTTCCCGCCGGACGAGGCCGCCGAGCTCTCCGCCCTGCACACCCGCAACTTCATGTGATCGTGACAGACGATCATGCCGCCCGGGCCCTCATAAGGCCGACCTTCTCGAATCAGTGACGCTGCGTATCGACCGGACGGGGTCATCTCCCCCACCGAGCGCGACCCTGAGGAGATCCACGACGGCGAAGCGAGGTCACCATGACAGTTCCCCAGCCGGTGCCGGAGTCCCTCCGCGGTCCCGGCCTCAGCGAACGCCTTGCGGCCGGGCCGGTCGTGTGCGGCGAGGGCTACCTGTTCGAGCTCGAGCGGCGGGGCTACCTGCAGGCCGGTGCCTTCGTCCCGGAAGTGGTCCTCGAGCATCCCGAGGAGGTCGCCGCTCTGCACCGGCAGTTCGTGCACGCGGGCTCGGACGTCGTCGAGGCGTTCACGTACTACGCGCACCGCGAGAAGCTGCGTGTGATCGGCAAGGGCGACATCCTCGAACCGCTCAACCGGCAGGCGCTCGAGCTCGCCCGCGGGGTGGCCGACAGCACCGGCACGCTGCTGGCGGGCAACATCTGCAACACCGGCGTCTACGACCCGGCCGATCCTTCGACGCACGCCACCGTGCGGGAGATGTTCACCGAACAGGTGGGCTGGGCGGCGGAAGCCGGCGTCGACTTCGTCATCGGCGAGACGTTCCGGTACCTCGGGGAAGCCGAGATCGCTCTCGAGGTGATCCGCGCGGCGGAACTGCCCTCGGTGCTGCTGCTGGTGGCCGGGCAGGAGCCGGTGACCCGGGACGGGGTCGCGATCCCGCAGGCGTGCCGCGAGCTGGCCGCCCGCGGCGCCGACGTCGTCGGCCTCAACTGTGTGCGCGGTCCGGCCACGATGCTGCCGCTGCTGGGGCCGATCGCCGCGGCGGTGGACGTCCCGGTCGCCGCGTTGCCGGTGCCCTACCGCACCCATCCCGAGCAGCCGACCTTCCACGCGCTGCGCGACCACGGGCCGTCCACGCTCCCGGAGGATCTCCCGTTCCCGACGGCGCTCGACCCGTTCACCTGCCACCGGTACGAGATCGCGGACTTCACCCGCCGGGCCCGGGCCGCCGGCGTGAGCTACTTCGGCCTGTGCTGCGGCGCGGCACCGCACCACCTGCGGGCGATGGCCGAGACGTTGGGGCGCACCCCGCCGGCCAGCCGGTATTCACCGGACATGTCGAAGCACGTCTACCTCGGTGCCGACCCCCGGTTGCGGCCGTCGAACCAGGAGTACCGCACCTTGCTGTGACCACCTCACCCAGGAGTCGAGCCGACGGTGCGGAACCGGTCGAGTCCCTTGAAGATCGCGACCAGGACGACCGCCACGACGAGGACGAACGCGGTGTTGCGGATCGACGCCCCGTAGCCGATCTCGTCGACGTCCAGGAACGGGTACGGATACCAGCCGACCAGCGCGCCACGGATGAAGGTGTAGGCGATCCAGAGCATCGGCCAGAGGAACGCCCAGGCGATGGTGCTGCGGTCGATGCGGGGCCGGGGGCCGAAGATCAGCCACCCGAGCAGGGTCGCCCAGGGGGCGATGTAGTGGAAGCCGATGGTGGCCACGAGCTGCCATCCGCTGGGGTGGACGTAGCGGATGAGGACCAGGTCGAAGACCAGGCCGGTGATGGTGATGCCCAGGAGTGCGTCGAGCCGGAGGATGCGCCAGAACCGTCCGTCGCGTGCGGGGGCGACGACCAGGCTGGCCGCGGCGATCAGCACGAGGATGTTGCTCTGGATCGTGAAGTAGCTCAGCGTCTGGATCATCCGGGTCCCGATCCCGACCGAGGCGACGGTCTCGCCGGTGTTCGGATCGGGGCCGCCGGTGAGGATGAGCCCCAGCTGGATGACCAGGGCGGCAGCGACGTCGACGACGATCAGCAGGTGCCAGAGACGGGACGCACGGCCGGCTCGCCGAGATGTCGACGTCGGCAGGGTGGTGGTGGCGGTCATGGTGTGTGCCTCGGGTCGTCATCGAGCAGGGTGAGGTCGACCCGGACTCTTCACGAGGGACGGCGAGCCGTGAGGTGTCGAGACACGAAAGGTGCCTGCGTCGGAGCGCCCGGACTAGGTGGGGGCGCCGACGTGGCCCGCGACCCGGAGCGCGAACTCGCTGTACTGCTCGGCCACCTGCTCGGCCGTCAACGGGCCCCCGGGCGAGAACCACCGGGCGACGCTGACACACATCTCCAGCACACCGAACGACGCGACACGAGGGGTCTCGACGACGAGCACGCCGCGGTCCGCCCCCTCCTCGATCAGGTCCCGGACGGCGCGCTCGTGGCGTCGACGGAGCTCGAGGACCTGCGACAGGACAGGCTCGTCGAGGCTGGCGACGTCACGGTTCACGATCAACGCTTCGCGTCGGTGGGTGGCGTGACGCAGCGCGTAGACCCTTGCCGCCTCGCGCAGCCGGCTCACGACGTCGTCACGACCGTCGACGGCGGCCTCGAACTCGGCCCACACCTGCTGTGACGTCGTCAGCACGATCTCGGCCAGCAGCTCCTGCTTGGAGCGCATGTGGTTGTAGAGGCTGGGCGTCCGTATCCGGAGCCGCGCGGCCACCTCGCTGAGCGCGGTGCCGTGATACCCCTTCTCCGCGAACAGGGTCGTCGCCGCGTCGCGCACCGTGGCGGGCGTGACGGCGGCGCGATCGCCGGGCGCGGCAGGGGCACTCACGACAGTCATCGTCTCAGCGCGGTGCGAGCCGGGCGTCCGAGGCACCGACGATGCGGAGGGCGAAACGGCTGTACTGGTCGGCGACGGCCCCGGCCGTGAGCTCACCGTCGTCGGAGAACCAGCGCGCGATGCTCACGCACAGCTCCCGGACGGCGAACGACGCGAGGGCCGGCGACTCGACGTGGAAGTGACCCTGCTCGACGCCGCGGGCGATGACGGCGCGCAGGGCGTGCTCGTGCTCGCGACGACGGGCCTGCAGGTCGCTCCGCGCCGGCTCGTCGAGGCTGCCGGTGTCGCGGTTGACCACGAGCGCCTCGCGGCGGTGCGTGGCGTGGCGGTGGGCGTAGACCTCGGCGGCCCTGCGGAGCTGCTCGACGGGCGGGTCGTCGGGGTCGACGGCCGCGTGGAAGTCGGTCAGCACGCCCGCCGTGGTCCGGTCGACGATGGTGCGCAGCAGCTCGTGCTTCGAGTCCATGTGGTTGTAGAGGCTCGGGGTCCGGACCTGCAGGGCGTCGGCGATCTCGCTCAGCGCCGTGCCGTGGTAGCCCCGGTGCGCGAAGAGCGTCAGGGCCGCATCGAGGACGACCTCCCGGGTCAGCGCCGCTCGCTGCGGCGCGAGAGCCGACGAGTAGGTGTCCACAGGCACATCCTGCCATGACGAATGAGCGTTAGTAAGTCTTGCCTCTGTCTATTGACACCCCCTACCGTCACTAACGAGCGTTAATTGGTCGAGGAGGCGCGATGCTGCGTACGGAGATGATCCGGCCGCTCCACGTGCTGCTCGAGGGCCACGCCCGCACACGGGGCGAGGCCACGGCGTTCGCCGACGAGGTCCGCGAGATCTCCTACGGCGAGCTCGTCCGCACCACCGCCCGCCTCGCCGGCCATCTCGCCGCCCTCGGCGTCGGGGCCGGCGACCGGGTGGCGATGGTGATGGCCAACGCCGTCGAGACCGCGGAGACCTACCTCGCCGTGCCTCGGGCCGGTGCCGTGGCCGTGTGCCTCAACCCGGACGCCGGGCCCGCGGAGCTCGAGTACATGCTCGGCGACTGCGGCGCGCGCCTGATCGTCACCGACGCCGCCCACGCCGAACTCGTCGCCGGTCTCGTCCCACCGGACGTCCCGGTGGTCCTGGTCGGGGGGACGGCGCAACGGTGGCCGTCGTACGCCGAGCTGATCGGCCGCGATCCGGACGTACCCGCGCCCGACCCTGACGACCTCGACGCCACGGCGTTCATGCTCTACACCTCGGGCACCACCGGGCGCCCGAAGGGCGTGGAGCTGAGCCTGCGCAGCTGCCTGTGGGTGGTGGCGGCCTGCTGGGCGCCGATCATGGGGCTGGGCCCGGACGACACCGTCCTGTCCGCGCTGCCGCTGTTCCACTCCTACGCCCTGGACCTGTGCGTGCTCGGGGTCGCGGCCACGGGAGCGAGCGAACGGATCCTCCCCCGCTTCTCCTCGAGCCGCGTGCTCGAGCTGCTCGCGACCGGCGACTACACGGTCCTCCCCGGGGTCCCGACGACGTTCTCCTACCTGGTGCAGGCCGCGGGGGCGCGCGACGGCGGCGGGACCCCGGCACACCGGCTCCGCGTCGCGGTCTCGGCCGGCGCGATCCTCCCGGCGGCGGTCAACGAGGCGTTCGAGCGGTCGTTCGGCGCGATCCTGCTCGACGGCTACGGGATCACCGAGACCTCGACGATGGTGGTGATGAACTGGCCGCACGGGTCCCGCCCGTACGGCTCCTGCGGGCTGCCGATCCCCGGTCTCGCCGTCCGGCTGGTCGATCCGGCCACCGGCGTGGACGCGCCACCGGGCGGCGAGGGCGAGCTGTGGGTGCGCGGCCCGAGCGTCATGCGCGGCTATCACGGCAAGCCCCAGCAGACCGCCGACGTGCTCGTCGACGGCTGGTACCGCACGGGCGACCTCGCCCGGGCCGACGCCCACGGCTACCTCACGATCAGCGGCCGCACCAAGGAGATGATCATCCGGGGTGGTGAGAACATCTACCCCGCCGAGATCGAGAACGCCCTGCTCGGCGCCCCCGGCGTCGCGGACGCCGCCGTCGTCGGACGGCCGCACCCCGACCTCGGCGAGGTCCCGGTGGCGTTCGTGGTCGCCGACCCCGGGGCCGGCGGAGGACCGGACGTCGAGGCCCTCCGGGAGCACTGCCGCCGACAGCTGGCGTGGTTCAAGGTCCCCGACGGCTTCCACCTCACCGACACCATCCCCCGCACGGGCTCGGGGAAGATCAAGCGCTTCGAGCTCGCCCGGCGCCTTGACGACGCTGCCGGGCCGCCGTTCCCGGCGCCCGCACCCCGGAGCCTCGACCAGGAGGTCGTGACGTGGAGCTGAACAACGCGTTCGTCGTGGACGCGCCGGTCGACGAAGGGACCCGACGGTGAAGGTCGGCGACGTCGAGATCCTGCCGGTGATCGACGGCACCGGTCGCGAGAACGCGCGCGAGGTGCTCGCGGTGCCCGGGGAGGACCGGTGGGCCTGCCATCCCGAGCACCTCGACGCCCGCGGCGACCTCGAGCTGACGCTCGGCGGCTTCCTGCTGCGCACCGGGGACCGCACCGTGCTCGTCGACGCCGGGGTCGGACGCATCCACCACGACCACTACGCCGGCGGCGGGTTCCTCGACGCGCTCGCCGCGCACGGGGTCTCCCCCGCCGACGTCACCGACGTCGTCTTCACCCACCTGCACTTCGACCACGTCGGGTGGGCCACCAGCAAGGGCGAGGTGGTGTTCGGCAACGCCACGTACCGCGTGCACGCCGCGGACTGGGCGCACTTCGCCGACGCCGCGGACGCCGAGCCCGGAGCGGTACGCAAGCTCGCCCCGCTGCGGGACCGTCTGGAGGTGTTCGACACCGAGACGACCGTCGCGCCCGGTGTCGACGCCCGACCCACCCCGGGCCACACCCCCGGGTCCACCACCTACGTCGTGTCCGGCGGGGGCGAGCGCGCACTGCTCGTCGGCGACGTCGCGCACTCGGTCGTCGAGCTCGAGGAGCCCGACTGGGAGGCGACCTTCGACGTCGACCCCCGGGCCGCGCAGGCGATGCGCAACGCCCTGGTCCAGGAGGTCACCGACACCACCGACCTCGTCGTCCCCGCCCACCTCCCCGGCCTCGCGCACGGCCGGATCGTCACCTTCGGCGACCGCCGCCGCTTCGTCACCGTCTGAGGAGCACCACATGGATCTGCAGCTCGCCGGCACCACCGTGCTGGTCACCGGCGCCGGGCAGGGCCTCGGCCGCGCCATCGGCGAGGCCTTCGCCGCCGAGGGCGCCCAGGTCGCGTTCGGCTACAACACCTCCGCCGAGGGCGCCGAGGACGCGGCGCAGGCCGTGCGGGCGACCGGCGTCAAGGCCATCGCGGTCGCCGTCGACACCCGCGACGACGCCGGCGTCGCCCGCGCGCTCGACACGGTGGAGTCGGAGCTCGGGCCGATCGGCGTGCTCGTGAACAACGCCGCGGTCACCAGCCGTGGTCGCTTCCTCGAGCGGTCGGCGTCCGACTTCGCGGCCGAGATCGACGTGACCGTCACCGGGACCCTGCGCATCTCCCACGCCGTCGCGCAGCGCATGGCCGAGCACGGCGGCGGGTCCATCGTCTCGCTCATGGGCGACTCCGGACGCGTCGGGGAATCGGGGCTCACCGTCACCGCCACGGCCCGGTCCTCCACGTTGGGCCTCACGAAGTCGCTGGCCAAGGAGCTCGCCCGCCACGGCATCCGCGCGAACGCCGTCTCGATCGGGCTCGTGCAGACCGACCGGTTCTCCGACCACGCCGGCGGGACCGACGACGAACGGCTCAAGAAGATCACCGCGCTCTACCCGCTGCGTCGTCTCGGCCGCCCCGAGGACGTGACTCCGACGATCCTGCTGCTCGCCTCGCCGTGCTCGGCGTGGACCACCGGCCAGGTCGTCTCGGTCAACGGCGGATTCGCGATGCCCTGAGCACGCCGCACGGACGCACCAGCGAGAGAAGGACAATGACCACCACGTCACCGACACCGGAGCCGACCGCCAGCGGTACCGCGGTGCGGCGCAAGGAGGACGCGCGGCTCCTCACCGGCCGCGGCCGTTACGTCTCCGACCTCGCCCTGCCGCGGATGCGTCACGTCGCGTTCGTGCGCAGTCCGCTGGCCCACGCGCGGATCACCTCGGTCGACGTCGGCGAGGCCCTCGAGACCGGCGGTGTCAGCGCGGTCTTCACCGGCGATCACCCCGCCCTGGCGTCGGTGGCGCTGCGCGCGCAGTCGGGGCTCCCGGGCTACGTCGAGACCGACCAGCCGCCGCTGGCGCGCGGCAAGGTCCGCTTCGCCGGCGAGGCGGTGGCCGCGATCGTGGCCGACGACCGCTACCACGCCGAGGACGGCGCCGAGGGCGTCCACGTCGAGTACGAGCCGTTGACTCCCCAGGTCTGTGCGTGGGCTGACCCAGTCGACCCCGTGCACGACGCGGCGCCGGACAACGTCCTGCTCTCCCGCACCTTCCGTGCGGGCGACGTCGAGGCCGCGCTCGCGGAGGCCGCGGTCGTGGTGGACCGCGAGGTGACCACCAACCGGCACGGCGGCAACCCCATCGAGTGCCGGGCCGGGGTCGCGCGCTACGAGGTCGCCGACCGCAAGCTGACGTTCTGGTCCGGCACCCAGGTCCCCTACATCGTGCGCACCCAGCTCGCCGAGCTGCTCGACCTGCCCGAGGGCAACATCCGCGTCATCGCCCCCGACGTCGGCGGCGGCTTCGGGGTCAAGGCCGTGCTCTATCCCGAGGACGTCGCCCTGTGCCTGATGGCCATGGCGATGCCCGGGGTCGCGCTCAAGTGGGTCGAGGACCGCGTCGAGCACCTGCTGTCCGCGACCCACGCCCGCGAGCACCGCTACGTGCTGCGCGCCGGGTTCGCCGCCGACGGGGAGCTGCTCGCGGTCAAGGCCGACGCCTGGTGCAACGCCGGCGCCTACTCCGTCTACCCCTGGACCGCCGGCATCGAGCCCCTCATGGCCGGTGGCCTGCTCACCGGCCCGTACAAGCTCGCGCACTACGAGTGCACGGTCCGCGGCGTCACCACCAACACCAGCCCGTCGGGTCCCTACCGCGGCGTCGCGCGCCCCTCCACGGTGTTCGCGATGGAGGCGCTGATGGACTCCGGCGCGCGGGCGCTGGACATGGACCCGATCGCGCTCCGCCGCCGCAACCTCATCCTGCCCGCGGACATCCCCTACAAGATGCCGTCGCGGCTCGTCGACGACTCCGGGGCCTACGAGGCCTGCCTCGACAAGGCCCTCGCGACGTTCGGGCTCGAGGGTTGGCGGGCCGAGCAGCAGCGACGCCGGGCCGCCGGCGAGAAGCCGCTCGGGATCGGGATCGGCATCTACAACGAGCTCACCGGCCTCGGCCGGGCCGCGTCGGCAGGCCCCCGCATGGCGTTCCGCACCGGTCACGACGCCTGCACCGTGCGGATCAACCCCGACGGTGCCGTCACCGTCTTCTCCGGCGTCACCTCCCAGGGGCAGGGCCTCGAGACGACGATGGCGCAGGTCGTCGCCGACGCCCTGGGCGTCACGTACGACGCGGTCGAGGTCCGGATCGGCGACACCGACGAGTCCCTCTGGGGATTCGGCGCGTTCTCGTCCCGCCAGGCGGTCATCGGCGGCGGGGCCGCCCACCTCGCAGGCGAGCACGTCCGCGGCAAGGCACTCGCGCTGGCCGCGGCGCTCAAGGAGGCGCCCGTCGAGGACCTCGACCTCCGCGGCGGCGAGGTCTACATGACCGGGCAGGAGAAGCCGATCGTCTCGCTGGCCGAGGTCGCGAGGGTCGCCTACCTGCAGTCCGACCGGCTGCCCGAGGGGTTCGAGCCGGGGCTGGAGGGCACGAAGTTCTACGACCCGATCCGCGGTGCCTTCGCCGCCGGGGTCCAGCTCGGTGCGCTGGAGTTCGACCCCGCCACCGGCGAGATCGGCATCCTGAGCTGGGTGTGCGTCGAGGACGCCGGGCGCATCGTCCACCCGGTGATCGTCGACGGCCAGATCGCCGGCTCGATCGCCCAGGGCATCGGCGGGGCGATGTACGAGCACCTCGTCTACGACGAGGCCGGGAACCTCACCACCGGCACGCTGCTCGACTACCTCATGCCGACCTCGGCCGAGGTCCCCGAGCTGACCATCGGCCACGTCGGCACCCCGGCCGCCAACCCCACCGGGGTCCGCGGTGTCGGCGAGGGCGGCACGCTCGCCCCGAACGCCGTGGTCGCGGGCGCGGTGGCCGATGCGCTCGGGGTCGAGGTCGACGACCTGCCGGTCACCCCGGCGTCGGTGTGGACGCTCCTTCAGGGGGTGACGCCGTGATCCGCGACGACCGCCTCGCCGAGCCCCCGGCCCCCGCGTTCAGGCGGCCACGGATCACCGCTCCCGGGAGGACCCGATGAAATGCCCCCCGTTCTCCTACCATCGGGCGATCGGCGTGGCGGACGCCGTCGCCGCCCTCGACGCCGCCGACGGCGAGGGGAAGATCCTCGCCGGCGGCCAGAGCCTGATGCCGGTCCTCGCCCTGCGCATGGCCCGGCCCGAGGTACTGGTCGACATCAACCACGTCCCCGGCCTCGCGCGACTCGAGCGGCGCGGCGACACGCTCCACCTCGGCGCCCTCGTCCGCCACCTCACCCTCGCCGAGCAGGACCAGCATCCCCTGCTCGCGGAGGCCGCCCGCTGGATCGGGCACACCGCGATCCGCAGCCGCGGCACGGTCGCCGGCAGCCTCGCCCACGCCGATCCGTCGGCCGAACTACCGTCGGTCCTGCTCGCGTGCGACGGCGCCGTCCACGTCGCCGGGCCGGGTACGGCTCGGCGGGTCGGCGCCGCCGACCTCTTCGTCGGCACGCTCCAGACCGACCTGGACGACGCCGAGATGATCACCGAGGTCGAGCTGCCCGTCCCCGACGGCTGGGGCTTCTCCGAGATCGCCCGCCGCCACGGCGACTTCGCCATCGTCTCGGCCGTCGCCACCCGCTTCGGCGACCGAATCCGCGTCGTGGTCGGCGGCGTGGGCGGCGTCCCGCACCTCGTCTCGCCCCCCGACAGCGCCCCCGACCTGCTGACCGTCTCCGGCGCGGTGGAGGACGACCGCGTCCTGGAGATCGCCGACGCCGCCGCCCGGGGCGTCGAGCCGGCCTCCGACCTGCACGGGAGCGCCGCCTACCGGCGCGCCCTCACCCGCGAGGTCGTCCGCCGCGCCGTCGTCCAGCTCGCCGGGACCCCGGTGAACGACCGCACCCCCGTCCCCGCCTGAGGAGGCCGACGTGCAGATCTCCCTCACGGTCAACGGCGAGCGCCACCGCGTCGACGTCGAGCCCCGCCGCACCCTGGCCGACGCCTTGCGCGAGGACCTGGGGCTCACCGGCACCCACCTCGGCTGCGAGCACGGCGTCTGCGGCGCCTGCACGATCGTGGTCGACGGCCGACCCGTCCGTGCGTGCCTCATGTTCGCCGTCCAGGCCGACGGCGCCTCGATCGCCACCGTCGAGGGCCTCGCCGCCGACGACGGCACCCTGCACCCGCTGCAGGAGGCGTTCTCGCGCTGCCACGGCCTGCAGTGCGGCGCCTGCACCCCGGGCATGCTCATGACCGCGCTGCACCTGCTCGACACCGAACCCGCGCCCAGCCGCGACCGCATCCGCGCCGAGATGGCCGGCAACATCTGCCGCTGCACCGGCTACGTCGGCATCGTCGACGCCGTGGAGTCGGCGGCAGCCCAGCAGCGCGAGCTCGCCACCGAGGCCTGACGGTGGGCCCGACAGCGTCCGGCGACACGGACCGGACCGCGGTGCGGGCGTGGGCCCGGCACCTCGGTTACGCGTGCGATCCGCCGGCGCTGCTCCGGGACCTGGCCGCGGGCTCGCTGCCCGCCGCCGCGCAGGCCGCCGCTGCTCGGGCCGGCGACCGCATCGCGGTCGAGGTCGACGGCGACGCCGTCACCCACGAGCGGCTCGACGCGGTCGCCGGGCGCGCCGCGGCACGTCTGCGGGGCCGGGGCGTCGGCCGGGGTGATGCCGTCGTGCTCGCCGCCGGGACGTCCCTCCCCTTCGTGGTCGCCTACCTCGCCGTCATGCGGCTGGGTGCGACGGTCGTGCCGCTCGACCCCGCCCAGCCCGTGGCCGCGAGAGACCGCATCGCCGGGCTCGCCCGCGCCCGCGTCGTCCTCGACGATCTGGCGCTGCGCAACCTGCTCGCCGGAGCCGCGGACGAGCCCGATCCCGTCCCGGTCGGCGACGAGCCACAGCCCGGCGACGTCGCCGTCCTCGCGTTCACGTCGGGCACCACCGGCGCCCCGAAGGGCGTGCCCATCACCCACGCCAACCTGCTCGCCTCGGCCCGCGCCGCGATGGCCGCGTGGCGCTGGGCCGACGACGACGTCCTCGTGCACGCGCTGCCGCTGTTCCACCAGCACGGGCTCGGCGGGCTGCACATGACGCTGATCGCGGGCACCACCGCCCGGATCGCCTCCCGGTTCGACCCCAACCGGCTCCTCGCGACCGACGGCACCGTCCTGTTCGCGGTGCCGGCGATCTGGGCGCGCCTCGTGGACCACCCCCGGATCGGCGCTCTGCGCTCGCTGCGACTGGCGGTGTCCGGCTCGGCCCCGCTGTCGGCAGCGCTCTCGGATCGCGTCGCGGCCGCGATCGGGCAGGTGCCGTTGGAGCGCTACGGGCTCACCGAGAGCGGGCTCGACGTCTCCAACCCCTACGACGGCCCCCGCGTCGCCGGGACCGTCGGCTTTCCCTTGCCCGGCATCGAGCTGCGCCTCGGCGAGCAGGACGAGATCCAGCTCCGGGGCCCCCAGGTGATCTCCGGCTACCTCGACGGGGCGGCCCCGGAGGCGTTCCTGCCCGCCGGCTGGTTCCGCACCGGCGACCTCGGCCGCCTCGACGACGAGGGACGGCTGACGATCGTCGGCCGACTCAAGGAGCTGATCATCACCGGCGGCTACAACGTGGTCCCTCGCGAGGTCGAGGTGGTGCTCGAGGAGCTGCCCGGCGTGGTCGAGGTCGCCGTCGCCGGGCTGCCCAGCGAGCGGTGGGGCGAGGAGGTGACCGCGTTCGTCGTCCCCGGCGACCCGCCGCCCGACGAGGACGCGCTGCTCACGGCGGCCCGCGAGCAGCTCGTCGGCTACAAGGTCCCCAAGTCCGTCCGGTTCGTCGACGCGCTGCCCCGCAACGCCATGGGCAAGATCGTGCGCACCGCCCTCGGCACGGAGGAGCACCCGTGAGGATCACCACCGACGACGGCGTCGGCCTCGCCGTCCACGTCACCGAACCGACCGATGTCGACCCCGATAGTGGCGACGGGCCCGGCCCGCCGATCCTGTTCGTCCACGAGTTCGGCGGCGACCACCGCTCGTGGGATCCGCAGGTCGCCGACTTCTCCCACGCGCACCGCTGCGTCACCTACGACGCCCGCGGCTACCCGCCCTCCGACGTGCCGACCGACCCCGCCGCGTACTCGCAGGACCGCGCCGTCGCCGACGCCCTCGCGGTCCTCGACGCCACCGGCACCGAGCGCGCCGTGGTCGTCGGCAACTCGATGGGCGGGTTCGCGACCCTGCACCTCGGCCTGCGCCACCCCGAGCGCTGCCTCGGCCTCGTCGTCGCGGGCTGCGGCTACGGCGCCGCCCCCGAGCACGCCGACGCCTTCCGCGCCGACGCGCTCGCCCTCGCCGAGGCCTACGACCGCGTGGGCGCCGCCGCGGTCGCCGCCGAGTACGGCCACCGCCCCGCCCGCCAGGCCCTGCTTCGACGCGACCCCGCCGCCCACGAGCAGCACCTGCGGGTCCTCGCCGAGCACGACCCCGTCGGCGCCGCCCTCACCATGCGCGGGGTGCAGGCCGCGCGGCCGTCGTTGTTCGACCTGCGCGCCGACCTCGCCACGATGTCCGTGCCGACCCTGCTCGTGGTGGGCGACGAGGACGCGGAGGCCATCGACGCCAACCTCATGCTCCGCGGGACGCTGCCCGACGCCGGCCTCGCGGTGCTCCCCCGCGCCGGGCACCTCACCAACCTCGAGGACCCGCACCTGTTCGACCACCTCGTACGGACGTTCGTCGCCGGGCTCGAGGGCTCTCCAGGCGCGGGCTGAGCGGTCGTCACGCCGTCGACGGCGCGGCGCAGACGGCGATGAAGACCAGGCCCTCCCGGCCCGCCCGCAGGAACCTGGACGAGTCCACCGTGACGGCGACGAACTGCCCGGGCCCGACCGGGATCTCCTCCTCGTCGACGATCACCCAGCCACGGCCCCGAAGGACGGCGTAGGCGTCCTCGGCGTGGTCGTCGACGTGGTCGTGGGGAACGGTCTCCTCCCCGGCGGGCAGCTCGATCTGGTAGAGGCCGAAGGCCGTGAGCCCGAGGGCCTCACCGACGCGCTTCTCGAACGGACTCGCCGCGGGATGGGGTCCCCGACCGACACCGAGGTCGGCGGCGTCGACGGTGTAGTGAGTCACGGACGGAACCTAGGACAACGACCGCTCGAGGGCCTCAGGGCAGCACGGCCACGGCATCGACCTCGACGAGGTAGCCCGGCGCGGCCAGCGCGGTGACCCCGATCCAGGTGCTCGGCTGCCGGAACTCCACGCCCAGCGTCGCGGCCGCACGCTCGCGCCCGACGACGAACTGCTCGGCCTTCGCCTCGTCGAGCTCCACCACGTAGACGGTCACCTTCGCCAGGTCCGCCGGCGTCCCCCCGACCGCGTCGAGCGCGGCGGCGATGTTGAGGTAGCACCTCTCGGCCTGCGCGGCGACGTCGTCGCGGCCCACGAGGGTGCCCTCGACGTCCCAGGACACCTGCCCGGCCAGGTAGACGGTGCGCGAGCCCTCGGCGACGGCGACCTGGTGGTGGACCTCGACCCGGTGGACGTGCTCGGGATGAACCAGCTGGACGGTCATCGACGTGCTCCTTCCCCTGACGTGCCTTCTCGCTCCGGGGCACAGGAGAAACCGTGCCGTCGCGGCACACTCCAGCTCGTGTGAGCCGCTTCACCGCCAGCCGGAGACACCTCAGCCGGAGAACACCTCAGCCGAAGAAGACCTCGGCCTCGTCGAGGCGGGCCGTGGGAACGGTCTTGAGCTCGGCGGTGGCCTCGTCGAGCGAGACCCGCACGATGTCGGTGCCGCGCAGCGCGACCATGACGCCGGAGTCCCCGTCGTGCAGGGCTGCCACGGCCTGCACGCCGAACCGTGTCGCGAGGACACGGTCGTACGCAGTGGGTGTGCCGCCGCGCTGGATGTGGCCGAGCACCACGGCACGGGACTCCGCGCCGGTCTCCCGCTCGATCTCGTCGGCCAGCCAGGTACCGACCCCGCCCAGGCGGCGGTGGCCGAAGGCGTCCGTGCCACCGGCTGTGACGAGCTCGTCGCCACCGTCGGGCACCGCGCCCTCCGAGACGACGATGACCGGGGCGTACTCGTTGCGGAAGCAGCTGTTCACCCAGTCGCACACGCGGTCCACCGTGAACGGCCGCTCCGGCACGATGATCGCGTTCGCGCCGCCGGCCATGCCCGCGTGCAGGGCGATCCAGCCTGCGTGGCGCCCCATCACCTCGCAGACCAGCGCCCGCCGGTGCGACTCCGCGGTGGTGCGCAGCCGGTCGATCGCCTCGGTCGCGATGTGCACCGCGGTGTCGAAGCCGAACGTGTAGTCGGTGGCGGCGAGGTCGTTGTCGATCGTCTTGGGGACCCCGACCACCTGGACGCCCTCCGCGGCGAGCCGGGCCGCCGCACCCAGGGTGTCCTCGCCACCGATCACGACGAGCGCGTCGACGCCCTGGGCCGCCATCGTGGCGCGCACCGCGTCGGCGCCGCCCTCGCCCTGGGCGTAGGGGTTGGTGCGCGACGACCCGAGGATGGTGCCGCCCCGCGCGAGGATGCCGGCCACGTCGGCGATGTGCAGCGTCCGCGACGCCCCCTTGAGCGGCCCCCGCCAACCGTCCCGGAAGCCGATGACCTCGTCGCCGAAGGCGTCGGCACGGTGCACGACGGCCCGGATCACAGCGTTGAGCCCCGGACAGTCGCCGCCGCCGGTCAACATCCCGATACGCACGATGTTCTCCTCGTCGAGAGTCGCCGCGCGCCAGTGTGCCAGGTCACCTGAAACGGTTCAGCTGTGCCTCGCCAGCACGCCCGGCGTCCTCTCCACCGGCGCCTCCGGCGAACCGAGCGCGTCGTCGGCCGGCGTGCGTCCTACCCGTCGATCAGCCCCTGCAGGGCTCCACCGAGCATCTCGTCCTTCGGCAGGAACCCGACCGCACCGACGCGCTGCGCCGTCGTCCGGTTCCCCGCGTCGGCGTCGGTGGAGATCAGGACGACGCGCGGGGGCGACGGGAGGGCCACCAGCTGCTCGGTCAGCCCGAACCCGTCGCCGTCGGGCAGACCGATGTCCACGACCACCGTGTGCGGGCGGCACTCGACGGCGCACGCCACGGCCTCGGCGACGGTGCCGGCCTCGATCACCTCGTAGCCCCAGCCGCTGAGGATGCGAGCGGCGAGACCGCGGAAGCCGGCGTTGTCGTCCACGACGAGCACCAGGTCAGGTCGAGCGCGAGCGCCCGCTTCGAGTGGGCGGCGTGGTCGGGCGTCGGCGTCGGCCGGAAGGAGGCCCCGTAGCCGGGGAGGTCCGCGACGACGACGGTATGCCGATCGCTCAGGAGCGCGGCGGTGGTGTGCCACATGAGGTGGGTCTGCGGATATCCGTGAAGCAGCAGGATCGGCGGACCGCCGCCGCCGACCCGGGCGAAGACGGTGCCCCGCCCCGTCGCCACCGTGCGTTCGGTGAAGTTCTCGAACACGGCCCCTCCTTCTTCTCGAGCGGCCGTCAGGCCGGGCCGAGGGCGTCGCGGAGGAACGCGGTGGCCCGGGCGACGGACGCGCGCGTGCGGGTCATCGTGCGGCGGAGGGGTCGGCGAGGAAGGCCAGGAGCTCCTGGTTGATCTCGCTCGCGTGGGTCACGCACATGACGTGGGGTCCGCCGTCGATCTCGACGTAAAGGGCGACGGGCAGGGCCGCGTGGAGGCGGCGCCCCTGGCCCTCGATGGAGAGGATGCGGTCCGCCGTGCCGTGCAGGATCAGGGCCGGGACGTTCACGTGCGGGAGGTCGGCGGCGTAGTCGTCGAGCCAGGTCGGCACGCAGGCCCACGTCGCGTACGCGGACGCCTCGGCCCCGGCGTTCCACAGCGCGCGGACGGTGTCCTCGCTGACGCGCTTGCCGAGGTAGTCGTCGAGGTTGAGGAAGTCGCCGATCAGCCCGCTGAGCCACGCGAACCTGTCGTCGAGAATGCCCTGCTGGACGCCGGCGACGGCCTCCGCGTCGACGCCCTTGGGGTTCTCGTCGGACTTGGTGAACGACGGGGCCAGGCTCTCGATGAACACGACGCTGCTGAGGCGGTCGGTGCCGTAGCGGCCCATGTACCGGGTCAGTTCGCCGGTGCCGAGCGAGAACCCGACGAGGGTGACCTCGCGCAGGTCGAGCTCGCTCAGCAGCCGGTCGAGGTCGGCGGCAAGGGTGTCGAAGTCGAAGCCGGTGCTGGGCCTGCTCGACCGCCCGAACCCGCGCCGGTCGTAGTTGATCACGCGGTAGCCGGCGGCGAGCAGCGGGTGCAGCTGCCTCCGACGAGGTGTTCGTCGCCGTCACCAACGAGGCGTCGGCCCTGTTCGGCGACCTCCCGGTGGCGCTGATGCTCTACGACGACACCGGCGCCGCCGTGGTCGCCACCTGCCACTGCCCGGCGCCCGTGGGCCTCCACGTGCCGTTCAGCGCCGGGACGGCCGTTGATCAGCTCTACCGCACCGGCCGGCCCGCCCACGTCGACACCTACGAGGGCACCCCGATGGCGGGCGTCGCCCGCGACGCCGGCATCGCGTCGACCACCGCTGTCCCGATCACGGTCGAGGGCCGGGTGCGGGCCACGCTCGTCTCGAGCAACACCCTCCCCGCGACCCGCGACGCCGTCGAGGCCCGCCTCACCCAGTTCGCCGAGCTGGCCGCCGTGGCGATCGCGAACGCCGAGACCCGGGCGAAGCTCACCGCCTCGCGGGCCCGCGTCGTCGCGACCGCCGACGAGACCCGCCGACGCCTCCAGCGCGACGTGCACGACGGCGCGCAGCAGCGGCTCGTCCACACGATCATCGCGCTCAAGCTCGCCCGGGACGCCCTCGCCACCGGCTCCTCGGCGACCGACCTCGTCGACGAGGCCCTGGCCAACGCCGAGCGCGCCAACGCCGAGCTGCGCGACCTCGTCCACGGCATCCTGCCGGGGTCGCTCACCCGTGGGGGCCTGCGCGCCGGGATCGAGTCACTCGTCGCCGACATCACGGTCCCCGTGGACGTCGCCGTCACCGCGCCCCGCCTGCCCGCCGCGACGGAGACCACCGCCTACTTCGTCGTCGCCGAGGCACTGACGAACACGGTCAAGCACGCCGGCGCCCGCCGGGCCCGCGTGCAGGTCGACCTGGACGGCGACGACCTCGTCATCGAGGTCCGCGACGACGGCGTCGGTGGCGCGGACCCGACCCTGGGCACCGGACTCGTCGGGCTGCTCGACCGCGTCGACGCCGCCGAGGGCAGCCTCGCGATCACCAGCCCGGCCGGCATCGGCACCACCGTGCGGGCCAGCCTTCCCTGCGGAACCGGGCCTCGGGGCAATGCCGGACCGTGACACGGGCACCGGTCCGCGACCGGTCATGCGTCGATCGTCCCGACCGACGAGGCCGCGTCGCGCATCGACATCCCCGCGGTCGAGGGACTCACCCCTCCGCGGCGTCCTCGGGGAAGGCCGGCGGGTCGGAGA
Source organism: uncultured Actinomycetota bacterium (assembly GCA_963786585.1). GTDB lineage: Bacteria > Actinomycetota > Actinomycetes > Mycobacteriales > Pseudonocardiaceae > Actinomycetospora. The sequence continues at coordinate 1,017,584 of CAWAZG010000006.1, forward strand.
GCTCCCGCGGTGGGGGCGAGGCCTCGGACACGGGCTCGAGGGCCGTGAGCTGGAAGCGCAGGACGTCCCGGGACGGCCCGGGGCCGTCGGGACACCAGCCGAGCACCCCGGTGCTGGGGACGGTGAGGCCGCCGAAGGTGCGGTGCTCGAGGATCTCGGCGGCAAAGGGCACCTCCCGGAAGAACCCGGTGCCCTCGGGGTCGCCCCAGCGCACGGTGCTGACCCGTCGGGGCAGGCCGCCCCGGTGCAGGGAGAGGCGCAGCGACACCGGGGTGTCGGCCACGGCGAAGGACACCGAGGCGGTGTCCCGGCCCTCGGCCGTCCAGCGCACCGTGTCCGAGGGCAGCAGGACGGGCGGGACCCACATCGCGCTCAGTGCGGCGTGGGCGATGTCGGCGCGGGCGAGGTCCGGGCCGACGAGCGCGGGGTGGAGGCATCGCCGCAGCAGCGTGGTGCTCCGCCGGGCGCGGCCTGCCACCCACGAGTCGACGACCCGCAGGCCGCCGGCTATCCGCATCTCTCGGAAGTAGCCGTGCGCCGGGAGCGTCACCTCGTGGCCGCGGTAGGGCCACCAGGAGCGGCCGAGTCGGATCAGCCCGCGGCTCCGGATGCGCGCCCCGACGACGCCTGCGGCGACGGGGCACACCGAGGCCTCCCGGTACCGGTCCGCGATCGCGGGCGACGCCGTCGTCGCCTCCCCGAGGACCGGCTCCGTCCCCCCGAGCGTCTCCGTCGTGTCCGTCGCCACCATCGCGTTCCCTCCACCGTCGCCGCTGCTCCGGGCGTCGCGCCCGGAGATCACGGTGGCGCGGGGACCGGGCTCGCGGCAGGGTCTCCGGCATCCCGCCGGGCGACCGGAGGGCCTGACCGTCCGGGCCCTCCGTCCCGCGGCAGGAGGCCCTCCGGCCGGTGACCGTCCCCGCGCGCGGGGCGTGGACTGGGCGGATGATCGAACGAGACACCGATGTCCCGGCCGGCATCGACGCGGTCCGTGCCGTCGGCACCGTGACCCGTGACGATTACGACACGGTCGTCGTCCCCCTGCTCGACGCCGCCGTCCGCGAGGGGCGCCGCCTGCGCTTCCTCTGCGTGGTCGACGAGGACTTCCACGGCCTCACCCCCGACGGGATGTGGGCCGACGTCAAGCTCGGCCTCACCGCCATGCGCAATCTCGAGGGCTGCGCGGTGGTCAGCGACCTGACCTGGGTGCGGGACACGACGCAACTCGCGGCCTTCTTCCTACCCGGCCACGTGCGGGTGTTCGACGCCGTCCAGCGGGAGGAGGCGTTGCGCTGGCTCGAGGCCCTGCCGGGACGGCTCGCGACCACGCGGACCGACCCCGCTGCGGGGGTGGTGGTCGCCGACGTCGGCCAGCCGCTGCGGCGCGAGGACGTCGAGGTCATCGCGACCGCGGTGGACAGCTGGCTCGCCGACCACACCGACCTGCCCGGGCTCGTCCTGCACGCCTCGTCGTTCCCCGGTTGGGAGAACCTCGGCGCCCTCGTGGAGCACCTGCGCTTCGTGGGCGGCCACCAGCGCCGGATCGGCCGTGTCGCCCTGGCCGTGGACGGCCAGCCCGTGGGGGTCGCCGCGCGCGTGGCGGGCACCCTGCTCCACCCGGAGGTCCGCCACTTCGCCACGGACGAGATCGACGCGGCGATCGCCTGGGCGGGCACGGGCGCCCGGCCGGCGGCCTCGGCCTGACGAGTCCCTCGCCGCCGAGGCTCGTCAGGGTCTCGGCAGCAGGACCATCTTGCCGGCCTGATCGCGGCGTTCGAACCGGGCGTGCGCGGCGTGAATCTCGGTCAGCGGGTACGTCGCTGCCACCACGGGCCGTATGTCGCCGCGCCGGGCGGCCTCGACGAGCAGGGCGAACTGCCCAGGGGTGTGCATCGTGGAGCCCAGCAGCGCGATGGAGCGTAGATAGAGAGTGCGCAGGTCGAGCTCGACGACGGGGCCCGCGAGGGACCCCGCGACCACCCATCGACCCCCCGCGCGGACCTGCGGCAGAAGGCCGGTGAGGAAGCCCCCGCCGACGACGTCGGTCACCGCATCGACCCCGGCGGGGACGAGTTCGGAGAGCCGCTGCGCGACGTCACCGGCCCGGCGGTCGATCACCTCGTCCGCTCCGGCGGCCCGGACGGCGTCGGCCTTGTCCGCCGAGCACAGCGCGATCACGCGTGCGCCCCGTCCCGCGGCCAGCGAGACCAGGCCGAGACCGACGCCGCCCGACGCTCCGGTGACCAGGACGGTCTGCCCGGCGTGCACGGCGGCCCGTTCGAGCATCCCGATGGCGGTGCCCGACGAGATCGGGAGACACGCCAGTTCGACATCGGTCAAGGGGGAGCCCGTCACGTCGTGGGCCCGGTCGGCCCGCACCAGCACACATTCGGCGTACGCGCCGTCGGCCTCGCTGCCGAGCACCTCGGCCACCAGGGGTTCGGGCCCGTCGCTGTAGCGCAGCACGGGGTCCACCAGCACACGCTGGCCCAGCCGCGCAGGATCGACGCCCTCGCCGGTCGCCGCGACGTAGCCGCAGACGTCGGCGCCCTGGATGCGGGGGAAGTCCACAGGACCGAGCCACCCGGAGGGCTCTCCACGGCCATAGGCGCCCTGGCGGGTCCACACGTCGGTGTTGTTCACCCCCGCCGCGGCGACGTCGACGACGACCTCACCCGGCCCGGGGCTCGGCGCCGCGACCTCGCGCACCTCGAGAGCGTCGACGTCGCCGAAACGGGTGAGCACCGCTGCGAGCACGAGAACCTCCGGGTCGTCGAGGCCGCCGACGGGGCCCCGGAAAGCATGGACCGTCAGGGCCGGAGGCGGAGCACCGCGTGCCCGACGCCGGTCTCGTGAGGGTCCGCGAGCAGGACGGCCTCTCGGACGGACTCGTCGTCGAAGGCGTCGACGTACACGTCCGCGTGCAGGCCGCGCAGGGCGGCCTCCACGGTCGCCGACTCGACCACGATGCCGGCCACGACGGCCTCACGGACGCTGTCGGTGGGGGTGCACACCACCAGGACGGGGTCGCGGCGCCACGGCAGGTCGAGCGTCAGGGTGTCCGCAGGCACCGAGCCCGGACTGTGCCAGGCCGGGTTCCCGTCATGGGTCGGACCGTTGAGCAGGTGCAGCCAGGCGCCGCGTGACCCCGCCGCATGGGCGACGTCGACGACACGCGCCTGGTCGGCCGGTGCGGCGTAGCGCGGCGAGGTCCCGGTCCCCTGGCACCGGTTGACGCGCCGTCGTGCGAGGTCCATCGGTGCCGCGGGCCGTCGACGGGTGCCCGCGACCACGGCCAGGGGCCGCGCGTCCGGGGTGTCGGCGATGACCGTGCGGGGCGCCCACCCGAGCGCGCGCAGCGTGTTCTCGACCGCCCCGACGAGGCGCCCGGCCTGCACGAGCGCATGATGCCGGGGGTTCCCGGCCGACGGGTCGAGCGCGAGTTCGATGCGCCGGTCGTGGACCGACACCGAGCACGCGGGTGCCGCCGGCCCACCGAGAGGTTCGAGAGCCTGCAGGAGAGCCGAGATCTCCGCCGGGGACCACCTGCCGGCCGAGGTCGAGGGTGCACGGGTCGCGCTCATGGGAGCCAGCATGGGCCGCCGTCGCCGTCACCCCCAGGGCCGGACGTCACCACTCCGAGGCCCTCCGACCTGGCCGGACCCGGTCCGGCGGCCCTGCTCCACCGCTCCGGAGCGCCCCACGCTCGTCGAGGCCGGTTCCGGCGACCTAGGGCGGACACCACCGAGCGGTCACGCCTCCGCCCCGGAACCCGAGATCGGGTGCCGGGGCGGTCGGCGTGCGCCTCAGGCGAGCGGGCCCGCCGCCAGCGGTCCGGCGAGCGCCGACACGTCCTCCGGCGTCGTCTCCTCCACGATCCGCGACGGCGGGACGACCGTCACCGGGCACGGAGCGCGCAGGACCACGGCAAGGCCGACCGAGCCCAGCAGCCGGCTTCGCAGGCCACCCCGGCCGCGATGGCCGACGACGAGCAGGGCGGCGTTCTCGGCCTCCTGCACCAAGACGTGCGCCGCAGACCCCGAGACGGCCAGGACCTCGACAGGTACGGCCTGTTCCGCGGCACCCATCCCGCCGCGGAGCTCGTCGACCCGGGCGCGCGCACTGTCCTGCACAGCCCGGCGAAGGCTGCCGTCGTCCGCCAGCAGCGGCATCCCGTAGTCGGCCATCCAGGCGTCGGGTGGCTCGTGCGCGACCACGGCACGCACACCGAGGCCACGACGGGCGGCCTCGTCCACGGCGTACCGCAGCGCCTCCTCGGCGCAGGCCGAGCCGTCGAACCCCACCACGATCGTTCCGCGGCCGTTCCCCGTTGCGTCCATCGTGCTCTCCCCGTCGTCCGACCAGCGGTGGTTCCCACGGACAGCGTGCCGACGAAGCGTGCGGCCACACCGGAGGCGGACGGCCCTGCCACGGGGGTCCTTCGGTCCCTGGTGAGCCGCCGGAGCGGCACGGAGGCTGTGATCCGAGGACGAGGGAGGTGCCCCGTGCACCAGGAGACGCCGAGCGCGCCGGTCCGCGGAAGCGGACCGCCGACCGGGACCGAGGTCGAGGAACTGCTGCACGTCGCGGCGCTCGCCCCGTCGAGCCACAACACCCAACCGTGGCGGCTGCGCTGGCACGACGGCGCCGTCGAGGTGCACGGTGACCCGGAGCGGATGCTCCCCGCCGCGGATCCCGGGGGACGGGAGCTGCGACTGGCGTGTGGAGCCGCCCTGGTCAACGTCCGGCTGAAGGCCCGCACCCAGGGCCGCCGGGTGCACGCACAGCTGATGCCGGACCCCGACGACCCCTGGTTCCTCGGGCGCGTGCGGCCCGGAGCACCGCTGATCCCGACGGACTGGGAGGTCGAGCTCGCGGCCGCCGTCCCGCGCCGGCACACGGACCGGCACCCGTTCACCGGGCCACCGCTGTCGGTCACGCTGCGCGGGGAGCTCGAACGGGCCGCCTGGCGGGAGCGCTGTCGGCTCATCGTCGTGACGGACCCGCGGGAACGACGCCGGCTGCGCGAGATCACCGTCGAGGCCCACCGTCAGCAGCAGAGCGATCCCGCCTTCCTCGCGGAATGGGAGCGTTGGGTCGGGAACCCCGACCGGGTCGACGACGGCCTCCCGCCGGCGCACGCCCGGCGCGCACCCCGCCCGGACGGGGCCTGGCGTCCGCGTGACTTCGCCGGGGCGGTCCACGACGCCGACCGCTCGACCGCATCCCCGGAGCCGGGCCAGGACGAGCCGACGATCGCCGTGCTCATGTCCTACGACGACACCGCGCTCGCCCACGTCCGGGCCGGACAGGCGATGCAGCAGGTGCTGCTCACCGCGACCGCCCGGGGTGTGGGCGCCTCCTTCATCGCGCCGCCGATGGAGCTCCCGGACGTCCGGGCCGAGGTCCGTTCGCTGCTCGGCGGCGTGATGTGGCCCCAGGTCGTGCTCCGGCTGGGGCGGGGCCGCCCCGTGTACCCCACGCCGAGGCGTCAGCCGGAGGACTGAGGGTCGAGCGGAACCCACCACGAGAGCCGCGTGCCGGACCCGGTGGCCGAGCGACTCACATCGGCGTCCCCCCCGAGGGCACGGGCCCGGGCCACGAGATTGGACAGACCGCTGCGCGCGACGTTCTCGGGGATACCTGCCCCGTCGTCGGTCACGTCCACCGCGAGGATGTCGTCCACCGAGACGGTGACGACGACGGACTGTGGGGCACCGTGCCGGACCGCATTGGACACGCCCTCCCGCACGACGGCCTCGACCTGCACGACGAGCTCCTCGGGCACGGCGTCGACGGCACCCGACAGGCGCACCACCGGCTCGAGGGCGACGTGGGCGCTCATCTCGGCGACCGCGCCGCGCAGGCGCCCGCCGAGACCGGTGCCCCCTCCGACGACGTGCAGGTCGAAGATGCTCGTGCGGATGTCCCGGATGATGCCGTCGATCTGGTCGACCGCCTCGTTGACCCTCTGCGCCGCCTCGGGGAGCGCGGCGAGGCGAGCCTGGGTGGCCTGCAGCCCGAGACCGACCGCGAAGAGCCGCTGCAGCACGTGGTCGTGCAGGTCCGCGGCGATCCGCTCGCGGTCGGACGCGACGTCGAGCTGGCGGCGCGCGCGCTGCGACTCCGCGAGACGCAGGACGAGGGCGGCCTGGTCGGCGAAGGAGGCCACGACGGACAGGCCCTCGGCGTCGAGCGCCTCCGAGCCGGCACGACGCACGACGACGAGCACCCCGGTGATCGCCGTGGTGCCGTCGAGCGGCACCAGCAGGGCCGGGCCGAAGCAATGATCCTGCCCATCCACGGTCAGCACGAGGTCCTCCTCCACGCGGGGCGCGTGGATGCGCGCGACCGAGGCCAACGCGGAGTCGTCGAGCCCGAGCCGGGCCCCGACCGGAAGACGGTCCTCGAGACCGACGCTCACCGTCACCCGTACCGGAGGCGCCACGTCGCCCTCGGCCACGACCGACGGAGGCGTCGTGATGATCGCGCCGGACCCGTCGGCGAGCTCCGCCGCGCGTTCGGCCGCGAGCACGAGCGCCTCGCCCGGATCCGCGCCGGCCAGGACCTGCGTGGTGATCTCGCCGGAGGCCTCCAGCCAGCGCCGCCGGCGCTGCCCCTCGACCACCAGCCGCTCCGTGGCCTGGTGCAGGCGCGCGTTCTCGACGGCGACGGCGGCCGCGGCCGCCAGGGCGACCGTGACGTCCTCGTCCTCGGAGGTGAAGTCACCGTGACGCTTGTCGGTGAGGTACAGGTTGCCGAACACCACGCCCCGCACCCGGATCGGCACCCCGAGGAAGCTCGCCATCGGCGGGTGGTGGGCCGGGAAGCCGACCGAGGACGGATGCGCGTGGAGATCGCCGAGCCGGAGGGGTTCGGGGTGGCGGATCAGCTCGCCGAGCAGGCCGAGGCCCCGGGGCAGGTCCCCGATGCGCGCCCGCGTGTCGTCGTCGAGCCCGGTGGTCACGAAGCGGGCCAGTCCGGTGCCGGCCTCGTCGAGGACGCCCAGCGCGCCGTAACGGGCGTCGACCAGCCCGGACGCCACCTCGACCACCCGGCGCAGGGTCGAGTCCAGATCCAGGCCCTCGGCGACCGCGATCATCGAGGAGTACAGCGCCCCGACGTGCTCCGGGCTCCCGGTTCCGGCGGCGGGACCCTCGTGCCGACCCATCGACGTCAGATCCCGCCGCCGGGCGCGGATGCTGTCGCCCACGATGTGTGTCTCCTGCTCCTCGGGGCGGACTCCTGGGCCCATCGTGTCCCCGGAGCGGTCGCGTGACCAGGGTCGGAGGTCCCGACGCTCATGCGGGGACCGGGGGATGGTGCGGGCAGGCGGTCCGGTGGTGGGTGTCGACGTGCACGGTGCCGGGGACGGCGGCGGCGATGACCGTGGCGAGGTGCTGCTCCACCGGATCGTCGAAAGCGTCGCAGAGCGCGACCTCGCCCTCCCTCGCGTGCACCGTCCACCGGCTCCATCCGGCGTAGGCGTCGAGCTTGCGCTCCACGGCGGCACGCAGGTCGGCGTCGCTGCGAGCGAGGGCCCGGGTGACGTCGAGCCGGGTCACGATGCCCACGAGCTCGCCGTCGGCGACGACGGGCAGGCAGCGCAGGTCGCGGTCCACCAGGAGCACGGCGACCTCGGCGATGTCGGTGTCGGGGTGCACGGCGCGCGCGGTCCGGGTCATCACCTCGCCGACCCGGGCCGGCGGCCCAGGGCCGGCGTCGCGGGCCCGCAGCACGTCGGACACGGTCACCGTACCCACCAGCGCCCTGCCGGCGAGGACCGGCAGCACGGCGAACCCGTACCGGCTCAGGAGCCCGGCGGCGTCGTGCACCGACGTCCCCGACGACACGGTGAGGGGTGCCGGTGTCATCAGGTCGCGGATGAGCATCCCGGCGCCTCCTCCCAGCGATACGGGCGCCGGCGGACGTCGGCCACGGTCAGCGTCCGACACCGTGCCGGTACGCCGTCAGGGTCGTTGGTCCCCTCCCCGGCCACCGCGGCGACTGATGCCCGACGCCCCGCCGGACCGGAGGTCCCGGGTCCCGCGGCCCGACGACCCTGACGATCGAGGACGCCGCCGCGTGGGATGACGCCATGAGCGTTCTCAACGGTCCCCGTGCGTCCCTCGACCAGCGGATCCTGCTCGCCGACGGCACCCCTGTCGATGTCCGGCCGCTCGGCCCCGACGACGCCGCGGCGCTCGTGCGCCTGCACCGGGAGCTGCCCGAGCGTGACCGCTGGCTGCGCTTCGCCACCGTGTCCTCCTACGGTCTCGCGCCCTACGCGACCGCGGCGGCGATCTCCGGTCAGGTGTGGGGAGCCTTCCTGGGTGCCGAGCTGGTCGGGGCGATGCACCTCGCCCGCGACGCCACCACCTCCGTAGAGGCCGAGGTGGCCGTGACCGTCGGTCACCGGATGCAGGCCCACGGAGTGGGCACCGCCCTGCTCGAGCGGGCGGTGCTCGAGTCCCGCCGCCAGGGCATCCGGCGCTGGAGCGCGGAGGTGCTGGCCGAGAACACCGCGATGGTGCGGGTGTTCGCCGATCTCGGCCTCCCGACCACCCGGCACCAGGACGGCCCGTCGATGCACGTCGTCGTGGCGCTGCCCGACGACGACGATCCCGAGGGCACCGCCCGGTACACGGCGGCCGCACTCACCCGGTCGTCCCGAGCTGCCCGCGCCGGGCTGGAACCGGCACTGCGACCCCGTTCGGTCGCGGTGGTGGGCGCCGGCCGGAAGCGCGGGTCGGTGGGTCGTGCCGTGCTGGACATGCTGGTCGCCGGGGGCTTCGCCGGGCGGGTCCACGTCGTCCACCCCGACGCGCCGATGATCGCGACGATCCCCACGGTGGCGTCGGTCGAGCTCCTCCCGGAGGCCCCCGAACTGGTGATCCTCGCGACCCCTCCCGACGCCCTCCCGGCGCTGGCGGAGGCGTGCGGTCGGCGCGGAGCCCGCGCGCTGCTGATCGTCACCTCCGGCCTGGCCGCCGCCGGGGTCGACGGGGCGGTGCTCGCCGCGGTGCACCGACACGGGATGCGGCTGATCGGGCCCAACTGCCTGGGTCTGGTCGACACCGACCCCGAGGTGCACCTCGACGCCACGTTCGCCCCCGGCGCCGCGCCGTCCGGCATGGTCGGCGTGGTCACCCAGTCCGGCGGGGTGGCGATCGCCGTCCTCGAGTCCCTGCGCGGCCTCGGTCTCGGCGTCTCCACCCTCGTCTCGGTCGGCGACCGGTACGACGTCAGCAGCAACGACCTGCTCGCCTGGTGGTCCGGGGACGCCGCCACCAGCGTCGCGGTGCTGCACGTCGAGTCCTTCGGCAACCCACGGGCGTTCTCCCGCCTCGCCCGGCGCGTCTCCGCACGGATCCCCGTGCTCGCGGTCCGCGCCGCCAGCAGCGACGTCGGAGCCCGGGCGGCGGCGTCACACACCGCCGCCTCGGCCACCCTCGCCGTGCGGCGCGACGCGCTCTACCGCCAGGCCGGGGTGCAGCCGGTCGACGACCTCGGCGAGCTCTCCGGCGCGCTGGCCGCGCTGTGCTGGAGTCCGCCGTCGCCCGGCGATCGGGTCGCCGTGCTCGGCAACGCCGGCGGCACCAACGTGCTCGCCGCGGACGCGTGCGTCGCGGCCGGGCTCCGGGTCCCGCCGCTGGCAGCCGCCACCCGGGAACGGCTCGACGCCCTGCTCCCCGCCACCGCGGCCACCGCGGGACCCGTGGACACCACCGCCGCCGTCGACGCGGCGACCTTCGCCGCATGTCTGGAGGTCCTGCGCGACGCCGAGGAGATCGACGCGATCGTCGCCGTCGTGTGCCCCACCGCGCTGGGCGACCCGGGCACCGCGCTCGGCCGGGAGCTCGCGCGGCCGGGCCGGCGTCCCGTTCCGGTCCTGACGGTCGCCCTGGACCAGCGGGTCCGGGTCGCCGCGGTGACCGCTCCCGACGGGCGACCGGTGGCGGCGTCGTTCGCCGACCCGGCCGACGCCGTCCACGCCCTCGCCCACCTCGTGCGGCGCGGAGCCGACCTCGCCCGCGACCCCGGGCGCCCGCTGTCCGCGGAGGAGCACCCGGTGGACCTCGCGACGGCACGCGCCGTCGTCGGCGAGGTGCTCGCCCGCGCCCCCGGGGGAGGGTGGCTGGAGCCCGACGAGTGCGCAGCCCTGGTGCGCGCGGCCGGCCTCGACCTCCTGCCCGGTCGGACCACCCGCACGGTGGACGAGGCGGTCGCGGCGGCACGGGAGTGCGGCGGACCGGTGGCGCTCAAGGCCGTGGCCGAGGGCGTGGTGCACAAGTCCGAACGCGGCGGGGTCGCCCTCTCGGTGGAGGGCGACGACGCCGTGCGCGCGGCGGTCGCAGGGTTCGCCGAGCGCTTCGGGGGCGCGTGGCACGGCACCGTCGTGCAGCCGATGGCCGCGCCCGGGGCGGAGATGCTGGTGGGGGTGGCCGGCGAACCCGACTTCGGCGCGCTCGTGACCGCCGGCGTCGGCGGCACCGGCACCGACGTCGCCGACCGGCGCTGGCACCGCCTCGTCCCGATGACGACGACGGACCTGGCCGAGCTGCTCGACGAGCTCCCCCTGCACCGGGGCATCGCGGCCCGCCTCGTCGACCGCGACCGCCTCGCCGTGGTGATCGCCAGGGTCGCCCGGCTGGCCGAGCTCCTGCCGCAGATCGCCGAGATGGACCTCAACCCCGTGGTCTGCACGCCTGATGCGTGCCGGCTCGTCGACGCCCGGGTCCGGGTCGCCCCGGTCACGGGCCCTCCCCCGCCCGGTCCGCAGGGCGACGTCACGACAGGAGAGAACCGATGACCACCACCTCCGGGCCGCCTTCGGAACCGCGGCACATCGTCCCGAGCCGCCCGGTCCGCGTGGTCGACGAGCGGACCTCGGTCGCCGAGGCCCTGCAGGTCATGCGCGTCGCGGGAGTGCGCCACCTGCCGGTCGTCACCGGCGGCCGGTGCGTCGGCGTGCTCGTCGACCGCGACGTCGTGGCCGCCGCCGTCGAGGGCGTCACGGGTCCGGTCGCCCCGTGGGCCCGCTCCCCCGTGCCCACGGTGGCTCCCGGAGACCCGCCTCCGGTCGTCGCCCGCGCTGTGCTCGCCGGCGGGCTCGACGCGGCCCTCGTGGTGGACGACGGTGTCGTGGTCGGCATCGTCACGGCCACCGACGCGCTGGCGGCCCTGGCCGGGGAGCCGACGACCTGACCCCCCGCCGAGCCCTGGCGTGCGCTTGACTCCGCACCACAGCGGTCCAGGATGGGTCGACACGCCACGCGCGATGCCGTCCGAGAGAGGGTGGGCAGTGCTCGAGCACCCCGACCCCACGGTCCCCTCGGAGGGGCTCTCCTTCCCCTCGGTGGCCCGACTCGAGCTCGACGAGCTGCTCGACCAGCTCATCACCCGCGCCACCGAGGTGAAGCTCACCCAGGGCCGGCTCCGCGGACTGCTCGATGCGACGCACCACATCACGGCGGGGCTGGAGCTCGACGATCTCGTCCAGCGGATCGTCGAGAACGCCCGGGCCCTGGTGGGCGCGCACTACGCCGCACTCGGCGTGCTGCGCGACGGACGCCTCATCCGTTTCGTCCACGTCGGCATGGACGACGCGACCGTCGCGCGCATCGGTGCGCTCCCGCAGGGCAAGGGGGTGCTGGGCTGCCTCATCGACGACCCGAAGCCGTTGCGCCTGACGGACCTCGGCACCCACGCGGCCGCCGTCGGCTTCCCGGAGGGGCACCCTCCGATGCACTCGTTCCTCGGGGTTCCCCTCCGCGCGGGCGGCACCGTCTACGGCAACCTCTACGTCACCGAGAGCGAGCGCGGCGACGGCTTCACGGCGGAGGACGAGCAGCTCCTCACCGCCCTGGCCGGCGCGGCCGGGATCGCCGTGGAGAACGCGCTGCTCCTCGACGCCGCCCGCCGCCGGGAGGCGTGGCAGGCCGCCTCGACGCGCCTCGCCAGCGATCTGCTCGCCGGCGAGCTCCCGCCCGAGGGGGAGCTCCAGCATCTCCTCGAGGCCGCGGTCGACGTGGCCGGGGCCCACGGAGCCGCCATCACCGAGGTCGCCGACGCCGATCCCGGAGGCGCGACGATCACCGCCGCGGCGGGCCAGCTCGACGACTGGGCCGGTCGGACGGTCGCCACCTCGGGTTCGATCACCCAGGCCGCCCTCGATGAGGACGGGCCGGTCCTCATCGCCGACGCCGCGTCGGACGCCCGCACGACCGGGGTGGTCGACCGGGCCCCCGAGGTGGGATCGGTCCTCGCGGTGCCCCTGACCGCCTCACGCGGCGGGCCCGGCACGCGCTCGGTGCTCGTCCTGACGCGGGCCGCGGGCGAGGACGTCTTCGGCGCGGTGGAGGCCGGGATGCTCCTCGGGTTCGCGGTCCATGCCACGACCGCCATCGAGCTGGCGCGGGGCCGGCGCGACCGCGAGAAGGTGCGCGCTCTCGAGGACCGGGAACAGCTGGTGCTCTCGCTGTCCGAGCAGGTCCTCCAGCGGGTCCAGCGGGCCGGGCTCGCCCTGACCAGTACGGCGTCGGTGGCCGACCCCACCCTGCGCGACCACCTCCTGGCCCAGGTCGCCGAGCTCGACGACGTGGCGCGGGCGGTGCGCGACACGGTGTTCCCCCGCTGAGCGGGTGTGCTCAGCGCGTGCTCTCGTGGTCGGGGCCGGTGAAGCGACGCCAGGCTGCGTCCCACGCGCGCAGGCGCATCCGGTCCAGGACCCAGTGCAGCCCGGTGAGCAGGGCCAGGGAGATCAGCAGGTCCCCGAGCAGGATCATCATCGTGACCAGGAGTCCCTGGCCCAAGGGGTAGGAGGCCGTGATCGGCGCGAGGGTGGGTCGGTCCTCCCGGTCCACCCACAGCGTCCGCGGCTCCCCGGGCCGCGTCGTGGGGCCCACGCGCACCTCGGCCACCCGCGGTGTCCCGTCGGCTGCCGTCCAGCGCACGGGCGCCCGCCGATCGGCGGCGGTGACGTCGCTCCGGGCCGCGTTGTGGTTCTCCGGCCTCGCCAGCACGGTGGCGGTCACCTCATGACGCTCCGCCCACTGCTCCTCGACCTGGGGGCCGAGCGCCGCGGTGACCTCGCTGCCGATGGTCAGGGCCACCGGAACGACGACGAGCCCCACGAGGAGCAGCACCCACCGGGCCGTGAGCTCGATCCCGTCACTGCGCCGCCGGAGCGACGAGCGCTTCGGCAGGAACAGGCCGATCGCCCGGTACACCGCTCCCGTCGTGCCCATGGTCGTCGCCTTCTCCGATCGTGCTGCTGTCCCGTCGAGCGTGGACAGCGCAGAGCGGCTCCGGCACGGGCTCCTGGCCCGCCTCCGACGGCCGTGGGGCCCCCTCCGGAGGGACCACCGGAGGGACCTTGGGCCCTGATCAACCGCCGGTCGAGGGGCGCATCGTGGCCGCCGAACCCTGCTGCGGCGCAGGGCCGACGCGGGAGGTCATCGAGATGGCGCTGGATTCTGGCGCGCTGGCAGTTCGGCGTGATCACCGTCTACCACTTCCTCTTCGTCCCGCTGACCATCGGCCTGTCGGTGCTGGTCGCGATGATGCAGACCGCGTGGGTGCGCACCGGCGACGAGCGCTGGCTGCGGATGACGAAGTTCTGGGGCAAGCTCTTCCTGATCAACTTCGCCATGGGCGTGGTCACCGGGATCGTGCAGGAGTTCCAGTTCGGGATGAACTGGAGCGACTACAGCCGCTTCGTCGGCGACATCTTCGGTGCCCCGCTGGCGATCGAGGGGCTGCTGGCGTTCTTCCTCGAGTCGACGTTCCTGGGGCTCTGGATCTTCGGGTGGGGCCGGCTGTCGAAGAGGGTCCACCTCGCCACGATCTGGCTGGTCGCGATCGGCACCGTGCTCTCGGCGTACTTCATCCTCGCCGCGAACTCCTGGATGCAGCACCCGGTCGGGTCGACGGTCAACCCGGCCTCCGGGCGCGCCGAGCTCACCGACTTCGGCGCGGTGCTCACCAGCTCCACGGCCGTCGGCGCCTTCACGCACACGATCACCGCGGCGCTTCCTGTCCGCCGGCATGTTCATGCTCGGCATCTCGCGCGTGGCACCTGGCGCGGAGGAACGAGACCCGGGTCTTCCGGTCGTCGCTGCGCATGGCGCTGGTGACCGTCCTGCTCGCCGGCATCGGGGTCGTGGTGACCGGTGACCTGCAGGCCCGCCTGATGACCCAGCAACAGCCGATGAAGATGGCCGCCGCCGAGGCCCTCTGGACCACCAGCTCACCGGCCTCGTTCTCGCTGTTCACCATCGGCAGCCTCGACGGCTCCCAGGAGGTCTGGAGCGTCCGGGTGCCCAAGGTCCTGTCGTTCATGGCCACCGGCGACCCCGACGGCACGGTCGAGGGCATCAACGACGTGCAGCGAGACTCCGAGGCCCGGTTCGGCCCCGGGGACTACACGCCCAACGTCCCGATCGCCTACTGGACCTTCCGCGTCATGGTCGGCTTCGGCGCGCTGGCCCTGCTCGTCGCGCTGGCCGGCGCCTGGCTCCAGCGCGGGGGACGCGTGCCGACCTCCCGCTGGTTCGCCTACGCCGCCCTGGCCGGCATCGGGTTCCCGGTGGTGGCCAACTCGGTGGGCTGGATCTTCACCGAGATGGGCCGCCAGCCGTGGGTCGTCTACGGGACCCTGCGCACCGCCGACGGGGTCAGCCCCTCGGTCGGTCCGGCCTCCGTGGCCACCTCGATGATCGTGTTCACCCTGCTCTACGGCGTGCTCGCCGTGGTCGAGGTGACCCTGCTCGTCCGCTACGCCCGCAAGGGCCCGGACCCGCTGCCGCCGCCCGACGAGGCGGCCCCGAGCGAGGACGCCCCGCGCCCGCTCGCCGTCGCCTACTGATCCCGCCCGACCGACCGAGATCGAGGACATCATGTTCGGGCTCGCCCTGACCGACATCTGGTTCCTGCTCATCGCCCTGCTCTGGACGGGGTACTTCGTCCTGGAGGGCTTCGACTTCGGCGTCGGGGCCCTGCTCGGCGTGCTGGGGCGCGACGAGACCGACCGCCGCCGAGTCGTCAACACCATCGGCCCGCTCTGGGACGGCAACGAGGTCTGGCTGATCGTCGCCGGCGGCGCCACGTTCGCCGCGTTCCCCGAGTGGTACGCGAGCCTGTTCTCCGGCTTCTACCTCGCGCTGCTGATCGTGCTGGTCGCGCTGATCGGCCGCGGGGTCGCGTTCGAGTACCGCGGCAAGGTGGACGACGACCGCTGGCGCAGGCGCTGGGACCTCGTGATCATCACGACGTCCGCCGTGCCCGCCCTGCTCTGGGGGGTCGCGTTCGCCAACATCGTCGCGGGCGTGCCGCTGGACGCCGACCACGAGTACACCGGCTCGTTCTTCACATTGCTCACCCCCTATGCCCTGCTCGGTGGTCTCACCACCCTGCTGGTGTTCCTCGTGCACGGCGCCGTGTTCGTCAGCCTCAAAACCGACGGGGATCTCCGGCTGCGGGCCCACCGCCTCGCGCTGCGTCTCGGCCTTCTCGCGGTGCCGGTCGCCGCCGGCTTCCTCGTCTGGACCCAGCTCGCCCACGGCAAGGGATGGACGCTGCTCAGTGTCGCCCTGGCCGCCGGCGCCCTCGTCGGGGCGGTCCTGCTCGTCGGCCGGGGCCGCGAGGGCTGGGCGTTCACCCTGACCGCCGTCACCATCGTGGCCACCACGGTGACGCTGTTCGGGTCGCTCTACCCGGACGTCCTGCCGTCGAGCAGCGACCCCGCCGGCACGCTGACCACGACGAACGCCGCGTCCACGCCGTACACGCTGGCGATCATGACGTGGGTGGCGCTCGCGGTGACCCCGATCGTGCTGGCCTACCAGGCCTGGAGCTACTGGGTGTTCCGTCGCCGTCTCACCCGCGACGACATCCCCGCTCCCACCGGCCTGCCGCCCCGCGGCACCCGTGCCGGGGTCCAGCCCGAGGTGCCGGGGACCGTTCCGGAGCAGCGGGCAGGGGACGACTCCGAGGAACGGCCCGAGGTCCGGCGGTGAAGCCGCTTGACCCTCGCCTGCTGCGCCACGTCCGCCCGGCCCGCACCTTCGTGGTGCTCACCGCCGTGGCGGGCGTGGCCACGGCCGGCCTCGTCGTCGCCCAGGCCGACCTGCTCTCGAAGGTCGTCGCCCGGGCCTTCCTCGACCGCGCACCGCTCGCCGCCCTCACCGCGCTCCTCGTCGGCCTGGGCGTCGTGGTCGCCGGACGCGCGCTGCTGGCGTGGGCCACCGAGGCCGCCGCGGTCCGCGCCAGCGCTCGGGTCACCGGGCGGCTGCGCGCCGACCTCGTCGACCACGCCCTGCGCCTGGGACCGCGTGATCCCCGCCTGCCCTCGACCGGGGAGCTCGGCACCCTCGCCACGCGGGGGGTGGACGCGCTCGACGGGTACCTGCGGCGTTACCTGCCCACGCTCCTGCTCGCGACGACCGTTCCGCTGCTGGTCGGGGTGCGCCTGCTCACCGCCGACTGGCTCGCGGCGGTGATCGTCGCGGTGACCGTGCCCCTGATCCCCCTGTTCATGGTGCTCGTCGGCCTGCGCACCCGCGACGACACCGCCCGCCGCTGGCGGGCCATGGCCGTGCTCGGCCACCATTTCCTCGACCTCGTCGCCGGGCTCGACGTCCTGGTCGCCTTCGGCCGGGCCGGCGCCCAGAGCGGACGTCTGCGCGCGGTCGCCGAGGAGTACCGGCGGACGACGATGCGGACCCTGCGGGTGGCGTTCCTGTCGGCGCTGGTGCTCGAGGTGCTGGCCACCCTCTCCGTCGCGCTCGTGGCCGTCTCGGTGGGGCTGCGCCTGGCCGGCGGCCGTCTCGACCTCGCCACCGGGCTGCTGGTGATCATGCTGGCGCCCGAGATCTACCTGCCGCTGCGCGCGGTCGGCGCCCGCTTCCACGACAGCATGGAGGGCCTCGCCGCGGCCGACGACGTGTTCGCGGTCCTCGAGACCCCGGCGGCGGACGGATCGGGGGCCCGCCGCCCGGCGCCGGACCCCGCGCGGGTGCCGCTGCGCCTCGAGGGCGTCGGCGTCGACGGTCGCGGCGGACCCGTCCTCGACGATCTAAACCTGACCGTCGGACCCGGCGAGACCGTCGGGCTGCGCGGGCCGAGCGGGGCAGGCAAGTCCACCCTGCTCGATCTCGTCACCGGGCTGCGGCGGCCCGACCGCGGACGCGTGTCGGTGGGTGGCGTCGGGCTCGACGACCTCGACCCGGAGACCTGGCGGGCGCGGATCGCCTGGGTGCCCCAGCGACCGGTGCTCGTCGTCGGGAGCGTCGCGGACAACATCCGCCTCGGGGCTCCCGACGCCGACGATCACGCCGTCCGACGCGCCGCCGCCGTGGCGCGGGTGGACCTCGCCCTCGATACCCCGGTCGGCGAGCAGGGCGCCGGCCTGTCCACCGGCCAGCAGCGCCGCGTCGCGCTGGCCCGCGCGCTCGTCACCGACCGCCCCCTGCTGCTGCTCGACGAGCCCACCGAGGGGGTCGACGCGGACACGCAGACGGCGCTGCTGGCCGCCCTGCCCGGGGCACTCGCCGGGCGGAGCGCCGTCGTCGTCAGCCACCGGCCGGAGGTCCTGGCCGCCTGCGACCGGATCGTCGCGCTGCCCCACCGCCGTGCGTCGACCGCGACGCGCAGCGTCACCCCCGGAGATGCGCCCACTCCGGCGGCGCCCACTCCATCAGGGGAGCCGACCGCACCGGTTCCCCCTGCCTCGCCCGAGCGGGTCCTGCCCGAGGGAACGCGCCGCACCGGCGGTGCGCTGCGGTGGCTCGCCGGCGCCGTCCGTCCCCGCGGGACCCGGCTCGCCGGCGCGGTCCTGCTCGGCGCAGGCGCGCTGGGCAGTGGGGTGGCGCTCGCGGCCACCTCGGCCTGGCTGATCTCCGCGGCGGCGCTGCAGCCCCCGTTGCTCACCCTGATGGTCGCGATCGTCGCGGTCCGCGCGTTCGGGCTGTCCAAGGGCGTCCTGCGCTACCTCGAGCGGCTGGCGTCCCACGATGCCGCGCTGCGCCTCGGCGCGGACCTGCGAGTCCGGGTCTGGCAGGCCCTCGTCCGGCGGGGTCCGGCGGCCACCGCCGCGCAGCGCCGGGGCGACCTCCTCTCCCGGCTGACCGGCGACGTCGACGCCCAGCAGGACGTCCTCGTGCGTGGAATC
Source organism: uncultured Actinomycetota bacterium (assembly GCA_963786585.1). Taxonomy (GTDB): domain Bacteria; phylum Actinomycetota; class Actinomycetes; order Mycobacteriales; family Pseudonocardiaceae; genus Actinomycetospora. Next base: position 1,035,756 of record CAWAZG010000006.1, read on the forward strand.
GTCCCCGCCGGCTCGGCACTGCTCGTCGGCACCGGTCTCGTCGGCCTCTTCGCGGTCCTCCTGCCGGAGGCCGCCCTCGTCCTCGCGCTGGGTCTCGTCCTCGCCGGTGTGGTGGCCCCGCTGCTCGGTGTGCTCGCCGGACGCCGGGCCGCGCGCACGACGGCCGCCGCGCGTGCCGCCGTGGCCGCCGGCACGCTGGAGCTGCTCGAGGGTGCCGCCGACCTGCTCGTCCTCGGTGCGGCCGCCCGGCGTCGTCGGCGGCTCGCCGAGCACGACGCCGACCTCGCGGCGCGCACCGTGGCCCAGGCCGGTGGCGCCGGCGTCGGTGCGGGGCTCGGTGTCCTCGGCATCGGCCTGGCCATGATCGGCGCCACCGTCGCGGGCGTCCTCGCCCTCGCCGACGGGCGGCTGGCCCCGACGGCGCTGGCCGTGCTCGCCCTGACGCCGCTGGCCGCCGCCGAGCTCGTCGCGGGACTGCCCGACGCCGCCGCCCGGCTCGCCGAGGCCGGCCCGGCCGCCCGGCGGCTGGCCGAGCTCGAGTCCGAACCGGCGCCGGTGGCCGACCCCGCCCGACCCGTACCCGTGCCCGCCGACCCGGCCGTCACCGCCGAGGCTCTGGCCGTGCGCTGGCCGGATGCCGTGTCCGAGGCGGTCAGCGGCGTGACCTTCGTGCTCCCGCCCGGCAGACGCATGGTGCTCGCCGGCCCGTCCGGTGCCGGCAAGAGCACCGTCCTCGCCGCGCTCCTGCGCTCCCTGCCCGCCGCCCGCGGTGCCGTCACGCTCGACGGGCACGACACCGCGACGATGGCCGCCGAGGACGTCCGTGCCCGGTTCGGTTGTTGCGGCCCCGCTGCGCACCTGTTCGACAGCACGCTGCGCGAGAACCTGCGCCTGGCCCGCCCGGGTGCGACGGACGACGAGCTGGTCGTCGCGCTGGGCCACGCCCGCCTCGGCGCCTGGTTCGCGTCGCTGCCCGACGGGCTCGACACGGCCCTCGGCGACCACGGCGGGTCGGTGTCCGGCGGCGAGCGTCAGCGCCTCGCGGTGGCCCGGGTCCTGATCGCCGACCGCCCGATCCTCGCCCTCGACGAACCCACTGCCCACCTCGACGCCCCGACTGCCGCCGCGCTCGCCGACGAGATCAGCGAGCTCAGTCGCGGTCGGACCGCGATCGTCGTGTCCCACCGCCCGGGGGAGTTCCCCGACCTCCCGGTGGTCACGGTCGGCTCCGGCACCGCGCCGAGCGGGCCCGGTCCGCGGCCGGAGACCACCGCGCGCGCGGTCACGCGACCGGCCTGACCCTCCCCCACGCGCACTCGCCGTGGAGGAGGGCCCACCAAGGGCCGTCAGGCCGTGAGCGAGGCGCCGGAGGCGCCGAGGGGGCCCGCCGGTGTTCGGGCCGCCCGGACGCCGACGACGTCACGGACGATCGCGGCGTGGGCCCTCCGCACCGTCGCATCGGTGGCGATCCAGGTCCGCAGCCTGCGCGCGGCGACCGCGTCGCCGTGCTCGGACAGCACCAGCAGCTCCACGAGCTCGTCCCGCCAGTCCTGCGTGCTCCGCCGCGTGCGCACGGTCCGGAGGGGGTCGGGCGTGCTCGGGCGGGTCAGGTCGGTAGCGGTCATGTGAGAGCTCCTCGGTCGTGATCGGTCGACGGGACCATCCACGCGCGTCGGGGCGCGTCCCGACAGCGACCAACGGGCCCCGGCCGACGCCGAAGGTCCCGTACCGACCGAACGAGGCCGTCCCGCCGATCACCCGGCGGACGACGCCGCGGTGGTGACGGCGGGGCCTTCGCCGGGGTCACGGTGAAGGGGCAGCGGTGGGACGACGACGGGGCAGGTGCTGCGCCGCACTACGCCGGGTGTCGCGTGGTGGTGGTGGAACCACGCGCGCCGGTGCACGCCCCGAGCCGCCGACCCGGGGAGACCGGACGCTCCCATCCGCGTCCCGAAGGCGGCAGTCCGACGGCCCGTGACGCCGTCGAGCAGGGCCAGCCACTCCCGGACACCGATCCCCGGGGAGACGGGTGGGTGCTGCCGACGCTCGTAGGCCTCCTGGCGGGTGCTGGGCCGGCTGAGGCCGAACGCGTGGGTCGGCCCCCCGACCACCACGAGGTCCACGTCGTCGGCGAGCCGCGCAGGCGCGGCACCGACCTCCACGACCTCGGTCGGCACGTGGTCGTCGAGGCCGCGGGCCACCGCCCGGGCCACCTCCGCCGTGTTGCCGAACATGGACTCGAAGACCACCAGGGCGCGGGACATCCGGCCCACCTCCTCCCGCGCTGCGTACGGTCCCCGACGCTGCCGGGGCGAGGTCGACGGCGGCAGTGACACAGGGCCCGGATACCGGGGGGCGTGCGTCGTGGCACCCGTCGTGGTCTCGGGACCTGCGTCTCTCCAGGAGGTGACCTCCGGACCTCGACCGCGAGGAACTCCCACGGTGAGCTGGCGCGGAGGAGAGGAGCCGTCATGGAGACCACACCGCACCGCAGGATCACCGAGGCCTGGGAGCTCGTCGCCCACGCCGTGGAACTGCGTCGGCACGGCGTGCCGCACGTGACTCTGCTCGCCGCCCTCGACCAGGCCCGGAGGTCCCTGCACCACGAGCCGTGCCGGGACGCCCGCCGCACGCTCACCTGGATCGTCGGCGCCCTCGAGCACGGCGACCCCGGGGCCGGCATCGACGCCGCGCTGCGGGTCGCCGCCGACGATCTGGCCCGTCCCTCGTCGGGAGATGACGCGCGATGACCACCCCGACCACGGACGCCGTTCGGACGGCGCTGCGCGACGCCGTCACCAGGTCTCTGCGCGCTCCCTCGGAGCACAACGCGCAGCCGTGGCGATGGGTGCTCGGGCCCGACCACCTCGACCTCCACATCGACCGGGGACGTCGCCTGCCCTTCACCGACGAGCGGGGCCACGGCGTGCTCCTGGGCTGTGGGTGCGCCCTGCACCACCTGCGGGTGGCACTCGCCGATCGCGGCTGGCACGCCGAGGTGCGTCACCAGCCCGAGGCCCCCGAGGGACGCCCGCTGGCCCGGGTGCGGATCCGCCCGGCGGGGGGCACCGTCGATGGCGACGCCCACCGGCAGGCTGCGGCCATCGACCGGCGGCACACGGACCGCCGCCGGTTCTCGGGCCGGTCGGTTCCCCCGGACGTCCTCGGTGCCCTCGGCGACGCGGCACGGCCTTTCGGCGGGATCCTGCACGTGGCGTTCGGCACACACCGCGCCCTGTTCGCCGAGGCCATGCGGGAGGCCGCGGAGCGCCAGCCCGAGCAGGAGGGGTACGCCGCCGAGCTGTACCGGTGGACGCACCGCTACGCCGGGGCCCGGGACGGCATCCCGGCCGCCGCCCGGCTCGAGGGGCCGCCACCGTCGTACCGCGACCTGGTGCTGCGGTGGTTCCCACGGGGCACGCTCCGCCAGCCGCGCGGCGGGATGGATCACGAGGACGCGTCGATGCTGGCGATCCTCACCGCGGTCGACCAGGAGCCCGTCTCCGTCCTGCGCGCCGGGGAGTCCCTCAGCGCGGTGCTGCTCGAGGCGACCGCGCTGGGCCTGGCCACCACACCGATCACCCAGGTGCTGGAGGTGGAGGAGACGCGCGAACGCCTCCGGCACCTGATCGTCGGCGCCCATCGCCCGCCCGTCGTGGCGTTGCGTATCGGCTGGCCCTCCGAGCGTGGCGATGCCTTGCACCCGACACCGCGGCGGTCTCTCGATCACGTGCTGACCGAGGTGGACTGACCAGGGCGGACGAGCTCTCTCGTCCACCCACGTCCGGATCGATCTCGCTACGCCTGCTCGACGGGGACGACGACCACCGCGCACGGGGCGCGCACCACGGCCCCGTGGGCGACGGACCCCAGCAGCCACCGGGTGAACGCGCCGTGCCCGGTGCGTCCGACCACCACGACCGGGGCCCCGCGCTGCTCGGCGACGTCCACCAGGGCCTCCGCCGGATCCTCCCCACGGACGACGACGTCCACCTTTGGGGCGGGGTGGCACCGCCGGTCCTCCCCCACGACCTCGTTCACGGCCTCGCCCACGAATTGCTCCACCCGGGGCTGCAGGGCACGGCGCACCTCGCTCAGCGTCGCGGCACCCATCGGGCGGAAGCCGACCATCACCGCCGGTGGCGCCGTCCCGGTGACCGCGACCAGCCCGACGCCACGCCGCGTCGCGTCCCGCAGGGCATAGCGCAGAGCCGCCGCCGAGCCCACCGACCTGTCGATCCCGACGACGACCGGGCCGTCCGCCTCCGCCTCCCGGGGCCGGTCCACCAGCACCGGACAGGACGCGAGCGAGAGCACACGCAGAGCGGTCGAGCCGAGGACCGCGCGGCCGACCATCCCGCGACCGCGGTGGCCGACGACCAGCAGCGCGGCGGTGCGGGCGGCCTCGGCGAGCAGCGGGGCGGGAGACCCGGCCCGGACCGAGAGCTCGAGCGGGACCCCGCGCAGCGTCGCGGGCAGGGGCATCGTCGCCTCGTCGACGAACCGGCGCGCCTCCTCGAGCACGGCGGTCGCCAGCCGGTCCGGTTCGCCGGCATCGGCGTTCCCCGTCGCGCCCCACGACCCCGGCGCGGGATACGCGAGAACGGCCGTCACGGTCTCCCCGCGCCGGGCGCCCTCCTCGAGAGCCGTCATCAGCGCGGCAGCCGCCGTGGGCGATCCGTCGATCCCGACGACGACGCCCGCAGGTCCGGTCATAGCGGAGGCTCTCCCCCGAGGACCGTGCGCAGCACCGTCGTGGTGGTCACCAGCCGCAGGGGCCCGCCGCGGACGGAACGCACGGGCAGGGCGGGCAGGCCGGTGGCCAGCAGACGGTGCCCCGCGTGGCGCACCGTGTCGTTCTCGTCGAGAACCTCGACACCGCAGGGGCGGTCGAGCAGCTCGTGGAGCGTCCGCCGGTGCTGGACGAGCGGCCCTCCGGCGGGCCAGCGCTCGGCCAGGCCGCCGGCGGTGACGACGGCGATCGGCAGGCCGTCGCGGACGACGACGCCGCACCGGAGCTGGTCCTCGTGCAGTCGGGCCCACGCCTCGGGCAGCGGCGTGGTCTCCGCGAGAACGGTCGCGGGACGGGCGACCGTGTCCACCGGAGCGTCGAGGTCGACCGGGGACCCGGGCGCGGACAGGGGCGGTGCGGTGGACACGACCAGGTCCTCAGGCTGCGACGGGCTCGGGGACGACGGTCACGGGGCAGGACGCGTGGAGCACGCACCCCAGGCCGACCGAGCCGAGCACGACGCTCCCGAAGGCGCCGCGACCGCGGTGCCCGACGACGAGCTCGTCGGCCTCCCCGGTGAGCTCGACCAGGACCTCAGCAGGCCGACCGGCCCGCGCCTCGACCTCGATGGCAGGCAGCGCCAGCTCGTCCTGCATCTCCGCGCGGACCTCGTCGACCATCATGCGCGCGGCGGCCAGCTCGTCCCCGTGCAGCGCGTCCGGGTCGGGCAGGGCGACGCCCGACGCGGGCCCGTAGCCCCAGGCCGCCCACATCTCCGGCGGCTCGTAGACGGCCACCGCCCGGACCCGGTCGCCGCGACGGGCCGCGGTCCGGATCGCCTCCTGCAAGGCGCGACGCGCCCCGCTCGAGCCGTCGATCCCGCAGACGATCACGCCGCTACGGGTGTCGTTGTCGGTCATGGTGCTCCCTCGCTCGGTGCGGGCTCGTGCCGTCGTCCCACCCTGGCGCGCAGAGGTCGTCCCCGGTCAGTGCCGGACGGTCCCCGCCTCGTCCCGGGCGCCGGGGCCGAAGGTCCCGAGCGGGACGGTTCATGCCCGGGGCCACCAGGAGTGCCGAGGCGGCCCGGGCGGAGGGACGACGAGGACGGGGCACCGGGCGCGCCGCACCGTCCGGGCCACCGGCGAGGGTGTCACCGCGCCGAGGACCCGGCCCCGCGCGGAGCGTCCGACCACCAGGAGCCGGGCGTCGCACGTCGAACCGATGAGCTCGACCGTCGGATCGCCCTCGCCGACCCGGACCTCGACGGGCACCGAGGGGTGGGTGATGCGCCAGGCGGACAGTCGGTCCGCGCAATCCCGTCGTTCCTCGTCCGCGCGTACGGCGGCGTCCTCGGTGGTGACGGCGCTCCATCGGTCGGGGTCACGGAGGTGCAGGACGTGGATCGGCGCCCCCCGCTGCTCAGCAGCGTCGAAGGCTGCCGCGATCGTCTCCTCCGTCGTGCGGTGGGCCAGGGCTAGCACGACCTTTCCGTACGGGTGCGGCGGGTCGGTGGGCACGACCGTCACCGGTTCGTAGGCGGTGTCCACGAGGACGTCGACCTCGGGCAGCGACTGGGGCACGACGAGCAGCCGTGCTCCCGCCGACGCGCGCCCCAACCGCTCGGGCAACGACGGCGGCTGCACGAACAGCGCCCACACGTGCCCGAGCAGGGCGCCGACCAGCGCGATCAGGCCGGTGTAGGTGTCAGTGGACCGGTCGGGCGGTGCCTCGAGGTCGGGCGCGACCAGGATCTCGATCCGCGCGCCGGTCCGCCGCGCGTGCCGGCGCGCCCAGGCGACGACGGCGTGCCGGCCTGGTCCGGGCGGTGCGAAGGCCCGGACGATCCCGGAGTCGGGCGCCGGGCTCCCGCCCTCGGCAGGGACGGACGGGTCGATCGTCATGTCGGCCCTCACGGGTGCTCGCCGAGCGGGGTCACCGGAGGTGCCCTGCGATCCCCGCAGGGACCGCCGTGACCCGGTCGTCAGCGGCCACTGCCCGGGGGTGCTTGCCCGGCGGAGGGACGACGGTGAGTGGGCAGGGAGCGTGACGCAGACACCACCAGGCGACCGAACCCAGCACGGTGCTCGCGACGCCGCCCCGTCCGCGGTGGCCGACGACGAGCAACGGCGCGCCGACGGCCGCCTCGGTCAGCACCGGTCCGGGATCGCCCGCGACCGCGCGCACCGCGATCGGGGGCGCGGGGGCCTCGGGGTGCTCGGCACGGTCTCCGGCGACGACCTCGTCCACCTCGGTCCGAGCCGCCGCCTCAGCCGCCGCGGCGACCGCTTCGCGCTCGGTGACGATCGGGAGGCGGTTCACGGCCGCGAGCCGCTCGGGGGAGATGAAGGCCGCGATGACCTCGAGCCGCGCGCCCCGTCGACGGGCCTCGCCCAGTGCGTGTCTCAGGGCCGCCCGGGACCCCACCGAGCCGTCGAACCCGACGACAATCCGCGGCACACCCGCCCCGCCCGTGCCTGCTCCACCGCTCATCACGCGCCTCCTCGCTCCATGTGCGTGCCACGGTGCGCCGCGGCGGTGGGCGACGGGCAGGGACCCACGGCCCCGACTCGACGGCCCTGTCGACCCGACGGCGCCTCCCCACAGGCTCGGTCGTGGTCCGGAAGGAGGTCGTCATGGTCGCCACGTCTCCCCCGCGCGGCACCGCCACGAGGGCTCCGGCCCGCGCTGTCCTGGTCGTGCTCGAGCTCCTGCTCGGCGGGAGCGCGGTCTACGGAGCCGTCGGACTGCTCGCCGGGACGCTGGGCATGTCCGACGACTGGCTGGTGGGGACGCCGTTCGCCGACTGGGTCGTCCCGGGCGTCGCCCTGCTGCTGGTCGTCGCCGCGCCAATTCTCGGCGCGGCGTTCCTCGAGCTGCGGGTGCACCGTGCGGCTCCTACGGCGTCGGTGCTCGCCGGGGTGTCACAGGTCGGGTGGATCGCGGTGCAGCTGCTGGTGATGCAGCGCTACTTCGTGCTCCAGCCGGTGGTCCTGCTCGTCGCCGCCGCGATCCTGCTCGTCGCCGGCGTCCGGCACACACGACCCGCGAGCTCCGCAGGACGGACATCACCATGACCGAGCAGGCACCCCTCCCCCGTCCCGAGGCGGCGCGCGCCCTCCTGCGGTGCATGCTCGCGTCGGTCCGCCTGCTGCTGCGCCGGCGCCTGCGCCTGCCGAGGCGATGGGTCGGCACCCGCTTGTGGTTCGCCGACGGCACCTCGGCGTGGATCTACCGGGAGACGGTCGTCCGCGGGGCGGTCGCGGAGTCCCCGTGTGCACTGGTCGTGCGCTTCCGTCTCCGGGGTGTGCGCGGGCCGACGGCCCACGCGGTGTTCCGGGCCGAGAGCCTGCTCAACACCCCGCTGTTCGTCGGCTTCCCGGGGTTCGTCGCCAAGTGGTGGCTGGCCGCCGACGAGCACGGGGTGTACCGCGGCCTCTACGAGTGGGACGGCGCCGACCGCGCCCGGGCCTACGCCCGCGCGTTGTGGCGGGTGCTCGCGCTGGTGAGCGTGCCGGGCTCGATCGACTACACGGTCCTCCCGGGCCGGCACCGTGACGATCTGCTCGGCCCGGCGGGCGCCGGGGTCCCGTCGCCGGCCGGCGCCCGCCTCAGGGCACCAGGACCGCGGCCCCCGTGATGCGGTCGGCAGCGAGGTCGGCCAGGGCATCGCCGGCGTGCTCGAGGGGGTAGGGGACGGTGCTGACCTCGAGGTGGTGCTCCCCGGCGAGGCGCAGGAACGCGCGGGCGTCGGTCCGGGTGTTCGAGGTGACGCTGCGCAGCGTGCGTTCCTGGAACAGGTGGCGCTGGTAGTCCAGCGGCGGGACCTCGGTGAGGTGGATGCCGGCGACGGCCAATGTCCCGCCGCGGTCGAGGGCCTCGAGCGCCCGCGGCACCAGGTCCCCGATCGGCGCGAAGAGGATCGCCGCGTCGAGCGGCTCCGGGGGTCGGTCGGCCGCGTCCTGCGCCGACGCGACGCCGAGACGCAGCGCCAGCTCGCGGGCGGCCGGGCTGCGCGTCATCACGTGCACCGTGGCTCGCTGCGCCAGCGCGACCTGCGTGGCCAGGTGGGCGCTGCCCCCGAAGCCGTAGACCCCGAGACGGCCGCCGGCCGGGAGCTCGGCGCGTCGTAGCGCGTGGTGGCCGATGATGCCCGCGCACAACAGCGGCGCGAGCTCCGCGTCCGTGTAGCCCCCCGGCAGCCGGTGCGCGTAGTCCGCCGGCACGGTCGTGTGATCGGCGTAGCCGCCGTCGGCGTCCCAGCCGGTGTAGAGCGACCGCGGGCAGAGGTTCTCGGCACCGCGGCGGCAGAAGCGGCACTCGCCACAGGTGCGGCGCAGCCACGCAACACCCACGCGCTCGCCCTCGACGAACCCGCGGACCCTCTCCCCGACCCCCACCACCCGGCCGACCACCTCGTGCCCGGGCACGACGTCCCGCCGGTGGACCGGCAGGTCGCCCTCCGCCACGTGCAGGTCGGTTCGGCAGACCCCGCAGGCGAGCACCCGGACGAGGAGCTCGTCGGGCGCGGGCTCCGGAGTCACCACCTCGACCCTCTCCAGCGGGCCCTCGGCAGCCGGTCCCGGACGGTGCACCCGGAAAGCCCTCACGCGGTCCTCCTCGGCCGGGAACGATCGACGCCTCTCCGTCACGCTGGCCGCCGCCGCGCGGGGCGCCAGGGACCGGAGGCCCACCCGTGAGCGCCGGTGGTCGCTCGAGAAGGGGTCCACCGAACCTGCCCGGCACCGGCTCGCGGCGCCACCGTGGGCCCGGGACCGACCGGCCGGGCGGACCGACCGGCGCCCCCGAGGGCAGGAGGCGCGCCATGATGTGGGACGGCGGCTGGACGGTGGGATGGATGGCCCCGTTGATGGGCGTCAGCGCCGTCCTGTGGTGGGTGCTGGTGATCGCGGTCGTCCTCGCCGTCCTGCGGTGGTGGCGCACACTGCCGGAGGCCGGCGCCGTGCCACGGCAGGACGCCCGCCAGGTCCTCGACGTCCGCTTCGCCCGCGGAGAGATCGACGCCGACGAGTACGCCGCCCGTCGACGGGCCATGGCCGAATGAGCCGAGTGAGCACGGGGCCGGGCCGCCCCCCGCGGCGGCCCGGCCCCGTACTCACACCTCGACCACGGTCCAGGACCCGTGTCGCCGCGGGGCGCGCACGGCCGTCACGGCGCTCGCCACGGAGTCCTCGGCGGGTCCCGACGTGTCGACCGTGGTCGCCTCCGGCCAGGGGTCCGCGTCGGCCGACATCACCGCGGCCACGAGCGGGGTGGCGTCGGACGCCGACCCGCGGCGTGCGCGGAGGCGCGCGTCCGCCAGGTCGCGCGGGGCGTCGCAGCGCAGCGCGACCAGATCCGACGAGCTCCGCGCGGCGAGCGCCGCGGCCTGGTCCCGCCGCCGGGCGTCGGTCCACGATGCGTCGAGCACCACCGTCTCGCCCCGGCCGAGCAGTTCCCCGGCGCGGTGGAGCAGGGCCGCGTAGGTGGCGTCGGTGTGCTCCTGCCGGTAGAGGCCGTCGCGGTACTCCGCGCCCGCGGGGTCCGTCGGTGTCAGCCCGGCCAGCTCCTTGCGCACCCGGTCGCTGGACACCAGCACCGCCCCCAACCGGTCGGCGACGCCGCCGGCGACGGTGGTCTTGCCCGTCCCCGGCAGGCCGCCGACGAGCACGAGACGGACCCGGGCGTCCTGCAGGTGGCGGTCGACGAGGTCGAGCAGGTCGCGTGCCTCCGCGGCGTCCCCGCCACCCTGGTCGACGCGGATGCCGGTCACGGCCGCGCGGACCGCGGCCCGGTAGGCCACGAAGTGGTGGCTCAGGGCCGGCGGGGCCGGATCGGCGGCGAACTCCGCGTAGAGCGCCAGGAACCGGGCCGCGGGCTCCGGCCCGCCGAGACGTTCGAGGTCCATGGCGAGGAACGCGGCGTCATCGAGCCCGTCGACGTAGCGCAGCCGGTCGTCGAACTCGAGGCAGTCGAGCAGGACGGGGCCGTCGGGCAGGCAGAACACGTCGTCGGCCAGCAGGTCCCCGTGGCCGTCGACGACGCGGTCCTCGGCCCGCCGCGCCGCGAACAGGTCCGCGCGACCGTCGAGGAACGCGGTCGCCTCGCGGGCGACCCGGTCGACGACGTCGCGAGGCAGCAGAGCGCCCGCGTGGCGGCGCAGGCTGTCGAGGACCCCCTCCCACCGGGTCCGCGCCGCCTCGCGGGAGCCCTCGCGCGTGACGGCCGGTCCCCGCGCCGCGGCACTGTGGAACCCGGCGAGCCGCCGGGCGACCGCCCGCAGGTGGTCCTCGACGGGCTCGCCCGCACGCACGAGGGCCGCGAGGCTGCGGTCGGCCGGCATACGGCGCATGGCCACCAGGTACTCCTCGGCCTCGCCGGACGGCCCCAGGACGGTCTCGAGTCCGAGGTACGCCTCGGGGCTGAGACGCCGGTTGAGCGCGATCTCCCTGCGGCAGGCCTCCCGACGGAGCTCCACGGTCGTGAAGTCGCAGAAGCCGAGGTCGACGGGCTTCTTCATCTTGTGCACGCGGTCGCCGAGGAACCACAGCACCGCCGTATGGGTCTCGCGCACTCCGACGGCCAGGCCGTCGGCGTCGGGCGCGCGTCCACCCCGGGCGGCGGCGCCGAGCGGGTCGGTCATCGGACGACGCCCGCCCCGGCGCGGGGACCGTCGGCCCCGGCGCCGGCCCGTGGACCGAGGACGAGCACCGGGCACGGCGCAGCCAGGAGCAGCGACCGGGTCGTCGAGCCGAGGCCGACGAGGTCCTCGGCGTCGTGGCACCGGTGCGCGACGACCACCAGGTCCGCCCCGAGGGCACGCTCCACCAGCAGCCGGGCCGGTCGGTCGTCGGCGACCACAACGCTCGTCGGGACGTCCGGGAACCGGTCCTTCCTCGCGCTGACGAGCCCCTCGATCCGGGCACGCGCGTCCGTCTCCTCGTCATCGACGTCGGCATCGCGGCGGCGGGCGATCCGCCCGACGTCGTAGGTGACCTCGTCGACCGCGTGGACCACCTCGACCGGCTCCGCCGACATCTCCGCGATCCGCAGGGCGTGGTCGAGCACGATCGCGGCGCCCGCGCCCTCGTCGAGACCGACGACGACCACCGCCCGCCGCGGCACAGGGACCGCCGAGGGCGCGCGGTCCTCGCCGAGCACCAGGACGGGACACGGCGCGATCGCGATCAGCTCCTCGGTGGTGCGGCCGGCCTCGCTGCCCAGGCGGCGGTGGCGGTCGCCGACGACCAGCAACGACGAGGCTCCGCAGGCCGCGGCGATCGCGCTCGCGGGGTCGCCGGTGGCGCAGGTGCGGCGGACCTCGACGTCGGGCGCGGTCCGGCTCAGGTAGCTCTCGGCCCGATCGCCCGCGTCGCCGTACGACGGTGCCTCGGAGCCCGCCGGGGCGTCGGCGTGCACGACGCGGACGGTGCGATCCCGCCGGCGGGCCTCGGCCACGGCGCGGTCGAGCACCCGGGTACGCAGCAGCCCGTCGCCGACGCCGACGACCACGGAGGGGACGCGAGGAGCCACCCTCGCGCCCATCGACGTCACGGTCATCAGGCCCCCTCACCCGCGTAGGTGCGCTCGGGACGCGCCCAGGTCGAGGCGGCCTGCGGGGGCAGCACCGCGACCGGGCAGGGCGCGAAGCGGACGACCTGCTGGCTCGTCGAGCCGAGCAGCGCGCCCCCGACGGCCCCCCGCCCCCGCGAGCCGAGCGCCACCAGGCTCACGCCCGACCGGGCCACGTCGAGGAGCGCCTCGCTCGGCGCACCCCGCCGGACCACCTCCTGGACGACCACGTCCGGGTGTGTCGTGGCGATCCCGGCCACGGCCTCGGCGAGGTACCGGCGCCGGGTCTCCTCGTCGGGACCGTCGAGGCGCGGGCTGACGCTCGTGGTGACGAGCGTGCTGCGGGACCGGTCCGCGACGTCGGCACCGAACGCGATCGCGCCCACCGCCTCGACCGAGCCGTCGACGCCCACGAGCACCCCTCGCGAGGCCTCGTCCTCGGCGGGCTCCCAGTCCGGGGGCACCACGATCACGGGGCAGGGGGCGTGGCCCATCACATGGGCGATGGTGCGCCCGACGCCCATGTCGGCGAGCCCGCCGCCGGGGCGGGCGCCGATCACCAGCAGGCGCGCGCGGGAGGCCGTCGCGACGAGTGCCGGCCCGGCGACGCCGTCCACCACCGAGAGTCGCACGGGCACCTCCGGCGCCACGGCGACGGCGACCTGGCGGGCCTGCTCGAGCAGTGCGTGGGCACGCCCCGACGGGCTGCGGAGCTCGTCGTGCGGACGCTCCGAGGGCGGCAGCACCTGGACCAGGTCGAGCGGCAGGTGACGACGCGCGGCCTCGCGCGCCGCCCACCGGACGGCGCCGGCGGTCGCGGGGCTGCCGTCCACGCCGACGAGCACGCCGGCCGGTGGCGTCGAGTGGTCGATCATGCGGGCCTCCTCGGGAGGGAACGGGGCCGCGGTCGCGGCCCGCGCACCACGCTCCCGCCGAATGCCCCTCCCGCGTCAGGGCCCGACGGCGCGACCGGGCGGGACCTCCGGCAGGTCCGTCGGGGTGCCCGGCGGCTGCTGCACGGGGTGCGGCTCGACCCGGGCATCAGGGCCGGGGAACACCAGGCTGCGATGGTCGTCGTCGAGCCACCGGACCCAGAACGGCGGCGTGCCGTCGGCGTGGGTGACCGCCACGATCTGCCCCTGCCGGCGGGACGACGCGTCGGTCAGCCCCTCCACGATCAGCCAGTTCCCGACCTGCGCCCTCATCCCGAGCCTCCTCGCCTCCGTCACCGTGTGGTCGCTCGAGGTCCTCACGAGGGCGGAGCGCCGACCAGGGCCATCGGCACCGGCTCACCCGGGACCTCCGGCAGGGGCCACGGGAGCGCCCGCGGACCCCGCGGCAGCCTGGTGCGCCAACGCGTCGACGACCTCGGCCTCGCTCACGGACGTGAAGTCGTCGTAGCTGTACCCCACCGACCTGCTGCGGGGAGAACGTTCGAGCGCGATCAGCTCGTCCACCTCGGGACGCAGAACATCGACCGCCGAACCGGCGCAGGTCGGCACCGCGAGGACCACCCGGAGCGCACCCCGCGCGCGGACGACCCGGCACGCGACCCGGGCCGTGGCTCCGGTGGCCACGCCGTCGTCGACGATCACCACGGTGCGCCCGCTGACCGGCTCGAGGTCACGCACCGCCCGGTAGCGCTGCGTGGCCCGGTCCAGGAGCGGCCGCTCGCGACGCTCCAGCCGCTCGACCACGTCCATGCCGGCGTGCACGGCGCGGACGACCCGCTCGTCGAGCACCAGGGCGCCGCCCTCACCGATGGCCCCCAGCGCGAGCTCCGGCTGGAACGGGACGCCGAGCTTGCGGACCACGAGGACGTCCAGTGGCGCACCGAGCGACGCGGCGACGGGGGCGGCGACGAGCACTCCGCCGCGTGGGAGACCGAGGACCACGACGTCCTGCCCGGCGAGATGGCCCAGCTGACGGGCCAGGCGCGTCCCGGCGTCCGACCGGTCGGCGAACCTCACGGCCGCCCCCTCGTACCCCGAGGGGTCTCTCCGCGCGTCGTCTGCTCGTTCATGGTCTCCCACCTCGCGGTATCGCCCGGAACGCGCGCCCGTCCGATGCGTCAGCGACCCGTGTTCAGAGGCTCCTCCCAGGTCGTGATCAGGGCGTAGAGAACGATCACGTCGAGCGCGATCACGAGGATCGACCACACCGGCGCGGCGGCGACGAACGTCAGGTGCAGGATCGCGGAGAGCGCCACGAGGGCGACCGCCGTCCCGCGGGCCCAGCTCGGCGCGCCGCCCAGCAGGCTCGCCCCGACGATCGCGACGAGCGCGCCGAGTGCCAGGTGCACCCATCCCCACCCCGCCAGCGACAGCACGAACACCGCGCCGCCGACGGAGACGAAGTACGACGGGGTCAGCACGGCGACCAGGCCCTCGATCACGCCGAACACACCGACGATCATCATCACGACGGCGCCGAAGCGCACCCATCCGGCCGCTCCGCTCCGCTCCAGTCCGGTCCGCATCGGACCAGCACCCGTACCCGGTGCCCCGCGGTGCTCCCTCGGATCGGTCTTCTGGTCGGTCATGACTTCTCCACCTCCCGGAGATACGACGGAACTCGTCGAGAGGACCGTCCCGCCACCCCCCGGGGCCGGGCAGGGACCAACGGCCCCTCCGGGCGCGCCCACGGTCCCGGCTCCGCTCGACGCCGGCGGGGACCGGTGGCGAGACGCCCCGCGGGTCGCTCGCGGGCCTCGATCGCCGCGGAGATCCTTGGCCGGAAATGCGACCCTCGGGTGATCGTCGGCGAGCGGAGGGCCGACCTAGAGTGCCTCCGCCGCCGACGGCCCCGTGGTCCGGCGGCCGCCGGCCCGTCGGCTGCGCTCGCCTCCCCCCGTGAGAGCGGCCGGCGGGCCCGGTCGGATCGGATGGCGCGGCGGGAGTCTCTGGGAAGCGCCGTCCTGCAGCCGCTGCCGGGCCAGCCTCTCGAGCAGTTCCGGCAGCGCACCGGGTGGCGCCCCGTCGAGGTCGCGCCGGCACTGATCCACCGTGCGCGACACGACCGCGGCGGGCTGGGCCGGGAACTCCACGGAGAGGCGTGCCACGGCGCCCGCGGTGGCGTGGGCGGCGTCGTCGTGGTGGCCGCCGGGCGCGGCGGTGCGGAGTGGGGGAGGCGCGTTCGGCCGTCGGGACCCGGCTCGGGTCACCGCGCGGCGACCTCGGCACGCGCCTCGGCCCGTCGTGCGGACCCGCGACCGGGCGGGGGGACGACCGCAACGGGACAGGGTGCCCGGTGCACCATCGCGCGGCCCACCGAACCGAGCAGGAGCCCGGCGAACCCACCGCGGCCGCGCGACCCGACGACCAGGAGGCGCGCGCCGCGCGCGCGGTCGAGCAACGCCCGCGAGGCGTGGGAGCGCTCCACGACGGTGGACACCACGAGATGGGGGTACGCCGCCGAACGGCCGGCGAGCTGCTCGGCGACCACCCGCCTCTCGTCGTCGACGATCGCATCCCAGCCCAGCAGCGGCTCCGTCACCGGGTCGAAGAGCGGGTCCCACCACGTGTGGACCGCGACCAGCGGGCAGCTCGCGAGGTCCGCGGCCACGACGGCGAAGTCGATCGCCGCCTCGCTGACCGGCGAGCCGTCGACCCCGACGACCACGGGCGCGGCGGGCTCGGTGGGCTCGTCGCCGCGGACCACGACGACCGGGGCCACGGCGTGCGCGGCCACCGACGAGGCCACCGACCCGACGAGCGTGCCACCGAGTCCGCCGGATCCCTGCTCACCCACCACGAGCAGGGCGTCGTCCGCCCGCTCGAGCAGGGCCGGTGCGGCCGCGCCGTCCACCAGCTCCTCGGTGACGGTCACCGACGGGGCCGCCTCGTGCGCCACCGCCACGGCCCGTGCGGCGATCTCGCGGGCGTGGTCGAGGAGATCCTGCTGGTAGCGACGCCACAGCGAGGCGTCGGCGACGAGGGAGGGGTCTACCCCGCCGTAGGCGTGCACGACGTGCAGGCCCCGGCCTCGGGACGCTGCGGTGCGGGCGGCCCACCGGACGGCGCGCAGTGCCGACTCGGAGCCGTCGGCACCCACCACCACGGGCCGGCCCGTCCCGGCGCCGTCGCTCGGCATGTCGGCCATCAGGCGGCCGCGGCGTGGCGGGGGGCCCGCGTTGCGGCGACGGCCCCGATGTGCACGTGGCCGAAGTCCTCGACGACGCCGTCGCCGAGGACCCGCCCGATGCGCACACCGGCGAAGTCCCGGACGTCGCCCTCGGCGTCCACCTTGCCGATCGCCACTCCGCCGTGGTCGGCCACCCTGCGTTCCGCGTCCATCGTGCTCTCCTGTCCTCGACGGGCCTTCCTCGTCCTGGCCGAGGCTCGGGGGTGTCGTCCACCGGCGCCCGGGTCCTCCGGGCCCCGTCGGGCGGGCCGATGGTCGCTGCACCGGCGCCTCCTCCCGCACACACGCCGGGCCGGGCCGCCGTCGGCGGCCCGGCCGGGGCCGCGGGACTCAGCCCTCCTCGACGAGATCCACGCCCTCCGGGAGGGGAAGGGGGCCGGCGACGGTGCCGTGACGCGGCTCGTCCCGGTCGTCCGACACCGCGGTGCCGAGGCGGGAGCCGTCCGGAGGACCGGCGAGCAGGACGGGGACCGACGCGTGCCGGCCGAGCCGGGTGGCCACGTCACCGAGCACGTGCCGGGTCAGGCCCGCCCCGCGACGTCCCAGCACGATCATGGACGCGCCCTCCGCCTCGGCGACGGCCTCGAGGGCCCGGGCGGGCTGACCCGCGACCACCTCGATCGTCACGTGACCTGCTGGGGCGGTGGGCTCGAACCACGCCGCGCGCTCGGCGAGCATCGCCCGGGCACGCACCCGGCGCGGGTCGTCCTCCGCACCGTCGGCCGCGTCGGGATCCACGACGCCCACGAGGACGACGCGCACTCGCGCGGTGTCGAACAACGTCGCGGCCAGGCGTACCGCCCGGTCCGCGCCGGTCGATCCGTCGACGCCGACCACGATCGACGTCCCGCTGCAGGAGGTCGGCCCGGCGCCCTCGACGATCGCGACGGATCGGTTCGCCCGCTCGGCGGCGATCGGGATGAACAGCGGGCCGAACACGGCGCCGAGGACGTACCAGCGCCAGTCGCGGTAGCCCTGCCGGCCCAGGAGGACGAACGCCGCCAGCACCCCCGCGACGATCCACACGATGACGCCGACGGTGAAGGTGGACATGCGGGCTCCTCAGGACGGGGGGCTGTGACCCCGGTCCACGCACCCTCGCGACCACCCGTCCGGACCGTCAGGGGCTCCGGTCCCGATCCGCCGGGCCGTCCTTCCCCCTGCGGTCCGGGCAGGGCTACGGGACCCGGTCGACACCGGCCGATCGACCCTGTCCCCCGCCGGCGTCGACGGACACCCTGACCCCATGGACGAAGAGCCTCTCGGCCGCGACGCACACGACACCGCGCGCGGGCGCACCGCGCGCGCCGAGGGGATCGCGCTCGTCGTCGCCGGCTACGACGACTCGGAGGAGGCCGTCGAGGCCGTGCGCTGGGCCGCCTCGCTGGCCCGACGGACCGGGAGCGCCCTCCGGGTCGTCTGGGCCTGGAAGATCCGGGACGTCTGGGACACGGCGGTGGCCGCCGACGAGCAGCCCACCGGCCCTCACCTGGCCGAGCTCGAGGGAGTCGCGCGGCTCCACCTCACCGAGGTCCTCACCGGTCTCCTGGGCCGGGACGCCGCGCACGTCGACGTCCACCTGCGCCAGGGGCCCGACTCGGCAGGCATCCTCCTCCACGCGGCGGCCGACGCGGACCTCCTCGTCGTGGGCTCCCGCGGACGGGGACGCGCCGCCTCGGCCGTCCTCGGTTCCGTGAGCGCCCGGTGCGTGCGCGACTCGCCGGTCCCGGTGCTCGTGATCCCGCACCGTGTGGTGCGGTCCGCGGGCCCCGAGCCGGTCGCCGTGGGCCGGCGACACGTGCCGTGATCGTCCGGCCGGCCGGTCCCCGCCAGCACCCGGACGCCGCGGACGTACCGATCACGCGGGTGCTCCCTCGTCCGGGTCGGGCACACCGAGCTCGGCGCTGTCCTCGCGCAGGAGCCGACGACGCAGGTGGTTGACGTCGCCGGCACGGTGGCGGAGGGCTGCGGCGAGCTGGTCGAGCATCTCCGCCAGCTCGCCGAGGTGCTCGACCGGGACGTCCTGGAGGGCCGCGTGGACGTCCTCCCGGAAGAGCCGCCCCATGATCGCGGCGGCGCGGCGACCGCGGGGGGTCAGGTCGACGAGCGTGCTGCGTCGATCGGTCGGGTGGGGACGGCGCACCGCCAGGCCCCGCGTCTGCATCCGGTCGACCAACGCGGTGCCTGCCGGCGCGCTCATCCCCAGTCGGGCGGCGAGCAGCGACACCGGCACGGCGCCCTGCCGGCCGAGGTCCGCCAGCGTGAGGACCTCGCCGACCCCGAGCCCGAGCACGTCCGCGAAGGCCCTGCGGTAGGCGTCGACGGCCAGGACGAGGGCGCGCATCCGGCCGGGCATTGTCCGTCCGACTGGTGTCCACGGCACCTCGCACTCTCGACGTCGGACGGGCGGTCGGCGGGGCGGCACGGGGAGCCGGAGCCGGAGCCGGAGCTACCGTGCGGTCCGGGAGCCCCCGCCCGCACCCGGGGGCACGATCGCGACCGGGCACGTCGCCCTCCGCACGAGGCCGGGGCGCGTCTGCGGGCGGCGATGCCGCAGCCGGCCGTGCTCCCCCACCCCGATCACCACGAGCTCCGCGTCGCGGGCCTGGTCGGCCAGCACCCGGTCCGCGCGCTCCTCGGCGAGGACGACACGGACTCCGGTCGGACGCGCCGATCCCAGTTCGGGAACGTCCTCGCCGAGCAGCTGCACATCCCTGCCGGCCCGCACCACCACGAGGGGAGCAGCGCGGGACTCGGCCCGGAGAGCGGCGAACCGCAGAGCGTCCCGGCAACCCTCCGAGCCGTCGTCCCCGACCACGACGGGGGCGTGGCCCTCCGCCCTCTCGCGCGCCCGCGCGTCACAGTGGTGCGGCACGAGGACGACCGGCACGGGGACCTCCCCGGCCAGGCCCCGGGTGGTCCTGCCCAGGGCGAGCTCCCCGAGCCTGCCGAATCCGTCGCTGCCGAGGACGAGCAGCGAGGCGACGCGCGCCTGGGCCCGCAGAACCGCCACGGGATCGCTCTCGACGAGGTCTTCGACGATCGGGAGGTCCGGGGCGATGTCGCGGGCGACGAGCCGCATCTCCCGTAGCTCCTGACGGGCCAGCAGGAACAGGCCCTGCTCGGCGTCGACGCCGACAAACGAGCGCCCCGGATAGCCCCCACGGGGGACCACCAGCCCGTGCACCAGCCGGAGAGCGACGCCGCGGTCCCGGGCCTCGGCGGCGGCCCAGAGGACGGCGGCTCCGGCCCGTCCCCCGAGCGGCACGCCCACCACGACGTCGGCGCCCACCCTCTTCGGCGTCGGCGCTGCTGTTGCGGGGTCGCCCACCGCCGGCGCGGAGAACATCGGATCCGACACGGCCCACCTCCTCGTCCTACAGCGAGGGTCACGCCCCTCGGCGAACTACGGCCAGGGCCGGAAGGCCTGGTGACCCGGGTCGGCCGGCCGTCGTACGCCCCGGAGGAGCGCGACGCGCGGGGCCATTCGGCGCCCGAACCGTGCCGAGAGCGGCCGACGGGGAGGACATCGCCGGGCCGGCCGCCTCGAGAAGCATCCCCGCACGGCTGACCGTCGCGGGGTACGCACTGCGCTACCTGACGCGGACCCGGGTCACGGCCGACCCGACCGTCGGGCGGAACCACCGATGCGGGCGGGCCCGGAGAAGACCAGCGCCACGCCGAGGACGTAGCCGAAGTCGTACCACGCCCCGTCGTTGTGCACCTCGTAGATGCCCACACCGTCCTGGAACAGCGAGACGAGGAAGGTGATCGTGAGGATCAGCCCTTGCCAGAGCCCGAGCCAGAACCCGGCGCCGTCGTCGGCGAGGCGGGCGCCGTCGTCGGCGACGGCGGCGCACCCGCCGACCAGCAGAGCCGCCGCGACGAGGAGCAGGACGCGCGACGTCCGGGACGCCCGGGCACGGTGAGGGGCCCTGGGCTCCACTCCCGTCCGCGTCATCGCGCGGTCCGGACCGTCGCCGTGCCGGTCGGCGGGGCGGTCGGGCCGGGTACGACCAGCACCGGGCAGGGAGCGTGCAGCACGCAGCCCAGACCGACCGAACCCAGCGCGACGCTCCGGAACGCCCCGCGGCCCCGGTGTCCCACGACGAGGAGGTCCGCGTCGCGCGCGGCCTTGAGGAGCACCTCGGTCGGGCGGCCGGCGTGCGCCCGGACCTGCACGTCCACCCCATGGTCGGGCTCGGTGGCCATCACCCGGTCGACCTGCGCGCGGGCCCGCCGGTCCAGCTCCGCCTGGAGCTCGCCCTCCTCGCCCAACGGCAGGTCGAGGTACTCCGCGAGCGTCAGGCCGCGACGTTCCCAGGCCGAGACGACCTCGAGCCGCCCTCCGAGCCGGGAGGTTTCCCGGAGCGCTCTCCGCAGGGCCGCGTCCCCGTGCTCGGAGCCGTCGACCCCGACGACCACCAGCGGCATCTCCTCCGACATCCCGATCACCCTCCCGAGCTCACGGCGCGGCGGCGCCGGTCGGCCGGGAGATCCGACGGACCCGGCGGCCCCAGGGTCGCGCGCGGCGACGCCGTCGATCAGGGGCGAAGGCCCGCCCGACGGTCCCGCGACCCGGGGACCTACGGCCCCCGCCGCGACCTCGTGCTCGGCGGGGCGGGGAGACTCGTGAGCGCTCCCGGGACGACGATCACCGGGCAGTGGGCCCGGCGCAGACACCCGGCGGCCACCGACGTCATGGTGCGCGCGTCCTCGCCGTGGCCCACGACGAGGGCGGCGGCCTCGGCGGACTCCCGGACGAGCACGTCGACGGGACGGCCGGGCACGGCCCGGGTCTCGATCGCCATCGGGCCCTCCGCGACGAGCGGCGCGAGCCCCGGGTCGGACGATACGTCGTCGACGAAGGCCCGCAGCGTCGCCTCCTCGGCCCCCCGGACCGCGGCCCTGTCGGGCACCGGGAGCAGGTCGCCTCCGGGCAGCGCGGCGAGGGCGCCCCAGAAGTAGCCCACGGCGTCGTACGCCGTGACGACCGTCAGCCCGCCGCCACACGCCGAGGCTCGCCGGACGGCCTCGGCGAGGGCTCTCCGGGAGCTGGTCGAGCCGTTGACCCCGCACAGGACCTGCGGGGCATGGTCGGGGCGGCCGCGAGACACGGTCACGCCAGGACCGGCGCCGGCGCCGGGTGCGGGATGCCGTGCGGTTGGGGTTCCCACCGCCGGAACGCGGCGTAGCCGCACCCGGCCGCCACGGCGACGGGCCAGCTCACGACGCCTGTGACGGCGAGGGCGGCCACACCGAGGTAGATCGGCACGGAGTTCGCCGGGAGTCGCGCCCGGAGCCGGTCGATCGCGACCGCGGAGCGGTACACGTCACGGTCGAGGACGTCTCCGACCCGCTCGGGACCGGGACGGGGCCGCTCCGTCGTCTCCGTCGTCTCCGTCGTCTCCGCCGCGCCGGCGTCCGAGGCGAGGACCTGGTGTGCCGTCATGCCAACGACCCTGGCCGCCCGGGCGACGGCCCGTGAGGGTCGAAGGTCCCGAAGAGGCCCCAGCGATCGGGCCCGTCACTACTCCTCGGGCTTGACCTTGTTCGCGAGGACGGCGGCCTGCACCCGGCGTTGCATCCCCAACTTCGCCAGCAACGCCGACACGTAGTTCTTCACCGTCTTCTCCGCCAGGTACATCCGCTGACCGATCTCCCGGTTCGTCAGCCCCTCCCCGATGAAGCCCAGGACCTCCCGCTCCTTGACCGTCAGCTCTGCCAAGGGATCCGGGGCCTCACTGCGCGACCGCAACCGACCCATGAGGGCACTCGCCGCCCGTCCGTCGAGCAACGACCCTCCTGCCCCCACCTCTCGCACCGCGTTCACGATGTCGTTGCCCCGCACATCCTTGATCACATAACCCGCGGCCCCCGCCAGGACCGCGTCGAACATCGCCTGCTCATCGGTGTACGAGGTCAACATCAGACACGCCAGCTCCGGCATCCGAGACCGCAACTCCCGGCACAGCTCGATTCCCGTGCCGTCCGGCAGACGCACATCGAGCACCGCCACCTGCGGTCGCAACGCCGGGATCCGGCTCAGGGCCTCGGCCACCGACCCCGCCTCGCCGACCACCTCGAGATCCTCGTGTCCGTCCAGCAGGTCGGCCACCCCCCGCCGCACCACCTCATGATCATCCACCAGGAACACCGTGGTCACGACACGCTCCTTCTCCTGCAGCTCGTCGGGTTCGAGGGGATGGACCGGGGCCGACGAGCGTGAACGCGACGACATCCGTGCTGGCCAGCATCGTCCCTCGCGGAGGTGACGGGCAGGGTCGAACGTCCCGACGATCAGGAGTCGCCCGGCGTCTGTGACGGACGCCCGGCGGGCACGACCCGCACGGGGCAGGGCGCGTGGAGCAGGCAGCCCAGCCCGACCGAGCCGAGCAGCGCGCTGGCCACCGCACCACGGCCGCGGTGGCCCACGACCAGCTCGTCGGCACCCTCGGCCGCGTGGACCAGGACCTCGGCGGCATCGCCCGGAAGCGCGACGACATCGACCTCGGGACGCCGCAGGTGCTCCCCGCCGAGCTCGTAGGCGACGTCGGTGACCATCTCGCGGACCGCGGCGAGCATCTCGGTCTCGATCTCGGCCCGGCTCGGGAGGGGGCAACCCGGGGTCGGGCCGAGTCGCCACTCGGGCGGCTCGTAGACGGCGACCACGTGGAGGCGGGCGCCTCTCAGGGACGCGGACCGCATCGCGTCGACCAGCGCCGCGCGCGAGCCCGGCGACCCGTCGACCCCCACGACCACGGTCGGGCGGCCTTCCTCACGCACGGGCACCCGGGTGCCGTCCTCCATCACCTTCATGATCGCTCCCCGCGTCGCACCGGTATCACTGCGGACGATCCGCCCTCGGCGCTCCCGGCTTCAGGGTCGAACGTCGCGCCGGAGGTCCCGCGACCCGTGACCCGCCCGCGCGAGCCCCTGAGGAGGACGACCAGCCCCGCGCCGGTGACCGCCGCCATTACGAGCGCCATGAGGGCGCCGGCGACGAGACCGACCAGGACGGCCACGGGGACCGACTGCCCGGGATGCCAGAGCGGCATCGCGACGGCAAGGAAGATCCCGAGGCCGAGCAGCCACGCGAGGGCGGTGATGCCGATCCACGCCGCGGCGGGATCGACGTGGCGGCGGAGCTCCGACCACTGGGCGAGGCCGATCGTCAAGAGGACCAGGAGCCCCAGGGCGGCCGCCGACACGGCCAGCACGGGAGCGGGCCAGGCCGCGGTGACCGTCGCCGTCGTCGACGGCAGGAGCGCGAGGAGATAGGCCACGGCCGCGGCTCCCGCGGTCGCGAGGACCCAGCGGGTCACCGAGATCGCGGGGAGGGCGCTCCGGAGGACCAGAGCCTGCCCCGTGCCGAGCAGCGCTCCCTCCACCGCCCCGGCCGCGACCAGCAACGGTAGGGAGAGGAGCACGGGGGACCCGACGGTCAGCACCCCGACGACCGCGGGCAGGGCGAACCCGAGGATCTCTGCGAGGGCGACGACGGGGATCCACCGCCGCAGCAGAGCCCGTTCCTGGTATCCCATGGGTCCTCCCGACTATCTCCCACGGGTCGTACCGAACGTCCCGCGCACCCGAGACGTTGCCCGGGCCGAGCATCTCCGGAACAGGGACCGAGGTCCGCTCCGCCGGGGTCCTCGGACCGGGACCGGCGGGCCCGGGTGACGTAGGTCGTCCTCAGGACGTGGCCGTGACGGTCGTCCCGCGGCCTCGCCGACTCGCCTAGGCTCCGGCCGTGCTGGTCCTGAGCCGAGAGACCGGTCAGGGCGTCCGGGCGGTCGACGGGAGCGTCGTCGGGCACCTGCGGGATCGACGAGCTTCCCGCCGACGCCCATGAGCGGTACCGGACCGCGGTGAGCTCACTGTCGCCGCTGGGCAGGCGCCGGTTCCGGCGCCTGCGGGGGTGGCGGCGGCACGGGCCGCCGACCACCCGCGCCGCGCACCACCGTCCCGACCCGGAGGGCGGCCGTGACCTCGACCGGTGACCGGGCGCGGGGCGGCATCGTGGGTGCCGGCCGCCGAACCCGGCTCCTGGCGCTGGTCGCCGTCCTGGGGCCCGGCCTGCTCGCCGGGCTGTCCGACGACGACCCGGCCGGCATCACCACCTACTCGGTCCTCGGCGCCCAGTACGGCTACCAGCTGCTCTGGGTGCTCCTGCTCTCCACGCTCGCCCTGATCGTGTTCCACAGCCTCGGCGCGCGGATGGGGGTGGTCACGGGGCAGGGGCTGATCGGGCTCATCCGCCAGCGCTACGGCGTCCGCGCCGGCGGGGTCGCGCTCGTCGTTCTCGTCGTGGCCAACGTCGGCACCACCTGCGCCGAGTTCGCCGGCATCGCCGGTGGCTCCGAGCTGTTCGGGGTGAGCCGCTACGTCGCCATCCCGGTCGCCGCCGTGGCGGTGACGGTGCTGGTGACCCGCGGCAACTTCCACCGCGTCGAGCACATCCTGATCGGGCTGTCCGCCGTGTTCGTGGCCTACGTCGCCGCCGGGATCCTCGCCGGCCCCGACTGGGGACAGGCCCTGCACGGGCTCGTGGTTCCCACCATGCCGCTCACCCGCGACGCCGTGCTCATCGCCACCGCCACGGTGGGAACCACTCTGGCGCCGTGGGGGCTGAGCTTCATCCAGTCGTATGCGGTGGACAAGAAGCTCACCGTCGCCGACCTGCGCTACGAACGAATCGACGTCGCCACCGGCGCGGTGCTCACGGGAGTCATCGGCTTCTTCGTGGTGGTGGCCTGCGCCGCGACCCTGCACGTCCAGGGCGTCGCGATCAACGACGCCGCCGACGCCGCGGGCGCGCTCGAGCCCCTTGCGGGGAGCCTCGCGAGCGCCCTGTTCGCGGTGGGGCTCATCGGGGCGGCCCTGCTCGCCGCGGCCATCCTCCCGCTGTCCACGGCCTACTCGATCTGCGAGTACACCGGTTCCGAGGCAGCCCTCGACGACAGGTTCGCGGACGCCAAGCCGTTCTACCTCTCCAACGTCGTGGTGATCGGGGTGTCGGCGCTGATCGTCCTCTTCCCCGGCGCGCCGCTGATCCCGATCCTCGTGCTGTCACAGGTCCTCAACGCGGTCCTGCTGCTGCCCCTCCTGGTGTTCATGTACGGGATCGCCCGCGACCGCGACCTGATGGGCGACCACACCGCGAGCCGACCCGCGGCCGCGCTCTACCTCGCCACCATCGCCTTCATCGCCCTGTGCGTCGGAGCGCTGTTCGTGCTCAACGTGGCGTAGCGGCGGGGGCAACCGAGGTGATCTGGGAGGTTCGTGCGGTCGGACTCGCGTGAGAGGGGGTCGACGTCGGAGTCCGATCGGGCCGCGAGCTCGGGCCCTTCGGCCCTGAGGTTCTGCCGACGCTGTGACCACTGTGTGGTCATGGTGCAGTGGAAGCGGGGTCGCCGGCCCGTGCTCGGCGGGCTGCTGATCATCGTGATCACTGCGTTCGCCACCACGGCCTGTGGTGCGCCCGCGCCACCGACGACCTCGGCCGCGCCGACGGCAGGCGGTCTCGACGTACCGATGCCGATGATGGGGGGCACGCGCGTCGACGAAGCGAGCTACCTCGCCGAGATGATCCCCCACCACGAGGAAGCCGTCGCCGCCGCGACACAGCTCTCGCGATCGCCACGTCCCGAGATGCGCGCACTGGGGCAGCGCATCGTCGACACACAGAGCGTCGAGATCCAGCAGATGAACGGGTGGGTGGCGACGTGGTACCCCCGGCAGCCGCGACCCGAGTACCGCCCGATGATGCGCGACCTCTCCGCCTTGTCCGGCGACGACCTCGACCGGGCATTCCTCACCGACATGATCCCCCACCACATGAGCGCGGTAATGATGTCCCAACGTGTCCTGATCGCCGGCGGACCCCTCCACCCCGAGATCCTCGGGTTCGCCAGCACGGTCCGCGACACACAGCGCAGCGAGATCGTCCTGATGCGCGGTTACCTGACCAGCTGGTTCCCGAACTCGACCGGCCCCGGCGGAATGGGCCCGGGCGGAATGGGCGCAGGCAGTGCCTGGCCGCGTTAGCGGCGGGTCGGCGACGTCTCAGCCGTCTGCGGCGGCGTCGGTGTCCTCCAGCACCCCGACCGCGGTGAAGCGGACCGACTCACCGGGGTGCAGCGTCAGCACGCGCTCACCACACCCGACCCGGACGGGCCCGTAGGGTCCCGGCACCACCGACACCTGCACCTCGCGCCCGGACACGACGACGTCCATCGGTCGGCCGCGGTACTGGAGGGAGAACTCCAGCCGGCCGAATCGTCGTGGCCAGTGCGGGTTGAACCAGAGCGCGTCGAGGCCTGGAACTCGTCCACCGAGCGGCCCTCAGCCTCCAGGATGCGGTCCAGTCGTCGGATGTCGCCGTAACGGCTCCGGTAGTCGTCCCAGTCCAGCTCCGGGAGATCCCGGTAGCCCTCGAACTGGCTGATGATCCCGTCCGGCGCGATGGGGACGTACATCCGTCGCGCGACATCGCGCCAGCGCAAGAGCTCGGCCTGGGTGATGCCGAGGCGCTCGACGAGCTCGGTCCGTCGCGTGGTCGGCAGCACGGCGAGCACGTCGCGGGCCCGTCCCAGCAGCCAGACGGTCATGACGTTGGTGTAGGCGTTGTCGTCCAGCCCGGGGGTCTCGGAACCGGGGTAGCGGCTGCTGAACTCGTCCGGGCCCATGACCCCGCGGATGCGGAAACGGTCGCGAGCCGCGTCGTAGGTCGCGAGGCCTGCGAAGAAGCGGGCGATCTCGAGCATCGTCTCCGCCCCGTGGTCGGCGAGGAATTCGAGGTCGGCGGTGGCCTGGTAGTACTGCCAGAGGTTGTAGGCGACGGCCAGCCCGACGTGGCGTTGCAGGGAGCTGGTGTCCGGCATCCACCTCCCGGAGCGCGGGTTGAGGTGGACGCGCTGGCTCTCCTCCCGACCGTCGCTGCCGGATTGCCACGGGTACATCGCCCCGGCGTGGCCGGCGGCACGGGCGGCCCGTCGCGCCGCGTCCAGTCGGCGGGTGCGGTAGCGCAGCAGCGCGCGGGCGAGCCCGGGCAGACGCAGGGTCAGCACCGGGAACACGAAGAGCTCGTCCCAGAACACGTGCCCTCGATAGGCCTCCCCGTGCAGGCCACGCGCCGGGATGCCCGCGTCGAGGTCGAGGTTGTGCTCCGTCAGGGTCTGCAGGACGTGGAAGAGGTTCAGGCGCAGGCTGCGCAGCGTCTCGTCCGTCGTGGCCTCCTCGCCGTCGGTGAGGTCGAGTCGGAAGCGCTGCCACACGTGGTGCCACGCCAGCTCGTGGGTCTCCAGGAGCTCGTCGAAGGTCGGCGCCTCCGCCAGCGCGCAGACGGCGGCGGCGGTCGGCTCGGCCACCGCGGGGTCCCGCGAGGTCACCAGGGACACGATCTTCTCCACCGCGAGGGGCTCGCCCCGGCGCAGCTCCGGTTCGAACTCCAGGCACACCGATTCCGAGGCCTCACGCAAGCGAGGGGCCGGGCTCCCGGTGCCGCTCCCGGGCTCGACCACGACTCGGGCGGCCTCGGCGACCAGCACCTGCGACCGGATGGTCCGCGCCGCCAGGAACACCGTGCCGGGCGCGGGGTGCCCGGTGCCGATCGGCTCGAGGTGCCGGCCCGCCAAATCGCGGTAGCGTTCCACCCCGGCGTTCGCCACGCGGCCGTCGAGCCCGGAGGCGATCCGGAGCCTGCCGTCCCAGTTCTCGGCCGTGAACACCGTGTGCAGTCCCGCCAGGTAGGGCTGCGCCATGTGCACGAAGCGTCGCTGCCGCATCGTCGTGCGACGACCCCGCGGATCGTCGAAGCGCACCACGCGGATCAGCAGGCCGCGCCGCAGATCCAGCGCCACCCGGTGCTCCACGACATTCTGGGCGGACAGCTGGATCCACTCACCGTCCTCGATCGCGAACCGCAGGTCCGCCCAGTGGGGCAGGTTGACCAGGCTCTCGTTCTCGATCGTGACGCCGGCGATCTCGTCGCTGAGCCGGTTGTAGCAGCCGGCTGCGTAGGTGCCCGGGTAGTGCGCACTGTCGGCCACCGACTCGGGGGCGGCCCCCCGCGTGGCGAAACGCCCGTTCCCGAGCGTGCAGAGCGCCTCGCGTCGGCCCTCGTCCGCGAGATCGATGCCGTGCCACTCCACGGTCCACGCGTCCGCCACCTCGCCGCCCCTCCCCCTCCGGCCCGTCCGTCCGCGCGATCAGCCCGCGGCGAGGTCGGACACGACCTGCTCCGTCCGTTCCCGGAACATCCGCCAGCGGCGTTCGTTGTCGTGAACCAGCTCGGCGGACTGGCAGCACAGATCGGCAGCGCGTGCGATCACCTCGGCCGCCGACCTCAGGCGGGCGGGGCTGACGCGGTCGGCGGCCAGGTCGGGTCTCAGCGCCTCCGGAGCAAGATCGACGTGACCGAGCATCTCGGCGGCGCGCAGGAGGAGGGCGGCGATCACCGACTGCATGTGGGCGGCGAGCCAGTCGTTGGAGATGATGCGGTGCCGCTCCCCCATCACGTCGGACAGGGCATCGACCTCGAGCAGGGAGGCCGCGACCTCCCAGCTGCTCTGCACTGCGGCAGCCAGCCACTCCCCGCCCCGGGCGAAGCCCTCGGCATGCGTCCGGAGCTCCGCGATCATGGCTGTGATCTCGACGGGCCGGCCTCCGCCCTCCATGAACAGGGCGCCGTCCAGGGCGATGGCCGCCTCGCTGTTGAGGTCGTCCGTCCCCTCGTACGGGTTCGCCGCGGTCCGGGCCGTGGGCACCACGGTCGACCAGCGGTCGGCGAGCGCGTGCAGCATGCGCCCATGACGCTGCAGACGCAGCGCCGTCTCGAGGGGCGAGGAGGAGTAGAACCTCTCGTGCTGCCCGTGGAAGCGGGCGAGGTTGAGGATCGCCTCGAGGAGGGCGAGGTCTCTCTCGAGGGCGTGGTCATCTCGACGGCTCGTTCCTGACAGGTGGCACGGACCCCTCGATGGTGGGGTCGGCACCGGCGAGCCGGGAGAGCCTTCCGGCCCGCGTCGAGCAGGCTCGTGCTGATCGCCACGATGCCCTCGGGCATGTCCGGGATCCTCTCCAGCATCGTCTCCTCCTCCGGTCGGTCCTGCTGTGGGATGGCGCGTCGGTTGGCGGCGACGGCAGCCTCGGTGACCGGGGTCAGGGGCGGACGTTCACCCGGTGGTCCCGGGGTCCGGGGACCTCGGCCCCGGAGCGTGCGCCGCCGGCCTCCGGAACGACCTCGTCCTCGGCCGCGGCCCAGCCGATCGCCACGTCGAGGTCGTCGTAGGGGAATCGACGGACCTTCGGGTGCAGGGCCACGTCGGCGACGGCGGCCCCGGCGGCGGGCAGGACGCCGTCGACGGCGATTGCGAGGCGCCGGACGCGGTACTCGTGCTCCGCCACGAAGCCGAGGTGGTGCCACAGCGCCGGGAGGTTCGCCCAGCCCGGGACTCGAGGGGCGTGCACGACCAGGCCGCGGAGCTCGCGGTCGGACCGCAGCTCGTCGTCGACGGCGGCCGCGAGCGCGTCGATGTCCTCGGTACGCAGCGCGCGGTCGACCTCCACGACGACCACCCCGGTGCCGGCGTACGTCCGGGTGTGGATGCGGGGACCTCCGTGGAGCGCCAGGAGCCACGCGACGGCCCCGTCCCGTTGCGCGGTCCCGAAAACGCGCAGCGGATACGGCACCGCGAAGGCCGCGACGCGGCACGCCACGCGCATCCAGGCGAGGTCCGTCACCACGGCGAAGGCCGCGAAGCGTCCGATGGCGCGCGTGCCCAGGCGCAGGTCCTCCCAGAGCGCGGCGGGTGTCACTCCGGCGTAGTCGTCGTCGATCTGGCAGAGGACCCGGAGCCTCCGGTCCGCGCGCTCGGCCTCCTGCAGCAGGGGCAGGACAACGGCGTCGTACTCACCCCTGGTGAGCAGACCGCCGGCCCGGACGCCGTCGATCTCGGGCGGGACGTCGGACAGCTTCTCGATCATGTTTCCTCCGTCGGCCTCGACCGCCCTCCGTCAGCGGGCCGACACGGGGCCGGGCCGCAGTCGGCCCGCGACGAGCAGTGTCACGCCCTCGATGACGATCTGGATGCCTAGCAGCAGGCCCAGCAGGGACGGGACGGCGATGGTCAGGTTGAAGAGCACGACCAGGCCCAGGATGATCGACAGGATTCCGCTGACGATCAGCAAGGAACGGGCCTTCGGCACCTGGGCCCCCGCGAACAGCCGAGTCACGCCCACGACGAGGAACAGCGCACCCGCCAGCAACGTGAGCGCCGCGGCGCCCGCCAGCGGGTCGCGGACGAT
The DNA here is from genome assembly GCA_963786585.1 of uncultured Actinomycetota bacterium. Classification (GTDB taxonomy): domain Bacteria; phylum Actinomycetota; class Actinomycetes; order Mycobacteriales; family Pseudonocardiaceae; genus Actinomycetospora. The sequence goes on from CAWAZG010000006.1 coordinate 1,066,507, forward strand.
GATCACGCCCAGCACGATGAGCACGGCCCCGCCGAGCGCTGCGGACCAGGAGACGCCGGACTCGCGGCGGACGAAAGCGCCCACGAGCGTCACCACACCCGATCCGATCGCGATCCAGCCGAGGAACAGCACGGACAGGATCGTCGCGACCACCGCGTTGCCCAGCACCAACAATCCAGCCAAGAGCAACAGGATCCCGAGCGCGACGTCCCAGCCGGTCCTGCGTCGTTCCATGACGGTCGCCATGACCATCTCCTTCCGCTCCGTGGCGGGGACGATGCGGAGGGGCGGGTGTTCCCGGTAGGGGCCTTCGGACCCGGTCGTGAGGGGGCGTCCGTCCCCCACGACCCGCAGGACGTCGTGGTCCGCGGATCCGCAGCGGCAGAGGAGCCGTTCCGATCGGGACGGAAGGCCCGGTCCCTCGGGCCCGAGAGCCTCTCGCCACCCCGTGCCGAACCGGCGCTGGATGGCGGTCAGGCCCATGCGCGGTGCTGGTCCGAAGTCGGAGAGGATGGGTGTCGATGTTCGAGACGGCCCTGCACGAAGGGATCACCCGAGCACAGGAAGGGCTGCGGCGAGCCCGCCACGAGGACCTCCCCCACGAAGCGACCGCCTACGCCGCGCGCCTCCTGGACCTGGTGGACCGGGCTCGTGAGAACGGTATCGACACCACGACCTGGGTGGACCCGGAACTCATGACCGCCGCACTCGCCTCGGCCGGAGACACCTGACCGTTCCTGTTGACGGAAGGCCCGACGGAGGCGGCGGCTCCGGCTTGCGCACGGCTCCGCGGGCGGCGGAGCCGTCGTCCCTGATCATCGAGCAGGCCAAGGGGATGCTCGCCGAACGCGGGGGATCGAGGTGGACGAGGTCTTCTCGCTGCTCCGCAGCTATGCCCGGAGCCACGGCGAGCGCCTCACCGATGTCGCCCACAAGTTCCTGGACGGCACCGTCGACCCGATGAAGAGCCGGCCACAGGGCAGCGGCCACAGGTAGCGAACCGGGCCTGCAGGCCAGAGCGGGCGGGCGGCGCTGCTCGCCGCACCCCCGCCCGTCCTCCTGCCCCGGTCCCTCCCCGCAGAACTCCGACGACCCGCTCCCCCACATCGGTCGTCGGCAACACGACCCTCGGGACGCGGGCCGGCCGGTCGAGTCACGGCCGGCCGCGGGTCACCCGGCGGGCGCCAGAGCGAGGGACGCGGCGAGAATCCGTGTGAACGCCTCGAGATCGTCCCGGTCCACATCGATCGGAAGCGCGTCGAGCTCACCACGCAGATCGTCGAGCAAATCGCGTCGCGCCTGCTCATCCAGTGGCTCAGGACGGTGCTCGATCGGACCGCAGACGCCGACGAGGCGACGGGTGAACCCTTCGTGGGCGTACTCGATGATCTCGCTGGTGTCGACGCCGCGGGAGCGGGTCAGCCGGGCGGTGATGGTCGCGGACCATGGCCGGAAGGACGAGTCCATGATGTGTCTCTCCTCAATAGTGTTTGCGAGGACAGAGTCATCTCCCGACTCCTGCGCCGACCAGTGCACCTCGGAGCCGAAAGTCGGGTCATTGGTCCCGTGGTGGGCAGGCTCGCACCCTCGAGCCCGATCAAGGGGTCGGGCTTCTTCCGGGCAGAGCCGCTGTCGGGACTCGCCCTCACTCTGTCCCGGTCGTCGGTGTGGCGCTCCCGGTGGCCTACCTCGACCCCGACGACATCGGCAACGCCGTGCTCTTCCTGGCCTCCGACGAGGGGCGTCACGTCGCGGGCGTCGCGCTCGTGGACGCCGGCTTCGCGGTGAAGTGATCAGGAGGACAAGGTCCCGCGCAGCACACTGGCCGCATGGGCGGGGTCGCCGTCGTACCGCTCGGCGGAGACGTCGACGACGGAGTAGCCGGTCATGTCCAGGCCGGCGGGCATCGTGAAGGTGCCCTGCCCGTTCTCGCCGAGGGCGCCGATCGCGACCATGCTGTCGGTGCGCTCGTCGAGCAGCCACACCTCGTAGTAGCCGCTCTGCGGGGCCGGCGGCATCGTCGCGCTCACCTCGATGCGCCGCTCCCCGCCGGTCTCGACGACGCTGACCTGCCCGGTGGCGCCGGGGGGTCCGGCCGCGAAGGCGGACAGGGACGCCGAGGCGATCTGTCGGGTCGCGGGCGGGTCCTCGGTGAACGCCCCGGCGACCGCGATCGCCACCGCGGCGACGAGCGCGGCGGCGGCCACCAGCGCGCCGACGACGAGGCCTCGACGTCGGGGCGACGGCCGGGCGGGACGGACAGGGCGGGGCGGGGGGTCGGCCTCGAGGGCGAGCTCGGCGGCGATGCTGGACCAGACGTGGTCGGGAGGTGCTTCCAACGGCGCCGGTCCGGCCTCGCGGGCGAGTGCGACCGTGTCGCGCATCGCCGTCACCTCGCTGCGGCACTGCGCGCACTGATCGAGGTGGGCGGAGAGGGCGTCGACGACGGGCTGCTCGCCCAGGGCGACCAGGGTCAGTCGTTCACGGTCGGGATGCGGCACCTTCCACCTCCCTCCTCGTCCGGAGACGCTCGATCCCCCGCCGGAGGTGACTCTTGACCGTACCGAGGGGTAGACCGGTGACGGCGGCGATCTGGGCGTGCGTGAGGTCGTCGTAGAACGCGAGCTCGATGACCCGTCGTTGCTGGGGGACGAGGTGGGTCAGCTCGTCGGCGGCGACGATGCGATCGAGGACGCGGTCCGCCGAGGGTTCGGACGCGGACGGGTCCTCGGTTCGTTCGAGGACCCGCTGGAGCCGGGCGTCACGCTGGAGCACCCGCAGACGGTCGGCGACCTGCCGGCGGGCGATGCCGAGCAACCAGGCCGGCAGGGTGCCCCGGTGCGGGTCGAAGGTGTGCCGGCCGCGCCACGCCGTGACGAAGGTCTGCTGGGTGATGTCCTCGGCGTCGACCCGGTCGGGCAGGCTGCGCAGGCCCAGGGCGAACACCAGTCGGCCCCATCGGTCGTAGGCGGCGCGCAGCGCGGCCTCGTCGCCGGTGACGAAGCCCTCGGCGAGCCGGACCTCGTCGTCGGACGTCATGGCCCTCCCGTGGGAACCGCGGTGATCACCACGTTGTCCCGGTACGACCGGGTTCCCTCGTCGAACGGGCCGCCGCAGGTGATCACGACGAGACGAGGCGCGCCGGTCCGCGCGAACAGCCGCTCCAGGGGCACCTGGTCCTTCGACCACTGATCGCGGGAGACGACCGCGTAGGACCGGACCTGACCGTCCGGACCCGCGACGGCCAGTGTCGCCCCCGGCTCGAGCTCCCGCAGGTCGAACAGCGCGCCCTCCTGCCCGGCGCGGTCCACGTGGCCGGCCAGGACCGTCGAGCCCTGCTCGGCATCGAACCCGGGGCCGTAGCGGTACCAGCCGACGGTCGCGACGTCCTCCGGGATCGCCATGCCGCCGCTCGCGCGGTCGACGCCGACCGGGACGACCGGCACATCGACGCCGAGGGCCGGGATCCGGAGACCGACCGGCGGCGCGGACGCGGCCCCGGTGACGCGGGGCGCAGGAGCGGGGTCGGAGACGGCCGCGACGGGCGGCGAGGACGGGGAGCCCGGGTCGAGGGCCGGCCAGAAGGCGCCCGCGAGCAGGAGCAGGGCCCCGACGACGACGCCGGTCAGGGCGGACACGCGTCGACGCCGCCCCGGGCGGGGCGGCGTCGAACGTGGTGGGTCAGGAGCGCGCACGGACCCAGGCCGCGCCGGAACCCGCGAGCACCAGCAGACCCAGGACCCCGAGGCCGAGACCGACGGGCAGCCCGTCGTCCGCCAGCCCGCCGGAGCCGCCGGCCACCCCACCGGGAGCGCTGTGCGCACCGGTGATCGTCTGCGTCACCAGCTGCAGCGTGTTGTCGTTCGCCGAGCCGATGGCGTAGGCGACGGTGACCGTGCCCTCGCCGAGCTCGAGCGAGGCCGGCCCGATGGCGACGTCGTCGGTCCCGGCGAGCACCACGTCGGCCGAGACCGTGCCGGCGGGGACGTCGGCCTGGGCGCTGTTGGGGTTGGTGAGCCCGGTCAGCGCCGCCTGGCCGTCGACGCGGGCGTCCACGGCGGGGGCCGCCGCGGTGTGCCGCACCACGAGCCGGGCGTCACCCGCCGGAACCGAGGCGACGTCGTTGACGAACGGGGTCAGCGTCGGCTGGCCCTGCTCGGACAGGTGCGCCACGACGCTGATGTTCGCCCCGGCCGGGACCTCGGCGTCCTCGGCCGCGACGAGCGCAGCCGCCGACGCCGGCGCACCCGCCGCCCGGACTGCGATGTCGTAGGTGCCGGCGGGCAGCTCGAGCGGTCCCGCGACGGTGCCCGGCGCGAAGTCCGACACGGTCTCGGTGCCGTTCACGTAGACGTCGACCGCCTGCCCGGGGATGCCGTGCACCACCGAGACCTGCGCCGGCTGGTCACCCTCCGCCGCGTACGCGGCTCCGGCGAGACCCACGGACGTGCTCAGGGCGAGGGTCGCCGCGGCGACGACCGTGAGGATCCTGCGTGTCGGGATCATGGAACTCCAACCTCGGGCGGACGGTGTTGGCGAGTACTACGTCCGCTACGCCCGATACGGATGCGGCAGAACGCCGGGCGACCGATTCCTTTGCGCGGTCGCGGCGGTCTACAGGTGTGAGGCGTGACCGCAGGACAGGTCGGCCTCCTCCTGATACGCCGACCCCGAAGGACGGATCACCATGAGCCTCCCCATGACGATGCGCGCGCTGCAGCAGACGTCCCTGCGCGGGCCGCAGGACATGCACCTGATCACCGAGGCGCCGGTGCCGAGGCCTGGTCGGGGCGAGGTCCTGATCCGTGTGACCGCCGCGGGCGTCAACTTCGCGGACGTCTCGAAGGGCCACGGCACGTTCGCGGAGGGACCGAGGCCGCCGTACCTGGCCGGCTTCGAGGCCGCCGGCGAGGTCGTCGCCCGCGGTGAGGCGGTGACCGGCACGGAGGTCGGGGCCCACGTCGTCGGCGTCGGCGACGGCGCCTTCGCCGAGTACATGGTGCTGTCCGCCGCCGCGGCGATGCCGGTGCCGGCCGGGTGGACGCAGCAGGAGGCACTCGGCCTCGTCGTCAACTGGCCCACCGCTCTCGCGACCCTCCAGCACCTGGGCGGCGCCACCGCCGGGCAGAGCGTGCTGATCCATGCCGCGGCCGGCGCCACCGGTCAGGCCGCGGTCACGCTCGCCAAGCACCTCGGCGCGAGGGTCATCGCCACCGCGTCGCCGAGCAAGCACGACGTCGTGCGCGCACGGGGCGCCGACCACGTCGTCGACTCGCGGGGCGGCGACCTCGCGGCCGAGGTGCTGCGCCTGACCGACGGCGTCGGCGTCGATGTCGTCCTGGAGTCGGCGGGCGGGGCCACGTTCGCGGCCAGCTTGGCCGCGGCGAAGCGGGTCACCGGCCGTGTCGTGGTGTACGGCGTGGCGGGCGGCGACGCCTCCGTCACCAACTGGGAGCTGGTGTACCGGCACCAGGTCCACCTCGTCGGCTTCAACCTCGGCACGTTCATCCAGGCCGCGCCGCACCTCTTCGGAGACGTCATGCGGGAGCTCTTCGCGCTCGTGGCCGGCGGCGTGATCACGCCCGGCCGGCCCACGACGCACGACCTGGCCGACGGCCCGAAGGTGCTGTCGGATCTGGAGGGCCGGGCCACCGTCGGCAAGACGGCACTGCTGCCCTGAGACCCCCGTACTCTCGCGAGGTGGCTTCGCAGCTGCGGAGGGAATCGCCGGACGATCAGTTCGGCGACGATCGATTTGGCGAGGAGACCGAGCAGTTCCGCCGGGAACTGTTGGCGCACTGCTACCGCATGGTCGGCTCGGCCCACGACGCCGAGGACCTGGTGCAGGAGACCTACCTGCGCGCGTGGCGGTCCTACTCCGGGTTCCAGGCCCGAGCGTCGCTCCGGACCTGGCTCTACAGGATCGCCACCAACGTCTGCCTGTCGGCGTCGGCGGCGCGCCCCCGGATGCTGCCGTCCGGCCTGAGCGGACCGGGCGACGGCACCGATCACCCGCCCGGTCCCGTCCCGCCGGACGAGGTCTCGTGGCTGGAACCGCTGCCGGACGCCTGGATCGCCCCGCCCGCCGACGATCCCGCCGCCGTGGTGGTCGCCCGCGAGACGGTGCGGTTGGCGCTCGTCGCCGGACTGCAGCACCTCCCCGCCCGCCAACGGGCGATCCTCATCCTGCGCGACGTGCTGGCGTTCTCGGCGGCCGAGACCGCCGAGGTCCTGGGGACCACCACCGCCGCGGTCAAGAGCGGGCTCCAGCGCGCCCGCGCCCGTCTGGACGAGGTCGAGCAGGAGCCGACCGGACTCCTCCCGCCGACCGACCGACGGTCCCGCGCCCTGCTCGACGGGTACATCGCGGCCTTCGAGCACTCCGATGCCCGCCTGCTCGAACAGGTGCTGCGCACCGACGCCACCCTCGAGGCGACACCCTTCCGTGACTGGCAGTCGGGCCGGGCGACGTGCCTCCACGTGCTCGACACGTACGTGCTGGGTACGCCGGGCGACTGGCGGATGATCGCCACGACGGCCAACGGGCACCCCGCCGCGGCGGTGTACCGCCGGGACGTCGACGGCACCCCGAGGGCCGACGGCATCGTGGTCCTCGCCCCCACGGCCGGCGGCGTCTCCCGGGTGATCAAGTTCCACGACCCTGCGCTGGTGGTGATGTTCGGCTTCCCCGACGTGCTCGCGCCCTGAGTCGCGTCTCCGGACCCGGCCCGGCGTCGTCTCAGCCGGACGCCGTGCGGCCGCTCGATCGCTCGGGAGGGAAGGCCGTCTGCGGATGGTGTGTAGACCGCGCCGACGACGACGAAGGTGCACCGGGCCCGGCGCTCGTCGGGGTCGTCGGTGCCGGCCGCGAGCGCGATCTGGCGGATCAGGTGATCGCGCGTGAAGAGGGCCTCGGGGATGCCGCGGAAGCCGTGGGCGAACTCGCCGAGCCCGGGGATCGGCATCAGCTTGTGGACGCTGCCGACGGCCAGCACGACACGGTCAGGTCGTGCTGTGGTCACTGCCCTCCGGATCACCACCGCACCGAGCGCTGCGCCAGATCGAGCTCGTGGACCTCACCCTGGGCGTGGGTCACCGCGGTCGGCAGCGTGTCGTCCAGCGAGACCGAGATCCGCCGGGGTTCCAGGACTCCGCTCGCGACCTCGGGCAGCAGCGGCAGGTAGAGGAAGTACTTGGTCGGGCTGACCAGGACGATCTCCACCGCGTCGCCCATCGTGCGCGACAGGGAGCGGGCCGCGTTGTACCCGGCGAACCCTCCGCCGACCACGACCACCCGCGGACGGGATCCGGATTCGGAGGTGTCCGCGCTCGTCCCTCGCGCTGCATCCGCGTCATCGGGCAGGCTCCCCGGCGACCACGCCGATCACACGGATCGACACCTCGTCGCCGCCACGGGTCGGTGCACCACGGCGGAGGACCGCGCCGCCTGCCGTCCCGCGAGGGCGGTCCACCGGTGCCCGGCTCGGGCCACCCGACGGGCCCCGGCCGTCCGCCGCACGGGACGGCTCCGGTCACGTCCGCGCCAGCGACCGATCGCCAGCCCCACGCAGGTGAGCCCGAGCAGGACCGCGAACGCCGTGCGCTCGCCGACGGTGACGGAGGCGCCGAGCGCGACGGTGCCCGTCACGAACCCCGCGACGACGTTCTTGGTGATCATCGTGCCCACTCCTCCTGGACTCGGCTTCGTCTGGAGGTGGGACACCCGGCGGCCCGCGAACGGCACGGTGGTGATCGTCACCGCGTCCGCTGACGGCCGGGACTACTCCGGAGCCGTGCTCCGACCCAGAGCGCTCAGGTACCGGATCGGCGGGATCAGCAGCCGGTAGATCGGCCGCACCGCCTGCCCGGGGAGGCTGCCGTGGCGCTCCTCCTCCCAGACCCGGGCGCGCGGGTGCTCCTCGAGCAACCGGTCCGCCAGGCGGGGCACGCCCGTGCGTCCGGCGGTGCGCATCTCGATGCGGCTCAGGTGCTTCGTGCTCATGAAGCCGTACTGGCTCGGGCTCACGAGCCGGGCCGGCGCGCCGTGGTCGGCGTCGAGGGGCCGGCCGTCGAGGTTCTCGGCGATGAGCACGTTCGCGGCCAGGGCGTCCTCGAGGGTCGCCACCGACCGGTGGCCGTCCAGTCCCGCGAAGGCCACGTGGGTCATCGGGGCGCTCCGGTCGAGCACCGGCTCGATGACCTCCCGGTAGACGGTCTCGAAGGCCACGCCCTCCCACCGGAGATCGACCGCCGACCACCCGGCGACGCAGTGGAGGTCGGCGCGGATCTCGCGGCGCGGGAGCTGGGCGAGGTCCGCCGAGGTCAACGAGATCGCGGCGGTCACCGCCCCGCCGACCTCGATCGCGTGGTCCGCGGGGACCTCCGGGGGCGGGTGGTGGAGATGGGTGCCGAACCGCGGGAACCCCTCGACCGGGCGTTGGCCCGGTGGCATCCGCAGGCCGTGGCGCGTCGTCGTGATGCTCATGGTGACCTCGTCTATACGATGTCGTATACCGAGCTCGGGACGCTACCAGCATGTGTACGGTGCCGTATAGAAGTGAGTCCGACGGAGAGGTCTGTCCATGGCGGTGGCCCGCACGGCTCGGCACCGGTGGATCGACGAGGGGCTGCAGGCGCTGGCCGCGGGCGGCCCGGACGCGGTCCAGATCGAGTCGCTGGCGCGGGCGCTGGGCGTCAGCAAGGGCGGCTTCTACGGCTACTTCGCCGACCGGCGCGCCCTGCTGGACGAGGTCCTCGACACCTGGGAGTCCCGGAGCACCGAGCGCGTCATCGAGCAGGTCGAGCACGAGGGCGGCGAGGCCATGGGACGGGCGCGGCGGGCCGCCGAGCTCACCTTCAGCGCCGAGCTGCGACCGATCGACCTCGCGGTGCGCGACTGGGCCCGCCGGGACGCCGCGGTCGCCGAGCGTCTGCGACGGGTCGACAACCTCCGGATCGCCTACCTGCGCACGCTGCTGGGGCCGGTCTGCGCCGACGAGGAGGACCTCGAGGCCCGGTGCCTGATCGCGTTCTCGGTGGCGATCGCCGATCGGCTCATCGCCGCCGACCACGGGGCCCGCACGCGATCCGACGTCCGCAAGGCCGTCCGGCGGCAGCTCTTCACCCCGGCCGAGGGGTCGCCGGTCGTGCTCGCGGATCGCGGGGACGGGTCGCTACCGTCGGGAGGATGACGGGGTCGGGGACGCGCAGCGGTACGCAGATCACCAGTCTCGAGCAGTTGCGGGAGGTCATCGGCGAGCCGATCGCCCGCGCCCGGGACAAGGTCCGCGCGACGCTGGACGACGTCGACCGCGCCTTCATCGCCTGCTCGACCCTGCACGTCCTGGCCACCACGGGGGCGGACGGCTCGCTGGACGTCTCCCCCAAGGGCGACCCGGCCGGCGCCGTGCTCGTGGCCGACGACCGGACGCTGCTGCTGCCGGACCGCCCGGGCAACCGCCGGGTCGACGGGATGATCAACCTTCTCGGCGACCCCCACGTGGCGCTGCTGTTCCTCGTCCCGTGGCGCAGCGACACCCTGCGGGTGAACGGGCGGGCGCGACTCCTGCTGGACCCCGACGAGGCGGCGGCGTTCGAGATCCGCGGACACCGACCGCGCATCCTCACCGAGGTCACCGTCGACGAGGTCTTCTTCCACTGCCCCAAGGCCCTCATGCGCTCCCACCTCTGGGACCCGGAGGCGTGGCCGGCCGTCGACCTCCCGAGCGTCGCCGAGATCGCGCACCGGACCAGCCCCGACTCCTCGCTCGAGGACCTCGAGAGCCGCTACGAGCCGGAGAACTACCGCAAGCTCCTGTACTGACTCTGGTTCACTGCGCCGGGTGGGCCGAGCAGAACGTCATCCGGCGGGCGGCATCCTGGACGCCGCCCGGGAGCTGGTGCTCGTCGAGGGCCTGCGTGCCGCGACGGTCGACCGCATCGTCGTGGCGAGCGGGGCGCCGAAGGGGTCGATCTACCACCGCTTCGGGACGGTGGACGACCTGCTGGCCACGATGTGGCTGCGGGCGGTCCGCGCCTCGCAGGCCCGGTTCCTCGCCGTACTCGAGGGCGAGGACGCGATCACGGTCGGCGTCGCGGCCGCCCTGAGCCTCTACGACTTCGCCCGCGAGGAGCCCGACGACGCGGCCCTGCTGATCCTCCTCCGACAGCAGGACGTCGGGCGACACCTGCGCGACGAGGAGCTCTCCCGGCAGCTGGCGACCGTGAACGCGCCGCTCGAGCGCGCGGTCGAGGACCTCACCACCCGGCTCCACGGCCGGGCGACCCGCCCCGCGGTCGAGCAGACGGTACTCGCCGTGGTCGACCTCCCCCTGGGGGCGATCCGCCGTCATCTCCTCGCCCGCCGTCCGCCGCCGCCGGAGCTCCGTGACCCGCTCGGTCGCGCCGTGCGAGCCGCCCTGCCGCAGGCGTGACGGCCTTCGCCACGAGGGTGCCGCTTTATTAGACGATCTGGTCTACTAAGACGGTCGGGCAACGAGGGAGGTCCACGGTGGCGGAGCGACCGGACGTGGTGCGACGGCTCTTCGCGGCCGTGGAGGCCGGAGACCTGCCGGCGCTCCTCGACTGCTATGGCGAGGGCGTCGAGATCCGCGAGGCGCCGTCGTTGCCATACGGAGGGACCTACCGGGGCCGGCGCGGGGCACGCGACCACGCCGAGGCGTTCGTCCGGGCGTGGGGTCCCCACCGAGATCGGCGCGAGCCGCTCGGGGCGAGCTTCGGGGAGACCGACGACGGGCGGGTCGTGGCGGTGTTCCGGCACCACGCCGTCGACGAGGCCCGGGGGCTGCGGCTCGACGAGGACGAGGTCGGGATCTACGAGGTCCGCGACGGGGTGGTCGTGCGATCGACGATGCTGCACGCCGATCCCGAGCGCCTCGCCCGGTTCCTCACGGAGGGGAGCGGGCGATGACGGGACGCGTGCGCTGGGGACCGTGGGCGGGCATCCTGCTGTGCCTGTGCTGGGCACCGATGGCGCTGGCGATCCCGAGGTTCCCCGACCTCCGGTCCACGGGCACCGTGGTCGGCTACTGGTCCACCGACCTGGCGACGATGCAGGTCGTGGCGCTCTCGGTGAGCGTCGGCTACCTCTTCCTGCTCGTCTTCCTCGGCGCGCTCGCAGAACGACTCGGCGCCGACGCCCGCGTCCGCGCGTGGTCGTGGACCGCCGTCGGCGCGGCGTGGATGTTCACGACGGCGTTGAACGTGGCGATCGGCCTGGTCCTGGCCGCCGGCCTGGTGGCAGGTGTGGACCCGGCGAGCGCCTACGCCCTGCACGTGGGCGGGTTCGTGCTCGCCGCACCGGCCGCGTTCGCCGGGGTCGCGTTCTTTCTGGCCGTGGCGGTCGTGGCGTTCTCCTCCGACGTCCTGCCCCGGTGGTCGGGGTGGCTCGCGCTCGTCGGGGCGGTCGCCAACGTGGGGGCCGTCGGCGGGGTCGGCACGCTGACGGGCCCGTGGAACTCCGGCAACGGTGTCCTCGGCGGGATCGCCGCACCGCTCGGGCTGCTCGTCGTGTGGATCCTGGCGATCAGCGTGTGGTGGCTGCGGGAGCCGGCCGACCGCTCCCCGGCTCTTGCGGCGGCAGCGGCGGCCGGGTCATGACCCGCACGCCGCGACCCCGCGACACCGACGCCCTCGCGGCGATCTTCGCGATGGCCGGCGTGGCCCACTTCGCGGTGCCGACCGCCCTCCACCCCGTCGTCCCCCCGTGGATGGCCGCGTGGGCACGGACCGCCGTCGCCGTCTCGGGTGTCGCCGAGCTGGCCGTCGAGCGCGGCCCTGCTGCACCCCGCCACCCGGCAGCGAGGAGCGCAGGGTGCCACCGGCCTCATCGCGGTCTTCCTCGTCACCCACGTCGACGCCGCGCTGCGGACGCGGCGGGATCGCGGGCGCTGGATCGAGCGCCCCACCGGGGTGACGCTGCGCCTCGTCAGCAACACGGCGTTCGTGGCCTGGGCCCTGACGGTGGCCCGGTCCGCGGGTCCGCGATGACGCCCGGGAGCGGGAGACACGTGGTGGTCGCCGCCGCGCTCGTGGACCACCGGGGCGTCCTGCTGTGCCACCGCCGGCCTGACCGCCGGTGGTACCCCGACGTGTGGGACCTGCCCGGGGGGCACGTCGGCCCGGACGAGACGGCGCGGGCGGCCGTGGAGCGCGAGTGCCGCGAGGAGCTCGGCGTCTGGCTCCTGGAGGCGACGGAGGTCCCCGTGAGCACCGGCGATCCGCTGGTCGACCTGACCCTGTTCACCGTGCGGGCGTGGGTCGGGGAGCCCACCAACGCCGCCCCCGAGGAGCACGACCGCCTCGCCTGGTTCGGGCGCGCGGACCTCGCCACCCTTCATCTCGCCGGCGATCGCTACCGTCCCCTGCTCGCGAGAGCGATGGAGCTTACAACGACCAGGAGATCACCGGTCGCGGGTACCGGGACATGATCGACGCCGACATCGCCGCGATCCCCGACCTCGTGTTCGACCCGCACCTCGTGGTCGTCTCCGGCGACCGGGTGGCGTGCCGCCTCGTCTTCCGGTGCACGCCCCGCGACACGTTCCTCGGGTTCACGCCGGACGGCGAGCAGGTCTCCTTCGCCGAGCACGTCTTCTACCGCTTCGACGAGGGCCGCATCGCGGCGGTGTCCTCGCTGATCGACCGCTGGTCGATCGCGGCCCAGCTCCGGGGCCGCGCGCGACCCTCGCGGTGACGCACCGACCACGGCACCATCTCCCTGCATGAGCGCTCCCGAGGGACCGACGCTGATGCGACCGGCGGGCTCGGTGGACGGGACCGGCCTCGGGGCCTACCTCGAGCACCTGTCGTCGACGCGCGGCCTGGCGTTCGACGACCACCGGGACCTCTGGCGCTGGTCGGTGGCCGAGCCCGAGGCGTTCTGGGCGTCGATCTGGGACCACTACGGGGTGCCCGGGACCCACGAGCGGGTGCTCGGCTCGTCGTCGATGCCGGGCGCGCAGTGGTTCCCGGGAGCCCGGCTCAACTACGCCGCGCACATGGTGGGCACCGACGCCGACACCGACCGCACCGCGATCATCGCCCGCTCCCAGACGCGCGAGCCGCGGGAGCTCACCTTCGGCGAGCTGCGCGACCAGGTGGGACGGGCCCGCGCCGGCCTGCAGGCCCTCGGCGTGGGGCGGGGCGACCGGGTCGTCGGGTACCTACCGCATGTCCCGGAGACGATCGTGGTGTTCCTGGCCGCGGCGAGCCTGGGAGCCGTCTGGGCGGCGTGCGCGCCGGAGTTCGGCGCCCGCAGCGTCGTCGACCGGCTCGGCCAGCTCGAGCCGACGGTTCTGCTCGCCGTCGCGTCGTACCGGTACGGCGCCAAGGAGATCGACCAGCGCGACGAGCTGGCCACGATCCGCGAGGGGCTGCCGAGCGTCCGGCACGTCGTCGGCCTCGACTACGGGCCGCACCCGGTGCCCGACGCGATGGCGTGGGACGAGCTGCTCGCCGAGCCCGGGGAGCTGTCCTTCGACGAGGTCCCGTTCGACCACCCGCTCTACGTGCTGTTCTCCTCGGGCACCACCGGGCTGCCGAAGGCGATCGTCCACGGCCACGGCGGCATCCTGCTCGAGCACCTGCGGCTGTTCGGCCTGCACTTCGACATCCACCCCGGCGACCGGACGCTGTGGTTCACCACCACCGCCTGGGCGATGTGGAACATCACGATCTCGGTGCTGCTGCACCGCGGCGCCGTGGTGCTGCTCGACGGCAACCCGCTCTGGCCCGACCTCGAGGCGCAGTGGCGGCTCGCGGCAGAGACGGGCGTGGCCCTGCTCGGCGCCAGCCCCGGGTACCTCACGGCCTGCCGCAAGGAGGGCGTGGTCCCGCCGCGGTGGCCGGAACTGCGCCAGCTGGGGACCACCGGGGCGCCGCTGCCGCCGGAGGCGTTCGACTGGGTCTACGAGCACCTCGGGCCGGACATCATCCTCAACCCGTTCAGCGGCGGCACCGACGTGTGCAGCGGGTTCGTCGGCGGCGGGACCTGGCAGCCGGTGTACCGCGGGGAGATGTCCGGCCCGGGGATCGGCCACGACGTCGCCGCGTTCGACGAGGACGGTCACCCGGTCGTCGGGCAGCTGGGCGAGCTCGTGGTGCGCGCGCCGATGCCGTCGATGCCGGTCGGGTTCTGGAACGACCCGGACGGCGAGCGCTACCGCGAGGCCTACTTCGACACCTACCCGGGCGTCTGGCGCCACGGGGACTGGGTGCGGTTCACCGACCGCGGCAGTTGCATGATCACCGGGCGGTCCGACGCGACGCTCAACCGCGGCGGCGTGCGGCTCGGCACGGCCGAGTTCTACGACGTCGTCGAGGACATGGCGGAGGTCGCCGACTCCCTGGTCGTGCACCTCGAGGACGACGGCGGCGGGTCGGGCGAGCTGCTGCTGTTCGTCGCCCTCGTGCCCGGCGCCGAGCTGGACGACGACCTGCGTGCCCGGATCGCGAGCGGGCTGCGTCGCCACCTGTCCCCGCGCCACGTCCCGGACCTCATCGCGGCCGTCCCGGCCGTGCCGCGGACCCTGACCGGCAAGAAGCTCGAACGGCCGGTCAAGCAGGTCCTGCGCGGCCGTCCGGTCGAGGAGGTGATCAGCCCCGACGCGGTCAGCGGGGCGGACGCCGTGCCGGCCTTCCGGGACGCCTACCGGCGATAGCGATCACGCCCGGGCCGGCACGACCCTCTCGTCGCGGAGGCGATCGAAGATGCGGGCGAAGGCGTCGAGGGTGCGCACGTAGCCGGTGAAGCCTGCGAGACGCGACTTGGTCATGTCGGTGACGCACTCGATGTCGCGGCCCAGGTCGCCGTCGGTGTGCCAGAAGGACGCGACACGGTCGAGCTGCGACTCACGCAGGCCCTCGCGCTCGGCGATCCTCTCCCACACCGGCGCCATGCCCTCCATCTGCTGCTCGAGCGGGACGACCTCGCCGTCGAAGCCCTCCGGGGTGACGTCGAGGAGCTCGGCGAGGCGGGGCCACATCCAGCGCCAGCGGAACACGTCGCCGTTGACGGTGTTGAAGGGCTCGTCCCGCGCGCCGGGCGTCGTGGCCGCCCACGTCATCTGGTCGGCGAGCTGGCCGGCGTCGGTCATGTCGGTGAGCCCGTGCCACTGCTGGGCGGAGCCCGGGAAGCGGAAGGGGCGGCCGGTCTCGCGTCAGAGCGCCGCGTAGGCCGCGAGGGTGGAGGCGATGTTCATCGCGTTGCCCACGGCGTAGCCGATCATGGTGTGGGCGCGGTGCACGCTCCAGCCGAACCCGTACCGCCCGGCGGCGGCGATGAGCTCGTCCTCCTGGGCGTAGTAGAAGTTGGGCGCGTCCCGCCGCGGGTGTCCTCGGTGAACGGCGTCTCCGGGAGGTCGCCCTGCCCGTAGGCCTCGAACGGGCCGAGGTAGTGCTTCAGCCCGGTCACCAGCGCGACGTGCTCGACGGTGCCGTCGGCGCAGGCGGCGTCCAGGACGTCGCGGACCATCGCGCCGTTGACGCGGATGTTCTCGTCCTCGGTGTCCTGCCGCGCCCAGGCGGTGAGGAAGACCGAGGTGGCCTTCGTCCCCTGCAGCGTCGTGCGCAGTGCGTCCGGGTCGGTGAGGTCGGCGTGCAGCGACTCGACGCCGCCCACCGGGGACGTTCCCCGGCGCGCCAGACCGAGCGTCCGTTCCCCCTGGGGGCCGAGGCGCTCGGCCAACGCGTGGCCGGCGATGCCGGTCACGCCGACGACGAGCGGGCGGGTCAGGCTGGACATCGCCCTCCTCAGGTGGTGGTCACCCCGGGGTGCGCACTCACCGGTCCGTCCAATCCGTGACGCCGACCTCGCTCACGCAGGAGCCGGCACGGCGTCGCGCAGCAGGCCGGTGGCGGGGTGGCAGTTGACGTACTCGTAGTACTGCTCGCCCGCGTCGAACACCGAGACCTCGTGGTAGAGCCGCAGGGTCGGGAGCCGTTTCGCCGTGCTGACGAACGCCACGAAGACCCGCAGGTGGCTGGGGTGGGTCTCGGCCCACTGCTCGAGCCGGTCGAGCGAGCGCCAGTGGGAGATGGCGTAGGTCTTGTCGATCGGCGTGCCGTCGAGGTCGACGGAGCGGACGTAGCGGTTGCTGTAGCAGCCGAGGCGGTGCCCGCGGTCGCGCAGGAAGTCCATGGCCGCCCGCAGCGCCGGCTCGATCTCGGTCAGGTACAGCTCACGCTCGTCCGCGGCGGCGTCCGGCCACTCCTGGCCGGAGCGGATCAGGGCCACGTTGTCGTGGCCCCGGACGATCACACGACCTCCGCGCGCCGGGTCGCCCTCGGCCGACAGCTCCCCCGCCGGGCGCAGCCGGTCGGTCTGGGAGAGCGGGATGCGGTCGCGCATCGAGCCCCAGTACGCGTGCTCCTCGACCTCGTCGCTGACGCCGTCCATCACCCCTCCGACGCCGGGCAGACGGTCGGTGAACGGGTAGAGCGTCTCGAACTGGTCGACCCGCGGGGAAGCGATCTCGCGGAAGAACCCGACGTTCGCGGTGAGCCGCTCGTCCGAGTCCCACCACCCGGCGACCTCGGGCCGCGCGAGCCAGCGCCCGTAGGTGTCGGGATCGCGCCAGTAGCCGACCGCGACGAGGTTGTCGTAGCCCGCCGCGTCCTCGTGGTGGGTCGTGTCCCAGGCACCCGGGCCGTCCGCCAGACCGAACCCGTCGACGATGTGGCGCAGGGCCACGAGGGCCTCGTCCCGGTGCTCCTCGCCGCGGTACTGCACGCCGAAGTAGCCCATCACCACCTGCGTGAGGTCCTCGGCGCCGCGTGCCACCCACACCGGGAACGGCGGCCGGTAGTCCTCCCCCGCCCGGCGCGACAACGTACGCGGGCACTGCAGGTGGGTGTCGATCGCGGATTCCACGCGCGCCTCCCGGGGCGGTCCGTGCGGGGCGGAGGGACGCTCGCCATCTCACCATCGATCGGCCGGAGTGCGATCGGAGAGCAAGCGGTGTCCCGACCGGCCCGACGCGCACACACGGTGAGTCCAGGGTCACGGAGTGATCCGGTGACGAAGAGGCCTGCCCGTTCGTCCTCCGGGCAGTCCTCTGCCGTACCCCCATCCTGAGGAGCCCGCCCGTGTCCGATCGTCACGTCAAGCCCACCGACGACGGCTGGGCCGTCGAGAAGCCCGACGCCCAGCGTCCGAGCGCCAAGACCCCGACCCAGGCCGAGGCCGTGACGCGGGCCGTGGAGATCGTCGCCAACGACGGCGGCGGCGAGGTCGTCGTGCACGGCACCGACGGGGAGGTCCGGGAGTCCCGCACCGTCGCGTCGGACGCCCAGGACACGGCCCGCACCGCGGCCGCCCTCGCCGCGAGCGCGGCGGGCGAAGGCGCCCGCACGACCGCCTCGGCCGCGGCCGCCGAGGTGTCCGACACCGCCGAGGACGTCGCCGACGACGCGTCGGTGACCGCGACGAAGGTGGCCGGCCAGACCCGGACCGGGGCGGAGCACGCCGGTGCCACCGCCGACGCCGCCGCCTCCGGGATCGGCGAGCAGGTCGACGCCGTCAGCCGGGGCGAGAAGAGCCTCGAGGCCGCCGCCGACGACGCCGCGACCATCGCGCAGACCGCCGGCGCGCAGATCAGCGACCAGGTCGACCGCACCGGTCGCGAGGTCGCCGGCGAGACCCGCGCCGCGGGCCGCCGCGCCGCCGCCCGCGTGGACGCCACCGCCCGCGAGGCCGGTGACCAGCTCGTGTCGGGCGCCGACCGCGCCGCCACCATCGGTGCGGGCGTCGGCGAGCAGGCCGAGACGGCGGCCGACCGCGTCGGCAAGCAGATCCACGCCGTCACCGAGTCGGCCGCCGCGCCGCTGGACCAGCTCGCGAAGGCGCTCAACCCGGTGCGCGTCGCCGGCCGCGTGATCGGCGCGGTGGCCGCGGGCGGCCTGTCCCTCGTCGGGCGCGGCGCGTCCCGCGGCACCGCCGCCGCCCAGCGCGGCGCCCGCAAGGTCGCGCCGCGCTGACGGACCCCGCCGAGGAGCGTTCCGCACCGGGCGCCGACGAGGCGTCGGCGCCCGGCGGGCGGACCGGGGTCAGAAGTACGTCTTGCGGCCCCCGACCCCGCGTCCCACCGCACCCAGGATCGTGAGGATCAGGCCGACGACGGCCAGGATCACGCCGATCGTGTAGAGGATCGGGATGCTGAGCACGACGCCCAGGATGATCAGGATGACACCGAGGATGATCACGAGCAGTTGCTCCTCACTCGGGCACCGGCGCCCGCAGTAGTCGATTCGTCACGCGCTGAGGCAGCCCGTGCGGCGGATGGGACCACGGCGAGGGCACCGGAGCGTTGAGGCGCACCGACGTCTTCCCGGTGTTCAGCTCGGCGTGTCGTCCTCGGCGCGTTCGCGCCACGGCAGGGCGGTCGAGTCCGGACGGTCGACTCGTCGTGCGGCCAGGACGGCGGCCGCGACCACGACCTCGCCCGTCAGGTCGAGCATGTCGGCGAGCACGTCTCGCAGGGACCCGCTGACGGTCACCCGGCGGCGCCGGGGGTTCCGACGGCGTCGCGAGGAAGGTTCACAGTGGCTCCGGGGGTCATCACCACGGCGAGGGCCGCCGAGGACGATCAAGAGTCGCAGGTGGCGTCTGCGCACGTGTCGGCCGAGCGGGTACGTCGGAACGGCCCAGTGCCGGCGCCGCATCCTGATCTCCGTGGGCGACGTCGGGTTCAGGGCCGGACCGGGTGCAGCTCCTGGGTACCGATGACGCGCAGCAGGTCGAACTTCTCCCGCGCGTCGGTGCCCTCGGTGGGGAAGAGCACGAGCACCGCGAGGTCGGACTCCGGGGTGAGCAGGACCTCGCAGGTCACCGCGACGAGGCCGACCTCGGGGTGGTGGAACCGCTTGCGGTCGGCGCGGCGCTCGGCGACCTCGTGGCGCTCCCACAGCGTCGCGAACTCGGCGCTCGCGGCGTGGAGGTCGGTCACGGGAGAGGTCACGTCCGCGTCCCCGCCCCGTCGCGACCACACCGCCCGCAGGTCGCGCACGTGCGACGCGGACAGGCCCGCCCGGTCCTCGGGCGGGCACATCGCGCATAGGGACGCATCGGTGAACCAGCGCCAGGCCCCGTTGTTGGCGCGCCCCGGCTCCGGCGCGAGCGGGCCGGTCAGGGCGTCGGCGAGCCGGTTCTGCCAGAGGACCTCGGTGAGGTCGCTGAGCACCAGCACGGGCACCTCGGTGAGGTGGTCGACGAGGCGCATCAGGCCCGGGGGGATGTGTCGCCCGGCGCGGCGCGGGGGCGGGGTGAGTCCTGCGAGATGGAACAGGTGGTCGCGCTCGTCGACCTCGCAGCGCAGCGCCCGGGCGACCGCCGCCACGACCGACGCCGACGGGTGCGGCCCGCGGGCCTGCTCGAGGCGCGTGTAGTAGTCCGCCGACACCCCGGCGAGCGCCGCGACCTCCTCCCGGCGCAGCCCCGGCGTCCGGCGCCGCGCCCCCGGCGGCAGCCACACGTCGGCCGGGCGCAGGAGCTCGCGGCGGCAGCGCAGGAAGTCGGCGAGCCCGGCGCGGTCGATCACGCCCCCCAGCATCGGCGCACGGGGCGTCCCCAGCCAGGGTCGACCGCTCCCTGGATGGGTCGACCCTGCCCGTCCCGGATTCCGCGACGCACGGTGGAGCCATGACGACCTCCTCCGATCTCCGCCGCCTCGGCCGTACCGGCCCGCAGGTCACCTCGCCCGGCCTCGGCGCCATGGGCCTCTCCGGCGCGTACGGCGCCGTCGACGACGACGAGGGCGTCCGTGTGATCCACGCGTACCTCGACGCCGGCGGCACCCTGATCGACACCGCCGACTTCTACGGCAGCGGCCACAACGAGGCGCTGATCGGTCGCGCACTGCGGGACCGTGACCGCGACGACGTCGTGCTCTCGGTGACGTTCGGCGCCCGGCGTGCGCCCGACGGCACGCTGCAGGGCGTCGACGCCCACCCCGCGGCGCTGCGGAACTTCCTCACCTAACTCGCTGCAGCGACTCGGCGTCGACCACGTCGACATCTACCGGCCCGCCCGTCTCGACCCGGCCGTGCCCGTCGAGGACACCGTCGGCGCGATCGCCGAGCTCGTCGAGCAGGGCTGGGTGCGCCACGTCGGGCTCTCCGAGGTCGGGGCGGCGACGATCCGGCGGGCCGCCGCGGTGACCCCGATCAGCGACCTGCAGATCGAGTACTCCCTGCTCCAGCGCGACATCGAGGACGAGATCCTGCCGACCTGCCGCGAGCTCGGCGTGGGGTCACCGCCTACGGGGTCCTCTCGCGCGGCCTCATCGGCGGCAGCGGCACGCTCGAGGGCGGCCGGCGCATCACGCCCCGCTTCGCCGACGGCAACCGTCAGCACAACGAGGCCCTGGTGGCGCGGCTGGCGGACACGGCCGAGCGTCGGGGCTGCACGGTCGCCCAGCTGGCCCTCGCGTGGGTGGCGGCCCGTGGCGACGACATCGTCCCGGTGGTCGGCGCACGGCGGGTCGAGCAGGTGACGACGATGCTCGAGCCCGTCACCCTGACCGCGCAGGAGGCGACGGAGCTGGCCGCGCTGATCCCGCGCGGCGCCGTCGCCGGCGACCGGTATCCGGCGTTCGCCATGGCCGACCTGGACAGCGAGCGACGGACCAGCGCCTCACCCTGTCGGGAACGGGCGAGGGCGACGGCGGCCTCCACGAGGTCCAGGTTCCCGGTGGCCGTCGTCCCGTCGGGGAGCTCGTGGGTGTCCTCGAGACCCGTCCGGATCCCGTGCCCGCGCGCGACCGCCTGCCGCAGGACGGGCCACGAGGACGGGCCCATGCCGTGGTGCACCTGCTCGAGCCCGACGCCGCCCCGGGCGAGCACGTCCTCGATCGCCCGCGCGTGCGCGCAGGCCGTGTCGGGGGCGGCGTCCATGGGCTCCACGACGACCCGCACGAACCGGTCGACCCCGCCACGCCGCAGGAGACCCTCCGCCTCCGCGACCGTGAAGACGCAGGCCTCGACGCCGACGCCCCGCGACATCAGCAGGTCCGTCAGCTCGACGACGCCCTCCTCGCCCTGGTTGGCAGGGACCAGGTCGGGCAGCTCGGCCCAGGACGACACCGTCGCGAGCCGCCGGGCCGGGTCCGGCTCCGGCGCGCGTGTCCCGACGTCCCGATGTCGATGACCACCTTCGCCGAAGGCGTGCAGGTGCAGCAGGGTCGCGCCCGGTCCCTGATCCATCGAGCCCGGGAGAACGATGAGCACCGTCCACGACTTCACCGTCTCGGACATCCACGGCGCGACGACCCCGCTCGCGACCTACGCCGGCATCCAGGAGTTCTGCCGGACGACCTACGACGTCACCGTTCCCCGTGCTCGCCAAGGTCGACGTCAACGGTCCGGAGGCCTCGCCGCTGTTCGGCTTCCTGCGCGCCGGAGCGCCCGGCGACGTGGCGTGGAACGTCACCAAGTTCCTCGCCGGCCGTGACGGCCGGGTCCTGCGCCGCTACGAGCCCCCCGTACTGCCCGAGCAGATCGCCGCCGACCTCGAGGATTCTGCTCTAGCCTGCCTCGTTCTCCGACCGTGACCGGCGGTTGCGCCCATCGGCCCTACCCCGCCTCCGGCCCCCGGACGAAGCTCGTCACCACATCCGTGTCGGGGGCGAACAGGGAGGACGCGATGGGTGACGAGGGCTCGGCCGGCAACGGGGCAGCCGCACCGACGGGGGCCCCGGCGAAGGACCGGCGGATCCCGTGGTGGGGCGTCGGATTCGACGTGGTGCGCCGGGGCTACGACCGCGGCCAGGTCGAGGCGGCCCTCGACCGCGCCCAGGCCGACCTGCGGGTGATGACCGCCGACCGCGACGCGATGGTGCGCGCCGAGGAGCAGGCGCGCGCGGAGCTCCGGGAGGCCCGGACCGACGTCGACCGGTTGGTGTCCGAGCCCCGCTCCCTCACCGGGGTGTCCACCCGGCTCCACCACCTCCTGCGGCTCGCGCAGGAGGAGGCGGACGAGGTCCGCGAGCAGGCCGCCGCCCACGCCGGGGCGGTCGCCGAGCGAGTCCGCGAGCGTGCCCGGGCGACCGAGGCGGAGGCCCTCGCGCGCGCCGACCGCATGGTCTCCGACGCCGACGGCCGGAGCCGCGCCCGCCTGACCCATGCCTCCGAGCAGGCCGCGTTGATCGTCGCCGAGGCCGAGAAGCAGGCCCGTGCCATGCGCCGGGAGGCCGAGCGGGCCCGCGACGACGTCGAGCGCGAGCACGAGGAGCTCGTCGCCGAGCAGCGGGAGCTGGTCGAGCGCACCCGCGCCGAGGTCGCACGGCTGGAGGACGAGGCGGCGTCCGACCGCCGGCGACGGGACGAGGACGCGCAGACCCGCCGGCACCGCGTGGAGGAGGACGTCGAGACCGCCCTGACCGCGCGACGGGCGGAGGCGGCCGCGGCCCTGGCCGACGCCGAGGAGCGCCGCCGCCGGTCGGAGGAGCGCGCCCGAGCGGCCGAGCAGGAGGCGGCCACACGCGTCGACGCCGCCGCCGCTGCAGTGGGTGCCCTCGAGGAACGCCGTCGCCGGGCCTCCGCCCAGCTCGACGAGCTCAAGCGGGCGCTCGACCGGCACGCCCTCGACGAGCCCGCCGGCGACGACCCGGCGAGCCCTCCGGTGCTCGTGGCCGCCGGCGGCGATCAGGGCGTGGCCTGACCGTCAGACCTGGGCCTGCTCGCGGGTGTGGGCGACGAACGTCGTCGCCGCCGGGCCGAGGGTGTCGTCGCGCCGGAGCACGAGGTAGAGGCAGCGTTCGATCGGGTCGCCCTCGAGCCGGGCGGTGCGGACGTCGCTGCGGGCGTGCCGCTCCAGCGCCCACGAGCTGACGACGCCTACGCCCTCGCCGGCGGCCACGGCCTCGATCACGCCCTCGTTCGTGTCCCGGATGACCCACTCCTGGTCGGAGATCAGCGGCGTGCCCCGGGCGGCGAGGGCGTCGGTGAACGAGCGCCGCGTGCCGGAGCCCTCCTCGCGCTCCACCAGCGGCGTCGCGGCGAGCTGCGCCACGCTCACCGGCGCCGAGGAGTCCAGCGCGTGCCCGCGCGGCACCGCCAGCACGATCTCGTCGGCGGCGACGACCTCGGCGTCCAGGTCGTCGTCGTCGGGCTCGGCGCCCGCGAACCCCACCTCCGCGCTCCCGTCGCGCAGGGCCGCGAACACCCCCGTCGAGTCGGTGACCACGGCGTCGACCACCACCTCGGGGTGCTCGGCGGTGAACGTCTCGACGAGGTCGGGCACGAGGAACTCGCCCGGGATGCTGCTCGCGGACACGGCCACGGCGGTGGCCGAGGCGTACGGGTCGTCGACGTCGACGGGGTCGGCGATGTCGTCGGGGGTGGTCATGCGGTCCTCCTGGGGGTCGTGCGGCACGTCGTCGCGCCGCGGCACGGGTGACGGCGTACCCACGATCGCCGCAGCGGTCGCATCCGTTGCACCCCCGGTCGTCACCTCACGCGACGGCGGTCCCCTCGAGCTCGACCATCTGGCCGGGGATCGCCAGCCGTCTCACGCCGAGCATCGAGGTGGTCGGTGCCGCCCCGGCGGCGCCCAGCCGGGACGCCAGCACGCCGTAGTGCTGGAGGAGCAGGTCGACGTCGGTGGTGTAGACGGTGAGCCGGACCAGGTCCGCCGCCGACATGCCGGCCTCGCCGAGCACGGCCTCCAGGTTGTCCAGGCTCAACGCCAGCTGCGCCGCGAGGTCGCCGCCGTGGCGGGGCTCGCCCTCGCTGCTCATCGCCGTCTGTCCCGAGCAGTACAGGGTCCGGGTGTGCCCGGAGACGATCTCGCCCTGGTTGAACCCCATCGCCAGCGACCACGTGACCGGGTTGACCGCCGTTCGCTCCATCGCTTCCACCAGCTCCGATCCACCTCGTCGCGTCCCCTCGGACGCCGTGCGAGCACCCTCGCGACGAAGTACGACATCTCGTGTCGTGATTTCGCCTACCTTCTCGGTGTGCGCGCCGACCGGTTGATCTCCCTGGTGCTCCTGCTGCGCCGGCGCGGCCGGTTGACGGCCGAGACGCTGGCCCGCGAGCTCGACGTCTCCACCCGCACGGTGCTGCGCGACATCGAGGCGCTGTCCTCGGCCGGCGTACCGGTCTACGCCGAACGCGGCCGGCACGGCGGCTTCGCGCTGCTGCCCGGCTACCGCACCGAGCTCACCGGGCTGAACCACGACGAGGCCCTGGCCCTGCTGTCGGCGGGATCGGGGCGCGGTGAGCAGATGGTCGGCCTCGGATCGGCGCTCGCGTCGGCGATGCGCAAGGTGGTCGACGGGATGCCCGACGGGCACCGGGACACCGCGAGCGACGCGGCCCGGCGCATCTTGGTCGACCCGGAGACGGACCTGCTCTCGCGCCCGCTGGCCGCACCAGGCCGATCGGGTCCACCGTGCGCCAGCCGGCGGCCGCCCGGGCCATCACCCCGGAGAGCCAACCGGAGACCCCGCGGACCCCGCCGGGCCCGTAGACCGGGCTGGGCCGGAGCCCGACGCCGAGCAGGCCGTGGGTCTTCCGGTACACCTCGGCGAGCCGCTCGAGGTACAGCTTGCCGGCGCCGTAGAGGGGCATCCCGGGCGCGAGGCGGGTGGCCGCGTCCTCGGTGAGCGGCAGCTCCCCCGGCTCGTACATGTCGTCCGAGCCGTAGACGGCGACCGAGCTGGCGAGCAGGACCCGGCCCACCCCGGACAGGCGGGCCGACTCGAGGACCGTCGCCGTGCCCTCCACGTTGAGCCGGGTGGCCGCGTAGGGCCGCCGGTTCGTCGCCTCCCCCAGGCTGTAGGCGAGGTGGACCACCACCTCGACGTCCCGCATGGCGTCGCCCAGGTCGCCGAAGGACATCACGTCGCCCTGGACGATCTCGACGGCGTCGTGCGGCGGCGAGGCCGCGGGATCCGGGGCGACGTCGAGCAGCCGGACGGTGTGCCCCCGGTCCGCGAGGAGCCGGCCGGTGGCGCTGCCGAGGATCCCGGTGCCCCCGGTGATCAGGACCTGCATGTCCGCTCCTCCGCCTTCTTCCCGGTCGGGGTCGAGGTGGTCGCGAGGGTAGGGCCGCGTGCCACGCTGCGCCCGTGACCCCGACCGTCGCCGACGTCGCCACCCTCTACGCCGTCCACCGGCGGAGCGGCGCGTTCCACGAGCTCGACGTGGTGCCCGGCCAGGTGCTCGCCGTGCACCCCGACCTCGCCGCCCTGCTGGTGACCGCCGTGGGCACCCGGAGCTGATCCGGCGTGCCGGTGTTCGCCGTGACGACGCCCGCCGTACACCCGGGGCGGTGAGGCTGACGGGTGTGGACGACGACCGCGCCCCCGGGGAGGCCGTCGACGGGTCGCCGCCGCCGCCCGCTCCCCCGCGTGGCCTCCCGCTGCCGCGCCGGGTGGAGTTCTGGGGCGACCCGCCGCCGGCGACCGTGGTGGTGGCGCTGGCCTTCGCCGTGGTCCGCGACCCCGGCGGGCGGATCCTGCTGGCCCGCCGGATCGACACCGGCAACTGGGAGCTGCCCGGCGGCGCCATCGAGCCCGGCGAGACCGCCACCGGCGCCGCCGTCCGCGAGGTGCTCGAGGAGACGGGCGTGGAGATCGCCGTGAGCGGGCTCGCCGGGGTGTTCTGCGACCCCGCCCACGTCATCGTCTACCCGGAGTCGGGGCAGGCGCGCCAGCAGCACGTGACGCTCCTGCACGCCGTCCCCGCGCCCGGCACGGTCCCCGGACCCCGCCCCGACCACAGCGAGACCGACGACGCCCGCTGGGTCGAGCTCGACGACCTCGCCACCCTGCCCGTCCACCCCTCGGTGCACCGGCGCCTCGACCACGCCCTGCGCCACCTCCGCGGGCAGACGCCGACGTACGTGGAGTGACGGACAGGACGCGGCGTCAGGGCGTCCAGGTGCGCAGCCACACGGTGTGCGGTGAGCGGCGCAGCTCGGCGAGCGCGTCCTCGGGGATCGCGGACTCGGTGTCGGTGAGGACATAGCCACGTTCGCCGCGGGTCGAGAGCGCCTGGCTGACCACGTTCACCCCGGCGTCGAGCAGCAGCTGGTTGACCCCGGCCAGCACCCCGGGGGTGTTGATGTGCAGGTACCCCAGCCGGGTGCTGCGCGGCGCCACCGGCAGCGCCACCTCCGGGAGGTTCACCGAGAGGGCGGTGACGCCGGTGCCGAGGAACTGCAGCAGCTTGGTGGAGACGAACCCGCCGATCTCGTCCTGCGCCTCCTGCGTGGACCCGCCGACGTGCGGGGTCAGGATGACGTTGTCCAGACCCCGCAGCGGAGACTCGAACACGTCGCCCTGGGCCTTGGGCTCGATCGGGAACACATCGATCGCCGCGCCGGCGATGTGGCCCGAGAGCAGGTTCTCCCGCAGCGACTCGTCATCGATCACCATGCCCCGCGAGGCGTTGATGAAGATCGACCGCGGCTTCATCAACGCGAACTGCTCGGCGCCGAAC
The DNA here is from genome assembly GCA_963786585.1 of uncultured Actinomycetota bacterium. Classification (GTDB taxonomy): domain Bacteria; phylum Actinomycetota; class Actinomycetes; order Mycobacteriales; family Pseudonocardiaceae; genus Actinomycetospora. The sequence goes on from CAWAZG010000006.1 coordinate 1,092,970, forward strand.
AGGCCCGCGTTCCCCGGCCGCCCGTCCACGTGCAAGCTCACCACGTCGGCCTCGGCCAGCAGCGCCTCCAGCGACTCGACCTTGCGGGCGTTGCCGTGCGCCAACCGGTCCGCAGTGTCGAAGAAGATCACCCGCAGCCCGACCGCCTCGGCGATGTTCGACAGCTGGGTGCCGATGTTGCCGTACCCGACGATCCCCAGGGTCCGGCGACGGAACTCGTGACTGCCGCGCGCCGACTTGTCCCACACACCCTCGTGCATCCGCGCGTTCTTCTCCGGCAGCCGCCGGACCAGCGCGATGATCTCCCCGAGCACCAGCTCCACCACGCTGCGGGTGTTGGAGAACGGGGCGTTGAACACCGCCACCCCGCGCTCGGCCGCCGCGGTCAGGTCGACCTGGTTGGTGCCGATGCAGAAGCAACCCACCGCCAGCAGGTCCTTGCCGGCCTCGAGCACCTCGGGGGTGATCGTGGTGTTCGACCGGATCCCCAGCACCGACACCCCCGACAGGGCATCGGCCAGCTCGGGCCCGCTCATCGCGCCCGAACGCGCGTCGACCTCGACACCCTGGGCACGGAACGCCTCGGCGGCCACGGGATGGATGTTCTCCAGGAGCAGCGCTTTCACGCCGCGAGCGTAGGCCCGGCGCGCACGACGCACCGGAACCCGATGTGGTTCATCCCGGTGTCGACCATCTGCGGGCGCCGGGCGGCGGGCCGGTAGCGGCGGCAGTAGCTGTCGGCGCAGAGGAACGACCCGCCCTTCACCACCTTGCGCGGCACGGCGAACTGCGGCTGCTGCGGGTCGTAGCCGCGCTCGGGAAGTCCGGCAGCCCGATGTCCACGCCGGGCACACCGACCTTGCTCATCCCCGTGCGGCGGACGCTCTGCCCGGTGATGAACGCCGCCCGCCCCGCGGTGCAGCTCTGCTCCCCGTAGGAGTCGGTGAACCGCATCGAGTCAGGCAGGGAGGAGCTCCTTCGGGGTCATCGGGGGACCTCGCGCATCGAGACCACGCGCAGGCCGAGCGACTGGAAGCGCGCGAGGAGGCCGTGGAGGTGGGCCTCGTCGACGACCTCGCCGTGCATGACGGTCTCGGGCACCGCCTCGGTCACCTCGAGCTCGTCGAACTCGCCCGCGACGTCGTCCGAGAGCCGGCCCTGGACGCGGAACTCGTAGCGGCCGCTGGACATGTCCGGCCTCCCCGGGCTCGGTGTCATCGAGGGAGACGATGGCCGCACCGGGTGCGGATGCGCCTCCTCCGGCGGGGATGAGCCGGGACCGCGGGGCGGCGCAGGCACGTCGCGAGGTGGCGGGCGGGGAGACGCCGCCGGCGTCGCCCGTTCCAGGTGCGGCGCGCGAGGTCACCCGCAGGGGGTGAGGCGCCCCCACCCGTCGGCACCCGAGGCTCTGACGTGCCATGACCTCGCTGATCACGCCGTCCCTCATGGGGGCCCTCGAGAAGGGACCCGACCATGGGTAGCGCGATCGGCGCGGTCCTCCCGCTCGCGCTCGGGGTGGCCCTGAGCCCGATCCCGATCATCGCGGTCGTCCTGATGCTGGCGACCCCGCGCGGCGGGGTCAACGGATCGTCGTTCCTGCTCGGCTGGCTGGTCGGCCTCTCCGTGGTCGGCACGATCGTCCTGCTCCTCTCCGGAGGATCCGGAGGTAGCGAGCCGGCCACCTGGGTCGGCGTCGTGAGCCTCCTGCTCGGGGTGGCGCTGATCGTGCTCGCGGGGCTGCAGTGGCGCCGCCGTCCCCGCGGCGGGTCCACGGCGCTCCCCGGCTGGATGGCGAGCATCGACCGCTTCGGCCCCGTGAAGTCGGCCGGCCTGGGCCTCGTGCTCTCAGCGGCGAACCCGAAGAACCTGCTGATCACCGTGGGTGCCGCGACAGCCATCGCCCAGACCGGGATCTCCACGGGCGGGCAGGCCGTCGCCCTCGGGCTGTTCGTGCTGCTCGGCACCCTCGGGCCGGGCGTCCCGCTGGCGATCTACCTCGGCCTCGGCGCGCGGTCGCAGCGCATCCTCGAACGCCTGCGCGGCTGGATGGCTGCGCACAACACCGCGATCATGTGCGTGCTGCTGGTGGTCATCGGGCTGAAGCTCGTCGGTGACGGCATCTCGGCCCTCGTCGGCTGAGTCACGGACGGCTCGCAGACGGGCGAGCGGTCACCGCTTCGGGTGTCACCAGGTCGGGGGAATCGAGTGGAGCACACGTGGCAATCCACGGAATCCAACCTGATCAGTCGGCCGGCGGGGATCCACGCGACCCCCCGACGCGCTAGAACAGCCTTTCGACGGCTGAACCAGGCCGGTCGCGGGGGGGTGGCATGCGCCGAGCGAAGATCACCGTGCCGCTCCGGCCGCCCGGCTTCGTGGAACGCCCGTCCGTGCGGGCGGCGCTGGAGGCCCAGAGTCGGCCCCGCGAGCGCGGGCGCGTCGTCCTCGTCAGCGCGCCGGCCGGGTACGGCAAGACGGTCGCGGTCACCGACTGGGTCCGGGCCGATCCGGACGTCGCCGCGGCGTGGGTGGGGCTCGACGCCGGTGACCGCGACGAGCGCCGGTGGTGGGCCTCCGTGCTCGCGGCGCTGACGGCCTGCCCGGCCGTGGCCGAGGAGAGCCCGCTGCACCGGGTCGCGCCCTCGTGGACCGACGACTCCGCGCGCGCCGAGACAGTCTCCGACATCCTCGAGGCCCTCGAGGGCCTGACCCACCCGGTCCGGCTGGTGCTCGACGACCTCCAGACGATCGCCGACCCCGGCGCCCTGACCGGCCTGCAGGAGCTCCTGCGCCATCCCCTCCCGATGCTCACCGTCGTGCTGTGCAGCCGGTACGACCCGCCCGTGGGGATCGACCGGCTGCGGCTCGACGACCGGTTCGGGCAGGTGCGGGTCGACCAGCTGGCGTTCACCGAGCCCCAGGCGGCGGAGCTGTTCCGTCGGGAGGGACTCGACCTCGACGACGACCAGACCGCGACCCTCGTCGCGCGCACCGAGGGCTGGGTCGCCGCGCTGCGTCTCGCGAGCCTGTCCCTGCACCGTCGCGACGACCCGGCCGCCTTCGTCCGGGAGTTCGCCGGCGACGACCGCTCCGTGGCCGACTACCTCGTCGGCGAGGTCCTGGCCCACCTCGGGGAGCGCGAGCACGCGGTCCTCGCCGCCGCGACGGTGACCTCCCCGCTGCATTTCGATCTCGCCATCGCCCTCACCGGCTACGACGACGCCGGCGACGTCCTGGACGGGCTCGCGACGAGCACGGCGATGGTGACCGCCACCGATCGCCATCGCGAGTACTACCGCGTGCACGAGCTGCTGAGGTCCCACACGCTCGCCCGGCTGCGGCGGGGGCAGGCCGACCACCTGCGCGGGCTCTACCGTCGGGCGGCCGCGTGGCACGACGCCCGCGGCGACCACGTCGAGGCCCTCCGGTGCGCGGGCCTCGCGGGCGACCTCGACGCCACCGAGCTTCTGGTCCGGACCCGCGCCCTCGAGCTCCTCGGACGCGGGGAGTTCACCGCCCTCGCACGCTCCGAGCAGCTGATCGGGGCCGCCACCGATCCCCGGATCGGTCTCCTCCTGGGCCTCGCGGCCCTCGAGAGCGGCGACCTCGGACGGGCCGACGAGCTCGCCGCCGCCGCCGGGACCGGAGCTCCCGGCGACGAGTGCGACGACGTCGCCGTCCTCCGGCGGGCCGTCACCATCCGGGCCTCCCTCGCCCGGGGACGCCCGGAGGACGTGGGGACGGCCGCCCGGGCGATCCGGCCGGAGGTCGTGGAGGGCCCCCCGCTGCGGGCCCTGGCGCTCATGGCGCGCGCCAGCGGGCTGGTGGACGGCGAGCCCGACCTGGCCCGCCGCGATGCCACCGAGGCGCTGGCCCTGGCCGAGCGGCACGACTGGCCGTACCTGGCGGTGCAGGCCCAGAGCACCCTGGGCCTCGCGCGGTCCCTGGGCGGGGACCGGTCGGGCTCCCGCGCCCACGCCCGGGCCGCGATCGCCCGCGCGACGAGCCACGGCTGGAGCCTCAGCCCCGGCCACCTGCGGGCCCGGGTGCTGATGGCCACGGACGAGATCCTGGGTGGTCGCCCCGAAGCCGCCCTCACGCACCTCCACGCCGTCGAGGACGCCGGGGACCGGGCGCACCCCGACGTCGCGTCGGCCCTCGGAACGCTGCGCGCCGCCGCCGACCACGACACCGGCCTGCCGCTCGCCGGCTGGCAGGGCATGCGGCACGCGCGGATGGCCGCCGCCGACCTCGCACTGCCGACCCCGCAGGTCGCCCTCGCCGCCGTCCTCGAGCAGCATTCGGCCCTCGGTCTCGGCCGGGCCCGGGAGGCCGGCGAGGTCACCCGGGCCGTCGCCCCCCGGCTGGTGGGGTCCGCCGAGGCGGCGCTGCTCCACGCGCGACTGCTGTGGGTGACCGCGCGCGACCCCGGCGCGCGCACGCTCCTCGCCCCGGTGTTCGCCCGGCGGCTCCGCCTCCTGACCTCGCTCGGGATCGTCGAGTCGCTCCTGATCGACGCCGAGATCGCCGAGACGCTCCAGGAGCACGCTCACGTCCACGAGCAGCTGCGCCGCGCCCTGCGCCTCGCCGCCCGGTTCGACCTCCTGCGCCCGCTCCGGACGCTCGCCGAACCCCTGCGCGCCCACCTCGCCGCCCACCAGGGAGCCTTCGGCGCCCTGGACCCCCTCGTCGACGACGTGCTCGCGCACCGTCCGGACGACCTCGAGGCGGTCCGGGATCCCCTCACCGACCGCGAACGCACCGTGCTGGCCTTCCTCCCGAGCCAGCGCTCGTCGGTCGAGATCGCCCAGGACCTCGGCGTCTCCCTGAACACGATCAAGACCCACCAGCGCGCGATCTACCACAAGCTCGGCGTCGGGAGCCGCCGCGAGGCCGTGGCCCGGGCCCGCCACGTCGGGCTCGTCGACGCCCCACGGACGACCTGACGCCACGGCTCACCCCGCGTACACCGCCGAGCCCGGAGCGGCGCCGGCGGAGACGTGACGCTCCTCCCCGGCGGTTGACTCCCGGGGTGGGGTCGCGAACATCCCCCGCCATGGGTGAACGCCGAGTGCTGACGTGGCGACTCCACGTCGACCTCATGCCCGTTGCCAGCTCCCGCTGTCGCTGACACACGAGCCCGGTCCCGGGCTCACGACGCCTCCCCGTCCCTCCCCGTCCCGGGAGCCCGTGTGTCCACCACCGCCAGCCCGCTGCCGACCGCGTCCACCCACACCCCGCGCCGCGTCGCCCTCGCGAGCGCCATCGGCACCACGATCGAGTGGTACGACTTCTACCTCTACGCCACGGCCACCGCCCTGGTGTTCAACCAGCTCTTCTTCCCGGCGATCGGCCTGCTGCCGACCTACGCACGATCGGCGTCTGGGCCCCGGCGCTGCTGGTGGTCCTGCGGATCCTCCAGGGCCTCGCCGTCGGCGGCGAGTGGGCGGGCGCGGCGATCCTGGCCGTCGAGCACGCCCCGGAGCGGCGCCGCGGGTTCTTCGGCAGCTTCACCCAGCTCGGGTCGCCGGCCGGGATGCTGCTCGCCACCGGCTCGCTGTTCCTGGTCCGCGTCATCGCCGGCGACGAGGCGTTCCTCGCGTGGGCGTGGCGCCTGCCCTTCGTCGCGAGCATCGTGCTCGTCGGCGTCGGGCTGTTCATCCGCCTGCGCATCCAGGACGCCCCCGAGTTCCGGGCCCTGCGCGATCGCGGTGACGTCGCCCGCCTCCCGGTCGTCGAGGTGCTGCGCGCCGCCCCGCGCAACGTCGTCATCACCACGGGCCTGCGGCTCTCGCAGATCGCCCTGTTCGTCCTGCTCACGACCTACGGCCTGACCTACATCGCCGGCGAGCTGGGCAAGGCCAGCAGCGCGGGCCTGCTCGCGGTGGTCGTCTCGTCGGCGGTGGGCCTGGCGACGACGCCGCTGTGGGCGATCCTGTCCGACCGGATCGGGCGGCGGACGCCCTACCTGGTCGGCTCGATCGGCGGCACGATCACGCTGGCCCTGTTCTTCCTCGCGGTCGGCACGGGCTCGACGACGTTGATCATCCTGGCGATGGTGCTCGGCATCAACGTCACCCACGACGCGATGTACGGGCCGCAGGCGGCGTGGTTCGCCGAGCTGTTCTCGACGCGCCTGCGCTACAGCGGCGCCTCGCTCGGCTACGGCATCGGGTCCGTGGTCGCGGGCGGGTTCGCGCCGCTCGTGGCCGCGGCCCTCGTCGGCGCGACGGGGCTCGTTCTGGCTGGTCGTGGCGTTCCTCGCCGTGCTGTCGGTGCTCACGACGGTCGCCGCCCTGCTGGCGCGGGAGACTGCCCTCGAGCCGCTCGCACCCTAGGAGGCACGTGTCCCGCCGCATCCACCTCAACGCGTTCGCCATGAACTGCCCCGGCCACCAGTCGGCGGGACTGTGGCGCCACCCGCGTGACGAGGGGTTCCGCTACACCGACGTCGAGCACTGGGTGGATCTCGCCCGGGTGCTCGAGGACGCCGGGTTCGACGCGCTGTTCCTCGCCGACGTGCTGGGGATCTACGACGTCTACGGCGGCTCGCGGGACGGCGCGCTGCGCGCCGGCACCCAGGTCCCGCTCGGCGACCCGATGCTGCCCGTACCGGCGATGGCCGCGGCGACGTCGCGGTTGGGGTTCGGCATCACGGTGTCGGTGAGCTACGAGCACCCCTACGCCCTGGCCCGCCGCTTCACCACGCTCGACCACCTGACGAAGGGGCGGGTGGCCTGGAACGTCGTCACCGGCTACCTGGCGAGCGCAGCGGCGAACCTCGGCCTCGGCGAGCAGCTCGCCCACGACCAGCGCTACGAGATGGCCGAGGAGTACCTCGAGGTCTGCTACAAGCTCTGGGAGGGCTCCTGGGAGGACGGCGCCGTCGTGCGCGACGCGGAGCGTGGCGTCTACACCGACCCGGCGAAGGTCCACGACATCGGCCACCACGGCAGCTGGTTCGACGTGCCGGGCCCGTTCCTCTGCGAGCCCTCGGCCCAGCGCACCCCGGCGATCTTCCAGGCCGGGGCGTCGCCGCGGGGCCTGGCGTTCGCCGGGCGGCACGCCGAGGCGGTGTTCGTCTCGGGGCCGTCGACGACGGTGGTCGCGAAGTCGGTGGCCGGCATCCGCGCCGCGGCGGCGGAGGCCGGGCGCGACCCCGAGTCGGTGACGGTGTTCGTGCAGCTCGCGCCGGTGGTGGCCGAGACCTCGGAGGAGGCGCGGGCCCAGTACGAGGAGTACCTCGCGGTGGCCTCGACCGAGGGCGCGCTCGCGCTCTTCGGCGGCTGGACGGGCCTCGACCTCTCGGGCGTGGACCCGCACGAGCCCCTGCGTCATGTCGAGACCGACGCGGGCCGCTCGGCGCTCGCGTCGTTCACCACCGACGACCCGGACCGGGAGTGGACCCTGGCCGAGGTCACCGCGCACCTCGCCGTCGGGGGCCGCGGCCCGGTGGCGGTGGGGTCGCCGGGCGAGGTGGCCGACGAGATGGAGCGCTGGGTCGACGAGACCGGCGCCGACGGCTTCAACCTGGCCTACGCGGTCACGCCGGGCACGTTCGTCGACGTCGCGGAGCTGGTCGTGCCCGAGCTGCGGCGCCGCGGGCGGATGCCTGCCACCCCGGCGTCCGGGACGCTGCGTGAGGTCCTCGGCGGGGCCGGCCCCCGGGTCGCCGCCTCGCATCCGGCGGCTGCGCACCGGCGCTGATCCGCAGGGAGCAACGCCGCGCCGAGTGCCCCCACTGGTCGGCGGACGCGGCGGATGCCTGGAATGATTGTGCGCGATCGTCGTCGGGGTGGGCGCCGCGCGGGTGCCGTCGTGAGGGAGGTGGAACCGGTGGGTGGCGATCTCGGAGAGCACCGGTCCCCCGTCCCGACCACGCCCCCCGGCCCCGCGGAGCCGTTCGACCGCCTGACCGAGCTGGCCTGCGACGTCGCGGGCGCCCCGATCGCCCTGGTGAGCCGACTCGGGGACGACGGCGTCCGGGTGTGGCACGCGGCCCCCGGAGCGGACGCGATCGACCGGGAGGTGCCGGTCGCCGAGACGCTCTGCCGTCTGGTCGCCGACGCGCAGCACCCCGTCGTCGTCCCCGACGCCGACAGCGATTCCCGCGACGGGGCGTCGCGCGACGGTGAGTCCGCCGCCGTGCTCGCCGTCGGCATCCGCGCGTGGGCGGGGTTCCCGATCCGGGACACCGACGGCGCCGTGCTCGGCTCGCTCACGGTCGTCGACACCCGCCCGCGGGCCTGGACCGACGAGCAGGTCCGCCGGCTCGCGGGGATCGCCCGGGCGGCGGGGGACGAGATGGCCCTGCGTGCCGACCTCGACATCTCGCAGCGCTCGGCCGACGAGCTCGCCCACCGGCTGCGGGCCTCCGACCGCGCCGCCCGCGCCTCCGACCGCGATGCCCGCCGGGCCTACGACCGCGCCGAGCGCGCCGACGCCCTGGCCAACGCCGCCCGCCGGCAGGCGGGTGCCGCGGTCGAGCTCGCCGAGACGCTGCAGCAGTCCCTGACCCCCCAGCACCCCCCGCGCGTCCCCGGTATGGAGATCGCCGCCCGGCACCGCGGCCCCACCGACGGCCACTCGTACAGCGGCGAGGTCCTCGGCGACTTCTACGACGTGTTCGCCACGCCCACGGGCTGGGGCGTCGTCGTCGGTGACGTCTGCGGGCACGGCGCCGACGCCGCCCGCACCACGGCGCTGGCCCGCTCCACGGCCCGGGCCCTCGGGCACAGCGAGCCCGACCCGGCCCTCGTGCTCACCGCCGTCAACGGCGTCCTGCACGACTGGTTCGACACCGCGCGGAGCTTCGTCACCGCCGTCTACGCCCAGATCACCGACCACGACGCCCCCGAGCCCGCCGGCCTGACCGTCCAGATCGCCGCCGCCGGGCACCCGCCCGGGGTCGTCTGGCATCCCGGGGGTGTGGTCACCGAGCTCGACGGCGGGGGGCGCGTGCTCGGCATCCGCGCCGACGCCGACGTCGCGAGCCAGACGATCACGCTGCCGCCGGGCGCGGCGCTCGTGCTCCACACCGACGGGGTCACCGAGGCCCGCGCGGCGGGCAGCCGGGAGCAGTTCGGGGAGGACCGGCTGCGCCGGGCCCTCGAGGCGCTGCCGGCCGGCGCCCACGCCGACGCCGTCGCGGACGCCGTCCTGGCGGCCGTCGACGTGCACACCGACGGGCACCGCGACGACGACACGCTCCTGCTCGTCGTCCGCTCCCCCGGCGCCTGAGTCAGCGGATCAGCTTCTGGACGTCGCGGAACGCGGCGTGGTCGCTGTCGTGCAGCCATTCGAACAGCACCATCTCGGTGGTGACGACGTCGACGCCGTGCGCGCGCATGCGCCCGAGGGCCCGGTCGCGGTTCGCCGGGGCGCGACTGCCGACGGCGTCGGCGACCACGGCGACGTCACGACCGGTGGCGCGGAGGGCGAGCACGGTCTGGAGCACGCACACGTGGGCCTCGCAGCCCGCGACGACGATCGTGCCCGGCCCGGGGTCGACGTCCGCGGCGAAGGAGGTCTTCGGCTGCGCGGGGCGGGGCAGCAGGTCGGCGATCTCGCCGACGGTCGGGCCGAGGCCCGCCGGGTTCTGCTCGGTGGCGTGGACGTCGACGCCGGTGAGGCCGGCGCCCCGGACGAGGTGTGTGGCGTTCTGCAGCACCTCCGCCCCCGCGCTGATGGCCGGCATCAGGCGTTCCTGCAGGTCGACGACGAGCAGGACCGAGGACTCGGCGGAGAGCAGCGGCATGCCCCGACCCTAGGACGGTTGACGCGGCACCCCCACCGGCCGTAGGGCATGACCGTGACGATCTCTCCCGCCGGCGCCCCCGAGTACACCGAGCGGTTCGCCGCCTTCCTCACCGAGGAGGTCGAGCCCCTGGAGGCCGACCTCGCCCGCCAGGACGTCGGCTCGCCCTGGAACCCGCGCCTCGACGAGGCCGGCCGCATGCACCCCGCCGTCTGGGAGGCGCGCCGGGAGGTCCAGCGCCGGTCGGCGGCGGCCGGGCTCTACAGCCCGCACCTCGGCGCGGCCGTCGGCGGCGGGGGCTTCGCCCGCGCGGAGATGCAGCACGTCGAGGAGTTCGTGTACCGGCACTCCGGGCTCGGCCTGGGCCTGGCCGCGCTGGGCTGGACCGAGGGCGCGAACCCGGCGATCGAGCACTGCTCCGCGCAGGCCCGCGAGCAGTGGCTCGAGCCGCTGATGGCCGGCGAGATCACCGCGGCGTTCGCCAACACCGAGATCTCCGTCGGCACCGACGTCCTGGCGATGGAGACCCGGGCGCGTCGCGACGGCCCGGACTGGATCCTCGACGGCACCAAGGCCTGGATCACCAACGCCCACTTCGCCGACGTCGTCCAGGTCACCGCCGTCACCGAGCCCGGCGCCGGCACCCGGTCGCTGTCGATGTTCCTCGTCGACGCGGGCGCGCCCGGGTTCTCCCGAGGCCGCGACATCCCGACGATGCTCGACGACGGCCTCACCGGCGAGCTGCACTTCGACGGCGTGCGGGTGCCGGCCGAGAACGTCGTCGGCGAGGTGGGCGACGGGTTCGCGCTGGCCATGGCCTGGATCAACTGGCGACGCCTCTGCCGCGGCGGGATGTGCGCCGGCTGGGGCGAGTGGCTGCTGGCGCGGGCGATCGACCGCGCCCGGGAGCGGACCTCGGGCGGGCGGCCGATCGCCGAGCTGCAGGCGGTGCAGCACATGCTCGCCGACATGGACGCCGACGTGTACGCGGCTCGGGCGGCGTCGCTGCAGGCGCAGACCGAGCTCGACGCGATGCCCGGCGGCGCCTTCGGGATCCCGCTGCACGCCGACGCGCCGCGCCTCATGAGCCTCGTGAAGGTGATCAACGACGAGGCGTTCTTCCGCGTCGCCGACCGCGCCGTCCAGGTGCACGGCGGCACCGGCCTGCGGCTCGGCTCGCCGGAGGAGAAGCTCTTCCGCCTCGCCCGCAACCTGAAGATCCCCGCGGGCACGGTGGAGATCCAGCGCAACGCGATCGCGCGCGGGCTGCTGCGGCGAGGGCGATGAGACTCCGCCCCCGAGGTCTGGCGGCGGTGACCGGACGCTTCCAGCCCGTCCACCACCAGCACCTCGAGCTGTTCGCGCTGGCGCTCGCCGAGCACGACCACCTCGTCGTCGCCGTCACCAACCCCGACTCCGGGGCGCGCCACGAGGCGGCGACCTCGACGCACCGTCACACCGACGCCGCCAACCCGTTCACCTACTTCGAGCGCGTGCGGCTGCTGCGCGCGGCCCTCGACGGGGCGGGGCTCGCCGACCGCGCCTCGGTCGTGCCGTTCGACCTGACGCGGCCAGAGCTGTGGCCGGAGTACGTCCCGCTGGGCGCCCGCCACTTCGTGCGCGCCTTCTCGGCGTGGGAGAAGGACAAGGCGGGCCGGCTCGCCGACGGCGGCTACGCGGTGACGGTGGTCGACGGCGACCCCGCGACCAAGCTCGACGCCGCCGCGATCCGCGACCGCTTCGCCGACGGGACGTGGGAGGCGATGGTGCTCCCGTCGACGGTGCCGCTGCTGCGGGAGCTCCTGGGGGCGCGGCGGTGAGGCCACCCGGGTACGGCGAGTCCCAGCCGCGTCTCGACGACGACCGGCTGCCCGTCGTACTCGTCGTCCTCGACGGGCTGGGCGACCGCCCGGTGCCCGAGCTCGGCGGGCGTACGCCGTCCGAGGCCGCGGCGACACCCGTCCTCGACGCGCTGGCGGCGCGGGGGGCGTCGGGCTGGCACCTGCCCTTCGGCTGGGGTCGCGCGCCGTCGTCCGAGCTCGCGCACTGGGCGATGTTCGGGTTCGCCGACGTGCCGTTCCCCGGGCGCGCGGTGCTGGAGGCCCTCGGCGCGGGGGTGGACGTGCCGGCCGGGGTCGCGGTCACCCATGCGGCGCTGCGGACCGCGCACGCCGACGACGCGGGGCGGGTCTGGATCACCGGGCGGGTCGGGCCCGAGGACGCCGACGACGCGGCGCGGCTGCTCCACGACCTGGCCGGGCTCGCCCGGCGGCACGACGCGCACCTCACCCCGCTCCCCCGCCGGGGCGAGGCGCTGCTCGCGCTGACCGGGCACGCGAGCGGCGCCGTCACCGACTCCGACCCGTTCTTCGAGGACCGCCACCCGTGGCTGCGGGTGCGGCCGCTGGCCGAGGAGCCCGGGGCCGAGCCGACCGCTGCGGCCCTGGAGACGCTCCTGCTCGAGGCCCGTCGCGACCTGCGCGCCCACCCCGTCAACCGCGCCCGCACCGACCGCGGCCTCCCGGCGCTGGAGGTGCTCACGACGAAGTGGTCGGGCGCGCGGTCGGCGATCCCGTCGTTCACCGAGCAGAACGGCGTCGCCGGCGCCGCGGTGACCAGCACCGGGCTCTACCGGGGCCTCGCTACTGCACTCGGCATGGCGTCGAGGCACCTGCGACCCGAGGAGGACGTGACGGCCGACCTCCGGGGCCGGCTGACCGCCGCGGACGAGCTGGTCGACGCCGGCGCGCGCTTCGTCCACGTGCACATCAAGGCCACCGACGACGCCGGGCACACCAAGCGCCCGCGGGCCAAGCTCGACGTCCTCGAGGCCGCCGACCGCGGGCTCGCCGGCCTGCTCGACCTGGGCGATCGCGCGGTCGTCGCGGTCACCGGCGACCACGCCACCCCGTCGACCGGCGGCGTGCTGCACACCGGCGACCCGACCCCGCTCGTCGTCGCCGGCCCGACGGTGCGCCCCGACGCGGTCACCGCGTTCGGCGAGACCCCCGCCCACGCCGGCTGGTACGGCGTCGTCACGGCCCGGGAGCTGCTGCCGCTGCTGATGGGCCACGCGAACCGGGCGGCGTTCCTCGGGCACCGCGCCGGCCCCCGGCGCACCGTCGCCCTGCCCGACGACCCGGAGCCGATGATCGACCCGTCCTGACCCCGTGAACCCTGACCCGTGAGTGATTTTCACGGCTATAGCCGGGAAAATCACTCACGTAGGGGGGCGCGCAGCTCCGCGAGGACCTCGTCGTTGTGCTCGCCGAGCAGCGGTCCGCGCCGGTGACGCTCATCAGGCCGCCCATGGCCTGGGCGATGATGTCGAACGCCGGGAGGTCGACGTACGGGCTCGCCCCGGCGCGCGCGGTGCCGAACCCGCTGATGCTGGCGTACACCAGGCGCGGGAAGCGGGCGTGCAGCTCCTCGTACGACAGGCCCAGGCGCTCCATCACCCCGACGCGGAAGTTCTCGACGAGCACGTCCGCGCCGCCGATGAGCTCGAGGGCCGTGGCCCGGTCCTCGTCGGTACCCAGGTCCAGGCGGACGCCGCGCTTGTTGCGGTCGACGCTCGCGAAGTAGCCCGCGTACCCGTCGGGGCCGTCCGAGCCCAGCGACGGCCCCCACCGGCGGGCGACGTCCCCGGTCGGGGGCTCGACCTTGATCACGTCGGCGCCCAGGTCGGCCAGCAGCATGGTGCAGAAGGGGCCGGCCAGGACCTGGGTCAGGTCGACGACCCGCAGGCCCGCGAGCGGGGGTCCCGTCATGCCCGTGGCTCGGGCCCCACGTCCAGGCGCGTGACGATCACGAGCGCGTCCTGGAGCAGGACGGTCACCGGGGTGGAGTCGACCACCGCGGAGAGCTGGGTGCGCAGGTCGTGGTCGAGGTCGGCGACCAGGCCGACGCGCCGGTGCACCGTCGGCGGGTGCCCGGGCTCGAGCGCGACGTCGACCTCGACGTCGCACGCCTCGACGTCGTGGCGCTGCAGGAACGTGCGCACCGACATCGCGGTGCACGACGACAGCGACGCCGCGAGCAGCCCGAACGCCGTCGCGCCCTCGGGCTCGCCCTCGCCGCTCGGCACGACGCAGTCGAGCGCCAGCCCGTTCACGTCGAGCGACACCACACGTCCGTCACCCTCCGGGAGGCGACCCCGGGCCCACGCCGCAGGCGCGTCCATGGACCCCACCTTTCCACGGGTCGACGGCGGGAGATCGCTCAGGCGGAGCGATCGTGGTGACGGGCACGGGCGAGGTGCTCGCGCCGCTCCTGCTCGCTCTCCCCGCCCCAGACGCCGTACGGCTCCTCGACCCGCCGGGCCCACTCCCGGCAGGGTTCGCGCACCGGGCAGCCCGCGCAGATGCTCGCGGCCGCCGCGACGCGTTGGCTGCGCCGGGGGTCGCGCTCGCCGTCGGGATGGAAGAAGACCTCGGAGTTCATGCCGCGGCACGCGGCGTGGAGCTGCCAGTCCCAGTGGTCGTTGATCGCCCACGGCAGCCGGGATACATCAGCCATTGATGCACACCTCCTACCGACCGTCGTACACCTCGACGCAGAGCGTGGCGCTGAGATCCACGTCTCGGGCGGCGAAGTGTCTGTCCCGGAGCGGAGGTGGGCAACCGGCCTGGTTCAGGCGGCGACGGCGACCCGGGGTGCCGGGGCCTGGCGGCGGCCCCGACGACGCCCGACGACGCCCGTCGAGAGCGCGTGCGCCCAGGCGAACGGGCGCCAGTCGTCGAGGCGCACCTCGAGGCGGTCGACGACCGCGACCAGCGCCGCCGGGTTGTGGGTGAGCCCGCAGTGGCTGCTCGGGACGACCACGTTCTCGCACAGCTCGCCGTCGTCCTGCCGGCAGCCGTCGCCGTGCAGGAGGCCGTCCCACGTGGAGTAGATCGCCACCGAGCGCACGGGCACCGGGCGCCGGACCAGGTCGACGACCTCGCCCGTGCGGTCCGAGAAGCCCCAGTGCTGCTCGGCGAGGCGGAACGCGGCGGTGACCCGGTTCTCCTCGGCCTCCGCGCGCCACGGCGACCCGAGGCAGATGATGCGCTCGACGGCGTCCGGGCGGACGTGCGCGAGCCAGCGGGCCATGAGCCCGCCGAGGCTCCAGCCGACGATCGCGATCGGGCGCCCGTGGCGGGCGTGGAGCTCGTCGAAGCGCGCGAGCAGCCCGTCGAGGATCGTGTCGGTGAAGCCGTGGTTGAGCCCGAGGGTCCACCGATGGGTGTGGAAGCCGCGGTTGCGCAGGTGCGCCCGCAGCGCACCCGTGGCGAGATCGCTGGTGAGGAACCCGGGCAGCACGAGGACGGGCTGGCCGTTGCCGCGGCCGTTGCCGGGCAGGACGTGCCGGACCGCGTGCCACGCGGCGGTCTCGACCGACGCACGTCCGAGATCGGTGACCGTGAGCCACCAGGCCGGGAAGGGAAGGAATGCACCGGCTGTGCCGGCCTCGGGACGCCGCGTCGTCGACGTCGAAATGGGGGCGTCCATGACGACCACCTCCTCGCGGGGTCGCCACGACGCGACTCCGTGTGGCTCACAGATACCCGAACCCGAGTCCACATACGCCCGAGGGGGTCGCGACCGACCCGATCAGGCCGCAGCGGGGCGGGTCAGAAGTACGCGCGGGTCACGAGGTCGGCGACGCAGGCCGGCTTGGTCTCACCCTCGACCTCGACGGTCACGCGGGTGACCAGCTGCAGCCCGTCGTCGCCGACGTCGGTGGCGTCCACGAGCGTCGAGCGCGCCCGCACCCGCGTCCCGGACCGCACGACGTTCGGGAAGCGCACGCGCTCGAGCCCGTAGTTCAGGCCCATCCGCGTCCCCTCGACGCGGCGCAGGCCGTCGAGCAGCAGCGGCAGGAGCGAGAGGGTCAGGAAACCGTGCGCGACCGTCGCGCCGTACGGCCCGGTCGCGGACCGGTCGGCGTCGACATGGATCCACTGGTGGTCGCCGGTGACGTCGGCGAAGCCGTCGATGCGCTCCTGGCCGATCTCCAGCCACTCCCCCGGTCCGAGCTCGCGGCCCAGCGAGGCGACGAGCTCTGCACGCCCGTGGAAGGTCTCCATGCGGCATTCCTACCGCGCAGGCCTACACGCGCGCCGCACGGATCGCGTCGACGAGCGGGGTCGGCGCGCGCCCCAGCAGGTTCTCGAGCGCCGGGCTGTCGGTCTCCAGCTCGCCGCGCGCGATCGAGAGCTCGAGGGACGTCACGAAGCCCGCCGTGCCCTCGTCCATGCCCGCGCTGCGCAGGAGGTCGGTGTACTCGTCGGCCGAGACGTCGCGGTAGACGACCTTCGTGCCGGTGGTCTCGGTGATCGCCTCGGCGAGGTCGCTCATCGAGAACGCCGGCCCGCCGAGCTCCCAGTAGCCCTGCTGGTCGGTGATGTCGCCGATGAGCAGCGAGACCGCGGCCTCGGCGTAGTCGGCGCGCGTGGCGGCCGAGAGGCGCCCGTCGCCCGCGGCGCCGACGATCTCGCCGCGCTCGAGGTAGTCGTCGAGCCGGCCGGTGTAGTTCTCGACGTACCAGCCGTTGCGGGCGACCGCGAACGGCAGGCCGGACGCCTGGAGGAGGTCCTCGGTGCCGGCGTGCTCGGGCGCCAGCGCGAGCTCGGTCTCGTCGGCGTGGAGCACGCTCGTGTAGACGACGAAGCCGACGTCGGCGGCGTCCGCGGCCCGGATGACGTTGCCGTGCTGCGTGAGGCGCTCGCCGGTCGTGGGGCTGGAGACCAGCAGCAGGCGCTCGATGCCCTCGAGGGCGGCGTCGAGCGTCTCCGGGCGGTCGTAGTCGGCCTCGCGGACGCCGACGCCGAGGGCGGCCAGCTCGTCGGCCTTGGCGGTGTCGCGGACGAGCGCGAACACGTTGCGGGCCGGGACGCCGTGGCGCAGCAGGGCGTCGACGGCGAGGCGGCCGAGGTGACCGGTCGCGCCGGTGACGGCGTACGTAGCGGTGGGAAGGACGGGTGCCTCGCTCATGGTCGCCAGTGTGCCCGCGGGGGTCGTCGTCCGGACGTCACGGTCCACGAGGGGTGAATCCATGCGACGTGGTGGGCACCATCGAGGTGATGACGGTGGCGGCGAGGGGCGGCGTCGCCACCTACGGAGCGGTGCTGCGCCTCCCGGGTCTCACGCCACTGGTGACGGTCGGTTTCGCGGCCCGCATCCCGGCCACCGCGACCGCCGTCGTGCTCACGCTGCACGTCGCGGTGGGCCTGGACGCCGGGTTCGCCGCCGCGGGCCTCGTCGGCGGGGCGGTGACGGGCGGGGTGGCGCTCGGGGCCCCGCTGCTGGGCCGGCTGATGGACCGCCGCGGCCTGCGTCCCGTCCTGCTGACGTGCGGGCTCGCCCAGGCCGCGTTCTGGGGCGTCGCGTCCCTGCTGCCGGTGACGGCGCTCGCCCCCACCGCGTTCGCGGCGGGGATGCTCATGCCGCCCGCGTTCTCGGCGGTGCGCCAGTCCCTGGCCGCCTCGGTGCCCGACGAGCACCAGCGGCCCGCGTTCGCCCTCGACGCGATGTCCACCGAGGTCGCCTACGCGGTGGGCCCGGCGCTCGGCACCCTGGTGGCGATCGCCCTGCCCGGCCGCCCCGGGCTGTGGGCCGTGGGCGGGGCGTTCGTCCTCGCGTCGGCCGCGCTGGCCAGGCTCAACCCGCCGCTCCGCCTGCCGGGCACTGCCGGCGAGAACCGGACCGCGCCCCCGGTGCGCTCGTGGCTGCGCGGCCCGATGCTCGTCGCCCTGGCCTCGACGGGGGCGGCGATCCTCATGCTCACGGCCACCGAGCTCGCCGTCGTCGCCGGCCTGACTGCCCGCGGGGAGACGGCCTGGTTCGCGCTGGCCAACGCCGTGTGGTGCGCCGCGTCGCTCACCGGGGGCTGGATCTACGGCGGAGCCCGGCGCCCGCCCCCGACCGCGGTGCTGCTCGCCCTGCTCGCGCTCGGGTCGCTGCCGGTCGCGCTGGGCGGGCCCTGGTGGACCGTGACGCTCCTGCTGATCCCCGCCGGCGCCTTCTGCGCGCCGGCGCTGGCCTCGGCCACCGAGACCGTGGGGCGCCTGGCCCCCGACGGCGCCCGGGGCGTCGCCATCGGGCTGCACAGCTCCGCGCTCATGGCGGGCGCGGCGATCGCCTCGCCCCTGTCCGGCGTCCTGATCGACACCGTCGCCCCGGCGGCCGCGATCGCCGCCGCCGCGGCGGTCACGCTCGCGGTGGCGATCGCCGCGGCCGCGGTCACGCGCGCCCGCACCCGGTGACACAGTCAGGCCCGACTGTTTATGGTGCGCGTGAGCACCTTCGTCGACCACGGGAGGAACCCGCATCATGGATCTCCAGGGCGTCTCGGCCCTCGTCACCGGGGGCGCGTCCGGCCTCGGGCTGGCCACCGCGCAGGCGATCACCGCCGCGGGCGGGCGGGTGGTCGTCGCCGACCTCCCGTCGTCGAAGGGCAAGGAGGTCGCCGCGGACCTCGGCGGGGAGTTCGTCGCCGCCGACGTCACCGACGCCGACGCGCTGGGCTCCGCGGTCGCCGCGG
This sequence comes from uncultured Actinomycetota bacterium, assembly GCA_963786585.1. Classification (GTDB taxonomy): domain Bacteria; phylum Actinomycetota; class Actinomycetes; order Mycobacteriales; family Pseudonocardiaceae; genus Actinomycetospora. The sequence goes on from CAWAZG010000006.1 coordinate 1,111,254, forward strand.
CCGAGGCCGCCGGCCCGTTCCGCGCGCTCGTGCACTGCGCGGGCATCGGCAGCCTCACCCGCGTCGTCGAGAAGAACGGCGACCCGGGTGACATGGAGTCCTTCGAGCGGGTCATCCGCGTCAACCTGTTCGGCTCGTTCAACGCCCTGCGCCTCGCCGGCGCCGGGATCGCCCGCACGGAGCCGGTGAACGGCGAGCGCGGCGCGATGATCATGACGGCCTCCGTGGCGGCGTTCGAGGGCCAGATCGGGCAGATGGCCTACTCGGCGTCGAAGGGCGGCGTCGTGTCGATGACGCTGTGCGCGGCGCGCGACCTCGCGTCGAAGCTGGTCCGCGTCAACACCATCGCGCCGGGGCTGTTCGACACCCCGCTGTTCGCGACGCTCTCGGACGACGTCCGCAAGACTCTCGGCGAGTCGGTGCCCAACCCCCGCCGCCTCGGCGACCCCGCCGAGTACGGGCAGATGGCGGTCTCGATGCTGCAGAACCCCATGCTCAACGGCGAGACGATCCGGCTCGACGGCGCGATCCGGATGGCCCCGCGATGAGCTCGCCCGCGGGTGACGAGCCCGTCCTCCGCACCGAGCGCGACGGCACCACGCTGATCATCACCATCGACCGCCCGAAGGCGCGCAACTCGGTGAACACCGCGGTCGCGGAGGGGATCGCCGCGGCGCTCGACGAGCTCGACGGCGACGACGCGCTGGTCGCCGGCATCCTCACCGGAGCCGGCGGGTTCTTCAGCGCCGGCATGGACCTCAAGGCCTTCCTGCGGGGCGAGCGCCCGCACGTCGGCGACCGGGGGTTCGCCGGCATCACGCAGCGCCCGCCGTCGAAGCCGCTGATCGCCGGTGTCGAGGGGCCGGCGCTGGCCGGCGGGTGCGAGCTCGTGCTGTCCTGCGACCTCGTCGTGGCCTCGGAGGAGGCCACGTTCGGGATCCCGGAGGTCAAGCGCGGCCTCGCCGCCGCGGCCGGCGGCCTGATGCGCCTGCCCGCCCGCATCCCGCGCACCGTCGCCATGGAGCTCGCGCTCACCGGCGACCCGATGAGCGCGGCCGACGCCCACCGGTGGGGCCTGGTCAACCACCTCACGCCCGTCGGCGGGGCCCTCGAGGGCGCCCGCGAGCTCGCCGCGCGCATCGGGGCGAACGGTCCCCTCGCGGTGCGGGCGAGCAAGCAGGTGATCGTCTCCTCGCCGGACTGGAGCTCGGCGGAGATGTGGGAGCGACAGGGCGAGATCCTGGGCCCGGTGCTCTCCAGCGAGGACGCCCGCGAGGGCGCCGCGGCCTTCGCGGAGAAGCGCGCCCCCGTGTGGAAGGGCCGCTGACCAGGGCGGGATGACGGACATCGACACGTCCGGGTGGATCTCCGCGTGCCGGCGGGAGACCGCTCGTTGGAGGCGTCGACGGCTCCGGTGCTCACGAAGCCGCCTCGAACGCTTCGTGATGGGTGCTCTCCATGGTCACGTCAGGTCCCGCACTGCCTGCCCGCCGTCGACGCGGACATCCCCGGCGTCCGGCCGGGCGCCGGGCCCGCCTCGGGGTGGTCGGCGTCGCCGTGGCGGTCCTGTCCGCCGGTGGTGTCGCGGAGGGCTCGGCCACCACCGTTCCGGTGACGACACCGCCGCGCGCCGCGGCGTGCGACCTGACGGCCCCGGCGGGCTGCACCTTCACCGCCGCGGGCGGCCGGGTCGGGGTCACGGTCCCGGCCGGCGTCGGCCGCGTGGTCGCCTTCGTGACCGGCGGCGAAGGTGGCTCGCCGGGAGCCGGCCAGGGCGGTGGTGCCGGCGGTGGCGGCGAGACCGTCGCCGAGTTCCCCGTGCAGCAGGGGCAGGTGCTGACGGTCTGGCCGGGCAGCCGCGGAGGGGCCGCGGCCGTCGGTCGGGGCTACGCCGACGGCGGCGCGCGGGGCCGCGCCTACGGCGGTGACGACGGCGCCTCCGGCGGCGCGGCCAGTGCGGTCCTGGCCGGCACGGCACCGCTGGTCGTCGCGGGTGGCGGCGGGGGTGGTGGTGGCGACAACGGCACCCGCGGCGGCGACGGGGGCGCCGGGGGCCTCCCCGCGGACGACGGTGAGGACGGGAGCGGGTCCTGCTTCGTCGGGCCCCGCGACGTCCAGGTCGGCTTCCCCGGCACCGGTGGCCGTGGCGGTGGCGCACGGACGATGCGCGGGGACGCGGGCCAGACCGGCTACCTCGGTCCCGGCGGCGGCGGTGGCGGCGGCGGCCACACGCGGGGTGGTGGCAGCGGCACCCGCGGCGCCGGGCTGTGCGGCGGCGCCGGCGGAGGTGGTGGCGGACGCTCCTCCGTGGGGACCGGAGTCCGCCCGCTGGCCTACAGCGGGGTCGCGGGCCACGGGGACGGCACGATCACGCTGCGGCGCTACACCGGCAGCACGCGCTTCGACTGCGAGCGCCGCTCGGTCCGGTGGCCGGTCCCCGCCGGGGTCGCCCGGGTCTACGCGATCGCGGTCGGGGGCGAGGGCGGCCGCCCGACGGGCGCCACCACGGGGCACGCTCCGGGGCACGGGGCGCGCGTGGCCGGCGACCTCGACGTCGGCGCCCGGCGCAGCCTGGACATCACGACCGGGTGTGACGGCAACCGGGGACCGGGCTACGGCCTGGGGCGGGGCGGCTCCCGCGGGACGGCGAGTCCCGCGGACTCCGCCGACGGCGGTGGGGGCGGCGGCGCCAGCGCCGTGCGTGCCGGCGACCGGTCGCTGCTCGTCGCCGGCGGCGGGGGCGGCGCCGGCGGCAGCACCGCGACGGGCGCACCGAACGGGACGCGCTACGCCGGCGGTGCCGGCGGGCAGGCCGGGTACGGGCCGGGCGCGGAGGGCGCCCGGGGCGGCGTCCGGGGCGAGGGCGACTTCGGTGACGGTGGCGGTGGTGGGCCGGGTGCCCGCCGCCCCGGTCGTGACGGCGGCGACGGCGGGACCTCGTCGACCGGCGGGGGTGGCGGAGGCGGCGGTGGCGGCTGCCTGCGCGGCGGCGACGGCGGCAGCCACGGCGGCGAGTTCGGCGGGGGCGGCGGCGGAGGCGCCGGCGACTCGTGCGCCGACGCCGCCCTGACCGACGCCCGGTTCACACCGAGCACCGACCCCGGCGACGGCTTCGTGCTGCTCGTCTACTAGACGGGACTAGAGGGTGTCCTCGCCGTACATCTCGCCGAGCGGGTCCATGATGAACTCGACGCGGGCGCCGTCGGGGTCGTGCGTGTAGATCGAGACGTCGGACTCGACCATGTACTCGATCCCGCGCTCGTCGAGGCGACGCTTGATCCCGTACCACTGGCTGCCGGGCACCGAGATCGCGATGTGGTGCAGCCCGCCGAGCACCTCGGCGTAGGGGCTCGGGTCGACGCCGGGCAGGTCGAAGAAGGCCAGGTTGTTGCCGTTGCCGACGTCGAAGAAGAAGTGCGTCGAGCCCGCGAGGTCGCGGTTCTCGAACAGCACGGTGACCGGGAAGCCGGCCACGTTCTGGTACCACTCCACCGTGGTGCGCACGTCGCGGCAGACCAGGGCCGTGTGGTGGATGCCCTTGCCCGTCGACGGCGGACGGTGATCGGTCGGGACGAGGAACTCCTCGCGGATCCGATCGCGGGCGGCCGTCAGCCGCTGCCGCTCCTCTTCGCTGATCAACGACGACTTGTCCGCGCTCATGGCGCAGACCGTAGACCGTTCAACCGAGATCGTGGACCGCCAGCGATCCCGCATCGCGCTCCGCCTTGCCGCCCGCCGCGCCGCCATCGTGGGTGAGCTCGGCGAGCATGCGGTAGGTCAGGCTGCGCGGGCGCAGGCCGAGATCCGACGCGGCCTCCTCGTCGAGCCGTTCGACCAGCGTCTTCGAGACCAGCCGCTGCCCGCCGGTCGCGACCTGCTCGACGCGGGCGCACTCGTTGACCTCGTCGCCCAGTGCGGTCACCTCGAGGCGGCCGCCGGTGACGACCTGACCGATGAACAGGTCCGCGCCCCAGTGCGCGCCGACGTTGAGCCGGCAGTCCTCGCGGGAGACCTCGACGCCGGTCTCGGCGAGGTCGGCGACGACCTCGGCCACCGCGCTCGGCAGGCCCTGCACGACCCGCAGCGCCGCGGACGCCGCGTCGGAGTCCGAACCGTGGCCCTCGGTGAGGAAGTAGGCGCTCGCCCCGTCCCCGGCGTGCTTGCCGACGATGCCGCCGTGCCGCGCAGGCCGACCCCGAGCATCCCCACCGACCGCTGGCGGGCCCCGACCTGCAGGTCCAGGGGCAGCACCCACAGCGGCGCCGCGGGGCCGGTCTGGTCGTCGAGCCGTGGGTGCAGGTCATGGCGCAGCGTCTCGACGGCCTCGGGGGTGAGGAGGTCACGCCACAGCGGGCGCTCGAGCACCTCGTCCACGTGCTCGCCGTAGCCGACATCGGTGTCGTCGTCCGCGCCGGCGAGCATCAGCATCTGCTCCGACACCCAGGCCAGCCGCCCGTGCGCGTCGATCACCTGTGCGGCCGTCTGCCCCGCGGCCAGGGCGGTGGCGACCTCACCCAGCGGTCCCTCGGGTCCCCCCACGGCACGGGAGCCTACGGGCCACCGAACGGGTGATCGGTCATCGACCGGCGGTGCTCGGCGTCGTGGACGAGCACCCCGAGGAGCTCGCCGACGTGGTGATCACGGGCACGCGAGAGGACGTGACGTCCCGCACGGCGCTGGGTGATCAGGCCGGCGAGGCGGAGCTTGGCGAGGTGCTGCGACACGGCCGGGCGGGTCGCCCCCAGGCGACCGGCGAGGGTGGAGACGTCCAGCTCGTCGCCGCAGAGCAGCCACAACATCCGCAGACGGGTGGGGTCGGCCAGCATCCGCAGGCCCTCGACGGCCACGTCGACGTGCTCGGCGGGCGGGAGCTCCGCCCAGCTCCCACCTCGTTGCACGTTGTCGTGTGCGCACACGCTTACGTATTGTGCCAGAGGGAGGAGCCGTGTTGGCATCCATACGGACGCCGGCCCGACGACGACCGCCCCGGTGGAGGACATCGACATGAGCAGTCCGCTCGACCGCCCGGTCCCCCGGACCGCGACGCGTCCGTTCTCAGGGGGCGGGTCGGCCCGGCCCGGCGGCGAACGTGCGCTCGACCTGCCGTCGCGCCTCGCGGTGCGGGCCTGCGGCACGGAGCGCAGCCACGACAGCCAGGAGAGCCCCGACAGCCCGTCCGGCCTCCTCGCCGACATCCTCGCCCTCCACGACGCCCTGGCCGCCGAGCCCTCGCTCGAACCGGGCCCGCGCACCGACGCGCTGTTCACCGCGCTCGTGGCGCTCGCCGTCGCGCCGCGCGCGCCGCAGGAGGTGGACGCGGTGCTCGCCGACCCGCGGCTCACCGAGCGCCTCCCCGACCTGCGCGCCCGCTGCGCCACCGGTGAGTACGCCCTGGAGCGCGCCTGGGCCCACCGGGTGCTCGCCGCGGCCGAGCCGCACGTCGCCCTCGAGGCGTTCCCGTACCTGCAGAACTACCGCGACCTCACCCGCATCGAGTACCACGCCGTCGCCGGTCACGCCCCGCGCGCGCCGCGTCGTGCCCTGTTCGTCGGCTCGGGGCCGCTGCCGCTCTCGGCGCTGCTGCTCGCCCGCCACGGCGTGCAGGTCGACGCCGTCGACATCGACCCGGAGGCGGTGGAGCTCGGCGCCCGGCTCGCCGCGGCGCTCGGCGACGACGTGCGCGTCGCCCCGGGCGACGTCCTGGACCTCGGCGACCTCGGGGACTACGACCTCGTCTGCGTGGCCGCCCTCGTCGGGCTCGACCCCGGCGAGAAGGCCGCGGCCCTGGCCCACGTGCGCGCCCGCATGCGGCCCGGCGCCCTCGTGCTCGCCCGCAGCGCCCACTCGCTGCGCGGCCTGCTCTACCCCGTGCTCGAGGTGGCCGGCGGCGACCTCGGCGGCCTCGACCCGGTGGCCGTGCTGCACCCCCATACCGACGTGGTCAACTCGGTGGTGCTGGCCCGCGTCCCGGCCTGAGCGTGCCGACCCGGGCAGGGCAGGCTGGACCCGTGCCCACCACCCGCACCGGCCCGCACCCCGTGGCTGTCGGGGCCGTCCTGCTGCTGGTCGCGATGATCGCGGCGGCGCTGTGGAACTCCGACGCCTCCGGGACGGGCGCCCGCAACGTCGGGAGCACGGAGGCGGCCCCCGCCCCTGCCCCGGTTCCCGCGCCGCCCGGCGCGACCTGCGCCCCGACGGTGACCAACCCCGGCGGCCGCAACAACTACAACGACGACGCCCCGCTCGACGTCCCGCTGGGCCGCGGTCTGGTGATCACAGGGATCGTGCGCGACACGGCGTGCCGTCCGCTGCCGGGCGTGCCGGTGCAGGTGTGGCTGCAGACCGCGCTGGGCAGCGAGCGCGAGAACCGGACGACGGTGCTCACCGGCCCCGACGGGCGCTACCACGTCGACACCGACCCGGCCGTCGCCCAGTTCGGCGAGCCGAACGTCCACGTGGCCCACGACGTGCGCGGCCCGTGGCGCGCCGTCTTCCAGCGCCACGTCGTCGACTCCGAGGACACCCTGGCCGTCGTCGACCTCACGCTGGTGCCGTCGTCATGAGCGCGGTCCGGGTCGTCGGGGCCGCGGCCGCGCTCGGCGGGGCGTTCCTCGTCGTCCTCGCCCTCGCGGGTCCCCACCTCGCCGCGGCGCCGGTGCTGCTCGTGGTCTCCACGGTGGCGGCGTGCCTCGCCGTCGCCGCGCTCGCGGTGCAGCCCTGGCTGACGCGGCGCCGCGTCGGGGTCCACGTCCGCGTCGGCGGGATCGTCGCGGTCCTGGTCGCCCTGCACGTCGTCGCCCTGTTCGTGGAGGACCCGGACGACGCCCTGTTCTCGATGTCGCCCGACGGGCCCACCCGCGCGCGCATGGCCCTGTTCGCGTCCGTCCTGCTCGTCGTCGTGACGGTGCTCGGGGTGCTGCGGCGGCGCCTGCGCTGGTCCCCGGCCACCTGGCGGTTCCTGCACGGGAGCCTCGCCGCGCTCGTCGTCGTGCTCGGCGTCGGCCACGCGGTCCTGATCCAGGGCGCGCTCGACGGCTGGGGCACCGTCGTGCTGCTCGTGCTCGGCGGCCTCGGGGCGGTCGGCGCGGTGTGGCGGCTGGCCGTGGTCCTGCGCCGGGCTTCCTGACCCACCCGCCCCGCTGACTCATCCCCTACGGGTGAGGAACGCGCCCGTGCCCGACGGAAGAGTGCAGCCATGACCGAGGGCCCAGCCGGAACCGGGGCCGCCCCCGTCGGCGGACTGCGCGCAGGGCGAGGGGTGCTCACCGTCGCCTGCGTCTCGACGTTCGTGGTCAACGCGAACACCTCCGCCGTGAGCATCCTGCTGCCGTCGATCGCGGCGGACCTCGACACCTCCATCGAGCTGCTCCAGTGGGCCGTCACCGGCTACCTGCTGGTGGGCGCCGCGGTGATCGTCACGTCCGGTGCGCTCGGGGACATCGTGGGCCGCCGGCGGGTCTTCCTCGCCGGCCTGGCCCTCTTCATCGCCTCCTGCGCGCTGATCGCCCTGGCCGGATCGGGCGCGATGGTGGTGGTCGGGCGCGTCATCCAGGGGGCCGCGGGCGCGACGATCCTGGCCTGCGGCCTCAGCCTGCTCTCGGTCGCCTCGTCCGGGGCCCAGCAGATGCGCGCGGTCGCGCTCTGGGGGGCCGCCGCCGCGGCCGGCGCGGCCGCCGGCCCGCTGGTCGGCGGTCTCCTCGACGAGGCCACCGGGTGGCAGGGCCTGTTCTGGATCGACGCGCTCATCGCCGTCGCCTGCGTGCCGCTCACCCTGCGCACCGTGCAGGAGTCGTCCGACCCGAACCGGCCCCGCACGATCGACCTCGCGGGGACGGCCCTCATCGCGGGGATCCTCGTGCCGTTCGTGTTCGCGATGACCAAGGGCGGCGACTGGGGCTGGGTCTCGGTGCCCACCCTGTCCTGCCTGGTCGTCTCGGTGGCGGCCACCGTCGGCTTCGTCGTCGTCGAGGGACGGGTGACCTCCCCGCTGGTCGACCTGCGGCTTCTCCGGAACCTGGCGCTGGTCGGCTCCACCCTCGCGATCCTCATCGGCGCCGGCGCGATCGCCGCCCTCGGGCTGCTGATGAGCCTGTACTTCCAGGACCCGGCGGGCCTCGGCATGTCGAGCCTGGCGGCCGGTCTGGCCTCGCTGCCGGTGGCGGCGCTCGTCATCCTCGTCGCCCCCGCGATCACGCCGCTGACCGGCCGTTTCGGCACCCGGCCGATCATCTCCGCGGGGTTCCTGCTCCTCACGGGCGGTTTCGCCGCGCTCGTCCTGGTCCAGCCCGACTGGACCTACGCCACCTTCGTCCTTCCGCTCCTCGCGATCGCCGTCGGGCTGGGACTGTCCAACGGCCCCGCCTCCGCGATCTCGACGTCGTGCGTCTCCCCCGCCGACGTCGGGGCCGCGTCCGGGATCTCGAACATGGCCCGCTACGTGGGCGGCGCGGTGATGACCGCCGTGGCCGCCGGGATCTACGGCAACGTCGGGCTGGCCCGCCAGGGCGTCGGCGAGTCGCCGGAGGACGCGCTCGCGAGCGGCTTCGCGGCCGCCTCGCTGGCCCTGGCGATCTTCTCGGCCACGGGGATCGTCCTCGCCGTCCTCGCACGCCGCCGCGCCCGGCGCGGCCCGGCCGTCGTGGAGTACGCGGCGGCGGCCGCGGCGACCACCCACACCGTGCCGGTGCAGGAGGTCGGGGACCCGGTCCCGGCCGCCGCCCCGCGGCCCGACGGCGCGCCCCGCTGACGGAGCGCGCCGGCGCTCACGACACCGGCGTCGCGACCCGGTCGGACGACGAGCGCTGCGCCGGGATCGGCGCCGCTCCGCGCCATGCGCCGTAACCGGCGTTCGTCGCGGCCTGGGCGGCGCCGACCGCGTGCTTCGCGAGCTGCGCCGGGGTCATCTCCGTGCGCTGCTGCCAGCGGCGGCCTGCGCCGATCACGGCCGCGCTCCCCAGGGCCAGGCCGAGGGTCGCGATCGCACCACCGATGCCGGTGAGCACGGCCCCGCCCATCAGCAGGCGGGTGTTGACGAGGTGTTCCGGATGTGAGGACAAGGTGGACCTCCAGTGGATTCGGTGCACCCACCGTCGGCCGACTCCCCCACCCCCGCATCACCCGCATCAGATGACGGGTGGCGGTGCGCCGGGGCGGGTCGCCGCCCACGCCGTGGCGAAGAGGACGAGGCGCGCGCTCAGGTAGATCGCCACCAGCAGGCCGAGCACCGGACCGAACACGAGGCCGGCCGGGGAGCCGGTGACCCAGCCGAGATAGACGGTCCCGACCTGTTCGATCACCTCGAAGCCGACGGCGGCCAGGAGCGCGGGGCGGACGGCACGCCGCAGGGGCAGTCGTTCCCGGGGCAGGCGCGCGATCACCCAGAGCAGGACCACCAGGTTCGCGGCGAGCGACAGCGCCAGCGTCATCGTCGCCGCGACGACCGTGCGGACCCCGCCGGCGCCCTCGTCGCCGGCCACCGCCCCGGTGAGGAGGTCGCCGAGAGTGGTCAGGCCGAGCGCGACGGCCAGCACCGCGGCCAGACCGAGGAGGGCGACGGTGTCGGACAGGGCGCCCGCGAGGTAGGGCGGGCCCGCGGTGCGCTGACCCCATTGGGCGGACAGGGCCTCGCGGACCCGGTACATCCAGACGAGTCCCGTATACACACCGAGCACCAGACCCAGGACGCCCACGGTCTCGCTCTGGCGCAGGGCCTCCCCCACGAGCTGGTCGACCGTCACGGCGAGTCCGGGCCCCACGGTCGCGACGACCGCCCGCTGGAAGTCCTCGAGCAGCTCGGGCTCGCCGAGCAGGACGTACCCGGCCACGGCGAAGGCGACCATCAGCAGCGGGACGAGCGCGACGACGCTGAAATAGGTGATGGCGGCGGCGTAGTGGTCGCCGTGGCGCTCGAGATACTGCACGGCGGCCCGCACGAGGTGGTCGATCCACGCGTGGCGTCGGAGCCGCCCCAGACCCAGGAGCTCGCGATCGCGCTCCGGGTCGGGCGCCGGCGGCGGTGGCCCGACACCGTCGGTCCTCACTCGGCGCGGTCGGCGACCGCCGAGACGACGACCTGGGCACGCTGCCGGGCCTCGTACCGCGCGAGGATCTCGCCGATCACGCCGACGAGCAGGCCCCACGACGCGACGACGAAGAGCCACGTGCCGGCACGGGTCAGTGCGGGATACAGGAAGAAGATGCTCCCGATGACGAACGCGACGTTCCCGAACAGGGCGACGCCCATGTGGACCCAGGGGATGTCGTGGGCGTAGCGGCGGATGTGCCGGACGTAGATGAAGAGCAGCATGATCGCCTCTCGCTGGCCGTGCTCAGGGACCGGGTTCCGGGGTCCGGGGTCCGGGAGGGGTCAGCTCGTCCCGGAGGGACTGGGGCAGCCGGGGACGCCATCCGGCCCCCAGCAGGACCCCGACCGTCAGGAGCAGGACGAGCAGCGCCTGGCCCGGGAGCCCCAGCCAGAACAGACCGGCGATCAGCAGCAGCCCCACGACCACGACGGCGAGGTACGCCCGCGACCGGCGGCCGCCGCGGCCCGACGCGCGGTGCCATCGGCGGGCGAAGGAGGGGTCGTCCGCGGCCAGGGACCGTTCGGTCTCCGCGAGCACCGATCGTTCCGCGTCGTCGAGCGGCATCGTCGACTCCTCTCCCGGCCTCACCCGGGGTCCCGCGCCGATCCTCCGGCGCTCCACGAGCGTCGCGCCCCGCGCCCGCGGGCGGGTCACCCGCCGGAGATGAATCAGGCCGCCTCCGGGGCGGGCGCGACCCGGGGACCGGGGTCGGGCAGCCGGAGCGTCACCACGTAGGAGACGACCACCCCGACGATCACCAGCGGCATCACGGTCAGGCCGTCGGCCCCCAGGAAGAGCGTGGCCAGCAGGACCGAGGTCAGCGGTAGCCGGAGCATCCCGACGGTCATCGCGCCCAGGCCGATGGCGGCCCCGGAGAGGGCGTCGAGGCCGGGCAGGTGGGCCAGTGCGGTGCCGCCGGCGGCCCCGATGAACATCGCCGGGAACGTGGGCCCACCGCGGAAGCCGGCCAGCGCCCCCGCGTAGGCGAGCCCCTTGCACGCGATGAGGAGCAGCAGCGCGCCGACGCCGTAGGCGCCGGGGTCCCGCAGCAGCGGGCCGAGGGCGTCCTGCCCGGAGAACAGCACCTCGGCGACGTCGTGACCGGTCACCCCGGCGTAGAGGATCGCGAGCGCCGCGATGCCCAGTCCCAGCACCGGGGTCAGGACCAGCGCGCGCCGCACGATCAGCGGCCGCACCCAGAGTGCGGCGGAGCGGATCAGCCAGCAGAGCAGGGCCGCCACGACACCGGCCAGCACGGCCCACCCGATCGCGCCGACCGTCGGGTCGCTCGCGGGCGGCAGGCCGGAGACGGCGAGCGAGAAGGTCCCGAAGCCGGTCCAGGAGCCGAGGCCGACGAACACCAGCGACCCGATCCCGGCCCCGAGCAGCCCGGGGACGAGCACCATCGTCGCCGTGGCGCCGCCGAGCCCGGCCGCCTCCATCATGAGGAACGCCGCGGCCAGCGGGGACCCGAACAGCGTGCTCACGGCGGCGAAGCTGCCGGTGGCCGCGACGACCGAGGCGACGCCGGCCGGCACGTTTCCCCGACGGGCGAGGCGGACGGCCAGCACGGCGAGCCCGCCGCCGAGGGCGATCAACGGCGCCTCCGGCCCGACGACCACGCCGAGCCCGATGCTCGCGAGCGCCGCGGCGGCGATCCCGCCGAGCTCGCGCCCGGCCGGGAACCCGCCGGCGTGGAAGCCGTCGGCCGGGGACTCGCCCCCGTGGCCCGGCAGGTACCGGATCACGGGGGCGACGAGGAGGCCCGCCACCCCGAGCGGGACGAGCGGCCACCACAACGGCGGTGCGGTGTACCCCAGCGCGAGCGGCGCCGCGGTGAACGCCCAGGTCTGGAGCGCCGCCGTGAGGAGGAGGAACCCGTAGGCGAGCGCCGAGATCGGGACCCCGAGCACTGCGGCCAGGCCCAGCAGGCCCAGATAGCGGCGCGACCTCAGGACGTCCATCGGCGCGACGGGCGCGTCCGCGCTCGCCGGGGGCGCGACCTCAGCGGTCACCTCGCACGTCCTCTCCCCTGGTGCTGCTGTCCCCGGCGCCGGCCCGACCGCTCAGACGGCGTGCGCGTCGGAGAAGACCTCGCGGAGCTGGGCCTCCTGCTCGCTCGAGAGGTTGGTGTGCAGGAGCTCCCCGTCGACGCCCCGGAAGGCCTCGGCCACCTTGTCGGGCACCCCGTCGGAGGTCAGCGCGAACAGCGCGGAGGTCCCGGGCGTCACCTTCTCCCGCACCTCCTTGATGAAGTCGTCGTCGATCCCCACGTCGGCCAGCGAGGCGGTCGCCGCGCCCATCGCGGCACCCACGAGGAGCCCCAGGATCGGGACGAAGAAGATCAGCCCGAAGAGCAGGCCCCAGAAGCCGCCGCCGAGGGCGCCCGATCCGGCGAGGTGGTTCAGCTGGCGGGTCTTGGGCTTCTTCGCGCCGTCCACCCAGGAGACGATCGCGCCGTCGTGGATCCTGATCGCCTCTTCTCGCTGCAGGCGCTCCAGGATCTGGAGGGCCTCGTCCGCCCCGACGGCCGTCGGGAACTTCACCGCGGTCAGAGTCGCCATCGATCTACCTCTCGTCCGTGCCGTGCGGAGCCCTCGAGGGCACCGCCGTCCGACAGCGACTCTCGGCCGGGACCCGCCGCGTGGCATCACCTCATCGGGATGAGTCGGGCACCGGGACCCGCGTCTCCCCCGCGGCGGGGGAAGCGGTCGGCGGTGACCGCACCCGACGCTGGGCCGATGCGCGTGGTGGCGGTGTCGGGTACGGACATCGATCGCATGGCCGATCGGCTCTTCCTGGACGGGCGGCGCAAACAGTCCGCCTTCTGGGTGCTCCTGACGCTGGCGGCGGTGATCGCCGGCTCGGGGGTCGTCGCCGACTCGGACGCCACGGTGATCGGCGCGATGATCGTCGCGCCGCTGATGACCCCGATCCTCGGCACGGCGCTCGCCGTGGTCCTCGCCGACCGGTCGCGGATCGTGCGGGGCGTCACCACCGTCCTCGCCGGGGCCGCCCTCGTCGTGGCGCTCGGATTCCTGCTCGGGCTGCTCGTGCCGGAACCGGTGGTCGCCGCCACCAACTCCCAGGTCGCCTCCCGGGTCAGCCCCGACCTCATCGACCTGGTCGCCTCGCTGGCCACCGGTCTGGTGGGCGCGTTCGCCCTGGTGCGCGAGGACGTCTCGGACACGCTGCCGGGCGTCGCCATCGCGATCTCGCTCGTGCCGCCCCTGGCCGTGGTCGGGCTGACGCTCGAGTCCGGCGAGCCCGGCCAGGCGCTCGGTGCCCTGCTGCTGTTCGCGTCGAACGTGGCCGCGATCATCGCCACGGGCACCGGGCTGCTCCTCGCCTACCGGCTCCGGCCGGCCGCGGAGGCGGCCGGCCGCCCGGTCGGCCGCCTCGGACGCGGGACGATCGCGGTGGTCGCGGGCTTCGTGGTGCTCGTCGCCGTACCGCTCGCGGCGGGCAGCTACCAGGTCTACCGCGACGCCACCACGATCGCGGGCGTGCGTCCCGTGGCCGAGCAGTGGGCGGCCGGGGCCTCCGCCCAGATCGTGTCCGTCACGGGGACCGCTTCGGCGATCCTGATCGAGGCCCTCGGCCCTCCCCCGGGTCCGGACGTCGCCCCGCTGCGCCGGGCGCTCGACGAGGCCGGCTACGCCGACGTCCCGGTCGAGGTCTCGCTCGTCCTCGGCGGGTCACGGAGCCTTCCCGCCGGCGGATGAGCCCGGTCCTCAGGGGGCGGTCCCGTTCAGGCGTCCGCGGCCACGGTCGACGGCACTGAGAATGGCCCGCACGACGTAGCCCAGCAGGAGCAGATTGGCGAGCATCTGCACGGTCACCACGACGCGGGCGGCCGTCGACACCGGCGAGATGTCCCCGAAGCCGACGGTCGCGAACACGGTGACCGTGAAGTAGACCGCGTCGGTGCGCGCCATCGGCTCGGAGAACGATGCGGGGTCCACCTGGGACAGGACGGTGTAGGTCCCCGCGAACAGCATCAGGAACAGAGGGAGCGCCACCGCCAGGGTCTCGAGGGCCCGCAGCGACGGGTAGGGCGACCGGGCGATCCCCCGGACCTGCCAGGCGATGAGCCCTCCCAGGATCGCCAGCCCGGCGACCAGCCGGAGGAGGGTCCCGATGTCGACGGCCATCCGCAGCGGGACGACGTAGAAGACCACGACGATCAGGACCGCGTAGACCAGCGCCCGGGCGAGTGCGACCGCGGCCCGGCCGCGCGGGAGCGCCTGGGTGGTGGTCACCTCCGGACCCCCGGGCCTCCGCCCGTCACGAGGTGACCTTCTCCGGAGGAGGCACGACCTCGTCGGCGATGTCGTCGACCTCGTCGGCCTCGTCCTCCTCCGGGTCCCCCGGGTCGGACCGGATCAGCGCGTCGGCCCAGCGCGCGCCCGGGTCGATGTCGACGAGCAGGGCCTTGGCCAGCAGGGTCAGCGGGATCGCCAGCAGCGCCCCGAGCCCACCGAGGACCCACGCCCAGAACAGCAGCATCACGAACGTGACCGTCGCCGAGAGACCCACCGAATCGCCGATGAAGCGGGGCTGGATCAGCGACTGGATGATCACGTTGAGCAGGCTGTAGACGACGATGACGATGATGAACAACGACCAGCCGCCGGTGAGCAGCGCGAGGATCGCCGGCGGGATGAGCCCGAAGATGAAGCCGATGTTCGGGATGTAGTTGGTGATGAACGCCAGGACGCCCCAGAGGATCGCGAGCGGCACACCCATGATCGACAGGGCCACGGTGTCGAGCACCGCGACGATCGCGCCGAACACGGTGGTGACGAAGAGGTAGCTGCGGGTGCCGCGGGCGAAGGTGTCGAGGGCCCCGACGATGTGCGGGCGGTCCCCGGCGATGCTGTCCAGCCGCTTGTCGAAGGTGGCGGCGTCGGCGATGAAGAACAGCAGGAGCGCGAGAACGAGGATGATCACACTGGCCAGGCCCGACACCCCGGCGAGGGCGTCGCCCACGAGGCCGGCGACGGAGTTGAGACTGATGCCCTGCGTCGCGGCCTGGATCTGCGCCGGCCCCACCCCGAACCCGGCGAGTGTCTGCCTCAGCCCGTCGAGCATCGCGTCGAACTGGGCGCTGTACTGGGGCAGCACCGTGGCGAGCTGGCCGACCGAGACGATCAGCACCGCGGCCAGGGCCAGCAGGCCGGCGTAGACGACGAGGATCAGCGCCACCGTGGCGGCCCACACGGGCCAGCCCCGCCGCCGGGCCCACCGCTGCACGGGGTGTGCCGCGATGACAATCATCAACGCGAGGAACAACGGCCCGATCAACCAGGCGGTGGCCCGCATCCCGGCCACCGCGATCACGGCAGCGGCGATGCCCAGCAACAGCGTCAGGCCGCGGGGGAAGCCCCCGGGCATCACCGGCGCGGACTCGCGCTTCGGACGGTGCCGGCCGTTCGACGGCGGCGTGTGAGCGGGTTCGAGTGGGTCCGCCGAGGGCCCCACGCCTTCCAGCGGTGTGGTCATGCCCTCAGTGTGGGCAGGTGGCGCGACCCCACATCACCTGGAACAGATGATTCCGCCCCACCGGGACAGGGATTCATCTGTTGCGGGTGACGCTGCGCCCGGCGCCGGGGGCCAGTCTGGTGTGGTGCCCGAGGCAGGGGTCGAGGTCCCGGACGGGGGGCGCGTGCGGACCGGAGTCAGCAGGACCCGCCAACGCGTCGGCGTCGTGGTCGCGCGTCACCAGGGCGGGCTGGTCCTGCGCGTGTGGCGGCGCATGATGGCGATCAACGGGTACGACCGGGCGCTGGCACTGGCGGCGCAGGCCTTCGCCGGATTGATCCCGGTGCTGGTCGTCGTGTCCGCCCTGTCCCCGCGCCCGATCCGCACCTCGGTGGGGCCCGCGGTGATTTCCGCTCTGGGGCTGACCGGCGACGCGGCCACGGCTCTGACCGCTCTGGTCGCGCGCCCACCGGCGGTCCAGCCCCTGACCATCGTCGGCGGCGCCCTGCTCGTGGTGTCGGTCCTGGGCTTCACCCGGGCGCTGCAGCGCACCTACGTCTCGGCGTGGGAGCTCCCGCCGAGCGGACTCCGGGGCCTGGGGCGCGGGTTCCTGGCCGCCGCGGCGCTGATCGTCGTGTTCGCGGCGCTCGTGGCGGTGGGACCGCTGCTCGCCGTCCTCGACGGCCACGTCGTGGTCTCGCTGGTCGCCAACGCGGTCGTGGCGACGCTGCTGTGGTGGCCCGTCCTCCGCGTCCTGGTCGGCGGCCGGGTCGGGTGGCGGCCGCTGCTGCCGGGTGCCGCGCTCAACGGGTGCGGCCAGGCCGTGGTGTTCGGCCTCTCCGCGACCTACCTGCCGCCGGCCATCTCCGGCGCGGCGGCCGAGTACGGGCTGATCGGCGTCGCCGTCCCCGTGATCTCGTGGCTCGTCGTCCTCGGCTACCTGCTGGTCCTGTCCGCCGTCCTCGGCGCCGAGCTGGTCCGGGGTCCGGGCCCGGAGCACCCGGAGCCATGACGCCGACGAGCCCCCGACCGGGCGCTGTCGGAGCCGCTGCGATCGGGGGCCCTGCGATCGGTGGCCGTGCCCGTGACCGTCGGGCGATGACGCCCGCAGCCCTCAGGCCTCCCGGCCGCGCCGATCGGTCGCCAGCGCGTAGATGACGGCGACGTCGACGGCGATGATGATGATCGACCACATCGGGTACGCGGCGATGAACACGAGGTTGGCCAGCGCGCTCAGGCCCGCCAGCACGATCCCGGTGAACCGTCCCCACGGCTTCCCCGCCAGCACCGCGAACCCGGCGGCGAGGATGAGGATGCCGAGCAGCAGGTGCACCCAGCCCCAGCCGGCGAACGAGAGCGAGAGCACCAGGCCCTCGGAGCCCACCAGGAAGTAGGTCGGGCTGAAGAGCGCCACGAGGCCCACGACGATCTGGAAGGCCCCCAGCAGGATCATCATGATCCCGGCGAAGGAGACCCAGCCGCTGAAGTCGTCGGTGTCGTGCCCGTAGGACGCCGGCTCCCTGAGATACGCAGCCTGTGCCCCGGCGGCGGGGGTCCGGTCCTGCTTCTGCACTCCGTCCACGTCGGTCATGTCGTACTCCTCATCGGCTTCGGCCTCGGGCCGCGCGCGCCGTCGTGCTCCCGTCGGGTGGCGGGGGCGAGGAGGTCACTGTCGTGCTGCGGCGGCCCGCGCGCGTCACCCACGGAAGATGACTCGGCGTGCGCGAACCGCTCATCCTCACCGGGGGATGCCGGGCCTTCTCCCTCCCGGTGTCCTGAAGGCCGGTCGAGACGGCCGGACGAGATGAGGGAGAGCGGACATGGCGGATGGGTCGGCAATGCGTCGCGGGGTTCTACCGATCCCCGACCGCCCCCACCTCGGGGTGCGCACCTACGACGCGAAGGACCCGGAGACGGCGTTCCCGCCCATCGAGCCGCTGCTCCCCCCCGCCGGCGCCCCGAACGTGCTGGTCGTCCTGCTCGACGACGTGGGCTTCGGCGCGGGGAGCCCCTTCGGGGGCCCCGTGCGCATGCCGACCGCGGAGCGGCTGCAGCGCGGCGGCCTGACCTACAACCGCTTCCACACCACCGCGCTGTGCGCCCCGACGCGGGCGGCGCTGCTCAGCGGGCGCAACCACCACTCCGTGGGCATGGGGATGATCACCGAGACCGCGACCTCGGCGCCCGGCTCGAGCGGTCTGCGTCCGAACACGAAGGCGGCGATCCCCACGACGCTGAAGCTCAACGGCTACGCGACCGCGCAGTTCGGCAAGTGCCACGAGGTGCCGCCGTGGCAGACGTCGCCGATCGGCCCGTTCGACGCCTGGCCCACGGGTGGGGGCGGGTTCGAGTACTTCTACGGCTTCATCGGCGGGGAGAACAACCAGTACTACCCCGCGCTCTACGAGGGCACGACGCCGATCGAGCCGGAGAAGTCCCCGGAGGAGGGCTACCACCTCACCGAGGATCTGGCCGACCACGCCATCGACTGGGTGCGCGCCCAGAAGGCGCTGGCGCCGGACAAGC
The DNA here is from genome assembly GCA_963786585.1 of uncultured Actinomycetota bacterium. Taxonomy (GTDB): domain Bacteria; phylum Actinomycetota; class Actinomycetes; order Mycobacteriales; family Pseudonocardiaceae; genus Actinomycetospora. The sequence goes on from CAWAZG010000006.1 coordinate 1,129,349, forward strand.
CGTTCTTCATGTACTTCGCCCCCGGAGCCACGCACGCGCCCCACCACGTGCCGCCCGAGTGGGCGGACAGCTACGCCGGAGCGTTCTCCGACGGCTGGGACGCGCAACGGGAACGGATCCTCGAGCGCCAGAAGCAGAGCGGCGTCGTGCCCGCGGACGCCGAGCTCACCCCGCGGCCCGAGGCGATTCCCGCGTGGGACGAGATGGACGACGCGCTGCGGCCGGTGCTGGAGCGGCAGATGGAGGTCTACGCCGGCTTCCTCGAGCACACCGACCACCACGTCGGTCGCCTCGTCGACACCCTCGAGAGCATCGGGGCGCTGGAGAACACGCTCGTCTACTACATCATCGGCGACAACGGGGCCTCGGCCGAGGGCACCGTCAACGGCGCGTTCAACGAGATGGCGAACTTCAACGGCCTCGCCGCGATCGAGACGCCGGAGTTCATGGTGTCGGTGAAGGACAAGCTCGGCACGAAGGACGCCTACAACCACTACGCGGTCGGGTGGGCGTGGGCCATGTGCTCGCCCTACCAGTGGACCAAGCAGGTCGCGTCGCACTGGGGGGGCACCCGCAACGGCACGATCGTGCACTGGCCCGCCGGCATCCGGAACCGGGGCGGGATCCGCTCCCAGTTCAGCCACGTCATCGACGTCGCCCCCACCGTCCTCGAGGCCGCAGGCATCCCCGAGCCCGACTTCGTCAACGGCGTGCAACAGGCGCCGATCGAGGGCACGAGCATGGTCTACAGCTTCGAGGAGCCCGACGCCCCCGAACGGCACGACCTCCAGTACTTCGAGATGGCCGGTAACCGGGGCATCTACTACAAGGGGTGGAGCGCCGTCACCCGCCACAGCACCCCCTGGCTGCCGCAGGAGGTGCTCCCGCCGCTGGACGAGGACGTGTGGGAGCTCTACGACGGCACGACCGACTGGACCCAGTCGCACGACCTCGCCGCCGAGATGCCCGAGCGGCTCGCCGCGTTGCAGCGCCTGTGGCTGATCGAGGCGGTGAAGTACAACGTCCTCCCCATCGACGACCGCCGGTTCGAGCGGCTCAACCCGACCATCGCCGGGCGCCCGCAGCTGGTCACGGGCACGACGCAGGTGCTGTTCCCGGGGATGCGGCGCCTGAGCGAGCACAGCGTGCTCGACGTGAAGAACCGGTCGTTCGCCGTCACCGCGGCGATCGAGACGCCGGAGAAGGACGCCACGAACGGCGTCATCCTCGCGCAGGGCGGCCGGTTCGGTGGCTGGGCGCTCTACGTCGTCGACGGTCGCGCGAGGTTCACCTACAACCTCCTCGGGATGACGGAGTTCGTGACCGAGGCGGAGGAGGACCTCCCCTCGGGCCGTCACCAACTCCGGGTCGAGTTCGCCTACGACGGTGGTGGTCTCGCCAAGGGGGGCGACGTCACCCTCTACTACGACGGTCGCCGCGTCGGGAGCGGCCGCGTGGACCAGACCCAGCCGATGGTCTTCTCGGCGGACGAGACCACCGACATCGGGGACGACTACGGCATGCCGGTCAGTGGCGACTACGGCGGCGCCACCCGGTTCAACGGGCGCATCGACGTGGTGCAGATCGACGTCGGCGAGGACGACCACGCCCACCTCATCGACCCGTCCGAGGTCGCGCGGATCGCGACGTCCCGCCAATGACCGCCCCGCCCGCGGCCCCCGCGCCGGCCGCTCCCACCACCGGCTGGCACGTCGACGTCCCGCTGATCGGCCCGGTCGGGTGGCCCCCGACCGGCAACCTCGCCTTCCTCGCCGCCATCGGCGGCCTCGCCGCGCTCGAGGTCGTCGCATGGCCGGTGGCGGCCGCCCTGGCGATGGGCCACGTCCTCGCCCAGGCCCACGACCACCCGGTGCTCCGCGCGGTCGGCGAGGGACTGGAGGACGCCTGAGCCGCACCGGAGGTCGGAGCCGGTCAGAGCCTGTCAGAGGAGGCCCCGCGCCCGGGCGGTCTGCACCGCCGTTCGACGGCTCTGCACCCCGAGCTTGGCGTAGATCGTCTGCACGTGGGTCTTGACGGTGCTGCGCGACACGCTCAGCGCCGCGGCGATGTCGTCCGACGACATCAGGGACGGGAGCAGCGCCAGGACGTCGAGCTCGCGTTCGGTCAGCCGCGCGCCCGCAACCGGGTCCCCAGCCGTCCGCTGGGCCACGCGCACGCGCACGGCGAAGGGTTCGGTCCGGGCCTGGTGCTCCGCCAGCAGCACCCCCACCTCCTCGCCGGCCTGGACGAACGGGCGCACAAGATCGAGCGGCTCGGACGCGGCCAGCGCGGCCCGGAGGCAGAGACGGCCGGCCGCGAGATCCCCGGCCCGGACGTCCACCGTCGCCTGCACCAGCTGCGCCTCGACGAGGGTGTGGGGCACGAGCGGGACGGCGGTGCCCGCCAGGACCGGTGCGACGCGCGCGGACGCCGCGCCGCCACGGTCCCGGTCGAGCTCGGTCCACGCGGACAGGAGGGCGAGCTCGGCCGGCGCGTCGTCCCGCGCGGCGAGACCGCCCGCCCCGTCCGGGGCGCCGGCCGGGTGCCCGAGCCGCAGGGCCGCCCGGTGCTCGAGGAGGGCGGCGACCGCCTCCAGGCGTGCCGGGAGCGGGTGTCCGGCGAGCTCGGTGCGCGCACGCCGGATCTCCGCGAGCCCGTCCGCGGGCTCGGCCGCGTCCGCCCGCGCCGCACCGCCCACCACCCGCAGGGCGAACCGCAGCGTCGGCGGCAGCGTCTCGTCCGGGCGGCGCAGCGCGGTCTCCGTCATGGACCGGGCGGTCTCCGGGTCGGCCTGCTGGAGCGCGGCGTAGGCGTGCAGGACGTGGGCGAGGGTCACCCACGGCGACGGCTCCCACGGTGACCGCGGAGCCGACGCCGCGGCGTCCTCCCCCAGCGCCTCGCCGCTGTGCGTCCGGGCCGCGACGTGGTCGCCCTGCACCGCGGCGACGTACGCGAGCAGCGTCCGGCACTGCACGGCCGCGAAGTCGAAGCCGTGGCGGCCGGCGACCGCCAGCGCCTCCTCCAGCCCGTTGCGGGCGCCGTCCAGGTCGACCGAGAGAAGATCGCCGAGCCCCCGGCCGAGCGCCTGCAGCACGGCGAGGACCGGGGTGTCGGGCAAGCCGGCCGCGAGCACCTCCGCGACGGCCGTGCCCAGCGCCCGGAGGTCCTCGGGGTCGAGCACGAGGGCGGCGCCCAGGGCGGCGGCCGCGGTCCTCGGCGCTCCCCCCGGCGGGCCGTCCCCCGGGGTCGACGCCAGGGCCCGCCGCACCGGGTCGTGGTTCCCGGTCAGGGCGAGGCGCAGCGCGAAGCGGTCCAGCAGCTCCGCCAGCAGGGCGGGGTCGTCCCCGCGGCCGGCGTGCCCCAGGGCGACGGCGGCCTCCCGGGAGGCCCACCACCGCGCGGCGCGGCTGTGCAGGGCCGCGGCCAGGACGGGACGGCGGCGGTGGAGCTCGGCGTCCAGATAGGTCCGGAGCAGCTCCAGGATGCGGTACTCGTGCTGGTCCCCGGCAAGCTCCTCCACGAGGGACGTCTCGCGCTCCAGCCGCTCGAGGACCTCGACCGCGTCCTCGCGTGCGGTGAGCTCCACGGCCAACGCCCCTTGCAGCGGGTCGGTGATGCTCGCGACGGTGAGGAACTCGCGGGTGGGAGCCGGCAGGGTGTCGAGCACCTCGCCCACCAGGTAGTCGGCGACCGAGCGGTCGTCGCCCGAGAACGCCGCCAGGAAGGCCTCCGGCGACTCCGCGTTCCGCATCGCCTGCACCGCGAGCCGGAGGCCGGCGGCCCAGCCGCCCGTGCGCCGCTGCAACCGCCGGGTCTCGTCGGCGGACAGGGTCAGCCCCGCGCGCTCCGTGAGGACGGCGGTCTCGGCGGGCGAGAAGGCGAGGCGATCCGCCCGCAGGTCCCACAACCGGCCCTCGAGCCGCAGGCGCGGGAGCGACAGCGGGGGGTCGTACCGGCTCGACAACAGGAGCCGCAGACCCCGGGGCCGGTACAGGACGAGCGACCGCAGGTCGCTCATCGCCGCCGCGTCACCGACCTCGTGGACGTCGTCGAGGACGAGGGTGATCGGCGGTTCCGGGACCTCGAGCACGTCGCAGAACCGGGCGAGGAAGTCCCGGTCGTCCGCTCCCCGCGGCGGGGCGAGATCGCGCACCTCGGCGGCGCCCGGGAGCCGGACCAGCGCCGCCAGGATGGCCGACCAGAGCAGGTGGGCGTCGTCGTGACGGTCCAGCGACACCCAGGCGGTCCGGGCGTGCCCGCCGGCCCACCCGGCGAGCGCGAGGGTCTTCCCGTACCCGGCGGGCGCGCTCACGAGCCCGACGCCCGGCGCGCCCGGCGCGTCGAAGCCCGCGAAGAGCTCCGGGCGGGCCACGACGTCGGGGGGCACGCCCGGCACGGCCGTCTTGCTCCGAGGGATCACGCCGCCCGCTCCCCTCGTCCGCTGGGGACGAGGCTAGAGGCCGGACGGTCAGCCGCCCAGGATGCGGCGTTTCTGGGTCTCGAACTCCGCCTCGCTGAGCACACCCTGGGCTTTGAGGTCACCGAGGTCCTTGAGCTGCGCCAGCACCTGGTCGTAGCCGCCACCGGCGGGCGCCGGTGGCGGCGGAGCCTGCTGCGGAGGGTAGTCCTGCTGCGGAGGGTAGGACTGCTGCGGGTTTTCCTGCGCCGCCCACCGACCCGCCTGGCGCCGGGAGACGCGGTTGGAGACGGCGGTCGCGGTGCCCGCGACCATCGCGGTGCGGGCGAGGCCGCGGAGAAGACCGGGCATGGTGAGGTCCTTTCGCTGGTGGGGTGGGGCCGGTCAGGCGACGGACTCGGTCGCGTCCAGGGCACCGACGAGCTCGTCGACCGTGATGCGCCCCCCGCCGACGACCTGGGCGCCGCTGCGGCGCAGGGCACCGACCAGCGGTGCGGCCCACGAGTTCTCGTAGACCAGGAGGACGGCGACCCGTCCGTCCGCCAGGACCTGGCCGGCCTCGTCGATGTCGTCCCCGTCGACCAGCCCCGACCACGCGCCCTCGAAAACCGTGAGGTCGAGGCCCTCGTCCGCCTCGATGTCGGCGATCGTCAGGGTGCTGACCACACCGCCGGTCTTGCGGACGAAGACGAGGTCGAGGATGCGGATGATCCCCCGATCGACCAGGTCGACCAGCAGCGGCAGGCTCTCGCCGGTCAGCCGGTCCCCGTCGAACTCCATCATGAGGAAGTCGATGGGGCCCATCTCGCTGGCGTCGTCGGTCATCGTGGTCCTCCCGGAGGCCGTGGAGCCTGTGTGCGTGGTACCGGGGACGATCCACGGGATGCGTGCCACGCGGCATCACCCGGACCGGAGGAGGTCGGGGGTGCGGAGGACATCCGGGGTCCGGCCGGGATCGTCGGTCTCGGCCAGCAGCCCCGCATCGTAGGCGGCGACGACGGCGGCGCGCCGGTCGTTCACCCCGAGCTTGCTGTAGATCGCCCCGACCTGGGTCTTGATCGTGTTCGGTGAGACGTTCAGATCCTCGGCGATCTCGGTGGTGGTCGACAACGAGGGCAGCAGCCGCAGGATGGTCGACTCCCGGTCGCTGAGGGTGGATCCGCCGGCCGACCGGCCACGGACGCCCACGGCCAGCGCTCGGCGGGCGAACCCGTCGGCGGCGCCGAAGCTGCCGACCTGGTGCGCCAGGAGCTCCCGCACGGTCCCGGAGGCGTGGGTGAAGGGCCGCACCAGCTCGAGCGGAGCGCCGCGGTCGAGGGCGTCGATGAGGAGGCGACGGGCGTGGGCACAGTTCTGCGCCAGCTCGGCCTCACCGGCGGCCAGGAGCAGCGCCTCGACGGCGGCCTCGGGGAGCAGGGTCGGCACGGACCCGTCGAGCACCGGACGGAGTCCGCGCTCCGAGGGCCCGGCCCCCCGCTCCGCGGCGACCTCGCGGGCGGCCATGAGGGCGACTTCACCGGTCGGGCCGAGGCGGGCGGCGAGCCAGCGCCGGACGGCCCGGGCGTGCGTGGGCCGCTCCAGCACGACCGCGGTCTCGTGCTCGAGGATCGCCGCCATGGCGGCCTGGGGGGCCACCAGCTCCCGGTCGGCGAACGCGGTGCGCGCCGCCTGCATCTCCTCGAGGCCGTGGCCGAACCGGCCCTCGTCCACCTCGGCGGCGCCGTGGACGACGTGCATGAGCAGCCTCTCGGCCGAGTGGAGGGCGTCCCCGGCCCGGGCGAGGAGGTCGGCCGCGTGGTGGCGGGCCTCGTCCGGCCGCCCGCGCAGGAGCGACCCGTAGGCCAGCGAGGACCGGGCGGAGACCGACCAGACCGAGCCGTCCCGCCCGCCCGGGTCGCTCGCCGCGACGGCCGACGTCGCCCCCCTTGCCGCGATCGCCTCCCGGCCGTGCCGGACCATCCCGGACGCGTCGCCACCCATCACGGCCGCCGTCGCGAGCAGAGCGGCGCACTGCCGGGCGAGACGGTGGTGCCCGAGCTCGGCGGCCCGGGCGGACGCCACCTCCAGCGTGGCGACCGCCCCGCGGCCGTCGCCGAGGACGAAGAGCCGGGTCGCGCCGTCGAGGGCCTGCGCCAACGTGCCCCACGCCGCGGCACGGGCGCGCCGTGCCCGCTCGTCGCCGGGTGTCCGCGCCCCGGCCGGGCCGGTGGGCTCGAGGGTGGCCGCCGCCAGGTCGGCGACCGCGCGGAGCGCGCGGAGCTCGGCCGCGTCCTCCGTCGGGGAGCCGCGCAGCCCCACGGCGGTCGCCGCCCCCACGCCGCCGTCCAGGGCCGGCGGCACGAGGCGCAGCCCCGGGTCGGCGTCCACGGTGCCCGGCGCGAGCGCCGCCCAGGCCCGGCGCAGCGGCTCGCGGTCGTCGGTGAGGAGCAGCGGCACGGCCCAGCCACGGACCAGCCGGGCCAGGAGCGCGTCGTCCCCGGACGCCCGGGCGTGCTCGAGGGCCTCCACGGGGAGATCGTTCGCCGCGGACCACTCGGCCGCCCGGGCGTGCAGCCGGGCCCGGTGGGCCGGCCGCCGGTCGAGCTCGCCGTGGAACCACGCGCGCAGCAGCGTCGGCATCGCGACGTGCCCGTCGCGGGGGTCGACGGCGACGAGAGAGGTCTCGCGCTCGAGCCGCTCGAGGGTCGGGAGGGCGTCGTCGCGCCCCGTGAGCTCGGCGGCGAGCGACGGCGGGACGGTCGCCGCCACGCTGAGGTCCTCGAGGACCGTCCGGTCGCCCTCGGAGAGCCCACCCAGGACCTCGTCGCGCAGGTAGGCCGCGGTCGAGCGCTCGCCCCGCGGGAACGCGGCGAGGAGGCCCGTCACCTCGACGGACCGTCGGGCGGCGGACGCGACGAGGCCGAGCCCGGCGGCCCACCCGCCGGTCAGGACGTGCGCCCTCTCCACCTGGCTCGACGACATCCGGGCCCCGCCCCGCGACAGGAGCGACGCGGCCTCCGGGACCGAGAAGCGCAGCCGGTCACCGGGCAGGTCGACGACGGCGCCCTCCAGGCGCAGGCGGGCCAGGGACACCGGCGGCGGGGTCCGCCCGGACAGGACCAGGCGGAGGCGGGCCGGCCGGTAGCGGACCATCGTCTCGAGCTCGTCGAGCACCGCGGGGTCGGTGAGCTCCTGGACGTCGTCGAGGACGAGCCGGACCTCGTCCGGCAGCGTGTCGAGCACCGCCAGCAGATGTCCGGTCGTCAGGGGGTCGGGGTCGTCCGGTGAGGGATCGACGAGGGCGCCGGCGAGGTCGGGCACGCACGCCGCGACGGCGTGGGCCACCGCGGCGGGGAGGCGGCCGGGCCGGTCGTCGGTCGGGTCGAGGGACACCCACGCCGTCGCGACGGGCGACGTCCGGGCCCAGTCGGCGAGGAGCAGCGTCTTGCCGGCTCCGGCGTGGGCGCGCAGCGTGGTCACCGCCGCCGCCGCCGCCGCCTCCTCCAGCAGGGCGCTCAGGTGGTCCCGGGGTACGAACCCGGTCGGCAGGGCCGGCAGACCGACCTTCGCCGCGGGGACGCGCCGACCGGCGACGCAGACCATGCCGACCTCCACGCCCGTCCGCGAGTGCTCCCCCGGTGGTGGAAGAGACGTCTGTGAGCGTCCCGAGCGCAGGGTGAGAAGGACTCATTCTCGGAGCATGAAATGGCATCCCGGAATGACCGGGCCCCCGGCGTGGTCAGAGCAGCCGAAGCTCCCTCGCGCGGCGGACGGCCTCGCGTCGCCCACCGACACCGAGCTTTCGGTAGACCGTCTGCTGGTGTGTTTTCACCGTATTGATGGAGACACTCAGTTCCGCGGCGATCTCGGAGTTCCCGAGCGTACTCGAGAGGTAACGCAGGATGACGGTTTCGCGCGGGGTGAGGGGAGACGGTGCCCGGCGTGACGAATCCGGCGCGGGATCGAGCTGACGGCTCAGGCGGCTCATCAGCTCGACGGCGAAGGCGGCGGCGCCGGTGCCGCGCTCGATCCGCCGGCTCAGCAGCCGGCGCAGACCGTCGGCGCGGACCGTGAAGGGCCGACGCAGGTGGTGCGGTGCCGCGGCGCGCAGCGCGCGGTCGAGCGAGCGCAGGGCCGGCTCGTCGTCGCCCCGGGCCGCGGCCGCGAGGGCCCACAGGACGTCGGTGGCGACCTGTATCCGCACCGTCGGCGGCTCGCCGCGGAGCCCGGCGAGGAGCTGCTCGGCACCGTCGGGATCGCCCTCGAGCAGGTGCAAGCCCGCCACGGCGACGACGGCCTCGGGGGTGTCGTGCGAGCGCAGCCCCGCCAGCGCGGACCTCGCCCGCACCGGATCGTGGAGCTGCCCAGCGAGCTCGGCCTGCGCGAGCAGGCTGCGGTCGAGGAGTCTCGCCGGCACGACGGACGGGGCCAGTGCCCGCGTCCTGGCCTGCAGGCCGAGCAGAGCGGCCTCCGGGTCGGCCTCGGCGCGCCGTTGGGCGCGCAGGACGGCGATGGTCAGCTGGACGTGCGGTTCGGGCGCCGCGGCCTCGACCTCGTCGGCCCTCCGCAGCCACGGGTCCGCCTCGGGGGGCTCCCCGCCGTCGATGTAGGCCCAGGCCAGGGCCAGGTACGCCGACGCCACCTGAACGGTCGGTGCCGGCCCGGTCGCCGTCGCCCGGGCGACGACCTCGCGGGCCTCGGTCCGTGCCGACGTCAGGTGTCCCCGTGCGCACTCCAGCAGGGCCAGCTGGGCCTGGGCGTTCATCCGGGGCAGCACGACCCCGACCGCGGGCTCCGCCTCCATCGCGGCGCGCAGGTGGACCTCGGCGGGATCGAGCTCGCCCAGCCACAGCTCCGCGGTGCCCTGGTTGCTGAGGGTCACGACGCGGACGAGGTCCCAGCCCGCCAGGCCCAGCTCCGCGAGCTCGCCGGGATCGAGGGGGATGCGCCGGCACGCCGCCGCGAGCCCGTCCAGGTCGCCGCGCAGGCGCGCGTCGGCGAGGGCGATCAGGTCCAGCACCAGGCGGACCCGCCGGGCGCGGGCCGCCGGCAGCGCACCGAGCCGTGCCTCGGCGGCGCCGGTCAGGTCCGAGAGCTCCTCGTCGTGTCCGTGCACCATCCGGGCGCCCGCGAGCCCGGCCGCGAGCTCGGCGTGGGCGAGCAGGGCGTCGCGGGGCACGGCGGCGAGCATCGTTTCGAGCTCCCGGCCCCGGCCCCGGAGCACGAGCCCGACGACGTGGACGCCGACGAGCTCGGCGGCCAGGGGGAGCAGGCCGCCGGCGAGCGCGAGCCGGATCGCCGACTCGGGCAGGGACCGGCGCCGGTACCACTCCGCGGCTCGTCGGTGCAGATCGCGGCGCGCTCGCGGCTCGGCCATCCGGCTGCGCAGGACGTCGGTCACGAACCCCTGGAGGCGGAACCACCGACCGTTGTCCCCCACGGACTGCACGAACAGGTTCGACGACGACAGCTCGGCCAGCATCGCGGCGCCGTCCTCGTCGTCGGTCACCGCGTCGGCGAGCTCGGCGCAGACCACGTCGAGGATGCAGAATCTTCTCGAGGAACCGCAGCACGCGCTCCGACTGCGGTGCGAGGACCTCGCTCTGCAGGTAGGCCGTCACCGTGCGGTCGTCACCGGAGAAGGAGGCCAGGAAGCCCGCGACGTCCGCGCCGGGGGCCCGCAGCGGCAGCGCGGCCAGCCGCAGACCGGCCGCCCAGCCGTCGGTCTGCTGCACGAGGAGGTCGAGCTGGTCGGTGGAGAGCTCCACACCGACGAGGGCGAACAGCTCCCGGGCCTCGGCCGTCACGAAGGCGAGGTCGCCGGCGCGCACCTCGGCGAGCAGCCCGGCGAGCCGCAGCCGGTGCAGCGGCCACGGCGGGTCATGCCGGGTGAGCACCACCAGGCGCAGTCGCGCGGGCGGGGCCGTGATCAGTCGTTGCAACCCGGCCCACACCTCGGGCGAGGTGACCCGGTGGACGTCGTCGAGCACGAGGACGGCCGGTCCGACAACGTGGCGCACGGCCTCGGCCACGCGGTCGGCCAGGGCGGCGCCGGAGCCCCTCTCATCGGCGACGCGGCGCAGGAGCGCGTCCGCCGGTGCCCCCACCACCGCCGCCAGGGAGGTCGCCACGGCCTGCCAGAAGGCCCGAGGGGTGTCGTCGCCGGGGTCGACCGTCAGCCAGGCGGGACGCTCGAGCGCCCGCGCGGCGAGCCAGGAGCCGACGAGCACCGTCTTGCCCCACCCGGCGGAGGCTGACAGGAGCGTGACGGGTGATTCCGCGCCGAGGTCGAGGAGGTCGTACAGACGAGGGCGGTCGACGACGCGCAGCGCGACGGGGACGGCGTACTTCGCGTCGCGGTGGGCGTCACGATGATCCTCGGCGGGCATCGCCACCCCCCGGGCCTTGGAACGCCTCTCATCCCCGGGGTCGACAGTATCATTCTCCCGGGGTGACCCGGGGAAACCAGAATGTCGCGCACCGTGTGAACAGGCCTTCTCGTATCACCGGGCGCCGCTGCCCGGTGCAGGAAAAGGCACGCGGACACCAGACCATTCCCGACGGTGTCCGAAGGATTCCCGTCGGTGGCCCGGGCGGTCCGGCGGCCCACCCTCCTCCCGGGGTGATGCCGGCGGACGCGGGTGGTGCGAGAATTCGCACAGTGAGCGCCGACGTCATCGTGCTGGGCCTGGCGAGCGTGGTCCGCCCGACGTCCGTGGCCGCGGTCTACGCGTTCCTCGCGGCCCGGTCCCCGACGCCGCTGCTGCTCGCCTACATCCTCGCGGGCCTCGCGCTCAGCCTGTCCGTCGGCGTCGCCGCGGTGACCATCATCCACGTCAGCCCCCCGCCCCCGACGGTGACCACCACGGGCCGCGCCGTCGCCTACCTGGTGCTCGGGGCGGGGTCGGTGGGGATGGCGCTGTACTACGCGTTCCGGGATCCGCCCGACCGCCCGGCCGCGGAGCGCCCGGCCCGCCCGCCGGGGGCGCTGCGCCGGCGCCTCGCCCAGCCGACCGTCGCGAACGCCGCGGTGGCGGGCGTGGCCACCCACCTGCCGGGCGTGTTCTACCTCGGGGCGCTCGCCGCGATCGTGGCCGACCGGCCCGGTCTCGTCAGCGGCCTGCTCCAGGTCGGTCTGTACAACCTGCTCTGGTACGCCGTGCCCCTGGCCGCCCTGGCGTCCTGGACCTGGCGTCCGGAGACCACCCGCGACAGCGCGGCGCGCCTGACCGCCTGGGTCCAGGCCCACAAGAAGCACCTGATCGTCACGGTGTTCGTCCTCGTCGGGGTGTACCTCGTGGTCGTCGGCGTCGTGGACCTGGCCACCGGGTGAGAGGGTGCCCCTCGTGCGTGGGGGTGGGGTTCCTGGTGGTCGTCGGCGGGATCGGGTGACCGGGGACGTCCGGGCGACCGCCGCGGCCGACGGGGGCCGCTACGGGCTCGTCCTCGCCATGCTCGTGGCCGGGTACCTCGTGAGCGCGCTGGCGACCGACACCTGGGTGAGCCTCCTGACGGTGCTGCTGTACCTCGGCGCCCTGGTGTTGGCCATCCGGGCGGCCCGGCTGGGCCGGCCGCTGGTGTGGGGGCTGCGGATCGGGGCGACGGTGGGCTCGGCGGGGTCGCTGGCCGTGCTGCTCTCGAACCCCGGGAACGGGTTCCGCGGGGCGGCCGCGCTGTGGCTCGCCCTCGTCCTCGGCGCCACCGTCGTGCTCGTCGTCCGGCACATCCTGCGGCACCGGGTCGTCACCCTCCAGACGATCGCGGGTGCGCTGAGCGCCTACCTGCTCATCGGCCTGATGTTCGCGGAGGTCTACTCGGGCATGTCGCGGCTCGGGACGGCGCCGTTCTTCGCGAACGGCCAGGTCGCCGACACCGCCACCGTGCAGTACTTCAGCTTCACGACCCTGACGACGCTCGGGTACGGCGACTTCACCGCGGCCGGCAACGCCGGACGGGCCGTCGCCGTGCTCGAGGCCCTGCTCGGCCAGGTCTTCCTGGTCACCCTCGTCGCGCGGCTCGTGTCCAACTTCGGGAACGCGAGAGCCCCGCGCGACGAGGAGGGCTGAGGAGATCCTGCCGGGGCCCTACGGCACCACGCGGTGGAACGACGTCACCTCGAGCCCCAAGGACCGGCAGAGCGCCAGGAGCCCGTGGAGGCCGGACTCGTCGACCTCGTCCGTGGAGATCACGGTCTCGGCGGGGACGACGTCGATCGTCGTGTCGGGGAACGCATCACGCGCCCGTTCTGAGAGCCGTCCCGCGACCCTCAGCTCGTACCGGTGCCCGCTCACCTCAGTCCCGCCGTTCGGCCCGGCGGTCCGTGCGGCGCCGGTGACGGCGCATCACACCGACCCCGAACCAGATCAGCGCCCCCACCAGCGCCGTCACCACGGTGAACAGCCACAGTGGCCAGGTGAAGCTCCAGAACAGGAACGTCAGCGTGATGCGCTCGGTGTTCTGGATCATGAAGATGACGAGCAGAGCCACCCCGACGAGCGAGGCGATCGCTCCGGCGCCGAGCCGGGCTCCCCGAGCCCCCGCGGAACCGTTCGCGGTGGCTCCGGAACGCTGCTGGACCATGGACGTCCTCCGGGCGGGCCGTGACGATGGGGTCCACCGGAGCGTGACGGGACCGGCGGGACCCTGGCATCACCCCCACGGGATGACGTCGGCGGATTCCCCTCACGCCATGGCTCGGCGCCGCCGGTAGGCGCCGCCACCGGCGTAGCTCGAGAGGTCGACGGCCAGCGCCAGCGCCAGGAACAGCCAGTCGAGGCCGACGACACCACCGGACGCCACGAGGAAGTACGTCAGCGTCGTCCAGGGCAGGAAGAGGAACCCGAGGATCGGGATCAGGAACGAGCCGAAGACGGCACTCCACTGCAGCGGCGAGACCAATGCCCAGACGAGGATGACCGCTCGCGGCCCGATGAGCAGCAGGATGATGAACAGGCACATGTCGTCTTTCGTAGACAGTCGCGCCGCATCGGTCCCCACCCTCCGGGGATGAGATGTGCCGGACGACTCCCCCGGGTGAACGCACCCGCCCGATCGTGGGCGAGCCGGGGCCGCCGACCCGGCGCGCCACTAGCGTCGGCCGCGATGGACACCCCGATCTTCGCCGAGGTCGCCCGCCGCGGGACGGACACCGGGCCGAGCCTCACGAGCGCCGCCACGGGCGCCGTCACGAGAGCTCACGGCGCCCACGGAGCGGGCCGTGACGGAGGTACCTCGGTCACGGATCTCCTGCGCCGCCAGGTCGAGATCGGCCGGACGGACGCAGGACGGTCGGCCGCCGGGGTGTACGTCGGCCACGTGCCGGGCCTGCTGAGTTTCCGCCTGCCGGCGTAGAGGCCGTCGCGAGGGCCGCACAGGACCCCCGGTCGCGGTTAGGGTCCGGATCGTGAGCGCGCCACCTCGTCCGTTCCAACGCCTCGCCATCGTCAATCGCGGCGAGCCCGCGATGCGACTGATCAACGCGGTACGGGAGTGGAACGCCGAGCACGACGGCGAGCTGCCCCCGATCCGCACGATCGCCGTCCACACGGCCGTGGACCGCCACGCGATGGCGGTGCGGGAGGCCGACGAGGCCGTGCTCATCGGGCCCGACGACCCCGACGACATGGGGCCGGTGCCCTACCTCGACCTCGCGGAGCTCGAGCGCGTGCTCGTCGCCCGCCGGGCCGACGCCGTCTGGCCCGGCTGGGGCTTCGTCTCCGAGCGTGCCGAGTTCGCCTCCCTGTGCGAGCGCCTCGGCATCACGTTCGTGGGCCCGGGCTCCGAGACCATGCAGCGGCTCGGTGACAAGATCGAGTCCAAGCGGATCGCCGAGAGCGTGGGCGTGCCGATGGCGCCGTGGAGCGGCGGGCCCGTCCCCGACGCCGAGGCCGCCAGGGAGGCCGCCGAGAAGATCGGCTTCCCGCTCATGGTCAAGGCCACCGCCGGAGGCGGGGGCCGGGGCATCCGGTACGTGGCCCGTGCCGAGGACCTCGAGGACTCCTTCGCGCGCGCCTCTGCGGAGGGCGAGCGCACCGCCGGGGACGGCACCGTGTTCCTCGAGGGCGCGGTGAGCGGCGGGCGCCACGTCGAGGTCCAGGTCGTCGCCGACGCCCACGGCGGCGTCGTGACCCTCGGCGTCCGCGACTGCAGCGTGCAGCGGCGCAACCAGAAGGTCCTCGAGGAGTCCGCCTCCACCGCGCTCGACGCGGACCAGGACCGGCTCCTGCGCCAGAGCGCCGCCGACCTCGCGCGCGCCGCGGGCTACGTCAACGCGGGCACCGTGGAGTTCCTCTACGACCCCGCGCGGGACGTCCTGTCGTTCATGGAGGTCAACACCCGGCTCCAGGTCGAGCACCCGGTCACCGAGGCCGTCACCGGCGTCGACATCGTCAAGCTCCAGCTGCACGTGGCCATGGGCGGTGCACTCGGCGACGTGCTCGGCTCCGACGGCGGGGTCGATCCGGTCACCCCGACCCCGTCGGGCCACGCCATCGAGGCCCGCCTCACCGCCGAGGACCCCGAGCACGGCTTCGCCCCCGCGCCCGGCGCCATCCGCCACCTCGTCCTGCCGGCCGGCCCCGGCATCCGCGTCGACACGGGGGTCGCTACCGGCGACGTCATCCCGCCGCAGTACGACTCCATGATCGCGAAGGTCATCTCGTGGGGGCGCACCCGCGACGAGGCCCGGGCCCGGCTGGCGCGGGCGATCCGCCAGACCGCCGTGGTCGTCGAGGGCGGCACCACCAACAAGGCGTTCCTGCTCGACCTGCTCTCGCGCCCGGAGGTCACGCAGGGCACCGCGGACACCTCGTGGCTCGACACGATGATGGCGCAGGGCTACACGCCGCCGCGCCGCGTCGACATCGCGCTGCTGGCCGCCGCGGTGGAGGCGCACGGCGCCCACGAGTTCCGCCAGCAGGGCCGGCTGTTCGTCTCCGCCGAGCGCGGGCGTCCCGAGGTCGGCCACGAGGTGTGGCACCAGGTCGACGTCCGCGTCGTCGGCGAGGCCTACCGGCTGCGGGTGGCCCGCACGCGCCCGTCGCACTACCGCGTGGTGCTCGACGGCGACGGCGCCGAGGGCGTCGACGTGGTCGTCGAGCGCTCCGGGCGCTTCGAGCGCCGCCTCACCGTCGGCGGCCAGACGTTCGGCGTCCTCTCGGTCACCCAGGGCTCGGACTACCTCGTCGAGGTCGACGGCGCCGTCCACCGCATCTCCGGCGGCGAGGCCGGCCTCGTGCGCGCGCCCGCCCCGGCCATGGTGGTGTCGATCCCCGTCTCCCCCGGCGACACGGTCGCCGAGGGCGACACGGTCGCCGTCGTCGAGAGCATGAAGCTCGAGACCGCGCTGCGGGCCCCGGTCTCCGGCCGGGTCGCCGAGGTCATTGTCGACGCCAACACCCAGGTCGAGGGCGGCACCCGGCTCGTCCGGCTCGAGCCCGACGCCGACGACACCGGCGGCGGCTCCGGCGCGGACCGCGTGAGCCTCGCCGCGCTCGCTCCGCCGGTCGCCGACGCCGACCGGGCCGACGCCCGGACACGCGCCCACGACGCGCTCGACGCCCTCCACGCCCTCGTCCTCGGGTACGACGTCGACGAGGGCGAGGCCCGCCCGCTGCTCGCCGCCCTCGAGCGCGCGCGTGACGAGCTCCCCGCGGACGACCCGGACGTGCTGCACGACGAGATCGACATCCTGCGCACCGTCGCCGACCTCTCGGCCCTCTCGCGCAACCGCCGCCTCGAGGGGGGCGGCGAGGTCGACGACACCGCCGTCGACGAGGAGTCCACCCGCAACCCGCAGGAGTACCTCCACGCCTACCTGCGCTCCCGCGACCCGGACGCCGAGGTGCTGCCCGAGTCGTTCCGCCTCAAGCTGCGGCGCGCGCTCGCCCACTACGGCGTCACCGACCTCGACGGCACCCCGGAGCTGCTCGGCCCGGCGCTGTACCGCATGTTCCTGGCCCACCGCCGCGCCGGCGCCCTCCAGCCGGTGGTCGCGTCGCTGCTCGGGGCCCGCCTGCGGCACCCGGAGTCGGCGGCCCGCGAGGGCGAGAACTACCGCACGGTGCTCGACCACCTGGTGGCCGCCACCCAGGTGCGGCACCCGCAGATCGGCGACCTCGCCCGCCAGGTGCGCTTCCGCTGCTTCGACGCGCCGCTGATCGAGTCCGAGCGCGCCCGCGTCCAGGCCCGGGTGCGCAGCGACCTCGACGCACTGTCCGACGACCCCGACGAGCGCGCCACCCAGATCGACGACATCGTCGCCTCCGGGGAGCCGATCCTCGGGGTGTTCGCCGAGCGCCACCACGCCGTGATGCTCGAGGTGATGACCCGGCGGTACTACGGGCTGATCCGCGACGTGGGCGACGTCCGCGTCGTCGAGCACGGCGGCCGCCCGGTGCTGACGGCGCGCTACACCCACGAGGGGCACTCCTACGTCGTCGTCGCCACGGTCGCGACCGTTGACGAGCCCGAGGGCGCCACCGCCCCGGAGACGGTGTCGACCGACCTGCACCAGCTCGTCGAGGCCCTGCCGGCCGGCGACCGGGTGCTCATCGACCTCTACGTCGCCTCCCCCCGCGGGCCGGAGGCCAGCGACGGTCCCGACGACCGCGCCGCCCGCATCCAGGACAAGATCGCTACGCTCCCGCCGTCGGTCGCCCGGGTGACGGTGGGGGTGCGGGGCACCGACGGCCAGGGGGACGGCGGGACCAGCTGGTTCACGTTCCGGCCCGACACGGCCGAGGGCGCCGACGCCGGCAGCGAGCTCACGCCGGTCGAGGACCGGACCCTGCGCGGCCTGCACCCCATGGTTGCCGAGCGGCTCGGGCTGTGGAGGCTGCGCGACTTCACGCTCACGCGCCTGCCGTCGGCCACCGACGTCCACCTGTTCCACGCGCAGGGCCGCAACGTGCCCGAGGACCGGCGGCTGATCGTCACCGGCGACGTCCGCGACCTCACGGTGCTGCGCGACGACGACGGGAACGTACGGGCGCTGCCGCAGGTCGAGGCCGTGCTCGACGCGGCGCTCGACAGCCTGCGCTCGGTCCGCGCCGCCGACTCCGACCTCGCCGGCCTGCGCTGGAACCGCGTCCTGCTCTACGTGTGGCCCGTCGTCGAGGTGCCGCTCACCGAGCTCGACGGCATCGTGCGCACGCTCGCCCCGCGCACCGACGCGCTCGGCATCGAGCAGGTCATGGTGCGGTTCCGGTCCCGCGACGGCTCCCCGGACGACTCCTCGGCGCCGACGCACGACTACGTGCTGCGGATGACCCGCCCGCCGGGCGCCGGCCTGACGCTGCGGGTGACCGAGCCGCCGTCGCACCCGATGGGCGAGCTCGACGCCTACACGCAGAAGGTGATCAAGGCCGAGCGGCGCGGCGCGCTCTACCCCTACGAGCTCGTCCCGCTGGTCACGCGCAACCCCGACCCCGACGGGCCGCCCGGCACGTTCACCGAGTACGACATCGACCCGGAGACCCTGCGCCCGGTGCCGGTCGACCGCCCGTACGGGGCGAACACCGCCAACATCGTGCTGGGCATGGTCACCACGCCGACCCGGCGCCAGCCCGAGGGCCTGACCCGCGTGCTGCTGCTGGGCGACCCGACGCGCGCGCTCGGGGCCATCGCCGAGCCGGAGTGCCGGCGCGTCCTCGCCGCGATCGACCTCGCCCGCGAGCACGGCGTGCCCGTCGAGTGGTACGCCGTCTCGGCCGGCGCCAAGATCGCGATGGACTCCGGCACCGAGAACATGGACTGGATCTCCCGGGTGCTCCGGGCGATCATCACGTTCACCCAGGACGGCGGTGAGATCAACGTCGTCGTCACGGGCATCAACGTCGGCGCCCAGCCGTACTGGAACGCCGAGGCGACGATGCTCATGCACACCCGCGGCATCCTCGTGATGACGCCGGACTCCGCGATGGTGCTCACCGGCAAGCAGTCGCTGGACTACTCCGGCGGCGTCTCGGCCGAGGACAACTACGGCATCGGCGGCTACGACCGGATCATGGGCCCGAACGGGCAGGCCCAGTACTGGGCGCCGGATCTCTCCGGCGCGGTGGAGGTGCTGCTGCGCCACTACGCGCACACCTACGTCGTGGCCGGCGACCGCTTCCCGCGCCCTGCGCCGAGCCAGGACCCGGTCGACCGCGACGTGCGCAGCTCGCCCCACCACGGGGACGGGTTCGCGACGCTCGGCGAGATCTTCGATCCCGCGAGCAACGCCGAGCGGAAGAAGCCCTTCGACATCCGCTCGCTCATGAAGGGCGTGGCGGACGCCGACCACGCCACGCTCGAGCGCTGGGCCGACATGCACGCCGCCGAGTCCGTCGTCGTGCTCGACGCCCACCTCGGCGGCAACCCGGTGGAGCTCCTCGGCATCGAGTCCAAGCCTCTCCCCCGCCGGGGTCCGCCGCCGGTCGACGGGCCGAGCCAGTGGACGGCGGGCACGCTGTTCCCCCGCTCGTCGAAGAAGACGGCGCGGGCGATCAACGCCGCCAGCGGCAACCGCCCGCTGGTCGTGCTCGCGAACCTCTCGGGCTTCGACGGCTCGCCGGAGTCCCTGCGTGGCCTGCAGCTCGAGTACGGCGCGGAGATCGGCCGGGCGGTGGTCAACTTCGACGGCCCGATCGTGTTCTGCGTGGTCTCGCGCTACCACGGCGGCGCCTTCGTCGTGTTCTCCGGGACGCTCAACGACCAGATGGAGGTGGCCGCGGTCGAGGGCTCGTACGCCTCGGTGATCGGCGGTGCGCCGGCGGCCGCGGTGGTCTTCGCGGGTGACGTGGCCAAGCGCGTCGCCGCCGACCCGCGCGTCGCCGAGCTCGAGGCGCGGATCAGCGAGCGGCTGGAGCGCGGCGAGGACGTTGCCGAGCTGCGCACGGAGCTGAACGCGATCCGTCCGGTCGTGCGCTCGGAGAAGCTCGGCGAGGTCGCCGACGAGTTCGACACCAAGCACTCGGTGGCCCGCGCCCAGGAGATGGGCTCGGTGCACCGGATCGTCCAGCCCGAGCGCCTGCGGTCCTACCTCGTCGACGCGGTGCGGCGCGGGATGGCGCGGACGCTGGAGTCGGGGTCGTCCTCGTCGTCCGGGTCCGGGTCCGGGTCGGAGGACTCCGTCGTCTCACAGACCTGAGCCTCGGCGGGCTCCCGCTGCCCCGGCAGCGGGAGCTGGTCGTCCCCGGCGCGCTGGGGCCGTCGGTAGTGGCTGACCACCCACCCCGACTCCCGCGCGTGACCACGGACGAACGCCATGAGTCCAGGAAAGCACGTGGGGCTACCGCACGACGAGGACGAGACCCCTGCTCTCGGCGGACTCGCGGGCGCAGGTGATCACGCGGGCGACGTCGGGGTCGGCGGCCCGGTCGCCCGCCTCGACCACGAGCGTCAGCGACGCCCCGGGGCCGGCGCCCGCGATGACGCCGTGGAGACGGCAGCTCAGGACGGCGGGGGCACGGGGGCCGGCGGGCACGGCGACGACGATCTCAGCGGGGTCGGGGGTCGGCGGGGTCGGTGGGCTCGTCGGACTGACAGACATCACGGTCGTCACGGGTCCTCCTCGGGCGCCTGAGGCGCCGTCGCGGGGATCGGGTGACCGCTGCGTCGACCCGGCCTCCCGACCGTGGTACCCCATCCGTGGTGTGTCCACGCTCTGCGACACGCGGGACCCGCTCGTCGCGTCGTGATCACTCGTCCGGCCCAGTACCGGTCACCGTTGACCGTTATCGCGACCTCCGAGAGGGTGCAGGGCGTGGAGTTCACCGAGATCGACTTTTCGGTCGCCGACGGGGTCGCGACGATCGTGCTCGACCGGGAGGCGCGCATGAACGCGTTCACCGGCCGGATGTGCGACGAGCTGGTGAGCGCCTGCGACGCGATCGACGCCGACGACGCCGTGCGCGCACTGGTGATCACCGGGCGGGGCCGCGCCTTCTGCGCGGGCGCGGACCTCGGCGGAGGCGGCAGCACGTTCGACGCCCGGGGCCGCGAGAAGGCCGAACGCTACGGCGAGGTCAACGGCGTGGGCCGCGACCGCGGTGGCGTGGTGGCGCTGCGCTTCGCCGCCCTGACCGTGCCCGTGATCGCCGCGATCAACGGGCCCGCGGTCGGGGTCGGCGCGACGATGACGCTGCCCATGGACGTCCGCATCGCCGGGGCGTCGGCGCGCTTCGGGTTCGTCTTCGCGCGCCGGGGCATCGTGCCCGAGGCCGCGTCGAGCTGGTTCCTCCCGCGCGTCGTCGGCATCTCGCAGGCGATGCAGTGGGCGATGACAGGACGGGTGTTCGGCGCCCGCGAGGCCCTCGAGGGCCGCCTCGTCTCGAAGGTCGTGCCCGACGAGGACCTCCTCGACACGGCCTACGCCCTGGCGCGCGAGGTCGCCGAGAACACCTCGGCGGTGTCGGTGGCGGTCACCCGCCAGATGATGTGGTCGATGCTCTCCGCGTCGTCGCCCTGGGAGGCGCACGCCCTGGACTCGCGGGCGATCGCCGAGCTCGGCCGCGACGGCGACGCCGCCGAGGGCGTCACGGCGTTCCTCGAGAAGCGGGCGCCGGAGTTCCCGCTGCGGCGCACCCGCGACCACACCGATCTCGTGCCGCGGTGGCCGGAGCGCCCCTGACGCGGGCCGTCGGTCAGGCGGGCTGGGACTCGGCCGGCTGCGACTCGACGGGCAGGGGCTCGGGCATCCGGACGGCGCCGACCAGGCGCGCGATCGCGGACGCGTCGCCGGTGTAGGCGAGCGAGCCGTCGTCCTGGGCGTCCTGGATCGGGCGGCCGCCGTAGACGATGCCGGCCAGCGTGATGGGCGAGCAGCGCACGGTGACGTCGGCGCCGGGCAGCTCGCCGCGCTCGATCTCGAGGGCGCCCTGTCCGAGGTGCACCCGGAACGGCTGCTCGTCGAGCACCAGCTGCATCGTCACCACGTCGTCCCCGGCCTGGTCAGGGGCGAACATGGTGCGCAGCGAGAGGATGAAGGAGTCGACCTTGATGCTGTCCGATTCCGGGAGCGAGCGCGCCGCCCAGCGACCGAGCGACTGCAGCACGGGCTCGAGCTCCTGGCCCCACTCGGTGAGCTCGTAGACCGCGGAGGCGGCGGGCGGGGGCAGCCGCCGGCGGCGGAGCACCCGGGCGTCCTCGAGCTCGCGCAGGCGCTGCGAGAGGACGTTGGGGCTGGCGTGCGGGAGGCCGACGCGCAGGTCGGTGAACCGCTTGGGCCCGAGCATCAGCTCGCGCACCACCAGCAACGCCCACCGCTCCCCGACCAGGTCGAGCGCGTGGGCGGCGCCGCAGCCGTCGAAGTAGTCCCGTCGTGCAGCCATACGGGCACCCTACCACCGGAT
This sequence comes from uncultured Actinomycetota bacterium, assembly GCA_963786585.1. Taxonomy (GTDB): domain Bacteria; phylum Actinomycetota; class Actinomycetes; order Mycobacteriales; family Pseudonocardiaceae; genus Actinomycetospora. The sequence goes on from CAWAZG010000006.1 coordinate 1,151,078, forward strand.
ACGTCTACCGACCTGCGAAGTTGCTTTGTAGGACCATCACGATCCGTGCTCGGCCGCCGCCACTCCGTGCTCCCATGCCCACGCGATGAGCCGCGGACGGTCCCGCCGCCTGATCGACGGGGACTTTGCGCGCGTAGAAGCAGCGAACAGCGCGTTCGCTGCTTCTACGCGCGTGGAACTCAGGTGCCGGGCGCGATGAAGAACTCGAGGGCGATGTTGTCGGGGTCGCGGAACGAGACACCCGAGCCGTAGTGCGCCTTCTTGATCCCGCCGTGCTGGATCCCCAGCTCGTCGAGGCGGTCGCGCCACTTCTCGAGCTCGGAGGTGCCCGACAGGCCGAAGCTGATGTGGTCGAGGCCGGTACGGCGCTCGTCGGCGCGGTCCTTGGCCTCCCGGCCCATGTGCGTGTGGAGGCCGAAGAGCAGGCCGCCGTCGAGGGCGTAGACGACGTGGTGGAACTCGCCGCCCTCCTCGTCCTCGTCGAGCACCGGGTCGGCGCCGAAGAGCCGGGTGTACCACTGGGTGCTCGCGTCGAGGTCGGAGACGGTGATCGCGACGTGCTGCAGGCCGGGGAAGGCCATGGGATGAAGCTCCTTTGCTTCGCGGGGGTGTTGCCTCGCGGAATGAACGGTCAGTCGTGGTGCTGCCAGACCGGGTCCCGCTTCGCCAGGAAGGCGGACATGCCCTCCTGTGCGTCGCAGGTCATGGCGTTGGTCGCCATCGTCTCGCGCATCTGCTCGTACGCGGCGTCCTCGGGCAGGTCGACCTGCCGGTAGAACGCCTCCTTCCCGATGCGCAGGGTGACCGCGCTGGCGTCGGCGACCTTCGCCGCCAGCCGGGCGACCGCCCCGTCGAGTTCGCCGGGGGCGACGACCTGGTTCACCAGGCCCCAGTCGGCGGCCGTGGCGGCGTCGATGACCTCGCCGGTGAGCAGCAGCTGCATCGCGCGCTTGCGCCCGATCGCGCGGGTGACCGCGACCATGGGCGTCGAGCAGAACAGCCCGATCTTCACGCCTGGGGTGCCGAAGACGGCGTTGTCGGCGGCGACGGCGAGGTCGCAGGTCGCCACGAGCTGGCACCCGGCGGCGACCGCCACGCCCTGCACGGCGGCGATCACGGGCTGGGGCACGGTGTGCACCGCGCTCATGAGGTCGGTGCAGACGGCGAAGACCTCGCGCTCCTCGGCGAGCGTCCGGTCGATCATCTCGGAGAGGTCGTGGCCGGCGGAGAAGGCCGGCCCCTCGGCGCGCAGGACGATGACGCGCACGCCGTCGCGACCGGAGACGTCGGTGATCGCGGCGAGCAGCTCGCGCATGGTGGCGACCGACAGGGCGTTGCGGCGCCGCGGGTTGTCGAGCGTCAGCACGGCCGTCGGCCCGTCGACCTCGATCCGGACAGCGGAGTCGGCCGTCGCGCCCTCGGCCCGGGAGGCAGTCACGCTCATGCGTCCACGTCTATCAGTCGCTTGGCGACGGGGCCAGGGTCATGACGCCCGCCCGTCCGACCGGGCAGGGCGCCGGCGTGGGGGTCAGGCCTCGGGAGATCAGGCCATCGCGGAGCCGCGCGACGACTCCCCGGACCCGCGGCGGTCCACACCGTCGGGATCCCGGCCGTCGAACCCCATCCAGATCGCCCGCCGGTCCTCGTGGTTGCGGGCCTCGTCGGCCGCCTTCATGCGGCGGCGCTGCTCGCCGTCGGCGGTCCCCTGCGCGATCGCGCGCGCCGCCGCGGCCATCGCGGCGTCGGCCGCGGCCTGGGCGGGCGAGGCCGGGTAGGACTGCCGGTGGGCGTCCTCGGGCTCGTCGTCGTCCTCGCCGCGCTCGAGGCGGTAGGGGTTGTCCGGCGGCAGCTTCGACGAGACGCGTCCGTACGCCCCGAGCAGGAGCAGCACGAGGCCCGCGCCGATCGAGAAGAAGACGTTGGGGAGGCGGAACGCCAGCAGGTTGTACGGGGTCCCGATCACCGCGAGGTTGCCGAACGCGGAGACCAGGAAGAGCGCACCGATCACGATCATCACCGTCGACGCGAGCTTGCCACCGCGCCCGGCGGCGGCCAGCAGGACCACGGCCGTGACCACGGAGACGGTGGAGAGCGCCCCGTTGGTCGACAGCCCGCCGGCCATCGTGGCGCCCTCGGTGTCGAAGAAGCCGAGGCCGCCGACGAAGCCCAGGACGCCGATCGTCGCGATGACGACCGCGACGACGACAGCGCCGACACGGTGCACCCAGAGAACGCTGTGTTTCGGGCTCATGGCGTCGGCGACGCGGGACCGGGTGCCCCGGTCGTCCTGGTCGGCGCTCATCATCGGCCCCGCTCGGCCTCGCGACGGGCCTCGGCACCCGTCTCGCCCGCGTACCCGAGGTCGCGGCCCGCGGCGCGCCCGACGAACTCGTCGGTCTCGCCCGTGCCCGTGACCGCACCCTGGTCGCCCTGGTGCTCGGTGTGCTCGCCCCCCGCGACCCGCGAGGCGGCGGTGCGCGGGTCGTGACCGGCGTCGGACTCCGAGGGGTCGGAGACCGGGGACGGCCCGACGGGTCCGCGCTCCCCGGTCAGCCGTACCCGCCAGCGGGCGAGGGTGTCGGCGACAGACATGACGGGTGCTCCCGAGGAACGAGGGGTGCGGACCCTCGAGCATAGGCGCGGCAGGGGGCGCCGAAACGTCACGCTCGGGTCGCGGGTCGCACCTCACGGCACCGGCCAGGCCCTCACCAGCGGTGCGCGGCGCGCTCCCCCCGGTCGAGATACGCCGGGTCCAGCCACGGCGGCACCTCGGCCGGGACGTCGACCTCGGCCTGCTCGTCGCGGTAGGTGACGGTCGCGCGGCCCCCGTGGACCTCGACGTCGACGTGCTCGAGGTTGCGCGGCTCGCCGACGTCGTGGCCCAGGGCCGCGCTGGCGAAGGCCCGCAGGAGCGCGGAGTGCGAGCTGGCGAGCGCCACGGTGCCCGGTTCCTGCGCCCGGATCCCCGCCCACGCCCGGTAGGCGATCACCTGGGGCGGCTCGAAGTGCAGGTCGGTCGACACCATCCAGCGGTCGATCGGTCCGCCGAGCTTGGAGCCCGCGCCGAAGTCGGTGTCGAAGCGGTCGAAGGCGCGGGCCCAGTCGGGAAGCTCGCCCTCGAACCCGAGCCGGAGCTTCGCGACCCCGGACGACTCCCGCGCCTCGCCCCCGTAGAGGAACTGGAGGCTGTCGAAGCGGGCGTCGGGGACCAGCTCGCCGACGGAGACGTCGGAGTCCGGGCCGAGCTCGGCGAGCATCACCTCCCGCAGCGTCACCGCCGTCGCCGTGCCGCGCGCGGTCGGCGCGTGCGGCATCGTCACCCGCGCCCCGGCGGGCAGGACGGCCGCGAGCTCCTTGCCCTTGGCCCGCGCCTGCGCCTCGCCGTGGTCGGTGAGCCCGACGTCGTCGAAGTAGCCGTGGGTCTCGCCGTGGCGGATCAGCAGCACCCGACTCATGGGCTCCACCCTGTCGCGATCACCTCGGCGTCGGCACCCCGGGTTCCGTGGAGGCGAACGGGGCGAGCTCGAGATCCGCGGGGGTGCGCGCGCCGGCCAGGGCGAGCGTGAGGTCGAGCTCTGCGAGCACGTCGCGGGTCACCTGGGCGACCCCCGCGGCCCCGGCCAGCGCGAGGCCGTAGGCGAACGGGCGCCCGAGGCAGGCCGCCGTCGCGCCGAGGGCGAGCGCGCGGGCGACGTCGGACCCGCTGCGCACCCCCGAGTCGAGCAGCACCGGCGCCCGCCCATCGACGGCCTCGACGACGCCGGGCAGGGCGTCCAGGCTGGCGACGGACCCGTCGACCTGGCGGCCGCCGTGGTTGCTCACGAGCACGCCCTCGACGCCGGCGTCGAGCGCGCGACGGGCGTCGTCGGGGTGCAGGACGCCCTTGAGCACGACCGGCAGCCGCGTGCGGGAGCGCAGCGTCGCGATGTCGTCCCAGCTCAGCGACGGGCGCGAGTAGACCCGCAGGAACGTCTCCACCGCGGCACGCGGCAGGGGCGAGCGCAGGTTGTCGGCGAAGCGCCCGGGGTGGTTGCGGCTGATCTCCACCAGGGTCCGCACCGCGGCCGGGGTGGGGGGCGGGGTCGGGCGACGCGGACCCGCGGCGGTCTCGCGGGTGAGGCGGGCGAACACCGGGTCCGACGTGTACTGCGCGATGCCCAGGCCGCGCGCGAACGGCAGGTGCCCGAGGTCGAGGTCGCGCGGGCGCCAGCCGAGCACGGTCGTGTCGAGGGTGACGACGACCGCGCCGGCCCCGGCGGCCTCGGCGCGGGCGAGGAAGCTGTCGACGAGGTCGTCGGACGTCGACCAGTAGAGCTGGAACCACCAGCCGGCACCGGCGCGGGCGCGCGGCCCGATCTCCTCCATCGGGAAGCCCGCCTGGTTCGAGACGATCATCGGGACGCCCGCGTTCGCGGCCCCCTCGGCGACGGCGAGGTCGGCACGGCGATGCACGAGGTCGAGCGCGCCGACCGGCGCGAGCAGCAGCGGGTGCGCGAGGCGCTGCCCGAACAGCTCCACGGAGGTGTCGCGCTCCCCCACCCCGCGCAGCATCCGCGGCACGACGCGCAGGCGCTCGAACGCGGCCCGGTTGGCGCGCACGGTCTCCTCGCTGCCGGCCCCGCCCGCGACGTAGGCGTACGCGCGCCGCGACATCGACCACCGCGCGCGGCGCTCCAGCGCCGGGAACGCAGTCGGCACCACCGGCCGCCGCCCCGTGATCCCGCCCCGGTAGACCTCGTCCTGCCGCACCCGCCCGCTCGCCGCCACGCGGGCATCCTGGTGCAAGCGTGGGGGCCACGCTTGCACTCAACGTCAGGAAATCCGCATCCTCGCCCCACACGGGTCCACGGAAGGAGCGCGGTGAGCGCAGCAGCAGCAGGTTCGGTCGGCGGCACGACGGCGGCGGCGCTGGAGGCGACGGTGCGGGGCTACATGGACGCCTGCACGGCCGGCGACGCCGACGGGATCGCCGCCTTCCTCTCGGGCAACGCGCGCCACTACTTCCCGCCGGACATGTACGACGGGCCGTGGAAGGGCGCCCGGGTGATCGCGCAGCGCTGGGCGACGGCGGTGCGCGAGCGGGGGTCGTCGTGGACCGTCGACGCGATCGTCGTCGACGAGCCCCGCCGGCAGGCGGTCTGCGAGTGGACCCACCACAAGGGCTCGCTCGGGGTGATCCTGCGTGGTGCCGAGTGGTACGAGTTCGACGACGAGGGCCTCATCACCGAGATCCGCGCCTACTACGCCTCGCCCCAGGCGCCCGACCACACGCGCCTCGAGCTCGGCGGCTTCGACTACGCAGGCCGGGGCTACCCCTACGCCTGACCCATGATCCGGGGGGGTTTCCTGACGTTGAGTGCCAGCGTGGCCCCCAGGCTGGCACTCAGCCCAGGAGATCGGTGATGTGCCCGAGCACGACGGGCCAGGTCTCGTGGGTCGGGTCGACGACGGTGAAGTGGTCGCCCGGGACCTCCACGAACACCGCGTCGTCGCCGGCCGCGCGGGCGGCGGCGACGTAGTGGCGGCTGACGGCGATCGGCACGCGGTCGTCGTCGGGGGCGTGGACGGCGCGCACGGGCACGCCGAGCGGCAGGTGCGCCGCGGGGTCGGCCTCGGCGTAGCGCTCGGGTACCTCGTCGGGCATCCCGCCCACGAGGTCGGGCACGGCCGTGCCGCCGACGCCGTCGCGCGCGGCGTCGGCCAGCGTCAGCACGCCCGCCAGCGACACCACGCCCGCCACCGGGACGCGGGACGCCACCCACGTCGCCAGGTGCCCGCCCGCGGAGTGGCCGACGACCACGCACGGCGCCTCGACCAGGGACACCGCCGCCGCGACGTCGTCCAGCGTCGCGGGCCACGGCGCCTGACCGACGCGCCGGTACTCGACGTTCCACACCGTGTGGCCGCGGGCGTGCAGTTCCGCGGCGACCGGCGCGATGTGGTCGAGCCCGACCCGCGCCCGCCAGAAGCCGCCGTGCAGCAGCACCACGGTCCCGGCACCCGAGCCTCGGCTGACCTCCACGAACTGCGACGGGTCGTCCCCGTACGTCACGCGCTCAGCGGACACGGACCATCGCGTCCAGCTCGACGGCGAACCCCCGCGGCAGCGCCCGCACCCCGATCGCGGTGCGCGCGTGCTCCCCGCGCGCCCCGAACACCTCGGCGAGCAGGTCGGACGCCCCGTCGACGACCCCCGGCTGGTCGGTGAAGTCCTCGGTGCACGTGACGTAGCCCCGCAGGACGAGGACCTGGGCGACGCGGTCGAGCGAGCCCAGCGCGTCGCGGGCCTGGGCCAGCAGGTTCAGCGCACATCCCCGGGCCGCGGCGTAGCCCTGGGCGACCCCGAGGTCCGCGCCCAGTCGCCCGACGTGCCCGTCGGCGCCCTGGCCTGCGAGGTGCAGCGTGTCCCCGGCCATCGTCCAGCCGCGGTAGCGGCCCGCGGGGCGCCGCAGGGGCGGCAGCTCCAGCCCCAGCTCGCCGAGTCGCTCTTCCGGAGTGCTCACGGCGACCACACCCTCCGACGTGCCGGCTCCTCGGCCGGCAGCCCGAGCGCCCGGGCGACCCGGGCCGTCGATCCCGCCGGGTCGGTCACCTCGAACAGCTCGGCGGCCATCCCGGCCCGGCGGGCGCCGTCGAGGTTGGCGGCGAGGTCGTCGACGAACAGGCAGCGCCGCGGGTCCTCCCCGAGCGCCGCCGCGGCCGCCCGGAAGGCCTCGGGGTCGGGCTTGAGCACCCCGAGCTTCGCCGCCTCGAGCACGCCGTCGAACTCGGCGACCGCGGGGAACCGCTGCGGCCAGTCGTCGCCGAACCAGTGCGCCATGTCGTTGGTGAAGGCGACGACCCGCACGCGACCGGCCACCCGGGCGATCAGCCGCAGCACCTCGGACCGCACGTAGGAGCAGTCGCGCCACAGCGACCCGATGTCGATGTCCGGGCGGCGCGCGGCGAGCTTCGCCCAGTAGTCACGCTCCTGGAGCTCGCCCCGTTCGACGGCGCGGTACTCGGCGTCCACGCCGATCGGGCCGGCCGGGAACCCGGGCACCGCCGTCGACTCGAACAGCGTCGGGATCACGACGCCGCCCATGTCCAGCAGCAGGGTGCCGGTCGCCCCGCGCGTGCGGCGCAATGCCTGGCGACGTCGGGACCGGACGGCGTCGACCGGCGCGGGCGGGCCCGGCCGGTCGCCCGGCGGTGGAGCACAGGACGTCACGCCGGCTCCAGCACCGTCACCACTCCGGCACTCCCGTCCACCCGCACCCGCTGCCCCGTGCGCAGGGTCGAGACCGCGTTCCCGGTGCCGACGACGGCCGGCAGCCCGTACTCGCGGCAGACGATCGCGGTGTGGCTCATGATCCCGCCGACGTCGGAGACCGTGGCCGCGACGCGACCGAAGACCGGCGCCCAGGACGGCGACGTGGCCGGGCAGACGAGGATGTCCCCGGGCTCGATCGACGGCAGCTCCGAGGGGTGGGTGACGACGCGGACCGGGCCCTCGACGACGCCGGGCGACCCCGCGGTCCCCCGCAGCACGCCCTCCTCGGAGTCGGAGCGCAGCCACTCCGCCACCGTCGACGTCGTGATCCCCCAGAGCATCACGGTGAACGGCTCGTCGATCGTCGTCGGCGGCGGGCCGAGCGCCGGCGGCGGCTCCCACGCCCGCAGCGCGGTGTAGATCTCGCGGCGCCGGGCGATGATCGGGCGCCAGTAGTCCGCGCCGCGGGGTCGCGAGCCGACCGACCAGCCGGCGACGCAGTCGTAGATCGCCTCGGCGACCTCGTAGCGGCGCAGGAAGAACATGTCCTCGGGCTCGTCGAACTCGCCCATCGCGGCCAGGGCCCGCGAGAGCTCGTGGGACTTCGCCCAGAACGTCGCCCACATCCAGTGCTCGATGTAGAGCACGTGCTCCTCGATGTAGACGAACACCTGGCGCGCCAGCGCGAGGGTGTCGTCGAAGGTCGCGCGCTCGGCCTCGGGGAGCAGCTCGCGGTAGCCCGCGGTGATCCGGTCCCGCTCGGCGAGGACCTCCTCGGTCGGCCGGTCGATCGTCGTCCCGTCGGCGAGCCGGCGCAGGTACTCGCGCACCGAGGCCAGCGGGATGTTCGGGTCGTCGGCCCAGGTGGGGTAGGTGTGGTACCCGCCGGGGTGGCCGGGATCGGTGTTGATGAGGAACCACGGGTCGGCCGTGCGCTCCCAGTCGGCCACCCATTCGGTGCCCGCCGCGTCGGAGCGCAGGTCGGCGAACAGCGACGCCGCGTCCTCCGTGGCGTTGATGCGGTCGGCCAGCCCGAGGCGCACCGCCTCCTTCGCGAGCCGCTTGAGCTCGTCGTCGGGCCGGTAGAGATCCACCCGCAGGCCGCCGACCATCCGCGAGATCGACTGGTCGGAGATGTCGGGGAACGCCGCCCGGCACATCCCGAAGAACGTCAGGTAGGCCGCGTAGCCGATGTTGAGCAGCTCGAAGTGGTACTGGTACGTCTCGTACATCGTGAGCACGAGCCGGTCGAAGTCCCGGATCATGCGGAACCCCGCGGAGTGCCCCGTGTGCTGGTAGACGGTCTCCTCGGGCTCGAGGTCGGGCAGCGGGTCGAAGCGCAGCGCGCGGATCTCCTCGAGCTTCGCCATGACCTTGGTGCGCCACTCGTCGTAGATCGCGTCCCAGCGCTCGTAGTAGTGCCCCGCGCGCTTCCCGAACTCCTCGGCGCGCGCCGCGATGTCCTCCGGCGGCGCCGGCACCGGGGTGACGTAGAGGCGCCCGTTGACGATGCGCTGGTCGACGCCGAACGCCGGCGGCATCGCGAAGACCCGCGTGTTGAACGCGCCGAGCGCCTGCCACCAGCACTCGCACTGGATCTCGTCGTAGGGATGCAGCACGTCGGGGTGGTGCAGGCGGTCGGCGAACCAGAACCGCTGCTCGTCGAGCTCGCGGCGCTCGGGACCGAAGAGGTGGTACCAGTCGTACATCGACTCCCAGCCCTCGGCGCCGTCCGGCGTCGGGACCTCGAACGGGCTGGGGAAACGGTCAGCCGCCATGGCCGGTGCCTTCCTGCGGGGACGAGCGGGTGAGGGTGGCGAGGACGGCGGAGAGCGCCGAGCCGGCGCCCGTACCACCGGTCGCCGAACGGGGCGCCTGGGTGCTCCACACCGTCTCGGGTCGGGTCTGGAGCAGGTGGATGTGCGACGGTCCGCCCGGATCGGCGACGGCGAACTCGCCGTCCTGGGGCGTCCCGGCGTCGCGTTCGACGCGCCGCGCGACCGCGAGCAGCTCGGCGAGCTCGGCGTCGTCCAGGCAGGGACGGTCGCGGTCCTCGGGCGGGACCTCGGCGACCACCGTGCCCGGACGCTCGTCGGTGCGCGTCATCCGTGTCGGCTTGACGGCGATCTCCCGGCGCACGATCTCGCCGCTGATCTTGTCGATGACGAAGCGGTCGGGGGTCACCTCGCCGGAGACCAGCGGCTCGCCGAGCCCCCAGACGGCCTCGCAGACGACGGTCGAGCGGTCGCCGTTGGCGGGGTTGAGCGTCATGAACACGCCGGCCGCGCGCGCCGTCACCATCTCCTGGACGACGACGGCCATGGCGCCCGCGTCCCCGCCCGCGCGCTGCCGGTAGGAGACCGCCCGCGCGGTGTAGAGGCTCGCCCAGCAGCGCGCCACCGCGTCGGCGACGGCGTCGGGACCCCGGATCTCCAGGTAGGTGTCGTGCTCGCCGGCGAACGACGCGCCCGCCGCGTCCTCGCCGACGGCCGAGGACCGCACCGCGACGCGGGTGTCCGGGCCGACGAGCGCGGTGTACGCCTCCCGCACGGCCTCGAGCACGAGGCCCGACCGCGCTTCGCCGAGCAGGGCCGCCCGCGCCCGGCCTGCGGCCTCCTCGAGGACGTCGACCGGGGTGTCCGGGCCCACGTCGCGCAACGAGGACTCGAGGTCGTCGGCGCCCTCCATCGCCGCGGCGAACGCGGCGGTCGACACGACGAAGCCCTTCGGCACGCGCGCGTCCAGGGCCACCAGGCGACGCAGCCCGGCGCCCTTCCCGCCGACGAGGGCGGGGTCGGCGGCGGCGGGGTCGTCGAGGCCGACGATCCAGGGTGGGCTCACGGCTGGTCCCAGCCGGCGACGAGTGCGATCACGGCTGCGTCCACACAGCTGCGCCCGGTCACCGCGGCGGCGGCCTCGTCGGTGGCGACCAGCACCGTCGAGCCCGTCCCGGCGTCGAGCAGGTCGACCGCGACCCGCCGCTCTCCGGACTCCGGCTCGCGCACCAGCACCATGCGCACGCCGCCCAGCCCGTCCACCGCGCGCTCGGACCAGACCCGTCCGACGACCTCCCCGAGGATCATGAGGACTCGATCGCCCGTGTGAGCCGGTCGGCGCTCCCGTTCTCGAGCAGCCCGACCGAGACCCCGTGGGGCTTCGGGTACACCTGGGCCGCGCGCAGCTCGCCGTACTGCTCGACGGCGGCGGACCCGGCGTTCACGGCCTGGCGCACCGCGGCGAGCGAGCCGCGGACGGCGACCGCGAGGTAGCCGCTCGAGACCCGGTCGACGGTCACGGTCTCGACGTCGGCGGTCTTCATCATCGCCTCGATCCCCGCCGCGAGCGCCACGACGCCGCGCGTCTCGAGGATCCCGATGGCTCCGGCACCACGTTCGGCCACGATCAGCTCCCCACCATCGCCATGTCACCCGCGAGCGCCTGCACCGGCAGGCACGGGCTCGCGAAGACGATCGACTTCACGGCGCGCCCGGAGACCGCGCGGGCGACCTCCTCGCCGACCTCGACGGCCTCCTCGACCGTCGCGAGGTCGCCGGTGACGGCCACGGCCACCAGCCCGCCGCCGAGGCGCACGGCCCCGCGGACCTCGACCTCGGTCGCCTTGACCATGGCGTCGACGGCGTCGAACACCGGCACGAACCCCTCGGCCTCGATGAACCCCACTGCCCGTGCCATCAGGACTCCTTCTCGGTTTGCTCGCCCCACCACACGACCGCCGCCCCCGTGCCCCACACCGGGCCGTAGGCCAGGACCTCGCCCGGGCCGTCGACCACCCCGGCACCGTCGAGGAACGCGAACGCGCGGAACTGGCTGTCGGCCTGCGCCGCCGCGGCGTACTGCGGGCTGATGGCGAGGACCTCGTCGCGGTCGCCGGCCCGGATCGCATCGAGGACCTTGCGGTTCCAGCGGTCGTGGGCGTCCTCGACGCGGTCCTCGGCGGGGGTGATCCAGCGTCCCGTGAGGCCGGAGGACAGCCCGCTGACGGCGACGACGCCGAGCGTGCGGCCCAGATCCCGCGCCGCCCGCACCCCGGCCGCCGCGACCTCCGCCATCGCCGAGGGCTCGGCGTAGAGGTTGCACGAGACCAGGGCCCAGCGGCCCTGCCCGTGCGGGTCCAGCAGCCGCGACGCGACGATCGTGCCGGTGTCGACGGGGAAGCCCTCGTAGAGCGTGCGGCGGGCCTGCATGCCGGCGGCGTCGATCGCGTCGGCCCAGCGGTGGGCGAGGTCGGTGTCGATCGCGAGGTCGTGGTCGAGGTGCCCGTAGTCGTAGCGGTACCAGTTCTCGTCGGTCCGCCGTCCCCGCAGCCGGGCGTCGCACTGCACCTGGTGCCCGAGCACGGTGAACCACTGCGTCGAGAGCAGCAGCACGGTGTCGACGCCGGCGGCGCGCAGGCGGTCGCCGACGGTGCGTGTGGCGCGCGCCAGCTCGGCCCAGCTCGGGGCGGGGTCGCCGGCGAGGAGATGGGGCATGGCGGGGACGAGCGCCGCCGGCGTCACGGGACCCACTCCACGACGGCGTTGCCGGTCGCGATCACGGTGCCGTAGGCCAGGACGTCGCCGGCGATGTCGGGCCAGCCCATCGCGGCGAGCAGCCAGGTGAGGCTGCCGGCCTTGGTCTCCGACGACGTCGCCTCGATGTGCTTCGGGACGGCGTCCTTGAGCCGCGATGTCGGGCCCTCGCGGATCGTCTGCAGGAGCTCCATGTCGCCCGCGTACTGCGCATGGTTGAACGGGCGCTCGGCGCTCATGTCCTCGGGGACATCCGGCTCGGTGTCCCAGTGCAGGTGCGAGAGCGAGTTCGACCCCAGCAGCACCGCGCGCCGACCGGTGCGCTCGATCGCGCGGCGGGTGGCGGCGCCGAGCGTCTCCATCTCGGCGAGCGAGGCGTCGGAGTAGTAGTAGGGGTTGTTGTTGGCCGAGAGCGACACGACCGGCAGGTCCCAGTCCGGGTTCGCCAGGTGCAGCGCGCCGATCGTCGCGTAGTCGACGCGGACGCCGTCCTCGCGCAGCGCGCTGGTCACGAGGCCCGCGCGCTCGCCCTCCTCGACGATCGCCTCGGCGAGGTCGACGTCGGTGCGGAAGTCGTAGTGGTACCGGAACAGGTGCGGGAAGATCGGCTCGACGGAGATCCCGCGTGGGTTCGGGACGCAATTGACGTGGTGGCCGACCATCGTGATCCAGTGCGGCGCGTGCACCACGAGCACGTCGGGGTTGTGGGCGCGCAGCCGTCGGCGCAGCTCCTCGTAGCCCCAGCGCAGGACCTCCCAGCCGCCCGTCGAGCGGGGCTCGTTCTGCGGCGGGTTCTCCGCGTACACGAGGTGCGGCGGGTGGGGCGCGAGGTAGCCCGCGACGATGCCGGCCTTCTGCTCGCCCGACGCGGGCGCGCGCGCCGGGGCCGGGACGGCCGGGGTCCCCGCCGCGCGCCGCGCACCGGACCGGCTGCTGCCGGCCGGGACCTGGAAGACGCGGGCCATGCCGGCGGACGCTAGGGCGGGCGGGCGACCCGGACCCAGCGTCGTGTCCCGCAGGGCTGGACACGGTGAGGTCTGGACATGGCTGCCTGCGCTGCGGAAACTCGGCCGATGGTGTCCGCGGTCGGCAAGGCGGCCGCCCTGCTGCGCGCCTTCGACCCGGGCGTGGACGTGCTCTCCACCCGCGCGCTGGCCGCCCGCAGCGGCATCCCCCGCTCGACGGTCCACGTGCTGGCCACGACGCTCGCGACGGAGGGGCTGCTCGAGACGGTGCCCGGTCGCGGCTGGCGGCTGGGCCCACTGCTCGTGGGCCTGGCCGGGCAGATCATCGAGCGCACCGGGCTCGTCGCCGCCGTCGAGGGCGCCCTGGGCGGGCTGCTGCGCCACGCCGGCCAGGAGGTCCACGTCGGGCAGCTCGTCGGCGGCTGGGTCGTCTACCTGCACCGGGAGGCCGCGCCGGACTCGATGGGCCGGGCGACGATGGACAACCGCGTCGGCCTGCGGGCGCCGGCCTGGCGGGGTGGTTGCGGGAAGGCCGCGCTGGCGCGGCTCGCGCCCGCGGAGGTCGACGAGCGGATCGCGCGGCTCTGCCGTGACGAGGGCCTGGACCCGCCGGACCGGACGCTGCTCGCCGACGAGCTCGCGGCCGCCCGGGTGGCCGGCTACCTCGTGTCGTCGTCGTTCCAGGCGGGGCGGACGTCGGTGGCCGCCGCGGTCGTCGACGGCGACGCGCGCCCGCTCGGGGGGCTCTCGGTGGCCGGCCCGACACGTCTGTTCACCCGCGCCGTGCTGGGCCGCACCGTGGAGGACGTCGTCGCCGCCGCGGGCCGGGCCCGGCTCACGGTGTGCACCCCCGGGGCCAGGTCCGTCGCGGTGCCCGCACCACGGCGCAGTCCGATCACCAGTCCCACGGAGCGGAACGCGGTGGTTCCACCGCGGCGCTGAGCGGTGCCAGAGTGCATCCATGAGTGCGCCCGCGAAGGTCCCCGCCGCGATCGTCGGCCCGGGCAACATCGGCACCGACCTGTTGGCCAAGCTCGCGCGCAGTGCGCGCATCGAGGTCACCGCCATGGTCGGCGTCGTCGAGTCCGAGGGGCTGGAGCGAGCCAGAGCGATGGGCGTGGCCACCTCGTCCGAGGGCGTCGACTGGCTCCTGCGCCAGGACCCGCTGCCCCGCATCGTCTTCGAGGCCACCTCGGCCAAGGCGCACGCGGCGAACGCGCCCCGCTACGCCGAGGCCGGCATCCGGGCGATCGACCTGACGCCTGCGCACCTCGGGCCGATGGTGTGCCCGGCGGTGAACATGCCCGACCACCTCGACGCCCCGAACGTCAACATGATCACCTGCGGCGGCCAGGCGACGATCCCGATCGTCGCCGCGGTCTCGCAGGTGGCGACGGTGGACTACGCCGAGATCGTCGCGTCGGCGGCCTCCCGCTCGGCCGGTCCGGGCACGCGCGCCAACATCGACGAGTTCACCGAGACCACGGCGAAGGCCGTCGAGGAGGTCGGGGGCGCCGCGAAGGGCAAGGCGATCATCATCCTGAACCCCGTCGAGCCCCCGATGATCATGCGCGACACGGTGTTCTGCTCGCTCCCGCCGGACGCCGACACCGACGCGGTCGCGGCCTCGGTGCACGCGATGGTCGCCCGCGTCCAGCAGTACGTGCCCGGCTACGCGATGCGCGCCGAGCCGCAGTTCGACCCACCCACCGACAAGTGGGGCGGGCGCGGGCGCGTGGCGGTGTTCCTCGAGGTCAAGGGCAACGGCGACTTCCTGCCGGAGTACGCAGGCAACCTCGACATCATGACGGCCGCCGCGGCGCAGGTCGGCGAGCTGGTGGCGGCGGAGATGACGGAGGCAGCGGCATGAGCGAGCGCGCGGGAGCACGGCCCGAGATCCGGCACGACGTCCGGATCACCGACACGACGCTGCGCGACGGTAGCCACGCGCAGGCCCACCAGTTCACCGAGGAACAGGTCCGCGACACCGTCCGGGCGCTGGACCGGGCCGGGGTCGAGGTCATCGAGGTGACCCACGGCGACGGGCTGGGCGGGTCGAGCTTCAACTACGGCTTCTCCCACACCGACGAGCTCAAGCTCATCGCCGCCGCCCGCGAGGAGGCCACCCAGGCCCGGATCGCGGTGCTGCTCGTGCCCGGCATCGGCACCGTCGACGACCTGCGCCGCGCCCACGACGCCGGCGCCGAGATCGTGCGCGTCGCCACCCACTGCACCGAGGCCGACGTCAGCCCGCAGCACTTCGGGGTGGCCCGCGACCTGGGCATGGAGACCGTCGGGTTCCTCATGATGGCCCACCGGACGTCGCCGGAGGACCTCGCGAAGCAGGCCCGGATCATGGTCGACGCCGGCTGCCAGTGCCCGTACGTCACCGACTCCGCCGGCGCGCTGCTCATGCACGACGCCCGCGCCCGCTTCGAGGCCCTGCTCGCCGAGGTCGGCGACGAGGCCTGGGTCGGCTACCACGGCCACCAGAACCTCTCCCTCGGTGTCGCGAACTCGGTGATCGCCGCCGAGGTCGGGGTCAAGGAGATCGACGGCTCGCTCTGCGCGCTCGGCGCCGGCTCCGGCAACTCCCCCACCGAGGTGATCGCTGCGGTGTTCGACCGGATGGACATCGAGACGGGGCTCGACGTCACCGCGCTGCTGGACGCCGCCGAGGACGTCGTGCGCCCCTACCTGCACCGCTGGCCCAAGATGGACCGCAACGCCATCACCCAGGGATGGGCCGGGGTCTACTCGAGCTTCCTGCTCCACGCCGAGCACGCCGGCGAGCGCTACAAGGTCCCCGTCCCCGACATCCTGCGCCGCTGCGGCGAGCTGGGCCTCGTCGGCGGCCAGGAAGACATGATCATCGACATCGCCCTCGAGCTGGCGCGCGAGCGGGAGCAGGGCCGGTGACCTGACGTGCCGATCCTCGAGGTGCACGTGGTCGAGGGCGACCACTCCCCCGCCGAGCACGCCCGCCTGCTCGAGCTCCTGAGCCGGCGCTACGCCGAGGTGCTCGAGTCACCGCTCGAGCGCGTCCGGGCCTACGTGACGGTCCACGCGCGGGAGCACTGGGCGACGGCCGGCGAGACGGCCGCGAATCCGGACAGTGAGCCCGCGCCCTACTTCACCGCGATCGTCCTCGAGGGCCGGCCGGTGGAGCAGCGCCACCGGCTGCTCGCCGAGGTCACCGACCTGATCGTCGAGGTCCTCGACGCGACGCGGTCGCGGGTGCGCGGCCGGATCATCCAGGTGGCGCCCGACGACTGGGCGATCGGCGGCGTGCCGGCCTCGGCCGCGCGCCGGGACGAGATCGCCGCCCGACGGAGATGACCGGCGGCGCGCGCGGGGTCCCGACCTCCCGTGCGCTCGAGCGCGGTCGCGCGTGCTTCGGTCGGAGGCGGTGGCAGGACGCCTACGCCGAGCTGTCGCACGCCGACGACGAGGCCGGACTCGGCACCGCAGAATCTCGAGCGGCTCGCCGTCGCCGCGTACCTGACCGGGCGGGACGGCGAGTGCGACGCGCTCCGGGAGCGCGGTCATCGGGAGTGCCTGGGCCGCGGCGAGGAGGTCGCGGCCGCCCGCTGCGCGTTCTGGCTCGGCTTCGGTCTGCTGCTGCGTGGCGAGGAGATCCGGGCCGGCGGGTGGCTGGGGCGCGCGCACCGGCTGCTGGACGAGGGCCGGTACGACTGCCCCGAACAGGGCTACCTGCTGGTGCCGGTGGCCATCGCCCAGCTGGGCGCGGGCGACCCCGCGGCCGCGCGCGCCACGTACGAGCAGGTGGGCGTGATCGGCGAGCGCTTCGCCGACCCGGACCTGATGGCGCTCGGACGGCTCGGCCGGGGCGAGGCGCTCGCTGCGGCCGGGAGGAGCGCCGACGCCGCGGCGCTGTTCGACGAGGTGATGGTCGCGGCCACGGCGGGCGAGCTGTCGCCGACCGTCGCCGGCATCGCCTACTGCGCCGTGATCCAGGCCTGCCAGGAGATCTCCGATCTCCGACGGGCCCGAGCATGGACCTCGGCGCTGACGCAGTGGTGCGCCGCCCAGCCCGACCTCGTCCCCTTCCGGGGTCAGTGCCTGGTCCACCGCGCCGAGATCCTGCTGCTGCAGGGTGCGTGGCCCGAGGCGGCCGAGGCGGCCAGTGAGGCCTGCGAGCGCCTCGCCGCCCCATCGGATGGCCCGGAGACCGGGGCCTCCGGACACCCGGCGGCGGGCGGGGCGTTCTACCAGGTCGCCGAGCTGCACCGGCTGCACGGGCGGGTCGCCGAGGCGGACGCGGCCTATCGCGAGTGCTCCCGCTGGGGCCGCCAGCCCCAGCCCGGTCTGGCGCTGCTGCGACTCGCCCAGGGCCGGGGCGACGTGGCGGCCGCGGCGCTGCGGCGTGCGCTCGCGGAGGCGCCCGCACCCGACCGGCCCGCGCTGCTGGCCGCGCACGTCGAGGTCCTCCTGACGGCCGGCGACACGGCGGCGGCCCGCGCCGCGGCGGACGAGCTGGCCGTCCTCGCCGCACGGTCGGAGGTCGAGCTGCTGCGGGCGATGGCGGCCCAGGCGGCGGGCGCCGTCCTGCGCGCGGAGGGCCGGCCGGTGGATGCACTCGCCACCTCGCGTGCGGCCTGGCGGGAGTGGCAGCAGCTCGACGTCCCCCACCACGCCGCCCGGGTCCGGGTGCTCCTCGCGATGACCTGCCGGGACCTCGGTGACGACGACGCCGCGGAGATGGAGCTCGACGCCGCCCGACGTGTCTTCGCCGCGCTCGGCGCCGCGCCCGACCTCGCGCGGGTGGCCGTGCTGACCCGCGCGACCGACCCGGCGGGCGGCCTGACCGACCGCGAGGTACAGGTGCTCCGCCTCGTGGCGACCGGCCGGACCAACCGCGTCATCGCCGCGGACCTGGTCCTCAGTGAGAAGACCGTCGCCCGGCACCTCGCCAACATCTTCGCCAAGGTCGGCGTGTCCTCCCGCGCCGCGGCCACGGCCTACGCCTACGAGCACGGGCTCGTGTAGCCGGCTGCACAGAACCACCCACGCCGGACTCCGCGACCTGCACAGCCCGCCCGATGCGGGGCGCGGCCCGCCGTCCCTAGCGTCGTCTGCAGTCCGAGTCGCCGCCGCGAGGTGAGGTCCCGATGTCCACCACCACGACCCGATCCACCGCCGCCCACGAGGAGCTCCGCGCGCAGCTGCGCGGCGCGCTGCTCCGCCCGGGAGACGACGGCTTCGGGGACGCGACTCTGCTGTGGAACGGGCTGATCGCCAAGACGCCCGCCCTGGTGGTGCGCCCGACGGGGACCGCCGACGTCGTCGCCGCCGTCGGCGCCGCTCGCGAGCACGCCCTCGCACTCTCGGTCCGGGGCGGAGGCCACCACATCGCGGGCACCGCGCTCTCCGACGGCGGACTCACCCTCGACATGTCCGCGCTGCGCGGGGTCGACGTCGACCCGGTCGCCCGGACGGCGACGGTGCAGGCGGGCTGCGTGCTGGGGGACGTCGACCGCGAGACCCAGCTCCACGGACTCGCGACGCCGCTGGGGTTCATCTCGGAGGTCGGGGTGGCGGGGCTGACGCTGGGCGGCGGCATGGGCTACCTGAGCCGACGGTTCGGGTGGACGGTGGACAACCTCCTCGAGGTCGAGATCGTCACCGCCGACGGCCGGGTCCGGCGCGCGAGCCGCGACGAGTCCCCCGACCTGTTCTGGGCGATCCGCGGCGCCGGCGCGAACCTCGGCGTGGTCACCTCGTTCACGTTCCGGCTGCACGAGGTCGGGCCGACCGTCCACGGCGGGCTGATCCTGTGGCCGTTCGACCGGGCCGACGACGTCCTCCGCGCGTACCGCACGATCGCCGCCGAGGCTCCCCGGGAGCTCAGCGTCTGGATGCTGATGCTGCACGCCCCGCCGGCACCGTTCGTCCCTGACGCGTGGCACGGCCGCAAGGTCTGCGCCATGGTCGTCTGCTTCAGCGGCGCCCCGGAGGACGCGGACGCAGCGCTCACGCCACTCCGGGCGATCCCCGACCCGGTCGTCGACCTCGTCGGGCCGATGCCCTATACCGAGGTGCAGTCCTACCTCGACGACGGCGAGCCCAAGGGCCACCACTACTACTGGAAGAACGAGTTCGTGGCCGAGCTGTCCGACGAGCTGCTCGCGACGACACGGGAGCTGTTCGCGGAGTGCCCGATCCCCGAGGCCGAGATCGGCTTCCTCCACCTCGGCGGAGCGATCGGCGATCACACGGCCGACGACGGGGCGGTCGGCAACCGCGACGCCCGCTTCGTTTTCGCGATCACCGGCATGTGGGAGCCAGGCCACCCGGGCGCGGAGGGGTTCCCCGCCTGGGTGCGGGCCGGGTGGGAACGGGTCCGGCGGTTCTCCACCGGCGGGAACTACGTCAACTTCCAGACCGCCGACGAGGGCGACGAGAGGGTGCGGGCGACCTACGGCTCCCGGTACGACCGCCTGCTCCGGATCAAGGAGACCTATGACCCGGACAACGTGTTCCGGTCCAACCGCAACGTCGGTCCCCGTCGACCGAGCTGACCTTCATGCCTTGCGTGGAATATACCGAGTGAGGCATGCTCGTCGCCGTGACCACCGAGCCGGACACCGGGACGTGGGCGGCGCTCGCCGACCCGCACCGGCGGGCGATGCTCGGGCTGCTGCGCGAGCGGCCCCGGGCGGTCGGCGAGCTCGTCGACGCCCTGGCGCTCAGCCAGCCCAGCACGTCGAAGCACCTGCGGGTGCTGCGCGAGGCGGGGCTGGTGCGCGCGCGTGCCGACGCCCAGCGCCGGGTCTACGAGATCGACCCGGCGCCCCTGGCCGCGCTCGACGTCTGGCTCGCGCCCTACCGGCGGATGTGGTCCGACAGCCTCGACGCCCTCGGGCGGCGCCTCGACGAGACCTCACCCCTGCCCGGCGTCTGGAAGGACACCCCGTGAACCCCACCGGTAGCTACCTCGAGATCGACGGCCGACCGGCCCTGCGCTTCGTGCGCGAGTACCAGCACCCCGCCGAGCGGGTGTTCGTGCTGCTCACCGACCCCGACGAGCTCGCGCACTGGTTCCCGGCGCGGGTCGCGACGCCCTCCTGGTCGACGGGCGCGACGGTGACGTTCTCCTTCGAGGCCGACGGCGACGGCGGGACCGGCACGGTCCTCGCGCACGAGCCGCCGCACCGGGTCGCGTTCTCGTGGGACGGCGAGGAGCTGTGGTTCGAGGTCGAGACGCTGCGCGACGGCCGGTCGCGGCTGACGTTCACCCACCTCATGGACGAGCGGGACGCGGCGTCGCGCAACGCCGCCGGGTGGGACGTCTGCCTCGAGGCCCTCACCGCCGCGGTCGACGGGACGACGGGCACCGCGCCGGGCGGCCGCAGCCCGGAGTGGGAGGAGCTCTACGAGGGCTACGTCGCCGCCGGCGTGCCCTCGGGTGCGGCGATCCCGGGCTGAGGCACGCGGCGACGGGCACGTTCCGCAGGCTGACCGACGTGTTGATCATGTTGAACGTACCCCTCGTGGGCGGCGGCCCCGGACGGGCGGGGACCCGCGCCGTCGGCCCCGGCGGGCAGACTCGGCGCCCGTGACCGATCCCCTCGACGCCCTCGACGCCGGCCCCGAGGTGGCGGACGCCGACCTCAGCGGCGCCGACCCCGAGCGCCTCCGCGACCGGCTCGAGCGCGGGCACGGCACCCCGTGGGTGCTGCGGCGCTGCGTCCTCGACGAGCTCGACCTCTCCGGGGTCGACCTGAGCGGGGCGACGCTCGACCGCGTCCGGGCCGGCGGCGTGCGGCTGCGCGGCGCGGTGCTCGACGGGGTGCGGGTGGACGGCGGCTCCCTGGCCGCCGCCCAGATGCTCGACGCCGACCTCACCGACGCCGTCCTCACCGGCGTCGACCTCTCCCGCGCCCAGCTGGTCGGCGCCCACCTCACCGACACGGTCTTCCGCGACTGCCGCATGGTCGGCGTCGACCTCTCGGGCCTGCGCGACCTCGCGGTCACCTTCACGGTCGACGGTTGCTCGCTCGCCCTGGCCCGGCTCGCCGACTCCCACCTGCGCGGCTGGCGCCTCGACCGCGTCGACCTCTCCGACGCCGACCTCTCGGGCGCCGACCTGCGCGACGTCGTCCTCACCGACTCGAAGCTGCGCGGCACCGACCTGACCCACGCCCGGCTCACCGGCGCCGACCTGCGCGGCGCCGACCTCGGCGAGATCACCCCGGAGACGCCCGCGGTGCTGCGCGGCGCGATCGTCTCGACCGAGCAGGCCGCCGACGTCTGTCGCGCCCTGGGCCTTCAGGTGGTCTGAGCTCCCAGGCGGTCCCCACGCCGCAGGACGGCTCCGTCGGCGAGACGCCGGGGGCGGACCCACTCGTCGGCGGTGGCGACCAGCGGGCCCTCGTCGTCCTCGTCCACCTCACCGGGGAGACGACCCGCGCACGACCGTCCCGTCGCCGCTACGCGGACCACCCCGATCTCCTCGGCGCCGTCGCGGAGGGTGCGAGGCACGCCCCACGGGGAGGGGTAGGGCCCGTAGTCGCAGGCCCGGACGAAGTCGGCGACCTCGCGGGCCGGGGCCGTCCAGGGCACCCAGCCGTCGTGCGGCACGCCGCGCCCGTAGTAGCGGCGGGCCGTGTGGTCCTGCGGGCGCCGGGGCACGACGCCGTCCTCGAGATGACCGAGGAGCCGGTCGACGAGCTCCTGCCCGCGGGCCACGCAGCGCACCGCGACGGTGAGCGCCGTGTCGTCCGGGGTGATCGGGAAGCGCACCTCGTCGACGACGTCGCCGGTGTCGATCCCGGGCTCCATCCAGTGCAGCGTCACGCCGTGCTGCTCGTGCCCCCGCGCCACGGCCCAGCTGGGGGCGTTGAGCCCGGCGACCTCGGGCAGCGGCCCGGGGTGCAGGTTGAACGCGCCGACGCGGGGCGCGTCGAGGACCTCGGGGCTCACGAGGTGCAGCGAGTGGACGTTGAGCAGGACGTCGACGCCCCGCTCGCGGAGATCGTCGGCCAGGTCCGGGTCGCGGACGCGGTCGGCGGGCAGCGTCGGCACCCCGAGCTCCGCGGCGGCCGACGCCACGGACACCCCGGGCGCGGTCGCGTCGCTCGCCGTCAGCACGACGCGCAGACGGTGATCGCTGCGCGCGATGCGCTGCAGCGTGCGGACCCCCGCCGCCTCCTCGGCCACGAGCGCGACCTCCATGAGCATCACCCCTTCGTGGACATCCCTACCAGAAAGGGATATATCGGCACGAAAGGCCCAGGACGCCGGGCTGCGGCACACTGCGCGGGTGATCCGACGCCTCGCCGTCGTCGTCGGCGTGGTCCTGACCGTCGTCGCGCTGCTGGTCGGGGGCCTGTGGCTGTTCCAGCGCGAGCTGGTCTACGTCCCCTCCCCCGGTCCGGTGCCGCCGGCGGCGACGGCCGTGGCCCGCGGGCAGGACGTCGTGCTGACCACGGCCGACGACGTGCGGCTGGGCGCGTGGTTCGTGCCCGCGAGCGGCGCGCGACGGGACGTCACGGTGCTGGTGGCGAACGGCAACGCCGGCGACCGCTCGATGCGGGCGCCCCTGGCCGCGGCGCTGAGCGCCCGGGGCCTGGACGTGCTGCTCTTCGACTACCGCGGCTTCGGCGGCAACCCGGGGAGCCCGAGCGAAGAGGGCCTGTACGCCGACGCCCGCGCCGCGCGGGACCACCTCGTCCGCGACCGCGGCGTCCCGGCGGCCCGGATGCTCTACCTCGGCGAGAGCCTGGGCTCGGCGGTCGTCGCCCGCCTCGCGACCGAGTCACCGGTCGGCGGCATGGTCCTGCGCTCCCCGTCGGTCGACCTCCCCGCCGTCGGCGAGCGGATCTACCCCTACCTCCCGGTGCGCGCCCTGCTGACCGACCGCTTCCCGGTCGCCGAGCCGGCCGCCCGGGCCGGGGTGCCGACGTCGGTCGTGCTGGGCGAGGACGACAGCCTCGTCCCGCCCGCCCAGAGCCGGGCAGTGGCCGACGCCGCGGGAGCGCCGGTCGTCGCCGTCCCGGGCGCGGACCACAACGACGCGGTCCTCACGTACGGACCGGCGGTCGTCGACGCCGTCGTCGACCGCGCGGAGGCGCTGCGCTGAGGTGCCGGCCGGGACGAGATCACCGGACCGTGAGGCACCCTCATCGCGCCGACGAGGTGCCCATCGACCTGCTGATCCCCGGTCAGAGGCCCCGTCGCGCGCCCATGTCCAGGGCCAGGGTCGACCCCGTCAGCGCCGAGGCCTCGGGGTCGAGGAGGGTCGCGACGGCCCAGCCGACCTGCTCGGGCGTGACCAGCGCGCCCAGGGGCGACTCGGCGCGGCGCTCGGCGAGGATGTCCTCCACGTCGACCCCGCGTGCCGCGGCCCGGTCGGCGGAGAGCCGGCGCAGCCGGTCGGTGTCGGCCGGGCCGGGGGCGACGAGGTGCGCGGTGATCCCCCGCGGCCCGTAGGCGTCGGCGAGCTGGCGCACGAGGTTGGCGAGTGCGGCGTTCGTGACGCCCGCACCCGGGACGTGCGGCGACGGCTCGGCGCCGTAGTGCCCACCGAGCGCCACGAGCCGCGAGCCCTCCGCCAGCCACGGGTCGGCGGCGCGCACGAGGCGCAGCATCCCGCCGACCTTGAGCGCCACCGCGGCCCCGAGCGCCGCGGGCTCGACGACGTCCAGGCCGCCGACCGCCGGCAGGCCGGCCGCCTGCACGACCATCCCGACGGGCGCGTCCCACGCGGCCAGGCCGTCGGCGATCGCCTGCTGGGCGCCGTTGTCGCCGATGTCCGCCGCGCACCCCACGACGCCCTCGTCGTCGGCGTTCAGGGCCTCGAGCGACTCCGCCGAGCGGGCCACGGCCAGCACCGGGACGCCGCGGGCGCGCAGGCGGCGCACGATCGCGCCCCCGAGCGCGCCGGTGGCGCCGACGACGACGGCCAGCGGTTCGCTCGTGCCCCTCGTGTCCACGGGCCGCGACCCTAGGCCTCACCCGAGGAGAGCACCCAGGCGCCCGTTCGGCGGCGGGCAACGTTCCCGGGGGTGGAACGTGTTGCTTGCCTCACAGTGCCGCTGGGATGAACGGTGACGTGGCGCTCATCGTCGAGGAGGAACAGATGGCCAACGTGGTGCCGGTGGACGACTTCGCCACGGGCGAGTGGTACCCGGGGTACAAGCCGGAACACTTCGACATGCCCTGGATCGTGGACCCGGCGAGCCCGTTCAAGCCGGGCGACGAGCAGGGCTTCTGGTTCCTCGACTTCCACTGGTCGCGAGGCCTCACCCCGCTCGCCGCCACCCTGTGGAGCGGCGACGGCTACTGCTGGGGCACCCAGCACGCGGCCGAGTCCCTGCCGCTGCCCCCCGGGCGCGGCGTCTCGGCGCGCTTCGCCGGCACCCACCTCTACGGCTCGGCGCTGCCCGAGACCGACCCCAACGAGATCGGCGCGCGGGCCAACCGCATCGCGACGAACCTCCCCCACTTCCTCCAGAACTACCGCAGCATCTGGGAGGGCGGCCGCGACGAGCTCGAGAGCACCTGGCAGTACTTCCGCGGCGTCGACTTCGCCGGCACGCCCGACCTGACGGACCTGCTCACCAAGGGCCGCCGCTACCACAAGCGGGCCATGGAGATCCACTTCGGCGTCATGTACCCGATGCTGGCCAACTTCCTGGGCTTCTACGGCGCCTGCGCCGACATGGGGATCAACCCCAACGAGATCGGCAAGTTCCTCCAGGGCGAGGACACCAAGATCATGGAGACCGACCGCGAGGTCTACCGGCTCGCCATGCGGGCCCGGGCGGCCGGCCTGTCGGACGTCTTCGACACCCACGAACCGCACGAGCTGCGAGCCGCCCTCGGCCGCGAGCCCGGCGCCGGCCCGTGGCTCACCGAGTTCGACGACTTCCTGCAGGTCTACGGCTGGCGCGCCGAGGCCACCTGCGACGTCGGGGTGCCGAGCTGGATCGAGGACAACACGATCCCCCTCGGGCTGATCAAGACCTTCCTCAAGAAGGACGACGAGCACGACTTCGAGGCCGCGGCCCGCAACGCGATGGCCGAGCGCGAGGAGGCCATCGAGAACGCGCGCACCGGTCTGACCCGCGAGGAGCAGGCCGTCTTCGACGCGGGCCTGCAGTCCAACCAGGAGGCGAACTTCCCCTGGTGGCAGGACGACCACAACTACTACATCGACCTCAAGGTCATGCTGCCCCTGCGGTGGGGGTGCCAGGAGCTGGCGCGGCGCGAGAACGCCGACCACAGGGACGACATGCTCTACCTGTTCTGGCCGGAGCTCATGGACGTCGTCAGCGGCCGCAAGCCCTACCAGGGCGAGCTGAAGAGCCTGGTCGGCGAGCGCCGTCAGTACTTCGACCACTGGCACGCCCGGCGCAGCGAGATGCCGAAGGTGCTGGGGACGATCCCCGAGGCCGTCGAGGACCCGATCCTCATCGAGATCTTCGGGCTGAACCCGGGGTCGATCAAGGCCGTGCAGAACCCCGACGCCGCGAAGCAGACGGTGATGAAGGGCGTCCCCGCGGCCAAGGGCACCGCGCGCGGCATCGCCCGCGTCCTGCAGTCCTCCGACGAGATGCACCGCCTCGAGCCCGGCTCGATCCTGGTCTGCGAGTCGACGTCGCCGAGCTGGACGCCGGTCTTCGGCAAGATCGCGGGCGCGGCCTGCGACGGCGGCGGCATGCTCTCGCACGCCGCGATCGTCGGCCGCGAGTACGGCGTCCCCACCGTCACCGCGCTGGGCGTCGCCACGATCTCGATCGCCGACGGCGACGAGATCGAGGTGGACGGCACCACCGGCACGGTCACCATCCTGAACAAGGCAGCCACCACCACATCCGCAGCCACCACCACTCCGGCACCCACCGCCGACGCCCCCGCGGGAGTCGCCGGGTGACCGCCG
Source organism: uncultured Actinomycetota bacterium (assembly GCA_963786585.1). Classification (GTDB taxonomy): domain Bacteria; phylum Actinomycetota; class Actinomycetes; order Mycobacteriales; family Pseudonocardiaceae; genus Actinomycetospora. Next base: position 1,176,731 of record CAWAZG010000006.1, read on the forward strand.
CCCCGGAGGTACCCATGACCGCGGCCGACGTCAGCGAGCCCGACGGCACCAGCGAGGTCACCACCCACAGCTGCGACGCCGTCGTCTGGATCGACGAGGTGGACCCGCAGCGGGCGATCGCGGCCGGCGGCTCGAAGATGGGCAGGCTCGCCGAGCTGATGCAGTCCGGCGTGCAGGTCCCCCAGGGCTTCGCCGTCACCGTCGACGCCTACTCGCGGCACTGCCGGGAGTCGGGTCTCGACGAGCGCATCGACGCGGTGATCGACCGGCTCGGGTCGTCGCCGACCGACGCCGAGGTGGAGTCGGCGTCGGCGGCGATCCGCCAGATGTTCCGCGAGACCCCGGTGGGGGCCGACCTGACGGGTCGCCTCACCGAGTCCTACGAGGAGCTGTGCCTGCGCTGCGTCGACGTCAACGTGCCGGTCGCGGTGCGCTCGTCGGCGACGGGCGAGGACGCCGCCGACGCCTCGTTCGCGGGGATCTTCGACACCTACCTCGGGGTCTCGGGCATCGAGCGCGTGCTCGACGCGGTCCGCAACTGCTGGGGCTCGCTGTTCACCGGGCGCGCGCTCGCCTACCGGCTGCGCAAGGGCATCAGCCACCACGCGATGCCGATCGCCGTCGGGGTCATCGAGCTGATCCACGCCCGCGCGTCGGGAGTGGCGTTCTCGGTGCACCCCGTGACGGGCAAGACCGACCGCATCGTCGTCGAGACCAGCTGGGGATGGGGCGAGGCGATCGTGCAGGGCCTCGTGGACCCCGACCACGTCGAGATCGGCAAGGCCGACGGTCGGGTGCTCAAGTACGACGTCGCGCACAAGCGGATCGTGTCGGCGTTCGACTTCGCGGTCGGCGCGGTCACCGAGATCGACATGCCGGCCAAGCTCGCCGACCGGCGGGTGCTCGACGAGGAGCAGGTGACCGCGATCGCGTCGGCGGTGCGCTCGATCGAGGAGCACTACGGCTACCCCGTCGACGTCGAGTGGGTGATCGGGCGCCACCGTCGTGCAGGCGACCCGGTGTGCATCGTGCAGACCCGGCCGGTGACGGTGACCGCGGCGCCGGAGGAGTCCACCCCGGCCACCTACGACCCGGTGGCGCTGGCCCAGAAGTACCTCTTCTCCGGGAAGCCCATCCCAGGGCGCTGACGCGCCACGTGAGTGATCCGGGTCGCCAGGGCGACCCGGATCACTCACGTGCGCGTGCGCCTCGGGCGTCGGCATCTCGCTGCCGGTGATCGGCGAGGGCCTCGCGACGGCGGCGTTCGGGCTCGTGATGTCCGGCGTCGTCTTCGCGGGCCTCGTCGCGCTGCTGGGCGTCGTCGCCTTCGTCAGCCTCCTGGGGCGGCAGCCAGTCGACGCGTGATCACGTCGGCGGTGTCGGTGACGAGCGTGGTGTAGCGGCGCATCGTCGCCCCCGCCGCGCGGTCCACGGGAACGGCGACGCTGACCGCCGCGACCCCCTCGCCGGCCCCGTCGCGGATCACCGCTCCCACCGAGACGACGCCGAGCCGGCTCTCCTCGCGGTTGTCCGCCCACCCGCGCTCGGCGATCTCGCGCAGACGTCGGCGCAGGGTCGTCGGGTCGGCGATCGAGTGCGGCGTCGGGCGTTCCGGGGTCCACCCGGCCAGCCGGGCCTCGAGCTCGTCGGCCGGGAGCGCGGCGAGCAGCACCTTGCCCGTGCTCGTCGTCGTCGCCGGCAGCCGCGTGCCGACCCGCGCGAAGATCCGGACGGTGTACGGGCTCTCGAGGCGCTCGACGTACACCGAGTCCATCCCGTCGAGCACCGCGAGCTGGACGGTCTCCCCCGTCGCGTGGCGCAGCCCGGCCATCGCGGGCATCGCCGCTTCGTGCAGCCCGACGTGCGGGGCGACGCTCGCGCCGAGCTCGTGCACGGCCAGCCCGAGGCGGTAGGTCCCCTCCGGGCTGCGCTCCAGCAGGCGCTCGTCGGTCAGCGTCGCGAGCAGCCGGTGCACGGTGCTGGTGCCGAGACCCAGCCGGCGGGCGAGCTCGGCGACCCCCAGCTCGCGGTCGGCGACCGAGAACTCCTTGAGCAGCCGCGCGGCGTTGCGCACCGAGCTCAGCTCCCAGCTCGGTCGTTCGGACATGCCCGGAGGTTAGGACTCGGGGATCGGCGGCGCCGGGACCTCGAACGCGTTGAGCAGCGCCGAGGTCGCGAGGTACATGCCGGTGAGGTGGACCATGTCGAGCACCCCGTCGCGGCCGAAGGCCTCCTCGGCGGCGGCGTAGGTCGCGTCGGACACCCGGTGGGTGCGGACGAGCTCGTCGGTGAAGCGGTGGGCGGCGAGCTCGTCCGGGGCGAAACCCTCGGTGTCCCCCGCGCGCAGGCCGGCGATCACCGTCTCCGACAGCCCGACGGTCCGGGCCACGGCGACGTGTGCGTAGATCTCGTAGTCGGCCTGCCACGCGACGCCGACGGTGAGGATGACGACCTCGCGGATGGTCTTCGACAGCGACGATCCGCGCTGGTCGGTCTGCACCCACTGGTTGAACGCGCGCCCGGGTGCCGGCCGCAGGGTGAACGCGTTGAACGGCCCGATGAGCCCGCCCGCATCGTCGGTCGGCGCGAACCCGGAGCGCTCGGCCCAGCGCGCGGAGCGCCCGACGATCTCGTCGCGGGCGGCACGCTGGTCGTCGTCGAGGTCGATCGCCTCGTTGCGCGGCAGCCGGCCGCCCCAGTCCCGGTCGTCGGCGCCCGGGTGCACGGAGATCGTCATCTCGTCGACGCTAGTGCTCCCGTCCGGCGGACCGCGAGCGAGAGCCCGGCGGCCACGACGCAGAGCGCGCCGGCGCCCCACCACGCGCCGTCGTAGGCACCGGTGAAGTCGCGGACGAGGCCGGCGCCGACGGCGGCGATCGCGGAGCCGACCTGGTGGGCGGCGAACACCCAGCCGAAGACGATCGGCGCCCGCGCCCCGAACCGCTCGCGGCACAGCGCGACGGTCGGCGGCACGGTGGCGACCCAGTCGAGGCCGTAGAAGATGATGAACGCCCAGAGCGGCGGGGCCGCGGACGGCGCGAGCAGGAACGGCAGGAACGCCAGGGACACGCCGCGCAGCACGTAGTAGATCGCGAGCAGCTTGCGCGGGTCGACGCGGTCGGTGAACCAGCCCGACGCGATCGTGCCCAGGACGTCGAACACGCCGACGACGGCGAGCAGGCCTGCGGCGGTGGTGGCGGGCATGCCGTGGTCGTGCGCGGCGGGCACGAAGTGGGTGTTGAGCAGGCCGACGGTGGTCGCCCCGCAGATCGCGAACCCGCCCGCGAGCAGCCAGAACGTGCTCGTGCGGGCAGCGTCGCGCAGCACGGTGAGGGTGCGGCGGACGGCGCCGCCGACGAACACCTCCTCGGGCTGCACGTCGCCGGGCTCGGCGCCGTAGGCGAGCGTCCCGACGTCCGAGGGCCGGTTGCGCAGGAACAGCAGCACCAGCGGCACGACCAGCAGCGCGCCCGCCGCGATCAGCAGCGACGCCGCCCGCCAACCCACCGACCCGGCGAGCGACGCCATGAGCGGCAGGAACACGAGGCCACCGGCCGCCTGGGCCGCGGTGAGCACCCCGGAGACCAGCCCGCGCCGGCGCACGAACCACCGCCCGGTGACGACGGCGACGAAGGCGAGCGCCATCGACCCGGTGCCCACCCCGACGAGGACGCCCCAGAGCAGGACGAGCTGCCAGACCTCCGACATGAACACCGTCAGCCCGCTGCCCGCCGCGACGAGCACGAGCGCGATGGAGACGACGCGGCGCATGCCGAAGCGCTCCATCAGCGCCGCCGCGAACGGCGACATCACGCCGTAGAGCAGCAGGTTCAGCGACACCGCCGACGAGATCGTCGCCGTCGACCAGCCGAACTCGGCGTGCAGCGGGTCGATGAACACCCCGGGCGCCGACCGGAACCCCGACGCCCCGAGCAGGGTGACGAACGCGGTCGCCGCCACGGCCCAGGGCCAGGCGGAGGGACGGCCCGGCGGGTCGGCGGCGGGCGGGGAGTCGGGCCGCGTCTCGGTCACGAGCAGACAGCCTGCGCGAGGAACCAGCGCCGAACCAGTGGCCGGAACGCCACACCGTGCAAGAATTCGGCCATGCCCGCTCCCGACGGCCGTCATGTCGTCGCCGTCCTCGCCCTGCCCGAGGTCGTCGGCTTCGACCTGCAGATCCCGCCGCAGGTCTTCGGCTCCGCGGAGAGTGACGGCGAACCGCTCTACGACGTGCGCGTGTGCGGGTTCGAGCCCGGCCCCGTCCGGTCGACCGCGGGCTTCTCCCTGCTGCTCGACCACGGGCCGGAGGCCCTCGCCGCCGCGGACACCGTCATCGTCCCGGGCACCCACTACGTCCCGGCCCGCCGCAACGGGGTCCTGCCGCGGGAACTGCACGCCGCCCTCGACACGGTGCCCGAGCACGCCCGCTGGATGTCGATCTGCACCGGCGCCTTCGTGCTCGCCGCGGCCGGGCGGCTCGACGGCCGGAAGGTGACGACGCACTGGGCCCGTGCCGACGACCTGCGCCGCCTGCACCCCCACCTCGACGTCGACGAGTCGGTGCTCTTCGTCGACGGCGGCGACGTCGCCACGTCCGCGGGCCTCGCCGCGGGACTGGACCTCAGCCTGCACGTCCTGCGTCAGGACCACGGGACCGAGGTGGCCAACGCCGTGGCCCGCCACCTGGTGATCGCACCGTGGCGCGACGGCGGGCAGGCCCAGTTCATCGAGCATCCCCTGCCGGCCGCGGCGGAGGGCGCGACGAGCGCGGTGCGGACGTGGGCGCTCGAGCACCTCGACGCCGACCTGGACGTCCCCGGGCTCGCGGCCCGCGCGTCGATGAGCGTGCGGACCTTCACCCGCCGCTTCCGCGCGGAGACCGGCACGTCGCCGCACGCCTGGCTCGTCGCGCAGCGGGTCGCCCGGGCACGCCGCCTGCTCGAGGGCAGCGACCTGCCCGTCGACCGCGTGGCCACCGCCGTGGGGCTGGGAACGGCCGCGTCCCTGCGGGCCCACCTCGCCGACGACGTCGGCCTCTCCCCGCTCGCCTACCGCCGGCGCTTCCGGCGACCCTGATCCTCTCCGTACACCTCTGTACGGTCGGGCGTCCGTACACTACTGTACGGACGCGTGGCGACGGAGAAACGGCAGCTCACGGCCCATGACTGGGCGGTGACCGCACTCGTGGCGATGGGTCAGGGCGGCGCGGCGGCGGTGGCGATCGAGCCGCTGGCGAAGCGGCTGGGCGCCACGCGCGGCAGCTTCTACTGGCACTTCTCCTCGCGCGGCGACCTCGTCCGGGCCGCCCTCGCGCTCTGGGAGCGCCGCGAGACCGAGGACGTGATCGCGTGGGTCGAGGCGATGCCCGGACCCCGCGAGCGGCTGCGCGCCCTGCTGCTCGCCGCCCTCGAGAGCACGACCGGGCCCGCGGCCGACGTCGAGCTCGCGCTGCAGGCGAGCGTCGACGACCCGGACGTCGCCGAGGCCCTGGCGCGGGTGACGCAGCGACGGCTCGCGTACCTCGCCGACCAGTTCGCCGCGCTCGGCCACGACCCGGACGGCGCCCGCGAGCGCGCCGTCATGTCCTACAGCGCCTTCCTCGGGCACGCGCAGCTCGTGCACGCGACGCCGTCGCTCGCCCCCACCGGCTCCGCGCTGACCGGCTACGTCGACCGCTGGATCGCCCTGCTCACCGACGACGCGCTCGTCGCGGCCCCGGACGGTGTCCGGTGAATGGGCCGGGGCGGTCGCTCCAGGTCGTGGGCCTCGGCCACGGCGCGATCGGGCTGTGGACGTACCGCGATGTCCTCGCCGGCATCGCCCGGGAGGTTCGTCACCAAGGACCTGCCGCGATCGTCGGCGCCGTCCCCGACCGGGGCGACCGGGCGACCGCCTTCTGGTTCCTGGTCGCCGCGCCGGCGCTGTGGAGCATCGGACGCACGCTGGAACCCGGCGACCGCGGCGCGGGCGGCGTCCTCGCGACCACCGGCGTCGTCGGCACCATCCTGATGCCGACCAGCGGTTTCCCGGCCCTCGCCGCCCTCGGGGCCTGGGCGGCGTTCGGCCGGAGCTCACGTCCGGCGACGCCGCGCCTCCGCTGAGCGCGGCGGGGCCGCGCGCATGTGGTCGCGCACCGGCTCCAGCAGGTCGGCGAGCCGCTGCGCGTCGTCGCGCGAGAGCGGCTCGAAGAGGATCTGCCCGACGACCTCCTCATGGCCCGGGAGCACCGTGGCGACGAGCGCGCGGGCGACCAACCCGGCCTTCTCGAGCAGGCCTGCCTGGTAGGTCAGGCCGCTGCGGCTGTGGACGATGGCGTCGGCGAGGTCGGTCATGCGGTGGCTGCCGGTCGGGGACAGCCGCAGACGCATGAGGACCTGGAACCGCACGAAGGTCAGGCCGCCCACCTCGCGCAGCTGCTGCTCGATCGCGTAGCGCAGCAGGTCGGACACCTCGACGAGGGCGAAGTACGCGCCCAGCTGCACCGGGTCGACGGAGTGAGGTCGTCGGCTTCCTGCCGATGGTCGCGGACGGTGCCGCGGCCGAGTACGTCGTCGCGCCGGCCGAGGTGCTGACGCGGGCGCCGTCCGGCGTCGAGCTCCCCGACGCCGCCGCCCTGCCGATGGTGGGCCTCACCGCGTGGCAGGCGCTCGTCGACGACGCGAAGCTGACGGCCGGGCAGCGCGTGCTGATCAACGGCGCGGGCGGGGCCGTGGGCGGGTACGCCGTGCAGCTCGCGAAGCACGCCGGCGCCCACGTCGTCGCGGTCGGCAGCCCGCGCAGCAGTGCGGCACTGCGCTCTACGGGCGCCGACGAGGTCGTCGACCACACCACGACCGAGGTGACCGTCGCGGTGACCGAGCCGGTCGACGTCGTGCTCAACCTCGCCTCGATCGCCCCGGCGGAGCTGGGCGCGCTCGTCGGCCTCGTCCGGGACGGCGGTGTCGTCGTGAACACCGTGCCCGGGACGCCGGCGCCCGCCGACGAGGCCCGCGGCGTGCGGGCGATCGACGTCTTCGTCCGCAACGACGCCGAGCAGCTGGCGCACCTTGTCGCCCTCGTCGAGGCCGGCGACCTGCGGATCGACGTCGCCCGGCGGGTGCCGTTGGCGGAGCTCGCAGGCGTCCACGCCGAGGCGGACGCGGGCACCCTGCGCGGCAAGGTGGTCGTCGTGCCGACCTCGGCCTGAGCATCTCGGTCGGGTCACCATCCCGCGGAGAGGGACGCAACCCTTCTCGTCGCCCCGTCGGCTCCTTAGCGTCGTGGACACCGCCACACGCCCCGGAGGGCCCCATGCTGACCGCCGAGCAGAACGAGGAACTCACGGCCGTCGAGGCCGGTACGCCGATGGGCGAGGTGCTGCGCCGCTACTGGTACCCGGTCGCCTTCGCCCGGGAGCTCCAGGAGTTCCCCGTCAAGCGCGTCGAGCTGCTCGGGGAGTTCTTCGCGCTCTGGCGCTCGCCGTCGGGCCGCTACGGGATCATCCCGGAGCCCTGCCCGCACCGGAAGGCGTCGATGGCCTACGGCGTCGTCGAGGGCGACGGCCTGCGCTGCCCGTACCACGGCTGGAAGTTCGACACCGACGGCGCGTGCACCGACCAGCCGGCGGAGAAGGAGAACACCAACTTCGCCGAGCGCGTGCGCGCCACCGCCGGGAAGGTCGAGGAGCTCGGCGGGCTCGTGTGGGCCTACATCGGGCCGGACCCGGCGCCGCTGCTCCCCCGCTTCGACGTCTACGTCATGGACGGCTACCGCGACATCGGCTGGGCCGACATCCCCTGCAACTACGTGCAGGTCATGGAGAACGCGGTCGACCCGCACCACGTCGAGCACCTGCACGGCCGCTACTTCGAGTTCATCGGGAACCACGAGGGCTTCGTCGCCCCGGCCTCGTTCGGCAAGAAGCACCAGCGCATCGGCTTCGACGCGTTCGAGTGGGGCATCATCAAGCGCCGCGTGCTCGCCGGGGCCTCGGAGGACAACGACGACTGGAAGGTCGGGCACCCGCTCGTCTTCCCGTACAACATGCGCGTCGGCGGTGGCGGCATCCACCAGATGCAGATCCGCGTGCCGATCAACCGGACGACCACCCGGTTCATGCTCTACACCGTCCACGCTCCCGAGGGCTACGAGCCGGTCGAGCAGCAGACGGTGCCCGACTACGAGATCCCGGTGTTCGACGAGCGCGGCCACCACGTCGTGAACTACGTCGAGGGCCAGGACATCATGGCCTGGTGCACCCAGGGGCGGATCACCGACCGGACCACGGAGCACCTCGGCCGCTCGGACATCGGCGTCGCGCTGCTGCGCAAGATGTTCCGGCAGTCGATGCAGGCCGTCGCCAAGGGTGAGGACCCACTGGGCACCATCCGCGAGCCCCACGAGCGCATCGACCTGCCCTGCGAGAAGGACAAGTTCCACGCCGGCGGCGCCGAGTTCGCCCTCGACTTCTGCAACATGGGGTCGACGCGCTACTCGCCCGACCTCGAGGCCATCCGCCAGGTGCACATCTCCGCGGCGGCACGCGTGACGGCGGACAAGGAGGCCGGCCGCACGTCGTTCACCCCCGTGGGCGGCATCGGCACGGCGACCCTCGCTCCGGAGACCTCCGCGCAGGTGGACTCGGGGACGATCCCCCGGTGAGGCCGTCTCGTGGGAGCGTGGCCGACGTGACCCAGGCCGACGGCTCGCCCGGCGCCCGCATCGACCGGCGGTTCGCCGCCGACGTCGAGGCCCACCGTCGCGACGCCCCGCGGTTCTGTCCGCAGTGCGCGCGTGACCTCGGGCTCGCCAACGAGTTCTGGGAGGGCGACCAGCGCCGGTTCTACTGCTGGTGCGCCACCTGTGACTGGACGGGCGAGGTCACCACCACCGGCGAGACGGCGATCGGGCACGAGCCGGAGCACTGAGCCGGAGCACTGAGCCCGCGCACTGAGCCCGCGCACTGAGCCTGCGCTCGGAGGCCTACCGCTCGGCGGTGATGTTCCAGCTGGTCAGGCTGCCGCGGTCGATGGCGACGCCGTCCGACACCGTCAGCGTCCAGGGCCCGGAGACCGACTGCCCGACCAGCGGGGCCAGCGGGCTCCCGGGCTGGCGGCTGTCGAGCTGCAGGTTGAGGTTCGGGTTGGCGCGGGTGCAGTCGTTGCTGTCGGCCAGGACCGTCTGCTGGCCCTGCGGCGAGCGCAGGGAGACGACGAGGTCGCAGGTGTAGGGGTGCGTGATCGTCACGCCCACCTGGATCGCCGAGACCGTGCCGGAGCCGTCGAGGTCGATCGTGTCCGTGACGCCGGCGGGGCTGGAGTCCGGGATCGCGAGGGTGCGCTGCGACGCGCCCGTCACGGTGCCGCCCGCGCCCAGGCTGATGACGAGCACGATGGCGACCACGAGGACGACGAGCAGCGCGACGCCGCCGAGGATCCAGGGCAGGGCCTTGTTCTTCTTCTGGGGCGGCGGTCCGTAGCCGGAGCCGGGCTGGCCGTACCCCGGCTGCCCGTAGGGCTGTCCGTAGCCGGGCTGCCCGTAGCCCTGCTGGCCGTACCCCGGCTGCCCGTAAGGCTGCCCGTACCCCTGCTGCCCGTAGCCGGGCTGGCCATAGCCCTGCTGGCCGTACCCCTGCTGCCCGTATCCGGGCTGCTGGCCGTAGCTCTGCTGGGACGGGTCGCCGGTCTGTCCGCCGTAGTACGGCTGCGGCCCGGACTGGCCGGACTGACCCGGCTGCTGCTGCCCGTACCCGGCCGCGGACGGGTCGGCCTGGGGCCCGTGCTGGGTGGGCTGGGACCCGAACGACTCGGAGCGGTCCGGGTCGCCGGACCCGCCGAAGGGGGAGGACACGCGCGGCAACATACCTGTCGCATCCCGTACCGGGCCCGGTCCCGTCGGACGGTTCCCGGCGAATCCCGGCACCGCTCGTCGATCACCACCCGAGAGCGGACGTTCCGGGACGAACACCTCACTCCCGGGCGTGCGCCCGGAGCCGTTCGGACCAGGACAGCGCCCGCGGCGGGTCCCCGACGTCGGCGTAGATCTGCCCGTCGATGGCGCGGACGGGGTGCACGCCGAGCACGTGCTGCGGCGAGGTCGAGCACTCCCCCGTGTCGACGTCGAAGCGGTACCAGTGCCACGGGCAGACGAGCGTGCGCCCGTCGCGGACCCAGCCCTGCTCGAGCGGCCCGCCGTTGTGCGGGCAGTGCGCGTCGACGACCCGCCACCCGTCGGGCAGCTCGAGCGCGACGAAGCGCCGGCCGTCGTCACTCTCGACGACGCCCGGCCCGTCGACGCGCACGAGGCTCATCTCTGACCAGACGCCCGCAGTTCGGCGAGCGACTCCCCTCCGACGAACCAGTGCTCGGGCTCGCACTCGGTGACGACGACCCGCACGTTCCCCGCGGGCGCCCCGACCGCGCGCGACACGGCGGCGGTGACCTCCTCCCCGAGCGCGGCGAGCTGCTCGGGGGTCCGTCCCCGGGCGAGGGTGATCTGCACGAGCGGCATGCGAGTGCCTCCTCCGTCATGTGAGAACTTTCCGCCCCTAGAGGGGCGGAAAGTTCTCACGTACAAGCGAGCTCCACCGTCCCGAGACGGTCGATGGTCACGGTCACGACGTCGCCGGGGGCGACAGGCGTGGCGGCGGTGAGTCCGCCGGAGAGGATCACCTCACCGGCGGCGAGCCCCTCGCCCGACGCGGCGAGACGGCGCACGAGCCAGGCGACGGCGGCGGCCGGGTGGCCGAGGGACGCGGCCCCCGACGCCGTGGCCACGAGCTCGCCGTTCTTCTCCAGCAGCACGCCGACCAGCCGGACGTCGACGCCCGCCGCCGGCACCGGGCTGCCGACGACGAACCGCGCGGCCGAGGTGTTGTCGGCGACGACGTCGGCCATCGTGAAGCGGTAGTCGCGGAACCGGGAGTCGAGGATCTCGATGCCCACGGCGAGGCCCGAGGTCGCGCCCAGCACGTCGGAGGCGGTGACGTGCTCGCCCGCGAGGTCGCGCCCCATCTGGAACACGATCTCCGGCTCGGCGCGCGGCTGAATGAGCTCGCCGGTGCGCAGCGGCTCGCCGAGATCGAGCGCGCCGGTGCCGGGCAGGAAGCCGAACACCGGGTCGGACACCCCGACCTGGGCCTGCTTGGCCCGCGACGTGACCCCGAGCTTCCAGCCCACCCGCGGCCCGGCCTGCTCGCGCAGCACCCGCTGCACGGCGTAGCCGGTGTCCAGGTCCAGGTCACTCACGTCGTCGGAGAGCGGCTCGATCGCTGTGCGCTCGGTGACGGCCTTGGTCAGACGCGAGGCCAGCTCGTGGACGTCGGCCATGTCTAGGACTCCTTCACACGGATCGTCACGGGGCCGAGGCGGTCGAACTCCGCCCGGAACACGTCGCCGGCCTTCAGCGGCACGGCGGCGTGCAGCGCGCCGGTCATGATCAGGTGGCCGGGCTCGAGGGCGACGCCTGCCTCGCCGAGCACGTTGGCCAGCCAGGCGACGACGGCCAGCGGGTCGCCCAGCGCCGCGGCTCCGGCGCCGGTGTCGACGAGCTCGCCGTTGCGTGTGAACGTCATCCCGATCAGCCGGGTGTCCAGGCCCGCCAGCGGCACGAGCCGCGAGGACACCGCGACCGCGCCGTTGGACGCGAGGTCGGCGACGGTGTCGGCGAGCTTGATCCGCCAGTCGGCGATGCGGGAGTCGACGATCTCCATCGCCGCCGCCACCCCGGCGATCGCGGGCGCGACGTCGGTCGGCGTGATCCCGGGCCCCTGCAGCCGCGAGCCGAGCACGAACACGATCTCGGCCTCGACCTTGGGCGCGATGAAGCGGTCGAGGGGGATCGCGTCGCCGTCGCGGTAGACCGTGGACGAGAGCACCGGGCCGTAGTCCGGGGTGTCGATCCCGATCATCTTCTGCATCGCCGCGGACGTGACGCCGACCTTGTACCCCACCACGCGGTCGCCGTCGGCGAGCAGCAGCGGAACCAGCTCCTGCTGGATCGCGTAGCCGTCGGCCATGCCGAGGTCGGGCTCGGTGTCGGTGAACGGCGGGATCGGCACGCGGGTGCGGCGGGCTTCGTACAGGGCCCGCGCCTTCGCGGCCGCGTCGGTGACAGGCACTCAGCTCTCCTTCTGCAACGACATGACGTCCTCCGACCAGCCCAGACGCCGGGACACGGCCTCGCCGGCCTCGACGACGACGCGGGCCAGACGCTTACGGGGCATGGCACGGAACCGGCTCACGGGCGCCCCGATCCCGATCGCGGCGACCACGGCACCGTGCCGGTCGCGGATGGGCGCGGCCAGGGAGGCGATCCCGATCTCGCGCTCGTCGACGGCGTCGGCCCACCCGCGGGCGCGCACGGTGCCGAGCGCCCGGCGCATCTCGTCGGCGTCGGTGATCGTCTGCGGGGTGTGGCGCGTCAGGGACGCGGTGGCGAGGAAGCGCTCGCGCACCGGCTCGGACGCGAACGCCATGAGCACCTTGCCGGAGCTCGTGCAGTGCACGGGCACGCGCCGGCCGGTCTCGGTGAACAGCCGCAGGGCGTGGCTGGACTCGAGGCGGTCGACGTAGACGACGTCGTGCCCGTCGAGCATCCCGACCTGCGCGGACTCGCCGGTCTCCTCGCGCAGGTGGGCGAGCACCGAGCCGGCGGCGGCGTGCAGGTCCATGTGGACGCGCACCGCCTCGCCGAGCTCGAAGACGACGAGGCCGAGCCGGTAGCCGCCGGTGGCGGGGTCCTGCTCGACCAGCCCCTCGGTGGCGAGCGTCATGAGCAGCCGGTGCACCGCGCTCTTGCCCAGCCCGAGGCGCCGCGCGAGCTCCGAGACCCCGAGCGACTCCTCGCGCGTCAGGAACGCCTTGAGCAGTCGCGCGGCGTTGGTGACGGTCTGCAGCGGCGCGTCGGTCACACCGGTTCCTCGGTGAACGCCTTCAGCAGCACCTTGCGCACCCCGTCGGGATCGGGGGTCGCCCCCGGGCGCAGGGAGGCGTCGACGGCCTCGCCGACGGTCGCGTCGTGGGGACGGATGGCCCGGGCCAGCAGGATCTGTGCGCGGGCGAGCCCCGCGACGGCGGCGCCCTCCATCTCGTCGACCAGCGCCTCGCGCCCGCGGGCACGATCGCGCAGCCGCTCGAAGTCGCGCGTCGCCGCGGAGTGGGCGCTCGCGAGCCCCGAGCCGACGTGGCCCGCGTGGTGCGGCGAGAGACCGGAGCCGGGCTGGGTGACGACGTGGTAGACGACGGTCGCGATCCCCAGCGCGCCGCGGACCTTCTCCGACGCCGGCCCCTCGGACTCGTCGATCAGCCCCAGTGCCGGCACGACCACCGGGTCGTAGAACCGGACCGTCCACTCGAGGCCCTCGAACTCGCCGGGGAGCTCGACCTCCTGCCCGCGCGGGGGCCCGAGACCCTCTGTCGTCGCGAGGATGTGCAGGTTGCGCGCGCCGACCGCGGCCACAGTCAGGCGCCCGGCCGCGAGCAGCGGCAGACGACCCTGGACGGCGGGCGGGAACGTCGTCGCCTGCTTCACGTAGGCGCGGTGGATGCCCTCGACGTAGCCGGCGACGGCCTTGCGCATCGCCATCGGATCCGCCATGCCGACCCCTCCCGTCAAGCCCTCGTCGCGATCGTCGTTCCGTAAAGCGGAACGCACTGTCTTCCTTCCGGAACGCTAGGACCGTTAGCGTCGTGGCGTCAAGGAAGCCGGCTCGCCCGGGAAAGGGCATCTCGCATGGGAATCCTCCGCCTGGCCCACGTCGACGTCCGCACGCCAGACCTCGATCTCTCCACCGCGTACTACACCGAAGTGATGGGTCTGCAGCAGGTCCAGCGCACCGACGACGCGGTCTACCTCAAGTGCTGGGACGAGGAGGACCACCACTCCCTGCGGATGCGCTACAACCCGCGCACGGGGCTGGACTCCTTCACGTTCCGCGTCGAGGAGGAGGACGACCTCCACGACTTCGAGAAGAAGGTCGAGGCCTACGGCTGCCCGACGCAGCGGGTCAGCCGCGGCGGGGCGATCGGGCAGGGCGAGTCGATCCGCTTCGAGGTCCCGTCCGGCCAGATCATGGAGCTGGTCTGGGACATCGAGAAGACCGGCAACATCCTCGGCAAGCACAACCCGTCGCCGGTGCCACCGCCCGACATGCAGGGCATCGCGCCCCCGCGCATGGACCACATGCTGGTCAACGCGGAGGAGGTCGCGGAGTCGGCGGCGTTCTTCATCGACGTGCTCGGCATGCGGATGACCGAGCAGGTGCTCGACGGCAACGGCCACCAGCTCGGCGTGTGGCTCGCGGGCAACACCCGGTCCCCGCACGACATCGCGATCGTCAACGGCCCGAACGGCGCCCTGCACCATTGGGCCTACTGGCTCGACGACTGGGACCAGATCCGCAAGGCGGCCGACACGCTCGCCTACAACGGCGTGCAGATCGACCAGGGCCCGACGCGCCACGGCGTCACGCGCGGCAACACCATCTACTTCTTCGACCCGCTCGGCATCCGCAACGAGGTCTTCACCGGCGGCTACTGGGTCGACCCCGACACCGAGATCCTCACCTGGACCGAGGACAACTTCGGCAAGGGCCTCTTCTACTACGAGAACGTCATCAGCCAGCGGTTCCTGCGGATGCACACGTAAAGGGGACGACGACAGACGTGGCCACCACATCGGACCGGATCATCCGGCTGCAGCACGTCGAGATCCGGGTCCCGGACCTGGAGCTCGCCACCGCCTACTACACCGAGGTCCTGGGCCTCATCGAGACCGCGCGCGACGAGCGCGACGGCGCCCCGCGGGTCTTCCTCAAGTGCTGGGACGAGCGCGAGCACCACTCGGTGATCCTGCGCGAGGCCCCCACCTACGGCCTCGACCACATGTCGTTCAAGCTCAACGAGGCCTCCGACCTCGACCACTTCACGACCAAGCTCGAGGCGGCCGGCGTGCCGGTCAAGCGGTTCGCGCTCCGCGAGCTCGGCCCGGGCTGGGGCGAGGCGATCCGCTTCGAGTCGCCGTCGGGCCACCTGGTGGAGCTGACCCACGGCACCGAGCGGATCGGCAACATGCTGCCGAAGACCAACCCGCCGCCCCGTCCGCAGGACCTCATCGGCATCGCGCCGCCGCGCCTGGACCACCTGTTCGTCATGGCCGAGGACGTCGAGGCGTTCACGGCGTTCTTCACCGAGCTGCTCGAGTTCCGGCTCACCGAGCAGATCCTCGCCAACGACGGCCACCAGCTCGCGACGTTCCTCGAGCACTCGCACACGCCGCACGACATCGCCGTGATCACGGGCCCGAACGGGGCGCTGCACCACTTCGCGTTCTGGCTCGACGACTGGAACGCGATCCGCGAGGCCGCCGACGCGCTCGCCTACCACGGCGTGAACATCGACGTGGCCCCCACGCGCCACGGCGTCACCCGCGGGTACACGACCTACTTCTTCGACCCGGCGGGCAACCGCAACGAGCTCTTCACCGGCGGTTACTGGGTGGACCCGGACTTCGAGCCGATCACCTGGACCGAGGAGGAGATGGGGCGCGCGATCTTCTACTACCACCGCCAGGTGAACGAGCGCTTCTTCACGGTGCACTCGTGACGGGCATCGACGACCGGCCCGACGCCCGGTCGGTCCACCGCTACGAGGCCCCGGACTACCTGTCGCGCTATCGCTCGCGTCGGGGCGGGGACAAGGCACCGGACTCGTCCCACGCTGCGCCGGCCTCTCCCGAGGCACCGCCGGAGGGCGACAACACCCCGCTCTACCTGCGCCGCTTCCGTGAGCGGGGCTCGGCGGCCGCGGACACGGCGACGGTCGAGTACGACGGGAAGACCTTCACGCCTGCGCTCGCCGAGGCGAGC
Source organism: uncultured Actinomycetota bacterium (assembly GCA_963786585.1). Lineage (GTDB taxonomy): Bacteria > Actinomycetota > Actinomycetes > Mycobacteriales > Pseudonocardiaceae > Actinomycetospora. The sequence continues at coordinate 1,192,575 of CAWAZG010000006.1, forward strand.
CGGGGCAAGGAGGTCGCGGCACCCGTCGAGCGGCGGGCGTCCGAGAAGATCGTCTGCGAGATCTCGATCATCCGGCACGGCATCACCCAGGGCTACTCCACCGACGCCGGGCTGACGCCGATGGGCGGCTGGCAGGCCCACCGCCGCGGCCACGAGCTCGCGCGGCGCTTCGACGCCGGCGACAGCGTGCGCCTCGTCTGCGCGGACACCAACCGCGCCCGCCAGACCGCCGACCAGCTCTACAACGGCGTCACCGACGGGCTCCAGATGTGGGGCATCGACGCCGAGATCACCCGGCCGGAGCCGATCCCGGAGCTGCGCAACTTCGGCGTCTGGACCCCCGACGGGCTGCGCGACGTCACGTCGGCGTTCCGCCAGTACCAGGCCACGAACGAAACGCTCGAGCGTCTCGCCGTCGGCGACCGGCCGCGCTGGCTCGTCGAGATCGACCGCTTCTACCGGACCCAGCTGGGCGGGGCGGACCCGATCCAGGAGTGGCTCACGATCCCGATGATGTACTTCGAGCCGCCGGCGATGTGCGTGCGCCGGTTCTGGCGCGGGTTCCATCGGCTGATCACCGAGTCGACTCAGGACGACGGATCGCTGACCCACCGCCGCATCCTCGCGGCGACCCACTCGGGCCCGATGCGCGCGTTCGCCACCTGGGCGCACGGCTACGACCCCGGCGAGCCCCTGAACACCGAGGAGATCCGGGTCAAGGTGCGCGAGGGCGGACGCAGCGCGTTCGTCTCCTACCGCAACCGCGTCACCGAGGTGAACGTCCCACCGCCCGACGAGTTCCCGCAGTGGGAGGCCTGATCCCGATGACGGTGCTGTCGTTGCCCCCGCTCGACCTCGACGCCGCCGTCACGCCGGCCGAGGACGATTCCCCGCTGCGGTCGGTGTCCACCGCCGTGGCGGTGCTCGACTGCTTCGCCGAGGAGGCCGAGCTCGGCGCCACCCGCGTGGCCGCCCGCCTCGGGATCGCCAAGAGCACCGCCTGCCGGATGCTGGCCGCACTGGCCACCGGCGGGCTGCTCGAGCGCACCGGCTCCGGGCGCTACCGCCTGGGCCTGCGGCTGTTCGAGTACGGCCAGCTCGCCGTCGACCGCCTCATGCTCCGCGACGTCGCCCTGCCCGCCATGGGCGAGCTGCGCGAGCTGCTGCGCGAGACGATCCAGCTCGGCGTCGTCGTCGGCACCGACGTGCTCTACGTCGAGCGCACCGAGGCCGCGAGCATGAACGTGCGCTTCCGCAGCGAGCACCGCCGCAACCCGGCGCACTCGTCGAGCACCGGGCGCGTGCTGGCCGCGGGCGACCCGGCGCTGGCCACGGCGGTCCTCGAGCGCGGGTTCGTCCGGTACACGCCGTTCACGGTGGTCGACCCCCAGCGCTACCGGCAGATCCTCGCGACCACCCGCGAGCAGGGCTACGCGACCTCGCGCGAGGAGCTCGAGCCCGGCTGGTCGTCCATCGCGGCGCCGATCACGATGATGCGTGGCGGTCGCCCGCACCCCGTGGCGGCGCTCTCGGTCGTGGCCCCGACCTCCCGCGTGCTCGGGCACCGCAAGCCGGCGGTGGTCCAGGGCATCCGCCGCGCCGCCGCCCGCGTGTCCGCGGACCTGGAGCGCGCCCGCAGCTAGTCCACTCGAGTTCGGCAGCTTGGCGCCGTCCCGGTGCCAGCCTGGGGGCCAGGCTGGCGTTCAACGTCAGGATCGCCACCAGCTCGCCGGCGCGACACGCCGGGCTCCGAGCACCCGTTCCCGGTGCCAGCCCTGCGTCCGCGCTTTCACTCAACTACAGCACGCCGATAGGGCCAGGATCGCCACATCGTCGTCGGCGCGACACGCCGTGACGTGAGTGCGCTATCGCGACGAGCAGGACCGTCGACGCCGGCACCCACGGGCGTCCCCGCCACTGATGACCGAGCGTGCCCGCCCCGCCGAGCCCTCTCATGATCGAGGGGGATTTCCTCGCGTTGAACGCCAGCGTGGACGCAGGGCTGGCATCGGGGACCGGTGACGGCGGGTGTTCGCGTAGCGGGAACGACGTGATGCCGCCCTCCCGCCTGCGCTCCTACCGTCAATGGTCATGCAGCGCAGCACCGACCGCGTCCTGACGACCCACGTCGGCAGCCTCGCCCGGCCCGAACCCCTGCTGGACACCATGCGGGAGAAGGAGCACGGGCGGCCGTACGACGCCGACCTCTTCGCCCGCCAGGTGAGCGACGCCGTCGCCGAGGTCGTCATGAAGCAGCGCGAGGTCGGGATCGACGTCGTCACCGACGGCGAGATGGGCAAGGTCAGCTTCGCGACCTACATCCAGCGCCGGCTCGGCGGCTTCGAGCCCGCCTCCTCCGGCGAGCGGCTGCTGCCGCCGTCGTGGCAGCTCGAGATCGACGCCTTCCCGGAGTACTACGAGGGCTACCTCGGCAAGTACTCGAAGACGGTGGCGCCGATGGTCAGCGTCGCCTGCACGGGTCCCGTCTCCTACATCGGCCACGACGAGCTGCAGACCGACATCGCCAACCTGCACAAGGCGGTCGCCGGGGTCTCCGGCGTCGTCGAGACGTTCATGCCGTCGACGTCGCCGCGCGGCTTCGGGCGCAACGCCTACTACGCGACGGACCGCGAGTACTACGAGGCCGTCGGCGAGGCGCTGCGCGAGGAGTACCTGGCGATCATCGAGGCCGGGTTCCTCCTGCAGATCGACGACCCGTGGCTGATCGAGATCCTCTCCGACCCGACGCTGGAGCCCGCCGAGCGCGACCGCACCGCCCGCGAGCACGCCGAGATCGTCAACCACTCCCTGCGCGGCGTCCCGATCGAGAAGATCCGTCTGCACACCTGCTACGGCCTCAACCACGGCCCGCGGGTGCACGACATCTCCATGGGCGAGGTCGCGCCGTACATGCTCGACATCCAGGCCGGCGGCTATTCGTTCGAGGTCGCGAACCCGCGGCACATGCACGAGTGGAAGGTCTGGGAGGACCCCGCGGTCCGGAACGCGCTGCCCGACGGCGCGGTGCTGATCCCCGGCCTGCTCGGCCACGCCCAGAACTACGTGGAGCACCCGGAGCTGATCGCCGACATGATCGGCTGGTACGCCTCGTGCGTCGGGCGCGAGAACGTCATCGCCTCCGCCGACTGCGGCTTCTCCTCGCGCGCGAGCTACGCGCCGGAGGTGCACCCGAGCGTCGTGTGGGAGAAGTTCCGTGCGCTGTCCGAGGGCGCCGCGATCGCGACCGCGCGTCTCTGGTCCTAGGCACGCGGAAAGGGGAGGCGGGTCGGCTGAGCGTCCCCCCGGGCGCCCGGCAACGACCCGCCTCCCCTTCCCGTCGCGCGCCCGGCCGAAGAGCACAGGGCGATCGCGAGGACGTCAGAGCGACCCCCGACGACCGTCGTCCCGCCCTCGTCGCCAAGACTCAGCGAACCACCTCGCCGGGCACATCAGCAGAATTGACTAGCCCGCCTGCTCGGTACTGATGCCGCTGGACGGGGTCCGGCGCGCCGCCTACCGTCTGTCGTCGTGCCAGGTCAGGGGGGTGTTCCCGGCGGCGCCGGGACGACGACGGCCCCGGCCGCCGGACCCTGGCGCGCGGCCGACGCCGCCGCGCTGGCCCGCTCCTGGGACCGGGCGCGCGCCGGAAGCGCCCTCACCGTCGTGCTCACCGGCGATGCGGGCGCCGGCAAGACCCAGCTGGTGCGGGGCCTGGCGGCGCGCGCCGAGGGCGACGGCGGGATCGTCATCTCGGGCTCTGCCGTCGACGTCGGGGAGCAGCTGCCGCTCTGGCCCGTCGCCACGGGTCTGCGTCGTCTCGCCCGGGCCGCCGACGACGCGCCGGACCGCGTGCTCTCCGCGCGCGCCGCCCTCGAGCCGTGGCGCGAGGAGCTGCGGCCCCTCCTCGACGGCGGGGCCGTGCCGGCGCCGTCGGGCGGGCAGCTGCTCGAGCTGGTCCGCCGGGTCCTCGTCGGGCTCGCCGCCCGCGCGCCCGTCCTCCTCGTCATCGACGACCTGCACTGGGCCGACCGCACCACCCGCGAGCTCGTGGTGTCGCTCGTCGCCCACCTCTCCGACGAGCGGGTCCTGGTGGTCGTCACCGCCCGCTCCGACACCCTCGACGTCACCCACCCCCTGCGCCGGATGCTCCCCGAGCTCGCCCGCGACCGGGCCGTCCGCCTGATCGAGCTCTCGCCGCTGCCCCACGAGGCCGTCGCGACGATCGTCCGCGACGACGGGGGCGACGCCGACCTCGCGGGCCTCGTCTGGCGCCGCTCGGGCGGCAACGCGTTCATCGTCGCCGAGACCCTCGCCGCCGTCGCCGAGGGCGCCGCCGACGGCCTCTCCCCCGGGCTGCGCGGCGCTGGTGCTCGGCCGCCTCGCCGCGCTCGGCCCGGTGGCCCAGCGCGTGGTGGCCGCGCTGTCCCTGGGTGAGGAGCCGGTGTCCCACGGGCTGCTCGCCGAAGTGGTGCGCGCCGCCGACGAGGACGAGCTGCTCGCGGCGCTGCGCGAGTCGGCGGAGGCCGCGATGGTGGTCGTCGACCCGCACGTCGAGGGCTACGGGCTGCGGCACGGCCTCATGCGCGACGTCGTCGCCGCCGAGCTGATGCCCGGGGAGCGGCGGAGCCTGCACCGTCGCTACGCGCTGGCGTTCGAGACGATCTCCGGCGACGGACGTGAACAGGCAGCCCCAGACCCCGCCGTCGCCCTGCGCCGCGCCCACCACTGGGCCCGCGCCGGCGACCCCGAGCGCGCCCTGCCCGCCGTCGTGCACGCGGCGCGGGTGGCCGAGCAGATTCACGAGTTCGGCACCGCGCACCGCCAGTGGATGGCGGCGCTCGAGCTCTCCGCCGCGCGCCACGCGCCGGCCACCCTGGCGCGGGCCCGCGCTCCCCGCGCGCTGCCGCCCGCCGACCACGAGGCCAGCGCGCTGCTGCGCCACGCCGCGGACACCGCCCACCTCGCGGGCGAGTACGACGCCGCGGTCGACCTACTGCGCCGCCTCGTGCCCGACTCGGCGACCGTGGGGCGCACGGAGCTCCCGTCCGCGGTCCGGCTCGGGCGCACGCTGCTCGACGCGGGCCGCACGGGCGACGCGGTGCACGTCCTGCACGACGCGGGGCTCGCGGCGGCCCGGATGGGCGACGACCCCGCCCTCTCCGGCGTCCACGCCGCGCACGCCGAGGCCCTGCTGATCACCGGGGACGTCCGGGGTGCCCAGCGGGAGGTCGAGCGGGCGCTGGTCGTGTCCCGCCGCCGCGGTGAGCAGCCCGAGCAGGCCCCGATGCTCGCCACCCTCGGCTTCGCCCTGGCCTACCTCGAGAGCCCCGACCGGGGCCTCGCCGCCGTCGCCGAGGGTCTGATGATCGCCGAGCGCACCGGCGACGGCGCCGCGGTCGGGCGCGCCTACCAGGCGTGGGCGGACCTCCTCTCCGGCCCGCTGGGCGAGCTCCACGAGGGCGTCGAGATCGCGCGGCAGGGCGTGGCGCGGATGCGCGACCTGGGCCTGGCCCGCTCGGCCGGGGTGCGCCTGCTGGCCACGACCGCCAACGGGCTGTTCCGGCTCGGGCGCTGGTCGGAGGCCTCCGACGCCGTCGACGAGGCCTGGGCGCTGAGCCCCACCGGCGCGGACGCCCTCGAGGTGCGCCTGGCCCGCTGCCGGCTCCAGGTCGGGCGCGGCGAGTTCGGGGCGGCCGACGAGGACCTGCGCGCGGTCGACCTCCTCGCGCTCGACGGCACGGGCGAGGACCCCGCCGCCGAGGACCCCGCCGCCGACACCGTCGGCGACCCCGGGGACGGCACCGAGCCCCCGCCGCTCGCGCCGCGCCGCGGCACCGTCGCGTCCCGGTACCGCGTCCCGCTGCTGACGCTGCGATCCGGGGTCGAGATGTGGCGTGGCCGGCCGGACCTGGCGCGGGACCTCGTCGCCCGCGGCCTCGACGTCGCCGAGCACACCCCCGACGACGTCTTCCTCGTCGCGCCGCTGGTGTGGCACGGGCTGCGGGCCGAGGCCGAGGCGGTCGCGCACGGCATGGCCACCGACCGCGCGGCCCTCGACCGCCTCGCCCGCCACGTGGCGCACCTCGAACGCCGGGTCCCGCACACCCTGCCCGCGCTGCGCCGCACGGTGCTCGCCTACGTGCGCATGTGCCATGCCGAGGCGGGGCGCGCCGCCGGGGCCTCCGACCCGGTGGCGTGGGCGCAGGTCGCCCAGGCGTGGAGCGCGCTCCTGCACCCCTACCCCGCGTCCTACGCGCTGCTGCGCCGCGCCGAGGCGCTGCTCGCCACCGGGGCACGCCGTGGCGAGGCCGCCCGCGCGCTGCGCACCGCCGCCGAGACCGCGACGGCGATGGGGGCGGCGCCGTTCCTCGACGAGATCGCGGGCCTCGCGCGCCGGGCGCGACTGGACGTCGTGCACGCCGGCGACGCGGTGGTCACCACGCGCGACGACGGACCCGGGCCGGCGTCGCGACGCGCCCCCGAGCTGTCGTCGCTGACCTCGCGCGAGCACGAGGTCCTCGCCGTGCTGGCCGAAGGACTGTCCAACCGCCAGATCGCCCAGCGCCTCTACATCAGCGAACGCACCGTCGCCGTCCACGTCTCCCGGGTGCTCGCCAAGACCGACACCCGCTCCCGCACCCAGGCCGCCGCCCTGCTCCAGCGCGTCCGTGCCCGTCCCACCGGCCCCGATCGAGGTCCCCGTGCCTGATGCGCTCGACGAGAACAACGAGAGGCTCGCGCCGCTCGCGGCGCGGACACCCGCCTCGGTGCCCGAGGTCGTGGAGCTCCTGGAAGAGATCCGGGACGTCGCGGACGACCTCGAGGGCAAGGGCAAGGGGCATCGCGACGGCATCGCCTGCTTCTCGGACCTCTATCGCACGATCACGTCCGACGTGCTCGACCGATACGAGGCCCGCAACCTCTTCCGTTGCGGCGACTTCATCTACCGGCTGGACCTGGCCTTCGCCCAGCGCTACCTCGACGCCCTGCACGCCTGGCTGGAGGGCCGCCCGACCCCGGCGTGCTGGGGCGTCCTGTTCGACCGCCGGCAGGACGACTCCGCGGAGTGGTGCTTCTCGGTCGTCGGCGTCAACGCGCACGTGAACTTCGACCTCACCTTCGCCCTGCTCGACGTGTGGGAGGCGAACCCGGGGCGGTGGCCCGAGCTCCACCACCAGCGCGCCGACTACCTGGCGATCAACAGGATCTTCCACGAGCGCATGGACCACCTCTGCGAGGAGAACGGCACGCCCTGGACCCGGTGGGAGGAGCTCTTCCCGGACGGCAGCTGGCTCGACCGCCTCGCCAACCGCGGAGGCGACATGATCGTCCAGCGGACCCGTGACGAGGCCTGGGACACGGCGGAGGAGCTGTGGCGGTCCCACGAGCGGGACAGGGACCGCGACGCGATGAGTGACGCCCTGGACGAGAAGGCCGAGTTCATCGCGAAGATCTTCATCTGACGTAGCCTCGATCCCGTGCCCCGTCGCGACCCGCCGCTCCCCCAGCGCCACGGGCTCGACCCGGCGCGGGTGCGGATGCCCGACGAGGGGCCGTGGGCGACGCTGCGCGACCACCTCGTCGAGCGGCTGCCGGTGCCGCCCGCGCGGGTCGACGCGATGCTCGCCGAGGGGCGCATCGTCGACCACGACGGCCCGCTGGATGCCGCGACGCCGTTCGTGCCGCGGTCGGTGGTGTGGTTCCACCGCGATCTCCCCGACGAGGCGCCGGTGCCGTTCGACATCGACGTCGTGCACCGCGACGACGAGATCGTCGTCGTCGACAAGCCGCACTTCCTCGCCACGATCCCCCGCGGCCGCCACGTGCGCGAGACCGTGCTCGTCCGCCTCCGCGACCGGCTCGGGCTGCCGGCGCTGAGCCCCGCGCACCGGCTGGACCGGGTGACGGCCGGGCTCCTGCTGCTCGTCGTCGACCCGTCGCGGCGCGGGACCTACCAGAACCTCTTCCGCGACCGGCGGGTCGCCAAGGCCTACGAAGCCGTCGCTGCGCACGACCCGGACGTCGACCTGCCGCGCGTCGTGCGGAGCCGCATCGTCAAGGAGCGGGGTGTCGTCACCGCGCAGGAGGTGCCGGGCGAGCCGAACGCCGAGACGCTGATCGAGCTGCTCGACGCCCGGGAGGGGCGGGCGCGCTACCTCCTGACGCCCCGCACCGGGCGCACCCACCAGCTACGGGTGCACATGGCCTCGCTCGGCCTGCCGATCATCGGGGACCCGTTCTATCCCGAGGTCCGCGACGTCCCGCTCGACGACTTCCGCGCGCCGCTGCAACTGCTGGCGCGCGAGCTGTCGTTCCCCGACCCGCGCACCGGCGAGATGCGCCACTTCACCAGCCGGCGCAGTCTGCAGGCATGGGACGACCCGCAGGGGTGGCGCACGGGACCGTGACCGACACCGATCCACTCATCGTCTCGGCCCTGCTCGACCCGGAGACGCAAGCCGAACTCGACGCGCAGCGCCAACGTCTCTTCCCGTCGAAGCGCCTGGTCGTCGGCGCGCACCTGACGCTGTTCCACGCCCTACCGGGCGAACGCGCCGACGAGGTGATCGCCGCGCTGGACGAGCTCGCGGCGCGCCCCCCGATCGCCGGCCGGGTCCGGGCCCCGTTCGCGCTCGGGCGCGGCGTCGCCTACCGGATCGAGGCCCCCGGGCTCGACGCCGTGCACGCGGCGATCGCCCGGCGCTTCGCCGGCGACCTGACCCGCCAGGACAGCCGGCGCCCGCACCACCACGTCACGGTGCAGAACAAGGTCGACCCGGAGACGGCGAAGGCGACGCTCGCCGACCTCGTCGCGTCGCACGCCCCGTACCCGGCGACGGTCACCGGCCTCGCGCTCTGGCGCTACCGCGGCGGACCCTGGGAGTCGGTGCGCGACTTCCCGTTCCGCGGCGAGGGCTGAGCCTCCCGCGCTCCCGCGCTTCTCGGGCACGATGCCGGACGTGCCGGATCTGCCCCCACTCGACGTCCCCGTCGTCGCCGCGCCGATGGCCGGCGGCCCGTCCACCCCCGCCCTGGTCGCCGCGGTCGGCGACGCCGGTGCGCTGGGGTTCCTGGCGGGCGGCTACCTCACGGCGGAGGCGTTCGAGGAGCAGCTCGCCTCGTGCCGCGGCCGTCCCCTGGCCGCCAACCTCTTCCTGCCCGCGGACCCCGACCCCGACCCGGACGGGCGCGCCGCGGCGGTCGCCGCCTACGCCGAGGACCTGCGTGGCGAGGCCGATCGCCGGGGCGTGGCGCCGGGCGAGCCCCGCACCGACGACGACGCCGTCGACGCGAAGATCGCGGCGCTCGCGCGGCACCGCCCGGCGGTGGTGTCGGTGACGTTCGCGCTGCCCTCCCCCGCACGGTTCGCGGCGCTGCGGGACACGGGCGCGGCGCTGATGGCCACGGTGACCTCGGTGGACGAGGCCCGGGCGGCCGCGGCGCAGGGGTTCGACGCGCTGTGGGTGCAGGGCGCCGAGGCGGGCGGGCACCGGGGCGTCCATCGCGACACGGGCGGCGACCCCGAGGCCGGCGCCGTACCACTCGCGCGCCTGCTCCCGGCGGTGCGCGCGGCGACGGACCTGCCGCTGGTCGCGGCAGGCGGGATCACCGACGGCGCCGGCGTGGCGCGGGTCCTGGCCGAGGGGGCGGTCGCCGCGGCGCTGGGCACCGCGTTCCTGTGCTGCCCCGAGGCCGGGACGTCGGCCACCCACCGTGCGGCGCTGCAGAGTTGGTCCCGCGACACCGTCGTCACCCGGGCCTTCACGGGGCGACCGGCGCGGGCGCTGGCCAACGCCTTCAGCGATGCGCACTCGGCGGCGGCTCCCGCGGCCTATCCGGAGCTGCACCACCTGACCCGGCCGCTGCGCGCCGCGGCGTCGGCGGCCGGGGATCCCGACGGGCTGCACCTGTGGGCCGGGGCCGGCTGGCGCACGGTCACCGAGGAACCGGCGGGCCAGCTCGTCGCCCGGCTCGAGCGGGAACGTCGCGGGGCCTGATAAGGCTCCCGGAACGACTGCGGCCCGCCCCCTGGGTGCGGGGACGGGCCACCGGGAGATCCGGGTCGAACTAGAAGTAGGTCTTGCGGCCACCCACGCCACGGCCGACGGCGCCCAGGATCGTCAGCACGAGACCGACGACCGCGAGGATCGCGCCGATCGTGTAGAGGATCGAGATGCCGGTGACGGCCCCGATGATGATGAGGATGACGCCGAGAATGATCAACTTTTCTCCTTCTTGGTCGTGCAGTGATGAAGCCTTGGGGACAGCCAGTTACCCAGCCACATGAACGAGGACACTCCGCAACCGGACCATTCCTGGATCGTCCATTCGCGTCACACCGTGTACGCCGGACATACACTGCGTGTGCAAGTGGAGGACGTTACTGCGCCGGCCGGGGACCGCTTCCGGCAGGATCGGGTAATAGTTCCCGCTGCGGCGGTTGCGCTCGTGCTCGACGGCGAGGACCGGCTCCTCGTCCTCCACACGCATCGTCACGTGGTCGATCAGGACGGGTGGGAGCTCCCTGGCGGCGTCGTCGATCCTGGCGAGGATCCCATGACCGCCGCCTCACGGGAAGCCGCCGAGGAGACCGGGTGGCGACCCAGCGGCCCGGGCCGCACTCTCCTCGCGTTCGAGCCCCTGCCCGGCAACGCGGTCGCGCCGATGTCGGTACACCTCTGGACCGGCGCCGTGCCCGGCGACGTCCCGCTCGACCCCCTCGAGCCGGGCCGGGCGCGGTGGATCCCGTTCGTCGAGGCCGTGCGCCTCGCCCTGGCCGGCGAGATGCTCGGTGCCGGCTCACTGGTCGGCGTCCTCGCCCTGCAGGCCGAGCGCACGGCGACCTGAGCCGCGCCTGAGCCGCGGCCTCGAGAACGACGCGAACGGCACTTTCGCTCCGTTGAATGAAGCGAAAGTGCCGTTCGTGTCATGCCGGGATGCCGCTGGGTCAGTCGCTCTGGACGGTCAGACCCCAGCCGGTGAGCGTGCCCTGGTCGATGCCGACCCCGTCGACGACCTGCAGGCGCCACTCCCCGCCGGCCGCCTGGCCCACGAGCGGCGCGAGCGGGCTGCCCGGCGTCGCGCTGTCGAGGTTCACGGCGAGGTTCGGGTTCGTGCGGGTGCAGTCCGTCGGGTTCGCGACCTCGACCCGCGTGCCCTGCGGCGAGATCAGGGTGGCCGTGAGGTCGCAGGTGTAGGGATGCGTGATCGTGGCCTCGACGTGCACGTTCTGCACCGCGCCGGAGCCGTCGAGGGTGATCCCGCTGGTGACGCCCGCCGGGTCGGCGTCGGGGATCGCGACCGCGCCCGACGACACCCCGATCATCGTGCCGCCGCCGGAGAGCAGCACCACGGCGCCGACGATGCCGGCGACGACCACGAGGGCGATCCCGCCAAGCAGCCAGCCGATCCAGCCGCGCCTGCGGGGTGCGGGCGGCGGGCCGTAGCCCGCGCCCGGCATCGCGCCGGTGGGCGGCATGCCGGGCTGGCCATACCCGGGCTGGCCATACCCGGGCTGGCCATACCCGGGCTGGCCATACCCGGGCTGGCCATACCCGGGCTGGCCGTAGCCGGGCGGCGGGTACCCGCCGGCCTGCCAGCCGGGAGCGGCCTGACCCCAGCCCTGGTCGTGACCCGGCGGCACGTAGCCGAGTGGGTACTCCGGCGCTCGACCACCCACCGCGGTGTCCTGAGCCGACTCGGGGACCTGACCCACCACCTGGGTCGGACGCGACGAGGGGTCGCCCTCGGGGGCGGAGGAGCCGAACGGCGGGACGGTGGTGCTCATGGCGATCTCCCGGGAGGGCGGGGTGCGGGGGTCGGCCCCGGGGCCGACCCTCGGAGCACATGGCACGCAGAGTAATCAGATTCGCCTCAGTCCGGCCTGCACTTCACTCTTTCAGCCCAACGGCAGCTTCGCTCTGTGAGTGATGCGAGTCGCTCGACGGCAAACACTTTGACGTCCTACTATTTGCGGAGAGGCCCGCCGACCCGTACTGCGAGGAACGATGACGGACGAGCTCTACGTCCCGACCCACCCGATCCGCTTCGTCACCGCGGCGAGCCTGTTCGACGGGCACGACGCGGCGATCAACATCATGCGGCGGATCCTGCAGCGGCAGGGCGCCGAGGTGATCCACCTCGGGCACAACCGCTCGGTCGACGAGGTGGTCACGGCCGCGATCCAGGAGGACGCGCACGGCGTCGCCATCAGCTCGTACCAGGGCGGGCACGTCGAGTACTTCAGCTACCTCGTCGACCTGCTGCGCGAGCGCGGCGCGGGGCACGTGAAGGTCTACGGCGGCGGCGGGGGCGTCATCGTCCAGGACGAGATCGACCGCCTGCACGCCCACGGCGTCGAGCACATCTTCTCCCCCACCGACGGCCAGCGCATGGGTCTGCCGGGGATGATCAACACGATGATCCGGACCTGCGACGTCGACCTCGGCGCGCAGCCCCCGTCGAGCTGGGACGGCGTCTTCGCCGGCGAGCCGGCCACGCTCGCGCGGGCCCTCTCGGTCGCCGAGGCCGGTCGGCTGCCCGACGAGATCCGCACGCGCGCCGCCTCGACGCTCGAGGGCCGGCCGGTCCCGGTGCTCGGCATCACCGGCACCGGCGGCTCGGGCAAGTCGTCGCTGACCGACGAGCTGGTCCGCCGCTTCCGCCTCGACCAGGAGGACAAGCTCCGGATCGCGGTGCTCGCCGTCGACCCGACGCGTCGCAAGGGCGGCGGCGCGCTGCTCGGCGACCGCATCCGCATGAACTCCCTCGGCGGGCCGCAGGTCTACTTCCGGTCGATGGCCTCGCGCGGGGGCGGCGGCACCCTGCCCGAGCACCTTGCCGACGCGATCGCGCTGCTGCGCGCCTCGGGCGTCGACCTCGTCATCGTCGAGACCCCCGGCATCGGCCAGGGTGACGCCGGGATCGTCGACCACGTCGACGCGTCGCTGTACGTCATGACACCCGAGTTCGGCGCCGCCTCGCAGCTCGAGAAGATCGACATGCTGGACTTCGCCGACGTCGTGGCGATCAACAAGTTCGAGCGCCGCGGCGCCGACGACGCCCGCCGCGACGTCGCCCGTCAGCTCGTCCGCAACCGCGACGCGTTCAGCTCCTCGTGGGAGGACATGCCGGTCTACGGCACCAGCGCCGCGACCTTCCACGACGACGGCGTCACCGCGCTCTACGGGCACCTGCGCTCGACGCTCGCGGGGCTCGGCCTCTCGGTCGGCGACGGGCGGCTGACGATCCCGGACACCAAGACGTCGACCGACTACGCCGCCTCCATCCCGCCCGAGCGCGCGCGCTACCTCGCCGACGTCGCCGGCGAGGTGCGCGACTACCATCGCGGGACCGAGTCGATGGTCGCGGCCGCGCAGAAGCGCCAGGCGCTGCGCCGGGCCGCCGAGGCGCTCGGCGACCGTGAGGCCGGTGCGCTCCCGGACGTGCTCGCCGAGGCGGAGCGCGACCTTCCGGGCGAGGCCGCGGCGCTGCTGGACGCCTGGCCCGCGACGGTGGAGGCCTACGCCGGCGACGAGATGGTCGTCCACGTGCGCGACGAGGAGCTGCGGACGCAGCTCACCCGCGAGACGCTCTCGGGCAACAAGGTCAACCGCGTCTCGCTGCCGCCGTACACCGCCGACGAGGAGGTCCTGCGCTTCCTGCGGCGGGAGAACCTGCCGGGGTACTTCCCGTTCACCGCCGGGGTGTTCGCGTTCAAGCGCGAGGGCGAGGACCCGGCCCGCATGTTCGCGGGCGAGGGCGACGCGTTCCGCACCAACCGCCGGTTCCACTACCTCTCGCAGGACTCGCCGGCCAAGCGCCTGTCGACCGCGTTCGACTCGGTGACGCTCTACGGCCACGACCCGGCGACCCCGCCCGACGTCTACGGAAAGGTCGGCACCTCCGGGGTGTCGATCGCGTCGCTGGACGACATGAAGGTGCTCTACTCCGGGTTCGACCTGACCTCGCCGACCACCTCGGTGTCGATGACGATCAACGGGCCGGCGCCGGCGATCCTCGCCTTCTACCTCAACACCGCGGTCGACCAGCAGGTCGACGCGTTCACCGAGCGCGAGGGCCGCGAGCCGTCGGAGGACGAGCGCGCCGAGCTCGCCGCCCACGCGTTCCAGAACGTCCGCGGCACGGTGCAGGCCGACATCCTCAAGGAGGACCAGGGCCAGAACACCTGCATCTTCTCCACCGAGTTCTCGCTGCGGATGATGGCCGACATCCAGCAGTGGTTCATCGAGAACAAGGTCCGGAACTTCTACTCGGTGTCGATCTCCGGCTACCACATCGCCGAGGCCGGGGCGAACCCGATCAGCCAGCTCGCCTTCACGCTGGCGAACGGCTTCACCTACGTCGAGTCCTACCTCGCGCGCGGGATGGACATCGACGACTTCGCCCCGAACCTGTCGTTCTTCTTCTCGAACGGCATGGACGCCGAGTACTCCGTGATCGGCCGCGTCGCCCGTCGCATCTGGGCCGTCGCGATGCGGGAGCGCTACGGCGCGAGCGAGCGCTCGCAGAAGCTGAAGTACCACGTGCAGACCTCGGGGCGGTCGCTGCACGCGCAGGAGATGAACTTCAACGACATCCGCACGACGCTCCAGGCGCTGTGCGCGCTCTACGACAACGCGAACTCCCTGCACACCAACGCCTACGACGAGGCGGTCACCACCCCGTCGCAGGAGTCGGTGCGCCGCGCGCTGGCCATCCAGCTGATCATCAACCGCGAGTGGGGCCTGTCGATGAACGAGAACCCGCTGCAGGGTTCGTTCGTCATCGACGAGCTGACCGACCTCGTCGAGGAGGCGGTGCTCAAGGAGTTCGACTCGATCGCCGAGCGCGGCGGGGTACTGGGTGCCATGGAGACCGGCTACCAGCGCGGCAAGATCCAGGACGAGTCGATGCTCTACGAGTCGCGCAAACACGACGGCACGCTGCCGCTGGTCGGCGTCAACACCTTCCTGCCCCCCGAGGACGCCGAGCAGGAGGCGCCGGAGCTGGAGCTCTCCCGTGGCACCGAGGAGGAGAAGAACTCCCAGCTGCAGCGCGTCGAGGACTTCCGGTCCCGCAACGCCGACGCCGCCCCCGAGGCCCTGCGCCGGCTCCAGGACGCGGCCACGTCCGGCGGCAACGTCTTCGCCGAGCTCGTCTCCGCCGCCCGCGTCTGCACCCTGGGCCAGCTCACCGACGCCTTCTTCGAGGTGGGCGGACAGTACCGCCGCTCGATGTAGCAGGTGCGCTTCGCGCAGGTGAGCACTTCGGAGTGCTCCAGCACTCCGAAGTGCTCACCTGCGGCGGAGCCGCACGTCAGGACGCCACGAGCCACGTCCCCGCGGTCACGTGGGCCTGCGCGCGCACCCGGGCGGCCAGGGGACGCAGCTCGGCCATCGCCGGCACGGTGTCGGCGAGGGTCAGCTCGGCCTCGATGACCGTGACGTCACCGCCCCACACGTCGCCGAGGATCCGGACCAGCCAGCCGGTGCCGTGGTCCCAGCCCTCGCGCGGGGTGCCGGGCCCGTACCCGCCGCCGCGCGAGACCACGAGCGCGACGGGGCGCCCGGCGAGCGGCTGGTTCCCGGGCGCGAAGCGCGGGTCCGTGATGAGCACGTCCACCCACGTCTTGAGGTGGGCGGCGATGCCGAAGTTGTAGAGCGGCGAGCCGATGACCAGCGCATCGGCGGCGACGACCTCGTCGGCCAGCTCGCCGACCAGGGCGACCGCCGCGCGCTGCTCGGGCGTGCGGTCGGCCTCCGGCGTCGCGCCGGCACCCATCGCCGTCGTCCAGAGGTCGGCGGGCAGGGGCTCGCGGCCGACGTCGCGCCGGACGACCGTCCTCCCCAGGTGCTGCTCGAGCCACGTCTGCTCGACGGTGTCGGCGACCTCGCGGCTCACCGAGCCCTCGGTGCGGATGCTGCTGTCCAGGCGGAACAGGGACATGTGAACGACCTCCCGATCGCGACGTGCTGTCGTGTAGATGTTCTGCTCAACAGATTATCGTGTCAACAGAAGGGTGGTGAGATCGCGTATCGTGAGATCGTGGCCACTCCGCAGCGCGTCGAGTCCGACCTCGGCTGGGCGCTCGGCAGGGTCGCGCGCGCTCACCTGCGAGTGGCGCAGGAGCAGGTCGCGGGCCTGCCCGGGGGCCCGCGCGGCTACCAGGTGCTCGTGGCGGCGGCGCGCGAGGAGTCGAGCACCCAGCTCGCCCTGGCCCAGAAGCTGGGCGTCGACCGCACGGTGATGACCTACCTGATCGACGAGCTGCAGGCCGCGGGCCTCGTCGAGCGCCGGCCCGATCCGGCCGACCGCCGCGCCCGCCGCGTCGTGCTCACCGAGACCGGCGGCGCGCGCCTGTGCGACCTCGAGCGCCGCCTGCGCGAGGCCGAGCAGCACGTGCTCGCCCCGTTGACGCCCGAGGAGCAGGACGTCCTGCGTGCCCTCCTGCGCCGCGTGGCCGAGGTGGACCCGGACAGCGCGTCGGCCTGCGAGGTCGCCCGGGACCTAAGCCAGGAGTGCTGAGAGCTCGTCGTCGAGCGCCGCCAGGAAGCGGTCGACGCCCTCCGCGCCGCCCAGCACGGCGTCGTCCGCCGCGATCCCGAGGCGCACGCGGCCTGCGTAGCTGACGATGCTCACGCCCAGCGCGAGCTGCCCGGAGCACGGCACCCAGAACAGCAGGTCGCGCACGCGCGTCCCGGCGATCTCGAGCTCCCGGACGGGGCCCGGCACGTTCGTGATGATGAGACTCGCGGCCTCGGCGTAGCGGCGCACGAGGCCCTGGGTCCAGGCGGCGCGGCCGTGGCCTGCGGTGGCGATGCCGATGAAGGTGGCCAGCGCCTGGTTGGTCCGCTTGATCGACGACATCACCCGGTGCACGCGCTCCACGCGGCGGCCGCGGTCCGGCTCGTCGGTGGGGATCGTCGGGAGCACGAGGCCGAACTCGTTGCCCAGCCAGTGCGACACCGGGCGGTCGAGGCGGCGCAGGTTGGTCGGCATCACTGCGCGCAGGCGGGGGCTGTCGGCGCCCAGGTACTCCCGCAGCGCGCCCGCGATCGCCGCGCACAGCACGTCGTTGACGCTCGCCCTGTGCTCCTTGCCGACGGCCTTGACCGCCTCGAGGTCGACGGCCCGGGTCCAGCGCGCGGACTTCGCGGTGCCCAGCTCGCCCTGCAGCGCGGTCTCGGCCTCGGCAGGCGGCCGGACGATGAGGGCGGTCGAGTGCCCGATCGCGCTGCCCGTCGCGGCGAGCTCCTCGCGGCCCTCCGGGCTCGGCCAGCGCGCGACCGTGCGCCCCAGCCGCGAGAGCCGCTGCGGGAGCTCCCGCCGGACGAGGCGGACGTCGCGGACCCCCCGGCGGTGCTTCGGGGGCGCGGCGTAGGCCACCGGGGTGCCCTCGTCGGTGCCGGGCGGGTCGTCGGCGAGCGCGTGGAAGAGGTGGTTGAGCGCGACGCCGTCAGCGAGCCCGTGGTGGATGCTCACGAGCACCGCGGCGCCGTCCTCGCCCGCACCCTCCGCCCCGCGGTAGCCGGTGAGCACGTGGATCGCCCACCAGGGCCGGTCGGTCGGCAGCGGCCGCGACATCAGGGTGCCGACGTGCTCGGCCAGCGCGGCGTCGTCGCCGGGCGCGGCGAGGTCCACCGTGTCCACGTGCGCGGCGATGTCGGGCTCGTCGTCGACCCAACGGACAGGACCGAGGCCGCCGGCGGGCCAGGTCGGCCGCTGCCGGAAGCCCGGGTAGACCGCGACCCACCGCTGCGCCACCCGCTCGCGCACCGTCGCGACGTCCACCGGTCCGTCGCAGAACAGCACCCCGTGGACGACCATCCGGTTCGTCGGCTGCTCGAGCTGCAGCCAGGCGGTGTCGATGCCCGACGCCCAACGGTCCACGGGGGTGCCTCCGGTCACGGGGAAGATGGCGGTACCGACGGTATCGGATGACTTCGGGTGGCACCCTGGAGGGCATGGACGTCGTCGACGATCAAGACCGCCGTGTCGCGCGACCCGACTCCGTCGACCGGGTGGTCAGCCTCGTCCCCTCGCTCACCGAGGCGCTCGCCGTGACCGCCCCGGGCCTGCTGGTGGGCGCGACCGACTGGTGCACCCACCCCGACGACCTCGACGAGCACGGGGTCACCCGCGTACGGGGCACGAAGAACCCCGACATCGAGACGATCGTCGCGCTGCGCCCGGACCTCGTGCTGGCCAACGCGGAGGAGAACAAGCCCGAGGAGCTCGACAAGCTCCGCGAGGCCGGCCTCGCCGTGTACGTCACCGACATCCGGACCGTCGACGGCGCGCTGCGCTCGCTGGAGCGGATGCTCGCCGCGTGCGGCCTCGAGCGACCGGCGTGGATCGACGGGGCCCGAGCCGCCTGGGACACCCTGCCGCTGCCCGACGGCCCGCGCCGCGCCGTCGTGCCGATCTGGCGCAAGCCCTGGATGGCGGTCGGTTCGGACACCTTCACCGGCGCCGTGCTCGCCCGCCTCGGCATCGAGAACGTGCTCCGCGACAGCCCGGAGCGCTACCCACGGTTCGACCCGGCGGACCTGCCGGCGCACGACCTCGTCGTGCTGCCCGACGAGCCGTACCCCTTCACCACCGACGACGGGCCCGAGTCGTTCGCGGCCCCGTCCGCGCTGGTCAGCGGGCGGTTGCTCACCTGGTACGGGCCGAGCCTGCTCGAGGCCGCCCGGGTGCTGCCGGCCGCCCTGGCCGCCGCCGAGACGACGGGCGCCGGCGCGGCGTCGTAGCGGGCCTCAGGTCTGGGTGACGCCGCCGTCGACCGTGATCGTGGTGCCCGTGACGTAGGACCCCGCGTCGGAGACGAGGAAGACCAGGGCCGCGGCGAGCTCCTGCGGATCACCGATCCGTCCCGACAGGACGCGCGGCATCATCTTCTCCAGGTAGCCCTCGGCGTAGCTGTCGGTCATCTCCGAGGTGAAGAAGCCGGGCGCGAGGGCGTTGACACGGATGCCCTTGCGCGGGGTCCACTGCTGGGCCAGGTCGCGGGTGAGGCCGATCAGCCCGGCCTTCGAGGCGGAGTACGCGGCCTGCGGGAGCCCGGCGGTGGTGAGCGCGAGGATGCTGGAGACGTTGACGATGCTGCTGCCGGGCTGCATCACCTTCCCCGCCGCCTGCGCCATCCAGTAGCAGCCGTTGAGGTTGACGTCGATGACCTCGCGGAACTGCTCCGGGGTCTCCTTCGTCGCGGGGTGCGCGGTGCCGACGCCGGCGTTGTTGACCAGGATGTCGACGCGCCCGAACTCGCTCATCCCGGCGTCCACGAGCGCCTGGCAGTCCTCGGGCTTGGCGACGTCCGTGCCCACGGTGACCACGCGGCGACCGAGCGCCTCGACGGCCTTGCGCGTGTCCTCCAGCTTCTCGGTGCGCCGGGCGCCGAGGACGACGTCGGCGCCCGCCTCGGCGAGCGCGGTGGCGAAGACCGCCCCCAGCCCGGAGGAGGCGCCGGTGATCACGGCGACGCGGTCGTCGAGTCGGAAGCGATCGAGGATGCCCATGGTCACAGGACCGTAGGGCACGGTCTCCCGACGGCGCAGCGCTCCCGGATCCCGGCTCGTACTCTCGCCGCGTGGTCGTCGCGTGAGCGGGGTGCTGGAGGGCTTCCTCGTCATCGCCGTGATCGTCGCCGTCGGGCTGCTCGTCGGACGGCTCGGGCTGCTGCCGGACTCGGCCACCGAGACGCTCTCGCGCACGGCGTTCTTCGTCGCCACCCCGGCGCTGCTCTTCGTCACGCTCCTGCGTGCCGACGTGGCGCGGGTGCTCTCGACGGGCCTGGTCGTCACCGCGCTCGCGGCGCTGACGGTGTGCGCGCTCTACGTGCCGGTCGGGATGCTGCGCCGCAGGCCGGTCGGCGAGACCGTGGTCGGGTCGATGGCCAGTGGCTACCTCAACGCCGGCAACCTCGGGCTCCCGATCGCGACCTACGCGCTGGGCAGCGCTGCCGAGATCGCGCCGTCGCTGATCTTCCAGCTCGCGGTGCTGACGCCGACGTACACGACGTTGCTCGACGTCGTCGCCACGCATCGGCGCGGCGAGCGGCCCGGGATCGCGGGAGCGCTGCTGGCGCCCCTGCGCAACCCGCTGCTGCTGGCCACGGCCGCAGGCCTCGGCTGCAACCTCGCCGGCCTCCGGCCGCCCGAGGGGCTGCTCGCCCCGATCGAGCTGCTGGCCGACCTCGCGGTGCCGGCGATGCTGCTGGCGTTCGGCCTGTCGCTGGCGCACGCCCAGCGGCCGGGCCGCGACGACGACGTCGTGTGCCTGGGCGCGGTGATCGTGCTCAAGAACCTCGTGCACCCGGTGCTGGCCTGGGCGATCGGGACGACGTTCGGGCTGAGCGGCCCGGCGCTGCTCGCGGTCGTCGTCAGCGCCGCCCTCCCGACCGCGCAGAACGTCTTCGGCTACGCCGTGCGCTTCGACACCGGCGTGGCCCTGGCCCGCGACGCCGCGCTGCTCACGACGTTCCTGAGCGTGCCGGTGCTGCTGGTGGCGGCGCTCTGACGACCCGTGAGCGAAGTTCCCGGCTATAGCCGGGAACTTCACTCACGTACGGGTCACGCGGCGACGAGGACGGGCTCGGGGTCGGTGACGGGCTCCCGGGACTCGCGGCGGCGGCCGCGGACCTCGAGGCCGCCGGAGAGCCCGAGCACGGCGAGGCCGACGACGGCGAGGACCGCGCCGACGAGAGCGGGCGCGAGGTAGCCCAGGCCCGCGGCGATGACCATGCCGCCGAGCCAGGCACCGAGGGAGTTCGCGACGTTCGACGCCGACTGGATCGCCGCCGAAGCCATGGTCGGCGCGTCGCCGACGAGGTCGAGGATGCGCGTCTGGATCGCCGGGCCCAGGGCCAGCGAGAACATGCCGGCGCCGAAGAGCGAGAGCACCGCGAGCACCGGGTGGTGCACGGTGACGACGAAGCTCACGAGCACTCCGGCCAGCGCGACCAGGCAGACGTAGAGGGTGGCCATCGGGGCGCGGTCGGCGGCGCGCCCGCCGAGCACCGACCCCGCGGTCATGCCCAGGCCGACCACCGCGAGCAGCAGGGTGACCGTGGTGGCGGAGAAGCCGCCGACCTCGGTGAGCATCGGGGAGACGTAGCTGTAGCAGGCGAACATCGCGCCGAAGCCGAAGATCACCGCGGCGAGCGAGAGCATGACCTGGGGGTGGCGCAGGGTCCGCACCTCGCGGGTCAGGGCGCCGGGGCCGGTGGCGGTCGGGTCGGCGCGGGGGACGAACGCGGCCACGGCCGCGACGGCGAGCAGGCCGATGACGCCGACGACGGCGAAGGTTGCGCGCCACCCGGCCTCCTGGCCGAGCAGCGTGCCCAGCGGGACGCCGACGACGTTGGCGATCGTGAGCCCGAGGAACACACGGGAGACCGCGGTGGCGCGCCGGTCGCGGCCGACCATCGACGCGGCGGCCACCGAGGCGGCGCCGAAGAACGCGCCGTGCGGCAGGCCGGTGAGGAAGCGGACGGCGAGCAGCGACGTCATGCCCGGCGCGAGCGCCGAGAGCAGGTTGCCGACAGCGAACACGCTCATGAGGCCGATGAGGACGGGGCGGCGGGGCAGCTTCACGGTCGCGGCGGCGAGCAGGGGTGCGCCGACGACGACGCCGGCGGCGTAGGCCGAGATCAGGTGGCCGGCGTCGTCGATCGGGACGCCGAGGTCGCCCGCGACCTGGGGCAGCAGGCCCATGATCACGAACTCGGTGGTGCCGATGCCGAAGGTGCCCAGGGCTAGGGCGAGCAGGGCGAGAGGCACGGGGAGCTCCTCGAGGGGACGTACGGGGGTTTTCCGTTCGCCGTCCACGGTTCGTGCGCTGGCGCCATAAGTCGAAGAAGATGCAGGCGATGACGCATAAGCTCAGCTGATGCCGACGCTGCGCCAGCTCGAGTCCTTCGTCGCCGTCGTCGACGAGGGATCGTTCACGCGGGCCGCTGACCGGCTGTTCGTCACCCAGCCCGGCCTCTCGCAACAGATCGCGGCCCTCGAGAAGGAGCTGGGTGGGTCACTCTTCAGCCGCCTGCCCCGTGCGGTGGCTCTCACCCCGACCGGCCGGGCACTCCTCCCCCACGCCCGCACCGCGGTCACCGCGGCCGAGCGCGGGAACGCTGCGGCGCGCCAGGTCACCGGCTCCGAGGGCGGCGAGCTGCGCATCGCGTGCGTCTACTCGGTGAGCCTGGGCCTGCTGCCCGGCGTCCTGCGACGCTGGCGCGCCGAGAACCCCGACGTCACCGTCCGCCTGTTCGAGCACCGTCACGGAGACACGCTGGCCTCCGCCATCCGGGAGGGGCAGGCCGACGTCGGCGTCGGCCCGGCGCCGGCGCAGTGGCGCGGGCGCCAGCGCAGCCTCGGCACCGAGGAGATGGTGGTGCTGCTGCCGCCGAACCTCGGGGCCGACGACATCATGTCCCCCGCGGGCGGCGAGATCGCCCTGAGCCGCCTCGAGCACGTGCCGTGGGTGCAGTACGCGCCGGACCACGCGCTGGCCGACGTGCTGATCGGCGCCTGCGAGCGCGCGGGCTACCGTCCCCGGGTCGCGGTGCGCACCGAACAGACCGCGGTGGCGCCGCTGCTGACCTCCGCGGGGATCGGGCCCTGCCTGGTGCCCGCGGCGATCGTCCCGCCGGTGTTCGCGGGCACGATCGCGCGCCCGGTGCCCAGCGCCGACCGCGAGCTCGTCGCCTACACCGGGGCCGAGCCCGACGCCCTGACCACGCGGTTCCTGGGCCTCGTGGCCCGCGCAGCGGTCCTGATGCCCGAGCACGTGGCGTCGGCGCTGTCGCGCTCGTAGGTCGTCGTCCGTGCTAAGACACGCACAGCAGTCACGAGACCGGAGGTCAACGATCGTGGATTCTCGCCCGACGACCGCTGTCATCGGCGGCGGGACGATGGGCGCCGGCATCGCCCACGTCCTGCTCGCCGCCGGCTCCCCGGTGGTCCTGGTGGAGGCCGACCCGGCACGGGTGGACGCGGCGCGGCAGGCGGTGGAGGCGAGCGTCGACGGCGCGGAGAAGCGCGGCAAGCTCCCCGAGGGCACCTCGCGCGACGACCTGCTCGCCCGCCTGACGCTGGGCACGTCCGTGGACGAGCTCCCGGACGACACCGCGCTGGTGATCGAGGCCGTGCCCGAGCGGGTCGAGCTCAAGCAGACCGTCCTCGGCGGTGCGGCCCGCGCGTGCCCCGCCGCGGTCCTGGCGTCCAACACCTCGTCGCTGTCGATCGGCGCGATCGCCGCCGACCTCCCCGGCGACCGCGTCATCGGCATGCACTTCTTCAACCCCGTGCCGGCCCAGAAGCTCGTCGAGCTGGTGGTGCACCCCGGGACGTCGGAGGAGACGACCGCGGAGACCCGCGGCTGGGTCGAGGTGCTGGGCAAGACCGCGATCGTCGTCAACGACGCCCCCGGCTTCGCCACGTCGCGCCTCGGCCTCACCGTGGGACTCGAGGCCATCCGCATGGTCGAGGAGGGCGTCGCGAGCCCGGAGGACATCGACACCGGCATGCAGCTCGGCTACCGCTGGCCGATGGGCCCGCTGCGGCTCACCGACGTCGTCGGGCTGGACGTGCGCCTCGCCATCGCCGAGCACCTCACCGGCGAGCTCGGCCCGCGCTTCACCCCGCCGCAGCTGCTGCGCGACAAGGTCGAGCGCGGCGAGCTCGGGCAGAAGTCCGGGCGCGGCTTCTACGACTGGAGCTGACCCGATGGATCTCGGACTCGCCGGCCGCGTCGCGATCGTCACCGGCGGCTCGCGCGGCATCGGGCTGGCCTGCGCCAGGCAGCTGGCCACCGAGGGCGCCCACGTGGTGCTCGTGGCACGCGGCGCCGAGGCGCTCGAGCACGCCGCCGGGCGGGTCCGCGCCGCCGGACCCGCGACGACGGTGCTGCCGATCGCCGCCGACACCACCGACGACGCCTCGGTCCGGGCGATGGTCGATCGGGCGGTGAGCGAGCTGGGCGGGGTCGACGTGCTGGTCAACGCCGCCGCCCCGCCCGCCGGCGGGGGTCCGGTACCGGCGTTGGCCGACCTCACCGACGAGGCCGTGCTCGACGCCGTCGACACCAAGGTCGTCGGCTACCTGCGCACCGCGCGCGCCGTCGCCCCGCACATGACCGCGCAGGGCTGGGGCCGGATCGTCAACGTCTCGGGGCTCAACGCGCGGCGCACCGGCTCGATCGCGGGGACGGTCCGCAACGTGGGCGTCGCGGCGCTGACGGCCAACCTCGCCGACGAGCTCGGGCCCCGCGGGGTCGGCGTCGTGGTGGTCCACCCGGGTTACACGGAGACCGAGAGGACCACCGGGACGGTGGCCGACCGAATGGCCGCATCGGGGCGCTCCGAGGAGGAGGTCCGGGCCGAGCTCGCCGCCGACACCAGCCTGCGCCGGATCATCACTGCCGAGGAGGTCGCCGACGTCGTCGTCTTCCTGGCCTCGCCCCGCGCGATCGCGGTGACGGGCGACGCGATCGGCGCGGGCGGCGGCGAGCGGGGCGTCGTGCACTACTGAGCCGACCCCACACGGACGAACCGGCGCCCCCCTCGAAGGGGGACGCCGGCTCGTCTCTGGGAGGAAGTGTCAGCTCGGGACCCGCACGGTCCCGGTCGTCCCACCGTCCGCTTGTTTCGCCCAGCGGCGTGGAGTCTGGTGTGGATCAGCTCCCGTGCGCGGTACGGCGCCGGGTCGACCGGGTCCTCGTGATGCGGTGCGGGGTCTTCCCTGCGTCCAATCCATCACCTCTTCCCGGTCATCCAACTGGGTCATGTGCGCGGTGCGCTCATCCCTCAGCTCGTGTGATCAGCACCACAGCGACACCTCTGAACATACTCGCGCACGGGGTGGGGTCAAGGGGTCCGACGCTCCATGGCGAGGAGCAAACGCTTGCGTTCGATGCCGGGACCCCCACCCGAGGGAACCCCTGCCGCGGTCAGGACGCGATGGCACGGGACGAGCAGGCTGACCGGGTTCCGGGCGTTCGCGGTGCCCACCGCCTGGGCCGCGCGCGGGCTCCCGATCGCCGCCGCGAGGGCGCCGTACGTGGTCGTCGCGCCGTAGGGCACCTCGCGCAGCGCGTCCCAGACGGCCCGCGAGAACGGGGTGCCCGGCGGGTCGGCAGGCAGCGTGAACGTGCGCCGCTCGCCGGCGAAGTACTCGTCGAGCTCGCCGGCGAGGTCGTCGAGCGCGCCGCAGGCGCCGTCGTCGGGCTCGCCGAAGGACGGGTCGGGGTCGCTGCCGGGTCGGTGGTGGCTCCGCTGGTCGTGGACGTGCAGGCCGCGCACGGCGCCGACCTCGTCGTCCCAGGTCAGGGTCAACGCCCCGAGGGGGCTCTCGATCACGCGGAAGCGTCGCGAGGGTGCCGTCACGCGTCCTGGTCTACCCACCCGGGTAGGCCCTGATCGTGCGTGCCATCGGAGTGAACTCCTACGGAGGGCCCGACGCCCTCGAGGTCGTCGAGCTGCCCGAGCCCCACGCCGGGCCCGGCGAGGTCCGGCTGCGCGTGCGGGCGGCGGCGGTGAACCCGACCGACACCCTCGCGCGCGACGGGACGCGGGCCGAGCGCCAGCGCAAGGACCCACCGCCGTACGTGCCCGGCATGGACGCGGCGGGCGAGGTCGACGAGATCGGCGAGGGCACCGACACCGAGCTCCACGTCGGAGACGCCGCGATGGCGCTCGTCGTCCCCGACGGGAGCCACGGCGCCTACGCCGAGTACGTGGTGGTGCCGGCCGCGTCGGCCGTGCGGGCGCCGTCGGGGACCTCGGCCGTCGAGGCCGCGACGCTGCCGATGAACGCGATGACCGCGCGCCTCGCCCTCGACACCCTCGCGCTGGCGCCCGGGCAGACGCTCGCCGTCACCGGCGCGGCGGGCGCGCTCGGGGGCTCCGTCGTGCAGCTCGCGAAGGCCGACCGGCTCACGGTCGTCGCCGACGCCTCCGAGGCCGACGAGCCGCTGGTGCGCGAGCTCGGCGCCGACATCGTCGTCCGGCGTGGCGACGACGTGGCCGCGCGCATCCGCGAGGGCCAGCCGGGCGGGGTGGACGCGCTGGTCGACGGGTCGCTGCAGGGCGACGCGCTGCTCGACGCGGTTCGCGACGGCGGGAAGATCGCGACGGTGCGCGGTCACCGCGGCGCCGACGAGCGCGGCATCACCTGGCACCCGGTGCTCGTGCGCGACGTCGCGACCGATCACGCCGCCCTGGACGTCCTGCGCCGCCAGGCCGAGGAGGGCGTGCTGACCCCGCGCGTCGCCGACGCGATCCCGGCCGAGCAGGCGCCCGAGGCCCACCGCCGCCTCGAGGCCGGCGGCGTCCGGGGTCGCCTGGTCCTGACGTTCTGATCTACGTGCGTCAGAGTCAGCCGAACGTGTCCACCAGCTCCGAGGCGCAGAGGACCAGGAAGAGCACCGCGGCGCCGGTCAGCAACGTCGTCGAGAGCCAGCCGTTGCGCCACTCGCGCGGGGCCCGCTTGCTGCCGAGCAGCCACAGCAGCGTGATCGCCAGGAACGGCATGAAGAACGCGCCGAGCGCGCCGTAGGCGACGATCAGGACGAACGGGCGCCCGAGGAACAGCAGGATCATCGGCGGGAACGTCAGCCACAGCAGGTAGGCGCGGTACGGGACGCTGCGGGTCGCGTCCTCGCCGAGCTGGCCGGCCGCGGCGAGCTCCTCGGGCGTGCGGGCGACGGCCTCGCGGCGGGTGCGGACGAAGTCGGTGACCATGAGGCTCACGCCCTGCCACACCCCGAGCAGGGACGAGAACGACGTCGCGAAGAAGCCGACGAGGAACAGGGTCGCGATCACCGGGCCGAAGCGCTGCTGGAGGATCTCGTCGAGGTCGAGCAGGCCGCGGTCGCTCTCGACCAGCGCGATGTTCGCGGTGTACAGGAGCTCGGCGCCGACCACGAGCATCGCCGCCACGAAGATCCCCGTGGTGATGTAGGCGACGCGGTTGTCGAGGCGCATCACGCGCATCCACGAGCTGTCGCGCCAGCCCTTGGCGTTGATCCAGTAGCCGTAGGCCGCCATCGTCACGGTGCCACCGACGCCGCCGACGAGGCCGAGGGTGTAGACGCCCGAGCCCGCCGGCAGCACGGGGAGCAGGCCTGCGAGCATCGCCGGGACGTCCGGGAGCACGAGGACCGCCAGGCCGACGACGACGACGAACATGACGCCGACCAGCACCGTCATGATCTTCTCGAAGATCGCGTACGACCCGAACCACACCAGCGCGAGCCCGACGAGCCCGCAGGGAATCCCCCAGGCCGGGATCGAGCCGCCGAACATCGCCGCGAGCGGCAGCGCCGACGACGTCATCGCCGTCGCGCCGTAGACGAAGCCCCAGATGACGACGTAGACGACGAAGTACACCGTCGTCCAGGGCCCCAGCGACCGCCAGCCCGCGAAGATCGTCGAACCTGTCGCGAGGTGCCAGCGTCCCGTCGCCTCCGCGAGCGAGATCTTCACGACGACCCCGAGGATCACGGCCCACAGCAGCGTGTAGCCGAACTCGGACCCGGCGACGAGCGTGGCGACCAGGTCGCCGGCCCCGACGCCGGTCGCGGCCACGACGATGCCCGGGCCGACGATGCTCCAGCGGCGGCTCGGCTGGGCCGCGGCGGTGGTATCGGTGTCGTCCGTCCCCCGATCAGTCATGCGGGGCAGTTCATCACGTCCCTCCCGCGTGACGGGAGTGTGCGATCGCGACGGCCTGCCCGGGCGTGCCGTGCCAGGCGGGCCCGTGGCCGGGCAGGAGCACGGAGGTGTCGAGCGGCGCCAGCGCGTCGAGGGCGACGGCGGCCCGGGCCGGGTCGTGGTCGGAGAACGCGGGCAGGCGCTGCGGTCCGGTCCGGGCGGTCGTCGGGTGGGCGGTGACCAGGGCGTCGCCGCTGACCAGCACGCCCGCGTCCGGGAGCAGGTAGGCGGTGTGGCCGCTGGTGTGCCCCGGGGTCGGCACGGGCACCGGGCGGCCGGGCAGGTCGAGGGGCTCCTCGAGGGCGGTCGCGGTCGGGACGGCGACGCTGCGCAGCGCGCCGAGCCGGACGGCGTGGACCGCCCACACGAGCACCCGCGGCCGCCAGGCGTTCCGGGCGACGTCGATGGGACCCGCCTGCTCGACGACCTCGCGCCGTGCGTGGCGGACCTCGGCGGGACCGGTGAGCACCGGGAACCCGAGGCGCGGGGCCAGCGGGGCGAGCCCGCCGACGTGGTCGACGTGGGCGTGGGTGACGAGCGCGGCGACGACGTCGCCCGGCCCGCGGCCCATGGCGGCGAGGGACGCCTCGAGCGCCCCGGCGTCGCCCGGGTAGCCCCCGTCGATCACCGTGACGGCCTCGCCGTCGACGACGAGCACCCAGTCCACCGCGGACCCGCGCACGAGGTGCACGCCCGCGGCGACCGTCTCGACCGTCACGGGGTGCGGACGCCGACGTGCTCGGCGAGGAAGGCGGCGACGGCGGGCCGGGTGGCCTGGGCGCCCGGGCTGCCGAAGGGGTAGTCGAAGACGTGGTCGGCGTGGGGCACCTCGACGAGACGGCCGGGGACGCCGGCGTCGCGCAGGGCGCGGTCGTAGGCCAGCACGCGGTCGGGGAAGACGAAGTGGTCCGCCGAGCCCAGCAGCACGAGCGTCGGCGGGAGGCCGGGGCGGACGAGGTCGACGGGTGACGAGGCGCGGGTCTCCTCGGGGTACTGAGCCGCCCGGCCGCCGAGCACGGCGTCCTGCAGGGACCGGTCGACCAGGCGCAGGTCGGTGGCCGGGTAGTAGGCGACGACGGCGCGGGGTGCCGGGAGCGGCCCGAACTCGCCGTTCAGGATCCCCGCGGTCGTGCTGATCGCGAGCGTCGCGCCGGCGGACTGGCCGGCGAGGACGATCCGGCTCGGGTCGAGATCCTCCTCGGCGGCGTGCGCGACGGCCCAGGCCGCGGCGGCCGCGACGTCGCGCCGCTGCCCCTCGCCGACGGGCGACGGGGGCGGCAGGCGGTACTCGACGCTGACGACGGCGTGGCCCCGGTCGGCGAGCCAGCGGTTGAGCGCGGTGCGGTCGTCGCGCTCGCCGCGCACCCAGCTGCCGCCGTGCACCCAGACGACGACCGGGTGGGGGCCGGGGCCGGCGGGCCGGTAGAGGTCGAGGCGCAGCGGCCGGCCGAGCTCGTCGACCGCGTACTGCTCGGTGCGGTCCGGGTGCCCGTCGGGCTGGCCGGTGACGGTGAGCGCGGCCCACCAGTCGACGTCGGCCCCCTCGGCGCGGGCGATGCGGGTCTGGTCGACGAGGACGGCGCCGAGGCCGACCGTCGCGACGAGGGCGAGCGCGCCCACGACGATCCCGGTGCGCGGGGAGCCCAGCGCCCACGCCAGCCCGCCGAGCCCGACGCCGGCGAGCGCCGCCAGCGCGGCGTGCAGGGGGTACTGGCCGGTGACGAACGACCCGAGGAACCCGATCACCGGCAGCCGCGGGGCGTAGGTGCCGACGGCCACGAGCAGGACCGTGGCGAGCCAGACCACGCCGACCACGCGCACCAGCCACACCAGCACCCGGTGCCCTCCTCGCCCGCGCCCGACCTCGATCACCCCATCACCCGCGCCGTCCCCTGTCGCAGCGAACGTCCTGTCCGCCTGCGTCTACGCGCGCGGGGTCTGAGGTGATCGGTCGGCGCGGTGAGGTCTCGCTCACGGCACGGGGCCCTCATGATCGAGGGGGATCTACTGACGTTGAGTGCCAGCGTGGCCCCCACGCTGGCACACCCCGTGGGCCCGCCGGGTGGCTCAGCCGAAGGCGGCGGGGACGCGGCGGCCGGGCGGGGCCGTGAGGACCCGGCGGACCAGGACCGCGACGACGGCCACCAGCGCCACGAGGGCCGCGACCACCACGGCCAGGGGCGGGCCCATGACCACGATCGCCCCGAGCGCCCAGACCACCGAGACCGCGTAGGGCAGCGCGCCCGCGCCCCGGGCCACGACGGCCGCGGCGATCGCGCCGGTGACCAGCAGGATCAGCGCGCCGAGGACCGTCGCGACGCCGCCCTCGCCCGGTGCGCCGAGGAAGGTGCCGGTGGTGGCCGCGCCGACCACGGTCGCGACGCTCACCCAGCCCGCGTAGAGGCCGACGGGGCCGTGGAGCATCAGACGGTCGGCGGCGTCGGCCGCAGGGTGCGCGGTGAGGCGGGCCATGGCGACGGCGAGCACCACGAGCAGCGCAACGATGATCACCTGGGCGAGCACGACCGCCTGCGCGGAGAAGGCGAGGATCCAGCCGGTGTTGAAGACGCCCGAGGCCACGAGCCACCAGCCGGTCGCGCGGTGCACGGGCCGCGCGGGCTGGCCGGGCAGCACCTGGCGCACGGCGAGCAGCAGGATGCCCGCGTAGATCACGCCCCAGATCGAGAAGGCCGCGGGTACCGGCATGACGACGGTCGTGTTCTCCCGGGCGACGACGCCGACCGACAGGCCGAACGCCCCCGACCCGCCGAGCCCTCCCGCCACGATCTGCAGCAGCGCGACCACCAGCAGGGCGCCGGCCCGCACACGATCACCCACGGTGGCCCTCGTCGTCGGGGCGGCCACGGTCGCGGTCATGAGCTATCCCTCCATCGTCGAACCTCTCGATGATGGAGATTACCCGGATCGCCGCTAGCATGCACGGTGTGACGGAGGCCGGTCGGCGCGAGCTGGTAGAGCTCCTGCAGGACTACGCCGACGAGGCCGGGCGGCTCGGCCACGCGTTCGCCGCGGGCCAGGGGCTGCACCGCACCGACGCCCAGGCCCTGCTCGCCGTCCTGCGGGCGGAGCGGGCGGGCGCCGCGCTGACCCCGGGGCGCCTCGGCGAGGAGGTCGGGCTCTCCTCGGGGGCGACGACGGCCGCGGTCGACCGCCTCGAGCGCCTCGGCCACCTGCACCGCGTGCGCGACGAGGTGGACCGCCGCCGCGTGACCCTGCACCACGACGCGGCCGGCGCCGACGTCGGGCGCGCCTTCTTCGGTCCGCTCGCGTCGCGGCTCGACGGTGTCCTCGCCGGCTACACGCCCGACGAACTGGCCGTGATCCATCGTTTCCTCGGAGAGGTCGTGGCCGCGGTCGCCGAGCACCGCGCCGACATGTCCGAGGGAGGGCCGTCCTGAGCTCGCCGATCGCCGGGCGCGCCCGTCTCGGGGTGGCGGCCGTCGTCGTCCTGGCGGTACTCGCGCTCGTCGTCACCCTCATCGTGGTGCTGTCGGACAGCGACATCACCGCGAACCCGCGCTGCACGATCACCGCCCCGCCCGACTCCCCCGGCCTGCCCACCACCTGGACGCTCACCCCGGAGCAGGCCGACAGCGCCGCGACGATCGTCGGCGTCGGCCGCAGCCTCGGGGTCCCGGACCGCGCGGTGACCGTGGCGCTCGCGACGGCGATCCAGGAGTCGGGGCTCGCGAACCTGCGCGGCGGCGACCGCGACTCCCTCGGCCTGTTCCAGCAGCGCCCGAGCCAGGGCTGGGGGTCCGAGGACGAGATCCTCGACCCCGTCTACAGCGCCACCGCGTTCTACACCGCGCTCGTCCAGGTGCCCGGCTGGACGACCATGGACGTCACCGTCGCCGCGCAGACCGTCCAGCGCTGCGGCTTCCCCGAGGCCTACGCCGACCACGAGCCCGAGGCGCGCCTCATGGCCGTCGCCCTGCTCGGCCAGGCGCCGGGGGCGCTGGACGTGCGTCGACCTGCCGGCCACCCCGCCCGCCGACCCGGGGACCGGCGCGGTCGCGGAGCTGGCCACCCGCGAGCTCGGGACCTCGCGACTCTCCGGCGCGCAGCCCGCGGAGAACGGCTGGGCGCTGGCCACTTGGCTCGTCGCCCACGGCGAGCGGCTCGCGCTCGAGAGCGTCACCTACGACGGGCGGACGTGGACGGTCGCCTCGGGGGCGTGGGCGTCGTCGGGCCCGGCCGACGGCCGGCTGTCGCTGCGCCGGATCGGGCAGCCGGCCTGAGCCCGGACGGTCGTGCTCACCGCGCGAGCAGCAGGAACCCCGCCCCGACGAGCACGAGCACCGCGAGCACGACGAGGGTGATCCCGATCCGGCGCACGGCCGACCACGGCTCGTGCTCGCCCGGGCCCGGGCCCTCGTGGGGGACGTCCTGCGGCCGCGTCGCCGGGACACGACCACCGCCCGGACCAGAACCGGGGCCCCGGTCCCAGGTCGTGATCACGTCGGTGCGCAGGGTGGGGTCGGGGGCGGCGAAACGGCGCAGGTCGTCGGCGAGCTCGCGGGCGCCGTGGTGGCGCACCGCCGGCTCGAGGGCCATCGCGCGCAGCACGACGGCATCGAGGTCGGGCGAGATGTCGCGCACGTACTGGCGGGGCGGGACGGGCGACTCGCGCAGCCGCTGGGACGCGACCTCCACCGAGCTCGGCCCCTGGAACGGGGTCCGGCCGGTGAGCAGCTCGTAGAGGGTGCAGCCGACGGCGTAGACGTCCGAGCGCCCGTCGAGCGCCTCGCAGCGCACCTGCTCGGGTGAGAGGTAGGCCGCGGTGCCCATGACGACGCCGGTGCCGGTGAATCCCTCGACGTCCGCGACCTGCGCGATGCCGAAGTCCATCAGCTTCACCGTGCCGTCGGTGCAGCGCATGACGTTGCCCGGGTTGACGTCCCGGTGGACGATCCCGCGGTCGTGGGCGGCGGCGAGCGCCTCGCACACCGGCACCAGCACCGCGGCGGCCTGGTCCGGCTCGAACCGGCCCCGGTCGCGGAGCTCGTCGCGCAGCGTCCGTCCCTCGACGCACTCCATGACGACGAAGACCTCGGACCCGCCGGAGAACCCGACGTCGTGGACGGCGACGACGTGCGGATGGTCGATCACAGCGGCCGCGCGGGCCTCGTCACGGAGCCGCCCGCCGTACTCGGCGTCCCCGCGGAGCTCGGCGGGCAGCAGCTTCACCGCGACGGTGCGCCCGAGCTCGCGGTCGACCGCGCGGTGGACCTCGGCCATCCCGCCGCGCCCGATCAGACCCTGCAGCTCGTAGCGATCGGCGAGCACCCGCGCGGTGCCCGCCTCCTCCCTCGCACTCACCTGCTCACAACCGCCGCGTCCGAGCCGCGTCGCCGCCCCCGAGCAGGGCGTCGAACAGGTAGCGGTTGTCGACCATCGCCTGGCGCATGTCCTCGGTGCCGGCGCGCCCCTCCTCGACCTCGGTCGAGGTGCGGTGGGCGGCGCGGTAGCGCTCGACGAGGTCGGGGTGGTCCACCGAGATCATCTTGGCGCGCTCCTCGAAGCGCTCGACGGGATAGCCGCGCTCGCGCATCACCTGCTGGACGAGCAGGTCGGCGTCGCGCAGGCCCGTCGACGGGTGCTCGACGAAGGTCGACTGCGCTGTCTCCCACGCCTGTCCGAAGCGGTCGCGCTCGTCGCCGCCGAGCTCGCGCACCTCGATCTCGCGGCGCCGCTTGAGCCGCGCCCGCAGCTCGCGCTCGCCGTCGCTCGTCCCGTACTCGTCCACCACACGGTCGTACTCGTCGCCGAACTGGCTGCGCAGCGCCGCGCGACGCGACTTCGAACGGCTGCGCGAGACGACGACGAGCACGATCCCGAGGATCAGCACCAGTACAGCGACCCCGACGATGATCAGGACCGGATCCATGCCACCCCTCCGTGCGCCAGCTCGGTATCGCTGCGATCAAACCATCGGGTGCCCCGCAGACCTCGGCGAGGAGCACCGTTCGGGTGACGAGTCGCCGAACGGTTCTCCCTCGCTGCTCCGTGCGATCAGCCGCTCACGACCATCCAGCTCAGTACCGGTGTCGACTGGAGGTACACGAGCACGCACATCCCCGCGAGGAACACGAGGCTCCACAGCAGCACCTTGCGGAGGATCTCCCCCTCGCGGCCGCTCATGGCCACCGCCGACGCCGCGATCGCCAGGTTCTGCGGCGAGACCATCTTGCCGAGCACACCCCCGGAGCTGTTGGCCGCCGCCAGCAGGATCGGATCGAGTCCCGCGCCCTCCGCGGCGGTGACCTGGAGCGCGCCGAACAGCGAGTTCGCCGACGTGTCCGAGCCCGTGACCGCGACGCCGAGCCAGCCCAGCACCGGCGAGAGCACCGCGAAGAACCCGCCCGTGCCCGCGAGCAGGCCGCCGAGCGTCAGCGTCTGGCCCGACGTGTTCATGACGTAGGCCAGCGCGAGCACCGCCATGACGGTGACGATCGCCGTCCGCAGCTGCACCAGCGTGCGCCAATAGGCCGCGGCGGCCGCCGCCGGCCGCACGCGCAGGACCAGCGCGGTGACGATCCCCGCGATGAGCAGGACCGTGCCCGCGGACTCCAGCCAGTTCAGGGTGAACGCCTGGGTGGACACCGGCTTCCCGGCCTCGGTGACGACGTTCAGCCCCGGCCAGTTGAACTTCACCGTCGTCGCGCTCAGCGCGTCGTCGACGAAGGGGATCTGCTGGAGGGAGAACAGCAGGATGATGATCAGATACGGCGCGTAGGCGAGGACGACGTCGCGACGGGTATCCAGGCTGTGGTCGTCGTGGTCGGAGCCCTCCGGGCTCCCGGGACCGGTCCCGCCGCCGTCCCCGCCGCCGTCCCCGCCGCTGTCCCCGCCCGGGGACACGCTCACGGTCTCCCGGGTGTCCTGCGGCGCGTCCGCCGGGATCTCCGCACGTCGCTGCGGCCGGATGCGCACGAGCAGCACCACCGCGCCCGCCGCGAGCAGCGCCGCGACGATGTCGGTGAGCGCGAGGGAGATGAAGTTGGACGTCACGTACTGCGCGACGCCGAAGACCAGCCCGGCGACGAGCGCCACCGGCCAGGTCTCCCGCAGGCCCCGCGCCCCGTCGACGAGGCCGACGAGGACGAACGGCACGAACACCGCGAGGATCGGCGTCTGGCGCCCGACCATCGCGCCGAGGGCCTCCTCGGGCAGCCCGGTCACCGAGGCCAGCGTGGTGATGGGCACGGCGATGGCCCCGAAGGCCACCGGCGCCGTGTTCGCCACCAGGGCCACCACCGCGGCCTTGAGCGGGCTGAACCGCAGGGCGATGAGCATGACCGTGCAGATCGCCACCGGGGTGCCGAAGCCCGCGAGCGCCTCGAGCAGCGCGCCGAAGCAGAAGGCGATGATCACGGCCTGGACCCGCTGGTCGTCCGAGACCGATCCGAACGACCGCCGCAGCACGTCGAAATGCCCGGTGTACACGGTCATCTGGTAGATCCAGAGTGCGTTGATCACGATCCAGAGGATCGGGAAGAAGCCGAAGACCGCGCCCTCGGTGCCGGCGAGGAAGGCCTGGGAGACCGGCATGCCGTAGGCCAGGATCGCCACCAGGAGCGCGACCGCCAGCCCGATCAGCGCCGCGAGCCACGCCCGGACGCGCAGGCCGCCCAGGAGCACGAACAGGGTCAGCAGCGGCAGCACGGCCACGAGCGAGCTCACGGCCAGCGAACCGCCCAGCGGTGTGTCGTTCTGGATGTACACGAGCCCACCTCCCGCGCCCGCCCGACCGCCGTGCCGAGCGTGGTGGCGCAGAGTGCCCCTTCCGTGTCCGTCTGTCGACACGAAGCGCGGATAGAGGCCGAAAGGCGGATGCGTTGCGGTCGGATGACCCGTCTGGCGGTCGCGCTGCGCGAGAAAGGACCCTGCACGCCGTGACCCCGACTCCAGCGACCGGGACGCCGACGGCCGACTGCGGGCCCTCCACCGACCGTCGCTTCTTCGGCCACCCGCTCGCGCTGGGCAGCCTGTTCTCGGTCGAGCTGTGGGAACGCTTCTCGTTCTACGGGATGCGGACCGTCATGGCGTACTACCTGTACTACGCCGTGACCGAGGGCGGGCTCGGTTTCCCCGAGGCCTCGGCGACCAGCATCATCGGCGCCTACGGCGCGCTGGTGTACCTCGCGGCCGTGGTCGGGGCGTGGGTGGCCAACCGGCTGCTCGGCGCCGAGCGCACCCTGTTCGTCTCGGCGATCACGGTGATGGTCGGGCACGTCGCGCTCGCGGTCCTGCCCGGCGTCGCCGGCGTCGTGGTCGGCTCGTGCTGGTGGCGCTCGGCAGCGGCGGGGTGAAGACGTCGGCGACCACCGTCGTCGGGTCGCTCTACGCCCGCGACGACCCGCGCGCCGACGCCGGGTTCTCGATCTTCTATATGGGCATCAACATCGGCGCCCTCCTCGGCCCGCTGCTCACGGGGCTCACCCAGGAGCTCGTCGGCTTCCACTGGGCGTTCGGTCTCGCGGCGATCGGCATGGCCGTCGGCCTCACGATCTACGCCCTCGGCCGTCGCGGCCTGCCCTCGAGCGCCGCCGTCGTCCCCGACCCGCTGCCCGCCGGCGCCTGGCTGCGGCCGGCCCTGGGCGTGGTGGTGGTCGTCGTGCTCGTCGTCGTCGGCTTCGCGACGGGCATCCTGACCGCGGCGAACCTCTCGACGGCCGTCGCGATCGTCGTCGTGCTGATCTCGAACGGGATCTTCGCGATCATGCTGACCAGCCCGAAGGTCGACGGCGACGAGCGCAGCCGCGTGCGGGCGTTCATCCCGATGTGGCTGGGCAGCGTGGTGTTCTGGTCGCTGTTCCAGCAGCAGTTCACCGTGGTCACGCTGTATTCCGACACACGCCTGGACCGGAACCTGTTCGGCTGGGAGTTCCCGGTCAACTGGCCGAACTCCATCCGGCCCTTCTGGGTCATCGTGCTCGCCCCGCTCTGCGCGCTGATGTGGACCAAGCTCGGCGACCGCGCCCCCTCGACGCCGGTGAAGTTCGCCCTCGGCGCGACCGGGATGGGCATCGCCTATCTGCTCTTCCTGCCCTGGGCCGGCGGGACGGGCAACACCACGCCCGTGCTGGCGCTGGTGCTGATCCTCTTCGTCTTCACCCTCGCGGAGCTCAACCTCTCGCCGGTCGGGCTCTCGCTCTCGACCCGGGTCGGGCCCGCGGCGTTCCGCAACCTCACCGTCGCGCTCTTCTACCTGACGATCTCGCTCGGCTCCGCGCTCTCGGGCACGCTCGCGGGCTACTACTCCGCCGAGACCGAGGGCGCCTACTTCGGCATCACCGGCGCCGCGGCCATCGTCCTCGGGCTCGCCCTGTCGCCCTGTCGCCGTGGATCCGGCGGGCGATGCGGGGAGTGCGTTAGTCCTGCAGGTGTCAGCGGCGTGGCGCCGCAGACGTCGAGTGTCCGATCAGGGGAGCACGCCGATAGGGCCACGCAGACGCTCGCGACGCCCGTGCGCCTCGCCCAGGCGCTGCAGCGCCCGGCCGTCGCGCGCCGAGACGACGATCGCCGGGGTGAGCACGACGGGGATCGCCACGGTCGCGACGACGAGCGCGGTGCCCACGCGCTCGAACGGGAAGGCGTACACGATCACCACGCGCAGCGCGCTCTCGGCGAGCCACGTCGCGCCCCACACCGCGGTCATGCGACGCAGCAGGAAGCGGAATCGCGGCACCGACTCCCAGTTCGCGGCGAACCCGGCCGCGCCCTCGGACTGGCGGGCCGCGGCCACGGGCTCGAGGTAGCCGTAGAACAACGGCCGCCCGCGCAGGCAGCTCGCGAGCATCGTCGCGCCCACCACCGCGAAGACCACCGACGCCTTGACCAGCAGCAACCGGGGGTCGTGCGTCACGAGCGTGAGCCCGAGGCCGGCCGCGACGAGCAGCGCGACGAGCAACGTCTGCGCCGAGACCCGGCGCTCGCGCACGACGGTGACCACCAGCGTCACCACCGACACCGACCCGGCCCCGACCAGGGCCGGCACCGTCGCGACGCCGGCCAGGCGCAGCGCCCCGAACACCACCAGCGGGCCGCCGACGTCCACCAGCACCGGTGCCGCCGACCGCAGCACGCCCCGCGTCCGCTCGTCCATGTCCGCCCTCCCCCTCCCGTGACTCCGTCTTGTCGCCAACGACTTTGCATGACAAACTCATCGTCACGCAAGATCGATCCGAGGAGCAGACCGAGGAGCACTCCATGGCCGCCTCA
Source organism: uncultured Actinomycetota bacterium (assembly GCA_963786585.1). GTDB lineage: Bacteria > Actinomycetota > Actinomycetes > Mycobacteriales > Pseudonocardiaceae > Actinomycetospora. The sequence continues at coordinate 1,230,538 of CAWAZG010000006.1, forward strand.
CCCACGCACGAACCCGAGGGCCCGATGTCGCCCGCCGAGTCGCTGACCCTCATCGAGGACCAGGAACGACGAACCCGCGCGGGCCTGCGCCCCGATCCGCTTGGGATCTTCCTGCCCTGGGGTCTCGCGTACCTGGTCGCGTTCGGCGCCGTGTGGCTGACTGTCGGGCCCGGGGTCCTGCCGCCGCTCGTCACGACGGTCGTCGTGGCCCTCGCGTTCGTCGCCGCCCTGACCACCGTGCTGCTGACCACGCGACGGACGTTCCGGGGCGTCGCCGGGCCCTCGCAGCGGGTCCGCGCGCTCTACGGGTGGAGCTGGCCGCTCGGCTTCTCGGTGCTGGGCGTCGCCAACAGCCAGCTCGTGGGCTACGGCGTGCCCGGGCCGGTCATCTCGCTGATCTGGTCGGGCTCGGCGCTCATCGTGGTGGGGCTGCTGACGATCGCCGGTGGACTCCTGTGGCCGGGCAGCGGGCAGTACGCGCTCGGCGTCTGGATCCTCGTCTCCGCGGCCGCGAGCGTGGTCGTCGGCTATCCGACGAACTTCCTGGTCCTCGCCCTCGCGGGCGGCGGCGCCTTCATCGTCCTGGCGGTCGTGTCGCGGCTGCGGATGCGGCGGGGCGCGTGAGCACGGAGCAGCGGGACGACGCGGCCGCGGAGCAGGCAGCGGCGGCGGTCCCCGACCTCGACCCGGTCATCCACGCCCAGGCGCGGCTGCGGGTGACGGTCGCTCTCGCGGCCCTCTCCCCCGACGACCGGATCACCTTCCCGCGCCTCCAACAGCTGCTGGACATGACGGCGGGGAACCTGTCGACGCACCTGCGCAAGCTCGAGGACGCCGGGTACGTCGAGGTCACCAAGGCCCACCAGGGCCGCACACCCGTCACGTGGGTCGCCCTCACCCTCGCCGGACGGCGGGCGTTCGAGGACTACTCCGCGGTCGTCCGCGCGATGCTCGGCTGAGCGCGGACACCGACGTTATCGTCGGGCCCCGATCCGACGAGGGATCTCGGCGAGGAGGACGACGATGAGCGACGACGACAGCACGACGCCGCGCCGGCGTCTGCACATGCCCGTCGACGACCGCATCCCGCCCGAGCAGTGGACCACCGGAGAGCCCTGGGGCCCGAGCCCGACGCAGGGCAACGAGGCGATGACCGAGGAGCAGCGCCGTCGCCGGGAGATCGAGTACGGGGCGGGCGGCGGCGTGTGACCGCGGAGCCGCTGGCCGTCGAGGAGCACCGCGCCCACCTGCTGGCCATCGGCTACCGGCTCACCGGCTCGCGTGCCGACGCCGAGGACGCCGTGCAGGACGCGTGGCTGCGCTGGGACCGGCTCGGTGCCGACGGCCGCGCGCAGGTCCGCGACACCCGGGCGTGGCTGGCGACGGCCGTCGGGCGGCTCTGCCTGGACCGGGTCCGCTCGGCCCCGGCCCGCCGCGAGCGCTACGTCGGGCCGTGGCTCCCGGAGCCGCTGGTGACGACGGGTCCCGACGACGTGCTCGACGCCGTCGTGGCGCGCGAGGACGTGCGGATCGCTGCGCTGCTCGTCCTCGAGCGCCTCTCCCCCGACCAGCGCGTCGCCTTCGTCCTGCACGACACCGCCGGCGTGGGCTTCGACGACGTCGCGGACGTGCTCGGCTGCACGACCCCGACCGCCCGTCAGCTCGCCTCGCGGGCCCGGAAGGCGGTCGGCGCCGCGGCCGACGCCGGCGACCTGCCCGACGCCGTCCCGGAGCCCGAGCAGCGCCGCGTGCTCGACGCCCTGGTGGCCGCCCTGGCCGCGGGCGACGTGCCGGCGCTGGTCGCGGTGCTGCACCCGGACGCCGCGCTGCGCACCGACGGCGGCGGGATCGTCAAGGCCGCCCGGCGCATCGTGGTGGGCGCGGACAAGGTCGCGCGCCTGCTCGTCGCGCTGGTCCAGGAGGCCGGGCCGGAGCTGCTGGCCGGGGCCCGGCCGGTGCTGGTCAACGGCGAGGCGGGCCTGCTCGTGCCCGCCGAGCCGGCCCCGATCGTCGTCGCCCTGACCGTCGACGGGGGCCGCGCCCTCGCCGTGCACGCGGTGCTCACCCCGGAGAAGGCACCGCCCTGACCGGCGAGGTGGCCGGCACCTCGCAGGAAGCCGCGAAGCCCTGGGTGTGCAGCCCGAGGGCGACGTTCATGCGGGCGCGCTGGTTCTCCACGGCGATCAGGTAGGTGATCTCGACGAGCCCGGCGTGCCCCAGGCGCGTGTCGAGGCCGGCGACCTGGGCGTCGGTGACCGTCGGCGGCTGCGCGGTCATGGCGTCGGCGTAGGCGAGGATCGCGCGCTCGTCGTCGTCGAAGTTCGGGTCGTCGGGGGCTCCGTCGGCGGCGGCGCGGCGCAGGTGGTCGCCGTCGAGGCCCTGGCGCAGCCAGAGCATCTCCCCGAAGTCGACGCACCACGAGCAGCCGACCTGCGTGGCCGTGCGGTAGACGGCGAGGTCACGGAACCGCGCCGGCAGGACCGTCGCGGCTCTCTCGGCGAGCGACTCGGCGATCGCCGATGTCCGGAACAGGCCGGGGTGGTGACGCAGCGCCCGGAACGGCTCCGGCACCTCACCGAAGCGCCGGCGGGCGTAGGCGTAGGCGAGGCGGCCGAGGACGCCGGCGTCGCGGTCGGGGACGAGCGGGATGCGGGTCATCGGGACCTCCGGGGGTGGCTGGGGCTGTCGGAGGGAGGACGGCGCGGCCGCCCGGAACGTGACACCGTGAGCGCCATGGAGGCCGATGACTTCGCCGACGTCCTGTCCTCGGTGCGCGAGTTCGTGCGCGAGGAGGTGGTACCGCGCGAGGACGACATCGAGGCCGCCGACGAGGTGCCGGCCAAGCTGCGCGAGCAGTGCAAGGCGATGGGGCTCTACGGCTTCGCGATCCCCGGGGAGTTCGGGGGCATCGGGCTCTCGATGAGCGAGGAGGTCGAGCTCGCGATGGAGCTCGGCTGGACGACGCCGTCGCTGCGCTCGCTGTTCGGCACCAACAACGGCATCGCCGGGCAGGTGCTGCTCGCCGGCGGCACGGCCGAGCAGCAGCAGGAGTGGCTGCCGCGCCTGGCGTCCGGGGAGGTCGTCGCGTCGTTCGCGCTCACCGAGCCCGACGCCGGCTCGGACCCCTCGTCGCTGACCACGAAGGCCGTGCGCGACGGGGACCACTGGGTGATCACCGGGCAGAAGCGCTGGATCACCAACGCGCCGCTGGCCGACGTGCTCATGGTCTTCGCGCGCACCGACGCGAACGCCTCCCCGGCCAAGGGCATCTCCACCTTCCTCGTGCCCACCGACGCCGCCGGCGTCTCGTTCTCCGAGCACGACGCGAAGATGGGCCAGCGGGGGTCGTGGACGTGCGAGGTCTACCTCGACGACGTCCGGGTGCCGGCGGCCAACCTCGTCGGCGGCGACGAGGGCCTGCACCGCGGCTTCGTCACCGCCATGCGCTGCCTGGCCCACGGGCGGCTGCACATCGCCGCGCTGTGCATGGGCATGGCCGCGCGCCTGGTGCACGAGACGACGGAGTTCGCGACGGTGCGCGAGCAGGGCGGGCACGCGATCGCGACCTACCAGCTCGTGCAGGGCCTCGTGGCCGACTCGGTGACCGACTGGCACGCCGGGCGGGCGCTCGTCCGCGAGGCGGCCAAGGCCTACGACGACGGCTCCGACACCACCCTCGGGCCGTCGACGGCGAAGTACTTCTGCTCCGAGGCTGTCGGGCGCATCGCCGACCGGGCGGTGCAGGTCCACGGCGGCTCCGGCTACATGCGCGGCGTGCCCGTCGAGCGCATGTACCGCGACGTGCGCCTGTTCCGGATCTACGAGGGCACGAGCCAGATCCAGCAGGTCATCATCGCCCGCGGGGTGCTGGGAAGCGCTGCGCGCACGTGAGTGATGTGGGTCGTCCTGACGACCCACATCACTCACGTGCGAAGCTTCGATCATGGCGCTCGACGGCGGCATCCTCGCCGGCCTGGTCCGCCCCGGCGCACGCATCGCGCTCGCGGACGGCTGCGGCAGCCCGCGCGCGGCGTACCCGCTGCTCTCGGCCCTGGCGCGCGAGCGCGGGGACCTGCGGCTCGTCACCGGCTGGCTGCCCGGCCCCGCCGACGGGCTCGAGCTCGACGCCTTCGCCGACGCGCGCACCGTCATGCCGGGATGGGGCCTGCGCTCCGCCGCCGAGGCGGGCCACATCCACGCCGTGCCCGCCCGGCTCGCGGCCATGCCCGCCCTGCTGGCGGGCCCGCTGCGCCCCGACGTGCTCGTGGTCGCCGCGGCGCCGGGGCCGGTCGGGCCGCTGCTGGGCGCCGAGGTGTCCTGGGTGCGCGCGGTGATCGACCTCGGCGTGCCGATCGCCGTCGTCCTCGACCCCGACCTCCCCCGCGCCGCCGCCGGGCCGCCGCTGCCCGACGAGCAGGTCTTCGTGCTCGGCGAGGCGGCCGGCGGTCCGCACGCGCCGGCCCCGGCGGCCACCCCGAGCGCCGAGCACGAGGCCATCGGCCGCCACGTCGCCGGCCTGCTCACCGACGGGGTGCGCCTGCAGTGGGCGCCCGGGACGCTCGGCGCGGCCGTGGTCGACGGGGTGCGCGCCGCGAGGGTCCGGGTCCACGCCGACTCGGGCCTGCTCGGCGACGGGGTGATCACTCTCGACGAGGCGGGGCTGCTGCTCTCCGACCCCGTCACCACCTACCTCGTCGGCACCCCCGCGCTCTACGCCTGGGCGGACGCCCGCGGACGGGCCGGGCACCCGGTGGTGCACCGGATCGAGCACACCCACGAGCCCTCGCGGCTGGCCGCCGAGCCGCCGCTGATCGCGGTGAACACGGCGGTCGAGGTCGACCTCGACGGTCAGGTGAACGTCGAGGGCACCCGGAACGCGCTGGTCGGGGGCATCGGCGGGCACCCCGACTACGCGGCGGCGGCCACCCGCTCCACGCGCGGGCTCTCGGTGATCGCGGTCGCGTCGCAGCACCGGGGCCGGTCGACCCGCGTCGAGCACCTGTCCCGCCCCGTGACGACCGCCGCGCACGACGTCGACGTCGTGGTCACCGAGCACGGGCCCGCCGACCTCCGCGGGCTGGACCGCGCCGAGCGCCGCCGGGCCCTGGACGCGGTCTTCCCGGGCTGAGATCCCGGCTCCGTCCACCGAGATCATTCACGGCGGGACGACTCCCCCGCCCTAGGGTGGGTAGCCGGACGATGTCCGTTCACCTCGCCGACCTCCAGAGGACACCCCATGGCCGACGGCACGACCGCCCCCCGCCCGCACCTCGCCGCCGTGCCTGCCGAGTCGGCCACGCGCACGCCGGCCCTGCCGGCCGAGGAGGCGCAGCAGCCGTACGACGCCCCCGACCTGCTCGCCGCCCTCGACGCCGGGGACGAGGAGGCCGTCCGCGCCTGGTTCCGCGCGCACAGCCCGGACCCGTCGAGCCTGCTCATCTACGGGCTCTACCTCGGCGTGGGACTCGTCGGGCTCATGGAGTGGCCCGCCGTCCTGCTGGGCGTGGCCGGGCAGGTCGTGATCGACCGGCGCTTCGGCGGCGTCGAGGCCCTCGCGGCCGAGCTGCGCGCGAAGGTCGAGGGCGCGGCGCCGGCCCGGACCTGATTCAGGACCTGACGAGACGGGCGATCGCCGCGGAGGCCTCCTGGACCTTCTCGGCGGCCTCGTCGTCGCCCGCCTTCGCGGCGTCGACGACGCAGCTGCCCATGTGCTCCTCGAGCAGCCCGAGCGCGACGTTCTGGAGGGCGTGGGTCGCCGCGGAGACCTGGGTGAGGACGTCGATGCAGTACTTGTCGTCCTCGATCATCTTGGCGATGCCGCGGACCTGACCCTCGATCCGGCGCAGCCGCCGCAGGTGGTCGTCCTTGTGGTCCGCGTAGCCGTTCATGACCCTCCTGGGCGCCGTGGTGCAGCGCCCAGATTACCTGGCGTCGACGGTCGGTCCGAGGGCCTGACGCACGGCGCCGGCGGCCGCGTTGACCGACTCGCGCGCCGCGTCGTAGCCCCGGGGCGACTCGACCATCGGCTCGTTGGTCATCACCGCGACCACGAAACGCCCGTCGACGACGGCCACGGAGTGCATGTCGCCCCGTGAGCCCAGGCAGCACAACCAGCCCTGCTTGACCGGCGAGCGTCCGTCGAGGAAGCCGTAGCCCTGGTCGAACCCGTCGCCCGCGATGCGGGGGGCGTCGGACATCGAGCTCAGGACCAGGTCGCGATCGGGCGCCGGGAGCTCGACCTGCACGTGCCGCAGGAGCTTCACCATGTCGCGCGCCGAGGTCTGGACCTCGCCCCACTGGGACGGGTCGTCGGGGCTGGTCGTGTCCTCGAGGCCCACCGACCGCGCGACCCGGGAGATCGCTGCGGGCCCGTCGTACTCGGTCCACAGGGCGTTCATCGCGGGGTCGCTGCTGGAGCTCAGGGCGGCGTGCACGAGACGCAGGTCGCGGGCGCCGAGCTGGATCTCGCCGGCGCGCTGGCGCTCGAGCATGTCGACGACGAGGAAGAGCTTCGCCAGCGACGCGGTGTTGAACGTGTCCTCGCCGTTCGACCCGGGCGCGAGCTCGCCGGTGGCCGTGTCGGCGACGGAGACGGCGACGCGGAAGTCGTCCCGGACGCCCGCCTCCTCGCCGGCGGTGGCGGCGCCGGCGAGGTCGACCTCGGGCGCGTCGGGGGCGGTGGGCGGCGCGACCGTCTCGGTGGTGTCGTCCGGCGGCAGCGCCAGCGCCGCGAGCGTGCTCGAGCCCCCGTTGAGGCTGTCGACGGTGACCAGCGTGCCGGCCACCACCGCGCCGACCACCGCCGCGCCCAGGCCCAGCGGCAGGCCCGTGGTCCGACGGCGTCGGGACGCCCTCCGCGTCGGCCGGGGCGCCGGGGGCGCCGCCCGCCGCGGGGCCGCCCCGCTGCGGACCGAGGAGCTCCGGCGGGTCGCGGGTGCCGGCGGCTCCGCCTGCGACTCGGGCCGGCGGGCGACGGCGGGCTGCGGGGCGGTACGGGGCTTGCGCGCCGCCTCGTCCGGCGGCGGAGCGACCTGGGTGCGCGGCGGCCGGGCGGGAGGCTGTGGAGCCGGGGGCGGCGACACCGGGGGTGCCGGGAACCGCGGTGCCGGGCGGGGAGCGGGCGCGCCACCGTGCCGCGGCGGCGGCAGATGGTGGCCCGGAGGCGGACCGGGTACCCGCGCGTGCCGGGACGGCGGACCCCCGTAGGCCGGGGGCGGCACGAACGGCGCGGGTGCCCTGTGACCTGCGGCGGGGGCCACCGGGCGGGGTCCGGTCAGCACCGCGACACCCGCACCCTCGGGCGCGCGGTGGCGCGCCGGAGCGGCGACGGGCCCGCCGGAGCCGTACGGACGGGGGCGTCCCGCTGATCCGTCCGGCCCCGGCTGCGACGGCAGCCGGTGGGAGGTCACGAAACCATCACACCACCTCGCCGCGCGTGATCGACGCCCACCCGGCCACTTTCGGGCGGACGATTTGACACGGATACCCCCCAGGGGTACTCAGGAGGTGTCGAGAGAGGGAGGTCCGCGGTGAGCGCACCGTCCGTGCCGTCCGCGCCCACGCGCACCGGGGCCGACGACCGGCGTGTCGAGCTGGCGATCACCGGGATGACGTGTGCCTCCTGCGCCGCGCGCATCGAGCGGAAGCTCAACCGCCTCGACGGCGTCACCGCGAGCGTCAACTACGCCACCGAGAACGCCCGTGTCGACCACCCGGCGTCGGTGGGGGTGGACGACCTCGTCGCCACCGTCGAGAAGCTCGGCTACGGCGCCACCGCGCCCACCCCGGCGGGAACGACCTCTGCCGATGACCGGCCCGGCCCGGGCGACGCCGACGTCCTGCGCACCCGCCTGCTCGTCAGCCTCGCGCTGACGCTGCCCGTCGTCGTGCTCGCGATGGTGCCCGCCTGGCAGTTCACCTACTGGCAGTGGCTCTCCGCGATCCTCGCCGCGCCCGTCGTCGTCTGGGGCGGTCAGGACTTCCACCGCGCGGCCTGGACCAACCTGCGCCACGGCGCCGCCACCATGGACACCCTGGTGTCGGTGGGCACGCTCGCCGCGCTCGGCTGGTCGTTCTACGCCCTGTTCCTCGGCGGCGCCGGGATGCCGGGGATGAGCCACGGGCTGTCGCTGATCGCCGCCGGCGGGCCCGACGCGATCTACCTCGAGGCCGCGGCGGCGGTGACGACGTTCGTGCTGGCCGGGCGCTGGTTCGAGGCCCGCGCCAAGCGCCGGGCCGGCGACGCGCTGCGCGCCCTGCTCGACCTCGGCGCGAAGGACGTCGCCGTGCGCCGCGACGGGCGCGAGGAGCGCATCCCGGTCGACCGGGTCGTGCTCGGCGACGAGTTCGTCGTGCGCCCCGGCGACACCGTGGCCACCGATGGCGTCGTCGTCGAGGGCCGCTCCGCGGTGGACGCCAGCGCCATGACCGGCGAGTCGGTGCCCGTCGACGTGGGCCCGGGCGATCGGGTCAGCGGCGCGACGGTCGCGGTCGGCGGGCGCCTCGTGGTGCGCGCGACCGCCGTCGGCGCCGACACCCGCCTGGCCCGGATCGCCCGCCGGGTCGAGGAGGCCCAGAACGGCAAGGCCGAGGTCCAGCGCCTCGCCGACCGCGTGTCCGGGGTGTTCGTGCCGGTCGTCATCGCGCTCTCGCTCGGCACGCTCGCCGTGTGGCTGCTCCTCGGGGCGGGGGCGTCGGCGGCGTTCACCGCGGCCGTCGCCGTCCTCATCATCGCCTGCCCCTGCGCGCTGGGGCTGGCGACGCCGACCGCTCTGATGGTCGGCACCGGGCGCGGCGCCCAGCTGGGCATCCTGCTGCGCGGCCCCGAGGTGCTCGAGTCCACCCGCCGGGTCGACACCGTCGTGCTCGACAAGACCGGCACCGTCACCACCGGCGAGATGGCCCTGGTCGGTGTCACCCCGCTCGCGGGCGTCGACGAGGACGAGCTGCTGCGCCGTGCGGGCGCCCTCGAGGACGCGCTCACCCACCCCGTCGCCCGCGCCGTCGCGGACGCGGCCCGCGAGCGCCTCGGTGACTTGCCCGCCGCCGTCGACGTCGCCGCCCGCGACGGCCTGGGCGTCCGGGGGACGGTCGAGGGCCGCTCCGTGGTCGTCGGACGCACCCGGCTTCTCGACGCCGAGGGCGTCGCGGTCGACGCCGAGCTCGCCGACGCCGTCGCCCGCGTCGAGGCCGGCGGGGCCACGCCCGTCGCGGTCGCGTGGGCGGACGACGCCGGCGTGCTCACCGCCCGCGGCGTGCTCGCCGTCGCCGACACCGTGCGGGCGACCTCCGCCGACGCGATCGCCGCGCTGCACGGCATGGGGCTGCGCACCGTCCTGCTCACCGGGGATCACGAGACCGTGGCCCGCGCCGTCGCCGACCAGGTCGGCATCGACACGGTGATCGCCGGGGTGCTGCCCGAGGAGAAGGCCGACGAGGTGGCCCGCCTGCAGCGCGAGGGAGCGGTCGTCGCCATGGTCGGCGACGGGGTCAACGACGCCGCCGCCCTGGCGCGCGCCGACCTCGGGCTCGCGATGGGCACCGGGTCGGACGCGGCGATCGAGGCCGGCGACCTCACCCTGGTGCGCGGCGACCTGCGGGTCGTCCCGGACGCCCTGCGCCTGGCCCGGCGGACGCTCGGGACGATCAAGGGCAACCTGTTCTGGGCGTTCGCCTACAACGTGGCCGCGCTCCCCCTGGCCGCGTTCGGCCTGCTCAACCCCATGATCGCCGGCGCGGCGATGGCGTTCTCGAGCGTGTTCGTCGTCGGCAACAGCCTGCGGCTGCGGCGCTTCACACCGCGGAGCGGTACCCATGACCTGGGGTGACGTCCCCTGGTCGACGGCCGCGCAGGCGACCGCGCACTGCCTCACCGGCTGCGCGATCGGCGAGGTCCTCGGCATGGTCATCGGGACGTCGACGGGGCTGTCGAACGGCGTCACCGTGGTGCTCTCGGTGGTCCTGGCCTTCGTCTTCGGCTACGCCCTGACGATGCTCGGCGTGCTGCGCTCGGGCGCCGGGCTGCGCACCGCCGTGCGGGTCGCGCTCGCCGCGGACACGGTGTCGATCGCGGTCATGGAGCTGGTCGACAACGGCGTGATCGTCCTCGTCCCCGGCGCCATGGACGCGGGCCTCTCCTCGGTGCTGTTCTGGGCGACGCTGGCCGTGTCGCTGGCGATCGCGTTCGTCGTCACCCTGCCGGTCAACCGCTTCATGATCAGCCGCGGCCGCGGGCACGCCGTCGTCCACGCGTACCACTGACATCCTGATCTAGCCTGGACGACGTGCGGAATGCGTTCGGGACCACGTTCGACGTCGAGGGCATCTACCTCAACACCCCGTCCATCGGGGTCCCGCCGCGGCCGGTGGTCGACGCCGTCTCCGACGCGGTCGCGGCGTGGGGGCGGGCGGAGTCCTCGCCGCCCCAGTTCGACGGCGCCGTCGACACCGCACGGGCGTCGTTCGCCCGGCTCGTCGGGGTGTCGGCGTCGTCGGTGGTGCTGGGCAGCGCGGTGTCGGGCCTGCTCGGTCTCGTCGCGGCGTCGCTGCCGGCGGGGACGCGGGTGCTCACCGCCGACCGCGAGTTCACCAGCGTCACCTTCCCGTTCGCGGGCGCCGGTCACGAGGTGATCGAGGTGCCCCTCGAGGACCTGCCCGAGCGGACGGTCTCGGCCGACGTGGTGGCCGTGAGCGTCGTGGCCTCCGCGGACGGCGCCCTGGTCGACCTCGACGCCCTGCGCTCGGAGGTCGGTCCCGACACCCTCGTCGTCCTCGACGCCACCCAGTCGCTGGGCTGGCTGCCCGCCGACCTCTCCTGGGCCGACGTCGTCGTCGCCGGCGGGTACAAATGGCTGCTCTCGCCCCGCGGCGCCTCGTGGATGGCGGTCTCCGACCGGCTCGCCGAGCGTCTCGTCCCGCACCAGTCCGGCTGGTACGCCGGGGGCTGGGACGCCATCTACGGGCTCCCGCTGCGCCTGCACCCCGACGCCCGCCGCTTCGACCTCTCCCCCGCGTGGCTCGCGCACGTCGGGGCCGCGACCGCCCTGCCCTGGCTCGAGAGCCTCGACGCCGGCGCGGTGCACGACCACGGGGTCGGGCTCGCCAACCGCCTGCGCGCGGGGCTCGACCTGCCGTCCGCCGAGTCGGCGATCGTGGCGCTGCGCCACGAGGGCGCCGCCGACCGGCTCGCCGCCGCCGGCATCCGCGCGGCCCTGCGCGGCGGGGCCGCCCGCCTGGGCTTCCACCTGCACAACACCGACGCCGACGTCGACGCGGTGCTCGAGGCGCTGGCCTGAGGCGATCCGCCGCCTCTCCGGGGCGCGAGGGGCACGTTGCGCATGATCGACGAGCGCACACGCCTGCGGAACGTGCCCCTCGTGCAGGCCCGACCTCTCCCGACACCGCCCTCGTGGGCCGAGCCCTCGCCAGGCGTCAGGCGGGGTCGCGCGGGTACTGCTGGGGCGCGTTGACGGCGCAGTAGGTGCAGGACTCGGTGGGGAAGCGGGCCGGTTCCTCGGGCTCGACCGGGGCGGCCGGACCCCGGCGGGGCCGGAGCAGCACCGCCGAGAGCAGGGCGCCGACGACGAGCAGGCCGGCGGAGATGGTCATCGCCGTCGCGAAGCCCTCGGAGAACGCGGGCGGATCGGTGTAGTCCTGCCCGGAGATGCCCGCGACGGCCGGGATCAGCGCGACGGCCAGCAGGCCGGCGGCCCGGGCGATCGCGTTGTTCACGCCCGACGCGATGCCGACGTGGCGGTCGTCGGCGGCGTCGAGGACGGTCGCGGTGAGCGGGGCGACCGTGCCCGCGAGCCCCAGCCCGAACAGCGCCACCGCCGGCAGGACGTCCACGAAGTACGACGCGCCGGCCCCGATGCGGCCCAGCAGGAGCATCCCGGTCGCGGCGAGCAGGAGCCCGACCGTCATCGGCCAGCGCGGGCCGATCCGCTGCGCCAGACGACCCGAGCGGGCCGAGAGCAGCAGCATGATCACGGTGATCGGCAGCATCGCCGTGCCGGCCGCGAGCGGGCTGAACCCCGCGACCACCTGCAACTGGAGGACGACGAGCACGAAGTTCACGCCGAGCGCCCCGTAGACGAGCAGGGTGATGACGTTGGCGGACGTGAAGCGTGGGTTGGCGAACAGCTCGCCGGGTACGAGCGGGGCCCGCGAGCGCCGCTCGACGAGGACGAACGAGACGAGGGCGAGCACGCCCACCACTCCGGTGACGATCACCGCCGGGGTGCCCCCGTCCTCCCCCGCGGCCGTCAGCGCCCAGGTCAGGGCCCCGAGCCCGGCGACGGCGAGCACCGTGCCGGGCACGTCGAGGTGGTGGCTCGCCTGCGGGTCCCGCGACTCGGGCACGTGCCGCAGCGCCACGACCACGATCACCACGGCGAACGGGATGTTGATCAGGAACACCGCGCGCCACGTCCACTCGACCAGGAAGCCGCCGAGGAACGGGCCGATCGCCCCGGCGACGCCGCCCAGGCCCGACCAGGCACCGATCGCCGCGGCGCGGTCACTGCCGTGGAACGACGCCGAGATCAGCGCCAGGCTCCCCGGGGTCAGCAGCGCGCCGCCGACGCCCTGCAGCGCGCGCCCGGCGATGAGGAACTCCACCGACGGCGCGAGCCCGCAGAGCGCCGAGGCGACCGCGAACCACACGACGCCGATGACGAAGATCCGGCGACGGCCGAAGCGGTCGCCCAGCGAGCCGCCGAGCAGGATCAGCCCGGCGAGGGTGAGCGTGTAGCCGTTGATCGTCCACTGCAGGGCCGCGAAGCTCGCGTCGAACTCGGCGCCGATGCGTTCGAGCGCGATGTTGACCACCGTCGAGTCGAGCAGGGCCAGCCCCGACCCGAGCACGGTGGTGAACAGGATCCAGCGGCCCCGGGCGCTGCCCATCCGGATGGTGTCGGCGCCGCCGGCGGTGTCGGTCACGGCCTCAGCATGGTCGTCGCACCGGTACGTGACGAGATGGGACGCCGCGTTACCGTGCACCCATCGTGACGACCGGCCTCTCGCTCCCGTTCGAGCTGCCCTTCAGCGGCACCCTCGACGGCACCCTCGACGAGCTCACCGGCGGCCAGACGCAGGCCACGCTGGTGATCCTCGCGGGCCTCGTCGCGCTGCTGGTCGTCGGCGTCCACGGCACGTGGCGCCTCGCCCGCAACGTCGTGACCATCGCCCACGAGGGCGGGCACGCCCTGGTCGCGATCTGCTCGGGGCGCACGCTGACCCGGATCCTGCTGCACTCCGACACGTCGGGCGTGACGGTGTCGAAGGGACGCCGCGACGGGCCGGGCATGGTCGCGACGGCCGCCGCCGGCTACGCCACCCCGCCGGTCCTCGGGGTCGGCGCCGCGGCGCTCGTAGCTGCGGACGCGATCTCGGCGATGCTCGTGATCGCGGTCGTCCTGCTGCTCGCGACGCTGATCCTCATCCGCAACGCCTACGGGGTGCTTTCGGTGGCGCTCACCGGCGCGGTCTTCGTGGTGGTCGCGGCCTACGGGTCGGCGAACGTCCAGTACGGGTTCGCCTGCTTCGTCACTTGGTTCCTCATCCTCGGTGGCCTGCGCACGGTGCTCGAGGTGCAGCGCAAGCGCACCCGCCGCCGCGCGCCCGACTCCGACGCCGACCAGCTCGAGCGCCTCACCGGCGTCCCGGGCGGCATCTGGGTCGCGCTGTTCGCCCTGGTCGGCATCTTCGCGCTGATCGGCGCCGGCCGGCTGCTCGTGGTCTGGCCGCCCGTCTGACGTGAGCGAAGTTCCCGGCTATAGCCGGGAACTTCGCTCACGGGCTCATCGGCGGAGGACGCAGTCGGCGCACTTCCCGCCGCCGGGCACCCGGTAGTAGAGACAGCACGTCGTGCGGGCGAACCCGATGCCGCTCGGGTGGCCGGGGTCGGCGACGAAGCGCCCGAACCCCGCGAAGGGCTCGTGCTCGAGCACACCCCGCACGATCGCGAGCGCGGCGTCGTGGCGGTCGGGGCGCTCGCCGCCGAGCACCCGCACCGCCCCGGCGAGCGCGGACGTCGCGTTGCCCCACAGCACCTGCTCCGACACCGACTCCCGGGCCCGGATGCCCGCGACCAGCGGCGCGAGGTGGTCCCGGGCCAGCACCTCGGCGAGCGCGGCCGCCGTGAGCGGGTCGTCCGGAGCACCCAGCTCCGTGCCCGTGAGCCGCTCGGGGTCCGCCCACAGCGGCACCGGGCCGCCGGCCCACGGCCGGGCGTGCAGCACGGTCCGCGGCGACAGGTCGGGCAGCACGCCGGCGGTCGCCGCGCACAGCAGGATCGACACCGGGCGGGACGCCAGCGACTGCGTGAGCAGCGACGCCGCGACCCGCCGCCCGGCGTCCAGCCCCTCGGCGACGGCCGCCAGACGGTCGCCCACCGGGTCGGGACCAACGTCGGGCACGGCGTACAGCGACGCGAGGGGCCGCCACGACGGGTCGGCGGCCTCCTCGTCGCGGGTCGAGATCGCGAAGAACCCGCCGACCGCGTCGGCCTCGGCGAGCACCGCCCGGACGCGGACGATCGGGGCGATCGGGGCAGACGGGTTCCCCTGACGGCCGGTCGATTCGACGTCCACAGCGACCCATGCTGGAGGACATGACGGTCTCGAGCACGGGGGGACGTCGCGGGCGCCGGAGCGGGCCGGCCCGCTTCTCGTTCTGGATCGACCACGCGGGCACCCTCGGACCGACCCTGCTGCGCTACGACCTGCGCGGACGCGGTGTGCGGCGCGGCGCCCGGCTCGGGATCGACGGACGCTGGCACGCCAGCACCCAGCCGGACTCGCTCCTGTGGCTGCACACCGGCTCGGGGGACCCCATCGACATCGACGAGGCCCGCGAGGTCGCCCGGCATCTCGGCTTCCCCGACCTCGACGTCACCGACCCGGTGGTCCTCCCCTGACGCCCGCCGTCACCCGCTGCTCGGGAGCGATCACGCTCCGCCACATCCCGCCGGCATCGGGGAGGTCGCTGCTCCGCCGATCGGTCCCGTTCCGTTAGGTTCGTCGCCATGCTCGACTCCGGCGTCCGTCTCGCCGCCGCCTTCCTGCCGGTGGGAGTACCGGTGATCGTCGGTCTCGTGCTCGCCGTGCTGCGACGCCGCTCGCTGCCGGCCGTCTCGGGCCCGGCCATCCTCGGGCTGGCGCTGCAGCTCGTGGTCGTGATCATCACGACGTTCCTCGTGGCCGCGGCCTCGCTCCAGGCCTTCGGCCTGACGCCCGAGACGCTCCTGCCGCTGTCCAGCGCGCTCGGCTTCGTGGTGATCGTGCTGCAGGTGCTGTCCTGGACGCTGCTGCTCATCGCCCTGTTCCGGCGGCTGCCCTCGACGACGGAGCCGGCGACGGCGGCCCCGACGCCCGTCCCGGCGATGGAGCAGGACCGCACGCCCACCGGCCGGCACGCCCTGCTCGACGACCGGGGCGCCCAGGTCGTGGCCGAGGAGGGCACGACCTTCCTCCCGGTCGGCGGCCCCCGCCCCGAGCCGCCCCCGTCCTCGATGCCGCAGTCCTCGATGCCCCAGTCCTCGATGCCCCAGTCCTCGATGCCCCTGCCCGGCCCCGGCCGTCCGGGGCCCGGCACCCCCGCCCGCGGCTACCCCGCCGTCGGTCACCCCGGACCCGGACGCCCGATGTCCGGGCCTCCCCCGGGCCCGCCGATCGAGGAGCCCGCCCTCGAGGAGCCTGCGGTCACCGAGACGTTCGCGGCCGGCCCCGTCCGGGACGAGCCCGCGCCGGAGGACGACGCCGCGGAGGACACCGAGTACCCGGGCTACCTCGAGGGTGTCGACGACGACGAGGAGCCCTCGGACACCGGGTCGATCGCGGCGGAGCAGCAGGAGGCGCCGGAGACCGCGGTGTTCGCGACCGCCGAGCCCGACGCCGAGCCCGAGGACCTGACGGCCGAGGAGGATGACGTCGTCGCCGACGAGGCCGCGGCGCAGGGGCAGGCCGAGGACGAGGACTCCGCTCCGGACCCGGCCGGCGACGAGGCCGTCGCGGAGGACCCGAGCCAGGACCCGAGCCAGGACCCGAGCCAGGACCCGAGCGGCACGGACGAGGCGAGCGAGCCCGAGGACGAGCCCGTCACCGCCGGCACCGCGACCTCCGACGCCGCGGCCGCCCCGGCCCCCGGGCACTACCTCGGCACCCCGCAGCGGCCCCAGCCCCCGACAGCCCCGCAGGCCCCCGAACCCCCGGCGTCGCGCGGCGGTCACCCCTGGTTCGACCCGGACGGCGACGCGGCCCGCCGCGCCACCGAGCAGGCCGACCAGACGGAACAGGTCGAACAGGCCGAGCCGATGGGGCAGGCCGGGCCGCCCCACGCGAGCTCGACCGAGGGCCGCTGACCCGAAGCGCCCGCCGCCCGGGCGTCAGAGCGTCAGCGCCCCGCACTCCAGGTCGAGCAGGGCACGCTTGCGCGCGACGCCGCCGCCGTAGCCCGTCAACGACCCGTTCGCCCCGACCACGCGGTGGCAGGGCACGACGATGCTGATGGGGTTGCGGCCGTTGGCGAGCCCCACGGCCCGGGAGGCCGTCGGCGACCCGAGGGCGGCGGCGAGCTCTCCGTAGGTCGTGGTCGCGCCGTAGGGGATGTCGCGCAGCGCCGCCCAGACGCGCTCCTGGAACGCCGTGCCGTGCAGGGCGAGCGGGAGGTCGAACGCCGTGAGCTCGCCCGCGAAGTAGGCCGCGAGCTGCTCGCGCACCGGCGCCAGCCCGTCGTCGGCGCGCGGCCCGAGCGTCTCGGGCGCGGGAGCGTGGCGGTGGTCGGTCATGTAGAGGCCGGAGAGGACGCCGTCCTCGGTGCGCAGGGTCAGCGGCCCGAGCGGGCTGTCGACGACGGTGTGCGAGGTGCCCATCGCGGCCCAGTGTGCCCTCAGCGGGCCCCGAGGCCCCGCACCCGCTCGGCGCTGACGACGGGCGGCTCGCAGGCCTGCTCGTGGTCGGCGTGCTCGACGCCCTCGATCTGCAAGGTGCTGTGCTCGAGCCCGAAGCGCTCGCGCAGGACGATCGTGGCGCGGTCGAGCACCCCGTGCTCACCGCAGTCGGCGGTGGCGCAGCCCTCGTCGGAGATCACGAGGTGGGCCGAGACGGCGGGGCTGCGGTCGTTGATCGCCCAGACGTGCAGGTCGTGGACCTCCGCGACGCCCTCGACGTCGAGCAGCGCCGTGTGGACGTCGTCGACGTCGATGCCGGCGGGCGCACCCTCGAGCAGCACGTGCCCGGTCTCGCGCAGGAGGGCCACGGTGCGGGGCAGGAGGATCGCGACGATCACCAGCGAGGCGAGCGTGTCGGCATAGGCCCACCCGGTGGTCAGGGTGACCACGGCGGCGGCGAGCACGGCCACCGAGCCCAGCGCGTCGCCGAGCACGTGGAGCGCGGCGCCGCGGACGTTCATCCCGCCGCTGCCGCGCTGCAGCACCGCCAGCGCGACGATGTTGCCGACGAGACCGACGAGGCCGTAGACCAGCAGCGCGCCACCCGGCACGTCGGTCGGGCTGGCGAGGCGCTCGACCGCCTCGATCGCGACCCACACCGTGACACCGAGCAGCAGCACCGCGTTCAGCGCGGCGCCCAGCACCTCGGCGCGACCGAGCCCGAAGGTGCGGCGCCGGCTCGGCGGGCGCGCGGCGAGCGCGGAGGCGGCGAGGGCGGTACCGAGGGCGACGACGTCGGTGCCGACGTGCCCGAGGTCGGCGAGCAGCGCCAGCGAGCCCGTGAGGACCGCGCCGACCGCGCCGACGACGAGCACCAGCGCGGTGATGCCGAGCGCGACGCCGAGCCGCCGCCGGTCGTCGGCGCCGGCGCCGTGTCCATGACCATGTCCGTGCCCCACGGCGCCGACCATACATGCACACATACGCATACGGGCGCAGCGGCGCCGTACGCCACACGACCGCGCAACGGAGCCCGCCGACGGCCCTAGAGTGTGCCGGTGCCCGTCAATCCCTGGCTCGCCGTCACCGGTGGCACGGCCGGCCCGGGCTACGCCGCGCGGTTCGCCGCGCTCGAGCGCGAGGGCCAGGACCTGCACGGGGAGGCCCGGCGCGTCGACGCCCTGCTCCGCGAGAGGCTCGGACGCCCGGGCGACGTCCTCGACGCCGGCTGCGGCACCGGGCGTGTCGCGATCCGGCTCGCCCACCTCGGCCACCACGTGGTCGGCGTCGACCTCGACGCCTCGATGCTCGACGAGGCCCGCGCGAGCGCGCCGGATCTCGACTGGCGCCTGGTCGACCTCGGCGAGCCCGGAGCGCTGCGCCTCGACCGCACCGTCGACGCCGTCGTCGCCGCCGGCAACCTGTGGCCGCTGCTGACCCCCGGCACGCACGCCGAGGTCGTCAGCGGACTCGCCCGCCACCTGCGGCCCGGCGGGCTGCTCGTCGCCGGCTTCGGGCTCGACGGAGAGCACGTGCCGTTCGCCCTGCCCGACGGCGTCGCGTTCCCGACCCTCGCCGACTACGACGCCGCCGCGGCAGCCGCCGGCCTCGAGCTGACCGCCCGCAGCGCCGACTGGGCGGGCGAGGAGCCCTACCGCGACGGGGGCTACGTGGTCAGCGTCCACACCCGGGAAGGACACCTCTGATGGCCGTCGATCCGCGCGGACGTGACCTCAAGACGTTCCTGGCCGACGACCCGGGCGGCCCGGTGGTCATGCTCAACCTGCTGCGGTTCCGGCCGGACGGCCGCGAGTCGTACGCCGCGTACCTCGCCCACTTCCGCGCCCACGCCGAGCACCGCGGCGCCGAGATCCTCTACCTGGGCGACGGCGGGACGGCGCTCGTCGCCGAGGACGGGCAGGCCTGGGACGCCGTGCTGCTGGTGCGCTACCCGGACCGGCAGGCGTTCAGCGACATGATCGCGGACCCCGCCTACCAGGAGGGGACGCACCTGCGCACCGAGGCGCTGACCGAGGCCGTCCTGCAGGCCACGGCCCCGTGGACCCCGCCGGAACCGCGCTCGTACGCCTCATGACCGAGGCCGATCCCCGGGCGCTGCTCGTCGTCTTCGTCCTCGCCCTCGGCGTCACGGCGATCGCCCGCCGCTACGCGCTCTCGGCGCCGCTGCTGCTCGTGGTGGTGGGCCTCGCGATGTCGTTCGTCCCCGGCATCCCGGTGGTGCCCCTGGACCCCGACCTCGTGCTCTTCCTCGTCCTGCCCCCGCTGCTGTACTCGGCGGCGCTGGAGAGCTCGACGCTGCGCCTGCGCGAGAACATGAAGCGGATCAGCCAGCTCGCGATCGGCCTCGTCGTGTTCAGCACCGCGGTGGTCGGGATCGCGGCGTGGCTGCTCGTGCCGGAGCTGCCGCTGGCCAGCGCGCTGGTGCTCGGCGCCGTCGTCGCGCCGCCCGACGCGGTCGCCGCGGCGTCGATCGGTCGCCGTCTGGGCCTCCAGCGCCGGCTCATGACGATCCTCGAGGGCGAGAGCCTGCTCAACGACGCCACCGCGCTGACGCTCTTCCGCGTGCTGCTCGCCGTGGCGATCGCCACCACCACGGTCGGCACGGGCGTGACGATCGCGGAGGGCCTCGGCGAGTTCGCCCTGGCCGCCGTCGGCGGCGTGGCCCTCGGTGCCGGGCTCGGCTGGCTGCTGCACCGCATCCGGATGCGCCTGCACGACGGCGTGCTCGAGAGCTCGGTCGGCCTGCTCGTCCCCTTCGCGATCTACCTGCTCGCCGAGGAGCTGCACACCTCCGGGGTGCTCGCCGTGGTCGTCGCCGGGCTCTACCTCGGGCACAAGGCCACCGAGGCGGGCTACGCCACGCGCCTGCAGGACCAGGCGGTGTGGAAGGCCCTCGACACGTTGCTCGAGGCGCTGGTCTTCGCGCTGATCGGCCTCCAGCTGCGGGTGGTGGTCGACGGGCTGGGCGAGGACGCCGGCCGCATCCTGGGCGTCTCGCTCGCCCTGCTCGTCGTGACGATCCTGGCCCGGTTCGTCTGGGTCTTCCCGACGATCTATCTCCCACGGGTGCTGCCGAAGGTGCGCCGCGCCGGACCCGCGCTGCCCTGGCGCGGGCCGTTCGTCATCTCCTGGGCCGGCATGCGCGGCGTGGTGACGCTGGCCGCGGCGTTCGCGATCCCCGTCGGCAGCGAGACGACGCCGGGGATGCCGGGTCGCAACGTCGTGGTGTTCGCGGCGTTCGTCATCACCGTCGGCACCCTGCTGCTGCAGGGCCTCACGCTGCCCACCCTCATCCGCCGGCTCCACGTGCAGGACAAGGGCGGGCAGCGCGACGTGCTCGACGAGGCCGCGGTGAAGCAGGCCGCCGCCGAGGCCGCCCTGGCGCGCCTGGACGACCTCGCCGACGACTCGACCCCGCAGCACGTCACCGAGCAGCTGCGCACCTGGGCGCAGCACCGTTCGAACGGCGCGTGGGAGCGGCTCGGGCGCTCCGACGAGGAGATCGGCGAGTCCCCCTCGGTGGCGTTCACCCGCCTGCGCCGCGAGATGCTCACCGCCGAGCGCGACACCTTCGTGCGCTTCCGGGACATGGGCCGCATCGACGAGGGCGTGCTGCGCGACATGCTCCGCGAGCTGGACTACGAGGAAGCGATGCTCGACCGCTAGAGCCGCTGCTCAGACCTCGGTCTTGAGGACGCAGATCGCCAGGTGGGCGTCCTCCACGGCGTCGAGTGCCGCCGTGCCGAGGTCGGGGTCGGCGTTCGCCGCCACCCGGGCGCTGTCGGCGGCCTGCTCGAGCTCGATGATCGCGTCGCGCCTGGCGTCGTCGGCCGTCGCCATCGCCTTGTCGGCCTTGGTGTCGAACTCGCGGACGACGGCAGCGGTGACGACCGACGCGCCCGCGTCGTCGTCGACCGCGCGCCGGCACGTCGCGATGCGGCCGCGCACGTCGTC
Source organism: uncultured Actinomycetota bacterium (assembly GCA_963786585.1). Taxonomy (GTDB): domain Bacteria; phylum Actinomycetota; class Actinomycetes; order Mycobacteriales; family Pseudonocardiaceae; genus Actinomycetospora. Next base: position 1,251,401 of record CAWAZG010000006.1, read on the forward strand.
CAGCCTGCTCAACATGTCGGTGGTGGCGAGCATGAGTCCTCCCCCGTGTGGTGGACCACCATCACCCCACGGCGCCGGGCGGCCCGCCCAGGGACGGGAACTACGTACCGGGAACTACGTCGGCGCCGGCAGCAGGCCGATCAGCTGCGCACGCTGGACGGCGACGAGGCGGTCGCCCGCCCCGAGCTTGCGGTAGATGCGCTGGAGGTGCTTCTGCACGGTGCGCTCGCCGACGTGGAGCCTGCGGGCGATCGCCCGCGCCGTGTACCCCGACGCGAGCAGGGCCAGCACCGAGGACTCCCGGGGCGTGAGCCCGCCCGCGCTCGCCGCCTCCAGCGCGCAGGGACCCACCAGGTGGACCCAGCGGGAGTAGCACGCGATCTGCCGGTCGAGGCCCGTGAGCAGGCGCTGGAGGCGGCGCGCCAGGGCCACCTCCTGCGGGGTGTAGTCGTCCGCGCGCCCGATCAGGAACGTGCGGTTCGCCGTCAGGCCCAGGCACAGCGGCAGGGCCATCTGCGAGGAGACGCCGCTGAGGTACTCGTCGCACAGCGACCGCCACTGGTCCTGCAGACCGACGGACGCGACCGACGTGGGGACGTCGGCCACCTGCATCGCCCGCGGGTCCCCGCTCGCGAGGTACCACCGCAGCAGCGGGTGCTCCCGCGGCGCGTGCTCGATCGTCCAGCGCTCGATCTCCGCGCGGTCGGCGCCGCCGAAGTCCGCGGGCCACGGCCGCTGCTCGATCACGTCGCCGTCCTGGCCGTAGTACGACCCGGCCGGCGCGTCGAAGGTCCCGGCGAGGAGCTCGACGACCTCCTCGGCGGGCCACGCCGTCAGCGGCCGGGCGACCAGGTCCGCGACGAGGTCCAGCCACGCGTTGTCGTGCGGTGTGGTGAGCATGGGCCGACCTCGACACCGGGGTCCGGGATGAGCTGCCCAGAAGGATCCTCCGACGACGCTGCGTGGTCGAGCATCCGTCCCCGTTCGGCCGCTGACGTCACCCGGTCGCTGCACTCACCCCGATCGCGGGAGCACCCGGATCTCGACGGGCATCGTGCGCAGGGTGTCGAGGGCCCGCCGTTCCCGGCGCAGCGGGAGCCGGGCGAAGAACAGCAGGTCGAGCGGGTACCAGAGCCCCACCCAGGCGATGACGAGGAAGACGCCGTCGCCCAGGAGGCTCTGGAAGAACTCCGGGACGTCGGGGGCGAGGAAGTCGGTCGAGAGCAGCAGGCCGATGACGAAGAGCGGGATCCCGGGCCGCAAGGACGCGAGACCCTGGCGGTAGAGCACGTGGGCCTCGCGCTCGACGCCCTCGAGGCGGCGCTGCGCCCAGCGTCGCAGGGCCTTCTCCAGGCGGGCCGTCGTCGCGGCGACGTCCGGACCGGCGGCGGCCGCGGGCATCTCGAGCACCAGCCGGTCCCGGCGCCCGACCCGGCGGCGCGAGAGCACCTCGCTGAGGATCTCGTCGACCGCGGGCACCGTGCGGGTGTCGTCCCCGTTGTCGTCGAGCAGGCCCGCCGGCTCGACGGTGACCATCTCCTCGGGACGGCGCAGCCGCACCACGACCGGCACGCTCACAGCGCCCACCGCCGCTCGGTCGTGAACGCGACGGTCACCGAACGCTCGTGCCCGAGCTCGGCGAGCCGGTCGTGCAGCGCCTGGCGCACCAGGTCGCCGTCGGCCACCGTGCGCACCGACGAAGCCTCCCCCACCACGAAGTCCACCTCCACATCGACGCGGGTGCCGACCTTCGACGCCCGCAGGAACGCCTCCTCGATCCCGAAGCGCGCGCGCACCGCCTCGACCACCTCGTCCAGCGCGGCCCGGGTCTCCTCGGGCGGCGACATCGAGAGGATCTCGCGCATCCCGCCGCCGACCAGCCGGAACGGGATGCGCAGGAACAGCAGGGACACGATGACGACCATCGCCGGGTCCACGTAGGCCGCGAGGTCGGGGCGCCCGATCCCGACCAGCACGATCGCGACGACGAACCCGACGAGCACCCCCACCGAGAGCAGGGTGTCCCCGAACCACTCGGCGGCCTCGGCGCGGACCAGGTCGGACCGCCCGCCCCGGCGCATCAGCACGGTGACGACGGCGCCGCTGATGGTGGCGACGATCGCGTACGCCAGCGCCCACCCCGTCGAGACCTCGCGGCCGCCGGCGAGCAGGTCGGAGATGCCGCCGACCACGGCGTAGACGCACAGGGCGGCCAGCGCGATCGCCTTGACGACGACCGTGACGGGCTCCCAGATCTCGCGTCCCCAGGGGTAGCGCTCGTCCGCGCCGGCCCGCGAGGTGCGCAGGGCGATCACCGCGAGCATCGAGAGCCCGATGCTCACGAACGACGAGAGGCCGTCGAAGACGATCATGGACGAGCCGCTGAGGATGCCCCACACCGAGGAGACGAGGGCGAAGGCCCCGGACGCCCACACCGAGAGCAGGAGCAGGCGCCGATCACGGCGGTCGGGGTCCACGCGGTGATCGTGACGGTCCGGCCGCTCCGCGTCGAGAGTCTCGATCACTCAGAGGATTGTCAGACGGCAGTGCGCATCGGACACTGCGAGGTGTACTCACCCCTTCAGTCGAACGAGCGACGACCAGGTTGCTCTATGTGACCGTCGCGAGGAGACCCACATGACGGTGACCGCCCCGCCGGAGGCGGAGACCGAGACCGGCCCGTCGCGCGCCGACCGTGCGCGCGCCGGTGCCACCGAGCTCGCCCGCCGCGCGCGGCACCGCCCGGTGACCGCGGCGACCGTGCTGCTGCTCGCGGTCGCGGGCCTCGCCACGGGCGCGTTCTGGAGCCCGCTGGCCGGCCGGACGTGGGCCGACGTCGTCGCCACGGGCCTCCCGCCCCTGGAGGCCGGTCACTTCTGGACGATCCTGACCGCGCCCCTGGTCGCCCTGCACCCGGTGAGCGCGCTCGTGCTCCTGGTGGTCGCCACGGTGGCGCTGTTCTGGGCGGAGGGCCGTCTCGGGTCCGGGCGCACGGCCGCGGTGCTCGTCACCGGCCAGCTCGGTGCGGTGCTGGTGAGCCTCGCGCTGGTCGCCGTCCTCGCCACCACGGGATGGCTCTGGGCCGTCGACCTCTCGACGTCGCTCACCGCGGGGCTGTCCGCAGGCCTCGTCGCCGTGGTGGCCGTCGCGTCGGCCACCGTGCCCGCGCCCTGGCGGCTGCGGCTGCGGCTCGCGCTCGCCCTGCTGGTGTTCGTCGGGCTGCTGTTCCTCGGCCACCTCGCCGACGTCGAGCACTTCCTCGCCCTCGCCGTCGGCCTGCCCCTGGGCTCGCGGCTCGCCGGGTCGGCGTCGGCCGACTCGTCGGGGTCCGTCGGGGGGCACGGACGCCGGGAGTGGCGGCAGGTGGCCGCGGTCGGGCTGCTCGCGATCGCCGCGATCCGGGTGCTGACGCTCCTCGTGCCCGTCGTCGGCCCCCTCGGCGACACGGCGTCGGACTCCACGGTCACCGAGACCGTCGTGTCGGTGGTGATCTCGCTGCTGCTCGCCGAGGGCCTGCGCCGCGGACGCCGGATCGCCTGGATCGCGGGCCTGGTCCTCGGGGCCTTCTACACGCTGCTCGGGCTGTTCGTGATCGGCGCCGTCGTGTTCGCGCAGGTCACGGACCAGATGGATCAGCTCGAGCTCGTCGGCCTCGCGGTCTTCGTGCCCAACGCGGTGCTGTGGGCCGCGCTGCTCGTGTGGCTCGTCGTCGGCCGCGCCGCCTTCGCCGTCCCCTCGCGGCGCCGTCTGCGGCGCCGGTCGGGCGGTACCGCCTCGGGCCCCGAGGTGGCCCGCGAGGCCCTGCACCGCCTCGGCGGCTCGAACCTGTCGTGGATGACGACCTGGCCGGAGAACCGGTACCTCGCCCACGAGGACCTCCCCGAGGGTGGCGTCACCGCGTACCGGGTCCACGCCGGCGTCGCGGTGGCCCTCGGCGACCCGATCGTCGCGCCCGCCGAGCGCGCCACGGCGCTCGAGGAGTTCCGGGCCACGGCCGAGCGCTCGGGGTGGGTGCCCTGCCTGTTCTCGACCACCGAGGCCCTCGCCGACCACGCCCGGGCCACCGGCTGGCGGGCGCTGCAGGTCGCCGAGGACACCCTCGTCGACCTCGACGGGCTCGAGTTCAAGGGCAAGGCCTGGCAGAACGTGCGCAGCTCCTTCAATCGGGCCGGGAAGGCGGGGATCGAACACCGGATGGTCACGCTCTCCGAGGAGCCGCGCGCGATCGTCGCGCAGGTCCGGGCGATCTCGGAGGAGTGGGTCGGCGACAAGGGGCTGCCCGAGATGGGCTTCACCCTCGGCGGGGTCGAGGAGGCCCTCGACCCGGAGGTGCGCACCGGGCTCGCCGTCGACGGCGAGGGCACCGTCCACGGCGTCACCTCGTGGCTGCCGGTCTACGGCCCCGACGGCGCCGTCGTCGGCTGGACCCTCGACGTGATGCGGCGGCGCCAGGACGGGTTCCGCGCGGTCGTCGAGTACCTCATCGCCCAGGCGTGCCTGACCTTCCAGGCCGAGGGCGCGCAGTTCATCTCCCTGTCCGGCGCCCCGCTCGCCCGCGCCGGCGACGAGGAGGACGGCGCCGGGGACGGCGAGCTCGTCCTCGACCGCGTGCTCGACCGCATGGGCGAGCTGCTCGAGCCCTACTACGGCTTCCGCTCGCTGCACGCGTTCAAGGCGAAGTTCCAGCCGCGCTACGAGCCGATGTTCCTCGTCTACCGCGACGAGGCGGACCTCCCGCGCGTCGGCCTGGGCATCGGGCGCGCCTACCTGCCGAACGCGCGGGTCCGTGACCTCGTCGCCCTCGTGCGCAGCTGACTAGGCTCGCCGGCATGGCCGACGACACCCTGGACACGATCCACGCGCTCGTGGACGAGGAGCACCGCCTGCGGGCGCACGGCGAGGCGATCACCGCCGACGACCGGGCGCGCCTCGCCCAGATCGAGGAGCAGCTCGACCAGCTGTGGGACGCGCTGCGCCGACGGCGCGCGGGCAGCCAGTACGGGGGCGACGCGGGCTCGGCGACCGAGAAGCAGGTGCACGACTACCTGCAGTAGGGCTCGCGCGGTTCCCGTCCGGGCGAAGGGCACCCCTCGCCGCTCTATCCGGCCGAAGGTGCCCTTCGCGCGGAACGACGGTCAGCGCGCCGGCACCGCCACCGACACCGGCGGCGACGGGAACCCGCCGACCGCCTGCTCGAAGGCGTGGGCGACGCGCAGGCAGGTGGCGTCGTCGAACTGCCGGCCGATGATCATCAGCCCGACGGGCAGGCCGTCGGCCGGGGCCGCGGGCACGGACGTCGCCGGGTGCCCGGTGACGTCGGTCGGGGCCGTGTTGACGATCATCTCCAGGGCCCGGGCGACCCCCTCGGCCACCGGGGCGTCGTCGGCGACGATGGGTGTGGCGAGGATCGGCACCGTGGGCATCACCAGCACGTCGTACTGCGCGAGCGCCGCGTCGTAGCCCGCGCGGGCGGCGGGCAGGAGGTTGCGCGCCATCGCGTAGTGCCGGCCGTGCTCGGTGGCCAGGGCGTGCCGGCCGGCCATGGTCACCATCTTCACGGTGTCGGAGAACAGGTGCCCGCCCGCGGCGCGCGCCCGGCCGTAGTGCGCGATGAGCTCCGGGTCGTAGAGGCCCTCCCAGTTCATTCCCCAGCCGTTGCCCTCGATCATCTGGGCGACGACGCCGTCGGTGGCGACGACGGTCCAGAGGTCGAACGCGTGCCGGTGCCACGGCACCGACACCTCCTCGGCGCTGAGGCCGGCCCGCGTCAGGGTCTCCACCGCGTCCCGCACGCTGGCGTCGACGGCGGGCACCGAGAGGCCCGCGTGCCCGAAGCCCTCGCTGACGACCCCGACCCGCAGGCCCTCGGCGCCCCGCTGAATCTCGAGCAGGTAGTCCACCGGCGCGATCGTGTCGGGCTGGCGCGGGTCGAGCCCGTCCGGGCCCGCCATGATCCCGAGGGCGAGGGCCGCGTCGGCGACGGTGCGCGTCATCGGACCGAGGTGGTCGATCGTCGCCTCGATGGGGAAGGCACCGGTGTACGGCACGAGCCCGTGGGTCGGCTTGTGGCCGACGATCCCGCTCATGGCGGCGGGCATGCGGACCGAGCCGCCCTGGTCACCCCCGGTGGCGAGGTCGACCTCGCCGGCGGCGAGCAGCGCCGCGCTCCCGCTCGAGGAGCCGCCGGTGGTGCGGCTCGGGTCCCAGGGGTTGCGCACCGGGCCGGTGTGCGACGTGTGGCTGGCGCCGGAGAAGCAGAGGTCCTCGCAGACCGACTTGCCCGTCACCGTCACGCCGGCCTCGAGCAGGCGCGTCACGACCGTCGCGTCGCGGGACGGGACGAAGCCGTCGATCAGGCGCGAGCCGTTGGCCATCGGCACGCCGGCGACGGCGGTGTTGTCCTTGACCGCGAGCGTGCGACCGGCCAGCGGGCCGTCCGGGGCGCCCTCGATGCGGCAGCGCGCGTACCAGGCGCCCCACCGGTTCTCGCCCTCGGCGGGCCACGACCACTCCCGCTGCGGGGCGGCCGGGGCCTGGGCGGCCCAGAGCTCCTCGACGCGGTCGTAGGCGCCGAACGACCCCTCGACGAGCGGCGCGAAGGCCGCGAGCCCGGCCTCGTCGAGACCGAGGCCGTCGCGCGCGGCGAGAGCGGCCAGCTGTTCCGGGGTGGGGGGCGTGACGGGCACTGGCGTCTCCTCGGGGGATCCGGGACGGGACCTGGTCGGGAGCCCCACCGTAGGGACCGGGGACCGACCGGCGGGTCACGAGCGGGTGACGGTGCCCCGCGACGCCCGCCGGCGGCGGAGCGCCCGCCCCAGGACGCCCTCGACGGGTCCGGTGGCGAAGAGCAGCAGCAGCGGCCAGTACCCCCACTGCGGCGCCACGAGCGTCACCACCAGGACCACGAACAGCAGGCCGGCCGTGGTCCCGGACGCGGCGTACCGCGCCGGCGCGTGCTCCTCGGGGGCCCGGGTGCGCCGGACGAGCACGGTCATGACCGTCAGCAGCGCGCTGCTGACGAACAGCATGAACACGTAGAAGCGCAGCGTGAACGCGTCGTCGGGGAAGGTCCCCACCATCTCCGTGGGGAAGGGCAGCACGACGATGGTGAACAGCCAGGCCGTGTTGACCCACACGATCCCCGGGCTGACCCGCCGCGCCCCGTCGAACACCCGGTGGTGCGCGGCCCAGAACCGCGCGATCACGACGAAGCTCAGGGCGAAGCTGCCGATCAGCGAGAGGTTGTCGGTGAGGATGCCCAGGCCGGAGCCGGTGGGCTCCTCCACCTCGGGCACGAGCTCGGCGAGCGGCAGCACGAGCAGCGTGAGCGCGATCGCGACGACCCCGTCGCTGAAGGCCAGGAGCCGCTCGGGGCCGAGCCCGTCCGGGTCGACGTCCCGGTCGACGTCCCGGTCGACGTCCCGGTCGACGTCCCGGTCGACGTCGGGGCCCGCCTCGGGGTCGGTCACCGCAGGTCCTCGACGTGCTGGGTCTCGTTGACCGAGCTCACGCGGCGGGCCCCCGAGCGCGAGACCAGCACCCGGGACACCGAGGTGTGGTGCAGCGGGAACGTCAGCGGCCGCTCCAGGCCGAGGATCACCGCGAGGTAGGTGTTGATCACGCCCGCGTGGCAGACGACGACGGCGCTGGCCCGCGCGTCCTGGCGGGCGGCGATCGCGTCGAGGGACGCGACCACGCGCGAGGTGAAGTCCGGCCCGTCGACGAACGACGGGTAGACGCCGGACCGGATGGCCTTCCAGTCCTCGTCGTCGGGGTCGCGCTCGTGCACCGGGCGGTAGGTGGGCCGGCCGCGGTCGAACTCGCAGAGGTCCTCGACGGCCTCCGGCTCCGGGACCCCGAGCAGGCGCACGGCCGGGTCCGCGGTCTCGCGCGACCGGCGCATCGTCGACGTCACGATCTCGGTGACCTCGTCGCGCTCGGGCGTCGCGGCGAGCCACGCGGCGAAGCGCTCGGCCTGCCGGCGGCCCTGTGCCGACAGGCCGGGGTCGGCGCCGACACCCTCGTCAGGGCCGCCCGGCTCGACGGTCGCCGCGAGCGGCTCGCCGTGGCGGACCAGCACCAGCTGCGTCACGCCTCGGGCACGGCGGACCCGTGACCGGCGACGCGCAGCCCGGCGCGGATCGATTCCGCGGCCCGGTCCATCTCGCCCTGGTCGGGGTCGCTCTCGGCCTGGCTGAAGTCGAACGCCTCGAGGCCCCAGGCGGGGTGCACGTGGACGTGGAGGTGCGGGACCTCGAAGCCCGCGACCATCAGCGCCACGCGCGGCGGCGACCAGGTGTCGCGGATCACGGAGCCGACGGCGCGCGCGACCGTCATGACGTGCTCGAGCAGGCCGTCCGGGGCGTCGAGCCACTGGTCGACCTCCTCACGCGGCACGACCAGCACGTGTCCGGGCCCCAGGGGGTTGATCGAGAGGAAGGCGACCACCCGGTCGTCCGACCAGACGAAACGCCCCGGCAGCTCGCCGTTGATGATCTTCGTGAAGACGGTGGCCACGCCGGGGATCGTAACGAGGCGTCCACTCTGCCGGTCGGCGCCGTCGGGAGGTCCCCGTATTCTCGATCTGCGCATCGGGCACCCCGTCCAGCGTCTCCCCCTCACCCCGTTCTCCCGGAGGAAGCCCTGATGCAGCCCTGGCCCGGCACGTCCTATCCCCTGGGCGCGACCTACGACGGGGCCGGGACCAACTTCGCGCTCTTCAGCGAGGTCGCCGAGCACGTCACGCTGTGTCTGTTCGACGAGACCGGCGAGGAGATCCGCGTGCCCCTGCCGGAGCGGGACGGGTTCGTCTGGCACGGCTACCTGCCCGGCATCGTCCCCGGGCAGCGCTACGGCTACCGCGTCGAGGGCCCGTACGACCCGGAGCAGGGGCAGCGCTGCAACAGCCACAAGCTGCTCATCGACCCGTACGCCAAGGCCCTGGACGGCACGCTGGGCACCACGTACGCGTGGGACGAGGCGCTCTTCTCGTACCACTTCGACGACCCCGACGAGGTCAACCACGACGACTCGGCGCTCCACATGCCGAAGTCCGTGGTGATCAACCCGTTCTTCGACTGGCACGACGACCGCCCCCCGCACACGCCGTACCACGACACCGTGATCTACGAGGCCCACGTCAAGGGGCTCACGCACCTCCACCCGGACGTCCCCGAGGAGATGCGGGGCACGTACTCCGGCGTGGCCCACCCGGCGACGATCGCCCACCTCCAGCGCCTCGGCATCACGGCGATCGAGCTCATGCCGGTGCACCAGTTCATCCACGACGACGCGCTGATCCAGCGCGGGCTGCGCAACTACTGGGGCTACAACACCGTCGCCTTCCTGGCCCCGCACTACGGCTACGCGACGCCGACGGCCACCGGGCGTCCGGCGCCGGGCGCGCACGTCCAGGAGTTCAAGGCGATGGTGCGCGACCTGCACGCCGCGGGCATCGAGGTGATCCTCGACGTCGTCTACAACCACACCGCCGAGGGCAACCACCAGGGCCCCACGCTGTCGATGCGCGGCATCGACAACCAGGCGTACTACCGCCTCGTCGAGGACGACGAGCGGTACTACATGGACTACACCGGCACCGGCAACTCGCTCAACGTCCGGCACCCGCACACGCTGCAGCTGATCATGGACTCGCTGCGCTACTGGGTCACCGAGATGCACGTCGACGGCTTCCGCTTCGACCTCGCGTCCACCCTCGCCCGCGAGTTCTACGACGTCGACCGGCTCTCGACGTTCTTCGACCTCGTCCAGCAGGACCCGGTGATCTCCCAGGTCAAGCTCATCGCCGAGCCCTGGGACGTCGGCCCCGGCGGCTACCAGGTGGGCAACTTCCCGCCCGGCTGGACCGAGTGGAACGGCAAGTACCGCGACACCGTCCGCGACTTCTGGCGCGGGACGCCGGGCACCATGGGCGAGTTCGCGGCCCGGCTCACCGGCTCGTCGGACCTCTACCAGGACGACGGGCGCCGGCCGTACGCGTCGATCAACTTCGTCACCGCGCACGACGGCTTCACCCTCAACGACCTCGTCTCGTACAACGAGAAGCACAACGAGGCCAACGGCGAGGGCGGCCAGGACGGCGCCGACGACAACAACTCCTGGAACCACGGCGTCGAGGGCCCCACCGACGACGAGGCGATCCGCGAGCTCCGGCAGCGTCAGCGCCGCAACTTCCTGGCGACGCTGTTCCTGTCCCAGGGCGTGCCGATGGTGCTGCACGGCGACGAGATCGGGCGCACCCAGTACGGCAACAACAACGGGTACTGCCAGGACTCCGAGATCTCCTGGATGGAGTGGTCGCCGGAGAAGTCCGACTCCGAGCTGATGGACTTCACCGGCCGGATCTCCGAGCTGCGCGCCTCCCACCCGGTGTTCCGGCGCCGGCGCTTCTTCAACGGGCGCACGATCCGCCCGGTCGCGGGCGACACCGAGGCCCAGCGCGACATCGCCTGGTACACCTCGTCGGGCGAGGAGATGACCGACCAGGACTGGGAGTCCGGCGAGGCGGCCGTGCTCACGGTGTTCCTCAACGGCGACGGCATCCTCGAGAGCGACTCCCGAGGCCAGCGCGTCGTCGACGACTCGTTCATGCTGATCTTCAACGCCCACTACGAGGACGTCGACGTCACGCTCCCCGGCAAGGGCTTCCCGCACCGCTGGGCCGTCGTGCTCGACACCACCACCGGCGAGGTCGTCGTCGGCACCGCCCGCACGATCCAGACCCGGGCGGCGCCGAGCCTGCCCGAGGACCTCCCCGAGCACGTCGGGGGCGACGTCCACACGGTCACCGCGCGTTCGATGCTGCTGCTGCAGCGCACCGACCTGACGGAGCAGTCGTGAGCATCCCGGCGTCCACCTACCGGCTGCAGCTCTCCCCCGCGCAGGACTTCGCGGCCGCGCGCGGGCTCGTCGACTACCTCGAGTCCCTCGGCGTCGGGGCCCTGTACTGCTCGCCGATCCTGCAGGCCGCGCCGGGATCCACGCACGGCTACGACGTCGTCGACCCCACGCGGGCCAGCGACCAGCTGGGCGGCGAGTCCGGGCGGCGCGACCTGGTCGCCACCCTGCGGGCCGCGGGGCTGGGCGTGCTGGTCGACCTCGTGCCCAACCACATGGGCGTCGCGGTCCCCGAGGCCAACCCGTCGTGGTGGTCGTTGCTGCGCGACGGGCCCGACTCGGAGTACGCGTCCTGGTACGACGCCGACCTCTCCGACCTGCGCGAACGGCCGCTCCTGATCCCCGTGCTCGGGTCGCCCGACGACGTCGCCGCGCTGGAGCTCGTCGACGGCGAGCTGCGCTACTACGAGCACCGCTACCCCGTCGCGCCCGGCACTGGGGAGGGCTCCCCGCAGGAGGTGCACGAGCGCCAGCACTACCGGCTCGTGCACTGGCGGCGCGGCAACGCCGAGCTGACCTACCGGCGCTTCTTCGACGTCTCCGACCTGGCCGCGGTCCGCGTCGACGACCCGGCGGTCTTCGACGCCACCCACGCCGAGGTGCTGCGCTGGCGCGCCGCGGGCCAGCTCGACGGCCTGCGCATCGACCACCCCGACGGGCTCTCCGCGCCCGGCGCCTACCTGCGTCGCCTCCGCGCGGCCCTGGGCGAATCAGGGGAGCACGCCGATAGGGCGTGGTTGCTCGTCGAGAAGATCCTCGGCCCGGACGAGACGCTGCCCCTGTCCTGGCCCGCGGACGGCACCACGGGCTACGAGGCGCTGCGCGAGATCGGCGGCCTGTTCGTCGACCCGCGGGGCGAGGCACTCGTCGACGCCGTCACCGCCGAGCACACGGGCGTCCGCGAGGGCCTCGCCCCCACCGAGCACGCGGCGCGGCGCCTGGTCACCGACGAGATCCTCGTCGCCGAGGTGCGGCGCATCGCGGCTCTGGTGCCCGGGGACGACGACCCCGAGAAGGTGCGCGACGCCGTCGCGGAGCTCCTCTGCTCGTTCCCGGTCTACCGCTCCTACCTGCCCGAGGGACGGTCGTCGCTGGACCGCGCGGCCGACACCGCGGCCACGGCACGTCCGGAGCTCGCCGAGATCGTCCGCACGATCCACGCCGGCATGCTCGCCGAGCCCGACGGCGCCCTGACGCGCCGCATCGAGCAGACCAGCGGGATGGTCACCGCCAAGGGCGTCGAGGACACCACGTTCTACCGCTGGAACCGGTTCGTCGCGCTCAACGAGGTCGGCGGGGCCCCCGACCGCTTCGGCGTCGCGGCCACCGAGTTCCACGCCCGCGCCGCGGCCCGGGACGCTGCGACCCCGGCGACCATGACGACGCTCTCGACGCACGACACCAAGCGCTCCGAGGACGTCCGCGCCCGGCTCGCCGTGCTCAGCGAGCTCACCGCCGAGTGGGGCGCCTTCCTGCGCACGGCCTCGGCGCGCCATCCCCTCCCCTCGCCGTCGCTGGAGCTGCTCGCCTGGCAGTCGGTGCTCGGGGCGTGGCCCATCACCGAGGAGCGCCTCGCGGGCTACCTGACGAAGGCGTCGAAGGAGGCGAAGCTCGTCACCTCGCACGTCGACGCCGTGCCCGAGGTCGACGAGGCGATCGCGGCCTGGCCCGGGCAGGTGCTCGGCGACCCCGAGGCCGTCGCGGAGATCGAGGCGTTCGTCGCCGCGATCGGCGGGCACGGGCGGTCGAACGCGCTGGGCCAGAAGCTCCTGCAGCTCGCCGGGCCGGGTGTCCCCGACGTCTACCAGGGCACCGAGCTCTTCGAGTACTCGCTCGTCGATCCCGACAATCGGCGACCCGTCGACTTCGACCTGCGGCGCCGGCTGCTCGAGCGGCTCGACGGCGGCTGGATGCCGTCGTTGGATGCCGACGAGCCGGACGAGCTGGCGGCGGTGAAGCTCGCGGTCACGTCCGCGGCGCTGCGCCTGCGGCGCTTCCGCCCCGAGCTGTTCACCGGCTACGCGCCGCTGCCCGCCTCCGGGCCGACCCCGTCGCACGCCGTCGCGTTCGCGCGCGGGGGCTCGGCCGGTCGCGAGCGCCTCGTGGCGGTCGCCACCCGTCTCCCGGTCGGCCTGGAGGCGTCCGGGGGCTGGCGCGACACCGTCCTCCCCCTGCCCGCCGCCGCCGACGACTGGACCGACGTGATCACCGGCCGGCCCGTCGACGGCTCCGCGCCCGCCCTGGGCGCGCTCCTGGACCGCTTCCCGGTCGCGCTGCTGGTCCGCCCGGCCTGACGGCTTCGCCACGTGAGCGATATGGGTCGTCATGGCGACCCGGATCGCTCACGTGGCGGAGCCATAGGGGGCTTTCTCAGCGGTGACGCGGCCTCGGGGGCAGGGCGACGGTCGGGGCCTCCGGACCGCCGAGCGTGTCGGTCCGCGCCTCGTCCTCGCTGGGCGACCCCGGAGCCGGTGAGGGTGTCGCCCGGGGGACGACGCGCATCTCCCGCACCACGGGCTGGGCGCCGGTGGCGTGGTCGGCCGCGCGCCGGGCCTCGCCGGGGTCGGTGCGGCCACGGTCGGCGAGCGGGACGTCGGCGGCGGCGCGGCGCCGCGAGGCCCGCCGGTAGAGCAGGCCGGCGACGACCACCGCGCTCGCCAGGAGCGGGACGACGAGGGTCCACCAGGTGCCGCCCCGGAACGACGCGTTGACCACCGCGTGGGCGACGGCCACGGGGAAGCAGACGTACGAGGTCCAGTGCACGACCAGCCACGCGCGCTTGGACAGGTAGCGGCGCAGCGAGCTCGAGATCACGACGGCGAGCAGCAGGTCGAGCGCGACGGCCCCGAGCCCCACCGGCCAGGGGTTGAACGACGCCGTGCCCGGGACGACGACGTGGAACCAGCGCAGCGGCAGGTACGGCGTCACGAGCACGGCGACGACGTGCAGCGCCACGAACACCACGGTGATCAGCGCGAGGTTCCGGTGCAGCGCCACGAGCACGAAGCGCGGCATGGCCTTCGCGGCGGCCCTGCTCATCGACGTGTTGTGCAGCGCGCCGAGCGCGAGCACCACGCCCATGAGCAGGAGGGAGACGAGCCCGAGGGCCCGCGAGACGTTCCAGAGCTCGATCACGGGTGGGCCTTCAGCGGTACTCGGCCGTCGTGACCCGCGGGACGTCGGCGGCGGTGGACGACGCCGAGATCCCCGCGTGCAGGCCGACCACCAGCATGGCGGCGGCGACCGTGATCCAGGCCGTCAGCTCGACGATCGTGCGCTTGTTCTGCTCGTGCTGTGCGAGCTTCGCGCTCCGGCCACCCGACGCCACCTGCGACCTCCCGCCTCGACTCCCTCCAGGATGACCGATTGCGGACCGTGGTCGGGGAGGAGGGCGGTCAGCCGACGGGTGTCGGGACCCAGCTCCGGAGCACCTCGAGACCCAGGACCTCGGGCCGTCCGGCCGGCTCCGGTCCGAGCACGCGCGCGAACGCGGGACCGAGCCGGTCGGACAGGAAGCGCTCGGCGTCCTCCCGCGAGGTCCACAGCGTGACGACCCGCAGGTCCCCGTTCTCGGTCCGTGCGCACCACCGACCCTCCAGCCCCTCGGGCGTGCCGGCGTCGGCGGTGACCGCGTCGAACTGCTCGACGGTCCGCAGCGGGGGGGTCGCGATCAGCATCCAGGACATGGGTCCTCCTCGTCTCCGGCGGCCCGGATCGGCCGCGCGGACGACGCTAGGGACGCCGGGCGCGCCGGACATCCGGTGAACCACGGAGCCCGCTACGGACTCCGGTCACGCACCACACGGGCGGCCACACCGCTGCGGGACGTGACACCGAGCTTGGCGAGGACGTGCTGGACGTGGCTCTCGACCGTCCGCTCGGAGACGACGAGCCTGCTCGCGATCTGGCGGTTCGTGAGGCCCTCGGAGACCAGGGCGGCCACCTCCGCCTCCCGCGGGCTCAGGTCGTGCCGCCGCGCCGGCCGGAGCCGGTCGGCCAGCGCCGTCGTGCGGTCGACCCAGGCGGCCATCCCGAGGGCGCGGGCGAGCCGGTCCGCGTCCCGCGCGGCGACGACGGCGCGGTCGTGGTCGCCGGCCGCGCCGCGCCTGTGCAGCGCGAGGGCGAGGTGGTACAGCGCCTCGGCCACGAACCCCGCGGCCCCGGCGCGGTCGGCCGCCGCCACCGCGGCGTCGAGGTCCTCCACCGCGGCGTCGCACCGCCCGAGGTCCAGGGCACCGCGGCCGAGGGTCAGCTCGACGGGACCGAGGAAGAACACCCCGGTGCCCGCGGCGAAACCGCCACGCCACCGCTCGAGGCCCTCGAGCAGGACGGCCAGGTCGTCGTCCAGGCCGAGCTCTCCGCAGAGCGCCGCCGCCGAGGCCTGCACGGACACCACGAAGAACACGGGGAGCGACCAGGTCGCGAGCGCCCCCGCCCGCCGGTAGGAGGCCATGGCCTCGTCCCGCCGACCGGCGGCCAGGAGGAGGCTCGCCCGCGCGATCCGCATCTGGGTCCGGAAGCGCGGCGGCGGTTCGAAGTCCTGGTCCAGGAAGCGCTGGGCCTCCGGACGCACGCCCACGTGGCGGGCCAGGGCGACCTGGAGCCCGAAGAACGCGCCGCTCGCCGGAGCCGGCTCCACCGGCCGCATCCGGGCGAACCCCTGGGCGGCGGCCTCCGCCGCGTCCTCGAAGCGACCCTGCGCCTGCGCGACGCAGGCACCGACCCGGTGGAGATGCCACGCCGGGACGGGCCCGCCGACCCGGTCGACGACACCCCCCAGGACCGGGAGCTCGTCGGCGGCCTCGCGCAGCCGTCCGCTCTCGACGAGCGTGTCGATCCTCCACAGCTCGCCCCACATGGCGGCGCGGGCGCTCCCGGTGCGCCGCCCGAGCGCGATCATCTCCGTGGCGAGCTCCGCACGCTCGGCCCGGCCGGCCGGTCCGGGACAGGCCTCGTGGCGGGCGCGGAGCGCCGCCGCCAGCGCGCCCTCGTCCCCGGTGTCCCGCGCCAGCGTGAGCGACGCGGTGCTGAGCCGGCCGACGAGGTCCTGCTCGCCGTCGTAGAACGCGAGCTGGCTGCGTCGCGCGAGCAGGCGGGCGCGGAGCGAGCCGCCGGGGATGTCGGCCAGCGCCTCCTCGGTGAGCTGCTTCGCGACGGCGTCGACGGACGGGTCCGGGACCGCGTCGAGGACGAGCGCGGCCTCGGCCACCAGGTCCGGACGCCCCGCGGCCCGGGCCGCGGACGCGGCGGCCTCGACGGCGGCCACCGCGGTGCCCAGGTCGCCGGCGGCCTGGGCCGCCCGCCCGAGCGCGGCCCGGAGCTCGCTCCGCGCGGCCTCCGACGGGCCCGGTGCGATCGCGAGCGCGGCCTCGTAGAGCCGGGCGCCCTCCTCGGGGGCGAGGCGTACGACGGCGTCGTCGGCCGCCCGGACCGTCCACGCGCGGGCGCGGTCGGCCTCGCCGTGCGGCGCCAGCTCGCGCCAGTGCCGGGCGATGTCCGCGAGGTGCTCGGCGAGATCACCGGCGTGCCGGGCCTCGGTGGCCTCGGCGACCGCACGGTGCCGGGACAGCCGCTCGCCGCTGGTCAGCGAGGCCTCGACGGCGTCGCGGGTCAGGGCGTGGACGAAGCGGTACTCGCCGGGCCCGGCCTCGTCGACCAGCCCGTGCGCCCGCACCTCGTCGAGCCACGGGAGGCACGCCGCCACCGGCTCGTCGAGCGCGGCGGCGAGGAGCGGGAGCGTGAAGTCGCGACCGGCGACCGCCGCGGTCTGCACGAGGCGTCGGCCGTCGGGCCCGAGGCCGTCGAGACGGGCGGCGACGACGTCGAGCACGGTGCGCGGAGGCCGGTCGGCCCGCCACGACCCGTCGGCGATCGCCCGCGCGATCTCGCGGACGAACAGCGGGTTCCCGCCCGTGACGTCGAGGACGGTGTGCGCGCTCGCGTCGTCGGCGACCTCGGGGAGCTGGGTGCGGACCTCGTCGAGGTCGAACCCACGCAGGTCGAGCCGCTCGGCGCCGGGTGCGCCGGCGAGGTCCGGCAGCATCCCCGGGAGCAGGCTGCCCGGGTCGGCGTCCCGGTAGGCAGCGACGAGCAGCACCCGGGCCCCGGTCACCGCCGTCGCGGTGTGCCGGAGGACGTCCAGGGAGGCCTCGTCGCTGCGGTGGATGTCGTCGACGACGACCACGAGCCCGTCGGGCTCCCCCGCCGCGCACAGGGCGGCGACGACGTCCTCGACGACCCGGAAGCGGTCCTCGGGCGACGGCGCGTCACCCGCCAGCACGTCGACGTCCGCACCGATGCTGCGCAGCACCTGGCGCCACGGCCAGAACGCGGGCGCCCCCGACGCCTCCGCGCAGCGCGCCCAGGCGACGGCCGTACCGCGCGCGAGGGCCCGGCCCGCGAGCTCCTGTGCCAGCCGGGTCTTGCCGATCCCCGGCTCCCCCGCGCAGAGGACGAGACGCCCCGAGCCGGCGCGCGCCGCATCGAGCCAGCCCTCCAGGAGCTCCAGCTCGCGGGCCCGACCCACCAGCGCACCGCTCGCGGCGCCCATCGTCAGCCGCCGGGCACGGAGGGCGGCGTGACCAGGTGCGACATCGACGGTGCTCCCCCCGCTGGTCCTCCGCTCCAGTGTCGCGCCGGGGCGGAGGTCGCACCAGCAGGTCGTCCTCAGCCGAGCAACGAGGCGTCGGCGGGCGAGAGCCGGTCGGTGATCGTGTTCTTCTGGTGCCAGTAGGGGTAGAGCAGCGGCGTCGCGCTGACCTCGTCCAGGCGGGCCATCTCGTCGTCGGTCAGGGCGAGCTCGGCGGCGGCGAGGTTGTCGGCGAGCTGCTCCTCGGTACGCGCACCGACGACCAGCGAGGTGACGCCCGGCTTGCGCAGCAGCCAGGCGTTGGCCACCTGCGCGACCGAGACCCCGTGGGCGTCGCCGATCTCGGCGGCCACCTCGATGATGTCGTAGAGGCGCTCGCGGTCGTGCACCGGCGGCTCGGACCACTCGCCGAGGTGGCGCGAGGTCTCGGGGTCGTCCTGGCCGCGGCGGAACTTGCCCGAGAGGAGGCCGCCGGCGATCGGGCTCCACACGAGGATGCCGAGGCCCTGGTCGATCGAGACGGGGACCAGCTCGTTCTCGGCCTCGCGGGCCTGCAGGGTGTAGTGGATCTGCTGCGAGACGAAGCGCTGGAACTCGCTGCGCTCCGAGACCCCGAGCGCCTTCATGATGTGCCAGGCCGAGTAGTTCGAGCAGCCGATGTAGCGGATCTTGCCCTTGCTCACGAGGGTGTCCAGCGCCTCGAGGGTCTCCTCGAGCGGGGTCACGCCGTCCCAGCCGTGGAGCTGGAAGAGGTCGATGTGCTGCACGTCGAGGCGGCGCAGGCTGTCCTCGACGCTCTTGACGATGTGCTGGCGCGACGCGCCGGCGTCGTTGGGGCCGTCACCCATCGGGAAGCGGCACTTGGTGGCGAGGAACAGGTCGTCGCGGTGGTTCTTCGTGGCCTGCCCGACGATCTCCTCGGACACGCCCGCCGAGTACATGTCGGCGGTGTCGACGAGGTTGACGCCGTGGTCGACGCACAGGTCGATCTGGCGGGTGGCGCCCTCGACGTCGGTGGCGCCGAGCTTGGAGAACCCGCCCTTGCCGCCGAAGGTCATCGTGCCCATGGTCATCGTCGAGACCTTCAGTCCCGACCGTCCGAGCGTGCGGTACTCCATGGTCACCGGGTTCCCCTGCCCGGGTCGGCGGGAACGTGACACGCGCGAAGGTGCCCCTCGCCCGCTCTACGCGGGCGAAGGGCACCTTCGGTCGGAACGGGGCGTCGGTCAGCCGCGGGTCGTCAGGTCGGGGCGCAGGGCCAGCAGCACCCCGAGGACGCCGTACCCGACGATGAAGTGCCCGCCGGCGACGACCGAGCCGGCCGTGGGGCCGAGGAGCGCCATCGCGGGGATGGCCACGAAGACGGCCGCCGCGCGGGCCGGCGCCCTCTCCGCGTCCCTGCAGCAGGCCCGCGCCGACCTCGTCACCGCCCGCGAGGAGGAGCGGCGCCGCCTGCGCCGCGACCTGCATGACAGCCTCGGCCCGGGCCTCGGCGCCGCGACGCTGCGCATCGAGACCGCCCGCGGCCTCGCCGCCCGCGACCCGGAGCGCGCCGACGCCGTGCTCGAGCAGGCCGTCGGCGACATCAGCGCGCTGCTCGCCGACGTCCGGCGGCTCGTGCACGACCTGCGCCCGCCGGCTCTCGACGAGCTCGGCCTGCTCGGGGCGCTGCGCACCCAGGCGCGCCGGCTCTCGGGCGACGACCTCGAGATCCAGGTCGACGGCGATCCCGGGGCGCTGTCCGCGGCGGTCGAGGTCGCCGCCTTCCGCATCGCCTCCGAGGCCGTGACCAACGTCGTGCGGCACGCGGCGGCGACCCGCGCCACCGTGGTGCTCGACCGCCGTCCCGACCGGCTCGTCGTCACGGTCACCGACGACGGGCGCGGGATGGCCACCGACGTCGTGGCGGGCGTCGGCACCCTGTCGCTGCGCGAACGGGCCGCCGAGCTCGGCGGACGCACCACCGTGTCCTGCCCGCCCGACGGCGGCACCGTCGTCACCGCCGAGCTGCCCCTGGAGGTCACGTGATCCGCGTGGTGCTGGCCGACGACCACCCCGTCTACCTCGACGGCCTCGCCGGGCTGCTCGCGACGGTGGACGGGCTCGAGGTGGTGGGCACCGCGACCGACGGCGCCGCCGCGGTGGAGACCGCAGCCTCGCTGCGGCCCGACGTCGTGGTGATGGACGTCCGCATGCCGGTGCTCGACGGGATCGCCGCGACCCGGCGGATCGTCGACGCCGACCCGGCCGTCGGCATCGTCGTCCTGACGATGAGCGAGGAGGACGAGACCCTCTTCGCCGCCCTGCGCGCCGGGGCCCGCGGCTACCTGCTCAAGGGCGCCACGAAGGCCGAGATCGTGCGGGCCGTGACCGCGGTGGCCGAGGGCGACGCGATCTTCGGCCCGGCGCTGGCCCGCCGCGTCGGCGAGTTCCTCGCCCCGCGGGCCGCCACGGTCGACGTCTTCCCCGAGCTCACCGCCCGCGAGCGCGAGGTGCTCGACCTCGTCGCCGCCGGCCGCGCCAACCCGCAGATCGCGTCGGCGCTCTTCCTGTCCCCCAAGACCGTCCGCAACGTGGTCTCGGCGATCTTCACGAAGCTCCACGTCGCCGACCGCGCGGAGGCGATCGTCCGGGCCCGCGAGGCGGGGCTGGGACGCAGGGGGATCTGAAGCCAGCCCTGCCGTCAGGCCTCCGTCGGGAGCGCCATCGCGAGGACGCGGGCCGGCGCGCTGTCCGGGACGGTGAGCAGGGCGGTGTCCGCACCGGCCCGCCGCGCCGCCTGCAGCACCTCCAGGACGAGGCCGACGCCGGCGCTCGCGAGGTAGCCGACGGCGCGCAGGTCGATCTCCAGGCGCCCGCGGCCCTCGACGGGCCCGAGCATCGCGTCGCGGCAGGCGGCCGCGGCGGCGAGGTCCATGTCGCCGGTCAGCACGAGGCGACGCACCGCCCCGTCGTCCTCGACGGTGACGGCTGCCGGGGTGCCCGGCGGCGGGGGCACGACGTCGGCGGCGTCCGTCGCCCCGTCCGGCGGGCGGACCTCCGGCGGCTCCTCGGGGCCCGGCCCGGCCATGCGGAACGTCACCTCGGTACCGCCACCGGGCCTCGGCGTCACCTGCGCGTCCTCGGTGAGCTCCCGGACGATCTTCAGCCCGCGCCCGCGGTACCCGGGGTCGAGCGGGGCGGGGCGCCAGGTTCCCCGGTCGCGGACGACGGCCTCGACCGCGCCGTCGGCGCGGCGGGCCAGCCGGACGTCGACCTGGCCGGACCCGTCGCCGTCGCGGTAGGCGTGCTCGACGGCGTTCGTCGCGGCCTCGCCCAGCGCCAGTTGGAGGTCCTCGAAGGTGATCTCGGGGAGTCCCGCCGCCCGCGACCACCGGGTGACCCGGCGCCGCAGGAGCGCCAGGGAGTCGGGCCGCGCGGGGAGGTCGAGCTCCAGGGGCGGCGGCGCCAGCCGGGCGACGACGAGGGCCACGTCGTCCGAGCGGGAGTCGAGGTCGCGCAGCAGCGCGCTCGCCATCGGCCCCGGGCCGGCGGCCCGGTACTGCTCGGCGGCCTCGGCGAGCCGGGCGAACCCCTCGTCGAGGGCCTCGCCGCGTCGCTCGACGAGGCCGTCGGTGTAGAGCACGAGGACCGCGCCCGGGTCGAGGGTCGTCACGGCCTCGCCGTGGTCGCGGTGGCCCGGGGGCAGGCCGAGCAGCGGCCCGTGGCCCGCGGGATCGTCGAGGTAGCGCACCGCGGCGCCGTCCGCGCCGACGAGCAGCGCGGGCAGGTGGCCTGCGCGAGCCCAGCGCAACTCGCCGGTGCTCGTGTCGAGGGTCAGGCACATCGCCGTCGAGGCCCGCGAGCCCGGGATCCGCGAGGTCAGCCCGTCGAGCAGGCCGAGGGCCCGGGCGGGGCCGTGCCCGGCGAGCAGGTAACCGGACAGGGCGGTGCGGAGCTGGCCCATGACCGCCGCGGCGCCGGTGCCCTGGCCGACGACGTCGCCGACGGCGATCGCGACGCGGTGCTCGTCGAGCTCGACGACGTCGTACCAGTCGCCGCCGGCCTGTGTGCCCGTGGCGCCGGGCAGGTAGCGCGCGGCGAGGCCGAGCCGGTCGAGCTCGGGCAGGCCCTGGGGCAGCAGGCTGCGCTGGAGGGTGTCGGCGATCTGGTGCTCGGCGCGGTACAGACGGGCACGGTCCAGCGCCATCGCGCAGGGCTCGGCGAGCGCCTCGAGGGTGATCCGCTCGGTGCGCAGCACGCGCGCGCGGTCGGGCAGGCCGACGCCGATCGCGCCGACCGTGGTGCCCGCCGCCACGAGGGGCAGGGCCACCGCCCCGCGCACCCCCTCGCGGCGCAGGAGTGCGTGGAGGGCGGGGTCGCCGTGGTCCGGCGCGGGGTGGCCGGGGCCGCCGACCAGCCACAGGGCCTCGCCGCGACTCACCGCGGTGCCGACCATCGTTGCCTGCTCCTGGCCGGCGGTGACCACGGGCGGGTCGACGTTGCGGGCCGCGAGCGGGGTCAGCGTGCGTGCCACGGGCTCGTACTCGAAGACCGCGACGCGGGCCGAGGCCCCGAAGAGCGCGCGGAGGTGCTCGACGGTCACGTCGGCCACCTCGATCGGGGTCGCCGCGGCCGAGAGCTCGCTGGTGGCCCGCTGCAGCAGCGACAGGCGCTCGGCCACCGCGCGCTCCTCGGCGAGCAGCAGGGCGTTGTCCAGCGCGAGGGCGGCGCGGCCGGCGATCTCCTCGAGGAGGTCGCGGTCCTCGTCGGTCCAGTCCGGCCCCTCCGGCGAGCGCTCGAGGGACAGGATCGCCACGGCACGGTCGCGGACCGTCAGCGGGAGGTGCAGCGCACCGGCCGCCGCGACCGCCGCGCGGCGCGCCAGCGCCTCCCGCTCCCCGTCGGCGATCGAGTCGGCGGACAGCGATTCGGCCACGCGGGCGCCCGACGGTGCCTCCGTGCGCACGGCGACCCGGGCGGCGCCGGGCTGGCCCTCGTCGTCCACGGGACGGGCGGAGGCGCGCGCGGCGAGGCGGACCTCGACGAGCAGGCGCACCAGGAGCTCGAGCCGGTCGACGACCTCGGTCTCGCTGTCGAGCTCCGCGCCGATCCGGGCGAGCAGCCGCTGACGGTCGGCCTCGAGCGCCCGGACGTTGACGTCGATGCAGCTGCCGACCCACCCCGACACCCCGTCCTCGCCGGGCAGGGCGACGGCCTGCTCCACCACCAGGTGGTAGACGCCGTCGGCGCGCCGCAGCCGGTACTCGACCTCCCAGCCGTGACCCGCCGCCATGGCCTCCGCGGTGACCGCGCGGTGCTGCTCCCGGTCGTCGGGGTGCACCCCCTCGCGCCAGCCGGCGCCGAGGTCCTGGGCCGGATCGCGGCCGGTGAAGCGGCGCCAGCCCGCGTTGTGGAAGGTGCGGCCACCGTCGGGGTCGGCCACCCAGATCATCGCCGGCGCGAGGTCGGCCATCGCGGTGAAGCGGACCTCGGCCCGGCGGCGCGCGCGGCCGAGCTGCAGGTGCGCGTCCACGCGGGCGAGGAGCTCGGGCGCGGTGAAGGGCTTGACCAGGTAGTCGTCGGCCTGGGCCGCCAGCCCCTGGACGGCCTCCTCCTCGCCCGCGCGGGCCGAGAGCAGCAGGACCGGCAC
This sequence comes from uncultured Actinomycetota bacterium, assembly GCA_963786585.1. Taxonomy (GTDB): domain Bacteria; phylum Actinomycetota; class Actinomycetes; order Mycobacteriales; family Pseudonocardiaceae; genus Actinomycetospora. Next base: position 1,274,539 of record CAWAZG010000006.1, read on the forward strand.
CCGCGCGGTCCGCTCGTCGGCGCGCAGCCCCGCGAGCAGCGCGAGGCCGTCCCGGCGCGGCATCATCACGTCGGAGACGACGAGGTCCGGCGGGTCGGCGAGCGCCGCCTGCAGCGCCTCCTCGCCGTCCGCGGTCAGCCGCACGTCGTGACGCGGCGCGAGCAGACGGCGCAGGTAGGCCCGCATGTCGGCGTTGTCGTCGGCCACGAGGACGCGGCCCCGCGTGCTCTCGGCCATGGGCGCGGGGAGGCCCGCGGGCGTCTCGGGGGTCGGCGGCTCGGCGTCGGTCGACCCCGGGTCGTCGGGCAGCCAGCGCAGCGCCTCGGCGACGTAGGACTCGGCGTCCGGCGAGGGCTCCAGGGGCTCGGTGGTGGTGAGCTCGGTGCCCGCTGTCGGCGCCACGACCTCCATCCGGTGCGCCCGCCCGAACGGGATCGTCACCGTCATCGTGGTGCCCACACCGGGCTCGCTGGTCGCGCGGACCTCGCCGTCGTGCAGCCCGACGAGCTCGCGCACCAGCGCCAGGCCGATGCCGCTGCCCTCGCCGGAGCGCGCGCCGGGGCTCTCGACGCGGTGGAAGCGCTCGAACAGGCGCGGCAGCTCGTCGGCGGGCACCCCGACACCGGTGTCCTCGACGTGCAGGACCGCGGCGTCGGCGGTGGCCTCCACGCGGACCGAGACCCGCCCGGCGGCGGTGAACTTCAGCGCGTTGGAGAGCAGGTTGAGCACGACCTTCTCCCACGCGTCCCGGTCGAGCAGGACCGGCCGGCCCACCGGCGGGCAGTCGACGACGTAGTCGAGGCCCGCCCGCGCCATCGCGGACGCGAACACCGCCGCGAGCTCCGCGGTGGCCGAGCCGAGGTCGACGGGCACGGGGTGGGTCTGGCGGCGGCCGGCCTCGAGCCGCGAGAAGTCGAGGAGGCTGTTGACCATCCGCCCGAGGCGCTGCCCGTTGCGGTGCACCACCTCGAGCTCGGCGCGCCAGCGCTCGGGGTCCACCTCGGGCGCGGCGCGCAGCTCCGCGACCGGGCCCATGATCAGGGTCAGCGGGGTGCGGAACTCGTGGCTCACGTTGGAGAAGAAGTCGGTCTTCGCGCGGTCGAGCTCGGCGAGAGCCTCGGCGCGGCGCCGTTCGGCCTCGTAACCGCCCGCGTGGGCGAGGCCCGCCGTGATCTGGCCGCCGAGCAGCTGCAGGAAGCTCGAGGTGCGTTCGTCGAACTCGCGGTGGGGGTTGACGCCCGCGACGAGGACCCCGGCGACCTCGTCCCCCTCGGCCCCCGACGTCGCCGCGAGCGGCACGAGCACCGCCTGCGTGGACGGCCGGTCCCACGCCCCGAGGGGCAGGGCGCCGTCGATCCGGGCACCGAGGCCCTCGACGAGCACCGTCTCGCCCGCGCGCACCCGGTCCAGCGGCCACGGACCGGCACCGGGCTCGATCACCTCGGCCGCGATCGCGGAGCCGCGGATCGCCCCCGCGCTCGCCGCCAGCCGGGCGGGCCCGGCGTCGTCGTCGAACAGGTAGACGAGGCCGAACGGCAGGTCGCGGTCGGCGTCGGCCAGCGTGCGCTCGACCGCGCGGAGCACGTCGTCCTCGGAGCGGGCGCTGCCCATCGCGGTCGCGAGATCGCGCATGGTCGCCGTCTGCCGGTCGCCGATGACACGGTCCGTGTTCTCGGTGACCACGCAGAGCATTCCGCGGATGGCGCCGTCGGTGTCGGCGAGCGGGCTGTAGGAGAAGGTGTGGTAGGTCTCCTCGGGATAGCCGCTGCGCTCGAGGAAGAGCAGCAGGTCCTCGTCCCAGGTCGCGACGCCCGTCTCCAGCACCGACGCGATGCGCGGCCCGATGTCCGGCCAGATCTCCGACCACATGACGTGGGCCGGCTTGCCCAGCGCCCAGGGGTGCTTCGACTGCAGCGTGTCGCGCCAGTACGCGTCGTTGTAGAAGCACGTGAGCTCGGGGCCCCAGGCCATCCACATCGAGAAGCGCGTCGTCAGGAGCATCTGCACGACGGTGCGCAGCGGGGTGGGCCAGCTCTCGGGCTCGCCGAGGGGCGTGGCGCTCCAGTCGACCGACGCCATGTCGGCGCCGACTCGGCCACCGCCCGCGAGCAGGGCAGGCGTGCCGGGGTCAGCGTTGCCGCCCATCCACCACCCCCGTGCCCCGTCCTGCCCGGACCCCATCCGCCCGCGCGTCCATCATCCCGGCTCCCGCCACGCATGCGAAGTCGGCCCGTCGGGAACGATCGGACCCGTGGCACACGAGTTCGCGGTGTGGGCCCCCGACCGTACGACGGTCGGACTGGTCCTGGACGACCGGATCGAGACGATGACGGCGGGAGCGGACGGCTGGTGGTCGGTCACCGTGCCCGACGCCGGGCCGGGGACGGACTACGCGTTCGCCCTCGACGGCGGCGAGCCGCTCCCCGACCCGCGCTCGCGGTGGCAGCCCCACGGGGTGCACGCCCCGTCGCGCGTCGTCGAGGTCGAGCCCTCCCCCGCCGACGCGGCCTGGACCGGCCGGTCCCTGCCGGGGTCGGTGATCTACGAGATGCACGTCGGCACGTTCACCGAGAGCGGCACGTTCGCCAGCGCGGAGGAGCGGCTGGACCACCTCGTCGAGCTCGGCGTCGACCTCGTCGAGGTCCTGCCGGTCAACGCCTTCGACGGCACGCGGGGCTGGGGCTACGACGGCGTGCTCTGGTACGCGGTCACCGAGAACTACGGCGGGCCGGTGGCGTTCCGGCGGTTCGTCGACGCCTGCCACGCCCGGGGGCTCGGCGTCGTGCTCGACGTCGTCTACAACCACCTCGGGCCGTCCGGGGCCTACCTCGACCGCTTCGGGCCCTACTTCCTCGGCGAGAACGTCTGGGGCCCCTCGCTGAACCTCGACGGGCCGGGGTCGGACACCGTGCGCCGCTACATCCTCGACAACGTCACGATGTGGCTGCGCGACTACGGCGTCGACGCCCTGCGCCTCGACGCCGTCCACGCCCTGCGCGACGCCCGGGCGACCCACCTGCTCGAGGAGATGGCGCAGCACGTGGCGACGCTGTCGGCGCACCTGCGCCGCCCGCTCACCCTCATCGCCGAGTCGGACCTCAACGACCCGCGGCTGATCACGCCGCGCGAGGCAGGCGGGTACGGGCTGGACGCGCAGTGGTGCGACGACATCCACCACGCCCTGCACTCGGCGCTCACCGGGGAGACCCAGGGCTACTACGCCGACTTCGGCGCGTTCTCCGTGCTCGCCGACGTCCTGCACCACCCGTTCCACCACGCCGGCACCTGGTCGAGCTTCCGCGGGCGCACCCACGGACGGCCCGTCGACACGCTGACGACCCCCGGCCACCGGTTCCTCGCCTACCTCCAGGACCACGACCAGATCGGCAACCGGGCCGCAGGCGACCGGCTGTCGGCCACCGTGTCGCCGGGCCTCCTGGTCTGCGGGGCCGCGCTGGTGCTCTGCTCGCCGTACACCCCGATGCTGTTCATGGGCGAGGAGTGGGGCGCGTCGACGCCGTGGGCGTTCTTCGTCGGGTTCGAGGATCCCGCCCTTCAGGACGCCGTGCGCGAGGGGCGTCGCGGGGAGTTCGCCGAGCACGGCTGGGGCGCCTCCGACGTGCCCGACCCGACGGCGCTCGCGACGTTCGAGGACTCGCGGCTCGACTGGTCGGAGATCGAGCGCGAACCCCACGCCTGGCTGCTCGGGGTGCACCGGGAGCTGATCGCTCTGCGCCGCGCCCACCCCGAGCTCACCGACCCCCACCTCGACCGGGTGCGGGTGGACGCCGACGCGGACGCCCGCACGCTCGTCGTCCACCGCGGCGACCTGCGGCTGGCGGTCAACCTGGGCGGGGCCCCGGCGACGCTGCCGGTGGCGGCACGCGAGGTGCTGTACGCGCCCTCGGGCGTCGACACCGCCGCCGACTCCCTGACCCTGCCGGCGGCGTCCTTCGCGCTGACGCGCTCGTGAGCGAAGTTCCCGGCCATAGCCGGGAACTTCGCTCACGGGGCCCTAGAGCAGCGGCACGAACGACACCGGCATGAACCGCTCGATGCGGCCGTCGCGGCGCATCCGGACGAGGTCGCCGCGACGGCCGTGGCCCACCGGGCAGACGAGGACCCCGCGGTCGGTGAGCTGGCCGAGCAACGCCGCCGGCACCTCGCCCTCGGCCATCGCCGCCACCGAGATCGCGTCGAAGGGTGCCCTGTCGGGGGCGCCGGCGCGCCCGTCGCCGTGGCGGACATCGACGTGGTGGCCGGTGGCCGCGAGCGCGGCGCGGGCCCCGGCGGCGAGCGACGGGTGGTACTCGATGCTGATCACCTCGCGCGCGCACCGCGAGAGCACCGCCGCCGCGTACCCGCTGCCGGTGCCCACCTCGAGCACGCGCTCGCGTCCGGTGAGCTCCAGCAGCGCGGCCATCGCCCCCACCATGGCGGGCGCGGAGATCGTCTGGCCGCACGCGATGGGCAGCGGGCCCGGGCCGTAGGCCTCGTCCGCGCGGTGCGCGGGCACGAACCGGTGGCGCGGCACCTCGAGCATCGCCCGCAGGACCCGCGAGTCGGTGACCCCCTGCCTGCGCACCTCGGCGACCATCGCCCGGCGACGACGCGCACGGTAGCTGGCCACGCCGGAACGCTTTCGTACCGGCGACGCGCTGGTCAACGGCTCACGGCCGGAAGGCCTCGATGTCGGCGGCGAGATCCTCGGCGGGGACCGGCAGGACCGAGGGCGGCAGGACGACGGGGCTGCCGAGGCGTCCGGCCTGGGTGCGTCCGACGCGGGCGCGGGCCGGGGTGGTGCGGGCGAGGACGGCCTCGGGGTCGCGCACCCCGATGACGAGCATCCCGCCGCCCCGGGCGGGCAGGACGTCGATGGACCCGAGCTCCGACCAGGGCAGGAACCCGGCCGCGACGATCGACCCGCCGTCGTCGATGCCCTCAGGGGTGGCGACGAGCAGGGGGCGGCCCCGCAGCAGGCGCACCGCCGCGCGCACCGTGCCGACCACGAAGAAGACGATCAGCACGAGGCCGAGCACGAGGCTCGCCGTGCCCCCGAGGGTCGCCAGCCAGAATCCCGGCCGCGAGCCCGACAACGCCCGTCGCCAGCGCCAGCGCGGGGGCGGTGCGGGGCGCGCGGACCTCGAGGCGGTCGGGCCCGCGGGTGACAGCCGGGCTCACACGCACCACCGCTTGTGCTCCGCGCGCAGATCGCGGTCCGCGACGGCCACCAGCCCTGCCGCCCGGGCGCGGTCGGACGCGCGCGCCGTGGTGTCCGCGTCCGCGACGTCGCTCGGCAGCCACACGGCGTGCCCCCCGACGCCCGCGACCTCGTCGATCACGGCGTCCCAGGCCCCCGGGGCGCGGCAGATCACGACGAGATCGGGCGCCGGGACGTCGGCGAGCGTCGGTGCGCAGAGCCGTCCGAGGGTCTCGACGACGTGGGGGTTGACCAGGTCGACGGTCCACGCGGTGCGGTCGAGCAGGTAGGCGCCGAGCCGGAAGCTGGGCCGGTTGAAGCGGTCGGAGACCCCGAGCAGCGCCACACGGCGCACGCCGGCCAGGAGCGCGCCGACGGCGGCGTCGTCCAGCGCTTCCGTGGTCACATCCCCCATCCTCCCGCAGCCATGTGAGCACTTTCGGCCCCTATAGGGGCGGAAAGTTCTCACGAGGGGGAGGACTTGCGGGGGCGCTCGGCGGCGCCCAGAGTCGTCCGGTGGCCACGGTCGATCTCGCCCCTCCCCGCACCCGCCCGCGGACCGCCGAGGAGAGCCTCGAACGCGCGCTGGCCGACCGGGTCGACGGCGAGGTGCGATTCGACGCCGGATCGCGCGCCACGTACGCCGTCGACTCCTCGAACTACCGCCAGGTCCCGATCGGCGTGGTCGTCCCCCGGTCGATCGACGCCGGTGTCGAGGCGCTCGCCGTGTGCCGCGAGCACGACGTCCCCGTGCTCTCCCGCGGCGGCGGGACGAGCCTCGCCGGGCAGTGCTGCAACGCCGCCGTGGTGATCGACTGGTCGAAGTACTGCACGCGGATCGTGTCGGTCGACGAGGACGCGCGCACCTGCGTCGTCGAGCCCGGCATCAAGCTCGACGACCTCAACGCCGCCCTGCCCGGCCGCCTGATCTTCGGACCGAAGCCCGCGACGCACGTCAGCTGCACGCTCGGCGGGATGATCGGCAACAACTCCTGCGGGTCGACCGCGCAGACGTTCGGCAAGGTCGCCGACAACGTCCGCCGCCTCGAGGTGCTCACCTACGACGGCCTGCGGATGTGGGTCGGGCCGACGTCCGAGGAGGAGTACGCCGCCATCCAGGCCGAGGGCGGGCGGCGCGCGGAGATCTACCGGGGGCTGCGGGCGATCGCCGCCGACCACGCCGCACTGGTGGCCGAGCGCTTCCCCGACATCCCGCGCCGCGTGTCCGGCTACAACCTCGACGACCTGGTGCCGGGCTCGGGCCTCGACCTCGCCCGCGCGCTGGTGGGCTCGGAGTCGACGCTGGTGACTGTGCTGCACGCCGAGCTCGACCTCGTCGTCGAGGCCCGGCACACCGCGCTGGTGGTGCTCGGGTTCCGCGACATCGTCGCGTCCGCGCGCTGCGTCGACGCGATCCTCCCGCACAAGCCGCACTTCCTGGAGTGCATCGACCGCGTCATCGTCGAGTTCCAGCGCGTCAAGGGTGTCCACCAGCGCGCGATGGCCGCGATGCCCGAGGGCCAGAGCTGGCTGATGGCCCAGATCCGCGACGACGACCCCGCGCGGGTCGCCGAGCGCGCGCAGGCCCTGGTCGACGACATGGCCGGCATCCCCGACGGCCCGTCGGTCCTCACCGTCACCGACCCGGGAGAACAGGCCGAGCTCTTCGGCATCCGGGAGGCGGCCCTGCCCGTCTCGGCGCGCGACCCGCGCACCGGGCAGGACAACTTCGAGGGCTGGGAGGACGCCGCGCTGCCCACCGACCGCCTGGCGGACTACCTGGCGGAGTGGGTCGCTCTGCTCGAGGAGTACGGGTACAGCGAGGGCACCGCGATCTACGGGCACTTCGGTCACGGCTGCATCCACACGCGCATCCCGTTCGAGCTCGGTTCGACGGCGGGCGTCGCGGCCTACCGCTCGTTCATGGAGCGCTCGGCGGACCTGTGCGTGAAGTACGGCGGGTCGCTCTCGGGCGAGCACGGCGACGGGCAGTCGCGCGGCGAGCTGCTCGAGCGGATGTACGGGCCCGAGCTCGTGGCGGCCTTCGAGTCGGTCAAGGCGCTCTTCGACCCCCGCAACCGGATGAACCCCGGCAAGGTCGTCCACCCCTTCCGGCTGGACGAGAACCTGCAGATCGGCCCGGACTACGACCCCGCCGAGCCCGCGTCGTCCTTCTCCTACCCGTCCGACGACGGCCGCTTCACCCGCGCCGTCGAGCGCTGCATCGGGGTCGGCCGGTGCCGGCGCACCGACGGCGAGGTCATGTGCCCCTCGTACCGCGCCACCGGCGAGGAGCACCACTCCACGCGCGGCCGCGCGCGGCTGCTCTGGGAGATGCTGCGCGGGCACGAGGACTCGCCGATCACCGACGGGTGGCGGTCCACCGAGGTCCGCGACGCCCTCGACCTGTGCCTGGCGTGCAAGGGCTGCTTATCGGACTGCCCGGTCAACGTCGACATGGCGACCTACAAGGCCGAGTTCCTGCACCACCACTACGAGGGCCGGCAGTGGCGCCGCCCGCGCTCGCACCTGTCGATGGGCTGGCTGCCGGCGCTCGCCCGCGTCGCGTCACCGCTCGCGCCGTTGGTCAACCGGATCACCTCGTCCGGGGCGGCAGGCCTGCTCAAGAGGGCCGGCGGCATCGACGAGCGACGCTCGATCCCCGCGTTCGCCACCCCGCGGTTCACGCACTGGTTCCGCGAGCGCGGCTCGCGGGGCTCCGGCGAGCGCGGCGAGGTGCTGCTCTGGCCGGACACGTTCACCGAGTTCCTCCACCCCCGCGCCGGCGCCGACGCCGTCCGCGTGCTCGAGGCGGCCGGCTTCACGGTGCGGGTCCCCGAGCAGGAGCTGTGCTGCGGACTGACGTGGGTGACGACGGGCCAGCTCGATGTCGCCTCCCGCGTGCTCGGGCGGACGCTGGACGCGCTGGCCCCGGCCGTCGGCGACGGCATGCCGATCGTGGGGCTCGAGCCCAGTTGCACCGCGGTGTTCACCGACGACGCCCCGAACCTGCTGCCCGGGCCCCGTGCCGACGCGATCGCCGCGGCGACGACGACCCTCGGGCGTCTGCTCGCCGAGCGCGCGCCGGACTGGGCGCCGCCCGGGCTCGCCGGGCGCGAGGTGATGGTCCAGCAGCACTGCCACCAGCACGCCACCGGCGGCTACGGCGCGGAGGCCGACCTGCTGCACCGCGCCGGCGCCGAGGTGGAGGTGCTCGACTCCGGGTGCTGCGGGCTCGCCGGCAACTTCGGGTTCGAGCAGGGGCACTACGAGGTGTCGGTGGCCTGCGGGGAGGCGGTGCTCCTGCCCCGGGTCCGGGACGCCGACACCGACACCGCGGTGATCGCCGACGGCTTCTCCTGCCGCACCCAGATCGACCAGCTCACCGAGCGCCGCGGCGACCACCTCGCGTCCCTGCTCGCCTCCGGCCTCCCTCACGAGTCCCTCCCCTGGCCTATGTGAGAACTTTCCGCCCCTATAGGGGCGGAAAGTTCTCACGGACAGTGGGGGCAGCGGAGGAAGGGGCCGGTCCAGCCGATCGCCCGGAGAATGGTCCAGACCTCCCCCGCAGTTCGGCACGGCATGGTCGTCACCTCGGTCCAGCCGAACGGGACGGCGATCGACGACACCATGGCGGCGGCGACCGAGCGCCGACGGTCGGTCAACGCCGTGAGCTTGTCGGCGTGGGAGAAGTAGCCGTCCAGGCGCACGATCGCGCGGCCCGCAGGCATGTCGTAGGCGACGTCCTCGAGGCGCCTGTGCCCGTCGACCATGACCGGATCCTGTCGCCGCCCGATCGGGAGACCATGGGCCCGCTCCACGTCCCCGCGGTAGCGCAGTTCGAGCATCGAGTCGATGCCCTCGCGGAGGAGCGCAACGGCGTCGGTGATGGCCCGCCGATGTTTCGTCGGCCGCCGGAGCTCGGTGGCCTGCTCGAGCGCCGAGGCGTGGATGCGGTGAGCGACGGCGAGCTCATGGACCACACGCGTCGCCTCCGTGGGGCCCGGAGCCGCCACGGCGAGGTCGAGGACCGTGTGCACACGGTTCGTCCGCGGTGGGACGGCGTCGGTCGCACCGATGTGGGCGAAGGCCCGCGATCGGTGGAGCCGCAGCCCGTCCGCCCGGACCACCCCGTGGCCGTAGGGCACCGTCGCGTGGATCGGTCGCGCCGGGTCCGCAGGCACCATGTTCCACAGCTCGCCGGCCGTCTCGTGACTGAGCATCGCCCCGCCCCGGCACGCGAGCAGCGCGCCGACGCGCCGCTCCTCCACGGAGATCGGACCGTTGTGCAGGACGTACACGCCGCGGTGGAGGCGCTGCCACCGTCCTGCTCTGACCTGCGACTCGACACCACGCTCGGTGAAGCCGCGATCGATCAACTGTTCCAGCGTCACCACGTCGCACTGCTCACGACGCATCGCACGCCAAGCGTCCAGCTCGTCCATGCACCGTTCGACGCAGCCGGGTCGCCGACGGATCCATCGCCTCCCTTGTGAGAACTTTCCGCCCCTATAGGGGCGGAAAGTTCTCACGTGGGCCGGTCAGCTCAGGGCCGTGCGCAGGCGGTCGAGGGCCTCGGTGAGGACGGGGCTGGACATGGCGAGGTTGAGGCGCATGCCCCCTCGCCCGGCCTCCCCGCACGCCGCGCCGTCGGTCATCACCACGCCCGCCTCGCGGGTGAAGAACGCCGACGGGGGCTCGTCGAGGCCCAGGCCGCGGCCGTCGAGCCAGGCGAGGTAGGTGCCCTCGGGCACGGTCACCTCGAGCCCCGGCAGGTCGGCGGACGCGAGCAGGGCGCGGTTGCCGTCCAGGTAGGCGAGCACGTCGTCGAGCCAGCCCCGGGCGTCGCGGTAGGCGGCGGTCGTTGCGAGCACCCCGGGCGTCGCGGTGCCGTGCTCGGCGAGGTATCCGGTGGCCTCCCAGTGCGCGGCGTCGGCGTCGTTCGACAGGATCACCTGCCCGCACTTGAGCCCCGGGGTGTTCCAGGCCTTGGACGCCGAGGTCGCGGTGACGGTGTGCCCCGCGGCGGCGCCGGACGTCGCGGCGTAGGGCCGGTGGCGGTGGGCGTCGAACGTCAGGGGCGCGTGGATCTCGTCGCTGAAGACCCGCCCGCCGTGGCGCTCGACCACCTCGGTCACCGCCGCGAGCTCGTCGACGTCGAACACGCGGCCCGTGGGGTTGTGCGGGTTGGTCAGCACCAGCAGGCCCGCGCCGTCGGCGAAGGCGCGGTCGATCGCGTCGAGGTCGAGCACGCACCGCGCGCCGTCCCGGGCCATCGGCACCTGGACCAGCTCCCGCCCGAGCATCGCCGGCACGGTGAGGAACGGCATGTACGCCGGGGTCGGCAGCACGATCGCGCTGCCGGGCCGGGTGAAGTGCCGGACGGTCGCGGTGAACGCGGTCAGCACGTCGGGCACGGGGCGCACCCGGGCCGGGTCGGGCGCCCAGCCGAGCCGCTCGCCCCAGAACGCCGACGTCGCCGCGGCCATGTCGGCCACCCAGTCGTCGGGGAGGTAGCCGAAGCGCGACCCGTCGGCCGAGGTGCGGACCGCGTCGGCCACGACGTCGGCCACCGGGTAGTCCATCTCGGCGACGAACGCCCCGATCAGGCCCTCGCGCTCGCCGCGTCGCCACGAGCCGGGCGTCGACCACTTCCAGGAGCCGCCCGCCCGCATGTGCGAGGCGGTGAGGGCGTCGAAGCGGTGGGAGGTGACGGTCACGCCTGTCGATGATGCCATCGACGGCTCAGCGCGCGTCCTCCCCGATCTTGTGGACGCGCAGCAGGTTGGTCTTGCCCACGGTGCCGGGGGGCGAGCCGGAGACGATCACGACGAGCTCGCCCGCGGCGAAGCGCCCGATCTCCAGCAGCGACGCGTCGACCTGGCGGATCATCGCGTCGGTGGTGTCCGCCCAGGGCACGAGGAAGGTCTCGACGCCCCAGCTCAGCGCGAGCTGGCTGCGGACCTCGGGGATCGGGGAGAACGCCAGCACCGGCAACCGGGTGTGCAGGCGGGCGAGGCGGCGCACGGTGTCACCGGTGCGCGTGAACGCCACCAGCGCGCGGGCGTTGAGGCGCTCGCCGATGTCGCGCGCGGCGGTGGTGACCACGCCGCGCTGGGTGCGCGGGACGTGCTGGATCGGCGGCACCGACGCGGGGCCGACCTCGACCGCCGCGACGATCCGGGACATCGTCTGGACCGTCTCGATCGGGTAGTCGCCGACGCTGGTCTCGCCGGAGAGCATCACGGCGTCCGCGCCGTCGAGCACGGCGTTGGCCACGTCGGACGCCTCGGCCCGGGTCGGCCGGAAGTTGTGGATCATCGACTCGAGCATCTGCGTCGCGACGATCACCGGCTTGGCGTTCTCGCGCGCGATCTGCACCGCGCGCTTCTGCACCAGCGGGACGTCCTCGAGCGCCAGCTCGACACCCAGGTCGCCGCGGGCGACCATGATCGAGTCGAAGGCCAGGACGATGGCCTCGAGCGCGTCGACGGCCTCGGGCTTCTCGATCTTCGCGATCACGGGGAGGCGCGAGCCGTACTCGTCCATGATCTTGTGGACGAGCTCGGCGTCGGCGGGCGAGCGCACGAAGGACAGCGCGATCATGTCGACGCGCAGACCGAGGGCGAAGCGCAGGTCGGCCTCGTCCTTGTCGCTCATCGCCGGCACCGACACCGCGGTGTGGGGCAGCGAGATGCCCTTGTTGTCGGAGACCCGGCCGCCCTCGACGACGCGGCAGACGACGTCGCGGCCCTCGACGGCGGTGACCTCGAGGGCGACGTTGCCGTCGTCGATGAGCAGGGACTCGCCGGCACGGGCGTCGTCGGCGAGGCCCTTGTACGTGGTGCCGACGCGGTCGTGGGTGCCCGCGACGTCCTCGGTGGTGATCGTGACGGTCTCGCCGGTGGCCCACATCTGCGGACCGTCGGCGAACCGCCCGAGACGGATCTTCGGACCCTGCAGGTCGGCCAGGATGCCGACCGCACGACCCTCGCTGTCGGCCGCCTCGCGCACGAGGCGGTAGATCCGTTCGTGCTCGGCGTGCTCGCCATGGCTGAAGTTGAGACGGGCCACGTCCATGCCGGCGCGCACGAGGTCACGAATGGCCTCGGGCGTCGACGTCGACGGCCCCAACGTGCACACGATCTTCGCTCGTCGGCTCACGGCCCTCATCGTATCCCGCTCTGCACCGATCCAGCAGTGGCCGGGCGCCAGAGAACGCCCCGCGCCCCGCGCGACTACGGTGAGCCGGTGACCCTGCCCACGATCGGAGCGGATCCCCCGGAGGGCGTGGACGACACCGCGGCGGCCGCGGCCGGGGGCGGCGTCCTGCTCCAGGCACGCAAGCGCTGGGAGGTCCCGCCGGCCCTCGAGATCGCCACCGCGCTCGCGTGGCGCCTGCTGCTCCTGGGTGCGGCGATCCTGGTCGTCATCTACGTCCTGGGCCTGCTCGGGGCGGTCGTGGTGCCCGTCGTCCTCGCGCTCATCGCGGCCTCCCTGCTCGCCCCGTCCGCCCACGCGCTGTCGCGCATCCGGTGGCTGCCGCACGCGGTGGCCACCGCGATCGTCATCGTCAGCGGCGTCGCCGTCGTCGGGGGCGTCTTCTACGGCGTCGGGCTGGCCTTCGTCTCCGGCCTGCCGGAGCTGTCGTCGCAGCTGCTCGCCAGCGTCGCGGGCATCCAGCAGTGGCTGCGCACCGGCCCGCTCGGGCTGAACAACGAGCAGTTCACCGAGGTCGGCAACCAGCTCTTCGCCTACCTCCAGTCCAGCCAGGCGACGCTCGCGCAGAGCGCCCTCGGCGCCGTGAGCACCGTGGGCGAGGTCCTCACCGAGCTGTTGCTCGCCCTCTTCACGCTGATCTTCTTCGTCTACAACGGCGGCACGGTGTGGCGCTTCGTCCTCGGCGCGATCCCGCGCCAGGCCCGCGACCGCGCCGACATCGCCGGACGCCGCGCCTTCGCCTCGCTCGTCGGCTACACCCGCGCGACGATCCTCGTCGCCGCCGCCGACGCGATCACCGCGGGCGTCGGGCTGTGGCTGCTCGGCATCCCGCTGCCCGTCCCGCTGGCCGCGCTCATCTTCTTCGGCGCCTTCGTCCCGACCCTCGGCGCCGTCGTCTCCGGCGTCGTCGCGGTGCTCGTCGGCCTGGTCAGCGGCGGCATCACCGACGCCCTGCTCGTCGTCCTGCTGCTCGTGCTGGTGCAGAACCTGGAGGGCTACATCCTCCAGCCCCTGCTGCTCGGGCGGTCGATCAAGCTCCACCCGCTCGCCGTCGTGCTGCCGATCGCCTGCGGCCTCGTGCTGGCCGGGATCGCCGGGGCCCTGCTCGCGGTCCCGCTCGTCACGGTGATCGACGCCGGGGTCCGCTCCCTCACGCGCCCCTCCGACGGCCCGGAGCTCGACCCCGACTCGGTCGACGCCCTCGACCCACGATCCGCCCGCCCCGACTGGCACACCGACGAGCAACCCCCGCGCAACCTCGTCGCCCGGGCCGTCGACGCCTTCCGCGCACGGTCGTCGTCGGCCTGACCGGCGACCTCGTCCTGACCCCGGCCCGAGCTCAGCTCGCGGAGGTCACCCGGTAGACGTCGTAGACGCCCTCGACGTTGCGGACCGCCTTGAGCACGTGGCCGAGGTGCTTGGGGTCGCCCATCTCGAACGAGAAGCGGCTGACGGCGACGCGGTCGCGCGAGGTGGTGACCGACGCGGAGAGGATGTTGACCTTCTCGTCGGCCAGGACCTTGGTGATGTCGGAGAGCAGCCGGTGCCGGTCGAGGGCCTCGGCCTGGATCGCGACGAGGAACAGCGCGCTGGACGACGACGCCCAGTGCACGTTGACCAGACGCTCGGGCTCGCTGCGCAGCTCGTCGGCGTTGGTGCAGTCGGTGCGGTGCACGCTGACGCCGCCGCCACGGGTGACGAACCCCAGGATGCCGTCGCCGGGCACGGGCGTGCAGCAGCGCGCGAGCTTGATCCAGACGTCGCCCGCGGAGTCGTCCATGTCGTCGATGACGACGCCGACGTCGCCGGTGCCGCGCCGGCGCTGGACCGTGGAGGGCGTGGCGCGGTCGGCCAGCTCCTCCTCGTTCTGCTCGACGCCGCCGAGCAGCGCCACGAGCCGCTGGACGACGTGGCGCGCCGAGACGTGGTGCTCGCCGACCGCCGCGTAGAGCGCGGAGACGTCGACGTAGCGCAGCTCGTGGGCCAGGGCGGCCATCGAGTCGCCGGAGACGAGGCGCTGCAGCGGCAGGCCGGTGCGCCGCGCCTCGCGGGTGATCGCCTCCTTGCCGCCCTCGATCGCCTCCTCGCGGCGCTCCTTGGCGAACCACTGCTTGATCTTCTGCTTGGCCCGCGGCGAGGCGACGAAGCCCAGCCAGTCGCGCGACGGACCGGCGCCCTCGGCCTTCGACGTGAAGATCTCGACGACCTCGCCGTTCTCGAGCTCGCGCTCGAGGGCGACCAGCCGGCCGTTGACCCGGCTGCCGATGCACCGGTTGCCGACCTCGGTGTGCACCGCGTAGGCGAGGTCGACCGGCGTCGACCCGCTGGGCAGCGTGATCACGTCGCCCTTCGGCGTGAAGACGAAGATCTCGCGGGTGGCGAGGTCGTAGCGCAGCGATTCGAGGAACTCCCCCGGGTCCGCCGCCTCCCGCTGCCAGTCGAGGAGCTGGCGCATCCAGGCCATCTCGTCGAGCTCGAGGGTGCCGTCGCTGGTCGAGCCGCTCGCACCGTTCGACGAGCCCTTGTGGGTCCCCTTGGGGGTCTCCTTGTAGCGCCAGTGCGCCGCGATGCCGTACTCGGCGGTGCGGTGCATGTCGTGGGTGCGGATCTGCACCTCGAGCGGCTGCCCGTCCGGCCCGATCACCGTGGTGTGCAGCGACTGGTAGACGCCGAAGCGCGGCTGGGCGATGTAGTCCTTGAAACGTCCGGGCATCGGCTGCCAGAGCGCGTGGACCATGCCCATCGCGGCGTAGCAGTCGCGCACGTCCTCGACGAGCACGCGGACGCCCACGAGGTCGTGGATGTCGTCGAAGTCCTTACCCTTGACGATCATCTTCTGGTAGATCGAGTAGTAGTGCTTCGGCCGCCCGAGCACCTCGGCCTTCACCCGGGCCTCGGTGAGCTGGCCGGAGACCTCGTCGATCACCGAGCGCAGGTAGGTGTCGCGGCTCGGTGCGCGGTCGGCGACGAGGCGGACGATCTCGTCGTAGCGCTTGGGGTGCAGGATCGCGAACGCGAGGTCCTCGAGCTCCCACTTGACCGTCGACATCCCCAGCCGGTGGGCCAGCGGCGCGAGCACCTCGAGGGTCTCGCGGGCCTTCTTGGCCTGCTTCTCCGGCTTGAGGAAGCGCATCGTGCGCATGTTGTGGAGCCGGTCGGCCAGCTTGATGACGAGCACGCGCGGGTCGCGCGCCATCGCCACGACCATCTTGCGGATCGTCTCCGCCTCGGCCGCGGCACCGAGCTGGACCTTGTCGAGCTTGGTGACGCCGTCGACCAGGTGCGAGACCTCGGCGCCGAAGTCGGACGCGAGCTTCTCGAGCGAGTAGTCGGTGTCCTCGACGGTGTCGTGCAGCAGGGCCGCGACCAGCGTCGTCGTGTCCATCCCGAGCTCGCCGAGGATGGTCGCGACCGCCAGCGGATGCGTGATGTACGGGTCGCCGCTCTTGCGCATCTGGCCGTCGTGGGACTGCTCGGCGATGTCGTAGGCCCGCTGGAGGGTGGCCATGTCGGCCGACGGGTGCAGCTCGCGGTGCACCGCCGCCAGCGGCTCGAGCACCGGCTTGACCGCGCCCGAGCGCTGGGCGGTGATCCGGCGGGCGATGCGGGCGCGCACCCGGCGCGTCGCCGAGGGCGGGCGGGTGGCGCTGACCGGCGGGGCGGGCGAGAGGCCGGCGGACGCGAGGACCGCGTCCTCGTGGCCGTTCCCGTCCGCGGAGTCGGGAGAGGAGTCGGGTCCGGTGGCCAGCGGCGTGCCCGTGGCGTCGACGTGCTGGCTCACGCGTCGTCCCCTTCCCCTCCGCACGACGGACGGGGCCTGCGCCCACCCGTGTCCGGAATCCATCCAGGATATCCCGGCATCGGCGGGAAGTCCGGTCGGTGGCGGCCCGATCGGACGATCGGTCGTCCACGATCGGTACGCGTGGGTGACGGTGGCCCACTCGGGCCAGTGACGACCGGGGCGAGCGACGGGCGGTCGGTCAGTGGTCGGTGGAGGCCCGGTCAGCGCGCGAGCAGGGCGTGGACGTCGTGGCCGCCCAGGCGCGCGCGGCCCTCGAGGGCCGGCAGCTCGAGCACCACCGAGAACGCCGCGACGTTCGCCCCGGCGCCCTCGACCAGCTGGCACGCCGCCGCCGCGGTGCCGCCGGTGGCGAGCACGTCGTCGACGAGCAGCACCCGCGTCCCCGGGTGCAGCACGTCGGCGGGCAGCTCGAGGGTCGCGGAGCCGTACTCGAGGTCGTAGGTCCGGCGCGCGGCGACCGCGGGCAGCTTGCCCTCCTTGCGCACGGCGACGACGCCCACGCCCAGCGAGTGGGCCACGGCCGCGCCGAGCAGGAAGCCGCGCGCCTCGATGCCGACGACGACGTCGACGCCGGTCCGCGCCGCCGGGGCCGCCAGCAGCCGCGTGGTCGCGGCGAGCCCCGGCCCGTCGGCGAGCAGCCCGGTGAGGTCCCAGAACCGGATCCCGGGCGTCGGGAAGTCGGGGACGTCGCGCAGGAGGCTCGCCACCAGGTCGAGGTCTGCCATGTCGAGGTCTGGCAGGTCGTCGTCGGGTGCGTCGCTCGCGGTGCTCACCTACGGCGCTTGCCCGACGGGCGCCCGCTGCGGCCCGTGGGACGGGCACCGGGACGTGGGGCCGCGGCCCGGCCGTCGCCGTCCCGGGCGCCGGAGCTCCGGGCCCCGGCCGCGGCGACCTCGCGGGTGTCGAGGACGTCGGTCGACGGGCCGTTCGCGGCCGCCTCGGCACCGTCCCCGCCCTCGGTGCGCCGGGCGTTCTTGGCCCGGCGGGCGGCGACCTTCTCGGCCTGCGCGATCCAGCGCTTGTCGCGCATCGCGAGGTCCACGACGATCGGCGTGGCGAGCAGCACCGACGACGCGGCACCGATGATCGTGCCGACGAGCTGGACGAGCGCGAGGTCACCGAGCACGCCGACCCCGAGCAGCACGACGCCGACGACGAACAGCCCGATCAGCGGGAGCGCCGCGATCAGCGAGGTGTTCAGCGAGCGCATGAGCGTCTGGTTGACCGCGAGGTTCGCAGCCTCGGCGTACGTGCGTCTCGTGAGGCCGAGCAGGCCGCGGGTGTTCTCCCGGACCTTGTCGAACACGACGACCGTGTCGTACAGCGAGAAGCCGAGGATCGTCAGCAGGCCGATCACCGTGGCCGGCGAGACCTCGAAGCCGACCAGCGAGTAGACGCCCGCGGTGATGATGATGTCGTTCGCGAGGGCGATCAGCGCCGCGAGCGCCATCCGTCGCTCGAAGTAGAACGACAGGTAGATCGTCACGAGCACGAGGAAGACGACGAGCGCGATGCCCGCCTGCCGCGTGATCTCGCCGCCCCAGCTGGCGCTCACCGCGCTGTCGGAGATCGCGTTCTGCTCGGGCGCCCCGGAGGTGCCGAGCGGCTGGAACTGCTCGAACAGCGTCTGGCGCAGGGCGATGACCTGGGCGACGTCCAGACGCTCCGAGCGGATGATGATCGTCGAGGTGGCGCCCTGGCCCGCGCTCTGCACCGAGGTCGCCTCGAGGCCGACCGCCTGGGTGTAGGCCTGCTCGACCTGCTGCGTGGCGATCGGGCCGTTCGCCCCGACCGCCGGCATCTGGACGCTCGTGCCGCCCTCGAAGTCGATGCCGAAGCTGAAGCCCCGGATCGCGATCGACAGGATGCAGATGATCAGCGCGACGCCGAAGACCGTGTACCAGGTCTTCGAGCGCCCGACGATGTCGATGCCGCCGTTGCCGCGGTAGAGCGAGTCGAGCCGGCTGCGGCGCCGCGAGCGGGTGTCGTCCCGCTCCTCGAGGGCGTCGGCGGCGGCCTCGCCGGTAGGGTCGTCGTCGTCCGCCCCGTCGTCGGGCAGGTCGTCGGGCAGGTCGTCCCGGACCTCGTCCTCGGGCGGGGCGTCCTCGGCGCGGCGGCGGCCGCCCGTGCGGCCGTTGGCGCGGCCGGCGGGCCGGTTCGTGTCACCGCTGGTGACGGCGTCGGTGCGGCGGTTGTTCGGGCCGCTGGTGGACCGGGTCATCGGGCACCCCCACGTCCGGCGCGGTCACGGCCCGTCTGGGTGCGGGATCCCGGGCGGCTCGAGCCCCCGCGGGTCCCCGTCCCGCTCCCGGGTGGGCGGCGGCCGCCCGCGCGTGGTGGACCGGCGCCGGGCCGCGGCGGATGACGCACCGCCTCGCCCAGGCCGGACCACGCGGGGCTGGCGAACAGGCGCGAGTTCGACGCGAGGGCGAGCAGCGGGTGCGTCACGAGGAACACCACGACGAGGTCGAGGACGGTGGACATGCCCAGCGTGAACGCGAAGCCCTTCACCTGGCCGACGGCGAGGACGTAGAGCACCACGGCCGCGAGGAAGCTCACGGCGTCGCCGGAGAGGATCGTGCGTCTGGCCCGGACCCATCCGCGGGGTACCGCGGACCGGAAGCTGCGCCCGTCGCGGACCTCGTCCTTGATCCGTTCGAAGAAGATGACGAACGAGTCCGCCGTGATGCCGATGGCGACGATGAAGCCGGCGACACCGGCGAGGTCGAGGGTGAAGCCGATGCCCCGCCCGAGCAGCACGAGGACGGCGTAGACGACGAGCCCGGACAGGACGAGCGACAGGATCGTCAGCACGCCGAGCGCTCGGTAGTAGAAGAGCGAGTAGAGGAACACCAGCGCGAGACCGACGATCCCGGCGATGAGCCCCGCCTGCAGCGACGCCAGCCCGAGCGTCGCCGACACGGTCTGCGCCTCCGACGTGTCGAACGACAGCGGCAGCGAGCCGTAGCGCAGGACGTTGGCGAAGTCGGTGGCCGACGCCTGGTTGAAGTTGCCGGAGATCTGCGCGTTGCCGTCGAGCAGGGGCTGGACGATCCGCAGCGCGGAGACGACCTGCGAGTCGAGGACGACGGCGTTCGAGTTGTTGACGTTCGCGCTGGTGTAGTCGGCCCAGGTGTTCGCGGCCTGGCCACCCTTGAACGCGAGGTTGATGATCCAGCCGACGCCCTGCGGGTTGGGGTTGGGCTGCGCGCTCGCGACGTCGGTGCCCGAGAGGATCGCGGGGCCGAGCAGGTACTTCTCCGTGCCCTCCCGGTTGCACGAGACCAGGGGCCGCCCCGGATCGTCGTAGCCGCGCAGGGGGTCCTCGACGGCGCAGTCCAGCGCGAGCGCCGCCTGCTCCTGCACCGCCGGGTCGTCGCTCTGGCGCGTCGCCTTCGCCTCGGCGATCGCCTGGGCCAGGCGTGGGTCCTGCGACGTCGCACTGGGGTCGCCGCCCGGAGGTGGCGTCGGGACCGGGGGCTGCTGCTGCCCGACGGCGTCGAGCGGCACGCTCTGCCCGGCGGGTGCCTGGCCGGGCGTGCCGGCACCGGTCGGCCCGCCGGGTGCTCCGGGCGCCGTGGCGCCCGGCTGTCCCGGCTGACCCGGTTGGGGGCCCGACGGGATCGGCCCGCCGAGGACGGGGCGGAAGTACAGCCGCGCCGTCTGGCCGAGCGAGCGCGCCTGGTCGCCCTCCTGGCCGGGCACCGTGATGACGAGGTTGTTGCCGTCCTGCACCACCTCGGCGCCGCTGACGCCGAGCCCGTTGACGCGCTGGTCGATGATCTGGCGCGCCAGGTTGAGCTGGTCGGGCGTCGGCGCGGCGCCGGTCTCGGTGCGCGCGGTCAGCGTGACCCGGGTGCCGCCCTGGAGGTCGATGCCGAGCTTGGGCGTCGGCGAGCCGTCCCCGGTGAAGAAGACCAGTCCGTAGAGCGCGGCCACCACCACGACGAAGGCGGCCAGATAGCGCCCGGGCGAGAATCGGACGGTCGGAGGGGCCACGCTGCGTTGCTCCAGTTGCTCGGGTCGGTCAGCCGGGGAGGGGCTCGCCGCGAGGGTAGGCGCCGGACCCGGCGCGCCCGGCGGCGCCCCGCCCCGGTCGGATCAGGAGGAGCGCGGCGACGAGACGTTGTCCGTCGAGTCGGCCTTCGTGTCCTTGATGTCGGAGTTCGTCTCCGTGCCGTGGGTGCCGTGCGTGCCGGCGTCGACGACCGGCGTGCTCTCGGTCGGGATGGACGACTGGGGCACGACGTCGTCCGACTCGTCCAGGTCCTCGACGACCTCGGGGTCCTCCTGCGCCACGAGCTTCTCGCGCACCGCGGCGCGCAGCCAGGTGGTGACGACGTCCGGGGCGATCTCGAGGTCGATGGTGCGCTCGTCGTCGACGTCGACGATCGTGCCGCTCACGCCGCTGGTCATCACGACCACGTCACCGACGTTCAGGCTGCCCTGAAGGCTCTTCTGCTGGTTCTCCTGCTTCTTGCGCTGCCGGCTGGACATGAACACCAGACCGATCATGAACAGGATGAGCAGGGGGAAGATGAGATCCATGGTTCTCCGTCCACCGGGCGGGTGACCCTCGTGCGACCCGCGCATGTCCGGTTCCGAGTCTGCCAGCTCAGCCGAACAACGTGCCCTGGCCCCGTGGGTCGGCCCCGTGATCGTCGGTGCTGTCCGCGCCGGTGACGGGCGGCTCCTGGCCGAGATGACGCCACGCGGCGGGCGTCGCGACACGCCCGCGCGGCGTCCGGGCGAGCATGCCCGCCCGGACGAGGTAGGGCTCGCAGACCTCCTCGACCGTGCCCGGCTCCTCCCCCACGGCCACGGCCAGCGTCGACACGCCGACGGGCCCGCCGTGGAAGCTCCGCACGAGCGCGCTGAGGACCGCGCGGTCGAGGCGGTCGAGGCCGAGCTCGTCGACGTCGTAGACGGCCAGCGCCGCCCGGGCGACGTCGCGCGTCACCGCGCCGTCGGCGCGGACCTCGGCGTAGTCGCGCACCCGGCGCAGCAGCCGGTTGGCGATGCGGGGCGTGCCCCGGGAGCGGTGGGCGATCTCGCGACCGCCGTCGGGGCGCAGGTCGACCTCGAGGATCTGCGCGCTGCGCCGGACGACCAGCTCGAGGTCCTCGGGCTCGTAGAACTCCATGTGCGCGGTGAAGCCGAAGCGGTCGCGCAGCGGGCCGGTGAGCGCGCCGGCCCGGGTGGTGGCGCCCACCAGCGTGAACGGGGCGACGTCGAGCGGGATGGACGTGGCCCCGGGGCCCTTGCCGACCACGACGTCGACCCGGAAGTCCTCCATCGCGAGGTAGAGCATCTCCTCCGCGGGCCGGGCCATGCGGTGGATCTCGTCGATGAACAGGACGTCGCCCTCCACGAGGTTGGAGAGCATCGCGGCGAGGTCGCCCGCGCGCTCCAGCGCCGGGCCGGACGTGATGCGCACGGGGCTGCCGAGCTCCGCGCCGATGATCATCGCGAGGCTGGTCTTGCCCAGGCCGGGCGGACCGGAGAGCAGCACGTGGTCCGGCGGGCTCCCGCGGCCCAGCGCGCCCCGGAGCACGAGGTCGAGCTGCTCGCGGACCCGGGGCTGGCCGATGAACTCGGCGAGCCGGGCGGGCCGGAGCTTGTTCTCGAGGTCGCTCTCGCCGTCGGCGGGCGTGTTCGCGAGGGCCCGCTCGAGGCTCGCTTCCAGGTCGTGCTCGCTCACCGCGGACCGAGCCTGGAGAGCGCGGCGCGCAGGACACCGGAGGAGTCGGCCGGGCCCGACGAGCCGCCGAGCACCTCGTCGACGGCCTTCTCCGCGGGCTTGGCGGCGAAGCCGAGGCCGATCAGCGCCTCGACCACCTGGTCGCGCAGCGTCCCCGCGGCCACCGCCGAGACGGGCGTCCCGTCGTCGTCCGCGGCGCTCGGCGGGGCGACCTTGTCGCGCAGCTCGACGACCAGGCGCTCGGCGCCCTTGCGCCCGATGCCCGGCACGCTCATCAGCGTCGTGAGGTTGCCCTCGGCCAGCGCGTGACTCAGCGACGCCGGGTCGAGCACCGCCAGCGTCGCCAGCGCGACGCGCGGCCCGACCCCGGACACCGTCTGGAGCAGCAGGAACATCTCGCGCTCGGAGGCGTCGGCGAACCCGAACAGCGTCAGCGAGTCCTCGCGGACCACCAGCGCCGTGTCGAGGCGGGCCTGCTGCCCGCGGCGCAGGCGGGCCAGCGTGTTCGGCGTCGCCTGCACGGCCAGCCCCACACCCCCGACCTCGACCACGGCGTGGTCGAGCCCGACGCCCAGGACCTCCCCCCGCACCGACGAGATCACCGCACGACCCTCCCGACCCTCCTGGCGAACACGCGTTCGAAGGCTACCGGGCACCTCCGACGCCGCCGCGCAACGCCGCGCCCGCGTCTCGCGAGGCCGCCGATGGGGGACGGCCGACCTCTCCAGAACGATCTCTCGGGAGTGCCGCCCGTGCTGGGACGCTCACAGCACTCTCGAGA
The DNA here is from genome assembly GCA_963786585.1 of uncultured Actinomycetota bacterium. GTDB lineage: Bacteria > Actinomycetota > Actinomycetes > Mycobacteriales > Pseudonocardiaceae > Actinomycetospora. The sequence continues at coordinate 1,297,244 of CAWAZG010000006.1, forward strand.
GATCGTTCTGGCGAGCTCATCCCGCCAGGTGGTCCGCCAGCACCGGGGCGAGCACCGACGGGAGGATGAAGTGCTCCTGGCCGGGCATCGTGCGGTGCTCCGCGCCGGGCACCGCGGCGGCCAGGGCGGCGACGGCGTCGGTCACCCAGGCCGGGCTCGCGCCGCCGTCGAGGGCGAGCAGGGGCGTGCGCAGCGCTGCGAGCCGGTCGATCGGCACGGCGTCGCGGACGACGAGGGCGACGTCGTGGGGCAGCGACGGGGCGAGCGCGACGGTCCGGGCCCAGAACGGTGTGGCCCGCAGGCGCTCGACCGGTGCGGGCGCGGCGGCCGGGAAGCCGCCGAGGAACGCGGCCGCGGCGTCGTCGGGCCGGCCGTCGCGGAGGGCGGCCATGGTGGCGGCGGCCAGCTCGTGACGCGGGGACGGGTCGTCGGTCGCGAGGCGCCACGGCGGTTCGTGGGCGACGACCCGCCCGGCCGGCACGCCGCGCATCACCGCCTCGAGGACCAGCACCGCGCCCGCGGAGTGCCCGTAGTGGGCGGGGTGACCGCCGGCGAGGGCGACGACGGCGGCGAGGTCGGCGACCTCGGCCGCGACCAGCGCCTCGCCGTCCGCCCCGAGGGGGTCGACGCCCGGGTCGGGCGCGCCGCCCGAGTCGCCGCGTCCACGCCGGTCCCAGGTGTGGACGGTGGCCCGGTCGGCGAGGGTCTCGGCGAGCAGGCGGACGCTCGCCCGGTCCTGCAGGGCGCCGGTCGTGAGCACGAGCGGCGGGCCCTCGCCGACCGTCTCCACCGCGATCCGGGTGCCGCCGGCGGAGAGGACGTGCGCCAGGGTCAACGGGCGGCCTTGCGCGCGGCGGCGAGGCGGGCGCGGTGGTGCTTCGTGACCTCGGCGGCGCGGGCCTCGGCCTCGGCCATGCGGGCGATCATCGGGGCGCGCCAGCAGTGGCAGATGGCCAGGGCGAGGGCGTCCGCGGCGTCGGCGGGGCGCGGGGCGACGCCGAGCGAGAGCACCCGGGTCACCATCGCCGTCACCTGTTCCTTGCCCGCGCGTCCCGAGCCGGTGACCGCCGCCTTCACCTCGCTCGGCGTGTGGAACGCGACCGGCAGTCCCGCACGCCCGGCGACCAGCGCGACCACCCCGCTGACCTGCGCCGTCCCCATCACCGTGCGCACGTTGTGCTGGGCGAAGACGCGCTCGACGGCGACGACGTCGGGGCGGTGCTCGGCGATCCAGGCCTCGACCGCGTCGGCGACCGCCCCCAGCCGCTGCGCCACCTCCGCCTCGGGCGGCGTGCGCACCACGTCCACGGCCACGGCGCGCACGGACCGCCCGCCGGAGCCCTCGACGACGCCGAGACCGCAGCGCGTCAGCCCGGGGTCGACGCCCAGTACCCGCATGGGTCGCGACGCTACGGTGCGCCGTCCCGTCGACCGGCTCTCGTCCCCGTCGCCCGGCGTGTCCCGCCTCGTCCTCGTGATCAGCAGGCGGGAAGACACCGCCGGAGCGCCTCGATCGGTGTCTTTCGCCCTGGTGATCAACGCCGGGACCGTGCGGCATGCTGACCCGAGTCGCACCCCGCGAGGAGGACCACCGTGAGCAGCCCGATCGAGGAGCCCCGCCCGCCCTTCCCGCCGTTCGACGAGGAGTCGGCGCGCGCGAAGGTGCTCGCCGCCGAGAACGGCTGGAACACCCGCGACCCGGAGAAGGTCGCGCTCGCGTACACGGTGGACACGGTCTGGCGGAACCGCGACGAGTGGGTCACCGGCCGCGACGAGGTCATCGGCTTCCTGACCCGCAAGTGGCAGCGCGAGCACGACTACGTCCTGCGCAAGGCGCTGTGGACCTACGGCGGGCACCGGATCGCGGTGCGCTTCCAGTACGAGTGCCGCGACGACGACGGCCAGTGGTGGCGCAGCTACGGCAACGAGAACTGGGAGTTCGCCCCCAACGGCCTCATGGCCCGCCGCGAGGCGAGCATCAACGACCTGCGGATCACCGAGGACCAGCGCCGGATCCACGGGACGCGCGCCGACGGGGACATGAGCGAGATCCCGATCTAGGGCCTGATCAGGGCCTGATCAGGGTCGCGGCCCCGGGTCGTCGTGGCGGAAGGTGACGCTGACCCGCGGGCCGGCGCCGGGCCACTTCGGCACCGTGTGCTGCCAGTCGTGCTGGCAGCGCCCGCCCATGACGACCAGGTCGCCGCCCGCGACGGTCAGCCGCGTCGACGGTCCGCCGCCCACGGGCCGCAGGCCGAACCGCCGTGGTGCCCCGAGCGACACGATCGCGACGATCGGCGCCTCGTGGGTGTAGCGGACGCGGTCGCCGTGCCAGGCCACCGAGTCGTCGCCGTGGCGGTAGAAGTTGGCCGAGACGCGCTCGAAGCGCACGCCGTAGCGCGCCGCGAGTGCCTCGGCGACGGCCGGCGCAGGGTCGGGTGCCTCCGCGACGCGCCACCCGCAGGTCAGGCGCGGCTCCATCACGTCCTGGTCGTACATCCGGCGCCTCCGCTGATCCCACGGCGCCTCCGCGACGATCGCGTCGAACCAGGCGTCGGCGCCGGTGAGCCAGGCGGGGGCGAGATCGACCCACGAGGTCTCGTCCAGGACGATGCGGCGCGGGACGACCGTCGGATCCGGGGCGGGCTCGCCCCCGCCGAACAGCGAGGGCGTCCAGGCAGCGGTCATCCGTACGAGTAGAACACACGTTCGAACGAAGGGGGAGACCTCGGTGGCGAGCAAGCACATCGTCGTCCGCGGGCGCGTGCAGGGCGTCTTCTTCCGACAGAGCGCGCAGGACACCGCGGGTGATCTCGGTGTCGCCGGGTGGGTGCGCAACCGCGACGACGGCTCGGTGGAGATGGTCGTCGAGGGCGAGGACGACGCCGTCGAGCGCATGATCTCCTGGGCGAACGAGGGTCCGTCGCACGCGCAGGTGACCGACGTCGACGTCACCGACACCGAGCCGCAGGGGCTGCGCTCCTTCGACCAGGCGTGAACGTCACCGCGGACCAGGTCCGGGCCTTCCGCCTGCGCCGCCAGCACGTCGCCCTGCGCGACGGCACCGACCCCACGGCGATCGCGCGGCGCCTCGTCGGCGTCCAGGCGCAGGTCCCGTCGGCCGCCGCGCAGGCCGTCGCCGTGCGCACACCCGCCGGCACCGCCGACGACGGCACCGTCGACGCCGCCCTAGCGGCGGGCGCCCTGATCCGGACCTGGTCGCTGCGCGGCACGCTGCACCTCCTCGACGCCGACCAGGCGCCCGCCGTGCTGGCACTCCTCGCGGCGGCCCGCACCTGGGACAAGGGCTCCTGGCAGCGCGAGTTCGCCACGGCCGCGCAGATGGCGGCCCTCGAGGAGGCCGTCGGCGAGGTGCTCGCCGACGCCGTCCTGACCCGCGAGGAGCTCGTCGCGGCCCTCGTGACCCACAGCCGGGAGGAGGGCCTCGCCGAGGCGCTCGGCTCCGGCTGGGGCCCGGTGCTCAAGCCGCTGGCCTGGCAGGGACTGCTCTGCCACGGCCCGCCCGCCGGGTCGCGCGTGACGTTCGCGCACCCGCGCACGCTGGTTCCGGGCTGGCCCGGGCTCCCGGACCCCGACGAGGCCGCCCGCGAGGTCGTCCCCGCGTTCCTCGCCGCCCACGGACCGGCCACCGCGACGGCCTTCGACGCCTGGCTGTTGCGCGGCGCCACGCCGAAGAAGCGGCTGCGGGCGTGGTTCGCCGGCCTCGTCGCGGACGGCTCGCTCGCCGAGGTCACCGTCGACGGCGAGACCCGCTACGCGCGCGCCGAGGACGTCGACGAGCTGGGGGCGGCGGGGCCGGGACTGCGCCTCCTCGGCCCCTTCGACCCCTACGTCCTCGGCGCGGGGACCGCCGACCCCGACCTCGTCCCGACCGCGCACCGCGGCGAGGTCAGCCGCGCCGGCGGGTGGATCGCGCCGGTCGTGCTCGACGCCGGTCGCGTGGTGGGCACCTGGCGCGCCGACGACGACCGGCTCGAGGTCACGCCCTTCGGCACGCCGCTGCCCGACGGGGCGCTCGACGACGAGCGCGCGGTCTGGAGCCGGATCCTCGGGCGCCCGCTCACGCTCCGGGAGTGAGGGCGGCGCGGCCGTCGCGGACCAGCAGGGTGGCGATCAGCCCGGCGTGATCGGTCGACGGCAGCTCCTGCGTGGTCACCTCGACGGGCGAGATCGGCCCGGAGACGAGGACGTGGTCGATCGCCGCGAACGGCGGCAGCGTGGAATCGGTGGGCCAGGTACCCCACAGCCCGCCGCCGACCGCGGACGCCGCGTCGCGCCACGTCCCGGGCGCGAGCAGCGCCCGCAGCGGGCGGTGGTCGAGCGTCGCGTTGAGGTCGCCGATCACCAGCCGGGGCGGTCCCCCGAGCGGCGCCGGACCCGGGAGCTCGGCGATCTCGCGCGCCCATCCCCCGGGGTCGTCGCGGAACACCGGCGCCGAGGGGTGCGCGACGACGACGTCGACCGGCCCGCTCGGCGCGAGGACCCGGGCCGTGACCTGCGAGAAGACGCCCGGCCGCAGCACCAGCCCGGAGGGCGCGAGCGGGTGGCGGGAGACGAGCGCGGTGCCGCCCGCGCCCCGTCGTGCCGCCGACTCCGTGAACGGCAGCTCCGCCCGCAGGCCCGCCGCCGCGAGACGCTGCTCGGCCTCCGGGGTGATCTCCTGCAGGCCCAGGACGTCGACACGACGGTCGCGGGCCAGCGCCACCACCGCCGCCGGGTCGGCCCGCCCGAACTGCAGGTTGACCGTCGCCACGACCACCGGCGCGCTCCCCGGGCCCGCGGTGACCACCGGGTCGCCGTCGTCGAGGGCCCGCGGCACCACGAGCGCCCCGAGCACCACGGCCGCGGCGAGCGCCACGACCCCGGCCGCCCAGCGACGCCGGACGAGAGCGAGCACCGCGACCACGACCGCGACCACCGCGACCACCGGCGTCCCGGACAGCAGCGCGAAGGCGATCGGCGATCCGGGCACCCCCCACCACCAGAACGGCACCCACAGCCCGACGAGCACCGCACCGAGCAGGAGGGCGCCGTCGAGGAACCGGGACACGCCTAGGACCCCGGCGCCAGCCGCTCGAGGCGCAGCAGCTCGACGCCGGCGCTGTCGGCGAGCCGGCCGGTCTCCTCGTAGCCGGCGCGGCGGTAGAGCCGCAGGTTCTCCTCGCTGCGCGCGCCCGTGACGAGCCAGGTGACGTCACCGGTGGCCAGCTCGGCATGCACGCGCTCGAGCAGCGCGCGGCCGACGCCGTAGCCCTGGGCGTCCGGCGCGACCGAGTAGCGGGCGAGCTCGGCGCAGCCCGAGCCGGTGCCGACCCGGTCGCCGCGCAGGCGCACCGACCCGATCAGCCGCGAGCCGGCCCAGGCGCCGAACCCGCGCACGTCGGGCCGCTCCAGGTCCGCCGCCAGCTCCGCGACCGTCTCCCGCAGCGGCGGGATCTCCGTGGTGCCGTAGCGGCGCGCCTCGGCGAGGTAGGCCGCGTACTGCACGGTCAGGGCCTCCCCCGCGTCGCCCGCGGCGAGCTCGGCGACGACGCAGGGAGCGGTGGGCGGCACCCCGGTCAGCCGACCTCGGCCATGACCTCGTCGGACGCGTCGAAGTTCGAATAGACGTTCTGGACGTCGTCGGAGTCCTCGAGCGCGTCGATGATCCGCAGGACCTTGCGGGCCCCGTCGGCGTCGACCTCGACGTTCATCGACGGCACGAACGACACCTCGGAGGAGTCGTAGTCGATGTCCGCCTCCTGCAGCGCGGTGCGGACGGCGACGAGGTCGTTCGACTCGGTGAGCACCTCGAAGCTCTCGCCGTAGTCGTTGACCTCCTCGGCGCCGGCCTCGAGCACGGCGAGCAGCAGGTCGTCCTCCGAGAGCGCGCCGCCGGACTGCTCCTTCGGGACGATGATGACGCCCTTGCGGTTGAACAGGTAGGCCACGGAGCCCGGGTCGGCCATCGCGCCGCCGTTGCGGTTCATGGCCGTGCGGACCTCGCCGGCAGCGCGGTTCTTGTTGTCGGTGAGGCACTCGACGAGCACCGCGACGCCGCCCGGGGCGTAGCCCTCGTAGGTGATGGCCTGGTAGTCGGCCCCGCCCGCCTCGGCGCCCGATCCGCGCTTGACGGCGCGGTCGATGTTGTCGTTGGGCACCGAGGTCTTCTTCGCCTTCTGGATGGCGTCGTAGAGCGTCGGGTTGCCGGCCGGGTCGCCGCCGCCGGTGCGGGCCGCGACCTCGATGTTCTTGATCATCTTGGCGAACATCTTGCCGCGCTTCGCGTCGATCGCGGCCTTCTTGTGCTTCGTGGTCGCCCACTTGGAGTGGCCGCTCATCGCTTCCCGCCCTTCGTCTCGCGCGTGGTCCTCGACCGCGGGCGCCGCTCCCGGGGTGGACCCCGGCCGGCGCAGGTGGCGGCTCGCGCCGCACACGCTCCTGACGATCCAGTCTAGGTGAGGTCCCACCCGCGGCGACGGGACGGTACGGTGCGGTTTCCCCGCCTGAGTTTCCTTCCGCTACCCAGGGAGCAGCATGGACGTCACCACGCGCGAACGCACCCACGCCTGGTCCGACCCCCGGACGCTCGCCGCGGCGGCGACCGAACGCGACGGCCTGTCGTTCCTGGCCGCCATGGCGGACGGGACGCTCCCGCCGCCGCCGATCATGACCCTGATCGGCGCCTCCGTGGAGTCCGTGGAGCGCGGGCGCGTCGTGTTCACCGTCGAGCCGGCCGAGTACCACTACAACCCGATCGGCTCGGTGCACGGCGGGATCTACGCGACCCTGCTCGACTCCGCGCTCGGGTGCGCCGTGCACAGCACGCTCGAGGCCGGCGTCGGCTACACGAGCCTCGACCTGTCGGTGAAGTTCCTGCGCCGCCTCACCGCCGACTCGGGCACCGCCCGCGCCGTCGGCCACGTCGTGCACTCCGGGCGCAGCACCGCCCTCGCCCGCGCCGAGCTGCTCGACGGCGCCGGCCGCCTCGTCGCCGAGGGCACGTCGAGCTGCCTCATCCTGCGCGGCTGACCCCCCGCCAGCCTCGCGCCCCGACACCCTGGCGCGCAGCGGACGTCGTCGTGTGGTGGGCTCGGCCGCATGCCGTATCGCCTCGCGCGAACCCTGGTCGCGGGCGCCACGGTGGCGCTCCTGTCCCTCGCCGCCGCGTGCGGGGGCGCCGCCGCTCCCCCGGCACCCGGGGGCGACGGGGACGCCGTCGTGCCGGCCGCCGGGCCGGGCCCCGCCCCGGCGGGCGCCGCCACCCAGGGCCTCGTGGCCGCGCCGGTGACGGTGCCGCCGGGTGATGCCGCGGCCCCGTTCGACACCACCCGCCAGGCCCTGATCCCGGACGGCTGGTCGATCGCGGTCTGGGCGCGCGTCGACTCCGCGCGGATGGCCGTGTTCGCCCCCGACGGCGCCCTGCTCGTCTCGCGCCCCGGCGCCGGCGAGGTCGTCCGCGTCGTCCCGGGACCGGGCGGGCCGGCGAGCACCACGCTGGTGTCCGGCCTGACCCAGCCCCACGGGATGACGTTCGTCGGCAGCACCCTCTACGTCGCCGAGAGCAACGCCGTGCGCTCGTACCCCTACGAGGGCCCGGCCCTCGGCGCGCCGACGACGGTCGTCGACGACCTGCCCGACGCGCGGAGCCCGGAGCTGCGCGGCGCCTACTCGCACGCCCTCAAGAGCGTCGCCGTCGGGCCGGACGGCTCGGTCTACATCTCGGTGGGCTCGACGGGCAACGTCTCGCCCCAGGACCGCGAGGCCGACCCCCAGCGGGCGGCGATCCTGCGTGTGCCCCCGGGCGGCGGCCCGCCCGAGCCCTTCACCCGCGGCGTCCGCAACGGCACCGGCCTCGCCGTCGCCCCGGACGGGGCGGTCTGGACCGCGGTGAACAACCGCGACAACATCCCGTTCCCCTACGACCGGCCCTACGGCGAGGACGACGGGTCGGCTCGCGGCCGGGTCATCCCCGACTACGTCGACGACCACCCGCCGGAGGAGCTCGCCCGCCTCACCCCGGGCCGCGACCTGGGCTGGCCGTACTGCAACCCGGACCCCGACGTCGCGCCCGGCGTCCCGGGCAGCGCCGTCGACCCGTCCGACCCGCCGTTCGTGGCCGACGCCGAGACCAATCCCGACGGCCGCGCGCTCGACTGCGCGACCCTCACTCCGATCGAGCAGACGATGGGCGCCCACTCGGCCCCGCTCGGCCTCGCCTTCGGCGCGACGCTGCCCGCGCCCTTCGGGCAGGGCGCGCTGGTCGGGGTGCACGGCTCGTGGAACCGGCAGTCGCCCCGCGCGCCCGAGGTGTCGTTCTACCCGTGGCAGAACGGCGACCTCGGCGGCCAGCGCACCCTCGTCGGGGGCTTCCAGGCGCCCGACGGGTCGCGGTGGGGGCGGCCGGTCGCGGCGGTCCCCGGCCCCGACGGCGCCGTCTACGTCACCGACGACGAGGCGGGCGCGGTCTACCGCCTCGCACCCCCCGGTCGCTGACTTCGGTCGTGCCCAACCGTTTGCGCGGCCGCCGTGTGGGGCAGGACACTCCTATGAGCGATCAGATCACCGTGACCCGGACCGTCGACGCCAAGCCCGAGAAGCTCTTCTCGCTGCTGGCCACACCGGCCCGCCACCACGAGTTCGACGGCGCCGGCATGCTCAAGGGCGTCGACGGCCGCGGCGAGGTCAGCGACGTCGGCGACCAGTTCGTCATGAACATGTACAACGACGCGCTGGGCGACTACCAGATGCTGAACACGGTCACCTCCTACGAGGAGAACCGCGAGATCGCCTGGGCGCCGCAGCTGCACCCGCTCGACGGCTACACCGACAAGCTGGGTGACGTGACGGCCAAGGGCCACGTCTGGACCTGGAAGCTCGAGCCCTCGGGCAACGGCACCGAGGTCACCCAGGTCTACGACTGGAGCGGTGTCCAGGACGAGTCGTTCCGCGGCTTCTTCCCGATGGTCACCGAGGACCAGATGACGACGAGCATCGACAAGGTGGCCGACGCGGCGAGCTGAGCGCTCGTCAGGGGTCCGTCCCGACGGGGGCGGGACGGGCCCCGGGGCCCGGGGTGCTGCGTACCCGGTCCCCCGCGGCGAGGCGGTGCCCGGCGGTGCACTCCTCGACGAGGTGCACCGGGGCCCCGCAACCCTCGTGACGCACGACCACCGGCGGCCCCGCGCCGCCGTCGAGGTGGGCGTCGCCCCAGGTCATGAGCGCGAGCAGCACCGGGCGCAGGTCGTGCCCGGCCCGGGTCAGCCGGTACTCCCGCCGCGACCGACGGCCCGGCTCGCGGTACTCCGAGGTCTCCACCAGCCCGGCGTCGACCAGCACCGCGAGGCGCCGGGCGAGCACCGTGCGGGCGATCCCGAGGTGCGCGACCAGCTCGTCGAAGCGGCGCACCCCGTGCAGGAGGTCGCGGACGACGAGCACCGTCCACGGCTCGCCGAGCACCGACATGGTGCGCGCGATCGAGCACGTGCCGCTGTCGCGCTCCCGCCAGGGGAGCGTCGTTCCTGCTGGCTCCGTCATCCGACCTCCCTCACCAGCTCGATCGCCCGCGCCAGCGTGTCCAGCCGCTCGGCGAGCGACTCGCCCGCCGGGTAGAGCCGGACCGTCGTGATCCCGGCATCGCGCCAGACGGCCAGCCGCTCGCGCACCACGTCCGGCGTCCCGATCAGCGTCGTCGCCGCGAGCATCGACCGCGGTACCGCCTGCGCCGCGTCGTCCCGGCGTCCCGCCTGCCACAGCGCGTGCACCTCGGCCGCGACCTCGCCGTAGCCCTGGCGGGCGTAGGCGTCGCGGTAGAAGTTCCGGCTCGCCGAGCCCATGCCGCCGATGCTGAACGCGAGGCCCGCCCGGCGCTCGTCGAGCATCGCGTCGATCCGGTCGGGGTCGTCGGTGAAGGCGACCTCGGCGCCCTGACAGAGGTCGAGGTCGGCGAGCGGGCGCCCGCTCGCGGCGGCCCCCTCGGCCAGCGGCTCGAGCGACGTCGACGCCCCCTCGGGGACGAAGCTGGTGCCCAGCCAGCCGTCGGCGACCTCGCCGGTGAGCCGCAGCATCCTGGGCGAGAGCGTCGCGAGGTAGATCGGGACGCGGTGCTCCGACGTCACCGACACCCGCATCGGGCACGCCTCGCCCCCGGGCAGCGGGAGCCGCACGTGACGGCCGTCGTGGGTCACCTTCTCCCCCGCCATGACGCGGCGGACGACCTCGACGGTCTCGCGCATCCGCCCGAGCGGGTGCGCGAAGGGCACCCCGTGCAGGCCCTCGAGGACCTGCGGTCCCGAGCTGCCGAGCCCCAGCAGGAAGCGCCCCTGCGACATCTCCTGCAGCGTCAGCGCGGTCTGGGCGAGCAGCGCCGGGGAGCGCGTGCCGACCTGGACGACGCCCGACCCGAGCAGCATCCGGTCGGTCCGGGCCGCGAGGTAGCCGAGCGGCGACGGGGCGTCGGAGCCCCACGCCTCGGCCACCCAGCACACGTCCAGACCGAGCCGCTCGGCCTCGACGACGAAGTCGACCGTCTCGCCCCAGGGCGCCCCGGAGGCCTCGATCGTGGTGGCGGTGCGCACCTCAGGACTCCGCGCGTTCCTTGATCCCGGCCAGGGTGCGCTCGATGCTCTGCTGCCACTCCCGGCACCGGTGGGCGACGATGCGCTCCTCCTTGTCGGGCATCGTCTCGATGACCTTGTTGAGGTTCGACGGCCCGGGGCCCATCCGCACCCACTGCCGCAGCTCGGTGCCGCCCTCGACCGGCGTGAGGGTGAACAGCCACGTCGCGGTGGGGTTCTCGGTGTCCATGACGGCCCAGGAGAAGCGGCGCTCCTCGTCGCACTCCACGACGGTCGAGACCGTCTCCCACTCCCCCGCCTGTGGGTGGAAGTTCCGACCCCGGAACCGGTGGCCGACCGCGGGCGCCTCACCCTCGGCGGGTCCCTCGGGTGCGGGCAGCCACCGCGCCTCCTGCAGCTCCTCGGAGGTGTCGGCGACGAACTGGATGTCCCGGACGAGCGGCCAGACCCGCGCGGGCGGCGCGGCGACGTGGACGGCGGCCTCGACGGTGGGGCCCTCGGCGTAGCGCATCACGGGAGCCTATCGCCGCTGGGTCGCTCGGCGATATCCAGCGCTCAGGCGCGGACGGTCTCGCGGACCCGGCGCAGGAAGAGGTCGTGCAGGCGGGCGTCGCCGGTCTGCTCGGGGTGGAACGCCGTCGCCATCACCGGGCCCTGGCGCACCGCGACGATCTTGCCCGACGCCGGGCCCGCGACGCTGCCCGGCACCCGGGCCAGCACCTCGACACCGCGGCCCGTCGACTCCACCCACGGGGCGCGGATGAACACCCCCCGCACGGGGCCGCCCACGACCCCGGTGACCGCCAGGTCGGACTCGAACGACGCCACCTGCCGGCCGAACGCGTTGCGCCGCACGGTGATGTCGAGGGCGCCGAGCTGGTGCTGGTCGGGCCGGGCGTCGATGGCCTCGCGCGCGAGCAGGATCATGCCCGCGCAGGAACCGAAGGCCGGCATCCCTGCGCGCAGGCGCTCACGCAGCGGCTCGAGCAGATCGAACGCCTCGAGGAGCTTCGACAGCGTCGTCGACTCGCCGCCGGGCAGCACCAGGCCCGCGACCTCCGCGAGCTCGGAGGGCCGGCGGACCGGGACGGCCTCGGCGCCGCAGGCCCGCAGCGCGTCCAGGTGTTCGGGGACGTTGCCCTGGAGGGCCAGGACGCCGACGGGTGGGCTCACGGCTCCAGTCTAGGAGCGCGGGACTACCCGCCCGTGCCGCCGGGATCGCCGTAGCGGGCGCGGTACTCGTCGAGGTGCTGGGAGGCGCACATGCGCTCCTCCTGCTGCCCCTGCGCCTGGGCCATGCACTCGTCGAGGGTCAGGCCCTCGCCGAAGGTGCCGACGCCGAGAAGGCCCGGCACGACGAGCCACGCGCCGACGATCAGGCCGATCAGGCCGAGCACGAACCCGCTGAGCGACATCGCGCCGCTGCGGCGCGGGTCGTGGAACGCGCGGCGGGACCCGATGAACCCGACGACCACTCCGAGCAGCCCCAGGACGAGGCCCGGCCAGCCGAGCCAGCAGGTGCCGACGGCGAGCAGCCCGAGGGCGAGCGCGGCGGTGCCGAGGCCGCCATCGCGCTCACGCTGGTCGCGGTCCTCGCGCGCGGGCGGCGGAGCGGACGTCATGGCGCGATCGTGCCATCGCCCCCTACTCGGCGGCGTTGGGGTAGCGCTCGTTGAACTCGGCGAGGTGCTGTGACTTGCACATGTGCATCTCGCGGGCCGTCGTCGACTGGGCCATGCACTGGTCGAGGGTCAGCCCGTCGCCGAAGCCCCCGGTGCCGAACAGCGTCGGCCACACGATCACCGCGCCCACGACCAGCCCGACCAGCCCGGCGACGAGCCCACCGAGCGACGGGGCACCGTCCGTGGCGAGGTTCCGGAACGCGCGGCGGGCGCCGAGGAACCCGGCGACCACCGCGGGCAGGCCGAGCACCACCCCGGCCCAGCCGGTCCAGCACGTCGCCGCGGCGAGCAGGCCGAGCACCAGCGCCGGCGTGCCCATGCCGTTGCGCTGCGCGGGCGGCTCGATGCCCTCCTCCTCGCGGTCCCGGGGTTCGGGACGGCGGGGGGCGGGGGGCTGCCGGGGGGTGGGCGGCGCCGACGGGGCCGGCGGGGTCGCCCGCATCGTCTCCGTGCGCGCCTCGGCGTCGACGTCGGGGCTGTCGGAGCCGTCACGTACCGGCCCGGACGGGCGCAGCCCGACCAGGCGACGTGGGGACCCGTGCGACGCCGTCATCGCCCGGATCGTCCCACGCCGCGTCGTGATCTTCCCGTGAGCCTCACCAGCCGCGCGTGGCGAGCCGCTCGTGCTCGGGCATGTCGGCAGTGGTGCGCCCGACCATCGCCTCGCCGAGCCCGGCCGAGACCTTCGCGATCACGTCGGGGTCGTCGTGGAAGGTCGTCGCCCGCACGATCGCCTCGGCTCGGCGGGCGGGGTCGCCGGACTTGAAGATGCCCGAGCCGACGAACACGCCCTCGGCCCCGAGCTGCATCATCATCGCCGCGTCGGCCGGCGTCGCGATGCCGCCGGCGGTGAACAGCACGACGGGCAGGCGGCCGGACTCGGCCACCTCCTGCACGAGCGCCACCGGCGCCCGCAGCTCCTTCGCCGCGGCGTAGAGCTCCTGCGGGTCCATCCGCGACAGCGCCCGGATCTCGGAGCGGATCGCCCGCATGTGCCGCGTGGCCTCGACGACGTTGCCGGTGCCGGCCTCGCCCTTCGAGCGGATCATGGCGGCGCCCTCGCCGAGACGCCGCAGGGCCTCGCCGAGGTTGGTCGCGCCGCAGACGAAGGGGACGGTGAACGCCCACTTGTCGATGTGGTGGGCCTCGTCGGCGGGGGTCAGCACCTCGGACTCGTCGACGTAGTCCACGCCGAGCGACTGCAGCACCTGGGCCTCGACGAAGTGCCCGATGCGGGCCTTGGCCATCACCGGGATGGAGACGGCGTCGACGATGCCGGTGACCATGTCGGGGTCCGACATGCGCGCCACGCCGCCGTCGGCGCGGATGTCGGCCGGCACCCGCTCGAGCGCCATGACGGCGACGGCGCCCGCGTCCTCGGCGATCTTCGCCTGCTCGGGCGTCACCACGTCCATGATCACGCCGCCCTTGAGCATGTCGGCGAGGCCGCGCTTGACCCCTCCGGTGCCGACGGCGGTGGCGGGTTCGGGCCTGGTCACGGTGGGTCCTCCGGGGATTCCTACGACGGTGCGGGACGTGGACGCGATGGTACGGCCCGTCGTGGGGGTGCCCGTCGTGATGCGGTGCACGCTCAGCGCAGCCCGTCGAGCATCCCCGCGAGCTCCGCCCAGACCGCGTCGAGCCGGTCCGGCTCGTCGGCGAGCCACAGGGCCGCCTCGTTCATCGCGCCGTTGAGCAGGTGGGCCAGGGGCGCCACCGGCCGCGGAGCGATCACCCCGCGCGCGGCGAGCGCCTCGAGCGCCTCGACGAGGTGCCGGCCCGACGTGGCCTCGTCGAGCGCCCGCCACCGCGTCCACCCGAGCACGGCCGGCCCGTCGACGAGGGCGATCCGGGCCACCGCCGGGTCGGTGCTCGCGACGAGGAACGCCCGGCAGCCCGCGAGGAACCGCTCCCACGGGTCCTCGTGGGCCTCGGCGGCGAGGACGACCGCGTCGGCCACCTCGGCGGCGACCTCGCCCAGCACCACCTCGAACAGCTCGGCCTTGCCCTCGAACTGGTGGTAGAGCGCGCCCTTGGTCACGCCGGCCGCGCCGACGAGCTCCGCGAGCCCGACGTCCGCGTAGCCGCGGGCGGCGAACAGCTCGCGCGCCCGGTCGACGAGCGCGCGCCGTGTCCGCGCCCGCTGCTCCTCCCGCACCCCGGCCACGTGGTCCCCTCTCCGGACTTGACGTACCGATGGTACGTCAACCACTGTTCGCGTACTAACGGTACGTCAAGGGAGCGCGCATGGAACCGACCGGCTTCTACCCCGTCCTCGCCGTCGCCGACATCGCGGCGTCGACGGACTTCTGGGTCCAGCACTTCGGCTTCGAGGTGGTGTTCGCCGTCGACTGGTACGTGAGCCTGCGCCGCGGCGCCCACGAGCTGGCCTTCGTCGACGCCGCGCACCCGACGGTGCCCGCGGGGTTCCGCACGACGGCGCGCGGCCTGCTGCTCAACGTCGAGGTGCCCGACGTCGACGCGGAGTACGAGCGCCTCGTCCGTGGCGCCGGCCTGCGTCCCGAGCTGGACCTGCGCACCGAGGAGTTCGGTCAGCGCCACTTCATCGTCGCCGACCCGGCCGGGGTGCTCGTCGACGTGATCACCGAGGTGCCGGTCGGCGCGGAGTACGTGGACGCCGTCCGGGTCTAGTGGATGGCGAGCGGGACCCCGCCCGACTCGAGGGCCCGGGGGTCCGCGAGCAGGTCGGGCAGCTGGTGGGGGTGGACGACGTCGAGCGTCACGGCCAGCTCGGCCGGGGTCCACCAGCGGTGTCCGCGCACCGTCCGGGCCTCGTGCTCGGTGAAGGCGCTGGTGTCGATGTCGCCGGTCGGCACGTGCACGGCGTGGAAGAGCTCGCGGCCGGCGTACGTCGTGCCGTCGGCCTCGAAGACCACCTGGCGCACCCAGAGCGGGCCGTGGACCGCGGCCGGGTCGACGTCGAGCCCGGTCTCCTCGCCGATCGTCCGCACGGCGGCCTTCACCGGCTCCTCCCCCGGCTCGACGCCCCCTCCGGGCGCGAACCAGAACGCCTCGGCCGGGCGCGCCGGGTCGATGCCCTGGAAGAGGAGCACGCGGCCGTCGCCGTCGACGACGATCACCCGGACCGCGTCCTGGGCGGTCCGCATCGCCGGCGGCGTCGCGGTGCCGCCGTCCGGTCCCGGCTCGGCGATCTCGAAGTAGCGCGGTGCCGGCGCCGTGCCGGCCAGGTGCAGCCAGCGCACCATCCGCCGGCCGCGCAGGGCGCGCGTGTCGCGCACGGCGTCGTTGTGCACCCGGCGGGCCACGGAGACGCGGACGTGCGCGTCGGCCAGCTCGGCGGCGAGGTCGGCCGGCAGCGCGGCGGTGTCGAGGGCGCCGAGGGCACGGGTCAGGTCGCTCTCGGCCGCCTCGCGCTCCGCGTCGAGCCCGCCGTCGGAGGCCGCCCGCGTCGCGGCGACGGCCCGGGCGGCCGCGCGCAGGGCCCGCCGGTCCGGGTCGGTGAGCGCCACCGGGCCGGCGGTGGCGGCGATCGCCCGCACCACCGCGGCCCGCCGGTCGAGCACGGCGGCGAGCGCCGCCACGGCGGCGTCGGTACGCACGTGCAGCCGGTCCAGCCGGCGCGCCCGTGCCACCAGCACCCCGGCCGTCACGACGACCAGGAGGAGGATCGCGAGGACGACGAGGACCACCAGCACGCCGGTGGCACCGAGGAGGGTCACGACGACGACGGTAGTTCGGCCTCCGTGCCGGACTGCGCCCGGGCACCGAGCCGGCCGCCGGGGCCGACCCGGCGCGGATCGGCGGCCACGGCGACCTCGTACACCCGCAGAACGGCGGCCGCGACCACCGACCAGTCGAACGTCGCGACCCGTGCGCTGCCCGCCGCGCGCAGGGCGTCGCGGCGCGCCGGGTCGTCGAGCAGCGCGCCGAGGGCGGCACTCCAGGCCTCGATGTCGCCGGACGGCACCACCACGCCCGCGGGGGGCTCGCCGAGCACGCGACGGAAGGCCTCGATGTCGCTCGCGACCACCGGGGCCCCGGCCGCCATGCCCTCGGCCAGCACGACACCGAAGCTCTCGCCGCCCGTGTTGGGCATCGCGAGCAGGTCGACCGAGGCGAGCATCGACGTCTTCGTCGCCTCGTCGACCGCGCCGAGCAGCTCGATGCGGTCGGCGAGCTCCGGGCCCGCCTGCCGGCGCAGCTCGTCCTCGTCGCCGCGCCCGACGACCAGGAGGCGCAGGTCCGGGCGGCGGGCGACCAGCGGACGCAGGGCGTCGAGCAGCAGGGGCATCCCCTTGCGCGGCTCGGTGTAGCGGCCGACGAAGCCGACGGTCGCGCCGTCGCCGTGCCCCGAGTACCCGGGCAGCGGGGGCGCGTCGGCGAACGCCGCGACGTCGACGCCGTTCGGGATCTCGACGGCGTCGCCGCCGAGGTGCTCGACGTAGACCTGGCGGGCCAGCGGCGACACCGCGATCCGCGCCGTGACCCGCTCGAGCAGCGGGCGCAGCAGGGGCTCGAAGAACGTCATGGAGCGCGAGCGCGGCGTGGAGGTGTGGAACGTCGCGACGACGGGGCGGCCCTCGGCCACCACGAGTGCGAGGAGCGACAGACTCGGCGCCGTCGGCTCGTGGACGTGCAGGACGTCGAAGTCGCCCTCGCGCAGCCAGCGGCGGACCCGCGCCAGCGACACCGGCCCGAACGTCAGCCGGGCCACCGAGCCGTTGTACGGGATGCCGACGGCCTTCCCGGCACGCGTGACCCCGTCGGGCACCGGGGTTTCCGACCCTGCGGGCGCCAGGACGTCGACGTGGTGCCCGAGACCCCTCAGCGCCCGTGCGAGGTCGAGGACGTGGGCCTGGACCCCGCCGGCCACGTCCAGCGAGTACGGACACACGATCCCGATGCGCATGAGGCGGCCCAGCGTACTGAAGGCGCGTGGTGTCCCCGTGCGGCCGTGGGCACGGCGCCGCCGACGGCGGCGCTCGCGAAGATCACCAGGACGCTGGGCACCTCCACGGGCCGCGAGAGGTGGATATCGGCCTGCTGATCACGCACCTGGGCGGACTCCGGCCGCCGGCGCGGAGCCCGGTCGCGGCGGGAGGAGAACGCGCACGGCCGACCCGGGCCACAGGGGCGGCCCGGGTCGGCGAGGCAGCGCGGAGGGTCCGCACCGCGGCGGGATCGGAGCTCGGCGAGCAGGGCGACGCGGTCGGAGCCCTCGTCGAGGGCGAGGCGCAGGCGGCGGCAGGGCAGGTCGATCAGGAGATCCATCCCCTGATCGTCCTGCCCCGGTCCACCGCGTTCTGACGACTGCGCTCGGACTACCGCGCTCGGACTACTGCGGAGCCACCATGTCCTCGAGCTCCTTGCCCTTGGTCTCCTGCACGTACTTGCTGACGAACATGAACGACAGGAGGGCGAAGAAGGCGTACAGCCCGTAGGCCAGTGTCAGGCCGATGTCGGCGAGGGACTGGAACGTGACCGTGATGAGGAAGTTCGCGATCCACTGCGCGGCGGCGGCCACGGACAGGGCGGCGGCACGCAGCCAGTTCGGGAACATCTCACCGAGCAGCACCCAGACCACCGGGCCCCACGAGATCGCGAACGCGACCACGTAGAGGTTCGCCGCGACCAGCGCGATCGGGCCCCACGGGCCGGGCAGGCTCGGCTCCTCGGAGCCGTCCGCGCCGACGGTGATGATCGCCTGCGAGAACGCGACGGCCATGACCCCCAGGGTCACGACCATGCCGGCCGAACCGCCGAGCAGCATCGGCTTCCGGCCGACCCGGTCGACGATGAGGATCGCGACGACCGTCGCGAGCACGTTGACCAGCGAGTTGATGACCGACGCGAGGAACGAGTCGCTCTCGGAGAACCCGACGGCCTGCCAGAGCGTCGTCGAGTAGTAGAAGATCACGTTGATGCCGACGAACTGCTGGAAGACCGACAGCAGGATGCCGACCCAGACGATCGGGCGCAGCCCCGCCGCGTGACCGCGCAGGTCGCGCAGGCTGGGCTTCTCCTCGCGCTCCAGCGTCACGGCGATCTCGCGGACCTTCGCCTGGACCGACTCGACCGGCTGTCCCAGCACCTGCGCGAGGACCCGGCCGGCCTCCTCCATGCGTCCCTTGGCCACGAGGTAGCGCGGCGACTCGGGGATCCGCAGGGCGAGGATCGCGTAGATGACCGACGGGATGATCCCGACGAGGAACATCCAGCGCCACGCCGCGAGGCCCAGCCAGAACGTCTCGGCGGCGCCGCCGGCGATGCCCGCGAGCAGGGCGTCGGAGAGCAGGGCGACGAAGATGCCGAGCACGATGGCCATCTGCTGCAGCGACGCGAGCCGCCCGCGGATGTGGGCGGGCGCGATCTCGGCGATGTAGGCGGGGGCGATCACCGAGGCGATGCCGATGCCGACGCCGGCGAGGATGCGCCAGATGATGAGGTCCCAGACGGCGAACGCCAGGCCGGACCCGATGGAGCTGATCGCGAACAGCGCGGCGGCGATGAGCATGACCCGCACGCGGCCGTACTTGTCGGCGGCCGGGCCGGCGAACCAGGCACCGGCGGCCGAGCCGAGCAGGGCGCAGGCCACCGCGAACCCGGACAGCAGCGGGCTGTCCTGCAGGCCGAACTGGTCGTTCAGGGCGTCGACGGCGCCGTTGATGACGCTGGAGTCGAAGCCGAAGAGGAAGCCGCCGACGGCGGCGACGATCGAGATGAGGATCGCCTTGGCGGTCGTCTTCTCCCGCGAGCCGGGTGACCCCGGCCCTGATCCTGACGCTGACCCGGAATCTGTGCTCATCGGTCGCTCCCCGGAACGGATGTGTCGTCATTAGTCCGAGCGAGGTCGGCGGCGCCGACCATCCCGGATTCCCAACCCAGCTCGGCGAGCCGCACCTCGGCGACGGGCCGGTGCCCGCGGCCGGTGAGGTTCCCCCGGAACATCGCCTCGACCCGCTCGCGCAGCAGGTCCCCCGCGGCGGAGACCCCGCCGCCGAGGACGAAGAGCGTCGGGTCGAGCACGGCGGCGAGCTGGGCCAGGCCCAGCCCGATCCAGCGGCCGATCTCGTCGAAGCAGTGCAGGCCTCCGACGTCACCCTGCTGGGCGCAGGCCGTCACCATCTCGCCGGTGATGGCCTCCGGGTCGCCCCCGGCCATCGCGATCAGCCCGGCCGCGAACGCCGGCGAGTGCCGCGCGATCTCCCGGGCCTCGGTGACCAGCGCGCGCCCGGAGCCGTACTGCTCCCAACAGCCCTGCAGCCCGCAGCCGCATCGGCGGCCGTACGGGACCATCGTGATGTGGCCGATCTCCGCGGCCACCCCGTACCCGCCGCGCAGCAGCCTGCCCGACGAGATCAGGCCGCCGCCGATCCCGGTACCGATCGTGATCGCGACGAGGTCGTCGTGGTCGCGGCCCGCACCGAAGCGCGACTCGGCCCACGCGACGGCGTTGGCGTCGTTCTCCACCACCACCGGCACCCCGAGCTGCGAGGTGAGCTCGCCCTTCAGATCCTCGTCGCGCCAGGCCAGGTTCGGCGCGAAGAGGACCTTCGCCCGGCCCGCGTCGACGAAGCCGGCCGCGCCGATGCCCACGGCGTCGATCTCGTGGTGGCTGCTGAGCTCGCGGACGGCGTCGGCGATGGCCTCGAGCACCAGGTGGGTGTCGGTGGCCGGGGTCTCGCGACGGGTCGACGCGATGAGCTTGCCGGCCTCGTCGACCACGCCCGCCGCGATCTTGGTGCCGCCGACGTCGACGCCGACGGTCAGACCGCTCATGACGTCCTCACCAGCTCGCCCCGCCCGAGCGCGGACAGGTCGATCTCGCCCATGTCGGTGACGACGACGTCGGCGCCCTCGGCCGCGAGCGCGTCGACGTCGTCGGCGCGCGACACCCCGAGGGCCCCGAACCCGCCGGCCTTCGCGGCCTGGATGCCGTTGACGGCGTCCTCGGCGACGAACGCGTCCGCGGGCTCGACGCCGAGCTCGCGCGCGGCGGTCAGGAAGATCTCGGGGTCCGGCTTGCCGTGGGCGAAGTCGCGGCCCGAGACGTCGACGTCGAACACCTGGTGCAGGTTGCCGGTGCCGCCGAAGCGGGACAGGTCGATGCGCTCGAGGAACATCTTGGCGTTCTTCGACGACGACGCCGCCGCGACCGGGATGCCCGAGTTCCGGACGGCGAGCACGAAGCGCACGGCGTCGTCGTAGGCCGAGAACCGGCCCTCGGAGATCAGCCGGATGATCATCTCCTGCTTGTGCTCGCCGTACTCCTTCACGCGGCGGTCGATGTCGGGCACGCCGAAGTACTCGAGCGCCGCCGTCGCCCCGGCCGTGCGGGGCTTGCCCGACATGCGCTCGTGGTAGAGCGCGGGGGTGAACTTCTCCGGCGAGTAGCTCGTCTGACCGACGATGTCGGCCCACGGGCCCGCCATGAGCTCGCGCAGCGACTCGCGCCAGGCCTCCTCGTGGGGGGAGTCGACGAGGACGCCGTCCACGTCGAAGATCGCTCCGCCGAATCCAGACCGTCCGGTGCTGCTCATGCGCCGTTCCCTCCGTGGTCGTGACCGCCGTCGGAGGTACCGGTGACGGTCGTGCTCGAGGCCTGCGTGGTGCCGTCCGCGACGGCGGGCGTGGGTGTCGCCGCTCCGGTGGACGCCGCGGACGACGTCGCGCCGCTCGCGACCGCATTGCGGGGGGCGATGCGTCCCTCGCCGTCGAGCGGCACCGTCCACTCCTGCCCGGCGCCGAGCTCGCGGACCTCGCCGCCGAGCCCGATGCGCACCGGGTGGCTGAAGCCCTCGGACTGCACGGCGACGGTGAGCTCCCCGGCGCCCACCGAGACCCGGATCGTCGTGCCCTGGAAGACCAGCGAGAGCGCGAGGCCGTCGAGGCGCAGGGTGAGCCGCGGGTCGAAGGTCAGGACGCCGTCGCGGGCGCCGGCCCCGAGGTAGGCCCGCTGGAGGAGGTCGAGGGTCCCCGACATCACCCCCATGTGGATGCCCTCCTTGGTGGTGCCGCCCTGCACGTCGCCGATGTCGGACTCGACGGCGACGAGGAAGCGCTCCCAGGAGCTCTCGGGGTCGATCCCGGCGAGCACCGCGGCGTGCGCGACGAGCGAGAGCGTCGAGCCGTGCGAGGTGCGCCGGTCGTAGTAGGCGATGGTGCGCCGCGCGAGGTCCTTGTCGTCGGCGATCGTGTCGTAGCCGAGCCGGGAGAAGATCTCGCGCAGCTCGCCGTCGCCGAACAGGAAGAACAGCATGACCGCGTCGGCCTGCTTGGCGAGCTTGTAGTGGTCGGGGTCGTCACCCTCGGCTTTGAGGATGCGGTCCATCCGCTGGATGTTCTTGTGCTTGGCCCGGTAGCGGTCCCAGTCGAGCTCGGCGAGGTCCGCGTAGCCCTCGAACTGGGTGATCACCGGGTGGCCGTCGTCGTCGCGGTGGGTCGGCACCGTCATCGACGTGCACATCTCCGACCAGCGCGCGATCTCGTCGTCGGTGATCCCGAGCCGGCTGCGCAGGGCGCGGCGGCGGCTCTTGGGCAGCAGGGCCAGCACCTTCGGGGCGGTCGCGCAGATCCAGGCGACCATGACGTTGGTGTAGGCGTTGTTGCGCAGCCCGCCCGCCTCGGCGCCGGGATAGCGCTCGTGGAACTCGTCGGGCCCCATCACGCCGTGGATCTCGTAGCGCCCGGTGTTCGGGTTCTTGTGCGCGATCGAGCCCCAGAACCGCGCGATCTCGAGCATGAGCTCGGCGCCGTAGTCGCGCAGGAACTCCAGGTCGTCGGTGGCCTGGTAGTACTGCCAGACGTTGTAGAAGATCGCGGCGTTGACGTGACGCTGGTTGTGCGAGTGGTCCGGGTCCCAGGTGCCCGAGAGCGGGTTGAGGTGGACGACCTGCGTCTCCTCGGTGCCGTCGCTGCCCGACTGCCACGGGAACATCGCGCCGGCGTAGCCCTCGGCGCGCGCGGCCTCGCGGGCCTCGGCGAGACGCCGGTAGCGGTACATCAGCAGCCCGCGCGTGATCTCCGGGAGCCGGTAGTTGAGGAACGGGTAGACGTAGAGCTCGTCCCAGAACACGTGCCCGCGGTAGGCCTCGCCGTTGAGCCCGCGCGCGGGGACGCCGGCGTCGTGACGGGCCGTGTGCCGCGAGCAGACCTGCAGCACGTGGGCCATGTGGAAGCGCAGGAGCAGCTGGATGGTCGGCTCGCGCGGCAGCTCGATGTCGCAGACGTCCCAGTACTCCTCCCAGGCGTCGACGTGCTCGGCGAAGCAGCCCGCGAAGTCCGGGTAGCGCTCGACGTGCCGGCCTGCGGCGGCGAGGGTCTCGGTGATCGCGTTGTCGTGGCTGGTGAAGAACGAGACGATCTTCTCGACCCGCACGGTCTCGCCCTCGGTGATGTCGAGGTCGAGCACCTGCTGGATGTAGTCGTTCATCTGGTGCAACGTGCGCGCAGGATCGACCTTCTCCCAGCCGCGCCCCCGCCCGCGGTAGATGCGGGTGCGCGCGGCCTCGGAGACGTAGAGGTTCGACTGGCGGGTGCGCACCTTGAGCGCGATGACCTCGGGCCCGAACGTGCGCGGGGTGACCGGGTCGAGGTGGCGGCCCTCGAGGTCGCGGTAGCGGGCGACCATGGTGTTGTCGACGCGGCCGTCGATCGCCGAGACGATCCCGATGCGCCCCGACCAGTTCTCGGCGGTGAGCGTCCACTCCATCGCCGCCTGGTGGCTGTGCGCCATCGAGACGAAACGGCGGCTGCGCAGGGTGGTCTCGCGGCCGTTGCGGTCGCGGAACCGGAACACCCGGCCGACGGTCGCGGTGCGCACGTCGTAGGAGTGCGTGTACTCCAGCACCTCGACGTTGGAGAGGTTGATCGCCTCCTCGCCCTCGATGCGCAGCTTGAGGACGAGCCAGTTCGGGAGGTTGACGAGGTCCTCGTTGAGCACCGGACGGCCGCCGAGGATCGTCGTCTCGCGGTTGAAGCCGCCGTGCGCGTAGGTGCCCGCGTAGTGCACCGGGGCGTCGGTGTCCTCCCACTCCGCGGCACCCCGGGTGCAGAAGTAGCCGTTGCCGGTGCTGGTCAGGGCCTCGCGCAGACCCTCGTCGTCGGGTTCGACGCCGGTCCAGGTGATCGTGAAGTCGTCGGCGACGGCCCCGCCGGGCAGGACCTCGCCGGTCGGGGTGGTGCCGGCGCTCCCCCTGGTCGCGGTGGTCGCGGGCGTCTGGTCGGTCGTCGTCACGATCGTCTCCGTACTCCGGGAGCGGGCGGCGGGGTGATCCTCGGGATCGTCTCGCTCGTCGGGCTCATCGAGCCAGGCCGTCGAGGAAGCGGCCGACCTCGTCGACCGTGGCCAGGGCGGCGGTCGCCGACGTGTCGCGGGACGGGGCGTCCTCCGGGTCGATCACGAGGATGCCGACGCCCGCCGGGCGCCCGGCGTCGGCGCGGGCGACGAGCGCACGGAAGGCGTCCTCGTCGGTGACGTCGTCTCCGAGGTAGATCGGGACACTGGGTCGACCATCTGGCCCGGGGTGGTCGAGGTCGAGGACGTCCAGGAGGTGCTCGACGGCCTTGCCCTTGTTCCAGTCGATCTTCGGCTGGATCTCGTGGACGAACTTGCCGGGCGTCACCCGCAGCTCGCCCGGGTGCTCGCCAAGCACGGCCTCGACCAGCGCGGCGACCCGCGGGCGGTCGGCGTCGGAGACGTGGCGGTCGTGCAGCGCCACCGACGCGTGCTTGGGCTCCACGAGGGTCCCCGGGATGTCGTCCGCCGCGGCGCGGACCCGCTCGGTGACGTCGGCGACGAGACCCTCCCAGCCCTGGGAGGCCTCGTGGACGATCGGCCCGCGGACCGGGTCGTAGATGTCGAAGCCGTGACTGCCGGCGACGATCAGGTCGTCGACACCCATCAGCTCGGACACCACCGCGCGGTCCCGTCCGGACACCACGCAGACCGAGCAGCGCTGCGCGAGCGCCCGCACGATGCTGCGCATGTCGTCGCTCATGATCGCGTCCTCGGGACGCGGCACGATCGG
This sequence comes from uncultured Actinomycetota bacterium, assembly GCA_963786585.1. Taxonomy (GTDB): domain Bacteria; phylum Actinomycetota; class Actinomycetes; order Mycobacteriales; family Pseudonocardiaceae; genus Actinomycetospora. Next base: position 1,321,514 of record CAWAZG010000006.1, read on the forward strand.
CGTCAGGACGCCGTCGTAGTCGAGGAAGACCGCGGGTCGACGACCGTCCAGGCGCTCGGACACCTCGGGGGCGTCCAGCGCGTGCGGTAACCGATCCGCCGTCGTGGTCACGGGGGGCACCGTCACCAGGGGCCTCCGCATCTCCGGGCGCCGTTTGTCATGTGATGCGAGCCACAAGGCTAGGGCGGCGTCCATGACGTCGTCAACGGATGAACACAGCGGCGCGATCCTCGCGGACGCGAGCGGCTCGCGCCACGTGGAGTCGACACGAGCGCACCACCGGGTGTCGGGCTGTGACCGGGACTCGCGCAGGGGGGTGGTGACCCCGGTCCTCAGGCCGCCGTCGTGGCCCGGTCGAGCGCGAGGGCGAGGGCGCCGAGGACCGGGGCGTGCTCGGCCAGCTCGGCGACGACGACGTCCGCCGTGCGGGTGGTCCCGGGGAGCGCGGCGGCCTCGAGCGCGGCGTGGAGGGGGGCGAGCAGGAAGTCGCCTGCCTGGGCGAGCTCGCCGCCGACCACGATGCGCCGCGGCGTGAGCACGGTGCAGAAGCCGGCGAGGGCGGTTCCCACGTGGTGTCCCGTATCGGCGAGGACCCGGCGGGCGGGGGCGTCGCCGTCACGGGCGCGCGCGACGATCTCGGCGACGGTGAGCGGGGCCCCGAGGAGGGGCTCGAGCAGCGCCGTGACGGTGCGCGTGGACACCACCGTCTCGAGGCATCCGCGGTGCCCGCACCGGCACACCGCGGCGTGGCGGTCACCCGGGTCGACGGCGACGTGGCCGATCTCGCCCGCGGTGCCGTCCGGGCCCCGGTAGAGGCGCCCGTCGAGCACCAGCCCGGCCCCGACACCGTCCGAGAGTTTGAGGAACACACCGTCCCGGACCTCGCGCAACGCGCCCCAGCGCTGCTCGGCGAGGGTGCCGAGCGTGGCGTCGTTGTCGACCCAGCTCGGGACCCCGAGGTGCTCGGCCACGCGGCCGGCCACCGGCACCCCGATCCACCCCGGGAGCACGCCGGAGGCCCCCACCGCGCCCGTGGTGCGGTCGACGGGCGCCGGCAGCCCGACCACCGCGCCGCGCAGCGCCTCGCGCCGGACACCGGCCTGCGCGAGCGCCTCGTCGATCAGGCTCGCCGCGGTCGCCAGGCCCTCGGCGACACCGTGGTAGTCGGGCAGGTCCGCCCGCAGCTCGTAGCGCCCGGGCGGACCCGGGTGCCCGGCGGCCGCGGACGGGTCGGCGACGTCGGCCAGGGCGACCCTCAGGTGCCGGTGACCGACGTCGATGCCGGCGACCACCCCCGCCCCGCGGACGAGCCGGACCGCTCGTACGCGCCTCCCCGCACGCACCTCGTCACCCGCCGTCAGCAGGCCCGCGGCGCCGAGGTCCCGCACGATGTTCGACACCGTGGCCGGCGCCAGCCCCGTCGCGCCCGCGATCTCCGCCTGCGTCGGCGCACCGCCGGCGCGGACGGCGTCCACCACGCGACGGCGGTTCGCGTCGCGCAGACCGGACGGCGATCCGGGTCGCGGCCCCGTGTTCATGAGATGAACGATAAACCGCGAGCGTGTGCTCCACGTCACGCTTCCTGCGAACGGAGCAGCGATCGTCGTCCGGTGGATGAGTGAGACGGAGGGGTCGGACGAGGCCCGTGGGACGACAGGTCTCAGTCGCGCCAGACGCGCTGGAGCATGTGCCAGTCGGCGGGGTGCTCGGCGATGTCGGCGGCGAAGCGGTCGGCGACGGCCTGGGTCGCGGCCGGGACGGCGCTGCGGTCGGGGACCGGGACCGGTGGGTGGATGCGGAACCCCCACCCCTCCCCCGACCCGTCCCCCAGGTCCTCGGTGAACCACAGCCCCACGGGCAGCAGCGCGGCGCCGGTGCTCGCGGCGAGCGCCGCGGGGCCGGGCGGCATCGTCGCCCGCCCGCCGAAGAACGTCACCGGCACGCCGTGGGCGGACAGGTCGCGGTCGGCGACGAGGCAGACGACCCGTCCCTGGCGCAGCGCCCGCACGAGCCCGCGCACCGGGGAGTCGCCGCCGGTCATCGGCAGGATCTCCATGCCGAGGGACTCGCGATAGGCGACGAAGCGCTCGTAGAGCGACTCGGGGCGCAGGCGCTCGGCGACCGTGGTGAAGCGCCCGGAGTGGGCGACGAGCCAGAGGCCCGCCATGTCCCAGTTGCCGGAGTGCGTCAGCGCGACGACCGCCCCGCGCCCGGTCGCGAGCGCGGCGTCGAGGTGCTCCTGGCCGTACACCACCGGCCTGCGGACCAGCGCCTCATGGTCCATCCCGGGCAGCCGGAACGCCTCGCGCCAGTACCGCGCGTAGGAGCGCACGCCCGCCGCGGTGAGGGCGTCGAGCTCGTCGGGGCCGGCGTCGGGACGGACCCGCGCGAGGTTCGACCGCAGCCGCCGCACCCCGGGCCCGCCGCGGCGCGCGGCCAGGTCGGCGCCCGTGGCGAACGCCCACCGCGCCACCGGCTCGGGCACCGCGCGCACCAGCCCCCACCCCGCCGCGTAGCCCAGCTCGGCGGCGCGCTGCGCGGGGGTGACGACGGACGGAGCGGTGCCGGTCGCGGTCTCGGTCACGCGGTCCCCTCGGAGCTCTCGGGATGGTCGGCGCTCTCGGGATGGTCGGCGTGGTCGGTGACGCCCGTCGCCGCGCCGTACTGCTCGCGCGCGCTGTGCCACACCGCCACGATGCGCTGGCCGACGGTGATCACCGAGCCGATCGTGAGCAGCCACAGCGCGACGTCGAGCGCGTAGGGCACGTCGATCCCGGTGAGCCCGACGCCGAGGAGCCCGAGGATCAGGCGCTCGGCACGTTCCACCAGGCCGCCGTCGGCCCGCAGGCCCGCGGCCTCGGCGCGGGCCTTGATGTAGGAGATCAGCTGGCCGGTGATGAGGCAGGCCAGCGCGAGGCCCGCGAGCAGGGGCCGGTCCTGGGTGAACGCCCACCAGGTGATCCCGGCGAAGACCGCGCCGTCGACGAGACGGTCGCCGACGGAGTCGAGCACGCCCCCGAAGGGACTCGTCACCCCCCGCGCGCGGGCCATCGCGCCGTCGAGGACGTCGAGCAGCGCGAACACGGCCACGACGACGGACGCCGCGACGAGGTGCCCGGTCGGGATGAGCCACAGAGCGGAGGCGGTGGAGGCCACGGTGCCGGTGACGGTGACCGCGTCGGGGTGCACACCGCGCCGGACCAGCCAGGCCGCGGTGGGCTCGACCACGCCCTTGATCGCGGCGCGGGCCCACTGGTTGATCACGGCGAGGGCCACGCCGCGGCGAGGACGGACCGTGTCTCGGCGAGCAGCTGCGGGATCACCTTCGTCTGGCCGACGACAGTGATGAAGTTGGCGTCGCCGCCCCAGCGCGGGACGACGTGCTGGTGCAGGTGGTCGGCCAGCGAGCCGCCCGCGACGTGCCCGAGGTTGATCCCGACGTTGAACCCGTGCGGGGCCGCCACCGCGCGCAGGGCGCGCACCGCCTGCTGCGTGACCGCCACGAGCTCGGCCGACTCCTCGAGATCCAGCTCGTCGAGACCGGCGACGTGCCGGTACGGCACGACCATGAGGTGCCCCGGGTTGTACGGGTGCAGGTTGAGCACGGCGTAGACGCGCTCGCCGCGGTGGAGCACCAGGCCCTCGCCGTCGTCGAGGGTCGGGATCCGGCACAGCGGGCACTGCCCGGACTCCTCGCCGGTGCCGGCCGCGCCCGCGATGTAGGCCATCCGGTGCGGCGCCCAGAGACGCCGGAACCCGTCGGGGGTCCCGGCGCCCCGGAGCTCGTCGAGGTCCCCGGACTCCGCGGTCTCCGGCGCTGCGTCACCGCTCATCAGGGCAGGAACTTCTCCGCGTCGGGTGAGGCGTTCTCGCGGCGGCGGACCCAGTCGACGACGGCGGCGACGGCCTCGTCGACCGGCACCCCGTTGCGCTGCGACCCGTCGCGGAACCGGAACGACACGGCTCCATTCCATCTGGTCCCGTCGCTCCGCTCGCCCGAAGCGTCGGCGTCCTTGCCCCCGGCGAGCAGCAGGAACGGCACCTTGAGCAGCGTGTGGTTCCGGATCTTCTTCTGCATCCGGTCGTCGGAGTCGTCGACGTCGACGCGCAGGCCCTCGGCGCGCAGGCGGTCGGCGATCCCCGCGACGTACTCCGCCTGGTCGCCGGACACCGGGATGCCGACGACCTGCACCGGCGCGAGCCAGGCCGGGAACGCGCCCGCGTAGTGCTCGGTGAGCACCCCGAAGAAGCGCTCGATCGACCCGAACAGCGCGCGGTGGATCATCACCGGTCGCTGCCTGCTGCCGTCGCTCGCGGTGTACTCGAGCTCGAAGCGGTCGGGCAGCATCAGGTCGACCTGGATCGTCGACATCTGCCAGTAGCGCCCGATGGCGTCCCGGGCCTGCACGCTGATCTTCGGCGCGTAGAAGGCGGCGCCGCCAGGGTCGTCGACGAGGTCGAGCCCGAAGTTCGAGGCCGCCTCGCGCAGCGCGGCGGTGGCGTCCTCCCACTCCTGGTCGGTGCCGATCGACTTCTCCGGGTTGCGGGTGGAGAGCTCGAGGTAGAAGTCCTCGAGGCCGTAGTCGCGCAGCAGGTCGAGCACGAAGGTCAGCAGCGAGGTGATCTCGCCGGCCATCTGCTCGCGGGTGCAGTAGATGTGCGCGTCGTCCTGGGTGAAGCCCCGCGCGCGGGTCAGGCCGTGGACCACGCCGGACTTCTCGTAGCGGTAGACCGTGCCGAACTCGAACAGGCGCAGCGGCAGCTCGCGGTAGGACCGCCCGCGCGCCCGGTAGATCAGGTTGTGCATCGGGCAGTTCATCGGCTTGAGGTAGTAGTCGATGCCCTGGCGCTTGACCGTGCCGTCCTCGGCGCGCTCCTCGTCGAGGTGCATCGCCGGGAACATGCCCTCGCGGTACCAGTCGAGGTGACCCGACGTCTGGAACAGCTCGCCCTTGGTGGCGTGCGGGGTGTTGACGAACTCGTAGCCGGCCTCGGTGTGGCGCTGGCGGGAGTAGTCCTCCAGCTCCTTGCGGATGATCCCGCCCTTGGGGTGGAACACCGCGAGCCCGGAGCCGATCTCGTCGGGGAAGCTGAACAGGTCGAGCTCGGCACCGAGGCGACGGTGATCGCGGCGCTCGGCCTCCGCGACGCGCTCCAGGTAGGCGTCCTGCGCCTCCTGCGACTCCCAGGCCGTCCCGTAGATGCGCTGCAGCTGGGCGTTGCGCTGGTCGCCGCGCCAGTAGGCCGCCGCGGAGCGCAGCACCTTGAACGCCGGGATGTACCCGGTGGTCGGGATGTGCGGTCCCCGGCACAGGTCGCCCCACACGCGCTCGCCCGTGTGGGCGTGCACGTTGTCGTAGGCGGTGAGCTCGCCGGCGCCGACCTCCATGATCTCGGAGTCGTCCTCGGCCTCGCTGCTGCCCTTGAGGTCCACCAGCTCGAGCTTGAACGGCTCCCCCGCCAGCTCCTCGCGGGCGGCGTCGAGCGAGGCGTACTCGCGGCGCACGAACCGCTGCTTGGCCTTGACGATCTTGCGCATCGCCTTCTCGAGGGCCTCGAGGTCCTCCGGCGTGAACGGCCGCTCGACCGCGAAGTCGTAGTAGAAGCCGTCGGTGATCGGCGGCCCGATCCCGAGCTTGGCCTCCGGGAAGAGCTGCTGCACCGCCTGGGCCAGCACGTGCGCCGCCGAGTGGCGGATCACCGCGCGGCCGTCCTCGGTGTCCGCCGGCACCGGCGCGACGTCGACGTCCTCGTCGGGCGCCCAGGCGAGGTCCTTGAGCACCCCGCCGGGGGCCCGGACGACGATCACGGCCTCGTGCCCGTTGAGCGGCAGCCCGGCGTCGCGGACGGCCTGGCCGGCGGTGGTGCCCGCCGTCACCCGGACGCTGTCGACGACGGCGGGACGGGGCGGGGCGGGCGAGGACACGGCGGACTCTCCGAAACATCGACTGTGGTCCGTCGAGCTTATCGAGCGCCCGCGACCACCGTGTCCGCCCGGCCCGAGCGGGGCGTCCCCCGCCCCACCACCGCCTCCAGGAAGGCCGCGATCGCCCGCACGGCGGCCAGCGTGCGGGGGGTGGGCACGAGGTCGAAGCCGTGCTGGGCGTGCGCGAGCTCGGCGTGCACCACCGGTGCCTCGGACACCGCTCGCAACCGGCTGACGAACGCGCGGCTCTGCGCGGGCACGACGATCGCGTCGGCGGAGCCGTGCAGCACCATGAACGGCGGGGCGTCGGGGTGCACGCGCGCCGCCGGAGAGGCGGCCACGTACGGGTGGGCGTCCTCGCCCAGCGCGGTGGGCATCATCGTCTCGGCCAGGAGCTCGTCGAGGGTGCCGCTGCCGTCGTCGCTGGTCAGGTCGTAGATGCCGTAGAGGCACACGGCGGCGGCGACCGACGTGTCGGCGTCCGGGAACCCGGGCTGCCAGGCCCCCGGGGTGAGCGCGGCGAGCGCGGCGAGGTGGGCGCCCGACGACCCGCCCGTGATCGCGATGCGGGCCGGGTCGCCGCCGTGCTCGGCGATGTGGGCGCGGGTCCAGGCCAGCGCGCGCTTGACGTCGACGATCTGCGCGGGCCAGCGCTCGGCAGGCCCGAGGCGGTAGTCGACGCTGACGCACACCCAGCCGCGCTCGACCATGAGCGCCATCAGCGGGTGGGCGTCGGCGGCCTTGCTGCCCGACGACCACGCCCCGCCGTGGATCTGCAACAGCACCGGCGCGCGGGCGTCGGCGGGCAGCAGCGGGTCGCGCCAGACGTCGAGCAGGTTCGCCACCGGGTCCGGGCCGTAGGCGACGTCGCGGGCCGTCGCGTACCAGTGGCGGGCGAGCACCGAGCGCACGACGCCGGCCCGCGCCGGGAGCTCCACGGGGCCGATCTCGGCACGCAGCGCCTCGGCGAGGACCTCGGAGTCGGCGCGCGCCCGGCGGTCCAGGGTGAGCAGCACCCCGACCGCGCCCGCGGTCACGGCGAGCCCCGCCTGCCCCGCCGGGTGCCACGGCGCCCCGCGCCGGGCCGCGACGCCGGCCGCCGACGCGAGGAGCACGGCCGTGGCGCGCGGGGTCTCGGTGGCCGTCGAGGACAGCAGGCTGCCCAGGACCGCCGCCGGCCAGCGCCGGGTCAGCGGCCGCAGGCCCGCGCCCGCGATCAGGGCCGCGACCGCGCCGACCGCGAGCGCCGGCCGCGCGCCGGGCGCCCGGAGCGCCGCGAGGAGCGCCTGCGCGGACCGGTGCACCCCACCATCCTGGCCTCCGCCGGACCGGGCCCCGCGCCACGCCCCGGGCGAGTCGCGCACGACACGGCCCGACTCGCGGCGGAAGCAGAAGGTGACGGGGCCCGCCGTCGTCCGTCCTGGCGTCTTCGCCCGATCCTGCGACACTGGGAGCGTGAGCGACGGTGTGTGCGCGGTGTCGGACGCCCCGCGACGGCACCCGTGGGCCGACGTCCCCGACACGGCCCGCGACCGGCTGCGCCCGGTGGTCCTCGGCACCGGCGACGAGATCATCGCCGAGGTGCGCGCCGAGGTCGCCGAGTACGCGCTGTCGATGAACGGCGAGTTCGGCCGCCGCATCCGGCTCGGGGTCTCCGTGGCGCTCGACCAGTTCCTCGACCTGCTCGGCACCGACCGCGCCCTGCCGGACACCACCGTCTACTTCGAGCTCGGCCGCGTCGAGCACCGCCACGGCCGCACCATGGACGCCCTGCAGAGCGCCTACCGCATCGGCTCGCGGGTGCTGTGGCGGCGCATCGCGGGCACGAGCGGCGACCACGGGCTCGAGGCGGAGTCGATCTTCCGACTCGCCGAGGCACTGTTCGCCTACATCGAGCAGCTCGCCGCGGCGTCGGTCTCGGGCTACGCCTACGAGCAGTCGCTCGCCGCGGGGTCACGCCAGGCGCGGCAGCACGCCCTCGTCGAGCGCCTGTGCCGCACGCCCGCCCCCGAGGGCGCCGAGCTCGAGGCGCTCGCCCGCGAGGCGGGCTGGTCGACCCCGAAGACGGTCGCCGCACTGGTGACCAGCGAGGAGTCGCTGCCGCTGGTGTGCCGGCGCCTGCCCCCGGACGTCGCGGGCTCGGTCGTCGACCGGCTCGGCGTGGTCTTCCTGCCCGATCCCGAGGGGCCGGGGCGGCTCGAGGTCGTCGCCGACGCGCTGCGCGGCACCACCGCGGTGCTCGGGCCGACGGTGGAGCCCGACCAGGTGCCGCGCACCGTCACCCGTGCCCGCGCGACCTGGGCCCTGCACCTCGAGGGCCACCTGGGCGAGGAGGGCCTCGTGCGCTCCGAGGACCACCTGCTCGCCCTGCTCCTGCACGCGGACGTGACGCTCACCGCCGACCTCGTGACCCAGCGCCTCGAGCCCCTGCGCCGCATGACGTCGGCGGCCCGCGACCGCGCGGTGACGACGCTGACGGCCTGGCTCGACGCGCACGGCGACGTCGGCGAGGCCGCCACGCGCCTGCACGTGCACCCGCAGACCGTGCGCTACCGGCTCGCGCGTCTCAAGGAGGCGTTCGCCGGGGTGCTGGACGACCCGGTGGGCCGCCTCGAGGTCGCCCTCGCCCTGCGCGCCGGGGGGCCCGCCCTCGCAGAGGGCTGAGCCGCCCGGGCGCGAACGGGGAGTGCGTGCGCCTAGAAGCAGCGAACGGGCCGTTCGCTGCGACCAGACGTCAGGCCGCGGCCGGGGCAGCGGCGTCGAGGGACTCGGCGCGCCGGCGGCCGAACGGCAGCGCCCGCAGGCGCCGCTTGGCGAGGCCCTTGTGGCCGCCGGGGAACGACAGGCGGGCGATCTTGGCCAGCACGCCGCCGTACTGCTTCCACATCGGGCCCGCGTGGTACGGCAGCCCGTAGCGGCGGCACAGGTCGCGGACCTGCGGCGCGATGGTGCCGTAGCGGTTCGAGGGCATGTCCGGGAAGAGGTGGTGCTCGATCTGGTGCGAGAGGTTCCCGGTCATGATGTGCAGGAGCTTCGATCCTTCGATGTTGGCCGAGCCCAGCATCTGACGGACGTACCACTCGGCCTGCGTCTCGTTCTCCAACCGCTCCTCGTCGAAGGTCTCCACCTCGACGGGGAAGTGACCGCAGAAGATCACCGCGTGGGACCAGACGTTGCGGACGAGGTTGGCGAGCAGACCGCCGACCAGCGCCGGGACGAACGAGGGCCCGGACAGCGCGGGGAAGACCACGAAGTCCTTGAGGGCCTGCTTGCCGGCCTTGCGGCCCATCGCCTTGAGCTCGGGCATCTTCTCGGCCCAGGTCTTCTCACCGCGCTGGACCTCGTCGATCTCGAGGTCGAAGGCCGCGATGCCCCACTCGAAGATCATGGCGAGGCCGGCGTTGGTGAAGGTCTGGAACAGGTAGATGGGCTCCCACGGCTGGTCGGGGTCGACCCGCAGCACGTTGTAGCCGATGTCCCGGTCCTTGCCGTGCACGTTGGTGTACGTGTGGTGCAGGTAGTTGTGGGTCTGCTGCCAGCTCCGGGCCGTGGAGACGTGGTCCCACTCCCAGGTGGTGGAGTTGATCTCCGGGTCGCGCATCCAGTCCCACTGGCCGTGCAGGACGTTGTGGCCGATCTCCATGTTCTCGAGGATCTTGGCCAGGGCGAGCGACGCGGTGCCGGCGAGGAACGCCGGCGGGAACAGCGCGCCGAGCAGCAGGACGCGTCCCGCCGCCTCGAGGCCACGCTGGGTACGGATGACGCGGCGGATGTAGCGCGCGTCGTCGTCGCCGAGCGACGACATGACCTGGTCACGCAGGACCTCGATCTCGGCACCGAGGCGTTCGATGTCCTCGGTCGACAGGTGCTCGGTCGACGGCGTGATGTGCGCGGTGCTGGCCCCGGGACGGCCGGGACCGATCGGCGTCTTGGCCTGGTTGATGCGGGTGATGTGCTCGGGAATGGTCTCGAGGGTGGTCACGAGGCCTCCTCTGTCCTACGGGAGTCCGGGGGGAGCTGGGCGAGCGCCCGTCGGCCCGCTGCTGATCACTACCTCGACGGTAGGGACCGCGCCGACGCGCGGGCTACGCGAGGAGTGAGGACTCCGGGGCGAAACCTGTTGCATGACCTCAAAGCCCGCCCCTACACCGCAACCCGGTGGCCGGATCCGTGACCTCGCCCACGTCCGTGCGGGGTCCCGGCGGCGTGTCAGCAGCGTCCGAGCAGCTCCACGAGCTCGGCCACCGACGCCGGGTGCCGCGGCGCGTTGCGGCTGACCGGGTCGGCCAGCGCGGTACGCGCGAGGGCCTCGCGGTCGTCGGGGGCGGCACCCAGGTCGGCCACCGAGACCCGCGTGTCGACCTGCTCGAGCAGGCGTCCCAGCGCGCCGGGCAGGGCCGCGGGCCCGGGCAGGCCTGCGGCCTCGGCGGCGCGTCCCCACCCCGCGGGGTCGGCGTCGAGCGACCACGCGACGACCTCGGGCAGCACGGCGGCCAGGGCCGGCCCGTGCACCGCGCCCGTGTGCAGGCTCAGGGCGTGCGCGAGCCCGTGCACCAGGCCCAGCCCGCTGCGGGTGAGCGCCTGCCCGGCCAGGTGCGCCGCGACGAGCATCTCGGCCCGTGCTCGGGGGTCGGTCCCGTCGGCCACCGCCACCGGCAGCCACACCCACGCCCGGCGGACGGCCTCGGCGGCGAACGCCTCGGACATCGGGTCCCGGCCGCGCGAGGCCAGCGACTCGATGCCGTGCACCAGCGCGTCGACCCCGGTCGCGGCGGTGGCCGCCGCGGGCAGGCCGACCGTGAGCTCCGGGTCGAGCAGCGCGACCCGGGGCACGACGCTGGCGTCACCGCAGTAGACCTTCTGCCGGTTCACGGGGTCCTCGAGCACCCCGAAGCCGTTCGTCTCGGCCCCCGTGCCCGCCGTGGTCGGGACGGCCACGAGCGGGAGCCCCGCCGCGGGCATCACCCCGCTGCCGTCGGCCCGGGCGCCGGGCGACGGCGCGAGCAGCGCGATCCCCTTGGCGGCGTCGAGGCTCGACCCGCCCCCGAGCGCCAGCACCGCGTCGAGGCCCAGGGCCCGCGCGTGCTCGGCGCCGTCCTCGACGACGGCCACCGTGGGGTTGCCGCGCACCGCGTCGAACACCTCGACGACCGCGCCGGTCGCGGCGAGCGGCCCGACGACGGCGTCCACGACCCCGGCCGCGCGCAGGCCGGGGTCGGTGACCACGAGCACCCGCCGCGCGGACAGCGCGGCGAGGTGCGCGGGGATTCGGGCCACCGCGCCGGGCCCGAAGTCGACGACCGGCCCGGGGCCGGACAGGAACGCGGTGCCGGCGGCGACGCCGGCGCAGGGGGCGTGGACGTCGGTGCGGTCGGTCGTGCCGGTCACGGGACTCCTCCTGCGGTGTGTCAGTGGGTGTTGTGGGTGGCGGCCCCGGCTCCGAGGGGGGGTCAGTGCCGGGACCGCCGTCTCGGGGGTGCCCGTCAGGCGAGCACGGCGCCCAGCCCGGGCGCGTCGGGCACGACGAGCATGCCGTCGGGGTCGGGGCGCAGCGGCTCGGCGAGCAGGAAGTCGCGGCGTTCCGGGGTCCAGCCGCCGGCGGGGTCGTCGGGGAACTCCAGGTAGGGCCCGGCACCGACGCCCGCGGCGACGTGCAGGTTCGCGAGCAGGCCCAGGCCGTTGGTCCAGGTGTGCGGGGTGAAGCGACGGTGCCGCGCGCGGGCGGCCTCGGCGAGCTGGCGGGAGCGCGTCATGCCGAGCGCGAGGACGACGTCGGCCTGGTAGACGTCCAGCGCGTCGGCCTCGACGAGCGCCAGGGTCTCCGGCAGCGAGTCCAGCATCTCCCCGGCCGCGATCCGCACGCCCGGGTTGTCCGCGCGCAGCAGGCGGTACCCGTCGGCGTCGGCGTAGGGCAGCGGCTCCTCGACCCAGGCGACGTCGTACTCGGCGAGGCGGCGGACGACCCGCCGGACCTCGGCGAGCTCGAGCGGCTCGGTGACGTCGCCGGGCATCCGCCAGGCCTGGTTGAGGTCGACCATGATGTCGAGCCGGTCGCCGACGGCCTCGCGGACCGCGGCGACGGCCGCGACGCCCTGGCGCAGCCGCTGCGGGTGGGCCCGGATCTTGACGGCGCGGACGCCGTCCTCCACCAGCCGGTGGGCGTCCTCCGCCCGGCGCCCGGGCGGCTGCTCGGAGCACCAGGACGCGTAGACGGGCAGGCGGTCGGTCACGCCACCGAAGAGCGTGGCGACGGGGAGCCCGGCGACCTGGCCGACGATGTCCCAGATCGCGGCCTCGAGCGGCCAGAACCGGCCGGCGTGGAAGCCGATCGACTCGATGCGCCGCACCTGCAGCTCGGTGGCGAGCGGGTCGGTGCCGAGGAAGAGCTCGCGGTAGGCGTCGAACCCGGCCATCGTGTCGCCCGACCCGACGCCGACGACGCCCTCGTCGGTCTCGACGCGCACGATCGTCGCGGCGAAGCGGGTGCGGGGCTCGGGATCCCAGGCGGCGTAGCAGGGCGGGTCGAGGACGGTCTCGCGGTGCTCGAGACGAATGTCGGTGATCTTCACGTCGGCCTGTCCCCCTCGCCGCCTGCCGGCTCCGGCGCGGGTCAGTAGAGAAGTCGCCGACGGGTGGGGCAAGAATCCGTGCGGTGAGCGCAACTCCGCTGCTGGGGACGGGTCTGCTGGGAATGACCCTGCTGGGCCTGCACCTCGCCGCCGTCTGGTTCTGCGTCGGGCTCGTCTGGGTGATCCAGCTGCTCGTCTACCCCGGGTTCGCCCACATGGTCGGGGGCGACTGGGCGGCGGTGCACGACCGGCACACGCGGATCATGGGCCTGCTGGTCAGCGGGCCCTGGGCGGTGCAGGGGCTGACGTGCGCGGTGCTGCTCGTGTGGCGCCCGCCCGGCGTCCCGTTCGTGCTCGCGCTCCTGGCGGGACTGTGCGGGGCTGCCACGGTGGGCGTGACCGTCGCCGTCTCGGTGCCGTGCCACCAGCGGCTGGCGCGGGGGTGGGACCCGGCCGTCCACGCCCGGCTCACGCGCACCAACTGGTGGCGCACCGCGGCCTGGTCGCTGGGCGGGGGCGTGGCGCTGGTGATGCTGGGGCTGGCCTCGTGACCCGCGCACGCTCGGCGGGCCTGCGCCGCGACATGGAGCTGCTCGACGTGCTGTCCTCGCCCGAGGCACTGACGGCCGGGCTGGGCGTGGCCCGGGTGGCCGAGGAGACCGGTCGCCAGCCCAGCCAGGTGTCGCGGGCCCTCGCCGCCCTCGAGGAGGAGGGCCTCGTCGAGCGCGACCCGGCGAGCAGGCGTTACGCCCTCGGCTGGCGGCTCTACGCCTTCGCCGCCCGCACCACCGAGGCCCGCCTGGTCGCGCTGGCCCGTCCCGCGCTGATCGCCCTCGCCGCGCGCACCGGCGAGCAGGCGTCGCTCTGCCGCCTGCACGGGGCCCGGGTGGCCACGCTGCTGACCGCCGACGCCGTCGGCGGGCCCGCGCGGGCCCGCTTCGACGTCGACGACATCCCGGCGGCGACGACGTCCACCGGCCGGGTGCTGCTCTCCGAGCGCGACGAGGCGGCCGCGCGGGCGGTCGGCGCCGACCCCGACGTGCTCGCGCGGGTGCGCGCCGCGGGCCACGCCGTGGTGGACGGCGAGTTCGACCCCACGCTCGCCGGCGCCGCCGCCCCGGTGCGCGGGTTCCACGGCGGGATCGTCGCCGCGCTCACCGTCTCCGGGCCCGCGCCGCGCCTGCGCCCCCACCTCGCCGCCCACGCCGCCGCCACCGCCGCGGCCGCGAGCGACCTGTCCGCGCACCTGTCCCCCATGTGAGCGCTTTCCGTCGCTAGAGGGACGGAAAGTTCTCACGTACGGGGCAGGAACCAGACGCCGAGCCCGACGAGGGCGACGGCGCCGCCGAGGACGCACACGCCGACCCAGCCGCCCGCGGGGTAGACGATCGACGTCGCCGCCGAGGCCAGCGTGCCGCCGATGAACACCGAGGTCATGAACGCGGTGGTGATGCGGCTGCGGGCCTGCGGGGCGAGCGCGTAGATCACGCTCTGGTGGCTGATCTGCAGGCTCTGCTGGGCGAGGTCGAGCACGACGACGCCCGCGATCAGCGCCACGATCGACGCCCCGCCGAGCCCGAGCAGCGCCCAGCTGGCCACGAGCACCACCAGCCCCAGGGTGACGACGAGCCGCCCGTAGCCGCGGTCGGCCAGCCGGCCCGCGAGCGGCGCCATCGCCGCCCCCGCCAGGCCCGCGAGGCCGAACAGGCCGACGACCGCCGGTCCGAAGCCGTAGGGCGGCGCGGAGAGCAGGAAGTCGGCCGAGGTCCACAGGATCGTGAAGCACCCCATGCCGACCGCGCCCAGCAGCATGCGCCGACGCAGCTCCGGCTCGTGGCGCACGAGGCCGAGCACCGAGCCCAGCAGGCGCGGGTAGCTCGTCGACTCGGTGGGCGCGACGACCGGCAGCACCAGGCGCACCACCACCGCCAGCACCACCATGACGCCCGCCGCGAGCGCAAAGACCCAGCGCCACCCGCCGGCCTCGGCGACGAACCCGGCGACCGTCCGCGCCCCGAGGATGCCGATCAGCAGGCCGCTCATCACGCTCCCGACGACGCGGCCACGCTCGTCGTCGCCGGCCAGCTGCGCCGCCAGGGGCACCGCGATCTGCGCGACCGCCGAGGTCACCCCGACCAGCGCGACGGCCACGGCGAGCAGCGCGAACCCGGGCGCCGCCGCGGCCAGCCCGAGCACCACCGCGCAGCCGATCAGCAGCAGGCTCACCAGCCGCCGGCGCTCCAGCAGGTCGCCGAGCGGGACGACGAAGGCCAGCGCGAGTGCGTACCCCACCTGCGAGGCCGTGACGAGCAGCGCGGCGGTGCCGTTGCCGACGCCGAACTCCCCGCCGATCGTGTGGAGCAGGGGCTGGGCGTAGTAGATGTTCGCCACCGCGGCGCCGCACACCACGGCGAGCAGCAGGGTGCGGCCGCGCCCGATCCCGGTGGTGGACTCGGCGGTCGAGACGTCGGCGCTCACCGCACGACCGTGCCGCAGGACGCGATCACGGGCCCGTGGTCGAGACCGATCCCACCGTCGACCCGTCCGGCATGTGAGAACTTTCCGCCCTTATAGGGGCGGAAAGTTCTCACATCAGGTGCGGGAGGCGGCGGCGCGGGACGCCGGCCCGCGACGCGTCGAGGAGATCGTCCCCGTCCGGCACGGTCACGGTCGCCGGCGCCACCCGCAACGTCCCCGAGCCCAGCGCCGCGCACCGCACCCCGGCGCGCCCGCGAAGGGCCGCGTGCGCGCCGGGGGCGAGCACCACGTCCATCCAGGCGCACGGCGCCGCGGGACGGCCCCCGCCGAGGCGGACCGGCCCGTCGCCGGAGTCGAGGGCGAACTCGCGGGAGCGCAGGGCCTCGACGTCCAGCCCGCGGGTGAGGATCGTGCGGCGGGCCGCGACGGGATCGAACGGCGGGACGCCGAGCTCGGCGGCGACGGCCTCGAGCGCCTCGATCGCGAGCACGGTGACCGCGGCGTCCCGGTGCGCGGCCTGCCCCGCGTAGCGGTCGCCCGCCACCCCGTACCCCGCGCGGATCTCGACGTGGTCGGGCGTGCTGGTCGGCACCGCCACGGGGCCGTCGCCCGGGCGCCCCTCGCAGGCGTGGCCGCTCGAGACGACGAAGCCGACGATCTCGATGCCGATCACCTCGCCCACGGTAGGCCCGACGAGGTGGGGCGGCTCACGCCCGCCGGCCGGGCCGCCGCCGCTGTGCCGAACGCCGGAACCGGCTCTGCGCCGTCTGCCGATCGGGGCGACGAAAGCGCAGGTGAGTGACACTCCGGCGTCAAAGCGACATCCGATTTCTCACGATGGTGTAACGAAATTCGGCCTGTGTACGGTATCCCTGACGGGTCGCCCACCGATCGGGTGAGCAGCGACCACGGACGTGGGCACACGGTGACGCGAGTGAGGTGACGTGGCGAGCAGCCAGGCCGTTCGGATCGGACCAGCGGGCGCGACGTCGCCGCGCAGCTCCGGCCCCGCCGACCCGGTGACCGGTCCCGTGGGTGTCCGCACCCGCCCGGCCCGCCGCTCCTCGGACCACGACACGCCCACCGTCACGCTGCGCACCACCATCGCGCCGACGCCCGCGCCCGCCCCCACACCGGCGACGGCGCCGAAGGCGACGGCCGCGTCCCCCTCGCCCCGCACCGGCCGCAGTACCCGCCGCGCGACGGCCCCCGCCACGGCGGTCACCACCGTCAGCGTCCTGGTGCCGGCCCACAACGAGGAGGCGGGCATCGCGGCCACGGTGGAGGGCCTGCTCGCGCAGGACGTCCCCGAGTGGCTGCACATCGCCGAGGTCGTCGTGGTGGCCAACAACTGCACCGACCGCACGGCCGAGATCGCCCGTCGGTACCCGGTGACGGTCGTGGAGATGGCACACAACCCGGACAAGAAGGCGGGCGCGCTCAACCACGGCTGGCGCGAAACGGCGCGCGGCGCCGACCTCGTGCTGACGATGGACGCGGACACCGTGCTGCTGCCGGACACGGTGGCGGCGATGGCCGACGAGCTGCGCGGCAACGCCGTGCTCGGCGCGGTCTGCGCCCGGTACTGGGCGACGCCGGGCCGCGGTCTGGTCTGGCGGCTCCAGCGCCTCGAGTACACCCGCTACGACGACCTGCGCGACCTGCGCCGCTGGAGGGTCTCGGTCGCCAGCGGCGCCGCCGCCATGTACCGCAACGCCGCCCTCGAGGCCGTGGCCGCCCACCGCGAGGCCGGCGAGCCGTGGGACGGCACGTCGCTGATCGAGGACTACGCGCTGACGCTGGAGCTCAAGGCGCGCGGCTACCGCGTGGCCGCCGCTCGCCAGGCGCACGTCTACACGACCCCGCCGGCCTCCTTCCGCGAGCTCTGGGTCCAGCGCATGAGGTGGGGACGCGGCGGGATGGACGAGTGCCTCAAGCGCGGCTGGTCCACCTCGACGCGGGTGGACTGCCTGTCCTACATCCTGTTCGGCTTCAGCGTCTTCTTCCGCGTGCTGTTCCTGACGATGCTCGCGCTGATGATCATCTACGCGGTGCCGTTCCGGTACGCGCTCTACGGGCTCATCCCGCTCGGCGTGATGTGGCTGGAGCGGATGACCTCCATGTGGCGGGTCCCCGACCGCGGGTGGCGCGACGTCGTGCTGTGCGCCGTGCTGGTGATCGAGGACTTCTACGGGTTCTTCCTGGAGCTGTGCGCGGTGGTCTCGGCGTGGCGGTGTCTCAACGCCCGCCGCCAGGCCTGGTAGTCGGATCGGGATCGTCGAGAGAATCGGGAAGAGGACGGGATGTACGGCGAGCACTCGATGTACCTCACGAGCGCGGTCGGTGGCGGCACCACCGGCTTCGCGCTCGCCGCGGCCACGGGCATCAACGCCATCGCGGCGGTCCTCATGGCGGTGACCGTGCTGTTCACGCTGCTGCTGGTGGTGCGGATCGTGCGCCGCGGCCTGCGTCCGTTCCGCTGAGGTCGCGCAGGCGTGTCCTTCGACGACCGGCGTCGCAACGTCCGCTCGCTGCTCTTCTTCCTGCTCGCGCTGCTCGGCACCGTGGTGATCTCGGTGGCCTCGTCGGTCGTCGCGACGAGCTCCGAGCGCGAGAGGGCGCTCGTCGGCCCCCGCTACGTCCCGACGGCGCTCGACCGGGCGCTGCCGCCGACGATCGGGACGAGAGCCGGGCCCCGGGTCGCGCTCACCTTCGACGACGGCCCGTCGCCTCAGCTGACCCCGTACATCCTCGACGTCCTGGCCGCGAAGCGGGTGCCCGCCACCTTCTTCCTGCAGGGCGACCAGTCCGAGCGGTACCCCGACCTGGTGCGCCGCGTGCAGGCGGAGGGCCACGTCGTCGCCAACCACGGCTGGGACCACGCCTACTTCCCGGACCTGACGCCGGAGGAGACCGAGAGCGAGATCGTGCGGACCAACGAGGTGCTCACCGAGATCACGGGCCAGCGACCGAACCTGTTCCGGTACCCCTTCGGTCAGGGCTCGGCCGCCGGTGACGCCGCCCTGGCCCGGCTCGGTCTCGGTGGCGGGGTGCACTGGAAGTGGACCTCCGACCGGCCCGGCGACTTCGAATGCCCGGGGCCGCAGGCCCTCGTCGACCTCCTGGTCACCGAGGCCACCGACCAGGCGATGATCCTGCTCCACGACGCGGGCGACACGCTCGAGTGCCCGCCCAACCAGCTCGAGTACCTGCCGCAGGCCATCGACGAGCTACGCGCCCGGGGCTTCACGTTCGGCGTGGTCGCTCCGTCGCCGGTGCCCTCCGCGGTCAACCGGGGCTCGCTCGCCGAGGTGGTGCCCCGGTGAGGGCCCTGCTGATCCTGCTCGCCGCCGCCCTGTTCGCCGTGTCGTGCGCGCAGGCCCCCGCCAGCCAGAGGACGTCCGTGCCCACGCCGTCGCCCTTGCCCGACGCGTTCGCCGACCGGCTCGTCGCCGACGGTGTGCCGGACCCGTTGGGTGCCGGCGGGCCGTCCGGCGCCCTCGCGTGGACCAGCGCCATCCAGGCGCCGAACCGCCAGACCGACCGCGACGTCGGTGCCGCCGGGATCGCGCACGGGCTGCTCGCCCTCGCCGCGGCGACCCCCGACCCGGCGGCCCGCGAGCGCCACCTCGCCGGGGCCCGGTCCGCGGGCGACTTCCTGCTGGGCGCGTCGCGCGGCGGCCGCGTGCCCGACTACGTCAACCCCGACGGCCCGGCGGCCCGCGCCTACACCTCGTTCGACGACGGCGCGGCCGGGGTCGCCGAGGTCCTGTGGCGCCTGGGCGACGCCACCGGTGACGACCGCTACCGCGCGGGCGCCCGGGAGTCGCTGCGCTGGGTGCTCGACCGCGCCGAGGGCGTCGACGGCGCGCCGTGCCCGCAGATGTGCCGGTGGGCGTGGGTCGACGGCGGGAGCGAGGCGCCCTCCTACCGCCACGGCATGGGCGAGGGCCAGGCCGGGATCGTCTACGCGCTGTCGGTGATGGCCGAGCGCACCGGCGACCCGGAGCTCGCCGCGCACGCCGCGGGCGGCGCGGCGTACCTGTCCAGCCGCCTCGACGACGACGGCGGGCTGCCCGAGCGCGCCGACGAGCCGCGGCGCAACACCGGGTTCCTCTCGGGCACCGCCGGCGCCGCGTTCGTCTTCCTGCGGATGTACCAGGCGACCGGCGACGAACGCTGGCGCCGCGACGCGGAGGCCGCGCTCGGCTTCCTCGACCGCACCGCGCAGCCCGCCGGCGGAGGCCTGGCCTGGCCGACACTGCTCGGCGCCGGGTCGGAAGCACTGACGCCGGACAACCCGAACAGGGCCACGGGCATGGAGGAGGGCGCCGCGGGGATCGGCTGGGTGTCGCTGCAGGCCCACGCGATCCTCGGCGACCCCCGCCACCTCGAGCGGGCGCGCGGCGCGGGCCGGTGGCTGGTCAGCGTCGCCCTCGACGAGCCGGTGGGTCTGGCGTGGGCCGAGTACGAGGGCAGCCGCACCGCCCACGCCTCCACGAACAGCGGCGCCGCGGGCACCGGCTGGTTCCTCGACTCCCTGGGCCGCGTCACCCGCGACGGCGAGTTCAGCGCGGCGGCCCGCGACGCCCGCGCCTGGCTGCTCGCCGTCGCGACCCCGGACGGGCACTGGGGAGCGACCCGCCAGAACGGGACGTGGACCCTGGACCGCGAGCCCTCGTGGCACTGGGGCTCCGCCGGGGTGATCGGCTTCCTGAGCCGGCTCGCCGGCGGTCCCGTCGACAGCCCCGGGATGCAGGAGGTCCTCGTGCCGCTGGAGGGCCCGGCCACCGGGTAGACGCGCCGCCAGCGGGAAATTAGTTCCCGATCGCCCGCCGCCGGGCCCGTGTCCGCGGGGGTTGACTCGATGTCAGCCGGAGTCGTGTGTGCGACCCCGGGACATGCAGGGACATCGAGGAGGCTCCCGTGACCGTCGTGGACCTGGTGGTGCTCGCGGTGGTCCTGATCGCCGCGCTGCGCGGCTGGCGCCGTGGCGGCACCGGACTCGTCCTGCGCGCCGCCGCCGCCGTGGCCGGCGTGCTCATCGCCGGCGCGCTCGCCCGCTGGCTGGTCCCGCTGCTCGTCGCGCCCGACGCGACGGTCTCGCGCGGGGCGATCATCATCGGCGCCGCGCTCGTCGGCGCCCTCGTCGGCTGGGGCGTGGGCCGCCGTCTCGGCGAGACCCTCGCCGCCCGCCGGGGCGGCGGATTCCGCCGGCCCGGTCTGCCGGACCGCGCCCTCGGCGTCGTCGCCCACGGCGCCCTGGCGCTCATGCTGCTCGTGCTGGCCACCGGGGTCGTGTCCGCCTTCGGCCCCACCGGGCTGGGCGACGCGGCCCGCGACAGCTCCGTGCTCGGCGCCGCCTCCGCGCACCTGCCGAACCCGCTCACGCTGCTGCCCTCCGGGGGCGCCACGCTCGCCGACGGGGGTGCGCAATGACCACCCCCCGCGCCGCCCTCACCTGGCCCCGCCTCGTCGGCGCGGCCGCCGTCGGCCTGCTGCTCCTGACCTGGCTCGCCTCCGGCTCGTTCGTCATGGCCCTGCTCGTGCTCGTCCTCGTCGCCGGCACCGCCGGGCTGGCGTGGATGGTCGTGTCCTCGACCGGGCGCGGCCCGCGCGGTGGCGACGGCTCGTCCCCGGTGCTCGAGGCCCTGCCGACGACGGACCTCGCCCCGCCCACGCCCTCGGTCCGTGTGCGTCGCGCCGTGCGCGGGCTGCTCGGCAGGCCATGGGTCCACGGCGACGGTCTCATCCGCGCCGCCGCCCGCCGGCTCGCGTCCGAGGAGTCGCTGGTGTGGACGCCGCGCGGCCAGCGTGTCGCGGCCCCGCACCTGTGGGTGGAGTTCCACCCCGACGACCTCGCCGACGTGGCCGCCCGCTGGCCGCTCGAGGTGCTCGCCGACGAGCTGCTCTCGGGCTACCTCGAGCACGCCCGCGACACCGACGCGCGCCGCCTCGCCGAGCGAACCTTCCTGCACCTGCTCGCGGGCGCCGACGTCCCGGTCGGGCGCGTGCTCGTCACCGCGGCCTTCTCCGGTCCCGCCGCGACACCCGTGGCGACGGCCTCGGCGGTGGACCCGACCCCGTCGTCGCTGTCGTCCCCGCCGGCGGCCGCCGCCGCGGCACCCATCCCGGCAGACGGCTCCGGCCGTCCGCCGTCCTCACCGGGGCCCCGCCCGGCCGTGCCGCGGGCAGGCGGCCGGCCCGGGCGGGCTCTTCCGCCCCCACCTCGGCCGGCTCAGGCGCGGGGGCCGGCCGGGGCTCCCCGGGACACCGTCGGGGGGTCCCGGGGAGCAGGCGGTGCCCGCACCCCACACCCCGAGCCCGAGACACGGACGACCGTCGTCACCCCGACCGCCGGATCCGGGCCCGGATCCCGGCCCGGCGCGACGCTCGTGCAGCGGGTCGCGGGCAGGGCCCGCGACGCCGCCCGGGACGCCACACGCGGCCGCGCCCCGACCCCCGTCGGCGGTCCCCGCGACGAGGAGACGAGGGCGCGTCCCCGCGTATCCTGGGGTCGGCCGGCGGATCCCCGCCGCGACGGGGGCGGCTAGGGGCAGCACGGCCCTCCCGCCCACGGTGGACGGGAGGTGTCGTGACACGACCGGTCGCCCGCGCTCCGCAGGCCCCCTCCCCCGGCACCCCGCGCATGGCCCTCGGCGGGCTCACCGTCCTGGACGTGCGCACCGAGCGCGCCCAGTCGGTCCCCTGGGGCGAGCGGGTCACGATCGGGCGCGGCGACGGCACCGGCCGCCGGCCCGGTGAGGGCGCGGGCGCCGCGCGGCACGTCGCCGTCCCCGACGACCGCGTGTCGCGCCTGGCCGTCGAGATCGAGGTGCGCGACGACGCCTACCTGATCATCAACCGGCAGCGGCACGGTGGCCTGCTGACCCTGTTCGTGCCCGGCGTCCCCGGCAAGGACCGCATCCGCACCGGCAACGGCCTGCTCGTGCGCGACGACCGTTCCTCGCTGGGCCTGTGGTTCCCGGACGGCCAGGAGCTGACCCTCGCGCTGCTGCGCTTCGCCCCCACCGCGGCCGCGGGCGTCACCACCAGCGGGGGCCTCGCCGGCGGCCGCACCATCGACACCTCGCTGCCCACGGCCGAGACGTGGTGGTCGGTGCTGGTCGCGGCCTGCGGGCCGACGCTGATCGCCGCCGCCACCCCCGGGGCGGGCACGTCGCGTGAGGTGCACGGCGACGCCGACCAGATCGCGGAGTGGCACCGCGCCGAGGGCCGTCCCGCACCCAGCCCCAAGACGCAGAGCGAGGCCTTCCGGCACGCCCAGCGCTGGCTGCGCGGCCTGCGGCTCAACGACAAGACGCGCGGCTGGCGCATCGCGGTCGTCGAGCAGGTCATCCACCTGCGCCTGGTGACGATCGACGACGTGCGCCTGCTGTTCCCCAGCCAGGCGCCGCGGGCGACCCGCTGAGCTGATCGGTGAGCTACTCGCTGAGATCCCGGTCCGGCAACGCACCGAGCGTGGCGAAGGCGTCGAGGTAGGGCTCCACGTCCCCGCGCACCGTCCACGCCCGCAGCTGGGCCGCGGAGCGGCGGGCCATCAGCGCGCGGGCGAGCTCGAAGTCCGTCGCCCGGACCTCGACGGCGGGCTCGCCCTCCCCCGACGCCCACGACCAGGCGTCGCCGGCCAGCGCGATCGGCGGGAGCCCGGGGTCGAGCCGGGCCGCGAACCGCCCGGCGAAGCGCTCGCGCATCGCGGCCATCGCCGGGGTGTCCTGCCCGCCGGGCACGCCGAGCGCGCCCCGCAGGTCCTGCTCGTGGATGGTGACGTCACCGAGCGGCCGGGTGCCGTGCTCGGCCATCCAGGCCCGCAACGGCTCCGCGAGCCCCCGCCACTCGGCCACGAGCGTGTCGACGTCCCGGTCGCGCCGGGCCTCGACCTGGCGCGCGGTCCACGCCTCGTTGTGGTCGTCGGGCTCGTCCCCGGCGACGACGTCGGCACCGAGGCCCACCACGTGCGAGAGCAGGTCGCGGACCGTCCAGTCCGGGCAGGCGGGCACGGTGGCCGCCGCCCGGGCCGCGGGCAGGCCCGTCACGAGGTCGATGACGCGCTCCTGCGCGCGGGTCCATTCCGCGATGCCGTCCACGGCGTGAGAGCCTCTCATCCGGCGCTACTGCGCGTGTCGACGAAAACCGACCGAACGTCCGGTGAACTGAATCGGTCGACCGCTCGTCGCCCTACTCGCACGTCATACCGAGTTGTGTGTCACTCGGTTGTGTCAGAGTGGACGAATGTCACGCGAGGGGGACGGGACGATTCCGGAGGGTGGCCCAGCCACCCCTGACGCCATACGCCACGCACCGGGCTATCTCGCCCGGCGCCTCCACCAGGCCTACACGGCCGCTTGGGCCCGCAGGGTCGATCCGGTGCTCACCGGACCTCAGTACGCCGTGCTCGTCACGGTGGACGCCCATCCGGACCTCGATCAGGGCTCACTGGCCCACACCGTCGCGCTCGACCGCTCCACCATGGCGGACGTGTGCCGGCGGCTCGAGGACCGCGGACTCATCGCGCGCACGCAGGCGCCTGCGGACGGGCGGCGCAAGCTGCTCGGGCTCACCGACGACGGACGGGAGGCCTTGGCCCGGGTGCACCGCCGGGCACGCGAGCTCGAACAGGAGCTGATGGCGGAGCACGCCATCGATGTCGACCAGCTCCTGCTCCACCTGGACGCCCTGTCCCGGCGATGGGAGACCGTCGCCTCCGCAGGGCCGTCCGGCTGATCCGCCCGGCTCAGCGCCCCGGACCCCGGCGCTGACCGTCCTGCCGCTGCGTCCTCATCAGCAGCATCGCCGCGCCCGCCACGAGCGCCGCGGCCAGCGCGACCGTGAAGATCGCCCAGGGCACGAAGGACCCCGTCGCCAGCGCGAACGCGCCGAAGTACAGAGCGGCCGCGGCGTAGACCGCGAGCTGCAGGCGACACAGGAACCGGTTCCGGTCGGTGTCGTTCGGCGGCCACGCGATGCCCGGCATGCGGAGCACCGTACGCGGCGCTCCCGACCGCACCCCGCTCAGGCCACCGGCGCGAGCTCGGGGGCTTCCCGGGCCTCGGACTCGACCTCGGGCCGGGCCTCGGACTCGACCTCCGGCGACCCGGTGACCGGTACCTGACGGAACGCGACCAGGGCGAGCCCCGCCAGACCGGCGAACACCAGCGCCCCGCCGGTGGCGGCCCACCCGAGGCCGGCGGTGAAGGCCGTCCCCACCGCGTCGAGCAGCTCGGGGGTCGGGCCCGCGGCGATCGCCTCGGTGATGCCCGTGCGTGCGGCCTCCACGAGCGGGCCGGGCGTCCCGGGCGGGACCACGAGGTCGTCGCGGTACACCGCCCTGGCCAGGCTGCCGAGCGTCGCGACGCCGAGGGCGATGCCGAGCTCGCCACTGGTCTCCGAGAGCGCGCCTGCCGAGCCGGCCTTCTCCTCGGGCACCGAGCCGACGAGGAGGTCGGTGCCCAGCGCCGTCGGCAGCGCGATCCCCACCGAGGCGAGCAGGAAGCCGCCGAGCAGGACCACGGTGCCGCCGCCCTCCCCGGCGCCGAGCAGGCCCACGACGGCCAGGCCGACCGCGCCGATCAGCAGGCCGCCCGCCATCACCCGCGCCGGGCGGATCGACTGCGCCAGCCGCGGCGCGAGCAGCGAGGCCACGACCATGGCCGCCTGCAGCGGCGCGAGCGCCAGGCCGACGGTGAGCACCGACAAGCCGGCGACGAGCTGGAGGTACAGCGTGAGCAGCAGGAACGTGCCGGCCATGACCACGCCGCCGCCGAGCCCGATGGCCAGCACGCCCGCCGGGGCACGGTGGCGGAACAGCCGCAGGTCGAGCAGCGGGTCCTCGAGGCGCAGCTGACGGCGGACGAACAGGGCGCCCACCACGAGGCCGACCGCCAGCGACGTGAGCGCCCCCGGTTCCGGACCCGTCGCGGCCAGCGACTTGAGCCCGTGGACGACGGACAGGACGGCGCCGAGCGAGAGGGCGACGCTGACGAGGTCGAGGCGCCCGGCGCCCGTGTCGCGCGACTCGGGCAGGAGCACCGGCCCGAGGACGAGCAGCAGCGCCATCACCGGCACGCCCATGAGGAAGGCGGCGCCCCACCAGAACGCCTCGAGCAGCACGCCGCCGATCAGCGGGCCGATGGTCATGCCGCCCATGAAGCAGCTCATCCAGATCGCGATCGCCGTCCCCCGGGCCCGCGGTTCGGGGAACATCGTCCGGATCAGCCCGAGCGTCGAAGGCATGAGCGTCGCCCCGGCGACCCCGAGCAGTGCGCGCGTCGCGATCAGCATCGCGGGGCCGTTCGAGAACGCGGCGATCACCGAGGCGACCCCGAACGCCGCCGCCCCGATGAGCAGCAGCCGGCGCCGCCCGATGCGGTCGCCGAGCGTGCCCATCGTGACGAGGAAGCCGGCGATCATGAAGCCGTAGACGTCCATCGCCCAGAGCTGTGCCGTCGGCCCGAGGCCGAGGTCGGCGGACAGGGCGGGCAGCGCCAGGTACAGCACGCTCATGTCGAGCGAGAGCAGCAGCGTCGGCAGCGCCAGGACGGCGAGCCCGATCGAGGCTCGGCGTCCGGTCGTCGCAGGCGGGGCCATCGGGTCCTCCTCGGGTGGGAACGGGGAGGACGCTAGCAGTCGCTAGTCCTAGAAAAAAACTGAGACGTACTGTTTTGCTACTCGACGGACAGCCGTACCGTCGCACCCGTGCCACCGACACCCGCCGTCGACCACCTCGTCGTGGCCGCCACCGACCTCGCCCACGGCGTGCCGGCCCTCGAGGAGCAGCTCGGGGTCCGGCTCGGAGCGGGCGGGCGGCACGCCGGTTTCGGCACCCACAACGCCCTGCTCGGCCTGGGCGGGAGCACCTATCTCGAGCTGATCACCGTCGACCCCGACGCCCTCGCGCCGGATCGACCCCGCTGGTTCGGGCTGGACGACCCCGGCGTGCGGGCGCGCCTTGCCGACGGCCCACGGCTGCTGCACTGGGTCGCCCTCCCCGCCGTCCTCCCGCCCGGCCCCGACGACCACGGCGAACGCCTCCGACTCTCCCGCGACGCGCTGTCCTGGACGCTCACGGTGCCCGCCGACGGCGCGCTCCCCGGCGGTGGCGGTGGGCTGGTACCGAGCCTCATCGCGTGGGACGGGGCCCACCCCACGGACGCGATGCCCGACGCCGGCGTCCGGCTCGAGCGCCTGGTCCTCGCGACCCCGGACGCTCCCGCGCTGCGCCGCCGGCTCGCGGGTCTCGGACTCTCGGGCTGCGTCACCGTCGCCGACGGACCGCCGCTCCTGCGCGCCGAGCTCCGGACGCCCGACGGCCCCGTGGTGCTGGAGAGCTAGCCGCCGGACGGGTACGGCCCCACCGGCGAGGCGCCGAGCCCCGCGGTGTCCGCGGGCCCGCGCCCTGCGCCCCGACGGGCGACCTCGCCGAGGAGCCAGCGGGCCACGTCGACGAGCTTGAGGTTGGTGCTCTGGGACGACTCCACGAGCATCTGGAACGCCTCGGCCTCGTCGACCCCGAAGCGTTCCATGAGGACGCCCTTGGCCTGGCCGATGACGTCGCGGCTGTCGACGGCCCGGGCGAGGTGGGCGGCCTGCTCGCTCCCGTGCAGGAGCATCGCGGCCTGAACACCGAACAGGCCCGCCAGCAGCCGCGCCTCGGAGTCGAACACGCCCGGCTCGGCGCCGTAGAGGTTGAGCGCGGCGCCCATCCGCCCGTTCGTCGTGAGCTGGGTGGAGAGCATCGAGCGGTACCCCGCGGCCACCGCCGCGGGCGCGAACCGGGGCCACCGCTGCGCGTCGGTCCCGGCGAGGTCCTCCGCGATCACCGCGCCGTCCTCGGCCGGGGACTCGAGGGCGGTGACGCAGGGACCCTCGTGCAGCTCGCCCTGCAGCCGGTCCAGCTCGGAGACGCCACGGCTCGTCGGGTTGCAGGTGTCGATGATCCCGTCCTCCGTCACCGACAGCCCGCCGGCGGTCGCGCCGGGCACGGTCTCCACGGCCGCGGCGACGATCTCCGACAGCGTCTGCTGGAGATCCCGGATGCAGCGACGGTCCAGGAGGGTCCGGGCCGCTCCGCGCAGAGCGATGACGAGCTGGTCAGCCTGCCCCGGGTGCACCGTGAGGTCCCCACCTTTGCGGTCGCTACGAGAGACGCGGGGCAGCACCGGACGACGTGCCTCACTGCCGATCCCGTCGGCGCGCGCCGGCTACCCCTCCCGGGCGGGGTACCGGCGACCGTGCGCGGACAGACCTGGCAAGCGCAGGCCTCGCCCGCGCCCCGATCCACGAAGCGGCCGTCTGCTCGACCGCGGCGCCGCTACTTTACTGGTAACAGCGTGTGGCAGTCACCCACGGACACGGCACGTGGAGCGGACGCCTACCCGGACTGGTGGACGATCTGGATGAGGTTGCCGCAGGTGTCGTCGAGCACCGCGGTGGTCACCGGGCCCATGTCGACGGGCTCCTGGGTGAAGGTCACGCCGAGCGCGCGCAGCCGGTCGTACTCGACCTTGACGTCGTCGACCGTGAACTGCGTGAACGGGATGCCGTCGGCGACGAGCGCGTCCTTGAAGGGCCGCACCGCCGGGTGCCCGCCGGGCTCCAGCAGCAGCTCGGTGCCGTCGGGGTCCTGCGGGGACACCACGGTGAGCCAGCGGTCCTCCCCGCCCAACGGGATGTCGTGCTTCGTCGCGAAGCCCAGGACGTCGACGTAGAACCGCAGCGCCTTCTCCTGGTCGTCGACGAAGACGCTCGCGATCTGGATCCTCACGTCGGTCCCCTTCCCGTGTCCCCTGCGAGCCAGCGCTCGACGATCGTCCGCAACGGCGCGGTGTCGATGTGGTGGAACTTGTACCGGCCCTCGCGCGTGGTCTCGACGAGGCCTGCGGCCTCCAGGACGTCGAGGTGCTGCGAGATCGCCTGTCGCGTCGAGCTGAGCCCGTGCTTCATCGTCAGGCGGCCACAGAGCTCGAAGAGCGTCTGACCGTTCCGGTCGGTCAGCTCGTCGAGGATCGTGCGCCGGGTGGGGTCGGCCAGCGCCTTGAAGACGTCGCCCACGGCGGGAACATTAGGCAAGTCGCGACTTGCCTGTCAACGACTCAGAGAATGGCGCCGGGGTCGTCACTGCTCTCCGGAAGGATCGCGCCGGCCTCCATCACGTTCGCGCCGGGGATCTCGACGATGAAGATGGCGAGGTCCTCCTTGGCGTCGCCGGTGATCCCGCACCAGGCGTCGGCGAGGCCGTTGATCAGCCGTGCGCGCACCTCGGGCGAGCGCCCGGACCGGATCAGCCCGACCATCCGGGGGCCTTCCACCGCCTCGCCGGCGACGAACAGGCTGCCCGGCGCGACCTCGGTGAACGAGCACTGCACGTAGGTCCCCGGAGCGCCGGTCACCTCGGCGTGGACCTTGGTCATCGCGGCGGCCACCTCGGCCTTGTGCTGCAGCGTCGCTCCGCCGGTGGGCACGGTGAACTGATAGAAGGGCACGTCTTCCTCCACGGGTCGGACTCGATTCGAATCTGACCGTGACAGAGGTGCGACGGGCGCGCAACCTGCTGGGACTCGAAAAGTGTTCTACCGTGATGCTCGTGAAGCACGACGATCTGCAGGACGTCTACTGCTCGGTGGCCCGCACGTGGTCGGTGATCGGCGAGCGCTGGACGATGATGATCCTGCGTGAGTGCTTCCGGGGCGAGCGCCGCTACGACCACTTCCGCGACAAGCTGGGTATCGGCAGCAACGTCCTCAACGACCGGCTCCGGCTGCTCACCGCCGAGGGCGTCCTGGATCGCGTCCCCTACCAGGACAGCCCGCCGCGCCACGAGTACCGCCTCACCCGCAAGGGCGCGGACCTCTACCCCGTCCTCGTGACGCTGATGAACTGGGGTGACATGTACAAGAACGACGTCGCGCCGGTGCGCCTGATCCACCGCTCGTGTGGACACCCGGCCGAGGCACGCGTGACCTGCGGCCACTGCGCGGAACCCATCAGCTGGCGGGAGATGACCGCGGAGCTCGAGCCCGGGGCCTGGTAGGGCAGCTCGCGGTCCCGCTTCGCCCCGACGGGTACATCGCCAACGGCGAAGGCCCGACCCCGAGCTGTGGGATCGGGCCTCTGACCTGCGGTGGGCGATACTGGTATCGAACCAGTGACCTCTTCGGCGTGAACAGGCCTCTGGTTGTTCTCCAGGTGCTTGTTGGTTCCGCTGCGTGGGCCCTGACCTGCTGTTTCGTGCTGCCACGTCCGGCGGACCGAGAGCGACTGTTAGGGCTCGTGCTGCCTCGATGCTGCATTGATCTTTCGTCGTGGTTCCGCGTTCCGCGTTCCGCTGCCGACGTCCCACCACAGTAGGTACTGCCGCACCCGTCAGCCACGGCTCGTGCTCAAAGTCGACTCATCACTGCCCGCGGCTTCAGGGCGTCTTGGGGGGCGGTTCGGCGGCTCGACGGAGCTGTTGCGCGTCTCGTCGTTCGGCGTCGGCCCTCCGGCGGGCGATCTGGGCTCGCTCATCGGGATTCATGCAGCCGGCGTTGCGGGCGTCCGTCTCGCGCCTGTCGGCGATGCGGTCGTAGGTGTTGGCGAGATGCAGGTAGGCCGTCCGAGCTCGCTCGATAGCGTTCTCGGATCGCGCCATGAGTTCCGCCTGCTTGGCGCGTTGTGTGGCCGTGACGCACAGCTCGCGATCGATGGTCAGTTCCCGGTCGCAGACCTGGCGGGCCACCTCGTGCGATGGGGTCCCGGTCACTTCGGCGTAAGCCCGCAAACCTTGGTCGGCCTCATCGAGGTCCACCACGTGCACCTCGGCCAAAACGCCTTGGGCGCGCAGCACCTGGATGTCGCGCCAGTCGCGCGGGTTCAGCTCGTGGTCAGCCATCAGACCTCGTCAGCCCGGGCTCTCGACCCACACGAGAGCGATCTACGGCAGGGACCGGGCCGACGCTCTCGCTCACGAGTGTGGTCCGGGTCGCCTCGTTGGTCCAGCCGTCGCAGCGGAGTTCGTCCGGGTCGCAGCTCCAACGTCACTGACGCACGGGTCGGCTTCGGAGTCTCTCCCTCGGCGGCGCGGTCTCTGACCTGCCGGGCGGTTCGTGCAGGTGCAAGCGCCCTGACCGTCCATGGTGGGCGCGCGTGCTGCTTCGTGGCGCTTGCGGCTGTGCGGGCGGCCCGGCAGCCCTCGGGCGCGTCGCCGTGGGTGAGGCCCCGCCCCCACCACCACTTCCCCGATCTCGTCGCACAGGTCGGCTCTCCCGAGGTCGGTGCCCTGGTCCAGGGCGGAGCGCCTGGCCGCCGCGGACTACTTCACCAAGATCGCCCACGAGGTCACCGGATCGCATCGCAAGGAAGGTCACCGAGCGGGCGGCAGGACCCCGATGCAGTTGCTCGCCGACGCGGTCGCCACCTACGAGGAATCGTCGCTGGCGCGGTGGTGGGAGTGGGAGCAGGCCAGCGAGGGCCGGCGCCAGCTCAATGGTCCACCGGTCGCCGCGACCTGCGCGTCCTGGCCCACCTCGGCGCCGAGGTCACCGACGAAGACGTCGCCGCCGAGGAACTCGACGCCGAAACTCGCCTCGGGTTGCCGGCGGACACATGGGGCACCGTTCACTGCCGGTGTTGGGGGGCCGAGCTCCTCAGCGTTGCGGAGAGCGACGGTCTCGACGCTGTGCGGACATGGCTGGCGGCTCGGGACCTGGCCTGGGTCGACGAGCCCGGAAGACCACACCCTGTCCAACGCGTCGAGTAGCAGCGAGACCTGTTGTACGGGTCACCAAGACGCGCAAGGAATACCCCCGGGGGTACCCTTGGTTGTGCCCCGGTACAGGCAGGCAATGACGAAGACAGGGGACGGCGATGCAGGTTCAGGCCGCACAGCTCACCGACGTGGTCGATCGGCTGCGTCGCGTGGAGGGCCAGATTTCGGGCATCGTGAAGATGATCGAGCAGGGTCGCGAGTGCAAGGACGTCGTCACCCAACTCGCCGCCGCGTCCCGGGCACTCGACAAGGCCGGCTTCAAGATCATCTCGACCGGCCTGCGCCACTGCATGACCGAGAACGACGAGGGCGAGCAGACCGTCAACGTCGCCGAGCTCGAGCGCCTGTTCCTGTCTCTGGCCTGACCAACGCCTGAGCCCCCAGGGCCCGCACGGAGCTCTGGGCGACCTGCAAGAGACCGCATATCCACGATCGGTAGATACCCTACCGGGTAGGGAACCAACATGATCGACATCAGGACCATCGAGACCTCCGGGCTCGGTGACCGCAGCTACCTGGCCAGCGACGGCACGGTCGCGGTCGTCATCGACCCCCAGCGCGACATCGACCGGGTCCTGGACCTGGCGAACGAGGTCGGAGCTGTAATCACCCACGTCGCCGAGACCCACATCCACAACGACTACGTCACCGGCGGGCTCGACCTCGCCGCCCGCACCGGCGCGACCTACCTGGTCAACGCCGCCGACGAGGTCGGCTTCGACCGCACCCCGATCGCGGATGGCGACGAAGTCACGGTCGGGTCGATGCGGCTGCGGGCGATCGCGACCCCCGGCCACACCCACCACCACCTGTCCTACGCCCTGCTCGACGAGAGCGGGACGGTGGCCGCGGTGTTCACCGGCGGGTCGATGCTCTACGGCACGACCGGACGCACCGACCTCGTCTCCCCCGACGACACCGTGGAGCTGACCCACGCCCAGTACCACTCGGTGCGCCGCCTGGTCGCCGAGCTGCCCGGCGAGGCCGCGGTGTACCCCACCCACGGCTTCGGCAGCTTCTGCGCCAGCACCCCCGCCTCCGGGGCCGACGGTTCCACCGTGGGACAGGAGGCCACCACCAACCCGGCCCTGACCCAGGACGAGCAGGACTTCGTCGACACCCTGATCGCCGGGCTCGGGGCCTTCCCGACCTACTACGCCCGGATGGGCCCCGGCCAACGCCGCCGGCCCCTCCCCGGTCGACCTGACGCCACCGGAGCCGGTCGACCCCGCCGAGCTGCGCCGCCGCCTGGAAGCCGGGCAGTGGGTGGTCGACCTGCGTGATCGCACCGCGTTCGCCGCCGGACACCTTCCCGGCTCGCTGGGCTTCGAGCTCTCCACCCCGTTCGTGACCTACTTCGGCTGGACCTTCGACTTCGACGCCGACCTCACGCTCATCGGCGAGAACCCCGAGCAGGTCGCCGAGGCCCAGCGCGAACTGGTCCGAATCGGCATCGACCGGTTCGCCGGCGCCGCCACCGGACCCCTCGACTCCCTCGAGGCCGGGCAAGGCCTGCGGTCCTACCCGGTCTCGGACTTCCAGGGCCTCGCGGCGGCGACTCGACGAGCACGACCCGTTCGTCCTCGACGCCCGCCGCGACGAAGAACGCGCCTCCGGCGGCGTTCGGGGATCGGTGCACATCCCGCTGCACGAGCTGCCCGCACGCCGCGACGAGGTACCCGAGGGTGAGGTCTGGGTCTACTGCGGCTCCGGCTACCGCGCCTCGATCGCCGCCTCGATGCTCGACCGCCCCGGCCGCGACCTGGTCCTGATCAACGACGACTGGCCGAACGCCGCCGAGGCCGGGCTCGCCGTCAGCACCGAGCCCGCGACCGCCGGCCGCTGACCACCTGACTCCGAGACGGTGCCGGCGGCCTGCCCCCTGTGGTCGGGCCACCGGCACCTCCCGACGAGGAGGACACCACACATGACCAGCGCCATCCACGACCTCACCCCCGAGCCCGGCGGCAGCATCGACGCCGCCACTCTCGCTGCCCGGTACGCGGACGACAGCGACACCCGCATCGGCGGGCCGATGGTCCTCGACGTGCGCAGCGCCGCCGAGTACGAGGCCGCCCACATCCGCGGCTCCTCCCACGTCCCGCTCGCGACCCTGGCCGAGCACACCAGCGACCTCGCCGCCCACCTCGACACCCCCGTCGTCCTGGTCTGCCAGTCCGGGGTCCGCGCCGAGCAGGCCCGCCGCCACCTCGCCGCCGTCGGGCTCGACCGCGCCCACGTCCTCGACGGCGGGCTGCCCGCCTACACCGCCGCCGGCGGCGACGTCGTCACCGGCCGCAAAGCCTGGGCCCTGGAACGCCAGGTCCGCCTCGTCGCCGGTTCCCTTGTCGTCCTGGGGCTCGCCGCCGGTCGCCTCTCTCGCCCAGAGGCGCGGCTTCTCGCCGGCGGAATCGGCGCCGGGCTGACGTTCTCCGCGCTCACCGACACCTGCGCCATGGGCGCCGCGCTCGCCCGGCTCCCGATCAACCGCGGGACCACCGAACCGGACACCGCCGACACCCTCGCCGCCCTCCGGGCCAGACGACGGAGTACGCAGCGGTGAGCCTGCTCGCGGCGGGTTTCGGGCTGGTCCTCGGTGCCCTGCTCGGCCTGGTCGGAGGCGGTGGCGGCATCCTCGCCGTCCCCGCCCTGGTCTACGGACTCGGTCTCCCGCTCGCCTCCGCGGTGCCGGCATCGCTGGTGGTGATCGGGCTCGCCTCGGCCGTCGCCGTCGCCCCCCGAGCCCGCCGCGAGGTCAACTGGCGCCTCGCCATCGTCATCGGCGCCGCCGGTATCCCCACCGCCATCGTCGGTGGGGTGGTCAACCACCAGCTCGACGACCAATGGCTCATGCTCGCGTTCGCCGCGATCATGGTCCTCGCCGGCCTGCGCATGCTGCGCGGCAACGACGAGACCGGCGGGGTCTGCGAACTGCCCGGCGGCGGAGTCGCCTGGCGCCGTTGCCTACCCCGCGCCATCGCCGTCGGGCTGCTCGTCGGGTTCCTCACCGGCCTGCTCGGCGTCGGCGGCGGGTTCCTGCTCGTACCCGCCCTCATCGTCGCGCTCGGCCTGCGCACCCCCACCGCAGTGGCCACCTCGCTGGTCATCATCGTCATCAACGCCGTGGCCGGGCTCGTGCCCTACCTCGCCGCAGCGAGCAGCGGCAGCGGAGCCGGACTGGACTGGTCGATCATCGCCCCGTTCGCCGGCGCCGCGATCCTCACCTCGCTACCCGCCAGCTGGCTCGCCCGCCGGCTTCGTGCCGCCACCCTGAGACGCGGATTCGCCGTCCTGGTCCTGATCGTGGCCGCCGGTGTCGCCACCCAGACGATCGTCACGCTCTCCACCACCTGACCTGTCCTCATTCATCGAGAACGGCCCACAAAGGGGAACACCCCATGGACATCCGCGAGACCACTATCGACGACCTCGCCGCCGCGCGCGACGCGGGCGAAGTCACCCTGATCGACGTTCGCAACCCCGACGAATACGCCGAGGGCCACATCCCCGGCGCCCAGCTCATCCCGCTACCCGAACTCGGCGACCGCCTCGCAGAAATCCCCACCGACCGCGAGGTCCACGTCGTCTGCCAGTCCGGTGGCCGCAGCTCCCAGGGCGCCGAGCTACTCGGCCGACACCGCATCAAGGCCGTCTCGGTAGCCGGCGGCACAAAGGGCTGGATCGCCTCCGGGCGCCCCGTCGACAAGGGCTGACCTTTCGGACCTCCGAGGACCACAGCCGGGACCTGCGCCCGGGGCCAGCTCGGGGGACGGGACCTGGCGGACTACTTCACGAAGATTGCCCATGTAGTCACCGTGTCGCCCCGGGTCGCACCGCAAGGAAGGGCGACGCGCGGGCGCCCGGACCTCGATCGCAGCTCCTCGCGGGAGACGGCCCTGGCGCGCTGGTGGGAGTGGGAGCAGGCCTCCGAGGGCCCACACCAGCTCACCTGGTCCGTCGGTCACCGAGAGCTGCGGAGGTTCGCCGGGCTGGCGCTAGAGCGACCGACGAGGACATCGTGGCCGAGGACCTCGACGCGGAGATGCGACTGGCGCTGACCGTCGACACCTGGAACTGGGTGCACCGCGCCTGCGCGGAAGTCGAGCTGCTGGCCGTCGCGGAGGACGGCGGCCTCGGTGCGGTCCGCGCCTGGCTCACCGCTCGCGGCCTGAGGTGGGTCGAGTGTCGCGGAATCCGTATCCCGGCAGGGGCCATCGAGCGCCACTCTGATTCTTAGGGCGTCCGCTCGCAGAGATCGCCCGGAGCGCTCGACTCTGTTCCGCCGAGCCTCCAACTGCCTACTGCGGTCGGGTCTGGGTCGGTCACGAGGGGTTCTCTCCGGTCTCGGCGGTGACCATCTGGGAGTAGGCGGCGAGCAGCGCGACCCAACCGCCGCCGCCGTGCTCGATGGCGCCGTAGACGCCTTCGCCGCCGACGAGGCGTTCGAAGTGGCGGTGCTCGACCTCGACGGTGGTCTGCTCGGGCCCGTCAGCGTGGAACCTGACCTCGATCTCGCCGGCGTGCGACGGGTCAGGGTCGAACTGCCAGTCGCCGCCGATCTGCCAGGTGAACACCACCCGGTCCGGGAGCTCCCAGGCGAGGACCCGGCCCCAGTCGCACTCGCTGCCGTCCATGCCGCGCTCGAACCACCGGCCGCCCTCGGCGGGCTCGAGGATCACGTCGGCGACCTCGGCCTGCCCGATGTGGTAATGCCGAGGCCACCACGCTCCGAAGGAGCCGGTGAACAGCGCGAACGCGCGGTCACGGCTGATGTTCACGGTGGTCCTGCCCTCGATCGCGGGGATCGGCGTGGTCATGGCTGCTCCTTCGGGGAGTGGTCGGGGTGGTCGGTGCCGTGGCCGGCGGTCTCGTCGGCGACGGCCTGCTCGGCAAACTTGTGAAAGTCGGCGAGCGCGTGCTCCCAGACGCCGTCGAGCCAGCTCCGGAGAGCCGCGACGCCCTGCGGGTTGAGCCGGTAGATGCGCCGGGTGCCCTCGGCGTGGGCGACGACCAGGCCGCCGTCCTTGAGCGCCTTGAGGTGCTGGGAGACCGCCGGCCGGCTGATCGGGAGCTGGTCGGCCAGTTCGCCGACCGAGCTGGGCCGGCGTGCCAGCGTCTCGAAGATCACGCGACGCATCGGGTCGCCCAGCAACCCCAGCCCGGCGTCTCGGTAAGCGGACACGAACGGTAAGCCTAGGGCGACCGAGGTGTCATCCGGAAGCCCCGGCCGCCGTTGACGGCTGCTGCCGTCCCGCTGCCTCGATCTTCGCCGCGCATGACGAAGGCCCTGGTCGGCGGCTCTTGCGAGCCTGTGACCAGGGCCTTGGTGCGTGGGCGATACTGGTATCGAACCAGTGACCTCTTCGGTGTGAACGAAGCGCTCTACCCCTGAGCTAATCGCCCGCAGCCTCGACGAGCCTAGACCATCATCAGAGCGGGCTCTGCAGCCAGGTCCAGTGCCCGAGGCCCACCAGCTTCGCGACGAGGTACGGGGCGCCGAGCAGCCAGAGGGTCGCCAGAACGATGGCGCACGTGAGCAGGCCGAGCAGGCACTTGACGACGATGCTCTGCCGTCCGACCCACTCCATCCAGCGGTCGTAGTGGTGCCGGGCGAAGCGCAGGAGCCGGCCGGCCCAGGTGAACTCGGTGGCGAGGATGCCGAGGCCGGCGAACACGATCAGCCAGCCGGGACCCGGGTACGGGATCGCGATGGTGCCGGCGACGAGGACCAGCCCGCCGAGGACGCCGACGACGATGCGCCAGATCAGGTTGGCGCGGGGGTTGCCGCGCACGCGGGCGCGCAGGTGACGCAGCCGCGTGCGGAGGGTGCGGTGCCGGGGCGGAGCGGTGACGGTCGCCGGGTCGTCGGCAGGCGCCTTCTCAGCGGTCGCGGTCGACTGCTCGGCCGGTTCGCTCACGTTCCCACCTGTCCACTCGCGACGACTCGGGTCGGCGTGGCGGGCGCCGTCCGGCCCGGCTCGATCGACACCGCGAAACCTGCGAACGGGACCGCCGCCGTCGTCGAGGGTACGGAACTCACGGCCGGGGTCTGCTGGGTGACGTCGAAGGTCCCCAGCGGCCGCGGTGTCCCGTCGGCAAGACCCCAGAGCACGTAGATTCTCGTCGGCCCCGTTGGCGCCGAGCCCGCTGGTGAGGACGCGGGCGCCGGTGCCGTCGTCGACGACGAGCCCGACGAGCGCCCCGTCGGGGGCGGCCAGCGTCGCGTGCGTGACGCCGGGGGTGCCGGCGTCCCGGAGCACGTCGACCACGGGGGCGTTGCGCTCGGCCTGGGCCGCCGCCGCGGCGGCGGCGTTGTCGCGCTCGGTGCGCAGGGACTGGTTGGCGACGGCCAGGCCCCCGACCGCCGCGACGACCAGGGCCACCGCGGCCACCGCGAGCCAGCGGGAGGCCCGGCGCCGCGGCGAGAGCGGCACGACGGTCGCCTCCCGCTCCTCGGCGGCGGGTTCGGGCGCAGGCCCGGGCTCGGCCGGTTCCGCCACCGGGGCCCCGGACAGTGCGGGCAGATCGATGCCCTCGCCCGACGCCGCCGACTCGGCCGCCACGGCGTCGAGCAGCCGGCGGCGCAGGTGGCGCGGCGGGCTGACCGGGACGACGGCCTCGGCGAGCTCGCCGAGCGTCTCCAGCATCTCGTCGACCGTCTGCCGGCAGGTCGGGCAGGTCTCGAGGTGGGCGGCGAAGTCCGCCTCCTCCTCGCGGTCGAGGGTGTGCAGCGCCCAGCCCACCGCGAGGGCGTCGTGGGCGCCGGTGTGGGAGTCGGGGACGGCCTGATCGCTCATCGTCCCTCCTCGTCCACCTCGACGTGCGGGCCCAGGAGGACGCGCAGCTTCTGGGTCCCGGCGAACATCCGGGACTTCACCGTGCCCAGCGGTATCCCGACGAGGCTCGCCACCTCGCGCTGGGTGTAGCCGCCGAAGTACGCCAGGGCGAGCGCCTCGCGCTGGTCGGCCGGCAGCTGACCGAGCGCGTCACGCACCTTCCCGGCGACGACCGCCCCGAGAGCCGCCTGGTCGGCTCCCGGTCCGGGCGGAACGTTCCACTCCTCGCCGTCGGGGCTGGGTGGCACGGTCCGCTTGCGACGGGTCGCCTCGCGCCGCACCGCATCGACGGCGCGGTGGTGCACGAGGGTCAGCAACCAGCTCGAGACCGCGCCGCGGTCCGGGTCGAACCGTCCGGGGTCCCGCCACACCACGAGGAACGCCTCCTGCACCACGTCCTCCGCCAGCGACTCGTCGACGCAGATACGGCGGGCCAGGGAGTACGCGGGGCGCCCGAACCGGTCGTAGAGCTGCTCGAGGGCCTCCGCGCTGCGCTCGCCGATCTGTTCGAGCAATGTGGCATCGGTCACACCAGCAAGACCGTCGTCGTCACGCTCCGGAGCCGCCTCTGGGACTCCTCGCGACGCGTCCGTCACTGGTCGACCCTCTCCTCGGGTGTGTATGTCCGGGTCAGACAGGCGTCAGGCTAGTGCTCCCGGGGCAGACACGGACGCCCGGCCGGGGTGGGTGGTTCGTTACGGAACCGAACCGGGTAAGTCGCCCTGTGGTTGCCCGTCCGGTGTGATGCATACGTGAGCCGGGTGAACCGCCGTCACAGGGTCGCTTGCCAGTCGTTTCCCCGAACGACAGCAGCGTGCGAAAGGCAGCCACATGCTCAACGACCACACGACGATCCGCTCGACGGCGGTCTTCGACCTCGTCGGTCCGCCGAACCCGCCCGTGCCCGTCCAGGTCGAGATGCGTTACGACACTCGCGACCCGTACGCCGTGCAGGCCGCGTTCCGCACCGGCCGCGCCGGATGGGTGGAGTGGGTGTTCTCGCGGGACCTCCTCACCGAGGGACTGCTCGGCACCTCGGGCGCGGGCGACGTCCGCATCCGCCCCTCCGACGGCGACGCCGAGTCGATCGAGATCGAACTCAGCTCCCCCTCGGGCCACGCCACCTTCCGCGCCGCGAGCCGTGAGGTGTCGGAGTTCCTCGCCCGCACCCACGAGATCGTCGCCCCGGGTGCCGAGGACGACTGGCTGGATCTGGAGCACGCGCTGGGCCTGCTGCTCTCGAGCGATCCGAGCTGACAGACCCCCCCCGCGAGAAGCGGGGGGCGCACGGTGCAGTAGTGTTCTCTTCGTCGGCAACGGCGGGTCGGAACCCCGAAACCCGCCGGCCACACGCGGACGTAGCGCAGCTGGTAGCGCATCACCTTGCCAAGGTGAGGGTCGCGGGTTCGAGTCCCGTCGTCCGCTCGGGAGGGCTCCTCGGCATCAACTTCTGCACGGCGAGCCGGATGACCTCCGGATGCCTGGCGCAGTGGCCGAGTGGCTTAGGCAAGGGCCTGCAAAGCCCTGTACGCGGGTTCGATTCCCGCCTGCGCCTCGGGCGATTAGCTCAGTGGGAGAGCACTACCTTGACACGGTAGGGGTCACTGGTTCAATCCCAGTATCGCCCACCCCAGAAGCCCTGGTCATCGACCTGAGAATGGTTGACGGCCAGGGCTTTCTGCATTCCGGGAGGCCGCTGTGACCGATGTGCCCTCCGACGACTCCGCCGACGACCAGGGCGGCGACCCGGCCTGCTGGATGCACCGGGTCTGCGGCGAGTGCGGGCGGCTGGCCGACGAGGACCCGCCCACGCGGTGCCCGTCCTGCGGCGCCCAGCTCGAGATTCGACCAGCACGAGACCGACCAGCTCGGGACGTGCCAGCCTTCCCTCAGGGAAGCTCGGTTCCTTCTCGATGTCCGATTCCCTAAGATCACTCGGCGTGACGATCGATGTGCCACTCCCCCGATCGGGCGACGTTCGCGCCGAGCGGGCTGCCACCGGGACCTCCGGTCTCGTCGCGCCGGGCACGCTCCGTGTCCTGCGCATGCTGGCCGCCCATCCCGAAGGTGTCGATCTCGCCGATCTGAGTGGCCACCTCGGGCGTTCGAGCACGCCGGTGGTCCAGGGACTGCTCCGGGCCGGCCACGTGGAGCGCACGTCCTCCGGCGGCTACCGCCTGCGGCCCGTCCCGACCGCGCCGCGGCGCGAACTGCCCGAGGTCCTCTCCGACGCCGTCAGCGATCTCTACCGGCGCACCCGCGCCTGGACCTATCTCGTCGAGTGGGCCGACGACGACCACATCGACGTCGTCGACATCCGTGGGCACCAGGGTCTCGGGCTCGTCCCCGAGCTGCCGCCGCGGATCCCGCCGTCGATGGCGCACGCCCTGGCGGTCAGCAAGCTCCTCGTGGCGCACCGGCCGGGGCGCCGGGCCCGGCTGGACCCTCGCCGCTGGCGGGCCTACACGCCCGCGACGATCACCTCGCCCGACACCTACGACGCCGAGCTCGCGCGCGTGCGGCGCGACGGCTACGCGGTCGACCGCGAGGAGTACGCGGCGGGCTTCGCGTGCGTGTGCGCCCCGATCGCCGATCCCGGAGGGCGGGTGAGCGCCGCGATCGCGGTGTCGCTGCCCGCCGCTCGCCTGCGCGACGAGCTCGACCGGCTCGCGGCGCACGTCACCGACGTCGCCCGCGTCGCCCATCGGGGCTGGTACCGCTAGCGGGGACCGGCGGAGCGGGTGTCAGCTCTCGTCGTACTTGTCCGCCGCCTTGTTGCGCTGCTCGGCGATCTCGAGCGCGTGCGCGGCGGTCTCCTTGTCGGGATAGGGACCGAGCCGATCGGCGGCGCGGCAGCCGTCCCACGGCTCCACCTGCTGGTGCTTGAGGCAGAAGTACCACTCGTTCTCGTGGGCCACGGGTCCATGCTGGCACGGTTCGGCCGCGGGGAGGGCACGACGCGGCGGGGCGAGCGGGGGCAGGCGTCCGGTCGCGGGATCCACGAACCGGGCGTGCAGGTCGCGCAGCCGCTCCTCCCCCACGCGCTCGCGCTCCGGACGGGCGGCGTCGCGGCGCACGCACTCCTCGAGGTCGGCGACGACGTCCTCGACGCGCCACTCCGCGCCGCACTCCTCGGCGAGCGCCAGCCAGCCGCGTGCCACGGCCGCGCGCAGGTTCGTGGCGTCGACGACGACGTCGACCCCGTCCTGCAGCATGCCCTGCACGAGCCGGCGCTCGGCCGCGGAGATCACCCGCTCGACCGCGTCGACCGGGGCCGAGTAGTCGGGATCGACCATGCTGCGCCGCAGGTCGTCGCGGTTGACCCGCACGATCCGACCCGGGCGCCGCGAGGCCACCATCGCCCGCGCCCAGGTCGTCTTGCCCGACGCCGGGAGCCCGCGGGTCAGGTAGAGGGTCGGCACACCGGCGGGCCGCTCAGGCGGCCCGGCTCGCCCGCGGGCGCGTCGCGGCGAGGATGAAGTCCGCGACGAGCGCGGGGTCGTCGCCCATCGGGACGTGCCCGCAGCCCGGCAGGACGTAGACCGCCGCGTCGGGCAGGGCGCGGCGCAGCCGCCCGGACTGCCAGCGGGGCAGCAGCATGTCTCGCGAGCCCCAGCCGACCGTCGTCGGCACCGCGGAGCGGGCCGGCGCGATCCAGGTGTCGAAGTGGGCGAGCATCGTCGCGAACGACGAGCGCGGGTGGCTGAGGCCCTGGAGGTCGGCGCCGACCTCCACGGGGTCGGTCCGCGACGGGTGGGCCAGCAGCAGACCGAGCAGCGCGGTGCGCAGGATCGGCGTGGCGAGCATCCGCTCGAGGCGCTGCGAGGGGATCACGGCCAGCGCGGCGTGGGCCCCGCCGAGGATCGCGCGGGCGTACACCCGCTCGGCCCGCGACCAGAACCCGGCGGGCGAGAGCGCCGTCGCCGACCGCACCGTGCCCCGCGCCGCGAGCTCGAGGGCGACCAGGCCGCCCATCGAGTTCCCGACGGCGTGCGGACGGTCGAGACCCTGGGCGGTGCAGAACGCCTCGACCGCGTCGGCGAGGGGGGCGATGTCACCGCCGTAGTCGCCGGGCAGATCAGGCGAGTCGCCGTGGGAGGGCAGGTCGATCGCCCACACCTCCCGCTCCTGAACGAGCAGCGGCACCACGCGGTCCCAGCCCTGGCGCCGGTGCGTGATCCCGTGCAGGAGCAGCACGGGCTCCCCGGTCCCGGTACGAGTGTGCGCGAGCTCCACGGCTCAGTGCTCCCGCGGGTGGACGATCACCTTGCCGATGACGCGCCGCTCGGCCAGCTCGTTGATCGCCGACGCGGCCTCGGCCAGCGGGTAGGTCGCGCTGATCGGCGGGGCGAGGCGTCCGCTCGCGATGTCGTCGATCATCGAGTCCCACTGCCGCCGCATGAAGCCCGAGCGCTTGGAGGCGTACGCCCCCCAGCCGGCACCGACGACCGAGATGTTGTTCAACAGCAGTCGGTTGACCTTGACGGTGGGGATGTCGCCCGCGGTGAAGCCGACGACCGCGAGACGGCCGTCGTCGCCGAGGGAGCGCAGCGAGTCGGTGAACCGGTCGCCGCCG
This sequence comes from uncultured Actinomycetota bacterium, assembly GCA_963786585.1. Lineage (GTDB taxonomy): Bacteria > Actinomycetota > Actinomycetes > Mycobacteriales > Pseudonocardiaceae > Actinomycetospora. The sequence goes on from CAWAZG010000006.1 coordinate 1,363,665, forward strand.
ACGGGGTCGACGACGACGTCGACGCCCGCGCCCCCGGTGATCTCCTTCGCGGCGTCCTTGAACCCCTCGACCAGCACCGCATGGTCGGCCCCGGCGGACCGGGCGACCTCGCCCTTGCCCTCGGAGGACACGACGGCGATCACCGTGGCCCCGCGCGCCCTGGCGAACTGGATGCAGGCGACGCCCACACCACCGGCGGCGCCGTGCACGAGCACGGTCTCGCCCTCGGCGAGGCGGCAGCGCGTCTCGAGCACGAAGTGCGCGGTCAGGTAGTTCATCGGCAGGCCGGCGCCGATGTCGAAGGACACCGCGTCGGGCAGCGGGAACACCAGCTCGGGCGAGGCGGCGACGGCCGTGGCGAACCCGCCGAGCACCGGCATCGCGGCCACGCGGTCGCCGGCGGTGAAGCCGGAGCCGTCCGGCGCCTCGCGCACCGTGCCCGCGACCTCGCTGCCGAGCAGGAAGGGCAGGTCGGGCTTCATCTGGTACTCGCCGCGGCTGAGCAGCAGGTCGGGGAAGACGACCCCGGCCGCCTCCACGTCGATGAGCACCTGGCCGTCGCCGACCGTGGGCTCGTCGACCTCGGCGACCTCGACCGCGTCCGGCCCGTCGAGCCGGACGACCTGTACCGCGCGCACCGCGACCTCCCGTTCCGACCGACCGGACCGTCAGCCGTGACGGTTCTACAGGAGCGCGGCGGCGATGTCAGGTGAACCGGTAGACCGTGGTGCGGGTCGTCTCCCCGCCCTCGAGGTCCAGGGTCCCGACGACGTCGTAGCTCCCGAGCGCCGTCACGCGACGTCGTGGCAGGTACTCGCGGCCGGGGTCGCCGACGACGACGTCGACGCCCACCGCGACCGCCTCGTCGCAGAAGCGCTCGACGAGCCGGGCCATGGGCTGCTCGTAGAAGACGTCGCCGGCGAGCACGACGTCGACGTCGAGGGGCTCGTCGGCGTCCAGCACGTCGCCGACCACGTCGATCTCGACGTCGTTGGCCTGCGCGTTGAGCACGATCGCGGCGCGGGCCCGCGCGTCGGTGTCCGAGGCGATCGCCGCGGTGGCGCCCGCGCGCAGGGCGGCGATCGCGACCAGCCCCGACCCCGAGGCGAGGTCGAGCACCCGGCGGCCCCGGACGAGGTCGGGGTGGTCGAGGACGTGGCGCGCGAGGGCCTGGCCGCCGACCCAGGCGAACGCCCAGAACGGCGGCGCCTCCTCGTCGATCGCCGACCACGTGCGGTGCATGTCCTCGGCGAGCAGCAGGGTGACCTCGGGGACGAGCGGAGGACGGCCGGGCGTCGCCCAGTCCCGGATGCCGTCACCGGCGGTCATCGCCGGCTCCGGAAAGTGACGCCGCGCAGACGCTGCGCAAGGGGCCGTGCTTTCCCTACCCTGAACGCCACGCCGACACAGGCGTCCCAGACCCAGGCTTCACAGCCGCACCGCCGACCGACGTGCCGTCCGAGGAGGTCCTCATGACCGTTCCGCCCGGTGGGCCGGCCGACGAGGACGCCGTGCTGCTCTACGTCGGGGGTCCGCTCGACGGGCGCGTCGAGGTGCGCGAGGCACGCCACGGCACCCCACTGCCGACGGTGACGCACACCCACCTCCACGACGGCCCGAAGGTCGTCCACGTCTACGACCTGCACCCGCTCACCCCTTCCGCCGGCGTCTACCGCCTGCGGCTCAGCGAGGTGCCGGCCGATCAGTCGCCCGCGGCGAGGTAGCCCAGGGCGCACAGCGTGCCCCACGCCCCGGCGACACCGGCCGCCTTGGCCCGCGCCGTGCTGTCGGGCAGCGACGTCCCGAGCAGGACCAGGTCGACGACGTCGGACCCGACGCGCACGGCCACGGCGGTGCGCAGCGCCTTGCCGGCCGGGGCGAGGGCCATGGCCAGCCCGCACGCGAGGTCGCGCCCGCCGAGGGCACGCACCCCGATCGCGGTGGCCGTCGGCAGCGGCGCTCCCTCGGCCTGCAGCGCGGTGGGCTTCGTGAACAGCTCGGGGCGGGCGATGATCGCCACGCTGTAGCCGGCGGTGGCCACGCCGAGCAGGCGGGGGAACCAGGTCAGGTCGCGGGAACGTCGCGATCGGGAGGAGGACATGGCGTCGTGTACCCCTCGACGATCATCGGCATCCGCCGATGAGTTCCGGCCGCGGCGTCGGTCTCCCCCACGACGCCGTCCACGAGACCCCGGAGGACACCTGTGCAGACCCTCACCGCCACCCTCGACGTCCCCGGGGCCCGGCTCCACCACGAGGTCCGTGGCGACGGCCCGCTCGTGGTGCTGCTCGGCACACCCATGGGCGCCGACGCGTTCGCGGGCCTCGCCGATCTGCTCGCCGTCGACCACACCGTGCTCACCACCGACACCCGCGGGATCGGCCGCAGCCCGGTCGACGACCCCGACGCCACCCCGACGCTGGCCACGCGTGCCGACGACGTCGCGGCCCTCGTCCGCCACGTCGATCCCGACGGGACGCGCGGGCCGGTCACCGTCCTCGGCTCCAGCGGCGGTGCCGTGACCGCGCTGGCGCTGGCGCAGCACCACCCCGGCCTCGTCGACACCGTCGTCGCCCACGAGCCGCCCCTGGTCGAGCTCCTGGGAGACCGCGACGAGCGCCACGCCGGCGAGGACGTCGTGATCGAGCGCTGGTTCGCGGGCGACCACCTCGGCTCGTGGCGGGCGTTTCTGGCCAACGCAGCCATCGAGATGCCCGAGGAGATGATCCAGATGATCTTCGGCGGCGAGCCCGACCCGGCGGCCCGCGCCGACGGCGACTACCAGAACGCCCACCTCCTGCGGCCGACGACGCACTTCCGGCCGGATGTCGGGGCCCTCTGCGCCGGACCCACGAGGATCGTCGTGGGCATCGGCCGGGAGTCCGCCGGCCAGCTCTGCGACCGCAGCTCGCGGGCGCTGGCCGACGCGCTGGGCCTGCAGCCGATGCTGTTCCCCGGCGACCACATCGGCTTCGCCGACGACCCGGCGGCCTTCGATCCCGTGCTGCGGTCGGTCCTGCCGGGGCCCGGTCAATACAGCTAGCTCCGGGGCTCCTCGGCGGAGGGCAGTCGCAGCATCAGGCGCAGGGCGCGGCTGAAGAGGTCGGCCCGCACGGCGTCCTCGCCGAGGACGCGCCGCAGCCGGATGAGCCCGTGGTAGAGCGCCGCCGCGACGACGACGAACTCGTCGTCCCGGACGGCGTCGCGCACGGCCGGGTCGAGGTTCTCCCAGTCGCGGGAGAGCACGTCGGTGGCGAACCGGGCCAGGCGCACCTCGTGCTCCGCGAGACGGTCGGCGAACTCGGGGTGCCGCACGGCGTAGAGCCAGACCTCGGCGTCGAGCAGGGCCTCCTCGCGCGAGTCGGCGACGTCGGAGACCAGGCGGTCGAGCGCCGCGAACGTCTCCTCCGGGTCGCCCGACACGATCGTGGACTTCAGGTCGACCGCCACCGAGGTCTGGTCCTCGACGAGCGCGGTGAACAGCGCTTCCTTGCTGGCGAAGTGCACGTAGACCGACCCGACCGAGACGCCGGCCGTCTTCGCGATCTCCTCGACCGACGCCGGGCCGTACCCGCGTGCGGCGAACACCCGGCGCGCGGCCTCGAGGAGCGCCTCCCGGGTCCGGGCCTTGGTCGCTGCGCGTCGCCCGAGGGGTGCCGCAGCCGCCACCTCGCCACCCTCGGTCACGTGCCGCGCTCCTCCTCGCCCCTCGGCCGGCCCTGTGGTCGCCGGCCCGCAGTGACGGATCGTAACCCGGCCGCCGCACACCGGGTGGTGGTGCGATCGCGGACAATGGACCGGTGACCACCTCGACGGCGCTCCTGCCCGCTCCCGGCGCGGATCCCGACGAGCTCTACGAGGGGTTCGCCGGCTGGGCCTCCGAGCGCGGGCTCGACCTCTACCCGGCCCAGTCCGAGGCGCTGATCGAGCTGGTCTCGGGATCGAACGTGATCCTCTCCACGCCCACCGGCTCGGGGAAGTCGCTGGTCGCGCTCGGCGCCCACGTCACCGCGATGTCCCGCGGCGAGCGCAGCGTCTACACGGCGCCGATCAAGGCGCTGGTCTCGGAGAAGTTCTTCGCCCTCGGCGCCCAGCTCGGCTACGCCAACGTCGGGATGCTCACCGGCGACGCGGCGGTGAACCCGGAGGCGCCGGTCATCTGCTGCACCGCCGAGGTGCTGGCGAACTGGGCGCTGCGCGAGGGGCCCGGCGCCGAGGTCGGCCAGGTCGTCATGGACGAGTTCCACTACTACGCCGACGCGGAGCGCGGCTGGGCCTGGCAGGTGCCGATCCTCGAGCTGCCGCAGGCGCAGTTCCTGCTGATGTCGGCGACGCTCGGCGACGTCTCGTTCTTCGCCGAGGACCTGACGCGGCGCACGGGGCGCGAGACGGCGGTCGTGGCGCACACCGAGCGCCCCGTCCCGCTGTCCTTCCGCTACGCCCGGACGCCGCTGCACGAGACGATCACCGAGCTCCTCGCCGGCCAGCAGGCGCCGGTCTACGTCGTGCACACCACCCAGGCCGCGGCGATCGAGCAGGCGCAGGCCCTGATGAGCCTCAACGTCTCCTCGAAGGCCGAGAAGGAGCGGATCGCCGAGCTCATCGGCGCCTTCCGCTTCACCGCCGGGTTCGGCAAGACGCTCTCGCGGCTGGTGCGCCACGGCATCGGCGTGCACCACGCCGGGATGCTGCCGAAGTACCGGCGCCTCGTGGAGACGCTCGCCCAGGCCGGGCTGCTCAAGCTCATCTGCGGCACCGACACCCTCGGCGTCGGGATCAACGTCCCGATCCGCACGGTGCTGTTCACCGCGCTCACCAAGTTCGACGGCCAGCGGGTGCGCCACCTGCGGGCCCGTGAGTTCCACCAGGTCGCCGGGCGCGCGGGCCGCGCCGGGCACGACGTCGCCGGCTACGTCGTCGTCCAGGCCCCCGAGCACGAGGTGGAGAACGCCAAGCGGCTCGCGAAGGCCGGCGACGACGTCAAGAAGCAGCGGCGCGTCGTGCGGACCAAGCCGCCCGAGGGCTTCGTCTCGTGGTCGGAGAAGACCCTCGAGAAGCTCATCGAGGCGCAGCCCGAGGCCCTGACCAGCCAGTTCCGGGTGTCGACGGCGATGCTCCTGCAGGTCGCGTCCCGTCCGGGGGACTTCTTCGCCGCGATGCGCCACCTCCTCGAGGACAACCACGCCGACCGCCCGACCCAGCGCCGCCTGATCCTGCGGGCGATCGCGCTGTTCCGGGGGCTGCTCGAGGCCGACGTCGTGGAGCGCCTGCCCGAGCCCGACGCCGGCGGGCGGACCGTACGGCTCGTCGACGACCTCCAGGTCGACTTCGCCCTCAACCAGCCGCTCTCGCCGTTCGCGCTCGCTGCGTTCGACCTGCTCGATCGCGAGTCACCGACCTACGCGCTCGATATGGTCTCGGTGGTCGAGTCGACCCTCGACGACCCGAAGCAGATCCTCCGCGCCCAGGAGAACTCCGCCCGGGGCGAGGCCGTGCAGGCGATGAAGGCCGAGGGCATCGAGTACGAGGAGCGCATGGAGCTCCTCGAGGACGTCACCTGGCCCAAGCCGCTGGCCGAGCTCCTCGGCGCGGCCTACGAGTCCTACCGCACGGGCCACCCCTGGGTCGCCGACCACGAGCTCTCGCCGAAGTCGGTGGTGCGCGACCTCTACGAGCGCGCCATGAACTTCACCGAGTACGTGTCGTACTACAAGATCGCCCGGTCCGAGGGTCTCGTCCTGCGCTACCTCACCGACGCCTTCCGCGCGCTGCGCCAGACGATCCCCGAGGCCGCGCGCACGGAGGACATCGACGACCTCGTCGCCTGGCTCGGCGAGCTGGTGCGCCAGACCGACTCGTCGCTGCTCGACGAGTGGGAGAACCTCGCGAACCCGAGCGAGCTCGACGCCGCCGGCGACGACGCCCGTCCCGTCGACCAGGGGCCGCCGCCGGTGACCCGCAACGAGCGCGCGTTCCGCGTCCTCGTCCGCAACGAGATGTTCCGCCGGGTGGAGCTGTTCGCCCGGCGCTCCCCCGCCGACCTGGCCGCCCTCGAGGACGACGGCCCCTCCCTCGACCGGTGGGCCGATGCGATGGAGGCCTACTTCGCCGAGTACCCGACCCTCGGCTCCGGTCCCGACGCCCGCGGCCCGGCGTTCTACCGCGTCACCGTGCAGGGCCGGACCTGGCACGTGCGGCAGGTCCTCGACGACCCCGAGGGCGACCACGACTGGGCCATCACCGCCGAGGTCGACCTCGACGCCTCCGACGAGCTCGGCGCGGCCGCCGTGCACGTCACGGCCGCGGGGCCGATGTCGACGGTGTAGTCACCGGGCCCACCAGGGCATCGGGTTCCCCGCCTCGCGGGCCCGGCGACGCTCGGCGAGCAGCCGACGCTCGATGGTCGCGTCGGCCATCGCCCGGGCGCGCGCGAAGACGACGGTCGCCAGCCCTGCGATCGCCGTGGCCGCGACCGCGTGCTTCCGGCCGCGCAGCGCCTGGTTCCCCACCATCTCGCGCAGCGAGCGCCGCAACGCCCGACGCTGCGCGTCGAGGACGGCGTCGCGGGCGGCGTGCGGCCGGACCTCCACCTCGATCTCCTGCTCGTGGTCGGGCGAGGACAACCGGACGACGTGCCCGGCCTCCTCGAGCCGGCGCAGCATCTTGGCGACCGCACTGCGCGTGAGGCCCAGCCGTTCGCCGAGCCGCCCACTGCTCATCGACCCGTTCCGCCGGCACATCTCGAGGCACAGCACCTCGCTCGGCGTGAGCCCCACCGTCCGGGCCACCTCGTCGCGGTACCACTGCAGGGCGGGACCGAGATCGTCGAGGAGCAGCGTGGCGAGCTCGTCCGTCACGTCCTCCTCCTCGGTCGCCCGATCCACACCGTCCAGGGTCGCCGACCGGCCGTCGCTCCGGGGCCTGTTCCGAGCAAGACGAACCGTGTCCTCAGGACACGGTCTCGCGGGGTCGGTGACGACGAAAGTCGAACCGTGTCCTCAGGACACGGTCTCCGAGTGAGGGGTCACGCCCCGAGCAGCTCGACCTCGTCGCGGGCCCGCGGCCGCACCGAGCCCGGCGAGCTGCCGACCACGCGGCGGAAGGCGCGGCTGAACGCGGCCTCGGAGCGGTAGCCCATCGCGCCGGCGACGGCGGCGACAGTGGTGTCGCCGGCCCGGAGGCGGTCGTGGGCGACGAGCATGCGCCAGCGGGTCACGTACGCCATGACCGGCTCGCCGACCAGGGCGGTGAAGCGGGCGGCGAAGGTCGACCGGGACAGGGCGAGCTCGCGGGCGAGGCCGGCGACGGTCCACTCGTGGGCGGGGTCGGCGTGGACGAGGGCGAGCGCGCGGCCGATGTCGGGATCGGCGAGCGCGCCGAGCCAGCCCGTGCGCGCCGACGGATCGTGCGACAGCCAGGCCCGCAGCATCTGCACGACGAGGACGTCGGCGAGCCGGGTGATCACGGCCTCGCCGCCGGGGCGGGTCTCCTCCACCTCGAGCGCGATCAGCCGGAGCGTGTCGTGCAGGCGCGCGGTGAGCGGCGAGACCGGCACGTGGACGATGTCCGGCATCAGCGCCACGAGCCGCTCGGCCATCGGGTGCTCGAGACGGACGGCGCCGCAGATCATGGTGGTCGGCGCGCCGTCGCCGCCGTAGGTGATCGTCGCGTAGCGCTCGCCGTACCAGGTGTGCGGCAGCGTCAGGACGTTCGGCGCGGGCGACCGGGGCGGCGGGTCGGTCGAGCGCATCTCGTGTCCCTCGCCGCGCGGCAGGAGCACGACGTCGGACGCGGACAGCGTGACGACCTCGTCGCCGACGACGATCGTCGCCGTCCCCGACGTCACGACGTGGAACCACAGGCAGCCCGGCGTCTCGGGCAGCCGCAGCCCCCAGGGCCCGCGCAGGTCGGACGAGCAGTAGAAGGTCCCGCTCATCCGCAGGACGTGCAGGGCCGCGCCCACGGCGTCGGACGGGGTCCAGGGCGGATGGGCGGCGACGGTCACGGTGCCCAGCCTCCGGCATCGGAGAGCTGATCGTCCACGAGATCGGACGATCGAGCAGGAGAACCGGCGCCGCGGCGATGGTTCGTCCGGCGGGACCGGCCCAGGGTTGGACGCACCGGATCACCGAGCACGGAGGAGACGCCATCATGATCACTGTCCTGGGGGCCAGCGGGAACACCGGCGGACGCGTCGTGCGCCGCCTGCGCGAGAGCGGGGAGTCGGTGCGGGCCGTCGGCCGCGACGCCGGCCGTCTCGCCGACGCGGCCGCGCACGGCGCCGAGCCGCACGTCGCCGACATCACCGACCGGGCCGCGCTCGCGCAGGCCCTGCGCGGCGCGGACGCCGCCTACGTCCTCATGCCCCTCGACCTCGCCGCGCCGGGCTACCGCGCCCAGCAGGAGCAGGTGGGCACCGCGATCGCGGGCGCGCTGGCCGACGCCGCCGTCCCCCACGTGGTGGCGCTGAGCTCGCTCGGCGCCGAGCTCCCCACGGGCACCGGCTTCCTCGAGACCCTCCACGACCAGGAGCAGCGGCTCGCCACGCTCGACGCCACCGTGGTGCTCCTGCGGCCCGGACTGTTCTTCGAGTCGTTCCTGCCGTCGCTGGCGCCGATGCTCGCGACCGGCGTGCACCACGACACGATCGACCCCGACGTCGCGCTGCCGATGGTGGCCACCGCCGACATCGGTGACGCCGCCGCGGCGCTGCTGCGCGATCCGGGCGCCGCCGGCGTGCGCGAGCTGCCCGGGCCCGAGGAGCTCACGGTGCCCGACGCTGTCGGGCGGCTCGGTGAAGCGATCGGCCGGCCCGGGCTGCGCTACGAGCGCCCGCCCGAGGACGTCATGCGCGCGGTGCTGGTCGAGGCGGGGCTGCCCGCGGACCTCACCGAGGAGCACCTCGCGATGAACGCGGCGTTCAACCGCGGTGACGTGCGGCGCCACGGGCTCCACGTGCTGGAGACCCCCACGACGATCGAGGAGTGGGCCCGCCGCGCCGTCCCGGTGGGGTGACCGGCCTACTTCTTGCGGGTGCGCCCCAGCGACGGCGGCGGGACCACCGGCCCGAGGTCGCCGTTCAGCGCCTCGTCGAGATCGACGATCACCGGCGCGTGGTCGGACGGACCGGTCCCCTTGCGGGCCTTGCGGTCCACCCAGGCGGCGGCCCGGCGCTCGGCGACCGGGCCGCCCGCCAGCACGAGGTCGATGCGCATGCCGCGGTCCTGGTGGAAGGCGCCGCCGCGGTAGTCCCAGTAACTGAACGCCCGGTCGTCGGGCCAGCGCTCGCGGATGACGTCGTGCAGGCCGGCCTTCATCAGCGCCGCGAGCGCCTCGCGCTCGGGCGTGGTGACGTGGGTGGACCCGGCGAACGCCTCGACGGAGTAGACGTCCTCGTCGGTGGGGGCGATGTTGAAGTCGCCCGCCACCACCGTCGCGTCCGGGTCGCCGGCCTCGACGAGGTCGCGCAGCGCCGCGAGCCACTCGAGCTTGTAGGCGTAGTGCGGGTCGTCCGGGTCACGGCCGTTGGGCACGTAGACCGAGGTGACCCGCAGGCCGCCGCAGGTGGCGGAAACGGCGCGGGCCTCCTGGTGGGGGTAGCCGGGGGCGCCGGGCAGGCCGTCGGTGACGTCGTCGAGGCCCACGCGGGACAGCAGCGCCACGCCGTTCCAGCGGCCCTCCCCGTGGTGGGCGACGGCGTAGCCACGCTCGGCCAGCGGGGCGGCGAAGCTCTCGGCGAACGCCTCGTCCGACAGCTTGGTCTCCTGCAGGCAGACCACATCGGGCGCGCGCTCGTCGAGCCAGCCCAGCAGCCGGGGCTCCCGGGCCTTGGCGGAGTTCACGTTCCAGGTGGCCAGTCGCACGCCCGCCACGCTAGCCGGGACCCCCGACGGCGGCCGGGGGAACCCGGACGGTGTCCGTTCCGTGCGGTCGGACGGAGTACTAGCGTTCCCGCATGGCCGCGACCACCCCCGTGACGAACGAGGACCGGCTCCGGCGCATCGCGCAGATCACCGACACCACGCTCGCCCACCTGGACGTGGCGGATCTCCTCGACGAGCTCCTGGACCGGGTGCGTGCCCTGCTCGACGCCGACACCGCGGCCGTCCTCCTGCTGGATACCTCCTCGACCTACCTGGTCGCCACCGCCGCACGCGGGATCGAGGAGGAGGTGCGCCAGGGCGTCCGCATCCCCGTCGGGAAGGGGTTCGCCGGGCGCATCGCCGCCGAGCGCCGGCCGGTGATCATCGACGAGGTCGACCACTCGAACGTCCTCAACCCGATCCTGCGGGAGAAGGACATCCGCTCGCTGCTCGGCGTGCCCCTGGTCGCCGAGGGCGAGGTCCTGGGCGTCCTGCACGTCGGCACCCTCACACCGAGGCGCTTCACGATGGATGACGCGGACCTTCTGCAGACCGCCGCCGACCGGATCGCCCTGGTCACGCGCACGCGTCTGTCGGACCTCGACCGCGCGGCGGCGTCGGCACTCCAGCGCAGCCTCATGCCCGGCGCGCTGCCGCGGGTCCCCGGGATCGAGTTCGCGGCGCGGTACATCCCTGGCGAGGCGGGCGGTCTCGGCGGCGACTGGTACGACGTCTTCTCCCTGCCGTCCGGGCGCCTCGGCGTCGTCATCGGGGACGTGGTCGGGCGCGGGCTGCAGGCCGCCGTGATCATGGGTCGCCTGCGCAGCGCCCTGCGCGCGTTCGCCCTGGAGGAGGACGACCCGGCGGAGGTCCTCGAGCGCCTCGACGGCAACGTGCAGCACTTCGAGGAGAACGTCATGGCGACGGTCCTCTACGCGATCTTCGAGCCGTCGCTGGAGCGCGTGTCGCTGTCGAGCGCAGGCCACCTGCCGCCGATCATCGCGCAGCCCGGGGAGCAGTCGGCGCTGCTCAACGTGCCGATCGACCTTCCCCTCGGGGTGTCCGTCGGCCCCCCGCGCCGCACCACCTCGATCGATCTCCCGGGCCACGGGCTGCTCTTCCTCTACACCGACGGTCTCGTCGAACGGCGCGGGAGCCCCCTGGACGCAGGCCTGGACGCGCTGTGCGAGGTCGTGCGGGCCGAGGAGGCCGACTCGGTGTGCAGCGGGGTGCTCCACCGCATGATCGGCGCCACCCCGGTCGGCGACGACGTGGCGATGCTCGTCGCCCACCGTCTCGGCACGCCGTCGGTGGTGCCGCTGAGCATCGTCGTGCCGGCCGTGACGCGCACCCTGTCCGACGTCCGCTCTTCGGTCCGCCGGTGGCTCGCAGCCGCCGGGGCGTCGCCCGAGGACGCGGCCGACATCCTCGTCGCGACCGGTGAGGCGTGCTCCAACGTCGTGGAGCACGCGTACGGGCCCGCCGGCGGGACCCTGGTCGTGCAGATGGAGCTGGAGGGGGCGACGGTCGTGGGGACGGTGCGCGACAACGGGCGATGGCGCCCGGCACGCGGGCAGGAACGCGGGCGGGGCACCGCACTGATCCGCCAGTGCAGCGACGAGATGGACGTGACCGCCGGGCCCGGCGGCACCACCGTCACCTTCCGACGTCACCTCACGGGGAGCAGCCGATGACCGCCGCGTCCGTCGTCGTCCACCCGGAGGGCTCGGCCGTCCGCATCGTCATGGGTGGCGAGATCGACCTCGAGAACGCGCTGGAGGTCGAGGAGCAGCTGACGGCGGCCATCACGAACGAGACCTCGGCGGTCACGCTCGACCTGGCCGACCTCGCCTACCTCGACAGCGCCGGGCTGCGGGTGCTGTTCGCCCTGGGCGCCCAGCTCGAGGTGCTGCAGATCGAGATGACCGTGCTGGCCCCGCCGGGCTCGCTGACCCGGCGGGTGCTCCAGCTCTCGGGCTTCGAGGGCGTGGCGGCGCTGGAGGGCTGAGCCGCCGTCGCTCAGCCGTTCTCGACCGAGCGGCGGACCGTGTCGAGCGTCCGCTCCATGCCGCGGCGGTTCGCCCCCGGCACGTCCCAGGCGCGGGCGCGGCCGACGACGTTGGCGAGCGGGCTGCGACGGTCCTGCCAGTACTGCTCGATGCGCGTCCGCCCGCCCTCGGGGACGAGCCGGAAGCCCCAGCGCGCGACCGGCTGTCCGAGCAGCGAGACGTCCCAGCTGATCGCCCGCTGCGGGTCGTACTCGACGACGGTGCCGTCGGTCGACCAGCGGAGCAGGCCCTTGCGGTTGCGGCCCTTGAACCGCGCACCCGGTTCCGGCCCGGTGGCGCCGCCGACCCAGTCGACGCGGTGGCACTCCGGCGAGATGTCCCCGATCCGCGCCGGGTCCCCGACGAGCTCCCACACCCGCTCGGGCGGCGCGTCGACGGTGCGGGTGACGACGACGTCGTCGGCCATGGGGGTTCCTCCAGACGGCGGCAGCGGGACGATCGCACCGTAGTCGGACGATCGCCCCGCTGCTCGCGTGAGGTTGTTCCCCAGCGCCGGAATCGTTCCTGGTCCTGAGTTAGCGTGAGGACCGCCCCGCGGCGTGGCGGGCAGTCCGTCCCGACCGTTCTCTTGACGACCCCGGGGGGTCCGCCGTGACGCTCGAGCTCGACGACCTGCGCGTCCGCAGCCTCGGTGACTGCCGCTACGACTCCCCGTTCGCGGAGATGCTGGCCACCAAGCGCACGTCGCCGCACTACGTCCACGAGGACGACCGCGTGCTCGTGGACGACACCGTCTCCGTGCTGCTGGAGCGCGGGGTGCCGATCGACCAGCTGCCCAGCCTCGAGGCGGCCGGGCCGCGCCGGAAGGTCTACTTCGCCCCGGACGCCACCAGCGTCGGCATCGTGACGTGCGGCGGCCTGTGCCCCGGGCTCAACGACGTGATCCGCGGGATCGTCCAGGAGCTCACCGAGCACTACCGCGTCTCGCACATCTACGGCTTCCGCAACGGCTATGCGGGCCTGACGCCGAAGCACCGCGAGAGCGTCGTCGAGCTCGACCTGCGCGCCGTCCGGGACATCAACAACAACGGCGGCACGATCCTGGGCAGCTCGCGCGGCGGCCAGGACCCCGGGGCGATGGTCGACACCCTCGTCGAGCTCGGGATCGACGTCCTGTTCGTCATCGGCGGCGACGGCAGCATGCGCGGCGCGATGAAGCTCACGAGCCTCATCGACGAGCGCGGCCTCGACATCGCGGTCGTCGGCGTCCCCAAGACCATCGACAACGACCTGCCCTACACCGACCAGAGCTTCGGGTTCCAGACGGCGTTCGCGCAGGCCACCAAGTTCATCGCGTCGGTGTTCATCGAGTCGCAGGCCGCCGAGAACGGCGTCGGCATCGTCAAGCTGATGGGCCGGCACTCCGGCTTCATCGCCTGCTACGCGGCGCTGTCCAACAACGACGCCGACTTCGTGCTCATCCCCGAGGTGCCCTTCGTGCTCGACGGCCCGGACGGGGTGCTGCGCCGCGTCGAGGACCACGTGCGCCGTCACGGCCAGGTCGTCCTCGTGGTCGCGGAGGGCGCCGGACAGGAGCTGCTCGAGCAGGAGGGACGGACCACCGACGCCTCGGGCAACACGAAGCTCGGCGACATCGGGCTCTACCTCAAGCAGAAGATCACCGAGCACCTGACCGAGGTCGACCTCCCGCCGACGGTGCGCTACCTCGACCCGAGCTACGCGATCCGCAGCGTCGCCGCGAACGCCTACGACAGCGTCTACTGCGTCCGCCTCGCCCACGCCGCCGTGCACGCCGGGATGGCCGGGCGCACCGAGACCGTCGTCGTGCGCTGGCGCCGCCGCTTCGTGCACATCCCGATGTCAGTGATCACGGGGCACCGCAACCAGGTCGACCCGGACGGCGACCTGTGGATGTCGGTGATCGAGGCGACGGGCCAGCCCGCGACGTTCGGCGCCTGATCGTCACTGCGAGTCAGAACAGCGCCCGTTTGCTGCGCTGAACGGGCGACACATCCGTTGCCCACCCCTCGCGCTGCTCGCCGCGCGGCGACCGGCGCGGAGTGGCGCGAGCTGGTCCGGCGCGCCCGCCACACCGACGCCCGGGCCGCGCTGGGCACGGGCGACGCCGACCGGGCCCGACGGGCCGGGGCCGACGCGGTGAGCGCCGACCGGTTCGACGAGACGGCCCACCGCCTGCTCATGCAGGCCCACCAGCTCGCCGGCGAGCCCTCGCGCGCCGTCGAGCACTACCACCGGCTGCGGACCGAGCTCGGCGACGAGCTGGGCGTCGAACCCGCACCACGGACGCGGAAGGAGTACCTCGCGCTCCTGCGGGACCAGGGCTCCGGCCCGGACGGACCCGCGCCCCGGGCCGGTCCGCCGGGCGCGCGCCACTGCGTGGGCCGGACCGACGAGATCGCCCGGCTGACCCGGCGCTGGGACGCCGCGACCCGCGGGCGGTCCGGGCTCGTGCTGCTCGCCGGCGAGGCGGGGATCGGCAAGACGCGGCTCGCCGCCGATGTCACGGAGCTGGCCGCCGCCACGGGCGGGCGGGTCGCGTCCGCGCGCTGCCACGCCGCCGAGCGCTCGCTGTTCCTCCAGCCCCTGGTCGACGCGCTCGGCCCGGTGCTCGCGGCGCTCCCCGGGCCCTGGCCGGTGGACGGCCCCCGGGCGCAGATGCTGGCGGCCCTCTTCCCGGACCTCGTGCCCGACGGGGCGTCGTCGATCGGGCCCCCCGAGCCCCGCCGGGTGTTCGCGGCGCTCGCCGCCCTGCTCGTCGACGTCACCGCGACCGCGCCCCTGCCGCTCGTGGTCGACGACCTGCACAACGCCGGCCTGGCCACCGTCGAGCTGCTGCACTTCCTCGCCCGGCGCCCCGGGGGTGCCCGGCTCCTCGTGTGCGCGACGGTGCGCGCCGAGGAGGGCGCCACGGCACTGGAGCACCTCGACGACGTCGCCGAGCGCCTCGACCTCGGCCCGCTCGACCACGCCGCGGTCGCCGCGCTCGCCGAGCGGGTCGGGCGTCGCGACCTGGCCCCGACGATCCACCGGCGCACGCGCGGGCACCCGCTGTTCGTCGTCGAGACCCTGCGCGGGCTCGACTCCGGCGAGGTGGGCGTGCCCGAGACCCTCCAGGCCGCGGTGCTCGCGCGCGTGCGGCGCCTCGGGCCGCAGGTCGAGGAGCTGCTGCGGGCCGGCGCCGTCCTCGGGGCGACGGTGGACCCCGAGGTGGCCGCGGGCCTGCTGGAGCTCCCGGTGCCGGAGATCGCCCGCCGGTGCGAGCGGGCCGCACACGCCCGCCTGCTCGTGCCGACCGGGGCGGCGTACGAGTTCGCGAACGACCTCGTGCATGAGGTGCTCCATGCCAGCACGCCCGCGCCCGTGCGCCGCCTGCACCACCGGCGCGCGGCCGACCTGCTGTCGGCGACCCCGGAGGCGGTCGGGACCCACGCCGCGGCGGCCGAGGACTGGCCGCGGGCGGCGCGCGCCCTGCTCCTCGCGGGCGAGGCCGCCGCGCGCCGGGGCGCGATGGGCGACGCCGAGTCGCTCCATGACCGGGCGCTCGCCGCGGCCGAGCGCGTCGCCGACCTCGAGATCGTCGGCCGGGTGCTCCTGGCGCGCGCCGGCGCCCGCGAGGGTCTCGAGCGTCACGAGGAGGCGTGGACCGACCTGCGGAGCGCGGCGCAGGCGGCCCGGGAGGCCGGCGACCGGCGCCTCGAGATGGCGGTGCTGCGCCAGCTCGGCGGCGACGTGCCGATCGCGCTGGGCATCTCGCCCGCCGCGTGCGTCACGTACCTCCGCGGCGGCCTTCGGCGGGCCGCGACGCTCGGGGACCGCGTGGCCGAGGCCGACCTCCGCGGTCGCCTCGCCGTGCTGGCGACGAACGACCTGCGGTTCGGCGAGGCCCTCGACCAGGGCCGGCGCGCGGTCGCCGTCGCCCGCGAGACCGGCGGCGACCACGCACTGCTCGTCGGTCTCGACGGCCTGAAGACCGCCTACGCCTACGCGGGCATGGTCGACGAGCTCGCCGGCGTGGTCGACGAGCTCGAGCCGCTGGCCCGGCGCCTCCAGACCCGAGGGCTCCTGCAGTGGGCCGTGTTCGAGGGGTCGTTCCCGGCCATCGCCGCCGGCCGGTGGGACGAGGCCCGCGCGCGCATCGCCGAGGCGATCGCGGTGACGGAGCACTCGGGCTACGGCGGCCACGACGTCTGGTTCCACGCCCACCTCGGGTGGGTCGCGCGCCTGGAGGGCGACCTCGACGAGGCCCTGCACATCGGGCGGCGGGCGATGGCGCGCAGCGGGGAGGCCGGGCACCGGTGGTGGACGCCCACCGCCTGCTCCCTGCTCGCCGGGACGCTGCTGGAGCGCGGGAGCACCGAGGACGTCAGCGAGGCCCGGACCGTGGCCGGGCGCGGACTGGTGCTCGCCGGGCGCGACGGCGCGGCGGCCTGCCGGGTGCGCTGTCTCGCCCCGCTCGCCGAGATCGCGGCCGCACACGGCGACGACACGCTCCTCGTCGAGGCCGACAGCCTGCTCGCGGGCGTCACGGCACCACCCGCGGCGGCCTGGCTGCTCGGCGCCGACGCCTACGTGTCGGTCGCCCGGGCCTGGCTCGCGCGGGACCGGCCCGCTCGCGCGCGCCGCACGCTCGCGCCCCTGCGGGCCGCGGCGCGGGCGCACGGCTGGCGCCGCCTGGCGGAGCAGGTGGACCGGATCGGGGCCCCAGCGCCGGTCGGGACCCCAGCGCCGGCGCGGGTGTAGGCGCAACAGCAGGCGCAACGGCGCTCGCCGAGGCGGGTCGCCCGTTCCTGTACTGCCCGCTTGCCCACCACTTCGAGCAGCAGATCCACGTGCCGCACCGGCTCGACCGGCTCGGCGCGGGGAGGCGGATGGAGTACGCCACCGCCACCCCGGAGTCGGGCGACGGCGCCGCGCGCGCCGCGGCCCTGCTCGCCTCACTGCTCGACTGAGCCTCTACGGAGACGCCATGACCACTACCGCGCCCCCGGGGACCCCTGAGACCCGGCTCTCCGGTGATGCGGTCGCCCTCGCCGCGCACGAGCGCTCGAAGCTGCGCGCCGCCGCCGAGCACGCCCGCCGCGCGCTGCCCGGGCCGCTCGGCGACCTCGTGCACCGCGAGCTGCTGGCCTACGCCGAGTTCGGCTACCGGATGACGAGCGACGCGCTCATCCCCCGCCTGGCCCCCGACATCCTGGCCAGGCCGGCCGCTAGTTGACCTTGACGAGGTCCACGACGAAGACGAGGTGCGCGTTCGCCGGGATCACCGGCGGCACGCCGCGGGCGCCGTAGCCCTGGTGCGGCGGGACGACGAGCACGCGCCGGCCGCCCTCGCGCATCCCGGAGATGCCGAGCTTGAAGCCGTCGATCACGCCGTTGAGCGGGAACTCGACCGGCGTGCCGCCGCGGCCCCACGAGGAGTCGAACTCGCCGGAGTCCGAGACGCGGATGCCCTGGTACTGGACCTGCACGGTGTCGCGCGGTCCGGCCTCGGCCCCGCCACCGATGACGAGATCGGTGATGTCGAGGTCGTTCGGCAGGGTGTCGGGGGTGACCGCCGCGCCGGGGGCGCGGGTCAGGTCGTCGGTGTTGTCCACGGTGACCGCCATGGTGGCGACCCTACGGGCGATCGGCCGCCGCCTCCGCAGGGGCGGCCGCCGCGACCAGGTCCTCTTCCTCGGCCGGCTCATGGTTGCGGCCGAGGGCGAGGCCGACGACCGACAGCAGGCACGCCAGCGCGACGTAGCTCGCGGCGGCGGCCCAGCCGAGGTCCGCCTGCAGCGAGGTGAGCAGCAGCGGGGCGACGGCGCCGCCGAGGACGCCGGCGACGGTGTAGCCCAGCGACGAGCCGGAGGAGCGCAGCCGCGGGGAGAACTGCTCGGTGATGAACGCCGCCTGCGGCCCGTACGCGGCCGCGTGCAGGACGAGGCCGACGACGACGCCGAGCACCAGCAGGCCGAACGACCCCGACGCGACCGCCGGGAAGAGCACGAACACCCATATCCCGGCGCCGACGACGGCGACCGCCGACACCAGACGCCGGTTGATCCGGTCGGACAGGGCGCCGAACGCCGGCACGAGGCCGAGCTGGAGCGCCGAGCCCATGAGCACCGCGGAGAGCACCTGCGCGCGCTCGAAGCCGGCGGTGCGGGTGGCGTAGGTGAGCACGTAGACGGTCAGCAGCGAGTACGAGACGTCGGGCCCGAGGCGGGAGAGGATCGCCGCGACCAGCCCGCGCGGCTGGGTCCTGATGACCTCGCGGATCGGGGTCGCCGACGTCTCCCCCGACGCCTGCAGCGCGCGGAACACCGGGGTGTCCTCGAGCGTGAGGCGAATCCAGAGGCCGAACGCGACGAGCAGCGCCGAGAGCAGGAACGCGACCCGCCAGCCCCAGTCGAGGAGCTGGTCGCCGGTGAGCGTCGCGGCGAGGACGGCGAACACACCGTTGGCCAGCAAGTTGCCCGCGGGCGGGCCGATCTGGGCGGCCGACGACCAGAAGCCGCGCCGGCGGGGGTCGCCGAACTCCCCGGAGAGCAGGACCGCGCTCCCCCACTCGCCACCGACCCCGACGCCCTGCGCGAAGCGGAGCAGCACGAGCGCGATCGGCGCGGTGACCCCGATCGTCTCGTAGGTCGGCAGGAGACCGATGAGGAACGTCGCGAACCCGATCAGCAGCAGCGTGGTGACCAGGACCCGCTTGCGGCCGAGCGTGTCGCCGAGGCGCCCGAAGACGAAGCCGCCGATCGGCCGCGAGATGTAGCCGACGGCGAAGGTCGTGAAGGCCAGCAGCGTCCCGGTCAGCGGGTCCGAGCCGGGGAAGAACAGCTGCGGGAAGACGAGCGCCGAGGCGGTGCCGTAGACGGCGAAGTCGTAGTACTCCAGCGACGTCCCCGACAAGGACGCGACGAACGCCTTACCCCTGGCTGCCATGCCCGGCTCTTTCCCCGGTCCGGGCACAGATCACTCCTTCGGCGCGAGCCCCAGCACGGAGCGGGCCTTGGCGCCCACGGTCTCCTTCACGCCGTTGGCGATGATCGAGAGGGCGTCGCCGTCGGCGAGCTGGGAGCGGGCGGTGTTCAGGGCCTGCTGGATGGTCACGTGCGGCGGCACCAGCGGGACGTCCTTGTCGACCTTGGCGTCGACGACGAACGGCCGGGCGGCGGCCAGTGCGCGGTCCCACGTCCCGCCGATCGCCGCGCGGTCGGTGAGGGTCTCGCCGCCGAGGCCCAGCAGGCGGGCCCAGTCGGCGTAGGGCACCGCGGGCAGCGACTGCGACTGCGGGTCGGGGGCCTCACCGAGCATCCCGCGGGTCTCCCAGGAGACGAAGGACAGGTCGTCGTTGGACAGCACGAGGACCACGAAGCGCGGGTCGGACCAGGTCTCCCAGTAGCGCTTCACCGTGATCAGCTCGTTGACCCCGTTCATCTGCATCGCGCCGTCGCCGATGAGGGCCACGACGGGACGGTCGGGGTGGGCGTTCTTCGCGGCGATCGCGTACGGCATGCCGCCGCCCATCGACAGCAACGTCCCCGAGAGCGACCCGTACTGGCGCCCGTGCAGCGTGATGTCGCGGGCGTACCAGGAGGTGGCGGTGCCGCAGTCGACGGCGAGCAGCGCGTCGTCGGGGAGGCGGTCGGAGAGTTCGCGCACGACGAGCTCCGGGTTGAGTGCGCTGGTGTGGGCGTGGGCGCGCTGGACCGAGTAGGCGTCCCAGGCGGCGGTCCAGCGCTCGACGCGGGCGCGCCACGTGTGGTCGGTCCGTTCGCGCAGCCGCGGCAGCAGCGCGGCGAGCGTCGGGGCGGCGTCGCCGGTGAGGTTCACCTCGGTGTCGTAGCGGATGCCGCACCGGGAGCCGTCGACGTCGATCTGCACCGCGCGCGCGTCGCCGGGCGCCGGGTAGTACTCGGTGTAGGGCATCGTCGAGCCGACGATCAGCAGCGTGTCGCACTCGCGCATCAGGTGGTACGACGCCGTCGTCCCCAGCAGCCCGATCGCGCCCGTGTTCCAGGGCGAGCGCTCGTCGACGACGCCCTTGCCGAGCAGCGCCGTGGCCATCCCGGCGCCGAGCGCGTTGGCGATCTCGGTCAGCTCGGTGGAGGCACCGAGGGCCCCCGCACCGGCGAGGATCGCGACCTTCTCCCCGGCGTTCAGCACCTCCGCCGCGGCGTCGAGCGCGGCCTCGGGCGGCGTCGTGATCGCGGACGAGGGGACCGCCGAGGTGTGGTAGTAGCCGTGGGCGTCCGGCGGGTCGGGCACGGCGTCCTCCTCGAGGACGTCCGAGGGCAGAATGATCACCGAGACCGTGCGGTCGGCGAGCGCGGTGCGGCACGCGCGGTCGACGACGTGCCGGACCTGGCTCGGGTCCTTCACCTCGGCGAGATAGCCCGCGACGTCGGAGAACAGGGCCCCGAGGTCGACCTCCTGGTAGTAGCCGCCGCCCTGCGCGGTCTGCGCGGTGTGCCCCAGCAGGGCCACCACGGGCTGGTGGTCGAGCTTCGCGTCGTAGAGGCCGTTGAGCGCGTGGATCGCGCCGGGCCCGCCGGTGACCGCGCAGCAGCCGATCGGCGAGCCCCCGTACTTCACGTCGGCGCAGGCGGCGAACGCCGCGGTCTCCTCGTGGCGCACCTGGACGAACTCCGCGTCGTCACGCTCGGGCAGCGCGGTGAAGAACCCGCCGATGCCGTCGCCGGGGTAGCCGTAGAAGCGGTGGACGCCCCACTGCGCCAGACGGTCGAGCACGTGCTGGGCGACGTTCCTGGGTGCACTCACACCCCGAGACTCCCCGGTGGGGCACGGCGCCATGTGAGGGCGGCGCAAGCATCGACGTGTGACACGAGTCATGCGTAGCGTCACGGTGTCGACCCCCCACGACATCCCGATCGCAGAGGAGACGCACCGGTGAGCAGGTTGCGCTTCGGCACGTTCCTGGCCCCCTTCCATCCCGCGGGCATCAATCCCACGCTCGCGCTGCAGCGCGACCTGGAGCTGGTCGAGCACCTCGACCGGCTCGGGATCGACGAGGCGTGGATCGGCGAGCACCACTCGGCCGGCACCGAGATCATCGCCTCGCCGGAGATCTTCATCGCGGCGGCGGCGGAGCGCACGAAGAACATCAAGCTCGGCACCGGGGTGACGTCGGTCAGCTATCACAACCCGCTGTGGGTGGCCGACCGGATGGTGCTGCTCGACCACCTCACGCGCGGCCGCACGATGCTCGGCGTCGGGCCGGGCTCGCTGCCCTCGGACTCCGCGATGATCGGCCTGAACCCCACCGACACGCGTGAGCTGCTCGACGTCAACCTCGACATCATCATGCGGCTGCTCGCCGGCGAGAGCGTCACCGAGCAGACGAAGACCCACAACCTCGTCGACGCCCAGCTCCAGCTGCGGCCCTACACCGAGCCACGCTTCGACATGGCCGTCGCCGCCGTCGCCTCGCCGACCGGACCGCGGCTCGCCGGCCGGCACGGCACCGGCCTGCTCTCGATCGGCGCGACGCTGAGCCAGGACGGCTTCGACGCCCTCGCGCACCACTGGAGCGTCGTCGAGGAGCGCGCGGCGCACTTCGGGCAGCCCACCCCCGACCGCTCCGGCTGGCGGCTCGTCGGCCTCATGCACATCGCCGAGACCCGCGAGCAGGCCTACCGCGACGTCGAGTTCGGCATCGAGGAGTGGTTCCGCTACTTCCAGAAGACGGCGGCCTTCCCGCAGATGGCCGTCGAGGGCGGCGACGTCAAGGAGATGATCGACTTCGTCAACGAGGCCGGGATCGGGGCGATCGGGACCCCGGAGGACGGCCGCGCGCAGGTCCAGCGGCTCGCCGACCAGTCGGGCGGCTTCGGCGCCATGCTGCTCATGGGCCACGAGTGGGCCAACCCGCAGGCGACGAAGCGGTCCTGGGAGCTCGTCGCCGAGCAGGTGGTCCCCCACTTCCAGGGGTCCGGCCGCACCCACGCCGAGTCGACGATGGCCGCGAAGTCCCGGGCGGCCGAGGCGCGCGCGGGCCACTCGGCCTCCCAGACCGCGGCCGTCGAGCACATGACGAAGAAGTACGCCGACGAGGTGGCGTCGAAGGGCTGACGACCCGTGAGTGAAGTTCCCGGCTATAGCCGGGAACTTCACTCACATGTCGAGGGGCGGGAGCGGGCGCAGCGGGGCGTCGAGCGGCTCGGGCGGGGTGCCGTCCGGGCCGAACGGCGTCCCGCCGAGCTCCTCGCGGCGGTGCGGCTCGAGCCAGGCCGACGGCTCGGGCCCCAGCGGCACGATCTGCGTCGGGTTGATCGACGTGTGCACCTGGTAGTAGTGCCGCTTGATGTGGTCGAAGTCGACCGTGTCCCCGAAACCGGGGGTCTGGTACAGATCGCGGGCGTAGGGCCAGAGGTTCTCGAACTCGGCGAGCTTCTGCCGGTTGCACTTGAAGTGGCCGTGATACACCGCGTCGAAGCGCACCAGTGTGGTGAACAGCCGGATGTCGGCCTCGGTGATGTGGTCGCCGACGAGGTAGCGCCGGTCGGCCAGGCGCTCGTCGAGCTCGTCGAGCCGGGCGAACAGCGCCGTGTACGCCTCCTCGTAGCGCGCCTGCTTCGTCGCGAAGCCCGCCTTGTAGACGCCGTTGTTGACGTCGTGGAAGACGCCCTCGTTGACCGCGTCGATCTCCTCGCGCAGCTCCTGCGGGTACAGCGTCGGCGCGCCGGGACGCTGGTACTTCGCCCACTCGATCCCGAGGTCCACCGTGATCTGCGGATAGTCGTTGGTGACGAGCTGCCCGGTGGACTCCTCCACGATCGCCGGGACGGACACCCCGTTCTCGGTGCCGTTCTCCGGGTCGCGAGCGAGGTAGGCCTCCGAGAGGTACCGGTAGCCGAGCACCGGGTCGCGGCCGTCCTCGTCGAGGGAGAAGCGCCACGACCGGTCGTCCTGCAACGGGTCGACGATCGCCACCGAGATCGCGTCCTCGAGGCCCATCAGACGCCGAACGATGACCGAACGGTGCGCCCAGGGGCAGGCCAGGGACGCGACCAGGCGGTAGCGGCCGGGCTCGGCCTGCCACTGCTGCTCCGAGGACGGCGAGGCGACGATCCGGTCGGTGAACCGGGGCCCGCGTCGCGTGAAGGATCCGCTGGACTCGGCGTTCGGGCTGTTGCCCACGGTGGTGCTCATCGGGGGCTGTATGCCCGGCGCGCGGCCTCCGGCAACCCGCCGGTGACGCAGCAGCCACCATTCCCGCGACCTCCCGACCGCGAGGGGCACGTTCCGCAGGCCCAGACGCCGTTCGATCATGCGCAAGGTGCCCCTCGTGCTGGTCTCCGGGACGATCGGCACAGCGATTCGCGCTGAGGGGCTCGATCGTCCGGGGATCGACGACCCTGACCCACGCCGACCCTCCCGCTCGACGTCGTGGTGATCGACCCGCACCGGGGTCCGCACTCGAGGAGTAACGCCCCCATGTCCGACAACACAGCCCGCACCGTCACCGCCAACATCACCCTCTCCCTCGACGGCTACGCCGCCGGGCCGGGCGGGGACATGTCCTGGCTGGTCGAGACCGCCCTGCACGAGCAGTGCGCGTCCGGCTTCGCCGGCTTCTACCGCGGCGTCGACACCGTCCTCCTGGGCCGCACCAACTACGAGGGCTTCCACGGGTTCTGGCCTGCGGTGGCCGACGACCCCGCCGCCGACCCCCGCAGCCGCGACCTCTCCCGCTGGTTCGGCGACGTCGAGAAGGTGGTGGTCTCCCGCACGCTCACCGAGGCGACCTGGTCGAACGCCCGGGTCGCGAGCGACCTCGAGAGCGAGGTCCGCGCGCTGCGCGAGGCACCCGGTCGCGACATCGCGGTGCTCTCGAGCGTCAGCGTGATCCGTGCCCTGCTCGCGGCCGACCTGCTCGACGAGCTGCGCATCACCCGGGTGCCGGCGATCCTCGGGGACGGCCTGCCGATGTTCGACGGCCCGCTCCCGGCGTCGACGTGGTCGACCGTGTCCGTGGCGACCATCCCGACCGGCGCCGTCGTCACCCACCACCGCCTCCGGTGACCCGGAGGCGGGGACCTGTCGATTCCCCGGACCGCTCCGCGACGTCATGATGAGGGCCCCGAACGCGGGGCCCCGGAGTCCGAGGAGACGACATGGGTCAGTACCTGATCCTGCTGTACGAGGACGAGGCCTCCTGGGCGGCGGTCGGTGAGCACGAGGCCGGCGAGATCCTGGCCGCCCACGGCCGCTTCGGCGCCGCGCACGGGGACGTCCTGCGCGGCGGCGGATGGCTCCACCCGACGGCGACCGCCACGACGGTGCGCAGCCCGGGCGGAGGTGGCAGCCAGGACCGCGACGGGTTCGCCGCCGGCGAGGACGCCCTGGTCACCGACGGGCCCTTCCTCGAGACCAAGGAGGCGCTGGGCGGCTACTACCTCGTCGAGGTGCCCGACCTCGACACCGCGCTGGCGCTGGCCCGGGAGGTGCCGGCGCCGTTCGGCGGCGTCGAGGTACGGCCGCTGCGGGACATGTGAGATCGCGATGAGCGCCGACCCCGCCGGGGCCGTCGCCGACGCGCACCGTCGCGAGTGGGCCTCCGTGCTCGCCGCGACGGTGCGCGTCACGCGCGATCTCGACCTCGCCGAGGAGTGCGTGCAGGAGGCGTACGCCCAGGCGCTGGTCACGTGGGGCGACGGCGTCCCGGCGCGACCGGGTGCGTGGCTGACCACCGCGGCCCGGCGTCGCGCGCTCGACCTCCACCGCCGGGCGGCCGTGGCCCAGCGGGCGCTGCCGCTGCTGGTGGTCGACGAGGCGGCCCCGGAACCCCTCGGGGCACCGCCCGACGACCTGCTCGCGCTGCTGTTCACGTGCTGCCATCCCGCGCTGACCCCGGAGGCCCGGGTCGCGCTGACGCTGCGCCTGCTCGGCGGGCTCTCGACACCCGAGATCGCGCGGGGGTTCCTCGTCGCCGAGCCGACGATGGCCGCCCGGCTCACCCGGGCGAAGAAGAAGATCGCGGCGGCGGGGGTGCCGTTCCGCGTCCCGGGCGCGGACGAGATGCCGCGCCGTCTCGGCGGGGTGCTCAGCGTCGTGCACCTCGTGCTCACCACCGGACACACGGCGCCGACCGGGGCGACGCTCGTCCGCGACGACCTGCTCGACCGCGCCCACGACCTGGCGCGCCTGCTGCGCTCGCGGTTCCCCGACGACCCCGACGTCGCCGGGCTGCTCGCGCTCGTCCTGCTCACCGACGCGCGGCGCGGGACCCGCACCGGCCCCGACGGCGGGCTCGTCCTGCTCGCCGACCAGGACCGGTCCCGCTGGGACACCGCGATGATCGCCGAGGGACGGTCCCTGGTCGTCGAGGCGTTGCCGGCCCGGCCCGTGAGCCGCTACGCCGTGCTCGCCGCGATCGCCGCCGTCCACGCCGACGCGCACGAGGCCGACGACACCGACTGGGTCGAGATCGTCGGGCTCTACGACGTGCTCGCCGCGCGCTGGCCGTCGCCCGTCGTGGCGCTCAACCGCGCGGTCGCCCTGGGGTTCGCCGACGGTCCCGACGCCGGCCTCGCCGCGCTGGACGCCCTCGCCGACGAGCCCCGGCTCGCCGGGTACGGCTACCTCGCCGCCGCCCGCGGGGAGCTGCTGCGTCGTGCCGGGCGGTCCGCCGAGGCGCGGGTCGCGCTCGAGGAGGCGGCGATGCTCACGGCGAACGACGTGGAGCGCGACCTGCTCGCCCGCCGGCTCGACGCCCTCGCCTGACCCGACCCGACCCGACCCGACCCGACCCGACCCGACCCGACCCGACCCGACCTTGGGGCATCCGCTGCCGGACCCGCGGTCCGGGTGCGACCATCGAGAGGTGACCAAGGCCGTCCAGGACCTCATGGTCGCGGTAGAACGTGCCCGCGACGCCTTCGCCAGGGCGGTCTTCGGCGACGGTGACCTCGAGGCCGCGATGGCCCGGGTCACCCCGGACGTGGCGTTCTCGACGCTCCCGGCGGGCACCGGGGCGCGCGGCGCGGACGCCCTGCGTCGCCACCTCGCCGACGACGTCCTCCCCCACCGCCCCGCCGACCTCACCACCACCCGCGTCTCCCGCACCGGCGACCGGTTCCGGGTGGTCGACGAGGAACGGGTCGCCTTCACCCACGACCGCGAGCTGCCGTGGCTGCTGCCCGGCGTCGCCCCCACCGGCCGGCACGTCGAGGTCCTCGCGATCTCGGTGGTCGCCGTGCGCAAGGAGCGGATCACCGAGTACCGGACGCTCTGGGACCACCACGGCCTCCTCACCGGCCTCGGGCTGCTCCCGGAGGTCGCCGGCGCGGGGTGACCCTCGGGGTGTCGGGACCGCCGATCGGGGGCACAATCGGTCCGCGTCCCCACCGTCGCGGACCACCAGGAGGGAACGCCGACCAGGAGGACGACCGATGAGCGACACCGGACAGCGCTCCGCCCGAGCCGACCGCGTCTCCACCGAGGGCACCGTCGCGTCCGAGTCCGAGCACTCCGCGCTGCGCGCCGACATCCGCCGGCTCTCGACGCTGCTCGGACGCACCGTCGCGGCCCAGCACGGCGACGACATGCTGGAGCTGATCGAGAAGGTCCGCCGGCTCGTGCGCGACGTCCCGAGCCATGATCCTCTCGGGGGCGGGGGCAACACCGAGATCCGCGACCTGCTCGGCGAGCTCGACCCCGGCACCGCCGCGGTCCTCGGGCGGGCGTTCGCGACGTACTTCCACCTGGCCAACCTCGCCGAGCAGCTGCACCGCGCCGAGGAGCGCGCGGCGGTGCACGCGGAGGGCCGCGGTCCCCTGCACGAGGTGGTGGACCGGCTCGTCGCCGACGCCGACCCGAACGAGCTCGACACCGCGCTGTCGCGCCTCGAGCTCAAGCCGACGTTCACTGCGCACCCGACGGAGGCGCAGCGCCAGTCGGTGCTCGGCAAGCTCCGGGCGATCGCGGACGTCCTGGCCCGCGACCTGCCCGAGGGCCAGGCCGAGGTCCGGCTGCACCGTCTCGTCGACCTCATCTGGCAGACCGACGAGATCCGCCCCGAGCGTCCGACGGTGCTCGACGAGGCCCGGTCGGTGTCCTACTACCTCGACCAGCTCGGACGCCGCTCCGTGCCCGAGGTCCTCAGCGAGCTCGACGAGCAGCTCGGCCGCGTGGGCCTGCACCTGCCGGAGGGCTCGCGGCCCCTCGTCCTGGGCTGCTGGGTCGGCGGCGACCGCGACGGCAACCCCAACGTCACCGCCGAGCTGACGCTCGAGACGATGCGGATCTACGGCGAGCGCGGCGTGCGCATCCAGTCCGAGCTGCTCGAGGACCTCGTCCAGGAGCTGTCGGTGTCGACGCGGCTGGTGGGGGTCAGCGAGGACCTGCGGCGCAGCCTCGCCCGCGACCGCCGCGCGCTGCCGGAGGTCTACGACCGCTTCGTGCGGCTCAACGCCGAGGAGCCCTACCGGCTCAAGTGCTCCTACGTCCACGCGCGGCTGGAGAACACCCGGCGCCGCTACGTCGAGGGCACCCCGCACCAGCCGGGGCGCGACTACCTCGGGGCCGACGAGTACCTGCGCGACCTCGTCGTCATGGACCGCTCGCTGCGCGCCCACCAGGGCGAGCGGATCGCCGAGGGCGGCCTGCGCGACGTCATGCGCTCGGCGAACGCCGTCGGGCTCCACCTGGCCAGCGTCGACGTCCGCGAGCACACGAACTTCCACCACAAGGCCCTGCAGTCGCTGTTCGACCGCCTCGGCGAGCTGGAGACCCCCTACTCCGAGCTCGACCACGCCGCGCGGATCGAGGTGCTGTCGAAGGAGCTGGCCGGGCGCCGGGCGCTGACCCCGCGGCGCAACTGGCAGCAGATCGGCGACGACTCGTTCAAGGAGACCCTCGAGGTCTTCGACTGCATCCGGACGGTGCAGGAGACCTACGGCGAGGACGCCCTCCACACCTACGTCATCTCGATGGCGCAGAACGTCGACGACATCCTCGCCGTCGCGGTGCTCGCGCGGGAAGCGGGCCTGGTCGAGATCACCGGCGGGGAGGGCGACTCCGTCGAGGCCGCAGCGTCGATCGACATCGTCCCGCTGTTCGAGACCGCCACCGAGCTGAAGATCTCCGGGGACCTGCTCGACGGGATGCTCTCCGACCCGTCGTACCGGGCGCTCGTCGCGGCCCGTGGCGACGTCCAGGAGATGATGCTGGGCTACTCCGACTCCAACAAGGGCGCCGGTCTGACCACGTCGCAGTGGTCGATCCACACGGCCCAGCGCCAGCTGCGCGACGTCGCCGCCAAGCACGGCGTGCGGCTGCGCCTCTTCCACGGCCGCGGGGGCTCGGTCGGGCGCGGCGGCGGGCCGGCCGGTGAAGCGATCGCGGCGCAGCCGCACGGCGTCGTCGACGCGGTGATGAAGGTGACCGAGCAGGGCGAGGTCATCTCCGACAAGTACTCGCTGCCCGCGCTGGCGAAGGACAACCTCGAGATCATGCTCTCGGCGGTGCTGGACGCGACGCTGCTGCACCAGACCTCGCGGGTGGAGTCGGCGACGCTCAAGCGCTGGGACGAGGCGATGGACGTCATCTCCGACGCCGCCCAGGACGCCTACACGAAGCTCATCGAGCACGAGGGCCTGCCCGACTTCTTCACCCAGGCCACGCCCGTCGACGAGCTCTCGATGCTCAACGTCGGCTCGCGGCCGGGCAAGCGCCCCGGCGCCGGCGGCCAGACGTCCCTGGAGGACCTGCGCGCGATCCCGTGGGTGTTCGGCTGGACCCAGACGCGCATGATCGTGCCCGGCTGGTTCGGGCTCGGCAGCGGGCTGAAGGCCGCCCACGACGCCGGCTACTCCGAGGTCATCGACGAGATGCGGGACTGGGCGTTCTTCGCCAACCTCATCTCCAACGTCGAGATGACGCTGGCGAAGACCGACATGCGCATCGCCGGGTTCTACGTCTCCGAGCTCGTCGACCCCGAGCTGCAGGAGGTCTTCGAGATCATCAAGACGGAGCACCGGACGACCGAGCGCGAGGTCCTCAAGCTCACCCCCGGCGACGAGCTGCTGGGCGGCAACCCGCTGCTGCGCCGCACGCTGGACATTCGCGAGGGCTACCTCGAGCCGCTGCACCACCTGCAGGTGCACACGCTCGCGGAGCGCCGCAAGGTCGACGAGCCCGACCCGGACCTGCAGCGGGCCCTGCTGCTGACGGTCAACGGAATCTCGGCGGGGATGCGGAACACGGGCTAGTCGCGGGCGCGTGCCGGGGCGGTGTCCGCGAGCACGGCCTCGCAGACACCAGCGAGGACGAGCGCGGCCTCGCGCACCGCGCGGGACGACGCGGGGTGCCCGGCGCGGGCCTTCCACGTGGCGATCTGCTCCTGCGCGGCGCGGCGCAGGTCCTCGGGTCCCGCGTCGTCCGCCAGCCCGAGACGGGCGGCGGCGGACGTCCCGGCGCCGCCCGTGAGCCGTTCCGCGGCGGCCTGGTCGCCCGCGGGCAGCACCACCGCGCCGCGGCGCAGCGCGTCGGCGAGCTCGCCCTCCGCGATCTCGCGGGCGCCCGCCAGCCGGGCGCGCTCGACGGCGTAGAGCACCTGCCACGACCAGTCCCGGCCTCCGGTGCCCCGGCGCGCGAGGGCCTCGAGGCCGTCGAGGGCGCGGCGGGCACGCAGGGCCGCGGGCAGGCGCGGAGCGTCCGGGGTCGGCGGGGCATGCAGCTCGGCCACGATCTCCCGCATCCGCGGCGCGGCCGGCGGCGGCACCTCGAGCCCGTCGAGCAGGTCGCGGACCGTGTCGAAGAACGCGCTGGTCCCGGGCGCCTCGTCGGGGGCACTGTCGGGAGGCGCGGGCAGGGTGATCGGGCCGGTGGCGGGGTCGGGGTCCGGGGTCGCGTCCGGGGTCGTCGTGGCCAGCGGGATCGAGCCGGCGACCGTCGTCCCCCGCCCCGGGGCGGAGTCGAGCGCGACGGTGCCGCCGACCGCGGTGATGCGGGTGGCGACGTTGCGCATCCCCCGCTGGGGGCCGGCGGCGGACGGGTCGATCGCGAAGCCCGGGCCGTCGTCGCGCACGGAGAAGCGCAGGACGCCGTCGACCTCCGCGAACGTGATCACGACGGCCGCGCCGGGCGCGTGCTTGCGGGCGTTGTTCACCGCCTCGAGGCAGCAGAAGTAGACGGCCGCCTCGACGTCGGTGCCGTAGCGGCGCCCGGGCGGGACGCCCGCGGAGTCGACGGTGACGGTGCTGTCCGTGCCCGCCGTCTCGAGACGCAGGGTCTCGACGACCCCGCGCTCGGCGAGGGTCGCCGACGACACCCCGGTGGCGGTCTCGGCGAGCACCGCCTCGGCGGTGTCGACCTGCTCGACGATGTGGCCGAGCCGGTCCCGGGCGGCGTCGAGCTGCCCCGCGCCGACCTGGTGCTCGAGGAGCCCGAGCGCGAGGCGCAGCGAGACCAGGTGGTGCTGGGCGCCGTCGTGCAGGTTGCGCTCGATCGCCCGGCGCTCGCCGTCCATCTCGGCCACCGCGGCCCGCCGGGAGGTCGCGATCTGCTCCCCGTGCGCCACCGCCGCCCGCAGCTGGCGCTCGAGCTCGATCTCGACGCGGTGCGCCTGGAGCACGGCGCCGAGGCTGTCCGCGACGTCCGCGAGCAGCTGCCGGCGCTCGCTGCCGCCCGCGACCGCCTCGCCGTCGACGGCCAGCACGCCGACCTCGTCCTCGCGGTGCCGGATCGGGAAGACGACCGACGCGTCGGCCTCGCCGGCGTCCTCGCGCCGCCACCGGAACACCCGGTCGCGCAGGCCGGGGCGGTGCGCGGTCAACCGGACCGTCCGCGCGCCGAGGTGTCGCCCGATCGCCTCGGGCAGGCGGTCGAGCTCGGTGCCCGGCGCGGCGGTGCGGGTGAGCTCGGCGATCTCGAGCAGGACGCGGTACGGGGTCGGGCGGCGACCGTGCAGCAGGCGTTCGACGAGCCGGTCGGCCCGGGCCGACACCGCGAGGTAGACCAGCGCGCCGACGACCGCGCCGACCACCCAGGCGACCGGGCCGCCACCCGCGACCGCGAGGGCCAGCGCGACGGCCCCGCCGACCGCGACCACCACGACGACAGTGGTCAGCGCGCGGTGCAGCCGGTCGGCGGCCGAGCGCACCCACGGGCGGTAGGCGGCCAGGACGGCGAGGGCGAGCGCCGCCGCCGAGAGCCGGGCGAACCAGAAGAGCAGGGCCGTCGGTGCCCCACCGCCCCCGTCGTGGCGCGCCGTCGGGTCGTCGAGCGTGAGTCCGGGCTGGCCGAGCAGGACCATGACGACGGTGACCAGGGCGAGCACGGTGGCCGTCGCCAGCACGCCGGTGAGCACCGCGATCAGCAGCCGCGCCTGGTCGCGCCGCTCGGGACTCGAGCCCGTGCGCAGGTGGCGCGAGACGCCCAGAGCACCGACCAGCGGCACCCCGAACCCGAAGAACACCACGCAGCTCACCGTGTGCGGGAGGAACGCGGTGCCCATGCCCGCGACGAACAGCGCGATCCCCGCGAGCGCGACCAGCAGTCGCTGCCCGCCGCGCACGGCCGCCACGCCCGCCGGGAACAGCAGCAGCGCGCCGACGTAGGCCGCGCTCGCGACGCCGTGCAGCAGCACCTGGTGCAGCTCGCCGATCTCGAGCCCGGAGCCGCGCCGGACCACGAGCGTCGCGGCGTGCGCCTGGAGGTTGAACGCGCCCGCCGAGCCGATCATGGCGAGGATCAGCAGGCGGATGGTCCAGGTGCGCCCGCCGCGCCGCCAGAGCACCACGGCGACGACGAGGTTCACCGCGCTCGCGAGGTAGTCCAGCACCGCCTGGCCGGCCGGCTCGCCGAGCTCGCCCGCCGCGACGATCCCGCCCGCCCAGGCGTTGCCCGCGTCCGCGGCGGCGCCGAGCGCGTCGCCCACCGAGGGCACGTGGGCGGTGAGCGCCACCAGCGCCCCGAGGGCGAGCCAGACGAGCGTCAGCACGGAGCAGGCGACCAGGGCCAACCACCACGCCGGCACCGTCCACCGGGAGGTGGCTCCGGCCTCGTCGCGGGCGTCGTCGGTGGACGGGGAGGGCGGCGGCGCGAGGGTCCCGGTCATGCGACGCCCCCGCTCCGGTGGAGCTGCGCCCGGCTCCCCCCGGCGTCCAGGACGACCGGCCGCAACCGGTCCGGCAACCACGCGCGGAGCTCGAGACGCCCGCCGCGGTCGACGAGGTCCAGCGCGCCACCGAGCGCGGCGAGGCGGTCGACGTCGTCGGCGAGGGCCACGCGCAGCTCGTCGGCGTCGTCGGGGTCGTCGTCGGTCACCCGGACCTCGACGACGTCGCCGTGCCGGTCGAGGTGCACCTCCAGCGGCGGGCGCCCACCGCGCGCGGCGAGCAGCGAGATCGCCGACGCGGCGGCGTAGTAGAGGCCGGACTCGATCTCCCACGGGAGCCGGTCGGCCAGCCGTCCGGAGAGGTGCACCGACCGCGGCAGGTCGGCGATCACCTCCTCCAGCGCCGAGCGCGGGCCCTGCTCGCGCAGGACGGCGGGGTGGACGCCGCGGGCGATGACCCGGAAGCGGTCGATCAGCTCCGTCAGCCGCTCGCGGGCCTCCCCGACGTGGTGGCGCGCCATCTCGGTCGCGTCCCCGGCGTCGTCCTCCTCCTCGAGCGCCCCGGCCGCGTCGGTGATCGACTGCCGGAACGCCGCGAGGCGGTCGGCCGTCGCGCCCTGCAGCTCGGTGACGAGACGCCGGCGCTCGACCTCGCGCGCGACCTCCAGCCGGCGGCGCGACGCGGCGGTCTCGGCGGCCAGCTCGTCGACGCGCCGGACCCGGGCGGCGAGCTCGGCGCCCCGCGCGACGCCCTGCAGCACCAGGTGGGCGCCGCCCGCGACGTCGCGCACCAGGCGCCGGTCGCCGGCGGTGACCGGTCGCCCGGCCTTGCCGATGGTCAGCACCGCCCGCAGGTGCTCGCCGTCGAGCACCGGGACCGCGTGGTCGACGCCCGGCCGGGCCAGCAGCGCGCCCAGGGAGGCGACGCGCTCGCCGGGCTGCTGGTCCGGCGGGAACGCCGCCTCGGCGACCAGGACGTCGCCGACGACCAGCCACACGACCGCCCGCTCGGCGGCCGTGCCCTCGCCCAGCACGCGGGCGAGGCCCGGCAGGGCGTCGGCCAGCGAGCCCTCGCGGACGCGGGCGGCGGTGTCGGCGAGCACGGTGTAGGGCGTGGGCGCCGGGCGCGGGCCGAGACGCCCGGCGACGCGGTCCGCCCAGGGCCGGGCCGCCCGCGCCGCCGGCACCGCGACCGCCGCGGCGACGAACGGGCCGACGACGGTGGCGAGCGCCGGCCCGGCGAGCAGGGCCCAGAGCGCCGCGACGACCGCCAGCACGACCGCGACGACGCCGCCGAGCAGCATCGGCCGCACGAGTCGTCCGGCCGTGCGCACGATGATCAGGCGTCGCCGCGCTGCGAGCGCAGGTAGGTCAGGACGGCCTGCACCCGGCGGTGGTGCGCCGAGGTGTCGGCCTGCAGGCCGAGCTTGTCGAAGATGTTGGCGACGTGCTTCTCGACGGCCTTGGCGCTGACGAACAGGTTCGAGGCGATCCCGTTGTTGGACCGGCCCTCGGCCATCAGCTTGAGCACGTCGCGCTCGCGCTCCGAGAGCGACGCGACGAGGTCCCGCTTCTCGCTGCGGGGGCGTTCGACGAGCCGCTTGGCCAGCTCCGGCTCGATGACGATCTCGCCGTCGGCGATGCGCGTCAGCGTGTCGGAGAGGACCTCGACGCTGCCCACCTTCTCCTTGAGGCGGTAGCCGATGCGGTCGGTCCCGATCTCGAGGATGCGCATGAGGTAATGCGACTCGGCGTAGTGCGACAGGAAGAGCAGCCCCATGTCCGGGTGCGCCGCCCGCAGCCGCTCGGCGGTGACGAGCCCGCCGTCGGGCTCGGGGGGCATGCGGATGTCGAGCAGGGCGACGTCGGCGGGGATCGTCGAGAGCTGCGCGACCAGCGGGTCGCCGCCCGCCTCGCAGGCCACGACCTCGTGCCCCGCCGCCTCGAGCAGCAGGACGAGCCCCTGGCGGAACAGGGCGCCGTCCTCGGCCACGGCTACGCGCACGGGAACCTCGCGGTGATCTCGGCCGGGCCGGTGAGCTCCGCGCAGCCGCCCAGGGGGGCGGCCTCGTCGAGCACCGGTCGGCACTGGTCGGGGTCGACCCCGGTCAGGGTGAGGACCAGGTCGTCGTTCTCCACGCGCACGTGGATGCCGATCTCGGTGGCACCGTGCTCGGCGGCGGCGAGGCAACCGGCCACCGCGAAGTAGGCCGCGCCCTCGGCGGCGGTCCCGCACCGGACGTCGGCGACGTCGACGCGGGCGACCGCCCCGGTGGCGGTGACCAGCTCCCGCAGCGCGGGCCCGAGGCCGGCCTCGTCGAGCAGCGGCGGGTAGAGCGCGCCCGCCACCTCGCGCAGCTCCTCGAGCGCGCTCTCGAGCTCGGACTGGAACACGTCGAGACCCCGGTGCCAGGCCTCGTCACCGTCCCGGCCCGGCGCGTCCGCGCGGAGCACCCCGAGGCGCAGGGTGAGGGCCGAGAGCCGCTGCGCCGGTCCGTCGTGCAGCCGTCGTTCGAGGGTCTGCCGGTCGCGCCACCGATCCGCGCTCCGGCGAGCGTCGTCACGCCCCGGGGTCATCGGGGAAGCCTCGTCCCGCGACCGGGTGCTGCGCCAGAGGGAGGAGCCCGCACGGTCGCAGGGACGACACCCTGTTTCCCGTCGTCGCCGATCACGGCGCGTGCGCATCGCGACCTCCATGCTGGTCACCGACCGTCGATCCGTCGCCGGTGAACGGGCCGCGAGGTTACTATCCGTCAAGATTGCCGGAGGAGGGGACGTGTCGTACAGCCTCGGGATCGATCTCGGCACGACCTTCGTGGCCGCGGCGATCTCCCGGGACGGGCAGCGGGTCGAGATGGTGCCGCTCGGTGACCGCACGGTCACCGAACCCTCCGTGGTCCTGCGCCGCGACGACGGGTCGCTGGCCGTCGGGGACGCCGCGGCGCGGCAGGCCGGCAGCCGTCCCGGCGACGTCGCGTGGGGGGTCAAGCGCCGCCTGGGCGACCCGACGCCGGTCGCGCTGGGCGGCGAGGCCCGCCCGGCGGGCGAGCTCCTCGCCGCCATGCTGCGCGACGTCCTCGCGCGGATCACCGCCGAGGAGGGCGAGCCGCCGTCGCGGGTCGTCCTGACCCACCCGGCGAACTGGGGTCCCTACCGGCGCGGGCTGTTCGAGGACGTCGCGGCCGAGGCCGGGCTCGAGGACCCGCCGATGCTCACCGAGCCCGAGGCCGCCGGCGTGCACTTCGGCGTCACCCGCGGTCTGACCGAGGGCGAGCTGCTCGGCGTCTACGACCTCGGCGGGGGCACGTTCGACGCCGCCGTCCTGCGCGGGCGCGCGGCGGGCGTCGAGATCCTCGGCGTGCCGGAGGGCATGGAGCACCTCGGCGGCGTCGACTTCGACGAGGCCGTCCTCGACCGCGTCGACCAGGCCTGCGGCGGCGCGGTGAGCGAGCTGGACGCGCACGACTCCCGGGCCCGCGCCGCGGCCGCCCGCGTGCGGCAGGACTGCGTGGTGGCCAAGGAGACGCTGTCGGTCGACGACCGCGCGAACGTCCCGGTCCTCCTGCCCACGCGGCAGGAGGAGGTGACCGTGACCCGCGACGAGTTCGAGGCGATGATCCGCCCCCCGCTCAGCTCGACGGTGGAGGCGCTGCGGCGGGCGCTGGAGTCCGCGGGCGTCGGCGCGGACGCGCTCACCGCGGTGCTGCTCGTCGGCGGGTCGTCCCGCATCCCGCTCGTCGCCCGCCTGGTCGGCGAGGCGCTGGGCTGCCGCACGGTCGTCGACAGCCACCCCAAGCACGCGGTCGCCCTCGGCGCCGCCGTCGTCGCGGCCCGGGGGTCAGCGGCGGTCGGCGGCCTCGCGGCGGCCCGCCCCGTCGGTGCCGACGGGAGGACCCGTCCCACGAGCCCGCCGCCGTCCCCGGCCGCCCTACCGGTCACCGACGCCCCGAACCCCACCGTCGTCCACTCCCCCGACCCCGTGGCCGCGACCCGCGCGCTGCCCCGCGACCCGGCGGCGGTCCGTGCGGCGGCGCAGGCCCCGGGGCGGGCGCCGGCGCCCGAGCGGAGGCCGGGACCGGGCCGTGGGCCCGGGGTCCCCGCCGGCCCGGGTGCGCCGCCGCCCGGACGGCCCGGCGGACCGGCGCGGCCCCCGGGTGGCGTCGACAGCGGCTACCACCAGCGCCCCGCCGCGGGCGGCCACGCCGGCCCGGACCGCGGCGGCCCCGCGCGCCCCGGCCCCCGTCCGCCGATGCCCACGCCCGGAGCCCCTGTGCCCGGAGCCCCTGCTGTCCGGACCCCCTGTGCCCGGGCCCCCGCCCGGACAGTGGCCCCCGCCCGACCCCCGGGCCGGCCCGCCCCGCCCTCCCGCGCCCGGCGGACCCCGTCCGATGCCCACGGGGGCCCCGGGTCCCGGACCGCAGCCCCCCGACACCCCGACGATGGTGACGCGCATGCCGGGAGGCGCCGATCCGCAGGCCGGCTCGAGGCGCACCCGGACCGTCGTGATCGCCGTCGTGGCCCTGCTCGTGCTCGCCGTCCTCGTCGCCGCCGCCGTGATCTACCTGCGCTGAGAGGTCCCACGGGGCTCCCGGCCCGTGTGTCCTCCCGCCCCGCGGGGTTTGTCCCGGGTCGCGCGGCGGTATCTCGACCCCGATGCCCCCGACGCTGATCGACGCGCCCGTCCCGGGCTGTCCGAAACGGATGGTCTTCGGCCCCTGCGGCGGGGTGCGCGGCGACGGGTCCTGCGAGCTGGACGCCGGCCTCCCCTGCCCGTGGTGCGACCCGTCCGGGCCGGCCGCGATCCGGTCGTGGCCCGAGCCGGTCCCCGCCGCGCCTGCGCCGGACCCGGCGCCGGTGGTGCTCACCGACCTCACGGCCCCGCCGTACGACCTGCGGGCCACGCGGACGATCCTCGAGACGCTGGCGCCGGTCTCGGACGGCCTGCTCATCGGCGAGGACCAGCACTCCCCCGACTTCCCGCCGACCATGATCGCGGCGGAGATCCTCGCCGCCGGCGGCGCCCCGTGGATCACCCTGACCTGCCGCGACCGCAACCGCGCCGTGCTCGAGCAGGAGCTCGCGGGGCTCGCCGAGCTCGGCGTCGCCGGGGTCCTCTGCGTCACCGGCGACGGGCGGGGTCCGGACGTGCGGCCCGAGATCACCCAGGTGTTCGACCTCGACAGCACCCGCCTCGCGCACCTCGCCGCCACCGCGGGCGTCCCCGCGGCCGTGGCCGTCGTCCCGGCCGCCCCGCCCGCCGAGCGGCGCGCCGAGGCCCTCGCGGAGAAGCAGCGGGCCGGCGCCACCCTCGCCGTCGCCAACCACGTCGGGTCTCCGGAGGACCTCGCGTCCTTCCTCGCCGAGGCGCGCGACGCGGGCGCCGACCTACCGGTGGTCGCGGGCGTCGCCGTGTACACCGACGAGGAGACCGCCGCCGTGCTGTCCGCCTTCCCGGGCCTCGCCCTCGACCCCGAGGCGGTCGCCGCCGTGCTGAACGCCCCCGACCCGCTCGCCGCGGGGATCGACGCCGCCGTCGCCGAGGCCGAGGCGATGCTCGAGGTGCCCGGGGTGGTCGGTGTGAACCTCTCGGGCCGCGCGTCCGCGCGGGGCTGGCGCGTGGGCACCGAGGTCAAGGCCGAGATCGCCTCCCGGCTCGCGGGGCGGCGCTCGTGAGCACCGACGACGCCCGCGGGTCGGCGCGCGACTCCGCGATGGAGGCCGAGTTCGACACGGTCGCGGCCTGGACCGAGGAGGCCGTGCGGGCGCTGGGACTCGACCACGCGATCCCGGCGGGCTGCCGGGGCAGCGGATCGCCCGCCGATCTCGCGTGGATCGCGGGCGGACTGGAACTGCACGCCGACCAGCGGTTCCTCGACTCCGGCGCCGGGCTCGGCGGACCCGCCGCATGGCTGTCCGAGCACCTCGAGGGCCGCTGGTCGGGCCGCCCGGTGCTGACCGAGCCGATGGTGCACGCGGCGCGGTCGGCGCGCCGCCTGTTCGGCTTCCCCGTCGCCGCGGCGGCGTCCGAGGACCTGCCGATCGCGACGGCGAGCGTCGACGCGGCGTGGTCGCTCGGCGTCCTGTGCGTCACGGCGGAGCGCGTCCGGATGCTCGCCGAGCTGCGCCGTGTCCTCGTGGCGGGCGGGCGCCTCGGGCTGCTCGTGCTGCTCCACGCCGGCGAGCCCCTGCCCGAGGAGCCCGAGGGCAACGACTTCCCCACCCGCGACGAGCTGGAGGCGCAGATCGTCGACGCCGGCTTCCGGGTGGACGACGAGGTCGACGCCGCCCGCCTGCCGGGGGCGCCGACCGCCTGGAGCGAGCGGGCGGACCGCGTCGAGGAGTACATCGCGCGCCATCACCGCGACCACCCCGCGTGGCAGCAGGCCGCGGAGCAGGACCGGATCATCGGCCGGCTGATGGGCGAGCGTCTCATCACGATGCACCTGCTCCGCACGACGACGGTATGACGCTCCCGTGCTCCTGCTGCGGCAGGCGGCACGTCCGGTCGGGGGACACTCGGGTGGGCGGACCACCCGACGCGGAATCGGTTCAGCTCGGCGCGACACCGCCCGTCGCGCTCGTCGGGGCGACCCCGGACGGCTTGTATGGAGCGGAGCCCGCCCGACACGGGTCCCGCGTCCGCGGTGCCGTCGGACGGCTCCGGGAGGAGCTCAGGTGACCTACGACGCGGTCAGTGCCTACACGGTGCTGTTCGGCGACGGCGAGGGCCCGGCGGCGGTCAGCGTCCACGGCTCGGCCGACGAGGCGTGGGCCGCCCTCGACACGCTGGTGCGCGGACGCTCGCGCCGCTGGCGGTCGCATCCGGTCGCCGCCGACGAGCACCGCGTCACCGAGCTCGCGGAGCGCTGGCGCCGGGCCGATCCCGAGCGCCGCTACTGGCAGGTCGCCCCGCACCGCCTGCGCGTCACCATCCCGGCCATCGCCGCGACGCGGACGCCCCGACCCGCCTGACCGGCCCGGGCGCCGGGCGGCTCCAGGTCGCCGGGCGCTTCTAGGGAGGACCCCACCCCGAAGAGGGGTAGGCCCTCCCGACGCGCGGCCCGCCGCCGATCACGATCGTGACCAGGAGAGATGCCGGGCGAGGGACCCGGCTCCTGGACACGGAGGTGGGTCATGGGTCCGTCGGTACACGATCACCTCCGCGAGATCCGGGCGGCGCTGCGGGTGGCCACGGCCGTCTCCACCACCCTGCTGATCGCCGCCGTGGGCACCCGGAGCGAGACGCCCCAGACCCCCGTCGCCGCGGCCCGGTCCCTCGTCGTCCTGGTGCACGGCTTCGGCGCGGGCCCGGACTGCTGGGACGCGACGATCCCCGCCCTCGGCGGGCCCGGCGTCGCCGTCGTCACCCACCGCTACACGTGGACCGCGAGCGTGGCGACGCTGGGCGCGCAGCTCGCGGACGAGGTCACGGACCTCGCGCGGCGTAGCGGCGCCCGGTCCGTCACCCTGGTCGGCCACAGCCTCGGCGGCGTGATCGTGGCCGCGAGCCTCGCGGGCGGGCGCCTCGACGGCGTCGTCACCCGCGTCGTCACCGTCGCCGCGCCGCTGCGGGGCACCCGCTGGGCGCGTCTCTTCCCCGTCGGCGCCGTGCGCGACCTGCGCGCCGGCTCCCCCGCCGTGCCGGCCGGCATCCCCTGGCTGGCCGTCGCCTCCCGCGCCGACGTCGTGGTCGACGTCCACAGCGCCGCGCCGGAGGGCGCCGAGACCGTCGTCGTCGACGGCATCGGGCACTGCGGTCTGCTCAAGGACGCCGACGTGATCGCCCGCATCGCCTCCGGAGCCGTCCCCGCCCGCCGCGACCGGGGAGTTCGTGCGCCTAGAAGCAGCGAACCGCCCGTTCGCTCCGGAACCCGGCCCGCCCCGGCCCTCGTCGTGGCTTGAGAGCGCTGGACCTGAGGCGCTAGGCCAACGGGCGGTCGGTCGGGTTGATCGGGCGTGGCAGGACGTCGCGGCCGGTGAGCATGGCGTCGACGCCGGCGGCGGCGGAGCGCCCCTCGGCGATCGCCCACACGATCAGCGACTGGCCGCGCCCGGCGTCGCCCGCGGCGAACACGCCGGGCACCGAGCTCTGGTAGTCGTCGCCGCGGCGCACGTTGCCCCGGTCGTCGTACTCGACGCCGAGGCTGTCGAGCAGGCCCTCCTTCTGCGGGCCGAGGAAGCCCATCGCGAGGAAGACGAAGTCGGCCGGGATCTCCCGCTCGCTGCCCTCGACGGGCACGAAGCGCCCGTCGACGCGCTCGACGTCGACGAGCCGCAGCGAGCGCACGTGGCCGTGCTCGTCGCCCAGGAACTCGTCGGTGTTCACCGAGAACAGGCGGTCCCCGCCCTCCTCGTGCGCCGACGACACCCGGAAGATCATCGGGTAGGTCGGCCACGGGTTGGCGTTCGGCCGCTCGGACGGCGGGATCGGCATGATCTCGAGCTGGGTGACCGACGCGGCGCCCTGGCGGTGGGCGGTGCCCACGCAGTCGGCGCCGGTGTCGCCACCGCCGATGACCACGACGTGCTGGCCCGCGACGTCGATGAACGAGCGCTCGTAGTCGCCCTGCTGGACCTTGTTCGACGGCGGCAGGTACTCCATCGCCTGGTGGATGCCGGTGAGCTCGCGACCGGTGATCGGGAGGTCCCGCCAGGCGGTGGCACCGACGGAGAGCACCACGGCGTCGTGGTCGGCGCGCAGCTTCTCGACCGACAGGTCGCCGTCGGCCGGGCCGCCGACCTCGACGCCCGCGAAGAACCGCGTCCCCTCGGCGACCATCTGCTCGAGACGGCGGTCGAGGCGCTTCTTCTCCATCTTGAACTCGGGGATGCCGTAGCGCAGGAGCCCGCCGATGCGGTCGGCGCGCTCGTAGACGGTGACGTCGTGCCCGGCGCGCGTGAGCTGCTGCGCGGCGGCGAGCCCCGCGGGCCCGGAGCCGACGACGGCGACCGACTTCCCGGTCTTGATCTCGGGCGGCTGCGGGCGGACGAACCCCTCGTCCCAGGCGCGGTCGATGATCTCGATCTCGACCTGCTTGATCGTCACCGGGTCGGAGTTGATGCCGAGCACGCAGGACGACTCGCACGGGGCCGGGCAGAGCGTGCCGGTGAACTCCGGGAAGTTGTTGGTGGCGTGCAGGCGCTCGATGGCCTCGGCCCAGTCGTCGCGCCACACCAGGTCGTTCCACTCGGGGATCATGTTCCCGAGCGGGCAGCCCTGGTGGCAGAACGGGATGCCGCAGTCCATGCAGCGCCCGGCCTGCTTGCGCAGCGTCGTCGGGCTGAGCTCCTCGTAGACCTCGTGCCAGTCACGGATCCGGATGTCGACCGGCCGGCGGCGCGGGAGCTCCCGGCCGGTGGTCATGAATCCACGGGGGTCAGCCACGAGCGGCCTCCATGATCGCTTCGTTGACGTCGCGGCCGTTGCGCTCGGCGTCGGCGGTGGCCTCGAGGACCCGCTTGAAGTCGGTCGGCATCACCTTGGTGAAGCGCGGTCCGGCGGTGTCCCAGTCGGTGAGCAGGGCGTGGGCCACGGCCGAGTC
Organism: uncultured Actinomycetota bacterium; assembly: GCA_963786585.1. Taxonomy (GTDB): domain Bacteria; phylum Actinomycetota; class Actinomycetes; order Mycobacteriales; family Pseudonocardiaceae; genus Actinomycetospora. The sequence continues at coordinate 1,405,189 of CAWAZG010000006.1, forward strand.
GGTGAGCGCGTAGTGCTTCTCCACCATCCCGCGCAGCTCGGCCAGGTCCTCCTCGCCGACGACCTCGAGCTCCACCATCTGGTGGTTCACCCGGCCCTCGACGAGGTCGAGCACGTAGGCGATCCCGCCGGACATGCCCGCGGCGAAGTTGCGCCCGGTCGGTCCGAGGATCACCGCACGCCCGCCGGTCATGTACTCGCAGCCGTGGTCGCCGACGCCCTCGACAACGGCCACCGCGCCGGAGTTCCGGACGCAGAAGCGCTCGCCGACCTTGCCGCGCAGGAACGCCTCGCCGGCGGTGGCGCCGTAGAGGATGACGTTGCCGGCCACGATGTTCTGCTCGGCGACGAACGGGGCGTCGGGGTGCGGGCGCACCGAGAGCCGCCCGCCCGAGAGACCCTTGCCGAAGTAGTCGTTGGTGTCGCCGATGAGGCGCATGGTCACGCCGCGCGGCAGGAACGCCCCGAACGACTGCCCGCCCGACCCCGTGAACGTGATGTCGATGGTGTCGTCGGGCAGGCCCGCGCCGCCCCAGCGCCGGGTGACCTCGGAGCCGAGCATGGTGCCGACGGTCCGGTTGACGTTGCGCACCGGCAGCTCCAGGCGCACCGGCGTGCCGTCGGCGATCGCACCCTCGGCGAGCTGGATCAGCGTGTGGTCCAGCGCCTTCTCCAGGCCGTGGTCCTGCGGCACCGCCTGGTGCAGCACGGTGGCCGCCGGCACGTCCGGCCGGTGCAGGACCGGTGAGAGGTCGAGCCCCTCGGCCTTCCAGTGCGACTCCGCGGCGCGGGTGTCGAGGACGTCGGTGTGCCCGATGGCGTCGGAGATGCTCCGGAACCCCAGCGCCGCCAGGTGCTCGCGCACCTCCTGGGCGATGAACTCCATGAACGCCACGACGTACTCGGCCTTGCCGTCGAACTTCTGGCGCAGCACCGGGTTCTGGGTCGCGACCCCGACCGGACAGGTGTCGAGGTGGCAGACGCGCATCATGATGCAGCCCGACACCACCAGCGGCGCCGTCGCGAAGCCGAACTCCTCGGCGCCGAGCAGCGCGGCGATCACCACGTCGCGACCGGTCTTGAGCTGGCCGTCGGTCTGCACGACGATCCGGTCGCGCAGGCCGTTGGCCAGCAGCGTCTGCTGGGTCTCGGCGAGGCCGAGCTCCCAGGGCCCGCCCGCGTGCTTGATCGAGCTCAGCGGCGAGGCACCGGTGCCGCCGTCGTGCCCGGAGATCAGGACGACGTCGGCGTGCGCCTTGGACACCCCGGCCGCGACCGTGCCGACACCCACCTGCGAGACGAGCTTGACGTGCACGCGCGCCCGCGGGTTCGCGTTCTTGAGGTCGTGGATGAGCTGGGCGATGTCCTCGATCGAGTAGATGTCGTGGTGCGGCGGCGGCGAGATCAGCCCGACGCCGGGCGTCGAGTACCGGGTCTTCGCGATCCACGGGTAGACCTTGTGGCCGGGCAGCTGGCCGCCCTCGCCGGGCTTGGCGCCCTGCGCGATCTTGATCTGGATGTCGTCGGAGTTGACGAGGTACTCGCTCGTGACGCCGAAGCGCCCGGACGCGACCTGCTTGACCGCCGAGCGCCGCGAGTCGCCGTTGGCGTCGCGGGTGAAGCGGTTGGGGTCCTCGCCACCCTCGCCGGTGTTGGAGCGCCCGCCGAGACGGTTCATCGCGATCGCGAGGACCTCGTGCATCTCCTGCGAGATCGACCCGTAGGAGATGGCGCCGGTGTTGAAGCGCTTGACGATCTCGGAGACCGGCTCGACCTCGTCGATCGGCAGCGGGGTACGGCCGGTGTCCGCGCCGTCCTTGAAGCCGAACAGCCCGCGCAGCGTCATCAGCCGCGAGCTCTGCTCGTCGACGGCGCTCGTGTACTCCTTGAACGTGTCGTAGTTCTGGGTGCGCGTGGAGTGCTGGAGCTTGAACACCGTGTGCGGGTTGAACACGTGCAGCTCGCCCTCGCGGCGCCACTGGTACTCGCCGCCGACGGCGAGCTCGCGGTGGTCGGGCCGCACGCCGTCGGCAGGCCAGGCCTGGCGGTGGCGGATCGCGACCTCCTCGGCGAGGACGTCGTAGCCCACGCCGCCGAGGCGCGAGGTGGTGCCGGCGAAGCAGTCCTCGACGACCTCGGTGCCCAGCCCGATGGCCTCGAAGATCTGGGCGCCGACGTACGAGGCGACCGTCGAGACGCCCATCTTGCTCATCACCTTGCGCACGCCCTTGGCCAGCGCCTCGACGACGTTGCGGGTCGCGGTGCCGGAGGTGACGCCGGTGATCACGCCGCGGTCGATGAGGTCGTCGACCGTGTCCAGCGCGAGGTAGGGGTTCACCGCGCTCGCGCCGTAGCCCAGCAGCAGCGCGACGTGGTGGGTCTCGCGGACGTCGCCGGACTCGACGACGAGGTCGACCCGGGTACGGGTCTTCTCGCGCACGAGGTGGTGGTGCACCGCGCCGGTGAGCAGCAGCGACGGGATCGGCGCGTGGTCGGCGTCGGAGTGCCGGTCGGTCAGGATGATCACGCGGGCGCCGTCCTCGACGGCCGACGCGACCTCCTCGCGGATCTCGTTCAGCCGGGTGCGCAGCGCGTCCCCGCCGCCCGCGACGTCGTAGAGCCCGGAGACGAGGTACGGCGCGAAGCCGGGCATGTCGCCGTCGTCGTTGATCCCGGCGAGCTGGGCGAGCTCGTCGTCGTCCACCACCGGCATCGGCAGCACGACGCGCCGGCACGACGCGGGCGAGGCGTCGAGCAGGTTGGTCTCCGACCCGAGGTGCACCTGCAGCGAGGTGACGAGCTCCTCGCGGTAGGCGTCCAGCGGCGGGTTGGTGACCTGCGCGAAGAGCTGGATGAAGTAGTCGAACAGCACGCGGCTGCGCGACGAGAACGGCGCGAGCGGGGCGTCGTTGCCCATCGAGCCCGTGGCCTCGGCCCCGCTCTGCGCCATCGGGCGCAGCAGCAGCGAGACCTCCTCGCCGGTGTAGCCGAAGGTCTGCTGGCGGCGCACGAGCACGTGGCGGTCGAACTTGTCGCGGGACCGCGACGGCAGGTCGGCGAGCTCGACCATCCCGGCGTGCAGCCACTCGTCGTAGGGGTGCTCGGCGGCGAGCTCGCCCTTGATCTCGTCGTCGTCGACGATCCGGCGTCCGACGGTGTCGACGAGGAACATGCGGCCGGGCTCGAGGCGGCCCTTGCGCACGATCGTCGACGGGTCGATGTCGAGCACGCCGACCTCGGAGCCCAGGACGACGAGCCCGTCCTCGGTGACCCAGTATCGGGCGGGACGCAGGCCGTTGCGGTCGAGCACCGCGCCGATCACCGAGCCGTCGGTGAACGCCGCGAGCGCCGGGCCGTCCCAGGCCTCCATCAGCGTCGAGTGGTAGCGGTAGAAGGCGCGCCGCGCGGTGTCCATCTCGGCGTGGTTCTCCCACGCCTCGGGGATCATCATCAGCACCGAGTGCGGCAGCGAGCGCCCGCCGAGGTGCAGCAGCTCGAGCACCTCGTCGAACGTCGCCGAGTCGCTGGCGTCCGGGGTGACGATCGGGAACAGCCGGTCGAGCTCGGCCTCACCGAACGCGCCGGTGGCGAGCATCGATTCGCGCGCGGCCATCCAGTTGCGGTTGCCGCGCAGCGTGTTGATCTCCCCGTTGTGCGCGAGGTAGCGGTACGGGTGCGCGAGGCTCCACGCCGGGAACGTGTTGGTGGAGAAGCGGCTGTGCACCAGCGCGATCGAGCTGGTGGTGCGCTCGTCGGCGAGGTCGGCGAAGAACGGCTCGACCTGCTCCTCGGCGAGCATCCCCTTGTAGACGACGGTGCGTCCGGACAGGCTCGGGAAGTAGGTCTCGACGCCCGCGGCGCGCGACTCGTGCTCGACGCGCTTGCGCAGGGCGAAGGCGCGGCGCTCGAGGGTCAGGACGATGCCCGCGTCGTCGTCGCCGGCGTTCGGCGTGTCGACGACGTGGTCCACCTCGGGCGGAAGGCCCACGAAGAGCTGGCGGAAGGCCGGCATGACCGCCCGCGCGGTGGGGCCGATGCCGGCGCCGTCGGGGTCGACGGGCAGCTCGCGCCACGCGAGGACCTCGAGGCCCTCCTCCGCGGCGACGTGCGCGACGATCACCTCGAGGTCGGCGGGGTCGGCGTCGGCCGGGAGGAAGGCGTTGCCCACCGCGTAGCGGCCGGCGGGCGGGAGCTCGACGCCCGCCTCGGCCAGCAGGGGGCGGTAGAGCCCGTCCGGGACCTGGATCAGGATTCCCGCGCCGTCGCCGGTGTTGGGCTCGGCGCCCCGGGCACCCCGGTGTTCGAGGTTGATGAGGGCCGTGAGGCCACGGCTGACCGTCCGGTGGTCGCGACGCCCCGCGATGTCGGCGACGAACGCGACGCCGCAGGCGTCGTGTTCGAAGGCCGGGTCGTAGAGGCCTTCGGCCGGACGACCCTTGGCGAGGGTCCCCGTCCGCTGCGCAACGCGTCCGGACTCAGCCACGTGGCCCCTCCTGTCGTTCTCGTGCAGGTGGTGGTCGCCGGTCGCCCGGCGGGGGTGGACATGGGTGGGGAGCGAGACGCTCACCCCGGAGACAGCCCGGCGCACCGGTCGGCGGTGGACGACCGGAGGGGCAACCTGACGTTAACCTCCGGCGCCGCCGCAGCGCACGGGGTGGACGCCTCCGAAAGAGTGCTCATCGCCACGTGGCGACAACCGATCGTCACAGCGTCGTCACCGTGTCTACGACGCCGCGTCGTCGGCTGCCCCCGTGACGCCGTTCAGCGTCTGGAACGCCTGTCCGTGGCGCCGTAGGGGTCGCGGCCGGGCATCCCGGCCGCGGCGACGTCGCCCGGAGAGCGCGGCGAGGCCTGGTGACCCCCTGAGCCCGCTGCCCTCGTGATCGATCCCGACACGCCGCTCAGTCTGCCGGGCGACACACCGGGACGCCAAGGGGCGTTACCGAGCGGTACGACGCTGCCCCCGTCCGGGTGACACCCGAATTCGGGCGCGTCGGGGCTGATCAGGGGCTCATCCGGACTGGGTCAGGGCCGGATCAGTGGTGGAACGAGGGCTGCTGGCCCTCCGCGGGCATGGGCGAGGAGAGCCGGTCCAGGTACGCCGGCCGCCCGGCGCGCGTGCTGCCAGCGCCGCGTGAACGCGAGGCCGCCGACCATGCAGGCCTCGGAGGACCCGGTGGTGGAGGTCCCGACCGACCCGTCGGGCGACGGCGCCTGCCGGAGGTCGGCGAGGATCCGCCAGCACCGCTCCTCGATGGCCGTGGTGCTCGGGTACTCGTCCTTGTCGATCCTGTTCTTGTCGGCGGACTCGGCGTAGAGCCGCCCGGCGTGGTCGTCCATCCACGTGCCCACGAACGTCGTCAGGTTCAGGCGGGCGTGGCCGTCGAGCATCGTCTCGTCGTGGACGATCTGGTACGCGGTGGGGGCAGGATCTCGTCGTCGCCCAGGCGGTCGCGCGGCCCGTCGCCGGTCTCGGCGGGGCGGGAGAACACCGGGCGCAGCTCGTCCCGTTCGGCGGGGCCGGTCATGATCCGGACCCTAGTGGGGCACGGGCCGGAGGTGTTCGCGTGTCGCGACGGGGTAACCGGGAGCATCGAACGCCTGTTCGAGCATTTCCACGACTGAGGAGAGTTCCGTGACCGACCCGCACGAGGTCAGGCAGCAGGGCACCGACCCGTCCACCACCTCCTCCGCCGAGAAGGACAACGCCAACTGGGTCACCGGCGACGAGCCGATGACCGGCCCCCAGGCCAGCTACCTCGAGACGCTCGCCCACCAGGCAGGCGAGGAGCCGCCGACCGGGCTGACCAAGGCGCAGGCGTCCGACGAGATCGAGCGGCTGCAGGGCTCGGTGACCCCGTCGGGCGGCAACGGCGACGGCGGCAACGGCGGCAACGGGGACGGGCAGCCCGACCTCTCGCGCCAGGAGCGCCCCACCACCGACTGGGTCACCGGCGACGAGCCCATGACCGGTCCCCAGGCCAGCTACCTCGAGACCCTGGCCCAGCAGGCGGGCGAGGAGCCGCCGAAGGGACTGAACAAGTCGGAGGCCTCCCGGGCGATCGACGAGCTGAGGCAGAAGGCCCAGTGAGGCGGACCCAGTGAGGCGGACCCGGTGAGGAACACCCAGTGAGGCTCGTCTGGCCGCTCGACAGCACGAGCCCCCGGGCCGCGCCGGACAGCGACCTGGACCGCGACGGCCTCGCCGAGCTCTACGCCCACCCCGAGGGCGTGCTGCGCGTCAACTTCGTCGCCAGCGCGGACGGGGCCGTCGCCGTCGGCGGCGTCTCGTCCGGGCTCGAGGCTCCCGGGGACCGGACGGTCTTCGGCCTGCTGCGCGAGCTCGCCGACGTGATCCTGGTCGGCGCGGGCAGCGTGCGCGCCGAGGGCTACCGCGGCGCGCGCACCTCCCCCGAGCGCGAGGCCCGTCGACGCGCGCGCGGCCAGGCGCCGGTGCCGCCGATCGCCGTCGTCAGCACCCGCGGGGACCTCGACCCGGCGTCACCCCTGTTCACCGACACCGCCGTCGCCCCCCTCGTGCTCCTCACCGGCCCCGAGCCGGACACCGCGCCCGACACCGTGCGCAGCGCCCTGACCGGTGCGGGGGCCGAGGTGGTCGACGTCGGCGGTGACCCCGGCTCCACCCTCGACGCGGTGCTCGCCGCCCTCGCCGACCGGGGCCTGACCCGCGTGCTGTGCGAGGGCGGGCCGGCGCTGTTCGGCGCGCTGCTGGACGCCGGCCGTGTCGACGAGCTGTGCCTGAGCCTCGCGCCGCAGCTCGAGGGCGGGGCCGCCGGGCGCATCGTGACCGGCGCCGGGTCGGGTGGTCCCCGGCCGCTGCACCTGGCATCGGTCGTCGCCCACGACGACGGGCTGCTCCTGCGCTATCAGCTCAGCGGTCCCCGCCCGTAGGAGACGCCGGTCACCTTTGTGGTTCTTTCGGGTGACGATCCATGACGACCCGGCCGCTGACGGGTCCCACGGGTATCGGATCGGCAGACGATCGGGTCGTCCGGTCCGTAGAGATCCGTTCAGTGGTCCCTCCAGGGATCCCCAGCGACGCGCACCAGGGAGCGCCCCACCATGACGCAGAGCCCCAGCACCGCCACCGGCTCCGAGGCCGCAGCCGTGTCGAGCGGTCGGACCGGAACCGGCAGCACCCCGGCCCGCCTCGCCGACGACACGGGGCAGGGCAAGACCACCATCGCCTCCGGCGTGGTGCAGAAGATCTCCGGAATCGCCGCGCGCGACGTCTCCGGCGTCTACTCGATGGGCGGCGGGGTCTCCCGCGCCTTCGGCGCGATCCGCGAGCGCATCCCCGGCGGCAGCGGCACCTCGCAGGCCGCCGGCGTGCAGGTCGAGGTCGGCGAGAAGCAGGCCGCGATCGACCTCGACATCGTCGTGGAGTACGGCGCCGGCATCGTCGAGCTGGCCCGCGCGGTGCGCCGCAACGTCATCGCCGCCGTGGAGCAGATGACGGGCCTCGAGGTCATCGAGGTCAACATCGCCGTCAACGACATCCACATGCCGGGCGACGACAGTGACGACGACTCGGGGCAGCAGGCACAGCAGCAGCCCAGCACCCGCGTCGAGTGAGCACTCCCGACCCCCGGCGGACCGCCCACCCGAGCGGTACCGCCGTCGCCCCGGGGACCCCCGAGGCTCCCGGTCTCGGGCCGCTGCCCGAACGGATCGCCGAGGAGCTGCTCGCCCACCCGGGCGTCGCGGCCCTCTCGGGCGGCCCGTACGGGACGGTGGCGAGCTACCTGCCCGGGCGTCGCCTGCCCGGCATCGTGCTGGGCGAGGGCGACGAGCCCGACCGGATCGCCGTGGTCCTGCACTACGGCGCCCCGGTCGAGAAGACGGCGGCCGAGCTGCGACGCATCGTCGCCCGGGCCCACGGGGCCCGGCGGGTCGACGTGATCGTCACCGACATGGAGCTGCCGGAGTGAACGTCCCGTCGTCCGTCGGCGTCCGGGCGGAGCTGCGCGCCTTCGTGCGCACGCACCACCCCGACGTCGGCGGTGACCCGGCCGCCTTCTCCGAGGGCCTCGCCGCGTTCCGGGCGAGGCTGCGGCAGGCGCCGGGTGGGGACGACGATCCCCGCTTCGACGCGCCGATCGTCGTCGTGTCCGACCGCCGGCTCGCCCGCCTCGGGCGGATGGGCCGTCGCCTCGCACGCCGGTACGACCCCCGCCGCGGGTCCGCCCGCGTGCTCTAGAGCTTGACCGCCCCGCGCAGCGCGGGGCGGCGCACACCGTGGAGGTAGTGGTCATGAGCGCCACCCGTGCCGGCTTGTTCGTCGGCCTCATCCTGGGCGTGGCGGCCGCCGCCGGCGGCCTGCAGGGCTTCTTCATCGCCCTCGTGCTCGGGGTCCTGGGCTTCGTCGTGGGCCGTGTGCTCGACGGCGAGCTCGACGTCAACCAGTTCGTCGGGCGCGGCCGCGACCGATGAGCACCCCGACCGACGGTCCGGCGGCCCCGGGCGCCACGCCGGACCAGGCGCCGGGTGACGCCCCCACCACCCCGGTGTCGCGCGCCGGGACGGTGCCCCTCACCGAGACGACGCGGAGCACGGACCCGGCGCCGGGCACCGCCGTGGCCCTGGCTGACAGCGAGGAGGCCGCGGAGCGCGGGCGCCTCGACGTCGCGCTCTCCGTCGTCCGCAAGATCGCGGAGTACGCCGCGGACCACACCGCCGGGACCGTGCGCACCCAGCGTCGCCTGGCCGGCCTGGACCTCGGCGAATCCGGCGCCAGCGCCAAGGTGTCCGGGTACGGCGAGCAGGTCGACCTGCGCCTGGAGGTGCCGCTGGCCTACCCGGCCCGCATCACCGACAGCGCCGCCGCGGTGCGCGACCACGTCCGCGAGCGCGTCCAGGCCCTCACGCCCTACCGCGTCCGCTCGCTGGACATCGGCGTCTCCGCCCTCACCGACCCCGCCGCCCGGGCGACCCCCCGGACCCCGACCTCCCGGACGGAGTGAGAAGTGCGCCTGCTCCTGCGCGTGCTCGCGCCGCTGCTCGGCCTCCTGCTGGCCATCGTCGGCCTGGCGGTGGTGGTCGAGACGGTGACGCTCTGGGTCTCGCCGACCTCCAGCCCGCTGATCGTGCCGTGGCCGACGTGGCTGACCGCGGCCGAGGGCCTGACCTGGCAGTCGGGCGGCGTCCGCGCCGCCGCGATCGTCGTCGGCGTCGTCGGCCTGTTCGTGCTGATCCTCGGTCTCGTCGCCCGGCGCCACGACGTCTTCCTCGCCGACCCGGTCCCCGAGGTCACGGTGACGACGTCGCCGCGCTCGATCGCCCGGGCCGTCGGCCACGAGGTGCGGGCCCACGACGAGGTCGTCTCGGCATCCGTCGTGGCGTCGGCCAAGAAGGTCACCGTCAAGGCCGCCACCCTCGACCCCGCCGCGGGGGTGCGCGACACCGTGCGCGAGCTCGTCGAGGTGACGCTGGCCCGCCTGCCGCTCGCCCGGCGCCCGCGCGTCGCGGTGTCGGTCACCACCACCAAGGGGGTCAAGTGAGCCGCCGCTCGCGTGCCGCCGTCGCCCGCTCCGCCGGCGGGGACCGCACCCTGACCACGATCCTCGGCCTCGTCCTCGTCGCCGCGTCGGCGCTCGCCCTGCTGGTCGGCTTCGGGGTGTTCGGGACCTTCCGCGCCCAGCGCCCCGTGATCGACCCGATGATCGTCGAGTGGGCGTCCGCGCACGCCACCGCCGCCCGGTGGATCGCCATCGGTGTCGGCGTCGTGCTCTTCCTCATCGGTCTGTGGTGGACGCTGCGCTCGCTGCGTCCCGAGCCGCGCCCGGACGTCTCGCTCTCCGAGCTGCCGGGTGAGCGCCTCACCGTCGAGCACGCCGCGATCTGCGACGCCGTCCGTCACGACGCCGAGCTCATCGACGGCGTGAGCCGCGCCCGCGCCCGCCTCGTCGGCACCTCGCAGAAGCCGGCGCTGCGCCTGTCCCTCACGCTCGTCGAGGGCACCGACGTCCGCGACGTGTGGGCCGACCTCGACGGCCGGGTGCTCGCCCGGGCCCGCGAGGCCTTCGCGGTGTCCGCCCTGCCCACGGCCGTGCGCCTCGAGCTCGACGCCACCTCGGCGCCGACTCCGGCGCGGGTGCAGTAGCGGCTCTTAGCGAGCGGTGAGCACTTCGGCGAGGTCGAACCGCACCGGGCGCTCGAGCTGCTCGAACGTGCACGACGCCGGGTCGCGGTCCGGACGCCAGCGCTTGAACTGGGCGGTGTGCCGGAAGCGGACGCCCTCCATGTGGTCGTACTTGACCTCCACCACGCGCTCGGGGCGCAGGGGCACGAACGACAGGTCCTTCTGCGCGTTCCACCGGCTGTGCTCGGCCTCGCGCGGCGTGCGTGTCCCCTCCTCCTGCGCGGCCCACGCCCAGGGGTGGCCCTCGAAGGAGGTCACGAGCGGCTGGAGCTCGCCGAAGAGCTCGCGGCGCTTCGCCATGGGGAAGGCCCCGATGACGCCGATGCTCTGCAGCGACCCGTCCCCGGTGTGCAGCCCGAGCAGCAGCGAGCCGACGGCGTCGGGCCCCGACTTGTGCACCCGGTAGCCCGCGACGACGCAGTCGGCGGTGCGCTCGTGCTTGATCTTGCTCATGACCCGCTTGTCGGGCTGGTAGGTCAGGTCGGCCTTCTTCGCGATCAGGCCGTCCAGCCCCGCGCCCTCGAAGCGTTCGAACCAGTCCCGGGCGGTGTCGACGTCCTCGGTCATCGGTGTGAGGTGTACGTCGGGGCGCTCGAGCCCGCCGACGACCTCCGCCAGGCGCTCGCGGCGCTCGGAGAAGGGCCGCCCGGTGAGGTCGTCGTCGCCGAGCGCGAGCAGGTCGAACGCGACGAAGTGCGCGGGGGTCTCCACGGCCAGCTTGCGCACCCGCGAGGCGGCGGGGTGCACCCGCTGCAGCAGCGCCTCGAAGTCGAGCCCCGTCCCCTCGGCGTCGACGACGACGATCTCGCCGTCGATGACGCAGCGCGTCGGCAGCGCCGCGGTGAACGCCTCGACGAGCTCCGGGAAGTAGCGCGTCATCGGCTTCTCGTTGCGGCTGCCGATCTCGACCTCGCCGCCGTCCCGGAAGATCACCGAGCGGAAGCCGTCCCACTTGGGCTCGTACCGCTGCCCGGCGGGGATCTCCGGCACGGCCTTGGCCAGCATCGGGGACACGGGCGGCATGACGGGCAGGTCCACGGGGGCATCATGCCGCGCGGGCCGCCCCCTCACACCGGGCACCGCCCCCGGGAGTCAGACTCCCCGGAGATCAGACCCCGAGAAAACAGACCCCGAGATCGCGAGGAGCGCTGCGTGCCCCGTCCGACGACCCGGGCTGCCGTCGCTCTCGCACCCAAGGTCGTCCTCGTCCTCCTCAGCGCCGCCCTGCTGCTCGGGGCGTGCGCGGTCGGGCCGTCGCAGCGCCCGCCCGTCGCCACCCGGGTGGAGGACCCGATGACCCCGGTGCCCGCCCCGGAGACCGCGCTCCCCGGGCCGGCGCCGTCCCTGCTCCCCCCGCTGCTGCCGGCGCCCGCGGCGCCCGCCGGGTTCACCGACTGCACCTCCGCGATCCGGACCTCGATGGGCGCCGCCGCCCTCGGTGGGCGGGACCTGCGCTTCGGGTGCCAGAGCGTGCCCGTCGGCGGCCGCAGCGGGAGCTCGTCGCGATCCGAGGTCGGCGTGCTGCAGGTGACGGTCGGCCCCGTGCCCCCGGGCGGGCCGGTCCCGGTCGCGGTGGTCGGCGACGCCGGCGGGCCGACCGGCTCCGAACGGGCCGTGCGGCTCGCGGCGACCGCGCCCGCCCCGATGCTCGCGGGCACCGCGTTCTACGGGGTGGACCTGCGCGGCACCGGCAACTCCGAGCCGGTCGACTGCATCACGCCCAGCACGCGCGAGGCCCTCGTCGACGCCGACCCGCTCGCTGCCGACCCGGTGTCCCTCGCCCCGCTGCGCGAGGCCGCGACCACCGCCGCGCGCACCTGCACCCAGGTGCTCGAGAACGCCCTCACCGACTACCGCACGGGCGTCGACGCCGAGGACCTCGAGGAGGTCCGGATCACGCTCGGCGTCGACCGGCTCCACGTCGTCGCGGTCGGCGACGGCGCGGGCGTCCTCGCCACCTGGGCGCGCCGGTACCCCGCGTCGATGGGCCGCACGGTGCTCGACGGCGTCGCCGACCCCACCACGACGTTCTCCCAGCGCGCCCGCGAGCGCGCCGCCGCCTCCCGCGAGGCGCTCACCGCGTTCGCCTCCGACTGCACCGCACGCCCGGACTGCCCGCTCGGACCGGACCCGGCGGGTGTCGTCACCGGCATCCTCACGAACCTGCGCGCGGCGCCGCTCACCGGCGCGGACGGCCGGCGCGTCACCGACGGCACGGTCACCCGGGCCCTGGTCACGGGCCTCGCGGAGCCGGCGCGGTGGTCCGGGCTCGCGACCGCGATCTCGTCGGCGGGCCAGGGTGACCCGGCGGGGATCCTCGGCCTGCTCGCGCCGCTCGAGGTCGACGGCGGCGGCTTCGACGCCGGCGTGCTGCTGACCTGCAACGACACCGTGGAGCGCCCGACGCCCGACCAGGTCGCCACGGATGCCGAACGGGCCCGCGCCGCCGACCCGCTCTTCGGGGCGTACTTCGCCCACGACGCCCTGCTGTGCGGGTCGTGGCCGGTGCCCACCGAGGTGCCCGAGGTGGGCCCTGCAACGGGTCCACCGTCGCTCGTCGTCGGCACCCTCGGCGACCCGGTGACCCCGCTGGCGGGCTCGGAGAGGGTCACGACGCAGCTGGGGTCGGCCACGCTCGTCACCTGGCTCGGCGCCGGGCACGGCGCCTACCCGGCGACGCCCTGTATCAGCGACGCCGTCGGCGGCTACCTGCGCGACGGCGTCCTGCCGCAGGCGGGGACGGTCTGTCCCCCCTGAGAGGTTTGTGACCTACCGGGCCGGGCGCGGTCCACGTGCGTAACCTGCGGATCGTGCAGCTCCCCCGCCTCGTCGACGCCGCGCTGGACCGATTGGTGGTGCCCGGCTACTCACGACTGGGGTACACCGTGCGGCGGGCGGGCTGGTCGACGCTGCCGAACGGGTGCCTCTCCGGGCGCACGATCCTCGTGACCGGTGCCGGCGGCGGCCTGGGCGCGGCCACCGTCCGCGGCCTCGTCGCCCTCGGCGCGCGCGTGGAGATGGTGGTGCGGAATCCCGAGCGGGGCGAGGAGACGGCCGCCGCGGTGCGCGCCGACCACCCGGGCGCCGCCGTCGACGTCGCCGCCTGCGACGTGTCCTCCCTGGCCGACGTCCGGCGCTACGCGGCGGAGGTGCGCGACCGCGAGGCCGCGGTGCACGGCCTCGTCCACAACGCCGGCGTCATGCCCCCGGAGCGCACCGAGACCGCCGAGGGCCACGAGACGGCGCTCGCGACGCACGTCCTCGGGCCGTTCCTGCTCACCCGCGAGCTGCGCCCCGTGCTGCGCGCCGGCGCGAGCCCCACGGCCCCGTCGCGGGTCGTGTTCGTCTCCTCGGGCGGCATGTACACCGCCGCGCTGCACATCGACGACCCCGAGTTCCGCGAGGGCACGTACTCGGGCGGGGCGGCGTACGCCCGCACCAAGCGGATGCAGGTGGTGCTCGCCGAGCTGCTCGCCGACGACCTGGCCGGGGACGGCACGGTCGTGCACAGCATGCACCCGGGCTGGGCCGACACCCCCGGCGTCGCGAGCTCCATGCCCGGCTTCCACCGCGTCACCGGTCCCCTGCTGCGCACCGAGGCGCAGGGCGCCGACACCGTGGTGTGGCTGCAGGCGGCCGCCGAGCCGGGACACAGCACCGGGGTGTTCTGGCACGACCGCGCGCCCCGCCCGACGCACTACCTGCCCCGCGGCGGGGAGAGCCCCCAGGCCCGGGCGGCGCTGTGGACGCTCTGCGTGGATGCGACGGCCCCGTGAGCGACACACGACCGATCTGGAAGCGCCGGGGCCTCGACGAGGTGCGCACGGAGGCTCCGATGGCGGCCCCGCTGCTCACCCCGGAGCGCCGCGCCCTGCAGGACACCGCGCGCGCGTTCGCGATGGAGGAGGTCCTGCCGGTCGCCGACGAGCTCGACCCGCGCCGCGAGGACATCCCGCGGTCGCTGCTCGACCGGATGGGCGAGCTGGGGTTCTTCGGGATCCTGGTCGACGCCGAGCACGGGGGGCTGGGCCTCGGGGTGGTCGAGTACTGCCTGGTCTCCGAGGAACTCGCCCGAGCCTGGATGAGCGTCGGCAGCATCATCGCCCGCGGCAACGGCACCGGGTGCGCCTCGCCCGATCCCGAGCGGCGGGCCGAGCTGCTGCGCGCCAGCGCCGCGGGCCGCTACATCGGGGCGATCGCCTTCTCCGAGCCCCACGCGGGGTCGGACCTCGCGGGCGTGGAGTGCACCGCGCGGCGTGACGGCGACGGCTGGGTCGTCGACGGCACGAAGCGCTGGGTGGGTCACGCCCGCTCCGCCGACTTCCTGCACCTGCTCGCCCGTACCCGGCCACCGCGCGAGGGCGAGAGCCGCTCCGACGGCCTCGAGCTCTTCCTCGTGCCCAAGGAGCCCGGGAGCTTCCCCGACGGCGTCACCGGCACGCCCATCGACAAGATCGGCTATTTCGGCCTGACGACCTGGGAGCTGCAGCTCGACGGCCTGCGCCTGCCGGCCGACGCGCTGCAGGACACCGGCCAGGACGAGGGCCAGGGCTTCAAGGACAGCCTCCGGTGGCTGGGCACCGCACGGGTGCAGACCGCGGCTCGTGCCGTGGGGCTGGCGCGCGGCGCCCTCGAGGACGCCGTGGCCTACAGCCGCCGACGCGAGCAGTTCGGCCACCCGATCGCCGACCAGCAGGCGCTGCGGCACAAGCTCGCCGACATGGCCGCGGCCGTCGACGCCGCGCGGACGCTGTGGTGGCAGGCCGCGTGGCTGCTCGACGAGGGCGCGCCCGGCGGCGACGTCGCGGCGTCGTCGGCGAAGCTGTTCGCCTCGGAGACCGCGGAACGCGTCACGAGCGACGCCCTGCAGATCTTCGGCGGCAACGGCTACACGACCGAGCACTCCGTCGAGCGCTACTGGCGCGACGCGCGCCTCACGACCATCTTCGAGGGCACCTCGGAGATCCAGCGGAAGATCATCTCGGACGCGCTCCTGAAGCCCTGAGACCGGATGCGCGAGATCCGTTCGCCCGGATGCCGAGCGTGTTTCACCCGGTCGGCGTCCCGTCGCGCTGGATGGTTCCGACCGTTCACCCGTCGATCGCGCGGCACGCACCGTTCGCGAGATCGACGGTCGACCTCTGGGTGATCGACCCATCACCGTGGGCATGCCGAGCCGCGATGACACGTGGTGAGCGAACGGTTGCCTGCGGTGCGCAGGAGACGACTCGGGCGGGGGACGCGAGATGACGGACGCGGTGGAGTTCGCGCGGGTGGTGCATCCCGCGCGGGCCGACGAGGCCCAACGGATGCGACACGAGGCACGGGACTGGCTCGCCGGACTGGACCTGGAGCAGGAGGCCCGGGAACGGGTGCTGACCGCGGTGTCGGAGGCCGTGGAGAACGCCGTCGAGCACGCCTACCCGGAGGACGCCGAGGGCACGGTCGAGCTGACGCTGTGGGCCGAGGCCGACGCGGTGAACGTCCGGGTCACCGACAACGGGCACTGGTCGGAGGGCTCCGAGGACACGGTGCCCGCGGGCCCGGGATCGCACGCGACGCGGGGGCGCGGCATCGTGCTCATGCACCGCAGCGTCGACAGCGTCGCGATCCGGCACACGGCGGCGGGGACGACGGTGGCCCTGCGCCAGGAGCGCGAGCCGCACCCCTAGACGCCGGTCAGTCCGGCCAGCACCTGGTCGAAGAAGCCGAGCAGCTCCTCGCGCAGCGCCGCGTGCTGCTCGGGCGGCGCCTGGCCGAGGAGCTGACCGGCGCTGGAGAGCATCCCGAGCACGACCGCCGGGTAGGACGCCCCCGGCACGCGGGCCAGGTGGCCCTCGCGCGCGAGCCCGTCGAGGACCCGCGCGATCAGCGCGTAGGCGTAGTCCCGCTCGCACTCCTGCCAGCGCTGCCACCCGAGCGCCAGCGGCCCGTCGCGGAAGACGATCGGCCCGTACGTCGGCTCGGTGCAGGCCTCCAGGAACGTCGTGAGCGCGGCGCGGGCGCCGGTGAGCTGGTCGGGCGCGCCGTCCAGGGCCGCGCCGAGCCGCTCGTGCACCGCCGTCTCCTGGGCCGAGAACACGGCCTCGAACAGCGCCGCCTTGCCCGCGAAGTGGTGGTAGACCGCGCCCTTGGTCATGCCGGCCACGGCGGCGACGTCGTCGATCGACGTCTCGGTGAAGCCCCGGGAGGCGAAGAGCTCGGTGGCCGCCTCGACCAGCCCCGCCCTCGTCGCGGCCGTGGCCTCGGCGCGAGGGGAGGTCACGCGGGGCACCTGCGCAGGGTACGGATCGCGGCCCGCCCGGCCTACGGTGCTCGCGTGAGCGGTGAAGGTGTGACGGCCCCCGTCCTGCGCGTGCTCGGCCGGGTCTCCTCGACCCTCACCGACCGGCACGAGGCCCCGTGCCAGGGCGACGAGGGCGGCCCCGAGGCCGTCGTGCGGTTCGCGCCCGAGCTCGTCCGGGCGCTGCGCGACCTCGTCGTCGGCCAGGAGATCCTGCTGATCACCTGGCTGGACCGCGCCGACCGCGACGTGCTCGCGGTGCACCCGCGCGGCGACCGCTCGCTCCCCGAGACCGGGGTGTTCGCCACCCGCTCCCCCGACCGCCCGAACCCGCTCGGCCTGCACCACGTCCGCGTCCTCGCGGTCGACGGGGACGAGCTGCGGGTGTCCGACCTGGAGGCGATCGACGGCACGCCGGTGGTGGACGTGAAGCCGGTGCTCGGGCCGGTCGGCGACCGGTGCCACAACCCCGGCGCAGGGCCGTCGGGCTAGATCCGGGGGCTAGAGCAGCACGTCGTCGACGTGCACCTGCACCGCGACGGGCTCGAGGCCGGTCACGGCGCGGATGCCGTCGGCCACCACGGTCCGGATGCGCGTCCCGAGCGCCTCGAGGTCCTGCCCGTAGTCGGCGGCGAGCGTGATCGCGACGACCGTGGAGCCGCCGACGACGCCCGCCGTCACCTCCGGCCTGGGGCCGTCGTCGATCACGCTCGTCTCCGGACCCTCGCCGGCGGCGACGAGGCGGCTCAGCGCCACACGCACCCCCGGCACCCGGGAGGCGAGGTGACGCGCCAGGGCCACGACGACCCGCGCGCTGACACGCGTGCGGCCCCGGTCGCTCTCGATGCGCCCGAACTCGGGGTCGGCCGCGACGCCGCGGATGCTGCGCAGCGCCTCGTCGAGCAGGCCCTCGGGGGCCCGCGGGCGGTGGTCGGACACCGCGCGCACCGGGGCCCAGAGCCGCTCGAACTCGGCGAGCGCCGCCTGGCAGTGCGGGCAGCTGCGCTGGTGGGCGTCGCGCTGGTCGCCCGCGCCGTCGGCGACCTGCTCGACGAGGGCGTCGGTGTCCCGTCCGCACGGCAGGCGGCCCGAGGCCGGCATCCTGGCACCGGTGGGGGTGCGCTCCTGGGTCATGTCCAGTCCTTCATCTCGGACATCAGCGTCGCGCGGGCACGGGCGAGCCGCCCCCGGACGGTGGCCTCGGTCGTCTTCGTCACCGTCGCGGCCTCCCGGTAGGACAGTCCCTCGAGCTGGACCAGCACGAGCGGCACGCGCTGGTCCTCGGGCAGGGCGGCGATCGCCCGGAGCCCGGCCTGCAGTTCCTCACCGGCCAGGACCTGTCGCTCGGGGCCCGCGACCGGGGGGTGGTCGGCGTCGGAGAGCTCCTGGTGGGGCCGCTGGCCACGGCGGTGGTTCAGGCACCGGTTGACGACGACCCGGTAGAGCCAGGTGGTGAACGCGGCGCCGCCGGTGAAGCCCGACAGGGCCGTCCAGAGCTGGATGACGACCTCCTGCGCGACGTCGTCGGCGTCGGCGGAGCTGCCGAGCATGCGCAGCGCGATGCGGTAGATCCGGTCGCGGTGCCGGCGGACGAGCTCCTCGTAGGCGTCCCGGTCGCCGGCCCGGACCTTGCCGACGAGCCAGCGGTCGGCCTCGCCGTCCAGACCCTGCTTCAGGCCCTGCTTGACCCCCGGTGCCGGCCCGGGTGACCGCCCCTCGTCCGGGCCGGAACGTCGGCCCGGGGTGCTCACTCAGGAAGCCTCTCACGACCGGCCGTGCACGACCGGAGATCGTCGCCCGGGCGGGTGAGGGGCGTGGTCCCGAGACCGGTCGCACGGTCCGCCGCTGCGGTGGATGATCGGCCGGTGGCGGAGCACACCGGGTCCGGGCGGGCCGTGGACGTCCACGCGTGGGCGGCATGGCTCGACGACGCCCACCGTGCCGGTGAGCTCCTCGACGCCCCGTCCCCCGACGCGCTCGACCTCCCGACCGCCTACGCGGTCCAGCGCGCGCTGACCGGCCTCCGCGAGGGCCGTGGCGCGCAGCGGATCGGGTGGAAGCTCGGCTACACGTCGTCGGTCATGCGCGAGCAGATGGGCGTGGACTCCCCCAACCTCGGCCCGCTCCTGGACTCGATGGTGGTCCCGCCCGGGACGGCGGTCCCGCCCGGTCTCGTCCACCCGCGCGTCGAGCCCGAGATCGGGATCGTCATCGGTGCCGACGGCCGCCCGGCCGGTGCGCGGGCGGTGCTCGAGGTCGTCGACTCCGTCTGGCGCGACTACCGTTTCACCCTCGCGGCCAACACCGCCGACGGCTCCTCGGCCGCCGGGGTCGTCGTCGGGGACCTCCTGGACAGCGACCCCGACACAGACCTCGCCGCGACGCCCGTCGAGCTGTGGCGGGACGGGACGCTCGAGGCGCACGGTCGCGGGGACGCGGCGATGGGGCACCCGCACACCGCGGTGGCGTGGCTCGAGGGCGAGCTCGCCGCGCGCGGCGAGGCGCTGGAGGAGGGCGATCTGGTGATCACGGGCGGACTGACCCGCGCGGTCCCGCTGGCACCGGGCGGGATCGTGGAGGCGCGCTTCCCGGGGACGAGCCTGGCGGTGCGACGGTGACCGGCTACCCCGGCCCGGCGGTGGACGTCGGCCACATCGAGCCGTGCCCGCGACGGGTGCGGGCCCGGCTGGACGGGCAGGTCGTCGTCGACACCCTCGAGGCGCGCTACCTCTGGGAGCACCCCTGGTACCCGCGATGGCTCGTGCCGGCCGCGGACGTCGTCCCGGCAGCGCTCGCGGCGGACCCGGATCACCGGGAGGTCGACGGGTTGATCGCACTGACCTGGTCGGCGTTCGACGCGTGGTTCGAGGAGGACGAGGAGGTCCACGTCCACCCGCGCAACCCGTACGCGCGCGTGGACGCGCTGCGCTCCCGGCGCCGGATGCGGGTGGAGCTCGACGGCGTTCTGCTCGCCGAGTCGGACGCGCCGGTCCTGCTCTTCGAGACCGGGCTGCCGACCCGCGCCTACCTCGACCCGATGGCCGTGGACATGACGCGTCTCGAGCTCTCGCCGACCTCGACCGCCTGCCCGTACAAGGGCGGGACCAGCCGGTACTGGTCGGTGCGCACCCCCGTGGGCCGATACGACGACCTCGCCTGGTCCTACGACCACCCCGCGGCCGCCGTCGCCCGCATCGCGGGCCTCATCGCGTTCTACGACGAGCGCGTCGACGTCAGCGTCGACGGCGTCGCCCAGGAGCGGCCGCGCACGCACTTCGCCTGAGGTCACGCCGCCAACTCACACCTTGGCTGCCCGCGCCAGGAGCCACGCGGCGATCTCCTCCCCCGCCGCCAGGCCGACGCCGCGCGTCACGGCGACGTGCGCGGCGCGCCACCCCGCGGCGTGCAGGGCCCCGTCGGCGGGCTGGACGCCGGCGTCGGCGGCGAGGAGCAGGTCCGCATCGAGGGGCGAGTCGCCGGCGGCGAGCAGTCGCGCGGCCGCCACCCGCTCCCGGACCTCGGCCACCGCGACGCTCTTGTCCAGGCGCGCCGGCAGGAGGTGGACCTTCGCGCCGTGCGTCGCGACCCGCCACCCCTGTGCACCGCAGTCCGCCGCGAGCTCGTCGAGCCAGTCCCCGCCCGGGTCGGCCACGCGAGCGACGAGCAGGACGCCGTCGGCGTCGCGCACGGGTCCCGCCGTCCCGGGGCCGAGGCGCGCGAGGTGGCGGGCGAACAGGTCGGCGGCCTCGGCGGCCGGTGCACCGTCGGCGAGCAGGTCGCGGACCCGCGCCTCCCACGCCGGGTCGGGTTCGCCGTCGACCAGCAGGACACCGCCGCTCGCGCAGACCGCGTACCGCGGGGTGGTCCCGATTCCCGGCCCGAGGCCGAGGCGCCGGAACTCGGCGGCCGAGCGCGTGGTGGCGGGGACCCACGTCGCGCGCCGGGCGAGCTCGGCCAGCGTTGCGGCGGTCCGGCGCGTGAGCATCGCGGTCGGCACGCCCCGCCGGCGCTCGAGGCACAGGACGTCACCCGGCACGTCCGGCCCGGCCGCGCCGGCCGAGTGCACGAGGGTGCGATCGAGGTCGGTGGCGACGAGCGTGCTCACTCCTCCCGCCACGGCCGCAGGACACCCACACACCGGTAGGGCGAGCGGAGGCCGGCGACCACGCCGGGCAGCGGACGGATCGGCACGCCGCGCTCGGCGCACAGGTGGCGCACGGGATCGAGGTCCGGCCCGGCGTCCGCAGCGAGGTGGACCGCTCCGGGGTCGCGGCGCAGCAACGCCCGGGTCGTCTCGCCGATGCCGGGCCGGAGGCGGCGCGGGTCGGTCACCCCGAGGTCGACGGCGAGCGCGGCCAGGTACCGGGGTCCTCGCGCGTCGTCGCCCGGATCGGACGGCAGGGGCGCGGCGGGGGGCCGCCCGGCCGGGAAGTGCGCGCTGACGGCGTCGAGGAAGGTCGCGGTCCGGTCGACGCCGGCGAGCCCGGGATAGGACTTGGCGCCCTGGTAACTGCCGGGCGGCAGCAGGTCCGGGCGGTCGACCGTGCGCGAGACGAGGCCGCCGACCGTCGCGTTGAGGCACGCCTGCGGCACCAGGAGATCGTCACGCGAGCCGTAGAGCGTGGCCCGGTGGGCGGGGTCGGCGAGGACCGCGACGGTCGGGTCGACGACGACGCCGGTCTCGCGGGCGTAGCGGGCGAGGTCGGCGGCCACCTCGTCGACGATGCCGCCCCCGCCGGTCCAGGCGTCGACGAGAACGAGCGCGGCCGGGTCGTGGGCCGCGACCAGGGCGTCGAGGGCCGCGCGGTCGAGCCCCCGGCCGCGCAGCACGCTCATCGCGTAGTGCGGCAGCACGACGCCCCGGACCCGCGCGGCCCAGCGGCGCACCAGCACCCCGACCGGCGTGCCCGCCCGCGCCAGCGACACCAGCACCGCGTCCCGCCCGCGCAGCGCGAGCACGCGGTCGGCGAGGACGCCGACGGCGTCGGCCACCGGTGCGGCGGACCGCTCGAGCGCCCGGGCCACCACCCGCTCGTACTCCGGGGTGGGCGCCGGCTCCTGCGGCAGGCTCTCCGAGTAGTGGAGCCGGCCGCTGCCGAGCGCCGCCTCCCGCTCGGCCGTCGGTATCTCGAGGGCGACGGCCGACAGGTCGCTGAGCAGCCAGCCCACCTCGTCGGGGGCGAAGGAGCCGAACTCCGGGCCGCGGCGCGCGGCGGCCGTGCGCGGGCGGGCCGGCGGGACCCCCGGCCCGGGTCCCCGACACGGCACCACGGCCTCGACGATGCGCCTCGTGACGGCGCCCAGGCGGGACAGCAGACCGTCGGGACGACGCAGCACCGGTGTGCGGGCGGCGGCGTCGACCACGAGGACGACGGTGTCGTAGTGCCCCTGCCCGGGCGCCCCGAGCCCGTAGACGTAGCGCTCCGGGGCGAGTCCGAGCGCGATGTCGTGGGCGGCGAACGCGAGGCCCGAGCGCACCGGGTAGCCGGCGACGTCGCGGGCCACGAGCGGGGAACGGGTCGTCGCGGCGACGTGGACGTCCGCGCCGCCCGCCGCGAGGGTCTCGGCGAGGCGCAGGGGCAGGTAGAGGAGCTCCTCGCAGCCCAGGACGAGCACGCGGCCGGGGCGGGGGCCGAGGACAGCGGCGAGGGTGGCGGCGGCCCCGGGGACCGCGCGTTCCAGCGCGGCCCGCCCGTCGCGGTCGAGTCCGTGCCGCGCACCCTCGGCCGCGCCGCCGAGCGGGAGGTGCACGGTCATCGTCTCGGCCTGCCCCTCGGGCCGGGTGGTGCTGTCCTCCCAGGTCCGGAGCAGGTGGGCGGCGCGGTCGAGGACGTCGGCCGGTACGTCGAGCCGCGACCGGGCGGACGACACGACGTCGATCCGCACGCCGAGGTCGTGGGCGACCCGCTCGACGGCGTCGTCGCCGTGCGCGCGCAGATCGGCCAGGGTGGCGACGAGGTAGCGCCGGCGCGGGAGCAGGCGGTGCAGCGCGCGCAGGGTCGTCGCGGCGGTCCTGCCGGTGGTCAGCTCGTCGTCGACGAGGACCAGCGGCCGGTCGGGGGTCCAGCGCCCCGGGTCGTCGGGCACGAGCACGTGCTGTGGTGCGTGGCTGTGCTGCTCGTCGAGGGCGACCAGCACGGACGCGCCAGCGACGACCCGCCGCGTGGTGTGCACGACGTGGTCGGCGTCCAGCCCGTCGGCGACGAGGTGGGCGAGGGCGGTGGCGTTCTCGGCGTACCCGAGCACGACCGGCGCGCCCGTCGCGGCGGTCGCGGCGGTCGCGGCGGTCGCGAGACATCGCCGGATCGTGTCGGCGAGGTCGTCGGCCGCCGCGCGCATCCGCCGTGGTTCGGTGGGGAGATGCTTGCCGAGCACCCGGGACACGGGCAGGTGGGCGCGCCGCGGGTTGCGGCGCAGGGCGAGACCGACCACGTCCTCGACGGGCACGGCCCCCTCGTCGGGTCCGAGCACGAGACCGAGGGCGTCACGGACGACCTCGCCGGGCCACGCGGGATCAGGCACGAGTCCCCGTGATGCCAGACCTCGCGCGAGAAAGCCACACCTGTATCCGTCGGACGGTCAGGATGGACGGAATGTTCGCGACCGATCCGGCCGATCCTGTCCGGCACTGGCCCCTCGCGGATCTCGTCGTGCGCACCCCGCGGCTCGAGCTGCGTCCCGACGACGACGCCGGGCTCGCCGCGCTCGCCGACCGCGCGATCGACGGGGTGCACCCGGCCGACGAGATGCCGTTCCTCGAGCCGTGGACCGACGACGCCGGCGATCCGGGCTTCGCGCGGGGGATCATGCAGTACGCCTGGGGCTGCCGCGCGGAGATCGGGCCGACCCGCTGGTCGGTCAACTTCCTCGTCCGCGACGCCGGCCGGGTCGTCGGGATGCAGACGCTCGCCGCGACCGACTTCGGCGTCCTCGGCGAGGTCCGCAGCGGCTCATGGCTGACCCGCTCGGTCCAGGGCCGAGGATTCGGGACCGAGATGCGGCACGCCGTCATCGGTCTCGCGTTCGACCACCTCGGCGCCCACGCGGCGCGGACGAGTGCCTTCGCCGACAACGTCGCCTCCCGTCGTGTATCGGACCATCTGGGCTACGCGCCCGACGGCGTCGAGCACCACGTCCGGCGCGGCCGCGCGGCGGTGCTGCTGCGCAGGCGGCTCACGCCGGAGGCGTGGCAGCGCCCCGCCTGGACGGCCGAGGTCGACGGCCTCGGGCCGTGCCGGGAGCTGTTGGGCGCGCCGATCACGCCGTGACCATGGCGGATCGTCCGCCGGGTCTGGGTTGTCGTTCGGGGTCGATCCAGGATGGGGGGGTGAACCACGGGAGGCCGTCGATCATGTCGATCGTCCAGTGGCCGTGGTGGATCACCTGGTGGTGATGTCGACACAGCAGGGTCAGGTTGTCGAGGCACGTCGGGCCGAGGTCGGCCCAGTGCTCGATGTGATGGGCGTGGCAACGGCGCGGTCGGCGTGTGCAGCCGGGGAACGCGCAGCCACCGTCGCGGAAGTTCAGCGCCCGGCGCATCGCGTCGGGGACCAGGCGCGAGCGGCGCCCGATGTCCAGCGGCTCGGACTTCGAGCCGAGCACCATCGGCACGATCTCGGCGTCGCAGGCCCAGCGGCGCACGGTGGCCGGGTCGGACAGGGCCCCGGAGTCCAGCGTGCCGTGCCCGGTCGCGAGCTGCAGCCAGCGGTGATCCATCGTGATCGTCAGCAGCGCCCGCCCCGGCCCTCGGATGGTCTCCAATGCCGGCGCTGGCGCAGCAGCGGGCTCGGGCGGGGCGGGGCGGCGGGTTCGGGGATCAACGCGTCCTCGAGGTCAGGCTCGCCCGCGGGCTCATCGGCGTCTGACTCGGCGTCTGTCTCGGCGTCTGACTCGTCGGTCTGGTTCTCGTTCTGGCGGGTGTCGGTGACCAGCCCGTTCGGGCCCAGAGCGTCGGCGAACACCTCTTTGAACGCGCACGCCTGCCGGTTCCCCAACGACCGGTGGTCATCAGCACCGGTCGGGGTGGCCAGCACCCCGATGCCTTCACGGATCGCCTCGGCGTCCACCGCGTCGTGGATCCGGATCCGCATCTCCAGCGTGCCGTCCTGGCCCGCCGTCATCTTCAGGTCGTCGAACAGGTCCGCGTCCTCATCCGGCGCCGCACCATCGGGATCGAGCTTGCGCAGCAACGCGTCCGCGAGCCGCCGCAACGTCGCGGGCGGGAACAGCGTCGCCTTCGCCGCCAGATACGCATCCGCCGCCGGGACCTCCGCGGGGTCGACGTGCTCCATCCTGTCGATCTTGGTCATGGTGCGGCGGATGATCGCCACGTGCTCCGGGGAAATCTCCCCCGACGCCAGCACCGTCGCGGTACACGGCAGACGCGGCGGAAGTGGCTGGCCCTGCAGCGTCAACCGCGGAGCCAGGTCCTCCGCCTCGTCACACCACCGGCCCGCCGTCGCCGGATCGACCCGCCAGTTCTCCTGCAGCAGCCGCGCGGTGCTGCGGTCCCCGGTCACGTGAGCCACGCCGAGCCGGTCGAGGTGCGCGATCCGCTCCAGACGCCGGTAGTAGGCCTGATGGGCCGCGGCCTGCTCCGCGCGGGCAGCATCGAGCGCCTCCCGCTCGACCAGCCCGACACCACCTTCGCTCATGTGTTCGATTCTAGAACCGACCCCCGACAACGCGGGGCCGAACGGCGAGAACACCGACCACCAGATCCGCGAAGGGAGAGAATCGACGAACGACCCGGCCGATGGTGCCCTTCGCCCGGGCACGGGAGACCTCAGGCGCGAGCCTCCGACGACTCGTCCCGCTCCTGCCGCTGAGCCCGCCGCCGCTCGACGAAGGCGCGCTGCTTGGCTGCCGCGCCACAGGCGCTCATCGAGCACCAGACGCCCGAGCCGTTGCGGGACCCGTCGTAGAACGCCGTCCGGCACAGCGGGTCGCGGCAGGCCTTGAGGCGCGCCCAGGTGCGGTCGTCCACGCCGAGTGGGGCGGCGACGACCGTGGCCAGTACCCGCCGGACGGCGCGCTCCTCGTCGGGCTCCAGGCGGAACGGGTCGGCCCGGACCCGCAGCGTCAGCCCCGCCGCGGCGTCGTCGAACCGGTCCACGGCCTCGACGTCCACGGGTAGCTCGGGATCGGTGTGCTGCGCGAGCACCGCCCGCAGGCCCTCCCGGACCGTCCGCGCGAGATCGAGATCGTCCGGCCCCACCGCGTCGTCGGCGACCTCCGTGCCGCGGGCCCGGCACCAGGCGGCGAGGTCGGCCGGGGTCCGCAGACCGTCCTCCCCCACGCCGTCGGCAGTGCGTCCGAACCAGGTGTCGAGCAGGTCGGTGACGAGGCCCAGGGGCGCCGGGGGCGGCGTGCGACCGAGAACGGCCAGTCGTGGATCCACGACGGAGAAGTTACCAGCAAAGTGCGTTGACCGGTCACTGTGTGACCGGCTACGTTCGTTGAGCGGTCACATCGCCGCACTGCACCCGAGGAGAAGCCCGTGTTCCGTGGATTCGCCACCGTGAACGTCTTCGCCGACGACGTCGTCGCCGCCCGCGACTGGTACGCGCAGGTGTTCGACGCCGAGGCCTACGACGCGATGCCGCCGGCGCCGGCCGCGCCCGCGTACGTCGAGTTCCGCGTCGGGGACGACGCCGACGAGTTCGGGATCATCGACCGCCGCTTCGCCCCGCCGGGATCGCGTGACGCGACGGGCTCCGCCGGCGCGATCGTCCACTGGCACGTCGACGACCTGCCCGGCACGATCGCGCGCCTGCTCGCGCTCGGGGCCACGGAGTACCAGCCACTCACCGAGCACGGCGACGGCGGATTCGTCACCGCGTCCGTGGTCGACCCGTTCGGCAACGTCCTCGGGGTCATGCACAACCCGCACTTCCTGGACATCGCCGAGGCCCGCACGGCCGCGGTCGCGGCCTGACGAGATCACTCGAACGGCCGCAGGTGACGGAACGATGGGCGCCGCTCCGTTCGCCCGATCGGACACGCCGGGAGACACGCCGAGTATCGCACCACCATCAGGGTGAACTAGAGGCTGAGGGATCGCGGCGTGTGGATCACGGGGTAGAGCCTGGGCAACGACCTGCCCAGGGGGGATCGATGGCGTACGCCGCGCAGCTCGGCGAGCGGAGTTCCGAGCTCCGTGGCTCGCCCCTGCGCCGACTCGTCGGTGGGCTGCTGACGGTGCTCGGGATGGGCGTCTGCATCGGAACGCTGCTCGTCCTGCTCGCGGACGCGGTCACCGAGGACACGCCACGACGGACGACCGCCGGCGCCGAGCCCACGACGATCGCCCTGCCCTACGGCGGCCAGCTCGAGCGTCCCGACCCGGGCGACCTCATCGAGCCGGGCGGCCTCATGGGTCTCGGGCTCCTCGCCCTGGGGCTGGCCAACGGGCTGGTCTTCGCGTTCGCGGCGGCGCTGGACGGCACGCGGGGCCCCTCGGCCGCGGAGACCCGTCGTCGCCTGCGCAACCGTCGCGGTCGCGGCGCCGTCCCGGGCGGGCGGCGGGAGGTCGCCCGCACCGTGGTCGTGCCGGCCGCGGCGCCCGCGGCCTCGGCCGGCCTCCTCGGCGTTCTCGAGGCCGAGGACCTCCCGGCCCGCCGGAGTGCCCCCGGGCGCGTCGCCGCGGGCACGACCTACGCCCCGATCCCCGCGCCCCGCCGCCCTGCGCCCGAGCGCCGGCCCGTGCCCCGACCCGCGACCGCGCGCCCCGAGACCCGGATGGTGCGGCCGATGCCGGCACCCGCACCGGAGCCCACCCCGGAGCCCGCCGCCGCCGTGGAGCCCGACGAGGACCTCGAGGCGCTCATCCAGGATCCCGTCGAGGAGCCCGCCGCCGTCCCGGAGCCCGTCGTCGACGACGTCCCCGCACCCCGTGCCCCGCGCCGCCCCTCCCCCGTCCCGCGGGACGGCGGCGACGGGCGTCCGTCGCCCGCCACCCGGCGCGGCACGGGTCCCTGGGGCTGGCGTCCGGCGCGCCCGGACCCGGTGCCGTGGCGCAACCCGCGGCCGGCCCTCGTCGGCGCGTTCTGAACCCGCACCCACCTACCGCACGAGCCCGCCCTCGATCGTCCGGGTGAAGGCCTCGAACACGGGCCCCGTGGGCGGGAAGACCTGCGTCACCAGCACCGCCGCCAGGTCATGGCGCGGCCAGGAGTACCAGAGCGTGCCGAGCCCCCCGGCCCAGCCGTAGCGGGGCCCGACGCGCGAGTCGACGACCCCGACCCCGAGTCCCCAGCCGCCGCCGTCGAGGAACGGGGCGGCCGCGGGCGC
This sequence comes from uncultured Actinomycetota bacterium, assembly GCA_963786585.1. Classification (GTDB taxonomy): domain Bacteria; phylum Actinomycetota; class Actinomycetes; order Mycobacteriales; family Pseudonocardiaceae; genus Actinomycetospora. Next base: position 1,432,925 of record CAWAZG010000006.1, read on the forward strand.
GGCGCGCTGTTCGGGCGTGAGGCGGTCGGTCGTCATCGCCTCCACGGCGGCGGGATCGAGGATCCCGGCACCGCCGTCGAGGAGCATGCCCGCGAAGCGCAGCAGGTCCTCGGCCGTGCCGACGAGCCCGCCCCGGCCGTCGGGGAACGCCGGCGGGGTGAGCCAGCGGCTGTCGGTGACGCCGTCGAGGTCGACGAGCGCCCCGTCCTGGTCGCGCGCGAACGCCGGGACGAGACGGGCGGGGTCGGCGACGAACCCGGTCGCGTCGGTCCCGAGCGGAGCGAGGAGACGGTCGGCGAGCAGGTCGCCGAGAGGACGGCCACCGGCGCGGGCCACGAGGACGCCGAGCACCGCGGCGGAGAGCTCGTAGCGCCAGGCACGGCCGGGCTGGTCGAGCAGCGGCAGCGTCGCGAGCCGCGCGATCCACTCGTCGGGAGCGGGCGGACCGTGCGGGTCGGGCGGACCGAACCCGAGCCCGAGGGCCGCCGCCCGGTCGAGGGTCGGGCACGGGCCCTCGGTGACGAAACCGAAGCCCATGCGCATCGTCAGCAGGTCCTCGACGGTGATCGGGCGCTCGGCAGCAACGGTGTCGCGGGAGGGATCGCTCGGCGAGACGTCGAGGCTCCGGAGCACCCGGCGGTCGGCGAGCTCGGGCAGCAGGCGGTCGACGGGCTCGTCGAGCGCGAACGCCCCGTCGGCGACGAGCTGCATCGCCAGCGCCGCGACCAGGGGCTTCGTGTTCGAGCTGAGCCGGACCACCGCGTCGGGACGCAGCGGGGTGTCCCCGCCGGGACGGGTGCTGCCGACGGCCGCGAGGCTCGTCCCACCCTGGTGGCGGACGCCGACGACCACGCCGGGCACGAGGCCCGCCTCGACGGACCCGCGCACACCCTCGATCACGTCGTCGGCGTGCACGGGCGCCCCCGGGAATCGGTCTCCTCGATCAGCTCCGTACGAGCGGAGCCTGCGGGGCGACGGCGTCACCCAGCGGATCGGCACCGTAGCCGAGCACCTCGGGGTCGCAGAGGAGCCTCTCGACGTGCACCACGATCCGCCGCGCCCGCGCGTCGAGCACCGACACCGTGCCGGCGTGTCCCTCGGCCCGCAGGACGCGGATGAGATCGAGCTCCTCCGGCCGCACGAAGGCCCCCAGAGCGCGCCGGCCGTGGTAGCTCAGAGCTACGTGGTAGACGATTCAATCGTAGGCCGCCGATCGCTCGACGCGGCACGACGAGTGGTCGAGCCCACCCGGGGCTCGGTCAGCCGTTGAATCCGCCCCCGGCGGGTCCGACGGGGCTCGGCTCGGGGCGGACACCGCCGCCACCGCCACCGCCCTCGGGGCCGTCGTCCGGGTCGGGGCCCGTGGCGGGCCGTGCGGCGCCGCCGGCGATCCAGATCCCGACCTCGGCGCCGCGCTCGAGCTCCTCGCCCGCCGCCGGCTCCTGATCGGCCACGTGGGCGCGTCCCGCGCCCGTGTGCACCGCGTTGCGGCCGACGGCGAGCACGCCGGCGTCCAGGGCGCGGTCGTGGGCCTCGGCGGCCGGCAGGCCCACGAGCTCGGGCATGGTGGCGGTGGTCGTCCCGCCGTCGGTCGCGTCGTGACCCATCGTGGTCCCACCCTCGGCGTCGGTACGCGTCTCGTCGGTGTGCATCGTCGCCTCCTCCGGCATGCCGGTCATGGCATATCGGTACCCATCCTGCCGTGCCCCTGACGCTGAGTCGGTCATCACCCGCCCCCTGTCCAGGCGGCACCCCGGCTGAGCTGGGAGAACGCGGACCGACGGGATCACGCTCCGCGTCCGCCCGCCGCGACGGCCGTCAGCCAGGTCCGGACGAGGTCGCACGCGCCGTCCACGTCCCCGGCGACGCCGAGGGAGTGCGCCGGGCCCTCGAGGTCGTCGGTGGCGGTGAGGCGCACCCGCAGGTCGCCCTCGTCGAACCACACGCGCACCACCAGCGCGGCGCCCGCCGGCACGCCCGGGGACACCTCCGAGGGCTCCCCCGGCGCCTCGGGGGTCACGACAGCCCCGAGACGAGCACGGTGACGACGAGGTGGGCGTTGACGCCGATCACCACCACCGCGAGCACCCCGGCGACGGCTGTGACCGCAGGCCGGGTGGTGAGCGCACCCATGAGCGCGCGGCGCCGCCCGAGCTCGAGCACCGGGACGAGGGCGACCGGGATCCCGAACGAGAGGACGACCTGCGAGATCAGCAGCACGAGCGTCGGGTCGGTACCGAGGCCGAGCAGGAGCAGCGCAGGCGCGAGCGTCACCGCGCGGCGCACCCAGAGCGGCACCCGGCGGCGCGGGAAACCCTCCATGATCACCTGCCCGGCGTAGGTCCCGACGCCCGACGAGACGAGGCCGGACAGCAGCAGCGCGACGGCGAAGGCCCCGGCCGCGAGCGGACCGGCGAGGGCGCCGAGCCTCGCGTGCACGCCCTCGAGATCCTCGGGGGCCTCGACGCGCGGGCGGAAGAACACCGTCGCGGCGACGACGAGCATCACCGCGTTCAGCATCCCCGCGGTGCCCATCCCGACGGCGAGGTCGACGCGCTGCCCCCGCAGCGCAGCCCGTGTCCCGCCCGCGCGCCGGCGCGCGGTGCGGGTGAGGTCGGAGTGCAGGTAGATGACGTGCGGCATCACGGTGGCGCCGAGGATGCCGGTGGCGAGCACGAGGCTACCGGTGCCGTCGAGACCCGGCACGAGGCCGCCGACGACGAGCGCGGGGTCGGGCGAGGTCTGCCCGAGGGTCGTGAGGAGGCAGACGACGACGCCGACGAAGAGCGCGACGACGAGCAGCTCGAAGCGCCGGGGACGGCGCTGGTGCACCGCGAGCAGCGCCCACGCGACGACACCGACGGCGACGCCGCCGGGCAGCAGGGGCACGCCGAACAGCAGGTTCAGCGCGATCGCGCCGCCGACCACCTCGGCGAGGTCCGTGGCGATCGCGACGGCCTCGGCCTGCACCCACAGCATCCGGGTCAGCGGGCGCGGGTAGTGCTCGCGGCACAGCTGGGGCAGATTGCGGCCGGTCGCCACACCGAGCTTCGCGGAGAGGTACTGGACGAGGACGGCCATGAGGTTCGCCGTCACGACCACCCAGAGCAGCAGGGTGCCGTGGGACGCGCCGGCGAGCGAGTTCGTCGCGAAGTTGCCGGGGTCGACGTACGCGGTGGCCGCGACGACCGCGGGTCCGAGCAGCGGGAGCAGCCGGCGGACCCGTCCGGGGGCCGGGGTCGTGGCCGGAACCGGGGTCGTCGCCGGGCTCGCGTCGGTGGTCGGGGTCGCGACGTCCGGGGCGGGCGTCACGTGCGGTGGGGCGACGGTCATCGACCTCTCCGGGCAGGGCGGCCGTCACCGGGCGACCCGGGCCCACGAGGGCCCGGGCCGCCCGGTGACGGCCGGTGACGGGGGACGTCAGCTGGTGATCAGCTGCCGGTCGGCCCGTACTGGCCGGCGGGGGTGGACATCTCCATGTCCGCGGTGGCCTGGACGAGCTCCATGAGCTCGCTGTCCAGCCCCGGCCCGAACTCCTCCGGGCGCTCGACCGCGATCTCCATCGGCGCGCCCTCGGGGGCCTGCTCGGTGGAGAGCTCCGTGCCGTCCTTCGACGGCGAGGGGCCGTTGAAGACCTTGGCGGCCTCGTTGAGCTGGTCGATGTTGAACGTGTACTGCTTGGACTGCAGGCCCTGGTCCAGCAGCGTCTTGACCTCGGGGAAGCGCTCCGCGTTGGTCTTCGGGATCGGGAGGAGCTTGTTCCACTCCACGCCGAGCGCCTCGAGGGCCTTCGCGTAGGCGTTCTCGTGGGCCTGGTCGCGCACGATCAGGTACGCGATCGTCGACCGCGCGGTCTTGTTGGCGGTCATCTCGTAGAGCCGGCACTTCTGCAGGCGCCCGGTCGACTCGAGCATGAGGTTGTAGAGCAGGTTCAGCGGCAGGTTGCCGCTGTCGTAGACGTACTTGCCCGTCCACGGGTCACCCTGCGCGTCCACCGGCAGCGCGCCCTGGGCGCCGACCAGCCAGTGGTGGATGTTCCCGCCGCCGAGCGCCACCGCCAGCGGCGTCGCGCCGCCCTCGCCGGGCTCGTCGAGGTGGGTGGGGTTGCCCTGGTAGCGGGGCGAGCCGTCGACGAGACGGGCGATGGTCGTGGCGATGAGCTCGACGTGGCCGATCTCCTCGGTGCCCACGCCGTAGAGCAGGTCGCGGAACGGCTTGCCCGTCGGCCCGCGGAAATTGAAGCTCTGGAACAGGTACTGCATCATCGTGCGCATCTCGCCGAACTGACCGCCCAGCCCCTCCTGCAGGGCGTTCGCGGCCGCCGGGTCCGGCTCGTCCGGGACGATCTCGTTGATCAGGCGCTGCACATGGAAGAACACGTGGATCCTCTCGAGGGTCGATCGGTGCGTGCCCCACCCTCGGAGACCCCCGTCCCCCGGCCATGACCCTCGACGTCGCCGGGACCGTCCCCGCCGCGTGCCCCCCGCGTCTCCGCACCGTCTCCCCTCCGTCTCCGCACCGTCTCTCCGGTGTCTCGATCGCGTCCCCGGTGGGCACCCGACCCCTGCCCGCCCCGGTACGTCCGTCCGAGTCGCCGGTCGGGTGAGGTGTCCCTACCGTGAGCCGTGCGCGTTGAGGCCGTCAGTCGCGCCGCCCTCCCCGGTCCCGTGCGGGCCGGCCACTTCCTCTGACAGCCGGACCCGATGTGGGAGGTCCGGCGGGAACGGCGGCGAATGACGCTCGACGTGTCGATGCCCCCTCGGGCGGCACACCTGTATCTCGTCGGCCGGTTCGCGTGCCGGGTCGGCGACGAGGACGTGCGGCTGACCCCCACCGCCGAGCGGGTCCTCGCCTTCCTGGCCCTCGCCCGGCGTCCCGTCCGCCGGCACCAGCTCGCCGGCACGCTGTGGCCGGACATCACCGACCGGCAGGCGCTGACCCGGCTGCGCTCAACGCTGTGGAAGGTCCCCGCCCCCCAGCGCGCCGCGCTCGTGGAGGCCGACGCGACGAACGTGTCGCTGCACCGGGACGCGGGCGTGGACCTCTACGCCCTCGACGACGACGCCCCGGCCGACGACGACGGTGGCGTGTTCGACGCCGCCCCGATGCCGCGCGGCGAGCTCCTGCCCGGATGGTGCGACGGCTGGGTGCTGGTGGAGCGGGAGCGGCACCGCCAGCTGCGCCTGCACGCGCTGGAGGACCGCTGCGCGCGGGCGTGTGCTGCCGGCCGGTTCGCCGACGCCCTGCGCGCCGGGCTCGAGGCGGTGGCCCAGGAGCCGTTGCGCGAGAGCGCCCACCGGCGCGTCATCGAGGTGCACCTCGCCGAGGGCAACGGCGCGGAGGCCCTCACCCAGTACGAGGCCTTCCGGGGTCTGCTGCGTGTCGAGCTCGGCCTGCCGCCCTCCCCCGCGATCCGCGCGCTCGTCCGTCCGCTGCTGGGTCGTCCGGCGGACTGACCTGCGCCGAGCGTGAACGAGACGAGCGAACTGGGCCGAATGGCGGTCTCGTTGACGTGATCTAGACCACACCATAGCGTCGGGTCCCGGGTGTTCGCCCGATTCACCAGAGATTCGGAGCCAGTCACCATGGCCACCTACGACCCCCGCACCGCCACCGGCATCCCGACCGAACCGGTGGGCTCGATGCCCCGGCCGCAGAAACTCCAGGACGCCTACGCCGCCTACGACGAGGGAAAGATCGACAAGTCGGCCCTCGAGAACGAGCAGGACGCCGCGGTCCAGGACACCATCGACCGGTACGAGGCGACCGGCGCGCCGATCATCTCCGACGGCGAGCAGCGCTGGTCCTCGTTCGCCACCTACCCGATCACCGACACCCTCGCCGGCACCGGTCTGGCCCCGTCCCTCGGACCGGGCGGCCAGTTCTTCGCGATCTTCGCCGACGGCCACGGCCGGCAGCTGCCCAAGCTGGTGAAGGGCCCGTTCGAGTACCAGAACTACGCCGCGGACTCGCTGAAGAAGTCGATCGGCAAGGCGAAGGCGCCGATGAAGCAGGCGGTGATCGCGCCGTCGATGCTCGCGCTGCTCTACCCGCTCAAGGAGCCGGTGGAGGGCTACAGCCGCGAGGACTTCGAGGCCAAGCTCATCGACGAGTGCGAGAAGGACATCCGCCAGGCCTTCGCCGCCGGCGCGGCCCGCGTGTCGGTCGACTTCACCGAGGGCCGGCTCGCCACCCGCGAGGACCCGCGCAACCCCTGGACCGGGGCCGGGCTGCTCCCCCACTTCATCGAGCTGAACAACCGCGTCATGGCGCGGTTCAGCGCCGAGGAGCGGAAGTCCATCGGCATCCACACCTGCCCCGGCGGCGACCGCGACTCGGTGCACTCCGCCGACGTGCCCTACAACAACCTGCTGCCCGAGATGTTCAGGATCAACGCCGGCTACTTCCTCATCCAGCTCGCGAGCGAGCGGGAGAAGGACCCGGTGTACGACTCGATCGGGAAGAACCTGCGCACCGACGCCGACGGTGTGACGCAGATGGCCTACATCGGGGTGATCAACCCGGGCAACCCGCGGGTGGAGAGCGCCGACGAGATCGCCGGCCGCCTCGTCCGGGCCGCGGACTTCATCCCGAAGGAGCAGCTCGGGTCCACCGACGACTGCGGGTTCTCGCCCTTCTCGATCGACGAGAAACCGAACCACGGGTCGCCGGACTACGCCCGCGACATCGCGTTCCAGAAGATCGCCAACCGCGTGGAGGGCACGCGGATGGCCGCCGAGAAGCTCGGGGTCTCCTGAGCCGTGTCCCTGGAGTTCCGGGCCGGGCGTTCGGACCGCTCCCCGGGACGTGAGCTGCTCGCCGAGCTCAACGCACTGCTCGACACCCAGTACCCCGGGCGCTCCGCGCGCCCGGGGTCGGTGACGACACCGGAGGAGATGGCGCCGCCCCGGGGCCGCTTCCTCGTCGGGTACGACGGCGAGGAGGCCGTGGCGATCGGCGGGGTGCGGGCGCTGGGGCCGGACGTCGCCGAGATCAAGCGGATGTACGTGGCGCCCGGGGCCCGGTCGCGCGGGGTGGGCCGGGCGCTGCTGGCGGCGCTGGAGGAGGCGGCCCGCGAGCTCGGCTACGCCCGCGTGCGGCTCGACGCCGGGGAGGAGCAACGGCACAGCCGCGCGCTCTTCGCCGACGCCGGGTACCGCGCCATCCCGGCGTACAACGGCAACCACATCGCCGTGTTCTTCGGCGAGAAGACGCTCTAGACCTTCGCCGGTCGCACCATGAGCTCGTCCGGCGTGCGCCGGAACGCCCAGGTCCCCAGGCAGACCACCGTCGCGACGATGATCAGGGCGATCGCCACGAGGATGCCGGCCTCGTTGCCGACCCAGACGGCGGCGCTCGCCCCGCCGGCGGCGGCCACGGGGAAGGTCAGCAGGAGGGCCCAGAAGCCACCCTCCGGCGGCGCGAACGGCGCCAGCCCCGTGAGCCACGCGGTGCCGAACCAGTCGTTCCGGTCATTCCGGTCACGTCCGACCTCCTCGGCGCGCAGGGGTGAGGGTCAGGAGCCGCGACCGGCCTCGCCGAGGCCACCGAGAATTGCTCGCTCTGCGTGATGTGTCAACGGTCACTGGCCGTAGGACGTAGCCCGATCGGCCCTATCGTCCGAAATGCGACAGCCAACGAGCACTCTCAGCCACGGCCCGGAACGGCGGAGCCAGACCTTATGGTGTGGATCACAGCGAGGTGCGACGATCGTCGCGACCGAGAGATCGACATCGAGCACGGGGAGCGATGGATGGCGGATTCCGGTGCGGCGACGGCGTGGCACCAGCGCGCCCTGGCCGAGATCACCCGGTGGGCGTGGCTGCAGAAGGTCAACGATCGCGCCACCGCCGTCGTCGACCCCGTCTACGACCGCTTCCGCAGCAACCCCGTCCTCGAGCTGATGCACGGCGGTCGCTGGCTCGGGCACTCGCTGCACCCCGCGCTCAGCGACCTCCCGATCGGGTTCTGGTCCGCGTCCGTGCTGCTCGACACGGCGGGCCAGGACGTGGCGCAGGGGGATCGCCGGCTCGACCCGTCGTCGACGCTCAGCGCCGCCGGGCTCGCGGCGGCCGCCGCGACCGCCGCCACCGGGTGGGTCGACTGGAGCGTCAGCGACGGCGAGGACCGCCGCGTCGGGCTGTTCCACGGCCTCCTCAACGTGGCGGGCGTCAGCCTGCAGGGCGCGTCGCTCGCCGCCCGGCTCTCCGGTCACCGGCCGACCGGCCGCGCCCTCGGCGCCGCGAGCCTCGGCGTCACCGTCGTCGCCGCCTACATCGGGGGCCACCTCGTCCAGGGCCGGGCCGTCATGGTCAACCGCGTGGCCACCACCACCGGGCCGACCCGCTGGGTCAGGGCGGTCGCCGAGGAGGACCTGCCCGCCGACGGCCTGACGGGCGTCGAGGTCGAGGGCCGGCACGTGCTCCTCGCGCGGCGCGACGGCGAGGTGCACGCGATCGACGACGTGTGCAGCCACGCCGGCGCGCTGCTGCACCGCGGCGAGACGGACGACTGCACCGTCACCTGCCCGCTGCACTTCTCGGTGTTCGACCTCCGCGACGGCCGCATCGTGCGCGGACCGGCCCACCACCCCCAGCCCGTCCTGCCCGCGCGCGTGCGCAAGGGCTGGATCGAGGTCCGCGGCTCCGCCCCGGCGCCGCGGTCCCGTCGTCCGGCGAACTGAGTCCGACCCCGAACTGATTCTGAGAGGAACCACCACCATGGCCTGGGAAGCAGTGGCGGACGACGACCAGCTCGACGAGGGCGACATGATGGTCGTCCAGATGGGCGGGCAGCCGATCTGCGTCGTCCGGCTCTACGAGGACGAGGCGGTGGCCGTGCACAACACCTGCACCCACCAGCAGCAGCCGCTCAACGAGGGCTACCTGCAGGAGGACGACTCGCTCATCTGCCCGGCCCACAACTCGCGCTTCGACCTGCACACCGGCATCCCCACGGGCGTGCCGGCCGTGGACCCGATCCCGACCTACGCGTGCAAGATCGAGGACGGGGCGATCTGGGTCGACTTCGAGCAGCAGACCAACGACGCGGCGATCCCGCACAAGCCGTACTACACGTGACTCCTGCACATCACGACGGCGCTTCACCGTCCGCCAGCCCGGCGTAGGTGTCCCGCAGCTCGCGCTTGAGGATCTTGCCGCTGGGGTTCTTCGGCAGCTCGTCGACGAGCACGACGTACGTGGGCGACTTGAAGCCGGCGAGCCGCTCCCGCGCGTGGGCGACGATCTCGGTGCCGGTGGCGGTCTCCCCATCGCGCAGCACCACCGCGGCGGCCACCGCCTCGATCCACTCCGGGTGCTTCACGCCGAAGACGGCGACCTCGCTGACGGCGGGGTGGGAGTAGATCGCGTCCTCGACCTCGCGGCTCGCGACGTTCTCCCCGCCGGTGATGATGATGTCCTTCTTGCGGTCGACGATCGTGAGGTAGCCGTCGGCGTCCATCACCCCGTGGTCGCCGCTGTGGAACCAGCCGTGGCGGAAGACCTCGGCCGTCGCCTCCGGCTTGCCCCAGTACCCGCGCATCACGTGCGGCGTGCGGTGCACGATCTCGCCGACCTGGCCCACCGGCACCGGCCGGTCGTCCTCGTCGTGCAGCCGGGTCTCCACGTTCAGGCTCGGGCGTCCCGCGGTGCCCGCCTTCGCGATCAGCTCCGGGTCGGCCGCGTCCACGATGACGCTGGTGGCGCCGAGGTAGACGTCGGGCGTGAGGAAGTCGTGAGGGCCGCGCAGTGGTAGAGCGGCAGCGCGTGCAGCTCGACGTCGTCGCGGTGGTACTCGCCGTCGACGATGTCGCTGACGTACTGGGCGATCAGGTTGCGGTTGGTCATGATCGCGCCCGTGGCGGCCGACGTGGTGCCGCTCGTGTAGAGCAGCTGCACCGGGTCGTCGTCGCCGATCTCGACGTCCGGCGGGGTGGCGTCGTCGTGCTCCAGGAGCCGGTCGAACGACGTCCAGCCCGGTCGGTGCCCGATGACCACCCCGAGGGACAGGGCCACCTCGGCGGCCCCGAGCGTGTCGACCAGCGCGTCCTCGACGATCGCCGCCGTCGACCCGCTTCCTCCAGGACGTAGCGGACCTCGGAGGCGACGAAGTTGAAGTTCACCGGCACCGAGATCGCGCCCAGCCGCGCGAGCGCGAAGTAGGCGACGACGAAGGCGTAGGAGTTGTGCGAGTAGATCGCCACGCGCTGGTTCCGCACGACGCCGCGCTCGGCGAGGGCGTTCGCGACGCGGTTGGCGTCGGCGTCGAGCTCGGCGAAGGTCCGCCGGGTGTCGCGGTGCACCACCGCGAGCTTCGCCCCGCACTTCAGCGCGGTCCGCGCCAGCAGGATGCCGATGGTCTAACGCCGCGCGCGGGCGAGGTCCGCGGTCCAGGGCGGGAGGTACCGGTCGATGTCGTCCATCTGATGCTCCTCATCGACGTCCCGGGCGCCCTGTGCCACCCGTTCGGCCCACGTCACCCTCGCGACCGTCACTCAAAGGATGCACGGTCGCTGTCACGGTCGTGACAGCCGTCCCGGTGATCTCCACCTAGATTCCGCGTGGGGGCATGATCGCCGGATCCGGAGGGGCTCCATGATCGTCGGCCGGCGGGTGCAGCGGATCGCGGGGCTGCGATCGGTCGTCCTCGTCGCGGTCCTGGTGGCCGGGCTCTCGGCCTGCAGCGGGCCCGCCGGCGCGACGCCACCGCCCCCGAGCGGGGCGTCGGGCGACTTCGCCCAGCCCGTCGACATCGGCGGGCGCAGCGTCTTCGTGGAGTGCCACGGAGCGAACGCGCCCGGCAACCACACGGTCGTCCTGATCTCCGGCTACCACGACTCGGGCGAGGCGTGGGGCGTCGACGAGATCATCCGTCCGCCCGCCGTCGGGCCGGCCGTGCCGGTGGCGCTCGCCCGCGACCACCGGGTCTGCACCTACGACCGGCCCGGCACCCTGCGGTACGCCGTCGAGGGCAACCCGCTCACCGATCGCAGCACGCCGGTCCCCCAGCCGCGCACGGCGGCGGACATCGTCGCCGAGCTGTACGCCGCGCTCGGTGCCGCCGGGGTGCCGGGGCCGTACGTCCTGACCGGGCACTCGATGGGCGGGCTGTTCGCCCGGCTCTACGCGCAGACCCACCCGGAGCAGGTCGCGGGCGTGGTGTTCGTGGACGCGTTCTCGGCGACGGTGCCCGAGGTGTTCGGGGCACGCTGGCCGATCTACCGCGACTCCTATCTGAACGCGACCCCGCCCGGCACCGTGCTCGCCGCGCCGGAGAGCGAGAAGATCGACGTCGACGCCAGCGCCGCGCAGGTGCTCGGCGGCGCCCCGTTCCCTCCCGTGCCGATCGCCGTGCTGACCAAGACGGAGCCCTTCCAGACCCAGCTCCCGCCGCCGCCCGGGCTGACCGTCGAGGAGCTCAACCAGCTCTACGAGGACGCGCAGGCCGGCTACGTCGCGCTGCGCCCGGGCACCCCGCAGACGATCGCGAACGGCGACGCCCACTACATCCAGTGGGAGAGCCCCGACCTGGTGGTCAGCGCGACGACCCTGGTCGACGGGCGTAGCGCACGCTGAGAGCTCGGCACACCACGGCGCCGCCGGCCCCGAGCAGGCCCAGCCCGCTCAGGACGAGCAGGTAGGCCGCGAGCCAGACGTGCTTGAACACCTCGAAGTACCCGTCCCCCAGCACCGCTGCCGCGACGAGGCCCAGCGCGGTGACCGCGGCGAGGCCCGCGGCCAGGCACCAACGCGCGGCCGCGGGCTCACGGCGTCGCCAGCGGACCGAGCTGCCGGCTGCGGCGACGGCGAGCAGCACCAGCGCCGTCGGGAGCCACGCAGGCCACGAGGAGTCGTCGAGGACCTCGGCCAGGGCGGGCCCTTGCGACCCGGACCAGCCGGTGTCGCCGCCGAGGCCGGTGGGCCGCGCGGGGTCGCCGGGACCCGCGGCCAGGTAGGGCAGGTCCGCGCGGGTCGTCGCCTGCAGCCCGACCCCGAGCCCCCGCAGCAGCGCGCCCGGATGACGGATCAGCGCCCCGTGGGCGGCGGCGCGGGTGGCGTCGGCGTCCTCGCCGATCGCCCGGACCCACCAGTCCGCGGTCGGGAGCGGCGGCCCGTTGAAGAACCCGTCGCCGGCGACGTCCGCGGCCTCCGGCGGAAGCCCGAGCGCGGCGGGGCCGTCGGGACCGAGCTCGGGCAGCACGAGGGTGAACACCACGTCGTGGACGTTCGCGCCGCCGTAGACCTGGTCCTGGAACTGCACGGCGGCGCCGACCGGCACGGCGACCGCGAGGAGCGTGGCCACGGCGATCGCGGGGCCGAGCCGCCGCCGGTGGCCCACGGTCACCACCGCGCACGCGACGACCGCGGCGACGAGGACCGGGAGGTAGCCCACCTTGGCGGTGGCAGCGACCGCGCCGCCGAGGGCGGTGAGGGTCAGCGCGACGGTGCGCGCCGCCCGTTGCCCGGGGCGCGTCACCAGCAGCGCGGCGATCCCGCACGCCACCGCGAGGGCGCCGAGCAGACCGGCGGGCTCGCCGTAGGTGGAGACGAAGAACCGCGTGAAGGCCGGGAGGGCCAGCGGGGCCACCGGGAGGACCAGCACCGCGGCGCGTCCGAGCCCGGACGCCGAGGCCGCCCAGGCGGCGGTCGCCACCACCAGCCCGACGAGCGCCGCGTACCACCAGGCCACCGTCGAGAGCGCCACCGAGCCGTCGCCGCCGAGCATCGCGGCCCGCAGCACGAGCGCGGCCGACGACGGCGTCGACATCCCGCACGTCGGGCTCGCCACCACGGCGAAGTCCGTGACGACCCCGCCCTTCCAGGCCGCGATCCGGTCCACGGTGCGCGGGACCATCCCGAGGCCGCAGAAGAGCCGGAAGCCGTCGCCGTTGTCCTCCACCCCGAACGTGCGGCCCGTCGGGAGCCCGAGCGTCAGGACGACGAGCGATGCCGCGGCGACACCCGCGCCGAAGGCGAGCGCGATCCGGCGCGTCCCGTGCTCCACCAGCTCGCCCCTCACGGCGCCGCGACGAGGGGGCGGACCGCCGGCGGATCCGACGCGGCGTCCGTGGCCCGGCGGCGGGCGCTCACCGCCCACAGGGCGAACGGCACCGCCGCGGCCCCCAGCGTCAGGTCGAGCTCCGCGCCCGGTCCGCCCGCGAGCCGCCGGGCCAGCGACAGCACCGACGGGGCGAACAGCACGGCGGCACAGAGCCAGCCCACGGCGCTCGGCGTCGACGGCCGGACCATGACGAGCGCGGCCAGCAGCAGCGCCGCCGCCACCAGCCCGACGACGACGATCCCCGGCGTGAGCCCGCGGTCCCCGGTGACCTTGGCCGCGACGTGCCACGGCGAGAACCGCGCCGACCCACCGAGCAGGAACGGGACGATCAGCAGCGCCCACACCGCGCTCGCCGTCGCGCCCACCAGCACGGCCCGTCGCCATCCCGCGAGCGCCCCGACCGCCGCGGCCACCACCATCACGACCAGGGCCAGGTGCGGGCGGGTGCAGGTCGCGATCCCCAGCGCCGTCCCCGCCGCCACGAGTGCCCCAGCCGAAGCGCCCCGGGCGAGGGCGAGGGTCCACGCGGCCGCCGCGACCGCCGGGACCGCGCCGGTGACCAGGTCGTCGCCGACCACGAACTCCCGCACGACCTCCAGCCCGCCGAGGGCGACGCACGCCCACAGCAGGGTCTGCCCGGCGCGGCGCCACGAGCCACGGTTCAGCAGCGGCAGCAGGAGCAGGAGCCCGGCGACGTTCTGCCATGCCGCGTCGCCGGTGAGCCACGCGAACGGGGCGGCCATGAGCAGCGCCCCGGGCAGCGGGGTGATCGGGTTGCCGAGGTAGGTCACCCCCTCGTAGGGGTACCGGCCGTCGGCGAGCCGGGCCAGCGCGACGTCGAGGGCGTCGGACCGGTCGCTGCCCACCCCCATCGCGTGCCCGTACGCCGCGGGGAAGCCGAGGACGAAGAGCGCGACGAGGACGGCGACGACGACCGCCACCAGGGCCGGCAGCACCCACGCGGGGCCCCGGGAGACGGCCCGCGTCGCGACGGGCAGGAGCCCGACGATCACGACGCTGCAAGCGACGGCGTAGACCACACCGCCGGTCGTCCCGCCCAGGTTCGTGGCGGTGTGCCACGAGACCACGGCCAGGATCAGCGCCAGGCCCGCCGCCGCGGCCACGTCACGTGCCCGAACGGGGACCCCGACCTCCAGCATCGCTCCCTCACCGCCGTGGCACGCCCGTGCGGGCCTGCGGCACGGTACCGGGCGGCCGGACCGTGTCCCGAGGACACGGTCCCCGGACACGGTCGGCCGAGCACTCAGGGGCGCGTCCAGCGCACCTCGACCGGTCGGGCGAGGTCGAGGGGAAACCCCGCGGCCTCCTCCTCGGTGGCCCGCCGGGTCTCCTCGGTCGGGTGGTCGAACGCCGCGACCTCGATGCGGTGCCCACGACGCCGCCAGGTGCCGACGAGCTCCCCGTCGACCAGCAACGCCCCGGGCTGCGGCGAGCCCAGGGGCCACACGGCTGCGCGCCGGGCGGCGTCGGGCACGAGGAGGTCGCGGTCCGGGGCCTGCAGGAAGAGGTCACCCGGCGGCAGCAGGCGCACGCCGAGGGCCGGGGCGTCGTGCGGCGCGGGGGTCCGGGCCGGCTCGTCGGCCACCAGATCCCAGGTCAACCGTGCGTCCGCCGGCGCCAGCCCCGCCCAGGTCGCGAAGCCCGTCGCGGTCGCGGGCCCGAGCGCGGCGAGGAAGCGGCGCAGCAGCGCGGCGCGCGCCGCGTCGGGGTCGACGGACGGCGGCGGCACGGTCCACACCAGGGTGTCCCGGCCGTCCCACCGGATCCGGACGCGCCCCGTCGGGGCGGCCCGCAGGAGCCGGTCGAGCCGGCCACCGACCACGTCGAGTGCCTCGCGCTTGCGGACCCGGTCGGCGCCGAGCGCGGCGGCGAGGACGTCCGCGTCCTGCTCGGCGGCCTCCCGGAGACCCTCGTCGCGGGGCAGCAGCCCGAGGGTGAAGACCGCGACGTCGGCCACGGGCACGACCCACACCGCGCCCCGGGGGCCCCACACCTGCAGGAAGGCGGGGTCCTCCCACGCGTCGGCCGTCGTGCCGGCGACCCGCGCGTACAGCGACAGCACCGCCGACCGGGGCGCGCCGTCCTGCAGCCCGCACCGGGCCGCCCGGCCGCGTGCGGTCGCCGGCAGCCGACGGTCGAGGTGCTGCGCGGCCAGACGGGCCGAGACCACCTCGGCGCGGGTGCTCAGGTGACCGTCTTGCCGGTCGTGTCGGCGCGGGACTTGCTGGGCTGCACCCGCTTCGGCTCGCCCGGCATCTTGGGGTACTCCGGTGGATAGGGCAGGTCGCCCAGGTCGTGGTCGCGCTGGTCGCGCTCGACCCACTCGAGCACGGTCTCGAGGCCCCGCGGGTCGTCGTGCATCCCGGCGTGGGCGTCGCCGCGCTCGGCGAGCACGCCGGCGGCGGTGAGGACGTCGAAGTCGTCGGGGTCGACGTCGGCGAGGTCGTCCCAGTGCAGCGGCATCGACACCGTCGCCCGGGGGGTGCCGCGCACCGACCACGCCGAGGCGATCGTGCGGTCGCGGGCGGCCTGGTTGTAGTCGAGGAAGACGCGCTCGCCGCGCTCCTCCTTCCACCAGTCCACGGTGGCCTCGGTGGGGATGCGCCGGCACACCTCACGGGCCAGGGCGACGACCGCGCGCCGGACGCCGACGAAGTCCCACTCGGGGCGCACCGGCACCATCACGTGGATGCCGCGCCCGCCCGAGGTCTTCGGGTGGCCCCGCAGGCCGGCGTCGTCGAGCACCTCGCGCAGCACCCCGGCGACGCGCACCGCGTCGGCGAAGTCGGTGCCGGGCTGGGGGTCGAGGTCGATGCGCAGCTCGTCGGGCTCGTCGACCCGGCCGCGGCGTACCGGCCAGGGGTGGAAGTCGAAGGTGCCGAGGTTGGCCGCCCACACGGGCGCGGCGGTGACCGTCGGGCAGATCTCCTCGGCGGGACGCCCGCTGGGGAAGCGCACCTCCACCGTCTCGAGCCACGGCGGGGCGCCCTTGGGCACGCGCTTCTGGTAGAAGAACTCGCCGGTGACGCCGTCGACGAAGCGCTTGAGGTGGGTGGGCCGCTCGTAGAGCACGGCGAGCAGCGGCTCGCGGACCGCGACGTAGTGCTCCACCACCTGACGCTTGGTGATGCCCCGGTCCGGAAAGTAGATCTTGTCGGGGTTGCTGACGCGCACGGCGATGCCGTCGACGTCGATCTCCTCCGCCGGGGACTTCGCCACCCGCGGAAGGTTAGGGGACTACTCCCCGCCGGTCACGCCGCTCTCGTCGGCGGTGCGCAGCCGGTCGGCCAGCACCTGCAGCTCCCCGCGCAGCCGGATGAGGTCCTCGATCGGGAGCCCGGTCTCGGCCTGCACGCGCCGCTGCACGGCCATCACGGGCTCGCGGAGGGCCTGGCCGTCGGGGGTGCAGGACACCTCCACGGTGCGCTCGTCCTCGGGGCGGCGGCGACGCACGACGCGCCCGCGCTCCTCGAGGCGCTGCAGCAGCGGCGAGAGGGTGCCACTGTCGAGGTGCAGCTCGCGGCACAGCGTCCCCATCGTCACCGGCCCGTGCTCCCAGAGCACCAGCAGGACGACGTACTGGCTGTAGGTCAGACCGAGTGGTGCGAGGCCCTTGCGGTAGGACGCCGAGATCGCACGCGAGGCGTCGTGCAACGCGAAGCACAGCTGCGCGTCGAGCGTCGTGCACGCCGAGGTGTCCGTGGTCATGCCTCCTAGGGTAGGCCTGATCGGCCCGATCGGGGGGTACCGTGTCCAGGTGAGCCTGTCCGAAGATCCCTCCGGAGATCGTTTCCGGGGTCGCGGCGCCGGCGAGACGGCCGGTCCGCCCGGCCGGTTCGCGGACGATCTGGTCGGACTCGACCCTGACGATCCCGAGGCGCGCGCATTCGCCGCGCACCTCGACCGCATGGAGACGGCCAGCCCGTCGACCTTCACCGTCGAGGGCCAGCTGGCCGGGGTGCGCGACTTCGCCGAGTCGGCCAACCGCGCGGGCGGTGCCCGCCGACTGGCCGCGGTGGTCCTGGTCACCCTCGTCCTGCTGGGCACCGGATACGTCATCTTCGAGGCGCTCGAGGTCGTCCTCAGCACGTACACCTGACGCTCTCCCGACGCTCTCCCGACGCTCTCCCGACGCTCTCCCGACTCCGCGGCACGCCCCCGCGCCAGCGCTTAACCTGGATGCATGAGCAGTGACGCATCGATCGGCACCCCCAAGGTCAGCAAGTCGGACGCCGAGTGGCGCGAGCAGCTCAGCCCGGAGGAGTACGCGGTGCTGCGCCAGGCCGGCACCGAGCGGCCCTTCACCGGCGAGTACGACGAGGTCTTCACCGAGGGCGTCTACTCGTGCCGGGCCTGTGGGGCCGAGCTCTTCCGCTCCGAGACCAAGTTCGCCTCCCACTGCGGGTGGCCGTCGTTCTACGCCCCCTCGGCGGACGACAACGTGATCCTGCGCGAGGACAGCGCGATGGGCATGACCCGCGTCGAGGTCCTGTGCGCGACCTGCCACTCGCACCTCGGCCACGTGTTCAGCGGCGAGGGCTACGGCACCCCGACCGACCAGCGCTACTGCATGAACTCGGTGAGCCTGCACCTCGAGCCCCTGGAATCGAAGAGCTGAATCGAAGGCCTGACCGATCGGGTCGGCGGGCACGTTACGGTCGTCCACCGATGTCCGCCCCCACCCTGACCCGTCGAGGGCGTCTGACCACCCGTGACCGCCCCCGCCGGGTACTGCGGGCCCTCGCCCGCCATCTGGCCCCGATCCAGCCGCGGAGGCTGCTCGTCAGCGCCGGCCGCCGGCTCACCCCGCGGCACCTCGCCGGTCTGCGGACCGCGCTCGGCGCCCTCGAGCAGGGCAGCTGGATGCGGGAGCTCGAGGTCCACGTCCCCAACCGCGGCGACCGGTTCGACGTGTTCGCCGAGATCGTCGGGCGCCTGCGCTCCCCGCGGCCGCTGTACCTGGAGTTCGGCGTCCACGAGGGCCGCACGCTGCAGTGGTGGAGCGAGCACGTCGATGCGCCCGGTGCCCGCTTCGTCGGGTTCGACAGCTTCGACGGGCTCCCCCACGACTGGCATGCCGACGCCCCGGCCGGGAGCTTCGCGACCGGACGCGTGCCCGAGATGCTCGACCCGCGGGTCGAGGTCGTGCCGGGCTGGTTCTCCGAGACCCTCCCGGGCCGCGAGCTGCCCCCGCACGACGAGCTGGTGGTCAACGTCGACTGCGACCTGTACTCGAGCAGCCGCGAGGTGCTCGACTGGCTGGAGGCGCACCTGCGCCCCGGCACGCTGGTCTACTTCGACGACCTGTTCGACCACGACGCCGAGCTGCGGGCGGTGTGGGAGTGGGTGGACGAGCACCAGGACGCCGTTCGGCCGCTGTCGATGGCACGGTGGGGACAGCACCTGCTGCTGGAGTACCGCTGACGGCTGGTCCGACCGGACCAGGCGACGCCCCCGGAACGAGGCATTCCGCCGTCGTGTCGGTGGCTGACACCACCCGCGCAACGGTGTGGCCGCTTTCGACGATTAGCGTCGGGAGGCGGCCCACCGCCTCCGCGTCCAGGAGAGGACCATTGCCGTCGATGACCCGCCCCGTTCGTCCGGGCTCCTCGCCCGACCACCCGCGCCGGCCGCATCCCCTTTCGGCGCGGTTGCCACGCTTCGACGAGACGGTCCAGTACGACGTCATCCGCGACAGCCTGATGCCCGAGGAGCACATCGACGGCGTCTACGCCAGTGAGAGCGCCGGCATCGCTCTCTGCGGAGTCACCAACCGCCGCGTCATCCTGCTCGACACCGCGTTCCCCGGTGGCCGCGCGGCGCTCATCACGGCGCCGTACAGCCGCATCACGACCGTCGCGTACGTGTCGAACGAGGACGAGAACATCTTCTCGCGGACCGTCGCGATCCAGATCGGCCGGACCTTCTACGAGGTGACCTGCCGGGGCGAGCACCAGGCCGCGGAGATCCACGACCTGATCACCTGGCACCTCATCGAGTGAGGGCGGGCATCCCGCCCGGGATGCCGGCCCCGCCGGTCACCCCCGCGAACTCCTCGACGCCGATCGCGGCGATGCCGCGGTCGCGCGCCGCGCGGGCCACGTCGCCGAGCAGCGCGGGCCAGGTGCACACCACGGCGTCGACGTCTCGCCCGACGAGCTCGCCGACGCGGGCGGCGATGCGCTTGCACGGGTCGATCGTGGGATCGAGCAGGTGGCGGTCGACGAGGTGGACGTCGATGACGCCGGGCGCGTGCTCGGCGAGGAGCCGCCGTGCGGCGTGGACGTGCGCGGCCGCCACATGGAGGAAGCCCACCGTCGCCACGTGGAGAATATGACACGTTGCGGTGCGTGAGGACAGAGTGTGATCGCCGTGCGGCATTCCCGACGAGTCGGACGGCCCTCGCGATCAGGCAGGGACGTCAGGGCAGGGACGTCAGGGCAGCGACGTCAGGGCAGCGACGTCAGGGCAGGGACGTGACCAACTGCTCCGGGGAGACCCGCGGACCGGTGAAGAACGGGACCTCCTCGCGCACGTGACGCCGGGCCTCGGTGGCCCGCAGGTCGCGCATGAGGTCGACGATGCGGTCGAGCTGGTCGGCCTCGAACGCGAGGATCCACTCGTAGTCCCCGAGGGCGAACGCCGGCACGGTGTTCGCGCGGACGTCGGCGTAGCCGCGGGCGGCCTTGCCGTGGTCGGCGAGCATCTGGCGACGCTCCTCGTCGGGGAGCAGGTACCAGTCCAGCGAGCGGACGAACGGGTAGAGGCAGAGATAGCCCTTGGGCTCCTCGCCCGCGATGAACGCCGGGAGGTGGCTCTTGTTGAACTCCGCCGGGCGGTGCAGCGCGGTCGACGACCAGACCGGGGTCGACGCGCGGCCCAGCGCGGTGCGCCGCAGCGCGGAGTAGGCGGCCTGCAGCGACTCGATCTCGGGTGCGTGCGTCCAGACCATCCAGTCGGCGTCGGCGCGCATGCCCGCGAGGTCGTAGACGCCGCGCACGGCGACGCCCTTGCCCTCCTGCTGCTCGAGCACGCCCGCGAGCTCCTCGCCGAGGGCCGCGCGGTTCTCGGGCAGGCGCGCCGGGTCGGTGCGGAACACCGACCACATGGCGTACCGGACGGTCGAGTTCAGCTCGTCGTAGTTCAGCCGTGCCACGCCCTCCATCGTGCCACCACCTAGAGCGACTCCTCCGCGCTGGAGACGCCGGGCACACGGTCGGCACGGAACGCCTCGACGAAGCGGCGGTGGTCCTCGCGCACGACGGCCGCGTAGTCGCGGCCGAAGGCGACGAGGTCGGCGACGAACGCGTCGTCCTCCCCGTTCACCACCGCGAGGATCGCGTCCTCGACCTGGCCGTCGACGAGCCCCTGTTCGGCGTCGGTGTCGGACACACAGTGCGCCCGCGCGGTGGCGTGGCCGAGGTGGTGCAGGACGTCGCGCAGCTCGCGCGGCTCGGTGAGGTCGTCCCAGTCGAGGTCGTCCTCGTAGGGCGAGAGCTCGGCGACGACGTAGCCGACCCCGGCCAGCACGGTCCAACCGAGCAGACGGTCGGCGTGGGCCTGCAGGGCCCGGCGCGAGAGCGCCGTCCGGTGGCCGTG
This sequence comes from uncultured Actinomycetota bacterium, assembly GCA_963786585.1. Lineage (GTDB taxonomy): Bacteria > Actinomycetota > Actinomycetes > Mycobacteriales > Pseudonocardiaceae > Actinomycetospora. Next base: position 1,453,607 of record CAWAZG010000006.1, read on the forward strand.
GTGCAGGAACCAGGACGCGACCTCGCCGTCGTCGACCACCCGGCTCGGCGCAGCTCGCACCGCCTGCTTCATCGACAGCACGACGTCGTAGTCCAGCGCTTCGTTCGGCCCCTCGATGAGGACGTTGTAGGCCGGGAGGCCGGCGCTGCCGATCCCGAAACCGCTGCGCCCGACGACGTCGTGGACGACGTAGGCCGTGTCCGCCCACCGCTTGCCGGGCGGGATGGTGTCCAGGTAGTCGGCGAAGGCGGCGAGGACGTCGCCGCGCTCGGCCTCGTCGAGGCGCCGCACACCCGGCCCGTCGCGGAAGATCCGGTCCTCGCCCTCGATCTCGGTGATCGCGTCCAGCAGCCCGCGGCGGCTGCTCTCGCGGGCGTGCTGCAGGGCCGCGTGGATCGGGCCGTCGGTGTTGCGGCGCGTCAGCGCGAAGTCGCGCTCCCCCGTGCCGCCGGAGAAGGAGCGCACCGCCTCGAGGTAGGCCCGCAGGTAGGCCGTGTTCATCGCGTCGATGTCGGCGTCGGAGAACGCTTTGGACCAGCCCAGGAGCGCGACGCTGGCGACGAGTCGGCGCAGGTCCCAGGTCCAGGGCGCGACGTAGGCCTCGTCGAAGTCGTTGACGTCGAACACCAGCACGCCGTCGCCGTCGAGGTAGGTGCCGAAGTTCTCGGCGTGCAGGTCGCCCTGGATCCAGACGCGCCGGGTGCGCTCGTCGACCCACCGGTCCTCGAGCCGGGCGACGTCGGCGTAGTACAGGCAGGCGCTGCCCCGGTAGAAGGCGAACGGCTCGGCCGCCATCTTGCGGAACTTGTTGCGGAACGCCGCCGGCGACGCCGTCATGAGGTCGGAGAACGCCTCCGCGAGCGTGTCGACGATGAAGGTCGTCCGCTCCTCGTCGTCGAGGGTGCCGTCGTCCCGGGCCCCGAGGGCACCGGCGAGATCGTCCATGGGCGCAGTGTGGCCCGGGCGACCTCCTCGCGGGCGACCTACCCGCGGGCGACCCGGGCGACCAGGTGGGCCGCGATCCGCTGGGCCGCGGCGTCGGCGGTGGCGAGGCACGCCGGCACTCCGACGCCGTGCAGGGCCGCGCCGGCGATCGCGAGCCCCGGCAGCGCGGCGACGCCGTCCTCGAGCGTCGCGACCCGCTCGACGTGCCCGACGCCGTACTGGGGCAGGCCGCCCGGCCAGCGCACCACCGCGCTCTCGACCGGCACCTCCTCGATACCGGTGAGTGCGCCGAGGTCGCTGCGGGCGGCGCTGACCAGGTCCTCGTCGTCGCGGCGCAGCGCGGAGGTCGAGGCCGCGTCCCCGTGCCGTCCGATCGAGAGGCGCAGGACCGACGTGTCGTCGGGGTCCTCGCCGGGAGCCAGATGGGGCCACTTCTGCGCGCTGAAGGTGGCCGCCTTGATCGTCCAGGACAGGCCGTCGGGCCGCCGCTCCCCCGCCCCGACGAGGACGCCGGAGCGCCCGGCGAGCGGGGCCGCGGCCGCCGCGGGCAGGGCGAGCAGCACCAGCGCCGACGACCCGACCTCGATCTCGCCGGCCGCGCGGGCGGCGGCCGGGGCGTGGTCGGCGAGCAGGCGGCGCACGGCCGGGGCCGGGACGGCGAGCACCACGGCGTCGGCGTCGATCGGGGGCCCGTCCTCGCCGAGCTCGGCGCGCCACCCCGTCGCGGTCCGGGCCAGCGCCGTGACCGTGCGCCCGAGGCGCAGCTCGGCGCGGGCGGCGAGGGCGAGGGTGGCGGGGAGGTCGGCGAGGCCGCCGCGAAGCGTCCCGAACACCGGGAGCGGTGGCGCGCCCTCGATCGGGGGCGCGGGCAGGCACGAGCGCGCGGCGGCGAGCAGCGAGCGGGGGTCGGCGTCGAGCGCGGCGGCCAGCGCCGGCACCGTCGCGCGTACCCCGAGCGCGTCGGCGCGCCCGGCGTAGACGCCGCCGAGCAGCGGGTCGACGAGACGGTCGGCCACCTCGTCCCCGAGCCGGGCGCGCACCAGCTCGCCCACGGCGACGTCGCCACCCGGCTCCCACGTGCCGGGACGGTCGGCGCGCAGCGCGGCGAGCCCGTCGGGCGACAGCGCACCGGCGGCGGCCTCGGGGTCCCCGGGCACGCCCATGACCGTGCGCGGCGGGAGCCCGACGGTGCGGCCACCGACGCGCAGCGCGGACGCCGCGGGCCCCGGGTGCACGAGCTGGTCGTCGAGGCCGAGCTCGGCGATCCGCGCCGCCGCCTCCGGACGCCGCGCCAGGAAGGCCTCGGCGCCCGCGTCGACGCGTCGGCCGCCGATCTCCAGGGCCGTGAGCTTGCCGCCGAGCGAGCGCGCGGCCTCGACGACGACGATGTCCGCCTCGGCGCCCAGGAGCGTGCGCAGGCGGTGCGCCGCAGCCAGGCCGGAGACCCCGCCGCCGACGACGAGGACGCGGCTCACGTCACGGGTGTGGCTGGCACGGGTGTGGCTGGCACGGGTGTCTCGTGCACCAGGTCGACGACCCGCGCGAGCACGTCCGGATCGGTCTCGGGGAGCACCCCGTGGCCGAGGTTGAACACGTGGCCCTCGGCGGTGGCGCCCTCGGCGAGGATGCGGCGGACCTCGCGGTCGACGACGTCCCGGCCGGCGAACAGCAGCGCCGGGTCGAGGTTGCCCTGCAGGGCCCGGCCCGGCCCCACCCGGGCGGCGGCGACGTCCAGCGGCAGCCGCCAGTCGACCCCGACGACGTCGGCGCCGGCCTCGCCCATGGCGCCCAGCAGCTCGCCGGTGCCGACCCCGAAGTGGATGCGCGGCAGGCCGGCGTCGGCCAGCCCCTGCAGCACGCGGGTGGAGTGCGGGAGCACCAGCTCGCGGTAGTCGCGCTCCGAGAGCGCGCCGGCCCAGGAGTCGAAGAGCTGCACGGCGTCGACGCCGGCGTCGATCTGGGCGCGCAGGAACGTCAGGGTCGTGTCGGCGAGGGTGGAGCACAGCGCGTGCCAGGTGTCCGGCTCGGCGTGCATCAGCGCCTTGGTGCGCTCGTGGTTGCGGCTCGGGCCGCCCTCCACGAGGTAGGACGCGAGGGTGAAGGGCGCGCCGGCGAAGCCGATGAGCGGGGTGTCGCCGAGCTCCCGGACCAGCAGCCGCACCGCGTCGGCCACCGGCGCGACGCCCTCGGCGTCCAGCGCCGGCAGGGCCGCGACGTCGGCGGCCGTGCGCACCGGCTGCTCCACGACGGGCCCGGTGCCGGCGACGATGTCCACCCCGACGCCGGCGGCCCGGAGCGGCACGACGATGTCGGAGAAGAGGATCGCGGCGTCGACGCCGTAGCGACGGACGGGCTGCAGCGTGATCTCGCACGCGAGATCGGGGGTCAGACAGGCCTCGAGCATGCCGGTGCCCTTGCGGAGCTCGCGGTACTCCGGCAGCGAGCGCCCCGCCTGGCGCATGAACCACACGGGACGCCGCGACGGGCGTCCGCGGTTCGCCGCCACGAGGAACGGGGCGTCGGGGAGGTGGCGCCGCGCCGCTCCGCCCTGCGTGCCGCCTGCGGTGGCCGTGCCCGCGATCCCGCTGCTCATAGTGCCCACATCGTCCCACGCGCGCGGTGCCCTCCGCCGCCGGGAGCGAGGGCCGCCCGGCTGCGCCGGAGGCAGCGAGGGACGCCCTCGCTCCCGCGCCGGTGGGACGCGCGGGTCGGGTGGTGGACGAGGGACGCCCGGGACCCCTCGGCGTGGGAGGTGCCGGAAAGAACCCGTTCGGCCTACTGTCGTCGAGGTGACGGCGCCCACCACCCACCCCGAGACGTTCCGGCGCGCGGTGGAGTCCCTCGCCGATCTCCGGACACGTCCCGAGATCGAGCTGCGGACGATGCGGCCCCCGCAGCGCCTGGCGCCGTACTCGGCGGCCTGGAGCGCCGAGGTCCTCGCGGGCCCGCCCGCACCGGGCGCGGGCGAGGTGGACGACGCCGAGGTCGTCGTCACCGGACGTCTCGTGCTGCTGCACGACCCCGAGGGCCAGGACGCCTGGGACGGCACGCTGCGCGTGGTGACCTTCGTGCGCGCCGAGCTCGACCCCGAGCACGCCGGCGACCCGATGCTGCCCGAGGTGGCGTGGTCCTGGCTCACGGGCGCCCTCGAGGACTCCGGGGCGGCCTGGACCGCGCTCGGCGGCACGGTGACCCAAACGGCCTCGGTGCGCTTCGGCGACATCAGTGGCCCGAGTCACGCCACCGATCTCGAGCTGCGGGCGTCCTGGACGCCCACCGAGGACGTCCTCACGGCGCACGGCGACGCGTTCGCGGGTGTCCTCGCCATCGCCGCGGGACTTCCGCCGGAGGGCGTGACGACACTCGGTACGCGTCGCGCCGGACGATCCGGCTGACATTTTTTCCGGTACTACCGGTATCGCTCCCGCAATTTCAGCAACCCCTTGCAGGTCATCGTGCCTTTGCGTTGAGATGCACAGGGAGGCGTCCGATCAGCCCGACCCCACTCCGCCCGTCACGCGCCCTCGTTGGGTCGTTGGTTGCAGCCGGGCTGTGCCGGTCGGCGCTACGCAGCACTCTCTGTAGCTACAGTTACACGCAGTGTTACCGAGAGACGATTCGGTGTCGTCTGTCCACTCCAAAGGGTGACCGCAGCCGCGTAACGCACGAAACTCCACCGAGCGAAGTTGGCCCTGATGCTCTCGTTAACTCGCCCGGGGGGATATCTTCTCTCGCACGCACTTCCTCGTCCGATCGGCGGCGCGGTCGATGGTTCGAGGGCCCGGTGCGGAATGTCGGGGGGCAAGACCGACTTCTAGGAGGTACTCGACGTGGCAACCGTGGGCCCAGGCATGGCCCTTCGCGGCGTCGCAAGCGGCTTGTTGCCGCCGGCCATGGTCCCGCATCCGCGGGAAGAGATGTTCTCTGTCCTGGTGGTCGACGACCACCCGTTGCTGCGCGAGGCGATCGCGCAGCGGCTCTCCTCGATGGGCGCGGGCACCGTCCACGAGGCGGCCTCGATCTCCGAGGCCCGCACCCGGGCACTGGCCAGCGGGCCGTGCGATCTCGCGATCCTGGATCTCGGCCTGCCGGACGGCAGTGGCCTGGACCTGATCGCCGAGCTCCGCGCGCAGGGCTGGACCCGTGTCGTGGTGCTGGCGGCCTCCGACGACCCGTCGGCGGTGCGTGCGGCCTTCCAGGCCGGCGCCCAGGCCTACCTGCTCAAGTCGGCGTCTCCCGGCGTCGTCACCGATGGCGTGCGGCGAGTGCTCGAGGGCGGGCTCTACGCCGACCCCTCGGTCGCTCCGCTGCTCGCGGCGGGCACCCGTGTACCGGCCACGGACAACACCCCACGGGAGCTGTCGGCCCGTGAGGTCGAGGTGCTCCAGCTGGTCGCCGACGGGCGTTCCAACAAGGAGATCGGCGACGCGCTGAGCCTCTCGGCGCTGACGGTCAAGAGCCACCTCTCCCGCATCGGGCGCAAGCTCGGGACGGGCGACCGGGCACAGATGGTCGCGCTGGCCATGCGGGCCGGCGTCATCCGCTGAGCGCGAGGGCACGGGGGTCGGCCCGCTCCTCCCCGGAGCGGCCGTCCCCGGCCAGCCGGTCCACGGACCCCGCCGGGAACGCCGGTGGGGTCCGTGGCCGGGACCCGGGCGACCCGTCCGGGCCCGACACGCCGTCGAGATCCACTCTTGTCGCTGCGCCGGACGCCGGGAGCGGGCAGACTCCACCGTCCGTGACGGCCAACACTTCGCAGAGCGAGCAGGCCGGGGCTCCGGGTCAGGCCGTGAACCAGGCCGGGGACCAGGCGGAGCCCGCCGAGGACACGGCCGTCGACCTGCTCGAACCGGCCGAGGGCGTACCCCCGCTCGTCGAGGACGCCGCAGCGCTCTCGGACGCCGCCGCACGGCTGGCCGCGGGCAGCGGTCCCGTCGCGGTGGACGCCGAGCGGGCCTCGGGCTACCGCTACTCGGCCCGCGCCTACCTGGTCCAGCTGCGCCGCGAAGGCTCCGGCTCCTTCCTCGTCGACCCCATCGCGTGCGGCGGCGACCTGTCCGTGCTCGGCGACGCCCTGCGCGGCGTCGAGTGGGTGCTGCACGCCGCCTCCCAGGACCTCGCGTGCCTGGCCGAGGTCGGCATGCGCCCCGACTCCCTCTTCGACACCGAGCTCGCCGGGCGCCTCGTGGGCTACCCGCGCGTAGGCCTGGGTCCCCTCACCGAGCACCTGCTGGGCGTGCGGCTGCAGAAGGGCCACGGCGCCGCCGACTGGTCGCGCCGCCCGCTGCCCGACGACTGGCTGACCTACGCCGCCCTCGACGTCGAGCTGCTGATCGAGCTCCGCGACGAGGTGGCCGCCGACCTCGAGCGCCAGGACAAGACCGCCTGGGCCGAGCAGGAGTTCGAGGCCGTGCGCCTCGCCCCTCCCCCGCCGCCGCGCGTCGAGCCGTGGCGTCGCACCTCGGGGATGCACAAGGTGCGCCGGCCCGCGCAGCTCGCCGTCGTCCGCGAGCTGTGGGAGTCCCGCGACGAGCTCGCCTCCGCCCGCGACGTCGCCCCCGGCCGCCTGCTGCCGGACGCCGCGATCGTCGACGCCGCCCTGCGCGAGCCCGCGGGCCGCGAGGAGCTCGTCGCGATGCCGGTGTTCCGCGGGCGCGCCCAGCGCCGCCTGGGCGATCGCTGGTGGTCGGCGATCGCCCGCGCCCGCGCGCTGGACCGCACGCAGTGGCCCGCCGCCGCCGCGCAGCCCGACGGTCCGCCGCCCGCCCACCGCTGGGGCGACAAGGACCCGGCCGCCGCCGCGCGCCTCGCCGCCGCGCGGGCCGCCCTCGCGGGCCTCTCCGAGCGCACCGGCACCCCGGTGGAGAACCTCGTGACGCCCGATCTCGTGCGGCGTCTGTGCTGGTCGCCGCCGGAGGCCGCCGACACCGACGCGGTGGCCGCGGCTCTCGCGGACCTGGGCGCCCGGCCGTGGCAGGCGGAGCTCGCCGCACCCCTGCTCGCCGAGGCTCTGAAGGCCCAGCCGGCCCCCGAGCAGACCCCGGACGACGGACCGTCCTGACTCAGGACGGCTGGTACGGCGGCGCCACGCCCCATCCCCACTGCGGGACGGGCGCCTGCTCGACGACGTCGGCGCCGGACTGCGAGTTGGCCAGCGCCAGCCGGGTTCCCCACTCGACATAGCCGACGAAGGCGGCGCGGAACTCGGGATCGTCGGGCAGGCCGGCGTCGTCGGCCGCCCGGCTCATGGTCTCGGCGAACCGCCGGCGCTGGTCGGGGGTGATGCCGAGGTCCCGGTGGTGGGCGAGCATCCGCTCGTAGCCGCCGAGCGACGTCGTGTAGTCCGCCGGGCCGCCGAACACCTCGGCCCACCAGAGGGTCACGTGCGCCCGGTGCTCCTCGGTGACCCCGCCCGGGAAGAGCGGGCTCAGGAGGTCGTCGCGCTCGACCCGGTCGTAGAACGCGTCGATGAGACGGCGGAACGCCTCGGTCCCGCCGGCCCACTCGTACAGCGTCGATGTCATTGCAACAATGTAATCAGCTGCTCGGCCGGGAATCCAGCGGCAACGCCACGGTCACCGCGAGCCCGCCGCCCTCGACGGGCTCGGCGGACGCGCGTCCCCCGTGCGCGTGGGCCACGGCGCGCACGATCGACAGGCCCAGGCCGGTGCCGGTGCCGGTGCGGCCGACGCCGCGGCGGAAGGGCTCGAAGAGCTCGGCCACGGTCTCCGGCGAGACGACGGGTCCCGACGACGCCACGGCGAGCACCGCGTGCCCGTCCTCGACCCCGGTGCGCAGGGTCAGCCAGCCACCGTCGACGTTGTGGCGTACCCCGTTCTCGACGAGGTTCCCGGCGATGCGCCCGAGCAGGGCGGCGTCGCCGGCGACCCCCGCGGACGCCAGGTCGGTCCGAATCTTCAGGCCCCGGTCGCGGGCCTCCGCGCGCACCGCGTCGAGCGCGATGGGAACGGTCTCGGCGAGGTCGACGGGCTCGGTGGGCACGGCGTCGGCGGCCTCGGTGCGTGCGAGCAGCAGGAGGCCTGCGACGAGGTGCTCGGCGCGGCGGGTGGCCTCGCGGATCACCTCGGCCATGCGCCGCAGCTCGGCGACGTCGGCCTCGGGGTCGGCGAGGGTCACGTCGACCTCGGTGCGCAGCACGGCGAGCGGGGTGCGCAGCTCGTGGCTCGCGTTGGCGACGAAACGGCGCTGCGCATCGAACGCGGCCTGCAGGCGGTCGAGCATGGCGTCGAAGGTGGCGGCCAGCTCCGCGACCTCGTCGCGGGGGCCGGTCAGCCCGATGCGGGCGTCGAGCGACTCCGCCGAGAGCCTGCGCGCGGCCGCGGTGACCTCGTGCAGCGGGCGCAGGACCCGCCGGACCAGGACCCAGGACACCAGGGCCGCCGCGATCACGACCATCGCGAACGCGATCGACCCGACCCGCAGCACCTCGGTGCGGGCGGACTTCCCGAGCGCGTCGGCCAGCTCCCCGGCCGGCACCCGCACGCCGTCGACGCTGACGGGGGTGTCGGGCGGGAGCTGGGGAACCCCCGCCGCGACCTCGCCGACGAGCATCCAGCCGAGCCACACCATCACCACGGCCACGACGGCGACGAGGCCGGTGGCGACCAGGGTCAGCCGGACCCGGAGCCCGGGTCCCCGGCGCAGGGCGGGCGAGGCGGCGGACACGGCCGTGACGCTACGGGGCGCGCGGAGGCGGCCCCGTGAAGGGCTCGAGCGGCCCTAGACCACCGCGGGCGACTCCGCCGGCACCCGGTAGCCCGAGCCGACGACGGTGTCGATGATGCCCGGCTCGCCGAGCTTCTTGCGCAGGGTCATCACCGTGACCCGCACCGTGGTGGTGAACGGGTCGGCGTTCTCGTCCCAGACCCGCTCGAGCAGCTCCTCGGAGCTCACCACCGCGCCACCCGCGGCCATGAGCACCTCGAGCACCCCGAACTCCTTGCGGGTGAGCTCGAGCACCGAGCCGCGGCGGGTCACGGTGCGCTTGGCCGGGTCGAGCACGATGTCCGCGGAGCGCAGCACCGGCGGCACCGCGGGGGTGGCACGCCTGCCGAGGGCGCGCACGCGCGCCACGAGCTCCGGGAAGTCGAACGGCTTGGCGAGGTAGTCGTCCGCGCCGAGCGCGAGACCCTCCACCTTGTCCCGCAGCGCGCCGCTCGCCGTCAGCATGATGACGCGCGTGACGTCGCCGACGATCTCGGCACACAGCTCGTCACCGGAGCGTCCCGGCAGGTCGCGGTCGAGCACGACGACGTCGTAGCGCGTCACGCCGACCTTCTCGCTGCCCTCGTCGCCGTCGTACGCGACGTCGACCGCCATCCCCTCGCGACGCAGGCCACGGGCCAATGCGTCGGCCAGGGCCTGCTCGTCCTCCACGATCAGTACTCGCACATCTCCACGGTGCCACAGGTCTCCTGAGCAGCCGCTGAGAGAACGAACCTCCGGATGAACCCCGAGGGAGGACGGTCAGCGCGCGAGGGTGTCCGCGCCCGGCACGAGCGTCGTGTCGCGGCCCGAGACCCACTCGGTGATCCGGCGGGCGACGTCGGCGTCGGTGAGGCCCGCCCCGGCGAGCACCTGGCCGCGCGAGGCGTGGGCGAGGAACTCCTGCTCGAGCGCGAGCCGGCGCACGGGGACGTCCACCTCGGCGGAGGCGAGGGCGTCGGCGATCGCCGAGCCGACGCCGCCGTGGCGCCCGCCGTCCTCGACGGTGGCCACGAGACGGTGCTCGCCGGCCAGCGTCACGAGCGCCTCGGGCACGGGCTGCACCCAGCGCGGGTCGACGACGGTGACGCCGATCCCCTGCGCGGTCAGCCGCTCGGCCGCCTGCACCCCGAGCTCGGCGAACGCCCCGACGCACACGAGCAGGACGTCCGGCACGTCGGGCACGACGCTGTCGGGCAGCCGGTCCACCGCGGTGGGCCGCGGCGCGGCACGCGACGGACGGCCGGGCTCGGCGAGGACGTCGACGCGCCCGGGGCCCTCGGCCGGGCCGAGTGTGCGCAGCGCGGGCACCGCGGCGGGCACCGCGCCCTTCGACCAGCGCAGGGCGGTCGGCCCGTCGTCGATGCCGACGGCCTCGCGCAGCTCCTCGCGCAGGGTCACCGCGTCCCGGGGCGCGGCGACCCGCAGGCCAGGCACGATCCCGAGGATCGAGAGGTCCCACATGCCGTTGTGGCTCGCGCCGTCGCTGCCGGTGACCCCGGCGCGGTCGAGCGTGACGGTCACCGGCGCGCGGTGCAGCGCCACATCCATGAGCAGCTGGTCGAACGCGCGGTTGAGGAACGTCGAGTAGATCGCGACGACGGGGTGCAGGCCGCCCGCGGCGAGCCCGGCCGCCGAGGTCATCGCGTGCTGCTCGGCGATGCCGACGTCGAACAGGCGCTCGGGGAACGCCTCGCCGAAGGGCGTCAGGCCGGTGGGGCCCTGCATCGCCGCGGTGATCGCGACGACGTCGGAGCGCTCGCGCCCGAGCTCGAGCATCGTCTCGGTGAAGACCGCGGTCCAGTCCCGGGACTTGGGCCCGATCGGCACCCCGGTCTCGGGGTCGAGCGGCCCCGGGGAGTGCATGAGGTCGGCCTCGTCGGCCTCGGCGGGCGCGAACCCCCGGCCCTTCGCGGTCACCGCGTGCACGACGACCGGCCCGCCGAAGTCGCGGGCGACCCGCAGGGCGTGCTCCATGGCCTCGACGTCGTGGCCATCGACGGGCCCGAGGTACTTCAGGCCGAGGTCGGCGAACAGCGGCTGCGGGCTCAGGGCGTCCTTCATCCCGGCCTTCGCGGCGTGCAGCGCCGAGTACAGCGTGGGCCCGACCAGCGGCAGGCCCTGCACGGCGCGCTTGCCGCGCTCGAGCGCCTGCTCGTAGCGCGGCAGCAGCCGCAGCGCCGTCAGCTTGCGCGACAGCCCGCCGATCGTCGGCGAGTACGAGCGCCCGTTGTCGTTGACGACGATCACCACGGGCCGATCGGGGGCCGCGGCGATGTTGTTCAGCGCCTCCCAGCACATCCCGCCGGTGAGGGCCCCGTCGCCGACGACGGCCACCACCGAGCGGTCGCGGCCGGTGAGCGCGTCGGCCTTCGCGAGGCCGTCCGCCCACGAGAGCGCGGTGGAGGCGTGGGAGTTCTCCACCAGGTCGTGCTCGCTCTCGGTGCGGCTCGGGTAGCCCGAGAGCCCGCCGACCTGCCGCAGCCCGCCGAAGTCGCCCGCACGGCCCGTGAGGATCTTGTGGACGTAGCTCTGGTGGCCCGTGTCGAAGATCAGCGCGTCCCGCGGGGAGTCGAAGACCCGGTGCAGGGCGAGCGTCAGCTCCACCACACCCAGGTTCGGCCCGAGGTGCCCGCCGGTGCGGCACACCCGGTCGACGAGGAACGCGCGGATCTCGAAGGCGAGGGCGACGACCTCGTCCGCGTCGAGACCGCGCAGGTCCGCGGGGGTGCGGACACGGTCCATCAACGTCACGGGGTCACCTCTGCTCCGCCGGGGCCAACGGCCCGCCCAGTCTACGGACGCGCGGACCGGGCGCAGTTCGCCCGAATCGTCGTCGACGGCGCGACCATCAGGTTCGCGGCCGCCGGGCGACGTAGACCACAGCCGGAGGGATGTTCGCCAGCACCGTGCGGGTGACGACGACCTCCTCGAAGTGCGCCTCGAGGTTGCGCTGCACCTGCTTCGCGGCCGGGAAGAACCGGATCCAGGCGTGTGCGAGCTGCGTCACCGCGCCGCCCGGGGCCGCGAGGCGGGCCAGCGGGCGGAAGATCGTGCGGTCCTTCGGCGACGTCACCAGCCACGGCAGGCCGGAGACGGTCAGGTCGGTGCGCACCCCCTCGGCGAGCAGGCGCTCGACGACGGCGTTGGCGTCGTCACAGATCACCTCGACCTTCGGGTGGCGCTCCTGGAGCACCGCGGCCATGCGGGGGTTGAACTCCACCGCGATGTGCCGGCCCCGTCCGCCCAGGCGCTCCTGGATCACGTCGGTGACCTGGCCGGTCCCGGCGCCGAGGTCGAGCACCACCGGGTCGCCCGTCTCGGGCAGCGGTGCCGCGGCCTGGCGGCAGAGGGGCGCGAAGCTGGGGAACAGGGCGGCGACGTTGAGCGGGTCGCGCAGGAACTCGCGGGCGAACGCCTGGATCTCGGTCACGCCTGGATCTCCTTCACGAGGGCTCGTCGGCCCGGGGGTCTGGGGGTGGTGACGGGCTGGGTCGCGCCGGCCTCGGGTTAGACCAGCGGGTCCGCAGGCTCCGCGGTGGTGGCCGCGAGCGCCGCGCCCGCGGCGACGACCGAGGCGAGGAGCGCGCGGGCCACCTCGCCGACCATCGCGTCGTCGGGCGAGAACTCGGGGTGGTGCAGGCCGGGGCCCTCGCCGGGGGTGGACCCGGCCGGGGTCGTGCCCACGAACAGCATCAACGACGGCAGCACGTCACCGTAGTGCGAGAAGTCGTCCGCGCCGCAGGATCGGAACGTGGTGTCGAGCACCAGGCCGGTCGGCTCCCCCGGGCCGTCCCCGTCCGCATGCCCGTGGCCGCCGCCGAGACCGTTGCCGCCACGGTCCTCCCGGCGGCGCCCGCCGAGCGACGCCGCGACCGTGCGGGCCAGCGCGTCGTCGTTGACCACGGCCGGCTCGTTCGGCACCACGGTGAGCGTGGCGGTGCACCCGTAGGCCGTGGCCGTGCCCTCCACGACGTCGCGGACCGCGGCGAGCATCGCGTCCCGGTCGGCGTCGAGGGCCCGCACGGTGCCGCGCGCCGACGCGGTCTCGGGCACGATGTTGGGCGCCGACCCCGCCGTCATCTGCCCGATGGTGATCACGCCGGCGGCCATCGGGTCGACCCGCCGGGACACGATGTGGTGCACGCCGGCGACGATCTCGGCGAGGGCGAGCACGGGGTCGCGCGTCCGGTGGGGGTAGCCGCCGTGCCCGCCGCGGCCGTGCACCTCGATCTCGATCTCGTCGGCCGAGGCGTTCACCGGGCCGCCGCGCACCGACACGGTGCCGCGCGGCAGCTCGGGCTGGACGTGCACGCCGAGCATCGCCCCCACCCGGTGGGCGACGAAGGCGGGGTCGGCGGCCACGTCCGCGGCGCCGGACGGGGCCTTCTCCTCGCGCGGCTGGAAGACGGCGAGCAGCGGCGCGGGCAGCGCGTCGGCGCCCGCCCGTCCGATCGCGCGCACCACGGCGACCAGCGCCGCGACGTGCACGTCGTGCCCGCACACGTGCGCGGCGGCGCCGGTGGCGCTGAACGGCAGGCCGGTGCGCTCCACGACGGGCAGGGCGTCGAGCTCGGCGCGCACGGCCACCGCCGGCGCCCCGTCCTCGGCGGGGGCGCCGAGACGCAGCATCGCCCCGGTGTCGGCCACCGGGTCGGGGGTCCGCCCGTCCGGCACCACGTCCGCGAGCGCGCCGAGCACGAGGTCGCGGCTGTCGGCCTCGTCGCCGGACAGGCGGGGGTCGCGGTGCAGCGCGTGCCGCAGCGCCACGGCCGCGTCGAGCTCGTCCTCCAGCGCGGCGTGCAGTGCCGGGGCGACGCGGGGCGGGGTCGCGGGCTGGGGCGTCGCGGGCTGGGGGGTCGTGCGCTGGGGCCGACTCACACCGGCATCCGCCCGTAGATCCGGCGCGCGTTGTCGGTCCCGATCATGGTGGCCACCCGTTCGGCGTCGGCGGGCGCGAGCTCGTCCGTCGCGCAGAGGTGCTCCAATAGACCACCCAGCGCCGAACGGAAACGCAGCGCCCCCAGCAGGTGCAGCTCGGGCAGCCCGAACGCGTCCGAGGAGTAGAGGACCTTCCCGAAGGGCGCGAGCTCGAGCAGCTCGCCGACCACGGTGGCGGCGCGGGGGCCGACGTAGGGCACGGCCAGGCCGACGTCGACGTGCACGCCGGTGAACACCTGCGCGAGCCACGCCGCCTCCCGGTGGTACGGGTAGCAGTGCAGCAGCATCAGCGGCACGCCCAGCGGCTCGACGAGACGGGCCAGCCCGACGAGCAGGGCCGGGTTGGCGCGGTGCAGGTCCTCGTCCCGGTCGCCGAACCCCGTGTGCATCTGCAGCGGCAGCCCGGTGTCCAGGCCGGTCCAGAGCCCGTGGCGCAGCAGCACGGGGTCGCGCAGGGGCTCGCCGGTCTCGGCGCGGCGACGCAGCCACCCGTCGGCCGCCGTCTTGACCTCTGCGTCCTCCGGACGGGTCGGGTCGACGTCGAGGCCCGCGCGGTAGGCCAGCACGCTCTTGGTGGCGACGGGCGTCGGCACGGCGCCGGGATCGGTGCGCGCGGCGACGGCGTCGCGCACGGCGTCGCCGTAGCCCGCGGCGTCGACGCCCGCGTCGGCCACGTCCTCGGCCACCGCCTCGAGCCGGACCACCTCGCCCACCGCCGCGCCGGCCGCCGCGCCGAGGGCGGACGGGGCGAGCAGGCCGCCGGCCGCGAAGCCGTGGTCGACGAACACCGCGCCCACCCCGGCCCCGCCGAGGAACCGGCGGGTCACCTCGTCGGGCCCGAGCTCGGCGCGGCGGGCGAGGTACTCGTCGGGGTCCGCGTGGGCGGGCAGGTCGAGCGCGGGCGCGCACCAGCGGCGCACCGAGAACCCCAGCGCCGAGTCGAAGCCGCTCGTGCCCGGCGCCGGGGCGGCACCCTCGGTGAGCAGCGCCTCGAAGCCCGCACGGTCCAGCGGACCGTCGACGACGCTGTGGCAGTGGTGGTCGATCAGCCGGACCCCGTCCAGGAAGCTGACCGGCCCCGCGGGCACCAGTCCCGCGCTGACCAGGCTTCCGCTCAGGCTCCCGCTCACCGGTGACTCCCTCGACGCCGCCGGTCCCTGTCTACCGGAGTGCGTCACGTCCGGTGCAGGGTTGCGACGCACTCGACGTGATGGGTCATCGGGAACGCGTCGAACGCACGCAGCGTGTCCAGCCGGTAGCCGTGCTCGGCCATGGCGGCGACGTCGCGGGCGAGCGCGGCCGGGTCGCAGGCGACGAGGACGATCCGCTCGGCGCCCTTCTCGGCGAGCCGGCCGGCCAGGCCGCGGCCCAGACCCTTGCGCGGCGGGTCGGCGACGATCACCGCGGGCGGCCCGGGCAACCCGTCCAGCACCTTCTCCACCCGCCCCCGCACCACCTGCACCGCCGGCAGGTCGACGAGGCACTGCCCCGCCGCCGCGGTGGCCGCGGGGTCGCTCTCGACGAGCACCACGCGACCCTCCGGTCCGACGCGCTCGGCCAGCGGAGCCGCGATGAGCCCGGCGCCGCCGTAGAGATCCCAGGTGCACGCGCCCGGCGCGAGGTCCCCGATGCCCTCGAGCACCGCGGCGACCACCGCGTCCGCGGCGTGCGGGTGGACCTGCCAGAACGCCTCCGCGGGCAGGTCCCACGCGCGGCCTGCGGCCTGCTCGTGGGCGGTGCCGCTGCCCAGCGCGGGGTGGCGGACGCCCTCGAACAGCTCGGCGGCGTGCACCTCGCCCGTGGCGTCCCGGACGATCTCGACCTCCGCGGTCGGCGTCCACTCCCGCTCCAGCACGGGCAGGAGCGCCCCCGGCGCGGCGATCGGGCAGTCGCCGACCGGGAGCACCTCGTGGCTGCGGTGCGCCCGCAGGCCCGGCCGCCCGTCGTCGGTGACGGCCATCCGCATCCGGGTGCGCCAGTGCAGGGGCCCGCCGGGCAGCTCCTCGACGGTGACCTCGCGCTCGATCCCGGCCAGGCGGGAGAGCTGCTCGGCGATGACGACCGCCTTGAGGTCGCGCTGCAGGGCCGGCTCGGCGTGCTGCCAGTCGCAGCCGCCGCAGCCGCCGGGTCCCGCCCACGGGCAGGGCGGCTCGACGCGCTGCGGCGACGCCACGAGCACCGCGACCGCGTCGGCGCGACAGAACGAGCCGCCGGCGTCCTCGGTGACCGCCGCCCGCACCCGCTCGCCGGGCAGCGCGTGGCGCACGAAGACCACGCGGCCCTCGTGGCGCGCGACGCAGTGGCCCCCGTGTGCGACCGCCCCGACGTCGAGCTCGAGCAGCTGGTCGGTCCAGTCGGTGACAGCGGGCTCGGCGGCCCCCTCGGCGGGCGCGCTCATCGCGGCCGCGCCGGCGTCTCGTCGCGCCCGCCGGCAGAGCGCCGGGACGGTGAGCGCCCGGCCGTCGCGGGGCTCGCCGGCGGCACCGGGGCGGGGTCGGCCGGTCCCGCAGGCCCGCCGGCACCGGGCGGGGGCTCGTAGCCACGGCGCGCCGATCCCGGGGCGCCGGGGGGACGGCGGGCCGCCGCCCGCTTCGAGGACTCGAGCTGCCACGGCACGCTGACCACCATCACCCCGGGTTGGAAGAGCAGGCGGCCCTTGAGCCGCAGAGCGCTCTGGTTGTGGAGCAGCTGCTCCCACCAGCGCCCGAGCACGTACTCGGGAATGAAGACGGTGACCACGTCCCGTGGATTGTCGGTCCGGATGCGCTTGACGTACTGCAGGATCGGCTTGGTGATCTCGCGGTAGGGCGACTCGATGACCTTGAGCGGCACCGGGAGGTCACGGTGCTCCCACTGCGCGACCAGCATCCGCGTGTCGCCGTCGTCGACGTTGACCGTCAGCGCCTCGAGCACGTCCGGGCGGGTCGCGCGGGCGTAGGCCACCGCCCGCAGCGTCGGCATGTGGAGCTGCGAGACGAGCACGATCGCGTGGTTGCGGCTGGGCAGCGTGCTGGTCATCACCTCCGGGGCGGCGATCTCCTCCGAGATCCGGTCGTAGTGGCGCCGGATCGAGAGCATCAGGAGGAACGCGAGGACGCCGGCGACGATGGCGATCCACGCGCCCACCACGAACTTCGTCACCAGCACGACGAGCAGCACCGTGCCGGTCATCGCCGTGCCGAAGCCCGAGACCCAGCGGGAGCGCCGCAGGCGGCTGCGCTCGGTGGTGTCCGTCTCGGTGCCCAGCAGGCGCGTCCAGTGCCGCACCATGCCGGTCTGGCTCAGGGTGAACGAGACGAAGACGCCGACGGTGTAGAGCGGGATCAGCGCGGTGACCTCGGCGCCGAAGCCCACCACCAGCACGACGGCGAAGAAGGACAGGAACACGATGCCGTTCGAGAACGCCAGCCGGTCGCCCCGCGTGTGCAGCTGGCGGGGCAGGTAGCGGTCCTGCGCGAGGATCGAGCCGAGCACGGGGAAGCCGTTGAACGCGGTGTTGGCGGCGAGCACGAGGATCAGCGCCGTGAAGATCGTCACCGCCCAGAAGCCGGGCGGGAAGCCGTCGAAGACCGACCGCGCGAGCTGCGCGACCAGCGTCTCCTGCCGGTAGTCGGCCGGCGCGCCGACGAGCTGGTCGCCCGGCCGCTCGGCCATGACCACGCCCGAGGCGCGGGCCAGGGCGATCATCCCGGAGAACAGGAACACCGAGATCAGCCCGAGCAGCGCCAGGGTGGTCGCGGCGTTGCGCGACTTGGGCTTGCGGAACGCCGGCACCCCGTTGCTGATGGCCTCGACGCCGGTCAGGGCCGCGCAGCCCTGGGTGAACGAGCGCAGGACGAGGAAGACGAGCGCCAGCTGCGTGAGGTCGTCGGTGGAGTCGCCGCCGCCCTCGGGGAGCACCCCGAACCCGGCGCTCGGGGCGACCAGGGCGTCGCCGGAGGCCAGCCGCAGGGCACCGACGACGATCATGCCGACCATGCAGACGATGAAGCAGTAGACCGGGATCGCGAAGGCGGCGCCCGACTCGCGCACACCCCGCAGGTTGACGGCGGTGAGGACGACGATCGCCGCAACCGCGAAGAGCACCTTGTGGTCGCCGACCACCGGCACCAGCGCGCCGAGGTTGTCCGCGGCCGACGACACCGACACGGCCACCGTGAGCGTGTAGTCGACGAGCAGGGCGCTGGCCACGGTCAGCCCGGCGTACTTGCCGAGGTTCACCGTCGCGATCTCGTAGTCGCCGCCGCCCGACGGGTAGGCGTGCACGTTCTGGCGGTAGCTCACCACCACCGTGACGAGCACGATGATCACCGCCACGCCCACCCAGGGCGAGAGCGCGTAGGCCCCCAGCCCGGCCAGCGACAGGGTGATCAGCACCTCCTGCGGCGCGTAGGCCACCGACGACAGGGCGTCGGAGGCGAACACGGGCAGGGCGACCCGCTTGCGCAACAGCGTGCCCTGCAGCTCGTCGCTGCGGAACGGCAGGCCGAGCAGCAGGCGCTTGGTCGCCGTGGCGAGCTTGGACACGTGGCGAGCGTAGGCGCGTACACACCGACCAGCGCATCGGTGGGTACGCCGTCCGGGGAGATACGGTGCGCACCGCCCGTCCGGGGAGGTCCGGCGCGGCCGAGCGAGGATCGGGGAGGCGGCGTGCACATCGTCGTGATGGGCTGCGGGCGCGTGGGGTCCTCCCTCGCGCTGGCCCTGGAGCGGCTGGGCCACGACGTGGCCGTGGTCGACCGCGACGCCCAGGCGTTCCGCCGCCTCGGCAGCGACTTCCACGGCCAGGAGGTCGTGGGCACCGGCTTCGACCGCGAGACGCTGACGGCCGCGGGCATCCACCGCGCCGAGGCGTTCGCGGCGGTCTCCTCGGGGGACAACTCGAACATCATCGCCGCGCGCGTGGCCCGCGAGACCTTCGGCGTCTCCCACGTCGTCGCCCGCATCTACGACGCCAAGCGCGCCGCGGTCTACGAGCGCCTGGGCATCCCCACCGTCGCCACCGTGCCGTGGACCACCGACCGCTTCCTGCGGATGCTGCTGCCCGACGGCGTGGCCACGGCCTGGCGCGACCCGTCGGGCACCGTCGCGATCATGCAGGTGCACTTCCACGAGGACTGGGCGGGCCGGCCGGTCACCGAGCTCGAGGAGGCCACGGGCAGCCGCGTGGCCTTCATCGTCCGGTTCGGCACCGGCGTGCTCACCACGCCGGAGACGGTCCTGCAGGCGGAGGACGTCGTGTACACGGCCGCGGTCAGCGGCACGGTCGCCGCGGTCACCGCCGCGGCGGCGGCGTCGCCGGAGAGGGGCGAGTCGTGACGGTGCCTGGGAGGAACGACCGATGCGTGTGACCGTGGCCGGCGCCGGGGCGGTGGGCCGCTCGATCGCCGCCGAGCTCGTCGAGGCCGAGCACGAGGTGATGCTCATCGAGCGCGACCTCACCCACGTCGAGCCCGAGGCCGTCCCGCAGGCCGAGTGGGTGCACGCCGACGCCTGCGAGCTCGCCTCCCTCGAGGAGGCCCGAGTGCAGGGTTGCGACGTCGTCATCGCGGCGACCGGCGACGACAAGGTCAACCTCGTCGTCTCGCTGCTCGCGAAGACCGAGTTCGCCGTGCGCCGCGTCGTGGCCCGCGTGAACGACCCGCGCAACGAGTGGCTGTTCACCGACGCCTGGGGCGTCGACGTCGCCGTGTCCACCCCGCGCATGCTCGCGGCAATGGTCGAGGAGGCCGTGTCCGTCGGCGACCTCGTGCGCCTGATGACGCTGCGCCAGGGCACGGCGAACCTCGTCGAGGTCACCCTGCCGCCCAACACCCCGCTGGCCGGGCGCGCCGTGCGCGAGGTGCCCCTGCCCCGCGAGGCCGCCCTCGTCGCGATCCTGCGCGGCGGCCGCGTGATCGTCCCCCAGCCCGACGACCCGATCGAGCCTGGCGACGAGCTGATGTTCGTCGCCGCCGAGGACCTCGAGGAGGAGATCCAGCGGGTCCTCAAGGGCGATCCGGAGGCGAGCTAGCGGGCCCGGGGTTTCGCAACGAACGAGCGGTTCGCTGCTTCTAGGCGCGCGAACTACCCGTTGATCTCCGGTGCCCGGTGGCGCGGGCGGGGGCCGGCTCCTCCCGCGCGGCCTGCCGGCTGCGCCGGACCGCCCACACCGTGACCGCGGCGGCGACGGCGGCCAGCGGCACGCCCATCGCGATGCGGACCCAGCCCAGCCAGGTGTCGGCGTAGACCGAGTCGTAGAGCCAGCGCTGGACGACGAAGCGTGCGCCGAACACGACGACCCAGGCCAGCGACGCGATGTCGAACGCGCGGCGCACCGCGACGTCCCGGCGCCACGCCTGGCCCTCGCCGTTGACGAGGTGCCAGATGACCCCGACCAGGGGCCGCCGGACGATCACCGAGAGCAGGAAGACGCCGCCGTAGATCAGGCTCGTCCAGATGCCGAGCAGGAAGAAGCCCTTGGCCTCGCCCGTGCGCCAGGCGACGAACGCGCAGACCGCGACGCCGAGCAGGCCGGACAGGGCGGGCTGGACCGCCTCGCCGCGCATGAGCCGCCAGCCGGCCACCAGGAGCGCGGACGCGACCGCCGCGACGATCGACGCGACGAGGTTGCCGGCGAGGGCCTGAGCCACGACGAACACGACCACCGGCACGCCGGACGCCACGATCCCCGAGACCCCGCCCATCTGGTCGAGCAGCGTGGGGTTGCGGGGCGCGGGGGCGTCGACCGCATCCGGCTCGGGCTCGGGGTCGTCGGCGACCTCGTCCCTGACCACCGGTGTGCCGAGGGCCTCGGTCTCCGGCTCCTGGCGGCGCGGGGCACCCATGCCGCGCACCGGCCCCGTCGGGGGGTCGATCGGATCGGGTGGGTCGGCTGCTGGGTGGGACTCGGAGGGGCGCGTCTCGGGTCGGATGGCGTTCTCCCGGAGGACGGCGGACGGCCCGGGCGGGGCGTCCCGCACCGGCCGGCGGCCGGTGGGTCCACGGTACTCAGTGGGTCCGCTGGAGCTCGTAGTACGGGTTGTAGATGACCTTGCGACCGTCGCGGACGGCCACCCGCCCGCTGGCGCGCACGGTGCGCCCCGGCTCGATGCCCGGGATCCGCCGGCGACCCAGCCACACGAGGGTGACGCCGTCGGTGCCGTCGAAGAGCTCGGCCTCGAGCGTGGCCACCGAGCCGCGCGGACAGATCTCCACCGAGCGCAGGCGGCCCTTGACGGTCACCGCCTCGCCCGTGCTCGAGTCGCAGGCCCGGTTGCACCCGGACCGGACGGCCTCGGCGGACAGGTCGTCCGCATCGAGGTCGCCGACGTCGGAGGTGAGCCGACGGACCATGCGTCGCAGGAATCCGCTCTCGGCGCTCATGACCGCTCCTGTGCCGTCACCGCGGACGTCGCCTCGATCGGGCGCCGTCGGCCGCGGACTGATTACGACGATAGTCCTGTCGTGCGCGATCGGTCGCCCGTGTCCTGCGGGTCACGACCTGCTCAGCTGCGACCCGGTGAGGTGCCCGCCCCGGCCCGCTGCGGCAGCATCATCGGGATCACCGGGCCCTCGGGCCGGGTGATCTGTCGGGGCTTGGTGGGCATCGACTCGACCAGCGAGTCGGCGAACTCCTCCGGCACGTCCTCGGGTACGTCGAGCGGCAGCAGCGAGCGCACCGGGAGCGCGTCCGACGAGCGGACGACGACCGTGCCGCGGAGCATCTCGCGCAGGAGTCCGTGCAGCTTGAGGGCGTGCTGCACCGGCCCGGTGCCGACGCCGCGCAGCATCCACCGGGGTCCCTCGACGCCGATGACGCGCGCCACGGTGGTGCCGTTGCGGGCCACGAGCTCGCGGCCCCACTCCCCGCGGTCGCGCCGGATCGTCGCGCCCTCGGACTGGAGCTGGGCGGCGAGCTCCTCGACCAGCTCGGGCCAGAGGCCCCCGGTGCGCGGCGCGGCGAAGGCGCTGACCGTCAGCCGGCCCTCGGGGACCATGGCGTGCACCGCCCGCAGCGGGCCGGAGGGGTCGGGCTCGGCCTTGAGACGGGCCCCCCGCGGGACGGGCAGCTGCACCGAGCCGAGATCCAGGCGCAGCCGGCCGTCGCGCGGCGCGTCCTCGGCGTCCCACGGGCCCTGTCGCTGGTGGTGACGGCGCCCCGCGGGGTCGGCGGCGACGCCGACCTGGGCCACCCGCCCCGCGCGCTGCCGGTGACGCCCACCCCGCTCGTCCTCGCTCACCGCTGGTCTCCTTCCGTACGACGTCCCCCACCGGCGACCCCGGTCGATCCGAAGCCGCCCTCCCCCCGGGCCGACGGCGCGTGCGCGGCCAGGGCCTCGACGTCGTCGACGCCCTCGAGGACCCGGAACACCGTCGCCTCCACCCGCTGGACCACCAGCTGGGCGACACGGTCCCCGCGCCGCAGCGTCACCGTGTTGGCCGGGTCGTGGTTGACCAGGCACACCTTGACCTCGCCGCGGTACCCGGCGTCGATCGTCCCGGGCGCGTTGAGCAGCCCGATGCCCTCGCGGACGGCGAGCCCCGAGCGGGGCATCACGAACGCCGCGTAGCCGTCGGGGAGCACGATCGCGAGCCCGGTGCCCACGAGGGCGCGCTCGCCGGGAGCGAGGGTCACGTCGTGGGCGGCTGCGAGATCCATCCCGGCGTCGCCGGGACGGGCCTGCGCCGGCACGGGGAGCCCGGGATCGAGGCGGACGAGGTCGACCTGCACCACGGCGCGCGAGACTACTCTGGGTGTCGTGAGCTCCCCACGGCCCTCACCGGGATCCGACGCGGGCCCCGGAGACGGGGCCGACCACGACGAGCGCCTGACGGTGCCGTGGTGGTGGTGGCCGCCGGCGCTGCTGATCGCGGTGCTCATGGCGGCCGAGCTGCACATGGGCTATCCCGGCGTGCGCTCCTGGCTCCCCTACGTGCTCCTGCTGCCGCTGGCCGTGGCCGTACTGATCTGGTTGGGCCGAGTGCGTGTCGGGGTCGGCACGCCGTCGGGAGGGGCTGACCGGGCTGTGCGCGAGCTGCGCGCCGGTGTGGCCCATCTCCCGGTGTCGCTGGTCGGCCGGGTCGACGTCGTCACCGGCGAGGCCAAGCGGGAGGCACTCGGCCCCCAGCTCGACCCGCAGGCCTTCGTCCTGCACCGTCCCTGGGTGGGGCCCGTCGTCCGGATCGAGGTGCTCGACCCGGACGACCCCACTCCCTACTGGGTCATCTCCACCCGTCGTCCGGAGCACCTGATCGCGGCGCTCCGGTGAGGGTCACGCCGCGCAATCGCGGCAGATGAAGAGGCCTCCTCGCTGGTCGGCGAGGCGGCTGCGGTGATGGACGAGGAAACAGCTTCCACAGGTGAACTCGTCAGCCTGCTTGGGCAGTACGCGGACCGTCAGTTCCTCGCCGGAGAGGTCGGCCCCGGGGAGCTCGAAGCTCTCTGCGGTGTCGGTCTCGTCGACGTCGACGGCGGCGGACTGCGCTTCGTTGCGCCGGGCCTTGAGCTCCTCGAGGGAGTCCTCACCCATTTCGTCGGTCTCGTTGCGGCGCGGGGCGTCGTAGTCGGTCGCCATGCGGTTCCCACCCTCGGTCTTGCCCGGTTGCTGCCGGAGATATCTCTGTCGTGCGGCAGCACAACGCGGGAGGACGGCCGTTTGTGCCGGACCGGGAAAGTGACCCGGGTCTCACCGGGGTGAACCGGCGCGGACGAACGCGACGTCCGCGCAGAGGCTGCGGAGCGGCGGGAGGGTAACCCACGGGACCCCGCCCGGTCAGCCGGCCCCGGTGTCAACGGCGCGGCGGAACGGACACGACCCGGCAACCCGCAGGTCACGGGCCCCTCACCACCGCCTCACCACCGGCCCCGCCACGCCGGGCCGCGGCCGGGGTCCGCCGCGGACGGGGACCACTACTCTGGCCCGGACGCGGCGGGCCGAGGTCTCCCGCCGCGGTCGGGGCGGGAAGGGGCGTCGGTGGTCGGCACGTTCAAGGCGGGCACGTCACGCGTCCGCGACGTCTACCGGCGGCGCAACATGGTGCCGGCCACGGTGCTGGTGGCCGTGCTCGCGGTGGCGAGCATCGTCACCTGGACCATCGTGTTCACCAGCTCCACGGCGGGCTCGGTGACGTCCTGCAACGTCTCGCCGGTGGCGGGGGCGGGCGCACCGCAGGCGGCCGACGCGCTGGACGACCAGCAGGCCGCCGCGCCCGGGGACGTGCGCGTGACGGTCCTCAACGGCGCCGGTCAGCGCGGGCAGGCCCAGCTGGCGGCCGCCGAGCTCGGTGAGCTGGGCATCGCCGAGGCGGCCCCGCCCGACAACGACCCCTTCTACCCGGCGCAGGACCTCTCCTGCGTCGGGCAGATCCGCTACGGGCCCGAGGGCGCCTCCGCGGCGCGCACGCTGAGCCTCGTGGTGCCGTGCGCCGAGCTCGTGTCCGACCGTCGCACCGGCGGCGAGGTCGACCTGGCGCTGGGCGACGACTTCCGCGACATCGCCCCCGGCCAGCCCGTCACCGAGGCCCTGCGGGCGCTGGGCCGCCAGACGGCCACCGACGGCTCGGGCGCCCCGGCCGCGACGCCCGACGACGCCACGCTGACCGCCCTGCGCACGGTCGACTGCGGCTCCTAGATCCCGCCGGCCCCTTCGGCAGCGAGCAGGGCCACGAGGGCGGCCACGATCCCGGGCGGGGCGGCGAGCGTCGCCTCGTCACCCAACCCGTCATCACCGCGGCCCGGCAGGCGCACGACCGCCCCGGCCTCCTCGGCGATGAGCGACCCGGCCGCGACGTCCCAGGGCTTCAGACCGTGCTCGTAGAAGCCGTCGAGCCACCCCGCGGCCACCGCGCAGAGGTCGAGCGAGGCGCACCCGGTGCGGCGCACGTCCCCGATCGACGTCGCGATCCGGGCGAGCACCTCGGCCTGGCGACCGCGGCGGGCCGGGTCGTAGTTCAGGCCCGTCCCGACCACACCGAGGCGCAGGTCCTCCAGGGCCGAGGCCCGCAACGGCTCGTCGTCGCGGAACGCGCCGTGGCCCCGCGCCGCGCGCCACACGCGACCCGAGACCGGCTCGACGACGGCGCCCGCGACCACGACCCCGTCCACCTCGGCCCCGATCGAGACCGAGAACCAGGGCAGGCCGTGGGTGTAGTTCACGGTGCCGTCGATGGGGTCGACGATCCAGCGGACCTGGCCCGGGGCCGCCGTGCCGCTGGCGCCGCCCTCCTCGCCCAGCACGAGGTCGTCGGGTCGGGCGGCGGCCAGGCGCTCGCGCACCAGCGCCTCGCAGTCCCGGTCGCCCTCGGTGACGACGTCGGTGGCCGAGCTCTTCGTGTCCAACCCGCCGGGGTCGGCGACGGCCCGCTCGCGCACCGTGAGGGCCAGGGCGGCGGTCTCGCGGGCGATCGTCACGGCGAGGTCCTCGAGCACCTCCTCGTGCACCGGGGAGTCCATAGAGACCATCCGACCACACTCAGGTGGCCGCCCGGTGACGGCCGGACCACGGGCCGAGGCGACCCGTGCGGAGGCTCGGAATCGATCCCGTGACCGGCCGCGACGAGGACTCGTCCGCCGTCGGACCTGTGAGGTGCGACGGACTCGCCCGACGCTCGTTACAATGGATGCTGAGCCGAGGCGGTACACCCGGGGGACGGGGACCTTGGCGTGCCCCTCCCCCTCTCCGGGTGGCCCTCCGGCGGCCCGGCCCGTCGATCCCACCGCCGTGCAGCCGTTCGTCACGAAAGGTCGTCTGTGGCAGCCGCAAAGTCCGCAACCCGACGCCGCGTCTCCGACGCCGCCGACCCCGCCGAGGCCCCTGCGGGCCCGGTCGGTGTGGTCGCGGCTCCCGAGGATGCGGAGGCGCCCGCGACGGCCCCTGCGAAGAAGTCCACCCGCTCCGCCAAGGGCGCCAAGAAGGCCGCCCCCGCCAAGGGCAAGGGCGCGGCGAAGACCGACGCCCCCGAGGGTGCGGAGGACGCCGCCGAGCCCGAGGGCGCCGACCTCGAGGGGCTCGAGGGCACCGAGCTCGAGGCCGCCGCCTCGGAGCTCACCGAGGACGTCGTCGTGCTCGGGGCCGAGGTCGTCGAGGCCACCGAGGTCGAGGCCGAGGAGCCCTCGGAGGAGGACAAGAAGTCCGGCGACTTCGTCTGGGACGAGGAGGAGTCCGAGGCGCTGCGCCAGGCGCGCAAGGACGCCGAGCTCACCGCCTCGGCCGACTCGGTCCGTGCCTACCTCAAGCAGATCGGCAAGGTCGCCCTCCTCAACGCCGAGGAGGAGGTCGAGCTCGCCAAGCGCATCGAGGCCGGCCTCTACGCGTCCGAGCGGCTGCGCAAGGTCGCCGAGGCCCAGCAGGAGCTCGCGACGCAGATGCGGCGCGACCTGCGGTGGATCGTCCGTGACGGCGAGCGCGCCAAGTCCCACCTGCTCGAGGCCAACCTCCGCCTCGTCGTCTCGCTGGCCAAGCGCTACACCGGCCGCGGCATGGCGTTCCTGGACCTGATCCAGGAGGGCAACCTCGGCCTGATCCGCGCCGTCGAGAAGTTCGACTACACCAAGGGCTACAAGTTCTCGACCTACGCGACGTGGTGGATCCGCCAGGCCATCACCCGCGCGATGGCCGACCAGGCCCGCACCATCCGCATCCCGGTGCACATGGTGGAGGTCATCAACAAGCTCGGCCGCATACAGCGTGAGCTGCTCCAGGACCTCGGGCGCGAGCCCACTCCTGAAGAGCTGGCCAAGGAAATGGACATCACCCCGGACAAGGTGCTGGAGATCCAGCAGTACGCCCGGGAGCCCATCTCGCTCGACCAGACGATCGGCGACGAGGGCGACTCGCAGCTCGGTGACTTCATCGAGGACTCCGAGGCCGTGGTGGCCGTCGACGCGGTGTCCTTCACGCTGCTGCAGGACCAGCTCCAGTCGGTCCTCGCGACGCTCTCCGAGCGCGAGGCCGGCGTGGTCCGCCTGCGCTTCGGCCTCACCGACGGGCAGCCGCGCACCCTCGACGAGATCGGCCAGGTCTACGGCGTGACGCGCGAGCGCATCCGTCAGATCGAGTCGAAGACGATGTCGAAGCTGCGCCACCCGTCGCGGTCCCAGGTCCTGCGCGACTACCTGGACTAGCGCCACCGATGACGGCCCCCGAGCTGCGGCTCGGGGGCCGTCGTCGTGTCCGGGGCGCGACACGTCCGCGGTCGGCGTAGCGATCAGGGTGTCCCGCCGCCCGCGGGCGGGTGGCGCGCCGACCCCGCCGGCGGCACCAGGTCGGTCGATCCGTTCGGGCGCGAGCGCGACGTCGGCCTCGGCTGCGCGGTGGGGAACCTGGTGCTGGCCCGCGCACGCGGGGCCTGCGGCCGGCGGTCACGCTGCTTCCCGACGGCGACGGGGACCGCGTCGCGCACGTCGACCTCGTCTCGACCGCGCCGGGCGCCGAGCCGCTCGCCGAGGTGATCGACCAGTGGCACACCCACCGCGGCCCGTATCTGCCCACCCCGCTCGAGCCGAGCACGTTGGCGACGCTGTCGCCCCGTTCCGCCGCCCACGCCCTCCGCCGTGCCGGGGACGTAGGCCGTCCGGACCTACGACGTTGAGCCTTGCTCAAGGTTGGACGAGCGCGGAAACTACTTTCGTACTCGAGTGGTATCGGTGCCGGGAGGACGCGATGGCGACGTACGCCTACCGCTGCCCCGCCTGCGGCACCTTCGTCGAGACCCGCCCGATGGGTGAGGCCCCACAGCGCGTGGAGTGTCCACGCTGCGCTGCGCCCTCGCCGCGGCAGTGGACGCCTCCACTGCTCGCCCAGATGAATCCCGCCCTGCGTTCGGCGCGGGCGCGGGAAGAGGCCAGCCGCGACGCACCCGAGGTGGTCACGCGCGCCACCGGGGCGCCGCGTCGCTGACCGAGCGCACGCGGGCGTCGCGACGCCCCGTCGTTCGACCGCCACCCTCCTGGAGGAACCCGTGGCATCCGTCGGCTTGTTCTACGTGGGCGCCGTGCTGTTCGTGAACGGGTTGATGCTGCTCGGCCTGGTCGAGGGCCGCGCCGCAGCGATCATGAACCTGTTCGTCGGCACCCTCCAGATCCTCACACCCACCTATCTGATCTTCACGGCGAACGGGGACAGCGACCAGATCCTGCTCGCGTCCGGTCTGTACCTGTTCGGCTTCACCTACCTCTACGTCGGGATCGGCCTGCTCGCCGGCCTCGACTCCACCGGCGTCGGCTACTTCTCGCTGTTCGTGGCGATCGCCGCGCTGGGGTTCTCGTTCGCGAGCTTCACGCAGCTCGCGGACCCGACGTTCGGCGTCATCTGGCTCTACTGGGCCGGCCTGTGGACGCTGTTCTTCCTGCTGCTCGGGCGCAAGCTCGAGGTCCTGACCCGCTACACGGGCTGGGTCACGGTGATCGAGGCCTGGGTGACGGCCGCGATCCCGGGCTTCCTCCTGCTCCTCGGCCGGTGGCCCGTCAACGGCACCACCGCCGTCGTGCTCGGCGTCATCGGCGTCGTGATGTTCCTGGGCCTGCTGCCCACGCTGCGCACACGACGGCACGACGCGCGGGCGGGGGGTGGATCGCCGTCCACCGACACGCCCGACCAGGCCATGAGCCAGACCTGAACTCCCACCCGCTCCACCGATCCCGTCGGTCGGCGCCCGCCGGCCCCGTTCTGAGAAGGTCGTGATTCCGAATGCCCGAGGTCGTGTACGAGGTCGACCAGTCGAAGTCCATGCGCGACCAGGCCGTGCCCGGTCACAACCGCTGGCACCCGGACGTCCCGGTCGCCGCGATGGTCCGCCCCGGCAGCGACTTCCGCGTCGAGTGCCGGGAGTGGACCGACGCCCAGATCGGCAACAACGACTCCGCGAACGACGTGCGCGACGTCGACCTCTCGCACGCCCACATGCTCTCCGGCCCGATCGGGGTCGAGGGCGCCGAGCCCGGCGACCTGCTCGTCGTGGACATTCTCGATCTCGGCCCGTGCCAGGGTCCGCAGGAGTTCGGCGACGCCCCCGGCCAGGGTTGGGGCTACACGGGCATCTTCGACCGGACCAACGGCGGCGGGTTCCTCACCGACCAGTACCCGACCGCGGCCAAGGCCATCTGGGACTTCCGCGGCCAGGTCGCGACCTCGCGCCACCTGCCCGGCGTGCGCTACACCGGCATCACCCACCCTGGCCTGTTCGGCACCGCGCCCTCGGCCGACCTGCTCGCGCGCTGGAACCGACGCGAGCAGGCCCTCATCGACCGCGACCCGGACCGCGTGCCACC
Organism: uncultured Actinomycetota bacterium; assembly: GCA_963786585.1. Taxonomy (GTDB): domain Bacteria; phylum Actinomycetota; class Actinomycetes; order Mycobacteriales; family Pseudonocardiaceae; genus Actinomycetospora. Next base: position 1,482,468 of record CAWAZG010000006.1, read on the forward strand.
GCTCGCGCTCCCGCCGCTAACCCAGAGCACGCTCGCGGGCCAGGCGACCGGCTCGGTCGCCGAGCAGATCGCCGCGGAGGGGGCGCGGACGGTGCCGGCGCGCGAGAACGGCGGCAACCACGACATCAAGAACTTCACCCGCGGCAGCCGCGTCTTCTACCCGGTGCACGTCGACGGCGCGAAGCTCTCCGGCGGCGACCTGCACTTCAGCCAGGGCGACGGCGAGATCACGTTCTGCGGCGCGATCGAGATGGGCGGGTTCATCGACTTCGGCGTCGACCTCATCAAGGGCGGCATGGAGACGTACGGGGTCAGCACCAACCCGATCTTCATGCCCGGCAACGTGGAGCCGCGCTACTCGGAGTTCCTGACGTTCATCGGGATCTCGGTGGACCACGAGACCGACACCAACGAGTACCTCGACGCCACCCTCGCCTACCGCAGGGCGTGCCTGAACGCGGTCGAGTACCTCAAGAAGTTCGGCTACACCGGTGAGCAGGCGTACCTGCTGCTCGGCTCGGCGCCCATCGAGGGCCGGGTCAGCGGCGTCGTGGACATCCCGAACGCCTGCTGCTCGCTCTACCTGCCGACGGCGATCTTCGACTTCGACATCCGCCCGTCGTCGTCGGGTCCGGCGATGGCCGACCGGGGCATGTCCGCGGTCACGAGCTGATCGAGTCCTCGCCCTCGAGGGAGGGCCGGGACGTCACGACGACGATGCCGCCGCAGTTCCAGCACGACGGCTCCGGCGCGTGGTCCCGGCCGCCGACGTCGCAGAGGGGGCAGTGCCAGTGGCTGACGATGATGCCGATGAGGACGCTCCCGGGGAGGTCGACCAGGGGTCGCAGAGGTGGGTCCCCCCGCCCCGGCACCTGGCGGCCGAGCGCGCGGCAGCCCTCAGTATCAGAGCGGCCCAGGACATCTCGGACGCCCTGAGCGAGGCCGGTGTGCCCCCCGAACCCGTGGTGGTAAACCGCCGCGGGCCCCAGCACAGCATCGCTGCGCTGGATCGCCTGCTCGCTGAGGCCATCGGCGAGCAGGAGGACGACCGGGCCGATCCGGAGGCGCCGGACGCGTGACGTGGGTGCGCGTCCGGACGCCGTCGCGGGACCGTCCGGTCGATGGTCGCGCCCGTCCGGGGTTCCTAGACTCCGCCCCGTGACCATGAGCCCGGCGTGGGGCGGCGTCCGTCGCTCCCCTCAGGGCGGGCTGGCCGAAGTCCTCGACCTGATCCTCGACAAGGGCCTGGTCATCGACGTCTTCGCCAAGATCTCGCTCGTGGGCATCGAGATCGCCACGATCGACGCCCGCATCGTCGTGGCCAGCGTCGACACCTACCTGCGCTTCGCCGAAGCCACCAACCGTCTCGACCTCCATGCGAAGGGCGGGAAGGGCCTCGACGAGCTGCCGAAGTCGATGACCGAGGGCGTCACCCACGGCGCCGCGAAGGGGATCACCAAGGGCGTCCTGGACGCCGGCCAGGAGAAGTGGCGGGAGTTCCGCGGGAAGAGCTGAGCCCTCCGCGGGCACTCGTCCCCGGCTGCGATGCTGGCCGCGTGCATCCCGATCCCGCCGCCGACGGCCTGCCCGCCCCCGATCCCGCCGTGGTCCACCGCCGCTCGGTGGCCCTGATCCAGGGCATGGACGCGAACGACCTCCGGGCGGTCGGCGCCCTCCTCGGCGAGCTGGCCGGGCCCGAGGAGTTCGCCGCGCAGGTCATCAGCCTCGCGAGCCTCGCCCGCCTGCTGCTCGACCAGCGCGATGACACAGCTCCGGGGTCCGACGACGCGCGGGCGGCGGTGCTGCACGAGCTGGCCGGCGTCCTGACCGCCGCCGAGGGCGGCTGATCCCCGCCGGGTGACGCCGCGCGGCGTCGGGCAGGATCGAGGGGTGAGTGCCGCCAGGGATCTGCCGCCGGAACCGGAGACGCAGCCTCCAGGGGAGCACACCGAGAGGGGAGCTCGTCCGTCAGGACCGGACGACGAGCCCACCGTCGCCGAGGACGCCGCGCTGGCACGAGAGCTCGTGGCCGCCACCGGCGAGCTGCTGATCGCCTTGCGCGACGACACCTCGACGGGCCGCGAGCGGGAGTACCGCGGCGACGCCGAGGCGCACGACTACCTGATCGGCGCGCTCACCCGCCACCGGCCCGAGGACACGGTGCTCTCCGAGGAGGGCACCCAGGACCCCGCGCCACGTCGCGGCGCGCACCGGCTCTGGATCGTCGACCCGCTGGACGGCTCGAGCGGCTACGGCCGCGGCGGGGACGAGTGGGGGGTGCACGTCGCGCTCGTGGTCGACGGCACGCTGGTCGCCGGCGCGGTCTCCCTGCCCGCCCGCGGCGAGCTCGCCGACTCCGCCACCGTCCGGCCGCTGCCGAACTCCCCCGTCGACCCCGAGGCCGGGCTGTCGGTCACCGTCAGCCGCTCACGGCCCCCGACGGAGCTGCGCCGGCTCGCGGCGGCGTTCCCGGTGCGGACGGTCGCGATGTCCGCGGCGGGCGTGAAGACGCTGGCCGTCGTCGACGGCCTCGTCGACGCCTACCTGCACTCGGGCGGGCAGTACGAGTGGGACAACGCGGCGCCGGCCGCGGTCGCCGAGGGCGCGGGCGTGCGCGTCACCCGCCTCGACGGGTCCCCGCTGCCCTTCGGCGCCGACGACCCGTACTCGCCCGACCTGCTCATCGCCCGCCCGGCCGCGCACGAGGCGATCCTGGACGTCCTGCTCGGCCGGTAGCGGTCCGACTAGTAGCGGCCCGTCTAGTAGCGCCAGCGCCAGGCGGCGAGGACGTCCTCGGGCTCGCGCTCGGCCGCCCAGGCGGCGTCCGCGCGCCGGACCGCGAGGAACGCCCCGAGCCGCTCGGCACCCAGGGCCCCGGTGACCCGGGGGCACGCGAGCAGCGCGGCCTCCTGGTCGGCCTGGGTCCTGGGCAGCTTCTCGACGCCCGCGGCGGCCCGCTCCTTCTTCTTCCAGGTGCCCGGGTCCGCGGCGATCGGGGGCGGCGGGACGAGGTTCTCCTCGACGCCGGCGACGCCGGAGGTCAGCAGCGCGGTGAGGGCGAGGTAGGGGTTCGCCGAGGCGTCGGAGACCTTGAGCTCGACGTTGGCGTGGTCGGCGCCGAGCAACGGGGAGCCCACGACGTAGCGGACGGGGGCCTCGCGGTTCTCGATGCCCCAGAAGCCGTAGGCGCCCGCGAAGAAGCCCGGCCGCAGCCGCGCCATGGAGCCGATCGAGGGCGCGGTGACGGCCGCGAGCGCAGGCAGGTCGCGCAGGAGGCCCGCGATGTAGCCGATGCCGGCCGTACCGGGCCCCTCGGGGCCGCCGGCGAGCAGGTTGGCGCCGTCGCGCCACAGCGAGCTGTGGACGTGCCAGCCGTTGCCCGCGAGCTGCCGCGACGGCAGCGGCGCGAAGCTGATGCGCAGCCCGTGGCGCGCGGCCGCGGCCAGGACGGTCTGGCGGGCCAGGAGCTGCTCGTCGGCGGCCCGGACGGGGTCGGTGGCGCCGAGCGAGAGCTCGACCTGACCCGGCCCGTACTCGGCGTGGAACTGCCCGATGCGCAGCCCGTTGGCCTCCGCGTCGCGCAGCAGGTCGGTGGCGAACGCGTCGATCTCGAGCAGGCCGTGCGGGCTGTACGCCGGCCCGCGATAGGCGGGCACCACCGCGCCGTCCGGGCTCGGGGCCGAGACCGCGAACTCCATCTCGTAGCCGACCAGGGCGGTGTAGCCGCGCTCGGCGAGCCCATCGACCGTCGTCGCCAGCAGGGAGCGCTGGTCCCACGGCCACGGCGAGCCGTCCACGTCGACCTGGGTGCCCGGGGCCCACGCCATGCCCGGCTGGCCCGCGAGCGGCGTCAGGCGGTCGAGGTCGGGCACCAGGCGCACGTCGCCCGACGGCGTCTCGCGGCCCGGCGCGCCGTACTGGATGCCGTCGTTCGTGTCGAAGACCGCGAACACGGTGCTCACGCCGATGCCGGTCTCGGCGACCTGGGGCAGCGACGCCACCGGCACCGTCCGGGACCGCGGGATGCCGTTGTTGTCGCACCACGCGACGGTGACGCCGGCGACGCCCACGCCCCGCAGCTGTTCGACGAGCTCGCTCGCCCGCTCCGCCGTGTCGCCCACCGCAGTCTCCTGTCACCGTCCCGGTGTGGTGGCCACAGGCTAGTGGGCGGCCCCGACGGTCCCGCCGTGACCGCCGGGGCCGGCGGGCCCCGTCACCGCTCGTCGCTCGAGATCGACTCACCAACGGGTGGTTGTCGCCGCTACCCCGGAACGAACGGTTCTCCACCTCCGATGAGCGGTTCGTGACGGATGACAAAGCGGCACGTGAACACGAGCGGTCGCGGGCAGCGTCTGACACAGTGGAGGGACGGTCGCATGACCGGATCTCGCGGGCCCGGGACGAGAGTCACGGACCCCGACGGAGGGAGATGACGATGCCCGGCACCCTGACCCGGCCAGAACTCACCGCCTCGGACCGCTGCGACCGCTGCGGTGCAGCGGCCAAGGTCCGCGCCGTACTGCCCTCCGGTGGAGAACTCCTCTTCTGCGGGCACCACGCCCGGGCCCACGAGGCCAAGCTGAAGGAGCTGTCGGTGGACGTCCAGGCCGGTGAGAGCGCATGACGGCCCGCTGACCAGCGACTTCTTCGCAGAAGACCACAGCCGCAGATCGAGACCACGACGGGCGAGGACCTCAGGGTCCTCGCCCTTCGTCGTGTCCGGGGTCGGACGTCGGCGCGGGCCAGCCGTCGGCCGGCTCCCCGAGCGGCCCGGTCCCCCGCCTCGGACCGCGATCGTGGCTGTCCGATCCGGCGTCGGAGGAACCGGGCGTCCGGTCCCCGTTCCCGGTCCAGCCACTTCGCTGCGCGCCCGCTCCGCCCGTCCACGCCGGGCCGAGGCGCATCGTGACGCTCCGGTGAACACCGTGACGCGCGGATGTCGGATCGCGACGACCGCGACACCGCCCGATCACCACGGAGTGTGATGTGTACCACAGGTTAAGGATCAGACACTCTGTGTAGAGATCAGCGCCAGGAACGCAAGGTGGCGATGCGTTCCTCGATCTGCTCGAGCGACGCCATGGGCGTCGCGGGCCCCCCGCAGTACTTCCGCAGATCGCCGTGGATGGCCCCGTGCGGCTTGCCGGTGCGGTGGTGGTGCGCGGCGACGAGGGCGTTGAGCTCGCGCCGGAGCTCCTTGAGCCGCTCGGCGACTCCTGCGTCACGACGGAACTCGCGGACCGGCGACGGGGACGGCTCCGGGGCCGCCGCGGCGGGCGCGGCCGACTCCTCCTCGCGGTCGAGCTGCTCGCTCTGGCGACGGCGCAGGAGCGCCCGCACCTGGTCGGGCTCGAGGAGCCCGGGCAGCCCGAGGTAGTCCTGTTCCTCGGCCGAGCCCGCGCCCGCCGCGGTGCCGAAGGACGACCCGTCGTAGATCAGCTGGTCGAGCTCGGCCTCGGCGGACAGCGACTCGAACGCCTTCTCCTGCTCGCCCGGCTCGTCCTCGGTGCGGTTGGCCGCCTCGAGGAGGTCGTCCTCCCAGCCCTCCTTCGGCCGGTGGGGCTGGCCGAGGACGTGATCGCGCTGCACCTCGAGCTCGCTGGCCAGCGTGAGCAGCGACGGCACGCTCGGCAGGAAGACGCTCGCGGTCTCCCCCGGCCGCCGGGACCGGACGAAGCGGCCGACGGCCTGCGCGAAGAACAGCGGCGTCGAGGCGCTGGTGGCGTAGACGCCGACGGCCAGCCGCGGGACGTCGACGCCCTCGGACACCATGCGGACGGCGACCAGCCAGCGCTCGTTCGTGCGCCCGAACTCCGCGATGCGCCCGGAGGCCTTCGGGTCGTCCGAGAGCACGACGACGGGCTCCTCGCCCGCGATGCGGCGCAGCAGCGCGGCGTAGGCCTTGGCCGTCGTGTGGTCGGTGGCGATGACGAGCCCGCCGGCGTCGGGGACACCCCCGCCGCGCAGCTGCGTCAGGCGGGTGTCGGCGGCCTGGAGGACGGCCGGCATCCACTCGCCCTTGGGGTCGAGCGCGGTCTTCCAGGCGCGGGCGTTCTGCTCGGCGGTGAGGGGCTCGCCGAGGCGGGCGGTCATCTCCTCGCCCGCGCTGGTGCGCCAGCTCGCCTGGCCCGAGTACGCGAGGAAGACGACCGGGCGGACGACCCCGTCGGCCAGCGCGTCGGCGTAGCCGTAGGAGTGGTCGGCCCGGGAGCGCAGCACCCCGACGCTGTCCGGCTCGTAGGCGATGAACGGGATCGGGTTGTCGTCCGAGCGGAAGGGCGTCCCGGTCAGCGCCAGGCGGCGCGTCGCGCCCGCGAACGCCTCGCGCGTCGCCTCGCCCCAGGACTTGGCGTCGCCCGCGTGGTGGATCTCGTCGAAGATCACCAGGGTGCGCCGGCCCTCGGTGCGGTTCATGTGCAGCACGGGGTGCGCGGCGACCTGCGCGTACGTCACGGCGACACCGCGGAAGTCGGTCGAGGTGCGCCCGACGGCGTTGGAGAACTCGGGGTCGATCGCGAGGCCCGCGGCACCGGCGGCCTCGGCCCACTGGTGCTTGAGGTGCTCGGTGGGACAGACGATCGTCACCGTGTCGACGGAGCGGTCGCCGAGCAGCTCGGCCGCCACCTTCAGCGCGAAGGTGGTCTTGCCGGCGCCGGGCGTCGCGACCGCCAGGAAGTCCTTCGGCCGGTCGGTGAGGTACCGGGTCAGCGCACGGCGCTGCCAGGTGCGCAGCGGCCGTGCCGCCGCCGTGTCCGTACTGGTCGGGCTACCGGTCGTACGGGTGGTCAAGGGCCCTCCGGGCAGACGTCGGACGGGGACGACGGCGGCCGGTTCTCGGGCGGCCGTCGGAGAGGTCCGGAGGGACCTACTCGCCGCCGTCGTCGCCGGGCCGCATCTTGCTGAAGATCTCCTTGCAGGCCGGGCAGACGGGCGAGCCCGGCTTGGGCGAGCGCGTGACCGGGAAGGTCTCGCCGCAGAGGGCCACCACCATCGTCCCGGTGACCGCCGACTCGGCGACCTTGTTCTTCCGGACGTAGTGGAACATCTTCGGGTCGTCGTCACCCGTGCGGTCGGTCCCCTGGGGCCGGGTGTCGGGAAGCACGGTGGTCTGGCTCATGGGCTCCATGATGCCCCACGGCCCCGACGGTGGGGGCACGCCGGGAGGCCCGTCGCGCAGAGTCCCCGGACGCCCGGGGCGGATCGCACCAAACGGCACCCACACCGCCGACCGGGCTGTCACGGTGAGCGCACCCGTCCCCGTCGAGGAGGAGCGCTCATGGCCGAGGCGGCCCGGTCGGCCCATCCCCTCGGTCGCCCCGGTGTGGCGCCCCCGCTCGCCCGGCCGCCCGCCCCCTGGCCGTCCGCGGTGCGCCCCGACGAGCTTGCCGACGAGCTGCCCGACGACCCGGGGTCGCGGTTCGAGGCCGTCCGCGTCTTCGTCGGCGAGCACCGCGCGCGCCTGCTCCGGCTGGGCCTGCACCTCCTCGTGGCCGCGCTGCCGCTGCTCGCGATCTCCGCGCACGTGTTCGGGATCGCCCCGATGAACGTGACAGCCGGCCTGCTCGTGGTGCCGCTGACGCTGGTCACCCTGCTGCTCGGCGTGTTCTCCCCGTCCGGCGAGGAGCGGCTGCTGCTCTCCGGGGCGATGTGGGGGGTGCTGGCGACACTGGTCTACGACGCGGTGCGCCTGGACACCGTCTACCTGCTGGGCTGGTGGGGCGACTTCATCCCGCGCGTGGGCACCTGGATCCTCGGCTCCGGTTCCGCCGCCGACGCCGGGTCCCCGGTGGTCGGCGCGGTCGTGGGCTACCTGTGGCGCTACGTCGGCGACGGCGGCGGCATCGGCGTCGCGTTCTTCGTGCTGGTCGCCGCCACCGGGCTGCGCCGGTGGGGCGAGCGCGCGACGGTCGCGGCCTCGGTGACGTTCGCGGTCTTCCCCGTGTGGACGGGCCTCGTCGCCACGGTGGCGCTGGCCCCGGGCGGGCAGCAGCAGATGTTCCCGCTGACGCCGGCCACCGTCCTCCTCTCGTTCGTCGGGCACCTCGTGTTCGGCCTCGTCCTGGGGTTGGGGTGCGCCCGCTGCCGCCGCCTCGAGGAGTACTGGCCCTGGACGCCCCTGCTCGACCTGCGGCGGGGCACCGCCGCGGGGCCGGCGCCGGTCCGGCCCGCGCGGGCCGACGGCTGGGGGCCGCCGGCCCTCGTCACCACCGGCGGGGACGACCCGGAGCGCACCGAGATCCGCCCGCTGACGCCGCCGCGCCCCGCCGGCGCTCGCCGGGGCGGGGCACGCCCGCGCCCGCTCGATCCGGCCTCGGGGCCGGTGCGCGTGCTCGACATGCCGCCCGGCCCGGCGCCCGTGGTCCGCGCCGGTCCGGGGCGGGTCCCGATTCCGCGCCAGGCCCGGCCGGGCACGGGTCCGTGGCCGCACCCCGCGCCCCCGGGCGCCGACCCCTGGTCGGGCCCGTTCCGCTCCCGCGCCACGAGTTCCGCGAAAGCGCCACCGGGCCGCGCCGGCCGCGGCTAGCGTCCGCGACGCGGAGGCCGGGGTGTCGGACGGAGGGTCATGAGCGGGTCGCGGTGGGGGCGCTCGCCTCGGGTGCGGCGGGACGCGCAGGCGCGGGCGGGTGCGGAGACGCCCGCGAGCCCGTGGGACGCGCTCGAACGGCCCGCCCGCGGTCCGCGCCGCGTCCCCGTGCTCCTGCTCGCCGTGCTCGCCGTCGCGGGCCTGATCATCGGCGTCGCGGCCGGCGCCGGGAGGCCGCTCGTCTCCCACGGGGGTCTCGTCGCGATCGCGGAGGACGACGAGGGCTCCGGGTCGGGCTCGGGGGACTCGGACTCCGGCGACTCCGGGTCCGGGTCGAGCTCCGACGACTCCGGCTCCGGCTCCGGCTCCGGCTCCGGCTCCGGCTCCGAGGAGGACTCGGCCGGTTCGGGCGGTGGCTCCGGGCAGGAGGGCGGCCAGGGCGGGGACGAGGAAGAGGGCGGGGGCCAGGCCGGTGGCGGTGGCGACGCCGGCGGGGAGGACGCCGAGCAGTTCCCGAACCGCGACAAGGCGGGGCGCCCCAGCGCCGAGGAGTTCGTGAACATCCAGAACGTCCGCTCGGTGGGGCGTCGCGGCGAGGGCGGCGTGTTCTCCGGCGGCAGCTACAGCATCCGGTGCGCGATGAGCGAGCACCACAACTCCGACAACTTCATCATCGCCCCGGGTGTGCGCAACGGCGCCCAGCACACCCACGACTACGCCGGCAACGAGGGCACCAACTTCGCGTCGGAGGACCAGACGCTCGAGGAGTCCTCCACGACGTGCACGAACGGCGACCGCTCCCCCATCTTCTGGCCGGTGCTGCGGGATCTCCGCGGCGTCGGGCCGGACGTCGGGGCCGACGGGGGCAGCCTCGACGGCAACGTCGGGTCGTTCATCGAGCCGTCGTCGGTCGACTACACGTTCCACGGGCACGGCACCCGGCGCACCGAGGCGATGCCGCTGAACATCGCGCTGGTCACGGGGTCGGCGAAGGCGGCCACCACCGGCGGCGAGGGCAGCAACGCCAAGTTCACCTGCACCGGGTCGGGCCGGCGCATGACCGACCTCTACCCGATGTGCCCCGACGGGTCGTCGCTGCAGCGCGTCTACGACTTCCCGAGCTGCTGGAACGGGCAGGACCTCGACTCGGAGGACCACGCCACCCACATCCAGTACCCCGACGAGAACGGCGAGTGCGACGAGGACCTCGTCCCCGTACCGGCGCTGCGGATCACGGTGACCTACGAGGACCCGCCGCCCGGGCGTCAGTTCGCCATCGACAGCTTCCCCGAGCAGCGCCACAACCCGATCACCGACCACGCGCTGCTGGAGTACCTGTCCTCCGAGCGCCGGGCCGAGGAGGGCGCGGACTGCATCAACGGCGCGCGGCGCTGCGTGCAGGGTCCTTCCCAGGACGCCGCGGCCGCGGGGTCCACCGACATCGCCGACCTGGTCCCGCGCTCGCGCACGTTCGTGCACGCTCTCGCCACCCATGCGAACGCCCACCAGCCGCGACCCGCGGTCACGGGACACGACGGCGCGGCACACGAAGGTCCCCAGCGCGCCGCGCCAGAGCAGCGTCCGCTCGCGCCGCGCCTCCCGGCTCCCGCCGGCGGGCTGGGGCCGCTGCCGGGCCTCACGCCCCTACCGCGGAGCGCTCCGCAGATCGCACCCCCGCGCAGCCCGGTCCTACACGGCGCCTGAGGCCGGTCAGGGCATCGACCGTCCGGGCATCGACCGTCCGGGCGTCGCCGTCCGTCCGCTCCCCGCCGGGTGAGGTCAGCCCGCAGTGCCCGTACGCGGCGGCTCGTGGGCCGGGCCGTCCTGCGGGGACTGGCGGGGCCACTCGGTGCGCTGGTCGCGCCGGTCGAGCACCTCGGCGGCCTCGATGATCTGCGCGTCGGGCACGCTGTCGAGCTCGCGGTGGCTCGTGCGGTAGCGGTTGGCCTTCTCGGCCTTCTTCGGCGGGCGGTCGTTCGCGATGAGCACCGCGACCCACGGCAGCGGCACCGAGAGCACGATGAAGGCCACCGCGACCAAGGGCCACTGGAAGTAGATGCCGAAGACCCCGGCGAGGATGAGGCACGGGATGCGGCACGCCATGATCAGCGAATAGCGCTTCTTGCGCGCCGCGAACTCCTCGTCGTACGAGACCTGGGCCTGAGTGATCAGGATCGGCCCGTCGTCGTCGTGACGTCGGTTCACGCTCGTCGCCTCCTCGGCACCGCTCTCGCGCGGGTGCCCGCACCCATCAGACTCAACCCTGGACGCCCCGGGCGCCACCTGGGGGAGGTCAGGAGGACGCGTCGGCCTTCGCGGCCTTGGCCGCCTTCTTCTGCGCCTGCTTGAACTCGCGCACCTCGCCGAGCGTGACGGGGTCGACGACGTCGGCGATCGAGCGGCGCGAGCCGTCGTCGCCGTAGGAGCCCGCCGCCTCGCGCCAGCCCTCGGGGCGCACGTCGCACTGCTTGCCGAGCAACGCCGTGAAGATCTGCGCCTTCTGCTTGCCGAAGCCGGGCATCGACTGCAGGTTCGCCAGCACCGTGCGGCCGTCGGCGGCGTCGGTCCAGAGGCGCTCGACCTCGCCACCCCAGTCGGCCACGATCGTCCGGCACATCGCCTGCACCCGCTCGGCCATCGAGCGCGGGTAGCGGTGCAGCGCCGGCGGGCCGGTGAACGCGGCGACGAGGGCCTCGGTGTCGTACTCGGCGATCCCGGCGGCCGTGAGCGGGCCGCCGAGACGCTCGGTGAGCAGGGCGGGCGAGGCGAACGCGCGCTCCATCGGGAACTGCTGGTCGAGCAGCATGCCGATGAGCAGCGCGAGCGGGTTCGAGCTCAGGACCGCGTCGGCGTCGGCGTCCTGCGCGAGGGTCAGGTCGGGCACCGGGTCAGCGTCCCAGATTCTTCGCGAGCACGGCGAACCTGAAGTCGTCGTCCCTTGGCTCGCCCACGCCCTCGGCGCCGTAGGGGAACGGGCGGCTCTCGCCCGTGCGCGCGTAACCCCGGCGCTCGTACCAGGCGACGAGCTCCTCGCGGCGGTCGATGACGAGCATCTCCATGACCGTCGCGCCCCGCTCGCGGGCGTGCTCCTCGGCCGCGGTGAGGAGCGCCGACCCGACGCCGCCGCCCTGGAGCCCGGGCCGCACCGCGAACAGGCCGAACGACGCCGTCGACGCGCCGGCCTCGTGCGTGACGGCGGCGCAGCCGAGCAGGTCGCCGGCGACGAGCACGGAGATCGACGGGTCGGCGACGTCGGCGGCGAGCAGCTCGCGGGTGGTGCGGGGGCCGTCGATGAGGTCGGCCTCGGACGTCCAGCCCTCGCGGCCCGACGGACCCCGGTAGGCGCTGTGGACGAGGGCCAGCAGGGAGTCCACGTCGGCGGCCTCGGCGACGCGGACGGTGAGCGGAGCGGTCACGGGCGCCCAGTGTGCCGGGACGACCCGGCCCCGGTCGACTCGAGCTGATCGAGCCCGCGCCCGGTGTCGACGGGACGACGGGCGATCACCGGCAGGCCGCGGGCCCACAACCGGACGCCCCGGTGCCGGATGGCCGCCGACACGCGCAGCGTGACCGCCGGGTGGCGCAGGACGGCGGCGAGCACCGTGCGCGCCGTGGCGGGTCGCCGCCGGCCGCGCAGCGTGGCGACGAACGCCGTCCCGCCCTCGCGGCGCAGCACGATCGTCGCCGAGAGCGTCTCCCCCGGCTCCGGCACGCGCATCCGGTACTCGCCGTCGACGGGGAAGAACGGCGAGACGTAGAAGTCCTTGTCGACTCTGGCGCGACCGGACTCGGCGTCCTCGTCGAGGTCGAGCAGATAGTGGTGGCGCCCGCCGTAGGTGTTGTGCACCTCGGCGACGACGGCCACGAGCGCGTCGTCGGCGTCGCGGCACCAGTAGAGCGTGATCGGGTTGAACACCCACCCGAGCACGCGGGCGTGGGCGAGCATCAGGACCCGGGCCGGGCGCTCCCGACCGTTGGCGGCCAGGAACGCGTCGAGGTTCTCGCGGATCGTGCGGTCGGGGTGCCCGATGTGGTCGGCGGCCCGGAACCGCGCGAACGGCCGGAGCGGCGCGGGCAGGCGGGGCAGGTCGTCGAGGTCGACGAGCCACAGGTAGAGCCGGTGGGTGAACGCGTCGTCGAGGCTCTCGAGGCGCTGGTGGCCGACCTCGGCCTCGTAGAGCCAGCTCACCACGTCACGCCGAGGGCGGCGGCGGCGCGCACCCCCGAGGCGCAGCCGTCCTCGTGGAAGCCCCAGCCGTGGTAGGCGCCGGCGAAGGCGAGCCGGTCGTCATTCAGACCCGGCAGCCGGTGCTGGGCCGCGACCGACTCCGGGGTGTAGGCGGGGTGCTCGTAGTCCATGCGCGCGATGACCTTGCTCGGGTCGATCCGGTCGGTCGCGTTGAGAGTGACGACGTAGGTCTCGGTGCCGGGCAACCGCATCAGCCGCGTCATGTCGTAGCTGACCAGGACCTTCGACTCCCCCGGCACGCGCAGCAGGTTCCACGACGCGCGGGCCCCCTCGGCGCGCGGGAGCACCGAGGTGTCGGTGTGCAGCACGGTCTCGTTGGGCGAGTAGCGGAACGCCCCGAGCACCGACACCTGCTCGGCGGTCGGCGCGAAGAGCAGACGCAGGGCGTCCGGGGCGTGGGTGGCGACGACGACGCGGTCGAAGCAGCGCTCGACGTCGGCGTCGTCGCGGACACGCACCTCGTCCCCGCTGCGCACCACCGCCCGGACCGGCGTCGACACCTCCACCGCCGACAGGCCCTTCGCGGCGCGCTCGACGTAGGTGCGCGAGCCGCCGACGACGGTGCGCCAACGGTGGGAGCCGCTGATCGAGAGCATCCCGTGGTTCGCGAGGAACGTGAACAGGTAGCGCGCCGGGTACTGCCGCGAGAGCTCCGGCCCCGACGACCAGACCGCGGACACCACGGGCACCGCGAAGGTCTCGACGAAGTACGGCGAGTAGCCGCCGGCGTCGAGGAACTCGCCGAAGGTGACGTCCTCGGCGAGCGGCGACGACCCGTCCACCACCGCGCGGGCCTGGCGGTGGAAGCGCAGGACCTCGCCGAGCATCCGCAGGTAGCGCGGGTTCGCGGCGTTGCGCGGCTGGGCGAACAGGCCCTTGAGCCCGCGGGCGCCGGCGTACTCGAGGCCGGTGGCCTCGTCGCGGACGCTCATGCTCATCTCGGAGTCCTGCGTCGCGACCCCGAGCTCGGCGAACAGCCGCAGCAGGTTCGGGTAGGTGACGTCGTTGTGGACGATGAACCCGGAGTCGACCGCGACGGTGTCGAGCTCGTGGGTGTGCGCGTGCCCGCCGAGACGGCCCTCCGCCTCGAACAGGGTGACGTCGTACCGCCGCTGGAGCAGGTAGGCCGCGGTGAGTCCCGAGACCCCCGCCCCGACGACCGCGACCCGCTCCCGCATGCCCAACTCCTCACCCGAATCCCTACGGATTCTCCAGGGGGACCTCCAGTCCGTCCGGATCCCCTGCCGCCATCGCTTTCGCGACGGCCTCGGTGAACGGTTCGAGTCCGAGGGCCCCGAGAGCGAAGTGTGTGACGAGGTCGTGCCAGTCGGACGCGCGCCGCAGCATCGTGTGGCCGTCCCCGAGGACGTCGAAGCGGGCGACGCGATCGGAGATCGTCGCCACCTGGCCGGCGAACCACCGGGAGGCCTGCGGCGAGGTCATGCGCTCGCGGTCGCCGTGGGCGATCAGCACCGTCTGGCCCGCGAGGTGCTCCCAGGGCTCACCGCGCTCGATCCACGGCGCCAGCCCGGCGATGCCGACCACGCCCTCGTCGCCGCCGACGCGCAGTGCGGCCCGCCCGCCCATCGAGTGCCCGACCAGCACGACGGGCACGTCGCCGTGGCGGCGTCGCACGTCCTGCAGCGCCCAGCGGGCGTCCTGCACGGGGTCGAGGTCGGGGGCGTTCCAGCCGCGGTAGCGGTAGCGCAGCAGACCGACGTCCACCCCGCGACGGGCTCCGGCGGACGCGAGGCTCCGCGCGAACGGCACCATTCGCAGGTAGGGCAGCCGCAGGCCGTCGGCGGCCTCCCGGTTGTTCGGGCTCCCGCCGTGGAGGACGACCACGGCCCCGGTGACGGGACGCCGTGTGGCGGGGCGGACGCGGTCGAGTCGCGGGAGCGTCACGTCTCCATCCTGCGGCCTGCGGCGTGGGGGCGCGGTCCGGGAGGCGCCTCAGCGGACGAGGCGCGCACCACCCTCCCGGCCGGCGAGCGCGAGGATCAGCTCCGCGGCGCTCGCGGCCACCGGCGTCCCCGGCCCGTGCCCCCAGTCCAGGTCGGTCGCGCTCAGGGCGAGACCCGCGGTGTCGACATCGAAGACGGTGCGCTCGCCCGTGGCGACGAGCTGATCGAGGACCGCCGCGGCAGCCTCGTCGGCACCGACCCGCCCGAGGGCCAGCGGCACCGTCACGTCGAGCCCGTGGATCACCACGTGGCTCAGCGAGCCGGCCATCCCACCGCCCGGCTGGGCGAAGGTGGCCATCGTGTCGCTGCGCAGGTCCGCGAGCAGCGCGGTGGGCGGCAGCGTCGCGTCGGTGGCCGCGAGGCGGTCGGAGGTGCGGGTGAAGTCGTACCCGTCGGCGGCGAGCTCGGCGGCGAAGCGGTCGGCCGGGTAGCGCGCGGCCATCGTCACGTGGGCGACGACGTGGGCGACCGTCCACCCCGCGCACAGCGAGTCCGCCGACCAGCAATCGGGCCCGAGCGAGTCCAGCGCGTCCGCCAGCGCCGCGAACTCGGCCGCGACCATGGCGTCGAGCGTGCTGGTGCTCATCCCGGAGTCCCGTCCGTGACGACCTGGGTCAACCGCACCTGATTGCCCGAAGGATCGCGGAACCCGGCGTCGATGCCGTAGGGCCGCGCCTCGGGGGGCTCGGTGAACTCGACTCCCCGGGCCGTGAGCAGTTCGTGGTCGCGCCGCACGTCGTCGGTGGCCAGGAAGATCGCACCGGCCAGACCCTGGGACATCACGGAGCGGATGAGCTCGGTCTGCTCGCGCGCGAGCACCGGCGGCTCCGGGACCGCCATCAGGACGAGCTCCGGGCCGGCCTGCCCCGGCGGCCCGACGGTCAGCCAGCGGAAGCCGCCGAGCTCGGGGAAGGTCGCGTCCGCCCGGAGCTCGAACCCGACCTTGCGCGTCCAGAACTCCAGGGCGACCGGCTGGTCGTGGACCCAGACGTTGATGCGGTGGATGGCGAGCACGGTGCCGACGTTAGGGACCCACGACGCGTGGGTCCTCTCGAGAACTCCGGTTCTGCGGACGCCCGTGCAGGCGCGTCACGCACTCCGGCACGAGCGCGTGGTCGTGCGCGGGCGGGAACGCCGTCCGGTAGGCGGTCGGCGTGCGCCCGAACATGCGCCGGAAGCTGACGGTGAAGCTGCCGACGCTGCTCAGGCCCACCTCGGCGCAGATCCGGGCCACCGTGTGGTCGGTCTGGCGCAGCAGCGCGGCGGCCCGTTCCAGCCGCCGCGTGAGCAGGTAGGCGTGGGGCGTGATGCCGAACGCCGCGGCGAACCGGTCGCTGAAGTGGGCGGTGCTGAGCCCGGCGGCGCGCGCCAGATCGGGCACCTCGAGGGGTTCGGCGTACGCCCGGTCGGCCAGGTCGCGCGCCCGCAGCAGGTGCCGCTCGACCGGGTGCGAGGTCACCGTGCCCACCGCCCCATCATCGGGCCCCATCATCGCCCGGCGACACGCCCGTGTCACGGCCGCCGAACCCCCCGCGCGCCGGGGACGTACGTGCCCCGACACATCCCCGCCCGCGGAAGGAACCCCCATGAAGGCCGGAGACATCGCCCCCGACTTCGAGCTCGCCGACGACACCGGCACCCGCCGGACGCTGTCCGCGCTGCTCGCCGACGGTCCGGTGGTGCTGTTCTTCTACCCCCTGGCCTCCTCGGGCGGCTGCACCCAGGAGAGCTGCCACTTCCGCGACCTCGCGTCCGAGTTCGCCGCGGTGGGGGCCCAGCGGGTCGGCATCAGCGCCGACTCGGTGGAGAAGCAGCACACGTTCTCGACCACGAACTCCTTCGACTATCCCCTCCTCTCGGACCCCGAGGGCGCCGTCGCCAAGCAGTTCGGCGCGAAGCGGTCGTGGCTGCCCGCGCTGCCGGTGAAGCGCAAGACCTTCGTCATCGACACCGACCGCACGGTGCTCGAGGTGATCGGCAGCGAGATGAAGTTCGACCTGCACGCCGACGACGCGCTCAAGACGCTGCGCGAGCGCCAGGGCGCCTGAGCCCGACCCGACCGGCTCGCGCCCGTCTCAGGTGGCGCGGGCCGGGCGGGAGCCCGGGGGCAGCGGCAGGAAGCCCGAGGTGCGACATACGTACTCGTCGTAGCCCGGACGCTGCGACATCGACTTCTCGGTGAGCTCCTTGCCCGTCACGGACGTGAGCAGGTAGGTCATGAGCAGCGGGCCGACGACCGTCACCAGGGCGAGCGGGTGGCCCGCGGCGACGACGAAGACGCCCCACCAGACGCAGGCGTCGCCGAAGTAGTTCGGGTGGCGGGTATAGCGCCAGAGCCCCGAGTCCATGACCTTGCCCTTGTTGTCCGGGTCGGCCTTGAACGACGCGAGCTGGGCGTCGCCGACCGACTCGAAGGCGAACCCGACCAGCCACAGCAGCGCGCCGACGATCACGACGGGCAGCACCGTCGAGGCCCGCACCATCGCCGCCAGCACCGGCAGGGAGACGACGAGCATGACGCCGGCCTGCGGCAGGTAGACCTTGCGCAGCACGAATGCGGTCACCGCGCCCGGCGGGTGGTCGTCGCCGAGCATCTCCGCGTAGCGCGGGTCCTCGCCCTTCCCGTGGTTGCGCCAGCCGATGTAGATCGCCAGGCGCAGGCCCCAGACCGCCACGAGCGCGAGCACGACGGTGCGCACCACCGTGTCGCCGACCCCGAGGACGCCCGAGGTCACGTAGGCGATCACGGCGACGACCACGAAGCCCAGGCCCCACGTCACGTCGACGACGCTGTGCCGCCCGGCCAGGCGCGCAACGACCAGCGTCGCCGCGAAGACCACGACGACGCCGGCCACCGCGGCCGCGAGCAGGAGGCCGAAGGCGGCCAGGTCGAAGGCTGGACTCACGATCCCGGCGTACCCGCGTCCGACCGCGCCCGCACCGACCAGTCGTCGCGGGTGGCGGGCATGCCGCTGCGGCCGCGGTCGGTCGGGCGGGCGAGGAGGATCTGGTCGACGCCCATGCGGTTCTCCTCGAACGCCAGCGCGCCCCCGGCGAGGTAGAGCCGCCACATGCGGGCGCCGCGCTCGCCGAGGAGCTCGACGGCCTCGTCGAAGCGCTCCTCGAGCGCGGTGAGCCAGGCCCGGATCGTCGGGACGTAGTGCTCCCGCATGATGTGCACGTCGCGGACCTCGAGGCCCGAGCGCTGCAGGAACGTCAGGGTGTCGCCGACGGGGCGCATCACCATGTCCGGGGTCACGTAGGTCTCGATGAACGCACCGCCTCCGGGTGCGTTCGCCCCGCGCGACATCTGCTGGACGAGCGCCCGCCCGCCCGGCCGGAGCGCGCCGTGCAGGGTCGCGGCGAAGACCGGGTAGTGCGCGTCGCCGACGTGCTCGCCCATCTCGATCGCGCTCACGGCGTCGAACGGGCCGTCGACCGCGGTGATCTTCTCGGCGATGTCGCGGTAGTCGAGCAGGTCGACCTGCACCTGCCCGGCGAGCCCCTCGGCGCGGATTCGCGCGTTGACCTGGTCGCGCTGCTCGCGCGAGATCGTCACCGCCCGCACCTGGGCGCCGAACTCGCGCGCGGCGTGCACGGCGAGCGAGCCCCAGCCGCAGCCGATGTCGAGCAGCCGGCGCCCGGGCGCGAGGTCGAGCTTGCGGCAGACCAGGTCGAGCTTGTCGCGCTGCGCCTGCTCGAGGGTGCTGTCCTCCGACGTCCAGTAGCCCGACGAGTAGGCCATCGAGTCGTCGAGCAGCAGGCCGTAGAACGCGTTGCCGGCGTCGTAGTGGTGCGCGATCACGGCCCGGTCGCGGCGCTTGCTGTGCAGTCGCCCCTTGATCCTGATGGCCTCGGGCGGGGGCGCCGGCCTGGTGCCGAGGAGGCCGAGACGGACGGCCTGCGCGGCCAGCCCCGGCAGCTCGCGGGCGGCGGGACGGCGCTTCGTGATCGTCCCCGAGTTCACCAGCGCCCACATCGCCGAGAGCCCCTCGGCGAGGTCGCCGTCGACGTCGAGGTCGCCCGAGACGTAGGCGTGCGCCAGGCCCATCTCACCCGGCTCCCACAGGAGCCGGCGCAGCGCCCGCCGCGAGCGCAGCACCACCGTCGGCACGCCGGGACCCGGCGCCGCCCCGGCCTCGCTGCCGTCCCACGCCCGGATGCGCACCGGCACCGGGCCCTCGAGGAACGCCCCGATCGCGCTCGCCACCCGCTGTGCTGCCCCTGCGCCCACCGTGTTCTCCCTCCGTCGCAACGACTCATGGATCGGACGGCACGGGCGATCGGTTCGCCCGGTTCGCATCCGTCACAGTTGGCTCGTCGCGATCGGGTGTAGGCGGCGTGTCGTCCGGGTGATCCGGATACGGAACGTGCTGCGATTCACGCCATGGTGGGGGTAGGTCTGGCGGTGAATGACGTCCCGATCGTGGGGCAACCGCTCGCGTTCGGGTCGGGTTCATCGCGTTGCTTGCTCGTGTGCTTCTCGAGCTACATCGCCAGGTATCCCATCACTCTGGCCCACGAGTGGCGGCCACATGCTCGTGCATGTCGGTCACGCTCCGCGGATCGAAGGGTGGGGCTGACGGACAACGCCGACGGAGGGAACGAGATCCGCGGCGAGCGGCGGATCTGGATCTTCACGCTCTTCGTCGTCTTCTCGGATACGCGCCCCGCCCTTGCTCGGGCTGGCGGGCGCGGCGCTCATCGCCGCAGGGAACCCGTGGGCCGTGCTGCTGGCCGCGATCGATCCTCTCCTTGTTCACGGTCGCCCTATCGGCGCGGAACGGACTGGCCTTCTCATCCCAGCGCTGCTCGTGGTCGGGCCTCGGGTGGTTCTGCTGAACGGCGTCGGCGCGCTGCAGGCCGCTTCGCTGTCGGCTTCGTGGCGTGGTTCCTCCTCATCGCCGGGACGGTTGGTCCTTCCGCATCGCCGACTCGCTTCAAGCGGCTGTCCACCGCGACCCTTGCGCGAATGACCCTGATCCCCAGCTTCTCTGGCGTCTCCTGTGGGTCGTCGTCGCCGATCGTGTCCCTCATCGTCGGCGGCCAGCTCCTCCTCCGGCCCGGCTACGACATCGGCTAGGGGACACCACGCATGCGGTCCCCGGCGCCGGGAGACATGATCTGCGGCATGGCGCGTCAGGACCGGCTCCGCCGGATCTCCCAGGCCCACGATCGGCGTCGCCCGGGGCGCCCGATGCGACTGTGGCGCAAGCTCGCGATCCTGGCGCTGTACCCCCGCACCGACCGCGGCTTCTGGTACGGCTTCGCGATCGACGTGCTCTGGCCGGTGCTCATGGCCGTGGCGCGCTGGGACTTCCGCGGCGGGCGTCAGGTGCCGGCCGCCGGCGGGGCCCTGCTCGCGGTGAACCACCTCTCGCACGTCGACCCGATCGTCCTGGTCTCCTACTGCATGGCCCAGGGCCGCGTGCCCCGCTTCCTCGCGATGAAGGAGCTGTGGGGCCAGACGGTGGTCGGCGCGCCGCTGCGCGGGGGGCGACACATTCCCGTCGACCGGGGCGCCTCCGGCATCGAGGCCTACCGCGCGGCGGTCGAGGCGGTCCGGCAGGGCGAGGTCGTCGTCGTCTACCCCGAGGGCGGCTTCGCCGACCACTCCGACGGCTGGCCCCGTCCGGCGCGCACCGGCGTCGCACGCATGGCCCTGGAGACCGGCGCGCGGGTGATCCCGGTGGCCCAGTGGGGCTCCAACCACCTGCTCCCGCCGACCGCGAGGTTCGGCACGCTCTCTCCGCGCGCGACCCTGCGCGTGCTCGCGGGCCCGCCCGTCGCCCTCGAGGACCTGCGCGAGGGACGGATCGGGCGCACCGCCCTGCAGGAGGCCACCGACCGGATCATGGGCCGGATCACCGAGCAGCTCGCGGTGCTGCGTCGCGAGGAGCCGCCGCAGGAGCCCGAGGCCCGGGAGCCCGCCGAGCGAGCCACCGAGCTCCAGCCGCCCGCCGTCAGCTGAACCGTTCCCCGGCTACCCGGGAGATCACGGGCGCGCCGTCCACCTCACGAACGCGCGCGAGGTGCTTCACGCACCCCTGATCTTCGGTGCCGACCTGCGCGCCGGTCCCAGAACGAACGAACGGCGCTTTCGCTGCTTTGAATGCAGCGAAAGCGCCGTTCATTTCATGTGCCTCCGGCATGTGAGCGCTTCGAGGTGCTGGAGCACCTCGAAGTGCTCACTTGCGCGAAGCGCACCTAGCCGTTCATCTGCTTCTGCATCTCCTCCACGACGGTGGGGTCGACGAGCGTGGACGTGTCGCCCAGCTCCTCGCCCTCCGCGAGGTTCTTGAGGAGCCGCCGCATGATCTTCCCCGACCGCGTCTTCGGCAGGTCGCTGGCGAAGATCACCGTCGCGGGACGGGCGAGCTTGCCGATCGACTGGGCGACCTGCTCGCGCAGCGCCTGCTCCAGCTCCTCGGTGCCCACCTTGTCGCCCTTGAGCGACACGAAGGCCACGATCGCCTGCCCGGTGTCGTCGTCCTTGCGCGCCGCGACGGCGGCCTCGGCGACGTCGGCGTGCTCGACCAGGGCGCTCTCGACCTCGAAGGTCGAGAGACGGTGGCCGGACACGTTGACGACGTCGTCGATGCGACCCATGAGCTGGATGTCGCCGTCGGCGTCGTACTTGGCGCCGTCACCGGCGAAGTACGCGTCGGAGTACTTCGACCAGTAGGTGTCCTTGAAGCGCTGGTCGTCGTTGTAGAGCGTGCGCATCATGCCCGGCCATGGCTGGGTGAGCACGAGGTTGCCGGTCTGCTCGACCTCGAGCTGGTTGCCCTCGTCGTCGCGGATCTCCGGACGCACACCCGGGAACGGCTGCTGGGCCATGCCCGGCTTCATCGTGGTGATCCCGGGCAACGGCGTGATCAGGATGTGGCCGGTCTCGGTCTGCCACCAGGTGTCCATGATCGGCGCCTTGCCGCTGCCGACGTGCTGGCGGTACCACTCCCAGACGTCCGGGTTGATCGGCTCACCGACGCTCCCGAGAATCTTGATCGAGCTGAGGTCGTGGCCCTCGATGTGCTGCTCGCCGGCCTTCATGTGCGACTTGATCGCCGTCGGCGAGGTGTACAGGATCGTCACCCCGTACTTGTCGATGGTCCTCCACCAGACGTCCTTGTCCGGGTAGCCGGGGACGCCCTCGAAGAGCACCGAGGTGCACCCGTTGGCCAGCGGCCCGTAGACGATGTAGCTGTGGCCGGTGATCCAGCCGATGTCGGCCGCGCACCAGTAGACCGAGTCGTCCTTGACGTCGAAGACCAGGTTGTGGGTCGTCGCCGTGCCGACGAGGTAGCCGCCGGTGGTGTGGACGACGCCCTTCGGCTTCCCGGTGGAGCCCGACGTGTAGAGCAGGAAGAGCAGGTCCTCGGACTCCATCGGCTCGCACGGGCAGTCCGACGCGTCGCCGGAGACGTCCGAGACGAGGTCGTCGAGGTAGACGTCGCGGTCGCCCATCGGGATGTCCGCCCCGGAGCGCTTGACGACGACGACCTTCTCGACGGTGGTCGGGCCGGCGTCGAGGCCCTCGTCGGCGTTGGTCTTCTGCGCGCCGGACTTGCCGCCGCGCATCGCCTCGTCCTGGGTGATGAGGACCTTGCACTCGAGGTCGTTGCAGCGCTCGGCCACGGCCTTGCCGCTGAACCCGCCGAACACCACGGTGTGCGGCGCGCCCAGACGGGCGCACGCCAGCATGGCCACGACGGCCTCGGGGATCATCTGCATGTAGATGCCGACCGGGACGCCCTTGCCGACACCGAGCTTCTTGAGCCCGTTGGCGAACTTGACCACCTGCTCCTGCAGCTGCGAGAAGGTGATGTCCCGCGCCTCGGACGAGTCCGGGCCGTCGTCGGGCACCAGGTGCAGGGCCACCTTGTCGCCCTTGCCGTTCTCGACGTGCCGGTCGACGCAGTTGTAACAGGCGTTGAGCTTCCCGCCCACGAACCACTTCGCGTAGGGCAGGTTCCAGTCGAGCACCGTGTCGAAGGGCTCGAACCAGCTGATCTTGTCCTGGGCCTGCTGGCTCCAGAACTCCTCGAGATCCTGCTCCAGCATCTCCGGCCGCACGTTGGCCGTCTTGGACAGCTCCGAGTCCGGCGGGTAGGTCTTCCCCTCCTGGCTGGTGGTCGCTTCCGACATCCGCGTGTGCCTCCCGGTCGTCGTCACGGGCACCGACGGGCGCCATCGACGCCTGGTGCCCCTTGCTGTGTGCGTACCGTCACGCACTTCCCTGCCCGAGGCAACGGTGCGATCGGAGGGGTCGCGACCAGGGCGGCGATGATCGACTGCGGCTGCAGTGTGACGATCGCGTGCGTGCCCCGACCCGACCTCCCCGATTCGGACATCGCTGTCACGGAGGGTGTCGTGGTTCCTGATGCCCGATTGTGGCGTGGCTTACGCACCGCGTTGGTACGGACGGAGTTCATCGTGGACCGGGTGGCCGCGCGCCTCGGTCCGGAGGCGCGGGCCGCGCTCGACCGCGGCGAGACCACGCCGGCCCGTCGCGCGGTCCGGGACGCGGGCGACGCGGGGACGCTGATCCGGCTCTTCCTGCTGGGTGACGCCGTGCCGCGGGACGAGGTGGCGGCGGCGCTGGAGCCCGCGGACGTCGACGAGGCCGTGTCCGCCGGGCTGCTCACCGACCCGGACGGGCAGGTCTCCGCCGCCCTGGACCTGCGCCCGCACGGCGACGCGGCCGTCCCGGACACAGCGCCGTGGTGGGTGCTGTCGGACCTCGAGGTCGACCCCGGAGGCCGGACCGCCGACCGCGAGCACGTGCTCGGCACCGGCGCGGCGTCGCTGTCACTGGCGCGGGCGACGGTCCGCCGCCCCGTCGACACCCTCCTGGACGTGGGCACCGGGTGCGGGGTGCAGCTGCTGCACTGCTCCGGGCACGCGCGCCGGATGACGGCCACGGACGTCTCGACCCGCGCCCTGGACATGGCGCGGGTGACGCTCGCGCTCTCCGGGGTCGACGCCGAGCTCCTCGACGGCCCGTGGTTCGAGCCGGTGGCCGGGCGCCGGTTCGACCAGATCGTCAGCAACCCGCCGTTCGTGCCCGGGCCTCCGCAGGTGGACCACGTCTACCGCGACTCCGGGCTCGGCGGCGACGGGGCGAGCGCGCTGCTGGTGGGGCGGCTGCCCGGCTTCCTGACCGAGGGCGGCGTCGCCCAGCTGCTCGCCTCCTGGCTGATCACCTCCGACGACTGGACCGAGCGCCCGCGCACCTGGCTCGCCGAGGCCGCCGACGCCGCCGCGCCGGGCGGGCTGGACGCGTGGGTCGTGCAGCGCGACGTCGCGGACCCCGCGCTGCACGTCGGGACCTGGCTGCGCGACGCGGGCGTCGATCCGGCCTCGCCCGAGGGCACGGCGCTCTCGGAGCGGTGGCTGGACTTCCTGGCCGGCGAGGGCGTCCACGCGATCGGGTTCGGGTTCGTGACCCTGCGCCGCACCGCACCGGACGTCGCGGGCACGGTCGTCTGCGAGGACCTCCGCCAGTCCCACGACGACCCGCTGGGCCCCGAGATCGAGGCGTGGCTCGACCGCACGGCCTGGCTCGCCCGGCACCCCGGCGACGCGCTGCTCGACACGCGGCCCCGGGTGCCGGACACCGTCGCCCTCGAGCGCGGCCTCGTCTCCACCGACGAGGGCTGGTCGGAGGTGGCGGCGACGCTGGTGCGCCTCGACGGCCCGCAGTGGCGCCACGACGTCGACGAGCTGGGCGCCGCCCTGCTGGCCGGGTGCCGCGGGTACCTGCCGCTGCGCGACCTCCTCGAGCTGCTCGCGCTGGCCCACGGCCGCGACGCCGACGAGCTCGCCGAGGCCACCCTCCCCGTCGTCCGGGACCTGGTCCGGCACGGGATGCTGGTGTGCGGGTGAGGGTGACGTGCGGGCCGTCGTGAGCCGCGTGGCCTGGGCGCGCGTGACCGTCGAGGGTCCCGACGGCGACGAGGTCGTCGGCGAGCTGGACGCCCCCGGGCTGCTCGTGCTGCTCGGCGTCCACCGCGACGACGGTCCCGCCGCCCCGGAGACCATGGCGCGCAAGCTCCACGAGCTGCGCCTGCTCAGGGGCGAGCGCAGCGACGGGGAAAGGAGAGGCGACGAGCGCTCCTGCGCCGAGACCGGGGCGGGCCTGCTCGTCGTCAGCCAGTTCACCCTCTACGGCGACACCCGCAAGGGCCGGCGCCCCTCGTGGTCGGCGGCCGCACCGCCGGCGGCGGCGAGCGCGGCGGTCGACGAGGTGGTCGCGGCGCTACGCCGGCGCGGGGCGCCCGTCGCGGAGGGGAAGTTCGGGGCCGACATGCGCGTTGTCTCCAGTAACGACGGCCCCTTCACGGTGCTCG
Source organism: uncultured Actinomycetota bacterium (assembly GCA_963786585.1). GTDB lineage: Bacteria > Actinomycetota > Actinomycetes > Mycobacteriales > Pseudonocardiaceae > Actinomycetospora. The sequence continues at coordinate 1,507,557 of CAWAZG010000006.1, forward strand.
TGGAGACGTAGCGCAGCCGCGCTCCGGCCGTCGCGTGGAGATCCGGAAGAAGTTGCCCGCGGGTGGCGCGCGCCATGCGTCGGGCTCGCCACACCGGGCACCCCACGGTTGTATCCCAGTACGGGAACGAACGCCGTCCCCGACGCGTTCGACCAGATGTAGCGGCGCCACAGCACCTTCGCGCCGCGCAGGGAGGAAGCAATGACGGCGACACTCGCACCGCAGACCGGCCCCGAGGCGGCCATGCCGACCGGGTCTGCCGAGAGCGACCTCGACGCCCAGGGCCCTGCGGCGGACCTCGTCCGCGTCTACCTCAACGGTATCGGAAAAACCGCGCTGCTGACGGCCGCCGACGAGGTGGACCTGGCGCGCCGCATCGAGGCGGGCGTCTACGCGGCGCACCTGCTCGAGCAGTCCGAGGACCTCGACCCCCAGCGCGCCACCGACCTCCGGGCCGTGGCCCGCGACGGCCGTCGGGCCCGCGCGCACCTGCTCGAGGCGAACCTGCGCCTGGTCGTCTCGCTGGCCAAGCGCTACACGGGACGCGGCATGCCGCTGCTGGACCTGATCCAGGAGGGCAACCTCGGGCTGATCCGCGCCGTCGAGAAGTTCGACTACGCCAAGGGCTTCAAGTTCTCGACGTACGCGACGTGGTGGATCCGCCAGGCCATCACCCGTGGCATGGCCGATCAGGCCCGCACGATCCGCCTGCCCGTCCACCTGGTCGAGCAGGTCAACAAGCTCGCCCGCATCAAGCGCGACCTCCACCAGACCCTCGGCCGCGAGGCCACCCACGAGGAACTGGCCGAGGAGTCGGGCATCGCGGTGGAGAAGGTCTCGGACCTCCTCGACCACAGCCGCGACCCGGTGAGCCTGGACATGCCGGTCGGCTCCGAGGAGGAGGCCCCGCTCGGGGACTTCATCGAGGACGCCGAGGCCACCGATGCCGAGTCGACGGTCATCTCCGGCCTGCTCCACGACGACATGCGCCGCGTCATCGCGACGCTCGACGAGCGGGAGCAGAACGTCATCCGGCTGCGCTACGGCCTGGACGACGGGCAGCCGCGCACGCTCGACCAGATCGGCCGGCTGTTCGGGCTCTCCCGCGAGCGGGTGCGCCAGATCGAGCGCGAGGTCATGGTCAAGCTCCGCGACGGCGACCGCGCCAGCCGGCTCAAGGACTACGCGGCGAGCTGACAGGCCCCGACCGCGCGTTCGGGAACGCACCGTGTCGGGATCGTTCCGGACGGTGCCGCCCGAACTGCGCATTGACGGTGACTCGCCGGTAACGGCAGTCTGAAGTGCACGGGCCGGGTGTGATCCCACTCACGTGGGTTCCACCGGCTCGGCCAAATCCACGACGGCAGGTCGCAACCCGACCTCGCCTCGCGACGGGAGACCGGGACGGTCGGGGGCCGGCCCGGTCTTCCGACTTTCCGGGGTCCGTCCCCGCCCTCTGTCCCCCCGCCCTCTGTCCCTCCGCCCTCAGGCGACCTGCCCGGTCAGCACCACCGGCCGCCGGTCCAACGGGGCGTCGAGGGTGACCTCCAGCGGCGGGTAGAGCACCTCGCGGGTGCACGGCCCGGGGCCGGTCGTGAACTGGACGACCCGCAGGACGACACGCTCCGTGCCCTGCTCGACGACCTCCAGGCGCGCGTCCGTGCACCCGCCCGCACGTCCGTAGACGCCGACGGTGCGGTCCCCGCGGGTCCACACGAGCGTCGGCAGCCCGGCCGGCAGCGCCGCGGCGTCGACCCGCTCGACGGGCAGCACCGTCGTGCCCGCGGGCGGTGTCGCTACCAGCGGATCCGGGGTCGCCGGGACGGGGCGGTTCGCCGGTGGCGCCCCGGTGGGGATCGTGGCGGCGGTCGGGGGTGCGGGCGTCTCCCCCGCCTCACCGCAGCCGGCCGCGAGCAGGACGACGGCAGCGAACAGACCGAGGCGCAGGGCCGTCGAGATCGCGGGTGCGTGGCGCATGGTGCGTCCGACGGTAGGGCGCCGCCCTCCGCGGTGTGCTGCGCACTCGTGAGCACTTTCGGGTGCTCCGGCCGGCGGACGCGTCAGCGCAGACGGCGCGGCCCGACGTCGCCGGGGCCCGGCGGCGGGCCGAGCACCACGGTGACGCCGGTGGCGTGCGCCCCCCGCTCGGCGGCGAGCACCGGGTCGAGCACGAGCGAGCGGATCTCGGGGACGGCGTCGGCGAGCACGCCGATCCGGAGCACGAGGTCCTCGAGCGCGGGCAGGTCCGCCCGGCGGGCGCCGCGGTAGCCGTCGAGCAGCGGGGCGGCCCGGGGCGCGCGGACCAGCGTCGCCGCGTCCATCGTCGACAGGGGCGTGGCGCGGTAGGCGCGGTCGCCGAGCAGCTCCCCCACCACCCCGGCGAGCCCGAACGACACGAGCGAGCCGAACGACGGGTCGTCGCGCACCTCCACGACGCACGGGATCCCCGGCGGGGCCTGCACCTGCACGTACACCTCGTCGGAGCCCGAGAGCTCGACGAGCTGCTCGTAGGCGCTCGAGATCGCGGTGGACTCGGTGAGCCCCACGTGCACCCCGCGCAGGTCGCTGCGGTGCCGCCACCCGCGGTCGGCGGTCTTGAGCACCACCGCGCCGCCCAGCTCCCGCGCGACGGCGACCGCGTCGTCGGCCGACCGCACCCGGCGGAACGGCGCCACGATCACCCCGACGCAGCGCAGCAACGCGTCGGCCTGCTCGTCGGTGAGCAGCGTGCGTGGGCCGGGCTCGATCGCTGCGACGAGCGTCCGGGCCGCCTCGACGTCGACGCCGGACGGGACGACGAAGTCGCCGACCGGCCGCGAGCGCCACTGTGTGTAGCGCACCGCACGGGACAGCGCGAGCACCGCGCGCTCGGGGCTCGGGTACGACGGGATGCTGCCGCGCTGCGGCCCGCCGTGCTCGCCGTCGGAGACGGTGAGCACCTCGGGCACACCCTCCGAGGCGAGGAACGTCGAGACCACCGGCTTCTCCGCGCCGCGCACCGCGTCGGCGAGGGCCCGGGCGTGCTCGGTGGCGTCGGTGGTGATGGCGGGGACGTAGACGACGACGAGGGCGTCGCACTGGTCGTCGGCGAGGAGGTCGGCCACCGCCGCGCGCAGCTCCTCGGCGCCGCTGGACGTCCCCAGGTCGACGGGGTCGCGGGCGAGGAACAGGCCCTGGGCGAGTACGACGTCCGCGGCCAGCACGCCCAGCGCCGTGGAGTTGCCGACGATCCCGATCCGCGGGCCCGGCGGCAGGGGCTGGTGGGCGAGCAGCTGGGCGGCGTCGAAGAGCTCGTCGACCGAGTCGACACGGATCACGCCGGACTGGTCGAACACCGCGCCCACGGCGGCATCGTCGATGGGCTGCGCGCTGCCCGCGAGACCCGGCGCGGCGGCGACGTGGCGCCCGCTCTTCACCGCGATCACGGGCTTCTGCCGGGCGAGCCGCCGCGCGACCCGGGCGAACTTGCGCGGGTTGCCGAAGGTCTCGAGGTAGAGCAGGACGACGTCGGTGTCGGGGTCGGTGTCCCAGTACTGCATGAGGTCGTTGCCCGAGAGGTCGGCGCGGTTACCGGCCGAGACGAACGACGACAGCCCGAGGCGGCGCTCCGCCGCGGCGGCGAGGATCTGGATGCCGAGCGCCCCGGACTGGCAGAAGAAGCCCACCCGGCCCGGCGGGGGCAGCCGCGGCGCGAGCGAGGCGTTGAGCGACACGTCCTTGGCCCGGTTGACGACGCCGAGCGCGCTCGGACCCACCACCCGCATGCCGTTCGCGCGGGCGGCGGTGACCAGCTCCCGCTGCGCCGCGAGCCCGGTCGGGCCCGTCTCGCCGAAGCCCGAGGTGATGACGACGAGCCCTCGCACCCCCTTCTCGAGACAGGCCTCGAACACCCCGGGGACCTCGTCCGGCGGGACGGCCAGGACGGCGAGGTCCACGTCGTCGGGGATCTCGGTGACGCTCGGATAGGCCCGCACCCCACGCACCGACCGCGCCTCGGGGTGCACCGGGTAGACGGGGCCGGTGAACTCGCCGATCAGGAGGTTCGCGAGGACGACGTGGCCGATCTTCGTCTCGTCGGGCGAGGCGCCCACGACGGCCACGGAGCGCGGCGAGAGCACGTTCGCGACGCTGCGGGCCTCGGCGCGCTGCTCCCGCGCCAGCTGCACCTCGCGGGCCCGCGAGGTCGACGCGACGTCGAACTCCAGGTGCAGCGTCGACCCCTCGAGCGCGCGACTGACCTCGAACCCGGCGTCGCGGAAGACGCGGACCATCTGGTGGTTCTCGGTGAGCACCTCGGCGACGAAGCGCGTCAGGCCGCACTCGCGGGCGGCCGCGGCGAGGTGCTCGAGCAGGATCGACCCGAGACCCCGGCCCTGGTGGTCGTCGCGCACGACGAACGCGACCTCGGCCGCCGTGGTCTGCGCGAGCCGCACGTAGCGCCCGATGGCGATGATCTCGCGGCCGAGCCAGAGCACGAGCGCCACGCGGTCGTGGTGGTCGACCTCGACGAAGTTCTTGAGGTCGCGCTCGGGGATGCGCGGGTAGGGGCTGAAGTACCGGAAGTAGCGGGTGCGGTCCGACAGCCGGCCGTGGAACGCGACCACGTCGTCCGCGTCGTCGGCCGAGATCGGGCGCAGGTGTGCCGTCGCGCCGTCGGAGGCCACGACGTCGGCCTCCCAGTGCGCGGGATAGGGCGCGTCGGGCACCGCCCGGACCTCTGCGGTCGTGGCGTCGGGGTCGGCGATCTCGGTCATCCTCGCCCTCGTCGGGGTGTCAGTCGCGGGTGTCCGCCGGGTCCAGGCCGTGGAGCGGGAACACCGCGCGGCGGGTCTCGAGCAGGAACGGGTCGACCTCGACCTCGGTGAACCCGCCCCAGCGCTCGAAGTCGGTGGGGGCGTCCTCGGTCATCGACGTCGGCAGGGGGCGTCGGGTCTTCTCGGTGGCGTACGACGTCCAGTCCGCGGGGATCGGGCGCCGGGGCTCGACGTCGCGGTCGAGGACGGTGGCCAGCAGGTGGGTCCACGACCGGGGCACGGCGCGGAAGAGCCCGTAGCCACCCCCGCCGAGGGCGAGCCACTTGCCGTCCGAGAACTCGGCCGCCAGCTCCCGCAGCCGGCTGTAGATGGCGCGGTGGCCGTCGACGGTGAGCGACAGCTCGGCCAGCGGGTCCTCGTGGTGGGTGTCCACCCCGCACTGGGTGACGAGGATCTGCGGCCGGAAGGCGCCCAGCAGCGACGGGACGACGGCGCTGAACGCCCGCAGCCAGCCCTGGTCGCGGGTGCCGGGGGGCAGCGCGAGGTTGACCGCGGTGCCCGACGCCCGGCCGCTGCCGAGCTCGGAGGCGAAGCCGGTGCCGGGCCACAGCGTCCGGGGGTGCTGGTGCATCGAGATCGTCAGCACGCGGTCGTCGTCGTAGAACGCGGCCTGGACGCCGTCCCCGTGGTGGACGTCGGTGTCCAGGTAGGCGATCCGGTCGTAGCCGTGGTCGAGCAGCCAGGAGATCGCCACCGCGCAGTCGTTGTAGACGCAGAAGCCCCACGCGTGGTCGGCCATGGCGTGGTGCAGCCCGCCGGCGATGTTGATCGCGCGGTCGGCACGGCCCTCGGCGATCTCCCGGGCCGCGGCGATCGAGGCCCCGGTGGCCAGGGCGCTCGCCTCGTGCATGCCCTCGAAGATCGGGTTGTCGGACGTCCCGAGCTGGTGGGCCATGTCGTCGCCGCGCTCCGGGGCGACCCGCACGGCCTCGAGGTAGCTGGCCACGTGGACGCGGCGCAGCTCCTCGTCGGGCGCCATCGTCGGGGTCAGCAGGTCGACGCCGTCGAGCACGCCCAGCGAGCGCGCGAGGCGCATCGTGAGGTCCAGGCGGACCGGGTGCAGCGGGTGCGACTCGGAGAGCTTGTAGCCCAGCAGGCTCTCGTCCCAGACCAGGGCCACGCGGGCCGGGTCCACCGTCGGGGCTCCGGAGCTGGTCACGTGGCGACGGTACCGGGGCCGGTCTCGACCGGCCGTCCCGTCCCGCACCAGTGTGACCAGCTCCCGACGTAGAGCCCGGCGGGATCCCCGGGCGTCCGCAGACCCGCGTGCTCCAGCCCGAGCACGAGCATCGCCGCGCTCACCCCGGAGCCGCAGTAGGCGCCGACCGCCCCCGCCTCCTCGACCAGCGGGCGCAGCACCGAGGCCGCGTCGTCGGCGGCGCGCCAGTGGCCGTCGTCGCCGATGAGGGTGGCGGCCGGCAGGTTCTCGGCGCCGGGCACGTGACCGGCGACCGGGTCGATCGGCTCGGTCTCGCCCCGGAAGCGCTCGGCGGCGCGCCCGTCGAGCAGGACGGCGTCGCGGGCCGCGGCGACGTCGGCCGCGCCGGACGCGGTGAGCACCGGCATCGCGCCGGCGTCGACGCGCAGGTTGCCGGGGCGGCGCACGCCGCCGCCGATCGTCGAGACCTCGCCGCCCGCGGCCACCCACGCCGGCCAGCCGCCGTCGAGCACCGCGACCCGGTCGGGCCGGATGCCCGCCCAGCGCAGCACCCACCAGGCCCGCGACGACGCCATCCCGTCGCCGCCGTCGTAGACGACGATCTCGGAGTCGTCCACGGCGCCGGCGCGCTGCAGGGTCTCCTCGAGCACGTCGGGGTCGGGCAGCGGGTGGCGGCCCGCGGGGCCCGGCGGGCCGGCGAGCTCGGTGTCGAGGTCGACGTACACCGCGCCGGGGATGTGCCCGGCGTCGTGCTCGACGAGGCCCGGCGGGTCCTCGCGGGCGGCGGCCTTGCGCTCCTTGGCGTTGCGTGGCGGCGGCCGCAGCGTCCACCGCACGTCGAGCACCACCGGGCGTCCCTCGGGGCGCGCGAGGGCGTCCCGGAGCCAGTCGACTCCGGCGACGGGGGTGGGCAGGGGACCCGACTCGGTGTCCATGCGTCGATCGTGCCCTGTGGCACCACCTCGCCGCCGTATCGGTGCCGGGCACCGTCGGTACTACTATTGGTGAGCGGAAAGGGGTGTGCATGAACGACCTCATCGACACCACCGAGATGTATCTCCGGACGATCTACGAGCTCGAGGAGGAAGGGGTCGTCCCCCTCCGGGCCCGCATCGCCGAGCGTCTGGAGCAGAGCGGTCCCACCGTCAGCCAGACCGTCGCCCGGATGGAGCGCGACGGCCTGGTCCACGTCGCGGGCGACCGTCATCTCGAGCTCACCCCCGGCGGACGCGCCAAGGCGGTGGCCGTCATGCGGAAGCACCGCCTCGCCGAGCTGCTGCTCGTCAACGTCATCGGGCTCGAGTGGGAGCACGTGCACGTCGAGGCATGCCGCTGGGAGCACGTCATGAGCGACGCCGTGGAGCGCAAGCTCTTCACGCTGCTCGGCGAGCCCTCGGTGTCGCCATACGGCAACCCGATCCCCGGTCTCGAGACCCTGCGCAACAGCGAGGGCGAGGAGCCCGCGGCCCCGACGCGCACCCCCACGCCCGACGAGGCCGGTCTCGTGCGGCTCGACGAGTTCGCGCGCGGCGGCGGCGGCAAGGTCGAGGTGCGCCGCATCGCCGAGCACATCCAGCTCAACGAGCAGCTCATGGCCGACCTCAAGAGCGCCGGCGTGCTGCCGGGCAGCGACGTCGACGTCGTGGCCATCCCGCGCTTCGGCGACGCGGTGGGCGTCGGTCACAAGGGCTCGAGCGCGCAGGTGGACCCGCTGGTGGCCCACGCCGTGCTGGTGCGCGCCCAGTAGCTCCTCCCCCCGCCGGGCCCACGCCGTGGGCCCGGCACACTGGCCGCCATGACGCTGGTGGTCACGGGGGGCGCCGGGTACGTGGGCAGCGTGTGCGCCCGGTACCTGCTGGACGCGGGCAACGACGTGGTGGTGGTCGACGACCTGTCGACCGGGCACCGGGACGCGGTGCCCGAGGGCGCGCGCCTCGTGGTGGGCGACGTCGCGGAGGTCGCCGACGAGGTGCTCGGCGCGGGCGACGTCGACGGCGTCGTGCACTGTGCGGCGCGCTCGCTGGTGGGCGAGTCGGCCGAGAAGCCCGCGAAGTACTGGCACGGCAACGTCGTGACCACCGTCGCGCTGCTCGACGCCCTGCGGCGCCACCAGGTGCCGCGGCTGGTGTTCTCCTCGACCGCGGCCACCTACGGCGAGCCCGAGGGCTCCCCGATCACCGAGGACGCGCCGACGCGACCGACCAACACCTACGGCGCGACGAAGCTCGCCGTCGACCTCGCGATCGGCAACTACACCGCGGCCTCGGGCGGCGCGCTCAGCGCCGTGAGCCTGCGCTACTTCAACGTCGCCGGGGCGCACGGCACAGGCGGCACCGCCTCGCTGGGCGAGCGGCACACCGTCGAGACCCACCTCATTCCCCTCGTCCTCCAGGTCGCCCTCGGGCAGCGCGACGAGATCGCGATCTACGGCGACGACTGGCCCACCCCCGACGGCACCTGCGTGCGCGACTACATCCACGTCGACGACCTCGCCGAGGCCCATGTGCTCGCGCTGGACCTGCTGGCCCGCGGCGACGCCGGGTCGCTCGACGAGGCGGGCGGGCACCTCGTGTGCAACCTGGGCAACGGGCAGGGCTTCTCGGTGCTCGAGGTGATCGAGGCCTGCCGTCGGGTGACCGGCCACGCCATCCCGGCGCGCGTGGCGCCGCGGCGGGCCGGCGACCCGGGCGTGCTCGTCGCGTCGTCGGCCCGGGCCCGCGCCGAGCTGGGCTGGAAGCCCACCCACACCGACCTCGACGGCATCGTCGCCGACGCCTGGGCCTTCGCCCGGGCGCGGGCCTGAGGCCGCCTCACCCGCTCCGGCCTCTCATCCGCGCGCCCGACTCGGCGCTGGCCTCGCGGATGATCGTGCGCACCGCGTCCGGCCCCGCGCCCGACGCGAGCAGGGCCTCGACGAGCCCGGTGAGCCGGTGGCCCGGGTCGGCGCGGCGCGCCCGCTCGAGCGCCACCCCCACGAGCGCCGAGCCGCCGCGCACGAGCAGCCCGCAGGCCAGCAGGATCGCGGGCTCGGCGACCTCGGGCGCCGGGACGGCCCGCACCAGCAGCGTCCAGAGCTGCTCGGCGGCCGCCGCGACCGCCTCGTCGGGGTCGAGCGCCCAGCCCATCACGGTGTCCCGGACGTCCGGGTCGGTGAGGGCCACCGCGACGCGCGCCATCTCGGCGTCGCCGAGCACCCGGCCGGCGGCCACCTCGCCGCGCGCGGCGACGACCGCGTCGAGGTCGCGGCGCGCGGCCGCCGGCCCGCCCAGCTCCCGGTCGAGCGCGGCGGCCTCGAACTCCGCGGCCAGCAGCTCGGGCATCCGGTGGTGCGACCCCGCCGGCGCCAGCGATGCCTCGAGCTCGTCGCGCGACGCGTAGGTGACCTGCCCGAGCCAGGCGGCCGCGGCCGCGAGCGGGGAGTCCTCGGTGGGGGCGACGGCGCCCCGGCAGTCGCAGGGCGGGTAGCACCGCCACGGCGCCCCGGTGGCGATCTGCGGCACCCACAGCCGTGAGGGCACGGCGACGCCGCGCCGGGTGAACGCCTCGCGGACGGCGTCGGCGACGTCGAGCCGCGGCGGCGCGCCGTCGTCCGGGCCGGAGGCGACGACGATCCCCGCGATCTCCACGGGCCCGGTGGGCACCACCCGGGCAGCGCACTCCTCGACGACGGCCTCGACGTCGTCGGGAGCGGGCAGGTCGGCCCGGGCGACGACGCCGAGCCGTCGACGCCGCGCTCCCCCGTGGACGGCGACGATCACCACGGACTCCACGGGGCGGAAGCCGAGCAGGTGCGGGACGGCGGCGATGAGCTCGCCGGGTTCGTGCAGGCGGAGTCGGAGGGGGCCCGGGGCGTCGGGCGGGGCGTCGGATCGAGGGCGGCCGGGGCGGTGGTCGGTGCTCACACAGGTTCGGACGCAGCGGTCGTTCCCCCGGATCCATCGGGTTCCGGGGCCTGTGGACAACCGCTGTTCTCCGGAGCGTCACGCGATCCGCTTGCCGGGGCCTCCGGCGGCGGCGAGGGTGGGGCCGTGCACCCCGTGGATCCCCCGACGGACGTCTCCGCCCCTGACGTCACGGCTGCCGTCACCGGGGGCCCCGAGACGTCCTACGACTACGACCTGCTGGTCATCGGCTCGGGTCCCGGCGGGCAGAAGGCGGCGATCGCGGCGGCCAAGCTCGGCAAGCGGGTCGCGGTGGTCGAACGCCGCGGCATGATCGGCGGCGTCTGCACGCAGACCGGCACGATCCCGTCGAAGACCCTGCGCGAGGCCGTCCTCTACCTCACCGGGTACGCGATGCGCGGGCTCTACGGCGAGAGCTACCGGGTCAAGCAGGACATCACCGTCCAGGACCTGCTCGCGCGCACCAACTTCGTCATCGGCCGCGAGGAGGAGGTGATCCGCGCGCAGCTGCAGCGCAACCGGGTCGACCTGCTCAGCGGCGCCGCCCGCTTCGTCGACGAGCACGCCGTCGAGGTCGTCGGGGACCGCCGCGGCGAGCACCAGACGGTCACCGCCGCCAAGATCGTCGTCGCCACCGGCACCCGGCCCGCGCGGCCCCCGCAGGTCGAGTTCGACGACCGCCGCGTCGTCGACTCCGACGGCATCCTCGCGATGGAGCAGATCCCGGCCAGCATGGTCGTCGTCGGCGCCGGGGTGATCGGCATCGAGTACGCCTCGATGTTCGCCGCGCTCGGCACCCGCGTGACCGTCGTCGAGCGCCGGCCGCAGATGCTCGACTTCTGCGACGCCGAGGTCATCGAGTCGCTGAAGTTCCACCTGCGCGACCTCGCGGTGACCTTCCGGTTCGGCGAGGAGGTCTCCGGGGTCTCGGTGTCCGACCGCGGCACCGTGACGACGCTCGCGAGCGGCAAGAAGATCCCGGCCGAGACGGTGATGTACTCGGCGGGTCGTCAGGGCGTCACCGACCAGCTCTCGGTGGAGCGCGCCGGGCTCGAGGTGGACGACCGCGGCCGGCTCAAGGTCGACGAGCACTACCGCACCGCGGTGCCGCACATCTACGCCGTCGGCGACGTCATCGGCTTCCCCGCGCTCGCCGCGACCTCGATGGAGCAGGGCCGGCAGGCCGCGTACCACGCGTTCGGCGAGCCGGTGCAGTCGATGACCGCGGTCACGCCGTTCGGGATCTACACCATCCCGGAGGTCAGCTACTGCGGCGCCACCGAGGCCGAGCTCACCGAGCAGTCCGTCCCCTACGAGGTCGGCATCTCGCGCTACCGCGAGCTCGCGCGCGGCCAGATCGTCGGCGACGACTACGGGATGCTCAAGCTGCTGGTCTCCCCCGACACCCACGCGCTGCTCGGGGTGCACGTGTTCGGGACCTCGGCCACCGAGCTCATCCACATCGGCCAGGCGATCATGGGCTGTGGCGGCACGGTCGACTACCTCGTCGACGCGGTCCTGAACTTCCCGACGCTCTCGGAGGCCTACAAGGTCGCCGCCCTCGACGCCACGAACAGAATCCGTGCCCTCGAACAGTTCGCCTGAGCCCGGTTTCGCGCGCCACGCCTTCGTCCTCCCCCGCGCCCCCGACGGCGGCGACGCGGTCTACCTCGCCGGCAACTCCCTGGGCGCCCAGCCCCGCGCGGCGCGGGACGCGGTGCTCGCCGCGGTGGACGAGCAGTGGGCGCGGGTCGGGGTCGCAGGCTGGGAGGACAGCGGGTGGTGGGCGACACCCCAGCGCCTCGGCGACCGGGTGGGCGCGCTGGTCGGCGCCGCTCCCGGTCAGACGGTGGTCGGCGACTCGACGTCGGTGCAGCTCTTCGGGGCGCTGATCGCCGCGGCCCGGCTCCGGCCGGGGCGCTCGGTGCTGCTCTCCGACGCCGGTCACTTCCCCACCGACCGCTACCTCGCGACGTCGGTGGCGCGCCTGACGGGCCTCTCGCTCGTCACTGTGGCGCCGGACGCGATGGCCCCGGACGCCGACACCGCCGTCGTGGCCGTGCCCGCCGTCGACTTCCGGACCGGCGAGCGGTGGGACCTCGCGGCGATCGTCGAGCGCGCGCACGCGGCCGGCGCGGTGGTGGTGGCCGACCTGTCGCACGCCGTCGGCGTCCTGCCCGTCGACCTCGACGGCCTCGGCGTCGACCTGGCCGTCGGGTGCACCTACAAGTACCTCAACGGTGGCCCGGGCGCGCCCGCCTTCGTCTATGTCGCCGCCCGGCACCACGACGTCCTCGATCCGCCGCTGACCGGCTGGACCGGCCACGCCGAGCCGTTCGCGATGACCGAGGCGTGGACCCCGGCGCCCGGCGTCGGGCGCCTGCGCGTCGGCACGCCGCCGATGCTCTCGATGCTCGCCCTCGACGGCGCGCTGTCGGTCTTCGACGGCGTCGCCCTCGCCGACGTCCACGCCGCGTCCCTGGCTCTCGGCGACGCCTTCCTCGACGCGCTGCCGGACGGGGTCGACGTCGTGACCCCGCGGCAGCACGCGCGCCGGGGCGGGCACGTCGCGGTGCGCGTCCCCGACGCCGAGGGCCTGTGCGCGGCGCTGGCCCGGCGGGGGGTCGTCGTCGACGCCCGCCCGCCGGACCTGCTGCGCTTCGGCTTCGCCGCCCCCTACGTCACGCTCGACGACGCCCGCGTCGCGGCCCGGGAGCTCGCGGCGCTGTTGGTCTGAACGGACGCCTGAACAGATGTCAGCGGCGTGGCGCTGCAGACACTGAGTGTCCGTAGCGCCACGCCGCTGACAACGAGGTTGGTCCGATCAGCTCCCGGTCGGGAACCGCAGGATCGCGCCGACGCCGTCCTGCAGCGACGTGCCGCCGCCGAGGACCTGCACCTGGCCGCCGAGGGCGCCGACGGCGCGCAGCAGGACCTGCTCCGCGGGCCGGGCGACGGGCTCGGTGTCGGAGATCTCGGCGAGGTTCGCCGGGTCGGTGGAGATGGCCTCGGGCGACGACCCCGCGTAGAGCTCGCCGGGCACCTCCTGGCCGTCGACCAGCAGGAGCGTGTCGACCGCGCCGGTCCGCGCGGCCTCGAGCACCGGCTCGAGACCCTCGACCGCGTTGGCGTGGCCCTTGCCCTCCTCGAAGCGCTGGCGCACGCCCGACTCGCGGTCGGTGGCGATCTCCCCGGTGACGGTCAGCAGGGCGTCCTCGAGCGCGCTCTCCGAGGCGCCGGCGGCGCGGCTGCCGGCCTCGATCTCGCGGGTGATGCCGGCGAGGTCGCCGGTCAGCTCCTGGCGCACCGACGAGCGGCCCTGGATCTCGCCGGCGATGACGATGACCTCGGGCCGGAACTGCGAGGCGGCGCTGCGCAGCCCCTTCACGACGGCGTCCGCGTTCTCGTAGGACGCCATCTCGTGGCGGTTCTGGCGGGTCCGGTTGCCGGGGCCGCCGCCGCGGGCCTTGTGGACGCTCTCGATCGCCTGACCCTGGACGGTCTCCTCGGAGAGCTCGCGAGCGCCCTCGCTGTTGTCGGCGATCACCTGGTAGATGTCGCCGCCGGTCTGGTCGACCACGGCGAGCAGCACGCGCACCGAGCCGGTCTGGCTGCGGTAGTACCGCCCGAGCTCGGGCAGCGGCGACCACACGGCGATGTCGCCTGCGGCGTCGACGGCCTCGACCTCGTCGTCGAACAGGATGCCGTCCGCCGAGGCCACGAGGACGCGGCCGACCTCGGTGATCGAGCCGGCGCGCTCGCCGCCGAGCTCGTCGTCCAGCGCGGCGAGGGTCTTGTCATCGGCGCCGGCCTGCTGGAGCTGCTTCGACAGGTCGCGCCAGCGCAGCTCGACCTGCTTGGCCGAGTTCTCGCCGGCCTGCACGGCCTCCAGGTAGACCGTCGCGAACGGCCCCGGCCGCTCGAAGATGTCTCGAGTACGCGACAGGTCCATCCGGTGTTCCTCCTGCTCCACCCCGTCCCGGGCGGGACGGGAACGTCGACTTCCGTGTTCGGACCTACCCTCTCGCCCCTTCCCGCATGCGTGACGAGGGGTGAGCGGTGCGCTCGCGGCGACCGGCGGGAGCACCACGGCACCGGCGCGCTTGACGTGGCGGGCGATCGGGGCCGTGTCCACGCGGTCGATCCCGGTGGTGGCCCCGAGGTGTGCTCCTCTCCGGGCCGCTGGAGACCGGCCGGGGCTCGCACACGCCCGGATGGCGGCGGCGATCGAGGCGGGCGATGACCTCCCGTTCGACCCGGCCGGCGACACCCTCTCCTTCGTCGGCCCACCCCGGCGCGCGAGCTCATGATCGTGGGGGCTTTCCTGACGTTGAACGCCAGCATGGCCCCCAGGCTGACAACGACGACAACAAGAGAGGTGGCGCGGCATGCAGCACGACGCGGTCCTGGCCGAGACGATCGGTATCCGGGGGCACGGTGACGACGAGATCGAGGCCTACACGGCGCGGCCGATGGACGGCACGCCCCGCGGCGGCATGATCGTCATCCACCACATGCCCGGCTACGACGCCGCGACCAAGGAGATCACGCGGCGGTTCGCGACCATGGGCTACCACGCGATCTGCCCGAACCTCTACACGCGAGAGGCCCCGGGCGCCGCGCCCGACGACGCCGCCGCCACCGCGCGGGCCCAGGGCGGGGTGCCCGACGGGCGCTTCGTCGGTGACGCCGCCGGCGCCGCGCGCTGGCTGCGCTCGCTGCCCACGAGCAACGGGAAGGTCGGTGCGATCGGGTTCTGCTCGGGCGGGCGCCAGGCCGTCCTCGCGGGCATCGAGGTCGACCTCCAGGCCGCGATCGACTGCTACGGCGCCTTCGTCGTCGGCGCGCCGCCCGAGGGCTTCCCGTTGCAGGTCAGCCCGTTCGGCCACCGCATCCCCGAGCTGCGCGCCCCGCTGCTCGGCCTCTTCGGCAACGAGGACGCGCACCCCTCCCCCGACCAGGTCGACGAGCTCGAGAAGCTGCTCCGGGAGTCCGGCAAGACCTACGAGTTCCACCGCTACGACGACGCCGGGCACGCGTTCTTCTCCGTCGACCGGCCCAGCTACCGGCAGGCTGCCGCCGTCGACGGCTGGGAGCGCATCCGCGACTTCCTCGCGCGACACCTGGGGGCGTGAGCCGCATGTGCACCTACAGCACCGAGAAGCTCGCGCTGGCGAAGTCCAGCGGCAAGGGGCCCGACGGCTGGTTCCCGCTCGAGACCGCCACCGTCTACTACGACCACCCCGTCCACGCGCCCGACGAGCACACCGTGAACATCGACTTCCTCAACCCCGGCCGCGGCCCGGGCGCCCGGGTCGCGGTGGAGCTGAGCCTGGACTCGGCGAAGGAGCTGCTCGCCGCCCTCGCGGTCACGGTGGAGCGCGCCGCCGACCACTAGGACCCTCCCGCTCCTCCTCGAGCGCCTTGCGCTGATGACAGTCGCGATATATCGTTAGCGTGTCGCGATCGAACAATGAAGGAGGAGCGACATGACTACCCACGAGACTCCCGGCGAGAGCCAGGGAGAGCGCGGGCACGGCCCGCACGGACACCGGGGGCACGGCCCCCGTGGCCACGAGCGTCGTCGTCACGGCGGGTTCGCCCGCGCGGCGATGTTCGGTGGAGAAGCGGGCGACCGCCGCGAGCGGTTCCGCCGCGGCAAGCGGGGCGGCCCCTTCGGCCGGCCGGGCTTCGGCGGTCCCGGGGGCTTCGGAGGCCCCGGTGGCGGACCGGGTGGTGGCTTCGGCGGTCCGGGCGGCTTCGGCGGCCCGCGCGGCGGCGGCCGTGGACGACGGGCGCGCGGTGACGTGCGCACGGCGGTCCTCGCGCTGCTCGCCGAGGAGTCGATGCACGGCTACCAGATCATCCAGGAGATCGCCGAGCGCTCCGGCGGGGCATGGCGCCCCAGCCCGGGCTCGGTGTACCCGACGGTGTCGCAGCTGGCCGACGAAGGCCTGGTGCGCTCCGAGAAGGCCGAGGGCCGGTCGGTGATCCACCTGACCGACGCGGGCCGCACCTACGTCGACGAGCACCGTGAGGAGCTCGACGCCGTGTGGAACACGGCCGCGGCCGAGGACGGCTTCGGCGCGCTGCGCGAGTCGGTCGGCCTCGTCATGGGCGCCGTCTCGCAGGTCGCCCAGGTCGGCCGTGAGGAGCAGGTGACCGAGGCGGTCCGCCTGCTCGACGACACCCGTCGCCGGCTCTACCTGCTCCTTGCCGGCGAACCAGCCGGCGAACCAGCGGGCGAGCCGACCACCCCGGGCGGCGACGCCGACCCGAGCGGGAGCGAGACGGGCACGGCCGGGTGACCGTCACACGGCGGCAACATGGCAGTGACCTCGCGTCACACCGCGCCCCTAGGCTTCCGGTCCCGCTGACGACGAGACCGAGGAGGTCGGAGGACCGGCCGTGTTGCTCCGCCGCCCGCCGTCCGGACCCCCCTCGCCCGGCCCCGTCCTGCGGGACGTGCCGGGCGAGCGGTGGGCCCTGCAGTACCGGACCGTGCACGGGTACCGCCGTGCGTTCCGGATGGCCGGCTCCGGTCCGGTGCTGCTGCTCATCCACGGGATCGGCGACGATTCGTCGACGTGGGGTCCCCTGCTCGACGACCTCGCCCGCGACCACACCGTCCTCGCCCCCGACCTGCTCGGGCACGGCGGCTCGGACAAGCCGCGCGGCGACTACTCGGTCGCCGCGTACGCGAACGGGATGCGCGACCTGCTCGGCGTCCTCGACGTCGACCGCGCCACCCTCGTCGGGCACTCGCTCGGCGGCGGCGTGGCGATGCAGTTCGCCTACCAGTACCCCGAGCGCACCGAACGGATCGTGCTCGTCGGCGCCGGCGGGGTCTCCCAGTCCGTGAGCCCGGCCCTGCGCGCGGCCTCGCTGCCCGGCGCGCAGCTCGTGCTCGGGATGCTGGGCCTGCCCGGCATGCGCACGCAGACCGAGGCGGTGATGTGGGCGCTCGCCCGCCTCGACCACCCGCTGGGCCGCGACGCCGAGGACCTCGTCCGGCTCGTCGACGCCCTCCCCGACGCCACCAGCCGCAATGCGTTCCTGCGCACCCTGCGGGCCGTCGTCGACTGGCGCGGCCAGGTGGTCACCATGCTCGACCGCTGCTACCTCACCGCGGGGATGCCGACGCTCCTCCTGTGGGGTTCCGACGACATGATCGTCCCGGTCGAGCACGCGCAGCTCGCGCACGACGCCATGCCCGGTAGCGAGCTGCAGGTGTTCGAGGGCGCCGGGCACTTCCCGTTCCACACCCACCCGGGCGAGGTCCTGCGCGCCATGCGCACGTTCCTCGCCGGCACCGCTCCCGCGCACTGGAGCGCCGCCGAGTGGCGCGAGCTCCTGCGCCACGGCCGGGACGACTAACCCTCGAGCATCTCCGCCATCACCGCGTGGACGCGCCGGATGTCCTCGTCGAGGAGCCCGGACATCGCGCAGTGTCCGGCCGGGGTGTCGATCACCCGGAGCTCACCGTGGGGCAGGTGGCCCGCGTCGATCTCGCAGTCCTCGACGGGGAAGAACTGGTCGCCGCCGAAGGGCACGACGAAGAGGTGGGTCGGGATCTTCTCGAGCGCCTTGCGGACCGAGCCGTGCCCGTGCGGGGAGATGTCCGCCCGCCGCCACGTCGATGCCTGCGCGATCAGGTCGTTCGGGTCCATCGGGGCGAACCAGCCGCGGACGAACGCCTGGCGGAAGTCGTCGACGCTCGCGTACCCGAGGCGCCGCCAGGGCTCGCCGCGGTACCACTCGGGCGTGAACCCCATCAGCGAGAACGCCAGCGCGTGGCGGGTCAGGCCGACGCGGACGTCGGCGGCGTCGGCGTAGGAGCCGTCCGCGAACGCCGGGTCCGAGCGCAGGAGCTCGAGGTGCAGGTCGATGGCGATCCGGGTGTGCACCGGGGTCCTCGCCGTGCCCGCGAAGGCGCCGCGCGCGGCACCATGTCGGGGAAGCGGGGGGCCCACTCGTACGTCTGCTGGGCGCCCGTCGACCAGCCGAGCACCGCGTGCAGGGGCGCGATGCCGAAGTGCTCGGTGACGAGCCGGTGCTGGGCGAGCACGTCGTCGACCGTCGAGACCGGCGGGAAGTGCCCGCGGTCGAACGGGACCGGCGTGGTCGACGGGGAGCTGGACATCCCGCCGCCGAGCTGGCCGGGGCAGATGACGAAACAGCGCTGCGGGTCCAGCGGCAGGCCCTCGCCGATGTGCAGGTCCAGCGACGACGGGGTCCCCGAGTACCCGTGCGGGAAGAGCACGGCGTTGTCGCGCGCGTCGTTCAGCGTGCCGTGCGTGCGGTGACGAGCGTGGCGCCGGGCAGCGTGTAGCCCGAGCGCAGGACGAACGAGCCGAGGTCGAGGTACTCGTGCTCCCCCTGCTCGGCGTGCGTCTCGTCGCCGCTCACCGCCGGCCTCCCGTCCTCCGTGGGCGAACATCAGATCACCCACGAGCGTCGGGGTCCGGCAATGGGTGAGGATGGTCGCGTGAGCTCCCCCTCGACCACCGCCAGCCCGGACGGGACCCCCGACGACCCCTACCTGTGGCTCGAGGAGGTCACCGGCGACGAGGCCCTGACCTGGGTGAAGGAGCGCAACGCCGAGTCGCTGGACGTCCTCACCGGGGGCGAGCGCTTCGGCGAGCTGCGCGACGGTCTGCGCGCGGTGCTCGACGCCGACGACCGCATCCCCTACGTGCGACGCCGGGGCGCGCTGCTCTACAACTTCTGGCAGGACGCCGAGCACTCCCGCGGGCTCTGGCGGCGCACCACGCTCGAGAGCTACCGCACCGGCGACCCCGACTGGGAGCTGCTGCTCGACGTCGACGCCCTCGCGGCGGAGGAGGACGAGAACTGGGTGTGGGCGGGAGCCGCCGTCCGCTACCCCGACTACGACCGCGCCCTCGTCCAGCTCTCCCGCGGCGGCGCCGACGCGACGGTGGTGCGCGAGTTCGATCTCGCCTCGAGGGCCTGGGTCACCGACGGCTTCACGCTGCCCGAGGCGAAGAGCCGCGTGGGGTGGATCGACGCCGACACCGTCTTCGTCGGCACCGACCTCGGACCCGGCTCGCAGACGACGTCGGGCTACCCGCGGGTGATGCGCCGCTGGCGACGCGGTCAGCCCGTCGCCGAGGCCGAGGTCGTGTTCATCGCCGACGAGACCGACGTGTCGGCCTTCGCCTCGCACGACCACACCCCGGGCTTCGAGCGCGACTTCGTCGGGCGCAGCCCCGACTTCCACACGACCGAGGAGTACCTCCTGCGCCCGGACGGGACGCAGGTGCTCCTCGACGTGCCGCCGGACTCCGACACCGACGTCGAGCGCAGCTGGCTGCTGGTGCGCACCCGGTCACCCTGGAGCGTCGAGGGCGTCGAGCACGCCGCCGGCTCGTTGCTCTGCTTCGACTTCGAGGGCTACCTGGCCGGCGACCGGTCGGCGCGCGTGCTCTTCGCCCCCACCCCCAGCCGCTCGCTGAGCTACCACGCCTGGACGAAGAATCACCTCGTCCTCGCCGTCCTCACCGACGTCGTCACGCGCCTCGAGGTGCTCACCCCCGACCAGGACTGGGCGCGCCGCGAGCTGCCCGCCGGGCCCGATCTCGGCTCGGTCGACCTCATCGGCGTCGACCCCGACCAGAGCGACGAGTACTTCCTCGACACCGACGGCTACACGCAGCCCTCGACGTTCCTGCGCGGCGAGCTGGGGCGCGACACCGACCCGGAGCCCGAGGTCCTGCGCACGGCGCCCGCGCGCTTCGACGCGAGCGGCCTCGAGGTCCGGCAGTTCTTCGCGACCTCGGACGACGGCACCCAGGTGCCGTACTTCGTGGTCGGCCGGGTCGCCGACACCCCGGGCCCGGCGCTCATGACCGGCTACGGCGGCTTCGAGATCGCCCTGACGCCGGGCTACAGCGGGATCATCGGACGGGGCTGGCTCGCCCGCGGCGGCACGTACGTCGTCGCGAACATCCGCGGCGGCGGCGAGTACGGGCCGACGTGGCACACCTCGGCGCTCGGCGAGCACCGCCACCGGGCGTACGAGGACTTCGCGGCGGTCGCCCGGGACCTCGTCGAGCGCGGGATCACGACGGCGTCGCAGCTGGCGATCCACGGCGGCAGCAACGGCGGCCTGCTCATGGGCGTGATGCTGACCCGGTACCCGGAGCTGTTCGGGGCGATCGTGGTGATGGTGCCGCTGTTCGACATGCGCCGCTTCCACCTGCTGCTGGCCGGGGCGTCGTGGATGGCCGAGTACGGCGACCCCGACAAGCCCGAGGAATGGGCGTGGATCGCGCAGTACTCGCCGTACCAGAACCTGCGCGCCGACGAGGCCTACCCGCCGGTGCTCGTCACGACCTCGACCCGCGACGACCGCGTCCACCCCGCCCACGCCCGCAAGGCCGTGGCCCGGATGCGCGAGCAGGGCCACGGCGTCGAGTACTACGAGAACATCGAGGGCGGCCACGGCGGCGCGGCCGACAACGCCCAGCGCGCGTTCCAGTGGGCGCTCGTCTTCGAGTTCTGCTGGCGGCAGGTGGGCTGAGGGCCGCCGATCACCAGAGGTCGCGCGTGTACCAGTGGGCGGCGTAGGGGTTGGCGTTGTAGGGCCCGGTCTCGACGAAGCCCTCGCGGGCGTAGAGCGCGCGGGCCTCGAGGAGGTCGTCGGCGGTGTCGAGCACCAGCCTCCGGAGCCCGGCCTCGCGAGCGAGATCGGTGAGGTGGTGCAGCAGGCGTGTGGCCAGGCCCTGGCCGCGCACCTCGGGGTCGACCCACATGCGTTTGATCTCGCCCGCGCCGGGCGGGACGTCGGCCCCCTCGAACCGCAGGCCCGCGCAGCCGACGACCCGCTCGCCCTGCTTCGCGACGACGAGGACGCCGGCCGGCGGGACGAGGGCGAGCGGGTCGTCGGCGAGGAACTGCTGCGACCACGACGGCTCGGGCGCCTTCTCCGGCCAGCGGCGGGCGAGCTCGCCGGCGTAGGCGCGCAGGGCGGTCAGCCCGTCGGGCGAGTCGGGGCGCACGGCGGTCAGGACGATCTCCACGTCCCCATGCTGGCGCACGTGAGTGATCCGGGTCGTTCCGACGACCCGGATCACTCACGTGGCGTCAGCCCTCCCAGTCGACCAGCTGCACGATCACGCGGTTGGGGTCGCGCACCTGGAAGGCACGCTCGCCCCACGGCTCGGCGGTCAGCGGCATGGTGATCGCCACGCCCTCGGACCCGAGCCGTGCCAGCTCGCCCTCGAGGTCGTCGACCACGAACGCGAGGATCAGCCCTGCGGCGTGCTCGTCGCGCTGATCGGTGGGCAGGGACTCCAGCCCGGTGCGCAGGAAGACGACGGACATGCCGACGTCCTCACGGGCCAACGACACGAAGCCGTCGGCGGCCATGGCCTGCTCGAAACCGAAGTGCTCGACGAGGAAGGCCCCCGAGGCCTCGGGATCGGCGACGTTGAGGGAGACGGCGGACGCACTGATCTTCATGGACCCTCTTTCTTCGTACGCTGTACACCGTACGTTGTACACGAAAAAATGAGAGGGTGTCGCCGATGAGCGCCGACCCCGCCCGCACGCTCGCGCTGCTGTGGCGCACCGAGCCCCGGGCCACCCGCGGACCCCGGCGCGGTCTGGACCTCGACGCGGTCGTGCGCGCCGCCACGGCGCTCGCCGACGCCGGTGGCGCGGACGGGCTCGCGCGCCTGACGATCCGCGCGCTGGCCACCGAGCTCGGCGTCGCCCCGATGACGATCTACACCTACGTCCCCGGGCGCGTCGAGCTCGCCGACCTCGTCGTCGACGCCGCCTACGCCGCCATGCTGCGCCGCGACACCGCCGGCCGACCCTGGCGCGAGCGCCTCACGGCGGTGGCCGAGGAGAACCGCGCGCTCTGCCTCGCACACCCGTGGGCGGCGCGCGTCGACCCCCGTCGTCCCGTGCTCGGCCCCGGCGAGACCGCGAAGTACGAGCACGAGCTCGCGGCCTTCGACGATCTGGAGGACCTGGACGACGTCGACCGCGACGCCGCGCTGACCTTCCTCCTCGACGTCACCCGCGCCGCGGCGCTCCCCGACGACGGTCCGGCCGACGACGCCGCCTGGTGGGCCGCGCGGGCGCCGGTGCTCGCCGAGGTGCTCGACCCCGAGCGCTATCCCCGCGCCACCCGGGTCGGCGCCGCCGCCGGCGCCGCGCAGGGCTCGGCCCGCGATTCCGACCGCGCGTGGCGCTTCGGGCTCGCGCGGGCGCTCGACGGGCTGGCGGCGGTGATCGGGTGACGGGGATCAGGGAGTGAGCACGTGCCGGTCGCGGCCGGCGCCGATGCCCATGAGGACGGTCGGCACCACGAGCACGGCCATCACCACGAGCGGGACCGTCCACCCGTCGGTGAGGTCGTGGAGCGCGCCCAGACCGAAGGGACCGACGGCCGCGAGGGTGTAGCCGATGCCCTGGGCCATGGCCGAGAGCTCGGCGGTGTGCGCGGTGTCCGGGGAGCGCAGGGTGATCAGGAGCAGCCCGAGGGCGATGTTCGAGCCCTGCGCGACCCCGAGCAGCACCATCCAGAGCGCGGGGAGCGTGCCCGGCGCGAGGATCAGCCCCGCGTAGCCGGCGAGGTAGAACAGGCAGGTCGCCGTGACGAGCGCGCTCTGGCTGGGACGGCGCATCGCCAGCGAGGGCATCGTCGCCGAGAAGACGAGGCCCACGATCCCGGCCAGCGAGAGCAGCAGCCCGGCCTCGGCGGGGCTGCGCCCGGCGTCGGTGTAGATCGTCGGGATCCACGCCGACGTCGCGTAGAACTGCAGCGACTGCAGGCCCATGAACAGCGTGACCTGCCACGCCAGCGGGTCGCGCAGCAGCCCGCGACGCATCGCCGCGGCCTCCCCCACCGGGCTCGACGGCACCGTGCGATGGCGTGCGCGGGGCGCCCAGACCGCCAGCGTCACCAGCGCGAGCAGGCCCCACAGCCCGAGCGTGTACCGCCAGTCGAGGCCCGTGACCCGCTGCAGGGGGACGGTGACGGCCGCGGCCAGCGCGCCGCCGCCGGTCAGCACCATCGAGTACGCGCCGGTCATCGCGCCGGTGCGGTGCGGGAAGTCGCGCTTCACCAGCGTCGGCAGCGACACGTTCCCCACGGCGATCGCCGTCCCGACGAGCACGCTCCCGACGAGGATGACGGCGAGCGCGTCCACCATGCGCAGCGCGATGCCCCCGGCGAGCACGAGCAGCGCCGCCACGAGCAGTCGTTCGAGGCCCCAACGCCGGGCCAGGCGCGGTGCGATCGGGGCGAGCAGCCCGAAGCAGAGCACCGGGATGCTGGTCAGCAGGCCGGCGACGCCGCTCGAGACGCCGAGATCGTCGCGCGCCTGGTCGACCAGCGGCGCGACCCCGACCACGGGCGGCCGCAGGTTGGCCGCGAGCAGCAGGACGGCGAACGCGCCGAGGGCGCCGCCGCGCCGGACCGTCGTCGCGGTGGCGACGGGCGCACTCACGACCAGCGCCGGGCGACCTCGTCGGCCCACGCCTGGCCCTGCGCCCGTCCGGCCCGCGCCGAGGCCGGCATGGTCGACGGGTCGAGGACGTTGGTGCCGAACGCCGCGAGCGACGTCTCGTCGGCGACGATCCCGAGCGCGTCGGTGTCCGGGTGGCTCTCCTGCCGCTGCTCGATCTCCTGGGTCACCGAGCGGAACGGTCCGCCCGCCGGCGGGTCGAGCGGGGCGACGACGAGCACGCGGTCGGCCGCGCCCTGGACCTCGAAGCCGTCGTCGTCGGCACGGGCCACGTGCACGATCGACGCGATGCCGCCGTCGATGTAGCGCCGCTTCCCGGCCGTCATCGGCGGCCAGACGCCGGGCACGGCGCAGCTCGCGGCGACGGCGTCGACCAGCTCGACGCGGGCGTCGCGGGTGAACACCGCCAGCTCCCCGGTCTCCGCGTCGACCGCGGAGATCCGCAGGTCCGTCTTCGGCCATTCCTTCACCGGCAGGCGGGCGTCGATGATCACGCGCCGCTCGGACTCGGGCGGGGTGTCCGCCGAGAGCGCCCAGGCGCCCAGGCGTGCCCGCATCACCCCCGCGTCGCGGGCGCCGTCCATCGCGGCGGCGAGCTGGGCGCCGAGAGCCTCCATGTCCAGCGTCGCGGGCGGGCCGGAGCTGTCCGACGCCTCTCCGGCGAGGTGCTGCTCGTGCACGGCAGCGAGATCCACACCCGTGGTCAGGAGGGTCCCGACGACGGAACCGGCGGAGGTGCCGACGACCCGGTCGGCCAGCGACAGGTCGACACCGCCCTCGGCGAGGCCGACGAGGACGCCCACCTCCCAGGCGATCCCGGCGAGTCCCCCTCCCCCGAGGACGAGGGCGCGGATGGGGCCGGGGTGAGCGTCGTCGGTCACGGCGACACCCTCCACCGCACGGCGCCGTCGCGCACGGGCGGGTTCCGGAGATCACGCCGGCGCAAGGCGTACCTCGAGGTCGTAGAGCCGGGTGGTCTGCTCGGCGTTCTGGTTGTCGTCGCTGGCCAGGAGCACCCGCAGGGCCCCGTCCGGCGTGCGCCCGAGCACCGTCATGCCCTCGACGTTGTCGAGCAACGGGTTCGCCTGCGCCTGCTGCGTCGTGGCCCCGAGGTCCGGGCAGGCGCCGAGGTCGGCGAGCGGGGTGCGGGCGAGGGCGTCGCCGCGCGGGGTGGCGAGGGCGAGCTGCACGGTGTTGCCGACGCCCGGGGTGAAGGATCGTTCGACGACGAGCAGCCGGCCGTCGCCGGTGGCTGCGAGCTCCGCGACGTCGAGGCCGGGGTCCGGGCGGTAGGAGTACGTGGTGCCGGGCGCCGCGCCCGTCCACGTCGGGAACCGGCGCACGCCCGGGTCGTCCCCGGCGAGCGGGCCCTCCATCGCGGCGACGACCCGGTCGGGGGCGAGGACGGCGACGCCCTCGAGGGCGTCGTTGCGCGCGGCCCGGGCGGCGAGGTCCGGGGGCACGTCGAGGCGGCCGACGACCCGGCCCTGCGCGTCGAACCGGAGGACCGCCGGCGGCGCCTCCGACGCGACGAGGCGCGTGCCGTCGGCGTCGACGGCGAGGGCCTCGGCGTCGAGGGCCTCGCCCGCCCCGTCCGCCAGTGGCGTCGCGGCCCGCGGCTCCCGGGACCGCGGGTCGAGCGTGAACAGCACCGAGCGGTCGCTCAGGGCGAGCAGCGAGCCGTCCAGGTCGACCGCCAGCCCGGACAGGCCGGTGAGCGGGTAGGTCCGCCGGGCGCCGTACGACGCGCCGTCGAGGGCGTCGGAGAAGCCGGTGATCGCGACGGCGGGCGAGCAGGGCTGCGGCGCGACCTGAACCGCGGGCGCCCCGGCGCACGCCGTCGTCGCGGCCAACGTGACGAGCAGCGCCGCCACCACCTTGAGCATGCGACCCACGTTCCCGCACTCGGATGAACAGCTCGCATTCGAGTGCGTGGCGTTACGGACACTCAACGTCTGCGGCGCCACGCCGCTGACATTTTCTCAGCCCCCGTCCCGCCGGAGAAACAACGGAGCGATTCAGGACGGCGCGCGGACCAGCCGGGCGACCAGGCGCTCGATCTCCGCGTCCGGGTCCGCGGTCAGCCCCGTGTGCACCGGACCCGGTTGCAGGACGGTGCTGCGCGGGGCGATCAGCCAGCGGAAGCGCTCGCCCGCCGACAGCACGCCGGACGGGCCCTCGCCGCGCACCGCGCCCTCCCACGCGGCGACCGCGTCGCGCACCGCCTCCAGGTCGGTCGACGGGGCGAGCGCGTGCAGGCGGTCGGCGTCGAGGTGTGTCCGGACGGCGAGGTGCTCGCGGTGACGGCAGTAGAGCAGCACGCCGACGTTCACCAGCTCGCCGCGCTCGATGTCGGGCACCACGCGCAGCAGGGCGTACTCGAAGGTGTCGCGCTCGCTCATCGCGGCACCCACGCCTCGCGCGACGCGAGCCGGGCGGCCAGGTGCTCGGCGTAGGCCTCCCGCGGGACGTCGTCGATCCACTCGTCCGGGATGCGGGCGACGGCCTCGTCGAGCAGCCCCCGGTCCACGCGCTCGGCCAGCTCGGCGTCGGCCTCGGCCCGGGCCGTCGCGGCGGGGGCGAGGACGTGGTCCTTCAGGTCGTACGGGCGAGCGACGACCGACGCGGCCCGCGCCCAGGAGTGGTGGAAGTACAGGCAGGCGCCGTGGTCGATCAGCCACAGCTCGCGGTGCCAGCGCAGCAGGTTGGGGTTGCGCCAGGAACGGTCGACGTTCTCGACGAACGCGTCGAACCACAGCACCCGCGACGCCTCGAGCGGGTCGACCCGGTGCGCGACCGGGTCGAACCCGAGGGCACCGGGGAGGAAGTCCATGCCGAGGTTGGGCCCGCCGCTGCGGGCGAGCAGCTCCTGGACCTCCCAGTCGGGCTCCGCGCGGGCGATGACGGGGTCGACGTCCATGACGACGAGCTCGGGCACCCGCAGCCCGAGGCGCCGCGCGATCTCGCCGGCCACGACCTCGGCGACGAGCGCCTTCCGGCCCTGGCCCGCCCCGGTGAACTTCGCGACGTAGGTGCCCAGGTCGTCGGCCTCCACCAGCCCGGGCAGCGACCCGCCCTCGCGCAGCGGGGTCACATACCGGGTGGCGGTGACCCGGCGCAGGTCGGACACCTGCTCATCCTCTATGGGCTGCGCCCACGTGAGGGATCTGGGTCGTCCCGACGACCCGGATCACTCACGTGGGCGCAGCCCATCAGGGGCCACCCCGATCCGGCGCAGGAGGAACAGGCAGGCCGCGGCGATGTCGTTCCACGCCGTCTCGTCCTCGGCCCGCTCCCAGTCGATCTTCTCGCGCAGGGCGCGGGCGGTCGGCAGCACCTTGGACAGGTCGCAGGCGTGCTCGTTGAGCGCGGCGAGCTTGCCGACGAGGAGGTCGGTCGCGTCGACCACCGGCATCGACACCGAGAGGACCTCCTGCTCCACGGACCGGCCGAGCATCGCGTCGCCGACCGGCACCCCGGCGATGCGGAAGAGGACGTCGACGAGGGCGCCGTCGCTGACGACCTTGAACAGCCAGTCCTCCGGCGGCCTGCGCACCTCGAGCCCGGCCTCGGCGAGCGCCGTCATCGCGTCCCCGGCGTCGGCCTCCGCGACGACGAAGTCGACGTCGTTGGACGGCTCGGGCCCGCCGAGCGCCCACCCGGCGTACCCGCCGGCGAGCGCGAACCGCAGCCCGCCCGCGCGCAGCGAGACGGCGACGCGTTTGAGGGCCTCGCGGCGCGCCACACCGTCCAGGTCGGTCACTCCGGCCCCCTACCCGAGGTGATGTTGGCCGAACCAGGGAACCTGGGACCCGTGCGACTGGGGAGCTGGAACGTGCTGCACGGGGCCGCGACCGCCGAGGGGCCGGTCGACCTCGACCGCTTCGCCTCCGCGGTCGCCGGCCTCGACGTCGACGTGCTGGGCCTGCAGGAGGTCGATCGCGCCCAACCGCGCTCCGGCGGCGCGGACCTCACGACCGTCGCGGCGGAGGCCATGGGCGCGGTCGAGCACCGCTTCGCGCCGACCCTGCACGGCGTCCCGGGCGCGTGGGGCCCGGACGACACGGCCGACTCCCCCGCCTACGGGATCGCGCTGCTCTCGCGCCTGCCGGTGGTCGACTGGCGGGTGGTGCCCCTGCCGCGCCTGTCCCACCGGGTTCCGCTGGTGGTCGGGCACCCGCGCCGCGTCGTCGTCGTCCGCGACGAGCCGCGCGTCGCCGTCGCCGCCCGTGTCGTCGGGCCGCACGGGCCGGTGACGGTGGTGACGACGCACCTGACGTTCATCCCGGGCTGGAACCTCGTGCAGCTGCGCCACCTCGTGCGCGCGCTGCGCGACGAGGAGCCGCTGGTGGTGACCGGCGACCTCAACCTCGGCGTCCGGCGGGCCCGCCTCGGCAGCGGGCTCGAGGGCCTGGTCCGCGGGGAGACGTTCCCCGCCGACCTCCCCCGCCGCCAGATCGACCACCTGCTCGGCCGGGGCGTCGTCGCCTCCGCCCCGCGCGTCCACCACCCGCCGCTCTCCGACCACCGCGCCCTGTCCGCGACCGTGGTGCCCGCGGGCTGAGGGAGGGCGATCAGTCCGAAGGTCAGGCGGGGTCGACCCGCTGCCACAGGTCGGTGAACTCGATGGTGTCGAAGAAGGCGATCACCTCGACGACCGCGCCGTCGGGCCCGAAGCGCAGGTACCAGGTGTAGGTGTTCCGGTACGGCGCTCCGTCGCGCCGCGTGGCCTGCGCGTCGAACAGGACGATCGTCCAGTCGCCGTCGGCGAACAGGTGGCGCACGGACGGCACGAGGGGCTCGGACATGCGGGCGTTGAACGGCTCGATCACCGTCCCGATGAACTCGGCCTTGCTGCCGTAGGTGCGCGAGACCGGGCTGTTGCCCACGATCGTCCAGGTGGCGTCGTCGGCGAGGAGTCGAATGGACCTCCCGTCCCTGCCGCCCAGGCGTCGAACGCCGCCCCGACCCGGTCCTTGTTCGCCTGCTCACCCTCATGATCACGGGACACGCGGCGAACCTACCCCGCCGCGAGGGGCGCCCGGCAGGCTTGCGGCCGGGCGCCCCTGGCGGGGCCGGGGAGCGGGCTGGGCTGTGCGGACGAGCTAGCTGCAGCCGCTGGTGGAGCCGCAGCCCTCGCAGACGTAGCAGGAGCCGGCGGGCCGCATCTTCGTGCCGCAGGTGAGGCAGAGCGGCGCGTCGGCCGCCTTGCCCTGCTGCAGCTCGAGCAGCTCGGTGGAGCTACCGACGGAGATGTCGGCCCGGCGGCGGTCCGGGGCCTCGGCCTTCTCCGTCGAGATGTCCAGCGACGTCCGCAGCGCCTCGACGTCCACCGGGTCCGCCGCCGGGGCCGCGGGCGCGCCGGTGCCGTAGTCGGTGGACGCGACCTGGGCCGAGCGCTCGTCCGCCGAGAAGATGCCCAGCTGGGCGCGCTTCTCGTACGGCAGGTGGTCGAGCGCGACGCGGCGGAACAGGTAGTCGACGACGCTGGTGGCGATGCGGACGTCCGGGTCGTCGGTCATGCCCGCCGGCTCGAAGCGCATGTTGACGAACTTGGAGACGTAGGTCTCCAGCGGGACGCCGTACTGCAGCGCGATCGAGATGGCCATCGAGAACGCGTCCATGACGCCGGCCAGCGTCGAGCCCTGCTTGGACATCTTGACGAAGATCTCGCCGAGGCCGTCGTCGGGGTAGCTGCCGGCGGTCATGTAGCCCTCGGCACCGGCGACGGTGAACGACACCGTCTGGCTCGGCCGCCTCTTCGGCAGCCGCCTGCGGACCGGGCGGTGGTCGGTCGGGGCGACCTCCTTGGCGGCCGTCGACTCGGAGCTCTTGCTCCCGGACGTACCGCTGGACAGCGGCTGGCCGACCTTGCAGTTGTCGCGGTAGATCGCGAGCGCCTTGAGCCCCAGCTTCCAGGACTCGAAGTAGATCTCCTCGATGTCCGCCACCGTCGCCTGCTCCGGCATGTTGACGGTCTTGGAGATCGCGCCGGAGATGAACGGCTGGACCGCGGCCATCATCCGCACGTGGCCCATCGGGGCGATCGAGCGCGTGCCCATCGCGCAGTCGAACACCTCGTAGTGCTCGGGACGCAGACCCGGGGCGTCGATGACGTGGCCGTTCTCGGCGATGTACTCGACGATCGCCTCGCTCTGCTCGGGCTGGTAGCCCAGCAGGTCGAGCGCGCGCGGGATGGTCTGGTTGACGATCTGCATCGAGCCGCCGCCGACCAGCTTCTTGAACTTGACCAGCGAGAAGTCCGGCTCCACCCCGGTGGTGTCGCAGTCCATCATGAAGCCGATGGTGCCGGTGGGGGCGAGCACGCTGGCCTGGGCGTTGCGCCAGCCGTCGCGCGCCCCGACCTCGAGGCCCTGCTGCCACTCGCGGGTGGCCGCATCCCGGAGACGGGCGTCCTCGCGGTGCACCGTGCGGATCGCGTCGTTGGCCGCGGCGTGCTTGCGCATGACGCGGCGGTGGGCGTCGGCGTTGCGGGCGTAGCCCTCGTAGGGGCCGACCGCGCCGGCGAGCTCGGCCGAGCGCCGGTAGGCGGTGCCGGTCATCAGCGAGGTGATCGACGCCGCGAGCGCGCGACCGCCCTCGGAGTCGTAGGCCCGGCCGGTGGCCATCAGCAGCGCGCCGAGGTTGGCGTAGCCGATGCCCAGCTGGCGGAACGCGCGGGTGGTGTCCCCGATCGCCTCCGTCGGGAAGTCGGCGAAGGAGATCGAGATGTCCATCGCGGTGATGACCAGCTCGACCGAGCGCACGAAGTCGTCCACGCGGAAGGTGTTGTCGTCGCCGAGGAACTTCATGAGGTTCAGCGACGCGAGGTTGCAGCTGGAGTTGTCCAGGTGCAGGTACTCCGAGCACGGGTTGGACGCCGTGATGCGGCCCGACTCCGGCGAGGTGTGCCAGTCGTTGATCGTGTCGTCGTACTGCAGGCCCGGGTCGGCGCACTCCCACGCGGCCTCGGCCATGCTGCGGAACAGCGACTTGGCGTCGACGGTGTCGATCACCTCGTTGGTCATCCGCGCCCGCAGGCCGAACTCCGAGCCGGACTGCACCGCGCGCATGAACTCGTCGGAGACGCGCACCGAGTTGTTCGCGTTCTGGTACTGCACCGAGGCGATGTCGGAGCCGCCGAGGTCCATGTCGAACCCGGCGTCGCGCAGCACGCGGATCTTGCGCTCCTCGTCGCGCTTGGTGGCCACGAACTCGGCGACGTCGGGGTGGTCGACGTCGAGGACGACCATCTTGGCCGCGCGGCGGGTGGCGCCGCCGGACTTGATGGTGCCGGCCGAGGCGTCGGCACCCCGCATGAACGAGACCGGGCCCGACGCGGTGCCGCCCGAGGAGAGCAGCTCCTTCGACGACCGGATGCGCGAGAGGTTCAGGCCGGCGCCGGAGCCGCCCTTGAAGATCAGCCCCTCCTCGCGGTACCAGTTGAGGATCGACTCCATCGTGTCGTCGACCGAGAGGATGAAGCAGGCACTGACCTGCTGCGGCGAGCTGGTGCCGACGTTGAACCACACCGGCGAGTTGAAGCTGAAGTACTGGTGCAGCAGCATCCAGGTGAGCTCGTGGGAGAACACCTCGGCGTCGGCGGGGGTGGCGAAGTACCCGTGCCGGGTGCCGGCCTCGGTGTACGTGCCCACCACGCGGTCGATGAGCTGGCGCAGGCTCGACTCGCGCGCCTCGGTGCCCAGAGCTCCGCGGAAGTACTTGCTGGTGACGATGTTGACCGCGTTGAGCGACCAGGTCTGCGGGAACTCGACGCCGCGCTGCTCGAAGTTGACCGAGCCGTCGCGCCAGTTCGTCATCACCACGTCACGGCGTTCCCAGACCACGTCGTCGTAGGGATGGACCCCCGCGGTGGTGTGGACACGCTCGATCGTCAGTCCGCGCCGGGGCGCAGCTGTGCCCGACTCCTCGGACGTGGTGCCGACGGTCTCGGTCATCGATGTCATCCCTCTGTTCGTCGTTCCGCGACGGTCCGGGGACGCTTCCCCACGTTCCGACCCCGCCACGATTCTTCCCCGACCGCTAGTCCCCGGCTCGTGCGCCGGCCCCTGCTCCCGCCCCGTCCTCCGTCGTCACCGGTGCTCCCGCATCCTCGCCCCGACCCCCGACACCGCCGGCCCGCGTGGCGCGCAGGTCCGCGATCTCGGCCTCGAAGTCGGCCGCCGACGAGAAGTTCCGGTAGACGCTGGCGAACCGCAGGTACGCCACCTCGTCGAGCTCGCGCAGCGGGCCCAGGATCGCCATGCCGACCTCCTGGCTGGGCACCTCCGCGGTGCCCGACGCGCGGACCGACTCCTCGACCCGGTGCGCCAGCTGCGCCAGGGCGTCGGTGTCGACCGGGCGCCCCTGGCAGGCGCGGGCCACGCCGCGCACGACCTTGTCCCGGCTGAAGGGCTCGGTGACCCCGCTGCGCTTGACCACCGCGAGCACCGGCTCCTCGACCGTGGTGAAGCGCTTGCCGCACGACGAGCACGACCGGCGGCGCCGGATCGCCTGACCCTCGTCCGCCTCCCGCGAGTCGACGACGCGGGAATCGGTGTTCCGGCAGAACGGACACCGCATGCCGACACCCCCTCCCTCGTCGCGCGCGGCCACCGGCGGAGTTGTCCCCAACCCCCGCACCGGGACCCGGCCCCCACCCCGTCCCTGGGGACGGAATTGGGGATCACCGGGCCCGATCCGTGGATCGACGGCCCTCACCCGTGGATCGACCACCGTCGTGCGGTGGATGACCCTGTGGAGAGACCGACCACCGTGTGCACAAGCTGTGGACTAACTACACCAGTGTAACCACTAGATGTTGGGGTGGGACGGTAGCGACGCGCGGATGTGCCACGCAACTCCCCGGACCGCCCGCGCGCCCCCGGGCGCCGAGCGGCCGTCGGGTCCGGACGGGCGGGCGGAGGCGGGACGGCCGGTGCCCGAGTGGGTGATGAGGGGGCGCGGCGCTCCCCGGACGTGGTCCGGTCGCCGTGCGATCAGGCCGCGCTGACGGCCGTCGGAGAGACCGACGACGGCCGCGAGGACGGCCTGATCACGCGGACGCCCGCGCCCGTTGGAGGCCGACATCGCACGTCGCCGCAGGTCGCCGGACGCGCGGGGCCCCGGCGGGGATCGGCCTCACCCCGCGGCCGCGTGGGCCGGCACGACGAGGGGGCGCCCGGACGTGAGGGCGGAGCCGCCGGGGCCGTCGAGCTCGTTGAGCTCGCGGATCCGGCCCGCGACCGCGTCCGCGTCGGACCCGGGCGCGACGCGGCCGGCGACGTCGGACAGCGACTCGCCGGCGCCGACGACCGTGACCGTGGTGCCGGCCGGAGCGGGAGCAGCGGCCCCGGCGAGCGGCACCACGAACCCGACGAGCACGCCGAGCAGCACCCCCAGCACGACACCGAGAACCGCGACGGCCACGATCCGCCGGCGCCGCAGCACCGCCGGGGCGACGGGGGCGTCGACCGGGCGCACGACACGGGCGGGCGTGGCCCCGCCGCCGGCGACCCGTGGGCGGGCGGGCGGCAGCACCGCCGGCCCGCGCCGACCGACCGGGCGCACCGGCCCCCGGGCGTCGTCGGGGCGCGCCGGCCGCGTCCCCGCGGGCCGCGGACGCGCCACGGACCGCCCGACGGCGCCGGGCCCCGTCCCCTGACCCGGCACCTCGACGTCGCAACGGCCCCGCGCACCGGTGGTCCCCACGGACATGTCGACCTCCTCGCCTCGCACACGCGTTCGATCGAACGCCTGTGCGATGTCTAGCATCGACCTCCGACAACGTCGACGGATCGCCCGGCGTGTCGTTCGAACACGTGTTTGATCCCGTCGGTCCTCGGCGCTAACTTCGCAGCGCAACCCCGCCACGCGGGCGCGGCGTCCCTTCGACGCCGGACACGACATGGGAAGGACACGGTCATGGCACGTACGCCCCAGGGCCCACGCGGGCCCGAGGAGTCGGGGGCCACGGCCGACGCCGTCGTCGCCGCGCGGGTGCACCCGTTCCCCGAGCCCGCCGACGCCGACGCGTCGCCCGGCCTGACGCCGCGGCAGCGCAAGGTCCTCGAGGTCATCCGCGACCACGTCGAGCGCCAGGGCTACCCGCCGAGCGTGCGTGAGATCGGCGACGCGGTCGGGCTGACGTCCACCTCCTCCGTCGCGCACCAGATGCGCACGCTGGAGAAGAAGGGCTACCTGCGCCGCGACCCGAACCGCCCGCGCGCCCTCGACGTGCGCCTGCCGGAGGAGCTCGAGGGCGCCGACACGGCCGACCACACCGAGGAGATCCGTGCGGACCGCCCCGCGCCGACCTTCGTGCCCGTCGTCGGCCGCATCGCCGCCGGTGGGCCGATCCTCGCCGAGCAGGCCGTCGAGGACGTCTTCCCCCTGCCGCGCGAGCTCGTCGGCGAGGGGTCGCTGTTCCTCCTGCGCGTCGCCGGCGACTCGATGGTCGACGCCGCGATCACCGACGGCGACTGGGTGGTCGTCCGCCAGCAGCCCGTGGCCGACAACGGCGAGATCGTGGCCGCGATGATCGACGGCGAGGCCACGGTGAAGACCTTCAAGCGCAAGGACGGCCGGGTCTGGCTGATGCCCCACAACGTGGCCTTCGAGCCGATCCCGGGCGAGGACGCCACCGTGCTCGGCAAGGTCGTGGCGGTCCTGCGGCGCCTCTGAGCCGTCTCCGACCGCGTCAGCCCGGAGCGCCCTCCTGCCAGGGCGCGGGGCGGCGGACCACGACGGCGAGCACGAGGACGATCACCAGGAGGACCACCGGGGCCGGCAGGAGCGCCCGGGCGAGCCCGGTGTGCAGGACGAGGACGGCGCCGATCAGCGCCCCGCCGAACATCATCGCCACCGAGAGCACCCGTCGGGTGACCACGGGCCGCCCCGAGGTGCGCACGTCTGCGGCGATCCCGGTCAGGGTCATCGTGAGCACCGTCGTCGTCAGGTCGGGGACGGCGAGGCGGCGGACGGCGGAGTTCTGCAACCCGAGGGCGGTGGCGGCGAGCGCGGCGACCGCCGACGCGAGCCCGCTGGACGGTGTCCCGCTCACGCCGACGAGCAGGACGACCGAGACGAGCAGGAGCACCGTCTCGATCAGCGCCGCGTCGCGCAGCAGGTGGCCCCGTCGATGCGCCCGGGACGTGGCGAGTGCCCCGCCGGCCAGGGCTCCGGACAGGAACCCGCCGAGCGCAGCGAGCGACGCCGCCAGGGCGAAGCCGGGCGCCCCGGCCACCGCGAAGCCCAGGAAGACGATGTTGCCGGTCATGTTGGCGACGAAGACGCGGCCGAGACCCAGCACGCTCACGGCGTCGACGAGCCCGGTGGCCGCGGTCATGGCGAGGAGCAGGACGGGGAGCGGTCCGTGGGCCGGTCCGGAGACGAGGGATCCGGCGCGCGATGCGGGCATGACCGCCATCCTCGCCGGACGCCGGCCGCCACGAGCACCGCGGCGACGAGGAGCACCACGACGCACACGCCGAGCCCCCAGAACCGCTCGGCCGAGCCGCCGCGCGACGCCACCAGCCCGCTGAGGACGACCAGCGGGACGACCAGCGCCGGCAGGGCACGCCGGGCGGCCGCGACGACGGCGGGCTCGAGGACGAACCGGCTGGGCTCCGGGGCTCGCGGCATGCTCCTGAGCGTCGTCCCGTCGTCGCCCCCGCACCATGCGCGATCCCGAAGGTCTGCCTACGTCGGAGACTGAGGCGGCTGTGCCGCCCGGCGCAGATGCTCGGCGAGGTCGTCCACCCCCGGCCCGGGACGGGCGCCGTACTGCAGCACGAGCGTGCGGCGGGCGAACAGCTCTGCGAGCTCGCACACCGCGAGCGCCCGCGCGGGGTCGACGACGTGGCGTGGGACGACGGCGAGCCCCACCCCGGCCTCGGCCAGGTCGACGACGGTCCCGAGGTCGACGGCCCGGCCGCGGTAGCGGGCGACCGGGGCGTGCTCGCCCAGGTTCGCCTCGAACGTGCGGGCCAGGGGCGCGTCCGGTTCGAGCCCGACCAGCGGGTGCTCGGCGACCTCCGGGAACGTCATCGCGTCGCGACCTGCCGGGATCCCGCCGGCCGGGCCCACGACCACCAGCGAGTCGTCAGCGAGCCGGTCCTCGGCGCGGGGTGGGGCGTGGCGCGCATCGGCGATGACCACGCCCAGGTCGGCCTCCCCGTCCGCGAGCGCGCGGACCGAGTCGGCGCTCCGGCGCTCGCGGGTCACGACGTCGACGTCGGGGTGGGCGACGAGGAACGTGACGAGCGCCCGGGGCACGAGGCGGCGCATCGGGGAGCTGCCGGCCAGCAGGACCAGCGGCGTCCCGGCCGGCCGCCGGTACCCCGCGACCGCGCCCTCGAGCCGGACCAGGTCGTCGAGGACCTCACCGGCGTGGCGGGCGAGGGCGATGCCGGCCGGCGTGGGCCGCACCCCGCGGCGCCCGCGCTCGAGCAGGGCGACGCCGGCATGGTGCTCCAGCGCCCGGATCCGCGCGCTGGCCGACGGGAGGCTGAGGTGCAGCCGCTCGCCGCCGGCGGTGATCGACCCCTCGGCGACCACGGCGCGGAACAGCCGCAGGTCGAGGAGGTCGTACCGCACCGCGCGAGCCTACGGCTGTCACGGACCCTGAGGCGTCGTCCCGGCCCGGCACGTACCGACGATCCGTTCGGCCTCTCGCCTGAGCGAGCGAACGGGGAGTTCACGCGCCTAGAAGCAGCGAACAGGCCCTTCGCTGCTACCGGGACGTGCGGCGCCGGCGCACCACCGCCACGACGGCGACGAGCGCGAACACCCCGAGGGCGACGGCGACGACCACCCCGATGCTGGTGAGCGGCTCCGGGAGGCCGGCGCGCTCCGGAGTCGGCCTGCCCGCAGTCGTGGCCGGCGTGCCCTCGGTCGCGAGCGTCGTCGCACCGGGCACGGCGAGCAGGGGTGCCGGCCGCTCGCCCGACGGCGTCTCCCCCGTCGCCAGCAGCGTCCCGTCCGGGGCGAAGGCCAGCGCCTCGCCCTGGACCTCGCCGGACAGCGGGACGCGCACCGGCGGCGACGCCAGCGCGGTGACGACGTCCTCGGCGGTCGCGGTGCCGCCCGGCGCCGGGTAGAGCCAGGCGTCGGTGTAGGTGCGCAGCGCGACGACCCGGCCGTCGGCGGAGATCGCGCCGCCGGTGTAGGTGCCCGAGCCCACGCTGGTGATCGCCTCGCCGGGCACCACGACCTCGCCGGCCCGGCGCAGCGGCTGGGGTTCCTCCGAGTCGTCCGGGGCCTGCTCGGCCACGTAGACCCCGCTGCGCCCGCTGAGGTCCTTGGTGACGATCACCGGGCGGTCGTCGCCGGGCACCAGCACGGACTCGGCGTCGTGGGCGCCGTCCGGGTAGGCGAACCGCGAGACGGTCTCGTCCCCACCAGGGGCCAGCCGCAGCACGGCCACCGAGGACCGACGCCGACCGTTGTCCCCGATGTCGGCGATCCAGAGGGTGCCGTCGGCAACACGGGCCAGGTCCTCGACGTCGCGGCCCTGCTCGGGCACCTCGCGCTCGCCGATCACGGTGCAGCGGTCGTCGAGCACGTGGACGGTGCTCGCGTTGCCGCTGTCGTTGACCACCGCGTAGGTGCCCCCGGGCTCGGCGACGAGCCCGGACGCCTCGGCCAGCCGCTCGTCGTCGAGCGTGCAGCGGACCTGCGGCTCCGCCAGCGCCACCCCGGGCAGGAGGAGCCCGGCGAGCACCAGCAGGACGAGCGCGATCGTCCTCAGGGCACGTGCGCCGGGTCGACCGCGGAGCGCCGCATCGACGATGCGAGCTCCTCGGAGACCCGCGCGTGCAGCACCGTGCCGTCGGCGGTGTGGCTCTCGGCGAGCACCTCCCCCTCACCGTGGGCCCGCGCGACCAGCGCGCCCTCGGTGTACGGGAGCACCACCTCGAGCTCGACGTCCGGGTGCGGCAGCTCCTCGGTGAGGCGGGCGCGCAGCCGGTCGAGGCCCTCGCCGGTGGTCGCCGAGACGAACACCGCGCCGGGCAGCGCCGCGCGCAGCTGCGCGAGCGCCAGCGGCTCGGCGGCGTCGACCTTGTTCACCACGAGCAGCTCGGGCGGCTTCGGGCCCTCGAGCTCCCCGATCACCTCCCGCACGGCCGCGATCTGGTCCTGGGCCGATGGGTCGGACCCGTCGACCACGTGCAGGAGCAGGTCCGCGCCGCCGACCTCCTCCAGCGTCGAGCGGAAGGCGTCGACCAGCTGGTGGGGCAGGTGGCGCACGAAGCCGACGGTGTCGGTGAGCGTGACCTCGCGGCCGTCCGCGGTCTCCCAGCGCCGGGTGGTGGGGTCGAGGGTCGCGAACAGCGCGTCCTCGACCAGCACGCCCGCGTCGGTGATCGCGTTGAGCAGGCTGGACTTGCCGGCGTTGGTGTAGCCGGCGATGGCCACGGCGGGCACGGCGCGCGCCTGCCGGCGTCCGCGCTTGGTCTCGCGGACCGTGGACATGTCCTCGATCTCGCGCCGCAGCTTGGAGATCCGGCGGTGGATCCGCCGGCGGTCGGTCTCGAGCTTGGTCTCACCGGGACCGCGGGTGCCGACGCCGCCACCACCCGCGCCGCCGCCACCGCCGGCGCCGCCGCCCTGGCGGGACAGCGACTCGCCCCAGCCGCGCAGGCGGGGCAGGAAGTAGCGCAGCTGGGCCAGCTCGACCTGCGCCTTGCCCTCCTTGGAGCGGGCGTGCTGGGCGAAGATGTCGAGGATCAGCGCGGTCCGGTCGACGACCTTGACCTTGAGCTTCTCCTCGAGCTGGCGCAGCTGCCCGGGCGAGAGCTCGCCGTCGGCGATGACGGTGTCGGCGCCGGTGGCCTGCACGGCCTCGCGGAGCTCGGTGACCTTGCCGGAGCCCACGAACGTGCCCGGGTCGGGGTTCTTGCGGCGCTGGATGAGGCCGTCGAGGACCTCGGAGCCTGCGGTCTCGGCCAGGCGGGCCAGCTCCACGAGCGACGCCTCGGCCTCCCGCGAGGTGCCCTCGGTCCAGACGCCGATGAGCACCACGCGCTCGAGGCGCAGCTGCCGGTACTCGACCTCGGTGACGTCGGTGAGCTCGGTGGACGACCCGGTGAGCCCCGGGACGCGCCGGAGGGACGAGCGCTCCTCGAGATCGAGCGCACCTCCGGTCGGCTCCTCGGAGGGCGCATCGGGTCCCGGGTCCGGGTCCCGGGGGTCGAGGCGGATGTCGCTGGCGCGGTCGCGACGGGCTCCCCGGACGAGGGGCGACGTCGATGCGCGGGGGTCCTGCGGTGCGGGTTCTGTCATGTTGCGACCCATGGTTCCACGACCGGCAACGTGAAAACCACCGCGCGCTCAGGTCGTCGCGGGCACGGGGGCACCCCAGGTGCCGTGAGCGACGAGCTCGGCGGGGCCGGTGAGGGTCGTGGTGGCCCCGTCGACGCCGACGACGAGCGTGCCTCCCGGGGTGTGGACGGTGACCGCTCCGGTGCCCCGACCGGCCGCGTGCAGGGCGGCGACGGCCCCCGCGACGGTGCCGGTGCCACACGACCGGGTCTCGCCCGAACCGCGCTCGTGCACCCGCAGCCGCACCGCCCCGTGCGTCAGCGGGGTGAGCACCTCGACGTTCACGCCGTGCGGGAAGAGCGAGGCGTCGAACCGCGGCGGGCGGGCCAGGTCGAGGGCGTCGAGATCGGTGGACGTCACGCAGGCCAGGTGCGGGTTGCCGACGTCGACCGCGACGCCGGAGAGCTCGACCCCGTCGACGGCCGTCGACGACCCGGGCCCGATCAGGGCGGGCCCCATGTCGACGGTGACGGGGCCGGTGTGGTCGACGGTCACCCAGCGGGTGCCGGCGCGGGTCGCGACGGGGTGGGTGCCGGGGGCGACGAGGCCCGCGTCGACGAGGTGGCGGGCGAACACCCGCATCCCGTTGCCGCACATCTCGGCGAGCGAGCCGTCGGCGTTGCGGTAGTCCATGAACCACGTCGCCGCGCCGGCGTCGATCCCGGCCACGGCCGCGGCGGGCGAGTCCGTGCGCGCGACGCGCAGGACCCCGTCGGCGCCGATGCCCCGCCGGCGGTGGCACAGGGCGCGCACCAGCGCACCGCCGCCCGCGTCCAGGTCGATCGCGCCGTCGGGGTCGGGGAGCACGACGAAGTCGTTCTCGGTGCCGTGCCCTTTGACGAACTCCACGCTCCCCAGACTATCGGCGTCCGCACCCGTGCGTGACGTGCAAAACAGCCTGCTCCGCAAATCTGCACATAGTGCAAGTTCGGCGTAACGTCGTCCTCGTGACCACGGGACTGCGCGAGCGCAAGAAGCTCCGGACGCGGCGCGAGCTCGGCGCGGCCGCGCTGGACCTCGCCGTCCGGCACGGGCTCTCCGAGGTCACCGTCGAGCAGATCGCCGAGGCCGCCGAGGTCTCGCCGCGGACGTTCTTCAACTACTTCTCCTCCAAGGAGGAGGCGGTGGTCGCCGCCGGCGTCGAGCACGCCCGGGACCTGGCCGACCGGCTGGCCGCGCGCCCGGCCGACGAGCCGGTGATGGCGTCGCTGCGGGTGGTCATGCGCGAGTCGCTCGGCGAGACCGCCCCGCCCAAGGAGTGGGTCGCCCAGGTGCGGCTCGTGCGCGCCAACCCCGCGCTCCTGCCCCACCAGCTCGCGGCCCACGCCCAGATCGAGCACAGCCTGCGGGTGGTGCTCGCCGAGCGCACCGGCCTCGCCCCGGACGACCTGTACCCGGCGCTGACGGCCGCCGCGGTCATGGCGGCCGTCCGGGTCGCGACCGATCGCTGGCTCGGTTCCGACGAGCACGCCGACCTCGGCGACGTCATCGACGACGCCCTCGACCTGCTGGCGACCGGCCTGCGCCACCCCTCCCGCGCGCCCTGACGCGGCCCGTCCACCCGCGCCGCGTCCACCACCCCCGCTCCCCTCCGGAGACCCCCATGTCCGCACCCGCGACGTCGCCGTCCGCGGTGTCCGGCCCCGCCCCGGCCGCGCCGGGCACCCGTCACGTGCTCGTGGCGCTGTCCGGCCTGCTCATGGCCCTGTTCGTCGCGATCCTCTCCTCGACGATCGTGTCCAACGCTCTGCCCCGGATCCTCGCGGACCTCGGCGGGTCCCAGGCGCAGTACACGTGGGTGGTCACCGCCTCGCTGCTGGCGATGACCGCCTCGACGCCGATCTGGGGCAAGCTCGCCGACCTCTTCTCGAAGAAGCTGCTCGTCCAGATCGCGATCACGGTCTTCATCGTCGGCTCGATGCTCTGCGGCCTCACCACGAACACCGAGGCGCTCATCGGCTTCCGCGTCCTGCAGGGGCTCGGCATGGGCGGGCTCATGGCCCTGGCCCAGGTCGTGATCGCGGCGATCATCCCGCCGCGCGAGCGCGGCCGGTACTCCGGCTACCTCG
Organism: uncultured Actinomycetota bacterium; assembly: GCA_963786585.1. Taxonomy (GTDB): domain Bacteria; phylum Actinomycetota; class Actinomycetes; order Mycobacteriales; family Pseudonocardiaceae; genus Actinomycetospora. The sequence continues at coordinate 1,548,327 of CAWAZG010000006.1, forward strand.
GCGCGATCATGGCCGTCGCGACGGTCGGCGGCCCGCTCATCGGCGGCGTCATCGTCGACAGCATCGGCTGGCGCTGGTGCTTCTACGTCACCGTTCCGATCGCGGTGGTCGCTCTCGTCGTCCTGCAGCGCACGCTGACGGTGCCGACGGTCCGGCGCGAGGTCCACATCGACTACCTCGGCGCGGTCCTCATCGCCGCCGGCGTCTCGGCCCTGCTCGTCTGGACCTCGCTCGCCGGCAAGCAGTTCGCGTGGGGCTCGTGGGCGTCGGTGGCCTGGGTCGGGGGCGGCGTCCTCGCCCTCGTGCTCGCCGTGGTCGTCGAGTCGAGGGTCCGCGAGCCGATCGTGCCGCTGCACCTGTTCCGCAACCCGACGGTCGCCCTGGCCACCGTCGCCGGCCTGTGCGTCGGCGTCGCGATGTTCGGCTCGACGGTCTACCTCAGCCAGTTCTTCCAGCTCGCCCGCGGCGCGTCGGCCACCGAGGCCGGCCTGCTGACCCTGCCCATGATCGGCGGGCTGTTCCTGGCCTCGACGATCGTCGGCCAGCTGATCACCCGCTACGGACGCTGGAAGCCCTACCTCGTCGGCGGCGGCGTCCTGCTCACCGTGGGGCTCCTCGGCGAGGGACTCCTCGTCAGCGCGACGGTGTCCTACCCGGTGCTCGCGGTGTTCATGGCGATGGTCGGCATCGGCGTCGGTGCCACCCAGCAGAACCTCGTGCTCGCCGTGCAGAACCAGATCGCCATGAGCGAGATGGGCGCGGCCAGCTCCACCGTCGCGTTCTTCCGCTCCCTCGGCGGTGCCGCCGGCGTGGCCGCGCTCGGCGCGCTGCTGAGCACCCAGGTGACGACCTCGATCAGCCAGGGGCTCGGTGCCCTCGGCCTCCCCGCCTCGGCCACCGGCTCGGCGGGCCAGATCCCGAACCTCGCGACCCTGCCCGAGCCGGTCCGGGGCGTGATCGAGAACGCCTACGGCGACGCCATCGCGAACGTGTTCCTCGCGGCCTCCCCGCTGGCGCTCGTCGCGCTCGTGGCGGTGCTGTTCCTGCGCGAGGTCCCGCTACGCGCCACGATCGACGTCGAGGAGGTGCCGGCGGCCGGGCCCGCCGTGCACGACCCGGACACCGCGCCCGCCCCGCTGCACCGCCCGGCCCTCGCGGGCGTCGTCCGCCGGGGCGAGCAGCCCGCGCCGGGAGCCGTCCTCACCGTCGTCGACGCCGACGGGCAGCAGCTCGGGCGGGCGGTCGCCGGCGGCGACGGGTCCTACGCCGTCGACACCCCCGGCGCCGGGCGCCCGCACCTGCTCGTCGTCCAGTGGCACGGCGCCCCGCACGTCGAGGCCCTCGGCGGCGCCACCGGACCCCAGTACCGCGACGTCGCCCTGCCCGGCGCCGCCTCCGGGCGCCACGCCCTCAGCCGCACCTGACGAGGCACCCACCCTCTACGGGCTCCCGGTGGCCCCCTCGAGGGCCAGGACGGCGTCGGCGTCCGCCTCGCCGGCGTCGAGCCAGGTGATCCGCTCGTCGCGTCGGAACCAGGACCGCTGGCGCCGCACCAGCCGCCGGGTGGCGACGATCGTGCGGCGCCGGGCCTCGTCGAGGTCGATCGTCCCGTCGAGGTGCTCGAGCACCTCGCGGTAGCCGACGGCCCGCGAGGCGGTGGGCCCCTCGCGCAGCCCGCGCCCGGCGAGAGCGCGGACCTCGTCGACGAGCCCGGCGGCGAGCATCCCGTCGACGCGGACCTCGATCCGCTCGTCCAGGACGGCGGTGTCGCGGTCGAGCCCGACGAGCAGGGCCTCGTGGCGGGGGGCGCCCGGCCGGGGCAGGCTCGCCGCGAACGGGAGACCGGTGAGCTCGACGACCTCGAGGGCGCGGACGATCCGGCGCCCGTTGCTCGCGAGGATCCCGCGGGCGGCGTCGGGGTCGCGGTCGGCGAGCCGGGCGTGCATCGCGGCCGGTCCGACCGTCGCGAGCTCGGCGTCCAGCCGCGCGCGCACCGCGGGGTCGGTGCCCGGGAAGCGCAGGTCGTCGAGCACCGCCTGGACGTAGAGACCCGACCCGCCCACGACCAGCGGGACCCGCCCCCGCTCCCGGACCGCGTCGACGGCCGCGCGGGCGTCGCGCTGGTAGGCGGCGACCGTGGCGGTGTCGGTGACGTCGAGGACGTCGAGCAGGTGGTGGGGCACGCCGCGGCGCTCTGCGGGCGGCAGCTTGGCGGTGCCGACGTCCATGCCGCGGTAGAGCTGCATGGCGTCGGCGTTGACGACCTCCGCACCGGTACCCCGCCGGTGCAGGGCGGCGGCGACATCCAGCGCGAGGTCGGACTTGCCGGTCGCCGTGGGGCCGACCAGGGCGATCGGGCGGGTCATCCCCTCGATCATCCCAGAGAGGGGGTCCCGGACAGGGGGTCCGACGGGCCACCGGACCCGCCGCACCCCTCCGGACCGGGGAAGGTAGTTCCTGCGCGGCCGCCGGACCTGCTTGAATGCCGGGACGCCGAGGAGCGGGAGGTGTCGGCGGGAGATGAACGACGAGCAGGCTCGGGGCGCCGTGGACACCGCGGCTCCCGGCAGCGCGCCCCCGCCCACGGTGACGCCGCCCACGGCGACGCCACCGGCTGCCCCCGCGGCCACCACCCCCTCGACCACCCCCGCCCCGACCCCGGACGGGGCCTCGCCCACCTTCCCGTCCGTCCCGGCGGCGGCTCCCGACCCGGGTCGATGGGGGCGCGTGGACGACGAGGGCACGGTCTGGCTGCGGGTCGAGGACCCGGACGGCGCGGCGACCGAGCGGGCGGTCGGCTCCTGGCAGGCCGGCGACGCCACGGAGGGCCTGGCCCACTTCGCGCTGCGTTTCGACGACCTGCGCACCGAGGCCGACCTGCTCGTCCGCCGCCTGACCTCCGGGCGCGGCGAGGCACGCACGACGCTGCGCAGCGCCACCACCCTGCGCGAGCGCCTCACCGATGCGGCGGTGGTCGGCGACGTCGCGGGGCTCGCCGCCCGGCTCGATGCCGTCGTGGCCGCCGCCGAGCAGGCCGACGAGATCGAGCGCGTGGCCCGCGCCGGGGCTCGCGAGGACGCGGTGGCCCGCAAGGAGGCGCTCATCGCCGAGGCCGAGGCGCTGGCCGAGGAGACCACGCGCTGGAAGCACGCCGGCGACCGGTTCGCGGCCATGGTCGACGAGTGGAAGGCCGTCGCGGGCATCGACCGCCGCACCGACGACGCGCTCTGGAAGCGCTTCTCCCGGGCCCGCGAGACCTTCGCCCGCCGCCGCGGCGCGCACTTCGCCGAGCTGGACCGGGCGCGCACCGCGGCGAAGGCCCGCAAGGAGGAGCTGGTCGCCGAGGCGGAGGCGCTCACCGAATCTGAGGACTGGGGCCCCACCGCCGGGCGCTACAAGGAGCTCATGGCGGAGTGGAAGGCCGCCGGGCGCACCAGCAAGGAGGCCGACGACGCGCTGTGGGCGCGGTTCCGCGGCTCCCAGGACGCGTTCTTCGCCCGCCGGTCCGAGACGTTCTCCGCCCGCGACGCCGAGTTCACCGGCAACGCGACGGCCAAGGAGGCGCTCCTCGCCGAGGCCGCGAGGATCGACCTCTCCGACGTCGACGCCGCCCGCGCGGCGCTGCGCGACGTCCAGGAGCGGTGGGACGCGATCGGCAAGGTCCCTCGCGAGCGGGTGCGCGAGTTCGCCGGGCGTCTCAAGGAGGTCGAGGACCGGGTGCGCGCCGCGGTCGACCGCCGCTGGCAGGCGCTCGACCCCGAGACCGAGGCCCGGGTCGCGCAGTTCCGCTCGCGCGTCGAGGGGTACGAGACGCAGGCGGCCAAGGCCCACGCCGCGGGCGACCACCGCCGCGCGAAGGAGGCGGAGCGCCAGGCCGCCCAGTGGCGCGAGTGGCTCGCCGCCGCGGAGCAGGCGACGCGGTAGTCTCGCGCCGGTCGCGCTACCGCCGCGAGAAGGCGTACCCCGCCCAGCGGGCGGCGAGCACGATCATCGCCAGCAGGGCGAGCCAGAGCCCGGCGCCCGGTCCCGAGCCGGCCGAGGTGTTCTGCGACCAGATGGCCCACAGGCCGGTGACCGAGGTGATCGCGCACCCGGCGGCCGTGACGAACACCAGCGGCCACCGGGCGGTCAGCAGCGTGACCGCGGTGCCGACCACGCCGAACACCACGGCGAGCGTGCCGAAGAGCCGGGGCAGCACGGTGACGCCCGGGCGGCCGAGCACGACCTCCCAGCCCGAGGCGCCCAGCCCGGTCCAGGGCAGCACGGCGGCGAGCAGCAGGACGAGCACGGCGACGGCGGCGACCAGGGCGCCGGCGCCGAAGTCGACCCGCGCGTCCCGCGGCGGCGGGCCGTCGGTGCGGGGCGGGCCGGTGTGGGGATCGGTGGTGCGGGGATCGGTCACCGTCAGACCTCCGTGAGGGTGGCCGGGGTACGCAGCGCCGCGGAGCCTGGCCCCTCGGGACCTGCCCCGCAGCCGGTGGCGGGCGTCGCCGGAGCGGGCGGCGGCCCGAGCGTCGGCAGACCGAGACCCGTGGTGCGCGGGGTCGTCGGCCGCTGCCCGGCGGCGTGGGCGTCGCCGGCGCGCGTGCGCCGGTGGGATCGGACGTCGCCGTCGGCGACGATGTGGTGCGGCGCGCCGTAGGTGGCCCGCACGGTGACGACGTCGCCGGGGCGCACCTCGCCGTCGACGGCGGGGCCGGCGGGGGTGAAGTGCACGAGCCGCCCGTCGCGGGCGCGTCCGCTCATCCGGCGGGTTACCCCGTCCTTGCGGCCCTCACCGGTCGAGACGACGAGCTCGAGCTCCCGGCCGACCTGCTCGCGGTGCAGCTCGAGGGAGATGCGCTCCTGGAGGTCGACGAGGCGGTCGTAGCGCTCCTGGACGACGGCCTTGGGCACCTGGTCGGGCAGCGTCGCCGCGGGCGTGCCGGGGCGCGGCGAGTACTGGAACGTGAAGGCCTGCGAGAACCGCGACTCCTCCACCACGCGCAGCGTCCCGGCGAAGTCCTCCTCGGTCTCGCCCGGGAAGCCGACGATGATGTCGGTGGTCAGCGCCGCGTCGGGCATCGCCTCGCGGACCTCGGCGACGATGTCGAGGTAGCGCTTCGCCCGGTAGGAGCGGCGCATCGCCTTCAGCACGCGGTCCGAGCCGGACTGCAGGGGCATGTGCAGCTGGGGGCAGACGTTCGGGGTCTCGGCCATCGCCGTGATGACGTCGGAGGTGAAGTCGCGGGGATGCGGGCTGGTGAAGCGCACCCGCTCGAGGCCCTCGATCCCCCCGCAGGCACGCAGCAGGTCGGCGAACGCCGTCCGTCCCGTCGCCCTGTCCTCGAACCCGACCCCGTAGGCGTTGACATTCTGGCCGAGCAGCGTCACCTCGAGCACGCCCTCGGCGACCAGCGCCTCGACCTCGGCGAGGATCTCGCCCGGCCGCCGGTCGACCTCCTTGCCGCGCAGCGAGGGCACGATGCAGAACGTGCAGGTGTTGTTGCAGCCCACCGAGATCGACACCCAGCCCGCGTAGGCGGAGTCGCGGCGCGCCGGCAGGTGCGACGGGAAGGTCTCGAGCGCCTCGAGGATCTCGACCTGCGCCTCGCCGTTGTGGCGGGCCCGCTCGAGCAGGGCGGGCAGGGACCCGGTGTTGTGCGTGCCGAAGACGACGTCGACCCAGGGGGCCTTGCGGACCACGGTGTCGCGGTCCTTCTGCGCCAGGCAGCCACCCACGGCGATCTGCATCCCGGGGCGCCGGGCCTTCTCGGGCGCGAGGTTGCCGAGCTGGCCGTAGAGCTTGTTGTCGGCGTTCTCGCGCACCGCGCAGGTGTTGAACACGACGAGGTCCGCGCCGTCGACGTCGGGCGTGTGCTCGTAGCCCGCCTCCTCGAGCACCCCGGCCAGGCGCTCGGAGTCGTGCACGTTCATCTGGCATCCGTGGGTGCGGATGTGGAAGCGGGGCCGGGTTCCGGCGCTCATCCCTGCGGTCATCACCGCCCAGGGTAGGCGCCCGTCACTTGCCGAGCCGCTCCGCGTCGAACTCGTCGACCTTGCCCACCGTCGCGCGGTTGATGCCCCACAGCACGACGCCGAGGAGGATCAGGATGCCGCCGAACAGGTACTCCTTCGGCGGGCGCCCGGAGAAGGGGCTGGCGAGGAACGCGCACAGCACGGCGGCGACCACGGGGATCGGCGTCGGGGTCCGGAAGTGCTTGTGGTCCGACGGGTCGCGACGCAGCACGAGCACCGCGATGTTGACGATGGTGAAGACGACGAGCAGGAGCAGGGACGTCATGCTGCCCAGCTCGGAGATGTCGAGCAGCAGGACCAGGATGATCGCGAGGCCGCTGGTCACGACGATGGCGAACCACGGGGTGCGACGTCCCGGGTGCACCTTGGCGAACGCCTTCGGGATGATCCGCTCGTTGGCCATGCCGTAGAGGAGCCGGCTGGCCATCATCATGTTGATCAGCGCGGTGTTCGTCACCGCGAACAGCGTGATGGCGGCGAACACGATCGCCGGGAAGGTCGGCGAGGCGGTCTGCACCACCTTCAGCAGGGCCCCGCTCTCGGCCTCCGCGAGCTGCTCGGTGGGCACGAGCGTCGAGGCGATCACCGCCACGACCAGGTAGATCGTCGCGGTGATCCCCATGGCCAGCAGCATCGCGCGGGGGAACGTCTTCGGCGGGTCGACGGTCTCCTCGGCCATGTTCACCGAGTCCTCGAAGCCGACCATCGCGAAGAACGCCAGTGCGGTGGCCGAGGAGATCGCGAGCAGGACGGCGGGCTCGGAGAAGATCGAGCTCTCCGGGGCGGACGCCGCGAACTCGGTCAGCCGCGACGTGTCGCCCATCCCGTTCAGCACCGCGTAGCCCCCGAGCACGATCACGATGAGGAGGCCGAGCAGCTCGATCGTGGTGAGCACGACGTTGACCTTCACCGACTCGCCGACTCCGCGGAAGTTGATCACCGCGAGCATGAGGAGGAAGGCGACGACCACCAGCGGCGTGACCCAGCTCGGCAGCTCCCCGACGATCGTCTCGAGGTTCCGCCCGCCGAAGGCCTGGGCGGCCGAGGCCGCGGAGGTGATCCCCGAGCACATCACCGTGAAGGCGACGAGGAACGTGATGAAGGCGCGCCGGAAGGCCAGCTGGGTGTAGAGCGCGGCGCCCGCGGCGCGGGGGTACTTGCCCACCAGCTCGAGATAGCTGAACGCCGTCATGAAGGCCACGACGAAGGCCAGCAGGAACGGCAGCCACAACGCCCCGCCGACCCGCTCCGACACGGTGCCGGTGAGGGCGTAGATCGTCGTGCCGAGGATGTCCCCCATGATGAAGAACACGAGCAGCTTGGGCCCGATGGCGCGGGCCAGGCTCGTGCCACCGCCCGATCCACCGCCGGATCCGTCGGTCGTCGCGGTGTTCGCGGTGTCGTCGGTCACGGGGGCATGCTGCACCATGACGCGATGACCCGGGGCCCACGTCGCCGTACGGTCCTCGGGGCTGGTCTGGGTGCCGTAGCGTTGCTCGGCGTCGGGTGCGCACCACCCGACAGGACACCCGTCGTCGTGGCCACCGGCGGGCCGCAGGGGGTCTACCGGCGCCTCGGCGAGGCGATGGCCGAGCTCTGGCGGATCGACCCCGGGGTGCCGACGGGGGTCCTCGGCAGCGAGGGCTCGGTCGACAACGTCGGCATGCTCGTCTCCGGTCGGGCGCGGGTCGCGTTCTGCGCCGCCGACGTCGCGGTCGACGGCGCGGTGGACGGCGCCCGTCCCCGCCACCCGCTGCAGGCGCTCGCCCGGGTGCACGACGACGCGATCCACGTCGTCGTGCCGGCCGAGTCGCCGATCCGCCGGCTCGCCGACCTCGCGGGACGACGGGTCTCGGTCGGCGCGCGCAACTCCGGCGTGCTCGTCGTGGCGCCGCGCCTGCTCGCCACGGTGGGGCTCACCGCCGAGCGGGACATGCAGTCGGTGATGCTGGGGCTCGCGGACTCGGTGACGGCGCTGGAGCGCGGGGAGATCGACGCCTTCTTCTGGTCCGGCGGCGTGCCCACCGCGGGCGTCGACCAGCTGGCCCGCACCCGCCCGGTCCGACTGCTCGATCTCGGCGAGGAGACCGCGCTGCTGCGCACCCGGTACCCCGTCTACGACGTCACCACCGTCCCAGCCGGCACCTACGGGCTCGTCGACCCCGTCAGCGCCGCCTCGGTGCGCAACGTCCTGCTCGTCACCGGGGACATGGACCCGGAGCTCGCCGAGGCACTGACCCGCGTGCTCCTCGAGGGCCGCGAGGCGCTCGCCGCCTCCGACCCGGCCGGACGCACCATCGACCCGCGCACGGCGATCGGGACGCAACCCATCCCGCTGAACGGCGGAGCACGCCAGGCGTTGCGCGCCGCAAAGGGCCTCTGACACCAAGTTTCCTACATGCCTGTGACGATTCGTGGTGTCGGCCTTGCTCCCGGCGCGTGAATCTGTATGACTCTGCGGTCATGTCAGGACTCGTTGCGTCCGCGCCCGTCACGCAGGACGTCCTCGCGTCTGCCGAGGGGGCCTCCACAGGGTTCCTGGCAGCGATCGAGGACGCCATCGATGCGGTGTTCACCCCCATCTCCGACGGGCTGTCCACCATCGTGTTCGCCGAGATCCCCTTCGGCGACACCGGTTTCCCCTGGATCGTGGGCTGGCTGATCCTCGCCGCAGTCATCTTCACGATCTCCTTCGGCGCCCCGCAGTTCCGGAACTTCCGGCTGGCTCTCAAGATCACCAGAGGCCGGTTCAGCAAGGACGACGATCCGGGCGAGATCCCGGCCTTCCAGGCGCTGACCTCCGCGATCTCCGGCACGGTCGGGCTCGGCAACATCGCCGGCGTCGGGGTGGCCATGACCATCGGTGGCGCCGGGGCGACGTTCTGGATGGTCTGCGCCGGACTGCTGGGGATGTGCACGAAGTTCGTCGAGTGCACCCTGGGCGTAAGGTACCGCGAGGTCTACGCGGACGGCACCGTCTCCGGCGGCCCGATGCACTACCTGCGCAAGGGCCTCGCCGAGCGCATGCCGTCGGTCTTCGGGCGCAACCTGGGCAAGGTCCTGGCCGTCCTGGCCGCGATCTTCATCCTGTTCTTCGGGATCGCCGGCGGGAACATGTTCCAGGCGAACCAGACCTTCGCCCAGCTCACCGACGTCACGGGCGGCGAGACCGGCTTCCTGGGCGGGGATGGCGCCGCGCTGATCTTCGGGATCGTGCTCGCGGTGTTCGTCGGCTACATCATCTTCGGTGGGGCCCGCTCGCTCGGGCGGGTGACCAGCCGGCTGGTGCCGGCGATGGCGATCATCTACATCACGGCGTGTCTTGTCGTGATCATCGTCAACGCGCCGCTGATTCCGCAGGCGTTCGGCGCGATCTTCGCGGGCGCCTTCACCAGCGGGGGCGTCGTGGGTGGCGCCATCGGCGCGCTGATCGTCGGGTTCCAGCGCGCCGCGTTCTCCAACGAGGCGGGGCTCGGCTCGTCGCCGATCGCGCACTCGGCGGTGAAGACTCGCAACCCCATCACCGAGGGCTACGTGGCCATGCTCGAGCCGTTCGTGGACACCGTCGTGGTGTGCACGATGACGGCCGTGACGATCATCGTCGCGGACACGCCGTACTGGCGGGAGGCGCAGATCGCCTACGCCACCCAGGACGCGGACCCGGCGGGGGTCACGGTGACCTCCTCGGCGTTCGAGACGGTGCTGCCCTGGTTCCCGTACGTCCTCGCCCTCGCGGTGGCGCTCTTCGCGATCTCGACCATGATCACGTGGGGCTACTACGGGGACAAGGCGTGGTCCTACCTGTTCGGCCGCTCGCAGCTCTCCCGGCGTACCTACATCGGCGTGTACTGCCTGTTCATCGTCGTGGGCTCGGTCCTCACCCTGGGTGCGGTGCTCGACTTCGCCGACTCGGTGCTGTTCCTGTTGGCGCTGGTCAACATCACCGGGCTGTACATCCTCGCCCCGGTGGTCAAGGAGGAGGTCACGGCCTTCCGGGACAAGCGCCGCAACGGCGAGATCGTGGAGATGAGCCCGGCCGATCGCCGAGCCCTGGCTGCGAAGTCCGCCGGTTCCGAGATGGGTTCCGGGGACGGCCCCGCGGAGTAGACCCTCCCGCCGGAGCAACGACGGTCAGGGGCCCCCGGCACGCGCCGGGGGCCCCGGCGCGTCGGGGCGAGAAAAGCGCAGCACGACGCGCAATCCGCCGTCGTCGGGCAGCTCGAGCGCGAGTTCTCCCCCGCCGCGTTCGGTGCCTCGGGCGGCGATCGCCAGGCCCAGCCCACTGCCGGCATTCCCCGCGGTGGCGGCCGCCCGCCAGAAGCGGTCGGTGGCGCGCGCGAGCTCGGACGGATCGAGTCCGGGTCCGTGGTCCCGGACCGCGATCTCGACCCGGCCGTTGACACGGGCGGTGGTGAGGGCGACCTCCCCGCCGGACGGGGAGTACTTGACGGCGTTGTCGAGGACCGCGTCGAGCACCGTCGAGAGGAGCATCGGGTCCGCGCTGATCACCAGTCCGCCGGGCCCACGCCGGGTCAGGCTCAGCCCGTCGTGCTCGGCGAGCAGCCGCCACGCCTCGAGCCGGTCGGTCAGGACGGGATCGATGCGGACCGGCACCGGGTGCACGGGGTGCCCGTCCGTGCGGGCGAGCTCCAGCAGGGCCTCGAGCACACCCCCGAGGCGGTCGACCTCCTCGAGGGCCGCGCCGTGCTCGTCGCGCAGCGCGTCATCGACACGCGCACCGGGAGCGGAGAGCGCCGCACCGACGTTCTGCATCCGGAGCCGCAGGGCGGTCAGCGGGTTGCGCAGCTGGTGGCCCGCGTCGGCGACGAAAGCCCGCTGCGACTCCAGTGCATGCGTCACGCCCTCCGCCATCTGATCGAAGTGCCGGCTCAGGCGCCGCAGCTCGGGCGGACCACGGCCGTCGCCGACCGGACGCGGTGCCCGTCCGGCCCGCACGGCGGCGGCGACCTGGGCCGTGCCCGCGTCGAGGCTCTCGACGGGCGCGAGGATCCAGCGCACGAGCGGGAGGGCGAGCCCCGCGGCCACCGCGAGCGCCACCAGCCCCGCCCCGGCGAGCGCCGCCCACGCCCGGACGGTCTCCTCGCGGGCGGGCGTGGTCGGCGAGATGGTGATCGCCGCGCCACGGACCTCGCCACCGACGAGAACGGGCTCGGCCAGCAACATCGGCGTGGTGTCCCATGGCCACGCGCGGTCCGGCGGCTCCGAGCGCTGCCCGGCGAGCGCGAGCTGCACCCGGCGTACCGCCGGCTCGGGCACCTCCGGACGCGACGACGCCAGGACCCCGCCGAGCCGGTCGACGACGAGCGCCGTGACCCCGTAGAGCTCGTCGTAGCGGGCGAGCTCCGCCGAGAGCGCCCCGGTGTCCCCGTCCGCGACCGGGCGCTGGGCGAGCGCGGCGAAACGCGTGGTGTCACCCAGCCGGTCGGTGAAGAGCCGGGACGTCGCCGTCGACGCCGACGCTCCCGCGAGCGGCAGCCCGAGCCCGAGCGCCAGCATCCCGACCAGCACCGAGAAGACGACGAGCAGCCGCGTGCGCACCCGCTCAGGCCCCGTCCCGGCCCACGGAGCCTCCGGCCGCCACGTCGAGCCGATAGCCCACTCCACGCACCGTCGCCACCATGCCGGGACGGCCGAGCTTGGTGCGGAGGGTGGCGACGTGGACGTCGAGCGTCCGGTCGGCGCCCGGCCAGCGGCGGCCCCAGACCTCGGCCACCAGCCGGTCGCGAGTGCACACGGCGCCGTCGGCGTCCGCGAGCAGGGCGAGGACGGCGAACTCCTTGCGCGAGAGCGCGACCTCCGCGCCGTCGACGGTCAGCGCGTGCCGGGCGTGGTCCAGCACGACGCCGTCGCCGAGCTCGGCGACGGTCGCCGTCGGGGTGCTGCCGGCGGGCGTGGCCCCGCGGCGCCGGCGGACGGCATGGATGCGTGCGACGAGCTCGCCGACGTCGTAGGGCTTGACCAGGTAGTCGTCCGCCCCGTGGTGCAGCCCCAGGATGCGCTCGTCGACCCGGCTGCGGGCGCTGACCACGATCACCGGCACGTCGCCCGCCTCGCGGATGCGGCGGCACACCTCGAGCCCGTCGACGTCGGGCAGCCCGAGGTCGAGGAGCACGACGTCCACCCCGGCGAGGTTCGGCAGCACGGCGAGCCCGCGCGAGACACGCTCGACCTGCATCTCGTGGCGCTCGAGCGCGGCGCGCAGGGCTGCGGCGACGCGGTCGTCGTCCTCCACCACGAGCACCCGCACGGCTGCGCTCCTCCCGGTCCCCCGTGATGTCCCCTGCGTTACTTCGGTGACCGATAACCCTAAGTCTTCCTCAAGAGCGTGGACGCCCAGTTCAGCGCCCTGGCACGTTCCGCACCACCGGCTCGGTGGCACAGCGAGGAGGACCGGTGGCGATGAGTGACCAGAGCGCCCAGCGCGCAGCGAGCTCCAGCCCCCCGATGGTGCGCATGGCCGGGGTGAACAAGCACTTCGGTGACCTGCACGTCCTCAAGGACATCGACCTCGAGGTCGCCCGCGGCGAGGTCGTCGTCGTCCTGGGCCCCTCGGGGTCGGGCAAGTCGACGCTGTGCCGGGCGATCAACCGCCTCGAGCCGATCGACGGCGGCAGTGTGCAGGTGGACGGCGTCGAGCTCCCCGCCGAGGGCAAGGACCTGGCGGCGCTGCGCTCCGACGTGGGCATGGTGTTCCAGCAGTTCAACCTGTTCGCCCACCTGACGATCCTCGACAACGTCGTGCTGGCGCCGACGCGCGTCCGGGGCGTCTCGAGGACCGAAGCGCAGGAGGCGGCCCGCGTGCTGCTCGACCGCGTCGGCATCGGCGACCAGTCGGACAAGTACCCCGCCCAGCTCTCGGGCGGACAGCAGCAGCGCGTGGCCATCGCCCGGGCGCTGGCCATGGAGCCGAAGGTGATGCTCTTCGACGAGCCCACCTCCGCGCTCGACCCGGAGATGGTCGGCGAGGTCATCGACGTCATGGCGGGTCTCGCCAAGGACGGCATGACGATGATCGTGGTGACCCACGAGATGGGCTTCGCCCGTCGGGCCGCTCACCGCGTGGTGTTCATGGCCGACGGCGAGATCGTCGAGGACACGACACCGGACAGCTTCTTCACCAAGCCCGCCACCGAACGGGCCCGCGACTTCCTCGGGAAGATCCTCACCCACTAGCTCTGGCCAGAACAGATCTCTGGCCAACGAGATCGTGAAAGGAGCCGTCATGAGACGCCTCGCCTCTGTCCGGACCCTCGGCGTGCTCCTCGCGGTCGTCGCGCTCGCCTTCGGCGCGGCGTGCGGCCGCGAGGGCAGCCCCGGCGGCCAGCCCGTGGCGGGCTCGCCCGTCGCCCAGGGCGTCCAGGTGCCCGGCTCGCCCGTGTTCGCCGCCATGCAGCAGCGCGGTCGCCTGGTCCTCGGCGTCAAGAACGACCAGCCCGGGCTCGGCATCCAGGACCCGACGACCGGTCAGTACACCGGCTTCGACATCGAGATCGGGCGCATGGTCGCCGCGGGCCTCGGCTTCGGTCCCGACCAGATCGACTACCGGGTCATCCCGTCGGCCGCCCGTGAGGACGCGATCTCCCGCGGCGACGTCGACCTCTACGTCGGCACCTACACGATCAACGACAGCCGCAAGCAGCGCGTCGGCTTCGCCGGCCCGTACTTCGTCGCCGGCCAGGACCTCCTCGTCCGGGCCGACGACCAGTCGATCACCGGCCCGCAGACGCTCCAGGGCAAGCGGGTGTGCTCGGCGACCGGCTCGACGCCGATCCAGCGGGTGCGCGAGCAGAACCTGACCCAGAACGTGGTCGAGTTCCAGAACTACTCGCAGTGCGTCGATGCGCTGCGCGGTGGCCAGGTCGACGCCGTGACCACGGACAACGCGATCCTGCAGGGCTACGCCGCGCAGTCGCCCGACCAGCTGCGGGTCGTCGGGGTGACGTTCTCCGAGGAGCCGTACGGCATCGGCATGAACCGTGACGACACGGCGCTGCGCAACAAGGTCAACGACCTGCTGCAGGCCTCCGAGACCGACGGCACATGGACGCGCATCTACAACGAGACGCTGGGCCGCTCCGGCACCCCGGCACCCCAGCCCCCGGCCATCGAGCGCTACTGAGGCGCTTCGCGCACGTGAGTGATCCGGGGTCCTCCCGGCGGACCCGGATCACTCACGTGGCGAAACCATGGAGGCCTTGAGCATGGACGTCCTGTTCGGCAACCTCGGCGAGTACCTCGGTCGCTTCGGCGGCACGATCGGCCTGTTCGTCGTCTCGGCGATCGCGTCCCTGATCCTGGGTGTCGTCCTCGCGGCGATGCGCGTCAGTCCGGTTCCCGCCATGCGCGCGACGGGCACGGCCTACGTGACGCTGCTGCGGAACACGCCGCTGACCCTCGTGCTGTTCTTCTTTGCGTTCGGGTTCACCAAGCTGTTCTTCTACCTGCCGTTCTTCCTGCTGGCCGTCATCGGGCTCTCGCTCTACACCGCGGCGTTCGTGTGCGAGGTCATCCGCGGCGGAATCAGCACCGTGCCCGAGGGCCAGGCCGAGGCGGGGCGTGCCCTCGGACTCGGGTTCACCCAGAATCCTCACGCTCATCGTTCTCCCGCAGGCGGTGCGCTCGGTGATGCCGCCGCTGACCAGCGTGCAGATCGCCCTGCTCAAGAACACCACGGTCGCGGCCGGCTTCTCGGTGTTCGAGGCCGGCGGCTTCTACCGCGTCATCAACGAGCGGGGCGGCTCGACGCTGGTCGCCCTGCTGTGGGTCGCCCTCGGCTTCATCGTCCTCGTGATCCCCCTGACGGTGCTACAGCGCCGGCTCGAGAAGCGCTGGAGCGTCGCCCGATGAGCGCACCCACCGCCGTCCTCTTCGACGCCCCCGGCCCCAGGGCGAAGGCCCGCAACACCACCGCCGGCGCGGTCACGCTCGCCGTCGTGGCCGCCCTGATCGCCGTGATCATCTGGCGAATGGCCGCCACGGGTCAGCTCGACGCCCGCGTGTGGGAGTGGATCCTCTACGAGAACGTCCAGCTGGCGCTGCTCGACGGCCTGGTCAACACCCTGCGGGCCTTCGCCTCCGGCGCGGTGCTCGCCCTGGTGCTCGGGGCGGTCCTGGCCCTCGGCAGGCTGTCGGACCACGGGTGGATCCGCCAGGTGGCCGGCGGCGTGGTGGAGCTCTTCCGCGCCGTCCCGCTGGTCGTCCTGATGTTCCTGTTCTACTACGGGCTGCCGTCCGCCGGGATCACGGTCTCGACGTACGTCGCCGTGGTGTTGGGACTGATGCTCTACAACGGCGCGGTCCTCGCCGAGGTGTTCCGCGCCGGAATCCTCGCCGTGCCGCGCGGCCAGTCCGAGGCGGCGTACGCCCTGGGCATGCGCAAGTCGGGGGTGATGCGGTTCATCCTGCTCCCGCAGGCCGTGCGCTCGATGCTGCCCGCGATCATCAGCCAGCTCGTGGTGCTCCTCAAGGACACGGCGCTCGGCTTCCTCATCACCTACCCGGAGCTGCTCTTCCAGGCACAGTTCCTCGGGTCGAACGCGACGTTGGGCTCGCCGCTGATCCCGGTGGCGATCGTGGTCGCGGTCATCTACATCACGCTCTGCCTGTTGCTCTCGGCCGTGGCGACCTGGATCGAGCGCCGGAGCCGTCGCAGCCCGGCCGCGCTGGCCGTGGCTCCCGCGGGCCGCCTCGACGACGCGTGACGGGTCCGGGGACGATCCGTCCCGCCCGGCACGACGAGCTCGAGGAACTCCGTGCGATCGAGGACGCCGCAGGCGGGGCCTTCCGCGAGATCGGAATGGACCAGGTCACGGACGACCCACCGCCCTCGACGGTCGCCCTGCAGGGGGCGCTGGGACGCGGCGGGCTGTGGGTGATCGAGGACGCCGGCACCGTGGCCGGCTACCTCATGGACGACATCGTCGACGGCGAGGCTCACCTCGACCAGGTCTCGGTGCACCCGGACCACGCGCGTCGGGGGCTCGGCGCTCTGCTCATCGAGGACCTCGTGGCGCGGTCCCGGGCGGCGGGCCAGGACGCCCTGACACTGACGACGTTCGTCGACGTCCCGTGGAACGGGCCGTACTACGCCCGGCTGGGCTTCCGCCCGCTCTCCCAGGACGAGCTGGGACCGGGCCTCCGAGCGATCCGCCGGGCCGAGATCGCCCGCGGTCTCGACCGCTGGCCGCGCACGGCCATGCGCCGCGAGCTCTCGCTCACCGGGCCGCCCGCAGGCTGAAGGTGCGGCGATAGCCCGCCGGCGTCGTCCCGGTCTCGCGGCTGAAGTGGTGGCGCAGCAGCTCCGCCGACGTGAACCCGCTGTGGCGTGCGACGTCGTCGACCGACAGCCTGTCCTCCTCGAGCAGTTGCTGGGCGAGCAGGACACGCTGGCGGACCACCCAGCGCAGGGGCGTCGTCCCTGTGACCTCGCTGAAGCGCCTGGCAAAGGTGCGCGGCGAGAGGTGTGCCCTCCGGGCGAGGTCCGCCACGGTCATCGGCGCATCGAGATGCCCCTGCATCCACCCCAGCAGCGGCCCGAGGTCGTCGCCGATGTGCGTGCCGTCGGGGACCGGAGTGCGAACGTACTGAGTCTGCCCGCCCTGGCGGTGCGGCGGCACCACCATGCGACGAGCGATCCGGTTGGTGATGTCGGCGCCGAGCTCGCGGCGCACCACGTGGAGGCACGCGTCGATGCCCGCTGCGGCACCGGCACTGGTGATCACCTGTCCGGCGTCCACGTAGAGCTCGTCGGGTCGCACCCGCAGCTGGGGGAAGCGCCGTGCCAGGCGTTCGGCGTGGTGCCAGTGGCAGGTCGCCTCGAGGTCCTCGAGCAACCCGGCCAGGGCGAGCAGGAAGACCCCAGAACACACGCTGAGCAGCAGCGCCCCGCGGTCGAGGGCGGCCCGGAGCGCATCGGCCACCCCTGCCGGCAACTCGTCGACGTCGGTCTCCCAGGCAGGTACGACGACGAGGTCAGCGGTCCGCAGGCGCTCGAGCCCATGGGTGACCTGCAGTGAGGTGCCCCCCGGCCCGGGGATCACCGAGGGGCCCGCGCCCGCGACCGCGAAGTCGAACGCGGGAACTCCGTCCGCCACGCGGTCGATCCCGAAGACCTCGCAGACCACACCGAGCTCGAACGGATGAACCCGGCCCAGCACCAGCGCCACGACATCCTTCAGCATCTTGACAGGATATCCTCCTCGCATGGCATTGCTGCCACTGTCGACGGCCGCCCCAGCAGCGCAGGCTCCGTCACGTCCCGCTCACGACCGCCCGACCGGTCCGCATCCCGAGGAGGCCACCATGGCCACCGTCGTCCTCGCCAGCGCGCTGCTGATCGCCCTCGTCGTCACCGTCTTCGCCGTGATCGGCCGCGGTGCGACCCCGGCTCGGGAGCGACGTCCGCTCACCGGCCGGACACCGTCCGACCACGGCGTCGGTCTCGCCGCCGACGTCGTCCGGGGGGCGCGGGAGCTCGACCGGACCTCGCCGGTGGTCGGCCGTGTGGATCGCGCGCTCGGCCGCTGCGCCTGACCGGAGCCGTGGCCACGGGCACGGTCACCACGTGCGGTGGCCGTGCCCGTGAGCCCGCGCTCAGGCCTGCGCGCTCCCGCGTTGCTCGATGTGCTCGATCCGGTCGGCGTCGAGCGACGAGCCGTTCTCCGGACCCGGGTCGTCGAGCGAGCGGGCGCCGGTGGCGTCGCGCTGCTCCAGCTCCTGGCGCTTGAAGATCTTCTTACCGAGCCACACCAGCGGGTCGTACTTGCGGTCGACCACGCGCTCCTTCATGGGGATCAGCGCGTTGTCGGTGATCTTGATGTGCTCGGGGCAGACCTCGGTGCAGCATTTGGTGATGTTGCAGAAGCCGAGGCCGTGCTCCTCCTGCGCGTCGTCCTTGCGGTTGCGCACGTCGAGGGGGTGCATGTCCAGCTCGGCGATCCGCATGAGGTAGCGCGGGCCGGAGAACTCCTGCTTGTTCTCCTCGTGATCGCGCACCACGTGACAGACGTTCTGGCACAGGAAGCACTCGATGCACTTGCGGAACTCCTGCGAGCGCTCGACGTCGGTCTGCGCCATCCGGTACTCGCCCGGCGCGAGCCCCTCGGGCGGCGCGAACGCCGGAACCTCGCGGGCCTTGGCGTAGTTGAAGTCGACGTCGGTGACGAGGTCGCGGATCACCGGGAAGGTCCGGATCGGCGCGACGCTGATCTCCTCGGATTCCTCGAACGTCGACATCCGCGTCATGCACATGAGCCGCGGGCGACCGTTGACCTCGGCGCTGCACGACCCGCACTTGCCGGCCTTGCAGTTCCAGCGCACCGCCATGTCCCCGGCCTGGGTGGCCTGGATGCGGTGCATGATGTCGAGGACGACCTCGCCCTCCTCGACGTCCACGGCGTAGTCGACGAAGTCGCCGCCCTCGGCGTCGCCCCGCCAGACCTTGAACTGTGCCTGGTAGCCCATGCCTACGCTCCCCCTCCGGTGAGCTCGCCGCCCGGGTCGCCGCCCGCGTCCTCGGTGCCCCGCGACTGCCGCGGCGGCGCGTCCGAGCGGTGTCC
This sequence comes from uncultured Actinomycetota bacterium, assembly GCA_963786585.1. Classification (GTDB taxonomy): domain Bacteria; phylum Actinomycetota; class Actinomycetes; order Mycobacteriales; family Pseudonocardiaceae; genus Actinomycetospora. Next base: position 1,566,923 of record CAWAZG010000006.1, read on the forward strand.
GCCCAGCTCGTCGCCGGTGTAGTACTTCTTGAGCTCGTCGAGCTCGAAGAGGTCGAACAGGTCGGTGCGCATGTCCGGCTGGCCCTGGTGCTCGAGGTGCACCTCCGGACCGTCCGGGCTGTCGCGCAGCGAGCAGACGAGCAGCTCCTGGCGCCAGTTCTCGTCCATCGTCGGGTAGTCGTCGCGGGTGTGACCGCCACGGCTCTCCTGCCGCTCGAGCGCCGCCTTGGCGATGCACTCGCTGACCATGAGCATGTTGCGCAGGTCGAGCGCGAGGTGCCATCCCGGGTTGTAGGCCCGGCGGCCGTCGACCGCGACGCGCGGGATCCGGTCCTTGAGCTCGTGGAGCTTCTTGAGGGCCAGCTCCATCTCGTCGGCCTTGCGGATGATGCCGACGAGGTCGTTCATCGTCTGCTGCAGTTCCTGGTGGACCGTGTAGGCGTTCTCGCCACCCGAGTTGTGGATCGGGCGTTCGACGTCCTCGCGGGCCGTGGTGATCGACTGCTCGCTGACCGCCGGCACCTCGCCGAGCCCGTCGAGGTAGGCCGCGGCACCGGCACCGGCGCGGCAGCCGAACACGAGCAGGTCGGACAGCGAGTTGCCGCCGAGACGGTTCGAGCCGTGCATCCCGCCCGCGACCTCGCCCGCGGCGAAGAGTCCCGGCACCGCCGACGCGGCCGTGTCGGGGTCGACCTCGACGCCGCCCATGACGTAGTGGCAGGTCGGCCCGACCTCCATCGGCCCCGCGGTGATGTCGACGTCCGCCAGCTCCTTGAACTGGTGGTACATCGACGGCAGGCGCCGGGTGATCTCCGCGGCGGGCATGCGGCTGGAGACGTCGAGGTAGACGCCCCCGGCCGGGGAGCCGCGGCCCTCCTTGACCTCGTTGTTGATCGCGCGGGCCACCTCGTCACGCGGGAGCAGCTCCGGCGGGCGACGGTTGTTGTCCGCGTCGGTGTACCAGCGGTCGCCCTCGTCCTCGCTCGTGGCGTACTGCTCGCGGAACACCTCGGGGATGTAGTTGAACATGAAGCGCTCGCCCTCGGAGTTCTTGAGGACGCCGCCGTCTCCCCGCACCGACTCGGTGACGAGGATGCCCTTGACGCTGGGCGGCCAGACCATCCCCGTGGGGTGGAACTGGACGAACTCCATGTTCAGCAGCTTCGCGCCGGCGCGCATGGCGAGCGCGTGCCCGTCGCCGGTGTACTCCCAGGAGTTGCTGGTGACCTTGAACGACTTGCCGACACCGCCGGTGGCGAGCACCACCGCGGCGGAGTGGAAGCAGACCAGCTCGCCGGTGGGACGCCGGTAGCCGAAGGCGCCGGCGATCCGGTCGCCGTCCTTGAGCAGCTCGGTGACCGTGTACTCGTGGTAGACCGCGAGGTCGGACTCGTAGTCGCCGGTGCGGGCGAAGTCCTCCTGCTGCAGCGAGACGATCTTCTGCTGCAGGGTGCGGATCAGCTCGAGCCCTGTGCGGTCGCCGACGTGGGCGAGCCGCGGGAACTGGTGCCCGCCGAAGTTCCGCTGGCTGATCTTGCCCTCGGGCGTGCGGTCGAAGAGGGCCCCGTAGGTCTCGAGCTCCCACACCCGCTGCGGCGCCTCCTTGGCGTGCAGCTCGGCCATGCGCCAGTTGTTGAGGAACTTGCCCCCGCGCATGGTGTCGCGGAAGTGGACCTCCCAGTTGTCGCGGGGGTTCGCGTTGCCCATCGACGCGGCGATCCCGCCCTCGGCCATGACCGTGTGGGCCTTGCCGAACAGCGACTTCGAGATGATCGCGACCCGCTTGCCGCGCAGGCGGGCCTCGATCGCGGCCCGCAGGCCTGCCCCGCCGGCGCCGATGACGACGACGTCGTAGGTGTGGTGGGTGACGGGGGCATGGCCGTCGGGGCCTGTGCTGGGCGCGCCGGCCGCCTCGAACGCGGTGGTGGTTCCCGGGTCGGTCATCAGTTCACGATCCGCAGGTCGGAGATGGTGCCGCTCGCCACGAGCATCACGTAGAAGTCAGCCAGGATCAGCGTCCCGATCGTCAGCCAGGCGAACTGCATGTGGCGGGTGTTGAGCTTCGAGAGCGTGGTCCAGAGCTTGTAGCGCACCGGGTGCTTCGAGAAGTGCTTCAGCCGTCCGCCGGTGATGTGGCGGCAGGAGTGGCACGAGAGCGTGTAGAGCCAGAGCCCGATCACGTTGATCAGCAGGATGAGCGTGCCCAGCCCCATCCCGAACGACGTCTGCCCGGTGGCCGGGTCGGTGCTCTGGAACCCGAGCACCATGTCGTAGGTGTTGAGGATCGAGATCGCGAACGCGACGTAGAAGAAGTAGCGGTGCGCGTTCTGCAGGATCAGCGGGAACCGCGTCTCACCGGAGTACTTCGCGTGCGGCTCGGCGACGGCGCACGCCGGCGGCGACGACCAGAACGCCCGGTAGTACGACTTCCGGTAGTAGTAGCAGGTCAGCCGGAAGCCGAGCAGGAACGGCAGCGAGACGAGCGCGTAGGGCAGGAACCACGGCATCTCGCCGAACCACTGGCCCAGGTGGCTCGCCTCGGGGATGCACGAGGCGCTCACGCAGGGCGAGTAGAACGGCGAGAGGTAGTGGTACTGCTCCACGTAGTACGCGGAGCCCCACAGCGACCGGATCGTCGCGTAGACGACGAAGGTGGTCAGGCCCAGCGCGTTCGCCAGTGGCGCCAGCCACCAGCGGTCGGTGCGCAGGGTTCGCTGTCGGATGTCGGGTCGTCCCGGCGCCGGCGGCCGGTACGTCCCGGAGTCGTGTGTGGTGGTCACGGCACCCCGGTCCTCGTCTGCGATGACGTTCCGCGTCGCCGGGACCGCCGCGGTACGGGGCGGAGAGCCGCAGGGAACCACGGCGCGGCGACGCTCTGTGGTGGGCCGCACACTACGACGCGTCAAACCTCGGTGTCGCCCGGGCCACCCCCGTCTCGCGGCGTGACGATGGCCACGTCGGGTGATCGGGGCCGTCGCGACGGGCGTCAGCGGTGGTCGGCGTCCGGATCGGACAGCAGGTCGTCCAGCGCCTCGTCCCCCGTCTCGTCCGGGGACGGCCGCTCCGCGAGCGCCTCGCGGACGACCCCGTACGCCACGCCCGCGTCGTAGCCCTTGCGCGCGAGCATCCCGACGAGCCGGCGGGCCGCCACAGCGTGCTCGAAGCGGGCGAGCGAGGGCAGCCGCCGGTCGACCAGTGCCCGGGCGCGGGCGCGCTCGTCGTCGCGGCCGATCTCCTCGACCGCCGCCGTGGCCGTCTCGCGGTCGACGCCCTTGCGGTGCAGCTCCCCGGACAGCGCCCGCTTGCCGAGGCCCTGGTGCCGGTGCCGCGAGGACACCCACTGCTCGGCGAACGCGGCGTCGTCCACCAGCCCGGCGGCGCCCAGACGGTCGAGCACGCGGCCGGCGACGTCGTCGTCGACGTCCTTTCGGGCGAGGGCATCGGCCAGCTCGGCGCGCGAGCGGGCCCGGGTGGTGAGCAGGTTCAGGCAGATCGTGCGCGCCACCGACTCGGGGTCGGCGGGCGGATCGGCCGCGTGATCGGGACGGTCGGCCTCGGGTGGTTCCGGCGCACGTCCCCGCGACGACCGGCGCCGCCCGACCCCCTGACCGAGACCCATCCGACTCAGAAGTCGACGGGCGCCGCGGCGGGCGCCTCGGCGTCGAGCTTCGGCCCGATACCGAGCTTCTCCTTGATGCGCTTCTCGATCTCGTCGGCGACGTCGGGGTTGTCGCGCAGGAACTTGCGGGCGTTCTCCTTGCCCTGCCCCAGCTGGTCGCCCTCGTACGTGTACCAGGCGCCCGACTTACGCACGAAGCCCTGCTCGACGCCCATGTCGATCAGCGAGCCCTCCTTGGAGATGCCGGTGCCGTAGATCATGTCGAACTCGGCCTGCTTGAACGGCGGGGCCACCTTGTTCTTCACGACCTTGACCCGCGTCCGGTTGCCCACCGCGTCGGCGCCGTCCTTGAGCGTCTCGATGCGGCGGATGTCGAGCCGGACCGAGGCGTAGAACTTCAGCGCCTTGCCACCCGTGGTGGTCTCCGGCGAGCCGAACATGACGCCGACCTTCTCGCGCAGCTGGTTGATGAAGATCGCCGTGGTGCCCGAGGCGTGCAGCGCACCGGTGATCTTGCGCAGCGCCTGGCTCATGAGGCGGGCCTGGAGGCCGACGTGGCTGTCGCCCATGTCGCCCTCGATCTCGGCGCGCGGCACGAGCGCGGCCACCGAGTCGACGACGATGACGTCCAGCGCGTTCGACCGGATCAGCATGTCCATGATCTCGAGCGCCTGCTCACCGGTGTCGGGCTGCGAGACCAGCAGCGCGTCGGTGTCGACCCCGAGGGCCTTGGCGTACTCCGGGTCGAGCGCGTGCTCGGCGTCGATGAACGCCGCGATGCCGCCCTGGGCCTGCGCGTTGGCCACCGCGTGCAGCGTGACCGTCGTCTTGCCCGAGGACTCCGGGCCGTAGATCTCCACCACGCGGCCGCGGGGCAGCCCGCCGACGCCGAGCGCCACGTCGAGGGCGATCGATCCGGTCGGGATGACGTTGACCGGCGCCCGGCCGTCGTCGCCCAGCCGCATGATCGAGCCCTTGCCGAACTGCTTGTCGATCTGGGCGAGGGCGAGCTCGAGCGCCTTGTCGCGATCCGGTGCCTGTGCCATGGAATGCCACCTTGCGTCGAAGGTCGTGGGTGTCAGGGGTCGACTCTCTGGCGCCGACGCTAGGCGGGGGGTCCGACAACGGTGGAGCCGGACCGGCCGCCCTGTGGAGGAACGGAACGGTTGTGGACGGACGGCGGCGACGCTGACGCCGCACGGCGGCCGTACGGAGGAGAGTAGACGAACACCTGTTCGATACCGAGTCCCGGTCGCCGACCGGCGTGTCGGGTTTCCCCGGGTCTGCCCCGGGTGTGCTCAGCGCCTCTCGGCGGGCACCTCGAACTCGGCGCACACCGCCCGCCACACGTCGCGGGGCTCGTGGCCGTCCTCGAGGGCCTGCTCGACGGTGCGCCCGCGGAGCGCGCCGAAGACGTGGTCGCGGGCGATCGATCCGGCACGCACGGCCCCGAACTCGTCGTCCATGAGCCGGCGGAAATGGGTCAGCCGCACGGGCCCCACGATAGCCTCGGGGGCGTGGACCTCCTGCTCACCACCACGGCGTTCGACTCCCTCGGGGGCACCGTCGGCGCGGTCGTGGCGCTGCTCGGGATGCTCGCGGCGCTGGTCGTCCTCCTGCGCTGGTGGTTCCAGAACCGCAGGCGCTGACCAGCGCATCCTCACTGGACGTCGAGGTGGCGCAGGCTCGGCCAGACGGCGTCCCACGGGGCGAGCCGGCCGGTGGCCAGCCAGACCTGCGCGTCGCTCCCGACCTCCCCGACCGGCCGGACCTCGGCGAACCACGGCCGCAGCTCGTCGGCGGTCGACCCGACGTAGAGGACCGAGTCCACGTCGTCCCCGGGCGGCGGGAACCACCCGTAGCTGCGATTGCTGCTCATCGCGGGCGGGAGCGTCCCCTCCGGGGCCTGGGCGTCGAGGAGGGCGGCGTAGATGTAGGACTCGGCCATCACCCCGGTGTGCGCGCGCCGGTCAGGCGGGAGCGCGTCGTACGCCCGCGTCGTCGCCTGCGTGACCTGCTCGCCGACCGCGGGCGCGGCCGCCGCCACCGACCCCGGCAGCACCGCGACCGCCGCCGCGGCGCTCAGCACGGTCGCCGGCCAGGCCACCCAGCGCAGGCGGCGGTGCCCGGCCTCGCGGCGGCGCTGCAGGCCGACCGCGCCCACCGCCGCGAGCAGCCCGTAGAGCCCCGCCAGGTAGTACGGGCGGCCGAGGGTGACCGAGAAGAACACGTAGAGGACCAGCGTCGTGAGCGCGAGGGAGCGCAGGTCGTGCAGCGCCGGGTCGCGCGCCAGGCGCCACAGCCCGAACAGCACCAGCGGCACGCCCATCACCCCGGCCGCTGCGAGCAGGGAGATCATGATCCCGGGGCGTCCCTGGTAGAGGGACGCGGCCTCCGAGGCCACGATCGGTCCCATCCGCAGCTGGGGCCATCCGTGGAGGGCCTGCCAGATCAGCGTGGGCGCGGCGATCGCCGCCGCGATGCCGGCCCCGGCCCACAGCTGCGGGCGGCGCAGCAACGCCCGCGGTCCGAGCACCGCGACCGACGCCAGCATCACGGCGGCCAGGAGCAGCACCTGGAACTTCGTCTGGGCCGCCACGCCGAGGGCGACGCCGAGGGCGAGCAGCAGGCGGTCGTCCCGCACCCGCCACCACCGCACGAGCAGCCACCCGATCACCAGCCAGGTCACCGGCTCCAGCGTGTACGGCGTGAGCCAGTGGCCGCTGAGCGTGAGCCAGAGCCCGGTGCCCTGGGCGATCGCGGTGAGGGTCTGCGCCCGCGTGTCCCCGCCGAGCTCGCGCGCGATCATCGCGGCGAGCACCACGGTCGCGGCGGTGGCGGCGACGGCCGGCAGCCGCAGCACCAGCACGTTGCCGGGCGCGACCATGTCCATCAGGGCTGCGACGAGCGGGGCCATCGGCGGCTGGTCGACCGAGCCCCAGTCGAGGTGGTGGCGCCCGATCGCCAGCATGAGTGCCTCGTCGAACCACCAGCCGGGAAGCCACGCGACGGCCAGGTGCGCGGCGGCGACGGCTGCGGCGACGGCGCCGACGGGCCACCGCGCGAGACGCGGCACCGAGGCGGGCGCGGACGGGCCTGCGGTCGTGGGCGGAGCCGTGAGCGTCATGCCGACGAGCGTCGCGGCGCGGCGGGGCCGGCGACCACGGCGCACCGGCCGGAGATCACCGTCGAAGGGACCGACCGCGGTCGACCTTCGGCCGGGGCGGCGTGTCGGACGGCGGCGCTAGCGTGACCTCCGTGCCGCCCACCGCGCTCGTCGCGCGCCTCTACGACGCCGGCGCGCTCGCCGTCGCCCTGCTCGGGGTCTACCTCGCGCAGTGGCCCGAGCGTCCGGTGCAGGGCGGCGAGGCGCCGGCGTGGTGGTGGATCGACCTGGTCGGCGGCGTCCTGTCCGCCCTCGTGCTGCTCGCCCGCCGCCGCGCCCCGGTCGGCTCGGCACTGGTCGTCTTCGCCCTCACGGTGCTGTGCACGTCGGCCTGGCTCGCGGGTGCGGTGGCCACCTTCTCCCTCGCCGTGCGCCGGCCGTGGCCGACGGCGGTGGCGCTCGCCGTCCTCTCGCTGGCGATCGGTCCCCTGCAGGGCCTGTTCCGCGCGCAGTCCGACGAGGCCGCGTCCTGGGAGACCTTCGGGTACGCCGTCATCATCACCGCGGCCGTCGTGGCCGTCGGCGCCGCCGTCCGCGCCCGCCACGAGCTGCTCGACTCGCTGGTCGAGCGGGCCGAACGGGCCGAGACCGAGGCGGCGCTGCGGGCCGAGGCGGCCCGGACGGCCGAGCGCACCCGGATCGCCCGCGAGATGCACGACGTCCTCGCCCACCGTCTGTCGATGGTCTCCCTGCACGCCGGGGCGCTGGCCCACCGCCGGTCCGCCTCGCCCGAGGAAATCCGCGACGCGCTCGAGGTCATCCGGGCGGGGGCCCGCGACGCGCTGGTCGACCTGCGGGCGATCCTCGGCGTCCTGCGCGACCCGGACACCGACGACGAGGCCGACGCCGGGGTCGATCCCGCCCAGCGGCCGCCGCAGCCGACCCTGGACGACCTGGACCGCCTCCTCGACGGCGTGCGCGCCGCGGCACGCCGGTGACCCTCCGCAACGAGCTGGCCGAGGTCGTGCCCGACGAGTGCGGGCGCACGCTCTACCGCATCACCCCGGAGGCGCTCACCAACGCCGCCCGCCACGCCCCGGGCCAGCCCGTCGAGGTCGTGCTGCGGGGTGCTCCGGGCGGCGAGGCCGAGCTCGAGGTCTCCAACCCGCTGCCCATGGTGTGCGGCGACGTCTCGCTGACCTACGCCGAGGTGAACGCGCGGGCGGACAGCGTGGCGCGTGCCCTCGCCGAACGCGGCGCCGCGCCGGAGTCCTTGGTGGGACTGGCTTTGTCGCGTTCAGCCGACCTGGTTCCCGGTCTGCTGGGCGTGCTGAAGTCCGGCGGCGGCCTACCTGCCGATCGACCCGGAATACCCGAGCAAGCGTCTCGACCTCATTCTCTCGGACGCCCGCCCGCAACTGGTGCTCACCGACGTCGAAGCGCAGGATGTCCTGCCGGACAACGACATCCCGCGGGTCCTGGTGGAGGAAATCGACTTCGTCTCGCAGGCCGTGCGAGCCTGCCCCGCGCGGCCGTCGGATCTCGCGTACGTGATGTACACGTCGGGATCGACCGGACGGCCGAAGGGCGTCGCCATCACCCACGCCAACGTCGTCAACGGGGTCACCCGGCTCGCCCCCGCGGTCGGGATCGGTCCGAGCACAAGGACTTTGGCGTCGACGTCGGTCAACTTCGACGTTTCCCTGCGGAAGGCGCGAAAGCTGCGCGTCCGGCTACGCTAGCGTCGCTGACCGTCGCGGTCGCCGATGTCGAGGCGTTGGAGCCCTTCAAGGCCCTGATCGCCGACGAGGTGAACGTGAAGGAGGTGCGGCTCACCACCGACGTGGCCGGCTACTGCGAGCGGGTGCTGTCGTTGGTGCCGCGCGCGCTGCGACCGCGGCTGGGCAAGGACGTGCAGAAGGTCATCAAGGCCGTCAAGGCCGGCGACTGGTCGGTCTCCGGCGGCGTGGTGACGGCAGGAGGTGTCGAGCTGCGGGAAGATGGAATACGACCTGCGGCTCACGCCCACCGACGCCGACTCGTCCGCGCCGCTGCCCGGCGACGCCGGGGTCGGGTGCTGGATGTGAAGGTCACGCCGGAGCTGGCCGCCGAGGGGCTGGCGAAGGACGTGATCCGCGCGGTCCAGCAGGCGCGCCGCGACGCCGGGCTCGACGTGGCCGACCGGATCCACCTGACCCTGGAGCCGTCGTCGGACGCCGTACGCGCCGCGGTGGAGGCCCATCGCGAGTTGGTGACGGGCGAGACTTTGGCCTTGTCGCTCGCGTTCGGGACTTTGAGTGGCGACTTGCCGTCGACCGAGGTCGCCGACGGCGGCTCCGTACGAGTCGCCGTCGCCAAGGCCTGATCCACCGATTGGCCGCAGGGACTCCCTACGTGCGCGTGGCGCACGTAGGGAGTCCCTGCGGCGCTTTCTGGAGATCTTGGAGCAGCGAAAAGCCCCGGTGCGCGGGGTGCGTACCGGGGCCGTTCGGGAGGTGCCAGATCAGACCGTGCGGTTCATCGCGGTCTGCGCGGCCGCGCTGACGGCCTTCTGGAAGGTGTCGCCCTGGCTGACCGCATGGTCGGAGCCGGGGTTGAAGTACTTCACGTGGATCACCATGTTGCCGTCGAGGACGTACAGGTGCAGCGAACCACTGCCTGCCTTGTAACCGGTGGCCTTCTGACCGAGGTTGTTGACCGTGATCGGCGAGCCGTAGACGCCGTTGGACGACTTGATCTCCGAGTCGTAGTCCCGCGACGCGTCCGACGTGGCACTGCTGCCGGTCTGGATGGTCAGCTCGACCTCCAGCTCCGGGTTGTCACTGCCCTGTACGTACGCGACCTCACAACTGGTGGTCGTGAAGTCCGAGTACTTGGAACGTCTCCGGCTTGGGGTTGGGGCTCTGGCTGCTGTCCAGCGTGAAGCCGAACTGCTTGCCGAAGCCGGCGTAGTCGACCACCGCGCAACCGTCTGACGGCACCTTGTGGGTGGCGCCGGCCGCCGCCGCCGGGCCGCCGCCACCGCCGTCCGTGCTGCCCGTCGGGCCGGTGCTCGGGTCGGTGCCGCCGCCACCGGTGGAGCTCGGGCTCGGCGTCGAGCCGGGCTTGAAGATGAGGAACGCGCCGACCCCACCGCCGATGCACAGCAGCACGACGACGACCGCCGCCACGATGCCGATGATCAGGCCGGTGCTGCTCTTTTTCGGCGGCGGCGGGGGCGGCGGAGCGCCGAAGCCGGGGTCGCCGTAGCCGGGGCCGCCGGGGCCGTATCCGGGTGGCGCCGAGTTCGGATCGGCGTAGCCCGGCGAGCCGTAGCCGGGCGGAGCCGAGTTGGGGTCGGCGTAGCCGCCGGGCTGACCCTGGTACGTCGGGTCGCCGTAGCCACCTGGCTGACCCTGGTAGGTCGGGTCGCCGGGTTGGGCGCCGTACGGATCCCCGCCGTAGCCGCCCTGGCCGCCCTGCTGCCCGTAGTTGGGATCTCCGTAGTTTGACACCTCGTTACCCTTCAGCTGCTGCCGTGTACTTCAGGTTCCGGTATTGGATTATGGTTCTTGCCGGTGGCCGCCAGATCCCCGATTAGTGCCACCTGCCACGGGTGTGACCGACATCTATTTCTTCGCGGTTCTGGTCAACGCCGTTTTCACCAGTACGATCAACGCCGCCTCGTATGCCTTCAAAGTCGCCGCGCCCGAGGTCGTGCCGGGGCCGGTGTACTGCAGATCGAAAATGGCATTGTTGTCCAGTACGAAAAGCTCCCAGTTTCCAGCCTTGCTCACGAACTTGACGGCCTTCTCGCCGATGCCGGGCACGGCGATCGGAGGGCCGTACGTCGAGGGTGGGTGTCGTCGGTGAACGACTTCGCCGCCAGCCCCTTGGGATTGCTGGAGGTCGGGAGGTAGACGGTGATGTTCAGGCCGACGTCGGTCGGGAACGGGTTGTTCGGGTCGCCGGACTCGTAGGTGCCGTCGCAGTTGCTGCTGATCAGCGTCGTGCCGTAGGTCTGGACCTTCGGCGCCGGGTTGGGCGAAACATTCGTGACCTTACGCAACTTCAGCGTCGTCTCGAACGTCTTCAGGTCGACGGGCGCGCAACCGTCCGTCGGGGCGACGTGGGTGGCGCCGACCGTGCCGCCGCCGCTGGTGGACACGGCGCTGGGCACCGGCTGGCTGGCTGCCGCCGACGGGCCGGCCGACGGGACGGCCCGCAGGACGAAGAACGAGGTGGCCCCGACGATCGCCAGCAGCACCACCACCACGCCGGCCACAGTCAATATGACCAGACCGGTGCGCCGCTTCTGCGGTGGCGGTGGCCCCGGCGGTGGCGGCCCGTAGCCAGGCGGGCCCGGGTAGGGCTGCCCGCCATACGGAGGACTTCCCCCGTACGGCGGCGAGCCGTACCCGCCGCCCGATCCGTACTGTCCCGACACGCCCTATCCCACCGTCTTCCGCATCGCGCCCTGCGTCAGCGCCAGCAGCGCCGCTTCGTTGCTGTCCTGTAGCGACGTCTCGTCGGAGTCGGGGCCGGAGTACTCGGTGTCGAACACGGCGTTTCCGTCCAACACCAGCAGGACCAGCCGGCCGGCCGGCGTGCGGTATTTCTGTGCTTTCTCACCGGTTCCCGGCACGGCGACGCCGGTGCTGGCCCCGTACACCTTGTCCGCGGCCGAAATGTCGATGTTGTAGTCGCGCAGTGCGCCGGATTTGTCGTCGAAGAACGACATCTCGACGGTGAGTTTGTTGGAGCTGGAGCCGGTCTTGCTGGTGTACATCACCGTGCAGTTGGTTTTCGTGTAACTGCCGTAGGTGTTCTTCTCCGGGTTCGGGTTGGGACTGGTGTCGGTCGACAGCGTCCCGCCGATCGCGGAGGCGAAGGGTGACAGGTCCAGCGCCGCACAACCGTCGGACGGCGCGGTGTGGTTGCTGCCGGCCGGGCCGCCGCCGCCACTGGCGGTCGGGCCGGGACTGGGCGGGTTGGACCCTGGCGACTGGAGGAGGACATATCCGCCGATGCCGCCGCCGATGCACAACAACAGCACGACCGCGCCGACGATGATCCCGATGATCAGGCCGGTGTTGCTCTTCTGTGGTGGCGGGGGAGGCGGCGTGCCATATCCGGGCGGTCCGTACGGCGCTCCAGACCCGGGCGGCGCGGACCCGGGTGGGGCCGACGCGGGATAGCCGGGCGGCTGGCCGTAGCCGGGCTGCGCGTGTCCAGGCTGCCCATAGCCCTGTTGCCCGTAGTTGGGGGGCGGTTGACCGTACGGCTGGCCGGTGGTCGGATAGCCGCCCTGGTCGCCGGTGTGCTCCGGATGCCCGCCGCCAGGCACGTCGAAGTCGTCCAGCCGGTATTCGGTGGGGCCTGGCTCGGCGCCGTATTCGTCCTTACGGTACGGGTCCGCCCCACCCCCGCTAGGCGTCGACATCCGATCCCCTTCTCCACCGCTGGCCCGGCCGTCCGCCGAAACCGAGACAGTACATCGCCCCTGCACTCCCTGCCCGTCGATGCCCGGCCGGCGCTGGCATCGTTCCCAGACCCGCGGCCTCGCCGGGCTTTCGGCCCGTGCCCCTGCCCGGGGCGCGAGCTCTTCCGTCCCCCTCACTCATGGTGACGACAGCTCTTCGTGGGCGGCGCGGACGCGCCGCCATCGAAACGTCGGCTCCTATCCTGGCAGAGCGTGTCTCGTCCAGGCGTTCCGGGCAGCCAACGATGCAGCCAAACGGTTCTTTACCGGCGCGGGTGACGGTCGGTGATCACCGGCTGGCCGGGCGTGCCGGACAACTGCTCTCCGGTGCGGGTTGGCCGGATGGTCGCCGAGTACCCTGACTCATCATGAGCGTTGCGCGCGAATCCGCTGTCCAGTCCGTGTTTCCGGCGCTGGAGCCGCTGCTCGCCCGGGTGCAGAAGCCGATCCAGTACGTCGGTGGCGAGCAGGGCGCGACCAGCAAGCCGTGGGAGTCCGCGGCGGTGCGGTGGGCGCTGATGTATCCGGACGCGTACGAGGTGGGCCTGC
>CAWAZG010000007.1:0-25703 GCA_963786585.1 uncultured Actinomycetota bacterium
TGCGGTACACGGTCGGGTCCGACGACCGCGCCGTCCTCGAGGGCTTCCTCCAGCGCTGCGTCTTCGACGACTCCGTCGACCTCGCGACGATGGAGGCGCAGGAGCCGCTCGCCGGGTACCTCGCCTCCTGTCGTGACGACGGGACCTACCGCTTCCAGCAGGACGTCCACGTGATCACGTGGACCGCGACGGCGTGAACCCGCACCTGGGAGTCGCCACCGCGCGCGGCGAGGCGTCCGACGTCACCGCGGCCTGGGACGGGGACAACGAGCAGTGGTGGGACTGGTACATGTCCCTGGCGGACAACGCGGAGGGCGCCTCTGAGCCGCTCGTCGCGGTCGACGCCCCCGATCCCGGTCCGCTGCCGGACGACGCGGAGATCGTGGCGGAGCTCGCCGAGCCCTACGTCGTGCCGTCGACGGCGGTGGCGTCCTTCGCGGCCGAGGGCTTCGTGCGCCTGCCCGGCGTCGTGTCGCCGGGCGCCGCCGAGGTGCTGCGGCGCCGGTTGATCGCGCTCCTGGACAGCGGCGGGTCCGGTTCCGGCCTGCGCAGCCGCGAGATGATGTGGCGCGAGGACCCGCTGGTGCGCGCCGCGGTGCTCTCCCCGCGGGTCGCCGGCATCTCCGCCGCCCTGCTCGACGTCGACGCCCTGCGGCTCTATCACGACAGCGCGCTCTGCAAGGAGCCCGGCGCGGGCCGGACGCCCTGGCACCACGACGCGCACCACTTCCCGCTGGCCTCCCACGACGTGATCTCCACGTGGATGCCGCTGCAGGCGGTGCCGGCCGCGATGGGGCCGCTGGCCTTCGCGCGCGGGATGGACGCGTGGCGGCAGGTCGACGACCTCGCCTTCGACAGTTCCGGGCGCCGTACGACCGCCGGGTCGCCGAGACGTTCCGCGCGGCCGGGGTCGAGGTGTCCGACGAGCCGTTCGCGCTCGGGGACGTCAGCTTCCACTCGACGCTGTGCTTCCACACCGCGGGCGCCAACCGCTCCACCCGCTCCCGGATGGTGCTGGGCGCGACGTACTACGCCGACGGCGTGCGGATCGTCGACCACCCCACGATGGTCAGCGGCGACTGGCGGCTCTTCGTCCCCGACACCGCGCCGGGCGAGCCGGCCGTCAGCGCCCACAACCCGCTCCTGGAGCTCGCCGAGGATGCTGACCAGGTCAGACTTGGGGCTCCCACCGCCCGACGAGGAGCCGACGATGATCACCGGTGCGCACGTCATCCTGTACAGCGCCGACGCGGACGCCGACCGCGCCTTCCTCCGCGACCTGCTCGGCACCCGCACGGTCGACACCGGCGGCGGCTGGACCATCGCCGCCCTGCCGCCCTCCGAGGTCGCCGTCCACCCCACCGACGAGGCCCCGTCGCGAGCTCTACCTGATGTGCGACGACGTCGAGGCGACGACGGCCGAGCTGCGCGGGCGGGGCATCACCGTCGACCCCGTCACCGACCAGGGCTGGGGCCTGCTCACCGGCATCCGGCTCCCGGGCGGCGGGACCCTCGGCCTCTACGAGCCCCGGCACCCGGTGGCGACGGAGCCGGGCTGAGCTACAGCGAGACGTCGATCCCGCGGCCGTCACGCCGGGCGGCCCAGCACCACCACCCGCCCTCCCCCCCCCCTCCCTCCCCGGTCCTCTCCTCCCCCCCCCCCCCCCCGTTGGAACCGGCCGGGAACGGCTGCAGGCAGGTCTCGCGGTGCTCGACGACGACCAGGGCCTCGCGCAGGATGTGCGTGCCGGGCCGGACGTTCCCCCCTCGCAGCAGGGCTCGACGGTGCTGGTCGCCGCGCACACGACGTGGGCGCCGGCGATCGCGTCGTCATGGTGGTCCCGCGCGCGGGCAGGCCCTCGCCCTCGAGGTTCGCGGCGAGGGCGGCCGCCTTGGCGGGGTCGCGGGCGCCGATGCGGACGGCGGTGAAGTGGTGGACCCGGCACGCGTACCGGGCGTGCTCGCGCGCCCGGGGGCCGTTCCCGAGCACGGCGAGCACGCGCGACCCGGGCCGGGCGAGGTGCCGGATCGACAGCGCGGAGCACGCGGCGGTCCGTGCCGCGGTGAGGAGGTCGCCGTTGACGAGGGCGACCATCTCGCCGGTCGGCGGGTCGAACACGGCGATCGCGGCCTGGTGGACGGGGAAGCCCTGCGCCTCGTTGTCGGCGTAGACCGTCAGCAGCTTGGTCGCCAGCACCCCGAGTCGCGGGCTGTACGCCGGCATCGTGGCGAGCAGCTCCTCCGCGGCTCGCCGGTCGAGCACCCGCGTCGGTCGATGCTCGACCCGGCTTCGGACGAGGTCAAGTACGAGCACGGCGGTGCTCTCGGTCGGTGTGTCATCACCCGATCGAGGGCGTTCCGATCTAGCTTGTCCCGACGGCACAAGATCGCTGCGGGGCGGACGCAGCGAGCGCCGAGCTCGTGTGGGGGGACCATTCTGTGAGCCAGCCGCGAACTCCCGACGGTCGGTACGCCTCGAAGGTCACGCTCGGATCTATCGTCGCGGCCGCGGTCGTGGCCATCGCGGCCGCCGTCGGAGTCGGTGCGGAGGGGGCCGCCGTCGGCGCGGGGACGAGCCGGCGGCGACCGCGAACGTCCCGAGTCTGTCCGCTCCGGCACGCGTGGCCCGCGGGAAGCAGAAGTCCGGAAACACCCAGCGAAGGCTCGTGACGGGCGGCGTCCGCTCGGCCCTGCGGGCGGAGGCTGACTCGGGCTCGTGTGCCGCCGACGCTCGAGGGGAGGTCCGCGAGTTCCTCGGGACGCATCCGTGCGAGTCGGTCTATCGAGCGCTGTTCGAGGTCCGGCGCGGTGACGTCGCCGCCGTCGTCGCTGTCGCGTGGATCGAGATGGTCCAGGAGAGCGACGCGACGGAACTGAAGGCGCTCGTCGATCGACCCGGGACCGGGAACATCAACCAGTTGCCACCCCCTCGCGGCCAGGAGGTGGTCGAGGTCGTGGACCCTGCCTATGCCTCACGTCAGCGCGGACGCCTGGTCGTCACCGTGGAGGCCCAGCCCGTCGCGGTCATTGCCTCGCAACGCGTTCTCGAGCAGATCGCCGAAGAGGCCGCAGACACCGCGAGTCGGCCGGAGTAGCCGCGGCTTCGTTCCCGGCGTTCTCCGCGAACCGGCCCCGCGGTGTCGGGGGTCGGTTCTAGAATCGAACACATGAGCGAATGGGGTGTGGGGCTGGTCGAGCGCGAAGCGCTCGCGGCCGCGCGCGCCGAGGAGATCGCCGGCAATCAGGCCTACTACCGGCGCCTGGAGCGCATCGCCGAGCTGGAGCGTCTCGGGCTCGCTGCGGTGACCGGGGATCGCAGCACCGAGCGCCTGCTGCAGGAGAACTGGCGGCTGGATCCGTCGAAGGCCGCCCGGCTGGTCGCCGAGGCCGAGGACCTGGCCCCGCGGATGACGCTGCACGGCCAACCACTGCCGCCGCGGCTGCCGTGCACCGCGACGGTGCTGGCGGCGGGGGAGATTTCCCCGGAGCACGTGGCGATCATCCGCCGCACCATGACCAAGATTCACAGGATGGAGCACGTCGACCCGGCCGAGGTCCCGGCGGCCGATGCGTATCTGGCGCAGAACGCGACCCTGTTCCCGCCCGCGATCTTGCGGCGGCTCGCCGACGCGCTGCTGCGCAGGCTCGATCCCGACGGGGCGGCGCCGGATGAGGACGCCGACCTGTTCGACGACCTGAAGATGACCGCGGGCCCGGACGGCACCCTGGAGATGCGGATCCGGATCCACGACGCCCTCGACGCCGAGATGATCCGCGAGGGCATCGGGGTGCTGGCCACCCCGACCGGCGCGGACGACCACCGCCCGTTGGGCAACCGGCAGGCCTGCGCGCTCAAAGAGGTGTTCGCCGACGCCCTCGGAACCCACGGGCTGGTCACCGACACCCGCCACCACGAGACCGAGCCGGACGACGAGCCGGACGACGAGCCGGACACCGGCGAGGACGTGCCGCTCGAGGACGCGCTGATCCCCGCACCCCGCCAGCCTGAACCCGCCGCACCAGCGGCGGCGCCGGAGACCACCCGGGGGCCGGGGCGGGCGCTGCTGACGATCACCATGGATCACCGCTGGCTGCAGCTCGCGATCGGGCACGGCACGCTGGACTCCGGGGCCCTGACCGACCCGGCCACCGTGCGACGGTGGGCCTGCGACGCCGACATCGTCCCCCTGGTCCTCGGCAGCAAGTCCGAGCCCCTCGACATCGGGCGCCGCTCCCGGTTGATCCCCGACGCGATGCGCCGGGCGCTGAACTTCCGCGACGGCGGCTGCGCGTTCCCCGGCTGCACCCGACGACCCCGCCGCTGCCACGCCCACCACATCGAGCACTGGGGCGCCGGCGGACCGACCTGCCTGGACAACCTCACCCTGCTGTGCCGACACCACCACCAGGTCATCCACCACGGGCACTGGCAGATCGACATGATCGACGGCCTCCCGTGGTTCACCCCGCCGGCCTGGATCGACCCCGAACGACAACCCAGACCCGGCGGACGATCCGCCGCCTTCTGCTGAGCTGACCCGAGATGCTTCGGAAACCGAAGCATCCCGAACACCCGATGCTCATTCCCGGCCTTGGCTCCCGGCCCGCCACCCCGCCCGACCCGTCAGATCGGGGTGCGTCGAGCGCGCACCAGCCCCGCACGCTCACCGTCAGGAGTGCGCCGACCACGAGCCGCACCCGGCCACTCGGACCGCGGAGGGCGAGAAGCCGGCGCGGGTGCTCGTCGAGGTCCGGCCCGCCGGCCGGTTCGAGGAAGCGATCATCACCAACTGGGGCCTCGCCGCCACCGGGCACACGTCTCCGAGCTCCAGCTCGCCCTGCTCGCCGAGGAGTGGGCGGACACGATGCGCCCCGCCTCCCCGCCGGCGTGGGCCCAGCGGCTGCTCTCCCGCACGCTCGGCCCGCTCGCCCGCGCGAGGGGCCTGCGCGGCATCCATCCCGAGCTCGAGGAACGCATCCTCATCGGCCGGCTCGGAGAGCGTCTGACGGTCGACGGATCCTCGCCGATCGGCGCCCCACGAGTCGAGGTGACGTCGTCGGGGACAACCGCCCGGACGGACCCCTGGTCCGGCGACCCCTGGCGTGGCAGCGTTGCCGGCATGGACATCGGCCCCGTCCGTCGGCGCCTCACCGCAGAGCCGATCAGCTCACCCGTGCCCGGCGAGGACTCGCCGGAGCGGGAGCCCGTCATGATCGAACGAGCCGTCGAGCACGACGATCCCGAGACCGTCGCGACGTCCCGCACCTGACGTGCGGTCGTCGTGACCCTCCCGCCGCTCGATCCCGTCCGGCGCGCACCGGTCGCGAGCGCCCCCGGCGTCCCGGACCTCCCGGCCCCGATCCTGGGCTGGCGCACGTGGCGCGTCGGCCGGCGGGCCCAACGTCGCACCGAGCTGGTCGCCCCGCTCGCCGGGATCACCTGGCCCGCGCGCCAGCCCATGATCGCGACGTGCGGGTCGCAACGGCACGCGCCCCCGGGTGACCGGTGCGCGTGCGGGCTCTACGCGGTGACCGACCCGGGCACGCTGGAGTGGGGTCCCTCGGATCACGAGGTGCTCGGCGTCGTGGCGCTCTGGGGGCAGGTCCTCGAGGGCGCCCGGGGATGGCGCGCGTCGCACGCCTACCCGCGCTTCGTCCTCACCGGCCCGGCCATCCCCGGCGAGCAGCGCGCGGCACTGGCCCGCCGCTACGGGGTGCCGGTGCACCGCTCCGAGATCCCGCCGCGCGGCCTCGCCGCACTCCTGGGCCCGGATGCCGACGTGCTGCGCCACGGCGAGATCGCCGAGGTGGAGGCCGTGCTCGCCACGCACATGCCGGGCTGGGCCGAGCGGTGGGAGGCGCGACGCCGGAAGGCCGAGGCCGCCGGCTCACGACGGCCGTGGTGGACGGCTCTCCGACGGCGACCCTGACCGTCCGATAGCGCTCACATGCGACCGGCCCGGCTCAGCGCGCGGGACAGGAGGACGCGGGTGTCGGCGGGGTCGACGACGTCGTCGATCTCGAAGACCGTCGCGACGCTGAGCGCCTTGCCGCGCTCGTAGTACGTCGCCACCAGCTCGTCGTAGCGCTCGCGGCGGGCCTCGGGGTCGTCGATCGCGTCGAGCTCCTTGCGGTACCCGAGCCGGACGGCGCCCTCCAGCCCCATGCCGCCGAACTCGCCGGTCGGCCACGCCACGGTCAGGGCGGGCGCCTTCAGGTCGCCGCCGGCCATCGCCATCGCACCGAGCCCGTAGCCCTTGCGCAGCACGACCGTGCACAGCGGCGCCGCCAGCCGGGCCCCGGCCACGAACATCGCCGAGAACCGGCGCACGGTCGCGGTGCGCTCGGCGTCCGGGCCGACCATGAACCCGGGGGTGTCGCACAGGGAGACCACCGGGAGCCGGTGCGCCCGGCACAGGTCGAGGAACGCGGTGGCCTTGTCCGCCGCGTCGCCGTCGATGGCGCCGCCGAGGTGCTCGGGGTTGTTGGCCAGGACGCCGACCGCGCGGCCGTCGAGACGGGCGAGCGCGGTGACGATCCCGGCACCGAAGCCCCCGCGCAGCTCCAGGACGCTGCCGGTGTCGAAGAGCGCGTCGAGGACGGGGCGGATCGCGTAGGCGCGCAGCCGGTTCTCCGGCACGAGGTGGCGCAGCGCCCGCGGGTCGGCGTGCTCGACCGCCGTCTGCCGGCCGGCTGAAGGTGCGACGTACGACAGGTAGCGCCGCGCCACCGCGACCGCGGCCGGGTCGTCGGGCACGAGGACGTCGACGACGCCGTTGGCCCACTGCACGTCCATCGGGCCGACGTCGCCGGGAGCGACGGTCCCCAGACCGCCGCCCTCGATCATCGCCGGCCCGCCCATGCCGAGGCTGCTGCCCTCGGTGGCGATGATCACCTCGCAGCTCCCGGCCAGCGCGGCGTTGCCGGCGAAGCAGTAGCCGGAGACCACGGCGAGGGTGGGGACGACGCCCCGGAGCTCGGCGAGCAGCCGGAAGGTCGGGACGTCGAGCTGGGCCACCGCCGAGGTGTCGGTGTCGCCGGGACGTCCGCCGCCGCCCTCCGCGAAGATCACCACGGGCAGGCGCTCGCGCGCGGCGAGGGTGAACAGCCGGTCGGTCTTGGCGTGGTTGTGGACGCCCTGCGTGCCCGCCAGCACCGTGTAGTCGTAGGACATCACTGCCACCGGGACGCCCCCGACCGCCCCGGTGCCGGTGATCAGCCCGTCGGCGGGGGTGCGGGCGACGAGGTCCTCGACGCTGCGGCGCGCGCGTTGGGCGGCGATCGTGAGCGCGCCGTACTCGACGAAGCTGTCGGGGTCGAGCAGGTCGTCGACGTTCTCGCGTGCGGTGCGCCGGCCCGCCCCGTGCCGCCGACGGGTCGGGTCGGGTCGTCCCGCGTCGAGCCCGGTCCCGTGGCGGGCGAGGGACTCGGCCAGATCGGCGCGGACGTGGTCGGGGTCCGTCGCGGTGGCGTCCTGCGCCGGGGCGTCGACGTCGTCGACCGGCGCGAGGAACGCGACGGGCACGCCGGCGGCGACCGTGTCGCCGACCTTCACCGCCACGGTGTCGACCCGCCCCGCGGCCCCGGCGTGGACGACGTGCTGCATCTTCATCGCCTCGAGCACCACGAGCTCGGCGCCGCCCGGGACGACGTCGCCCTCGGTGACCTCGATCGCGACCACCACGCCGTGGGTGGTGCTGAGCGCCGCCCCGGTGCCGGGCGGGGCCGCCACCGGCGCCCGCTCCGCCGCCGCGACGTCCGGGACGAGCTCCGGGAGGTGCGCGTCGACGAAGGCGGTGTCGAGGGTGCCGTCGACCAGCTCCGGCCGGTCGAGCAGTGCCCGGAGCAGGGCGACGTTCACCGGGACGCCGTCGACGTCGAGCTCGGCCAGCGCCCGCCGCGCCCGCACCGCGGCCTGGGCGACCGAGCCGGCGGTGACGATCACCTTCGCGAGCAGCGAGTCGTAGCGGGGGCCGACGGCGAACCCGGCGTAGCCGTGGGTGTCGACGCGGACCCCGCGCCCGCTCGGGGGCTGGAACCGGACGAGCGTGCCGGCCCCGCTCGTCACCGTGCCGTCGGCCGCCACGGTCTCGGTGTTGACCCGCACCTGCAGCGCGGTGCCCCGCGGCGCGGGGGTGGCGGTGAGGCCGAGGTCCGCGAGGGTCGCGCCGTGGGCCACCCGCAGACCGGCCTCGACCAGGTCGAGACCGGTCGTCTCCTCGGTGACGGCGTGCTCGACCTGGATGCGCGGGTTCACCTCGAGGAGGGCCGACTGCCGGTCCGCCACGAGGAACTCGACCGTCGCCAGCCCCGCGTAGGTCGCGACGAGACGCGTGGCCGCGTCGTGCAGGGCGGCGCGGACGTCGTCGGGCAGGGCCGGCGCCGGCGCGATCTCGACGAGCTTCTGACGGCTCCGCTGCGCCGAGCAGTCCCGGTCGCCGAGCACCACGGTGCTCCGGCCGTCGCCGAGCACCTGGACCTCGACGTGGCGCGCGTGCGGGAGCAGCTGCTCGGCGTAGACGGCGTCGTCACCGAACGCCGCGCGGGCCTCGGAGGCGCACAGGCGCATCGTCGCCTCGAGCGCGGCGGGGTCGGTGACCGGGCGCATCCCCCGCCCCCCTCCCCCGGCGAGCGCCTTGACCATCACCGCGCCGCCGGCACCCAACCCGTCCAGGAACGCCCGGGCCGTCGCGAGGTCGGTGGGTCCCTCGGTGCCGGTGAGCACGGGGATGCCGAGCTCGCGGGCACGGTCGCGGGTGCGGGTCTTGTCCCCGAACAGCGCCAGCGTGTCCGGGTCGGGGCCGACGAAGGCTATCTCCCGGTCCGCGCAGGCCCGGGACAGCGCCGGGTTCTCGGCGAGGAAGCCGTAGCCCGGGTGCAGGGTGTCGCAGCCGGTGCGCACGGCGGCCCCGACGATCTCGTCGAGGTCGAGGTAGGCCGCGGCGCCGACACCCGGGAGCCGGACGGCCTCGTCGGCGCGGGCGACGTGTGCGCAGCCGGCGTCGTCGTCGGGGTGCACCGCGACGGTCGGGACGCCGATCGCCGCGGCCGTGGCGAGGATCCGGACCGCGATCTCGGCCCGGTTGGCGACGAGGAGCTTCACCGCTCTAGGCGAAGTGCTCGAGCAGGAGCCCGGTCGTGCGCTCCGGGGCGTGGGCGGGGATCCAGTGCCCGACGCGGGGCAGGCGCTCGTAGCGCCAGGGACCGGCGACGAAGCGCTGCGAGTCGGTCATCTGCCGCTCGGTCAGGGCGGGGTCCCGGTCGCTCCACACCCCGAGCACCGGGCACCTGATCGCCGGCATCTCCAGCGGACCCTCGGTGGCCGCGAAGATCCCTGGCGGCATGTTGGCGCGGTACCAGTTGAGGCCCGCGACGAGCGCGCCCGGCCGCTCCAGGTCCGCGATCTGCGCGTCGACCAAGCCGTCGGCGCCGCGGGGCACGCCGTCGTGGGCCCACTCGCGGAACCACCGCCAGTCGTCGGCGGGCAGCTGCGCCTCGGCGACCCCCGGGAACTGGAACCAGAGCATGTACCAGGAGAGCTGCTTCTGGACGAAGCCCGCGGACGCGAACGCCTGCGGGTGGCCCACCGAGAACGCGGCGAGGCGCGTGACCCTCTCGGGCGCGAACGCGGCCAGCGCCCAGGCGACCAGGGCGCCCCAGTCGTGCCCGGCGACGCGGACCTCGCCGACCTCCAGGGCGTCCAGCAGCCCGAGGAGGTCGCCGAGCACCGTCCGCAGCCCGTAGCGCTCGACCTCGGCGGGGCGGTCGGAGTCCCCGAACCCCCGCAGGTCGGGGGCGATCACCCGGAAGCCCCGGGCCGCCAGGGTGTCGATCTGGTGCTGCCAGAGCGTGGCGCGGTCTGGCCAGCCGTGCAGGAGCAGCACCGCCGGCCCCTCACCGCCCTCGACGACGTTGAGCGTGATGCCGTCGAGCGCGACGCGGCGGGCGATCGGGGTGGTCGGCACGGGGATCTCCTCGCGGGGGGCGGTGGACCGTCCGAGGGTCGCAGCAGCGGGCGCCCGGAGCACGACGGCCGCGAGTCGGGACGGACCCGGGCGCCACTCGATCGGCGGCGTCCCCGGCCCGGGGGCCATCCCTATCGTCACTGCTCCGACGAGGGACGGGGTGTCCGATGGCCATGTTGGGGTTCGACGACGAGGGGGCCCGGCGCCTGCAGCGCGTCTACTCCACCCCCGACGTGGTCGCGCAGCGGGCCGAGGTGCTCCGCCTGCTCCGTCCCGTCGCCGGTGAGGCCGTCCTCGACGTCGGTTCGGGTCCGGGCTTCCTGGTCGCCTCGATCGCCGACGCCGTCGGCGCCGACGGGGTGGTGCGCGGGCTGGACCCCAGCCCGGCGATGAACGCCATGGCCACCGCGCACTGCCTGGACCGTCCCCAGGTCCGGATCGACGAGGGGGACGCCGGCGCGCTCCCCTACCCCGACGCCGCCTTCGACGCCGTCGTCTCGACGCAGGTCTACGAGTACGTGACCGACGTGCTCGGCGCCTTCGTCGAGGCCCGGCGGGTCCTGCGCCCGGGCGGTCGGTTCGTCGTCCTCGACACCGACTGGGAGTCGATGGTGTGGCACGCCGCGGACCGTGAGCTGCACCGGCGGGTCCTGGCGGCCTGGGAGGAGCACCTGGTCGACCCACGCCTGCCCCGCGTCCTGCCCGGGCTGCTGGAGCGGGCGGGCTTCCGCGTCGTCGAGCGCGTGCTGATCCCGCTGTTCAACCCCGTCTACGACGAGAACACCTACAGCGCGGGGACGATCGAGGTCATCGGCGACTTCGTCACCGGCCGCCAGGGCCTCACCGAGCAGGACGTCGCGCGCTGGGCCGCCGACCTGCGCTCGCGCGGCACCGACTACCTGTTCACCATCAACCGGTACTGCTTCGTCGCGACGGGCTGACCGTCGCTCACGTCCCGAGACGCGCGGGGGCGCTGACCGCCCGCAGGTGCCGCAGCCCCTGCGCGTAGGACTCGATGAGGGACGTCTCGGTGTACGGGATCGCGTGGCGGTCGCAGAACGCCCGGACCATCGGCTGGGCGTGGCGCAGGTTCATGCGCGGCATGCGCGGGAAGAGGTGGTGCTCGATCTGGTAGTTCAGCCCGCCGAGCACGAGGTCGACGACCCGGCCGCCCCTGATGTTGCGCGAGGTCAGCACCTGGCTGCGGACGGGGTCGAGCTTCTCCGTGGCGGTCGGCATCGGCATGCCCTTGTGTCCCGGCGCGAACGAGCAGCCGAGGTAGAGGCCGAACAGCCCCTGGTGGACGACGATGAAGACCACGGCCACGCCCGGCGAGAGCACGAGGAAGACCGCCGCGAAGTAGAGCGCGGTGTGCGCCACGAGCAGGACGATCTCCAGCCGCAGCCGGGGCACCCGGCGGGCGAGGAGCGACCGGACCGCGGAGATGTGCAGGTCCACGCCCTCGAGCAGCAGCAGCGGGAAGAACAGGCCGGCCTGGTGGCGGATCACGAAGCGGCCGATCGGTCCGCGGCGCGGCGCCGTCGGGCCGGTGGCCTGGGCGTCGGTGAGGGCGAAGACCCCGAGGTCGACGTCGGGGTCGCGCTCCTCGTGGTTGGGGTTCGCGTGGTGGGCGTTGTGCTTGCCGACCCACCACCCGTACCCGAGACCGATGAGCAGGTCCCCGTGGACGTAGCCGACGACGTCGTTGGCCCTCTTGCTGGCGAAGATCTGGAGGTGGCCGGCGTCGTGGCCGATGAACCCGAACTGGACGAACAGCGCCGCGAAGGCCGCCGCCGTGACCAGCTGCCACCACGAGTCCCCGATCATCACGAAGGCGACCGCGACGGCGCCGAACGCCAGGGCCGTCGCGACGATCTTCACGATGTAGCGGGCCCGTCGGCGATCCATCAGACCGGCCTCGCGGACCTGCGCGAACAGCTGCGCGTATCCGCCGCCCTTCAGGAGGGTCGCCTCCGTCGAGACACCAGCATCGGGCATTGAGCTCATCAAACGTGTCCCTCGGGGCGCGGATCGACGGTGGTGACCTCGCAGAACCAGGGTCCGAGGTTCGGGCGGCTCCCCCGGACACTACCTGGGTACGGGCGATGCGGCGCTCCGGTCGCTACTCGCCGGGGTCGGCGTCGAGCACCTTCCGCGGCTGTCCGTGCAGCCGTCGCCGGACGTTCACCACCAGTTGCACGGTGGCCACGAGGGTCATGGCCGTCCAGAGGGCAGCGCCGACGGTGACGATCAGCGCGGCCGCCGGGGGCACGATGCCCGCGGCGGCGAGCGAGAAGCCGCCGACCACCAGCCGGGCCGGGCGCTCGGGGAGGCTGACCACGCCGATCTCGACCATGCCGGCCGCGCCCGCGCTCGACCGGATCGACTCGTCGAGCAGCGTCAGCACCGCCGCCGCCGTGCACAGCGGCCCGGGGGCCCCGAGCACCCACAGCCCGGCGATCATCGCCACGTCGCCGATGCGGTCCACGAGCTGGTCGAGCACCTGACCCCAGGCGCTCGAGGTGCCGGTCAGCTCCGCGACGGCGCCGTCGATCCCGTCCAGCACCGCGACGACCACCACGAGCGCCGCGGCGAGCAGGGCCCACCGGCCCCCGAGCGCCGCGACACCGCCGACGGCGACCGCCCCGACCCCGCCCGTGGCCGTCACCCACGTCGCCGGGACGCCGCGACGGGCCAACGGCGCACCGAGCCCGTGCGCGAGGCGCAGCCAGGCCATGGTGGGCCGGGAGGAACGGACGTCGTATCCACCGTGCGCCCGCGACCACCGGTCGATGTAGGCCTCGAGGTCGTCGCCGTCCACGCGCCTGGACCCTACTGGCGGGTACCGCCCGGGCGCTGCCGTCCCTCGAGGCGGAGATCGGCGACGACGGGATCGTGGTCGCTCGGAGGTGCGCCCGAGGCAGGGTCGCGGTCGCGCACGATGGCGGCCTCCTCGACGCTCCAGGCTCCCCCGGGGCCGCCGACGAGGATCCAGTCGAGGCGCAGGGGCGCGCGCCCGCTGCGGGCGCGGTGGAACGAGCGGACGACGCGGGACCGGACGCCCCCGAAGCCGTGGAAGGTGGCCTCCCCCTGACGTCCACCCCCACCGACCGCGAGGTAGGTGTCCTCGAAGCCCTCCGCGAGGAACGACCGGTGGGGTGCGGAGTCGGCCGGGCAGTTGAAGTCGCCGGTCACCACCGTGGGCAGCCCACCGTCCGTGCGCCGGAGCAACAGCTCGGCGCCCCGCTCCCGGGCGAGGGCGCTCCAGTGGTCGAGGTGCGTGTTGACGTGGCGGAAGGTCACCCCGGTGTCGTGAACGGCGAAGGTCACCCCGTGCGCGGTGCGGACGTTCCGCGAGCCCCACGCGGTGGACGGCACGTCCGGGGTCTCGCTGAGCCAGAAGCCGTCGGCGCCGAGCAGCTCGAGCCGGTCGGGGTCGTAGAGGATCGCGTTGTACTCCGGACGCCGGCGGGTCCCCGCCGCCGGCCCGAGGACGAGGCGGTACCCGGGGAGCTGGTCGCGGTAGGTCGCGAGCGCCTCGGCCTGCAGCTCCTGCACCCCGAGGACGTCCGGCGACCGCCGGCGCACGACGTCGGCGTTGAGCCCTGCCCGCCGCGGCCACCGGTGCCGGCCGTCCGCGGGCGACGAGAAGCCCCGGACGTTGAAGCTCATGACCCGCAGCCGGGTCGGTTCGTCGGCGATGGGCACCTCCGCACCGTTCGATAGCTCCGGGCGACCAGGTACCCCGCCGGGCGGCACGACCTACGCTCTGCCGTCATGCGGTCCGCGCTCGAGATCTTCCTGCGCATCGAGAAGAGCCACCGGAGCGTGGTCGGCGGCGCGCTGGTGCCGGTCGACGGGGACGCCGAGGACCGGGAGCGGTGGCTGTACGAGCAGGCGCCGTTCGGGCTCCTGGCCCACCACGGCGGCGCGGACCCGCGGTTCGTCTACGCGAACCTCACCGCCCTGCGGTGGTTCGAGTACGGGTGGGACGACCTGATCGGACGCCCCTCCCGGCAGTCGGCGGGCCCCGAGGAACAGGCCGAGCGCGACCGGCTGCTCGCGGAGGCCGCGCGCCGGGGCTGGTCCGACGGCTACGGCGGCGTCCGCGTCTCCCGGACGGGACGACGGTTCCGGATCGAGGACGTGCTGATGTGGAACCTCCTCGACGACGCCGGCGAGCGGTGCGGCCAGGCCGCGATGATCCGGACCTGCCGTCCGGTGGTGGACGACGAGCACGCCCACCCCGCCCGCTGAACGTGGTCGGGCACAGTGCATGCGTGATCCAGACCTGCCCGCGGTGCTTTCGGGCCGACGACGTGCGCGCGTCGAGGCTTCCGGAACAGATGGACAGCTATGTGTGCGAGGACCCGCACGGTGGCGGCACCAGGACGACCCGTTCGTCGAATACGGGATCGTCGAGTACCGATTGCGGACGAGCCATCCGGGTTGTTCCACGCCCATGTCGCGGACCGGGGGCATTCGATGCTCGGAGACAGTCGGGCGACGGCTACGAGCGTGCGTGTCGCGACGACTCTCGGCAGGCTTGCGCGGCAACGAGTTCGCCTGCAGCGGTGGGGTCCGGCGACGGGAGCCTGGGCCTACAACGAACAGGTCTCCTGTTGGGCCCGGCCGCCGTCCGCACCAGGTCCGTCCATGACTTGGGCGGGCTTCTGCGAGGCGATCGGCCGGTCCCCGGACCGGACGGCGGAGGACGTCGAGGAACTGAAGAGAGGTCGTCGCTAGGTCGGGGCGATCGCGGCGCTCGTCGAGACGAGAGGGACGTCGCGATCGCGCCTCTGAGCAGGAGATCGTTACCTGTCTGTGACCTTCAGAGGAGGGTCGGAGGGCCTCTGACCGGCCGTCGTTGTCGGGGGTCGCCGCTAGCGTTCTTGGTGTGAGCATCGACCACGGTGTCCGGGTCGGCCTGGTGGCCGGGCTGGACGCTCTCGCGCCGGGCGCGGAGCTGGCCGCTGCTCTGGAGGGCCTGTCGCCGGCCGCGTTGACGGGTGAGGATCTGGCCGCGTATGTGCGGGGCCGGTGGCGGTTGCAGAACCGGGCGACCGCGGAGCTGCTCGAGGGCATCCACCACCTGGGGCGCGCCCAGGACGGCCGCACCGAGCGCCTCGCGTCTTCCGACGAGTACTCCGGCGACGAGGTGTCCGCGCAGCTGGGGTGGTCGCGCCCCATGTCGGCGCGCAAGCTCGATCTGGCCGACGACCTTCAGCAGCGGCTGCCCGAGGTCGGCGACGCGCTCTACCAGGGATGGATCGACGAACCGAAGGCCCGCACCCTGTGTGAGCAGACCCGTGACCTCGTCGACGACCACGCCCACGAGGTGTGCCGGATCGTGCTGCCCGAGGCGCCGGAGCTGCCGGTGGGGGCGTTGATCGAGCGCATCGAGCAGGTCGCGACGGCGCTGGACCCCGACTGGGCCGAGCGGCGCCGCCGGCGTGCGGAGGCTCGGGCGCGGGTGATCCTGTCGCCGAACCCGTCGGGTACTGCGAATCTGTCGTTCTGCGACGCCCCGGTCCCTGACGGGCTGGCTTCCCAGGCCCGTATCGATGCGCTCGCCGTCGCGGTGCGCCACCTCGGGGTGCTGACCCCGATCGGGGTGCTGCGCCTGCAGGTCGGGATGCGGCTGCTCGACGGGTCCACCGCCGGCATGGACGACCGCACCATCGCCCTGCTGCTCGCCGCCGAGCACCACGCCCAGAACACCCCCGACGACCCCGACGACAGGCCCGACGACACCGGTGACGACGGCCCCGCGGACGACGGCCCCGCGGACGACGGGCCCGATGACGACGGCCCGTGACGACGGCCCTGGCGACGGCCCTGGCGACGGCCCGGACGACCAGGACCCGGCGGCGGCCCGGTGACGGCGGCCCGGTGACGGCGCGCCCGCGACGGGCCCCGACGATCGCGGGCCGGCTGACGACGACCTCGTCTCGACCGTGCCCGCGCCGCGGTCACCGTCGGAGCAGGGCGTCCTCGACCTCCCCGACGTCCCCGACCTGCCTGATGTGTCTGATCCCGTGGTGCCGCTGGACCCGCCCGACACCGGGCCGGGCCGGATCCGGGAGGGCTGCGTCGAGATCCGGCTGCGGCTGACCACCGTGCTGGGGCTCGACCAGTACCCCGGCAGCGTCCCCGGCTACGGCACCGTCCTCGCCGGTGACGCCCGCTCGCTCGCCCTGCGCCACCGTGACGGCGAATGGCGCGTCGTGCTCACCGACGACCAGGGCCGCCTGGAGCACGTCCTGCTCGCCCGCCGCCGACCCCGTCGACCACCCGGTCCCCGCGGCCGGCATCGGACGCGGGGACGCACGGCATCGATCGTCGAGCTCCAGGTCCCGACGACGGTCCTGGCCGCCCTCGACCCGGACGATCACCCCGACTGGGGACCGCTGCTGCGCGAGCTGCAGCAACGGCTCTCCGAGCTCGGGCGCCCCGGCGCACCACCGGACGGGAACGCCGGCCCCCAGGACTGGGCCCGGCGGCGTCCCGGCGCCGAACTCGACCGCTGGATCCGGGTCCGCGACCGGCGCTGCGTCGCGCCCTGGTGCCGACGCCCCGCCCACCAGGCTGACCTCGACCACACCCTCGCCCACGCCCGGGGCGGACCCACCTCGTCGTGGAACCTCGGCGCCTGGTGCACCCACGACCACCGCGCCAAACACCACGCCCCATGGACGGTGCGCCAACCCAGCCCCGGCCGGTTCGTCATCCGCACCCGCGCCGGCACCACCTACACCAGCCACCCCAAAAGGATCACCGAGCCACTCCCGGTACCGCACCCCGCCGCCGCGCCCCGGCCCCTGCCCGACGACGGCTGGGCCGACGACGACCGCACCGACAGCCGCGACGACATCGACCCCGACTGGTTCCAGAAGCTCACCCAGAAGACCCGCCCCACGGCGACCATCCCGACCCGGAGCTCCTACGACGACGAGCCACCGTTCTGAGGTGTCCGGCCTCGGCTCGGCCGCTCCAGGGGGCGCTCGACGCGCGGCTACCCCGACCGCGGATCGCGATCGGGGTAGCCGCCCGGGGAGCCGGAACTCAGGCGCTCGACATCGGCACTCCCATGCCCGGGTCCACCCGCGCCGGCCCGTTCTTCCCGGGCTTGACGTCGAAGTCGAAGATTCCGGTGGGGATGTAGACCGTCGAGCACGAGTTCGGGATGTCGACGACGCCGGACAGCCGGCCCTCGATCGGCGCGGCGCCCAGGATCATGTAGGCCTGGATGGCCGAGTAGCCGAACTTGGTCAGGTAGTCGATCGCGTGCAGGCAGGCCCGCTGGTAGGAGAGGTGCGAGTCGAGGTAGCGCTGCTCGCCCTCGAGCGTCACCGACGTGCCTGAGAAGGCGATCCACTCGCTGTACTGCGGGTCGGTGTTGCCCGGGATGAAGATCGCGTTCTCGGAGACGCCGTACGTCGACATCCCGCCCTTGATCAGGTCGACGTGCAGGTCGATGAACCCGCCCATCTCGATCGCGCCGCAGAAGGTGATCTCGCCGTCGCCCTGCGAGAAGTGCAGGTCCCCCATCGACAGGTTCGCCCCGTCGACGAACACCGGGTAGAAGACCCGGCTGCCCTTGGTGAAGTTCTTGATGTCCTGGTTGCCGCCGTTCTCGCGCGGCGGTGCGGTCCTGGCCGCCTCGTGGCGGGCCCGCTCGAAGTCGTCACCGGTGAGCGAGCCGAGGATCGCCGCCTCGGGCTGGGGCGGCAGGGCGAGCGGCGGTACCCGCTGCGGGTCGGTGTCGATCAGGGCCTGCTCGCGGGAGTTCCACTTGTTCAGCAGGTCGTGCGAGGGCGCCGTGCCCATGAGGCCGGGGTGCACGATGCCGGTGAAGGCCACCCCCGGCACGTGGCGCGACGTCGCCTGGCCGCCCTGGAAGTCCCAGATCACCTTGTAGGCGTCCGGGAACTGATCGGTGAGGAAGCCGCCGCCGTTCGTCTTCGCGAACACCCCGGTGTAGCCCCAGCCCTGTCCGGCCAGCGGACCGGAGTCCTCCTGCGGGATCGGGCCGACGTCGAGGATGTCCACGATCAGCAGGTCGCCGGGCTGCGCGCCCTCGACCGAGATCGGGCCGGAGAGCACGTGCACGTTGTTGAGCGGGGCGTTGAGGATGTCGTCGGCGGAGTCGTCGTTGTGGATCGCGCCGTCGAACCACTCGCGGCAGTCCACCCGGAACGAGTCGCCCGGCTTGACGTGCACCCGGGCGGGGACGTCGGGGTGCCAGCGGTTGTGACCGACGATCTGCTGATCGGTGAACGTCTTGGTGCTGTCGAGCGGGAAGACCTTCTGGGGCATCGGACTCTCCTTGCTGGGGCGGGCTGGGGCGAGCTGGGGGGTGGGCGGCGCAGGGCGATCAGGCGACGGCGGCGCGGTCGCCGGTGGGGGCGGCCGGAGCCGCGGGCGCGGGCTGTCGGCGCGCCCACGGGATCAGGGCGAGGAACACGACGACGCCGAAGATCGCGAGGCCGATCGCGAGCGGGACGCCGATCTCCGTGTAGACGCCGGTGAGGAGCAGGAACGCCGGGATCCACGCGGTCACCCAGCCCTGGATGGCGCACACGGCGCCGGTGTAGCGCCCGATCCCGTCGCGCTTGCGACCCAGGAGCACGAAGAACAGGGACCAGAGGAACGCCCAGTACAGCCAGATCACGCCGAACGCCGGGTCGGCGAAGCGGAAGAAGTTCAGCGCGGAGAACACGACGGCGGTGATCGCGACGAACAGGCAGAAGTAGCCGAGCCCGGTGCCGTCGAGGTCCCAGGTCAGGTTCACCGCCACGTAGAGGTAGGTGAACGAGAAGAGGAAGAGGCCCGACGCCGCGAGGATGACGTCGGCGTCACCGTTCGCGGTGAAGATCAGGTAGAGCGGCGTGATGATCTGCAGACCGCCGACGAAGAAGTTCATCGGCGCGGCCGACTTCGCGTCGATCCACCCCAGCAGCATGACGCCGTTGATGAAGAGCACGGCGCCGACGAAGAGCAGGCCGACGCTAGCCACGGGGCGGCGTCACTCGGGTGAGCAGCATGGGATTCCCTTTCGGACGAGGGCAGGACGACAGGGCCGTTCCGGCAGGCCGCGGTGGGCGGAGGGCCGGACGGTTCAGGGAGCGGACGGGATCAGGGGCGTGGCAGCGCCGCGGTGCGGGGGTCGAGACGGGGGGCGGGTCGCGGGCGCGACGCCCGGGCCGGCGGCGCGGAGACCACCGTGGGTTCGGTGCGCGAGGCCTCGGCGCGATCGATCGCCGCGACCCGGGTGCGGTCGGCCAGGCCGAGCCGGGGAACGGTGATCATCCGCCGGGCCTCGCCGCCGCAGGTCGGGCAGGAGATCGTCGCCGGCGCGGCGCCCATCGGCGCCGCCAGCTCCGCGGGCCCGTCCTCACCGCACCGGTACGCGTACAGGGGCATCCGTCGGGCTCCCTTCGTCGCGACCGGCCGCCGAGGTGGCAGATGTCACGTGTGAGAAATGATTTCCCAGGAAACTAGCCGCGGGCCGACGACACTGTCAACGACCGTCGCAGGCCGTCGCGAGCCGGGTTCGGACGGTCACAGCTGTTGGACGACGTCCCAGGTCAAGCCGTCGGCGATCGCCAGGAAGACCCGCTGTCGCAGGTGCCGGTCGTGGACCTCGACGGTGCCGCGCGGGCTCTCGTACGCGAGGCCCTCGGACACCGACATCATCGTCGGCACGTGCGTCGAGCCCGCGCGCCGCGTCAGCTCGGTGAGCAGCCGGACACCCTCGTAGCAGGACTCGCCGAGGCTGTTGAGCACCGGCGCGTCGTCCCCGAACTCGCGGAAGTACGTGGCGGCGAACTCCAGCCCGGAGGTCGTCGCGAGGTCCTCGAAGTAGCCCGCGGAGGTCATCAGTCCGCGCGTGCACTCCGCCCCGGAGGCGAGCAGGACGTTCTCCTCGATCAGGGAGCTGAACCGGAGGATGTCGCGGTCGAGTCCCGACGCGCTGAAGGCGCGGTTGAACGCGACGGCGTCGTCGCCGATGAGCAGCATCAGCACGGCCTCGCACCCGCTGGCCTCGACCCGGTGCACGACGCTCGAGAAGTCGGTCGTCCCGAGCGGCACGAACACCTCGTCGCAGACCGTCCCGCCGATCCGCCGCAGGTAGCGTGCCGCCGTGGTGGCGGTCCGGCGCGGCCAGACGTAGTCGTCCCCGACGATCATCCAGCGCCGGACGCCCGCGGTGCCGGCGAACCAGTCCAGGGTCGGGCCGAGCTGGAGGTCCGGCGTCTCGCCGGTGAGGAACACGCCGGGCCGGTTCTCGCCGCCCTCGTAGAGCGCCGTGTAGGCGTACGGGACGCGGCCGCCGATGCGGGGGGCGACCGCCTCGCGGACGGCCGAGATGTGCCACCCGGTCACGGCCTGCACCGCGCCTGCACTCACCAGCGCGTCGACCTCGGTGGCGACCTCCGCCGGGCTGCGGCCGCCGTCGACCGGGACCAGGTTCAGCTCACGGCCGAGGACGCCGCCCTCGGCGTTGATCTCCTGCGCGGCCAGCGCGGCGCAGCTCTCGCAGGACGGCCCGAAGATCCCGGCGGGCCCCTGCAGCGGGATCACGAGGGCCATGTCGAGGACGTCGCGACCGCGCGCGGCTCTGCCGCGGGAAGCCGTCGAGTCGACCATTGCTCGACGCTAGCGAGCGGGCCGCCTTCCCGGGCTGCTCCGATCGTACGAGTTCTCCCCTGCTCGATGGCAATTGCCCGATCACGACGCCGTCGCCGCTACCATCGATCGGTGCCCAGCAGCGCGGACCGGCCCTCGCCGGACGGCGACGAGTCGCTCCGCCTCCTCTCGCTCGTCGAGCGGACCCTCACGGGGCGGCTGGAGGAGGCCCTGCGCGGCTGCGACTCCAGCCTCGACCAGTGGCGGATCCTGCGGCTGCTCGCCGACCGCGGCGGCAGCCCGATGAACATCGTGGCCGACCACGCGATGCTCCTCGCGCCCAAGCTCAGCAAGCTCGTGGACCGCATGGTCTCCGCGAACCTCATCCTGCGCCGCCAGGACCACGAGGACCGGCGCCGGGTGCTCATCGTCGTCTCGGAGCGCGGACGACGGGCCCTGGCCGAGTGGGACGAGGCCACCGCCGAGGTCCGCGCCCAGTTCCGGGAGCTGCTCGGCGCCGACGCCGAGCAGTTCGGGATGTTGCTGCGACGCCTGCAGGACGGCCTCGACCCGGCCGCGCTCGAGCAGTCGACCGGCGTGCCGGGCTGACCATGATCGCTCCGCCCGCCCATGATCGCTCGGCGAAGGAGGTAAGGGTACCCTGACACGGAGTCGGACATACCGACCGCTCCGGGAGGGTGCTCCGTGACCAGTTCCGTACGGCAGACCGCGCCGCCCGCCGCGCCGCCGGCGCGCATCGCGCTGGCGATCGTGCTCGCGGCCGTCGTCGCCGCGGTCGTCAACACGCTCATCGGGCTCCTGATCGGCGTGATCGAGGGCACCGGGTACAACCCCACGACCGCCATCGCCTACAGCGTGATCGGGGTCCTGATCGGGGCCGCGGGCTGGGCGGTGGTCCGCCGCGTCGCGCGCCGGCCGGCCGCAGTGCTGCGCTGGCTGGTGCCCCTGGTCGTCGTGCTGAGCTTCATCCCGGACCTGCTGCTGCTCCGGTACGGGCTGTCCCTTCTCCTGGTCGTCGGGCTCATGGTCATGCACGTCGTGTGCGCGGTGGTGGCCGTCCCAGCGTTCCGGCGGGTCCTGCCGGTCTGACCGGGTCCCCGGTGGACCGGGGCGACGCGCCGTCGGCATAGTGGAGATCGCCAGCGTGCACGTCCCTCCCGGCCCGCCGGGGACGCACGCCCGGAACGGGAGGAGCGCGACGATGTCGGCCGCGGAGGGATACGGCTCCGACGGATCGGGCTCCGACGGGGCAACCGCCGAGGGCGCCCGGAGGGCAGCACCGGGGCGCCACCACCGGCACCGAGGGCACCGCGACGTCGGCGCCCGCGCGCCGGCGCTGGGGCGGCCGGGAGTACAGCCCCGAGGAGATCGAGGCCGCCAAGCAGCAGTGGCGCGACATGCGCCCGTGGGACAGCCCCATGGCCCGCGCCGACAAGGTGCTGATCGGGGCGACGGTCGCGGTCATCGTCTTCGGGCTCGCCTCGCTCCCGTTCCGCCCGTTCCTCCTCGCCTCGCACCCGGTCCTGCTCAGCCTCGCCACCGGCAGCCTCTCGGCCATCGGCGCGGCGCGGCGTTCGCCCGGGTCGGCGACACCGCGCTCTGGCTGGTGGTCGGCGCGGCGTCATCGGAATGATCAAGTTCGATTGGTTGTTCTGGTGGGCGGGCCGGCGCTGGGGCGCGAAGGGCGTCCGTTCTTCGTGCCCAGCGAGCGGGCGCAGCGCTTCGTCGCGCGCGTCCGGTCCTGGCCCACATGGATCATGCCCCTGCTCGTGGTCGCGTCGGCCCTGCCCGGCGTCCCGTCCCTGCTCGTGCACCTGCTCGCCGGGCTGGCCGGGATGCGGCTGCTCACGTTCCTGCTGGCCAACGCCGTCGGCGCCGCCCTGGTCGCCGGCCTGGTGGCGGGCCTCGGGTACGCGCTGGGTCAGTACGCCGTCGACGTCGTGCTCGCCGTCGACCGCTACGCCCTCTGGATCACCATCGCGATCGCCGTGTTCGTGGCCTACCGCGCGGGAGCGACCCAGAACCGGAAGGCCAGGAGCGGCGCGAGGAGGGTCCGTCGTCCAGCGGATGATCGATCACCCTCCGGCGCGTGTCCCGCCGATCGCCGGGCGGTATGATAGAGATCGACCCGGCACGTCGTGCTCTCGTTGCGGCGCGGTCGGCGAGCGCGGTGGATGCCGTCACCCTCGACCGGTGACGCGGACCCCGCGGTGCCGCGGCGACGCGGACCGCGGCCCAGTGGGAATCGCCGAGGAACCGTCCCGGTTCCCGCTGCGACACACCGCCCGCAGCACGATGCCCGGCAGTCCCCTGCCGGGCGTTCCGGAGGAGGTACATGGCTCGACAAGGCCAACCCAGTCCGGTGGGCGCAACACCGCCCCCGGGCAGCGGCGGCGAGGACGCAGGCGCGAGGACGTCATGTCCGTGCTCGCGCACGCCGTCGAGGACGTCCGGGACGCCCTGCGCGGCGGCCGGGTCACGACGTCCACGCGCACGAAGTTCCAGGCCGTCGCCCTGGTGCTGCGCGAGGAGCGCGCCCGGCGTCCGCGCGGACGAGACCATCGGGAACTCACGACGCACCGAGAAGCTCAAGCGTCTCGACGACGTCGCGACCACCCTCGCGAAGACCGCCATCCGCCACCCGGCGCTCCTGGCCCTGCTGTCCGAGGACGCCGTCGTCACCGACGACGCCCGGTCGCTGAAGCGCGACATGCTGCGCAAGGCCGGCATCGAGACCGAGGCCGAGGAGGCCCCGGAGCCCGTCGAGGACCGACCGCCGCCCCACCAAGCCCGCCGTGGTGCCGCAGTCGGTGATCTCGCGGCAGATGGCGAACCCGTTCCTCGCCCCCGACTTCTCGGCCGCGCCACCGGCCGCACCGCGGCCCACGCCGCTGAGCGGCTGGGAGCTGCTCGACCCGCTGCTGCGGTCCTTCGAGCGCGCGGCGACGGCTCCTCGGTCTGCATGCCCCTGCCCGAGCCCGGCTCCCGCAAGGCGCCGGCGGCCGCGAGCTCATGCCGCACCAGGCCCGGCTGGTCGCCGCGGCCGCGGAGGGTCACCGCACCTTCCTGCTCGCCGACGAGCCCGGGCTGGGCAAGACGGCCGAGGCGCTGCTCGCCGCCGAGGCGGCGAAGGCCTATCCGCTGCTCGTCGTCGTGCCGAACGTGGTCAAGACGAACTCGGTGCCGAGGCCGGCCTGTGGTCCCCCCGCCGCAAGGCCACCACGATCCAGGGCAACGGCGACTCCGTCGACGGCTTCGCCGACATCGTCGTCGTCAACTACGAGGTGCTCGACGGGCACGTCGCTGGCTGGGAGTTCGGGTTCCGCGGGATGGTCGTCGACGGCGCACTTCATCAGAACAAGACCTCGCAGCGCTCGCAGCACGTGCTCGGGCCTCGAGCGCATCCGGGCCTTCACCGGCGCCCGCTGCTGATGGCGCTCACCGGGACGCCGCTGATCAACGACATCGAGGACTTCCTCGCCATCTGGGAGTTCCTCGGCTGGATCGACGAGAAGAAGCCGCTCGCCGACCTGATGGACGCCCTGACCGCCACCGGTCTGACGCCCGCGGATCCCGGGTTCTCCGCCTCGGCGCGCGAGAGCGTCGTGGACCTCGGCATCGTCCGTCGCCGCAAGGTCGACGTCGCGGCCGACATCCCGCCGCGCCGCATCGCCGACCTGCCCGTCGAGCTGGACGGGCCGACCGGCCGGTCCATTCGCGCCGCCGAGCGCGACCTCGCCGCCCGCATGGTGAAGCGCTACACCGACGCCCTCGCGGCCCCTGGTGCCGCGAGCACCGACGAGATCGACCACGACCTCGTGCGCCGCGTCGCCACGTGGGAGCAGAAGGACGCGGCCGGCTCGTCTCGTCCGGCGACAACGTGTTCAGCATGATGCGGCGCATCGGGCAGGCGAAGGCCGCCCTCGCCGCCGACTACGCCGCCCAGCTCGCGCGCAGCGCCGGCAAGGTGGTGTTCTTCGCCAAGCACGTGGACGTCATGGACGCCGCCGAGGAGACGTTCGCCAAGCAGGGCGTCCGGCACCCGTCGACCGGGGCGACCAGACCCCGAGCGTGCGGCAGCGCAACATCGACGCCTTCGTCGAGGACCCCGACGTCTCCGTCGTGGTCTGCTCCCTGACCGCGGCCGGCGTCGGCATCAACCTCCAGGTCGCCTCGAACGTCGTACTGGCGGAGCTGCCGTGGACCGCCGCGGAGCAGACCCAGGCGATCAACCGGAGCCACCGCATCGGTCAGTCGCAGCCGGTCACCGCCTGGCGCATCCTCGCCGCACAGACGATCGACGCCCGGATCGCCGCGCTCATCGACGACAAGGCCGGCCTCGCGGCCGTGGCCCTCGACGGCAGCGACGAGGAGGTCGGATCGTCGACCGACGCGCAGCACGCCGCGCTCGTGGCGATGCTGACGGAGGCGCTGTCCGTCCCCGCCTAAGGTGGTCGCCGTGCCGATGACCGCGAAGTACGCGACCACCTGCGGCGTCTGCGGCTCGCCCGTGAGCCCCGGCGAGGAGATCGCACGCTCGGGCGAGCGCTGGGCGCACGCGGCGTGCGCCGAGGCCACGCCCGCGAAGGCCGGTGCGGCGAAGGCTGCGTCGAAGGCGGGGACGGCCAAGGCCAAGAAGCCCGCGCGCCCGGACATGCCGGCCGCCGAGGGCGCGCTCGAGGTGTGGACCGACGGGGCGTGCTCCGGCAACCCCGGCCCCGGCGGCTGGGCGTGGGCTACCCGCGACGGCCGTCAGGACAGCGGCGGCGAGCCCGCGACCACCAACCAGCGCATGGAGATCCGCGCCGCCCTCGAGGCCGTGCGTGCCCTGGACGGCCCGCTCGTCGTCGTCAGCGACTCCACCTACGTCGTGAACTGCTTCCGTGACGGCTGGTGGAAGGGCTGGCTGGCGCGGGGCTGGGTCACCAGCGCCAAGAAGCCGGTGGTCAGCCGGGACCTGTGGGAGCCCCTGATCACGCTGGTGAACGACCGGGGCGACGTGTCCTTCCGCTGGACCAAGGGCCACTCGGGCGACGAGATGAACGACCTCGTCGACGAGCTCGCCGTCGAGCAGTCGAAGGCCGT